>CAVZAL010000001.1:0-321985 GCA_963773245.1 uncultured Pseudomonadota bacterium
AATCAAGAACGGAAGCAATCGAGATTTGTCGGCCGGCTACCGATACACGCTTGATTGGGGGCCTGGAAATGTTTCGGGGCGAGCGTTACGACGGCACGATGACCCGCATTGAAGGTTCGCACGTCGCGCTAGTTCGCGAAGGACGCGTCCCGGGCGCGATGATTTTGGACGGCTTGCGCCGATCGGCTTGAACATCGGATGGAGGACAGAGATGGACGCTAGAGATAGAAAGGCCGCAGAAGCCCAAGCGCGGGCGTCTCTCGCGGAGGCGATTAAGGCCCGTGACGCCGTTGAACGGCGGCTGGAGAAGGCGCGCAAGGCCATGGAGACGCAACGCAGCGCGGTCTACGATCTTGCCCGCCAACGTGAGGAACTGGAGATCGCAAAGCCCGACGCAGAGGCAGAACGATTGGAGCGCCTCACAAAGTTGCTCGACGCCGATGAGCCGATTTCACTGAAGCGCAAAAGCGACAACAAAGGGCGGATCCAGGAACTCGACGAAGAGATTGCGGCGGGGGACGCCATCGTCGACGACCTGAAGGCCATCATTAAGGGCCTGGAGGACAATCGCGCGGACGCCGTGCGAGCGGTCAAGAATGCGACGCAACGTGTGGGGCTTCCGACATTGCAAGCGTTGGATGATCGGCAGGCAAAGCTGCGAGCCGAGCTTGCCGAGGGCCGGCGCGTGCTGCGCCGTATGAGCACGCCTGAGGCTTCTCGCGAGTTGCATGACGCAGTTTCCCGCCTGTTGAATGATCCGTTCCCCGAGGATCGCCAAGCGCTTCCCACGCTTCCCGCCGAGCAGGCGTGGACGGACGGCGCTGACGGCGCTGGAAACGGACCCCAGCGCGCCGTTGCCGGCGATATGACGCCCACTGAGGTCGCCGAGCGCGAGACAATCGCCGCGATCGGCGCCTTGGGCGAGCCCGAGCTTGCGGCCGTCAAGGCGTGGATCGCATCGGCTGTGAGGGGCCTCAGCCAATGTCGGACGCCGAGGCCGGCGCCTGCTGGCCGATCGGCTGATGGCCGCAATCGAGGCGCGGGAAGTCGCAGCGGGCCGAGGGCCGGCGTCACGTCGCGTCGTTGCCATCGCTGTGACGCGCGCCGAGGCCGAGAGCGGCGAGCGGTAGCAAGGGCGCGCAAATCGTGCCAAGAATTGTTAATCGCTTCCCTCAATGGGGTAACTCAAATGAAAGCGCTCGCTTCCTATCTCTTGGCCTTCGGCCTTCTGGCTGCGCAGACGATCGAGGCCGATGCCGTAGTTTGCGCAAAGGGAGTTTACCGGGCCGGTTGCGCAGGACCGCACGGCGCGGCCGTCGTCAGGCATCCTGCGGCCGTCAGGCATCCCGCTCCGGTTTGCCGGTATGTGGTCGTCAACGGCGTGCGCGTTCGTCGTTGTGTCTGACCTGATTTAGGTCGAAGGCCGGCTGCTCGCGGCCCCAGGCGTGGAGCGCCGGCGCCTACGCGCCCATACCGGGCCGCAATGCCGCATGCCAGGCCGGCCGCGTTTCGATCCGTCGGCCGCCGCAGGCCGAGCAGCGCATTCGCCCCTCCCCTCTGAGGAAATCCCACCTTAAGGCAATCGCCCGCGCGAGCGGTAAGAGGAATAAACCCGCTCGCCTTCGTCATCAGCGCAAATGTAAGAACGCACCATTTTTGAGCGGCGGCCAGAAATCCGTCGTCGCAGGAAAGATCGAAAATTTGTCCCACGGCGGAGATCGGCACCCGCTAAGTCCGGCACAGTCATTGTATTGCTTCGATCGAAGCAAAACGGAATGCGAAATCAGGCTTGTCGATTGATCCGCGTAGAGTTAGGCTACGCTCTTCGACGCAGTCCGTCTCGCTGGCGAGGAAAGAGCCTGAAAATTTTACGTTCTGGCCTTCGCTGAGTTTGGACGCAGTATTGAATATGGCACTCGAAGGATCAATCAGCGTCATTTCAACGGCGTTTGAAATAGAGTTATTGGTGGTCGAAAGAGTAATTCCGCTGTCGATCTCGATATCTAAGACGCCCCAACCGTCACCATTGGACGATAAATTGATGATTTTGCCAGTCCAGTCTGTCGCACGGAAATCGTGGACAGCGGTGCAGAGATTGTCTGCGCTTTGCCCGGGCAGCGCCTTGCTGCATTTCGTTCTGGGCCGCAGCATAGTCGGCTCGCGCATCTTTTACCGCTCGGATGAAGTCCTGTTCAGAGGATCGTTGACCGGTTGGAAGAGCCGAAATTGCGGCTGGCGTCATTGCCGTGACAGGAGAATGACTTTCCGCGGGCGGATTGGGCGCGGGGGCCGCGGGCGTAGAAGTCGACGACGCTACAGGACATGGAGTAAACTTAGGAAGATTGACGCCCGCCGCGTTGTCGTAACAGGCTAGCCTCTGCGCTGGCTCCGTAATATCCTTGCACGCTCGGTAGGCGGTATTTTCAGCCGTTTGGGGGCTCAAAGCGACAGAAGAAGGAGGAGCCGGAGGGCTGCCAACTCTTTCGCAATAAGAGAAGGTGACTCCGGTCTGCACTCCGCCAATACTTAGGTCGTGAACCACTTCTTTGTAAATGTATTGGTTATTGTTGATGCCTGCAATCGCGTCCATCTCGATATATTTGCGATTTCTCATAGTGCCTCGCCAACTGCGCGTTGTGTCGGTTGAGGTATCGGTGATGACGTATTGCCTCTCACGGTAGTACGCACGGCCGCTTGCGAATATGTGGGCGACAGACCAGAGACCATTCCGATATATTACATGCATAGATGCGATCGGATTGGAGATATTATTCGGCGATTCTGGGGCGGCGTCGGACAATTCAGTTCGAAATCGCTGATTGCAACCGCTCTCGACGTTGATGTGAAAAAGCACGCGCTCACCAATGCCGCGAAAATAGGCCAGTTTGTAACCATTTCTGCCCGCCGGCGAATTTAAGGCGAAGCGTATTCCGCCGTCGCCTTCTCGACAAGCCGTCGAATTGCCTCGGAGCGCGATGGGCGCGGCTTCACAAGTGCGCCTTCCTCAACCTCACGCCCGCCCCGCCGCCGTTATCAGCGGTCGACGAAGTAGCCGGCTTCCTTTTCCACTTCCGCCCCAACGGTATGCTTTTTCCCATGCTCGTCCACAATCACCCAAGCCGCTTCGCCGAGTGGCCGGGTGGACTGCACAGAGGCTTTGCTCTCTCTCCAGACGACCTCTGACCGCGCCCGAACGGACGATTTGACCCTCGTGTTCGGGGAAGTCCTGATCGTAACCGCCTCCGACAAGAAGAATTTCCCACGGGTTAGAGCCGCTATCGGAGAGCCCTTTTTGCCGGAAGACGTCAAAGCCGTCCGGATGGTCCGCGAGGTGATGCTCGACATGTGAAAGCCTTCATCAAATGGGATGATCTTGGAATTAACCCGGACGCTCCGTAGTTGGTGGCGCGCGCCGTTGAAGTCGAGCAGGCGGACCAAAAGCATCGCGCCGAAAGGGAAGCAGCTCGAATTGCGAGCGGAGCCGCCGCCGCAGAAAAAGAAGTTGACCGAAATTGACGACGAGCTCTCGCAGCTTTGGCGCGCAATCGCATTCATACCGGCGCGGACTGTCGAAGGCGTCGTCGCAAAGCTCGATGCCGTGTCGGCCCTACGCTAAAAGACGGCAGGCTGACCCCGATGACTATCCGAAGGCGCTGCGCGCCGGAAGACGTCGCATGGATGGCCGCGGCCGACCTTGCGGCCCTGAAATTGACGGAGGCGTGACATGGCGACGACCGACCCCGACGCGACCTGTCGCGCGAAGCCCTCGCTGCAATCGAACGTTTCGACACCGCCTATGCGAATGGCTCGCCGCCCGTGCGGACCTCGCGGCGCGACACGAGGGCGGATCGGAGGAAGCGGAGAAGCGACGCTTCGAACGCGAGCGGGCGGCCGAATTGACGCTGTTCGCCACGCCGGCCCCGCACTCGACGGCGGTCTGGCAAAAGTGGGAGCTTCTGGAGCGCGTGTCACCGTGGATCAGGAAGGCGCCCCGGCGATATCCCGATCGCCATGTCGGGCTCGCCGCCCTTAAGGCTAGAGTCTCGCGCTCGGCCTGAAGCCCTGGCCCGACGAGTAGGCGGCCTTGAGCCGGAACAATTTGCAGCCTCGCCAGACGGTGATTGCCCTGAGGCGCTCCCTTCGTCCCCCTCCCTCTCGGAAGCTCCTCTACTGCCCCGCCTCCCCCTCGGCGAGGGGTTTTTTTGCCGCCGCCGCGCCGGAACGATTCCGCAAGATCGGAGTTATTGTTCAACAACGCCCGAATATGGGGGCGCTCTAAGCTTTAGACGATTGAAACATTTCGTGCTTACATTCAATGCGCGGGGGCTTCTTGCCCCAGCGTGGCGTGGCGTGGCGATTTGATGGGTTTCCGCCATCGGTGGCTGGCGTAAGCGTAACTGCGTAGCTCCTATAGCGGCCCGGCGCGGAAGTACCGCCGGGCCGTTTCATTTGGGGACACTTTTTGATGGCGCGGGTCTTGCTCTGTGCAAGTGCGCTTTCTCCCCTGCCATTTTCGGAAAGCGCAATACTGGCCCCGCCGTTCCCCCGGCGGGGCTTTTCGTTTTCGCTGGCGAAGACCGTCTTGTTGGTGTGTCCCGAATTTAACGCCGAGTTTATTCGGCGGAAATGTCGTCTTGCTAGTTCCGCCTCCGGTCCGCTCGCGGACTGCGCTGCGTGGGAGGAGAGCAGCGTTGCGGCTCGGCGTTTCATGAGCGCCGGGCCGCTCTCATGAGTGCGCGGGCGCCTACGTGCTCGCCGACGGCGGATTCTGACGGATCTACGATACAGGCTTCAGGTTTTCCGCGGAAGTCTTGCCCCGGCGCTGGTCGGTCACGAGGTCATAGCTGACCTTCTGGCCCTCGTTCAGGGCCTTGAGACCTGACCGCTCAACCGCGCTGATATGAACAAACGCGTCGGGACCGCCGCCGTCCGGAGTGAAAAACCCGAACCCCTTGTCCGGGTTGAACCACTTCACGGTGCCGGTCGGCATTGGGCTTCCCTTCGCGAGCGAATCTAAGCCGGGACCGTATTGAAGGCGCTGGCGCTTGTCGAATGCATCGGTGCAGGGCGATGTTCGAGGGGTAATTCGCCGGGGTACTATTTACTTGGTCATTTTCGCCGCGGCACGCCGTACGTCAGCCTCGCTGACCTTTCCGGTTTTCGCCCTCATCTCACCTAACGTGACGTCAGAGCCGAACTCGGGGATCGGCTTGGAAAGATTCTTGTTGAGAGTGTCGGAGCGCTTTTGCTGAATTTCGCCGTCCTTGTCCCGATGGCGCTTGTCGAGTCCAGGCTGTTTCATTGCCAATCCCCGTTACCCTTGCGTATACCCCGAAGGGATTCCCGTCGAATTGCTTCAATCAAATGTGACGCTAGCGCTTTGTTTTTATTGGCGTCCCGAGCAGGGCTCGAACCTGCGACCCCAGGTTTAGGAAACCTGTGCTCTATCCTGCTGAGCTACCGGGACGGGCGCGCTCGCCGCGCGCTATAACGCGTCCGGGACCCCTAGCATGCTTTTCCGGCGCGCGCATCTCATTTGGCTGCTTCTCGCCGCTCCGTCCGCGGCCGCCGCTTGCGGCGCCGTCTCGGACGCGGCGGGGGTGCAGGCGATGGCGCCCGGGCGGGGAGATCGTCCTGGCGGACGGACGGCATGCCCGATTGGGCGGGCTTTGGCTCTCGCCGCAGGCCGGCGCCGCGCTGGCCGAATGGAAGGGAAAGGAGGTCGGCCTCGCCGTGCTCGATCGCAAGCCAGACCGCTGGGGCCGGCTCGTCGTCGACCTCTTTGATCAGCAAGGCCGGTCGATCGCGCTCGATCTTATTGTGCGCGGTCTCGCCCGCGTCAGGCCCGAGCCGGAGACCCGGGGATGCGAGGCTGAGCGGCTGGACGCGGAAGCGGCCGCGCGGGCGGCCGGAGAGGGCGTTTGGGGCGCTTCGGGCGCCATCCTGCGGGCGACGGACGTCGCTGGGCTCGCCAAAGCGGACGGTCGCTTTGTGCTGGTGGCGGGAATCGTGCGCAGGGTTGGCGGCGGCCGCTCGAAAGTCTATCTTGATTTCGCCGGCCGCGGGGGATTTTCCGTCGTGGTCGCGCGGAAGGCCGAGCCCCAATTTCGTCGCGCCGGCGTTGACCTGAAGGCGCTGACGGGACAAAGGGTTCTGGTGCGCGGCGTAGTGGACGTTCGTTTTGGCCCTCGGATCGAAGTCGCCGATCCCTTGATGATCGAGACCTTGGAGAGCGCGAAGGAGACAGGTCGCGGCGGATGAGAGGGCAGGGGTCGTCAAATTTGCTCGCGCGGGCGCGTGAGATCGGCTGCGCGTGCGTGATGCTGCTGGCCTCCGGCTGCGCCACGATCGAGCCTCCGATCGCGCCGGCCCCCAGACCAGTCGCCGCGTCCGCGCCGAAGCCCGCCGTCGACCCTGAGAAGCGCCGCCTGATAGCGGCCTTTGGCGGCGAATATTTCAGCCCGGGCGTCAAGGCCTATCTCGACGATCTTCTCGCCCGGCTCGCTCCGGCGAGCGACACGCCGACCGAGCCCTACCATGTGACGCTGCTTGATTCGCCCGTCGTCAACGCCTTCGCCTTGCCCTCCGGCGACATCTTCGTGACCCGCGGCCTGCTCGCGCTCGCCAGCGACGGCTCGGAGGTGGCGGCCGTGATGGCGCACGAAATCGGCCATATCACCGCCCGCCACGCCGCGGCGCGCGCAGAACTTGAGCGGCGCGGTCGGCTGTTCAGCCGCGTCTCCACGCAATTGCTGGAGCGCCCCGACCAGGGCGAGGAATACGAGGCGCGCACGAAGTTGACGGTCGCCCGCTTTTCGCGCGAGCAGGAGTTCGAGGCCGACAGGATCGGCATTCGCACCATCGCCAAGGCCGGCTACGACCCCTATGCGGCGTCGCGCTTCCTCGACAAGCTCCAGCGCTGGAGCGCGCTCCACGCGGGCTCCGCCGCCGACCGCAGCAAGCCCGACATGATGGCGACGCATCCCTCGACGCCCGAGCGGATCGCCGCGGCGATCGCCCAGGCCAAGCAGATCGGCGCCAAGGGCATCGGCGACGCGGCCCGCGATTCCTACCTTTCCGCGATCGACGGCCTGGCCTATGGCGACAATCCCGCGCAGGGGCTCGCGATCCAGGACCTGTTCGTGCATCCCAAGCTCGGCTTCGCCTTCCGCGCGCCGGAGGGCTTCGCCCTGGAGAACCAGACCGCGGCGCTGATCGGCGTCGGCGAAGCGGGCAGCCAGGCCCTGCGCCTCGACAGCATCGACGAGCAGGCAGGGGCCTCGCTCGAACAGGCGCTCGGCTCCGGCTGGATCGAGGGCGTGCAGACCAATTCCATCGAAACGCTCAAGGATACCGATCTGCCGACCGCGGTCGCCATCGCCAAGGGCGACCAATGGACGTTCCGGCTGGCGGCGATCCGTCTCGGCTCGCGGATCTTTCGCCTGATCTTCGCGGCCCACACGCTGAGCCCGCCCGTCGACGCCACTTTCATGGCGTCGATCCGCTCGTTCCATCGCATAACGCCCGAGGAAGCCGCGATGGCTCGGCAGGAGCATATCCGTGTCGTGGCGGCTCAGCCCGGCGACGACGCCGACTCGCTCGCCAAGCGCATGGCCGGCATCGAGCAGCCCTACGAGACGTTTCTGGTCCTGAACGGACTGCAACGCAACAGCGCCACACCTGTCGGGCAGCGCTACAAGGTCGTCGGACCATGACCCATCATCGCAAGCTTGTGGGCCGCGCCGTCGCGGCCACGCACAACAGGGGCAAGCTCGCTGAGCTCAGGGATCTAGCTGGAGCCGAAAGGCGTCGAGCTCGTCGGCGCCGGCGCGCTGGCCCTGGGCGAACCCGAGGAGACCGGCGACACTTTCGTCGCCAATGCGCTCATCAAGGCGCGGGCGGCGGCCGAGGCCACGGGTCTGCCGGCCGTATCCGACGATTCCGGCCTTTGCGTCGCCGGGCTCGACGGCGCGCCGGGCATTTATTCGGCCCGCTGGGCGCCGGACGGAAATTTCGCGGCGGCGATGGCGCGCGTCGAATCCGAGCTTGGCGCGCGCGCCGCGAAGAAGCCGTGGCGGGCGTGGTTCGTCAGCGCGCTGGCGATCGCCTGGCCCGACGGGTATGTCGAGACCTTCGAGGGCCGCGTCGATGGCGAGCTCGTTTTCCCGCCGCGGGGGACGCGCGGCTTCGGCTACGATCCGTGCTTCCTCCCTGACGGCCATGCGCTGACCTTCGGGGAGATGACGGCGCAGGAGAAGCACGGCCTGCCCGCCGACGGCTCGCTCGCCTTGTCGCATCGCGCGCGCGCCTTCCAGGCGCTCGCCCATATCTGTCTTTAGAAGGGGCGGCGATGACCGAAGCCGCCAAGCGCAAGCTCGACCCGAAGCTCAAATTCGTGCTGGAGCTGGGCCCGCTCGCGCTGTTCTTTCTGGTCTACTGGAAGTTCGGTATTTTCGTCGCGACCGCCGTAATGATGGTCGCTGCGCTGGTCACGCTGGTAGTCTCCTACGTCAAGCTCGGCCGCCTGCCGCTGATGCCGATGGTGACGGCCGTGATCGTCGTCGTCTTCGGCTCGATGGGGCTCATTTTCCACAACAAGACGCTCATCATGATCAAGCCGACCGTGCTCTATTGCCTCTTCTCGGCCGCCTTGTTCTTCGGCCTGGCGTTCCGGCGGCCGATTTTGCAGATCATGTTCGACGGCGCGCTGCATCTGACCGAGGCGGGCTGGCGCATCCTCACCTGGCGCTGGGCGTTCTTCTTTCTGTTTCTCGCCGCGCTCAACGAATATGTCTGGCGCCATTTTTCCGAGGACGCCTGGGCGACGTTCAAGTCGTTCGGCTTCCTGCCGCTGACGGTGGTTTTCGCGCTGGCGCAGACGCCGCATCATCGTCAAGCATGAGACCAAGGAAGAGCCGGACGAGGAAGCGCTGTAGCGATGGAATTCGCTCGCGCGCCGCTTGAAGCGCCGCGGCGGATGTGGGAATCCGCGTCGGGAAGGGGCGCTGCGCTCCCCCAAGGAGTTGTTTGATGACGCCCCCGACCGCCCTCCACCGGCGCGGCGTTGCTCTCGTGCTGATCGCCACCGTGATGTGGAGCCTGGCCGGTCTCTTCGCCCGCGCCGTCCCGCATCTCGATTTCGGCGCCGTCCTGTTCGGACGCGCCGGTTTCGGCGGATTGTGCGGGCTTGTCGTCGCCTTTTTCGACTGGCGCGCCGGCCGGCTCGACCTCGCGCGTCTAAAAACGCCGATGGCGCCTTTGGTCGTGCTGCTCTCCTCGACCGCCATCTCCGGCTATGTGGCGGCGCTGATGACGACGACGGTCGCCGACGTGCTGGTGATCTACGCGACGCTGCCCTTCATCGCCGCCGGCCTCGCCCGGCTCGTCACCGGCGAGACGCCGTCGCGGCGCACGATGATCGCCGCCGGGGTCGCGCTGATCGGCGTGCTCGTGATGGTCGCCGACGGGCTGGGCGACGGGCGTTTCCTCGGGCAGGCTTTGTCGCTGTTCATGACGGCGGGGTTCGCCGGGCTCGTGGTCTTGCAACGTCGCGATCCGGGCCTGCCGGTCGCGCCGATCAATGCGCTGGCGGCGCTGGTCGCTGCCGCCTTCGGCTTTGCGGTGGCGGGAAGCCTGCGCATGACGGCGTTCGATCTGGTCGATCTGTTCTTTTTCGGCGTCTCGACCATAACCGTCGCTTTCGCCTTGTTCATGGAGGGCGCGAAGACCGTGCCGCCGGCGGAGGCGTCGCTGATCGCCATGCTCGACGTGGTGATGGGGCCGCTATGGGTTTGGATCGCCTTTCGCGAACGCCCGAGCGCGGCGACCTTCGTCGGCGGCCTGTTCGTGCTGGCGGCGGCGGCGTGGCGCATCGCGCCGGAGCTCAGGCGGCGCAGCGACGATCTCGCGCCGGCCGCGCCGGCATTGTAACTGTGGAACGGGAGGAGATCTCATGGACAAATTTGCGCTCGTGACCGGCGGCGGCGTCGGCATCGGCAAGGCCTCGGCGCTGAAGCTCGCCGCGGCCGGCTGGAACGTGGCGGTGACGGGACGCCGGCTCGAGCCGCTGGAGGCGACCGGGCGAGAGATAGAGAAACTCGGACGCCGGGCGCTGGCGAAAACCTGCGACATCGGCGACGCCGCCCAGGTGCGGGCGCTATTCGACGCGATCGAGGCGGCGTTCGGCCGGCTCGACCTGCTGTTCAACAACGCGGGCGTCTCCGCGCCGGGCGTGCCGATGGAGGAATTGACCTACGACCAGTGGAAAGCGGTGGTCGACGCCAATCTGACCGGCGCGTTCCTCTGCGCGCAGGGCGCGATGCGGCTGATGAAGAAGCAGCGCCCGCAGGGCGGCCGCATCATCAACAACGGCTCGATCTCGGCGACGACGCCGCGCCCGAACAGCGCGCCCTATACCGCCACCAAGCACGCCATCACCGGGCTCACCAAGTCGATCGCGCTCGACGGCCGCCCGTTCGACATCGCCTGCGGCCAGATCGACATCGGCAATGCGCTGACCGAAATGGCCTTCAAGATGACCCAGGGCGTGCCGCAGGCCGACGGTCGCATTGCGGTCGAGCCGACGATGGACGTCAACGAGGTCGGCGACGCCGTCGCTCACATGGCGAGCCTGCCGCTCTCGACCAACATCCTCAACATGACGATCATGGCGACGAAGATGCCGTTCGTCGGGCGGGGGTGAACGACGGCGACGGACCCGCATTCCCCACGCGATCGCTGGCCCGGCGAAGGCGATGAAGGGCGGCGTCGAAACCATCGCGAGGGCTCGTTCGGCGCTATCTAATCCGCAGCCGCCCGCATCGCCGCCTCGATCGGAGCCGGGCTCAGTTGGAATAGTCCGGCGTAAGGGTCGCTGAAACCGATGATCAGGTATATCGCCGAGGCGACGCCGAGCGCCCCCGCGGCGAAGGTCAGCAACGTCATCGGATGATGCTTGGTCATTAAGCCGTATGCGAAAAACAGCGCCGTCGCCCAGCCGGCCACCAAGCCGAGCAAGGGATAGGAAATCGGATCGATGAGCGCGAGCGCCATTTGCGCTCGCGCCTGGCTGAGCGGGGGGGAAGCGGCCTTGGCCATGGCCAACGCCGCCTTCTGCGTCTCGGTCGTCGGCGTCAGCGCGTTGAGATAGGCTTCCCGCGCCTTGTAGCCGCTGAGCGCCTGCCGAAAAACGTTGACGGCGAAATCCTCGCGGTTGCGCTCCCCCCACGTGCTGGCGATCGCGTGCTGCACGCCTGCTTCGAGCTCCTTGCGGAAATCGTTCGTCTCCGGCCCATATTCCTTCAGCGCCGATTCGAGCTTGTAGAGATTGAGAGCGAGCGACTGCATCGTCGCCTTTTGCATCGAATAGACGCCATAGGCCGTCCAGATGAGGAGGCCGAGCACCAATGCAAGCAGCAGGGTGAACAATCCGGACACCGCCCCGAGAGCGTCGCGCGAGCCGCCTGTCGTCCAGCTTTCGGGAACCCGGCGCTGGACTTCAAGGCCGATCACGCCCGCAGCGAATACGCCGACGGCGGCCAGCGCCGCCAGCCATATCGAACTCATAAGTTTCTCTCGCCCCCGGTTAACCTTCGCGACTCGGCCGGCGGGCCAGGCTCCGCGCGGCGGCCGGATATTACCCAACGTTCACCGGATTGCTACCGGTCACCCCCTGGGAAGTAGCCCCGCTGATGAGTCCGAATCTGCCAGCCGAACAATATCCATTCGCCGGAAATTCGATTTCAACGCCTCACCCCGAGTAAACCGTCAGCGACACCCGCGCCGCCTCGTCCAGCCAGCGCGTCGGACCCGGCGCGAGCCCCGCCCGCTGCAGCGCCGCATCCGCCGGCTCGCCGCTTTCCGTTCCCGCGAAGATCCCCCTGCCGCCGGGAAGCGTCGCGCCTTCGGCGCGCGCGAGGTGGAAAGCCGCGTAGCCCAGCCTCAGAAACAGCTCGAACACGCCTTGTCCGCCGGGCGCCGCGAGCCTGCCGCCCTGCGGCGTCAGTCGCGCCGCGACCTCCGCGAACCCGACCGTTTCCGGACGCCACCACCAGCCGTCGGCGCGTTCCTCCAGGCCGCGCGCCGAGCGCGACACGATGATCCGGCGGCGTCGCTTGACGTTGGGGGCAGCCTCGTGGCTGGCGCGGCCAATCAGAACCCAGTCGGCGCGATCCAATTCGGTCTGGAAATAAGTCCAATCCGCCTCGTTGCGAAGCGAGTCCGGCATGAGGCCGGACGCGTCCGCGATTCGGTCGTCGCGCGAGACGATGGCGTAGCCGTGGACCTCGACCGGGTTCACCAGTGAAACGGCGCCGCCACGCGGCGCGAGCCGACGAGAAAAGCGTCGCCGACGAGCTGGAATGGACTGAAATCCATTTCGCTTTCGTCCGCCCGCAAGAGTTCGGCGAAATGGGCGTAGATGCCCTCGTATTCCCGCATCGGCGCCTCGACGACGGGGACGCCGCCGACGAGGAGGCGCGAGCCCCCGTGCGTCAGCCGCAGCGCGGCGCCGTCCTCGGTCTCGATGTCGATGTTCCAGCTCTGCTCGCCTTCCTGGCGCCAGTCGAACTCGGCGGCGAGCGGCGCGTCCTGCGCGGCGGCGGGCGAAGTGAAGCTCAGAGAGGCGGCGATCGGCGTGTCGCGGTTTTCCGGATAGAACAGCTTCGCCGATTTGACGAAGAACGGCGCCGGCGCGATCTTCGTGAGGATCGATAGCGCGTTGATGCCGGGATCGAACACGCCGAAATTGCCGGCGTCCCAGATCCATTCCTGGCCGGGATGCCAGCGGCGGACGTCCTCCTTCCACTCGATCGCCAGCCGTCTCAGCCGCTTGCCCCCAAGCCGCGCCTTCGCCTCGTCGACCGCCGCATTGTAGCGCGAATGCCAGGTGGCCAGGATCACCCGGCGCGCGGCGCGCGCGGCGGCGGTCAGATCGTGCATCTCGGCAAGCGTCGCGGCGGGAGGCTTCTCCAGCATCACGTGCTTGCCCGCGGCGAGCGCCTCGCGGGCGATCGCGTGGCGCACATGCGGCGGCGTGCAGATCGCCACCGCGTCGACGGCCGCGCCAGCGTAGAGCGCGGCGGGCGTCGCGAAGGTCGGGACCCCGGCGGCGTGGACGCCGCGCTGGCTCACCACGCCGACGAGTTCATAGTCTCCATTTCCGGCAATGACCGGCAGATGCTGATCCTGGGCGATCTTGCCGACGCCGATCACCGCAACCTTGATTCGCGCCATTAAACTTCCCCTTGAGGGCGCGACCGCGACGCCGTCACGCTCCCTTCGTCAACAGGATATTGTCGTAAGGCATCTCGGACAATTCCTCGAACGGGATCAGCGGCGAATTGTCAAACGTAATGTCGTGGAGCGATTTTGACGTCGGCACATGGCGCGCGACGAGGCCGAGGCTCTGCAACTCGTCCTGCATGTCGGCCGGCGAAACGCGGGCGTCGGCCATCTGTTTCTGCGACCATTCCATGATGATCTTGATATTCGGAGATTGCCTGATGACGCGATGGGCGCCGCGGAAAACCGACAATTCGTGCCCCTCGACGTCGACCTTCATGATGTCGACCTGAAGTCCCTCGGGCACGAGCGCGTCGAGCGGCTCCAGAGGCACGCGGAACCTGCGCTCGCCCGCCCTCTCGCCTTCGCCGAAGGACAGATGCGCGTTCGCCGCGCGGTCGGCCGGGCTGGCGAGCCAGACCTCGCCCTTCTCCGCGCCGACCGCGACCTTGTGCAGGTCGATGTTGCACATCGACCAGTTGATGACGAGATTTCGCTCGAGCAGCGCGCAGCATTCGGGATTGGGCTCAACGGCGATGACGCGCCCCGTCCCGCCGGCGTGAATGCGCGACCCCGCCAGAACCGTGAAATAGCCGACGTTCGCGCCGATATCGACGAACACTGTGTCGGAGCGGCACGAGTTCCAGAACAGCTGCGTCAGCTCGGGCTCCCACTGTCGGTAGACCACGAGCTGCGGCGTGAGGATGAGATCGGTCGAATCGACGATCAACAGCAGGCTGTGCAATGTGTGGACCAGCAGCTTCCCGTCCGCCAGCGTCGCCGCCCAGGGGCCGACGAGACGTCGCGTCTCAGCAGCATATCGCTCGATGACTTGCGTTCGCGCTTCGAGGCGCGCCAATCTTTGTTCGATATGGCTAAGAATATCATCCGACATTGAAGTCGATGTCCTTGATTGACGCTGGCTAAGCTCGAAGATCTCAAGCCCATGTACAATAGGGCGCGCGAGGTTACGGACGCAGACTGGACGCCATGCGTATGAGCGAAGACGAATTGCCTGTCAAATGGCGATAAGCGCGGGGAGGGCGGACGCTAATCATTTTCGGCGATTTGGGCGCCTTCGCCGCTTCCGCCGCAGCGGCGGCGATCCGAAGATCGGGAGCGTTCATCCCAAGGCTCCGCGCAAAGTCGTCGTCACCCGCGCCGTCTCCGGCTCCATTCACACGCCGGGCATGTCGCAACTCCCGACGAGGCGCGCACGATCCCGAGCCTCGAGGGCGGCGACCGCGTAGCGTTCCGACGCCTCACATCTTGCGGGCGTAGATCGGCGAATATTTGTTGGAGGCGGCGTTCATCTCGGTCTGGCTCGACCAGCCGAGCGGCGTGAAGTCTTCGATGGTCGGGATCGTCTCGCCCTTGAGCACGCCCCACGTCACCTTGAAACCGTGCACGGCGTCGTTCTTGACGACGACGCCGTGGTTGTGGATGGTTTTCGGCGGAACCCAGTGCGTATTCGGCTTTTGCTCGATATAGACCACCGAGCCGTCCTTGAAGAAATAATAGTAATAATAGGCGCCGTCATAGATCGTCCACCAGCCGACGAGCCAATCCGGGATGTCCGAGGCGGTCTGCGCCTTGTCGCCAGTCGTCTCCCAGAACCATTGCGGTTTCGTGGCGAGGAAGTCAGGCCGCATCACCGCGCCGGCGTTGCGCCCGTGAGCGGCGAGCCCCGCTGCCGATTGCAGCGGCTGTTTGCCGTCCCACAGCTCGATGTGCGCATTGCCGAAGATCAGCACGCCTTGCATGCCGGTGATCTGGCTCCAATCGTCGACCTGATCGGTCGGCCCGTATCGGTAGGTCAGATAGGCGCGGAATTCCTCGACGGCGAGAATGTAATTCTTGCCGCCGTTGAGCGTCGTGTTTTCACGGTCACGCGAGCCGGCTTTCGGGATCGGCGAACCGGTAGCGTTGAACGACAGGCTCGCCTGCATGCAACAGGAGGTGCTGTGGCCCGCCGGCGCCAAAGGCTTCTTGCCCTCGCTCACGCGTTGGGCGTTGACATCCGGAAGCTCAGCGTTGAACTTTGCTTCTCTGGCGTTCTGATCTTTCAACCAGTTCGCGATGTCGGACGGCAGCGACTGATTGTCCTTGTAGGCGGCCTCCATCGCTTTGAAGCTCAAGGGAATCTTGGCGTAGGGCATGGCGAGGCTCCCGCGCGTCCCGACCGGTCGCGACACGCCCTGATAAGTTAACATCCGTCTCGCATCCGGGCAATGCGACGGCCGCTCTCGCTCATACGGGATGGCGCCGGCGACGAGGCGCGAGGCAGGCCTTATTCCGGCTCGCCTGACCCGCCTCGACGCGGCGCGCACGCCGTGGCAAAGGCGTCAAGCCTCAGGAGCAAGTCCCATGTCCCATTCCCGCCCGGTCGCGCTGCGAAGTCGCCGACGTTCCGCCGCGCGAGAAGCTGACGAACTATCCCGAGCCCTTCGCCTCGCGCATGAAGGGTCGCGACAAGCGGCCGCTTGGGGATCGCTTCGGGCTGACGAGCTTCGGGGTCAACCTGACGCGCCTCAATCCCGGCGGCCAGTCGGCGCTGCGTCACGCCCACAGCGTGCAGGACGAGTTCGTCTATATCCTCGAAGGCCGCCCGACGCTGGTGACCGACGCCGGCCGCACCGCGCTGGAGCCCGGCATGTGCGCCGGCTTCAAGGGCGGTAGCGGCGATGCGCATCATCTCCTCAACGAGACGGCCGAGGATGTCGTCTATCTGGAGATCGGCGACCGGCTCCCCGGCAACTCTGCGACTTATCCCGACGACGATTTCGCCGCGGAAATGATTGAGGGCCGCTGGCGCTTCACCCGCAAGGACGGAACGCCGTATTGAGGAGACCTGCGATGAAGCCGCTTGAGCTCGGCCTCGACACCTTCGGCGACGTCACCCGCGACGAGCGCGGCATGGAGCTGTCGCAGGCCCAGGTCCTCCGCAACCTCCTTGGGCAGGCCATTCTCGCCGACGAGCTCGGCGTCGATTTCATCGGCGTCGGCGAGCATCATCGCGCCGATTTCGCGGTTTCCGCGCCCGAGGTTCTGCTCGCCGCGATCGCCGCGCGCACGAAGCGCATCCGCCTCGGTTCGGCCGTAACTGTGCTCTCCTCGGACGATCCCATCCGCGTCTACCAACGTTTTTCCACCGTCGACGCCCTGTCGAACGGCCGGGCTGAGGTGATCGTCGGGCGAGGCTCCTTCACGGAGTCCTTTCCGCTGTTCGGCTACGATCTGTCGCTTTACGAGGAATTGTTCGAGCAGAAGCTCGACCTGTTCGTCGCGCTGCTTAGGCAGGAGAAGGTCAACTGGAGCGGACGCCTGCGGCCGCCGCTCGTCGATCAGCGCGTTTTCCCGCGGCCCGAGAGCGGAACGATCAAGACCTGGATCGGCGTCGGCGGCACGCCGGAATCGGTCGTCCGCGCCGCGCGCTATCAACTGCCGATGATGCTGGCCATAATCGGCGGCGAGCCGATGCGCTTCAAGCCCTACGCCGATCTCTATCGCCGCGCCTGCGCGCAGCTTGGGGTTCCGACGCCCGAGATCGGCGTCCATTCGCCGGGCTATGTCGCGGCGACCGATGCGGCGGCGCGCGAGGAGTTCTACGCCGATTACAAGGGGATGCGCGATCGCATCGGCGCCGAGCGCGGCTGGCCGCCGATGGCGCGCGCCGAGTACGAGCGCGAGATCGAACTCGGTTCGCTCTATGTCGGCTCGCCGGAGACGGTCGCGCAGAAGATCGCGGGAACGGCCCGCGGCCTCGGGCTTTCGCGCTTCGATCTCAAATACAGCGCCGGCGGGCTTTCCCATGCGCGCATGATGACCTGCATCGAGCTCTATGCGCGCGAGGTCATGCCGCGCGTGCGCGAGCTGGTGTCGGCCGCCTAAGCCTGTGCGCGCCGGACCGCGCGGCGGATGAGTTCGCGCAGCCAGATGAGGCCCGGGTCCTGCGCGCGCGAGGGATGCCATTGCATCGCCTGCCGCATTTTCGGCAGGCGGAAGGGTAGCGGCTGGATCTCGATCGGCAGCGTCGCTGCCGCCAGCCGCGCGAGCCGGCCATGCACCGTCGCGATGCGGTCGCCGCCGACGACGAGATGCGGCAGGGCCAGAAAGCTGTAGCTCGTCACCTCGACGCGGCGCGCGACGCCGATCTCCTGCAGGAACATCAACTCCAGCGACGGCGCTTCGCTCTGCGGCTGCGCCACGACATGGCCCGCCGCCTCGAACGCCTTGCGCGTGAGCTTCTTGCCGGCAAGCCGCCCATGGCGCCAGACGATGGCCGCGAATTCCTCTTCGAGCACGATCTCGGTAGGGCGCCGCTTGGCGCAGAACACGCTGGGGATGATGACGAGATCGACGTCGCCGCGGTCGAGCAGGCGCTCCGCAGAGCCGCTCTGCGAGAAAAAGGCGAGCCGCACCAGGCTCGCGGCTTCCTGCGCCTCCGCAAGGATCGCGGGAGCGAGGGTCGCCAGCGTGTAGTCGGAGGCGAGTATCGCAAAGCGTCGGTCGGAGCGCGCGGGGTCGAATTGCGGCGCGGCGGCGATGGTCCATTCGACGCGCGTCAGCACGTCGCGCACGGGATCGCGCAGGGCCTCGGCGCGCGGAGTAAGCTCAAACCTGCGGCCGACTTTCACGAGCAGGTCGTCGTCGAAATAAATGCGCAGCCGGCTCAGCGCGTTGCTCATGGCCGGCTGCGTCATGTTGAGCTGCTCGGCGGCGGCGCTGACGCTGCGCAGATGCAGGAGATGATCGAGCGCGACGAGCAGGTTGAGATCGAGCTTGCGGAACCGCATCGGCATTCACGGCGTCAATGCAAGGAATTTGTAATATCCATTTTTCTTCTGCATCGCGCAAGCGTAGCTTGTCCGGGCGTCGGCCGAGACCGGCGCGGGGGAGCGGCGCAGGACGGCGGATGTTCAAATATTTTCCGACCAATTACGTCTGGAACCTCTCGGTCGACCTCGCCATCGAGATGGGCGCGCGGATCGGCGAGATCGAGGAAATGTGCGCGCCTCTGCAAGAGGCCGCCAGACAGCCGGACGCCGCAGGAACCCAGGCTTTCCGCGAGACCTGGGTGAAAATGGCCGACAAGCTGATCGGCTTGGCTCGCGAAGACGAAGAAAAAGGCCGCCTGCTGTCGGCGGGCGAAAAATACAATCGCGCCGCCGTCTACCTTCTGACCTGCGAGCGCATGCAGGCGCATGACGCGCCCGGCCGGCTCGAACTCTACCGACGCTTTCTCGATACTTTCGCGCGCGGCGTCGCGCTTTCGCGGGAGAATTGCGAGCGCGTCGAGATCCCCTATGAGGGCAAGACGCTTGCGGCGCTCTATGTGCGCGCGGAAGGCGTCTCGGGTCGCGCGCCGATCCTTGTGCAAGTCAACGGGCTCGATTCGACGAAAGAGATGAAGCACCGCGTCGGCCTGCCGGCGTGGCTGGCGCGGCGCGGCGTCGCTTCGCTGGTGGTCGATCAGCCCGGAACGGGCGAGGCCTTGCGCCTGCATAGCCTGCATGCGCGCTACGACAGCGAGCATTGGGCGTCGCGCATCGTCGATTGGTTGGAGACGCGCGACGACGTCGACCCCGGTCGCATCGGCCTCGAAGGCGTGTCGCTCGGCGGCTATTATTGCCCTCGCGCGGTCGCATTCGAGCCGCGCTTCGCCTGCGGCGTCGCCTTCGGCGCCAATCACGATTGGCGCGACGTGCAGAAGCGGCGGCTGGAGCGCGAGGGCAGTTTTCCTGTGCCGCACTATTGGGCGCACGTTCGCTGGGTGTTCGGCGCGAAGACGCACGAGGAGTTCATGGCGCTCGCCGAGAACATGCACCTCGACGGCGTGCTCGATCGCATCAAGGTTCCCTTCCTCGTCACGCACGGGGCGAACGACTCGCAAATCCCGCTCAAGTGGGCGCATCGCACCTACGAGCAGCTCGTCAACAGCCCCAAGCGCGAGCTGAAGATCTTCACCGAGCGCGAGGGCGGCTCGCAGCACTCGAGCTTCGACAACAGCATCAACGCCGGCCACTACATCGCCGACTGGGTCGCCGAGACCCTCGGCGGGCGGACGGCCTGAATCGGGAGGACAACGTGAACATCATCGGACCCGACGCGCTGGCCTTCGGCGTCGACGACGTCGCCGCCTGCGCGTCTTATCTGACCGCCTTCGGCCTCGACGACCGAGGCGACGGGCGTTTCGAGGCGCTCGACGGCACGGCGATCATCGTCAAGAGCCGCAACGATCCGAGCCTCCCGCCGCCGCTGGAATCCAACAGCACCCTGCGCCAGACCGTCTATGGCGTGGCCGACGAAGCGACGGTCGCCAAAATCGCCGACGAGCTTTCGCGCGACCGGCAGGTTCACCGCCTCGCCGATGGCGCGATCGAGACCAAGGACGATCTCAACTTCGCTCTGCGCTTCCAGGTGACGCGCCGCCGCACGCTCGAAATGCCGCCAGAGAAGGTCAACGCGCCCGGGGGGCCGGCGAGCCGCAGGTCCCAATCAGCTCGGCGTCGCCGAGAACATGCCGGCCAAGCCCCGCACCTTGAGCCATGTCGTCTGTTTCGTGCCCGACATCGCCGCGGCGGAAGCCTTTTACGTCAATCGTCTCGGCTTCAAGGTGACCGACCGTTTCAACGGGACCGGGCCGTTTCTGCGCCCGCAGGGCACGCAAGACCATCACACCTTGTTTTTCATCCAGACGCCGATCTACATGAAGGGCTGCGAGCATTTCGCTTTCCACATGGGCGGGCCGACCGAATTGATGCTGGCCGGCTCGCGTTTCGTGAAGGCGGGCTATCAGTCGTTCTGGGGGCCGGGACGTCACAAGTTCGGCTCCAACTGGTTCTGGTATTTCAACAGCCCGCTCGGCTGCCATGTCGAATACGACGCCGACATGGATCTGCACGACGATGAATGGGCGCCGCGCGACACGCTGATGAGCCCGGAGGCGGCGCAGGCGTTTCTGTTCGAGTATCGCGAGAAATGGGCGCCCGGCGGCCCGCCGCCCGGCGCCGGGGCCAATCCTTGAGCGCGCGCGCGCTCTGCCGGCTTGACGAGCTCGTCGACGGCGAGGCTCGCGGCTTCGGGCCGTTCGAGGGCGAAGGCGCCAAGCTGATTGTCGTCAGGCGTGGCGGGCGCGTCGCCGCCTATTGGGACGCCTGTCCGCATTACGGCGGCGCGCCGATGGCGTGGCGCGCGAACAAATATCTCAACGCGGCGGGCGACCGCATCGTTTGCGCCTCGCATGGCGCGGAGTTCGAGATCGAAAGCGGGCGCTGCGTGCTCGGCGCCGCCTTCGGTCTGTCGCTGAAACGGGCGCCGGTCGAAGTGGTGGCGGGGTCGGTCGTCTACGCGCCCTGAAACAAACAACGGAGGAGACGCATGTCGGGCGAAGGCGAACAGATCCTCATAGTCGGCGGCGGCTTCTCCGGCATGTCGGCGGCGATCGAGCTCGCAAAGGTCGGCGCCAAGGTGGATCTGATCGAGATTGACCCTGGCTGGCGTTCCTATGGCGCAGGCGATCACGATGGGCGGCGCCTCGCTGCGCGCCTTGCGCCGGCTCGGCGTGCTCGATGCGTTTCTTGAGAAGGGCGCGGCGGCCGACGGCGCCGATCTCCTCACCGCCGACGGCCACAAGATCGCCTCGCTGCCGACCCCGCGCGTCGCCGGACCCGACGTTCCCGGCGCCGGCGCGATCATGCGTCCCGCGCTCGCCGCCATACTCGCCGATGCGACGCGCGCGAGCGGCGCCGAGGTGCGGCTCGGCGTCACGTTCGAGCGGATCGACCAGGATGGCGAGGCGCGCCTCAGCGACGGATCAACCAAACGCTACGATCTCATCATCGGCGCCGACGGTCTCTATTCGAAGACTCGCGCGGCGATTTTCCCCGAGGCGCCGCACCCTCGCTATATCGGCCAGTGCGTATGGCGCGCGGTGGCGGCGCGCGCGCCCGAGATCGAGCGTGCGACCATGTGGATGGGCCACAAGGTCAAGGTCGGCCTCAATCCGGTGTCGCGCGATCTCATGTATATGTTCGTCACCGAGGACCGGCCGAACAACGACCGCATCTCGCCCGAGCGTTTCCCCGCGCTGCTCGCCGATCTCATCGCGCCCTTCGCTTCGCCGATCGTACAGGCGGTTCGCGCGGGCCTGCCGCGGAACGAAACGATTGTCTATCGCCCGCTGGAGGCGCTGCTTTTGCCGCGCCCCTGGTCGCGGGGCCGGGTCGTTCTGATCGGCGACGCCGTGCATGCGACGACGCCGCATCTGGCCTCCGGCGCTTGCATCGGCGTCGAGGACGCCATCGTGCTGGCCGAGGAGCTTGGCGGACGAGAAGTCGGCGAGGCGCTGGCGGCTTACGAGGCGAGGCGCTGGGAGCGCTGCCGCATGGTGGTCGAGAATTCGCTGCGTCTGGCCGAGATCGAGACGACGGGCGGCGATCAGGGGGAGCACGCGGCGATCATGCGCAATTCCATGATCGCGCTCGCCGCGCCGTTCTAGCAAGGGGGGAGAAGATGGCGACGAGCACGGAGAACGCGCGAGGGCGCGTGGCGTTGATGGTCGGCCATTGCGCCGGCATGATCGATCTGGTGGCGTTGCCGGTATGGGTGGGCGCGCTGATCGCCCGCTATAGCTTCGATCCGCCGCACGCGGGCGGGCTCGTGACGTTGTTCCTTCTCGGCGCGATGGCTTCAAGCCTCGTCTTCGCGCCACGCTTCAATGCGCTCAACCGCCGCGCCGCCGTGGCGCTCGGCTTTCTCGTCGCCGCGCTCAGCTTCGGCGTCGCCTCGCGCGTCTCGGGGTTCGCGGCGCTCGCGGGCTTGCATGCGCTCGCCGGCGCCGCCGCCGGCTGCGCCTTGAGCTTCACGCATGGAACCATCGCGCACAGCGCCAATCCGCACCGTTTGTTCGCGCTCGTCAATTTCGCGCTCGGCGTGTTCGCGATTCTGTTTCTCGGGGCGACGCCCAATCTGATCCAGGCGTTCGGCGGGCATGTGTTGTTCGTCGTGTTCTCGGGCGTCATGGCTGTCGGCGCACTCGTTGCGGCGCTGGCCTTTCCTTCGTTGACCGCCCGGCCCGAGGAAGACCTTGTCGGCGAGATCGCGCATCTGCCGCCCGACGTCTGGTTCGGCGTCGTAGGCGTCAGCTGCATGGGGCTCACGCAGGCGCTGATGTTCAGCTTTCTTGAGCGTATCGGCCTCGACCGCGGCTATGGCGCGCATGCCGTGACGGGGCTCTTGATTGGCCTGGGCTTCGTCAATCTGACGCCGGCGCCGCTCGCCGCCTTCCTGCAAACTCGGCTCTCCTCGCGAACGGCGCTGTTTCTGGGGCCGGTTGCGCAGTGCCTGGTGGCGCTGGCCATCGCCTTGCCGTTCGGCTTCGGCGCCTACGCCGCCGGCGCGCTGCTGCTGGCGGGGGTGATGATATTCACCCACACCTTCGCTTTCGGGACGCTCGCCAAGCTCGATCCGACTTCGCGCGCGCTCGCTGGCACGCCGGCGATGCTGATGGTCGGCGCGGCGATAGGGCCGTTCCTCGGCGGCGCGCTGGCGCAGGGCATTGGCTATCCCGCGCTGGGCGCTGCGGCGGTCGTGCTCGATTTCTGCGCGGTCGTTCTGTTCGCGCGGCTCCATCGGGCGCCGCAACTGGCGGCGGCGCGGGCGTGAAATTGGCGCTTTCCTTCGCCGAAAATTCTGCTATACGCCCCCGGCCGGCATTCCCCGATAGCTCAGCTGGTAGAGCATTCGACTGTTAATCGAATGGTCGTTGGTTCGAAGTCCAACTCGGGGAGCCAAATCTCATTTTTCGCCGATTTGGCGCGTCTCGCCCGTTTCGCTGCGCGCGGCGGCGGTCGCCGTTTCCGCAAGCATGTCAAAGGGTTGGCGGAAGGTCGCGACCACTTCGCCGTCCTCCCAAGAGCAGTTCGATAGCACGAAGTTCAGCAGGCGGCGTTTTTCGCGCGGTTCCTGCTTCGCGAACAGCCTTTGGGCGTTCCGGGCGAGGTCGAGAAGCGCGACGCCCTCGTCCATGATAGGATTTGTCGGCGTTCTGGTGCCGTTCGATCTCGCGCTGGCAGCGGTTCTGCTCCTCGCGCCACTGGTTCGACATTTTTTCGAAGAAGGCCGTGTCCACGAGCCCGTCGAGCTTGTCGACATACATCGCGTGAATGCGATCGTTGCAGCCGCTTGTATTCGGCCTGATGCCGCTTGATCGCTTCCTCGTGCTCGCGGCGCTCGTCGGCGTGGCTGGCGTGCAGCGCATCGCGCACCCATTCCAGCACCTCGTCGTCGAACTGCAGCCGCCCGAGCAGTTCGGTGAACTGCGCTTCGAGCGCTTCTTCGCGAACATATTTGCGGCGGCAGGATGCCGGGTTGCCCTGGCACTTATCGGCGTAGCCGGTGCAATGATAATAGACGTAGCGTTCCTTCTTGATCTCGCCGACCACCGCGCAGCCGCAGGCATGGCAGGCGATCAGGCCCGAGAAGGCGAAGTCGTGCCTGCCGCGCTTGGCCTTCTTGGCGAAGCGCCCGTCGAGCACGTCCTGCACCCGTTCCCACAACTCGACCGGCACCAGCGCCTCGTGCTTGCCCTGAATGAGCTTGCCATTCCATTCGAACCAGCCCGGTATAGAGCCGGTTGCGCAGGATCGTGTGAACGGTGCTCACCGGCACCTTCGCGCCGCTCTTGCGGATAGACCAGGCCCGCCGCGTGCGCCTTGCGCGCCGCTTCCTTCAGCGAAATATCGCCGCGCGCATACCATTCGAACAGCTGCGCGACGATCGGCGCCACGCCGGATCGGTGGCGATGATCTTCTTGCCGTCCGGGCCGGTGATGTTGCGATAGCCGAGCGGCGTCTTGGTCGGCCAGATGCCCTGCTCGGCCTTCTCCTGCATGCCCTTGCGGGCTTCCTCGGACAGGTTGTCGATGTAGTTCTTCGCCATCAGCACCTTGATGCCGTGCATGAACTTTTCCGACGAGCGGGACTCGCGCGACAGCACCACGCCTTCCTTCGGGAAGTGCATTTCCACGTCGAGTTCATCGACCGTCACCCAATCCTTGAGGTTGCGATAGAGCCGGTCGGTCTTCTCGACCAGCATCACGCGAACGGACGGATGCGCCTTGAGATAGGCGACCATCTCGCCGAAGGCGGCGCGGCCGGTCTGCTTGGCGGTTTCAACGTCGATGTATTCCTGCGCCACCGCGAAGCCGTTCGCCGCGGCGTATTCCTTCAGCAGCTTCAATTGCGCCGGGATCGAGAAGCCTTCCTTCTCCTGTTCCTTGGAGGAGACGCGGGCATAGATCACCGCCTGTTTGCGGGCGGGATCGGCGGAGGGTGCGGGTTTCGAAGGTTTTTTCATATTGTTTAGTGTAACCTAAACACACTCGGATCGCAAGCAGTTCGGATGGGGGAATCATCGCGCCCTTTGCCCGAACGGATCAAGCCCCGAACGCCCAATATCCAGCCCTCCACCTGCGCCAGCGTGCGTTCGGGCGGCGAGAGATCGGGGTTGAGGAACGCCGCAAGGCTGCCGTCGCGATCGCGCGGGAAAGCCAGGCGGCGATGCTGAAGGCGTCGTGCTGGTCGCCGGCGCGGCCCTCATTGGCGAAGCCGCGCGACCACAGCGCCGGATAGACCTCGGCGATCGCCGACCGCCCGGCCGGAATGTCCCAGCCGTCGAACGGCCAGAAATGCACGCGGGCGCCGAGCCGCTGGCGGATGAAGCGCAACCAGGGAATGCCGGCATGGGTGGATTTCGCCACCGATCCCTGTACGTCGAAGTGAAACACCGATTTCGCGCTGCCCGCGCGCTCCTCGGTCAGGCTGGAAATGCTCGAGGCGGATCGGCTTGGTCATCGAATAGGCTTTCTGGCCCTCGGGCACGCGGTGCTCGTAGAACCAGATGTCCTTGGTCGGCGTCGCCCTTCTCGAAGAACAGCAGGTTGGTGCCGATCGAGGCATAGGGCTTGAACACGGAATTGGGCAGGCGGACGATGGTGTGGAGGTTGCACTCCTCCATCAGATGTTCCTTGAGCCGCGTCTTCACGCCCTCGCCGAACAGCGTGCCGTCGGGCAGCACCACGGCGGCGCGGCCGTCCGGCTTCAGCAGGCGGATGATCAGGGCGAGGAACAGGTCGGCCGTCTCGCGGGTGCGGAAGTGTCGGGAAGTTGTTCTCGATGCCGTCTTCCTCGCGCCCGCCGAAGGGCGGATTGGTGAGCACGATGTCCACGCGGTCGGCCTTGCGTGTAGCTGATGTAGGGCCGCGCCAGCGTGTTGTCGTGGCGCACGAAGCTCGGGTCCTCGATGCCGTGCAGCAGCATGTTGGTGACGCAGAGCATGTGCGGAAGCTGCTTCTTCTCGACCGCGCGCAAGGCCGCCTGCATCGTCTTCTCGTCCTCGGGCCGCTTCACATAGCGCTTCGCGCATGTGGCGGATCGCGCAGGTGAGAAAGCCGCCGGTGCCGCAGGCGGGATCGAGCAGGATTTCGCCGGGCTGCGGGTCGATGCGGTCCGCCATGAAGGCGGTGACGGCGCGCGGCGTGTAATATTCGCCCGCATTGCCGGCCGATTGCAGGTCGTTGAGGATCTGCTCGTAGATGTCGCCGAAATGCTGGCGCTCGGCGAGATTGTTGAAATCGACCTCGTTGATCTTGTTGACCACCTGCCGCATCAGCTGGCCGGATTTCATGTAGTTGTAGGCGTCCTCGAACACGTCGCGGACGACGCGGCGGCGGTCGCCGGGCTTGGCCGAGAGCTGCAAGGTTCTTCAGCGCCGGGAACAGCTCGTCGTTGACGAAGGCGAGCAGCGCCTCGCCGGTGATGCCCTCCGGGTCCGCCGCCCAGGTGCGCCACTGGAATTTCTTCGGGATCGGCGAGCGGTAGTCGGCCTTGCGTCAGTTCGAGTTCCTGATCCTGATCGTCGATGATCTTGAGGAAGAACATCCAGCACAGCTGGCTGATGCGCTGGGCGTCGCCATCGACGCCGGCGTCCTGGCGCATGATGTCCTGAATGGATTTGACGGTGGTGCGGACGGACATGGCTTAGGCGGTTTCCTGATAGAGGGCGGATTGCAGTTCGTGGACGGCCTGCTCGAAGCCCTCCTTGCCGCCGAACGCCTTGATGAGTTGACGGCGTGCCCATGCGCGTTGAAGGGCGCGATCTGCAGCACGTTGGCGTCGTCGAGGTTGAGCACGCCTTCGTCGGCGATATTTGGCCAGCAGCGCATCGAGCACGGCGCGGGCCTGCGGGCCATATTTCGTGAACACGTCGCGCTTCTTGACGTTCTCGGCCCGCTCGCGGCGGGTGAGCGGCTTCTTGTCGAAGGCGACGTGGCAGATCAGGTCGAAGGGATCGAGGTCCTTGCCGAGTTCCTCGGCGATCGGATCGAGCGGCAGGCCCTCGGCTTCCAGTTCCTCGATGATCGCCTGCTTGCGCTCGGCCGCTTTCCAGCGCTTGAGGAAATCGTCGAGGCTGGCGAAGCGCTTCTTCAGCGCCGTCTTGGTGAAGTCGCGCAGGCTCTCGGTGACGAGCTTGCCGTTCTCGTCGAGATATTCGACGCGCTCGGCGATGATGCGTGGCGCCGACGCCATCGACATAGATCTTCGTTCGTGCTCGCCGCCGGCGGCGGCATGCTGATGTCGGGCGGGCCGATCGACGATGATTTCGTCGTCGCCGGGCTCGTCGGGCAGCGTCTCGCCGTCCTCGTCGGTCGGCGGCACGTCGTCGGGCGGCGTGATCGGATCGTCCTCGCCCGGCTCGTAAATCTGCACCGGCTCGCCGTCGAAATCCGGGTCGGCGAAGTGGCTGGTCGCGCCGCGGAAGTCGATCAGCGTGAAGTAGAACTTCTTGGTGTCCTCGTGGACGCGGGTGCCGCGCCCGACGATCTGCTTGAACTCGGTCATCGAGCCGACCTCGCGGTCGAGCACGATCAGCCGGCAGGTCTGCGCATCGACGCCGGTGGAGAGCAGCCGCGAGGTGGTGACGAGCACCGGATATTTCGATTCCGGGTCGATGAAGTTGCCGAGCTGGTCCTGGCCTTCCTTGTCGCTGCCGGTGATGCGCATGACGTAGCGCTGGTTCTCGGCGACCAGATCGGCGTTCTCGTTGATGAGCGCCTGGCGCATCCGCGCCGCGTGTTCCTGATCGACGCAGAAGACGATGGTCTTCTGGAAGCGGTCGCCGCTTTCCTTCAGGAACTCGGTGACCTTCTTCGCGACCAGCTTGGTGCGGTCGTCGAGCACCAGCGTGCGGTCGAAATCCTTGGTGTTGTAGATGCGGTCCTCGACCTCCTCGCCCTCGCGGTCGAGCTGGCCCTTCTCCGGGCGGTAGCCTTCCACGTCGCGGTCGATGTGGACCTTGATCACCTTGTAGGGCGCGAGGAAGCCGTCGCTGGATGCCCTGCTTCAGCGAGTAGGAGTAAACCGGCTCGCCGAAATAGTCGATGTTGGAGACGTATTCGGTTTCCTTCGGCGTGGCGGTGAGGCCGATCTGCGTGGCGGCGGAGAAATATTCGAGGATTTCGCGCCAGGCCGAATCCTCGGCGGCGCTGCCGCGATGGCACTCGTCGATGACGATCAGGTCGAAGAAGCCGGGCGAGAACTCGCGGAAGAGCTTCTGCCGCTCCTCCGGGCCGGTGATCGCCTGATAGAGGCCCGAGATAGACTTCGTAGGCGGTGTCGATGCGGCGCTTCTTGTCGAGCGCCAGTGGTCAGGTCGACCTCGGTGCCGTCCGTGCCGCTCGATGGTCTTGGCGTTGGTGCGAGAGCTTCGCCATCGCCGCGCCGAACGGGCGGAAGTCGTTCACCATCGTCTGGTCGATCAGCACGTTGCGGTCGGCCAGGAAGAGGATGCGCTTCTTGCGGCCCGCCTTCCACAGCCGCCAGATGATCTGAAAGGCGGTGTAGGTCTTGCCGGTGCCGGTCGCCATGACCAGCAGGATGCGGTCCTGGCCCTTGGCGATGGCCTCGATCGCGGCGTTGACGGCGTTGACCTGGTAGTAGCGCGGCGCCTTGCCGCTGCCGTCGTCGAAATAGTCCTGAAGGACGATCTGCTCGGCTTCGGCGTCAGGCCCTTCCAGGCGCGATAGCGCGCCCAGAGATCGGCGGGCGACGGGAAGGCGTCGAGGGCGAGGTTCGTCTCGATCGCGGCGCTCGTGCCGGTGCGGTCGTGGAACACGAAGCCGTCGCCGTTCGAGGAAAAGACGAAGGGGATATCGAGCGTCGCGGCGTAGTCGAGGGCCTGCTGCATGCCGTCGCCGACGCTGTGGTTGTTGTCCTTGGCCTCGATCAGCGCGAGCGGGATGTTGGGCTTGTAGTAGAGGATGTAGTCGGCGCGCTTGGCCTTGCCGCGGGTGACCAGCTTGCCGCGCACGATGATCCGGCCCTTGGTGAAGCAGACCTCCTCGCGGATCTGCGGCATCTCGTCCCAGCCCGGCGCGCTTGACGGCCGGCATGATGAACTTGGTGCAGATGTCGCGTTCGCTGAGGCTCCGTTTGTCCATCGTCGCAGTGCGAATCCGTTCAATTCGTCAAGTCAAAAAACAGTATTGGCACGAATGCAAACCGGTTGCACCGGCGTCGAAACCTGGAAACCCAGGCGCCGGTTCGTAGGCAAGAGATCGGCACCAAATGCCGCCGATGACGGTGCGATGCGCTGCTCCGGCAGTCGACGCTCGTCCAAGCGAGCGGACGTTACCGACCGAATGGACCCGCCGACCCGGGCCACTTTTTGCGAAACGGATCACCCTGCGATCGTGCCCTGCCGCAGGTCCTTGAGGCGCAGCAGCATGGACAGCATCCGTTCGAGCTTGCGGTCGAGGTGGACCTCGTAGCGGCCGAGCCGCTCCAGCTTGTCGGGGTCGAGCGACTCGCCGAACGCCTGCTCGCGGATCAGCGGGCGGTTCGACTAATTCCTTCTTGCGCGTTCTCGAACCACGGCAGCACCTCGCTCTCCAGGAAGCGGCGCAGGCCCTCGGCGTCCGCGGTGGCGGGTTCCTCGTCCTCCTCTAGTTCGTCGGGCTCGCGGGCTAGCATGTCCGCCCACCACTCCCGCGTATCCTCGCGCAATGCTGCGAGCGCCGCTTCGTAGGCGTCGTTACGACGTGAGCCGAGCAGGTCGAGGGCGCGGCGAGTCATGGCCTCGTCATCCCGCATGTCGCGGATGTCTCCTCCTCGGTGTCCGCCGCTGTAGCGCGGATCGCCTCACCGACGTCCTCGGACTTGTCCGCGCGGCGTCGAGATGCAGCCAGCGCCACCTTCGCGGTCTTTCGGTAGGAGTGACAGCGTGTCCTCCAGCCCTCGCCGGTGGGCGGCGGCCTCGGCAGACGCAGCCGACGCTTGCGCCACAGGATGCCGGCCAGTTCCTCGACCAGATGCTCCTCGGTCGGTCCCTGCGGCCTGTGCTCGGCCACCAGCGCCGCGACGAGGGCCTGATATTCGTCCGCGTTCTCCCAGGGCAGCACGGTGTAGCGCGACAGCACGCCGTGGCGCAGTGCGTTGAAGCGGGTGATCTCCGTGCCGCCGGTCTCGGCCGGCAAAGCGGGCTTGGTCTCGGTCATCTGCCAGAAGCTCCTTTTGCGTTTGGCCTGTTGCGTTTGGGCGTGTCGATCCGCGCCAGCAGGAGCTTGAGCCTGAAAGGTCGAAGGCTTCGTCGGCGCGCATCTCGGCGTCGAAGGCTCTGCTCGCGCAGCCGCTCGTAGGTTCGCCGCCACATGCCCTTCGGCTTCGGCGGGAACGGCGCGGCCATGCCGGGATCGCCGCCGAGGCGTTGCCTGATCTTGTTGGCGCGGCGCAGCGCACGGTCCAATGCGCCTTCGCTCTGGCTGGCGTGCGCGAGGCGGTAGCAATGCCGACACAGGAAATAGCGTCCTGGCCCGTACAGCTTGGCGACGCGCCGCCCGCAGCGACCCGTTCACCACGCCAGGACAGATGAAATAGGGCCGCGCTCCGCCGAAGCGGCAGGGCGACGCGGACGATAGCGGACTGGCTCTCGCCACGTCCTCCCAGTCGCCGCCGCCGATGCGCACGCGATAGGTCAGATGCAGCCGGTCGTGTTCGGCCCGCAGATTGATCGAGGCGACCTTCTCGCCGTCGCGGGTCCATTGCCAGCCGCCCATCCAGCCGGCGCGCAGGCAGCCCTCGCGATGCAGCCGGTTCACGTCGATGGAGCGGCAGGCTTCCACCTTGGCTGCGCCCCGATCCGCTCGGCCGTCCCGATCCGAAGCCGCCCATCATGCGCCTCCGTTTTTTCCGAAATCGTTTGGAAACTTCGCCGGCGGCGCGATCCCGATTGCTCGCAGGGCCGCGACGGCCTGCGGCTTTCCGCCTAGCGTGCCAGGCGGACCAGCAGCGCGAATGCAGCCAGGCATGGCCGGTCGCGTTCGGCGCCGAACGGCAGCACAGCGTCGTCGACTGTTCGCTGCCACCGCAGCCGGGCAGCGTCCGGGCGGCGAGCGCACCGGATTGCGGTTCAGCCACTCGACGACGCAGCAGGCGAAAGCGCGGGCCTCGGCGTCGCGTGCGCGGCAGCCCGCCATCGAACTCGGCGATCGCCGCCCGTTCGTCGAAGAAGGCCCGCCAGTCCTCGCCCGACCAGCCGTCGCTCCCGGTGCGCAGCAGCGCGACCACGCCCGCCTTGTGACGCGAGAGCAGGTCCAGCACGGCCGCAGGCGGCGCCGCGGCGGCGTCCAGCGCCAGGGCGTCGCCGTCGATGCCGATCCGAACGCCCGCATCGCGCGCCGCCTTCAGGGCTTGGACGGCGCTCACAGCCTCGCCCTCCAGCCTGCCTTTTCCGGCGCGGATTGGAGCGGGTGATTTGCGTCCGCACCGTCCGCATCGGTCTCGGCGTTGGATTTCAGCGGGTTGGCGCGGACGGTTGCGCCGACGTCTCGCCCGTTGAACCGTCCGCGACGTTGCCGACCGTCCGCAAGCCCGGCGTGCGCGAAGCCGTTGCCGGAATTGGCCTTCGGCAGATCGGCGGGCGGTGCGGACGATGCGGACGGTTGCGCCCCTCGGGTTTCTGGCGGCGCGGGCTTGCCGGTCGTGGTGATGCGGATCATCCGCGTCCGCGCCCGGCCTTCGCGCTCGAAGCCGATGTCGATGCCGATCTTGCGCAGGAAGGTCGCCGCCCGGCGCAAGCCGGCCCGCCAGCGCCCGAGGGCTATCGGGCCAGGTCTTCGCCTTGGCGACGCGCTCGCCCGCCATTTCGGCAAGGGCGCCCAGAAGCTCCGAGGCGGTTCCCGTCCACTCCGTCCGCGTGGTCATCACGGCGCGCACGGCGGCGGCGATCGGATCGGCGTCGATCACGCCTTCCACCGCCTCGTCGCGGTTGCCGCAATAGGCCGACCAGAACGTGCCCGAGGGCCAGAGCGCGGTTTCGCAGGCCGTCGCCCACAAGCGCGAAATCCGCCATGCGCGGCAGCCTGTCGAGCTTGGTGCGCGGCAACTCGGCGAGGCCCTTCGCCACCGCGTCGAGCAGCACGCCGAGGATGCGCGGGCGTTCGGCCTCGAACGCCGCCCACAATTCCTGTTCCGGGCGGCGGCGTTCCTCGGGGATCGGTTCGAGCGTGAGGAACACGGCGCGATCGGCGAGGTCGGGCCGCGTGACGATATCCTCGATCCCGTTCAGGATCACCGGCCGGGCGGCGTCGAACAGCACTTCATCCTGATCGGAATAGAGCTGGCGCACCGCGAAGCCGCCGCCCGTGGCGAGGCGGCAAAGCGTGTCCGATATCCAGGCGGGCAGGCCCGACACATTGTCGAAGGCGAGCACATGGCCGTTGCTGGCGGCGATGAACAGGTCGCGATCCTCGCGCGGCAAGGCCCGAAGCGGCGCGGTGTTCGGATCGAGCAGCGCCCGCAGGATCGCCGAGAAGGTGGACTTCGCCGATCCCTGCTCGCCCGACAAGCACGATCACCGGATAGGGACCGCGATTGCGCAAGGCAGGCGAGCGCCCAGGCGACCACCAGCACGAAATCGGCGTCGGTCTGCACGTTGAGGAACGAGCGCAAGGTCTGCGATCGAGCCGCCGCCCACCGGGATCGGCATCGGCTTCATGCCGGAAGCGCGGCGAAAGCGGACGGGCGGGTTGTCGATGACGCGCCAGCCGGTGGCGTCGATCTCCACCGCGCGCCATGCTTCATCGCCGAGGTCGAGATAGAGCCGCCCGTCGAGCCCGCCGACGCGGATATGGACCTGCCGTTCCGGCGCATCGAAATGCGCCTTGGCCTCGATCACGTTCAGCGCCGATTGCAGCGCTTCCGAACTCGGCGCGCCGCCCGTCTCCTCGAAGAAGCGGCGGGCGAGCCAGCGGCGAAAACCCTTGGCGCGGATCGGCCAGGTTTCGCGATGGCCGTTGATGTCGAGGTCGGCGAAGCCGGCGCCGTCCGGCGTGTGGAACAGTTCGGCGGTTTGGGCGAGGCCGATCAGGATATCGGCCTGCGTCGGCCCGCGCCCGCCTGTATCGCCGCTTTCTTCGGCGATGGCGTCATCGAGCGCCGTCACCCGGCATCCGGCTTTCTTCAGTTGCGACCGCAGCGCCTCGAAGGCGGCGCGGTTGTCCGACTTGAGCGCCGCGAGCGCCTCCAGCGCTTCCGGCATGAAGGGCGCGCCGGGATCGGCGGCGGTCTTCTCGGCCAAGCCCGCAAGCGGATCGGGGATTTCCTCGGCGCCGTCGATGGCGTCGGCGATCAGCTGATCGGGTTCAAGGATGGCGTCGGCGTTCATCGCGCGCCCTCCGTGAAAGAGGGATTGCGGGCCTTGAGCAGATCGTTGAAATCCATGCCTTGCGGCGGGCGGGCGATCCGAACGCGCCGCCCTTCGCGCTTCCAGCGTCCGCGCGCAATCCTGCGCCGCCGCTTCGCCGGGTTCGTCGCCATCGGCGAGCACGATCACGTCGCGAACGTCGCGCGGCAGATCGAGCGACCGAAGGCCCGAGGTTGAAAGCGCCGCCCAGGCCGGTTTGCCCGTCGCCTGCATCGCGGCAAGGCAGGTCTCGATCCCTTCGCCGACCATCAGCACGTCGCCGGGCTCGCCGAGGCGCACAACGCCGCCGCGACAAGGCCCGAGCATCATCTTCGCCGGATCGACCGGCGCCTTGCCGCCGCCGTCGCGGGCGAGAAAGGTGCGGTGAACGGCGATTGGCGATCCGGTGGCGCCATGCGTCACGAGCGCCACCATCGCGGGCCAGACGCCGCCCGAGGGATGTTTCAGGCCGGCATGGAAGCGCAGGGCCGGCAAAGCCGGAAGGTCGAGCCCGCGCGAACGCAGATAGGTTGCGACGGGCGTTCCCTCGGCCGCTTGCGATGCCTGCCAGATCGCCAGCGCCGCCGCGCTGCGCTTCAGGGCGTCGGCGTCGGGTTCCTCGGCAATCCTCCGCCGATGATTGCGGGCGATGCCCAAAGCCCGCCCGGTCGTTTGCCACAGGCCGCGCTCCTGAAGGGCGGCGATCAGATCACGCTGGTCGCAGCCGGCATGGCAGCGCACCAGCACCTTGCCGTCCTTGCCCGCGCTGATCGAAAGGCTCGGGCTCCGATCCTCATGCACCGGGCAGCGGGCCATCCATGTTGCGCCCGCGCGGCGCCCGCCGAGCGCCCTGGCGATGGTTTCAGCGGTCATGGCGCACCTCGCCATCGTTCGGCTTGGCGGGCGCAGCGGCGTCATTGGCGGCGGCAAGCCTTTCGGCGCGCGACCATTCGGCGAGCACGCCGAAGAAGCCGGTGACGTTGTGCATGATCTGGCGGGCGTCCTCGTCGGTGAGGTCGCGCCCGATGCGCGGTTGCCAGACTTGCCGGGTGCGGGCGATCTGCTTGCCCGCGTCATTGTCGTTTGCAGCGTCGAGACGTTTCATCGAAGACCTCACGGGCGGTTCCGCCGCTCCGTGCTCCTGGCCTCCGGTCTCGGAATCCCACCGATGACGCTGGACCCAACAGGGATTTGCATCTTCAGGCGTCCCCGTCTCAGGGATCGCCGGTCGTTCTTAGGTCTTGGGCCGCTTCAGCGCGGCACCTCGTTCTCGGGGATCGTGAACTTGTGGCTCTTGCCCGCCCGGATCACGAGCTGGCGCTTGCCGCCGTTGGCGATTTCGCAGGCGATCGAATAGTCGAAGAAGCCGTGCTTCAGGCCATCGACGACAAGCCCTTCGAGCCGGTCGAGGGCTTCGCGGACCTGCCCGCTCTTGGCGCGCTGGAACGGCGGAGTGTCTTGCGGTTCAGCCATTGTGCAGCAATCCCTTCATGTCCTTGATGGTGGCGGCGAAGGCCAGCGGCCGAACGCTGGTCGCGTCGCCATAGAAGGCCATCACGTCGGCGCGCCGTGTGGCGCGATCCCGAAAGACGAACACCTTGCGCCGGCCCTCGTCGCGCAGGTTCACAAGCTCGTAGCCAGCGCAGCGCAGGAAGCAGGCGAGATAGAAATCGCGCGTCTCGAACGCGGCGTCTGCCCGGTTCGGCTCCTCGCGGACTGCTTGTTCAGTTGACACTTGACGATCTCCTCAAAAAAAGGGCTCACGAGCCATCGGACAGAAGCCGCTGAAGCGGCACCGTGCGGTGCAGCAGCCCGAGCTTTTCGAGCCGGATGCGCATGGCGATCGGCGAGACGAGGAACTTCTCGGCGAAGGGCTTGGCGAAGCTATCGAGCGCCTGATCGTCGCTTTCGGTGAAGGCAGCGCCGGGAATGCGGCTCTTGAAGCGCGCGATCTCGACGAAGGGGTGGTCGATCGGTTCGGAAGGCTGAAGAACCCGCTGCTTGCGATCGGGGAATGCCTCGTCCCAGGCGGCGAAGACCAGCTTGCGCGGCATCAGCACGCAGGACGGCATAGAGGTCGGCCTGCAATTCGATCCGCGCCTTGGCCTGGCTGGTTCGGCAGATCACGCTCGGCGGCGCGTTGGAATCGAGGAGCGAAGTCTGCGCCGGGTCCTTGCCGAACAGCCCGCGATGCAGGCGCCAGTGGCCGACCTCGTGGGCAGCCGTGTACCGATAGCGCCCTTCCTTGGCCGGGTTGGCGTCGGGATCGAGGCTTTCGTCGATCACGATCCGCTTCTGCTCGAAGAAAATGGCGCCGAGGATGTCGGGATCGAACCCGATGCCCGAACGCGGCACGCCGAACAGTCGGTGCGTGTCGTCGAACTCGATGCCGATCTTCAGGTGCTTCTCGATGATGTCGTCGATCGCGATCGGCGCTTCGATCGCAACGCCGCGCGCATGCGCATATTCTGCGAGCAGCGCCTGCGCGTCCTTTTCGATCGCCTCATCCGACACATAGGGAACGGACTTGGTCATCGTTCACCGGTCCTCATCTGCATCTTCGAAACCGTCATCGCCCGATCAGGCGCTCACTTGTCCTTCGCCTTCTGCGCGTTGCGGGCCAGCCGGGCGATGTCTTCCGTCGTCAGTCCCTTCGTGGTCCGAAGCAGCGCCGCCAGTTCCACCGGGTGGCGCTTGATGATGTCCGACAGGTCGGTCGCCACGCGGCCCGCCCGCGCCAGCAATTCGTCCACGTCGCAGCCGATGATCTGCGCAATCGCCTTGACCTTGTCCTCGGCCGGTGGCGCGAACTCGTCCCGCTCCACCTTCGACAGATAGGTCGGGCTCACCCCGATCATCTTCGCCATTTCGCGCAAGCCGATCTCCTTTGCCTCGCGTTGGCGGCGAACGAATTCGCCAAATTTCTCCCCTATCATTGCGGACCCTCCCGTCCAGTGTTTACTGATCAAAGTACATCAGATTCTGCGCGCGATCGTCAACTGATAAGTAAACACACCTCGCGGGCCTCAATCCAAGGCACTGACGGGCTCGCAGCTCTGGGCCGAGGGCTTCGACAAGCCGATCGCAGATCTGTTCGACATGCAGGACGAGATCGTCGCGCGGCTCGCCGGACAGCTCCGGACGCAGTTCATCGTCGCCGAGGCGCGTCGTTCGGCGGGCAAGCTAAACCCTATTCCATGAAAAAGGACAGCTCCAAGCCGCGAAGGCGCGTAAGGGCCTATTCCAGCCGCTTCTTTGAGCGGCCAACAGTCCAAATGTCGCGTCAGAGACGACATAGCCGCTTTGAGCGGCCCCAATTCTAAAGCCCCCGGCTCTGCCGGGGGATACTTACTGACCGGCGGCGATGAAGGTAGCAAGGTTGGCTTGGATCTCGTCGTCGTTCACGCTTTCCGCACTGGAACATGGACGGCCTACCGCAAGCAACAGCGTTAACAGATCGTGGGCCGCCGCGTCCGGACCGACGTACAATTGACGCCGCCGCGCCGTCAGGAGCCGATCGAAGGCTCGATTGAAGTAGGTTGCAGCGCGGCGGGATCTGATTGGCCGATTCTGGGAAACCATTCCGGGACGCCGAGCAAGTCGAGGGCGTCGATGCGACCGACCGAATTGAAATAAAGACGCATGTTTTCGCGGACTTCGTTGCGTTCTCCGCTCAGACCATCGGAGAAATTGGTGCAGGTGAGAACATCGAGCGCGAGCCCGGCCATTTCCGCCGCCGCGTCGACGACGGCGCCGCCTTCGAACCTGCGCCATCGGATGAGGAGGTCGTCGAACGCGCTTTGCACGGCAGGGGCGTAATCGCGGAGTGCGCAATACGCGAAGGCTGGCGCCGTTGTCCGGCGCTGGTCGCGCCACAGCCTGCCTTCAGCGAACAATGTGTCATCGCGTAACGCGACGCCCATGAAACGGCGCGGCAATTCGCCCTTCCAATAGTTCTCAATGTTATCGACGAGTACCAGTCAGATCGCATTCGGGTCGTTGACGGTGACGATTTCGCCAATAATTCTGCGTTCGATGATGACCGATTCCTCGAAATAGGGTCGAGCCCAGGCCTCGAGAAGATTGCGCCAGAGCGCGCGCGGGAGTTGTCTGACTCCGAGCTTTTCCACGGAAGGTCTGGGGAAGGGTGGGATCTGCCTCGCAATCATCCGATCGGGAAGCGTCACCCGCGATGACCGACGTCCAGCCTCCAATGTCGGCGTTTACTCAAACATTTCTCGCGAACGCAAAGCTCCACGAAGGGTTTCGCCGACCCGTTGGCGCTTGAATAGAACCGTTCGCGTGCGGCTCCGCGCCCGACCTCGCCCATGAATGCCAAGGCGTTAGCGTCGCCAAGAAAGCCTCCCTCGCCCTAAAATCGTCGCGATGACGGCGATCCTTAGCGAGGCACGACGAGCGGCGCAGAATGGGGAATGAACATAGCGAGCGCGGATGTCCTCGCCGCCTCCTCGTTCATAAAACGAGGGGTCCATGATCAATCAGGCAAAAGACGAAAGCCTCCAGGGCGGCGGCGAAGAACATCCTTATGCCGTTGGCGCCGCGGAATCCTCGCAGGAACAGCGTACGTTGACACTTAAACACGGCGACACCTTTGCGGTATTCGGTCGCGCCGGAGACATCAGCGGCCGCGCCGGCGGCGCGGAGGGCCTGTTCCATCGGGACACACGGCATCTGTCGCGATTTTCCCTGACGATGGGCGGCGCCCGGCCGATGCTGCTAAGTGCGACGTTGCGGGACGACAATGTGATTTTGACCTGCGACCTCGCCAACCCCGACCTCGCTGCTGCTTCGGGCCAATCCGCCCTCGAGCATGATCGTATCCACATTCGTAGATCGCGCTTCCTGTGGAATGGCTCCTGCCTGGAGCGGATCGCAGCGCGCAATTTCGATGAAAGGACACGAAGAATTGAAGTCGAGGTCGCATTCGCCGCCGACTTCGCAGATTTGTTCGAAGTGCGAGGCAGCCGTCGCGAGCGCCGAGGGACGATCAGCCAGCCCGAAGTGGGCCCAGATTACGTGAAGTTGCGTTACGACGGACTGGATCACAGGCGCCGTGAAACGGTACTTCGTTTCGATCCCGCGCCTGCGCTCCTCCTGAGCGATCAGGCGAAATACGTTATCGATCTCGCCCCCGGACAGTGGCGGTCGATCTTTGTCGAGGTTGCTTGCGAAGCCGTCGTGGCCAACCGGGGACCGCGCGCATTTCTGGTCGCTCTCCGCGACAGCAAGCGCGCGCTGCATCGTTCTTCGACGAGAGCGGCGAAGATCTCGTCGAGCAACGAGAGTATCAACGAAACCTTCGGCAGGAGCGTCGCCGATCTGTCCATGCTGCTGACCGAGACGGCCGAGGGCCCCTATCCCTACGCGGGCGTGCCGTGGTTCAGCGCCGTTTTCGGGCGCGACGCCCTGATCGTCGCGCTGCAGACACTGTGGCTCGATCCCACGATCGCCGCCGGCGTGCTTGGCCATCTTGCTGCGACGCAAGCCAAGACGTCGGACGCGCTAGCCGACGCCGAGCCGGGAAAAATCCTGCACGAGGCCCGCTACGGCGAGATGGCCAACCTTGGGGAAGTTCCATTTCGTCGCTACTACGGCAGCGTTGATTCCACGCCGCTCTTTGTGGCGCTCGCCGGCGCGTATCATGAACGGACCGGCGATCTGGCGACGGTGGAGCGCTTGTGGCCCAACATCGAGGCCGCACTCGACTGGATGGTCACATATGGAGACCGCGACGGCGACGGGTTTCATTGAATATGGGCGCCAGTCCAAAGACGAACTGATTAACCAAGGCTGGAAGGACAGTCACGACTCCGTTTTCCATGCCGACGGGCGACTTGCGCGCGGACCCATCGCGATTGTCGAAGTGCAGGCATATGCTTATGCGGCTTGGCGCGCAGCCGAGCGGATCGCAAGAGGCATCGGCCGCCACAGTCAGGCCGCAGGATTCGCCTCGCGAGCCGAGACGCTTCGCCACCGCTTCGACGAGGCGTTCTACGACGAGGAACTTGGCACATATGTGCTTGCGCTAGATGGCGAGAAGAAGGCGTGCCGCGTACTCGCCTCCAATTCTGGGCACGCGCTGTTTACCGGCGTCGCAAAACCCGAGCGCGCCAAGTCGGTGGCGCGAACCCTGCTCAGCAACGCGTTCTTCACCGGCTGGGGCGTAAGGACCGTGGCGTCGAGCGAGGCTCGCTACAACCCAATGAGCTATCATAACGGATCCGTTTGGCCTCACGACAACGCTCTGATTGCAGCGGGGCTGGCCGCATACGGTTTCCACGATGAGGCGGCGCGAATCTTCGACGGAATGTTCGCCGCTTCAAGATACATTGATCTGCGCCGCATGCCGGAATTGTTCTGCGGCTTTACGCGCAAGCCGGCGCAGGGACCAACCTTCTATCCCGTGGCCTGTTCGCCGCAGGCGTGGGCCGCGGCCGCGCCCCTTTCGATGGTTCAGTCCTGTATCGGGCTGGCCTTCGACGCCAACGCCAGCCAGATCATTTTGCGCGAACCGATGTTGCCGAGTTCCATCGACGATTTGGTGCTGCGCAAGGTTTCGGTCAACGGCGGCTCGGCTGACGTCGCCCTGCGGCGATCGGGCCGCCGCGTGGTCGTCGATGTCCTGGCGCGTCGCGGCCCCGTACGCGTAGTGACGATCAACTGACGGTTCCTAGGCGGCATCCACTTTCAGCCATCTCAGCTCGCGATCCACGAGCGCGCTGTAGACGCCGCATCGGCGCAACAACAGATGCGGCGCTCCATCTTCGACGACCTTGCCGCCCTGAAGCACGACAATACGGTCGAAATCGCGCAGCGTTGACAGTCGATGCGCATTGGCGATGACTGTGCGGCCTTGGATCAAGCGATCGAGCGCCTTGCGGACAGCCTCCTCCGACTCGCCGTCCAGCGACGATGTGGCTTCATCGAGGATCAGCAATGGAGCGTCGCGCAGGAACGCGCGGGCGATTGCGATTCGCTGTCGCTGCCCTCCCGAGAGCTTGGCGCCGCGGTCGCCTACGACGGTGTCGAAACCTTGCGGCAAGGCGTCTATGAACGACAAGCACTGCGCCGCCGCTGCGGCTTCGAAGACTTCGGCGCGGGTGGCGTCGGGGCGACCGTACCGGATGTTCTCCATCAGCGTCCGATTGAACAGCGTCGTATCCTGCGGCACGACGGCCATCGCCTCGCGCAGGCTCCCCTCGGTTGATCGGGCGATGTCCTGGCCGTCTATCAAGTATGCGCCCCTTTTGCGGGAGATAAAAGCGCTGCAACAAGGCCGCCAGGGTCGACTTTCCGGCGCCGGATTCCCCCACTACGCCTACCCTCTGACCGGGCGGAATCTCAAGGCTGAGCTCATCGAGAACCTGCGGGCCGCCTGGATAATGGAACGATATTCGCTCCATGGCGACGCGCGCGCCGCCTACCCTCAGAGGCTTCGCGTCGGGAGGATCGCTAAGCTCGTGCGGACAAAGCAGCGTCGAGAGAGCCTCGCTCAGACGCGCCCAATGCTGCGTGACGTCAACCAGCGCGACTGCAAGATCGCGTGTCGCGCTGAGCAGCGACAATCCGAGCGTGCAAATAAGCACGACGTCGCCGGCTGTCGCTGCGCCGCGGCGCCACAGCGACAGCGCCCAAAGAAGTAGCGCGACCGCCATCGCGATGACCGTAAGCGCATGCGCGGTGCGCAGCTTCTCCAGATGACGCAGGCTGCGTCCGCGCGCCGCCAGTTCGTCCGCGATCGTCGCGTCCAGCCGCGAGCGTTCGTGGGCGATGCGGCCGAACGCGCGCGTCAGGCCCATGTTGGCGACGACGTCCGCCATTTCGCCATCCACCAAAGCCGCGCGAGCCGCGAACGCATAATGGAGGGGGCGACCGTTCGCCGCGAATTGGTAAATGGCGGTGACGACGATTGCCGAGACCGCAATCATCAAGCTCGCCATCGTAATGTTGACACGGCTTATGAGAACGATCGCCCCGACCGTCGCCGCGCACGGTGGAAGAACGCTCGACATCGCCATGAATTCGATCTGAAATACTGCGTTTGAAGTTGAGGTTATGCGACTGATAAGCGTTCCAGGCATGCGCTCCGCGAAATAGCGTGGGGCGTGGCCGGTCACATGGCTGAACAATTCGCGGCGCAGATCGCCCGTCACCTCAACAAAGGTGCGGCTCGCGATCCAACACGCCAGCCGCCACAGCAGATTGTCCGCGGCCACCAGCGTAGCGATGGCGGCAACCGCGACCCACGGGCCGGATCCCGCCCGCGGCCCGGCGGACAGGGAGTCGACCAGCAGCTTCACAGAAAATTGAGTCGCTACCGACGCGCTTACAGCGCCCAGGACGGAAAATAGGATCGCGCCGTGGGGGCGGGAGCGTCGCAAAACGTGTCGCATCACGAAACCGAGCGGATCGTCGCGGTAGCGGCACAAACTGGGAGCCAAGGCTATCTTCCCTACCGACAGGTGTAACTCGCATCTCATAAGCGGGTTCCCGCGACCCGAAGGGTCTCCCTTGTCAACGGATCGGTTGACTCGGTTCGAAATGCGAATGATTGGAACAAAAGCGTCGCGATTACGGTCTCAGCTAGCAAAGGAGTATGGTAAAATGAGGATAGCTCAGATCGCGCCGTTGACAGAAGCTGTGCCGCCGCGTCTTTACGGCGGTACGGAGCGGGTCATCTCCTGGCTCACGGAGGAACTCGTCGCTCTTGGCCACCACGTAACGTTATTCGCCAGCGGCGATTCCATGACGTCGGCGAAGCTTGAGGCCGTTTGGCCGCGGGCGCTGCGATTGGACGGCAAGGTGCGTGACGCCAACGCCCTTCACATGAATCTTATCGAGCAAGTCTCCCGACGCGCCGACGAATTCGATATCATCCACTGCCATCTCGACTATTACCCGTTCTCGCTGCTATCGCGCCAGCCAACTCCGTTTGTCACGACGTTGCACGGTCGCCTTGATTTGCCCGAGCATCAGCCGATTTTTTCGACGTTTTCGCACGTCCCCGTCGTTTCCATTTCGGACTCGCAACGCCGCCCCGTTCCGCATGCCAACTGGATCGCCACTGTCTATCACGGTTTGCCCAGGGATCTGCTGTGGCCCGTCGGCGCAGCGCCTTCCTATCTGGCTTTCCTCGGACGGATCTCTCCGGAAAAGCGGCTCGATCTGGCGATCAAGATTGCGCGCTTGTGCCGAATGCCGCTGAAAATCGCCGCGAAGGTCGACCAGGCGGATATGGACTATTTCAAGGGGGAGATCGCGCCGCTGTTGAGCGGACCTGACATTGAGTTTATCGGCGAAATAGGCGACGCCGATAAATCGGAGTTTCTGAGCGGGGCAGTGGCGCTGCTGGCGCCGATCGACTGGCCGGAGCCGTTCGGTCTTGTAATGATCGAGGCGATGGCCTGCGGAACGCCGGTTATCGCGTTCAATCGAGGCGCCGCCCCTGAACTTATTGACCACGGCGTCACCGGCTTTGTCGTCGAGGACGTCGGGAGCGCATCGGCCGCCGTGAGAAGGGCGATGGGCATGTCGCGCGGGAGAATCCGCGCGCGTTTCGAGCAACGTTTCACCGCGCGGCGGATGGCTGAGGACTATCTCGACTCGTATCAACGTCTGATTCTTGGCAAATGCGGTCGCGCCCGACTTACTGCGGTGTGAAATCACGGCGACCGAGGCGAGGGCGGCGAGCGCGCCGGCTCGGCGCGGCCGCTCCCGCTTGGCGCGTCAGGCCGAGCAGTCGGCGCCGGCCTCGTTTCGGGCATCGTCAACGCCAGAAGGGCCAGCCCCAGAATGGCGAAGATCGCGAGCATGTCGAAGGCGAACGCGCCGCCATAGCTGTCGCTGGCGTAGCCGCCCAAGCTGGTGCTCAGGGAGGCGCCCAAGCCCATCGCGCAACCAACCGAGCCTTGCGCCAAGTTGAAGTGGCCGCAATTGCGCGTAAGATCTGCAATCGTGAGGGGCACAAGCACGCCAAGCGTGGCCGCCGAAACGCCGTCGAGAAGCTGTATCGCCACAAGCGCCCGCGGGTCGGCCAGAATTGCGAACGACACGCCGCGGATCGCCAAAGCCCCAAAACCAAACAGTAGAAGCGGCCGCCGGCCCCACCGGTCGGCAAGCCAGCCTACGAGTGGAGATAGGCCGGTTACAGTGAACTGCGGGACCACAATCGCGGCGGCGACCAGGATCGTCGCCAGTTTGTCGGAGCGCAGCGTCACCAGGCTTGCCGCCAGCGGAAGCATCGCCGCGTTGGCGAGGTGGAACATCAGCACGCAGAGCGCGAAGATCACGAGGCCCGGTTGACGGAGCAGCGCGACGAAGTTGGTCAGCAGAGTTTTGACGCCTGTCCTTTGGCCGCGCGCGGCGTCCGAAGCTGGAGCGATTTCGTCGGGGCGTATGCGCAACAGCGCAAAGATGGCGGGGAACGCGAGCGCGCCGGAGAGGAAGAAGACCGCCCGAACGGACACGTAATAACCGCTGGCCCCCATCAGCGCGGCCGCGATTCCCGTTCCCGCCGAGGCGAAAGCCGCGTTGCGACCGAGGCGCGAGGCCAGCCCCTGTTCGCCAGTCAGGCCGAGACTAATAGCGACGATCGCGAATCCGAGCGTGCAACTCGCAATCGCAAGAACCAACCGGGAAGCGAGGGCGACGATGAAAATCGGATAGGCGGCGAATGCGAATGCGCTGGCCGATATGGCCGCCAGCATCGCCGCGGCAAGAGCGCGCTCGGAGCGCGTCGCATCGACCAGCGCGCCGCAAGGCGCCTGAGCGATGAGGCCGACCAGACCGCTCATCGTCAGCAGGAGGCCGATGTCGGCCTGCGTCCACTTCTGCTGCGTCAGGAAAACCGATACGAAGGCGCCGAATCCGGTCTGCACGTCGGCGACGAAAAAGATGCACCAGTCAAGTCCTTGGCGACTGCGCGTGGATACGTTTCTCGAACCGGCGTCGGGCGCCAAAAGCGAATGCGTCACGCCTGGCGGCCGTCAAGGTTTGGGTTGGACTGAAGCCGGCGCGGAGGGCGGCGCGCTCCCGAGCGGCGCCGGCGCCGCGGGCGCTCCCATGATTACGATCGGTTCGCCTGGTTTGAAGGCCGGCGCGTTCCGCAATTGATCGCGCGGCAGGTCGGCGATCAGCCTGTTCATGCCATCAGTCTTGGGAAAGTGAAGAATGCGCCAGTCCACCGCAATCTTGCGCGATCCCACGCCAAGGAAACCTCCGAAGTCGACGATCGCCGCCAGCAGCGCTCCGGTCCGATCGACGACGACATCGACCACGTGGCCGAGGTCTTCGCCTTTGGAGGTTTGCACGGGAAGGCCCAGCAAGGTTTGCGCGCCGGCCTCGTTGACGACGAGCGCGGACGTGCCGCCGCCGCCTGCGGGCGTCCGAGAAGTCGTCGGCGCCGGATTGGCAGCATTCGCCGACGCGGCGGCGGCCGGCTCTGGCCAACCCGCCGCGGCGATCGTCAAGGACAGACTCAATCCGGCGACAACCAGAATAAAGGCGCAGCGCACAACAAAGATGCGGCCCGTCATCTCTCCGCCTACGTTTCTGACGACGTCAGGTGTCGCACTGGTTCTTGTCCAGGGTAAGGCGGACGACTCCGCTCACAGGGGAGTTACAATGGGAGTTTCGGTCGCTGCGCCGATACGACGGGCGCTCCCTTGCGAGTAGTCTAGCGAACGACCGTCATCGCGCCGCAGATGGGCGGCGTGAATCGCGCCAACACCAAACTTGGTCCCGCTTCGGCGCAAATTCACATGTCCACTACCCACGAGGCGACGACTCCAAAAAAGGGGGTGGGGGTCGATATAGGGGGGTGAGGCCCACTTCATGAATCCCCCTCATTTTTTGACAAACTCACGAACGCCTGAAGAAAGGGGCGCCGACGCCTGGCCGGAATACAAATCAGCCGGGCGGGGAGCTATGCCGAACCCGGTTGATAGCGTTGAAACCGTTCGCGATTTTGTAAGGCGTGTTTTTCCGGAGATTTGCACGCCAGGCGCGTGTTGTTTCTGGCCGACGCCGCGCTCGGGGTCGTGACGAGCGCCTCGCTCGTCTTTTCGATGATCGGCGACGCCCTGGCTCGGGCGTGCGGTCTCATCGACAAGTGTGCCGTCAAACAGGTCGATAACGCCAACTCGATGACACGCCGAGGCGCCGCCATTTCGTTGTCCCCCTGTCCGGCAAATCGCCGAAGGGATACTTAGGAGCGCCCCAAGGAAACCGGAATCCCCCGAATAGGGGCGGATTCTCGGAAGCGATGTATTAGTCGCCATACCAGACTTTCCCGTCCAGTGTTTACGAACCAATTCACGGCAGATTCGCGCCTAGCCGTCAACTGGAACCTAAACGCTCTCACGGATGGGCTGTCAGGCGGTTAGTCGAACCTCGTAGACGTCTTCAAGAACGCGTCGGAAATTAGCGCTCGGCGCGAGGCACATGGTTCTATAAGCGTACAGAAACGGGAGCCAAACTTCCCAATAACTTAGCGCATCATTGGGTCGATAAGATTGCGTCGCGGCGCCTTTCGGCGGTTCGGCTGCGCTCTCGGGACCGGGAGCGCAAAATTCATGGGCCTTCGGGCCTCGCTCCATATCGCTGCGCGTGCGCAAACCGCCGCGCGCATCCGGTCTGACATTGTTCGGCCAGGAAATCGAAAAACCGGAGTTTATGCGGACTTCCTTAACCGCCGTGCGGGTCGCGCCAACGCGCTGGAAACATTTCGGAAGCGGAGAGACCTGGGGAATAGCGGGATCGGTGCAGCAATAGCCCGACTTCATACGCCTAAATTAATAATTCAAAGTGGCGCCCGACGTGGCGGTCAAAGCGTTCTCTGGGCAATTAGGCTTCAGGAGAGCACTGTGAGACCGATTTTCGCTCTTTCCGCCGCAGCGATGCTGGCGATTCCCGACTCTGTACTTGCACAGTCCGCCGGGACGATGGGGGTGGACGCCAACGGAACCGGTAGCGTGACTCTGGAACAGGCGCCGACCCGAGAACACCGGAGGACGACAGGACGGCCATGTTCGATGACCTTGACGACGCGCGCGACCGGACCACGGGCCGCGTCGCAGGCCCGGACATCCGTTTTCACTAAGCCGCTACGTGTTTGGCTCAGGAGGCAAGGCGGCCGCCAGTAAAATTCTACGCCTTTTGGTCGCGTATACTATGTCTATGGTCGGCCTCGCCGGTGGCAAATTGCGCGCTTGCGCAAAGTTGACGCCGCGAGCGCTCAAGCGGCAGCAATGAGCGTGGGGGCGGGAGGCTGAGCATTCCTCAATCAACTGCGCGCCGTCATGCCGCGGAACCGGGATCGCTTTTGCCTTCGAGTATCCGACTGTAGGCGGAAGTTGCAGGCGCTTTGCGTCGAAGCGCCCGCTGCCGAGGTCAGCCATTGGTGGCGAAGCCGGGGAACAGCGTCATGCCGCCGTCAACAAATAAGGTCGCGCCGACGATGTAGTCGCAAAAGTCCGAGGACGAGCCAGGCTGCGACCTTGCCGATGTCCTCCGGCTCGCCGATGCGGCCGTAGGGAACGAGCCTCATCAGCTTGTCGTAGGCCGCCTCGGTCGCCCAGGCGTCATGGTTGATCGGCGTGCGGATGGCGCCAGGCGCGATCGCGTTGACGCGGATGCGGTCGGGCGCGCATTCCTGCGCGAGGCTCTGCATCATCAGCATAACGCCGCCCTTGGAGCTCGCATAGTTGACGTGACCCGCCCAGGGAATCATCTGATGCACCGAGCTCATGCAGATGATCTTGCCGCGCGCGCGCGACACATGGCGGGAGTCGCCCTGCTTGCGGAATTGCGCGATCGCCGCCCGCGCGCAAAGGAACTGGCCGGTCAGGTTGACCGAGAGCACCTTGTTCCATTGCTCCAGCGTCATCGCGGCGATGCTGGCGTCGCGTTGCAGGCCGGCATTGGCGACGACGATGTCGAGCGCGCCGAAATCGGCGACGAAACTCGAAAACATCGCAGCCACCTCCGCCTCGCTGGAGACGTCGGCCTTGTATATGCCGGCGGCGCCGCCGAAACCGCGCGCCGTCTTGGCGACCGCCTCGGCCTCGTCGGGATTGACGACATAGTTGACGCCGACATCTGCGCCGGCCTCCGCCAAGGCGAGCGCGACCGCCTTGCCGATGCCGGAATTGGCGCCGGTGACGAGAGCCTTCTGGCCCGTCAGGAGCTTGGGCAGGGGCGGCAGCGGCGGCGTCGGGCTTTGCGGACCAGCCTGGTTGGCGGCGGGATCAGTCATGGGGTTCTCCGGGTTGAAATTGCTGTTGCGTTGATGCGCCTTCGATCGGAACGTTCCCGGCTTGCGCGCGGCTCTCGCCGAGCAGCACGGCGACGATTGCCGGTCCATCCCGTCTGATGCGAGGCGCCGCAGCCTCGTCCCGTGTCGCCGTGGAAATATTCAAAGAATCGCAGACGGTCGCGGAAATGCGGGTCGTCGTCGAAGCGCGGCGTCTCGGCCTGATAGAGCGCGCCGCCCGCGCGCATCCTTGAGGAAAAGCGACTGGAAGCGGCGCGACAGTTCGTCGGCGACTTCCTCCAGCGTCAAATAATTCTGGGAGCCCGTCGGGCATTCCGCGCGGAACTCGTCGCCATAATAGCGATGCAGTTTGCGCAAGGATTGGATCAGCAGAAAATTGATCGGCGCCCAGACGGGGCCGCGCCAGTTGGAGTTGCCGCCATAAATGCGCGTCTCGCCCTCGCCGGGTTCGTAGGCGAGGGTGAATTTCTTGCCGGAGAGCTCGATCTCGTAGGGATGATCGAGATGATAGCGAGAGACGGAGCGCACGCCATGAGGCGAAAGAAACTCGGTCTCATCGAGCATGCGTGCGAGCGTCGCCTTCAGCCGGCGGCGGCGCAGCAGGGCGAGCAGCCGGTCGCCTTTCGCATTGGGCTCGCGCCAGTCGGAGACGAGCCGCGCCAGCTCCGGCCGATGCTGGAGGAACCATTCCGCGCGGGCGCGAAAGTGGGGAAAGCGTGCAAACAACTCGTCCGGCAGGACCTCGGCCGCCACGATCGGCAGCAGCCCGACGGCCGAGCGGATGCGCAGCAGCGTCGGCGCCTCGCCGGGCGCTTGCAGCACGTCGTAGTAGAAGGCGTCGCGCTCGTCCCAGAGCCCTTCGTCGCCGGGCTCGCCCGAGCCGTGCATCGCTCGCGCGATGTCCAGAAAATGCTCGAAGAATTTGTTGGCGAGATCTTCGTAGATCGGATTTTTGGTCGCAAGCTCCAGCGCGATGCGCATCATCGCCAGCGCATAGGCCGCCACCCAGGCGGTGCCGTCGGATTGGTCGAGCCTGCCGCCGAGCGGCAGCGGCGCGCGCATGTCGAACAGGCCGATGTTGTCGAGGCCGAGGAAGCCGCCCTGAAATACGTTGCGCCCGCCCGCGTCCTCGCGGTTGACCCACCAGGTGAAGTTCAGCAGCAGCTTATGAAACAGGCGTTCGAGAAACTGGAGGTCGCCGACGCCGGTCGCCTTGCAGTCGTTCTCGTAGAGTTGCAGCGCCGCCCAGGCGTGCACGGGAGGATTGACGTCATCGAAATTCCACTCGTAGGCCGGCAGTTGTCCGTTCGGATGGATGAACCGCGCCTGCGTCAGCAGCGTGAGCTGCGACTTGGCGAAGCCCGGATCGATCGTCGCTAGCGTCACGCAGTGAAACGCCAGATCCCAGGCGGCGAACCACGGATATTCCCAGGAATCGGGCATCGACAAGATGTCGCCGGACTCGGCTGCGTGTCGACGTCGCCGCTGGCGAAATGCCGCCAATCGCCGTTGCGGCCTTGGCTGCGCGAGGAAGGCGGCGCCGGCTGCAGGGGATCGCCGGCGAGCCAGCGTCGGATGTCGTAGCCGTAGAACTGCTTGCACCACAGCATGCCCGCGAAGGCCTGCCGCTGCACGAGGCGCGCGTCCTCGGCCATGCCGGCTTGCAAGGCGTCGTAGAAGGCGTCGGTCTCGTCGAGCCTCTGCGCCATGGCCGCGTCGAAATCGGCGAAGGGATCGCCATTGGCGCGCGGCCTGAGCCGCAAGCGCAACGTCGCCGTCGCGCCGGGCGCGAGCGTCACGGCGCGCGCCACGGCCGCTTTGGTTCCGCGGCCGGCCGGATTGACGGCGCCGGCGTCGCCCCGCGTACGACGAAATCGTTGATTCCGTCCTTGCAGAAGCCCGAGCGCGGCTGTCCCCAGAGCTTGTGCGAGTTGGTGTCGTTGTCGCAGAAACAGGGGCTCGCCGACATAGTCCCACAGCGAACTCGCGCTCGACGTCGTCGGGCTGATAGACGCCGATGCGCGAGCCCTCCAGGACAAGCTCCGGCCGATCGTCGAGCGGCGCCCAGGACCAGCGGTTGCGGAACCAGATCTGCGGCAGCAGCCAAAGTCCGCGCCGGCGCGGGGCCGCGGTTGGTCGCGCTGACGCGCAGCAGGATGTCCTCGACATCGGCCTTGGCGTATTCGATCTCGACGTCGAAATAGCGGTCGTCGTCGAAGCACCCGGTGTCGATAAGCTCGAACTCGCGCTCGCTCAAGGCCGCGCCGGGCGTTTTCCTCGCGCAGCCGCTGGTAGGGAAAGCGGCCCTTGCGGATATTTGTACAGCATCCTCATGTAGGCGTGGCTCGGCGCGCCGTCGAGGTAATAGTAGAGCTCCTTGACGTCCTCGCCGTGGTTGCCCTCGGCGTTGGTGAGGCCGAAAAGCCGCTCTTTCAGGAACGGGTCCGCGCCGTTCCATAGCGCCAGCGACAGGCACAGCCGCTGCCGGTCGTCGCTGAAGCCGCCGATGCCGTCTTCGCCCCAGCGATAGGCGCGGCTCATCGCCTGCTCGAACGGGAAATAGGCCCAGGCGTCGCCGTCGGCGGAATAATCCTCGCGCACGACGCCCCATTGGCGCTCGGCGAGATAGGGCCCCCACCGCCGCCAGCCCCGCCCCGCGGCGACCGAGGCCAGACGCCTGGCCTCCTCGGTGTCACTGAGTTTATGGGCGGGCGCGTTGGCGGTTTCGGTCTTCATGGACGCCTTTCGCCATGGCGCAGAGGGCGTCGGCTTGCCGAGCCGCGAGCCGCCGACATAAAGCATGGGCGACTTAGTTCGTTCCTGGAGGTTCGTCTTGTCACATGTCGTTTATACGATCGTCGAGCACGATGGCGGATGGGCCTATCGGGTCGGCGAGACGATCTCGGAGACTTTTGCGAGCCGGGCGCTCGCCCACAAGGCCGCGGAGGCGGCGGCCGCGGAGCAACGGGCGCCGGGCGAAACGACGTCGATCGAATACGAGACGCCGGAGGGAGAGTGGCGCGAGGAGCGTTCCCGCGGCGGCAGACCGGCCCCAGACCGACGTGAAGGATTAGTCCTCGCCGAACAGCGCCGCCTGCTCCGGCGGGCGTGCGGGCGCGGGCAGGCCCAGGTGCCTGAAGGCGTGCGGCGTCAGCAGGCGGCCGCGCGGCGTGCGCTGCACGAAGCCGAGCTGGATCAGATAGGGCTCGATGATCTCCTCGATGGCGTCGCGCGGCTCGGAGAGCGCGGCGGCGATGGTCTCCACGCCGACCGGGCCGCCGCTGAAGCTGACCGCGATGCAGTCGAGATAGCGCCGGTCCATCATGTCGAGGCCGATCGGGTCGACGTCGAGCAGCCGAAGGGCCTGATCCGCGAGCTGGCGGGAGACGCTCTCGGCGGCCTCGACCACGGCGAAGTCGCGCACGCGGCGCAGGAGGCGCCCGGCGATGCGCGGCGTGCCGCGCGAGCGGCGCGCGATCTCGTTGGCCCCGTCGTCGGCGAGGTTGAGTCCGAGACGCGCGCGGCGCGTGCGACAATGCCTTCAAGCTCCTCGACGGTGTAGAAATTGAGCCGGATCGGAATGCCGAAGCGGTCGCGCAAGGGGGTCGTCAACAGGCCGGCGCGGGTGGTGGCGCCGATCAGCGTGAAGGGCGCGAGGTCGATCTTCACCGAGCGCGCCGCCGGCCCCGCGCCGATGATGAGATCGAGCTGGAAATCCTCCATGGCGGGATAAAGGATCTCCTCGACCGCCGGGTTGAGCCGGTGGATCTCGTCGATGAACAGCACGTCGCGCGGTTCGAGATTGGTGAGCTGCGCGGCGAGATCGCCGGCCTTGGCGATGACCGGGCCGGAGGTCGAACGGAAATTGACGCCGAGCTCGCGCGCCACGATCTGCGCCAGCGTCGTCTTGCCGAGGCCAGGGGGGCCGACGAACAGCACATGGTCGAGCGCTTCGCCCGCGGGCGTGAGCCGAATTCGATGAAGACGGCGAGGTTCTTGCGCGCGGCCTCCTGGCCGGTGAAGTCGGCGAGAACCTGGGGCCTGAGCGCGGCCTCGTCCTCCGGCCGCTTCTCCGCGGAGATAAGGCGGCGGGGAGGCGTGGTCATGGGGGCGGGGTAGCGGAGCGGGTTGCGTCTGTCCAGCGGGCTTCTGCGTCGCGTCTACGCCAGCGCGGCCTTGAAGCTTCCTCCGCGCTCGCCGGCGTGATGCGCGGAACAAGTCCGCGCATGACAGCGCGCCGAGGCCGCATTGCCCAAGCGCGCCAATCCGGCTTAAAACATCAACGCCAACAGGGGAGGAAACACATGGCCGGCCTCAAGACCGCCGCGCTGGCGCTTAGTCTCATCGGCTTCGCTGTCTCGGCGCAGGCCGACTCAACCCCGATCAAGATCGGCGTGCTGACCGACGAGTCCGGGCCCTTCGTCGATTCCGGCGGCCCCGGCTCGGTCATCGCGGCGGAGATGGCGGTCAAGGACTTCGGCGGCGAGGTCCTCGGGCGCAAGGTCGAGATCGTCCACGGCAATACGCTCAACAAGCCAGACGTGGCCGCCGCCATCGCGCGGCGCTGGTTCGACGTCGAGGGCGTCGACGCTGTCACCGACCTGCCCGTGACCCCCATCGCCTTCGCCGTGCAGGCGATCGCCAAGGAGAAGAACAAGACGGTGATGATCACCGCCGCGGCGACCACCGACATCACCTCGAAGAACTGCACGATCGGCTCGTCCCACTGGGCCGACGACACCCACGCGATGGCGGCGGGCGTCGCCAGGGCGATCAGCGAGACCGGCGCGAAGAGCTGGTATTTCCTCACCGTCGACACCGCCTTCGGCGCCGCGCTGCAAGCGGCCACGACCAAGGTGATCGAGGCCTCGGGCGGCAAGGTGCTGGGCTCGGCCAAATATCCCATCAACTCGCCCGACTTCTCCTCGCTGCTGTTGCAGGCGCAGGCCTCGGGCGCGGAGAAGATCGGCCTCATCAGCGTCGGCGCCGACCTCGACAACCAGATCAAGCAGGGCGCCGAATTCGGCATCGGCCGCGACGGCAAGCAGGCGATGGTCGGCTTCCTCGTCTATATCCAGGACATTCACGCGCTGGGGCTCAAGGCCGCCGAGAATCTCAACCTCACCACCGGCTTCTATTGGGACCAGAACGACAAGTCGCGCGCCTTCGCCGAACGCTTCTTCGCGGCGGCGCATCAGATGCCCTCGCGCAATCACGCCGCGATCTATACGGCCGTCAAACATTATCTGGAGGCGATCAAGGCGGCGGGAACGCGACGAAACGGCGGCCGTCGGCAAGGCGATGCGCGCGGCGCCCATCGACTATTTCGGCCATCCCGCGAAAATGCGCTCCGACGGGCGCGTGCTCTACGATCTGACGCTCTATCGCGTGAAGACGCCGGCCGAATCCAAGAAGCCCTGGGACTATTACGCGAAGCTGCGCGACATCGCCGCCGATCAGGCGTTCGCGCCGCCAAACACCGCGGTTTGCGGGCCATGATCGAGTCTCAGGCGCCGCTTGCCTTCGGGCCCGAGGTCGAACGGCTCGCCGACGAGCTTGTCGCCGCGTTCCGCGCGACGCCGACGAGCTTCGCCGTCGACGCGCTGGGCGGAGCGGGCGCTCTCGATTTCCGCATCAAGCCGATTGTCGGCGTTGGCTGTGCTGGGAACGGCGCTGACCTGCGATTGCGGGCCGTCGGACAATCTCGCGCTCATCGCGGCGGTGGGCCGGAGCCGGCCGGGCGACGTCATCGTCGCCGCGACCGGCGGCTACATGGGGGCGGCGGTGACCGGGGATTTGCTGCTCGGCGTCGCCAAGAATCGCGGCGTCGCAGGGTTCGTGACGGACGGCCTCGTGCGCGATCTCGCGGATCTCGAGGCGCTCGGCCTGCCGGTGTTCGCCGCGGGCGTCACGCCTAATTCGCCGGGCCGGCGCGGGCCGGGGACCGTCGGATTGCCCATCGTCTGCGGCGGGCGGACGGTCGCGACCGGCGATCTCGTGATCGGCGACCGCGACGGCGTGGTCATCGTCCCGAGGGCTCGGATCGCCGAGACGGCGGCGCGGCTCGCGCAAGTGCGCGCGGCGGAGGCGGAGCTCGCCGCGAAGGTGCGGGCGGGACTGACCGATCTCGGGCCGGCGGTCGGGGCCGGGTAGGGGCTAAAGGGAGGGAGGACCCATGCTCGATTTTCCGATCATCGATTCCCACATCCACCTGCTCGATCAGAAACGGTTCGGCTACGGCTGGGCGGCCGGCGCGCCGGCGCTCAAGCGCGATTGGTCGATCGACGATCTCGCGCGATCGGCCAAGCCCTACGAGATCGAGGGCATCGTGTTCGTCGAGGTCGACGTCGACATGCCGCAATATCTCGACGAGGCGGATTGGGTCGACGAGATCGCCGGGACCGACAAGCGGCTCAAGGGCGCCGTCGTCTGCCTGCCGCTGGAAAAGGGCGCGGCGCTGGAGCCGGAGATCGCGCGCGTCGCCAAGTTGAAGTCCACGCGCGGCGTGCGCCGCCTGATCCAGAACCAGCCGGACCCGGATTACGTGCTGCGCCCCGGCTTTCTGGAGGCGCTGAAGCTGCTGCCGAAATACGGCCTCTCCTTCGACATCTGCATTTTCCACTCCCAGCTCGCCAAGACGCTGGAGATGGTGCGGCGCTGTCCCGAGGTGAGCTTCGTGCTCGACCACATCGCCAAACCGGGCGTCAAGGACGGGCTCGTCGAGCCGTGGCGCGCCGAGCTTGCGGAGCTCGCGAAGTTCCCCAACGTCGTCTGCAAGCTTTCGGGCGTCACCACCGAGGCGGACCATCGCGCGTGGACGCCGGCGCAATTGCGGCCCTATATCGACCATGTCGTCGCCAGCTTCGGTCCGGACCGCATCCTGTACGGCGGCGACTGGCCGGTCTCCGAGCTCGCCGGCGACTATCTGCAATGGCTGACGACGCTGGAGGCGGCGACGGCGCATTTCTCCGCGAAGAGCGCCGCAAGCTGTTCCGCGACAACGCGATCCGCGTCTATCGCCTATGAGGGCGGATCAGCTCGCCCGGGCCGGGTACAGCGTCGCCGCGCTGCGGCGTCTCGCCGAGCGCGAATTGCCGCGCATGTTGTTCGACATGGTCGATGGCGCGGCCGGCGATGAGCATACGATGCGTCGCAACGAGTCGGCGCTCGCCGAGATCGAGCTTGTTCCCAAGGTGCTCGCGGGGGCGGGCAGGCGCGACCAGTCGGTCGAGCTTTTCGGCCACAGACTGCCCTCGCCGGTGCTCATCGGCCCGACGGGGCTGGCGGGGCTGCTCTGGCCGCACGCCGAACTGGCGGCGGCCCGCGCAGCGGCGCGCTTCGGCACGATCTACGCGACGAGCCACGCCTCGACGGCGACGCTCGAAGACATCGCCGCCGCGACGCCGGCGCCAAAATTCATGCAGGTGTTTCTCTACAAGGATCGCGGGATGACCGCGGATTTCGTGCGCCGCGCGGCGGAGGCCGGTTACGCCGGGCTCATTCTCACCGTCGATAACCAGGTGGTGGCCGGCCGCGACCGCGACGTCGCCAACGGCATGAGTTTTCCGCTGCGCTGGACGGCGATGAGCGCGCTCCAATTCGCAATCAAGCCCGGCTGGCTATGGCGCATGCGCGAGACGCCGTCGCCGACCTTCGTCAACTATGGCGCCCGCACGTCCATCGGCGCCTTCGGGCCGCTGATGGTCGAGCAGCTCGATCCCGACATCGGCTGGCGCGACGTCGAATGGCTGCGCGGCCTCTGGCGCGGGCCGCTGCTCCTCAAGGGGCTGCTGCATCCAGAGGAGGGGCGGCGCGCACGCGAAACGGGCGCGGATGCGGTCATTGTCTCCAACCACGGCGGGCGGCAGCTCGACGGCGCGATTCCCTCCGTCGCCGCGCTGCCGGGAATGGTCGAGGCGGTGGAGGGCGCTATCCCTGTGCTGGTGGATGGCGGCTTCCGGCGTGGGGTCGATGTCCTGAAGGCGATTGCGCTCGGCGCGCGGGCGGTGCTGCTGGGCCGGCCGCATCTCTGGGGCGTCGCCGTGGCGGGCGAGCAGGGCGTGCTGCACGTGCTCGAGATGTTCCGCCGCGAGATCGACCGCGCGATGGCGCTCGGCGGCTGGGACGATCTCGGCAAGCTCGGACGCGACGCGCTGAGCCCGGCTCAGGGCGCGATCACGTCCGCATCGCAGGCCGCGGGCACCACGTCCTCGGGCTTCAGCGCGCCTTCGGAATAACGTTCCAGCTTGGCGCGCGCGGCGACATAATCGGGCTCGGCCTGCCGCTGGCGGCAGGTCTCGTTCATGCCCGGCAGCCGCATCGGCACGCCGCCGGTCTCCTCGATCAGCGCCTTCATGAGGTCGCGCGATTTCTTCGCCTGAAGGGCGTTACGCTGCTGGTGCGCCTGGCGCGCCTTCTCGCTGAACGGGCATTGGGCGAAGCGGGCGGCGAGCGCCTTGCGGAATATGAGGCCATATTTGGCGTCTCCGCAGGCGTCGAACGTGTAGAAAGACGCGGCGAAGGCGCGGTCGAAGGCGCGGGCGTCATCGAGCGGCGCCGCGTAAGCGGCGGCGGGCAGCAGCGCCAACGCAAGCGCGAGCGTAAGACGCATCAGAGAAGCTCCCGCTTCACGGCGCGGCCGGCAGGCGCGAAAGATAGTGCGCGACCGCCGCGATGTCGTCGTCGCTGAGGCTCGCCGCGGCCTCGTTCATCGCGCCCACGCCGGCGCTCGGGCGCTTGGCGGTGCGGTAGTCGGCGAGCGCCTTGACGAGATAATCCTCGCGCTGATTGGCGAGCCGCGCCGCGGCGCGCAGCCCCAGGAATGTATCGCCGTGACAAATGGCGCAGCGGTGCGTCTCGGCGAGCGACTTGCCCGCCGCCGTCAAGTCGGTCTTCGGGTCGGGCGTCGCCGGGCTCTTGATGGGCGGAAGCGAGGCGAAATAGGCGCCGAGGTTGCGGATGTCGGCGTCGGTGAGGTTCGCGGCGATCCCGCCCATGATCTCGCTCGGTCGCCTCCCGTTGCGGAAATAGACGAGCTGCCATTGCAGGAACAGGTCGGCGTTGCCGGCGAGATTCGGCACGCCTTCCATTTCCGACCAACCATTGGCGCCGTGGCAGGGCGCGCAGACCTCGGTCGCCTTCGCGCGGCCCGCCTCGACGTCCCCCTTCGCGGCGACGGCGGGTGAAGCCATTAGAAAGGCGGCGACCGAAGCCGCCGCCCGAAGTTTGATTGCTGACACCCGGCTCACTTGCTGTAGGAGATCCGGTAGATCGCGCCCGCCCAATCGTCGGAGACGAGGATCGAGCCGTCCTTGGCGAGCAGGATGTCGTCGGGACGCCCGATATATTCCTGCGGCCCGGTGATCCAGCCTTCCGCGAGCACTTCCTGCTTGGCGTTCTTGCCGTCAGGGTCGACGGTGACGCGCATGATGCGGCCGCCTTGATAATTGTGGCGGTTCCAGGAGCCGTGCTCGGCGATCAGAATGTTGTTCTTGTAGTCCGCCGGGAACATATCGCCCGTGTAGAACTTCATGCCGAGCGGGGCGACATGGGCGCCCAGATTGAGGGCCGGCGGCGTGAACTCGCTGCACTTATGACCCATCGCAAACTTCGGGTCCGGCAGATCGCCCTGGTGGCAATAGGGATAGCCGAAATGCTCGCCGAGGCGCGAGATGTGGTTGAGCTTGTCGCTGGGGATATCGTCGCTCATCCAGTCGCGCGCGTTCTCGGTGAACCAGTAATCGCCGGTGCGCGGATCGACGTCGCCGCCGACGCTGTTGCGCACGCCGAGCGCCACGAGCTCGGCCAGCCCCGTCTTCGGATCGACGCGGCGGATCTGGGCCACGCTGGTCGGCGGAATGCCGACGTTGAAGGGCGGGCCGAAGGGAATGTAGAACTTGCCGTCCTTGTCGGCCGCCAGATATTTCCAGCCGTGCGCGACATAGGAGGGCATGTCGTCATAGACGACGACGGGGGCCGGCATTTTGTCGAGATGACTCTCGGGGTCGTCGTAGCGCAGCAGCTTGTCGATGGCCACGACATAGAGCGCGCCGTTCTCGAAGGCGACGCCGGTCGGCATCGTGAGGCCCTTGAGAATCGTCTTGACCTCGCGCTTGCCGTCCTTTTCGGTCACCGCATAGACGTTGGTGGCGCCGAACGAGCCGACGAAGAGGGTTCCGTTGGCGCCCCAGGCCATCTGCCGCGCCTCCGGTATGCCGCTCGCGTAAACCTCGATCTTGAATCCCGGCGCCAACTTGATCTTCTTGATACTGGCGTTGAGTTCGTCGAGCGAGGCCGGCGTGGCGGGGCCGGCGGGCGGGGCGAGGCCCTTTTGTTGTTCGGTCTCGTCGCCGAGGAACCAATCGGGCGGCGGGCTCTTCCAGAAGCTTGGCTTGCTGCTGTCATAGCTCTTGAGCGCCAGAGCGGGCGTCGCTGTGAGACCCAGTCCCAAAGCCGCGGCGCATACCGCGCCGAGCAAGCCCAAAGGCTTCCGCATGAATTCCTCCCAGAAGTCATTCTCTCGCACCGCTATATCGCGTGCGTGATAGTGAGATTATCGACCATCGCATGGTAGTCAAGTGACGGGCGTAAATTTTGTCACGATGTCTGCTTTCGCCGTTTATTCGGCGCCCCGCGCCCGGCGCCCCGCGGCCCATGGAAATATTCGCGGATCCACGGCTCCTCCGATAGCAGCAGTTCGGCGATCGTCCCGATGGCGATGACCCTGCCATGGCCGAGCACCGCGACGCGGTCGCAGATCGCGTAGAGGCTGTCGAGATCGTGCGTCACCATGAATACGGTCAGCCCCAGCGTCGCCTGAAGCGTGGCGATGAGGTCGTCGAACTCTCCGGCGGAGATCGGGTCGAGGCCGGAGGTCGGCTCGTCGAGAAACAGCACGCCGGGGTCGAGCGCCAGCGCGCGCGCGAGCGCGGCGCGCTTGATCATGCCGCCGGAAAGTTCGGAGGGGTACTTGTCCGCCGCATCCGGCGGCAGGCCGACGAGCCGCAGTTTCAGCATCGCCAGCTCCGCGCGCAGCGCCGGCGAGATGTCGAGATGCTCGCGCATCGGCGCCTCGACGTTCTGCCGCACCGTCAGGCTCGAAAACAGCGCGCCCTGCTGGAACAGCACGCCCCAGCCGCGCTCGACACGCGGCGCGCTCGGGCGGGCTCAGACTGTCGAGATCGCGCCCGTCGACCTCGATGACGCCGGCCTGCTTGGGCTGCAGGCCGAGGATCGTGCGCGTCAGCACCGACTTGCCGGCGCCCGAGGCGCCGACGAAGCCCAGCACCTCGCCGCGCCGGATGTCGAGATCGAGCCCGTTCATCACCTTGCGCGCGCCGAAGGCGACTTCGAGCCCGCGCACGCGGATCGCAGGTGGCGCGATTTCCGTCAAAACCGCACCGCCGCGTAGAACATCGCGAAGACGCCGTCGAGCAGGATGACGGTGAAGATCGACTTGACCACCGAGGCCGTCACCCGCCGCCCCAGCGATTCCGCCGAGCCGCGCACCGCGAAGCCCTCCATCGTCGCGATGATGCCGATGGCCAGCGCCATGAACGGCGCCTTGGCGACGCCCGAGAGGAAGCGCGTCACGCTGGCGGGATATTGCAACTCGCGCCCAGAACGCGTGCGGGCTGACCCCGCCGTAGCCCCAGGCGACGAGCATGCCGCCGGTCAGCGCCGCGATGTCGCCGAGAAAGGTCAGCAGCGGCAGAGCGACGACCAGCGCGATGAGCCGCGGCAGCACCAGCGCCTCCATCGGATCGAGCGCCATGACGCGCAGCGCGTCGAGCTCCTCGCGCATGTTCATGGCGCCGAGCTCGGCCGTGATCGCCGAGCCCGAGCGGCCGGCGACCATGATCGAGGTCAGCATCACGCCGAGCTCGCGCAAGGTGAGGATGCCGACGAGATCGACGGTGAGGCTCTGCGCGCCGAAGCGGGCGAGCTGCACGATGCCCTGCTGCGCGACGATGGCGCCGACGAAGAAATTGATCATCAGGATCAGCGGCGCGCCGCGCAGGCCCATCTGCTCCAGATGATAGGCGGTCGAGGTCAGCCGCCAGCGGCGCGGCCGCAGCGCCGCCTTCAGCGCGACGACGACGATGCGGCCGAGAAAATCGAGGCCGCCGATCGAGGTCGCGGCCGGCGAGATAGACGCTCTCGCCCATGTCGGCGAGCAGCGAGACCGCGCCGCGCGCGGCGCGGGGGCCTGCTCGACGCGGGGCGAAGGCCGCCTCGCGCAGTAGCGTGGCGTGCTCCGGCCGCGCGCCGACGATGCGGCCGCCGCGCCCGCTCCCTTCGAGCCGCCCGCGGCTCGCGCGAGATGATCCAGGCGCCGGCGGTGTCGAGGCCGTCGAGCTGCGCTGAGGTCGAGGACCGTTTCGCCGGTCTCGCGCAACGCATCGACCTAGCGCGCGGCGGCTTCGAGCCGGCCGCCGGCCTCGATCGTCCATTGGCCGACAAAGGCGACGCGGATGGCGCCCTCTTCGACGAGGACTTCGGCGGTCGGCGCCCGGCTCACGAGGCCGTTCCGAAACGCGCCGGGGCGAAAAGAAGCGGAAACGAAAGGGGCACGAATCGCTGACTCACGAAGCCTCCGAAACTGAATCGGAAATGCAAGCTAAAGGTGACGCTCATCACTCTTTCGTCAATGAGATCTGACTCTCGCGCGCCGCCTACGCCGCCTCGCAACGGGACGGCGTAAGGCCCGAAGGTGGACAAAAGCAGGCCGAATCGCGACTTGCCGGCGCGGAACCTTCGCCGCCATCGAAGTCCACATTCGGCGCCGTCCGGGTTTCCGGATGGTTAACCGGCCGTAAGCTCAGCCGTTATCGGCGTCCGGCCGAGCCGTCCCACCCGCCAGACGACATAGACGCCCGCTCCCGCGACGATGGCTGCGCCGAGCAGCACGCGCGGCGTCGGCGCTTCGGAGAACAGCAGGTAGCCGAGGCCGGCCGCCCAGATCATCGAGACATAGTCGAAGGCGGCGATGACCGAGGCGTCGGCGTAGCGGTAGGAATGCGTCATCAGGATCTGCCCGCGCCGCCGAGCAGCCCGATCGCGGCGAGCGAGACGAGCTTCGGCGGGCCCCGGCGCGACGAAGCGCTGGGTCCCGACCGCGACGCCCCGGCGCCCCCGCCGGCCACAGGGCGGCGGCGAGCGAGCGCTCAAGCGCCGCCACCGTCATGGTGACGCTGGAGAAATAGAACACGATGGCGCCGGTCGCCTCGGAATGGGTCAGCCGCCGGGTCTGGATCATCGCGACCGCCGAGCAGAGCGCGCCGAACAGCGCCACGCTGGAGCCGAGCGCCCGCGCTTCGCTCGCCGCGCCGAGATGGTCCGAGAGCATGATCGTGACGCCGACGAAGCCGGCGCCGACCGCGCCCCAGCGATACGGCCTGACCGCCTCGCCGAGCACCAATACGGCGAGCGGCGCCACCATCAGCGGCGCGCGAAGGTGAAGGCGGTGGCGTCGGCGAGCGGCAGCAGGCTGAGCGCGAGGAAATTCGAGTACATGCCGCCCGGTGCCCGCGAGACTGCGGCCGATATGGCCGAACGGCCGGCGCGTGGCGAGCGCGGCCGGAAACTCGCCGCGCCGGAAGAGCCAGGCGACCAGCACGACGAGCGCGAAAAGCGAGCGGAAAAGCACGACCTCGCCGACGGGAAACCGCGCCGAGGCCAGTTTGATGAGCGCCGACATCGACCGCGAAGACGAACGGGTCGGCGGACGACCTTCAGCCCAACGCCCTTGAGCACCCGTCAAAACGCGCCGGGAAAGGCGCCGCCGTCGACGAGAATGTTCTGGCCCGTGATGTAGCCGGCGTGGACGCTGCACAAGAACGCGCAGAGGGCGCCGAACTCCTGCCGGCTCGCCGAAGCGGCCGGCGGGGATGCTCGGCCTTGCGCTGCGCGAGCTTCTCGGGGTCCTGAACCCATCGTCGAGCGCACCCGGTCGGTGTCGAACACGCCGGGCTGGATCGAATTGATCGTCACGTTGTCGCGCGCGAATTTGCGCGCGGCGCTGGCGAGGAACGCGGTGAGGCCGGCGCGCGCGCCCGAGGAGACGTCGAGCCCGGCGATCGGCGCGCGCACCGAGGCCGAAGTGATGTTGACGATGCGGCCGAACTTGCGCGCCGCCATGCCCGGCAGCACGGCCTGCGCGAGCGCGATCGGGGTCAGCATATTGGCCTCGATCCCGGCCAGCAGCTTTTCCCGTGTGATCGCCTCGAACGGCGCCGGCGGCGGCCCGCCGTTGTTGTTGACGAGAATGTCGGGCGCGGGACAGGCCGCCAGCAGCGCCTCGCGCACCCTGGGATCGCCGAGGTCGCCGGCGACGACGCGGACCTCCGCGCCGGTCGCGGCGCGGATCTCCTGCAGCCGTCGCCTCCGCCCGCGCCGCGTCGCGGCCGTTGACGATGACGCTGCACCCGGCCTGCTGCGAGCGCCATGGCGCAAGCCCTGCCGAGACCTTTCGACGAGGCGCAGACGATGGCCGCGCGCCCGGTTATGCCGAGATCCATGAGACGAATCCTCGCTTGATGCGTCAGGCTTGCCTAGCGCGGCGAAAGGCTCGTGAAAAGCGCAAGTTGCGGCGTTCGCTTAGCGCGACGCCTCGATCAGCGGCTTGAACGGCGCGAGCACCAGCCCGCCATAGGGCGAAAGCGATTTCGCGGCGCGCGCGGCGGTTTCGATGGGCGACCTCCAGCGCCGCTTCGAGCTGGCGGGCGCTGGCGTCGAGCGTGGCGGCCACGCTGAGCGGCGCAGGCTCGGGAGGCGGGCGCACCGCCGCGGCCAGGGCCGCGGCCGCCGGCGCGCTCGGGCGCTGATCCCGCATAGGCCAGCGCGGGCGCGCCGCGCTCGGCGACCGTGACGCCCTCTTCGTCCTCGGGCTTCGCCTTGGCCTGGCGACAGCGACCGGCTCGTCGCCCGTCTTCAGGCTTGCCAGCAGCGCGCGCTCGTCCGCCGCGCCGGCCGGGCCGGCCTTGCCGAGGTAGTCGAGCCGCACGCGCTCCAGACCGCCATGGAAGCGCAGCAGCTCGGCGACGCGCTTGGAGACGTCGAGCATTCGGCCGTGCACATAGGGGCCGCGGTCGTTGATTCGCACGACCACGGATCGGCCGTTGCTGAGATTGGTTACGCGCGCGTAACTGGGGATCGGCAGCGACTTATGCGCCGCCGTCAGGCCGTCGCATGTCGAAACGCTCGCCGTCCGCGGTGCGGCGCCCGTGGAACTCCGCGCCATAGTACGACGAAAGCCCGACGGCGCTCGACATCTTTTGATGCGACGACCGCCGCATTGACCGTGGCTTCGTCCGCCGCCGCGGAAGCCGAAGCGCCAATCAAGGCGGCGATCGCCGCAATTGCGCCCCAATGCGTCAAATTCTGTCCCCCACCGGGACATTTTTTACCGGTCGTTCACACAAAGGCAACGGGGCGAAATGCGTTCCTGGGCGGGTGTTGCCCAAAAGACGCACTCGAAGGCGGTTGACCTTTCTCGCGCGCTTGGCCAGATGGGACGCCTTGTTTCGTTCATGAGACGTCCCGATGGTCCAACTCGCGCTGCCCGAGAGCTCCCGCCCCAAGCCCGGCAAGACCTGGGGCGCGCCGCAAGGAGCCAAGCGCACCACCGAATTCCGCATCTACCGCTGGAATCCCGACGAGGGCGGAAATCCGCGCATCGACGTCTATCAGGTCGACCGCGACGACTGCGGGCCGATGGTGCTCGACGCGCTGATCTGGATAAAGTCGAAGATCGACCCGACGCTGACCTTCCGCCGCTCCTGCCGCGAGGGGGTCTGCGGCTCCTGCGCGATGAACATCGACGGGCTCAACACGCTCGCCTGCACGCACGGCATGGACGAGATCAAGGGGCCGATCAAGATCTACCCGCTGCCGCACCTGGAGGTCGTCAAGGACCTCGTGCCGGACCTCACCCATTTCTACGCCCAGCACGCCTCCATCGAGCCCTGGCTGAAGACCACGACGCCGGCGCCGGAAAAGGAATGGCGGCAAACGCCGGAGGACCGCGCCGAGCTCGACGGGCTTTACGAGTGCATCCTGTGCGCGTCGCTGCTCGACCTCGTGCCCGAGCTACTGGTGGAACGGCGACCGCTATCTCGGGCCGGCGGCGCTGCTGCAGGCCTATCGCTGGCTCATCGATTCGCGCGACGAGGGGCAGGGCGAGCGGCTCGACAATCTCGAGGACCCGTTCCGCCTCTATCGGTGCCACACGATCATGAATTGCGCGAAGACCTGCCCGAAGGGCCTCAACCCCGCCAAGGCGATCGCGCATATCAAGAACATGATGATGGAGCGGCGGCTGTAGCGGTTCGAATCCCACGCTTCGCGCCCGCGTGCGCCCGCGCATGACCCTGTTCACTTTTGCCTCACGTCCTTTCAGAGGCTTAGGCTTCAAAATGCGAACGTCCCCCGGGGGGCGCCGTCAGGTGGCGGCGAGGCAACGCGCCTTGTCGTCGAAACTTTCGAGCAGCGGCAGCAACTGGATCAGCACATAGGCGGCGGCGAGATCGCCGTCCGCGATGCGCTCCTCGGCGAGTTGCGCCGCCTTTTCCAGCCGCTCCCGCTGCGCGGCGACGAAAGCCCCGCGCGGTTCGAGCGGGCGTTCGGCGCGCGCGCGGACGAGCGCCCGCTGGACGGTCGAGAGGGAAACGTTCTGTTCCTCGGCGAGGGTGCGGCGGCTTTCGCCGGCGGCGGCGCGGTCGAGCAGGTCGCGGCGCCAGAGCCGGCGGGCGTTGCGGCGCTCGCGGCGGGCGTCGCGAGGGGAGGTTTCGTCGGGCATGAGGGAATTTCCTGTTTGTCGAACGCATTGTAGCGTGGATTTAGGAAATTCCAAAAAATATTCCGACTGGGCAACTCTGGTCAATGGCCGGTGTCGACCCATTGCGGACCTTCCCTCCACTGCTGCCACCCGACGCCGTGACCGCGTGCCTCGAATTGGGATTATGCGTCGCGCCATGCGGCCGTGTCGGAATTCGTAAGTCTATGTTTTCATCGGCTCAACTTCCTGCCCAATAACTTACCCTTTTCGGGACATACCCCCGATTTAATTTACCGGAAACTCGCTTTGTCATCGGGTTGTTTGTCACTTTAGTCGTGATCAATTCACCAATAATGTCGGCCATGACCTGGGCAAGGTTCATGACGGTTGCACTTTTGCACCATTCAATGCGCGGCTTCTGCGCCAAGCCCCGGGTGGCGTACCCATCACCTTCTTGAATGCTCGATTGAAAGCTGCCTCAAACTCATATCCTACCTTCTGCGACACCTCCGAGATAGTGGCGCCGGGTCGTTCGAGGAGACGCGCGGCGAGTTGCAGGCGCCAACGCCCGAGATAATGCATCGGCGCCATCTGGACATAGTGGGTGAAGCGCTCCGCGAAGACGGATCGCGACAACCCCACTTCTCGGGCCAAACGTTCCAGCGTCCAGGCCTCAGTTGGCCGTCCATGAATCAGGCGGAGGGCCGCGCCGACATGACGATCGCGAAGGCCCGAGAGCCACCCGCGGGAGTCGTCTGCCAGAGTGTCTGCGTATCCTCGTAGCACTTCCACGAACAGAAGCTCGCTCAACCGCGCCAGCATGATTTCGCTTCCGTCACGTCGGGCCTGACTTTCACCGAGAGCCATGCGGATCAGTTGTCCGATCCCTGGGCTGTCGGCCTGACCGCGCGCGTGGATGACGTCCGGCAAGGCGTCGAGCAACGGGTTGAACGGCTTTGCATCGCACCCGAGATAGCCGCAGACGAACCGAACGCCTCCAGGCGCATCTCCCCCTCCCGTTTGCAGCACAAATGGCAGCGGCCGGTCCGTCGGACGATAGTACAGAGAGAGGTCGGGTTCGGCGCGCATACCGGGTGCCGAGCACAGGCTGTGTTGGACACCGCCGGGCAGGATGATCACGTCGCCCGCGCTCAGCCGTACCGCGGGGGCCGAGCCATCCCCTAACTCAGCCCAGCAGGACCCGGACAGGACCGCGTGAAATCCGATCACATGTTCAGCGTCGGGCATGACTAGGCTGGCGATTCTCGGCATCGCTGGAGTTTCAGCGACCCAGGTGGCCTTTGCCTCAACGTCGAAGAACAAGGCGCCGCTCAGTCGAATTGCACGCAGAACGTCCGATAGTATCTCCACTCCCCAGGCCTCCTTGCGGATTCGCAGCAAAGTAATCAGGATTTGGTATCAACTGCGTACGAATTTCCAGATTATTGAGCAAGACTTCGGCACGACCGGTCATTCACACTACGCAGACGGTCCGCTAGGGTCAAATCGTCAAAAAACCAAAGCCGAGGGAGGACAACATGGGAAACCCGAAAACAGAAACCCTGAAAGCGAGCCTGCGTGGCAATCTGATTCAAAATGACGATGTGGGGTACGCGGAGGCATGCAAACTTTACAATGGCATGATCGACAAGCGGCCGCTGATGATCGCGCGTTGCACCGACGTCGCGGACGTCATCGCCGTCGTGACATTCGCGCGCGATAACGGTCATCTGCTCGCCGTCCGTGGCGGCGGCCATAACGGGCCAGGACTGGGCAGTTGCGACGGTGGCGTGGCCATCGACCTCTCGCCGATGAAAGGTGTGCGCATCGATCCCGAAACCCGCCTCGTGCGCGTCGGTCCTGGCTGCACCCAGGGCGACATGGACCATGCGACCCATGCGTTCGGGCTGGCGGTACCGGCGGGCATCGTTTCGACGACCGGCGTCGGAGGCCTGACGTTGGGTGGCGGATCAGGCTATCTGACACGCAAATACGGACTGACGATTGACAACCTCGTCGAGGCTGACGTGGTGCTCGCGGACGGCAGCTTCGTGACAGCGAGCGGGACACAGAATGAGGATCTTTTCTGGGGCCTGCGCGGTGGCGGTGGTAATTTTGGTGTCGTCACCAGCTTCGTGTTCCGCGCCCATCCGGTCAGCATGGTCTATGCCGGTCCGATCTTCTGGGATCAGGCACAGGCGGGCGAAATCATGCGCTGGTATCGGGACTTCCTGCCCAAGGCGCCTCCCGAGCTGTGCGCCTTCCTGGGGCTGAAGACCGTTCCGTCGACCGCGCCATTCCCACAGGAAATCTGGGGTAAGCGCATCTGCGCGCTGATCTCCTGCTACGCCGGCACGCAGGCTGAAGGCGAGGCGGCGATGCAGCCGGTGCGGAATGCGCTTCCGGCGCCGCTGCTCGACTGGATGAGCCAAATGCCGTTCCCGGCGATGCAGGGTCTGTTCGATGGCCTCCTGCCCACAGGCATGCAGTGGTACTGGAAGGGCGACTTCGTGCGGGACCTGACCGACGCGGCGATCGACGAACATCTCCGGCACGCCGCCAAAACGCCGAGTGAATTGTCGCTCATGCACCTTTACCCAATTGACAAGGCGGTGCATGCGGTCGGGCCGAGCGAGACACCCTGGGGCGCCCGCGATGCCACGTGGTCAATGGTGATCGCCGCCATCGACCCCGACCCCGCCAAGGCCGGGGCATTGAAGACCTGGGCCAAGGCCTACTGGGAGGGCGTGCACCCGCACAATCTCGGCGGAGGCTATGTGAACTTCATGTCGGACGACGAGGGCGAGGCCCGTGTCAAAGCCAGCTACGGCCGGAACTTCGAGCGGCTGGTCGCGGTGAAGCGGAAGTACGATCCGGCAAACTTGTTCCGCGTAAATCAAAACATCAGCCCGTCGGCCTGAATCCAAGAGGCGGTTTACGTCGAAGCGCGTGATGAACGTTACTCTATCCTTCATGCGCTTCGGCGACGCTCGTAGGCTACGGCCGATCGTGTTCTGTGTGCGCGCATTTGTTCGCGACGGATGACGGCGGGGCATCACACGACAGGTGAGTTCTGAAGGACCGCTCACCCGCCCCGTCAGCGACATTGCCCGGTTTGCGCCCGGCGCTAAACTTAAACCGTCGACCCCCCGCATTCAGGCAGATGCGCCCTTCGGCGGAACGCGAGGCGGCGCCTGCGTCTTGCCCGGACTTGTTCCGGGCGTCCACGCCGGCGCGCGCGGCGCCGGCCGGGTGATTTCACTTCCGTATCACCCTTGAAACGTCGTATCTCTCCGCCGACTTGGATGCCCGGGACAAGTCCACGGCTGTCCGGCATCGCAATTGCTTAGCATAGAGCGACAAGCTGAGCGGGCGGGAGCGCGTTCGCGCAAGCGCGTTTTTTCGGCCGCGCGAACGACGCACGGCCGAAGTCGAACTCGTACTGCGGACTTGCTCGGCGCGGTGGCGGAGCGAGCAAATTGCGGATTTCCCGGCGATGCATGAGATTGGCGCGCAGAAGCCGGGCGAACGTCAATGGGCTCTCCACGATCTTGTTGGCTTCATGCGCCAACCTCATCAGCATGAACGCGATCAACGCCACAGCAATCTGGATGCGCACGGCGTTCTCCGACGTGCCGAAAAAATGCTTGATCTTGAGCGTTTGTTTTACCCACCGGAAGAACAATTCGATCGCCCATCTCTGCCTGTAGAGATGGGCGATCTCTTGCGCCGAAGCGGTCAGGTCATTGGTGAATATGCGCAAAATCTTGCCGTTATCGTTGACGACGCGGATTTCGCGCACTGGTTTCGACATCGGATTTCGCCGCGAAGCCGCCAGGCGAGTGGGCAGATGGCCGATGCTATCGCTCAGTACAGGTCCGTCCGGCGCCACTTCGCGTTGTTCGACGACCTTGAATGGCGTATTCTTTTTAAGCCGCGTCACGATCCGGCAACCTGCCTCGTCGAGTTTCGCCCACCAGCCGAAATCGTAATAGCCGAGATCGAACACGTAAGTGGCTCCGGGTTCGATGGGCATGGCCTTGGCCGCGGTGATGTCGTTCACGTTGGAGGGCGTGACCATCAAATAAAGCGGCTGATGGGCGTCCGGATCGTAGACGATATGCGCCTTGGCGCCGCAAACCTCGTCCGAAAAGCTCGCCCACCGCTGAGTAAACGCACTCAGCCTGACGCTGGTGGAGTTGATCAAACGCACGCAATCGCCGATCTTGCGCCGATATCCGGCCTGAAGTTGCGCCATCAGCGCGGCCAGCAGGCCGTTGAATATTTCCGGCGACCGACGGGCGTTGACCGTCGCCAGGGCCGAGCGCGACACCGGTTTGGCCCCCAGATGATAAAACTGGCGCGCATGGCTGGCCATGCTGGTCTCGACGTCGCGCAGGCTGTTGAGACCGCTCGTCTGGGCCAACAACATCGCCACAAGATGCGACCTGCTGGTCGTCGCTCTTGCATCGCGGTCGCCCTGAAATTTCTCCACAAGACGGTCGAACGCACCCCAAGGGAGGAACTTCAAAAGTCCATGGAAAACGCTATTCTGGTGCGGCACGGCTTGGCTCCACTTCATGTCCAGATGAGTCGGCAAACCCTCTGAACAGAGTAGAATCAATGCCGTGCGCCAATACAAGCAGTTTCCGTGCCGGACAGCCGTGGGACAAGTCCGGGCATGACGCAGCGGACGGATCATGAGTCACTGTCTCTGCGGCTCGGTATTACTCCGCCGAGGTAGCAGCGGTGAGCTTTGTCTGAATCATCAATTCAGTAATTTATTGTCAAGCGGCTCACATTCAGCGTAACCGAAGTAGGACCCGAAACACTGATCGGGACGGCTGGGACAATCTGCGCGATAGTGCAGCCGCAAAATACGATTGTCAGGCATATACGCAGGGCGGTGTCCAGGTATTGGATCGTGACATCCCGTTGTCCGCCTGCCTGCTTCCATGCACGGTAATCCGCTGCCTGATCCTCCCCCGTGGTAATGACAAAAGGAGCGATCACGCCTGAACTGTATGTCAGCGTTCCCAGCTTCGAGACGAAGATTTCCTTGGATGATCCGCTCACCGTAACCTTGGAGGCGAAGTAAGGTAAAGGGTCTTTGCGGCCCGTATGAGCTGGAGGCAAGTTACTTTTGACCGTTCGGCCAAACAGTCTTTGTCTTAATTGCGATTTCCTTGAATTCGCCAAGCTGACCCGCCCGGCCGCGCTCGCACCTGGGGAAGGAATCGGCACCTCACGCAAATTCGTGACCTGGAGATTTAGGGTAAAAGACATAAGGGGGGCCTGCGACGCATTGGACGCCGCTATCTCGGCTTGCTGGATAAACGCACTGTCCCATGCGTCGCAATAGACGGGGCGAAGGCTAGTGTCGAGAGTTATGAGATTGCCTGGCAGCATGCGGCGTTGACCTTGCATCTCCTGGAACGCCCAGTCGCTGAGCAAGTCGCCAATCGTAACGCCAAATCCAATCACAATCGAAGTTTCTGTCGGAACTGCCACCGACTTTAAAAATCCCGCTGGTTGCCCGTTCAGGGTCAATTTCCATGCAAAATCTGGAAGGGGATCGGCCATACAAGCACCCTCGCTTAAGCAACAATAAACGAATGCGACTGGTGCCAAGAAATCTGCAATTCGCGCCGGTTCAATCCCGACTGCCCAAACGCGCGCTCCGCACCCAGCCGAGCTTACCTTCGCGAACGCGGTGGAGCAAAGGGCCCTATGCGATGAGGAATTAGAAAGGCATGTTGAGCGTTGCAGAAATCAGGCGCAAACGTCCGCTCCCCGCCCCGTCAGCGACATTGCCCGGTTTGCGCCCGGCGCTAAATTTAAACCGTCGACCCCGCATTCAGGCAGATGCGCCCTTGGGCGGAACGCGAGGCGGCGCCTGCGTCTTGCCCGGAACAAGTCCGGGCATGACGGAGACCGCGGTTGGCTTCCCCAAGCTCTCCCCGATTCCGGTTCATAGCGGAAGACTTTAGGCGGCGCCTTCCGGCTCGAACAGGTCTTCGACGTTGATCTCCAGCCCCGGCGGGTCGAGCCGCAGGGCGCCGGCGTGCAAAATGCGCGTCATCGCACGGTCGCCGTCCTGGCGCGCGTGATGGATGACCACGCGGCGGACCGGGTCGAGAATCAGGTAGTGCGCGAGGCTCGGCAGCGCGAGATAGGCTTCAAGCTTGAGGCTCTGGTCGGCCTCGGCGGTGGAGGGGGACAGCACCTCGACGACGATCAGCGGATTGTCGATTTCCACGACGTCCGGCGGCGGTGGGGGGCAGACGACCACTACGTCGGGCACGAAGGCGCGGTCGCGCCGCGCGCGGATCGTGATCCCGTCCACGTAGGCGCGGCAGGGCAGGCCGGCGCGGCGAATGGCGTCGCGCAGGGCGGCGTAGGTTTCAGACTTGGTCCCCGCATGGCGCACCCGCTCCGGCGACATCGCCACGGGGCGGCCGTCGTGCAGTTCGAATTTGCCCTCGCGGGCCAATGACCACACGAGAAAGTCATCGACGCTCATCAGGCGCTCGGCCGGCTCGCTCATCTATTCCTCCGGCTCGACGTCGAAGCGCAGCGGGAAGCCCATGGCGCGGCCGGCGTCGGTGGCGCGGGTCGCCTTCGTCTCGGCGACGTCGCGGGGATAGACGGACACCACGCAGACGCCTTTCTTGTGCGCGGTCATCATGACGCGATGGGCCTGATCCTCGCTGAGGCGAAATTCGCCCTGGAGCACCTTCACGACGAATTCACGCGGCGTGAAATCGTCGTTGAAAAGAATGACCTTATAGAGCTTCGGCCGGTCGACCTTGATCTTCGGCTTCAGCGCGGGCGTCAGGTGCGTGTCGCTCATGTCTAAAAACTTCGCGAGAGCGTTTCTATTTAATCGTGCCGGGCCGTCGCGTCCACGGGGCGCGATCAGCTGCGCACAGCGATTGCGTGGAACCGGCGCCGCAGCTCCAGCGCGACCGGCCCCGGCTTGCCCTCGCCGATGCGCCGCCCATCGATCTCGACCACGGGCAGAACGATGGTCGTTGCGCTGGAGAGGAACGCCTCGCGCGCCGCCAATGCCTCCTCGAGCGAGAAGGACCGCTCCTCCAGCTCGAGGCCCAGGCTGGCCGCGACGTCGATCAGCGTGGCGCGGGTGACGCCGGCGAGGATCGCCGCGTCGGTCTGGCGCGTGACGAGGCGTTTCTCGGCGGTCACGATCCAGGCGTTGGTCGAGGCGCCCTCGGTGATGAAGCCGTCGCCGTCCACGAACCAGGTCTCGAAGGCGCCGGCCTCCCGCGCGCGCTGCTTGGCGAGCACATTGGGCAGAAGTTGCAGGGACTTGATGTGCGGATGCGCCCATCGCTCGTCCGGCGCCGTGACGACCTTCACGCCGCTGGCCGCCCGCGCTTCGTTCAGGCGGGGGTCGAGCGATTTCGCCGTCACCACCAGCCCCGGCCGCGCGGCGGCGGGAAAGCCGTGATCCCGCCGCGCCGCCCCTCGCGATATCTGCAAATAGACCAGCCCGTCGCGCACGCGGTTGCGGGCGATCACCTCGCGCATGACGCGCCGCAACGCCGCCTCGCCGAGGGGCGGGTCGATCTTCAAGGCGGCGAGCGAGCGCGCGAGCCGCGCCAGATGACGCGGCTCGTCGATCGGCGCTCCGCTGCGCACCTCGCAAACCTCATAGACGCCGTCGCCGAACACGAAGGCGCGGTCGTCGATGGAGACCCCGGCCTCGGCGTGGCGGAGATAGCGGCCGTTGACATAAGCGATGCGACTCATGCCGCCCTTCTGACCGGCGTGCGCGATTTCGTCCACTTCTCGCCGAAGTTGCCTGTCGCGCGGAAGCTGCTATCAAGCCCCGCCCGCGGAAACCTCCGCGCCTAAACGAGGCTCACGATGCTCGCACTGTCGCGGCGCGCGGTTATCGCGCTCCCCCTCTTGGCCGCTCTGCCGGCCTTCGCCGCCGAAGGGCCGACCGACACGCTGGACCTGAAGACCAAATACGGCGACGTCGTCATCAAGCTTCTGCCCGACATCGCGCCCAAGCACGTCAAACAGATCCAGACCCTCGTCGCCCGCCATTTCTACGACGGCCTCAAGTTTCACCGCGTGATCCCCGGCTTCATGGCGCAGACCGGCGATCCCAAGGGCGACGGCACCGGCGGCTCGGACCTGCCCAATGTTCCGCTCGAAGCCTCCGACACGCCATTCAAGCGCGGCACGGTCGGCATGGCGCGCTCGCAGGACCCGGATTCGGCCAATTCGCAGTTCTTCATCTGCACCGGCGACGCGGCGTTCCTGAACGGCAATTACACCGTGGTCGGCGAGGTCGTCTCGGGCATGGAGGCCATCGACAAGCTGAAGCACGGCACCCAGGAAAACAACGGGGCGGTGAAAAACCCCGACAAGATCATGACCATGCGCTTCGCGCAGGATGCGAAATAAGGAGACCTGACATGAGCGCAGAAGGCAACACCCTGACCCTCGAGACGACCAAGGGTCCGGTCGTCATCGAGATGAACCCGGCCATCGCCCCCGGCCACGTCGCCCACATCAAGAAGCTCGTCAGCGAGGGCTTCTACGACGGGGTCGTCTTTCACCGCGTCATCGAGGGCTTCATGGCGCAGACGGGCTGCCCCCACGGCACCGGGACGGGCGGCTCGAAGTATCCGAACCTCAAGCAGGAGTTCAACAACGAGGCGCATGTGCGCGGCACGGTGTCGATGGCGCGGGCGCAAAACCCTGACTCCGCGAATTCGCAGTTCTTCATCTGCTTCGACGACGCCCGTTTCCTCGACAAGCAATATACGGTGTGGGGCAAGGTCGTCTCCGGCATGGAGAACGTCGACAAGATCAAGCGCGGCGAGCCGGTGCGCGATCCCGACAAGATCGTCAAGGCGACGATGAGCTGAGCGCCGGAGCCTCAAGCATTTTCAGGCGGCCGGCGCCTGCCGGCCGCTTTGGCCTGTCCCCCCATGCGCGTCGATCTCTTCGACTACGCCCTGCCGCCCGAGCGCATCGCGCTCGCGCCCGCCGAGCCCCGCGAAGCCGCGCGGCTCCTGCATGCGCCCGCCGCCGGCGGATTCCGGGACCTGACCGTCGCCGATCTGCCCTCTCTCGTGCGCCCGGGCGATGCGTTCGTCGTCAACGACACCCGCGTCATTCCCGCTCGCCTCGACGGCTATCGCGCGCGCGGGGCGGCGGTGGCGCGCATCGAGGCCATGCTCGTCAAGCGCCTCGACGCCAGTCGCTGGCGGGCGCTCGTGCGCCCGGCCAAGAAGCTGAAAGTCGGCGAGCGCGTGCGCTTCGGCGAGGCGCCCGATTCCGCCGCCTGCCTGCTCGGCGCGCTCGACGCCACGGTTGAGCAGAAGGGCGAGGGCGGCGAAGTCGACTTCTCCTTCGACTTTTCCGGCCCCATGCTCGACGAGGCGATCGAGCGCATCGGCCAGACGCCGCTGCCGCCTTATATCGCCGCCCGCCGCGCGGCGGGCCCGCAAGACCGCAGGGACTATCAGACCATTTTCGCCGACGAGCCCGGCGCGGTCGCCGCGCCGACCGCCGGATTGCATTTCACGCCCGCGCTGACGCAACGGCTCGCGGAGGCCGGCGCCGCGATCCATCGCGTCACCCTGCATGTCGGCGCCGGCACTTTCCTGCCGGTCAAGGCCGAGGACACCGAAGGCCACCGCATGCACGCCGAATGGGGCCGGCTCGACGCGGAGACGGCGGCGGCGCTCAATGCGGCGCGGCGCTCGGGCCGTCGCATCGTCGCCGTCGGCACGACCTCGCTGCGGCTCCTCGAAAGCGCGGCCGGCGAGGACGGGCTGTTGCGGGAGTTCAATGGCGAGACCGACATTTTCATCACGCCGGGCTATCGCTTCCGCGCGGTCGACGCGCTGCTCACCAATTTCCATCTGCCGCGCTCGACCCTGCTGATGCTCGCCTCGGCCTTCGCGGGCCGCGAGCGCATTCTGGCGGCTTACGCCCACGCCATTGCTTCCGGCTATCGGTTTTACAGCTACGGCGATGCTTGTTTTCTGGAGCGGGCTGAAGCAGCCTGAAGCTTCTGCGCCGCATTTGCTCCGGCCTTGCTGACGAAATGTATAGAAAATCCGTGCAACCCTGGCGATATGCTATGGGAAAGACTCAATCCTGACGTGCGGACCGACGACGCCCGGGGGCCTTCGGCCGCCGCGGCCGACGACGCTCTCATCGCCTATCTCGTCGGCACGGTCCATTCCGCGACGGGGCCGCTGGCGACCTCCACGGCGCTCGCCCTGCTCGTCGCGCTGGCCGCCTATGAGGTGACGGACGCTCCCGTCTTTCTCGCTCACGCGCTTGCGCAGATCGTCATCGGCTTCGGCCGGTTCGCGCGGCTCGGACTTTATAAAGCGGCTGAGCGGACCGGGCTGACGAAACGTGACGTCGTCGCCCACGACCGCGCGTCCGCGTTCTGGTCGGCCCTCTATGCGCTCGGGCTCGGCCTGATCTGTTGCGAGTTGACCGCGCGCCCCGAAGAATCCGACGCATTCGCGCTCGCGCTGGCCACCTGCGCCGGCTACACGCTCGCCTATATCCAGAACTACCCGTTCTCCAAGATCAAGATCGACCGCAAGTTCGTCGAGAACATCCATAGCGATCGCGTGTCGAGCGCGATCGTCGCCTCGGTCTGCGTGCTGGCGGCGCGCATCGACATGAAGGTGGTGGCCGAGGGCGTCGAGACGCAGGCGCAGCAGCGCGCTCTCATCGAACTCGGCGTCGATTTCGCGCAAGGCTATCTCTACGGCCGCCCGGCGCCGATGGCGAAGGCGACCCCGCAACAGCAGCTCGCCGTGTTTCCCGAGAAGTTTGCCGAGGCGCGCAGAAGCGGCTAGGGGACCGCTTTCCCGGGTCTTCGCTCAGCAACCGCCTGAGTCTTCCAGCCCCAATTCTTCCAGAGGTTCGCCGCGCATGGCCGACGGCTTTGAGTTTCGCATTCTCGCACGCGACGGCGCGGCCCGGCTCGGCGAAATCGTCACCCCGCGAGGGGTCATCCGCACCCCCGCCTTCATGCCCGTCGGCACGGCGGCCACGGTCAAGGCGATGTATCCTCAGGAGGTCGAAGCGATCGGCGCCGACGTCGTGCTCGGCAACACCTATCATCTGATGCTCGCGCCGGGCGCCGAGCGCATCGCCAGACTCGGCGGGCTGCACGAGTTCATGCAATGGCGCAAGCCCATCCTCACCGATTCCGGCGGCTTCCAGGTGATGAGCCTGGCCAAGCTCGCCAAGCTCGACGAACGCGGCGTCGTCTTCCAGTCCCACATCGACGGCTCGCGCCATGAGCTGACGCCCGAGCGGGCCATGGAGGTGCAGGCGCTGCTCGGCTCCGACATCCAGATGCAGCTCGACGAATGCGTGCGCCTGCCATGCTCCCATGCGGAGGCGGGGCGGGCGATGCGGCTGTCGTTGCGCTGGGCGGAGCGCTCGCGCCGCGCCTTCGCGGGGGGGCCCGGACAGGCGGCGTTCGGCATCGTGCAGGGCGGCGTCGAGCGCGACTTGCGCATCGAGAGCGCGCGGGCGCTGGCGGACATGGATTTCCATGGCCTCGCCATCGGGGGGCTGGCGGTCGGCGAACCGCAGGCGCAGATGCTCGACATGATCGAGACGGTCGAGCCGCACCTCCCGCGTGAGAAGCCGCGTTACCTCATGGGCGTCGGCACGCCGGACGATCTCCTGCAATCGCTGATCCGCGGCGTCGATATGTTCGATTGCGTGATGCCGACGCGCGCCGGCCGGCACGGCCTCGCCTATACTAGCCAGGGCCGCATGAACCTGAAGAACGCGCGCTTTCTCGAAGATCCGCGCCCAATCGACGAAGCATCGGCAGCTTACGCCGGTCGCCATTTTTCACGCGCTTACTTGCGCCATCTCGTCAAATCCGGCGAAATCCTCGGGATGATGGCGCTGACGGCAATCAATCTCGCCTATTACCAGCAGCTCATGGCCGGAGCTCGCGCGGCGATCGCGGCGGGCCGGCTCGCGGACTATGTCGAGGAAACTCGCGAAGGTTGGGCGCGTGGTGAAAGATTAGGCGCCCAGAAATAAGGCAGTTGCCGCCAGTATTTCACAATGGAACAAGGCCGGAGCGTGGCGCCCCGGCCTTGTATTATGGCCCGTTCCTTTATGGCGGAAAGCTCGCATCACGTCTCAGGCTCTTGACGAGCCGCGCGAATTCGACTTTCCGCTCCTCGTCCTCCCACAGACTCGGCGTACGGCGCTCCCCTCGGGTTGGGGTGGCGGCCTCCTTTTACTACGCGCCAGCTTTCTAGATCATCGCTGCCGCGGTGTCACCATCTTGGGCATCGCTGCCATGCATTTTTTTTGAAGACGCCTCAAAAATGTCCTTTTGCCGAAATGGCGATACAAATGTTCGCAGTCGACTTGGTTGGCGCTTTCGTTATGCGTTGCAATATCGTAAACAACGCGCGTTTTCGGGGCGCCGCAACATGCAGCGCCGGCGCCCAAAATACGGAGCCGTCATGACCGCCATCATCGACATCGCCGCGCGCGAGATTCTCGACAGCCGCGGCAATCCTACGGTCGAGGTCGACGTGACGCTGGAGGACGGCTCGAAGGGGCGGGCCGCCGTGCCCTCGGGCGCCTCGACCGGCGCGCACGAGGCGGTGGAGTTGCGCGACGGCGACAAGAGCCGGTTCGGCGGCAAGGGCGTTCTGAAGGCGGTCGATTCCGTCAATCGCGACATTTTCGACGCCATTTCCGGCCTCGAGGCGGAGGATCAGGTCAAGATCGACCAGGCCATGATCGAGCTCGACGGCACGCCCAACAAGAGCAAGCTCGGCGCAAACGCGATTCTCGGCGTCTCGCTCGCCGTCGCCAAGGCCGCCGCCGTGGCCTCGGGACTGCCGCTCTATCGCTACGTCGGCGGAACGAGCGCGCGCGTGCTGCCGACGCCGATGATGAACATTCTCAACGGCGGCGTGCACGCCGACAACCCCATCGACTTCCAGGAATTCATGATCATGCCTGTCGGCGCGCCCTCGCTGAAGGAGGCGGTGCGCTGGGGCGCCGAGGTGTTCCATACGCTCAAGGGCCTGTTGAAGAAGGCCGGGCTCAACACCGCGGTCGGCGACGAGGGCGGCTTCGCGCCGAATCTGCCCTCGGCCGAGGCGGCGCTCGACTATTGCGTGAAGGCGATCGAGGCCGCCGGCTTCAAGCCCGGCGAGGAGATCGCGCTGGCGCTCGATCCGGCGGCGAGCGAGTTCTTCAAGGACGGCGCCTATGTCTATTCCGGCGAGGGCAAGACGCGGTCGATCGAGAGCCAAGTCGAATATCTCGGCAAGCTCGCCGCCGCCTATCCGATTCTTTCGATCGAGGACGGATTGGCCGAGGACGACTGGAAGGGCTGGAAGCTCGCCACCGACAAGCTCGGGTCGAAGCTTCAGCTCGTCGGCGACGACATTTTCGTCACCAACGTCGAGCGGCTCGGGCGCGGGATCAAGGAAGGCGTCGGCAATTCGATCCTCGTCAAGGTCAACCAGATCGGTTCGCTGACCGAGACTCTCGCCGCCGTCGATATGGCGCATCGCGCCGGCTACACGGCCGTCATGTCGCACCGCTCCGGCGAGACCGAGGATTCGACCATCGCCGACCTCGCCGTCGCCACCAATTGCGGGCAGATCAAGACCGGCTCGCTCGCCCGCTCCGACCGGCTCGCCAAATACAACCAGCTCATCCGCATCGAGGAGGAGCTCGGCGCTCAGGCCAAGTTCGCCGGCCGGGCGGCGCTGAAGGCGCGCTGATGTCGCAAGGTTCGGCGCGCCCCGTCGTCATCCAGACGATGTGGCGCACCGGCGGCACCTATCTCGCCTTCGCTCTGCGCGACCAGAACGCGGTCGCGCTGTTCTACGAGCCCCTGCACGAGGATTATTCGAGATATACGAAGGCCGACTGGGACGGCTTCGCCGCCGCCGGCGCGGGCGCCTCGCGCGGCCATCCGACCAAGAGCTTTCATTATCTGACTGATTTTCCGTTCCTCGCAAACGCAGGCGTCGCCGGCCATCGGCCGGATTTCGCCTTCGAGCGATTCGTGCTGGATAGTGACGACGAACACCCACAGCTCGCCGCCTATCTGAATGGATTGATGCGCCATGCCGAGGCTTCCGGCCGACGACCTCTGTTCAAATTTTGCCGTGGCTTCTTGCGTCAGAAATGGCTGGCCCGCCTGCTTCACCCCACGACCGTCTTTCTTGCGCGAAGTCCGCAGGGAATGTTGGCGTCATACGCGAAGCTCGGCGGAGGCGCGTATTTCTATAGCGGCTACCTTCGCATAGTGAGAGAAAACCGGCGTCATCGGCTGTTCGCGCCAATTCATGACTATCTGACGTGGGCGCATCCCGACTATGCTTCGGCAAGCAACGCGCTCGCCGCGAGTGACGCCCTGGCCTCGACCGCGTCGCCGGAAACGCGCCACGACGTGTTTCTTTTCTTTTGGGCGCTCGCGATGGCGGCGCACGCCGATCCCAGTTATCTCATGTTGGACGCAGGCGCGCTCGGCGCCGATCCGCGCTCTAGCGCCGAGGCGCTTCGCCGCCACGCGGGCCTTCACGTCGACCTGCACGAAGCCGTCGCGCTGGACCCCGGCGAACCCGGGCTTGCGCGTTTCCGCCAGCCTGAGGTGTTCGGACACTGGCTCAGCGAGACGCTCTCCGATTCGCACCTCGACACGAGCGTCTTCCCCTCGCGGCTGCGCCTGCAGTTCGACGCGCTCGTTGCGCTTGATTGAAATGTCCCCCGGCAAGGCGCTGTTAACCCTGGCGCCGCATGGTGACCCGCATGGTCGTCCGAAGCCGCGCGCGCGCCATCCTCGTCCCGCTGTTCTTCTACCTCGTGCTGGGCGGGGCGAGCGCCTATCTCGTCAAGAACGCCTCCGAGGGCCAGCACGGCGCCGGAGCGCGCGTCAAATTCGATCGTGAATTGGCGAAGCTGAAGGGCCAGCTCGCCTCGCTGCAGGACGAGCGGGAACGCTGGCGGCGCCGGGTCGAATCGCTGCGCAACGAATCGATCGACCGCGACCTCCTGGAGCAGGAGGCGCACGGCCTGCTCGACCGCGCCGCCCCGGACGAGGTGATGATCTTCACCGATTCCAAGTCGCGCTGAGTCTCACAAGCTCCGCGCGATCCGCTCGACGAGTTCGCGCGTGCCGCGCTCGCGCGAGCCGTTGTCCTCGTAGCCGTCGAGGAAGACGCCCTGCTCGGTGATCTTGAGCCGCGATCCCTCCGCCGCCGCGCCGATCTCGACCGTCGCCAGCGAGACCGAAATCTTCCGCTCGTCGAGATGCATCGTATAGGCGTAGACGAGGCGCTGCTCGGGCGCGACGTCGAGATAGACGGCCTCGAAGGTCGTCACGAGTCCGCTCTTCCACCGCCCCTTGGCGATTTCCCGGCCGCCGACGCGCACATCCATCTCGCGCTCGATCGGCGTCCATTCGTCGCCGCCCGAGAACCAGCGCGCCTTGGCGGCGGGGTCGGCGAAGGCGCGATAGAGGGCGGCGGGAGATTGCGGAAACTCGCGGACGACGGTGAAGGCGCCGTGCGTCGCGGGCGGGACGGCGCGGGCGATCTCGCGCGCGAGCTTGTCGAGCGTCGTGCGCCAGCCCTCGCGCGCGCCGGCCGGGGCTTGTGCGAAATCGGCGTCGTAGAGATCGTAGCTCTGCCGCACGGTCATGCGGGTCTTGTCGCCTTCGGCCGCGAAATCGACGATGGTGCGGACGCGGAACCGCGCCTTGCCGTTCATCTCGACCTCCATCGTGAAGGCGAGCCGCGAGGGCGGCGTCACCTCCTCGAAGGCGCCGCGGCAAAGATGTTCCTGCCCGTCGGGCATGCGCATGACGACCGAGAAGACGCCGCCCGGGCGGCAATCGACCTCGGCCCGCGGGACGCTGCATCCCTCCGGACTGAACCAGCGCGCCACCCGGTCGCCCGTCGACCAGGCGGCGAACACGCGCTCTCTGGGGGCGTCGAACAGGCGCGAGATTTCGACGGGCTCGGGCTTCATTTCGTTTCTCCTTGGGTTTCGTTCAGATAGTCGCCGAGCCGGTCGAGCCGGCGCTCCCACTCGCCGCGCTGGGCGCTGAGCCATTGCTCCGCCCTCGCGATGGCGGCGGTCTCCAGCCGGCAGGTGCGCACCCGGCCGGACTTCTCGCTGACGACGAGGCCCGCGCTCTCCAGCACCGCCAGATGTTGCATCACGGCCGGCAGCGACATCGGCAGCGGCTTGGCGAGCTCGCTGACGCTGAGCGGCCCGCCCGCCAGCCGCCCCACGATCGCGCGCCGCGTGGAGTCGCCAAGCGCCTGGAAGGCGCGATCGAGCGATAAGTTAAGCATTCGCCTAACTAACGCGGGGCGGATAGAAAAGCAAGTGCTTAAGTTTCAGCCGGCCGCCACGGAAAGCTCAGGCTGGAAAGCTCAGGCCGTCCGGTCCTCCACCGTCACCTCCGTGGTCACGGAATTGGCGATGTAGCAGGCCTCGTGCGCCTTGTGATGGATCGCCGCGAGCTCGTCCGCGCTCGGGCGTCGCTCGCCGCCGTAGCGGATCAGCGGGCGCAGCGTCACTTTGGTCATGCGCATTCTTCCGTCGGCGCCTTTCTCCACGACGCCCTCGGCTTCGTCCTCATAGGAGTCGACGATGAATTTCGCCTGTTTGGCGAAATCGAGAAAGAACAGCATGTGGCAGCTCGAGAGCGACGCCACGAGCGCCTCTTCCGGATCGACGCCGGCGGGATCGGAGAAGGGGACGCGCACCACGCTCGGCGACGAAGACGCGGGAACCTCGGCGCCGCCGTCGAAGCTCCAGCGATGCGCGCGGCTGTAGCGCCCGTCGAGGAAGGGTTCGGCGGGCTTGCGCGCCCAGCGGATCGTGGCGGCGTAATGGGACATCGGGGCTCCCTGCGAAGTCGGCCGACCCCTCTTAGCCCGAATTCGTCCACAGGGGCGCCCCGGCAGCGTCGCGGCCTTGCCAACGCCGGCCGGAGCGTGCCAATTCTCCGTAACTGGAGGGAGCGAGATGAAACCGACGGCCTTTGGCGCGCTGCTCGTACTGGCGATGAGCCTTGGCGGCTGCGTCTCGATGGGGCTCGGCTCATCCGAAACGCCCGCCGCGCCGCCGCCGCAGGTCTCGGGCGGCCCGCCGCCTTATTCCGTCGACCGCTTCGTCGGCTCCTGGGGCGTCGCCTCCTATCGCGAGGACAAGGACCGCGTGCGCACGGAAGCTCAGGCGCGCGCGCAGTGCAAGCTGCCCTATGTCATCAAGCGGGGCCCGACCGACGGCGTCGTCATGCATGTGGCGGACGACTCCACGCCCCACGAACTCGGGCTGAAGAAGGGCGACGACGGCAAGGTCTATCTCGGCTTCGCCGGTCCGCCCGGCGACTCGCAGGACAGGGTGATCAACTTCGTCTCCGACCGCGAGTTCATCGCCCGCTATGTCGATCCCGACACCAATTCGCGCTATGGCACGATGGTCTACGTGCGTTGTGGCAGGGCTTGAGGAACGTTGCGATGAAAGCAAAATGGGCGCTGGCTCTGTTCGCCGCTCTTTCGTGGGGCGCCGCCGTCGCGCGCGCAGACGAGGCGGCGCCGAAGGTCATCACCCTGGACGACGGCGACCAACTGGGGCGCGTCTCGGGCGAAGAGACGGAAATCGACGACGGGCCGTACAAGCGTCAGGTCGTGTTTTACCGCTCGAATTACGCGCCGGGCACGATCGTGATCTCCACAAAGGAGCGCTTCCTCTATCTCGTGCTCGGAAATAGTCGCGCGTTGCGCTACGGCATCGGGGTCGGCCGCCAGGGCTTTCAATGGTCGGGCATGGTGACGATCAGGCGCAAGACCGCCTGGCCGGACTGGACGCCGCCGCCGGAAATGATCGCGAGGCAACCCTATCTGCCGCGCTTCATGGCCGGAGGGCCCGGCAATCCGCTTGGCGCGCGCGCGCTCTATCTCGGCGCCACCGTCTATCGCATCCATGGCACCAACGCGCCTGAGACGATCGGGACGGCGGTGTCCTCCGGCTGTTTCCGGCTCGTCAATGGCGACGTCGTCGATCTCTATGATCGCACGCCGGTCGGAACCAGAGTGGTCGTTCGGCAGGCGCCGGAACTCTGAGGGGCGAAACATGTGGGTGAGGGGACTGGCGGCGCTCGCGGGCGTGTGGTTGGCGTTCGGCGCGGCTGAGGCCGGCACGCTGGACGCCGTCAAGCAGCGGGGGACGGTGGCCTGCGGGGTCTCGACAGGGCTCCCCGGCTTTTCCGACCGCGACGACAAGGGAAACTGGAGCGGCTTCGACGTCGATTTCTGCCGCGCGCTTGCGGCGGCCGTGTTCGACGATCCGGCCAAGGTGACTTTCACGCCGCTCAACGCGGCCGAGCGCTTCGACGCCCTCAAAACCGGAAAAATCGACGTGCTCTCGCGCAACTCGACATGGACGATCGAGCGCGAGGCGACGATGGGTCTCCTGTTCACGGCGATCCTCTATCACGACGGACAGGGTTTCCTCGTCCTGCGCCATCCCAACATCACCTCGGCGCTGGAGCTCGATAAATTCAAGGTCTGCGTCCAGAAGGGCACGACCAGCGAGCTCAATCTTCCCGACTTCTTCAAATACAATTCGATGTCCTTCGAGCCTCATGTCGTTCCGACGGTCGAGGAGGCGATAAAGGCGCTTGAGGACGGAAGTTGCGACGTCTTCACCGCCGATCAGTCCGCGCTCTACGCCGAGCGCACGCTGCTTTCGAAGCCCGCCGACGCCATTATCCTGCCGGAGGTGATCTCCAAGGAGCCGCTGGGCCCCGTGGTCCGCAACGACGACGTCAACTGGTTCAATCTCGTCAAATGGGTCGCCTTCGGCCTCATCGACGCCGAGGAGCTCGGCGTGACCTCGCAGAACACCGACAAGGCGCTGGCCTCGTCAAGCCGGAGGTGCGGCGGCTCGCCGGCGCCGAGGGCGATTTCGGGAAAAGTCTCGGCGTCGACAACGCTTTCTTGCTGCGCGCGGTGAAGGCGGTCGGCAATTACGACGAGATTTTCGAGCGCAATCTCGGCACGGGCTCGAAGCTGCGCATTCCGCGCGGGCTCAATCAGCTCTGGTCGGCCGGCGGGATCCTGTACGCGCCGCCGATGCGGTGACTTTCAAGGAAAAGCTTAGGATGCAAGCTCGCGACGTGTTCGGCCTGGCCGTCCGCATTGGCGCCTTGGTTTTTCTGGGCTTCTCCCTATACGACGCCTTCTGGGTCCTGGCGAAAGGGCTTGGCCTGGAGATGCAATCGACGCGCCCGCTCTCGACGATTTTCGCGGCGACGATTTTCTTCGCGGCGATCGCCGTCGCCGGATTGCTCGGCGCGGATCGGCTTGTGAATTTCTCGTATGGAAAAGCAAGACCTGACTGACTGCGATCGCGACTTGCGCCGCGGCCTTGCGGGCGAGAGGTGAGCAAAGAACGCGGGCGGCAAACGGTCTTTTGCGATTTCAGTCCGCCTTCCGCCGCTCTGCGCCCGCCGTGCTAAGCGCGCGGCCGACCAGCCCCAGGGGTGATGCCCATGAACGCCGCGCCGATCCGCTCCAATTCGTTCTTCTCCGCCGACCTCGCCTCCGCCGATCCCGAGATCGCGCGCGCCATTCAGCTCGAGCTCGGCCGCCAGCGCGACGAGATCGAGCTGATCGCCTCCGAGAACATCGTCTCCAAGGCGGTGCTGGAGGCGCAGGGCTCGGTGATGACCAACAAATACGCCGAAGGCTATCCGGGCCGGCGCTATTACGGCGGCTGCCAGTTCGTCGACATCGCCGAGAGGCTCGCCATCGAGCGCGCCTGCAAGCTGTTCGACTGCAAATTCGCCAATGTGCAGCCCAATTCCGGCAGCCAGGCCAATCAGGCCGTGTTCATGGCGCTCATGCAGCCTGGCGACACGTTCATGGGTCTCGATCTCGCCGCCGGCGGCCATCTCACGCACGGCTCGCCGGTCAACATGTCCGGCAAATGGTTCAAGTGCGTCTCCTACGGCGTCGAGCGCGCCACGCAGCGCATCGACATGGAGGCGGTCGCCAAGCTCGCCCGCGAGCACAAGCCCAAGCTCATCGTCGCCGGCGGCTCGGCCTACGCCCGGCACTGGGATTTCGAGCGATTCCGGGCGATCGCCGACGAGGTCGGCGCCTATTTCATGTGCGACATCGCCCATTTCGCGGGACTGGTGGCGGGCGGCTCGCATCCCTCGCCGTTCCCTCACGCCCATGTCGTCACCACCACGACGCACAAGACGCTGCGCGGTCCGCGCGGCGGCATGGTGCTGACCAACGACGAGGAGCTCGCCAAGAAGATCAACTCGGCCGTGTTCCCCGGCTTGCAGGGCGGCCCGCTCATGCATGTGATCGCCGCCAAGGCCGTCGCCTTCCACGAGGCGCTGACGCCGGAGTTCCGCAATTACGGGCACGCCGTCGTCGCCAACGCCAAGGCGCTCGCCGAAAAGATTCTCGCCGGCGGCTACAAGCTTGTCACCGGCGGCACCGATAACCATCTGATGCTTGTGGATCTCACGCCGAAGAAGCTGACCGGCAAGGCGGCCGAGGCGGCGCTGGGCCGCGCCCACATCACCTGCAACAAGAACGGCATCCCCTTCGATCCGGAGAAGCCGATGGTGACTTCGGGCGTAAGGCTCGGCTCGCCGGCCGCGACCTCGCGCGGCTTCGGAGCGGCGGAGTTCGCGCGCGTCGGCGATCTCATCGTCGAGACGCTCGACGGCTTGGCGGCGAACGGCGAATCGGGCAACGCTGCGACGGAAGCCCGCGTGCGTGAGAGCGTATCTGAATTGACGCGCCGCTTTCCGATCTACTGAGATCCGGGGCGGCGCATGAGGAGCGGTCCATGCGCTGTCCCTATTGCGGCGGCCTCGACACCCAGGTGAAGGATTCGCGGCCGACCGAGGACAATTCCTCGATCCGCCGCCGCCGCGCCTGCCCCGATTGCGGCGGACGCTTCACCACCTTCGAGCGCGTGCAACTGCGCGAGCTGACGGTGGTCAAGAAAAATGGCCGCCGCGTCGCCTTCGACCGCGACAAGCTGCAACGCTCGGTCGAGGTCGCGCTGCGCAAGCGCAACGTCGCGCCCGAGCGGGTCGAGCGCATGATCAACGGCGTCGTGCGCCAGCTCGAAGCGCAGGGCGACACCGACATCCCGACCGAGCGCATCGGCGAACTCGTCATGGAGGGGTTGAAGACGCTCGACGGCGTCGCCTATGTGCGTTTCGCTTCGGTCTACCGCAATTTTCGCGAGGCGCGCGATTTCAACGTCGCGGTCGGCGAGCTCGAGGCGGAGCCCGAACCCAAATGAGCGACGATGCGCGCTACATGGCCGCCGCGCTCGCGCTTGGACGGCGCAATCTCGGGCTGACCGCGCCCAACCCCAGCGTAGGCGCGCTGATCGTGCAGGGCGCGCGCGTCGTCGGCGCCGGCGCGACGGCGCCGGGCGGCCGGCCCCATGCGGAGACGATCGCGCTCGCCGAAGCGGGCGAGGCGGCGCGCGGCGCGACGGCCTATGTGACGCTGGAGCCGTGCTCGCACCATGGCCGGACGCCGCCCTGCGCCGAGGCGCTGGTCGCGGCGCAAGTGGCGCGCGTCGTCTGCGCGCTGGAGGACCCGGATGAGCGCGTCGCCGGCCAGGGCTTCGCGCTGCTGCGCGCGGCGGGGATCGAGGTTGCGCTGGGAATCGGAGCCGCGGCGGCCCGGCGCGACCATCTCGGCCACATCCTGCGCGTGACCGAAGGCCGCCCGATGGTGACGCTGAAAATCGCGCGAACCGCCGACGGCTACGCTGGCGGCGACGAGCACGATCCGCGCCTCATCATCACCGGCGAGATCGCCAACCGCCGCACGCAGACTTTGCGCGCCCTGCACGAGGCGATCATGATCGGGGTCGGCACGGCGATCGGCGACGATCCCTTGCTGACCGTGCGTCAGGCCGGCCTCGACCAGAAGCCCCTGCGCGTCATTCTCGACAGCCAGCTGCGTCTGCCGCCCGATTCCCGGCTTTGCGCCACGGCGGAGACCTATCCGACCCTCGTCGTGACCACGGCCGGCGCGCCGGCCGAGCGCGAGGCGGCGTTGCACGCGCGCGCGGTGGAGGTCGCGCGTCTTGGCGGCGGAGCCCAGTTCGATTTGGGCGAGGCGCTGCGGCTTCTGGCGCGGCGCGGAGTGACGCGGGTGTTCTGCGAAGGCGGGCCGACCATCGGCTCGGCGCTGATCCGGCAGGGTCTCGCCGACGAGGTCTTGCTGTTCACGGCGGAGAAGCCGCTCGGCCGTCCGGGCCGCCCGGCGCTGGCGCCCGAGGCGCTCGCCGCGCTCGACGATCTCGGCCGCTACGTCGAAGGGCAGGGCGCGGTTTACGGCGCCGACGCCTTGCGGCGCTGGGAGCTGAGGCGTCACTAGGCCGATGCGCGTCAGCGTTCTGGCGCTCGTCGCCTTCCTGCTGCCTGCGCTCGCGCGGGCGGACGTCTACCGGCGGGGCGAGCCCGGCGAGCCGGAGACGCTCGACCCGCAGAAGACCCAGACCGTCGTTGAGGCCGACATCGTCTACGACCTGTTCGAGGGCCTCCTGACCTACGACGCCGACGGCCGGCTCGTTCCCGGCGTCGCGCTCTCCTGGACGATCAGCGCCGACGGGCTGACCTACGATTTCGAGCTGCGCGAGGAGTCCTGGTCGAACGGCGATCCGCTCACGGCCGAGGATTTCGTCTTCTCCTTCCGCCGCCTGCTCGCTCCCGCCACCGCCGCGCCCTATGCGAGCCTGTTCTACGTCATCAGGAACGGCGAGGCGGTCGCCCGCGGCCGCGCCCGGCCGGAGGCGCTCGGCGTGCGCGCGCTGAACGCGCACAGGCTGGAGATCGTTCTCGAACGGCCGACGCCCTATTTCCTGGGCCTGCTCGCGCATCAGACCGCCGCGCCGCTCGACCGTGCGGCCCTCGAAAAATACGGCCGCGAGTTCACGCGGGCCGGCAAGCTCGTCGGCAACGGCGCCTATATGCTTGTCGACTACACGCCGAACGACCGGCTCGTGCTGGCGCGCAACCCGAATTTTCACGACGCGGCGCATGTCTCCATCGCGCGCGAGGAAATCCTGCCGCTCGAAGACCGCGCGGCGGCGGTGAGGCGTTTCGAGGCGGGCGAGATCGATTCCTTCTCCGACGCGCCCTCCGATCAGATCGCGTTTCTCAAGCAACGCTTTCCCGACGAGTTGCATTTGAACGCAAGCCTCGGGACCTATTACTACGCCTTCAACACGAAGAAGCCGCCGTTCGACGACGCGCGCGTGCGGCGCGCATTGTCGATGACCATCGACCGCGAGTTCCTGGCCGATACGATCTGGGGCGGCTCGATGCTGCCGGCCTATGCGCTGGTCCCGCCGGGAATCCCGGGGATCAAGCCGGTCGAGCCCGATTTCGCCAAGCTTGCCCCGATCGACGCCGAGACCGAGGCGCTGAAGCTGCTCGCCGAAGCCGGCTACGGGCCGCACGGCAAGACGCTGGACGTCGAGATCCGCTACAATTCCAGCGAGAACCATCAGACGACCGCCATCGCCGTCGCCGACATGTGGCGGCCGCTCAATGTGACGGTGAGCTTCGTCAATACGGACGCCAAGACGCATTTCGCCTTTCTGCGCGACCACGGCGATTTCGACGTCGCCCGCGCCGGCTGGCTCGCCGATTACCCGGACGCCCAGAATTTCCTGGCCTTATGCGAAAGCGACAATCCCGCGCTCAACTATTCGCGCTGGTCGAACCCGGACTACGACGCGCTTCTGAAAAAGGCCGAGGGCGAGCGCGATCCGAACGCTCGCGCGGACCTGCTCGCCAAGGCCGAGGCGATCCTGCTGCGCGAGCAGCCGATCGCGCCGCTGATGTATCTGGAATCGAAGAATCTCGTGTCGAAGCGGGTCAGGGGTTGGCGGCCGAACACGCTCGACCGGCACCTGACGCGCTATCTGTCGCTTGGTCCGGGCTGAGCGGATCTGCCGCCGAAGCCCGTTGACGGCGGCTCCGCAATGTTGCGGCGACGAGACGCCTCTTCCGCCTATATGCGCACCCATGATCCCGGTCCGGGGTCCCCCATCACCGCGCGCCATCCCATGCCCTCTGAGACGTTGCGGCTCATCATGCCGATCGCCCACAGCCAGGCGCGCGCGTTTTCGACCGAGAAGGCGCTCCCGGCGCCCATGATGTTGCCGGCGAGCGCGATCCCTTGCTCGGAGCCGTAACAATAGTGAGCGTTGGTTCCGCCCGCTGTCTTCGGATTGATGTTGTCGTAACCCGCTTTTTCCAGATTGATGGCGAGTTCGCAAAGGGGTGTCCGTTTCAACACGCCGATGTGGTCGAGGCCCATGGCGTGGCCGATCTCGTGAGCGATTGTGTGGTGGATGGAGGGTTCGCCGGGAGCAGGCGCCGGATCCACCCAGGGGACGCCGTCGAGCGAATCATAGAGCAGGCTGTGCGAGCGAAACGTCGCACGAATCCTGTTTCTTGCCGGCGAGCATGGCCAGGTTGAGATTGACGACCTTGATCTCCTTGTCCGGATCCGAGCTGGGGTTGAAATCGACCGAGAGCTCGCAGCGCACATTCGGCCGCCACGATTGATTGGGGAAGGACTCGATCTTCAAATCGTAGTTCGAAAAGCTCTGTGGTGGAATCAGCCAGAACTTGTTGTTCCACATGTTCACCTGCGCTGTCGCGGCGGCGACGAACTTCGACCAGTCGGGCGTGGACCAGGGAAGGGTCCAGAACACCTTGCCATCGGCGTCGGTCGTGAGCGGATAGAGCGGCCCCGGCGGAGCTTGCATCAGCTTGATGTTCAGTTTGATCGTCAGTTTGAATTGGTTGAAGCTCTCCAATGGCCGATAGAGGAAGGCGTTGAAAGTCGCCGGAACGCTTCCACCGGTACCGGTGTTGGACGAGAATTTGATCGCCGATACCGGCATGGGATTGTACTGCGTAGCCATGATCTCGGATTCCTTACTTCAGAGCGCCCGACGCCTGCCGAACGCGGCTGCCGCCGCGCGCAGACTTGGGACTTGTGAGATTGATCTTAGGCTCGATCGGCGAGATTGGCTGTTCCCTAGGTAACACCTAGGGGCCGCGGCGCAGTTCTCGTGTTCGCCAACGATGCGAGCCGGAGGCTCGCATGAAACGACCCATCTGATAGAACGTCAGTTCTGTGCAGCGGCGCCGAGTCGCGCCGCATTTATCCCGTTGAGTCGCGGCGGATCAAACATTCTCGCCTCGCCGGGGACGATGCGCTCGATCGCTCGCGCTCAGCCGCTTGCCAGCCGCGCGATCGCCGCGAGATAGTTGGTCCGGAACCTCTCCGCCTCGACCTCCAGCGCGACGCCGAGCCGCCCCGGCGCGCCGCGAAAATCCGCGACTGTCTGGCCTCGCGTCAGCTCCCCGCGCGTCTCGACGTCGACGGGCAGGGCTTGCGTGACCACCAGGCCCGGATCGAGCGCGACAGCGACGGCGAGCGGGTCGTGCATGACGAAGGCGCGGCGACGGCCGCGAGCCTCCATCAGATCGAAATAGTGCCGCGCCGCGTCGTTGAGGAACGTCGTGAGCGCCGGTCCGTTCGGCGCCCCCGCGCAGGTTTCCGCCAGGTCTCGCAGGTCGGTTTCGGTCAGCACGGTCTGTCGCGTCACGTCGAGGCCGACGAGGATCGACGGCGCGGCCCCGTCATCGGCGAAAGCGCGGAACACGACGCGCGCGGCCTCGGGATCGTGCCAGATGTTGAACTCCGCCGCCGCCGTCACATTGCCGCCGACCCTGAATGAGCCGCCCATCGCGACGAAGCGTTTGAGGCGGCCGGGCAACCCGGGATCGCGCGCGACCGCCAGAGCGACGTTGGTCAGCGGCCCGGTCGCGACGAGGACGAGCCGCCCCGCATGTTCGTGCGAGGCCGCCAGGATCGCATCGACGGCGTGCAGCGACGGCGCCGCCGGCGGCGGCTCCGGCAGCACCGCGCGGCCTAGCCCGCTATCGCCGTGGATGTCGCTGGCGTCGCCGACATGGCCGAGCAGCGGCGCCGCCGCGCCTTCCCAGACGGGGACGTCGGCGCGGCCCGCCAGCGCCAGCACGGCGCGGGTGTTGCGCGCGGCCTTGGGGAGGCTCACGTTGCCGGCGACCGCCGAGACCCCGAGCAGGCTGAGGTCGGGCGCGGCCAGCGCGTAGAGCAGCCCGAAGGCGTCGTCGATGCCGGTGTCGACGTCGAGAATGAGCGGCGTCACGCGTTCCTCCTCAAGCGGCTCCCCAGAAGCCGGCGCGCTCCTTGGCGCGCCAGCGGGCAAACAGCATCAGCGCCACGGCGGTCAATCCGACCGCCAGCCCGATCCACAGGCCGAAGCCGCCGAGCGGGGTGAAAAACGCGAGCGCGACCCCCGTCGGCGCGCCGACCGCCCAATAGCCTACGAGCGCCAGCGCCATCGGGATGCGCGAATCCTGCACGCCGCGCAGCATGTTGGAGAGCGCCGCCTGCGCCCCGTCGGCAAGCTGGAACAGGGCGGCGATGCGCACGAAGCCGAGCGCGAAGCCGAGCGTGGCGGCGTTGTGAGGCGCCCCGATGTCTATGAAGGCCGAGATCAGCAGGCGCGGCGCGAGCGCCATCACCGCGGCGGAGCCGGTGACGAAGGCCATGGCGAGGCCGAAGGCGGTCCAGCCGGCGCGCCGCGCCGCCTTCGCGTCGCGCGCGCCGTAGGCGTGGCCGACCCGCACGGTCGCGGCCATGCCGAGGCCGAGCGGGACCATGAAGGCGGTGGCGGCGATGTTGAGGGCGATGGCGTGCGCCTCCACCTGCGCCGCGCCGATGAAGCCCATCGCCAGCGCCGAGACCGCGAACATTCCCACTTCCAGCGCGATGAGCCCGCCGATCGGCGCGCCGAGCCGCCAGAGCTTCGCGAACTCGCCCGCATCGAAGCGCCAGCGTGAGAGTATGAGCCGGTGCGGCCTCAGCCTCGGGTCGAGCCAGCTGTAGAAGACCAGCAGGCCGAACATCAGCGTCTGGCTCAGCGTGGTGGCGAGGCCGGAGCCGAACACACCCAGCGCCGGCAGGCCGAAATGGCCGAACACCAGCACATAATTGAACAGCGCATTGCAGGCGACGGCGATGAGGCCGGCGACCAGAACGGGCCGCACGCGGTCGAGCGCGGAGAGGATCGAGCGCGCCGCCATGTAGAGCAGCGCCGGCGCCAGCGCCCATTGCAGGCCGTGCATGTAATGGCCCGCAAGTTCCGCGAGGTCCGGCGGTTCGCCGATCGCCTTGAGGATCCGGCCGGCGTTCCAGAGCAGGACCCAGATCGGGACCGCCAGCAGGAAGGCGCTCAGGAGCGCCTGATGGCCGACCGCCCGCACGCCGGCGAAATTGCGCCGGTCGGCGCCGATCCTGGCCGCCGCCAGCGGCGCCGCCGCGCTGACGACGCCGACCGAGAACAGGAACAGCGGCGTATAGAAATTGAAGCCGAGCGCGCCGGCGGCGAGGGCCCCCGGCGACAGGCGGCCGAGGAACATGACGTCGGTCGTCGTCATGAAGTTGATCGCGACATTCGTCAGCACGATCGGCCAGGCGAGAGCGAAAGTGGCGGCTATCTCGCCGCGAAGGGAGGTCATGGCTTTGGCGGCGAGCGAAACGGGAGCGGCCTTCTAGCCGCTTCGAGGCCGGCGCGAAAGGCGCGCCTGCCCAATTCGCGATCACGCCTGCGCCATTGCGGGCGGAGGCGGCGGGTTTGACAGGGGCGCCCGCCCTGTTTAGTCGGACGTATAAATAAACGGGCGCCGAGGAGACCCTGGATGGTCCGCCGCTTCATCGACCTTTCCGTGCCGCTGCAAGCGGGGATCAAATCCGACCCGCCGGGGCTCGAGCCCAGAATCGAATATATGGATCACGTCGCAGGCGCCGCCGAGGCGATGCGGATGTTTCCGGGCATGAAGCCCGAACATCTGCCCGACGGCCAGGCCTGGGCGGCCGAGCGAGTGCAGATAACCACCCACAATGGCACGCATCTCGACGCGCCCTATCACTACCATTCGACGATGGACGGCGGGAAACCGGCCGCCACGATCGACCAGATCCCGCTCGACTGGTGCTTCCGGCCCGGCGTGAAGCTCGATTTCCGCTCGAAGCCCGACGGCTATGTTTGCACGGCCGGGGACGTCGAGGAGGAGCTCAAGCGTATCGGCTATGAACTGAAGCCGCTCGACATCGTGCTGGTCAACACCTCGGCCGGAACGGCCTATGGTCGCGACGACTATGTGCAGAAAGGCTGCGGCATGGGCCGCGAGGCGACGCTTTATCTGACCGAGCGCGGCGTGCGCGTGACCGGCATCGACGGCTGGAGCTGGGACGCGCCATTCTTCTACACGCGCAAGCGCATCGAGGAGACGGGCGACTGGTCGCTGTTCTGGGAAGGCCACAAGGCCGGCCGCGTCACCGGCTATTGCCACATGGAGAAGCTCAGCAATCTGGAGGCGCTGCCCGCCTTCGGCTTCACTGTCTGCTGCTTTCCTGTGAAGGTCGAGAAGGCGAGCGCCGGCTGGACGCGCGCGGTGGCGATACTTGATTGATCGCGCCGTCTCCCTCCCCGCCGGGCGGGGCGCGGGAGATGGTCGGCGGTCGACGGCATTGAGGATACCGACATGAAACTCGCCACTCTGCGCAGCGGCGAACGGGATGGCCGGCTGGTCGTCGTCTCGCGCGATCTCGCCCGCTTCGCCGAGGCCTCCGACATTGCGCCGACGCTCGTGCGCGCCCTGGAGGACTGGGAGCGCTGCGAGCCGCTGCTGCAAGCCCGGTCGCGCGAGGTGGAAGCCGGGGCCGGCGCGCCCTTCGATCCGCGCATGGCGATGGCGCCGATCCCGCGCGCGCCGCAATGGCTCGACGGCTCCGCCTTCGCCACTCATGGCGCGCTGATGGACAAGGCGCTCAATCGCGTCAGTCCGCCCTCGGGCGGCTATCCCCTGATGTATCAGGGCGCGTCCGACACATTTCTCGGTCCTTGCGAGGACATGCCGCTGCCCGACGAGGCGCTCGGAATAGATTTCGAGGCGGAGTTCGGCGTCGTCGTCGCCGAGACGCCGATGGGCGTGTCGGCCGAGGAGGCTGTCAGATATGTCAAGCTGGCCGTCGTCATCAACGACGCCTCCCTGAGGGCGCTCGCAGGCCGCGAGATGGACACGGGCTTCGGCTGGATTCAGGCCAAGCCCTCGACGAGCTTCGCTCCCATAGCCGCCACGCTCGACGAATTCGGCGAGGAATGGAGGGCGGGGCGCTTTCACCTGCCGATCCGCGTCTCCTGGAACGGTCAATGGTTTGGCGAGCCGAACGGCGCCGAGATGGGGTTCAGCTTCCATCAACTGATCGCCCACGCCGCGCGCACGAGGCGCCTGAGCGCCGGGACGATCCTCGGCTCCGGCACTGTCTCCAACGCCGACTATGCGCGCGTCGGCTCGGCCTGCATCGCGGAGAAGCGGGCGATCGAGAAGATCGAGAAGGGCGAAGCGAAGCTCGGCTTCATGCGCTTCGGCGACCGCGTGCGCATCGAGGTGCTGGACGCTCAAGGCCGCAGCGTCTGCGGCGCCATCGACCAGCGGGTCGTTAGCGGCTGAAAAAGCGCGAAGGCGGGGCGGGAAATCTGTTGACCAGGAAACCATAATCATGTAGTTTCCTAGTCAACAACAAATCACCCGGGATCGCCCCGTGTCGAAAGTCTCGGAACTCACCGACCATGTCGGCTACTGGCTGCGCCAGGTGTCGAACCACGTCTCGCAGAGCTTCGCGCGCAAGCTTGCGGCCGAGGACGTCACCGTCGCCGAATGGGTGCTCCTGCGGGTGCTCTATGGCGATGAGCCGTCGGCGCCGAGCCGCGTCGCCGAAACGATGGGGTTTACGCGCGGAGCGGTGACGAAGCTCGCCGACCGGCTCATCGCCAAGGACCTCGTGGTGCGCGAGGCCGACCTCAGGGACGGCCGCGCGCAGACGCTTGCGCTGACGGCGAAGGGGCGGCGCCTGACGCCGAAACTCGCCGCGCTCGCGGATCAGAACGACGCCGAATGTTTCGGCCATCTCTCCGGCCAGGAAATGCGATCTCTGCGAAAAATCCTGGAGGAAACCGCCGCCCGGCTCGCGCTCGAACTCCATGCCGGTCGACTGAACGCAACTTCAACTACAGGAGAAAACCATGGACGCGTCATTGATCGCGATCGCGGAGCGATGCCTGCGCGGCGCCGAGGACGACAGCATGACATTTCCCGAGAGCGTGGCGACGCTGATGAAAGCCGGCTTCGAGGGCTACGCCGTCGATTTTCGCCGCTCGACGAGAACCTACTATCGCCCCGACGGCGACAGCGTGGTTCTTTCGACCCATGACGCCGAGGCACCGGTCGCCGCCGCCTTCGACGTCGAGCCGATCAAGGCCGCCATTCGCGAGGCGCAGAACCTCGCGCCGGGCTACAATTACCGCGATTTCTGCCGGAAGATCGTGGCGGCGGGTTGCGCCGGCTACATGGTCTCGTTCTCCGGCCGCCGCGCGCTCTATTACGGGCGCACCGCCGAAATCCATGTCGAACATTTCCCGAAGTGACGCCCCGCCAATCAGGCGTTCCCGCCATGTTTGACCATGTCGGTTCGCGCACCCGGAAGCTCGCGGCGCTGTCGCAATTCTACAAGGCCGCGCTGGCGCCGCTGGGACTGACGAACGCGATCGAATATGAGGGCGGCCTTGGTCTTGGCGACGCGGAAGGCGCCAAGCTCGTGGATAGGGGAGGGCGCCGTTACCTCCGCCGTGCAAGTCGCGGCGAGCGCGCTGAACTGCGCCGCCGTCGCCGCGGCTTCCACGGCCGTCTGTCTGCAAGCCGGCGTGACGCGCGCTCAGAGCATTCCCGGCAACACGCGGTCGGGCGGCCGGTGGCCGTCCATGAAGGTCTTGATATTGACGATCACCTTCTCGCCCATCTCGTTGCGACCCTCGTAGGTCGCCGAGCCCATGTGCGGCAGCAGCGTCACCTTGCCTGACCGCGCGAGATTGACGAGCTTCTCGGACACGTTCGGCTCCTGCTCGAACACGTCGAGCCCGGCGCCGGCGATTTCGTCGGCCTCCAGCATGCGGATGAGCGCGTTCTCGTCGACGATCTCGCCGCGCGCGGTGTTGACGAGGATCGCCTCCGGCCTCAGGTACTTGAGGCGGCGCGCCGAGAGCAGGTGAAAGGTCGCCGGCGTGTGCGGGCAGTTGACCGAGATGAAATCCATGCGCGCCAGCATCTGGTCGAGCGAATCCCAGTAGGTCGCCTCAAGCGCCTCCTCGATCTGCGGCGAGACGCGGCGGCGGTTGTGGTAGTGGATCGACAGGCCGAAGGCGCGCGCCCGGCGCGCCAGCGCCTGGCCGATGCGGCCCATGCCGACGATGCCGAGCCGCTTGCCGGTGATGCGGCGCCCCAGCATCCAGGTTGGCGACCAGCCATGCCAATTGCCCTCGGGGATCACCCGCGAGCCCTCGACGATGCGCCGGGCGGTGGAGAGGATGAGCGCCATCGTCATGTCGGCGGTGTCCTCGGTGAGGACGCCCGGCGTATTGGTGACGGTGATGCCGCGCCGGAGCGCGGAGGTCACGTCGATGTTGTCGACGCCGGTGCCGAAATTGGCGATCAGCTTCAAGGCGTCGCCGGCCTGCGCGATCATATGGGCGTTGACCTGGTCGGTGATGGTCGGAACCAGAACGTCGGCCTCCTTCATCGCGTCGACGATGTCGGCCTCCGACAGGGGGGCGTCGGTCAGATTGAGACGCGCGTCGAACAACTCGCGCATGCGGGTCTCAACTCCCTCGGGCAGGCGCCGGGTGACCACCACGAGAGGTTTCTTTTTCGACATGACCCGCGCTATCCTTCCCTCCCGCCGGCTCTCCCCGAGAGGCCTCCAGCAGGCCGCCAATACCCTTTACCGTTCATTAGTCGACCGGGAACAAACATGCGGCCGACTCCGCCCCGTTTCGTCAGCCGCGCTCTCTGTAGCAGATGCTTGTGCGAACACAAGGACGGCCCAGGGCGTCCCATCTAGGAGCGACTAGCGGATGAAAAAAGCGGTATGGCGCATGGGTTTGGCGCTTTTCCTTGGCCTCGCTTGCGCCGCTTCGGCGGCGGCCGCGCCGGTCGGAACGGTGACGGGCCTGCCGCTGCCCCGCTACGCCAGTCTCAAGACCGACCGCGTCAATCTGCGCGAAGGCCCGTCGAAGGACCACGCGACGAAATGGGTGTTCCAGCGCGCCGGTCTGCCGGTCGAGATCACCGCGGAATTTGCGACCTGGCGCAAGGTGCGCGATTCCGAGGGCGCGGAGGGCTGGGTGCTGCACACGCTGCTTTCGGGGCGGCGCACCGGGCTCGTGGGGCCCGGCAAGAAGGACATCGACTACAACGTGACCAGCAACTCCAGCGCCAGCAGCGCGGTCGTGGCGCAGGTTGCAGGCCGGCGTGATCGTCAATATCCGCCGCTGCGACGGGACATGGTGTCTGGTCTTTGGCCCCGGCTACAAGGGCTATATGTCGCAGACCGACCTCTGGGGGGTCTATCCCGGCGAAAAGGTGAACTAAGCGATCGGTTGTCCGCTTTCGGCAGGCCTGCCATTTTTCGCAAAGTTCAACCCATGTTTGTCGAGTTTCGACTGTCGGTTGCGCCCGTCCGAGACGATCACAGTCAGCTCTCGTCGTTCCCGATCGCGCTGCGGAACCGGGCCCGCAGCCGCTCGCCGACGCCCTTGAGGCCGACGGCCGCCGAGACGGCGTCCACCGCGCGCATCGCCGCGAGCGGCGCGTCGAGCCGGCCGCGAGGCGTTGCGGTCGTCGAGCCAGCCCGTCAGGCCGCCGGGAAAGGCGAACACGGCGATGGCAAGCACGGCGTAGACGGCGAAGAGGCGGCGGCCGAGCGGGCTCATGGGGTCCTAGAACTGGAAATAGATGAACGGCGCCGAGGCCGACGGCGCCATCACGACGATCAGATACATCGCCGCCGCGCCGAAGCCGACCTGCGCCGGCAGGCCCCGCGCGTCGAGCCATTCGCCGAGGCGGAAGCGCGAGTCCGGCGGGATGAACTGGGTAAGCGCGCCGCCGGCGAGCAGCGGCCAGACGATGGCCGGCATCGTCGAGGGCGCGCCATTGTCGGTCCAGACGCCCGCCGAGATATTGCGTCGCCACGTCCAGCGACGGGGCGCGGAAGAACAGCCAGCAGAAGCAGACGAAGTGCAGCGTCACCGCCCAGTCGAGCGCGACCGCCAGCGGGCTTGCGGCCGAAGCGCGCGAAGACGGCGCTGCGGCGATAGGCGTGGTCGACGACCAGCGCCGCGCCGTGCAGCGCGCCCCAGATGAGGAAGGTCCAGTTGGCGCCGTGCCAGAGGCCGCCGAGCACCATGGTCAGCATGAGGTTGCGCGCGGTCATCAGCGCGCCGTGGCGGTTGCCGCCGAGGGGGATGTAGAGATAGTCGCGCAGCCAGGTCGACAGCGTCATGTGCCAGCGCCGCCAGAAATCGCCGATGCCGAGCGCGCGATAGGGCTGGTTGAAGTTCTGCGGAAAGCGATAGCCGAGCAGCGCCGCGACGCCGATGGCGATGTCGGTGTAGGCGGAGAAGTCGGCGTAGATCTGGATGGCGTAGGCGTAGACCGCCATGATGAGGTCGAAGCGCGAGAACTGGGTCGGATCGGTGAAGATCGGGATCGACGAACTGCACCGCCAGATAGTTGGCGATCACCATCTTCTTGAACAGGCCGCCGAGGATCAGCAGCATGTTCTCGCCGAAGCCGAAATCCTCCGGCGCGGCGCGGCGAGGCGAGCTGCGGCAGGAATTCGTGGGCGCGCACGATCGGGCCGGCGACCAGATGCGGGAAGAAGCTGATGTAGAGCAGGATGTCGAGCGGCGAGCGCGAGGCCTCGAGCCGGCCGCGATAGACGTCGACGATGTAGGAGATGGCGTGGAAGGTGAGGAACGAGATCGCAACCGGCAGCGTCACGTTGACGAAGCTCGAGCGGCGGATTGAGGCCCGAGCGTATGGGCGAGCGTCAGAGCCTGGGCGATGAAGAAATCGAGATATTTGAAATAGCCCAGGATGCCGAGATCGAGCGCGACGCCCGAGCGCCAGAACGCGCCTTGACGGCCGCGGCCGGTCCGCGCCGTCGACATAGAGCCCGACGACGTAGCTGATCGCGCCGCTGGCGAACAGCAGCAGCAGAAAGCGCCAGTTCCACGAGGCGTAGAACGCCAGGCTTAAGGCCAGCAGCACCCACTTCTTGAGGAGATTTTGGGAATTGAGGCTCCAGACGAGGCCGAGCGCGAAGGCGAAAAAGAGACCGAAATCAATTGTTGGAAACAACATGCGTCGCGGTCTGCCGTCCTTCGATCAGCGGAATCAGGAAGTCCGCGAATCTGTCCGCGCTCTGTTTATAGCCCTCAAGGGTCATATGCACGTAATCGTGCGCCATCAGCGGCGGATTGGCCGCCGCCCAGACTTGCGCGCCGCAGAGGCCGCGCCTGGACGGTCGACCAGTCCCAGAACGCCGCTCCGATCCGGGCGGCGAGCTTGCGCTGCGCTTCGCGCACCAGGTTGAGCTTCGGCGGCATCGGGAAGCGGCATTTGCTCGAGGATTCCATCGACGGCCGTCTGCACGCCGGCGTTGGACGCGCAATGCTGGCCGACGCCCTCGGCGTGGCACTGGCCGGCGGGCCGCGCCGCGTCGGCCGGCCCGATGATGACGATCTTCAGGCCCGGCCGCAGCGCCTGCAGGCGCCGGACGATCTGCTCGTATTGCGAGATATAGGCGTTGACGTCGAGATTGTCGTTGAAGCCCTCGTTGGTGCCGAAGGCGAGCACGATGACGTCAGGGGCGAGGCGGCGGATGTCCTCGGCGATATTGCCGGCGTCCAGCTTCTGCAGCACTTGCACCGTCGCGCCGGGATAGCCGATGCTGAGATAGGAGACGCCGTCGCCCTCGCGCCCGACCTCGACGCCGGTGACCGCGACCGGCGCGTCGCTCAGCGTGCGCACCTGCGAATTCGCGGAAGCCCTGGCCGTTCTTCGGCCGCGGCGTCGAACGTCACCTCGCGGTCGGCGCGCCGTCGAGATCGACCTCGCCCGCCGGCTCGCCGTCGAGCAGCACCTCGGCCTTGCCGCCGTTCGGCTGCTCCAGGAACGACGACTTCGACGCGTCGTCGTAAGCCGCGGTCGTTGCGCGACTTGAAGGTCAGCGTCGCCGAGGCGTGGTGCGCGACCGCGTTGAAGCCGGAAAGGTGCAGTCGCCGGCGGTCGTCGGACTGCGCTGCAGCGCCTCGTAGCTCCAGCTCGCGGAGGCTTCGGTGGAGAACAGCGCCGAGCGCACGCCGACATGCGGCCGGCCCGGCACGACGATAGGCGTCGCCGCCTGCGCCGAAGGCCTGCTGCAGCCGCTCGCGCACGCGGCCGGTGAAGAAATCGGCCGCCGTATGGCTGTCGCCGAGTTGCAGGATCGTCAGCCGGCGGTCCCAGAACTCATCGGGCGCGAGCTCGCCATAGGCGCTGACTTCCGAAGACGAGCGAGGAGGCGCGCAGCGTACCGGTCGCCGCCGCCGAGCGCCGCCAGCGCGGTGGCGGCGCGCGGCGCCCTCGGCGTCGGCCGCTGCATCGCCGCGCGCAACAGCCGCGTCGCCCCGTTGGGCGGCCGAGATCGAGGCGATGGCGAGGTTGCGCTCGACATTCGGCGGGGCGACATAATCGGCCGTCTTGAGCCCGAGGGAGTCGGTCGCCGGGCGCGGTGAGGCGGGTGGCGAGAGACAGCGCCTGCTGGGTGGCCGGCCCCAGCGAGCTCGAGCCGATGCGGGCGCGGGCGACGAGATCGGCGATGCTCGGGACGGTCCGGGGCCTCGGGCTTGGCGACGGCGAAGGCGGCGTCGATGCGGCGGACCTGATGGGCGACGATCGCGCCGATCGCAACGATCAGCGTCCACACGACGATTTCGCGCCGCGCCCTCAAAGTCCTACCTCGCGCCGACGCGCGGCGGACATTCCGCTTCGAGGTCGCGGCCGCGCGCTTTCAGGACTGGCGAGCATCGAGGGAAAGATCGCCTCCATGACCATGTCGTAGCCCGTCCGCGTGAAATGGATCCCGTCGGAGGCGCGCACCATCACCATGCTGTTCTTGGCGTTGGGCAGATAGGGCTTGTAGGCGTCGGGCGTCTCGCCCGAGGTCCAGGGCTGGATATAGACCGCCTTGTCGGAGCCGACCTGCTTGATCGCGGCCTCGAAAATCTTGTTCTTGGCCTGCGCGTCCGAGTTGGCGTCCTCTTCCATCATGACCGGCAGGCCAATGATCGCCATCGATCCCCCCTGCGCAAGCGCCGCACGCACTACGTCGACGACGAGCTCCGTGTAGCGCGCGTCGAAAGCAGACGAAGGATAGGCGATGGCCCGCTTGTCCTTCTCGACGATCCCCTGCCTGTCATTGATGCCGAACGAGCCTACGGTGAGATCGGGATGATATTCGTCCACGACCTTGCCGATCTCGTCGACCCAATTGAACTGGTCAAGCCGCGTGAGCCCCGTCCCATTCCTGGCTTTTCGGATCAACTTCACTCTTTCCGCCAGACATTTGTCTTTTCCAAGGCGGCGGAACATGGCGCCCCAGAGCCCATCGGCCATGGAGTCGCCGACGAAGGCGATATGCAGCGGCGCCGGCGTCTCGGTGGGCGTCGCGGTTTCCGCGCGCGGCGGGCGGGGCGACCAGAGCCGCGAATACAAACGCGGCCGCAGCGGCGAGGCGCATCGCCGCGGCGGCCTTGAACTCGGGAATAGGGATCATTGCGGCGCGGCCTCGGTCTTTTCCGGCGTCTCGGTCGCGGAGGCGTGCTGCTTGGCGTGGCGCTTGCGCCAAGTCTGATGGTGGTGGCGCTTCGACCGGCGGCTCGGCTCCGACGCCTCGGCGCTGGCGGGCTCTGCCGAGGCTACGACCGTCGAGAACTTAGCGGCCGCGGCGGCCTTCTGCCACATGCGGGTATAGCCCGCCATAGTAAAGTGAACGCCCTCACGGGCGTGCAGCCTCTCGCTGCAGAATTCGGGCGTCCTGCGTGCTGACGTAGGTGGCCGAAGTATCGGCGAGCTCGGCGGCGAGGATGGCGTCGAGCTTCTTGGAATATTGCTCCCAGGGCTTGCGCACGCAGGGCGGGCCGATCCAGACCAGCTTGACGCCGAGCTTGTCGGCCTCGGCGACGATGGCGGCCACCTTGGATTTCACGTCGAGCGCGCCGCCGACCGCGTCATTGGTGCCCAGGCTGAGGAAGACGGTCTCGCCCTTCTTGGCCAGCCGCAACTGCTCCATGATCTGGCCGCTGTAGATGGCGACGCTGTTTTTCGCGGTGGAGGCGACATTCGACGCCTTCGCCGCCCAGGAGACGCCGACGCCGATAGAGTCGCCGATCACGCGCCCCGCCTCGGCCTGAGCCGCGACGGGGAGGAAAAGCAGGGCGCCAGCCAGGCAAAAGGTTCGGATCGACATACGGGTCCCGTCATGAAAATCGCCCGAAACGGGCGAACGAAAGCATCATATGGTTAATGCGGCATGAAGGCGGAAATGCAACCCCCTCGTCAGGGGCTGCATTTCGGGGTCCGCCACGCGCCGTATCTCCATGGCCGCGCCCACGAGGCGCCCGGCGGCTGGCTTTGCGGCGGCGGGTCGTAGCCGTCGCCGCCCGAGGGGGTGACAACGGCAGATGCGCGCCGTTCCCATCCAGACCCCCGCCCAGACGCCATGCCGTTCGACCGCCTCCGCCGTATAGGCCGAGCAGGTCGGCAGATAGCGGCATTGGCGGCCGAGAAGCGCCGAGAAGCTCAGTTGATAGGCGCGGATCAGCGCCCGCGCGGCGTTCTGGGCGATCGCGCTCACGCGGCGGACGCCTCCGCGCGCTCGATCTGGCCCAGCGCGTCGACCACGGCGTCGAAGGTCAGCAGCGTCGAGGCGTGGCGCGCCTTGTAGTCGCGCACCGGCTCCAGCACCGCGAACTCCGCCCATTTGCCCGAGGGCGGCGGCCCGCCCGCCTTCAGCATCGCGATCATCGTCTCGCGCAAGTCCTTCAGCTCCTGCGGCGTCGAGCCGATGATGTGGCGCGCCATCAGCGAGGATGAGGCCTGGCCCAGCGCGCAGGCGCGCACGTCATGCGAGAAATCGCTTACCTTTCCATCTGTTAGGTTCAGGTCCACGGTCACGGTCGAGCCGCAGAGCTTCGAATGCGCCTTGGCGCTCGCCTGCGGATGGGCGAGCCGGCCCTGCCGGGGAATGTCGGCGGCGAGCTCCAGAACGCGGCGGTTATAAATGTCGCTCAACATGACGTGTCCGGAATCGTGCACTGGCGCGCTCTGGCCCAGGATCTATATAGGGCGGGCAGCCGGCGGTTAAGAGGGCTTCGCGGGACGCGACCTCGCCAGGCAAGCGTCAGGAGTTCTCGAATGGACGAGGCTGTCAAACTCGTGCCGGCGGACGTGCGCCCCACGCGCCAGGAAGCCGAGGCGGCGGTGCGCACGCTTCTGGCCTGGGCCGGCGACGACCCCGGCCGCGAGGGTTTGCGCGATACGCCGCGCCGCGTCGTGGAGGCCTATGAGGAGCTGTTCGGGGGCTACGCGGGCGATCCCGACGAGGCGCTGGCGCGGGTCTTCCGCGAGGTCGAGGGCTATTCGGACATCGTCGTGGTGCGCGACATTCCCTTCGTGTCGCACTGCGAGCACCATATCGCGCCGTTCTTCGGCAAGGCGCATATCGGCTATTACCCGCGCGGCGGGGCGGTGGGCCTGAGCAAGCTTGCCCGGGTCGTCGAAATTTTCGCCCGCCGCCTGCAGACGCAGGAAGCGATGACCGCGCAAATCGCCGAAGCGATCGAGCGCGGCCTCAACCCGCGCGGCGTCGCCGTCATGATCGAAGCCGAGCACAGCTGCATGGCGATGCGCGGCGTCAAGAAGGCCGGCGCCTCGACGTTGACGACCGAGTTCACCGGCCTGTTCCGCGCCGACCGGGAGGAGCAGCGCCGTTTCCTGGATCTCCTGCGCGCGGCCCGCTGATGCTTTGGCGGGACCATGCCGAGGACGTCGAGAACGGCGCGGATTTCGCGCCGCGCTTCTCCGCCGACGGCCTCATTACTTGCGTGACCGTGGCGGCGAGCGACGGCGCGGTGCTGATGCTCGCGCATATGAACGCCGAGGCGCTGGAAAAGACGCTGGAGACCGGAATCGTGCATTACTGGTCGCGCTCGCGCCAGGCGCTCTGGCGCAAGGGCGACACCTCCGGCCAGATCCAGCGGCTCGTCGAGCTCAGGGTCGATTGCGACCAGGACGCGCTGCTGGCCGTGGTGGAGGTCGGCGGCGACGGCGGCGCCTGCCACACCGGCCGGCGCTCGTGCTTCTACCGCAAGGTGACGTTGCTCGATGGCCACGTCCGGCTTGAAGTCTAAATCCTTCTTAAGTGTGCGCAACGTCACTTGCCATCGCGACGCGCGCCGTAAAGAATTCATTCAATTGCCGGTGGAAACCTAACGCCTTCACCGTCTCCGCCCGGCGGCCAGGTTTCAGGACGAGCGCGTCATGACTTTCAGCCTGTTTCGAACCAGCCAACCCGAACAGGCGTCGGGAAGCCCCGTGAAGCGGGGCAAGCCGCGCATCGGCGTCGTGCTGGGGGCAGGCGTCGCGCGGGGATGGGCGCATATCGGCGCGCTGCGCGAGCTCATCGAGATGGGAATCACGCCGGACGTCATCGTCGGCGCCTCGATAGGCGCCGTGGTCGGCGGCTGCTACGCGGCCGAGCGACTTGACGCGCTGGAGGATTTCGCCCGCTCGCTGACGCGCCGCAGCGTATTCAACCTCATCGACGTGTCGTTTCGCGGCGGCGGGCTGATGGGCGGCGACAAACTGCGCGCGCGGCTCGAATCGGCGTTGGGACAGCAGCGCATCGAGAACCTGCCGATCCGCTTCGTCGCCGTCGCCACGGAAATGCGCACCGGCCATGAGGTCTGGCTGAAGGCCGGGCTCATGGTCAACGCAATCCGCGCCTCTTACGCGCTGCCGGGCATTTTCGAGCCGGTGCGGATAGGCGGACGCTGGCTGTTCGACGGCGCCATCATCAATCCCGTGCCGGTCAACGTGGCGCGCGCCTACGGCGCCGATTGGGTTCTGGCGCTGGCGATCAGCGGCGACCTGCCGAACGGGGCGACGCTGCTGGAGACCGCCGAGGAGGATGAGGCGCCGCCGGAATCGGGGCAAGCGCGGCGGCTCTGGTGGTTGCGCCGCAAGTCCGGCGCTTATGACGAAGGGACGCCCGGCGTCGCCTCGGTGATGGTCGACACTTTCAACATTACGCAGGACCGCATCATGCGCTCGCGACTGGCCGGCGATCCCCCGGACCATATGATCGTGATGAAGGCGAAATCGATCGGCCTGTTCGAGTTTCACCGCGCCGCCGAGTTGATCGAGCTCGGCCGCGAGGCGGTGCGCAAGGCGCGGCCGGAGCTGATGGAGCACCTTACCGGGGCGGTTGCGCAGTAGCGCGCTTTTTCCTTCCCCGCGGCCGGGTCGATCGGCTATCCCGCCTGCACTTTTCCGCGAGGCCCGGTTTGGACGATCCGCGAAACCCGCCGTTCTGGCGCGTCAAGTCGCTCGACGAAATGTCGGAGGCGGAGTGGGAGAGCCTGTGCGACGGCTGCGCCCGCTGCTGCCTCGTCAAGCTCGAGGACGAGGACACCGGCGAGATCCATTACACCGACATCGGCTGCAAGCTGCTCGACGCGCGCTCCTGCCGCTGCCGCGACTACGCCAACCGGCAGGCCCAGGTGTCCGATTGCGTCAAGCTGACGCCGAAGGCGGTCAGCGAGCTGTCGTGGCTGCCCTCGACCTGCGCCTATCGCCGCCTCGCCGAGGGGCGGGGGCTCGCCTGGTGGCATCCGCTGGTCTCCGGACGACGGGAGACCGTGGATGAGGCCGGCGTCTCCGTGCGCGGGCGGGTATTTGCGAGCGAAACCGATCTCGACCAGGAACGCTGGCTGGAGCGCATCGTCAAATGGCCCAACCGGCCGCCGAGGACGAAAAAGACGCCGGCTTGAAGGGAGCCCGGGACCGCGGGCGTCCCGCCCCGCAAGTTCACTCGCCCCAGCGGGCGCGCGTGGCGTCGATCCAGGCTTTTTCCGGCGCGACCAGCGGCCCCTGCGTGATGGCGCCGCAGCCATGGCCCTTGAGGCCGTTCGTCCAGGCGACGACGGCGACGAGCCGTCCCTCGCCGTCATAGAGCGGCCCGCCGGAATCGCCATGGCAGCCGCCGAGGCCGCGCTCCTGAGGGTCCTTGGTCCAGAGCGTGATCTTCGACAGCGGCGCGGAAACCACGAGATCGGCGGCGCGGATGTGGCCGTCGCTTGGCGGACCGCCCTCCCGCGTCATGCCGAAGCCGGCGAGCGTGACCGATCTTCCCAGTCCGGGGGCGGCGTCGGCGATCTCGGCGAACTTGAAGCCCGCGAAGCGGCGCCGCCGTCTCCACCAGTCCGAGATCGATGGAGACGCGCCGGTCGCGCGGCGCGTTGGGATCGTAGCGGGGATGGCGGGCGACCGCCTCCACCGTAACCGGCGCCGTGCGGCCGTCGCGGCGGATGGCGACGAGCGTGTCGGCGGCGCCGGCGAGGCAATGGGCGGCGGTCAGCACGAGGCGGGGCGCGAGCGCCACGCCGGTGCACACGCTCTGCCGCGCGCCCTGGCGGGCGAGCACCATCACGACCCTGTCGGCGTAATCGTCGCCGTCGCGCGCCGGCCCGACGACGCCCAGGGCGGGCGCGGCGAGACCGAGAAAGGCCGCTGCGGCGACGAAGCGTCTGGCGCATTTCATGAGTTCGCGCTACCCGTCGGAGGCGACGCGCGCAAGCGCGGGACGACATTCATGGCTCATTCAGCTAGGCGGGAAAAGGATCACGCCATGCGGCGAATCTTTGACCTCGCATCCGTTGCGCTCGCCCTTCTGGCGGTCGCGCCCGCGCCGAAAGCGCGGGCGGACGGCGAGCCGCATCCGGGGCCGAAGCGCGTCTGCCTCTCCCCCGCCGAGACGCGCGAGGAGATCAAGGCCCGGCATTTGCGCGAGCCTTTCCTTGTGCTCAAGCACGCCGCGCAGCGTTTCAAGGCCGAGGCGCTGTCGGCCAAGCTCTGCCGCATTGAGGACGAATTCGTCTACGAAATCGCGCTTTTGCACCGGGACGGAAAGTTCTTTCACGTCCGCGTCAATGCGACGACCGGCAAATACGTCGAGTTCAAGCGCGCGACGGCGGCGCCGGCGAAGAACTAGGCCGTCGCCTATATAGGAATCCTCATGCGCCTTCTCGTTGTCGAAGACGACCGCGATCTCAACCGACAGGTGACGACGGCGCTCGAGGGCGCCGGTTATGCCGTCGACCGCGCCTATGACGGCGAGGAGGGCTGGTTTCTCGGCGACACCGAGCCCTACGACGCCATCGTGCTCGACATCGGACTGCCCAAGCGCGACGGCGTCAGCGTGCTGACGGCCTGGCGCAAGTCCGGCCGCGCCATGCCCGTGCTGATCCTGACCGCGCGCGACCGCTGGAGCGACAAGGTCGAGGGCTTCGACGCCGGCGCCGACGACTATGTGTCGAAGCCCTTCCATATGGAGGAGCTGCTGGCGCGCCTGCGCGCGCTGCTGCGCCGCGCCTCCGGCCACGCCTCCAGCGAGATCGTGGTCGGCCCGGTCCGGCTCGACGCGCGCGCCGGGCGCGTCACCGTCAACGACGTCGCGGTGAAGCTGACGAGCCACGAATACCGGCTGCTCAGCTATCTCATGCACCATGTCGGGCGCATCGTCTCGCGCAGCGAGCTGGTCGAGCATCTCTACGACCAGGATTTCGACCGCGACTCCAACACGATCGAGGTGTTCGTCGGCCGCTTGAGGCGCAAGCTCGGCGTCGATCTCATCCAGACCGCGCGGGGTCTCGGCTATATCATCGAGGGCGAGGCGGACGGGCGCGCGAAGGCGGCGCGCTGAGCCGCGACGGAGCGCGACATGCGCAATCCCTGGCGCGGACGTTCGATCGCCTCGCGGCTGTTTTTCGCGGCCGCCTTCTGGAGCGCCTCGATCCTGGCGTCGCCGGAATCGGCCTCTCCGCGCTCAACGCCAGCTCGACCGAGGACAATTTCGACGACACGCTGGAGCTTTACTCCAAGGCGCTCGTCGCCAATGTCGCGGTCAGCGCCGAGGAGGGCCACGCCGCGCCGCCGCCGGTGGTGGCGCCGCAGTTCGAGCTCGCCTTCTCCGGCTGGTACTGGCAGATCACGCGGCTCGACAGCGCCACGCCCGAGATCCGCACCTCCAAATCGCTGTTCGGTTCGCAACTGCCGCAACTGCCGGCTTCCGCCGCCGGCGCCGACAATTTCTTCCGCGGCTACGTGACGGGGCCCGGCGACAAGCCGCTGCGCGTGATCGAGCGCGTGATCGACGCCGGCGACGAGGGCCGCTACCTCGTCCAGGTCGCGGCCAACGCCGACGTGATCCGCGCCCAGATCGTGCAATTCGAATATGCGTTGAGCGCGACCTTTCTCGCGCTGGCGGCGGCGCTGATCGGCTCGACCGCGCTCGCCGTGCGCTTCGGCCTGAGGCCGTTGCGGCGCCTGCGCGACGGGCTCATCTCGATACGGCGGGGCGAGGCGGAGCGCATCGCCGGCGAATACCCGAGGGATCTCGCCCCTCTCGCGGCGGAGCTCAACCTGCTGCTCGACGCCAACCGCGAAGTGGTGCGGCGCGCGCGCACGCAGGTCGGCAATCTCGCCCATGCGCTGAAGACGCCGCTCAGCGTCATCGTCAACGAGGCGGAGGCGGGCAGCCCCAAGCTCGCCGAGAAGGTGCGCGAGCAGGCCGAGGTGATGAGCCGGCAAGTGACTTTCTACCTCGACCGCGCGCGAGCCGCCGCGCGCGCGACGTCGATTGGCGCGTCCACCGAACTCGCGCCCGTGCTCGACGGCCTGCTGCGCACCTTCCAGAAGGTCTATCGCGAGCGGAACCTCACATTCGAGAGCGCGGCGGCGCCGGGCCTGCGCTTCCGCGGCGAGCCGCAGGACCTCGCCGATCTCGTCGGCAACCTGCTCGACAACGCCGGCAAATGGGCGCATTCGCGCATCGTCGTGACGGCGGAGCGCGAGGTCTCGGCCGATCCCTCGGGCCGCGACTATTTTCTCGTCCACATCGACGACGACGGCCCCGGCCTCGGCCCTGAAGCGCGGGCGGCGGCTGTCGAGCGCGGCCGAAGGCTCGACGAATCGCGGCCCGGCTCCGGGCTCGGCCTGTCGATCGTCGTCGATCTCGCCGGCAATTACGGCGGCGTGCTGGAGCTGGGCGAAAGCTCGCTCGGGGGCTTGCGCGCGACGCTGAGGCTGCCGGGGTTCTAGGCGGCGGAATTTGAGGCCGGGGAGGGCTTCAGGCCTGCTGAGAGATGACCGCAACCGAACCCGTTTGGCGGACTTTCGCACGAGCGGCGAGATCGAACGTTTTCAGTATGTTGCGCCATGCAAAAGATAATTGCATAAGTAGGCGCATTTTGCTATGATTGTCACATGGCGATTTATGGATATGCACGGGTCAGCACGGACGGCCAGACGCTCGACGCTCAAGTGGCGGCGTTGACGGCGGCCGGAGCCGCGCCCGTGTTTCGCGAGACGGCCAGCGGAGCCAAGACCGACCGGCGCGAGTTGGCGAAGGCGTTACGCGCCCTCGACGCTGGCGACACGTTGCTTGTCACGCGCCTCGACCGGCTTGGCGCGATCCACGCGCGACCTCTTGAACATCCTCGACACGATAGCGAAGGCCGGAGCCGGTTTCCGTTCACTCGGCGACGCATGGGCGGACACCACGACGCCGCACGGACGTTTGATGTTGACCGTACTCGGCGGGCTTGCCGAGTTCGAGCGCGAGTTGATCCGCGCGCGCACCGGCGAAGGCCGCGAACGCGCCAAGGCGCGCGGCGTCCATATGGGACGACCGCCGAAGCTCACCCCTCACCAGAAGCGCGAGGCGTTGAAAGCGCTTGCCGATGGCAGCCGCGACGCAAGCCGACCTGGCGCGGCGGTTCAATCTCAGCCAGAGCACGATTTCACGGCTGGCGGAGAAGGCCGCGCCCTGCCCTGCCCGCGCGACCGGCGCTCGACGCCGAGACGGAACGCGCGGCGCGCGTCTTCATGCAGCGGCATCGAAGGCAAGTATCCCGCGATTGAGGGGCTTGTGTACGGCAGCCGCGCCCGTGGCGACCACAAGCCGGACAGCGACGCCGACCTTGCCGTGATCCTCAAAGGCGAGCGCGGCGACCGCTATAAGGTCTCCGGCGATATGGCGGGCATCGCTTTCGACGTGTTGCTGGAAACAGGAATTCTCGTTCAAGCCCTGCCCCTTTGGGAAGACGAGTTGAAGCAGCCCGAACGGTTCAGCAATCCCGCCTTGATCGACGAACATCAAGCGCGAAGGGTTGCGGCTATGAGCAGCGCCGCCCTCACCGTTGCCGGTTACATGCGCAAGGCCGAGCGCGCTTTGGACGAGGCGCGTTTGCTCTTGCGGGACAAGAAGACCGAGGGAGCGTGCAGCCGCGCCTATTACGCGATGCACGACGCGGCGCACGCCGCCTTGCTGGCGACCGGACATGAGACGCCGGACGCGATCATCAAGACGCATCACAGCTTGATTGCCGAGTTTGGCAAAAAGCTTGTGCTCGGCGGCCAGATCGACGCAGCCATTGGCCGCGCCTTCAACAAGGTGCAGGATATGCGGCTGCTCGCCGATTACAGCGCCGAGCCGCCGCCGCTCGACGAGGCGAAAGGGGCGGTCGAACAGGCCGAGGCTTTTGTTGCGGCGGTTCGCAGCTTGATTGAGGCGCGGAAGCCGTGAAGCTCACGCCTCACCAGATCGAAGAAGCACGGGGCGCATGGCCAGTCGCAGCACGATTGCGAGGCTTGGTTAGATGGCCGATTAGCCCTCGTTCAACCCTTCCCCGCCCGCTGCCCCATTGCGCTCAGCGCCGCCTTGCGCATGAGGCCGGAGAAGCCGGCGGCTTCGATCTCGTCCGGCGCCACGTAGACCATCCCCTCCGGCGGCGCGGCCTCGGGCGCGGGCGCCGCGAACAAAGCGAGCCGCAGCGAGAAATGCGTGAAGACATGCTCGACCGGCTCGGGCAGGCGGACCCAGTTCGCGGCGAAAGGCGCCTCCTCCGGCCCGACCTGCGACAGCTCGCCGACGCGCCAGGCGCCGCCGGGCAGTTCCAGCGTCCCGCCGAGCAGGCCCTCTCGGCGGGCGGCGGCGGGCGAGGAAGGCGCCGTTGGGGCGCTCGGCGAAGAAGGCGGCGCCGACTTTCTCCGGCCGCGCCTTCTTCGCCGGCCGGCCCGGATAGGCTTGCGGCTCGCCGCTTGCCGCCGCCCGGCAGCCTGCGCTGAGCGGGCAGGCGAGGCAGGCCGGCGCCTTCGGCCGGCAGATCGTCGCGCCGATGTCCATGAGGGCTTGCGCGAAATCGCCGGCGCGGCGCTTCGGCGTCAGCGTGCGCGCGAATTCCTCGATGGCGCGGCGGTTCCCGGCGATGGGCGCGGCAATAGCCCGCGAGCCGCGAGACGATGCGCGCGATATTGCCGTCGATCGGCGCCGCCGGCCTGTCGAAAGCGATGGCCGCGACCGCCGCCGCCGTATAGGGGCCGACGCCGGGCAGCGCGCGCAACGCCGCCTCCTCCGAGGGAAAAACGCCTCCCGCTGCGGCAACCGCCTGGGCGGCCGCGTGAAGGTTGCGCGCGCGCGAGTAATAGCCGAGGCCGGCGAAGGCGTTCATCACCTCCTCGATATCAGCGGCGGCGAGCGCGGCGACGTCCGGCCAGCGGCTCGTGAACTTCGCGAAATAGGGCGCGGCGCCGGTCGTCGTCGTCTGCTGCAGCAGGATTTCGGATAGCCAGACGCGATAGGGGTCGGGCCGCTCGCCGGGCTTGGCGCGCCAGGGCAGGGCGCGGGCGTTGGCGTCGAACCAGGCCAGCGTTTTGTCGGCGAGCGCGGATGGGGCTAGAAGAGAGGGCATGGCCGACGCCTCTAGCCCTCCGCGACACAAGAAAAAACCCTTCGCGACGCCGCTCGGCGCGCATCTCGGCGCCGTCGTCAGCCCGGCGCTGGCGGCGCGGGGCTTGAGCGAGGCGAGCCTCATCGCGCATTGGCCGGAGATCGTCGGGCTCGACGTCGCCCGTTTCGCCCGCTTCGAGCGGCTCAACTGGCCGCCGCGCGGGGCCAAGACCGACCCCGGCGCGCCGCGCCCGCCCGCGACGCTGGTGCTGCGGATCGACGGCGCCTACGCGCTGGAGGCGCAGCATCTGGCCCGTCTCGTCGTCGAGCGGGTCAATGCGCATCTGGGCTGGGCCTGCGTCGCCAAAGTCGCGTTCCGCCAGGGGCCGCTGCCGTCGACCGAGCCACGCCGCCGCGTCGCGCCCCCCAGCGCCGAGGCGCTGGCGGAGGCGCGGGCGGCTTGCGCCGTGGAGGACGAGGCCCTGCGCGAGGCGATGGCGCGGCTCGGCGCGCGGGTGATCGAGCGACGGCGCGGGCGGGCGGATTAGCGCGTCGCGGGTCCGTCCCGGTACTTATTATAATACGATGACGTCACTACTATAACGGGACCGGCGACGGGATTACTCAGCCTCCGAAGTCAACATCGGAGGCATCCCATGCGCATATTTCTGACCGGCGCCACCGGCTTCATCGGTTCGCGCGTCATTCCCGAACTTCTCGCCGCCGGGCATCGGGTGCTGGGGCTTACACGGTCGGACGCCGGCGCCCGGGCGCTTGTGGAGGCCGGCGTGGAGCCGCATCGCGGCGCGCTCGAGGACGTCGAGAGCCTGCGCGCGGGCGCGGCTCAGGCCGACGCCGTCATCCATCTCGCCTTCGATCACGACTTCTCGCGTTTCGTGGCGAATTGCGAAAAGGACCGGCGCGCGATCAGGGCGATGGGCAAGGCGCTCGCCGGCTCCGACAGGCCGCTCGTCATCACCTCGGGCACAGGCATGGGCAACGTCGAGCCGGGCAAGCCCGGGACGGAAGACGCCATCCAGGTCGACAATCCCAATCCGCGCGTGGCGTCCGAACTCGCGGGCGCGGAAATGTCGGCCGCCGGCGTCAAGGTGGTGGTCGTGCGGCTTCCGCAAGTTCACGACACGCACAGGCAGGGCCTCGTGTCGCCGTATATCCAGATCTCGCATCAGAAAGGCGTCGCGGCCTATGTCGGCGACGGCCTCAACCGATGGCCGGCCGCCCATGTCTTGGATGTCGCCCAGACTCTACAAGCTGGCGGTCGAGCAGGGCCGAGCGGGCGAGCGTTTCAACGCGGTCGACGAAGAGGGCGTAACCGCCCGCGACATCGCGGCCGCCGTCGGCCGCGGGCTCGGCGCGCCCGTGGTGTCCCTGTCGCCGGAGCAGGCCGAGGAGCATTTCGGCTGGCTCGGGCATTTCGTCGCCATGGACTTGCCGGCGTCGAGCGCATGGACGCGCGAGCGGCTCGGCTGGCGGCCGACCGGCCCGGGCTTGATCGAGGACCTTGCGAGGATGGACTACAAGGCGCTTGGATAGCCGGCGTCGGGCCGCAGGCGAGGAGCCGTCGTCGCCGCGATGGCGTGAACGCTCTCCATCGACACGGCGCCGCGCAAGGGTTAGAGCGCGGCGCATGACGAAGGATTCTTCCCTTGCCGGCCGGCGCGTCGCGCGGATGAACGGCGCGGGCAACAAGATACTCGTGCTCGACCTGCGCGACGGGGCAGCGGTTCCGACGCCGCAGGAGGCGCGCGCGATCCATCGCGCGCCCGGCCTCGACTACGACCAGATGATGACGCTGACGCCGGCCCGCACGGCGGACACGCTGAGCTATGTGCTCATCTACAACAACGACGGGAGTCTCGCCGGCGCCTGCGGCAACGGCACGCGCTGCGTCGCCGACCGTCTCGCCCGCGAGACGCGCGCGAGCCGCTTGACGGTTGAAACCGAGCGCGGCCTCATCGCCTGCGAACGCCTCGGCGAATGGACCTATCGCGTCGACATGGGGCCGCCGCGCCTCGGCTGGCGCGAGATTCCTTTCGCGCGAGAGGTCGACACGAGGGCGGTGGAAATTCCCGAAGCGGCGGCGTTCGGCCCGGCCGGGCTCGTCAACATGGGCAATCCGCACGCCGTGTTCTTCGTCGCCGACCTCGACGCGATCGACCTTTCGCGCGAGGGGCCGCCGCTGGAGCGCCATCCGCTGTTTCCGGAGAAGGCGAACATCTCCTTCGCGCAAATTCTGTCGCCTGGCCGCATTCGCCTCAGGGTCTGGGAGCGCGGGGTCGGGGCGACGCTCGCCTGCGGTTCGGCGGCCTGCGCGACGCTGGTGGCGGCGAACCGGCGCGGCCTCGCCGGGCGCGAGGCGGCCATCGAACTGCCGGGCGGCGAGCTGACGATTTCCTGGCGGGAGAGCGACGGCTGCGTCCTGATGACCGGCCCCGTCGAATTCGAGCGCGAAATCGAACTGACGCCCTCGATCTTCGCATGAGCCAAGCCAAGATCGAAGCCAAGCGTCTCGACGCCGTCGACGTCGCGCGCGGGCTCGCGCTCGTCGCGATGGCCGCCTATCACTTCACCTGGGATCTCGCCTATTTCGGCGTGGTCGATCCGCTGACGCCCTTCACGCCGCCGATGCGGCTCGCCTCCCATCTCATCGGCGGCGCGTTCCTGGCGCTCTCCGGCCTTTCGCTGGCTCTGGCGCATTCCCGCGATTTTCGGCGCGCGCGCGTTTGGCAAGCGGCTTCTGCGCATCGGCGCGGCGGCGGCGCTGGTGACGGGCGCGAGCTACGCCGTCGCGCCGCAGACGCCGATCTTCTTCGGCATCCTGCATTGCATCTTCGTCGCCAGCCTTATCGCCGTTCCCTTCCTCGCCAAGCCGAAGCCCTGGGCCGCGCTGGCGCTGGGGCTTGTCCTCATCGCGCTGCCGCTCGTCTACGCTTCGCCGGCGTTCAATCCGCCCTGGCTCGCCTGGCTCGGGCTTCAGACGCAAGACCCCGCGACCCTCGACTGGCGCCCGCTCATGCCCTGGGGCGGCGTGGTTCTCGCCGGCCTCGGGCTCGCGCAGCTCGCGCCGCGCGCCGCCGGACTGGAAAGCCAAGGCTTGCGCCGCTGCGGGCGCTCGCCTTCGCCGGCCGGCGCAGTCTGGCGGTCTATCTGATCCACCAGCCGATCCTTATCGGCCTGCTCTATGCGGCGTTGCAGGTCAGCGGCTATTCGGACCGCCTGTCGGCCGAGAGTTACGAGAAAACCTGCCGGCCGGCCTGCGTCGAGGCGGGCGGGGAGATCGAGGCCTGCAAGCGCGCCTGCGCCTGCGTGGTTCGCGGCGCCTCGGCGGAGGGCCTCGCCGGCCGGCTCGGCGCGCATTCGATTTCGAAAGAGGAGCGCGGGCGCATCGGCGCCATTGTCGAGACCTGCGGGGCGGCGGAGCGTTAGGCGACGCGCCCGCCTATCTGACCATCTCGAAGCCCTGCGCCTCGAACGCCGGCGCGGCCGCGGCCGAGCGCAGGAACGCCACGAATCGCTCAGCCGCCGGGTTCCTCGACGCCGCCGCGATCGCCAGCGGATAGACGATCGGCTTGTGCGTGGAATCCGGGAAGCCGCGCGACGATCTTCACGCGCGGCTCGGAGGCGGCGTCGGTCGCATAGACGATCCCCAGCGCCGCCTCGCCGCGCGCGACGAACTCCAGCGCCGCGCGCACGTTGTCGGTCATGGCGAGCTTGGGCTCGACCGTCGCCCACAGCCCGAGCTTGGTCAGCGATTCCCTGGCGTAGCGGCCGGCGGGCACGGTCTTGACTTCGCCGGCGGCGAGCTTGCTCGCGCCTAGCGCCGAGGCGAGCGCGGCGGGCGTAAGGTCCAGCGTTTCGAGCTTCGACGTCTTCGGGGCGACGACGACGAGATGATTGCGCAGGAAATCGGCGCGCGTCCCGGGCCTGATCGCCTTGCCCTTCGCCGCCGCGTCCATCGAGGGCTCGTCGGCGGAGATGAACACGTCGGCCGGCGCGCCGGCGACGAGCTGGCGGGCGAGCCCCAGCGAGCCGCCGTAGCTCAGCGAAACCTCGGGGCCGCCGCTTTTGTGAAAGGCGGCCGCCGCCGCGTCGAGCGCGGTCTTCAGGCTCGCGGCGGCGAACACGACCACCTTGTCGTCGGCGTAAGCCGGCAGGGCGAGGCCGAGGGCGAGCAGGAAAGCCAGCATCAGCCTCGTCATGACAGTCTCCGCGGCGCTCGTCGTATCCGTTGCAATATGGCGGCGCCGGCGCCGTGCTTGTCGAGCGGGAAAACCGCTTCGGCGGTCTGGCGCGGGGCGAAACTTCGCCGCATATTGCGCCGCCCCTAAGAGCCGCGAGACCCCCTTGCCCGTCACCGCCCGCACCATGTCCGCATCCGCCGAGGCCGAAGCGCAGGTCGCGGGATGGACGGCGGATTACGCGCCGCTGCCCGGCATTCCCGACGAGTTCATCGGCCCCGACGGCGCCCGCCGCGCGCACTGGACGCGGCTGCTCACGCAACTGGCGATGGCCACGCCCGAGACGGTCGCCGAACGCTTCGCCGCGGCCGACCGGCGCGTGCGCAATCGCGGCATGTCCTATCGCGTGCGCGGCGAGGCGGCCGAGCGCGTCTGGCCGCTCGAGCCGTCTGCCGCTGCTGATCCCGACGGCGGAATGGCGGGAGATCGAGAGCGGGCTCGTCCAGCGCGCCGAGCTGATCGAGCGCGTGCTGGCCGACGTCTATGGCGAGGGCAAGCTGGTCGCCGAAGGCGCGCTTGCCGGCCGCGGCGCTCACCGGCTCGCCCGATTTCATCGCCGCCATGCGCGGGCGTGAGGCCGCCGGGCGGGCGCTGGCTCAGGCTTTACGCCGCCGACATCGGCCGCGGGCCCCGACGGGCGCTGGTGGGTGCTCGGCGACCGCACGCAGGCGCCGTCCGGCGCCGGCTACGCGCTGGAGAACCGGCTCGTCGTCTCGCAGGCCTTTCCCGACCTCTATCGGGAGATGAACGTCGAGCGCGTCGCCCCGTTCTTCCGCGATCTGCGCGCCGGCATGAAGGCCAGCGGCGAGCGGGCCGAGCCGCGCATCTGCATCCTCACGCCCGGCCCCTATAGCGAGACCTATTTCGAGCACGCCTATCTCGCCCGCTATCTCGGCTTCCTGCTGGTCGAGGGCGACGATCTCGTCGTCGGCGAGGGGCGGCGCGCCTTTGTGCGCACCATCGCCGGCCTGAAGCGCGCCGACGTGATCTGGCGCCAGGTCGATTCCGAATGGATCGACCCGATGGAGCTCAATTCCGCCTCGCGCCTCGGCGTGCCCGGGCCTTATCGACGCGATACGCTCGGGCGAGGTGGTGGTGGAGAACCTGCCGGGCACGGGCTTCATCGAATCGCGGGCGATGCTCGCCTTCCTGCCGCGCCTCGCCGAGCGGCTGATCGGCCGAGCCGCTGGAGATGCCCAATATCGCGACCTGGTGGTGCGGCCAGCCGCGGCGAGCGCGCGCGCGTGCTCGACAATTTCGAGCAGATCTCGATCGCCAGCGCCTTCGGCGACAGCGCGCGGGGGCTGGAGAAGCGCCGCGTCGCCGTCGGCTCGGAGCTCGCCGAAGCGCGAACGCGCGGCGCTGAAGAGCGCCATCGCGCTGCGCGGGCTCGATTACGTCGGGCAGGAGGTGGTGCGGCTCTCCACCATGCCGCGCTGGGAGAACGGAAAGCTCGTGCCGCGCCCTTTCGTGCTGCGCGTCTATGCCGCGGCGACGCCGGACGGCTGGAAGGTGATGCCCGGCGGCTTCGCCCGCGTCTCCGACAAGCCGGACGCGCGCGCGGTGTCGATGGGCGAGGGCGTCGAATCCGCCGACGTGTGGGTGCTCGCCGACAAGCCCGTCGGCACCTCCTCGCTGCTGCCGAGCCGCGAGACGTCCGCATATCGCGCGGCTGCTCGGCAATCTGCCGAGCCGGGCGGCCGACAATCTGTTCTGGTTCGGCCGCTATCTCGAACGCGCCGAGGCGACGTTGCGCCTCGTGCGCTGCCTGAGCGCCCGCGCCGTCGATCCCGAGGCGCCGATGAGCGGCGCGCGCGAGGCGCTCGACGGCCTCAAGTCGCTGCTCGTCGCCTGGGGCGCGATCGACGCCGACGCCAAGTCGCCGCGCGCCCGCCGAGGCCGCCCTGCGCGCGCCCGAAAACAGCGGCTCGGCGCTCTCGATCGCCAGCGCCGCGAGCCACGCCGCCTCCGTCATCCGCGAGCGGCTGACGCAGCAGACCTGGACGCTGATCGGCCGGCTCAAATCCGACGCTCGCCGAGTTGCCCGAGGGCCCGTTGAGCGACGCGCAGATCATCGATTGCATCGAAGAACAGCTCACCACCATCGCCGCGCTCGCGGGCCTGTTCGACGAGAACTTCAACCGCGGCGCCGGCTGGCGCTTCTACGAACTGGGCCGGCGCATCGAGCGCGGCATCAACACCTGCCGCATCGCCCGGCAATTCGCGCATCAGAAGGCGACCGAGCACGACCTCGACGTGCTGCTCGACCTCATCGATTCGCAGATCACCTATCACTCGCGCACGCTGATCGGCGTCGCGCTGGCGCCGGTGCGCGACCTGACGCTGCTCGATCCCTACAATCCGCGCTCGGTCGCCTTCCAGACCGAGCGCATCGCCGAGCATATCGCGGCGCTGCCGGTGCTGCGCCAGGACGGCATTCCCGAGGAGCCGCTGCGGCTCGCGACGCGGCTCAGCGCCGAACTCGCCTCCGAGATCGCCGACCAATTGGAGGACGCGGGGATTCTGGCGATCGAGAACCAGATCGCCGCAACTCGCCGAGGCGATCGCGCCGGCGCTATTTCCTGCACGGCGCCTCGGCGCGCGCCGAAAAGGTCATGGGCCTGGGATGATCTACGACGTCACCCATCTCACGCGCTACGAATATGGCGCGCCGGTCGTCGCCAACGATTGCGTGCTGAGGCTGAGGCCGCGCGACGAGCCAGGCCAGCGCGTCAGCGATTACCGCGTCGAGGTGCGCCCGACGCCGCGCGACTTCAGCGAGCATGAGGACGCCTTCGCCAACCGCGTCGCGCGCCTGCGCATCGAGACGCCGCATACGCAGATGTCGATCAAGTCGACGCTTCCGGGTCGAGGTCGCGCGCGCCGCCGCCGCCGATCGCCGGCCGTGACGCCGCCGTGGGAGACGGTGGCGGCGCTCGCCGCCGCCTCGCAGTCGCTTGGCGCCGAGAGTCCCGCCTTCGCGCTCTATCCGAGCCGGCTCGTCTCGCTGTTCCCCGCCGCCACGACCTATGCGCGCGAGAGCTTTGCGCCGGGGCGGCCGATCTACGAGGGCGCGGCCGAGCTCAGCAAGCGCATCAAGGCCGATTTCGCCTACGACTTCGAAGGCGACCGAGGTGACCACGTCGCCGGCCGAGGCGTTCGCGGCGCGGCGCGGCGTGTGCCAGGACTTCGCCCATGTGATGATCGCGGGCCTGCGCGGCCTCGGCCTGCCGGCGCTCTATGTGAGCGGCTACATCCGCACCATCCCGCCGCCGGGCAAGCCGCGGCTCGCCGGCGCCGACGCCTCGCACGCCTGGGTCGCTGTCTGGTGCGGCCCCTCATTCGGCTGGCTCGGGCTCGACCCGACCAACGCCATTCCCGAAGGCGACGACCATATCGTCGTGGCGCGCGGGCGCGACTACGCCGACGTGCCGCCGGTCGACGGGGTCATCCTCTCCTATGGCGGGCACGATCTCGAGGTCTCCGTGGACGTGGCGCCCGTAGAGGCGAAGACTTGACCCCGAGGAAATCGAAGCCGCTCACGCGCGCACCGCTTCTGAGGCGCTCGAGCCGGCTGTGCGGCGGCCTATGCGCGTGAGCGCGGCGTAGCGGCCCGCCGGGTCCGAGTGCGCCGGCGTTCTCGTCTGCGGCGCCAACGCCGATCTCCCGGCCCGCGCGCGCTGAGGCGCTGTTCGGATCGTCAAGAGCCGAACAACTTCAACACCCGGCCGCGCCGGCGAAGTCTCGCGCGCGAATTCTCGCCGCGCGCCAAATTCCTGCGGATGATTCCCGCCGTTTAACTTTTCCATCGGCGGCGCATAGACTTGCGATTTTCGCAAAGGAAGAAAAAGAATTAGGGACGCAAGCCGCATCGGCTTCTCATGCATCTCCTTAGAAAATGTTACGTAAGGCTTAATGACAAGCGTCCCGATTTACGCAAATATGCTCGGCGGGGCGATGCAGGGCGATGAATTACACGGTTCAAGAGGGGTTTGCGGCGCCGACGCGCGCGACGCCGCCACGCGAAATCGCCTTTCTCGCCGCCTATGGCGCCCCCTTCGACATGCTCGTGCGCGCCGGGGAGATCGCCGAGGAGATCGGGGTCACGCCTGACATGGCGCTGCTCGGCGAGGGCTGGGCGCAGGAGGAGTTCTTCTATCGCGCGCTCGCCGACCGGCTCGGCGCCCCCTTTCACGTTGGCGGCGCGCCGCTCGACACGACCGCCTCGCCCGCGCGAGCCGTCAACGCCGGCCTCGTCTATCTCGCCCCGCTCGCTGCGCCCTATCGCGCCATAGCCGCGCCGCGCGGCGAGGCGCTGCGGCTCCTGCTCGACATGGCCGAGGAGGGCCGCAGCCTCGCCGGGCTCGCCATCACCTCGCCGCGCCGGCTCGGCGCGCTGGTGCGGGTCGAGCGGGGTTACGAAATTGCGACCCAGGCGGCGATGCGTCTGGAGCGGCTCGATCCCTCCTTCTGCGCGCGCGGCGAGATGCGGCCGGCGCAGACGGCCGCCGCCGCCGCCTTCGGCCTTTGCATGATCGCTCTCGCCTTCGCCGCGCCCTGGGCGGAGCGGGCGATCTCGTCGCTCCTGCTGTGGCTATTGTTCTCGGCGACGATTTTCTTGCGCATCGCCGCCGCCATCGCCGCCGACGCCTCCCGGCCGAGCCCGCCGCTCGCCGACGCCGATCTGCCCGTCTACACGGTGATCGTGGCCATGTATCGCGAGGGCGCGATGATCCCGAAGCTCGTCGCCGGGCTCGACGCCTTCGACTATCCGAAGTCCAAGCTCGACATCAAACTCGTCATCGAGGCCGGCGACGAGGAGACGCTGGGCGCCATCATGGCCGAGCGTCTGCCGCCGCGCTACGACGTCGTCATCGTCCCGCCGGGCAAGCCGCGCACCAAGCCGCGCGCGCTCAATGTCGCGCTCGACGTCGCGCGCGGCGATCTGGTCTGCGTCTACGACGCCGAGGACGTGCCCGCGCCCGACCAGCTGCGCCGCGCCGCCGCGCGCTTCGCCGAGGACCCGACGCTCGACGCGCTGCAGGGCCGCCTGACCATCGCCAACTGGCGCGACTGCTGGCTGAGCTTCATGTTCGCGGTGGAGTACGCGGCGCTGTTCGAGCTCATCAATCCCGGCCTGTCGGCGCTCGGCCTGCCGGTGGCGCTCGGCGGCACGACCAATCATTTCCGCACCGGCGACGCTGCGCCGCGTCGGCGGCTGGGACGCCTGGAACGTGACCGAGGACGCCGACCTCGGCCTCCGGCTCGCCCGCTTCGGCGCGCGCGTCGGTTCGCTCGAACTCGGAGACGGTGGAGGAGGCGCCCAACGAATTCGCCAACTGGTTCCGCCAGCGCACGCGCTGGCAGAAAGGCTGGATGCAGACGATGATCGTCCACACCCGGGAGCCGGTCCGCTATTTCCGCGAACTCGGGTTCAACAAGGGCGTGGCGGGGCTGACGCTGATCGCCGGTACGGTCATGACCGGCCTGTTCGGCCCGCCGTTCCTGCTGGAGGCGATCTGGCGCGGCGTGGACGAGGCGATGTCGGATTCGACGGCCTCGCGCCTCGCCGACGTCTACACCTACATCCTGACGCTGACCGGAATACAGGCGCTGATCCTGCCGGCGCTGGTGGGGATGCGCAGGCGCGGGATGCGGGACTATGGGCGGGCGCTGCTCTGCATGCCGCTCTATTACGCGCTGGTCTCGGCGGCGACGTGGGTCGCGCTCTACGAGCTGATCGTGCGGCCGTTCCACTGGCACAAGACCGCGCACGGGCGCGCGAGGCCGCAGGCGGCGGCGAGGATCGCCGGGCCGGCGGGTCGTGAGGGGCGGGCATGGACTGTCCGCGCTTCTGGCTCTTCAGGCGCTTAGGCGCGGAATTCGGTCCCTCGGCGACCGCCAAGCGGTAGCCGGAGATAGCGTCACGGCGTCGCGACGCCTCGCCCGCTCGCTCAAAATAGGCGCGCACGCGCGCGCTATTTTTCGAGCACGATCTCGACGCGCCGATTCTTTTGTCGACCTACTGGATCGTCGGAGCCGTCGGGCTTGGTGTTGGGCGCGACCGGACGGGTGGCTCCGAATCCGCGAGTCGTCATGCGGACCTTGGTCAAGCCCTCCGTCCGCTTCAGCCATTGATTGACGGCGTCCGCGCGCCGCTCGGACAACTTTTGATTGTAGACGGCGCCGCCCTTGCTGTCAGTGTGGCCTTCGATGCGCACGTTTCGTCCGCCACCCTTCTCGGCGATGATCTGGGCGACGTCGTACAGCGCCTTCGCGGCCTCCGGCCGGATCGTTGACTTGTCGAAATCGAACAGGATGTCGGCGGCCAGATTGATGCGGATTTCGGTTGCGGTCTCCCTGACTTGGAGCGACTGCGTCTTTGCCTCCAGCGATTGGGTCTTTCCGCCGAGGTCGATCACGGAGTACTCCAGATCGAGCGGCGCCAGATAGATGAGATCGTTGACGCTGCCTCTAACGTCGCGGACCTGCGCGCTCAATGCCCCGCACGACAGACCGGCGAGCAAACAGGCTAGCAGTCTGATCAAGGCGCCGCGCCGCATAGCCGGCCTCCTTCAGCGCGCCAGCGGAACGTCGTCCATCGGTATGAAATGAGGCACTACCACGCCGATTTTCGCGACGTCGGCCGGCGGCGGTGGGAACTTCGCCCAGAAATTGGCGCTGGTCTTCGGCTCGACGTATTTGGCTTGACGGCTGCAGATGCACTTATGGTCCGAGTCGTAGATGACGAGGTATTTCTTCTTGTTGGCCTGGTCGAGGAGATAGACGCCGCTGATCGACTGTCGGTCGCTGTCGCCCGTGCTGTCGGCGAGACTGTCGGGGTCGAATTTCTGGGTTCCATCATTGCGGATGGTGAACCTCAGCGTGACAGAACTGTTGCTTGCCTTGAGTTCTGTGACCTGCAGGCTGAGACCTTGGCTCTCGCCATCGGTAGAGGCGATCGGGTCGGCCGCCAAGCTGGGCGCCGAGAGAGAAATGGCCACCAACGCCAACGAGAATCTGAACATTTTCAGGTCTCCCGTCCGCTCGCGCACAGACCTCCGCCGGCCGCCAAGCGCTGTCGGTCAAACTTATGGTTATTTTTTGGACAAAAATTTGGCCGGAGCGCGGCATTGCACGAAGTAAACCATGTAGTCGGGCAAAGCTCGCATCCACGCGACGCCGAACTCTACGGGCGGGCAAGGGGGAGACGCGCGGGGACGGACGACGTCAGCGGGCAGGCTGTCGCGAACGGCGCCGCGAAGCCCTTTAGCCCTTCGGGCTTCAGTTCTCACGCATTACGGCAGGATCGACGGGAAAAGAGGGAGCGCGCTCTGGAATTCCGAACTGGCTTTCAGAGAGGCCAAGCTGGGGAAACTTTCGACGAAGAAACAGACGGCAGACTTGGTGCGCCAACCCGCTGAATTTTGCTTTGCTGACGGGAGCGCGACGAACCCCCGCATCTGGATGAAATTGCTGAGATTGGCGATCCAGATGTTGGGGATGAACTTCTCCAACCCGAGCACGGCGTCGGAGACCGCAAAGACGTGAGCCGAAAATCGCTCGGCCGCGATGGTCTCGAGAACATAAGCGTTGGTCGTTTCGCCGAAGATGTTGCCATCGTCCACCCGCCACGACCGTCTCCCGGCGAGGAAATGCATCCGGTTATAATACACCGCTGCTATCGCGGCAGTTACTCCTGCGGCCGGCTCGGGCGAAAATGCCTCTTGAAACTCATCCTCAATAACAATCTCTCGAAACCCTACCATCGATGGAGTTTCGAGAGGCCGCAGATCGAGCGGCTGGCTCCAATTTTCGGTCCGAACAAATCCTCTGTGTCGAACCGCCGGCCCGTCCCCCTACCGCATATTCCCGGTATGCCCGAGCGAATACCGCCCCGGCTGCGGCCAGACCGTCAGCCCGTGGGGCATGCCGCCGACGGGGATCGTCTTCAGCGAGCCGTCGCCGGTGTTGAAGGCGTAGATCACGCCGTCGTAGCGGCCGGACAGCCACAGCCATTTCCCGTCGGCGCTCACATTGCCCATGTCCGGGCTGCCGCCGCCGGGGATCGTCCAGGTCGCCTCGATCTGGCGGGTGGCGAAATCCATCACCGAGACGCTGCCCTCGCCGTCCCTCACGCCGCCGAGATTGTGCGTGCCGCGGTTGGAGACATAGAGCTTCTTGCCGTCCCGGCTCGGATAGAGGCCATGCGCGCCGACGCCGGTGTGGATGAAGCCGGTCTCGACGAACTTGTCGCCGTCGACGACGACGAGCCCGTCGCCCAGCATGTCGGCGACATAATAGGCCGAGCCGTCCGGCGCGACGCGGATGTCCTGCGGAATGTGCTTGGGGCTGAGCTGCAGCATCGCCTCGAGCTTGTGGTGGACGAGGTCGATCTTGGCGAGCTTGTCGTTGTATTCGCAGGTGAAAATCGCATAGGACCCGTCGGGCGAGAAATCGGCGTGGTTGATCCCCGCGCAATCGGGCGCCACGATATAGGTCTGCAGCGCCATCGTGTGCGCATCGCGAAATTCGAGCCGCCTTTTGGCCTCGGCCACCAGGATCGCGGAGCGGCCGTCCGGCGTGAAATACATGTTGTAGGAATCCGGCACGTCGATGGGCTTGCCCATCTTGCCGGTCTTGGGGTCGATCGGCGCGACGCTGGCGTGGCCGCCGGTGTAGCTGATGTCGCCGGAGACCCACAGCGTCTGCAGGTCCCACGAGGGCACGATGTGCTGCGGACTCGGGATCGCGTAATAGCTGTCGATCACCCTGAAGGTCTCGGGATCGATGACGTCGACGTGGCCGGTGATGAGGTTGGGCGAATAGACCCGCGACAGCGCCCCCGCCGCCGCCGGGCTGATGTCGCCGGCGGCGATCCCCGCATAGACGTTCTTGGGGTCGACCGGCGGCGGCATGGTCAGATTGGCCGGCGGCAACTCGACCGCCGGCGGCGCGGCGACGGCGACGCGCGCGGCCGGGCGCCAGGCGCGCCGCCCGGCCTTCCGCCAGCGCCGGATCGGGCGGCGCGGGCCGAGCTCGTAGCGGGCCAGCGCGATGAATTCCTCGGGTTCGTGGGCGACTTCCGGCGCGCCGAGGCAGGGCGGCGGGCAGGGGCGGACCCCGCCGCACCAGTCCGGCACGGTGAAAGATTGCGCTCCCCTCAGGCCGGCAAGCACCGGCCAAGCCGAACAGCGCGGCCATGGCCGCCCCGAGCCATCCACGATGCAACAACCTGAATTTCAATGCCCTTGCCCCTTTCCGGGGTTTTACCGCTTTGAGGCTATGGTCCGCCGAACATGAGCGTCGCATGAACGACGCCGCCGCTCGCGGCATATGCAGGAACATTTCGAAAGTCACATTAAAAAAAGTCACATTAAAAAATGTCCCGGGGCCTCCCTTTTTCGCTTTGCGGGGTTAGGTGGTATTTCTTCAATAACAGCCCCGGCGACTGACCGGAAGGCGGGCGCATCAGGGCGCAAGAGATCAACATGTCTGTTAGGTCAATTATCGGAGGCGTGGTCTTGATAGCGTTGGCCGGGGCCGGCTACGCGATCTACGCGCCCGACCAGATCGAGCCGATCTCGCCGCAGGCGGCTCAACTGGCGCGTCAGGCGCGCGCGCGCCTGCCGCTGCCGGCTCAGGCGCCGGCCGCTCCGCAACCGGACGCCGCCGCGGCGTCCCAGGCCGTGCCGGTCGAGGCGGCGACGGCCGAGCGCAAGGACTTCCCTGTCGTTCTGGAGAATCTCGGCCAGGTCGCCGCCTACAACACCGTGACGGTGAAGGCGCGGGTCGACGGGCAGGTCATGTTGATCGCCTTCAAGGAAGGCCAGATGGTGAAGGAGGGCGACCTGCTCGCCGAGATCGACCCGCGACCCTTCCAGGCCGCGCTCGATCAGGCGGAGGCCAAGAAGCGGCAGGACGAGGCCAATCTCGCCAACGCCAAGCTCGACCTCGCCCGTTACACCACGCTGGTCAAGCAGAGCTTCGCCTCGCAGCAGCAGTTCGACACCCAGACCGCGCTGGTCGGCCAGCTTACGGCGCAGATCGCCGCCGACACGGCCTCGATCGACGCCGCCAAGACGCAGCTCAGCTACACGAAGATCACCGCGCCGCTGACGGGCCGCGTCGGCTATCGCCTCATCGACCAGGGCAACATGGTGGCGGCGAGCCAGCAGACGGGCATCGTCGTCATCAACCAGTTGCAGCCGATCGCGGTGCTGTTCCCCGCGCCGGAGGAGCAGGTCGGCGAGATCAACGCGCTGATGACGGCGGGCGAGGCGAAAGTCGTCGCCCGGTCGACCGACGGCGCGGTGATCGCGACCGGCGTGCTGGAGGTGGTCGACAATCACATCGACCAGACGACCGGCACGGTCAGGCTGAAGGCCCGCTTCGCCAATACCGACAACAAGCTTTGGCCGGGCCTGGCGGTCGTCGCCGATCTGACGCTCGGCGTCGACAGGAACGCCGTCGTCGTCCCGACCGTGGCCGTGCAGCATGGCGTGCAGGGCCTCTATGTCTACGTGATCGGCGACGACAACAAAGTGACGACGCGCCCGGTCAAGGTCGCGCACCAGAACACCAAGGAAGCGGACATCGCCGAAGGACTGAAGGGAGGAGAGAAAATCGTGACGAACGGCCAGGCGCTGCTTGCGCCCGGGCGCGCTCGTCGCCGTCCAGACCGCCGATTCGCGGAGTTGAGATGTCAGGAAGCTTTTCCGAAATCTTCATACGCCGGCCGGTCGCAACGACGCTTCTGATGCTGGCGCTGCTGCTGGTCGGCCTCGTCGCCTATCCGCAGCTGCCGGTCGCGCCGCTGCCGCAGATCGACTTTCCCACCATCACCGTCAGCGCCCAGCTTCCCGGCGCCTCGCCGGAGACGATGGCCTCCTCGGTCGCCCAGCCGCTGGAGCGCCAGTTCGCCCAGATCGCCGGCGTTTCGCAGATGACCTCGGTCAGCTCGCTCGGCGCCACCGCGATCACGCTTCAGTTCGTGCTCGACCGCAACATCGACGCCGCCGCCAACGACGTGCAGGGCGCGATCAACGCGGCGGCGGGGCAGTTGCCGAAGAACATGCCGACCCCGCCGACCTATCGCAAGACCAACCCGTCCGATACGCCGATCCTCATTCTCTCCGTCAATTCCGACGTCGAGCCGATCGTCGACGTGGACGACGTCGCCGAGAACATCCTGGCGCAGCGCATGAGCCAGATCGACGGCGTCTCGCTGGTGCGCGTCGGCGGCCAGCAGCAGAAATCGATCCGCATCCAGATCGATCCGGCCAAGCTCATCGAGAAGAATTTGCAGCTCGAGGACGTGCGCTCGCAGATCATGATCGCGACCGTCGACAACCCCAAGGGCGCGATCATCGGCGACAAGCAGACCTACACCATCTACGACAACGATCAGCTGACGCTGGCCAAGGAGTGGGACAACGTCATCGTCGCCTATCGCAACGGCGCGCCGGTCAGGATTCGCGACATCGGCAAGGCGGTGTCGGGGCCGGCGGACGTGACGCAGGCCGGCTGGGCGCAGGGCAAGCGCGGCGTCTTCCTCGTCGTGTTCAAGCAGCCCGGCGCCAACGTCATCTCGACGGTCGACAAGATCAAGACCCAGCTTGCCAGGCTCAGAGCGGCGATCCCCTCCGACATCAACGTGCAGATCATCTCCGACCGCACGCTGACGATCCGCGCCTCGGTCAAGGACGTGCAGTTCACGATGATGCTGACGATCGCGCTCGTCGTCGGCGTCATCTTCGTGTTCCTGCGCAACGTCTGGGCGACGATCATTCCCAGCGTCACGGTGCCGCTGGCGCTGCTCGGCGCCTGCGCGCTGATGTGGGGGGTCGGCTATTCGCTCGACAATCTCTCGCTGATGGCCCTGACGATCGCCGTCGGCTTCGTCGTCGACGACGCCATCGTCGTGCTCGAAAACATCCAGCGCCATGTCGAGGAGGGCATGAAGCCGTTTCCGGCGGCGATCAAGGGCGCAAGCGAGATCGGCTTCACCGTCATCTCGATCTCGATCTCGCTGGTGGCCGTGCTGATTCCGCTGCTCCTGATGAGCGGCATGATCGGCCGCCTGTTCCGCGAGTTCTCGGTGACGATCGCCATGACGATTGGCGTCTCCGCGCTGGTGGCGCTGACGCTGACGCCGATGATGGCCTCGCGATTCCTCAAATCCCACGACGAGGAGAAGCACGGCAAGCTCTACAAGCTCAGCGAACGCGGCTTCGACGCCCTGGCCAAGGGCTACGCCCGGGGGCTCGATCTCGCGCTGCGCCACAGCTTCGTCACGCTGATGATCTTCCTCGCCACGGTGGCCGCCACCGGCTATCTGTTCGTCAAGATCCCCAAGGGCTTCTTTCCGCAGCAGGACACCGGCGTCGTCTTCGGCACCACGGTGGCGGGGCAGGACGTGTCCTTCCCGCAAATGTACAAGCTGCAGGAGGAACTCGGCCGCATCGTCCAGGCCGACCCGGCCGTCGCCACGATGGCGATGGGTCTGGGAACCGGCGTCGGCAACTCCTCGCAGAACTACGGCCGCATGTTCATCACGCTGAAGCCGCGCGAGGAGCGCGACGTCAATGCGTTCCAGGTGATCGACCGGCTCAGGGCCAAGACCGCCAACGTGATCGGCGCCTCGCTCTATCTGCAGGCCGCGCAGGACGTGACCGTCGGCGCGCGTTTCGCGCTCACGCAATTCCAGTACACCTTGCAGGACGCCAATTTCGACGAGTTGAGCCGCTGGGCGCCGAAAATCCTCGGCAAGCTGCGCTCGCTGACGGAGTTGCGCGACGTCGGCTCCGACCTGCAATCCTCCGGCACGACGCTGAAGCTCACCATCGACCGCGACATGGCCTCGCGCTTCGGCATCCAGCCGCAGCAGATCGACGACACGCTCTATGACGCCTTCGGGCAGCGCGAGGTCACGCAATATTTCACGCAGATCAACACCTATTACGTGATCGAGGAGATCTCGCCGGGCCTGCAGAAGGACCCGAAGTCGCTCGACCTGCTCTACGTCCGCTCGCCGAACAACGGCCAGCTCGTGCCGCTCAGCGCCTTCGCGAAATGGACGACCGTGCCGGTCGCGCCGCTCTCGATCAGCCATCAGGGGCAATTCCCGGCGGTGACGATCAGCTTCAATCTCGCCCCGGGCGTGGCGCTGAGCCAGGCGACGGAGGCGATTCAGCGCGCCGAGCGTGAATTGCGGCTGCCGCCGGGATTGCAGACGGCGTTCCAGGGCAATGCGCAGGCGTTCCAGGATTCGCTGACGACGGTGCCGCTCCTGATCCTGGCCGCGCTGGTCGCCGTCTACATCATTCTCGGCGTTCTCTATGAGAGCTTCATCCACCCGCTGACAATTCTCTCGACGCTGCCTTCGGCCGGCTTCGGGGCGCTGGCGATCCTGTGGCTGAACGGCTACGAATTCAGCCTCATCGCGCTGGTCGGCGATGATCCTGCTGATCGGCATCGTCAAGAAGAACGGCATCATGATGGTCGACTTCGCCATCGCCGCCGAGCGCGACGAGCATCTGACCAGCGCCGAGGCGATCCGCAAGGCGGCGCTATTGCGCTTCCGGCCGATCATGATGACGACCTTCGCCGCGCTGCTCGGCGGCGTGCCGCTGATGCTGAGCCACGGCACCGGCTCGGAGCTGCGCCAGCCGCTGGGCTACGCCATGGTCGGCGGCCTCACCGTGTCTCAGGCGCTGACGCTGTTCACCACGCCGGTCATCTATCTCTATCTCGACCGGCTCTCCAACTGGCTGGCGGGTTCGAAGAAGAAGGCGCGCAAGCGCGAGCGGCCGGCGTCCGAACGGTGGGTCGAGGGCGCGCACCAGCCGGCCGAGTGAGCCGGGCCAGAGCCCTCGCTCAAACGTGAAGGATGTACTGGCCGAGGGGCGTGCGCTCCTGCCAGCCGGCGCGTTCGAGCTCCGGGACTTCGTGCTCCTCCTCCGGCCAGCCCAGGCACAGATAGGCGATGAGCTTGTAAGACGCCGGCGCGCCGAGATCGGCGCAAAGCCGCGCGGGATCGAGGATCGACACCCAGCCGAGCCCCAGGCCCCGCGCCCGCGCCGAAATCCACATGACCGCGATCATCGCCGCCACCGAATAATCGAGCGTCTCGGGCATGGTGAGCGCGCCGAGCCCATGGCCTTGCGCGGTCGCGGCGGTCGCAGAACACGGCGAAATGCGCCGGCGCCGCGTCCAGCCCTTCGAGCTTGAGCCTCGCATAGAGAGCGGCGCGCGAGGGCTCCTGCGCGGCGAGAGCGGCGGCGTTGCATTCCTCGAAATTGCGCCTGACCGCCGAGCGCATCGCGCGCCGAGGCGACCTCGACGAAGCGCCAGGGCTGGCTGTTGCCGACCGAAGGCGAAAGCTGCGCGAGCCGCAGGATCTCGGCGATGAGCGCGCGCGGGACGGGATCGCGGCGGAAGCGCCGGACGTCGCGCCGCCAGGAGAGAAGCTGGTCCAGTTCGGCGCGGAAGCGGTCGTCGAAACACGGCGGCGTCATGGGCGACCTCAGGCGATGACGTGGAAGAACGAGCCGCTGACGAGGCCCCGCCGCGCGCCGACCGGCGCCTCGGCGCTTTCATAGGCGTCGCTGGCGAGCGCCAGCGGCTCGTCGCCGCCTTGCGCGACGATGGTCGCATAGTGGAACTCGTGGCCGAGCCTGACCTCGCCGCCGAGGCCCAGCGGCCCGTCGGCGATCAGGCGGGCGCGGCGATAGCCGAGCGTCATGCGGCGCTTCTGAAAGCTCGTCTCCACCGACAGGAGCCCGGCCATTTCGTGGCGGACGCCCTCGGCGTCGGTCAGCGCGGCGCCCAGCGTCATGTAGCCTCCGCATTCCCCGTGGACGGGGCGGCTTGCCGCGAAACGTCTGAGCCCGTCGAGAAAGCGGCGCGCGGCGGCGAGGCGGCCGGCGTGCAGCTCGGGATAGCCGCCGGGCAGCCAGCAAACATCGGAGCTGTCGGGCGGCGGCTCGTCTGCGAGCGGCGAGAAAAAGGCGATCTCCGCGCCGGCCGCGCGCCAGCCGGAGAGGAGATGCGGATAAATGAAGGTGAAGGCCGCGTCGCGCGCGACGGCGATGCGCTGGCCCGGCGGGCGCAGCGCGCGCGCGCTCGCCCGTCCGAGTTCAGCGGGCGTGCGAGCGCGACGAGCCTGTCGAGATCGACATGGGCGGCCACAAATCGGCCGAGCGCATCGAGGCGCGCGTCGAGATCGGCGGTCTCCTCGGCCTGCACGAGGCCGAGATGGCGCTCGGGCAGCGCAATGTCCGGCTGGCGGGGCAGGGCGCCGAGCACGGGCAGGCCGAGAGCTTCGATCGCCTCGGCCGCGAGACGCCGGTGCCTTTCGCTGCCGACCTTGTTGATGACGACGCCGGCGACGCGGATGCGCGGATCGTAGGTCGCGCAGCCCTTGGCGATGGCGGCGGCGGTCTGCGCCTTGTCCGGACACGTCAAGCGCGAGGATGACCGGCAGGCCGAGTATCGCCGCGATGTCGGCCGAGGCGCCGGTCGCGCCGGCGGGCTCGGGCGCGCCGTCGAACAGGCCCATCGAGGCCTCGACGATCGACGAGGTCCGCCGCCAAGCGCGCCGGCCAAGGCCCGCACAAGGGCCGCCGGCATCGCCCAGGAATCGAGGTTGACGCTCTCGCGCCGGGCCGCCGCGGCGTGGAAGGCGCAGTCGATATAGTCCGGGCCGGATTTGGCGCCGGCGACGCTGAAGCCCCGGTCGCTGAGCGCGCGCAGCAGGCCGAGCGTCAGCGTCGTCTTGCCGCTGCCGGAGCGGGGCGCTGCGATCATCAGGCCGCGCTTGGGGGCCGAAGCCGTTCATGCGCTAAGCCTCCCTTCATGTCTGAAACGACAGACGATCAAGGCCGCCCGCTGCGGCGCGGCTGGACCACCGGCGCCTGCGCGACCGCCGCCGCCCGCGCGGCGTTCACGGCGCTGCGGTCGGGCGCCTTCCCGATCCCGTCGAGATTCTCCTGCCCGGCGGCCAGCGCCCGGCTTTCGCGCTGGCGCTCGCCGAGCTTGGCGACGGCTTCGCGCGCGCGGGCGTGGTGAAGGACGCCGGCGACGATCCCGACGTCACCCACGGCGCGCTGGTGATCGCGACTGTCCGCCCCGCCGCGCCGGGCGCGGGCCTCGTTTTCCGCGCCGGCGAGGGGGTCGGCGCGGTGACGCGCCCGGGCCTGCCGCTTGCCGTCGGCGAGCCCGCGATCAATCCCGGTCCCGCGCGCGATGATGCGCGCCAATCTCGACGGCGCGCGCGACGTCGAGGTCGAGATTTCGATTCCCGGCGGGGCGAAGATCGCCGAGCGCACGCTCAACGGACGGCTCGGCATCGTCGGCGGCCTGTCGATCCTCGGCACGACGGGCATCGTCGTGCCCTATTCCTGCGCCGCCTGGATCGCCTCGATCCATCGCGGCATCGACGTCGCGCGCGCCGAGGGGCTGACGCATATCGCCGGCGCGACCGGCTCGACCTCGGAAAAGGCCGTGCAAGAGCTCTACGACCTGCCGGAGATCGCGCTGATCGACATGGGCGATTTCGTCGGCGGCATGCTCAAATATCTGCGCGCCCATCCGGTCGAGAACGTCACCATCGCCGGGGGCGTCGCCAAGATGAGCAAGCTCGGCCAGGGGCTGCTCGATCTGCATTCGCGGCGCGGCGAGGTCGATCTCGGCTGGCTGGCGGGCCTTGCGCCGCAGGGGCCGCTGCGCGAGGCCATCGCCCACGCCAACACCGCCAAGCACGCCTTCGATCTGGCGGAAGCGGCGGGCTTCGATCTCGCCGCGCCCGTCGCTGAAGCCGCCTGGGAGACCGCCGCCAAGGCGGTCGGCGCCGGCGCCGAGCGGCTGGAGATCGCCGTGTTCGACCGGGCGGGCGCGCTGCTCGCGCGAACGGGCTTGCGCGCGGTTCACGGCGGTCCCCCGCGATAGCGGCGGCGGTAATCGGGATCGTAGAGCGCGCTTTCGCGGAAATCCTCCGCCCCCAGCGCGTCGCCGACGAGGATGAGCGCCGTGCGCTCCATCGGCGCCTCCGCCAGCCGGCGCTGCGATGTCGGCGAGCGTGCCGCGCACGATGCGCTCGTCCGGCCAGCTCGCGCGGAAGACCACGGCGACCGGGCAATCCGCGCCATAGAACGGCGTCAGCTCGGCCACGACCCTGTCGAGCGCGTGGATCGACAGATGGATCGCGAGCGTCGCCTTTGTCGCGGCGAAGGCGGCGAGGTTCTCGCTCGCGGGCATGGCGGAGGCGCGGCCGGACGTGCGGGTCAGCACCAGGGATTGCGCGACTTCGGGCAGCGTCAGCTCGCGTTGCAGCGCCGCCGCGCTCGCCGCGAAGGCGGGGACGCCGGGCGTCACGTCGAAGGCGATGCCGAGCGCCCTGAGCCGCCGCGTCTGCTCGCCGAGCGCGCTCCAGATCGAGAGATCGCCGGAATGCAGCCGCGCCACGTCGAGCCCCGCCTCATGCGCCGCAGCCATTTCGGCGATGATCTCGTCCAGCGTCATCGGCGCCGTGTCGAGGATGCGCGCGCCGGGCGGGCAGTAGTCGAGAAGCGCGGACGGCACGAGCGAGCCGGCATAGAGGCAGACGGGCGAGCGCGCGATGAGATCGCGGCCGCGCACGGTTATGAGATCGGCGGCGCCGGGGCCGGCGCCGATGAAATGGACGGTCATGGCGCCTCCGCCACCGCGCAGGATACGCCCTCGGCGCTGAACTTGGGCACGATGAGCGTCGCGCCTTCTCCCGCTCCCGCGAGCGCCGCCGCCTCCGCGACGCTGCCGACGCCGAACCGCGCCGCCACGCGCGGCGAATGCGAGGCGACGCGGGAGGCGACGCGCGCGCAGCGCCGCTTCGTCGTGCCGGCGGAGCGGCAGGCCGAGCCGCGCCGCCGCTTCGGCCAGCGCGGGGTTGCGAACCGAGGCCGCCGTATGCAGGCGCGACGACTTCGACGCCCGGCCCGCTTGCCGCGCCTCGCCGACGAGGCGCGCGATCGCCTCGGCCGATGGCGCCCTCGCGACAGCCGACGCCCACCGCCGCGCTCATTTGACCGCCCGCCATTGCACGACCGGCATCGCCGGCCGGAAACCGCGAAACCGGCCGACCGGCTCGGCCCGCGCGAACTGCGCCTGCAACAACTCGCCGCCGTAGCGCCGCGAAAGCTCCGACAGCGCCGCCTGCAATTCGACCGTCACCGCGTTGACGACGAGCCGCCCGCCCGATTTGAGCGCCGCCCAGCAGGCCTCGACCGAACCCGCGAGCCCCGCCGCCGATGAACACGGCGTCCGGCGCCGGCAGCCCTTCGAGCGCCGCCGGCGCTGCGCCCTCGACAAGGCGCAGCTGCGGGACGCCGAGCGCGTCGGCGTTGCGACGGATGCGGGCGCAGCGCTCGGGGTCGCGCTCGACGGCGACGGCCTGCAAGGAGGCGTCGGCGAGCAGCCATTCGATGCCGATCGAGCCGGAGCCGGCGCCGACGTCCCAGAGAATCTCGCGCGGCCGGGGCGCGAGCGCGGAGATCGTCAGCGCGCGCATCTCGCGCTTGGTGAGCTGGCCGTCGTTCTCGAACCACTCGTCGGGCAGGCCGGGCGCGCGCGGCGCGATGCGCTCGCCGACCACGTCGGCGACTTCCAGCGCGACGGTGTTGAGGGGATCGACGCCGCGCGCGTCGAGCTCCCAGGCCGTGGCGGAGCGGCGGCGTTCGCGCGGGCCGCCCATCGCCTCCAGCACAGTTATGCGGCGAATCGCCCAGGCCGCGCGCGCAGAGCAGCGAGGCGAGCCGCTGCGGCGTCTCGCCGTCCCATGACAGCGCCAGCACGCGGGCGCCGGGCTGCAAATGCGGGATGATCGCGCTCCAGCGCCCGGCCATGCAGGGAGACCAGCGCGCAATCCTGCAACGCCCAGCCGAGCCGCGACGCCGCGAGACTGAAGGCCGAGGGCTGCGGCAGGCTCTCGAACTCCTGCCGCGCCGACGATCTCGGCCAAGCAGCGAGCCGACGCCGAAGAAGAAGGGATCGCCGCTCGCCAGCACGCAGACGGTCTGGCCGCGCCGCGCGAGGATGGCGGGAAACGCCTCGTGCAGCGGCGAGGGCCAGGCGAGCCGCTCGGCCTCGGTCTCGCCGATCAGCGCGAGGTGCCGCGCGCCGCCGACGACGAGCGCGGCTTGCCGTAGCCGCTCGCTGCGGCAGGGGAGAGGACGCCGTCCTCGCCGATCCCGATGAGGGTCAGCCAGGGCGTCATCTGAGCCACCCCGGAGACTGAACTTGCGCCTGCTGCTGCTCGGCGGAACCTCGGAGGCGAGCGAACTCGCCCGCCGCCTCGGCGCGCGCCGCGACATCGAGGCGACCCTGTCGCTCGCCGGCCGCACCTCGCGCCCCGCCGCCTCGCCCTTGGCCGATGCGCGTCGGCGGCTTCGGCGGCGTCGAGGGGCTGGCGCGCTATCTGCGCGAGAACGGCATCGACGCCGTGATCGACGCCACGCATCCCTTCGCCGCCCAGATGTCGGCCAACGCCGTCGCCGCCTGCCGCGAGGCGGGCGTGGCGCTCGCCGTGCTGACCCGCCCGCCGTGGCGCGCGAGCGCAGGCGACCGCTGGCGCGAGGTCGGCGATGCGCGCGAAGCCGCGCAGGCGCTGGGCGAGGCGCCCCGGCGCGTGTTGCTCACTGTCGGCCGGCTCAGCGCCGGCGCCTTCCGCGCGGCGCCGCAGCACCATTACGTGTTGCGCTCCATCGACGCGCCCGAGGATCTGCCGCCCTCCGTCGAAGTCGTGCTCGCCCGGCCGCCGTTCTCTCTTGCCGACGAGCGCGAGCTTATGACGAGCCGCCGCATCGAAATCGTCGTCACGCAAGAACTCCGGCGGCGAGGCGACGCGCGCCAAGCTCGACGCGGCGCGTGAGCTCGGGCTGCCCGTGGTGATGATCCGCCGCCCGCCGTCGCGGCCCAGCAACGACGCTTTACGATGTTGAAGTCCGCGCTTCGCTGGATCGAGGCTCATCTCGGCGCCTCGTAGCTGCGCGGCGTCAGCACGAACGGGCGCCGGCCGGGGCGGGCGACGAGCCGCGTCGTCGAGGCGCCGACAATGACCAGCGTGCTCATGTCGGCGATGGCGGGGTCGGCCTGCGCCAAGCGTCGTCAGCGTCGATCGCCTCGTCGGCGCGGCCGATGGCGCGGGCGAAGGCGACAGGCGTCTCAGGCGGACGGCGCGCGCGCAGAACGTCGGAAAGCGTCGTGAATCTGCTGCGGCCGCGCGCGCGAAGCGGGATTGTAGATCGCGAGCGCGAAATCGCCGTCGCAGGCCGCGATCAGCCGGCGCTCGATCAGCGCCCAGGGCTTGAGGTTGTCGGAGAGCGAGATCGCGCAGAAATCGCCGCCGAGCGGCGCGCCGAGCCGCGCGGCGGCGGCCTGCATCGCGCTGACGCCCGGCAGCACGGCGATGTCGAGCGCGCGCCAGTCCGCGGGCCCGCGCTCGAGAGCCTCCATCACCGCCGCCGCCATCGCGAACACGCCGGGATCGCCGCCGGAGACGACGCCGACGAGCCGCCCGCTCGCCGCAAGCTCCAGCGCGGCGCGGGCGCGGTCGAGCTCGACGCGATTGTCGCTCGCGTGCAGCGTGAGCCCCGCGCGCTGCGGGAATGCGCGCGACATAGGGGCCGTAGCCGAAAACGTCGGTGACGCGGGCGAGCGCCTGCGCGGCTTCCGGCGTCAGCCAGTCCGCCGGCCCCGGCCCGAGGCCGATGACATAGAGCGCCCCGCTCATGGCCGCCGCCCCTGGCCCGGCAGCAGAACCAGCGAGAAATAGGGCGCGGGGCCTTCGCGCTTGTCGGCGAGCGGCGTCACGATCTCGCCCGCCATCGTGCCGCGCTCGACATAGACGGCGCGGCTCAAGCAGGCCCGCCTCGTCGAAGGCCCGGCGCACCTTCTCGAAATTGCGGCCGAGCTTCATCACCACCGCCGCGTCGCATTGCTTGAGCTTCGCCACCAGCGCGTCATAGGGCAGGGTGCCGGGCAGCACCGTCAGCACGTCGTCGCCCCAGGTCATCGGCGCGCCGGCGGAAGCCGAGCAGCCGGCCATGCCGGTGACGCCGGGCACGATCTCGCAATCGAAACGCTCCTTCAGCCGCACGAACAGATGCATGAACGAGCCGTAGAACAGCGGATCGCCCTCGGCGAGCAGCGCCACGTCGCGGCCTTGCTCAAGTTCGGCGGCCAGCGCCGCCGTCGAGACGGCGTAGAAGCGCGCTGAGCGTCTCCAGATATTCGGGATGATCGAACGGCAGCTCCGTCGTCATGGGGTAGTAGAGCGGCAGTTCGGCGGCGGTCGCGGGGATGTAGCGGTCGGCGATGAGGCGCGCATGGCCGCGCCTTCCGGCCTTGGCGAAATAGGCGATGACGGGCGAGGCGCCGATCAGCCGCGCCGCCTTGACGGTGAGCAGTTCGGGATCGCCGGGGCCGAGCCCCAAGCCATAGAGACGGCCGGCCATGCTCACTCCTTCGCGCTGGCGAGCGCATTGACGGCGGCCGCCGCCATCGCGCTGCCGCCCCGCCGCCCGCGCACGACCAGCGCGGGCAGGCCAGAGGCGATCAGCGCGTCCTTCGATTCCGCCGCGCCGACGAAGCCGACCGGCATGCCGATGATGCAGGCGGGCCTTGGCGCGCCGGCCTCCAGCAAGCTCCAGCAGGCGAAAGAGCGTCGTCGGCGCGTTGCCGATGGCGACGACCGCGCCAGCGAGACGCTCGCCCCAGAGATCGACCGCCGCCGCCGAGCGCGTCGTGCCGAGTTGCTTGGCGAGATCGGCGACGGCGGGATCGGCCAGCGTGCAGACGACGTCGTTGCCGGCGGGCAGGCGCGCGCGGGTAACGCCGTAGGCCACCATCTGCGCGTCGCAGAAGATCGGCGCGCCGGCTTTCAGCGCGGCGACGCGCGGCTTCCGCCGCGCCGGGGGCGAAGACGAGATCGCGCGCGACGTCAGGCATGCCGCAGGCGTGGACGATGCGCACCGCGACTCGCTCTTCCGTCGCCTCGAAGCGGGCAAGGTCGGCCTCGGCGCGGATGATGGCGAAGGATCGGCGATAGATCTCGTCGCCATCGCGGATATAGTCGTCAGGCGCCATCAGGCGGTCTCTCTCGTCTTGAGCCGGTCGGCGAGCGCCTCCAGCGCGAGGCCGCGCGCGAGCGGCGCGGAATCGGCGCGGCCGTTCTTGATGAGGTCGTAGCCGTCGCCCGTCGCCACGACGCGCGAAGGGCGCCGGCGTCGGGCAGGCGCAGCCCTTCGCGCAGCCGGAGACATGCAGCGCGACGCCCTCCGTGGCGGCCAGCAGCGGCGCCAGCCGGCGCGCCGCCGCGCGCGTCTCGCCCTTCGCGCTCGAACAGGCGGGCAGGCCCGGACAGGCGGCGACGGCGAGCAGGGGATCGTCGGGATCGACGATGAGGCCGAGCCGTCGCGCGCTCTCGGCGAGCCGCCGCGCGGCGGGAAGCGCGAGGCCGGGGACGATGAGCGCGCGCCAGGGGGTCAGGCGCAAGCTCGTCGCGCCGGCCAGCGCGGCCAGCCCCGCCAGTTCGCGAAGGTCGGGCGCGGCGATGCGGCCGAAGGGCAGGGCGAGGCCGACGAACGCGCTTGACCCGAGGGCGTGCGCGCCGAGCCAGTGGGCGCGTGGGGCGGCCTGCGCTGACACCGCTGCGGGCGCGAAAGGCGCGAGGCCGTGGGCGGCGATGGCGTCGCGCATCCTTTTCGGGGGCGCGGACGTTTCCGCGCAGGGCGAGAAACGCGCTCGCCATCGTCTCTCGCCACGCCGACGAGACGCTCGCCGGGGAAAGGCCCGACCTCGGCCAGACCGCCGAGGCGCAGGACGAAAGCGTCCGGCGCGACGGCCGTGAAAACGAGGTCCGTCTCGACGCCGAGCGGAAAGGCGCCGGCGTCGAAGGCGGCGCCGAACTTGGCAGGCAGCGCCCAGAGTTTGCGATGCGGTCGAGAGCTCGCGCTCCCATGCCCGCGCATGAGGCCGCACGTCGCAGGGGGCGGACGGATCGAGCCCGGCGAAGGGCGAGACGAGCACGTTGCGCACGGCTTCCGCCTCCGGCGAGGCGTCGAGGAGGCCGGCTTCGGCGAGGCGCTGCGTGAGGCGGGGCAGGGTCGCATCGCTCACGCCCCGGATTTGCAGATTGCCGCGGCCGGAGAGATCCAGCGCGCCGTTTCCATAAGTCTCCGCCCAGTCCGCGATGTCGCGCGCGAGCGCGAGCGGGACTTCGCCGCAGGAAATGCGGATGCGCGCGATGAGGCCGTCGCCGGAGAGCATCGGCCGCAGCGCGCCGGGGCACCAGCCTTTGACAGGGGCCATGGGGCCGCGGGGTTTGAGGCGCCCCTCACCCTCGCCCTCTCCCCGCAAGCGGGGAGAGGGGATGGCGGGGGACTCATGTGGGGCGCTCATGCTGCGCCCCTCAAGGCTTGCAGCAACGGCTCGACGCTGTTGCGCCGCGACTTCCAGAGGCCGCGTCGCAGCGCCTCGGCGAAACGGTCGGCGATCGCGGCGGCGGCCTGGCGGTTGGCGGCGAGCAGGAATTCGCGCACCTCGCCGTCGGCGCAGACGGCGTCGAACATGAGATCGAAATGCCGGTCGGCGACGGCCTCGGTCGTGGCGGCGTAGAGATAGAGATTGTCGATGGTCTCGGCGATCTCCGCGGCGCCGCGGTAGCCGTGGCGCATCTGGCCCTTTGAGCCACAGCGGCGAAGAAGCGCGCGCGCGCACCACGCGCGCGATCTCCTGCGCGAGCGGCCGGGCCTTCGGCGCTTGCGGGTCGGTCGCGTCGAGATGATAGAGCGCGGGGCTCGCGCCGAGCGACGCGGCGGCGGCGGCGAAGCCGCCTTCATGCTCGGCGAAAGCGTCGGAATCGAGCACGTCCTGGCCGGCCATGTCCTGCACATGCACGAAGGCCTGCGCCTGGCGCCGCTTGTCGCGGAATGCGCCGGTTTCCCGCGCCTCGCCGCCCGCATAGGCGTAGCGGGTCGCGGCGAGATAGGTCTCGCCGAGATCCTCGCGGCGCTCCCAGTCGCCGGAGAGCCCCGCGCGCGCGACGCCCGTTCCATAGGCGCCCGGCGCGGCGCCGAACACGCGCTCGCCCGATGCGCCGCGCAAGGGATTTTCGTCCGCCGTCTCGTCCTCGCGCGCGGCGACGGCCTCGGCCGCCGCGTGGAACAGCGCGATCTGCTCGGGGAACACGTCGCGGAACAGGCCGGAGATGCGCAAGGTCACATCGACGCGCGGACGCCCGAGCGCGGCGAGCGTCAGCACCTCGTAGCCGCTGACGCGGTTGGACGTCGTGTCCCACAACGGCCGCGCGCCGATGAGCCAGAGCGCCTGCGCGAGATCCTCGCCGCCGGTGCGCATCGCGGCGCTGCCCCAGAGATCGAACACCACGTTGCGCGGCCAGTCGCCGTGATCCCCGCACATAGGCCGCCAGGAAGGCCTCGCCGGCGCGCTGGCCGAGCTCCCAGGCGGTGCGGGTCGGGACGGCGCGGGGATCGAGGGAATAGAGGTTGCGCCCCGTCGGCAGCACGTCGAGGCGCCCGCGCGACGGCGCGCCGCCGGGGCCGGGCGCGACGCGGCGGCCGCCGAGCGCGGCGACAAGGCCGTTCAATCTCGCCCTCGCCGCCGGCCGAACACATGCAGGCCGTCGCCGATGCGCATGTCCTTGAGGTCGCAGAGGAAGGCGTCGAGCCGGGTCAGCGCGTCCTCGGGATCGCTCGCGGCGGAAAGCCCCGCCTCCTCGGCGAGGCCCGGTCTCGCGGGCGCGCTCCAGCACGAGATCGGCGAGGCGGCGGGCGCGGCGCGGGTCGAGCGCGCGCGCCTCGGCGTATTCGTCCATCAGCCCCTCGATCTCGGCCGTCGCGCCGTGGGCGGGGCCGTGAACCAGCGGCGGCGTCAGATGGCCGATCGTCACGGCCGAGGTGCGGCGCTTGGCCTGCGCCGCCTCGCCGGGATTGTTGACGATGAAGGGATAGATCACGGGCAAGCGCGCCCAGCACGGCGCGCGGCGCGCAGGCGCTCGAAGCGCGACCGCCTTGCCCGGCAGCCATTCCAGCGTGCCATGCGCGCCGACATGCACGAGCGCGTGAACGCGCTCGATCTCGCGCAGCCACAGATAGAACGCGACATAGGCGTGGCGCGGCGGGAGGGCTGCGTCGTGATAATCGCCGGCGCGCGTCGCAGCCGGCCCCGGTCGGGCTGCAGCGCGACGAGGCTTTCGCCGAGCCGCAGATAAGCGAAGCGGAACGCGCCGTCGCGCGCGGCTTCGTCGTCATCCGGATCGCCCCAGCGCGCTTGCACGCTGCGCGGACGAAAGCCGCGGGCAGGCGCGCGGAGCCGCTCGCGATAAGCGCGCCAGCGAGAGCGCGGGCGGCGCTGCGTCGCGAGGCGCTGGGCGAGATCGGCGCGGCGGCGCGTCGAGCGCGATAGCCTTCGCGCGCAAGCCGCGCGGCGATCTCGGCGACGGAGGCGTAGGTGTCGAGCCCGACGGCGTAGCCCGCCCGGCCGCCCTTGGCGGGATAGTCGGACAGCACGAAGGCGAGCCGCTTCTCGGCGTTCGGCGTGCGCCGAAGCGCCGCCCAGGCGGCGGCGAGCCCGGCGACATGCGCGATCGTCTCGCCATGCGGGCGCGAGCGCTGCGGCGCATATTCGAGGCTTTCGATGCGCGCGGCTCTGCGCCTTGAACGAGATCGCGCCGGCGAAGATGCGCCCGTCCACCTCGGGCAGCGCGACGTTCATCGCGAGATCGGCGGGCGAGAGCCCGCGCGCGGAGGCCGCCCATTGCTCGGCGGACGCCGAGGCTGACGCCGACTTGCAGCACCGGCGCGTCGCAGGCGTCGAATACGGTCGCGCCGTCGTCGAGCCGGGCGGAGAAGGCGGTGGCGTTGAGGATCACGTCCGGGGGATCGCGCTTGAGGCGCGCGCGCAGGGGCTCGACCACGGCCGGGTCCTTGAGGCTCGTCACATAGAGCGCCTCGACGGCGAAGCCTTGCGCCTCCAGCGCCTCGGCCAGCGCCTCGTAGGGCTCGGTGTCGCCGGCGAGCCAGGCCGAGCGGTAGAAGACGATCAGCGCGCGGGGGCCTTGCGCCGGCGGGCTCGCGCGAAACACGCCGAGCGCAGATTGCGGCGCGGGTTCGCGCGACGTCGAGCGCGTGGCCGATCTCGCGCAGCATGAAGCGCAGCGCCTGCCCGGCGTTGTCGGCGCCGCCGTTTTGCAGATAGGCCCAGAGCCGGCGCAGGTCTTGCGCCCGGCAGCGTCGAGGCGGCGTCGAGGCGGGGGTCCTCGCGCGCATCGCCGGGGACGATGGCGAGCCGGCAGCCGTTCGCCCGCGCCGCCCGCGCGATCTCCTCCACGCCGTAGCGCCAGTAATCGAGCCCGCCGAGCAGGCGGATCAACACGAACCGGGCGTGCGCGATCACCTTCTCGACATAGAGATCGACGGAATAGGGATGGCGCAGGTCCGCAAGGCTCGCGAGCCGCAGCGCGCCGGCGCCGAGCCGCAGCCCGCTCCCACGCCTTCGCCAGCACCGCCAGATCGCTGTCGGTGAAAGACAGAACCACGATATCCGCGCGCGTCTGCTCGAGATCGACGGCCGGGGCCGTCTCGTCGAGCGATCTCAGCTCCGTGCGCAGCAGGTGCATCAGCGCAAGCGCCGCCTCGATCGCCGCGCGGTCGAGGCCCTTGCGGCCGATGACGACGAGCCGCCCGCGCCGCGCCTCGCCGGCCCGCCACGGCCGGTCGAACTCGCGCCGGAAGCGCGCGCCGACGCCCTGCACCAGAAGCCGCATCGGCTTGCCCTCGACGTCGAGGAACCCCTTGATGCGCAGCACGTCGTGCCGGCGCGCGACCTCGGCGAGCCGCTCGACATAAGGCGCCGGGATCGGCGAGCGTGGGCGCGTCGAGCACGAAGGAGTCGAAATCGTCGTGGTCGTGCTCGGCCTCCGCGTCGTGATGGGAGGGGCGGGCGGCGATGTCGTCCTCGGCGCCGGCCTTCAGCCCCAGCGCGATATCGGGATCGACGCGGCCTTCGCTGCGCGGCGATCGACTTTGGTCGCGCCGCGCGCCGCGCCTCGCACCTCCGCCGCCACGCGCGCGGCGTCGGCGGGCGAGAGCAGGTCGGTCTTGTTGAGCACGACGATGTCGGCGCAGAGAAGCTGGTCCTCGTAGACCTCCTCCAGCGGGTTGTCGTGATCGAGCGAGGGGTCGGCGGCGCGCTGGGCGGCGAGCGCCTCGGCGTCGTCGGCGAAGCGGCCGTCGGCCACCGCCGCCGCGTCCACCACGGCGACCACGCCGTCGACCGTCAGCCGCGAGCGCACTTCCGGCCAGTCGAACGCCTTGAGCAGCGGCTTCGGCAGCGCCAGTCCCGAGGTCTCGATGACGATATGGTCGAGCTTGTCGGCCCGCTTCAGCAGCGTTTCGATGGCGGGCAGGAAATCGTCGGCCACCGTGCAGCAGATGCAGCCGTTGGCGAGTTCGATGATGTCGTCCTCGCGGCAGGATTCGACGCCGCAGGATTTCAATATCTCCCCGTCGACGCCGACGTCGCCGAATTCGTTGATGACGAGCGCGATGCGCCGGCCGCCGGCGTTCTCCAGCAAGTGCCGGATCATCGTCGTCTTGCCGGCGCCGAGGAAGCCGGTGACGATGGTGGCGGGGATTTTGGCGAAGGCGGTCATTTCGGGAGCTCCAGGGGCGGCAGGCGGGCGACGACGCCCTTCTTCAGCGCGGTCGGGCGCTGCTTCCAGGGGATGAGGCCTTGCGGCGAGGCGCCGTAGAGCCGCGCGGCGGCGAAAATCTCCTGGGGGTCCGTATCGGCGGGAAAAGTCGCCGTAGACGTAGGTCCAGGCGCCGGGCGCGGAGAAGCTCACCGTGCACGGCCGCTTGCAGACGCTGAAGCACTCGACGCCGGCGACCTCGGGGTCGTCCTCGCCGCGCCCCGCCGCCAGCGCCGCGTAGAGCCGCGCGCCGGATCGGGCGTCGCGGGGCTCCAGCGGCTCGCCCTCGGCGCGACAGGTCGTGCAGACCAGAATCCTGACGGGAAGCTCCGACACGCGCCGCCTTCAGGGCGCGCGGACGGGCGCCGGCCGGACCGGCTCGCCGACGCGAGGCGCCCCGCCCGCTTCGGCCCGAAAGGTCAGACGGCAGGTCTCCTGGCTCACGGGCTTTGCTTGTCCCGCGTCGCCTTCCCGGAAAGCTCCAGTGGCCTCGTGACGCAGAACGCCCGTCTACAGTTGCGGGGGCAGCTACGGATTGACGCCGTATTCCCTCTTCGCCCCGCTCGCGCGGGGACCGTCTTGCATTTGTGGTAGGGCGCGCCCCGGCGCCTGTCAATGCGAGCCCGGGCGCCTTAAAGCAGGGGCGCCATGACGGAATCGGATGACAACGCCCGCCACAGGGCGAAGATGGAGAAGCGCAAGGCGGTCCAGGACGCCGAAGTCGCCTCCAAGACGATTGCGCAGAAGGGCCTGCTGATCGTCCATACCGGCCCCGGCAAGGGCAAGTCGACGGCCGCCTTCGGGCTCGCGCTCAGGGCGCTCGGGCGCGGCTGGAAGGTCGGCGTCGTGCAGTTCATCAAGGGCGCCTGGGAGACCGGCGAGCGGCTGGCCTTCGCGCGCTTCGGCGATCGGATCGTCTGGCGCACGATGGGCGAGGGCTTCACCTGGGAGACGCAGGACCGCGCGCGCGACGTCGCGGCGGCTGCGGCGGCCTGGAAGGCGGCTGAGGAGATGATGGCCGACCCGTCGATCCGGCTGCTGATCCTCGACGAGATCAACATCGCGCTGCGCTACGATTATCTGCCGCTCGCCGAGGTCGTGGCCGCCTTGCGCGCGCGGCGGCCGGATCTGCACGTCGTCGTCACCGGCCGCAACGCCAAGCCGGAGCTGATCGAGGCGGCCGATCTCGTCACCGAGATGGGCGCGGTCAAGCACCATTTCGCCGCCGGCGTGAAGGCGCAGGCGGGGATCGAGTTCTGAGGCGACATGGCCCGCGCGCTGATGTTCCAGGGGACCGGCTCGGACGTCGGCAAATCGCTGATCGTCGCCGGCCTCTGCCGCGCTCTCGACGCGGCGCGGGCTCAAGGTCCGCCCGTTCAAGCCGCAGAACATGTCGAACAACGCCGCCGTGACGGCGGACGGCGGCGAGATCGGCCGCGCGCAGGCGTTGCAGGCCCGCGCCTGCGGGGTCGAGCCCAGCGTCCACATGAACCCCGTGCTGTTGAAGCCGCAAAGCGAGATCGGCATCGCAGGTGGTGGTGCAGGGCCAGGTCGTCGGCGCGGCGAAGGCGCGCGACTACCAGGCGTGGAAGCCGAAGCTGCTGCCGCGCGTGCTCGAAAGTTTTGAGATTCTGCAAGGCAGGAGGCCGACATCGTGCTGGTCGAGGGCGCGGGCGGGGCGGCCGAAGATCAACCTGCGCGCCAACGACATCGCCAATATGGGATTCGCGCGGGCGGCGGGCGCGCCCGTCGTGCTGATCGGCGACATCGACCGCGGCGGCGTCATCGCCCAGATCGTCGGGAACGCGCGCCGTGCTCGATCCCGGAGGACGCCGCGATGGTCGGCGGGTTCCTCGTCAACAAGTTTCGCGGCGACGCCTCGCTGTTCGAGGACGGCATGAAGCGCATCGAGGCCCTGAGCGGCTGGCCCTCGCTTCGGCCTCATCCCGCATTTCGCCGAAGCCGCGCGCCTGCCCGCCGAGGACGCGGTCGCGCTCGACCGTCTCCCGGCCACGAAGGACGGCGAACGGACGATCGTCGTCCCGCGCCTGCCGCATATCTCGAATTTCGACGATTTCGACCCGCTGCGCGCCGAGCCCGGCGTGCGCTTCCTCTTCGCTCCGCCCGGCGCGCCGCTTGCCGCCGGCCGATCTCATCATCCTGCCCGGCTCCAAGGCGACCGTCGCGGACCTGAAAGCCCTGCGCGCCGAAGGATGGGACATCGACATTCTCGCCCACGTCCGCCGGGGCGGGAAGGCGCTCGGCCTTTGCGGCGGCTACCAGATGCTCGGCCGCTCGGTCGCCGACCCCGAGGGGATCGAGGGGCCGCCGGAGACGGTTCCGGGCCTCGGGCTGCTCGACGTGACGACCGTGCTCGGCGGCGCCAAGACCCTGACGCGGATAGCCGGGCCGCTCGCTCGCCGACGGGGCGCCGTTCGAGGGCTACGAGATCCATGTCGGGCGAACGGACGGGATGACGCGCCCGCTGCTCGCCTTCGCCGACGGGCGCGAGGACGGGGCGGAGAGCCCCGACGGCCGCGTGCGCGGCTGCTACGTGCACGGGCTCTTCGGCAACGACGCGCAGCGGCGCGCGTGGCTCGCCTGGATCGGCGCGCCTTCCTCCGCGCTCGCCTACGAGGCCCAGGTGGAGGCGACGCTCGACAGGCTCGCCGAGCATCTGGAGCGGCACGTCAGGGTCGACGCTCTGCTCGCGATGGCGGATCTGCGCCCGGCGGGCATTACGAACATTCAACCTCTCCGCAACGAAACCGCTATGGCTTGTGGCGCACAGTCAAATCGGCCGCGCGGAGATTAAGGCGAAGCGGCGGGGAGGCGCTCGGCTGGCCCCGAGCGCGCCGGGATCGCCAGGAATGCGGGCCGTATCGACGGAATCCGATGACGAGCTCGAAATGGCTGTGGCGCGCGCTCGTCGCCATCGTGGTCGCGCTTCCGGTCGCCTATTTCGCCATCGGGGCCGTCGTCACCTATCGGGTCGACGACAATCTCGCCACCGTCACGCCGGCCCCGGTCGACAAGCCTATCCAGATCGCCAGAACCTTCGAAACGATCCTGACCCGCGAGATCGAGCACTACAATTGGCAGCCGAACAACCCGTGGTTCTATCCGACGGCGCTTGACCGACGACGGAAAGAACTTCCAGCTCGGCGTTCTCCACGGCCTGCGCCGGAGCCTGCTGGAATACGCCACCCGCACCATGAGGCTTCGCCAGGACGGCTCGATCGATCCCAATCTCCAGGCGGCGCTGAACCAGCTGCAATATCCGCCGAACGTCTGGATTCTCGACCCGAGCCAGGGATTCGGAACCTCCTCGAAAGGCCAGTATCGCGGGGCGCTGAAGTCCTTGCGCGCCTTCGAGGAGAAGGCCCAGAGCGATAAATTCGCGGAGCTGCGCGCCGATCAGCTCATGCGCTTCGTGGACGCGCTCAACGTCGATCTGACGTCCCACATCCTGACCCTGCAGGAATATGCGGAGACGCGCAATTCGCTCTTCGATGGCGGCGTCGACGATCTCTTCTATCAGACCAAGGGCGCGGGCTTCGTCTACGCCGCGATCGCGCCGGCGATCCGCCACGATTTCGAGCCGGTGATCGCCCAGAAGCACCTGGGCGACCTCTGGCGCCAGCTGGAGACGAATTTGCGGCTCCTGGCCACGTTCAACCCGACTGTCGTGCTGTCGGGAAAGCCGGACGGCCTGATCGTCCCCAACCATCTCATCGCGCAAGGCTTCTACGCGAGCCGCTGCGCTCATATCCTCATGCAGATCGAGGAAATCCTGCGAACGTGATCCGCATGGCCGGCCAATCTCCCGTTGACTTCGCGCGGCGCCCCGCGCCTATAAGCCCGCGCAACGCGGCGGGGTTTCCGCCGCTTCTTTTTTGGGCCGCCGGACCAGGAGTGTACGACCGTGAAGCGCACCTATCAGCCGAGCAAACTCGTGCGCAAGCGCCGTCACGGGTTTCGCGCCCGCACGGCCACCGTCGGCGGCCGCAAGGTGCTCAACGCGCGCCGCGCGCGCGGCCGCAAGAAACTCTCCGCGTGAGCCTTGGCCGATAGCGAGGCCTCCTGGGGCCGGCTGACGCAGCGGGCCGAATTCCAGCGTGCGGGCAAGGGCAAGCGCGTGAACGCCGCCGCCTTCACGTTGCAGGCGAACGCCCGCCCGGCCGGCGCCGGCGCGCAGGAGCCTCGTTTCGGCCTCACCGTCACCAAAAAGACCGGCAATTCCCCCGCGCGCCATCGCATCAAGAGACGGCTCAGGGAAGCCATGCGCCGCGTATCGCCGCTGGACGCCAGACCCGACCATGACTACGTGCTGATGGCGCGCCGCGAGGCCCTGTCGATCCGGTTCGACGCGCTCGTCGCCGAGATCGCCGGCGCCCTTCGCCGCGCCCACGCACGCCGAGACGGACGCCCATGAAATCCGAGGAGATCCGCAACCTTGTCCTGGCGATCGTCCTCTCCGCGATCGTTCTGATCGGCTGGAATTATTTTTTCGCGCCGAAGCTCCAGCCGCCGACCCACGCCAACGCGCCGGTCGCGGCGGGGACGGCGACGCCGGCCGCCAATTCCGCGTCCGCGCCGCAGTCGGCCGCCCCCGGCGGCGAAGCCGTCAAGCCGCGCGCGGAGACGCTGGCCGCGAGCCCGCGCGTGACGCTCGACGCGCCCGGAATTGGCGGCTCGATCAATCTGGAAGGCGGCGAGATCGACGACGTCTTCCTGAAGGGCTATCGCGAGACCATCGACCCCAACAGCCCGCATGTCGTGCTGTTCTCGCCCTCGGGGTCCGCCGAGCCCTACTGGGCCGAGACCGGCTTCGTCACCCCCGACAAGGGCGTCAAGACGCCGACCCGCCAGACGCGCTGGACGGCGAGCGGCCGGCGATCTCACTCCCGAAAGTCCGGTGACGCTGACCTACGACAACGGCGAGGGCCTCGTCTTCACGCGCGTGATCGCGGTCGACGACAAGTTCATGTTCACGGTGACCGACAAGGTCGAGAACAAGAGCGACAAGCCGGTGTCGCTCGGCCCTATGCGCTGATCCTGCGGCGCGGCACGCCGCCGGTGATGCGGCTATTCCGTGCTGCACGAGGGCTTCGTCGGCGTCATCGGCAACAGCTCCGTTCAGGAAGTCACCTACGCCAAGATCGTCAAGGAGACCGGCGAGGTCCAGCAGATGAAGGGCGACGGCGGCTGGCTCGGCTTCACCGACAAATATTGGGCCTCCGCCATCATCCCCGGCCAGAGCCAGCAGGTCGACGCGCGCTTCTCGGCGAGCGGCCCGCCGGCGCGGCCGGATTATCAGTCCGACTTCGTCGCGCCGGCCGCTCGACGTCGCCCCCGGCGCCTCGGCCTCGCAGCAGACGCGCATCTTCGCCGGCGCCAAGGAGGTGTCGGTCATCGACGAATACGAGGCCAAGTTCGGCATCAAGAAATTCGAACTGATGATCGACTGGGGCTGGTTCTACTTCATCACCAAGCCCTTGTTCCGTCTTATCGATTTCATCTACAAGATCGTCGGCAATTTCGGCGTCGCGATCCTGTGCGTGACCGTCATCGTCAAGGCGGTGTTCTTCCCGCTCGCCAACCAGAGCTATCGCTCGATGGCGAAGATGAAGCTCATCCAGCCCAAGCTCGCCGCGCTCAAGGAGCTCTATCCCAACGATACGCAGAAGCAGCAGCAGGCGCAGATGAAGCTGATGCGCGAGGAGGGGGTCAACCCCGTCGCCGGCTGCCTGCCGATGCTGATCCAGATTCCGGTGTTCTTCGCGCTCTACAAGGTGATCTTCATCACCATCGAGATGCGCCACGCGCCGTTCTTCGGCTGGATCCACGACCTCAGCGCGCCCGATCCGACCAACATTTTCAACCTGTTCGGGCTCATTCCGTTCGATCCGACGGTGCTTCCGGGGTTCGGCCATTTCCTGCATCTGGGCGTCTGGCCCCTCATCATGGGCTTCACGATGTTCCTGCAGATGAAGATGCAGCCGGAGCCGACCGATCCGACGCAGAAGATGATGTTCACATATATGCCGTTCATCTTCACCTTCATGTTCGGGTCGTTCCCGGCGGGCCTCGTCATCTACTACGCCTGGAACAACACGCTGACGGTCGCGCAGCAGTCGCTCATCATGAAGCGGGCGGGCACGAAGGTCGAGTTGTTCGACAACCTCAGAAAGATGTTCGCCAGGCCCGCGGCCTGACGCTGGACCCGGACCCCGCAAGGCGCCAAGATTGCGCCGCGGGAGAGGTGGTTTTTGGCGGCAAATTCCGGTTTTCCGTTCGCCGACGGCGTGGCCGTGATTACGGGCGCGGCGAGCGGAATCGGCTTGGCGCTCGCCGAGGCTTTGAGGCGGCGCGGGGCGGCGCTCGCGCTTGTCGACAGGGACGCCGCGGGACTGGAGCGGGTCGCCACCGCCCTGGGCGCGGCCGCGCATCGCCTGGACCTCGCCGACCCCGCAGCGGGCGCAACTCTCGCCCGAGCCGTCTCCGGTCCGGTCAATCTCCTCGTCAACAACGCCGGCGTCGCGCTCGGCGGGCGCTTCGACGAGACGCCGGCGGAGGATTTCGACGAACTGATGGCGATCAATTTCGGCGCCGTCGTCAGGCTCACCCGCGCCTTCCTGCCGCGGCTGCGCCAGGCGCGGGAAGCGCGCATCGTCAATGTCTCCAGCTTGTTCGGCCTCGTCGCGCCGCCCGGTCAGACGGCCTATGCGGCGAGCAAATTCGCGGTGCGCGGCTTCTCCGAGGCGCTGCGGGCGGAGCTTGCCGGCTCGAATATCGGCGTCTCCGTCGTCCATCCCGGCGGGGTCAAGACCAATATCGCCGCCAATGCGAAGCGCCCGCCGATGGCGCCTGCGGAGCTTGCGGAAACGGCGCGGCGTTGGGAGAAGGCGCTGCGCATGCCGCCGGCCGAGGCCGCCGAGATCATCGCCGGGGGGATTGCGCGCCGGCGGCCCCGCATCCTCGTCGGGGCCGACGCGCGTCTGATGGACCTCGCGCAGCGGCTGTTTCCCGTCGCCCACGCCGGCCTGTTGCGGAGGCTTCTTGACGCCTAGCTTGCGCCTTCGGATGGTCACGCTCATCATCAAATGGACCGTGCGCGCGCGGCTTGGCGACATGCGCGATCTCGACCATCTCAAGCGCGTGTTCGAAGGCAGGAGCCTGCCCGATCCGCGCGGCGTGCGCTTCCGCGCCGACACGATCGGCGGCGTCGCCGGCGAATGGGCGGAGGCGGGAGGCGACAGGCCGCTGCTCTATCTGCACGGCGGCGGCTTCGTCGGCTGCTCGCCGAAGACGCATCGGTCGTTGACCGGCGGCTTCGCCAGGCGGGGCTTTCGCGTATTTGCGCCCGATTATCGGCTCGCGCCCAAACATCCGTTTCCGGCGGCGTTCGACGACGCGCTCGCCGCCTGGCGCGGTTTCGCGGCGCGCGTCGGCGCGCCGGCCGCGATCGCCGGCGATTCGGCGGGCGGCAATCTCGCGGCCGCGCTTACGGTGATGGTCAAGAACGAGGCGAGGCGGCCGGCGGCGGCGGTTCTGTTCTCGCCCGCCACCGACATGACCGGCGGCGGCGAAAGCTGGGTCGAAAACCGCGACCGCGACGCCATGTTCACCGTCGAGCTCGCCAATCTCCGCGATTTCTATCTCGCCGGCGCCGACCCGCGCGACCCGCGCGCCTCGCCGCTGTTCGGCGATCTCTCGGGCCTGCCGCCGGTTCTGCTGCACGTCGGCGAAAGCGAGCTGCTGCGCGACGATTCCGTGCGTTTCGCCGAGGCCGCGCGGGCGGCGGGCTCGCGAGCGGAGCTGAAAGTGTGGAACGGCGCCCCGCATGTGTGGCAATTCATGCACGGCTTCGTGCCCGAGGCGCGCCGCTCGATCGACGAGGCGGCCGCGTTCTTGCGCGAATCGCTGGAAGGAGCTGCAGCCGTGAGCGAAGTCCTTGACGTCCTGATCGTCGGCGCGGGCCTCTCGGGCGTCGGCATGGCCTGCCATCTGCAACGGCGATGCCCCTGGTCGCGTTACGCGATCCTGGAGGCGCGCGGGGCGATCGGCGGCACCTGGGATCTGTTCCGCTATCCCGGCGTTCGCTCGGATTCCGACATGTTCACGCTCGGCTACGCCTTCCGTCCGTGGACGCAGTCCAAGTCCATCGCCGACGGCCCGTCGATCCTCGGTTATGTCCGCGAGACCGCCGCGGAATATGGCGTCGACAGGCATATCGCGTTCGAGACGAAGGTCGTCTCCGCCTCCTGGGACTCAGGCCGGGCGCAATGGAGGGTCGAGGCGGAGCGCGGCGGCGAGAGAGTGAGCTATGCGGCGCGGTTCCTGTCGATCTGCGCGGGCTATTATCGTTACGACCGCGGTTATTTCCCGGAGTTTCCGGGCCTCGCCGACTTCGCCGGCCGCCTCGTGCATCCGCAATTCTGGCCCGAGGATCTCGATTACGCCGGCAAGAGGGTGCTGGTGATCGGCAGCGGCGCGACCGCCGTGACCATCGTCCCGGAGATCGCCAAGACGGCCGCGGGCGTGACGATGCTGCAACGCTCGCCGACCTATATGTTCGCAAGGCCCTCCGAGGACGCGTTCGCCAATGGGCTGCGCGCCGCGCTGCCCGCAGGCTTCGCCTACAAGCTGACGCGGCTGCGAAACGTGCTGCAGGCGATGTATTTCTACCGGCTGTTCCGCAAGTACCCGGAGAAGGCCAAGCGGGGCCTCATCGCCCTGGCGCGCGCCGAGCTTGGGCCAGACGCCGACCCCGCCGATTTCACGCCGCGCTACAACGTGTGGGACCAGCGGCTCTGCCTCGTTCCCGACGCCGATTTGTTCCACGCCGTGCGGGACGGGCGCGCGAAGGTGGTCACGGACGAGATCGAGACCTTTACGGCCGGGGGCGTGCGCACGAGATCGGGCCGGGCGCTCGAGGCCGACATCGTCGTCGTCGCGACGGGGCTTGAAGTGAACGTGCTCGGCGACGTCGCCTTCGACGTCGACGGCGCGCCTGTCGATTTCGCGCGGCGGCATTTCTACAAGGCCTGCATGTACGAGGGCGTTCCGAACCTCGTCTCGGTGTTCGGCTACACGAATTCCTCGTGGACGCTGAAGGCCGATCTCATCGCCGGCTACGCCTGCCGGCTTCTCAACTTCCTGCGCGAGCGCGGGCTCGCCGCCGCGACCCCGCCGACGGTGGAAGGCGAGCCGGCCGGGCCCGTCCTCGACCTGACCTCAGGCTACATCCAGCGCGCGGCGGCCAAATTGCCCCGCCAGGGCGCCCGCGCGCCCTGGCGCGTCTATCAGAACTACGCCAGGGACGTGCGGCTGTTGCGCTTCGGCCGCATCGACGACGGCGTGCTGCGATTCGCGCGGGCCCCCGCCACGGCGGCCGCGCGACGGACGGCGGCGGAATAGCGCGGCGGGGAGGCGGACCTGATGCTGCGTGCGCTGCTCCTGCTGTTTGGCGTGATTCTGCTGCTGCCGGGCGCCTGCTCGCTCGGCTTCATGGCGGCGTTCCTTGGCTCCGGGAGCACGTCCGATGTCGGGCTTCTGTCGCTGCTGTGGCTCTTCTGCTTCGCCGTCAGCTTCGGCGGGATCATGATGATCCGCCGCGCCGTCGTCGGGCCGAGACCCCTGCCGTCCGATCCCCCCACCTGATTTTCGTTGGTTTCCTCTAGCGCCCGCGCGTGCTAACGCGGACGCCCATGACCACCCGCATCGACGCCCGCTTCGCCGCCCTGAAAGACGCCCGCCGCGCCGCGCTCGTCACCTTCGTCATGGCCGGCGATCCCGATTACGCGACCTCGCTCGCCATCGTGAAGGCGCTGCCGAAGGCCGGCGCCGACGTGATCGAGCTCGGCATGCCCTTCACCGATCCGATGGCCGACGGCCCCGCGATCCAGGCGGCGGGCCTGCGCGCGCTGAAAGGCGGCCAGACCCTCAACAAGACGCTGCAGCTCGTCCGCGACTTCCGCAAGGACGACGACAAGACGCCCATCGTGCTGATGGGCTATTACAACCCGATCTACGTGCATGGCGTCGAGCCGTTTCTCGACGAGGCCAAGGCCGCCGGCGTCGACGGGCTCATCGTCGTCGATCTGCCGCCGGAGGAGGACGAGGAGCTGTGCCTGCCGGCGCTGAAGGCCGGCCTCAACTTCATCCGCCTCGCGACGCCCACGACCGACGACAAGCGCCTGCCCACCGTGCTCGCCAACACCTCGGGCTTCGTCTATTACGTCTCGATCACCGGCATCACCGGCTCGGCCGCGCCGAACGCCGATCTCGTCGGCGCGGCGGTTGCGCGCATCAAGCGCCATACCCAACTGCCTGTTGCGGTCGGCTTCGGCGTTCGCGACGCGGCGAGCGCGGCGGCCATCGCGGCCCGCGCCGACGGCGTGGTGGTCGGCTCGGCGCTGGTCGAGGCGGTTCGCAAGGCGCTGCCCGACGGCAAGCCGGCCGAGGCGGTGGCGAGGCTCGTCAGGGAACTGGCGCGACGGCGTGGCCGGCGCGAGGCGGTGAGGATCGTTCCATGAACTGGATGTCGAACGTCGTTCCGCCGAAGATCCGTTCGCTGCTGCGGCGCGATACGCCGGAGAACCTCTGGGTCAAATGCCCGGAGAGCGGGCAGCTCGTGTTCCACAAGGATCTCGAGGCCAATCTGATGGTGGTGCCGGGCTCCGGCTATCACATGGCCATCGCGCCGCGTCCGCGGCTCGCCGCGCTCTTCGACGAGGGCGTCTACGAGACCTGCCGGCGCCGGAAGTCCCCGACCGACCCGCTGAAGTTCCGCGACATCAAGCGCTACGCCGACCGGCTGAAGGAGCATCGCGCCAAGACCGGCTCCGCCGACGCCATCGTCGCCGCCGTCGGCAGGCTCGAAGGCCAGGAGGTCGTCGCGGCGGTGCATGATTTCGCCTTCCAGGGCGGCACGCTCGGGCTCGCCGCCGGGCGAGGCGATCGTCGCGGCCATGGCGCTGGCGGTCGAGAAGCGCGCGCCGTTCGTCATCTTCACCGCCTCGGGCGGCGCGCGGATGCAGGAGGGCATGTTCTCGCTGATGCAGATGGCGCGCACGACGGTCGCCGTGCAGCGGCTGCGCGCGGCCCGCGCTGCCCTATATCGTCGTGCTGACCAATCCGACCACCGGCGGCGTCACCGCCTCCTATGCGATGCTCGGCGACATACAGATCGCCGAGCCCGGCGCCGTCATCGGCTTCGCCGGCGCGCGCGTCATCGAGCAGACGGTGCGCCAGCGCCTGCCCGAGGGCTTCCAGCGCGCCGAGTTTCTGCGCGAGCATGGCATGGTCGACATGGTCGTGCCGCGGCTGGAGATGCGCGCGACGCTGGCGCGCCTTTGCCGCATGCTGACCAAGACGCGCCGGCCGCCGCCGCCTGAGCCGCCCTTGACCGACGCCATCACAGAACGCTTCGCGCCGCTTCATCCGCGGCTCGTCGATCTCTCGCTCGGCCGCATCGAGCGGCTGCTCGCCGATCTCGGCTCGCCGCAGAAGCGCGTCGCCGCCGGTCATCCATGTCGCCGGCACCAACGGCAAGGGCTCGACCGTCGCCTTCATGCGCGCGATCCTGGAGGCGGCGGGCAAGCGCGTCCATGTCTACACCTCGCCGCATCTCGTGCGCTTCAACGAGCGCATCCGGCTCGCCGGCGAACTCGTCGACGACGCACGGCTCGGCGCGGCGCTCGATCACTGCCGAGCGCGTCAACGCCGGCCAGTCGATCTCGGTGTTCGAGATCACCACGGCCGCCGCGTTCCTGCTGTTCAGCGAGACGCCGGCCGATTACCTGCTGCTGGAGGTGGGCCTGGGCGGGCGCTTCGACGCCACCAACGTGATCGCCAGGCCCGCCGCGACCGTCATCACGCCGGTGTCGATGGATCATCCCGAATTTCTCGGCGCGACGGTCGACAAGATCGCCTTCGAAAAGGCGGGCATTCTGAAGGCGCGGCGTCTCCGGCGGTGATCGCGGCGCAGGCCGAGGAGGCGCTGCGCGGTCATCGAGCGCGAGGCGATCCGGCTCGGCGCGCCGCGCCGCCTCGAGGGCCGCGACTTTCTTCATCCGCGCGCGAGAACGGCCGGCTCGTCTTCGAGGACGAGCACGGGTCTGCTCGATCTGCCGCCAGCCGCGCCTGCCCGGCCGGCATCAGTTCGGCAACGCCGCCGCGGCGGTCGCGACGCTGCGGCCGATCGCGCCCGGATCTGCCGCAGGCGCGCCTTCGAGCGCGGCCTCTCGAAGGCGCAATGGCCGGCGCGGCTGCAACGGCTGCGCGCCGGGCCGCTCGATCGCGCCGCGCCCCGGCGGGCGCCGAGGTCTGGCTCGACGGCGCCCACAACGAGGCGGGCGGCCGCGTGCTCGCCGAGGCGATGGCCGATTTCGAGGAGGCTTCGCCGCGCCCGCTGGTCGCTGATCTGCGGCACGCTGTCGACCAAGGACACCGGCGCTTTCCTCGCCCATTTCAAGGGGCTGGCGCGCGAGGTGATCGCCGTGCCGATCCCCGGCGAGCACGCCGCGCGCCCCGCCGAGGAGGTCGCCGCCATCGCCGCCCGCGCGGGCCTCGCCGCGCGCGTGGCGGCCGAGCGTCGGCGCCGCGCTGGAGGCTTCTGGCCGGCGAGCGAATGGCCGCAGCCGCCGCGCATCCTCATCGCCGGCTCGCTCTATCTCGCCGGGCGCGGTGCTGGCGCGAGAACGGCAGCCCGCCGAGCTGATGGCCCGCGCCCGCGCCTCCTACGTCTGCCAGAATTGCGGCGCCGTCTCGCAGCGCTGGGCGGGCAAGTGCGAGGCCTGCGGCGAGTGGAACACGATCATCGAGGAGGCCGCGGCGCTCGGCGTCGGCGGGGCTGCGGCGCGCAAGGGCCTCGTCGGCCGGCCGTTTCCGCTGGAGAGCCTGTCGGGCGAATCGAAGCCGGTCGAGCGCATCGTCACCGGGATCGCCGAGCTAGATCGGGTCGCCGGCGGCGGCTTCGTGCCGGGCTCGGCGACGCTGATCGGCGGCGAGCCCGGCATCGGCAAATCGACGCTGCTGATCCAGGCCTGCGCGGCGCTGGCGCGATCTCGGCGGCCGCGTCGTCTATGTCTCGGGCGAGGAATCGACGGAGCAGATTCGGCTGCGCGCCAGCCGGCTCGGCCTCTCCAGCGCGCCGGTGCAACTGGCCGCGCAGACTTTGGTCGAGGACATCGTCGCAACCCTCGGCTCCGGCGAGACGCCGAAATTCGTCATCCTCGATTCGATCCAGACGCTGTGGAGCGACGCGGTCGAATCGGCGCCCGGCAGCGTGAGCCAGGTGCGCGCGCGCGAGCCAGGCGCTCATCCGCTACGCGAAGTCGAGCGGCGCGGCCGTTGTCATGGTTGGCCATGTCACCAAGGACGGGCAGATCGCCGGCCCCCGCGTCGTCGAGCACATGGTCGACGCGGTGATGTCGTTCGAGGGCGACGGCGCCCATGCCTTCCGCGTGCTGCGCGCGACCAAGAACCGCTTCGGCGCGACCGACGAGATCGGCGTGTTCGAGATGACCGGGGCGGGGCTCGCCGAGGTCGCCAACCCCTCCGCTCTGTTCCTCGCCGGCCGCGACGTCGCGGCGCCGGGCGCGGCGGTGTTCGCGGGCGTCGAGGGCGCGCGCCCGGTGCTGGTGGAGATCCAGGCGCTCGTCGCCCCCTCGACGCTCGGCACGCCGCGCCGCGCCGTCGTCGGCTGGGATCCGAGCGCGGCTCGCCATGGTGCTGGCGGTGCTGGAGGCGCATGGCGGGCTGAAGCTCGGCCAGCACGACGTCTATCTCAACGTCGCCGGCGGCCTGCGCATCGGCGAGCCGGCGGCGGATCTGGCGGCGGCTGCGGCGCTGATCTCCTCGCTGGTCGGCGTCGCCTTGCCGCACGAGGCCGTCTATTTCGGCGAGATCGCGCTTTCGGGCGCGGTGCGGGCGGTGGGGCACGCGGGGCTTCGGCTCAAGGAGGCGGCGAAGCTCGGCTTCTCGCAAGGCATACGCGCCGGCGGGCGCGGCCAGGGACGAGGACGGCGGGCGGGTGACGCCGGTGACGTCGGTGGCGTCGCTGGTGGCGGATATTGCGGCGGCGGGGGTGGCGAGCCGGGGGGCGGAGACGAAGCGCGGCGGGGGAGGGTCAAGGTTGGATTGAGATTTGTCGCGGAATTCGGCGACGTCTCACAATTCACGGCAAATGCAAATTGGGGTCGCGGACTTCCGATCGCCCGCCACCGCCGTCGCCGAAACCCATTGCCGCCGCCGTCCGGTGAGGCGTATCATTCCTCTATGACAGACTTGCTTGAACGCGCCGTCGCGGCCGCCCGTGGGCTTCCCCCCGCGGCTCAGGATGACATTGCGCGGATCGTCCTGCAACTCGCCGGCGAAGACGCGGCCCCCGTGCTTCTGACCGGCGAAGAACGGTCCGCTATCGCCCGCTCGAAAGCCGCCGTCGCCCAAGGCGAATTTGCAACTGACGAGGAGGTGCGCGCCGTCTGGGCCAAGCATGGGCTGTGAAGGTTCGTTTCACCCTCCCGGCGCTCGCCGATCTTGAGGCGATTCTCGACTACCTCGCGGCGCGCTCGCCCCGGGGCGCGGCCCGCGTTCAAGCGCGCATCAGAACATTCGTCGATCTGTTGTCGTCGCATCCCTTGATCGGGGCCGCGCACGGACGACCTCGACTATCAGCCGCTTGGTCGTGACGCCATATCCCTATCTGGTGTTCTACGCGGCCGGCGCCGACGAAGTTTGTCATTCACAGCGGCCGCCACGCGGCCCGCGATCCCGAGACAACGCCCGGCTCTGCGCGCGCCTTGATCTATCGCCATCCCCGCCCAATATTCGCCCTGTCCCTCCCGCAAGCCGGGGCGTGACGAACCGCGCGCGCCTCCGTTATAAGCCGCCGCGTCGCACAATCGGGCGCGGACCGGCGCCGCGAAGAGGACACTGGATGCCGTCTTTTCTCGATCTCGGCGTAATCGGCGTCGTCTTCGTCTCCGCGATTCTGTCCCTGATGCGCGGCTTCACCCGCGAGGTGCTGGCGATCGGCTCCTGGCTCGCGGCCGCGGCGGCGGCCTATTACTTCTACCCCTACGTGACGCCCTATCTCGCGCCCTACATCCACAAGGCGGTGGTGTTGCAGGCGGTGGCGGCGGCGGTGGTGTTCTTCGCCACGCTCATCGTCGTCTCGCTGTTCACGGTGAGGCTGTCGGACGCCATCCTCGATTCGAAGATCGGCGCGCTCGACCGCTCGCTCGGCTTCGTGTTCGGCGCGGCGCGCGGCTTCTTCCTGGCGGTGGTCGCCTTCGCGATCTTCAACTGGCTGGTCGGCGACAAGCAGCAGCCGGAATGGGTGCAGAACGCCAAGACGCGGCCGATGCTGACCGACACGGCCGACCGCATCATCGCCATGCTGCCCGAGGACGCCGCGACGACGCTGGAGACCTGGATCAAGTCCAAGACGACGCCGAGCGGCGCCGACGTCCCCGCCGACGAGACCAAGCCCGCCGCCGCGCCGCCTTCGCCCTCGCCGAGCCGCGCCCAGGCGCCGGGCCTCAAGACCGACTCCGCCGACCGGGACAAGCTCGACGCGCTCATCAACGGCAAGGTCGCGCTGCCGCCGCCGGCGCCCGCGCCATCGCTGACGAAGCCTTGAGCGCCGATTTCGACCTCGACGCCGACGCCTTCGCGAGGAATGCGGCGTCTTCGGCATTTTCGGCCATCCCGCAGGCCGCCGGCGCTAACCGCGCTCGGCCTGCACGCCTTGCAACATCGCGGCCAGGAGGCGGCGGGCATCGTCGCCTTCGACGGCGAAGCGCTTCCATTCCGAGCGCCGTCTCGGCCTCGTCGGCGATCATTTCTCCAAGGTCCAGACCATCGAGCGGCTGCCGGGAAGCTCGGCCGTCGGCCATGTCCGCTACGCCACCACCGGCGCGACGATCCTGCGCAACGTGCAGCCGCTGTTCGCGGAGCTCGCGGCCGGCGGGCTCGCGGTCGCGCATAATGGCAATCTCACCAACGGCCTGACGCTGCAGGCGCGAGCTCATCGCCGAGGGCGCGATCTGCCAGTCGACCTCCGACACCGAGGTCGTGCTGCTGTTGACCGCGCGCTCGCGCAAGAACCGCATCGTCGACCGCTACATCGACGCGCTGCAGCAGATCGAGGGCGCCTATGCGCTCGTCGCGCTGACCAACAAGAAGCTTGATCGGCGCGCGCGATCCCGCTCGGCATCCGCCCGCTCGTGCTCGGCGAGCTCGACGGCTGCCCGATCCTCGACCTCCGAGACCTGCGCGCTCGACATCATCGGCGCGAAATTCGTGCGCGACATCGAGAACGGCGAGGTCGTCGTCATCGACGAGACCGGCGTCACCAGCCTCAAGCCGTTTCCGCCGAAGCGCCCGCGCCCCTGCATCTTCGAATACATCTATTTCGCCCGCCCCGATTCCGTCGTCCACGGCCGCTCGGTCTATGACGCGCGCAAGGCCATGGGGGCGGAGCTTGCGCGCGAGGCGCCGGCGCTGCGCCGACGTGGTCGTGCCGGTGCCCGATTCCGGCGTGCCGGCCGCGCTCGGCTACGCGCAGGCGCTGGACCTGCCGTTCGAGCTCGGCATCATCCGCAACCACTATGTCGGGCGCACCTTCATCCAGCCGACGCAGGCGATCCGCGAGAGCGGGGTCAAGCTCAAGCACAACGCCAATCGCGCCGTGGTCGAGGGCAAGCGCATCGTGCTGATCGACGATTCCATCGTGCGCGGCACCACCAGCGTCAAGATCGTCGCGATGATGCGCGAGGCGGGCGCGCGCGAGGTGCATTTCCGCATCTCCTCGCCGCCGATCGCCCATCCCGATTTCTACGGCATCGACACGCCCGAGCGCGACAAGCTGCTGGCCGCGCGCATGTCGCTCGAGGAAATGCGCGCCTTCATCGGCGCCGACAGCCTCGCCTTCCTTTCCGTCGAAGGCATCTACCGCGCGATGGGCTGCGCCGGCCGCGATCCGCAGGCGCCGCAGTTCACAGACCATTGCTTTACCGGGGATTATCCAACTCCGCTCGCCGATCTCGAACTGGAGCGGCGCGGCGTCGGCCTTCTGGCCGAGGCTTCGTAGCATCTAGACGAAAGTCTAGAATCGCGGAGAGCCCCGGATTTCCTGGGTTGCGCGCATCCCGGCGAGATCTTGACCCGCGCTTTTTCGCAACGCATTCCAAGACCCTTAAATACGCCTTGACGCCCTTGGTCGAAATGACTCGGCGCCGTGGGCCAAGTCTTCCACGAATTAAGCGGTACGACCTTTCCCTAGGGTACAACCCAGAGGAAATCGTCTTGCAACCGGATCGTTGCTCACCCCCTCGCGGACGTCGACCCGCGCCTGTTGACCGAAGCCTTCCGCCGCGCGCGCGCGCGGCGCAGCAATGACGGCGATCGACGCCGACTCCCTGTTGTCGGCGATTATCGCGGAGGCCGAGCGCGGCACGCGCGACCTCTTCGGACTGGTGCGGGCCGCCGAGACGCCGCGGCCCGGCGCGGGGCCGCGTGAGGGCGCGAGGCGCCTAGCGGCACTTGAATGAATGTCAGGAATTGGCGGAACGATCTCGCTCATTGCCGCCGTCGCCCTTTCGACCTCAGCATTTTGACGGAATGCGACTTTGAACGGCCTTTTCACAATGGCCAGACGCCCAAGCCGCCGTCTAGGGACGAGCCGAGGCAGGCTCGCCGCGTGAGCTCGACGAGGCGCTCGCCGACCGGCGGATGCGCGCGCTTCCGGCCTGGCTCGAGGCGCGTTTTCAGGAAGACACCGCTCAGGAACAGATCCGCGCGCTTTATCGCGCCGCGCTCGCCGCCGCGCTCGTCTACAATGTCCAGCTCGTCGCCGAATGGTCGTTGACGCCCGACGTGTTCGCGCTCTCGGCGGCGCTGCATTTCGGCCTTGTGACGCCGGCGCTGCTGCTGATCGCCGCCTTCGCGCGCTCCGCCGCCACGCCGCTGCGGCGCGACCTCATGGGCTTCGCCATTCCCACGCTGATCGCGGTTCAGGTCGCCGTCACCTATTACGCCAGCAAATCGCCGGGCGCGCCCTATTATCTCACCCAGTTCGCGGTCATCGCCATTCTCTGCAACGCGAGCCTGCCGGTGAGTTCGCGCGCCTCGCTGTGGACGACCGCTCTCTGCCTGACGTCGCTCGCCGCGGTCGCGCGCTCGCCCCATGGCGCGCCGAGCCGGATCTATGTCGGCGGGCTCATTCCGATCTCGCTCTGCGTGCTGATGACGCTGCATTCGGCCTTTCAGCGCAACCGCCAGGCGCGGCGCGCCTATCTCCTCGATCTGCGCCAGCGCCTGCGCATGGCCGAGGTCGGGCAGGAGGCGCGGCACGATCCGCTGACGGGACTGGCCAACCGCCGCCGGCTCGAAGAGGCGGCCGACCGGCTGTGGGCCAACGACAGCGCGCTGGTGTCGCCGATTTCGGTGGTCCTCTACGACGTCGACCGGTTCAAGTCGTTCAACGATCTCTACGGCCATCAGGCCGGCGACGAATGCCTGCGCCGGGTCGCCGCCTGCGCGCTCGCCGAGATCGGCGCCGCGGACGACGTCGCCGGCCGCTACGGCGGCGAGGAGTTCATCCTGGTGCTGCCGCGCACGCCCCTCGACGAGGCCCACCGCCTCGCCGAGCGCCTGCGCGCGGCGGTGGCGGCGATGCGGATTCCCCACGCCGGCGGCGAGGAGCTCGGCGTCGTGACCGCCTCGTTCGGTGTCGCCTGCGCCGAAACGTCGGAGCGCGGCTTCGCGCGACCTCACCGCCGAGGCGGACGCCGCGCTCTATCGGGCCAAGCGCAACGGCCGCAATCGCGTGCTCGCCGCCGCGAGCTCGCCGCCGAAAGGGTCCGAAAGCCGCCTGAAGCTTGCGCTCGCGCGCACCGCGCCGGCATGGTCGTCGGCCGGAGGGCTTGTCCATGGCGCGTCATCGTTTCGAACCAGAAGTTTTTCACAATGCGCTGGGCTCGTTCGCGCCCGCGCTGCGCATCGCCGACGGCGACGTCGTCGTCACCGAGACCGTCGACGCCTGGGGCTTCGACAAGGCCGGCGCGCGCTCGAAAATCGCGGCCGAATCCGATGACCGGCCCGTTCTACGTGGAAGGCGCCGAGCCCGGCGACAGCCTCGCCGTGCGCATCGAGCGAATCACGCCCAATCGCGACGAGGGCTGGACCTTCGGCCCCGTGGCGCCGAACGTTGTCGATCCCGCCTCCGTCGCCGCCATGCCGGAGCGCGCGCGCGTACTCTGGCGCCTCGATGCGCAAGCCGGCAAGGCGCGGCTCGTCGACCCGCCGGCCGCGCTCGCCCGCTTCGAGGCGCCGCTCGCCCCGATGCTCGGCTGTTTCGGCGTCGCGCCGCCGCTGGGTCAGGCGATCTCCACCGCCACCAGCGGGCCCTACGGCGGCAATATGGACTACCGCCGCTTCGGGCCGGGGGCGACCGCCTATTTTCCCGTCTTCGCGCCCGGCGCGCTGTTCTTCCTCGGCGACGGTCACTTCTGCCAGGGCGACGGGGAGATCGTCGGCACCGGGATCGAGACTTCGTTCGAGGTCGAGTTCACGGTGTCGGTGCGCAAGGGACGGACGATCAACTGGCCGCGCGGCGAGACGGCGGATTACATTTTCGCCCTCGGCAACGCCCGCCCGCTCGACCAGGCCCTGCAGCACGCGACCACCGAGATGATGGCGTGGCTTGCCGCCGACTACGGCCTCGACGCGCTCGCCGCCAGCCATCTGCTCGGGCAGGCGGTGCGCTACGACGTCGCCAATGTGTTCAACCCCGCCTATTCCGTCGCCTGCCGGCTGAGCAAGAGCGTGCTCGCCGCGCTCGCCCGATGAACGCGCGCGCGCCGCCGCCCGAGCCGGTGGAGAGCCGCATCCTCGCTATCGCGGCCGAGCACGTGCGCCGCTTCGGCGCGGCGCGCACCACTGTCGTCGGCGTGGCGGCGGAAGCGGGCATGACCCACGCCAACGTCTATCGCTACTTTCCCTCGAAGATCGCGCTGATGGAGGAGATCACCGCCGCGTGGCTGCGCCCGCTGGAGGCGAAGCTGCGCGAGGCGGCGGAAGGCGCCGATCCCGCTTACGATAAGCTCGAGCGCATGTTGCTCGCCGTGCATCGCGCCTATCGCGGCAAGCTCGACGCCGACCCCGCCTTGTTCGATCTGCTGATAGAATCTCTGACCAAGGAGCGCGCCAGCGCCCGCAAGCACCGCGCGCGCGTGCAGTCCGAGATGCAGCGCGTGGTCGAGGAGGGCGTCGCCTCGGGCGCCTTCGCGATGGCCGACCGGCGCCGCGCTCTGGCGCTGGTGTTCGACACGAGCCACCGCTTCATCCATCCGGTCGCCCTGCGGCTCGATCGCGAGACGCCGGCGGCGGCGCTGGCGCAGAGATTCGAGCGCATCGTCTCGATGACCTTGCGGGCGCTGCGCACCGGGCGGACGTGAGGGGCGTCCAGGCCCCGCCTGCTACTCCGCGAAATCGAACGCCTCGGTCATGTCGGGGCTCGCGGCGTCGCGCGTCCCCAGCGGGGCGAGGCCGAAGCGCGTCTCGATCAGCTTGTCGATGGCGGTGGTGTCCATCACCGTGTGGTCGATGAAACCGCGCCTGGCGAAAGGCGAGATCACAATCGCCGGCACGCGCGTGCCCGGCCCCCAGCGGTCGCCCTTCGGCGGGGCGACATGGTCCCACAGGCCGCCGTTCTCGTCGTAGGTGACGATGATCGCCGTGTCTTTCCAGAGCGGGCTCTTCTGGATCATCTGGATCAGGAAAGCGGTGTGATACTCGCCCGCCAGGATCTGCGCGTAGCCGGGATGCTCGTTGTTCTCGCCGACCGGCTTGAAGAAGGCGACCGGCGGCAGCTTGCCATGCGCGATGTCGTCGACGAAATCGTTCTCGTCCTTCAGATGCTTCGCGCCCCGGCGTCCCCAGCGCGTAATTCGCGAAATAGGCGAAGGGCTGGTGATGGAACTGGAACAAGCGGATCGGCCTGATGCGCCAGCGCGTCGTCCCAGCCGCCGGAGTACCACGCCCAGTCGATCCCCTTCTCGTCGAGCCGGTCGCCGATGGTGGGATCGGTCTGCGGCGGGACCAGCGCGTCGGGCTTCGCTTTGGCGGGGTAGGGGCCGCCCTTGGGAAACAGCGTGTTGACGGCGTAGCCGTCCGGCGTCACCGCGCCGTCCTTGACCAGCATTCCCTTGTCGTCGAGCTCGGCCACGAGCCGCTTCGGCGCGTCGGGGAATTTCGGCGGGCAGGCGCAGATCATGAAGATGTGGTTGAGGAACGAGCCGCCGAAGGCCGCGTGATGGAAATGGTCCATCAGCGTATATTCCTTGGCCAGCCGCCACATCGGCGTCTTCGAGCCGTCGTAATAGCTCATCACCAGGCTCGCGGCGTCGCTCCAGGCGACGAACTTGTCCATCTTGCCGCCGTCGATCTGCAACTGCTCCTGATAGAAGCGATGCCAGGCGTCTCCGGTCACGCCTTCGAGCCCGACATAGGGGTCGGCGCGAAAGGGGCCGTTCGGCAGGTTCCTGGGGAAGCGTTCGTCGATTCTCGAGAAGTGATGGCCGACGTAGATGACCGGCGGCAGCGTCTCGTAGGGTTTGCCGTCCTTGTCGACCTGCGGCGGGATCTTGCTCAAGTCCGAGAGGCCCTCGGCGCCGGGAAAGAGGCCGTAGAGATTATCGAAGCTGCGGTTCTCCAGATAGATGACGACGATATGATTGATCTTGGAAAGGCCCTTGGCCTCGTCCGCGCGCGCCGGGGCGAGCGCGGCCAGGCAAGCCAGCGCCGCCAGAGAAATTCGCTTCATCCAGGTCTCCATCAGAAAAACGCGGCGAGCGCCTTCGTCGTCGCCTCCGGCGCTTCCTCGGGCAGGAAGTGGCCGCACTCGATCCCTGAGCCGCTGACGTTCGAGGCCCAGCGCCGCCAGACCGCGAGCGGGCCCTCGCCCCTGGCGGGAATGCCCGTCGCGCCCCACAAAGCCAGCAGCGGCGCCTCGATCTTGCGGCCCGCCGCAAGGTCCGCGCCGTCGAGCGCGCGGTCGATGGTCGCCCCCGCGCGATAGTCCTCGCAGGTCGCGTGCACGCGCACAGGGTCGCGGAACGCCGCGCGATAGGCTTCGAGCGCGTCGGGGGCGAAACTCTTCAGCGAGCGGTCGGCGGTCCAGCTGGCGAGCGTATGGTCGAGATAGGTCTGGTCGGCGGCGCCGATGAGCGTCTCGGGGAGCGGCTCGGGCTGGGCGAGGAACATCCAGTGATAGACCGTCATCGCGCGGGCCGCGTCCATTCCCGCCCACATCTCCCACGTCGGCACGATGTCGAGGACGGCGATTTTCGTCACCCGCTCGGGATGGTCGAGCGCCAGACGATAGGCGACGCGGCCGCCGCGGTCGTGGCCGGCGACGGCGAATGTCTCGTGGCCGAGGGAGGACATCAGCGCGATGGCGTCCTTGGCCATCACGCGCTTGGAATAACGTTCGCCGTTGTGCGACGGCGGCGCCGAGGAGCGGCCGTAGCCGCGCAGATCGGCGACGACGACGGTGAAGCGCGCCGCGAGCGCCGGCGCGACGCGCGCCCACATCAGATGCGATTGCGGATAGCCGTGCAGCAGCAGCAGCGGCGGGCCCGCGCCGCCGACGCGGGCGAAGATCGTCGCCTCGCCGAGGGCGATCTCGTGCGCGGAAAAACCGGCGAACCCGGACATGGCGTCTCCTTTGGACCGCAGCGAGCCTATCGCTAGCGCGCCCATAAGACAAAGCCGCGTCAGCGCGGCGCCAGCGCCTGCACCGCTTCCTCGACGCTGTAGAACATGTGGTCCTCGCCGATGAGCCGCGTCAGCCCGTGGCGGGCGAAGCTCGCTTGCGCCCGGACCGATTCGAGCCGCGCCACGGCGACCGCGACGCCCGCGCTCTGAAGCCTGGCGATGGCGTCGCCGAGGATCCTGGCGCCGGTGTAGTCGATCTCGGCGATGGCGTTGGCTTCGATGACAAGCAGCTTCTCGCCCGTCAGGCGGCCGAGCGCCTGGTTGACGGTCTCGGCGTTGAGGAACGACAGAGGCGCCTGCAAGGCGACGACCTTTACGCCCGCCACCGTCTCGCCGGGCGTCCGCGGCGATTTCGGCCACCAGATCGACGTGCCGGGCCGGCGTTCGAACTCGACGACCTGCGCTCGGGTGATTGTCCACAGACCGTGCAGGATCGACACCGCGATGCCGATGCCGACGCCCTGTTGTATCGGCAGCGCGACAATGGCGACGAAGGTGAGGACGATCAGCAGGAATTCCGGCCGCGACCGCCGCGCCACGTCCGCCATCGTTCCAACGCGCACGATCCTGAGCGCCACGAACAGCAGCACGCCGGCCAGGCCCGCGTGCGGCACATGGGCGATGACGCCGCCGCCGTAGATCGCCAGCGGCAGGGCGATGGCGGCGGCGATGAGGCCGGTGAGCTGCGAGCGCCCGCCCGTCTCGACGACGACAGCGGTGCGCGGCGGGCTCGCGTCGAGCGGGAAGGCGCCGAGAAAGGCCGCCAGAATATTGGCCCCGCCGACGCCGATGAGGTCGCGGTCGACCCGCGGCCCGCGCGCGGGATCGTCGACGAAGGCGCGCGTCGTCGTCGCCGTCTGCATGATCGGTCACCGCCGCGACGACGAGCCCGAGGCCCGCGGTCTGGCGCAGCATCTCGTAGGAGACCGGCGGCGGGGCGAGGCGCAGCGAGACGCCGGAGATGGCGCCCACCGTCGTCACGCCGCGCGCCTCCAGCCCGAAGGCGACGGTCGCAGCCGTCGCCGCGGCGAGCGCGACGAGGGCGCTGGGGAAACGCGGCGCGATGCGTTCGCCCACGAGGATGAACGCCGTCACCCCGAGGCCGAGGACAAGGTGGAGCGGCCTGACCCCGGCGATTTCGTGGGCGAGAGACCATAGCGCTTCCGGCATCGGCCCGGGCGGGGAGGGCAGCCCCATCAGCGCCGGCGCCTGACTGGCGACAATATGCGCGGCGACGCCGGCCAGAAATCCCGTCGTCACCGGAATGGACAGGAGGTCGGCGACGAAACCGAGCTTGAGCGCGCCGGCCAGCGCGAGCATGAGCCCGACGATGAGCGCCAGCAGCGCGACCTGGCCGAGATAGAGCGATTCGCCCGTCGAGAGGGCCATCGCCAGCGCGCCGGCGAAGATCGGCGTGATCGTGGAGTCCGCGCCGACCGACAGGCGCCGGCTCGCCCCGAACAGCGCGAAGCCGACGCCGCCCGCGACCAACGCGAGGAAACCGCGTTCCGGCGCCATGCCGCCGAGCCGGGCGGTGGCCATCTGCTCGGGAATGGCGATGGCCGCGAGCGTCAGGCCCGCGAGCGCGTCGGGGCCGAGGTCGCTCACGCGCCAGCCGGCGAAGGTCGGCAGGGTGAGCCATCGCTCCGCGTTCGCCATCGCACCCTCCGCCGCGCTATCAAGCGCCCGCCGTCCTATAGGGGCGAATGAGGGGTTCCGCGTCAACCGGAGGAGGGGATGGAGATTTTGCTGCGCCGGTTCGCGCTCGCCTTTGGGCTGGTCTGCGGCCTTATCGGCGCGCAGGCGCCGGAGTTCGCCCAGCAATATCGCCAGCGCCTCGCCGGCGCGGTCGACGAGCTCGCGCGCGTGGTGGCGACCTTCGACGCCGAGGCGCGCGCCAAGGATCTGACGCCTGTCGAGGCCATCGCGCGACTGGAGCAAAACGCCGATCCGCTCGCCCGCGAGCGCGGCCGCGACATGGCCGAGGACAGGATTCGCCTGGCCCATTTGCGGGACGCGCTGGCGGCCTTCACGACGGCCGCGCCGGCGCCGCGCCTGTTCGCGGTCGCGACCACTTTCGACGCCGAGACGGCGCGGCGCGCCTGGGGCGATTTCGAGCCGGCAATTCCGACGACGGCGGAGGGGTTCTTCGTGGCTTTCGCTTCGGCCGCGCTCGGCTGGCTGGCGGCGCATGTGAGCCTGTGGCCGGCCCGCCAGCGCGCGGCGCGAAGGCGGACGGGGACGGCGCAGGCGTGAGCCGCCCGTGCTGGGACCGCGCGCGTCTCGCGCGCCCCAAGCGGGCGGGACGCCCGCGGTCCGAAGAGCGCCCCATCGGTCCCGCGCGCGCGCGCAGCGTGCTAAATCTCCTCCTGCTTGATTCGCCTCTTCACCATTCCGGCCGCCGCCCCCTTTCTGCCGACGCTCGCCCGCGCGCTGCTCGACGGGGCGCTCGTGCCCGGCTTTCCCGGGCCGAACCCGCTCGCGCTCGCCGAGGCGACCGTCTATCTGCCGACGCAGCGCGCCGCGCGCGCCTTCGGCGATGCGCTCATCGCCGTCAGCGGCGCCGCGAGCCTCGCCCTGCCGCGAATCGTGCCGCTCGGCGCCTTCGCGGCGGAGGAAGGCGAGTTCGCGGAGATCGAGGCCTTTGACGACCCGCCCGCCGTTGGCGATCTGCAACGCCGCATGACGCTTGCCCGGCTGGTCGCGGCCTGGGGAGCAAGGCTCAAAGGCGCGATCCGGCGCGTCGGGCCGGACGGGCGGCTCGAAACCGACGACAGCGAGCCGCCGCTGGTCGCCGCCACCCCGGCCGAGGCGCTCAGGCTTGCAGGCGATCTTGCCGCGCTCATCGACGACATGCGCATCGAGGGGGTCGGCTTCGACCGGCTTGGCGCGCTGGTCGCCGACGCCTTCGACCCCTATTGGCGCATCACGCTCGAATTCCTGAAGATCGCCTTCGAGGCCTGGCCGGCGTGGCTCGCCGAGCAGGGCCTTTCCGACCGCGCCGAGCGCGCCGAGCGGGCTGTGGCTCGCGAGATCGCCGAATTGCCGAAGCGCGGACCGACGATCGTGGCGGGCTCGACCGGCGCCAACGCCGCCACGGCCCGGCTCATCGGCGCGGTCGCCCGCGCCGCCAACGGCGCCGTCGTGCTGCGCGACCTGGACCTCGATCTCGACGAAGCGGCCTGGCGGGTCATCGCCGAGGGCGAGGACCCGACCGCCGCCGGCCATCCCCAGGCCATGCACGCGCGGCTCATGAGCCGAATCGGGGTCGCCCGGGCGGAGGCGCGGGCCCTTGGCGAGGCAGGCGCGCGCTCGTGCTTTCTCACCGAGGCCATGCGGCCGGCGGAGTCGACGCATCTGTGGTTCGAGCGGAAGCCGGCGCCCGCGCTCGACGGCTTGGCGCTGGTCGAGGCCGAGAACGAGGCCGAGGAGGCGCTCGCCGCCGCCATCGCGCTGCGCGAGACGCTGGAGACGCCCGGCCGCACGGCGGCGCTCGTCACCCCCGATCCGAAGATCGCCCGCCGCGTCGCCGCCGAGCTGACGCGCTGGGGGATCGACGCGGAGAACTCGGCCGGCGCCACGCTCGGGGCGACGGAGGAGGGCGTGTTCGCGCGGCTCGCCGTGGCCGCCGCGCGGGAATTTGAGCCGGCTCGGATCGCCGCGCTGCTCGGCTCGCGGCTGCTGCGGCTCGGCCGGTCGCCGGAGGCCTACCTCGCCGCCGCCCGCGCGCTGGAGCTCGGCGCGCTGCGGGCGCCCTTGCCGGCGAGCGGCCTTGCCGATCTCCCCGCCGCATCGGCCGCCGCCCGCGAGGCCGCCGCGTCTGCTTACGCGCATCCCGCCATAGCCGCGCTGAGCGAGGCCGATTTCGCCGGCGCCGAAGCCTTGCTCGGCGACCTCGCCGCGGCGCTCGCGCCCTTGCGGGAGGCGGATGGCGGGCCGCTCGCCGGCCTCGTCGCCGCACATGGCGAGGCGTTGCGCGCGCTCGCCGCCCCGGAAGCGCCGGGCGAGGCGATCGCCGATCTCCTCGACGAGTGGGCGCTGGCCGCCGGCGAGGGCTTCGCTTGCGGGCTCGCCGACTACGCCGAGATGTTCGAGACGCTCGTCGCCGAGCGCGCCCCGCCCGGCCCGAGGGGCCATCCGCGCGTCGCCATCCTCGGCCTTCTGGAGGCGCGGCTGCTCCATTTCGACCGCGTCGTGCTGGCCGGACTGGATGAGACCGTCTGGCCGCCCGCCGCGCGCACGGACGCCTTTCTCAACCGCCAGATGCGCGCCGATCTCGGCCTGTCGCCGCCCGAGCGGCGCATCGGCCAGACCGCGCAGGATTTCATCTCGGCGCTTGGGACTGAGGACGCCGTGCTCACGCGCTCCAGGAAGCGCGACGGCTCGCCGACGGTCGCCTCGCGCTTCCTGCGCCGGCTCGAGGCGCTGGCCGGCGAGGCGGCGATGGCGGATTTGAGCGCGCGCGGAGGGCGCTATGCTGGAGCTGGCCCGCTTGCTCGACCGCGCCGAGCCGGCGCCGCCCGCCCAGCGGCCGGCGCCGGCGCCGCCGTTGGCGCTGCGTCCGCAAAAGCTCAGCGTCACCCGCATCGAGACCTTGCGCCGCGATCCCTATGCGATCTACGCGGAACGGATATTGGGCCTGAGGCCGCTTGCCGCCGGTGGGGCAGGGGCTCACGGCGGCGGGGCTCGGCGACGTCTGGCACGACGTGCTGGAGACCTACGGCAAGGACGGCCCGTGGACGCGGGAGCGGCTTTTCGCCATCGCCGAGGCCGCCTTCGCTCCGCTCAACGCCGATCCCGCCTTCCGGGCGCTGCGCTGGCCGCGCATCCTCGAGGCGCTCGATTTCTTCTTCGCCTTCGACGCCGAGCGGCGGCAGCTTGCGCAGCGCATCTGGATCGAGGCCGAGGGCAAGCTCGCCCTCACGCTCGTCGACGGCTCGCCCTTCACGCTGACCGCCCGCGCCGATCGCATCGAGCTCGGTCCCGACGGGCTCGCCACCGTCATCGACTACAAGACCGGCGCTCCGCCCGGCCTGCGCGAGGTCGAGGTCGGCTTCGCGCCGCAACTGACGCTGGAGGCGGCGATGCTGAAGCGCGGCGCCTTCGACGGCGTCGAAGCCGTGGAGACGTCCGAGGCGATCTATCTCAAGCTCGGCGGCGCCGAGGGCGGCAAGGCGCGGCCGATCAAGTTCAAGGACGCGAGCTTCGCCGAGGTCGCCGAGCGGCATTTCGGCGAGTTGAAGGCGCTGCTCGACAGCTACCGGAATCCCGCCAAAGGTTACGTTTCCCGGCCCTTCGCCAAATTCGTCGCCAAGGGGACGGACTACGACCATCTCGCCCGCGTGGCCGAATGGGCGCTCTCGGAAGGAGACGAGACATGAACGCCGCGCTTCGGGACGCGGCGCGGCGGCAGCGCGAGGCCTCCGATCCGCAAAGCTCGGCCTGGGTGTCGGCCAACGCCGGCTCCGGCAAGACGCATGTGCTGGCGCTGCGCGTCGTCCGGCTGTTGCTCGCCGGCGCCGCAGCCGTCGCGGATTCTCTGCCTCACCTTCACCAAGGCGGCGGCGGCCAACATGGCCGAGCGCGTGTTCGACCGGCTCGCCAAATGGACACGCCTCGACGACGAGAAGCTCGCCGAGGATATCCTCGCCGCCGGCGCGCCGCCTCCGACCCGCGCCGATCTGGAGCGCGCGCGCAAATTGTTCGCGCGCGTCATCGAGACGCCCGGCGGCCTGAAGATCCAGACCATCCACGCCTTCTGCGAGCGCGTGCTGCATCTGTTTCCCTTCGAGGCCAATGTTCCCGCCGGCTTCCGCCCGCTCGACGAGCGCGAGGCGGCGCTGCTGCGCGAGCAATCGCAGGCGCGGCTGTTCGCCGGAACCGATCCGGAACTCGGCGCGGTCATCGCGCGCGTCGCCGGGCTCGTCGGCGCCGACGGCTTCGGGCCGCTCATCGCCGAGACGGCGCGGCTCGGCGAGGCGCTGACGATCCACGGGACGGCCGGAGGCATTCGCCGCCAAGCTCGCCGAGCGGCTGGGGCTCGGCGCCGGGCGAGGACGAGGCCTCGATCGCCGAGGCCATGCGCGAGGGCGGCGGCGGGCGGGCGGTCTGGCGGCAATGGGCGCGGGCGCTCAATCAAGGCTCGGCCAACGATCAGAAGATGGCGGCGATCCTGACCGGCGCGGCGGCGACGGCGGAGCCGGAGGCGCGTCTGGACCTCTATCTCCAGGCCTTCCTCACCAAGGAGCAGGCGCCGCGCAAGACGCTCGCGACCAAGGCGACGACCGAGCGCTTCCCCGACATCGTCGAGGCGCTCTACGCCGAGCGCGACCGCCTGTTCGCGCTGCTCGACAAGCGCACGCGCGGCGACGGCGGTTGCGCGCAGCCGCGACCTCTACCGGCTCAGCCAGGCCTCCGAGAACGCCTACAGGCGAGCGAAAGCCGCGCGCGCGGCGCTCGATTTCGACGATCTCATCGCCAAGACCGAGGCGCTGTTCGAGAAAACCGACGCCGCCTGGGTGCTCTACAAGCTCGACCGCGGCGTCGAGCACATTCTCGTCGACGAGGCGCAGGACACTTCGCGCGCGCAATGGAAGATCCTCGCCAAGCTCGCCGAGGATTTCCTCAGCGGCGCGGGCGCGGGCTCCGCCGCGCGCACGCTTCTTCGCGGTCGGCGACGAGAAGCAGTCGATCTTCTCGTTCCAGGGCGCCGCAGCCGCATCTGTTCGACGCCATGCGCCGCTTCTTCGCGCGCCGCCACGAGAAGGCGGAGCTCGCCTTCGCCGATGTGAGGCTGACCCATTCCTTCCGCTCCGCGCCCGCCGTGCTCGACGCGGTCGACAAGGTGTTCGCGGTCGCGGAGGTCTGGAAGGGCGTCAGCGCCGGCGAGGCGACGCGCGGAGCCGCATTCTCCGATCCGCGACAGCCTGCCCGGCATCGTCGAGATCTGGCCGCCCGTCGTCGCCGTGGAGCCGGCGCCGAGCCCGGCGATTGGGCCGAGCCGCTCGACGCGCAGAAGCGCAGCCATCCCGCCCATATCCTCGCCGACCGCATCGCCGCCGTGATCGCGCAATGGATCGCGCCGGGCTCGCCCGAGCGCGTCGCCGACCCCACGACCGGGCGAGCTGCGGCCGATCCGGCCGGGCGACGTGCTCATCCTCGTGCGCTCGCGCGGGGCCCTGTTCGAGGCGATGACGCGGGCCCTGCGGCGCGCGCGCGTGCCCGCCGCCGGCGCCGACCGGCTGACGCTCGACCGCCATATCGCCGTGCTCGATCTCTGCGCGGCGGCGCGCGTCGCGCTCAACCCGGATGACGATCTCGCGCTCGCCGCCGTGCTGAAATCGCCGCTGATCGGCCTCGACGACGAGGCGCTTGATGGCGCTCGCGCCCGGCCGCAGCGGGCTCGCTCGGCCGCCGAGCTCGCGGCCTCGCAGTCCCAGGCGTGGGAGAAGCTGTCGAACGTGGCGCGGCGCGGGCGCGATGCTGGGTCCGTTCGATTTCTTCGCGCGGCTGCTCGGCGCGGATGGCGGCCGGCGGGCGCTGGTCGGGCGGCTCGGCGCGGAGGCCGGCGACGCCATCGACGAATTTCTCGCCCGCGCGCTCGCCCACGAGCAGGGCGAGGCGCCGTCGCTGCACGAGCTTCCTCGCCGAGATCGAGGCGGCGGACTTCGCAGATCAAGCGCGACATGGAGGCGGCGGGGGCGGCGGTGCAGGGTGATGACCGTGCACGCCTCCAAGGGGCTCGAAGCGCCGATCGTCTTCCTGCCCGACACGGCGAGCGCGCCGAGCGGCCGGCACGATCCGAATTGGCTGAAGCTCGCGCCGCCCCATTCCGGCGCGGCGCCGCTGCATGTGTGGGCGGGCTCGGCGGGCGACGATTGCGCCGCCATGGCCGAAGGCCGCGCCGCCGCGCGCGCGGACGGCGGCCGGCGAGCACCGCCGCCTGCTCTATGTCGCGATGACCCGCGCGGCGCAGCGGCTCATCGTCGCCGGCTTCGAGGGCGCGCGCGGCCGGCCGGCGGAATGCTGGGCGCAATCTCATCGCGCTCGGCTTGCGCGAGCATATGCGCGGAGGTCCCGAGCTGGTGGGATCCGGCGGAGCCGGTCTTGCGGCTCGGCGAGTCGCCGCAAGGCGCCGCGCGCCCCGCGCCGGCGGTCGTCTGCGCCGGCGGAGGCGCCGCCCGCCTGGCTCGGCGCGCCGGCGCCGCACGAGGTCGCCTATGCGCCGGTCGCGCCGTCGCGCCGGGTGGCCGGCGAAGTGACGCCCGAGCGGCTGGCGCGGATCGAGGAGGGCCGGCTCGCGCATCGGCTGCTGCAAAGCCTGCCGGGCTTGCCGCTCGAGCGGCGGCGCGCGGCGGCCGAGGCTTTTCTCGCCCGGCGCGGCGACGATGCTCTCGCAGGAGCGCCGGGCCGGGCTCGTCGCGCGCGCGCTCGCGCTGATCGAGACGCCGGCGCTCGGCGTCCTGTTCGGCCCCGGCTCGCGCGCGGAAGTCCCCTTCGCGGCCATGCTCGCCCGCGCCGACGGCGAGCGCGTCTCCGTCGCCGGCCGCATCGACCGGCTCGGCGCGCGAAGCCGGCGACGTCTGGATCGCCGATTTCAAGACCGGCGCCTGCGGTCATGCGGCGCGAATACCAGCGCCAGCTCGCGCTCTACCGCGCCGCCGTTGCGCCGATGTTTCCCGGCGCGGAAATTCGGGCGGTTCTGCTTTGGATTAACTCAGGGACATTCGAAGAATTGGACGCATTGACCTTGAGCGTGGCTTTCGAGGACTGGGCGGCCGAAGCAGCTTCGCCATCTTAGCGTCTCAATTGCCCGACAATTTCCCGTGCATGAAAAAGCGGGATATCTGGGGGTGGGCCGGAGCGGCGTCTCTGGCCCTGGCGGCGTTGGTCGTTTTTGGCCTCGCGGGAGCGGCTCAGGCGGAGACGATGGTCCGCTATCCGCACCCGGTCTGGCGCAACGGCCATCGCGTGCTTTATCACGGCGCGTGGCGCGGCCACGGCGGCGCGGTCCATGCGCACAAGAAGGGCGCGGCCTCGGACGACGAGCGCCGACGACAGCGATGCCGAGCCGGCCAAGACGGCGATTGCCTCGTCGCATGAGTTCATCGTGCTCGTCGACACCGACGACCCCACTTCGCTGCGCATGGCGACCGAACTGGTCAACGCCGCCAAGGCGGCGGGGTTGAAGGCGCGCGCCTGGGCGGGCAAGACCTCGCCGGGCGCGCTCGCGCATTTCGTCGAGACGGACGGGGGCGACTTCGCGCTCGCCGCCATCGACGCGCTGGCGGACGATCCCAAGGCCGCGGATCTGCGCGCCAAGGCGCCGCTGGTGGCGCGGCTCGCCAACGAGCCGGTGGTCGTGATCGCCAAGGCGGGCGTGGTCGACGTCAAGCAGCTCGACGGCCGCCCGGTCTCGTTCGGCGAGGATGACGGAGTGGTCGACGCGAGCGGACAGGCCTTGTTCGCCAAGCTCGGCGTCGCGCCGAAGGTCGTGCACGAGGACGTGAGCGCCTCGCTTCGGTTGCTGACGGCGGGCAAGATCGACGCGATGGTCATGCTCGGCGCCGACGAGATCGCGCGCCCTCAACGAGGCCGCCAAGAACGGCAAGCTGCACGCGCTGGCTCTGCCCTGGCGCGACGATCTCGCCGGCCGCTACGCGCCCGCGCGGCTGACCTCCAAGGATCTGCCGCGCCTCGTTCCGCCGGACGGCGCGGTGGAGACGATCGGCGTGCCGTTCGGCCTGCTCGCCATCGACGCCGCCGACGGATCCGACCGGGCCGATCAGGACGGGCCTTTCGTCGCCGCTCTGTTCGAGCGGAGCAAGCCGCTCATGGCCGCAGGCTCCGATCCGAAATGGCGCGAGGTCAATCTGACGGCGGAGTCGGACTGGCCGCGCCTCAAGCCTGCGCGCGACTGGATCGAAAAGCACCGCGCCGGGGCCGATCCGACGCTGGATTCGTTCCGAAAGACCGCGAAATCCGCGGCGGCCGATCGGGGGCGACAGCCACGGCGATCGCGGATAAGCTGTATGGGGATCTTCTGCGTTCGGGGAGCGCGCAGCCATGAGGGAGACCGGGCTGTGACCATTCTCATCAAGGCGGGATCGGGTCTCGCGGCCGGCGTCGTCGCCGGCGCCCTCGGGTTGGCCTTTCTGCCGCGGGTCGAGCCCAACGCGCTGCAACCCCGCAGCGCCGTCGAAAAGCCGCAGTTCGTGATCGCGGCCTCGTCGTCGCCGGCCGCCGCGCGCGCCGCGCCGGCGCTCGCCGTCGCCTCCGAGGCGGCGCCGGCGACGCCTCAGCCGACGCCCGCGGCCAAGCCGCGCGGCAAGCCCCGACCCCCGCCGCGGCGCCGGCCTCGCCGATCGTCTCGGCCAAGCTCGAGCCGCCGAAGAGCGCGACCGCGCCCGTCGATCCCGCCAAGGCCGCGCCGCCGCGCCGGCGGCCGCGCCCGCCGTCGCCGAGGCGACGTCGCCCGCGCCGGCCGCCGAACCCGCGCCGGCCGCCGCTTCTGCGCCGCCGGCGCCCGCCAGCGAGGAGGCGGCGCGCTGGAGCGTGCAGGGGCTCGTCGCGCTGGCCAAGGGCGACTTGTCGAGCGCGCGGCAATTCCTCGCCCGCGCCGCCGAAGCCGGCGATCCGCGCGCCTGGGTGGCGCTCGCCGATACCTACGATCCGGCGATGCTGAGCAAGCTCGGCGTGGTCGGCGCGCCCGGCGATGCGCAGCGCGCCAGGGATTATCTCGGCCAGGCCGCGGCCGCCGGAGTTGTCGTCGCCAAGGACCGCATGGCGGCCATCGATCAGAGCGCCGGCTCCGTGCGGTAGAGCGCGTCGCAATGGCGCTGCCGCGCCGATAGACGACGCATCAAATTGCAGGACGCCTTACGGGGCTTCGATGAGGCGGCGCGCCGTCGTCGCGCAGCGCCTCGCGCGAGTCGTCGCGCATGTAGAACATATGCCCGCCCGGATAGGTTCTGAACGTCAGCCGCTCGGGCCGGGCGAAAGCCGGCAGTCGCTGGAGCTCCAGCGCCGTGGCGAAATAGGGCGCGCTGCACGTCCGTCAGCCCGTGGGTCGACGAGCACGCGAAAGCCGGGGTCGAGCGCCAGCGTCTGGGCGAGGTCGCCGAGCGCCTCGGGCGCGTTGACGCCGTGGCCCCAGCGCCAGCTGCGCGATACCGCCGAATTGAGCGTCTCGTAGAGATCGTCGATGCGCCAGCCGAGCTTCTCGCGGTAGAGCGCCGTCATGGCGCTCGGTGAAGGCGGGCACGAAGCCGGGCAGCACGGGGTCCTCGGCGTCCGGCCAGTCCGGGCGCGGTCGCGCCGGCCGACAGCGTCGCGTCGTAAAAGGCGAACTTCGCGCCGAGCAGCCGTCCGCGCTCGCGCAGGAAATCCTCCTCGCTGAGATCGCCGCCATAGCGGCGCACGGCTTCGGCCGGCAGGCCCGTCAGCTCGGCGACGCGCGCGACCTTGCGCTCGACCGCCGCCTTGTCGCGCGGGCCGGCGAGCCAGTCGGCGAGATATTCGCCGCGTCGCGTAGGCCTCGACGTCGGCGAGATCGGCGCGCGTGACGGGGCCTTTCGCCTCGCGCGCGGTCGCCGCATAGGAGGGCAGGCGGGTGAGATAGGGGAACGGATTGCTGGGGTCTTCGGCGAAGGCGCCGAAATCGAGCACCGGCGAGAGCAGCACGATTCCGCTGACGCCGACGCCCGAACTGGCCGTCAGCCGTCTTGGCCAGCCGCGGCGCGCGGAAGCCGCCGTAGCTCTCGCCGACGATGAACTTCGGCGAGACGAGCCGCCCATGGTCGGCAAGCCAGCGGCGGATCGTTTCGGCGAGCGACGTCGATGTCGCCGTCGACCGACCAGACGTCGGCCTTCTCCGCCTGCGCCCGGCGTTGCGCGGGCGGCTGTATCCGGTTCCCGGCGGATCGAGAAAGACGAGATCGGCGAAATCGAGCCAGGTCTCGGCGTTCGCCGACAGCGCCGGCGGCTGGAGGGCTCGAGGCCCTGCATCGGCAGCCGCCAGGGGCCGATGGCGCCGAGTTGCAGCCAGACCGAGCCCGCGCCCGGTCCGCCGTTGAGCGCGAACACGACCGGGCGTTTCGCCGGGCGTCCTGGCCGTCGAGGAGATAGGCGACATAAGCGATCTCGGCGCGCGTCTTGCCGTCGGCGTCGGGAATGCGATCGGCGCCCGCGATCGATTGGAACTGCGAGGCAGCGCCCCGGCAACGCCAGGCGTCTGCGGGCGCGACGGCGTCGGGCGGCAGCGACTGTCCTCGGCGGCGCCGACGGGGGATCTCGGCGCGCGTCCGCCGGCGCGGCGCAATCGGCCGCGAGCGCGCCGGAAGCCAGCGTCACAAGCAGCGCCGCCGCGACGGCGAATGCTCGCAGCGTCATCGTGGCCCCGACAAAAAGCGCGCGCCGCGGAGGCCACGCGGCGCGCTAGTGCGGAACCCGTGGGGAGGACGGATCAGTGCGCGTGTTCGGGCCTGCGCTCGGCGACGAAGGCTGGCGCCACGATCGGCTCGGCGGTTGCGGCCTCGAAAGGGGCCACGAAGCGCGCGTAGAGCGCGAATTCATGCGCCACCAGACGACGGCACGCGGCCGCCAGCCCCGAAGCGTCGGCGATCTTGCCGTCGCGGTCGAAAACGACGAGCCCGTGGTCGGCGGCGAGCCGCAGGATCTTGCGCGCCTGGCTCGCCGAGAGGCGGAAGCTCGCGCCGATCTCCTTGTGCGAGGGGACGCGCTGGCCGCGGATCCAGGCGTCGGCGACCGCGAAGGCGGTGGCCATGCCGCCGTCGAGCGCGGCAAGCGCGCGCATCGGCGCCGTCCGGCTCGCCGAGCGTCAACGCCGACGGCCCGCTCGCTGCGGCCGGCGCCGACCGCGAGCCGGCCGACCAGCGCCGCTCCGCGCGGCCGCGTCGCGAAGCGCGAACGGTCCTGCGCGAGCAGGGCGAGGCTCGCGAGCGTCGACCTCATGGCGCTCCGCCTCTTGGGCGATCCACATGTCGGTCGGGCGCAGGATCTTCAGCCGACGGTCGTACCAGCCCTGGCTGACGGCCAGGTGACCCGAGCGCTGCGCCAGCGAGATGACGGTGCGCAGCACGCGCGGCCCGCAGTTCTCCTGCCCTCGCCGGGATGCGGATTGGATTGGCTCAGCAGCCGCTCGAACGTCGCCGCCGTCGTCGGGATTGTCGGTGGCGTTGCCGAAGTGAAGGTAGAGGATGCTCTTCAGGATGCGCCGTCTGGCGCCCGACGAAATGACCTTGTTGAAGCCGCCGAGCGTGCGCCGCCAGCTTGACGAAGGCCTCGATATAGCTGGTGGCTGCGGCGTCGAAATTGCGGTCGGCGGCGATGGCCCGCGCGTAGCGATCGAGGGAGTCGGTCGACTTGGGCATGTTCGTGAACCTGCTAGGTGGACTTTCCTCGCCGGCTCCCGCAACGTGCGCGTCTCGCGCCGTCGTCTTTTCGCCGACTTTAATCATATGAACCATTGCGAGAGCAAATGTTGTGGCGAAAATATCCACGCGAAAACCGTATTAATCACTATGCTCCGCTACCGAATTGAAAAATCCCGGCGGCCGACCTCAGGTCGTCGCGTTGCTCCGCGAGAAGCTCGTCTCGTCCATGTCCAGGGCGTGCTCGGCGTAAAGGGCGAGAGTGTCGCAAAGCGCATCGAGATAGAGCCTCCACCAGCGGCGCGGCGTCCAGGAGGCGGCCGCGCGCCGCGGTGCGGATGAGGTCCGAGCGATTCGGCCTGCTTGAGCACGGCGCGGGTCTGGCTCGGCGGAGACATAGAACTGCCGGGCGAGTTCCTGCGAGGTCGGCAGGTCCTGGCCGCGCCAATGGCGATCGACGGCGGTGGCCAGGATCGGGCGTCCGCCTTCCAGGCGCAGCAGGCTGTTGAAGAGGTCCGGTTTTCCCCTGGCTGAAATTCGGCCATGAGAAAGGCCCGCCCCAGCGCGGCAGAACGAACGTGCAGGTAATCGGGTTCGTCGCGCAGCCGCGCGGCAGAGGCCGACGCGCGGCGCGAGATCGTCGAAAATGCGGAAGCACCATGCCGTAGACTTCGCCGCGCCAGGGCCAGCAGCGACTCGGCCGGCTCAATATGCGCAGCCGCCGTCGTCGGGGCTGCGCGTCAGCGACACAGGCCGGCGATCTGGGCGAGCCGCAGCGCCGTGCGCGCCGCGCGCGCGCCGATCTGGTCGCGCGCGGCCGACAGGGCGGCCAGCCGCTCGAACGTCGCGCCATGTTCGGCCGGGCTGGCCGCGGTGAAGTGGAGATAGCAGCATGCTCGAGCAGGCGCTCGCGCGCCGAGATTGGAGAGAACCTTGTTGAGGACGCCGAGCCGCGCCCGCCAGGCAGGTAATCCGAACGTGAAGCGACGGGCGGCGTCGACAGAATTGCGGGATGCGCGCGAATCGCCGCCGCCAATTCTTTGGGCCTCTCGCGCCGCATCCTTGTCGCCTTGCCGGCCGCCCGACTGCCGGTAGATCGGATTGCGCCAAGCTTATAACGAAAATCGTCCTCCGACGGATTAAAAAAGTCGCAAAGTTCGGCGGGTGAAATATTCGCTTGCAAACGGACAGCAAGTTAGTCGGAAACAGCCACGGCACGCCAGGACTTCGCTGCGGGCCGGAGCCGCTCAGCGGCTGACGCGCGTCAGCACGTCGGTGATGGGGTCGCTGGTCCAGGCGTGGTTGACGAAATCCTCGTGGCCGACGTCGCCGGAATCGACGAAGGCGACGGTTCCCGGCCCCAGCGTCTCCGGCACGCCGGACGACCGTCGGCACGCCGTCGCGCTCCAGTCGCTGGCGCGCAAGCGCGGCGTTCTCCGGCTTTCGAGGAGGCGGAATAGGCGCTGACGAAGAAGGCCGGCCGCGCTCCTGCTCGATCCAGCGCGCGAACTTGTCGGGCTCGCCATAGAGCGCGTCGAGCAGCACCACGCCCTTGATGCGGTCGCGCGCGCCGCCGTGGGCGAGCGAGTAGGCGGCGGGCAGATAGCCGCCGCTATAGGCGACGATGACGACCGGCATGCGCGCGAAATCGGCGTGGGTCGCGTTGGGATAGAAGCGGGCGATCTTGGCCTCGGCCTCGTCGAGGAAGGCGGCGAAGGCGCCCTGGCGCCAGAAATTGCCGGCGCTGGAATCGCGCGCGTCGACCGCCATCTGCGGCGCGACCAGCACCGCGTTGAGCCTGGACGGCCGCGACCTGCCGCGGCGCCTGCTGCCGCGCGACGACGTCGCGCTGCAGCGTCGCGTTGTTGCCGTGGAAATAGACGACGATGACGCCCGGCGCCTTGGGGTCGAAGTTCGGCGAGGCGGCGACCAGCACATGGCGGTCGTTGTAGGTCTGGTCCTCCCAGTGGACGCCGCCGCGCGGCGATTTGTGGCCGAGCCGGCCGTTCTCGTCGACGTTGAGGAACGGCTGGCCGCCGCCGTCCTCGGACGAGGCGGGAATGTCGCCGTGATAGGGGAAGGCCGAGTTCCTGAACTCGACATAGGCGACGTCGACGCCGCCGACGTCGGAGAAACTGCGCCGGCGCGGCCCGGGCGCCGCGGTCGACACTTGCGGCCGCGCTAGGCGGCGCGGCGCAGCCGGCCAGCGCCAGCGAGAGCCCGAGCACCGACAAGACATGCGCGAAGACCCGCGAATTTCATTCGCCCCCTCCACCGCAAGACCCCCTCAGGCCGTCCGCCGCGACATTACACCGCCGAAGGCCGGCCACGCCACGAAATAGGCGACCGCCGCCGACCTCGATGACGGAGGCGAGGCCGAAGCTGGTCGCCAGCACCGGCGCCGCCGCCGCCCCGATCACCGAGAAGCAGCCGTTGACGCCCCAGGCCCAGATGAACATGTGCTCCTTGCCGAGCCGGCCGAGCGTCGTCATCGCCACCGACATCGGGAAGCCCATCAGGAACGCCGGCGGGGCGATGAAGGCGAAGCACAGCGCCAGCCGCTCGCGCGTAGGGATAGGCGCCGATCGCCTCGAGCGCAGTGGTCGAGATAGAGCGCATAGCCCGCCAGCATCGCCGCCGACGACGACGAACAGGATCGGCATGAACGCCTGCTTGATCGGCAGCACGCGCTCGGAGACGAGCGCGCCGAGGCCGGAGAACACCAGCATGCCGGTGATGAGGATGGTCGCCGAGACGGTCGGATTGCCGAGCGCCATGACGAAATGGGCGATCAGCCCGACCTCGACCATGATGTAGCCGGCGCCGAGGCAGGCGAAATAGAGCACCGTGCGCGCCTTGCCCGGCGTCTTGGAGAAGATCGAGCGCCAGCCGAAGAGCAGCGGGATGACGAGCAGCACCGCCGCGGTGAGGCAGGCGACGCCGAGCGTCGCCCAGATGAGCAGATAGCCCCACTCGTCCTGCAACGGCTCCAGCCGGTCGGGGTCGCCGAGGATCGCCGGCAGATCCTTGGTTTTCACATAGCCGGTGAAATAGGGATGGTCGTTGGTGAGCTTCTGGATGTTGAAGACATAACGCTCGGCGATGTCCGGAGGCGTCGCCCTTGATCAGCGCGGCCCACAGCATGCGGCCCATCAGCGTCGAGGGCAGCACGCCGTCGTCGCCCTTGCCGCCGGGCGGGGCGGCCTCGGTCCCGTCGTCGGCAGGCGCGGTCGGGTCGGCGGCGTCGGCTTTGGTCGCAGGGCGGGCCGTTCTGCGGCGAGGACGAGAACTGCGCGGCGTAATCGGTGAGAACGCGGTCGTTCTCGCGCGCCGTCGTAGAAGAATCCCGGCGAATAGATCTCGTCGAACGACATGGCGTGCGTATGCTTGCGCAGCGCCTTGATCTCGTCCTCGGTGAAGCCGCCGCGCTTGTAGAGCACGGTCGCCGTCGAGAGATAGGACGAGGCGACGAAGAAGGATTTCGCGCATCCGGTCGCCGTCGAGGGCGCGCGAGGCGGCGGCCATCGTCATGTAGAGCCGCAGCACCGATTTCGGCGGCTCCTCCTTGTTCCAGATGGTGACCGAAAGCACGCCGCCCGGAGCGAGGGCGCGCATGTAGGTCTCCATCGCCTCCTGCGTGTAGGGGAATTTCTCGACGACGGCGAAGCCGCCGGGATTGGAGAGGCCCGTGGAATCGGCGAGACTCAGGTCGATGACGTCGAACTTCTCGCGACGTATGCGCGAGGAAGTGCCGGCCCTCGTAGTCGACGACATGCACCTTGCCGAGAATGTCGTCGGTGAACTTCTTGAACACGTCGCCTTCGAAGGCCTGCGAGGATCGCGCGATTGCCCTCGGCGACCGTCACGTCCTTCGCGCCTGCGGCGAGCGCCACCTCGGTCGAGATGCCGCCGCCGAACTGGGCGACGAACACTTTCGGGTCCTTCTTGATGACGTAGGGGTAGTACATCGGGAGGTAGCGGAAATAGGCTTCCTCCTTCGGCGTCAGATGGCGCATGACGCCGATCGGGCCGTCGCTGTCGATGTAGAGGCCCATATAGGCGTTGGCCGGCATCGTCGGGCAGATTGAAGCCGGCGTTGTCGGACAGGCCCGGCGCGAAATGCAGATAGGAGGTCGTGTAGGCCTGCAGGAAGCCGAACGGCGAGGCGCTCTCGTAGACCTCCTTCGCCTCCGGCAGGCGGCGCGCGTAGGAGGCGCCCTTGTAATCGTTGACCGCGAGCCGCGGCAGGCCGAGCGCCGGCGCCAGCAGGAAATGGCCGCCGAAGGCGACGATCGCGGCGAGCGCGAAGGGACGCGCGCGCGACACGTCCGCCGGGCAGGAACGTCCAGGCCACGCAGGCCGCCAGCCACAGCGCCAAGCGGCGCGGCGATGAGGTTGACCGGGTTGAACAGATACATCGCGCCGAGGAACACGAGGCCGGAGAGGCCGGAGCCGGCGAGATCGGCGAAATAGACGCGCCCGAAGGTCTTGTTGCTCTTCAGGAACACGCAGCCGAGAAACAGCGCGCCGCCGAGGAACGGCGTCAGCGAGGCGAGGAAGATCGCCAGCAGCTTCCACTTCTGCGCGGGGTCGGAGACGAGATAGATCGGGTTGAACTTGAGGCGTCTGCACATAGAGGTTGGCCGCGACCGCGAGCGGCCCCATCACGCCGAGCGCCGAAGGTCGCCGCGCCCTGCCAGTGGCGCGAGAACAAGATCTTCGCCGAGGCCATCACCGCGCTGACGAGCCCGAAGCCGAGCATGGCGAGGCTGACGACGAGCGAGCCGAAATGCGTCCAGTTGCCGACGGCGAACACGCGCATGATGTCGATTTGCAGCGCGATGACGCGAGCCGGCGGCGAGGCCGACGGCGAGATAAAGCGCGAGCCGGCCGTGCGGGTGAGTTCGACGTCCTCGTCGGCGGGAGCTGCGGGCGCGAAGGCGGCGGCGTCGAGCGGCTTGTTCATGCAAGATCCCGGTTTCAGGCTCCGGCGCCCAGGGCCTGGTTTCCGCGCGGGAACTTGAGCGCCGGAAACCTTAACCAATGGCTACTTGCGCAGCCGGGCGGGATACCCTCTCAGCCTCATGCGCGGCCCTGACGACGCGGCGGCGCAGGTGGCGGCTATAAGGGCGCGGGGCGCGGCATTGCAAACCGCGGCCGGCCTCAAGTCTTGACGAGAAGCCCGTTGCGCAGGAAGCCCGCGAGCGCCTTGTCGACGCCGCCTTCGAGCCGCCTGGCGACCTCGGCGGGGTCGGTGACCGGCCCCTCCGGCCCGCTGACGGTCAGGCCGCCGTCGTGACGAGAGGCCGAGCACGGCGGCGACGAGGTCGTCGCGGGTTCGCGTTCCGTCGAGCAGCGGCGCCAGGAAACGCTGCAAGGGCGCGAACTGGAACGCGGAATGGCGAAGGGTGACGGTGCGCTCGCTCTCCGGCGCGTCCATCGCCGCCAGCGGCCAGATTCGGGCCGCTCGAGCCAGCCGGGAGGCGCAGTCGACGGGCAGAGTGGAGATCGCGAGCAGAGCCCGGTCTCGACCGCGATGCGCAACATCTCGCTCGCCTCGGCGAGCGCCGCCTCGTCCTCGCGGGCGGCGACGAGATCGGCGAGGCGCGAGAGGCCGGTCGGCGCTCCGACCAGCCGACGCATCGCCGGCGCCGCCCGCTGCGGCGGAAGTCGAGCTCGGTCTCCTTGACGGAAAGGCGAAAGGCGTCGGGCGAAGTGCCGTCGTCGGCGATTTCGAGAGTCGAGCGCGGGCAGGAAATGCAGCGACTCCAGCGCCCGGCGGCGGCGTTCCCGGGCTCCGCGCCGGCCGTCATGGACGAGCAGCGCCTCGCGGAAGGAGCGGCCGGAGAAGATGTCGATATAGGTCTCCCGCTTCATGCGGTCGCCGCCGGCCAGCGTGCGGATGGATTCGGCGCCCTCGGGCGCGAGATCGGCCTCGTTGTTGGCGACGACCACGGTTTCGCCGAGATAGGCGAGGCCGATGGCGGCCGGCGCGCGTCCGTGAAATCGGCGAAAGTCTCGGGCGCGTTCGACTCCTCGAAAATCTCATGCGCGAGATAGGCGTCGCCGCCGGCGGCCATGCGCTGGGCCTCGTCGCGCCAAAACTTGCCGTAGCTATGTTTGCTCCGCGCTCTGTGCGCGAGCAGGCCGAACAATTCGCGCGTCTTCTGCGGCCCGCGCGCGCGGGGTCGTCGATCAGCCGCGCGTTGAGCAGCATCGAGTCGCGGGCGATCTGGAACAGCCGCCAGCCCGGCAGCACGTTGAAGCTGACCATCGCGACGCCCATGCGGCGCGAGCCGCGCCTTGACGATGCGCAGCAGCGCCTCGCGCAGCGGCTCGGGAATCCAGGAATAGACGCCGTGGCAGATGATGAAGTCGAATTCGCCCTCCGCCGATAGACTCGAAGGACTCGGCGCGCAGTTCGACATTGTCGAAGCCCATAGCGGAGCCGCCGCGCTTCGCCGGCCGCGATCTGCGCCGGCGAGAGATCCACGCCGAGGAACCGGGCGTCGGGCAGGGCGGCGGCGAGCGGCAGGAGATTGCCGCCCGAGGCGCAGCCGATTTCGAGCACGCGCGCGCGCTCGGCGTCGGGCGCGGGCAGTCCGCGCCAGACCGCCTGCGCTGCGAGCCTGCCGGGATGCGAGCGCATCATCGGCGCCGAGAGATAGGGCGTCTCGTCGTAGCTCCTGCGGGTGCGCGCGAGCGCGGCCGCAAGTCCCTGGTCATCGGAGGAACCCATGCCGCATCCCGCCGCTGGCGTCGGCGCGGGTCGGCCGACGATGTTGACACGGCAGATTGCGCCGGAACGGCGAGCTTGAAAAGGCCGGGACCGGACGCGGCGACAAATATACTCGCGCCGTAATTTCGGGGGCGGCGGGGGCCCGAGGACGAACGGGCGGGGGTCTAATGCAAGGACAGGCGCCGTCCAGAGTATTTTCAGGCGCTTGGGCGTCTTTTTCTGCAACTCGAACGAGGCGGAGAGGGGCGGTTGCTGGGCGTACTTGCGCGGACATGACCCGCGCGGCGCGAAACGGTTTGGACCTCGCCTCCACGGCGGGCGGTGAAGTTAATTACAGCGTCACCGTAATTCGGGCCAAAAAACCGGCGACCGATATAGCCGTCCAGCTTACCTTATTTATGATCAATAATTTCACAGTGCGTATTGAGGTAGTCGCAATGAAACTAGACGGCCTTGCTCATTCTCAGGACGAGCTTGCCCCCGCAGTGGCATCCCCACGCCGGCAAGCACAAGGCCCTCTGACCGACCTCGCTCTTCATACGCTCGGTTGGAAAGCCTTTCAGGACCTAAGTGCGCAGATATGGAAGAGATCTTGAAACGGCAGTAAGGTGTATCACGAAGCCAGGACGGCGGCCAAGACGCGGTATTGACGTATTTCCGATCAAGATGGCTCTCCAGCAACCATCCAATGCAAGTTTACATCAAAAGCTGGCCGGCCGAAAACTGGCGCTCGGAGATTTAGCCGAGGAGGAGGCGCATATCATCGAACTGAAAGCGAAAGCTGAAGCGAGACCTAGTCTTTTGTATGACCAATATGGGCGTCGATGCGCCCGTTGCTGTGGCTATGAAACAAAGGCTTCGTCAGCTTGGCGTTCGTCATCCCCACATATTTGGGAAAGAATTTGTGACGAAAGCCATTCGAACAAGTCCTCGGCTTCGTTCGCTAGTACCCAGAGTTTATGGGCTTGGCGATTTATCGTTGATCCTCGACGAGAGACAAGCAGAGCAAACGAAAGCGCTATTAGGGCATATGCTGCCCACTCTAAAAGCTTACGTGCCCACGCAGCCGCATAGAAACGCGGTACATGCGTTGTCAAAGCATGGAATTGTACTTCTCGTTGGAGATGCAGCGACTGGAAAATCGACAATTGCCGCAATCTTGGCGACAGCGGCAGTCGAGCATACTGCCGCATACCCATGTTATAAATCAGATGGACCGGAACGAATAATGGACTCGTGGAACCCGCACGAGCAAAAGGCTTTTCATTCGATTGACGATGCATTTGGAGCCAATCAGCCTTTCGACCTATACATCGATAGGTGGATTTCAATTATGCCTAAACTGCAAGCCGCAATCTCAAATGGCCATCAATTTGTGCTAACATGGCGCGTCATATTTACGAGGCAGCAAAATTGAAACTAGGTTCGCGAAATCATCCGGCCCTTCGGACTGGGGCGGCAATTGTGCAAGTTGGGAGAGTTGAGCGAGGGGGAGAAGAGAGCAAATACTTTACAATCACATAAAATTAGGCAATCAGTCGGCAGAATGGAAGGCGCGAATTAAACCACAGTTGAAAAGCTTAGCCGGCGAGAAAACACTGCTACCAGAGATAGCTTCGTCGCCTTGCAAATACGGCTTACACAGAAAAATTATCCACTGCTTACAATGCATTTACGTATTCAAATTTATTAGAGAACCAAAGGAACATTAGTGCCAGACGATACAAGAATTGTCAGATATTCACAGAGCAGCGCTTACACTTGTATTTCTTCATCGTGGACAAATGCCGACGGGAGTGGCGATCATGTTATGCAAGAATTAGTTGAGAAATATTATTCTGTAAACGCGGACTTGGTAGGACAGGCATTGAGCCAACTCCGTTGCGAGTCGTTTGTGGTGCAGATAAGCAACAATTCAACTAGCGTATGGACTTTTAAGCACCCGACCATCGCCGACCCGCTAAGTGAAATGCTAAGGAATACGAGGGAATGGGGGAGCTATATCTTCGTGGTACGCGCTCTGAAAATATCGTTGCAGAAGTTGTGTGCAGCGGCGCAAACTGATGTGCAGGACGCTGTCGTCATTCCAACATCGTTAGATGATTTACTGAGCGGTTGGCCGAATCTCACGATGAGGCAAACCGAAATAGGTCCTTATTTTTCTTTCTTTACAGCCGCGCAAGTGATGGAATGTTACGAAAATTTGTACAACGGTATCCGAAGGTATTTGAGCGTCACTCGACGCAATATTACGATTTGACGTCTGATCCCGGTTTTTTAATGCGCGCTCGTGCGCATTCTCTCGAATCTACCAAGCGACGATGTCGTCGTGCCGTGGCAGCGCAAGTTGAAGATGCGATATTAGATGGCACCCATGTTGGGTTAGCAGAAGATTTGGATATTATGGAACTTTTGTCTGCCTCTACTTTAATGCGTCTTTTAAGGCGAATTGCCGACGGCGTAGTCGCAAATATACCTGACCTCGCGGATCGTATAGTCGAAGATATCGACTTGGAGGAAGAGGATGGAAGCGAGTTTGACGAATTGCGCGACAAGTTGAGTGTTTGCAGGGGCCTGCTATCAGACGATGAAAATTATGTGGAAGTTATCGATGAGGCCGAGCGCGGCATCGAAAAGAGCGAAGGAAGCTGAAAGAGTTAAAGGATTAGCACGAGCAAAAGAAACGGTCTGAAGAATGGGAATGGGAAAATTATCCCCGCAAAAATTCAAACGCCACAAGGTTCAATAAGACCAGTAAGTAAGGAAATTTCGACCACGCGTTCGATCTTTAGTGACGTAGATAAGTGAACTAGGTTTGCGTCTGCGATATCTTTCAAAATAACTTGGCATATAGCTTGAATTTTGGCGCAAAATGTTTGAGTGATGGCCGGTTCAGTAGGTTCGGGTCAAGTGCTTATTCGGCAGGCAATTCGCGCTTCAACTACGCTTGCGGCTCGAAATCGACTCAGAGTCGGATTGAGAGGCGAACCGGACTGCAAATACCCCCAGATGGTCCATTAGAGAGCACCGGATAGTCCGTGAGCTTACAGATGATGATTGGGCAAAAAAGCGGTAAGGCGAGCGCTACACCAGAACTGAACTCGACCCACTCGTACCTATGGCGTACCTTCGAAAAAAAATACTTGGCCATTTGCGCTAAGTTCTTGATTTCCTTGGTGAGCGCGGTGGGAATCGAACCCACGACCCTCTGATTAAAAGTCAGATGCTCTACCTATTGAGCTACGCGCTCTACTCGGAGGCGCGCCACGCCTACAGCTTCGCCCGGCGGGGGTCAAGGCGCGTTGCTTGTCTCACGGCAGGCAGAATATCCCCGAAACCGCCGCGGGCGCCGCCAGACTCGCGGCCGCTATTCCCATCAGACCGAGCCCCACGGCCGTCCGCGCGCGTGGCGCGTGGGCCAGATCGCGAAAGCGCGACAGGCCGAGGGCGACCGCGCTCACCGAGGGCAGCGTGCCGAGGCCGAATCCCGCCATCACCGCGGCTCCGCCAAGCGGCCCGCCCGAGAGGCCGGCGTAGAACAGCGCGCCGTAGACGAGCCCGCACGGCAGGAAGCCCCACGCCATGCCCGCCGCGAAGGCGCCCTGCGGCCCCCTCACGCTCGCCACCGCCCGGGCGATGGGGGCGGTAAAGCGGTCGAGGACCGAAAGCGACGGGGCAAGGCCCAGCAGCGAAAAGCCGATCCAGCCGAGCGACAAAGCCGCCGCCGCGCGCATCACCAGGAATGCGGCGGGATGTGGCGAAAGCCGCTGAGAACCGCGCCTCCGGCCGCTCCGGCGAGCGCCCCGGCGGTCACGTAGATCAAGATCCGCCCGGCCTGCGCGGCCATCAGGGCGCGGGCGCGGTTCGGACCGAAGCCGAAGGTCAGGCTTGCGGCGATCGGGCCGCACATGCTGGCGCAATGCAGGCTGCTCGCCAGGCCCAGCAACAGGCCGCCGCCGAAAGTGAGAGAATTGAGGACCATCGCCGTCTCGCTTCGCCAAGCCTTCGCGGCGCCGGCGGCCCGCCGCCTTGACCCTGATCAAGCGCCCGCCTTGACCTCGCCCCGGTTTTTTAATCTACCGGTCGACAGTCCACCAGCGTCGCGAGTTCGCGGATATGATCGACAAGCCGCATTGGGAAGTTCCGGACGCGCAGCAGCCGCGCCCGGAGGAGGTCGATTTCGATCTGGACCGGACGCTGCGCTCCGTCGTCAATATCGAGGCGGAGATTCCCGCCGACGCCTTCACCGCGGGGACCCTCGGCCAGGAGCGGGCGGGCAGCGGCGTCGTCATTCGCGATACCGGGCTGGTGCTTACCATCGGCTATCTCGTGACCGAGGCCGAGAATGTCGTCATCATCGACGACCGCGGCCGGGCGACGCCGGCCCATCCCATCGCCATCGACCAGGAGAGCGGCTTTGCGCTGCTGCAGGCGCTCGGAAGCCTCGATCTGCCTGCCGTGCCGCTTGGGGTCTCCGCCGCGGTCAGGGGTCGGCGAGCCCGTCGTAATGGCGGGGGGAGGGGGCGCGCGCCGCTTCGCCTGCCGGGCCCGCGTCGTCGCCAAGCAGGAGTTTTCGGGCTACTGGGAATATCACATCGACGAAGCGCTGTTCACGGCGCCGGCGCATCCGCTTGTGGGGCGGGGCGGGGCTCATCGGGCCGGACGGACGGCTCATCGGCATCGGCTCGCTGCATGTGCAGCAGAGCGACGGGCGCGGGCACGCGCAGGACGTCAACATGAGCGTGCCGATCGACCTGCTGACGCCGATCCTCGACGAGTTGCTGAACCACGGCCGGCGCAACAGGCCGGCGCGTCCGTGGCTGGGGCTCTATTCGACGGAGAGCGGCGGCCGGGTCGTGGTGGCCGACGTCGCCGAGACGGGGCCGGCGGCGGCGGCGGGTCTGCGCTCGGGCGACATCATTTCGTCGGTGCGCGACGCCTCGATCGAGACGCTGGCCGATTTCTACCGCGAGATCTGGAGCTGCGGCGCGGCGGGAGCGGAAATCCCGGTCGAGATCGTGCGCGACAAGCGCAGCTTCTGGGTGCGTGTGAAGTCGGCCGACCGGACGGCGTTTCTGCGCAAACCGCGGATGAATTGACACCTCGGAGGCTTGCGCGGGAGCGGCGCGGCCGGGTTGCGGCGAAAGCGCCTTCTGCGTTTCCGACGTCCGATCATTCAGAACTCCGTGCGGGACCGGCGCTCTCTCCCTGCGGCGGAAAGCCGCATGGATTCATTATTCACTGCAGCGTCACCGTAATCCCCGACACGACGCCATGGCTCGTTCGCTCATCGGCCGAGATGGAAAACGGCGTGAGGCCGAACTTCCGGCCGAGATAGCCCGACAGCGCCGCGCCGGCGACGTTGCCCGCGTGATTGAACGCCTGATTGCGCCCCATCTGGCGGTTGAACCCGCGCTGTCCGACGATTCCCAGCGTCACCGCCGTCACAGCGGGGACAATTTACGGCGCCGGCGAGCGCGGTTGCGATCTGCGAGATCGAAACCAGCACGATGTTCTGAGAAAGCAGCGCCGCCGCCGAGGCGGCGATCTCGCACAGTCCGGACAGCGCGATGAAGAGCCGCTTGCGGCGCGTGGCGTCGACCAGCGGCCCGCCCGGCGCGGCGGCGATCATTCCGGCGACGATCCAGCCGCTCGCCAGCCATGCGCGAGCAAATAGACGCCGAGGAACGGACCGACGCCCGCCGCTATGTCGGCCATGAAGAAGTTGAGGGCTTCGAGCGGCCGGAGCGAGCGGCTGGACGTCGCCTTCATCACCGCGCGCCGCAGCGGACATCAGAGCGGCCGCAGCCGTCCACTCCTTGCATTGCGCCTTTCCCCCTTTCGCGCCCCCGACCGAACGCGGCAAGGCGCCGCCGGTTCCGGCTGCGGCGCTTGCGCGGCGCCGTCAAATCGGGGACATGCGACGCTTTCAGGCGGAAAGGCGATGACCGGAGCGGGAACCGACAGGACGAGGGCTTTGATCGGCGGCGGGCCGGCAGTGGTGCTGGTGCGCCCGCAGCTCGCCGTCAACATCGGCATGTGCGCGCGCGCCATGGCCAATTTCGGCCTCGACGACCTGCGCCTCGTCAACCCGAAAGCCGGCTGGCCGCGCCAGGACGAATACCGCGAGGTCGCCTATTCCGCGGCTGCCGGCGCGGCCCATGTGCTCGACGCGGCGCGGGTGTTCGACTCCACCGAAGCGGCCATCGCCGACCTGCATTTCGTCTACGCCACGACCGCGCGCGAGCGAGGACAGGCCAAACCGGCGCTGACGCCGGCCGTCGCGCTGCCGCAAGCCGCCGCCGCGAGGGATGAGAAGCGCGGCGTGCTGTTCGGCCCCGAGCGCACCGGGCTCGACAACGACGAGGTGGCGCTCGCCGACGCCATCCTCACCTTTCCCGCCAATCCCGCCTATTCCTCGCTCAACCTCGCTCAGGCCGTGCTGCTCGTCGGCTACGAATGGTTCAAGGCCGCCCACGGCGACGCGCCGCCGTCGCCCGCCCTCGAGCGCCGCCAGTCGCCGCCCGCCACGCGCGAGATGACGCTCGCCTTCTTCGAATATCTCGAGGAGAAGCTCGACGCCGCCGGCTTCTTCAAGCCAGAGGGCAAGAAGCCCGGCATGAAGCGAAACCTGCGCAACATCTTCCACCGCCTCGAACTGACGGAGCAGGACGTGCGCACGCTCTGGGGCGTGGTGGTGAGGCTCGTCGAAGGCCCGCGCGAGAACGTGCAGACCCGCAAGCGCAACCGGCCGCCGAAAGTTCAGCCGTAGAACACCACGGTCTTGCGGCCGTTCAGCAGCACGCGGTCCTCGAGATGGAAGCTCAGCGCGCGGGAGAGCACGCGCCGCTCGATGTCGCGGCCCTTGCGCACGAGATCCTCGGGCGTGTCGCGGTGGCTGATGCGCTCGACGTCCTGCTCGATGATCGGCCCCTCGTCGAGATCGGAGGTGACGAAATGGGCGGTGGCGCCGATCAGCTTCACGCCGCGCTCGTGCGCCTGATGATAGGGCTTGGCGCCCTTGAAGCCCGGCAGGAACGAATGGTGGATGTTGATGCAATTGCCGCTGAGCTTGGCGGCGAGGCCGTCCGACAGGATCTGCATGTAGCGGGCGAGCACGACGACGTCGGCTTTCGACTCGCGCACCGTCTCCCAGAGCTTGGCCTCCTGCTCCATCTTCGTTTGTTTGGTGATGGGCAGATAATGAAATGGGATATCTCCAAAATAGATATGCTCATAAGTTTCGCGCGGGTAGTTGGCGATGATGCAGACCGGCTCCATCGGCAATTCGCCGCTGCGCCAGCGATAGAGCAGATCGACCAGACAATGATCGAAGCGCGAGACGAGCAGCGCCACGCGCTTCTTCTGGTCCGCCGCGCGCAGCGTCCAGTTCATGCCGAATTGCGCGGCCGCATCGGCGAAGCGGGCGCGCAAGGCCTCGGCGCTCGCCGTCTCGCTCGCGGCGTTGAAGGCGACGCGCATGAAGAAATGGCCGGTCTCCAGATCGTCGAACTGCTGCGCATCCAAAATATTGAAGCCGCCCTCGAACAATGCGGTGGAGACAGCCGCCACGATGCCTGGACGGTTGGGACAGGAGAGCGTGAGAACGAAGCGCGCGCCAGACATGTTCGATCGCCCTCAAAAATGAGCAGCGTCGAGGTCGCCGAGCGCGCCAGGATTGTCAAGCCGCGAAAGCTTATGTCGTCATAACGGCGGGTTTTGCGCCTTGAGCGATCTCACTAAGCAGACATTCGTTGGAAGGCCAACGAATGTCTGCTTAGAGTCTTTGATTTAGCAGGATTTTCGTCCGAAAACCGGCATCCACTTTTCGGAAATCCTGCTTAGCCGCGGAAGGCGCCGAAGCTTCCGTCCGGGAACTGGCACCGTATGCCGCCTGCGGAGGGCCAGGCGTGCGGATACTGACCGGGCGGGCAAAAGCGTCCGAGGCCGCCGTCGTTCTCGTAACTGTAAGCATTGGGGGTGCAGCCGTAGCCGCCCGCCTCACAGTAGGAATGGCTGGGCGCGGGCTGCGCCGAGGCGACTTCCAAGCCAGCCAGAAGACCGCCCGAGGAAAGCGCCAACAGAGAAGCGGCGATTAAAGAAGATTTCAACATCTAGCGTCTCCTTCAAGATGCATCCGCCATATTTTGGCTGACTGTATCTATGAAGGGCTACGCTCCGGCGTTACCGGCGGGTTAAAAGTGGAGGGTCACGTTCGCGTGAGCGCAATTCATGCCATTTGTCAGAGAGCGCGAACTCGTCGCGCTCGTTCCGCGCAAAGGCGCGGGGTATCACTCCTCGAACCGCTCCGACGTTCCGGCTCGCCCCTTCGGCGCGATCGACGCGTCTGGGAGGAGGGGCTGGGCCGCCGGAGTCGCGGAAGCGGTTGACGATGGGATAGCGGCGGTCGCGGCCAAAATTCTTCGGCCCGACCTTCACGCCCGGCGCCGATTGCCGGCGCTTGTATTCGGCCAGATACAACAGCCGCTCGACGCGCTTGACGGTCTCGACGTCGAAGCCCTGCGACACGATGTCGGCGACCCGCATCTCCTGTCTCGACGAGGCCGTTGAGGATGGCGTCGAGCACGGGATAGGGCGGCAGCAAATCCTCGTCCTTCTGGTCCTCGCGCAATTCGGCCGAAGGAGGCTTCGTGATGATCTGAGGCGGAATGACAACGCCGTCGGGGCCGAGCGCGCCTTCGGGCTTCCAGCGGTTGCGCAAGCGCCGAGAGGCGGAAGACCTCCATCTTGTAGAGATCCTTGATCGGATTGAAGCCGCCGTTCATGTCGCCGTAGAGCGTGGCGTAACCGACAGACATCTCCGACTTGTTGCCGGTGGTGACGACCATCGAGCCGAACTTGTTGGAGATCGACATCAGGATGAGGCCGCGCGTGCGGCTCTGGATGTTCTCTTCGGTGATGTCGCGCGGACGATCGGCGAACAGGCGGCGCGAGCGCCCGCTCCGTCGCCTCGACGGGTTCGGCGATCGGCAACGATGTCGTAGCGCAAGCCCAGCGCCCGCGCGCAGGCCTCGGCGTCGCTGAGCGACGCCGCGCTCGTATATTTGTAAGGCAGCATGACCGCATGGACGCGCTCGGCCCCCAGAGCGTCGACCGCCATCGCCGCGCAAAGCGCGGAATCGACGCCGCCCGAGAGGCCCAGCACCACGCCGGGGAAGCGGTTGCGCCGACATAATCGCGCAGGCCCAGCACGCAGGCGGCGTAATCGCCCTCGTCGCCCTGGTAGAAGCGTCTCGCGCGGGCCCTCGACGCAGCGCCAGCCGCCGCCCTCGCGCGCCCAGACCGTGCGCGCCACCGTCTCGCGAAAGCCCGGCAGTTGCGCGGCGAGCGAACCGTCGGCGTTGAGACGAAGGAGCCGCCGTCGAACACCAGTTCGTCCTGCCCGCCGACGCAGTTGAGATAGACGAGCGGCAGGCCGGACTCGGCCACGCGCGCCTCGGCGATCCTGCGGCGGATGGCGAGCTTGTCGCGCTCGTAGGGGCTTGCGTTGGGCACGAGCAGGATCTCGCCGCCCGTCTCGAGCGATGCACTCCACCGGGTCCGGTCCCCAGATGTCCTCGCAGATGGGCACGCCGATGCGCACGCCGTTGAAGGCGATGGGGCCCGGGTGGGGGCCGGGACGGAACACGCGCTTTTCGTCGAACACGCCATAATTCGGCAGATCGACCTTGAACCGCACCGCCTCGATGCGGCCCCCCTTCAACAGCGCGGCGGCGTTGTAGAGCGCGCCGTCCTCGACCCAGGGCAGGCCGACGAGCACGGCCGGGCCGCCGTCGCCGGTCTCGCGCGCCAGCGTCTCGCAGGCGGCGCGGCAGGCCTCCTGGAAGGCGGGCTTCAGCACGAGATCCTCGGGCGGATAGCCGGACGAGGAACAGTTCGGGCGCCAGCACGAGATCGGCGCCAAAGCCTGCGGCCTCGGCGCGCGCGGCGCGCAAGCCTCGCGAGATTGCCCTCGATGTCGCCGACGATCGGCGAGATTTGCGCAAGCGCGATGGTGAGGCGGTCGGCGGGCGGCATGGCGCTAGCGTTTAGCGCGGGCGCCGGCTCTGGCGCAATGCGCGCAAGCCGGCGCCATTAGATTGCGTTTGCGCGATTGCCGGGATTGTCGTTTGACCTCTATGGGCTGCCCCATCGGGATCGGGGCGTCGGGAGGCCGCATGCGCGCGAAACTCGTCTCCAGCACCACTGTCGTCGCCGCCATGATCGCGGCGCTGCTGTTTGGCCTGCCGCTGGCGATCTGGCTCGACGTCAGCGCCCTGACGCAGGCCAACCTCGAGCGGCACGCCGCCGACGTCAGCTCCATCATCAGCGGCGTGCGCGCCTATTACGCGGCCAATGTCGTCGACCGCGTGCGGGCCGCTTCCGGCGCGCCGACGCAGGTGCTCCCGAACTTCGCCGCGGTTCCCGGCGCGATTCCCCTGCCGGCCACGCTGTCGCTGGACCTGGGGCGGGTCGTCAGCGGCCAGCAGCGCGACGTCGGCTATCGCTTCGTCTCGGACTATCCCTTCCGCGGCCGCGCGCCGCACAAGCTCGACGCCTTCGAGCATGAGGCGCTCGCCGCGCTGCGCGCCGATCCCAAGGCGCATCCGGCCGAGATCGCGCGCGGGTGGACGAGCGCGCAGGTCCGCTTCGTGACGCCCGTCCTCATGGAAAGCGCGTGCGTGGCCTGCCACAACGCCGATCCCGACAGCACGAAGCGCGACTGGCGGGTCGGCGACGTGCGCGGCATCCAGGAAGTCGAGGTCTCGCAGCCGATCTTCGCCAATCTCTCCTCGTTCAAATATCTCCTGACCTATTTCGTGGTGATGGCGGCGGCGGGCGTCGGCTTCGTGGCCCATCAGCGCGCCCAGAACGGGCGGATCGCCCGCGCCAACGCGGAGCTCGAGCGCAACAACGACTTTCTCGCGAGCCTGTCGATGAAGATTTCCCGCTACCTTTCGCCGCAAGTCTACAAGAGCATCTTCAGCGGCCAGAAGGAGGTCGCCATCCAGACCGAACGCAAGCGGCTGACGATCTTCTTTTCCGACATCAAGGATTTCGCGGTGGCGACCGAGCGGTTGCAGCCGGAGCAGATCACAGCTCTGCTCAACGAATATTTCACGGAAATGTCGAAGATCGCGCAGGCGCACGGCGGCACCATCGACAAGTTCATCGGCGACGCCATGCTGATTTTCTTTGGCGATCCCGAGACGAAAGGCGAGGCGGAGGACGCCCGCGCCTGTCTGCGCATGGCCTTCGGGATGCAGAAGCGGCTCGCCGCGCTCGATGCGAAATGGCGCAACGAGGGCATCGAGAACCCGTTTCAGGTGCGCATGGGCGTCAACACCGGCTTTTGCAACGTCGGCAATTTCGGCAGCCAGGACCGGATGCAGTACACCATCATCGGCGCCGAGGCGAACCTCGCGGCGCGTCTTCAGTCGATCGCCGAACCCGGCCAGATCGTCGTCAGCTACGAGACCTATTCGCTGGCGCGCGACATGCTGAGCGCCCGCCCGCTCGCGCCGATGCGGATGAAGGGAATCGGACGCGAGGTCGAGCCCTATGTCGTGAAAGGCCCGCTCGACGGCGAAGGCGGGGAGGCGGAGATCTTCTCCGCCCATCTCAAGGGCGTCGATTTCTTCATGGACCCTGCGGCGCTCGGGGCCGACGCCCGGGCGCGCGTGCGCGAGCTTCTGTCGCGCGCGCTCGTCGCCCTGGGCGAAGGCCCGCCCGGGGCTCAGGCGCCGGGCTGAGCCGGAAGTTCATCGCGCCCGCCCGCCGGCCGCGCCGAGCCATCGTCCGATCCTAGGCCAATGCTTGCCAAGCGTGCGCCGCCCCATGAACAGCGACAGATGGCCGCCTTCGGCGACGATGACGTCCACATGCGCGTTCGGGCAGCGGCTCGCCGCCGCCGTCGCCTGGGGCAGGGCGACAATCCGGTCGTCGTCGGCTGCAAGCACCCGGATCGGCGCGGTCGCGTCGGCGAGGCCGCAGGCGCGCCCGAGCGCCGGAAACCGGCTTTCGGCGAGGCGGTTCTCGCGAAACAGCCACTCCGTCGTCTCCAGGAAATAACGGCCGGGCAGGACGAGCGTGCGATCGCGCCAATCCTCGAATTTTGCCCGCAGCGCGGCGTCCGGCTCCTCCTGCAGCGCAAGGGCGGCGTCATATTCGGGGTTGATCGCCGACCCGGCCACCATCAGCGGAAAGCCGCCGAACACCCGCCCCCCGAGCATGGCGACGGCGCCGGCGATCAGCGCCGGCGGGGTCAGCGCGAGGGCGCGCGTGATGGCGGATTCGGCCGCCCGCAGGTCGAGCGGCGCGCCGGCGAGCGCCAGACGCGCGACTTTCGCGGGAAAGCGCGACGCATAAAGCGCCGCCAGCCAGCCGCCCTGGCAAAGCCCCACCAGCGAGGCGCGTCCGCCGAGATCGTCGACGGCGACATTGAGGTCGCTGAGATAAGCGTCCACGCCGAAATCGCGCATGTCGGGGCTCGCCGATTTCCAGGAGACGAGCGTCAGCGGCGCCGCGCCGGAGGCGATGAGAACCTCGGCCGAGACTATGGCCCGGCGCGAAATCCGCGATGGCCGCGTCATGCACGGCGTAGGGCGCGACGATGAGCGTCGGCGCGGCGCGAGGGCCGCCCGCCGCTTCGGCTTCGAGCAGCAGCATGGTCTGAAGCTCGAGCCGGACCCGCGGGAAATTCGGCAGGCCCTCGGGGCCGAGCACGGCGGGCCCGGAGGGCGCGGGCGCTACGCCCGGCCACCAGAACGGCGACGGCGCGAGCAAACGCGAGACATCGAAGCTTTCGGGCATGAAGCTTCCTCCCAACGGCGCGGCCTCCTCGCGGGACCCGCGCCTCCGTCCGGCCTCATGGGGGAGGCGGACGGCCCCGTTCATTCGCGCACATAACGTCCCAGGCGCCTCGTCGAGCGCCGGCAGTCCCGCCTCGGGCCGTCCGAGCGGCGGCGGGGCGATCGCGGCGCCGGAATGCGCCTTCAGCCAGTCGAACCACGCGCCCCACCACGAGCCCTCGCGCGGCGGCGTCGCCTTCAGCCACGCCTCCGGGTTCGGGCGCGGCTCGCCGTGTTTCGTGGTGGCGACCCGGAAATGCCGGTCGGGGCGTCCGGGCGCGGAGATGACGCCCTGGTTGTGGCCGCCGTTGGTCAAGGCGAAGGTGACTTCCGCGTCGGCGAACTGATGGATCTTGAACACCGAGCGCCAGGGCGCGACATGGTCGGTCTCTGTCCCGAGCGCGAATATAGGCAGCCTTATGTCGCGCGGCGAGACCGGCCGTCCGGCGACCATCAGCCTCCCCGCGGCGAAGTCGTTGTCGAGGTAGAATTGCCTGAGATAGTCGCGGTGCATGCGATAGAGGCATGCGCGTGGCGTCGGTCGACCAGGCCGCCATGGCGTTCATGGTCTCGGGCTCGCCCATGAGATAATGGTGAACGAGCCTGGACCAGATCAGATCATTGGAGCGCAGCAAATTGAAGGCGCCGGCCATGCGCGGGCCCTCGAATACGCCCTTCTCCCACATCAGATCCTCGATCGCCGCGATCTGCGAATGGTCGATGAACAGCTTCAATTCGCCGGCCTCGGTGTAATCGACTTGCGCGGCGAGCAGGGTGAGGCTTTGCAGCCGGTCGTCGCCGTCGCGCGCCGATGCGCTCGCTGCGACCGCCGCCAGCGCGCCGCCGATGCAATAGCCCATGAGATGCGCGCGCCGCGCGCCCGTGATTGCGAGCGCGGCCTCGAGCGCCGGGCGCACGCCCTCGGTGTAATAGTCTTCGAAGCCGACGTCGCGGTCGGCGCCGGTCGGGTTCAGCCACGAGATCGCGAACACCGTGAACCCGGCCTCGGTCAGCGCCTTGATGAGCGAATCCCGGGGCTCCAGGTCGAGGATGTAATATTTCATGATCCAGGCGGGGACGATGACGACCGGCTCCGGCCGCACCTTGTCCGTCGCCGGCGCGTATTGGATCACCTCCGCCAGCGGCGTGCGCTTGACGACGGCGCCTTTCGTGACCGCCACCGTCTCGCCGGGCCGCCAGGCGAGCGCCGCCTGCGGGCGCTCGCCGCGCCGGGCCGCGGCGAAATCGCGCCAGAAATTGGCGGCGCCGCGCGCGAGATTGGCGCCGAGTTCATGGCGCGTTCTGGCGAGCGCGACCGGATTGGTGAAGAGGAAATTCGTCGGCGCCGCCGCGTCGAGCGCCTGCCGGCCGAGGAAATTGACGAGCGCCAGATTATGCGGATCTGCGCCGTGCAGGTCGCGCGTGGCGTCGTCCCACCAGCGTTCGAGCGCCAGGAAATTGCTCGCCCACATCGAGTACGGCCATCGCCGCCAGGCCTCGTCGCGGAACCTCCTGTCGAAGGGGCGCGCCTCATGGGGCGCGCCCGCCGTCGCGGCTTCGGTGAGCGCGAGGCCGGCGAGCTCCATGCGCCGGCCGGGGGAGGCCGCAAGGTGCAGGCCCCAGTCGATCCAGGCCCGCCCCAGGCTGATCGGCGAGAAGCCGCCGAACGCCTCCACGATGGCCGCCTGCAGGGCGTGGTCGAAGTCGTTGATATGTCCCGGCTCCCCGCTCTGCGCGGGGGCAGGGGGAGCCTGGGGCCGGCGCGCCGCCGCGCCGCGTGAAGCTTCGCCGGCTTCCGGCATGTCGAATCTCCGATGCCCGGCTTCTCTAGCCGCGCCGCCGCCGCGCCCTCTTGATCCGCCGCAATTCGGGCGGGAGCGGGTCGCCGGGGCTGCGGGCGGGTCTCGGCGCGGCCTTTCGTCCGCCTCGCCGCGCGAAAATTTGTGCTAAACTTCCACAGAATACAGATCAAGGGCGTTTATTGTCGGAACGATCGGACAAGTCGCGGCTCCTGCGCGCGTTTCGCTGGGGCCTGCTCGCCTTCGACGCGTTCATCGATTCCTCGATGTACGACGCGGGACGGCGCGCGCTCGCCGGGCTGGCGGCGGTGGCGGCCGCCTCGGAGCGGCTGCGCGTGCGCGGGCTCGCCAAGCTCGGCTTCGATCTGGCCTGCGAAGGGGTCAATGTCGGGCTTGTCGGCCTCGTCGTCGCGCTGACGCTGGCGCAGCCCGCCCTCAAGGCCACCTCCGACGAAGACTGGCTCAAGCGCACCGATTTCGCCGTCACCTTCCTCGATCGCTACGGCGTCGAGATCGGCCGGCGAGGCATCAAGCACGACGAATCCGTGCCCTTCGACGAACTGCCGGAGTTTTTCGTCAAGGCGGTGCTGGCGACCGAGGACCGCCGGTTCTTCCATCATTTCGGCATCGACGTGGTCGGCACCTTCCGCGCGCTGACCGTCAACGCCCACGCGGGCGGGGTGGTGCAGGGCGGCTCCTCGATCACCCAGCAGCTCGCCAAGAACGTGTTCCTCAGCAACGAACGCTCGATCTCGCGCAAGATCACCGAGGCGTTCCTGGCGCTCTGGCTCGAGCACCAGCTGACGAAGAAGCAGATCCTCAGCCTCTATCTCGACCGCGTCTACATGGGCGGCGGCACTTTCGGGGTCGAGGCGGCGGCGCGGCACTATTTCGGCAAGTCCATCCGCGAGGTCAATCTTGCGGAGGCGGCGATGCTGGCGGGGCTGTTCAAGGCGCCGACGAAATTCTCGCCCGGCGTCAACCTGCCCGCCGCCCGCGCGCGCGCCAACGACGTGCTGAGCAATCTCGTCGACGCCGGCTTCATGACCGAGGCGCAAGTCTATTCGGCCCGCCGCAATCCGGCCACGCCCGTCGACCGAAACGAGCAGTCGAGCCCGGACTGGTATCTCGATTTCGCCTTCAACGAGGTCAAGCAGCTCGCCGCCGCCGGCAAGCTCGGGGCCGACCGCGTGCTGACGGTGCGCACCGGCCTCGACCAGGACATCCAGGCGAAGGCCGAAGACGTCCTGGAGGAGAAGCTGCGCGTCGACGCGCCGGCCTATCACGCCCATCAGGCGGCCACCGTCATCGCCGATCCCGACGGCCTCGTGCGGGCCATGGTCGGCGGGCGCGACTATGGCGCAAGCCAGTTCAACCGCGCCACCGACGCCCTGCGCCAGCCCGGCTCCTCGTTCAAGGTGTTCGTCTATCTCACCGCGCTTCTGTCCAACAAATTCCACCCCACCACGCCCGTCGATGCGTCCGCGATTTGCATCGGCGATTACTGCGTCCACAATTATCATGGCGAGCGCGGCGGGCGGATGCCGATGTATTTGGCGCTGGCGCTGTCCTACAACACCGCCGCGATCTGGTTGTCGATCAAGATCGGGGAGGCCTATTGGCCGCCGGGCAAGTCCTATCACTTGGCCAAGATGGCGGCGCTCGGCCGCTCGAAGATCGTCGAGACGGCGCGCCTGCTCGGCCTGACGACGCCGCTTCCCGACACCGTGTCGCTTCCAGTCGGCGCCGACGAGGTGAAGATGATCGACATGGTCGGCGTCAACGCCACGCTCGCCAATGGCGGCCACCGCGTCGTGCCGCACGCGGCCACCGAAATTCGCAACCCGCAGGGTCAGGTGCTCTATATTTTCGACCGCGACGGACCGAAGCCGGACCAGATCGTGCCCGCCCAGAAGGTCGCGGAGATGAACAACATCATGGTTCATGTCGTCACCGAGGGCACGGGGCGCGCAGCGCAAATCCCGGGCCGCGCCATCTCGGGCAAGACCGGCACCACGAACAATTCCACCAACGCCTGGTTCAACGCCTTCACCGGCAATCTCGTCGGCAGCGTGTGGTTCGGCAACGACGACGGCTCGCCGATGGGCGAACTGACTGGCGGCGTGCTGCCGGCGCAAAGCTGGCACGACATCATGGAATACGCGCTGCGCAATCTCGAACCGAAGCCGCCGTACGGGGTCGCCGCGCCGCCCGCCTCCGCGGCCGTCGCCGCGGCGGCCAAGAGCGGCGATGCGGCGGCAGCCGGGACGCCGACCCGCGCCGCGAGCCTGCCGCTCAAGACGAGCCGCGCGCTCCTGGACATCGTCGACTTCCTCCGCTCCGCCCAGGGCCACGTCTCCGCGCCCGAGGAGACCGGCTTCGCCAACGCCGCGCCGGGCGCGCGGACGGCGTCGCCGTGATGTTGCGTTCGATTTCGTGATCGCCCTTCTCAGAGCCTTGGGGGTCGCCGTCGCCGGCCTGGGCTTGGGCCTGTGGGCGACCCGGGCCGCGCTCACCGGCGCGCTGCCCGTCGCCGTCGACAACCTCGGCCAATGGCGCGTCGAGGCGCGCGCGGGGGCCGCCGACGCCGATCCCTATACCCGCGCCCGCGTCGAGCGCAGCGGCGAGATTCCCCTCGGGCTCGGGGAAGGCCTGCGCCTCACCACGCGCGTGGACAGCGAGGGCCGCGCGCTCGACCCGTCTTGCGTCTACAAGCTCGGCAGCGAAGCGCCGACGGCGCGTTACTGGACGCTGGAGGCGATCGACGAGGCGGGCTTTCCCGTCGAGAACGCCGACGAGCGTTACGTGCTGCGCTCGACCGAATTGTTGCGCCAGTCGAAAGGCGGCTTCTGGATCTGGATCTCGCAGAGCCCGCAGGCCGGCAACTGGCTGCCGATCGGCGCGAAAGGCCGGTTCCGGCTGGCGATCCGGCTCTACGATCCCGCGCTCAGCGACGCGACGGTGGGGTTCGAGCGCGCCACGGCGCCCAGCGTCATCAGGGAGCGTTGCGGATGAGCGCGTCCTATGTCGGGCGCGCGCTCTACTACGCTGCGCTCATCGCGGTCATCGCGGGGCTTACGCATCTGATCGCGCTGCTGATCGTCCCGACGGTGGCCGAACATGACGCCTACGCGCGCGTCGAGGCGCTGGGGGCGCCGTTCAAGACGATCGCGCTGCCGGTCGGCCTCGCCGAAGGCGCGCGCCTTTCCTTACGCCGATCCCGCCGTGGCGGCCTCGGTCTGCCGCTACGATCTCTCCGGCGGGCCGGTGCGCGCCCGCGCGCCGCTGGGGCGGCCGGGGTTCGCTTCGCTGTCGTTCCATTCCCGCCGCGGGGTGGTGTTCTATGCGCTCACCGACCGGGCGGCCAGCAAGGGGAGGATGGACGCCCTGATCGTCACGCCCGAGCAAATGCGCAAGCTCATCGCACATGACGACGAGGACAATCCAACCGACGATCTGCGCATCGTCTCGCCGACCAACGAGGGTTTCGTCATGACCCGGGTCTTGAGCCTGAGCCCCGACGACTTCGCTTCGGCCGCCGACCAGGCCGCGGCGATGACCTGCGCCCCCGAGCCGATCGCGGAGGCGGAGAAATAGCCGGCGATGGACAAAGCGGGCCATCGGCGCGATGCTTTCAGCGCACGGTCGACGCCGGAAGGAACGCTTCGTGACCACGCTTCTCGTCTCCCATTCCGCCTCGCTCGATCACGACATGGGCGAGGGACATCCCGAGCGGCCGGACCGTTATCGCGCGGTCGAGCGGGCGCTGGAGGCGGAGGCGTTTCAACTGCTCGCCCGCGACCAGGCGCCCCGCGCGACGCCATGAACTGCTGACCCGCGTGCATCCCCTCGATTACGTCGAGGCGATCGAGCGCGCGACGCCGGCGCAGGGGCGGGTGCGGATCGACCAGGACACGGCCATGTCCCCTGGCTCCTACGAGGCGGCGCTGCGCGCGGCGGGCGGGGCGGCTTTCGCGGTCGACGAGGTGATGACGGGCAAGGTCGCCAACGCCTTCGTGGCCGCCCGGCCGCCCGGCCACCACGCCGAGCGCACGACCGCGATGGGCTTCTGCTTCTTCAACAATGCGGCGGTCGCCGCCCGCCACGCCCTGGCCGCCCACGGCGCCGAGCGCGTCGCCATCGTCGATTTCGACGTCCACCACGGCAACGGCACGCAGCATATCTTCTGGGCGGACAAGTGCGTGCTCTACGCCTCCACCCACGAAATGCCGCTCTATCCCGGCACCGGCGCCAGATCCGAGCGCGGCGAGCACGATCAGATCGTCAACGCGCCGCTCACGGCGGGCGACGGGGGCGACGTGTTCCGCGAGGCGATGGAGACGGCGATCTTTCCGCGCGTCGGCGATTTCGCGCCCGACCTCATCATTGTCTCGGCCGGCTTCGACGCCCATTACCGCGACCCGCTCGGCAATCTGCAATTGACGGAAGCCGATTACGCCTGGGCGACGCGCGCCCTGATGAAACTCGCCGACAAGCATTGCGGCGGCCGGCTCGTCTCGCTGCTCGAAGGCGGCTACGATCTCCAGGGTCTGTCTCGCTCGGTCGCCGCGCATGTGCAGGCGCTGATGGGTAATTAAGCAAATTAACGGAATCCCGGCCATTCCGGCTAGGTTTTGTTCATCTCTTGCCCGCAATCCTTGTTCACGGCCTCGTGGCTGAAAGCGATTGTGAGGCGCACGTAAAATGATGGACCATAACGAGCGACGGACCCGAAAGCGCAAGCCTTTCAATTCCTCGGCCTGGGCGGACCCGGGCGGGATCCTGCCGGTCATCGATTGCAAAATTCTCAACATTTCGGAGGACGGGGCGCGGGTGATCGCGCCGCCGGGCGTCGAGATGCCGCAGGTCTTCCAGCTGCAGATCGATTCCTCCCGCGCGCTGGTGGCCGCCGAAGTCGTCTGGCGCGAGCGCAATGAGGTCGGCGTCAAATTCCTGAACCGCGTCTGAGAGACGATCCGGCGCCTTCCGCGCAAGCTTCACGTCGCAAGCAGAGGAGCGCGGGAGGCCACGCGCGGCGGCGCCCGCAACGGATCCTCGCGAGGCGGCCATGAGCAACACCACGACGACCTATCTCTCGATCGCCAACAATCTCGCCCGCTATCAGAAGCTGGAGGCGAGCCAGGGCGCCGTGAAGACCGCGACCGCCTATTACGAGGCCAATATCGGCAAGGCGAAGACGATCGACGAATTCGTCGGCAACTACCGCCTGCTTTCCTACGCCTTGCAAGCCTATGGCCTCGGCGATCAGATCCACAGCACCGCGCTCATCAGGAAGGTGCTGGAGCAGGGGACGAGCGATCCGAAGGCGCTCGCCAATACGCTGCCGAACGGCAACTGGAAGGCCTTCGCCAAAGCCTTCAACTTTTCCGCCGCGGGCTCGGCCGCGCCGTCCTCTTCGTCCTCGGTCGCCGCGACGACGAGCGACTATGTCGAGCAGCAGCTGGAAGCCGACCAGGGGAGCAACGATCCCGGCGTGGAGCTCGCGCTCTACTTCAAGCGCGTCGCGCCGACGGCTTCCAGCTCTTACGGCATACTCGCCGACAAGAACCTGCTGGAGGTCGCGCAGACGATCTTCGGCCTTTCGCCGACCGCCGGCGCCTCGCAGATCGACAGCCAGGCCAAGGCGATCTCAAAGCTGATGCCGGTCTCGGACCTCAAGGATCCCAAGAAACTCGAAAGGCTGGTGGAGCGGTTCACCGCCGCCTACGACGCCAAATACGGGCCGGCTTCCGGCGCGTCGTCCTCGCTGACCGTCAACAACGGCAACGCGCCTTCGACCGTTTCGGCGGCCTCGACCATTCTCTCCGGCATCATCTCCACAAATTCGCTGGCGCTTTCCCAGCAGTCCTCCAACTCGCCGCTCATCGACCCGAGCCTGCTGGCGAGCCTGGCGCTCGGCGGCTGAGCGCAAGGCGGAGCGGGGTCCGGACGCGGCGATTGCGCTTTTCGCCGGTCTCTGGCGATATACGCATTCGACCTGGGTATCGTCCCCGGTTCTTGCGCGAGTCCCCCGATGCCGTTCCAATGCGCGCGATTTTCGAGCGAACCCGAGATCGTCAGGGCCTCGGCCAACAACCCGCCGCTGCGTCAGGGCGCTCGCGGCGAAGGGGTGCGCGTGCTGCAGCTCGCGCTCTTCGACCTCGGCTTCGCCATGCCGATCTCGACGCACGGCGGCCAGAGCCTGCCCGACGGCGTTTTCGGCGCGGAGACGGCGCAGACCGTAAGGGCCTTTCAGCGCGCGAACGGGCTCGTAACGGACGGCGTCGCCGGCGCGCTGACGCTTGGCCGGCTCGATCAGCTCCTGGCCGCGCGAAGCGAGGCGGCCGCGCGCGCCGACGCGCTTGGCGGCAACCGGTCGAAGGGGCTCTCCTAGGCCATGGCGATCAACGTCCTCGCATCGACCGCCGCGATCAAGTCGACCACCAGCGGGGCGGTGGCGGCCTGCCACACCGGCACGCAATTCGCGCTGCTCCATTGCACCAAGGGCGCCAATCTCGCCGCCGGCGACCGCATGCCCGCCGGCAAGGTGAAACGCTTCGACGCCGTCGAGATGGAGGGCGGCGTCTTCGTCGAGGCGACCAACAACGAATTCGACATGGGCGACCGCCAGTTCGGCATGGTTCAGGTGACGGAGATCCTGTTCTACGAATTCCTCTACGCGGGCCGGCGCGAGTCGGAAGGCTCGTGCAATCTCAACATGAAGTCGGGCTTCACAACCAACCCGTCGCTCGACGTCCAGTCCGGCCCCGGGCAGACGATAGACGACAAGATCTTCGATCCGGGAACCCTGATCGCCGACCGGGTGACCTCGCCGCGCACGGGCTTCAACGTCACCGTGCGCTTCGGCGATCACCCCAACAATACGATTCCCTACCGATTCGAGAACCGGCTGACGGGCGCGCGCAACTTTCTGGCGCTCGCCGCGCGCGCGCAGAAGTTCGTGGTCTATTTCGTCACCCGCGCGAACGCGAGCGCGCCGCTGACCATTCTCGGCCGGTTCGACTGGGCGGTGGACTGGCTCATCGAGTTCGGCTGGTCGGCCAACACGCTGAAGCCGACCGCGAGCGTGCGGCGGGCCGACGTGCTTCAAGGCGTATTCCGCGCCGGCGCGCCCAATCCCCCGGACGCCTCGGCGACGATCGCGCTCAACCGCACGACGCCGACCGCCAACAAACAGGACGACGACGCGGTCGCCGCCATTTTCACGCGCCGCCGCGCGCCGATGCTCACCCAGTCAAAGACCCGGCCGCCCGGCTTCCGCGCCGACTTCTTCACGTAAGGCCGGCGCCGCCCTCGCTTCCAGACAGGCGTTGATCTTCCGCAATAGCCGCTGCAGATCGACGGGCTTGGTGTCGAAATCGGCGCAGCCGGCCGCGACGCTCTTGGCGCGATCGCTCTCCAGCGCACGAGCGGTCAGCGCGATCACCGGAATATCAGCGGTGCGCGCGTCGCTCTTGATCCGCCGCGTCGCCTCCCATCCGTCCATGGCGCCGAGCGCGACATCCATCAGGATGAGGTCGGGCGCCTCGCGGCTCGCCGCGGCGACGCCCGAAGGCCCGTCGATCGCGCAGACGACCTCGAAGTTCCGCCGCGCAAGGCGACGGCTCAGCATATCCCGGTTGGCTTCGTTGTCCTCAACCAAGAGCAGCTTTGGCATCGGAAAGCTTCTCCTGCGCGGCCGCGTCCGCCTGTTTCATCCGCGCGGCGACGGCGCGAAGCTGTCGCTGGCTCTTCTCGGCGTCCTCCAATGCGTCGAGCGCGTCCTGATGAGCGGGCAGGGTTATCATCAGCGTCGCGCCACGGCCGGGCTCGCTCTCCACCGTAAGCGTCGCGCCGATCAGCTCGCTGAGGCGCTTGCTCAGCAGAAGCCCGACGCCGGGGCCGCCCTCCATGTCGTCCGCTTCTTCGACCGTGTCCAACCGGTCGAGAAAGCCTTGCAGCCGCTCCGGCGCGATGCCGCATCCGGTGTCGGCGACCCTGATCTGCATGACGTCGCCCCCGGCGCGGCGAACGCGCTCGGCGACGATGCGGATCTCGCCGTCCTTCGTGAAGGAGATCGCATTGTCGACGAGCTGGGCGAGAATGCGTTGCAGCTTCGTTCCGTCGACCAGCAGCGCGCCGCCCGCGCGCGAGGCGTCAACCACGATACGGTCGCCCCTTTCGGCGCCGGCCTCGGCGAATTGTTCTGCGACCACGCGCAGCATGTCGCCGCAGTCGACGATCTCGCGCACCGTCTGCATGCGGCCGGCCTCGATCCGCGAAAGGTCGAGAACGTCGTTGACGAGCTTCAGGAGGTGAAATCCGGCGCCGTGGATGCGTCTGAGATCGGCGGCGGTCCCGCCGTCGCGCTCGCTTTCGGCCTCGTCGAGCAGGATTTCGCTGTAGCCGATCACGGCGTTGAGCGGCGTGCGCAGCTCGTGGCTCATTTTCGCGATGAAGTCGGCCTTTGCGGCGCTGGAGCGGCGGGCGGATTCGGTGGCGGCGAGGAGTTCGGCGGCGGTGCGCATATGGTCTTCGATCTCGGCCTTCAGCTCGACCTGCGAGGCCAGCGCATTGGCGTAGAACAAGGCCATCATCGCCACATAGAGCGAGGCGGCCGAGATCGAAACCAGACCCAGCGCCTGAATGGCGAGGGGAGACATGGTCACCGGCGGCGGGGCGACGAGCCTGTTGACGACGAAAAACACGACGCCGTTGACGAGGAACTGGGCGGCCAGCAGCGTGCGCAGCCGCGTCGAGGGGCCGATATAGAGAAAGGCCAGGAGCGGGATCGTCAGCACCCAGGCGAGCGTCGGCGAGCGCACGCCGCCATAGCAATAGACGCTCCACAGGGTGCAGAAGATGAGGTTCTGGATCGAGAGGAAGGCGAGGGGGCGATAGGCGGACGGTATATTTGAGCAGGAGCGGGAACAACCAGAAGCAGAGGATCGAGCCCAGCAGCACGCCCGACTTGTAGTCCGCCGAACGGTCGAAGGCGAAAATCGCCAGCGGCACGGCGGAGCCGATGAACGGCCCGAAGATGTGGCTGTAGAGAAATATGCGCGCAAGCTTTTTGGCCTCGCGGTCGGCGCTGAGGCTCGCCGGAACAAAGTAATCGGCAAGCTCCGTCGCAAAGTCAGCAAACTTGGAGAGGGCCATGGTCTCTCGCCGGACGTCGATAAAGCGACACCTCCTATTCGCTTGTGAACGTTGCGGAAGCGTCAATTTTTCCGGTGGATTGTGCGAATTAACAAAATAAACTTCTAGCAAAATGTGGCGAACCGGATATCCATCCGTAAAGGAATCAAACAGAAACAGTTTCTTAAGTCCTGAATATTATCTGTCCGTCGGGCTGAGAGTGGCGATCCGCGCGACTGGAGCCCTCATGCTAGATTTGATGACGCATTGGGTCGACTGGTTCATTCCGGACGAGGTGAAGGGCGACAGGACCGAGCTGCCGGTCTGGCGTAACTTCGTGTTTACCCATTTGGCGGGACCGATCCTTTCGGAATCCATCGGCGTCCACTTGTGGCGAGCCGACCGCAGCCACGGCTTCGCCTGCTGGACGATGATTGTGGCGATCCATGGCTTCCTGGCGCTGCCGTTCGTGCTCAAATTCACGAGAAGCCTGGCCCTCGCCTCATTGCTGTCGGTCCAATTGCTCTGCTTCGCCTCGCTGTTCGGCGCCTTCAACTATGGCGGCGTCAGTTCGCCGTTCCTGCCCTGGCTGCTCGTGGCCGTGCTGCTCGGCTATTTCTACAACTCGGACCGGCCGCTGCGCGGTAACGCTCATCGTCTTCCTCAACATCGCCGCCTTCGCGATCGCCCATGCGGCGTTCGGCTTCCCCGAACTGGCGCCGGCGCATGAACTCGCCAAGGTCGGCTGGATCTCCCTGGTCGCCGCCGTCATCTATATGTCGTGGATGGCGAATTTCTATGCGGACATCATGTCTGTGCGCTCCGATCTCGAGCGCGAGACCGAGCGGCATCGCCAGACCTCGGAGGACCTGCGGCGAGCCAATGAGGTCGCCGAGCGGGCGAGTCGCGGAAAATCGGCTTTTCTGGCGAAGATGAGCCATGAGATGCGCACGCCGCTCAACGCGGTGATCGGCTACAGCGAGCTGCTGCTCGACGATCTCGACTTGTGCGCCGACAACGAGGTCAAGCGCGCGGACCTTACGCGCATCAACAACGCCGGCAAGCATCTGCTGTCGCTTGTGACGGACGTGATCGACGTTTCGAAGATCGAGGCCGACTCCGTCGAGGTCAAGCGCGAGCGTTTCGACGTCGACTTCCTGCTGGAGCAACTGATCGAGACCTCGGCGGCGCTCATCAAGGTGAAGAAGAACCGCCTCGTATTGCAGAAGCGAGAGCGCATCGGCGAGATGGTCGGCGACGCGGTCAAGCTGCGTCAGGTGCTGATCAATCTGATCGGCAATGCGGCGAAGTTCACCAGCAACGGCCTCATCACCGTCAGCGCCGGACGGCGCTCGGCGCGCGACGGCGCCTGGATCGATTTCGTCGTCGAAGACACCGGCATCGGCATATCGCCGGAGGATCAGGCGCGTTTGTTCCAGAATTTCCAGCAGGCCTCCGCCGACACCGCCAGGCTGTTCGGCGGATCGGGTCTGGGACTTTCGATTTGCGCGCGTCTTTGCTCGCTGATGGGCGGCGACGTGCGGGTGGAAAGCGAGCTCGGACGCGGCTCGCGATTCCTCGTTTCGTTGCCGTCCCAAGGGTGGGGCGGCGAGCCCTCGCGCGGCGCGCGCCTCGATGAGGCCGGCCTCGCATTCGCCCCCGTTTAGAGGGATCGTCGAGATGAGCGATTTGGCGAAAAAGGATGACGTCGAGACGAAGGGCGCCGGGCGCGCGCCGTCTGCGGAGGGTCGGGTCCGGTCTGTTGATTGTCGACGACGTCGCCGACAACCGCGAGATTCTCGCGCGCCGCCTGCAACGGCGCGGATTCGAGGTGGTCGAGGTCGCCGGTGGCCTCGATGCGATCGACCTGGTCGAGCGCGAGGCCTTCGATCTGGTGCTGCTCGACATCCGCATGCCCGACATCGACGGCGTCGAAGTGCTGCGCCGCATGCGCGCAACGAAATCGCAGGTCGATCTGCCGATCATCATGTGCACCGCCAACAACGCCAGCGCCGACGTCGTGGATGCGCTGGCGGCCGGGGCCAACGATTACGTGTCGAAGCCGATCGACTTTCCCGTGCTGCTCGCCCGCGTCACCGCGCAGGTCGAGCGCAGGCTCGCAAGCTTGCAGCTCGCCGCCGCCAACCAGGCGCTCAACGCGGCCAACGGCGATCTCGAGAAGCGCGTGGCCGCGCGCACGCTGGAGCTGCGCGCCATCAACGACCGCTTGCAACGCGAGATCGCGCAGCGCGAGCAATCGGACGCGCGCACGCTCTATCTCGCCTATCACGACGCGCTGACCGGCCTCGGCAATCGCGTGATGTTCCGCGAGACGGTGCAGCGCGCGCTCGAAGTGGCGCGGGTGACCAAAGAGATTTTCTCGATCTTCTTCATCGATCTCGACGGCTTCAAGGGCGTCAACGACACGCTGGGGCATTCCGTCGGCGACGGACTTCTTAAGGCGCTCGCCGGGCGCTTGCGCGATCAATTGCCGGAGGGCGTCCATATCGCGCGGCTCGGCGGCGACGAATTCGGGGTCTTGCAGTCTCCCTGCGCCAATGTGGACCAGGCCGTCAAGCTCGCCAATCAGCTGATAGAGATCGTCGCCGCGCCGCTCCAGGTGGACAGCCATGCCCTTAACATTACGGCGAGCGTCGGCATCGCCGTGCACAGCGGCGATGACGAGACGATCGACGACCTGCTCAAGAGCGCCGATCTCGCCATGTATCGCGCCAAGGAGGACGGGCGCGGCGCGGCGGGCGTGGGGACCTGTCGCATCTTCGATCCCGCCATGGACGAAGCGGCCCAAAGCATGCTGCGGCTGAAGAACGACCTGCGCCGCGCTCTGAGCCAGAACGAGTTCGTGCTGCACTATCAGCCGATCGTCGCGGCGGGGTCCTGCAAGGTCAAGTCGTTCGAGGCGCTGGTGCGCTGGATGCACCCCAAGCTTGGGCTGCTGAGCCCCAACGTGTTTCTGCCGATCGCCGAGAGCACGGGTCTCATCGTGCAGATCGGCGATTGGGTCCTGCGCGAGGCCTGCCGTCAGGCCAGGCAATGGCCGCAGGACTTGAAGGTGGCGGTCAATCTTTCGCCGGTGCAGTTTCAGCGCGGGGCGATCGTGGCCACGACCGTCAGCGCGCTGGCGGAGGCGGAGCTATCGCCGAGCCGGCTCGAACTCGAAATCACGGAATCCGTGCTGCTCGACAAGACCGAACGCAACCTGCGCCAGCTCGAAAGCCTGCGCGATCTCGGCGTGCGCATCTCGATGGACGATTTCGGCACCGGCTATTCGAGCCTCAGCTATCTCAGGACTTTCCCGTTCGACAAGATCAAGATCGATCAGTCCTTCGTGCAGAGCCTGTCGCGCGACGGCCGAAGCCTGACCATCGTCACCGCCATCGCCGGTCTCGGCCAGAGCTTCGGCATCACGACGGTGGCCGAGGGCGTCGAGACCAAGGATCAGATCGACTGCCTGATCACGAAAGGCTGCACCGAGCTTCAGGGCCGGTTTTACTCCATGCCGGTGCCGGCCGAGGAGATCCCGGGCCTGCTCGCCAAACTGGGGCCGAGGCGCCGGCCTGACAGGCCCGAACCGGCCGCGCGCCGGGGAGATCAAAGGATGCAGCGCAATGTCCTTGGTGGAAAACGGTCTTAACTCTCGCGGTTCATAGATGAAAATGTAGCCCCTGCGCGGGGCGGAAGTCATCACGAGTTCGCCTATGTCCGAGTTCGCCTTCGAGCCTGTCCCGCCATTCGCCCTTTCCGGAAGCTTGAGAGATTATCGGGCGCCGAGGGGACGCGACCTTCTGGGGCGCGTCGACGCGTTCCGCCAGTGGCAGGAGGCGCGGCGCAGTCACGGCGTTTGGCCGTACTCTCACGCCGCCGTGACGGGTCCGCACGCCGCCGTCGTAGCCCAGGACGACGCAGGCCAGGCGATGAGCGGGATCAATTTCGCTTCGCAGGATTATCTGAGTCTGTCCTCTCATCCCGAGATCAAGGCGGCCGCGACCGAGGCCATCCAGAAATTCGGCGTGCACAGCGCGAGCCCCGCCGCGCTCTCCGGCAACAGCGCGCTGACGCTGGCGCTGGAGCGCAGGATCGCCGAGTTCCTCAAGATGGAGCACGTCGTTCTCTTTCCGACCGGCTGGGCGGCGGGTTACGGCGCGATCCGCGGTCTCGTCCGTTCGACCGATCACGTCGTCATGGACGCGCTCGCCCACGCCTGCCTGCAGGAGGGCGCCAACGCCGCGACGCGCAACATTTACCTGCACCGGCATCTCGACGCCGATCATTGCCGCCACTGGCTGAAGGCGATCCGCGCCAAGGACGCCGAAAACGCAATTCTCGTCGTCACCGAGAGCCTGTTCTCGATGGACTCCGACACGCCGGACCTCAAGTCATTGCAGGCCGCGTGCCGGGAGCACCAGGCGACGCTGCTCGTCTGCGTCGCCCATGATCTCGGCGCGCTGGGGCCGGGCGGGCGCGGCCATATCGCGACGGCCGGCATGCTCGGCGAGATCGACCTCGTGATGGGCAGCTTCTCCAAGACGCTGGCCTCGAACGGCGGCTTCGTCGCCACGGGCTCGCGCGCGGTGAAGGAATATCTGAAGTTCTACAGTCCGACGACGACCTTTTCCACCGCGCTGAGCCAGGCGCAGGCGGCGGTCGCGCTGAAGGCCTTCGAGATCGTCGACTCGCCCGAGGGCGAGGACCTGAGGGGCGCGCTGAAGAGCAACGTGCTCGAACTGCGCGCGAGGCTCGCCACCCATAAGCTCGAATGCTACGGCGAGCCCTCGGCCATCGTCGCCGTCAAGATGGGGTCCGAGGCTCTGGCGCGGCTGGTCGGCCGGCGTCTGCATGCGGCGGGACTGTTCGCCAACCTCGCGGAATATCCGGCGGTCGGCAAGGGCGCCGCCCGCTTCCGGTTGCTGGCGATGGCCGAGCATTCCCGCGACAACGTCACGTGGGCCGCCGACATCATGGCGCGCTGCCGCAACGAGGCGCTCGACGAACTCGGCGAGATGCAACGGCCGAAGTTGCAGAGCGTGGCCTGATGCGGCTAAAGCCCTGAAATCGCGGGGCCGGCGCGAGCCGTCGGCCGCGGGCGGGCCGCAGGACGGGCAGGGCGGCGGGCAGGGCTGCTTGAACCCCCGGCCGTCAAGGTCTATTCCCCGCCCGCGCGCCGCTCCGGCGCGGTCAATTCGGGACAGACCTATGGCCTTCCTCGCCAACGTGCTCAATCGCGTAAAGCCTTCCGCGACCATGGTCATCACGCAGAAGGCGCGCGATCTGAAAGCCAAAGGCCGGGACGTCATCTCGCTGTCGGTCGGCGAGCCCGACTTCGACACGCCCGACAACATCAAGAACGCGGCCATCGACGCCATCCGGCGCGGCGAGACCAAGTATCCGCCGGTGCTCGGCATTCCCCCGTTGCGCGAGGCGATCGCCGCCAAGTTCAAGCGGGAGAACGGGCTCGACTACAAGGCCTCCGACACCATCGTCGCCACCGGCGGCAAGCAGATCCTCTACAACGCCTTCCTGGTGACGATGAACCCCGGCGACGAGGTCATCATCCCCGCGCCGTTCTGGGTCAGCTACCCGGAGATGGTGGCGATCAACTGGGGCGAGCCGGTCATCGTGCCGACCCGCATGGAGGACGGCTACAAGCTGAAGCCGGAAGCCCTGGAGCGCGCGATCACGCCGAGGACCAAGTGGGTGGTGCTCAACTCGCCGTCGAACCCCTCCGGCGCGGCCTATTCGCGCGCCGAGCTCAAGGCGCTGACCGACGTGCTGATGAAGCATCCGCATGTCTGGGTGCTGACCGACGACATGTACGAGCATCTCGTCTACGGCGACTTCGAGTTCACGACGCCCGGTGCAGATCGAGCCGGCCCTGAAGCCGCGCACGCTGACCATGAACGGCGTCTCGAAAGCCTACGCCATGACCGGCTGGCGCATCGGCTACGCCGCAGGCCCCGCCGAGCTCATCAAGGCGATGGACATGGTGCAGGGCCAGCAGACCTCGGGCGCCTGCACCATCGCGCAATGGGCGGCGGTGGAGGCGCTCAACGGGCCCCAGGATTTCATCCCGAGGAGCCGCAAGGCCTTCGAGGAGCGGCGCGATCTCGTGGTTTCGATGCTCGGCCAGGCGAAATACCTGAAATGCCCGAAGCCGGAGGGCGCGTTCTACGTCTATCCCTCCTGCGCCGAGGCGATCGGCCGAAGAGCGCCTTCGGGCAAGGTGATCGAGACCGACGAGGATTTCGTCGGCGAGCTCCTGGAGGCGGAGGGGGTGGCTGCGGTGCATGGCTCGGCCTTCGGGCAGGGACCGAACCTGCGCGTCTCCTACGCGACCTCGCTCGCCAACCTCGAGGCGGCCTGCAAGAAGATCCAGAACTTCACGGCCAGCCTGCGCTGATGTCTCTGACGCTCGTCTTCGATCTCGACGGCACGCTCGCCGAGACCGCGCCGGATCTGATCGACGCGCTCAACCACGTGCTCGCCGGGGACGGGATCGCGCCCGTTCCCGTCGAGGCGGCGCGCTCGCTGGTCGGCGCCGGCGGCGCGCGCGCTCATCGAGCGCGGCTACGCCCGGGCCGGCCGCGCGCTGACCAAGGAGCGGCTCGACGCCCTGTTCGGCGAATTTCTCGCCTTCTACAACGCCCACATCGCCGACAAGTCGACGCTGTTCCCCGGCGTCGCCGCCTGCCTCGACCGCTTCCGCGCCGAGGGCTGGCGTCTGGCGGTGTGCACCAACAAGCTCGAACATTCCTCGAACCTGCTGCTCGACAAGCTCGGCGTGCTGGACCGTTTCGCCTTCGTCTGCGGCCAGGACACGTTCGGCGTCGCCAAGCCCGACCCGAAACCGCTTTTGGAGACGGTCGCGCGGGCGGGCGGGCGCGCGGAGCGCAGCGTGATGGTCGGCGACTCGATCACCGACATCCGCACCGCGCGGGCGGCGGGCATGCCGGTGGTGGCCGTCGACTTCGGCTATACCGACATACCCGTGACGCAGCTTGGCCCCGACCGGGTGATCTCGCATTTCGACGCGCTCGAGGAGGCGGTGCGCGCCTTGACTTGACCGGCGCTCGCGGCTTAGAGGGGCGCGGTCGGGCGATTAGCTCAGCGGTAGAGCACTCCCTTCACACGGGAGGGGCCACAGGTTCGATCCCTGTATCGCCCACCAGGTATTCCAAGAAAAACCAAGGGTTACGGGCGACGGCTCACAAGTCGTTTCCCTATTCCCCCGCTCGCCGAACCCCAAAAAGCCCCCAAAATCGGCAATCGCTGGGGGAAATCTGGGGGAATGGATTCGCCGGGGGAATCGGGACTTGGCCATTATGCAGAGGCTCCGCCGACTTTGACCCTCGCCCTGGGCGTGGCGTGCGTCGCCGTCGCCTTGACCAAGGCCGGCGGGCAAGTGCAAGCAAAGCCCCGTGGCCGAGATCTCCGACGCGTATTTCGAGGTCGCGTCATTTACGGGCGTCGCGATGGCGCCTTACGTGGGTTTCAGTCCTGTCGTTTGGGGCGAGCGCGTCTACCGATACTGTGGCGGTTGATCGGACGCGGCGCGCAAAAGGCCACGTTCGTCGGCGCGCTTCCGTTCCTACTTGGTCGGATTTTCCGTCTACTATGGCGGCCTCGCCGCTTGGTTCGTTGCTCGTCAATCGTGGCGCGCCACCCGGTTTGTTGGCGTCCGCCTCGTTGAAGGCTGAAAAAAGGCCGGCGGGAACGCCGGCTCTCAAGTCTTAGATAATGGCGCAGGCTAGCGTCGTCTCCAGTCGGCGGCGCGATGCGTGCAATGCATCGAGGCGCCACGAGAGGTCTCATCCTTCGTTGCACTGCGGCGCTCTCCTGTTTATCATTCAGATATGTCTGTATGTTTTCCAGTTTTGCCGGATTGACATTGACAAACCGAGCCAGAGAGAGCCTTGTTCGGAGCCAAAAGGATAGGCCGGCCGACTGATCGAAGACGACTCTCGAGATCATCGCAAACTCGGGGGAAGGGATGCGGCAAATCTTGGCTGTAATCTTGGACATGATCGCCCGAGGATGGGATAATTTCCTCGCCCGGCCGAGTGGCTCGATGAACTTCAGGTTCATTCTGCAGCCGACGATGGCTGGCCTGCTGGCGTTGCGAGCGGGTGTCCAAGACGCCAGGGAAGGGCGACGGGGCTACCTTTGGGCGCTGCTCACGGACCGGCAGCGTCGGGGCGAATTGCTTCATGAAGGCTGGCGCGGCGCGAGAACCCCCTTCTTGATCGCCCTCGTGCTCGACTGCCTCTATCAGATCAAGACGGTTCATTTCATTTACCCGCTGGAGCTGCTGTTCACGGCCGCTTTTCTGGCGCTTGTTCCCTATGCGCTGCTGCGCGGGCCGTTCAATCGCCTCGCGCGGTGGTTTTTGCCGAGCGCGAGGCCGCCGACGATGGATGGCGGCTCTCAATCCTGAGGACAACCCCAGTAGACACATCAATGAAAGGCCAAGACGATGGCGAATGAATCGAGGACCCAGGACTGGTCGAAGCCGGCGGCGATGGCGATACCCAAAGGCGGGGTCGACCCAGCCAAAGCTCAGCAAGGCCGATATGGCCCGATCTTCCCAAAACTCCGGCCAATTACGGCTTTTCGATCCTCGCAAAAATTATCCCCGGTCGCGAAGAGGTGTTCCACGAATACGCGAAAAGGATCGAGAAGACGATCGCAGAGCAGCCGGACGCGCTCGCTGTGCTGAAGCTCCACTACCTGCGCTGGGTGCTCTTCCCCATCAAAGGGGACACCTACTTTATGTACCAGGGCATCTTCGACACCGACTTCGATAAATACACGGAGGACGCCGTTTCACTCTTCGGGGCCACAGGGATCAAGACGGTGTTTGAGAACCTCGAAGGCTTTCCGATGGATTGGCAGACCAATCCGGCCGCTTTCGTCAAATTCGTGCGCGATCACCAATGCCCGAGCTTTCTTGAATATGCGGAATACCCTTATGTAAGCGCCGACGAGATCAAAAAGGCGCTCAAGCTCAAGGCCGCGTTCTCGAACATGCTCGATCAGATGCAATGAGCGAATAGACGTCGCGGTTATTCACTCGCCGGCGCCCGAGGAGGCCCGCATGCCCGACGCAACCGATCCCATGGCGACTGTGCGAAGCTACGCCGCTGCGTTCAACAATGGCGACTTCAAGTCGATGGCGATTCTTTTCGACGCGTCCGGCTCGATCCTCGACGGGCTGCCGCCCCACGTTTGGCAGAGCGCGGCGGCCTGCGAAGGTTGGGACAGAATGGCGATGGAAGCGGGCGAGAACGAAGGTGCTGAAGGCTATCACATTTTCTTGATAAACCGAGGCGTGTGAATGTCACTGGCGGTTCCGCATATGTCGTCGCGGCTGCGAACATGAGTTTCAGAGTGCATGGCCGTCAGGTCTCGCAAATCGGAACCGCCTATACGATTGCGCTCTCAAGCGTCCGGACGGATGTCGGATTCGGGCCTCGGCATGGGCAGAGGGGACACCGGGGTGATGCGGGCGACGATGACAAAGCATTCGTCTCGTCCTGATGCAGTAATATTTCGGGGCCTATCGTGATGCTTGAAATCGACGACATCCAACATATTCTCCTCACACGTGCGCCGGCGCTAACGGGCCGGTACGAATTCCTTTCGTTTCGTGACCCCCGCGGAGGCCGCGCTTGGCTCAGCGCGATCAAAGAGAAAGTGCATTCGGTCGCGGAGATGCGCGCGAGCGTGGAAAAAGACAAGCGCTGGGTCACGGTCGCCTTCACTTGGAGCGGTCTGCGTGCGCTCGGATTGGACCAGGCGTCGCTGGCCTCATTTCCCGACGAATTCAAGCAAGGCATGGCGGCTCGCGCGGAAGCGCTCGGCGACACCGGAGCCAATGCGCCTGAACTTTGGGGCGGCGGCCTCGCGAGCCCCGATCTGCATGCAATTGCGATCCTCTTTGCAAGAGATTCTTCGGAGCACGCTCGATGCGTGTCCGAACATGAGAAACTCGTCGCCTCATGTTCAGGCGTCGAGATCTTGTCCGTGCTCGATGTCCAGGCCGTCCCGCCGCTGGATTACGCCCACGATCATTTCGGCTATCGCGATCGGTTATCACAACCAGTCATCGAGGGCGGCGGCGAAGCGCCAACTCCCGGCTCGGGCGGGCCCCTCAAGGCGGGAGAATTCATCCTCGGTTATCCCGACGAGATCGGAGCCGTCGCGGGTTCCCCGCGGCCGGAGATCCTCGCGCGCAACGGCAGCTACATGGCCTACCGCCGGCTTGAGGAGCATGTGGGGAGGTTTCGGGATTTTCTGCACGCGCACGGCGAGACGCCCGAACAGCGCGAACTGATCGCGGCAAAGTTGATGGGTCGCTGGCGAAGTGGAGCGCCACTTGTCCTCGCGCCTGACAGGGACGATCCGGCCCTCGGCGCGGACATGCAGCGCAACAACGACTTCAACTACAAGGAGATGGACCCGCACGGGTATGCGGTCCCGCTCGGTTCGCACGCACGTCGCATGAATCCGCGCGACACCGCGGCGAATATGAACCGTCGCCGCATGATCCGACGCGGGGCGACATACGGCCCGTATTTGCCGGAAGGCGCGCTCGAGGATGGCGCTGAGCGTGGCATTGCGGCTTTCGTGATCTGCGCCAGTCTCATTCGTCAATTCGAATTCGCGCAGAACGTCTGGGCCAACGACCCAAACTTTCATGAGCTTGGCAATGAACGCGATCCGATCATTGGCCATCAAGACGGCACGTTCGAGTTCAAAATTCCAAAGCGCCCAATCCGCAAAAAGATCGTCGGGTTGCCGGCCTTCACCACCGTCAGAGGCGGGGCCTATTTCTTCCTACCCGGCCTGAAAGGGCTAAACTATCTCGCGTCCTTGAACTAGACATTCCGACCGGCGATCCAAAATAGAGCTTCAGGAGCAGATGCAATGCCGATGGCGGCTCGCACATATAACCAGGATCACATTCCCCGTAAGTTCACGCCGGGGAAACGGCGCATCAGCATCTACTGGACCTGGAGCTATCCCTGGGAGTCGCAGCGCGACATCATGGAAATGGACAACCGTTTCTCGACGATGACCGAGGTTCGTCGCGTCGCTTGGCCATTCTACGAAACGCCGGACTGGAGCGCCGCCCAATTCCTGCAGGGGATCGCGGGCACGCTTGAACTCTTCCACCGCTCGGCGCTCAGCTTCCAGAAGATCGCCGGCGAGACCACCAGCCATCCCGTCGCTGTCTTTCAACGTATCGATCAGGCGGGATACAAGTTGCCGATCGACGAGCGCATTCTCGCCGATACCGACACACTCATGGTGTTCGGGCTCGATCATCTTCTCTCGGAACAGGAAGCCGCGCCGGAGGAGATCGCCGCCATTCAAGACTGGCTCAAACGCGAAGGAACTTGCCTGCTCTTGGCGCCGCACCACGATGTGGGCTCGACCAGCGATCTCAAGCAGCGCCAGAAGGAGTATCTTCATCACGGCGACCCGCTGGTGCCACGCCAGCAGCGCTTCGGCCAATACACACGCTCGTTGATGAAAGGGCTCGACGTTCCCGTCCACAATGTCTATGGGCTGCGGCCCGCGACAATTCAGGGTGCGAGCGACATCGCGCCGCTTAGCGGCTTCCACGATCTCGACAAACTCGGTCTGCTCAAGAACGTGCCGACGCTCAATTTTCATCCGCACTTGCCGCATTACGAGCTCGTTGGCGCGGAAGGGAAGACGGTTGAGGTGCTGGCGCGCCAACCCGTCGACCTCGAACGGCCGCATCCCTTCACGGAGGCCGGCAATAGAGAGTTCAACTGTCTGCTCTGGTTGCCCCCCAACGAAGCGCGAGCCGGCGACATCATTCTCGTCGAATTCGACGCATTTCACTACGCTGTTTGGCGGCACGGATAGCCTCGCCAATTTCTGGAAAAATCTCGCAACAATGCGATGAGGCGAAGCCGTGGCGCGCGCCGCTTACTGGGCCTTTGTCCTGCTGAGCTTTGCTTCTTGCACGTTGCGCGCCGAAGCCGCCGATCTTCCATCCGCTCCCGCCTCCAAGCCACAAGCCGCTGACAAGAGCTGCTTCGGCAGTCCCTGGGATTGGCTGAAGGCCTCGATCTCTGCCTGCCCGCTGAGCTACGCCGGCTTCACAGTCTACGGCACGCTGGACATGGGCTACGGCTACAACACCGGGGGGATCGGCTTCGGGCGATATTATGACAAGGGCGTCTTTTATACAATTCAGAAGACCAGCGTTGGTCCGCGCTGGTCCTGGTCCCCGAACGCGCTTAGCGCTTCGACGCTTGGCGTGAAGATGGAGGAACCTCTCGGCGGCGACTTGCTGCTGATCGGCGCGGCGGAGATGGCGCTCAACCCGTTTTCGTTGGAACTGGACAACGGCCCGAGGTCGCTCGCTGCAAACAACCTCAGTGCGCCGACGAGCCAGACCGCCAATGGCGATTCGAGCCGCGCTGGCCAATGGGACAATTCGGTTGGATTCTTGGGAGTCAGTAGCGCGACCTATGGCACATTGACCGCCGGCCGAATGATTTCGCTCTCGAATGAAGTCGCCGTCGCTTACGATCCCACCCGATCGAACGCATTCTCGCTGATCGGCAATTCGGGACCGTTTCCCCGCTACGGCTATCCGGAGCTTGTGCGCGTCAATACGGGCCTTCAATATCGACTAAATTGGGGAAACTATCGCTTGGCGGCGCTCGCCCAGTTGGGGAACGGGTACGCGCTCGGCAACGGCTCGATGGGGGAATACGAGGGCCAGGTCGGCGCGACTTTTGGCGGGTTTTCAGCTGATGCAGTCTTTCGTTACGCCAAAGACGCAGTGTCGCTTCAGACCTTCAGCGGAAGCGGCCTGCCAGCCGGATACGATCCGAACTTCATCCTGCAGGCCACGCTCGCCGATGTCGCCGCGCTCTTGGTGGCCGCCCGGTACAAATGGGACAAGACGGAAATCTACGGTGGGTATAGCTTTGCACGGCTCACCAACCCCTCCGATGCGTTCCCTAATGGCTTCCACACGATCGCGGACGGCATTTTTGTTCCACCCGGCGAAGTGAATGCAAAATTCTATGACGTCAACCAGATGCTGAACACGATCTGGATTGGCGCGAAGTATGACATTCGGACCGATTTAAGTGTTGCCGGTAGCTTCACCTACCAGCGTCAGAACGACTTCTTGCCCGCCCCTGCGACATGCACCGGCTCCGGCGTTAATACCAGCAACCCGAGATGCGCCGGCAGCCAATCCGCCGTTTCCGCGCTCATCGACTTTAGACCCGTTTCCCGCGCTGACATTTATGGCGGCGTCATGATTTCAAACGTCTATGGCGGCCTCGCGAGCGGATATTTCAAGACCCAGAATATCGACCCGACTATCGGACTGCGCATCCGATTCTGACAGAGTGGCGCGATGAATTGCCTCGCGAGCGATCCGTTAAAACTGGCGCTGACCGACGAAGAGGACGGGCGCTCTGCGCGTAATTCATTCGCTGTTGCCGATGCAGCCTTTGTTGCAATCCTCCGGGTCGCGGCTCAACCCGTCGCTGTCGCTATCTGTCGCTGACCGAGCGGTTGGCGGCGCTGAAGTTGCAGGAACCCGACGTGTTGGTTGTGCAGAGCCCTTCTGCCGGTCTGTCGCCGTTCGCCCGTGATGGTGAGGGTTGCGCGGGTGTGAATTCGGAGGCGACGCGCCTTGCGCGCTCGACAGCGACAGCGACAAAGCCGCAAATGCAAGAACAAATACCCGCAGAGCATTCATAGCCAACCTCGCCAACTCCAAAAGAAATTCATCTCCGTCATGCTCCGAAAAGGATCCATATATGCTTCCGCGTCGGCAATTTCATTTATACATCTAAAGCATCATGTATTACTATCTCAATATGATTATGTTCCGCGATGATACTCTCAATTTATTAAATGACAGAGACATCGTTCCAACAAAGCCTCTTAAGCTGTTCGGACGCGTTTCATGATCTTCGCGATTGTCGCACGGGAGCACCCCGTCGCGCCTTAAATCGCAGTCCAAGACGCGCCGCCCCGGAGCATGGCGGCGATCCCCTCATTGCGCTTTGTGTCAACGGGCCGCCCCTTGTATCGGCCCTCGGCTTTGGCCTTGGCCTGCCCCTGAGCCTGCCGGCGATGGCGATCCTCATGGTCCTTCCTCGCGACGGCGGCGAGCACGTCTAATATCATGCCATTGACCGCCGCGAACATCCGCTTCGTGAACTCGTCGCCGCTCGTCAGCATCCACGATGCGGGCAAGTCAAGCGCGACGACGCGCACCTGCCGCGCGTCGAGTTCGGCGCGGAGCTTCTTCCAATCCGCCTCGGTCAGGCGTGAGAGGCGGTCGACCTGTTCGATGAGGAGCACGTCGCCGGGCTTGCTGTCGCCGATGAGCCGGAACAATTCCGGCCGCGCGAGCTTCGCCCCGCTCTCGTTCTGAATGTACGTGCCGACGATGTTAAGCCCGCGCTCGGCGGCGAACGCTTCGATCTGCGCCCGCGCGGGCCGCGTCCTGTTCGGCAGTGGAGGCTCTGAGGTAGGCTCTGGCGAGCAAAGGAAAACGCCCCATGATTTTGTTTGGATGGCTCCAATGCGGCGGTGCATTTTGGATTATCAAGAGCGGCATAATGAACCACATGAATTATGGTTTCCTTGGGGCAAACCCGAATGTGAACCGGCCACAGCGCGCCAACGTCCGCTGTGTCCCAGCGCGAGCGACTGGCCCCATCATCCCCTGTCACAGCAAAGAGTTATCACGCCGATCGGCGTCGAGACTCCGCGCCGATTTACATCTATCGCGACAGATGTTTGTAGATCGTCGTGCGCGAAAGCCCGAGCCTGCGCGCCGTCTCCGCGACATTGCCGGCGCAGAGCCTGTGGGTGGCCTCGATCGCTTCGCAGAAACGGCGGTCGAGCGGCGAATCCCGGCAGGCCGGACAGCCGCGCGCGCTGTCGTCCTCCTCGAAGGAATCCTCGTCGAGATAGCCTTCGCGGGCGCGGATCAGCGCGCGTTGCAACGCATGGCGCAACTCGCGAATGTTGCCGGGCCAGGCGCGCCGCTGAAGCCTGGCGACGCCGGCATCGGTGACGGCGGCGCCGGGCGCGAATTCGGCGACCAGCGCCCGCACGATCTCGGCGAAGTCCGTGCGGTCGCGCAAAGCCGGCAGCTCGATGACGAAGGCGTTCAGCCTGTGCACGAGATCGAGCCGGAACTGTCGCGCCTCGACAAGTTCGCCCAAGCGTCGGTTTGTCGCCGACACGATCTGAACGTCGAGCTTGGCCCCCGCGGACGCGCCGACCGCGCGCGCTTCCCCGCTGTCGAGAAAGCGCAAAAGCGCCGTCTGCGCCGGGGCGGGCGTGTCGCCGATCTCGTCGAGAAACAGCGTGCCGCCGTGGGCCTGCCGCACGAGACCCGGCGCGCCCTCGGCGCGCGCATTGGTGAAGGCGCCGCGCTCGTGGCCGAACAATTCCGCGACGAACAAACCCTCCGGCAGCGCGCCGCAATTGATCGCGACGAAGGCGCCCTTGCGCCCGGAAACCTCGTGCACATGCCGCGCCATCAACTCCTTGCCGACGCCAGTCTCGCCATAGATGTGCACGGGCATGCGCAGGCGCAGCGCCGCTTCGAGATCGGCGAGGCTCGTCTGGATGCGCGGATCGGCGCAGACGAAAGCCGGACGCTTGGGCGCAACGCGGGCCGCGCGCGGCGGCGCGCGCGCGCCCGATCTGCCGGCAGACCATCAACACGCCGCTGCCCGCGCGATCGCGAATGCGCGCGACGCGGCCGCTCAACATCTCGTCCAGCGTCTCGCCGATGCGGCGCTCGAACAGACTCGCGAAATCAGCCCCTTTCCTCGCCGGTAGGCCGGAGAGCAGCGCCGCGCCGGCTCGATTGATCGAGAGAATCTCGCCCTCGCCGGAGACTGCGAGCAGGCCCGCCGACAGCGTGTCGAGAAACTCGCAGCGCGGATGGAAGGCGAGGATGAAATGATCGCGCAATTCGTGGAACATCATGCCGTTCTCGATCTGCGTCGCCGCCATCTTGACGAGCGCATGCGTGTGCTGCTGGCGCGCCTCGTTGGCGCAGGAGGCGTCCAGCAGTCCGACAAGATTGCCGAGCGGATCGACGATCGGCGCCGCCATGCAGCTCAGGGCGCCGTGGCAGGCGAAGAAATGCTCGCGGCCGTAGACCGCCGCCGGCCGCGCCGTCTCAAGCGCCAACCCCAGCGCGTTGCCGCCACGCTCGCGCTCGCTCCAGACGCTGCCGGGAATGATGTTGCGCCCGGCCTCGCTGTCGGCGAACACGCGGTCGCTCAGCGTATCGAGCACGACGCCTTCCGCGTCGGCGAAAGCGATCATGAAATTCGAACCGGCGATCTGCGCGTGCAGTGTCTGCATTTCGGCGAGCGCGAGCGCGCGCAGCATCCGCGTCTCCTCGCGACGGCGAATGACGTCCGCGAAGGGCTTGACGACATCGCGCGGCGCGCCGGTTGGATCGAGGCCATAGGCGATCGACCGCCGCCAGCTTTCGGCGATGGGCGCGGGCAGGGCGCCTTCGGGAAACCGCTGGCCATTTTCCAACGCGGCTCGGGCGCGATCCATCGGCGTCAGCAGCGGCATGGTTCGTCCTTCTTTGCTTCTCGCCCGAAACGTCGCGCTGTCCATTTAGTGAACACAGTCCGCGGCCGTCCGTTCAGTTCCTCGACGGTCGCTCTCGCGCAACCCGCTGATTTGTTTGGCGCGCCCCTCAGGCGCCGACCTTGCGCGGCGATGCGCGGAGCCGGCGCCGCGACGCGCAGGCCACGGGAGAGCTGCAAATGAAAGCGCAAGTGCTGAGAAAATACGACGACAAGCTGACGGCGAAGGAATGGGTCGCCGAAGAGAATGTTCCCGATCCCAAAATCGAGAAGTCGACCGACGTGATCGTGCGCATCGGCGGCGCCGGCGTGTGCCGCACCGATCTGCACATCATCGAGGGCGTGTGGCGTCCGCACACCGACCCGACCGCCGACAAGCTTCTGCCGCTCATCATGGGCCATGAGAACGCGGGCTGGGTCGAGGAGGTCGGCAAGGAGGTCGAGGGCGTCAAGGTCGGCGATCCCGTGATCGTGCATCCGAAGATCACTGGCGGCACGTGCCTGGCCTGCCGGCGCGGCTTCGACATGCACGGGCCCGGCAAGTTCCCCGGCCTCGATTGCAACGGCGGCTACGCCGAGTTTCTCTGCACTTCCGAGCGCAATCTCGTGCCCCTGCCCAAGACCTTGAAGCCGAAGGAAGTCGCCCCTTACGCCGACGCGGGGCTCACCGCCTATCGCGCGGTGAAGAAGGCGACGCGCACGCTGCTGCCGGGCGAGACCTGCGTCGTCTTCGGCGCGGGCGGGCTCGGCCATATCGGCGTGCAATGTCTGCGCGCGATGTGCGCGGCCGACATCGTCGTGGTTGACAAATCCGACGCTTCTCTGGAGCTCGCCAAGAAGCTCGGCGCTCACAAGCTGGTGAAAGCCGACGGCAATGAGGTCGAGGCGGTTCTGGAGTTGACGGGCGGGCAGGGCGCCGAGGCCGTCATCGATTTCGTCGGCGAGAAAGGCGCCACGACCAAGGGCCTCAAGATGACGCGGCCGATGGGCAGCTACTATATCGTCGGTTATGGCGAGGACATTCGCATTCCCAGCGTCGACATGATCATCACCGAGCGCAACATCATCGGCAATCTCGTCGGCACCTGGGCGGAGCTCGTCGAGTTGATGGCGCTCGCCGACCGCGGGCTCATCGAGCTGACGACGAAGGAGTACAAACTGTCGGAGGCCAACGCCGCGCTGCACGACCTGCACAACGGCAGGATTCATGGCCGCGCGGTGCTGACGCCCTGATCGCCGCCGCCAGGCGAAACCGGCGTCGCGCCGCGCGGGCGCGACGCCGAACGAACGGCGCAGGAAACGTCCATGTGCAAGTTCCTCACGAACAAGCACGCCGGGGAGTTTCGTCCGGTCAGCCGGTCGATCCGCATTCACGGTCATTCCACGAGTCTTCGGCTCGAGGCCTGTTTCTGGCGCGCGCTCGACGATTTCGCGCGCGACGAAGGGCTGACGACGCCGAAGCTGATCGAGACCTTGCACGCCGAAGCCTCCAGCATGCTGCACACGGCCGACCACGCCGCGCTCAACCTCGCCTCGATCCTGCGCAGCGCCTGTCTGTTGATGCAGCGCGCGCAGCGAGGTTCGGCGGCGGCGTGATTAGTTCGGACGCGGCTCGTTCGGGGCCGAAGATTTGTTCTCGGCCAGCCAGCGCGCGGCGAGCACGAGCGCGCCCATCGCGAACTCCTTGCCATGCGCGGCAGTCATCTCGCGACCGATTTCGGCGAGGCGTTCGAAGAACCGGTCCTTGCTTTCCTGTTCCGCGTCGACGGTTGCGGTGTTCATTGGCGATCTCCGGTTGACTCTTTGAACAAGGCGTCGGGCAACGAGACCAGCGAAACCCGGTCGCCCGCCGCTATGGCCAGCATGCGGCCGTCGATGGAAGCCGCCAGCGCGGCGGGCTCCGGCCCGGCCGCTTGCAGGATGAGTTCGTCGCGCAAGCCGAGCGCGGCGATGACGATCTGACCGTTCGCATAGGCCGCCGCCGCCAGTTTGCGGCGTGGCAGCGTCGCCACTTCGACCACCGGCACGAGCCCCGGCCGTCCGGTCTCCAGCGCGCCGGCGCGCTCGCCGTCGAACGGCGGGCGCGCAAGATCCCAGGCGGCGATGCGGAAGGCGCCGGAGGCGACGAGGGCGTTCGCCGCCTCGCTGAACGCAGCCGAGCGCGGCGGCGTCGGAAAACCGCCGACGGCGCCGAAGCGATCGCGCGCCAAGTCGAGCAACGCGAGCCCCGCCGCGCCGCAGGTTGCGACCAGCCAAGTCCCGTCGTCGCGCCAGACGATGCGCTCGATCCGCCCCGGACAGGCGTATCGCCGCTTGACCGTAAAGGGCGTCGCGCTATCTGTGATCAACAATGTTTCGTTGCAGCCGAAGGCGAGGCTGCGCGCCGTCCGGCGAGGCGGCCACGGCATGCGCTCCCCAGTCGGCGCCGCCAGCTCGCCTGTTTCCCGCGCGATCTCGAATCTCAACGCCGCTCGCGCTCACGATCGTCAGGAGCCCCGCCGCGGATTCGTCGAGCGCGATCACCGCGCCGGCGCGCGCGACCGGCGTCTCGGAGCCGTCCACGGCCAGATCGCGACAGACTGCCGTCCCCGTGCGCCATGACGAAGCCCTCGCCATGCGCCGCCGCCACCTTCGCGGGGCCTTCGCCGCGCGCCGTGAGCACGATCGCGGGTTTCGGCTCGCCGCGCCGCGGCGCAATCGTCCGCCGCCCCGTCTCGTCGACGGCGATGCGGCTTTCCGGCGGCTCGGAGTCCTCCACCACGATCAACGCGACGCGCCCGTCGGCGAGCGGCGCGACGAGCGCACGCGACGAGCCGTCGAACCCAACCGACAACGCCGGCGCCGGCAGGCGCCATTGCCGGGCAAGCAGATCAAGCAGCGGAAAGGCTCCAGGATTCTGTCGACTCAAGCAATCCTCCCTCGGCGACCGTGTTCAGCGGCCCGTCAGCGCCTCGATTTCGCAATCCGTCTCCGCGAGACTCTGCTCGATCTCGGCGATCAGCGCCTCCCAGCGCGCCATGCCGCAGTCGGCTTCCTCCGAACGGCGCAACGCCTCATGCAGGTCGTGCTGCAAGTCCCCCGCCTGCAAATCCCGGGCCGCCTCTTCGAGGGACATCTCGCAGCGCAGCGCGTCCATGTCCGCCGACATCCGCGCCTGCTGCCACTTTTGGAACTGCGAGGTCGCATGAGACAAACGCGCCACCAGATCGAGGCGTCGGCGCAGCAGTTCCGGCAGGCTCACGTCGTTCACGGCGTCTCCAGTTCGCGCGGCGGCCGCGCACGGGCAGGGTCAACAAAGCGGCGCCAAATTGGTCCGCGCCTGATGAGCGCGTTCGGTGCGGCGCAGGCCAAAACACGCTTGGGCGGAGACGATGCCGGCATTATCGCGCGATGGCGACCAGCGAAGCCGGCGCGAGCCGCGCTCACGCTTCGCCCTCCCGTCGCGTCGTGGCGACACGATAGACATCCAACTCGGCCTGCATGCCGTCGACCTGACGTTGGAATTGCATCTCTGCATCGGCGATGTGGCTCTTCAGGCGATCCCAGATGTCGACCCGCAGCAGGCCGCCGGAATCTCCCATCAGACGCTCGATATGCTCGAGTGAGAACTGATGCGCATATTCGACGCCGGAAACAACGAAGTCGCGCAGCGCCAGCGCGTGGGTTTCGGAGAAGGCGTGCAGCATCGGATGGGTTTCCGGCGTCGCGCCGACCTTGACGAATTCGCGCATGATGAAGGTGCGGAAATGTTCGAGCAGACGAACGCGGCTTTCTCCCAGGAACCGCAGGGCGAAGATGGCGTCACGCGGCAGCAGCTCGACAAGCGCGTTGGCGACATGCTCCCCGTCCTCCCTCCCGGACGGCGCTACAAACCAGAGATCGTCGCGATCTCGCTCCGCCATGCGCTCCGCTCCCAGAGATCGACGTTCATTCACACGCTACTTCGCCCTCGCGCCGCTGTCAAAACAACCAAGCGCGAGGCGCCGAAGGCCGGATCAATCAATGTAAAATGTTGAACCAGACGCCGACTTACAGTTGTAAAGTAACGTTACAATTCACCGCGCCTCATGCGCGTTACAGGGCGTATTTACCTGCCGCGGGGTTGGCACGGCGGTTGCACTATGTCGCGCAGAACAATGCGTCCGCCCAGTGCGTCGCAGCAAGAACGAAGGTTTGGGAGGGGCCTGGCGTCCGACCGATACCTTTGCCCGATCGACTTGCACGAGAAGCCGCTCGCCCGGCGTTCGCCGGTCGGACGGCCAGGACAGTCCAACGGCGCTCGCGCGCCCTTGTGGACAGGGAGACACAAATGTCGACACTGACGCTCAATAAAATAACGTCGCAGCGTGGCATATCCGTCGGCGAGGCCACCAAGAAAATCGCCGACCTCGGTTGGAATCCCTCCTACGTCCAGGAGGCGATGACCTTCCCGACGGATTATAAGATCAAGAAGGCGCCGCGTGACCCTATGAAGCAGGTGTTGCGCTCCTACTTCCCCATGCAGGAGGAGAAGGACAATCGCGTCTACGGCGCGCTCGACGCGGCGCTGCGCGGCGACATGTTCCGCAATGTCGAGCCGCGCTGGGTGGAGTGGATGAAGCTGTTCCTCGCCATCATCCCGTTCCCGGAAATCTCCGCGGCGCGTTCGATGGCGATGGTGGCGCGACTCGCTCCCGGCGAGGATCTGCGCACCGGCTTCACCATGCAGATGGTCGACGAATTCCGCCATTCCACGATTCAGATGAACCTGAAGAAGTGGTACATGGAGAACTACATCGACCCGGCAGGCTTCGACATCACCGAGGAAGCCTTCGGCAAGTGCTACGCGACAACGATCGGCCGCCAGTTCGGCGAGGGCTTCATCACCGGCGATACGATGACCGCCGCGTGCATGTATCTGACGGTCGTGGCCGAGACGGCATTCACGAACACACTGTTCGTCGCCATGCCCTCGGAAGCCGCGCGCAACGGCGACTATGCGCTGCCGACCGTGTTCCTGTCCGTGCAGTCGGACGAGAGCCGCCACATCGGCAACGGCCACTCGCTGTTGATGGCCGCGCTGAAGGAGCCGGAGAACCACCTTCTGCTTGAGCGCGACCTGCGCTACGCCTTCTGGCAGAACCACGCCATCGTCGACGCCGCGATCGGCACGTTCATCGAATACGGCACCACCAACCGCGACAAGAACAAGGAATCCTACGCGGAGATGTGGCACCGCTGGATCTTCGAGGACTATTATCGCACCTATATGCTGCCGCTGGAGAAGTATGGCATTAAGGTGCACCACGATGACGTGCACGAAGCCTGGAACCGCCTCACCAAGAAGTTCTACGTCCACAAGGTGGCGCAGTTCTTCGCCGTCGGCTGGCCGGTCAACTTCTGGCGCATCGAGGCGCAGCGCGATGCCGACTTCGAATGGTTCGAGGCCAAATATCCCGGCTGGTACGCCGAGTTCGGCGACTTCTGGAAGTGGTACGACAAGCTCAGCCATCCCGGGCAGAAGGTCATCACCTTCAACTCCGACGTCGGTTATGTCTATCCGCACCGCTGCTGGAGCTGCCTGGTGCCCTGCCTCATCCGCGAGGACATCGGTCACCGACGAGATCGACGGCAAGCTTCATACCTTCGGCGCACGAGCTCGACCGTTGGACGGCGGTGGAGGCCTTCGCCGACGAGTACCAGGGCCGCCCGACGCCGGCGATGGGTCGTTTCAGCGGCAAGCGCGAATGGGAGACGGTCTATCACGGGTGGGATCTCGCCGACGCGATCAAGGACCTCAACTTCGTGCGTCCCGACGGCAAGACGCTGGTCCCGCAGCCGCACCTGCGCTTCGACGACAAGGAGATGTGGACGCTCGACGACGTGCGCGGCCACACACTGCTGTCGCCGCTGACGCTGCTGCGTGAAATGTAGCCCGGCGGATCGCGAGAAGTCCCTCGCCGAATATCGCAAGGGCTTCACGATCAACCCCTGCAACTAAACAGACAGGCGCGGCGGCGCGTTCCGCCGCCGCGCTTTCCCCATCCCTTTCGAGCGCCGGCGACGCCGCTGTTGTCAGCGGCCAAGCAGATGTTGTGCGCTCGACAAAGTGCCGAGAGGCGCTCGCGATATGTGTGCTCACGTTGTGCGACTGGAGCCCGTTGGGGTCGAGTTCGAGGCCGAGCCCGGCGAAACCCTGCTCAACGCAGCCTTTCGGCAGGGCATTGCGTTGCCGCACGGCTGCAAGGAGGGCCAATGCTCGGCGTGCAAGTGCATCCTGAGCGACGGCGAAGTCGACATGTTGCGGTATTCGACATTCGCGCTCAACGACAGTGAGAAGGACAGCGGCCATATTCTGCTCTGCCGCGCGCGCGCCTACTGCGATGTCGAAGTCGAACTCCTCAATTATGACGAGGAGCTGTTGTCGCGCTCGATCGCGGTGAAGACGTTTAACGGCCGCGTGACGCGGTATCGCCGCGCTCACGCACGACATCCGCAAGATCGAGATCGAGCTCGAGAGCTCCCATGAAATTCTGGGCGGGTCAGTATGTCGACATCACCGTCACGACCCAGGCGGGGGAGACGATCACGCGTTCGTTCTCCATGGCAAATCCGCCGGTCCAAGGCCAAAAGCTCGAATTCATCATCAAGAAATATCCCGACGGAAAATTCTCCGGAGAGCTCGATTCCGGAGGCGTCACGATCGGCGCCGTCGTCAGTGTCGTTGGTCCCTACGGAACCTGCTTTCGACGCGAAGGACGAGACGGACCATTGATCCTGGTCGGGGCGGGATCCGGGATGTCGCCGATATGGGCCATCCTTAACGATCATTGTGCGAGCGGCGAGAAGCGCGCCCGTGTATGTTCTTTTACGGCGCTCGCACGCGCGCAGATCTCTTCTACCTCGAGGAAATCGAAGCGCTTCGCCACGCCCATCCGGAGATCGAGTTCATACCCGTGCTCTCGCACGCGGCGGAAGACGCGAACTGGCGGGGCGAGCGCGGCTTCGTGCACGAACGCGTCGATGCGAGGCTGAAGCAACTTGCGCTCGACGGCGCCGGCGACGTCTACGCCTGCGGCCCGCCGCCGATGATCGACGCACTGCAGCCGGTTCTGTTCATGAACGGCTTCGAAGTCGGAGCGCGTGTTCTTCGATCGTTTCACGACCTCTTCCGGCGCCGCGTCGGGTCACTGACGGCGTCGGCTTGGGAGAGCCCAGCACAGAGTGAATGGAAATCAGGAGAAAAGGGAGAGGAAAATGGTCGCCACATCGAGTTCGGTTGGGTCGGGCGCGGCGGGAGCCGCCAAGTTTGCGGGCTCCGACAGCCGCCGCTACCGCTATTTCGAGCCGCGCGCGCAGCGCGCGACGCACTATGAGGACGTGACGGTCGACGTCCAGCCCGACCCCGAGCGCTACCTGATCCAGAATTGGATCATCAGCTTCGCCGACGGCAAGGGCGCCTATGTGAAGGAGGCCACGCAGGCCAGGAGTTCGAACTGGCACGCGTTCCGCGCCCCCGATCAGGAATGGGAGCGCACGCACTATCAGCGTCAGTCGAAGATCGAGACGATGATTCAGGGCGTCATCGGCAATGGGCGGAAGGCCGGCGTTCCCAAGGCGTTCGACAAGGCCTGGCTCGGCGTGCTGCAGAACGACCTCGGCGCCTGGAAACACGCGGAGTTCGGCCTCGGCGCCTCGCTTATGCAGGCGCAGCGCTACGGCTACACGCAGATGATCAACAACGCAACGCTGACGAACGCGTCCTACAAGCTGCGTCTGGCGCAGGATCTGACGCTCTATCTTGCCGAGATCGGAATGGACATTCCCGGCTGGAATGACGACGCGGGCAAGAAGGCCTGGATTGAGGACGCCTCCTGGCAGGGCGTGCGCAAGGCGGTCGAGGCCGATCATGGGCGCAACCGACTATCTCGAGCAATATTTCGCGATCAACATCGTTTTCGAGCCGCTGGTCGGCGAACTGGTCCGCTCCGGTTTCTTCATTCCGGTCGGCGCGGCGAACAAGGATTCGATGACGCCCTCGGTCATCGCGGCGGCGGAGGCGGACTACGAGCGCAACCTCGCCAACACTGTCGACCTCATCTATCTGCTCGCAAACGACGGCAAATATGGCCCCGAGAACCGCGCTCTGTTCCAGGGGTGGCTCGCCAGGCACGGTGAGCTGGCGGAGCAGGCGGCGACCGGCCTGCAGCCGCTCTGGTCGAAGCCGCATTCCAAGCCGCTGTCGTTCCAGGAAGCGCGCGCGAAGTCGCGCGAACGGCTGGGGCAAATCCTCGGCGAACTCGGCCTCAAGCAATAAGGAAGGGCATCAACATGACCGCTACGGCTACCGGCTCCGCTCAGCGCGACGCTGCGCACCATCAGAACATATTCAAGTCGATGAAGGACATCGACTTCAAGGACACCATCTCGCATCAATGCGGGGTGACCATGAACGACTTCGTCGAGGCGCGCGCGATCGCCGAGTTCATGGGCGGGAAGCCAGGCGTCATCGTGACCTATCAGCCGGCGCTCATTCGCATCGACGGGGAGGGTAAGCTGGAGTTCAAGATGGACGAGATCTCGAACTATCTCGGCCGCGAAATGACGCTCGAGACCTTCGAGGTCAACACGTCCACGCACTATGGCCGAATGGTCAAGATCGACGACAACACGGTCGTCCTGTTCGGCAACATGGACGAAATGATGCAGTACATCTAGGCCGAAGCGCCTGGAGAAGCATGACCGGGCGCCGCCCCAGGCGCCCGGCGACAAACATCGCGAGACGAGGTAACGGTCATGTTCAGGACGCCGAAGGGTAGGGATATATTTGTCGTCGACGGCCATACGCACTTCTGGGACGGCAGCCCGGCCAATCAGAAGAACATTCACGGCAAGCAGTTCATCGAATGCTTCTACGCCTATCACACGAATCTGAGCCCGAAGGAGCAGCTCTGGGAGAAATCGAAGTTCGAGAAGTACAGCGCCGACGATCTCTACCGCGATCTGTTCGTCGACGGACCGGACGACGTCGCCATCGTCAATTCGACCTATCTCAAGGATTTCTACAAGAACGGCTTCAACACCATCGAGCGCAATTCCGAGGTCGCCAAGCGTTATCCCGAGCGCTTCATCGTCAACGGCGCCTTCGATCCGCGCGACGGCGAGCAGGCGCTGGAATACATCCACTACATGAAAGAGACCTACGACATCAAGGGCGTCAAGCTCTATACGGCCGAGTGGAACGGCGCCTCGAAGGGCTGGCGGCTCAACGATCCCGACGCCTATCGTTGCTTCGAGCTCTGCGAGAAGCTGGGCATCAGGAATATGCATGTCCACAAGGGGCCGACCATCATTCCGCTCAACAAGGACGCCTTCGACGTGCACGACGTCGATTACGCGGCGACCGACTTCCCGAACCTCAATTGGATCGTGGAACATTGCGGATTGCCGCGCCTCGACGATTTCTGCTGGATCGGAGTGCAGGAGAGCAATGTCTATGGCGGCCTTGCGGTTGCGCTGCCGTTCATTCATACGCGCCCGCGCTATTTCGCCGAGGTCATCGCTGAGCTGCTGTTCTGGATCGGTCCGGACAAGCTGTTGTTCGGATCGGACTACGCGATCTGGACGCCGCGCTGGCTGGTCGAGAAGCTGTGGGCTTTCCAGATTCCCGACGACATCGCCAAGGAGCGAGGGGTCGAACTGACCGACGAGATCAAGGAGAAGATTCTTGGGCTCAACGCCGCTCGCCTTTACAACATCGACATCGCCAAGAAGAAGGCCGCGCTCGCCGAGAGCCCGATCGCGCTAGCGGCGGAGTGAAGCCATGCAGCCGTTCAGCGTGAGAGGCGAACGCGAGGCGCAGGCCTGGGCCGCGGTTGCTGAGGTCAATGATCCCGAGCTCGACGAAGCCGTCACTGATATGGGTTTCGTGGAGAAGATCGACGTGGCCGATGACGGGTCAGTGGCGCTCGATTTCAGGCTGCCGACCTACTGGTGTTCGCCGAACTTCGCCTTTCTCATGCTGGACGGCGTCCACAAGGCGCTTGAGCGGCTCGCCTGGGAGCCGCGGGTGCATATTACGCTGCACGATCACTTATTCGCCGAGGAGGTCAATCAAGGCGTCGCGGCAGGCAAGCGCTTCGATGAGATTTTCGCGGAGCATGCGGCTGGCGAGGATCTCGATGCGCTGCGGCTCAAGTTTCAGATGAAGGCGTTCCAGAGACGGCAGGAGGCCGCGCTCGTGCAATTGCGCGAGGGCGGCTGGCCGGCGCGCGAGATTCTCGCGCTTCGGCGGGGCGAGCTTGAGCGGCCGCCCGAGGGACTTGAGGCCACGTTCACCCGGTATTTGCAGGCGTGGCGTTGGCGGTTCGGCGATGGGGCGCCGGAGGCGCCGGCCTTCGTCGATTGGGACGGTACGCCGGTCACGGTTGAGGGCTTCTCCGATCACGTTGCACGATTGCGCGCGGTGCGGGTCAACATGGAGTTCAACGGCGCGCTCTGCCGCGGGCTTAAGCAGGTTCGCTACCGCGAGAAATCGCGTGAGGGGCCTGAGCTGACCTTGGTTGATTTCCTGCCCGCGCGCGCGGCGAATTGGGGTGTGGCCGCGCGGGATTGAAGCGCCCGGCGGCGCGTTAGGGACGACAAACCTTCTGGGAGGACAGATGCCGAAACTCTTGCTCCATAACAAGCAGGCGCGGCGCGCGCTGGCGCGGGGCGTGGCCCAACTCGCCGCCGCCGTCGAACCGACGCTGGGGCCGAAAGGCATGAACGCAATGATTGATCGGCCCATCGGCACGCCGATCATCACGCGCGACGGCGTCTCGATCGCCGCCGAAATCGAGCTGCCGGAGCGCTTCGAGAACATGGGCGCGCAGGTCGTGCGCGAGGTCTCGATGCAGACCAACGAGATCGCCGGCGACGGCACCACAACGGCGATCGTGCTCGCGAACGCGATCGTGCAGGCGGGAACCGCGGCGGCGGAGCGGGGGGCGAAAACGGTCGACTTGTGTCGCGGCGTCGACTTGGCCGTCGGCGTCGTGCTGGAGCAGTTGAAACGAGAGGCGCGGCCGGCCGAGGATCTCGCGACGCTCGGCGCCGTCGCCGCGATCGCGGCGACCCAGCCGAAACTCGGCGCCTTGGTCGCGGACGCCTATGGCAAGGTCGGCCCGAAGGGCGTCATCACGACGGAATACAGCGTCACGACCGAGACGACGCTCGACGTCCTGGAAGGCATGTCGTTCGATCGCGGCTATCTCTCGCATCACATGGTGACGGATCAGGAGACCATGACGGCGGTGCTCGAGCGGCCGCTTATTCTGATGACGGACCTGAAGATCAAGGCGCCGGCCGAGCTCGACAGGGTTCGCTCGCTCGCGAAGAAGGCCGGCAGGGCGCTGCTGATCGTCGCGGAGGAAGTATCGCCGGAAGTCGTGGCGAGCCTCCTGAGCGGCGGCGCGCCGGGCAAGTATCTGGTCGTGCATCCGCCGGAATATGGCCACTGGCGCAAGGCGCTGCTCGAGGACATGGCGATCATGACCGGCGGAAGGGTCATTGCGCGCGATCTCGGCGGGCGCATCGAAGAGGCGAGCGAGGCCGACCTCGGCTCAGCCGCGGTCGTCAAGTGCAACGCCAGCCAAACCGCGATCATTCGCGGCGACGGCGATCCGGCGGCGATCCGGGCTCGCCGCGTGCAAGTGCAAAAGCTTTATGAGAACGCGCCGCCCAACATCGAGCAGGACAAGCTGCGCGAGCGCCTGGCCAAGCTTTCCGGCGGCGCCGCGGTTCTCTACGCCGGCGGCCTGACTCCTGTCGAGCAGAAGCGGACCGCGCAATTGATCGAGGACTCGCTGCATGCGCTGCGGGCGGCGGCCGAGGAAGGCGTCGTTCCCGGCGGCGGCGCGACGCTTTGCCAGATCGCGCCGTTTCTCGATCGCGCGATAGCCGAGGCAGATGGCGACGTCGCCGAGGGCGCGCGCATCGTGCAGTCGGCGCTGTCGCGGCCGCTGTGGCGCATCGCAACCAATGCGGGCGACGACGCGGACGCGATCGTCGCGGAGGTTCAGCGCGCGGGGCGCGGCCGCGGCTACAACGCGGCGACGGGCAAATTTGAGGACATGTTCGAGGCCGGCGTCATCGATCCGGTGCGGGTGACGCGCACGGCGCTCGCCAACGCCGCCTCGGTTGCGACGCTGATCCTGACCACGGAGACGCTGGTCGGCGATTTCACCGAAGCGGCCGATCCCACGGAAGGGCCTACGCGCGGCGGCGGAGCGGAGAAGCTAGGGCGGCCTTGATCCCTGGGAATGGCCTCGATTCGCATCGCTCATGGCCGGGCCCGTCCCGGCCATGATGCGTTGATCGCCAATCCACTTGTCCGCTCGTCGCGAGCGGCTGCACTGCGTCGCGCGTAACCGCGGCCCCCGCATGCGAGACGGCGTTCCCGTTCGTTTCAACTGAACGTGCGCTGCGTGTGAATCCCGTACTGATAGAGCTTGCGATAGAGCGTCGGCCTGGAGATGCCGAGGCGCTGCGCGACCTTGCTGAGGTTTCCGCGCTCGGCCGCGAGCGCCTCGATCACCGCTGTGCGCTCGGCGTCCTCCAGGCGCTGCGGTTTCGGCGCCGTTTCCTTTAAGGGCGTCGTCGGTTCCGGGCGAAGGCCCGCCTCGCCTCGAATTTCGCGCGGCAGGTCCTGGCGGCGCATGATCGGCGTCGGCGACAGCAGATTGAACCGCGACATCAAGTTTCTAAGTTCGCGGACATTGCCCGGCCAGCGATAGGCCATCAGGGCCTCCATCGCGTCGTCGGTGAAGTCGATGACGGCGCGCCCGTTCTGCCGCGCCGCCTTCTCGCTGAAGTGACGGATCAAGAGCGGAATGTCGTCGCCGCGCTCGCGTAAGGGCGGCACGTAAATCGAGACGGCGCTGATGCGATAGTAGAGATCGCTGCGGAAACGGCCTTCCTCGACTTCCGCGGAGAGATCGCGGTTTGTTGAAGCGATCAGGCGCACGTCGACGGGCCGGTCGCGCGCGTCGCCGATGCGGCGGATGACGCGCTCCTCAAGCACGCGCAACAGGAACGGCTGAATTTCGAGCGGCATTTCGCCGATCTCGTCGAGGCTCAGCACGCCGCCATTGGCGAGTTCGAACACGCCGACCTTGCCCTCCTTCGCCGCGCCCGTGAAGGCGCCGCCGACGTGGCCGAAAAGCTCGCTGCCGAAGAGATCGCGCGTGATGGCGCCGCAGTTGAGCGCGACGAACGGCGCGGCGCCGCGATCCCCCTCGCCGTGCACGACCCTGGCGAACAATTCCTTGCCGACGCCGGTTTCGCCCTGGATCAGCAGGGAGATGTCGGGGCTCGACCGTGCGACGCGACGGGCCGCGTCGACCGCCTCGCGCAAGGCTTCGCAATCGCCGATGATCGCGTCGAGCGCCCGCTCGGGCTTGCTCGCGGGGACCGAGGCGCGCGCCGAGCGTCCGCCCGACGCCGAGAACGGAAACACCAGCGCCGCGCCCCGGATTTCGCCGTCGAGGCGCAACGGGTTGAGATGGCAGGCGCTAAGCAGGGCGTCGGGGAAGGTGCTTCCTTGCGCCTTCGTGATGTCGGTGAGCGGGCCTTCCAGGATCTTGTCGCCGCAATCGACGAGCGCCGGCCGTTCGGCCCTTGCGCCCGAGATCTGGCGCATATTGTTGACGAAGGTGGCGCGGCCGCGCCGGTCGACGATGACGAGGCCGTCGCGGTAGGTATAGCCAGGCGAATTGGCGATAAAGGTCTCCAGGAGCCGCGTGCGCTCCTCGCGCTGCTGGCGGGCGAGCGCCTGCTCGATCTCGCGCGCGAGCGCGGCGACGAACACGGGATTGTGCGGCCGAAAGATGTTGGTGTGCCCCGACAAATCCACGACGCCGATGATCGCGCCGTCGAGGGGATCGCGGATCGGCGCGCCGGCGCAGGTCCATTTCTTGATGCCGGCGCAGAAATGCTCGGCCCCATGAACGAACACGGGCTCGCCGGTCGCCAGCGCGGTCCCGATGCCGTTGGTGCCGACCGCGCATTCGCCCCAGCGCCCGCCGATGGCCAGGTGTATGTCGACGCCGGCGTGAAGTGTGGATTTGTCGCCGAGCGCGTCAATCATCACGCCCTCGGCGTCGGCCAGCACCAGCATCGCGCCGGTGCCTTCGAGCAGGGGGCTGAGCGAGGCGAAGCTCGGCCGCGCGGCGGCGATCAGTTCGCCGTTCTTGCGCGCGATGTCGTGCAACTCCTCGCGATCCTCGGCGATGGGCGCCGCCGCGCCGCCGGCGTCGATGCCACCCTCGCGGCTGCGCCGCCACGAGTTCTCGATGAGCGAGCGCACGCAGGGAGGGTTCGCCAGGCCGGTCGTATGGCCGGCGACGAAATTCTCCCACGCATCCATCATCGCGCTTTCGTCGTAGCGCAACTGGGCCGTTCTCGGCGCGGCGCCGCGCGCCGCTGGCGACCTTGACATAAACCTATCCCTTACTGGAGGGACGGACGCCCCCGCCCATCGCCGCGCTTCGGCGCGGCGGGCGCGCGAACGGCGGCGACAGGCGGTCGGGATTCACAGCGTCTCGAATCCGAGCCGCTCGGCGATCTCGGCCACGAGCGCCTCCTCGCCGCCATCGGGGGCGAGCTCGGCGGCGTCCAGATCTTCAAGCGCCGCGACGATCTCGACTGAAGCGGGCGCCGAGAAATGGTTCTGCGCGGTCGCCAGGAGGAACCGGATGACTCCGTCGCGCCGCCGGATCTCCCCGAGATGGTGCAACTGGCGACCGGAATTGTCGTCGACCACGATCACGCGGCCATTGAGCGTCGCCCGCACCGTCGGCTGCGGTTCGCGCGTCGGGGCGCTCGTGTCTCCGAGGAAATGAACGATGGTCTTTTCCGGCGCGGGCGGCGCGGGCGCCGCATTGGCGGCCTTGGAGGCGGAATAGCCGCCCATAGTGAGATGGTCGGCGATCTTGGCGATCGTGCCGCGATTGTTCTGGACAAGGGATTTCACGCGCTGGTCTTCAGGCCGCGGCCCGTCCCGCCGCGAAATGATCTCCACCATGCATCCTCCCTGCGCGGGAGAGGCCGTGAACGCTATTTTGTACATCGTCCCGACGGGCTGCCAGTGGCGAACGCGGCCCAAGGACTTTCCGCCGCGCTCGACCGGTTCAGCTCCACGACGATCAGCCGAGAAACGCTCCGTGAGCCTGCAGCCTGGACTTCAATAGCCCGACATCGATGGCGTTCGGCGGCCTGGACGAAGCAAGGACGATATCGGCGGCGATACCCGCCGCTTCGCCCATCACGAAGCAGCCTCCGGAGACGCGCGCGGCGGACTGGCCGTCGTGGGTCATCGAAGCGCAGCGGCCGGCCACGAACAGATTGGTCAGCCGTTGCGGAACGATCATCCGGTAGGGCAACTGGCAATAGCCGCGCGACTCCGGAATGGGTGGAAACTTGATGACGACATCGCCGGCGACATGCGCTTCGACGGGCCAGCCGTTGACGCCGATGCTGTCCTCGAAATCGGAGCATCCGAGCACGTCGGCCTCGCTGACCTGATACGCGCCGATGACCCGCCTCGTCTCGCGTATGCCGAGCTGAGGGCCGAGCTCGACGATATAGGCGCGTTCGAAGCCCGGCGCGCTCGTCTTGATGAAATCGAACACGTCCCAGGCCTGCCGGCGTCCCTGCACTTCGCCTTCGCTCAGTTCTTCGGCGTCGAGCGCATCGAGCGGTCCGCCATCCGGCCGGCGGACCTGCGTGCAATTCGCCCGCCATTCCGTGGGATCGCGCTGCGGGCGGACGATGACGCCCTTGCGCGGGAAACGCCGCCGGCCCGCCTGCTCGGCCTCGTTCATCAGTTTCGGGATGATCTCCCAAGCCCGCCCCGCGCGCGCGGGATCGACGTTGGCGATGCGGAACAGCATCGAGGAGTAGAGCATGCCGCCGTGGCCGTCGCCCTTCTCGAACGGCGCGCCGGCCCAGGCCGCCAGGTCGCCATCGCCCGAGCAATCGATGAAACATTGCCCGCGGATCGCCACGCGCCCTTCCTTCGTTTCCAGAAACAGCAGATCGACACGCTCGCCGTCGGTCGTCGCGCCGACGGCGAGCGCATGAAACAGCAACTTGACGCCATCGCGCCGCGAGCAGCTCGTCGGCGGCGACCTTGTAGGCCGAGGTGTCGTAAGCCTGCGCCTGGATCTTGTTGGCGAACGAGAGATGCGGCGCGTTGAGGCCGCCGAGCCTGTCGATGCGATCGAGGAATTCCGTCGCCACTCCATGGACCACGCGCTTGTGCTCGCCGTAGACGTTCGCATGGAGCCCGCAGAAATTGGTCACGCCGGCGGCCGTGCCCATGCCGCCGAGAAATCCGTATCGCTCGATCAGCAGGGTTCTGCGCCCGGCGCGGCCCGCCGCCGTCGCCGCCGCGATGCCGGCGGGGCCGCCGCCGAGCACGACGACCTCATATTCGCCGACCAGCGGCGTCGTCCGAGGAGGCTCGGCGATCTGGCCAAGGGGGCGCATGGGCATCGTAGGCTCCTCACGAATTGCGTTCAGTCCGCGACGCCGAGGCTGACGCCGCCGTCGATGACGATTTCCGCGCCGGTAATGAACCGCGCGCCGGGCGAGGCGAGAAACAGCGCCGCGCCGACGATGTCGTCGCAGGTTCCCATCCTGTGCATCGGGCATTGCTCCGCGAAATGCGCCTGGGTCTCGGCGTTGCGCAGCCGACCGTCGGCGATGCCGGTGACGACGGGCCCTGGCGCGATGGCGTTGACGGTGATGGAATAGCGGGCGAGTTCGAGCGCCAGTTGCCGCACGAGTTGCGCGACGCCCGCCTTGGAAGCCACATAGGGCGAGCCCACGAAGGTCTCGACCCTGGTCGCCGAGATCGACGAAGTGACGACGATGCTGCCGCCGCCGCGCCGCTTCAGATGGGGAACGGCGGCTTGCACGGTGCGGAAGACCGAGCCGAGGTTCATCGCGACGACCCGATCGAAGAAGCTCGGCGCGAGGGATTCCAGGGCGCCGACTTCGTTGCGCTCACGCGCGAAGGTGAGAAAGCCGGGGCCGCCGCTGATTCCGGCGTTGGCGTAGACGACGTCGAGACCGCCGTCGCGCGCCGCCTCCTCGAAAGCGCGCGCGAGCGCGTTCTCGTCGGTTACGTCGACCGCGATCGACGACACCTGTCCGCCGGCTTTCGAAAGCCGCTCCGCCACGCGTCGCGCGGCCTCTCCGTCTCTGTCGAAAATCTTCACCCGGGCGCCGTTCTCGGCGAGCGCGCTCGCAATCGCCTCGCCGATCCCCGACCCGCCGCCGGTGACGACCGCCGAGAGCCCTTCGACCTTGAAAATATCAGCGACTTTCATCGCTCCTGGTCTCCTGCTGCGCCCGAAGCGGCGTCGCCGACCGCCAGAAGTCGGGCCTGCATCGTGGGATCGGCGTGCAGATCCGCGCTCGAGCCTTGATGAATGATCCTTCCGCGATCGAGCACGATCGCGCGCTGCGTCAGCTTGAGCGCCAGTTCCGCCTTCTGCTCGACCAGCACGAGGGTCGCCCGCCCCGTGTCGCGGATCGCGCACAACGCGTCATAGAGCGCGTCGACGACGACAGGCGCGAGCCCCTCCATGGGTTCGTCGAGCAGCAGGATCTTAGGCGCGCTGACCAGCGCCCGTCCAATCGCCAGCATCTGCTGCTCGCCGCCTGACAGCTGGCCGCCGGAGTTGTGCCGGCGCGTCAGCAGGCCGGGGAACAGGCGCCAGACGTCTTCGAGCGACCAGCCGCCGGCGTGGCGGGCTATGGCGAGATTTTCTTCGACGCTCAGCGAAGGAAATATATCGCGCTCCTGCGGCACGTAGCCGAGCCCCAGGCGGTTGCGTCGGAACGTAGGCATGCGCTCGATCCGACGGCCGTCGACGGCGATGCGGCCTTCGTGCAGGGTCGTGAAGCCCATCAGCGAACGCATGAGCGTCGTCTTGCCGACGCCATTGCGGCCGAGCACGGCGAGCGACCCGCCGGCGGGAACCGAGAACGACACCGAGTCGAGCACGACGGTCTCGCCGTAGCCGGCCGTAACGGCCTCAACGGTCAGCTCCCCGTTCATGGCGCGCTCCGGCCGAGGTAGACGGCGCGAACGCGCTCGTCGGCGGCGATCGCGGCGGGCTCGCCGTGCGTCAGGACGCCGCCCTGCACGAGGACCACGATCTCGCGCGCGAAGCGGAACACGAGATCCATGTCATGCTCGATCATCAGGATTGCGACGTCGCCCGGCAGTCGGGCGAGCTGGTCGTGGATCGCGCCCGCCTCGCGCGACTGAACGCCGGCGGCGGGCTCGTCCAGCAACAACACCCTCGGTTTCAACGCGAGCGCGATGACGATTTCGAGGATGCGCTGGCGTCCGTAGGCGATCTCAGCGGCAGGCCGTCCGGCGACATCGCCGAGCCCCATCTCCGCAAGCCTCTGCGTCGGCCTCGTCGAGGCAATCGCGCCACCGGCGGGTGTAACGGAACATCCGCCAACCGATGCGCTCGCGTTCGGCGATGGCGAGCGCGACATTGTCGCGCGCCGCCATTTCGCCGATCAGCGACGTGATCTGATGCGTGCGCACCAGGCCGCGGCGCACGCGCTGCTCGGGGGCGAGGCGGCCGATAGGGAGGCCGTCAAGATCGAATCTCGCCGGCGTCGGGCGGGAGCATGCCCGTCAGCAGATTGACGAGCGTCGTCTTGCCCGCGCCATTCGGGCCGATGAGGCCGACGCGGGCGCCGGCTTCCAGATCGAGGTCTACGTCGCGTGTCACCTGCAGGGCGCCGAAGCGCTTGCAGAGCCCGCGGACGGAAAGCACCGCCGACATGGTCAGCGTCCCTCCCGCCTGGCCAGCCGGCGCGAAAGGGCCGCAGGAACGCGGTCGATCACGCCGATCAGGCCGTTGTCGAGAAACAGGACGGCCGCCATCAGCATGGCGCCGATCACGAACATCCAGCGGAACGGGTCCGCCTCGGCGGTGAGATCCTGCGCCGCCATGAACACGACCGCGCCCGCGAAGGCGCCATAGAGCCGCCGCATGCCGCCAAGGATCACGACGACCAGCACGGTGCCGGACGACAGCAGGCTCAGCGAATTGAGGCCGACGATCTGCGTCGTTTGCGCCGACAGCGCGCCCGCGCTGCCGGCGACCGCCGCGCCAATGCCGTAGGCGGCCACCAGCCGGCGCCAGACCGGAGTCCCGATGGCGCGCATGCGGCGCGGATTCTGCCGGATGCCGTCGAGCGAGCGTCCGAACGGCGAACGCATGATGCGCCAGACGATCAGGAACCAGACGAACAGGACCGCGAGCGCATAGAGATAGGCGGTCTGTCCCCAGAGGTCGAAAGGAAACAGGCCGAGCAGAGGCGACAGGGCGATGTTGCTCAGGCCATCGTCGCCACCGGTCAGTTCGCGCGCCTGATTGGCGAACTGCGCGAGCAGCGCGCCGACCGCCAGCGTCAGCATCATGAGCGTGACGCCCCGCGTGTGGAGGATCATCGCGCCGGTGACGACGCCGAACAGCCCTGCCGCCACGGCGGCCGCGACCAGGCCCAGCAACGGGTCGCCGTTGACATGGATCGCGAATATGCCCGCGGCATAGGCCCCGAAGCCATAGAATGCCGCCTGTCCCATCGTGACGATACCGGCGAACCCGAGCACGAGGTCCAGCGACAGCGCGAACAGGACCATGATCAGCGTATTGGCGCCGAGGCTCAGATAGCCGCCGCCGACGAAGAAGAACCCGAGCGCGACGAGCCAGGGCAGCGCATGACCGGCGTAAGCCAGCAGGCGCCGGCAGGGGCCTTGTCGCCCTGTCCTGCGGCGTGGCCGTCATGCGGCCGATCTCGGCGGCATCAGGCCGTTGGGCCGCCAGAGCAGAAGCCCGAGAACAAGCAGGTAGAACACATATTCGGACGCCGCCGGCACGAGGAATTTCGCCAGCGTGTCGGCGACTTCGAGGAGCAACGCCGCGACGAACGAACCCCGGAAGTTGCCGACCCCCCCGACGCCGACGACAACCAGGAACAGCACGAGGTAGCGCAGCGCATAATAGGGCTCGATCGGCATCAGGCCGGCCCCGATGACCCCGCCGAAGCCGGCGAGCGCACAGCCGCCGGCGAAAGCGGCCAGGAACAGACTTTGCACATCGACGCCAACGGCGCGCGCCATGTCGGGCAGATCGACGGCGGCGCGCAGTTTGGCGCCAAACAGCGAACGCTCGAGCGCGAGCCACAACCCGAACGCGAGCGCTAAGCCCGACGGCGATCAGGAACAGACGATAGACCGGATAGATCGCAAAACCGATGTCGATGAGGCCGTTGAGCGCGTCAGGCATCGGCAGCGGCTTGATGCTGGAGCCGAAGATCATCGTCAGCGTCGCAATCACGACGAAAGTGAAGCCGAACGTCATAACCGCCTGCGCGAGCTCGCCCTTGCGATAGAGCGGCCGGTAAACGAGCACCTCCGCGATCGCCCCGACGACGCCCGCCACGAGCGCCGCAAGCAATGCCGCTGCGAAGAACGGAACGCCGGAAGAAACGGCCTTGGCGGCAACGTAGCCGCCGATCATCGCGAAGCAGCCGTGCGCGAGATTCACCACGCGCATCAGACCCATGGTGACTGTGAGGCCCACGGAAATGATGAACAGCAGCATCCCGTAGGCGACGCCGTCGAGCAGGATGGTCAGAGCCACCATATCTCACACCCGCCGGGATCGCAGGCTCATTCCGGATGATCGGCCTTCCACGGGTCCTTGACCATCGGCAGGACGCCGAAATTGACGTTGATGAGCTTGCCGTCGCGCTCCTCGACCTTGCGATAGTAGATGTTCTCGACGATGTCTCGCGTCTGAGCGTCAATCTCGATAGGACCGCGCGGACTTTCGAACCTCATGCCTTTCCAGAGACCGAGCGCCTGATCGCCCGTGACGCCTGAACCGTATTTGGCCACCGCTTGATAGATCATGTGCATGGCGTCGTAGGCTGCGACGGTGGCCAGATCGGGCACGGCGTCCTTGCCGTACATGTCCAGCATGTCGGTCCACAGCTTGTTGTTGAGCGGATTGTCGATCAATTCCGTGTAATGGAAGGAAGAGATGACGCCGAGCGCCGATTTGCCGATCTTCGGCAGGTCGATCTGCTGCGTCTCCGACGTGCACAGCAGCGTGACGCCGGCCGGCTTGAGCCGCGTCGCCCAGGTGTTGACGAGATTGACCGTGAAGGGACCCCCAGGGCCGAAGGTGAACACCGCATCAGGCTTCTGCTGCAGCGCCCGCTCGAAGAAGGGCGAGAAATCGGAGGTCTGGAGCGGAATGTAAATCTTTTCGAGGATCTCGCCGCCGCCGGCCGTGAAGGTCTTGATGAAATATTCCTCGGCGTCGTAGCCCGGAGCATAGTCGGAGACGAGCGTCACGACTTTCTTGATCCCGTTCTTGGCGGCCCATACGCCCATCGGATAAGCGATCTGCGCCATCGTCTGGCTGTCGCGCACGAAATAGGGCGACTTGCGCACGATCACCGAAGCGCCCGCGTTGAAGATGATGGTAGGCGTCTTCGCCTGCGTGACAAGGTCGGCGACCGCCATGGCGTTCGGCGTAAACACGAAGCCGCCGAGAAAGCTCACCTTGTCGCGCAGGATCAGTTCCCGCGCGAGTTGCTTGGCGCGCGCGGGATCGGGGCCGCCGACGTCCCGGTACACGATCTCGATCTTGTGGCCGTCGACGGAGTCGCCGTGCTGCTTCTGATAGATCCTGATTCCCGCCTCGAACTGGGTCGCCCAGCGCGCATAAGGCCCTGAAGCCGGCTCGATGACGCCGACTTTGACCGTGTCCGCCGATGCGGCGCCCGCAACGCCAAGAGCGGCAAGAAGCGCGGCTGCGCAAAGTAACGCATTTCTCATCGTCGATCCTCCTGCTCACATCTATGGTCGCGGTTGCAAGACCCGCTCAGGACTTTGCTCGCGCGGTCTTTTCCGCATCCCGCGCCTGGCCCGGGGCGTTTCGGAAACGCGACAGCGCGAACGCGGCCTGCACCGCCGGCCGTTCGTTGATGCGCGCGAGCCACGCCATGCTGCGCGGCGCATTCGCCTCAGTCCAGAATTCCTTGTAGAGGCGGGTTACGCCTTCGATCTGCGGATAGGTGTTGATATCCGCGAGCGAATACTCGTCGCCGGCAAGCCAGGGCGAAGCGGCAAGCGCTTCCTCCATCCTCGCGATCATCCAGCGGATCTTGCGACGCGACTCGTCCAATTGCGCCGGCGTAAAGGCGCCGGCGCGGGTCGTCCTCCATTTCTCGCGCATCTCGTGCAGCGGAATTCGCTCTACGCGGCGCTCGAACTCGTCCTCAGGAATGGATTCGAAGTAGGGCTGGAAGCGATAGCGCCAACCCAGCATGCTGACCGACGGCATCAGGATCTCGTCGTTCCATTTGCTGAAGACGCGCATCTGGTGGCGCAGAAAGGGATCAGCCGGGCGCAGCGGCTTCTGCGGAAATACGTCTTCGATATATTCGTTGATGACCGTAGACTCGACGATCACCTTGCCGTCATGAACGAGGATCGGCACCTGACCGTTGGGATTACGCGCGATGAAAGCCTCTTCGTGCTGCTCGAATTTGAGGATGTCGATGTAGCGAGAAACGAAGGGTATGTCCTTCTCATAGAGCGTCACCATGTTCTTCATCGAATTGGCGTACGGCTCGTAGTGATAGAGTTCGATCATCGGCGTCGTCCTCCGCGTCCGGACCTCGCCCAGAGAGAGACACGCCGCGCCTTCAACGGTCGATCATTCCATTGGCGCAGGAAGGTGCGTCGTCGCACGCTTCGGATCGACATCGCCATCCCCCCGTCCCTGGCGCCTTGCCGGCGCTTGTCGCTTCGCGTGGACGCCAGATTGACGCGATCCTCGTGACATGTCAACAATCGTTCGGAAAGCGCGCCGCTGCTTCGTCCGCCCGGCCCAGTGACGGCGCGGAGGGAGGAGCCGCTGAGGCTAGCTAGCTGAGCGGGGAGGCAGATGACGAGAAAGCTGCGCAGCAACTATGAAATCGGTACGTCGTTCTGGGCCGTGCGGCGCGCGCAGTGGCGCGCGCTCGGGCTGACCGACGCCGACATGGCCAAGCCCAAGATCGCGATCGTCAATTCCTCGTCCGAGCTTGCCATCTGTTTCAGCCACCTTGACGGGGTCGCCAAGGTCGTGAAGGAGGGAATTCGGGCCGCGGGCGGCCTGCCCTTCGAGATTCGCACGACGGCGCCGAGCGATTTCATTCACAGCCCGGGGCGCGCGGGCGGCTACATCCTCCCTTCGCGCGACCTCATCACCAACGACATCGAGGTTCAGGTCGAGGGCGCGCAGCTCGACGGAATGGTGTGCCTCGCCTCGTGCGACAAGACCACGCCCGGCCAACTGATGGCGGCGGCGCGCCTCAACATTCCCACCATCGTGGTGATCTGCGGCTATCAGCCGAGCGGCGAGTACAAAGGCGAGCACGTCGACATCGAGGACGTATTCCTTCACGCCGGCTATCACCTCGCCGGCGCCACATCGCTGGAGGATCTCGCCGGCATGAGCGAGAACGCGGTGAAGGGTCCCGGCGTCTGCGCGGGCATGGGCACCGCCAATTCGATGCACATGGCGTGCGAGGCGCTGGGGCTTGCGCTGCCGGGCTCGGCGCCGGTCGCGGCCAACAGCGAAAAAATGTTCGAAAACGCGCGTCGTTCCGGCCTGCGCATCGTCGAGATGGTCTGGGAGAACCTGCGGCCGCGCGACATCCTGAAACCCTCGGCTTTCGCGAACGCAGTCAAAACGATGTGCGCCGCGAGCGCCTCGATCAACACCGTCAAGCATCTGCAGGCGATCGCAACGGAGGCGCGCCTCGATGTCGACGTCTATTCGCTTTTCGAACGCGAGGGCGCAGCGACGCCGGTGTTATGCGCAGTGCGCCCCAACGGCGATTCGCTGATCGAGGGCCTGGAGGCGGCCGGCGGCGCCCGCACGCTGATGAAGAGCCTTTCTTCGCGTCTCGATCTGTCGGCGCCGACGGTGGCGGGCAAGACGCTCGCCGAAAACCTCGCCGAAGCCGCTCCGCCGGACGATGCGGTCATCCGGCCTCTGTCGCGGCCGTATTCGGACAAGCCGGCGATCGTCATCGTGCGCGGCACGCTCGCGCCCGAAGGCGCCATCGTGAAGATGGGTCTGCGCTGGGATCGGGAACTCAGGATGTCCGGCAAGGCGCGCGTGTTTCATGCGACGGACCAGGCGGTCGCGGCGATTCGCGAGGGCAGGATCAAGCCCGGCGACGTGCTGGTGCTTGCCGGGCTCGGCCTGCTGGGCGCGCCTGGCATGGGCATGGCTTCGCGCGTAGTGTTCGCGCTGGAAGGCGCGGGCCTCGGACCGCAGGTGCCTTTCGTCACCGACGGGCAATTGTCGGGGCTCGTCAACAAGGGTCTTGTCGTCGGAGAAGTAAGCCCCGAGGCTTCGACCGGCGGTCCGCTGGGGCTCGTCCATGACGGCGACGTGATCGACATAGACATGCTCGAACGCAAGGTGGATCTGCGCATCGATCCCCCGGAATGGGCGGCGCGACGCGAGCGTTTCCATCGCATCGCGAAGGAAACGCCCAGAGGCTGGCTGACGGTTTACGCGCGCTCGGTGGGCTCGCTTTCGCAAGGCGCGACCCTTGTCGGTCCGACTTGACCGCCGTCGCGGCTTGAGGGCACGTCTGACGACGCAATCTGGCGACGGAGGCGGGCTTTCGGATGCGGGGCAGAGCAGATGCAGGCGACACGCCGCAACCGACGGCGAACTTGGCCGACGACTTCGTGGCGGTGCTGATCATCGCGATCGCCAACCGGCTGACGCGCGGCGCCTCGCGATACTACCGAGACGTCTGGAACCTTGGGGTCGTCGAATGGCGGATCCTGGTCTGTCTGGGTTATCGCGACCGGCAGTCGATAGGGGATATTGCGGATGCGGCGGATCTGGACAAGGGGGCCGTCAGCCGGAGCGTGAAATTGCTGGCAGAGCGCAGTCTGGTCAGCGCCGGGACGGGAGGAGGGCGGCTCAATCAGGTGAGTCTCACGGCCGCGGGCCGTCAGATGCTGGAGAAGCTCAAGTCCGCCGGGCGTCGACGCGAGGACCGTTTGATGGCGGCCTTCTCCAAGGACGAGCGACCGGTGGTGATCGAATATCTGAAGCGTCTGCTTTCGCAGGTCGACTACATGAACGCTCTGGCCGACTGACCGACGAACTCGGCGCGCGAGCGCAGGAGGCTCCATGATCCTCTCGGATGCGGAAAAGGCGATGCTCGACGGCGCGCGTGGACCCGCGCATCGCAAGGCGATGGAGTTGCTCGTGCGCTACGGCGAAGCGCTCGGGGCGGAGCGTTTCGTCGAAGTGCGCAACGTCGCGACGGTGACGACTGTCACCAATCCGATCGTGCGCAAGGTCGCGCTCGAGCACGGGATGGACGGCGTCTTCTCGCGGTTCAACCTCGATAGCGACGAGATTGTCGCGACGCCGACCTTCGAAGCGGCGACCTGCCAGCTCATTCACGGCATCTACCGCGCGGAAGCGCGCGAGTTCGGCGTCGCCGAGGACGCCGTGCGCCTGCACGACGAGAGCGAGCTCTTTTTCGGCCGCCGCGGCGTGCAGATGCTTTCGACCTGCACGCCCTATCAGGTCGGCAACGTGCCGACGCTCGGCGAACATTGCGCCTGGATGGAGTCCTCGGCCGTCGTCTATTGCAATTCCGTGCTCGGCGGCCGTACGAACACCGAGGGACGGGAGAGCACGAGCGCGGCGGCGGTGACGGGGCGCATCCCCTATTGGGGGCTTCACCAGCCGGAAAACCGCTTCGGGGATCTCGTGTTTCGCGCTGAGATCGAGATCGAGTCCATGCGCGACTGGGGCCTGTTTGGCTATCATGTCGGGCAAATCGCGGAGGATGGCGTGCCTGTGCTGGAGGGCGTGCGCTCGACGCCCAACCTGCCGCGGCTCAAGCATTTCGGGGCCTCGGCCGCATCGTCCGGCGGGGTCGAACTGTTCCACATTCCCGGCGTGACGCCCGAGGCGCAATCGGTCGAACAGGCGTTGAGGCCGGGAGCTGCGCCGCAGACGCATGTGTACGGCGCGGCCGAGCGAAGGCTTGCCTACGAGCGAACTCAACTCCGGCGCCTCCGATCCGAACGTCGATTTCGTGATGCTCGGATGCCCGCACGATTCGATCGAGCAGGTCTGGGAGGCGGCGCGGTTGCTCGACGGCAAGCGCGTCAGCACAAACGTCAATCTGTGGATCCACGCGCCGCGCGCAATCAAGGAGGTCGCCGACCGCAGCGGCTACACCGCGATGATCGAAAGCGCGGGCGCACGTCTCCTGAGCGACACCTGCCCGGCGATCAGCCGCATCCTGCCCAAAGGCGTGAAGGTCGTCGCCACGGACTCCGCCAAGCAGGCGCATTATCTGCCGGCGATCGCCCTCGGCACGCAGGCGTGGTTCGGCTCTTTGGAGGATTGCGTCAATGCCGCGTTGACCGGCCGTTGGTCGGGAGAGTTGCGATGATCCAGATCTTGCTGCAAGGCCGCTGCGTTGTGCCGGGGAAGGCGAAGGGCGAAGCTCTGGTCAGCCGGGAGGCGATATCGGGTTGGGGCGGCATGGACTTCAACACCGGCGTGATCACCGAGCGGCTTCACCCGCTATACGGGCGGAGCTTCGCGGGCAAGGTGCTCGTTTTCATGGGCGCGAAGGGCTCCTCGGGCTGGTCGCACTATTTCAATCTCGCGCGGCATGCGGGTGTCGCCCCTTGCGCGATGCTTTTCAATCGCACGACTACGAAGGTGGCGCTGGGGGCCGTTGTGAGCCGAACGCCGGCCATCACCGACTTCGATCGCGATCCCCTCGACGTGATCGAAACCGGGGATTGGGTAGAGCTCGATGCTACAATCGGCGAAGTCAAAGTGACAAAGGGCGCGAGCAGGCCATAGGGTTCGTGGGTCGAGCGCGCGGTCGACGAGGCGGCTGCCGCGGCTGTCCATCCAAGAGCGCCAAGGCCACGAACGCTGTCCTAGGCGGCGGGCGACAGAGGCAACAACGCCCTCGCATCAAGGCGCCGATGCGATGGCGAATTCTTCGAAGGTTTGAAATCCGACGGAAAAATTCCTAGCCAGAAAGATTGCCGCGCAGACAATCAACAAGCGTCGACGCATTCTCCGGTTTGGGTTGCAGCAGGCCTCGTTCCACCTCCAGAGCCAATTCGACCACCCGCTCATTGATGGGCGCCGCCTTGCCGAACTTGCGGAGAATCTCGATCGCGTAGCCGTTGACTTCCTCTATTTCCGCGCGGCGCCCCTTGCGCCAGTCTTGCAGCGAAGTCGTCAGCGTGTCCGGCCGCGAGAAGGTCGTCAGCACCTCGTCGAAGATCCGATCCACATAGCGCTCGGGATCATTCGTGGTGATCGGCGGCAGGCCGATAATGGGAACGATCGAGGCGCCGTCCAGCAGCGCGGCCTGCATGGCCTCATAGCCGGCCTGGCGCATGACTTCGAGGAAACCCGGCCAGCGGGCGGCGTCGTTGAGCGGCAGGTCGAGGAGCGCGGAGGGTATCAACTCGGCGGCGTTAACGACGAGCTTCATCCACTTGCAGGATTTGATGTCGTCCGACACCTCGACGCGTCCGGCGCAGCGCAGCAGCTTCGCGACGTCCTCGACGCGGCGCTGCTGTCCGGGATCGAGGGCGCCGAGAGCGAACCAGGACTCGTCATGGTCGTTCTGGCGGTTGGTGATTCCCGGCACGAACATGTTCGAGGCGATCTCGATGACGGCGCCGATGGTCCGCTCGGCGCCGACGACGCTGGCGATATCGACATGCGTCATGCCGTTCTGCAACCCGACGACGAAGCCATCCTCGGCGAGCACAGGCTCGATCATTTGGGTGACCCACTTGGTGTCGTAGGCCTTGACCACGAGGAACACGAGATCGAAGCGCTCGCGAATTTCCGCGACCTGACAGAAGTGCAGCGCGGGCACTCTGGCGTTGATCGTGCGCGCCGGCAGATGGACGGTGATGCCGTTCTCGCGCATCGCCTCGACATGCGAGGGCCACTGCTCGATGAAGGTGACGTCATGGCCCGCCAGGGCGAAATCGGCGCCGATGGAGGCGCCCTGCGCGCCCGTTCCGACAAAGGCGATCCGTGGAGGTTTTGCCGGCAACTTGAACTCCTGTCGACCGCGTGACGTTTTCAGTTTTCCGCGCCCGGGCGCCACATCGGCCGCCCGCCCAGCCGCTCGTAGGCGAGGCCGCCCGGAGCCGAGACCAGCTCCAGTTGCAGACCCCAGGGGCTGAGGAAATAGACCCAGGTGAGGCCGGCGCTGGCGCCCTCGGTCATCGTCGTGGGATCGCCGAGAATCGTCACGTTATGCCGCCTGAGATGCTTTACCGCCGCATCCATGTCGGCGACATAGAAGGCGAGGTGGTGGCCGCCCCCGTCGCTGTTTCTCGGGCGCGCCTGGTTCTGGTCGGGCGCTTCATATTCGAACAATTCGATTGAAGGGCCCGCCTCCATCCGCAACATGCGCAACTTGCGGATGACGGCGCGTGGATGCACGCCGAGATGCTTCGCCATCCAGTCGTCGGCCGACTCGAACGGGCCGACCTCGAACAGCACCTCGCCGCCGAGCACGTCGACGAAGAAGCGCGTGGCGGCTTCCATATCGGGAACGGTCAGGCCGATGTGCTCGACGCCGAGAAGCCCCGGCAGCCCGCGAGCCGCGCCGTTATTTGTCATAGGCGCTGTCCATCGTCATGAATTGAAGGTCGATCTCTTTTTCCAGGAGATCCATGCGGCGGTCGAAGAAGGACTTCAGGTACGGCATCTCCAGATGCTCGTCGAGGTCCTTCCGGCTGCGCCAGTTCTCGTAGAAGAAGAACAGGTTCGGGTCCGTGTCGCTGATATGGAGATGGTACTCGACGCAGCCCGCCTCGGCGCGCGTCGGCTTCACGAAGCCGCGCAGGACCGCGAGCAGTTCGTCGCGCTTTTCGGGCTTGCCCTTGAGAAAGGCGATCAGAGTGCAACCTGGATTCATGTGACTTCCTCCCTATGCTGACTGAGTCGCGGTTTTACCTGTTCCGTCATGCCTTGGCGCGCAGGCGCGTCATCGAATAGATCAGCGCCGCTACGAGAACGAGCGCGCCCTGGAAGACGTATTGATAGGTTTGCGTCAGGTTGAGGAACGAAGCCGCGTTCAGGACTTCGGTCAGCAGCACCGCGCCCAGCACCGTGCCGATGAATGTGCCGCGCCCTCCGCGCAGGCTGGTGCCGCCGAGCACGACGGCCGTGATGCTGGACAAGGTGTAGCTCGCGCCCTGCCGCGGATCGCCGACCCCGATCTGCGCCATCAGCATGATGGCGCCGAACGCCGTCATCAACGCCGAGCCGATATAGCCCGCGACAAAAGTGCGATCGACGCGCACTCCGATCCGCCTCGCCGCGCCCTCCTCTGAACCCACCGCCCGCAACTGCCAGCCGGGCCGCGTTCCGCGCAAAACGAACTCGCCGACGAGGGCGAAGGCGACCAGCGCCACAAAGGCGACCGGAATAGGCCCGAACTGCCAGTTCAGCACTTCGACGACCTTGCTGTTGATGTAGCCGCCGGGGCCGTCGCGCAGCAGGAAGCTCATGCCCTGCAAGCCGATATAGGTAGCCAAAGTCGCGGCGATGGCCGTGAAGTTGGCGAAGCGGATCAGCAGGCCATTGACGGAGCCGACGACAAAAGCGCCGGCGAACATCAGCGCGAAGCCGGCGGCGATGCTGAATGCAGACTTGTCTTCGTTGATGAAGAAGGAAGCGATCACGACCAGTAAGCCCGCCAGCGGACCGACCGAAAGGTCGATGCCCGCCATAAGCACCGCGATCGTCTGGCCGAGTGCGACGAAGCCCAGCGCGGTTGCGAGCATCAGGATGTTCGAGATGTTGAACGCCGAAAAGAAATTGGCGTTCTGACTGAAGACATAGAGGCCGAGCAGACAGGTGACGAGCGCGAGAGGGACCGCCGGCGCGTTGTCGGATTGCAGAAAGTGCCCGAGACCACCGGCGCGCGCGCCGCCGCGCGAGGCGTCCGCGCTCTCACCCGCATGTGTCTCGGCGCGCACGGCGGCCGCGACGATCTTCGCCTCGACGACGTCCGCGCCGCGCAGCGTCGCCGCGACGCGCCCGCGCGACATCACGACCACCCGATCGCAAAGACCCTCAAGCTCCGCCGCGTCGGAGGAGTTGACGATGACGGGCGTACCGGAACTCGAAACCTCACGCAGGATGCGATAAATCTCGAACCGGGCGCCGACGTCGACGCCCTGGGTCGGCTCGTCCGCCACAATGAAGCCTGGCGCCGACAGCAGCGCTCGCGCCATCACCACCTTCTGCTGATTGCCGCCCGACAGCGACAGGATCGGCGCTTCGAGACCCGCAGTCTTCACGGCGAGCGACTGGAAGGTCGTCGTCACCTGCCGCACCTCCTCGCTGCGGCTGAGAACGCCGTGCGACGCGAACTTGTCGAGCGCCGCGAAGGTCGCGTTCTCGCGCACCGTCAGGCTGCCGGCGAGGCCCTCGGTATGCCGGTCCGAAGGCATGAAGGCGGCCTCGCGCAGGAGATCGTGGGGCGCGAGCTGTCGCCCCTTCAGACCGGATCGCGCCGCGCGAGGGCTGAAGACCGGCGAGCGCCCGCATCAGTTCCGACTGCCCGTTGCCTGCGACGCCGGCGATGCCGACGATCTCGGCCCGCGGCGCTTCGAAGCTGATGTCGGAGAACTTGTCGCCGCTGAGCGCTTCGACCGAGAAGTCGATCTCCTGCGATTGCGTCTGCGACTTCGGAGGAAAGGCGGAGACGAGCGCGCGGCCGACGATCAGATTGAGCAGGTCCGCGTCGCTGATTTCATCGACGCGCGCCACGCCGCGCACCCGCCCGTCGCGAAGCACCGTGACCCTGTGCGCGATCTGCCGCAGTTCCGCCAGCCGGTGGGTGATGTAGATGACCGCCGTTCCCGTCTTCACGACGTCGCGGATGCGGCCGAACAACATGTCGGTCGCGTCCTGATCGAGCGCGGCGGTTGGTTCGTCGAGGATCAGCACCTTCGGCCGGATCGCGAGCGCCTTGGCGATCTCCAACAGATGCTTCTGCGCCACCGTCAGCGTGTCGGCGCGCGCGCGCAGGGGCACGTGCAGCCCCACTTCGTCCAACGCCTTGCGCACCACCGCCTTGGCGGATCCGCCCTCGAAAAGCGACGCGGGCAGGGCGACCTGGAAGTTTTCGAGTACGGAGAGGTCGTCGAGCACCGCGGGATGCTGGAAGGCGATCGCGACGCCCAGCGAGGTCGCGATCTGCGGAGACATGGCGGATATCCGGCGATCGCCAAAGTATATTTCACCGAAGTCCGGTTGCAGCGATCCGGAAATGATGTTCATCAGCGTGGACTTGCCGGCGCCGTTCTCGCCGAGAATTGCGTGCACTTCGCCGGCGTAGATTTCGGCGCTGACCTGCTCCAGCGCGGCGACGCCGGAGAAATATTTCGAGATCTCCGCGAGCCTGATGGTTACGGCGCCGCGCTCGGCGTCGGAAGCAGACGGGCTCTTCGCGCTGGCTTGATCGAGCGTCACAACCGGGTTCCGTAACAAGGCGCACCTGCCGGGCAGTTCGGCGGCGATCCCGGAGCGAACCGCCGCTCCGGGACCGTTACGTCGGGCCTACTTGCTGACCGCTTTGGCCTGAGCTTCCGCGGGCAGTTCCGAAGACAGATAGATCGCGCCGGGCAGGTCCTTGCGGCACTGGACCGGATGCGGCTCGCCCGAGACGGAATTCTCGAACATGGGCGCCTTGAAGATGTTCTCGCTCGGCAGCTTGCCGCCCGTCGCTGAAGCGACCGCCCATTCGACCGCCAGACGCACGTTGTCGTTGCCGGTGGCGACCGTGAACAGCTTGAAGTCGGGGTTGGCGGCGTGGTTGTCGGTCCAGAAGCAGCCAAGCGAATTGCCGTCGGACGTCGCGAGCGCGGGGACCGAGCGGTTGAACTTCTTGAACTCCGGCAGCGCGCCGACCAGCGAAGGCCCGAAATCGGAGACGATCACGTCGATCTTGTCGTGCTTCGAGATTTCGGCCGTGAGCACCTGCTGCGTCAGCGCCGGATCCCAGTTCGTCACGTCGAACGGCGCGGGATTGAGGAACTTGTACTTGTCGTCCAGCACGGCTTTGAGGCCCGCGAGTTCGTCGAGTCCCTGGCTGTTTCCGGCGGGGCCGCTGAGGAACAGCAGGTTGCCGCCGTTTGGCAGGATCTGCTTGATCCACTTGCCCCAGTTCTCGCCGTCGTTCTTGAACGAGGCGCCGATGAACTGGGTGTAGTTCTGCCCGGCCTTGCCGCCGACGTCGACGCGGTAGGGCACCACCACCTTGCCGGCCTTGTAGACGCTGGTGAGCGCCGGCAGCACCGCAGGGCCGGCGTCGCCGAACACGACAAGCGCGTCGACGCCCTTTGCGGCAAAACCCTTGATGTCGGAGATCGCCTTCTGCGTATTGCCCTGACCGTCGGCGTATTCGTATTTGGTGATGCTGGGGCAGAGCTCTGCGGTCTGCTTTCCGGAAGCGGTCGTGACCTGGCGCCAGCTATTGCCGCCGAACCCGTCGAGCAGCGCCAGCGTCGCCTTCTTAGGCCCGCACCAGGAAGGAGCATCCGCCGCCATCGCCTGGGAAGACGTCGCCCCCAGCGCGATCAGGGCCGCGGCGGATAACAAAGCTTGCTTGAGAGACTTCATCTGGTTTCCTCCAAAGTTGCAATCAGGCGCGCTTTCTTGGGCCTCTCGTCCAATGGATCGAGTAGACGCCGATACCGAAGCCCAGCGCCAGGGCTTGGATAATGGTCTGCGCGGAGTAGGGAACGCCCACCGCCAGAGCGAATTGACTGAGTTGGTTGAGAAATAGGGCGGCGATCACCGTCGAGACCGGAAAGCCCCGGCCGCCGAGCAGCGACGTTCCGCCGAGAACGACGACCGCGACGGAAGGCAGCAGCAGGCTGTCGCCCTGGAACGCGGTCGGCTCGCGCGTGACGCCGGCAAGCAGAATGCCCGCCAGGCAGCACAGCAGTTGCGAGAACACATAGGCCATCATTCGATGGATGCGCGTGTTCAACCCGACCGCGCGCGCCGCCAGAGGATTGGCGCCGATCGCCTCGAACCGCCGCCCCACGACCGTCTTCTTCAGGACGAAGGAGACCAGCAACAGGGCCGCCAGCGCAAAGTAGACCGAATTGGGCACGCCCAGCGTCTCGCCGCCGGCGATCGAGGCGAGCAGCCGCGTGGTGATGCGCGGCGTGCCGCCAGAGACGGCGAAGACGCCGCCGTAGAGCAGGGCGTTCACGCCGATGGTGGCGATGATCGCGTTCAGATTGAGGAAGCCGACCAGCACGCCGTTTGCAACGCCGGCGGCGAGCGCCGAGGCCGCAGCGATCAGGACCGCCGGCGCCAAGAGGGCGTTGTTCCCGTCGGGATAGTGGGTCGAGATGACCACCGCCAGCGAGACGCCGCCCGCCACCGAGAGATCGAAGCCGCCCTGCTGAACGACCAGCAGTTGCGCCAGTCCGACGATGGCGATGATCGCGGCAAACGGGACGCTGCCTTCCAGAGCGCCGAGCGTCAGGCTCGACGGCGCGAACACGAAGCAGAGGACGATCAACGCCAGCGTCGACGCCAGCACCGTGACGAAGCTCTGAGCCAGCGGAACCGCAAAGAGCCGGCGCGCGGAGACGGTGTCGTTGGCGGTTTCGACGGTGTGGTTCATGGGCGCTTTCGCGTGCTCGTCCCCAACCGAAGCGGCTCAGGCGATGTTCAGCGTGATCTTGACGGCGGCCTCGGCGTTCTTTCCGAGTTCGAACGCCTCAATCGCGTTGTCCAGCGCGAAGCTGTGCGTCTGGATCGGCGACAGGTCGATGCCCGTGCGTTCGAGGAAGCGGATCGCCGAAGGCCAGACGCCGGGCGAACCGATGCAGCCGCGCACCGTCAGGTTCTTGATCTGGATCTTGCCCAGCTCCACGGGGAACTTCTGTTTGATGTTGATGCCGACCATCGAGACCCGGCCTTCGGGCCGGGCGTAATCGAACACATGGGCGAGCGAGGAGGCGTGACCCGCCGCCTCGACGACGAGGTCGGCGCCGCCCTTGGTGAGTTCCTGCACCGCCTCCACGGGATCGCCGGCGCTGGGGTCCACGGTCGCGTCGGCGCCGAGCCGCTTGGCGATGTCGCGCCGCAGCGGCACGGGATCGACGACGATCACCCGCGCGCCCATGCCGATGGCGGCGGCGGCCGTCACGAGACCGATGGTGCCGCCGCCGGAGACGACGACGGTTTCGGACGCATTCGTGCCGCCGTTGCGCAGGATGGCGTAGTAGCCGCAAGTGAAGGGCTCGATCAGCGCGCCCTTCGCGTCGTCCACCGCGTCCGGCAGCTTGTGCAGCCATTCCGGCCGCGCGGGGAAATATTCACGGTTGGCGCCGTCCATCGAGAAGCCGAAATGGTGGATGCGTTCGGGCGTGTTGATGACGCATTCGCCCACCACGCGGTCGCCTGGTTGCAGCGCGGTCACGTTCCGGCCGGTCTCGACCACCTCGCCGACCCATTCGTGGCCGGGGATGACCGGATAGGAGATCGGAATGATGTACTGCCCCGCCAGCAACTCGTAGTCGGAATGGCAGATGCCGACGCGGCGCGATCGGATGAGGACTTCGTTGTCGTCGATCCGCGGGCTCTGCACCTGCGTGACGACGGGCTTCCTGGGTTCGTCGAAAATAAGCGCCTTCATTGTGACCTCCCGATGATCTTGTTCAAGCGACGGCTTCGATCCTTCCGCTCAAGGCGGAGGCGAACACGGCTTCCAGCAGCGCGATGTTGTTGACCAACTGATCGGCGGTGATGGGATAAGGCTGTCCGCCGCGCACGGCGCGGGCGAAGGCGACGAGGTTGTCCTTCACCGGCTCGGCCGGAGGCGACCTCGACCGTCGTGATCGGCCCGCCGGCAAAGGCCGAGGTCACGATCCAACCCGTCGGGCGCTTCGACATGCGCCTTGTCGCGGATGTCGATCCAGCCCTTGGCGCCGATAGACCGCGAAGCGGGACACGAAGGGGTTGGCGAGCGAGGCCGAGACATAGGAGGTGCCGCCGCCGCGGAACCTGACGTAGGCGGCGACGGTGTCGCCCTGCGGCAGGTTGGACGAAAGCTGCTCGCACACGCACAGGACGCTCTGCGCCGGCCCGAGCAGCCGCACCGACAGATCGAGCAGATGGATGCCGGTCGCCGTCATGCCGCCCGCAGGCGCCTGATCCGCCTTCAGCCGCCAGTTGTCGCGGTCGAGCGCCAGAAACTTGTCGTGGCTGAAATTGGCCTCGATCTGGTGGATGCGGCCGAGTTCTCCTGCGTCGGCCTTCGCCAGCAGCGCGGCAATCGGCGGCTCCCAGCGCCGCTCGTGGCCCATGCCGAGCGTGAGGCCCGCGCCGCGGCAAAGCGCGACCGCCTTCTCGGCGCCGGCCTTGGTCAGGGCGAGCGGCTTTTCGCAGAAGACATGCTTGCCCGCCGCGACGGCGGCTTCGATCTGCTGCTCGTGCAGCGAATGCGGCGTCGCCAGCACCACGGCTTCGACGGCGGGATCGCGCAGCGCGTCGGCGTATTCGGCCGAGAGCGCAATGCCCTTCTCGGCGCAACGAGACCGTACAAGCTCGACATTGGGCTCCACCGCGCGCACGACGCGGATGTCCGCCGGCGCGCCTTCGAGCACGCTAAGCATCTTCTGGCCCCACCAGCCCATACCGATAAGGGCAATTCCAACCGGCTCACCCATGCTCGTCTCTCCCTCTCGCGAAAGCCGACCGGCCGTCGCTCCAGGCGAAGTCTGATCAGTTATCGGTCGCGAGCGAGGAGCCCAAAACGATCACGCAGCGGCGAGAGTCGTCCATCGCATTTCCTCCCGATTGCATCGAAATCCGCGTTTTCGCGGGCGCGAGCCATCGTTCTTGACTCCCTCGACGCAAGATCCGCTCGCGCCTTGGCAGCTTTCTACGAGCTGGAGACTATCCGTTCGATCTGCGCCCGTTGGGAGAATTTTTTTCATTTTGAGAATTTGCCCCGGCGGCTTCTTGGCGGACGCGCGCAGCGGGTTGGCGGCGCTACAGGTCCTTCGCCGTAAGCACGAAGAAATCGAGATCTCCGAGCCCGCGCGCGACCGCAGCTCGGTAAGTCTCGCGAATGCCATTGATGAGCGGCATGTCGCAGGAGGTCGCCTGAGCCGCCTCGGCGATCAGGTCGAAATCCTTCAGCATTTGTGAGACGCTGAACGCCGCCGTGAAATCGCGTGTCGTGATCGCGGCGCGCTTGTACTGGAGGAGCGGGGAGCCGACCGCGCTCTCCGCGACGACATCCATGACCGTCTCAACGTTCAGTCCGCCTCGGAGCGCCAGGTCCAGCGATTCCGCGAGCAGGGCGGACGTCGCCCCCAACATCGCGTTGATCGAGAGCTTGAGGGTGCGCGCCTGTTCGGCCTCCCCGACGAGAAACGCTTTCCTGGCGAAGGCCGCGAAGAGATCCGTCGCGGCTTTGAAGGCGTCCGCAGGTCCCGACACCAAAGCCGTAAGAGCGCCTTGCGCCGCCGACGCCGTCGACCCCGAGACGGGCGCGCGAAGATAGGCGCAGCCGGTCGACGACAGCGCCTGCGCAACGCGGCTGGAGGCCTCGGGCGATACCGTGCTCGTATCGACATAGATTTGCGCGCCGGTGAGGACTTGCTTCAGGCCGCCGTCGGAAAGCGCGATGTCGAGGAGCGCCCTGTCGTCCGAGACTGCCGAAACGACGAAATTGCAGCCTCTCGACGTTTCGGCGAGGGTCCGAGCGACCTCGAAGCCGTGCGAGGTCGCGAGCCTCTCCTTTTCAGGAGAGCGGCAGAGCGCCTTTATCTCAAAACCTGCGCCTTGCAGGCGTTTGCATATGGGAAGTCCCATCTTGCCCAAGCCGATCCAACCGACCCTGTTCGCCGCGTTGGGTTCGCTCATTTGCGCGCTCCTCTGTCTAAACGCTGCATCGATGCGGATTGCGTCAATGAAAGCCTTGCTCTGTCGCGAGCGCCAACCCGAGATGGGCGGTTGGTCGATGAGAAACGGGTCCCATGCATGTTCAACCTTCGATCACAACTGATCGCCTCGCCGGGGGGAGTGTCGTGGCGCCGGCGGTATTGGCGGACCATTTTGGCGTCCTGACGGGTGTGCGCATCCATTGAACGCGATCCGAAGCGCAGGTTTCGCCTTTTGTCGCGATCGGCATTTTCTGCATTTTTTTAGATACTTACGCGATGTGTCTACAAGTGGATGCCGCGACCGTAAGCTGACAGAACACTCTCGTGCATCGCCTCCGACAGTGTCGGATGCGGAAACACCGTTCGGAAAAGTTCCTCTTCCGTAGTTTCCAAGCCCATCGCGATCACAAATCCCTGGATCAGTTCCGTGACCTCGGGACCGACCATATGCGCTCCGAGGAGCTTGCCGGTCTTGGCGTCGAACAGGGTCTTGACCATCCCCTGATCCTCGCCGAGCGCGATCGCCTTGCCGTTGCCGGCGAAGGGAAAGCGGCCGACGCGCAATTCGCGCCCCGCTGCGCGCGCCTTCGCCTCCGTCAGGCCCACGCTGGCGATCTGCGGCAAACTGTAGGTGCAGCCCGGGATGCTGTCGCGCTCCAGCGCGTGGGGTTTCAGCCCAAGGATCGCCTCGACGCAGACGACGCCTTCGTGTTCGGCCTTGTGCGCCAGCATGGGCGCCCCGGCCACGTCGCCGATGGCGTAGAGACCCGCGACATTGGTGCGCCCGTAGGCGTCGGCGACGATGCAGCCGCGTTCGCAGCGCACGCCGAGGCTTTCGAGGCCGAGGTTATCGACATTGCCCTGCACGCCGGCGGCGACAATGACCTTCTCGGCGGCGATTTCTTCGGTCGCGCCCGCGCGCGCAACGGCCGCCCGCAGCAGGCCGTCGCGCGCCTCGACGCCAGCGACCCGCGCGGAGGTGTGGAACGCGATCCCGCGCTTCTCGAACTGTTTGCGCGCCGCCAGGGCGATTTCGGCGTCCTCGGCGGGCAGGATCTGATCCAAGATTTCGACGACGGTAACCTTCGCCCCCATCAGCCGATAAAAGGACGCGAACTCGACGCCGATGGCGCCGGAGCCGACGATGAGCAGCGAGTTCCGGGATGCGCTCCGGCGTCATCGCCTCGTAATAGGACCATATGTCCTTTCCGTTGGGCTCCAGACCGGCAAGCGTGCGCGGACGCGCGCCCGTCGCGACGATGATGTGGTCAGCCGAATAGTCGCCTGGCCCGAGGGCGGGCGCGGGCGGCTCGGGCGCCGGACGGCTGCCCGCTCCAGGCGCCGTCACCCCAAGGCGGCCGGGCGCCGTGAGCATCGCCTCCCCCCAGATGACGCTGACGCCGTTCTTCTTGAGAAGCCCGGCGACGCCACGGTTGAGGCGCCGCGATACGTCGCGCGATCTCCGCACGACCGCCTGGGCGTCGAAACGCACGTTGTCGGCGGCGAGGCCGAAGGCGGGCGCGTGGCGGAAGAGATCGTAGACCTCCGCCGAGCGCAGCAGCGCCTTGGTCGGAATGCATCCCCAATTGAGGCAGACTCCGCCCAGGTGCTCGCGTTCGACGACCGCCGTCTTGAGGCCGAGTTGCGCCGCCCGGATCGCCGCGACATAGCCGCCGGGCCCGGCGCCGATGACGATGACATCGAATTTCATGGCTCTGGGGCCGCGGGCTTGCGCCGCCGCGGCCGCCTGCCGCCCCTTGGCTCGCGCCTTGAAGGTGCGTGAACTGACGCGGTCGAGCAGATCGATGACGTCCTTCAGATTGGCGCGCGGAATGCCCTGCGTGATGAAAACGATCTGCGTGCGGTGATCGTCGTCCGGCCACTGGTCCAGCCAGGACATCGTATGCAGGAGATGCTGCACGCCCTGAATGACCGCCGGCCGGCCCGGCTCCTCCGCGATATTGACGAGCCCCTTGACGCGCAGGAGACCCGAACCCAAATTCTGCGCGATGCCGTCGAGCAGGAATTGCAGCTCGTCGCGCGACAGCGGCGCCTCGCGCGTCAGGACGAAACTTTCAATCGCCTTCTGACGCAGATGATCGAAATGCGAGTGGTGATCATGGCCGCAGGCGTCGTCATGCACGTGCGGCTCCTCGGCGTGCGCTTCAGCCTTCAACCAGGGGCGCGGGTCCGCCTTCGGGTCGGCGGCGTCGAAGCCCTGCGACGTTAGCAGCTTCGCCACCGCAGCCGGCGTCCAATCGACGAGGCCGATCTCGGCGGAGGGGTTGAGGCGGCGCAGTTCCTCAATCAGGCGCGCTTCCGCCGCGTCGCGGTCGCCGGCGACGAGGTCGAGCTTGCCGATGCGGATCTGATCGGCGAGCGCGATCTGCCTCGTCCACTCGTCATGCTCGCGCGCGGTCGTCTCCCAGTTCACCGCGTCCACGAGCGTCAGAACGCTCGCGACCCGGTAGAGGCCCTCCAGCGTGGGCTCCGACAGGAAGGCTTGCAGAACCGGGCCGGGCTCGGCGAGGCCCGAGGTCTCGATGACGACATTGTCGAAGGCGGGAATCTCGCCGGCCTGACGCGCGTGAAAGACCTGATTGAGCGTGCCGACGAGGTCGCTTTTCACCGTGCAGCAAAGGCAGCCGTTCTCCAGCACGACCACGGCGTCGGAGCTTCGCGCGAAGAGCTTGTGGTCGAGCCCGACCTCGCCGAATTCGTTGACGACGACGAGCGTCCTGGCCAGTTCCGGCGTGCGCAGCGCCGCGTTGATGAGCGTGGTCTTGCCGCTGCCGAGAAATCCGGTGACGAGCGTCACCGGGATCCGGCGGGGGGCCTCGGTCGGCGACCCTGCACGGGACATCGCGCTCTCCGTCTTCAGAACACTTCGCAGCCGGGCAAGCCGCAGGATATGAGCCGGTCCGAGGGGAAGTTGGTGATGATCTCGCACCCGTCCTTGGTCACGACGACCTCTTCCTCGATGCGCGCGGCGCCGGAGCCGTCCTCCGAACCCTTCCAGGTTTCGAGCGCGAACACCATGCCCTCGGCGAGCGGCTTGTTCTGGCCGCGGAAGCGCTTGGAGAAGATCGGCCGCTCCCACAGCGAAAGGCCGACGCCGTGGCCGTATTGCAGCAGGAAGGCCTCCTCCTCGTCGCGATAGCCGAAATCCTTCGCATCCGGCCACACCGAGGCGACTTCGTCGGGGGTGACGCCGGGACGGATCATGTCGATGGAGGCGCTGATCCATTTCGACGCCGTCTCATAAGCCTCGATCTGCGCCTTCGACGGCTCGCCGCAGATGAAGGTGCGGTAATAGCAGGTGCGATAGCCGTTGTAGGAGTGCATGATGTCGAGGAAGATCATGTCTCCCGGCTGGATCATGCGGTCCGAGAACGTGTGCGAATGCGGCCGGCCGCGGCGCCCGGACACCGAATTCACGCATTCGACGCGCTCCGAGCCCATGCGGAACAGCCGGTCGTTGGCGATCGCGACGAGTTCGTTCTCCTTCGCGCCCGGCCGTATCGCCCTGCATATATCGACATAGGTCGCGTCCACCATCGCCGACGCCATCTTGAGGAGTTCGACCTCGTCGGCGGTCTTGATCTCGCGCGCGTCGAGCAGCGCCTGCTGGCCGTCGACCACCTCGATGCCCTCCGCCTCCAGCGCGCGCAGCATCCCGATCTCCATCATGTCGATGCCGAGCGGCTCGTTGGCGATGCCGTAATGCACGAGCGCCTTCTTGATCTGCTTGGCGAAGTCGTACTGCACGTTCATCGACGGCGGGATCGCGCCCTGCATCGTCGTAATGGGCGCGGCCACATTGTCGGAGATCCAGGGCGACGAAATGCGCTTGGCGGGCGGCGCCGGATCCCACAGGAACGGCTTGCCTTCGGCAGGGCACAGCGCATAGCGGAAGAACTTGTCGCGCGCCCATTCGCCGATATGCGTGGCGGTCACATATCGGATGTTGTCGAAGTTGAAGCAGAGCACGGCGCCGAGACCTGCGTAGCGGATCGCCTCCTGCGCGCGGGCCAACCGGTCCTTTGACAGGCGGCTGTAGTCCACGCCCTGCTCCCAGTCCTTCGCCATCGCGCCGAAGGCGGCGGTGGAATGCGGGCTGTTGTATTTCATGGGTCCTCCCTCGAGTTTGGTTGCGCGCCGCCGGTCAGATGGCTTCGGCGAGTTCCTCGCCCCAGTTGCGCTCTTCCAGGATGCGCTTCAGTCGCGACAGGAACGCCGCCGAATAGGCGCCGTCGAACGCGCGGTGGTCGAAGCTCTGACCGACCATGCCGATCATACGCGGGGCGACGAAGTCGCCCTCCGGCGTCGATACGACGGCCGGCTTCAGCCGGATGGCGTCGGTCGAGAGGATGGCGACCTGCGGCGCATTGATGATCGGCGCGGTGAAGGTCGTTCCGAAGGCGCCGTTGTTGCTGATCGAATAGGTGCCGCCCGAGAGGTCGTCGGCCGACAGCTTGCCCGAGCGCGCCTTCTCGATCTGCCGGTTCATCGCCCTGGCGAGGCCGACGAGCGTGAGGTCGCCGGCGTTGCGCACGACGGGTACGACGAGGCCTTTGTGGGCGAGATCGACGGCGACGCCGAGATGGATATCGCGAGACAGGACGAGGCTCTTGTCGGCGAAGCGCGCATTGATGAGCGGAAACGCCTCGATGGCGAGGCAGGTCGCGCGCGCGATGAACGGCAGAAAGGTCAGCGAGTGTCCCTGCCTTTTCTGGAACGCCTCCTTGCGCTGGCGGCGCACCCGGTCGAGCGCGGTGAAATCGACCTCTATCGCCTGGAACACATGCGGGATGGTGCGCCAGTTCTCGGCGAGACGCTCGCCGGTGCGCAGCCGCACGGCGTTCAGCGTCACGACCTCGCCCTCGGCGGCCAGCGGACGCGGTTCCGGCGGGGGCGCCGGGACGGCGGCGGGCGCGGGCGAAGGGGCTGCGGCGAGCGCGGCGCGCACGGCCTTCTCGTCGATGCGGTCGCCGCCCAGCGCGCCGCACCTCGGCCGCGAGCCTCGAAATGTCGAGCCCGTTCTGCGCGATGAGGCGGCGCGCGAGCGGCGTCGCTCGAACTCCGTCCGGCGTCTTGGCGGGGCCGAAGCGGTTCAGCGGGGTCGCGACTTCCTCGAACGGCGACCGGGGCGGCCCCGCCTTCGTTTGCGGTTTCGGGGCTTCGATGGGCCTCGCGGCGTCGGCCCCGCCGACCACGGCGACGACCTCGCCGACCTTCGCCACGACGCCCGTCCCGACACGGATCTCGTCGAGGCGACCAGCGACGATCGACTGGACTTCGAGCGACACCTTGTCGGTCTCGACCTCGAAGAGGTTATCGCCCTCCTTGACCTCGTCGCCGACGGATTTGAACCAGGCGAGGATCTTGCCCTCCGCCACGGTTTCGCCGAGCTGCGGCATGATGACGACTTGGCTCATCGCTTAACCGTTCATCACGCGGCTGACCTTCTCGACGATGCGCGCCGCGCTCGGCAGCGCGAGGTCTTCGAGATGGTCGGCCGCCGGCAGCGGGATATGCGGCGTCGTGATGCGCACGATGGGGCCGTCGAGGTCCCAGAACGCCTCGTCGGCGACGATAGATGCGATCTCGGCGCCCCAGCCGCACAGACGCGGATTCTCCTCGACCGTGAACAGCCGGCCCGTCTTGGCGACCGAACCGAGGATCGTGCGCGTATCGAGCGGCGCCAGCGAGCGCACGTCGATCACTTCCGCGTCGATGCCGTGGTCGCGCTTCAGCGCCTCGGCGGCTTCCAGCGCTCGCGGCACCATCAGCGCCAGCGCGACGATCGTGCAGTCACTCCCTGCGCGCAGGATCTTTGCGGTCCCCAACGTGTCGACGATCTCGCCGTCGGGAACCTCGCCCTTCGTCGCATAGAGCGCCTTGTGCTCATGGAAGAGCACCGGGTTGGGATCGCGCACGGCCGCCGCCATCAGGCCGATCACGTCGACCGGCGAAGACGGCGCGACGACCTTGATCCCCGGGATCATCATCGTCCAGTTCTCGATCGCCTGCGAATGCTGCGCGCCGAAGCGCACGCCGCCGCCATTGCCCGTGCGGATGACGAGCGGACAGGACAACTGGCCGTTGGTCATGTAGCGCAGCTTCGACATTTCGTTGGCGACGTAGTCGAAGCAGACGGCGAGGAAATCAGCGAACATGATTTCGGCGATCGGCCTCAAGCCCGTCATCGCGGCGCCCATCGCGGCGCCGAGAATGGCCTGTTCGGAAATCGGCGTGTCGCGAACACGCAGCGGCCCGAATTGCTCGTAGAGGCCGACGGTGGCCTTGAACACGCCGCCGGCCTTGGCGATGTCTTCGCCGAGCATGACGACTTGCGCGTCGCGCTGCATTTCCTGCGCGATGCCGCGCGCCACGGCGTCGCGATAGGTCAGTTCCGCCACGCCCAGCCCCCATCCGCATAAACGTCCGCCGTCAGCAGTTCGACCGGCGCCGGCGGCGACGCCTTGCAGGCGGCCGTCGCCGCCTCGACCTTTCGCTTGCTCTCAGCCGCTATGGCCTCGACCGTCTCGTCGGCGACGCCGAACTCCTTGAGCCGCTGGCGATAGACGACGATCGGGTCGCGTTTCATCCATTCCTCGAGTTCGCCCGGCGGCCGATACTTTCCGGGATCGGCTCGGGAATGGCCGGAATGGCGGTAGGTCAGGCACTCGATGAGCGACGGGCCGCCGCCCTCGCGCGCCTTCGCGAGCGAAGCCTGCGCGGTGCGATAGACGACGTCGGCGTCGTTGCCGTCGATGACGATGCGCTCGAGCCCGTAAGCCGCGGCGCGGTCGGCGGCGGGATGCTTGACCGCCGTCACCTCGCCGATCGGCGTATACTCCATGTAGAGATTGTTCTCGCAGACGAAGACCACGGGCAGCTTCCAGATCGCGGCGAAATTGAGCGCCTCGTGGAAGGCGCCGATGTTGGTCGTGCCGTCGCCGAAGAAACAGACGGAGACGTCCTTCTCGCCGAGATATTGCGCGCGCCAGGCCGAGCCGCAGGCGATGGGCAGATGCGCGCCGATGATCGCATAGGAGCCCAGAACGCCGTGCTCGACCGAGGTCAGATGCATGGAGCCGCCCTTGCCGCGCATGAGGCCGATGTCGCGCAGCATCAGTTCGCCGAGCATCCCCTCCATCGAGGCGCCGCGGGCGAGCGTATGCGCGTGACCGCGATAGGTGCAGAAGGACTTGTCGCCCTTGCGCATCGCGACCCCGAAACCCGCCGCAACCGCCTCCTGCCCGAGCGACAGATGGCTCGTGCCCTTGATCATGTTCTGAAGGAACAGATCGTAGGCGCGCTTTTCGCAATCGCGGATCTCGATCTGAAGGCGGAACAGCTCCAGCCTCGTTTCGACGCCGATGTCGTCGTTGCGCGGCGCGCCTGCCGGCGCCGCGGCGCTTTGCTCGGATGCCATCTCGAAAGCTTCCATCCCGCTGTGTTATCCTGAGAGTCTGCCACAACGGCCGCGGTCCCGGCTCGAAATCATTCTCAAAATGAATATTTGACGAGGGATCGCGACCGGCGCGGCTTCAGACAAGCACCATGCCGCCGTCCGCCATGATGACCTGGCCGGTCACGTAGTCGGAATCCGACGACGCGAGGAACGCCGTCACGCCCACGATGTCCTTGGGTTTCGAGGGGAAGCCGAGCAGGATGCTCGACGAGAAGCTCTCGATGAACTCGCCCTTCTGTTTGATGACGCCCTTGTCGATCATGTCCTGTTCGAGCCCGTCCCACAGCGGCGTGACGACGACGCCGGGGGCGAAGGCGTTGACGGTGATCTTGTGCTTGGCGAACTCGCGCGCGGCCGCCTGGGTCAAGGAAATGACAGAGGCCTTGCTCGCGCAATAGGGCGCGAATTCGGCATAGCCCTGCCTTCCGGCGATCGAGGCGGTGTTGACGATCTTGCCGCCATGCCCCTGCGCGATCATTTGCCTCGCCGCCTCCTGCGTGCAAAGCAGCACGCCCCAGGCGTTGACGCGCATGATCGCATTGAAGTTGGCCTCGTCGATCTCCATGAACGGCAGCGGCTTGTTGAAGCCGGCGTTGTTGAAGAAGATGTCGAGCCTGCCGAACGCGGCGACGGTCGTCGCGATGGCGGCGCGAACCTCGGCGCGCTCCGCCACATCGACCGCGACGCCGATAGCCTCTGCCGCCGCCGCGCGTCAGGCGCTCGGCCACAGCCTTCGCCTTGTCCCCGTTGAGGTCGGCGATGGCGACCCTGGCGCCGTCCGCAACGAGCCGCGAGGCGATCTCCTCGCCTATGCCCTGCGCGCCGCCGGTGACGATCGCGACTTTGCCCGCAAGTCTGGACATGTTTGTCCTCCCTGAACGCCGCGCCGACATTGCGGTCCGCGGCCGTGCGCGTAAGGCTACCCCCCGCCGGCCGGACTGCGGCGCCGGAAAAATATTCATTCTGGACAAAACCGGAGGGATCGGCGGCCGGCGGAGGGGATATACGAGACTGGCAAAAAAGGCCCCGCGCCGGCAGGCGATCTCGCGCGCGGCGAAACCAGAGTGGCGGCTCAGAGGGGAGCAGGTTGCGGCGGCGCTCCGCGCCCCCCAGGATCCCTGGAGCAGCGCCCGGGTTTTCGCGGCTCGCGCGCCGGGCCAGCCGAACACAAGGGCCGAACACAAGGGAGGACGAGATGAAGGCCGTCAGGTTCTACGCGAAAGAGGACGTTCGGCTCGACGAGGTGGCGGCGCCGGACGCTTTGGGCGATACCCAAGTGCTCGTGCGCCCGCTCACCTGCGGCATCTGCGGCACGGACCTGCACGAATTCGCCGGCGGCCCGATCGTCACGCCGATCAACCCGCACAAGTTCACCGGCGCGACTCTGCCGCAGATCCTCGGCCACGAGTTCTCGGCCGAGGTGGTCGAGACCGGGCGCTCGGTCACGCGCGTGCGCAAGGGCGACCGCATCTCGATCCAGCCGCTCGTGATGCCGCTCGACGATTACTACAGCCGCCGCGGCCTCAACCATCTGAGCCCAAGCATGGGTTGCATCGGCCTCAGCTGGGCCTGGGGCGGCATGGGCGAACTCGCCGTTATCAACGATTACAACGCCAATCCCATTCCCGACAACGTCACCGACGAGCAAGGCGCCATGGTCGAACCGACCGCCGTCGCGCTCTACGGCGTCGACCGCGCCAAGGTCACCGGCGGCAGCACCGTGCTCGTCACCGGCGCCGGTCCCATCGGCGCGCTGGTCATCCTCATTTGCAACGCGGTCGGCGCCTCGAAGATCTTTGTCAGCGAACCGAACGCGAACCGCCGTCGCCACATCGAGAGCCTCGGCGTCGCCGCGGCCGTGCTCGACCCCCGGGCCGTCAACGTCGTGGAGTACATCCGAGAGAACACGGAGGAAGGCGTCGGCGTCGATGCGGCCATCGAGTGCTCCGGCATCGAACTGGCCCTCAACACCTGCGTGGAGGCCGTGCGCAACCACGGCACGGTTGTGCAGACAGGCCTGCACGTCAAGAAGGCGCTCGTCGATCCGGCCTTGTGGGCCCTGAAAGACATCACGATAGAGGCGACCTGGTGCTATGAAGTGACGATGTGGCCGCGCGTCATCCGCATGATTTCCAGCGGCAAACTGCCGGTCGAAAAGATCATCACGGGCCGCATCCAGCCCGAAGAGATCGTCGAGAAGGGCTTCCGCTCGCTGCTGAATCCGGCGGGACAGGAAATGAAGGTCATGGTCAACATTCAGTGACCTCGGACGGACGGAGCGACCCCATGCAAATCGTAGCCCTTGTCGTCGGCGCAACCGGGATCGCCGGGCGCGGCGCATCCCAGGAACTCACGCAGGCCGGCGCCCGCGTGTACGGCCTCTCGCGCAGGCCGGAAGGCCTCGCGCCGGGTGTGACCCATGTCGCGGCCGATCTCACGGACGCCGACAGCGTCGGCAAGGCGCTCGCCGGCCTGAAGCCGACCCACGTCTATCTGACGACCTGGTCGCGCCAGGCCAGCGAGGAGGAGAACATCAAGGTCAACGCCGGCGCGGTGCGGACGCTGCTCGGCGCCCTTGCGCCGGCCCGCTCGATGCGCCACGTCGCGCTCGTCACCGGCCTCAAACATTACCTGGGGCCGTTCGACGCCTATGTCAAAGCCGGAACCATGCCGCTGATGCCGGTGCGCGAGGAGCAGCCGCGTCTCGACCTGCCCAATTTCTATTACGCGCAGGAGGACGAGGTCTACGCCGCCGCGGCGCGCGACGGCTTCACCTGGAGCGTGCATCGCCCGCACACGATCATCGGCAAGGCGATCGGCAACGCCATGAACATGGGCTCGACGCTCGCCGCCTACGCCTCGATCTGCAAGGAGACGGGACGCAAATTCAAGTTCCCCGGCAGCGCCGCGCAGTGGAACGGCCTCAGCGACATGACCGACGCCCGCATTCTCGGCAGGCAGCTCCTCTGGGCCAGCACCAACGATTTCGCCAAGAACAACGCCTACAACATCGTCAACGGCGACATCTTCCGCTGGAACTGGATGTGGCCGCGGCTGGCCAAATGGTTCGGCGTGGAATGGGAGGGCTACACGGGCGAAGCGGCGCCGCTGGAGGCGCAGATGGCCGACGATGCGCCGGTCTGGAAGCGCATGGCCGCGAAACACGGGCTCGTCGAACCCGACCTCGCCCGCGTCGCCTCGCCCTGGCACACCGACCTTGACCTCGGCCGGCCCATCGAGGTGATGACCGACATGGCCGCGAGCCGCAAGCTCGGCTTTTCGGCCTACCAGAACACGGAGGAGGCGTTCCTCGATCTGTTCGCGACGCTGCGGGCGGATCGGGTCATCCCCTGACGCTGGCCGGACCGTTCGACCCGGAAGGGGCCTATATCCTCCTCGACAATCTCCGCGAGCGGAAATAGCTCTCGGAGATCGCCGGGCGCTGCAAGGCGCCCCGAGGATGAGGGAGGCCGCCGCCGTCGCATGACCGAACACGAACTCCTCCGCATCATCGCCTTCCTCGAACGCGTGCGCATGCCGTTCCAGGAACTCGTGCCGGTGGCGGAGGAAGACGCGACTTGGAACATGCTGCTGTTCCTCGTGCGCAACCACATCGCCGGAAACGCGGTCGCCATCTCCACGCTGGCCTCGGTCGCCAAGGTCCCGCACGCGACGGCGATGCGGCGCATTCACGCGCTGATCGAGAGCGGGCACATCGTCACGAAGGCGGCGAGCGACACCGGCAAGCGCTTCAGGCTCGCGCCGAGCGACGAGCTGATGGACAATTTCACCCAATATGCGCGACGCATCAAATTCCTGCTCGCCGAAACCTTTGGCTTGCGCGCAAAGACGGACAGCGACGAGGACTTCTATTTCGGCGGCTCCTATTTCGCGGCCCAGATCATTCCGCCGCCGCGCTTGATCGAAAGCCTGTTCCGCGGCCGTCGCGAGATCAAGTTCCTTCTCAACGACGACAACTATTTCCTGTCCATGCGCAACATGTGGGCGGATTTCCGCAACAACATGGCCTCGCGCAAGAATTTCGATCTCAGGAAGCTTCCTTCCCTGCACGAGCAACTGATCGAAAATTCGCTCAAGGCCGTCTCGGAATACGACATCGTCGCGATCAACGCGCCTTGGCTCGGCGAGGCGGTGAAGAAGAATCTCATTCTCCCGCTCGACGGCTATATTAAGGCGGCGACCATCTCATCGCTCGATTTTCATCCCACCGTCTGGTCGATGGGCTCCTGGCGCGGGCAGCAGTTCGGCATTCCCATTTATTGCACGATTGAACTTCTGGCGGCGCGCACGGACCTGTTCGAGAAGGACAGGGCCGAATATCCGACGACTTTCGAAAAGACCGTCGCCGCGGCGAAGCATTTCCATCAACCGACCAAGGAGACGATACGGCATAGCCTGGAACGGCGGTCGCGGCATGCCGATCGCCTCGACCTTCATGTTCCTGATGGGCTGCTGCGGCGAGTTCGATCCTGAGGATCCCGAAGTCGAGCCTCGCGATGGGCGTAGACGACGCTCAGGGCGAACAGTTGCGCCCGCAGATCAATTCGGAAGCCGGCCGCTGCGTGCTCGACTATCTGCGGCGCCTCAAGGAGGTGTCGCCGCCCGACATTCTCGACATGGACTGGGACCGCCGCACCACGTCGTTCCTTTCCGGCCAGACGGCGCTCGCCTATTGCTGGACGGTTCGCGCCGCCCGCTTCGAGAACGACCTCTCCTCGGCGGTGAGGCGCAAGGTGACCTACCTGCCGCAGCCGCGCGGACCGAACGGGGCGTCAAACAATCCGATCGGCGGATTCCTGCTCTGCATCCCCGCCAACCTGCCGGAGGACCGCATCGAACTCGCCTTCGAGGCCATCGCCTGGATGACCTCGCCGGAAGCGATGAAGGCCAACGTGCAAAACGGCTTTCCCGTTGCGCCGCGCTTCAGCGTCGCCGCCGACCCCGAGGCGGCGGCGACCTCGCCGATCGTCAGCGTCGTGGACAGGCTCGCCAAGCAGAACATGCTGAAAGCCTGGCCGCGCCCGCCGGTGCCGGAATATCTGCTCCTGGAAGAGATTCTCGGACAGGAGATCCATCGCGCGGTGCGCGGCGAAGTCAGCGATCGCGTCGCGCTCGATCGCGCACAGGAATTGGCGGATCAAATCATGCGGGCGGCCGGCTATTACTGAGCCGCCATGATCGAAGCCGCCAGGGGCTTCCGCAGACATCAGAGGATTTCGACGGATTCAGCTTTTCATCGCGATGTCACGCGCTGCTTCGCCCGCCTGGGGCGACCTTTTGCCTACCGCCTCCCTAAAGATGGTGCTATCGTAATAAATGCCTCAGTCGGGGTTTACGCTGCTCGTCGGGAAAAACCTGACGCCCGACGGGCGAAGCCCGACGTGACGGCGGCCACCGGCCGCCGCGAGGCGCAGCATGGGCGAGACCGCGAAGGGCGAGGGGGAAGAAGTGCGGGGGGAAGTGGATTGCGTTTGACGCCTTTATGGCGTTCGGCGTGATTTTAGGCTGGCGACAGTTCTGTTGGAGCAGCTTTTCACCCCATGCTTCGGGCCCGACCCGCTAAAGCCCAGATGCGTACGCCTCTTCAGGCCACGCCGGCTTACGCTCACGCGTCGCAATGGCTGGCCTTTGACGAGACCAAGCACCCGCTCCTCCCGCTCCTTGTCGCAGCCTTCATCCCTTTGCTGCTGCTGGCCGGGGTGATCGCCTACAGCGCAGCCGAGAGGCAAAGGGCGGCCGCGCTGCAGGCCGCCAACACGACCATCGATCGCGTGGTGGAGCAGATCGCCGCCAAGGTCAACGTCGAGGTTCAGGTCGCGCAGGGGCTGGCCTTGTCCGAGGCTCTGGATCGGCCCGCTCTCGAAGCGTTCCGCCGCGAGGCGGAACGGCTGAAAGCCGCGCGCCCGCTTTGGCGGACGGTGGAACTGGACGACCTGGACGGAACGCAGGTCATGAACCTGCTCATGCCCGCCGGCGCCTGGCTGGGACAGACGGCCGATCGCCGTAGCTTCGAGGAAGTCTTGCGAGAGCGCCGTCCCGTGGTCGGAGGCGTCGGGCCGGCCGGCCCAATATCGGAGCGCCAGCTAGTGGCGCTTCGTGTTCCGGTGATGCGCGACGATAAGCTGCGCTGGGTGCTGACCGTGCAGTTCGCCACGAAGTCGATCGACGCCATCCTGCGACGGTCGAGCATTCCGCCGGGATGGGCCGGGGCCGTGGTGGACGGCCGGGGCGACCTGATCGCGCGGAGTGACGCGAGCGAGGAAAAGGCCGTCGGCAAATCCGCCTACCGAACCGTGCAGGAGGCGATCCATCGTTCGATCGGCGGCTATTACGAGGGCCGGACTGCGGGCGGCGTGGACGTGGAAACCCTGTTCAAGACCATGCCGGACGTCGGCGGCTGGTCTGTCCACCTGGCGATACCGCGCGCCATACTGGAGCGTCCGGTCCACGAGGCGCTCGTCGCGGTGGTGGTGGCGGTCGCGCTCAGTCTGGGTTTGGCGGCGGCGCTGGCTGCGGCCGTGGCCGGGCGGTTCTCTCGCGCGCGTCGCGCCGAGGGTCTGCGAGCCGCGGCCCTCCTCGAAGCCAGCGAGGACCGGGGCCGTCTGGCGGTCGAAGCCGGTGGCCTCGGGATGTGGCGGTGGGATACCGACCGGGATGTCATCTCGGGGTCGGAACGCTTCGCGGAACTCATGGTCCTGCCCCGGTCTGGCGAATGGTCCTCGGCGCACTTCACGGCCCGGGTGCATGGCGGCGAACGCGACACCGTTCTCAAGGCGGCGCAGCAGTGCCTCGACGGCGCGCGGGATTTTCAGGTCGAGTTCCGGGTTCTCGATTCTTTCGGCTCTGTCCGCTGGCTCAGGGCGCTCGGGCACACGCTCGGTTCGGGCGACGTCTCCGCCATCGTCGGCGTCCTGGCCGACGTCACGGCGCAGAAGCGGGCGGAAACCGAGCGCGTCGACCTCCTGCGGCGCTTGTCCAAGGCGCAAGAAGACGTGCAGGGCCGCATCGCGCGGGAACTGCACGATCAGGTCGGGCAGACCGTGACGGGGTTGGCGCTCGGCCTGAAGGGGCTGGAGAACGTGCTCGACGGAGAGGGCCCCGTCTGCGTCCAGGCCCGCCGTACGCTGCTCACATCGCTCAAGACGCTGGCGGGCGAGATCGGGCGCGATCTCCACCGCGTCGCGGCGGACCTTCGTCCGACCGCGCTGGACGACCTCGGTCTCGGACGCGCGCTTGCCGCCTATGCGGCGGAATGGGGCGAACGCTACGGGATCGCGGTCGACGTCGACAGCCTGGGAGCTCCGGGGCGGCGCTTGCCGTCCGAGGCGGAAACGGCGGTGTACCGCGCGGTCCAGGAAGCCTTGACCAACGTCGTGAAACACGCCGAGGCGCGCCACGTCAGCGTGGTGATCGAACAGCGGGTGACCGAGGTCCGGGTGGTCGTGGAAGACGACGGCGTGGGCTTCGATCCGGTCGCCGTCCAGCGCCGCGAAGCCGCGCGGACGCCGAGCCGGCGCCGCCTCGGCCTGTCCGGCATGTTCGAACGCCTGACGCTCAACGGGGGAACGTTGCAGGTCGAATCGTCCCCGGGCAGCGGTACGACCCTGTTCCTGCGCGTTCCCTTTCCCCTATCCGCAGAGGCCGTCCCCACATGACCGCGCCATCGCCCGACCACATCAGGATAGTGCTCGCCGACGATCATCCGATCGTGCTGGCCGGCATTAAGACCTTGCTGCAAACCGCCCCCGAGATCGAGCTCGTGGGCGAAGCCAACAACGGCGTCGCCGCGTTCGAGTTGATCCTCTCGACGCAACCCGACATCGCAGTGCTCGATCTTATGATGCCGGAAATGGGCGGTCTCGAACTTGCCGGGCGCCTTGCGGAAACCGCGCCGTCGGTCCGCATTATCGCGCTGACCGTGCAGGAGGATCGCGCCTACGTGCAGCCGCTGCTCCAGACGGGCGCCAAGGGCTACCTGCTGAAGCGGTCCGCCGCCGAGGACCTGGTGCGGGCAATCAGGGCGGTCGCAGCCGGCGGGATCTACCTTGACCCCGCCATGGCTGACAAGGTCATGCCGCTGCCCGCCCCGGCTTCGGCCCCCGACAAGGCCGGGCTCAGCCCGCGCGAAGTGGACGTGATGCGCCTGGCGGCCCAGGGTTACAGCAACAAGGAGATCGCGGGCCGCTTCGAGATCAGCATCAAGACGGTAGAGACCTACCGGGGGCGCGCCTGCGACAAGCTTGGCCTGCGCACCCGGTCCGAGATCGTGCGCTTCGGAGCCGCCCAAGGCTGGCTCGACGACCTGTCGGCCTGATCGGTCGGCAATTCGCGCCCATTCGTGCGCCTTGATGGAGGATTTTCCTGACAGGCGTCTCGTTATGCCCGACTGCCCGCCGCCGCGGTCGACCACGAATATTGGCGGGTGGCAGGGAAGGCGCGGGTCTCCGCCTCGACCCGGCCTCGCGGGCCGTCAGGTCAGGGTCGCTGGCGCGCTCGCGCCGCACGTGATGGGGGGCCTAAGCGACGGGGGACAGCTGACCGACGGGGAGAAGGAGATCGCGTCCAGATCGCCTTCGTTTCAACAGCAAGGAGATTTTCGCTCGCCTGGGCGTGACGGCCAGATCGGTCGAAACCCACAAGGGCCCGCGCCTGCGGAAAGCCGGGACCGAGCAGCCAGGCAAAGCTGTTCCAGTTCGCAGTTCAGGATCTGCCGGCCTGACCAGCTCGCGCCTTCATATGCTCGCGCAAGCCGGGCAGGAAGTCCCAGAGTTCGCGATTGAGCCGCTTGAGCAACCGAACATTGGCTTCAATCTCCCCGATCCGCCGTTCGTCCAGCTCGCGGATCTCGCCGAGGCTGAATTGTCCGCCTCCTTCTTGCGGACGCATCAGGTGCGTATGGGTGATCTCTCCCTGCATATTGAGGTGGTACATGCAGTGGTTGAACTCGTTGCGAAGCTTCGTGGTGGAGTCGAACTTCCTGATCAGCCGGCTCAGGGTCCGGGCGAGCGCAAGATCGGTAATCTTGATGGCGGCCAGACGACGCACAAGGTCCAACCGCGCGCGCGTCGTATTGAGGGTGGCGAACACAATCGCGGCGTCAACCTCGCTGACCTCGAGCAACAGCATCAGAACGTAGATGAACATGCTCTCGTTGTTTGACCAGCTCACGCCGAGATTGCCAATAAGCATCAGGATGTGCTGCTGGCGCTCCGCGAACGGTGGAGCTCTCAACTCGATCGCGGCGAAGTCGGGAGCCTCGGGAAGTTGGGCGGCGACCATGGAAAAGCCCTGCCTGCATGACGATGTCCAACCGGCGATCTCAATCCCTGTCGAGGGGCCAAACTGCGCGGCGAAGCGGCAAGCATAGCACAGAATTCGGGCGCTCGATGAGAAGCGGTTGGCGTCTAAATCACCTCTTGATCGGCCGCAGGTCGACCATTCAATCGCTCGTCCGCAAGCTGGCGCCGCTCGTCCAGCATCCGGCGGCCGAGCCTGCCGACGAATCCGCGAGATCGTGGTCGACACCTTACCGCATCGGTCTGTTCGCGACGGCCGTGGTCCGGCTCGCCCTACACAAGGATCCCGGTCTTCGTGGCGAAGAACTGGCCTGCCTGCAGCTTGACGTCTGGAGCCGGCTTACGGGCGCCGGCGGCGAACTGCTGGGCGAGACGATCCTGTCGCTGAGTTTGGCTGAGGATGCCGAGTTTTGCGACGGATGTTCGGCCGGCCTGTCCTTCGCCGCAGCTTTGATCGCTGCGGAAACCGAGAGCGAGTTGCATATGAGAGACGTTTGCGCGATGTGGAGGGCCGCCATCGAGCAGCATTGATTGTGCGTCGCTGGCGCAGAGCGCCGCCTTCCTTCCGTTTTTCCTGACGCGCGATGCCGAGAGTTTCCTGACGCGCGATGCCGAAAGTCCCAGCCTGACAGGAGCAGCCCACCGTGCGAGCGTCTCGGCGTCCAAGATGTCTTGGATGCATTGCAAGCCATTCGACTATAAGCGGACGTAGAAGATCAGCTTTGGTCGGGTCTTGTGCTGCTTCTCTGAAAAGACGAGAGAATCACCATGTCAGCACACAACCACTCCAACCGCAACGATCCCGCGGCGGTGCTCGCCCAGCTCGAAGCGCAGGGCCAGCTCCAGGGCCAGGCTGAACTGCAGGGTCAGCTGCAGGGCCAGGCCGAGCTTCAGGCGCAAGGCGAACTTCAGGGTCAGGCGCAGGGCGAAGCGCAGGGCCAGGACCAGGATCAGGAGCAGTCGCAGACCGCTACGAACTCGGCGGTCAACGAGCTCGAGTCCCACAGCGGCAATGGCAATCTGAACGGCAACGCCAACGGCAATCTGAACGGGAACGCCAACCTGGCCGAGAACGAACTCGAGAGCGGCGTGCGAAGCCACGTCCACAACGAGGTCGAGAACTCCACGACCACTGACGTGACCACGACCGTGGATGTGTCCGTATCGGGTGAATTCGGCCCGCCGAACGCCGCGCTTAACATGGATCACTTCGAGGTCCATGAGCTGGACGGCAGCATGCTTGTTATGCCGGACTTCTCGACCCAGACGCTCAACGGCGACGGCAACATCTTCAACCTCGATCAGGTCAATAGCCTCGTCGATGCGGATCGCATCGACGGCGCGAGCGTATCGCTCAGCATCGGAGGGAGCGGCGAAACTTACGACGCCATCAGACACTCCGACGGCGGCCATGGTGGGCCGGCGGATCCGTCCTCCAGCTTCTCGTTCTCGCAGACCGCGGACGCGCGGGGCGGCACCGCCACCAACACCAGCTATAACGGTGACCACGGCGCCGTATCGGGCGCGGCGAACGCCGCCAACAGCCTGAGCCAGGAGGCGTTCACCCAGCACATCACGATGGGCGCCAATATTCAGTATAATTCCATGCCCATTACCGTCGTCGGCGGCGACTCGCTGTCCGACCTTGGCGCAGCCGCCGCCGACCACAACGGCTAAGCCGGATAAGTGAGAAACTCGGACCCGCGCCCCTTGGGCGCGGGTTCATTCTCTCGCCCCCATTTTTTCGCTTTCCGTCCCGTCGCGGAGTCATCCCGCGCGCGATTTTTCGCTGGGAGGACGTCATGCTTGCCGGCCAGAGCAGGGAAGCAATCAAGCATTTCGCCGGCTATATGCGACTGATCGACGAAGTCGCGCGAATGCATTACCCGCTCGAAGATCCAGCCCTCTCGTCGCATCCGAAACCCTGGGACTCCGGATGCGATCCACGGGTCCGGGTCGCAGCCGGGTCTCGAAGAAGCGCCAAGCCAGCCATGGCGCGCGTCGCTCTTGCGCGGCGAGGAGGCTGCTCTCAATCCGCCGATCGCCGAGCCGCCCGACGCGCTTCCAACCGTCGAGCCGCCGCCGGACGCGCCGCCGGTCGGGATTCCGCCGCCGTTCTTCATAACCGCAGGCGGGGGCGGCGGCGGGGGGGGGCGGCGCAGGGTCTGCGTCCGACGACCCCACGCCCAACCAGATTCTCCTCGAAGCTGGCCAGAGCAACGTCATCTTCGACGACGACCGGCTGCTGATGTCGTCCGGCAACGATCCGTCAAGCCTGCACCCGTACGACCCGGCCGTCGAGATCGCCGCGAAAGATTTGGCCCATTCGGCGTTGGCCGGCCCCGTTCCGGCAGGCGGCGGCGACGCGGAAGCTGTGGCGGCAGTCAGCTCATACGCGGAAACGCTGGCGGACCCGTCGGATTCGCAGCCCATTTTGCTCGACCGCGGCGTGTACCAAGACGGCGTCCTGCAGCCGGAGGGCACGCAGATCGACTTTCCGCAACCCCCCGAGAACCAGCCCTCCGACACCTATCAGAACGGTCTCGTCACGCAGGCGCTGATCGCCGAAACCGGCGCCAATACGGCGCTCAACGCGGCGGCGGTCTTCGACGAACACAATACGGCCGGCGCGCTGCTGGTGATCGGGAATGATTACGCGATCGACGCCATCGTGCAGGTCGACATCCTGGTAAGCAACGCCACAGTCGCGGCCGCCGCCGCCTGGGGGTCGCTCAGCAGCGACTCGTCGGGCAATGCCGCGCACAATACCGCGGGCGTCTTTCAGCACGATCTGCGGTCCGGTCCGCTGGGCCAGGGGATGACGGGCGGAACGCTGTCAATCGACCGGATCGAGGGCCATTTTTACAACGTCAGCAACGTCACCCAATGGAACGCGATCGCCGACAACGATGTCGCGGTTCAGGCGCAATTCGGCTCTTACTACATCGTCACCACCGGCGAGAACGGCGCGACGAACGTCTTCACGCTGAGCACGATCGGCTCGCACTACGACGCCATCGTGGTCCTTGGGGACCATTACTCGGCAAACATCATCATCCAGTGCAACATTTTGGTGAACGACGACTATGTGGCGTCGTATTCCGTTCGATCGAATGGCGCCTCTCTGACGGTCGAGACGGGGCAAAATGAACTGGAAAACATCGCCTCGATCGACCGATACGGGAACAGCGCCACAGAGCCGCTGAATCCGGTCCTCGCCCACGCGCTCGGAGATCTGCGCGACGGCGCCCTCGACCCCGGCCTGGCCAGCGTCGTGCCGACGGCCGGCGGCCAGACCGTGCACGTGCTTATGATCACGGGCGACTACTTCGACATCAACGTCATTTCGCAGACCAACATCGTCTACGACAACGACACGGTTGTTCAGTATTCGCCCGAAGGCGCCGGGGCGAAGCCTGCGGGGGAAAGCAGTTCGATGCAGTCGGCGAGCACCGGCGGCAATAGTCTGAGCAACTTCGCGCAGATCGTCGACGTCAACCCCGTGGGCCCGACTTATGTGGGCGGCGAACACTACGGGCAGGCCATGCTCGTGCAGGCCTCCTTCGTCACCGATCAGAGCGTCGCGACGACCGGCGAAACGCAGGATCTTGCCGCGCAGGTTGGCGCGGCCACGGGACTTCCGGTCTTTGCCGTCGACCTGCAAGCCGAACCGGCCACGACCTCGACGATCCACCAGCAGGAGGATCTGTTTCACGGCGTGCTGACCTAGAGCGGCCGCCTCCAAGGATGGAGAAGATCGCGTGACTCAACGCGCCAGCAATGTCGTCCAGGAGTCAGTCGGACCGTTTCGAGACCCCGACGAGCTAAGTCTCAAACGTAAGCTTGCGCCCCTCGAATCCGCTTCCCGTCAGCGCGCCGGCGAGTCCTAATATTGGCCAGGCGCCGGAGGAGGCCGGCCCGAGCGCGCCGGATGGCGCTCGGAACGATGAATCCAGGACCGGCGAGACCGTGGCGCGAAACCGCGAGGGTCGTCCGAGACTGGAGGTCGTCCGCGATAAGCCCTCCCACACCGTCAGAGCCTCCGATGTTTCGGCCAGCAGCGTCGCCATCCCGGCCGCCGCGCCGCTTCTGGGCCCCGCGCCGCGATCCTCCTCCGGCGGAGCTGGCGCGGGCTCGGCCGGGATCGGCAGGGGCGGGGGCGGGGGCGGCGGCGGCGATGGCGATGGCGGTGCGCGAATTCAGCGCCGTTTCGGCGACCGCGATTTTCGCGACACGCTCACGAAGGGCCTTGCCTCGTGCCGGCGCAAGATGGTGGTGATCGCCTTCTTTTCCTTTTGGGTGAATCTCTTTGTTCTCGGCATTCCCATCTATCTGTTCAACATTTCCGACCGCGTGCTGACCAGCCGCAGCATCGACACGCTTATCATGCTGACCATCGTTATCGCGGGCGCCGTCTTCAGCCACGTGGCGCTCGACATGGTGCGCCGCTTCATGCTGATGCGGGTGGCGGTCGAGGCCGAAAGCCGCCTCGGGCCGCCCGTGCTCGCAGCCGCCGCCAAGGCTTCCCAGGCGGGATCCAGCCGCGAGTTCCAGACGCTTGCGGACCTGCAGCAGCTCCGCAACTTCCTGACCGGCCCCGTCATGCTGGTCATGCTCGACGCGCCGGTCGCCCCCATCTATCTTCTGGCGATCTTTCTGATCCACCCGGACCTGGGCTGGATCGTGAGCGTGACCGGCATTCTCCTCCTCCTCCTGGCTCTGATCAACCAGAGGATCACGGCCGTGCCTTTCACGCAGGCCAGCGCCTACGCAACGCGCGCCAACCTGCAGGCCGACGCCATGGCGCGCAACGCGCAGGTCATCAACGCCATGGGCATGATCCCCGAGAGCGTGATGATCTGGGGTCGGGAGACGGCCGAGTCGCTGAAGGCCCAGGTGACGGCGCAGGACCGTAACATCGTTGTGGCGGGCTGTTCGAAATTCGTCCGGCTCTCGACCCAGATCCTGATGCTGGGCTGGGGCGCCTCGCTCGCGCTCGAAAGCGAGCTGACCGCCGGCATGATGATCGCCGCCTCCGTGATCGGCGGCCGGGCTCTCGGACCCATCGAGGGCGTGATTGACGGCTGGCGCAGCTACATCCAGGCCCGCATGGCCTATCTGCGCGTTCGCGGCCTGCTGCAGAGTTCGCCGCTCAACCTCGATCGGCTGCAATTGCCGAGGCCGGCGGGTCGGCTGACGGTCGACCGGGCGCTCTACGTGCCGCCGCCGAACAAGAAGGTGATCCTCAACGGCGTGAGCTTTCAGCTTGAGCCAGGCGAATCCCTGGCCATCGTCGGGGCGTCAGGCGCCGGCAAGTCGACGCTGGGTCGCATGCTGGTGGGGTCTATCGCGCCGACGGCCGGGGCCATCCGGCTTGACGGCATGGACCTGCGCAACTGGGACCCGCGTCAGTTTGGCGAGAGCATCGGCTATCTGCCGCAGGACGTTCAGCTCTTCCCGGCCTCCATCAAAGCCAATATCGCCCGAATGCGGGAGGGCGCCAACGACGCCGCAGTCTACGACGCGGCCGAAATCGCCGACGTGCACGAGCTGATTTCGAGCTTTGCGCAAGGCTACGAAACGGTGGTGGCCATGGACGGCAGCCCCTTGTCGGGCGGCCAGCGCCAACGCATCGGCCTTGCGCGCGCCTTCTATGGCGATCCAAAACTGGTCATGCTGGACGAGCCGAACTCCAATCTCGACACGCCGGGCGAGCTCGCGCTCGCGCGGGCGCTGACCCGGGCCAAGGAGCGCGGCACGACGGTGGTGGCCATCACCCAGCGCCCGGCGCTGCTCAGGAGCGTCGACAAGATCATGATCCTTAAGGACGGCGCCATCCAGGCCCTTGGCCGGCGCGACGACATCATTCCGCTGCTCAACCAGAGCCGCGAAACGCCAAAGGCTTGACGGAGCCCCGATGAGACAGAACTCCATCGCATCTCGGAGCGGCGGCGCGTTGCTGCTGCGCGACTCCAACTGGTCCATGGGCGTGCCCCACAGCACGCGCTGGCACACGAGCTTCGGATTCGTCTTTCTCGCCGTCGTCGGAATAGGCTTCGGCGGCTGGGCCTATATGGCCCCGATCGCCGGCGCCGTCGTGACCTCGGGAATTTTCGTGGCGACAGGCCAGAACAAGATCGTGCAGCACCTCGAAGGCGGCGTGATCGGCGCAATCAACGTCAAGGAGGGAGATCTCGTTGAGCCCGGCCAGATCCTCGTCAGGCTCGACGAAACAACTCCCAAAACCGAGTTGCAGCGGCTCGTGCTGCGCGACGCCACGCTCGCGGCCGCCGAGGCCCGCTCGCGCGCCCAGATCGCACAAGCCGACCGCGTCGATTTCCCCGCTGCGCTTATGGCGCGCATAGGCGAGCCGCAGGTCGCCAGCATTGTCGCAAGCCAGGCGCTGATCTTCGATGCGTGGCGGCGCAACCTTGAAAGCAGCGTAGCCGTGCTCAGCGAAGGCATCTCGGCCGTACAACGCAAGATCGACGGAACGAAAACGCAGCGTGAAGCCGTCATGCGGCAACTCGATTTGTTCACGGAGGAGTTGAGCGCGAAAACAATCCTCCTCGAGAAGGCGATGATCCGCAAGCCGGAGGTTCTCGCCCTTCAGCGCGCGCAGGCCAGTGCGCAAGGCGAGATCGGGCGGCTCGACGGCGATATCGGCGACGCGCAGGAGCGCATTTCACGCATCGAGAAGCAGATACAGGACGCCAGGAACGCGGCGGTCAAGACCGCCACCGAACAGTTGCAGAGCACGCTGTCCGAACAGAACGACGTGCGCGAACGCATACGCGCCGCCGAGGGCGTGCTCAGGCGCATCGACATCAAGGCGCCGGTTCGCGGCACGGTCGTCAAGCTGCGCTACCATACAACCGGCGGGGTGGTCGAATCTGGCAAGACCATCCTCGAGATCGTTCCCGCCGAAAGCGATCTGCTGATCGAGGCGCATGTGCGTCCCCAGGACATCGACAACGTTCGTCGCGGGCAGGGCGCCACGGTCCGTCTGACCGCGATGAGCCAGCGCCTGACGCCCATGGTTGCGGGCGAGGTGGTCTATGTCTCGGCGGATGCGCTTCCTGATGAGCGGCGCGCCCAGACGGGCGACACCTATGTGGCGAGAATCAAGCTCGACCCGGAGGAGGCGTCACGGCTGCGCCACTTCTCGCCAACCCCCGGCATGCCGGCCGAGGTCTACATCAAGACCTCCGAGCGCACCTTTTTCGACTACCTGACCAAACCCATCCGCGATAGCATGACGCGCGCCTTCCGCGAGATCTGATCGAAGTGAGAGCCGAGACGTCCGCTCCCAACGACCCATCGGCCCCGCTCAAGGGCCGCTTCGCACGCCTTCCGCGCGCGCCCGCGAGACCAGCAGAGCCGCGTCCTCCGGAAGCAGTAGCCGCTTGGCCGTCAACTCGCGGGCGGCCGCCTCGAACGCGGAGATATAGCTTTGCCTGTCGGGGTAACGCTCCTCGATTGAAAGCCGAGGATCGCCGGCGGCGAGCCGCTCGGCGCGCGTCGCCGCAAAGGGGATGAAGCTCCCCTGCAAATTGCAAAGGCCGTCTTGGAACCGATCCTTCCGGCCAAGATTCCAGCCGGTATAGGTGCCGACGGGAACACGCAGGAACACCGAGCGGACGCCGCCGATATCGTTGCCGTCGGCGTCGACCTGCGGGACCAGCACGCCGTAGGACGCCGTTCCGACGCCGGGCGGCTCGCGCGTGATGACGCCGCTCGAGTCCTCCGGCCGGTAAAGCGGCCCGAAGTCGAGCACGTGCAGAGTGTTGTAGGTTCGCAGCGGCGAGACCGCGGGGCGCTCAACGCCGCCGTAGGAATTGGCCGGGATTTCAGGGAACTTCACCCGATCGGCGGCGACCAGCGCGCCATCGGCGATGCGCGGCGCGACGCTGTCGGGGGGGCTGACGCCGTCGCGCGTCCAGGCGGTCAGCGCGGTCAGGAGCGCCCGCATGGTCCAGATCTGCGGATTGGGGTTGGGCTGCTGCTGGCAGGCGCCGAAAGGCGCGTGAGCGGGCAACGGCAGCGCGGCGGCCCCGTGCTGCGTGCTCGCCATGATGAAGGTGCGCGTCTCCGGGGAATCGGCGACGTCGCGCAGGCCCAGCGGATCGGTAAGACCGAGCGACTGTCGGCCCTCCCACATCTCCAGCGCCGTCGCGACGTGGAACAGCTTCGGACACGTGTCCGTCGCCCGGCAGCGATCGAGCAGGCCCTGCGTGCGCAACGTCAGGGGATCGGTCTGTCGCGCGTAGGTGAACGGGAAGTCGTAGGCCGGATAGAGATGATCGACCTGCTCGCCCCAGGCGCGCAAGGGTTGGGCGAAGCGAATGTTGAGCGGCATGAGGCCGCCGCCGATGTGCGGATAGGCGGCGTCGAACACGCGCCGGCCCCCCTCGTCGCGATTGAAGCCGAGCGCGAGGAAGCTGCGAATCATGCGCCCGCTCTGCGAGGAGCCCTCAATCAGCGCGAGATTGTCGGAGCGATAGACGGGGTTGTCGACGCCGGCGTCGTCCTTGGCGCTGTTACGCAGGAAAGCGCCGACATCGCGCGTCGCCGCGAAGCCGACGCCGCCAACGGTCGGGTCCTTGGCGCGATAGATCAGCTCGTAGAGCCGGCCGGGCAGGAAGCCCTTCGCGTAGCAGATATGCTTGGCGTCCGGCGCAGCCGGCTTGCCCGGCTCGCAGGCGCCAAAGCTCCAGTCAGAGTTGGCGATCGGCTCGCGCGGATCCTGCTCGCGCGCCCTCACCGTCAGCGACGGCGCGAAGCCGTCGGGCTGCGGCGCGGCGTTGTCGAGGCTCGCGGCGGGATAGGCGTCGTAGGTGTCGGGCGGATAAGCCTGCACCTGTTGGCTGGCGCTGAGCGGCAGCGTTGGCGTCGGCGCGGCGGTGACAAGCTCGGCCCGCACCACGCCGGTGATGGGCGAGCCATCGACGTTCCTCGCCACGATGGGCGTGAGGCCGATATGGCCGAGCCTGGGCAGGACGTCCATCTCCCAGCCGAACCAAACGAGCGTGTATCCCTGCCGCATCAGCCAGCCGTCGCCGGGCGACGTGAGCCCGTTGCGGTCGACGTTGCTACCCGACACTCCGTCGTTGAAGGCGCCGAGCGCGAGTTTGTTGCCGCGATTGTTGACCTCGAACATCAGCATGCGGTTGCCGCGCGAGATATCGTGAGGCTTGAGAATCTCGACAGCGGTCGAATATTCGACCAGCCCGCCAGCGTTGCGCGGCGCGAGCGACAGATCCTGAATGATCGAATTGGCGGGATCGGCCGGATCGAGGGCGCCATGGACGCGCGCGGTCACACGGTCATAGGCGCCGGCGTCCCCGAAGCTCGCGCCGCCGAAGGCTGGCTCAGTCGATACTATCTCGATCTTCGTCACTCGCGCCTGTGCGGCGCTCGTGGCGGCGACCAAGGCGCCGGCGATCACAACGGCGGATATGCGCGACATTTCCATCCTCCCTTTGCAGGCAGGATGCACCGCCTTCATCGCATGTGGCAAGCAACGCAAACCGGCCGGCCGCATGGATACATGAAATTGCATTAAGACGCTGGGCGACGAGCAACGAGCATCGAAGATTTCCCGGTCGGTCCTGTAGAGGCGGCCATGGGCGCGCCGGTTTCGACGGCGTTCGACGCCAGGAACTCGACGCGCCGCAGCCTCTTTTAGTGGCGGCCGACGACGTCGCCGTTGCGGACGAAAGCCGATCAGGCGATCCTGCCGCGCGCCGCCACCGGCAACTCGCCGACGATCTCGTCGCCGCGAACCGCGATCAGGCGATCAACCATGTTGACGACGACGCAGACGTGATTGGGAACGATCCGGACGGTCTCGCCGACAGGCGGGCGATCGTTGCTTCGGCGCAGATCGAGCAGGCCATGCTCCTCGGAGAAGCCGGCGATGCGCGCCTGCGGATATTCGCGGATCAGTCCGAAACCGTCCAATCCGCCGCCGGTGTCGGAAGTCAGGGTCTTCGATCCCGAATCCAGCACGCCGCGCTCGGGGCCGGCCCGGCTGACCACCGTCGCGTAGACATGCAGCGCGCAATCCTCGAGCGTCGCCGCGCCGTGCTCCATCATCATGCGGTCGTTGAAGATGTAGGTTCCCGCGCGATGTTCGGTGACGCCGCCGAGACGGTCGACCTGCGCCAGATTGGGCGTGCCGCCGGAGGAGACGATGCGCGGATCAAGCCCCAGTGCGCGCACGCCCGCGATCGCGTCGTCGAGAAAGGCCTGCGAAGTGGCCATGGCCTTGTCGGGCGGATAGAACATGAAGCCGGCGAAGGAGAGGCCCGGCGCGGCGGCGATCTGGCGCGCGAGTTCGATCGCCTCGCCCGGCGTTTCCACGCCCGCGCGTTTGCGGCCGGTGTCGCATTCGACGAGAACATCGAGCGCGCGGCCCGCGATGGCCGCCGCCTCCGGCAGCCCCTCGATCGTCACCGGATTGTCGGCGACGACGGCGACATGGGCGCGCGCGAGCAGCCGCCCGAGCCGTCCGAGTTTCTCCTCGCCGAGGATATTGTAGGCGATCAGGATTTCGTCGAGCCCGCCGTCGGCCATGACTTCGGCTTCGCCGAGCTTCTGGCAGGTGACGCCGGCGGCGCCCGCGTCGCGCTGCATGGCGGCGAGCGCGGGACTCTTGTGCGTCTTGATGTGCGGCCGGAACGCGACGCCCGCGGCGTCGCACAAAGCCTGTGCGCGCGCGATATTGCGCTCTACGATGTCGAGATCGATCACGACCGCGGGCGTGCCGTAGCGGCGCACGATTTCGGACTTGAGAGTTTCGGCGGACATTGTCGCGCTTTTCCTTACGGCTTGACGAGCAGGATCGCCTCGATTTCGACCATCATCCGGTTGGGCAGCGAGCCCATGCCGACGGCCGAGCGGGCATGGCGGCCTGCATCGCCGAGCGCTTCGACCAGCAGATCGGAACATCCGTTGATGACCTTTGGATGATCGGCGAAGTCCGGTTCGGCATTGACCATGCCAAGCAGCTTAACCACCGCCTCGATGCGCGACAATTCGCCGAGCGCCGACTTGGCGACGGCGAGCAATTGCAACGCCGGTCAGGCGCGCCGCCTGATAGCCGTCGTCGATCGTGGCGTCCCTGCCGAGCCGGCCGATCTCGATAGCGAGCCGTCGGGCAGTCTCGGCCCCTGTCCGGACAGGAACAGCAGGTTCCCGGCCCAGCGAAACGGTACGTAATTGGCGACAGGAACCGGCGCCGTCGGCAGCGTGAGGCCAAGGGCGGCCAGTCGTTGCTCGGGCGTTGATGATCGTCATGATCGGATGCTCCTCGATGCGGGCAGGGTCGGGCGAGGCGCCGTCAACCATTGCGCAACACGGCCGTTCACGACGACGCCGCGCGCCGTCAGATCGCCGATTTCCGGCCAGATGCTCGCCGGTCGAATCGACATAGTCGAATTCGCCCGCTTTCGAGCGTCAGCACCGAGGCGTCGCCTGCGCAGCCGGGCCGGAAACTGCCGAGATCGGCGCCTGCGCAGCGCCTTCGCCGGCGCCTCCGTCGCCGCGCGGATCGACTTCGACGAGCGGCATGTCGAGGCAGAGGAACTTCGACATCGTCGTCAGCAGATCGAACGCCGGCCCCTCGATACAGAGGGCGTGAACGTCGCTCGAAATGCAGTCGGGCGCGAAGCCGTTGGCCAGCATCGCGCGCGCCGTCTTGAACGCGAACGAGCCCATGCCGTGGCCGATGTCGAAGATGACGCCGCGGTCGCGCGCCTCCAGCACGCAAGCGCGCACGCCGCCGTCGGCGGTCGAGCGGGTTGTTGGGGAATGGCCGGAAGCAATGGGTGAGGATGTCGCCGGGCCGCATGCGCGCCAAAACCTCCTCAAGCGTCGGCGGCGGATGGTCGATATGAACCATCATGGGAATCCCGGCCTCCTCGGCGACCTGCCGGGCGATGTCGAGCGGAATCGTTCCCGAATTCTGCGAGGCGTGCAGCCCGACGCGAACCTTTATGCCCGCGATCGTATCGCGATTCGCGCGCGCCACCTCCACCGCGTCGATCGGCGCCATCAGCCTGAGGTCGCCGCTCTCGCCGACCATCACGCGCCGGGAGAAGCCGTAGATGCCGGCGAAGGAAACATTGAGGAATGCGATGATCCGCGCCGGCGAAGGCTTGATCACATGTTCGAGAAAACCGGGAAAGTTGCCGGGCCCGGCGCTGCCCGTGTCCACCAGCGTCGTGCAGCCGCCCCGCAGCAGCCGCAGGGGATCGACGCCGAGCGACGTGCCGCCCCAATAGACATGCGTATGCAGGTCGATCAGGCCCGGAGTCACGATGCAGCCGGCGACGTTCCGGGCTTGCCTGCCGATAAGGCCGGTCCCGGTTTCAGCGACGCGGCCTTCCTGGAAAGCCGACGTCCAGGATCGCGTCGACGCCCTGTGCGGGGTCGATGACGCGACCGCCTTGCAAGACCAGATCGAATGCCATGCTTGCCCGTCTCGCGTTGGGGACGCGCGCGCAGCCTTCGCCGCCGCGCGCGAGTTTGTCAGAGGGAAACGACCTGACCGGTGTGGATGGATTGATCCGCGGCGATGACGATCTTCAGGCTCTTCACCGCGTCGTTCATGTGATCGGTCAGGTCGATGTCCTCGTCGATCGCCTTGAGCAGATAGCGCTGCTCGCGCTCGCAGAGCGCGTCGTGATCGGGTTCGTCGCTCATGTCAATGCGTTCGTCGCCCTTCGACATGTCGGCGTGGTGCCAGAGGATCTGGTTGGTCTTGGTGTGCGCGTTGATGTCGTCCGACTTCACCTTGCCCGCGGTCTCCGCCATGACGATCGAGACCGAGCCTTTCGGCCCGACGACGTCTTTGACGAAGAAGGCCGTCTCGCTCATCATCGGCCCCCAGCCCGCCTCGTACCAGCCGACCGAGCCGTCGTCGAACACGACCTGCAACATGCCGTAATTGTTGACCGGCACCTCGTTCGTCAGTCTGGCGCCGATCGCGTGGACCTTGACAGGGCTTGCGCCTTGGTCATCTGGCACATCACGTCGACGTAGTGAACCCCGCAATCGACGATCGGCGGGAAACTGTCCATCAGCCGCTTGTGCCACTCCCAGGTCGCGCCATTCGACTGCTGGTTGAGATTCATCCGGAACACCAGCGGCGTGCCGAGCTGGCGCGCGATCTCGATGAACTTGATCCACGACGGATGCTGGCGCAGGATATAGCCAACGACCAGCTTGCGCTTCGTGCGCTGCGCCGTTTCGACCACCTTCTCCGCGTTGGCGACATTGTCGGCGAGCGGCTTCTCGACGAACACATGCGCGCCCGCCTCCATCGCCTTGATCGCGAAATCCGCGTGGGTGTCGGGCAGGGTGTTGATCGATACGACGTCGGGCTTCAGCTCCGCCAGCGCCTCTTCGAACTTGGCGAATTTCTTCGCCTTCGCAAGCTCCGGCGGCAGTTTCCGATCGGCGATCCGCCGCTCGCAGACGCCGACGACCTCGAAGCCGGGGATGCGGGCATAGGCGAGCGCGTGGCTCATGCCCATATTGCCCAGACCGACGACAAGCACTCTCTTGGCCATGGGTGTCCTCCTCGTTGTTCTAGCCTGACGATGCGAACGACCTCGCCGGTGCGCGCCGATTCCTCGGCCGCGAGCGTCGCTTCGAGCGCCGCCGCCGCGTCTTCCGGCCGGCCGATCGCCGGCGTTTCGCCCTTCAGCGCGCAGGCCGCGAAATAGGAAAATTCCTCGCGCAGCGCGCCGCCGCGCGCGCCGTCGAACGCCGGCCAGTAGGTCGTGTCCGGGACTGTGCAGCTTGTCGCTGGAGACGATGCCGAGATTGGGGAACGTGTCCTGGATATGGATGATGCCGGCGTCGCCGATGATCGACATGCGTTCGTCGATGTCGAAGGGCGTCTTTTCCGGCATGCACCAGACCGTTTCCAGCGTCGCCGTGGCGCCGCCCGCGAATCGGTACATGGTCTGGCCGATGTCGGGATATTTGAGCCCGCGCACGTCGACCGTCTGCGCATAGGCGCTGACGATGCGGTCGCCCGTGAACCAGAGCATCAGATCGGTGTCGTGAATCGCGTCGCCGACGATCGGCCCGATCTTGTTGAGGATCTCCGGCGTCCAGGCGGCGGGAATGTTGCGCCGCGAGCTCATGGCGACGATCTTGCCGATCTTGCCCGCTTCGATCGCCTGCTTGGCCATGCGATAGCGCGGATTGAACCGGCAGATGTGTCCGATCTGCAGGATGCCTTTCGACCGTTTCGCGGCGGCGATGATCGTGTCGCAGTCGGCGACGGTCGAGGCCATCGGCTTTTCGAGAAAGACATGCTTGCCGGCTTCCAGCGCCGCCACGGCGGGCTCGCGTATGCTGGTCCCACATGGTGACGATCGAGACGGCGTCGATGTCGGGGTCGGCCAGCATGTCGCGGTAGTCGCGATAGGTCTTGGCGACGCCGAATTTCGCCGCCAGCGCGGCCAGCCGGTCGGGGGTGCGGGTGCAGAGCGCGGCGAGTTCGAGATTGGGAATGCCGACGATCGCGTCGCAATGGATTTCGCCGAACCAGCCCAGTCCGATCACGCCGATACGCAGTCTGTCCATGATCGCCCCCTAGAAGTCCTCGAGCGTCAATTCCCGCGCCATGACGATATTTCCGGCGGTCAGCCCGCAATCGACCGGCAGCGCGGCGCCGGTGATCGCCGCGGCGAGGTCGGACGCCAGGAACGCGACCGCGTTGACGATGTCGCGCGGTTCGACGATGCGGCCGAGCGGATACCAGCGTTCGAGCGTGCGCAGCACCTGCGGATCCTTCTTCGCGCGCTCGTCCCAGATCGGCGTGCGCACCGTGCCGGGAAGCACGATGTTCACGCGAACGCCGTAGCGGCCGTATTCCTGGGCGAGCGAGCGCGTCATCGCGATCATGCCGGCCTTGGCGGCGCTGTAGGCGGGATCGCCCAGCGCGGCGAGGCCGTTGACCGAGCCGATGTTGACGATCACGCCGGCGCGCCGGCTCTTCATGCCGGCGAGCACGGCGTGGGCGCAGTTGAAGGCGCCGTTGAGATTGCTGTTGACGTCGTCGCGCCAGCCTTCCGGATCGGTGTCGGCGAAAGTCGGGTGGTTGGAGACGCCGGCGTTGTTGACGAGGATGTCGATGGCGCCCGAGGCTCCGCGCGAGATCCGCGAAGGCGCTCCGCGACGGCGCGCGCATCGCCGACGTCGGCGACGGCCGCCTCGATCGCGACGCCCTCGCCGGCGAGCGAGCGCGCGAATTCTTCGACCGTTGCGCGGCGATCGATCGCGGCGATCCGCGCGCCCTGTTGTCCGAAATGGCGGCAGAGGGCCTGTCCGATCCCGCCGGAAGCGCCGGTGATCGCGATTGCCTTGCCCGCGAACGTCACTTCACGCTCTCCATCGCCGCGAGCCCTTCCGCGATTGCGTCGAACTGGTTGCGAACGGATGTGTCCCCAATTGTAGAACGCGACCTCGCGCACGCCGCCCGCCGCGAGCGCGCGCATCGCCGCGAGGAACTCGGCGCGGTTCTCGAGATCGGGATAGGCGGGGCGCACGATGCCGCGCAAACGGCCGGCCTGGCGCAGACGACGCTTGACGTCGAACAGATCCGCCTTGATCCGCTCGGCGCCGGGCTCGTAGAAACACGCCTCGATCACGCCCGCCGCGGCGGCGAGCGCCGCAAGGTCGCTGCCCTCGTACCAGGCGCCGCCCGTCGGGCGGGCGACCGAGGGGATCACCGCGACGGTCGCGTCCTTGCGCACCGCTGCGCGGATCTCGCCGACCAGCGAGGTCACGACAGAGCAGCGCCAGTCGAGGAACGCCTTGAGATCGCCGTCGGTGCGGGAGTCGGCCATCCAGAACGCCTCCGCCATGTCGGCGGGGAAATTGACGTCGCTGGCGAGATAGGCCTCGATATCGCCGGCGACCTGTCTGCGCAGCGCCTCGGCGCGAATGCCGGCTCGGCTCGCGCCGGCGAGGCAATGCGGGCAAAAGCACAGGCCGAGCTGGTTGTCGAGCCACGCATTGGGTCGATTGAGCGCGAATTCGTGGTGGTAGCCATGGGCATAGGGAAGAAAGCCCGGGGTCTCCAGCGAGACGCCGGAGACCGGATAGGATTCGGTCACGTCGCGGGCGAGCCCGATCGCATAAGCCCGCGCCTCGGGCGCGGACGGGCAGAGGCTGTAGATGTAGCGGTCGCCGAACGCGTTCGCGACCGTCGACTTCCGGATGCGCCGAGCCCAGGCGCGTGTTGTGCAGCAACACCAACCAGACATTGGTCGCCATCGAGGCGCGATCGCAGAGATCGCGAAGCACGTCCCGTCCGGCCGCCAGCATCGAATGCGCGACCGGCTTGATCGCGCCATAGCGCGCGGGGTCAGCCCTGAAATAGACGACGCCGTCCTCGGGGAAATAGACCTTGCCGGACTTGCCGTGCGGCCGCAGGAACTTGCCCGCGTGATAGCTGCCGGCGACGGTGACGGTGTCGAGACCGACCGCCTGGAACTGGCGCAGCGGCCTCGGCCATGCCGCTTTCAGCGAGATCCCAGGGATAGGCGTAGATGGCCTTGTAGCCCATGATGCTTTCGTCGCCCGTTGCGCCTGGGGTCAGGCTCCAAACCAGTCGTCTTTGAGATAGCGCATGTATTCGAACACCATCCCGTATTTGCGCACGAACACGACTTCGAGGAAATCGCCGACCACGAAAGGCGGGATCAGGATTTCCTGACCCTCGATGTGAGGCTCCAGCGCCTCCACGCGAAAGGCGACATGGGGATTGTTGCGCACCGCCTCGGGAACCGTCGTGCCCGGCGCATAGCGCAGAAACTCGATGTGCTCGGGATGCTTGTGCGGATTGGTGACCCAGCACGCGGCTCTGCTCGACCCAGTTTTCGTCCGGCTGCGGCTCCGTCGTCGTGACGCCGACGTGATCGAACACGAGCATCGCGCTCTCCTGTCGGGTTCAACCGCGCGCACGGAAAGGGGCGACGCGCGAACGCGTCGCCCCTCGGCTCTCAGAGGTCTTTCTTGATGGCGTCGACGTTGACCGACTTGTAGTCGGCGGAAAGCGCGAAGCCGTCGGCGTCCGCCTTGACCTTGGCGGCGTCAAAGGCGTTGGCCTCGTCGATCAGATCGTTCTTGCAGACATCCTCGACCTTGAAGTCGGCCGTGATCTGGCCGATCTTGCGGCCGGTGTCGAAGAACAATTGCCAGCTCGAAAGCAGGTGGAAGCCCCACTTCTTGCGCTCGTCCATGCGCCCGCCAAACACATTGGCGAGTTCGCAGCATCGACTCGGTCGCGACCGTCGGGTTCATCTGCGAGGCGAGGCCCGGGAACTGCTCCATCACGATCTGCGTCGCCGCGCGCGGGTTCTGCTTGCCGAATTCGAGCCCGGCGGCCCAGCCCTGGAAATAGCGCCCGTAGAGCTTCTTCTTGGCCGCGTCCTCGAAGTCCGCCTTGCGGATGACGAAGCTGTTGGCCGGCAGTTTGGAGAAGTCCTTGCCGAGGAAATAGTCGAAGTCGAGTCCCTGGCCCTTCCATTGCGCGCGCAGACCTTCCCAGGAAGCGCGGCGTCGCCCTTGCCCGCCTTCAGCGCGGTGCCCCAGGTCGGCCAGCCGGCTTCGACATATTTGACCTTTTTCTGAGTCGACGCCGGCCGCCGCGAGCATCGGATCGCAGATCGACTGCCAGCCGGCGCTGCCGAGCAGGATCGTCTTGCCTTCGAGATCCTTGATCGATCTTCGGCTTCTCGCCCTTGCGGAACGCGAAGTCGAACACGTCGCTGCCGCCCATGTGAAACACGGAGACGAGCGGAATGCCCTGTTCGAGACCGAGCGAGAACACGCCGGGCGAGGGATAGCCGACGTCGGCCTGTTTCTGGTCGACGAGCTTGACCGTCGCGGTCGCGTCGGACGGGCCGGGCTCCAGCGTCGTCCCGATATCGCCGAAATAGCCGAACTTCTTGGCGACCCAATAGGGATAGTCGTCGAGAACCTCGATCGTGCCGCGCGGCGAGACCCAGCGGATCGTCTCGGCCGCGGAGGCGCCGGTGACGCGCGCCAGCGGCGATAGAGCGACGGCGGTTACGCCGCCCGCCGTCAGCGTCAGAAGTCGGCGACGATTGATCGGAAAGCCCTCGGCTGTCATGATTCGCTCATTGTTTCCTCCTTGTTGCGATGCCCCAACAATGCCCGCCCGCGATGGTGCGCTTTCCCTTCTCTTGCTGGGGTCGCAGGCGGCTATGCCTCCCAGCTAGCCCATTTCTTCCCGACCCAGAAGAAGAACACGTAGATCGAGATGCCGATGATCGCGAGAATGAGAATGATCGCGAAGAACTGCGGCATGCGGATCAACGACGAATAATAGGTCAGGCGATTGCCGAGACCTTCCGCGCCGCCGACCATTTCGGCGCCGATCGTCGTCAGCAGGCCGAATATCGAGCCGACCATCAGCCCGACGATGATCATCGGCATCGCCATCGGAATGCGGATCTTGGTGAAGATCTGGAACGTGTTGGCGCCGAACGAACGGGCGAGCGCAATCTTGGCGAGATCGACGCGCCGGAAGCCGGTCGCCGAATTGATCATCACCATCGGCCCGGAGGCCAGCGCGACCGCGATGATGCGCGGTTCGCTGCCAAATCCGAAGCGCAGGATCAAGCAGCGGCACCAGCGCGAGCATCGGCGTCGTCACCAGCAGCAGGATGTAGGGCGTCACGACCTTCTCGACGAACGGGAATTGCGTGATCACCGCCGCCATGACAAAACCGATCGCCCCGCCGATCGCGAAACCGACGATCAGTTCGTAGAGCGTGATCAGCAGGTGCGGCCAGATATTCGGCCACTCGGTGAACAGAGCGACGACGATCTGACTCGGCTTCGGCATGATATATTGCGGCACGTTGAAGACGCGCAGCAAGGTCTCCGACGCCCCCTACGATCACGACCGCGACCAGCACGATGACAAAGGTCTCCAGGCGCCGTCCGATTGCCGCCGATCTTCCCCATCGAGCCGAGCCCGGAAAGCCCGCCGGCCGCGGAATCGGCCTTGCGGTTGAATTCGGGGATCTTGTCGCCGAGAACCTTGTCCAACTCCTGACCTCCGAACTCTCGGCGGCGCTACACGATCGCCAGCTGCGCCGCCTCGGCGCGACCGCTGTCGATGCTCGCCTTGATCCTCAGCACCCGCTCGATGAAATCGGGCTTGGTCTGGATTTCGACCCGGCGCGGCCTGGGAATGTCGATGTCGTAGATCGCGGAGACGCGGCCGGGCCGCGCCGACATCACGACGACGCGGTCGGCAAGAAAGATCGCCTCCGAAATCGAATGCGTGACGAAGGCGATGGTCTTGCGCGTCTCCATCCAGATTTCCTGGATGAGCAGATTCATCTCGTCGCGAGTGAACGCGTCGAGCGCGCCGAAGGGTTCATCCATCAGCAGGACCGAGGGATCGACCGCGAGGCTTCGCACGATCGAGGCGCGCTGCTGCATGCCGCCGGAGAGCTCGCGCGGATATTTGTGCTCGAAGCCGTTCAGATTCACGCGCGACAACAGCTTGCCGATCCGCTCCATGTCCGGCGCGCGGTGTTTCAGCTCGAACGGCAGCGCGATATTCTTCAGCAGGTTCCGCCAGGGAAGAAGATTGGCGTCCTGAAAGATCATCGCGATCTGCGGATGCGGCTGGACGATCTTCTCGGAGCCGAGCCAGACCTCGCCGGAGGTCAGCGAATGCAGCCCCGCCATCGACCAGAGCAAAGTGGTCTTGCCGCAGCCCGACGGTCCCAGGATGCAAAGGAACTCGCCTTCGCGAACCTCGAGCGAAACATTCTCGAGCGCATGCACCGACCCGGATCTCGTGTCGTAATGTTTGGTCGCCCGGTCGACGACCATCTTGGCGCGTTGTCCCGATCCGCCATTGGCCATCTGGGCTCCTTTCGACACGCGCGACTAGGCCGCTGGCCGCCGCCCCGGTCGCCTCCGCCAAGCTATGTTCACGAGGCTCTCGGCCTAACTTTTCTGAAAATATGTTACACAATTTTCGACCGCGCAAGAGGAAAATTGCGCGCCGCGAGAAGCCGCGTCGTTGATGCGTTGCGCTCAATTGCCCATGCCGGCGGCGGAGAAGGCGGTCCTGACGATCGGCCCCGGATAGCCGCCGGGTTTCGCCCGTGACCGCGGCGTCTTCTCAAAACCGTTGTCTGAGGTGACATTTTGTGTAATTGAATTACAGCTTCGAGCCCGACGCTCGAGCCGTTGGCGCGAGACCGGCAGCATGTTTCACCCGCGATCCCAGTCTCCAGCCGAGGCGAAATGTCGGCCCGGGGAGTCGCGGGGATGAAGGCGGGCCGTGACGCCGTCGACGCCGCGGCGATCCCGCCGAGCGCGCCGATCGATCTCGTCTCGCGCATTCAGAGGATCGAACCCGACCTTTCGCCCGCCGAGCGGCGCGTCGCCGAGACCGTCGCTCAGGACTATGAGGCGACCACGCGCATGACGATCAGCGATCTGGCGAGCCGCGCCGGGGTCAGTCAGCCGAGCGTTACGCGCTTTTGTCGATCTGTCGGCTGCACGTCCTTCGGCGAGTTCAAGGTCCGTCTGGCGACGACGTTGACGGTCGCCTCGGCCTATCTCGGGACGGACCGCGTGTTCGACGACGATACCGGCCAGCTCGCCAAGATCGTGATGATCCGCGCCGCCAATGCGATCCGTAATTGCCTCGATCAATTGGACACGGCGACGGTCGCGCGCGCAATCAAGGCGATCGCCGCCGGCGCGCGTCTCGACATCTACGGGCAGGGCGGCGGATCGGCCAGCGTCGCCGAGGACGCCAAGCTGCGCTTCTTCCGGCTGGGCCTGCCCGTTTGCGCCTATGCCGACGGCCACCAGCAGCGCATGTCCGCTTCGACGCTGCGACCCAAAGACGTCGCGTTTGCGATCTCCAACAGCGGCCAATCGAAACCGGTCGTCGGCGCGATCGAGATCGCGCGCTCCTACGGGGCGACGACCATTGCGCTCACTCGTCCCGACACGCCGCTGGCGAAAGCCGCCGAAATCGTCATTTCCATCGTCACGCCCGAGGATTTGAATGCGCTGATGCCAACCCCGTCGCGCTACGCCCATATGGCGGTGATCGACACCATCGCGACCGGCGTCGCCTCGCAGATGGGCAACCGCTCGCGCGAATTCTCTGCGGCGCGTGCGCTACACGCTGGCGAGCATCGGGGTTGCGATCCCAACGCCGACATCCGATCCGACGCCGCTGATGGGCGCGTTGAAACCTCAGGAATAATGGCGCGGCGAGCCAGGGGGGAGGTCCGCATGAGCGAAGCGAACGATGTCAGAAAGCTCGTCGAGGATTGGCTCGAACGGTTCGACCGCGCGCTCGCCGCGCGCGATCCCGCCGGCGTCGCCGCGCTGTTTGGCGAGGAATGCTTCTGGCGCGACATTGTCGCATTCACCTGGAACGTCAAGACGCTGGAAAGCCGGGATGAGATCGGGGCGATGCTCGCCGCCAATCTGGCGACGATCTCGCCGAGCGGCTGGCGGCTCGAAGGCGATCCGACGATCACCGACGGCGCGGTCGAGGCCTGGCTCCGTTTCGAGACGGCGGTCGGCCGCGGCCGCGGCGTGCTGCGACTGAAGAACGGCGCGGCCTGGACCTTGCTGACGACGCTGGAGGAACTGAAGGGATTCGAGGAGCCAAGGGGCGAGCGACGGCCAGCGGGCATCGAGCACGGCGTCTACAGACGCCAGAAGAACTGGCTCGAACAGAAGCGGGCCGACGAGGCGACGCTCGGTTACGCCGAGCAGCCCTATTGCGTCGTGATCGGCGGAGGGCAGGGCGGCATCGCGCTCGGCGCGCGGCTCAAGCAACTTGGCGTGCCTACGATCATCCTGGAGAAGAACGCGCGCGCCGGCAATTCCTGGCGCAACCGCTACCGCTCGCTCGTGCTGCACGATCCCGTTTGGTACGATCACCTGCCTTATATCCCGTTTCCCGAGAACTGGCCGGTGTTCACGCCGAAGGACAAGCTCGGCGACTGGCTGGAAATGTATGTAAAGGTGATGGAGCTCGACTATTGGGCGTCGGCGGAATGCGTCAGCGCCGCGTTCGACGAGTCCAGCCAAACATGGACGGTCGAGGTCTCGCGCGCCGGCGAGCGCATCGTGCTGCGACCCAGGCAACTGGTGTTCGCCACCGGCGCCTATGGCCCGCCCAGGGAGGTTGAGCTGCCCGGCATCGAAAGGTTCCGTGGCGAATGCTATCATTCGAGCCGCTTCCAGACGGGCGAGAGCTATGAAGGCAAGCATTGCATCGTCCTCGGCGCCAACAGTTCCGCGCACGACGTCGCCGCCGATCTCTGGCAATTCGGCGCCAAGGTCACGATGTTGCAGCGTTCGCCGACGACGGTCGTGAAATCGGAAACGTTCATGAAGCTGGCGTTCGAGCCGCTTTATTCGGAAAGCGCGGTCAAGGCGGGCGTCACGACCGACAAGGCGGATCTGATCTTCGCCGCGACGCCGTTCCGCATCATGCATCGCGCACAGATTCCGATCTACCGGCAGATCCGCGACCACGACGCGGCCTTCTATGAGCGCCTCGGAAAATCAGGCTTCCGCTATGATTTCGGCCCGGATGAGTCGGGCCTGATGATGAAGGCGATGCGCACCGGTTCGGGCTACTACATCGACGTCGGCGCTTCGGAACTGATCTGCAGCGGCGACATCGCGGTCAGGAGCGGCGTCGAGATCCGGCGCGTGAAGGAAACTTCCGTCGAACTCACCGACGGCTCGGAATTGCCGGCCGATCTGATCGTGATGGCGACGGGCTTTCAGTCGATGAATCGCCTGGTCGCCGGAATCGTTTCCGAGGAAGTCGCCGACAAGGTGGGCAAATGCTGGGGCCTCGGGTCGGGCACGCCGCAAGATCCCGGCCCCTGGGAAGGCGAGCCGCGCAACATGTGGAAGCCGACGCAGCAGCCGGGCCTATGGTTTCACGGCGGCAACCTGCATCTCTCCCGGCATTATTCCCTGTTTCTCGCGCTGCAACTGAAAGCGCGGATGGAGGGACTGCCGACTCCGGTCTACGGGCTTCAGCCGAGCTATCACAAGAGCTGAAGTCCGGTCCGCAAACGCGAACAGGGAGGACGACATGGCCATCGGTGAACTCGCCTATATGAGCGCGGCGGAAATGGCGGAGCGCGTCCGGCGCCGAAGCCTGTCGCCGGTCGAGATCGTCGAATCCTGCATCGAGCGCATCGAAACGCGCAATCCGAGCCTCAACGCCTTCATCTTCAAGGGCTTCGAGGATGCGCGGCGCGCGGCGCGAGAGGCCGAGCAGGCCGTGATGTCGGGGGCGCCGACCGGGCCGCTGCATGGCGTCCCGTCGGCGATCAAGGATCTGTTCGACTTCAAGCCGGGCTGGCCCTTCACCTTCGGCGGCATTCGCGCGATGAAGGATTGCGTCGCGCAATGGCACTGCGTTTTCGCCGAGCGCGTCGAGAAGGCGGGCGCGATCCTGCTCGGCAAGACCAACAGCCCCACGATGGGGCTGCGCGGAACCTGCGACAATTATCTGTTCGGCCCGACGCGCAATCCGTTCGACCTGCGCAGGAACACTGGCGGATCGTCCGGCGGCAGCGCCGCGGCCGTGGCGGACGGCCTCGTGCCCTTCGCGGAAGGAACCGACGCGGGCGGGTCGATCCGCATTCCCGCCGCCTGGTGCAATGTCGTCGGCTTTCAGGCGTCGTTCGGCCGCGTTCCCGTGGTCATGCGGCCCAACGCCTTCGCCGGCGACACGCCCTTCGTCTACGAGGGACCGATCAGCCGCACGGTGGAAGACGCCGCGCTGGTTCTGACCGCGCTTGCGGGCATTGACGCCCGCGATCCCTTCAGCTTCGAAACCAACGAGGATTTCCTCGCCGCCACGCGCCGCTCGATCAAGGGCTGGAAGATCGCCTACAGCCCTGATTTCGACGTCTTCCCGATCGATCCCGCGATCCGGGCGGTCGTCGACGAGGCGGTGCGCGCGTTCGTCGAGGCCGGCGCGGTGGTCGAGGAGGTCGGCTCGGCCTCAAGCGGACGCAGCGCGAGCTCAGCGACGCCTGGACGGATTTGATGATGCCGCTGAACCTCGGCGCGCTGGAGGGCGCGAAGGCGTTCGGCATTGATCTGATGGGCGACCATCGCGACGATTTCCCGCCCGAATATCTCAGCCGGATCGAGAGGGGCCGCAAGCTCTCGGCGATGGACATCGCGAATGCGCAGGCCATTCGCTCCGAGGTCTACGACGCGCTGCAGACGACGCTCGGCGCCTATGACTTGGTGGTTTCGCCGACGCTGGCGGCGATGCCTGTCGTCAACGCCGCGGACGGCAACACGGTCGGGCCGAGCCAAATCGACGGCCAGGAGGTGGATCCGCTGATCGGCTGGTGCCCGACCTATCTGACCAATTTCAGCGGTCATCCCGCGATCTCGATCCCTGCCGGCCTCAGCCAGGGCCTGCCGGTCGGCCTGCATCTGATCGGCCGCCGCCGCGCCGACGCCGAAGTGCTGGCCGCCGCGGCGGCGTTCGAGCGCCTGCGGCCTTGGAAGGACGCCTATCGGATCTGCGCCGCGCGCGAGATTGGCGAACCCCCGCAATCGCGATAAAGCGACCAGGGTAAAGAACACACAGGTTTTCGGAGGAAACGCAGTGATTTCTGTGCTGGTGCTATACGCCAACGAGCCCGGATCGCGGTTCGATATGGATTACTATACCTCGCGCCATCTGCCGCTTGTGCGACGGCTGCTGGAGCCCATGGGGATGCGCTCGTTGACCTTCGTGAGGGAAGCCGCCCTCGATCCCGCCGCTCCCGCGCAGGCTTTCCAGTTGATCGCGGAGCTTCGTTTCGACGACATGGAAAGCACGAAGGCCGCGCTCGCCGCCCATGGGCCGCAGACGCAGGCCGACATTCCCAACTTTACCGACGTGGCGCCGGTCATCGCCATCGGAGAAGTGCATTTCGGTTGAACCATCGCCGCGCGCCGTCGTCGCGTCGATTCGCCAAACGATCGCCGCGACTGTCGCGCGCCACGGAGTCAGGGGAGCCGAGCGGGCGTCGCGCGCATGATTTGGCTTATGCCTGCGATAGAAATTTTCGCGGGTCACAGACGGCGCAGGGAAGTCTAGCATAGTCCGCATCCAGGCGAGGAGGCGGCGTTGAGCGCAGGGGACGAAGCCGGTTCAGGCGGGCGCGGACGGCGCGAACGGACGGGGCGGGCGGCGCAGCGCGCGGCGCGCTCGAGCCGGGCGCCGACGTTCGGGCGGCCCTATATCGTGCGCAACATCCCGACCTACGATATCCTCGGCGAGGAGAGCCTGGTCCGCATTGAGGCGGCGGCCGACCGTATCCTGGCCGAAGTCGGCGTCGAGTTCCGCGACGATCCCGCTGCGCTCGATCTGTGGCGGCGCGCCGGCGCGGCGCTGGATGGCGTGCGCGTGCGCTTCGAGCCCGGGATGCTGCGCGAGATTCTCAAGACCGCGCCGCCGCGCTTCGTCCAGCACGCGCGCAACCCGGCCCGGTCGGTCGAGATCGGCGGCCGCTCGGTCGTGTTCTCGCCGGCCTATGGCTCGCCCTTCGTGATGGACCTCGACAAGGGCCGGCGCTACGGCGCGCTCGAAGACTTCCAGAACTTCATCAAGCTCGCGCAAAGCTCGCCCTGGCTTCACCATTCCGGCGGCACGATCTGCGAGCCGGTCGATATCCCCGTCAACAAGCGCCATCTCGACATGGTGCTGAGCCATATCCGCTATTCCGATCGCGCCTTCATGGGGTCCGTCACCGCCGAGAGCCGCGCGGAGGACTCCATCGAGATGGCGCGCATCCTGTTCGGCCGCGATTTCGTCGACGAGAACTGCGTCATCCTCGGCAACGTCAACGTCAACTCGCCGCTGGTCTGGGACGGCGCGATGACGAAGGCGCTTCGGGCCTATGCGCGCGCCAATCAGGCGGGCGTGGTGGTTCCGTTCATTCTCGGCGGGGCGATGGGTCCGGTGACGAACGCAGGCGCCATCGCGCAATCGCTCGCCGAGACGATGGCCGGCTGCGCGCTGACGCAACTGGAGCGGCCGGGCGCGCCGGTGATCTTCGGCAATTTCCTGTCGTCGATGTCGCTGCGCTCGGGCTCGCCGACCTTCGGCACCCCGGAGCCGGCGATCGGCTCGATGGCGGTCGGTCAACTGGCGCGAAGGCTCAATCTGCCGCTGCGCTGCTCCGGCAATTTCACGACCTCCAAGCTGCCGGACGCGCAGGCGATGAACGAAGGGACGATGTCCATGCTGGCCGCCGTGCATTGCGGGGCCAATTTCATCCTGCACGCGGCCGGCTTCCTCGACGGGCTGCTTTCCATGTCCTACGAAAAGTTCGTGCTGGACACGGACTTCTGCGGCGCGCTGCACAGCTATCTCGACGGCGTGAAGATCGACGACAACCAGCTCGCCATCGAGGCGTTCAAGGAAGTGGGGCCGGGCAATCACTTCTTCGGCTCGGCGCATACGATGGCGAACTATCAGACCGCCTTCTGGGACAGCGAACTCGCTGACAACGACCCGTTCGAGAAATGGGAGGCGGGGGGCTGCGAAGACGCGGCCAGACGCGCCAACCGGCTGTGGAAGAAGCGGCTAGCGGAGTATCAGGCGCCGCCGCTCGATCCCGCCATCGACGAGGCGCTCGCCGATTTCGTCGCCCGCCGCAAGGGGGAAATGCCGGACGCGTGGTACTAAGCAGGATTTCCGAAAAGTGGATGCCGGTTTTCGGATGAAAATCCTGCTAAATCAAGACTTCTAAGCAGACATTCGTTGGCCTTCCAACGAATGTCTGCTTAGTCACGCGGCCGGTCGCAGGCGCCGTCCCTGATCGTCGAACAGATGCAAATGGTCGAAGGAGAAGCTCAGGCCGATCTCCTGGTCGCGCGCCGCCGGCCCGCCGGCGTTCGCGCGGACCGTCACCGTCGGCAGGTCCGGGGCGACGGTGACGTAATACAGGGTCTCCGCGCCGAGCTGCTCGACGATCTCGATACGTCCCTTCAAAGCCGCCTCGTCCGGCGTTCGCGAAGGCGATGTTCTCGGGCCTCACGCCGATGCTGGCGACGCCCGCCGCCGGAGGCGCCCCGCGCGAGCCCGATGCGAGGCGGGATAGAGCGAGCCCGGCAGAAGGTTCATCGCCGGCGCGCCGATGAAGCGCGGCGACGAATATGTTCGCCGGCCGCTCGTAAAGCTCCATCGGGCTGCCGACCTGCTCGATCCTGCCGCCGTTGAAGACGACGATGCGGTCGGCGAGCGTCATCGCCTCGGTCTGGTCGTGGGTGACATAGATCATCGTCGCTCCGAGGCGCGCGTGCAGGCGCGCGATCTCCAGCCGCATCTGCACGCGCAGCGCCGCGTCGAGATTGGAGAGCGGCTCGTCCAACAGGAAGATGCCTGGGGATTGCGGATGATCGCGCGGCCGATGGCGACGCGCTGGCGCTGGCCGCCGGACAGTTCGCGCGGCGTGCGCTGAAGCAGGCGGCTCGATTTGCAGCGTCGTCGCGACTGCTCTCGACCCGGCGCGGCGATCTCCGCGCGGCTCGACCCGCGCGAGCGCGCAGGCCGAAGCCGATGTTCTCGGCCACCGTCATATGCGGAAACAGCGCGTAGGACTGGAACACCATCGCGATCTCGCGCTTCGACGGCGGCGTGCGCGTGACGTCGCGCTCGTCGATGCGGATCGTGCCGCCCGAGTACGTCCTCGAGGCCGGAGATCATGCGCAGCATCGTCGATTTGCCGCAGCCCGAGGGGCCGACGAACACGACGAATTCGCCATGCGCGATTTCGAGATCGACGCCGCGGATGACGTCGACGCCGCCGAACGACTTGCGGACTGCCGGTCAGACTGAGCTTGGCCATTCCGCTAACCCTTCACCGCGCCCATGGTCATGCCCTTGATGAAGTAGCGCTGGAAGAACAGGAAAACGAAAAGCGTCGGCAGGCTGGCGACGATCGACAGCGCGCCCTGGACGCCCCAGGCGACGGAATACTGGCCCTTGAGATTGACGATCCCGATCATGATCGTGCGCTTCTCGTCGGATTGCGTGAAGATCAGCGGCCACAGGAAATCGTTCCAGATCCAGGTGAATTGCAAGCGTCGCGAGCACCGCGAGCGCCGGCAGGCTCAGCGGCAGGGCGACCTGTGGTCAGCACCTGCCCATTCGTTCGCGCCCTCCAGGATCGCCGCCTCGCGCAGCGCGTTCGGCACCGTGGCGAAGAAGTTGCGCATCAGCAGCGTGCAGATCGGCACGCCGAGGCGCGGTGTGAACGATGAAGATCGGCCACAGCGTGTCGATCAGGCCGAAGAAGTTGAACAGCCGGAACAGCGGGACCAGGATCACCTGCGGGGGAAAGAACATGCCGGCGACGACGGTCAGAAACAGCGCGTCGGAGCCGCGGAACGGCAGCTTGGCGAAGACATAGCCGGCAAGCGCGCCGAGCGCGGTCGAGGCCGAGCGTCGCCGGCGCCGTGACGATGAGCGTGTTGAGGAAATAGCGATGCACGGAGGGATTGCCGAGCGCCTCGACGTAGTTGCCGAGATAGAGGCTTGTCGGGAGCGACCAGAGCTCGCCCGAGCGAGATGTCGCGCTGGGTCTTCAGCGAGGACAGCAGCACGCCGAGCGTCGGCAGCAGGAACAGCACCGCGAGCATCAGCGAGGATCGCGAAGGTCGCGGCCCGGTCGGGGTCGGAAGCGGGCGCGCGCGGCTCAGCCATAGATGCGGTCCACCTTGCGCAGCTGGCGGAAATAGAGGCCGATCACCGACAGCGCGATCAGGAACAGGACGACGGAGATCGCGCTGCCGTAGCCCATGTAATATTTCTTGAAGCTCTCGTTGTACATGTGCATGGCGAGCGTGTCGGAGCTGTTGAAGGGGCCGCCGCCCGTCATGATGTAGAGGATGTCGAAACCCTTCAGCGAGTTGATGACGGAGAGCGCGACGGCGACGACGGTCGCGGGCGTCAGCAGCGGCAGCACGACGAGGCGGATGCGCTGCCAGCGCTGGCGCCCTCCATTTCGCAGACCTCGACGAGATCCTCGGGGATCGAGGTGAGGCCGGCGAGGTAGATGACCATCGACAATCCCGTCTGCTGCCAGGACCACGCGACGATGACGGAGCCGAGCGCGGTTCCGGGCTTGGCGAGCCAGGCGTAATGCGACCGCGCGCCGGCGACGTCGGACACGATACGGTGTTCAGCAGCCCCAGTCCGGCTGATAGACCCAGATCCAGATCTGGCCGACGATGACGGCCGACAGGCAGATCGGCAGGTAGAAGACGCTCTTGAAGATGCGCGCGCCCGCGACCTTGGCATCGAGCAGCAGAGCCAGCGTCAGGCCGAGCGCCGGTCGGCAGCGCGATGGCGGCGGCGATCCAGATCGCCGTGTTGATCGCGGCCTGCCTGAACAGATGGTCGCTGGCGATGCGCGGCGAAATTGGCGAAGCCGACGAAGGCGTAGTCGCGACGAGAAGCCGTTCCAGTTGGTGAAGCTGTAGTAGAACGAGCTCAGCAGCGGCCCGACGACGAAAGACCGCGAATACGACGAGCGGCGGCGCCAGCAGCGCCGCCCGCCAGAACCGGTTGTGCTCTTCCACCGCGCCTACTCCCGAAGGCGGCCGGGCCGGCCGCGGATCCCGGCGTCAGGCGTCACTTCTTGAACGCGGCCTCCGCGTCGGCGGAAGCCTGCGCGAGGATGGCCTTCGCGTCGGCGGGGTTGTCGATGAAGCTGGCGAACATCGAAAGACCCACTTCGGCGACCGGCGGCGGCGTGGCGAGGTCGTAGTTGAAGGCGAAGCCTTCGGCCTGGCGACGGTGGCGGCCGCCTTCTGCATCACCGCGTTGTAATGGGAGGGATCGACCTTCACGTTGGCCGACAGGGCGCCCTGCGCTTGGTCCAGGCCGCCTGCACCTCGGTGTCGGCGACCATGAAGTCCAGGAACTTGTAGGCGCCCTCGACATTCTTGGCGTTGGCCGCCATGACGAGGCCGTCGACCGGGCCGACGGCGGCGTTCGGCACGCCGCTCTTGAGCTGCGGGAAGGCGAAGAAATCGTAGTCCTCGCCCGGCTTGAGCCCGTGGCCGTTCCAGTAGCCGGTGATCCAGGTGCCCATCAGCGTCATCGCCGCCTCGCCGCGCGCACCTTGTCGGCGGCGTCGGTCCAGTCCTGGGCGTTGGCGTTTTCGGCGAAGTAGCCGTCGTCGAGCAGCTTCTTCCAAAGATCCATCGCCGCCGCGACTTCCGGATCGGTGTATTTCGCCTTGCCCGCCATCAGCTTGGCCCGATATTCGGGCCCGGCGGTGCGCAGCAGCAGATAGTCGAACCAGAACTGCGCCGGCCAGCGGTTCTTCGAGCCGAGCGCGATCGGCGCGATGCCCTTGGCCTTGAGCGGCTTGCAGAGGGCGAGGAATTCGTCCCAGCTCGCCGGCGGGGCCGTGACGCCGGCCTTCGCCATCGCCTTCTTGCTGTAGAACATCCCGGCGTAGTGATAGTTGAACGGCACGAGATAGCGTTGCCGTTGTACATCGTTGCGGCGTCGGCGATCGGCTTGGCGATGATCGCGTCGAGCCCGGCCTTGTTCCACATCTCGTCGATCGGATGCAGGCTGTTCGGAGTCGACGATGAACTGGACGCGCGCGCCCGCCCAATAGCTGAACACGTCCGGCAGGCTGTGGCCGGCCGCGCGCACGAGAATGTCGGACTTGAAGTCCTCATGGCCGATCGGGCTCTGCTTGACGACGATGCCGGTCGCCTTCGTGAACTTCGCAAGGGCCGCGTCGAACGCCTTCAGCCCGAGATCGCCGGTGAAATAGTGGCTGATGCGACAGCTCGCCCGCCGTCGGCGAAGGCGCGGAAGCGCGAAACCGGCCAACGGCAGCCGCCAACGACCCCAGAAGCAGCGTGCGCCGGCTGATCTTTTCCATACGGTCCTCCCAGAGTTTGCGTATATTGAACTTTCTTGGCTTTGCCGCCATCACATTCCACGCCGATTTTGCATCTGTCAACAAATTCTGTTGCGGTTCGGCGGAAAATGGAGAACATTGCCGCCATGAGGCGCAAATGGCGGAATTTGTTTACATATGCTGTACTCAGAGTTCGATATATGTAAACTAGGCCGCCGTCTTTACCGGAGGGCCGAATGCGCCTCTTGCAATCCCTGACCCGAGGTCTTGAGGCGCTGGATTTCCTGCGCGCGAGCCCCGCGCCCGCGCGGCTGACGGATGTCGCGGCCGCCCTCGGCGTCGAGAAGTCGAACGCCGCCCACCTCCTCAAGACCCTGGTCGCCTCCGGCTACGCCACGCAGGACGAGCAGCGCCGCTATGCCGCCGCGGACCACATGGCCGGCGCCGCTCCCGGCCGGAGCGTACGCTCGAAGAGATCGTCGCGGTGAAGGAGGGCTGGCGGCCTGCGCTCGAGCGCCTGACGGCCGAAACCGACGAATGCGCCCATCTCGCGGTCCTCGTCGGCAAGCGGGTCTGGTACATCGACAAGGTCGATTCCACGCTGCCGCTCAAGGTCGATCATCCCATCGGCTCGCTGGCGCCGCTGCATTGCACCGCGCTCGGCAAGGCCTTTCTCGCCTTCGGTCGCGTCGATCCGCCGGCCGAGCTGCCGCGCTTCACGTCGCGCACCCTCGCGACGCCGGAGGCGCTGGCGAAGGATCTGGCCGTCGCGCGCGCCAGAGGCTATGCGGTCGACGACGAGGAATACGCCGACGGCATCCGCTGCGTCGCCTGTCCGATCCCCGACGACGCCAACGTCATGATCGCCGCCCTCGGAGTCTCGTGCCCGAGCGTGCGCGTCGATCCGTCGCGACTGGCCGAACTCGGCCGGCTCATTCTCTCGAAAACGGCAAGCGAAAAAACGAAGGAGGAAACACCATGACCGCGTCAACGATCCGTGTCGGCATCATCGGCGCCGGGCGCATATCCGATCTGCATGCGATCGAATATCTGCAGAACCCGGCGGCCCGCCTCGTCGGCGTCTGCGACCGCAACGTCGCGCAGGCCAAGGCCAAGGTCGCCTCCTGGGGGGCGGGGGACGTCGCGGTCGAGGACGACATCGACCGTTTTCTCGCCCGCCCGGACATCGACCTCGTCGAGATCCTGCTGCCGCACAACATGCATCTGCCGGCGGCCCTGAAGGCGATCGCCGCGGGCAAGATCGTGTCGCTGCAAAAGCCGATGTGCCTTGATGTCGCCGAGGCCGACCGGCTCGTCGCCGCCGTCGACGCGCTACGACCGGCCGTTCAAGGTGTTCGAGAATTTCATATTCTACCCGCCGGTGCTCAAGGCGCGCGAGCTGATCGACGCAGGGCGCGATCGGCGCGCCGCAGTCGATCCGCATCAAGTCGAACCCCGCGCGCAGCGCCACCGCCTGGGAGGTGCCGGCCTCCGCCAGCGCCTGGCGCAGCGAGAAGGCGCAATCCGGCGGCGGGCCGCTGGTGTTCGACGACGGCCATCACAAATTCGCGCTCGCCTGGCATTTCATGGGCGATCCCGAGGAGGTCCACGCCTTCATCGGCCAGACGCAGGGCCGCGACGGCATGCGCTTCGACGCCCAGTCGATGATCTCCTTCCGTTTCCCCGGCAATCGCGTCGGCAATCTGGAGATCGTCTATTCGCCCGGAGATGGAGCTGGCGACGCGCCATTACGCGCAGGACGACCGCGTCGAGATCACGGGAACCTCGGGCGTGTCTGTTCATCAACGGCGGCCACGGGCGGCTCGGCGACGACGCCGCCGGTCATGCTCTACCGCGACGGCCAGATCACGACGTATGACGTTCCCGTCGGGCTGGGAGCAGAGCTTCGTTCTCTCGACCCGCCATTTCCTCAAAGTGCTTGCAGGAGGGCGGCGAGCCCGTTCTGACCGCGCGCGCAGGGCCGGCAGGTGCTGCGCTTCGCCGCGGCGGCCGAGCAATCGGCGCGCGAGGGAAGAACCATCCGGCTGGCGCCGTGATCGGGAGGGGCGCGGGAATGTCGCAATCTTCGACCGCGTCGGCTCTGCCGCGGACCTCGCCGCAGGCGCGCGCCGCCTGGCTCGCCGCCCGGGGCGGCCTTGCGGCGGCGGAAGCGGCGGGTCTGCTGACCGACGGTCGTCGAACTGCCGTTGGCCGAGGCGCTGCTGCTCGGGCCTGATGAAGCAGGGCGTGACCAAATATCTCGCGATATTCGGTCACGGCAGCACGGCGCTGGCGGAGCTGCTGCGCATCTACGAGCGCCGCGGGCCTCGTGCGCTGCTGGCAGTTCCGCAACGAGGTGGAGATGGTCGCACGCCGCGACCGCGCTCTCCTGGGTCTATGGCGAGATGCCGGCGGTCGTCACCTCGATCGGCCCCGGCGCCTTGCAGGCGATGGCGGGCTCGCTCGCGGCCGCCTCCAACGGCGTCGGCGTCTATCACCTCTACGGCGACGAGACGACGCACGGCGAAGGCTACAACATGCAGCAGATCCCGAGGCCGGGCCAGGGGCTGTTCGGTCAGATGACCGCCGCGATGGGCCGTCCTACACGCTGCACACGCCCGGGCGCGCTGCGCGAGGCGCTGCGGCGAGGCGCGGCGTCGGTGTTTCATCCGTGGCGGCGCTCGCCCGTTCTATCTGAACCTGCCGATCAACACGCAGCTCGCGCCGGTCGCGCTGCGGCTCGACGCCTTGCCCGAGCGGCCCGGTCTGGCCGGCGCCGGCTTCGCCGGACGGAGCGACGATCGAGCAGGCGGCGCGGCTCATTCGATCGACGCCGACCGCGTCGCGATCAAGATCGGCGGCGGCGCGCGCGGCGCGGCGGCGGCGGTGCCGCGCGCTGGTCGAGGCGAGCGGCGCGGCGGCGGTGCTGAGCCCGGGCTCGCTCGGCGTCCTGCCCGACGATCATCCGCAGAATCTCCATGTCGGCGGATCGAAGGGGTCGATCAGCGGCAACTGGGCGATGGAGGAGGCCGAGCTGCTCGTCGTCGTCGGCAGCCGCGCGCGTCTGCCAGTCCGACTGCTCGGGGATCGGTTGGCCGCGCGTGCGCCATGTCGTCAACATCAACGCCGATCCCGCCGACGTGCAGCACTACAACGCGACGACCGCGCTGATGGGCGATGCGGCCGTGGTCTGCGAGCGGCTTGCGGCGGCGCTTGCCGGCCCGCTCTCGCCGGGCAAGGCGGCCTGGCTCGCCGGGAGCCGCGCGCAAGAAGGCGGAATGGACGGCCTTTCGCGCCGCGCGCGCTGCGCGGCCCGCCGCGCTTCGATCCGGTGTGGCGCCGGCCCGGTGCTCACCCAGCCGCAGGCGATCGCCGTCGCCGACCGCTTCTGCCGCGAGAAGGCGCGCTGAAGTTCTTCGACGCCGGCGACGTGCAGGCGAACGGGTTTCAGATCGTCGCCGATCGACGCCCTTCGAGAGCTTCACCGAATCCGGCGCCTCCTACATGGGCTTCGCCGTCTCCGCCTTGCTTTCGCAGGCGATCGCCGACCAGCGGCCGCTACGGCGTCGCCTTCACCGGCGACGGGTCGTTGATGATGAACCCGCAAGTCCTGATCGACGGCGTCGAGCATGGCGTGCGCGGCCTCATCCTGCTGCTCGACAACCGCCGCATGGCGGCGATCAGCGGCCTTCAGGAGGCGCAGTTCAGCCGCGACTGGCGCACGAACGACTCGGTGGCGGTCGATTATGTCGCGCTGGCGGGCGCGGTCTCGGGCGTCAAGGCGCTGTCAGGCGGCGACACGCAGGAGAGCCTGCGCGCCGCGCTGGAGGAGGCCTACGCCCATCCCGGCCTCAGTCTCGTCCACGCGCCGGTCTATTACGGCCCGGACCCCGAAGGCGGCATGGGCGCCTATGGGCGCTGGAACGTCGGCCCCTGGTGCGACGACGTTCAGCGCGCCTATGCGGCGACCCTGATCTGAGAGAGCGACCATGTACGATTCATTCGGCCTGCTGATCGACGGCCAATGGCGCGCCGCCTCGACCGGCGAGACCCTCGAGGTCTTCAGCCCCGCCACCGAGGACCCGGTCGGCCGCGTCCCGGCCGCGAGCGAGGCGGACGAGGCGGCGGCGCTCGCCGCCGCCGCGCGCGCCTTCGGCCCCTGGGCGCGCACGCCCGCCTGGGAGCGCGCCGCGCCTCCTGCGGCGCGCGGCCGATCTCTTGCGCGCCCGCAACGACGATCTCGCGCGCCTGATGAGCGCGGAGACCGGCAAGCCGCTCGCCGAGGCGCGCGGCGAATGGAACGCCGCCGCCGATCAGTTCGAATGGTGCGGCGAAGAGGCCAAGCGCATCTATGGCCAGACGATTCCCGGCCGCCACGCCGAGGAGCGGCTTTCCGTCGCCTATCAGCCGGTCGGGCCTTGTCTGGCGCTTTCGGCCTGGAACTTCCCCGCGCTGCTGCCGGCGCGCAAGATCGCGGCGGCGCTGGCGGCCGGATGCAGCGTCGATCGCGCGGCCGGCCTCGGAGGCGCCGGGAAGCTGCATGGCGCTGGGCCAGGCGCTGATTGACGCCGGCCTGCCGGCCGGCGCGCTCGACATTCTGACCGGCGCGTCGACGCCGATGGTCGCGCGGCTCATCCGCTCGCCGGTCATCCGCAAGGTTTCGCTGACGGGATCGGTCGCCGTCGGCAAGGAGATCCTGCGGCTCGCGGCCGAGGGCGTCAAGAAGGTGACGATGGAGCTCGGCGGCCACGCGCCCGTCGTCGTCCACGCCGATTCCGATCCCGTCGCCGCCGCCGAGAAGCTTGCGGCGACCAAGTTCCGCAATTGCGGTCAGGTCTGCATCTCGCCGTCGCGGTTCTATGTGCACCGCTCGATCCTCGCGCCCTTCGAAGACGGCCTTCGCGCAGACGGCGCGCGCGCTGCGGGTCGGCGACGGCCTCGATCCCGCGACGAACGTCGGCCCGATGATCCGCGCCCGCGCGGTCGAGACCGCGCTCGGGCTCATCGAGGACGCCGCCGCGCGCGGGGCGCGCGCTGCTTGCGGGCGGACGGGGCCCGCCCATCTCAACCGCGGCCATTTTCTCGAGCCGACGGTGCTCGCGGACGTGCCGGACGAGGCGCGCATCATGCGCGAGGAGCCGTTCGCGCCCATTGCGCCCATCGCCGGACTTCGACGATTTCGCCGACGTGATGGCGCGCGCCAATTGCGACAGAGTTCGGCCTTGCGGCTTATGTGTTCACGCGCGATTCCGCGCTCGCGGAAAAAACCGCCGAAGCGTTCGAGGCCGGCATGGTCGGGATCAACGAGACGCTGCTCGCCACCGCCGAGGCGCCGTTCGGCGGCGTCAAGCAATCGGGCTTCGGCCGCGAGGGCGGCAGTCTCGGCATTCTCGATTATCTCGCGCCGAAATATGTCCGCCACCGCCTGTTGAGCGGGAGTCCCTCGTGAACCGCAAGCCCCTCGGCCTCGACAACGGCCTGACCAATTACGGCGACCGCGATTTCTCCCGCTACCTCCGGCGCTCCTTCGCCAAGTCGATGGGCTACACGGGCGCCGCGCTCGACAAGCCGATCGTCGGAATCTGCTCCTCCGAAAGCGGCTTCAACAACTGCCATCGCCATTTCCCCGAGATGATCGAGGCCGTGAAGCGCGGCGTGCTCGCCGCGGGCGCGCTGCCGGTCGTCTTTCCCGTGATCTCGCTCGGCGAGGTGTTTCTTTCGCCGACCTCGATGGTCTACCGCAATCTGATGGCGATGACCGTCGAGGAGATGATCCGCGCCCAGCCGATGGATTCGGTGGTGCTGCTCGGCGGCTGCGACAAGACCGTGCCCGCCATGCTGATGGGCGCGATCTCCGCCGGCAAGCCGGCCGTCATGGCGGTCGCCGGCCCGATGATGACCGGCCGCCATCGCGGCGAGCGGCTCGGCGCCTGCACCGACTGCCGCCGTTTCTGGGCGGGCTTCCGCGCCGGCGGCGTCTCGCAGGAGGAGATCGACGTGGTGGAGGGGCGGCTCGCCGTCACGTCCGGCACCTGCGCGGTGATGGGCACCGCCTCGACGATGGCGCTCATCGCCGAGACGCTGGGCATGATCCTGCCCGGCTCGGCCGCCATTCCCGCCGTACACGCCGACCGCCTGCGCAACGCCGAGGAAACGGGCGCGCTGGCGGCGCGCATGGCCGCAGAGCGGCGGCCCGGCGCCGGGCGAGGTCGTCACGCCCGCCGCCATCCGCAACGCGCTGCGCGTGCTGCTGGCCGTCTCCGGCTCGACCAACGCCGCGATCCACCTCGCCGCCATCGCCGGCCGGATCGGCATGAAGATCGACCTCGACGACGTTCAACCGCCTGTCGGACGAGACGCCGGTGCTGGTCGATCTGAAGCCCGTGGGCGCGGGCTACATGGAGGATTTCCACGCGGCCGGGAGCCTGGAAGGCGTGCTGCGCGGCCTGAAGCCGCAGCTCGAACTCTCATGCCGCGACGTCGCCGGCGAGTCGCTCGCCGAGCGGCTGCGCCCGCCCTCTGAACGACCCCATCGACGCCGCGACGATCCGCGCGCCCGAGGCCCCGATCAGCCCCAACGGCGGCCTCGTCATGCTGCGCGGCAGCCTCGCGCCGGAAGGCGCGATCCTCAAGCGCGCGGCGGCCTCGCCGCATCTGCTCGAACACGAGGGCAGGGCGGTGGTGTTCTCCTCGCTGGAGGATCTGGCCGCGCGCATCGACGACCCCGACCTCGACGTGCAGGCCGACGACATACTGGTCTTGCAGAACGCGGGGCCGCGCAGCCCCTCCGGAATGCCGGAGGCTGGCTATCTGCCGATCCCCAAGAAGCTGGCGCGCGCCGGCGTCAAGGACATGGTGCGCGTCTCCGACGCCCGCATGTCCGGCACGGCCTTCGGGACGATCGTGCTGCATGTCGCGCCCGAGGCGGCGGACGGAGGTCCGCTCGCTCTGGTGCGCGACGGCGACCGCATACGTCTGTCGGCGCGCGAGAAGCGCATCGATCTCCTGGTGGCGCAGGAGGAGCTCGCCCGCCGCGCCGCCGAACGCCGGCCTTCCGCGCCGCCCGCGTCGCGCGGCTATCAGCGGCTCTATCATGAGCATGTGATGTCGGCGCCGTTCGGATGCGACTTCGATTTCCTGACGCGCCCCGCGACGGACGAGGCCGGCGCGTGATCGAATGCGCCGGCGCCACGCGCTCGCGAAGAATGTGAGATCCGCGCGCGCAGCGAGCGGACCCCAATCCGCGCTGCTGCGCGCGACATCCTGCCAATCGTCGAGAACCGCAATTCTGACCATGATTGTCTCCGGCAAGGCAGGCTCTTGACGGGCGCGAAGCCAACTCCGCCTGTTTCGCGACACGTGACCGCGATTGCGAATCGCCTTGGCTTTCTTTAGCAGGCGGGTTCAGGTCGCCTCGCGCACGAGGCAGTTCTGACGAAGGTAAATGCAAATGGCGAAACGCCCCGCTCCAAAGACCCCGGCCAAGAAAGCGGCGAAGGCGGAGGCGCCTGCGGTCAAGCCGGTCAAGCAGGCCATGACCAAATCGGCGCTCATCAACCTCATCGCGGAGGAAAACGAGATTCCGCGCAAGACGGCCGTCGGCGTGTACCGGACGATCGAGAACGTCCTTCTCGGCTCGGTGCATCCGCGCGGACTCGGCGAATTCACGCTGCCCGGCCTTCTCAAAGTGAACCTTCGCAAGGTTCCGGCCCGCAAGGCGGGAACTCTGGTCCGCAACCCCGCGACCGGCGAGATGATCAAGGCGGCGGCCAAGCCCGCGAGCGTTCGTGTGAAGATCCGCGCCCTTTCCAAGCTGAAGTCGGCGGCGGCTCCCGGCTGAATACCGAGTCGCAGAGACAGTGACTCATGATCCGTCCGCTGCGTCATGCCCGGGCTTGTCCCGGGCATCCACGTCGGCGAGCGAGCTATGCGTCTAAGCTATTGCACAAGCTGTCGAATTCTCTCTTGATGCGTTTTTTCGGCGGGACGGCGTGGATGGCCGGGACAAGCCCGGCCACGACGGGCCAAGCGATCTGATAGGTCGACGTCTACGCGTTCTGGTATAATTCGCAATTCGAAGCCGGCCAGCGGCGTACAACGGCCCGCGCAGAACGCTCTCGGTCTAGCCTGTCTCCAAGACTCGGGAGAGAACATCGAACACGCGCGGATTGGCCATCTGCGCGACATTGAAGCGCATGAAATCCGCCGAACTATGCGTGACGCTGAACACATTTCCCGGGGCCAACACCACATTCTCTCGCAGCGCGGCGCGCGCGACCTCGGCGGCGTCGCGCCCTTCCGGTAGCCGGGTCCAGAGAAAGAAGCCGCCGCGCGGCGTTATCGCGGGCTGTACGCCGAGCGCCGCCAGGCGGGACCCCGCTTCGCGCCGGGTCTTGGACAGCCGTCGCCTCAACGCCTCCAGGTGCTTGAGGTAGCTCCCATCGCTCAACGCGCCGGCGATCAGGTTGACGATGAGCGGGCTCGGGCCGCCGAAGTTGATCGCGACCTGGAGATCAACCAGCGCCTCGATCCAATCGGCGCGCGCCGCGATGTAACCGCATCGCATGGAAGCCGACAGCGTCTTGGAGTAGCTGCCAATCCGGATCACGCGCGACAGGCCGTCCAGGGCTGCAAGTCGCGGCGACAGGTCGGGTTCGAGGTCGGCGAAAATGTCGTCCTCGACGATGACGAGGTCGTGCGCCGCCGCGACGTTCAGCAACCTGTGCGCGGTCTGCGGAGACATGGTCGCGCCCGTCGGATTGTGGAGCGCCGAATTCGTGACGTAGAGGCGCGGACGGTGCGTCGCGACAGCGTTTGCGAAGGCCGCCGTGTCGGGGCCGGCAGGCGTATAGGGGACGCCGACGACGTTGACCCCATGCACCTTCAGCAGGGCCCGGAAATTGAAGTAGCAGGGATCGTCGACGAGCACCGTGTCGCCGGGCTGCAGGAGGAAGCGGCAGATCAGATCGATGGCCTGCGTGCCGGACGCGGTAAGAAGAAGCTGGTCCGGGCTCGCCTCGATCCGCTCGTCGGCGAATTTCCGGCACCAGCATGCGCCGCAGCGCAAGCGAGCCGCGCGTCGCGCCATAGTCGGCCAGAACGGCCTCGTCGGCGTTGGCGAGCCGGCGCACGGCGCGGCGAATGGCCGACGTCGGCATCCAGTCCGACGGGAGCCAGCCGCAGCCGGGCTTGAGGACGCTTGCGTCGGCGTCCAGCGATTGCCGGGAGACCCAGAAGGGATCGATGGCCCGGTCGGCTTGCGGTCTCGAGTTCGGTCAGCGCCAAGTCGGCGCCGAGCCCGATACATAGAACCCCGAACCGGGCCGGGAACGGATCAGGCCCTCGGCGGCCAGCCGGTCGTAGGCTTCGACCACGGTCGAGGGAGATACGCCCATCGTCGCGGCGAAGCTCCGGATCGACGGCAACCGTTCCCCGGGCGCAAGGGCGCGCGTCGCCATCCTTCGGCGGATAGCGTCCATCACCTCCGTGTGTTCGCGCCGCTTCTCGCATGAATCGCCAGGTGTATGGGTTTCGTAGGCCATACAGTTCGGCGCGATTGTATGGGACTGTCGCTGTCGCCGCCAGAGTGTTCGCGCTACGCGACGCCAGGAGGGAAAGACATGCGCGGCGCGATGGATGGATGGGGGAGCGGACTCCTCGGCGTGATCATCTTCAGCGGCTCATTGCCGGCCACGCGGATGGCCGTCGGCGGCTTCACGCCGCTGTTCCTCACGTCGGCGCGCGCGGTGATCGCCGCGCTGCTCGGGGCGGCGCTGCTCTTCGCCTTCCAGCGCGCACGACCGTCGCGCGCCGACGTGCGTTCGCTGGCTATCGTCGCTCTGGGCGTGGTGATCGGCTTCCCGCTGTTGACCGCGCTCGCGCTTCAGCACATGAATTCCGCGCATTCGATAGTTTTCATCGGGTTGTTGCCGCTGGCGACCGCCGTCTTCGGCGTGTTGCGCGGCGGCGAGAGGCCGCGACCGGCTTTCTGGCTGTTCTCGCTCCTCGGCGCGTCTTCAATCGCAGCCTTTGCGCTTTCGCGCAGCGGGACTGCGCCCCTATCCGGCGATCTCCTGATGGTCGCCGCTATCCTGGTCTGCGGCCTGGGCTATGCCGAGGGCGCGGCGCTGTCTCGGCGGCTTGGCGGCTGGCAGGTCATATCCTGGGCGCTGGTGCTCGCCTTGCCCCTGATGGCCGTCATCGCCGTGGCGACGCTCCCAACGGCCTGGAGCGACATCGGCGCGGCCGCATGGCTCGGCTTGGGCTACGTCTCGATCTTCAGCATGCTGGTGGGGTTCGTCTTCTGGTATCGCGGACTCGCGCGAGGCGGCATCGCAGGCGTCGGTCAGTTGCAATTGCTTCAACCTTTCTTCGGCCTGCTGCTGGCGGGGCTTCTGCTGCACGAGCCTGTAGCCTGGAGCATGGTCGCCGCGACTGGCTTGGTCGTTCTGTGCGTTGCGGGCGCGAAAACGATTCGGATAGGCGAGACCGCCTCCCTGGCGCAGAAACGCTAAAGAAATCAGAATATTAGGCTTTAGG
>CAVZAL010000002.1:0-1004762 GCA_963773245.1 uncultured Pseudomonadota bacterium
CGACCTCTCGCAACTGCCGATCCCGCGCCTGGTGGTGGCGCGGCTCGCCACGCGCGAGCCCGACGCTCTGGCCCGCTTGCGGGCTGATGTCGGCAAGGCCGCGCCGGACGCCGTGTTCGACGATCACATGGTGTGGCTGAGCCACCTCACAGCCGTCGGGCGCTATCTGACCCTGTTGGCGACGATGCTGTTCGTGCTGGTGGCGGCGGCCATCGCCATCGCCATCGGCTTCGCCACGCGCGGGGCGATGGCGGGGGCGCGCGAGATCGTCGAGGTGCTGCATTTCGTCGGCGCCTCCGACAGTTTCATCACCCGGCATTTCCAGCGCTATTTCTTCCGCTTGAGCGCGGAGGGCACGGGCGTCGGCGGCGGGGCGGCGATCCTCATGTTCCTCATCTTCGAGCTGGCGGCGGCGCGCGGCGCCAATGCGCCCGAAGGCGTGGCGATGACGGTGCTGCTCGGTTCGTTTCGTCTGCCGCTGGTCGGCTATGCGGCGATTCTCGGCGTCTGCGTGCTGCTGGTGACGATGGCGGGGCTGTTCTCGCGCCTGGTCGCCGCCGCGCACTTGCGCGCGCTCTCCTGAGAGGTTGGCAACCGATGATCGCCTTGCGTTCGTTCCTGTTCAACGTCGCCTTCTACGTGAATCTCCTCGTGCTGATGGTCCTCGGCCTGCCGGCGATGCTGTTCGGACGGCAGGGCGTGTTCTTCATGGCGCGGACCTGGGCCGTCACCTCGATCTGGCTGCTCGAAAAGATCTGCGGCCTCAGGCTCGAATTCCGCGGCGAAGAGAACATCCCGAAGGGCGGCTATATCCTGGCCTCCAAGCACCAGTCGTTCCTTGAGACTTTCTCGCTGGTGACGAAGACGCCGGACTTCGCCATCATCCTCAAGAAGCAGCTCATGAATATCCCGGTGTTCGGGCTTTACTTGAGCGTCAGCGGGCAGATCGGCATCGACCGGTCGAGCGGCCGCAGCGCGCTGGCGCAGATCATCGAGCAGGCCGGGGCGGTGCTGCGCGCGGGGCGGCAGGTCTATATCTACCCCGAGGGCACGCGCCGGTCGCCGGGGGCGGAGCCGGCCTACAAGCAGGGCGTCGCGGCGCTCTACGAGGCGACGGGGGCGCCCTGTCTGCCGGTGGCGCTCAACACCGGCCTGTTCTGGGGGCGGCGCGGCTTCCTGCGCCGGCCAGGGACGGCGGTGATCGAGTTCCTGCCGGTGATTCCCGCCGGGCCTGCCGCGCGATGTGTTCTTCGAGCGGCTGAAGGACGCCATCGAGACCGGCACGCGCCGGCTCATGGAGGAGACGCTGGCCGAGCGCGCCGCCCTTGACCCGCAACCTTTGCGACCTTAAGTGCCGCCGGCCAGTCGGCCGGGCGACCGCTGCTTTCGCGAGCAGAGGAAAGTCCGGGCTCCAGACGGACACGGCGCCGGATAACGTCCGGCGGGGGCGACCCCAGGGAAAGCGCCACAGAAAGCAAACCGCCCTCTGCGTCTCCCTCAGGGGAAACGCCAGGGGCAAGGGTGAAAGGGTGCGGTAAGAGCGCACCGCGTCGGCGGCAACGTCGGCGGCATGGCAAGCCCCGCCGGGAGCAAAACCGAATAGGAGCGACGCGCGGGGAGGTTCGCCTCCGCCGCGGGGCCCGTCCGGCGGCCCTGTCGTTCGGGTAGGTTGCTTGAGGCGCCCGGCGACGGGCGTCCCAGAGGAATGGTCGCCGCGTCGGGCGCGCAAGCGTCCGGCCATACAGAACCCGGCTTACAGGCCGACTGGCGCTTGCGAGCTCGACTGGAGCTTGACTTGGGAGCTCGAAACGCATGTCCCCGGAGGAGTTTCGCCGCCTCGGCCACGAGCTGATCGACCGCATCGCCGATTATCGCGCCGGGGTCGGCGAACTTCCGGTCATGGCGCAGGTCGAGCCCGGCGCGATCCGGGCGGCGCTGCCGAAGGCGGCGCCTGAGGCGGCCGAGCCCTTCGAGGCGATCTTCGCCGATCTCGACGCGCTCATCCTGCCGGGGCTCTCGCATTTCAACCATCCCGGCTTCTTCGGCTATTTTCCCTCCAACGGCGAATTGTCGTCGGTGCTCGGAGATTATCTCAGCACCGGCCTCGGCGCGCTCGGGCTCTCCTGGCAATCGGCGCCGGCGCTGACCGAGCTTGAGGAAGTCGTCGCCGACTGGATGCGCCAGCTCCTCGGTCTGCCCGAGAGCTTCAAGGGCGTCATCCAGGACACGGCCTCGACCTCGACGCTGGTGGCGCTCATCTCGGCGCGCGAAAAGCTCAGCGACTTTTCGCTGGCGCGCGGGGGGCTGGCGGGCCTCGACGCGCCGCTCGTCGTCTACGGCTCCGCGCACGCGCAACAGTTCCGTCGACAAGGCGGCGCTGCTGGCCGGCTTCGGCCGCGACAACCTTCGTCATGTCGAGACCGACGCCGCTTACGCGATCCGTCCCGACGCGCTGGAGGCGGCGATCCGCGCCGATCTCGCAGCCGGCCGCAAGCCCGCCGCCGTCGTCGCCACCGTCGGCACGACCGGCGTGACCGCTTCCGACCCGATCGCCGCGATCGCCGAAATCGCCAGGGCGCACGGGCTGTGGCTGCATGTCGACGCGGCGATGGCGGGCTCGGCGATGATCCTGCCGGAAATGCGCAGGCTCTGGACGGGAATCGAGGGCGCCGGATTCGCTGGTGTTCAATCCGCACAAATGGCTGGGCGCGGCCTTCGACTGCTCGCTCTATTACGTGCGCGATCCCCAGCACCTGATGCGGGTGATGGGGACGAACCCCAGCTATCTGCGCACCGACGTCGACAGCGAAGTTACGACCTATCGCGACTGGGGCGTGCCCGCTCGGCCGCCGCTTCCGCGCGCTGAAGCTCTGGTGCCTGTTGCGCGCCGAAGGCGCGCAGGCGCTGCGGGCGCGTCTTCGGCGCGATCTCGACAACGCGCAATGGCTGGCGGCCGAGGTCGCCCGCACGCCGCCCTGGCGGGTCGTGGCGCCCGTTCCGTTGCAGACGGTCTGCATCCGCCACGAGCCGCCGGGCCTCTCCGGCGAGGCGCTCGACCGCCACACGCTCGCCTGGGCGGAGCGGATCAACCGCTCGGGGGCCGCCTATGTGACGCCGGCGATCCTCGACGGGCGCTGGATGGTCAGGGTCTCCATCGGCGCGCTGCCGACGACCCGGGCCGACGTCGAGGCGTTCTGGGCGCTCGCGCGGAAGGCGGCGGCGGACGCGCTCGCGGGCTGAGGCGCGATCAGTCGAATTTGACCACGACGCCGCCGGGGAAGCAGCGCAGCACGCGCCCCGCGCGTCCGTCGAGCTTCACGGCCTGGTCGATCCAGAAATAGAGCGCGCTCGCGCCCAGGTGCAGCGCCGCGCCGCCTTCGGAGAGATCGAAGATCTCGCAGGGATAGACCTGCCGCTCCGAGGTTTCGATCAGCGCCTTGGCGTGATTCATCTCGATGCGCTCGCTGGAGCGCCTGTCCTTGACTTCCTCTTTCTCGCGCCGGAATTGCCAGTTCAGGCGCTGCGCCAGTCGCTTCAGCCGTCGCGGCGTGGCGATGACGCTCACCACGAAGGAGTGCTGGCGGGCCTCGATGACCAGGCCTTCGATCACGCCGACCGTAGCGATGCTGGCGGTGCACCAATCGCCGATGCGTCCGCTCTTCGGGCCCTTGATGCGCAGGCCGAGCGCCGACACTTCGGTGATCTCGCCGAGAAACTCGTTGCCGTCGCCCACGCGATAGCGACCCTGCAAATTCAGGGGGCAACGCTCGGCGGCGTAGGGAGTGAGCGAGACCTTGTCGCTGGCGTCCCACACGGTCCTGGGAAGCTTGAGGCTCCGCCACAGGGTGAGCGAATCCTCCTGCGCCCTCTCGGCCTCAGACATGAGTTGAGCCGTGTTCGCCTCAAATACCATGGCTGGAATCCCAAATTCGTCTGCAATGCAACACTACCATAGCTAATAGCGCCCAAGTCGAAAGGGTTAGTGAACTGCAGGGATTCGCTCGACTTGAGGTTACGAGAAAGATTATGAAAACAGGTCAAATTCAACATTATTTTAGCGATCCGGCGGGGCGGTTGGCCGCGATGCTTGCGGAAGCTCGCAGGGAGGCGAAGCCGGGGGCGGCGCGACGGGTTTGCTCCTGCCGTCGTCCCGCCTTATGAGGGGCCCGTTCATAGCGGAGCCGATCCATGTTGCGCGCCTCAACCGTCATCGCCGCCGGCGCCTGGACCGGCGAACCCGCCGACTCCATCGTGCTCGACTATGACGACCGCCACCGCCGCAGGATGACGATGAAGGGCGTGCGCGGCCTCGAATTCCTGCTCGATCTCGAAGAAGCCGTGCTGCTGCGCGGCGGCGACGGGCTCAAGCTCGACGACGGGCGCATCGTCGAGGTGGTCGCCGCGCCCGAGCCGCTCGCCGAAATCCGCGCCTCCGAGCCGGCGGCGCTGGTGCGCATCGCCTGGCATCTGGGAAATCGTCATCTGCCCACGGAGCTGACCCGCAAGGCGCTGCGCATCCGCCGCGATCCCGTGATCGAGGAGATGGCGCGCGGCCTGGGCGCCGCGGTGCTCGCCATCGAGGCGCCGTTCAATCCGGAAGGCGGCGCCTACGCCAAGGGCGGCCACGATCACGGCCACCACGATCACGGCCACCACGATCACGATCACGATCACGGCCACGATCACGACGATCACGCTCATCACGATCATCGTCACGCGCATGACCACAAGCACGGCGGCCACTAGCGCGCCGGGCGCGCTGGCGCTGTTCGTCTGGCTTTCGCCGGCCTTTCCGGTCGGCGCCTACGCCTATTCGCATGGGCTCGAATGGGCGGTGGAGGCCGGCGACGTCTCGGACGCGGCCAGCCTCGCGCGCTGGCTCGAAGACCTCGCCGACTGCGGCGCCCCGCGCCTCGACGTCGCACTGTTCGCCGCCGCCTACCGGGCGGCGGGCGATCCGGCGGAGCTGGCGCAAGTCAACGAACTGGCGCTCGCGCTCGCGGGCTCTCAGGAGCGGCGGCTGGAGACGTCGGCGCAGGGGACCGCCTTCCTCGCCGCCGCCCGGGCCGCCTGGCCCTGCGCGCCCTTCGAAAACCTCGTAGCCGATGAGGTCGCCTATCCCGTCGCCGTCGGCGCGGCGGCGGCGGGCCACGGCGTCGCGCTCGAAGACGCGGCGCCCGCCTTCGCGCTCGCCGTGTTCGGCAATCTCGTCTCCGCCGCGACCCGCCTCGGCGCCGTCGGACAGACCGAGGCGCAGAAACTCATCGCCAGGCTCGCGCCCCGCCTCGCGGCCATCGCGGCGCAAGCCTTGCTTGGGGAGCCCGAGACGCTCGGCGCCTGCGCGTTCCGCTCGGACGTCGCGGCGATGAAGCACGAAACCCAATATTCGAGGCTGTTCCGCTCATGACGATCAAACAACCTCTGCGCGTCGGCGTCGGCGGGCCGGTGGGCTCGGGCAAGACGGCGCTGATGGAGCAGCTCTGCAAGCGGCTGCGCGACACATACGAAATCGCGGCCATCACCAACGACATCTACACCAAGGAGGACGCGCGCATCCTCGTGGAGGCCGGGGCGCTATCCCCCGAGCGCATCCTCGGCGTCGAGACGGGCGGCTGCCCGCATACCGCGATCCGCGAGGACGCCTCGATCAACCTCGCGGCGGTCGAGGAGATGCGCAAGCGTTTCCCCGCGCTCGACCTCATCCTCATCGAGTCCGGCGGCGACAATCTCGCGGCCACCTTCTCGCCGGAGCTCGCCGATCTCACGATCTATGTGATCGACGTGTCGGGCGGCGAGAAGATCCCGCGCAAGGGCGGGCCCGGCGTGACGCGCTCGGACCTGCTCGTCATCAACAAGACCGACCTCGCCCCTTACGTCGGCGCTTCGTTGGAGGTGATGGCGGCGGACGCCGCGCGCATGCGCAAGACGCGGCCGTTCGTGATGAGCAACATGAAGTCAGGCGAGGGCGTCGAGGCGGTGATCGGCTTCATCCGCGAGAAGGGCGGGCTGTAGCGAGTTCACCTCGCCGTCGCCGTTCTGTCCAACCGGATGAGGATCGCGAAGACGCAGAGGCCGAACAGCGACAGCAGCGCGCCGACATAGCCCGTCGCGGGATAGCCGAAGCCGAGCGCGATCGCGCGGCCGCCGAGCCAGGCGCCGAGCGCGTTGGCGATGTTGAAGGCCGAATGCATCGAGGCCGCCGCCAGGGTCTGCCCCTCGCGCGCGACGTCCATCAGACGAGACTGCACGGCGGGCGCGGCGGCGAAGCCGTTGCCGAGCAGGAAGGTCGCGACGCAGAGCGCGATCTCAGAACGCGCGGTCAGGCCGAAGGCGGTCATGACGACGACGTTGAAGACCAGCATCCCGCCGATCGTGCCCATCAGCGATCTGTCGGCGAGGCGGGAGCCGATCAGATTGCCTGCGTTCATGCCGAGGCCGAACAGGATCATGATGAGAGGAACCATCACGACCGGCATATGCGCGTAATCGGTCGCTGTGGCCGCGATATAGGAGAAGATCGAGAACATGCCGCCGAAGCCCGTCGCGGCCAGCAGCAGCGTCAGCACGACCTGCGGGCGGGTGAAGGCGATGAGTTCGCGCAGCACGCCGGCGCCCTTATGCGGATTGTCCCTGGGCAGATAGACAGAGATCAGCGAGACGGTCAGCGCGCCGATGAGGCCGTCGACGAAAAACATCAGCCGCCAGCTCAGCATCTCGCCGAAAAACGCCATGACCGGGACGCCGACGAGCGTGGCGACGGTGAGGCCCAGCATCACATAGCCGACCGTCTGCGTGCGCCGGTGCGGCGGCGCGAGCGAGGCCGCCACCAGCGCCGCGACGCCGAAATAGGCGCCGTGCGGCAGGCCGGTGAAAAAACGCACGGCGATGAGAGCGCCGAGATTGGGCGCCGCCGCGCTGGCGAGATTGCCGAGCGCGAACAAGGTCATGAGGATCAGCAGCAGATGGCGGCGCGACAGCCGCGTCGCGGCGATGGCGATGAGCGGCGCGCCGACGACCACGCCCGCCGCATAGGCGGTGATGACGTAGCCCGCCGCCGGCACGCTGGCGTTGAAGCCGGCCGCCACCTCGGGCAGCAGCCCCATGATGGCGAATTCGCCGACGCCGATCCCGAAACCGCCGCAGGCCAGGGCCAGGATGATGAGCGCCACTTCCATCGCGGAAGGCGAGATCTCGCGCGGGCGCGCGCAAACGTCCTGAACGGTCAAGCGACGGTTCCCTGATTTTCCCGGGGATTTCTTGAGGCTCGGCTTTGTGGGGGCCGATGCGGAGGCGCTGGAGCCGCGCCGCGCCCCTGGGTATCAGCAAATGCGTTTCGCTGCAATGCACAATGGAATTCGCGGCGCATTCCCGGGTCGACGCCGCCTGCCGGCTTGCAACCGGCGCGCGCCAGGGGCCTAATCGGCGCCGATGTTGACCGGATCGACCGTCTTCGCCGCCGCGATCGGCTATGTGCTGGCGCTGTTCGCGCTCGCCTATTGGGGCGACCACGGCGGCCGGCGCTTCATGGTCGGCTCGCGGCGCACTTTGGTCTATGCGCTCAGTCTGGCCGTCTACTGCACGTCCTGGACCTATTACGGCTCGGTCGGCATCGCCTCGACGCATGGCTTCGACTTCCTGCCGATCTATATCGGCCCGGTGCTGGTCATCGGCTTCGGCCATCGGCTGGTCAGGCGCATCGTCGATCTGACGCGGGCGCAGAACCTCACCACGGTCGCCGATTTCGTGGCCGCGCGCTACGGCAAGTCGCAGATCGTCGCCTCGATGTCGGCCTTCATCGCCCTGATGGCCGCCGCGCCTTACATGGCGCTGCAATTGCGGGCGATCACGCAGACGATGCTGCTCGTCACCGAGCCTGCCGGGCGGCTCGTCGCGCCCGCGCCCTCGTCCGGCTTCACGCTGGCGGTGACGCTGATCCTGGCGGCCTTCGCCATGGCGTTCGGCACGCGGCGGCTCAATCCGGCCGAGCGGCAGGATGGGCTGATGCTGGCGGTGGCGGCCGAATCGCTGGTCAAGCTGTTCGCCTTTCTCGCCGTCGGCGTCTTCGTCGTCTGGGGCTTTTCCGGGGGCGTCGAGGCTTTGAGCGAGGCCGCGCGCAAGCCCGATTTCGCCGCGCCTCTCCTCCAGGCGCCGGAGCCCGCGAGCTGGCTCGTCGTCACGCTGCTGTCGGCGAGCGCGGCCTTGCTGCTGCCGCGCCAGTTCCACGTGACGATCGTCGAGAACGCCGATCCCAGGGACGTGCGGGCGGCGGCGTGGCTGTTTCCGCTCTATCTCGTCGCCATCAACCTTTTCGTGCCGGCGATCGCGCTCGCAGGGCTCACCCTGTTTCCGCAGGCCGGGGTCGACCGCGATCTCAGCGTGCTGGCGCTTCCCCTTCGCGCCGGCGCGCCCTGGCTCGCGCTGACGACGATGATCGGCGGCGTTTCGGCGGCGACCGCCATGGTGGTCGTCGAGAGCGTGGCGCTGGCGATCACCGTATCCAACGATCTCGTCATGCCGGTGCTGCTGCGCCGGCGGGCGGCCCATGCGGGGGCGGCGGAGGGCGAGATCGGCGCTCTCGTGCTCAACGTGCGCCGCGCCGCGATCCTCGGCGTGGCGGGGCTCGGCTTTCTTTATGCGCGCTACGCCAGCGACGCGGCGCTCGCCGAAATCGGCCTGTTGTCCTTCGCGGCGGTGGCGCAGATCGCGCCCGCTTTCATCGGCGGCCTCGTCTGGCGGCGCGGCACGGCGAGGGGCGCGGCGGCGGGAATGGCGGCGGGCTCGCTGCTTTGGCTCTATCTGCTGCTCCTGCCCTCGCTCGCCGACGCGCCGCTGAAACACATGCTGCCGCTGAGCCTCGCCTGGGCGCGGCCGGCGACGCTGACCGCCTTCGCGCCGTCGCCCTTCGTCGGCGGGGTCGCGCTCTCGCTCGGGCTCAATGTTCTCGCGTTCCTGCTGGTGTCGCTGACCCGCCAGCCGACGCTGCTGGAGCGCACGCAGGCGACCGCCTTCGTCGGCGACGGGCCGCTCGCCAAGAGCCAGGCGTTCCGGCTGTGGCGCGCCTCCGCCACCGTCGGCGACATCGAGGCGACGGTGGCCCGCTTCATCGGCGCGGCGCGCGCCCGCCGCTCGTTCGATGCGTTGTTCTCCGAGCGCGGCCTCGAAAGACACGCCAGCGCCGAGGCCGACGCCATCGTCATCCGCCACGCCGAACATCTTCTGTCGCCGGTCATCGGCGCCTCGACCTCGCGGCTGGTGCTGTCGCTGCTGCTGCGCCGGCGGGCGATGTCGGGCAGATCCGCGCTGAAGATGCTGGACGACGCCTCCGCCGCCATCCAGTCGAGCCGCGATCTCCTGCAGCATGCGCTCGATCATGCGCGCCAGGGCGTCACCGTGTTCGACAGCAATCTTTCGCTGATCGCCTGGAACCGCGCCTTCGCCGAACTGTTCGACATGCCGCCCTCGATGCTGCGCCCGGGGCTCGGGCTCGACGCGATCGTGCGCTTCAACGCCGCGCGCGGCGTCTACGGGCAGGGCGCCTCCGACGATTACGTCGCCGAGCGGATCACGAGCCTGCTCGACCGCGACGAGCCGACGCGGCTGAGGCTGCGTCAGCCGAGGCGCGTGCTGGAGGTGCGCTCGGCGCGGCTGCCGGACGGCGGCATCGTCACGACCTACGCCGACATCAGCCAGACGGTCGCCTTCGAGGAGGAGCTCGCCGCCGCCAACGAAAGCCTGGAGCGGCGCGTCGGCGAGCGCACCGCCGAACTGGAGCGGCTCAACCATGAGCTTGCGCGCGCCAAGACGTCGGCCGAGGACGCCAATCTCTCGAAAACCCGCTTTCTCGCGGCCGCCAGCCACGATCTCTTGCAGCCGCTCAACGCCGCGCGGCTCTATGTGAGCTCGCTGGTGGAGACGGCGGCCGACGCGCCCCTGGGCGAGCGGCTGCATCTGGCGCGCAACGTCAACTCCTCGCTGGAGGCGGTCGAGGACATTCTGGGGGCGCTGCTCGACATCTCCCGGCTCGACGCCGGGGCGACCAAGCCGGAGATCTCCGACGTGCCGCTCGCCGAATTGTTCCGGCAGCTGGAGATCGAATTCGCGCCGATGGCGCGCGCCAAGGGGCTGAAGCTGACCTTCTTGGCGACGCGGCTGGCGGTGCGCTCGGACCGGCGGCTGCTGCGGCGCCTCTTGCAGAATTTCGTCTCCAACGCGATCAAATATACGCCGAAGGGCCGCGTGCTCGTCGGCGTGCGGCGGGCGGGCGAGGCGGCGCGGGTGGAGGTCTGGGACACCGGCCTCGGCATTCCCGAGGGCAAGCGCGCGCGGGTGTTCGAGGAGTTCCATCGGCTCGAACAGGGCGCGAAGGTCGCGCGCGGGCTGGGGCTCGGCCTTTCCATCGTGCAGCGGTTGGGACGCGTGCTCGGCCATCCCATCGGCCTGAGGTCCTGGGAGGGACGCGGCTCGGTCTTCTCCGCGACGGCGCCGCTCGCCCGCTTGGCCGCGCCGGCCTTGGCCGGGGCGGCTGTGGCCGAGCCCTTGAGCACGGACCCGCTGGCGGGCCTCAGGGTGCTGGCCATCGACAACGAGCCGCGCGTGCTCGAGGGCATGCGCACGCTGATCGGCAAGTGGGGCTGCGAGGTGGCGACGGCGGCGGGGTTCGCCGAATGCCTGACGCGGCTGGACCCGCCGCCCGATATCGTCATCGCCGATTATCATCTCGACGACGGCGACGGGCTTTCCGCCATCGCCGCCGTGCGGGAGACGCTCGGCGCCGACATCCCCGCCGTTCTCGCCACCGCCGACCGCAGCGTCGAAGTGCGCGCGGCCTGCGAGGCGGCCGGCGTGGCGCTGCTCAACAAGCCGGTGAAGCCGGCGCCGCTGCGCGCGCTGCTGACGCGGGGCCTCTCGCTCAAGCAGGCGGCGGAATGAACCTGCGAAAGCCGCGTGCGCCGGCTTTGCGGCTCGATCCGGAATCGGCTAGCCTTTCGGCGGGGCCCGAAGAAATCTCTAGCGAAAGTTGCGGGATGATAAACCTTCACTTGTTCAGCGCGTTCCTCGCCATCACGACCGTCCTCATCCTCACGCCGGGTCCGATCGTGACATTGGTGATTTCGACCGGCGCGACCCAAGGCGTGCGCGCGGCGCTGGCGACCGTGTCCGGAACGACGTTGGGCAATGCAGTTCTTCTTGCGGCGATCACGCTCGGACTGGATTGGGTGCTCGCGAATGCTGCGGTCCTGTTCGACGCCTTGCGCTGGACCGGCGCGCTCTATCTCATCTATCTCGGCGTGACCGCCTGGCGGAAGTCGGGCGAGAGCGGCGCGGCGCTGGTCCCATCCCGCCGGGTTCATTTCGCGCGCGGCCTGCTGGTCGCATTGACCAATCCCAAGACCATCGTCTTCTTCACCGCGTTCCTGCCCCAGTTCGTCGATCCCAGGCTGCCGGCGGCGCCGCAACTGGCGGCCATGTGCGCCGTCACGGTGGTATTCGCGGGCGTGTCGGACTGCGCCTATGCGCTGGCGTCCGGGTACGGAAAGGCGTGGTTCCTGAAGCCGGGGCGGACGAAATGGCTCGGCCGCGCCTCCGGCGCCGTGCTCATCGCCGGAGGGGTCTGGTTGTCCCTGGCGCGCCGCTCCACGGCGTCTTGAGCCCTCTTGGAAGCCGACCCGCGCGCCGGAACGGCGCGCGGGCTGTCGCTCAAGGAAGCGGGGAAAGACGGGCCTGAACGTGACGGGCGAAATTGTCGAGGATCGCCTGCCAGCCGGCGCGCTGCTGCTCGACGGGATAGACGTCCTCGGCGTCGAAGGTCACGCGCACGCGCACGCCCTCGGGCGCTTCCGCGAATTCGACGCGCGCGGCGCGCTCCCCGAAGGAATATTCGATGAGGCGAGGCTCGGCGACCTTCGTATAGACGCCCGCGAAATCGAAACCCATGCTGCCGTCCTTGGCCTCCATGCGCGAGGAAAATTCGCCGCCCTCGCGCAGGTCCACCCTCGCCGACGTCGTATGCCAGTCCGGCGAGGCGGCGTTCCATTGTTTGATGTCCTCGGGCGTCGTGTAGGCGCGCCAGACATCCTTGATCGGCGCGGCGACCTTGGTTTCGACCGATATTTTCACGAGACTTCTCCCTTGCGAGCCGAAAACAGGAGTTCGACGTAGCGGCGCAGGTGATCGACGCTTTCCACGGCCGCCGACGCTTCGCCCTTCGCCTTCGCCAGGATGAACGCGCCTTGCAGCACCGCCTGCATGTGCAGGGCGAGGCTGCGGGGCGTGAAATCGGCGCTGAGGCCGTAAAGCTTCATCGCCGCCGCGATGTCGGCCTCCAGCGTCGCGGCGTGGCCGCTGATGCTCGCCTCGCAGGCGGCGCGGATCGCCGGATGCGTCTCGTAGACCTCCTGCGCCATCGTGCCGACGAGACAGGTGAACTCGGGGATCGCGCCGGCGATGAGCGCCTTGCGGAAATCGAGATAGGCAAGCAGCCGGTCGAGCGGGTCGGCCGGGGCGTGGTAGGGCGCGCCCGCGAACAATTGGCCGGTAGTCTGCGACCAATAGTTCGCGGCGGCGACGGCGAGCGCCTCCTTGTCGGGGAAATGGTGGAAGAACGAGCCCTTGGCGACGCCGGCGCGCGCGCATAATTCGTCGATCGTCGTGGCCGTGTAGCCCTGGGCGCGGATGAGCGACAGAGCGGCGTCGAGCAGCTTGCGCCGCGCCGGCGCCATCGGGCGTTGCGGGGTCATGAGCTTTTATACCGACTAGTCAGTATAAAAGCAAGCGCCGCCGCTTGTCTGCCGGCGGGGCGGCCCGTATGACGGCGCCGACCCAGGGAGGGCCGTCGTGACTTACGAAAACATCCTCGTCGAAACTCGTGGAAAGGTCGGGCTCATAAGGCTCAACCGGCCGAAGGCGCTCAATGCGCTGAGTCGCGGCCTCATCGCCGATCTCAACGCCGCGCTGACCGCCTTCGAGAACGACGAAGCCATCGGCGCCATCGTGCTGACGGGCTCGGAAAAGGCCTTCGCCGCGGGGGCCGACATCAGGGAGCTTCAGACCCTCGCCTTCTCCAACGGGCTGATGGACGACCCCTTCGTCGCCTGGGAATATGTGACGAAGATCCGCAAGCCCGTGATCGCGGCGGTGGCCGGTTTCGCGCTGGGCGGGGGCTGCGAACTGGCGATGATGTGCGATTTCATCGTCGCCTGCGAGACCGCCAAATTCGGCCAGCCGGAGATCAAGCTCGGCGTCATTCCCGGCTCCGGCGGCACGCAAAGGCTCACCCGCTTCGTCGGCAAGTCGAAGGCGATGGACATGGTGCTGACGGGCCGCATGATGGATGCGGCCGAGGCCGAACGCTCGGGCCTCGTCTCGCGCGTGCTGGGGCCTGAGAATTTCGTCGACGAGGTCGTCAAGATCGCCGCCGAGGTGGCGGGGCTTGGCGCGATCTCGGTGCGGGCGGCCAAGGAATTGGTCAATCGCGCCCAGGAGACGATGCTGACGGAGGGCGTGCTGTTCGAACGCCGGCTGTTCTACGGGCTGTTCTCGACCGAGGACCAGAAGGAGGGCATGCGCGCCTTCGTGGAGAAGCGGCCGGCGGCGTTCAAGAACCGCTGATCCCCCGCGCGCCCCGCGTTTGCAAGCCCGCGGTGACATGCTAGGGGCCTCGCCGGTTCAAGAGAGGGAAGCCCATGAAACTTTTCCGACACGGCGCGCCCGGCGCAGAGCGCGCCGGCGCCATCGACGCTAATGGCGTCAAGCGCGATCTGTCGCTGCTTGTCCCCGACATCACGCCGGACTGGCTCACGCCGCAGAAGCTCGCCGCCATCGCCGCCATCGACCTGTCGAAGATGCCGGTCGTGCCCGCGGGCGCGCGCTTCGGCGCGCCGGTCGGCGGGGCGCGGCAGTTCGTCGCCATCGGCCTCAACTACGGCAAGCACGCCGCCGAGACCGGCGCGCAGCCGCCGAAGGAGCCGATCGTCTTCAACAAGGCGATCACCTGCATGCAGGGGCCGAACGACGACGTGGCGCTGCCCGAAGGTTCGGAGCAGATGGACTGGGAGGTCGAGCTCGCCGTCATCATCGGCGCGACCGCGCGCCGCGTGTCCAAGGAGAACGCGCTGAAGCATGTCGCCGGCTATTGCCTCGCCAACGACGTGTCCGAGCGGCATTGGCAGGTTCATCGCGGCGGCCAGTGGGTGAAGGGCAAGAGCTTCGACACCTTCGGTCCGCTCGGACCTTATCTGGTGACGGCCGATGAAATCGCGAACCCGCAGAACCTGCCTGTTTCGCTGAAGGTCAACGGCGTCATGCGCCAGAACAGCAACACCAGCGACATGATCTTCTCCGTGGCCGAGATCGTCGCGCATCTGAGCCTGTTCATGACGCTTCTGCCGGGCGACGTCATTGTCACCGGCACGCCGGAGGGCGTCGGCCTCGGCATGAAGCCGCCGCAGTTCCTGAAGCGCGGCGACGTGATGGAGCTCGACGGCGGGATCCTCGGCGCGCAGCGCCAGACGGTCGTCTGAGGGCGGAAGACCCCCGCCGGGGAACCCTCGCCGGCCGCCCGCGTTCTCCGGTTGGAGCGCGCTCGATGCGCGACGACCGGAGCGTTCGAGATGGCGGCTCGCCAGCCTGATCGTGCGCGGGGGCGGCTACGGCGTTATCGGCGCCGTGATTTTCGGCTGGTTGTTCCGCGCCTCTGGCCTGATGGTTGGATCGGGCCTTCTAGGTTCGATCGTGGCGGCGACCATTGGCGCGGGGCTGAGTTGCGCGGGTCGTGTGACGCCGGCTTCGCTCAAGCCGGACACGGCGGCCCCGGCCGCCGTTTCGTTTGATTGCTCGCGGGCGGGCAGGGTGCTTCGTCGCGAGGAGATTGACTGAAGGGCGTCCTCATGGCCGGGCTCGTCCCGGCGATTGGGCGCCAACTCCCCTTCAACTGAAAATGGACTTCGCAGCCCGCTTGCAGAGCGCCCCTTTGTGGGAACGCGGGGCGCATCGCGGCGTTTGGTTGGACAAGGTCGCTTCCGACCGGTCTGCAGGAGGCTGAGATGGGATTTGGACGAGGGGCTCTGCTCTGGTTGCTCGGCGTGCCGCTGCCGATCATCATTCTGCTCGTGTTGTTCTGGCATCATTGACCGCGCGCGTTTGATGCGATGGACCGCCCCCGTCGCTCTCAGCGCGACGGGGGCTCCTGTTTGGAGACGGCGCCTCGCGTCCTATGGGGAGTGCGCGCGCGACGCCCAATAGTCGGCCTGCAATTGCGCGGCCTCCTCCTCCAGCAAGGGCCCGACCACTTCGGTCGGGCGCTGGCCGGCGGCGAACACGATCCGGCACGGCAGGTCCAGCGTCGGGTTCTCGTCATGCGCGCCCGTGGCCGCCTTCAGCCCCTTCTCGCTCTGCCCATAGACCACGCGGCCCACGCCCGCCCAATAGAGCGCGCCGGCGCACATCGCGCAGGGCTCGGCGGAAGTGTAGAGCGTCGAGCGCCGCAACAGCCCGAGGTCCAGCGTCTTGGCCGCCCAGGAGGCGAGCAGCCGTTCGGCGTGCGCGGTGCGGTCGCCGCCTTCGGCGCTGTAGCCGTTGCCCTGCTCGCGCAGCACCTGGCCATCGGGGCCGACGAGCACCGCGCCGAAGGGATGGTCGCCGCCCTCCCGGGAGCGGCGGGCGACGTCGAACGAGCGACGCAGAAATTCGATGTCCTGTTGCGGGGTCAAGGGGCTTCTCCTGGCTGTTCGCGCCATATTGCGGCGCCGCCGCGCGGGACGCCAGCCGACGCTGTTCGTGAAATTGGCGCCGGCGCCCAATTGACGGGCGGTTCGCGGCGAGTTCTAAACTGAAGTCGGGCGCGGAGGCGCCGACCCGCGCGAACGGCGCGGAGCTTGCATTTGGGGAGGCGTGCGCGGCTCTCGGGGCTGGCGCGCGGGCGCGGGGGCGGAATGACGACCAACGGGACAATTCCGCGCCTGGAGTTGCGCGGCGTAACCAAGCAATTTCCGGGCGTGCTGGCCAACGACAATGTGAGCCTGACCGTCAAGCCCGGCGAGATTCACGCCCTCCTCGGCGAGAACGGGGCGGGCAAATCGACCCTCGTCAAGATGATCTACGGGATTCTCGCCCCCGATTCCGGGGAGATCCTGTGGGACGGAGCGCCGGTCCGGGTCGCCAACCCCCGCGCGGCGCGAAAGCTCGGCATTGGCATGGTGTTCCAGCATTTTTCGCTGTTCGAGGCGCTGACGGTGCTGGAGAACATCGCGCTCGGGCTCGACGCCAAAATTCCGCAGAAGAAGCTCGAGGCCGAGATCCTGCGCGTGCTCGATCTTTACGGACTGAAGCTCGATCCCCGCCGCATCGTTACGACGCTGAGCGTGGGCGAGCGCCAGCGTATCGAAATCGTGCGCGCGTTGCTGCTCAATCCGAAGCTGCTCATCATGGACGAGCCGACTTCGGTGCTGACGCCGCAGGAGGTCGAGCAATTGTTCGAGACCCTGCGGAAGCTCAGCGGGGAGGGCTGCTCGATTCTCTACATCTCCCACAAGCTGCACGAGATCATCGCGCTCTGCGAGACCGCGACCATCCTTCGCGGCGGCAAGTTCGTGGCCGAATGCGACCCGCGCAGGGAGACGTCGAAGAGCATGGCCGAGCTGATGATCGGCGCGGGTCTCAAGGAAATCACCCGCGCCGCGGGGCGGACGTTCGGGCCGGAGAAGTTCGCGGCGCGGTCTCTGAGCCTGCCCAAGCGCGGCGATTTCGGCATGGCGCTGAGGGACATCTCCTTCTCCGTGCGCGCCGGCGAGATCCTCGGCGTCGCCGGCGTCGCCGGCAACGGCCAGAACGAGCTGATGGAGGCGCTTAGCGGCGAAGTCGCCTCGCCGAACGAGGCGATCGTGCTGGAAGGCCGGACGATCGGCCGGCTCGGGCCTACGGACCGGCGGGCGCTGGGGCTCTGCGCCGTGCCGGAGGAGCGCAACGGCCACGCCGCCGTCGCCGATTTCACGCTGGCGCTGAACGGGGCGCTGACCGCGCGCCGGCGCATGGGCTTCGTCTCCGCGGGCCTCATCAACATGGGCCGCGCCCGCGCCTATGCGGACAGGGTGATCGGCGCCTTCACCGTCAAGGCGCTCGGCCACCAATCGACCGCCGGTTCGCTTTCGGGCGGCAATCTGCAGAAATTCATCATGGGCCGCGAAATCCTGCAGGAGCCCTCGGCGATCGCGGTGAGCCAGCCGACCTGGGGCGTGGACGCGGGCGCGGCGGCCGCCATCCGCCAGGCGCTGGTCGATCTCGCCGGGCGCGGCTGCGCCATCCTCGTCATTTCGCAGGATCTCGACGAGCTGCTGGAGCTCTGCGACACGCTGGTGGTCATGAATTTGGGGAGCCTGTCGCGGGTGATGAAAGTGGGAGAAGCCTCGATCGAGGAGATCGGTCTCCTGATGGGCGGCGTGCACGGCGATCCGAAGGCGACCGTCGAGATGACGGAGCACATGCATCATGCGCATTAGGCTCGAGAAACGACGCGAACTCAGCCGCGTCATGCTGGCGCTGAGCCCGATCGGCGCGGTGATCATGACCATGATCGTCGGCGCGATCATCTTCGAGGCGATCGGCTACGACGGCCCGCGCGCGGTGTCGGAGATCTTCTTCACGCCCGTGCTCGCCTCCTACAAGTGGCAGGACGTGGCCGCCAAGGCCGCCCCGCTCATCATCATCGCGCTGGGGCTAACCCTCGGCAATCAGGCCAAGATCTGGAACATCGGCGCCGAGGGGCAATATCTCGTCGGCGCGCTCGGCGGCGCGGGCGTCGCGATCCTGACCGAAAACATGCACGGGGTCTGGATCGTGCCGCTGATGATCGTCGTCGGCATGGCCGCGGGGGCCTTGTGGGCGGCGCCGGTGGCGTGGCTGCGCAACCGCTACGGCGTCAACGAGATCCTGTCGAGCCTGATGCTGGTCTATGTCGCGCTGCAGGTGCTGAACTATTTCGTCGCCGGCCCGTGGAAGGATCCGCACGGCCAGAACTTCCCGCAGACCGCGCCGTTCACCGCCGATCAGCGGCTGCCGGCCCAGCTGTTCGGCCTGCCGTTCCCGCCGGGGCTCTATATCTCCTTCGCGCTGGCGCTGCTGTTCTGGCTCCTCATGGCGCGCTCCGAATTCGGGCTCGGCATAAGGGTGGTCGGCGAGGCGCCGAAGGCGGCGCGCTACGCCGGCTATCGCGCCACCGACGCCGTGTGGTCGACGCTGCTGATCTCCGGGGCGATGTCGGGGCTGGCGGGCGTGCTGGAGACGACGACGCAATCCGGCCAGCTCAATCTCGGCTTCCCCTCGGGCTACGGATTCACGGCGATCATCGTCTCCTTTCTCGGGCGCCTGCATCCGATCGGCATAGTGCTGGCGGGCATAGTGCTGGCGATCTCCTACGTAGGCGGGCAGGTGGCGCAGACCACGGTGCATGTGCCCAGCGCCACCGCCGGCATATTCCAGGCGATGATGCTGTTCTTCATCCTGGCGAGCGACGTGCTGGTGCGACGACGCATCCGCATCGAATGGGGCGCGAAGACAACGACGGTGGCGCGGGCATGAGCTTCGATCTAATCATCGAGACGATCCTCACGATCGTCAGCCTCGCGACGCCGATCCTGCTCGCCGCTACTGGCGAGCTGGTGGTGGAGAAGAGCGGGGTGCTCAATCTCGGCGTCGAGGGCATGATGCTGTGCGGCGCCATCACCGGCTTCGCCGTCACATTCACCTGTTCGGACCCGGAACTGGCGGACGCTTTGCCCTGGCTTACGGCGGCGGGGCCGTGGCTCGGCGTGGTCGCAGCCGCCGCGGCGGGGGCGACTGGCCTCGCTGCTGTTCGGCTTCATGGTGCTGACGCTCGGGGCCAATCAGGTGGCGAGCGGGCTGGCGCTCGTCATATTCGGAACCGGCATTTCCTCGCTGATCGGCACGGCCTATACCGGCTTCGCGATCCAGTCGTTTCGATCAGCTGTTTCCCGACGCGCTCGCCCAGCATCCCGATCGGCAAGGTGCTGTTCGGCTACAGCCCGCTGGTCTATTTCGCCTTCCTCATGGTGGCGGCGGTCTCTTGGTTCCTGAACCGCACGCGCGCCGGGCTGGTGCTGCGCGCGGTCGGCGAGAACGATCATTCCGCCCATTCGATCGGCTATTCCGTGATCGGCGTGCGCTATCTCGCAGTCATGTTCGGCGGCGCGATGTCGGGGATCGCCGGGGCCTATTTCTCGATGGTCATCACGCCGCTGTGGGCGGAGCGAATGACGGCGGGGCGCGGCTGGATCGCGCTCGCGCTGGTGGTCTTTTCCGGCTGGCGGGCAGGGCGGCTGCTCGGCGGCGCCTATTTCTTCGCCGTGTTCATGACGCTCGAACTTTATGCCAAGGCGTCCGGATTTTCCTTTCTTCCGAGCCAGTTCTGGGCTTCAATGCCGTATCTGATGGCGGTCGTCGTCCTGGCGGTGATGTCGGCGCGCAGCCGCGGCGGGTCGGAGGCGCCGGCCTGCCTCGGCAAGCCGTTCATCGCTGACGCTTGAGACGTTTTTCTTGGAGGAGAAGCAAAAATGACGATGTTCACCCGGCGCGGGCTGATCAAATCCGCGGGCGCCGCGGCGCTGGCGGCGCCGTTCATCAACAAGACCGCGCTCGGCGATACGCCGCTGAAGGTCGGCTACATCTATCTGGGCCCGGTCGGCGACTACGGCTGGACCTGGGCGCACGAGAAGGGCCGCAAGGAGATGGTCAAGGCCATGGGCGGCAAGGTGACGGCCGACTATGTCGAGAACGTCAACGAGGACCAGAGCGCCATTCCCGTCATCCGCGACCTCGCCAAATCCGGCCACAAGCTCATTTTCACGACCTCCTTCGGCTACATGGACCAGACGATCACGGTCGCCAAGGAATTCCCGGACGTGAAGTTCGAGCATTGCACGGGCTACAAGCGCGCGCCGAACGTCGCCACCTACAACAACCGCTTCCACGAGGGCCGCGCCGCGCTCGGCGTGATCCCGGGCATGATGTCGAAAACCGGCGTGATCGGCTATCTCGGCTCGTTCAAGGTCCCGGAAGTCGTGATGGGCGTGGATTCCTACACGCTGGCGGCGCAGTCGGTCAATCCGAACATCAAGGTCAAGCTGGTGATGATCAATTCCTGGTTCGACCCGGCCAAGGAATCGGCGGCCGCCGAGACGCTCGCCAATCTCGGCTGCGACGTCATCACGTCTCACACCGAATCGCCGGCCACGTTGCAGGTCTGCGAGAAGAAGAAGATCTACGGCTTCGGCCAGGGCGCCGACATGTCGCGCTTCGCGCCGCACGCCGCATCTGACCGCCATTCTCGACCTCTGGGGCAAGTACTACACCACGCGCGCCAAGGCGCTGGTCGATGGAACCTGGAAGTCGGAGGATTCCTGGTGGGGCGTCAAGGATGGCGCGGTCAAGCTCGGGCCCTACAACAAGAGCCTGCCCGCCAACGTGAAGGAAGCCTCCGAAAAGGTGATGAACGGCTGGGCCGACGGCAGCTACGACGTGTTCACCGGCCCGATGAACGACCAGTCCGGCAAGGAGCGCCTGGCCAAGGGCGTGCGCATGGGGGACAAGGACCTGGCGGTCATCGACTGGTACGTGAAGGGCGTCGAGGGCTGAGACGCAGCCCGGCTCGACTTCCCCTCTCCCCGCATGCGGGGAGAGGGCAAGGGCTACTTTCCGTCAGCGCCGCGCTCGCAGAGCCGCCCCTTACCCTAGCCCTCTCCCCGTGTACGGGGAGTGGCGGCGGCGCCGGCGCATCAACTTAACGCCGTTTCTCCCATGACCTTCGACCTCCTCATCCGCAACGCGACGCTGCCCGACGGGCGCAAAGGCGTCGACGTCGCCGCTCGCGACGGGCGGATCGTCGCCATCGAACCGGGGCATCGGGGCGCAAGCGCGCGAAACCATCGACGCCAAGGGCCGGCTCGTTGAGCCCGCCCTTCGTCGATTGCCATTTCCACCTCGACGCCACGCTGTCGCTGGGGATTCCCCGCCTCAACATGTCCGGCACGCTGCTGGAGGGCATCGCGCTCTGGGGCGAGCTGAAGCCGCTGTTGACGCATGAGGCGGTGGCCGAGCGCGCCTTGCGCTACTGCGATCTGGCGGTCTCGCGCGGGCTGCTGGCGATCCGCACCCATGTCGACGTCTGCGACGACCGGCTGCTGGCGGTCGAGGCGCTGCTGGAGGTGAAGAAGCAGGTCAAGCCGTACCTGGACCTGCAACTCGTCGCTTTCCCGCAGGACGGCTATTTCCGCTCGCCCGAACGCGGCGCGAGAACCTCGAGCGCGCGCTCGATCTCGGCGTCGACGTCGTCGGCGGCATTCCGCATTTCGAGCGAACGATGGAGGAGGGCGCCGGCAGCGTGAAGGCGCTTTGCGAAATCGCCGCCAAGCGCGGCCTGCCCATCGACCTGCATTGCGACGAGAGCGACGACCCGCTGTCGCGCCACATCGAGACGCTGGCGGCCGAGGCGCAGCGGCTGGGGCTCAGGCGCCCGCGCGACGGCGAGCCATGCGACCTCGATGCATTCGATGGACAATTACTACGTCTCGAAGCTGATCCCGCTGATCGCCGAATCCGGCATCAACGTCGTCGCCAATCCGCTCATCAACATCACGCTGCAGGGCCGCCACGACACCTATCCGCGCCGGCGCGGCATGACGCGCATTCCCGAATTGCGGGCGGGCGGCGTCAACGTCGCGCTCGGCCAGGACTGCGTGATGGACCCCTGGTACGGCTTGGGCAGGCCGACATGCTCGACGTCGCGCATATGGCCGTTCACGTCGCGCCGATGACGAGCCGCGAGGCCATCGCCTGGAGCTTCGCAGGCGTCACCGAGACGGCGGCGCGCGTCATGGGGCTGGAAGGCTACGGGCTGCACGTCGGCGCTCACGCCGATTTCGTGCTGCTGCAGGCGGCCGATCCTATCGAGGCCGTGCGTCTGCGCGCCGAGCGGCTGGCGGTGGTTCGGCGCGGCCGCGTCGTCGCGCGCACGCCGGAGCGGGCGACGGCCTTGTCGCTGGAAGGGCGGCCGGCGACCGTCGATCCCGCCGACTACGCGCCGCGCGGCTGACGCCTCGCGTCGTTCGTGTTGAACCCTCCGCGCCGACAAGGCACAAAGGGCGCCCAAAGGTCGCGCAGGAGGCGCTCCCATGTCCGTCAACAGGCAGATCGTTCTCGACTCGCGGCCAGCCGATAAGGTTTCGCCGGCGAATTTCCGCGCCGTCGAGGCGCCGGTCCCGCACGCCCGCGAGGGCGAGATCGTCGTGCGCCATCACTATATCTCGCTCGATCCCTACATGCGCGGAAGGCTCAGCGACGCCAAGAGCTACGCCAAGCCGCAGGAGCTCGGCGCGGTCATGGGCGGGGGGACGGTCGGAGAGGTCGTCGAGTTCGAAGAATGCGAAGTTCAAGCCCGGCGATTTCGTCGTCGGCATGGGCGGCTGGCAGCAGTTCGCCCTGAGCGACGGCGCCGGCTGGACCGTGGTCGACGCGAAGACGATCCCGCTTTCGGCCTATCTCGGCGTGGTCGGCATGCCCGGCGTCACCGCCTGGTACGGGCTCAACGAGATCATCAAGCCGAAGCCGGGCGAGACGGTCGTCGTCTCGGCCGCCTCGGGGGCGGTCGGCGGCGTGGTCGGGCAGCTCGCCAGGCTCAAGGGCGCGCGGGCGGTCGGCATCGCCGGCGGGCCGCAGAAATGCGCCTATGTGCGCGGCGAACTCGGATACGACGCCTGCGTCGACCACAAGTCCCCGACCTTCGCGGACGACATGAAGGCCGCCCTCCCGGGCGGTCTCGACGGCCTGTTCGAGAACGTCGGCGGCGAGCCGTTCCTGCAATGCCTGAAGCGCATCAACGACTTCGGCCGCATCGCGATCTGCGGACTGATCGCCTCCTACGAGGCCGCGCCGACGGTCCTGCCGGACATGCGGCTGTTCCTGGTCCGGCGCATCAAGATCGAAGGCTTCATCGTCTCCGATCACCTGGCCCTATGGCCGAAGGCTCTGGCCGAGGTCGGCGGGCTCGTCGCCTCGGGCAAGCTCAAGTACCGCGAGACGGTGCGCGACGGGCTCGACGCGGCGCCGCAGGCGCTCGTGGACCTTCTGCACGGCGGAAACTTCGGCAAGATGCTGGTGAAGCTGGTCTGAGCGGGGGAGGGCGGGTCCGGCGGCGAGGTCGGCGCCGGACCCACATGACTGGTTTGTGACAGTGGGCTCCGCTAAGGTCATCGCGGTCAGCTGCGATGGACGCGATGCAGAAAGCCTTCAAACATCCCCTGGCGCGCAAGGCGACGACCGCCAAGGTCCGCCTGCGAGAGGGCGGCGAGCATGCGCTGCTCGTGATCCTTACGACGCTGGAGCTGGACGAGAGCGCAAAAGGGTTCAGCAAGAAGAACGTGGATCGCCTGCGCGGCGCCGCCGAGGCTTTTGTCGCCGACGCGAAGGAGCTGGCCGGCTTTGTGGTCGTCAACCGGCCGAAGGAATGGTAGGCGGACGTTTCTGCTCGCGCCGCCCGATCCCGGCCGTCTCAAAAACGCAATCTCCGTGTCACATCTTGGCGGTCGACACATAAGGAGAGGCGCGATGGACAACGAGGCGGCGAAGAAAGCGGCGGAGATTTTCAGGCGCATCCACGTCGAAGTGTCCGACGATCTCGACGAGGAATTGGAGCTGGAGCTCGACGACGACCGCGTCGCCGACACCATCGAGGGGGTCCTCGAACATCCCGCCGCGGAGAGCGAGGACCGCAAGCTGTATTTTCGCGAGCTGCTGCGGCTGCAACGCGAACTCATCAAGCTGCAGGACTGGATCGTCTACAAGAAGCTCAAGGTGGTGGTGCTGTTCGAGGGCCGGGACGCGGCGGGCAAGGGCGGCGTCATCAAGCGCATCACGCAGCGCCTGAATCCCCGCGTCTGTCGCGTCGCGGCGTTGCCGGCGCCGAGCGAGCGCGAGCGCACGCAATGGTATTTCCAACGCTATGTCACGCATCTGCCGGCGGGCGGCGAGATGGTCCTGTTCGACCGCTCCTGGTACAACCGCGCCGGCGTCGAGCGCGTGATGGGTTTCTGCAGCGACGCGGAATACGAAGAGTTCTTCCAGTCGGTTCCGGAATTCGAGCGCATGCTGGCGCGCGCCGGGATCGTGCTCATCAAATATTGGTTCTCGATCACGGACGAGGAGCAGCATCTCAGATTTCTCCTGCGCATTCACGATCCGCTCAAACAATGGAAGCTGAGCCCGATGGATCTGGAGTCGCGCCGGCGCTGGGAGGATTACACCAAGGCCAAGGAGACCATGCTGGAGCGCACCCATTTTCCCGAGGCGCCCTGGCATGTGGTGGAGGCCGTCAACAAGAAGCGGGCGCGACTCAACTGCATCGCGCATCTCCTGACGCAGATTCCCTATGACGCCGTGCCCCTTGTGAACCCGGTTCTGCCGGCGCGCGAACATCGCCCGGACTATGAGCGCACGCCCGTGCCGAAGAACCTCTACGTGCCGGACGTATACGCCGGAGCGTTCGACTGAGGGCAGGCGCCGCGAGAATCGAGCCTGTGGCGCGCTCCGCCGCCTGCGCGCGCATCCCGGAATGAAGAAACGCGGGCGTGGCGGGGCTCGCGTGAAAGCTTCTTTTACCCTGTCGCTCGTCTGGCCGACGGTCGGGGCGGGAATCGCGCCGCGCGTCGCCGGACTGTGACTTTCGCCACTACGCGGGGGGCCGACATCTGTGAATTTACGCTTGCACCTAGGCGCTGTACTTCCCCCTCATGGCAGCGCCGCACTCGCCCCGCCAGATTTGTGGCGGGGTTTTTTTTGTGCGACGCGCTCTCTCTTGCGCGGCTTCGGACGCGCCGCTCGCCTATGTGAGCGGCAGTCTGGGCGCCCTGCTCGGAGCGGGCCTGCTCACTCTCGGGAAGATGTGCGGCCTCGGCGCGCCGGTGGCGTCGATTGGCGGCGCAGTCACGTTCGATGGCGTCTTTCTCACGGGGATAATCAATTAAGCCAAGGCGCGGGGCGGCGTTTTGACGCAACGCAATGTCGCCCCCGTTGGGATCGCGCAGCTTGCGCGCAGCACCAACCTCGCTCCGGCGGGGTCAGCAGGGAAGACGGCGCCGAGAATGACAACCGCGCCTGCATCGCGAGAGACGACAACGCCTGTCGAGCAAGTAGACAAACGAGGGCGCGCAACGCGCGCTGCCGGCTTCCCGCTCGGCGTCTTTGGTCTCGCGTCGCCGCGCTCCATCGATCAAACAACGCCCGGGCCGGGCGCTGACAAGGCGGCGGCCCGAGGCTTGCGAGCACGGGAGGACTGACGTGTCGAACCCGCGCGCAATCGAGCGTTACGCGACCATCCGCAAGGATGCGACGAAATTCGCGGTTCCGCCCAATCTCGGAGACTACGAGGCTCTGCGCGGCCATTTCAGCTGGGACGAAGCGCGCAGGGCGCTAAGCGGCCTGCCTGGCGGCGCCGGGCTCAACATCGCCTTTGAGGCGATCGATCGCCATGCGGCCGGGCCCGACGCCGATCGTACTGCGTTGCGCTGGATCGGCAAGGCGGGCGAAACGAAGGATTTCTCTTTCGCGGACCTGAAGGCGATGAGCGCGCGCTTCGCCAACGCCCTGCGCGCGCTCGGGGTCGGCGAGGGCGAGCGTGTTTTCGTTCTGCTTGGCCGCGCTCCCGAGCTTTACAGCGCCGTGTTCGGCGCGATGAAGGCCAAATGCGTGGTCTCGCCGCTGTTCGCGGCGTTTGGACCGGAGCCGATCGCCACGCGGCTGCAAATTGGCGGCGGGCGCGTGCTGGTGACGACCGAGGCGCTCTATCGGCGCAAGATCGAGGCGAACCGCCGGCGCCTGCCCGACCTCAAGCACGTCATCCTCGTCGACGCCGCCGAAGACGGGCCGGGGACGCTCTCATGGGCGAAGCATGTCGGCGCCGCCTCGCCCGATTTCGTCATCCCGCCGACCGATGCGCAGGACATCGCGCTGCTGCATTTCACCAGCGGCACGACGGGAAAGCCGAAAGGCGTGCTGCATGCGCACGAAGCGGTGGTGACGCATTACGCCACGGGCCTCTGGGCGCTCGATCTGCACGCCGGCGACCGCTTCTGGTGCACCGCCGACCCCGGCTGGGTGACAGGCATGAGCTACGGCGTCATCGCGCCGCTCGTGCATGGCGTCACCAATCTCGCGGTCGAGGCGGAATTCGACGCGCCGACCTGGTACGGCGTCCTGCAACGCGAGCGCGTGACCGTCTGGTACACCGCGCCGACCGCGATCCGCATGATGATGAAACTCGGCGTCGAGGCGCTCCGTGGCTACGACCTCGGCGCGCTGCGTTTCGCGGCGAGCGTCGGCGAGCCGCTCAATCCGGAGGCGGTGGTTTGGGGCGCCGAGAACCTCGGCCTGCCGTTCCACGACAATTGGTGGCAGACCGAGACCGGCGGCATCATGATCGCCAATTACGCGTCGATGGACGTCAAGCCCGGCTCGATGGGCAAGCCCATTCCCGGCGTCGAGGCGGCGATCGCACGACGTCGCGCGGACGGCGCCATCGAGATCGTCGAGGCGCCCGATGAGGAGGGCGAACTGGCGCTGAAGCGCGGCTGGCCGTCGATGATGCGCGGCTATCTCCACGAGGAGGCGCGCTATCTCAAGGCCTTTGCCGGCGACTGGTACTTGACCGGCGATCTCGCCAGGCGCGACGCCGAAGGATATTTCTGGTTCGTCGGCCGCGCCGACGACGTGATCAAATCGTCCGGCCACCTGATCGGCCCGTTCGAGGTCGAGAGCGCGCTGATGGAGCATCCCTCGGTCGCCGAGGCCGGCGTGATCGGCAAGCCCGATCCGATGGCGGGCGAGATCGTCAAGGCCTTCGTGACGCTGAAGGCGGGCGCGGTGGCCGACGAGGCGACGCGCAAGGATCTCATCGGCTTCGCCCGCAAGCGGCTCGGCCCCGCCGTGGCGCCCAAGGAGATCGAGTTCCGCAACAATCTGCCGAAGACCCGAAGCGGCAAGATCATGCGCCGGCTGCTCAAAGCGCGCGAGCTTGGCCTGCCCGAGGGCGACATCTCGACCCTGGAGAGCGACGAGCGATGACGGCCAAGCTGCGTCTCGACCATGCTCATCTCGCGCATCTCCTGAAGGAGATGATCCGCATTCGCCATTTCGAGTCGAAATGCGTGGAGCTCTATCAGGCGCAGAAGATACTCGGCTTCCTGCATCTCTACGACGGCGAGGAGGCGGTGTCGGTCGGCGTCATGGCCGCTTTGAAGCCTCAGGACGCGATCGTCGCCACCTATCGCGAGCATGGGCAGGCGCTCGCGCGCGGCGTCGAGCCGGGGCCGCTGATGGCGGAAATGCTGGGCAAGCTCGAAGGCTGCTGCCGCGGCCGCGGCGGCTCGATGCACATCTTCGACCGCAAGCGGCGCTTCTACGGCGGCAACGCCATCGTCGGCGGCGGCCTGCCGCTGGCGCTCGGCGTCGCGCTCGCCGACAAGATGGCCAAACGCGACGCGGTCACGGCGTGTTTCTTCGGCGAAGGCGCGGTCGACGAGGGCGAGTTCCACGAGTTGATGAATCTCGCTCAGTTGTGGCGGCTGCCCATCTTGTTTGTCTGCGAGAACAACGGCTATTCGATGGGCATGGCGCTCGGCCGCGCCGAGGCCGAGACGGAGATCGTGCGCAAGGCGGCGGGCTATCGCATGGCCGGCGAGGCCGTCGACGGCATGGACGTCGTCGCGGTCGAAACGGCGGCGCTGAAGGCGGTGGAGCGGGTTCGCGTGGGCGGCGAGCCCTATTTCCTGGAATGCCGCACCTATCGTTTCCGCGCGCATTCGATGTTTGATGCGCAGGCCTATCGAACCAGGGAGGAGGTCGAGGCCTGGCGCAAGCGGGGCCCAATCGAGCGCTTGCGCGCCTGGCTGGAGGAGAACCGCATGATCCATGCGGAGGAAGTCGCGCGCATCGAAGCGGAGGTCGCAGCCGAAATCGCGACGGCCGCCGCCTTCGCCGAAGCTGGAACGCTCGAACCGGTCGAGGATGTCGAACGCTTCGTGACGATGCGGGAGATTCCGGCGTGAGCGGGTCCGAAGGCGCCGCCCCGGCGGCCATGACCTATCGCGAGGCTTGCAAGCAGGCGCTGCGGCAGGCGCTGCGCGAAGATCCGCGCGTGTTTCTGATGGGCGAAGACATCGCCCGCTATGGCGGCTGCTACGCCGTCACCAAGGGACTTGCCGAGGAATTCGGCGAGGAGCGCATCCGCGACACGCCGCTCTCCGAGAGCGCCTTTGTCGGCGCCGGCGTCGGCGCGGCGATGGCGGGCCTGCGGCCAATCGTCGAGATCATGACCGTCAATTTCAGCATGCTGGCGCTCGACCAGATCGTCAACAGCGCCGTGACGATCCCCTACATGTCTGGCGGCCAGTTCGCCGTTCCGCTCGTCATTCGCATGGCGACGGGCGGCGGGCGGCGGGTCGCGGCGCAGCATTCGCGCAGCCTCGATGGTTGGTACGCCCACATTCCGGGCCTCAGGGTGCTCACGCCCGCCACCATCGACGATGCGCGCTACATGCTTATCGGCGCGCTGGCCGATCCGAACCCGGTCATCGTCTTCGAACACGTGATGCTCTACAATAACGAAGGCGCGCTTTCGCCGGACGCGGCGACGACAGGCGCCGACATCGACCGCGCGCGCGTGCGGCGACCCGGTCGCGACGTGAGTCTCATCACTTATGGCGGCAGCCTGTTCAAGACGCTCGCCGCCGCGGAAACGCTGGCGAAAGAGGGTATCGAGGCCGAGGTGCTCGATCTCAGGGTTCTGCGTCCGCTCGACACGAAGGCGATTGTCGAGACGGTTACAAAGACGCGCCGTTGCGTAATCGTCGACGAGGGCTGGCGCAGCGGCTCCATCTCGGCCGAGATCGGCATGCGGCTCGCCGAAGTCGCCTTCTTCGAGCTCGACGCGCCGCTGGCGCGTGTCTGCGGCCGCGAGGTTCCCATGCCCTACGCCGCGCATCTCGAAGACGCCTGCCTGCCGCAGCCGGCGGAGATCGTCGCGGCCGCGCGCCGGCTGGTGAATCCGTCATGAGCGAATTCCGCATGCCCGCGCTTGGCGCGGATATGGAGGCCGGCACGCTGGTCGAATGGCATGTCAAGGTCGGCGACCGCGTCCATTCCGGCGATGTCGTCGCCGTGGTCGAAACGCAGAAGGGCGCGATCGAGGTCGAGATCTTTCTTGACGGCGTGGTGACTAAGCTCGTCGTCGGCGAGGGCGAGCAGGTTCCGGTCGGCGCGGTGCTCGCCGAGATCGACGGCCCGGATAAGACGGCGCCGCCGGCGCCTCCTCCCGCGCCTGCGGAAGCCGTCACAGCGGCCCCGCCCGTCGCAATCGTCGCTCCAGGCGGGGAACGGCTGCGCGTCAGTCCCGTCGCGCGCCGTCGCGCCGGCGAGCTCAAGATCGATCTGGCGACCATCGAGCCGACCGGCGTCGAGGGCTCGATCCGGCTCGCCGATGTCGAGGCGGCGGCGAAGTCCGCCGCGCCGGCCGCGCCGTCGAAGAAGAAGGGCTTCGACTTCGGCGAGATGCGAAAAGCGATCGCTTCGGCGATGAGCCGCTCGAAGCGCGAGATTCCGCATTACTATCTGTCCGAAACCGTCGACGCGACGGCGACGCTCGCCTTTCTCGAACGGCTCAACGCCGACCGGCCGCCCATCGAACGCATCCTGCCTGCGGCCGCATTTCTCAAAGCGGCGGCGCTGAGCGCGCGCGAGACGCCAGCGATCAACGGCTTCTTCGTCAACGGCGCCTTCGCGCCTTCGACGGAAGTGCATGTCGGCTGGGCGGTGGCCTTGCGCGGCGGCGGGCTCATCGCGCCGGCGATCCGCGACGCCGACAAGCGCCCGCTGTCCGAACTGATGGCGGCGATGCGCGAACTGGTCGAACGCGCGCGGCGCGGCGTGCTCAGAAGCTCCGAGCTGACCTCGCCGACCGTCACCATCACCAACGTCGGCGACCGCGGCGCCGAGACGGTGGCGGGGATTATCTATCCGCCGCAGGTCGCGATCATCGGCTTTGGCCGCGTATCGCTTCGTCCCTGGGTCGTAGATGGGCGGGTCGAGGCGCGCAGTCTCGTCAATCTGTCGCTCGCGGGCGATCACCGGGTCACCGACGGCCATGTCGGCGGCCTGTTCCTCGCCTCGATCGCGCGGCGACTTCAGGAGCCCGAAGCCCTATGACCGATCCCGAAATCCGCGCCCTCGTCCTGCAACTGATCTCCGACATCGCGCCGGAGGCGGACATTGCGAGCGCGAACGACAAAGACGACCTCCGCGAGGCCTTCGACCTCGACTCCATGGATTTCCTCAATTTGGTCACCGCGATTCACCACAAGACGAAGATCAACATCCCCGAGAGCGACTACAACAAGATCTTCGTCCTCGGCGACGCCGTCTCCTATCTCCGAGAGGCGCTGCGCCGGGAGTGAGAGGTCTGCGAGCACGGAAAGGAAGGGAACATGCCCTTACGCCGTCAGCTAAGTTCGGCATCGAGCGAAAAGTCACACAAGGCGCCGCGGCAAAGAGAGATCATCGTTCCGCCCTGGGGGCTGCCGGGGGTCTTGCGCGAACCGCAGCATCCACGCGGCCTCGTCGCCTTCGCGCATGGCAGCGGCTCGAGCCGGTTCAGTCCCCGGAACATCGCCGTGGCCGAAGCGCTCGGAGAGGCTGGCTTCGCTACCCTGTTGTTTGATCTTCTGACGCCGCAGGAAGAGGAAGATCGCGCCAACGTGTTCGACATACCGCTTCTCGCCGAGCGTCTGGTCGGCGCCGCGCAATGGGCGGCGCGCGAGCCTTCGCTCGCGGAGCTGCCGCTCGGGCTTTTTGGCGCCAGCACCGGCGCGGCGGCGGCGCTCGTCGCCGCCGCACGCATGCCGGAGCGCGTGCGCGCGGTGGTGTCGCGCGGCGGCCGCCCCGATCTTGCGGCCGCAGACCTGCCCGAGGTCCGTGCGCCGACGCTGCTCATCGTCGGCGGCGACGATGATGTCGTCATTCAGCTCAACGAACAGGCGATGGCGCGCATGACGGCGCTCTGCGAACTGAAGATCGTCCCCGGCGCGACGCATCTGTTCCCGGAACCCGGCGCGCTGGAGACCGTTATCCGTCTCGCAATCGGCTGGTTCTCACGCCATCTCCCGCCCGCCGGCGCCGGGGCGCGAAGTCGATGACGAAAAGATCGGCGTGGCGCGGCGCCATAGCGCGTCTCTGGGGAGACAAGACGACATGACAGCAAACACAGTCCGTCGCCGTCGTATTCTCATCATGGGCGCTGCGGGACGGGACTTTCATAATTTCAACGTCGTTTTTCGCGAAGATCCACACGTGGAGGTCGTAGCGTTCACGGCAGCCCAAATCCCCGGGATCGCCGGACGCATCTATCCCGCCTCGCTCGCCGGCCCTCTCTATCCCAAGGGGATTCCCATTGCGGAGGAATTGGCGCTCGAGGCTCTGTGCGCGGCTCACGAGGTCGACGAGGCGGTCTTCGCTTACAGCGACATCCGCCATCAGGACGTCATGCATATCGCTTCGCGCGCGCTGGCGGCAGGGGCCGATTTTTCCCTGCTCGGTCCCAAGCGCACGATGCTGAAGACCTCGCGGCCGGTCATCGCCGTCAGCGCGGTGCGAACGGGATGCGGCAAATCCGCGATCGCGCGCTGGTTGTCCCGCGATCTGAGACGGCGGGGTTTGCGCGTCGCCGTTCTCAGGCACCCGATGCCTTACGGCGATCTCGCCATGGAGCGCGTGCAGCGGTTCGCCGCTCTGGCCGATCTCGACGCCATGCGATGCACAGTTGAGGAGCGCGAGGAATACGAGCCGCATCTCGCAGCCGGCGGCGTGGTGTTCGCCGGCGTGGATTACGCGGAAATTCTTCGCCAGGCCGAAGCGGAGGCCGACGTCATCGTGTGGGACGGAGGAAATAACGACTTTCCCTTCATCAAGCCCGGACTGAGCATCGCCGTGGCCGATGCGTTTCGACCCGAGCAGGTCTCGACGCACCACCCGGGAGAGACAGTCGCCCGGATGGCGGACGTTCTCGTGGTCAACAAGGTGGACACGGCCCCGCATTCCGCGGTCGAGCGGCTCGAGAAGGAGCTTCGGTCGGTCAACCCGCGCGCGCCTATCGTTCATGCCGCTTCCCCCATCCAGCTCGACGACCCCGAAGCGGTGCGCGGTCGACGGGCGCTGGTGGTGGAGGACGGGCCCACGATCACGCACGGCGGCATGCCCTACGGAGCGGGCTTTCTCGCCGCCCGCGCGGCGGGGGCGGAGATCGTCGACCCCCGGTCCTCGGCGGGGCCGGGAGCTGCGTGAAGTTTTCGACGCCTATCCGCACATCGCAAACGTCCTGCCGGCGGTTGGTTACAACCCCAGGCAATTGTCCGCGCTCCGAGCCGCGATCAACGACGCCGACGCCGATCTCGTCGTTTCCGGCACGCCTATTGACCTGACCCGCCTGATCGATCTGAACAAGAGAGTTGTTCGCGCCCGTTATGAGCACCGCGAGGTTGGCGAACCGTCTCTGTCTGCGATCGTCGATGATTGGCTCCGTCGCGCTGTTGCTTCCGCAAGCGGCGGTTGACGCGGATCCTGGCGACGCATGGCGGCAATGCGCTGCTCGCCGCAACCTCATTGCGATAGTTGCTCGGGGAGTTCTCCAAGCTGGCGGAGGGCTGCTAAGGCTTGCGCGAATTCAATCTGAACACCCTTCCGTCTGCGGCGAATTCACCCCAGCCGCGATGGTGGATCGTCTTGGAATTCGCGCGCCTCGCATCCCTCCAGGCCTGCACGCATTCGAGAACGAACAAGTTGTAGGCGTTGACAAGTCGCGTATCGACGACGCGGCACTCGAGGTTGGCGAAGCATTCGGCCACGAGCGGCGCCGCAACGCGCGCGGCCGGCCGCGCTGTCAGGCCGATAGTCTTGAATTTGTCGACGTCCCGTCCGGAGCAGTTGCCGACCTTCACGACCTTGGCCGCCAGCGACAGAGGCGGCAGGGCGATCACGCATTCGCGGCTGGCGCGCAGCGCCGCGAAGCTCGCGTTTGCGCTGCTCACGACGCAGGCGACGAGCGGCGGCGCGAATTCAACCATCATGTGCCAGGACATGGTCATTACATTGGCGCGACCTGCTCGTGCGGTCGTCAACAGCACGACCGGCCCCGGCTCCAGCAATCGGTAGACTTCGGAGAGCGCCAGTTCCTGCATCTTGGAATTTCCTGCAGCTTTCGCCGGGGGCTCACTTGCGCGTGGCGCGTTTGCCGTCATGCGGCGATCATTGGCGCCTTTTTTCTCAGCCGCTCCGCTCAGGTAAACTCGTCCTAAATCGTGATATTTTAGATATCAACTAACATATCAGTCTTTAAGGCCCCTCTTGGAGGCGGCTCTGTCGGCCGACTTGCGCCGGACCGAGCGTTTGACGACGTCCAGATCCTGCATGAGCGAATTTCGGACCCCGCCGGGAATGCCCGCAAACAGCTCCGCCATCCATGCTTCGTTCGCCTTGGCCATGACGGCGAATAGCGACGCTCCCGCTTTCGTCATTCGCACATTTATGGCTCTTCGATCTTCGGAGGACGTCTCTCGCACGATGAATCCTTGCTCGACAAGCTTGTCGACGAGGCCGGTGACGTTGCCGTTGGTGACCATCATGCGTTGCGACAGCTCGCCGAGCCGCAACCCCTGGGGCTCTCGCTCAAGCTGAGCCAGCAGGTCGAATTGCGGCAGAGTGACGTTGAACGACTGGCGGAGGTTCCGACGAATCTCCGCCGAAATCAGATTGGTTGTCGACAAGAGGCGAAGCCAAAGGCGAAGCTCGGACTTGTGAGCGCCCCCGTCTCCGGCCAGCAGGCTTTCCGCGTCGATCGCATCCAAGGCGTCACTCATGAGCCGACTCTCTTAAACTGAGTAATTTTAGTTATGAACGAAACGCATTACAAGCGCGTGGAGCCCTTCGCCGCGATCGGTGAACAAGGCCGCAGCTTATAGGTAAATGGCTGACATTAAGAAGGACGTCGCCGCCGGACCGGGCGGTCGGTTATTCGAGTCGTCGCCGGACCGGGCGCTTGACGCATTATTTTAGATATGAAATAAATTGCAGATAGCCAGGGGAGGCGCGGCGTGCGCATCGTTTGCATCGGCGGAGGCGCGGCAGGACTCCATTTCGGCCCGTTGAGGAAAAGCCGCGCCCGGCGCATCACGTGGAAGTCATCGACCGCAACCGGCTCTACGACGCGTTTGGCTTGCGCGCGGTCTTCGCGGACGCAACGATGGAGGCGATGAAGATCCGGGACGCTGAGACCGCCGTCAGGATCCCGAACGCTTTCAACCATTGGGACGACGTCGAGCCTCTGTTCAAGCGGCGGCGCCTCGCTTCGATTGGCGACGGCTTGGCAGGCGTCGGCCGCAAGATGCTGCTCAACATCCTGCAAGCGGACAGGCGCCGGATGTTGGCCGGGCGGCCGGCCGAACTCGGCGAAGAAATTCCGTTCGGTCGGCTGGCGGAGCCACGGGACGTGGCGGGCGCGCTATTATGGCTTGTCTGCGAAGCAGCCGGCTTCGTGACGGGTGAAGCGATTTCCATCTCCGGCGGAGAGGTCATGCGATGACGAGCCCATACCAATCCGCGATGCGCGATGCGCTGCGCCCGTTCAAGGACTATCAGGCGCGCCACTTCCTTTGGGAGACGAGCGCCGGCGGGCGCGTCGCCACGATCCGGCTCAACCGGCCCGACCGGAAGAATCCGCTTACCTTCGAGAGTTACGCGGAACTGCGCGACCTGTTTCGCGACCTCGCCTACGCCTCGGACGTGCGCGTGGTCGTCCTCGTCGGATCGGGCGGCAATTTCTGCTCGGGAGGCGACGTGTTCGAGATCATCGAACCGCTGACCCGCATGAAGATGCACGATCTCCTCGCCTTCACCCGGATGACGGGCGACCTCGTGAAGGCGATGCGAAAATGTCCGCAGCAGATCGTCGCCGCCATCGATGGCGTTTGCGCCGGCGCGGGCGCGATCCTCGCCATGGCCTCGGATCTTCGATACGCGACGCCGCAAGCCAAGACCGCGTTCCTGTTTACGCGCGTCGGCCTGGCGGGGGCCGATATGGGGGCTTGTGGAATCCTACCGCGAATTATCGGGCAAGGCCGCGCCGCCGAACTCCTGTACACTGGCCGCTCGCTTTCGGCGGAAGAAGGCTACGCGTGGGGATTCTATAACGCGCTCCATCCTTCGGACGCGCTCGAAGCGAAGGCGCTGGAGATGGCGGCGGCGCTTGCCGAGCGGCCCGTGGTTCGCCCATGGCGTGACCAAGACCATGTTCAATCAGGAATGGTCGATGGGGATCGACGAGATGATCGAGTCGGAGGCGCAAGCGCAGGCGATCTGCATGGCGACCGGCGACTTTCGCCGCGCCTTCGAAGCCTTCGCCGCCAAAGGCAAGCCCGTCTTTGAGGGAGACTGAGCGCATGTCCGCCGCTTCTCCCGCGCGTGGACTGACTCGCGAGCATCTCGACTGGCCGTTTTTCGGGCCCGAGCATCGCGATTACGTCGCAGAGCTCGATCGCTTCGCAGCTTCGGGCGCGCTTGCCGGGGTGGATCATCGCAACGTCGACGCCTCGTGCCGCGCGCTCGCCGCCTCGCTCGGTCAGGCCGGCCTGCTCGACGCCTGCGTCGCCGAACCCGACGGAGACGCCTCGACCGTCGATTCCCGCAAGGCCTGCCTCGCCCGCGAGACGCTTGCGTTTCATGATGGCTTGGCGGACTTCGCCTTCGCCATGCAGGGTCTCGGCTCGGGCGCCGTCGGCGTCGCCGGCTCGCCGGAGCTTCGGCGCACGATCCTGCCCAGGGTGCGCTCGGGCGAATGGCTCGCCGCATTCGCGCTGTCGGAGAAAGACGCCGGGTCGGACGTCGCCGCCATGGCCTGCTCGGCCGAGCGCGCGGGCGAGGACTACGTGCTCAACGGCGAGAAGACCTGGATCTCGAACGGCGGCATAGCGGACGTCTACTGCGTCTTCGCCCGCACAGGCGAAGCGCCCGGCGCGCGGGGGCTCTCGGCTTTCGTCGTTCTGCCAGGCGACCCGGGATTTTCGATCGCCGAACGGATCGAGGTGATCGCGCCCCATCCGCTCGCCACTTTGCGCTTCGCCAACTGCCGCATTCCGGCGAGCCGGAGGCTCGGCGCGCCGGGAGAGGGCTTCAAGGTCGCCATGCGCACGCTCGACATTTTTCGCGCTTCGGTGGCCGCCGCCGCGCTCGGCTTCGCGCGCCGCGCCTTGCACGAAGCCGTCGCTCACGCCCGGACGCGAAGGATGTTCGGCGCGACGCTCGCGGACCTGCAGTTGACTCAGGCCGCGATCGGCGACATGGCGACCGAGATCGATGCGGCCGCCTTGCTCACCTACCGCGCGGCGTGGCGCCGGGATGTCCAGCGCGCTCCAACGACCAAGGAAGCCGCGATGGCGAAGATGACGGCGACCGAAACCGCTCAACGGGTGATCGACCGCGCCGTCCAGATGTTCGGCGGACGCGGCGTGAAATCGGGCGAAGTGGTCGAGTCGCTCTATCGCGAGATTCGCGCGCTGCGAATCTACGAGGGCGCGACCGAGGTGCAGAAGCTCATCGTCGCCCGTGAAACAATCAAAGCTTCTTAGGAGGAACGCCATGAACGTCTCGCCCTCCGCCATTCGACAGGAATTCGACTGGGCCGACCCGTTCCGGCTTGAGGATCAACTCTCCGAAGAGGAGCGCATGATCCAGTCGACCGCTCGCGACTACGCGCAGGAGAAGCTGGCGCCGCGCGTCTTGCAAGCTTTTCGCCGGGAAGAAACGGACCCCGCGATCTTCCGCGAGATGGGCGAACTCGGGCTGCTCGGGCCGACCGTCTCCCCGGAATACGGCGGCGCAGGGCTCGGCTACGTCGCCTATGGTCTCATCGCTCGCGAAGTGGAGCGGATCGACTCCGGCTACCGCTCGATGATGAGCGTGCAGTCGTCTCTCGTCATGGTTCCGATCGAGACTTTCGGAACCGAGGCGCAAAAGCGGAAATATCTGCCCAAGCTCGCCCGCGGCGAGTGGATCGGCTGCTTCGGCCTGACCGAACCGAACCATGGCTCCGATCCCGGCTCGATGGTCACGCGGGCGCGCAAAGTCGAGGGCGGGTACAGCCTCACAGGCGCCAAGACCTGGATCAGCAATGCGCCGATCGCCGATGTCTTCGTCGTCTGGGCCAAGACGGAGGATGAAGCGATCCGCGGCTTCATCCTCGAGCGGGGCTGGAAGGGGCTCTCCACGCCCGCGATCCATGGCAAGGTGGGACTGCGCGCCTCGATCACCGGCGAGGTCGTGATGGACGAAGTGTTCGCGCCGGAGGAGAATCTGTTCCCTCACGTCAAGGGCCTGAAGGGACCGTTCACCTGTCTCAACTCGGCGCGGTTCGGCATCGCCTGGGGCGCGCTTGGCGCGGCGGAGGCCTGCTATTCGACCGCGCGGCAATATGTGCTCGACCGCAAGCAGTTCGGCCGTCCGCTCGCGGCCAACCAGCTGGTCCAGAAGAAGCTCGCGGACATGGCGAGCGAGATCGCGCTGGGCCTGCAGGGCTGCATCCGGCTCGGCCGCATGAAGGAGGAAGGCCATCCGCCCGTCGAGCTGACCTCGATCGTCAAGCGCAATTCCTGCGGCAAGGCGCTCGACATCGCGCGGCAGGCGCGCGACATGCTGGGCGGCAACGGGATCTCCGACGAGTTCGGCGTCGCCCGGCATCTCGTAAATCTCGAGGTCGTCAACACCTATGAGGGCACGCATGACGTACATGCGCTGATCCTCGGGCGCGCGATTACCGGCATCGCCGCCTTCGCGAACTAGGCCGCCGCCGTGCCTGCGCTTCTGACCCGCCGCCCGCTGCGGTTCGGCGACTGCGATCCCTCCGGGATCGCCTATTTCCCGTCATATCTTGACATGCTCGCGGGCGTCCTCGAGGAGCTGTTCGCGGCGGCCGGGGCGCCCTTTCCGCATCTGATGCGCGAGCGGGGCCTCGGGCCGCCGACGGTGCGGCTCGACGTCGAATTTCTGAAACCCGGCTTTCACGGCGACGAGCTCGATTGGCGCGTGAGCGTGACGCGCCTCGGGCGCAGTTCGGCCGAGATCCGCTACGAAGTGCGCTCTCGCGGAGACCTGCTGTGGTCGGCGCGACAGACGATCGTGCTCACGGACCTCTCGACATATAAAGCAACCCCCTGGCCCGACGATATTCACGCGGGCCTGTCGAAATTCGTGGAGGACAATGTCGATGAACCAGATCCTTCAGCCTGAGGGCTGGGCCAGGCCCAAGGGATATTCGAACGGCGTCGCAGCGCGTGGACGCCAAATATTCGTCGCCGGCCAGATTGGTTGGAACGCTCAGTGCAAGTTCGAATCGACCGACTTCGTTGGGCAATTCCGGCAGGCTCTGGAGAATGTGGTCGCTGTGCTTGCGCAAGGCGGCGCCGGCCCCGAGCACGTGACGACGATGACCTGGTTCATTACCGACAAGGCCGCTTATTTGCGTGACGCGAACGCGATTGGCGGCGTCTGGCGCGAAATCATGGGGCGCAACTATCCGGCCATGGCGGTCGTGCAGGTGACCGCGCTAGTCGAAGACGCCGCATTGATTGAAATTCAAGCGCAGGCCGTCGTTCCGGACTGAAACCTCCGATCGGTCGACCGGAGCAGAGAAAGCGCATATTTCATCGGGACGGGCGGCGCGACGATCGCCGAAAAATCGCAAGCGGCTCGTCGCTAAATCCGATGAGCCGCAAGGACCGCAGGAGGAGCGAAGCGATGGCGACCGATCCGCGCTTTCACGAAAGACTGGGATTGCGGCTGCCCATCGTCCAGGCGCCGATGGCGGGCGTGTCCCCGCCCGCCATGGCCGCCGCGGTCGGCGACGCCGGCGCGCTCGGATCGATCGGGGTCGGCGCCTCCGATGCGAAAACCGCCGCAGCCATGATCGCCGAGGTGCGGGCGCGGACAGCCGCGCCCTTCAACGTGAACCTGTTCGTTCATCGCCCGGCTCAAGCCGATCCCGCGCGCGAACAAGCCTGGATCGCCCGGCTTCGCCCGCAATTCGAGGCGTTCGGCGTAGAGCCGCCGGCGCGCTTGAGCGAAATCTACCGAAGCTTCGCGGTCGACGACGCCATGCTCGCCATGCTGGTGGAGACGCGGCCGCCCATCGTCAGTTTTCACTTCGGCCTGCCGGGCGAAGCTGCGATCCGCGCCTTGCGCAGCGCCAATATCGTGTTGTTTGCGACAGCGACCAGCCTGGCCGAGGCTCGCGCCATCGAGGCGGCCGGGATCGACGCCATCGTCGCTCAGGGCTTTGAGGCCGGCGGTCACCGCGGGGTTTTCGATCCCGACGCCCCCGACGACCAGTTGAGCGCCGCGGCGCTCGTTCGCGTGCTCGTGCGCCAGACGCGATTGCCGGTGATCGCCGCCGGCGGCGTCATGGATGGGGCGGGCGTCGCCTCCATGCTCGATCTCGGCGCGGCGATGGCGCAACTCGGCACCGCCTTCGTCGCCTGCGACGAGAGCCTCGCGGACGCCGGATATCGCGCCGCCTTGTTCAGCGAGGCGGCGCACCACACCGTAATGACCCGCGCGATTTCCGGCCGGCCGGCCCGCTGTCTCGCCAATCGTTTCACCGCAATCGCCGCCGCGACGCCCCCCGGCGCGGTCCCGGATTATCCAATCGCCTATGATCTCGGCAAGGCGCTCCACGCCGCCGGCAAGGCGCGCGGCGATTACGGCTTCGGCGCGCAATGGGCAGGGCAAGGCGCGCCATTGGCGCGCTCGATGCCGGCGGGAGAGCTGGTCGCATTGCTCGCCGCCGAGCTGACGGCGGCGCGGATCGCTTTCAACCAAACCGGCTGAAGCGCGCGCCGCCTGTTCTGCGTCCAATTATCCAGTCGAGCAGGGAGCGAGGGGTCCGAAATCCGCCATCAAACAAGTCCCCGCGCTGATGCGCCAATAAGGCGAGCCAAATTCGGCCAAGCCGGGGGAAGCGACGCGGCTTCCGTCTTATCCATTCGCAGACTGGCCTTCACGGCGAGACTTCAACGCCGCCGCCAAGCGATAACCGGCGTTGACGAGGCCGACATGGCTGAATGCTTGCGGGAAGTTGCCGAGCATTCGTCCGGCGACGGGATCGTACTCCTCCGCCAGAAGCCCCACGTCGTTGCACAGGCCGATAAGTCTCTCAAACATCGTCCGCGCTTCGTCGATGCGCCCCTGCAGCACCAGCACGTCGACATACCAGAAGCTGCAGGCGAGGAATGCGCCCTCTCCGGGAGGAAGTCCGTCCGTCCTCGAATCCGGTTGCTCGTAGCGAAGCACGAAACCGCCTTTCATCAGGCGCTGTTCGATGGCGCGCACCGTCCCGACGATGCGGGGATCTTCGGCGGGCAGAAAGCCGACGAGAGGCGCCAGCAGCACGCTCGCGTCGAGCGTGTCGGCTCCGTAGTATTGCGTGAAAGCGCCGAGCTTCGCATTGTAGCCGCGCGCGCAAATGTCGGCGTGCGCCTCGTCGCGAAGCTTGCGCCATCGCTCGACGGGGAAGCGATCGCCGAAACGGGAGAGCCCCTCCACCGCGCGGTCGAACGCAACCCACGCCATCAGCTTGGAATGCACGAAATGCCGGGGCTGACCGCGCACTTCCCAAATGCCTTCGTCGGGCTCGCGCCAAACGGCTTCGACGTGTTCGAGGACCGCAAGTCCGACCTGCAGGAATTGCGGCGTCTTGCGGCGAAAGCTCGTTTCATGGGACTCCAAGTGCGCGCCCGTGCGATAGAGAACGTCGATCACTTCCCCGTAGACGTCGAGTTGAAACTGGTTTGAAGCCGCGTTGCCGATTCGCACCGGCTTCGAATCTTCGTAGCCCGGCAGCCACGGCAATTCGCGCTCGTCGACAAACCGTTCGCCGCTGACGCCGTACATGATTTGCGCCTGCTGCGGCGCGCCGGCGACGGCGCGCACGAGCCAGTCGCGCCACGCCATCGCCTCGTCCCAATAGCCCGCCGTCATGAGCGCCTGAAGGGTCAGACTCGAATCCCGCAGCCAGCAAAAGCGGTAGTCCCAATTGCGCACTCCGCCGAGCCTTTCGGGCAGCGATGTCGTTGGCGCCGCCACGATTCCCCCGGTTTGCGCAAAGGTTAGCGCCTTCAACGTCAACAACGAGCGTTGCAACATTTCGTACCAGGGATTGTCGTCACGGCAATTCGCGGCCCAGCGCGTCCAGAATTCGCGCGTTCTCTTAAGCGCTTCGTCGGGTTCGCAAGGACGCGGGATCTCTGCGAGGGAGGGGACGCACTGCAAGACGAAGGCGATTTGCTCGTCGGCGGCGACTGTGAAATGCGACAGCGTACGCATGTTGCGCCCGACGCTGTGCGCAGGCGTTCGAAACACCAGCTTGAGGGGGCCCGCCGTTGCGAGCAACTCGCGATTGGGTCCGCGCGCGACCCAGGGCACCGTCAGCCCATAGTCGAAACGGATGACGAGCTCCGAGGTCATCGACACCGCGCCCTCGAGGCCGCGAACAATGCGCACGAGCGTCGGCTCCGGCGCGCCGGGAACCAGGAAATCGATCAGCTGGGCGACGCCTTCGCTCGTGCGATACGTTGTAGCAAGGATCATCGTCGGGCCCAGATAGGCGCGGCTGGATTCGAAGGCCGGATCGTCGGGGGCGATGCGCCAACGCCCGTGATCGCTTTTTCCCAGGAGGGCCGAGAAACAGGCGCCCGAGTCGAAGCGCGGCCAGCACAGCCAGTCGATCGAACCGTGCCGCGAAACGAGCGCGGCCGAGCCGCAGTCGCTGATCAGCGCATAGTCCTCGATGCGCGCCATTCGGCCCTCCTGCTGAGTTGCGGCCGCGCCGCCAGCGGCCTCGCACATCGGTGGCCCCAGGACGCTGGCGGGGCCGGACACCCATAGCACGAAAATTGTAACGGAGCCGCCTGCGGGCGGCCGTGCGTGCACATGGCGCTTGATTGCGGTAACAATCGGCCGTTCATCCAGCCTTGCCTCCGACAAATACATGCCTGCCCCGCAATATGGGCAGCTTTCCAGTCGCAGCTCGAATCCAGCTGTTGCTTGCATGATTGGAGAATCAGGCGCCGATCGTCGGACGAGGCGGGTTCGAAGGAGTGAGGAGCTTGCCGCGTTTCTTTGTTGCGACATCCTTCCAAATCCAATTCCAACTGTTGCGGCTGGGTATGGCTTGGCGGGCCTCATTCCGACAGCCCACTCGAAGTCTCGACGAAACGGCCAAATAATACTCGATTCGTCCGCGCGATATCGCTATAGAACGCCTGTCAGGCAAGCGGAAATGCTTATGATCCCCAAGCGCTCAGCCTATCATTTGCTCGCGAAGCCCGCTGGCGCGGCCTGCAACCTGGGCTGCCAGTACTGCTTTTTCCTGTCCAAAGATAATCTCTATCCAGCGCGCGAGAGCCCGCTGATGACGGAGGAGATTCTGGAGATTTACATCAGGCAGTTGATGGAATCGTCGTTCGGGCCGCAGGTGGAAGTGTCCTGGCAGGGGGGCGAGCCGATGCTGCGCGGCCTCGACTTCTACCGCCGCTCGGTCGCTCTGGCCAACAAATACAAGCGGTCGGATTTGCGGGTGCTGCATACGATTCAGACCAACGGAACGCTGATCGACGATACATGGGCGGCCTTCTTCAAGGAGAATAACTATCTCGTCGGGATAAGCATTGACGGACCGCGGGATATGCACGACGCCTACCGAGTCTCGAAACGTGGCGAGGGCAGCTTCGACGACGTGATCCGCGGTTGGGAGATTTTGCGCAGACACAAGGTCGACGCCAATATTCTCTGCACCGTCCACGCCGCCAACTCCGGCCGGCCGCTGGACGTCTATCGTTTCTTCCGTGACGAGCTGAAGGCCGAATATATCCAGGTCATTCCGATCGTCGAACGGGCGACGCCCGAGACAATCCAGATCGCCAACGAAGGCTGGGGCGGACTGAAGGGATCGGACCGGCCGCTCTACAAGCAGGAGGGAAGCCTCGTCACCGAGCGGTCGGTGCGGGCCGACCAGTTCGGAAAGTTCCTCAACGCGATTTTCGACGAATGGGTGAAGCGTGACGTCGGAAAAGTGTTCGTGACCACCTTCGACGTCGCGCTCGGGAGTTGGCTAGGCCAGCACAACGCCTGCATCATCGCGCCAACCTGCGGCGCGGCGTTGGCGATGGAGCCGAACGGCGACGTCTATTCCTGCGACCATTTCGTGGAGCCGGACCATCTCGTCGGCAATATCAGGCAAACGCCGCTCGGCGATCTCGTGCTTGCGGAAAAGCAGCGACGCTTCGGACAGGCCAAATACGAGACGTTGCCGAAATACTGCCGCGAATGTCCAGTGCTGTTCGCCTGCTATGGCGAGTGCCCCCGCAACCGCTTCATCAAGACGCCGGCCGGAGAGGACGGGCTCAACTATCTCTGCGAGGGCTACAAGGCGTTCTTCGAGCACATCGACAAGCCGATGCGCATCATGGCCGATCTCGTCGGCAAGCGGCGCTACGCCGACGAGATCATGACGATGAACTGGAATTGAAGCGCTCCGCTGCCCCGCGGGAGGCCGAGAGCGTTCACCGATCGCGCTTCTTGGCGAGCGCCTCCATCATCGCCTTGACGGATTCGGGAGAAACGCTCAACTCGCCGAGATCGAACACAATCTTGCCGAGCTTGCCGGTGAAGGCGAACGGGACCTGATAGTCGGAATCGTCGACCGGACTTCCCGTGTCGAGCCCGATGTCGAAGGTCTCGTCCCACGCCCACATGAACGGCAGCATTTTCGGCAGCGACTTTCGAGCCGCCTCCGCTCCGTCGACCGAGAGCACGCCAGTCCCGCCGCGACCCACCGCCATCGCCTTGAGGGTCCATCTTCCAGTCGAACGCGATCGTGTGCTTGCCTGGCTTAAGCGGCGCATCGCTCTGCCACTTGATGCGCTCGACGCCAAGCGGATTTATCGTGAAAGTCGGCTTGCCGTCTTTCAGATAAAGGCCATAGCCCGAGAAGCGTCCGCCCTGGGTGACGAGCACGCCGTTCGCGCCGCCCTCGGGAACCTCGATTTCGGCCGTGATGCGGTAGGAGCGGTTGAGGATTCCGGGCGCGACCGCGAACTGGTTCGAGGTCATGGGCGCCGTGTAGACGAACTGCGTGCGCCCCGCCGCGGGACCTGGGCGCTGAGTCGTGAGGATAGGTATCTGCGAATTGTTGAGCGGCAACACCTGGTTCCGCTCGGCTTCGATGAGCCAGAGCTCCTGCATCCTGCGCAGACGTTCCGGCTCCTGCTTGGAAAGGTCGTTCGTCTGCGTCGGGTCTTCGACGAGGTTGAACAGCTCCCATTCGTAACCGTTCACCACGTCGGTCGGGACTTTAGCGTTCACGCCCTCCCAGGGCGGCGCGGCGGGAACGGTGTTGGCCATCCACCCGTCGTGATAGATCGCGCGGTTGCCCAAGATCTCGAAATATTGGGTTTTGCGCGTCGAGGCCGCTTCGGCGTTCGTCTTGTCGAAAGTGTAGATCATGCTGACGCCGTCATAAGGGCGCTGGGCGATGCCGTTCACGGCGTCCGGCTGCGGGATGCCGATCGCGTCGAGAATGGTCGGGCCAATGTCGATGACGTGATGGAACTGATGCCGCACGCCGCCGGCGTCTTTGATGCGGTTCGGCCAACTCACGACCATGCCGCTGCGCGTGCCGCCAAGATGCGAGGCGACTTGCTTGCACCAGCGATAGGGCGTGTCCATCGCGAAGGCCCAGGGCACTGCGAAGTGGTTATAGGTGCGGTCGGTGCCCCAGACCGGGATCAGCGGCAGCATCTGTTCGACAGTGTAGGCGACGCCGTTGAAATAGGCGACTTCGTTCGGCGTTCCGTTCATCGAGCCCTCGGCGCTCATGCCGTTGTCGCCGCAGACCCAAATTATCAGTGTGTTCTCGAACAGGCCCAGAGTCTCGAGCGTTTCCACGATGCGGCCGATCTCGTAATCGGTGTAGGCCATATAGGCCGCCCAGACGTCGATCTGGCGCAGGTAGAGTTTCTTCTGATCGGCCGAGAGCGTGTTCCACTTCGGCAGGAAATCCGGCCAGGGCGGCAGCTTGGCGTTGGCCGGCACGACGCCGAGCTTCTTCTGGTTCTCGAAGATGCGTTCGGCGACCGCGTTCCAGCCGTCGTCGAACAGATGCATGGCGCTGATCTTTTCGACCCATTCTTCTGTCGGATGGTGCGGCGCGTGCGTGGCGCCGGGGGCGTAATGGATGTACCAGGGGCGTTTCGGATCGGTCGCTGTCTGTTTGGCTATGTAGGCGACGGCCTCGTCCGCGAGCGCGGTGTTGAGGTTCCAGCCGGGCTTGCCGTTATAAGGATGGATCGGCGTCGTGTCGCGATAGAGATTGCCGGGTTGCCATTGGCTCGTGTCGCCGCCGACGAAACCGTAGAAATAATCGTAGCCATGACCCTGCGGCCAATGCGTGAAGGGCCCCTGCGGCGACGCCTCCCAGATTGGCACGTTATGGTTCTTGCCGAACCAGGCGGTCGCGTAGCCGTTCTCCTTCAGGGTCATAGCGATATGGGCGGTTTCCGGTCCCGTGATTGTGTCATAGCCGGGGTAGCCGCTGGCGCCTTCCGCGACCATGCCGAAGCCGACGGCATGGTGATTGCGGCCGGTCAGCAGCGCGGCGCGGGTCGGCGAGCAGAGCGCGGTGTTGTGCATCTGCGTGTAGCGGATGCCGCCTTTGGCGAGCTTTTCGAGGGTCGGCGTCGGGACGATGCCGCCGAACGCCGAATTCGATCCGAAGCCCGCGTCGTCGATAAGGATGAGCAGCACGTTGGGCGACCCGGCGGGCGGGACGATAGTAGGCGGCCAACCAGGCTTGGAGTCGACCAGATTGAGTTCGATGTCGCCCTTGAACGGCGGGGTCGGCGTCGGAATCACTTTGCTGTCGGGAAAGGCCGTCGCGGTTGGCGCTTGCGCTTTCGCCGTCCTGGAAAATCCGACAGCGGCCAGGGCGGAAGTCAGCGCGCCGCGGGCCGAGCTCACGAAAAGCTGTCGTCTGCTGATGCTCATGATCGGGTTCCCTTTTGACGGTACATGCAATCCTCTCGTCGAGGCCAGCTAGTATGAAACCCTGGCGTCCCCGCCGCGGGTCGCGACGCCCTTTGGGGGTAAGCGCCTAGCGGATAAGGCGCTTTGCGGATTTGACTTATGTCAAGGAGTTGAATTGTCTGCGTTCCAGAATGGCGCCGAAGAGGCCGCAGATACGAATTGTTAGGCAAGCGTCATGATTGCGCAGAGTTCGCTCCATACCATCTTCAAAGGCTCGCCTTGCGAGGCTGAATAGCCGCTTTGACTGCAAACCGCGTCCACGCCGCGCTTGGAAGAGCCGGCCACGCGCCGCATTTGGACGGCGAATCCCTGTTGATGTTGCCGCGTGGTGACAGTCAGCGAGGACCAATTCGACTACACGATATGAGCGAGACGCCGTTCGGCTCTTATGGGTGAGCGTCACGAAATTTGTCTGATCGTTCGGGCAGAGGTTCGATAGCGGCCTTCAATGAGGGTGCATCGACTGTTTCGACATTTATGAGCACGAGCAGTCGCTAAACAGTGGAGAGTTGCAGTTATGAAATTCCGAATGAACATCCGCGCCGGGCTTGCAACCGTGATATCCGCCGCAGCTCTCGTCGTCGCGATGGGCGCCGCAAAGGCGGCGGATCTGCCGACCAGGAAGGGTGAGCTCCCATATCTGTCGCCAGTTCCGGCCTACAATTGGGGCGGCTTCTATTTCGGCGTCAACGGCGGCTACGGCTGGGGCCATCAGGACCCTCTCGGCGCCATCACCAATCGTTTCGATAACGCCAGCTTCAACACAAGCGGCGGTATGCTCGGCGGCACAATGGGCGCCCAACTCCAGCAAGGGCATGTCGTCTTGGGCGTCGAAGGGGATCTCGACTGGGCTGACATCAGCGGCTCCAAGACCGTTGTGCCTACAATTGGCGGCGCGCCCGTTGGATTGTCCGTGGATTTGCGGGCGCAGGATAATTGGGTCGGCACCGGTCGTCTGCGCCTTGGCTTCGCGCAGGACAACTGGCTGTTCTTCGGCACGGTCGGCCTTGCGATGCTCGGAAACCAGCCGCACATCAACAACATCCTCAATAATGGAGTTCCGGCCAGTTGCGCTACCGTCGCGTTGCCGAACTGCAGCAACAGCGGCGTGAAGGGCGGCCTCGCCGCGGGCCTCGGCGTAGAATACGCCTTCGCCCACTCCTGGAGCGCAAAGGCCGAGTATATGTACATTGGACAGTTGCAGGGCGCGACTTTGCAGGATCTCAATATGATCCGTGTCGGCCTGAACTACCACTTCGGCGGCTGATCCTCTCGTTTTTCGACGGCGGGCTTATTTGCGTGGATGCGGCGAGGACGCGCCGCATCGGCCTTTGGCTGGTCGATTTCCCCGCCGCGCTTGTCCGTTTGACTTCGACGCGGCTGCGGAGAGGTTTGCGACGGTGATCGAGGGTCATGCTGGGCACGCGCAGCTTGACAGGCTGCGGCGCTAGCGTTGGGCGCATTATGCGCAAGCGGAGGGATCGACGGCTGAAGGGCGCGCTGCAACAGGGCCCGAGGCCGACCGTTCCGTGCGTTCGCTCGATGGCCGGCCCGCTTGCGCACGCGCCCTTTGATTCTAGGAATGCGACTTTTTCGTCACAAGCGCTAGACGACACGCGATTACGTTGTTGATGGCCGTCAAGACAAGGACGGACCGTCGATGATATAAGAGCAATATGCATCGCTTTCCGGCGGCCTTGGCGGGTGTCTTTGTCGTCTTGGTCCTCTCGTTATTCGTGGGGACGGGGGCGAGGGCGTGTTCTTTTGCGGGCGATGAGCGTGGGAGGCCGACACTCACGAGAGTCGTAAGCGAACGTGATGAAAACGTGAGCCGTCAGCATGGGCGCTGTCACGACGGCGCGTGTGTTGGCGCCTGTTGCCCGATGGCCGCGGTCGCGGTTTTCTCCAGTCCTGACTCCAAGGATCGGCGCAGAGCGGAATCCGCGGGGATGAGCGTTCCTCTGGACACTCGGGTCGACGGCGTTACCGTTGCGCCCGCCACAGGTCCGCCAAAACTTTCCGTTTGATACTTCGCGAGCGGCCGCAAGGCCGCCGTTCGCGTTGCCGATAAATCCCGCCGCTGCGACGCGGCGCGCGCCTGCGCGCCTTCCTCCGCGGGGGCTCGATCAAGCCGAAACCGAGAACTCTCATGAACCGTCGTCAATTCTTGAAACTTTCCGCAGTCGGCGGCGCTATGACGCCGTTCCTTCGCGCGCCCGCCTGGGCGCAAGCTTCGCCGCCTGCGACCGCGGACGCCACCGCTCTGAATGCGGTCAGGCGGACCCTCGACGTCAACGGCAAGGCGGCGAGCGTCTTCGGCCTTGCGCGCGACAACGGCGCGCCGGGGATCGCGCTCCATCCCGGAGAGCGCTTCAACGTGCGCCTGACGAATGCGCTGAGAGAGCCGACGATCATTCACTGGCATGGGTTGACGCCGCCTTGGCCGCTGGACGGCGTGGCCGACAAGCCCGCCCCGTTGATGAAAGACGCGGGAAACTCGGACCTATGACTTCGCCGTCGCCAATCCCGGCACGTACTGGATGCATGCGCACACGCTTCAGGAGCAGAATCTGCTCGCCGCCCCGTTGATCGTCCATTCCGCCGATGACGCCGCGCGAGACGAGCAGGAGGTCGTCGTGCTGCTCCACGATTTTTCGTTCACCCCTGCGGTCGAGCTTTTGGCCCGGCTCAAGCAGCCAGACGACAAGCACGGCATGGCCATGGGCGGCATGGACATGTCGAAGATGGACATGTCGCACATGAGCCATGAGGCCATCATGGAGCACATGGCGAGGATGGGCGCGACGACGCAGGGCGACATGATGGGCGCCATGGACCTCAACGACATCGACTACGACGCCTATCTCGCCAACGACCGCACGCTCGACGATCCCGAGGTCGTGCGCGTCGAGGCGGGCGGGCGGGTGCGGCTGCGCATCATCAACGGCGCGTCCGCGACGGCCTTCAGCATCGACACCGGGGCTTTGCCCGGCGAGGTGATCGCCGTCGACGGTCAGGACGTCGCGCCGGTCGCGGGCTCACGGTTTCCGATAGCCATGGGCCAGAGGCTCGACATCCGCCTGTCCCTGCCCAAGGAGGGCGGCGCTTTTCCGGTTCTGGCGCTGCGCGAAGGGGCGCGCGAACGCGCTGGGATCATTCTCGCCTCGGCCGGCGCGCCGGTTGCGAAGCTGCCGGTCCTGGGCGCCGCAAAAGGGCCGGTCGTCGGCCTCGATCTCGAAACCCGGCTTCGCGCGAAGCGCCCGCTTGCGGCCCGCGCGGCCGACCGCCGGCAGGACGTTATCCTGACCGGCGATATGGCCGACTATAGCTGGGCGATGCAGGGCGGCGACCTGCAAGGCGTCAAACTCGGCGAGCGCGTCGAACTGACGATGATGAACATGTCGATGATGACGCACCCCATGCATCTGCACGGGCATCATTTCCAGGTCGTCGGCGTCAACGGCAAACCGTTGCAGGGCGCCGTGCGCGACACCGTCGCCGTGCCGCCGATGACCGGCGTGACGATCGCCTTCGATGCGGGGAACCCCGGAATCTGGGCGTTTCACTGCCATCATCTCTACCACATGGCGACGGGCATGATGGCCTTCGTCGCCTACGAGGGGGTCGGCTGAAATGTCACCGTCGCGCGCCTTCGAGCACGTCCAGAATCGGGCAATCGGGCCGATCGTCGCCGTGGCAACGCTGGACCAGATGGCGCAGCGTCGAGGCCATGCCCTGCATCTCGGCGATGCGCCGTTCGAGGTCGGTGAGATGCGCGGCGGCGAGATTGCGCACCTCGCGGCTCGGCCGGCTTCTGTCGCGCCAAAGCGCGAGCAGGGCGGCGATCTCGGGCATGGAGAACCCGAGCTTTCGCGCACGGCCGATGAACCGCAGTTCGTGAACTTCCTGCGCGCCGTAGTCGCGGTAGCTGTTGTCGCGCCGGACGGGCGGCGGCAGCAGGCCGATCGCCTCGTAATGCCGGATCATCTTGGCGCTGACGCCTGAGGCTTCGGAAGCGGCGCCGATGTTCATGGCTTGATGTCCCTTGACCTTCCTACGATGGGAAGGTGTAGCGACGTCCCTGACAACGCACAAGGCGCTCTTGAGGAGTTTCGACTGTGACCGACCACGCCTCACACAAACATGCCGCCGCCCATGCGATGGCGAGCCTTTTCGAACCGCCGCTGAAGGAGGGTGAGGCGCGCGACCCCGTCTGCGGCATGGCCGTCGACATGGCGAGCGCCGAAGCCGTCGCCGAGCACGCGGGGGCCAAATACTATTTCTGCTGCGACGGCTGTCGCGAAACCTTCCTCGCCGATCCCGACAAGTCCCTGAAAAAGGCGGCCCCGGCCAAGGCGGTCGGCCCGAGCCCGCGACCGATCCGGTTTGTGGCATGAAGGTCGATCCGGCGACCGCCAAGCACAAGGCGCAGCACGGCGGCCAAACTTACTATTTCTGCTCCGGCCGCTGTCGCGAGAAATTCGAGGCGGACCCGGCGCGCTATCTCGCGCCGGCCTCCGCGAGACCGGAGCCCGCACAGCCGGCGGGGACGATCTACACCTGCCCGATGCATCCCGAGATCCGACAGGTCGGGCCGGGCGCCTGCCCGATCTGCGGCATGGCGCTGGAGCCGGAGATCGCCTCGCTCGACCAGGGGCCCAACGTCGAACTCATCGATATGACGCGACGCTTCTGGATCGCGCTGGCGCTGTCGGTTCCCGTCTTCGTGCTCGAAATGGGCGGACATCTCACAGGCGCGCATTTGCTCTCCGGCCCCGTCTCGACCTGGGTGCAATTCGTTCTCGCGACGCCCGTCGTTCTGTGGGCGGGCTGGCCGTTCTTCGAGCGGGGCTGGGCGTCGCTGAAGACGCGCAACCTCAACATGTTCACCCTCATCGCCATGGGCGTCGGCGTCGCCTGGACCTACAGCGCCGTCGCGACCCTCGCCCCGGGCCTGTTCCCCGCAGCGTTCCGCGACGCGCATGGCGCGGTCGCCGTCTATTTCGAGGCGGCGGCGGTCATCACGGTTCTGGTGCTGCTGGGTCAGGTGCTGGAGTTGCGCGCGCGCGATCAGACGGGCGGCGCGATCCGCGCGTTGCTCGATCTGGCGCCGAAAACCGCGCGCCGCATTCGCGCCGACGGCGGCGAGGACGACGTCGCGCTGGAAGCCGTCGAGGTCGGCGACCGTTTGCGGGTGCGCCCCGGCGAGAAGGTTCCCGTCGACGGCGAAATCGTCGAGGGGCGCAGCGCGATCGACGAGTCGATGGTCACGGGCGAATCCATGCCGGCGACCAAGGGCGCCGGCGATCAAGCGCGATCGGCGGAACGCTGAACCAGTCCGGCGCTTTCGTGATGCGCGCCGACAAGGTCGGCCGCGACACGATGCTGGCGCAGATCGTTCAGATGGTGGCTGAGGCGCAAAGGAGCCGCGCGCCGATCCAGCGCCTCGCCGACCAGGTGGCGGGGTGGTTCGTGCCGCTGGTGATCGCCATTGCCGTGATCGCGTTCGCCGCCTGGGCGACCTTCGGCCCGGAGCCCCGCTACGCCTTCGGCCTTGTCGCGGCGGTGTCGGTGCTCATCATCGCCTGTCCCTGCGCGCTCGGGCTTGCTACGCCCATGTCGATCATGGTCGGCGTCGGCCGCGGCGCGCATTCCGGCGTGCTCATCAGGAACGCCGAAGCGCTGGAACGCTTCGAGAAAGTCGACACGCTGGTCGTCGACAAAACCGGCACCCTGACCGAAGGCAAGCCGGAAGTGGTCGCGGTCAAGCCGGCGTCGCTGAGCGAAAACGATCTGTTGCGGCTTGCCGCCAGCGTCGAAGCTCTGAGCGAACACCCGCTTGGCCGCGCGGTCGTCCGCGCCGCCGGGAAGCGCGGGCTCGCCCTGGCGAAAGCGGAGGGGTTCGACGCGCCGGCCGGCAAGGGCGTGACGGCGACCGTCGAGGGCCGCCGCGTCACGCTCGGCAACGCCGCGATCATGGGCGCCCACGGGATCGACGCGAGCGGATGGGAGGCTGCGGCCGACGCGCTGCGCGGGAAGGGCGCGACGGCGATTTTCGTGGGGCTCGACGGGGAAGCGGCGGGCGTCATCGCCATCGCCGACCCGATCAAGCCGACGACGCCGCAAGCCGTGCGCGCCTTGCGCGCGTCGGGCATGCGCATCGTCATGCTGACCGGCGACAACCGCACCACAGCCGAGGCGATCGCGCGCGAGCTCGGCATCGACGAAGTCAAGGCCGAGGTCTTGCCCGAGGACAAGGGCAAGGCGGTCGAGGAACTGAGGAAACAGGGGCGCATCGTCGCCATGGCCGGCGACGGCGTCAACGACGCGCCGGCGCTCGCCGCCGCCGATGTCGGCATCGCCATGGGCACAGGCGCGGACGTCGCGATCGAAAGCGCGGGCGTGACCTTGCTGCGCGGCGACTTGCAGGGCCTCGTCGTCGCCCGCCGCCTGTCGCAGGCGACGATGCGCAACATAAGGCAGAACCTGTTTTTCGCGTTTCTCTACAACGCGGCCGGCGTGCCGATCGCGGCGGGCGTGCTCTATCCCGTCTTCGGCCTGCTGCTGTCGCCTGTCATCGCCGCGGCGGCGATGGCGCTCTCCTCCGTCAGCGTCGTCGGCAACGCGCTGCGGCTGCGGCAGGCGAGGCTTGACGCATGATCGCGGTTGCCGCCAGCCAGCCGCATTCCTCGGATGCGCCGGGAGCACGATACAGCTTTGCGCAGATTGCGCTGCATTGGCTTATCGTGCTGTTGATCGTCGAGCAGTATGTCACCAGCGCGGCGATCCTGCGCACCCACGCGTACCGCCCGCTCGGTAAGCGGCCTGACCCGTTCGACCTGACCTTGCACTCGGTGCATACGCGGGTCGGGCTGGCGATCTTCGCGCTCGTCGCTTTGCGACTCTGGCTCCGGCTGGTCTGGGGAACGCCCTCCTGGCGCAGTTCCTTACCGCTCTGGCGCATACGACTGTCGTCAGTCGTCCAGTACGCGCTTTACCTGGTTCTTCTCGGCGAGGCGGCGGCGGGAGCCGTCGCCAGCTATCTCTGGTGGCCGATGAGCGCGGTCCACGTCGCGCTGTTCTGGGCGCTCGTCGCGCTCGTCGCCCTGCACCTCGGCGGCGCTCTGCTGTCGTTCGCCGCGCGGCCGCGGGAGACCCTCTATCGGATCACCGGAATTCTTATGCGTTCGACACGGCCCCAGGGCCGCAATTGGGGAGAAGCCCGATGATGAACGGCTACGGCATGATGGGTGGCGGCATGTGGGGCATGAGCCTCATTTGGCTCCTCGTCCTACTCATCCTCGTCCTCGGAGCGGCGGCGCTCATCAAATATCTTCGCGGCTGAAGCGCGCCCGTTTCCCGACGGTTTTGGCCGCGAAGGGCAGGGCGGCGAGCGCGAGCAGCAGCAGGACGAGCTTGAGGCTCAGAATGTCGGAAGGCCGCTCGACCGTCGAGAGTTGCGCGCCGGCTTCCGCATAGACGAAGGCGAAGGGAAATGCGCCGACCATGGTGACGAGCGCGAAGGTGGCGGCGCGCATGCGCGTGAGCCCCACCGCGAGGTTGACGATGGAGAAGGGAATGATGGGCGTCAGCCGCGCCGCGAACAACCAGCGCGCCCCGTCTTCGGCGACGCCGCGATCGACGCGCGCGACGAAATCGGGAAAGCGCGCCGCAACCGCGTCGCGAAACAGATAGCGCGCGCCGAGCATGGCGAGCGTCGCGCCCGCGGTGCTCGACAGCGAGACCAGCGGCGGACCGAACCACGCGCCGAAAAGCGCGCCGCCGGCTACGCTGATCGCCCAGGCTCCCGGCAGCGAGAGCGCGGCGAAGGCGACATAGGCGACGAAATAGAGCGCGGCCGCCGCGAGCGGATGCACGGCGACGACGCGCTGCTGCGCGGCGAGCCAGGGCCCCCAGGCGCCAAATCCATGCGCGGCGATGAGCCAGAGCGCGGCGATGGCGGCGACGACGAGCGCGCCGCCGCCGAGCCGCGATCCGACCTTTGTTTTCGCCGTCGCCATATCCCTGAGCACTATCTTTCGCCGACCGAATACGAAAAGAGACCCATGGTCCGATCATGTCGTCCTAAGCAATGCGGCGACCGGCGAAACGCGCGGGCGATTCCTCCGGGCCGGTTTGACTTCGGAACGGACGCTCGACCAATATCGCCGGGGGCGGAGTCGCCGTCATTCTCAATCGTCGCCAGGAGGGGCGCAGACATGAAAGCCATTCTCAGGGGCCTCGCGGCGGCCGCGCTCGTGTTGGCCGCAGGCGCCGCGTCGGCCGGCACGCTCGAAACCGTCAAAGCGCGGGGACAACTCATCTGCGGCGCCAATCCGGGCCTCGCCGGCTTTGGGCTGCCCGACGATCACGGCGTCTACAAGGGGCTCGACGTCGACGAATGCCGCGCCATCGCCGCCGCGATATTCAACGATCCCAACAAGGTCAAATATATTCCGATCAACGCCAAGGACCGGCCGACGATTCTCGCCTCCGGCGAGGTCGACGTGCTGATCCGCAACACCACCTGGACGCTGTCGCGCGAGACCGGCGGCATGTTCTTCACCGGCGTCAACTATTACGACGGCCAGGGCTTCATGGTGAAGAAGAAGCTTGGCGTCGACAGCGCCTTGAAACTCGACGGCGCGAGCGTGTGCGTGCAGCAGGGCACGACGACGGAGCTTAACCTCGCCGACTTTTTCCGCGCCCATAACATGAAGTTCGAGCCGGTCGTCTTCGCCACCGACGAGGAGACGGTGAAGGCCTACGACACCGGCCGCTGCGACGCCTACACCACCGACGCCTCCGGCCTCTACGCCGAGCGGCTGAAGCTCTCGAACCCCGACGACAACATCGTTCTGCCGGAGATCATCTCCAAGGAGCCGCTCGGCCCGTCCGTGCGCCCCGACGACGTGAAGTGGTTCATGATCGTGCAGTGGGCGCATTACGCGATGCTGACCGCCGAGGAGCTCGGGGTCACGCAGGCCAATGTCGACGAAATGCTCAAGTCGCCGAAGCCCGACGTGCGCCGGCTGCTCGGGGTCGAGGGCGATTTCGGCAAGGGCCTCGGCCTCACGAACGATTGGGCCTATCGCATCATCAAGGCGGTGGGCAATTACGGCGAGTTGTTCGAGCGCAACGTCGGCATGGGCTCGCCGATCAAGATCAAGCGCGGCTTGAACAATCTGTGGACCAAGGGCGGCCTGCAATATGCGCCGCCGATCCGGTGAGGCGCTAAGAGAGAGGGCGGGGCGCGCGCGCCCCGCGCTCGTCAGGGCGCCAGCTCCAAGGCGACCTTGATGGAGGTCGAGGCGGCGTTGCTGATCTGCACGAGCACGAGGTCGCCGGTCTGAAGCGCATAGCGCGCGCTCACGCGCGCGTCTTCGCAATCCGGCGCCCTCGCGAAGGCGGCCGGTTTGATGCGCATTCCGTTCTCGAAGACGTCCAGCTCGGCGGGTTGAGACAGCGTGACCTGATAGACGCCCGGCCTCGGCACGCCGAAGAACGTGACCTCGCCGGCGTAGCTGTCGGCTTTCGGCTTCTTCTCCGGCGGCAGGAAGAACGTGACCTGCTTCAGCGGCCTCAGTTCGAGATCCACCGCGCGGTCGATCTGCTTCAGCCGCACGCCGGAAGGTCGCTGCTTCAACTTCTTGTCGGCGAACCAGCCTTGCTCGTTCTTCACCGACCAGCCGATCGCGCCGCACCCGTCGTCCGCGCGAGCGGGCGCCGCCAGGCCCGCCAGGGCTGCGAGCGCAACCGCGCACGCGCAGCCTCACAGGCACATGAACGGATCGAACAAGATCCAAAGGGGGTCGCATCCGTAGCCGTACCCGTAGCTGGGATAACCGCCCCATCCGTAGTCGTACGAGTAGCTGGGATAACCGCCCCATCCGTACCAATAGCTGGGATATCCGCCCCATCCTCCCCATCCTCCATAGCCTCCCCAACCGATTAACCCTGAATAGCCCCCCCAACCGCCATAGTCTCCCCAACCGCCATACCCCGTATAGCCTCCCCAACCGCCTAGCCCCGCATAGCGACCATAGCCGCCATAGCCTCCCCACCCGCGGCCATAAACGCCCCGGCCGTAATAGCCGGCGCCGGCGCCGGCGAACCGGTGACCGTGGAAGCCGCCGCGGTAACCGCCGAAGCCGCGGGCAAATCCGCCGTGATATCCGCGGAAGCCGCCGCCGTGGAAAGCGTGGAAGCCGCCGCGGTAACCGCCGAAGCCGCGGGCAAATCCGCCGTGATATCCGCGGAAGCCGCCGCCATGGAAGCCGCGGAAGCCGCCGCCATGGAAGCCGCCCCCGTGGAAGCCGCCGCCATGAAAGCCGCCGCCGTGAAAGCCGCCCCCATGGAAGCCGCCCCCATGAAAGCCGCCGCCGTGAAATCCACCGCCGCCGTGGAACCCTCCGCCCCCGCGGAACATAACCGGCGTCGTCGCCGCCGTCAGGCTGCGCGCGACGGCCGGGGCGGCCAGCGAGGCGGGCGGAGACGCCGCGGCGGGCGGCCGCGCCCAACAAGCCCGCAAAACAGACAATGGCTGAAACCTTGAGAGATGGGCGCATCGTAGCCTCCGATGAACACGCCCCCGGATCAGCTCGCCACTGCGAAAGGCTAAGGCGGGCGTTTTTGCAAAGCTAAGCGCCGCCGGACGTCCATTCAATTAAAATAACGGTAAAGCTTCGGCAAGAGTTTGCGCGCGTCCGGGTCGCTTTTCGCCGGGCGCGCGCCGCCCCGTCCACAACCCGGCTGCGCCGAGGCCGAGCGGTAGGCCCGCCGGGCGGCCAATTCTCTGCTGTCTCCGCGATTGCCGGCCACGGGTCGGGCGCGCGGTGCTTCCGGGCCTCGCCCCTGTCGCGGCTCACAACAACTTGATCCGGGTTTGGCTTTGCGGAACTCATGATATGGCGTCGACCGCATGAGCAAATTCGATCATTTGGACCTCGACGGCCACGCGCTCAGGCTGTTCCTCGCGGTGCTGGAGGAAGGGTCGGTGAGCGGCGCGGCGGCGCGGCTGGGATTGACCCAGTCCGCCGTCAGCCATGCGCTGGGCAAGCTCAGGACGATCCTCGGCGATCCGCTGTTCGTCAAATCCGGCCGGGGAATCGTCGCCACCGCGCACGCCGAGGCGCTCGAGGAGTCCGCGCGGCGGTTGATGGCCGAGCTCAAGGATTTCTCGCGCAAGGAGCGCGTTCGACCCCGGCGCCGCGCCGCTGTCGCTGACGATCGCCGCCAACGATCTGCAACGAGACCTCGTGCTGCCAGGTCTGCTCGCCGCATTGCAGCAGACCTTCGCGAGCGTGCGGCTGCGCATCGTGCCGTCCGACCAGCCGACGCCCGACATGCTGCGCGAGGAGCGCTGCGACCTGGTGATCTCCCCGTTTCCCCCCGAAGGCGTCGACATCCTGCAGAAACGGCTGTTCGGCGCCGAATATGTCTGCTTCTACGACCCCGAGGCCCGCGCCGCGCCGCGCGAGGCGGCGGATTATTTCGCGGCCGACCACGTCACCGTCGTCTACACGAGCCGCGTCGGCTTGAGTTTCGACCGGGCGATGGAGGCGGCCGGGCATGTCCGGCGCTTCGTCGTCGGATTGCCGAATTTCGCCGGCGTGCCGGCATTCCTGCGCGGCACGACGCGGCTGGCGACGCTGCCGAGCGGCTTATCGGCCAGCGTCATGCGCGGCTTCGCCTCGACGCCGTTGCCGGTGCGGGTCGAGGGGGCGAGCTTCGCGATGTTCATGGCCTGGCATCGCCGAAATGCGCTCGACCCCGCCCATCGGCTGGTGCGCGAGCTGTTGGCGAAAGAGGCGAAGAAGGTGGGACGCAAACCGCGTGGGCGGAGCGGGTGAAACGCCCGCGAACTGGCCCTGACGCCAGGCTTTAAGGGGGTCCACGACCCTGGAGCGACGAAAGTCGCCGCCCAAACGCAAGACCGAACGATCAGCGCGCCTCAGAGCAAATCCGCGTGGGCGCAAGACGGAAGCTTCGCCGCTACAGAGATCGCCTTTCAGGCGGCCGGCTCGTTTTTCAGGAAATTCTCGAGCCAGTGGATGTCGTAGGCGCCGTCCTGCATTTCGCCGTTGCGCACCAGCGCGCGGAACAGCGGCAGCGTGGTCTCGATCCCGTCGACCACGAATTCGTCGAGCGCCCGCCTGAGCCTCATCAGGGCTTCGGTGCGGGTGCGGCCATGCACGATGAGCTTGCCAACCAGGGAATCGTAATAGGGCGGGATCACGTAACCTTGATAGGCCGCCGAATCGACGCGCACGCCGAGGCCGCCCGGCGGGTGGAACGAGGCGATGCGGCCGGGGGAGGGCATGAACGTGCGCGGATGCTCCGCGTTGACGCGACACTCGATCGCCACGCCCTGAAAACGCACTTCCTCCTGCGCGATCGACAGCGGCGAGCCGGCCGCGATCCGGATCTGCTCGTTGACGAGGTCGATGCCGGTGACCATCTCTGTGACGGGATGCTCGACCTGGATGCGGGTGTTCATCTCGATGAAGTAGAACCGCCCGTTCTCGTAGAGAAATTCGACGGTGCCGACGCCGATATAGCCGAGATCGGCCATCGCCCGCGCGACGACGCCGCCGATGGCGTCGCGTTCTTCGGGGTTGAGCGCGGGCGAGGGGCTTTCCTCCCAGACCTTCTGGTGGCGGCGCTGCAGGGAGCAGTCGCGCTCGCCGAGATGGATCGCGCGGCCCTGGCCGTCGCCGAGCACCTGGATCTCGATGTGGCGCGGCTTCTGGAGATATTTTTCGAGATAGACGGCGTCGTCGCCGAAGGCGGCCTTGGCCTCGGTCCGGGCGGTCGCGATCGCCTCGATAAGCTCGCCTTGCGAGCGCGCGACCTTCATGCCGCGCCCGCCGCCGCCCGCCGCCGCCTTGACCAGCACGGGATAGCCGATGTCGCGTGCGATCCTCAGCGCCTCGCTCTCCTCGGAGACCGCGCCCTCCGAGCCGGGCACGCAGGGGATGCCGAGGCGGGTCGCCGTGCGCTTGGCCTCGATCTTGTCGCCCATCAGCCGGATATGCTCGGCCTTCGGCCCGATGAACACGATGCCGTGCTCGGTGAGAATGTCGGCGAAACGCGCGTTCTCCGACAAGAATCCATAGCCGGGATGGACGGCGTCGGCGCCGGTGATTTCGCAGGCCGCCATCAGCGCGGGGATGTTGAGATAGGAATCGCGCGCCGGCGGCGGGCCGATGCAGACGCTCTCGTCGGCGAGCTTTACGTGCATCGCCTCCTTGTCGGCGGTCGAATAGACCGCGACGGTGGATATGCCGAGCTCCTTGGCGGCGCGCATCACGCGCAGCGCGATCTCCCCGCGATTGGCGATCAGGATTTTGTCGAACATATCACTCGATCACCATCAACGGCTGGTCATATTCGACCGGCGAGCCGTCTTGGACGAAGATCGCCGTCACCTTGCCGGCGCGGGGCGCGACGATCTCGTTGTAGGTCTTCATCGCCTCGACGAGCATCAGCTTGTCGCCGACCTTCACGATCGCGCCGATCTCGACGAAGGGCTTGGATTCGGGGCTCGGGCGCAGGTAGGCGGTGCCGACCATCGGCGATTTGACGGCGCCCGGATGCCCTTCCGGCGCCGAGGGCGCGGCGGCGGGGGCGACGACGGCCGCGGGCGCGGGCGCGGCGGCGACCGGCGCGGCGGCGACGGCGTGGATAACCGGGGCGGGGTGGCGCTCGCGCGCGACCCGGATCCTGAGGCCGTTGTGATCGACCTCGACCTCGCTAAGGTCGTGGCGAGCGGCGATTTCGGCGAGCGCGGCGACGATGGATACGTTGAGGCCCGGGGCCGCGTCGCTGTCGGAAGAAGTCATGCAAGCTCGAGAGTTCTGGCGAAAAGAATTGGGCGTCGGGCAAACGCGCGGAGGCGCCGTATATCTTGGTATTTCGTCGCAATAAAGGGCGTTCGGGCGCAAATCCACCGCTCGCCGGCTCAGACTTCGGCGCAGCGACAGTCCCCGATGGCGGCCTCGCGGCGTCGCGAAAGGCCTGCGAGGAAGGTGACGCGGGAATGTGACAGGGCGATTACGGGGCTAGCGGATGCGGCGGCGCCCCGACCAAACCGAGGAAGCTCTCGCTAACCGCAAGGCTCGACCGAGTCCGGGCCTGCTTGCGGGGCGAGGCGGCTTATATGGCGGGCAGGACGCAGGTCGATTGCCGCGACCCCGCCAAGATCCTCGTCGATACGCAGCGCGATTTCGCTCGTCTGAGGCAGGCGGGAAGCGGGTCAGCGCGAACGCGTCGGCGCGCGGCCGTCGCCGTGGTCTGTCGGGGCGCCCGGGCGTCCGCGCAGGCGACGGAAAGAGGTCGCGGCGGAGCGCGGCGCGGTCGCCCGCGCGGTCTCCATGAGGGCGTCGACATAGCCGTCGGGGCCTTGCAGAGCGAACAGAGCGTGGCGGAAGTGGAACTCCGAGTGTAGGTGGCGCATCTTTGCCTCCTGTCTTCGTCGCAGGTTTACGGTCTGTGATTTGGACGTCCGCGCCGATTGCCTCCGCGCGCTCAAAACCGTAAGCCTTACGGCGATAACGCGCGGCGGAGCGAAAAGGCGCATGGAGTTCGATCTCGTCCAGCATATCCGGACTATTCCGGATTATCCGAAGCCCGGCATCCAGTTCCGCGACATAACTACGCTGCTCGGCGACGCCCGCGCCTTCCGCCGCGCCATCGACGAGCTGGTGCAGCCCTATGCGGGGGCGAAGATCGACAAGATCGCCGGCATGGAGGCGCGCGGCTTCATCCTCGGCGGCGCGGTCGCGCATCAGCTATCGGCCGGCTTCGTGCCGATCCGCAAGAAGGGCAAGCTGCCGCACGCCACCCTCTCCGTCGCCTACAGCCTCGAATACGGCATCGACGAGATGGAGATGCACACCGACGCGCTGGTCGACGGGCGAGCGCGTGCTGCTGGTCGACGATCTCATCGCCACCGGCGGAACGGCGGAGGGGGCGGTGAAGCTTCTGCGCAGCGCCGGGGCGGAGGTGGTCGCGGCCGTGTTCGTCATCGACCTGCCGGAGCTCGGCGGGGCGGCCAAGCTGAAGGCGCTCGACGTGCCGGTGCGCACGCTCATCTCCTTCGAAGGCCACTGAGCGCGCGGCGGCGGCTTCGCCGAAGTTGCCAATCCCATGCGCCCGCGCAACAATCGCGCAAAGCCATGGGGGAACGCCGGATGATGCGAATCGTCGAGACCAAGCCGTTCACCGACCAGAAGCCCGGAACCTCGGGCCTGCGCAAGAAGGTGACGGGTTTTCAACAGCCGGGCTACGTCGAGAATTTCGTCCAGTCCGATTTTCGACTCGCTCGAGGGCTTCGCCGGCAAGACGCTCGTCATCGGCGGCGACGGACGCTTCTACAACGCCGAGGCGATCCAGATCGCCATCCGCATCGCCGCCGCCAACGGCTTCGGTCGCATCGTCGTCGGCCAGCACGGCTGGATGTCGACGCCCGCCGTCTCGGCGCTGATCCGCGCCATCGGCGCCTATGGCGGCATCATCCTGTCGGCGAGCCACAATCCCGGCGGACCGGACGGCGATTTCGGCATCAAATACAATATCGGCGCCGGCGGCCCCGCGCCGGAGAAGATCACCGACGCGATCTTCGCCCGCACCAAGACGATTGCGGAGTACAAGACGCTCGACACGCCCGACGTCGACCTCGGCCGGCTCGGCGAGACCAAGGTCGGCGAGGCGACGGTGGAGATCGTCGACCCCGTCGAGAACTACGCCGAGCTGATGCGCAAGCTGTTCGACTTCGACGCGATCCGCGCTTTGTTCGCGAGCGGCTTCCGCATGAAGTTCGACGCGATGCACGCCATCACCGGGCCCTACGCCAAGGCGATCTTCGAGGACGAGCTCGGCGCCGGCAAGGGCGTCGTCATCAACGGGACGCCGCTGACCGATTTCGGCGGCCACCACCCCGACCCCAACCTCACCTACGCCAAGGAGCTCTACGACCTCGTGATGGCGCCGGACGGCCCCGATTTCGGCGCGGCTTCCGACGGCGACGGCGACCGCAACCTCATCATCGGCCGCGGCCAGTTCATCACGCCCTCGGACTCGCTCGCCATGCTCGCCGCCAACGCCACGCTGACGCCGGGCTACGCCAAGGGCCTGAAGGGCGTCGCGCGCTCGATGCCGACCAGCGCCGCCGCCGACCGCGTCGCCGCCAAGCTCGGCATCGGCTGCTACGAGACGCCGACGGGCTGGAAGTTCTTCGGCAACCTGCTCGACGCCGACATGGCGACGCTCTGCGGCGAGGAGAGCTTCGGCACCGGCTCCAACCACATCCGCGAGAAGGACGGCGTCTGGGCGGTGCTGATGTGGCTCAACATCCTCGCCAGCGCGCCGCATCTCCGTCGCCGAGCTCGCGCGCGAGCATTGGCGGACCTACGGGCGCAACTACTACACCCGCCACGATTACGACGAGGTCGATCTTGCCGCCGGCAACGCGCTGATGGACGCGCTGCGAGCGCGGCTGCCGACCTGCCCGGCCAGACGCTCGGCGAGCCTACAAGGTGCAGGCGGCGGACGATTTCGCCTATCACGATCCCGTCGACGGCTCGGACGCCAAGAGCCAGGGCGTGCGCATCCTGTTCGAGGGCGGCTCGCGCATCGTCTACCGGCTCTCCGGCACCGGCACGGTCGGGGCGACGATCCGCATCTATATCGAGAAATACGAGCCGCCGACCGGCGACCTCGGGCAGGACGCGCAGAGCGCGCTCGCCGATCTCATCGCCTTGTCGCGCGAGCTCTCCGAGATCGAGAAGCGCACGGGCCGCAAGGCGCCGAGCGTCATCACCTGAGAGGATCGCCCATGAGCGAGAGCGTGCTGGTCGAGCGCAAGGGCGCGGTCAGCCTCATCACCCTGAACCGGCCGGACCGGCTCAACGCCTTCACCCAGCGACATGACGACGCGGCTCTCCGCCGCTTTCGCCGCGGCCGAGGCCGACACGGCCTGCCGCGTCATCGTCGTCACCGGCGCGGGGCGCGGCTTCTGCGCCGGCCAGGATCTCTCGGAGCGCGCGGACGGCGCCGGGCAAGGCCGAGCGCGTCGACGTCGGCCAGAGCATCGAGACGCGATTCAACCCGCTGATCCGCAAGATGCGGGCATGTCCGAAGCCGATCGTCGTGGCGGTCAACGGCGTGGCGGCCGGCGCGGGGGCGAATTTCGCGCTCGCCGGCGACATCGCGCTGGCGGCGAAGTCGGCGAGCTTCATCCAGAGCTTCGTCAAGATCGGGCTGATGCCGGATTGCGGCGGCACCTGGTTCCTGCCGCACCATCTCGGCCCCGCCCGCGCGATGGCGCTGGCGATGACCGCCGATCCGCTGCCGGCGGAGAAGGCGGCCGAATGGGGCCTGATCTGGAAGGCGGTGGACGACGCCGAGCTTCTGCCGACAGGCGATGGCGCTGGCCGAGCGGCTCGGCGCGCCAGTCGCCCTCGGCGCTGGCGGCGATCAAGCAGGCGGTCCACGCGGCGGCCTCGCGCACGCTCGACGAGGCGCTCGACCACGAGCGCGACGCGCAGCGGGCGCTCGGCTACGGCGAGGATTTCGCCGAAGGGGTGGCGGCGTTTCTGGAGAAGCGGCCGCCGAAATTCGGCGGGCGGTGAGGGGGCGGCGAAGTCGTCGACGGCTCGCGTGAGGTCAAGGCGTTAGGCGCCAAAAACTGCAAATTGCCCGGCAGGCTGCCCGCGCTTGAACAGGCGCCTTCCGGTCATGGCCGGGCTTGTCCCGGCCATGACGACATATATACATTATCATACTGTAATTTAACCCCTGCCACGCCAGAACCCGCCTGCGCGGGTTCCTCCGGCCTCAAGCGCGAAGCCGTGTGGCGGCCATCGACGGGCGCTCGTCGAAGCGCGCGTACCAGGCGGCCGTGGCGGGGTGCTTGTCGCGCCAGGCGAGATCGGCGAACCGCAGGTCCAGATAACCGAGCGCACAGCCGAAGGTGATCGTCCCGATGTCGACGCGGTCGCCGAAGGAGGCGGCGTTCTTTTCGATCCAGGCGAGCGTCGTGGCGATCTTGTCGAACTGGCCGTCGCGCCACTCCTTCCATTGCTTTTCGCGCCGGGCGCACGGCTGTCTCGTAACGCGCCAGCAGCGCGGCGGCCAGCGCCCCGTCGCCGAGCGCCTGATCGGTGAGCGCGCGCCAGCGCGCCGGACCCGAGGCGGGGAACAGTGCGCCGCCCGCCAGCGTGTCGAGATATTCGCAGATGACGCGGCTGTCGGCGAGCATCACGCCTCGTCGGTCAACAGCGTCGGAACCTGGCCGAGCGGGTTATGGGCGAGGATCTCGCGGTCGCGATTGACGGGATGGGCGGCGGCCGGCAACCGCTCGATGCGGTCGGCGAGCCCAAGCTCGTGCGCGACGGCGAGAACCTTGCGCACGTAAGGAGAAGTCGGGGAATAGTAGATCTTCATCGACGGACGGTCCTTGTTTGATGGGCAAGCGGCGACCGGCCGCGCGCCTGCGCGCGGCCGGTCATATGGACGAAAGGCCCCGAGCGTGAAACCGGCGCGGGGACGGGCGCGCCAAATGAGCGCGTCACTTGCCCGGCCCCGTCTCCAAGAGAGGAACGAGCACGCGATAGGCCGCCTCGATGTCGTTGCGCACGGCCAGGCTCACCGCCGCCGCGTCGCGCGCGCGCAGGGCCGACAGCATCAGCTCGTGCTGCTCGTTGGCCTTGAAATAGTTGCCCGAAGCGTGCAGCAGATGGAAATAGGGGCTGATCTGCAACCAGAGCGTCTCGATGATGGCCAGCAGCGCGTCGGAGCGCGCGGCCTGATAGATCTTGAAATGGAAGGCGCGGTTGCAGCGCAGGTAATGTTTGTTGTCGCCGGCGCGCGCCGCCTCCTCGAGGGCGGCGACGATCCCTTCGAGCTCGGCCATCTCGTCGCCGGCGATGTGGGGCGTCGCCCAGACGGCGGCGAGCGATTCGACTTCGAGCCGCACGCGCCTGAGATCGGAAAGCCGTTCGCCCGTCAGCAGCGGAATGCCGATCGAACGGCTGGAGATGACCGTCAGCACGCGCGCGGCGGTCAGGCGCTGCAACGCTTCGCGCACCGGCATCGCGCTGACGCCGAATGCGTCGGCCAGCGACTGGATGGTGATGAGCTGCCCGGGCGCGATCTCGCCGTTGAGGATCAGCTCGCAAAGTTGACGGTAGACAAAATCCTGGAGAGTGTCGCGGGGCGCGCGCGCAACGGAAAGCGTCGTTCTCTGAAGGGTTTCCGTCAATGGAGTCAACGCCTCTCCTCCCCGGCGCCCTTAGCGCGCAGCAGCTCCGCCGTAAAGCGGCGCCAAAACGCGCTTGCGAAGCTTAGGATCATTGATCTATGATCGCAAGCAGAGTCGATGATCTCCGAGGCCGCCTCGGAGATTGCGAGACCTTCGCCCGCCAAAGACGGGCCCTGTGGGAGGAAGCGTATGAAAATCCAGTGGAGGAAATGGGTCGGCCGGATCAGCGCCGTCGCGCTCGCCGCCGGCGTCGGACTTACGGCCAACGCGCAGGCCGCCGACAAGAAGTTCAAGATCTTCCTGTCGATGAGCTACATCGGCAATGATTGGCAGGCCGAGGCCGCCAACATGGTCAAAGCCATGGCGGCGCACAAGGATTTCAAGGACAAGGTCGATCTGCAGGTCCAGGTCGCCGGACCCAACGCGCAGCGGCAGATTCAGCAGATCAACGCGATGGTGCGCCAGGGCGCGCAGGCGATCGTCGTTTATCCCATCTCTCCGACGGCGCTCAACGCCGCCGTCAAGAACGCCTGCGACAAGGGCGTGATGATCATCGCCTATGACGGCGAGATCACCGAGCCCTGCGCCTATAACGTCACCATCAATCAGGAAGAGGCCGGCCGCGTCACCGCGGAATGGCTGGTCAAGAAGCTCAACGGCAAGGGCGACATCGTCGTCATCACCGGCGTGCCCGGCACCTCCGTCGACACCGCCCGCACCAAGGCGGCCAAGGAAGTGTTCGCCAAGAATCCCGGCATCAAGATCATCGGCGAAGCGGTCGGCATGTGGAGCCAGGCGGTCGCGCGCACGGAATTGTCGAAGATCCTCGCCACCCACAATTGGGATCAGATCGACGGGCTGTGGACGCAGGTCGGTTGCTACACCGCCAATACGATGCAGATCGAGGCCGGGAAGAAGCCGGATCAGTTGAAGCCCTGCGCCGGCGAGGGCGCGAACGGCGGGCGCATTCAGATGCTGCCCGTCGGCGCGCAGGTCGAGGGCGCCAACGGAACCTATACGCCGATGGGCGCGCCGCGCATCTCCTACGCCTCGCCGCCATACGCGGGCGGCCTCGCCCTGAAGCTGGCGGTGCAGAAGCTCGAAGGCAAGAACGTTTCCAAGCTCACTACGCTGCCCTTGCCGCTCGTGACCAACGATACGGTCAAATATTGCAAGGAGGGCACGTGGGAGGAAATGAAGGAAGGCTGCAACGCCTTCCCGCCTTCGCTGGTGCCCAACCCCGGCTGGTTCGCCTCGATCTACTCCGCCGAGACGCCGGAGATCGGCTTGCAGGCGGCGCTGGTCGGTCAGCCCGAGCCGTGACGTGAGCTTGGCGCGGCGCCAAACGGCGCCGCGTTCGCCGGCCGTCTGTTGAGGTTCGATCGTGATGATTAGTCCGGCGCCGGAGGGCGACGAGATCGCCGTCGCCGTGGAGCGCGTTCGCAAGGCGTATGGCGCGACCGTCGCGGTCGACGACGTCTCCTTTTCGATCCGGAAAGGCTCGGTGCACGCGCTGCTCGGGGAGAACGGCGCCGGCAAGTCGACGATCGTCAAGCTGCTCTCGGGTCTGGCGCAGCCGGATTCCGGGAGCTTCAGCCTGTTCGGCAAGCCGATCCGCTTCTCCTCGCCGCGCGACGCGCAGGCCGAGGGCGTGCAGACCGCGTTTCAGGAAATGATGCTGGTCCGCGATCTCACGGTCCTCGACAACATGATGTTGCCGAGGGGGCCGATGAGCCCGTTCGGCACGATAAGGCGGCGAGCCGCGCGCGCGGCCGTGGCCAGACATTTCGCCGAGCTTGGCCTCGAAGACATAGATCTCGACGACGAAATCCGCGAGCTCGATCTCGCCGTGCAGCAGAAGATCGAGATTGCGCGCGCTCTCTATCGAGGCCCAAACATCCTGCTGCTCGACGAGCCGACCTCGACGCTTTCCGGCCGCGACGTGGACTGGCTCGGCCGTCTCATCGCCGACCAGCGCGCCAAAGGCGTCACGACGGTTTTCATCTCGCACCGCCTTCGCGAAGTGCGCGACTTCTGCGACGACATGACGGTCTTGCGCAACGGCCGCCATATCGCGACCAACCGGGTTTCCGCCTATGGCGAGGACGAGGTGATCGGCATGATCGCGGGGCGCGCGCTGGCGCACGCCTTTCCTGCGCGGCAGGCCGCAGGTCGCGCGCTGGGTCCGGAGGTGCTGGGGGCCGAGAGGCTCGCGACCTCGGGCAAACTCAGGGACGCATCCTTCTCGTTGCGGGCGGGCGAGGTGCTCGGCGTCGCCGGCCTGCAAGGCATGGGGCAGCTCGATCTGTTCCTCGCCTGTTTCGGCATGACGGATCTGAAAGCCGGTCATTTGCGCGTCGACGGCGAGCCCATCGTCATCACGTCGCCGACCGACGCGGTGCGCGCCCATATCGGCATCAGCCTCGTGCCCGAGGATCGCAAGACCGAGGCGCTGTCGCTGAAGCTCAGCGGCAAGCACAATGCGTCCCTGCCGGTCGTCTCGCGCTTCGTTCCGCATCTGTTGATCGACAGCCGCAAGGAGAACGAGGCCGTCGAGGCCGTGTTCGACCTCGTGGATGTGGACCGCCGCGCCTTGTGGACGCGGGTCGGCGCCTTTTCCGGCGGCAATCAGCAGAAGATCGCCATCGCCAAATGGCTGCTGGCCGAGAGCCGCGTGCTGCTGCTCTACGATCCCACGCGCGGCATCGACGTCGGCACCAAGAATGAGCTTTACCGTCTGATCCGCGCCTATGCGGAGGCCGGCGGCGCGGTGCTGTTCTACTCGACGGAAATCCCGGAGATCGTCCATCTCGCCGATCGCGCGTTGGTCTTCTATCAGGGCGCCGTCGTCACGGAGATTCCGGCCGACCGGCTTTCGGAGGAAGAGATTCTGCGCGCCGCGCTCGGCGAGCAGGCCGAGGGGAGGGCGGCGTGACGATGCTCAGCGCCGCCGACCGCAATCGCGCGCCGCCGCTCGCCGCGCCGATGCGCTGCGAAACGGCTCGGCCGCCAGCGCGGACTGGCCATCGCCATCGGCGTGTTTCTGATTGCTGCTGGCGATCATCGCCAATATCGGCGCGGCCCGCCTTTCCTACTACGATCTCTCGCAGATGGCGGCGAGCGGCGCGACGCTGGCGCTGGCCGCCATCGGGCAGACGATCGTCGTGCTCTCCGGCGGCTTCGACCTCTCGGCGGGCGCGGTGATCTCGCTGGTGAACGTCGTCCTGGCGTCCTCGCCTGCAGGACCCGGCGCTGTCGCCGTTCGTCGCTCATCGCCGCGGGCGTCGGCGTCGGCATCGTCTCCGGCGCGTTCAACGGCTTCTTCGTCGCGGTGCTGCGCATGCAGCCCATCGTCGTGACGCTCGCGACGATGTTCATTCTTCAGGGCGTCACGCTGCTGGTCATGGAGAAGCCCGGCGGTCAGGTCTCGCCGGCGCTCGGCGATCTCCTGATCGGCGACGCCATACCCAACGCGCTGCCCAAGCCGGCGCTGCTCATCGCCATCGTGCTTGTGCTTGTGGCGTGGCTCAAGCGCAGCAATCTTGGGCGTCGCGATCTACGCCGTCGGCGGCGATTTCGAGGCGGCCCGCTGCGGTCGGCGTCGCGCGTCAGGCTCGCGCAGTTCCTGGTCTATGTGATCGGCGGCGGCTGCTACGGTCTGGCCGGCGTGTTCATCAGCGCGCAGACGGGCTCGGCCGATCCGCTGATCGGCAATCCCGATCCTGTTGCAGATGTTCGCGGCGGTCGTCGTCGGCGGCACGACGCTCGGCGGCGGACGCGGCGGGCCGCTCGGCTCGGTGTTCGGCGCCTATGTGCTGATGATGGTCGTCAATATCCTGCTGGTGCTCAACGTCTCGGCCTATTACTCGACCGTGGCGGAAGGCTCGATCCTCATTCTCGCGGTGCTCGGCGGTTCGCTCCGATCCGGACTCGCCTCTGTTCCGGCATCTGCGCCAACTCGTGCTGCGCGCTCGCGCGCGCACGCAGGGTCGGCTGCCCGGCCAGCGCGACAGCGCGCCGAAGCCGCCTGAAGCTCCCGCAGGCGCGAGCGCGACGCGCGTCGCAGTCGCCGCGCCGATGCCCAACATCTTCGTCCGCAACGCCGAGGCGCTGCGTTTCGCGCTGCCCGCCTATGTCTGCTTCGCCCTCGTCGTCGTCGCGACGCAACTCACGCTCGGCCATGCGCTGACGAACTGGAGCTACTGCAATTCGCTCATCGTGCTCACCTCGTTCCTCGCCGTGCTCGCGCTCGGGCAGGGCGCGGTGATCCTGACCGGCGGCCTCGATCTTTCCGTGCCCTGGACGATCGGCCTCACGCGGCATTCTGCTCGCGGGCATGGTCAAGGGCTCGGACGCCGCGCTCCTCTATGCGCTGCCGGTCGCGCTCGCTCGTCGGCGCTCGCCGTCGGCTTCGTCAACGGCGCCGGCGATCGTGCTGCTCGGCGTGTCGCCGATCGTGATGACGCTCGCCGTCAACGGCATCCTGCAAGGCGCCGCGCTGGTCTATTCCAACGGCACGCCCGACGGGTTCTCCTCGCCGCTGCTGCGCCGGTTCATGACCGACCACGAGCTGCCGGTGACGCCGGTGGTGTTGTTCGTGGCGCTGTTCGTCGTGGTCGGCCGTGCTGCTGCTCGGCGAGACACGCCGTTCGGACGGCGCGTCTACGCCATCGGCAACGGCGAGCGGGTGGCGGCGCTGTCGGGCGTGCCCGTCGGCCAGACGCTGATCGGCGTCTATATGCTGTCGGGACTCTGCTCGGCCATCGTCGGCGCGCTGCTGACCGGCTTCTCGGGCCAGGCGAGCCTCGGCATGGGCGACGAATATCTGCTGCCCTCGATCGCCGTCGTGGTCATCGGCGGCGCGCTCATCACCGGCGGGCGCGGCCATTATCTCGGGATGCTCGGCGGCGCCTTGCTGCTGACCGCATTGCAGACGCTGCTGGCGGGCACGACCCTGCCTTATGCGACCCGCACCATAGTTTTCGGACTCGTCGTCCTCGCCGCCGTCATGGCGTTGCGCGAGAGGCGGACGTGATGATCGGGAGCCGAAGATGAGCGACGCTCAGGATGTGTTTGCGCTTGCCCCGGGCTTGCGCGTGGTCGTCACCGCCGGCGCCTCGGGCATCGGCCGCGCGATCGCCGATCTGCTGATCGCGCGCGGCGCGCGCGTTCATATCTGCGACGTCTCCGACGAATTCCTCGCCGATTTCCGCGCCGCGCATCCGCGGGGCGGGCGCGACCAGGGCCGACGTTTCGTCGGAGAGCCGACGTCGCGCGGCTGTTCGCGGAAGCGCGCGCCTCGCTCGGCGGCCTCGACGCGCTGATCAACAACGCGGGCATCGCCGGACCGACCGGCGGCGTCGAGGAGATCGCGCCCGCCGACTGGCGGCGCACGCTCGATATTTGCCTGACCGGCCAGTTCCTCTGCGCGCATCACGCCGTGCCCATGCTGAAGGCGGCGGGCGGCGGCTCGATCGTCAACATGTCGTCGGCGGCCGGCCGCTTCGGCTATGCTTTCCGCACGCCCTATTCGGCCGCGAAATTGGGCGTGATCGGCTTCACCCAAAGCCTCGCCAAGGAGCTGGGGCCGCACAACATCCGCGTCAACGCCATCCTGCCCGGCATCGTCGAGGGGCCGCGCATGAACGGCGTCATCGCGGCGCGGGCGAAGCAGACCGACGTCAGCTACGAGGACGATGGAGCGCGCCTATCTCGAGCGCGTCTCGCTGCGCCGCATGGTGACGGCCGGCGACGTCGCGGCGACGGTCGCCTATCTGCTGTCGCCCGCCGGGCGTAACATCTCCGGCCAGTCGCTCGGCGTCGACGGCAACGTCGAGACGCTGTGAAGGCGACGGCAAGGGACGTTTGATATGAGCAAAGTCGCCATCGTCGGTTCGGGATTCGTCGGACGCGCCTGGGCGATCAGTTTCGCCCGCGCCGGCCATGAGGTCGCGCTGTGGGACGCCGATCCCGCGGCGCCCGCCAAGGCGCTCGGCCTTCATCGAGGCCGTGCTGCCCGATCTCGTCGCCAACGATCTCCTGAACGGCGCCTCGGCGGCTGAGATGCGCGCGCGGATGACGCCCGTCGCCGACCTCGACGAGGCGCTCGACGGGCGCGGTGCATGTGCAGGAGAACACGCCGGAGGAGTCGAGGTGAAGCGCGAGATCTTCGCGCGCCTCGACGCGCTGCGCCGCCCGGAGACGGTGCTGGCGAGCTCGACCTCGGCGATCCTGCCCTCGGCCTTCACCGAGGCATCTGCCGGGCCGCGCGCGCTGCCTCGTCGTCCATCCCATCAATCCGCCTTATCTCGTCCCCGCCGCGGAGGTCGTGCCGGCGCCGTGGACGGACCCCGCCGTGGTCGAGCGCACCGCCGCCTTCCTGCGCGCGGCCGGCCACGCGCCCATCGTGATGAAGCGCGAGATCGACGGCTTCGTGATGAACCGGCTTCAGGGCGCGCTGCTGGAGGAGGCGTTCCGCCTGGTCGCCGACGGCTATGCGGGCGTCGAGGACGTCGATATCGGCATCCGCGAGGGGCTGGCGCTGCGCTGGAGCTTCATGGGGCCGTTCGAGACCATCGATCTCAACGCGCCCGGCGGCGTGCGCGATTACGCCGAGCGCTATCAGAAGATCTACTCCGGGATATTTCCTTCGATGCAGCGGCGCGTCGATTGGATCGGGCCCGGTCATGGCGGACGGTGGAGGCGCGAGCGGCGCAAGCGCGTTCCCGCCGACAGGCTCGTCGAGCGCCAGGCCTGGCGCGACCGCCGCCTGATGGCGCTCGCCGCGCACAAGCGGCGCGCGGACAAGGACATTGGCAGAACTGACGGGAGGCCGACATGGCGTCAGCAACAAAGTCATCATCACCTGCGCCGTGACGGGCGCGATCCACACGCCGTCGATGTCGCCCCATCTGCCGGTGACCGCCGACGAGATCGCCGAGGCCGCGATCGGCGCGGCCGAGGCGGGCGCGGCCATCGTGCATCTGCACGCGCGCGACGAGACGACGGGCCGGCCGGACCAGAGCCCGGAGGCCTTCGCCCGCTTCCTGCCGCGCATCAAGCAGGCGACCAAGGCGGTGGTCAATCTGACCACGGGCGGCGCGCCGTACATGACCGTGCAGGAGCGCGTGAAGCCGGCGGAGACGTTCAAGCCGGAAGTCGCCTCGCTCAACATGGGCTCGATGAATTTCGGGCTGTTCCCGATGCTGAACCGCTTCAAGGAGTTCAAGCACGACTGGGAGCGCGCAGGCGCTGGAGAACTCGCGCGATCTGGTGTTCCGCAACACCTACAAGGACATCGAGTTCGTGCTGCGGACGCTCGGCGATGCCGGCACGCGCTTCGAGTTCGAGTGCTACGACACCGCCCACCTCTACAATCTCGCGCATTTCCTGGAGCGCGGCCTCGTCAAGCCGCCGCTGTTCGTGCAGACGGTGTTCGGCATCCTCGGCGGCATCGGCCCGCACCCGAGGACGTGATGCACATGAAGCGCACGGCCGACCGGCTGTTCGGCAAGCAACTACAAATGGTCGGTGCTGGGCGCCGGCCGCAATCAGCTCGCCATCGCCGCGCAGGCGGCCGCGATGGGCGGCAACGTGCGCGTCGGGCTGGAGGATTCGCTGTGGGCCGGGCCGGGGCGGCTGGCGACCAGCAACGCCGAGCAGGTGCGCGCGGCCCGGCAGATCATCGAGGGGCTGGGCCTCGTCGTCGCGACGCCCGACGAGGCGCGCGAAATCCTGGAGCTGAAGGGCGGCGACAAGGTCGCGTTCTGACGTCAGGGGGAACGGCCATGCTGCGCATCGAGACTGATCGTCGACGCCCGCGCCGAACTCGGCGAGGGGCCGCTATGGGACGTCGCCGAGCAGCGGCTCTATTGGATCGACAGCCTCGGCGCCAAGGTTCATTCCTGCGACGCGGGCGGCGGCTCGCCGCGCACATGGTCGCGTGCCCGAGCACATCGGCTCGCTCGCGCTGCGCAAGAAGCGGCGGCGCGGTCGTGTCGCTGCGCGACGGCTTCTATGCGCTCGAACTTCGAGACCGGCGATTGCCGCAAGCTCGTCGATCCCGATCCCGGCAAGCCGCGCATCCGCATGAACGACGGCAAGGTCGACCGGCAGGGCCGCTTCGTCGCCGGTTATATGGACTATGAGGAGCGCGATCCGCTCTGTTCGCTGTTCCGGCTCGATCCCGAGCGGCGCGGTCGCCAAGTTGGACGAAGGCATCGTCTGCTCCAACGGCCCCTGCTGGAGTCCGGACGGCCGCACGTTCTATTTCGCCGACACCAACACGCGCGACATCTGGGCCTATGACTACGATGTCGCGACCGGCGCGGTCTCGCAACCGGCGCATGTTCTGCTCGTTTCCCGGCTGCGGGCTGAAGGGCCTGCCGGACGGCGCGACGGTCGACGCGGAGGGCTTTGTCTGGAGCGTCAGCGTCTACGAGGGCAAGCTCGTGCGCTTCGCGCCCGACGGCCGGCTCGACCGCATCGTCGGCCTGCCGGTCGAGAGCACGACGAGCCTCAGTTTCGGCGGCCCGAACCTCGACGTCGCCTATCGTCACCTCGATGGCGCGGGCGGTGAAGGGCGTGAAGCCGAAGGAGCGCGAGGCCGGCGGGCTGTTCGCGGTTTACGGCCTCGGCGTGCGGGGCCTGCCCGAGCCGCGCTTCGCGGGTTGACGCGATAAGGCGAACAGGGAGGACGCCATGCGCATCGAAGTGCTGATCGACGTCAAGACGATTCTCGGCGAAGGTCCGCTGTGGGACGTCGAGGAGCAGCGGCTTTATTTCATCGACAGCTTCGGCTGCAACGTGTTCCGCTGCACGGCCGACGGGCGCGAGGTGCGCGCCTGGGACGTGCCGGCCAAGATCGGCTCGATGGCGCTGCGCAAGAAAGGCGGCGCCGTGCTGTCGCTCGCCAGCGGCTTCCATTTCCTCGATTTCAAGACCGGCGAAACTCAGCTCATCGTCGATCCCGAGCCCGACAAGCCCGCCAATCGCATCAACGACGGCAAGGTCGACAAGCGCGGCCGCTTCGTCGCCGGCTCGATGGACACGATGGAGGACGGGCCGAACGGCGCGCTCTACCGCCTCGATCCCGATCTCTCGCTGCACAAGCTCGACGACGACATCATCGTCTCCAACGGACCTTGCTGGAGCCCGGACGGGCGCACCTTCTATTTCGCCGACACCTGGACCGGCGAGATCTGGGCCTACGACTACGATCTCGACACCGGCGCCGTCTCCAACAAGCGCACCTTCTGCAAGGTCGACCGCTCGCGCGGCGGCGCGGCGGACGGCGCGACGGTGGACGCGGAAGGCTGCGTCTGGAGCGCGCTGGTCTATGACGGCCGGCTCGTGCGCTATTCGCCCGACGGCAAGGTCGAGCGCGTCATCGAAATGCCCGTCAAGAAGGTGACGAGCGTGATGTTCGGCGGACCCAACCTCGACGTGCTCTATGTCACCTCGATGGCCAAGCCGCCGCTGCCGCGCTTCCCCGGCGACGGGCAGCTGCGCGGCAGCCTGTTCGCGATCTACGATCTCGGCATCACGCGGCGTTCCCGAGCCGCGCTTCGCGGGGTGAGACGCGACGCCTAGGGCCAGGACTTCGCCACCATCGTCAGCACGTCGTATTGGGCGACGACGCGGTCTTCCTGGTTGATAACCTTGCAGTCCCAGCGCACTTCGCCGTGCTCGGCGGAGGCGCGCGGGTTGATCTCCTTGCAGGTGAGCCGCGCCTGAAGCGTGTCGCCGGGCTTTACGGGCGTGAGGAAGCGCAAATTGTCGACGCCGTAATTGGCCAGCACCGGACCCGGCGCGGGATCGACAAACAGTCCCGCCGCGAAGGACACGATGAGATAGCCGTGCGCGACGCGCCCGCCGAACAGCGGGTTCGCCTTCGCGGCGGCCTCGTCCATATGGGCGTAGAACGTGTCGCCGGTGAAATGAGCGAAATGCTCGATGTCGTCGAGCGTGACCGTGCGCCTGGCCGTCACGATGCGGTCGCCGACGCGAAGCTCGGCGAGCGACTTGCGGAAGGGATGGGCGCCTTCCTGCGTGGGCGCGCCGTCCAGCCAGCGGCCGGTGACGGCCGAAAGCAGACGCGGCGTCGCCTGCACGGCGGTGCGCTGCATGTAGTGCTTGACGCCGTGCATTCCGCCGAGTTCCTCCCCGCCTCCGGCGCGGCCCGGGCCGCCGTGCACGAGGCCGGGCAGCGGCGAGCCGTGGCCCGTCGAGCTCTTGGCGCTGGCCCGATTGCCGATCAGCACGCGGCCGTGGAACGCCGCAAGCCCCAGCGTCAGCTCGCGCGCGACGTCCCCGTCGTTGGTGAAGACGGAGGCGACGAGCGAGCCCTTGCCGCGGCCTGCAAGCTCAATCGCTTCGTCGGAATTGTCGTAGGGCATGACGGTGCTGACCGGGCCGAAGGCTTCGACGTCATGCGGCGCCTGCGCGCTCAACGGCCGGTCGCAATAGAGCAGCACGGGATTGAGGAAGGCGCCCTTCGCGGCGTCGCCGGAGACCACGCGCACGTTCCTCGGCTCCCCGGCGACGATCTCGGCCTCGGCGGCCAGCTGGCGGAGGCTGGCGCGCACTTCCTCGCGCTGGGCGAGGCTCGCGAGCGGCCCCATGCGCACGGCTTCGTCGCGGGGATCGCCGATCGTCGTCTTCGCCAGCCTGTCGCCGATCGCCTTGACGACCGCCTCGCTGACGGCGCGGGGGACGAGCGCGCGGCGGATGGCGGTGCATTTCTGGCCCGCCTTGACCGTCATCTCGCGCACGACCTCCTTGACGAAGAGGTCGAACTCCTCCGTGCCCGGACCCGCGTCCGCGCCGAGAATGGAGGCGTTGAGGCTGTCGGCCTCCATGTTGAAGCGCGCCGAATGGGCGACAATCGCTTGATGGCTGCGCAGCCGCCGCCCCGTATGCGCGGAGCCGGTGAAGGTGACGACGTCCTGGCCGTCGACGTGATCGAGGAGATCGCCGACGCCGCCGCAGATCAGTTGCAGCGCGCCCTCGGGCAGAACGCCCGTCTCGACGATCCGCCTGACCATCAGCTCCGTCAGATAAGCCGTCTGGCTTGCGGGCTTGACGATGGCGGGCATGCCGGCGAGCAGCGTCGGGGCGAGCTTCTCCAGCATGCCCCAGCAGGGGAAGTTGAAGGCGTTGATGTGGATCGCCGCCCCGCGCAAGGGGCTCAGAATATGCTGGGCCGAGAAGCTGTCGTCCTTGGAGAGGCTCTCCACGCCGCCGTCGACGAGGACGGGCGTGTTCGGCAGATCGCGGCGTCCGCGCGAGGCGTAGAAGGCGAGCGTCCCTATGCCGCCCTCTATGTCCACCCAGCTGTCGGCGCGCGTCGCGCCGGTGGCGCAGGAGAGCGCGTAGAACTCCTCCTTGCGTTCCGTCAGCGCCTGCGCCAGCGCCTTCAGCATCGCCGCGCGCTGGTGGAACGTCATCCTGCGCAGCGCCGGCCCGCCCCGCTCGCGCGCGTGGCGATGGACGGCGGCGAAGTCGAGCCCCGAGGAATCGACGAAGGCGACGGGATCGCCGGTCGAGGCGTCGAGCACGAGGGCGCCGTCTTTCGCGCCGCGCGTCCATGCGCCGCAGACGTAGCTCTCAAGGGAACGGGGGCGGTCATGGCGGGCTCCTTGGGTTCGTAAGTGGGTCGACTAGGCAAGCCCGAGGGCCATCAGCCGGCCGTCGACCTTTTGGCTCCATTCCGCGAGCAGATCTTCGTTGCGGCGATGGCGAAGGCCGAAGCGTTTGAGCGTGTCGAAACGGGCGGAGCCGATCGCGCCGAAACTGGCGGCGACGCGCGGGCGCCAATAGGCGACGCAGGCTCGCGCCTTCTCGCGGCCCTCGCCGGAAGTCACGATCTTGGCGAGCCCTTCGATCCCGAGATCGGCATGGCGCTTCTCGCGCGGCGCGATCTGGCGGAACACGTCGGCAAGCGGCGCGTAGGAGACCTTCGCGAACTCCTCGAGTTGCGTCTCGACCGCCAGCCCCATCAGGACGTTCATCGTCACCGCGTCGATCCAGCCCTGCAACGGATAGTGAAAGACGGAGAGCCGCATGTCGCGGCCGTGGCGCGCGGCCCCGATGTCGGCGTCGCGCGGCAGGCGCTCGGCCCAGGGATGATGCGCGGCGTAGCGCGCGACGTCGGCGCCGAAGCTGCCCATCACGTCGAGCACGCGCCCGGCGTGATCGGTCTTTTCCAGCACGATGCGCGCGGCGGCGATGCGCTCCTTGATGCCCGGCGCGTCGTTGATCGTATCGGCGAAGCCGGCGGCGCCGGCGAGCTCGCTGTCGACGAAAGTCGCCATCAGGCGCAGCAATTCGCCGCGATAGCGCGGCGTGGCGTTGGCGGGCGCGGTGAGCAGGCCGCCGCCGGCCACGTAATCTTCGAGCGACATCGTATCCGGCATGGGCGTCGATCCCCGCGGTCCTACTGGTCGTAGCTGACGACGATCCTGTCCGTCAGCGGGAAGCTCTGGCAGGTCAGCACATAGCCCTGCCGGACCTCATAATCCTCGAGCGCATGATTGGCGGCCATCTCGACCTCGCCTTCCAGCACCTTGGCGCGGCAGGTGGAGCAGACGCCGGCCTTGCAGGCGTAAGGCGGATCGAGGCGGTGCTCGATGGCCGCGTCGAGCAGGCTCTTGCCGTGTTTGGGCATCTCGAAGGTTCGCGTCGCCCCGTCGAGCGTGACCGTGGCTTCGCAGGCGGCGGCGTCCGCGGCGCGCTGGCTCGGCGCGGGCGCTCGCGCGCGTCCATGCTGGCCGGAAGCGAACAGCTCGAATTTGATCTGGCTGTCGGCGAGGCCGTGCTCCTTCAGCGAGGCGGCGATCGCCAGCATCATCGGCTCCGGCCCGCAGATGAAGGCCATGTCGGCGGAGCGCACGTCGATCCAGCTCGCAAACAGCGCCTTGCATTTCTCGGCGTCCATGCGGCCGGTCAGCAGGTCGATTTCCTGAGCCTCGCTTTCGAGGACGTGCAGCACGGAAAAGCGGCCGAGGCGTTCGTTCTTCACGTCCTCGAGCTCCTCGCGAAACATGATCGAGGAGATCTGCCGGTTGGCGTAGACGAGCGTGACCTGCGACTTCGGCTCCGCGAACAGCACGGTCTTGATGATCGACAGGATCGGCGTGACGCCGCTGCCGCCGGCGAAGGCGAGGTAATGCTTCGAGGCTTGCGGATCGATGGGCGTATGGAAGGCGCCCATCGGGGGCAGGGATTCGAGAACGTCGCCGGGCTTCAGGCTCTCGTTGGCCCAGGACGAGAACACGCCGCCGTCGACCCGCTTTATCCCGACCTGCAGGACGCCTTCCTGCCGTCCCGCGCAGATCGAATAGGAGCGGCGCAGCTCCACGCCGTCGAACTCGCGGCGGAAGGTCAGGTATTGGCCCTGCGTGAAATCGAAGATCGCCTTGTCTTCCGGTCTGGGTTGCAGGGTGACGACCACGGCCTCGCGCGTCTCGCGGCGCACGTCCGTGACTTCGAGGGGATGAAAACGCGGCATTGCGCCGTCACTCCTGCATCAGATGCGCGCGAAACGCCGGCCCTAGAGCGCCAGATTCTTCAGCTCCCGCCGCATGATCTTGCCGGTCGACGTCTTCGGCAGATCGGCGACGAAGCGGACGGCGCGCGGAATCTTGTAGGCGGCGAGCTCGCGCCGGCAAAGCGCGAGGACGCCTTCCTCGTCCGGCGCCGCGCCGGGCTTCAGGACGACATAGGCGATGGCGATCTCGCCCTTGAATTCGTCGGGCGCGCCGCCGACGGCGACCAGCGCGACGCTCGGATGCGCCGCGACGACGCGCTCGATCTCGGCGGGAAACACCTTGAACCCGCTCGTATTTATCATGTCCTTCTTGCGGTCGACGATGAAGACGGCGCCGTCCTCGTCCATGCTCGCGAGATCGCCGGAGTGCAGCCAGCCGTCCGGCTCGATGGTCTCGCGCGTCGCCTGCTCGTTGCCCCAATAGCCCTGCATCACGATGGGGCCGCGCATCATCAATTCGCCGACCTCGCCGCGCGCCATGGTCTTCGACGCGTCCGCGACGTCGGCGATGCGCGCCTCGCAATAGGGCAGCGCAATGCCGATGGAGCCGAGCTTGTGCGAGCCGTAGACGGGGAAGGTCGTGCCGAGGCCGGCAAGCTCCGTCATGCCCCAGAGCTCGATGAGCGGGCAGCCGAACTTCTCCTCGACCTCGCGCATCTTCGGCGTCGGCATGGTCTGGCCGCCGACGGTGCAGCGGGTGAGCGAGGAAAGGTCGCGCTTGGCCAGATCGGGGGAGGCGAGCATGTACATGTACATGGTCGGCACGCCCTCGAAGAGCGTCGCGCGGTGGGTCTCGATGCTCGCCAGCATCTCGGCGGCGTCGAAGCGCGGGTGCAGCACGAGCTTCATGCCGGCGATCAGCGCGCCCTGGAATACGACATTGCCGTAGACATGCGGGCAGGGCAGGGCGGTCACGACGATGTCGCGGTCGGTCTTCAGATGCATCTGCGCGGTCATCGCGACATTGGTCATCACGGCGCGATGCGATTGCATCGCGCCCTTGGGATGGCCGGTCGTGCCGGAGGTGTAGCCGATAGTGGAGGTCGCCGACGCTTCGACCCTGACCGTCTCGAACGCTCTGGGCTTGGCGACGAGTTCGTCGAAGGGCCTCGCGCCGGCGACGCTTTCACCGCCGAAGGCGATGCTCGTCAGGCCGGAGACCCCGGCGGCGGAGACGGCGGCGATCTTGTCGGGACTGCCGATCAGCGCCTTCGCGCCGCAGTCGCGCGTGACATAGGCGACCTCGGCCGGCGTCAGCATGACGTTGATCGGGTTGATGATGGCGCCTGCGCGCAAGGCGCCGTAGTAGCTGACGATCCATTCCCAGGAGTTCGGCGCATAGAGCGTCACCCGGTCGCCCGGCGCGACGCCGAGTTTGACGAGGCTGTGGGCGAGCGCGCCGGTGAGGCCGTCGATGTCGGCGAAGCTGAGCTCCCCGCCGCCCGTCACGAGCGCCGTCCGGGCGCCGAACTTCCTGGCGGCGTAGGCCGGAATCTCCCCGACGGTCGCGAGCATTCTCATCCTCCCGGTTCGGGCGCTTTCCTGAGCCCCCGAAACCCAGTCTAGCGGAGCGGGGGGCGCCTGAGAATGCCGGCCGGGCGCGGATGCGCAGAGGCCGCCGCTTCAGCCGTTGTCCGCGCGCACCGCGCCGATCACGGCCTCCGTCACGATCCGCGTCGTCGCCTTGCCGCCGAGGTCGGGCGTGTGGAGCTCGCGAAGCGCCGTCACGCGCTCGATGGCGCGCATCAGCCGCGCCGCCGCCGCCGGCTCGCCGATATGGTCGAGCATCATCGAGGCCGACCAGAACGTGCCGATGGGATTGGCGATCCCCTTGCCCATAATGTCGAAGGCCGAGCCGTGGATCGGCTCGAACATCGAGGGGAACTTGCGTTCGGGGTTGAGGTTGGCGGTCGGCGCAATGCCGAGCGATCCCGCCAGAGCGGCCGCGAGATCGGAGAGAATGTCGGCGTGCAGGTTGGTCGCCACGATCGTGTCGAGGCTCTCGGGCTTCAGCGTCATGCGCATGGTCATGGCGTCGACGAGCATCTTGTCCCAAGTCACCTGCGGGAACTCGGCCGCGACTTGCGCCGCGATCTCGTCCCACATCACCATCGCGTGGCGCTGCGCGTTCGATTTGGTGACGACGGTCAGCAGCTTGCGCGGCCGGCTCTCAGCGAGCCCGAAGGCGAAGCGCATGATGCGGGCGACGCCCGCGCGCGTCATGATCGAGACGTCGGTGGCGACTTCCTCGGGAAGCCCCTGATGCACGCGCCCGCCGACGCCGGAATATTCGCCCTCGGAGTTCTCGCGCACGATCACCCAGTCGAGCTCGGGGCCGGAGACATGGCGCAGCGGCGAGGTGATGCCCGGCAGGATGCGCGTCGGGCGCACGTTGGCGTATTGGTCGAAGGGCTGGCAGATCGCGAGCCTGAGGCCCCATAGCGTCACATGGTCGGGGATCTCGGGATGGCCGGCGGAGCCGAACAGGATGGCGTCGTGATGGCGGATCTGCTCGCGCCCGTCTTCGGGCATCATGCGGCCGTGGCGCTTGTAATATTCGCCGCCCCAGTCGAAACGGTCGACGCGAAGCGCGAAGTTCTCCCGCGCGGCGAGCGCCTGCAAGACCTCGACGCCGGCCTCGATCACTTCCCCGCCGATGCCGTCGCCGGGGATGGCGGCGATGCGATAGGTTTTCATGGGCTGGCCCTGGGGTTGGCGGCGGTGGCGGGGGGAATAGTCCGGCGCGGCCGGGGGTTCAAGCCTGCGCGGGGTTTGGGGCGGCCTGCTGTTGACACGTACAGACATCCCGGGCAAGCGCTCGATCATTCGAATTCGCGCGCCCAGTCCCGGCCACCGTAGAATAGACCGAAGAATGGTCACGCGACTGTCGTCGACAGTGAACGCGACGGTGACGCGCCTTTCAAAGCCCACGATACGAAGACCGGGAAGAAGATCGTCGCGGCGATGGCCGCGCTCGGACGCGAGGTCCAATCGACGGCAGAAATCGCAGAAAGCGCGGTCGACGATAGCGAATTGCAGAATCTGGTGGGTGTCCGGCCGCTCGCGATGAGATTCGTAGATCGCCCATGATGCTCTGCCCTGGTCGCGTGGCGAGAGAATGACTTCATGGCGTTTCAAGCCGCGCCCTTGTTTCGCGGGCGGCGTGCAGCGCATGGATCTCGCGCACAACGTCTTCAAGCCGGAATTCCATGCTCCGGATGCGCCTTCATCTCGTCATAGACGGACACGCCACCTCCTCGCGCAGCCAGCGTTCGATAGCCGCGTCGCGCGCCTGCAAGACGCGCAGGCCTTCACGAACGACTTCGCTCGCGGTCGCGTAAGCGCCGGAAGCGACTTGCGCGTCGATAAACGCGGCATGCTCGGCGGGGAAAGACTGACGGTGCGCTTCTCGGGGGCGGGCATTCGGCGACTCCAGACTTGAGCATGAATATATCACGCCGCAGGACGCCCGCCAGATCGCCCCGCAACGCGCTTCGCAAGAAGGCCCCGCGTCGAAAACGGGCTGCGCCTTTCGCGGCGGCGCCTTACATCGCTCACGGCAAGCGCGGAGGCGAAGATTGACGCAAGGCGCGGGAAAATCAGGATCGGGATCGGCGGCTGGACCTATGAACCCTGGCGAGGCGTCTTCTATCCCGAGAAGCTTCCGCAGAAGCGCGAGCTGGAATACGCCAGCCAGCGCCTGACCTCGATCGAGATCAACGGCACCTATTACGGATCGCAGAAGCCCGACAGCTTCGCCAAGTGGCGCGACGAGACGCCGGAGGATTTCGTCTTCTCGCTCAAGGCGCCGCGCTTCGCCACCAACCGGAAGGCGCTGGCGAGCGCCGGCGAGAGCGTGGAGCGCTTCTTCGCCAGCGGCGTGATGGAGCTTGGCGACAAGCTCGGGCCGATCAACTGGCAGTTCATGGAGACCAAGAAATTCGACGCCGAGGATTTCGAGGCGTTCCTGAAGCTGCTGCCGAAATCCGTCGAGGGCCGGCGTTTGCGCCATGTCGTCGAAGTGCGGCACGACAGCTTCCGGACGCCTGAATTCGTCGCGCTGGCGCGCGCGCATGACGTGGCCGTCGCGGTCGCGGCCGACGGCGACTATCCCGAGATCGCCGATCCCACGGCGTCGTTCGTCTATGCGCGGATCATGGGAACGCGCGAGACCGAGACGCACGGCTATTCCGCGAAATCGCTCAATCTCTGGGCCAAGCGCGCGCGGAGCTGGGCCGAGGGAGAGGCGCCGGGCGGACTGGACTATGTTGAAAAGCCCGCCGGCGGCGCGCCGCGCGACGTCTATCTCTACGTCATCAGCGGCCACAAGGAGAAGAACCCGGCGGCGGCGATGGCGCTGATCGAAAAGACGAAGTGACCGCGCCTACGCCCACCCCAACAGCTCCCGCCGCGCCACCGTCTCCAGCACGGCGAGGCCCTCGTCGGAATCGTTGAGGCAGGGGATCGCCGCGAATTTCTCGCCGCCCGCGGCGTGGAAATATTCGGCGTTCTCGACGCCGATCTCCTCCAGCGTCTCCAGGCAGTCGGCGGCGAAGCCGGGGGTGACGACGGCGAGGCGCCTGACGCCTTCCCGGGCCAGCGCCCTCACCGTCGCGTCCGTATAGGGCTTCAGCCATTCCGCGCGGCCGAAGCGGGACTGGAAGCTCATGCGCAGGCGCTTCTCGTCGAGCCCGAGCGTCTCGCGCAAGAGGCGCGTCGTCTTCGCGCAATGGCAGAAATAGGGGTCGCCCTTGTCGAAATAATCCTGGGGGATGCCGTGAAAGGAGGCGAGCAGCACCTCCGGCTCGAAATCGAGCCGCGCCAGCGCGCTCCGCGTCGAGGCGGCCAGCGCCTCGATATAGGCGGGCTCGTCGTAATAGGGCGCGGCGACGCGGAGGGTGGGCTGCCAGCGCATGGCCTTCAGCGCGTCGAAGGCCTTGTCGCAGACGGTCGCCGAGGTCGCCGCGCAATATTGCGGATAGAGCGGGACGAGCAGGATGCGGTCGCAGCCCGCCTGCTGCAGGGCGGCAAGGCGGCTTGCGATCGAGGGCTTGCCGTAGCGCATCGCCCAGTCCACGAGGATCGGCCGCGCGGTCGGGCGGCGGGTCAGCAGGTCCGCGAGCTTCAGCGCCTGCGAGCCGGTGATCGTCTTCAGCGGGCCCTCGTTGCGCTCCTTGTTCCAGATCGAGTCGTAATCCTTGCCCTTGGCGCCCGGGCGCCTGGTCAGGATGATGAGGTTGAGGATCGGCCACCAGAGCCAGCGCGGCGTCTCGATGACGCGGCGGTCGGAAAGGAACTCCTTGAGATAGCGCCGCATCGACCAATAATCGGTCGCCTCGGGCGTGCCGAGATTGACGATCAGCACGCCGACCTTGCCGCTGGCGACCTGCGGGATGGCCGGGGGGCCTGGCGTTGGCGAAGGCGCGCGGGAGGGGGCGTCGGCGTTCAAGCGCCCGCCGCCGGCGTGAAATTCGTGGCGACGCCGTTGATGCAATAGCGCAGGCCCGTCGGCGGCGGGCCGTCGGGGAACACATGGCCGAGATGCGAGCCGCAGCGCGAGCAATGCGCCTCCGTGCGCACCATGCCCCAGGAACGGTCCGTCGAGGTCTCGACCGCGCCGGGCAGGGGGTCGTTGAAGCTCGGCCAGCCCGTGCCGCGACTCGAACTTGAACTTCGACTCGAACAAAGGCTGGTCGCAGCCGGCGCAGGAGAACACGCCCGGCCGCTTCTCCCAGTTGAGCGCGCAGGAGCCGGCGCGCTCGGTGCCGTGCTCGCGCATGATGTGGTACTGCTCCGGCGTCAGCAGCTTGCGCCATTCCGCCTCGGTGCGGGTGACGGGATAGGTCTTGGCGTCCATCTGAATCTCTCCTTGCGCCAGAATATCGTCGCCGCCCGGCCGGCTTCAACCGGCGAACGCGCCTTGCGGCGAGTTTTGCGCCCGCACGAGCCGCGCGAAGGCGCCGTCGCGGGCGACGAGCTCTTCGAAGCCGCCGGCCTCCACGATACGCCCGCGCTCGAACACCAGGATCACATCGGCGTTACGGATCGTCGAGAGACGGTGGGCGATGACGAAAGTCGTGCGGCCGCGCCGCGCGTTCTCCAGCGCCGCCTGAAGCCGCGCTTCGGTGGCGGCGTCGAGCGCGCTGGTCGCCTCGTCGAGAATGAGGATCGGCGGGTCTTTCACCAGGGCGCGCGCGATGGCGAGCCGCTGACGCTCGCCCCCCGAGAGATTGCGGCCGCGCTCGCCGATGCCGGCCTTCAGGTCGGCGACGAAATCGGCCTGCGCGAGCGCGAGCGCATGGACGATTTCGGGCTCGCTCGCCTCGGGCTTGCCGATGCGCAGGTTCTCCTCGACCGAGCGGGCGAGCAGATGCGGCTCCTGCAACACCACGCCGATATTGGCGCGCAGGGAGGCCAGCGTCATGTCTCGCACGTCGATCCCGTCGATGGTCACGCGGCCGGCTTGCGCGTCGAAAGCGCGATGGAGCAGAGCCATCGCCGTCGATTTGCCCGAGCCGGTGCCGCCGACGAGCGCGATCGTCCGTCCCGCCGGCGCCTCGAAGCTCACGTCGGCGAGCGCCGGCCGCTCGTCATAGGCGTAGGAGACCCCCTCGAACCGCACGCGCCCCTCGAGCCGGCCGACGGCGCGCGCGCCGGGCCGGTCGGCGACGGCGGGCGCAACCGCCATCGTGTCGAAGTAAAGCGTCAGGTCGGCCGCCGCGCCGAAGATGCGGTACAGAAAGCCGTTGATCTGGTCGAGCCGCCCGATGAGGCCGCCGGCGAGCCCCATGAAGGCGACGATCTGGCCGAGCGAGGTTTGCCCGCGCATGTCGAGCCAGACGCCGAACATGAGCACGCCGATCAGCGTCAGCGTCGCGCTGGCGCGGGTGGAGATCGTGGCGAGCGCCCACCAGGCCAGCACCGGCAATTGCGCCGCCAGATAGCGCGCGCTGGAGGCGCGATAGGCGTCGGCCTCGTCGGCGGTGCGGGAAAAGGCTTGCAGCATCGGCAGATTGGCGAGCGCGTCGGCGACATGGGCGGCCATGGCGTGATAGTGGCGGTCGGCCGCGCCCTGATGGCGCTTCGTGCCGCGGATCACGGTGTTCATCGCCGCGCCGAAGAAGGCGACGAGGACGATCAGCACGACGCCGAAACGCCAGTTGACCGCCAAAGTCGCCGGCAGCGTGACGAACAGAGCCACGAAGGCCGCGCAATGCTCGCGGAAGAAGGTGAGCCACAGGCCGAACATCGCGTTCGGCCCGTCGAGCATGATTTTCGTGAGCCGGCCCGTATGGGTCTGAGCGTGGAAGCTCGCCGAAAGGTCCATCAGATGGGCGAAGAAATCCGCCATCGCCGCCATGCGCCGGCGCTGCGCGAGCCGGTCGGAATAGAGCGCGACGGCGACCCCCGCCAGGATCGTGAACAGGCCGAAGCCGCCCCAGGCGGCGATCAGCGGCGCGATCTCGCGCCATTGCGGCGCGCGGCCCGCCCCTTGCGCGGCGGCGAGCCGGTCGACGACGCGGCCGAGCAGCAGCGGCTCGGCGAATTGCGCGAAGGCGACGGCGACATTGGCGAGAACCAGCGCCAGGGCGAGCCCGCCCTCGGGCCGTAGCTGGCCGAGCACGCGGGCGTAGAGCTTGAGATAGCGCATGAGCGGGGCCGGGCGGGTTCGGCCCGGCTTATAGCAGAACGCGACGGTCAGAAGCTGAAGCGCAGGCCGGCCGAGGGCGCGAAATTCGAGCTGTGCAGGAAGCCGCTCGCCATGCCGCCCGACGCCGCCGAATACATCGCCCCCGCATAGAGGTCGAGGCGCTTGAACGGGCGATAGTCGACAAGGGCCGATATGGCTTGCAGGTCGCCGGCGCAGAATGTGTTCAAAGTCCCCTGCGGGCTCGCCCCGGGCGCGGCCGGAACGGTGTTGGGCCGGCAGGCGCCGGGTTTGGCCGTCGGCGGCGCATAGTCGTTCTGATGGGCGATGTAATAGGCGGCGGCGATGTCGAGATCGGGGCGAAGCGCGTAGCGCGCGCCGATCCAGCCGACCTGCAGATGCTTGTTGTCGAGGTAGGCCGTCGAATTCACGGCGCCGGGCAGGACCGTATAGCCGCCGAGCGAGCGAAAGCCGCCGGGATAGGCGTCCGTCGGCGGCGAATAGACGGCGTATTCGTAGCCGCCATAGAACGTCCAGGCGCCCGCCTTGTATTTGGCCGCGAGGATGCCGCCGTCGATGTCGGCGAGCGTGGCGTTGAGATTGCCGGGGCCGACGCCGGCGGGCAGCGGATCGGCGCCGTAAAGCGAGAGCGAGACCGCGTCGCGCGCGTGGCTGTAGAGGGCGTCGAGGGAAAGCGCGCCGAAGTCCTTGCCGACGTCGATCTGCACGGCGCCGTTCGAGCCGTTGCCGAGCCGGTATCCCCCGAATTGCCAGATCGCCCCGGCGCGATAGCCGTTTGCGCTCCAGGCGTATTTGACGGCGGTCTCGTAGCGCGTGGTCTCGGTGGCGCCGACGCCGCTCACATAGGTCGCGGAATTGCCGATCAGCGAGAACGCGTAGGCGCCGAGCATCGGATCGTAGGCGGAGACGAGGTCGGCGCTGAACGAGTTGAGCCGCCCGACGGTCAGGGTTCCGAAGGCGCGGTTCGACAGGCCGACATAGCCCTGGGTGTTGTCGAACTGTCCGGCGCGGCTCGAATTCGCCGTTGGCCGTCTGATTGGCGAGCGTGCGCGTGTTGTTGTCGACGAGCGAGGCCGGGCCGTTGGCGAGGCGCAGCGAATAGGGGTCGAAGTCCGTATTGACGTTGCCGATCAGCGACCAGCCGGCGGCGAGGTCGAATTTGGCGCCGAGCCCGACATTCGATCGCTGCAAGCCGTTGGGGACGAGCTGCCATTTCGGCCCCTGGCTGAACTTGGCGATCAGCTCCTGCACGCCCTGGGGATAGCTGGGGTTGAAATCGGCGCCATGCGAGCTGTAGCCGAAGCCCATGTCGAGGGCGCCGTAGAGCGTAATTCCCCGCCATTCCAGCGGGCAATCCTTCGGCCCCGTGTCGAGGAACGCGTCCAGGCTGGCGAGGCAGGAGCCTGGCGGCGAAGGCGGGGCCTTGCCGGCGGGCTCGGCCGCCATCGCGCTGAACGCGCAAGCGAAAGCGGCTCCTGCGATCGGCGCGAACGACGCTGATTTCGTCACAAACCCGCCCTTTCGGCCCCGGAGAAACCGCGCGACGCCCGGAAAGTCCGTCAGGGGTTTAGCGCATTAAAAACATCTAGTCTACCATTTTTATGTAATTATAAGCGCAACGCTCTTAAAGCCAGGAGGGGAGCCGTCGGACCTTCCTCGGTCCAGTCGGGCCGCGTTGATCTCGCGCGCTTCGGTTCCCTCGCCAGTAGCGCCGGCGCAAAGCTGACCGTAATCTCATCGCGTCGGGCCTTTGTCCCGGAAGGCCGAGCCCGCTTGCGCAGGAGAAGCGAATGAGCGCCTTCGATGAAATCCTGCCGCTGTTCGGCGTGGACGCCGCCAAGGGTTCGATGAGGGTTCCCGTCGGCGGCTTCAATCTGATCTTTCATTCCCTTGGCAAGGAGCCGAGCGTCTCGGCAAGCGCGGGCAAGAACTCCGCCTCGGGCAGGCTTTCGATTGTCGACGTGACCGATGAAATGCGCAAGAAGCCCGACCTGTCGCATCGGTTCAAGAAACTCTCGCCGTTGTTCGTCGACAAGGACGACCAGACCGCGTTCTTGCAGGCGGCCGCCCACAAACTCACCAACGATCCCGACCAGCGGCTGTTGGCTGTAAGCGCGCAAACGCTGGGGATCTACACCGTGAAGCTCGCCGGGAGCCGGCGGCAGGAGACGCTCACGGTCTCGGCGATCAACGAACGTCCGGCCAAGGTGTCATTCAGATATGTGAAGTACACCGGCGAGTGGCCGCCGCCCGGGGCGGACCAACGGAGTCTTGGCAACTACAGTCGCGGGACATCGCGGGCCAAGACCGAGGGCGCGGCCTTCGCGGAGCTTCTGAACAAATATTTCAAACATCAGGCCAATGTCGCGATATCTCTGCAAAATTCTGAAGATATCGGAATAGACAAGCCGTTCGGAAAAACGCTGAACAGGAGCTTTTTTGACAATAACCTCAAGGACAAATTCGACAAGAGCGCCGACATCACGATATTTGTCGTCGAATTCATCGAAGGCGCGGAGGGGGTCAAACAAACTTCGCAGGCCGTGATGGTGGCTCAAAAGCCCCAGATCGTATGGAGCGGCAATAAGGGGATCAATTCCTTCACCGGCGACGCGGCGGTTGATAACTTCCTCTTCGTCTGCGCGCATGAGCTGACGCACGCGCTGGGAAGCGGTCACAGGAACGATGGGGGACTGCTGATGAGCAATTTCAACTTCAAACAAAGCTTTCTGATGGATAATCAAACAATTACCGAAATCAATCCGCCTTTCGCGCGTTGACGGGGCGCGCCTACCGGGCCGCGACCAGCCTCGGCGTCTCGTGGTAGAGCGCCGGGAACAGCCGCTTCAGGTTCTCCACCATCGGCAGGTCGTTATAGGCGACATAGAACTCGTTGGGATGACGGGCGGCGTAATTCTGGTGGTAGCTTTCGGCGGGGTAGAACTTCGCGCCGGTCGTGACTTTGGTGGCGATCGGTCTTGCGAAGGTCTTCGCTGCGTCGAGCTCGGCGATATAAGTTCGCGCGAAACCCGCCTGCGCCGCGTCGCCCGCGAAAATCTCGGAGCGGTACTGCGCGCCCTGGTCCGGGCCCTGCGTGTTGATCTCGGTCGGGTTGTGCGCGGCCGAGAAATAGACGCGCAGGATGTCGCCGAGCCCGATCTGGCGCGGGTCGAACGTCACCTGCACCGCTTCGGCGTAGCCCGTGCGGCCGGCGCTGACCTCCTCGTAGGTCGGGTTGGGCGTCGAGCCGCCCGCATAGCCGGCGACCGCGTCTTGCACGCCTTTGACGTGCTGGAACACCGCCTGCACGCCCCAGAAGCCGCCGCCGGCGAGCACGATGGTCTGAGCGGCGGCCGATGTCGCGGGCGCGGCGGCGTGCGGCGGGGGCGCCGCGACCGGCGCGCGGGCCGCCACGGAGAGCGTCGCCGCCGCGACGAGCGCCGCCGAGACGGCGAAGGCCAGCGTGGGCATCACCGGCGGTTTCGGCATATCAGGCTCCCTTTTTTGCAACGCAACATTTCGGGGCTCCCTACGTGGCGCGATCCCTCGCGGTTTCAAGGAATCACGGAAATTTCACCGCGCCTTGGCGACTTTCGTCGCCATGGCGCTTGACGCCGCCGCGTCCTAAATGGAGGCGGCCAGCCCATCGCGAGCGTCCCTTGACCGAATCCGCCTTCTCCCGCCTTCAGCCCACGCCGCGCCTGCCGGCTCTGTTCGTCGGCCATGGCAACCCGATGAACGCCATCGAGGACAACGCTTACAGCCGCGCCTGGGCTCAGATCGGCGCGAGCCTGCCGAAGCCGCAGGCGATCCTCTGCGTCTCCGCCCACTGGATGACGCAGGGCGGCGCGCTCGCCCACGTCGGCCAGCGGCCGAAGACGATCCACGATTTCGGCGGCTTTCCCCGCGAGCTCTACCGGCAGCAATATCCCGCGCCCGGCGCGCCGGAAGTCGCGCAGGCGACGATCGACCTCGTGCGCTCGACCCACCTTGAGCCCGACGAGGAATGGGGCCTCGATCATGGCGCGTGGTCGGTGCTGATCCGCATGTTCCCGCAGGCCGATATTCCCGTGTTCCAGCTTTCGCTCGACCTCGGCCGGAGCCCTCAGGCGCATCTCGACCTCGCGCGCGAGCTGAAGCCCCTGCGCGAGCGCGGCGTGCTCATCATCGGCAGCGGCAATCTCGTGCACAACCTGGGGGCGCTGAATCCGGGCGGGCCGCCCTACGACTGGGCGCGGGCCTTCGACGAGACCCTGAAGGCGCGCATCGCCGCGCGCGACGCCAGGGGCGTCGCCGAGGCGCTGAACGGCTCGCGCGAGGCGAGGCTGTCGCACCCGACGGCGGAGCATTTCCTGCCCGCGCTCTATCCGCTGGGCGTCGCCGACGAAAAGGACGAGCTGAGCTTCTTCAGCGAAAGCTTCGATCTCGGCTCGATCTCGATGCGCTCGTTCCTGCTGTCGTGAGGGCGCTCGTCGTCGGCGCGGGCCCCGCGGGGCTGATGGCGGCGGAGATGCTTGGCGGGGCGGGCGTGCGGGTCGAAGTCGCCGACGCGGCGGCGAGCCCGCTTGCGCAAGTTCCTGCTCGCCGGCCGGGGCGGGCTCAATCTCACCAACGCCGAGCCGCTCGACGCGTTTCTCTCCCGCTACGGCGACGCGCGCGAGCGTCTCGCGCCGGCGATCGCCGCCTTGTCCCCCGACGCCTTGCGGGAATGGGCGGCGGGGCTCGGCGAACCGACCTTCGTCGGCACGAGCGGGCGGGTGTTTCCGCAGAGTTTCAAGGCGACGCGGCTGGCGCGGGCGTGGCTGAGGCGGCTCGGCGCGCTCGGCGTCGCCTTTCTTCCCCGGCGCCGGCTGATGGGGCTGGTCGAGGGCGGCGCGACTTCGCCGGCCCGGAGGGCGAGGAAGACTCGAACAGCCGACGTCGTCGTACTGGCGCTCGGCGGGGCCTCGTGGCCGCGACTGGGCGGCGACGGCGGCTGGGTCGAGCCGTTGCGCGGCGCCGGCGTCGACGTCGCCGCGCTCGCGCCGGCGAACATGGGCTTGCTGGCGGATTGGTCGCCGGCCTTCGCCGCGCGCTTCGCCGGTCAGCCGGTGAAGGCGGCGCGCTGGTCGCTCGGGGCGAGTGAGTTCGCGCGCCGAGGCGGTGGTGACGGCGCGCGGGCTCGAGGGCGGGGCGATCTACGCCCTGTCGGCGGCGGCGCGCGAGGCGCTGCGAGCCTGCGGCGGCGCCGAGCTCCTGGTCGATCTGAAGCCGGACCTCGCCGAGGCGGCGCTGGCGGAGCGCCTTTCGCGCCATCCGCGCGCCTCGCGCGCGACGCGGCTCGCCAAGGCGGGGCTTTCGGCCGTGGCCGCCGGCCTCATGCGCGAGGCCGGCGCGCTTCCCTCCGACCCCGCGGCGCTGGCGGCGCGGGCGAAGGCCTGTCCTGTGCGGATCGCCGGCGTCGCGGGCCTTGCGCGGGCGATCTCCAGCGCCGGCGGCGTGCGCTGGTCGGCGATCGACGAAAGCTTCATGCTCAAGGCGAGGCCCGGCGTCTTCGTCGCCGGCGAGATGATCGACTGGGAGGCGCCGACCGGCGGCTATCTGCTGCAGGCCTGTTTCTCGACCGGCGCGGCGGCCGCGCGCGGCGCGCTGGCGCGGCTCTCCGCCACGCGCCCCTGACGGAGCGCGGGCGATCCGGGCCGGCCGCTCACTCCATCACGATATGCGCCGCCTCCGCCATCGCCCGGCCGAGGACGGCGTGCTGGTCGGCCGCGTAGTGGATGCCGTCGAGATCGGAGCAATGGATGAACTGGCCCGCGTCGACGAAACCCACCCGGCGCCGCTGGGCGACCTCGGCGTAGCGGGCGGCGATTTCGCGCGATTTCGCCTCCGCGCCGCGGAACATTTCGGCGAAGCCCGTGAGTTTGGCGACGGGGGGCGGGGCGACCAGCAGCACGCGAGGCGGCGCGCCCTTCGGCCCGGCGGGCTCGCCCTGGGCGAGCATGACGAGGCGCTCGGCGCCATGGCGATCTCGGCGGCCGAGACGTTGAAGCGCGCCTTCATGTCGTTGCAGCCGAGCGCGATGATGAGGCAATCGAGCGGGGCGTGGCTGCGCAGGCACGGCGGCAGGTAATCGGCGCCGCGCCGGTCGGGCTCGATGGGATCGTCGAACACCGTGGTGCGGCCGTTGAGCCCTTCCTCGATGACGCGGTGCTCGGGCCCGAGCGCCGCCGCCATGACGCCGGTCCACCGGGTCGCGGGGGCGTAGCGCGTCCCCGTCGCGGGGTCGTAGCCCCAGGTGTTGGAATCGCCGAACACCAGTATGACCGCCATTTCGTCCTCCCGAAGACGCCTTGTTAGGCGGCCGGGGCGCGGCCGGTCAACGCCCGGCAAGCCGGGACGAACAGGTTACGCAACGTAAGTATAGCACCCAGTCGCGACAGCAACGGCTGGCCGCCCCGGACCGAATTCGCGGGAGCGACATGCGCGGACCCCGGAATTTTACCTTTTGCGCCTGTTTCTTAATTGGAACTTGACGCCTGGAGCGCAAGTTCGGCGCCGTGACCCACCGAACGCGCGGCCGATGTCCATTTCTTTGCTGAAAAATGTGTTTCGGCCCAAGGTCGCCGATCGCGTCGGAGCTCAGGCGCTACGTGGTTTCGGTGACGCTGCTGGCCTGGATCGTCGCGCTCGGCGTGGATGTCTTCAACAAGCTCTATTTCTTCACGGGCTGGGCCGATTGCTGGCGGGACTGGACGATCACGACGATCGAGGTGATCGTCCTTGCGGTTCCGATAGCCGGCTCGATCGGCCGGGCGCATCTCGAACTTCATCACGCCAAGCGCGAGGCCGATCGCCTCGGCCGCATCGATCCGCTGACCGGGCTCGCCAACCGCCGCGCTTTCTACGAGGCCGCGGAAGGCTTCGGGGGCGGCGTCGTCGCGCTGGCGATCGTCGACATCGACCGGTTCAAGCGCATCAACGACCACAACGGCCATGCGATGGGCGACAGGGTGCTGCAGGCGGTCGCCGCGCTCATGCAGGACCAGCTCGGCGATCTCGGCGTCGTCGCGCGGCTCGGCGGCGAGGAATTCGCCCTGATCTCCGCCGAGCGGCCCACGCACGAGATCCGCGAGCGGCTCCAGACGTTCCGACAGCGCCTCGCCGAGGCGCCGGCGGGGGCCCGCGCGATTCGCGTCACCGTGTCGATCGGCTTCGCCTGCCGGCGCAACGGCGATCTCGACGCGCTTTACGCCGCCGCCGACAAGGCGCTCTATGCCGCCAAATCCGCCGGACGCGACCGCGTCGTCGACTATGACGAGATCGGCGAAGTCGCCGACGCCGAGCAGGCTCCCATGCTGCGCGCGGGCTGACCTTCCGCTCAATCGAGCGTGCGGCGGAAGCGCAGGAGCGCCAGCGTCGCGAAGACCGGCACGAACAGGCTGAGAAGAGCGAATTCGTGGCCGATCTCGGCGAAGTCGGCGCCCTTCAGCATGATCGCCCTGACCACGCGCAGGAAATGCGTCATCGGCAGGAGATTGCCGATGAATTGCGCCCAATCCGGCATGCCCCGGAACGGGAACATGAAGCCCGACATCAGGATCGAGGGCAGCAGGAAGAAGAAGGTGAGCTGCATCGCCTGCATCTGTGAGCGCGCGAGCGTCGAGAACGTGTAGCCGAGCAGCACCATCGCGAACACGAAGACGAGGACGCCCGACGAGCAGGAAACCGAGATCGCCGATGAACGGCACGTGGAAGAGATAATGCGCGGCGGTGAGGATCACGGCCACCTGCACCGCGCCGACGAAGAAGAACGGCAGCACCTTGCCGAGCATGATCTCGAGGCCGGTGGCCGGCATCGCCAGCAGGTTCTCCATCGTGCCGCGCTCGATCTCGCGCGTCAGCGCGATCGAGGTCATCATCATCATCGTCATTTGCAGGATGACGCCGAGCAGGCCCGGCACGATGAAATATTCCGATTTTCCGTCGGGATTGTAGCGCCGATGCACGGTGATCTGCAGCGATCCCGCCTGATTCTCCGCCGCGATGAGTTCGAGGCCCTGCTCGCGCAGAAGCGCGCGCTGGGCGATGTCGTTGAGCGCGCCGATGGCGTTGGAGGCGGCGGCGGGATCGGTGGCGTCGGCCTCGACCAGGATCTGCGGATTGTCGCCGCGATCGACGCGCGCGCCGAAATCCGAGGGGATGATGACGAGAAAAGCGACGTCGCCGCCCTGGATGAGCCCTTCCGCCTGCGCGTCCGTGCGCGGCCGCGAGACGAAGCGGTAATAATTGCTGACCTCCAGCGCCGAGACGACGGCGCGCGTGTAATGGTCGTTTCCGAGCGCCAGCAGCGCGGCGTCCAGGCGCTTGGGATCGTTGTTGATGGCGTAGCCGAACAGGATGAGCTGCACGACGGGAATGGCCAGCATCATCGCGAAGGTGACGCGGTCGCGCCGCATCTGCACGAATTCCTTGGCGAGTATCGCGCCGAGCCTGAGCCGGAACCCGCGCATCACGCCGCCTTCGCCGGCGCTTCGGCCGCCCTGGTCATGAAGTGGATGAACACGTCTTCGAGGCTGGTGATCCCCGGCTCGACGACGAGCCCGCGCGAGGCCGCGAAGGCGTTGACCGAAGCCGCGAGGCGCTCGCGGTCGGGCCCCACCACATGCAGCGTCGACCCGAACGGGGCGACCTGGACGACGCCGTCGAGCTTGGAGACTTCGCCCATCAGGGCAGCGTCCGGATGGGCGCGCAGCACGAAGGTCGAAAGTCCCGAGGCGCGGACCACCTCCTCCACCGTGCCCGTGGCGAGCAGGCGGCCATAGGAGATGTAGCTGATGCGGTGGCAGCGCTCGGCCTCGTCCATGTAATGGGTGGAGACGAGCACGGTGATGCCGGCGCCGGCGAGGCGGTGGATTTCGTCCCAGAACTCGCGGCGCGCCTTGGGATCGACGCCGGCGGTCGGCTCGTCGAGCAGCAGCAGCTTCGGCCTGTGCATGATGCAGGCGGCGAGCGCGAGCCGCTGCTTCCAGCCGCCCGACAGCGCGCCGGCGAGCTGATGGCGGCGCTCCTTCAGGCCGAGGTCGGACAAGGTGGCCTCGACCGCGCCGCGCCGGTTCGGCAACTCGTAGAGGCGGGCGACGAAGGTGAGGTTCTCCTCGATCGTCAGATCCTCGTAGAACGAGAACCTTTGGGTCATGTAGCCGACCTGGCGCTTGATCTTGCGCGCCTGTTTGATGACGTCGTAGCCGAGCACGGTTCCCCTGCCGGCTTCGGGCGTCAGAAGGCCGCAGATCATGCGGATGGTGGTCGTCTTGCCGGAGCCGTTGGGGCCGAGAAAGCCGACGATCTCGCCCTCGGCGACGCGCAGCGTGACGTCGTCGACGACGGTGCGGTCGCCGAAGCGTTTGGTGAGGCCGGAGACGTCGACGGCGTTCATGAGCGCGGGGCCTCGAAACTCACGTCGACGATCTGGCCGGGTTGCAAGCTCAACGGCTTGCCCGGCGAGGCGCGCGCCTCGATGAGATAGACGAGCGTCTGCCGGCTCTGCAGCGAGTAGATGACGGGCGGGGTGAACTCGGGCTCGCGGGCGATATAGGTGATGTCGGCGGAAAGCCCGGATGGGCAGCCGTCGCAGCGCACGTCCATCGGCTCCCCGATATAGAGGCCGGCGAGCCTGCGCCTCGGGCACGTAGATCTTCAGCTTGATCGCGCCGTCCGGCAGGTACGAGACGACGGGCGCCTGCGGGCCGGCGACGTCGCCGACGCGGCGGATGATGTCGGAGACATAGCCGGCGCTGGGGGCGAGCAAGCGTGCGCTGGTCGAGCCGCCATTTGGCGGTTTCGCACGCGGCCTGCGCCTGCTTGACCTTGGCGCTGGCCGAGTCGATTTCGTCGGAGCGGGCCGGGAGCTTCGCCACGGCGAGATTGGCTGTCAATTCGCGCACCCGGGCGGTCGCCACCTCGAATGCGGTCTTGGCGGCGTCGTATTCGGCCTGGCTCGCATAGCCGCGATCCAGCAGCTTCTGCCGGCGCTCGAACGTGCGTTGAGTGTCTTCGGCCGTGGCCTCTACGGATTTCAGCGTCGCCTCGAGCGCGGCGATTTCCTCGGGCCGGCGGCCTTTCTGCAGATTGGCGAGATCGGCCTTGGCCTGCGCGAGGGCGGCCTCGGCGTTGCGCAGCGCGATCTCGGCGTCCGCCGTCTCCAGCCGCGCGATGGTTTCGCCGGCCTTCAGCACGTCGCCGCGGCGCACGCTTTGGCTGTCTATGCGGGCGACGTCGATCGGAGCGACGGCGACATATTCGCCCTCGACATAACCGACATAGGCTTCGGTCGTGGGCGCGCAGAACGGCGCGACGGCGGCGATCCAGGCGTATTTGCAGAGAGCGGCGAAAATCATGACGCGGATCTCCTGGCGGCGTCGAGCGCCGCATCGAGATTGGCGAGGATGACGGCTTCGATGGCGGCGGCCTCCGTGGGGCCGATCCCGCTCCAGCCCATCCGCATCAGCACCGGCGCGCGGGCGATGCGGAAATAGACGATCTGGGCGAGCAGCGCGAAGACGCAGAGGCGCGTCGCCTCGCTCTCGGCCGGCCCGCCGCTCGCCCGCGCCCACAATGCGCAGGCGCGGGCATGGAGGGGCGCAAGCGTCGTCTCGAACATGCGCGCGAATGCGGGCGAGGGCTCGGAGACCTCGCGCAGCAGAAAGCGCGCCAGCGGCCGCGCCGCCTCGTCGGCGACGACGTTGCGGATCAGCGCGCGGGCGAGCGCGCGCAGCGCCGCGCGCGCCTGCGCCTCGGTTTCGATGCGAGCCTCGCCGGCCGCCTCGAAGATCTGGCGCATCCGCTCGGCGACGAAATCGGCGCAGGCGGCGCGCAGGCCCTCCTTGCCGCCGAAGTGATAGGCGATCATCGCGATATTGACGCCGGCCTCGGCCGCGATTTCGCGCGTCGAAGTCGCCTCGAAGCCCTTGTCGCCGAGCAGCTTCAGGGCGGCGGCGATGAGCGCGGCGCGGGTTTCTTCGCCGCGCGGCGGCGGCTGCTGGGGCGTGGGCATGAGGGCTCCTTACGCCGGCACGTTTACGATAATCAATCGATTGATTAGTTGATCTGCGTCAAGTCCGGGACCACGGGCTTGACCCCACGATCGCGATTCATCGAGGCCGGGTTGTCAAGCGTACCGGCGTCTCCGGGGCCTGTTGCTCCGCCGGCGCTTCGGCGCCAAACTCGATCAACCGGCCGCGCCGGTCGGGCGAGCGACGCGGGAACCTACGACGGGAGGAAGACATGGCGGGACCCAAATGGAGTCTGCGCGGCGAATTCATCGAAAGTTGCAACTGCGACTACCTCTGCCCCTGCATCTACACGAACTCGAAGGGAGCGGTGACGCACGACTACTGCACCGCCATACAGGTGTATCGGATCGACGACGGCCGCTATGGCGACACCCGGTTGGACGGCCTGAAATTCGCGCTGGTCATCCGCTCGGGCAAAGTGATGTCGGACGGCGGCTGGATCTTTGCCGGCGTGGTCGACGCGACGGCGGACGAAGCTCAGCGCAAGGCTCTCGGCGCGATCGTCAGCGGCGAGGCGGGAGGCCCGCCGTCGATGATCCGCGATCACTTGGTGAGCGACTTTCGCGGCGTCGAGTTCCATCCGATCGAATTCGGCATGGCCGGCCTCGACCGATCGGCCAAGGTCGGCGACGTGATGTCCTTCGCGATCGAAGGCGTCCCGTCGAGCAGCGAGCCCGGCAGTCCGATTTTCATCGACAACACCGAGCACCCGGCGAACCGCCGGATCGCCTTGGCAAGGGCGGCGCATCTCCAGGTTCACGCCTTCGGCCTCGACGACGATCTCGTCGGCAAGGACAACAACGGCCATTACGCGCCATTCGCCTGGGCGGTCTGAAACGGCGAAGAGAGAACGCCGCGGTTTCCCGTCCGCCGCCTCCCTCGCGCCCGCGACGGCCTGCCGATGACCGACGTCGCTCCCCGCGCTCGCTCGACCGAGGGGCGCGGTCCGGGCGGGCGAGGCGGCTATTCCGCCGCCCGCGCCAGCGGCGCGCCGCTGCGCCAGCTTTCGAGCCCCTTCGCCCACTCCTCTTTCACGGCGGCGAGGTTGCGGGCCTTCACGTAGCCGTAGCCGCGCACCTTCTCCGGCAGGCTCGCCAGCGTCACCGCGAGGCCGTGATTGCCGGCGTCGAGCTTGGGCGATCAGCTCGCGCACGAGCGCGAAATAATCCTCGATCAGCTTGCGCTCCGCGCGCCGCTCCTCGCTGTAGCCGAACACGTCGAAGACGCCGCCGCGCAGGCCCTTGAGCCCCGCCAGCAGCGAGAACGCGCGCATCATCCACGGCCCGAACGCCGTCTTGCGCGGCAGGCCCGTGCGCGGGTCCTTGCGGCCGAGGATCGGCGGGGCGAGATGAAACGTCAGTTTCAGATCGCCCTCGAAGGCCTCGTCGACCGCCCGCGCGAACGAGCCGTCCGTATAGAGCCGCGCGACCTCGTATTCGTCCTTGTAGGCCATGACCTTGAAGGCGTAGCGCGCAACGCGCGAGCGCGAGCCCCGAGCGGCCGGGCGCCTTCGCCTGCTCCGCCTTGGCGACCTCCTCGACGAGGGCCTTGTAGCGTTCCGCGTAGGCGCGGTTCTGATAGGCGGCGAGGAACTCGGCGCGTTTGGCGACGACTTCGGCGAGCGTCTCGTTCTTGCCCGCCTCGGGCGCGCGCGCGAAACCGGCGACGGAGGCGGGGTTCGCGCAGGCCGCGCGGCCCCAGGCGAAGGCGGCGAGATTCATCTCGACCGCCTCGCCGTTGAGCTCGATGGCGCGGCGGATCGCGGCCGACGACAGCGGCACCAGCCCCGCCTGATAGGCGTAGCCGAGCACGAACATATTCGCGCCGATGGAGTTGCCGAGCGCCGCCACCGCCGCCGCCGTCGCGTCGACGAATTTCGCCTCGCCTCCCGCCGCCGACTGGATCGCGCGCTTGAGCCGCTCCGTCGGCAGCGAGAAATCGGGATTGCGGGTGAAGTCGCCGGGGAAAACCTCGGCCGCGTTGACGACGACGCCGGTCTTGGCGCCGTTGACGGTGGAAAGCACCGCGCGCGAGCCGGAAACAACCAGGTCGCAGCCGAGTATGAGATCGGCGCCGCCCGGCGCGATGCGGATGGCGTGGATGTCCTGCGGCGCGCGCGCGAGCTTGACGTGGCTGAAGACGGCGCCGCCCTTCTGCGCGAGGCCCGCCATGTCGATCATGCCGCAGCCGCGGCCTTCGAGATGCGCGGCCATGCCGAGGATCGCGCGCGATCGTCACGACGCCGGTGCCGCCGACGCCGGTGACGACGATGGAATAGGGCGTATCGGTCAGCTCCGGCCGCGCGGGCTCCGCCATGGGCGGCGGCGCGGCGGCGGCCTTGCGGGACTTGCGCACCCGCGCGCCCTCCACCGTCACGAAGGACGGGCAGAAGCCGTCGGTGCAGGAGAAATCCTTGTTGCAGCTTGATTGGTCGATGGCGCGCTTGCGGCCGAATTCGGTCTCCTTTGGTTGAATCGACACGCAGTTCGACTTGACGCCGCAATCGCCGCAGCCCTCGCAGACGAGTTCGTTGATGAAGGCGCGCTTGTCGGGATCGGGGAACTCGCCGCGCTTGCGCCGGCGCCGCTTCTCGGCCGCGCAGGTCTGGTCGTAGATGAGGACCGTCGTCCCGGGGATCTTCGACAGCTCCTCCTCGACTTCTATCAGCTCCTCGCGCGGGTAGATCTTCAAGCCCGCCGGCCAGTGCTCGCCGGGCGCATATTTGTCGGGCTGGTCGGTCACGACGGCCACGCGCTGGGCGCCGTCGGCGGCGACCTGCCTGGCGATCTGCGGCACGGTGAGGCCGCCCTCGTGGCGCTGGCCGCCGGTCATGGCGACGGCGTCGTTGAACAGGATCTTGTAAGTGACGTTGGTCTTGGTATCGATCGCCCAGCGCAGGGCCAAGCGCCCCGGAATGGTTGTAGGTGCCGTCGCCGAGGTTCTGGAACACATGGCCGCGCTTGGAGAAGCGCGCCTCGCCGACCCAGTTGGCGCCCTCGCCGCCCATCTGGGTGTAGCCGTCGGTGCGCCGGTCCATGAACTGCGCCATGAAATGGCAGCCGATGCCGGCGTAGGCGCGCGCGCCCTCGGGGATGACGGTGGAGCGGTTGTGCGGGCAGCCCGAGCAGAAATAGGGCGTGCGCGTCGCTTCCTGTTTGATGTCGGCGACCGCGGCGCGCGCCTGTCTCAGCCGGTTGACGAGGAGCGCGCAGCGACTCGTCGTCGTGATAGCGCAAGCAGCCGCTCGCCGATGGCGAGGCCGATCTGGTTGGGATCGAGCGAGGCTTTGGCCGGGAACAGCCATTCGCCCTTCTCGTCGCGCTTGCCGACGCAGGATCGGCTGCGAGGGCGAGCCGTAAAGCTCCTCGCGCACCTGCGCCTCGATCAGCGAGCGCTTCTCCTCGACGACGATGATGAGATCGAGGCCCTCGGCGAATGCGCGGATCTCGCCCGGCACGACCGGCCATGTGCAGCCGAGCTTGAACAGGCGCAGGCCAAGCTCGTTGCAACGCGCCTCGTCGATCCCGAGATCGTCGAGCGCCTGGCGCACGTCGAGATAGCTCTTGCCGGCGGTGATGATGCCGATCTTCGGCGCCGCGCCGCCGGAGAGGATCGTGCGGTTGATCCTGTTGGCGGCGAGCCAGGCGACCATCGCCGTCGCGCTTGTGCTCCTGCAGCCGCGCTTCCTGCTCGAGGATCGGGTCGGGCGTGCGGATGTTGAGGCCGCCGGGCGGCATCTTGTAGTCGGCGGGGATGACGGGGTTCACGCGGTCGAGCCGCGCGTCGACGACGGCGGTGGATTCGATGGTGTCCTTGATGCATTTGATCCCGACCCAGACGCCGGCGAAGCGGCTGAGCGCCTAGCCGAGCGCGCCATAGTCGAGGATTTCCTGCACGCCGGCCGGCGACAGGATCGGCATCATCACGTCGACGAAGGCGAATTCGGACTGGTGCGCGGTGGTCGAGGATTCGGCGGTGTGGTCGTCGCCCATCAGCGCCAGCACGCCGCCGTTCTTCGACGTGCCCGCGAGATTGGCGTGGCGCAACACGTCGCCGGAGCGGTCGACGCCGGGGCCCTTGCCGTACCAGAGGCCGAACACGCCGTCGAACTTGCCCTCGCCGCGCATCTCCGCCTGCTGCGTGCCCCAGAGGGCGGTGGCGGCGAGCTCCTCGTTGAGGCCCGGCTCGAAATGGATGTCGGCGGCGGCGAACTCCTTTTTCAGCCGCGCGAATTGCAGGTCGAGCCCGCCGACCGGCGAGCCGCGATAGCCGGTGACGAAGCCGCCGGTGTTGAGGCCGGCGCGACGGTCGCGCTCCTTCTGCATCGAGCAGCAGCCGCGCGACCGCCTGCGCGCCGTTGAGCAGCGTCGTCGACTTGGAAAGGTCGTATCGGTCGGCGAGGCTCACGTCGGCGAGCGGCGGACCGGACATGTCGTTCATACTCTATCGCCTCCCGCTCGGGCGTTCGCGCCTGCGAGCCCCGTCTATCTGCGCCGTCCGCCGCCGCGCTGCAAGCGGGGCGCGCTCACGAAACGGCGAAGCCGCAGGCCGCCAGCGCCTCCGCCATATGGGCGGGAACGGGCGCCTCGACGACGATGGGCGGGGCGCCCTGCTTTAGCGGAATTTCGACGCGGCGGGCGTGCAGATGCAGGAGCGGGCCGTCGAGCGGGCGGGCGCCGTAGATGGAATCGCCGAGGATCGGCCAGCCCTCGCTCGCGGCATGGACGCGCAACTGGTGGGTGCGGCCGGTCAGCGGCGACATTTCGAGCCAGGTCAGCGGCTTGCCGGCGAGCGCGCCGCGTCCGAGCGACGCGCCAGCGCGTTTGCGAGGGCAGGCCGTCGGGATCGACCTTCATCCACCAGCCGCGCTCGGGGTCGCGGCGGCCGAGCGGCTTGTCGATGAGACCCTCTTCCGCCGCCGGGCCGCCCTCGACGACCGCCCAGTAGGTCTTGCCGACGCGGCCGGCCTTGAACAATTTGCCGAGCTTCTCCAGCGCCTTGTGATGGCGGCCGAGCACGAGGCAGCCCGAGGTCTCGCGGTCGAGCCGGTGGGCGAGGGCGGGCTTGCGCGGCAGGCCGAAGCGCAAATGCTCGAAATCGTCCTCCAGGCTCGCGCCGCCCTTGGGGCCGCGATGCACGGCGATTCCGTAGGGCTTGTCGATGACGAGCATGAGCCCGTCGCGATAGAGCACGCGGGCGAGTATGTCTTCCGGGGTCATGAACGCTATATAGCAGGCGGATGAGTGGCCGCCTTGCGGTCGGGACGACGCGAGGCGAAGCGTGAACGACAGGTCTGAAGACAAGCCCAAGGCCGGGCTGTTCCGCCGGCTTTTCGGCGCGCGCGCCGCAAGAGCCGGCCGCCGAGGCGCCCGCGCCGCCGACCGAAGCGCCCGTCGAAGCGCCTTCCCCCGTCGCCGCGCCCGCGCCGCCGCAGACCGCCGCTCGCGCCGTCGCGCCGGAGCCTGCGGCGCGGCCGGCCAGATTCGGCCGCTGGTTCGGGCGCGGCGAGGCGGCCACGGCCGCCCCGGCGCCGGAAGCGGAGCGGCGCGGCTGGCTGTCGCGCCTCACCTCGGGCCTCTCCCGCTCCTCCTCGGCGATCGGGCGCGGCATCACCGACATATTCACGAAGCGCAAGCTCGACGCCGGTTCGCTCGACGATCTCGAGGACATCCTGCTTCAGGCCGATCTCGGCATCGGCCCGGCGACGCGCATCCGCGAGGCGATCGGCAAAGGGCGCTACGAGAAAGGCATCGACCCCGAGGAGGTGAAGCGGCTGCTCGCCGAGGAGGTCGAGCGCACGCTCGCGCCGGTCGCAAGGCCGCTGCCGATCGACACGGCGAAGAAGCCGTTCGTGATCCTGGTCGTCGGCGTCAACGGCTCCGGCAAGACGACGACGATCGGCAAGCTCGCCGCCAAATTCGCCGCCGAGGGCGCGAGGGTGATGCTGGCCGCCGGCGACACGTTCCGCGCCGCCGCGATCGAGCAATTGCGCATCTGGGCGGGGCGGGCGAAGGCCGAGATCGTCGCGCGCGAGCAGGGCGGCGACGCGGCGGGCCTCGCCTTCGACGCGCTGACGCGGGCGCGGGCCGAGGGCGTCGACGTGCTGATGATGGACACCGCCGGACGCCTGCAAAACCGCGCCGAGCTGATGAAGGAGCTCGAAAAGATCATCCGCGTGATGAAGAAGGTCGACCCCGAGGCGCCGCACGCGACGCTGCTGGTGCTCGACGCCACCGTCGGGCAGAACGCGCTGTCCCAGGTCGAGATTTTCGGCCGCACGGCGGGCGTGACAGGGCTCGTGATGACCAAGCTCGACGGCACCGCGCGCGGCGGGATTCTCGTCGCCATCGCCGACAAGTTCAAGCTGCCCGTGCATTTCATCGGCGTCGGCGAGCAGATGGACGATCTGGAGCCGTTCGAGGCGCGCGATTTCGCGCGCGCGATCGCGGGGCTGGAGTAAGCGGGCGCGCCTACGGGTCGATCCACTTCGGGGCGCGCTTTTCGAGAAAGGCCGACCTGCCCTCGATGGCGTCCTCGCTTTGGAAACTCTCGACCATCGCCCGCGAGGCGCGCTCGTAGGCGGGGCCAAGCGGCATTTCGATCTGTTCGTAGAAGGCGCGCTTGCCGAGCGCGATCGCGGACGTTGGGCGGCTCGCGATGATCGCCGCCAGCGCCTGCGCGGCGGCGAGCGCCTCGCCTTCGGGCGTCACGCGGTTGACGAGGCCGATCGCCTCGGCCCGCTCGGCGTCGATGAAATCGGCCGTCAGCGCCATCTCCATCGCGTGCTTGCGCGAGACGGCGCGCCCGACCGCCACCAGCGGGGTCGAGCAGAAGCCGCCATTCCTCGCGCCGGGCAGCGAAAAGCGCGCCTTTCGCCCGGCGATGGCGAGGTCCGAGGCCGCCACGAGCTGGCAGCCCGCCGCGGTGGCGATCCCCTCCACGGCGGCGATCACGGGCTTGGGATGCTCGGTCAGCCCGCGCATGAAGCTGGAGCAGCGATGGAACAGTTTCTCGTAGAAGGCCGCGCCGCGGTCGGCGTCGTTGCTATGGGCCTGGATCTCGCGCAAGTCGTGGCCGGAGCTGAACACCGGCCCCTCGGCGGCGACGACGACCGCTTTGACCGCGCCATCCCTCGCGATCTCGTCGAAGGCGACGAGCAGCGTGTCGATCATCAGCAGGCTCAGCGCATTGCGGGTGGCGACGGAAGTCAGGGTGACCGTCGCCACGCCCGCGCGGTCGTCGCGGCGAATCAGGGAGGCGCCATGAGTGGACATTGGTGTCGTTCTTTCGGCCGGTGCGAGCGATTCATAGACGCGCCCGCGCCGCGCGCCAATCGCCCGCATCGAGAGTCCGCGGCGGAAAATCAGGGATCGCCGAATTTTCCGAAAATCCGAACCCTTGCGCCGCCCCGTCCCCCCGCCTAAATCCGGGCCCTTGCTTCGGAGCTTCGCCCGCATGTCCCATGAACCCAGCTTTCCCGGCTGGCACGCCACGACGATCCTGATGGTCCGCAAGGGCGGGCGCACCGTCATCGGCGGCGACGGGCAGGTGAGCCTCGGGCAGACCGTCATCAAGGGCAATGCGCGCAAGGTGCGGCGGCTCGTCAAGGGCGACGTGATCGCCGGCTTCGCCGGCTCGACCGCCGACGCGCTGACCCTGTTCGAGCGTCTTGAGGGGAAGATCGAGCAGTATCCCGGGCCAACTGGCCCGCGCCTGCGTCGAACTCGGCAAGGACTGGCGCACCGACCGCTACCTGCGCCGGCTGGAGGCGATGCTGCTGGTCGCCGACAAGCACATCGGCCTCGTGCTCTCCGGCTCCGGCGACGTGCTGGAGCCGGAAGGCGACGCGCATGGCGCGGCGACAGCGATCGGCTCGGGCGGCAATTACGCCCTCGCGGCCGCCCGCGCGCTGATGCCGATGGAGCTCGACGCCGAGGAGGTCGTGCGCCGGTCGATGAAGATCGCCGCCGACATCTGCGTCTACACCAACACCTCGCTGACCCTCGAAAGCCTATGACCGAACTGTCTCCGCGCGAGATCGTCTCCGAACTCGATCGCTATATCGTCGGCCAGCACATGGCCAAGCGCGCCGTCGCCATCGCGCTGCGCAACCGCTGGCGCCGGCTGAAGCTGGTCTCGCCGATGCGCGAGGAGGTGATGCCGAAGAACATCCTCATGATCGGCCCGACCGGCTGCGGCAAGACCGAGATCGCAAGGCGCCTCGCCAAGCTCGCCGGCGCGCCGTTCCTCAAGGTCGAGGCGACGAAATTCACCGAGGTCGGCTATGTCGGCCGCGACGTGGAGACCATCGTGCGCGATCTCGTGGAGATCGGCATTGCGCTGGTGAAGGCGCGCAAGCGCCGCGAGGTCGAGGCGCGCGCGGAGCTGTCGGCGGAGGACAAGGTCCTCGACGCGCTCGTCGGGGCGACGTCCTCGCAGGCCACGCGCGACTCCTTTCGCCGGAAGCTGCGCGCCGGCGAGCTGGAGGACAAGGAGATCGAGGTCGAGCTGCCGCAGGGCCAGACCGGCCTGCCGATGTTCGAACTGCCCAACATGCCCGGCGCCTCGGTCGGCGCGATCAACCTCAGCGATCTCTTCGGCAAGGGCGTGCAGCGCACCAAGCCGAAGCGCGTCACCGTCGCCGAGGCGCGCGAGCCGCTGATCGCGGCGGAGGTCGAGAAAATGCTCGATCAGGACGCCGTCACCCGCGAGGCGATTTCGGAAGTCGAGAGCAACGGCATCGTGTTTCTCGACGAGGTCGACAAGATTTGCGCGCGCGAGGGACGCGGCGGCGCCGACGTCTCGCGCGAGGGCGTGCAGCGCGACCTGCTGCCGCTGATCGAGGGCACGACGGTCTCGACCAAGCACGGCGCGGTCAAGACCGATCACATCCTGTTCATCGCGTCGGGCGCCTTCCATGTCGCCAAGCCCTCGGACCTGTTGCCGGAACTGCAGGGGCGGCTGCCGATCCGCGTCGAGTTGTCGTCGCTGACGGAGGAGGATTTCCGCCGCATCCTCACCGAGACGGAGGCGAGCCTCATCAAACAATATGCGGCGCTGATGATGGCCGAGGGCGTCGATCTCGCCTTCACCGACGACGCCATCTCGGCGATCGCCCGGATCGCGGCGAAGGTCAACGGCACGGTCGAGAACATCGGCGCGCGGCGCTTGCAGACGGTGATGGAGCGCGTGCTCGACGAGGTGAGCTTCACCGCGCCCGACCGGGGCGGCGAGCGCATCGAGATCAACGGCGCCTATGTCGAGGAGCATGTCGGCGATCTCGCCGACAATGCGGACTTGAGCCGGTTTATTTTGTGACATTGTGATCGTCGCGCGCGTGGCCGAGCGCGCTTTCGCCGATTTGTATAACATGTTAAGAAAACGCCGCGCGCGGTCGAATTTCCGACGGCGGAGTTCCGGATGGATGATTTGTTGGACAGCCCCTTCGCGCCGGCGATCATCGCAGGGGCGGCTGCGGCTCTTGTCGCCGCCGTCGTCGCCAAGGCGGCAAAATCCAGCGCGGCAGCTTCAATCGGGGCGTTGCTCGCGTTTCTCGCCGCCTATTATGAAACCTACGAAAAGATCCCTGCCTTTCCGCCCGTCGGCGCCTCCAACAAGGTCTTTTACGTCGCCTTGATCGCCGGCGTCGCGGCGCTCGCGGTCGAGGGCTGGGCGCGGACCGTCTGGGCGCGGGCCGCGCTCGCGCTCGGCGCGTCGGTCTTCGCAGCGGCCTGGATCGGCTGGACGAGATTCGCTGAACCCGACGCGTTGACCTACCCGCTGGCGGGGCTTGCCGCGCTCGGCGGCGCGCTCGCGCTCGGCGGACTGGATCGCCTTGGGGAGCGCGGCGGCGCGGCCGGCCTTGCGGGTTTGGCCGCCGTCTTCGTCTTGGCGGCGCCGGTCTTGCTGTTCGGAGGCTCGTCGACCGGCGTCGGGGTCTGTCTTGGCGCGATGGCCGGAATCGGGCTGTTGTCGCTGGAGGCCCTGCTTTCGGTGCGCGCGTCGAGGCCCAGCGCCGTGCTGGGGGCGGGCGGTGGCCTGGCCGCGGCGCTCGATTCGCCGGCGCTCATTTCACGCGCCGCCGATCCGCTGGCGCTGATCCTCGTCGCGATCGCGCCATTTCTCGGCCTGTTGGCCGTTTCCAAGACGCCCGCCGCCTGGCGCGCCAGACCCTGGGCGGTCTGGCTGGTCGCTGGCCTGGCCACGCTATCACCGTTGCCGGTGATTTTGGCGCTCCTGTTCCTGCGCCACGAAAATCCCCTGGGAGGCTGAAGGAGGAAGGATGAAAAACATCTCGAAAGGCGCGCTCGCCTTCGTCTTGGCGCTCGCGGCGTCGGCGCCGGCGCTCGCCGACGATTACAAGATCGACCCGAGCCACACGCACGTGCTGTTCATGGTCGATCATCTCGGTTTCTCCAAGATGATCGGCTTTTTCACCGAGATGAACGGGACCATCTCCTACGATCCGGCTAAGCCGGACGCGAGCAAGCTCGACGTCGACATCAAGACCGCGAGCCTGCAATCCCAATTCGCGCCGCGCGACAAGGATCTCAAAGGCGCCGACTGGTTCAACGTCGCCGAATTCCCGGACATGAAGTTCGTCGGAACCAAATTCGTCAAGAAGGACGACAAGTCAGGTCAGGTGATCGGCGATCTGACGCTGCTCGGCGTCACCAAGCCGGTCATTCTCGATGTCACGCTCAACAAAATGGCCGTGCGGCCGACCGACAAGAAACAGACGGTCGGCTTCTCGGCACGCGGCTCGATCAACCGCTCCGATTTCGGGATGAAGACCTTCATTCCCTATATCGGCGACAAGGTCGACATTCTGATCGAGACCGAAGCAACCAAATAGCGACGTGCGCGCGTGAAATCAAAAGGGCCGCCCCTCGCCGGGGCGGCCCTTCATGCTTCAGCCAGATCAGACGCTCAGCTTCACGTTCGAACCGGTCGAGGTCCATCACCTTGGTCCAGGCCGCGACGAAGGCGTCGACGAAGCTCTTCTTCGCGTCGTCGCAGGCATAGACCTCGACCAGCGCGCGCAACTGCGAGTTCGAGCCGAAGAGGAGATCCGAACGCGGTCGCCGTCCACTTGACCTCGCCGGTCTTGCGGTCGCGCGCCTCGTAGAGTCCCTTGGCTTTGCCCGACGGCGCCCAGGTCACGCCCATGTCGAGCAGGTTGACGAACACGTCGTTGGTCAGCGCGCCGGGCCGGTTCGTCAGCACGCCGTGCCTGGTTCCGCCGTGATTGGCGCCGATCGCCCTGAGGCCGCCGAAGAGCGCCGTCGCTTCCGGGCCGGTCAGCGTCAGCAACTGCGCGCGATCGACCAGCGCCTCGTCCTCCGACAGGCGCGACCGGTCGCTGTAGTAGTTGCGGAAGGCGTCGGCCTTCGGCTCCAGATACTGGAAGGAGTGAACCTCCGTCATCTCCTGGGTCGCGTCGGTGCGGCCGGGCGTGAAGGGAACCTTCACGTCGAAGCCGCCCGCCTTGGCCGCCGTCTCGACGCCGACATTGCCGGCCAGCACGATGAGGTCGGCCAGCGACACCTTCTTGGCCGAAGCGTTGAACTCCTTCTGGATCGCCTCGAGCTTGGGCAGGACCTTGGCGAGCTCGCCCGGCTCGTTGACCTCCCAGTCCTTCTGGGGCGCAAGGCGGATACGCGCGCCATTGGCGCCGCCGCGCTTGTCCGAGCCGCGGAAGGTCGAGGCCGAGGCCCAGGCGGTCTTGACAAGTTGCGCCGGGGTGAGCCCCGAAGCCGCGATCTTCTGCTTGAGAACAGCGATCTCAGCCTCGCCGACGAGGGGATGATCGACCGCCGGAACCGGGTCCTGCCAGATCAGAACTTCCGCCGGCACGAGCTTGCCGAGATAGCGCGCGCGCGGGCCCATGTCGCGATGGGTGAGCTTGAACCAGGCGCGGGCGAAGGCGTCGGCGAACTCGTCGGGATGCTCGAAGAAGCGGCGGGAGATCTTCTCGTAGACCGGGTCGAGGCGCAGCGACAGGTCGGTCGTCAGCATCGACAGCGGGCGGCGCTTCTTGGGATCGGCGGGATCGGGCGCCTTGCCGTCGCCGGCGCCGCCCTTCGTCGTCCATTGATACGCGCCGGCCGGGCTCTTGGTCAGCTCCCACTCGTAAGAGAACAGATTGTGGAAAAACTCGTTGCCCCATTTGGTCGGGGTCGAGGTCCAGATCACTTCGAGCCCGCTGGTGATGGCGTCGGCCCCCTTGCCGGAGCCCAGCTTGTTGGCCCAGCCGAGTCCCAGCGCTTCGACCGGCGCGCCCTCCGGCTCCGGCCCGACATAGACCTTGGCGTCTCCGGCGCCGTGGGTCTTGCCGAACGTGTGGCCGCCGGCGATGAGCGCCACCGTCTCCTCGTCGTCCATCGCCATGCGGGCGAAGGTCTCGCGGATGTCGCGGGCGGCGGCGACGGGGTCCGGCTTGCCGTTCGGCCCTTCCGGGTTGACGTAGATGAGGCCCATTTGCACCGCGCCGAGCGGGTTGGCGAGATCGCGGTCGCCGCTATAGCGGTTGTCGGCGAGCCACTCGATTTCGGGGCCCCAGTCGGTGTTGTCCGGCTCCCAGACGTCGGTGCGGCCGCCGGCGAAGCCGAAGGTCTTGAAGCCCATGGATTCAAGAGCGACGTTGCCGGTGAGAACCAGCAGATCGGCCCACGAAAGCTTCTTGCCGTATTTCTGCTTGATCGGCCACAGCAGCCGGCGCGCCTTGTCGAGATTGCCGTTGTCCGGCCAGGAGTTGAGCGGCGCGAAACGCTGCTGCCCGGAGCCCGCGCCGCCGCGGCCGTCGGAGACGCGATACGTGCCGGCCGCGTGCCAGGCCATGCGGATGAAAAGCGGGCCGTAGTGGCCGAAATCCGCCGGCCACCACTCCTGCGAGTCGGTCATCAGCGCGCGCAGGTCCTTGGCGACGGCGTCGAGATCGAGCGTCTTGAACTCTTTGGCGTAATCGAAATCCGCCCCCATGGGATCGGAGAGGTCGGAATTCTGATGAAGGAGGCTGATGTCGATCTGGTCAGGCCACCAGTCGCGATTGTGAGGTCCGGACTTGCGGTGGGCGACGGGGCACTGGCCCGCGCTGGCGTCGGTCTTGTCGGTCATCGAGTCCTCCTGATCCTGCTTCAGCTTCCCACATGCCTTCGACGGCGATCGCGATGATCTCGGTCAAGTGCGGAGCGGCTGAGCGTCGCGATGGGACTAGCACGGGCCATTCATCGCCCTAAGTTGCATTTTTCGATCGCGCCGATAGGCTGAGCTTATGCTTCACCTCACGCTTCGTCAGCTGCGCTATTTCGACGCGCTGTCCCGTCACCGCCACTTCGGGCGCGCGGCGGCGGCCTGCGCGATCTCGCAGCCGGCCTTGTCCGAGCAGATCAAGGAGCTCGAGGAGAAATTCGGCGCGGCCCTGTTCGAGCGCGGCGCGCGGCAGGTCAGGACGACGGACCTGGGGGAGGCGCTGGCCGAGCGGGTCGGCGCCATTCTCACCGCGATAGACGAACTCGACGAACTCGCAGCCTCGCATCGCCGCTTGCGGCGGCTCCGGCTCGGGGTGATTCCGACGGTCGCGCCCTATCTGCTGCCCTCGGTGATACACGACCTCGCCGACGCCTATCCCGATCTCGAAGTGCATGTGCGCGAGACGATCACCGACCGGCTCGCCGAGGAGCTGGGGCAGGGGCGGATCGACGCGGCGATCGTGGCTTTGCCGGTGGCGGGCGCGGGCTTCGAGGCGACGCCTCTGTTCTCGGAGGAGTTCCTGCTCGCACGCGCGCGCGCCGAGGCGGCCGCGCCGCCGCCCGATCTCGAAGGCCTGCGCGAGGCGCGGCTGCTGCTGCTTGAGGAGGGCCATTGCCTGCGCGATCAGGCGCTCTCGGTGTGCGGGCAGGACCCGCTCTATCCGCGCGAGACGCTGGCGGCGAGCTCGCTGTCGACGCTGGTGCAGATGGTCGGCGCGGGCCTCGGCGTGACGCTGATACCGGCGATGGCGGTGGCGGTTGAGGCGCGTTCGGCGCCGGTGGCGGTGACGCGCTTCGCCGCGCCCCGGCCCACGCGCACCATCGGCATGATCTGGCGCAAGACCAGCCCGCTCGCCAAGCCCTTGCGCGAAATCTGCGAGATCGTGCGCCGCGCCGGCGAGGCCGCGGGCGCGGTCGCGCCGCGGGGCTGACGCGCTCGACAGGTCCGGGCCTGTTGCGGCAGAATGCGGCATGGCCGCTGAGATCGCCGGCGTCGTGTTCGACGCCTATGGAACCCTGCTCGACGTGTTCGCCGTAGAGGCGCGGTTGGAGGCGCTGTTTCCGGGCAAGGGGCGGGCGCTAGCCTCACGCTGGCGCGACAAGCAGATCGAATATTCGCGCCTGCGCACGATGAGCGGGCGCTACGCCGATTTCTGGGGGATCACCGGCGACGCGCTCGATTACGCCTGCGAATTCGAGAAGGCGGCGCTGACCCCGGCCGCGCGCGACGAGCTGATGGGGATTTACGAGCGATTGCCGGCGCACAGGGAAGTTCCCGCCGCGCTCGCCGCGCTTCATGCGAAGGGCCTCAAGCTCGCGGTGCTCTCCAACGGCAACGAAGCGATGCTGCACAAGGCGCTGGCGGCGGCGGGGATCGAGGCGCTCTTTGCCCATGTGCTCAGCGTCGAGCGGGTGCGCAAGTTCAAGACGGCGCCCGAGGCCTACCAGCTCGCGCCCGACGCCTTCGCCGCCTCCGTTCAAAATCTCGTGTTCGTATCGTCGAACGGCTGGGACGCGGCGGGAGCGGCGTGGTTCGGCTTCCGCGCTTTCTGGATCAACCGCGCCGGCGCGCCGCTGGAGCGGCTCGGCGTCTCGCCGGAGGGGGTGGGGCGGACGATGGACGATCTCAAGGGGTTCCTGGGGGTATAAGGCGTCGCTGTTTCGCGGCCTGCGCGATCGGCGGCGGGCGAGACTCTCATCTGACACGGCGGAACGTGCTGAATTGAAAATGTTGCGTCGATCCCCACGGGGTCAGATGCTCGTGTCTGCGCGCATCCACGAGAACGAAGCCCGCGCCGAGCGCCTGGCTCAGGCTCGCGGCGTCGTGGCGGATCACCGGCAGCCCGCTGCATTTTTCCGGGCCGTCCGGCGCGAATGTTCCGATGATGGCGTGACCCTCGCTGCGCAGCGCGAGGCGAAGACGTTCGACATAGGCGGCTTGATCGCGCTCGTCGGTCAGGAAGTGAAAAGCGGCCCGGTCGTGCCAGATGTCGTAAGTCCGCGACGGCGTCCATGAGGCGACGTCGGCGGTCAACCAATGCGCGCGCTGCGCCTTTTCGCCGATGCGGGTTTGAGCGGCGGCGAGCGCGGCGGCGGACAGGTCGAGCACCGTCACGTCCTCATAGCCGCGCGCGAGCAGCGTATCGACAAGGCGCGAAGCGCCGCCCCCGATATCGATGATCGCCGACTGAGGATTTGCGCCGACGAGTTCGAGCAGTTCAAGAGACGGCGCAGGGCTTTCCTGGAACCAGCTGACCTCGCGCTCTCCCTTTGATGTGTAGACGCTTTCCCAATGGGCGCGTCGGTCTGTCGTGTTCACGCTCGATCTCCTTCCGGGTTCGCGCCAGGGTGGGTCGGAGCGATTGCGGACCTCCGCCCGGTCCGGTCAATACGCGGCCGAGGCCTCGCGGTCGCGGAGCACTTTGCTTTCGTGGGCCCCGCCTTTAATGTGGCGCTTCGGAGGCCGCCCCATGTCCCTGTTCGATTTATCCGGCAAAGTCGCCGTCGTCACCGGCTCCTCGCGCGGCATCGGCCGGGCCATCGTCGAGCGGCTCGCCGAGCACGGCGCGAAGGTCGTCGTCTCCTCGCGCAAGGCGCCGGCTTGCGAGGAGGTCGCAGCCGCCATCAACGCCCGCCACGGCGCGGGCAGGGCGCTGGCGATCCCCGCCAACATTTCGTCAAAAGACGACCTGCAACGCCTCGCCGACGAGACCGTGCGCAGCTTCGGCCAGATCGACGTGCTCGTCTGCAACGCGGCGAGCAATCCCTACTATGGGCCGCTCGGCGGCATCAGCGACGATCAGTTCCGCAAGATCCTCGACAACAACATCATCTCCAACCATTGGCTCATCGGCATGGTCGCGCCCGCGATGCGCGAGCGCAAGGACGGGGCGATCGTCATCGTCTCCTCGATCGGCGGCCTGAAGGGCAACGCCATCATCGGCGCCTACAACATCTCGAAGGCCGCCGATTTCAGCCTCGCGCGCAATCTCGCGGTCGAGTTCGGCGCCGACAACGTGCGCGTCAACTGCATCGCGCCGGGGCTCATCAAGACCGACTTCGCCCGCGCCCTGTGGGAGAACCCTCAGACGCTGAAAGCCTCCAACGCGCGCACGCCGTTGGGGCGCATCGGCGAGCCCGACGAGATCGCCGGCGCCGCGGTGTTCCTCGCCTCGCCCGCCGGCGCCTACATGACCGGCCAGGCCCTCGTCATCGACGGCGGCCAGACCATCACCTGACTTGCGGAGACTCCACATGAAAGCCGTTCTGAGCCGCGCCGTCGGCGGGCCCGAGACGCTCGAACTCGCCGAGATCGCGGACCCCTTTCCGGGCAAGGGCGAGGTCCTGATCCGCGTTTCCGCCTGCGGCGTCAATTTTCCCGACGCGCTCATCATCGAGGACAAATATCAGTTCAAGCCGGCCCGCCCGTTCTCGCCGGGAGGCGAGGCGGCCGGCGTCGTCGAGGCGGTCGGCGAGGGCGTGTCGGGCCTGGAGGTCGGCCAGCGCGTGCTCGCCTCGACCGGCTGGGGCGGCATGGCGGAGAAGGTCGTCTGCGAGGTCCGCCGCGTCATGCCGATCCCCGACGCCATGCCGTTCGACGAGGCGGCGGCGTTCCTGATGACCTACGGCACGTCCTATTATGCGCTGAAGGACCGCGCGGCCTGAAGGCCGGGCGAGACGCTGCTCGTTCTGGGCGCGGCCGGCGGCGTCGGCTCGGCGGCGGTGGAGCTCGGCAAGGCGATGGGCGCGCGGGTGATCGCGGCGGCCTCGTCGCAGGAGAAGGTCGAGGCCGCCAGGAGCTGGGGCGCCGACGAGGGGGTCGTCTACCCGAGCGGACCGTTCGAGGCCGACGGGCGCAAGAAGCTGGCGGAGCTGTTCAAGCAGGCCTGCGGCGAGAAGGGCGCCGACGTGATCTACGACGCCGTCGGCGGCGATTACTCGGAAGCGGCGCTGAGGGCGATCGCCTGGGAAGGGCGGTTTCTCGTCATCGGCTTTCCCCAGGGCATCGCCAGGCTGCCGCTCAATCTGACGCTGCTGAAGTCGTGTCAGGTGGTGGGCGTGTTCTGGGGCGCCTTCGCCGCGCGCGATCCGCGCGCCAACGCCGCCAACACGCGCGAGTTGTTCGCGCTTTACGAGAAGGGCGCGATCCGGCCGCGCGTTTCCAAGACTTTCTCGCTCGCCGAGAGCGGCGCCGCCATCGCCTGGGTCGCGGGGCGCAAGGCGCTCGGCAAGGTGGTGGTGAAGGTGGCGTGACGGGACCGCGCGCCCGCCCGGCGCGCGGCCCCAGGAGGCGCCCTCAGTAGGTCGCCCGGCCGCCCGAGAGGTCGAAGGTCGAGGCGGTGGTGAAGCTGTTCTCCTTGGAGACGAGCCAGGCCACCATCGCCGCCGCCTCGTCGACCTCCAGGAACCGCCCGCGCGGGATGCGCACGCGCATGTATTCGATGAACTCCGGCGTCAGCTGCTCGAGAATGCGCGTCTGCGCCGTCGCGGGGGTTATGCAGTTGACGGCGATGTCGTAGCCGGCGAGCTCCTTGCCCAGCGACTTCGTCAGCCCGATCACCGCCGCCTTGGAGGCGGAATAGGCTGACGCGTTGGGGTTGCCCTCCTTGCCGGCGACCGAGGCGATATTGACGATGCGCCCGTAATTGCGCGCCTTCATGCCCGGCACGACGGCGCGATTGACGTAGAACGTGCCGTTCAGGTTGATGTCGATGACCTTCTTCCACCAGCCGAGGTCGTAGGCGTCGAGCGGCGCGGCCGGGCCCGCGATTCCCGCCGAATTGACGCAGATCGACGCCGGCCCGCCCTCGGCTTCGCTGCGCGCCAGCGCGGCGACCACGCCTTCGGGATCGGCGACGTCGACGACTTGCGTATGCGCGCCGGCCAGCGCCTTGCGGGCGGTCTGCAGCATGTCGGGGTCGAGATCCCACAGCGTGACGGTCGCGCCCGAGGCGGCGAGCCTCTTGGCGATGGCGAAGCCGATGCCCTGCGCGCCGCCGGTGACGATGGCGTGCTGGCCGGCGAGATCGATCTGGTTCAAATGTTCCTCCCTGGGGTTCGCCGCAGCTCCTACCGCGCCGCCGCCCGGCCCGGTCCGTTTTCGCGGCGCCGCAACAAGCAAAATGAGACTATCCGTCAAATGCCGGCCGGCAAAGCCCCTCTCGCTTCGTCTAGCATGTCACCGCTGCGGACGCGCCGCGAAAGAAGGGGCGCGCCTTAGAAATTGCGTAAGGGAGGAATCGCGAATGTGGAAACACAGTCTTGGGCTCGCCGCGCTGGCGAGCTTGCTGTTGTCCGGCACCGCGCTGGCGGCCGACAAGCTGAAGGTCGGCGTGACGGCGACGCTTGAAGGCACCTATACGATCCTCGGGGTGGACGGCATCGCCGGCTTCAACGCCGCGGTGAAGAAGTACGGCAAGACCGCGGGCGGCAAGGAGCTCGAATTCGTCATCGCCTCGACCGACGCGACCCCCGACTCGGCGGTGCGCGCGGTGCGCAAGCTGATCGAGCAGGATCACGTCAATATCCTCATCTCGCCGCTGTCGGGCGACGAGGGCATCGCGGTGAAGAACTTCGCCAAGACCCATCCGGAGCTCACCTTCATCAACGCCGCCTCGGGCGCGCAGGAGACGACCTATGTCGATCCGGCGCCGAACTTCTTCCGCTTCAACATGGACGGCGCGCAATGGCAGGTCGGCCTCGGCCGCTACGCCTATGAAAACAAAGGCTATCGCAAGATCGCCACGGTCGGCGAGGACTATTCCTTCGTCTATACGCAGGTGTTCGGCCTCGTGCTGGAGTTCTGCGGCATGGGCGGGCAGGTGACGAACCGGCAATGGGTGCCGCTCGGCACGAAGGACTTCGCCTCCACCATCGCCGCGCTGCCCGACGACGTCGACGCCATCTATCTCGGGCTCGGCGGCGGCGACGCGGTCAACTTCTTGAACCAGTATCAGCAGGCGGGCGGCAAGGCGCATCTGCTCGGCGGTTCGATCATGGTCGACCAGACCATTCTCTCCGCCAAAGGCAGCGCCAAGAACGCGCTGATCGGCACGATCGCCGCCAGCGGCATGGCCGACACCTGGGACGATCCGGGCTGGAAGGCGTTCCAGGACCTCTATAAGCAGGCCACGCCCGCCGACAAGCGCCTGCCGAGCCCCGGCCTGCTGGCGACCAATTATTACGGCGCGACCATGGCGATGTACGAGGCGCTCAACCAGATCAAGGGCGATCTCGGCGCCAACGAGGACAATTTCAAGAAGGCATTGGCGGGACTGACCATCAAGGCGCCGAACGGCGAAATCAAGCTCGACTCCAACCGTCAGGCGATCGGCACCAATTTCGTCACCGAAGTCGTCGACGACGGCAAGGGCAACCTCGTCAGCAAGGTCGTCAAGGTCGTTCCCAACGTCAACCAGACGCTCGGCTACGACCCGGCCGTGTTCGCCAAGATCGGCTCGCCGAGCCGCAACAACCCGGAGTGCAAGAAGTATTGACCGCCGCGCCGGCCGGCGCCTTCGGGCGCCGGCCGGCCCCTTCGACCGTCGAAAACCTAGTCGATAATGCGCTTGCTTTCTCGATCCGAATGTTGAACGCTTCATATATAAGGAGAAAAATCTCGCGAGAGGGTCAACATGAGCCGCGCGCTCGCCGTTTTTCACGGCTGCTTCGGCCGCGCCACCGTCTATCAGCTCAACCGGGCGTTCTCCACCCACGCCCATCGCGAGGGCCATCTCATCTTCCAGGTCGGGGGCACGCCCGGCCATATCCGGGTCGGCGAGGATACTTATTGGCTCGACGAGGAGACGGTGGTCGCCGTCAATCCCTGGGCGCCGCACAATTTCGTGCCGACGGACTTCGACGACGGGGCGCTGTTCTTCGTGCTCTATGTCAACGCGGAATGGTTCACGCGCAACGCCATGGACCGGCGGGGCATATCGTTCGGCCGCAGCCGCATCATGCGCACGCCGGCCATCGCCCGGCATGTGCGCCGCGCGGCGGCGATGGTCTGCGGCGAGCCTTCGCTGCCGGAGCTCGACCGGGAGCTGCGCAACCTGATCGCCGCCTGCCATGCGGAAAGCTGGGCCCAAAGCCTGCCGGCGGCGGAAATTTCCGGCGGCGTGACGGATTTCCGGGTGCGCAAGTCGATCAAGCTCTTGTCGGAGGCGTCGGGCGCCGAGGTCGAGTTCGACGAGATCGCGCGCGAGGCGGGCCTTTCGCGGCCGCATTTCTACAAGCTTTTCCGCGCCCAGACCGGCGTGACGCCGCACCTCTATCTCAACACCCTTCTGATGGAGAAGGCGCTGGACGCGCTTGTCTCCACCGACGCGCCGATGGCCGAGATCGGCGGCGAACTCGGCTTCTCCTCGCAGAGCGTGTTCACGCGATTCTTCGCCGGCCATGTCGGCATGGCGCCGTCGGACTATCGCCGCGCCGCCAAGGTGCTGCGCAGCTGAGGTTTCCAAGGCCGGCGAATTCTCGCCGGTCGCCCGGCTCGCGTGTGATAAGGGCGTCGCGATGAGCCGCTTCATCGAGCGTCACCCGTTCTGGTCGCTGCTGATCCTGATTGTCCTCGCCTTCGCGCTGTGGCTGATCTTCGCCACCTGGCCGCCGGGGCTCGAGGAGGCGATCGGGCGCAAGAAAGTGTTCCTCAACGCCTTCTTCAACGGCATAACGCTCGGCGGCCTCTATTTCCTCGTCGCGTCCGGCTTCACGCTGATCTTCGGCCTCATGCGCAACGTAAATCTCTCGCATGGCTCGCTTTATCTGTTCGGCGGCTACCTCGGCTATACGGTGTCGACCTGGACGGGGTCGTGGCTGTTGAGCTTCGTCGTCGCCTTCGTGGTCGTCGGCGCCGTCGGGGTGCTGATGCAACTCCTCGTGTTCCGTCACATGGAGGGGCAGGATCTGCGCCAGACGATGGTGACGCTCGGCCTCTCCATCGTGTTCGCCGATCTCATGCTTTGGGTGTGGGGCGGCGATTTCTATCAGGTCGCGACGCCCGGCTGGCTGGTCGGTCCGATGCAGCTGCCCTTCGTCACCGCGGTCAAATCCTCGGGCGAGGCGGTCTATCTCTCCTATCCGAAGGTGCGGCTCGTCATTTTCGCGGCCGCCGTCGTCATCGGCGTCGCCATGTGGCTCGTGCTCAACCGCACGCGCCTCGGCATGATCGTGCGCGCCGGCGTCGACGACCGCGACATTCTCTCGGCGATGGGCGTGCGCATCCAGGTCGTGTTCGTCGTCGTGTTCGCCTTCGGCGCGGGGCTGGCGGGGCTCGCCGGCGTCGTCGGCGGCACGTTCCAGTCGCTCGCGCCCGGCGAGGACACGCGCTTTCTCCTGGATTCGCTGGTCGTCGTGATCCTCGGCGGCATGGGCTCGATCCCCGGCGCGGCGCTGGGGGCGGTCATCGTCGGTCTCTCCGAGCAGCTCGGCGCGGTCTACATTCCCTCCTATGCGATCGTGCTGACCTTTCTCATCATGGTGCTCGTGTTGGCCGTCAGGCCGCAGGGCCTCATCGCGGCCCGTTAGCCATGGCGCTGGTCCAACCCCGTCAGCCGGCGCAGGCGCGCCCTGCGGCATACGACTTCGGGCCGCCGGCGCCGTGGATCGTCGCCATCGTCGCCGTGCTGCTGCCCATCGTCTCCAACTCGTTCTTCCTGAGCGAGATTTTCGGCCAGACGCTCATCCTCGGCACGATCGCGCTGAGCCTGATGTTCCTGGCCGGCTGCGGCGGCATGGTGAGCCTCATGCAGCTGACGGTGGCGGGATTCGCCGGCTACATGTACGCGATCTTCGGCGTCACCGGCACGCATAGCGTGAGCCTCGGCTGGCCGTGGTGGCTGGCCACGCCCTTCGCCCTGGCGCTGGCGACCCTGTTCGGAACGATCGGCGGGGCGCTCGCGGTGCGCACCGAGGGCATCTACACGATCATGATAACGCTGGCGATCGGCGCGGCGTTCTACTATTTCACCAACCAGAATTACGCGATCTTCAACGGCCACACCGGCATCAACACGATCTCGACGCCCGCCTTCTGGGGCGTCGACTGGCGCGCCTCGCTGCCGTTCTATTATCTGTCGCTCGCCATCGCGGGCCTGTGCTATCTCTGGGTCGATTATCTCATCCGCGCGCCGTTCGGGCTCGCCTTGCAGGGGGTGCGCGACAATCCGCGCCGCATGGCCGCGCTCGGCTTCCACGTCAATGCGCACCGGATCGCGGCCTACGCCTTCGCCGCCTTCATCGCCTCGCTCGGCGGCGTTTTGCAGGTTTGGAACTACAAGCAGATCTCTCCTGGCTCGGTCGGCGTCGACAGCGCCATCAACATTCTCATCATCGCCATCGTCGGCGGAATCAGCCGGCCGATCGGGCCGTTCATCGGCGCGCTCATCTTCGTGCTGTTGCGCACCTTCGCGCTGGATTTCCTGCGCGAGATCGGGCTCGACGGCAACCGTTTCCGGCTGCTGATCGGTTTGGGCTTTCTCGTCATCGTGTTCTGGTCGCCGGACGGGGTGATCGGCCTGTGGGAGCGATGGAGGCGGCGCGGGGCGCCGGCGACCGCGCGGCCGGCGGGAGGCGCGCATGGATAGCGTCGCCCAGCGCCTCTCGAACGTCGGCGCCGCCGCCGCGCTGGACCTGCGCGGGGTTACGCGCATGTTCGGCGCGCTCGCGGCGCTGACCGACGTCACCATGACCGTGCGCCCCGGCGAGCGCCGCGCGGTGCTCGGCTCCAACGGCGCCGGCAAGACGACGCTGTTCAACTGCATCACCGGCGATTTTCCGCCGACCTCCGGCGCGATCCGCTTCTTCGGCGAGGACGTCACCGACTTCCCGCCCTACGAGCGCATCCGCCGGGGCCTGCGCCGCACCTATCAGATATCCTCGCTGTTTCCCGGCCTCACCGTCGAGGACAACGTCTATCTCGCCTGCCGCGGCGTATCGCGCGGCCGCTTCTCGTTCCTGCGCCCGCGCGCGGGCGATCCGCTCAAACAATCCGCGCGCTCGCTGATCGAGGCGGTGCATCTGGCGCCGGTTTCCGACCGCAAGGTCGCCGAGCTCGCCTATGGCCAGCAGCGCCAGCTCGAAATCGCGCTGGCGCTCGCCGGCGCCCCGCGCTTCATCCTGTTCGACGAGCCGGCGGCCGGTCTTTCGCCGACGGAGCGGCGCGAGCTCATCGAGATTCTCACGTCGCTTCCCTCTCATATCGGCTATATCATCATCGAGCACGACATGGACGTCGCCTTGCGCGTGGTCGAGAGCGTGACGATGATGCACAACGGCCGCATCTTCAAGGAAGGCAAGCCGCAGGAGATCGAGTCCGACCCCGAGGTGCAGGAGCTTTATCTCGGAGGCGGCCATGGCTGAGCCCCGCATGGGCGCGCCGATGCTCGAAGTGCGCGGCCTCGATGTCTACTATGGCCGCTCCCACGCCCTGCAAGGCGTCGATCTGACCCTGACTTCGGGCGTGCTGTCGGTCGTCGGCCGCAACGGCATGGGCAAGACGACGCTGTGCAAGACGATCATGGGCCTCGTGCCGGCGACGGGCGGGTCCGTGCGTCTGGCGGGCGAGGACGTCACCAACGCCGCCCCGGCGCGGGTCGCGCGGCTCGGCGTCGGCTATGTCCCGCAGGGGCGGCGGCTGTGGCGTTCGCTGACCGTCGACGAGCATCTGCGCATGACCGCCGGCTTGCGGCGCGGGGCCTGGACGGTCGAGCGCATCTATCAGACCTTCCCGCGCCTCGCCGAGCGGCGCAACAACGGCGGCGCGCAGCTTTCGGGCGGCGAGCAGCAGATGCTCGCGATCTCCCGCGCGCTGCTGACCAACCCGAGGCTGCTCGTCATGGACGAGCCGACGGAGGGTCTGGCGCCGGTCATCGTCGCGCAGGTCGAGGAGATGCTGGTCCGGCTCGGCGAGCAGGGCGACATCGCCGTGCTCGTCATCGAGCAGAACATCGGCGTCGCGACGGCGGTGGCCGAGCAGGTCGCCATCATGGTCAACGGCCGCGTCAACCGCGTCATCGAGAGCGCGCGGCTCGCCGGCGACCGCGAATTGCAGCAGCGGCTGCTCGGCGTCGGCCGCCACGCCGAGGAGGAGACGCTCGAGGCGGAGCCTGCGGCTCGCGCCGCGACGCCTGCGCCCGCGTCCGCCGCCCAGGCGCCGACCCGCGTCTATGTCTCGAACCCGGTCCTGCCGACCCGCTGGTCGCAGCCCGTTCCTATCGCCCGCATCGAGGCCGCCGCGCGCACAGCCTCCGTCGGCGTGACGCGCCTCGAAGAGGCGCGTCCCCGTCGCGAGGCCGCGCCCGCGCGAAGCGGCGGCCCGCCCGCCGTGCTCGTCGTCGGCACGCTCGACACCAAGGGCGAGGAGCTGCGCTTCGTCAAGGACCTCATCATCGCCAGCGGATTGCGCGCGCGGCTCGTCGACGTTTCGACCTCCGGCAAGGCGCTCAGCGCCGATGTCTCGGCGCAGGAGATCGCGCTCAACCACCCGCGCGGCGGCGCGGCGGTGTTCGGCGCGGATCGCGGCCAATCGGTGACGGCGATGGCGGAAGCCTTCGCCAAATGGCTGAGCCGGCAGCCCGAGCCGCTCGGCGTCATCTGCGCCGGCGGCTCGGGCGGCGCGTCTCTGGTCGCGCCCGGCTTTCGCGGCCTCGCCATCGGCGTGCCGAAGCTGATCGTCTCCTCCATCGCCTCCGGCGACGTCGGCCCCTATGTCGGGGCCGTCGGACATCACGATGATGTATTCCGTCACCGACGTCTCCGGCCTCAATTCGATCTCTCGGACGGTGCTCTCGAACGCCGCCCATGCGCTGATCGGCATGGCGCGCGCGCGGCTGGAGGCCAAGCCGCGCGAGACGCGCCCGCTCCCCGCCGTCGGCCTCACGATGTTCGGCGTCACCACGCCGGCGGTGCAGCGCATCAGCGCGCTGCTGCGCGAAGATTTCGAATGTCTGGTGTTTCACGCCACCGGCGTCGGCGGCCGCTCGATGGAGAAGCTGGTCGACTCCGGGCAGATCGCCGGCGTCATCGACCTGACGACGACCGAGGTCGCAGACATGCTCATGGGCGGCGTGCTGCCGGCGACCGAAGACCGCTTCGGCGCCGTCATCCGCACGCGCGTCCCCTACGTCGGTTCGGTCGGCGCGCTCGACATGGTCAATTTCGGGCCGCGCGAGACGGTGCCGGAACGCTATCGCAGCCGCAAGCTGCATGTCCACAATCCGCAGGTGACGCTGATGCGCACCACGGCGGAGGAGAACGCGCGCATCGGCCGCTGGATCGGCGAGCGGCTCAACCAGATGGACGGGCCGGTGCGTTTCTTCCTGCCCGAACTCGGCGTCTCCGCCCTCGACGCGGCCGGCCAGCCGTTCTGGGACCCGGAGGCCGACGCCGTTCTGTTCCGCGCGCTGGAGCAGACGGTCAGGCAAACCAACAACCGGCGCATCCTGCGCGTCCGCCGCAACATCAACGAGCCGGAATTCGCCGCCGAGATCGTGGCCGCCTTCCGTTCGCTGATGGGACGCGGCGGCGAACGCCGCCGCGCCACGAGGTAGACCATGCCCCGCTTCGCCCGCGCCGATATCTTGAGCAAATTCCGCGCCATGGTCGCGCGCGGCGAGCCCATCGTCGGCGGCGGCGCCGGCACGGGGCTTTCGGCCAAATGCGAGGAGGCCGGCGGCGTCGATCTCATCGTCATCTACAATTCCGGGCGCTATCGCATGGCCGGCCGCGGCTCGCTCGCCGGCCTCATGCCCTATGGCGACGCCAACGCCATCGTGCTCGACATGGCGCGCGAGGTGCTGCCCGTCGTCAAACATACGCCGGTGCTGGCGGGCGTCTGCGGCACCGATCCGTTCCGCGACATGGACGTGTTTCTCGACGAAGTGGCGCGCGTCGGCTTCTCCGGCGTGCAGAATTTCCCGACCGTCGGGCTGATGGACGGGACGTTCCGCGCCAATCTCGAGGAAACGGGCATGTCCTATGCGCTCGAAGTCGAGATGATCGCGAAGGCGCGGGCGAAGGATCTGCTGACGACGCCCTATGTCTTCAACGAACGCGAAGCCGCCAACATGGCGTACGCCGGCGCCGACATCATCGTCTGCCACATGGGCCTTACCACCGGCGGCTCGATCGGCGCCGAGACGTCGCTGAAGCTCGAACAATGTCCGGCGCTCATCGATTCCTGGTCGGCGGCCGCGCTGGCCGTGAAGCCCGACGCGTTGATCCTGTGCCACGGCGGACCCATAGCCGAACCGCAGGACGCCGATTTCATTCTCAAGAACACGCGCCATTGTCACGGCTTCTACGGCGCCTCCTCGATGGAGCGCCTGCCGGTCGAACGCGCGCTGACGGAGCAGACACGCAAATTCAAGGCGATCCGCGCCCGCTGAGCGGCGGCGCCTGAGGGGAGGTTGTCATGTCGGGGATTTTGGTCGGCGAGCTGATCCTTTGGCTCATCATTGCGGTCATCGTCATCGTGATCGTCGTTTATATCGTCAACTGGCTCTATCATCGCTCGTCGAAGGAAGTGTCGTTCGTCCGCACCGGCTTCCTCGGCGAACGCGTGGTCATCAACGGCGGCGCCTTCGTGCTGCCGTTCATCCACGACTACACGCCGGTCAACATGAACGTGCTGCCGATGGCGATCACGCGCAGCAAGCAGGACGCCATCATCTCGCGCGACCGCATGCGCATCGACATCGAGGCCGATTTCTACGTGCGCGTGCAGGCGACCAGACAGGCCGTCTCGATCGCCGCGGCGACCCTCGGCCGCCGCACGCTGGAGCCGGAGCAGCTGCACGCGCTGCTCTCCGGCAAATTCGTCTCGGCGCTGCGCTCGGTCGCCTCCGAGATGACGATGGAGCAGATGCACGAGCAGCGCGGCGAATATGTCGCGCGCGTCAAACAGGCGGCCGCCGAGGCGCTGGCGCAAAACGGCCTTGAGCTCGAATCGGTGGCCATCACCGATCTCGACCAGACGGACCTGGAGTTCTTCAACCCCTCGAACCGCTTCGACGCCGAGGGTCTGACGCGGCTGATGGAGGACATCGAGGCCCGGCGCAAATTGCGCAACGACATCGAGCAGGACTCGATGATCAAGATCCGCACGCGCAACCTCGAAGCCGAGCGGCAGGCCCTGGAGATCGAGCGCGAGAGCGAGACGGCGCGGCTCGAACAGGAGCGCGACATCGAAATGCGCCGCGCCTTGCAGCGCGCGGAAGTGGCGCGCGAGCGCGCGTTGCGCGAGACGGAAGCCGAGCAGGCGGTGATCGCCTCGCGCGAGACGATCGAGCGCGCGCGCATCGCCAACGAAAGCGCGATCGCGCAGGCGCGCATCGCTTCCGATCTGGAGACGCGGCACAAGGACATCGAGCGCACGCGCGCCGTCGAGGAGCGCGAAATCCTGGCGCGCGAGGACATCGAGAAGGCGCGCATCGCCAACCAGCGCGCCATCGACACGGCGCGCATCGCCAGCGAGCGCGACGTGCGCGCGCAGGAGATCGAGCGCGTGCGGGTCGTCGAGCAGGCGGAGATCGCGGCGCGCGAGGCGGTCGAGAAGGCGCGCATCGCGCAGGAGCGCGTGCTGACCGACGCCCGCATCGCCAACGAGGAAGAGACGCGCCGGCGCGAGATCGCGCGCGAGCAGGCGGTCGACGAAGCCGAGATCGCCGCGCGCGAGACGACGGAAAAGGCGCGCATCGCGCAGGTGCTGAATCTGGCCGCCGAGCGCATCGCCTCGGACGAGCGCACCCGCACGCTGGAGATTCAGCAGACGCGCACGCCTGCAAGAGGCGGAAATCGTCGCGCAGAAGGCGGTCGAGGCGGCGCGCATCGCGCGCGAGAAGGCGCTGTCGGCCGAGCGCATCGCGGCCGAGGAGGCGACGCGCCGGTTGGAGATCGAACGCAACCGTCTGCTGGAGGTCGCCGCCATCGAGGCGCGCGAGGCGACGGAGGCGAGCCGCATCGCGCAGGAGGAGCGCGTGCGCGGGCTGGAGATCGCGCGCGTGCGGGCCGTCGAGGAGGCCGACATCGCCTCGCGCGAGGCCATCGAGGCGGCGCGCATCGCGCAGGAGCGCAAGATCGCGCTGGCGCGCATCCTCTCCGATCAGGACACCAAGACGCAGGACATCGAGCGTTCGCGCGCGCTCGAAGAAGCCGAGATAGCCGCGCGTCAGGCGACGCGCGCCGCGCGCATCGCGCAGGAAAAGGCGACGGCCGCCGATTCCATCGCCGCCGAGCAGGAGACGCGGCGACTGGAGATCGCCCGCAACGAGGCGATCGAGGCGGCGCAGATCGCCATGCAGGAGGCGATAGACGCCGCGCGCATCGCGCATGAGCGCAAGATCGAGGCCGAGCGCATCGCCAAGGACGAGGCTCTGCGCACTCTCGAAATCGCGCGCACGGAGAAGCTCGAAACCGCCGACATCTCCGCGCGCGAAAGCGTCGAGAAGGCGCGCATTTCGCAGGATCTCGCCGTCCAGACCGAGCGCATCGCCCGCGACGAGGAGGTGCGCGCGCGAGAGATCGAGCGCAACCGCGCCGTGGAGGCGGCCGAGATCCGCGCCCGCGAGGCGGTCGAAGCCGCGCGCATCGCGCAGGAGAAACTCGTCGCCGCCGAGCGCATCCGCGCCGAGCAGGAGACGAAGGCGCTCGACATCGAGCGCGAGAAGGCGATCGAGGCGGCCGAACTGCAGCGCCGCGACGCGATCGAGCGGCAGCGCATCAACGTCGATCTGGCGCTGGAATCCGAGCGCATCGCCTCGTCGAAGACGCGCGAAGTGCTCAACATCGAGCAGAAGCGCACCATCGAGCAGGCCGAGGAGGAGCGCGTCATCGCGCTGTCGGCCAAACGGGCGCAGCGCATCGACGCCGACCGGGTCGTCAAACAGGCGGAGATCAACGCGCAGAAGGATGTCGAAACAACCGACGTCGCGCGCGAACAGGCGTTGGAGGCCGCGCGGCTCGAACGGCGCCGCGCGCTGGAGCAGCTCGAAGTCGCGCGCTCGCAGGCCTTGCAGGAGGCCGAGATCGTCAGCCACGAGGAGATCGAGCGCGCCCGCATCGCCTCCAACCGCGGCCTCGACGAGGCGCGGGTCGGACGCGAGCGCGAATTGCGCAAGCTCGAAGTGACGCGCGAGAAGGACGTCGAGCTGGCGATGATGGAGAAGGCCATCGCGCTCTATCAGAAGTCGCTGGAGGAATCGGCGGCGCAGGCGGAGGCGGACAATGCGCGCCAGCGCGCAACGCAAGCCGCCGAGCGCGTCATCACCACGCGCGAAGAGGAAGTGGCGAAGCGCCGCCGCTCCGTCGAAGTGATGATCGCGGAGAAGGAGGCGGAGGAAAAGCGCATCGCCGCGGAGGCCGAGCGCGTGCGCGCGGCCGTCGAGGCCGAGGCGCAGAAGCTGCTCAACGAAGCCGAGAACGTGCTGACGGACGAGGCGCGCTATTCGCTGTTCCGCCGCAAGCTGCTCGACCGCATCGAGGGCATCGTGCGCGAGAGCGTCAAGCCGATGGAGAAGATCGAGGGCATCCGCATTCTCTCGCTCGACGGGCTCAACGGCGCGACGGGCGGCGGCCGGAGCGCGACCGACGAGGTGATCGACTCGGCCTTGCGCTATCGCGTGCAGGCGCCGCTGATCGATTCCATTCTGTCCGACATCGGCGTCGAGGGCGGAAGTCTGTCCAAGATGGGCGGGCTTATCCGCGAGGCGCGCGACATGGCCGGCATCCGCAAGGAGACAGCGCCGAAGCCTGCCGAGGGCGGCGGCGGCGGCCCCGCCCCGAAGGGCGGCTCGAAGAAGAGTGATGTGTGATGGCTCGCGTCTATGTCTCCACTGTCGTCAACGCGCGCAATGATCGTGTCTGGGCGCGCGTGCGCGATTTCAACGGCATGCCGAACTGGCATCCGGCCATCGCCGAGAGCCGCATCGAGGGCGGAGAGCCGTCGGACAAGATCGGCTGCGTGCGCGACTTCCGCTTGCGCAACGGCGACCGCATCCGCGAGAAGCTGCTGGGCCTGTCGGACTACGACATGTTCTGCACCTATTCGATCCTGGAATCGCCGATGGGCGTCGAGAACTATGTCGCGACGTTGCGGCTGACGCCGGTGACCGACGGCGAGAAGACCTTCGTCGAATGGTCGGCGGAGTTCGATTGCGCGCCGGAGCGCGAGGCGGAGCTCATCAACACTATCGGCGGCGGCGTGTTTCAGGGCGGCTTCGACGCGCTGAAACGGGCGTTCGGAGGCTAGAGCCTTGCCGCATATCGTCAAAAGCACGATCCTCGATGCGCCGACGGGACGGGTCTGGGACGTGCTGCGCGATTTCAACGGCCACGACCGCTGGCATCCGGCGGTGGCGACGAGCCAGATCGAGCGCGCGCAGCCCTCGGACAAGATCGGCTGCGTGCGCCGCTTCAAGCTGAAGGACGGCTCGGAGCTGCGCGAGCAATTGCTGGCGCTGTCGGACCTCGAACAATCTTTCAGCTATTGCCTGCTCGACACGCCGATCCCAATGTTCAACTACGTCGCCCATGTGCGTCTGCTGCCTGTCACCGACGGCGACCGGACGTTCTGGCATTGGGAGTCGCGCTTTACGACGCGGCCGGATGACGCCGAGCGCATCGCGCATATGGTCGCCGAAGACATCTATCAGGGCGGGTTCGACGCGATCCGCCGCCATTTGCAGGAGGCCGCATGAACTTGCGGAGCCAATCATGCCGCTGACCTTGAGAAACTGCGCGAGCGCGGCGGAAGCCTCCGCCGCGCTCGCCAACGAACGCGGCGCGCGTTATCTCGGCGGCGGCACTCTGGTGATGCGCGACGTCAACGAAGGCGATCTGTCCTTCTCGACCCTCGTGCGCACGACCGACCGGACGCTTGCCCGCATCGAAACCTCCGGCCAGAGATTGCTGATCGGCGCCGGCGTCACCTACGCCGCGCTGATGGCCGAGCGCGAGGTGGCCTTCCTGCATCCAGTCGCGCGCTCCATCGGCGGGCCGGCGGTGCGCAACATGGGCACGGTCGGCGGCAATCTGTTCGCGCCGGCTCCCTTCGGCGATCTCGCGACCGCGCTGCTGGCGCTCGACGCCACGGTGCTGACCCAGGGCGGCTACAGCCCGCGCGAGACCCCGATCGAGGAGTTCCTCAGTCGCGCGCGAGCGCAATTTCAACGCGCTGGTGCTGGCGGTGTCCGTGGCGCGGCCCGCGAACCCGGAGGCGTTCCGCTATCGCAAGGTCGCGCGCGTCAAGCCGAAGGGCGGGGCGGTCGTCACCATCGCCGCGCATCTGCCGACGAGCGGCGGACGGGTGAGCGGCGCGCGCATCGCGTTCGGCTCGATGGGCGCCACGCCTTTGCGCGCCAAGAGCGCCGAGCGCGCGCTGGAGGGCCGGCCGCTCGACGCCTCAGCCATCGCCGCCGCCGCCAGCGTCGCGCTCGACGGGCTGTCGCCGGTTGACGATGCGCTGGCGAGCGCGTGGTACCGGCGCGAAGTCGCGGGCGTGCATTTGCGGCGCCTGCTGAGCGGCGAGGTCTGAGGCAATGAAGATTCCGCTGCAATTCCGTCACAACGGCCGCGACGTCGCGCTGTTTGTCGATGGCGGGACCAATCTGCTGACGGCGCTGCGCGAGCAGCTCGGCGACATGACGCCGAAGTTCGGCTGCGAGCAGGGCGGCTGCGGCGCCTGCACCGTGTTGATTGACGGCGCCGCGCATCTCTCATGCCTGACGCTCGCCGCCGCCGTCGAGGGCCGCGCCGTCGAGACGCTCGAAAGCCTGAAGGACGGGCCGCGCCTGCATCCGCTGCAACAGGCTTTCATGGACCATTTCGCCGCGCAATGCGGCTACTGCACGCCGGGCATGCTGATGGCGGCCAAGGCGCTGCTCGACCGCAATCCCAACCCGACCCGCGTGGAGGTGGTTGAGGCCATATCCGGCAACATCTGCCGCTGCACCGGCTACGAAGCCATCATCGACGCCGTGCTGGACGCGGCGCAGAAGCCGCGCGCCCGCGCCTGAGGATCAAGCGATGCTAGAGCTGCGCAAGGAATATTTCGCCGACGAGCGCGACGACAATCTGAACGAGATCGGCAAGGGCACGCAGCGCCAGGACATGCTCGGCCATGTCACCGGCGCCTCGGCCTATTTCAACGATCACCAACTGCAGGGCATGCTGCATTTGAAAGTGCTGCGCAGCGCCCATTCCCACGCGCGGCTCAGGCGCATCGACCTCAGCGAAGCCGAACGCTCGCCGGGCGTGCGCCGCATCATCCGCGGGCAGGACGTGCCGCGCAATCTGAATACGCTGCTGTCGCTCATCAACTTCGGCGTGGACGACGAGCCGACGCTCGCGGTCGACAAGGTGCGCTACAAGGGCGAGCCGATTGTCGCGGTCGTCGCGGATTCCCCGCGCGAGGCTTATGAGGCGATTGCGAAGATCCGCGTCGACTACGAGCCGCTGCCGACCGTGTTCGACGTCGAGGAGGCGCTGAAGCCGGGCGCGCCGGTCGTCAACGAGACCTATCCGAAGAACACCTTCACCTATCACGATCGCTACGATCATCAGAAGTTGCGGTTCGGAGACGTCGAGCGCGGCTTCGCCGAGGCCGATCATGTGATCGAACATCGTTATCAGATGTCGCCGATCGAACACGCGCCGACCGAGACCAACGGCTCGATCGCCGCGCCCGACACCAACGGCCGCTACATCGTCTATACCTCGACGCAGGCTTTGTTCTTCTCGCTCGACACCTGCGCGAAGATCCTCGACGTCCCCTCCAACACGTTCCATTTCATTGGCGGCACGGTCGGCGGCGGCTTCGGCGGCAAGGTCGATACGCTGACCGAGCCGCTCTCCATTCTCGGCGCCATGCTGACGGGAAGGCCGGTGCGCTATATGTTCGGGCGCGAGGAGGAGATGCAGTACGGCCCGCCGCGCGGCGCCGAGCGCATCTATCTGAAGGACGGCGTCAGGCGCGACGGGCGCATCGTCGCGCGACAGGCGCGCGCCTATTTCGACAGCGGCGCCTATACGAGGCTTTCGAGCTACGCCGTCGTCAAATGCGTGGCCCATCTGCCCGGGCCTTATACGATCCCGAACGTCCACGGCGACGTCTATTGCGTGTTCACCAACCGCACGCCGGCCACCGCCATGCGCGGCTTCGGCGTCACCGCGATGGACTTCGCCATCGAATGTCAGATGGACCGGCTGGCCGAGCTCGTCGGCATGGACCCGATGGAGTTCCGCATCCTCAACGCCTATCGCGACGGCGACATGAAGGCGCATCGGCGCGAGGCCAAGGGGACGGCGCTGATCGAATGCGTGCAGGTCGCGGCCGAGAAGGCGAAGTGGCCGATCCGCGACGAATTCCGCCGCATGTCGTCGCGCCAGGGCGGCCGCCGCGTCGAGGCGCCGCCGCCGACCCCGCGCGAGGCGCCGTCGCGGCCGAGCTACGAGCCGCGACCGCCCGCGCCCGCGCCCGCTACGCCAGCGCCCGCGCATGGCGCGGCCCGGTTCTCTTCGGTGTTTGGAACGCGGAGGCGCTGAGATGGCCAGGCATCGCGGGCGCGGCATGGCGTCGATCAACTATCCCATCGGCATGAATCTCGGCGGCGATCCGAGTCAGGCCATCGTGCATTCCAATCCGACCGGCAAGTTCACGGTCTCGCTGTCGTCCATCGACCTCGGCCAGGGCATGAAGTCGGTCACGCGGCAGATCTGCGCGGAGACGCTCGGCGTGCCGGTGGAGGACGTTTATGTCGACACCGCCGATTCCGACACCGGACCGCATTGCATGGGCTCCTTCGCCTCGCGCGGCACGCATCGCGTCGGCAACGCGGTGATGGCCGCGGCGCGCGAGGCGCGCGGCGTGATGATGGAGGCGGCGGCGGAGGAGCTCGAAGTCAACGCCGCCGATCTCGAAACCGACGGGCGCGGCAACATCCATGTCAAGGGCGCGCCGCATCGCTCGATCACCACCAAAGAAGTGGCGATGGCGGCGCAGTTCAAACAGGGCAAGACCATCGCCGGCCGCGGCATCTTCCTCGTGCCGCTTTCGCCCGTCGATCCCGAGACCGGGGAGATGTCGCCGGCGACCTGCTACGCTCACGCCTGTCTGGTCGCCGAGGTCGAGGTCGACGACGAGACGGGCGAAGTGACGATGGTGCGCATGGACAGCGCCTATGAGCTCGGCCGCGCGCTCAACCCGCGCCTCGTCGAGCAGCAGTTGGTTGGCGGCGCCTGGATGGGGATCAGCCACGCGCTCTATGAGACGCCCGAGCCCTATTATCCCAACCCGAAATGCGGACCGCGCGATTTCGTCGAATATCTGATGCCGGGGCCGGGCGATATTTGTCCGCACGACATCGCGGTGCTGGAGCGCCCGGCGCCGGACGGGCCTTACGGGGCCAAGGGGCCCGGCGAGATGTGCGCCAATCCGGTGCTGCCGGCGGTCGCCAACGCCATCTACAACGCCGTCGGCGTGCGCGTCGACGAATTGCCGATCACGCCGGAAAGGGTGCTGCGCGGCCTGAAGGCGCAGGGCGGCGCAAGGCCGCGCGGGCGGCGCTGAGCATGGCCCCGCGTCAGTCCATCGTCGGCATCGACAGCCCCGAGACGCTGGAGCGCGCGCTGCGGGCGGCTTATTATCTCGCCGACGAGGGCGTGGCGACGGCGGCCTATCTGGCGCTCGCGCTCGGCAAACCGCTGCTGCTCGAAGGCGCGCCCGGCGTCGGCAAGACGGAATGCGCGAAGGCTATCGCCGCGGTGCTGGCGCGGCGACTCATCCGGCTGCAATGCTACGAGGGCATCGACGCCTCGGCCGCGCTCTACGAATGGAACTATGCCCGGCAGATGCTCGCGATCAGGCAGGCGGGCGATCAATCCATCGACATCTATGGCGACGCGTTCCTCATCGAGCGGCCGATGCTGGCGGCGTTGCGCGCGCCGGACTCGACGGTGCTTCTGATTGATGAGATCGACCGATCCGATCAGGAGTTCGAGGCGTTTCTGCTGGAGTTCCTCTCCGACTTCCAGATCTCCATCCCCGAGCGCGGCACGGTCCGGGCGATGGAGCGGCCGGTCGTGGTGCTGACCTCCAACCGAACGCGCGATCTGCACGAGGCGCTTCGGCGCCGCTGCGTCTATCATTGGATCGATTATCCGAGCCCGGAGCGCGAGGCGCGCATCGTGATGATGCGCGCCTCCACCGTCGCTGAGGCGACGGCGAAGGCGGTCGTCGCCGCCGTCGGCAAACTCAGGCGCGAGCCGCTCGGCAAGGCGCCGGGAATCGCCGAGGCGGTCGATTGGGCGGAGGCGGCGACGTTGCTGCACAAGGGCGGGGCGCGCTGGCCGGAGGCGTTCCGCCGCTCTATCGGCGTCGCGCTGAAGGACGAGGAGGATCTCGCTTTCATTCGGCCGCGTCTGGAGGCGATCATCGCGGAGGCGGCGGCGTGAGCGAGGCGTCGGACATTCCGCGCGCGGCGCGCGTGTTCGTGGAGTTCGTGGCGCTCTTGCGCGCCAACGGCTTTGCCATCGCGCCGGAGCAGACGACCGCGTTTCTGGCGGCCATTGGTCTGCTGGGGCCGCGCTCGCTGGAGGACGTCAGACGGGCGGGGCTGGCGACGCTCGCGCCGCCGCCGGAGCGGCGCGCGGTCTATGACGCGCTGTTCCGCCTGCATTTTGCGGGCGGCGAGCCGCTGGAAGGCGAGGCCGAGAGCGATGAGACGCTGCGTGTGCAGGAGGAGGCGCGCGGGCGAGGTCGAGTCGCTGCTCGCCGAGGAGGTCAACGAATCCGGTCAGGCGGCGGCGCGCGCGGAGGCTTTGGTTGAACGCCGGTTCGAGCGCGGGGGCGGGGGCTCGGCGCTGCGCCGTCTTCAGCGCGAGGCGCCGCGGCGTCTGCCGCTTCGGCGAGGGCACAGGCGCGTGCGCGCGCGGCGCGGGCCGTTCGCCGATCTGCGCAGAACCTTGCGCGACAGCGTGCGCAACGACGGCGAGTTTCTCAAGCTCAACCGCCTGAAACGGCGGCCGCGCCCGCGCAAGCTGCTGGCGCTGATCGACGTATCCGGCTCCATGAAAGAGCGCACGGAGGAGAACCTGCGCCTCGCCCATGCTCTGACCCAATCGGCGCCGATGGTCGAGGTCTTCACCTTCGGCACGCGGCTGACGCGGGTGACGCGCGCCTTGCGGCCTCAAGCGTCCCGAGCAGGCCTTGCGTGCGGCGGCTCAGACGGTGAGCGATTGGGACGGCGGCACGCGCATTGGCGACGCCTTGCAGGCGTTCCTCTCCGTGCCGCGTTTCGCCGGCTATGCGCGCGGCGCAGCGGTGCTGGTGATCTCGGACGGGCTTGAACGCGGCGACGTCGCGGCGATGCGCGATGCGGTGGCCAAGCTGTCGCGGTTGGCATGGCGGCTCGATTGGTTGACGCCGCTGGCGACGTCGCGCGCTTTCACCCCGCAGACCGCGGGGCTGCTGGCGATCCGGCCGTTCGTCGACGAAATGGCGAATGGCGGCTCCGACGAGGCGATCGTCGCGCATATCCTGTCGCTGCGCATGAAGAGGGCGGCGTGATGGAGATCGTCGACGGCCATCACCACATCTGGCGGCAGGCCGATCTGCCCTGGCTCGTCGGGCCCATGCAGCCGCGCATATTCGGTCCTTATGAGGCGATCCGCCGCGACTATCCGATCCGCGAATATCTCGACGACATAGCCGGCGCCGGCGTCGTTCAATCGGTCTATGTGCAGACGAACTGGGCGAAGGCGGATTTCGAGAAGGAGGCCGCGTGGGTTCAGGCGACGCATGACGAGACCGGCTGGCCGCATGCGCTCGTCGCCTATGCCGACTTCGCTCAGGACGACGTGCGTCCGCAACTCGACCGCCTGTCGCGCCATAGGCTCATGCGCGGCGCGCGGATGCAGCTGCATTGGCATGAGAACGAGACCTATCGTTTCGCATCGCGCGCCGATCTCTGCGACGATCCCGTCATCCAGCGCAACGTCGGCCGGCTCGCGGATTACGGCTGGTCCTTCGATCTCCAGGTGTTCGCGCCGCAGATGGAGGGCGCGGCGCGGCTGGCGGCGGCCTGCCCGCGCGTGACCTTCGTGCTCCAGCACGCCGGCATGCTTGAGGATCTCTCGGCCGAGGGACGCGCGCAGTGGCGCGAGGGGATGGCGCGGCTTGCGGCCGAGCCCAATGTGGTCGCCAAGCTTTCGGCGCTCGGCACATTCCTGCATCGCAACGACGAAGGCCATATCCGTGACGTTCTCACGGAGACGGTCGGGCTGTTCGGCGCCGGGCGTTGCCTGTTCGGGTCAAATTTCCCGATCGAGAAGCTCTGGACCGACTATCGCAGTCTGGTTGATGCGCATCGTCGCGCGGCGAGTGGGCTGACGACGGCGGAGAGGGAAGCGATCTTCGCGGGGACCGCGCGGCGGGTTTATCGGTTGTGACGATCTGAGACAGGCCTCCGCCGGGCGGAGGCGAAGGCATCGGGAGGGAACATGGCGCTGGAGATCAAAATCCTCGATTACGGGGATATCGAGCTGGAATCGAGCTTCCTCGTGCTCGGTCGCGATTGCGGGCGCACGCGGCGCGTGCTGACTTTGGGCTTCCTCATCCTCGGCGGCCCTTGGCCCATCGTCATCGATACGGGATATCGCTCCAATCAGATCATGGAGACCCTCGGCATGAGGGGGCTGCAATATCACGAGAACATGATCGAGAATCAGCTAAAGCGCCATGGCGTGCGCATGGGCGACGTGCGCTATGTGCTGCACACGCATCTGCACATCGACCACGCCGGCAAGGACGATCTGTTCCCGATGAACACCACCGTCGCGCTCAACCGCCGCGAGCTCGAATATTCCGTATCCGGCCTCATGCATCCGCAATATCCGGCGCCGGACATCAAACATCTGGTCGACCGGCTGCACACCAAGGGCGCGCTTCGGTTCTTCGACCTCGAACTGACGGGGCCGGTGGAGCTCTTCCCCGGCGTCTATTGCGAGGCGGCGAACGCGCATACGGAAGGCTCGATGAACATCCATGTTCACACCGCCGAGGGCATCGCCACCATCTGCGGCGACGTGATCTATGACTTCAACGATCAGATCGTTACGCCGTTCAACGAGATCCACGACGGCGAGCCGCGCACGACCGGCAATCACGGCACCACGAAACGGGCGGAGAAGGCGGCGATCAAGAAGCTGCTCAGCCAGTCGCGCTATCTGTTGCCTGTTCACGACCGGCCGGCGAAGATCGAGGGCGGCGTCGTGGTGGGGCGGCTGCACGACGCGGTGCCCGGCGCGATCACGCAATCGCTGCCGAAGCGCAACTGGTTCCCCGCCTGACCGGAGGTTGTCGTCATGACCCATATGGCCCTGAGGTCGGAGTTCGAGGCGCTCCTCGACGTCTATGCGCCCGTCGGCCAGGTCGGCACGGGGTTCACCTTCACCGAGGGGCCGATCTGGCATCCGACCGAGCATCATCTGCTGTTCTCGGATATGCCGGCCGACGTGCGGCGGCGCTGGGACGCGCGCAACGGCGTGGTGGAGGTCAGGCGGCCGTCGAACAAATGCAACGGCATGACCTACGACGCCGATCTCAACCTTATCGTCTGCGAACACGCGACGTCCTCGCTGGTGCGCGAGCGCGCCGACGGACGGCGCGAAATTCTGGCCTCGCATTTCGACGGGCAGGAGCTCAACAGCCCCAACGACGTCTGCGTGCATTCGAGCGGCGCGATCTATTTCAGCGATCCCTGGTACGGGCGTATGCCGGTCTATGGCGTCGAACGGCCGCGTCAGTTGGGCTTCCAGGGCGTTTATCGCGTTCCGCCCGGCGGCGGCGCGCCGAGGCTTCTGGTCGATCGCTATCTGTTCGATCAGCCGAACGGCCTTTGCTTCTGTCCGGAAGAGAGGCGGCTTTACGTCAACGACACGGTGCAGGCGCTCATCCGCGTGTTCGACGTCGAGCCGGACGGCGGGCTCTCCAACGGCCGGTTGTTCGCAACGGGCCTCAAGTCGGAGCTTGAGGCGGGCGCGCCCGACGGCATGAAATGCGACGCCCACGGCAATGTCTGGTGCACGGGGCCGGGCGGCGTCTGGGTCTTTTCGCCGCAGGGCGAGTTGATCGGCAAGCTGAGGCTGCCGGAAAACGTCGCCAATCTCGCCTGGGGCGGACCGGATTTTCGCACCCTGTTTCTCACCGCGACCCATTCCGTCTACAGCGTGCCGACCAAGGTCGGGCCGCGGTCGGAGCCCTATATGCGCGCGTCAGGCTCGGCGCGATCTCAGGGGTCCGCTGGCCCGCAGCGATCGGGGCCGCCGCCGGCGCAGGGCGTCAATCTCACCGCGACCGATCTGCGGCTCGACCCGAGCCGCTGCGCGCTGCTTGATCCAGGACTTGCAGAACGACGTGATCATGGAGGGCGGCGCCTTCGCGTCCTCCGGCGCGCCGGCCCATGCTCAGGCGCAGCGCGTGGTCGAGAACGTGCGTCGGCTCGCCGACGCGGCGCGCGCGCGCGGCGTCGTCGTCATCCATGTCTGGTTCGTCGTCGAGCCGGGCGCGCCGGGGGTGACGCTCAACGCGCCGCTGTTCGAGGGGCTCGTGGACTCCAAGGCGATGGTGCGCGGCGGCTGGGGCGCGGCGCCGGTGGCGGGACTGGAGCCGCGCGCCGGCGATTTCGTGGTCGAGAAGATGCGGATGAGCGCCTGGGAGGGCACGCGGCTGGAGACGATTCTCAAGGCGACCGGCCGCGACTTTCTCATCAACACCGGCGCCTGGACAAACATGTCCATCGAACACACCGCGCGCACCGGCGCCGACAAGGGCTATTTCATGGTCACGCCCGAGGATTGCTGTTCGACGATGAACGCGGAGTGGCACAGCGCCTCGATCAACTACGCCATGCAGAACGTCGCGGTCGTCACAAACGCCGACGCCGTCATCAGGGCGCTCGGCTGAGCCGCGCGCGGGCATGCCGAAGCTGTTGCACATCGCATGCTCGCCGCGCGCGGACTCGGCGTCCAAGCGGGCGGCGCAGGCGTTCGTGGAAGCGTTCGGTCAGGCGCGGCCGGCCTGGGAGATCGACACGCTCGATCTCTGGCGCGAGGGCTTGCCTGAGATCAGCCAGGACATGCTGGACGCCAAGGACGCGGTGCAGCGCGGCGCGGCTTTCACCGACGCGCAGCGCGGCGCCTGGGCGATGATCGAGCGCATGGCGGTTCGCTTCGCGCTCGCCGAGCGGGTGGTGATCTCGACGCCGATGTGGAATTTCGGGCTGCCCTACAAGCTCAAGCATTACATCGATCTCATCAACCAGCCGCGCCTGACCTTCCGCTTCGATCCGGCGATCGGCTACATCCCCTTGCTGAAGGATCGGCCGACTGTCGCCATCGTTGCGAGCAGCGGCGATTTCGTCACCGGCATGAACCGTGGCCGCACCGACATGGCCACGCCCTATCTGCGCGAGGCGCTGCGCTTCATGGGCGTTCGCAGCGTGGAGATCGTGCGGGTCGGCCCCACCGCAGGCCCCGCGAGCCAGACGCAGGCGGCGCGCGAGGCGGCGCACCGGCGGCTCAGCGAACTCGCCGCGCGATTCTGATTTCGGGCAATGCGCGAGGCGTGTCAGCGCGGCGTCAGAAGGCCGACCGGGTCGAGCGAGGTCTCGCCGCGGCGCAATTCGAAATGCAGGAGCGGGGCGGTCGCGGCGCCGCTCTTGCCCGATTTGCCGATGATCTGGCCGCGCTTGACGACGACGCCCTTTGTCACCGCCATGTCGGAGAGATGGGCGTAAGTCGTCACGTAATCGTCGGCGTGGCGGATGACGATCATCTTGCCGTAGGAGGCGATCTCCTCGCTGGCGTAGATCACGGTTCCGTCGGCGGCGGCATGGACAGCCGAGCCCATGGGAACGGCGATGTCGACCCCGCGTCCGTCCTTGGCCTGGTCGATCTTGCCGATCAGCGGCCAGCGGAACTTCGGGCGCGGCGCGTCTCTGGCGAAGGCGCCGCTCGCCGCGAGAACCGCGGCCGCGAGCGCCAGCGCCGCTCGCCTCAATGCTGCAGGGCCTTGACGATGGAGTCGGTCACCTTCTTGGCGTCGCCGAACAGCATCAGCGTATTGTCGCGGAAGAACAGCTCGTTCTCGACGCCGGCGTAGCCGGAGCCCATGCCGCGCTTGACGAACAGCACGGTCTTGGCCTTCTCGACGTCGAGGACCGGCATGCCGAAGATCGGCGATTTCGGGTCGGTCTTGGCGGCCGGGTTGGTCACGTCGTTGGCGCCGATGACGTAAGCGATGTCGGCCTGGGCGAACTCGTTGTTGATGTCCTCGAGCTCGAACACTTCGTCGTAGGGCACGTTGGCCTCGGCGAGCAGCACGTTCATGTGGCCGGGCATGCGGCCGGCGACGGGGTGGATGGCGTATTTGACCTCGACGCCTTCCTTCTTGAGCACGTCGGCCATTTCGCGAAGCGAGTGCTGCGCCTGCGCCACCGCCATGCCGTAGCCCGGCACGATGATGATCTTCGAGGCGTTCTTCATCATGAAGGCCGCGTCCTCGGCCGAACCCTGCTTGACCGGACGCTGCTCGGTCTTGCCGGCCGGGCCGGAGGTCTCGCCGCCGAAGCCGCCGAGAATGACGGAGAGGAACGCGCGGTTCATCCCCTTGCACATGATGTAGGAGAGGATCGCGCCCGAGGAGCCGACCAGCGCGCCGGTGATGATGAGCGCGAGATTGCCGAGCGTGAAGCCGATGCCCGCCGCCGCCCAGCCGGAATAGGAGTTCAGCATCGAAATGACGACCGGCATGTCCGCGCCGCCGATCGGGATGATGAGCAGCACGCCGAGCGCCAGCGAATCCAGGGCGATGAGCCAGAACCAGACGGCCGATTGCGTCTTGAAGAACAGAATGATGAACAGCAGCAGCAGCACGCCGAGGCCGCCGTTGACGAGGTGCCGGCTCGGCAGCAGGATCGGCGCGCCGGACATGCGGCCGTCGAGCTTCAGGAAGGCGATGATCGAGCCGGTGAAGGTGACGGCGCCGATCGCCAGACCCAGCGACATCTCGACGGTGCTTGCGGGATGGATGAGTACGCCCTCGCTGATGCCGAAGGCGACCGGCGCATAGAGCGCGCCCGCGGCCACCAGCACGGCGGCCAGACCCACCAGCGAGTGGAACATCGCGACGAGCTGCGGCATCGCCGTCATCGCGATGGTGCGCGCGCGCCAGACGCCGACGCCGCCGCCGATGGCGAAGCCCAGAATCACCAGCACCCAGGAGAAGAAACCGTGCGGCGGGCTCAGCGCCAGCGTCGTCAGCACGGCGATCGCCATGCCGGCGATGCCGAAGCGGTTGCCCTGGCGAGAAGACGCGGGCGAAGACAGGCCGCGCAGCGCCAGGATGAAAAGGATGCCCGCGATCAGATAGAGCAGGGCGCCGAGGTTCTGGTTCACGATCCTCAGCCCTTCTTCTTGTACATCGCGAGCATGCGCTCGGTGACCAGAAAGCCGCCGAATATATTCACCGAGGCGAGCATCAGCGCGAGGAAGCCGACCAATTTGGCGAACCCCGACCCCGCGTTGACGCCGGCGACGCCGACAGACAGCAGCGCGCCGACGACGATGACCGAGGAGATCGCATTGGTGACGCTCATCAGCGGCGTGTGCAACGCCGGCGTCACCGACCATACGACGTAATAGCCGACGAACACGGCCAGCACGAAGATCGCGAGGCGAAACACGAACGGGTCGATTGCGCCGTGGGTGGCGACTTGCGCGGCGGCGGCGAGATGGTCGGCGTAGGCTTCGGCCTGGTTCGCGGCTTCGCGGGCGGCGGCGGCCGCGGCCCTTGCTTTCTCGATCGTGGAGTCGACGTTGTCCATGACCTTGGCCCCCGATCAGTTCGGCTTGAAATTCGGATGCGCGATGGCGCCGTCCCTGGTCAGCAGCGTCGCCTTGACGAGCTCGTCGTCCCAATTGACGGCGAGCTTCTTCTGCGTCTTGTCGATCAGCGTCTCGACGAAGGCGTAGAGATTGCGCGCATAGAGCGAAGAAGCAGTCGAGGCGAGCCGCCGCACGTCGGAATAGCCGACGATGCGCACGCCGTTGTCGGAGACCACGAGTTCGCCAGGCTTGGCAAGCTCGCAGTTGCCGCCGCGCTCGACGGCGAGATCGACGATCACCGAGCCCGCCCGCATCGAGGCGACCATCGCGGCGCTGACGAGCTTCGGCGCCGGGCGGCCCGGAATCAGCGCCGTGGTGATGACGATGTCCTGCTTGGCGATGTGCGAGGCGATCAGCGCGGCCTGCTTGGCCTTGTAGGCGTCCGACATTTCCTTGGCGTAGCCGCCGGCGGTCTCGGCCTGCTTGAACTCCTCGTCCTCGACGGCGACGAATTTGGCGCCGAGCGATTCGACCTGCTCCTTGGTGGCGGGACGCACGTCGGTGGCGGTGACGATGGCGCCGAGCCGCCGGGCGGTGGCGATCGCCTGCAAGCCGGCGACGCCGACGCCCATGATGAAAGCCCTGGCGGCCGGCACGGTGCCCGCCGGCGTCATCATCATCGGCAGCGCCCGGCCATATTCGGCCGCTCCGTCGATGACGGAGCGATAGCCCGCGAGATTGGCCTGGCTCGACAGCACGTCCATCACCTGCGCGCGGGTGATGCGCGGCATCAGCTCCATCGCGAAGGCGGCGACGCCGGCCTTGGCGAGCGCCTCGATCTCGGGCGTGTGGCCGTAAGGATCCTGGATGGCGACGACGAGCGCGCCGGACTTCAGCGCGCCGGTCTCCTCGGCGGTGGGCCGGCGCACTTTCAGCACGACGTCGGCGGCGAGCGCCTCCGCCTGCTCGACCAGCGAGGCTCCGGCGGCGGCGTAATCGGCGTCCGTGACGCCCGAGGCCAAGCCCGCCCCTTTGGCGACGACGACCTCTGCGCCCAGACCGGCGAATTTCTTGGCCGTCTCAGGAGTGACCGCGACGCGCGTCTCCCCGGCCTCAGTCTCCTTGGGCGTCCCGATCCGCATGACGTTTCCCCGGCAAGCGTTATGGCGAGGCGCCGCAAGGCGCCTTGCGGGAGGCGCGGCCTAGAGAACGATGCAGGCCAGACCCAGCAGGACGAACAGGCCCGCAGCCAAGCGCCAGCCGAGACCCGTCAGCGCCCCGAGGGCGGTCGCGATAATGTTGAGGATGAAGCCGACGAGGGCCACGAAGGGATGCCCTTCGAGCCCCCAAAGCACGAGCAGCAAAATGATGTTGAGGACGTGGACCGTCAGATTTTCCGTCAGGCCGACGAAACCGGCGTAGGTCTCCTCGTGCGCCGGCAAATCGACCCCGAGATCCGCCTTCGCCACGCCCGCATGGTCCGACATTTCGTCCGCCCCTCGAAAAAGCCTGTTGTTTCGGCCCTTCGCTTAGCTCATCGCTGGGCCGGCCGCAACCGGCCGCAGGCTTGGAAGTGCGGACGAATTCAGGCGCGTGCGCCTTCGACGGCGCGCTCGCCCGCCTTTTCGCGGCCGTCGAGCGATTCGAGCTTTTGCAGTTCGGCCAGAGCCTCCTCCAGCGCGGCCTTGGCGTCCTCGCTCTGGAGGCTGAGCTCGGCGATCGAGCTTTTCAGATTGTCGCGCCGCCCCATCGCCGCGCGGGCGTAGGTGGGATAAGCGAAATGGCTGGGATCGGCGATCCCTGAACGCTTCTCCTCGTTGGCGATCTCACGATCGAGGTCGCCGATCATGCGGTTGAACTCGGCCGTCATCATCTCGATCTGGCGCACGCGCCGGCGCTTTTCCTCGACCTGGAACCGTTTCAAACGAATAAGCGTGTCCCGCGACTTCATTCCCACGCACTCCCCACGAACCCCAAGACGCCTGTCGTTGGCGCTGTCCGGCTTGCGCCGACGCGCCTTTTCCCCACGAGACGAGGACAGGATGAACGAGGAAGGTTGCATGTTGGTTACGCGCCGGCGGTTGCGCGAGGGTTGCGGCGGAGAGTTTAAAATTTCGCGAGGCTGACGCCGTCCGTTAGCGCTTCATTTACCCGCATCGTTAACACTAACCCCTGGGGCGAATGACGCCGCGCTTCCCGCGCCCGTTGCAGAGCAACCGCGGGAAGGGTGAGTCCGATGAATCGGTTAGGAGATATTCCTCACAAATTGCTTTAATTTTAAACATCGGTGAAAAGTTCAATTTAAACATTAGGTTATATGGAATTTTGCGGTAGGCGAAACAAAGGACTTGCGGGCGTGATTCAAGGTTTGTTAACACTTATGGCGCAATCGTTGCGTCGATTCGGGTGGGCAGCTGGCTCCGGCGTTGGCGGACGCGCGGGAATGACCAAGCCGGCAATAGTCGTCGCAGTCGCGCAGCGGCGATCCATGGCGGGGATCTAGATCATGCGGGTGCTTCTCATAGAGGACGACAACGCGACGGCGCAAAGCATCGAGCTGATGCTGAAGTCGGAGAATTTCAACGTCTACGTCACCGACCTTGGCGAAGAGGGCATCGACCTCGGCAAGCTCTACGACTACGACATCATCCTGCTCGACCTGAACCTGCCCGACATGTCCGGCTATGAGGTTCTGCGGGCCTTGCGCGTCACCAAGATCAAGACGCCGATCCTCATCCTCTCCGGCATGGCCGGCATCGAGGACAAGGTGAAGGGCCTCGGCCACGGCGCCGACGACTATCTGACCAAGCCCTTCCACAAGGACGAGCTCGTCGCCCGCATCCACGCGATCGTGCGCCGCTCGAAGGGTCATGCGCAATCGGTCATCGTCACCGCCGATCTCGTGGTCAACCTCGACCAGAAGACCGTGGAAGTGGACGGCTCGCGCGTGCATCTGACCGGCAAGGAATATCAGATGCTCGAGCTGCTCTCGCTGCGCAAGGGCACGACGCTGACCAAGGAGATGTTCCTCAACCATCTCTACGGCGGCATGGACGAGCCCGAGCTCAAGATCATCGACGTGTTCATCTGCAAGCTGCGCAAGAAGCTCGCCGCCGCCAGCCAGGGCCGCAACTATATCGAGACCGTCTGGGGCCGCGGCTATGTGCTGCGCGAGCCGCCGCCGGGCGACGAGCGCATCCCCGCCTGAACGCGCTCCTCCGTTCGTTTCGTCAGCCCCGCCGGCCCGTCCGCGCGGGGCTTTTTCTTTTCAGGCGCGGGCGGCGGCGCTCAGCGCCGCGAACTCCGCTTCCGTCAGCTCGATCTGCGCCGCCGCCGCGTTCTCCTCGAGATGGGCGACCTTCGACGTGCCGGGGATCGGCAGCATCACGGGGCTGCGCTTCAGCAGCCATGCGAGCGCGATCTGGTGGCGCGTCGCGCGATGGGCGCGGGCGACGCGGTCGAGCGCGCCGCCGGGGCGCGCCAGCGCCCCCGTCGTGAGCCGAAACCAGGGGATGAAGCGGCCGGGTCGCGCCAGCGCCCCCGCCGCCCGTCGAAACCAGGGGAAGCCGCCGCCGGGCGGCCCCAGCGCCCCGGCCGCCAGCGGATAAAAGGGGATGAAGCCGACGCCGCGCCGTTCGCAATGTTCGAGCGCGGCCTCGCTGGCGCGGTCGCCGAGGTTGTATCTGTTCTGCACCGTCGCCACGGGAAAGACCCGCGAAGCCGCCTCGATCTCCTCGACCGATACCCCGCTCAGGCCCGCATGGCGGATGACCCTGGAATCGATCAGCGATTTGATGGCAGAAAATTGTTCGTCGCGCGGCACGCGGGGGTCGATGCGGTGCAATTGCCAGAGGTCGATGATCTCGACGCCGAGCCGCTCGCGGCTCGCATGGGCCTGCTGGATCAGATATTCCGGCCGGCCGAGGGCGCTCCACTGGTGGGGGCCGGAGCGGGTCAATCCCGCTTTGGTGGCCACGACGATGCGGCCATAGGGCGCAAGCGCCTCGCGTATGAGGTCCTCCGAGACGTTCGGCCCGTAGGAATCGGCGGTGTCGATGAAATCGACGCCGATCTCGCGCAGGCGCCGAAGCACGCGCAACGCCTCGGCGCGATTCTCGGGCTCGCCCCAAACGCCCCGGCCGGTAATGCGCATCGCGCCGAAGCCGAGGCGATGGACGGGCGTTTCGCCGCCAATCAGGAACAAGCCGGATTTCTCCACGCTGACCATCGAGATCTCCTCGCCATCGCCCCGGAGAAACGGGGCGCGGGTAGGGGGCCTAGCGGCGCAACCTCGCCAGCATCGCCTCGACATGCGCGATGGGCGTCTCCGGCAGGATGCCGTGACCGAGGTTGAACACATGCGCGCGCGGCGCGAAGGCGGCGAGTGCGGCATCGACCGCTTCGTCGAGCGCCGGGCCGCCGGCGACGAGCGCGAGCGGGTCGAGATTGCCCTGTAGCGCGAGCCGCTCGGGAAGCAGGCTGGCGGCGACGCGCGGATCGGCCGCCGTGTCGAGCCCGACGCAGGCGAGCCCCTCGATCTCGGCGAAGCGGCCGAGATGGGTCGCCGCGCCGCGCGGGAAGGCGATGACGGGAATGTGAGGATGCTGCGCCCTGAGCCGGGAGACCAGCCGCTTCAGCGGCGCGACGCACCAGCGTTCGAACTCCGAGGCCCGGCAGCACGCCCGACCAGGAATCGAACACCTGCACCGCCTCCGCTCCCGCTTCGACCTGCCGGGCGAGATAGTCGGCGGAGGCGTCGGCGAGGCGGTCGATCAGCGCGGAAAAGAGCTCCGGCTCGCGATAGGCGAACAGCCGCGCCGGCGCCTGCTCGGGCGTGCCGCGCCCCGCGATCATGTAGCTCGCCACCGTCCAAGGCGCGCCGCAGAAGCCGATGAGGGCCGTCTCGCGCGGCAGCGCGGCGCGGACGCCGGCGACGGCCTCGAAGACCGGGGCAAGGCGCGTCCAGTCCGGCGTCTCGCGGAGCTTGGCGAAATCGTCGCGGTTCGCAATCGGTTCGAGCCGCGGCCCTTCGCCCGCCTCGAAGCTGACGCTCTGGCCCAGCGCGTCGGGCATGACGAGGATGTCGGAGAACAGGATCGCCGCGTCGAAGCCGAATCGCCGGATCGGCTGCAAGGTCGCTTCGATGGCGAGCCTGGGCGTGTAGCAGAAGTCGAGGAAGGAGGGCGCCTGCGTGCGCAACTCCCGATATTCCGGGAGATAGCGCCCCGCCTGCCGCATGAGCCAGACGGGCGGGCGCTGCTGGCGCTGCCCGGCGAGCGCGGCGAGGAAGGGTTTGGTCATGCGTGGCGCCCCTGTTTCGGCGGAAGGTTCCCGCGAAACGCGGCTCGGCGCAAGGGCGGGCCGCGCGGGCGCCGGGACAGTCCGCGAGAGAGAGTTTTCAGCGCCTTGGGCGCCGATTCCTGTTCGCGGGCAGCCGTCAAGTTGGATTGAAGGTCGCGGCACCCGTCATGGCCGGGCTTGTCCCACGGCTGTCCGGCATCGCAATTGCTTAGCATAGAGCGACAAGCTGAGCGGGCGGGAGCGCGTTCGCGCAAGCGCGTTTTTTCGGCCGCGCGAACGACGCACGGCCGAAGTCGAACTCGTACTGCGGACTTGCTCGGCGCGGTGGCGGAGCGAGCAAATTGCGGATTTCCCGGCGATGCATGAGATTGGCGCGCAGAAGCCGGGCGAACGTCAATGGGCTCTCCACGATCTTGTTGGCTTCATGCGCCAACCTCATCAGCATGAACGCGATCAACGCCACAGCAATCTGGATGCGCACGGCGTTCTCCGACGTGCCGAAAAAATGCTTGATCTTGAGCGTTTGTTTTACCCACCGGAAGAACAATTCGATCGCCCATCTCTGCCTGTAGAGATGGGCGATCTCTTGCGCCGAAGCGGTCAGGTCATTGGTGAATATGCGCAAAATCTTGCCGTTATCGTTGACGACGCGGATTTCGCGCACTGGTTTCGACATCGGATTTCGCCGCGAAGCCGCCAGGCGAGTGGGCAGATGGCCGATGCTATCGCTCAGTACAGGTCCGTCCGGCGCCACTTCGCGTTGTTCGACGACCTTGAATGGCGTATTCTTTTTAAGCCGCGTCACGATCCGGCAACCTGCCTCGTCGAGTTTCGCCCACCAGCCGAAATCGTAATAGCCGAGATCGAACACGTAAGTGGCTCCGGGTTCGATGGGCATGGCCTTGGCCGCGGTGATGTCGTTCACGTTGGAGGGCGTGACCATCAAATAAAGCGGCTGATGGGCGTCCGGATCGTAGACGATATGCGCCTTGGCGCCGCAAACCTCGTCCGAAAAGCTCGCCCACCGCTGAGTAAACGCACTCAGCCTGACGCTGGTGGAGTCGATCAAACGCACGCAATCGCCGATCTTGCGCCGATATCCGGCCTGAAGTTGCGCCATCAGCGCGGCCAGCAGGCCGTTGAATATTTCCGGCGACCGACGGGCGTTGACCGTCGCCAGGGCCGAGCGCGACACCGGTTTGGCCCCCAGATGATAAAACTGGCGCGCATGGCTGGCCATGCTGGTCTCGACGTCGCGCAGGCTGTTGAGACCGCTCGTCTGGGCCAACAACATCGCCACAAGATGCGACCTGCTGGTCGTCGCTCTTGCATCGCGGTCGCCCTGAAATTTCTCCACAAGACGGTCGAACGCACCCCAAGGGAGGAACTTCAAAAGTCCATGGAAAACGCTATTCTGGTGCGGCACGGCTTGGCTCCACTTCATGTCCAGATGAGTCGGCAAACCCTCTGAACAGAGTAGAATCAATGCCGTGCGCCAATACAAGCAGTTTCCGTGCCGGACAGCCGTGGGCTTGTCCCGGCCATCTACGCGGTTCGGCTCAACGCATGAGCGTCTTGAGCTTGTACAAACGGCAATCCCCTTTGTTGCGGGTCGGCGTGGATGGCCGGGACAAGCCCGGCCATGACGGCGTGACGGCGCTTCGATTTGACGCCATCAGCTTGGCAGTTACGTTCGCGAGCGGGTCGGGAGATGGCTTCTATTAACTTCACTGTCACCGTTTTTCTCCGTCCCGCTCTGCGATTGACGAATGATCATCCGCGCCGGCGTTTTGACTCGGCCCCTTCAAAACATTCGTCGGATCACGCGGGGGATGCCCGAGAAGCGCCTCGCATTCGCCATGAGCGAGGGTGCGTCTGGGGATCGCGGCTTCTTCATGCCGATTTGAGTTGAGGCGACTGTGGAGATCATTGCACGCCCGGCGCGGCGCCTGTTCATTGGCAATTCCCGGCCTGCGGGCGTAAACTTGCGCGCGCAGCCTTTCGCCGGCCGAATCCGCCTCGCATACAGCCGCGATTGGCCGCTGCATGGCGTGCAACGGACCCGGCTATGTCTGATACGGAAACGCTCGCCTCGCTCGCCGCGCGCTCCACAAGGGCCGGGCGCATCGTCTCGACCAGGGATCACGTCCTGGCCCTCGGCGAAGTCGCGGGCGGCTCGCCCTTCGGCGCGGACAGGAACGCTTTCGCCGGGCGTTCGGTCGTGTTGTTCGTGCGCGACATGGTCAAGGCGGCCGCGGCGCTCATCGACCTCGACGGCGTGGCGCGGAGAATCCTGCTCTGCCCGCCCGCATGGGACGAGGCCAAGCTCGTCCCCGCCGCCGAGCTGATCGGGGCCGACGCGCTGGCCTTCGACGAGGAGGAACCGCAGACGGCGCTTTCCATGGACTTGCGGCATCCCGTGCGTCTGCCGCTGCGTCCCGGCCCGGCCCGCGCGGCGACGGTCGAGACCGAGTGGGTGCTGCCGACCTCCGGCACGAGCGGGCCGCCGAAGCTCGCGGTGCATACGTTGCAAACGCTGATGGGGGCCATCGCCCCCGCGCCCCATCAGGAATGGGCGACGTTCTACGACATAAGGCGCTATGGCGGCCTGCAAATCTTCCTGCGCGCGCTGTCGGGGAACGGATCGCTGCGGCTCAACGGCGTCGAGGAGGAGATCGAGGGCTTTCTCGCCCGGCTCGGCGCCTCGGGCGTCACGCATATCTCGGGCACGCCCTCGCATTGGCGCATGGCGCTGTTTTCGGGGGCGGCCGACCGCATCGACCCCGAATATGTTCGCCTTTCCGGCGAGATCGCCGACGATGCGCTGCTCGGGCGGTTGTCGGCCGTCTATCCCGACGCGAGGATCGATCACGCCTACGCCTCGACCGAGGGGGGCGTGGCCTTCGAGGTCGGCGACCGGAAGGCCGGCTTCCCCGCCGCATGGCTAGGGGCCGAAGGGCCGGTGACTCTCAGGATCGCGGACGGGACGCTGCGCCTGCGCACGCCCCGCCGCGCGCTCCGGATGCTGGGCGAGGACGCGCCGGCTCTGGTCGACGAAGAGGGCTTCCTCGACACGCAGGATCTGGTCGAGGCGCGGGGCGATCGCGTCTATTTCATGGGCCGTCGCGGCGGGATCATCAATGTCGGCGGGTTGAAGGTGCACCCCGAAGAAGTCGAGGCCGCGCTCAATTCGCTCGAACCGGTGCGCGCGAGCCGCGTCTACGCGAGGGCCAATCCGATCACCGGGGAAATCGTCGTCGCCGAGATCGTGCTGAACGATCCCGAAAGAAAGGACGCGAGCCTCGCGCGCGAGATCATCGCCGCCGCCCGGCAGAAACTCCCGGCGCACATGACGCCGGCGCAGGTCCGCTTTGTGACGGAATTGCCGATGACCGAAGCCGGCAAGCTTCGTCGCGGGTGGTGAGAGGGGTGCGGGCGGCGTTGCGGTGACAGTGCATCGCGTTGACGGCGCCGCGCATCCGGCCTAGCCTGACCTCATGGCTCGTCTCGCCCGCGTCGTCATTCCCGGCCTTCCCTACCACGTCACCCAGCGCGGGAACGGCGGCCAGCGCGTGTTCTTCTCGCAAGGCGACTTCGCCGCCTATCGCGATCTCCTCGCCCGCGCCGCGGCGGAGGCCTCGGTTTCCGTCTGGGCGTGGTGCCTGATGCCCAATCACGTGCATCTCATCCTCTGTCCGAGCGACGAGGACGGATTGCGGCGGACGCTCGCGCGCACCCATCGCGCCTACGCCGGGCTGATCCACGCCCGCCGCCGGCGCACCGGCCATTTCTGGCAGGGCCGCTACGGCGCCGTGGCGATGGACGAGGAGCATCTGGCCGCCGCCTACCGCTATGTCGCGCTCAATCCGGTGCGCGCCCGCCTCGTCGCGCGGCCGCAGGACTGGCAATGGGGAAGCGCCCGCGCGCTCCTGGGTCTGGGCGAGGACGGGCTGACCGATCTCGCGCCCGCGAGCCAGCGCTTCCCCCGCTTCGCCGATCTCATCGAAGGGCCGGAGGATGAGGCGGCGACCGAGCGGCTGCGCAAGGGCGAGAGCATCGGGCGGCCGATCGGTTCGGAGGCGTTCCTGACCGGCCTCGAGGAGCGCGTCGGCCGCCGCCTGCGCCCGCTGCCGCGCGGGCCGAAGCCGCGAGGGGAGGCGGCGGAGAGGGACGAGTGAGCGCGGCGGCGGCAGGTTGAATCCGCTGTCGCCGTTGCCCCCGGCGCCAGATGCTTTGACCAGGTCCCATATGCTGAACCGGCGCGACAATCTGCTCGGTCGAAAGCCGCCGTCTTATACCAAAGCTCGATGATCGGAACCGATCATCGCCCGACGGCAAAGCGCGAAGCGCGCCTGCGCCTTTGCGCGGAACGAGCGCGATGAGTCGCGCTCGCCTGGAAATGGTATTAACGTCGTCGCACGACGCCCTCTCAAAAAGCCCCGTAACCAATAGTCCATTCTCACGCTTCCAGGGTGAAGCCCAATCTGTTCCGCTTCGCCGTCCATCGCGCAAGGCGCAACGCTGTCGCCGGCGACTCGAAACATGACCCAAATCAAGGTCCAATGGATGGATAGCCTTAGAATTTAACTATCATTCTTGTTTTCGGGGCCGGTCGCGCGGGAGGTCGGGTCATGGCGAAGGGCGGAAAGAACAAAGGCAAGGACGCCGACAGGCACGAGTCAAAGAACAGGGGCGGCAAGGCGGAAAAAAGCGAGGGCGAAGCGAAGGGAGCGCCCGCGGTCACGCTGATGACCCAGGGCGCCGGCGATGAAGCAGGCGTGCAATCCGGCATGACGGCGGCGAGCGAGCGTCGCGCCCACGGCAAGGCGCTGCGGGACGCGACGCCGCGCGAATCCCATGGGGGCTGGAAGGCTCCGAAGGATCGGCGCGACCCGATCGAACTGCTGATCGAGTTCCAACGAAGGCCGGATGCTCGACCTCGTCCCGATTCGCTTCGGCCGGATGATGCAGTCGCCCTTCACCTTCTATCGCGGGTCTGCGGCGATCATGGCGGCCGACCTGGCGACCACCGCGCAATCCGGGCTGCGCGTCCAGGCGTGCGGCGACGCCCACCTGCTGAATTTCGGCGCCTTCGCCACGCCGGAGCGAAATGTCGTGTTCGACATCAACGACCTGGACGAGACCCTGCCGGCGCCCTGGGAATGGGACGTCAAGCGGCTCACCGCGAGCGTCGTCATCGCCGGGCGCTATCTCCGGCTCAGCGAGACCGAATGCGCGCGGGCGGCAGAGGCGACAGTCAAGTCCTATCGCGAGCACATGGCCGACTACTCGTCCAAGCGGGCGCTTGAGGTCTGGTACGAGACGATCGGCATCGACGACGTGATGGAGGTTACGGACGAAAATGTCCGTGAGAGAGCTGAAGAGACGCGTGGAGGTGGCGGAGGAAAAAAGCGCGCCCGAGTTCGTGTTCCCGAAGCTCGTCGAGCACCGGGGCTCGGAGCCGCGGTTCAAGGACGATCCGCCGCTGATCTTCCACCCCTCGGCTGAACTCGCGCCCGGCGTCACGATCGGCGTTCCGCGAACCTCTGGCTCACTATCGCGCGTCGCTGCCGGACCATGTCCGCGTGCTGTTCGACCGTTACCGCCTCTGCGATATAGCAATAAAGGTCGTCGGCATTGGCAGCGTCGGCACCATGTGCGCCGTCGGCCTGTTCATTGCGGCGGAGGATGATCCGCTGTTCCTGCAGGTCAAGGAGGCGAGAACGTCGGTTCTCGAGCCCTATGCGGGCAAGAGCGTTTACGAGAATCATGGCCAGCGGGTGGTGTGCGGCCAGCGGCTCATGCAGTCCGCGAGCGATATCTTCCTGGGCTGGACGACCGGCGCCAACGGCCGTGAATTCTACATACGCCAGCTTCGCGACGTGAAGCTCTCGGCCATCATCGAGGATTGGGACGAAGAACTGTTGCGGGAGTACGGGAAGCTATGTGGCTGGGCGCTGGCGAAGGCGCATGCCCGCTCGGGCGACTCCGCGCAGATCGCGGGCTACATGGGCTCGAGCGCCACATTCGACGACGCGATCAGCGAGTTCGCGGTCGAGTACGCCGATCAGAACGAGCGGGACTACCGCGCCTTCATCAAAGCGGTCAGGGAGGGGCGTGTGAAGGTGAACTCCGAGATCTGAGCCTCGATGTCGGGTGGCATCGGGGAATTGCGGCGACGCCGCATAGAACCGTCCGCCGCCCCTAGATCTCGAACGCCTCCCCCAGCCGCGGACAGACGACCTCGCCGCCGAGCTTGGCCGCGAGCGCCGTCATCGCCGGGGGCTCGCCGTGGGTCAGGAACGTGCGCTTCGCGCCCACGCGCGCGCGCCACTCGATCAGCTCCGTCTGGCCGGCGTGGGCGGAGAAGCCGTTGATCGTGTAAATCTTCGCGCGCACGCGGATCGGCTCGTCGAAAATGCGCACGGTGCGCGCGCCGTCGATGATCTCGCGCGCGAGCGTGCCGACGCCGGCGAAGCCGACGAATATGACGCTGGCGTTCGGGCGGCCGAGATTGTGGCGCAGGTGATGGACGACCCGTCCGCCCGTGCACATGCCCGATCCCGCCATCAGGATCGCGCCGCCGACGATCCGGTTGAGCGCCTCCGATTCCGCCGTCTCGCGCGTGAACCGCAGGCCCGGCGGGCGCAACGGATCGACGCCGCGCCGCAGGAGGTCCGCCGCGGGGGCGGCGAGATCGGCGGGATATTTCTCGAAGATCTGCGTCGCCGAGATCGCCATCGGCGAATCCAGGAACACATGCAGCGCCGGCGACAGCAGGTTGCGCTCGACGCCGTCGCGCAGCCAGAACAGAAGCTCCTGCGCGCGCTCCAGCGCGAAAGTCGGGATGACGACATTGCCGCCGGCGCTGAGGCTCGCGTTCAGCGCCTCGTAGAACTCCTCCAGGGAATCGTCGAGGCTGCGGTGGTCGCGGTCGCCGTAGGTCGATTCCATCACCACCGCGTCGGCGCCTTGCGGGGCGTCGGGATCGGCCAGCAGCGGCCGGCCGGGATTGCCGATGTCGCCGGAGAAGACGACGGCGCGGCGGGCGCCGTTCTCCTCGACCTCCAGCTTCACGCTCGCCGAGCCCAGGATGTGGCCGGCGTTGTGGAAAGTGGCGCGCACGCCGGGGACGAGGTCGACGGGGCTGCGGTATTTGATGACGCGGCCGAAACGGTCGAAGGCGCTGAGCGCGTCGATGAGCGTATAGAGCGGCGGCGGCGCCGTCTCCGGCTCGCCCCGGCGCGCGGCGACGCGAAGCGCCCGGCGATGCTCCTCCTCCTGCAGATGGGCGGCGTCCATCAGCACGATCCGCGCGAGATCGCGGGTCGCGGCGGTCGAGACGATCTCGCCCTTGAAGCCGCGTTTGACGAGCAGCGGAATGCGGCCGCAATGGTCGAGATGCGCGTGGGTGAGAACGAGGACGTCGATGGCCGCGGGATCGAAGCCGAAGCCGTCGGCGTTCTCCGCCTCCAGCGCGCGGCTGCCCTGATAGGCGCCGCAATCGATAAGGATCTTGCGGCCCGCCGCCTCGACGAGATGGCAGGAGCCGGTGACGACGCGGTCGGCGCCATGAAATGAAATTCTCACAATACGCCCTCCGCGCCGAAAGCCGCGATCCGCGCCTGTCGCCAGTCGCGGATCGATTCCCAGATTTCCTCCGCCGTCTCGGCGTACCAGAAAAGTTCGAGGTCTTCGGCGTCGATGACGCCTTCCTCGGCGAGAAACTCGAAATCGACGGCGCGCCGCCAATGGCGCTCGCCGACCAGCACGATCGGGATCGGCGCGATCTTGCGGGTCTGGGCGAGCGTCAGCACCTCGAACAATTCGTCGAACGTGCCGAAGCCGCCGGGGAAGGCCACCAGCGCGGCCGCCCGCTCCAGGAAATGCAGCTTGCGCATGGCGAAATAGTGGAAGTCGAAGCACAGGCCCGGCGTCACATAGGGGTTCGGGTATTGCTCGAGCGGCAGGCTGATGTTGAGCCCGACCGTCTTGGCGCCGGCCTCGAAGGCGCCGCGATTGGCGGCCTCCATGATTCCGGGCCCGCCGCCGGTCATCACGCAGACCGGCTCGCCGTCGCCCATGCCCCGCTCGGCGACGAGCCGGCCGAAGGCGCGGGCGATCTCGTAATAGCGGCATTTTTCGACCGCGCGCTCGGCGAGCGCCAGCCGCCGCGCCGCCTCTCCGTCGGCCGGGCTTGCTGCGAAGTCGGCGCGCGCGGCCTCGAGGCGGGCGCGGGCCGCGGCGGGCTCGCCGATGCGCGCGCTGCCGAAAACGACGATGGTGCGCTTGACGCTTTCGGCTTGCAGCAGGTCCTCGGGCTTCTGGTAGTCCATCATGAGCCTGAGGCCGCGCGCCGAGGGGCCGGCCAGAAACCCGAGATCCTCGCTGGCGATCCGGTAGGCGGGGGAGGCGAGGATCGCCTGGATGCGCGCCGGCGCCTCCGGGTCCTCGCTCGCGGGTTTGGGCGTGCAATGCGGAAGGGGCTGGCGGCGCCTGGAGGGATGCGGCGGCGGCTGGGATTTGAAGGCGGTCACGTCGGCTCCCTTGCGGCGGGCTGTCGTCGACGTCCTGCGTCAGCCTCCGCGCAATATTCCGGCAGCCTTACATGATTCGCCCGCGTTTTTGGGACCATTTCCGGGTTGCATTGGTATTTCAATTTATTGATGGGCGCCGCTAAGTTAATTGGGCTGTGGCAAAATAATCACTATCGCGGTGAAAAGCAGTCGCCCGTTGATGCCGCGCAACAATCGACTACACAAGACGAGTAGATGCTCAAGACTTGCCGGCGATCGGCTGATCGACAGCATGCAGGGGGTTCATGTGAAATCAGGTTCGTTTGTTGCGCTCGCGGTCGGGTTCGTCACAGCCATGACTGTCGCAAGCGCCGGCGCCGCGGATCTGCCCACCCATAAGACGCCTCCGGCGCCCGTGGCCCCGATACCTGCCCCGCAACCGCAGTTCCAGTTTTACGTGCGCGGACAGGTGGGCGGCGCCTGGCTCGCGCAGGACAGGGGCTCGTGGACCGGGCCGGGCGCGGGTGACCCGAGCGTCACGGAAGCGATCAGCGCGCCCGCCTCCTTTACCGGGGGCGCCGCCGCCGGCGTTCAATTCATGCCGGGCCTTCGCACCGATATTTCATACGACTATCTCGGCTACTTTTCCGTCCATGGGAATCCGATCGCTCCCGGCGGCGGCGTCGGTCATGCGTCGATGGACGGCGGCGTGACGAGCAATCTCCTGATGGCGAATTTGTTTGTCGAACCCTTCCGCCTGATGAATGTGAACACCGGCTTTGTCACGCCCTTCGTGACAGGGGGCGTCGGCGCGGCCTTGAACGATATGGGCGACTGGACGCGGACCAATCCCACGGCCGGCACTCCGGTACGCACCTTCTCCGGCTCCTCGCAAACGAATTTCGCGTGGGACATCGGCGGCGGCTTGTCTTTCGACATCACAAGCCTGTTTCACCGGGCCGCATTTGTCGATCTGACTTATCGCTATATCGACGCGGGGCATGTGACCGGCGGCTATGTCCCCGTCAGCGACAAGGGCTCCTCGCCCCGGCAGCCGTTCAATTATGATTTGACCGCCAATGTCGCGACGGTCGGCCTTCGCGTTCCCTTCTGACACGCAGCGGCCACCCGGCCCGGGCGGCGCGTCCGCGTGCTACCGCGACAGTGTCTTTTATTGATTTCCGCGCTGGCGGGTAAGGCGACGGGGCGGGTGCGACGCTGCGTTCACGCGCTGCCGCTGTTAACCGGGCGCGCAACCGCCGCCGCGCCCGACTTCAACGCCGGAGGGAGCTACTCCGCCGCCTTCTTCATCTCGGGATAGGCGCAGGCCGCCTCGACGGACGGCCGCCGCAGCGGCACCACCTTGGGCGCCTCGAACGGCAGGCCGAGCGTGGACCACACATCCACCAGGGCCTCGACCAGCGCCGCCACCTGAGCCTCGCTGTGGCGCGGCGTCGGCGTGATCCGCAGCCGCTCGGTTCCGCGCGCGACCGTGGGATAATTGATCGGCTGGATGTAAATGCCGTGGCGCTCCAGAAGCAGCTCGCTGGCGCGCCGGCATTTGGCCGCGTCGCGCACCATCACCGGCACGATATGGGAGGGATTCTCCAGCACCGGCAGGCCCGCCGCCTGCAGCGCGTGCTTGACGAGCCGGGCGTTCGCCTGATGGCGCTCGCGCTCCACGTCCGAGGCCTTCAGGTGCCGGACCGCCGCGCTGGCGCTCGCCGCCACGCTCGGAGGCAGGGTCGTGGTGAAGATGAACTGCGGCGCATAGGAGCGAACGGCGTCGATCAGCGCCGCGCTCGCCGCGATATAGCCGCCCATCGAGCCGAAACCCTTGGCGAGCGTTCCCTCGATGACGTCGATCTCGCCCATCAGCCCCTCGCGCTCGGCGAGGCCGCCGCCGCGCGGGCCGTACATGCCGACCGCGTGAACCTCGTCGATATAGGTCATGGCGCCGTAGCGTTTGGCGAGCGCCACGATCTCGGCGATGGGGGCGATGTCGCCGTCCATGGAATAGAGGCTCTCGAACACGACGAGCTTGGCGCGCTCGACGGGCTCGGCCGCGAGCAGTTCTTCGAGATGGCCGACGTCGTTGTGACGGAAAACCTTCTTCTCGCAGCCCGAGCGCTTGACGCCCTCGATCATCGAATTGTGGTTGAGCGCGTCGGAAAGGATCAGGCAGTCGGGCAGAAGCGAGGCGATGGTCGAGATGCCCGCCAGATTGGAGATCCAGCCGGACGTGAAGACGAGCGCCGCCTGCTTGCCGTGCAGGTCGGCGAGCTCGCGCTCCAGCTCGACGATCGGGCGATGCGTGCCGGAAATGTTGCGGGTGCCGCCGGCGCCGGCGCCGTGGGCGCGGGCCGCGCGCACGCTCGCCTCGATCACGTCCTCGTGCCCGCCCATGCCGAGATAGTCGTTGGAGCACCAGATCGTCACTTCGCGGGGCGCGTGCTCTTGTCCCACCGGGCGCCAGAGGGCCAGGGGAAAACGGGCCGCGTCGCGTTCGAGATTGGCGAAAATGCGATAGCGGTCTTCCCGCTTAAGATCGGCGATCGCCGCCTCGAATCGCGACTGATAATCCATCGCAGCCATTCCTTGCCCCAAGCCGCCGCCGCGGCTCTCGTTTTTCTCGGCCGACGCACCCTATAGTCCGAAAGCGCCGGGATGCGCGAGTCCCTTGATGAATTGTCGTCGACGGAAGTCTTTCCCGCCGAAAACACTTAACGGATGGCCTGGTTTTCCGGCGCGACGCTTGATCGAACGCAAGCTTCGGGCTTTTCTTGCGCGATGGACCGCCGCCCCGGCCGCGACGAATGGTCACATGCGGGAGCGGCGCCTCCTCGGCGAACCTTGCGCGGGGAGATGGAGGAGGACCGGAAAATGAGACTGGAAGACAAGGTCGCCATCGTCACAGGCGCGGCGAGCGGCATCGGGCGCGCCAGCGCCCTGGCTTTCGCCGCCGAGGGCGCGCGGGTGGTGGCGGTGGATCGCGACGTGGCCGGGCTCGCCCGGACGGCGCAGGCCATCGGCGATCTCGGCGGAACCGGCGCTCGCCCATCCCGCCGACGTCGCCGTGGAGGCGGAGGTGCTTCGCTATGTCGAGCTTGCGATGGAGACCTTCGGCGGGCTCGATATCGTCTACGCCAACGCCGGGATCAGCGGCGGGCTGACGCCGCTGTTCGAGCAGACGGTGGAGCAGTGGAGCGAAGTGCTTGCGGGTCAACCTCATCGGCCCGTTTCTGGCGATCAAGCACGCCGCCCCCGTCATGGCGGCGCGCGGGCGAGGCTCCATCGTGCTGACCGCCTCCGTCGCGGGGCTTCGCGCCAACGCCGGCGGCAGCCCCTATGCCGCGAGCAAGGCCGGCGTCATCAGCCTCGCGCAGACGGCGGCCAATGCGCTTTCGGGCACGGGCGTCCGGGTCAACGCCATCTGCCCCGGCCTCATCGAGACCGGCATGACCAAGCCGATCTTCGACCGCGCCCGCGCCAAGGGCACGGACGACAAGATCGGCCAGCTCAATCCTCTGAAGCGCGCCGGCGAGCCGCGAGGAGATCGCGGCGATGGCGCTCTTTCTCGCCAGCGACGAATCGTCCTACGTGAACGGGCAGGCGTTCGCGGTCGACGGCGGCCTGTCGAGCACGCATCCCTTCACGCTTCCCTGGCGCTGAGGCCGCCGCGGAGTTTCTCTGCGCCCCCGCAAGGAGGTCCGAGGTGAAGACCCAGATCGTGGTCGTCGGGGGCGGGGCCGGAGGGCTCGAACTGGTGCGTCGCCTCGGCTGCCAAGCTCGGCCGGGGCGAGTTCGACGTCATCCTGGTGGAGCGCAACCGCACCCACATCTGGAAGCCGCTGCTGCACGAGGTGGCGGCCGGCGCGCTCGACGCCAATATGGACGAGGTCGGCTACGGCAGCCACGCCTATCGCTGGGGCTACCGCTTCTTCTACGGTACGCTGGAGGCGATAGACCGGGAGGCGCGGCAGATCGTCGTCGCGCCGATCCTCGACGAGAACGGCGCCGAGCTGATCGGCCGGCATCGCATCCGCTACGATTATCTCGTGATCGCCGTCGGGTCGGTGTCGAACGATTTCGGCACGCCGGGGGTCATGCAGCACTGCCTCTTTCTCGAGGACCGCGAGCAGGCCGACCGGTTCCGGCTGAAGCTGCTCAATCATTGCCTGCGCGTCTCGCGCGCGCTCGCCGACGACCCCTCCGCCGACGCCCATGTCGACGTCGCCATCGTCGGCGGCGGCGCGACCGGGGTGGAGCTGGCCGCCGAACTCTACAACGCGGCCTCCGCGCTCAAGCATTATGGGCTGGAGGTGTTCGACGAGCGCCGGCTGCGGGTGACGCTGATCGAGGCGGGGCCGCGCATTCTCCCGGCCTTGCCGGAGAAGCTGGCGCAGGCGGCAAAGCAGGAGCTTGAGGCGCTCGGCGTGCGCGTGCTCGAAGGCACGGCCGTCACCGAGGTGACGGCGGGCGCGATGCGGACGCGCGCCGGCGAGGAAATCCCCGCCGATATGCTCGTCTGGGCGGCCGGCGTGCGCGGCCCCGAGCTGCTGCGGCACATGGACGGGCTCGAAGTGACGCGGAGCAACCAGCTCGTCGTGCTGCCGACGCTGCAGACGACGCGCGACGCGCGCATCTTCGCCATCGGCGACTGCTGCCATTTCCAGCCGGAGGGCGCGGACAATCCCGCGCCGCCGCGCGCCCAGACCGCGCATCAGATGGCGGCGACGGCGCTGACGAACATCCTGCGCCTCCTCAAGGGCGAGCCGCTGGAGGCCTTCGTCTATCGCGACCGGGGCTCGCTCGTCTCGCTGAGCCGCTTCTCGACGGTCGGCAGCCTCATGGGCAATCTCGTCGGCGGCCGCATGGCGATCGAGGGGCGGCTCGCGCGGCTCGTCTATCTCTCGCTCTACAACATGCACCTTCTCGCCATTCACGGCTGGCTCAAGGGCGCGGCGCTCATCGCCGTCGGCCACGCCAACCAGGTCGTGCGCCCCAAACTGAAGTTGCACTGACGGGCGTTTCCGGCGAAACGGGCGGCGCAGAAGGGAGCCAGGCATGTCGGAAAGCTTTGACGTCGTCGTCGCCGGCGGCGCGGCGATGGGGTCGTCGCTCGCCTATCATCTTGCCGCCGACCCGGGCTTTTCCGGCCGCGTGCTGGTGGTGGAGAAGGATCTCACCTACGCCCGCGCCGCCACCTCGCTGTCGCTGAGCTCGATCCGCCAGCAGTTTTCGAGCCCCATCAACATCCGCGTCGGCCTCGCCGGCGTCGCCTTTCTGAAATCGGCCAAGGAGACGCTCGCCGTCGACGGCGACGGGCCCGATCTGCCGATCACCGAGAACGGCTATCTCTATCTGGCCACCGAAGCCGGCGTCGAAACGCTGCGCCTCAACCACGCCGCGCAGATCGCCGAAGGCGCCGAGATCGCGCTGATGACGCCGCAGGAGACCAAGGCGCGATTTCCCTTCCTCGAAATGGAGGGCGTCGCGCTCGCCTCCTTCGGGCTCAAGGGCGAGGGCTGGTTCGACAGCTATTCGCTGATGCAGGCGTTCCGCCGCAAGGCGGTTTCGCTCGGCGCGGTCTATGCGCAGGACGAGGTCGTCGAGGTCGAGCGCGAGGGCGCGCGGGCGACGGCGGTGCGGCTGGCGAGCGGCCGGCGCGTCGCCTGCGGCGCCTTGGTCAACACGGCCGGCGCCTCGGGGGCGGCGCGGCTCGCGCGCGCGATGGGCGTCGCCATCCCCGTGGAATCGCGCAAGCGCTGCGTGTTCGTGTTCGAGGCGCAGAAGGTGAGCGACAGGTTCCCGCTGCTGATCGACACCAGCGGCGTCTATGTGCGCCCCGAGGGGCGCCACTACGTCGTCGGCGGCCCGCCGCCCGAGCCGGACCCCGACACGCAGGATTTCGAGGTCGACTGGCCGCAGTTCGAGGAGACGCTATGGCCGGCGCTCGCCGCGCGCGTCCCCGCCTTCGAGGCGCTGAAGCTCGTGCGCGCCTGGGCCGGGCACTACGACCTCAACACTTTCGACCACAACGCCATCGTCGGCCGGCTGCCCGGCTACGACAATTCCTATCTCGCGGCCGGCTTCTCCGGCCACGGCGTACAGCAATCCCCGGCCATCGGCCGGGGGCTCGCCGAGCTCATCGTCCATGGCGGCTATCGCGCGCTGGACCTCTCGGATTTCGCCTTCGACCGCATCGCGGCGGGCAAGCCGCTGCTGGAGCGCAACGTGATCTGACCGCTCAGCGGTCGACGCGGCTCTGGAACGCGGCGGGATAACGCTCGCCCTGCACCTTGATCTCGGCGAGCGCCGCGCCGATTTCGGCGAGATCGGCGGCGGAAAGCTCGAAATCCGCAGCGCCGAGGTTCTCTTCGAGCCGGTTGAGCTTCGTCGTGCCGGGGATCGGGACGATCCACGGCTTTTGCGCGAGGAGCCAGGCGATGGCGACCTGCGCGTTGGTCTTCTTCAGCCGCGCGGCGACGAGCGCGAGCGCGTCGACGAGGCGGCGGTTGGCGCGCCGGTTCTCCTCGGAGAAACGCGGCACGACGTTGCGGAAATCCGACTTGTCGAAGCTCGTCGTCGCGTCGATGGCGCCGGTGAGGAAGCCCTTGCCGAGCGGGCTGAACGGCACGAAGCCGATGCCGAGCTCCTCCAGCACGGGCAGGATCGCCCGCTTCGGGCTCGCGCCACCACAGCGAATATTCGCTTTGCAGCGCCGTCACCGGCTGCACCGCATGGGCGCGGCGGATCGAGGCGACGCCCGCTTCCGACAGGCCGAAATGGCGGACCTTGCCGGCGGCGATGAGCTCCTTGACCGTCCCGGCGACATCCTCCATCGGCACGGCGGGATCGACGCGATGCTGGTAGAACAGGTCGATGCGGTCGGTCTTCAGCCGCTTGAGCGAGGCGTCGGCGACCTCGCGGATATGCGCGGGCCGGCTGTCGACGCCGGCCGTCGGGGTCGCGTCCTTGAAGCCGAATTTCGTGGCGATGACGACCTTGTCGCGGAACGGCGCGAGCGCCTCGCCCGACGACCTCCTCGTTGAGGAACGGCCCATAGGCTTCCGCCGTGTCGAAGAACGTCACGCCCTTCTCGTAGGCCGCGCGGATGAGGCGGATCGCCTCGGACTTCTCCGTCGCCGGGCCGAAGCCGAAACTCAGGCCCATGCAGCCGAGCCCGATCGCCGACACCTCAAGGCCGCTGCGGCCGAGAACGCGCTTTTTCATGTCCGTCTCCCTCGTCTTCGGGTCGCCCCCTATTTACTGCCGACTCCATTTCGCGATTAGACGGATAATTCCGTATGCGGCTATGAATTGCAGTCATATATGAGGGCGGAAGATGCGGCGCGAGGATCTCGGCGATCTCATGAACCTGCTCGCGGTCGTCGAGGAGGGCGGCTTCACCCGCGCGGCGGCGAAGCTCGAGGGTTTCGCAATCGGCGTTGAGCCACGCGGTCCGCCGGCTGGAGGAGCGCACCGGGGTCAGGCTGCTCGCCCGCACGACGCGCAGCGTCGCCCTGACGGAGGCCGGCGAGCGGCTGATCGAAACGGCGCGGCCCGCCTTCGCCGAGATCGCCGGCGGGCTCGATGCGCTGGCGCGCTCGCGCGACCGGCCGGCGGGATCGCTGAGAATCAGCGCCTCCGAGCACGCCGCGCGCACGCTGCTGTGGCCGGCGGCGAACCGCATCGTCGCCGAATATCCCGACATCGCCATCGAGATCAACGTCGAGTCCGCCTTCGCCGACATCGTCGCGGAGCGGTTCGACGCCGGCGTCCGGCTCGGCGAAAGTCTGGCCAAAGACATGATCGCGGTGCGCATCGGGCCGCCGCTGCGGATGGCCGCCGTCGCCTCGCCCGCCTATCTCGCGGAGCGCGGCGCGCCGCAGACGCCGCATGATCTCAGCCGCCACGCCTGCATCAATCTGCGCCTCGCCGGCTCCGGGTCGATCTACGCCTGGGAGTTCAGCAAGGGCGGGCGCAATCTGAAGGCGCGGGTGGAGGGGCAGCTCACCTTCAACCGCGGCTGGGCCATGCTGGCGGCGGCGCGGGCGGGGCGCGGGATCGCCTTTGTCATCGAGGATCAGGCGGCGGCCGATCTCGCCGAGGGCGCGCTCGTGCGCGTGCTCGAAGACTGGTGCGAGCCGTTCGAGGGCTATCACCTCTATTTCCCGAGCCGTCGCCAGCAATCGCCGGCGCTGGCGCTGCTGATCGAGGCGTTGCGCTATCGCGGAGGGGTGAGCGCAAGCGCGCGGCGTGATATAGGTTAGGGCATGAGCGAAGCCGCCGAAAAACTGATGGACGTCGACGAGTTCCTCGTCTGGGCCGAGGGCCGCGAGGGCAAATGGGAGTTGCACGACGGCGCGGCCGTCGCGATGGCGCCGGAGGCAGGCGTCACACTCGCGCGTAAAAACCTACGCGGCTGTCGCGCTTGCTGCCGCGTTCCGGCGCCGGGGCGCCGACTGCGGCGTCTACGCGGAGGGCATGGCGGTGCGCGTCAGCGCGCGCCGCGCCTTTGTGCCGGACGCCTCCGTGATCTGTCCGCGCCCAAACCGCCAGACGAGATCGAGACGTCCAACTCCCCTCATCGTCGTCGAAGTCCTCTCGCCCTCCACCGCCGCCTTCGACCACGGCGCCAAGCTGGAGGGCTATTTCAGCCTGCGCTAGCCTCGTCCATTATCTGCTGGTCGACCCCGACCGGCGCGTGGCTGATCCTGCACAGCCGCGGCCGCGAGGGCGTCATCGAGACGCGCATCCTGCGCGAGGGCGAGGTCCGGCTCGATCCGCCCGGCCTCGCCTTCGATGTCGCGGAGCTGTTCGGCTGATCAGCGCGCGTGCGCGGCGATCGCGTCGACGATCGCCGGCCACAGCGCGCGGGGCAGGGTGTGGCCCATGCGCTCCAGCAGCATGAGCTTCGCGCCGGGAATGGCGCGGGCGGTCGGCTTGCCCCGCCTCGGCCGGAACCAGGGGATCGTCGGCGCCGTGGATCACCAGCGTCGGCGCCTTCACTTGCGCGAGCGCCTCCTTGCGGCTGCCCGACGCCATGATCGCCGCCATCTGCCTCATGCCGCCGGCCGGATTGAGGCCGCGCGCGGCGGCGCGGGTCGCGCGCGCCCGGGCGTCGGCCTCCTCGCCCGCATCGGCGTAGCCGCGCAGCAATTCGGCGACGCGCACGTTGGTCTCGATGTAAGCCTCGACCGTCAGCGGCGGCGGGGCGGTCATGGCCGCCCAGACGTCCGGCTTCGGAGGCGGCAGGCCGCGCTCGCCCGTCGTCGACATGATCGAGGTCAGCGTCCTCACCCGCTCGGGATATTGGATCGCCAGAGCTTGCGCGATCATGCCGCCCATCGAGGCGCCGACGATATGGGCCTCGTCGAAATTCAGCGCGTCCATCAGCCCGACCGTGTCGCGCGCCATGTCGTCGAGCGTATAGGGCGCCTTCAGCGGTTCGAGGCCGGCGAAGACGCGCGCGAGATCGGGCGGCGGCGCCGAGATGCGCGAGGACTTGCCGATGTCTCTGTTGTCGAAGCGCACCACGTTGTAGCCGCGTCCGGCCAGTCGCTGGCAGAGCCCGTCCTCCCACCAGATCATCTGCGCGCCGAGGCCCATGACGAGCACGAGAGCCGGGTCGGTCGGCGAGCCGAAGGTCTGGTAGCAAAGGCTGAGGCCATTGGCTTCGGCGAGCTTTTCTCTGGCGTCGAGTCGCGTCATGGACATAAGCGGGCTCCGGAGGGATGATGGTTCAGCTATGAACCGCCCCTGGGCGGGGCGTCAAATCGGGAGGCGGCATGGATACGATCGCAAGGTGGCGGGAAATCGCCAAGACCCGGGACTTCGCGGGGCTCGCGGGCCTGCTCGCCGAGGACGTCGTTTTCCAGTCGCCGGTGGTCTACACGCCGCAGCGCGGCAAGGCGATCACGCTCAAATATCTGACCGCCGCCTTCCACGTGCTGTTCAACGGCGCTTCGCCTATGTCGGGGAATGGCGCGCCGAAGGCTCGGCGGTGCTGGAGTTCAAGACGACGGTCGAGGGCGTCGAGATCGACGGCGTCGACATCATCGCCTGGGACGCGGCGGGCCGCATCGTCGATTTCAAGGTGATGGTCCGGCCGCTGAAGGCGATCAACCTGCTGCATCGGCTGATGGGCGAGCGGCTGGCGGGCTAAGCAGGATTTCCGAAAAGTGGATGCCGGTTTTCGGACGAAAATCCTGCTAAATCAGAGAATTCTAAGCAGACATTCGTTGGCCTTCCAACGAATGTCTGCTTAGGAGCCCTGCGGCGCGAACGCCTGCCGCTCCAGCCGCTTGTGCAGCCGCGCCATCAGCGCGGTGGCGAACAGCGGCGTCGCCAGATTGAGGATCGGCACGGCGACGAAGGCGGCGACGATCAGCCCCGCCAGGAACACCGGCAGCGCGAAATAGCGCCGCATCGCGCGCGCGTCGGTCGCGGGGCGGAAGCGCATGGCCGCCAGTTCGAAATATTCGCGGCCGAGCAGATAGGCGTTGGCGCAAAACCACGCCGCGAAGCCGATTCCGGGAATGAAAAACAGCACCAGCGCCGCCAGCATCACCGCCAGCGTCAGCGCGGCGAAGCGCAGCGAGGCGAGGGTCGCCTCCCATAACGGCGCCGCGCGGCCCTGCGGCCCGTTCGGATCGATCTCGCGCTCCACGATGGCGGCGATGTCGTCGAGGAAAAAGCTCGCCACCAGCGAGGTGGTCGGCGCGGCGAGCAGCACGAGACCGGCCACCACCCCGAGGCCGACCGCCACCGAGATCGCCGTCGCCAGCCACCCCTCGGCGGTCGCCACGAAATGCAGCGCGAATTTGTCGAGCGCGAAGCCGACGGCGGCGAGCACCGCCAACGTCAGCAGCACCGACTTGATCATCACGCTGCGGAATGGCGGCGAGAAGATGTCGTTGAAGGAGTCGAGGGCGTCCTGCAGCATCGCCGCCCCATGTGGGACGGCGGCCGGCGGAAGTCCAGGGCGGCGAGATCGCGGTTGATCGTCTCCCTCGCCGCGCGAGCCGCGGAGCCAAAGGGGACGCTAGCAGTGACAGATTTCGTCTGAACGGCTCCACGGAAATCCCTTGCGCTACACAAAGGCGCCCGACCATCCTCCCCCAGCCAACGTGATCTGATTACCCACAATTTGGGCGGACTGGGTACGAGGGAACGCCATCCTTGCCATCAGCGGAACGTTCGTCGTCGTCTTCGTGTTTTTCATGGTAATTGCTATGCCGTCTTTCGAGCGGCAGACGGATATATTGCCGCTCAACCATAGCTGTCCGGCTTTGTGGGCGGAGTAGACGAGACCGCCGCGGCCGTTGGCGATGGAAATCGTCATCGGCTTGCCATCATTCTCCGTCGTCTCCTGCCAGCGTGTTTTCACATGATTCGCTCTGACCTCGCTGACTGTCTTGAAGCACTTGGCTTCCGCAAGCGTGGGGGCTCCAAGAGCCAGAAAGCCGATAAGCAAATTGAAATGCGTCGGAGCCATGTTTGCCTCCCGGCGCTTAGCATTAAACTCCATTCGTCCGCGCGCCTCAACTCTTGCGGCGGTTGCGCCAGACGAAGGTGTTGCTGGCGGCGTAATTCCACACCACGCCGATGATCGCGCCCGCCACGCCCGCCACGCCCCAGTTGCGGTTGCGAGTGGTAGAGCACGTTGGCCACATTGATGTTGGCGATCGCGCCCACTCCGCACAGCGCCGCGAAAATGAGGAAGCCGCCGACGATCCCGAAGCCGCTGTAGCGCCGGTTGCGGTAGGTGATCTCGTTGTTGAGTATGAAATTGCTGGCCATCGCCAGCACCGTCGCGACGATCTGGCTCGCCTCGAAATCGCTCGTCCAGGCGCCGTCGAACAGCAACGTCAGCACCGCCAGATGCACGATCAGGCCGACGCCGCCGATCAGCGCGAACAGGATGAAGCGGACGGGCAGCACGCCGCCGCTCGCGTGATGGGCGACGAGGCCCAGAAAATCGAGCCCGACCAGCGGCGAAAGCTTCGATTCCCCCGCCATGCGCGGCCGGAACACATAGGGGATTTCGACGACCTTGAAAGCATGGCGCGAGGTCAGCACGAGATCGACGAGGATCTTGAAGCCGTCCGGCGAAAGTTTCGGCGCGAGCTTGGCGACGGTCTCGCGCCTGGTCATGAAGAAGCCGCTCATCGGGTCGGAGACGGCGACGCCGGCGACGAGCCCGAAAAACCACTTGCCGAGATCGCTGAGGCGCTGACGCGCGGGCGACAGGCCGCCGGGCTTGGTCGGATCGGGAACGCGGGTGCCGATGGCGAGATTGCCGTCGCCGCGCTCCAAAGCCGCATACATCTGCGGCAGGATCGATTCGTCGTGCTGGAGATCGCCGTCGATGACGGCGACGAAATCGGCGCTGGAGGAGAGCCAGCCCTCGATCACCGCCCCGGCGAGGCCGGTGCGATTGACGCGCCTCAGGCAGCGCATGCGCGGATCGCGGCGCGCGATGTCGTAGGCGACGTCATAGGTGCCGTCGGAGGAATCGTCGTCGACGACCACCATCTCCCACGGCAGCCCCTCGAGCGTCTTGGCCAGACGCTCGAACAGCCTCGGCACGTTGGCGGCTTCGCGATAGGTGGGGACGATGACGGAGAGAGTGGGGCGGGACGGCGTCGCCGCAGCGGACATGGATCTTCTCGGATTGGCTCTGCGCGCGACTTTTAAGTCGCCGCGCGGAAAGGCGGAGTAAACGCCGCGGGTTCAGCCGCGGCCTCGGGCGCGAAAGCGTCGAAAGCCTTGAAGAAAAGTTCGCGATAGACGTCGCGCTCCATCATGACCTCGTGGCGCGCCCCGTCGATGACGATGAGATTGCCGACGCGCAGCCGCGTGGCGAATCGCTCGAGGCTGCGGGTGTCGACGACTCCGTCGGAACCGGAGGCGATGACCAGCGTCGGCGTGGCGATGGCGCGGGGATAGTCGGGCTCGGCGAATTCGCGCATGAGCCGGAACGCCGCGTGAATCCAGCCGATCGTCGGCCCGCCGAGCCCGAGCGAGGGATGGGCGCGAAGCGTGTCGCCCATGCGGGCGTAGCGGACGGGGTCGGAGGTCAGCAGGTTCCCCTCGAAGGGATTGAGGCTGTAGGGCTTTCTGCCGCCGCCGCCGGGGGCGTAGAAGCCGCCGAGCCCTACGCCGTCGAGCGCCTCGACCAGCCAGCGCGCATAGCGCGGATCGACCTGGCCATAGAGGGCGACCATCGGCGCGGTGAGCATCGAGACGGTCGAACGGGCAGCGGCCGGCGTGGGCGATGCGCAGCATGATCGCCCCGCCCATGGAATGGCACAGGCCAATCCAGGGGCGCGGGCAGTGCGGCGTCAGCACGTCGCGGTGGAGGCTCAGAAAATCGCGCTCGTAGAGCGCGAAATCGTCGATATGGCCCTTGCAGGGATCGCGAAGCTGGCGCTCCGAGCCGCCCTGGCCGCGCCAGTCCATTGTCGCGACCGCGAAGTCGCGGCTCACGAGATCGCCGATGGTCTCGTAGTATTTCTCGACATATTCCGTGCGGCCGCCGAGCAGGACGACGGTTCCGCGCGGGCGCTCCGGCGTCCAGCGCGCCGCGCGCAGCCGCACGCCGTCGAGCGCGGTCAGCTCGTGCTCCACGGCGCCGGGAGGGGGCGGATTGTCGGCGATGGCGTAAAGCGCCATGCGGCGGGGCTCCCGCGCCGTTGAGCGGCGCGCGGCGCTTATGCCGCAACAGGGCGGCGGCCGCAAACCGCCTGAGCCCACACCCGGCGCATCAGAACGGCCGCGAGCGCGGCCACGACCAGCGGGCTCAAAGGCAGGTGCGCGTATTGCGCGAGCGGACGGGCGAAGCCCGGCAGCAGATAGGCGGCGATGAGCGTGACGGTCTCGTAGGGCAGGAAGCCCGTCGCAAGTCCCTCTTCGGCGAGGATGGCGATGGGCGCGATCAGCAGCGTCAGGTCGTAGTCGAGCAGGAACGGCGTCGTCAGGCACGTGACCGCGGCGACGAGCGCGAACTGCCGGCGGGCGTTCGGCTCGCGACGCAGCGTCAGGACGAGCGCGGCGAGGGCGGCGAGCGCGGCCGCGCCCTGCGCGGCGTAGGCGAGCGCATCGGCGCCGCCGAGCACCCGAACGGCGGCGAACACGCTCTGCATCTTGGCGGGATCGACGAGGCCGCGCTCCAGCGTCGCCCGCGCCATCGGCGTCTCGGCGAGAAAGGCGGCCCAGGTCGAGACGCCGAAGGCGTAGGCCGAGAGCGCCGCCAGCGCCACGGCGACGGCCGCCATCGCCGCCAGCGCGCGGAAGCGGCCGGCGACGAGCAGGCCGAGCGGCACGACGGCGGCGAGCTGCGGCTTGAAGCAGAGGAGCCCGAACAAGGCCCCCGCCAGAGCCGGGCGGCGTTCGAGAAGGCTCGCGCCGCCCGCGAACAGCGCCGTCGTCAGAAAGGCGTTCTGCCCGTGGCCGACGGTGGCGAACACGCCGGGGAAGGCGACAAGCGTCAGCGGATTGACGAAACGCTTCGACAGGCCGCGCAGCGCCGCGGCGAAGGCGGCGAAGGTGGTCGCCAGCCACGCGGCGAGCGCCGTCAGATAGGAGAGCAGGCCGAGCGGCCAGCAGGCGATGAGGAAGACCGGCGGGTAGAAGAAGGCGTACCAGCCGATGGGATGGCCGAAAAAGGCGCGCTCGGCGGAAAAATCGGCGTTCGGCGAATAGGCCTCGGCGGCGTGGCGGGCGAGCGCGAGCCGCCCGGCGGTCCAGAAGCTGACGAAATCCGAGCCCAGCGGCTCGCCGCGCGGATCGACGCCGCTGCGCGCGAGCCAGACGAGCGCGACAAGGGCGACGACATGGGCGAGGGCGAGCAGGGCGAGATAATTGCGCAGGCGCGTCGCGTTCGCCCATTTCGCGTCGCGGAAGAAGCCGACGAGCGCCGCCGGCGCGCGGTGGGCGCGCGGGACGGGTTCGCTCGAGGTCAGGCTCATCAGGCGGCTCGCGGCAGTCGAGAGCCAGCGTTGGCGCCGCCGCGTTAACTTGAGGTGAAACGGATCAGCTAGTCACCCGCTCGCCGCGCCCGTAGACCAGCAGCATCAGGATGATGACCGCGCCATAGATCACCTGCCGCCCGGCCTCCGGCATCTCCATGATCGACAGCACGCTGTTGAGCAGCACGATGAGGATGACGCCGACCAGCGTGCCGAGATAGCGCCCGCGCCCGCCCAGAATGTTGGTGCCGCCGATCACCACGGCGGCGATGGCGGGCAGGAGATAGGCGTCGCCCATGCCCTGATAGGCCTTCTGCGAATAGCCGGCGAGCAGCACGCCGGCGAGCCCCGCCATGACCCCGGAGATGGCGAAACAGGCGACGGTGACGGCGCGGGTGTTGACGCCGGCGAGAAAGGCCGCCGCCTCCTTGTTGCCGATGGCGTAGATGTAGCGGCCGAGCAGCGTGCGTTGCAGCATCAGCGCGACGACGGCGGACACGGCGAGCCAGACATAGAGCGCCGCCGGCACGCCGAACCAGTGATCGGAGGCGAGCGTGCGCATGAGATCGGTCGCCGCCGTCTGCGGCGCGTAGCCGCCCGTGTGCGCCACCATCAGTCCGCGCATGACGGCGTTCACGCCCAAAGTGAAGATCATCGACGGCACGCGCAGATAGGCGACGCCGAGGCCGTTGATGACTCCTACGACGAGGCCCACCGCAAGGCCGACGGGAACCGCCCAGGGTCCGCCGACGTGGGTCGCCATCATCGCCGCGGCGGTGAGTGTCCAGGGCACGGAGAGATCGATCTGCGCGATGAGGATGACGATCATCTGCCCCGCCGCCACCACGCCGAGGAAGGCGCCGATCTGCAATTGCTGCAGCAGATAGTTGGGCGAGAGGAGCGGCGCGCTGCCGAAGCGATGCATCGTATAGCCGGTGCCGGCGATCAGGATGACGACGATGAACAGCGCGGCGATGAGGATCGGCCGGTCGTCGCGCGACAGACGGAAGGCGGCGGCGCTCACCGGAACAGCTCCAGAGTGTTCTTGACCCGCAGCACGCGCAAGGCCCCGATGCTGACCGCGGCCAATAGAATGAGGCCCTCGAACAGAGGCTGCAACAGCGGCGCGATGTCGAAGATGCGGAAGAAGAAGGTGATGACGCGCAGGATCATTGCCCCCAATACCGAGCCGATCGCGCCGCCCGAACCGCCGAGCAGCGAAGTGCCGCCTATCACGACGGCGGCTATCGAATTCAGCGTATAGGCCCCGGCCTGCGGAATGTCGGCGTTGCCGGAGGAAGTCTGGATCGCCAGGAACAGCCCGCCGCAGCCGGCGAAGAAGCCGCCAAGCGTGAAAGCGGCGATGCGCGCCCGGTTGATGTTGAGGCCGGACATATAGGCCGCCCCCTCCGCCGAGCCGATGGCGTAGATCGCGCGGCCCGTCACCGTCGAGCGGAACGGCAGCCAGCAGAGCAGGACGATGAGGGCGAGCAGGACGAGCGGCGTGGGGATGCCCGCGAACGGCGCGAACCACGGCGCCGCTCCGTCGTTGAAGATATGCACCGTCGAGGCGAAATCGCCGAGCGCGTTGGTGAGCGCCCAATTCAGGTCCTCGTCGATCTTGCCGCCGGGCTGCGGCCGGAGGAACAGCGCGATGCCGATGTAGATCGCGCCGGTCGCGAGCGTGGCGATGATCGGCTGGATGCGGCCATAGACGACGACGACGCCGTTCAACAGGCCCGCGAGGGCGCCGATGGCGAGGCAGATCAGCATTCCCAGGATGAGGCCGCCGACGCCGGTCGGCATCGACCCGAGCGGCAGCGAATATCCCGCGATGTCGAGCGCGAGCGGCGTCGCCTTGCCGTCCAGCAGATAGCTCGCGAAACAGCCGACCATCGTCATCAGCGCGCCGACCGAGAGGTCGAGGCCGGCGGCGAGCACGGGCACGGTCTGCGCCATCGCGACCAGCGCCAGGGTGAACACCTCGTCGCTGTTCTGCACGAACACCGCCGAGGAGAAGCCCTTGGGATGGGAGAAATTGTAGAAGAGATAGACGACGGCGAACAAGCCGACCGCCGTGAGAAAGGCGACGTTCTGCCTGAGCCTGATCGAGAGGTCGCTAGCGCCCATGGCCGGCCTCCGTCGCCTGGCGCGCTGGGAGCGCGGGCGTCCCGCCCGCAGGGCGCGCGAGACGCGCGCGGTCCCAGGGCGTCCCGCCGGGGCGAACCTTGGGGTCAAACATGCGCGGCCTCGCCGATGTTGAGCGAACTCGCCACGATATTGGTCTCGCTGATCTCCGCCCCCTTCAGCTCGCGCACGATGCGCCCGTCGTACATGATCGCCACCCGGTCGCAGCAGCCGATCAGCTCGTCATAGTCGGTCGAGTAGAACAGGATCGCCGCGCCCTGATCGGCGAGATCGCGCATCAGACGATAAAGCTCCTGTTTGGTGCCGACGTCGATGCCGCGCGTGGGGTCGTTGAGCAGGATCACGCGCGGTTGCGTCATCAGCCATTTGGCGATGACGACCTTCTGTTGATTGCCGCCCGACAGCGTCGAGACGACATCCTCAGCCGCGCCGATCTTGATGCGCAGCCGCTCGAGGCCCTCGCGGATCGCCGCCGCCTCCTTCGTGCGGTCGATGAACGGGCCGGAGGCGAGCGAAGCGAGCGAGGCGATCGTCAGATTGTCGGCGGTCGACATCGACAGCATCAGCCCCTCGGTCTTGCGGTCCTCGGGCACCAGAGCGATGCCGACGTCGCGCGACTTGGCCTCGGCCGGCGAGCTCAGGCGCACGGGCCGTCCGTTGACCTCGACGCGGCCGGCGACTCCCTTCAGCACGCCGAACAGCGCGAGCAGCAGCATTTTCTGGCCCTGGCCGTCGAGACCGCCGAGGCCGACGATCTCGCCGGCGCCGACGTCGATCGAAATATCGGTCAGGCGATTGTCCCAGCTCAGATGGCGCACGGCGAGCGCCTGCTTGTAGTCTTTCGGCGGCGGCTTCGGCGGATATTGCGCCGAAATCTCGCGGCCGATCATCAATTGCACGATCTCCGCCGTCGAGCGGGCGCCCTTGTCGAACGTCTCGATATGCCGGCCGTTGCGGAAGACGGAGGCGCGGTCGGCGAGCGCCTCGACCTCGTGCATGCGGTGGGAAATGTAGAGGATCGCCACTCCCTCGGCCTTCAGCCGGGCAAGCAGCAAATAAACCTTCTCCACGTCGGCGCTGGTCAGCGCCGAGGTCGCCTCGTCGAGGATCAGAAGGCGCGGGCTGTGTCCGAGCGCCTTGGCGATCTCCACCATCTGGCGGCGCGAAAGCGGCAGGTCGCGCACGCGCAGCAGCGGATTGACGTCCTCGCAGCCGATCTCGGCAAGCAGGGCCTCGGCGCGGCGGCGCTGCGCGCGCGCGTCGATGAGGCCGAGCCGGCGCGGCGGAGCGGAGATCGAAATATTGTCCGCCACCGACAGGTCCGGCATCAGGCTCAGTTCCTGGAAGATGCAGACGACGCCGGCGGCGGCGGCCGCGGCGGGCGTGCGGAACTCGCGGGTTCTGCCCTCCAGCGCAAGCGTGCCCGTATCTGGTTGGACGACGCCGGCTACGATCTTGATGAGCGTCGATTTGCCGGCCCCGTTCTCGCCGAGCACGGCGTGGATCGAACCGCGAGCGCAGGAGAAGTCGACGCCTTCGAGCGCGCGCACGCCGCCGTAGCGTTTGGATATTTGGTTGAGGACGAGGAAGTCCTCAGCTGCGGGCGAGGGCATCGACGGACTTTCGAATGGGGGGCTCGCCAAAACGGGCCGCGCAAAGGCGCCCTCGAGGCCGCGAAAATGGGGCGCGCGCGGGCGCGCCCCTTTTCGGTGGAAGTTACTTCGTGTTGGCTTCGCTCTGCGCCATGATTTCGGGCGCGGTGAAGTTGACGCCGCAGGGCGGGAAGGCGTTGGGCGCGAAGAAATTCGCCTTCAGGTCCGGCCAGAAATTCGTGCCCGGCTTCAGCGTCGTGTAATCGACGACCGGAATCGGGATCGAGATCAGCTGCGGCATCACGTTGCCCTGCAACGCCGAGATCGCCGCCTTCATCGCGATCGCCACCAGCGCCGGCGACTGCCCGTAGGAAAGCCCCTTCAGACCGTCCTTTGAATATTCGGCGATCTGCTTGCGGAACTCATTCTCGCCTTCGCCTGCCATCGGCACGAAGGGATGCTTCGCGTCAATCAGCGCCTGGATCGTGCCGTCGTCGCCGCCCTGGCTGAATATGCCGTCGAAATGGCCGTGGACAGCGAGCGCGTCCGCCGTCACCTTCTGCGAGGTGCCGGTATCCCAGTTGCCCACCACCTCGGTGATCTTGAATTTGTTCGGCGCCGCTTCCATCACCTCACGGAAGCCAACGTGGCGGTCGCGGTCGACCGAGTTGCCGGGAAGGCCGCGCACTTCGAGGAGGTCGCCTGACGTCTTGCCCATCTCCTTGAGCAGGAATTTGCCCGACATGCGGCCCATTTCCTTTTGGTCCTCGTTGACCATCATCACCTTGTCGGTGTCGAGGATGTTGTCGAAGGGCACGACGACGACGTTGTTCTTGTCGGCGAGGCGGATGATGCGGTCGAAGCCGTCCGGGGCCACCGCGATGGTGACGATCGCGTCAAAGCCCTGGTTGATGAAGTCCTCCATCGCGCCGAGCTGGGCGGCGACGTCGGTGCCCGTCGAGACGACCTTGAACTCCTTGATGTTCGCCTTGATGTCCGGCTGCTCGGCGAAGGCCTTGGCGGTCTTGACCATCTGAATGCGCCAGGTGTTGCCGACGAACCCGTTGACGAGCGCAATTCTGTAGGGACCTTGCTTCTTGGGCCACTGGAAGAGCTTGGTCTTGTCAGACCAGGGCTTGAAGCATTCCGGATTGGCGCCGGGGCCCGACACAACCTTGGGGCCGGCGAATGCCGCGGTGGCGGCGAATACAGCGGCGAGCGCAAGTGCGGAAACCCGCAGTTTCATGGCGATACCTCCCATTATTGCGCCGGGCGCTTCCCGCCCCGGCGCCGCCCGCTTCTGCAGGCGATGAGGGTAGCATGCCAGACAGGCCCGCCCGCCGCAAGGCGGTCAGCGCGCTTTTTGCTGACGGCGCAAACTTCTATGGTTTCGCCGCGCTCAAGCGCCCGTCACGCGCCAGACGACATCGCCGACGTCGTCGGCGACCAGCAGCGAATTGTCCGCTCCGATCGCGACTCCGACCGGCCGGCCGTAGGAATAGGCTTCGTCGGCGGAGAGGAAGCCCGAGAGAATGTCGCGCGGCGGCCCGGCCGGCCGGCCGTTTTCGAACGGCACATGCACGACGCGATAGCCGCTGAGCGTGCTGCGGTTCCACGAGCCGTGCTGGCCGATGACCATGCCCGCGCCGAAGCCGGGCAGAACGCCCGAGGGCATCCAGCAGAGGCCGAGCGAGGCGGTGTGGCCGCCGAGCGCGTAATCCGGCTGGATCGCCTTGGCGACCATTGCGGGATTCGCCGGCACGCGGTCGTCCACGACGCGGTCCCAGTAGCAATAGGGCCAGCCGTAGAAGCCGCCCTCGCTGACGCTCGTCAGATAATCCGGCGGCGTCTCGTCGCCGAGCCCGTCGCGCTCGTTGACGACGGTCCAGAAGATGCCCGGTCGTCGGCTCGAAGGCGAGGCCGACGGGGTTGCGCAGGCCCGAGGCGAAGATCTTCGAGCGCCCCGAGGCGATGTCGAAGCGATGGATCGCCGCGCGGCCCTCCTCGGCCTCAAAGCCATTGTCGGCGATATTGGTCATCGAACCGACGCCGACATAGATCGCCGCCCCGTCCGGCGTCGCCAGCAGGCTGCGCGTCCAATGGCCGGCGGGCTTGAACGAGGCGAGCTTGCGGCCGGGGCCGGAGAGCTTCGTCGCGCCGGGCTCATAGGGGAAGGCGACGAGCCCGTCGGTATTGCCGACATAGAACGTGTCGCCGACCAGAGCCATGCCGAAGGGCTGGTTGAGGCCGTCGAGATAGACGTGGCGCGTCTCGGCGGCGCCGTCGCCGTCGCGGTCGCCGAGCAGGGTGATGCGGTTGGGGCTGACGCCGAGCGCGGCGGCGCGGCGCATCGTCGCCACCATCGCGTAATCGAAGATCGAATGGACAGGCTGCTCCTGCTGCAAAGCCTCGGCCGCCAGCACGTCGCCGTTCGGCAGCACGTGGAGCCAGCGCGGATGCTTGAGGCCGGCGGCGAAGGCGTTGACCTTCAGCCCCGGCGCCGGCGTCGGCGTGCGGCCCGCCTCCCAGCCGCGCGCGGTCGGCATTTTCAGGGTCGGCAACATGCCTTGCGGGCGGGCGCCGGGAATCTCCGGCCTGGGTCCGACCGCTTGTTGCGACGGGACGCCGCTCATACGCCGCACCGCGATGGCCGCCGCGCCAACGCCAGCAACGACCCGCGCGAAAGCGCTCGAAAAATCCATCCCCTCGTCTCCCCTGGAATACTAAAGCGCCGCCGCCTTCCGCGGCGCCGCGGCGCGACTCGCCCGCCGGGCCAAGTCGAGAAGGGCGGCGACCACCGCCTCCGGCTCGGCGAAATGCGGCGAATGACCGACGCCGGGCATCAACTGCAATATCGCATTGGGAATATCGCGCTCAAGACGCCGCGCGTGGATGTCGACGGAAACAAGGCTGTCCTCGGCGCCCATCAGGATCGCGGTCGGCGTCGCGATATCGCGATAGCGCGGCGCCAGCGCCGCGCGCCTCGGCGCAAAGCGCGACGAAATCCTCGGCGTTGGCGCGGAAATGCGAAGGCCGCAGCACCAGGGTGAGCCGCGTGCGGCCGATAAAGTCGGACGGGACCGCGTTCGGCGCGAAGGTCTCGCCCAGCGCGCCGCCGCATCGAGACGAGGCCGGCGAGCGGGACGATGAGCCAGCGAAACAAGGCGCCGGCGACCGGCCACGTCGCCGCCGTGTAATACCAGGAAACGCCGCCCTTCCAGGGATGGCTGACGGGGGAGAGAAGCACGAGGCCGCGCGTGAATTGCGGCGCCTCCAGCGCCATCGCCAGGCCCAGGACCCCGGCGAGCGAATGGACGACGACGATCGCCTGTTCGACGCCCAGCGTCTCCAGGGCCTGACGAATATAGGTCGCCTGCCGGCGCGGCGAGGCGGCGGCGCGGCCGGCGAGGCGGTCGCTCCAGCCGTGGCCCGGGCGGTCGACGGCGAAGACGCGGAAGCCTTCGGCCGCCAGACGCTCGGCGAGCGCGACATGAAGATCGGCGAAATTGCCGGAGGCGCCGTGGACGAGCACGACCGCGCCGCGCTCCGGACCCTGCGGCGCCGTTTCGACGACATGCAGCCGGCCGGCGCCGATGTCGACCCGATGGCCGATGGCGGGAAAGCGGCGCTCGACATGGCGGCGCAGCCACAGGGTGAAGGCGAAGGACAGGAGAACCAGCGCGCCGAGACCGATGAGCGCGGCCTCGATCAAGGCGAGCGGCTCCAGACCATCGTTTGCGCGCGGGCGCGCGCCTCCTTCAGCGGCTCGTAGGCGGGGGCGAGCCTGAGGGCCTGGTCATAGACCTTGAGCGCCGCGTCGGGGTCGCCGGATTCGAGCATCATCGCGCCGAGCCCTGCGAGCGCGCCGATGTCGCGGGGATCGCGTTTCAGGGTCTGGGCGAGGTCGGCCATGGCGCCGGCGGAGTCGCCGGTCAGATAGCGCGTGGTCGCGCGCGCGCTCCAGGCTTCCGGCCAGTCGGGGTAGAGATCGACCACGGCGTCGAACAATTGCAGCGCCAGCGGCAGGCGGTCGCTGGCGCGCGCCTTCAACGCGCGAGCAAGCAGCAGGTCGGCGGCGTCCGAGCCGGATTGCAGGCGCAGATGGTCGATCTCGGCGAGGATGCCGGCCGCCTCGTCGGGAAAGCGCGTCCTCGCGAGCCTCTGGTACAGACGGTCGAGGTCATGCGCGGGATCGCTCGCGGCGGCGGCCGGCGGCGAGCGCGACGGCGCCGCCGCGGCGAGCGGCGCAAGCCCAGCGACAAGCGCAAGCGAAAGGCAGAGAAGCCGCCTCATGCGGGGCAACCTAGCGCCCCGCGCGGCGAGGGTCAAAGTCAGCCTTGCAAAATCAGCCCTGACGCGCCTTGAAGCGCTTCTGCGTCTTGTTGATGATGTAGACGCGGCCCTTGCGGCGCACGAGCCGGTTGTCGCGGTGACGGTTGCGCAAGGACTTGAGAGAATTGCGGACTTTCATGGCTCACCCGAAGATATGACGCTCCGGGACGAACCCCAGGGTCGAAGATTTGCGCGCCCCTATGCCCGATTCAACGCCGCCGATCAAGCCTTTCCCGCAGGCTCGCGCGTCAGGAACACGAGCTTCGTGTCGCCGTAAACGCGCTCCTCGACGAGGCTCAGGCCCTCGGGCGCGGCGATCTCGGCCTTCGCGCTCTCCTCGACGACGACGAGGGCCGGGGAGCTGAGCCAGCCGCCGGCGACGAGGCCCGCAAGCGCCGGCGCCGCGAGCTCCTGGCCATAGGGCGGATCGAGAAAGGCCAGATCGAACGGCGGCCCGGCCGGCGCGCGGCCGAGCTTCGTGGCGTCGGCGCGCCAGATGCGGGTTACGCCGCCGAGCGCCAGCGCCTCGACATTGGCGCGCAGCAGCGCCCGCGCCTCGGCGGCGCTGTCGACGAACAATGCGAACGCCGCGCCGCGCGAGATCGCCTCGATCCCGAGCGCGCCGGAGCCGGCGAAGAGATCGACGACGCGGGCGCCTTCCAACAGCTCCGGCCAGCGCGCGCCGAGGATGTCGAAGATCGTCTCGCGCAGCCGGTCCGAGGTCGGGCGGATGGCGCGCGAGGCCGGGGCGTTGAGCGCGCGGCCGCGCAACCGGCCGCCGACGACGCGCATCTAGCGCGCGCGCGGCCCGCGCGGGCCGGGCTTGCCTCCGCGCGGCGGCCCGCCTTTGCCGGGCCGCTCGCGCGGCCGGTCGTCGCTGCGAGGCGGACGGGCGCCTTCGCGGCCGCCGGCGAAGTCGTCGCGGGTTCGCTGCGGCGCCCCCTCGCGCCTCGGCGAAGCGCGGTCGTCGCTGCGGGGCGGTCGGGCGCCCTCGCGGCGGCCGGCGAAGTCGTCGCGGGTTCGCTGCGGCGCCCCCTCGCGCCTCGGCGAAGCGCGGTCGTCGCTGCGAGGCGGACGGGCGCCTTCGCGGCCGCCGGCGAAATCCTTGCGGGTTCGCTGCGGCGCCCCCTCGCGCCTCGGTGAGGCGCGCTCGTCGCTGCGCGGCGGGCGGGCGCCCTCTCGGCCGCCGGCGAAATCCTTGCGGGTCCGCTGCGGCGCCCCTTCGCGCCTCGGCGAGGCGCGGTCGTCGCTGCGGGGCGGGCGGGCGCCCTCGCGGCCGCCGGCGAAATCCTTGCGGGTTCGCTGCGGCGCCCCCTCGCGCCTCGGCGAAGCGCGGTCGTCGCTGCGGGGCGGCGGGCGCCTTCGCGGCGGCCGGCGAATTCCTCTCGCGGGGCCGCTGCCGCGCCCCCTCGCGCCTCGGCGAGGCGCGCTCGTCGCGGCCCCCCGCGAAATCCTTGCGGGGGCGTCGCGGCGCGGTCTCGCGCGGCGGCCGCGAGGCCTCGAAACCTCCTGTGCGCTCCGTGCGGCGCGGGGCGGGCTCGGGCCGGTGGGCGAGGCTCACCCGCTCGACCTTCACCTCGCGGCCCTTGCGGTCGGCGGTCGTGGCGCGGGCGATGCGCTTGCGCGGGCCCGTCGCCTCAGCGCGCGCCTCCGCGCGCAGCACCGAAACATGCTTGCGCTTGCGCGCCGGTCCTTCGCGCCGCTCCGCGCGCTCGGGCTCCTCGCGTGACCGGCGCAGCGGCCGGTCGCCGCGCGGCGGCTCGGGGGGCGCGGCGTCCGGCGCCTCCAGGGGCGCGTCGAAATTCGCGCCCGCCTGTTTGGCGAGCTTCGGCCCGAGCTGGTCGCGCAGCACCCGCGTGCGCACCTCCACGACCGCGCCTTCGGCGAGGTCGCCGAGCTCGAACGGCCCGAAGGAGACGCGGATGAGCCGGTTGACGCTCAGGCCCATATGTTCGAGCACGCGCTTGATCTCGCGGTTCTTGCCTTCGCGCAGGCCCATCGTCAGCCAGACGTTGGACCCTTGCTGGCGCTCGAAGCGCGCCTCGATGCCGAGATAGTCCATGCCGTCGATGGTCACGCCGCCGCGCAGGCTGTCGAGCTGTTCCTGCCTGACCTCGCCGTGCGCGCGCACGCGATAGCGGCGCAGCCAGCCGGTCGAAGGCAGTTCGAGCACGCGCGCCAGGCCGCCGTCGTTGGTCAGCAGCAGCAGGCCCTCGGTGTTGATGTCGAGCCGGCCGATCGTCACCACGCGCGGCAGGTCGGCGGGCAGGGCGTCGAAGATCGTCGGCCGTCCTTCCGGGTCTTTCGCCGTGGTGACGAGGCCGCGCGGCTTGTGGAACAGGAAGAGCCGCGTGCGCTCCGGCGCCTTCAGCGGCTCGCCGTCGATGCGCACGTCGTCGGCGTCGCTGACGTTGAAGGCCGGGCTCGTCAGCACCTCGCCGTTGACGCTGACGCGGCCTTCGGCGATCCATTGCTCGGCGTCGCGGCGCGAGCACAGGCCCGCCCGCGCCATCACCTTGGCGATGCGCTGGCCTTCGCGCGTTTCGGCCGTGTCGGCTTGAATCGTCATGGCCGCCGCTCTAGCAGCTTGGCGAGCGCGTGTCGCGTTCGGGGACGGATAGGACATGGCCGAAGACGCGATGAGCGCGGCCTTCGCCGAGGCGCGCGCGGCCGAGCGGCGCGGCGAGGCGCCGATCGGCGCGGCGATCGCTCGCGACGGCGTGGTGATCGCGCGCGCGGGCAATCGCACCCGCGAGGACGCCGACCCGACCGCCCATGCCGAAATGCTGGCGATCCGCGCGGCGGCGAGGGCGCTCGGCAACGCCCGGCTCACCGATTGCGATCTCTATGTCACGCTGGAGCCCTGCGCGATGTGCGCAGGCGCGATCAGCCACGCCCGGCTGCGCCGGCTCTATTTCGCCGCCTCCGATCCCAAGGGCGGCGCGGTCGAACATGGGCCGCGCTTCTTCTCGCAGCCCACCTGCATGCACGCGCCCGAGGTCTATGGCGGCATCCGCGAGAGCGAGAGCGCCGAACTGCTGCAGGCGTTCTTTCGCGACAGGCGCCGGTAGGGCGACGGGGAAAGCGTCAATGCGGGTAGTTGACGACGGCCCCGTAGGCCGATCCGTCCGGCAGCTCGGAGAATTCGATCAACAGGCCGTCGCGGAAACGCAGGAAGTCGACGCAATCGAATATGTAGGTGTCGCTGCCGCCGCGTTCGCGGATTTCTATCGTACGATGCACGCAGACCTGGTCGCCGTCGATCAACATGCGGCGCACGACCATATCGAGCACGACATAATTGACGTGACGGTGCCCGAGCGCCTCGCGCAGCGCCTCCTTGCCGACGATGCGCCGGGGATAGCGCGCGTACCGCCAAGTGGTGTCCGGGAAGCAAACAATGTCCGGCGCGACCAGCTCAAGCATTCCCTCAATATCGCCGGCGGCGCGGCGAGCGAACAGCTTCTGCACGAGGTCGAGAATGAGTTCTCGATCAACCTCGCCCAGCCGTCTCGTCGTTTCGAGCGTTTGCAAGTCTAATTCCCGCAATCCGAACGCCTTCTCGAATTTAGTCTAAGTCGCGGTTGTCTTATTGTCGACACATTGTCGAATTTGGCGGCGGCAGGCATCGCAAGGCCTATAAAGGTATTTAAATTCAGTAGGTTAATATGATTGTAGGAGGGCGGCGGCGTCCTTCCTGGCGAAAAAGGTGGCAATTAAGTGCGCCAAATTGTGGCACAATGGTTATTTGCTTGAACATGTTGCTATATTTAGCAACGTTAACATCGACGAGCCAACTCGTCGGCGCTCTGAAGTCTAGCGTCGCGGAATGTTATGCACCCGGCGCGGGAGGCTAATTTGTCGTCGGCGTCAGGATGAGAATGTGCAGATCGGTCGTCGGAAGGAATTCATTCTTGCGCATCTCGAACCGCGTGGGGCTGATTTTTCTTACCCCCTCGCCGCAGAAACTGACGATATTCCCTGGCGCCCCCTTGTCGACGACGAGCCGAAACGCGCCAATCGGTCCCGCCCAGTTTGCGCCGGTCTTCAGTACATAGTTGATCCGCTGCTCCGTGAACGGAGCGTAATCGGCGTGCGCCGCCGCCATCGCCCGTCTCACCGCGCCCTCGAAGGCGGAATCGATGCAATATTTGGCGGGATAGTCGCTCAAGCCGTCGCGGCCTCGCCAGCCCGCCGACCCGACCGAGGTTCCCGCCGTCGAGCCGACGCTGGGGGCGTAATCCTGCACGAGCCGGACCGGCCGGCCCGGCGGGAAGGTCTGCGACCAGACATAGGCGGCCCGCCACGTCCAGGCGGGGACGAGATGCTTCTCCATCGGCGCATCGGGCTTGTCGGCATATTCGTCAACCACCGCGATCCCGGCCTTGACGAAGGCGTCCCTGGTCGCCTGCGGCAGGCGGTCGAGCGCGGCGCCCGCCCCCTCGGCGAAGGGCGTCAGCGGCAGGCGGGCGGCGTTGAGCCTCTCGGTCACGTCGACGGCGCCGACGAGGGCGCGCGCGATCAGTCTCGGTGGGATCGCCGCCCCGTCGGCCGAGACGCGGAAGCGGAACGGGTTTTCCGGGTCCTCGCTCGGCAGGCCGACATCGGCGTCGATCCCGCCCGTGATATCGGGCATCGGGAAAGCGATCGTGACGGTCCTGGCCGCCGCGCCTCGATTGACGAACTCATACTCCACATGCACCGCCTTGGCGGAGATCGACAGATCCTCCGAGGTCATGGCGATGTCGGGCTCGCGCGTGAGCCTGAGGCCGTTGTTGTCGAGTTCGGCCGTGGAGTCGTTGGCGAGCGCCGGTCCGGCGGCGAGGGCGAGGGCGAGCGCGAGCCGGGCGCGGCTCATTCCGTCAGCACGTCCTTCGAGGCGACGGTCGAATTCGGCGTTGAGCCGGTAGACCAGCGGTACGCCCGTGGCGAGCTCCATCGCCGGGATCGTCGCCGGCGTCAGGCCGTCGAGCACCATCACCAGCGCGCGCAGCTGAATTGCCGTGCGCGGCGACCAGCACGCGCTCGCCGCGAAGCACCGCCGGCAGGATGCGCTGGCAATAATAGGGCAGCGTGCGCGCGACGGTGTCCTTAAGGCTCTCGCCGCCCGGCGGGGCGACGTCGTAGCTGCGCCGCCACAGATGCACCTGCTCCTCGCCCCAGCGCTTGCGCGCGTCGTCCTTGTTGAGGCCGGAAAGATCGCCGTAGTCGCGCTCGTTGAGCGCCTGGTCGCGGATGACTCGGCAGCCCGGTCTGGCCGAGTTCGGCCAGCGTGAGGTCGAGCGTGTCGCTGGCGCGCGCGTCAAGCGCCGAGGTGAAGCAGTGTCGAAGGCGAGGCCCCGCGCCTTCAGCCGGCGTGCCGGCCTCCTTGGCCTCGCTCGACGCCGGCTCGGCGAGGTCCGGGTCCTTCCAGCCGGTGAACAGGTTCTTCAGGTTCCACTCGCTCTGGCCGTGGCGCAGCAGAACCAGCAGATGTTCGGACATGGGCTAACCTTCGAGCTTGCGGGTCGCGGGCTAAAAAGCACGTATCCCGCCTCGGCGCCAATCGTCTCAGAGGCGCCCGCCCGCTCGCGTCGGCGCCAGCGCCGGCTCCAGCGCGGCAGCGGGCGCTTGTGCGCGAGGCGGCGCACGCCGACGGGCCGATAGACCTGCTTGATCGCCTCGACGATATGGACGCCGGCGAAAGGCAGGCCGCAGCGCGGCGCCGACGCGCTCGATCGCCGGCGCCCAGTTGACGAACACGCGGCGGCGGAACGGCGGGGCGTAGAGCGCCTCGCCCCAGAACACCGCCGAGAACGAGCGCGTCGCGCACGAGATCGCGCAATTGCCCGCGCGAGAACGGCTGGCCGTGGCCGAACGGCGTGCCGTCGACCCGCGCCCAGACCCCGCGCCGCGACGGCGCGACGATGATCGCCCGCCCCTCGGGCGCCAGCACGCGCCACACCTCCTCGAGCACCGCGCTCGGATGCTCGGCCGTCTCCAGCGCATGGGCGACGAGCGCGCGGTCGATGCAGGCGTCGGGCAACGGCAGCATGTCGCCGACGACCAGCGCGGCGGCGCGAGCGCCCGTCCGCGGGCCAGGGCGCGACGCCCTGTTCGGCCGGCGCCAGCGCCAGCGTGCGCTGCGCCTCGTCGCGGAAGCGGTCGAGATAGGGGCCGCAATAGCCCAGGCCCATCAGCGACAGGCCGGCGCAGTTCTCCCAGCGCGCGCGCAGCACCCGGCCGATCAGCGCGGCGCGAGGTCTCCCCGAGCGGCGAGGCGTAGAAGGCGCTGAGTTCGTTGACGTCGAGCGTCATGTTCGGGCATGCGGAGTTTCGCGGCCCGAGCATAGCCTGTCGCGTCCCGACAGGCTATCAAGCCGCCGCGCTCGACGGCGCGACGCGAGAGGAGCCGCTATGACGACGCATGTGTTTCAGTTTCCCTGCCTGAAAGACAATTACGGCGCGCTCATTCACGATTCCGGCTCCGGCCGCACCGCCGCGATCGACGCGCCGGACGGCGAGGCGGTCGTCGCGGCCGCCAAGGCGCAGGGCTGGAGGCTGACCGATCTGCTGGTCACCCATCATCACGCCGACCACACCCAGGGCATCCCGGCCGTGCGCGCGCGCCTTCCCGGGCCTGCGCGTCGTCGGCCCGGCCAAGGAGGCGGCGCGCATCGGCGGGCTCGACCTCGAGGTCGGCGAGGGCGACTATCGTCGAGATCGGCGCCCTGAAGGCGCGCGTCATCGAGACGCCTGGCCATACCGCGGGCCAGATCGCCTATGTGTTCGACGAGGACCAGATCGCCTTCACCGGCGACACGCTGTTCTCGCTCGGCTGCGGGCGGGTGTTCGAGACGCCGCTGGCCGTGATGTGGAGTTCGCTCGTCAAGCTCGCGGCTTTGCCCGGCGAGACGCAGGTCTATTGCGGCCACGAATACACCGAGGCCAACGCGCGCTTCGCGCTGACGATCGAGCCCGGCAACGCCGATCTCGTCGCCCGCGCCGAGGCGGTGAAGGCGTTGCGCGCGCAAGGGCGGCCGACCCTGCCGACGACCATCGCGCTGGAGCTGGCGACCAATCCGTTCCTGCGCGCCGAAATCCGCGCGCGTGCAGAAGGCGGTGGGCCTCGCCGGCGCCGATCCCGCGCAGGTGTTCGCCGAGATCCGCCGCCGCAAGGACAATTTCTGAAGCCGGCCCGCGGCGGCGCGGCGTAAGCCTCGGTTAACGCGTTCGCCGCATCTTTGACGCACGCGCGCGGCCCGCTGCGACGTCCCCGCGCCGATCGGCAGCAAGAGGCGGGCGGGCTTGGGCGACATTGCAACTGACGCAAACGGCGGCGCTCGCCGATCGCCAACGATCCCGTCGCCATTCTCGAGCGCGCTGGATTCGGTGGTCTACGACTGGGACATCGCCACCGACCGCATCGCCTGGGGCCCCAATGCGCGCGCGACGCTCGCGCATCGCTGCCGGCCGTGGCGCTGGCGACCGGCGCCGGCTACGCCGGCCTCGTCGCCGCCGAATCCGACGCCTCGCGCTATCAGGCCGTTTTCAACGGCCTGATCCGCGATGAGGGCGAGGGCGCGCCGTTCCGCGTCCAGTATCGGCTCGCGGCAGCCGGCGGGCGAGACGCTCGCGGTCGAGGATTTCGGCCGCTGGTTCGCCGACGCCGAGGGGCGGCCGCGCCGCGTCGCACGGCCTGTTGCGCGTGCTGACCCGCGCCGCGCAGGCGCCCGCGAGCGTCGTGGCCGAGGACGGCTTCGAGCAGACCCTGTGCTCGCGGCGCGCCTTCAACGCCTGGGTCGACCAGCGCTGCGCCGAGCCGCGCGCGCCCGATTGCGCGCTGGCGCTGATGGTCGTGGGCGTCGGCAATGTCGCCGAGGTCAACGCGCGGGAGGGCTACGACGTCGGCGACGAGCTGATTCTCGCCGTCGGCCGGCGGCTGGCGACGAGCCTGCGCAGCGGCGACAAGCTGGTGCGCTATTCCGGCGCCAAATTCGCGCTGTCTGGTGGCGCTGGCGGCCAACGACCAGCCGGCGGTCGCCGCGGCGCGCATCGTGCGGCGCGCCAACGCCGAGTTCTATCCGACCTCGGCCGGCCCGCTGCGGGCGACGATGCGCGTCGGCGCCGCGCTGAGCCCGCGCCACGGCCGCACCGCGCATCTGCTGATGCAGCGCGCCGACGAGGCCTTCGCGCAGACCTCCGATGTCGGCGCAAGCCGTCGCCGTCTACGCCGCCAACGAGGCGCTGGCCGAGACGCGCCGGCGCGACTCCTGGGTCGCCGACGAGATCGTCGCCGCGCTCAACGACCGCCGCGTGTTTCTCGCTTACCAGCCGATCGCGCCGACCGACGCGCGCCTGCCTGCCTTCGAGGAGGCGCTGGTGCGCCTGCGTCTGGAGGACGGCATGACGCTGGGGCCCGACGCGGTGATTCCGGCGGCCGAGAAGCTCGGCCTGATCGAACTTATCGACGCGCGCGTGCTCGATCTCGCCGTCGCGCGGCTGGCCGCCGAGCCCGCCTGCCGGCTGTCGATGAACGTCTCGATCGCCGCGCTGCGCTCGCCCGAATGGTTCGAGCGCCTGCGCGAGCGTCTGGCCCAGCGCGCCGGGGGCGGCCGAGCGGTTGATCGTCGAGATCGTCGAGACGCAGGCGGTCGAGAATGTCGCGGAGGTCGCGCGCGCGTTCGCGAAGATCAAGGCGCTCGGCGTCGCGTGGCGATGGACGATTTCGGCGCCGGGCACACCTCGTTCCGCAACCTGCGCAGCCTCGGCGTCGACATGGTCAAGATCGACGGCGCCTTCGTGGCGGGGCTGGCGCGCTCGGTCGACGACCGCTTCTTCGTGCGCACGCTCGCCTCGCTCGCCAAGCATCTGGGCATTCTCACCGTCGCCGAATGGGTCGAGGACGCGGAATCGGCGCGGCTGCTGAGGGAGTGGGGCGTCGATTACCTGCAAGGCCACTACATCGGCCGCGCCGAGGAGCGCCAGCCCGCTGCGGCGCTGGCGAGCGCGTGAGGCTTACGCGGTTCGCCAAAGTAGGCGATGATCGGATCCGATCATCGAGCCTCTATATTACTTCTTCTCGGAAATCTCGTCGAGCCGCCGCTTCATCTCGGTGAGCTGGTCGCGCAATTCGCTGATCTCGTCGGCGCCGCCCTTGGCGGACGTCGTCGAGGCGTTGGCGGGAAAGGGCGAGAACATGCCGAGCGCCTGGTTGAAGGCGGCGAGGTTCTTGCGCGTCAAATCCTGCAAGCGCGTTGAACGAGGCGGTGGAATAGCCGCTGGGATCGAGCGCGCGCGACAGCGACTCGCGCATCTTCTGCTGCTCGCCGGAGAACCGCTCGATCGAATATTCGAGATAACTTGGCAGCAGCGCCTGCACGCTGTCGCCGTAGAAACGGATGACTTGCCGCAGGAACGCGATCGGCAGCAGCGATTGTCCCTCGACGCCCTCTTGCTCGAAGATGATCTGCGTGAGCACGGAGCGGGTGATGTCATCGTTGGTCTTGGCGTCGTAGACGACGAAATCCTCGCCGGCCTTCACCATCTTGGCCAGATCCGCCAACGTAACATAGGCGCTGGACGCGGTATTATAGAGGCGACGATTCGCGTATTTCTTGATGGTGATCGGAGATTCCGCGTTCGTCATATCGGGCGCGCCTGTGCGATAAGCGGTTGACGCCTGAGAATAGCCCGGATTTTCGGCTTTGGGAACAGCGAATTTCGCAGATGCGAAAGATGCGCGGCGCCGCGCGGCGCCGCGGCGCCGCGAAAGCGCCGGCTTCGCCGAGACGCTGGCGTTTCCGCAGGCGCGCTTCGAGCGCGAGCGCGCAAGAACGCCTCGGCCTCTGCCGCGATCCGCTCGGCCGCCTTGCCGTCCCAGAACGCGGGCTTGCGCCCGGTCTTGCCGCCGGTGCGCAGGATGTCCTCGACGATCGGCAGGATGCGGGCGGGATCGGCGCCGATCAGCGTGTTGGTGCCTTCCTCGATGGTGATCGGCCGCTCGGTATTGTCGCGCACGGTGATGCAGGGCACGCCGAGCGCGGTCGTCTCCTCCTGCATGCCGCCGCAGTCGGTGACGACGGCCTTGGCGTCGCGCATCAGCCCGAGCGAGGCGAGATAGGCGAGCGGCTCGCAACGGCCAGCAGGTTCGGCGAGGCGAGCTTCTCGCCTAGCCCCGCCTTCTCGATATTGCCGCGCGTGCGCGGATGCACGGCGAAGACGAGCGGCAGGCGCTCGGATACGGCCGAAAGCGCCTCGATGAGAGCTGCGAGCTTCACGGGATCGTCGACGTTGGAGGGCCGGTGCAGGGTGACGAAGCCAAAGCCCTTCTGCGCGCGCCGGCGCGGAAGGCCGGCGGGGCGTTAAGGCTCGCCAGGGTCTCGGCGGAGGGGATGGCGCGGCCGAGCGCGTCGTAAAGCGTGTCGATCATCACGTTGCCGACGAACTTGATGCGCTCCGGGGCGATGCGCTCGGCGATCAGGTTGGCCTCGCCCTGCTTCTCCGTGACGAAATGCAGGTCCGAGAGCTGGTCGACGACCACTCGGTTGTTCTCCTCCGGCATCTCGCGGTCGAAGGAGCGAAGGCCCGCCTCGACATGGGCGATGGGGATGCGCAGATAGCAGGCGGTCAGCGCGGCGGCGACAGTGGAGTTGACGTCGCCGACGACGACGAGCAGGCTCGGCCGGTCCTCGACGAACAGCGGATGCAGCGCCAGCATGATCTTGGCGACCTGCTCGGAGGCGGGGCCGGAGCCGATCTTCAGGTTGACGTCCGGGGCGGGAATGCGCAACTCCTCAAAGAACACGCGATCCATGAGAAAGTCATAATGTTGGCCTGTATGGATCAGGCGCGGCGCTGAAACGTTCCCCTCGCCCGCAGCGCCCGAAAGATCGGCGCGATTTTCACGAAATTGGGACGGGCGCCGACGATGAGGTCGACGCGGAAATTTGATGGCGGGGTCATGGGAACTTGATCTCGCGTTGGCGTTTGGTTCAAAGGCGGCGCGATATCTGCCGAGGGCAGGCGCCGGAATGATGGCGAAGGGGACCGGTTTCGTTATGCGCATCCTGTTTTTTACGCATTACTACCCCCCGGAGGTGAACGCGCCGGCCTCGCGAACGTCCGAGCATTGCCAGCGCCTGGGCCCAGGCCGGCGCCGAGGTGACGGTCGTCACCTGCGCCCCCAACCACCCGCACGGCAAGATCTATCCCGGGCTACCGCAACAGTCTCTGGCGGACCGAGACGCGCGACGGCGTGAAGGTCGTGCGGCTGTGGACGTGGCTCGCCGCCAACGAGGGCTTTCTGCCGCGCATTCTCAATTATGTCAGCTACATGGTCGCCGCGATCCTCGCGCTGCCGTTCCTGCCGCAAGGCCGATGTCGTGGTCACGACCTCGCCGCAGTTCTTCTGCGGGCTGGTCGGCCTGTTCGCGCGGCCGGTCAAGCGCGCGCCCTGGGTTCTGGAGATCCGCGACCTGTGGCCCGAGAGCATCGTCGCGGTCGGCGCGATGAAGAAGGGCAGGGCGATCCGCTTCCTGGAATGGCTCGAAGGCTTCGCCTACCGGCAGGCCGACGCCATCGTCTCGCTGACGCGCGGCTTCGTGCCGCATATCGCCGCCCGCTGCGGCGATCCCGGCCAAGATCGCCGTATTCATGAACGGCGCCGACCTCTCCGCCTTCACCAAGAGCGGCGGCGGCGAGGAGGTCAAACGCAAGCTCGGGCTCGAAGGCAAGTTCGTCGCCGCTTATGTCGGCACGCATGGCATGGCGCATGGGCTCGATACGATCCTCGACGCCGCGGCGCTTGTTGAAGGACGATCCGCGCTTCGCTTTCCTGATGGTCGGCGGCGGCGCGGAGGAGGCCAGGCTCAGGGCGCAGGCGCGACGCCGAGAAGCTCGACAATGTCGTGATGCTCGGCCAGCGGCCGAAGTCGGAGATGCCGGCTTTGTGGAGCGCCACCGACGCGAGCCTCATCCTGCTGAAGCGCAGCGACACGTTCAAGACCGTCTATCCCTCCAAGATGTCGGAGGCGATGGCGATGCAATGCCCGGTCATCCTCGGCGTCGAGGGCGAGGCGAAAGCAGGTGCTCGAGGCGGCGCGGCGCGGGGATCGCGATCACGCCGGAGAGCGCCGAGGAGCTCGCCGCCGCGGTGCGCAAGCTCGCCGACGATCCCGCGCTTTGCGAAGCCTATGGCCGGGCGGGGCGCGCCTACGCCGACCAGAACCTCGACCGCGCCAAGGTGGCCGCGCGCTTCCTGGCGCTGCTCGACGAGGTCGCCGCCCGCCGGCCGATCAGCGAGCCGGCGGCGCGGGCGCGGCAAAGCGCGCCCTGACGTTTCGTGAGCGGCCTTTTTCATCGCGTGCGCCGAAGCTTCGCCTTCGCGCGCCACATTCCGCCGCAGCGCGCGCTGCGGCGCGTCGCGCTGACGGTCAAGCGCGCCCTGCGCGACCGTCGCCGGCGGCGCGAACGCCCGCCAGCGGTCACCGCCGGCTTTGGCGGCTGAGCCCGCCGCAGCCGCTGTTCGCGCCGCGGACCGGGATGATCGACGGCGAGACCTTCACCTTCCTCCACCGCTCGCATCGGATGAGCGGCCGCGTCGACTGGACGGCGCCTTCGCTTGCGCCCAAAGACCAGCTCTGGCGCATGAACCTGCATTACATGGAATATCTCGAAGAGGTCGACGACGCGCGCTTTCTCGAACTGGCGCACGACTGGATCGCGGCCAATCCCGCCGCGCCGCCCCGGCGCCTGGAAGGACAGCCACAATTCCTATGCGCTGTCGTTGCGCGTCGGTCGTGTGGATGCAGCAGCTTGCGCGCCGGCGCCTGCCCGACGCGGGGCTGATCGCGGCGAGCCTGGCCGAGCAGATGCGGTTTCTCGAGGACAATCTCGAAACCGATCTCGGCGGCAATCATCTCATCAAGAACATCAAGGCGCTGATCTGGGCCTCGGCCTTCTTCGAAGGCAAGGCCGCCGAGCGCTGGCGCGCCAGGGGTCTGCGGCTCCTGAGGGCCGCGCTCGAAGAGCAGATCCTGCCCGACGGCGTGCATTTCGAGCGTTCGCCCTCCTATCACGCGCAGGTCTTCGCCGATCTCATCGAATGCCGCCATGCGCTCGGCGACGCCTCCCCGCCCGCGCTCGACGAGGCGCTGAAGGCGCATGGCGCAGGCGACGGCCGATCTCGCCCATCCCGACGGCGGTCCCGCGGAATTCAACGACGCCGGGCTGACGATGGCCTATGCGCCGGCCGAATGTCTGGAGGCTTTCGCCAGGCTCGTCAAACAAACGGCCGCGCCGGCGCCGGTCTTCGCCTATCCCGACGCCGGCTATTTCGGCCGGCGCGAGGGCGGCGATTATTTCGTCGCCGATTGCGGCCGCATCGGCCCGGACGCGCTGCCGGCGCACGCGCACGGCGATATCCTGTCTTTCGAGCTTAGCCTCGGCGGCGAGCGCATCGTCGTCGATCAGGGCGTCTACGAATATATCGACGGCCCGCGCCGCCGCGCCGCGCGCGCCGCCGCCTCGCACAACACGCTCTGTTTCGACGGCCTCGATCAGGCCGAGTTCTTCGGCGCCTTCCGCTGCGCGCGCCGGCCGAACGTGAACGTGGCCGAGCTGATCTGCGAGCCGGACCGGCTCGTGGTCGAGGGGACGCACGACGGCTATGGCCGCCACAAGCACGTTCGCCGCTTCGAGCAGACGAGCGGCGCCTTGCGCATCGTCGATCGCATCTCGTGGCCCCGCGCGCGCGGCGCGGATCGGATTTCTGCTGCACCCGGACGTCGAGGTCGTGCTGGAGCCGGGCGGGGCGAGCCTGAAGCGCGGCGGGCGCCAGGCGCAATTTCGGTCGAGCCTTGACGCGGCGTGCGAGGACGCGGTCTGGTGGCCGGACATGGGGCGCGAGCTGGCGACCAGGCGGCTCTGCGTCACGGCGCCGCCGGGGACGCGCGAAGTCACGAGCGAATTCATCTGGTCATTGCCTGAGCGGGGCGAAACGTGAAGCAGGTTCAACAGAACTATCGCAGCGGCGAGTTGAAGGTCGCCGACGTGCCGGCGCCGCGCGTTCGGCGCCGGCGAATTGCTGGTCGCGACGCGCGTCTCGCTCATCAGCTCCGGCACCGAGCGGCAGTTGATGCAGCTCGCCAAATCCTCGCTGGTCGGCAAGGCCGCGGCGCGGCCCGATCTCGTGCGCCGCGTGCTCGTCAACGTGAAGCAGGAGGGCCTCAGGCCGACCTTCGACAAGGTGTTCGCCAAGCTCGATACGCCGATCCCGCTCGGCTACAGCCTCGCTGGCGAGGTCATCGGCGTCGGGCGCGACGTGGCGGGCTTCTCGCTCGGCGACCGCGTCGCCTGCGCCGGCGCGGGCCTCGCCAATCACGCCGAGATCAACGCCGTGCCGAAGAATCTCTGCGTGCGCGTTCCCGCAGGCGTCGACGACGAGGACGCGAGCTTCGTCACGCTCGGCGCCATCGCGTTGCAGGGCGTGCGGCAGGCGGCGCCGACGCTCGGCGAGAGCGTCGTCGTGATGGGCCTCGGCCTCATCGGCCTGCTGACCGTGCAGATCCTCAAGGCCAACGGCTGCCGCGTGCATCGGCTTCGATCCGAACCCCGCGCGCGCGGCGCTCGCCAAGCAGCTCGGCGCCGACATCGCCGTCGAGCGAGGCTTTGCCGGAGATCGCGCTCGCGCGTCACCGGCGGGCTCGGCGCCGACGCGGTGATCGTCACCGCCTCGTCGAAGTCGAGCGAGCCGATCAATCAGGCCGCCGAGATCAGCCGCGTCAAGGGCCGCATCGTCGTCGTCGGCCTCGTCGGCATGACCATCGACCGCGAGCCGTTCTACAAGCGCGAGCTGGAGCTGAAGCTGTCGATGTCCTACGGGCCGGGGCGCGGCGATCCCGTCCTATGAGTTCGCCGGCCACGACTATCCGCTGCCCTATGTGCGCTGGACCGAGCAGCGCAACATGGAGGCCTTCCTCGGCCTCATCGCCGAGGGCCGCGTGACGCCGAAGGCCTATGTCACGCATCGCTTCGCCATCGCCGAGGCCGAGAAGGCCTACGAGCTGATGGAGAAGGGCGAGCCGCATCTCGCGATGCTGCTGACCTATCCCGAGACGGCCGCAGCGCGCCCGAGCGCGATCGTCACGCGCGCCGCCGCGCCCGCCGCGCGACAAGCTCGGCGTCGCCTTCATCGGCATGGGCAATTACGCGCGCGCGCGTGCTGCTGCCGAAGGTGAAGGGCGCCGAAGGCGTCGCGCTCACCGCCGTCGTCACCAAGACGGGCCTCAGCGCCAGGCATTCCGCCGACAAATACGGCTTCGCGAACAGCCGCGACCGACACGGCGCGCGGCGCTCGACGACGCGCAAACGCACGCGGTGTTCATCGCCACGCGCCACGATACGCACGCCAGCCTCGCCGCGCGCGGCGCTGCGCGGCCGGCAAGCATGTGTTCTGCGAGAAGCCGCTGGCGCTCGACCGCGAAAGCCTCGATGCCGTGATCGCGGCGGCCAAGGCGTCGCCGGGCGTGCTGACGGTCGGCTTCAACCGCCGCTTCGCGCCGCTGCTGCAGCAGGCCAAGACAGGCGCTCGAACCCCGCTCCGGCCCGCTGATGATGCTCTACCGCGTCAACGCCGGCGCCATTCCCGGCGACAGCTGGATCCAGCGCGACGAGGGCGGCGGGCGCATCCTCGGCGAAGTCTGCCACTTCGTCGACAGCCTCGACCTATCTCTGCGGCGCGTTGCCGGTCGAGGTTCAGGCGAGCGCGGCGCAGGGCCACGGCGACGCGGTGTCGGCGATCATCCGCTTCGCCGACGGCTCGGTCGGGACGATCATCTATTCCTCGCTCGGCGACCCGAGCCTGCCGAAGGAATATCTGGAGGCCTTCGCGAGCGGCCGCGTCGTCACGCTCGACGATTTCAACGCGCTGACGATCCACGCGGGCGGCAAGGCCAAGACCGTGAAGGCCTCGCAGGACAAGGGGCAGGCGGCCCTGGTCTCGGCCTTCCTCATGGCCGCGCGCGGCAAGGCGCCGGCGCCGATTCCGCTCGACGAGCTCGACGCCGTCTCGCGCGCGACCATCGCCATCGAGGAGGCGCTGCGCGCGTCGCCTCTATGAAACTTCCGATCACGCTGATCCTCATCAGCTACAACGAAGAGATACACCTGGAGCGCTGTCTCTCGCGCATCGCGCCGTGGATGACGCGCATCGTGCTGATCGACAGCTTCTCCACCGACGGGACAGTCGCCATTGCGGAGAAATACGGCGCGGAGGTTCTCAAACATCCCTTCAAGAACCACGCCGACCAGTTCCGCTGGGGCCTGGAGGCCGCCAAGCCCGCGACCGAATGGGTCATGCGCATCGACTGCGACGAATATTTCGAGGAGAGCGCCTGGGCCCGCGCTCGCCGCGCTGCTGCCGACATTGCCGGCCGACGTGACGGGCGTCAACGTCCGCCGCAAGCTGATATTCCGCGAAAAATGGATCAGACACGGCCGCTATTATCCCGTCATCCTCCTGCGCCTGTGGCGCAACGGCGCGGCCGAGATGGAGAGCCGCTGGATGGACGAGCATATGGCGCTCACGCGCGGGCGCGCGGTGTTGCTCGAAGGCGGCGATCTCGTCGACCACAATCTCGCCGGCCTCACCGCCTGGACCGCCAAGCACAACCGCTACGCGACGCTCGCGATGGTCGACGCCATCAACCGCGAATATCGGCTGTTCGAGGAGGACCGGCGGATTGACGCGACCGCCAGCGCCGCGCGGCGCAATCGCTTCCTGAAGAACTCCGTCTATGGCCGCGCGCCGCTCTATCTGCGCGCCCTGCTGCTGTTTCTCTATCGCTACGTGATCCGCCTGGGCTTTCTCGACGGGCGCATCGGCTTCGCCTTTCACGTTCTGCATGGCTTCTGGGTGTTCATGCTGATCGACGCCAAGATCGACGAGGCGCGCGACTTCATCCGCGCCCATGGGCTGGAGGCGTTCAAACAACATCTGCGCGCCGAGCGGATCGAGCTATGAGCGCGGAAAGGCCCGTCGTGCTGGTGGCGCTCGGCTGCTTCTGGCCGGGCAACGACGCCAGCGGCCCGAACCAGAGTTTCATCGCGCTGGCGAGCGCGCTGCACAACGAGTTCGAGTTTCGCATGGTGGCGCGCGATCGCGAGCCGGGCGCGGCGACGTCCTCGGCGCCGAAGGATTGGGTCGATCTCGGCTTCGCGCGGGCGCGCTATCTCGACATCGGACGGTTCGGCGCGCGCGGACTTTCGGCGCTGCTCAAACAAACGCGGCATGACGCGCTTTGGCTCAATAGCGTCTATGACCGCGAATTCACTCTGCCGGCGCTCTTCGCCTCGCGCCTCGCCGGAGCCTCGAGGGCGCCGATCATCCTGTCGCCGCGCGGCGAGTTCGGATCGGGCGCGCTGGAAGTGAAGGCGGCCAAGAAACAAGTCTTCCTTCGCCTCGCCCGCACGCTCGGTCTGTGGCGCGGCCTCACCTGGCACGCCACCAGCGAGGCGGAGGCGAAGGACACGGCGGCCGAGGCGCCGAAGGGGGCCGATATCGTCGTCGCCCCCAATCTGCGGCTCATGCTGTCGCCGCCGCCGTTCCAGCCTCCGGGCGAGGCGCTGCGCATCGTCTTCGTCGGCCGCATCGCGCCGATCAAGGGCCTGCGCTTCGCTTTGGAGGTTCTCGCGCGCCTGCGCTCTCCCGCCAGCTTCGAGATCTTTGGCCCGCCTGAGGACGCCGCGACCTACGCCGAGGCGCGCGCGCTCGCCGACAAGCTTCCGCCGCACATCGCGGTTCACTGGCGGGGCGCGGCGAGCAACGAGGCGATCGTCGAAGCGCACGCGCGCTCCGATCTGTTCCTGTTGCCGACAGGGGGCGAGAATTTCGGCCACGCCATTTTCGAGGCGCTTTCCTGCGGCGTGCCCGTCCTCATCAGCGATCGGACGCCGTGGCGCGGGCTCGCATCCGAAGCGCGCCGGCTGGGATCTGCCGTTGTCGCGTCCCGAGGCTTTCGTCGCGGCCATCGAGTCCTTCGCCGCGCTTCCCCAGGAGGCGCGCGCGGCCTGGCGCGCGGGCGCGCGGGCTTGCGCGCGCGCCTATGTCGAAGAGAGCGGCGCGGCGGAGGCGAGCGCGCGCATCCGCTGCGCGATCGGGCGATGCGGTGAGCGCGTTGCGGCTCGCCGTCGTCGTCTCTCATCCGATCCAGTATTACGCGCCGCTGTGGCGGGCGCTGGCGCGGGCGCCCGGCGTGGAGTTGCGCGTGCTGTTCGCCAGCCGCATCGGCCTCGACAAGACCTACGACGTCGAGATGAAGACCGAACTTGCCTGGGCGACCGACCTCACCGGCGGCTATTCCCACGAATTCCTGGCCGAGGCCGCCGCGTTCCAGCGCACCGGCTTCCATCTCGACAATCCCAGCGTCAGCGCGGCGCTTTCCCGTTTCCGCGCCGACGCCGTCATCCTGCACGGCTACGCTTCGAAGACGATGCTGCGTGCGCTGGCGTGGTGCAAGCTGAACGGCGCGCGCGCGCTGCTGACGGCCGACAGTTCGATGCACGGCGTCGCCCCGGGCTGGCGACGGCGCGATCAAGGGCCTCGTCGCGCCACTGCTGCTGCGGCGCTACGACGCGGCGCTGACGATGGGCGATCGCAGCGAGGCGCATCTGGCCTCCCTCGGCTTTCCGCGCGCGCGCATGTTCCGCACGCCGACGATGATTGATGAGGCGTTCTGGACGGCGCGCGCTCGCAGCGCGGCGTTGCGGGCCGAGCGCCGCGCCGCGCTCGGACTTGGCGAAGCCGATTTCGTTGCGCTGGCGGTCAGCAAACTCACCCGCGGCAAGCGCGTTTCCGACCTGATCTCCGCTTTTGCGCGGCTCGGTCCAGGCGCGACGTTGCTCATCGCCGGCCACGGCGAGGAGCGCGCGCGGCTCGAAGCCCAGGCCGCCGACGCGCGGGTGGATGCGCGTTTTCTCGGCTTCGTCAACATCGACGCGCTGCCCGCGCTCTACGCCGCCGCCGACGTGTTCGCTCATGCCGGAGAGAAGGAGCAATACGGCATGGTGGCGCTGGAGGCGGCGATTCTCGGCCTGCCGCTCGTGCTCAGCGATGAAACCGGCGCGCTCGGTCCGACCTCTATCGCCCGGCCCGGCGTGAACGCAGCGGCCTTCGCTTGCGGCGACGTCGGCGCGCTCGCCGCGGCGCTCTGCGCCGTGCGCGACGACCCGGAGCTTCGCCGCCGCATGGCGGCCGCCTCGCTGGCGATCTCGGAAGACCATCGCGGGCCGCAGAGCATCGCGGCCGTGCTTGCGGCGGCGGGCTGAGAAAAAAGCTTCGCAAGGGGACTTGCCAAGGCGCTAGACGTTCTGCAAATGTTCCGCCGATATCGCGGGGGCGGGGCATGGTGACGCGGGTGGCCACGATGGCGTTCGAGGGCGTCGACACGCGGCCCGTCGACGTGCAGGTGCATATCGCCAGCGGCATCGTCGCCTTCAACATCGTCGGGCTCGCCGACAAGGCGGTGGCGGAATCGCGCGAGCGCGTGCGCTCGGCGCTGGTCGCCTCGGGGCTCGCGCTGCCGGCCAAGCGCATCACCGTCAATCTCGCCCCCGCCGATCTGCCGAAGGAGGGCAGTCACTACGACCTGCCGATCGCGCTCGGCGTGATGGCGGCCATCGGCGCCATTCCCGCCGATGCGCTCGACGCCTACGCGGTCGTCGGCGAGCTGGCGCTCGACGGCACGATCAGCCCGGTCGCCGGCGTCCTGCCGGCGGCGATAGCCACGAACGCGCGCGGGCTCGGCCTCATCTGCCCGGCCGCTTGCGGCTCGGAGGCGGCCTGGGCGTCGAGCGAACTCGAAATCCTCGCGCCGCGCTCGCTGATCCAGCTCGCCAATCATTTTCGCGGGGTCCAGGCGCTGAGCCGGCCGGAGCCGGCGATGCGGTCGCAGAACCCGGACCTGCCGGACCTGCGCGACGTCAAGGGGCAGGAGAGCGCCAAGCGGGCGCTGGAGGTCGCCGCCGCCGGCGGCCACAACCTGCTGATGAGCGGCCCGCCGGGGGCAGGCAAGTCGATGCTGGCGCAGCGGCTGCCGTCGATCCTGCCGCCGCTCGGCCCCCGCGAGCTGCTCGAAGTGTCGATGATCCATTCGATCGCGGGCATGCTGCCGGGCGGCGCGCTGACCGACCGGCGGCCGTTCCGCGCCCCGCATCATTCGGCCTCGATGGCCGCGCTCGTCGGCGGCGGCCATCACGCCAAGCCCGGCGAAATCTCGCTTAGCCATCAGGGCGTGCTGTTTCTCGACGAATTGCCGGAGTTCACCCCGCAGGCGCTCGACGGCCTGCGCCAGCCGCTGGAGACCGGCGAGGTGGCGCTGGCGCGCGCCAATCACCGCATCGTCTATCCCGCGCGTTTCCAGCTCGTGGCGGCGATGAATCCCTGCCGCTGCGGCCACGCCGACGATCCCGGCTATTCCTGCTCGCGCGCGCCGGTCGCGGTCTGCGCGGCGCGCTATCAGCAGCGGCTCTCGGGCCCGCTCCTCGACCGCTTCGATCTCACCATCGACGTCGGCGCCGTCACCGCCGCCGACCTGATGCGCCCCCGCCGGCCGAGGGCTCGCGAGAAGTCGCCGAGCGGGTGGCCCGCGCGCGGGCGCTGCAAGTCGAAAGGTTCCGCAAGCTCGGCCTCGACGCCATCGGCTGCAACGCGGCGGCGCCGCCGGGCGTGATCGAGGAGATCGCCGCGCCGGACGCGGCGGCGGCCGGCCTCATGCGCGAGGCCGCCGACCGGCTCCGGCTCTCCGCGCGCGGCTATCATCGCGTGCTGAAGCTTGCGCGCACGCTCGCCGATCTCGATGGCGGCGGGCCGGTGCGGAGGGCCCATTTCGCCGAGGCGCTGAGCTACCGCGGCGCTGCGGAGCGCGCCGCGGCCGCCTGAGGCCGCGGTTTCCGGTTGAAGCGATCGGGCCGGCCCGCCGCGTCGGGCGTTGGTTGAAGCGATCCGGCCGGCGAGCCGCTGATGCGCCGCGGCGACGTCGGTCTCACAAAAATATTTGACTGCTCTCTTCGCCTGCGCCGCGAAGTCACGGCAATCTCCGCGCCTGCCCGGACGTCCCGGTTGGGCGCGAAGGCCGGCGGGCGGGGCGAGCCGGTCGCCGGCGCCCCGCTTCGAACAATTCGCTCGATTGCTGCAAGGGAATGTCAACCCCGTTCGGGGATGCTGCTGTCGCCAAGACGCCAGCGCAAGTTGCAAGAGTTCCATCCATGTTGAGTATGTTCTCCGACCCGCCTCTGGCGGATTGGTATATGCTGGCCATCCACGTCGGCGCGCAGGTCGCGCTGGTGCTGATGCTGGGAATAGAGCTCCTGCGCCGCCGCCACGTCGCCGCCTCGCGCGCCCGCTCCATCGAGGCGCAGAACGAGGCGCTGCGCGACGAGGTCTGGCGCCTGAAGGCGGCGGCGGCCGAGCGCGAGCGGGCGGAAGCCGCCAACGAAGCCAAGTCGCGCTTTCTCGCCACCATGAGCCACGAGATCCGCACGCCGCTCGCCGGCATCCTCGGCATGGCCGACCTGTTGCGCGACGCGGGCCTCGAACCGGAGCCGGCGAGCTATGTCGAGGCGATTCGCGGCTCGGGCGCGGCTCTCGCCAATCTCATCGACCAGATCCTCGATTTCTCCAAGATCGAGGCCGGGCGGCTCGAACTCGTCGAGGAGCCGTTCGAACTCAGGCCGCAGGTCGAGGGCGTCAGCGAATTGCTGGCCCCGGGCGCGCAGAGCAAGGGACTCGAAATCGCCGCCTCGATCTCCGCCGACGCGCCGCGTTTCGTTCGCGGCGACGCGCTGAGGCTGCGTCAGGCGCTGCTCAATCTCGCCGGCAACGCGGTCAAGTTCACCGAGCGCGGCGGCGTCGGCGTCTCGGTGTCGCGCGGGCAGGGCGACGCGCTCGTCTTCAGCGTCGCCGACACCGGACCCGGCGTGCCGGCCGACCGGCGCGAGCGCATCTTCGAGGAGTTCGAGCAGGGCGATTCGAACCGCCAGACCGAGGGCACGGGGCTGGGCCTCGCCATCACCAAGCGGCTGGTCGAACTGATGGGCGGCAAGATCACGCTCGCCGACAATCCCGGCGGCGGCTCGCTGTTCTCCTTCGCCGTTCCGCTGGCCGCCGTCGCCGACCCGGAGCCGGTCGAGCGCATGGCGGCCGAGCAGGCGCGGCTCGGCGGGCGGCGGGCGCTGGTGATCGCCAATTCGCCTTTCGAGGGTCCGGCGCTGGCGGCGCGGCTCGCCGAGGGCGGCGCGGAGATCGCGCGCGCCGACGGTCTGGAGGCGGGGCTCGCCGCGCTCGCGGCCGAACCCGCGCCCGACATCGTCATCGTCGATTGCGCGCTCGGGCGCGAGGCGACCCATGCGCTCGCCATGGCGGCGCGCTCCGCGGGCGTCGCCAAGAGCCTCGTGCTGTTCTCGCCGTTCGAGCGGCGCGCCTTCGGCGGCCATGCGGTGAGCGGCTTCGACGGCTGGCTCGTCAAGCCGGTGCGGGCGCGTTCGCTGTTCGAGCGGCTGGCCGAGCAATTCCCGGCCCCGGTCGCGGCCGCCGCCGCCGCGCCGGCCAAGTCCGCCCCCTTGCGCGCCCGCGCGCTGGTGGCGGAGGACAACGACATCAATTTCGTCATCGCGCAGAAGTCGCTGCGCCGGCTCGGCTTCGAGGTCGAGCGCGCGCGCGACGGGCTCGCGGCGGTGCGCATGGCCGACGCCGCCGCGCGGGGACGCGCGCCGCGCTACGATCTCATGCTGATGGACATCAAGATGCCGGGGCTCGACGGGCGCGAGGCGGTGCGCGAGATTCGCGAGATCGAGCGCGAGACCGGAATGTCGCGCGTCGCCATCGTCGCGCTGACCGCCAACGCCACCGCCGAGGACCAGCGCGCGGCGCGGGAGGCGGGGGTCGACGAATATCTCGTCAAGCCTTTCGACCCGCCGAAACTCGCCGAAGCCATCGAGCGGGCGATGGGAGCGCGGCCGATTGCGGCGCCGGCGCGACGATTGTCATAATTCCTTGCGTTTCCCATGTTGAAGACGGCATACCGGCGGGCCGGGGAGCGTCGACATGGGTGAGCGGAAGCTGCTGGCGCACGCGGGCGATCTGGAGGTCCGGCTCGCCGAAACCTCGCGCGAAATCATGGCGGCGCAGGCGCTGAGATACCGTGTCTTCTTCGAGGAGGGCGGCGCCGCGCCCGACGAGGCGAGCCGCCTCGCCCGTCGCGACATCTGCCCGTTCGACGAGGTCTGCGATCACGTCCTGGCCGTCGATTCGCGCACGGGCGATGTGGTCGGCGCCTATCGCCTGCTGCGCAGGGAGGTCGCCGATCTGCGCTTCGGCTTCTACAGCTCGGCCGAGTTCGAGGTCGGCGCGCTGATCGCCCGCCATCCCGGGCTCAACTTCATGGAGCTCGGCCGCTCCTGCGTCGCCGAGGGCTATCGCGCCAGGCGCACGCTCGAAACCCTGTGGCGCGGCGTCTGGGCCTATGCGCTCGCCCATCGCATCGACGTGATGTTCGGCTGCGCGAGCTTTCCCGGCGCGGACCCCCGCGCCCATGCCGCCGCGTTGGCGGCGCTGGCGAGCCAATGCGCGGCCGAGCCGGAATGGCGCGTCGCCCCAAGCCCGCGCGCCCGCGCCGTCGCCGCGCCGACGGTCGCGCCCGGCGATCTCAAGGACGCGCTGCGCGGGCTGCCGCCGCTGGTGAAGGGCTATCTGCGGCTCGGCGCCAGATTCGGGACCGAGGCCGTCGTCGACGAGGCCTTCGGCGCCACCGACGTTTTCGTCGTGCTGCGGGTCGCCGACATCCAGGCGCGCTATCTCCACCACTTCGCGCCGGTCGAGCCGATAGCGGCCTGAGCAGGCGTCGGGGTTACGCCTTTCTTAAGGCTTGCGCCGCTAGCCTCGCCGCGATCCTCGCGCGCGGCTCAAAGATGACTCCCGTCTATTCCCTGGTCGTTCCGATCTACAACGAGGAGGCCGTGCTGCCGGTGCTGCTGCGCCGGCTCGACGCGCTGCTGCCGCGCCTCGACGGGCCGGCCGAGGTGATCTTCGTCGACGACGGCTCCTCCGACACGAGCCCGATCGTTCTGGAGGCGAAGGCGCGGGCCGACGCGCGCTACCGCTTCCTGCGGCTCTCCCGCAATTTCGGCCAGCAGGTGGCCATGACAAGCGGCATGGCGCGCGCGCGCGGCGAGGCCGTCGTGCTGATGGACGCCGATTTGCAGGATCCGCCCGAGGTCGTCATCGACATGATCGCCAAATGGCGCGAGGGCTTCGAGGTCGTCTATGCGCAACGCCTGTCGCGCGAGGGCGAGAGCCGGCTTCAAGCTCCTCACCTCGAACCTGTTCTATCGTCTGCTCGGCCGGCTCAGCGAGGTCGAAATCCCGCCGCGACGTCGGCGATTTCCGTCTGGTCGACCGCAAGGCGCTCGACTCCTTCCTCGCCATGCCCGAGCGCGATCCGTTCCTGCGCGGCATGTTCTCCTGGATCGGCTTCCGTCAGGCGGTCGTGCCGTTCCATCGCCCGGCGCGCGCGGCCGGCGAGACCAAGTTATTCGCTCGCCAAGATGCTGCGTCTGGCGGCGAGCGGCGTCGTCTCCTTCTCCGACGCGCCGCTGCGCGCGGCCTGTGGCTCGGACTGGCGGTCTGCGCGATCGCGGCGGCCTATGCGCTGTTCGTCGTGACGCTTTGGGTCGCCGGCGCCGATCTGGCGCGCGGCTGGAGCTCGATCATCGTGGTGACGACGTTCCTCGGCGGCGCCAATATGCTGATGACCGGGGTGCTCGGCGTCTATATCGGCCGCATCCACGCCGAGGTGAAGCGCCGCCCGCTCTATTTCGTCGACCGCGCCGTCGGTTTCGAGGCTCAGGCGGCGAGCGAGAGGAGGCGCGCGAGAAGGCCGCTTGAGCCTTCCCGTCGCGCTGGAAGGGCGCCGGGGACTGGCGGCGGCTCCGTCGCGCGTCTGGCTGGCGGCGGCGGGCGTCGTCGCGCTCGCGATTGCGATCCAGATCAAGTTCGGCATGATGGCCGACGTCGCCTGGCTCATCGATTGCGACGAGCGCTGGCTCGACGGGGCGACGCCCTATCGCGATTTCCTCGAACTGAACCCGCCCGCCTCGCTGTGGCTCTACTGGCCGGCGGTGGCGCTGGCGCGCGCGCTGGGCTGCCTTCGGAGGCGGTCGTCTCCGCCTTCGGCTTCGCCGCCGCAGGCGCGGCGATGGCGCTTGAGCGCGCTCATCCTGCGCGGCGTGCGCGAGGCGGGCCCGGGACTGGCGCTGGCGGCGCTCGTCGCGCTCGTCGTGCTGCCGGGCGCAGACCTTCTGCGAGCGCGACCATCTGGCGGCGCGTGTTCGGCGTTCCCTTCCTGGCCGTGGCGCTCGCGCGCGCGCGCGGCGCGCCGGTCTCCGCGCGGCTGGCGGTGCTGGCGGGGCTCGGCGCCGGGGCGATGGCGGCGATCAAGCCGCCCTATGCGCTGATCGGGGCGCTGCTGGCGCTCTATCTAGCTGCGCGGCTCGGGCTGGCGCGCCGTGCTGCGCGCGCCGGAATATTACGCCGCGGCGGCGCTGGGCCTCGCCTATGTCGCGAGTCGTCGGCCCGCTGTTTCCGGCCTATGTCGCCAACGAATGGCCGTTCGACGTCGAGGTCTATGTGCGCGGTGCGCGAGCCTGCTGGCGGCTCATCGCCTCGCCCGGCGCGATGGCCTCTTCTGCTGATCGCCGCGACGGCGGCCTGGGCGGCGCGCGAGCGGATCGCCGAACCGGAGTTCGCCATCGCCGGACTCGCCGCCGCTCGGCGCGGGTCTCGCCTATTTCGCGCAGGGCAAGGGCTGGGTCTATCAGGCTGTGCCGGCGATGATGTACGCCACGCTCGCCGGCGCCCGTCGCGCTGCAGAACGCGCCGGCGCGCGCCTCGCGGCGTTGCTCGCCGGCGCGCTTCGCGGCGCGGCGATCGCCGCTCCGCTCGGCCACAATCTCGGGCTGGCGGCGGTCATCGGCGTGGCGGTGGGTTTCGGCGCTCGATGCGGCGCGGGCGGGCGAGTTCCGGCTCCCTGCCGCGCCTCGCGCCCTTCGCGCTTGCGGCCGCCGTCGGCGCGGCCTGCGGCGCTCTGCACGGTCGAGCGGCCCGCTGACGCCGGAGCTCGAAGCGGATGCTCGCGCGGCCTGGGGCCGCATCTCAAGCTCGGCGACGATCTCCGAGGACGAAGGGCTCGGCTTCCCGCTCGTGCGGCGGCTTCGCGCGACCTGGGCGATGCGGGCGCACAGCCTGATCGTCGCGGACTCTGTGCGCCGCCTGCTCGCCGAACATCCCGGCGACGCGGCGCTGGCGGCGCGGCTGCGGCCCTTCGCCGAGCGGGACGCGCCGGAATCCTGGTCGAGGACATCGCGCGCCGGCGTCCCGACGCGCTGCTGGTCGGCCCGCACCGGCACGGCGCTGCACGCCGAGGTCTGGGCCGATCCGCGCGGTGCGGGCGGCGATGGCCGGATATACGCCGGGTCGCGGTCGAGGCGCGGCCGGGCTATGCGGCGGAACTGTGGCTGCGGAGGGATTTCGAGCGCGCCGCGCCCGTTGACTCAGTGCAGGTGGCGCGGCGTTTCGGCGCCGCGGGCCATGTCGAACTGGGCGATGGCGACCAGGATCTCGGCCCGCGATTTCAGGTCGGCGGCCTCCAGCATCGCCTGCTTCTCGCGCGCGCCATAGGGGCTCATGATCGCCAGCGAATTGACGAGCGTCTCGTTCGAGGCCTCGCGGATGTCGTCCCAGTCGATCTTGAGGTCGTTGGCCTTGGCGAATTCGCGCAGCGCCTTCAGCAGCGCGTCGCGGTCGACGTCCGCCTCGCCCGCGCCCTCGACGAAGTCCTGCGGCGAACGGCGCGTAATCGGCGCGCACGATGCGGTAGGGCGTCAGCGTCGACATCTCCTCGGCGAGGCGGAAGCGCGTCACGCCCATGAGGCTGAGGAAACAGCGCCCGTCGCCGATCTCGGCATATTGCACGATGCGCCCGAGGCAGCCGATCTCGCACAGCTCCGGGCTCGGTCCGACCGCTTCGTCGCCCGCCTTCGGCTGGATCATGCCGATCAGCCGCTCGCCGCTCAGCGCGTCGTCGAGCATGGCGAGATAGCGCGGCTCGAACACGGTGAGCTGGATCGGCCGGCGCGGCAGCAGCAGCGCGCCCGCCACCGGAAACAGCGGCAGCTCGGCGGCAGATCGCGCTCGCGTTGGCGAAGGTGCGGTTAGCTTCATAGTCGCCTCTGCCTAGAACCAGATCGCCGACAGCTTGCGCCGCGCGGCGACGGTGGCCTTGTCCATCAGGCCCCAGGCCTCGAAGAATTGCAGCAACTGCTTGCGCGCGCGCGCCGTCGTTCCAGGCGCGGTCGCGCTTGATGATCGTCAGCAGTTCGTCGGCCGCCTGGTCGCGCTCGCCCGCGGCGTTGAGCGCGACGGCGAGATCGAAGCGCGCCTGATGATCGTCGGGGTTGGCGGCGAGCGCCCGCTGCAGCGGCGCGAGATCGCCGACGGTCGCGGCCTGCTCGGCCAGATTGAGCGCCGCGATCGCGGCGGCGATGGCCGGGATCGGGCTCCTTGCCGGGCGCGGGCGGGGCGGCCATCGCCAGCACGCCGCGCGCGGATCGAGATCGCCGGCCGCGACATGCAGCCGCGCCAGGCCGCCGATGGCCTTGGCGTTGGTCTCGTCCTCGGTCAGCACGCGCGCGTAAAGCTCGGCCGCGCGATCGCCGCGTCGCCGTTCTGCGGCGGCGGCCTCGGCCTCGGTGATGAGCGCGTCGCTGCCGGCGGTCAGCGGGCCGACGATGCGCTCGATGAAGCCGCGCACCTGGCTTTCCGGCAGCGCGCCCATGAAGCCGTCGACGGGCTGGCCGCGGTCGAAGGCGATGACGGCCGGAATCGACTGGATGCCGAGCTGGCCGGCGATCTGCGGGTGCTCGTCGATGTTCATCTTGACGAGCGTCACCTTGCCCTTGGAGTCGGCGACCGCCTTCTCCAGCACCGGCGCGAGCTGCCTGCACGGGCCGCACCAGGGCGCCCAGAAATCCACCAGCACCGGCTGCTTGAGCGGAGGCCGTCAGCACGTCGGCCTTGAAACTCGCCGTGGTGACGTCCTTGACCGTCGTTTTGCCGGCCGCGCCGTCCATAGCCATGTTTGTTCGTTCCCGTGCTGCGCCCCCCGGCGCCGCCCCTAGATGGCCCCGCGCGCGCAATTTATTCAACGGCGCCGCCGAGCGCGGTCACCAGCGGCTCGTGGCCGGTCGCGCGCAGGAACTTCATCAGCCCCTCCGGCGCAGACGCCGGTGGTGCGGGTGTTGACGAGCGGGTGGAAATTGACGCGCTCGTGCGCCATCAGCGCGGAATCGAGCACGACGGTGACGCGGCCCTGCCTTGTCGTTGATCGCGCCGAACGGGGTGACGGCGCCGGGGCGCACGCCCCAGACCTCCTCCAGCAGTTCCGCCGAGCCGAAGGAGACGCGCCCGCTCGCGCCGATCTTCTCGTGCACGCGCTTGAGGTCGACATCGGCCTCCTCGCCGAGGGTCAGCAGGAACAGCCGGCTCTTCTTGTCCTTGACGAACAGGTTCTTGGAATGGCCGCCGGGGATCTGGCCGCGCAAGGCCTGGCTCTCCTCGACCGTGTGCAGCGGCGGATGCTCGACCGTCTCGGTGCGCGACGCCGAGGCTGTCGAGAAAGGCGATAAGGTCTTCGGGGCGTGGCGGGCATGGTCGTCCGGACGCTTTTCGAGGAAAGCGCCGGACATAGCGGGCGCCGCGTTTCGACGCCAGGGGCGCCCGCCTGCTGGCGCCGTGAGGGCGCCGACGGGGCCCGCGTCCCGCCAGGCCGGCTTCAGTCGAGCGCCTGATAGACGAGCGCGCGCATGTCGAGCTCCGGCAGGTCGAAGCTCAGCATCGACTGGGTCATGAACAGCGCGACGACATGCTCCTGCGGGTCGACCCAGTAATGCGTCTTGGCCGCGCCCGACCAGCCGTATTCGCCTGCCGACCCCGGCGCTCCGGAGGCGGCCACGTCCATGAGCACGCGCGAGCCGAGCCCGAAGCCGTAGCCCGGAAGCGGCATGCCGCCGATCTCGATGGGCATCAGCGCCGCCGGCAGATGGTTCATGTGCATGAGCTCCAGCGTCTTGCGGCCGATCACCCTGACGCCGCCGAGCGCGCCGCCGCCGGCGAGCATCTCGGCGAAGCGGAAATAGTCGCCGGTCGTGCCGAACAGCCCGTGCCCGCCGCGCTCGAACAGGCCCGGCGCGTCGACGGGATAGGACTTCGATACGTCGATGCGCTCGTTGTAGCCTTCCCGCCATTGCTCGAACGCGGTGCGCGAGGTCACGCCGGGCGCGATATGTCGGGCCGTCCGTACATCGCCGCGACGCGGCCGCGCTTGGCCTCGGGCACGACGAAGTCGGTGTCGTTCATCTTCAGGGGCGCGAACAGCCGCTCGCGCAGGAAGACGCCCAGCGACTGGCCGGAGACGATCTCGATCAGCCGCGCGACGACGTCGATGCCGACGCTGTAATGGTAGCGTTCGCCGGGCTGGAAGGCGAGGGGCAAGGTCGCCAGATCCTCGATGGCTCTTTGAGGGACGCGCGGGCATCGAACAGCTTGCCGCGCGGATAGTCGCGGCAGACCGGCGAATCCTCGAGGAAGCCATAGGAAAGGCCGCTCGTGTGGGTCATGAGGTCGCGCACCATCATCGGCCGCTTCGGCGCGACGAGCTCCCGTGGGGCCCAGGACCTTCACGTCGCCGAAGGCGGGAATGTATTTCGCCACCGGATCGAACAGCCGGATCCGCGCCTCCTCGACCAGCGTCATCAACGCGGTGCAGACGATCGGTTTCGTCATGGAATAGAGGCGGAAGATCGTATCCTCCGCCATCGGCGCCTTGGCCTCGCGGTCGCGATGACCGAAGGCCTCGGCGTATTCGACCTCGCCGCCGCGCGCGACGAGCACGCCGACGCCCGCATATACGCCGCGGTCGACATAGGCCTGCATCGCCGGACCGATGCGCGCGAGCCGGCCTCTGTCGAACCCGTTACGATTTGCCATGCCTTCTCCTCCTTCATCCATTCGGAGCGACGCGGAAGCGCAGCAAGCCCGGCGGCCCCGGCCCGATCGGCGCGACGCCGACCCCCGGCGGCGGCGCGGCCTCGGCGGCGGCCGGCGGCGCGTCGATCGTCGCCGTGACCTCCGCCGGCCAGGGAGCCAAGCCGCCAGTCGCCGCCCGGGACTGACCGTCACGCGCGCGTGGGCGCGCACATATTGCAGCAGGGCGTCGAAATTGGCGTCCGGCGCCTCGTAGACGATCGCGCCGCCGTCGCAGCCGGGAAAATGCCCGCCGCCGCTGGCGCGATAGGAGTTGGTGACGATGAGGAACGTCGCGTCTCGTCGATCGGCCGCCCCTCGAAGGTCAGATCGACGACGCGGCGCGCGCCCGCCGCGAGGATGCGGCCCTGGTCGTCGTAGCGCGCGGGCTGCGTCAGATCGAGGCGATAGCTGACGCCGGCGATCGAGTTGAAATCGTAAGGGGCGAAATCGGGCTTCAGCAGCGGCTGCGGCGCGGCGTTTTCGACGTCGATCCTCCGAACACGCTCGCCGAGCGTTCGAGCCATTCGCGCACCGTTGCGCCGCTCGCCGCCACGACGCTGAGTCCGTTGGGAAAGACATAGAGATCGGCGATGTGGCGCAGCGCGACGGCGCCCGCCGGGAACGTCGGTGAAATAGTCGGGTCCGCCGCGCCCGCCGCATTTGAACGGCGCCGAGGCCGACAGCAGCGGGCGCGGCGCCCGCCAGGGCGCGGCGCGCATACCAGAGCTGCGCGTCATGGACGATGCGCACGCTGGCGTCGTCGCCGATCATCGCGAAATAGGAGGTCAGCGGCGCGTCGATCTCGCCGACCGGGGCGCGCACATAGGCGAGCGTCGCGCCTGTGCCGGTCTCGGTGGCCGCGAGCGTCGCGGGATCGGCTTCGGCGTCGTCGGCTCGACCGGCCGCAGCGCGACCTCGGCCTCGTCGACGCGCCAGCCCGGCGATCGCGCGCCTCAGCGTCAGGTCGATGACGCCGATATGCGCCGCCCCAGAATCCGGCCATCGCGGCGGGAACTCCGGCGAGCCGGCCGCGCGCGGCGTCCACGCCGGCGAAGGCCGGCGAAATCCGCGCCCGGCAGCATGAGATGCTGGTGGCCGAGGAAGATCGCGTCGATTCCGCCGGCCTCGGCGAGCGCCAGCCCGGCGTTTTCCTCCGCTGCCCGCCGGACCGATCCTCGATATGCCGGCGTGGCAGAGGGCGACGATCACGTCGGCGCCGGCCGCGCGGCAGGCCGGGACATGCAGGCGCGCCGCCTCGACGAGGCCGATCGTCGTCGCCCGGCCGGCGAGATGGCTCATGTCCCAGCGCACGATCTGCGGCGTGACGAAGCCGACGACGCCGACGTTGAGATCGTGGCGTCTCGCCCCGTCGTCGCGCGCGCGGCGGCTCGAGGATCGTCCAGGGCTTGAAATAGGGCGCGCCGTCCGGCTTCAGCACGTTGCAGCACAGCACGGGGAAATCGGCGCCGGCGAGCGCGGCGTCGAGCACGTCGAGGCCGTAGTTGAACTCGTGATTGCCGAGCGCGGCGGCGTCGTAGCCGATCGCGTTCATCGCCGCGATCATCGGATGGGTCGCTGATGCGGCCGGCGCCGAGCGCCTCGGCCGCCCAGTCGCCGAGCGGCGAGCCCTGGATGAGGTCGCCGTTGTCGAAGACGAGGCAGTTCGGCGGCCTCCCGCGCGCGCCGCCGCGATCAGCGTGGCGGCCTTGGCGAGGCCGGAAGAGGCGTCGGGCCGGTCGCGGTAATAGTCGTAGGCGGCGATGCGCGCATGCACATCAGTCGTCCCGATCAGCCTCAGTCGCGACCGCGGCCGCCATGCCGCCTCCGCGCTCCGTGCTATCGGCGAGGGCGGGAGGCGGGTCAAGGCGGGGAGTTCTGTCGCAAGGCTGTATGAGCGGTCCGCGGCGCGCCGCCGTGGCTTACCCTCTCGCCTTCGCCGCTTTGGCGTCGTCCGGCGCGCTTCCTGCCGCGGCGGCGGGGACGGGCGGGGGATCGTTGACGGCGGGTTCGGCGTCTTGGCCTTGAACCCGTCGAGCAGCTTCTTGGCCTGCGGCCAGCGCGCGGCCGTCCATGCGGTTCTCCACTTCGTCGCGCTTCTTGGCGGCGTCGGTGTCGCCCTGGCGCGCGGCGAGCGAGAACCACATCCAGCTTTCGGCGAGGTTCTGCGACGCGCCGAGCCCGCGGCCGTAGAGCACGCCGAGGTTGAACTGGCTGTCGCGCACGCCATAGGCCGCCGCCTTGCGGAACCAGTCGATCGCGCCGGCGTAGTCGGGCTTGCCGTCGCCGCCGTCCTGCGCATAGAGCACGGCCAGATTGTGCATCGCCCTCGCGTTGCCCGCCTGCGCCGACTTCTTGTAGAGTTCGCGGGCGCGCGCCAGGTCGCGCTGGACGCCGAGGCCCTTCTCGTAGAGCGCGCCGAGCCGGTATTGCGCGAAGGCGTCGCCGGCGTCGGCGGCCGCCTGCATCCAGCCCGCCGCCGCCTTGGGATCGCGCGGCACCCCGCGGCCTTCGAGAAAGCGTTGCGCGATCTCCACCTCCGCGCCGACGTCGCCGTTCGAGCCGGCCGCGGCGAGCGGGCCGCCGAGCCCCGCGGGCAGCGCGGCGATGAGCGCCGCCGGCGGCTTTCCGGCCGCGTCCGCCTTCGGCGGCGGCAACGGCGCGGCGATCACCTTGGGCGCGGCGTTGATCGCGCCGGTCGGCGTCTTGTCCGTCGCGGTCTCGCGCGCCGGCGGCTCGGCTTGCGCGAGCGGCGTGGCCGGGATTTCGAGCTCGGACTTGCGGGTGCGGCGCGTGGCCGCGCATTTCGACCACGGCGACGCCGGTCAGCACCGTCATGAGCCCGGCGACGCCGAGCAGCACCGGGCGGCGATGCCGCGTAGAACATGACGGCCGCGCGCGCGCGCCGAGTCCGCCGCCGCTCCGGGCGGCGTCGCGCGCCTGCTCCAGTTCCTCGCGCCGCTCGCCGTCGGCGGCGGCGGCGTTGGCGGCGCGGCGGGCGGCGGCGATGTGGGCGTTGATCGCCGCGGCCTTGGGGTTGCCGCCGTCGGCGCCTTCCCGGGCGCGTCCCTGCGCGACGATCTGGGCGGCGTCGAGTCCCGGCGCGCCGGCCGGGCGCTTGTCGCCGGCGCCGCGGTCGGGGATGTCGAGCATGCCGGCGCGGGCAGGCGCGGACGACGGCGTTGTGCGAAGGGCGGAGGAAGGCTCGGCGCCGCCGTCGCGGTCGAGCCGGTCGACGAGCCTCTCCAGAATTTCCTGCACGCCCGAGAAGCGCGTGTCGATGCGGCGGTCGAGCTGCAACTGCTCGGCGCGCATGTCCGACATCGTCGACGCGCCGCGCCCGATCGTATCGCGCGGGGCGCGGAACGCTTCGAGCTCCTCCGTCAGCTCGACCATGGTCTGTTCGAGCGTGGCGGCGCTCGGCCGCATCGAGGCGATCGATTCGAGCCGGTCCTGAATGTCCTGGATGGGACCGAGAAGCGCCTCCGGGCTGGCGGCGGGCAGGCGCGCGTTCAAATCGCGCGCGATCGCCCGGGCCGTCTGCTCGATGAGGACGTCGGACATGCGCGCCTCGCCGAGGTCCTCGATCTTGTCCTGCAGCGCGCGCAGCGTGCGTTCGAGCTGCGCGCCGCCGTCGTCGGCGTGGATCAGGCCGGCCCTGTCGTCGATCCTGCTTTCGATGGCGTCGAGCCGGACGGCGATGTCCTGGACGAGGTCCTCCAGCAGCGAAGCGCGCGGCGCGCCGCTCTCGCGGTCGAGCCTCGCGCTGAGATCGGCGATCGCCTCGCCCAATGCGGCGAGGTCGGCGCTATCGGACCCGGAGCGGTCGAACCGAAGCGCCAGGCGCTCGAGCAGAACCTCGGCGCGCTCTTCGTCGAATGCGGGGGCCGTGCGTTCGATCTTCGCGGAGAGATCGGCGATGGCGTCCGCGACCGCCGCGAGGTCGCTGATCGGCTTCGGGGCGGGGCGCCGACCTGCTCCATCAACGCTTCGAATCGCGACAGGTCCAGGGCGGGGCGCTCCGACTTCGCCGCCAGATCGGCGATGGCGTCGGCCAGAGCGGCGATGTCGGCGGCGGCGACGGCGGGGCGGTCGAGCCGGTCGGCCACGCGCTCCATGAGGTCCTCGACGCGCGCGGCGATCGAGGCGGAGGCGCCGTCGTCGATTTTGCCCGCCAGCGCCTGGATCGCCGAGACGATGGCCCGGAACTCCTCCGGCCCTACGCCCGGGCGGGCGAGCTTCTCGGTCGCTTCGCGCAGCGCCCCTTCGAGCCGCTCGAAGTCGATGTGTTCGGACTGCCGCTCGACGGCCTCGCGCAGGGTCTCCAGCCGCTTGCCGAGCTCGTCGATCGGCCGCCCGACGACGTCGAACTGCTCGGTCTGCCGCTCCACGGTCTCGCGCATCGCGTCGACGCGCGCCGTCAGCGCGTCGAACGGCTCTCGGTCGATCTCGACCTGCGCCGGCCGGAGGAAGGCCTCTTCGAGCCGGGCGTTCATCGCCGCCAGCGCCGAATTGATGCCCTGGGCGTCGATGATCGGCTGCGCGCGGTCGAGCCGGTCGGCGACGGCGCCGAGCGCGGTCTCCAGCCGCTCGACCTGCGGCGCCAGCGCCGCCGGCTTGTCGAGGCTCTCGCGCACACTCTCGATGCGGCGGGCGAGCTCCTCGATGGGCCTCGGGTCGAGGGAGACGGTCGCTGGCCGGCTGACGGCCTCCTCGATCTTGGCGGAAAGATCGCGCAGGGCGGCGTCGAGCTCGGGCGCCGGCTTGTCGAGCCTGGCGCGAATGTCGGCGAGCGCGGCTTCGAGGCGTTCGGCGTGGGGGACGAAGCCGCGTTCGGCGACGTTCCTGACGGTGTCGATGCGGCGGGCGAGGTCTTCGATCGGCCTGGGGTCGGGCGCGGGCGCCGGCTTGTCGAGCCTGGCCTGGATGTCGGCGAGCGTCGCTTCGAGACGCTCGGCGTGCGGGACGAACCCGCCCTCGGCGACGTTTCTGATGGTGTCGATGCGGCGGGCGAGGTCTTCAATGGCCCGCGTGTCGGGCGCCGGCCGGCTGATCGCTTCCTCGATCTTGGCGGAGAGATCGCGCAGGGCGGCGTCGAGTTCGGGCGTCGGCTTGTCTAGCTTGGCGCGAATGTCGGCGAGCGCGGCTTCGAGGCGTTCGGCATGGGGGAGCGAAGCCGCGCTCGGCGACGTTCCTGACGGTGTCGATGCGGCGGGCGAGGTCTTCGATCGGGCGGGCGTCGAACGGCCGGTCGGCGGCCTTGTCGAGCCTTGGCGCGGATGTCGCGCGAGCGCCGCTTCGAGGCGCTCGGCATGGGGGACGAAGCCGCGCTCGGCGACGTTCCTGACGGTGTCGATGCGGCGGGCGAGGTCCTCGATGGGGCGGGCGTCGGGTTCGGGCGCCGGCTTGTCGAGCTTGGCGCGGATGTCGGCGAGCGCCGCTTCGAGGCGTTCGGCGTGGGGGACGAAGCCGCGCTCGGCGACGTTCCTGACGGTGTCGATGCGGCGGGCGAGGTCTTCGATCGGCCTGGGATCGGGCGCGGGGCGGTTCACCGCCTCCTCGAATTTGGCGGCGAGCTTGCGCAAGGTCGCGTCGACCGCCTCGATCTGCGGGCTCTGCGCCGGGCGGTCGAGCCGGGCGCGGATGTCGGCGAGCGCGCTCTCCAGCCGCTCGACCTGCGGCGCCAGCGCCCCATGGCTCTCCACCGCCTTGCGCATCTCCTCAATGCGGTGGCCGAGCGCCTCTACCGGCTCCATGTCCACGGGAGCCGCCCGACCGAGTTCCTGCACGTCCGCCGAGAGCTGGCGCAGCGCCGCCTCGAGGCGTTCGATCTCCGTCGCCGTCGCGGCCGGCTGCGGCAATTTCTGATGAAGCTCGCCGATGGCGGCGTTGATCTCCTCGACCTTCGGCACGAGGCCGCTCTGGCGCTCCATGAGGCCGCGCACGCCCTCGATGCGGCGGGCGAGATCCTCGATCGGGCGGGCGTCGAGCGAAACCGACGTCGGGCGCTGCAGCGCCTCTTCGAGACGCCCGATCATTCCCTGAAGGGCGGCCATGGTCGCCGCCGATTGCGCGCCGTTCGAGGCGGCGCGGTCGAGTTTGTCGCTGAGATTGGCCAGCGCCGCCGAGAGCGCCGCCGCATCCGGGCGCGCCGCGCCCTGGCGTTCGACCGCGGCGCGGATCGCCTCCACGCGGCGGGCGAGCTCCTCCAGCGGGCGAGAATCGAGCGCCGGGCGGCGCGCCGCCGCCTCGATGCGCATGCCGATTTCGTCGAGCCGCCGCTCAACGCTCGAAAGCGAGGAGGCGCGCTTCTCGCTCTCGGCGCGCGCGGCCTCGCCCGGCGCGGAGGGGCCCTGAGCGAGCCGCTCGACGCGCTCGGCGAGGCCCGCAAGCTGCCGCTCCATGCGCGCGACCGCCGCGTCCTTCGCGGGAGCCTCCGCGGGCTTGGCGGGCTCCATCGGCTTGGCGGGCTCCGTCGGCTTGGCGGGCTCCTCCGGTTTTGCGGCCGGAGCGGCGGCGAGCGTGTCGACCTTGTCGGCGAGAAGCCGTAGCTGGCGCTGCATGTCGGCGACGATGGCCGCCGGTTCGGCGGCGTCGGACTTGGCCTCGGCGAGCGCCGGGGCGCCCGGTTCGCCCGGCGGCTCGGACCCGCCGTCCTGGCGCTGTTTGCGGCGACGCGCGAGCCGCTCGGCGACGAGGCGGAACGTATCGTCGTCGCTGGGCGGCGGCGGCGCTTTCCGGCGGCGAGCTTCTCGACCGGCGGCTCCGGCGGACGGGCCGCGCGGCGGGCGAGCGCTTCGAGACGCGCAGCGACTGGGTCGCTGGGGCGCGGCGCCGGCGGCTCGGCGGCTGGTTGGGCCTGGGAAACCAGCGATTCGAGCGCGCGCGCGGCGCGCGCTTCGCTGTGCTCGGCGCGCTTGCCGACGCGCTCGATGGCGGTTTCGAGACGATCGCGCTCGGCCTTGCGCGGTCTCGACCGCGACGGAGAGCGTTTCGAGGGCGCGGGCGGTGCGCGCGGCGGTCTTCTCGGCGCGGGTCTCGGCCTCGGCGATGGCCTGTTGGAGCCGGTCGCGCTCGCCGCCATGGGCCTGCACGATGTCGGCGAGCGACTGAAGCGCCTCGGCGGCGCGCCGCTCGCTGCGCTCGGCGCGCTTCTCGATCTCGTCGATCGCCCGTTCGAGGCGGCCGCGATCCTCGCCGCGCGTCTCGATGAGGCTTGTCAGCGACTCGAGGGCGCGGGCGGTGCGCTGTTCGTTGCGCGCGGCGCGCCGCTCGATCTCCTGGATCGCCTCTTCGAGGCGGCCGCGCGCGCGCTCCTCGCGCGCGCGCAGCGGGCGCTCCGGCAGGCGTTGGGCGCGCCTTTCGATGCGCCTGGCCGCCTGTTCGCGGCGATCGGGCTCGGCGGCGTTGCGAACTCGGCGACGCGGCGCCGGGGTGATTCGTCGCGCGCGGCCGACCGGTCTGCGGCGTCGCGGCGCCGCTCGGGGACGGCGCTCGTCGTTTTCGGACCCGCGCGGGGGGCGGGCCGGGCCCACCTGCGGCGAGCCTGTCGATGCGCTCCTCGATGGCCTCCAGACGCTCGCGCTCGTCGAGTTCCTGCGGGTCGACGCCTAGGTCTTCGGCGTATTCGGCGATGGCTTCCTCGATCCATTCGTCGAAGTCGACGCCGGCGCTTTTCGCCATCTTTTCAGCGATTTTGTGGGCCGTTCGCTCGCCTGCGCGTCCGCTCTGCGCCGTTGCCGTTCTCATTGCCCCGCCTATCGCCGACGGATACCCCGCCGTTAACCCGGATGTTTCCGCCGATGTGGTGAACAATCCGTTAAGCTGTGCCGAAACGGGTCACTCGTCGCCCTGCGGGTGCAGGCGAGTTACGGTTGTATACACTCATGAAGTTGCATAAGGCCCAGGAACGCGCTATCCGTAACGGCGGCGGCGGACTTTCGTGAGTCGGAAGCCCGAAAACTCTAGGGGAACGCAAGTATAACGGAGACTGGGTTATGGCGACTTTAGGTAATGTTGCGGCATCGCGCGCCGAAGGGGAGACTCGATCCGATTCGCTCGGCAATATCGGCAAGCGCGAAATGACCATCGGGGAGATGGCGTCGGAGTTCAACGTCAGTTTGCGTACGCTTAGATTTTACGAAGACCGCAAATTGCTTCGTCCGCGGCGGGAAGGAAACTCTCGGCTCTATTCCGCAGCGGATCGGATCCGGATGCAGATGATCCTGAAGGGAAAGCAGCTCGGCTTCACGCTGACCGAAATTCACGATCTCATCGGCAACTACGAATCCTCTGATGATTTTGAAGGCAAGCTGAAGCCGCAGCAGATCGTCGCCCAGATCGATCATCTCGAGCGTCAGCGCGCCGAGATCGACAGCGCCATCGCCCGGCTCAGGGCGACGCACGAGCGGCTCGCCGCCTATACCGTCAAGGAGCCGCTGGCCGCCTCGGCCTGAGCCCGCGAGGCGTCGGGGACGCCGCCGTCACGCCCCCGCGGGCTTGGCGTTCCTCAGGCGGCTCTCGATGATTTCGACAGCGCGCGCGAAGGATTGGTCGATGTCGAGCCGGGTCGTATCCAGCGTGACGGCGTCGTCTGCGGGGCGCATGGGCGCGTCGGCGCGTCCGGCGTCGCGCGCATCGCGCCGCGCAATGTCGGCGAGCACGGCGGCGTAGTCGATTTTCTCGCCGCGCCGCATCAACTCCAGCGCCCGTCGCTGCGCGCGCGCGGCGGGGCTGGCGGTGACGAAAATCTTGACGTCCGCCTTGGGGCAGATGACCGTGCCGATGTCGCGGCCGTCGAGCACCGCGCCGCTCGGCCGGGCGGCGAAATCGCGCTGCGCCTTGACGAGGGCGGCGCGCACCTCCGGCATCGCGGCGACCACCGAGGCCGCCTCGCCCATGCGCGCGCCGCGCAGGCGTCTCCTCGTCGAACTCCATCAGGCCGAGCGAGCGCGCGGCGGCGACCGCCGCCTCGACGTCGCTGAGCGCCTTGTCGGCCTGGATGAGGCTGGCGGCGGTGGCGCGGTAGAGCAGGCCGGTGTCGAGATGCGGCAGGCGGTAATGCGCCGCCAGTCGCCGCGCGATCGTGCCCTTGCCCGAGGCGGCCGGGCCGTCGATGGCGACGATCAAGGCGCCCTCCGCTCGCGCCGCCGCGCGCGCGCCGCGCTAAGCTCCGCGCTATGGTTGGCGCGCGCGGGCGCGCCCCCGAACTTGAACACCCTGCAGTCCCTGAACCCTGGCCGGCGGGCGCCGGCGATCCGCCCGCGCGGATTTAGGGCGGGCGCCGGCGGCTGTCGAGGGTCGCGGTGGGCGAGCGCAGGTTCATATCGAACGCCGCGCGACGCCGAGGACGCGCCAGACGCCGGACTCCGCTTGCGCCCCGAGAGGCGCGCGCCTATCCACAGCGCGGACGCCCGTCGCGCGCGGCGCGGCAACGGCCAGAGCTACGGAGACAAAACATGACCACGAAGGGCGGAGCGCCGAAACAGGGCAAGCGGAGCTTGCGCTCGAAGCTCTGGTTCGACAATCCCGACAACCCCGGCATGACGGCGCTCTATATCGAGCGCTACCTCAATTTCGGGCTGACGCCGGCGGAGCTGCGCTCCGGCAAGCCGATCATCGGCATCGCCCAGACCGGCTCCGACCTTTCGCCCTGCAACCGCCACCACATCGAGCTCGCCAAGCGCGTGCGCGACGGCATTCTGGCGGCAGGCGGCGTGCCGTTCGAATTCCCGGTCCATCCGATCCAGGAGACGGGCAAGCGCCCGACCGCCGCGCTCGACCGCAATCTCGCCTATCTCGGGCTGGTCGAGACGCTCTACGGCTATTTCATCGACGGCGTGGTGCTGACCACCGGCTGCGACAAGACGACGCCGGCCTGCATCATGGCCGCCGCCACGGTGAACCTGCCGGCCATCGTGCTTTCGGGCGGGCCGATGAACAACGGCTGGCACCACGGCGAGCGCACCGGCTCCGGCACCGTCGTCTGGAAGGCGCGCGAACAGCTGGCGGCGGGCGAGATCGACTATGAGAAGTTCATGGAGATCGTCACCTCCTCGGCGCCCTCGGTCGGCCATTGCAACACGATGGGCACGGCCTCGACGATGAACGCGCTGGCCGAGGCGCTCGGCATGAGCCTGCCCGGCTGCGCCGCGATCCCCGCGCCGCATCGCGAGCGCGGCCAGATCGCCTATGAGACCGGCAAGCGCATCGTCGAGATGGTGTGGGAGGATCTGAAGCCCTCCGACATCATCACGAGGCAGGCGCTGGAGAACGCGATCATCGTCAATTCGGCGATCGGCGGCTCGACCAACGCGCCGATCCACATCAACGCCATCGCCCGCCATGTCGGCGTCAAGCTCGACATCGACGATTGGGAGAAGGTCGGCCACAAGATTCCGCTGCTCGTCAACATGCAGCCGGCCGGCAAATATCTGGGCGAGGAGTTCCACCGCGCCGGCGGCGTGCCGGCGGTCGTGCATGAGCTGATGAAGAAGAAGCTCGTCCACGCCGACGCGCTGACCGTCAACGGCAAGACGATCGGCGAGAACTGCCGCGACCGCGCCACCGACGATCACGACGTCATCTACGCCCATCGACAAGCCGATGATGAAGGACGCCGGCTTCATCGTGCTGAAGGGCAATCTCTTCAACAACGCGGTCATGAAGACGAGCGTGATCGGCGAGGAGTTCCGCAAGCGCTATCTCTCCGATCCCAAGGACCCCGAGGCTTTCGAGGGCCGCGCCATCGTGTTCGACGGGCCGGAGGATTATCATCACCGCATCGACGATCCCGCGCTGAAGATCGACGAGCGGTGCATGCTGTTCATTCGCGGCACGGGGCCGATCGGCTATCCCGGCGGCGCGGAAGTGGTGAACATGCAGCCGCCGGCCTATCTCATCAAGAAGGGCGTGCACGCGCTGCCCTGCATCGGCGACGGCCGCCAGTCCGGCACGTCGGGTTCGCCCTCGATCCTCAACGCCTCGCCGGAAGCGGCGGCGGGCGGGGGGCTTGCGCTGTTGAAGACCGGCGACCGCGTGCGCATCGACCTGAAGAAGCGCACCGCCGACATCCTCATCAGCGAGGCGGAACTCGCCGAGCGCCGCGCGGCGCTGGAGAAGCACCCTTACGCCTTCCCCAGGAGCCAGACGCCGTGGCAGGAGATCCAGCGGCAGATGGTGGCGCAGTTCGACGAGGGCATGGTGCTGAAGCCGGCGGTCGGCTTCCAGAAACTCGCGCAGACCGCGGGCGTGCCGCGCGACAATCACTGACGCCGGGACAGTCCCGGCGTTAGCGAAATCTGGCGCTTAGGCGCCAGATCTTGTCCGCCCGCAAGCGCGAGCCTGTGGGGCGGAAACGGTGTTTTCAGTCATGGCCGGGCTTGTCCCGGCCAACCACGCCATTCGGCTCAAGGCGCGTCTCCCGATTGAGCCCGCCTCGGCCTTGCGCAAACCGCGATCCCCTTTGTTGCCGGCCGGCGTGGATGGCCGGGACAAGCCCGGCCACGACCGCTTGGATACGCGTCGCGCGTCGTGAGCCGCCAGCTTTCCGGCCAAGTGGATGAACTGGGCCGGAAAGCTGTTGTGAACAGAAGAACAATTCACTCCGGTTTGCGACGCGCGCGCCGTTCGCAAGATCCTCGCGACCGACTTCAATACATGCGCTGTTCGGCGCCCGCGTCGCGGGCGCCCGCCGCTTATCAGGCGCTCAGGTCGGACTACGAAATAATATGGACTGTCGCGGTGCCGTGCAGGACATCTATGGTTGTGGTGCTGTGGCCCTCACCGTACTTGTAAACGTCATATTTGCCCTGAGTCTTGAAATCTACATGCTCGCCGCCAGAGTTGATGTAAACCTGTGTCTGCTCCTGGCTATAACCGTTTATCGTGTCGTGCCCGCCGGTGGCGATGTTGATCGTCTCGGCGCCCGATCCGCTATTGACCAGATCACGCGAACCTTTACCTCCTCCGAGGTTCATCGTATCGGACCCCGAACCGCCGAACAGCGTGTCGTGGCCGCCGCCGGCGATCAAGACGTTCTGACCCGAAAAAACCTGCAAGGTATCGTTGCCGGAGCTTCCAACCAGCGTATCAAAAACATTGCTGTACAGGCCACCGATCAGCATGTTGTTTCCGCCTGTCACGGAAAGAGTCTGATGGACGCCAAGATTGCTCTGATACCCTGCAATCAAAGTGTCGCCTCCGGTGCCCTGATCGATCAGGGTGACGTTATCGCCGTCGCCCGCAACGAGGACATGTCCGCTGTTCGGATGATGTGACGACTTGAGCGTGTCATGGCCGTTACGGTCGCCGTCATGGTGTTTGTCGTGGTGTTTGCTGTGGTGTTTGTCGTGGTGTTTGTCGTGCCGGTCGGACCTGTCGTCGCCCCATCCGCGATCATCATCGTGACCATGACCATGACCATGATCTTCGCCTGAATCGGATGAATACGTGATCGTGTCCTGAACGTTTGATCCGAGTTCGATAAAGAGCCCCGTGGAGTTGCCGATGGGAACGGTCTCCATCCCCGATCCGTTGTTGACTTGGGCGCCTAGCAGGTGCTTCCCCGTCGGATACTGGCCGGATGAAAACAACGCATAGTCGATGACGTTGACGGTTCCACCCGAAAGATGCGTGTTGGCCAACAACTGTTCGAGTGTGCCGGCATTCAGAAGATAAGTAGCCATATCCGAATTCCCCTAGGTTACCCCACTCCGATCACTTAGATCGACGCTTGTCCGACACGAGGTCGAAACAACCGCGGGCGCGGCTCAGGCGCCGCGAGCACTTCGTGCAACGGCGCCTTTCGACCCTTCTCCGCTTGGACAAGCTCTATGCGAAGCCCCACGAGCGGACCGCCGCCTGAAGGGCCAACCACTTCAATTTCCCTGCCTCGCTGTTTGACGATTGGCGAACCGGGAAACATGGCTTCGATCGCCAATTCACATTCCGGATCCTGGCCCTCCTCGATTTTGACGCTCAACCCAAGCAACGGCTGTGCCCGTCCGCGGCTTCCCAGAAAGGTTCCCGCCGGCGCCCAGGATGACCACCGCCGTTCGCCTCCGACCGCCGAAAGCGCCCGCGCTTCAACGCGCCGGCCGAGAAATCGTCAGCCCCTCCAACGGGGCGGCTACACCTGGACCGCCAGCCCATTCCCCAGCGGCGACTTCAACATCTCCTCGCCGCGACAAATGCGCGATGAAGCGGAACGGCTCCGTGACCGCCGCGGGCAAACGTTCCGCCTGCGCGCCGGCTTTTCGCCGTTGTTCCAGCAATTCCAATCGCAAGACCGCGTCCCGCGAGCCTTGCGGCCCGCGCGGCGTAACCACAAGGCGAATAGTCCCTGCAATTTCGGCGACGACCACGAGGCACTCGCCAGGCCGCGCGAGTTCGCCGCCCGGATTATCAGGGGCCGGGATCAGGCTGATTTTGCCCGCCGCTTCCGGCCCCACGACCGGGGCCACGCTCGGCCCGTATTCGCCGGCCGCGGAACTGACGTACCGCAAGACGTGCAACCCGCGATCGACGTGCAGCCTGGACACCGTCTGCCGGACCGTTCCAGACGCATCGTTTCCGATGGCATGCACGCGCGCCTCGTTGGTTAATGATTCGATACTTGCTTACTAGCGCAATCCAATCACCGGGCAAGTCCGAGATTATGGCATGCTCGCCAAACTTTTGCCGCATAGCGTAGAATTTTATATACTTTGTGTTAAACGAAGGTCGGATGAAATACGGTTAGAATGTTACGATCCAAACGCTTTTGCTGCTTTTTTTGAACGGAAATTTTCTTTGACCGTTCTCTTGGCGGTCACAGCGAATTGAGTGTCCGACAGCGATACTCACAACGGGTTGCATAAGCGCGACCCATACAATCTGAGCACGAAACTGCTGCAATGCCGTCATCGCACGAAGGCGATCAGAGCCTTCGGAAGCGGCGGGGATTTGCGCGGGCAACGGGAGGTTCGATATTTAGGGCACTGTCACCGTAACGCCGCGCGACCGTAACAATAGCCACGCCCGCGGCGGGGTCCTCCCGCCGCGGGCGCTTTGCAGAAAATCGCGGGGACTATCACTGCGCGGGTGTGTCGCCAGCCGGGGGCGTCGCCGGCTGTCCGCCGCCGTGCCTCTCCTCGCGTCGTTGGTGTCGACCCTCACGCCGCCCTTCGCGTCGCTCGTGCCGTCCCTTTCGACGCTCCTGGCGCCGCTGCATCCCATGGGTTCCGCCCGAGGTGGTGGAGCCCGAGGTTCCTGCGGTTCCCGAGGTGTCTTGGGCTAGAACCGACGAAGCCGCCAGACAGGACCCCAGGCCGAACGCCAGGGCCAAAAATGCATCTCGACGCGAGACCACTTTGAGTTCGCTCTCTTCGGGCATTCCAACCTCCAATGCTTATTCCTGCCTCAAGAAGCCCCTCCATAAGTACGCGCAGATTTGTCAATCCATGCGGGAGCAAGCTTATAACAGCCGATCCCGCGCCGAGCCGTATTGAGCGGCGTCAAAAAATGGCCCCGAATTGCACGATTTGCGAATTGCGGACCGATGTTTCAGGCAAGGCGCTAGGCGTAACCGGCCCACAGCGCCGCCAGCATCGCGACGCCTAGCGCCAGAATGATGATCCCGGCGACAAGGTGAAGCCGTTGGAGATTGAACCCGCCATTTCCTCCGCCTTCTCCGCCGTGGTGAAGCCAAAATAAGCCGCCGCCGTAATGCCGATCATGGGCGAATGCGGGCAGCCTCGGCCGTAGAAGAACGCCAGTTCGACGCGCGCGCCCTCGTCGGCCTTCGCCGAGGGCCGCCGACAATGAAGACGGCGAGGAGCAGGAAAAGAACGGCGAGCAGCCGACGCATGCGGATTGCTGTTTCAAAACACCCGGCCGTCGCAATTGTTCGACGTCGGCCAAACTCCGGGAACGCTCGTCATTCGGCGCTCGGGCGCCGGCAATGTCAAGCTTGCGTCCGCGCGGCGCTCATCGGCGATCCTCGCCTCAGTCGCCGAGGCTCTCCAAGAGGCGCGCCAATTGCGGCTTCAGGGCCCGGCAGCGCATCGCGCCGGCGAAGTCGAGCGTCGCCTTGCGGTCGGGATGGGCGCGCAGGCGAGAAAGCTCGGAATCCTCCGCCGCGCAGTCGGCGGCGCTGTCGGGGCCGGGCGCGGGTCCGGCCATCGGCGCCACGGCGCGCTGCGAGCTTGTCGCGGCCGAGGGCCGCGCGAGGCCCAGGCTCTCCAGAAGCCGCTGCAATTGCGGCCGCAGCGCCGCGCAGGCGAGGTGGTCGGCAAGCTCCTTCGCCTTGGCGGGATCAGGGTCCGCGCGCAGACGCTCCAGCTCCCGCGCCTCGTCCCCGCAGCCCGCTCCCTTGGGATTTCGGGCCGCCAGGCGCGTCATCGCCGGAGGGGTCGGCCGGACGGCGATCCCGACGCTCTCCATCAGGCGATGGAGCTGCGGGCGCAGGGCCTCGCAGGAGCTTTCGGCGGCGAAGGCGGAGATCGCGTCGGGCGAGGGGTCGCTGCGCAATTCCGCCAGCCGCGCGGCTTCGGCTTTGCAGCCGCCCTCCAGGCCCGGAGCCTCCGGCTTGGCCGAGCGGCGCGGCGAGGGCGACGACAGGCGATGGCGATGGCGAGGGGGAGGGCGAAGGGCTCGAAGCGGGACTCGGAGCGGGACTCGCCACCGCGCTCCGGTCCAGTTGGGCGCGGGCGAGTTCGACATAGAAGCCGCCTTCGCGGTGCGCCCGGATGAAGGCCCGCCAGGCTTCGGAGGAGCCGACCCGCTCGGCCAGCGCATAATCGGCGGCGGTCGCGGCGAGCGGATCGCTCACCGGGGCGGCGGCGGCGGGCGAAAGCGAGACGGTCTCGCCGCCGAGCGAGCCGTAGACGAAGGGCTCCTGCCGGTTGCCGGTCGTCGCCAGCACGTCGTCGCGCACCTTGCCGAGCGCGATGCGGATGTCGACGCCGGGCTCGGCGATGAATTTGACGAGCGCCGTGGTGAAGGGGCTGTTCGGGCCGACGCCGTCGTAGGAGAGAGAGCCGGCCTTGGCGGCGTAGGCGATGAGCGTATTGGCGGTCGTCGCCTGCTCGCCGATCACGTGACTGGCGATGGCGCGCGTAATCGGCCTCCCGTCGCCGCCGCGCAGGAACGGGTTTTCGCGGCAGGCGTCGAGGACGATGAGGCTCAGCGACTTGACCCTGGAGGTCGCCCACAGAAGCCGGTCGAGCGGCAGCGTCTCGTCCTCGACGTCGTAGGCGTTGGCGAGTCTGGCGTCCACGGGGATGAGATAGTTGACGCCCGAGGCCTCGATGCCGTGGCCGGAATAGTAGATCACCGCGATGTCGGCGTTGCCGGCGACCGCCGAGAAGTCGCGCACCGCGCGCTTCATGTCCACGACGCCGAGATTGTCGCGCTCGTCGACGATGTCGAACTTCGCCCGTTTCAGCATAGCGGCGATGGCGTGCGCGTCGTTGAGCGTGTTGGCGAGCACGCCGGCGTGCTCGTATTGCGCATTGCCGATGATGAGGGCGACCCGGCGCAGCGCAAAAGCGTCATCCGCGCCGAAAGCCGCGAGAAGCAATCCGGCCAGCAGGCTCAACGTGCGGAGGAGCAGCTTACGCATATTCGGCCACGTTCGGCGGCGCCCGGCGCCGGGGGTTAGAGGTTGTATCCCGTGAACATGATTACGGTCTTAAGTTGTTTCTGTTAAGATTTAAAGCTCAATTCAGGTCGCGCACGACCCGAAACCCGTTCGCATAATAGCGCACATCGTAGTCGTAGCGAAAGCGGGCGGCCGAGGCGACGCCGGGCGCCTTGTCGAGAAACGAGCCGCCGCGCAGCACGCGCAGCTGGCAATCCCCCTTGGTCCAGGCGGAGCCGTCGGCCGGCGCGCCCGCGAAGGAGGGGTTCCAGCAGTCCTCGACCCATTCGGCGGCGTTGCCCGAGGTGTCGTAGAGCCCGAAGCCGTTGGGGCGGAAAGAGCCGGTCGGCGCCGTGCCCTGGGCCTTGTCGCCGCAATCGGCGCATCTGGCGTGGCCCTTGCCGGCCTCCTTGCCCCACCAGAACGTCGACGCCGTGCCCGCTCTGGCCGCATATTCCCATTCGGCCTCGGTCGGCAGCCGGTAGGTTTTTCCGGACTCCTTGGAAATCCAGGCGACATATTGCTTGGCGTCGTCCCAACCTAGATTGATCGCCGGACGGTCGCCGCGTCCCCAGCCCTGGTCGGGCGGGAATATGCTTGCAACCGCCGGCCGCGACGCAGCGGTCCCATTCGGCGAAAGTGACCTCCCTTCGCGCGATGGCGAAGGCCTTGTGGAGCCTGACCTTGTGCGGCGGCGATTCCGAGGCTTTCTGGGTCGAGCCCATGACGAAATCGCCCGCGGGCACGACGACCATCTCGTCGCAGGCGTCGCAATCGCGAAACACCTCTCCCGGCAGGCGGTCGGCGGCGAGCGCGCTCGCCGCCGCCAGGATGGCGCCCCCCAAGGCGAGGGCCAAGCGCAGACGCCGTTTTCCTGCCGACCTCATTCCGCCCCCGCCGCCTCGCGTCCGCGACCTTCGCCCGCTTGCGCGCGGGGAATGCGTGAGACAACCCCGCTCCTTGCGCTCCACAGGCGAGTTTCGTGGGATCGGGGCCGCTTTACAAGTCTCCGGCTCATGCTATCGTTGTAAACAGGGGCCATCAAGGTCGTAGTCTTTGCGACGCGCGAGCGGATGCGCCGGTTCTTCGAGGGGGAGGAGCTCATGCGGCCTGCGACTTGGGCGTTGATCGCGTGGTTCGGCTCTGGGATTGTCCGCCGCCGCGCAGACGCCGCAGCCGACGCCGACTTCCGCCGAAACAGCCAAGCCGGAGCTCACTCCCTCGCCCCCCGGCGCCAAGGCCTATTTCGTCGATCTGAAGGACGGGGCGACGATCGCGCCGACGACGACGGTCCACTTCGGCTTGTCCGGCATGGGCGTCGCGCCGGCGGGCGTCAAGAAGGCCAACAGCGGTCATTTCCATCTGCTGATCGACGAAGACACGCCGCCCCTCGACCAGCCGATCCCCAACAATGAGAACAACCTGCATTTCGGGGCCGGCCAGACCGAGACGACGGTCACGCTGCCGGTGGGCAAGCACACGTTGCAGCTCCTGATGGGCGACGCCAATCACGTGCCGCATTCGCCGCCCGTCATGTCGCCGATCATTCATGTGACGGTCGCCGAACCGGCGGCGACGCCCGCGCCGGCCGCCGCCGCCGCGCCCGGCCGTCATCCCTCGCCGAAGAACGCCAAAGTCTACATCGTGTCGCCGGCCAATGGCGCCTATGTGCCGACGACGTTCACCGTTCGATTCGGGCTCGTGGGCATGGGCGTGGCGCCGGCCGGTATCGAAAAGCCCAATTCCGGGCACCATCACCTCATCATCGACGCGCCCTTGCCGCCGCTCGATCAGCCCATCCCCAACAACGAGAATAATCTGCACTTCGGCGCAGGACAGACGGAAGCGAGCGTTACGCTGCCCAAGGGCAAGCACACGCTGCAACTGGTGTTCGGCGACGCGCAGCATACTCCGCACGATCCGCCGCTCTATTCGCAGCCCATCGTCGTCTATGTCGGCATGACGCCGCCGCGGCGGCGCGGCGCATCATCCCCACCATCACAACTGGCGGCCGCAGAACTACCAGAAGCAAAATTAGCGAACGCGGCGAACCCTCGCGTCAGATACCAGGTTCGCCGCGTCCCGCGGTTCCCATAGCGAAAATCGTGCGCGCCGCCGACGTGATCGCTGGCAGGCCCCCGCGCGTGCCGTTCGGCCATGTCGAGAGCCTGAGAAAGTCGTCCCGCGAACATGGCGAACGCCAGCGCGATGGTTCGTCGAAGCGACGCGGCCGGACCTGCGCCCGCTCGCGGATGAAGCCACGCAGACGCTCGCGGATTTGGTGGCCCGGCGGCGGCAGATTATTGAGATGATCGTGGCCGAGCGCCATCGCGAGCGCCGTGTGACGGTCAAGCGCATCGCCAAGAGCATCGCACGATTGATCGTGGCGCTGGAAAAGGAGCTGACCGAGATCGACAGCGAGATCGACGCGGGCGTTCGCGGCTCGCCGGTCTGGCGCGAGAAGGAGGACCTGCTCGCTTCCGTACCGGGCGTCGGCTCGATAACGGCCCGCACGCTGCTGGCCGAACTGCCGGAACTCGGCCAACTCGACGGCAAGAAGATCGCCGCTCTTGCGGGCTTGGCTCCATTCACGCGCCAGTCCGGCCAGTGGAAAGGCCGCAGCATGATCGCAGGCGGCCGCAAGAGCTTACGCTCAGCTCTGTTTCTGGCGGCGCTTTCGGCCTGCCGCTTCAATCCGGCGCTCAAGCTTTTCCACCAGCGGTTGATCGAAGCGGGCAAACCCAAGATGGTCGCCCTTATCGCCGTCGCCCGGAAGCTGCTGACCATACTCAACGCGATTGCAAGGGACAGAAAGCCATGGCGCCCAGAGACCGCGTGAGGCCTGCCGCCGCCAAAGGATTGAAGGTCCGGCGTCGAAGGCATGGCGGACACGATTCTGCGGCTGACGAGCATGTCAAGGCCGTAAGCCGCGTGAGCGGTGGCGCGCAAGCGCCAGCCTTGACACGCTCGCCAGCCGCAGAAACACTCAAAGCCAGCAATTCGACCTTGACGCGCAACACAGTCGCTGAGGCGCCCCGAAGGGGCCTCGAAGGACGCTCCAGCGGGCGCGGCGGGGACGTGCAAGTCAACGCCGCTTGCGTCAGGGTCAGCGAACACGCAAACGGCGCGATCCCTGGCTGTTTCACCTTTTTCAGACGCCCGGTCGTTCTGGCCTATTCCGAGCGTTATGAGCGCATCGACGAAGCCATCGCGGCCGAGCGTCGGATCAAGGGATGGTCGCGGGCCAAGAAGGAGGCTTACATGAGGGGCGACTATGAGCGGCTGTCGAGACTGGCCAAGCGGCGGCGCGGCGGCGGCCTGATTGCGGAAGCGGTCGAGCGAACCGAGCGTCCTTCGAGGCCCCTTCGGGGCGCCTCAGCGACTGTGTTGCGCGTCAAGGTCGAATTGCTGGCTTTGAGTGTTTCTGCGGCTGGCGAGCGTGTCAAGGCTGGCGCTTGCGCGCCACCGCTCACGCGGCTTACGGCCTTGACATGCTCGTCAGCCGCAAAATCGTGTCCGCCATGCCTTCGACGCCGGACCTTCAATCCTTTGGCGGCGGCAGGCCTCACGCGGTCTCTGGGCGCCATGGCTTTCTGTCCCTTGCAATCGCGTTGAGTATGGTCAGCAGCTTCCGGGCGACGGCGATAAGGGCGACCATCTTGGGTTTGCCCGCTTCGATCAACCGCTGGTGGAAAAGCTTGAGCGCCGGATTGAAGCGGCAGGCCGAAAGCGCCGCCAGAAACAGGGCTGAGCGTAAGCTCTTGCGGCCGCCTGCGATCATGCTGCGGCCTTTCCACTGGCCGGACTGGCGCGTGAATGGAGCCAAGCCCGCAAGAGCGGCGATCTTCTTGCCGTCGAGTTGGCCGAGTTCCGGCAGTTCGGCCAGCAGCGTGCGGGCCGTTATCGAGCCGACGCCCGGTACGGAAGCGAGCAGGTCCTCCTTCTCGCGCCAGACCGGCGAGCCGCGAACGCCCGCGTCGATCTCGCTGTCGATCTCGGTCAGCTCCTTTTCCAGCGCCACGATCAATCGTGCGATGCTCTTGGCGATGCGCTTGACCGTCACACGGCGCTCGCGATGGCGCTCGGCCACGATCATCTCAATAATCTGCCGCCGCCGGGCCACCAAATCCGCGAGCGTCTGCGTGGCTTCATCCGCGAGCGGGCGCAGGTCCGGCCGCGTCGCTTCGACGAACCGGGCAATCATCGCCGCGTCGATCGGGTCCGTCTTGGCTCGCCGGCCGAGAGCCTGCGCGAAATGGCGCACCTGCGCCGGGTTCACCACCACAAGCGGCAGCCCCGCCCCGGCAAGCGCCGCCGCCACAACCGTCTCGAACCCGCCCGTCGCCTCCACGGCGATGCGCTCAGGCCCAAGCGTCTTCATCCGCTCGACCAGATCGGCCAGGCCTTTCCCGTCCCGCGTCACCGCATAAGCTTCGCTTGAAGGATGAACATGGACATCCAGCCGATCCTTCGAAACGTCAATTCCAACATAGGACACTTCCGTCCCTCCTCTTCCTTGCGCAATCGGGCTCAAGCGGCCCAAACGACTGTTCGAGGTCGACGGAAAAACGGAGGGGCTGCCAAGCTGAGGTGCGGGCTCAATCGCCCGAGGACGAGCCGGAGACCCCTCCGCATCCGCGATGCAGCCATAAGCTGCCTTCGCGTGGGGCATCTTACAAGGACGAGGGCAGTGGATGGCGCAAACGTCCGCATCGGGTCGAACGCAGGCTTTAGGGGCGAAGTAAGGTTGGGCGCCAATCGTTAGATTTGGACGACTAGCCTCTTCGCCCCTGGCGCCTGAAAGCCTGCGGCGCCTCTCACGCCGCCGTCGTCAGCTCCTCGTCCTGGAGCGGGCGGCGCCTGCCGTCGCCGACGATCTTGTCGCGGGGAATCTCGATATCGATCTCCAGCGTCGACACCGCCGCGTCGCCGTCCATCTTGACCATCACTTTGGCCGGGTCGATCTCGACATGGCGCAGGATCGTCGCGATGAGATCGTCGCGCAGCTTGGCCAGCAGATCCTCGGGGCCGAGCCGCACGCGCTCGTGCGCGAGCAGGATTTGCAGGCGCTCGCGCGCCACCGGCGCGCTCCCGCGAGCTTGAAACATCTTCAGCAGATTCATGCCGCCCTCCGACCGAACAGGCGGCTGAAGAACGGCTTCTTCTCCACGGGCATGGCCAGCGGCACCGGCTCGCCCGCCAGCCGCCGCGCCGCGTCCTTGTAGGCCTTGGCCGCCACACTCGCGCCTGCGTTCATGGTGATCGGCGCGCCGACGTTGGAGGCGCGCAGGATTTCCTCGCTCTCGGGAATGATGCCGACGAGCGGGATGGAGAGGATCTCCAGGACGTCGGCGACGCTCAGCATCTCGCCTCGCGCCGAGCGGGTCGGATCGTAGCGGGTCAGCAGCAGGTATTTGTCGATGCGGGCCCCGCCCTCGGCGCGGCGGGTGCGCGAATCGAGCAGGCCGATGATGCGGTCGGAGTCGCGCACCGAGGAGACTTCCGGGTTGGCGACCACCACGGCCGTGTCGGCGAAGCGCATCGCCAGCAGCGCGCCGCGTTCGATGCCCGCGGGGCTGTCGCAGATGACCCAGTCGAAGCCTTCCTTCAGCTCGGCGATGACGCGCTCGACGCCCTCGTCGGTCAGCGCGTCCTTGTCGCGGGTCTGGGAGGCGGCGAGCAGATAGAGCGTCTCGACGCGCTTGTCGCGGATGAGCGCCTGTTGCAGCTTGGCGTCGCCCTGCGCGACATTGATGAAATCATAGACGACCCGCCGCTCGGCGCCGAGCACGAGGTCGAGGTTGCGCAGCCCCACGTCGAAATCGACGACGCAGACGCGCTTGCCGCCCTCGGCGAGCGCCGCGCCGATGGCTGCGGTTGAGGTCGTCTTGCCGACGCCTCCCTTGCCTGAGGTGACGACGATGACGTTGCCCATGGCGCTAGTTTCCCCTCAATTCAGAACGCGAATCTTGATGCGGCCGCCTTCGAGGCTGGCCTCGATCGGCTGACCCTCGAATTTGGCGTCGATGTCCTCGGCGGTGACGAAGGCCTCGCCGACGCACAGCAGCTCGGCGCGCGCCTCGCGGCAGAAAATCCGCGCATCGCCGCGAGCCCGCGACCCCCGCGAAGGCCCGGCCCTGAAGCGCGCCGTAGACATGCACCGATCCGCCGGCGACGATCTCAGCCCCCGAGGCGACGCGGCCGATGACGATGACGTCGCCTTCCAGATGCACGATCTGCTGGCCGGAGCGCAGGTTGCCTTCGTGATAGAGCGGGCGCGGCGGCGCGGGCGCAGGCGCCGGCGGGGGCGCTGGAGCGGGAGCGGCGGGCGCGGGCGCCGCGGCGGGCGTCTCGTCGAGCAGCTTTTCGGGGCTCGCCACGCGCCCGCCGGAGACCACAGGGGGCAGGTGCGGGCCGACCAGCAGCCGATGCGAATTCTCGACCGCCATCACCCGGATGTGACGGCGCGCGAGCTGACCGAGCAGATCGCGATATTCCTTGAGCGGAATCTCCAGGCCGCCCATTTGCAGAATGACCGGCTTGGAGGCGAAGAAATTGGGCGAGCGCGTCAACCATTCGTCGAGCGTCGCGAGCCATTCCGCCAGCGGCGCCTTGGGCTCCAGCGCGAAGGCCAACAGGGAGCGGGCCCCGATCTGAATGGCTGATGTTCGCCCGACTTGCGCGTTCATGTTTGGCTTCGGCCTGATGAAGGTTCGTTAACCAACATGGGCCGAGAATGGTTAGACAATCGTTAATGCCGCGGAGGTTTGGTTTCTTTTCGGGACTTGCGCGGCTGAAGGAACGGGGGGGACGCTCCGGCCGCGATGCTCGCGGCCGATTCTTGCGCGAGGCTGTTTTCAGCTGGCGGCCGCGCGGACGCCGCGCTCGCGCCGGAACAGATAGCCGGCCTGCCGCACCGAGCGGATCTCGACGCCGGCGTCGGCGCCGCGCAGCTTGATTCTGAGCCGGCTGACGCAAGTGTCGATCGCGCGCGTCGGCCTGCCGTGCGCCTCCGCGCCGGTCACGACCGGATGCAGCGCCTCCCGCGTGACAATTCGGTCCATGTTCTCGGCGAGCACGCGCAAGACGGCGAGTTCGGTCTCCGTCAGCTCGTCGAGATGCGAGCCGTCGGAGCGCAGCACCGCGCGGGTCGTCAGGTCGACCCGCACGCCGCCGAACTCGCGCACCATGCCGCGGTCGTCGTTGGAGGGCGCCAGCGCGCTCAGCATGTTGCGCACGCGCAGATAGACCTCCTCGGGATCGGCGGGCTTGGCCAGATATTCCTGGGCGCCCAGCGTCAGCGCCTTGATTCGGTCGGCCGCCGCGTTGCGCGTGGAGACGACGAGCGCCCGCGCGCCGAACTGCACGGCCTCGACGACGAGATCGAGGCCGTCGCCATCGCGCAACTCCCGATCGACGATGGTCACCGCCGGCTTCAACACCGGCAGCAGCGCGCGCGCGTCTTCAAGCGAGGCCGCGCCATAGAAATCAAGGTCGGTCTTCTGGAAGAAGGGCGACAGCAAGCTGCGCATCATCTGATCCCCCTCGATGACGAGCGCGCGCATGGTCAATGGGAAGTCTCCTTATCTAGGCGTCCCAGTCTCGGATCGCATGAGCGAAGTCGAGGCGGGGCGGTGACGTTCGGAAGGGCGGTGACCCTGTGTCGTCGCAATCGTCCGGATGGAAAGCTTGCGACGCTTAATCGTCTCAACCCTTGGCGCCAATGCACGCCTCAGAGTTTCATATGTCAAATGAAGAAAAATTTGATCTTTAAACTTATTTCAATATGCAAATCGGCCGCGTGCTAAAGCAACATATTTGTCACGACATTTGTCACAAATATGCTTTGTTTCAGAAGTATTCGTATTGATAGTAGAAATGTAAGTAACGATAAGTGTATAATTGTGATTTTTGTGCAACTTCTGACCTCTAATTAGGGCGGCAAGGCGGCTATATTGTATTTTTCACTTTCTCAGCCGCAGCCTCAGAGTACATTCGTCTCACGCCATCGGGACGATTCCTGATTGCTACCGGACAAGACAGCCTTCAGCGGCGGCGGCGTTCGGGGAACAGGGAAGAGGGGCGCCGATCAACTTGCAGTCCGGCCAATTCAAGAGGCCGCAACGCGAAGGTCGGTGAAGAAGACCAAATCCCAATGGTTAACGTTGTGGAGGTAATTCAATGAAGCTCATCAAGAGCCTGTTGCTGGGGTCCGCGGCCGGCGTCGTCGCCGTCGCCAGCGCTCAGGCCGCCGACTTGCCGACCCGCAAGGGGCCGGTCGCGGCGGAATATGTCCGGGTCTGCTCGATCACCGTCGCCGGCGCGCCGGTCGTCGGCTTCGTGCTGCCCGGCTCCGACACCTGCATGAAGATCTCCGGTTACGTGACCGGCCAGATCGAAGGCGGCAATCTGTCCCAGGGCTACACGACGTCTTATCTCAGCCCGGGCGCGGGAGCCTTCGCGAACGCCGTCGGCGCCGTCGGCGGCAACCAGGCGATCAGCGGTCACGCCTTTACGCCTGGCGGAGTTGGCGTCGGCTCGACCGTCGAAGCTCGCGACTCGTTCGGCTACACGACCCGCTACAACATGACCCTCGACACGGTGTCCAACACGGCCTACGGCCCGTTGGTCGGCCATATCGAGTATCAGTTCAACTACGGCACGGGCTTCGACACGTTGCAGGCGGGCTCGGACGGCGGCTTGAACCGCGCCTATGTGACCTGGGCGGGCCTGACCGCTGGTAAGATCGACTCCTTCTTCTCGTTCACCGGCGGCGGACTCGGTTGGGCGAACTTCTTCTCCCCCGACCGCAAGGGCTTCTTCCAGCCTGACGTGCTCGCCTACACCGCCAATTTCGGCGGCGGCTTCGCGGCGACGATCTCGTTGGAAAGCACGGAATGGGTCGGATCCGGCATGTTCGGACCGAACGCGTTCGGCCAGTTCTACTCGCAAGGGTCTGACCAGGGCTTCCTCGGCTCGGCGGCTCAGGGCGGCATGCGCGTTCCCGACATCGTCGGCGCTTTGAGCGTTCACCAGGCCTGGGGCGCGGCGCAGATTTCGGGCGTCGCTCACAACGTGCGCGCCGAGTCGCTGATGGGCGACGGCTCCTCGATCGACAAATGGGGCTTTGCGCTCGACGCGGGCGTGTCGTTCAACATCCCCAACATGGCGGGAAGCGTGATCGGCATCACCGGCGCCTGGTCGCAGAACGCCGTCTGGTACTCCGGTATTCCGGACGCCATGTGGGGTGAGAACGGCGCCGTCAACGGCAATGGCCAGGCGATGGCGATCGCCGACGCGTTCTCCAACGGCGACGGCTCCTGGGCGACGCCGACGGCGTGGTCGATCAGCGGCTGGGCGAATTTCGCGATCAGCCCGCAGGTCACCATCGGCATCGAAGGGTCCTACGGCGAGGTGAACTGGACGGGTCAGTCGGCGGTCTCGATGCTCTCCGACTCGAGGAGCTTCGTCGTCGGCGGCGTCGCGCACTACGACCCCGTCAAGAACCTCGATTTCGAGTTCGAGCTACTCTACCAGAACACCCAGACCGCCATGCCGACGGGCTATGTCGCCGGCGATGGCGTGTCGACGACCTCGGCCTGGCAGGGCAATGCGAGCGGCTTCGCGACTCGCTTCGAGGTCACCCGCAACTTCTGACGGCCGATCGCGGATTGACATGAGGCTCCGGGGCGCAAAGCCCCGGAGCTTTTCTGTCGCAGAAGGCCACCGCCGGCGGCGCTGGCCTTATATCGACGCCAGCAGCTTCCTGGCCGCCTTCAGATGCGGAATGTCGACCATCTTGCCGTCGATGCCGAGCGCGCCGGCGCCGGGGGCGGCCTCGAAGGCTTCGACGATGCGCCGCGCCGCCGCGATCTCGGCGTCGCTCGGGGAGTAGCAGGCGTTGATCGTCGCCACCTGATCGGGATGGATCGCCATGCGGCCGAGGAAGCCGTCGCGGCGGGAGCGCCGGCAATCCTCCTCAAGCGCCTTGAGATTGCGGAAATCGACGCTGATCGTGTCGATCGGCGTCGCCTCGGCGGCGCTCGCCGCCAGCAGACATTGCGTGCGCGCGACCTGATAGGGGAAGGTCCAGCTTCCGTCGGGCTCGCGATTGGCGGTCGCGCCGAGGGCGGCCGCGAGATCCTCCCCGCCCCAGGTCAGCCCGATCAGGCGCGGATGCGGCGGCGCGTAGCTGCCGAGCGAGAACATCGCCCGCGGCGTCTCGGTGGCGACGACGCAGATCTTGATGGCCCCGATCGGCAGGCCCGCCACCGCCTCGAACGCGTCGAGATAATGGCCGAGGCGCTCCACGTCACGCGCGCCCTCCGCCTTCGGAAGCATCACCGCGTCCAGGCCGGGTTTGACGATGGCGGCGAGGTCGTCGAGCGCAAGGCCGGAATCGAGCGCGTTGACGCGCACGAACAGCGACCACGCGCGAGCGGCCTTGTCGTCGGTCGCCGCGCCGACCTGGATGCGGGCGCGCGGCTTCTCCGAAGGCGCGACCGAATTCTTCGAGATCAAGGATCAGCGCATCGGCGCCCGAAGATTGCGCCTTGGCGAACTTGCGCTCGGAATCGCCGGGAACGAACAGCAACGATCTCAGCTTCATGGTCTCTTCCCCCGTTCGCCCTTTTTCTCGCCCGACGAAGACGGCGTAAATAGGGGCGCGACGCGCAGGGGGCGCGGATCGAGAGAAGGTTAGCGCAAGGTTTATTGCTGCGGCGCCGGCTTAACCTCGAAGCTGGTCCCGGCCTTCGCCGCCGCCTTCTCCCAACGCGGCCGGATCGAATCGATCGTGCGTCCGGTTTCCGAGCGCCAGCCTCGCGGGGCCGGCGCCGTCGGTCCGTGGCCGGGGCCCGGCTCGATATGCACGATATGGTAGCCGCGCGCCTTCAGCCCCTCGAGGAAGCGCGGCAGCATGGCCGCCGTCCACGGCTTGTCGTCGTGCAGCAGCAGCATGCCCTTTCCCGCCTTGTCGAGGCGGGAGAAAACGAGCTTCAGCTCCTGGTCCGGCGTCATCGGGATCCAGTCGGAGGCCCAGAGGTCGACGCCGAAGACGCCCACATTGCTCCTGGCGAACCAGCCGTCGAGATCGGCGGTGTCGGCGAAGCCGGGGTAGCGGAAGAACGGCGCGTGAAGCTTGAGCTTGGAGAGATCGTCGGGCTCGCCGTTCGGGAAATCCTGCGCCATAGGCGGCGCGCTCGACGGCGATCACGCCCTTGAGGATGTCGGCTCGGGCGGCGGCGGCGCTCATGTAGCGCAGGGTCGGCTGCGGATGGCGTGTAGGTGTGATAGGCGACGTTGTGGCCTTCCTCGACCTCGCGGCGCATCAGCCTCGGCGCGTCGTCGGCCTTGCGGCCGATGGCGAAGAAGGTGGCGCGCACGCATTGCGCCTTCAGCGCGTTCAGGATCAGGGGCGTCGTATTCGGGTCCGGGCCGTCGTCGAAGGTGAGGATCACCTCGTGGTCGGCGAGCGGCAGGGTGTCGCGGTAGGTCTTCCAGCCGACCTCAAGGCCGCCTTCCGTGCCGACCTTCTCGATCCGCGACGTGCCGAGCGCCTCGGGCCCGCATTCGGCCGCCCTCGCGCCGGACAGCACGAACGCCGCCGCGAGCGCCCCTGCGAGGCGCGCGACGGCGGGTAGCCAATCGTTAATCATGGGGCTCCCTGAGACGATTTGTCTCGACGCGTCAAGCGCGGCGCGTTAACGGTCGGTTACGTTTTGAACGTCTAGGGTCCCCGCTGGCCATTTCAGTCGCAGACCGCCATGACATCATTTGCCGCCGCCTTTGCGCGCCTCGCTTCAGTTCTCGCCCTCGGCCTCACGCTCGCCTCCTGCGGCGCTGATGTCGATGACGATCCCGTGGGCTTCGTCAGCGCCGACAAGCCGCGCCCGCGCGATTTCCCAATTCACGGGATAGACGTGTCGAAATACCAGGGCGACGTCGACTGGAACCGGGTCGCCGACAGCGGCGTCAAGTTCGCCTGGATCAAGGCGACCGAGGGCGGCGACCATGTCGACGCCAAGTTCCAGGCCAATTGGGCGCAGGCGAAGGCGGTCGGCATCCCGCGCGGGGCCTATCACTTCGTCTATTGGTGCCGCTCGCCGATCGAGGAGGTGCGCTGGTTCGAGCAGAATGTGCCGCCCGACGCGGACGCGCTGCCGCCGGTGCTCGACGTCGAGTTGGATTCCGAATCGAAGACCTGCCACAAGCGTCTGGAGCAACAGCAGACCATCGCCGACATGAAGTTGATGCTGAACGAGATGGAGCGTTATTTCGGCAAGAAGCCGATCATCTACACGTCGGTGGATTTCTACCAGTCGATCCTCTCCGACGGCGCCTTCGCCGATTACGCGATGTGGGTGCGTTCGACGAAATATCACCCCTCGGTCAAATACGGCTCGCGATCCTGGCTGATCTGGCAATATCAGGCCGACGGCCACATTCCCGGCATCCGTGGCGAGGTCGACCGCAACGTGTTCTACGGCACCAAACAGCAATGGGGCGAATTCCTGGCCTCTCTCAAGTGAGCGCGGGAGAAGATCCGCGACGCCGCGACGCTCATTCTCGTCGATCGCGACGGCGGCTCGCTCAAGGTGCTGATGGGCCGGCGCCACGCCGGGCACAAGTTCATGCCGGACAAGTTCGTTTTTCCCGGCGGCGCGGTCGATCCGGAGGACCGCCGCATGGCCGTCGCCGGGCCGCTCGACGAATCCGTGGCCGAGAAGCTGCTCGCCCATACCCGCCGAAGCTCGCAGGACTACGCGCGCGCGCTCGCGCTGGCGGCGATCCGCGAGACCTTCGAGGAGACGGGCCTCGCTCTCGGCGTGACCGATCTCGGGGCGCCGGACGATCCGCCCGAGGGGGCGTGGACGCGGTTCGCCGAGACGCGAGTGTTTCCGACGCTTGGAGGGGCTCGATTTTCTCGCTCGCGCGATCACGCCGCCGGGACGCCCGCGTAGGTTCGACGCGCGCTTTTTCGTGGCCGACGCTTCGTGGATCGCCCATCGCGCTCCGGACGTCGTGCATCCGGAGGCGGAGCTGACGGAGCTCGTCTGGGTCGAACTCGAAGACGCGCTCAAGCTGGAGATACCCAATATCACGCGCCAGGTTCTCGGCGATCTGGCGGGGCTTGGCCCGCAGCCGTGGGACCCCGCGCGTCCTCGGCCGTTCTACCGCATGGTGCGGGGACGGCACATCGTCGAGACGATCTGAGGCGGGCGCTCGGTAGTGTCTCAGTTTGAATTTTGAGGGGCTTGATCCCGCTCGCGCCGGCGCCACAATCCGTGATCTGCTCAGTAATGCGTACTCTAAGAAGTTCGAGAGCCGCGCGCACTTGGTCGTGATCTACGCAGTTTGGCACAACGTCATTCGCATCCACAAGACGTTCAGCGTTACGCCTGCGATGGCAGCTGGCTTGTCTAAAACGGCGTTGAACCGGGAGAACTCGTTGCGTTGATGGATGCAGAAGCGCCGAAGGCGGGGCCGCGAGGACCTTACAAGAAGCAGGCAGTCTAGTTAGAGGGAAGAAATGGCGGGATTGAGAGGCGCAGCCAAAGGGCGCCAGACGCAATGGGCAACGCAATTCTTGGCGGCGGCCGAACTGATCAGGCGCGGCTACACGGTCTCATTCACGCAAGGCAACAACATCCCCGTTGCCGACCTCATGGTTGGTTCGCCCAGTTCGAAACTGTTTTGGGTAGACGTGAAGGGGCTGTCCGCGAAAAACGCATGGTTGATTACTCCCAAGGAGACTCGCGATGATCTTTTCTACATCTTGGTCCTCTTGTCCCCTTTGGCAGAAAAGCCAAAAGAACGGGTCGCGGATCGCTTCTTCATTTTGACGCAAGCCGAGGCCAACGATCTAGAAGCGGATTACCGAAAGGCCCATCCGAACGACAAGGGCTTAATCCCGGGGTTTAGCTTTTCTGCTCCAACCGCTCATGAGGACCTTTGGGACAAGCTACCGCGCTAATTTCAAACTGAGGTACTACCCCAATCTGAAAGCGATTTTAGTGAGTTGACGCCACAATCCGGCCCTTTGTCATAAACCTGTCAAAATGCGGTCCGGTTTGTTTGGCATTTTGCATGAAGCGCTTGAGATCGTTTGGAAAACTCAGCGCCCGCCGGTGGCGGGCGAACGAGAAGGCCGTGCGGACGCATCTCGACCGGCGCGCCCTTTGGGGGGCGTTATGGAGGCGTAGATGATGCAGTCCCTGATTGTTGCAGCCTCGCTGCTGGCGTTCGGCGCCGTTCTCGGCGCGCCCCTTCCAACCCGGGCCGTCGCTGCGACCCGCGACCCTCAGCTTCCCGTCATCAGCGCGAGCGGCAAGGTGCGCTATGTCGTCCAGAACGCCAACAACTGCGCGCCGTCGCAGCCGGTCGCCGTCTGGGGGCCGGGACCGCCGACGGCTAGGCCGCTCGGCTATCGCTGCGTCGACTTTTCGAACGGCGGATAGTCTTGCCAGCGCAGCGCGGCGAAGCGGTCCGTCCCTCCGGGGGGCCGCCTCACGCGGCGAGCGGCAGCGCCGACTTGCCCGGCGACAGGCGGCCGGCGAGGTCGAGCAGCGCCAGATGATAGCCCATCGACACGCGCGGCATGCGGTGGAAGCGATCCACCACGACCGTCAGCAGTTCCCGCAGAGTTCTCGCGTCGGCGTCGGCGACGCGGTCGAGATCGAGATCCTCCTGCGCCAAGGCTTCGACGAGATCGCCGCGGCGCAGCTCGAACGTCTTCAGATCGCCCTCGATCAGCGACCTCCAGACCCGCGAATGAAGCCTGGCCAGCCGCCAGACCACCTTGAGGTCGCTGACATGGGCGCCATAGGCCTCCAGCATGCGGTCGAAGATGATCGGATCGGCCCATTCGAGCAGGCCGGAATAGCCATCTGCGGCGTTCACGTTCATGGTCGCGGCGTTCCCAAAGCGGCGCGGCGCGCGTCGTCAATGGGACCATAATGAGCGCTTATGGTTAACGAAAAGTACCGCGCCTAGGCTGCCGTCCGGCGTCATGGCCGGGCTTGTCGCAAATATTCGAGCCTCGTCGCACCCCACGGCGTGGATGACCGGGACAAGCCCGGTCACGACGCGGGTAGGGCGCCGCCTTACGAACTAACCGGTCTCAGGCGAATTCCTTGGGCCGCGTCTTGCGGGCCAGCGCGTCGAGCACGGCGTTGATCATGCCGCTCTCCTCCGCGCCGTAGAAGGCGGCGGCGACGTCGACATATTCCTTGATCGCCGCGCGCGCCGGCACGTCGGGTCGCGAGCGGATTTCGTAAAAGCCCGCGCGAAGGATCGCCCGCATCAGGGCCTCGACCCGCTTCAGCGGCCAGCCCTCGGCGAGCGCGGCGTCGAGCGCGCGGTCGATCGTCTCCTGATCCCTCAGCACGCCCGAAACGATGTCGCGGAAGAACTCGATCTCCGCGGGCTTATACTGCACGCCCTCGACTTCCTGGCCGATCCAGTGCGACTCGAACTCGGCCAGAACGTCCGCGAGGCCCGCGCCCGTCACCTCCATCTGATAGAGCGCCTGCGCCGCCGCCAGGCGCGCCGACGACCTCAGCGCGGCCCGGCTCACGCGAGCGACCGTTTCAGCGTGGCGATGAGCAGCGCCGCGCGCGCGGCGTCGCCGCCCTTGTCGCCGCGCGCGGGGTCGGCGCGCTCCTCGGCCTGGGGCAGGTCTTCGGTCGTCAGAATGCCGTTGCCGAGCGCGAGCTTGCGCGCGACGCTCATGTCCATCAGCGCGCGCGCGGATTCGCCGGCGACGATCTCGAAATGGAAGGTCTCGCCGCGGATGACGCAGCCGAGCGCGACCACGCCGTCGTAGGGACGGCCCTTGGCGGCGGCGGCGTCGAGGGCGATCGCCGCGGCGGCCGGAATCTCCAGCGCGCCCGGGGCGGAGATGAGGTCGAACGCAGCGCCGGCGGCCTCGAACGCCGCGCGCGCGCCGGCGAGCAGCATCTCGCCGATTTCTTCGTAATAGCGCGCCTCGACGATGAGGAAGCGCGCGCCGGGCAGGCGCGGCGGGGCGGCGGCTTTGCGTTGATGTTCGGCCATGACGTGTCGCTTGCGGCTCTCTTCAGGGCGCGCACTCCTAGAGGGCGCGGCGCCGCCATGCAAGCTGCGCGTCTCATACCAATTCTTAGTGAGCGCGACTCGTCGCGCTCAATTCCGCGCAAAGGCGCGGACGCGCTTCGCGCTTTGGCCAAGGGCGATGATCGGTTCCGATCATCGAGGTTTGGTATCAGGCCGGGGCGAGCCGGGCTTGCGCGGTTGCGGCGGCGCGCGCGGGGAGCGGCGGCCCGAAACGCTCGGCCAGCGCCGCCACGATCCAGATCGAGGCCCAGGGGACGTAATTGTTGTGGAAGGCGCCGCTGGTGACGAGCGCGAGCAGCGCGACCAGCGCCAGCGTGCGCAACAGGCTCGGCTCCCGGCCCGCGAGATAGCGGCCCCAGACGAAGACGATGGCCGCCAGCCCCGCCACGCGCACGATCCTGGCCGCGGCGGGCGGGGCGAAGGCGAGCCAGGAGGTGGAGTTGACGCCGAGATAGACCGGCCACAGGAAGACATTGTGCAGGAGGCCCGAGGGATCGGCGACGGCGAAGGGCAGATAGATGACCGCCGCGACGGCGGCGAAGGTCAGCGCCGGCCGAATGCGCCCCCCGGCGAGCAGCATCGGAAAGGCCAGCGCCGAGGGGAAGATCTTGAAGCCGAAGCCGACCGCCAGCGCCGCCGCGCCGAGATTGGCGCGCCCGCGCATGACGGCGAGCGCGGCAAGCGCCATGAACAGCAGCGCCCAGACGTCGGTGGCGCTCTTCTCGACGAAATTGACCAGGATCGTGTTGTCGCACATCAGCGCCGCGAGTCCGAGCCGGGCGAGCCTGGGATCGCCGAGCCGTTCGCGCATCAGCGCGTAAAGCGCCGCGAGCGTCAGCGCGGCGGCGAGCGCGTTGAGCGCCATGATCCCGGCCGGCGCATGGGCTTCGACCAGCGGCAGGGCGAGGACGGGGAACAGCGCGCCGTATTTGTAGCCGAGCAGATGCGCCTCCAGCGCCGCCGGGCCTTGCGGCGGGGCGGGCGGCAGGAGCTTTTCGCGCGCCGTCGCGCCGAGATCGCGGTCGTAGGCGGCGAGCCCCGCGTGGACGTCCGCGACCTTCGGGCCGATCCCCGCCGCCTCGCGCTGGGACAGGCGGTCGAAGAAGGTCTGGAAATCGACGAGCGCGCCGAAGCCGTAGGGGTTCTCGCCGCGCGTGAGCAGGCGGGCGGCGCGCCATGTGGTCTGCCCCTGATCGAGCGGGATCGCGCCGGTGCGCGCCGTGCGCGCGATCGTTCCGGCCGCGCTCGCCAGCCACAGCGCGACCGCCGCCGCGAGGATCGCATTGACGAGGAACATGAGACGCGGGCCGACCGCGGCGGCGCGCGAGGGCGCGCCGAGCAGGATCATGGCGACGAGCATCTCGAACAGGATGAGCCCGCGCACGCGCCCGTCGCCCCAGTCGAAAATGCGGAAGGCGAAGCTTGCCGCCACGACGAGCGCAAGCGCGCCCGCGAGCATCCAGGCCGATTTTTCGGGCGACAGGGCGGGGGAGGACATCATGCGCGGCGGGCTTGCGGGAGGATCTGGCCCGATCTTCTCCGATATTCCCTAGGGATTGGTTGCGCGGGCCGCGATTCCCCAGGGATTGGTTGCGCGTCGCCACCGCGCAAGGGATCGTTATCGACTCCTCGGCGAAGATGGCGCGCATGAGCGCCTCCCGCATCGCCCCGCTCGACGCCCTGCGCGGCCTCGCCGCGCTCGGGGTGGCGTTTTACCACTATCGGCTGCTCGCCCCGGAAGGGTCGCGCCCGCTCGAAAGCGAGCTGGCGTGGGTCTACGAATTCGGCCGGCTGGCGGTGCCGCTGTTCTACATGCTGTCGGGCTATATCTTCTTCGAAGCCTACGCCCGCCCGCTCGGGGAGGGCCGGCTCGCAGGACGCGATTTTCTCTGGCTGCGCGCCTCGCGGCTCTATCCCCTGCATCTGTTGACGCTGCTGGTCGTCGCCGGCCTGCAGGCTCTGGCGTGGCGCGCCGACGGCCGCTATTTCGGCTATGTCCACAACGACTGGCGCCATTTCCTGCTCAACCTCGGCTTCGTCCAGTTCAGCTGGTTCGATCCCAATATGAGCTTCAACGGCCCGTCCTGGTCGCTCTCGATCGAGGCGGGGCTCTATGTGGCGTTCTTCGTCTTCGCGCGCCGCTTCGGCGCGGCTGTGGGGCCGCGGCTCGCCTTCGGGGCGCTGTGTCTGGCGCTCTCGAGCGCGCGCGGGCTCCTGCCGATGACGGGGCCGCTCAACGTGTTCTTCGCCGAAGGGCTCGGCTGCTTCTTCGTCGGCGGCTGCCTGCAACTGACGGCGCCATGGCCGCAACGCCCGAGGCTCCTCGTCGGCCTCGGGCTGCTGGCGCTGGGGGCGGCGCTGTTTCACCTGACCGGCGAACGGCGCGAGACGACGCCGGTCCTGTTCGCCGGCGTGGTCATGCTGGCGCTGGCGGTCGGGCCGCTGCGGCGCGCCGCCGAATGGCGGCTGCTCGGCTGGCTCGGCGAGATCTCCTATTCGACCTACCTCTGGCACTTTCCCGTGCAGATCGCGCTGACTGTCGTCTCCGCCGCCCTCGTCCCGCTCGACTTCTCCGCGCCGGCGACGCTGGCGCTCTATCTCGCGCTGACGCTCTCGATCTCGACCCTGTCGTTCCGCTTCTTCGAGGCGCCGGCGCGCGAACTCGTGCGGCGCTGGGCGTTCGCCCGCCCGCTCGCGGCGGCCAGCGCCTGAGGCTCACATCTGGATGACGTCGCCGAGGCTGAAGCTTTGCCCCGCCGGATTCTCGCCGAGGCGCAGCACCTTGTCCTTGGGGAAATGATACGGCGGAACGGGCAGGTTGTAGGGCGCGGGCACGCCCTGGAACACGCGGCCGGCCAGATCGTAGCGCGAGCCGTGGCAGGGGCAGAAGTAGCCGCCCGGCCAGTTGGCGATGCCTGCAGCGAGTCGGGCTTGGGGAAGAACTCGGGGATGCAGCCCAGATGCGTGCACACCCCGACCAGCACCAGAATTTCCGGATTGATCGACCGGCTCCAGTTGTCCGCATAGGGCGGCTGCTGGCGCTCCTGGCTGTCGGGGTCGCGCAGGCGCGAAAGCAGCGATGGCTCGCGCAGGCTCTTCAGCGCCTCCGGCGTGCGGCGCACGATGAAAATGGGATGCTCCTGCCATTTGACGACGATCTGCTGGCCGGGACCGAGGGGGGAAAGGTCGATGTCGATGGGACCGCCGCGCGCCAGCGTGTCGGCGTCGGGGTTCATCTGGTCGATGAGCGGCCACACGACGCCCGCCGCGCCAACGGCGAAGGTCGCGCCGGTGGTGAGATAAAGGAAGTCGCGGCGGCTTGGCGGGAGCGCCCCATGGCCGTCGTCTGCTGTCATCGCTTGCGCCATTCAGGCCTCCGTCGAGCTTGCGGACCGGCCTCTTCGCGCCTCGGCCGGGACGCACGCAGATTTAGGTCCGCAACGTGGCGGCCTCATGGAGAGCAGGTTAACAAAACATTTAAGGGGTTGCGCCGGCGACGCTTGAATTTTCACTGCGTCCGCGCGAGGGATCGACGAAATCGGGGGAGCCCATGCCGCTATACGCCTATAGCTGCCGCGATTGCGGCGAGACGTTCGAGACCTTGGTGTTGTCGGGAGAAACGCCCGTTTGCCGCGCCTGCGCGAGCGAACGGCTCGACCAGGAGATCGCCCTCATCGCCACGCCGCGCCGGGGCGGGGAAAGCGCGCAGGCGGTCGCGGGCTGCGCGAGCGGCGACATGGGCGCCTGCTGCGGCGGGGCGTGCGGAATGGCGGAGGCCTAAGCAGGATTTCCGAAAAGTGGATGCCGGTTTTCGGACGAAAATCCTGCTAAATCAAAGACTTTAAGCAGACATTCGTTGGCCTTCCAACGAATGTCTGCTTAGAGCCGCCCGTATTTCGCCATCAGCGCCTTGGCGACATTGGCCGGGGCGAAGGGCGCGACCTCGCCGCCCATCTGCGCGATCTGGCGCACCAGCGTCGCGGTGATCGGCCTGACCGGCGAGGAGGCCGGCAGGAACACCGTGTGCAGCTCCGGCGCCATCGCGCCGTTCATGCCCGCCATCTGCATCTCGTAATCGAAATCGGTGGAGTCGCGCAGGCCCCGCACGATGATGCGCGCCCCCGCGGCCCGCGCCGCGTCGATGGCGAGCCCGTCGAACGAAACCGTCTCCAGCGCGCAGCCTTCGCGGGCGAGCGCCTCCGTCGCCGCCTCCCGGATGAGGGCGAGCCGCTCCTCGACCGTGAACAGGGCCGATTTCGAGGGATGCGCGCCTACGCCCACCACGAGCTTGTCGCACAAGGCCGCGGCCTGCGTCATCACGTCGAGGTGGCCGTTGGTCATCGGATCGAACGATCCGGAATAGAACGCGATCCGCAGCATGACCGAGCGTTAGCGGCTCGACGCGGGGGCGACAAGGGGGACATTTGCGTTTCGACGCGCTATGAGCGCGCATCGGGAGGACATCCTATGAACGGCGATGAGCTGCGCGCCCTGCAGGCGCCCCTGAAAGACCGCTACCGCGGCGATCCCGAGGCCGCGCGCGTGACGCTGAAAGCAAAAGGCCTGCTCGACGACGCCAACATCGCCTGCAGGGTCGAAACCGGCCGCGCGCTGGCGGTGGCCGGCCTGCATCCGGCGACGGGCGGCAGCGGGCTGGAGCTGTGCTCCGGCGACATGCTGCTGGAGGCGCTGGTCGCCTGCGCCGGCGTGACGCTGAAGGCGGTGGCGACCAGCATGGGGATTGCGCTGCGCTCGGGCGAGGTGCAGGCCGAGGGCGATCTCGATTTTCGCGGCACGCTCGGGGTCGACAAACAGGCGCCGGTCGGCTTCGCCGACATCCGCCTGAGGTTCGAGCTCGATGCGGACGCTACGCCCGAGCAACTGGAGACGCTGATGAAGCTGACCGAACGCTATTGCGTGGTCTATCAGACGCTGAAGCGCCCGCCGGCGTTGTCGGCGGCCCTGGCGGGCTGAGGCCGGGCGGTGCTGCGGCTTCTGGCGCAGGCGGTCGGGCTCGTCGCCCTGGCGGGCGCATTCGCGGCCGCCGTGATCGACGGGGCGCGCTCGATCGCCAATAGCGACTGGTCGCTGACGCCGCTGGGCGCCGCGCTGGCGCGGCTCGCGCCGGCGAAATTCGCCGCGCTGCCGGCCGCGGCGGCCAAGATCAGCCCGAAACTTTGGGACCCGGTGTTGATCGACGTTCTCTATGTCCCCACATCGCTGGCGCTGGCCGTGGTCGGGATCGCCTTCATGGCGCTGGCCTCGCAGGGCGGCGGGCGGCGCCGGTAACAATGGGGCCGGCGGATGCGTAAGAAGCGACGAAGGAGGCGCGCATGTTGAGCTTTTTCTCGAAGAAGACGCATAGGGTCGAACCCGCCGAGGCGCTCGCCGGCCGCAGCCAGCCGATCCCGACCGCTGAGAGCCATTTCCTCAACGGGCACCCGCTGAAAGGGCCGTACCCGCAAGACTGCGAACGCGCGATCTTCGGCATGGGCTGTTTCTGGGGCGCGGAGCGCAAGTTCTGGCAGGCGGGCGAGGGCGTCCATGTCACCGCCGTCGGCTACGCCGGCGGCTTCACGCCGAACCCGACCTACGAGGAGACCTGCACCGGGCTCACCGGCCATACCGAAGCCGTGCTGGTCGTCTATCGCCCGAGCGTCATTTCCTACGACGATCTCCTCAAGATCTTCTGGGAGAGCCACGACCCCACGCAGGGAATGCGGCAGGGCAACGACGTCGGCACGCAATACCGCTCCGCGATATTCGCCACGACCGACGCGCAGCTCGAAGCCGCGCGCGCTTCTGCCGCGCGCTACGGGCGGCCGCTGGAGGCGGCGGGCTACGGGCCGATCACGACGGAGATCGCCAAGGCCGGGCCGTTCTATTTCGCCGAGGACTATCACCAGCAATATCTCGCCAAGAACCCCGGCGGCTATTGCGGGCTCGGCGGCACCGGCGTCTCCTGTCCGGTGGGGCTCAAAGTCGGCGCGGCCTGATCGTTGGGCGAAACTGAGATCGAGGCGACGACTTCTCGCGGGGCGGCGCTGGAGCGCCTTGCCGCGCGGCTCGGCGCGGCGGGCGTCGAGGAGCCGCGCCGCGAGGCGGCGCTGCTGCTGCGCCGCGCCGCGGGCGTGAGCGCGGCCGCGCTGATCGCCGCGCCCGAGGCGAGGCTCGGCGAGGCGGCGGCGCGGGTGGAGGCGTTCGCCGGGCGTCGCGAGGCGGGCGAGCCGCTCTCGCGCATCGAGGGCCGGCGCGAGTTTTTCGGCCGCGATTTCGCCGTCACGCCGGACGTGCTCGACCCGCGCGCCGACACCGAGACGCTGATCGAGGCCGCGCTGGAGGCGCTGCGCGCTCGTCGCGGCGAGGCGCTGCGGGTTCTCGACTTCGGCGTCGGCTCGGGCGCGATTCTCGGCCGCGCTGCTTGGCGAATGGCCGCAGGCGACGGGCGTCGGAGTGGACATCAGCCCCGCCGCCGCGGCGACCGCGCGCGCGAATATCGCGGCGCTCGGGCTTGCGGGCAGGGCGAGCGTCAGGGTCGGGCGCTGGGGCGAGGGGCTCGAAGAGCCCTTCGACGTGATCGTCTCCAACCCGCCCTACATCCGAACCCGCGACATCGCGGGGCTGGCGCGCGAGGTGCGCGAGCATGACCCGCATCTGGCGCTCGACGGCGGCGCGGACGGGCTCGACGCCTACCGGGCTTTGGCGCCTGAAATATTCCGGCTGCTCAAGCCGGACGGGCGGTTCTTCCTGGAGATCGGCGAAGGGCAGGGCGACGAGGTCGCAGACGCTGCTGGCGCAAGCGGGGCTTGCGGTCCGCGAGCGGCGGAGGGATCTGGCGGGGATCGAGCGCGTGCTTTGCGGCGGCAAATCCGGCTTGGCGCCGGCGAGCGGCGGACGATAAACAGGGCCGGCCAACCCCAGAGTTTTCTCCTTGTCCGACGCTTCCTCCGACCAGCCTCATGGCGAACTCACCGTCCGGCTCATCGCCATGCCCGCCGACACCAACGCCAACGGCGACATTTTCGGCGGCTGGGTGCTGAGCCAGATGGATCAGGCCGGCGGCATCGCGGCGGTGGAGCGCGCGCAAGGCCGGGTGGTGACGATCGCGGTCGACGCCATGACTTTCATCCGGCCTGTGAGGGTCGGCGACGTGCTGTGCGTCTACACCTACGTAGACAAGGTCGGGCGTACGTCGATGAAAATTCATATCGAGGCGTGGGCGCAGCGGTTTCAAACGCATGTGCGCGAGAAGGTGACAGTGGCGACCTTCACCTTCGTCGCCATCGACGACCAGGGCCGCCCTCGCCCCGTGCCGACCGAGTGACGGCTCGGCCCGGCTCTCGTCGACTTGATCGAACCCGGCCCATCCCCTATGGTCGCGCGCGCCGGAAAGAACATGGCGGTCACGAGGTTAAGAGGCCGGCCAACGCGTTAAAATCGCGGGTGTAGCTCAATGGTAGAGCAGCAGCCTTCCAAGCTGAATACGAGGGTTCGATTCCCTTCACCCGCTCCATCCCATCGCGCTTCGTAGTCTCCTGAAATTGCTATATAATTCGGTCCATCCGGGCCTTTTCGCCCGCGCATGGCTTCTCGCCGTCTGGCGTGGCTCGTAGCCCGGTCGAGAGCGAGATGCGCGGCGCTCACGGACCTCCCAATCCGAAATGCGAAGCCGCCGGCGCGGGGCTCAGCCAGCACACAGACTGCTTGGGCGCCGGGCGTGAGCTCCAACGGCTGCTAACCAAGCACGCGGCGCGCGTCGGCGGCAATCGCGTCGACCTTGCCGGCGACCGGCGTCGATAGTTGCCGAGGGTGTTTGTTTGGAGAGGCCGTCGCCGGAGTTGCGCCGCGCGCCTTCGATCGCCGACCTTCATGGCTTTTCATTTGACAACCTCCTTTGGATGTTTCGCGCATTCGCCCGCTTCCGTTTCACTTCTGCCCCGTATCCGCCCACCCAACAATCAAACAGGGCCCAAACGGGTCGTCGCTTGGCTGGCGAACAAAACAAGGCGATTGTCTCGAGACGATCGGCGCCGTGCGACGACGCGCCGCGAGCTGATGATGCGCAATCAAATACTCGTGACTTTCAACGCGGCGCGAGAAGGCGCGGGCGGAGCGGCCGAACTCCCTGTTGGGCGCGTGAAGGATGAGTGCGTTCGCCTGGCGATCCCATCGGGCGCCGGCGCGAATCTCGTCCTGTCCTGTGGCGGGCCGGAGACGCCCGCGGAAAGGGCCTTGGCGCGGAGACGATGGCGTTGCATTCTGCCCAAGGCGATGGCGCCAAGGCGCGGGCGTCGTGGCGATAAGGATCGCGCGAAGCGGTCGATGCTCGAAAACGTCGCGAACGTGAATGGCGAGGCTTGCTCCATGGTCTCTGCGCCGCTTCCCCGTCTGCCCGAGGAAATCTCTGCATTGCGCGTTCTCGCGCTCGATTTGCGCTGGACATGGAGCCATCTCGGCGACGCGGTCTGGGAGCATATCGACGCGGATCTGTGGCGCCAGACCTTGAACCCCTGGAGCCTGCTGCAGCGCGTCTCGGCGGCCCGGCTGGAGCGTCTTGCGCAAGATGCGGAGTTTCGCGACAAGCTCGCAGCGTTCATCGAGGCGCGCGGTCAATATCAGGACCGTTCCGGCTGGTTCGCGGCGGCGCACGGGCCTGCGGTCGTTCGCACAGTCGCCTATTTCAGCATGGAGTTCGGGCTCGGCGAGGCGCTCCCGCTTTATGCGGGCGGTCTGGGGGTTCTCGCCGGCGACTTCCTGAAGTCGGCGAGCGATCTTGACATGCCGGTGATCGGCGTCGGCCTGCTCTTTCAGGAGGGTTATTTCCGGCAGGTGATCGACGCGGACGGCGATCAGCGCGCACTCTACCCCTACAACGATCCGGGAACGTTGCCGGTGGAGCCTGCGCTCGCCGATGGGGCCGAGCAGCTCACTATCGCGCTGCAACTGCCTGGCCGAACGTTGCAATTGCGCGTCTGGCGGGCGACCGTCGGGCGGGTCAAGCTCTTTCTCCTCGACAGCAACGACCCGCTCAACACTCCCGCCGACCGCGGCCTGACCGCCAAGCTTTACGGCGACGGCGCGGAAACCCGACTGCTTCAGGAGATCGTGCTTGGAGTCGGCGGATGGCGAATCGTCGAGGCAATGCAACCCGATACGGAGATATGCCATATCAACGAAGGGCACGCGGCCTTTGCAATCCTCGAACGCGCGCGGGGCCTCGCGGCGCGGGCCAACATCGACTTCTGGCAGGCGCTGTGGGCGACGCGCGCCGGCAATCTGTTCACGACCCATACGCCGGTCGCCGCAGGCTTCGACAAGTTCTCCTGCAACCTGATGCGCAAACATCTGCCCTTCGTCGCCGGCGAGGCGGCCGAGGGCGGAGCGCGAACCGACGAATTGATTGGTCTGGGGAAAATCTGCGCGCGCGATCCCTCCGAGCCTTTCAACATGGCCTATCTCGCGCACCGCGGGGCCGCGCTCACGCTTGGCGTGAGCCGCTTGCATGGACAGGTAAGCCGGCGAATATTCCAGCCGCTTTATCCGCGATGGCCTTCGCGCGAGACGCCCGTCGGCCACGTGACCAACGGCGTGCATGTTCCGACGTGGGACTCCGCGGCGGCGGACGAATTGTGGACGAGCGCCTGCGGCCGGGAGCGCTGGCGCGACATTCCCGCCGACATCAGTGAAAGAGTCGCCGCCGTCACCGACGAGCATTTATGGTCGATGCGCGCCAGCGGCCGCAGACGCCTCGTGGCGGTCGTGCGCGAACGCCTCGCCAGGCAACTGAGTTCGCGCGGGATGGACGCGGACGCTGTCCGGGAAGCCGCCAACGTGTTCGACCCGAACGTCCTGACGGTCGGCTTCGCCCGCCGCTTCGCAGAGTACAAACGGCCGAACCTTCTGCTCATTGATTGCGAGCGACTGGCGAGAATTCTGCTGGACGTCGATCATCCCGTTCAGATCGTCGTGGCCGGGAAAGCGCATCCCTCCGACGAAATGGGCAAGTCGCTCATCCGGCGATGGATCGAGGTCGCCCGGGAGCCGCGCTTCCGGCGGCGCATGGTGTTTCTCGAAGATTACGACATAGGCCTGGCGCAGGAATTTGTGCAGGGCGTCGATCTCTGGATCAACACGCCGCGCCGGCCTTGGGAGGCCTGCGGCACAAGCGGAATGAAGGTGCTGGTGAACGGGGGATTGAACTGCTCCGTTCTCGACGGCTGGTGGGACGAGGCCTACGAACCGGACCTCGGCTGGGCGGTTGGTCCGCCTGCTTCCGGCGACGGTCCCGCCGCAGACAACGGGGACGCCGAGTGTTTATACGACGTGCTCGAGCGCGAGATTGTTCCCGAGTTTTATCGCCGCGATCGCGACGGCGTGCCCAGGGATTGGGTGGCGCGCATCCGTCGCAGCGTCTCCAAGCTCACGCCCCGGTTCAGCGCGGCGCGCATGGGGCGCGAATATCTCGAGAAGGCGTACGCGCCGCTCGCCGTGGAGCTGCGCGCCAGGGCGGCCGACGATTTTTCTCTCGCCAAGGCGCTCGACGATTGGTCGCGCCGCCTCGTCGCGCATTGGGGCAGCCTCCATATCGGCGCGCCGACGGCGACGCGAGTTGGCGAGGCCTGGCAATTCTCCGTCGTCGTGGCATTCGGCGAATTGGACCCTTTGTCGGTCCGCGTCGAATTGTTCGCCGAACAGAGCGAAGGCGCAGGGCCCGAGGCGATTGCGCTTCGCCAGGAGCGTCCCGCCCCCGGAACGACCAACGGCTTTGTCTACGTCGGCGCCGTCGAGACAACTCGACCCGCCGGCGACTACACTGCGCGCGCGACCCCGTATCATTCAAGTGCCCGGCTTCCTGCGGAGCTCCCTCTCATCGCGTGGCAAAAGTAAGCCGCCAAGGCGTTGGGCGGCCCGGAGCGTTCCGGCTTTCGCTGATCGCCGCCGGCCCGCGCGGGCCGCCCGTCGCGTACAAACGCAACCCAAATCCGGCGGCCGGGATGGGGAGCGCGCCTTGTTGACCTTTGCCGAACTTTGCGTGAATCTGAACGACGCGGGGGGCTTCCATTGTCCAATATTTCCTATTGCTGGAATAGCCGACGCATTGTCGCTCACGCGGCGCGGGGCCATCCCTGATGGCGATCGCGACGGGAAACGGACGATCCTGCCGCGCGCGTCTGGCGAACGCCGCGCGTGGGCTTGCGCTGCTCGCGGCCGCGCTGAGCGTGGCCGCGTGCAACGAAACGCGCAATCGATACGCTCCGCCCCCGCCGCCGAGGGTCAATGTCGCGCAGCCGTTGCGCAAGCCGGTCACGACGTTTTTCGACCTGACCGGCAACGCCGCGGCGATAAACTCGGTCGATCTCGTGGCCCGCGTGCAGGGCTTCCTGACCTCGATCGATTACGTCGACGGCGCCGTCGTGAAAAAAGGCGCGCAGCTTTTCACGATCGAGAAGGACACTTATCAGGCCCAGCTCGATCAGGCGAAGGCGAACCTTGAGTCCGCGCAGGCCGCGGAGGTCAACGCGCAAGCCAACTACCAACGCCAATCGACGCTGAACAAGCAGGACTTCGCCAGCCAGGCGACGTTGGACAGCGCCAGGGCGAGCTACGAGCAGGCGGTCGCCTCGACGCTCGCCTCCAAGGCTAGCCTCGAACTCGCCAGGATCAACCTCGGTTACACCACCATCGCCGCCCCGTTCGACGGCGTGGTGACCAATCACCTCGTCGACATCGGTTCGCTGGTCGGCGTCTCCGGGCCGACCAAGCTCGCCACCATCGTCCAGCTCGACCCGATCTACGTCAATTTCAACGTCAGCGAGGCGCAGGTCCTGCAAGTCAAGCAGAGCCTGGCCAATCAGGGTCGGGCGCTTCGCAGCGTCGATCCGAGCAAGGTGCCGATCCTGATCGGCTTGCAGGGCGAAGATGGATATCCGCACCGGGGGCAGCTCGATTACATCTCGCCACAGGTGGACCCCTCGACCGGCACGCTCGCGGTCCGCGGCCTGTTGGAGAACAAGGACAGGGCGTTGCTGCCGGGATATTTCGTCCGCGTGCGCGTGCCGATCGCGGCGCCGAAGGAGAGCCTGCTGGCGCCGGACGTCGCCATCGGCGTCAACCAGGAGGGCAGCTACGTCCTGGTGCTGGGCAAGGACGATGTCGTTGAGCAGAGGATGGTCAAGCCCGGCGAGCGCGTCGGCCGGCTGCGCGTCATCGAATCCGGCCTGAAGCCCGACGACTGGGTGGTGACGGAGGGAATCCAGCTCGCCCCGCCCGGCGCCAAGGTCGAGCCGGCGAAGGTTCCCATCGTCGACGACACTCCCGCCCCGGCGGTTGTCGAGACCCCGTCGCCGGCGAAAACTCCATGACGGCCGGCCGCGCATGATCTCGCGCTTCTTCATCGAACGGCCGATTCTCTCCAATGTGCTGGCGCTGGTGATCGTGCTGATCGGCGCCGTCGCTCTGCTGCGCCTGCCGGTCGCGCAATATCCCAACGTCGTTCCGCCCACCGTTCAGGTGACGACCCGCTATCCCGGCGCGAGCGCGCGCACGCTGATCGACACCGTGGCGCTGCCGATCGAGCAGCAGGTCAACGGCGTGCAGAACATGATCTACATGCAGTCGACCAGCGCGAGCGACGGCACATACACGCTGACCGTGACTTTCGCGATCGGCACGGATCCCGATCAGGCGCAGGTGCTGGTGCAGAACCGCGTCGCCATCGCCATGTCGTCGCTGCCGCAGAGCGTGCAGGTGCAGGGCGTCAGCACGCAGAAGAAATCGACCGCGGTGCTGAAATTCGTCAGCCTGTTCTCGCCCACGGGCCGATACGACAGCCTGTTCCTGTCCAACTACGCCGTCATCAACATCCAGAACGAGCTCGCCCGGCTGCCCGGCGTCGGCAACGTCAACGTGTTCGGCGCCGGCCAGTACGCGATGCGGATCTGGCTCAATCCCGATTTGTTGCAGGCGCGCGGGCTGACGCCGAGCGACGTCATCGGCATCGTGCAGAGGCAGAGCGAGGAGGTGACGGCCGGATCGGTTGGCGCGCCGCCCGCGCCGCGGGGGCAGGACTTCCAGTATACGCTCAACGTCAACGGCCGGCTCAACGACGCCCCGGACTACGAGAACATCATCGTCAAGGTCGACTCGCAGAACGGCGGCAGGATCACCCGGCTGCGCGACGTAGGCAGGGTCGAGCTTGGCGCGCAGACCTACAGCCAGTCCTTCCTTCAGGACGGGCGCCCCGCGACCGGCATAGCCATCTATCAATTGCCGGAGGCCAACGCGATCACGGTCGCGAGGGAAGTCGACGACAAGATGGCCGAGCTCTCCAGGAGCTTTCCCCAGGGACTCGAATACGCGACGCCGTTCGACACCACCAAATTCGTCAAGGCCTCGATCGAGGAGGTCTATGTGACGCTGGTCGAGGCCGGCGTGCTGGTGCTGATCGTCATTCTGGTGTTCCTGCAGGATTGGCGCGCGACCCTCGTGCCGGCGACGACGGTGCCGGTGACCATCATCGGCGCTTTCGCGGCGATGGCGGCGCTGGGCTTCACGGTCAATCTGTCGACCCTGTTCGCGATCGTGCTGGCCATCGGCATCGTCGTGGACGACGCGATCGTCATCGTCGAGGGCGTCGCCCGCCATATCGAGGCGGGCATGGCGGGGCAGCCTGCGGCCGAAAAGGCCATGGACGAGCTGTTCGGCCCCGTCATCGGCATCACCCTGGTGCTGATGGCCGTCTTCGTCCCGGCCGCGTTCCTGCCCGGCCTCACGGGCCAGCTTTATCGCCAGTTCGCCCTGGTGATCGCCGCGACCGCCTTCATCAGCGCCGTCAACGCGATGACCTTGAAGCCGACGCAGTGCGCGCTCTGGCTGCGCGCGCCCGTCCCGCTGGAGAAGCGCAATCTTTTCTATCGCGGCTTCAACAAGGTCTACGACTTCGCCGAGCGATGGTACGTCCGGCTCATCGGCGCCATGATAAAGCGCAGCGCCTTCGTCGTCGCGATCGGCCTCGTGCTGATCGGCGTCGCGGGCTGGGGCCTCGCCCGCCTGCCGACGGCGTTCCTGCCGATCGAGGACCAGGGCTATGTGCTCATCGCCGCGCAGCTTCCCGACGGCGCCTCGAAGCAGCGCACCGACGCGGTGATGAAGAAGGTCGAGGAGATCGCCAAGGCGACGCCGGGCGTGCAAAGAGTGCTCACCATCAGCGGCATCTCCGTGCTCGACAACAGCGCCAGCCTCGCCAACGCCGGCGTCGCCTATGTAATCCTCGACGATTGGGGCAAGCGCGGCAAGGTCAAAGGCGAGGATCTGCTTTCGATCTACACGCATCTCAACGCCGGACTGCGCGCGGTGCTGGAGGCGCGCACGGTGGTGGTGGTTCCGCCGCCGATCCAGGGCATCGGCAACGCCAACGGCTTCACGATGCAGGTCGAGTTGAAGAACGGCAATTTCGACTATCCCCTCCTGCAGACGCTCGCCGATACAATCACTCGGAACGGCAACACGCAGTCGGGGCTTCAGAGGCTCAACACGACATTTCGCGCGGGCGCGCCGCAGTACGACGTCAGGGTCGACCGCATCAAGGCCGAGACGCTCGGCGTCACCGTCGATCAGATTTTCCAGACGCTGGCGGGCTATGTCGGCGGGCAATACGTCACCCAGTTCAACAAATTCGGCCACGTGTTCCAGGTCTACGTCCAAGGCGAGGCGAACTACCGCGTGAGCGCGGACGAAATCAAGAACCTCAAGGTGAAGGCGGGCGACGGGACGATGACGCCGCTCGGCGCCATGGTCGACGTGGCGGACGCGCGCGGCCCCTCGCTCATCAGCCTCTACAATCTCTATCCGACCGCGACCATCAATGGCGGCGCCGCCATGGGGTTCAGCTCCGGGCAGGCGCTCGACATCATGGAGCAGGTCGCCAATCAGACGCTGGCGCCGGGCGCGGGGTTCGAGTGGACGGCGCTGTCCTATCAGGAGAAGCTGGTCGGCGGGCAGATCTATTTCGTTTTCGCGCTGGCGCTGCTGCTGGTCTATTTCGTGCTCGCGGGGCAGTATGAAAGCTGGCTGTTGCCGCTCGCGGTGTTGCTGGCGGTGCCGATGGCGCTGTTGGGCACGGTTGGCGCGCTTTCGGCGCTGGGCGTCGCCAACAATCTCTACACCCAGATCGGCCTGATTCTGTTGATCGCTCTGGCGAGCAAGAACGCGATCCTCATCGTCGAATTCGCGCGCGAGGAGCGCGCGCGCGGCGTCGAGATCCTCACCGCGGCGCGCGAGGCGGCGCGGCTGCGCTTCCGGCCGATCCTGATGACCTCCTTCGCCTTCATCCTCGGCGTGCTGCCGCTGGTGCTGGCGACGGGCGCGGGCGCCAACGCGCGCAAGTCGATCGGCATTGCGGTGTTCAGCGGCATGATCGCCTCGACGTGTCTGGCGGTGCTGTTCGTGCCCTCGTTCTATGTGGTGCTGCAGCGCTTCGAGGAGTGGCGCAAGCGCCGCCGCCGCCCGCGCGAGGTTGAAGCCTAGTTGAACGTTCCAGGGAGTCGCGGTGAGATGCGAACCTTGAATATCATGAGGAGGAGCGAAATGCGGAGCATGTTGTCCCTAGCGATTGTCCTCGGCCTGACGTCCGGCGCGGCCTTCGCGCAGACCCTCGCCGAGAAAATGGCGTGCCAGAGTGATTTCAAGAAATACTGCAAGGGCGTTCAGCCCGGCGGCGGCCGAATCATAACTTGCCTCAGCAAATATGAGAGCAAGCTCACGGACGAATGCAAGAAAGTGGTCGAAGCGCATAAGCAATAACGCGCGCGCCGCCCGCTCATCCGTCGGGCGGGCGGTTTCGACGGAGTGGGGGCGCGAGTGTCCGTCTTCGACGTAGGTTCGCTGATCCTCCTGTTCGCGGCGCTGCTCGGGGCGGTCAACGACCGCTTTCTCGGCCTTCCCCGGGTCATCGTCTATCTGATCGGCTCGCTCGCGCTGTCGCTTTGCCTGATCCTGGCCGGGCGGCTTTATTTCGGGCCGCATCTGGGGGAGGCGTTGCAGCGGCGCGTCGAGGGCGCGCATCTGCCGAAGATCCTGCTCGACGGCGTGCTGGCGCTGCTGCTCTTCGCCGCGAGCCTCCAGATCGATCTCAGGGAACTGCGCAGCCGCGCCTTCGGCATTCTCGCTCTGGCGACGCTCGGCGTGTTGCTGGCGACCGCGTTATTCACCGTCGCCATCTGGGGCGCGTTCGCGATCGCCGGCGATCCGATTCCGATGCCGTGGTGTTTCGTGCTGGGGGCGATCCTCGCGCCGACGGACGCGATCGCGGTCGAGGGCCTGCTCAAGCGCGTGGCGCTGCCCTCCGCGCTGAAGGCGCTGATCTCGGGCGAGAGCCTCTTCAACGATGGCACGGCCGTCGTGGTGTTCGTCGCGGCGCTTGCGGTCGCCGCCGGCGAGCATAACGTGATCGGACACGGGCGGCTCTTGATGGCGATCGTCACCGAAGGCGGAGGAGGGGCCGTGCTGGGTCTCGCGACGGGCTTCGTCGCCGCCTGGTTGCTGCGCCGCATTCGCGACGACGCGGTCGCCGTGACGATGTCCTTGGCGCTGGCGCTCGGCACATACCGCCTCGCGGCGGCGCTCGATCTTTCGGGGCCGATCGGCGTGGTGGTCGCCGGGTTGGTGATGGCGGCGCGGCCGATCGCGCCTGACGCCGAGACCTCGCGACGATCGAGGCTCGGCGCGTTTCTGGTCGCTCATCGACGAATTGTTGAACACGCTGTTGTTCTTGTTGATGGGCTTTCAGGTGTTCGCGATCCCGCTCGCCGATTTCGCCCTGTTTCCCGTGTTCGCCGCGATTCCGCTGGCGCTGCTGGCCCGCCTGCTGAGCGTGGCGCCGACGATGCTGTTCGTCAGGCTGGAGCCGGGCCAGAAGATGCGCGCGCTGGCGCTTCTGACATGGGTCGGCTTGCGCGGCGCCGTATCGGTCGCTTTGGCGCTCAACCTGCCCGATACGCCTTTCCGCGCGCCGCTGTCGGCGGCCTGCTACGCCGTCGTCATCTTCACCGTCGTGGCGCAGGGGCTCTCGACGCCGCGCATGGCGAGGGCGCTGTTTCCGCAACCGAAGCCGGCATGACAATCCGCGCTTCTCGGCGGCGCGCCTCGCGGAAGAAGCGATGATCCCGCCGTCATCCTCATCGCGGCGAGGCGGAGCGCCGCGCCCGATCTTACGCCTTCGACAACTTCGCCAGACTCTCCCGCAACTGGTGCTTGAGGATCTTGCCGGTCGCGTTGCGCGGCAGCGCGGCGACGAACTCCAGGCGCTTGGGCAGCTTGTAAGGCGGCGAGCCGCTCGCCGGCGAAGGCGCGCAACTCCTCCAGCGTCACCGCCGCCCCCGGCTTGAGCGCAAGCCATCGCGACCACCCGCTCGCCCCATTGCGCGTCCGGCTCGCCGATCACGCCGACCTCGGCGATGGCGGGGTGGCGCATCAGCTCGCTCTCGACCTCGGCGGGATAGACGTTCTCGCCGCCGGTGATGATCATGTCCTTGATGCGGTCGCTGATGGTGAGGAAGCCCTCTTCGTCGACGAAGCCGGCGTCGCCGGTGTGAAACCAGCCGTCCGCGTCGATCGCCCTGGCGGTCGCCTCGGGCAGGCCCCAATAGCCCTTGAACACGTTGGGGCCGCGCACCAGAATTTCGCCCTGCGCGCCGGGCGCGGCCACCGGCTTTCCGTCGAGGCCGACGATTTTCACATCCACGAACATCGGCGTGCGGCCGGAGGAGCCGACTTTCGTCAGGGCGTGCTCCGGCGACAGAAAGCTCACCATCGGCGCGGTTTCCGTCAGGCCATAGCCCTGCTGCATGGAGACGCCGCGCGACAGATAGATCTTCAGCACCGGCAGCGGGCAGGGCGCGCCGCCGACCACCAGCAGGCGCAGCGAGGAAAGATCGGCTCTCGGCGAAGCTCGGATGCTGCGCCATGAACAGATACATCGCCGGCACGCCGAACATCGTCGTCACGCGATGGGCGGCGATGTCGGCGAGCGCGCGGCCGGGATCGAATCCGCGATGCAGGACGATCTGAGCGCCTTTTTGCAGCGCCGTCAGCGTCGTCACATTGAGCCCGCCGATGTGGAAGATCGGCGCGGCGACGAGCGTGACGTCGTTGGCGTAGACGTCCATCGCGTGCATGCCGGCCGCGTTGTTCCACCAGAAATTGCCGTGGGTGAGCATGGCGCCCTTGGGCCGGCCGGTGGTGCCGGAGGTGTACATGATAAGCGCGACGTCGTCCTCGCGCGCCGCGACTTGCGCGGCCGGCGGCGGCGGCGCCGTCGGTCCATTGCTCCGGCCGCTCGGCGGCGAGCACGGCTTTGAGCGAGCGCAAGCCCTCGATCTGCGGCGCGATGACCGGACGATGCGCCTCGTCGACGATGAGCGCGCGCGACGCGCTGTCCTCCAGCATGAAGGCGAGTTCCGGGCCGGTCAGGCGGAAATTGAGCGGCGTGAAGATCGCTCCGATCCGCGCGGCGGCGAACATCGCGAACAGGAACATGGGCTGGTTGTGGCCGAGGAAGGCGACGCGCTCGCCCCTGGCGATCCCGAGCGCTGCGAGCCTTGCCGCGACGTCCTCGATCTCGCGCTGCATCTCGCCGTAGGTCCAGTCGCGGCCCTCGAAATGCAGCGCCTTGCGTTCGGGCGTGCGAAGGGCGCGCTCGGCGAACCAGTTGGCGAGGCCGATATCCGGCGTCATCCGTTCCTCCCGTTCATTTGTCGGCCGCCGAGACTGAACGCTCAGGCGCGGCGGCGTCAATCAGAGCCCCATCTGCCGGCTGGCGAGGTCTTTCATGATCTCCTCCGTGCCGGCGCCGATGGCGTTGACCTTCACCTCGCGGTAGATGCGCTCGACCTTGGCGCCCGCGCAGGAAGCCGGCGCCGCCGAATATCTGCACGCCCTCGCTGGCGCAGAAGGCCATGGTCGTCGTCGCCTGGTTTTTCAGCATGCAGATTTCGGCGACCGGGTTCTCGCCGTTCTCCACCCGCCAGGTCAGCAATTCCAGCATGGCCTGGCTCGCCTCGATGCGCTGCGCCATGTCGACGAGCTTGTGGCGGATGACCTGATGCTGGATGATCGGCTTGCCGAAGGTGACGCGCTCCTTGGCGTAGGCGATCGCCTCCTCCAGACAGACCCGCGCGGCCGCAATCGCGCCGGCCGCGCCGTGCAGGCGCTCGTCGTTGAAATTGAGCATGATCGCCTTGAAGCCCTCGCCCTCCTTGCCGATGAGGTTCTCGGCGGGCACGCGCACGTTCTCGAAATAGAGGGTGGCGGTGTCGGAGCACCACCAGCCCATTTTCTTGAGCGGCGTGCGTTGCAGGCCCTCGGGCTGTCCCTCGATGAGGATGAGGCTGACGCCGGAGGCGCCGGGGCCGCCGGTGCGCGCGGCGAGCGTGATGAAATCGGCGCGTATGCCTGAGGTGATGAAGGTCTTGGAGCCGTTGACGATGAAATGATCGCCGTCTCGCCGCGCGGTCGTGCGCAGATTGGCGACGTCGGAGCCGCCGGAGGGCTCGGTGATGGCGAGCGCCGAGATTTTCTCGCCCGACAGGATCTGCGGCAGCACGCGCGCCTTCATCGCCTCGGAGCCGCGATGCAGGATCGGCGGCGCGCCGATGGTGTGGCTGAACAGCCCGGCGCCGACGCCGCCGCAGCCGGCGCGCGCGATCTCCTGCATGGCGATGATGCGCATGAAGCGGTCGCCTTCCGTCCCGCCGTAGGCCTCAGGAAAGCCGAGGCCCATGTAGCCGACGGCGGCGGCTTTCTTGTAAAGCTCGCGCGGGAACTCGCCGGCCTCGTCCCATTGGTTGCAATAGGGCTCGATCTCCTTGCTCACGAACCTGCGCAGCAGAGTCGCGGAAGGCTTCGTGCTCGGGCTTGTAGAACGGGCTCAGACGGACGGCGTCGTAGGCGTGAGCGGTCATGGCCGCGACTCCTTGTTTGAGGACCTGAGACCCAGGGCCGCGCGCGCTTCCTCGGCCGAGGCGATGTCGCGCCCCGCCTCGCGCGCGAGCCGTGCGAGCGCGCGCACGAGATCCCCGTTCGAGGCCGCGCGCGACCCGTCGGGCAGATAGATCGTGTCCTCGAGGCCGGTCCTGAGATCGCCGCCGAGCTCGGCAGCGCGACGGTGCAGCGGCCAGATTTCCTTGCGGCCGATGGCGGTGACGCTCCAGCGCGCTTGCGGGACGATCAACCGCAGCAGGATCGGCAGCAGCTCGGGATCGGCGGGCATGCCGGACTCCACGCCCATCACGAAATTGTATTTGGGCGCGCGCGCGAATCCGTTGTTGCGCGCGATCGCGGCGGCCGTGCGCACGATGCCGGTGTCGAAACATTCGAACTCGGGCTCGATCCCGACTTCGCGCATGACGGCGAGAAAGGCCGCGACCTTGTCGACGGGGTTGTCGAACAGGATCGGCGGCCACGCCCAGGAGCCGTCGGCGCGGGTCTTCAGATAATTGAGCGAGCCGGCGTTGAGCGCGGCGATCTCCGGCTTCACCGCGCGCAGGCAGGCGAGCGGGCCTTCGATGTTCGGCCCGACGACGCCTGTCGTCTGGTTGATGAGCACGCCGGGGCAGGCGTCGCGGATCGCCGCGATGACGGCGGTCGCGACTTCGGGCTCCCAGGAGGGCAGGTGGCCCTTGCCCGGAGCGAGATTGCGGAAATGGACATGCACGACGCTCGCGCCTTCCTCGACAGCGCGCCGCGCCTCGCGCGCCATTTGCTCCGGCGTGACCGGGGCGGGATAGACGGCGGGGTCGGTCAGCACGCCGGTCAGCGCGCAGGTGATGACGGCCTTGTCCATGTCAAGCTCCCTTCGGGGAGATGGAGAACAGAAGCGCGCGCGCCTGCGCCTGCCGGCCCGCGACGGCGTGCGCTTCGGCGATCACGCCGTCGATGGGCGCGAGGATCGCATATTGCATCTTCATCGCCTCGACGGTGGCGAGCGCCTGCCCGCGCCGCACGGTCTCGCCCGCCTGTGCCTCGACGGCGACGACGATTCCATTGACCGGCGAGCGCACCTCGCCATGGGCCTGCGCGCCGGCGCGCCGGGGCGGCGCGTAGGTGAGATCGGCGAAGCGGCGGCAGGCGCCGTCGAAGTCCAGCCAGAGATCGTCGCCGTCGCGCGCGAAGCTCGCCCGTCGTATGTGGTCTTCGCAGGCGAAGCGGACCTCGCCGTCGTCGCGCGCGATGAGCCGCAGCCTGACGTCCTCGCCGGCGCCCGTCACGATCCAATCCTCGCCCTCGCGACGCACCGCGAGGCGGCGCTCCTCGCCGTCGGCGAGCAGCCGCACGGGAGACGCGCGCCAGCCGGCCGAAGGCGTCGGGGCGGCTTCGCGGGGGACGAGCAGCAAAGCCGCAAGCGCGAAGGCGAGCGGGCTCGGCGGCGCGGGGGCGAAGGGCGTTTCCTCGACGAAGGCGGTTGTGGCCTTGCCTTCTACGAAGGCGGGACGGGCGAGCGCGTCGACGAGGAAATCGCGGTTGGTCGCGACGCCGGCGACGAATGTCTTGCCGAGCGCGGCGGCGAGTTTGGCGCGCGCCTCCTCGCGGGTCGCGCCGTGGGCGATCAGCTTGGCGAGCATCGAATCGTAGAACGGCGTCACGACGGAGCCGGTCTCGACGCCCGCCTCGATGCGCGCGTCGCCGCCGGGCCGGAAGGCGACGAGGCGGCCGGTCGAGGGCAGGAAATCGGCGCCCTCCGCATAGAGCCGCGCCTCGATGGCGTGGCCGGCGAGCCTCACGTCGGACTGCGCGAAGGGCAGGGCGCGGCCCTGGGCGACCTGCAATTGCAGCCGCACCAGATCGAGCCCGGTCACGGCTTCGGTGACGGGGTGCTCGACCTGAATGCGGGTGTTCATCTCCAGGAAATAGAAGGCGCCCCCGGCGTCGAGCAGAAACTCCACCGTCCCGGCGCCGACATAGCCGACCGCGCGGGCCGCGCGGACCGCGGCCTCCCCCATCTCCCGCCGAAGCGCGGGCGAGACGGCGGGCGAAGGCGCTTCCTCGATCACTTTCTGATGGCGGCGCTGGATCGAGCAATCGCGCTCGCCGAGATGGACGATGTTCCCCTGCTCATCGCCGAACACCTGCACCTCGACATGGCGCGCGCCGAGGAGCGCGCGCTCGATCAGCAGGCGGCCGTCGCCGAAGGCGGAGGCGGCCTCGGCGCGCGCGGCCTCCAGCGCGGGGCCGAGCGCCTCGGGATCGCGCACGATGCGCAGGCCGCGCCCGCCGCCGCCCGCGCTCGCCTTCACCATGACGGGATAGCCGATGCGTCGCGCCTCCTGCGCCAAGCGCGCGGGGCTCTGGTCGTCGCCGTGATAGCCGGGGGCGCAGGGCACGCCGGCTTCGACCATCCGCGCCTTGGCGGCGCTCTTGTCGCCCATCGCGCGGATGGCTTCAGCCGGCGGCCCGACGAAGACGAGGCCGGCTTGCGCGGCGGCCTCGGCGAAATCGGCGTTCTCAGCGAGAAAGCCGTAACCGGGGTGGATCGCCCCGGCGCCCGTCGCCCTGGCCGCTTGGATGATCGCGGGGATCGACAGATAGGACTGCGCGGGCGGGGCGGGGCCGATGCGGACGGCGGCGTCGGCGAGGCGCACATGCGGGGCGTCCGCGTCGGCGTCGGAATAGACGGCGACGGCGCTGAGACCCTCGGCGCGCGCGGCGCGGATGATGCGGCAGGCGATCTCGCCGCGGTTGGCGACGAGCAGGCAGGCGAAGCGCGCGCTCATGCTTTCCCCTTCGCCCAGGCGGGCGCGCGTTTCTCGACGAAGGCGGCGAGGCCCTCGCGCCCCTCCGGGCCGCGCAGCGCGGCGGCGAAGCTCCTGCGCCGCCGTCGCGATATAGGCGTCGGGCGACTCGACGCGGCAGGCGCGCAAGAGCCGTTTGGTCTCGGCGTTGGCGCCGGGCGCGCAACGCTCGACCGACTTCAGCAGAGCCTCAAGCTCGGCGCCTCCGTCGCTCTCGCTGAAGAGATCGGCGAGGCCGACCGCCGCCGCCTCCCGTCCGTCGAGCCGCGCGCCGGTCAGCGCGAGGCGTCGGGCGACGCGCTCGCCGAGGCGGGCCACGAGATAGGGCGCGATCTGCGCGGGGGGCAGGCCGAGGCTGGTCTCAGTCAAGGCGAAGCGCGCGCGCGGCGTGGCGATCACGATGTCGGACGAGGCGGCAAGCCCCATGCCGCCGCCGACCGCCGCGCCATCCACGAGCGCAATCGTCACGCAGGGCAGCGCGGCGAAGCGCGCGAAGAAGCGCCCGCCCGCCGCGTTGAGCGATTCGAGCGGGTCCGTTTCGCCGGGCGCGGGCGGCGCGGAGAGCGCGGCGTTGAGCGCCTTCAGGTCGGCGCCCGCGCTGAACACGCCGCCTTCGCCCTCGACGACGAGGGCGGCGAGGTCCGTCGGCAGCGCGTCGAGCGCCGCGCCGATTTCGGCGACCATATCGGCGGAGAGGGCGTTCTGCCGGGGCGCGTCGGCGAGCGTGAGGATGACGCTGCGACCGTGGGATCGGGTGCGGACGCGCGCCGTGTCAGAACTCCATGTCAGAACCTCGCCACGCCGAACGCATTGGGCCGCAGGACTCGCGCCTCGGCCTCGGCGCAGGTCTCGAGGCAGAAGCTCAGCACGGCGCGGCTGTCGCGCGGGTCGATGAGGCCGTCGTCCCACAGGCGCGCGGTGGCGAAGAGCGCGGTCGATTGTCTGTCGTAGCTCGAGACGATCTTCGCGCCCTGCGCGTCGAGCTTCTCCGCATCGACCTCTGCGCCCCTTGCGCGCGCCCCCTCCTCGGCGACGATGCGCATGACCTTGGCCGCCTGCTCGCCGCCCATGACCGCGACGCGCGCGTTCGGCCAGGAGAACAGAAAGCGCGGCCCGAACGCGCGCCCGCACATGCCGTAATGCCCGGCGCCGAAGGAGCCGCCGATCTGCAAGGTGAGCTTCGGCGCGCTGGCGTTGGTGACGGCCTGGATCATCTTCGAGCCGTGCTTGACGATGCCCGACGTCTCCGCCGCGACGCCGACGAGATAGCCGGTGGTGTTCTGCAGGAAGATCAGCGGCAGGCCCGCCTGGCAGCAGAGCTGGATGAACTGGCCGGCCTTGCTCGCGCCCGCCGAATCGATCGGGCCGTTGTTGCCGAGAAGCCCGACCGGGCGGCCCTCGACGGAGGCGTGGCCGCAGACCGTCTCGGGGCCGTAGGACGGCTTGAAGTCGAGAAACTCGGAGCCGTCGACGAGCCGCGCGATCACCTCGCGCACGTCATAGGGCTTGCGATAGTCGACGGGGACGACGCCGAGCAGCTCCTCGGGATCGTAGAGCGGCGGGGCGGCCTTCGCCGGCGTCGTCGCGCGCCAGCCGATGCGCGCGAGAATCTCGCGGCCGATGCGCAGCGCATCCGAAATCGTCCTCGGCGAGATATTCCCCGAGGCCGGTCGTCACGCAATGCAGCTCCGCGCCGCCGAGCGCCTCGTCGCGCGCGATCTCGCCGGTGGCGGCCTTGAGCAGCGGCGGGCCGGCGAGAAACACCTTCGAGCGGCCGCGCACCATCACGACGTAGTCGGCCAGCCCCGTCTGATAGGCGCCGCCCGCCGTCGAGGAGCCGTGGACGATGGAGATTACGGGAATCCCCGCCGCCGACAGCCGCGCCATATTGGCGAAGGTCGCCCCGCCGCGCACGAACATCTCCGCCTGCAACATGAGATTGGCGCCGGCGCTCTCGACGAGCTGCACGTAGGGCAGCTTCTCGCGCAGCGCGATCTCCTGCGCCCGGATCGCCTTTTCGACGCCCATCGGATGCGCCGCGCCGCCCTTGATGCCCGAATCGCTGGCCGAGACGAGGCAGCGCACGCCCGAGACGAAGCCGACGCCGGCGATGTTGCCGCCGCCATAGACATTCTCGACCCCGTCGTCCTCGTGCATTCCCAGGCCGCACAGGCTCGACAGTTCGAGGAACGGCGAGCCGCGGTCGAGCAGGAGATTGAGCCGCTCGCGCGGCGGCAATTGTCCGCGGGCGCGGAACTTGTCGTCGGCGCGGGCGGAGGCGGCGCGCACCTTGCCTTCGAGCGCGCGGAATTGAGCGATCAGCGCGAGATGGGCGTCGCGATTGGCGCGGAACGCCTCGCTTTCGACGATGACGTTCGACGCGATCGCCGGCATGTCGCCGTTTCCTCTCCTGACGGTCGCGCGCTGCGGCGCGCAGTCGTTCATGTTTGAACCTTCACGGAGTATTGTGAGATCGCCGGCGCGTGTCAAACCGCCGCGACGCAGCCTGAGTCATTTCGCCGCAGGCGGCGGATCTTGCGCCAAACCGGCCTCGCCGCCGGCAAGGGGCAAATGACTGTCATGTCGGCGCGTTAGCGATGAGGCCGGCGCGCGGGCGGCCGCGTCGCGGCCTTTGCGCCTTGACAGGCCCGGGCGGTTGAAGTTGCTTGCGGGCCGCTTCGGCAGCGTGTCGCCGACGGCGCGCCGTTCCATGGGGGGAGACCTATGTCTTATCAGCCGAGCAGGTGGGCGATCGGTCTTGTCCCGTTGGCGGTGCTTTGGGTGCTGGGTTCGACCGGCGCGCAGCACGACATCGAGGGCCGGCTTTCAAGCAAGGTCGGCGCGGCGATTCGCGACGACGTCAACGCGGCTTACGTGAAGGCGCGCGGCCGCGACGTGTCGCTGCGCGGGGACGCCTTCACGCACGCGAGCCTCAAGAGAGCCATCGAGAAGGCGAACGACGCGGAAGGCGTGCGCCATGTCGATTCGGGCCGGCTCGGCGTGATTACCGCCGTCGCGCCCTATGTCTGGCGGATCGAGCGCAACGACGGCCGCGTCAAGATGTCCGGCGACGTGCCGAACCCGCAGGCGAAGGCCGAGATCGCGGCCGCGGCCAAAAGTCTTGGCGAGGTGACCGACGGCGCCGACCTACGGGCGCGGCGAGTCGCAGGATCTGACGGCCGCCGCCGCCTACGCCGCGAAGGTGTTGGCCAATTTCACCCGCGGCTCCGCCGTTTACACCGACGGCGCCCTGGACGTGAGCGGCGTCGCCTCCGACGCCGGCGGCTACGCGCGGGCGCTGGCGTTGCTGAATGCGCCGCCCAAGGGCGTCAAGCTGACCCGGGCCGACGTGACGCCGCCTTTGGCGTCGCCCTATGTATTCTCCGTCGCCAAGGGCGACGGCGCCGCGACGCTCGCCGGGGGAGCGATCTCGGAGCAGCAGAAAGCCGCGCTGGGCAAACTCGCCGCCAAGCTGTTCCCCGGCGCGAAGATCGACAACAGGCTGGCGATCGAAAGCGGCGAGCCGAGCGGCGAACCGGCGGCGGCGGCGTGGGCGCTGGACGCGCTGGCCAAGCTCGCCACCGGCAAGGCCGAATTGCGCGATTCCGCGATCACGCTCACCGGCAAGGCGGGAGCGCCGGGCGACATCGAGGATGTGGCGGCGCTCGCGGCGAAGGCGCCAGCCGGGTTCAAGATCGACACGGGAGCGATCGTCCCCCCGACGGTGAGCGACTATGCTTTCGCCGCCGCGCGCGACGCGGAGGGCCTGCACCTGACCGGCTACACGCCGGACGCGGCGGCGCGCCAGGCGCTGGAATCGGCGGCCAAGGCGACGGGGCTGGCGGTGGACGACCGGACGCAGATCGCCGCCGGGCTGCCCGAGGGGATGGATTTCGGCGCGCTGGTCAAATTCGCGCTCGACCAGCTTACCGGACTGGAGCAGGGCGAGGTCAGCCTTGCCGGCGGCAAGGTCAGCATAAAGGGGAGCACGCCCGACTGGCAGGCCGGGCTTGAGGCCGAGAAACAGGCCAAGGCGCCGCCCGCGGGCGTGACGATGGGCGAAGTCGCCATCGAGCGGCCGTTGTCGCCGGACGAGCAGGCCGCCAAGCTCAAGGCCACGCGAAGAGGCCAAGGCGGAACAGGCGCGCCAGGCGGAGGCCCAGCGCAAGGCCGAAGCGGAGGCCAAGGCCAAGGCGGAAGAGCGGCGCAAGACCGAGGCCGCCGCCCAGGCCGAGGCGCAGCGCAAGGCCGACGCGGCGCGCATCGCCGAACAGTCCCGCGCCGTCGCCGCGGCGGCCAGCGCCGTCGAGCAGGTGCGCAAGACGGTCGAGCAGACCGCCCAGTCGCTCAACGCGGCGGAGGCGCGCATCGCCGCGCTCACGCAGAAGGCGCAGGACGCGGCGGAGGCCGCGCGCAAGGCCGCCGCCGACGCCGTGAGCGGCATCGCAGGCGGCCGAGAAGGCGCAAGCGGCGCAGTCAGGCCGAGGCGGCGCGCAAGGTCGACGCTCACGACCAAGGCGATCGACGCCGCGCGCGTGGCCGCCCTGTCGCTGATCGCCGCCGACATTCGCAAGGCCGATCAGGCCGCGAGCGCCGCCGGCGAGGCGGCCAAGGCCGTGCAGGAAGCCGGCCGGAAGGCGAGCGCCGACGTCGCCGCGCAAGCCAAGCAGACCCAGCTCGGTCTTCTCTCCACCGAGCAGTCGCAGAAGGACGAAACCGCGCGCGGGGTCGAAACCTTGCGCAAGGCGGCCGAGGCGGCGCTCGGGAAAATATCCGATGAGACGTCCAGGCTCGACGCCGCCCTGGCGTCGGCCGAGACGGCGCGCAAGGCCGGAGAAGCCCGCGTGAGCGAGATCGCCGGCCAGGCCGCAGACGCAGCCAAATCGGCCGCCGCCAGCGCGAAGGCGGTCGAGGACGCGAAGCAGGCGGCGGCGTCCGAGCAGGCGCAGGAGGCCGAGAAGCGCGCGGCCGAAGCCAAGTCCGCCGAGGAGGCGCGCAAGGCCGAGGCCGCCGCTATCGCCGATCAGTCGAAGAAGGCGGAGGACGCCGCCAAGGCGGCCGAGCAAAGCGCAACGGCCGCGGCCCAGTCCGCCGGGACGGCGCAGCAGGCGGCCGAGCCGGCGAAGGAGGCTCTGGCGCAGGTTTCGGCCCAGGTCCAGAAGGTCGAGGACGCGGTCAAAACGGCTCAGTTGAGCGCCGACGGGGCGGCCGCGTCCGCCAACTCCGCCAAGGAGGCCGCGGCAGGCGGCGGCGCAAAGCGCCGAGAAGGCCGCCGACACGAAGGCGCTCGCGGAGCTCGCGCAGAAGGCCGAAGACGCGGCCAAAGCCGCTCAGGCGAGCGCGGAGGCGGCGGCGGCCTCGGCCAAGACGGCCCACGAGGCGCATCAGGCGGTCGCGGAGAACGCGGCGAAGCCCGCCGACACGAAGCCGCTTGAAGACATCGCGCAGAACGCCAGGGACGCGGCGAAGGCCGCGCAGGCGAGCGCGGATGCGGCGGCGGCTTCCGCCAAGACGGCCGACGAGGCGCGTCAGGCCGCCGCGAAGCCCGCCGACACGAAGCCGCTGGAGGACATCGCGCAGAAGGCCAAGGAGGCGGCGAAGGCGGCTCAGGCGAGCGCGGATGCGGCGGCGGCCGCGGCCAAGACGGCCGACGAGGCGCGTCAGGCCGCCGCGAAGCCGGCCGACACCAAGCCGCTGGAGGACATCGCGCAGAAGGCCGAGGAGGCGGCGAAGGCGGCGCAGGCGAGCGCGGATGCGGCGGCGGCTGCGGCCAAGACGGCCGACGAGGCGCGTCAGGCCGCCGCGAAGCCCGCCGACACGCAAGCCGCTGGAGGACTTCGCCCAGAAGGCCGAGGACGCGGCGAAGGCGGCTCAGGCGAGCGCGGATGCGGCGGCGGCTGCGGCCAAGACGGCCGACGAGGCGCGTCAGGCCGCCGCGAAGCCGGCCGACACGAAGCCGCTGGAGGACATCGCCCAGAAGGCCGAGGAGGCGGCGAAGGCGGCGTCGCGAGCGCCGACGCGCGGCGTCGCGGCCAAGACGGCCGACGAGGCGGGCAAGGCGCAAGCCGCCGCGATTGCGGATCAGGCGAGCAAGGCGGAGCAGGCCGCTCAGTCCGCCGTCGCAAGCGCCAGGGCGGTCGCGGCGGCGAGCCAGGCCCAGGCCGACGCGCGCGAGCAGGACGTCAAGGCGGCCGAGGAGGCGCGCAAGAGCGACGTCGTCGCGCTGGCCGACCAGGCGCAGAAGGTCGACGCGGCGGTGAAGGCGGCCGAACAGAGCGCCGCCGCCGCCGAGGCCGCCGCCAAGACGGCGGCCGGGACGGCCAAGTCAGCCGACGAGGCGCGGCAGGCCGACATCGCCGCGCGAGCGCAGGACGCCGACAAGCGCGCGGGCGAGACGAAGGCCGCCGAGGACGCCGCCAAAGCGGCGGCCGAGAGCGCCGCCGCCGCGGACAAGGCGGCGAAGGCGGCCGAGGACGCCGGCAAGTCGCAGGCCGGCGCGCTCGCCGATCAGACGCAGAAGGCCGAGGACGCGGCCAAGGCGGCGGCGGCGAGCGCGGCGGCGGCCGATCAGGCGGCGAAGGCCGCCGAGGCGGCGGGCAAGTCGCAAGCCGGGGCGCTCGCCGATCAGGGCCAGAAAGCGCAGGAGGCCGCCAAGGCGGCGGCTGAGAGCGCCGCCGCCGCGGACAAGGCGGCGAAAGCGGCCGAGGAGGCCGGCAAGGCGCAGGCCGGATCGCTCGCCGATCAGGCGCAGAAGGCCGAGGACGCGGCCAAGGCGGCGGCGGCGAGCGCGGCGGCGGCCGATCAGGCGGCGAAGGCCGCCGAGGCGGCGGGCAAGTCGCAGGCCGGGGCGCTCGCCGATCAGGGGCAGAAAGCGCAGGAGGCCGCCAAGGCGGCCGCCGAGAGCGCCGCCGCCGCGGACAAGGCGGCCAAGGCCGCCGAGGATGCGCGGACGGCCGGCGCCGCTGAGATCGCCGACGCCGCGGGCAAGGCCGCGGATGCGGCCAAGGCGGCCGGACAGAGCGCCGCCGCGGCTTCGAACGCCGCCAGGAAGGCCGACGACACGTTGCAGGCGGCGAACGAGCATTTCTCGGAATCGAAGAAGGCGGCGGCCGCCGCAGAGGCGCAGCAGGCGGCGGAGGCGGCGGCCAAGGCGGATGCGGCGGCGAAGGCCAAGGCGGCGGCCAGCGCCCCGCCCACCGAGGCGGAGATCGACGCCAACACTCCGCTGACGCCGCCGCGCTGCGAGAAGGACATATTCTATCTGCTTGACCACGCGAGCGTGCAATTCGCGATCGGAAAGGCGGCCGTCTCGCCGGCCTCCTCGCCTCTGATCGCGCGACTGGCGCACGTCGCGACGCGCTGCCCCGAGGCGAAAATCGTAGTCTCCGGCTATACCGACAACATCGGCGACACAGGCGGTCAACAAGCGCCTCTCCAAGGCGCGCGCCGACGCCGTCGCCGCCGCGCTGGCGCGCGCGGGCGTGCCCGCCGACAGAATGACGACGATCGGCTACGGTATGGAAAATCCGATCGCCTCCAACGACACCGAAGAAGGGCGGGCGAAAAATCGCCGCATCGAGATCCACGTGAAATGACGGCGCCGGAGGGCGCCGCCCTCCTCGCGCGAAGGAGATCGCCATGTTTTACGACGCGTCTATCCTGTGGATCTGGCTTGCGCTCGCCTTGCTGCTCGGCGGCGCCATCGGCTGGCGGACCGAGGCGAGCGGACCCCAGGAGCCATGGTTTACCGGCTGGTTCAGATATGCGCTGATCGCGCTCGTCGTCGGGATCGTCCTGGCGCTCCTGAGCTTGATCCCCGGGCGCGCGGGGTTCTGGCTGGAGACGGCGGTGACGTTTTTCTTCGCCTATCTGATTGGCTGCCTCGCCGGCGGCGCGCTGCAGCGCCTTCGCGCCGCCGCCTGACGCGCCGCGCTCCCTTTGCGGGAGCGAGGATCGCAGGCTCTCGACCGCCCGGGCGGCTATGACGAAAGGCGCGTCCGCTTCTCCTGCGCCGCCGCAAGGCGTCGCGTCCGCGGCTAGAACGTGATGTTGACGCGCAGGCCCGCCACCAGGGCGTTGCCGACCTTGCCGCCGGTCGAGGGATCGACGACGCCGCCGCCGGGATTGACGACATATTGCAGATCCGGCTGGATCTGCGCCCAGGCCGTGGCCTGATACTGATAGGTCGCCTCGAACACGGTCTCGTTGCTGAGCGTCGGCGTGTAGACCCCGGGATTGTAGATTGCCGAAATCCGTGCTGTAGCCGATCGCGCTCGGGCCGATCCGGACGAAGCCGAATCCCAGCCCGAACGTGTCGTCCTTGCGGCCGGGCAGGGGATCGTGGAGCGACAGCCCGGCGTCGATTCCGAAGGTCGCGAAGTTTCGGTCGCCCTGCGGCGCGAGCGTCGGGCGCACGAAGAAGTTGAGCGTGCGCTCCTTCTCCGAGCCGCGCCAGATCATCTGATCGGCGAGCGCATAGAGGCCGAAATCGCCGTTATGGGAAGCCGGCGTCTGATCGACGGCGGGATCGGCAAGCGGCTGGCCGAATATATTGTAACGCTGATCGGGGAACGGCAGGCTGTCATACCAGAGGCCAAGCTTGTAGACGCCCGCGTATTCGCCCTCGCCCCGTCCGACGGCGTATTGCGCCTCCGCCATCGCCAGGACGCCGTCCCACGGGAAGCTGACCCCATAGGGGTTGGCGCGTTGCGGGTCCGGGTTCGTGTCGGGGGCGGGCTGGCCGCTGAACACGCCGCCGAGCACGGTCCACGCGCCGGACTGGAAGCGCCCGCGCACGCCGAGCCCGGCAAGCGGATAGACCGGGCCGCCCTGCGGAAAGTCGAGCACGTAAATCGCCGGCCAACCGAACAGCGAATTGACGAACACGCCTCCGCTCGGGGTGATGGCGAACTCGACGTCGAGGCTCTGCTGGCCGAACTTGACGTCGAACTTGTCGCCGAACTTCTGATCGTACCAGAGCTCCCAGAGCCGCGTCGCGCGATCGCCCTGAATGCCGCTGATTGTTTGGAGGGCGCCGATGTTGTCGACGGAAAAATTCCTGCCGTGCAGTTGCACCATGCTGGCGTTGAACTGACCGCCGTCGAGGCCGAAAGCGGCTTTGGCGTCGACCTGCAAAGTCACCGTCGTCAAGCCGTCGTATCCGGCGCCTTGCTTCAATCCGCCGGCGGGATTGGCGAAGACCTCGCCGGTCTCGGTTGCGCTGAGGGTCACTCCGACCTTGGCGAAGGCCGGGCGCAAGCCGTTGAGGTCGCCAAACAGATTGGCGCTGTAGTCAGGCGGGGAATCCGCCACGGCTTGATCCGAGACGAACGCCGCCAAACCCGCGCCGCCGATGATTGCGGACATGACTGATCGCCCGCGGTAACGCCGCGTCATAGTGTCCCCCGTTATTTGTTGCATTGTTTGGGTAGACAATCGACATGCGATCGACAAGAACTGACCAACTAATTTGTAATGCGTGTAGACAAATTGGAGCCATTGCAATTTATAATCGTTGCTGGTCAGGAATGTTTCCTGATTTAGAACCTTTCGGGAGACAAATCCGGAACGCCCACAATCTGCGCGCGGTTCATTGACACGCCGATGACGCGCATGATTGTTGACGCGGCGGTTCGGCGAAGGCGACGCGCTCAGCGGACTCCCAATCCGCATGGAAGCTTGGAGCAATCCGCGAAACAGCGGCGCGATCACATCGACGGCGGGCCAGAACCGCTTGCCGGTTCCCACTCCTCACAAGCGCGAAGTGGGGGCCCGCCGGGGTTACGGCGCTTGCGCGCGGCCCTGTTTCCGGGCTCGACGACGTTGGGTCATGCGAACTTGAACTCGCCGGCCGTCAGCGACGACGCCTGCACGCCGGTGAGCGTGATGGAATCGCTCGCGTCCAGCTTGATGATCGTATCGGCGCCGGATTGGGTGAGGTCGCCGCTTCCCTTGAGCGCCGCAAAACTCGCCCAATCCGAGGCGCTGAGATGCAGCACGTCGGTCGCATTGAAGCCCGAGATGACGTCGACCCCCATCTTGGCGGCGAAGTTGAGGCCGATATAGTTTCCATTCAAGCTCAGCGTGCTTTGGCCTGCAAAATAGACCGTATCCGCCGAGCCGTTGAGAACCGCCTGCGCGCTGTTGAGATAAAGGGCGTCGTACGAGCCGTTGACGACGTCGGCGTGCCCGTTGGTGTTATAGAGGCTCATCGTCGAGCCCGAGCTCGCATAGATCGTGTTGTATCCGCCGAGAATGGAGGCCTGCGCGTTCGTGAGGACAATCCCCGCGTTCGAGCCGTATACCGTGTCGAACACGCCTGCGGTGCCGGCGAGGCTGACCTTGGACGCATTGTTGGCGTAGATCGTGTTTCCCTTGCCGGTGATCGTTGCTTGCGCCGCGCTCAGCGTGATCTTGTCGCCCGAGGCGGTCACCCCGTCCCAATTGCCGTTTGTGCCGCTGAGGCTGAGCGAGGACTTGGAATCAAGCGCGATCGTGTTCCCGCCGCCGACTATGGCCGCCTGCGCGTTGGTCAGGATCACCTTGCAGCCTGAGCCGTTGAAGCCGTCCCAGGCGCCGCCGGTGTTGTAGAGGCTCGCCGTCGAGCCCTTCGTCGCGGTGATGTTGTCGCCGCCGCCGACAATCGAGGCCTGCGCGCCGTTCAGATAGATGTTGTCGCCGGAGCCGTTGATCGTGTCCCACTTCCCCGACGTGGAGTAGAGGCTGATCGAGGAGCCCGAGGTCGCGTTGACGACGTTCTGGCCGCCGACCACGGAAACCTGCGATTGGTTCACCTCCATTTGACCGCCGACGGCGTAGACCGTGTCCCAGACGCCGTTGGTGCTGTAAAGGCTGACGTCGTCGCCGGTTCCGCCGTTGAAGTAGATCTTGTCGCCGCCGCCGGTGACATTGGCCTTGGCGCTGGTCAGATAGATGACGCCGTTCGAGCCGGTCACGTTGTCCCACAAGCCCTGAGTGTTGTAGAGATAGACGACGTTGCCGGTAGTCCCCGGGGCGAAGGTGATATTGTTCTTTCCGCCGTAGACGTTGGCCTGCGCGCCGCTCAGAGTGACCGCGCCCTTCGTGCCATAGACCGAATCCTTGTTGCCGTTGGTCTTGGAGAGGTTCACGGCGCAGCCGGCGCCGGTCAAGGTGATGAGCAGCCCGCCGCCAATCGCGAACGCCTGCGCCGCCGAGAGATTGATCGTGCCGTTCGAACCGGTCACGGTGTCCCAGACGTTGCTGGTGTTCGAAAGATCGACGGTCTCGCCGGGAATGTTGTTGAGGTTGATGTTCTGGCCGCCCCCGGAGAAGGAAGTCTCGGACGACGGCGGGCTGGCGAGGGTCATCCCCGAGGGGTTGAGGCCGGTCGCAGGCGCATTGCCGTCTGTCGCCGCTACGACCTTGGTGCCGCCGACCGTGCCGTCGGTCTCCCAAAGCACCTGATTGCCTGCGGCGTTCTCGCCGATGAAATAAGCCAGGCCGTCGCCGCCGATCAATTCGGAGGTGAAGCTGAAGCCGGAGGCGTAGATCCCCGAGACGCCAAGGTTATTGAGGCCGCCGATCTCCTGCGTCCCCGCGTAGGTCCCGTTCGTCACCCAGAGCGTCGCCCTGCCGAACGCCTGCCCGTTGCTGTCGTCCCGGCCGATGAACACGGCCTTGCCATTGCCGAGCGAAACGATCGAGCTTGGATCGAGCCCGTTGCCGGCCTCATGGGACAGGAAGCCGCCGACGCCCTCGCCGCCGATCTCGTATGTGCCCGCCGCCGTGCCGTCGGAGGCCCACAATTCGCGATAGCCGAGCGCGTCCGATCCATCGAACAGCACCTGCTGTCCGTTGACCGTCAGATCGGTCGGCTGGAGGCCGATGCTGGAGGGATGCTGGCCATAGGCGGTCAGGCCGCCGTCGTCGAGGCCGCCGATTTCGATCGTGCCGGCCGCCGTGCCATCGGTCGTCCACAGGCCGTTGCCGCCGTCGTTGTCCGGGCCCGACATGAAAATGCGCGCGCCGAAGCGCACCGCCTGGGCGAGCCCGTTGCCGAACCCCGTGTTCTTGTCGGCGCCGACGATGCCGGCGTTGCCCGCGCCGCCGACCTCGACCGTGCCCGCCGCCGTGCCGTCGGTGATCCAGAGCGCCGAATCGCCCGCTTTGTTGGGGGCGTTGAACAGCACGCTGTCGCCGAGCTGAATGAAGTCGTTGGCCTCGAAGTTCGAAAGGCCCGAATCGTAAATCGCGGCGTTCTGCGCGCCGCCGATTTCGACCGTGCCCGCGCTCGTGCCGTCGGTGATCCAAAGGCCGATGTAGGAGCCGCCGCCGCCGCTGGAGTCGTAGGCGTCGAAAAGAACGCTATTGTTGAAGGCGAAGAAATTGATGGGGTCCCAGGTCGTCCCGCGGCCGACGATCTGCCCGTTTTGGAGCCCGCCGAGCTCCAACGTGCCGCCGACGGTTCCGTCGGTTGACCATAGGCCGTCGAAATTGGCGGCGTCCGTGCCGAAGAACAGCGCCTTGGTCCCGAACACCACGAAACTGCTGGGGTTGAGGCCGCTCGGGTCGCCGTTGATGAAGGGCGACGACTTGCCCGGCCCAGGACTGACGCCTCCGACCTCCGTCGTCCCTCCCGTCGTTCCGTCGGTGAACCGAGATTCCGTTGGAGACGGTGTCGTCGAGCGCGTCCTCGCCGGCGAAGATCATCTGCTGGCCGAAGGCGGCGATATATTCGGGGCCCAGGCCATCGTTGCTGACCCCGCTGACGCCGATATTGCCGAGTCCGCCGACCGCCTGGGTGGTCGTCCCGTCCGTTACCCAGAGGTCCGCGTTGCCCTGCTTGTCGTAGGCGAGAAAGTAGAGCTTCTGCGTCAAAGACCGTCTCCCCCCCAGAAGGATGCGACCTTATACTACAGTCTTTTCATGAGTTAATGTAGCGCGGATTTGCGAAAGCGGACAAAAAAGTGCGCAATGGCGACGTGTTTTTTTGAGGGCTGCACGGCTCAGGCCCGCGGCTTGCGGCGATGCGCGGGCACGATGAGCCGCATCGGCCGCTCCCGTCCGTCGGGGTAGTGGCGTTTATAATAGACGGCGTGACGGTCGGCGAACAGGCGGGCCACTGCGGCGCGCAGGAAACGGTTGGCGCGGGCGTCCTCGGCCGCCCAGGCGTTCACGATGACGCAATCGCCTTCCTCGCCGCTCTCGTTACGCAAGCCCGCCCGGCCCGCGACCCACTCCTCGGCGAAAGCCTGTCCGGTCAGCGCCCAGCCGAGAAAGCCGCGAATGCGCTGCCCGCCGTCGACGACGAACAGATAATGACCGCGCGCGACCTGATAGAAGAGAACCTGAGACCACTCGCCGAAGGGAAGGGCGGCGAAGGCCGGCTTCTGGCCTAGATATTCGACCGACAGGCCGAGCGCAGCCGCCGGGCTCGTCGGCCGCCAGGCGTTCAGGCCGGCCGCCTCGGCCTCGCATTGCTCAAGCTCGGCCTTGGCGGGCGCGAAATCCGGGGCGAGCCGGACCGCCTCGCGCAGCGCGGCCACTGCGCCTGAGACGTCGCCGGCCTGGCGCCGCGCGCGGGCGCAGAGCCGCCAAGTCTCCGCCGAATCCGGGGCGAGCCGCAAAGCCTCGGCGAAGGAGCGCGCCGCCTCGGCCGCCTCGCCCTGCGCCATCCGGACCCGGCCGCGTATGACATGGGCGGGCGCGAGGTCCGGCGCGAGGCGGCAGGCGCGTTCGGCCGCCCCGGCCGCCTCGAGCGTCTGGCCGAGCGACAGCGCGGAAAGCGCCGCATGCAGCGGCGCCGCCGCGTCGTTCGGCTGCGCGGCTTCGGCGCGCTGGAAAACAGCAATGGCCTCTTCGTGCCGCGCGGCGCGTTGCAGCGCCACGCCGAGCGAAAGCAGGAGCCGATGATCGGCGGGGGCGGCGATTGCGGCCTGTCGCAGAAGCTCGACGGCGCCTGCCGCATCGCCGGCCTTCAGCCGCGCCAGACCGGCCTCGCGGGGTCCGGGGCTTTGAGCGTCGGGATGGGGCGGGTCGGTCACGGTGCGAGCGGCGCCTTCTCTGTCGCTTGCTTTTCGCGTCTATGGCGGGGCTTCGCAAGGGCCGCCTCGCCATCGGCTTCAGCGGAAGCAGGCCTCCGGCATGGCGCCGATGGTCGCCGCGAGCGCAGGGCGGAAATCCATATGCGCGATTACGTCGCGTTCGAGATCGACGCCCGGCGCCGCTTCAACCAGCGTCACGCCCTGCCGCGTCAGTCGGAACACGGCCCGCTCGGTCACCCACCAGACGTCCTGGCCGCGCTTGAGGGCCTCGGCGCCGGAGAAGGTGATCTGATCGACGGCGCCGACGAGCTTGCGGATCGCGCCGGGCTTCACGACTTCGAGCCGGCCGCCGCCGATGGCGAGCTTCGTGCCCTTGGCGTCGAAGGTCCCGCAGAACACGACCTTGCGCGCGTTCTGGGCGATGTCGATGAACCCGCCGGGGCCGACGGGAACGCCGCCGAGCTTGGAGGCGTTGACGTTGCCCTGCATGTCGAACTGGCCGAAGCCGAGGAAGGCGATGTCGAGGCCGCCGCCGGAATAGAAATCGAACTGCGTCGGCGCGTCGATCATGGCGCTCGCGTTGCGCGAGAAGCCGAACAGGTGGCCGGTCAGCAATTCGCCGCCATAGACGCCGTGCTCGATGGTCTGGATGTAGCGCCCCGCGCGCACGTCCTCGGCGACCAGCGCGGCGACGGCGTCGGGGATGCCGAAGCCGAAATTGACCACCTGTCCGTCTTTCAGTTCAAGCCGGCGCGCGCCGCGCAATCGCCTGCCGCTCGTCAAGCTGCGGCTCGGGGAGCGGATGCGGCGGGCGCCGCTCGACGCCGGCCATCGCGGGGTCATAGGCGATGTCATAAGTCATCATCTGGTCGGGAGCGACGACGACGGCGTCGACCCAGGCGCCGGGAATGGCGATGGTGTGCGCGGGCAGGGCGCCGTTCTTCACCCGCTCGCGCACCTGCACGATGACTTTGCCGCCGGAATTGTGGGCGGCGAGCGCGCAGGCCTGAATGTCGAGATTGGCCGCCTCCTCGGCGAGGCTGACGTTGCCGTCCTCATCGGCGAAGGCGCCGCGCAACAGCGCCACATGCACGGGGAACGCCTTGTAGAACAGAAACTCCTCGCCGCCGAGCGTGATCGTCTCGACCGGCGTGTCCTTGGCGGCTTCGTTCATGCGGCCGCCGTCGAGGCGCGGATCGACGAAAGTGCCGAGCCCCACGCGCGAGATGAGGCCCGGACGCCGCGCGCCGATCTCGCGATAGAGCTGCATGACGACGCCGCCCGGCAGCACATAGGCCTCGATCTTGTTTGTTCGCGCCAGCTCCTGCATGCGCGGCGACCAGACCCAATGCCCGCCGACGACCTTGCGCACCAGACCCTCGTAGGCGAAACAACTGACGCCGCGCGTCTTGCGGTCGCCGACGCCGAGCGAATGAACGAGCGACAGATCGCGCGGGCCCCCCGTCGTCTGGAACCGCCGCTCCACGGCGGAGAACAAAGCCGCCGCCTCCTCGAGCCCGCCGCCGCCGCCGATGATCGCCACCGTGTCGCCGTCGCGGATCATCGCGATGGCCTCGTCGGCGCTCAGGAACTTCGCGTGCGCCATGGACTCAGGCTCCGATATCGTAGAGCGAGGCGTCGCGCCGCATGGCGGAGCGGGCGATGGTGAAGCGGTGCACTTCGGAGGCGCCGTCGAAGATGCGGTAGATGCGCGCGTCGCGGTAATAGCGCTCGATCGGCAGATCCTTGCAGAAGCCCATGCCGCCGAAAATCTGCACGGCGCGATCGACCACGCGGCCGAGCGTCTCGGCGGCGTTGACCTTGACCATCGCGATCAGATCGCGCGCGTCCTCGCCGGAATCCAGCGCGAAAGCGGCGCGATGCAGCAGCAGCCGCGCGCAGTTCACCTCGATGATCGAATCCGAGATCATCTGCTGCACCATCTGAAATTCGCCGAGCGCCTTGCCGAACTGCTTGCGCTCGCGGGCGTAGGCGATGGTCTTTTCGAGCGCCATCGTCGCCTTGCCGATGGCGCGCGCGCCGACCTGCGCGAGGCGCACGCGGCCGAGCGTCGTCAGCGCGAGCTTGAGCCCCTCGCCCTCCTTGCCGATGAGAGCGAGCGGCTCCACCGGCGTCTCGTCGAAGAACAGCTCGACGTGGCTCGTGCCGCGAACGCCCATCATCGGCTGGTCGCGGCCGATGGTGAAGCCGGGCAGACCCTTGTCGACGAGAAACATCGAAATGCCCTTGGGCCCGGCGGCGGGATCGGTGACGGCGGTGACGAGGAAGAAATCGGCAAAAGCGCCGTCGCTGATGAAATGTTTGTTTCCCGTCAGGCGCCAGCCGCTTCCGGAGCGCACGGCGCGCGTCTTGATCCCCGCCGCGTCCGAGCCTGCGCCGGGCTCGGTGATGGCTATCGAAGCCGTGCGCTCGCCGCGCACGGCCGGCTTGAGCCAACGCTCGATCTGCTCGCCCTTGCATTCGAGCAGCATCTCATAGACGTTGCCGAAGGCGCGGCGGATGAGAATGTCGGTCGTGCGGCCGAACTGCTCCTCCGCGAGCATGTGATCGACGGCCGAGAGGCCCCCGCCGCCGAACTCCGCGGGAATGTTCATCGCATAGAGCCCGAGCGCCTTGGCCTTCTCGTGAACCGCCTTGGCGAGATCGGGCCTCAGCGCGCCGGTCTGTTCGATCTCGTCCTCGAGCGGCTGAAGCTCCTCGGCGATGAAGCTGCGGACGGTTTCGACGAGCATGCGTTGTTCGTCGCTGAGCGCGAAATTCATGGATGGGTCTCCCAAAAGGTTCAGGCGAGCGCGCGCCGCGAGAGGGCGAGCATCTCGCGCGCCCAGGCCTCCGGGCCGGCGCTTTTCATGCGCTGCGCATGGGGAATCTCGACGCTGACGGGAAGCTGCGGCGGCAGCGCGGCGAACAGAGCTCTCAGGTCGATGTCGCCTTCGCCCGGCGGAAGGCGAGCCTCGCGAGCCGTATGAATGAGCGCGGCCGTCGTGTGGGGATAGATTGCTGGAGCGTCGCAGATCTGCGCGTAGCTGAGCATCGCCGGCGGGATGGCGGCGATGTCGTCGAGCGTCGAGCCCGAGCGTTCGAAGTGCAGCGCGTCGACGAGTATGCGGCCGTTGGGACGGCCCGCCCGCTCGACGACCCTTAACGCCGCTTTGACGTTGGGCGTTTCCGTCCATGGCATGAATTCGAGATCGGCGGTAAGCCCGAAGGGCGCGGCGGCGTCGCAGAAAGCCGAGAAGTTTTCGGTGAGGCGAGAGCTTGTTGGGATCGTCGCCGGCCGTCAGCACCGCCCTGGCGCCGAGCGCGCCGCAGACTTCGAGGAAGCGCCTGACGGATTCGAGGCTGAAATCCGGCCCGATCCGCACGATCTCGACATCAAACACGCTAACGCCGTCACGGATGCGCGCCTGCGTCTCCTTCAGCATGGCGGCGTCGGAGACGAGGGGCGCGAAGGCGCCTCCCGGCGCGACGGGGAGAATGCGCAGCCCGACATAATCGTAGCCGAGCTTGGCGGCCAGCGTGACCGCCTCAGGCGGCGTCAGCGAGGCGGCGGTGAGATAGGCGAGCGAGAAGGGGCGAGGCATGGCGTTCACGCGAGCGGAGAAATGGCGGCGGGCAAGGCGATGGTCGAGCGCATGTCGCCGGTCAGCCAATCCGGGCCGCCCTTCGGCGGCCAGGCCCCGTCACGCACGCAATCGCCGCGCGCCCTGGCGCGGTGTTCGAGGCTTTCGTACGGCCAGATATGGGTGAAGCGCGGCTCGCCGTCGAGCGCGTACATGACCAGCGCGAGCGGCGAATATTTGGAGCGTGCGGGCATGGCGGCCTCCCAGGCCGCAATCGTCGGCGCAAGACCGCCGTGTTTGAGCCGATAGGTGCGGATCTCATAAACCGCGCCATAGCGGCCCGGTCTCGGCGCCGGGACCCAGGGAAACGGCGCGTAAGTGTCTAAGGTCATCTTCGCGATTCCCTCGCCGCAGCCGAAGGGGTCAGGATCGCTCAGAAGGCGCGTGCGCGCGGCGTGCAAGCTCGCGTCGTCCGTGAATTGGCGCAACAGATAAATCTGGTTGAGCGCGCCGATCTCGCTGATCCAGCAGCCGAGCATGGCGCCGCCGGACTCGCCGGCCTTGGCGGCGGCGTCGACGCCCGCGATGACCTTGGCCGTCGCGCCGAGGCGGATGTCGAGGGTTGCGATCTCATAGCGCATCGGAGGGCTCCGTCAGATCCTGTTACCGTCGAGCGGGCGCGCCGCTTGCGACATGCGCGGCGACGAAACCGAAAGTCATCGCCGGCCCCAATGTGACGCCGCCTGCGGGATAGCGCCCGCCCATCATGCTGGACATGTCGTTGCCGACAGCGAAAAGGCCGTCGATCGGCCGTCCTTCGCGGTCGAGCACGCGCGCGCTCGCGTCCGTGCGAAGCCCGGCGAAGGTTCCCAGGCTGCCGGGCGCGATCTTCACGGCGTAGAACGGCGCGCGCAGGATCGGCGCGACGCAGGGGTTGGGCTTGTGGTCGGGTTCGCCTTGGACGCGGTTGTAGGCGCTCTCGCCGCGATGGAAAGCGTCGTCGCGTCCTCGCGCGGCGCCTTCGTTATAGATGCGGACAGTCTCGGCGAGGCCCTGTTCGTCAACGCCACAGGCGCGCGCCAGTTCTTCGAGCGTCGCCCCGCGCTTCAGATAATTGTTGGCGAGCCAAGGGCGGATGGGGAAGGGGCGAGGGCGCGCGCGGCCGAGCCCATAGCGGCGCTGAAAGTCGTGATCGCAGATCATCCAGGCCTCGACGGGCCCGCTTCTGGGCGAGACCGCGAACAGCGCCTGCATGACGTCGTGATAGGAATCGGCTTCGTTGGCGAAGCGCCGTCCGTCGCGCGTCACCATGATGAGGCCGGGCTTGGCGCGCTCGACCAGATGAGGAAAGCGGCCGAACGTTCCGTCGCCGCGCGGCGCGAGCGACACGGGCGCCCAGGCGCCGGCGTTTGACAGATCCGTGCGCACCGAGCCGCCGGCCGCTTCGCCTATGCCGAGTCCGTCGCCGGTATTGGTCGCCGGCGCCGCGGAGACATGCTCGCGGCCCGTGGGCGCATGAGCAAACATCGCCGCCTTGCGCGCGTCGTCGTGCGGAAAGCCGCCGGTCGCCAGCACCACGCCCCGACGCGCCAGGATGCGCTCGCCCTCGCCGACCACGACGCCCGCCACGCGGCCCCTTTCGAGGATCGGCGCGCGCGCCGGCGTCTCCGTGAGGATCGTGACCTTCAGATCGTCGGCGCTCTTCAGCAGGCGCGCGACGAGCGCGTTGCCGCCGACCAACCAAAGGCCCCGGCCGCAGGCGAGCCGCTCGGCCTGATGGCGCAGCACGCGCCTGGCGACATGAGCGAAGGAGCGCCAGCTTCGCGTGGCCCTGAAGAAATGCTGCATGTCGGCGCCGGACGCGATCCCCATGCCGAACGGCGCCACCTCTTCGAGCGGCGGGCGCAAGAGCTTGATCCGTCGCCCCAGCGCGCGCCCGTCGAAAGGCGCGGCGCAGACGGAGCGGCCGCCGGCCCCGGCGCCGGGCGAGCGGTCGTGAAAGTCGGGGATGCGGCTTCCCGACACGAAGTCGAGGCTGGTGTGCGCGCGGAAGAAGGCCACCATGCGCGGGCCTTCGCGCAGATACGTCGTGACGAAGGCTTCGTCGTAGGCGGACCCCAGCTCGTGCTGGAGATAAAGGCGCGGCGCCGCCTCGTCCTCGACGACGCCCTCGGCGATGGCGAGCGGATTGCGGGGAATCCACATCCAGCCGCCGGACCACGCCGTCGTGCCGCCGACAACTGCGGCCTTCTCGACCACGATCACGTCGAGTCCGAGCCACGCGGCCGTCGTCGCCGCCGCGAGGCCGCCCGCGCCCGAGCCGACGACGACGAGATCGCAATGCCGCTCCGCCGCGCTCATGCCGCTTTCGCCCGCAGCGCGTCCTGCACGGCGCGATAGGCCATGACGATCGCCGGGCCTATCGTGATACCCGGGCCGGGATAGGTCCCGCCCATGATTGAGGCGGCCTCGGCGCCGCAGGCGTAGAGCCGGCCGATCGGCGTGTCGTCCGACTTGGTGACGCGCGCCTCCTCGTCGATGACGAGGCCGTTGGCCGCGCCGATGTCGCCGGGATAAAGCCGCACGGCGTAGAACGGCGCCGTCCTGATTGGTCCGAGCGTGGGATTGGGTCCGTGCGAGGCGTCGCCGTTGACGCGGTGATAGGCTGTCGTCCCGCGGCCGAATTGGGGATCGAGGCCGGTCTCAGCGAAACGGTTCATGTCGGCGACGGTCGCCTGCAGATTGGCGGCGTCGATGTTGAGCCTGGCGGCGAGCGAGGCAAGCGAGTCGGCGGCGACGAGATAGCCGTCGGCGAGATAGGGCTGAAGACGGCGCGACCCCATTCGCACCATGCCGAGCCCGTATTTGCTCAGGCCCTCGGCGTCCGTGATGAGATAGCAGGGGATGCAGGGCGTCGTGCGATTGTGCTCGAACATCGCGCGCGCGAAGATGTGATAGGAGCTCGAACTCGTTGACGAAACGACGCCCCGTCTGATCGACGCAGACTGCGCCGGGCTTGGAGCGGTCGAGCACGAAATGCGGGAAGACCGCCATGCTCCCGTCGGCGCGCTTGCGCACCGAGACGGGCGCCCAGAAAGCGTTGTCGGCGCCGCCTTCGCCGATGCGCGCGCCGAGGCCGAGCGCCAGCGCCTGCATCTCACCGGTATGGCCCGGCGCGGCGGGGCTGAATTCGGGCGTCGGCTGGTGCAGCATTTCGGCGCGGCGCTTCGCGTTGCGGCCGTAGCCGCCGGCCGCGAGCACGACGCCGAGCCGCGCCTTCACGCGGCGCGTGACGCCGCCGCTTGTGAGTTCGACGCCGCAGACGCCGCCTTTGTCCGTGAGAAGGCTGTTCACGCTCGTCCGGGTGAGGAGGGTTGCGCCGCGCTTCTGCAACGACAGCAGGAAGCGGCCGACGAGCGCGTTGCCCATGACGAGACGCGAGCCGCGCTTGCGGGTCAGCCGGTCGAGTGCGTAACGCGCGAGGAGGCGCAAGGCGTGAGCGAAAGATTCGCCCGACCTGCGAAGGCCGAGCAGATGGTTGATGTCGGTGCGGTCCACCATCATGCCGCCGAGAATGGTGAACTCCGGAATCGGCGGGCGCACGAGGTTGAATGCGGCTCCAAGCTCACGCCCGTCGAAGGGCAGCGGCTCCAGCGCGCGGCCGTTGAGCGTGGCGCCTTCGACATTCTGCTCGTAATCGGGATGCAGCTTATAAGGCCGAAACTTGACGTCCGATTGCGCCTCGAGCGTCGCAATGGCCTTGGGACCCGCTTCGAGGAAGGCTTCGCGCAGCGAGGCCCGCGCGAAATTGCCGACGACTCCGTCGAGGAAACGGCGAACCGTCTCGGGATCGTCGCTCGGGTTGACGTTCGCTGCGTGCTGCGTGTTCGGAACCCAGGTCGTCCCCGCCGAAAGCGCGGTCGTGCCGCCGACATATTCGGTGCGCTCGACGAGCAGCACGGACTTGCCCGCAATGGCGCCAAACAAAGCCGCCGCGAGCCCGCCGGCGCCCGCGCCGATCACGACGAAGTCGTAGGCGCTGTCGTCCGCGACGGTCTCAAGCGTCGCAATCATGCCCGCGCCTCGCGCCTCTGGTCGGAAAAGAGCAGGAAATCGACCATCATCTCCTGCAAGGCCGCATACATCTCGCCGCCCGTACCGGTGAGGCAGCCCTTCGCCCGCGCCGCCGCGACGAGCGGCGAGACGGCGGGCGAGGTGATGACGCAGCCGACATACATGTCCGATGTGAGCTTCGCGGCGTCGATGGGCAGCGGGTCGCCGGGCTTCATGCCCGCCGGCGTGGCGTTGCCGACGAGGGCGAAGCCCGTCGGGTCGGGCGAGCCGACGCTGATCCGCGCCTTGCCGAGCGCGGCGAGGCGGCCGATCAGCGCATCGCGGCGCCCGGCGTCGCCATCGTGGATCGCAAGCTCGCCGACGCCCGCTTCGACGAGCGCCAGCGCGATCGCCGAGCCGGCCCCGCCCGCGCCGACGAGCAGCGCGCGCTTGCCCTTGGGGTCGACGCCGTGCGAGCGCGCGGCGCCGACGAAGCCGAGGCCGTCGACGATGTCGCCATGCCAGCCGCCGCCCTCGCGGCGCATGACGTTGACGGTTCCCAGAAAGTTGGAGCGTTCGCTGGCGCTGCGGCAATAGGCGAAGCAGCCGAACTTGTGCGGGACGGTGACGACGATCCCGTCGAGGTTCTTCAGCTTCGTGCAGGCGTCGAGGAAGAGCGTGAGATCGTTCGGCGCGATCTGCGCGGGCACGAGGATCGCATCGAGCCCGCGCGCCTGAAACGATTGCGTGACGCCGCCCGGCGATTTGACCTGAGCGATGGGATCGCCGACGATGACATAGAGCCGCGTCGCGCCTGTCAGCGGAAAATTCATTGTGCGGCGGCCTCCTCGGCCTGAACGACGCCGAGCAGGCGCGTTTGCAGTTCGGGATTGGTTTCGAGCGCGACCGCGTCGCCTTCATAGGCGACCGTTCCGTTGACGAGCACGTAGGCGCGGTCGACGATCGGCAGCACGGATTCCGCGTGATGCTCGACAAGGACCATAGCGGCCCGGCCGCGCAGCTTCATCAGCGCCGCCATCACTTCGTTGACGACCGCCGGCGCAAGGCCCTCGAAGGGCTCGTCGAGCAGGATGAGCTTGCTCGGCGCGACGAGCGCGCGCGCGATGGCGACCATTTGCCGCTCGCCGCCGGAAAGATTCTCGGCCCGCGCGCGCTGACGCGCCTTCAGTCTCGGGAACAGGTCGAACACGTCGTCCAGACTCATGCCGCCCGGCCGCATGGCGAGCTTCAGGTTGTCGAGCACCGTGAGATTGGGGAACAGGCGCCGCCCTTCCGGAACCAGCGAAACGCCGAGCCGGTTTATGAGATAGGGCGCACGCCCGCTGATCGTCTGGTCGGCGAAGTTCACCGAGCCGGAGGCGATCGGCAAGGTTCCGGTGATCGCGCGCAGAAGCGTCGTCTTGCCGACGCCGTTGCGACCGAGCAGAGCGACGGCCTCGCCCTCGTGAATCCTGAAGTTCACGCCTTCGAGCACCGTGCTGCCGGCATAGCCGGCGGACAAGCCCGCGACGTCGAGCAGCAACCTGGCCTGCGCGTGAGCGCGGCGCTCGATGGCCGGGGGCGGCGCGCGTTCGCCGTCCTTCGCGGCGCCGAGATAGGCGGCGATGACGTCGGGATTGGCCGCGACCTCGGCGGGCTGGCCGTCGGCGATCATCCGCCCCTGATGCAGCACCGAGATGCGGTCGGAGATCGCGAGCACCCTGTCGATGTCGTGCTCGATGAGCAACACGGCGTGCGATTGCGCGAGGCGTTTGATGAGCGCGGTGACGACGATGCGGTCGGCTTCGGCAAGGCCCGCGAGCGGCTCGTCGAGCAGCAGCAGCCTGGAGCGCGTCGACAGCGTCACCGCGATCTCCAGCAGACGCTTGGCGCCGTGCGGCAGGCTCGCGGCCTCCTCGGCGGCGTGATCGACGAGGCCGACGGCGTCGAGGATCGACCACGTCCGCTCGTTGATCCCGGCGTTGGCGTGGGCGTCGCGGATGAGCCCGCCCAGGCCCTGCTTTTCGGCCTGAACGGCGACGCGCACGTTCTCGAAAACCGTCAGGTTCGGGAAGATCGACAGGATCTGGAACGAGCGGCCGACGCCGAGCCTCGCGCGGGCGTAGAGCGGAAGTCTGGTGATGTCGCGCCCGTCGAAGACGACCTGACCGCCGCTCGGCGGCAGGACGCCGGAGAGCATGTTGAAGAATGTGGTCTTGCCGGCGCCGTTCGGGCCGATGATCGAGTGCAGCACGAAAGGCATGACCGTGAGGTCGATCTCGCGCGCGGTAACGAGGCTGCCGAAATTCTTTGAAAGCTTGCGCGTCTCCAGGATCGGGCGGGCGCTGTCCATGGCGCCGGCGGCGCTTTCGTAGGGGACGATTGCGGCGGGGCGGGCCGGGATCGCATTGCGCGTCAGCGTCCAGCGCGGCTTGCCGAACAGGCGCTGCCACAGGCCCTGCACGCCCTCGGGCGAGGCGAGCGCGAACACGACGACGATGGGGGCGAAGATGAGCCACCAGTTCTCGGTGACGGCCGAGAGCCGGTCCTGCAGAATGATGAAGACGATGGCGCCCCAGAGCGGCCCGAGGAAATGATGGACGCCGCCGAGCACCGTCATCAGCAGGCTGTCGCCGGCGTGCTGCCAGCTCAGGTTGTCGGCGTAGACGCCTTGCAGCATCAGCGTCAGCATGGCCCCGGCGAGGCCGACGACGCCGGCCATCAGCGTCAGCGCCCAGAGCCTCACCCAATAGACATTGTAGCCGAGGCTCGCGGCGCGCTGCTCGTTGTCGCGCACGGCCTGAATGACGCGGCCGAACGGGGCGTGCGCGATGCGCCACATCAGCCAGAACGTCGCGACGACGACGGCGACGACGAAGGCGTGATAGGAAAGGTCGCTCGGGAAGGCCGGGCGCGGCACGTTCTGCAAGCCGTTCTCCCCGCCGGTCACGTCGGTCCATTTGAATGCGACCTCGAAGGCGATCTGGGAGAAGGCGAGCGTCAGCAGCGAGAAATAAAGGCCGCGCCGCCTTAGGATGAGCGCCCCTATCGCAAGGCCCAGCAGCATGGAGAAGACGACAGAGGCCGCCAGCGCGACAAATTCGTTGGCGTAGCCGCCGAGCAGGACAAGCGCGGTGAAATAGCTGGCGCAGCCGAAGAACACGGAGGCCCCGAAGGGCACGAGGCCGGTGTAGCCGACGAGCAGGTTCACGCCGGCGCCGTAAAGCGCGTAGATGGCGATCTGGGTGATGAGCGAGACCGGCGCGCCCATGAACTTCCAGACGACGCTGAGCGCGACGAGAACGACGGCGACCCAGAGCGGGGGCGCGCGAAGGAGGAGGCGCGGGCTCATTCGAAGCGCTCCCAACGTTCGCCGAACAACCCGCGCGGCCTCAGCAGCAGCACGGCCGCCATGAGGACATACATCGCCGAGCCGGACCAGGACGGATAGAACTGGATCGTCACGGCGGTGATGACGCCGACCATCAGCCCCGCCACGACCGCCCCGGCGAACGAGCCGAGGCCGCCGATGGTGACGATGACGAAGGCGGGCATGATGGCGCCGGAGCCCATCGCGGGCTGCACGGTCCACAAGGGGCCGGCGAGCATCCCGGCGAGGCCCGCGAGCAGACAGCCGACGCCGAACACCGCCGAGAACACCACCGGCAGGTTGACGCCGAGCAGGCCGACCATTTCCGGATCGCGCGAGCCGGCCCGAATGATGCGGCCGAAGGGCGTGAACTCGATGAAGGCCCAGAAGGCGATCAGCGCGACGACCGTGACGACGAGCACCGCGATGCGGTATTTGGTGATGAGGATCGGCCCGTATTCGATGAAGCCGCCGAGGAACGCCGGCGCCGCGAAAGGCTGCGCCTCGCCGCTGTAGATGAGACGCAGCACCGCCTCGGCGAACAGGGCGAGCGCGAAGGTGAGGATGAGGCCGAGCAGCGGCTCCTTGCCGTAGAGCCGGCGGACGAAAGCGATCTCGCAGACGACGCCGATGAGGCCGGTCAGGATCGGCGCCAGCACGACCGCCGCCCAGCCGAAATGGGCCGCGAGCGACAGCGCCAGATAGGCGCCGATGGCGAAGAAGGCGCCATGCGCGAAATTGACGATGCCGAGCATGCCGAAAATGATCGACAGGCCGGTGGCGATCAGCACGTAGAGAAAGCCGAGAACCAGGCCGTTGACGACCTGGGAGAGCAACATGTCCAGCATCGCGCGCCTCGCTTGCTGTTGAGCCGAGGCCCCGCCCACCGCCCGAGCCGGCGGCGAGCGGAGGCGAAAGTCAGAGCGAGTCCATCTTGCAGGCGGAGTCAGCCTTGGAGCCGAAAGCGGCGTCGACGCCCGCCTGGTCTTTCGGCAATTCGGCCTTGACGTCGAAATAGTCCCACTTGTCGGTGATCTTGGGCTTCACCTGGCAGACCAGCAGGCGATTGGTCATCTGATGGTCGAAGGGACGATAGGCCGAGGGCAGGCCGTCGCGCGTGACGCTCCAGTGCTCGAGGGCGTCGACGATCTTGGCCGATTCCGTCGACTTCGCCGCCTCGATGGAGTCGAGCAGCGACTTCATGGCGAGCCAGCCCATCCAGGTCTTGTCGGCGGCGGGGCGGCTGTATTTCTTCTCGTAGGCCGCCGCCATCTCCTGTTCGTTCTTCGGGTTGTTGGGGTTCTTGTACCACCAGGTCATCGTATAGAGACCGTCGGCGGCCTCAGGCCCGACGCCCCAGATGTCGGTGTCGCCGACGGAGATCTCGGCGAACGGGATCTTGCCGCGCATCCCCAGCTCGTTCCATTGTTTGAGGAAGGTCGTGAGATCGTTGCCGGAAATGCCGCCGATCACGACGTCGGGCTTGGCCGCGCGAATCTTGAGGATGTAGGAGGAGAAGTCGGCGGTGTTGAGCGGCGACCTCGTCCGCCCCGACGATCTGGCCGTTGCTGGCCTTGCAGTAGTCGGTGAAGGACTTCTTGATGTCCTGCCCGAAGGCGTAGGAGGCGGTCAGCGTGTACCATTTCTTGCCGAGGCTCAGGCAATAGGGCGCGAGCACCTTTGTATGCACGTCGACCGGCGGCTGGAGGCGGAACGTATATTTGTTGCAGGCCGAGCCGGTGATCGAGCCCGCCGCCGCATTGCCGGCGATGAAGGGCACCTTGGCCTTCCTGGCGACCGCCGATTCCGCCAGCGCGAAGGACGATAGCGCGCCGCCGACGATGCCGACGACCTTGTGCTCGGAGACGAGCCGCTGCGCGTTCTGCTGCGCGCCCTGCGGATTGGGCTCGTCGAGCCAGACGACCTCGACGGGCCGGCCGAGCAGCATGTTGGCGCGCTGTTCAAGCGCGAGCAGGCTGCCCTGCGCGAGATACTCGGCCTGTTCGGCGATCTGCCCGGTCTTGGCCCAGAGGAGTCCGATCTTGATCGGCTCGGCGGCGTAGCCGCGACTGACGAAAGGAGAGGCGACGCTGGACGCCGCCAGACTTGCGCCCCCGAGGAGCAGCTTGCGGCGGTCGACTGTGAAATATTGTTTCATGCGTTCCTCCCGGATTTTCTGACAGAATGGCGCGCGCGCCGGGGGCGGCGGGCTCCGTCATGGGCCGCTCACTAACTGGAATTTGATTCCAGCGCAACTCAAAAGTGGAATGCAATTCCAGAAATTTCTTGACCTGCGGCCGGCGCCCCGCCATCCTGCCGGCGAGGAGGCGCTTCGCCGATGCAGGTCACGGATATTGCGATTGTCGGGCTCGGCGCGATCGGGCGCATGCACGCCGATGTGCTCGCGCGCCGAGAGGGGCCGGCCAGGCTTTCGGCCGTCGTAGAGCCCGCGGAGCAGGCCAAAGCCTATGCCGAGCGGCTGGGCGTCGCGTGGTTTCCCGATGTGGAGACAATGCTCGCGCGCGCCCGGCCGGACGGCGCCATCATTGCGACGCCCAATCTGACGCATCTGCCGCTCGCCCGGGAATTCATGGCCCTGGGCGTCCCCGTGCTCGTCGAAAAGCCGATCGCGGGAACGATCGAGGACGCCGAGGCGCTGACCGCCTTCTCGGCCTCGACCGGCGTTCCCGTTCTCGTCGGCCACCACCGGCGGCACAATCCGATCATCCGCACGGCGCGCAAGATCGTCACGGGCGGCGAACTGGGCCGGATCGCCGCGGTGTCGGTGACGGCGGCGTTCCTGAAGCCGCCGGCCTATTTCGACGTCGCCTGGCGGCGCGAGCCCGGAGGCGGCCCGATCCTCATCAATCTCATCCACGAGATCGACCTGATCCGCCATCTCTACGGCGAGATCGAAACGGTGCAGGCGATCGGCTCCAACGCCATCCGCGGCTTCGCTGTCGAGGACACCGCGGCGGCGGTTCTGAGACTCGCAAGCGGCGCGCTCGTCACGGTGGCGCTGTCGGATACGGCCGCCGCGCCGTGGAGCTGGGACCTCTCGTCCGGAGAATTGCCGAGCTATCCGCCGCAGCCGGCGCGGGCGGCCGCTCATTGCATCGCGGGAACGGAAGGGTCGCTGACGTTGCCGCATCTCGAATTCTGGCGCTACAAGGGGGCCAGGGGCTGGCATGAGCCGATCAGCATGGATCTGGCGGTCCATGAGGACGCCAGCCCCTATCAGAGGCAACTCGATCACTTCGCCCGCGTCATCAGGGCTGAGGAGAAACCCGTCATCGACGCCGCCGACGCCACGCGCACGCTGCGCGCGACGCTTGCCGTGCAGGAAGCGGCGAGGAGCGGGCGGACGGTGACTTTGACCTGAGAGGACGCGATGACGAAAGCGCATCTTCCCGCCGAGGACGAGAATGCAGGCGAAGGCCCGAGCGGCCTGCTCGAACGGACGTTGGCCGTCTTCGAGCTTCTGTCGGCCAACGCGCAGGGCATGCAGCTCGCCGACATCGCCGACGGGCTGCATATTCCCCGCAGCGCCACCCACCGCGTGCTGACGAGTCTCGTCGAGCGCGGCTACGTGCGCCAGGAGCGCCGGCACGGCGGCTATCAGCTCACCGCCAAGATCGCCACGCTCGCCTTCACCTTCCTCGCGGGCCTCGGCGTCACCGATCTCGCGCAGCCGATCCTCGACCGTCTGGCGCGGGAGACCGGCGAACTCGTGCGGCTCGCCGTCGTCGACGGCGAGCGGCTGATCTGGGTGGCGAAGTCGCAGGGGCTCCAGTTCGGGCTGCGCTATGACCCGGAGATGGGGCAGGTGGCGCGGCTTTCCTGCTCGGCCTCGGGCATAGCGTGGCTCTCCTGCCTGCCCGAGCACGAGGCGCTCGCGCTGGTCGAGAAGCAGGGCTACGGTTCGCGCGCGGAATATGGGCCGAAGGCGCCGCAGACGCCGCAGGCTTTCCTCAAATATCTGCGCGCGGCGCGCAAGAGCGGCTTCGCGCTGGTGACGCAGACCTATTCCAACTGGATGAACACCATCGCCGCGCCGATCCGCGACGCCTTCGGGCAGGAGGTGATCGGCACCGTCAATATCGCGGGGCCGCATGTGCGATTGACCGAAGCGCGGATGCTGGAACTCGCGCCGAAACTGCTTGACGCCGCGCGGGAGCTGTCGGTCGCGATGGTCGCGAACGCCCATGCGGGCGGGCGCCGCTCCGGCCCGCACGACAACTTTCTGGCGCCGACCTCGTGAGCGCGCGCACGCTGCTGATCGGCGGCGCCGGATTTCTCGGCGCCTGGATCGCGCGCCGGCTGCAGGCCCGCGGGGACGCGCTGCGCGTGTTCGACGTCGCCGGCGAGACGCCGGCCTTCCGTGCGATCCTCGGCGCAGGCGCCGGGCAAATCGAATGGCGGCTCGGCGACGTCGCCGACGCGGCGGCGGTGCTCGCGGCGGCTGAGGGCTGCGACCGCATCGTCTATCTCGCGGGCCTGCTCACGCCCGCCTGCCGCGCCGACCCGGCGCGGGGCGCGCGCGTAAATCTCGTCGGAATGCTCAATGCTTTCGAGGCGGCGTTGAAGCTCGGGGCGCGGCGCTTCGCCTATGCGAGCAGCGCCGGCGTATTCGGGCCGGACGACGCCGAGACGCCTCGGCCGGTCACGCATTACGGCGCGTTCAAGCTCGCCTGCGAGGGCAGCGCGCGCGCCTATTGGCGTGACCACGGGCTCGCCAGCGTCGGCTTCCGGCCCTTTGTGGTCTACGGGCCCGGCGCGCGAGACGGGGCTGACGGCCGGCCCGAGCCTCGCCTGTCGCGCCGCCGCGCGCGGCGAGCCTTACGTGATCCCCTATTCCGGCCGCGCGGGGCTCGTCTTCGTGGACGACGTCGCCGCCGCTTATGAGCAGGCGCTCGACCGCGAGCCGGACGGGGCGCATGTGTTCAACCTCGTCGGCGAAGTCGCCTCGAACGAGGACGTGATCGCCGCCATCCGGCGCGTCGTTCCCGGCGCCGATCTCGGCGTCGACGGCCCGGACGTCGCCGTCGCGGCGAATGTCGGCGAAGGCGATCTGCGCCGGGTTTTCCCCGGCCTGCCCGCGACCTCGCTCGCGGAGGGCGTGGCGCGGACCGTCGCTTTCTATCGGGAGGGCGGGGCGTGAGCGACAAGGCGGACTTCGGGGCGCATACTTTCGGCTTCGTGTTCGACCGCGACGCCGAGGCCGCCGTGGCCGATCTCGCGGCGGCGGGCTTCCGCCGCGTCGAACTGATGGCGACGCCGCCGCACTACGATCCCTGGGACGCTTCGCCCGCGCGCCAGCGGCGGCTGCGCGCGGCCCTGGAGAGCGCGGGGCTGGAGCTCCTCGCGCTGGATCTGGCCAGCAGCGACGTCAATCTCGCCTCGCTTGCGCCGCAGGCGGTGGATTTCGCTGTCGCAGCCTATGGGGCGCTGGCGCAGCGGGCGGCGGAGCTCGGCGCGCGCGCGATCTGCGTCGGCTCGGGCCGGCGCCATCCGCTGCTGACGAGGGTCAACGCGCGGCTGATGGATTCCTTCGAGCCGGCCTTCGTCCGCATTCTCGACATCGCGCGCGCCGCCGGCGTCGGCGTATGGCTCGAAAACGGGCCGGCCGGGCTGCTTGCCGATGCGGAGTCGATGGCGGCCTTCGTGGCGCGCCACGAGGGGGTCCGCGTCATCTACGACGTCGCCAACGCCTTCGCCATCGGCGAGGACCCGGCCGAAGGGCTCGCGCGGCTCGGGCCGCGGGTCGAGGTCGTGCACCTCTCGGACGCGCCGCGCGGCGGCTGGCGCCACGATCCGATCGGCTCCGGCGACATCGACTTCGTCTCGGCGCTCGCCGCCGCGAAGGCCCATGCGCCGCAGGCTGCAAGGCTTATCGAGATCCTGTCCGAGCGGCCCTTCGAGGACCTTCTCGAAGGCCGCGAAAGGCTTGCGCGACTGGCGCCATGAAACAAGGCCGAAGCGCTTATTTGCCCGATGCCGCGAGCTGCGCGACGCGACGAAGCGCCAATGTGTAGCCCTGCGTCCCCAGTCCGGCGATGACGCCGTCGGCCCGCAGCGAGACATAGGAATGATGGCGAAAGGCTTCGCGCTTGTGGACGTTCGAGATATGGACCTCGATGACCGGCTTCTCGAAGGCGTTGAGCGCGTCGAGTATGGCGACCGACGTATGAGTGAAGGCGGCGGGATTGATGACGATTCCGCAGGCGTTGTCGCGCGCTTCGTGAATCCAGTCGATGATCTCGTACTCGCGATTGCTCTGATGGAATCGCAGCGTCAGGCCGAGCTCCGCCGCGACCTTCCTGCAATCGGCCTCGACGTCCGCCAAAGTTTCGCCGCCGTAGATTTCCGGCTGACGCTTGCCGAGCAGGTTGAGGTTGGGACCGTTGAGGACATAGACGAGATTCATTGAAATTCCCTCCGACGTTGCTGAAGATCGGGCCGGGCGCCCGCCGGGAGGCGGGAAGTCCTGGCTCCGCGGATTAGGTTGCGCCCGCCGATTCGCATGCCTACAGTTTCGCCCCACTCATCCCGGCGCGCAAAAAGCAGGCTTTGCAAAGAGCGATGGACGCAAAGATTACGAACAAACCGCGCAGGGGAAGGCCGCAGCGCACCAATGATCCCTCCCGCACGCAGGCGGACATTCTCGCCGTGGCGGCCGAGGAATTCGCGACGCACGGACTGAGCGGGGCGCGGGTCGACGCCATCGCCGAACGCACGCGCACGTCCAAGCGCATGATCTACTATTATTTTCGCGACAAGGAGGGGCTCTATCGCGCCGTGCTCGAGAACGCCTATTCGGTCGTGCGGGCCGTCGAAGCCAATCTCGCTCTCGACGCCAAGGATCCCGAGGATGCGCTGCGCAGCCTGGTCGAGCAGACCTTCGAGAACGACGACGCCAACGAGGATTTCGTTCGTCTGGTCGCCATCGAGAACGTTCATCGCGCGGAGCATTTGAGCGATCTCGGGTCGATTCGGGAGATCAACAAGGGCGTGATCGACATCATCGAGCGGATCCTGGAGAGAGGGCGGGCGGCGGGGAAGTTTCGCGCCGATCTCGACGCGATCGACGTGCATATGGCGATCAGCGCCATGTGTTTCTTCCGCGTGTCCAACAAGTACACTTTCGGCAAAATCTTCAAAGTCGACCTTTCGAGCCCCGCGCGGCGCGAGAAGCACAAGCGCATGGCCGTGGACGCCATTCTGCGGCTGGTGCGCAAGGAATAGGGCCGCCGCCGACGCGGGCGCGCGATCTCGCCAAGAGGGGAAGAGAAGCGGATTTCCGCACTTTTTCTCCATGGGGGATTGACATACTAACTATTTCGTACATTATGTCGGCGTCCGCTCCAAGGGCCAGAAACGAACGATCGAGAGGGAGGAGACGTTGGCGGTGCGTCAATCTGCGGCGGCTGCAATCGGGCGTGCGCCTCCCGGCGCCGAATCCTGTCCTTCCCGAAACGCCGCGGCCGGACGCGGATCTCCGCGCCCCAGCGCCCTAGCGACGCCAAGCCGCCCCGGCCATTTCGAGGGCCAACCGAACGCCGGGCGCGCCGAACCCCCGCCAACGATGGTATGAGGATGACCGATCGGGGCAGGCCCCGGACCGGTCCTGCCCCATGCTCTCGGACCTGGGGTCTTCAGTCATGCTGAGATGGTCGATCGCGACGGTGTGTCTGGGCGGCTCGCTGGAGAGCAAGTTGAACGCCGCGGCCAAGGCCGGGTTCCGCGCCGTCGAACTTTTCGAGAACGACCTCACCTTTTTTCGCGGCAAGGCGCGGGACGCGCGACAGATCGCGAGCGATCTCGGATTGGAGATCGTCGCGCTTCAGCCCCTGCGGGATTTCGAGGCCATGCCGGCGCCGATGCGCGCGCGCAATTTCGACCGCGGCCGCCGCAAGCTCGAACTGGCGCAGGAGCTTGGCGCGCGACTCCTGTGCATCTGCTCGAACGTCTCGCCTGAAACGATCGGCGACCCCGCTCGCGCCGCCGACGATCTCGGCGAATTCGCGGACCTTGCGCGTCAATACGGCATGCGGATCGGCTACGAGGCGCTGGCCTGGGGCCGCCACGTCAAGGATTGGACGGACGCCTGGGACATCGTGCGCGCGGCCGACCGCGACAACCTCGGCCTCATTCTCGACAGCTTCCATATCTGCGTGCGCGGCAACCCCATCGAGCCGATCGCGGAGCTGCCGGGAGACAAGATCGCGCTCGTTCAGATCGCGGACGCGCCGGCGCTGCTCATGGACCCGATGTCGCTCGGCCGCCACTACCGCTCCTATCCCGGACAGGGCGACTATCCCATCGTCGACTATCTCGACGCCGCCACTCGCGCGGGCTATCGCGGCCCGCTGTCGCTGGAAATCTTCAACGACCAGTTTCGCGGCGCCTCCGCGCAGATGATCGCCGTCGACGGGATGCGGGCGCTGCGCGCCTCCGGCGAGGCGCTTGGCGCCAGGCGCGCCGCGCGCGGCGACGCCGCGCTTGCCGATCTCGCTCCGCTGCCGCCGCCGCCCGTCGTCGAGGGCGTGGAGTTCGTCGAGTTCGCCACCAACGACAAGGAAGCGGCGCGGCTGGTAGTCTGATCGAGGGCCTCGGCTTTCACCGCGCCGGCAGGCATCGCTCGAAGCAGGTCGACCTTTACGCACAGGGCGGCGTGAGCCTGATCGTCAATCGGGAGCGTGAAGGCTTCGCCCATTCCTTTGGCCTTCTGCACGGCCCCTCCGTCTGCGCGCTGGCTTTGCGCGTCGATTCCATCGACAAGGCGCTCGAAAGGGCCGCGGCCCTCGAATGCCAGAGCTATTTCGGCAGGATCGGACCCGGCGAGGCGACGGTGCCCGCCGTTTCCGGCGTCGAGGGCAGCCTCGTCTATTTCATCGGGCCCGGCGACCTCGAATGGCGGGACGACTTCGAAGCGGTCGAAGCGAGCGGCCCGGCGGGGCGGATCGAGAAGGTCGACCATCTCTCCAACGTCGTGCGCCGTGGCGAGTTTCTGAGCTGGTCGCTGTTCTATCAAACGGTGCTCGGCCTCGCGCCTCAGCCGCAAGTCGAGCTTGCCGACCCGCACGGCGCCTTCTTCAGCCGTCTGTTGCGCAGCCGCAACGGCGAATTGCGCATCGCGCTCAACATCGGCGAGGGCGGCGCGACCGGCGTCTCCCGTTTTCTCGACGCCTTTGGCGGCGCTGGCTTTCAGCAGATCGCGCTTCTGACGCACGACATTTTCGCCGCCGTCGAAGCGGCGCTCGCGCAAGGGGTCGAGTTCCTGCCGATTCCCGACAACTACTACGACGATCTCGCGACGCGCTTCGACATAGCGCCGGACCTGCTCAACCGGATGCGCGCGCTTGGCGTTCTCTACGATCGCGCCGGAGACGGCGAGTTCCTGCACGTCTACACGCGCACCTTCGACAATCGCTTCTTCTTCGAGATCCTCGAACGGCGAAACTACGATCTCTTCGGCGCCGCGAATACGCCCGTGCGCCTCGCCGCGCAGGCGAGCGTGGACGATGACGACGCCCGCGCCGCCATCGCATTCGAATGAGAACAACGCGCCCTGCGCGAAGACAGGAACCGATCGTATGCTGAACGGCGACACCAGGATCATCGCCCATGTGGGCTATCCCACGACGACGTTCAAATCGCCGATGATCTATAATCCGTGGTTCGAGCGCCGCGGCGTAAATGCATCGGTCGTGCCCCTCGGCGTGACGGGCGAGAACTTCGCCGCCGCGTTTCCGCAGATCTGCCGCTTCACCAACTTCCACGGCGCGCTCATCACGATGCCGCACAAGATCGCGGTCATTTCTTTCCTCGACGAAGTCTCGACCGCGGTGAAGGTCGCGGGATCCTGCAACGCCGTGCGGCGCGACGCCGACGGCCGGCTGATCGGCGACATGTTCGACGGCGAAGGTTTCGTGCGGGGCGTCGCGCGCAACGGCGGCGCGATTGCGGGCAGACGGGCGCTCATCGTCGGCTCAGGCGGCGTGGGATCGGCCATTGCGGCTTCGACCGCAGCCGCAGGCGCCGCCGAGATCGCCCTCTTCGACGTCAACGCCGAGGCCATGCAGCTTCTGGCCGGGCGGCTGCGCCAGAACTATCCGAAGCTCAAGGTGATGGTCGGCTCCAACGATCCCCAGGGGTTCGACGTCGTCGTGAACGCGACGCCGCTCGGCATGAGGGCGGGCGACCCCATGCCGGTCGACGTGTCGCGCCTTTCGGCCGCGACCTTCGTCGGCGAAGTCGTGATGAAACAGGAAACGACGGCGTTTCTCGCGGCGGCGCGGGCGCGCGGTTGCGTCACCCAGGTCGGCGTCGACATGCTGTTCGAGCAGATACCGGCCTATCTTGAATTCTTCGGGTTTCCGGCGCCCTCGCCGGACGAACTGCGGGAAGTCGCAGAGATCAACTACTAATCGCGCGGCCCCAGCGCGTTTTTCAAGGGAGGAGATGGAGATGACGGCGGCGATAGCGCATGAGCCCAGCGGACGTAGACAGACTAGAACCGCGACCGCGAGCGGTTGGATCGGATCCGCGCTCGAATATTATGACTTTTTCATCTACGCGACCGCGGCGTCGCTCGTCTTCCCGCAGGCCTTCTTTCCCTCGGGCAATCCGACCACGGCCATAGTGGCGTCTCTTGCAACCTACGGCGTGGGCTATGTCGCGCGCCCCATCGGCGCCGTCGTGCTCGGCCATCTCGGCGACACCTACGGGCGGCGTAACGTCATGCTCGTTTGCCTGTTCCTGATGGGCCTCTCGACGATGGCGGTGGGCCTGCTGCCGGTCTATGCGCAGATCGGCGTCTGGGCGCCGGCGCTGCTCGTGATCCTGCGGCTGATCCAGGGCTTCGCGGTGGCCGGCGAGATTTCCGGCGCCAGCTCGATGATCCTGGAGCACGCCCCGTTCGGGCGCCGTGGCTATTTCGCCAGCTACACGCTGCAGGGCGTGCAGGCCGGGCAGATCATGGCGGCGGCGGTGTTTCTGCCGCTGAGTTACGTCCTGTCGAAGGACGCCTTCATGTCCTGGGGCTGGCGCGTTCCCTTCCTGCTCAGCGTTCTCGTTCTCGTCGCCGGCTATTTCATCCGCCGTGAAGTCGAGGAGACGCCGGCCTTCATGGAGGAGCAGGAGAGACACGAAATTCCCAAGGCGCCGGTCGTCGAGGCTCTGACGAACCATTGGCCCGACATGCTGCGGGTGGCCTGCATGTCGCTGATGAACGTCATTCCCGTAGTCGCCACCATCTTCGGCGCGGCCTATGCGGTGCAGCCGGGATATGGCATCGGCATGGACAAGACCGTCTATCTCTGGATTCCCGTCGTCGGCAACATCGTCGCCGTCGTCGTGATTCCCTTCGTCGGCGATCTCGCCGACCGGATCGGGCGGCGGCCCCCGATCATTCTGGGGTCGCTCGTCTCGGGCCTGCTGTCCTTCGCCTATCTCTATGCGATCAGCATTCACAATGTCCCGCTGGCCTTCGTGCTGTCGATCCTGATGTGGGGCATCGTCTATCAGGGCTACAACGCGGTGTTTCCGAGCTTCTATCCCGAGCTGTTTCCCACGAGAGCGCGCGTTTCCGGCATGGCGATCGCGCAGAACATCGGCACGATGCTGACGGCGCTTCTGCCGGCCCTGTTCGCGCTGGCCGCGCCTCCGGGATCGACGGCCGTTCCGATGACGGTCGGCGCGCTCGCCTTCGGCGTCACCGTCATTGCGTCGATCGCCGCCTTCAGCGCGCGAGAGACCCATCGCGTGCATCTCAACGATCTCGGGAACCGTGGCGCAGAACCGGTTGAGGTTGAAGAATACGCCCGGTTGCGGCGGCAAAGCATGGCGGCCCTGAGCTGAGGGCGATCTTCGAAGACCGGCGCCCGAGGCGGCTTTGTCTCAGGTTATCGGTCGCCAATGCGCGTCAAACAAGCGGCGGGATCGCTCCCGCCGTCGCCCGTCAATAGGGCAGGCCGACGTAGTTCTCGGCAAAAGAGCCGAGCGCCTTCTCGGAGGAGAACAGATAGTCGAGCTCCGCCTCCCGCAGCCGGTTCTCATAGGACGTGTTGTCCGGAAAATTGTGCAGCAGCGAGGTCAGCCACCAGGAGAATCGCTGCGCCTTCCAGACCCGGGCGAGCGCGCGCCCGGAATAGGCGTCGAGCCCGGAATCCTCGCCCTTCTTAAAGTGATCGATCAACGCGTGATAGAGATAGTAGATGTCGGAGGCCGCGCTGTTGAGGCCGCGCGCGCCGGTCGGCGGCACGATATGCGCCGCGTCGCCGGCCAGGAACAGGCGGCCGTGCCGCATCGGCTCGGCCACGAAGCTGCGCAGGGGGGCGATGCTCTTCTCGATGGAGGGCCCCGTCACGATCTCCCTGGCGGACTGGGCGGGCAGTCGGCTCTTCAATTCCGCCCAGAAGGCGTCGTCCGACCAATCCTCCACGCTGTCCTGAAGCGGGACCTGAATGTAATAGCGGCTGAGCACTTGCGAGCGCAAAGAGCATAGCGCGAAACCGCGCTCGTGCTTGCAATAGATGAGCTCCGGCGAGACCGGCTTCGTGCGCGAGAGGACGCCAAGCCAACCGAAGGGATAGACACGCTCGTATTCCCTCAGGATCTCTTTCGGGATCGAGCGGCGCGAGACGCCATGGAAACCGTCGGCCCCGATGACGAAATTGCTGTCGATGCGCACGACGTCGTCGCCGCTGCGATAGGTCACGAAGGGCGCGTCGCTCGTCAGATCGTGCAGCGTCACGTCCTCGACATTGTGAACGATGTTGCCGCCGTCGCGGTCGTGCGCGTCGTAGAGGTCGCGGGTGAGTTCGGTCTGGCCATAGACCAGCACCGAATTGCCGCCGGAATATTTGTGCAGGTCGATGCGGTTGAGCTGGCCGTCGCGCGAGATGAAGACGCCCTCATGCACCTCGCCCTCGCGATCCATGCGATCGCCGCACTTCGCCTCGCGCATGAGCTTGGCGAAGCCATGCTCCAGCACGCCCGCGCGGATGCGGCCGAGCACATATTCGCGGCTGTGCTTCTCGAGAACGATGGTCTCGACGCCCTGGCAGTGCAGGAGTTGGGAAAGCAGCAGTCCCGACGGGCCGCCGCCGATGATGCAGACTTGAACCTTCATACCGATACCTCCCTTGCCGAAGTTCCTCATAGCCTATTTGACCGCGCCGCGCTTCTTTCGTCTCCATCCTGCGCGACGGGAAATCGAGCAGCCTGGGGTTGTTCTCGATGAAACAATCGAGACCGCAACGACCTGATTGATTTCCGTTCTCGTTGATCCCAAACTCGCGCACACGCTCGGTGTTCTCGGCCGCCGCCGGCCCCGGTCACGACGCAGGCCCGACCCTCCAGACCGAGCCAAGGTCCGCAAGGCTTCGGGGCCGCCTCGGCCGATCTCGCTCTCCTCGCTCATGCGCTTGCGCTCCCGGCGACTTTGTGGCCCCCTTGAACTGCGCAAGCGCCTGCTATTCAATGGACAGAGCCGTCGTAAAACAGGACAAAACGTGCATCATGCGCACGAAGAGGCCACGCCGAGGGACGGTGCCGAACTTCGCCCTCTACGGCGCGGACGCCGGGGAGTCGCTGGTCGACATCGTCCATTACGAGAGCATCCCCGTGCGCTCCAGCCGGTTCGATTTCCACATTCAGCCGCATTTCCACGATGCGCTGATCCAGGTGTTCTATGCGACGCGCGGCGGGGGCGAGGTCTTCATCGACGGCAAGGCGTGGCCCGTCGAGCCGCCTTGCCTGATGGTCGCGCCCGGCGCGCTCCGTGCATGGGTTCCGCTTTCGCGAGGATGTCGACGGCCACGTCATCACGGCCGCGCAATCGGCGGTCGAATCCATCGCGCTCGCCGCCGCGCCGGAATTGCTGCCGTTCCTTCGCACGCCGACGGTGCTGACCGTCGATCCCGCAAGCCGGCGCGCCGCGCCGCTCGGCCCTCTGTTCGAGGCGATCGCGCGCGAGGCGGAAAGTCACGAGCGATGGCAGTTCGCGGCCGGGTTGTCGTTGACGCTGGCGCTGTTCGTGCAGATCGCGCGGCTCAGCGAGAGCGCGCGGCTTTCGGCCAATCCGCAGCGTTCGGGTCTGGCCACGAGGATCGAACGGTTTCGCAAGCTTCTCGACGAACGCTGCCGCACGCGCCGCCCGGTGGCGAGCTACGCCGACGCGATGGGCGTCACGACGGGCCAGCTCTCCCGCCTTTGTCGCGAGGCCTTCGGGGTGTCGGCGATCGAAGCCATCGATGCGCGCTCCATTCACGAAGCCAAGCGGCTGCTCGGTTATTCGACGCAGAGCGTCAAACAGATCGCCAGCGAACTCGGCTTCCGCGACGAAGCCTATTTCGGGCGCTTCTTCAAGAAGCAGACAGGGCTTAAGCCCACGGAATATCGCGCCAAGGCGCATGATCGGCTTTCAGCCGCGTGAGGCGGGAAGAGCTCCTCCAACCAGTCCGGCCTCGTCGTGACGGGGAATGTCCCGGTCATAACGCGACGAGGATCAGTCGAGACGGATCAATCCGCTGCGAGGCGGAAGGCCGTGACGGGCTACGAAGTCCCCTCGCGCAGCATCTCGCGCAGGCGGAACTTCTGGATCTTGCCTGTGGGCGTCACCGGCAGGCTGTCGCGCACGATCAGCCTTTCGGGAATGTATTGCACGGCGAGCTTTTGCGCCTTGAGGAAATCGCTCATCGCGGCAAAGTCCAGGGAAGCGCCCGGTTTCGTCGCTACGACCGCGCAAGCCCGTTCTCCGAGCCGCTCGTCGGGATAGGCGACGATGGCCACCTGCGCGACGGCGGGATGTTTGTAGAGCATCGCCTCGACCTCGACGACGGGAATGTTCTCGCCGCCGCGAATGATGACGTCCTTGCTGCGGCCGCTGATGCGGATGTAGCCGTCGGCGTCCATGCGCGCGAGGTCTCCGGTGTCGAACCAGCCCTCGGCGTCCGTGTTGTTCCATTGCGGACGCTTGAGATAGCCGCCGAAATTGGAGGCTGTGCGCACCAGAAGCTCGCCCACCTGTCCATGCGGCAGCGCGCGGCCGTTGGCGTCGACGACTTTGACTTCGGCGCCGGGCAGGGCGCAGCCGTCGGTGGTGGCGGCCATCTCGTCGTCGTCCTCGGGTTTGACGACCGTGACGGCGCCGTTCTCCGTCATACCCCAGGCCGAAACAATCCTCGCTCCGAGGCCGGCGCGCGCCTGCTCGACCAACGGCCCGGGTATCGGCGCGCCGGCGCAGACGAACGTCCTCAAGCTCGGCACCCCCTCGCCGCCCTCGGCCACTACGCGCGCGAGATCGGTGAGGAACGGCGTGGCGGCGATCGTGAACGTGACCTTTTCCGCGCGGATCAATGCGGCCGCTTTCGCCGGATCCCAGAAGTCGAGCAGCATGGCGCTCGCCTTCAGCATGATCGGCATCATCAGCCCGTACATGAAGCCTGTCTGATGGGCCATCGGCGAGGCCATCAGCACGACGTCTTCGGCCCCGAGCTTCACGCGCTCGGAGAAGGAGACGATATTAGCCATCAGTGTATTGGCGGAGTGCATCACGCCCTTCGGCTCGCCGGTCGTGCCGGAGGTGTAGATGAGTTGCGTGATGTCGTCGGGGCCGGGGCGGCTTCGCGTGAGGAGATCGCGCGCGTCCTCGGCCTTCTCCCATTCCGGCGTCGTCAGAGCCGCGTCGAAATCGTCCGAAGCGCCGCCGTCCACGATCAACACGCGCTCCAGCGAGGGCAGCGCCGCTTGCAGCGCGCGCGCCATACCTTCGTGGTCGAAGTTGCGAAAGATTTTCGGCGTAATCGAGAATCTTGGCCTCGCCATGCTTCAGCATGAACGACAGCTCGCGCTCGCGGAAAATCGGAATCAGCGGACTGACCACCGCGCCGATGCGCGAGCAGGCGAGATAGAGCAGGGGGAAGCGCCAGCCGTTCGGCAGTTGCATCGCCACGACGTCGTTGCGGCGGACGCCGAGCCGTGTGAGGCCGACGGCGATGCGATCGGCGAGGACAGCCATCTCGCGGTAAGTGAAGCGGCGGACCTCGTCCGTATCGCCGCGCACGGCGGTGAGCCCGATCTTGTCGGGGCAGGCGGCAAGACAGGCGTCGAGATCGTCGTTGATCGTCCGGTCACGCCAGAAGCCCTTGGCTATGCTCTCGGCGCGGCGGGGGGCCAGCAGAACGGCGTCGAAATGCATGGTGTTTCTCCCCGTTTTTGCTCAGGCGGGCACGGCCTTGCGTCCCGCCCGGACGGGCGCAATGATCGTCTTCATGATCTCAGCGGTTCCGTCGCCGATCTCGAAGCCGAGCGTGTCGCGCGACCGTTGCTCCATCACACCCCGATTATAACCCCCATGGCCGAAACTGAGCAGACATTTACGCACGGCGTCGTAGGCGAGCTTCGGCGCCCACCATTTGCACATCGCCGCCTCCGCGCCGTGAGGCGCGCCTCAAGGAGCTGATCTCGGCCATGGGGCTCACCGTGCGCGACGTGCTGCGCCAGAAGGGGACGCCCTACGCCGAGCTCGGCCTTGGCGATCCCAAATGGAGCGACGACGAACTGCTCGGCTTCATGACGGCGCATCCCGTCCTCATCAACCGGCCGATCGTCGTCACGCCGAAAGGCGTCAGGCTCTGCCGGCCCTCGGAGGTCGTGCTGTCGATCCTGCCGAACTTGGTCGTCGCCGCCTTCGCCAAGGAAGACGGCGAAATCGTCGCCCCGGCCGGCCGTCGCCGGAGATGACGCGCGCCGTCGTCGTTTCGGCGCTTGGCGCCACGCAAATTCTCGCCTGGGGCTCGACCTATTACCTTCCGGCGGTCCTGGCCGAGCCGGTCGCCGCCGATACCGGCTGGCCGCTGTCCTGGGTCGTGGGTGGTCTTTCGCTCGGGCTTCTCGTCGCCGCCTTCGTCTCGCCCCGCGTCGGGCGCGCCATCGAGCGCGAAGGCGGGCGACGCGTGCTGGCCTTGAGCGCCGTCACGATCGGGATCGGACAGATCGGGCTGGCCGTTTCGCCGTCCCTGCCGGCCTTTGTCGCCTGCTGGCTCATCATCGGGGTCGGCATGGGCGCGGGCCTCTACGACGCGGCCTTCGCACCCTGGGGCGGCTCTACGGGCGCGACGCGCGCCGCGCGATCACGATTTTGACGCTGTTCGGGGGTTTTGCCGGCACCGTGTGCTGGCCGCTTTCCGCCTTTCTCGCGACCGCAATTGGCTGGCGCGGGACCTGCGCGGCCTACGCGACGATCCAGCTCGGGCTGGCGCTTCCGATCTATCTGCTCGCGCTTCCTCGAAGGGCTCCCGCGCAGGCGAGCGAGGATCCGCCTCCCACCGCCAAAAGCGGGGGCGCGCGGGCGCAACGGAATCAGGGAATTCTGATGGTGCTGGTGGCGACGCAGACGCTCACCGCGATGCTGTTTGCGACCCTTTCGGTTCATCTGCTGGCAATTCTGCAGGCGCGCGGCGCGTCTCTCGCGGCGGCGGTTTCGCTCGGCGCCCTCGTCGGTCCCTTTCAGGTCGGCGCGCGGGCTGTCGAGATGGCGCTTGCGCGCCGTCACCACCCGATCTGGACCAAACTGACGTCGGTCGCGGCGATAGCCGTCGGCATCGCGATGCTTTGGACGAATGTCGCGCCGGCGGTCGTCGCGCTGCTGTTCTATGGGGCGGGGATCGGTTTGGAGTCCATCGCGAGGGGCACGCTGCCGCTCGCCCTGTTCGGCCCGCTCGGCTACGCGACCCTGATGGGACGGCTCGCGACGCCGAGCCTGATCGCGCAGGCGGCGGCGCCATGGGCGGGCGCGCTTTTTCTCGGGCGATATGGCGGCGACGCGACGCTCGCCGCCCTGGCGGGCGTGGCGTTCCTCAATGTCGCGCTGACGATTGGTCTTTTCTCGAACTGGCGGGCCGGCCTGACGAAGGCGAGCCCCGTTTGAACGCGCAACGTCGCCGCGAATTTCACTGCCCGGTCAGCTTGTCGTAGTTCTTCAGGACGAGGTCGATATTGCCTTTGTATTTGACCGGCGGCACCGTCTTCAATTGCGTCTGCAAATCGGCGAGCGCGGCCTTCTTGTCGGCCTCCTTCATCTGTTTGTCGCCCGTCACTTCGTCGATCGACTTCGCGATCATCGCCTCGGCGCCGACATAGGTCTTGGCCTCGGATCGACGCCGTCGAGCACCAGCGCGATATTGCCGGCGACAGTGTTGTAATCGTCGAAATCCTTGAAGCCGTGTTTCCTGGCGATGTCGCCGAGCTTGGCCATCGTCGCCGCGTCGGGCTCGGCGGCGTCGGCGGGCGCGTCGCCCATCACCGCCTGCATGTCTGCAATCGAGTCGATGTAGTTCTGCACTTCCTCGGCGGTGAGGGGAATCTGCTCCAGCGCGCGATAGACGGAGCTGGTGGCCTGGTCCGGCGGGCTTGCCTCGTCGGCGAAGGCGGGGGCGGCGAGAAGGCAGAGAACCAGCCCCAAGCTCGCGGGCACTAAGCGCATGATCGCTCCCCCTCCAGAAAGCAGATCCTCATAGGCTGGAGGCGGCCGTGCGTCGCGCGCATAAACGGCCGTCATCGCAGCAAGCGAAACCCGCACTCCCTCCGCCGTCAGCGCGCGTCCGGCGCGCTCCGCGTCCTCGACGCGGTCGAGCCGCAACAGGGCCAACGCCCGCCCCCCGGCGGCGGTTCCCAGCACGCCGACGGGAAGCTCGCCGTCGCGTATCTCCGCGCCCGGCGCGGGCGCCGGGCCGTCGAGCGCCACGCGCGCGACGCGCTTGCGCGAGGTCCCGCGATGCTTCATGCGCGAGACGACCTCCTGCCCGACATAGCAGCCCTTGGCGAAATCGACGCCATTGAGCAGGTCCATGTTGGCGTCGTGCGGGAAGGCGTCGCCATAAGCGAAATCGAGCGCCGCCCTGCGGCGCGCCGACCTCGATGCGGCGCGCCTCGTAGGCCGCGCGGGCGGCTGCGTCCTCGGGCGGAGCGTCGGCGCGGGGGACGATGCGCGCGGCGGCCGAGCGCGGGGGCGCGCGGGTCGGCGGGCCCGCCCTCGCCGCCGGCGACGACGGCGTATTGCGGCGCTCGCGTCGGCGACCTCGACCTTGGCGCGCAGCTTGTAGAAGCCGAGCCGCTTGACGAGCTCGGGCGTCTTCTCGGCCGGCGCGTCGATGAGGAACTCGTCCGCGCCGACGCGGAAGACCAGGAAATCGAACAGGATCTTGCCCTGCGGGCTCAGAAGCGCGGCGTAGCGGACGCCGCCCTCGGGCGAGTTTCTCGACGTCGTTGGTGAGAAGCCCTTGCAGGAAGGTCGCCGCGTCGGGGCCTGCGACCCGCGTCGACGCCCCTGTCCTTGAGAAAAACCGCCGTCTCCGTCACATTCGCGCTCCCGCCTCGTCCGCGCGCTAGAGTTAAGCCGCAAACGGCGGCCGAGCAAGGATTTGCTTTCATGTTGAGCTTCGATTGCGTGTTCGAAGGGCGGGACCGTCGTCAATCAGGACGGGGTCGCCGCGCGCGACATCGGCGTCAGCGGCGGCCGCATCGCCGGGATAGGCGATCTCTCCGCCGCGGCCGCGGAGAGCCGCGTCGATTGCCGGGGCCTGCATATTCTGCCGGGCGTGATCGACACGCCAGGTGCATTTCCGCGAGCCGGGGCTCGAACACAAGGAGGATCTCGCCACCGGCGCGCGCGCGGCCGTCATGGGCGGCGTGACGGCGGTGTTCGAGATGCCCAACACCATCCCGCAGACGACCTCCGCCGCCGCGCTCGAAGACAAGATCGCCCGCGCGACGGGGCCGCATGGCCTGCGATTTCGCGTTCTGGGTCGGCGGCACGCATGACAATGTCGACGACATTCCCGAGCTGGAGCGGCTGCCGGGCGCGGCGGGGATCAAGGTGTTCATGGGCTCCTCCACCGGCTCGCTGCTGGTGGCGGACGACGAGGGCGTGCTGGAGATCCTCAAGCGCACGCGCCGGCGCGCCGCCTTCCACAGCGAGGACGAGGAGCGGCTCATCGCGCGCAAGGCGGAGCGTATCCCCGGCGATCCCTCCTCGCATCCCGTCTGGCGCGACGAGATCGCGGCTCTGACCTGCACCCGAGCGTCTCGTGCGGCTGGCGCGGCGAAGCGCGCGCGCAGGTGCATGTTCTGCATATCATCGACGCGCGAGGAGATCGACTTTCTCAGCGGCGCCAAGGACGTGGCGAGCTGCGAGGCGACGCCGCATCATCTCACGCTCTGCGCGGACGATTACGTCGCGGCTGGGGACGAAAATGCAGATGAACCCGCCGGTTCGCGGCGCCGAGCACCGCGTCGGCGTCTGGCGCGGGATTTCCGAGGGAATCGTCGACGTTCTGGGCTCCGACCACGCGCCGCACACGCTGGAGGAGAAGGCCAAGCCCTATCCGGAAAGCCCCTCCGGCATGACCGGCGTGCAGACGCTCGTGCCGATCATGCTCGACCATGTCGCGGCCGGGCGGCTGACCCTGCCGCGCTTCGTCGATCTGACCAGCGCCGGCCCGCAGCGGCTGTTCGGCATTACGGGCAAGGGTCGCATCGCTGTGGGCTATGACGCCGACCTCACCGTCGTCGACCTGAAGCGCCGCGAGACGATAAGCGATTCCTGGATCGCCTCGCGCAGCCAATGGACGCCCTACCATGGCAAGACGGTGACGGGCTGGCCGGTCGGCACGGTCATTCGCGGCGCGCGCGTCATGTGGGAGGGCGAGCTGCTGGCGGGCGGCGGCGGGGCGCCGGTCAGGTTCGCGTGAACGTCGAATTCGCCGAAGTCATCGTCTGCGGGCGCGTGCAGGGCGTCGGCTATCGCGAGTTCGCGCGCCGCGCGGCCGAGCGGCATGGCGTGGCGGGTTTCGTGCGCAACCGCGCGGACGGGACGGTGGAGGCGCGGCTCGTCGGCGCGGCGCCGGCCCTGGCGGCGATGCTCGCCGATCTGCGCCGGGGCCCGTCCCATGGGCGCGTGGACCGGCTGGAGGTCGTCGCGCGCGGGGCGGCGGCGCCCGAGACCGGCTTCGTCATCGCCGCCACGCTCTAGCCGCGCCGCGCCCGCTCGCCCTATAAGCGCGAAACGTCCGCCGACGAGGGGAGGCTCGCCTGTTCGCCAATGTGTTGATCGCCAATCGCGGCGAGATCGCCTGTCGCATCATCGCAACGGCGAAGCGCCTGGGCATGCGCACGATCGCCCTGCACACGCCCGCCGACCGCGGCGCGCTGTTCACGAGGCTCGCCGACGAGGCGGTCGAGGCGCCGAGCTATCTCGACGGGCAGGCGATCGTGGCGGCGGCGCGCAGGACAGGGGCGCAGTGCCTGCATCCCGGCTATGGCTTTCTCAGCGAGAACGCCGATTTCGCGGAATATTGCGGGCTCGAGGGCGTCGCCTTCGTCGGTCCGCCGCCCGAGGCGATGCGCGCGATGGGGCTGAAAAGCAGCGCCAAGGCGGTGATGGCGCGCGCGGGCGTCGCGATCCTGCCGGGCTATCACGGCGACAACCAGACGGCGAAGTTCCTCAAGGAGCGCGCCTATCAGGTCGGCTATCCCGTGCTCATCAAGGCCATCGCCGGCGGCGGCGGACGCGGCATCCGCCGCGTCGACGCCCATGTCGATTTCGACAATGCGTTCGAATCGGCGCAGCGCGAGGCCGAGGCCGCCTTCGGCGATTCGCGGGTGCTGATCGAGAAACTGATCCTGAGCCCGCGCCATATCGAGGTGCAGGTGTTCGGCGATTCCCACGGAAACGTCGTCCATCTCTACGAGCGCGACTGCTCCTTGCAGCGCCGCCGCCAGAAGCTGATCGAGGAGAGTCCCGCGCCGGGCGTACCGGCGCGACACGCGCGCGGCCATGACCGAGGCCGCCGTCGCGGCCGCCAAGGCCGTCGGCTATGTCGGGGCGGGGACGGTAGAGTTCATCGTCGACGCAAGCCGCGGGCTCGGGCGCGACAGTTTCTTCTTCCTGGAAATGAACACCCGCCTGCAGGTCGAGCATCCCGTCACCGAGGCGCTGCTCGGCGTCGATCTCGTGGAATGGCAGTTCCGCGTCGCCGCCGGCGAGAAGCTGCCGAAGACGCAGGACGAACTGATCCCGCGCGGCGCGGCGATCGAGGCGCGCGTCAACGCCGAGGACCCCGAGACCGGCTTCCTGCCGTCGCCCGGCCGTCTGCGCGCGTTGAAGCTCGACGCGCTCGACGTGCGCGTCGATTCCGGCTTCGAGGAGGGCGACGAGGTGTCGCCGCAATACGATTCGCTGATCGCCAAGCTGATCGCGCACGCCGATACGCGCGAGGCGGCGATCGCCAGGCTCGACGCGGCGCTCGCGCGCGCGGTGGTGATGGGGCCGAAGACGAACATCGCTTTCCTGCAAAGCCTTCTCGCCGCGCCGGAATTCGTGAACGGCGGGCACGACACCGGTTTCATCGACGCAAATCTCGAACGCCTCGGCGCCGCGCCCCGGCCGCCGGACGCGCAGGCGGCGCTCGCGGGAGTGGAGGCGATCTATGCGGAGATCGCGCCCAAGCCGGCGGCGAACGTCGACAACGATCCCTGGTCTGTCGCCGACTCGTTCGAACTGATGGGGCCGCGCCGCACGCCGTTCGAGGCTCGGGTTGACGGCAAGACGGAAAAGTTCCTCGCCATCGCGCGCGGCGCCGGGGTCGAAATCGCGTTTCGCGACGGCCGGGCGGCGCCGGCGTCCGAGCTGTCCGCGACGGTGCTCGCCGTCGAGGACGGCGTTCTCGTTCTCAACGGCGGCCGGCAGACCCATGTTTCGCCCGATTGACCCGGAAGCCGGCGGCGAGCTCGGCGAGACGGCCAGCGACGGCGGCGTCGTGGCGCCGATGCACGGGCGGCTGGCGGCGCTTTCGGTCTTCGACGGGCAGGAGGTCGAGGCGGGCGAACGGCTGGCGGTGCTCGAGGCGATGAAAATGGAGCACGCGCTCGCCGCTCCGCGCGCCGGCCGCGTCGCGCTGGCGGGGCCCAAGGTCGGGGATATCGTCGAACAGGGGGCGTTGATTCTGACCGTGGACGCCTGAGGCCGGGCGGGGACGAAGAACCAGCCCCGGCCCCCGCTCCCCGTTTCCGTGCGCGGGCGCGCATTTCCAGCATCTATATGTAGTTATCTGACCACGCCTCCGTGGCGCCAAAGCCACGCACCGTTATGAACCGCCGGACAGATCGCTCGCTTTGTGGCTATTTTTGAAACAAGCGTGATATCCGTAAAATCATAGCGCAGGAACCCATCTGACGGGGAAGCGGGGCTCATGTCCGTATTGAAATCGTCGCTCCTGAGCGGGGTTTTGTTGGCCGCGCTCGCATCGGGCGCCTCAGGCGCCGATCTGCCGACGAAAAAGGGCGAGGCGAGCGCGCATCCGCCTAAGACCGTCGGCTGCATGGACCCGATGGAGTTCATGTCGACCAACTGCAAGCTGAGCTATTACGGCGTCACGGTCTACGGCGCGATCGACATGGGCGTCGGCTGGGAAAGCCACGGCGCGCCGCTCAACGACAGCCTCATCTCCGGCGTGCAGGAACTCATCGGCAAGAACGGCAACCGTTCTCTCTGGCTCGCCACGCCGGGCGGCTTGAGCCAGTCTTTCATCGGCGTCAAGGCGAAGGAGGAGGTCGCGCCGGAAACCTATTTCATCGCCGATTGGAGCTTCGCCTACGACCCTTACACGATGACGCCCGCCAATGGGCCGAAGTCGTTCTATCAAAACAACGGCCTTCCTCTGGCCGAGCAATCGGCTGTGGGCAATTCAAGCCGCGCCGGCCAATTCTACAACGGGGCGCTCAACGCCGGCGTCAGCAACTCGACTTTCGGCACGCTAACCGTCGGTCGGTTGAACTCGCTGACGTTGGACGGGGTGATCGACTACGACCCGATGGGCGCCTCCTTCGCCTATTCGGTCATTGGTTGGTCGGGGCAGACGGCCGGCGTCGGCAACACCGAGGACGCGCGGCTCACGACAGGCGTGAAATATCGCGGAAACATCGGAAATTTCCGCGTCGCCGCGGTCTATCAGGTCGGCGGCTACGACCTGAACAACGGCGCGCAGGGACAATTCCAGGCCGGCGGCGGCGCGGATTTCGACCTCGGCCCCTATGGCAGGCTGTCGACCGACGCGATCCTGGCCTATGAGAAGGGCGCCGTCGCCAGCGGCATACTCACCGCGGCGCAGAACGCGCTCTATCCCGGAACCATGCCGGCGACGATCTCCGACAATCGCGGCCTCATGCTGCTGGGCAAATGGACCATGGACAGATATCTGGTGTCCGCGGGCTATGAGCTCATCGAAACGGAAAACCCCTCAAGTCCGCAGCTCTCCAATTTCGCGAACATCTCCGGATATACGGTCGTCGCCGCCAACATCAACAACACCGCTTATTTCCATCCGCGCTATCTCAACGTCATGTGGATCGGCGGCCGCTACAAGATCACTCCGACCCTCGACACCGGCGCCGCCTATTATCATTACATCCAGAATAGCTTCGGCCGGGTCTCTTGCTCCAACAGCTCGCGGCCGACCTGCTCGGGAACGCTCGACGGCGTTTCCTGGGACATCGACTGGCAGTTCGCCAGGAAGTTCGACGCCTATGCCGGCGTGATGTTCACGGAAGTCCACAACGGCTTGTCGAGCGGCTATCTGCACGGGCAGAATCTGGCGCCGACCGTCGGCTTGCGCATGCGCTTCTGAAGCTTCCCGCCTATTTCGGCCGGCGCAGTCTCACATAGAGCGCGCCGGCCCCGCCATGGGCGCGGCCGGCCTCCTCGAAGCCGAGCACCACGCCGCGCAGATCGTGCGCGCGCAGCCAATGCGGCGCGAGGCGGCGCAGGACGCCCGGCTCGTCGATCCATGACGACGTTCCGGCGCGACCCTTGCCGGTCACGACGATCACCAGCCGGTCGCCGCGCGTCTGCGCGGCGACGAGGAAGGCGCGCAGGGCGTGATGGGCCTCGGCCTGGTTGAGCCCATGCAGATCGAGCGCGGAATCGACGGCGCCGCGTCCGCGCGCGAGATCTCGCTTGAGCTTGCGTTCGATAGGCGCCAGCGGCGGCGGCCCGGAGCGCGGCGGCGGGGCCGGCGCGCGCGTGGCCTGTGGCGGCGGTCCGGCGGGCTGACGCGGCGCGGAGGGCGGCTCCAGCGGCGGGGCGGCGCCCGGCCGGCGCTTTACGCTGCGCGCGACCTCGGCCCACAGCGCGATGTCCTCCTCGGTCAGCCCGCGCCCGCGCCGGCGCCGGCCCTCGCGCAGGATCTTCACGCGCGCTCTCCCCGCGGCCACAGCACGAACATCTCGGCCTCGTGCCGGATGGCGCCCGCCCGCGCTCCCGCCGCCTCGCCGCCGCCGAAGAACAGGTCGGCCCGTCCCGGCCCGACGATGGCCGAGCCGGTGTCCTCGGCGATCATCAGCCGCGCGAAGGGCTCGGCGCGGTCCTCCCGCCAGGGCAGGGTCGCGACGGGGAAGAAGGGCAGGCCGTAGCTCCACAGGCCCCTGTCGACGGCAAGCGAACGCAGCGGCGTCAGCGGCCGGCCCGCGCCGCCGATCGGGTCCTTCCCCCGTATCCGGCGCCAGTCGGAAGAACACGAACGACTCGTTGCGCCGCATCAGCGTGCGCCCGCGTTCGGGATCGGCGCGCAGCCAGCCTTTGAGCCGCGCGAGCGACATCTCGGCTTCCGGGATCTCGCCGGCCTCGATGAGGAGGCGGCCGATTGAGGTATAGGGCCTGCCGTTGCGGCCGTCGTAGATCAGCCGGCGCCGGCTTCCGTCCGGCAGCCGCACCCGCGCCGAGCCCTGCACCTGGATGAGATAGGCCTCGACCGCGTCCTTCAGCCAGACCACGGGCTCGCGCATCGCCGCTTCGATCTCGGCGCGGGCGGGATAGGGCGCGCGGGTCGCAAGATCGGGCGGACGCGCCAGCAGCGGCGCGGAAAACTGCGGCGAAGGCGCGAGCGCGCCCTCCACCCATGGCTCGTAATAGCCGGTGAGGAAGCCGCGACCGACATGGCGCGGCTCGAAATGCGCGACGAAGAAGCGCCGCGCCGCCTCGCTGTCGCCGATGTCGGCGACTTCGGCGGCGCGCGCGGCTTCAAGCAGCGCGGGCGGGGGCGCGCAGGCCGCTCGCAAAGGCGCCGCGCCCGCAAGAAGCGTTTCGCCGACGCCCCGAAACAGGCGGAACGCCGCCAGCGCGTCGTCCTCGGCGAAGCCTGCGAGCGCGTCGAAGCCGATCGCGCGCATCTTTCTCAGTGGGTCGCTTCGGTGGCGGCGAGCAGCCAGTTCGGGTCGCGCGAGGCGAGCGGACGCGAGAAGGTCCAGACGTCGACATGGTTAACGATTTCGGTCGCCGAGCCCTCGACGACCGCGCCTTTGGCGTCGGTCGTGACCGAATTCATCTTCGCCTCGAATTTCACGGTGACTTGCGCCGCGCCATTGTTCACGCCGGCCTCGACGATCTCGGCCTTGTCGATCGACACCAGGGTCACGATCATGCGCTGGCCGGCCGCCTTGCGGGCCTCGATGGCGCGCATGAAATTGCCGAGCGGTTCGGGGGCGAGCAGGCGGCGCAGCGCGTCGGCGTCGCCGGCGGCGAAGGCGTTGATGATCATTTCGTAGGCCGCCCGGGCGCCGGCGACGAAATGCCCCGGGTCGAAAGAGGGATCGCCTGCGGCGACGGCGTCGAGCCCACGCGCCAGCTCGCTTCCCGGCTCGGCGACGCCTTTCCAGCGCTCGGCCGAGGAAGGCGGCGGCGGGGGGGCCGGGGTCGCGTCGATAATGTCGCCCCCGACCCGCGCCGCGCGCGGGCCTTGCATCGGCGGCCGCTCCGCGCCCGTGCGCGTTCCCAGCACGGACCACAGTCGCCAGACTACGAAAATCGCGACGCCCGCGAAAACGATCGTCATGGGGTCAATTGCCATCGGCGGCGCCTTGTCTCGACATACGACAATTCGTAGTTAGGGGTTCGGATCGGATTTGGCTAGGAAAGCCGGATGGCGTTTTCACGCATCGGGGTCGTGGGGGCGGGCGCCTGGGGGCTGGCGCTGGCCATTTCGGCCAGACGCGCCGGCCGCGAGGTGCGGCTCTGGGGCCGCCAGAGCGCGGCCTTCGCCGAGCTCGCCGCGACCCGGCGCTCGTCGCGCCTGCCCGGGGTTGCGCTGCCGCCGGAAATCGAGATCGCCGACGCGCTCGCCGATCTCGAAAGCGCGGACGCGCTGCTCGTGGTCGCCCCGGCGCAGGCCACCCGCGCGACGGTCGCGGCGCTCGGCGCTGCGCTGCGCCGCCGCGCGCCGCTCGTTATCTGCGCCAAGGGGCTGGAGACGGCGACGGGCAAGTTCATGACCGAGGCGGTCGCCGAAGCCGCGCCGGGCTTTCCGCTCGCCGTGCTCTCCGGGCCGAGCTTCGCCGTCGACGTCGCCGCCGGCCTGCCGACGGCCGTGACGCTCGCGGCCGAGGACCCCGCGCTCGCCGCCGCCCTCGCCGACGCGCTGCAAGGTCCGAACTTCCGGCTCTACGACAGCGACGACCCCCGCGGCGTGGAGATCGGCGGGGCCGCCAAGAACGTGCTCGCCATCGCCTGCGGCGCGGCGGCGGGCCTGGCGCTCGGGGCCAGCGCAAGCGCGGCGCTGGTCGCGCGCGGCTTTGCCGAGCTCGCCCGGTTCGGCGAGGCCTATGGCGCCCGCGCCGCGACCCTGATGGGGCTCTCGGGCCTTGGCGATCTCGTGCTGACCTGCGCCTCGCCGCAGTCGCGCAATTTCGCCTATGGCTTCGACCTCGGGCGAGGGCTGCCGCCCGCGCAGGCGGGCGGGGGAAAGCTCGCGGAGGGGGTCTACACCGCGCCGGCGCTGCTGCGGCTCGCCGGGGCGAAGAGCGTGGACATGCCGATCGCGGCGGCGGTGGACGCCGTCATCGCGGGAGCGATCACCGCGCGGGAGGCGGTGGAAGTCCTGCTGTCGCGGCCGCGCAAGCGGGAATTTTGAGAAGCCCCGCCGGGCCGCGAGGGCGCCGCCGCCGTGTCAGACGCCCTCCGCCTCCAGCGCGCGCTGCACGCTCGCACGGGCGCTCATGCGCCGGCGATGATCGGCGATGGCCGGAAATTCCGCGACGTCCACGTCGTGCGAGACGAGCCAGCCGGCGATGGTGAAGAGATAGGGATCGATCACCGAATAGGCCTCGCCCATCGCCCAGGGACCGCGGAACAGGTCGCGCTCGATGAGGCCGAAACAGTCGCGCATGTTGGCGGGCGTCTTGCGCTTGATGTCTTCGAGCGAGGAGGGCTCGTCGGCCCAGCGGCTCCCTCGCGGCCGATGCGCGTGCGCGACATGCACGGTCGAGCAGAGATAGCTCGCGAAAGCCTGCATTTCAGCCAGGGCGAAGGGATCGCCGAGCGGCGCGAGCTTCGCCTCCGGGTGCGTTTGGGCGACATAGAGGAGGAGCGCCGGCGTCTCGGTGAGGATGCCGCGCTCCGTGACGAGAGCCGGCACGCGCCCCTTCGGGTTGATCTTCAGATAATCGGGCGATCGCTGTTGGCTCTTGGAGAAATCGAGGCGCCGCCGCTCGTATTTCGCGCCGGCGTCCTCCAACGCGATATGGACGGCGCGGGCGCAGGTGTTGGGCGCGAAGTAGAAGGTCAGCATCTCAAGCGCCCGCCTTGAGCTTTTCGGCCGCGCGCGGCGCGAAATAGGTCAGCACGCCGTCGGCGCCGGCGCGCTTGAAGGCGGTGAGGCTCTCCATCATCGCCTTGTCGCCGTCGAGCCAGCCGTTGCCCGCCGCCGCCATCAGCATCGCATACTCGCCGCTGACCTGATAGGCGAAGGTCGGCGCGCCGAATTCGTCCTTCACGCGGCGGATGATGTCGAGATAGGGCATGCCCGGCTTGACCATCACCATGTCGGCGCCTTCTTCGAGATCGAGTTCGACCTCGCGCAATGCCTCGTCGGAATTGGCGGGGTCCATCTGATAGGTGCGCTTGTCGCCCTTCAAGGCGCCCTTGGAGCCGATCGCGTCGCGGAACGGGCCATAGAAGGCGGACGCGTATTTGGCGGCGTAGGCCATGATCTGCACGTCGAGGAAGCCTTCGTCGTCGAGGGCCTCGCGGATCGCGGCCACCCGCCCGTCCATCATGTCGGAGGGCGCCATCACGTCGGCGCCGGCGCGCGCCTGGGTGAGCGCCTGTTTGATGAGCGCCTCCACCGTCTCGTCGTTGAGAATGGTTTCGCCCTTCATCAACCCGTCGTGGCCGTGGCTCGTATAGGGGTCGAGCGCGACGTCGGTGATGAGGCCGAGCTCGGGAAACTCCTTCTTGATCGCCCGGCACGCCCGACACACAAGATTGCTCTCGTTGTAGGCCTCGCTGCCCGCCTCGTCCTTCAGGCTCGCCTCCGTATAGGGGAAGAAGGCGAGCGCGGGCACGCCGAGCTCGACGGCGCGGGCGGCGTCGCGCACCGCCTCGTCGACGCTCAGGCGCTCGACGCCGGGCATCGCGGCGACGGCCGCGCGCGTCTTCTTGCCCTCGATGAGAAACAGCGGCCAGATGAGGTCGTTGGTCGTCAGCACGTTCTCCCGCACGAGGCGACGGGCCCACTCGGCCTTGCGGTTGCGGCGCGGGCGATGGACGAGGTCGAGACGGGGGGCGGGGCGGCGGTGTTCGTGCATGACGGGCTTCTCCTCGCGCCATCCTATACGAAAATCGCCGCCGCGACGCGAGCGCCGCGGCGGCTCCAGCAACATTAAGATTGGCCTAACCGTTACACTTAAATTTACTCAAGTCTTTAACTCAAGCCTAAATATTTTTTGCGTATAAGGATTTCACGAGTCATGTTGTTTACCTAGAGATATTCGGCGAGCGCCGGCGGTGGTCTGGAATTCGCGGGAGGTCGCAGATGGCGAAACCTGTTTTCATGATCACGCTCGGCGCAGTGGCCGGCATGGTTGTCGGCGTGATCCCCGGCGGCGGCGGGCTGGGTCGTCAGGTCGCCGAGAGTTTTTTCGACAAGACCGCGTCGATTGTCCGCATGGTGCAGCCGGCGGACAAGCCGTCCGCGCGGCCCTCGGGCGCGTCGGACGCCTCGCATTTCGTGTTTTCCGCCTGCCTGCGCAAATCCGGCGACAATGTCGAACAGACGTTGCGCGATCTCCTGGAGTTCCACGCGCACGACGCGACGCTCTCGCTGGTCGGCTGCCTGCTCGACGGCGATCCGCGGCGCTTCTGCGTCCCGAGCGGACGGCAGCAGGCCTACGACGCGATGGAGATCTATCTCTGGTCGCGCGACGATGCGCGTCGCACTTCGCCCGCCCACGGGCTCGCCGAGAAGATCCATTGGCTCGACCGCTCCCAAGCCGGCGCGCCGCGCGAACCCGTCGACCCCTTCGTGCTGACCTGGTCCGGGCCGGACGACCAGGCGATCTTCGAGAAGGTCAAGAGCCTCGTCAAACAGGGCTATCTCGACCCCGGCGCCTTTGCCTTCTCCGGCCGGACGGAGCTGCGCGAAACGCTGCGCGGAATCAAGCCCGAGGCGTCTCCCTGCAACCAGGTGGCCGACGATCGCTGAAGCTCGGCGATCGTCGATCGGGTCGGCGCGACCGAGCGCGCCCTCGCCTCAGATCCCCGCCTCGTGGAAGGCGCGGGCCCACATCGCGCAGATTTCCGAGCGCACGATGTCGGCGTGGCCGAATTCGATGACAGGCACGGGCAGCCGCGAGCGCGTCACCAGCTCGAGCACGACGGCCAGGCCCGAGGTCTCCTTGATGTCGCTCTGGCTGGCGTCGCCGTTGACGACGACCTGACAATCCTCGCCGATGCGGGTCAGGAACATCTTCATCTGCGCGGGCGTCGCGTTCTGCGCCTCGTCAAGCAGCACGAAGGCGTTGCGCCAGGAGCGGCCGCGCATCACCTCGAAGGGGGCGAGCTCGATGGCGCCGTTCTTCCGCGCGATGTCGAAGGCGGCCGCGCCCATGCGCTCGCGCAGGGCGTCGAGGACCGGCGCCGCCCAGGGCGCGAATTTATCGTCGAGCGAGCCGGGGAAAAAGCCGAGCGACCGCCCGCAAGGCGCGTTGGGACGGGTCAATATGATGCGCCCGATCTGGCCGGCGCGGTAGAGATCGGCGGCGTAGGCGGCGGCGACCCAGGTCTTGCCGGAGCCGGCGGGGCCGAGCGCGATGACCTGGGCGTGCGCGCGCAACGCGTCGAGATAATCGGCCTGAGCGGGCGTGAGGGGACGGATCGGCGGGAGGTTGCGCTCGGCCTGATGTTTGGGCTTGGGAAGCGGGATGATCTCGGCGGTGTCCTCGTATCGGCCGCTGCGACGCCTGGGTCTCGCGCTTCGCTTGGTCAATGTCTTCATCCCCTGGGACGGAAACTGAGCGCGCAAAATCGTCGAGCGCCGCGCTCGCGCGCTCGTAAGCGTAATGTCGGGGTGTCGTTGAGGTGAGAAAACCGCGCCGCGCGCGAGGGGGCAAATGAGAGGTCGAGATTTGAACGTCTCGGCTTTAGGCCCATCGCAAATCTTTCTCCGGCCTAGCTTATGTCGACAGATTTGCTCGAATTCGCGCAACTCTTTTGTGGCGACAGCCTTTATCGCGGGTTAGCCTCGGTCAAACCTCACGGTCGCAGGTAAATCCAGCCTTGCGCCTGCAGATCGGCAAGCTTGACGACGCCGCCCGCCTCGGCCAGCGCGAAGCCCGGCAGGAGATCGGCGAGCGTCCAGCGATGGGCCGCCAGAGTGTTGGAGCAGGCGTAGAAGACGTCGCCGATCTTGATTGCCGCGGCGAAGCTTTGTTTGAGCGCCTCGTTGTCGGTGTTGGCGCGGAACGCGGCGAGCGCGGGTCCGTAGACGACGGCGGAGAGCTTGAGGCCGATGGGTCCGCCGACGTGATGGTTGCGCATGTTGCCGAGCGCCATGGCGACCTTGTCGGCGTCGTCGATCTGATAGACGACGCGGCTGGCGCGCGCCTCCTGCGCGGCGGCGGGCGCGGCGAAGCCGAAGGCGAGGAGGCTCAGAATGGCGCGGCGTTGCATGACGGCTCCTATCTCTGCCGTCGCAATATGGCCGCTTCCTCCTTGTCCGTCACGAGGGGCGCGCATTTTCCTCCCGCGGCGCGGTCGAGGCGGAACAGGAGATCGTCGGCGCCGAGGCCGGTCGGCTCTACTTTCGAATCGCCCGGCTCCGTCGGCGACCAGATGGCGGCGTTGTGGGGAAAGGTCAGCCACACCGAGCCATCGTCTTTGAGGCGGATGTCGACCTTGCCGCCTTCGCAATCGGCGCTGCATTCGATGGCCGTCGCGCCCGAGGCGGCACGCGCGCCGCAATCGGCCGAGGTCATTCGCAGCGCGTGCGACCTGCGCAAATGTAGGCCGAGCGTCAGCGCATAATAGCCCGGCTCCTTTCCGTCGAGCCGCGCCAGCAGCTCAATGTCGGTGACGTTCTGCCGGGGATGCCCGGCCAGATGCCTTGCGTCGTAGACGCGTGCGAAACACGCGAAATTCAATCCTGAACCAATAGGGCGGCCGAAGAATTTCCTGGCGAAGGCGCCGATGTCGTCCGCGGCCGCGGGCGAGGCGGTCGCCAGAGCGGCGGCGAGAACGAGGGCGTTTCTCATCTGGGAGCTCCCTATCGCGGCGCAAGTCGCCATGTTAACGCTAGTTGGCTGTCGAGGGGTCGAAAAGGCGTCGGCTATTGTCGGCGGCGGCGTGCTGCAAGAGAAAATTTTTCGGCAAGAAACCTGGGGAGGCTCTAGATGGATCGAAAAGTCTTGTTGGGCGCGGCGCTGGCCGGGGGGCTGGCGGCGGCGAGCGCAGCGCCTGCTCAAGCGGCCATGATGACGGACGTCCTGAACGATCCTGCCGGCGCGCCGCTGGTGCAGCGCGCCCAATTCCCCTTGCCGAATCCATTCGACCTCTTCTTCTTCGGCGGCCGCGATTGGTGCTGGTACGATGACGCCTGGAACGGGGCCGGCTGGTACTGGTGCGGATATGGCTGGAACCGGGGCTACGGCTGGGGCGGCGGCGAAGGCTTCCAAGGCTGGCGTGAGCATCGCTATGAGCGCGACTGGCACGGCCACGGCGGCGGCGGTCGGCGTCCCGGCGGCGGCGGCGGCGGCATGCATGGCGGCGGGGGAGGCGGCATGCACGGCGGAGGCGGCGGCGGCGGAATGCATCCTGGCGGCGGCGGAATGCACGGCGGCGGCGGCGGCGGCATGCATCCGGGCGGCGGTGGAGGCGGCATGCATCCTGGCGGCGGTGGAATGCACGGCGGCGGCGGAGGCGGAGGCCACGGCGGCGGCGGCGGTGGCGGCGGCGGCGGCGGCGGAGGCGGAGGCCAACACAATCCGTGACGCCTCGGCGCCAACGGGCGTCGAGAGCTTTTGACGACGGCCGGCGTCTCGCCGGCTGTCCGGCGCGGCGGGCGAGCGGGCCCGCCGCTTCCCTTGCCTTTCCCCCGGGCGCGGCCGTAAGTGGCGGCGAAGGCGCCGCGAGCGGGCGCGACAGGGGAGGCGCCAGGCCATGCATCATCCGTCGTTCCACGCCGCGACGACGCCCGACAAGCCGGCCTATATCATCGCCGAGACCGGCGAGACGCTCACCTTCGGCGAGCTCGACCGGCGCAGCAATCAGGGCGCGCAATTGTTCTACTCGCTCGGCCTCGCGCCCGGCGACCATGTCGCGCTGCTTCTGGAGAACGGTCTGCCCTTCGCCGAGATCTGCTGGGCCGCGCAGCGCGCCGGGCTCATCTACACCGCCATCAGCCGCTATCTGAAAGCCGACGAGATCGCCTATATCGTGCGCGACTGCGCCGCCAAGGTCTTCGTGACTTCGCCGGCCTGCATGGCCGAGGCGCGCGCCCTCGCCGAGGCCGCCGACGCGCCGCTTCTATTCATCACCGGCGACGCGGCCCCCGGCTTCCGCTCCTGGGACGCGGAGGCCGCCGCTCAGCCGGCGACGCCCGTCGCCAACGAATTCGCCGGGCGCGACATGCTGTATTCTTCCGGCACCACCGGCCGGCCGAAGGGCGTCGAGACCTTGCTGACGCCGGTCCCGCTCGGGCTCGTCAATCCGGTGCTGAAGCTGCTCTGCATCGACATGTGCGGCGTTAACGGCGACAGCGTCTATCTGTCGCCGGCGCCGCTCTATCACGCCGCGCCGCTGCGCTTCACCATGACGGCGGCGGCCTTCGGCGCCACCGTCGTCCTGATGAAACATTTCGATGCGGAAGCCTATCTGCACTATGTCGAGAAATACCGCGCCACGCAGAGCCAGCTCGTGCCGACGATGTTCGTCAGGCTCCTGAAGCTGCCGAAGGAGGTCCGCGACAAGTACGACATTTCGATCGCTGCGCGGCGCCATTCACGCCGCCGCGCCCTGTCCTGTCGAGGTCAAGCAGCAGATGATCGACTGGTGGGGGCCGACTCTCATCGAATATTACGCCGGAACCGAAGGCAACGGCGTCACGATCATCAATTCGCAGGAATGGCTCGCCCATCGCGGCTCGGTCGGACGCGCCTTTGTCGGCCATATCCGCATCGTCGACGAACAGACGGGTGAGACCCTGCCGCCGCGCGTCAACGGCGTCGTCTATTTCGACGGCGGGCCGCCCTTCGCCTATCGCAACGATCCCGCCAAGACCAAATCCGCCTATATCCGCGACGGCTGGTCGACGCTCGGCGATATCGGCTATCTCGACGAGGACGGCTATCTCTACCTCACCGACCGCAAGGCCAACACGATCATTTCCGGCGGCGTCAACGTCTATCCGCAGGAGACCGAGGACGTGCTGATCGGCCATCCGCAAGTGCTCGACGTAGCGGTGTTCGGCGTTCCCGATGAAGACCTCGGCGAGGTGGTGAAGGCGATCGTGCAGCTGCGCGACCCCGCCCACGCCGGCAAGGGGCTGGAGGCCGAGCTCATCGCCTATTGCCGCGAGCGGATCTCCGCCATCAAGTGCCCGCGCACGGTCGAGTTCGAGCGCGACCTGCCGCGCACGCCGACCGGAAAATTGCTGAAACGGCAGTTGCGCGACCGCTACTGGCCGGCGCACGCATGAGACGGCGTTTGCCGCGCGAGGCGGCGGGGCGCTAAGGAGAGGCCGCCCGGCGCATGTCCATCCCTTGTCACGAGAGTCGATGCGAAAGTCAGTCCTGAGGCGGGCGGCCTTGCTCGCCGCGGCGTTGCTCGCCGGCGCCGCCGTCGCCGATCCGGTGCCGAGCCTGTGGGACCCGGCGCTGCATCTCGACAAGCCGGATCTTACCGGGCTGAAGGCGATCCGCTTCCTCACCGCCGACGATTATCCGCCGCTCGATTTCGCGTTGCCGGACGGCTCGCTCTCCGGCTTCAACATCGAGATCGCGCGCGCCGTCTGCGAGCAGTTGCGGCTGCCCTGCACGATTCAGGCGCGGCGCTGGGACACCCTCATCGAGGCGCTGGAGACCGGCAAGGGCGACGCGATGATCGCGTCTATGCGGGCGACGCCGGCGCTGCGGGCCCGGCTCGCCTTCACCCATCCCTATTACCTGACGCCGGCGCGATTCGCCGCGCGCAAGGACTTCTCCCAGGGCGAAATCGACGCCAAGGCGCTCGCCGGCAAGACCGTCGGCGTCGTCAAGGGGAGCGCGCACGAGCGTTTCCTCACGCAATTCTTCGCCAAGGCCAAGCTCAAGAGCTACGGCGACCTCGCCGCGCTGCTGCGCGCCCTCAAGGCCAGCGAGATCGATCTCGCCTTCGCCGACGGGCTGACCTTGGCGATCTGGCTCGGCGGCGAGGACGCCGGCGGCTGCTGCGCCTTTCGCGGCGGGCCGTTTCTGGAGAGCCGCTTTTTCGGCGAGGGCGTGTCGGTCGCGGTGCGCAAGGACGACGTTGTGTTGCGCCGCACACTCGATTACGCGCTCGCCCGCGTATGGGCGAGCGGGAGATACGCGGAAATATTTAGAAAATATTTTCCGCTGTCGTTCTACTGACGCGTCTTTGCGGCGCCGCGTCGAAAACGGTAGAATGTTCGGCCATGTCGCAAGGCCCGTCCGCACTTTACGCCGACGCCGCGTGGCGGCTCGAAGCGCCGCCGCCGAGGCGATGGCGCGCGCGCAAGATCATCGCCATCCTCGTCGCCTTGGCGATCGAGCTCGGCGTGTTCGGGCTGGTCTGGAGCGGGCGCGGCCTTCAGCCGGCGCCGCAGGCCGAAGAGATCCCCGTCGAGATCGTCGTCGAGAAGCCGCCGCCGCCGCCTCCGCCCCCTGCCGAGGAGCAACAGCAGCAACAGCAGCAGGAGCTCGAGAAGCCGGCCACGGACGCGCCGCGCGAGGGCAAGAGCGATCACGACGACGACAATGTGGCGGAGAAGGAGACGCCCGCCAAGGCGCCGCCGCCCCCGGCGCCGCCGACTCCCTCGCCCGAGGCGTCGCAGGCGCCGCCGCCTCCGGCGCCGCCGATCCCCTCTCCCGAGGCGTCGCAGGCCCCGCCCGCGCCCGCGCCGGAGCTGCCGCAAACCGCCGAGGCCGAGGCGCCCCCGCCGAAAGAGGCCGAGCCGATCGAGACGCCGGCGCCGCCGCCGCCGCCGCAGAAGGCGGAGCCGACCCAGACCCCGGCGCCGTCAAAGCCGTCGATTGCGGACGTGCTGCCGAAGACGTACAATTCGGTGCCCGATATCGATTTCGGCGGCGCGGCGATACGTTCGCCAGTGACCGGGGGCAACGCCAAATCGAGTTATCTGACGCAGCTTTACGGCCTGATCGTGCCGCGTCTGCGCGTGCCGGCTGTCGCGCACACCTATGGTCGGCGGCTGACGGGGGCGATCGGCTTCTCGGTTGACGGGCGCGGCCGGCTGACGCAGCGCTTCGTTGTCATCCAAAGCGGCTCGATGGAGCTGGACGAAGCCGCGATGCGCGCGGTCGCCGCCGCCTCGCACTCCTTCCCGGCGCCCCCGCATGGGGCCCCGGTGGGGATGAAGTTCACCTATTCGGTGGATTGAGGCGGTGGACGGCCTCGCCGGCGAAGTGCGTACTTTACGACACGGAATTTTCGCCTGGAGCCGCGAACAGGCGAGCGGGCCAAGGCCGACATCGAGCGCATCGCCTTCGGCCGCCTCAACGGTAACCGCCAGCCTGTGCGCCGAAATCAGTCGTTTCCGTCATGGCCGGGCTTGTCCCGGCCATCTACGCGGTTCGGCTCAACACTTGCCTCCCGATTGAACTTGCCTCCCAATTGAGCGCGTCTTGAGCTTGTACAAACCGCAATCCCCTTCGTTGCGGGTCGGCGTGGATGGCCGGGACAAGCCCGGCCATGACCGATTGGGCGAGTGTCGCGTCGTTCTCAGGCTTCCTGCTTGGCGGTTACTCGAAGGCCCGGGAAAGCGCCCGCCTACCCCTTCCTTCCCGCAATCTTCGCAATCTCCCGCATCGTCTTCAGCGCCCCGCCGAGCCGGTCCGAAAGCTCCTCGAAATCGCCGCTCACGAGGATGCGCATGTCCGGTCTGACGCGCGCGTCCGGGTTGGCCGTCACCCATTTCACGAGGCCCGCCGGATTGGCGAAGGAATTGTCGCGGAAGGCGATGGTCATGCCCTTCGGCCCGGCGTCCAGCTTCTCCACATGCGAATGGCGGCAGAGCGCCTTGATGCGCACCAGCCTCAGGAGCAGATCGACCTCCGGCGGCGGCGGGCCGAAGCGGTCGACGATCTCGGCGCCCATCGCCTCGATCTCCGTCTCGTCGGACAGCGCCGACAGGCGGCGGTAGAGCGAGAGGCGGGTCGTCAGATCGGGGATGTAGTTCTCGGGAATCGTCACCGGGCTCCCGAGCGAAATCGTCGGCGACCAGACGTCCTCGACAGGCTCGGCCTCGCCTGTCTTGAGCCGCTCGACCGCGTCCTTCACCATCTGCTGATAGAGCTCGTAGCCGACCTCCTTGATGTGGCCGGACTGCTCCTCGCCGAGCAGATTGCCGGCGCCGCGCAGGTCGAGGTCGTGGCTGGCGAGCTGGAAGCCGGCGCCGAGCGTGTCGAGCGATTGCAGCGCCGCCAGCCGCTTCTCCGCCTGCGGCGTTATTTGTTTGTTGGCGGGCGTGGTGAAGATCGCGTAGGCGCGCACCTTCGAGCGCCCGACGCGCCCGCGCAGCTGATAAAGCTGGCCCAGTCCAAACATATCCGCCCGGTGCACGATCAGCGTATTGGCGCGCGGGAATGTCGAGGCCGGATTCGACGATGGCGGTCGAAAGCAGGATGTCATATTTGCCGTCGTAGAAGGCGCCGATCTTGTCCTCCAGCTCGCCCATCGGCAACTGCCCGTGCGCGACGACGAATTTGCACTCCGGCGCGTTCTGTCTGAGGAACGCGGCGCATTCCTCGAGATCCTCGATGCGCGGGACCACATAGAAGGACTGGCCGCCGCGATATCGCTCGCGCAGCAGCGCCTCGCGCACGATGACGGCGTCGAAGGGCGAGACGAAGCTGCGCACCGCGAGCCGGTCGACGGGGGGCGTGGCGATGATCGAGAGATCGCGCACGCCGGTCATGGCGAGTTGCAGCGTGCGCGGTATCGGCGTGGCGGAGAGCGTCAGCACGTGGACTTCGGCGCGCAGATCCTTCAGCCGCTCCTTGTGGCCGACGCCGAAATGCTGCTCCTCGTCGATGACGACGAGGCCGAGATCCTTGAACGTCACCGCCTTGCCGAGCAAAGCGTGGGTGCCCACGACAATGTCGATCGAGCCGTCCGCCAGCCCCTTCTTCACCTCGCGCTGCTCGGCCGCCGCGACCATGCGCGAGAGCTGGCCGATCTTCACCGGCAGTCCGGCGAAGCGCTGGGTGAAATTCTTGTGGTGCTGGCGGGCGAGCAGGGTGGTCGGCACGACCACCGCCGTCTGCTTGCCGTTGATCGCGGCGGCGAAGGCGGCGCGCAGCGCCACCTCCGTCTTGCCGAAGCCGACGTCGCCGCACACAAGCCGGTCCATCGGCCGGCCGGCGCCGAGATCGTCGAGCGTCGCCTCGATGGCGCGCGACTGGTCCTCGGTCTCGTCGTAGGGGAAGCCGGCGCAGAATTCGTCGTAGAGCCCTTCCGGGGGCGCGAGCCGCGCGGCGGGGCGCGTCAGCCGCTGCGCGGCGACGCGCACGAGCTCGGCCGCCATGTCGCGAACGCGCTTCTTCAGCCGCGCCTTGCGGGTCTGCCAGCCTGTCGAGCCGAGCCGGTCGAGCTCGCCGGTCTCCGAGCCGTAGCGGGAGAGCAATTCGAGGTTTTCGACCGGCAGGAACAGCCGGTCGCCGCCGGCGTAGTGAATCTCCAGGCAATCGTGCGGCGCGCCCGCCGCCTCGATGGTCTGCAAGCCGACGAAGCGGCCGACGCCGTGGTCGATGTGGACGACGAGATCGCCGGCGGTCAGCGCCGAGGCTTCCGCCAGCACGTTCTCCGCACGCCGCTTGCGCTTGACTTGCCGCACAAGCCGGTCGCCGAGAATGTCCTGTTCGCCGATGACGGCGAGGTCGGCGGCCTCGAAGCCGTGCTCCAGCGCGATGACGGCGAGCGGCAGCGCGCCGCGCCGCTGGCGCTGCGGACCTGCGCAAAGGAGGAGACCAGCTCCAGCGATTTGAGCCCATGCTCGGCCAGCACATGGCTCAGCCGCTCGCGCGAGCCGTCCGACCAGCCGGCGACGACGACGGTCTTGCCGGCCTGACCCAGCGCGCGGATATGGGCGGCCGCCGCCTCGAACACATTGACGTTTTCACTCTGTCGCTCGGGCGCGAAATCGCGCCCGACCCGCCCGCCGCAGTCGATCACGTCGAGCGCCTCGGGCGCGGCCTCGAAAGGCTGCAACCGCGCCACCGGCCGCGCTTTCAGCGCGGCGGCGAACTCCTCCGGCGTCAGATAGAGCCGGTCGGGCTTCAGCGGCTGATAGTCGTTCGCCACGGGGTCTTGTTCGCGCGCCGCCTTGCGGGCGGAATAATAGTCCTCGATCTGCGCGAAGCGGCTCTTGGCGACGTCCTCGGCGTGCGCGTCGATGACGAGCGGCGCGTCGGCGACATAATCGAACAGCGTGTCGAGCTTGCTGTAGAACAGCGGCAGCCAATGTTCGACGCCGATGGCCCGTCGCCCCTCGCTGACCGCCTCGTAGATCGTATCGCCCCGTCGGGCCGCGCCGAATTCGGCGGCGTAGCCCTGGCGGAAGCGGCGGATCGTATCCGTGGTGAGCTGCGCCTCGCTCATGGGCGTCAGGTCGAGCGAGCGCAACTGGCCGGTCGAGCGTTGCGTCTCGGGATCGAAGGCGCGGATCGATTCCAGCGTGTCGCCGAAGAAATCGAGCCGGAGCGGCGCGGCGAGCGCCGGGGCGATAGAGATCGAGGATGCCGCCGCGCTGCGCGTAATCGCCGACGTCCCGCACCAGACTGGCGCGCGAGAAACCGTTCGATTCGAGCCAGCCGACCAGCGTCTCCATGTTGAGCGCATTGCCGGGGGCGACCGAGAGCGCGGCCTTGGCGAGCCAGGCGCGCGGCGGGACGCGCTGCGTCATGGCGTTGACGGTGGCCACAAGAATGCGCGGCCGCTCGGCCGCGCCGCGCGTCAGCGCGAGGCGGGCGAGCGCGGTCATGCGCTGCGCGGCGACGGCGGCGTTGGGCGAGACGCGGTCGTAGGGCTGGCAGTCCCAGGCCGGCAGCACAAGCGCCTCGATCTCGGGCGCGGCGAAGGCGAGCGCGTCGACGAAGCTCTGCGCGCGCACGGAATCGCGCGCGAGGAAGGTCAGCGCGACGGCGCGCCGCTCGGCGTCGCGGGCGAGCGCGCGCACGAGATCGGCGACGACGAAGGCGTCGAAGCCTTCCGGCGCGCGGGCGAGCGTAATGGCGGTCGGCTGGCGGAGCCGCGTGGCGGCGGCGACGGGGGCGTTCATGCGGTCGGGGCGGCCTTCAGCTTCGCAAACAGCGGCGTATCGAAGCGCGCCGGCGAGGGCGGCCTCGCCGGTGAGCCAGGAGAGGATTTCGGGTCGGGCAGCGTCGAGCCAGGCCTCGACCTCGTCGAGCTCGGCCTCGGTGAGGTCAGTCAGATGCGCGTCGGCGAAGCCGCCGAGCGCGACGTCCATCTCGCGCAGGCCGCGGCGGCGGGCGCGAAACAGAATGCGGCGCCGTCTCGGGTCGAGCCCGGCGCTGGAGAGGGACATGGGACATCCTTGCGGGCGAGAGCGCCGTCGCGCCGCATATAGTGGCTGGGCCGCCGGCTGTCAGCAGCCTGGGCGGTCAGGCGGTCTCTGGAATACGGATGGCGGGGCTGGCGTTGAGTATCTCCTCGACCGCCCGCGCGGTGTCCTCGGCTTCGACCTCGGCGGCGCCGGCGTAATCGACGCGCGCCTCGAACCTCCCGTCGCCGCGCAAGGCCAGCAGAATGAAGACGAAGCCGTCGTCGGCGTTGACCGAAAAAGGCCCAGCCTTCCTCTCCCGCGTGGGGGCCGAGCGCCGGAACGTCATGGGCCAGGAGTTGGTCGCGCAGCCAGACGGCGAGACGCTTCCGCCGCATCGCCGAGTTCGCATAGCGCAGGCGCGTCGAAGGCGAATGTCCACAAAGCAAGGCTCCGTTGGCGGCGATTGACCGCAACGTAAAGCTCCGCAAGTAAAGGAAGTCTGCGGACGATGCTTAGAATTACTCGGCCGATACAGGCAAGCCGCGCGACTCCCGGCGTCTCTTCGGCGCTTTCGGCGGCGAGTCCGATGTCGTTACGCGCGGCGCATCAGAACATATCACGAACATTTGTCAAACAGCTGAGATCATCTTGCCGGTTCCCGGCAAGACCTGACGCTATCGGGTGGATGCGCGACCTCACTCCGCCGGCGCCGGCAGAGCCCCGCGGCCGCCTCGCTTCGGCTTCTCCTCGCGCGGCTTCTCCTCGCGCGGTTTCTCCTCGCGCAGCTTCTCCTCGCCCGGCTTTTCCTCGTGCGGTGAGAACAGCCATTTGAACAGACGCCACGAAATGCGGCCCACGTCGTCGAGGACGGTGAACACCGCCGGCACGAACACCAGCGACAGCAGCGTCGACACCACCAGACCGCCGATCACCGCAATCGCCATCGGCGAGCGGAAGCCGCCGCCGTCGCCCATGCCCAACGCCGAAGGGATCATGCCCGCCGCCATGGCGATCGTCGTCATCACGATGGGACGCGCGCGCTTGCGGCCGGCCTCCACCAGCGCCTCCAGCCGCGGCGTCCCCTGGGCCATCGCCTCGACGGCGAAATCGACCAGCATGATCGCGTTCTTGGTGACGATGCCCATCAGCATCAGGATGCCGATGACGACCGGCATCGACATCGCCTTATGGGTGATGAGCAGCGCCAGGATCGAGCCGCCGATGGAGAGCGGCAGCGAGATGAGAATGGTGATCGGCTGCAGGAAGCTGCCGAACAGCAGCACCAGGAGGCCGTAGACCATCATCAGGCCCGCGCCCATCGCCTCGGCGAAGGACTGGAACACCTCGCTCATGATCTCGACGTCGCCGGTCTCCTTGATCTCGACGCCGGGCGGCAGATTCTTGGCCGTCGGCAGGGCGTGGATCGCCGCCACCGCCGCGCCGAGCGGCGCGTCGCCGCGCAAATCCGCTTCGATCGTCACGCGACGGCTGCGGTCGTAGCGGTTGATCGCCGTCGGCCCGTGGCCCATGTCGAAATCGGCGACCGCCGAAAGCGGCGTCGTGCCGCCGCCGGCCGTCGGAACGCGCAGACTCTCGAGCACGCCGATGCGGCTGCGCGCGGCTTCGTCGAGTTCGACGCGAATCGGGATCAGCCGTCCGTCGACCTTGAACTTGGCGAGATTGGCGTCGATGTCGCCGAGGGTGGCGACGCGGATGGTCGAAGACAGGGTCTCCGTGGAGACGCCGAGATCGGCGGCCACCTGCCGGCGCGGCTCGATCTGCAGCTCCGGCCGGTCGAGCTCGGCGGTGGAGATCGGGTTCTCCAGCATATGGATCGAGCGCATTTCGCTGGCGAGCTGATTGGCCGTGTCGTTGATCTCCTGCATTTCGCGGCCGGCGACTATGAGTTGCAGGTCGCGCTGGCCGTTGTCCTTCATGAACCAGAAGCGCACGTCGGGAATGCCGGTCATGAGGGCGGAGATGCGGGTCTGCAGATCCTTCTGGCTCGCCTCGCGCTTCGACTTGTGCACGAAATTGATGACGAAGGTCGCCTTGCGCGGCTCCGAGGCGCCGCCGAGGATCTGGCCGCCGAACACCAGCACCGAGCGCACCTCCGGCATCGCCTTCAGCCTGTCGGAGATTTCGCGCGTCACGCGGTCGGTGTCGTCGAGCCGCGAGCCCGGCGGCAGCTCGATCGCCAGCAGCGCGCGCGCCTGATCGTCGGCGGGAATGAAGCCGGAAGGCAGCAATTGCGTGGACCACAGCGACGCCGCGAAGATCGCCGCGCCGACGAGCAGCGTCACCCACCGCCAGCGCACGGACCCGCGCACGAGACGGGTGTAGAAGCGCATGACGGCGCCTTCCCCGTGCTCGGCGTGGCGCGGCGCGCGCATGAAATAGGCCGCCATCACCGGCGTGACGAAACGCGCCACCAGGAGCGAGAACATGACGGCGATGGCCACCGTCAGGCCGAACTGCCGGAAATATTGCCCGGCTATGCCGCCCATGAAGCTGACCGGGGCGAAGATCGCCGCGATCGACAGCGAAATGGCGATGACCGCCAGGCCAATCTCGTCGGCCGCCTCCAGCGCGGCGCGATAGGCGGATTTGCCCATGCGCATGTGGCGCACGATGTTTTCGATCTCGACGATGGCGTCGTCGACGAGAATGCCGGTCACCAGCGTCATGGCGAGCAGGCTGACCAGGTTGAGCGAGAAGCCGATGGCGTCCATCGCCCAGAACGTCGGCAACACCGAAAGGGGCAGGGCCATCGCGGTGACGATGGTCGCGCGCAAGTCGCGCAGGAACACGAACACGACGACGATGGCGAGGGCCGCGCCCTCGATCAGCGTCTCCATCGTGGAGTGGTAGCTTCCCAGTTCGTTGTCGATCCTTGTGTCGACCTTGGTGAATTTCACCTCGGGGTGGCGCTTCTCGATCTCGGCGAGCTTGCGCGCGATGTCGCTGTCGACCGTGACGTCGCTCGCGCCCTTGGCGCGCGTGACTGCGAAGGCGACGATGGGCTGATCGAACAGCCGCGTGAAGGTGCGCGGCTCGGCGGCCGTGTCGGCGACGGTGGCGAGCTCGTCCAGGCGCACGCGCCGCCCGCCGGGCAGCGCGATCGGCAGCGCCTTCAATTCGCTGAGCTTGTTGGCGCCGGCGAGCGTGCGGATCGCCTGCTCCTGGCCGGCGAGCTCGCCCCGGCCGCCGCCGAGATCGACGTTGTCCTGGCGCACCTGCTCGTTGACCTGCGCGGCGGTGACGCCGAGCGCCAGCAGCTTCTCGGGGTCGAGCGAGACGCGGATCTCGCGGTCGACGCCGCCGTAGCGCGAGACGTCGCCGACGCCTTTCAGGCTCTGCAGATCGCGCGCGACCGTGTCGTCGATGAACCAGGACAATTGTTCGACCGTCATGCCCGGCGCCGAGGCCGCGTAGGTGACGATCGGCAGGCCCTCGATGTTGATGCGGTTGATGATCGGCTCGTCGATGGTGCGCGGCAGGTCGGAGCGGATCTTGGCGATCTGATCCTTCACGTCGTTGAGCGCGCGGTCGATATCGGTCGAGCCGACGTGGAACTGGACGATCGTCTGCGAGGAGCCGTCGCCGATCTGGGAGGCGATGTGCCAGACGCCGTTGAGGCTCGCGACCGCGTCCTCGACCTTCTTCGTCACCTGCGCTTCGAGTTCGGACGGCGCCGCGCCCGATTGCGTGACGAGCACCTGGACGATGGGAATGTCGATATTGGGAAATTGCGTGATCGGCATCGTGCGGAAGCTGAACAGCCCCAGCAGCATCAGAACGCAGACGGCGACCGTGGCCGGAATCGGCTTGCGGATCGACCAGGCGGAGACGTTGAGACGCATGTTCGCTCCTCAGCCCCCCGCGCCCACGATTTCCGGCATCGGCCGCACCTTGTCGCCGGGCCGCAGGAAAGAACCGGCGCGCGCCACGAGCGCCTCGCCGGGCTTCAGCCCCGAGAGGATCTCGACTTCGTCGCCTTCGACGATGCCGAGCTTCACCTTGCGGCTTTCGACCTTGCCGTCGCGCACCACCAGCGCCACGCCTTCGTTGTCGTCGCGCTTGATCGCGGTGGTCGGCGCGGCGACCCCGTCGCGGATGACGAGATCGACCTCGCCGGAGGCGAAGGCGCCGAGCCTTGCGTGGCTCACGTCCGAAAGCGCGATGCGCGCCTTGCCCGTCCGGCTCGCCTTGTCGACCTCCTGATCGACGAGCCGCACGGAGCCCGCGACCGGCTTCTCGACGCCGGGCAGCTTCAGCGTCGCCGGCATGCCGACCTTGAGCCGCGGCAGCCATTGCTCGGGCACGTCGGCGACGAGGTCGATGGCGCCGTCGGAGATGATGCGGAACAACGGCTCTCCGCCCGGCGCGGCGGTGGCGCCGATCTTGGCCGAACGGCGGCTGATGACGCCGTCGACCGGCGCGCGCACTTCCGTTCGGGCGATGCGCACCATCAGCTCCTCGCGGTCGGCGTCGCGGGCGCGCCGGTCGGCCTGGGCGACGGCGATGGCGTCCTTGGCCGCCGAGAGGGCGGCTTGCGCCGTCTTCTGATTGATCTGGCGCTGCTCGACGGTCGAGGCCGCCATGACGCCGGCGCCCGAGCTTCTTCGCGCGGTCGTTTTCGCTGGTGGCCCAGTCGAGCTGGCTCGCCGACTGCGCGACCATGCTCCTGGCCTGATCGATCGCGGCGTCGGCGCGGGCGCGCGCGGCGTCGTTCTGGCTCAACAGCGCGTCGAGCTGGCTGCGGTCGAGCCGGGCGAGCAACTGGCCTTGCTTGACGTGGTCGCCGTCCTCGGCGTCGATTTCGACGACGGTCAGGTCGGCGATCTTCGGCGCGACCATCACCTCCTCGCGCGCGGTCAGCGTGCCGGAGACGAACAGGCGGTCGGTGAAGCGGCGCATTTCGGCCTTCACGACCGTCACCGTCGGCGGCTCGACTTCGGCCTGCGCCCCCGTCTCGGCCTTGGCGGGTTGCGGCGCGCATTTCGGCCGCGCCGGGAGCGCCCCATTTATCGAGGGGCAGCAGCGGCGGGTCGCAGGGCCTGAAGCGCCATTGCGCATAGATCCCGCCGGCCCCGAGGCCGGCCAGAACCAGGAGGGTGAGCAGGAAGCGTCCCATCTCAGATCTCCGCGCTGGGGGCGAGCGCGCCGGCGAACAGAGCCTCGAACACGCCGAGCGCCATGGCGAATTCTTCCTCGATGTCGAAATCCGGCTCCAGCGCCTTGCGCTTGAACAGGCCCGCGACCAAAGTGAACAGCACGCTCGCCGCGAAGCGGGAATCGAGCGAGGACGAAGCGACGCCGCGCGACTTGGCGAGTCTCGATCAGATCGACCATGCCGGCTATTACGTCGCGGTCGAGCTGTCGGGTGAATTCGGCGACGCGGGCGTTGCGGCTCGGACTCCGCCCAGATCTCCACGATCATCTGCGCCTTCTCCGGCGTCTTGCGCAGCACCTCCACCCGCAGCGCCTCGCGCATGGCGGCCTTGAGATCCTCGGCGCTCGCGAGCGCCGCGAAGAGCCTCCGACCGCTCGCACCTGATCGTTGAGGCAAAGCCCCTCGACGATCGCCTCCTTGGAGGGGAAATAGCGATAGAGGTTGCCGGCGCTCATGCCGGCCTCCTCCGCGACCTGGGTCATGGTGGCGGCGTGGAAGCCGTAGCGCACGAAAGCGCGCTCGGCCGCGGCCAGAATACGGGTGCGGCGTTCTTCGTCGGGGGGGCGGCGGGAGGGCTACGAGAGTCATGTGAACGCGTGGTGAGAATGAACGTTCATTTTCATGCGGGAGCATTATGGCGTTTCAAGGGCGCGTCGCCGCGCGCGTCGAAATGCGCTATGGGGAGAATTCGCCGAAGAGGGGGACGAGGATGCGCCTGAACCGGACTTGCGCTGCGCTGGGCTTGCTCCGCGTTGCTGGGCTCGGCGCCCGCGCTGGCGTGGCCGTTCGATCAGCCGCCCGATCCGCTGCAAGCCGCGAGGGACGACGGGCGATCTGCCGTCCGACGCCGATCCCTATTACTCGACGCCCGGCGTAACCGACCAGGACGTCGATTTTCACCTGAGCACGCGCAGGGCGGTCGCCGATCCCACCCACGAGCCGCCGGGCACGGTGACGATCAGCACCCGGCTGCGGCGCCTGTTCCTGTCGCTGCCGGGGGGCGAGGCGCTCGAATATCGCATCGCCGTCGGCCGCCAGGGCTTCGCCTGGAAGGGCAGGGCGGAGATCGGCCGCAAGGCCTTCTGGCCGGGCTGGACGCCGCCGCCGGAAATGCTGGACCGCGACAGTTCCCTGCCCGAGCATGTCGACGGCGGCCCGTCGAACCCGCTCGGCGCGCGCGCGCTCTATCTGTTCCAGGACCGAAAGGACACTTTGTTCCGCATCCACGGCACCAACGAGCCGAGGAGCATCGGCAAGGCGGTGTCGTCGGGCTGCATCCGAATGCTCAACGCCGACGTGATCGACCTCTACAGCCGCGTGCAGAAGGGGACGAAGGTGGTGGTGCAGTGAGCCTCAATCCACGATCGCGTGCGGCACGAAGCGGGCGCGGTCGGTGGTGAGCGGCGTGGCGTCCTCGCGAATGCCCATGCCGGCGGGCTCGTCGCCGACGATCCAGGCGCCGATCACGGGATAGCGGCCGTCGAACTCCGGCAAAGGCCGCAATTGCTGGCGCACATAGCCTTCCGCGCCATAGCCGTTGCTCTCGCCGCGCAGGGTCTCGCCGTCGCCTATCAGCTCGATGTCGAAGCCTTCGCGCGAGAACAGCGGCTTTCGCGCGTAGCGGCGCAAGAACTGGGCGTCGCGGTCCTCCTCGAAATAGCACTCCAGCAGATTCGGATGGTTCGGCGCCAGCTCCCACAGCAGCGCCAGCGCGCCCTTGTTGTTGAGGATGATCTTCCACGGCGGCTCGACGAAGCGCGTTGTCTGCATCGCCGGCGAACGGCCGAAGTCGTCGGCCAGCATCCATTCCCAGGGATAGAGCTTGAAAAGTCGCGCGATCCCGCGCCCCGAGGGATCGACGAAACGGTCGCGCGCGAGCCCGATCTGGCTCATGTCGAGCGAGGCGGTCGAAAGCCCCGCAGCCCTCGCGCAATCCTCGAGATAGGCGAGCGTGCCCGCGTCGTCGGAGGCGGCGGCCATGCAGGAAAGATGCAGGAACTCGCCGCCGCAAATCTCGGCGAAGCGCGCGATCAGCTTCTCGTGCGCGGAAGTGAACTGGTCGGCGTCGTCGGGCAGGTCGCCGGACGCCATGAGCTGTTCGAGCCAGCGCCATTGCACGACGGCGGCTTCGTAAAGGCTCGTCGGCGTGTCGGCGTTGTATTCGAGAAGCTTCGGCGGATGGCGGCCGTCGTAGGAAAAGTCGAAGCGTCCGTAGAGCGAGGGATCGCGCCGGCGCCAGCTCTCGGCGATGAGGTCGAAGGCGTGTTCGGGAATCCTGAGCCGCTTGAGGTCGCGCTCGCTGCGCGCGACCGTGTCGACGAGATGCAGGCACATGCCGTGCAACTCCTCGCGCCGCGTCCTCGATGTCCTGCCTCGATTTCGTCGAGACGGAAGACATAGCGCACGCTCTCGTCCCAATAGGGCGCGCCGTCGTCGAGCGTCGCGCGAAAGCCGATCTCGGCGAACTCGCGTTCAAGATGCGGGCGCACGGGCGAGGGCTCGCGCTTCACCTCAGCCGCCTCCGTGGCCGAAGCCATGCGCGCCGAAGCCGCCGAAACTCGCGTGTCCGATCCCGCCGCCGGAGAAGAGGCCCCAGCCATGACCGGAGGAATGGCTATGGCTCCAGCCATGACTGTCGCACCGCGTCGTCGCGGGCGTGGGGTCGGGCTGGCGCGGACGGCAGAGATCGTCGCAGAACGCCGGGCGCGCCACGCCGCCGGCGGAGGGACGACACATATCGTTGCACAACTTCGGCCGCGAGTCGTAGTCGGCCGCCTGACGGGGACCGCAATCCTGCCCGCGCCACTCGGCCGCCGCGGCGATTCCGAGCGCCAGCGCGCCGACGGCGCCGACCGTGACCACGCCCGAGCGCATCCGGCGCGGCGGCGCCGGCCGGCCGGGCGGCGCATTCGTCGTCGCCGCGCCGATCAGGCCGCGCTTGCCGAAACTCGCCGCCATCAGGGGCTCATGCAGGCGTCGCACAGGACGCCGGCCGAGATCGAAATCGCCGCGAGCCAGATCGCGGCGGCGATCGCGTTGCTTTCGATCGCGGTCGAGAGATTGGGGTGGGTGAGCCTCGCCAGGCCATAGGCGATGAGCTGGGCGAGGGCGGCCAGGCAAGCCCAGACCGCGAACTCCCACACCGTGCGCGTGTTGCGGATCGCGCCGGCGAGCGCGATGGCGTAGCCCAGCAGCGTGCCGGAGAGGGCGATGGAGGCCGAAGCATTGTGCTCGCGCACGATGAGATCGAATTCGCGATGCGGGGTCAGCCGCAGATAGATCGCCCCGAATGCGATGAAGAACGCGATGGCGCCGCCGAAATAGCCGAAAAAGGCGGTGACCTCGCGCAGGAATTCGCTCATTTTCGCCCCATCCTCGTCGCAGGCGGCGACAGGATTCGCGAGCATAAGTTTACACTATTAAAAAACACGAAAAAAGCGCGTTTAGCCCGCCAGCAGCCCCGCGACGAAGCCCTCGATCCCCTCCGCGACCCTCAGGCCCCGCGTGCGCTCGGCGGTGAGGATCGCCACCACTGCGTGATAGGCGCGCTGGAGATCGTCGTTGACGACGACGTAATCGTAAAGCCGCCAGCGCTCGATCTCGCGCTTGGCGTTTTCGAGCCGCTGTTCGATGGTCGAGGCCGAATCCTCGGCGCGGCGCTCGAGCCTCGCGCGCAGCTCCGCCATCGACGGCGGCAGGATGAACACGCTGACGACGTCGCTCCCCAGGGCCTCGCGCACCTGTTTCGCCCCCTGCCAGTCGATGTCGAACAGCATGTCGCGGCCTTGCGCGAGCGCCTCCTCGACCGGCCGGCGCGGCGTGCCGTAGCCGTTGCCGTGAACCTCCGCGGCTTCCAAGAGATCGCCGCCGGCCTTCATCAGGTCGTACTGGTGACGGTCGATGAACTGGTAGTGCACGCCGTCCACCTCCGAGGATCGGCGCACGCGCGTCGTCACCGAGATCGACAGCGTCAGGTCGAGCGCCTTGTCCTGCAGGAGCATGCGCGTCAGCGTGGTCTTTCCCGCCCCCGAGGGCGAGGAGAGAATGAGGATCATGCCGCGCCTCAGCATCGTTGCGCTCACTCGATGTTCTGCAACTGCTCGCGAAATTGCTCGATCTGCGCGCGCAATTCCAGACCCTGCGCCGTCAGCGACACGTCGTTCGATTTGGCGCACAGCGTGTTGGCCTCGCGCGAAAACTCCTGGGCGAGGAAGTCCAGCCGCCGTCCGACCGGCCCGCCTTCCCCGAGCAGCGCGCGGGCGGCCGCGACATGGGCGTGGAGCCGGTCGAGCTCCTCGCGGACGTCGGCCTTGGCGGCCAGAAGCAGCGCCTCCTGATGCAGCCGCGCCTCGTCCAGGCCCCGCGCCGCGCCCGTCAGCGCCGCGACGGACGCGGCGAGCCGGGCGCGCACGGCCTCGGGCTTGCGCGCGGGATTCTGATCCGCGGCCTCGGTCAGCGCGGCGATGGAGTCGAGCCGTTCGGCGAGCACCTTGCGCAAAGCCTCGCCCTCGGAGCGCCGCGCCGCCACGACGGCGGCGATGGCCTCCTCGAGCGTCGCCAGCATCGCCTGCGCCGTCGCCGCTTGCGCCGCCTCGTCGTCCGCCGCCTCCACCGTCTCGACGACGCCGCGAATCGAGAGCAGCCCGTCGAGCGTCGGGGGCGCTGAGCCCGAACTGCTCGGCCGCAGCGCGCGCCGCCGCGGCGACTTCGGCGAGCAAGGCGGCGTCGATGCGCGCCGCGATGCTCGCGCCCTCGCGCGTCGCGGAGAGAGTGACGAACACGGCGCCGCGCGACAGCGCCTTGCCGAGCCGCGCTCGCGCCTCCGCCTCGATGCGGTCGAAGCCCGAGGGAACGCGCAGCCGAAGGTCCAGGCCCTTGGCGTTGACGCATTTGATCTCGACCGTCCATCGCCAGGGCCCGAGCGTCCCTTGCGCGCGGGCGAAGCCGGTCATGCTGGAGAGGCTCATCTCGGGTCCCTCGGTTCTCGCCGGCTTGCGTGGCGCCCCGGCCCGCCTCCCTTGCCGCGCGCCGGGGCGATCCGCAACGGGGATTTGCGCTTTCCCTTTCAGCCACGTCGTCGACGCGGAATTGACTTGGGTCAGCGAGGCGCCCCAATGGGAGAGGCATTATTGCTCAAAGTTCGACGCCACGCGGAGTATCGCCGATGTTCAAGCATATCCTCGTTCCCACCGACGGGTCCGACCTGTCGCGCAAGGCGCTGCTCTACGCCGTGCAGCTCGCCAAGGAGACCAAGGCCAAGGTCACGGCGCTGACCGTGCGGCCGCCCTATGTGATCGGCTCGATGGACATGATCGGCGTCGTCGGCGGCCAGGACGAGTTCGAGGCCGAGACGCAACGCTACGCCGAATATGCGCTGACCCAGGCCAAGATGGCGGGCGAGGCGGCGGGCGTCGAAGTCGAGACCATCCAGGACGTCGGCGACCAGCCCTATCGGGCGATCATCGATTGCGCCAAGGCCAACAATTGCGACCTCATCGTCATGGCCTCGCACGGACGGCGCGGCGTTTCGGCGATGATCCTGGGCAGCGAGACGAGCAAGGTGCTGACGCACAGCCACGTGCCGGTGCTGGTGTTCCGCTGAGCCCTGTGCACCTTGACGGCGCGCGGCCGGGCCGGGACATTCGGGGGCGATGGCGATCCACTTCTCCCCCGACGAAATGGCCGCGCGCAAGCGCGCGGCTGCTCTGACGCGCTGGCCGAGGCGAAGCTCGACGGCGCGCTCCTGTTCGCGCAGGAGAGCGACTACTGGCTGACCGGCTACGACACGTTCGGCTTCTGCTTCTTCCAGTGCCTCTATGTCGGCGCCGACGGGCGCGTCGCGCTGCTGACCCGCTCGGCGGACCTGCGGCAGGCCGAGCGCACCTCCAACATCGCCGACATCCGCATCTGGAAGGACAGCGGCCGCGCCGACCCGACGCGCGACCTCAGCGCCATGCTCGACGACCTCGGCGCCGGACGCCGGCTCGGCGTCGAGTTCAACACGCAGGGGCTCACCCATTTCCACGGCCGCAGGCTGGAGGCGGCGCTCGCCGGCCGCGAGCTCGTCGACATCTCCGAACTCGTCCCGCGCCTGCGCGTGAGAAAATCGCCGGCCGAGTTGGCCTACGTTCGCGAGGCGGCGCGGCTCTCCGATCTCGCCGACCGCGCCGGGCTCGAGGCGACGCGCGCCGGCGCCGACGAGGGCGAAATCCTCGCCGCCATGCATCACGCGATCTTCGCGGCCGGCGGCGATTATCCCGGCAACGAGTTCATCATCGGCTCGGGCGGCGACGCGCTGCTCTGCCGCTACAAGAGCGGCCGGCGGCGGCTCGACGCCGACGACCAGCTCACGCTGGAGTTCGCCGGCGTCAGCCGCCACTACCACGCCGCGATCATGCGCACGCATGTCGTCGGCCGGCCGAAGCCGCTGCACGAGACCTATCACGCCGCCGCCCGCGAGGCGCTCGAAGCCTGCGCCGCCGAGCTGAGACCCGGCCGCACGGCGGGCGACGTGTTCGCCGCCCATGCCCGCGTCTTCGACGCGCACGGCCTCGCCCGGCATCGGCTCAACGCCTGCGGCTATGCGCTGGGCGCGCGCTTCACGCCGTCGTGGATGGACGCGCCGATGTTCTACGAGGCCAATCCGCACCCGATCGGCCGGACGAGGTCTATTTCCTGCACATGATCCTGATGGACAGCGACAGCGAGACGGCGCTCTGCCTCGGCCGCACCTACGTCACGACGCAAGGGTCGGCCGAGCCGATCAACGCGCCGGATCTGGACCTGCAGCGGAAATAGCGTTAGCAATTCGTTAACGTTTTTCGCGGGGACGGGGGATGCGCGCAAGTTCGCGGCGCCGGCGCGGCGCCGTCATTGTCGCGGGGCTTGCCTGCGCTCGGCCTCGCCGCCTGCCAGGACACGGCCGCGCCGCCCGCGCCCGATCCGGCGATCGGAGATGCGCCCGCGCCGCTACGTCAAGCGCGAGGGCGTGAGCCTCGAGGACGCGACAGTCGCGCTGGTTTCGCTCGACGGCGCGCCGCAGGCGCAGGCCAAGGATTTCCGCGACGCGCTGGCGCGGCAGTTCTCAGCGCATGGCGTCGTCGCGGCGGAGGCCGGCAAGGCGCGCTACCTGCTGCGCGTCTATCTCGCCGCCAGCCCCGAAGAGGGCGGGGCGTCGCTCGATTACGTCGTCGACGTCTACGACACGGCCGCGTGCGGCGGGCGCGGCTCGGCGATTCCTTCACGGTCAAGGGCTCGGGCGACGCCTGGAGCCTGATGTCGACCCAGGCGCTCGACTCCGCTCGCGGCGCCTGCGCCGACAATATCGCGGCCTTCCTGTCCAACACGCCGGAGGCCAAGCCCGCGCAAGCGTTCCGAGCCTACGCGCAATAGGCTAGCTTCCCACGCCACCAGCGTCGCGCCCGCCGCGATCAGCGCCACGCCCAGCCAATTGGGGCCGGAAAGCCGCTCGCCCAGGAAGACGACGCCGAATACGGCCACCAGCACGACGCTGAGCTTGTCGATCGGCGCGACCCGCGCCGCGTCGCCGAGCTGGAGCGCGCGGAAATAGCAGAGCCACGAGGCGCCGGTGGCGAGCCCCGACAGCGCCAGGAAGGCGTAAGTGCGCGGCGCGATCGAGCCGAGCGGCCGCCATTCCCCGAACAGCGGTGAGGATCGCCGCCAGCACCGCGACGACGACCAGCGTGCGCAGGAAGGTCGCGAAATCGGAATTGACGCCCTCGACGCCGACCTTGGCGAAAATCGCCGTCAGCGCCGCGAAGGCGGCGGAGAGAAGGGCCCAGAAGACCCAGGCGGCGAACAGCGTTTTCATCCGGCGTTCCCAGAAGTGGGACCGCCGCCCTCCGTCTCATGGCCGGGACAAGCCCGGTCATGACTTCGAGGGCGGCTCACAATGTTCAAGCCGAACTGCGCGGCGCGGCGCCGAATCCTGCGTTCAATCTCCGACCAGCGTCGATTTGGCGCGCTGCCACCAGCCCGTGCGGCGCGGGCGCGGCGGCTCATCGGCGGCGGGCTCCGGCTCCGGCGCAGACTCGGCGGCCTCCTCGGTCTCCTCGGCCTCCTCCGCCACAGCGACGTCTTCCGGCGCCACGGCGGCGGCCCCTCTTCCGCTTCCCACGGCGGCTCCAGAGCCTCGGCGATCGAGGCGGGCGGCCCGTCCATGCCCGCGGCGGCCTCGACGCCGCCAAGCGCCGGTTCGCCATGGACCAGCGCGGGCTCGGCGGCCGTCTCGCCCTCAGCCTCGCCCTCGCCGCCCACTTCGCCGAAGCGCGGCTCGAAGCGGTCGCGGCGGCCTCGCCGCGAACGACGGCGGCGCACGCCGTTGGCGCGGCCGCCTTCCTCGGGAGGCGCGGCGGCGGCCTGGGCGAAGTCGCCGCCGATCTCGGCGACGACGGCGAGCCCGTCGTCGGTCGGCTGCGGCGCGTCGGCGACCCCGGGATCGGCGGGCCCCCGCTCGCTGCCCCGGCGCCGGCGGCGGCGGCGGCGGCGCCGCCGGTCCGCGTCCTCGTCGGAAGCTTCCGCGCCCTCGGCGCGCTTCGCTCCTCGTCCTCGGCCGCCTCGGGCTCGTTCTCGGCCTCGGCGGTCTCTTCCTCTTCCGTCTCGGGCTCGGGCGCCTCCTCGACCGGCAAGTCTTCGTCGGGGCCTGCGCCATAGCCCGGCCGTTGCGCCGGCTCGGCCTCGGCGCGCACGCCATGAGCGGGCTCGCCGCGCTCAAGCGCGTGGTTGACGCCGCTGGCCATGCTCTCGTCGGCCTCGACCAGGATCTCGACGCCGAAGCGCGCGCTCCAGCTCGCGCAGATGCGCGCGCTTGTGGTTGAGGATGTAGAGCGCCACCGCCATGCGCGCGCGCAGCGTCAGGTTGAACTGCGCGTTGCGCAGATCAGCGCGTCTTCCAGCACGCGCAGCACATGCAGCGCGACGGAGGCGGTCGAGCGCACGACGCCGGCGCCCATGCAATGCGGGCAGGGCACCGTCGAGCCTTCGAGCACGCCGGTGCGGATGCGCTGGCGCGACATCTCCAACAGGCCGAAATGCGAGATGCGGCCGACCTGGATGCGGGCCCGGTCGTTCTTCAGCGCGTCCTTCATGCGCCGCTCGACCGCGCGATTGTTGCGCGCCTCCTCCATGTCGATGAAGTCGACGACGATGAGGCCGGCCAGATCGCGCAGACGGAGCTGGCGGGCGATTTCGTCCGCCGCCTCGAGATTGGTGCGGACGGCGGTGTCCTCGATATTGTGCTCGCGCGTCGAACGGCCCGAGTTGACGTCGATGGCGACCAGCGCCTCCGTCTGGTTGATGACGATGTAGCCGCCCGAGCGCAGCGTCACCTGATTGGAGAACAATCCGTCGAGCTGCGCTTCGACGCCGGCCTTGGCGAACACCGGCTGAGTGTCGCGATAGGGCGCGACCGCGCGCGTGTTGCTCGGCATGAGCAGGCGCATGAAGTTCTTGGCTTCGCGGTAGGCGGCATCGCCCGCTACGACGATTTCGTCGATGTCCTTGGAATAGAGGTCGCGGATCGCGCGCTTGATGAGCGAGCCTTCCTCGTAGACGAGGGTCGGCGCGGTCGAAGCGAGCGTCGTTTCGCGCACGGTCTCCCACATGCGCAGGAGATATTCGAAGTCGCGCTTGACCTCCTGCTTGGTGCGCGAGGCGCCGGCGGTGCGCAGAATGACGCCCATGCCCTCGGGCACGTCGAGATCCTCGGCGATCGACTTGAGCCGGCTGCGGTCCTGCGCATTGGTGATCTTGCGCGAGATGCCGCCGCCCCGCGCGGTGTTGGGCATCAGCACGGAATAGCGGCCGGCGAGGCTGAGATAGGTCGTCAGCGCCGCGCCCTTGTTGCCGCGCTCCTCCTTGACCACCTGCACGAGCAGCACCTGGCGGCGCTTGATGACCTCCTGAATTTTATAGTTCCGGCGCGGTCGGTGCGCGCGGCGCGGCGTCTCGTCCATGGCGTCGCCGCCGATCACTTCGACCGGCTCGCCCTCGTCGTCGACGCGCGGACGCACGCTGCGCATCGGCTCGTCGCCCTCGCCGCGCGCCGCCGCCGATCGTCGTCACCTCAGGTTCGTGCGCGTCTTCCTCCTCCTCGGCGGCCGCCTCTTCGGCCTCCTCGGCTTCGTCGCGGGCGGCCTGCGCCTCGATTTCGACCGCCGGGCCGTCCTCGTCGGCGGAAAAACCCTCGCGCAGCGGCGGCTCGCCGCGCTCGACGCGCGGCGCCATCTCCTCGGACGGCTCATCGGAGTTCACGCTGGCGAAGCCGTCGACGTCTTCGCTGGCGCCGGCGTCGCGGAAGGACGCCGCTTCGGCGGCGACCTCGGCGGCGATCTCCGCCGGAGTCTCCTCCTCGACCGCCACGAACGGCGCGTCCTCGAACCCCGCCTCGGCCGCCTCGGCCGCCGTGTCCGGCGCTTCGGCGACGACGTTCGGCGAAGCCGCAACCCCCGGGGACATTTCCGGCGCCGCGAACTCGTACGGCTGCGCGTCATCGACGGAAGGTCCGGGCTCGTCGTCGAAGGCGGGCTCCGAGACCTGCTCCTCGTTCGCCGCCCGGGCCGCCTCGGGCGGGCGCCCGCGCTGGCGGCGGCGGCTGCGGCGCTCGTTGGCGGGCTCCTCCTCGTCCTCGCGGTGCGAGCGCGCCTCCTCTTCGAGCAGCGCCTGCCGGTCGGCGACGGGAATTTGGTAATAGTCGGGATGAATTTCCGAAAAGGCGAGGAAACCGTGACGGTTGCCGCCGTATTCGACGAAGGCGGCCTGCAACGAGGGCTCGACCCTCGTCACTTTCGCCAGATAGATGTTTCCCCTGAGCGGCTTTTTATTGGCGGATTCGAAATCGAATTCTTCGACCCGGTTACCCCTTAACACCACCACCCGGGTTTCTTCCGGATGGGACGCATCGATGATCATTTTGTTGGACATAGTCGAATTCTCGCGGCGCGCCTTCGCCGAGACCCCGATGCTCTGAGCGAGACGTCGGGGCGCGGGGCGGGCGCGCTGATGGATTGTGGAGAGATGAAAGGCTCCGAAACGGCGCGGCGGACGGTCCGCACGGGCCGGGCGTCCCTTGGGTCAGCGCCGCCGCCCGCGCCGAAGGGCGCGGAAATTGGGGCGGAGGCGGCGAACCCGGGCATCAGAACCTTGGCGACTCGAGCCGCGGCCGCTTCATGCGCCGCCGCTCTGGCGCGCCCTCGCAAGAGGGCGCAGTGGATTTGTGCGCCCCCGTGAAGAGAGCGCGACGGAGGTTTCGCAAGCGCGCGGCCGTCCCCACGAAACGACGCCCGGTCGCAGACCCGCGTTCGCAACACGCATCTACGGACAGACCGAGCGAAGGCTTGAGCCGGCTTGCGCGTCGGACGCTGCCCTCGTCGTCCACCGAAATTGCCGAGGAAACTCCCGGCAGTCGTCGAAACGACAGACGATTCGAACGCCGCCCCTGCGCGAAACGTTTTCTAGATAAGACCGCCATGCCCCCTTTGGCAAGTCGCGATTGCGAGATCGACCGGGACGGCCACGTTTCGCCTGCGCCGCCGCGGAACAATATTGTCGCGCAATCCTTTGGATTTAAGGCCTCATTAACAGTCGCGCCTTAATCCTCCTTTACCTTTCCCGGACCTTGAGGCGGAGATCGTTCCTTTATGAAACACGTCGCGGTCCTCATGGGCGGCTTGTCGGCCGAGCGGCCGGTGTCGCTCAATTCCGGAAAGGGCTGCGCCGACGCGCTCGAAGCGCAAGGCTACCGCGTCACGCGGGTCGACGTCGGTCGCGACGTCGCCGAAGTTCTCCTCAAGCTCAAGCCGGACGTCGCCTTCAACGCGCTGCACGGACGTTTCGGCGAGGACGGCGCCATCCAGGGTCTCCTGGAATTGCTGCGAATTCCCTACACCCATTCCGGCGTGCTGGCCTCGGCGCTGGCGATGCGCAAGGACCGCGCCAAGATCGTGCTCGCGGCGGCGGGAATTCCGGTCGCCGAAGGCCTCACCGTCGATCGCCGCGAGGCGGCGCAGCGCCACGTCATGGCGCCGCCCTATGTGCTGAAGCCGGTGGCCGAGGGCTCCTCCTTCGGCGTCGTCATCGTCAAGGAGGGGCGCGCCCATCCCCCGCAGGAGGTGGCGCGCGAGGACTGGCCCTATGGCGACGAACTGCTCGCCGAACGCTACGTCGGCGGCAAGGAGCTGACCTGCGGCGTCATGGGCGACCGGGCGCTGGGCGTCATCGAGGTCCGCCCGGTCTCCGAGGGCTGGTACGGCTATGACGCAAAGTACGCCAAAGGCGGCTCGCTGCATGTGCTTCCCGCCGAGATTAAACCGAAAATTTACCACGAGGTCCAAAACTTGTCGGTAAGGGCGCATCGCGCGCTCGGCTGCCGCGGGGTCACCCGCGCCGACTTCCGTTTTGACGAGTCGAAGGGCGAGGACGGCGAATTGGTTTGTCTCGAAGTCAACACCCAGCCGGGCATGACCGAGACCTCGCTCGTCCCGGACATGGCGACCCACGAGGGCGATCAGTTTCGGCGAATTGGTGGCGTGGATGGTGGAGGACGCGTCTTGCGATCGCTGAGCGGACACTTGAGCTGGCGCGGGCGCGCCGCAGCCGGCGTTCGCGGCGCGCGCCCTCGAGGCCTCGGCCGCGCCGCGCGTGCTGCTGCGCGGCGAGCGATCCGGCCGCGCCACGGGGTCTGTGGCGGCTCGAGCGCAAGGCGCCGCGCGGCCTCGGCGCTGGCGCTGGCGGCGGCGCTGATCCTTGCGGCCGGCGCGGTCGGCGCGGTGCGCGGCGGCCAGTATCAGGCTTTCGTGGCCGCGGAAGGCGGCGTCGGCGATTTCGTCGCGCGCGAGGCCGGCTTCGGCGTCAATGAGGTGACGATCTCCGGCATCGCCCGGCTCGGCGAGCGCGAGGTGCTCGACGCTCGCCGGCGTTTCCCCAAGCAGCTCCGTGCCCTTCTTCGACGTCGACGCCGCGCGCGCGCGGCTCCTGAAGGCGCCGCTGGTGGCGAGCGCCAGCGTGCGCAAGCTCTATCCCAACCGGCTCGTCATCGAGATCGTCGAGCGGCGCGCCGGTGGCGCTGTGGCAGCGCGAAGGCGAGGTCAGCATCGTCTCGGCCGACGGCGCGGCGCTCGACGAATTGAGGGACGCGCGGCTCAACGATCTGCCGTTCGTGGTCGGCGACGGGCGCCAACAAGCGGCTGCCCGAATATCTGTCGCTGCTCGACGCCGCCCAGGAGCTGCGAGGCAAGATCGAGGCCGGCGTGTTTGTCGCTCAGCGGCGCTGGAACCTGCACATGAAGACCGGCGTCGACGTGAAGCTGCCCGAGAGCGATCCGGCCTCGGCGGTGGCGACGCTGGTGCAGCTCGAGAGGCAGTCGCGCATTCTCGAGCGCAAGATTCTGTCGCTCGACTTGCGCGAGCCTGGGCGGGCCTTCGCCCGGCTGACGGCCGAGGCGGCCGACGCGCGCGCGGCGGCTCAGGCGGCCAAGACGAAGAAGGGCGGCAAGCCGTGAGCGCGCTCACCCTCGCCCCCCGTCTCAAGCCGCTGCATCCGCGCAAGAGCGCGGTGCTCTCCGTGCTCGACATCGGCGGCTCGAAAGTCGTCTGCCTCATCGCGCGCCTGATGCCGATGGAGCCGGGCGCGACGCTGCGCGGACGCACCCATCGCTGCAAGGTGCTGGGGCTCGGCCAGCAGCGCTCGCGCGGCGTCAAGGGCGGCGCGATCGTCGATCTGGACGCGGCCGAAAGCGCGATCCGGCTCGCAGTCGATGCGGCCGAGCGTATGGCCGGGCGTCGAGGTCGAGAGCGTCGTCGTCAATATGTCGGGCGGGCGGCTCGGCTCGCGCCTTCATGCGCGCGCGCGTCGCGGTCGGCGGGCCCGAGCGTCGGCGACGCCGACACGCAGCGCGTGCTGGAGGCGGCCGCGCAGGCCGGCGGCCATGGACCGCGCGCGGCCCTGCATCTCATTCCCATGGGCTTCTCGCTCGACGCGCTGCGCGGCGTCGCCGATCCCGCGCGGCATGGTCGGCGAGGAGCTCGGCGCCGAGCTCAGCGTCTCCACCTGCGACGTTTCGGCGGCGCGCAACCTGATGCTCGCCATCGAGCGTTGCCATTTGCGCGTGGCGGGCATGGTCGCCTCGCCCTATGCGGCCGGCCTTTCGACGCTGGTCGACGACGAGGCCGAACTCGGCGCCGCGCTCGTCGATTTCGGCGCCGGCGCGACGACCATGGCGGCTTTCGCCAACGACCGGCTCGTGCATGTCGATTCCGTGCCGGTCGGCGGCCATCACGTGACGATGGACGTGGCGCGCGGCCTCTCCGTCAGCCTCGCCGACGCCGAGCGGCTGAAGACGCTCTACGGCGCCTGCGTCGCCGAGCCCGCCGACGAGCGCGAGACGATCTCGATCCACCGCGTCGGCGACGACATGGACCGCCCGACGCACGTTCCGAAATCGGAGCTCACCCGCATCATACGCCCGCGCGTCGAGGAGATCCTCGAACTTGCGCGCGACCGGCTGGCGGGCGCGGGCTTTTCCGCCCACGCCCAGCGCCGGCTCGTGCTTACGGGCGGGGCGAGCCAGCTCGCCGGACTTCCCGAACTCGCCCGCGCGATCGTGTCGCCGCAGGCGCGCATGGGCCGGCCGCTCGGCGTCGAGGGCCTGCCGGAATCGGCCAAGAGCCCGGCCTTCGCCACCTCCGTCGGCCTGATGATCTATCCGCAGGCGGCGGCTTTGGAGCATGTCGGGCCGAAGGACGGGGCGATCCGGCGACGAGGCGCCCGACGACGGATACGTCGCGCGGGTCAGGCGCTGGTTGAAGCAGAGTTTTTGAAAAGGAGCCGGGTCCGCCGCGTCGCGTCGGCGGTCTCGAACGATTGCACATGAAGGGGAAGCGCCGGCGGGCGCCAAGTGACGAGGCGGACATGACAATAGACATCAAGGCTCCTGAACTGAGGGAATTGAAGCCGCGCATCATGGTGTGCGGCGTGGGCGGCGCGGGCGGCAACGCGGTCAACAACATGATCGTGTCGGGCCTCGTCGGCGTCGACTTCGTCGTCGCCAACACCGACGCGCAGGCGCTGGCCTCCTCCCGCGCGGAACGCATCATCCAGATGGGCCTGCAGGTGACGGAAGGCCTCGGCGCCGGCTCCAAGCCCGAGGTCGGCCGCGCGGCGGCGGAAGAGGCGCTCGACGAGATCCGCGATCATCTCGCCGGCGCGCATATGGTGTTCGTCACCGCCGGCATGGGCGGCGGCACCGGCACGGGCGCAGCCCCCGTCATCGCCCGCGCGGCGCGCGAGATGGGCATTCTGACCGTCGGCGTCGTGACGAAACCCTTCCATTTCGAGGGCGGCCGCCGCATGCGTCTGGCGGAAGGCGGCATCAGCGAACTGCACAAGTCCGTCGACACGCTCATCATCATCCCCAACCAGAACCTGTTCCGGGTCGCCAACGAGAAGACCACCTTCGCCGACGCCTTCTCGATGGCCGACCAGGTGCTCTATTCGGGCGTCGCCTGCATCACCGACCTGATGGTGAAGGAGGGCCTCATCAACCTCGACTTCGCCGACGTGCGCTCGATCATGAGCGAGATGGGCAAGGCGATGATGGGCACCGGCGAGGCGACCGGCGATCGCCGCGCCGTGCAGGCGGCCGAGGCCGCGATCTCCAACCCGCTGCTCGACGAAGTCTCGATGAAGGGCGCCAGAGGCCTGCTGATCTCGATCACCGGCGGCAACGACCTCACGCTCTACGAAGTCGACGAGGCGGCCAGCCGCATCCGTCAGGAGGTCGACGAGGAGGCCAACATCATCCTCGGCGCGACCTTCGATTCCGCGCTCGACGGCGTGGTGCGCGTCTCCGTCGTCGCCACCGGCATCGATCAGGCGACCATCGAGCGCGCCGATCCGCTGCCGCGCGGCCCTTCCCGGTCCGCGCTGGCCCCGCAGGCCGCGCCGCAGCCGATCGTCGTGCAAAGCGCGCCGCAGCCTATCGTCGCCGCGTCCGCGCCGCAGCCTGTCGCCGCCGCGCCCGAGCCCGCGCCGGCGCAGCCCGCGCAGGAGATCGAGATACGAATGGCGCCGGAGCCCGCTCCCGCGGTCGCGACGAGATCGAGGAGATGGCGCAGGTGGAGGATTTCATTCCTCCGGCGCCCGAGCCGATCCTGCGCAGCCCGCGCATGCCGACCATCGAGGAGCTTCCCGCCGTCGTGCAGCCGGCGGTGCGCCAGGCGCGCGGCGAGTTGCCGCCGCCGCCGCCGCAGCCCGGAGCGCCGCAGGTCGCTTCTGGAGAAGCTCGCCGCCTTCGGCATCAGCCGTCCGGAGGACATCGGCGCCGCGCGCGACCGCGCCGCTCGCCCCGCCGCGCCAGCTCGATCCAGACCCCGGCCACCGTCGCGCCGCGCGCGCAAGCCCCGCGTCCCATCCAGGGCCAGCTCGACGCGCAGGGACGCCAGCAGCCGCGCGATGATCGCCAACGACGATGACCAGTTGGAGATCCCCGCCTTCTTGCGGCGTTCGAACGGGACTTGATTCGGCCTTTCCGCCGCCGCGTTCCCGCCGCGAGCTCACGCTCGCGGGGAGCGCGGCGGCGCGTTTTTTGCTTACGGCGCTAAGATTCTAAGAAATATAAAGCTAATCCGATTTTCCTGAGCGTTGTAACGATTGGTAATCAAAGGTGATTTGGTCATTTTCCCGGCATATGCCTAATAGGCTTCGCAAGTGTGCGGGCGTGGACCTTGGCTAAAACAGGGCGGCGGATCGCGGGAGGTTCGCCAGGGGTCGGCAACAGAGTTTTGTTTTCGCGCGCCGTCAGGCAGCGCGGAGAAAACGGGGGCGTAGTTCGACAATGAAACATGGTTTTCAGAAGACGGTCGCCGATCGCGTTGAAATCCATGGTTCAGGCGTTCATTCCGCAACTCCCGCCCGCATCGTCATCCATCCCGCCGATTCCGATCACGGCGTCGTCTTCCTGCGCACCGGCATGGCCGACGGTTCGGACCGTCTGATCGAGGCGAGCTGGCGCAACATCCGCCAGACCGCGCTCTGCACCGTGATCGGCGACCGCGCCGGGGCGACCGTCGCCACCGTCGAGCATCTGATGGCCGCGCTCTCCGGCCTCGGCGTCGACAACGCCCTTGTCGAGATCGACGGGCCGGAGACGCCGATCATGGACGGCTCGGCCGCCCAGTTCGTCGCCGCCATCGAAGGCGTCGGTCTCGTCACCCAGGCCCGCCGCCGCAAGTATTCTGAAGGTTCTCAAGTCTGTATATGTGGAGCACGGGCGCTGCCGCGCCGAGTTGAAACCCTGGGACGCGGGGTTCCGGGTCGATGTGGAGATCGATTTCGAAGTCGCGACAATCGGCAAGCAAAGGCGCGCTTTCGATATCGACCCCCAGACCTTCCGCTCGGAGATCTCCAAGGCGCGCACCTTCGGCTTCGTCGCCGACGTGAAGAAGCTTTGGGCGGCGGGCTTCGCGCTCGGCTCCTCGCTCGAAAATTCCGTCGCCATCGACGGCGACCGCGTGCTGAACCCCGAGGGACTGCGCTATCACGACGAATTCGTGCGCCATAAGGCGCTCGACGCCGTCGGCGACCTGTCGCTGGCCGGCGCGCCGATTCTCGGCGCCTACATCGCCCATCGCCCCGGCCATGCGCTCAACGCGGCCGTGCTCGCCGCGCTGTTCGCCGACAATTCCAATTACGAAATCGTCGAGGGCGCGCCGCGCCGTTCGGCGAGGGCGGGCGCGCCGGCGAGCCGGGTCGCTGCGGCTTTCGCCGCCAGCGCGGACTGAGTTTTTCGCGGGCCGGAAGGTTGGAAAGTTGCGGCTTCGGCGTCTTCGCGCCATATTCCCGTGTTGTTCGCTCCTGATCGCTAGATTTGGCGCTTCGTTTCGGCGTATGGACCGGGGGCGGGCGAAGCGGCGGGCCGTCGGGGATGGGTTGATGTCGTCAATGCATGTTGAGCGCGCCTCGGAATTCCGCGCTGGCGCCGCGCGCCGCTGATCGTCGCCTTGACGGCGTCGCTCGGCGGCTGCTCCTCGTTCTCGCTGAACGATCTGAACCCTTTCGCCGGCGAACGCTACAAGATGGTCGTCGAGCCGATCGTGCCGGCGAGCCAGGTCTACGACCAGGGCCTCGGCAAGCTCGCCAACGGCGATCCGCGGCGAAGCGGCGAAGAAATTCACCGACCTCGGCAAGAAATATCCGGGCTCGGACTGGGCGCGCAAAGGCTTGTTGATGACGACCTACGCGCAATTCCAGGCCGGCGATTACGACGACGCCGCCGGCTCGGCGGCGCGTTACGTCAAGGAATATCCGAAGACGCCCGAGGCGCCCTACGCGCTTTATCTCGAGGCCTCCAGCCATTACGCGCAAATCCTCGACATCTCGCGCGACCAGGAACAGCGCGGCCAAGGCGCTGGAGCTGTTCAAGCAGCTCGTGCAGACCTATCCGAAGTCCGAATATGTCGACGACGCCAAGGCCAAGATCCAGGTGACGATGGATCAGCTCGCCGGCAAGGAAATGTCGGTCGGCCGCTTCTATCTGCACCGGCACAACTATACGGCAGCGATCAACCGGTTCCGCAACGTCCTGACCTATTATCAGACGACGCGCCATTCCGAGGAGGCGCTCTATCGCCTCGTCGAGGCCTATATGGGCCTCGGCCTGACCGACGAGGCGGAGACGGCGGCCGCCATTCTCGGCCACAATTTCCCGGACAGCCAGTGGTACCAGAACGCCTATGCGCTGTTGAAGAGCAACGGCCGCAGCCCGCAGGAGCATCAAGGCTCCTGGCTCAGCAAATTGTACTTCTCCGTCGTGCCGATCTGAAGGGGCGCGAGGCCGGGCCATGCTCGCGCGGCTCTCCATCCGCGACATCGTGCTGATCGACCAGTTGGACCTCGAATTCTCGCGCGGGTCTGACGATCCTGACCGGCGAGACCGGCGCCGGCAAATCGATCCTGCTCGACGCGCTTTCGCTCGCGCTCGGCGCGCGCGGCGACGGCGCGCTGGTGCGCGCGGGCGCGGCGCAGGGTCAGGTGACGGCGGTGTTCGAGCCGCCCGCCGGCCATCCCGTGCACGCTCTGCTCGCCGGGCAGGATCTCGCCCGTCGAGGGCGAGCTGATCCTGCGCCGCGTGCAAATGGCCGACGGGCGCACCCGCGCCTACGTCAACGACCAGAGCGTCGGCGCGCAGACGCTGCGCACGCTCGCCGCCGGGCTCGTCGAGATTCACGGCCAGCACGACGAGCGCGCGCTGCTCGACGCCGCGACGCATCGCGCGCTGGTCGACGCCTATGGCGGGCTCGGCTCTCTGGCCGAGCGCGCGAGGGCCGCGCATGGGGCGCTGCAAGACTTGCCGAGAGCGAACTCGCCGCCGCGCGCGCCGACGTCGCCGCGCCGCGAGCGCGAGGCCGATTACGCGCGCCACGCCAGCGAGGAGCTGACCAGGCTCGCCGTCGAGCCCGGCGAGGAGGAGCGGCTCGCCGCGCGGCGGCAGGCGATGATGCAGGGCGAGAAGGTCGCCGCCGACATCCGCGACGCGCTGGCGGCGCTGAGCGGCGATTCCGCGATCCTGCCGATGCTCGTCTCGATCGCGCGGCGGCTGCAACGGCGCGCCGCGCAGGCGCCCGAGCTCATCGAGCCGAGCGTCAAGGCGCTCGACGAGGCGATGGAGGCGGTGGAGCTGGCCTCGCAATCGGTCGAGGCGGCGATGCGCGCCTCCGCCTTCGACCCGCGCGAACTGGAGCGCTGCGAGGAGCGGCTGTTCGAATTGCGCGGCATGGCGCGCAAATACGGCGTCGCCGTCGACGCCCTGCCGGCGCTCGCCGAGAAATACGCCGGCGAACTCGCCGATCTCTCGGAGGGCCGCGCCCGCGTCGCCCGGCTGGAGCAGGCCTTCGCCGCCGCCGAGGAGGACTACTCTGCGGCCGCGCGCGCGCTGTCGGCGGCCCGCCGCAAGGCGGCCGAGGATCTCGCGCAGCGCCGTCAATGCGGAGCTTCCGCCGCTGAAGCTCGCGCGCGCGCGCTTTTCGGCCGAAGTCGTCAGCGACGAAAAGCTCGTCTCCGCCGACGGCTACGACCGCGTCGAATTCGTCGTGCAGACCAATCCCGGCTCGCGCCCGGGTCCGCTGATGAAGGTGGCCTCGGGCGGCGAGCTGTCGCGGTTTCTGCTCGCGCTCAAAGTGTCGCTCGCCGAGCGCGAGACCGCGCCGACGCTGGTGTTCGACGAGATCGACACGGGCGTCGGCGGCGCGGTCGCCGACGCCATCGGTCAACGGCTCGCGCGGCTGGCGGCGCGGGCGCAGGTGCTGGCGGTGACCCACGCGCCGCAAGTGGCGGCGCGCTCGCAGCGCCATTTCAAGATCGTCAAGGACGAGGCCGGCGCGGGCGGTCGCCACCCGCGTCGTCACGCTGGGGCCGGCCGAGCGGCGCGAGGAGATCGCCCGCATGCTCGCCGGCGCCGAGATCACGCGCGAAGCGCGCGCGGCGGCCAAGAGCCTCATCGAGAAGGCGGGGTAGGGCCTCCCGGAGGAACTTACATCCCCGTCCTGCGTTAAGCCGGCGGGAGGCCCGCTGGCTTCTCCGCAAGGGGATCGCGGTGACGAAAATCCTGGTCGTCGAAGACAACGCCGAGCTCGGCGACTTGCTGGTCGAGCGGCTGAAGCGGCGCGGCCATCTCGTTCTGCTCGCCGTCGACGCGGGCGCCGCGATCGCGGCCGCCAAGGCTTCGCAGCCGGAGATCATCCTGCTGGAGTCGCAATTGCGCGGCGATGTGGACTGGTCGACCGCCCGCGCGCTCAAGTTCGACGACCACACCCGCGACATTCCCATCATCGCGCTGCTGGCCAACAATTCCGACGAGGCGCGCACGCTCGCCCGCCAGAACGGCTGCGACGAGTTGCACCCCAAGCCGGTCGATTTCGTGCGCTTGGTTCGTCAGATCCATGCGGCGGCGGCCGCGCGCGCCGGCGGGATGACGCGGAGGCCGGCTCGGCGTGAACGTGCGCGACGACCCCTGGCCCTCCGCGCTCCTCGTGGAGGCCGCCCTTTGGACCGCGATCACGCTCGGCCTCGGCGCGATCCTTACGCTCGCCAAGGTCGTGCTGGTGCCGCTTGCGATGGCGACGCTGCTGAGCTTCGCGCTATCGCCTGCCGTGCGGGCGCTGCAGAAGATCGGCGCGCCGCGCCCGCTCGGCGTGGTCGCGGCGCTGGCGATTTTCGTGGCGGCGATCGGCCTCTGGGTCTGGTTCGTCAACGGGCAGGTACTCGGATCTCGCCGAGAAACTGCCGGCCTATGGCCGAAACATCCACGACAAGCTTCACGGGCTGACGCAAAGGTTCGGCGGCGGCGAGACCTCCGGCCTCCTGACGATGATCGAGGACGCGGCGCGCGATCGTGACGCCGACCGATACTCGGGCTCCGGCGCGCCGCAGAGGGTGGTCGTCGTCGACGCATCGCCCCTGGCGCGCATCGGCGCGCTGGGCGCCCTTGCGTCTCCCGTCCTGTCGCCGCTCGCGCAGGCTCTCGTCATCGTGCGTCTTCACCGCCTTCCTGCTCGCGCAGAAGGAGGATCTGCGCAACCGCCTCATCAAGCTGATCGGGCCGAAGGACATCTACCGCACCACCGAGGCGATCGACGACGCCGGCCGCCGCATCGGCCGCATGCTGTTCGCGCAGGTGCTGATGAACAGCGCCTTCGGCGTCGTCATTGCGCTCGCGCTGTGGGCGATCGGCGTCCCCAATCCCGGGCTCTTCGGCACGCTTGCGGGCGTTGCGCGCTTCGCGCCCTATATCGGCGTGCTGATCGGCGTCGCGCCGGCGCTCGTCGTCGCCTTCGCATTCGATCCCGGCTGGTCCGCCTTCCTGCTGACGCTCGGCCTGTTCGTCGCCGCCGAGGCGGTCACCGGCCAGCTCATCGAGCCGATCGTATATGGCCATAGCTCCGGCCTGTCGCCGGCCGCCCTCGTCGTCACGACGGCGCTATGGGCGTTCCTGTGGGGGCCCATCGGCCTGCTTCTGGCGACGCCGCTGACGACCTGCCTCGTCGTGCTCGGCCGCCACGCGCCGGGTCTGGCCTTCCTGGAGACGCTGCTCGGCGACGAGCCGCCGCTCACGGCGCAGGAGACGTTCTATCAGCGCCTGCTCGCCGGCGATCCGCGCGAGGCGGCGGCGCAGGCGCGCCCCTACCTCAAGCGCGGCGCCATCGCCGATTACTACGACGAGGTGGCGCTGGAGGCGCTGCGGCGCGCCCATGTCGACGTCGCGCGCGGCGATCTCGACGAGGGGCGGCTCGCGGCGCTGACGCAATCGACGCAGCAGCTCGTCGAGCGGCTCGGCGCGTCGGGCGCGGGCTGGGCTCCGCGCCTGCGGGCGTTCTTGCGCCGGCTCGCGCGCTTCGGGGCGGTAGATTCGGTCGCGCAGGCCGACGCGCGGCAGGACGAGCCTCTTGCGTTCGCAGCGCATCGTCGCGGTGCTGCACGGCGGCCACCCGCTCGATCCGCCGGCCGCCGCGATGCTGCGACATGCGCTGACGCGGCGAGGCCTGCCGAGCCGGATCGTCACGCCCGAAGAGGCGCGCATGGCGACGGCGGCGGAATGCGCGGCGGTGGGGCTGGTCTGTCTGTGCTACATCGAGCCGCTGACCATCGCCCATCTGCGCGCGGCGGCGGTGGCGGCGCGCCGGCGCTGTCCTCAGGCCAAGGTGATGATCTGCGTCTGGCGCGACGCCGCAGACGAAATCCTCCGCGGCCTGGAGCGCAAGCTGCGCTGCGACGCCATCGTCACCGGCGATCGCGCAGGCGGGGGCGGCCGCCCTGCGGCTGTTGGGATGGAAGTCGACCTTCCGGGCGATCGGCGGCGGCCGCCGCGCGCGGGTCACGCGCAGCGGCGCGAGGGCCGCTTGAGTTCAGGGACGGCGGGCGCAGCAGCTTCACCATCGCATAGGCCGCCTCCAGGCGCGGGCATTCGAGGCCGGCGATGCGGCCCATCTCGATGACCGAGCCGACCAGCGCCTCGATCTCCGGCGCACGGCCGGCCTCGACGTCCTGCAACATCGAGGTCTTGTGCGCGCCGATCGCCTGCGCGCCGGCGATGCGCTTGTCGATGGAGATCCGGAACCTGATCCCATGCGCCTCGCCGACCGCCTTCACCTCCGCCATCATCGCCGCGATCAGCGCCCGCGTGGGCGCGAAGGCGAGGATGTCGGCCAGCGTGGCGCGGGTCAATGCGCTGACGGGGTTCAGCGTCGCATTGCCCCACAGCTTCAACCAGATCTCGGTTCGGATGTCGGAGGCGACGGGCGCCTTGAAGCCCGCGCGCTGGAAGGCCTCCGACAGCGCGGTCACGCGCGGTGTGGTTGTCCCGTCGAGTTCGCCCAGCGTGAAGCGGTTGCTCTCGATGTGGCGGATGACGCCGGGCGCGGCGATCTCGGCGGCGGGATAGACGACGCTGCCGAGGATGCGGTCGATAGGGAGCGTCGCGGCGATGCGCCCGTCCGGGTCCACGCTCGTGAGGCCACGACCCTCGTAGGGGCCGCCGCTCTTGTGGAAATACCACCAGGGAATGCCGTTCTGCGCGGTGAGGATCGTCGTCTGCGGCCCGAGCAGGGCGGGAATGTCGCCGGCGATGTCGGCGACCTGATGCGCCTTGACGCCGATCACCACGCAATCCTGGGGGCCGAGATCGGCGATGCGGTCGGACGCCGCGGGCCGCGCGACGAATTCGCCGTCCGCTTCGATGAGCCTGAGCCCGTTCTCACGGATCGCGGCGAGATGGGCGCCGCGCGCGACGACCGAAACCTCCTCGCCCGCGCGCGCGAGCTTGGCCGCCAGAAGCCCGCCGATGGAGCCGACGCCGATGACCGCTATGCGCATCGCTTTTCCTTGTCCGCCGCGTGGAACCTGAGGCTTCCTGGCGCGTTCGCTTTGGCACGATGCCGGGGTGTTGGCCAGCTTTGTCGGCCAGCCGCGACAGGGAGCCGGGCCATGCCGAAAACGCCGCGCTTGGAGCCTGCGCCGGAAGACGCCGCCAAGAAGCACGAGGACGAGGGTCTCGACGAGGCGCTTGACGAGACCTTTCCCGCCAGCGATCCGCCCGCCGCGACCGCGCCGGGGCGCGCGGGGCACGGAGAGACGGGCGCGGAAATCATCAAGCCGATTTCCGTCCCGACGAGCTAATCGGAATCGCGCGACGCCTGTCGCCGCAACTGCCGTTCGATGAAATCGAGGAATGCGCGAGTTTTCGCGCTCGGACGAGGGGCCTTCTGATGCGGCCTGGGTGGCGGGCGAACGCATCAACGCCTCGGGCGGCGCGCGCTAGGGCGGCGCGGGCACACTCGCGCAAGTTGTGGATTCTTATGTTGCGTTGACAAACATACAAACATACACCTGCGCAAGTTGCGCGCCCCCGCCAAATCTGCTAGCCCCCGCAGCCTCAACCCGTGGAAGAACGCCCGGTCGCCAGCCGGGAGACCCGTTCGCACCACGAACTGCAACCTGGCGAGGCCGTCTGGGGCGAGCCCCGAGGCGGCCCCGCCGTTTTTGGAGCAGCCTCATGGCGAAGAAAATCGCCGGCTATATCAAACTGCAAGTGCCGGCGGGCGCGGCCAATCCGTCGCCGCCCATCGGTCCCGCGCTCGGCCAGCGCGGCCTCAACATCATGGAATTCTGCAAGGCCTTCAACGCGCGCACCGCGCAGCTGGAGAAGGGCTCGCCGATTCCCGTCGTCATTACAGCCTATCAGGACCGTTCCTTCACCTTCGAGATGCGGCAGCCGCCGGTCACCTTCTTCATCAAGAAGGCGATCGGCCTGAAGATCGGCAAGAAGCCCGCCTCCGGCTCCAAGACGCCGGGCCGCGGCTTCGTCGGCAAGATCACGCGCGACCAGATCAAGGAAATCGCCGAGAAGAAGATCGTCGACCTCAACTGCGACACGATCGAAGCCGCGATGAAGATGATCGAAGGCTCCGCCCGGTCGATGGGCGTCGAGGTGGTGGGGTAAGCCATGGCTCACATTGGAAAGCGCATCAAGAAAGCCCGCGAAGGCGTTGCCCGCACGAAGCTTTATCCGCTCGACGACGCTGTGAAGCTCGTCAAGTCCCTGGCCGCCGCCAAGTTCGACGAGACGGTCGAATTGTCCATCAACCTCGGCGTCGATCCCAAGCACGCCGACCAGATGGTGCGCGGCGTCGTCAACCTGCCCAACGGCACCGGGCCGCACCCTGCGGGTCGCGGTGTTCGCGCGCGGCGCCAAGGCGGACGAGGCGCGCGCGGCCGGGGCCGACGTCGTCGGCGCCGAGGATCTCGTGCAGTCCGTGCAGGGCGGCACGATCGACTTCGACCGCTGCATCGCCACGCCCGACATGATGCCGCTCGTCGGCCGTCTCGGCAAGGTGCTGGGCCCTCGCGGGCTGATGCCGAACCCGAAGGTCGGCACGGTGACGACGGACGTCGCGGGCGCGGTGAAGGCGTCGAAGGGCGGGGCGGTCGAGTTCCGCGTCGAGAAGGCCGGCATCGTGCAGGGCTCGGTCGGCAAGGCCTCGTTCGGCGAGGCGCAGCTCGCCGACAACATCCGCGCCTTCGTCGACGCCGTGAACAAGGCCAAGCCGACGGGCGCCAAGGGCACCTATATGCAGCGCGCCGCGATCTCCTCGACGATGGGGCCGGGCGTCAAGCTCGACCTCGTCGACGGTGCAGACCGCCGCGCAGGTCGGCGCCTGATTGGCCTCCGGCGCCGCCTCTGGCGGCGCCGATCCTTTATATCAACTCCAGGGTCGTCCGGGTTTCCCGGTCGACTCGCAAGCACGCCGCGCCGGTCTTCGGCGCCGCCGCGTCGACATCGAGCGTCCAGCCCTGAATGTGGCGGAGTTCAAAGCAGATTTTCCGCCCGGGCTCGATGTGGCGCAGGCGCTCGGAAGTCTTGCGCGCGACGCCGCAGAAGCCGCTGTCCGTCTCGACGATTTCGTCGAGCCAGAGCTCCTCGACCTCCTTTGCGCGCCCGCTCGCCCGCGCTCTCAGTCGCGGCCCGCGGCTCCCTTCCTTCGCGACGCACGCAGACTTTCACGCGAACATTCGCCCGGCGCGGCTCCAGCATGCGCCAAGTCGCGAGAAAGAGATCGCGCCCATCGGCGACGCCCGACGAGGCGTCCTCCGACGACGCGAAGCGATCCTCCGCTTCGGCGGCGGGCGAAGTGGCGGCGTATGCCGCGAACGCAAATGCAAACAAAGGAATAGGCCTAGCCATCGCCGCCCCTCCGCCTATGGACGCAACCCCTATGCGCTGTAACGTGCACGTGAACGGAATGTAACGCAACGTAATTTTCGCCCATTCATTATATTTTCGTGAGGTTTAGCAGGGGTTGGTTCAGCACTGAACCGAAGCCCATTCGCAGAAAAAGCAGGTATCTTTGGGGGCAATTACTTTTCAATCACATAATGGCGGGTCGCGTTCGACGCGGATTTAGCCTTGGCCCAAGTCGCGGGGTCGCGGCGGCCAAGACTTATCGCCGCCCGATCGCGCGCCCGCTCGGCAACGGGCGGGATATGAAGGAGGCGCTCGCCGGCGATGGCGCAGAGCGCGGTCGTCGCGTCCGCCGTCGCGAGGCTCGCGCCGGTGAATTCGCCGAACGCCGGCAGAATAAGCTGGCGGCCGCGCATGACGAAGCAGGGCAGGCGCAGGCTGTCGTGTCCCGGCCCGCTGAGCCTTGCGGCGGGGTGCAAATGGCCGGCGAGCGCCGGCGGACCGTCGCCCCCGTCGTCGTCGAGCGGCTGGTGCCGCAATTCCAGGCCGTCGAATGCGAAGGGCTCCTCGACAAGCTCCAGGCCGAGCGCGGACGGGGGCGCGCCGGCGCGGGCGTCGTGATTTCCGGCGACCAGGGTGACGGCGAGCCCGGCGCGCCTCGCCCGCCAGGCCCCGACCTCGCTCAACGACGCCTCGCGATAGGCGGCGCGGGCGTGGAAAAGGTCGCCGAGCACGACGAGCCTTCGGGCGCCGAGCGCCTCGACGAGATCGTCGAGGCGGGCGAGGTTCTCGCGCGTCGTGCCGGCCGGGACCGGCAGGCCGGCGGCGCGGAACGCCGCGGCCTTGCCGAGATGCACGTCGGCGACGAACAGGACACGGCTCCGCTCGCGCCACACGGCGCGTTGGGGCAGCAGCGTCAGGCCGTTCCAGACGAAGCTTTTCATCGCGCCGCCGCCTTCTCCAGCGCCGCGGCCATGCGCTCGACCCGCTCGGCGAAGGCCTCGTTGCTGAGCTTCTCGCGAAAGCCCTCGACCATCAGCGGAAAGGCGAGCGGCGAGCAGCGCTCCAGCGGCGTCACGACGAGTTTTTTCCCGGCCATGCGGGCGAGATTTTCGGCGATAAGCTTCACGTCCAGCTCCGCCTCCAGCACCTCGCGCTCGGCCTGGCGAATCAGGGCGTGGCCGGGATCGTATTTGCGGAAGACGTCGTAGAACAGGCCGGAGGAGGCTTGCAACTGCCGCGCCGTGCGCGCGCGCCTGCGGATGGGCGGCGCGGGGTGAGGCCGGAGATGCGGGCGATGTCGCGGAAGCGCCGTCGCGTCAGTTCGCCCGCGTTGAGGCTCGCCGAACGTCTCGCGCATCAGCGCCTCGAGGCTCAGCGACGCGTCGAGCAGGGCCGGCAGTTCCGCCGCCCAGTCGCGCTCGCCCGCCGAAAACGCCTCAAGGCCGTAGTCGTTGACGGCGAGCGAGAACACGCCCGGCGCGATCTGCCCCGCCCGCCAGGCGATGAGGCTCGCAAGTCCAAGATGCACATTGCGGCCGGCGAAGGGGTAGAGGAACAGATGCCAGCCGTCGCGGGTCTTCAGCGTCTCGGCGAGCAGCGTCTCGCGGGCGTCGGCAGCGCCGACCAGCGCGCCTGCAATTCGAGCAGCGGCCGGGCGGCGCTGCATCTCCGGACCGTCGAAGCGCCCCTCCGCCGCCGCGCCCATCAGCTCGACCATCGCGTCGGCGAGCGTGGTCGAAAGCGGCATCCGGCCGCCGCCCCAGCGCGGCACGGTCGCCCGGCCGCCCTTGCCCGGCCGCACATAGGCCGTCTGGTCGCGCACGCGCACGAACTCCAGCGAGCTTGCCGGCGAACCAGAATTTGTCGCCGGCCTTGAGCCGCGCGACGAAACTCTCCTCGACCGCGCCGAGCCGCGCGCCCGGCGGCGTCGGGCCGTATTGGACCATCACGCCGGCGTCGGCGGTGATCGTGCCGATGTTGAAGCGGTGCAGCATGCGCGAGCCGCGCGTTCGGCACGCGCCAGACGCCCTTCGCCGTCGGGCTCGACGCGCTTGAAGTCGGGATAGGCGGCGAGCGTCGGGCCGCCGTGGCGGACGAAATCCAGCGCCCAGCGCCAGTCCTCGTCGCGTCAGCTGCTCGTAGGCCACGGTGTCGCGCACCTCGGCCAGCAGTTCGTCGGGCCGGAAGCCGCCGCCGAGCGCGATGGTGACGAGATGCTGGGCGAGCGCGTCGAGCGGCGCGTCGGGGCTGCGTCTGGCTCTCGATGCGGCCTTCTCGCGACCGCCTTCTGCGCGGCGGCGGATTCGACGAGCTCCAGGCTGTGGCTCGGGACGAGCGTGATGCGCGAGGCGCGGCCCGGCGCGTGGCCGCGAGCGGCCGGCGCGCTGCAACAGCCGCGCCACGCCCTTCGGCGAGCCGATCTGCATCACCCGCTCGACGGGCAGGAAATCGACGCCGAGGTCGAGGCTCGAGGTGCAGACGACCGCCTTCAGCGCGCCGGCCTTGAGCCCGTGCTCGACCCAGTCGCGGGTCTGCGCGCTCCAGCGAGGCGTGGTGGAGGGCGAGGATTCCGGCCCAGTCGGGCGCGGGCGTTCAGGAGCTCCTTGTACCAGATCTCGGCCTGGCTGCGGGTGTTGGTGAAGACGAGCGTGGTCGCCGCCGCCTCGATCTCGGCGACGACGCGCGGCAAGCATGGCGATGCCGAGATGGCCGCCCCAGGGAAAGCGCTCGGGCTCGCTCGGCAGCAGCGTGTCGATGACCAGCGGCTTGTCGAGCTTGCCGCGCACGATGAGCGCCGTTCCGCGTCCGGGGCCGAGAAGCGCGCGCTGCGCCACTTCGAGATCGCCGAGCGTCGCCGAGAGGCCCCAGATCAGCGCGTCCGGGCGCCAGCGGCGGAGGCTCGCGAGCGCAAGCTGCGTCTGCACGCCGCGCTTGTTGCCGAGAAGCTCGTGCCATTCGTCGACGACGACCACGTCGAGCGCGGCGAAGCGCGCGCGCGCGCTCGGGGTGGGCGAGCATGAGCGTGAGGCTTTCGGGCGTGGTGACGAGCAGCTCGCGGCAGGCGCTTGCGCTGCGCGGCGCGCGTCTTGTCGTCGGTGTCGCCGGTGCGCAGGCCGACGCTCCACCGCCCCGATCTCGGCGAAGACGGCCTCCAGCGTGCGCGCGGTGTCGGCGGCGAGCGCGCGCATCGGCGTGACCCAGAGGATCTTGAGCGCGGCGTCCGCGCCTGCGGGCGCGAGGCGGGACGCGCCGCGAGCCATGCGCCGAAGCCGACCGCCAGCGTCTTTCCGGCGCCGGTGGTGGCGTGCAGGAGCCCGCTTCGCCCCGCCCGCATCGCCGCCCAGACCTCGCGCTGGAAGGGGAAGGGTTTCCAGCCGCGCCGGACGAAATAGGCGCGGATGACCGCCTCGGCGCGCGGCGGGCGCCCGGAGCGGACAGCAGGAGGTAGCGGAGCGGACTGAGACATGGGGGCCGGGCGCCGCTTTTACGCCGCCAGGCCGGCCTCGTTCCAGGCCAATGATCTACCGGGCGCCGAACCGCGCCCTGGCGGCGTCGGTGACCGGCGCGAACAGCGCCACGAGCGTGCCTTCGGGGTCCCGGAATTGCGTGGTGCGGTTGCCCCAGGGCATCGTCTTGGGCTCGAATTCGACCTCGACCACATCCTTCAGTCGCGCGAATTCCGCGTCCACGTCGTCGACCTTGAATTCCAGCACGGCGGTGCGGTTGGCGCCGGGTTCGGCAATGCCCTCCTTGAATACCGACACGGTGTCGGCGGCGCTGAAGGCGAGCGTCGCCGACGGGTAGAAGGTCATTTTGAATCGGCCGCTCTAGGCGAACGTGGAAAGCGACGGCGAGCCGTGCCGGGTGTCTCGCATGAGCAAGACGCTCGAAGCGCCCGCGCGATCGAGCCAGCTCGCCAAGTTCGTGAGCGACGTGGCTACGTCTGAGGATGGCCCAGCGCCCTGAGACGCGCAAGGTCGTGTGGCTCGCGTAGGTGGCGCGAAATGCGGCAAGGCGCGAGCGAAAGTGATGTCGAGGGGGAGCGTTCGGAGATAGACGGTGCTTCGCTGCGGAGGCGCGCTGGAAGAAAACCGATTAAGCCGCTTCGCCCTGCATCGTCTGGGGCATGAAGACGATATCGCGCGTCAAAGCTCGAATGCATGGGGAGCTCGATAGGTTGTTTATGCAGGGTTGATCGCGTTCCAAGGGATGATATTCTGAGGTAGTTGGTAGCCGTCGCCAACCATGCGCTCGGCGCTTGGCCTTTGGATTGGTCAACATCGGACCGCGCTCTGCTTCATCGATATCGAGCCACAAAAACCGGAGTCGTTGGAAGCCCTGGACAAAGGGAATGAATGGTTTGCGTGGTAGGGGCGAATTGACTTCTTATCCCTGCGGATTGCTGCGCGAGCTGCCTCCGCGAAGTTTTGCGCGAGAAATCGAGGGGATTTCTTGGTGTGGGGAAAGTCCATCCTTTGCCAACCGCCCATTTGGCAACTTCTTTCATATCTACTTCACGCTTCCCGGTTTCATCCCGGGAAGCACGTATCAGCCGCTGCATATCGCGTTTCTTAGACATGTCTTGTCCTATTGTTCGACTGGATACACGCTGCCCCACCCATCGACGACGGCGTTAGGCAGTATTACAGACCGAATTTTTACAAGATAATTTTGAAAACGTGTATAATTATTTGTTCTATGCCGTATCTGTCCGGCTATTAGTCCCGGATGAACATTAATCATTTTAGCAAATGCCAAAATATCCCTATCGTGGAAAAATGGCGCTTTCCTTGCTACAAACGCATCCATCATTTTCTTAGAAACGCAGAAATCAGACGCCGCGTCGTTTGCAACAATCTCCTCGTCAGAGATATTCTGCTCTCCAGTTTCGTCACTACCTAATTCTATATCTAGCATAATCTTGTTTTTGCCATGTCCCTGTAATACATGTTCAATTTCGTGACGGAGCACAAACCAGAAATTATCAATACGATCAAACCGTGTAGTCATTGCTATTACCATCCTTCCACTGCAACCAGAAACAGACTTCATCAATTTTAGCGCCCGGCAGAGATTTCATAATCAAAAATCGAACGCCTGCCTCGGCCATGATTTTAGGGTTTTCCTAGCTGCTTCTGGAGAAATAAGAAAGGACTTGAGCGATGGTATTGCAGACGCAAGTTTGTCTCGACTATAGTTGGCAGCTAGCATTTCATCGGCAATTTTACGAGCACGATACAGCCATGCTAGCTGAGTAGGTGTTGCCGGTCTGCTCACCTCAGTTTTCTTCGCGGAGTGCGGGAAGAATTTCAATGTCTTCAATTCTGTTGGTCCCAAAGAAACGAATTAACTCCTGTTCTATACGTGGGTCGCGAACATCTTTAGCCGCGATCCATCCGCGTTTAATCATGTCAGAGAGCGGCAAACCGTGATGAATTTGCGCGCGCGTAGCTCGCTTAGGGTCTGGTTGAGTAACAATTCTAGCTTTTGCCAAATCGTACGCGCATTGCAAACCTAGAAATATACTAGCCTTAGTCTCAAATATTTCCTCAAGTAAAAGCGAGAAGTCGGCAGTTATGGGCTGCTTGTCGGACGCAAATGGTTTCTTCATCTTCTGTTCGTCTATTTCAAGAACGACAGCAAGAGTGCGTTTGGTCCAATTGCGCTCGGAAAGGAGCCATTCCAACAATTGGCCTGGAGTTTTGAAGCGCGCCTTGTCGATGTCCATGCGATTCCCCTGCCGTTCCCCTGCGGCGCGACCGTCGTATCAGAATTTTAAAATTTTGCAAACTGCCCCTTATGCTTGACTTAGGGGCGCAGAGTGATGAGTTTTGAATTAGCATGAACAAGCTCGATCGACCGAAGATCGCGCCCGCATCCTCCACCTTCTCTGCGAAGGCCAGTCGATCCGCGCCGATCACGCGCCTGACCGGCGCGAGCAAGAACACGGTCACAAAGCTGTTGATCGATGCCGGAAAGGCGTGCGCGGCCTACCACGATGACCACGTGCGCAACGTGACAGGCCAAGCGCATTCAGGTCGATGAGATTTGGAGCTTCACCTACGCGAAGCAAAAGAACGTCGCGACGGCCAAGGCCGCGCCTGATGACGCTGGCGACACTTGGACTTGGACCGCGATCGACGCGGACACGAAGCTAATCGTCTCCTATTTCGTCGGCGGTCGCGATGGCGAATGCGCCATGTGGTTCATGGACGATCTGCGCTCGCGCCTCGCCAACCGCGTCCAGCTCACGTCGACGGCCACAAGGCCTACCTGGAGGCGGTCGAGGGCGCGTTCGGCGACGATGTCGACTACGCGCATGCTGGTCAAGATTTACGGCGCGGCGCCCGAGAGCGCCAAGGGCCGCTACAGCCCCGCCGAATGCACTGGCGTCGCGAAAGAGCGATCGAAGGCAAGCCCGATCGACGCACATCTCGACGTCCTATGTCGAGCGCCAGAACCTCACGATGCGGATGCACATGCGCCGCTTCACCCGGCTGACGAACGCCTTCTCAAAGAAGGTCGAGAACCACGCCTACGCGGTCGCGCTCCACATGATGTATTACAATTTCGTCCGCATTCATTCGAAGCTGCGCATGACCCCGGCGATGGCGGCTGGCGTCACGGATCGGCTTTGGGAGGTCGCGGATATCGTCGCGCTGGTAGAGGCAGAAGAAGCGAAGGCCGCACCGACGAAGCGCGGCCCTTACAAAAAGCGCGTATAATAGTCACACTCAAGGCGATAGGTTAATCAGTAATTTCTGTAAATGGCTGCACAGATATATAATCCCTTCTTGTCTCTTAAGAAAATTTCCCCTCACCCTAATCTTGGTGCCAATGGGAAATTCCATCGAATTATACGCTTCTCTTTTAAGAGCGCACGTAATCGTTGATAATTTATGTCCCGTATAACACATGTAGCTTTGTCACCATTTATTTCAATTACCTCTCCAGAGATCGTCCGTGGCCTGTGCTCCGCATTAAAATAGGCGTCTTTAATCCTAGTTCCAACTACCTCATTAATGTGAACCGCCCTCGATTTGCTTTCGGTGCGCGGACCTGAGCTCAACTCCGTCAACGATTCTTTTATGCGATGGGACTATCGCGACTAATTTGGGGAATACGTCGAAATTTTCAATGGTATATGTTTTCTCGCAAATCCCCCTTCGAAGCTTCTTTTACCACTTGGGATGCGTCTGCTAGAAATTGTGAACCTAATTCTTTATACTCAATATCTATCTTTTCCCTATCAATTTTTTCTCGAATATTCGCCTTTAGTTTGTCAGAATTGATGCGTGGCGATTTAACTGATACAAGAAGGCTACCAAGCTTCACCGGCAATATGTCAAAATCGAACTGTTTTCCGATGAATTGATCTTCTATAATTGGTGCAGGAAATATTTTCCTCACCGAAGTTATGCAAACCACGTACCAAATGCCTAAATACGGACAATGGTATACTATCATTGGATAGCCGCTCCCCAGAGAATTTAAACGAGAAAAATGAGATTGCCTGATCCAACAAATCCGCCGCAGACCTATCGCGATTTGCGCCAAGAGCCAGCCCAGACGGAGGAAGCATTTTGCTGGGGATATCTGAAATGCGCACAGCCGAAAATCTCTGTCCATTGAGATTTTCATTGGTTTCTACGACCCAAGGGGACGTTTGAGACAGCGCGCCGCGCAGAGATAAAGACGCGTCCATGGAGGACTTCACTATCTCGGTGCGGGTGCGAACAACTAAATAAAAATTAGAGCGATCCGACTTGGACATTTTATAAAAGAGATATTTCCCGAGCATAACGTTTGCAACAAACAGAAGCGGCTCATCAATGCGATACAGCGTGTCGTCGGGGTCAAGCGGAACGTGCATGCATTTGCTGGGTGTGCCCGAGGGGCTCCACATTATGCGGTCGATCGCGAGCGTTTCTATATCGCTGCAAAGCGAAAATTTTGCGGTGATATCGACGCGCGACGTATTTCCAGAACGTATAAGGATGGGGGTTTGGCGGCGTGGATGGGTTTTTTATAACGCCATGCGCTTCCGTGAACGAGGCCGATGCTATCTTCCATTTTCCAACCGTATCTGGAAACAATTCTCTGGCAGTTTTTACCTCGCCTAAGGTAGTCCACACAGAAAGCCCCCAGCTCTTTTGATCGGAGCGGTCACACTGGCATTGAGGCTTTTCTGCCTTTGATTTAAAGTGGAGTGCTCTTATGGGCAACTTTTTAATTCCTCGATATATGATGCCGTTTAGTGCTTCCGACCCTTGGGGTGGCCAGGGCTTAGGCATTTTCGGATGAAAATCTGGCACGCCTTAAAACCCTAACCGCGAAATTCCCCCGCGCGGCGAAGCTAAGACTAAGGCAACATTGTGTCAAATTTCATGACGTCATCGCGCCATTTTGAAAGTGAGCACTACTCGCCGACGGCGTGACGATCTCGGCGAAGACGGGCGCGAGCCAGTCGGCGGTCTGGCCCGTCACCATTTCGTAGAAGCCGACCATCGTCTTGATGTCGGCGACGGTGAGGCGGGTGGAGACGAAGTTCATCGGGAGGGTCCTCGAAGCCTCGGGTTGCGCGGCGCTGACGAGGCTTCGCATGGGCTTGCTGACAGCATGCGTGTCAGCAGTAGCTTCGCGCCGATGCGCCGCGCCGACCGCCTGTTCCAGATTCTCCAGATCCTGCGCCGCGCGCGCCGGCCCGTCGACCGCCGCGGCCTCGCGGCAGGAGCTCGAAGTCTCCAAGCGCACCATCTACCGCGACATCGCCGACCTGATGGCGAGCCGCACGCCGATCCAGGGCGAGGCGGGGATCGGCTATGTGCTCGGCCGCGATTTCGACATGCCGCCGCTGATGCTGACGCCGGACGAACTGGAGGCGGCGGCGCTCGGCGCGCAATGGGTCGCCGAGAAGGGCGACGCCGGCCTCGCCGCCGCCGCGCGCGATCTGCTCGCCAAGATCGCCGCCGTCACGCCCGAGCGCCTGCGCCCCTTCGTGCTGGAGCCGAGCGTCGAGTGTCGCCCCGCCGCTCGCGCGCGATCGCCGACGGGCTCGATTTCGCCGCGACGCGCGCCGCGATCCGGCGCGGGCTGAAGATGCGCATCCGCTATCGCGACGAGGCGGGCCGCGAAAGCGAGCGCGTCGATCTGGCCGGTGGTGATCGGCTATGTCGAGACGGTGCGGATTCTGGCGGCATGGTGCGAGCTGCGCCACGATTTCCGCCATTTCCGCGCCGACCGCATCGTGGCCGCCGAGTTTCTGGAGGCGCGATATCCGGCGCGGCCGATGGAGCTGCGCGCGCCGCTGGCGCGCGCATCGCGCGGCTCAGTCGGCGGGGAAAAGCTCGGCGACGTCAGCTCGAGGCCGGGCGGGTCGAGCTTCAGCGGGCCGTCATAGAGGATGCGGGTCTCGATGAGCCCGCCCTCTGCGCGCTTGTGGTGCGCGACGGAGCGGTCGCGCGGATCGAATGGTCAGATAATGCGCAACGCTCGGCCGCGAGAAATAGCCGATGAGCTTGCGGTGCGCGTCGCGCCATTCGGTCGAGGGCGACAACACCTCGACGACGATGACGGGCGCGGGAACCTCGCGCGCCTCGGGCGGCAGGCGCTCGCCGCAATAGACCAGCGCGTCAGGCTGGTAGGCCGTCCGAGCGGTGATGCGGACGGCGACGGAGTCGGGCACGGCCTCGCAAGGCAGCCCGGCGCGGCGGATGGCGGCTCGCAAGCAATGAAAGTCTGGCCTTTCGACCCGCGCGTGATCAAGCCGCTCCGGCGCCATCGCATAGGCGACGCCGTCCTCGATCTCCCAGCGCCCCTCGCGCTCCTCGGCGGTGGCGAGGAACTCGTCGACGGTCATCACCTTTTGCGCGGCTTCGGACATGGCGTCAGCTTAGCACTTCCGCCGATGCCTAGCTATGGCGCGCCCGAACCAGCGGTTCACCTTCGCCGCATAGCCGTCGAACTCGTCCGGGTGCAGGCGGCGCAGCATCGCCTCTTCGGTCGGCATGACCAGGAGATCGTTGACGAGGTAGAAGCCGAGCGGGGCGCCGATGACGGCCGCCATGAGCCCCACGCTCCACGGCGCGAAGGCCTGGACTATAGGCCGCGAGCAAAGACCACAGCAGGAATTGCAGCATCGCCAGCGCGTAAGTCGGATGGCGCGACCAGCCATAGGGGCCGGTCGTCACCAGCGCGCCGGACTTCACATAAGCGCGCGCATCGCCGCCGCGGCCGTCGAGATGGCCGATGGTCAGCGTCTTGCCGAAGTAGCAGGCGAGGATCAGCGCCAGCAGCGCGAAGGTCGGGACCGACACGATCGGCGCCGCGCGTCAGCGCCTGACGCCAGACCGGCGCGATGCCAATGAGGCACGAACGCGGAGAAGGCGAGGTCGATGACGAAAGTCGGCGCGACCTTGAAACGCTTCGGCTTCGCGCCCGCCTCGGCTGCGCCGGGTTCGTCGAAAATCGGATGTTGGAACGCTGACGACATGGGGGCCTCCGCCTTTCATCCTCGGCGGCGCGGGTAAATATTCCCCTATGGCATCGCGGCTTTGCAAGCGGCGTCGGCAAGCTTACCTCAGAGGGCATGAACCTCATCGTCCCGCGCCCCGAGGGCCTCTATTGCCCGCCGGGCGATTTCTACATCGACCCCTGGCGGGCCGTGGCGCGCGCCGTCGTCACGCATGGCCACGGCGACCACGCCCGCTCCGGCGCGCGAGCCTATCTCTGCCACGCCGACAGCGTGCCCATCCTGCGCCGCCGCCTCGGCGAGATCGAGGTCCAGGGCGTCAGCTTACGGCGAGACGATCGAACGCGACGGCGTGCGGGTTTCGCTGCATCCGGCCGGGCATATCCTGGGATCGGCGCAGGTGCGCGTCGAGCACAAGGGGCGAGGTCTGGGTCGCCTCGGGCGACTACAAGATCGAGCCGGACGGGACTTGCGCGCCCTTCGAGCCGGTGCGCTGCCACGGCTTCATCACCGAATCCACCTTCGGCCTGCCGATCTACCGCTGGCGTCCGCAGGCCGAGGTCGCCGCCGAGATCAACGGCTGGTGGCGGGCGAACGCCGAGGCCGGCCGCGCCAGCGTCATCTACGCCTATTCTCTCGGCAAGGCGCAGCGGGTGCTGGCGCTCGTCGATCCCGCCATCGGCCCCATTCGTCGCCCACGGCGCCGTCGAGCCGATGAACGAGATCTATCGCAGCCAGCGGCGTCGCCCTGCCGCCGACGGCGTCGCCGGCGGGCATGGCGAAGGCCGCGAAATCGCCACGCGCCTCGTGCTGGCGCCGCCTTCGGCGGCCGGCCTCGCCCTGGATGCGGCGTTTTCCCGACTACGCCGACGCTTTCGCCAGCGGCTGGATGCAGGTGCGCGGCCAGCGGCGCCGGCGCGGCGTCGATCGCGGCTTCGTGCTGTCCGATCACGCCGACTGGGACGGACTGCTGTCGGCCATCGCCGCCACCGGCGCCTCGCGCGTGCTGGTCACGCATGGCTCGGCGGCGACGCTGGCGCGCTACCTCGGCGAGAAGGGGCTGCAGCGCCGAGCGTCGTCCAGGCCGAATATGGCGAGCGAAGATCAGGGCGAGGCCGCGTGAGAGGCCTTCGCCGACCTCTATCGCGCGCTCGACGCCGCGACTTCGACGCGCCACAAGATCGAGGCGCTGAAAGCCTATCTGAAGCCGGCGCTTGCCGATCCCGCGCGCTTCGCCGAGGCGGCGTGGGTCGTCTATCTGCTGGCCGGCGGCAAGCGCAAGCAGATGATCCCGACGCGGCTGTTGCGCCGTCTCGCGCTGGAGGCGACGGGCCTGCCGGAATGGCTGGTCGAGGAGAGCTATCAGAACGTCGGCGACCTCGCCGAGACGCTGGCGCTGCTGCTGCCGCCGGCCGCTGCGACTGAAAACGTCGCGCTTGAGGCCTGGATGGACGAGCGGCTGCCGGCCTTGCGCGCGCTCGACGAGGAGGCGCGCTACGCCCGGCTCGTCGCCTATCTCGCCGCGATGGCGCGAGCAGGACCGGCTCGCCTTCTTCAAGCTGACCACGGGCGCGTTGCGCATCGGCGTCGCGCAGCGGGCAGGTGGTGCAGGCGCTGGCCGAGGCGACGGGGCTCGATGCGCCGACCATCGCCGAGCGGCTGATGGGCTATACCCAGGCCGGGCGGGTCGGTCACGGCCGAGGATTTCGGCGCCCTGGTCGCGCCTGCCGCGGAGGCTGCGGCGGCGGGCGGGCGGCCTTATCCGTTCTTCCTCGCCCATCAGCTTGTCGCCGCCGTCGAGGAGCTGCCCGGCAAGCTCGGGCCGCCCGAGGGCTGGATCGCGGAGTGGAAGTTCGACGGCATCCGCGCGCAACTGCTGACGCGCGGCGGGGAATGGCGGCTGTGGTCGCGCGGCGAGGAGCTGATCGCCGAGGCGTTCCCGGACTTGGCGCGGTGGCGGCGGCGCTGCCGGACGGGGACGGCGCTCGACGGCGAGATCGTCGTCGCGCGGGCCGGGGCGGGCGTCGAAGGGATCGAGGCTTTCGCAAAGCTGCAACAGCGGCTCAACCGCAAGGTTCTCACCGACAGGCTGACGGGGGAACTGCCCGCCGCCTTCATCGCCTACGATCTCCTGGAAGAGGGCGGCGCGGACCTGCGCGCCCTGCCGCAGATCGAGCGGCGGGCGCGTTTGGAGCGGATCGTCGAGGCGCGCGGGCGCGGGGCGCGACGGCGTTGCGGCTGAGCCCGCGCGTCGAGGCGCCGGACTGGCCGGGCCTGGCGGCGCAGCGCGCTGAGGCGCGAGCGATCGGCGCCGAGGGGCTGATGCTGAAAGGGCGCGAGGCGCCCTATGGGACGGGCCGCAAGCGCTCGGGCGCGGGCGAGCGCGACCTCTGGTGGAAGTGGAAGCTCGATCCGATGGCGGTCGACGCCGTGCTGATCTACGCCCAGCGCGGCCACGGCCGCCGCGCCAGCGTCTATAGCGATTATACGTTCGCGGTGTGGAGCGGTCCGCAGGAGGACGCGGGACGGACGCTGGCGCCCTTCGCCAAGGCTTATTCGGGCCTCACCGACGCGGAGATGCGCGAGGTCGACGCCATCATCCGCCGCACGACGGTGGAGAGCTTCGGGCCGGTGCGCCGGGTCGAGCCGACGCTCGTGTTCGAAATCGGCTTCGAGGGGATCGCCGCCTCGAAGCGCCACAAGAGCGGCGTGGCGACGCGCTTTCCCCGCATGCTGCGCTGGCGGCGCGACAAGCCGGTCGCCGAGGCCGACACGCTGGCGGATTTGCAGGCGCTGCTGCGGGGCGGCGGGTGAAGCGCGCGCGAGAAATGCGGCGGCGCGCGTCGTTGGCGCCGACGTTCGCATGGGATTGCGCATGACCCTCATGCAAGTTCCCGTTATCGACGTCGCTCCCTTCCTGAACGGCGACCTCAGCGACAAGAAGCGCGTGGCCGAGCAAGTCGGGCAGGCTTGCCGCGACATCGGATTTCTTATCATCTCCGGCCACGGCGTCGATCCCAGCCTGATCGAGCGCACCGACGCGCTGTCGCGCCAATTTTTCGATCTGCCGCTTGCGGCCAAGACGGCGGTCGCCCGGCCGGCCATCGACGTTACGCGCGGCTACATTCCCATCGAGGCCGAGGCGGTCGCCGCCAGTCGCGGCGAAACCACGGCGGCCGATCTCAATGAAATCCTTCATGATCGGTCCCGTGGACGTCATCGATCCCAACGATCCCTACTACACCCGTCCGGAAGCGGGTAAGCACTTCCACCCCAATCTCTGGCCGGCGGCGCCGGAAGGGCTGCGGGCCGCCTATACCGCCTATTATCGCGCCATGGGCGATCTCGCCGTTCAACTCATGCGCATCTTCGCGCTGGCGCTCGATCTTCCCGAAAGCTTCTTCGACAATAAGGTCGACCGCCACATCAGCCGCCTACGGATACGCAACTATCCCGAGCCGACCTCGCCTCCCAAGCCCGGCCAGCTTCGCGCCGGCGCGCATTGCGATTACGGCAGCCTGACCATTCTGAAGGCGGAGGCCAATCCCGGCGGATTGCAGGTCTTCAACAAGAACGGCGAGTGGGTCGACGTCCCCATCGTCCCCGGCGCCTATATCATCAACCTCGGCGAGCTGATGGCGCGCTGGACCAACGACGTCTGGGTCTCCACGCTTCACCGCGTGGTCAACCCGCCCGCCGACCAATCCTCGGGCAGTCGGCGGCAATCGATCATCTTCTTCCACAATCCGAACTACGACGCCGAGATCTCCTGCATTCCAAGCTGCGCCGGGGCGGGCCGGCCTCCGAAATATGCGCCGACGACTTCCGGCGATCATCTGCGCAACCAGTTCGTGCGCACCCAGGCGCCCGCCAAAATCGCCTGATGCGGCCGGGCGCCGTTTCGCCTTCGCCGGATAGGCGCGATTTACGCCGCTCCGCCCGTTCCGCCGGAGTCCCCGCCAGCGCCCGCTCCAGCGCCGCCGCGAAAGCCTCGACATCCGCCTCGCCCAGACGCCCAGCCGAGGCTGATGCGGATCGCGCCGGCCGCCAGCGCTGGCGCGATCCCCATCGCCGCCAGCACATGCGACGGCCCGACCTTGCCCGATGAGCAGGCCGAGCCCGAGGACGCGGCGATTCCGTCGAGATCGAGCCGCATCAGCAGCGTCCCAGCCGCAAGTCCCGGAAGCGCGAAGGCGAACGTATTGGGCAGGCGCGGCGCCTCGGCGCCGAACACCACGGCCTCCGGCGCCAGCGCCCGCAGCCGCGCCTCGCAGGCGTCGCGCAGGGCCGCGAGCCGCGCCGCCTCCTCGGCGAGCCCGGACGCGGCCGCCCGCGCGGCGGCGCCGAAGCCGGCGATCGCCGCGACGTTCTCGGTGCCCGCCCGCCGCCCGCGCTCCTGCCCGCCGCCGCGCAGCAGCGGCTCGACGTGCAGCCCCTGGCGCAGGCCGACGAAGGCCCCGGCGCCCTTGGGGCCGCCGAACTTGTGCGCCGACAGGAGCAGCGCGTCGGCGCCGCGCGCGGCCTCGGCCAGCGGCAGCCGGCCCGCCGACCTGCACGGCGTCGCAGACGAGCGAGGCCGCCGCGCGCATGTGCGAGCTCCGCCGCCTCGGCGACGGGCTGCAGCACGCCGGTCTCGTTGTTGGCGGCCTGCAAGGCGACCAGCGCCGGCGGGCCGTCGTCGAGAAGCCGCGCCAGCGCCTCCAGATCGATGCGGCCGTCCGGTCCGACTGGCGCGATCTCGGCCGAGGGAAAGCGATGCCCGCCGAGCGCGCAGGCGTGCTCGGTCGCACGAGACGATCAGCCGTGCGAGCGGCGCGACGCCGGGCGCGGAAACGCCCGGCGCCAGCGCCAGATTGGCCGCCTCCGTGCCGCTGGCCGTGAACACGACGTCGCGCGGCGAGGCGCCGGCCAGCGCCGCGACCTCCCGCCGCGCCTCCTCGACGAGCGCGCGGGCGGCGCGGCCTTCGAAATGGATCGAGGAGGGGTTGCCGACGCGATCGAGCGCGGCGAGCATCGCCGCGCGCGCCTCGGGCCGCAGCGGCGCGGTGGCGTTGTAATCGAGATAGAAGCGCATATCTCTCGCTCCGAGGCTGGCGACTGCTCGGCGGCCGCGCTGTTTTTCCTTGCAGTCGCAGGGCGAACGGCGGCTATGAGGCCCGACCCGATCCCGCGTTTCCCCGCGAAGGTTTAAGCGCGCGTGGCGTCCGCCGCAAGCGGCTGCGGCCTCGGCGCCGAGCGGGGAGACGCCGTCCGCCTGTTTGGAGCCGCGATGCCCGAAGTGTTCTTCAACGGTCCGGCCGGCCGCCTGGAAGGCCGGTTCCACCCCGCCAAGCAGCGCGGAGCGCCGATCGCCGTCGTGCTGCACCCGCACCCCCAGTTCGGGGGGACGATGAACAACCAGATCGTCTATTCCACCTATTACAGCTTCGCCGAGCGCGGCTTCTCGGTGCTGCGCTTCAATTTCCGCGGCGTCGGGCGCAGCCAGGGCGCCTTCGACCACGGCCAGGGCGAGTTGTCGGACGCGGCTTCGGCGCTCGACTGGGCGCAGACGATCAACCCCGAGGCGCGCGCCTGCTGGATCGCCGGCGTCTCCTTCGGCTCCTGGATCGGCATGCAGCTTCTGATGCGCCGGCCGGAGATCGAGGGCTTCATCTCGATCGCGCCGCCGGCCAACCGCTTCGATTTCAGCTTCCTCGCCCCCTGTCCGTCGTCGGGCCTGTTCGTCCACGGCGACAAGGACCGCGTCGCGCCGCTGAAGGAAGTGCAGGGGCTGATCGAGAAGCTCAAGACGCAGAAGGGCATCGTGATCGAACATGCGGTGATCCCCAACGCCAACCATTTCTTCGAGGATTGCATCGAGGATCTTGCAGGAGGCGGTCGGCGGCTATCTCGACAAGCGGCTCGGCATGCCCCGCCACACGCCGACGCCGGCCAAGAAAGACCGCATCAAGCCCCCCGCGCCGACGCCGCAGGAATGAACGCTGTCGTCACGACGACCGAGGAACTCGCCGCCGCCTGCGCGCGGATGGCGCGCACCGTTTCGTGACGGTCGACACCGAGTTCCATCGCGAGACGACGTTCTGGCCGATGCTGTGCCTCGTGCAGCTCGCCAGCGACGAGGAGGCGATCGCGGTCGACGCGCTGGCCCCCGGCATCGACCTGTCGCCGGTGTTCGCGCTGATGGCCAACCGCAATGTCGTGAAGGTCTTTCACGCCGCGCGGCAGGACGTCGAGATCTTCTGGAAGCTCGCCGGGCTCGTGCCTGCGCCGATGTTCGACACCCAGGTCGCCGCCATGGTGTGCGGCTATGGCGAGCAGGTCTCCTACAGCGAGCTCGTGCGCTCGCTGACCAAACAGCATGTCGACAAATCCTCGCGCTTCACCGACTGGCAGCGCCGGCCGCTCGCGCAGGCGCAGATCGATTACGCCATCGGCGACGTCACCCATCTGCGCGACGTCTATCGCGCGCTCGACGCCAAGCTCGCCGCGACCGGACGGCGCGAATGGCTCGACGACGAGATGAAGGTGCTCACCTCGGCGGAGACCTACGAGCAGCATCCCGAGCGCGCCTGGGAGCGTTTCCAGACCCGTGCGCGCAAGCCGCGCGATCTCGCGGTGCTGATGGAGCTTTGCGCCTGGCGCGAGGCCGAGGCGCAAACGCGCGACGTGCCGCGCGCGCGCGTGCTGAAGGACGACGCGCTGATCGAGATCGCGCTTCGCCGCGCCCGCGCACCATGACCGAGCTCGGCGCCCTGCGCGCCGCCCCGCGCGGCCTGGAACGCTCGCGCGCCGGCGAGCGAGATCCTGGCGGCGATCGAGCGCGGGCTGGCGCGCGATCCGAAGACGCTGCCGAAGGTCGAGCGCGAGCGGCGCGGCGGCGGCGCGGCGACGGTGGAGCTGCTTGAAGGTGCTGCTGCGGCAGGCGAGCGAGGAGAGCGGCGTGGCGGCGCGCATGATCGCCACCACCGACGATCTCGAAGCCATCGCGCGCAGCGACCGCGCGCAGGTGCCGGCGCTTCAGGGCTGGCGGCGCAAGCTGTTCGGCGCGCGGGCGCTGGAGCTCAAGCACGGCCGGCTCGCGCTCACGGTCGAGCACGGCAAGGTGGTCATGCTGGAGTGGCAGGAGGCCGAGGCGCGGAGGCCTGAGCGGCCTCACGCTTTCGCGGCCTCGCGCGCCCGGTGCCCGCCGCGGGGGTCCTCGCCGATCAGCGCGGGCGAGCCACGCGAGCCTGGCCATCGCCACCGCCAGCCCCAGCGACAGCGGCAGCGCCGTGGCGAAAACGATCGGCGCCTTCAGGACCGCCGGCAGCCGCGCGTCGAGCAGCAGATACTGCATCCACACCAGCAAGGACATAATGCACGACGAAAATGCCCAGCGCGTTGCGCGACAGCGGCTCCAGCCAGGCGATCCGTCGCGCGCAGAAGCGCGTCGCCAGACCGCCATCAGCAACATCACTCCGGCGACGCTCGCCGCGACATAGGCGAGCGCGGAAAGCGCGCGCATCGCCAGCGGCGCGAAATGTCGGGTAAGTCAGCACGACTCCGGTCAGACCCCATCCAGGTGAACAGCGCCAGCGGCGAGAGCGCGGCGAGCCGGCGCCAATGCGGCCGAGCGCCCATCGGGCGCGAGCAGCCCTTCGCCGAGCCCCGCCGCCCCGACGGCGACGCCGGCGAAGAAAAAGACGCCGTAGAGCAGCGGGCGCGAGATCTGGAACGAGAGCGGCCCGCGCTCGATCCAGTCGAACGGACCATAAGGGCAGCGTCAGCGGCAGATAGGCGAGCGTCGCGGCGAAGGCCAGCTGAGCAGAAAACGCTGCGGGCGCAGCCGCGCGTCCGCGGCATGGGACGCGAGCGCGTCGAACGCGACGGGCGCAACCGCGTAGATGAGGGCGGCTGCGAGCGACATGGCGAGCAACAGCCACAGGAACCACGCGGGCCCGTTCGGCAGGAACGGAAGGGCGCGATAGGCGGCCAGATAGTCGGCGAGGCCGGCCTGCGGCTGCAACTGATGGAAAACCGGATAGATCGCCGCCGGCATCAGCACGTACATGCTGAACAGGAACGGCGCGCCGAGACGCAGGATCCGGTCGGCGGCGAAGCGCGCCGCGCCTTTGCGCCCGAGGCTCGGCGCGACGAACAACCCCGACAGGAAGAACATCAGCGCCATCACATGCACGTCCTCCCACGCGCAATACAGGTCGAAGCCGTAGAAACGGCGCGAGTCGACTATGGGAAAGGCGAGCCACTGGAACGGCGGGCGGTCGAACGAAGACGCTGGCCCCGCCGTCGAACCGAGATAAGCCATGCTGGCATGGAACGACACGAGGATGAGGATGAAAACGCCGCGCAGATTGGCTATCGCTTGACTGGCATGGGCGTAGGCGACGGGGCTCGTCGCCTTCGACCCCGTCAAATCCAGCATCGCCGCTCCCCGTGTTCCCCCTGAGACGCCTTTAAGCGGGCTCGGCCGCAATTTGAAGCGCGACGACGTTGACGCCCCGTTGACGAGGCGGGCGCCGGCGTCGCATGTCGCTGGCCTCGAGGAGCCCCGCCCATGACCCTGCGACTCGCCATAGTCAACAAGGCCTACTCGTCCTGGTCGCTGCGGCCATGGATGCTGATGACGCATTTCGGCATTCCCTTCGAGGAGACCGTGATTCCCATGGGGCGCCCGCAAACGCGCTCCGAGATCCTTAACTTCTCTCCAACCGGAAAGTGCCCGGCGCTGCGGGACGGCGAGATCGTGGTCTGGGAATCGCTGGCGATCATCGAATATCTCGCCGAGAGCTTTCCCGATCTGCCGATCTGGCCGCGCGACAAGCGCGCGCGCGCCCTGGCCCGCGCGCTCGCCAACGAAATGCACGGCGGTTTTTCGGCTTTGCGTAACCATTGTCCGACGCAGTTCCTGCGGCCGGTGCGAAAGATCGCGCTCACCCCGGAGGTCGAGGGCGACGTGGCGCGCATCGAGGCGGCCTGGGAGGACGCGCGGGCGCGCTTCGGCGCGGGCGGGCCGTTCCTGTTCGGGGAATTCTCCGCCGCCGACGCGATGTTCGCGCCGGTCGTCAACCGTTTCCACACCTACGACATCGCCGTTCGGCCCCGCACGCGCGCCTATATGGACGCGATCATGGCTCTGCCGGCCTGGAAGGCGTGGATCGCCGGCGCAGAGGGGGAGCCGTGGCGCATCGAAAGCTACGACGGGGTCTGAAGCCGGGCTCGGAAACTCATCGTTCCGACGACGGCGGGCGAAGGAATCTCCACAGGCCAATGAGCGCCAGGCGATGCGGCCGTGGCGGGGGAGGGAAAGTCCCGCCATCGCATCTCGTTGCGGGCTGCTTCTGCGGATCGCAGTCGCTTGGCTTCTTCATCGCAAGTCGCGCGTTGTGGCCGACGCCAGCGACGTCCGCCGCCGCGAGAGGGGGCTGCGGGCTGTCGGAGGTCGGCGAGCTTACGCAGATGAATGCCGGTTATGCGCGCAGAATTTCGAGAACATGTTTCATATTGACCAGCAGAACTGGTCAAACGTCAACTTTTAAAAGGTACACATCAAGAAAATCCGTGAAGCGTAACGTAACATTACCTAAGACGTCGAAAGAGTTGCGGTATGGATTCGGTAATTTGATTACTTTTATAAGGCAACACAAAAGCAACAAGGTGACAGAATGACGATCATGCGCTTGCCTCCCAAGCCGCAAACACCCGCCGATGTCGAAAATTCCGCCCGCTGGCGCGCCGCGCTGGACGAGCTCGCCCGGCGTCGCGCCGCGGCGGCCGAAGGCGGCGGCGCCGACGCGCGCGCGCGCCATCTCGGCCGCGGCAAGCTGATGGCGCGCGAGCGGGTGGCGCGGCTGATCGATCCGGGCTCGCCGTTCCTGGAGATCGGCGCGCTGGCGGCCTGCGGCATGTACGAGGGCGACGTGCACGGCGCGGGGCTCGTGGCCGGCGTCGGCCGCGTGTCCGGTCGCGAGACGATGATCCTGGCCAACGACCCCACCATCAAGGGCGGCGCCTATTATCCGATGACGGTGAAGAAGCATCTGAGGGCGCAGGAGATCGCCGCAGAGAACAATCTGCCCTGCGTCTATCTCGTCGATTCCGGCGGCGCCAATCTGCCGCATCAGGCCGAGGTGTTTCCCGACCGAGAGCATTTCGGCCGCATCTTCTACAATCAGGCGCGCATGTCGTCGCAGCGCATCCCGCAGATAGCGGTCGTGATGGGCTCCTGCACGGCGGGCGGCGCCTATGTGCCGGCGATGTCCGACGAGACGATCATCGTCCAGAACCAGGGCACGATCTTCCTGGGCGGCCCGCCGCTGGTCAAGGCTGCGACGGGGGAGACCGTCAGCGCCGAAGATCTCGGCGGCGGCGACCTGCACACCCGCGTCTCCGGCGTCGCCGACGCGCTGGCGCGCGACGACGCGCACGCGCTGGAGCTCGCCCGCCGCGCGGTCGGCAATCTCGGCTACAGGCCCAAGACCAAGGCCGACGTCGTCCCTTCCCGCGAGCCGCTCTATTCCGCCGACGAGCTCATCGACGTCGTGCCGGTGGATCTGCGCCGGCAATACGACGTGCGCGAAATCCTCGCGCGCATTCTCGACGGCTCGGAGTTCGACGAGTTCAAGGCCCGCTACGCGACCACGCTCGTCACCGGTTTCGGCCGGCTTTCCGGGATGCTGGTCGGCATCGTGGCCAACAACGGCGTGCTGTTCTCCGAGAGCGCGCTGAAGGGCGCGCATTTCGTCGAGCTCTGCGCGCAGCGCGGCGTGCCTCTCCTTTTCATCCAGAACATCTCGGGCTTCATGGTCGGGCAGAAATACGAGGCCGGCGGCATCGCCAAGGACGGCGCCAAGCTCGTGACCGCGGTCGCTTGCGCGCGCGTGCCGAAGATCACGCTGATCGTCGGCGGCTCCTTCGGCGCCGGCAATTACGGAATGTGCGGACGCGCCTATTCGCCCCGCTTCCTGTTCATGTGGCCGAACGCGCGCATCAGCGTGATGGGCGGCGAACAGGCCGCCAGCGTGCTCGCGACGATCCGCCGCGACGCGCTCGAGGCGAAAGGCGGCGAATGGAGCGCCGAGAACGAGGAAGCGTTCAAGGCGCCGATCCGCGCGCGCTATGAAGCCGAAGGCTCGCCCTATTACGCGACCGCGAGGCTTTGGGACGATGGCGTGATCGCGCCCGCCGAGACCCGCCGCGTCTTGTCGCTGAGCCTTTCGGCTTGTCTCAACGCGCCGATCGAGCCGACGCGCTTCGGGGTGTTTCGTATGTGAGGACCGTAATGTCGCTTCCGAGTTTTCAGCAATTGATGCTTCCGACCCTCGGGGTCGTGTGTCAAAAGCTCGAAGAGGTTCATGTATCGCGTATCGAGGAAGAGCTCGTCAAAGCGCTGAAGATTCCTGAGGAGGAACTCAGCCGGCTGGTGCCGAGCGGTAAGCAATCCATCTTCGCCAACCGCCTTAACTGGGCGCGATGTTATCTGGTCAAGGCCGGGCTCGTCGAACCGACCCGCCGCGGATACGTGCGCGGCACCGAGCGGGCGCGGGGTTTGCTCGCCGAAGGAGTCACGGAGCTCGACGTCAACATGCTTGCGCGTTATCCCGAGTTCATCGCCTGGAGAGACCGTTATCCCGTCAGCGGCCCGGCCGTCGAATGCGATTTTCCCGAAAAGCCCGAGGAGCGCATCTCCGCCAGCTTCGACGAGTTGCAGACGAAATTGGCGCGCGACCTGGTGAGGCGCGTACACGCGTTGTCGCCGGCCTTCTTCGAACGTCTGATCGTCGAGCTCCTGTGCCGCATGGGCTACGGCGGCGGCAAGCTGGAAATGGGCAAGACGCTGGGACGTTGCGGCGACGGCGGGGTGGATGGCGTCATCAAGGAGGACGAACTCGGCCTCGACGTCGTCTACGTCCAGGCCAAGAGATTCGCGCAGGAGAAATGCGTGCCGATCCGCGAGGTGCGCGATTTCGTCGGCGGCCTCGAGGGTCATCACGCGACGAAAGGCGTGTTCGTCACCACCTCGTACTTTCCCTCCACCGCTTATGACTTCGTTACCCGCGTCTCCAAGCGCGTGGTGCTGATCGACGGCACGGAGCTCGCGAGCCTGATGATGCGCCATTGCGTCGGCGTGCGCATAACCGAGGTCTACGAACTGAAACGCCTCGACGAGCATTTCTTCGTCGAATAGGGCAAGGCCAATAACAGCGACGCCCTCCGCGAAGGTTCTTCGCGGAGGGCGTCGTTGTTTGAGGCAGGATCAGTTGGACAGCGAGGCGTTCTGCACGACAGCCTGGAAAAGCTGGGACAATGCCTGTCCGAGATCGGAGCCGATGGCGGCGTCGTAGTAGAGGTTAGGCGACGCGCAGGCCTGCAATTTGGAGCCGATATCGGGCTGGAACGGCGCGATCCAGCTCGAATACCACGAGTTCGCCGGCACCTGCAGATATTCCGTGTAGAGAATGGCGATCTTGACCCCGCGGTTCTTGAGCGTAGTGCAGAGCGTCGGATTGATCGGCGCTTGGCATCGGCTGCCGGTCATCGGCCGGGTGCACGAACTCGCCGTGTCGTCCTCCACGCCGTCGGTGACGAGGAACAGCACCTCCTGAGGCTTGTCGCCTGTAATGTTCGTGCCGTTGCCGGGGGTGGGCATGGTGGAGTTGATGCTGCTCATGGCGTTGTTATAGCTGGTGGCGACGTCGCCTTGGCTACCGGCGGAGGTGCACGAGGAGTTGCCGCAGGTCTGGTTGTTGGCGTACATCTCCATGACGCCGAAGCCGCTTTTCGCCGTCGACCAGGCGCTTTCGTAGCTACCGGTCAGGGTCATCAGCTGAGTGTTCGAAGTGCCAATCTGCCAGAGAGAGTCCATGGAATAGGCGGCGAACCTGTAGACCGGCGGTGTCGTGTAGATGCCGGAGTTCTGATAGGTGTTCGCCGTGGTCATGAGCGTCGAGATGCCGCTCGTCAGCTCGTCCAGGCGAAGCGTGATGTTGTTCCGGCGCGCCATCGCGTAGTTGTCGATCTGGGTCAGCGTCTGGCCCTGGCTGTTCTTGGACGCGCAATAGGTGTTGCTGCTTGAGGTAGGCGAGCTGTAGGTGGGATTCGTCCCGCCGGTGGAGCAGAGATTGCCGGCGGTATCGCTGTTGTTGGTGCTCGCCTGATGGCAGGCGAAGGCGCAACCGACGCCGCTTGCCTGCTTCGAAGTCAGGTTTTGCATCTGCGTGATGCCGTCCTGGGTGGTGGGCAACGACATCGACGGCGAGTTGTCGAGGAGAAGGTAGAAATCGATATTCGGCGGCGTCGAGGCCTGCGCGGTGGACGTGCCGCTGACGTCCATGGTCTTGGTATTGAGAATGCCGCTGAAGATCGTGTTGTTTTGCGCGCTGTAGGCGACATTCACAATGCGGATGCCGGCGTTGCCGCTGGGATGGGTGATCGCCACCGTGACGTTGGTGTGGCCGTTGACGAGCGATCCCAGCGCGTTGGCGCGCGCGTCGAACATCTGGACCGCGGCCGCCTGCGGCGACGGAGTCGCTCTGCTGCATCATCGCCGGAGTCAAAGCCGCAAGCGCCGCGGCGTCGGCGGCGGCGTTGAGCTTGGACCTGACAACGGTCGCGTTCGTGAAATCCACCGCGAATGCGGTGCCGAACATCAGTATGGGCGCGCTGAGGGCGAAAATCATGACCGCGTTTCCGTCGCGCGAATTGCGGAACCGGGTCAGGGGTTGTCTCATGAACTTGGACATCTGAGAATACTCCGTCGCTTGACGCAACTGTTTTGCGGTATCGGTGAGAGTAGCGTCGCTGCGTAAAATTTTGTGCTATTTGAACGTTGAGTGGTCGGGGGGGTGCGTTAACCGGCGGGCAACCACGACGACGCGCGCGGAGCGGGGACTATGAGCCCCACTGGATCGTGATTTGCTGGGCGTTGCGGATCGTCAGCATGTCCGTGGCGTTCAGCGTGATCTGCGGCAGCGTCAGGATGCCGCCCAGCGGCTGGAAACTGTAGGACACCTGTCCGTAGAGCAGATAAGTGGCGCCCGAGGCGACATAGGCGGGGTCGAGCGTGATATTGGTTCCGACCGACAGTTTCGTGCCGCCGTTATAGCCTTCGCTCCACACCACCGTGCCCTGATTGGTCGTCCCGTTGACCTTGAGCTCGGACATCACGATCTGAAGATTCGTGGTGTCGTGGGGATACATGGTCATCTGCGACAGCGCGAGATCGGTGTCGAGCGCGCTCTGCGGCAGCAGTTCCGCGGCAGCGGTATTGGGGTCCGGCGCGTAGGTGGTTCGCGAAACGAGGTCGGTGACGGTGTGCGCGGTCTGCACCGTCTTGTGATAGAGTTCCAGCGATTGGCCGCTGGCGACGCCGATCGACAGCAGAATGAGGGCGACGGGCGCGATGAAGGCCGTCTCGACTGCGGCGATGCCGCTGTCTTCGGCGATCAGCCTTCGGGCGCGACGGGCGAGGGGGCGGAGCATGTCAGCCATTTGATTGCACGCAGCCGTTGGAGGTGAGGCAGGGTTCCTTGTAAAATACTTCGGTCGAGACCAGCAGATATGTCCCGTTGCCCATGTTGGTGAATTTCACCCCCAGCGGACCCGGTGATGACGGGCCACTGATACATCAACGTCAGGATCATCTTCGTGTTCTGCGTCCCGACGCTGAAATTCGTCGTTTTGGTGAGATTGCCTTTGGCGTCGAATTGCGGCAGCGCTGCCGCTATGGCCGAGGCGGTGGAGGGGGCCGGCTCCAGATCGACGATCATATTGCTGCAGCTGAAAAGCGCGGTGATATTGGCGCAAACGGTCTGCTTGAATTGGGTCTGCGTCAGCGCATAGGCCTGATTGGTCAGCACCGTTCGCATGGCGTCTTCCGCCATGTTGTCCAAATAGGACTGCGCGATGAAGATCACCGCGGCCTGCAACGTGGCGAGCAGGATCGCGATCATGATCGGCGCGACGAACACGAATTCGATTGCGGTCACGCCGCGATCGCACTTGCAATAGCGCGCAAACAAAGTTGCGACGCTGTTAATCGGCAGTTTATACGTTCTTGTGCTCATGGCTTCAACCATCGGTATAGCGCGACGGTAGAAGCCGAGGCTTAAGAAACCAATTACGCGGTTGTTTAAAGTTTGGGGTAATTTGCGCTTTGTATAGTTAACCGGAGAGCAGTCAGAGATCAGACCAACGTTCCCTCCGGCAGGGAGATACAATGCGCGGCGATGGCGCCGGAAGTCGTCAACCATATTTCGTCGCGGCGCTCAGCGACATGACGCAGCGCCCTCTTCAGATGGCGCAGGCGATGGGGATAGCCGACGATATAAGCGTGCAGCGCCACGCCCATCACAAGCGGGGCCTGGCGCGACAATTCGCGCATCTCCTCGAAGGCGTCGATGATGGCGTCGGCGAACTCCTCGCCGCTCCCCTGGCGGGCGACAATCATCGGAATATCGTTAAGCTCTTGCGGATAGGGCACGGCGAGCAGCCGGCCGCCGCCGCGCGTGCGCATGAATACAGGCTGCTCGTCCATCGCCCAGTCGAGGCCGTAGAGGTATCCGGCCTGCGCCAGCAGGTCGGGGGTGACGGCTGACTGCGAGATCCAGGGGCCGAGCCAGCCGGCGGGGGGCTTGCCTTCCTCGGCGGCGATGCGCCGGGTGACTTCGGCGATCATGTCGGCTTCCGCCTCCTCGCCCATCGCGCCCTGACGCTCGCTGTTGGAGCGGCCATGCGCGACGATCTCGTCGCCGCGCTCGCGGAAGGCGGCGATGAGTTCAGGCGCTTCGTCGTAAAGCCAGGTGTTGACCAGCACGCTGAGCGGCAGGCGGGTCTCGTGGAAGGCGTCGCGCAGGCGCCAGGCGCCGACGCGGTTGCCGTAGTCTCGCCAGGCGTAGTTGAGCACGTCGGGCTCGCCGGGGGCGGGGACGAGCTTGGCGCCGAGGCCCTCGCCGAAAGAGAAGGTCTCCAGGTTGAGGGCGAAATAGACGGCCAGCCCCTTGGCGCCCGGCCAGCGATAGGTCGGACGATGGGGCAGGGGGCTGTAGTCGTAGCGGTCGTGGGCTCGGCGAAGCGTCATGGCCCGATCTGACTTGCAAGCGCCGCGCCGATCCGGGCGATGGCGGCGTTGCGCGCGTCCATCGAGGCGGTCGTGTCGGCGATGTAGATCGCCGTCACGACGGGCGCGCGGCCGGGCGGCCAGATCACGGCGACGATTCCGCGCGAGCCGTGGCCGCCGGCGCCTGTCTTGTCGGCGATCCGCCAGCCCTGGGGCAGCGCCGCCCGCAGCAGCGGCCCGGCGACGCGATCGTCCGCCATCCATTGCGTGAGACGCTCGCGCGAGGCGGGCTTCAGGGCGTCGCCGAGCAGAATCTTGTCGAGATCGGCGACGGCCTCAGCGGGCGTGGTCGTGTCGCGGGGATCGCGCGGGGTCGCCTCGTTGAGCGTCGGCTCGGTGCGGTCGAGGCGGCTCGTCTCGTCGCCGAGCGAGCGGAAGAAGGCGGTGACGGCGCCCGGGCCGCCTATCGAGGCCAGCACAAAATTGGCGGCGGTGTTGTCGCTGACGCCGAGCGCGGCGGCGCAGAGCTCGGCGAGCGACATCGTCTGCGGCGCGGTTTTCTTCTCGGTGATCGGCGAATATTCGACGAGGTCGGCGGCGGCGATGCTGACTTGGCTGTCGAGCGAGACCTCGCCTCTGTCCGCCTTGGCGAGCAGCGTCGCGCAGGCGAACGCCTTGTGCGTGGAGTCCAGGGGGAAGCGATCGTCGGCGCGATAGCGCCAGAGCCGGCCGGTCCCCGTATCGAGCGCGGCGGCGCCGACGCGCGCGGAGAGCGCCGTCTCCTCGGCGCGCGCGGCGGCCGTGAGCCGCGCCTCGTCGAAGGCGTGCGCAGGCGTGGCGAGCGCGAGCAGCCAAAGCCAGACGAAGCTCTTCATTTCCAGTCTCCGAAACGCGCCTGGATGAGGGCGAGCGCCGCGACCGCCGCCGTGTCGGCGCGCAGGATGCGCGGGCCGAGGCTCAGCCGCAGCACGCGCGGGACGCGGCCGATGAGCGCCCGCTCCTCGTCGTCGAACCCGCCCTCGGGGCCGATCAGCAGACCGACGCCCTCCGCCTCCGGCGCGCTCGCAAGCGCATCCAGCGGATTGGCGGTCGGCGCGTCCTCGTCGCAGAACACCAGCAGCCTGTCGGCGGGCCACTCCGCCAGCGCCGCCGGCAGGGGCTGCGGCGCGGCCACATGAGGGCGCCAGATGACGCCGCATTGCTCGCAGGCCTCGCGCGCGTTCGCCTCCAGCCGCTCCAGATTGACGCGCGCGGCCTGGGTGCGGCGGGTCAGGACGGGTCTCAGCGAGCGCGCCCCCATTTCCACCGCCTTCTGCGCCATATAGTCGAGGCGGGCGTGCTTGAGCGGCGCGAAGAGGTAATCGACCGGCGGCGGGCGTTCCTGCTCGCGGATCCTCTCGCCGATCGCAAGCTGAGCGCGCTTGCGGCTTTCAGCCCCGAGGCTGGCCGCGAATTCGCCGTCGCGGCCGTTGAAGACGAGCACGCGCGCGCCGGCCTTCAGCCGCAGCACGTTGACGAGATAGTTCGCGGCCTCCGGCGTGAGCGCAACCGTCAGACCGGGCGCGAGGTCGTCGTCGAGACAGAGGCGGGGGGTGGTGAAGTCGGTGCGGGCCATCGGCGGGCGGTCGTGTAACATAGGACTGCATTGAAGCGAACGTCATCCGACCCGGAGGCCGCCCATGCGCTTCGCGCTTGCCGTTTTCCCGCTGCTTTTCGCCGCGCCCGCCTTCGCCGCCGACGCCGCGCATCCGACGGTGGTCGAATTGTTCCAGAGCCAGGGCTGCTCGGACTGCCCGCCGGCCAACGCCGCGCTCGTCCGCTACGCCGACCGGCCCGACTGGCTCGCGCTGACCTTCGTCCGTCACCTACTGGGACCGGCTCGGCTGGAAGGACAGCTTCGGCCGCCCCGAGTTCACCGAGCGGCAATATGCTTATGCGCGCTCGCTGGGGGAGTCGGGCGTCTATACGCCCGAGGTCGTGGTCAACGGCCGCGCGGCCGGGGCGGGGGCGGATGTGTCGGAGGTCGAGGCGCTGGCGGCGAAGGCTGATCGCGGCGCCTCCGGCCCGCCGGTCGTCATGGAGAGCGGGGCGGTGACGATAGGGGCGGGAAGCGCGCCCGCCGGCGGCGCGGATGTGTGGCTCGCGCTCTACGATCCGCGCGTGCTCGAAATTGTGGTGGCGCGCGGCGAGAACGCCGGGCGCACTTTGCCGCATCGCAATGTCGTGAAGCGGCTTGTGCGGCTGGGGGGCTGGGACGGCGGGGCCGAGCGGCTTAATCTGCCCCCCGCGGGCGGGCTCGCGCGCGCGGTCATCGTGCAGCGGCGCGGCGTCGGGGCGATCATCGCGGCGGCGCGGGGGTAGAAGGCTGCGCGAGCCCGCGCGGATCGCCCGAGGGGACGACGCCTTGCGGCTGAGTCTTGGCGCCGGCCCATGAATGGGAGCCTCTGCGATGTCCGACTATGATCTGTATTATTGGTCCATTCCGTTTCGCGGCCAGTTCGTGCGCGCTATTCTCGCTTATGCCGGGAAGAGCTGGACCGAGCGCGGAAACGCGGCGATCTCGGAGCTCATGAGCGGGTCCGCCAAGGAAATGCCGATCCCGTTCATGGGGCCGCCCATTCTGATCGACAAAAAAGCGGACTTCGCCATTTCCCAGACGGCCGCCATCGCGCTCTATCTCGGCGAGACGCTTAGACCTCATGCCCGTCGGCGCGGCGCAGCGCGCCATGACCATCAAGATCGTCAACGACGCCAACGACGTGATCGACGACATCACCCTCGACGGCGGCCGCCTGATGTGGACGGAAGCGCGCTGGCGCGACTTCGTTCCCCGCCTGAAGAAGTGGATGACGCTATGGGAGGAGACCGGCCGCCGCCATGGCCTGAAGGCGGATTCCGGCTATATGCTCGGCGGCGAGGCGCCGGGCGTCGCCGACGTCGTCACGGCCGTCCTGTGGTCGACGATGGCCGACCGCTTCCCCGGGATCGGCAAGATTCTCGAAGAGACCGCGCCTGTGACCGCCGGCCTGACCCGGCGCGTCGCCGCCCTGCCGCCGCTGGCCAAGCTCGCCGAGAAGGCGAGGCGAGACTATGGCGAGGCCTATTGCGGCGGCCAGATCGAGGCTTCGCTGCGGAAAGTCCTGAAAGCCTGAGCTTTCGCCCCTGCCGACCCGATCCTGTCTCCGCGCCGCCTTGCTCTTTCCGCCCAATTTGTCCATTAGGCGCAACGCCCTCGCGAATCCCAGAGCCGGACCGATGCGCCTTTCCCGCTATTTCCTGCCCATCCTGAAGGAAACGCCGAAGGAGGCGGAGATCGTCTCCCACCGGCTCATGCTGCGGGCCGGCCTGATCCGCCAGGAAGCGGCCGGCATCTACGCCTGGCTGCCGCTGGGCCTGCGCGTCTTGAAAAAGATCGAGCAGGTCGTCCGCGAGGAGCAGAACCGCTCCGGCGCCGTCGAACTCCTGATGCCGACGATCCAGTCCGCCGATCTCTGGCGCGAGAGCGGGCGCTACGAGGATTACGGCAAGGAGATGCTGCGCATCAAGGACCGGCACGAGCGCGACATGCTGTTCGGGCCGACCAACGAGGAGATGATCACCTCGATTTTCCGGTCAAGCGTGCGCTCCTACAAGGATCTGCCGCTGAACCTCTACCACATCCAGTGGAAATTCCGCGACGAGGTGCGCCCCCGCTTCGGCGTCATGCGCTCGCGCGAATTCCTCATGAAGGACGGCTATTCCTTCGATCTCGACGCCGAAGGCGCCCGCCACAGCTACATGAAGATGTTCGCGGCCTATCTGCGCACTTTCTCGCGCTTCGGCCTCACCGCCATTCCCATGGTCGCCGACACCGGCCCGATCGGCGGCGACCTCAGCCACGAATTCATCATCCTCGCCTCGACCGGCGAGAGCGAAGTGTTCTGCCATAGGGATTACCTGGGCTTCGCCCCGCCGCCCGAGGACATCGCCTTCGACGACCGCGCCGTCATGCAGGGCGTGTTCGACAAATGGACCTCGCTCTACGCCGCGACCTCCGAGAAGCACGACGAGGCCGCCTTCGCCGCGATCCCCGAGGCGAGCCGCATCTCCGCGCGCGGCATCGAGGTCGGCCACATCTTCTATTTCGGCACGAAATATTCGAAGCCGATGAAGGCGGTGGTGAACGGGCCCGACGGGCGCGAACATGTCGTCCATTCCGGCTCCTACGGCATCGGCCCGAGCCGCCTCGCCGCGGCGCTGATCGAGGCCAATCACGACGACGCCGGCATGATCTGGCCCGAGGCCGCCGCGCCCTTCGACGTCGGCGTCATCAATCTCAAGGTCGGCGACGCGGCTTGTGACGGCGCCTGCGGGCGGATCATCGCCAGCCTCGCCAAAACCGGCCGCGAGGCGCTTTACGACGACCGCGACGAACGTCCGGGGGCCAAATTCGCGACGATGGACCTCATCGGCCTGCCCTGGCAGGTCATCGTCGGGCCGAAGGGGCTCGGCGAGGGCAAGGTCGAGATCAAGAACCGCCGCACCGGCGAGCGCGAAATGGCGAGCCTCGAGGCGGCGATCGCCCGGCTCGGCGGGATCGCGTGAGGGTGGGCTTCGTCGGCCAGCCGCTTCCCTCCCCCCGCGCGCGGGGAGAGGGCGAGGGGACTCGCCGCTTCGCCTGCGCTCGGCCCGGCGGAAACGCCCCTCATCCCGGCCTTCTCCCCGCAAGCGGGGAGAAGGGGCGCCCTCGGCGTCTCGCGAGCCTCGCTCCTTGACCGCCTCCGCCCTCGACACCGCGCCCGCGGCCGCCGTCCCGGCCGCCTCGCGGCCGTTCTCCGCCTTCGAATGGCTCGTCGCCTTTCGCTACCTGCGGGCGCGGCGCACGAAGCGGTCGATCTCGGTCATCGCCGGCTTCTCCTTCGCCGGCATCGTGCTGGGCGTCGCCGCGCTCATCGTCGTGATGGCCGTCATGAACGGCTTCCGCCTCGATCTCATGGACAAGATCATCGGCCTCAACGGCCATATGTTCCTGCAAGGGGTCGAGACGCCGCTGACCGACTACGCCGCCGTCACCGAGCGCGTGTCCCGGGTTCCCGGCGTCAAGCTCGCGCTGCCGATCGTCGAGGGTCAGGTTTTCGCCTCCTCGCAATACGGCCAGTCCGGCGGGCTGGCGCGCGGAATTCTGGAGACGGACCTCAAGCGGCTGCCGGGCGTGGCCGGCCATATCACGCAAGGGACGCTCGAAGGCTTCGACAAGGGCCAGGGCGTCGCGGTCGGCGCCAAGCTCGCCGAACGCCTGAGCCTGCGCGTCGGCGATCAGATCACGCTCATCACCCCGCATGGCGCGCAGACCCCGTTCGGCGTGACGCCGAGGATGAAGGCCTACGCGGTCGCGGCGATCTTCAAGGTCGGCATGGCCAATTTCGACGGCGCCTTCATCTTCATGCCGCTCGCGGAGGCGCAGGGCTTCTTCAACCTCGACGGCCAGGCCAATGTCATCGAGGTCTATGTCGACGATCCCGACCACGTCGACCGCCTGCGGCCCGCCATCGACGCCGCCGAGCAGCGCCCGATGATCGACACCGACTGGCGCGAGACCAACCGCACCTTCTTCGACGTGCTGGCGGTCGAGGCGAGCGTGATGTTCGTCATCCTGTCGCTCATCGTGCTGGTGGCGGCGCTCAACATCATCTCCGGCCTCATCATGCTGGTGCAGGACAAGGCGCGCGCGGTGGCGGTGCTGCGCACGATGGGGGCGACGCGCGGGGCGATCCTGCGCATCTTCCTCATCACCGGCGCGGCGATCGGCTTCGCGGGAACCTTCGTCGGGCTCATCGTCGGCCTCATCGTCGCCCACAATGTCGAGCCGCTGCGGCGTTTCCTGAGCTGGCTCACCGGCGTCAATCTGTTCCCCGCCGAGGTCTACAATCTCACGGGCCTGCCGAGCCGCATCGAGACGACGGACGTGGCCGCCGTGGTGGCGATGGCGCTGATCCTGTCGCTCCTGGCGACGATCTATCCCGCCTGGCGCGCCGCGCGCCTCGATCCGGTCGAGGCGCTGCGCTATGAGTGAGACGCCGGCGCTATTTCTCGAAAACCTGTCGCGCCGCTATGGCGAGGGCGAAGCGTCGGTCGTGGTGCTTTCGGGCGCCGAGCTCACGCTTTGGCCGGGCGAGGCGGTGGCGCTGGTGGCGCCCTCAGGGGCGGGCAAATCGACGCTGCTGCATCTGGCGGGCCTTCTGGAGACCCCGGACGCCGGCGAGGTCTATGTCGCGGGAAAGCCGACGCGCGCCATGTCGGACAATGCCCGCACGGCGCTCAGACGCTCGCACATCGGCTTCGTCTATCAGTTCCATCACCTGATGCCCGAGTTCTCCGCCGAGGAGAATATCGTGCTGCCGCAGATGATCGCCGGGCTGTCGCGCTCGGAGGCGGGCGGGCGGGCGCGGGAGCTGCTGGCCTATCTCGGGCTCGAAGCGCGGGCGCGTCACCGTCCGGCGGAGCTGTCGGGCGGCGAGCAGCAGCGGGTGGCGATCGCCCGCGCCCTGGCGAACGCGCCGCGCCTGCTGCTGGCCGACGAGCCCACCGGCAACCTCGACCCGCGCACGGCCGATCATGTGTTCGCGACGCTCGCCGAGCTGGTCGAAGGCGAGCCGGGTGGCGGCGCTGATTGCGACCCACAACATGGACATCGCCGCGCGCATGGACCGGCGGGTGACGATCCGCGAGGGGAGGGTGGCGGAAGTCGATTGACGGCGGCCGTCGCTGCGCTAGGCTCGCCCCATGTCCGATGACCACGACCATTCCGAACTCTCCGAGGTCGCCGCCCGCGTGCGCGCCCTGGAGACGCTGCTGACCGAGAAGGGCTACATCGACCCGGCCGCGCTCGACGCGATCGTCGAGACCTACGAGACGAAGATCGGCCCGCGCAACGGCGCGCGGGTGGTCGCGCGGGCATGGTCCGATCCCGCCTACCGCGAGCGTTTGCGCGCCGACGCGACCAAGGCCATCGCCGAGCTTGGCTATGCGGGCCGGCAGGGCGAGCACATGGTCGCGGTGGAGAACGGCCCGGCCGTGCACAACCTCGTCGTCTGCACCCTGTGCTCCTGCTATCCCTGGCCGGTGCTGGGCGTGCCGCCGGTCTGGTACAAATCGCACGCCTATCGTTCGCGCGCCGTGATCGATCCGCGCGGGGTTCTCGCCGAATTCGGCGTGACGCTGCCGCAGGACACGGAGATCCGCGTCTGGGATTCGACGGCGGAGATACGCTATCTCGTGATCCCGGAGCGTCCGGCGGGCGCCGAGGGCTGGAGCGAGGAGCGCCTCGCCGCGCTCGTCACCCGCGACAGCATGATCGGGACCGGCCTTGCTCTGACCCCGGAGGCGGCGACGTGAACGGCGCGCAGGACCTCGGCGGCATGATGGGCTTCGGCCCCATCGCGCCGGAGACGAACGAGCCGGTGTTTCACTCGGATTGGGAGCGGCGCGCCTGCGCCGTGACGATCGCCGCCGGCGCCTGCGGCCTGTGGACGCTCGACGAGAGCCGATCCGTGCGCGAAAGCCTGCCGCCGGCGGAATATCTCGCCAGGACCTACTACGACGTCTGGATCACCGCTTTGGAGAAGCTCGCCGTCGCGCATGGCATGGTTTCGCGCGCCGAGCTCGCGGCCGGCCGCGCGCTGACGCCGCCGCCCGAGGCGCCGCGCAAGGCGACGGCGGCCCAAATCGCGGCGGGAATCGCGCGGGGGACACGTTACGACCGGCAGCCTTCCGCGCCAGCGGCCTTCGCGGTCGGCCAGCGGGTCCGCGCGCGAGATGATGAGCCCCTCCGGGCACACGCGGCTGCCGCGCTATGCGCGCGGGCGCGTCGGCGAGGTCGCGGCGGTGCGCGGCGCCTTCGTATTCCCCGACACGAATGCGCGTCGGGCCGGCGAAAATCCGCAATGGCTTTACACGGTGCGTTTCGCCGCCCGCGAGCTGTGGGGGCCGGAGGGCGACGCGCGCTCCACCGTCGCCATCGACGCTTTCGAGCCCTATCTTGAACCCGCCTGAACCCCGGAGTTTCGACGAGCCCTGGCACGCGCAGGCCTTCGCCATCGCCGTCGCGTTGAACGAACGCGGCCTGTTCTCGTGGTCCGAGTGGACCGAGACGCTCGCGGCCGAAATCGCCCGCGCGCCCGAGCGCGATTACTACGAGAGCTGGCTGGAGGCGCTGGAAGAGCCTGCTCGTCAGGAAGGGCGTGGCGACCGGCGGGGAACTGGCGGGGCTCGCGGAGGCTTGGCTCGAGGCCGCCGAGGCGACGCCGCACGGGCAGCCGATCGTTCTCGGGGCGCGGCGCAACGCCGGCTAAGCCCTAGAATCGCGCCCCTCGCGCCTGCGATTGTGCGCGAAGCCCGCTCCTCGCCCGCGCTTCCCGCCACTCCACCCCGCCCTCGACCCCCGTCAGCATGATCGGCCTGCCGAAATAATACCCCTGCGCCACCCGAATGCGCGTGTGGTCGCGCAGATAGGCGAACTCCGCCTCCGTCTCGACGCCCTCGACGATCACCTCCGTCGCCAGCGCCTCTCCGATCGATTCGATGGCTCGCAAGCAGGCTCTGGGAGCGCGGGCGCTTGTCGATGTCGACGATGAGCGAGCGGTCGACCTTCACTTCGTCGGCGGTGATGTCGGCGAGCGTCGCCAGCGAGGAATAGCCGGCGCCGAAATCGTCGATCGAAATATGCGCGCCGATCTCGCGGATCATCGGCAGTACGCGCGTCTGGAACCGGCCCGAGGGCAGGAACGCCTCTTCGGTGATCTCCAGCATGAAGCGCTGCGCCTGCCCGCTCGCCGCCAGCCTGTCCAGAAAGCCGCGCATGAAGCGCGTGTCGCAGGCGAGCTTGGCGGCGATGTTGAAGCCGAGCCTCGGCCCCCGCCGAAGGCCGCGTTGATCGCGTCGAGCGAAGCGAGCGCCTCCTCGAACACCTGCGCCGTGATCTCGTCGATGAGCCCCGCCTCGTCGGCGAGATTGATGAGATTGCCCGGCGTCGACCATGCCGCCGTCCTCGTCGCGCCAGCGCATCAGCACTTCCAGGGAATCGATCCTCGTCGGCGCGGAAGTCGTATTTGGGCTGAAAGGCGCAGCCGATGCGCCGGTCGCGGATCGCGTGTCGCAGCGCGTTGTCCTCGCGCGCGCGCTCGCGCTCGCGGCGCTCGATCTCCGCCTCGAACAGCCGCGCGCCGCCGCCGCCGCGCCGCGCCTCGCGCGCCGCCGCCTTCGCCTTGCGCCGCAGGCCTTCCGGGCTTGCGTCGCCCGCCGGCCAGAAGCAGGCGCCGGCGCTGGCGGAGGCGAAAATCTCCACGCCGTCGACGAGGCAGGGCTCGCTCGCGCGTGCGGCGAAGCGCCGGCAGGACGGCCAGCGTCGCCTGCGGGCCGCCGGGATCGGCGACGACAAGGCAGAACTCGTCCGGCGCCACGCGGGCGACGAGATCAGCGGGCGCCGCCTCGCGGGCGAGCCGCTCGCCGATCCTGCGCCGCCAGCGCCTCGCTGGCCTCGGCGCCATGGAAGGCGACGAGTTCGGGAAATCTCTCGATCTCGACGATGACGACGGCGAAGGCGGCGAGGTCCGCGGCGCGCGGCGATGAGGTCGGCGATGGCGCGGTCGCAGAGCTCGCGATTGGGCAGGCCGGTGGAGGCGTCGAAATAGGCGCGCGCGAACAGGTCGTCCTGCATGCGCCGCTGCGCGTCGATATCGACGCGAGGCGACCACCCAATAGTCGCGGCCTTCGAAGGCGAAGCCGCGCCGCTCGATCAGCCTGGCGCGGCCCCGCACGAGACGTTCGCACCGGCCCTCGCCCGGCAGGGCGCCGACGCCGGCGCCGCTGGCGGCGTTGGCGAGCACCGGCGCGCCGTCGGCCGCGCGCACTTCGAGCCCGGCGCCCGACGCGTCGAAGGCGGCCGCCTTCAGCGCCGTCTCGCGCGCGCTCACGGCGCGCCGGGGCCGCGCTTGAGGATCTGCGCGCGCAACTGCTCCAGCCGCGCCGACGCCGAATGGGGGTCGAGCCGGCGCCGGCTTCGGGGCGCGGCGGAAGGCTCGGGCGCGGCGCCGGGCCGGCTTCCTCGACCAGCCGCCCGCCGCCCGCCGCGCCGCGCCAGCGCTCGACCACCTGGCGCACGAAGCCGCGCTCCGCGCCGATCTCCTCGTCCCAGCCCTCCAGCCGGAACGGTCTCGCTGTGCGGCAGGCGCTCGGCGGGCAGTTCGGCGAAGCGCAGGCGCGTCGGCAGCGGCAGCCCCTCGCCGAAGGCCACGACCTCGCGCGTGCCGAGCGAGGGGATGAAATCGAGCAGGTTGGCGACCGCGTCGGTCACCGCCGAGCGCAGCAGCGCCTGATCGCGCTCATTGGCCAGCCGCATCGCGAACAGCGTGTTGCATTGGGAGATGATGGTCGGATCGAGTTCGCCCGGGCGTTGGGTGACGAGGCCGAGATAGACGCCGTACTTGCGCCCTTCCTTGGCGATGCGCATGCAACGCGCGCCGCGTCGGCGCGAAGCCGACGGTGCGGTCGGCCGGCGCATAGCGATGCGCCTCCTCGCAGACGAACAACAGCGGCGCCGCCCCGTCGCTCCACAGCCCGAAATCGAAGGCCATGCGCGCCACGACGCAGACGACCGCGTCCGTCACCTCGGTCGGCAGACCCGGCGAGCTGCATCACCGTGATCGGCTGGCCGTTCGGCTCCAGGCCGGAACAGGTGGGTGAGGATCTCCGCCATCGTGTCGCCGCCGACATTGGCGTTCTCGAACATGAAGCCGTAGCGCGGGTCGCTGCTGCAGCGCTTCGAGGCGGGCGATGAGGCGATGGCAGTGCATGCGCGTCGCGCGGTTCTCGAGCTTGCCCATGCGCTCGTCGATGAGATTGACGAGATCGGCGAGAAGATAGGGGACGGGCGTGTCGACGGTGAAGCCGGCGCGCTTCGGGTCGATCTTGCGCAGGCCGAAGCGGTCCGACTGCGAGGCGCGATGCGCCAGATACATGCCCTTGGCGACGGGAATGTGCTCGGCGAGGATTTCGAGCTCCTCCTCGACCGCCGGCCGGCCGCCATAGACGACGTCGATGAATTCCTCGAAATTGAACAGCCAGAACGGCAGCTTGAGGTTCAGCGGGTGGACGACGTTGGCGCGCGCGCCGAAGCAGCGGGCGAATTCGTTGTGCCCGTCGAGCAGGAAGACGCGCACGTTGCGGCGCGGTGTCGATCACCGCGTTGAGAATGACCGCCACGCCGCTCGATTTGCCGACGCCCGTCGAGCCGAGCACCGCGAAATGCTTGTTGAGCATGTCGCCGATCGAGATGCGGGCGGGAATGGCGTCGTCGTGGTGCAGCGCGCCGATCGTCGCGCCGTCGGCGTCGCCCTCGTAGATGAGCCGCAGGTCCTGTCGCGCGGACGACGCCGGCGGCGTCGCCGATGGCGGGATAGGCGGAGACGCCGCGGCTGGAAACGGTCGCGGCCCTGCGCGTCCTGGACGATCTCGCCCATCACGTCGACGCGGGCGACGGCGGTCTCGGGCAGAGCCGCGCCGCTGGCGCCCTCGGTCTCCACTTCGGCGATCATGCCGATGAGCCGCCGCTGCGCCGGCGTAGATGCGCACGAAATCGCCGACGGTGGCTCGCGCCTCGCCGACGGGAATGGCGACGCGCGCCTGCGCGCCGCGCACGCCGAGAATGAGCCGAGAGATTGAGCGGAATGCAGCTTCGCCGAGATTCGACGCTTGCGCAATATTGATCACGCGAAATACCTTTGCCGGGACGTGACCCAAACCGGCGCCTCGTCTTCGCCCATCCTCGCCCATAAAGCTTGTCTCTGCGTTAAGCAGGCCGGTGTCCTTTATTCCTGTTGGAAATGATACGCCGCCGAAATGAACAGGCTCGCCAACCTTCCCGTTTTCCTTCGACTTGCCGGCGCCAAGGCGGTGCTTGCCGGCTACGGCGATGCGGCCGCCTGGAAGGCCGAACTGCTCGCCGCCGCCGGGGCGGACCTCAGCATCTTTGCGCCCGCGCCGGGCGAGAGGCTGCGCGAGGCCGCCGCGCGCGCCGGGCTCGAAGTCGCGCCGCGACGCTGGGGGGCGGCGGATCTGGAAGGGGCGCGATCGCCGTGCTGGAGGCGGAGGACGAGGACGAGGCCGCGCGTTTCCGCGCCGCCGCGCGCGGCGCGGGCGCGCTCGTCAACGTGATCGACCGGCCGAAATTCTGCGACTTCTCCTTCGGCTCCATCGTCGAGCGCTCGCCGCTCGTCATCGCGCGTCTCCACCGACGGGGCGGCGCCGGTGTTCGCGCAGGCCGCGCGCTCGCGGATCGAGGCGATGTTTCCCGACAGCCTGCGCGGCTGGGCGGAGGCGGCGCGGGCGTGGCGGCCGCGCTTTTCGGGGCTTTCCCAAAGCCGCCGCCGCGCGATCTGGCTCGATTTCTCCGACCGCGCCTTCGCCTAGCGTCGACCGCGCGCCGAGCGAGGAGGATTTCGCGGCGCTCTCGCAAGGGGCGCGGCCGGGCCGGCTCATCGTGGTCGGGGACAGGCGCCGGCCGGCCCGACGATCTGACGCTGCGGGCGGTGCGGGCGCTGCAGGCGGCCGATCACGTCATCGCGGATGGCCCCGTGCCTGAGGCCTTGCGCGATCTCGGCCGCCGCGAGGCGAGCTTCGAGGCCTTTCCGGCGGGAGCGTCGCCCGCACTCGCGGCGCGGCGACGGCCGAGCGGGTCGCGGCCGGGGAGACGGTGGTGGTGCTGGTCCCCGGCGACGGGCGCGCGACGGCGTGGGAAGGCGCCGAGATCGCGCCGGGCGTGGCGCCATGAGCCTCTTCGCCTTCGGCCTCGGCTATTGCGCGGCGCGCGTCATCGCGCGCGGACGGCTCGGCGCGGCGGCGGGAACCGTGCGCAAGCCGGCAGCCGTCGAAGCGTGGCGCGCCGCGGGGCGTCGAGGCCTATGCTGTTCGACGATCTCCGGCGTTGCGGCGGCGCTGAGCCCGGGCCGGAGTCGCGCTCGTTTCGATCCCGCCCGACGCTCAGGGCGACCCGACGCTGCGGGCGTTCGGGCCGGCGCTGCGCGCAGGCGCGCCTCGCCCGCGTCGTCTATCTCTCGACCGTCGGGGTCTATGGCGACGCCGGCGGCGCCTGGGTGGACGAGGCCGGTCCCGTTCGGGCGGTCACGCCGCGGGCGCGGGCGCGCGTGGCGGCGGAGGCGGCCTGGGCGGCGTTCGGGCCATGAGGCGGGAGTCGCCGTCGATATCCTGCGGCTTGGCGGCATCTACGGCCCCGGCCGCAGCGCCTTCGACCGGCTGCGCGAGGGGACGGCGCGGCGGGTGGTCAAGCCGGGCCAGGTGTTCAACCGCATTCACGTCGACGACATCGCCGCTGCGGTGGAGACTGTCGTCTCGGCGGGCCGCGCCGGGGCGGTCTACAATGTCGTCGACGGCGCCCCTTCGGCGCCGGAGGACATGATCGTCTACGCCGCGGAGTCTGCTGGGCGTTCCGCCGCCGCCGGAGGAGCCGTTCGCGACGGCGGGGCTGACCGGCATGGCGCTGAGTTTCTACGAGGAGAACCGGCGGGTGCGGAACGACCGGCTGCGGGCGCTGGGCTGGGCGCCGCGTTATCCGACCTATCGGGAGGGGCTGGCGGCGGTGCTCGCCGAGGAGGGCCGGGCGCCCTGATGGCGACCACGGCCGCCGGGCGCTTCGTGTGCGCCTTTTCTCACGAGGCGTCCTTTAGAAATCCGAGCGCCTCGTCGCGGACATCCGATGGCCACTGCGAGATCGCCGCCGCGAGTCCGTCCCAATCGTTTGCGAACAGCGCGCGCGCGACGTCGTCAAATCGCGGGAGATTGCCCCCGATGGCCGAAATAAAGCGATAGGCGGCCTCGGTTCGCTCGCGGGATCGCGTAGCGCCGCCATCCGCCTTCCGGGCGGATTCAACGAGCCGGCGCAGCGCGACCGACGCCCCGCCGGGCTGACGAGAGAGCCATTCCCAATGACGCGGCAAGAGCGTGACCTCGCGCGCGACCACACCAAGCTTGGGTCGGCCGCGCGTCGGAACGGAAGGGGCCGCGGGCGCATGTCGCGGGACGACCTTCGGCTCGCCTCCCCGCATGTCAAGATCGGCGACCTCGCCAGTTGCGCGATCGAACACGATCACCGGCGCGGCCGGATCCCGCAGCATCGCGCGTTTGGCCGCCGAGGCGGCTTCGGCCAGGTCGCCGTCAGCAATGCGCGTAACGCCGTGAAAGACAACGAACCGCCGCGCCCCGCGGCTTTCCCCGGAAGTTTCGGATCGTTCCATCATCGGGCCATATTTACCCGGATAAAAATTTGCGTCAATATGATCCGGGTAAAATAGGAGACACTATGGATCGGCAGGAGCGAAAAGCGGCCATCGCGGCCTACAAGGAGCGTAAGCCGGCCTGGGGCGTCTACGCGATCATCTGCACCGCAACGAGCGAGGCGTGGGTGGGATGCAGCCTCAACGTGGACACTCAGAAGAATCGGACCTGGTTTGAGCTCGGCCAGGGAAGGAGTCGCCACGCCTCGCTTCTTGCCGCGTGGAGACGGCACGGCGAGCGAGAGTTCAGGTTTGAAGAACTCGACCGCCTTCGGGACGACTTTCCCGAATTCGCGCGCGACGACGAGCTGAAGAAGCGCCAAGCTCTCTGGCGATCGCGGCTTGGAGCGTCAGCCCTGTGAGCAATGAGCCGCGCCCTTCCCAGCCCTCAGCCAATCGCGCTAGGGCCGGCGGCGCGGCCAGCATTTGCGCCGTTCGCCACGGACTGGAGCGCCCTCAGAACATCCCGCCGAGCCAGTTGACGAATGTCTCAATCACGTCGCGACGCGGGTGATCGGGCGAATAGACGGGATAGAAACCGTATCCCGGCAGCGCGAGGTCAAGCGCCTTGACGAGATTGCCGGCGGCCAGATCGTCGGCGACCACGACATCGCTCAGAATTGCGACGCCCTGGCCCGCCAGGACGGCGTCTATGGCGTGCAACTCTTCGCGGAAGCTGAGCACCGCCTCCCCCAAGTCGCCGGCGCGGGGATCCGTCGCCGCCGCCATTTCCCGCCATCGCGCCCAGGTGGGGGCGCCTTGATCCCTGGCGAACCAGTCGAAATGAACGAGGGGGAGCCCTCTGAGATCCCCCGCGTTGCGGACCGGGGCGCGCCCGGCCAGCAGACGCGGACTGCAAATGGGATAAAACCGGTCGCGGACGATCTCATGCGATGCGCCCGTCGGCGCGGACCGTGCGTACCGGATGGCGAGATCCGCCTCGCTCGGCGTCGAGTCCATCACCCGGTCCGCCCCGATGATCGACAGCGCCACGTCGGGATGTCTGGTGCGCCTCCCGCCAGAGCCTGAGCCTGGGAACCAGCCAGCGGCTGGCGAAGGCGTTGGTCGTGGTTACGCGAAGCCGCCAGGCGTCGGCGGCTTGGCGTCCAGCGACGACAGCGCCGCCGCGAATGTCTGGAAGCCGTCCTGCGAACGACCGGGCAACAGCTTCGCGCCGGCGTCCGACAGCGCCAGCGGGCGCGGACGGCGGCGAAACAGCCTTCTTGCCGCAATGCTCTTCGAGGACGCCGGATCTGGTGACTGATCGCTGTCGGCGTGAGGCCGAGCTCGTCGGCGGCGTCCTTGAAGCTCAGGAGTTTCGCCGCGGCCTCGAAGGCGCGCAAGGCGTCGTTAAAGGCGGCAATCGTCGTCATGGGTTTGAACGTAGATGATTTTCATTCATGTATGCACTTGACGAATATCGATTTTGCCCGTTGCCCGGTTCAACCGCCGCAGTCTAGTCGCGACACATTTCGGAAGCGAGAGCGACGACGATGGCGAGCGCGTCGAAGCTTGAACGGCGGTTACGCTGGCCCCCTGGACGAGATCCAGCGTCGCAGACTTTTCGGCCGTCGCTTGTCCGGCGTCGCTCGTTCGGCCCGGAGATGACGACTACGACAAGGCGCGGCGCGGTCTGGAACGGCATGGTCGACCGGCGTCCGGCGATCATCGCCTATTGCGCGAACGTGAAGTGACGTCGTTCTAGTGTGATTGCCTTTGCGCTGAGAGACCGGCCTCCTCGCATCCGTGCGCAGCGGCGAGGCCACAATATCGCGGGAAGTTCGGTCTGCGAGGGCGGACTGGTCATCGACCTGTCGCGCATGAACAAGGTGACGGTCGATTCCGGAAAACGCGCACCGCCCGCGCCGAGGGCGGCGCGCTGCTCGCCGATCTCGACGCCGCGACGCAAGCGCACGGGCCTGGCCACGACGACCGGCGTCAACAGCGACACCGGGCTCATCGCCCTGACGCTTGGCGGCGGGATCGGCCGGCTTGGCCGCAAGCATGGGCTGAGCTGCGACAACATGCTGTCGGCCGAGATCGTTACGGCTAACGGACGGGGCGCTCACGCGTCTCGGAGAGGGAGAATTCCGAACTGTTTTGGGGCCTTGTGCGGCGGCGGCGGGAATTTCGGCGTCGTCACGGCCATCACCTATCGGCTGCATCCGCTCGGGCCGACGGTGTCTTGCCGGACCGGCTGGCCTAATGATTGCGAGGCAGCGCGCGCGACGCCTTGCGGCTCTACGCCGAATTTTCTCCGCGGCGCGCCGGACGAAGTCTTTGTCTGGACGCGGCGCTGGTGACCCTCCCCCATGGCGGCGCCGCGCGGTTCGTCGATATCGGCCTTTTACGCCGGGCCCGATGGAGGAAGGAGAGCGTGTCGCTTCGGCCGCTGCGCGAGGCGCTGCCTGCTGCTCGAAGATCGGAGCGGCCCCGATTTCGTACGTTCGAGTTACAGAAGGCAGGCGACGAGGCGTTCCCCCGCGGTCATCGCTTCTACTGGAAGGCGCAGTTTCGTGCGCGAAATCACTGAAGCTGCGGCCGACGCCGATGATCGATCGCTATCCGCTCGCGTTCCGTCGCCCCGAAATCGCTCTTCGTCTTTCAGCAGGTGGGCGGGGCGATAGCCCGCGCGCCCGCGTCGACCAACCGGCCTACGTGAACCGCGGCGCCTCCTACGACAGCTTTCCCCGTGTCCATATGGACCGAGCCGGCCGCAGGACGAAGCCAATATCCTCTGGGCCTGCAGCAATGTACGCGGCTTTGCGGCCCGTTCGGGACGGATGGCGTCTATGTCAACAATCTGGGGGACGAAGGCGAGGACCGGGTGAAGGCGGCCTATGGCGAAAACTACGCGCGCCTGGCGGCGCTGAAGCGCCAATACGATCCCGACAATCTGTTCCGCCTGAATCAGAACATTCGGCCGTAGTCCGCCGCTCCCGCTCGATTATTCCGATGCACGGCAACGCGCCGATTCGGCGTTATTCGGGCGGCTTGTTCAAATAAATCGCGCGAGACCAGGGACCATCGCTGTTCGCGCCGCCGCATTGAGGCGGCGATAAAGGACGATATTCATGGGGGGCCACCTGGTCACGATGGCCGCGCGGTCGAACCCGTCCGGATTTATGTGATCCCGCCTCAAGGAGAAAATGCTGAGCCACGAGATATTCGCCAAGCAGAACAAATCATAAACATTCTGGACGGCCGAGAGCCGCATGTGAAGCTCGGGGGCGACTGCTACATAAGGCCGCTCATTTGTCCGCGACGCAATCGGCCATGCGTTCAGCCGCCGCAGTCCATCATACTATCTGCCCCGCAGGCTGTCGGCGAGCGCGGAAAGCACATTGGCGAGCTGCCTCGCGGTTTCCGGGGGCGGCAGCGGCATTTTCAGGCTTTGCGCGCCGGTGGCGGGATCGCGCTCGATCCAGGGATGCGCCGGAGCATCGGGATCATTGGCGGCCGCCAGCGCGGCAACAAACTGCGCGCCGACCTGCACCAAGGCTTGCCACGGATCGGGACCAGCATCGCGCGGCGGTGCTCCGGCCGCTTCGGTCCGCGCGATCGCCATCTCGCCTGCGTACCGATGTCGGCATCCGCATCGGCATCTTCCGCGGACCCGGCGTCGTCGGCGGCGACGATATTCGTCACTTCCTCGGCCGGCGTCACGGCCTCGCCCTCGCCCATGCGCCCGGTGACGTTCTCCACGTCCTTCATGAAGCGGTTGAGACGCGAGCCGCCGAGCGAAATCTCGCCGCTGCCGCCGTCGAGAATTCCCGCCGACAAAGAGCGCTTGAACGCCAGCACCGAAAGCATGCCCTCCTCGATGGTGCCCTTCGCGACGAAATTGATGACCCGCACCGGCCGTGTCTGGCCCATGCGATGAATGCGCGCGATGCGCTGTTCGAGGATCGCCGGGTTCCACGGCAAGTCCATGTTCACCAGGGTCGAGGCATGCTGCAGATTGAGGCCCGTGCTGCCGGCATCGGTGGACAGGAACACGCGGCAGGCGGGGTCGTCACGAAACCGCTCGACCAGTGCCGGCCGCTTCTCCGACGGCACGCCGCCGTGGAAGCTGACGTAGCCCAGCCCGCGCGCTTCGAGGCGGCGGATGACGATGTCGTGGGTCCGCGTCCATTGCGAGAACACCACCGCCTTGGCCTCGGGCTCGGCGAACAAATCGTCGAACAGCGCCGCCAATTCGTCAGCCTTGACGCCATGGTCGGTTTCCTGGTCCAGCAGATAGGTGCTGTTGCACGACATGCGCATGTTCTGCAGGGCACAGGTCAGCCGCCGCTGGTCCTTGTCGGACAGAAATCTGGTCTTGCGCCAGCGCTGGACGATCTTCGCCACCACGTCGGCGTTTTCCTGGTGATAGAGCATTTGCATCTCGGTCATCGGCACCAGCAGATTCTGGTCGGTCCGGCTTGGCAATTGCCGCAGCACCTCGGATTTGCGCCGGCGGATCATGACCGGCGCCAGCGTCTGGCCGATCTTCTCCAGCCCGGTATAGCCGGTGACGCGCCCGGCTTCGTCCTTGACCTGATGCTCGTGCAGCAGCTTCCAGGTCGGCCCCAGCCGATGCTGATCGACGAACTGGACGATGGAAATCAGCTCCTCCAGCTTGTTCTCCAGGGGCGTCCCGGTCAGCACGATCGCATAGGAGCTGTCGATGCGCTTCAAGGCGCGCGCCGCGATGGTGTTCCAGTTCTTCACCCGTTGCGCTTCGTCGACGATCACCAGTTCGGGCGCCCAGGCGGCGATCAGGTCGAGATCGGGCTTGAGCTTCTCGTAGTTCGTGATCTTGCAGAAATCGTCCAGGGCGTAGTCCTTCTGCCGCTGCGCCCGGCCGCCGTTGATGACGCGCGCCGCATCTTCGCCCTGTCGTCCTGAGAAACGCGTGATCTCGCTTTGCCACTGGTATTTGAGCGAGGTCGGGCAGATCACCAGAACTTTCGAGACGCCGAAATGCCGCGCCAGTATTTCCGTCGCGGCGATCGCCTGGATGGTCTTGCCCAGTCCCATATCGTCGCCGATCAGCGCCCGGCCGGCTCGCACCGCGAACAGCGCGCCCTCGGCCTGATAGGGATAGAGCGGCACCTTCAGAAGCGCCAGCAGCTTGGGATCGGCGGCACCGCGTGGGAACAACTGCGCGAGCTTTGCGGCTCGCCGGTCCGCATCCCGCCGTCCCGCGACGAAATCGAGCGCATCGTCATAGGCACGGAACTCATGACCGGACTTCGACGCCATGGCCATGAAATGCTCGAGTTCGCCAAAGCGCTCGTCCGGCAGCATCCCGTCGTGTTCGGCGTCGAACAAGCCGGCGGCGGCCTCCCTCACCGCCGGCGGGCAATCCGTTCCGGCGCGAAAATGCACGCTGCGTTTGCCGTCATTGCGCAGATACAGTTCGGAAAATGCCGGCTGGTAGCCGCGCGCAAACGCCGCCTTGGCGCCGCGCTTTTTCTCCAGCCGGGCGAGCGTGAATTCGATGTGCTTGCAGGTGCCCAATTCGCTGGTGGCGTAATCGGGGCACGAACAGAAATTGCCGCCCGGCCCCAGGCCTCGGATCGCCACGCGATAGCTGGATTTCGAAACCGGATTGCTGACCCGAAACTCCGAGAAAAACGGTTCGCTGCCGAGATTTTCAAGCCCGAAGGCCTGCTCGCGGCCGAACTGGCGGCGCAAGCCGCGCTGCCAATCCACCGGCGAAAGATCGAGCGGGCGCATGAGTGCGCGAGAGCTTGGGTTCCTTGTTCGGCTTGGTTGCGGAATGCAGGATTTCGGCGCTTGGATTTCATCGAAATGCATTCCGTCCCGTTCAGCAAAAAATCTCACGCGGGACATTAACCTGGACCCATGTCGTTTCCCCAGGCGCTAGCGCGGTTTTTATACCTGCAGCAATGCTAGGTGAGTAGTGTCCACGAAAACGCTAATCGGCACATTGCGATCGCTTTCGCTATCTATCGGTATCCAGGTCAGCCCTTTCAGTGGCCCCCTATCGGCTGAGAACGATGTGGGTGGCGTGATCGGTGGCCTGATGTTCGGTGACGCGGTAGCCGAGCGCCGGCAGGTCGATCCCGGCGAACATCGCTTCGCCCTGCCCGAGCACGACCGGGGACAAAGCGATATGCAGCTCGTCGATCAGACCGGCGCGAAGATATTGACGCACCGTTTCGGCGCCACCACCAATCTTTACGTCACGGCCCTTGGCGGCGAGCCTCGCCTTCTCCAGCGCCGCCTCGATACCGTCGGTCACGAAGATGAAGGTGGTGCCGCCGTCCATCTCAATCGGATCGCGCGGATGGTGCGTCAGCACGAAGGTCGGCGCGTGATAGGGCGGATTGTCGCCCCACCAGCCCTTCCAGCTCTCGTCCGGCCAGGGACCGCGGATCGGCCCGAACATATTGCGGCCGAGGATGAACGCGCCGAACCCGTCCATTGAACGATATGCGTAGGCCTCATCGACGCCGTCCGAGCCGCCGTCCTTACCGATCATTGCCCGGAACATACGCGTACCGAAAATCCACTCGTGCAGTTCCCGCCCGCGCTTGCCGAGCGGATTTTCAAGACTTTGCTCAGGCCCTGCTCCGAAACCGTCGAGCGAGATCGAAAAGCCTGCAACGCGCACTTTCGTCATGACGAAACCTTCCATCTCTTTCGGGATCGAGGATTGAAGCAATATCGGTCGTTATCTGGCCCATGACGATGGGCGGCGCCCATCAGTATCTATCGAGCACGCACATTACGCTTGAGCATTCCAAGACGCTTGAGCATTCCAAGACCGCCGATACCACCTTTTTACTCCCCCTCACTCCCACTCGATCGTCCCCGGCGGCTTCAGGTCACGTCGTAGACGACGCGGTTGACGCCCTTCACCTCGTTGATGATGCGCGTCGCCGCGCGGCCGAGGAAGGCCATGTCGAAGGGGAAGAAATCGGCGGTCATGCCGTCGCTCGACGTCACCGCGCGCAAGGCGCAGACGTGGTCGTAGGTGCGCCCGTCGCCCATCACGCCGACGGTGCGCACCGGCAGCAGCACCGCGAAGGCCTGCCAGATGTGGTCGTAAAGCCCGGCGGCGCGGATCTCCTCCAGGTAGATCGCGTCGGCCTTGCGCAGGATGTCGAGCTTCTCGGGCGTGATCTCGCCGGGAACGCGGATGGCGAGGCCGGGGCCGGGGAAGGGATGGCGGCCGACGAAAGCCGGCGGGCAGGCCGAGCTCGACGGCCGAGCGCGCGCACCTCGTCCTTGAACAATTCGCGCAACGGCTCGACGAGCCGCATGTTCATGCGCTCGGGCAGGCCGCCGACATTGTGGTGCGACTTGATCGTCACCGAGGGGCCGCCGGTGAACGACACCGATTCGATCACGTCCGGATAGAGCGTGCCCTGCGCCAGGAACTCCACCGGCCCGCGCCCGTCGGCGGCGATCTTCTGCGGCCTCGCGCCTCGAAAGTCTCGATGAACAGGCGGCCGATGGTCTTGCGCTTGGTCTCGGGATCGGAGACGCCGGCAAGCGCGCCGAGGAACTCGCGGCCCGCCTCGACATGGACGAGCGGGATGTTGAAATGGTCGCGGAACAGCCGCACGACCTCCGTCGCCTTCGCCCGCGCGCATCAGGCCGTGATCGACGAAGACGCAGGTGAGCTGGTCGCCGATCGCCTCGTGGAGGAGCACCGCCGCCACCGAGGAATCGACGCCGCCGGAGAGCCCGCAGATCACGCGCGCCTTGCCGACCTGGGCGCGGATCGCGTCGCGCGCCTCGCGGCGGAAGGCGGCCATCGTCCAGTCGCGCTTGAGGCCGGCGACGCCATGGACGAAATTGCTGATGCAGCCGCGCCCCGTCCGGCGTATGGACGACCTCGGGGTGGAACATCAGGCCGTAGTAGCGCCGCCGCTCGTCGGCGATGACGGCGAAGGGCGCGTTCTGCGATACGCCGACGCGCGCGAAGCCCGGGGGCAGGGCGGTGATGCGGTCGCCGTGGCTCATCCAGACGACATGCTTCTCGCCGGGCGACCAGAAGCCGGAAAACAGCGGGCTGTCGTTGAGCGCCTCGACCTCGGCGCGGCCGAACTCGCGGTGGTGGCCGCTCTCGACCTTGCCGCCGAGCTGGGCGGCCATCGTCATCTGCCCGTAGCAGATGCCGAGCACCGGCACGCCGGATTGGAACACGAGGTCGGGCGCGCGTGGGCTGCCTTCGTCGGGCACGGAGGCCGGGCCGCCGGAGAGGATGACCGCCTTCGGCTGCAGGGCGCGGAAGGCGGCTTCGGCCTTCTGGAACGGGACGATCTCGCAATAGACGCCGGCCTCGCGCACGCGCCGCGCGATGAGCTGCGTCACCTGGCTGCCGAAATCGACGATGAGCAGCTTATCGTGGCCGGCCTGATCGGTCATCGCCTTCCCCGCTAGAAACGAAAAAGGCGCCCGAAGGCGCCTCCCTGTCGAAGTCCCATCGGATCATTTGATCTTGCGGGCTTACTTGATCTTGGTTTCCTTGAACTCGACGTGCTTGCGCGCGACGGGGTCGTATTTCTTGAACGTGTACTTCTCCGTCTTGGTGCGGGCGTTCTTCTTGGTCACGTAGAAATAGCCGGTGTCGGCGGTGGAGAGCATCTTGATCTTGAGCGTGGCGGCCTTTGCCATGACGAACCTTCAGCGCGTAAGGGCGAATAACAACAGCGCCCCGGGTCGGCCCCGACGCGCGCGTGGCGCCTTCATAGCCGCGGCCGTCGGGAAGTCAAGCCAAGCTCTCCCTTCGCTCGCGCTCCCGTCCCGCTTCGGCTAGAAACCGCGCAACGATGGACCGGGAGGAAGACGCGATGACGGCCGCTAGACTGAAGTGGTACGGCTGGGGCCGCGAGGGCGAGGCCATGACGGCCGAGGAGCGCGCCTTCGTTTTCGGCCGCTATCACGAGAAATTCGGCCGTGGCGAATTCCCGGCCGTCCCCGTTCCGAAACTCGAGGATCTGAGCCTCCCCGCGCCGCGCCTCGCCCCGCCGCCCGCCTTGGCTCCGTTCTGCTCCCGCGAGCCCTACGACCGCGCCGCGCATGCCTACGGCAAGTCCTATCCCGACTATGTGCGCGCCATGCTCGGCGATTTCGCCGTCGCGCCCGACGTCGTCGCCTATCCCCGCAACGAGGCGGAGATCGCGGCGGTGATGGACTGGGCGGGCGAGGCCGGCGCGTCGCTGGCCCCCTTCGGCGGCGGGTCGAGCGTGTGCGGCGGCGTCGGAGCACGCGGGCGACGGCCGGCCCGCCGTCACCCTCGATCTGCAGAAACCTCGGCCGCGTGATCGAGGTCGACAAGACGTCGCGCGCGGCCCTCATCGAGGCCGGCGCGTATCGGGCCGGATCTCGAACGCCAGCTCAAGCCGCATGGCCTGACGCTTCGCCATTTCCCGCAGAGCTTCGAATATTCGACGCTCGGCGGCTGGATCGCGACGCGCTCGGGCGGCCATTTCGCGAGCCTCTACACCCATATCGACGATCTCGTGGAGAGCCTTCGCGTCGTCACCCCGAGCGGGATCGTCGAGTCGCGGCGGCTGCCGGGCTCCGGCGCCGGGCCGAGCCCGGACCGCATGTTCATCGGCTCCGAGGGCACGCTGGGGATCATCGCCAAAGCCTGGATGCGCGTGCAGGCCAAGCCCGACCTATCGCGCCGGCGCCAGCCTGCGCTTCCCCTCGTTTTTCGCCGCCGCCCGCGCGGTGCGCGCGCTGTCGCAGGCCGGCCTCTATCCCTCCAACTGCCGCATCCTCGATCCGCGCGAGGCCTACAATACGGGGGCCGGCGACGGCGCCTCGGCGATCATGGCGCTCGCCTTCGAATCCGCCGACCATCCGCTCGACGCCTGGATGGCGCGCGCGCTCGAATGCTGCGCCGATCACGGCGGCGCGCGTCGAGCCCGAGAACGCGGCGGCGGGCCTCTGGCGCACCGCCTTCATCCGCATGCCCTATGCGCGCGAGTTCCTGACGCCGGCCGGCCTCATCGTCGACACCTTCGAGACCGCGATCACGTGGGACCGCTTCGAGGCGCTGCACGAGGCGGTCATGAGCGCGACGGAAAAGCGCGATCCTGGAGGCGACCGGCGTCAAAGGCGAAGTGACCTGCCGCTTCACCCATGTCTATCCCGACGGCCCCGCGCCCTATTTCTCGTTCCATGCGCTCGGGCGTCACGGCGCGCTCATCGACCAGTGGCGGGCGATCAAGAATGCGGCGAGCGACGCGCTGATGGCGGCCGGCGGCACGATCACGCATCACCACGCGGTCGGGCGCGACCATCGGCCCTGGTATGACCGGCAGCGGCCGGAACTGTTCGCCCTCGCGCTGCGCGCGGCCAAGCGCGCGCTCGATCCCAAGGGCGTCATGAACCCCGGCGTGCTGATCGATCCGTGAGGGCTTGCGGCAGGTTAGGGCTTCGGCCCAATATGACGGAAGGTTCGATTCAGTCGGGGTTTTACATGCGCGCGCTCGTCCTGGCGGCGTTACTGGCGCTGCTCTCGACCGTCGCGGTTCGCGCGGACGAGGGGTCTTACGGCAGCCTCGACTTCTCCCGCATGACCCCGGAGCAGTCCGATTTCTTCTGGAAGCGGCTGCGCAGCCTGGCCGTCGAGGAGGCGGTGCTGACCTATTGCGGCCAGCCCGACGATTTCGCGCAGCGGCCAAAGAGGGCATCCGGGCCTGCGTGACGGCGCAGGCGCTCGGCAAGGCGGAAGCCTTTTTCAAGTCGAGAAATGAAGACGGCCGGGGAGGCGCTCCACCGGCGCAAGGCCTCCTGCCGGGGCAATCCGGAGGCGAGGCGCGGCTGGCTCGGCGTCGAGATCAAGCCGGACCCGAAGGGGGCTTTGGTGACGGCGGCGGTCGCGGGTTCGCCGGCCGCTTCGGCCGATCTGAAGGCCGGCGACGTCATCTCCAGCGTCAATGGCGAGTCCATCTCGGGGCCGATGGAGCTTTCCATCAAAATCCGCGCGATGCCGCCCGGCGCGACGGTGTCGCTGGGGCTCTTGCGCGACGGCGCCGGCCGCACGGCTGCGGTGAAGCTCGGCGCGCAGAAGTTCGACGCCAGCGGCCAGGCCGCGCTCGACATGCCCTCGCTGATCGTGTCCTCGCGGCAGGACCTGCACACGATCGCCGGCGCCGTGACGGAGATGTGCGCCAACTGCAAGACCTCGATCTGGGCGATGTTCTGCCGCTGAGGACGTTGCGGGTCCGCCCGCGCGCCGGCGATGCTTAAGTTTACGTTAAAATCCGATCCGCCTTGTTCAAAGGACGAGCGCGGGGTCAAAAGCCCTCCAACGGGCGCGTCGGGCGCCGCACGGAGGGACATGCGCCACGCCGCTCTCGCCGGCGCCGCCATGCTCGCGCTGTCGGCGACCGGCGCCGAGGCCCATCAATGCTACCGCCGCGTCATCGACCCGCCGCGATATCGACGGTCGCCGAGCGCGTGATGGTCGCCCCGGCTCGCGAGGCGCGCGAATATGTTCCGGCGGTGACGCGCGAGGTTCCGCAGACGGTCGTGGTGCGGCCGGAGCGCACCGTCGCCCGCGTCCTTCCCGCGGAATACGCCCTTCAGACGGCGAACCGTCGAAGTGAGCCCGGCGCATCGCGAATGGCTGACGCGCGTCGAGAACGGCGAGGCGATCGGCTGCTGGGTCAATGTGCCCGCCCGCTACGGGCGGATGACGCGCCGCGTGATGGTCGCGCCCGCGCGGACGGTGACGCAAACCATCCCCGCTCAAACCGCGACGCGGCTCGCGACCGAGGTGGTCGAGCCCGCCCATGTCGTCGTCCACGCAATTCCCGCCCGCTACGTCACGCGCGCGCGGCGGGTGCTGGATTCCCCGGGCGGCGCGCATTGGGCGCCCATGGACGCCTGCGAACGCTGATCACGTCTTGGCGTGGCGCTGGCGGATCATGAAGTTGTCGAACGAATATTCCGCCACCTGCCACCACAGATATTGATCGGAGCGGAAGGCCAGGAAGGAATCGGCGATCTTCTTGAAGCGCGGATTGTCGGCCGAAAGCTGGTCGTAGAGATCGCTCGCCGTCTTGTAGCAGGCCTCCAGCACGTCCTGCGGAAACAACCGCAGCGACGCGCCGCCGACGACGAGCCGCTTCACCGCCGCCGGGTTGGCCGCGTCGTAGCGGGCGAGCATGGAGGAATCGGCGATCGCCGAGGCCGCCCGCAACGCCGCCTGATAGGATTTCGGCAGCGCCTCGTATTTGTCCCTGGCGACGACGAGATGCAGTTGCATGCCGCCTTTCCACCAGCCGGGATAATAGTAATTGGGCGCGACCTTGGCGATCGGCTGGCCGAACTTCTCGTCGTCATAGGGCCCGACCCACTCGAACATGTCGAGCGAGCCGCTTTGCAGCGCGTCGTAGACGGCGTCGCGCGGCATGCCGACGGGATCGGCGCCGAGCGTCTGGAACACCTTGCCGGCGAAGCCGCCGACCCGCATCTTCAGGCCCTGCAAATCCTGGAGGCTTCGCACCTCCTTGCGGAACCAGCCGGCCATCTGACCGCCGGTGTTGCCGGCCGGCAGCGCCAGCGCCTTGCGGTCAGCGAGCAATTCGTCGATGAGCTGTGCCGCCGCCGCCCTCCTTGAGCCAGGCCGAATGCTGGCGCGCGTTCATGCCGAAGGGCGTCGAGGTCGCGAAGATGAAGCTCGGGTCCTGGCTCCAGGCGTAGTCGAGCGCGGTGTGGGCGGCGTCCGCCTTGCCCGCAGGCGACGGCGTCGAGCGCCCCGCCCGCCGGCGCGATCTCGCCGGCCGGCGAGATATTCAGCTTGAAATGGCCGTCGGTGAGGTCGGAAAGCGCCTTGGCGAGCGTGTCGCCGCCGCCGTAGATGAGATCGAGCGAAGGGTTGAAGCTCGACGTCACGCGCCATGTCGACGTCCGGCGCGCTCTCCGCCAGCGCGGGCGCGGCGACGCCCGCCGCCGCGGCCGCGCCCAGCCCCGCGAGAAATCGTCGGCGCCCGTAGCCCATTCGATCCTCGTCCGCATCGCGCCCTAAAACGCAGGCGCGCGAGATATATAGATCGCGCGATTGCGGCGCCAGCGCGGAGCTTGAATGGCGGAAAAACAGGCAGAGGTCGCGGCGGTCGCGCTGGCGGGCGGGGCGTCGTCGCGCATGGGGCGGCCGAAGGCGCTGATGCCGTTCCTGGGCGAGCCGCTGGTCGTGCGCGTGCTCGGCCGCCTGCGGCCCCAGGCCGGCGCCGTCTATCTCAATGCGGAGCGGCGAGGAATATGCGCGTTTCGGCGCGCCGCTCGTCGCCCGAATTCGCCGCGATGGCGCGGCGCGGGGCCGCTCGCCGGCGTGGCTGCGGCGCTCGCCCGCGCGGCCGGGGACGGCTTCGCCTATCTTGCGACCGCGCCCTGCGACGCGCCGTTCCTGCCGCTCGACCTCGTCGCGCGGCTGATGGCGCCGGTGCGCGCGGGCGCGGCCGCCGCCGTCGCCGTCTCCGCCTACGGGGCTGGAGCCGATGTTCGCGCTGCTGGCCGGTCGCGGCGCTGGCGCGGGTCGAGGCGGCGCTGGCGCGGGCCGCGCCTCGCCGCGCACGGTTCTCGAAGGGCTGCAGGCGGCGCATGTGGCGTTTTCGCCCGGCCAGGGGCCCGATCCCTTCGCCAATCTCAACACGCCGGAAGAATTCGCCGCCGCGGAGGCGGCGGCGCGCGCCTGGGATGCTAAGAGCGGCTGAGCCGGCGCGCGGCCGGACGTGAGTTTGGGAGAGACAGGTGAGCAAAGTCGCATTCCTCGGCCTCGGCGTGATGGGTTTTCCGATGGCCGGGCATCTCAAGGGGCGCGGCGGCCACGAGGTCGTCGTCTACAACCGCACGGCGGCCAAGGCGAAGGCCTGGGTCGAGAAGCACGGCGGCGCCTCGGCGCGCGACCCCGAAGGAGGCGGCGCGGGATTGCGATGTCGTGTTCGCCTGCGTCGGCAACGACGACGACCTGCGCGCGGTGGCTTTGGGGCCGGACGGCGCCTTCGCCGGCATGAAGCCGGGCGCGGTCTTCGTCGATCACACCACCGCCTCCGCCAATGTCGCGCGCGAGCTTGCGGAGGCGGCGCAACGCCTAGGCCTCGGCTTCGTCGACGCGCCGGTGTCGGGCGGTCAGGCGGGGGCGGAGAACGGCCAGCTCACCGTCATGTGCGGCGGCTCGGCCGAGGATTACGCCAGGATCGAGCCGATCGCCGCGGTCTACGCCAAGTCGTGCCGGCGTCATGGGCGAAGCGGGGGCGGGGCAGCTGACCAAGATGGTCAACCAGATCTGCATCGCCGGGCTCGTGCAGGCGCTCGCCGAGGGGCTCCATTTCGCCGAACGCGCCGGGCTCGACCGCGAGCTCGTCGATCGAGGTGATCTCCAAGGGCGCGGCGCAGTCCTGGCAGATGGAGAATCGCTACAAGACGATGATCGCGGACAAGTTCGATTTCGGCTTCGCGGTCGACTGGATGCGCAAGGACCTCGGCATCTGCCTCGACGAGGCGCGCCGCAACGGCGCGCGTCTGCCGGTGGCGGCGCTGGTCGACCAGTTCTACGCCGACGTGCAGCGCCTCGGCGGCGGGCGCTGGGACACATCGAGCCTCATCGCCCGCCTCACGAAATAAGCCCGGACGCGGTCGGCCCCGCGAAGGCGGCGCCTTCGCGGGGCTTCTCCCAGCAATGCGGCTGGCCGGGATGGCCGCAGGCCGAGTTGGCGGGCTTGGGCGGGGCGGCGGGCGCAGGCGGAGGCTCGACCGGCCTCGGCGCGACCTGGACGGGCGCTTCCGGCCTTGCGGCGGCCGACGTGGACGGGTTCGGCCGGCCTCGGGGCGACGTGACCGCTTCCGCTAAATTGCTGAGCGCCCTAGCAATGCGGCTGACCGGGATGGCCGCAGGCGGCAGGCGCGGGCTTCGGCGGCTCGGCGCGGGGCGCCGGCCTTGGAGGCTCCGCGCGCGGCGCCGGGGCGGGCCTGGGCGGCTCGGCCGGCGCGGCGGCGGCGGCGCGGCGCGGGCCTCGGCGGCTTCGGCGCGAGGCGCCGGGGCGGGCCTCGGGCGGCTTCGGCGCGCAGCGCCGGGGCGGGCTTGGGCGGCTCGGCGCGCAGCGCCGGGGCAGGCTTCGGGGGCTCCGCGCGGGGCGCCAGGGCAGGCTTGGGCGGCTCGGCGCGTGGGGCCGGGGCGGCTTTGGGCGCCTCGGCCGGCTTGGGGGCCGGCTTCGGCTGTTCCATTTGCCTGGCCTTGGGCTGCGCATCCATCGCCTTTGGCTTCGCCGGTTCTGCGGCGGGATTCGCCTCCGGCGCCTTCATCCCGGGCTTGCGGTCGCCAACGGGCTTGCCGCCGGGCTCGGGCGTCGCCGGCTTCGCAGGCAAAGGCGCGAGCTTCTGCTCGCGTCCCGGCGCTTCCGGCTTGACAGGCGCCGTCGTGGCCTTCGGCTCAGGCGAAGCGGCCGCGCCCGGCTTGGGCAGCGGCTTTCCGCCCGGCGCCGGCGTGGGCGCAGCGGTCGCGGCCGGGGCAGGCAGGGGCTTTCCGCCCGGCGCCGGCGTGGGCGCGGCGGTCGCGGCCGGCGGCGGGCAGGGGCTTGCCGCCCGGCGCCGGCGTGGGCGCAGCGGTCGCGGCCGGGGCGGGCAGCGGCTTCCGCCCGGCGCCGGCGTGGGCGCGGCGGTCGCGGCCGGGGCAGGCAGCGGCTTGCCGCCCGGCGCGTCGGCGTCGGCCGGCGCGCCGGGCGTGCGGCGTACGGCAGGTCGCCCCGCCGTTCTCCCGAGGCGGCCTGCCGCCACGCGTCGCGGCTGGCGCCGGGCTTGCGCCGGGCGCAGGGGTTGCGCCGGCCGGCGCTCTGACGGGCGCCGGCGGGCGTCCGCCGGGGCCGGCGGCCGGAGGCGGCGCGAATTTCACTTCGCCGCGGCCTCCCGGCCTCGGCGCGCCGGTCGGGGCCGGCGTCGGGGCGGCCTGGACCTGGACGCCGCGCGGCAGCGGCGGCGGACCCACGGGGCGCGGGCGCGGCGGCTGAGCGGAAGGCGGCGCGAGGCCGTCGCGACGCGGCCGGTCGTGATAGGCGCGCGCCGCGATCATCAGCGGAATGGCGATGGCGAGCGTCGGCAGCACGCCGGCGACGGTCGGCGGCGGCGGCGGCGGCAGGTCGCGCCAATCGTCGTCGTCGCTCGTACATGATGTAAGCCGGCGGCGGGGGCGGGGGCGGCGGCCCGAAATCGTCGCCGCCGAAGTAATAGGCGGGACGGTCGGCGTAGACGATCTCGCGCGGCGGCGGCGGCGGAAGATCCTCGAACTCCATGACCCTGAAGTCCGGCGGCGGCTCGCGACGGGCGTCGAGCGCCGCCAGGCGGCGGTAAGCGTCATAGGAGTGCGGCCCGCGCGGATAGCGCCTGAGATAGGTCCAATAGGCGCGCGGAGTGTCGGCGTCGAGCGCGCGCCGCCAGAACAGGGCCTCGCGGCGGGCCGCCAGTATCGCCTCGATGCGCCGGGCCTGCTCCGAGCGCGCATGGTCGCGCAGGAACTCCTCGTAGTCGGCGAGCCGGTCGCGCGCGATGACGACCTGATAGGCCTCCTCAGGCGGCATCTGCCTCAGCGGCTTCCTCGAAATGGGCGGGAGCCTGACCGGCGGCGCGTCGGCGGCGCGCTCGAACAGGAAATAGGGCCCGCTCAACTTGCCGGCGCTCCAGGGAATTTGCGCGCCCTGCGTCTGCTGGTTCACTTCCATGCGGACTTGCGAGAGGATTTCGCCGATGTCGACGCCGCCCTGGCGCATCAGCCCCGCAAGCGACTTGGCGTAGACGCCATAATCGCCGGCGTCCTCGACGCCGATGGAGCCCGGCGCGGCGTTGAAGGCGATGATCGAGTCCGGTTCGGGATCGACGAGCGCGAGGCCGCCGGCGAGCGGCTGCCCCTCCTGCGCGTAAGGATTGGCGCGCGCCCCGTCGATGACGACGACGCGGGCGAGGCCGGGCGCGGCCGCCAGGGCGTGGGTGAAGTCGGAGAGGCGGATCGCCTCGATCGGCACGTCGGTGTCGCGCGCGATGCGCGCGTCGATCGGCGCCAGATAATTGTCGCCGGCGTATTGCAGCGCGCGTCCGGAGAAATAGACGAAGGCCTGCATGTCGGGGCCGGCCGCATTGGCCCTGTCGAGGAAGTCGCGCAGCGATTCGCGAATCGACTTCTGGTCGAGGTCGCGCGCGCCGACCACGTCGAAGCCCGCCGCCTGCAACACCTGCGCGACGAGGCCGGCGTCGTTGGCCGCCGTCGGCAGGGCCGCGTCGGGATAGGCCGATTCGCCGATGACCAGCGCGACGCGCGGATTGGCCGCCTCCGCCCTCACGCTGAACAGGATGAACGCCGCGCCCGCCAGGGCCACGCTTAGCAACTTGTTGATTCGCACGAACGTCCCCGCCCTTGGAAATAACTTGCGCGCGGCGGAATAAGGGACCTTTCGGCTCAAATCTAGGCGAAAAGGCGCTGTCCTTGCGGCGAGGGCTTAGCCCGAGATTTTCCTCAGGCCTCGGCGGGGGCGTGAACGCCCGAGGCCATGCGCGAGCGCGCGCCCTGATAGCGGCCCGTCGCCTCGATGAGCCGCCCGGCCTTGCCGAGCAGAATCGGCGGCATGTTGGCGTAGAGCGATTCGTAGCCGCCGGGCGCGACCTCGAATGTCTCGTGGAAGACGCCGACGTCGCCGTTTCCCCCGACCGCGCGGTTGAATTCGGCCCAGGCCGGCAGATGCGCGCGGTCGCGCGCTCTCGCATAGCTCTCCAGATGCTCGAAGGAGCGCCAGTACTGCACCATCAGCGTGGTGCGGCCGAACCAGGTGTCGGCGCCGAGAAAGCCGAGCTCGGGATGGCGCTCCAATTCCGCGATCATGCGCGGCATCGCCATCAGCACCGGCGCCCATTTGTGCGGCTTCCAAAGCTTGTTGAAGCGCATCCCGATCAGGAAAACGACGAAGGGCGTCTCGCTTGCCGCCGTCCATCGACCCAGGCGAATCTCGGACATGGGTTCGGCCTCCGGTTGCGGACGCCGGCGCTCTAGCGGAGTATGTTCTTTACGTCAACTTATCGATGTTTCATTTTATTGCGCGCGCTCGACTTCGGCGCGAGCCGCGCGCCAGCGTTCGGCGAGAGCGGCCATGTCGGCCTCGTTCAACGGCGAGGTCCGCTCGAACACGACCGCCGAGACGTCATGCTGGAGATGGAAGACTTCGCCGGTGCGGCGGTAATGCGCGCCGATGCCGACGCCATCGAGCATTTCGCGCGAGGGCAGGGTGACGGTGAGCTGATAGGAGGGGATCACGTGGGTCTGCACGGGATCGCCGACGATCATGATCGCGCAATCCTTCATCGCCGGATTGGGCGGGCCGTCCACGGTGTCGACGTCGGTCATGCCGACGCTCGTCTCCTCTGCTTTGCCGCGCGTCAGCGGCGACTTGTCGGCCTTGAGCTGCCATAGCTCGCCGATCAACTGGCCGCTGAACGTGTAGCTGGAGCCGAGTCCGCAGACCTTGTGCGAAGGCGTGGCGCGCGCGTCGACCCAATCCTTCATGCGCCGCAACTCCGCCATGTCCGGGCGCGGCGGATGCGGCCGCGCGGCGGCGGGAAACAGGCCCTTCGGCAGCATCGCGCCGGCCGGCGTCAGCGTGAGCGCCGCGAGCGCGGCCAGCGCGGCGAATCCCGCGCCGCGCGAGCGCGCGAACAGCAGCGTCAGCGGTGCGGCGATGAACAGCGCGACGAAGGGCGCGATGAGATAGAGATGGTGCGGATAGGGCGATTGCACGCGCAGGAACAGAGCCGCCGCCAGCGGACCCGACGCGAAGGCGAGCCGCGTCAGGCGCGTTCGCGAACGCACGAGCATGAAGACGCCGCCGGCGAGCGCAAGGGCGAGCGGCGCGAAGCCGCACCAGTCGCCGAGAACCTGCGCCAAGACCGCCGGCGTCTTGCGATAGGCGGCATACATGCGGGCGTAGTCGTGCGCGGCGGGGTTGGGCAGCCAGTCGGCGAGCACGGGCGAGAGCAGCGCGATGAGCGTGAGCGCGCCGAGCGAGCCCGCCAGCGCCGCCTCGCGCCAGCGAAACCGCACGCCGCGCCGCAGGACCGAGGCGAGAACCTCCGCCGCCAGCGCCAGCAGGATCGCCGCCGCCGCGAAAGCGTACCAGCGCCGGAACAGGAACATCGCAAACAAAGTGAGCGACAGCGCGAAGGCGAGCTTCACCGTCATCGCCGCGAACGGCCGGCCGCTCGGCCGGCGGCAGGGCCAGCGCCTGCGCGAGGCGGTCGGCGAGCCGCAGCGCGAGAACGAAGAGCGCGAGCCCGCCGATGTCGGGCATGCCGCGCGCCGCGACGACCACGCCGAAGGGATAGGCGGCCACGACCGCCGCAAGCGCGAAAGCGAAGACGCCCGCGTCGCGCCTGCCGACGCCCGCGATCTCCCGCGCGCCCCACGCGAGCGCCAGCAGGGCGGGGGCGGCGTAAAATACGAGGATCGCCGCCTGATAGACCGCGCGGCTCAACAGGCCGAACCCGGCAAGCGCGAAGCCCGGCAGCAGCGCCGGCGCCCAGGAATAGTCGCGGCTCACCGAGCCCGCGAGATCGAAGGCGAGCGCCGCAATATTGCCTTCGCGCACGAGCGTGCCGACCGCGATCGAGACCACGCGGTAGAACATGAAATCGGCGATCATCAGATCCCGGCTGACGATCACGTAATAGGCGTTGTAGGCGCAAAGCGCGGCGATCAGCGCGACGACGCAAAGGAACGTCGCCCGGCGCGAGAGGCCGAGATCGAGCCGCGAGGCGGCGAGAAGCCGCCACGCGCCGCCGCCGAGCAGCGCCAGCGAGCCGAAGGCGAAGGCGAGTTCGAGGCGCCTGGGATCGGCCGCCGCCGCCGACAGCGCGCAAAGTCCCGCGAGCGCGCCGAAGATCTTGGCGATGGTCGGCGCCTCCGCCGTCTCGCTGAGCGCCGCGAAGGTCAGCGCCGCGAGGCCGACGAAGGCGCCGAGCGCGATGGCCGGGAAGTGCGCCGGCGAAAGCCGGAAGGCCAGCGCCCCGACGCTCAAGGCCAGAGCGCCCGCGGCGGCGAGGGCGGCAAGGCGCGGGGAACGCGAGCGGGCGGCGGGTGCGGAGGCGGCGACGTCGGACATGAGGCAATGTCTGCCCGCGAAGCTTTAAGAAACGCGAAAACGCCGCGCGCGTTCGGCGTCAGGCGGCGGCGGCCGTGCGCTTGCCCCAGCGCTTGTTGCGGGCGACGCGGCGCGCCTGGATCTCCTCGTCGGTCGGCGCGTTGGGATCGAGCGAGGCCAGCGCGTTCATCACCCGCTCCGGCGGGAAGGAGATGATGACCACGGTGCCCTCGCGCACCTTCGACTTCAGCGTGAATTCGCCGCCGTGCAATTCGACGAGGCCGCGCACGATCGGCAGGCCGAGGCCGGTGCCTTCCTCGGCGTTCTTCTGCGCCATCGAGCCGCGCCCGAACGAGGACAGGACGACGGGAATCTCCGATTCCGGTATGCCCGGCCCCGTGTCGCTGATCGACAGGATACTGGCCGCGGTTGGCGCTCCAATCGACCTTGATCGTCACCTTGCCGCCCTGCGGCGTGAACTTGATGGCGTTGGAGAGGATGTTGAGCGTGATCTGCCTCAGCGCCCGCTCGTCGGCCCAGATGCGCGGCAGATCCTCGTCGATGTCCTCGATCACCTCGATGCTCTTGGTCTTGGCGCGCAGCGCCAGCAGATGCCGGCAGTCCTCGACCACGCCCGGCAGCGAGACCGCCTCCTCCTTCAGTTCGTAGCGCCCGGCCTCGACGCGGGAAAGGTCGAGGATCTCGTTGATGAGCATCAGCAGATGCTGGCCGCTCGAATGAATGTCGTGGGCGTATTCCTTGTAAGACGGGCTCGCGTGCGGGCCGAACAGCTCCGACTTCATCACTTCGGAGAAGCCGAGAATGGCGTTGAGCGGCGTGCGCAATTCGTGGCTCATCGTCGCCAGGAAGCGCGATTTGGCGAGATTGGCGCTTTCGGCGCGCCGGCGCGCCTCGTCGGAATTGTATTTGGCCTGCTCCAGCTCGGCGATCAGCGCGTCCTTCTCCTCCTGGAAGGAGAGGCCGGCCAGCGCGCTGCGCAACAGGCGGTTGGCGAGCACGATGAAATAGACCAGCGCGCCGACGCAAAGCGCCGCCAGCAGCAGGAAATTCGTCGTCGATTTCTCGCCGACCGACCACAGCGCCGCCAGCACGATCGGCGCGAGCCCGGAGCCGACCGCGGCCGGAATCGCCGAGGCCGTCATTGCGATCATGCCGGCGACGAGCACCAGCAGCACCAGCGCGAAACCGTGCGCGCCGGGACTCGCCGACATCAACAGCAGCCCGAGGCCGGCGGCCCAGGCCGCGCCGTCGAACAGCTGGGTCGTCACGAACAGCCAGCGATAGAGCCGCGCCTCCGATTCCGGGTTGGCGAGGCTCAGATATTTGACGCCGAGCCAGTAGCGCAGGCCGTTCATGACAAGGGAGGCCGCCATCCAGGCCAGCGTCAGATCCAGCGGCGCCCAGAATTGCGCGGCCGCGCCGATGCCGAGGGTCAGCAGGGCGTTGGCGGGCGCGGCGCTGCGCCCGCTTTCCGCGAACAGCCGCACCATGCTATCGAACGGGCCGGCGGCGTCGCCGTTGGAACTGGTCAGCGCGTGACGGACGTGCTTAAGCTTTATGTTCATCTTGCGGCGGCGCGACGCCTTGTCAGGGTCGCCCCCACGACCCCGCTCGATCATCTCCGCCGTCACATCCGACATGGCCCGCCCAGACACGCACGCATTACGCCAGCTTCAGATATGGAGCGCACTCGTTAACGATGCGCTGACGATATCGATCGCAATTGAGGTTTTTCAACGGAACAAAGGTTAACGAGGAGAGGAAAGCGATGCGGCTCTATCAATCTGCCCCGGCGCCCAATGCGCGGCGGGTGCGCATGTTCCTGGCGGAGAAGGGGCTCGAAATTCCGTTCGTGCCCGTCGATCTCGCCAAGCTCGAACAGCGCGCCGACGACTACAACGCCGTAAATCCTTTCCAGCTCGTGCCCGCGCTCGAACTCGACGACGGCTCCGTGATCTGCGAATCGATCGCGATCTGCCGCTATCTCGAAGAGCTTCATCCCGAGCCGGCCCTGTTCGGCTCGAGCGCGCGCGAGCGGGCGGAGGTGGAGATGTGGCAGCGGCTCGCCGAGTTCCAGCTGCTGTTCACCATCGCGCAGACTTTCCGTCACACGCATCCGGCGATGCGCGAGATGGAGAGCCCGCAGGTGCCGGACTGGGCCGAGTCGAGCCGCGCCAAGGCGCTGACGGCGATGCGCCGCTTCGACCGGGCGCTGGAGTCGCGGCGCTATCTGGCGGGGGAGAATTTCAGCGTCGCCGACATCACCGGGCTGATCGCGCTCGATTTCACGAAGCCGGCGCGGATCGCGATTCCGGAGGAGCTGACGAACCTGCGGCGGTGGCGGGAGGAAGTCGCGGCGAGGCCGAGCGCGAAGGCTTGAGGGGCGCGGGGGCGGCGCGTAGCGGGGGGCCGCGTCTCGCCGACAATGGTCCTCTCGAACGGTTTTGGGGACGCTTATCCCGCAGCCGAGCAATCCTTAAGCTTCTGCGCCAGGCTCTTGTGCCTGAAAATTCCGGTTGCGACACAAACTGCGACCAGCTCGTATCCTTCTAATTTCAACTTGCAATATATTTTATCCGCCGGGAGAGTATCAAAGTTCACAACCGGAAATTCGACGCAAATTACCATTGGCTTAAATTTATCAAAATCAATTCTAAGTATCAAGCTTTCGTCCATCCCTTCGGTATCAAGATTCAACAGATCGAACTGTCCGCTTTTGGGGAGATTGTCCGCAAGCAAAGTATTGATGTCGATTGTCTCTACGCGGTTTTCACTTGTCGGTCGTCCGGGATTATTTGCGGCGCTGTCTGCAAATATCGTATTGTACGGGCTAAGACCTTCGGCGAATTTAAAGAGCGTTACGGTCTCCGCTTTATTCGACACCGCGCGGTTGATGTTGGTGTCGTGCGGGCGTGTCTTATTGAATTCCCTTATGGATTGTTCGCTAACGTCTACATTGACGCCGCGCCATCCCCGTTGGTGTAAAAGCGCCGTATTTGAGATAGATAGCGGATGGTAGGCGCCAATATCGACATAAAATCCCTTGTATTCCTTCGGAAAAATATACGCCAGGACGGCATCCTCGCCCAATTGCGAATAATGAAATCTCACGTATCGATCCATCGCAATGTTTTTGTATAGTTGCCTTGCGATTTTGAGAAACTTGTTTCTCAGAGCCATAAACACCCTCGTCGATAAGGGGCAAGCGTCAGGCTCCGATAGCCTGCCGAGACCGTCAAGTCGTGATGACCGTGGAAGCCGGCGCAAATTGACGGAGCACGCTCTACCGCCGGATCATAGAATTGGCGATACCGGCGCTACCGGCCCTGGCGCAACGCGCGCGAGATGACCCGCCCTCTCATCCGACCGCCCCGCTCAGAACAACGCCAGCCCCGCCGCCGAGGGCCGCGTCGTGCGGTACTGGCTGCGCGCGGCGACGTCGGAGGAGATCACGGCGATGCCGATCGAAACCGTCCACAGCATGTCGCCGAAGTTCGTCAGAAGCGTCCCCAGCGTCAGATTGCAGGCGAGCGCGGCCGCCAGATAGGGCGCAAGACGGGGCGGCGCGTCGCCGATGCGGCGGAAGCCGAACCAGATCATCACCGCCGCCAGCTCCGCCCCGACCACGCCGAGTTCGTACCAGGTCGCGAACGCCTGGCCGCTCGGCGTCACGTCTTGGGGGAACACTCCGGTCTGCAGCGCGCGCACCAGCGCCTCGAAGCCGTGGCCGGTGATGAGCAGGAGCTTGTCGTGAATGATCATCGCATGGGCGCGCGCCAGAATCGTGAACGGCGACCACAGCACCGAGAGGCCGGAATTCATCACCGCGCGCGTCAGCTCCGCCACGACGATGGTCGCCAGCGGCCCCACCGCCATCAGCCCGCCCGCGACCCAGGCGAGATCGTTCGTCGTGCGCCTCAGATCGGACACCGCGAAGGAGAGCGTGGCGAAGCCGCACAGAAGCGCGATCATCAGCGCCGTCGAGCCCATCGCATAGACATAGACGAAGGCGACGATCAGCAGGAGCCGGCTCCAGCCGTTGCGGCCGCGCGCGGCGAGCCCGCCCATGGCGGGAAACAGCGTCGTCACCAGCACGATCGCCCCGTCGAAAATGCGCTCGTGCGAGACATAGGCGCCGTGCCGGTCGGCGACGAAGGCGGCGAACATCGCGATCATGCCGAGAACGAGGCCGATCGGGAACAGGTAGAGGTCGGTCGCGCGCGCGTGGCCCCGCGTCATCGAAAGCACGAGAAACAGCGAGATGAGCCACAGCGCCATTTTCAGGAGGTGCTGGCCGGCCGCAATCGAGAACGGCGTCCACAGCACCGAGACTCCCGCCCAGGCCACCAGGGCCAGGCTCAGCGCGACGGCCGGCTGCGCGAAGACGCGGCGCATCCGGTCCATGATCCCGCTCGGCGGGTCGATGAGAGCCGACAGCACGAAGGAGGCGACGGCGACGGGATAAAGCACGAAGATCGCCAGCGGGTGCAGCACCACGCCGGCCGGCGCGCCGAGCGCGAGCAGCACGTAGCCGAATCGCGACAGGAACTGCGCGGCGTCGGCGGCTTCGTCGTTGCGGGCTTGATTTGAAACCCAACTCATGGGCGTAACGCTCTTCGTGCGGCTCTATAGCGTGGCGCCTCGGCCTGCGCTGTGGATTTCCGGCAACACCGGCCCGCCAAATCGGCGCGCCCTGACCTGCGCCCGTGTAAAGGGGACATGACGACCGCCGCTTTCCGTTTGCCACGCGTGCGCGCCGAACTGCGCCTCGCCTTTGCCCGCGCCGGCGCCCGCACCGAGCCGGCGCGCGCCTTCGAGACCGGCGGCTGGCGTCTGCGCTTCCCCCGTTCGGGGCCGCGCGCGGAGGCGGTCGTCGTCAATACCGGCGGCGGCATGGCCGGCGGCGACCGGGTGCAGATTTCCGTTTCCGCCGGGCCGGCCGCCTGCGCTCTCGTCACCAGCCAGTCTCAGGAGAAGATATACAAAGCCGGAGGGTTGGCCTGCGAAGTTAGCACGCGGCTTCAAGTCGAGCCGGGGGCGCGGCTCGTCTGGGCGCCGCAGGAGACGCTGCTGTTCGAGGGGGCGAGTCTCGACCGCCGCCTGGAGGCGGACGTCGACGCGACGGGGACGCTGACGATCTTCGAGGCCGTCGCCTTCGGCCGGCTCGCGCATGGCGAGACCCGAATCGCCGCGACCCTCGCCGACCGCTGGCGCCTGAGGCGGGGCGGGCGGCTCGTCTTCGCCGAGGCGCTGCGAATCGAGGACGCGGGCGCGACGCTCGACCGCCTCGCCGTCGGCGCCGGCGCGCGGGCGCTGGCGACGCTCGTGCGAATCGGCCCGGACGCTTCCGAAAAGCTCGACCCGCTGCGCGCGGCCTTCGCCGCGCTCGAGGAGGGCGGCGCCTTCGAGGGCGGGGCGAGCCTCGTCGACGGCGTATTGGTCGCCCGGATGCTCAGTCCCTCGCCGCAGCGCCTGCGCGAGGGGCTCATAGCCGCCTGGGGGGCGCTCGAAGCGCAGGACGCGCCGAGGGTCTGGTATTGAGATTCGCGGCCATCGCCGCCATCGCCGCGCTGATGCTGGCGCAGGCGTTCGCGATTGGCCGCGTCGAGCTGACCTTCGACGAAGCCTATTATGCGCTGTGGGCGCGCTGGCCGCAGGCCGGCTATCTCGACCATCCGCCGATGGTGGCCTGGATCATCGCGGCGTCGCAGGCCCTGTTCGGCCGCGACGAGTTCGGCGTGCGCGCGCTGTTCTGGCTCATGGGCGCGAGCCTGCCGGCGCTGGTGTTCTGGATCGGCTGGCTTCTGTTCGAGCACGCCGGCGTCGCGGCGGCGGCGGCGCTCATCTTCGTCGGCGCGCCGCTTGTCGCCGGCGCGCCGCTCGCCACGCCCGACACGCCGCTCGTCTTCTTCTGGACGCTGGCGCTCGCCGGGCTCGCCGGGGTCTGGCGCGGGCGGGCCTGGGGCTGGGCGCTGGTGGGGTTCGCAACGGGCGCGGCGGGGCTGGCCAAGATGACGGCGGGTTTCCTGGCGTTCGGAATCGCGCTGGCGCTTGCGGTTACGCCCTCGCTGCGGCCGCAATGGCGCCGACGCGGCCCGTGGATCGCGGCGGTCGTGGCGCTCGGGGTTCTGTCGCCGTTCCTCGTCTGGAACGCGACGCACGGCTTCGCGACGCTCCTCAAGCAGGGCGGGCGGATCGAGGCGCGCGCCTTCAGGCCGCATTACCTCGCCGAGTTTCTCCTCGTGCAGCTTCTCCTGTTCAATCCGCTGACGGCGGCGACGGCGGCGGTCGGGGCCTGGCGAAGGCGCGGCGCGCCGTCCGAGCAGGCGCGGCTGCTTGTCGCCACCGTCGCGCCCGCGCTCGCCTATTTCGCCCTGCACGCCCTGCACGATCGCGTGCAGGGCAACTGGCCGGCGCCGCTCTATCCCGCGCTGGCGCTGCTGGCGGCGCGGGCGACGTGGGAGATGCGCTGGCCCGCTCCGACGGCGGCCGCGCTTGGCGTCGCGGCGGTGGCGGCCGCCTATCTGCATCTGGCGACCGGCCTGCCGAGGTTCGGACCGTCCGACCCGTTCCTGCGGATCGGCGGCTGGCGGGCGCTGTCGGCCGAGGTGTTCTCGGCGGCGAAGGCGCGCGGCGACGGCTTCGTGGTGGCGCAGGGCTATGCGGCGACGTCGCTGTTGTCGTTCTACGGCCCGCCGGCGCCGCAGGTCGTGCAGGCCGGCGAGCCGGAGCGGTGGGCTTTCCGTCCGCCGGTCGTCCTCAAGGGCGAGGGGCTCGCCTTCGGCTCGCCGGACTTCGCCGACGCGCTCCGCCCGCTTTACCCGCGCGTGAAGCCGTTGCAGATCCTGCGCCGGCGCGTCTCCGGCGTCGAGCTGGAGCCTTACGTGCTGTTTTCGGTCGGCGGCGCGGCGCCGTGAGGGGAGGTTTTCGATGCGGCGCCTGCTGATCGCCAATCGCGCCGACGCGGCGCTGCGCGTCGCCCGCGCCGCCGCCGATCGCGACCTCGAATTTGTGCTGGTCCACGCCGAGGACGACCGCGGCGCCTGGACGCGGATGGGCCCCTCGCGGGCGCTGAAGGGCCACGGCCCCGCCGCCTATCTCGACGCCCGGCAACTGATCGAGGCCGCGCGCGAGGCGGGTTGCGACGCCCTGCACCCCGGCTGGGGTTTCCTGAGCGAGCGCGCCGATTTCGCCGGGGACTGCGCGGCCGCGGGGCTGACCTTCGTCGGCCCGTCGCCTCAGATCCTCGCGCTGTTCGGCGACAAGGCGCGAGCGCGGGCCTTCGCCAGGGCGCGCGGAGTTCCCGTCGCGCCGGGGACCGAGCGGCCCGTCACGCTCGACGAGGCGCGGGCGTTCTTCGAGGCCGAAGGCGGCGCGCCGGTGATGGTGAAGGCGGTCGGCGGCGGCGGCGGACGCGGCCTGCGCGCCGCCCACAGCCTGGCCGAGCTGGAGGAGGCTTTCGCGCGCGCCTCCAGCGAGGCGAAGCGCGGCTTCGGCGGCGAAGGCGTGTTCGTGGAAAGGCTCATCGCGCCGGCGCGCCACGTCGAGGTGCAGGTCGCCGGCGACGGCGAGCGCGCAGTCGCGCTCGGCCAGCGCGAATGCACCCTGCAGCGCCGCCGGCAGAAGTGGGTCGAGAGCGCGCCGCCGGCGATTTCCTCGGACCTTCGCGAGGCCCTCGACGCCGCCGCGCTGAGGCTCGCCGAGAGCCTGCGCACGCTCGCGACCTTCGAATTTCTCATCGACGAGGGCGGCGGCTTCTATTTCATCGAGGCCAATCCGCGCCTGCAGGTCGAGCATGGCGTGACCGAGGAGACGACCGGCCTCGATCTCGTCGGCTGGCAGATCGCGCTTTCGGACGGGGCGAAACTCGCCGATCTCGCGGCCCCGCCGAGCTCGCGCGGCGCCGCGATCGAATGGCGCATCGTCGCCGAGGGGGCGGGGCGGCTTGCGCGCTTCGCGCCGCCGAGCGGGCCGTCCTTGCGCGTCGATCTCAGCGCGGCCGAGGGCGAGGAGGTCGCGCTCGGCTACGATCCGCTGCTGGCCAAGCTCATCGTGCGCGGCGCCGATCTCGCCGAGGCCGCGCGCCGCTCGCGCCGGGCGCTGGCGGAGTTCGAGATCGCCGGGGCGCCGACGAATATTTCGAAGCTGCGCGCGCTGGCCGAGGAGGATTTCGCGAGCCGGAGCTTCTCCGTCGATACGCTCGACCGCCGCTTCGACGCGGCCGACCTCGGCGCCGCCGGCGACGGCGAAATCATCGCGCCGCTGACGGGCCGGCTCGTCGAGATCGCGCCCGACGGCCCCATCGCCGCGGGCGCGACGGTCGCCGTCGTCGAGGCGATGAAGATGGAGCATGTCGTTTCCGCCCCCGCCGCCGGCCGCCTGCATACGCTGACGCGGGTCGGCGAGCACGTGACGGCCGGCGCCGCGCTCGCCCGGCTCGCCGCCGGCGCGCCGGGCGAGGCCGCCGCCGCGCCGGCGGCCGCCGAGACGGCCGCGCGCGCCGATCTCGTCCGCGTGCGCGCCCGCTGGGCGGCGACCGAGGACGCCGCCCGTCCCGCCGCCGTCGCCAAGCGCCATGCGCTGGGCTTGCGCACAGCGCGCGAGAACGTCGCCGATCTCGTCGATCCCGGCTCGTTCCAGGAATACGGCGCCTTCGCCGTGGCGGCGCAGAAGGCGCGCCGCACGATGGAGGACCTTGTCGCCAACACCCCCGCCGACGGGATCGTCACCGGGACCGGCCTCGTCAACGGCGCGCTCTTCGGCGCCGGAGCGCGCAAAGACCGCCGTCCTCGCCTATGACGCGACCGTGCTTGCCGGCACGCAGGGATTGCGCGGCCACGAGAAGACCGACCGGCTCATCGACGTGGCGGGCCGGCGCCGCCTGCCCGTGGTCCTGTTCGCCGAAGGCGGCGGCGGGCGTCCGGGCGACACCGACGCCGACATCGTCGCGGGACTGCACCTGACGACCTTCGCGCGCTTCGCCGGGCTTTCGGGCCGCGCGCCGCTGATAGGAATCGTCGCCGGCCGCTGTTTCGCCGGCAACGCGGCGCTGCTCGGCTGCTGCGACGTGATTGTCTCCACCCGCGACGCCAATATCGGCATGGGCGGCCCGGCGATGATCGAAGGCGGCGGCCTCGGCCGCTTCCGCCCCGAGGAGATCGGCCCCGCCGCCGTGCAGGCGCGGCAAGGCGTCGTGGACGCGCTCGTCGACGACGAAGCGGCGGCGGTCGCCGTCGCCCGGACGGCGCTTGCGTTCTTCCAGGGCCCGCGCCCCGACTGGACGGCGCCGGAGGCCGCCGCGTTGCGCACGGCGATTCCGGAGAACCGCGTGCGCGCCTATGACATGCGCGCGCTTCTGGCGGCCGTGCTCGACGTGGGTTCGGCGCTGGAGCTCGGGGCCGCCTACGGCCCCGGCATGATTACGGCGTTCGGGCGCATCGAGGGCAGGGCGGTCGGCGTCCTCGCCAACGATCCCGCCCATCTCGGCGGCGCCATCGATTCCGACGGCGCGCGCAAGGCCGCCCGCTTCCTGCGCCTCTGCGACGCCTGGGGCCTGCCGATTCTCTCGCTGGTCGATACGCCCGGCTTCATGGTCGGGCCGCAAATCGAGGCTGAGGGCCATGTTCGCGCCTCGGCCGAGATGTTCCTGGCCGGGGCGCGTCTCTCCGCGCCGTGGGTCGCGATCGTGGTCCGGCGCGGCTACGGCCTCGGCGCCATGGCGATGACCGGCGGAGGCTTCCATTCGCCGGATCTCATCGCCGCCTGGCCGAGCGGCGAATTCGGCCCGATGGGCCTCGAAGGCGCGGTGCGCCTCGGCTACCGCCGCGAACTGGAGGCAGCGCCCGACGCGGCGGCGCGCGAGGCGCTGTTCAAGCGCCTGCTCGCCGAGCAATACGAGCGCGGCGGGGCGATCAACATGGCCGCGAGCCTGGAGATCGACGCGGTGATTGACCCCGCGGAGACGAGGGGATGGGTGAGGAGGGCGGTGGGGGGCGGCGCATAGGCCGCCAGTGTAAATAGACGGCGTTTAGCGGCGACGCCCCACGAAGTGTAGGAGCGCTTTGTTCAGCACAATTTTATCTGTGGCATATGCGTTTGGCGCCACGATCGTCAATATCGAAACATGCCCAAGGTAATATCCGGCTTGTTCGGGTCGCAAGGCGCGTCAAGAGCGCCAGGGAAAATCTCAAACGACTCTTCCACCTGATATAAAGACCGATTGACTAAAGTAAATTCCAAAACATACGGAATTGTCAAACCAAATATGTTCGTAATATCGCAATGGTTGTTCGCGTGAACATGTATTACCGAAAAATTGCGGAGATTTTTTCGAAAACACGCTCAACAATCTCCAAGTCGTTGGTGGTCTGCTAGGTAATCAAAGCCGTGGAATTCGCCTGTAATTTGTGCAATCTTCCCAAATCCTGCTCGGAAACAGCATCGAAAACCGGCCACTCATCATGTTCAATGTCGATCTTCAAAATTACATTCGGTGTTTGTAGCCCCATATCGCATTCTGTAAAATATGTTGAGATAAGGTCTCCGTTCCATCCGCCAATTGGGAGAAATTCTCTTTTTTTCCCAAATAATCGACGGATGTTCGTTGGCCGGTGTTAAGCGATTGTGTGATCGAATTGACGCACAAGCAGCCCTCGTTCGGCCATTTGCAAATCAAATTCTGCATTGTGCTCGACGCCAAGCGATAGCACGGTGTCAATATCCTGCAAGATCGTCCAGCAAGTATATAGCCGCCGTCGTTTTTGCTGCCAAAACGCGACTTTGCGGTAGCCGGCGGCCTTCATAGGGCGCAATTTCGATAAAATCGCGCGCAACCGTTCTATGAGTGCCTCGCGCTGCGCTCCTCGCCAATCTGCTAACATTCTCTGCTCAAGTCTGAATCGCTCCATATGGGCGATTTCTGCTGGGGAGAGCGGCGAATTCGCCTGCAAAGCTTGTTCCAGTAAATCCAGTCGGCGGCTAATTTCAGTCAGTTGCATTGTGACGATTTTGGCGTCGCTTTCTGGATTTGGGGAGACGCCGAGCACGGCGGTCGCCAAGCCGTTCATTCGGGCCGAAAAACTCATGTATTTCTCCCTCTCCTGGTAAATTGGCCGGTTTGCGGGCCGCCCGCAATGGACCAAATCCGCAGTCGAGACAGCCGAGTATGGCCAAGGAATAGCGCCGTCGTCTGGCCACGAAAGCTACAAGCGTCTGGAGAAGGTGGCGGACCTGCCCTCGCTTCAGTCGCCGCGACTATCGAGATCCGGGCTCAAACGGGCGGATTTGGACTGCGCTTCCAAGGCGTCGTATCGCCGCAACCGCATTGATTGGGCGCGGCCGGAGATGCAGTGATCGCCGCGCGCGGCGTGCATCCGGCGGCCTTGCCTGCGCCGGTTTCCCTAACTAAAAGGTCGCTCCAGTTCGTAATTGCCGAGCTTCTGCGAGCCCAACTGGGCTCGGCGTCTGATCTCGGGCACGGCGGGGAAATGTTGGGGCGGCTTCGAAGCTACTGGGAACAGCGCGAACGCAGCGAAACTCTCCGCTCGCGGTTCGTGACCGTATACGACCAGCAACTCTGGGGAAATCACGAGTCCGCTCGGGCGCCGGTTCGGTCAAAGGGTCCCCCTGGGTCGCCATCGCGGAGGAGGCGATCCGCAAGGCGGTCAGCGAGCATGGCGTGCAGTCGATCAACGACATTCCCTGCGGCGATTTCAACTGGATGCCGGACGTGCTCGCTGGGCTCGGCCCGGTTCGCTATCATCGGCTTCGATATCGTTAGGAGCGCGCTCGCGCGCAACAAGGACGGCTTCCCGCAATATGAGTTCCGCCTTCTCGACATCACAACCGCAAGATTCCGCCCGCCGCGGATCTGCATATTCTGCAAGGATCTGCTCAATCACCTGACGGACGAAGACGTGAAGCGCGCCGATCGACAATATGCGTCTTTCGGGTTCGAAGTTCCTGCTCGCCTCCAACAATTCGCGGCTTTTCGAGAAGGCGCCGCTGCCGGACGAACCTTCGGCGCCTCGCGCCATCTCGACATCACCGCGCCTCCCTTCAACTATCGCCCCCCCTTGTGGACGCTCGGCGAATATATGAGTTTCTGGCGTCTCGCGGATATGGGCGAGTGCGGGTTCTAGCGGACTGAGATGGGCGATCGCGCCTTTGCACCGGCAGGAGTGGTGGTGTTCGGCGTGTCGACGCCGTTCGCCTATTGGGGGTTCGGCGTCGTTCAAGCCGTAGTCGAGGCGATCACCGACAAGACGCTGCAACTGCATATTTCAAGCCTTGCGCAATTGCGCGAAGGCTTCGCCCGCCGCGAGGGCGGCAGCGTCGTCGTGACCAGCGACTTTCCCGACGCCGATCTCGCCTCATTCGTCTGCGAGTTCGGCCTTCCGCTGATCGTGTTCTCCGACGATCCCGGCGTCATGCTCGAATGGACGATGCGCAGCCGCGACATGAATTCCATGGATGCAGCGCGCCTCTGCTCGCGCATCTATTCTTCGCTCGCTCCCAATGTCGCCGCCGAGCGCAAACTTGTCATTCCCTACTCGCGCGAAGTTTCCCCTGAGCGCGCCGTCTCCGAAATCGTCGAGTTTCTGTGGCCGGGGCGCGGCGAATGGCTTTCCGCCCGCACATTCGCGTTTCTCGCGCAATCCAACAGAATACCGCCCTATCGCTCCGAGGAGCCGGTCCAGCCCTTGGCGGCCGAGGCGGCGCAAATCGCCCTGCCGGCCGTTGCGAGCTACGCCGATCTCCTGCTCGGGCGATTGCCAGCGGAGATTGTATGGCCGCTGGCGATGTTCGCCCGTCCCGACGGTCGCGGCTGGCGCGATCCCATAGACCTTACCGGCCCCGCCCGCGCCGTGCTTTACGGGCCCTACATGCACCTGCCTGTCGGGGATTGGACGGCTCGCGTCGAATTCGAGATCGACCGCGCGGTCTCCGGAGTGGAGGCGATGACCGATGTCCGAATCAACGAAGTCGTCACCGAAAAGTCCTTCGAAATGCCGGCCAAGGGCATTTTCGCCTATGAACTGAGCTTTCGGGTCTCAGACCCGCACCACGACGTCGAAATCCGCCTGTTCATGAAGAAGAGCGCGATTGAAGGGGTGTTCCTGCCGCGCTCGGTCAGGGTGCGCCCGCAGCGGCGCGAGGGCGATTAGCACCGCTTGTCGATCATGTCCTCGGCGGCGGCGTACCAGCCGCCGGGGCGGGAGCGCGCCGCCGCCAGGACGATTTCGCCGTTGAGCGTGGCTGCCGCGAGCGTCGTGCGTCAGAGCGCGTTCGGGGTCGCCGACGAGCGACTTCAATAGCCGGAACGGCTCCAGGCCGCGCCAGTCCGTCGTCCCGCTGCGATAGGTCCACAGCTCCAGCCCCCGCCCCATGTCGGCGGCGCGAAACCACACGCCCGTCGCCGGCCCGAGAGCGCCGTCGCGCAGCCGCTGCGCGAATCTCCTGTCGAGGCAGCCGATATGGATGTGCAACTGATCCTGGGAGCGGGCGAGCCGCGAATTGACGGCGAGCGCGACCCGCTCGTCGGGCGGCGCGGACTGGAGCCAGCGGCGCTCGGCCCAGGCGAGCGCGAAATAATTCGGCGCGTTCGGCGCCTGCAGACGCGGATCCTCGATCCCGACGATCCGCTGCGTCGGCGTGAGGATCGTGTCGGGCCTGCCGACCGGCGGCCGCAGCACCGTATAGCCGCCGTCGGCGGCGCTCACCTCCAGACAGGGCAGCGGCGAGCCGGTCTTCGCCTGATCGAGCACGCAGGCGTTGACCACCGCCCACAGCGCGTTGCGTTTGGCGAAGTTGCCGGCGTAGCCGACCGTGACCCAACCGACGAGCGTGGCGGCGATCAGAAACGCCCGGGCTCCCCATCCAGATTCGCGGCGCCACAGCGGGCGCCGGCGCGACTTCGGGGGCGCGGGGGGAGGCGCGATAAAATTCATGGTCGAGTTATGACGCCGCTAGGTTGAGCGGTTGTGAACATAGGGTTCTCCAAGGTCGCGTCCGGCCTGGTCTCGTCGTCGTGACGAGCGCCGCGCGGCGACTTTGCAAGGAGCTTTATGGCTTTGTGGTGAAGGGCTTCGACAATAATCGCGACGGCGCCGCCGTGGGCCGGAGGCGCCGCGTCGGCCTTTGCTATACGCCGAGCGCCCCGCCGTCGGACCTCGGATCGTGGGTCGCCTCGATCTCTCCGTTGAGGCCGCGCCGCAACGCGCCCGCGTGGCCGAAGGAATCGCCGCGCTCGGCCGGCATGCGCTCGATCTCGTGGCCGCGGCGGGCGAGCCCCGCGGCCAGCGCGTCGTCATAGGCCGCCTCGACCTTCACCGTTTCGCTTTGCGCGCCCCAGGTGCGGCCCCAGAGCAGGCGCGGCGCGGCGACGGCTTTCGCCAACGATTGCCCTGAGGCGATGCGCGTGAACACCTGCGCCTGGAACTGCGGCTGGCCGTCGCCGCCCATCGAGCCGTAGGGCATCACTTGTCCGTCGGGAAACACCGCCAGCGCCGGGTTCAGCGTATGGAACGGCCGCCGCCCCGGCTTCAGCGCGCGCGGGGAGGCGGGGTCGAGCGAGAAGGCGATCCCGCGGTTCTGCATCATTACGCCGGTCTTCGGCAGATTGAGCCCCGAACCGTACTCCCAATAGAGCGACTGGATATAGGAGACCGCGAGCCCGTCCTTGTCGATCGCCCCCATCCAGATCGTGTCGCCTTGATCGGGCGGCAGCGGCCAGGGCGCGGCGCGGCGTCATGTCGATGCGCGACGCCTCCGCCTGCAAGGAGGCCGGCGACAGAAGCCGCTCGAAATCGGTCGTCGCGATCTCGAAATCGACGCAGGAGCGATCGCGGTGGACGAAAACGCGCTTGATCGTCTCGATCAGCGCGTGGGCGTGGTCCACGCTCTCGATGTCGCGTATGCCGAGCCGCTCGTAGACGCCCAGGATCATCAGCGAGGCGAGCCCCTGGGTGGGGACATGCGTGTTGTAGAGCCTGGCCCAGCGGGTCTTGACCGAAAGAGGCTCGCGCCAGCGCGCCTCATAGGCCCTAAGGTCCGCGCGGGTGACCGGCGAGCCTAGCGCCTCGAGATCGGCTGCGATCTCGCGGGCGACGTCGCCGCGATAGAAATCGTCGAGGCCGGCATGGACGAGATGGGCGAGCGTCTCGGCGAGCTTCGGCTGCTTGCGCAGGGCGCCGGCCTTCGGCGGCTCGCCGTCGATGAAGTAGGCCGCGCGGAAGTTCGGGACGTCGTAGAGCGTCGCGCCGTCGCGCGGCTGCGAGCGTTGTTCGGAGGCGGATATGGGGACGCCCTCGCGGGCCTGGCGCGACCGCCCGCGCCATGAGGTCGCCGAGCGGCAGCTTGCCCCCGAGCGCGGCGGCGAGCTCGCGCGCGATTTTCCAGCCGCCGATCGCGCCGGGAACGGTCAGCGCCGCCATCGGCCCCCGCGTCGGCACGCCGCCGATCGCTTCGTAGGCGGCGATCGTCGCCTTCTCGCCGGCGAAGCCGCAGGCTTCGATGGCCCGCACCGCGCCTCTTGGGTCACGGATGACCCAGAAGCCGTCGCCGCCGATGGCGTTCATGTGCGGATAGACGACGGCGATGCTGGCGGCCATCGCGATCATCGCCTCGATAGCGTTCCCGCCCTGCAGCAGGATTTCGCGGCCGGCCTCGGCCGCCAGCCGGTGCGGCGCGGCGACGGCGGCGTTTGCGAAGAAGGCGTCCTCGGTCATTCCTGCGGGTTCCTTTGTCGGGCCGGCGCTGCTATAGGCCGTCGCGCAAGCTCGCGAAAGGGTCGTTCCGTGGCCGCCAGCCGCCCCATCAACTGGATTAACGCCATGACGCTGCTGAGCGTCGCCGTTCTCGTCGGCACCGAGCTCGTCGGGGCGGGCGCGGCGGCCGGCTGGGCGATCGGCGGCCTGTTCCAGCTCGGCGAGTTGATCACGCATACCCTCGAGGCGGCGCTGGTGCTGCTGGCGCTGACGGCGCTGTACTATTTCCTGCGCGCGGCGCTGGCGCACGAGCCGATACGCGGTTGAGGCGGCTGGCGTCGCTTTATATCGGCGCCGAGATTTACGCCCGCACGGCCTTTCCACCGCCCCATCCGCTCGCCATCCCCCGCGCCGGGGCGGTCGAGGCTCTGTGCCGGACGCTCGGCTGGCTCGACGGGGCCTATCTGACGAGCCCCGTGGCGAGCCCGGCCGATCTCGAGCGCTATCACGATCCCGAATATGTCGAAGCGGTCGCGCGCGCCGACCGCGAGCAGAGCGTGGACGAGGCGACGCGGCGGCGCTTTCAGCTCGGGCTTAGCTCCAATCCGATCTTTCCCGGCATGTTCCGGCGCGCTTCGACGGCGGTCGGCGGCTCGCTGCTGGCGGCGCGACTCGCCTGGGAGGGCCGCATCGTCTTCCACCCACCCGGCGGCACCCATCACGGCGGGCGCGCGCGGGCGAGCGGGTTCTGTTTCTTCAACGATCCCGTCTTCGCGATCCTCGAGTTCCTGGCGCTCGGGGCGGCGCGCGTGGCCTATGTCGATTTCGACGCCCATCACGGCGACGGCGTCGAGGACGCTTTCGCCCACGAGCCGCGCGTGATGACGATTTCCGTCCACGAGGCCGACCGCTGGCCGCGCACCGGGGCGCTCGGCGATCGGCGCGGCGGAAACGCGCGCAACATGCCGGTCCCGCGCGGGCTCAACGACGACGAATTCGCGCTGCTGGTCGAGCAGGCGGTGCTGCCGCTCGTCTCGCGTTTCGCGCCCGACGCCATCGTCGCGCTGACCGGCGCGGACGCGCTCGCCGCCGACCCGCTGGCGAAGCTCGCGCTCTCCAACGGCGCTCTGTGGCGGGCGGTCGAGGCGGTCGCGGCGCTGGCCCCGGCGGTCGTCGTGCTGGGCGGGGGCGGCTACAACCCCTGGAACGTCGTGCGCTGCTGGTCGGGCCTATGGGCGCGGCTGCGGGGACTGCCGATACCCGATCGGCTGCCGGCGCCTGCGCGCGCGGTGCTGGAAGGATTGTGGAGCCCGCGCGTGCGGGAGGTCGATCCGGCCTGGCTCGCCACCCTCGCCGATCCGCCGCGCGGCGGGCCGGTGCGGGAGGAGATCAGGGAGATCGTTGCGGCGAGTTCCGCTTAGGTCTCAGATGCGTTCGGGCGCGATATGGCGCTGAAAGACCTTCCAGTCCGCCAGCTTCACGCCCGTGAAATCTTCGGCGGCCTGCCGCCAGGGCGTCGCATGCCAGTCATGGCGGGAATGGCCCCGTCCCAGTTCGGCGCCGGTTCGCGATGTTTATGGGACGTTAATCGCCGACGAAGCGGCCTCGCGTACAATGCAGCGCGCAAGTGACGGTCACGTGCGCTCAAATCGGCCGGCGCGCGGTCGCCTTCGTCCTGGCCTACGCGACATGACACGCCACCTGCCGTCCGTCGGCCAGCGCGCGCAGCGCCGGCGCCGCCTCAAGGCAACGCGCTTGCGCGAGCGGACAGCGCGGGGCGTAGCGGCAGCCGGTCGTCGCCTCCGGAAACGGCGGCGCGGCGGCGGGGGCGACCGGCGCCTCCTCGAAGCGCGGCGCGGCCTCGACGAGTTCGCGCGTGTACGGGTGGACCGGATTTTTCAGCAGCAGATCGGTCGGGCCGGTCTCGACGAAGCGGCCGTGGAAGATGACCGCGATCTCCTCGCAGACATGGCCGACGACCGCGAGATCGTGGCTGATCAGCAGATAGGTGACGCCCGCCTCGCGTTGCAGATCGCACATCAGATTGAGCACCTGCGCCTGGATCGACACGTCGAGCGCCGAAACCGGCTCGTCGGCGACCACCAGCTTCGGCCGCGTGACCAGGGCCCGCGCAATCGCGATGCGCTGGCGCTGGCCGCCCGAAAACTCGTGCGGGTAGCGCCGCGCGGCGTCGGCGCTCAGGCCCACGGCGGCCAGACCCTCGCGCACGCGCTGCGCGCGCTCGGCCCGCGAGAGGCCGCGCCGCAGCGGCTCGGCGACGATGCGCTCGATCGTCATGCGCGGATCGAGCGAGCCATAGGGGTCCTGAAACACCATCTGGAAGTCGGCCCGCGCCGCCTTCAGCTCCGCGCGGGAGAGCGAGAACAGCGAACGGCCGCCGACCCGCACCTCGCCCGCGCTCGGCCGGATCAGCGCCATCACGAGGCGCGCGATGGTCGACTTGCCCGAGCCCGACTCGCCCACGACCCCGAACGAACGCCCGGCTTCAATCGTGAAATCCACGCCGTCGACCGCAATACGTTCCGGCCGCGGCCCGAACCACCCCGCGCGCGGAAGGCGGAAGGTCTTGCTGAGAGCGGAGACTTCGAGCAGCGGCGCGCTCATGTAAGCCGTCCCTCGGGCGTCACGCGCACGCAGCGCACGACATGGCCGTTCGCCAGCGCGATCGGCCGGAGGATCGCGCCGGCAGACGGGCAGCGCCAGCGGACAGCGTTCGGCGAAGGCGCAGCCCTCCGGCGCCGCCGCCGCCGCCTGACCGGGAATGGCGGCGAGCCTGGCGCCTCGCGGGCCGCCGAGCCTCGGGCGCGCCGCAAGCAGCGCGCGCGTGTAAGGGTGCAAAGCCTGACCGAGCACGGCCTCGACCGGCCCTTCCTCCATCGCCGCGCCGCCGTACATCACCAGCACGCGCCGGCAATGGCGGGCGATGACAGCGAGATCGTGGCTGACGAGCAGAATTGACAGGCCGCTCTCGGCGCTGAGAGAAGCCAGAAGATCGAGGATCCTGGCCTGCACCGTCACGTCGAGCGCGGTCGTCGGCTCGTCGGCGATGATGAGCTTCGGCCCGCAGGCGAGCGCCATCGCGATCATCACGCGCTGCCGCTCGCCGCCCGAAAGCGCGAAGGGATAGGCGCGGGCGAGCCGCTCGGGATCGCGCAGGCGCACGCGGTCCAGCAGTCGCACCGCCTCCGCCGCGGCGCGGGCGCGGGAGTGGCCGCGGTGCAGGCGCAATGGCTCGGCCACCTGATCGCCGACGCGGATCAGCGGGTTGAGCGCCGTCATCGGCTCCTGAAACACCATGCTGACGCGGTCGCCGCGCAGCTTTCTCATCTCGGCTTCGCTCAAGCTGGCGACATCGCGGCCCTCGAAGCGGATCGCGCCTGAGACCTTCGCGCCCTCGGGCAGGAGGCCCATGATCGCGAGCGCCGAGATCGTCTTGCCCGAACCCGATTCGCCGACGACGCCGAGCGACTGGCCTTCCTCGACCGCGAACGACACCCCGCGCACGACGCGCCTGAAGCCGCCGGGAACGGGCAGATCGACGCTGAGATTGTCGACGTCGAGCAGCATCTATCGGCGCGCGCGCAGCTTGGGGTCGAGCGCGTCGCGCAGGCCGTCGCCGAGCAGGTTGAGGCCGAGCACGGCGAAGGCGATGGCGAGACCCGGAAACACCGCGAGCCGCGGGGCGGCGTAGAGCCAGGCCTGCGCGTCCGCCAGCATCCGCCCCCAGGAGACGAGCGGCGGCTGAGCGCCGAGGCCGAGATAGGAGAGCGCGGCTTCCGCGAGAATGGCGATGGCGAACTGTATCGTCGCCTGCACGATGAGCGGGGCGGCGATGTTGGGCAGCACATGCTCGATGGCGATGGCGAAGGGACCGCGCCCGGCGGCCTGAGCGGCCAGCGCATATTCGCGCGCCAGCACCGAATTGGCCGCCGCCCGCGTGAGCTTGGCGAAAACCGGCACGTTGGCGAGGCCGATGGCGACGATCGCGTTGACGACGCCGGGGCCGTAGGTCGAGGTCAGCAGGATCGCCAGCAGCAGCGCGGGGAAGGCGAAGGCGAAGTCGGACGCCTTCATGATGGCGTCCTCGATCCAGCCCTTCACGCTCGCGGCGAAAAGCCCCAGCGCCACGCCGAGGCTCACGCCGATGCCGACGGCGATGACGCCGACCATCAGCGACACGCGCGAGCCCGCGAGAATTTCCGAGGCGACGTCGCGTCCGAGCGCGTCCGAGCCCAGCCAATGCGCGGCCGAGGGCAGGGCGAGCTTGTGCGGCACGTCGATGGCGGCGGGCGGATAGGGCGTCCAGACGAGGGACACGAGAGCGGCGAGGATCAGCACGCTCACGCACAAGGCGCCTAATCGAAGATTGCTCACGCCGCCCTCAAACGCGGATCGATGGCCGCGGCGACGACATCGACGCCGGCGTTGACGAGAATGACGAGGCCCGCGAGCCCCATCACGCAATCCTCGACCACGAGAACGTCGCGGTTGGCGATGGATTGGGCGATCAGCCGGCCGAGGCCCGGCAGCACGAACACGTTCTCCACCACGACCGCGCCGGCGATCAGCGAGGAGAATTGCAGGCCGGCGATGGTGAGGATCGGCGGGGCGGCGTTGGGCAGCGCATGGCGCCAGAGCGCCGCGCGCCGCGTGAGCCCCTTCGCGCGCGCCGTGCGCATGAAATCCTCGCCGAGCGCCTCGACGAGCGCCGAGCGCGTGACGCGGGTGAGGATGGCGGCCTGCACGAGGCCAAGCGCCAGCGCCGGCAGGATGAGCGCCTTCAGCCCGGCGAGCGGATGGCTCCAGCCGGGAAAGCCTCCAGCCGGAAACAGCCGCCAATGCACGGCGAAGATCAGCACGAGCAGGATGCCGAACCAGAAATTCGGAATCGCAAGCCCGAGCTGGCTTATCCCCATGACGAGGAGATCGCCGGGCTTGCCGCGCCGCTCGGCCGCGTAGACCCCGGCGGTCAGCGCGACCGCCGCGGCGATGGCCATGGAGAGCAGCGTCAGCGGAAGCGTGACGACGAGCCGCTCGCCGATCAGCTGCGCGATGGGCGAATTATAGGCGTAGGACTGGCCGAGATCGCCATGGAGCGCGTCGCCGATCCAGGAAAGATAGCGCGACGCGAAGGGCTGATCGAGGCCGAGCTTGTGGGCGAGCGCGGCGACCGCTTCCGGCGTCGCCGAGGCGCCGAGCATGGTCTCTGCGGCGTTGCCGGGCAGCACCTCAAGCGCCGCGAACACGATGAGCGAGGCGAAGACGAGCGTGGCGACGAGGATGGCGAGCCGGCGCGCGGCGTAGAAGAGCATGGGCTGCGTTTAGTCGGGGGCGCGGGAAGAGGCAATTGCGAGGCGCCCCTCAACACTGACTTTCGCCGCGCGACCGGACACAGCGCGGGCGAGCGGGAGCGGCGACTTGCCATTTGCTCGCTCGGTCGGATAGTCACGCGGCGGCATGCACGCCGGCTTGAGCGGAGATTGCCGATGCGCAGCGCTCTGATCGCACTCGTCCTGCTTGCCGCCGCCTCGGCGCGCGCCGATCCCACCGTTCTGACCTACCACGGCGCGCTCGATCGCTCGGGGCGATACGTCGTGCCCGGCCTCACTTACGACCGCGCGCGCGCAATGCGCCTCGACGATTCGTTCCACGCCGCCTTTCAAGGCAATGTCTACGCGCAACCGCTGCTTTGGCGTCGGCCGGGATCGAGCCAGGGCGAACTGATCGTCGCCACGGAGAACAACGAAGTTATCGCGCTCGACGCGAAAAGCGGGGCGCAGATCTGGAAGCGCGCGCTCGGGCCGCCTGTTCCACGTTCCGCGCTGCCATGCGGAAATATTTCGCCGCTCGGCGTCACCGGGGCGCCCGTAATCGACGACCGGCGCGCGACGCTCTATCTCGACGCGATGGTCATGCGCGCCAAAGGGCCGCGCCACGAAATTTACGCTCTTTCCCTCGCCGACGGCTCGGTTGAGCCGGGCTGGCCGGTCGATGTCGCCGCCGCAGTTGGCGTGCGGTTCAATCCAAGGCTTCAGAATCAGCGCGGCGCGCTGGCGCTGTTCGAGAGCAAGGTCTTTGTTGCGTTCAGCGGGCACTGGGGAGATTGCGGCGCCTATCACGGCTTTGTCGTCGGCGTTTCCCTCGACGACCCGCGCAAGGTCGCGAGCTTCTCGACGCGGGCGCGCGGCGGCGGCATTTGGGCTCAAGGCGGCGTCAGCGGCGATGGGCAATCCCTGTTCGCCGTCACGGGCAACACATTCGGTCCCTTCGGCTGGTTCAGCGAATTCACGTGGCGCGATGGCGAGGCCGTCATGCGGCTTTCTCCCGACCTCGCTCACCCCACGGAAACGCGAGACTATTTCGCTCCCTCGGACTGGCGCCAACTCGATCGGCGCGACCTCGATCTCGGCGGGACTGCGGCGATCCCGATTGACGTCACAGGCGCCAAAGGCGTCCGGAAGCTGATTTTCACCGTCGCAAAATCCGGCCAGGCCTATCTGTTGGATCGCGAAAACCTCGGCGGCGTCGGCGGCGCTTTGGTTAGCTCGCGCTTGCTCACCAATATTGCGATCGCCTCGCCTGCGGTTTGGAGTTCCGGCGACGGCGTTTCTCTCGCTTTGCAGGGCGATGGCGCGCATTGCCCCAAAGGCGAGCCGGCCGCTGGCCTGGTTGCGCTCAAGATTTCGCGTCGACCCGGCGCCGTCGATGGAGACCGTCTGGTGCCGTGCGGTCGCCGGCGCGGGCTCGCCGATCGTAACGACGACCGACGGCCGATCCGATCCAATCCTGTTCGTCGTCGGCGCGGAAGGCGACAACAGGCTGCACGCGTTCAGGGCCGATGACGGCGAGCCGCTTGCAACGTCGGCTGAGACAATGCGCGGGCTGCACCATATGCAGACGCTGATAGCCTCGGATGATCGGCTTTATGTCGCCGCCGACGGCGCCATCTACGCGTTCGCCTTCTGATACACGCTGATAGTTACATGCGCCGACGACCGCCCTGCAAGAATCCGCCCCTCGCGCCCACGCTTGACCCGCCGCCGGCCGCCGACTAGCTCAAGGCGTCTCGCATCTTGAGGAGCGGCGCCCATGTCGGACAGCCAACCCGTTTGCCGTGTGTTGAAAGCCGGCGAGCCCTTCGTCGGCAAGCAGGGTTTCAGCTATGCGCCGGCCGTCTGCGCCGAGACGGTGGCCTCGCGCGCTCTGCACATGCAATTGCTGACGATCCCGCCGGGCGGCCGCGCCAAGGCGCACAAGCACGAAGCGCACGAAACCGCGATCTACGTCCTCAAGGGCGAGGGCCGCATGTGGTGGGGCGAGAAGCTCGAGCATCACATGGTCACGCCCGCAGGCAGCTTCGTCTACATCCCCGCCAACGTCCCGCATCTGCCCTATAACCCCAGCGCGACGGAGACCTGCGTCGCCGTGATCGCGCGCACCGATCCCAACGAGCAGGAGAGCGTCGTGCTCATGCCCGAACTCGACTCGATCCACCCCTGAAACCTCACCAGCCGGGCAGCGCCAGGCCCGCCACCGGCGCGCGAAAATAGGGAATGCGCGCGCCCCGGAGACTGCCGAGATAGACCGTGCTGAGGTCCGGTCCGCCGAAGGTCAGGCTCGCCATCCACGGCGCGAGCGCGCCGGCGGCCGCCGCCATGATTTCGGGCGTCACGCGCTTTTCGGCCCAGGCCGCGTCGAGCGCGGCCGTGGCGGCGGGATCGCCGTCGTCGAGCAGCGTCAGCACCTCGCCTTCCGGCGTGATCGCGACGAGGCGATCCGCCATGACGAGCGTGCTCCACAAATTGCCATAGGCGTCGAAGGCGACGCCGTCGCAGAAGCCGCCGACATTTTCCGGCCCATAAGTCTCGCGCTCGCCGAGCGTTCCATCCGGGCGCAGCGGAAAGCGCGAGACGCGGCGGGCGGTGGTCTCGGCGACATAGGCGAAGCGTTCGTCAGCGTCGAAACGCAGTTCGTTGGTTCCGCAGAGGCCGTCGGCGACGATGCGGGCGCCCTTTTCGTCGATCAGCGCGATATAGCCATCCTCGCTCATCGTCTCGACATGGCGGGTCCATGGGACCATGCGCGTCGTGACCGTGAGATAAAGCCGGCCCGAGGAATGGCGCGCGACGAAATTCGCCTTGCCGAGCGGCCGGCCGTCGATCTCGTCCAGAAGCACGCGGGTCTGCCCGGATCGCGTCATCAACTCCAGCCGGTCGGTCCCGAAATTGGCGATGAGGAGGTCGCCATTGGCGGCGAAGGCCAAGCCGTTGGGCAGGCTGCCCTGGGTGTGGACATAGCGCGACTCGAAATCGCCCCCGCCGGACGATGGGGCCGGGGCGACGAGCGACTGCGCGCCGTCCGGGTCGATGCGCATGACGCCGCCGCGCGCGTCGGCCGCCCACAGCGTCCCGTCGCGCTCGGCGAGGATGCATTCGGGCCGTTGCAGGTCGCGGCCGACGAAGCCGATGGCGGCGCGGTCGACCCGCCATCCCCGCAAGGGATTGCCGCTCATCCTTGCGCCTCCTTAGCTGAACGACTGACCAATTAAGCGGCGCGGGAGCGCCCGTCAAGCGCCGAGACCCTTGAGTTCGGCGACGGCGAAGCGCAGCAGAACGTCATAGGCGGGGGCAAGATCGTCGGCGGAGACCGCGCCGCCGGAGAGCGAATCGACGCGGCGGTTTCTCGACAGGGTTTGCAGCATCGCATCGAGCGCCAGCGCGAAGCCGCGCAGCAGCGCCTCGCGCGGGACGTCGGGCAAGGCGGCGGCAAGCCGGTCGAGGAACAGAAGCGCCGTATCGTCGAAATGCTCGCGCAAGAGGGGGAGCCAGCGCTCGCCCTGCGCGAGCTTGGCGATGATGAGCAGATAGGAGGGCCAGCCGGCGTCGCCCCCGCGCATCTGGTCGAACAGCGGCCGCATGAAGGCGTCGAGGATTTCGGCGACGCCTCCCCGCGCGCCGACTTGAGCGAGCCGCTCGCGCCGCATCTCGTTGAGGATCGCCGCGCGACGGGCCACGCATTCCGAAAACAGCGCCTCCTTCGAGCCGAAATGATAGCTCGCCAGCGCCAGCGTGACGTCCGCCTTCTCCGTGATGTCGCGCAGCGACACGGTGTCGAACGTGCGCTCGCCGAACAAGGCCTCCGCAGCGTCGAGGATGCGCTCGCGCGTCGCGTCGCCGTTGGCGCGGCTGGTCGGGCGGGGCGTTTTCGGCTTGCGCCGGGCGAGCGTATTCATCGCGGCGTTGCCTCGCGCAAGAGCGGCTCTGTTCGGTCCTCGCTTATATAGGCAAGCTTGGGAGGCTAAGGTTTGCCCACGGTCCCATCCGGGTTCGCCTCGCAGACCTCGATCCAGTAATTGTCGGGGTCCTGGAAATACGCCTGCCGCACGCCGTCGCCGCGATGATTGAACGTCATCGGCTCGCCGCGCACGCTTTGATAGCGCACGCCGCGCTCGCGCAGGTAAGCGAGGGCGGCGTCGAAATGCGGCGTCGACAGGCAGAAATGCGTATTGATCGGACGCTCCGGCGGCGGGCCCTCGGCCTCGGCGATGAGATGGATCGCGCGATGTCCGTCGAAGGCGAACCAGCGGATCGTCGGCCGGTAGGTCTTGTTCTCGATCTCCTTGAGGCCGAGCAATTCGCCGTAGAAGGCGGCGCTGGCGGCGAGATCGCGAACGCTGAGGGCGATGTGGTCGAAGCGGAACTCGGCTTGCATGGCGTTTTCTCCCACCCCACAGCATCGCCCCGAAGGCAGCGCGCCGTCCAGGCCCTTGCGGGCGGCGCCCCGGGGCGCCACGATCCGGCCCGATGCTCTCGCTCGCCGATTGTCCCGAACTGCTGACGCCCGAGGAGATGGGCCGCGCCGACCGCTTCGCCATCGCCGGCGGCGTCCCCGGACTCGTGCTGATGGAGCGGGCGGGTCTGGCGGTCGCGCGCGCGGCGGCGGGGCTGGCGCGCACGCGCGGGCGGGTCGTCGCGCTCTGCGGGCCGGGCGGCAACGGCGGCGACGGCTTCGTCGCCGCGCGATATCTGAGAAGCTGGGGCTTTCCGACGACAATCCATCTGCTCGGGGAGACGAACGCGCTGCGCGGGGATACCTCGGAAATGGCGGCGCGGTGGGGCGGTCCTGTCGCTCCGGCTGAGGATTTTGCGACCGACGGGGCCGATCTCGTCATCGACGCACTCTATGGCGCGGGTCTCTCGCGCGACGTGGACGGGCTCGCGGCGCGCTGCGTGAATGCGATCAACGCCTTCGTCGCGGATGGCGGCAAGGCGCTGGCGGTCGATGTTCCCTCCGGGCTCGACGGCGCGACGGGGGCCGTGCGCGGGGTCGCCGTCGCCGCGACCGCGACGATCGCCTTCTTCCGCCTGAAGCCGGGCCATCTTCTGTCGTCGGGCGGCGGGCGGACGGGGCGGCTCGCCTTCGCCGACATCGGCATTCCCGACGCCGCGCTCGACGAGATCGCGCCGCAGGCTTTCGCCAATCAGCCGAAGGTCTGGCGCGCCGAGTTGCCCCGGCTGACGGCGCAATCGCACAAATACGCGCGCGGATCGGCGCTCGTGCTGTCCGGGGCGGCCCATCGCACCGGCGCGGCGCGGCTGGCGGCGCGGGCGGCCTTGCGCGTCGGGGCAGGGCTCGTCACCATTGCGAGCCCGACGGACGCCCTCGCCGTTAACGCGGCCCACGAGACCGCCGTGATGGTCGCGCCTTTCGAAGGCGAGGCGGGCTTTGCGGCGTTGCTCGCCGATCCCCGCCGCAACGCCATCCTCATCGGCCCCGGCGCCGGAATCGGCGAGGCGACGCGCGCCCATGTCGAGGCCGCGCTGGCCGCGTCAGGCGACGGCGCCCGCGCCGTCGTGCTCGACGCCGACGCGCTGACGACTTTCGCGGGCGATTCGGCGGCGCTTTCGGCGCTGATCGGCTCGCGGCGCCGGCCGACCGTCATTACCCCGCACGAGGGCGAATTCGCGCGGCTGTTCAAGGGACGCGACGATGTGCTCGGCGCCGTGGGCAAGCTCGCCCGCGCCCGCGCCGCCGCGCGCGCGCTGGGGGCGGTCGTGATTCTCAAAGGCGCCGACAGCGTGGTCGCCGCGCCGGACGGAAGGGCGACCATCGGCTGCGACCTGCCGCCGACGCTCGCCACGGCCGGCTCGGGCGATACGCTGGCGGGCTTCGTCTGCGGGCTGCTCGCGCAAGGGGCGCCGGCTTTCGCGGCCGCGAGCGCCGCCGTATGGCTGCATGGCGCCTGCGCCCGCGCTCTCGGCCCGGGCCTGATCGCGGAAGACCTCGCCGACGCGCTGCCGCGCGTCCTTTCCAGCGGAGATTTCGTACCGGATGCGTAACCTCATCACCGACGTGCCCGGCGTTCGGGTCGGCCACGCCGACGACGCGCGCATCGCCTCCGGAACCACTGTCGTTCTGTTCGACCGTCCGGCGGTCGCCGGCCTCGCCGCGCCCGGCGGCGCGCCGGCTTTGCGCGACGGGCTGCTGCTGAAGCCGGAAATGACGGTCGAGGCGGTCGACGCTTTCGTGCTTTCCGGCGGCTCGGCCTATGGGCTCGACGCGGGCGGCGGCGCGATGGCCTATCTCGCCTCTCAGGGCCGCGGCTTCGATTTCGGTCAGACGCGCGTGCCGATCTGCCCGACCGCCGCGCTGTTCGACCTCACTCATGGCGGCGACAAGGCCTGGACGCGCCCGCCTTACGCCGATTTCGGCTACGCGGCCGCCGCCGCGGCGGCGGCGGCGGGCGAGGACTTCGGGCTCGGCACGGCAGGGGCCGGATACGGCGCCTGGACCTATGATCTGAAAGGCGGCCTCGGCTCGGCGAGCGTCGTCTCCTCGCGCGGCTTCCGCGTCGGCGCGGTGGCGGCGGTCAATTGCGCGGGCAGGGTCACGCGCGGAACGAGCCCGCATTTCTGGGCCGCTTCATTTGAGCGCGACGCCGAATTCGGCGGCCTGGGCGAAGGGCCGCCAGCCGCGGACAAGTTCGATTTCGCGCTGACCAGCGATCTCGCCGGCGCGACGACGCTCGCCGTCGTCGCCACCGACGCCGCCTTCGACAAGGCCCGCATGACGCGCATCGCGATCATGGCGAGCGCCGGCTTCGCGCTTGGCCTGCGCCCGGCCTACGGGCCGGGCGACGGCGATCTCGTCTTCGCCGCCTCGACCGCGCGCGCCGCCGCCGCCCCGGACCGGCGCGACCTCGCCGAGATCGGGACCCTCGCGGCGGAGTGCCTCGCCCGCGCCATCGCGCGCGGCGTCTACCATGCGACCGCGCTGCCGTTTCCCGGCGCAAAGTCCAGCTGGCGCGACCGCTGGGGCGGCCGCTGAGCCTTCACCGCCAGGGCGTGCGTACGCGCTGCATCGAAGGCCATAGCCGCAGCCCCCGCCGCGCCTGGCCCGCGAGCCGCTGAGCCTCGCGGACGAGCCGGGTAAGCCCGCGCGGCTTGGCGCGCCGCCTCTCCTCGGCGAGCCTGGCGCGGTCGCTCTCATGCAGCGTCGTGGCGAGGCCGCGCCTTGCGGCGGGGTCGGGATGCAGATTGTCCTGCACGACGATGGCCGGATAGAGCTGATAGGCGACAATCCCGCCGCCGAAGATCGCCTTGCGGCCGAACAGGGTGTGATCGACCGGCTCGGCGAGCGGGTGGGTCAGCTCGAGCAGCTTCAGCGCGCCGGCGCGGCTGACGAGATAGCCGGCCGCGCCGAGGTGCTCCGCGCCGAGGCGGCGCAAGCTGCGGTCGCCGAAGGAAATGGCGCGGCGGGAGAGCCAGGCGCGGTCGAACAGCGTCTCCAGCTTGACGAGATCGAACCGCGGCGCGCTCCAATCGGCGCCGATCAGCGCGGCGAAGCCCTCGCCGACATGCGTGTCGTCTTCGAGCACGACCGCGTATGGCGCGTCGCCGCGCAGGAATCGCCGCCACGCCTTGCGATGGCTGAGGATGAGCGCCGTCTCGGCGGTCGAAAGGCGCGCGCGCGGCGGGCGCTGCGAGCGGCAGGCGCGGCCGTCCACGGCGGGGACGAACTCGGGCGTCACGCCGGCGCGCGCGAGCGCCTGCGACATGAAGACGCGGCGCTCGGGCGAACGGACGAGATTGAGGACATAGACGGGAATCATCGGCCAAGCCGCTTCTTCAGCCGCCGCCACCAGATCGCCTTGCGCCAGCGCGCGAAACGACGCGCCCATTTCTGGTTCCCCCGCGTGGCGAGCGCCTTCGCCATCAGGGCGGAATAGTCGACAGGCCGGTCGGCGAGCACCGCCTCGGCGACGTCGAACAGGAGGAAGGCGAAGGGCGTCCAGCGCGACTCGAAGAGATGAAACACGCCGCCTTGGTAGAACGTGCCGAGGCCGTAAAGGCCGACGTCGCCGAGCCGCCATTTCGGCACGATCGCGCCCCAGGGATACAGCATCTCGATCCTGACGCCGCGCTCGCGCGCGATGTCGTTGAGCCTCTGCGCGACGTCGTTCCGCGAATCCGGGCGGAAGCTCGGTCGGCCGAGCGCGTCCCAGGTCTTGCGCGAGATCGCCATGAACATCGGCGCGACGAACAGCCGGTCGGGATCGACGTGATTGGTCGATTGCGCGCAGCCGAAGATCGCGCCCTCGCGCGCGGCCGAAAAAGCGCGCTCGACGATCCCGGCGTTGAGCGGAAAGCAGTCGATGTCGGTCAGCAGCGCGACGTCGTCGGGTCCAAGCTCCGCCATGTAGGCGTCGAGGAAGTCGCCGTGATTGAGGCCGGTGCGCTCGCGCTGGTCGATCAAATAGCCGAAATGCGCGAACACCGCGCGCTGCGCCTCGACGACGCGCGGGTCGATGTTGTCCCAATAGAGCGCGACGATGCGGTTCGTCGCCGGCGCCGCCTCGCTCACGGCGCCGTCGTCCCGGCCACACGGAAGCCGGCCGCGCGCACGGCGTGATTGATGAGGCCCTCGACCGCATGTTCGAGCGCGCCGTCGGAACGGCCCGCCTCGGGAAGAAAGCCGCTCTGCGCGAGCCTCAGTTCCCGCAAGCGCGAAAGGGCCTGCGGCCTCACCCAGAACATCGTGCCGTGGAAGACGTCATAGTCGCCGCGCCCGACGGGAGCGCCCATGCGCGCCGCGAGCGCCTCGATGGCCTCCCGGCTTCTGCCCATGATTTCGGCGGGGTCGCCGTGGCGGGAGCGCGCGCGAAACCGCTCGGGCCCGACGAGCCCCAGATCCGGCGCGGCGGCGAAAAGCCCGCAAATGTCCTGCACGCGCTCGTCGTCGCCGATCAGATCGAGAAAGGTCGCGCGGCGGAACAACTCGCCGAACAGCGGCGGCGCGCCGTCGCGCAGCGAACGCTTGCCGTGAATCTTGCAGACGAGGTCGAACGGGTCCAATCGCCCGCTCTCCAGCCAAAGCAGGAAAGGCCGAACGTCGCGCCCCTTGTTCTCGACGACTTCGACATGCGCGGAGGGAAAATCGGCGCGGATGCGGCGAGCCAGAGCCTCGTCCTCGCGCGTGAGGCTGACGAGAAGGGAGAATTCCCGGCGCCAGCGTTTCATGAGGCCGCCGATTTCCGGCCATAGCTCGGCGTAATGCAAGTGCAGGGCGACCGCCAGCGACGGGCCGGAACGCGCCGGCGCCGTTGCGCACGGCGCGCCGGACGGCGGCCAGCCGAGCGCGAGTTCGGGATGACGTCTCAGCGTTTCACCGTCGAAGGCGAAACCGGAGGTTCGCGCGAACTTGACGAGCTTGCGATAGGCCCTCGTCTCGGCGCGTCCGCCGTCCGGGCGGACCTCGAGGCCGTCGAACCGCAGCGCCGCCTTGCCGTAGAGCGGCGTCAGCGCCTTGAGACGCGAGGCGGCGCGGCCGGCGAGTCCGGCTGGCTCCATGGCGGCTTCGGCGCGAGGGAGGCGCACGCGGCCCGTTCCGGCGGCGGGGACGAGCATCAGCGGCATCCGCCCCATCGCGGGGACGATGCAGCGCCGTTGCCCCGAATCGGGCGTCTCGATCAGCAGCTGCACGAAGCCCTGCCGCTCGGCGCGGTGCGAGGGGGCGAAGCCGAAAGGGCGATGGCGGCGCATCCGCCCAGTCCGCCGAGGACGCCGCTTCGCCGCCCAAGGCGGCCTCTTGCCGAAACGGAGGCGTATCCTCTAGCGGTCTTCGCATGGGGCGTACGCTTATCGCAGCGGCGCTTTCGGAGATAGTGCGCTGGCGAAGGGAGCCGCCGTGACGGACTTGCAGGAGCTTGAGCACGGGCCGCGCGAAAGCGGCAGCGCCCCCTTGCGCTTCGACCGGCGTTTGCGGCGCGCGCTTGGACGTTTCTACCAGCGCGCGGTCCGTCCGCGCCTGCCTCTGCAAGGGCATGTCCTCTACAGCGGCGTCATCGTCGCCGACCGGAGGCTCGGCGACGACGTCGCGCCCAAACATTGGACGCCCGAGGATCGGGACGACATCCCCGATTACGAATACGCGCTGATGCAGGGGCTCACCCGAACCGTCCGTCCCGGGGATTCCGTCGTCGTGGTCGGCGGCGGGCTCGGCGTCACCGTCGCCCATGCGGCGAAGCTCGCCGGTCCGGAAGGCCGCGTCGTCTGCTACGAGGGCTCGCCCGCCCATGTGCGACGCGTCATGCGGACGGCGGCGCTGAACGGCGTGGAGGCGCGCGTTCGCGTGGAATGCGCGACCGTCGGCGCGGCCATCGGCGTCTATGTCCGCGACGATGAGAAAACGGCGCCGGTCCTGTCGGCCAAAGCCCTGGCGGACTGCGACGTGCTCGAACTCGACTGCGAGGGCGCGGAGCTCGGCATCCTCGCCGAGATGACCATTCGCCCGCGCGTCGCTCTTGTGGAGGCGCATGGCAGGCTCGGCGCGCCCTCGCGCGCGGTCAAGGCCGCGCTGGAAGGGCTTGGCTATCGGGTAACGGAGCTGGGCGTGGCCGAGCCGCGCCTCGCCGATCTCTGCGAATCCTTCGACGTGCGGGTTCTCTGCGGCGAGCGGATTTAAGCTGATTTCTTCCGCCGAGCGCGATCTCTAGCGAGCCGGCGTCCCGACAAAACAATCGATCCAGTCCAACGCCCGCGCCGCGTCGAGCGGCCGGGCGCTGCATGTCGGCGTCCGCGCAATTTCGCCCGCCAACGCGAATGCGGATGCGTGGCCGAAAGCACGCCGTTCTGGGCAGCCCGTAAGAAGTTTACAGTGAAAATTTTCGGGTTGCTCCGACTTCGCCGAAAGGAAAGTCAAAATGACCGGCATGACCGCCAGTGAAAAGGCGCTTATCATCGATAAAGACGCCGCCGATAAGTATGTGAGGCAATACGAGCGGAATCTGGGCGTGGAAAAGGACGCCACGGCGCAAATGCTGGATTCCGCGATAGGTAAGTTTTACAAATTCCTAGAAATTCCGCCCGCGGGCAATCGCTTTCTGGACGTTATTTCCGGCGCGTGGAGCTTGCTGTCGACCGTTGTTCCGTTGCTGGGCGGCGTCAAGATGGCCGAAAACCTGTTTGTTCTTTGCGTGAAGGCTGAAGAGCTTACGATAAAAATGGCGCCAGTCATGCGCGCAGGTCAACGAATCGCGAGCCGCGTCGACAAAATTTCTCCGGCGGTGGGAAAGACTATCGACATCGCCAAGACGACAACGGCAACTTACACAACGACAAAAGAAGCAATAGCGAAGATGACGGACGAATACCCGGACCCGACGAAGGCGTTCGGCAATCTGGAGATCGCCAAGCAGATCAGGATTGATTTCATCAACACGCTATACCTGCGGTTGGCGGCCATCAATAAGGCGGACTCCGCCCTGCACCGGGAGTTCGCCAACCGGATGAACGGAAAAAAGACCAATCCTGACGCAAACCTCGAAGTCATGGCCAAGCGCCTGTTGCCGATGACAACGCAACTGACGGGCGCCGAGTTCGATCAAATCGAATTGGCGTTATTGTATAAACTCATAAGTCTGTACCTGCAAAAGAATGTAACATTTACCAGAAACGTGCTTATCGTATATCCGCTCGGGAAAAGAGTGGAGGACAGGCCGGAGGACTATGAAATCAATTCCATAAATTCAAACCAGATGGCGATCTTCGCGGGTTGGTTTGGAAGCCTCAGCAATCGTGGAAAATATTTCAATCCGTCATTTTTCAAATGGCCGATTGAATTCAGATGAAATGTTCTTGAGACGCATCATGGTTATGCTCAATTGTCAGGTCGTCGATGACGTGAAACGCGTCAATTATGGCCGGCATCCCGGCGAGGTCTGAGGTCAGCGATACCAGCGCCCCAGCCGATTGACGACGTTAAAGGCCCGCACGGCGTTGCGGGGGTGAGCGATGCAGGGGCGGGTCGGCGCGAGGCGCGGCGCCCGCTTCAGCCAGGCCGCGATCCGCCAGTGCATGTAGCGCTTGAGGCTGCGGCGAAAGTAATGCTGGAACGCCGGAAAGGTCTCGCCGATGGGCAGGCCGTGCAGGCGAAACGCCTCGCTGACGGCGATCTGCTCGATCTTGAACAGGCGCCGGCCGTCGTCCCACAAAGCGTCGATGAGAGCGATCGCGTCGGCGAGCGCCGCCTCGTCGCGGCCGGCCTTGGCGGCGATGAGGCCGCTGTTGAACATGGACGCCGTCTGCGGGTCGTAGACGTAGCGGCCGCCGGGCAGATTCGCCGACCATCCCGCGAGCTCGGGGTAAGGGTCGCGGCCTTCAAACTGATCCATCGCCGGGCCTGAGGCGGTCGCGGAAGCGAGCGCCGCCGCGAAGCCCGGCCGGATGTAGGAATCCGTGTCGATGAGCGCGCAGAGCCCGCCGTGAGCCTTCAGCGCGTCGAGCGCCACGCAGGGCTTGATGCGATGCGTATAGGCGCCGTCGCGCGTCCAGCGCGCATAATCCGCCCCGAGCGGTCGCGCCGTCACGCTGGGATGCAGGGTTTCGTAGACCTCCGGCTTGTCGGTGTAGACGACGACGCGCGGCGCCTCGTATTCGGCCAGCAGCGTCGCCAGCGACTGTAGCGCAGCTCCCGCCCGATCTGGGGCGAGGCGCCGTAGTCGATATAGAGGAATGTCGGCAAGGGTCGATTGTCGCCGGCCTCGATGTCAGAGCGCCTTGATCCTAAGATCCGCCTTCTCCAGCACGAAGTCTTCCGGGGCGAATTCGTCGCCGAGCCATTCCAGGATTTCGCGCGACTGAGGCTCGTCCGGCGCGGCTAGGGCGTTGAGCAGGTTAAAATAGCCCGGAGCGCCGCCGCAATCCTCGGGCGGACAGGCGCGGGCGCCCGCCACGCAGCCCGGCGTCGTCTCCCCCGCAGGGACCGGCTTGGCTTCGATCAGCACCGAATGGTCCCAATTGTCGCCGAAATCGTAGACGTAGGTGAAGCGCGAGACGCCGTCCGCGATCAGTTTCTTGATCGTCATCTTGCGCTCGTTCTCCGCGTCGTCGATCGTCGCGGGGTCCCCATATTGCCGGTCGCCGATTTCGAACGCGTGCAAATGTCCGCCGTCCCATCCCATGCCGCGCAGGATCGCCTCGCTCAGCAATCCCAGATGCCAGGAGACGGGAACCCGCAAACGCCGCCAGATCGGCGGCTTGATATGGTTTAGCGTCACTTTGACGTAGACGCTGGCTGGTGTGTCGACCGGTTTCTTGGCCATGCGGGGACGCCTCGGACGGGATTGCGCCTTACCTTACCAGCACGTTGCGGAACTGCCAGGCGTCGCTCGCGTCGATGTCCTCGGGGAACAGGCCCGGCCGGTCGGTCAGCGGCGTCCAGTCGGTGTAGACGCCGACGACGGGGCCGAGATAGGGCCGCTGCACCTGCAGGCAGCGGTGGTAATCCATCTCGTCGGCCTCGACGATGCCGGCGTTCGGGTTCTCCAGCGCCCAGACCATGCCGGCGAGCACGGCGGAAGTCACCTGCAGGCCGGTGGCGTTCTGATAGGGCGCGATCGCCCGCGTCTCCTCGACCGAAAGCTGCGAGCCGTACCAATAGGCGTTCCTGGCGTGGCCGTAGAGCAGCACGCCAAGCTCGTCGACGCCGTCGACGATTTCGTGCTCGGTCAGGATGTGGTTGGCCGGTTGCATCTTGCCGGCGCGGCCGAACAATTCGTGGAGCGAAAGCACCGCGTCGTCGCAGGGGTGATAGGCGTAATGGCAGGTCGGGCGGTAGACCGCCTCGCCCTTGTCGTCGCGCAGGGTGAAATAATCGGCGATCGAGATCGATTCGTTATGCGTGACGAGGAAGCCGAACTGCGCGCGCGCCGTCGGCGTCCAGGAGCGCACGCGCGTGTTGGCGCCGGGCTGCAACAGATAGATCGCCGCGCCGCAGCCCTCCTTGTGGAAGCCGGCGTTCGAAGGCGCCCAGCGTTCGTGCGTGCCCCAGCCGAGCTCGGCCGGCTGCATGCCCTCCGACAGGAAGCCCTCGACCGACCAGGTGTTGACGAAGGTGTCGCGGGGCTTGGGGTGCTTGGCGCGCTGAGTGTCGCGCTCGGCGATGTGGATTCCCTTGACGCCGAGCCGCTGGGCGAGCCGGCCCCATTGCTCGCGGTTTTCCGGCTCGGGCGAAGCGTCGCCGAGGTCGGCGGCGAGATTGACGAGCGCCTGCTTGACGAACCAGCTCACCATGCCGGGATTGGCGCCGCAGCAGGAGACGGCGGTCGTCCCGCCGGGACGGGCGCGCCGCTCGGCGAGCACGGTCTCGCGCAAGGCGTAGTTCGAGCGCGCCTCCGGGCCCTTCGACTTGTCGAAATAGAAGCCGGGCCAGGGCTCGACGACGGTGTCGATGTAGAGCGCGCCGATCTCGCGGCAGAAGCGCATGATGTCGAGGGAGGAGGTGTCGACGGAGAGATTGACGCAGAAGGCCCGGCCGGGGCCGTCCTTGAGGAAAGTGCCCAGAATCTCGCGGTAATTGTCGCGCGTGATCCCCAGATGCACGAACTTGACGCCGCGCTCGTCCAGAAGCTCGCGGTCGGAATCGTCGGGGTCGATGACGACGAAGCGGCTCTTGTCGTAGTCGAAATGGCGCTCGATCAGCGGCAGCGCGCCGCGTCCGATCGAGCCGAAGCCGATCATCACGATCGGGCCTTCGATGCGTCCATGTTTCGGCCACTGCGTCATTGCGGTCCCTCTGGCGTTGCGGCCGCGGGTTAAAGCCATGGGCCGGCGCGGGCGTCAATAGCGGGGCGCGACGGGTCCGCGGCGCCCGCCGTCGCAAAACCTTCGCATTTGCAGGGAGCGCAGGGTCGCGAAAGCGCTACGCCGCGAACAGCTTGCGCAATTCCCGCTTCAGGATCTTGCCGTTGGCGTTCCTCGGCAGCATCTCCTGCCGCACGATGATCGCGACGGGAACCTTGAACGCCGCGATGCGATGGAGCGTGAACGCCCGCAACTCGTGCTCGGTCAGGCCCGAGCCCGGCTTGACCGTCACCACCGCCACCGGCTCCTCGCCGAGTTCGTGGTGCGGCCGGCCCACCACCGCCGCGTCGATCACCGCGGGGTGCGCGGCCAGCGCGTTCTCGACCTCGACGCAATAGATGTTCTCGCCGCCGCGGATGAGCATGTCCTTGGCGCGGTCGACGATGTAGCAGAAGCCTTCCTCGTCGAGCTTGGCGATGTCGCCGGTGCGCAGCCAGCCGCCGCCGAAGGTCGCCTCCGTGGCCTCCGGATTGCGCCAATAGCCCTTGACCACCATCGGCCCGCGCACCCAAAGCTCCCCGCTCTCGCCAAGCGGCATGTCCTCATCGTTCGGCCCGACGATGCGCATGTCGCCGACCGGCATGGCGTAGCCGCAGGTCGTCGGCCGGGATTCGTAGTCCTCGCCCATGACGATGGTGAAGGGCGCGGAAGTTTCGGTCATGCCCCAGGCGGTGCCGAGCTGCGAGGCGGGGACCGCGACCTTCAGCCGCCGCACCAGATCGGCCGCCGCCGGCGCGCCGCCGTAGGAGAAGCCCTCCAGCGAGGAGGTGTCGTATTTGCCGAAGTCGGGATGCTCGATGAGCTGCCAGGCGATGGTCGGCACGCCGCCGCAGCCGTTGATGCGCTCGCGCTCGATCAGCTTCAGCGCCTCCACCACGTCCCAGCGGCGCATCGTGGCGAGCTTCGTGCCGAAGGCGAGGCAGGGGATCAGCGTCGACATGCAGCCGGTGACGTGAAAATAGGGCACCGACAGCAGCGTCGATTTCTGTGGCGCGTTGGGGTCGGGCGCGGGCGGCGCCTCGCCGCGCCGGAGCGCCGCCACCGCCATGCCGTAGGGCCGCGCGAACATCGTGGAGCAGACGTTGCGATGCGTGCCCAGCGCCCCTTTCGGCTTTCCGGTCGTGCCTGAGGTGTAGAAGATCGTCGCGTCGTCGTCCGGGGCGAGTTCGACTGTCGGCAGGTCGAGGACGGGCAGCCCCGGCCAGTCCGCGGTCGCGCCCATCATCGTCTCCCAACGCTCGGCGCTGACATGGCCGAGTTCGCCCTTCGCCCGGCTGACGAGGGTGAGGCGCAGCGCCGGGCAGGCGTCGAGATGCGTCTTCAGCCGCTCGAACCGCTCGGCGTCGAGCACGGCGAGCCGCGCGCCGGAATCGGCGAGGACGAATTCGAGCTCGGAGCCAGTGCTCCAGGCGTTGAGCGGCACGGCGATGGCGCCGGCGAGGATCGTTCCGAAGAAGGCGACCGGCCATTCCGGGAGGTTGCGCATCCCTATCGCGATGCGGTCGCCCTTGGCGACGCCGAGCGACTGCAACTCATGGGCGAAAACCACCGCCGCCCGCGCGAAGGCCTCGAAAGTGGCGCGCTCGCCCTCGTGGACGAGGAAAGTCCGGCCGGCGAAGGCGCGGCCCGATGACGAAGACGTCGCGCAGCGTCTGCGGGGCGTTCTTCCAAACCCGCGCCTGCCGGCCCCGGATTTCCGCCTGGGCGATCTCGAACGGCGAGCCCGGCGCGGTGAGCCTGGCGTGCGCCTCGGCGAGCGGCATGGCGGGGTAGGGCAAAGGGCTTCCTCCAGCGTCTTATGACGAGGTTGAAACACGGCGCGGAGAAGCTTGGCAAGCCGCCACGAGCGCGCCGGCCGTCGGCGCCGACTGAGCGCGGTCAAGGTCGAAAGCGGCGGAACGGTTAAGCCATGCGCCGCCGGTCACGCGGAGGCGTCGAAGCTGACCGATCTCGGCGGCCAGGGTCTACCTCTGGACTTTCGATCAAAGCGTTGGTGCGAGTCTGTCTACAAAACTCTGAGTTCACGAAGCTGACGAAATGCTCTCAGCTGAACAAATGCGCGAGCCAATAGGCTGCGGCCGCGGCGAGGCCGCCGACCAGAAGCGTCTGCAACGCCGACACGGCGGGGTTGAGGCCGGCGAAGCGTCCCTTGACGGCGCCGAAAACCAGCAAGGCGATCGCCGTCGCGGCGACTGACCAGCGGAAGGCCGCCTCTATGGAGGGCGCGAACATGTACGGCGCCAACGGAACCAGCCCGCCGACGAGATAGGCGACCGCAATGGTCGCCGCGCTGATCGGCGCCCGCTTCGGGTCGGGCTTTTCAAGCCCAAGTTCGAACCGCATCATGAAATTCGTCCAACGGTCCGGATTCGCCGTCACGGCTTCGACGACTTTCACCAGCGCCTCGCCTGAAAGGCCGAAGCCGGCGAAAATGTCGCGCACCTCGGCGACTTCCCGGTCGCGCAAGTGCTCGATCTCGTAGCGCTCGCGCGCGACCTCGGCGTCGTAATGGTTGGCGTCCCCTCGCGCGGCGAGATAGCCGCCAAGCCCCATGGCGATGGCGCCGGCCGCGATCTCGGCGAGGCCCGCCGTGACGATGACGGACGAACTGGACACCGCCGCCGATAGGCCCGCCGCAAGCGCAAAAGGCACCGTCAGGCCGTCCGCCATGCCGATGACGACGTCACGGACGCTTTCGGAGGCGGTGAAGTGCTTTTCGAGGTGAGGGATCGTCGGCATGTGGCGGGAATCTTTCTCGAAGGCGAAAACAGGCGCGCCTCCGCCCTTTTCAGGCGGAGGCGACGAGGAGACCTTGACGAGCCTCAAGCGGGTTTGCGGCCCGTGATCATGGCTTTGACCAGGTTTTCGCGGTGCGAGAGGCTGGTCCAGACGACGCCGAGAAGATGCAGGCCCACCATGCCGAGCAGCAGATAGGCCGCCGCCTCGTGGATTTCCTTGATCTCTTCGGCGCCCCAGTAGGCGTCCGTCGTCAACAGGTAACCGAGCCCGCAGACGAGGAGAAGCATCGCCAACAAAGCCACCGCCATCGCGCCGCCCAGCGGATTGTGGCCGAGATATCTCGGCGCCGTTCCCCGTAGCGCCTCTTGCGCGTAGCGTAGCGTCTCCGCTGGCGATTTCACGAAGTTGGCGAAACGGGCGTGCGCCGGACCGACGAAGCCCCAGACGATACGCGCCGCGATCAGCGCGAGGATCGCATAACCCACGGCGATGTGGACCTTCTCCGCCTCGTCGCCGGTCAGGAAGGCGACGAGCGTCAGAGCGGCGAGGCTCCAGTGAAAGACCCGCACGAAGGGGTCCCAGACTTTCGCCGTCGCCGGCGGCGCCGGGCCGCGGCCCTCATGGGAGAAGGCAAGGGCGCTCATCAGTCGTCCTCGTTTTCGCCCTTCTCGCCGCCCCCGCGCCGGTCGTCGGCGTCGCCCGACATCGCGGATCGGTCCTCATCGCGATCGCCCGAGACGGCGGCGGCGCCTTCGTCGCGCCCCCCAGTCATGCCGGTTTCGCCCTTGCCGTCGCCGGCGACGATCTTACCCGTGACGGGATCGACGAAGAGTTCGGCCCGCTTGCCGCCCTTGTCGAGCACGTAGAATTCGCCGCAGGCCTTGCGGATTTCCCCGCTGCGGATTTGATATCCTTGCTCGACCACCTTCGCCTTCAGGGCCTCGAGGCTGAGGTAGTCGCTTTCCGGCTTGTCGGTGCAAGGGCGGCCCAGACTGTCGGCGAGGGCGGCGCCGGGAAGGAGGGCGAAGCCGGCGAGGACGGAGAGTACGAGAGCAGCGCGCATGAGCTATCCTTTCGAGTTTGCGCCGGCGGAAGAGCCAGCGACGCGGGATATGCGCTTTGGCCGCTGACAGCCCGCTGCACGCCGCTGACAGCGTTTTGTCAGCAAGAGCGGCGTAAGGCGCCCTTTGGGAGTGCGCCCATGCGACGGGTTTTTGCGCTTTTGTGTTTGATTTCTCTCATGGCGGCCGCGCCCGCTCACGCCAATGAGGACGACGACGATCACGACGAGGCCCACGAGGCGGTTGAGCGCGGCGCGGTCGTTCCGCTCGCCGAGGTGCTTGCGCGCCCCGAACTGCAGGGGGCGGGCGAACTCGTGCGCGTTCGGCTCGTGCATGACGAAGGGCGCTGGATCTACCGGCTGCGCTTCGTCGACGTGGCTGGCAGGATCAGGGACAGGGAAATTGACGCCACCCGCGCGCGCGGCGGCGACCCTCACACGAGGAGATAATGCGGATCCTCCTGGTCGAAGATGACGACAAGCTCGCCAACGATGTCGTAAGAGCGTTGACGGCGGCCGGCTACCTTCCCCAACGCGTCAAGGACGGCGAAAGCGCCTGGTTCCTCGGCGACACCGAGGACTTCGCCGCCGCAATTCTGGATCTCGGCCTGCCCCGGATGGACGGCCTCACGGTGCTCAAGCGCTGGCGACAGAACGGGCGAAGCATTCCGGTGCTGGTGCTGACTGCGCGCGGAAGCTGGACCGAAAGGGTGGAGGGCATCGACGCCGGCGCCGATGACTACCTGCCCAAGCCCTTCCGCATGGAGGAGTTGCTGGCGCGCCTGCGCTCGGTGATCCGGCGTTCGGCGGGGCGACCTTCCTCGATTGCTTCGGTCGGAGCCCTCACGCTGGACGAGCGCGCCAAGAAACTGACGCTCGATGGCGTTCCGATCGAACTGTCGCCGATGGAGTACCGTCTCCTCGCCTATCTCATGCTGAAGCGCGGCCAGGTGGTCAGCCAGCAAGAGTTGATCGAGAGCGTCTATGGCGACGACGAGCAGGCGACCAACGCCATCGAGGTTCTGGTCGGTCGCGTCCGGCGCAAGATCGGCGCCGGCTGGATCGAGACGAGGCGCGGGTTCGGCTACATGTTGCCGGAGACGGCGCCGTGAAGGGCTCCTCGCTGCGCCTGCGCCTTGCCGTGGCCGGCGCGGGCGCGATTGCGCTGGCGCTGGCGCTGGCCTATTTCGGCCTCGTCTTCCTGTTCGAGCGCCACGCTTATCGCACGTTGTCGGACGATCTCGACGCCACCGTGCGGCAGATCATCGGGCGGCTGTCGGTGGATGCGGCAGGGCGACCCGACTTTGCGCGCGCCGCCGCCCGACCCGCGCTTCGAGGCGCCGCTGTCCGGCTATTACTGGCAAATCACCGGCGGCCCGAGGCCGCTTCGTTCGCGCTCGCTGTGGGACAGCCAGCTCGACCTGCCTCCGGACGACCCGCGATCCGGTCAAACGCATGTGCATCAAATCGTCGGGCCGGAAGGCAAGCTCCTGCTGGTCGTCGAGCGTCGCGTTTATCCCGAGGGCGTCGTGGGGGGCCTGCGCGTTGCGGTCGCCTCCGACCTGTCGCGCCTTCGCAAGGCCCGCGACGACTTCGCCAGCGACCTCTTTCCGAGCCTTGCGCTGCTTGCAGCGGCGCTAGGCGGAGCCATGTGGGCGCAGCTGACGCTGGGGTTGCGTCCGCTCGCGAAGCTCCGGGCGGAGGTCGCCGCCATTACGCAAGGCCAAGTCCGAAGATTGCCCAAGGAAGCGCCGGCCGAAGTGCGTCCCCTCGTCGACGAGGTGAATGGTCTGCTCGAAGCGCAGGAAGTGGCGGTCGAGCGCGCCCGCGCCCGCGCCGCCGACCTCGCCCACGGTCTCAAGACGCCGCTCGCCGCGATAACAAACGACTCCGCAAGACTTCGCGAGGAGGGAGAGACGGAAATTGCCGGCTCGCTCGAAGCATCCGCTGAAGCAATGCGACGCCATATCGAGCGCGAGCTGGCGCGCGCGCGTTTGCGCGGCGCGAGCCGCGACCGCGCCGCGCTCGCGTCGGCGCGCGGCGTCGCTGAGAGTCTGGTGGCGATTCTCAAGCGCACGGAGCGCGGGGACATGATCGACTTCCGGATCGACACGCCCGCCGCCCTGAACTGGCCGATGGACCGGACCGATCTTACGGAGGCGCTGGGCAACCTGCTCGACAACGCGACGCGCTACGCGAAATCGGTCGTTCGCGTCTCGTCTCCGAACGCGCATGAGATCGATGTCGAAGATGACGGGCCGGGAGTGGGTCCGGATCGCGAGGCGCTCATCCGCAAGCGCGGAGGAAGGCTCGACGAGAGCGGCGGCGCAGGGCTCGGCATCTCGATCGTGCAGGAAATTCTTGACGCTTACGGCGGAAGTTTGCTGTTCGAACGCTCGCCGCTCGGAGGCTTGAAGGCGCGGCTGGTTCTGGCGACTTCATCATGATCGGCGTGACGGCGCTCGATAAGCTGCTTGACGCCGCACAGACGCAGCGACCCTGAAGGCGCTGCGGCTTTAATTCCAATTCCGAGTAACGTTCGGGATTGGATCGCGACGGGACGCGCGAAGGGGTCGCGCCGCGTGGACCCAGACGGGGGCCTCCGCTTCGCCGGGCATCAGCCGACTTCGCGAGACGCTATTTTTCGTCAAGCGCGACGAGCGGCCGCCAGTCGGGCGCGGGCGCCTCCCCCAGGTGCTTGGCGAACCGACGCTCGTTGAAGCCGTAGAGGCCCGCGACCGACTCTGGCGCCAGGGCGCGCGCCTGCTTCGCCAAAGCGTAAGCGGTCGTGAAATCCCGCTCACGATAGGCGGCGAGCATCTTTGCATTGAGCGCGGCGAGTTCGACGAATTGGGGATTGGCGGCGAGCGCCGCATCGCCGGCGAGCGCATAGACCGCGACCGGCTTCAATTTGTTCTTGAGCAGCACGGAATCGATCTCCAGCCACGCGAAATCCGCAGCCCGCGCCCGCGTCGCCTCGCTGCCAACGACGTCGACGTCGAAGAACTTGCAGGCGCCTTCCAACCGCGAGGCGACGTTGACCTCGTCGCCGATTGCCGAATAGTCGAAGCGCAGCGTCGAACCCAGATTGCCGACGCAGCATTCGCCCGTATTCAGGCCTATGCCGAACTTCAGTCTGCGAAACGGGCGGCCCGAACGAGCGGCGCGCTCCTCCCAATTTCGATTAAGCTCAGTCAGCGTCGCGCGCATTTCCAGCGCCGCGGCGACTGCATGCGCGGCGTGCTTGGGATCGTCGAGCGGCGCGTTCCAGAAGGCCATGATGGCGTCGCCCATGTATTTGTCGACGGTGCCCATCTGTTTCAGAATGACGTTCGTCATCGGCGTCAGATATTCGTTGAGCAAGGTGGTCAGTTCGACCGCCGCCAGGCCCTCGGATATGGTCGTGAACGAACGCAAGTCGCAAAACATCAGCGTGAGGATGCGCTGGGCGCCTCCCAACTGAGCCGCTTCCGGTTGCTCCGCCAGACGCTCAACGACGGCCGCGGAGACGAACCGGCCGAAAAGCGCTTGCATCTGCGACAATTGCCGTCGCTTCTGCCCATAGAGCGCCAGGGCCGCCGTCAGGAAGAGGACGCCCGAAAACAGACTCGGCGAAACAGGATCGAGGAGCAGGCCGCCCTCGACGAACGCGAACCAGCCCCCCGCCGCCATCAACGCGACGGCCCCCGCGCCCAGGAGCGCGCTGACCAACACGGACGTCGTCGGCACGGCGATGACCATTCCGAGCGACACGACAGTCGCGGCGAAGAGTTCGGCGCCGAGCGCCCAGTCGGGGCGCAACAATTCGACGCCATCGATCAATTGTTCGATCACTTGCGCTTCGGCTTCGACCCCCGGGGTGGAAGGGCTGAGCGGCGTGGCGACGAAATCGGCGAGCATCGAGGCGCTCACGCCGATCACGACGATCTTGCCATTCAAGTCGGAAAGGTCGGAAGCGCTATCGAGAGCCTTCCATGCCGGAATCGCCAGTCGCGGATCGGTTGGCGCGAAATAGGCGCGGATCGCCCCGTCCGCCTGCGTCGGAGCGACGATATCGCCGATCTTGATCGCCGCCACGCCGCGGCTCGAGCCGAACGAAACATTGCGATCCGAGCCAGCCGTCTTGATCGCATAGGTTGAAGCCCCTTGAGCGACGCGCAAGGTTTCGAGCGCCAGGCTCGCAAGCCAATGCTGGTTGACGATGAACAACAGCGGTACGTTTCGCACGACCCGATCGGCGTCGGTTCGCCAGTTGACGAAACCCACGCCGCTGGCGCTCTCGGCGAGACTCTTGATCGGCGGCAATACGCCGGACGCATGCGGGACGAATGCCGAGGGGTTGTCGCCGATCACCGCGAACCCGGCCGCGCCAGCAGAGGCGCCGCCGTTCGCGTCGTTGGTCGCAAGCGCCCCGAGAACGACCAGTCTGCCGGCGATCGCTTTGGCGAAGGCGGCGTCGCCGGCGCTTGGGGGGCCGCCTTCGCTGGACCGTTCGGGCTCCGAAAAGAGTATGTCGAAGGAGATGGCGGCCGTGTGCGCGTTCGCGAGATTGTCAACGAGCTTGGCCATGATCTGGCGGGGCCAGGGCCACTGGCCGTATCGGCGGATCGACTCGTCGTCGATGTTGATGGTGCGCACGAGGTCCCCAACCCGGGTTCGCGGCCGCAGGCGCTGATACTGGTCAAATAGAAGGCTTTCGAAATTGACGTGCAGCGGCCGGAACGCGACAAGCAACAGCACCAAGTCCACGTAGACGAACCCGATGATGAACAGATAGGGGCCAAGCTCCTTCAATCTGCGGATCATGGCGGCGCCTCGCGGCCGCTGCGGGCGTTCCCTTCGCGCAAGCTACTTGTCGCGTCGTAGGCCAGACGCGCACTCGGGGTTGGGCGCAGGTCGCGCCGTCGATCCCCGCAGCGCCGCTGGGGGAAAAGGCTGCTTAACGCCCGCTCCCGCCACCGTTGCCATTGCCGCCACCGTTGCCATTTCCGCCGCCGTTCCCATTTCCGCCGCCGTTGCCAGTGCCGCACGCCGGGGCCGCCGCCGCCAGAGCCGCCGCCGTTGCCGGCGCCGCCGCCGCCGTTGCCAGCGCCGTTGCCGTTGCCGCTACTGCCGCCGTTTCCAGTGCCAGGGCCAGAGCCGCCGGTGTTGCCGCCTCCGTTGCCCGAATTGCCGGAGTTGCCGTTGCCATTGCCGGGGCCGCCCGTGGGGCCATTGCCGGGGCCAGGGGCAGGGGCAGGGGCGGGCCGGGGCCAGGGGCAGGGCCGGGGTTAGTCGGGCCCGCTGAGCCCCTGCTGAACCCGCGACCGTTGAAGCCGCCGCCCCCGGTTCCCCCTGACGAACACCCGGTCACTTCGATCCGCGCGCGTGTCACCACCGCTTTCGAGCCCGAGCATTGGAGGTCCGCGCAGCGTTGGGGCCTGGCGTAGCGGGTGCAGACCGTCAATTCCCCTTCATCTATCCACACGACCGTTTTGCGAACCGTTGTCTCGAGCCGGAATATCGTGCCGCGCACGCCCAACGTCGCGGTCGGCGTGTTGATCCGATAGGCGGTCTTTTGCGCGTCGCCGGTCACGAAGCGAAGCGCGCCTTTGGCGAAATTGATCGCTATCGCCCCGCTGCGGCTCGTCCCCCCGTAAACAAACCGGTCGATGCGAATGGAAGACGACGCCCCCAGCGACAGATGGGTCTTGTCGAGGAGCCGCAATTCAGCGGAGCTGTCAGCTCCAGTACGAACCGCCTCTTCGAGATAAACGCCGTCGCCCTGAGAAACCCGAATGACGTTCCCATTCTCAAGCGTGCCGCTCACAGTGTTGACCACGACCTCCGCGCCGCCGACGGAGTGCGGCAAGGCGGCGCAAGGCCCGACCAGGAAGAACGCAGACGCGAACGTCGACAAAACAATACGGCCCATCTCCCGACAAACGACCGGGACGAGGCCGCGGGTCGCCGCGGACTTGACACTTAACGCACTGAAATAACGCATTTGCACGGTACACCTTCCCAGGCCCGATGGCTCGAAATCTGGTTGCGCGCCCCCGCTGACAGCAAAATGCGCAGAAAACGAAAACATAATCAACGGAGCGTTAATCCGGCGTTCGCCAGATGGCGGCGTCGGCAGAGGCTCAGTTGGGCGAATGGGAGGGAGCTGGCGATACTTGGGATGGCCTCAAAGCCGCCATCCCTATTTCTTCTAATTACGATGTCGCGCTGTTTTTTATGCGCACATCAATGTCGGCGGGCGATTTGCTTCGACCGGCCGCCGCTGATCCCGGCGTCGGTGATAACCATCCTCCGCGCCAGCGGAACCACCAGAATCGCGGCAGTGGTCAAGAGCGCGAGCAGCCGCCAAGCGTCGTTGACGGCGTGAGTGAACGAAACTTCGTTGACCAGCTTGACCAACATTGCCCGCTGCCCCGGATCGACCAGGGCGTCCTGCAGGCTCTGCGGCGAAATTCCGAGCGTGCCCGCCATGCTCAAGTCGCCGTTCATGAGACGATGAGTTAGATCCTGCGCGTAGTTGGGGGCCCGGCTGTAAATGACGGTGTCAATGACCGCGATGCCAATAGCGCCGCCGAGATTGCGCATCATGTTGAAAAGGCCGCTAGCATCGGGAATCGCTTCTCTCGCCAGCTGCCCCAGGGCGATTTCTGTTGGCGGCAAAATGCAAAACATGATGGCGGCGCCGCGCACGACCTGCGGCCAGAACATCTCATCGGAGTCCGTTGCGCGCGTTTGATCTGAACTCAGGTAAAGACCAATCGCAAGGATCAGGAATCCCAGCGCCGACAACAGCCGATCATCGCGGCGTCGGACCAGGCCCGCGGCGACCGGCGTTGCTATCAGTTGAGCCAGGCCCGTAACCAGCATGATCTTGCCAATCTCGAGCGCGTCGTGTCCGCGGACGTATGCCAGGAAAACCGGCATCAGATAGACCGAACCATAGAGGCACATCCCCAGCACAAAGCTCAGCAGGCAACCGACCGCGAAATTTCGGTCTTTGAACGTGCGCAGGTCGATCACAGGGGTCTCGGCTCGCAGCGTGCGCCACGCGAAGAGCGCCCCAAGAACGAGGAAAGCGCCAAGAAGGCTTGCTACAAGCAGCGACGTCCAACCATGCTTGGGCGCTTCCTTCACCGCGATCTCGAACGCCGCAAGAGCGATCGCGCCAACCGCGAGCGCAATCAGGTCTGTGTGGCGCAGAAGCTGCAGGCTCGGGCGGCCCTTTGGCAGGGAGAGCCACGCGATCGCTCCGGCGACAATGCCGGGGACGACATTGATCAGGAACAGCCAGGGCCACGAGTAGGTGGACGTGATCCATCCTCCTACGACCGGGCCAAGCGTCGGGGCGAGAACCGCCAGGGTTCCGGCGGTGACGGTGGCCAGGGGTTGAAGGCGGGCGGGAAAGAGCAGAAAAATCGCGGCGAACACCATCGGGATCAATGCCCCGCCGAAGAAGCCCTGCACGACCCGGGACAGGATCAGGAACCCGAGCGTGCTCGATGCGGCGCATCCGATTGACGCCAGGGTGAAGACCGATAGGGCGACGGCGAACAGCACGCGCATCGTCAGCGCCCGCGTCAGCAGGCCGGTGAGAGGAATGGAGATGATTTCCGCAATCAGATAGGCGGTTTGCACCCAGCTCATCTGGTCTTGCCCGATCCCAAGCGCCTCCTGGATCGTCGGAAGAGATGTCGCGACGACCTGAACGTCCAGGACCGCCATGAACATGCCGATGCACATCATGGCGAAACCGAGCCAGACCCCTGCTGGAGCGAACTCGGCTGGTCGGCTCTCGGCGGCCGAAGTCACGTGAGGCGTCCAATCAGGTATTGAAACACGAACCAGCAAATCAGGGCGTCGACACCTGCCTCGGCAAGGCGCAGCCTGCATTCCGCACGTGTCTGCGAACGCGCCACCGGTATGCGGTCCTCCTGGATGACCGGGGGACGGACCCGGACAAGCCTACCCCCAAAGCGAAGGAGGCGATAGAGGAGACGCGAACGTTGAAGGTCAAAAACGGCCCGGCCGTAATGTGCGGTCTTCTCCATGAGATCGTAAAAGCTTGCGACTTCGCGGTCCGGCAGACGATGCGTGACGAGACTGCACATCATAAGATCAACACGTGTTGTGGGAGCGAGTGTGAAAATGTCCGCCGCCTGGACGATCTCGTCTTCCGGCGCGGTCGCGGCCTGCGCAAGGCGGACGGTTTGCGGATTAAGTTCGACGCCAATCAGGGCGATGTCCATTCGCCGCCGGCGCGACCAGCGCCGGATAGGCCACAGGCGATCCCCATGACCACAGCCAATATCAACCCGTGTCACTGACTTCTCCTCGGGCAGTTGTGAGTGCGGCTTCGATCCCACCGGAAGAGCGGGTTGTGACTCAGGTTTGTTCGATTGAAGGTCGCAGGATCGCAAAAGACCCGTTTGAACTCACGCGGACCCAGCTCTGCGCGGTCGAGCTGCACCGGCTGGTCGTCGCGTTGGCTTTTGTCAATCGGCATGAGCTCGCGTAGTGCGCTGGCGGACAAACGAAACGATTCATCCTGGGAATCCGGCATCCGCCGAGTCCAAGCCGAAGCTGCGACGGTTTTTTGGGTTCCTGACAAGCGTGAGTTTGCGGCAGGCGCACTCGCGAAGGCGCGCGAACGTGAAGAGCCGCGTCCGCGCGCCGTAGCGCGGGCTACAAGGCGTGCGCATCCTTGAGCGCATGCTCGAGATCGTTGTAATATTCGCAGTCCTTCGATCCGCAGATCGCCTCGATTGCCGACAATTGAGCGGTGGCGAGGTCGAATTTGCCTTCGATCACATAGGCTTCGCCGAGATATTCGCGCACCTGCGGATAGTTTGGATCGAGAGCCACCGATTTCAGATAATAGCCGATGCCCTCCTCGGTGTGGCCGAGCTTGCGCGTCGCATAGCCTCGGTAGTTAAGGGCGCGCGGCGTATTCGAATCGCCAAGTAGGTCAAGGACGTCGAGCGCTTCCTGATAGCGATCCGCCTTTGCGAGCGCATAGGCGTATTCGGTGAGTTCGCGGATCCGTCAGAACGCCGCTGTGACGCCGAAGACACCTATGATGCTTTCGATCCCATACCTGGCCTGGAGCGCAGGTCGTAAGGTCATCACGCGCAGGCGCCTCGAAGGTCTGCCGGTCTTGAAGGGGGCGATAGTATCCCCCACCGCCGCCGGCTCCTGCACCTCCAGCGCCTCCACCTCCGGATCCTCCGCCGCCGGCTCCTCCCCCTCCAGCGCCTCCGCCGCCGGCTCCTCCGCCTCCAGCGCCTCCGCCCCCGGCTCCTCCGCCGCCACCTCCTCCGCCGGCCGCCCATACAGGCCCGGCGAGCCCCAGGCAGAGGGCGAAGCACGCGGCCGACAGCGCAAACTTCAGGGAATGTCGCATTTGTAGCTCCCGAAAAATCCTCGATGTCCGAGACGGCCTTCGAAACACGCGCGCTTCGCAATTTATTCGGGCCGAAATCGCGGGTTGCAAAATTTTGGCCGGGCGGAGAAAAGGAGCGGCGTCTGAAGACGGGAAAACATGCCGGACAATCGGCCTGATCAGGTGCGCGACGGCCTTGAGCCTTTGTTGCCGCGGTTATGGCGCTTCGCTTACTTCCTTTGCGGCGCGAGGGACGTTGCGGAAGATCTTGTGCAGTCGACATGTCTGCGCGCTCTCGAACGCGGCCGGCAATTCGAGCCGGGCACACGTCTGGACCGCTGGCTCTTCACGATCCTCAGATCGATCTGGTTCAACGAGCTTCGCTCGCGGCGCGTTCGCTCGGGCGACGGAACGATCGACGCGGAGGCCGTGCTGGCGTTCGACGGCGCCGCCCAGGCGGAGACGAATATGTTTGCTCATCAAGTGTTGACCGCAATGGCCAGGCTTCCCGTCGCGCAGCGCGAGACTGCCCTGTTGGTTTACGGTGAGGGATATTCGTATCGGGAGGCCGCCATTTTGACGGGCGTTCCGATCGGCACTGTCATGAGCCGCTTGGCGGCGGCGCGAGCCGCGCTCGCGCCGATGGCGGGGCTCACGAAAGCAGAAAAGGACCGAAGCTGATCATGGCCGATCCCGTCGAGGATGACCTGCTTTTGACCGCCTTTCTCGACGGGGAGTTGCCGCCGGACGAACATGGCGCCTTGACGGCGCGTCTATTGAGCGAGCCGCAGTTGCGCGCGCGCCTGGAGGAATTGCGTGGAGGAGGCGCCGTCCTGCGGGCCGGTTTGGACGCGGCGCTGGGCGAAGCCCCGAAGGCGAACATGGCGGCCAAGCTGGCGCGGACGCCGAAATCGCGTAATCGACCTGGATATTGGGGGCGCTGGGCGCGGGCGGCCGCGATTGCGGCCATTGCGTTCGTCGCGGGATTCGTCGCCTCGCGGGTGCTATCGCCCGCCAGTTCGCCCGAGGAGGAAAGCTGGCGAGACAGTGTGGCGGAATACATGTCGCTCTACACTTCGGCCTCCTTCGCGCCGAGAGACCCGGAGATGTTGCGGAGCGAATTGGACGCGCTGTCGCGAAGCGTCGGCGTCGATTTATCGGAATCGAACCTGCGTCATGGCCCCATCGCGCCGCGCAGCGGCATTCTGCTGCAATTCCACGGCGCGCCGCTCGCCCAGATTGGCTATGTCATTGACGGCCAGCCGGCGGCGTTCTGCATTATCCGCGACGGCGAACCGGACGCCGCCCCGACCCGCGCGCGGGTTGGCGATTTTAGCGTAGTCTCATGGGCGAAGTCAGGTCGCGGCTTCATGGTGTTGTCCGCGGCGCCTGCGGACCGAATTGCTGATCTGGCGCGCTCTCTCCAGGATCGCGCTACTGTAAATTGATCAAAGCGCTTCGACGATTTCTCATGATACCAACGATCGTGCTGATCGTCGCCGCCAAACCAATGACGACTGTCATGGCCGCGTCGCCCCCTCCGGGGGAAGGCGTAAATTGCACGACCAGAACGGTAATTCCGCCGCAGGCAGGCGTTGCCGCGGCCGCCGAGCAGAGCCGGAGCGATCACGCTTTGTTGCGCACGCGGCGGGGCCCGGCCACAGGCTTATTTTCGCCGGCCCATATCGGCTCATCGCCGCGTTTCCCGCGGCAGACTCCGCGCCCCGGAAGTCGACGTCCGCCGGTCCCGTTGAACCGAGACCTTACGCCGCGCGAGGCGGCTTTATTGACAGAGCGCCCGCAGGGCGAGTTATAATGACTATATGGGGAAGCGATCTCCCCACGAGGCGACAGCTGAAGAATCGCGCCCTGCTTCTTCCCAAGGGCGCATCATGTCTTCAATCAGTTCGATCTCGGCGGAAAAGCTTGTTCGTCTCGTCGGCGTCCCGCACGGTCCGGCTCTGATCGACGTACGCACCGATGCGGATTTCGTCGCAGACCCGCGTCTGATCCCTGGCGCCGTTCGTCGTTCTCATACAAGTGTCGCGAGTTGGGCCGGAGAATTCGCGGGCAGGTCCGCAGTTGTTGTCAGCCAGAAGGGCCAGAAGCTCGGCGAGGGCGTCGCGGCCTGGCTGCGCCATGCCGGCGCGCGCTCGGCGGAAGTTCTCGCGGGCGGACACGCCGCCTGGTCCGAGGCGGGTCTCCCCATGGTTCCCGAAGCCAAGCTTCCGCCGCGCGACGGGCAAGGGCGCACGGTTTGGGTGACGCGCGCGCGGCCTAAAGTGGACCGTATCGCCTGCCCCTGGCTTATCCGTCGCTTTGTCGATCCTGCGGCGGTCTTCCTGTTCGTCGCGCCGGCGGAAGTCCTGGGGGTCGCGGAACGCTTTTCGGGGGCTGCCTTCGACATCGAGGGCGAAGACGCATTCTGGTCGCATCGCGGCGATCTCTGTACGTTTGACGTGATGGTGCGGGAATTTGGCCTGGCGGAGCTCCCGCCGCTTCAGAGGCTATCGGCGATCGTGCGCGGCGCGGATATGGCGCGCCCAGATCTGGCCCCCGAAGCGTCCGGCCTCCTGGCCGCCTCGCTGGGCCTGTCGCGCATGTTCGATGACGATCTGGCGCAGCTCGACGCCGGCATGCTGCTTTATGACGCGCTGTTCCGTTGGGCGCGCGACGCCGTCGACGAACGCCACGATTGGGACTCGCACAGGCCGCGCAAGACTCCTGAACGAGGGGAGATGCGGTCGTGAAGGAGACGCCCATCGCGGCGCCGTCGCGCCGCTTCGGCGAGGTTGTAAGTAATTTTCTACGCCCTGAGACAATCGGTTTCGGCGGCCCGGTTGAGGTCGTCGGGCAAACGGACGTTTGTCGGCTATCTCGTCGCCGGCTTTCCAGGTTTGCTCGCCGCCCGCTGCCGCATGAGCCCGAGCGTGCAAGAAATCGTCAAAGACGCTTACGCCGCCGCGACGGGAACGATCCTCGGCGTGTGCGCGCTGCCCGGCAAGATCGCGATCGGCGATTGGCCGGCGGCGCTGGTCGCGCTGTTTCGCCGGAAGGTCGGCAACTTCCGTCCGACCGCCGTTTGCGCCGGCGCCAGCCTGGTCGCGTTTCCACTGCCGCAACCCGCCGGGGTCATGGTTCGATACGGAGAGAAGCGATGTTCAGGCCAAGCGCAATCGTTCTCGCAATCATCTTGGGCGGCGCATTCCCCGCAATCGCCGCCGAAGTGGATATGAGCAAGATCGATAAGATTCTCGAGCGCAAGCCTGCTGTGTCCGGCGACGTCATGCGCTACGGCTTCCCTCGCTCGGATTTGAAGGTCGTCGTAGACGGCGTCACCTTGAAACCGGCGTTGGCGCTCGGCGGCTGGGTGGCGTTCAAGCCCATGGGCGGCCAATCCATGATAATGGGCGACCTCGTCCTGACGGAGAGCGAAATCAATCCGGTCATGGCGAAGCTGCTTTCGGAGGGCGTGGAGGTCACGGCGCTGCATAATCATCTGCTGCGGGCCAATCCGCCAACCTTCTACATGCATGTGGGCGGCGCGGGCGATCCCGAGAAAATGGCGACAGCCATCCGCGACGCGCTCGCGCTCACAGCGACTCCCATGACGGCGCCCGTCGCGGGAAGCCCGCCGCCGCTCGAACTCGATACAAGCGCCATCGACAACGCGCTGGGCGCCAAAGGCAAGGCCGTGGGAGGCGTGTATCAGTTCGGCATCCCGCGCGCCGACGCCGTGGTCGAAGGCGGGATGGCCGTGCCGGCGGCGATGGGCGCGGCCGATGTCGTCAATTTCCAGCCGACCGGGGACGGCAAGGCAGCGATTACGGGCGACATCGTCGCGCTGGCGGCCGAAGTCGAGCCCTTAGTCACAGCGCTCCGCGGCGGCGGAATAGAGGTGACGGCGATCCACAATCACATGCTTAGCGAAGAGCCCCGGGCGTTCTTCATTCACTTCTGGGCGATAGACGACGCCGTCAAACTGGCGAAAGCCATGCGCGAGGCCCTCGATACGACGAAAGCCGCAAAATGAGCCGCTGATGGCCTCGCGGCGAGAACAGTAGCTAACCGTCACAACAGGGATCCGCATGACGAAGAAGTTGATCGTCGTTTTCGTGTTGCTCGTTGTCGCGGTCGTTGTCGCGGGCGTCTTCTTCTATGAGTTCGCGCTGCCCGGCCTTTCGAGCGCCCGCCAGGAGCCGTCGGCGGCCGAGGTGGCGGCGGCGACCTGGCTGCTTCGCCACAGCGTTTCCGAGGAGCAGGCGGCGCGCGCCAATCCCCTCGCGCCGACCGAATCCGAAATTGCGGCCGGCGCCGCGCTGTTTCAAAGCAAATGCGCGACCTGTCACGGCTTCGACGGTCGCGGACACACGACGATCGGAGAGGGCGTCTATCCGCGCGTGCCCTCGTTGCACGAACTGATGCCGACGCTGACGGACGGCCTGGCCTACACGTACATCCACGACGGCATCCGCAACACCGCCATGCCGGCCTGGAATCTGCCTGAAAAGCAGATCTGGCAGGTCGTGCTCTTCCTTCGTCATTCGCCGACGACGGCGGGACGCGCGCCGGAGAACTCGGCCTCGGTCGCGGGCGCGCATTTCGTCGGGTCGGTCGCCTGCCAGTCGTGCCATCAGGACGTTTACAAACGCTGGTCGGAGACGCGCATGGCCAATGTCGTGCGCGACCCGCGCGTTCATCCTGACGCGATCATTCCCGATTTCAGCAAGCCCGACCCGGCGCTGACATTCACCAAGGACGATGTCGCCTTCGTCTACGGCAGCCGATGGAAGCAGCGCTATTTCACCAAGCGCGGCGACGACTTCTTCGTGCTGCCTGCGCAGTGGGACGTAACCAACAAACGCTGGCTGCCCTACCACGTACCCGACAACGCCGACTGGTGGACCGCCTATTATCCCAAGGACAACATGCAGCGCCCGACCGGGCCGCTGTGCGACGGCTGCCATTCCGTCAATTACGATATCAAGACCAAGACGCCGACGGAATGGAACGTCGGTTGCGAGGCCTGCCACGGAGCGGGCAGCGCCCATGTCGCGCATCCCGTGAAGACGAATATCATCAACCCCGCGCGGCTCGACTATGTCGCGGCCAACGACACCTGCATCCGCTGCCATTCGCAAGGTCGCCCGCCCGGCAATCCGATCGACGGCAAATATTACGACTGGCCCGTCGGGTTCCATCAGGGGTTGAGGCTCGCAGATTTCTGGCGCCTCGAAGACCACAAGCTCGGGGAGCTGACGTTCACCCATTTTTCCGACGGGACCGCGCACAAGAACCGGATGCAGGGCAACGATTTCGTGCAGAGCCTCATGTATACGCGCGGCGTGACCTGCTTCTCATGCCACGACCCGCACGGCAGCGACAATGTCGCGATGCTGCGGGCGAATGGCAATTCGCTCTGTCTGACCTGCCACGCCCCCAACGCCGAGACCGGGCCGTTGGCGACAAGCATCGAGGCCCACACCCATCACAAGGCCGGCAGCCCGGGAAGCCAGTGCGCCGCCTGCCACATGCCCAAGATCGAGGAGACGCTTGGCAAGATCATGGTCCATGCCCATACGTTCCGCTTCATTCCGCCCTCGGAAACCGAAGCCCTGGCAATCCCGAACGCCTGCAACGTCTGTCACGCCGACAAGACCGTGGATTGGACGAAGAAGGCTCTTGCGACCTGGCGCGAGCGATCTCCCTGGCGGATGGCGAATTGACGAGGCCGATCCGGTCTAAGCAGACATTCGTTGGAAGACCAACGAATGTCTGCTTAGAGTCTTTGATTTAGCAGGATTTTCGTCCGAAAACCGGCATCCACTTTTCGGAAATCCTGCTTAGCCCCTTACAACGACCACCCCGCCCAATGCGCGATCTCGCCCACGATCCCGCGGCGGAACAGCAGCACGCAGGCGACGAACACCGCGCCCTGGATCACCGTCACCCACTCGCCGTATTGGGCGAGATAGTTCTGCATCGACACCACCACCACCGCGCCTATCACCGGCCCGTAGAGCGTGCCCATGCCGCCGAGCAGCGTCATCAGCACGACCTCGCCCGACATCTGGAAGCCGACGTCGCTGAGCGAGGCGTTCTGCACCACCAGAGCCTTCGTGCCGCCTGCGAGCCCCGCCAGCGCCGCCGACAGAACGAAGGCCATCAGCTTGTAGCGCGGCACGCGATAGCCGAGCGAAATCGCGCGCGGCTCGTTCTCGCGGATCGCCTTCAGGACCTCGCCGAACGGCGAATTGATCGTGCGATAGACGATGAAGAAGCCGATCAGGAAGACGATCGCCACGAACGTATAGAGCGGCGTCGTCTTGGAGAGATCGAGCAGCCCCAGCACATGGCCCTGCGGCACCGACTGGATGCCGTCCTCGCCATGCGTGAACGGCGCCTCGACGCAGAAGAAATAGACCATCTGCGACAGCGCCACCGTGATCATCGCGAAATAGATGCCCTTGCTGCGGATCGCCAGCGCCCCCGCGACGAAGCCCATCGCCGCCGCAATGACCACGCCGCTCGCGATCGCCAGCAGCGGGTCGAAGCCCCAGACTTTCGCGGCGTGCGCCGAGACGTAGCTCGCCATGCCGAAGAACATCGCGTGGCCGAACGACAAGAGCCCGACATAGCCGATCAGGAGATTGAACGCGCAGGCGAACAGCGCCACGCACAGCATCACCATCACGAAGAACGGATAGGCGAAGAACGGCGCGGCGACGATCAGCGCGATCATCAGCGCGCCGGCGATGGCGTAGTCGCGCCGCTCGTGATGGGCGCGCGCGGGGGATGCGGCGACGGCGGTCATGCGACCCGTCCGAACAGGCCCGAAGGCCGGATGATGAGCACGATGGCCATGATGACGAACACCACCGTATTGGAGATCTCGGGATAGAACACTTTGGTCAGGCCCTCGATGACGCCGAGCGCGAAGCCCGTGAGGATCGAGCCGAGGATCGAGCCCATGCCGCCGATCACCACCACCGCGAACACGACCGCGATGATGTCGGCCCCCATCCCCGGCCTCACCTGATAGATGGGCGCGGCGAGCACGCCGGCGAGCGCGGCCAGCGCGACGCCGAAGCCGTAGGTCGCCGTGATCATCAGCGGCACGTTGATGCCGAAGGCGCGCACCAGCGTCGGATTCTCGGTGGCGGCGCGCAGATAGGCGCCGAGCCGCGTCTTCTCGATGGCGAACCACGTCGCCATGCAGACGAAGAAGGAGCAGACGATCACCCAGGCGCGATATTTCGGCAGGAACATGAAGCCGACGTTGTAGACGCCGGAAAGCTCGCTCGGCGTCGGATAGGGCTTGCCGGAGGAGCCGAACTCGTTCTGGAACAGGCCCTGAATGACCAGCGCCATGCCGAAGGTCAGCAACAGGCCGTAGAGGTGATCGAGCGAGGCGATGCGGCGGATGAACAACCGCTCGACCAGCGCGCCGAGGAGGCCGACGATCAGCGGCGACAGGATCAGCGCCAGCCAATAATTGGCGCCGACGTATTGCAGCAGGAAATAGGCGGCGAAGGCGCCGACCATATAGAAGGCGCCGTGCGCGAAATTGACGACGTTGAGCATGCCGAAGATGACGGCGAGCCCGAGGCTCAGCAGCGCGTAGAACGAGCCGTTGATGAGGCCGATCAGCAGCTGGCCGTAGAGCTGCATCGGCGTGATGGAGAGGGTCAGCAGCATGTCGGGGCTTCGACGCCGCTTGCCTCCGCCGTCATGCCCGGGCTTGTCCCGGGCATCCACGCCGCGACGTCGGGCCGGAGCGCGCAGCGCTGAGCGCTGCGACGCTCAGTCGTCAATCCGCGAACGTCCGCGTCTCGGGTCGGCGTGGATGGCCGGGACAAGCCCGGCCATGACGCGGCAAGGCCGCGTCCGCGACGTTTACACGCCGAGATAATCATGCAGCTTGTCCATGTTGGCGGAAAGATCGGCGGCGGCGAAGGCGTCGATGATCTTGCCGTGCTCCATCACATAGAAGCGGTCCGCCAGCGTCGAGGCCCAGCGGAAGTTCTGCTCGACCAGCAGGATCGTGAAGCCCGCCTTCTTGAGTTCGTGAACGGTGCGGCCGATCTGCTGGATGATGACGGGCGCGAGGCCCTCTGTCGGCTCGTCGAGCATGAGGAAGCGCGCGCCGGTGCGCAGGATGCGGGCGATCGCCAGCATCTGCTGCTCGCCGCCCGAGAGCTTGCCGCCGCCGCTTCCGAGCCGCTCCTTCAGATTGGGGAACAGAGCGAATATCTCGTCGAGCGACAGCCCTCCGGTCGGGGCGACGCGCGGCGGCAGCATCAGATTCTCGCGCACGCTGAGCGAATGGAAGATGCCGCGCTCCTCGGGGCAGAGCGCGATCCCGAGCCGCGCGATGCGGTCCGACGACAGGCCGACCGTCTCGCGGCCCAGGTATTTGACCGAGCCCTTGCGCTTGCCCACGATGCCCATGATCGACTTGAGCGTCGTCGTCTTGCCGGCGCCGTTGCGCCCGAGCAGCGTCACCACCTCGCCGGCGCCGACGTCGAAATCGACGCCGTGCAGAATGTGCGATTCGCCGTACCAGGCCTCCAGCCCCGCAACTTTCAGCAGCGCCTCAGCCATGCGCGACCCCGAGATAAGCGGACTTCACCTCCGGGTTCTCGGACACGGTCGCATAATCGCCCTCCGCGAGCACGCGCCCGCGCGTGAGCACGGTGATGCGGTCGGAAAGATGCTCCACGACATGCAGATTGTGCTCGACCATCAGCACCGTGCGGTTGGCGGAGACGCGGCGGATGAGTTGGACGATGCGGTCGATGTCCTCATGCCCCATGCCGGCCATCGGCTCGTCGAGCAGCATCATCTCCGGCTCCAGCGCCAGCGTCGTCGCGATCTCCAAAGCCCGCTTGCGGCCGTAGGAGATTTCGCTCGCCAGCGAATGCGCGAATTCGGCGAGGCCGACCTCCGCCAGAAGCTCGCGCGCGCGGGCGTCATATTCGGTCAAGATCCGCTTGGAGCGCCAGAAGTCGAAATTGTCGCCGCGCTTGCGCTGAAGCGCGACGCGCACGTTCTCGAGCGCGGTCAGATGCGGGAAGACGGCGGATATCTGGAACGAGCGCACGAGCCCAAGGCGGGCGACGTCGGCCGGCGCCATGTCGGTGATGTCGCGGCCGTTATAAACAATCCGCCCCTGCGAGGGGCGGATGAATTTGGTCAGCATGTTGAAACAGGTGGTCTTGCCGGCGCCGTTCGGGCCGATCAGCGCATGGATCGAGCCGCGCCGCACGCGCAAGGACACGTCGGAAACCGCTTTGAAGTCGCCAAAGGATTTGCCGAGCCCCTCGGTCACGAGGATGTCGTCCCCGCTGCCCTGCACGCCGTTCCCTCCCGTCAAGCCCCTCGGCGTCTCAAATCATCGTGGGCTGCGCTTGTAAAGGGTCGGTGGTCAGCGCCGCACGGCTTTCTCCGCGTCGATCAGGCCGGCGCCGAATTCGTGGGCGCCGCTGGAAAAGGCGAACGGAACTCGGCTCAGAGTGTGACGAAGGATAGCGCGTCGGCGCGGTCGCTCTTGCGGCGCTCGCCTGGGGCGAGAGGAGCGTGCGCGCTTCGGCTTGGGGCGATGGCGGCTCCGATCATCGAAGCTCGGTATCGCATTCAAACCCGTTTTTGAGGCGGAGGCGAGGGAAGCTTGCAATCAGTCCGATTGCTTGACAACGTAGATTTGCACAACTGGGGCGTTTATTACTGCGATCTTGCCAGCGAAAATAGTCGTAAACGCATCGATCGCTAATTTCGGGCATCTCAGCAGATTTTTTCCGTAAGGCAGGTTCTCAGACCATGTGTAATCATCAAAGCCAATGACTCCGCCAACCCTGCACAACTTAAAAGCAAGCACGGCGTCCATCAAAACATCCGGAGCCTGATGCGAGCCGTCTACGTATATAAAATCAAAATAATTACGTTTATTACTTGACAGTAAATTTGCCAAAATGGAGTTTGAAAAGCCTTTCAATTTAAAGATATTGCTGCTTTTGGCGGCTCGGTTTTTTGCGATGGCTATATTTTTGTCAAATCTCTTTTCTGTTTGTTTCATATCGAGGCCATGTTCATTATGCTCGATACCGCCTTCCCAGTTGTCCACGCAATATAATTCTAAATCATCGCACCAGTCGTTATTTTGTATCAAGAATGTCGTGCTGCGCCCCTCAAAAGAGCCAATCTCTAAGACCTTTTTGGGTTTGATCTCAGGCAGCAATTGCCTCCAAGTGTGTTCCGCATTCAAGCCGAACCAATCGTAGGTGAAATCGAACTCTTCCATTATCGCTTTCCCATCCAGGCAGGTTCGCTCGCGTTGCGCGATGCGCCGGCTTATGTCTTCAAGCTGGTTGCAGGCTTGCGCCCTGTCGAAACGATTAGCGCGCCGCCGCCGCAAGCCGGCGGATCGTGTCGTAGACCGTGCGCGCGGCCGGCGACAGCGGCCGGGAGCGCGCCGAGACAAGGCTGAAGGGTTGCACGACCAGCGCAAAGGCGGTCGGCAGCACGGTGAGCGCCCCCGGCGCCGCCGCCTCGCAGACGAAGCGCGCCACTTCGTTGCTGACGGCGGCGATCGCGTCGGCCCTGGCGACCGTCATCATCGTCATCGTCAGCGAGGTCGTCGCCAGCAGCCGGCGCGGCGGCGGCAGATTGGCGGCCAGGAACAGGGCCTCGATCGCGCGCCTGAGCGGCGTGCCGCGCGGCTGCATGACCCATTCGTAGTCGAGAACCTCGACGAGCCCGGCGACGCCGCGCGCGAGCAGCGGATGCCCGCGCCGCGCCACGAGCCGCGCCTCTTCGACGCCGACCGCGTGGGCGTCGAACTCGTCGGCGTCGAGATCATCGGGCACGCGCGCCAGCATCAGGTCGAGCCGGCCGGCCAGAAGATCGCGCGCCAGCACGTTGGAGCTGTCGATCTTCACGGAAAGCTCGATCTCCGGAGCGATCTCGCGCACGCTCAGCACCGCGGCCGGCATGAGGTCGAAGGCCGGCCCGCTGACCGCGCCGACCGACACCGCGCCGCGCCGGCCCTCCTTGAGATCGCCAAGCTCGCGCTCGGCCTCGGCGAGCTGCAAGAGCACCGAGCGGGCGTGACGCGCCAGCGCCGCGCCGAGCGGCGTCAGCCGCACCCCGCGCGCGAGCCGCTCGCACAAGGCCGCGCCGAAGGTCGCCTCCAGCTCGGCGACGAGGCGCGAGGCCGCCGGCTGCGACATGTTGAGGGCCTGGGCGGCGGCGCTGACCGAGCCCGCGTCCTCGATCGCCGCCACGAGCCGCAGCTGCGCGAGCTTCAGCCGGCTTTGCGGCGGCGCGCCGCGCGGGCGGGGTTCGAGCTTCAGCATGGACGAACTCGGAGGCGGGACCGGCCACCCATAACAGAATCTGGATAGCTTGCGTCACTCATCGCATTTGACTGTCATACCGAAGTCTCTAGGAAGGCCGTTCAACGGCGCGGGTTTTCCGGGCCGGTCGCGCCCCGCCTTCGCCCCGTTTGGGACAAGGCGAGGGGCATAGTATCTCTACGGGAGGTAACGCATGGGTATGAAGGCGCTCGCGACCGCGGTCGCGCTCGGCGTTCTGGCGTGGGCCGGCGCGGCTCACGCGGCGGACAAGGGCACCATCGGCATTTCCATGCCGACCAAATCCTCCGCGCGCTGGATCGCCGACGGCGACAATATGGTGAAGGTGCTGGAGGCGAAGGGCTACAAGGCCGACCTGCAATACGCCGACAACGACATTCCCACTCAGTTGTCGCAGGTCGAGAACATGATCACCAAGAAGGAGAAGGTGCTGGTGATCGCCGCCATCGACGGCACGACGCTGTCGAACGCGCTGCAAAAGGCCGCCGACGCCGGCATCAAGGTCATCTCCTACGACCGACTGATCGTCGGCTCGCCCAACGTCGACTATTACGCGACCTTCGACAATTTCAAGGTCGGCGTGCAGCAGGCGACGACAATCGTCGAGGGCCTTGGCATCGATAAGGGCAAGACGGGCCCGTTCAACATCGAGCTGTTCGGCGGCTCCGCGGACGACACCAACGCCTTCTTCTTCTACAACGGCGCCATGTCGGTGCTTGCAGCCGCTGATCGACAAGGGCGTGCTGGTCGTCGTCTCCAAGCAGATGGGCATGGACAAAGTCGCGACGCTGCGCTGGGACGCCGCCACGGCCCAGTCGCGCATGGAGAACCTCCTCTCCGCCTACTACACCAAGAAGCACGTCGACGCGGTGCTGTCGCCCTATGACGGCCTGTCGATCGGCATCATCTCGGCGCTGAAGGGCGTCGGTTACGGCACGGCGGGCACGCCGATGCCGATCATCTCCGGCCAGGACGCGGAAATTCCGTCAGTCAAGTCGATCCTGGCCCACGAGCAATATTCGACCATCTTCAAAGACACCCGCGAACTCGCCAAGGTCGCGGCCAACATGGTCGACGCGGTGCTGTCGGGCAAGCAGCCCGAGATCAACGACACCAAGACCTACAACAACAAGGTCAAGATCGTTCCCTCCTATCTTCTGCAGCCGGTTCCGGTGATGGCCGGCAACGTCACGTCGGCGCTGGTCGACACCGGCTACTACAAGGCCGACCAGCTTAAGTAATATCGGCGCAAATCTCAGGGGCTCGCGTTCTCGCGGGCCCTTTTTTTGACTCTGGCGTCCGGACGCGGCTTGCGGCAGACTGACGCTTCGGGAGGGCGAGAGACGCATGGCCGCGATTCTCGAGATGCGGGGCATCACCAAAACGTTTCCCGGCGTCAAGGCGCTGAGCGACGTTAATTTGGTCGTCGAAGCAGGGCGAGATTCACGCCATCTGCGGCGAGAACGGCGCGGGCAAGTCCACGCTGATGAAGGTGCTTTCCGGCGTTCATCCGGCCGGTACTTACGAGGGCGACATCGTCTACAGGGGCGAGGTGCGCAAGTTCGCGACGATTCGCGACAGCGAGCATCTCGGCATCATCATCATCCACCAGGAACTGGCGCTCGCGCCGCAGCTCTCCATCGCCGAGAACATCTTCCTCGGCAACGAGACGGCCTCGGGCGGCGTGATCGACTGGGGACAATGCTTTCGCCGCGCCCGCGAACTGATGACGAAGGTGGGACTGCGCGAGTCCCCGACCACGCTCATCACCAATATCGGCGTCGGCAAGCAGCAACTCGTCGAGATCGCCAAGGCGCTCGCCAAGGACGTCAAGCTGCTCATCCTCGACGAGCCGACCGCGAGCCTCAACGAGGCCGACAGCGCGGCGCTGTTGAACCTGCTCCTGGAGTTCAAGGCGCAGGGGCTGACCTCGATCCTCATCTCCCACAAGCTCAACGAGATCGCCAGGGTCGCCGACAAGATCACCATCATCCGCGACGGCTCGACGGTCGAGACGCTCGACTGCCGCAGCGGAGCCGATCAGCGAGGGCCGCATCATCAAGGGCATGGTCGGGCGCGAGATGACCGACCGCTATCCCCCGCGCAGCGTCGACATCGGCGAGGAGCTGTTCCGCATCGACGACTGGCGGGTCGAGCATCCGCTGCACGCGGGGCGCGAGGTCATCAAGGGGGTGAGCCTGCAATGTGCGGCGCGGCGAGGTCGTCGGCATCGCCGGGCTGATGGGCGCCGGGCGCACGGAGCTGGCGATGAGCGTGTTCGGCCGCGCCTACGGCCGCAACATCAGGGGCACGGCGACGCTCGAAGGCCGCAAGCTCGACCTTTCCACGATCGAAAAGGCGATCGCCCAGGGGCTCGCCTATGTCACCGAGGACCGCAAGGTGCTGGGGCTGGTGCTGACCGAGGAGGTGCGCACCAACATCACGCTCGCCAATCTCGAAGGCGTCTCGCATCGCGGCGTCATCGACGACGCGCAAGGAAGTGACGGTGGCGAGCCGTTACCGGCAGGCGCTGCGCATCCGCACGCCGAGCATCCACCAGCGCGTCGATCAATCTTTCGGGCGGCAACCAGCAGAAGGTGGTGCTGTCGAAATGGCTGTTCACGGAGCCGAAGGTGCTGATTCTCGACGAGCCGACGCGCGGCATCGACGTCGGCGCCAAATATGAGATCTACGGCATCATCAACGATCTTGCGGCGCAGGGGAAGGGCGTGATCGTCATCTCCTCGGAGATGCCGGAGCTGCTCGGCGTCTGCGACCGCATCTATGTGATGAACGAGGGCCGGTTCGTCGACGAAATGCCGGCCAAAGAGGCAAGCCAGGAGAAGATCATGGCGTCGATCATGCGTCAGTACGGGACCAGGTCATGAGCGCGCCCGCCGCCGTCAGCACCGCCGCCACGCGCGAGATGCGCTCGGAGCTGTGGAAAGAGAATCTGCGCGACTACGGCCTCCTGTTGTCGCTTTTGCTGATCGTCGCCTTCTTCTATTTCCTGACGAGAGACCCCGACAGCGGCGTGGCGGCTCTGCTCCAGCCGGTCAACATCACCAACATCATCGCGCAGAACTCCTACGTCATCATCATGGCGCTGGGGATGCTGCTGGTGATCGTGGGCGGCAACATCGACCTTTCCGTCGGCTCCATCGTCGGGTTTGTCGGCGCGGTGGCGGGGTCGCTGATGGTCTACGGGAAATGGCCCTATCCGATGGTGATGGTGCTGAGTCTCGTCATCGGCGCCGGCATCGGCGCGATTCAAGGCCTGCTGGTGGCCTACGCGCGCATCCCCTCGTTCATTGTGACGTTGGGCGGAATGCTGATCTTTCGCGGCCTGACCGGCAATATGCTGCTCGGCCAGTTCGTCGGCCCGTTCGCGCGCGGCTTCCAGGACATCGCCTCGGGATTCGTGTTTCCGAGCCTTTCCGTCACGCTCGGCCCCATCCCGTTCCTGTTGGAGGAACCCTCGCCGGTGAACGTGATCGCGCTCGGCCTGGGGATCGTGGGCGCGGTGGCCATGATCGCCCTTTCGCTGCGCGCATGGGCGCGAGCGCGGGCCGACAATTTAGAAGGGGAGCCGCTGGCGCTGCTGCTCTTCAAGAACCTGGTGTTCTCGGCGATCATCCTGTTCATCTCGTGGAAGCTGTCGCGCTACAAGGGCCTGCCCATCGTGCTGCTCATCATGGCGGCGCTGACGTTGTTTTATGCCTTCGTGACGACGCGCACGGTGGTCGGGCGGCGCATCTACGCCATCGGCGGCAACCGGCTCGCCGCGCAGCTCTCGGGCGTGAAGACCGAGCGGCTGATCTTCCTCACCTTCGCCAATATGGGCCTGCTGGCGGGTCTGGCGGGTCTGGTGGTGGCGGCGCGATTGAACTCGTCCACGCCGAGCGCGGGCAATTCGTTCGAGCTTGACGTGATCGCGGCCTGTTTCATCGGCGGCGTGTCGGCCTCCGGCGGCGTCGGCAAGATTCTCAACGTCGTGATCGGCGCCTTGTTCATGGGCGTCATGAACAACGGCATGTCGCTGATCGGCCTCGGCATCTTCTGGCAGCAGGTGGTCAAGGGACTGGTGCTGCTCGCCGCCGTCGGCGTCGACGTCTACCAGAAAAGCAAGGGCTGAGCCGCAACTTGCGTCGTGGCCGGGACAGGCCCGGCCACGACGCGAGGGCGCTTTATCGCCCGTATTGCGCCTCGTCAGGCGTCGGCATGCGGCCGTGCGGCGTCAGTTTGTTGACGAGTTGCGGCAGCACCTGGGACAGTCCTTCGATGAGCTGCTGCTGGCTCAGGCCCGTCTTGGCGCTGAGCTGCGCGAGCACGTCCGGCCCGAGCGCCTGGCCGAGTTGGGAGGGGGCGATCGGCTGATTGGCGCCGCTGCCGACCCAGGAATTGACCTGCGCGCCGGCGCCGGCGTTCGTCAGCGAATTGACGAGGCCGCTCAGGCCGCCGAGCAGGCCGCCGCCATCGAGGAAGCTTCCGGGACCCGCCTGCGGGGCGGGGGCGGGCGAGGGCGCCGGAGCGGGCGCAGGCGCCTGAGGATTTGCCGCCGAAGAAATGATGCAGCAGCAGCGCGCCGGCTGCGAGGGCGATCGGCGTGGCGAGATTGCCGCCGGGCACCGCGTCTTTCAGAGCATCGTCGAATGAACTCATGCTTTCCTCCATGGTCCCAGCGCGTGTGAACTTAGCGCCTTGCGTTTTGCGCGTCCATGACGTCAAACCTGTGGCCGGCGCGCCTGACGCGTCCGAGCCATAGGGGGAATTGCCATGGGTTGGATAACCTGGATCATTCTCGGTCTCATCGCCGGCTTTATCGCCAGCAAGCTCGTGAACAAGTCCGGTTCGGGAATTCTTCTCGACATCGCGATCGGCATTGTCGGCGCCATCGTCGGCGGGGAGATCGGCTCCAAACTCGGGATCGGAGGCATCAACGGACTGACAGTGTGGAGCGTCCTGCTCGCCGTGCTCGGCGCGGTGGTCGTATTGGTGATCTACAATGCAGTTACGCGGCGGGCTTAGGCGGGCTTCCAGCGTGCGGCGGAGGCGTCGTCGGCGTCCTTCGCCTCCACCCAGCCCTCGACCGACCCGTCCAGGCGGCGCGCCTGCTTCCAGAACGGCGCGCGCGTCTTCAGATAATCCATGAGAAACTCGGCGGCGGCGAAGGCGGCGCCGCGATGCGTCGAGGCGGTCGCCACGAGCACGATCTGCTCGCCCGGGCGGATTTCGCCATAGCGGTGAACGACGCGCAGGCCGAGAAGCGGCCAGCGCGCGCGCGCCTCCTCGACGACGCGGGCGATCTCGGCCTCCGCCATGCCGGGATAGTGCTCGATCTCCAGCGCCGCCAGCCGTCCGCCCTCGTCGCGGCAGAGGCCGACGAAAGTGACGATCGCCCCGACGTCCGTGCGGCCTTCGCGCGAGCCGCCGCGCTTCGGCGCTCGCGTCGAAATCCTCGCGCTGGACGCTGACCTCCATGGGTCAGCCCCCTGTCATCGGCGGAAAGAAGGCGACCTCGCGCGCGCCTGCGATTCGCGCCTCGGGCTTGGCGTGGGCGCGATCGAGCGCGGCGCGGATGACCCTGGGGTTCTCGAAGGCGTGGGCGTAATTCTCGTCGCGGCGGCTGAGCCAGCCGACGAGATCGGCGACGGTCTTCACCTCGGCGGGCGGGTCGATCTCCTCCTCCGCCTTGCCGATTCGCTCGCGCACCCACGCGAAATAGAGAGCCTTCATCGGGCCTAGACGCCTCCGACGTGCTGGTAGCTCGCCTTCATATAGTCCCAGCCCGTGTAAAGCGTCAGCACCGCCGCGACCCAGAGCAGCACGATCCCGACCAAATGGGCGCCCGGCAGCACTCTCTCGCCCGCCGGGCCGGCGATGAGGAAGCCGAGCGCGACGAGCTGCGCCGCCGTCTTCCACTTGGCCACCGCCGTCACCGGCACCGGCACGCGCAGCTCCGCCAGATATTCGCGAAGCCCGGAGACGAGAATCTCGCGGCAGAGAATGACGATCGCCGCCCACAGGCTGCCTCCGGCGATCGAGCCGTTGGCCGACAGCATCAGAAGCGCGGCCGCGACCAGAAGCTTGTCGGCGATCGGGTCGAGCATGCGGCCGAGCGAGGACTGCTGCGACCACGCGCGGGCGAGATAGCCGTCGAAAAAATCCGTGATCGCGGCGGCGGCGAACAGGCCGAGCGCGGCCCAGTTCGCCCATTCCACCTGCGGCCAGAACAGCAGGCCGACGACCACCGGCACGGCGGCGACGCGGCCGTAGGTCAGGATGTTCGGCAGATTCATATGCCCGCCGGGGGCGGCGGCTTTTGCTTCGACCATGGGGGGCCCAAGTGACAGTTTCCCCCCCGGCCCGTCAATAGAGCCGCGACCCTTAGCTCGAAAGCTGGGGATAGAAGGGCTCGCGGCGACCGCCCCGATTGCCTTAGATAGGGACTTTCGCAAAGGAGGCCGCATGTCGAACGTCCATGTCGTCAGTCATCCTCTGGTGCAGCACAAGCTGACGCTCATGCGCGACAAGGAGGTGTCGACCAAGGGGTTCCGCCAGCTTCTCAACGAGATCGGCATGCTGCTCGCCTATGAGGTGACGCGCGATCTGCCGCTCGAAATGGTGGAGGTCGAGACGCCGCTCGCCAGGATGATGGCGCCGACGATCTCGGGCAAGAAACTGGTGTTCGCGCCGATCCTGCGCGCCGGCGTCGGCTTTCTCGACGGAATGCTCAACCTCGTGCCGAGCGCGCGCGTCGCCCATATCGGCCTCTACCGCAATCCCGAGACGCTGGAGGCGGTCGAATATTACTTCAAGGCGCCGGCCGACGTCGCCGAGCGGCTGGTCATCGTGATGGACCCGATGCTGGCGACCGCCAATTCGGCCGTGGCGGCGATCGACCGGCTGAAGGCGCGGGGCGTCAAGGACATCCGCTTCGTCTGCCTGCTGGCGGCGCCCGAGGGCATCGAGCGGCTGTCGAAGGCGCATCCGGACGTCGCGATCTGGACGGCGGCCATCGACGAGAAGCTCAACGATCACGGCTATATCGTTCCGGGCCTCGGGGACGCGGGCGACCGCATGTTCGGGACGAAGTGAGCCAAGGCGCGGCGTTCTTCCGTCAGCTTGACCGAGGCGTACGGCTCGTCGCCTGGATCGCAATCTTCGGCGCGGGCGCGGGCGCGGCTTACGGGTGGCTAGGGCGCGGACAGCCTTTCATCGGCGCGGCGGCGGGGGCGTGCAACGGCGCGCTCCTGTCGTTTCTGGAGATTTTTGTCCTGCGGCGATGGGCGCGCGACGCCCTGCTGCGTCTGCCCTACGCCGTCTATTTCGCGTTGCGAGTGGGACTTTATGTCGCGGCGGTGCTGGCGCTCAATCTCGCGACCCTCTCGCTGACGGGCGGGACGGCGGCCTTGGCGGGGATCGACCGGCGCGACGTCCAGTTCTCGTTCGCGGTTAGCGTGGCGGTCAATCTGCTGTTCAGCGTCAACGAACTGCTCGGCCCCGGCGTGCTGTTCGCCTTCGCCGCCGGGCGCTATCGCCGGCCGCGGCGCGAGGAGCGGGTGCTGCTCTACATCGACCTCATCGGCTCGACGGGGCTCGCCGAAAGGCTCGGCGAGGAACGCTTCCTCGACCTGCTCAACGCCTTCTACGCCGACGTGACGTCGGAGATCGTCGCGGAAGGCGGCGAAATTCACAAATATGTGGGCGACGAGGTGATCGCCGTCTGGCGCGAGGGGACCGATCCGATGCAGCCGATCCGCGCGACCTTCGCCGCCCGCCGGCGCCTGGGCGGGCGCGGCCCCGCTTACCGGGCCGAATTCGGCGAGACGCCCGCCTTCCGGGCCGCGATCCATGCCGGCGCGGTGGTGATCGGCGAGCTCGGCGCGCAGAAGAAGGAGATCGCGCTGATCGGCGACGCCATGAACACGGCCGCCCGCATTCTCGAAGCGGCGCGGGAGACCGGCGCCTCGGCGCTGATCTCCGCGCCCTATTTCGACCGATTGGGCGCAACGCCGCCGGGGTTTTCGGCGAGCGGCTGGCGCCCATCCCCTTGCGCGGCAAATCCGCGCCTTTGCCGCTGGTGTCGCTGGAAGCCGTCGACTTGTCGGCGGCCGAGGCGGCGGTATAGCGTCAACCGCAACGGAGGACCCATGCTGTTCGTCGCCACCTGCACCGACAAGCCGAATTCGAGCGCGCTCAGGCAAGAGACGCGGCCGAGGCATCTCGCCTATCTCAACGGCCTGGGACCGAAGTTGAGGGTCGGCGGCGCGCTGCTGTCGGCCGACGGCGCCTCCGTGCTCGGCTCGATGCTGATTCTGGAGGGCGCGGACGAGGCCGAGATCAAGGCGATGCTGGCGCAGGACCCTTATGCGCAGGCGGGGCTGTTCGCGTCCGTCGACGTCAAGCCCTGGCGGCAGGCGGTCGGCGTTCCCTTGAGCTGAGGCGGGCGGAGCGGCGGGCTATCGCCGCCGTCCCGTCCCCAGGCGGCGCTCCATCGCCGCCGAATAGCGCGACATCGCGTAGCAGAAGACGAAATAGAACAGGGCCGCGAAGGCGTAGCCGGTCGGGAAGATCGTCGGTCCCGCCCAGGCGGGGTCCTTCATCGCGTGGTCGAGCGCCTCGAGGAAATCGCTGACGCCGACGATCGACACCAGCGAGGTGTCCTTGAACAGACCGATGAAATTGTTGACGATGCCGGGGATGACGAGCACGAGCGCCTGCGGCAGCACGATGAGCCCCGTCGTCAGCCAATAATCGAGCCCGAGCGCCATCGCGCCCTCGTATTGGCCGCGCGGCAGGCTCTGCAGGCCGCCGCGCACCTCCTCGGCCATATAGGCCGCCGAGAACAGCGCGATTCCGACCAGCGGCCGCAGGAAGCGGTCAGGCTGCACACCCGGCGGCAGGAACAGCGGCAGCATGTTGTTGGCCATGTAGAGCACGGTGATGAACGGCACGCCGCGCACCACCTCGATGAACACCACGCTCGCCGCGCGCACGAAAGGCAGCGACGAACGCCGCCCGAGCGCGAGCAGCACGCCGAGCGGCAGCGACACGACGATGCCGACCAGCGCCGTCAGCATGGTGACGAATACGCCGCCCCAGAGAATCGTGTCGACGTCGGCGAGCCCCAGCGCCGGCGCGCCCGCCAGCAGCAGATAGGCGACGACGGGATAGACGACGAAGAACAGGATCGCGCCCAGGCCCCGGCGCGGCGCGCCGGGCCACAGCAGCCAGACGATGAGCGCGGCGCCGAGCGCTTCCGTCAGATCGACGCGCCAGCGCGAGAGCTCGGGATAGGAGCCGTAGGCGAGATAGCCGAGCTTTTGCGCGACGAAGGCCCAGCAGGCGCCGTCCTGATGCGCGCGGCAGAGGGCGCCGTCGGGCGCGCTCCACACGGCGTCGACCGTCGCCCAGGCGACGAGCGGCGGGACGAGCCACAGCACGAACGCGACGAGCGCGAGCGTCATCGCCGTATTGGCGGGCGAGGAGAACAGATTCGCGCGCATCCAGGCGAGCGGGCCGCTCGTCATCATCGGCGGCGGCAGCTCCGGCTCCGGGCGGAGGCGGACGAAGGCGGGGCTCATGGCGCTAGCGCTCCTTGACCGCGACGCGGGCGTTGAAGGCGTTGAGCGCCAGCGAGATGGCGAGCGAAATGGCGAGATAGACGCCCATCGTCACCGCCATCACCTGCATCGCCGCCTGCGTCTGGTTGAGCACCGTGCCGGCGAACACCAGCACGAGATCGGGATAGCCGATGAACACCGCCAGCGACGAGTTCTTGACGATGTTGAGCCATTGGCTCGTCAGCGGCGGGATGATGAGCCGCAGCGCCTGCGGCACGACGACGAGGCGCAGGATCCGCCCGCGCGGCAGGCCGAGCGCGGCCGCCGCTTCGCTTTGCCCATGGGAGACCGAGGCGACGCCGGCGCGCACGATCTCGGCGATGAAGCCGGCGGTGTAGGTCGAAAGCCCGAACACCAGCGCCACGAATTCCGGATAAAGCTGCACGCCGCCGCTGCAGGTTGAAGCCGTGCAGCTCGCGCGTAGCTGAAGGAGATCGGCCGGCCGAGCAGGAGATAGGCGACGACCGGCGGCGCCAGGATCGCCAGCGTCGCCGCCGGCGCGACATGCGGGATGCGGCCGGTCTGCGCCTGAAGGCGGCGGGCGTGAATCCGATAGGCCGACCGCCGCCGCGACGCCCGCCAGGAGCGCGAGCCCGACGCCCGCCGCGCCTTCGGCGAAGACGGGGCGCGGCAGATAGAGACCGCGATTGTTGAGGAAGGCGAGGCCGTGGAGCGACAGCGATTGCCGCGGGCCGGGCAGCGCCTTCAGCACCGCATTGTACCAGAACAGCAGTTGCAGCAGCAGCGGCGTGTTGCGCATCAGCTCGACATAGACGAGCGCCAGGCGCGACAGCAGATAATTCGGCGACAGCCGCGCCACGCCGGCGAGAAAGCCGAGCGGCGTCGCCAGCGCGATCGACAGCGCCGCCGCCGTCAGCGTGTTGAGAAGCCCGACCCAGAAGGCCCGCCCATAGGTGGAGAGGGCGGAATAGGGGATCAGCGACTGGTTGATGTCGAAGCCGGCGGTCTGATCCCAGAAGCCGAAGCCCATGGGTACGCCGCGCGCGGCCATGTTGGCGACGACGTTGCGCCACGCGAAGGCGACGAGCGCGGCGAGCAAGGCCAACAGCGCGGCCTGATAGAAAATGGCCCTGACCCGCGCGTCTCTCCAGATGCTTCCCATTCCGCCCCCTCGCGCGCCGACATTGGCGCAGCGGGCGGCCGCTGCGCAAGCGCCGGCCGGGCCGGCTTGACGTGGGCGGCGCGGGCGGCCATGCCACGCGCCGCGCTTTCACATTCGGGACCCGACATGGCCAAGGACAAGAGACCGGCGGAAACCGGGACGGACGAAATCAATTCGGGGCAGTTGCGCGCCTTCATCGAGCGCATCGAGCGGCTCAACGAGGAGAAAAAGGCGCTCGGCGAGGATATCAAGGAAGTCTACGCCGAGGCCAAAGGCAACGGCTTCGACACGAAAATCATCCGCAAGATCGTTTCCATAAGGGGCCAGGACCCCGACAAGAGGGTCGAGGAGGAGACGCTGATCGACCTCTACCTCGCCGCCCTCGGCGCCAATTGAGAGGAGACCCGGCCGTGACCGAGACCCTGAGCCCAGCCGCCCGCGAAGTCGCCGAGGCCTTCGAGGCGTCGATCGCCGCGCGCCGCAGCTACGACTATCCCTATCCCTATCACCTGATGGACAATGTATTTCCCGCCGAGATCACCGAGGCGCTGGCCGAACTGCCCTTCGCCCCGCCGGTGCTCAACGGCGTGTCGGGCAAGCGCGAGCTGCACAACGACCAGCGCAGCTATTTCGACGCGGGCGGCGTGGCGCGCTTTCCCGTCATGGGCGCGGTCGCGGAGGCGCTGCAATCGATGCGCGTCGTCAAGGCGATCCACGACGCTTTCGACGCGCCGATAGACGATACGTTCCTGCGGCTCGAATATGCGCAGGACGTCGACGGCTTCTGGCTGCAGCCGCACACCGATCTCGGCGTGAAGAAATTCACCTGCCTGATCTATCTCTCCGACGGCCCCGGCCACGAAAAGCTCGGCACCGACATTTACGAGACCCCGGAGAAGCATGTCGGCGTGTCGCCGTTCAAGCGCGGCGCGGCCATGGTGTTCGTGCCCGGCGACAACACCTGGCACGGCTTCGAGAAGCGGCAGAATCGAAGGCGTCAGGCGCTCCGTCATCCTCAATTACGTGACGCACGACTGGCGGGCGCGCGAGCAGTTGAGCTATCCCGACCGGACGGTGCGGGTAGAGGCCTGACCGGGCGCCGGGCGCGAAAAGGAATATCCATTCCATCTTGACAGCGGAATAGAATTTTTGTTTCATCTCTCCGCGAGTCAGCGGAGGAGCGCGCTTTGGGCAGTCTGCAAGGCAAATATGCGGTCGTTACCGGCGGCACGCAGGGCCTCGGCGAGGCGATCGCGCGGGCGTTCGCCAAGGCGCGGCGCGGCGGGCCTCGTCATCTGCGGCCGCAACGCCGCCAACGGCGAGCGCGTCGCGCGGGAGATCTCGCGACGGCGGCTGCCCCACCTATTTCGTGCGCGCCGATCTCGCCAAGGTCGCCGACTGCCGCAAGGTGATCGAGGAGGCGGACCGGCGCTTCCATCGCCTCGACGTCCTCGTCAACGCCGCCGCGCTGACCGACCGCGGCACGATCTTCGACACCACCGAAGAGCGTTACAACGAGATTTTCGACGTCAACGTGCGCGCGCCGTTCTTCCTCATCCAGGGCGCGGCGACGATCATGAAGCGCGAGAAGATCGCGGGCTCCATCGTCAACATCCAGTCGATGTCGGGGCATGGCGGCCAGCCCTTCATCACCGCCTATTGCGCCTCCAAGGGCGCGCTGGCGACGCTGACCAGGAACGTCGCCCACGCGCTCCTTCGCCACCGCATCCGCGTCAACGGCCTCAACATCGGCTGGATGTCGACGCCGGGCGAGGACCGCATCATGAAGACCTATCACGGCGCCAAGGACGGCTGGCTCGAAGAGGCCGTGAAAACCAGACCTTTCGGCCGGCTCATCGACCCCAACGAAGTCGCTCGCGCCTGCGTCTATCTCGCCTCCGACGAATCGGGGCTGATGACGGGATCGAACATCGATTTCGACCAGAACGTCGTCGGCGCCGGCGACCCGCCGCTGGAGCCCTGAGATGGACGCGACGCTCGACCTCATCGCCATAGGCCGCTCGTCGGTCGACCTCTACGGCGCGCAGGTCGGCGGCCGGCTGGAGGACATGGCGAGCTTCTCCAAGGCGGTCGGCGGCTGCCCGACCAACATCGCCATCGGCACGGCGCGGCTCGGCCTGAAAAGCGGCCTCATCACCCGCGTCGGCGACGAGCACATGGGCCGCTTCATCCGCGAGCAAGCGCAGCGCGAGGGCGTCGACGTGACGGGGATCAGGACGGACCCGGCGCGGCTCACCTCGCTGGTGCTGCTCGGCATCCGCGACGACAAGACCTTCCCGCTCATCTTCTATCGCGAGAACTGCGCGGATTCCGCGCTCGACGAGAGCGACATCGACGAGGCCTACATCGCCAGCGCGAAAGCCGTCGTCGTCACCGGCACGCATTTCGCGCGGCGCCAACACGGCGGCCGCGCAGAAACTCGCGATCCAGTACGCCAAGAAGCACGGCCGCAGGGTCGCCTTCGACATCGACTATCGCCCGAATCTCTGGGGCCTCGCCGGCCACGGCGCGGGCGAGGAGCGTTACATCAAGTCCGATAATGTCTCCCAGCGTTTGCAGCCGATCCTGGCCGCCTGCGACCTCATCGTCGGCACCGAGGAGGAGGTGATGATCGCCGGCGGGATCGACGATCCCCTGCAAGCCTTGCGCGCGATCCGCGAGCGCAGCGCGCGCGACCCTCGTGATGAAGCGCGGGCCGATGGGCTGCGTGGTGTTTCCCGGCGCCATCCCGGCCAGCATCGAGGACGGCGTCAAGGGGCCGGGCTTTCCGGTCGAGGTCTATAACGTGCTCGGCGCCGGGGACGCCTTCATGTCGGGCTTCCTGCGCGGCTGGCTGCGCGACGAGCCGCTCGAAACATGCTGCGCCTTCGCCAATGCGGGCGGCGCCTTCGCGGTGTCGCGGCTGCTTATGCTCGGCGGAATATCCGACCTTTCCCGAGATGCGGCGCTTCATCGACAAGGGATCGTCGCACAAGGCCGTGCGCTACGACGAGGCGCTCAACCACATCCATTGGGCGACGACGCGCCGCGCCGAGGCCGACCAGATCATGGCGCTCGCCATAGATCACCGCGCGCAGCTCGAAAAAATCGCCGACGACGCCGGCGCCCCGCGCGAGCGCATCGGCGCGTTCAAGCTGCTGGCGGTCGAAGCCGCCGCGCGCGTCGCCAAGGGGCGGCCGGGCTTCGGGATGCTGCTCGACGGCAGATACGGGCGCGAGGCTTTGTTCCGCGCCGACGAGCTGGGCTTCTGGATCGGCCGCCCGGTCGAGGAGCCGGGCTCGCGCCCGCTCGATTTCGAGTTCGGCGGCTCGCTCGGCGCCAAGCTGATCGAATGGCCGGTCAGCCACACGATCAAGTGCCTGTGCTTCTACCGGCCCGACGATGCGGCGGAGATGAAGGCGCGCCAGGAGCGCGAGCTTCTGCGCCTCTACGACGCCGCGCGGCGGAATAGGGCGCGAGTTGCTGATCGAGATCGTCGCGAGCAAACACGGGGCCGTTGCGGACGACACGATTTCGCAAGTGATCGCCCGCCTCTACGAGATCGGGATCAAGCCCGACTGGTGGAAGCTCGAAGGCCAGACGCCCGCCGCCTGGAGCCGCATCGACGCGGCGATAGAAGCGGGCGATCCGCTCTGCCGCGGCGTCATGGTGCTGGGGCTCGAAGCGCCGGAGGACGATCTCGCCGCCGCCTTCCGCGCCGCGCGCGGCTCCTCGCGCGTGAAGGGTTTCGCCGTCGGGCGCACGATCTTCGTCGAGCCGGCGCTGCGCTGGTTCGCCGGGCAGGGGACGGACGAGGACGCCGTGCGAAGCATGGCGGAGGCTTTTGCGCGGCTCTGCGAGCATTGGCGGGATCGGACGTAACGGGGGGCGATGGTCTGGGGATGTTGCGGAGGGGCGGGGGCGGATTTGGCGGGAAGCGCCGGGGAAAAGCTCGCTCTGCGCCCGTTTCGGACGTCGGCAGGACTAGTGCTGACCTCGCTCCTATGGCTTCCGGCATCCAAGTTCCGGTCGACGGGCGCGCGAATTCTCAACTTCTCATTAGGATGAAGCAGCGAATTTAGCCGGGCAGGTGATTGCACTTGGCTTGGTTCCTGATTTGTTCTAGGTTGCTGCATGGCCAACTCGACACAGATCGAATGGACTGACTCGACCTGGAACCCCGTCACGGGCTGTTCCAAGATCACGGCTGGCTGCGACTTCTGCTACGCAGAGCGATTTTCCGAGCGCTTCCGGGGCGTCGCAGGACATCCGTTTGAAAGCGGTTTCGACCTGACCATCCGTCCGGCGCGGCTGACCCAGCCGTTTCAATGGCGGCAACCTCGCCGCATCTTTGTCAATTCGATGAGCGATCTGTTCCACAAGGAGGTGCCGTTCAGCTTCATCGACTCCGTGTTCGATACGATGGAGCTGGCCGACTGGCACACCTACCAAGTTTTGACAAAGCGCAGTTCCCTGCTCGTCCGGTACTTGCGGCGGCGGTATGGCGACGGGTTCGCGCCGTGCCACATCTGGCTCGGCGTGTCCGTCGAGAACGAAGACAACGCCGTGCGCCTGAAACACCTGAAGTCAGCGCATGCCACTGTGAAATTCGTGTCATTTGAACCGCTGATCGGCTCCGTGGGCCGCGTTGACCTAAAGGGGATTGATTGGGCCATCGTCGGCGGCGAGAGCGGACCGCGTGCGCGTCCTATGGCCGAAGAGTGGGCATTAGAGATCCGTGATCTCTGCAAGAAGGACGGCGTGGCTTTCTTCTTCAAACAGTGGGGGGGCATCCGGCCAAAATCGGGCGGGCGGAAGCTGAAGGGGCGTGAGTGGAACGAATACCCTCGAATCGAACAACTGCCCGAACCCACCGCAGCCTAAACGAGGCTGGCTTTCATGAGCGCCTATATCGACCGCGAGCAAACCCAGGCTAAGCACGACATCCTGCGAGGATACCTACAGGAGTTGGCTTACAAAATTCTGCCCTTCTGGGACATTGCGTATGTCGACGGCTTCTCTGGGCCGTGGAAATCCGAGACAGCCGACTTCTCGGACACCTCATTCATGATTGCGCTCAGGGTCCTTAAGGAGGCACAGCGCGTCGTCCAGGAGCAAACTGGTCTCCGGCGCAAAATACGCTGCTTTTTCTCAGAGGCGAACGCTGCCGCCTACCAACAGATGGTCGCGGCGGTCGCGCCGTTTAATCGTCCGGACGACGGCTTCGAGATAAAGACCTTTCATGGTGAATTTGTGGATGCAGTCGGAGAAATCCGCAAATTCATCGGGAACGCCTTCCCCCTGATCTTCATCGACCCGACCGGCTGGACCGAATACCCGTTCACCAAGATCGCGCCGCTGTTCGATGTCGCCAAATGCGAGGTACTCATTAACTTTATGTACGGCCATATCAGCCGATTTCTGGCCCATCCTGACGAGAAGATCATTGCGTCGTTCGATCATATTTTTGGTGGGCCTGGTTGGCAGAGCAGGCTCGACCCCGCGATGGAACAAGGACCGGCGGCGGAGAAGCTGTTCCGTGAGACGCTGAAGGCGGCAGGCAAGTTCGGGTACGTTGTCTCGACCAGAATCGACAAAAGTACCCAGGAGCGCCCCCACTTTTTCCTGGCATACGGAACGAAGGACCTCGGGGGTCTCAAGGCGTTTCGTGAGACCGAGTACAACGCGCTGCGCGAACACGCCAGGAATCGGTCGGCGGCTATGACCCGCAAGCGTGACGACCGGGCGAATACGGCCTCTCTTTTCGCCGATTTCGACGCGGAGCAGAAGGAAGCTTCGATCAAAGATCTCGTGGACGAGCAGAAGGCTCTGGCGAAGGAAATGCTGCTTGAGATGCTGTCCACCGCCCCTGGCGGCATCGTTTTTGTTGACGTCCTCGACGCCATGCTCCAGGCCTTCATGCTGCGCGAGACCAACGTCAAAAACGTGTGCGTGGAATTGGCCAAGAGGGGCAAGATCGAGAACACCTGGGGCACCGGCGGGCGCAAGCCCACCGACCACACCGTGATAAAGCTGGCGTCCGCCTAAACTTCTAGCAGGCCGCGCTGAACGACCGGATTACAGATTTGCCTCATATCCGCTCTTGGCGCACTCCGGCCTTTGTTCCGGTCGACCTTCAACGTCCCCAAAGGGTCGAAGCCGGGCATTGCCGGCGATGCGTCAGTAGGCGCCCAGCGCCGGGGTTGAACCACCGGCACGTTCCGCAATTTGGCGGAAGCGGCAAGAGCGGCGATTCAGGTTACGCCGTCGTCTTCCAGCGGAGACGCCCCTCACCCTGACCCTCTCCCCGCAAGCGGGGAGAGGGAAGCGGCAAGCGGCTTTGGGGCGGCGGACAGTGTCGGTTTCGCCCTGTCGCGGAATTTGCAGGGCTCTCAGGCCGCGGGCAGGATCAGGCGGAACGTCGTTCCCTGGCCGAGCCGGCTCTCGACCTCCAGCGCGCCGCCGATCCATTCCGCGAGATCGCGGCAGAGCAGGAGCCCCAGCCCCGCGCCGCGCTCGCCGGCGGTGCCGGCGCAGGTCGATCGGGTTTCGAACTGAAACAGGCCCGCGATCTGCGCCTCGCTCATGCCGACGCCGGTGTCGGCGACGGCGATGGCGATCGCGGTCGTCGCGGCTCTCCGTCGACAGCGTCACGCATCCGCCGGACGCCGTGAATTTGAGCGCGTTGGCCACGAGATTGCGCAGGATCGAGGCCGTCGCGTTCTCCTGCGCAAGAACGCTCACGTCTTCGGCGCGCACTATGATCCGCACGCCCTTGGCGTCGGCGCGCTCCTGAAGCGCGCGCGCGCAATCCTGAAACAGCGCCTCGGCTTCGATGGCCGCGGGCTCGGCGCGCGCGTCCATGTGCAGGCTCGCCCAGGCGAACAGGCTTTCGATGAGCCCATGCGCCTGATCGGCGGCCTCGTGCACGCCCGCGGCGCGCCGCGCCATCGCCTTCGGATCGCCGGCGCCGGAGGATTCGGCGAGCGTGCGGCTCATGCCGAGCAGCACCTGGAACGGGTTGCGCAGATCGTGCGCGAGGATCGAAAGGATCAGCGTCGTCTGCCGGTTCAGACGGTCGAGCGCGCGCGACTTGGCCTCGGCGTCCTGCCGCGCCGCCTGCAGTTCGATGACGAAGCCGCGGCGCGCCTTGGCGTAACGGATGGCGCGGGCGAGGTTGTGCGCATCGGCGTCGCGGCGGTTGAGGGAGTCGAGCGCGCCGGCGCGCAGCAGCGCGGGCACGCCTTCCTGCTCGCCGTCGTCGGTCAGCACGATGATCGCCTGCCAGCCGCCCTCGGCCGAAGTGAGCCGCGTGAGAACGTCGGGCAGGGCGACGCCGGGCAGGCGCCCGTCGAGCAGCACGCAATCGAAATGGTCGGACATGGCCGCCGCCAGGCCCAAGGCGGCGTCGTCCTGCTCGATCAGGGTGTAGTTGAGGTTCGAGCCCGCGAGCGCCGCGCCGACCGCCGCGCGATCCGCGGCGTCGTCGTCGATCAGCAATATCCGGGTCGGCGTCGGCAAGAGCTGCTCGTCACCATGATCGGCGCGCGACGACGGAAGGAAGCTCGACCGCCTGCCCGCGCGGCCTCAAGCCGACGAGATGGCAGATCGCGTAGACGAGGTCGGCGCGGTTCATCGTGTAGAAATGAAACTGCGCGATCCCGCGGTCGATCAGGTCGATCACCTGCTCGGCGCAGACCGCGGCGGCCACCAGCCGGCGCGTCGTCACGTCGTTTTCGAGCCCCTCGAATCTATCGGCGAGCCAAGCCGGAACACTCGCGCCGGCGCGCTTGGCGAAACCGGCGGTCTGCTTGAAGTTCTGCACCGGAACGATCCCCGGCACTAAAGGTATGGTTATACCCGCCGCCGCCGCAATATCAAGGTAGCGTAGAAACAGCGAATTATCAAAAAAGAATTGTGTGATAGCGCGGTCGGCGCCCGCGTCCATCTTGCGCTTGAGCATGTCGATGTCGTGCAGCAGCGTGGGGCTCTGCGGATGTTTCTCGGGATAGGCCGAGACGGAGACCTCGAAATCGCCGATGCGCTTGATCGCGGCGACCAGATCTTCGGTGCGCTGATAGCCCTGCGGATGGGGGACGTAAGGCGCATCGACGCCGCCCGGCGAATCGCCGCGCAAAGCCACGATATGGCGCACGCCCGCGTCCCAGTATTCGCGGATCACGTCGTCGACCTCGCCCTTCGAGGCGCCGACGCAGGTCAGATGCGCGGCCGGGCGCAGATAGGTGTCGCGCGCGATTTTCTCCACGGTCGAGTGAGTGCGGGCGCGCGTCGAGCCGCCCGCGCCATAGGTGACGGAGACGAAATCGGGGCTAAGCGGCTCCAGCCGCTTGATCGCCTCCCACAAAGTCGTCTCCATCTCCTGCGACTTCGGCGGGAAGAACTCGAACGAGGCGCGGATCGGCGAGCCTGAACGGCTCGGACGCGTCGGCGTATGCAGCATCAGGCGAACTCCCGCGAGGCGTTGCGCAGATCGTCGGAAATGAAGCGGGGATCGCGCGCGAGCCAGACGACGACGGTCAGCTTGCCGGTCTCGCGCGCGTCAGGTTCGATGCGGCGGGTCTCGACGAGGCTGAGCCCGGCCTCGGTCATCCACTGGGCGATCTCCTCGCCGCTGAAGCCGAGGCGGCGGTGGGCGAAATGCTCGCGCAGGGATTCCTCCTCGTGCGCGGCGAAATCGACGACGATGAGCCGCCCGCCCGGCCGCAGCAGCCGCGCCGCCTCCGCCAGCGCGCGGCCGGGATCGTCGAGGAAGTGCAGCACCTGATGGATGACGACGAGATCGTAAGCCCCGAGCTCCGCCGGCGGCGCATAGACGTCGCCCTGACGCAGCTGCACGTTGCGCAAGCCGTGCTCCGCGACGCGCGCGCGGGCGAGATTGAGCATGTCCGGGCTCAGATCGACGCCGACGGCGCGGGCGGCGCGCGGCGCGAGCAATTCGAGCATGCGGCCCGTTCCCGCGCCGAGATCGAGCAGCCTCTGCACGGGGGCTTCGCCGACGAGATCGAGGATCGCCGCCTCGACCTGCGCGTCGGGGGCGTGCATGGCGCGGATGCGGTCCCATTCGGCGGCCTGGGCCGCGAAATAGGCCGCCGCCTGCTTGCGCCGCGCCTCGCGGGCGAGTTCGAGCCGCGCCCGGTCGGAGGCGAGCGTCGGATCGTCGGCGACGACGCGTCCGATGAGATCGCGCGCCAGCGACCCGCCGGGCTCGGCGAGGCGGAAGAAGGCCCAGGCGCCCTCGCGGCGCCGCTCGGCGAGCCCCGCGTCGACCAGCAGCTTGAGATGGCGGGAAATGCGCGGCTGCGACTGGCCGAGAATGCCCACGAGCTCGCTGACCGTCAGATCGGCCTCGCAGAGCAGGCCGAGAAGCCGCAGCCGCGTGACCTCGCCGGCGGCCTCGAGCGCGTCAAGCAAGGCGTCGAAGGAGAGATCGGGGACAGGGTGGGTCGGAAAATGAGACATAAAGATATGTTTATGTTCGAAATGAGAAGAGCGCAACTCTAAATTCGAATTTACCCAGGCCGTGCCTGCTGATTGCGGCGAGGCCGATGCTTAAGCTTTGGGCAAGACACACGATTTCGCCCGCAAACAAAAGCGGCTTGACGGGGCTGCGCGTTAACGTCGATAGTGCCGCCGCCTACGAGGCGGGCCGAGCGCCCGCAATAATCCTAAATGGGAGGATGCCGCGTGACGCCTGTGACGCCCGGGCCGGCCGTCGATCGCCGGACACTTGTCAAATCCGCTCTGGCCCTCGGGGCCGCGACGGTCGCAAGTCCCTTCGTCATCACTGCCCGCGCCGCCGACGTCGTCAAGATCGGCTTCGCCAATCCGCTCACCGGAACCTATGCGGCCTATGGCAAGAACGAGACGATCGGCTGTCAGCTCGCCGTCGAGCAGATCAACGCCAAGGGCGGCATTCTCGGGCGCCAGGCGCAGCTTCTCATCGAGGATTCCACCAGCGGCGACGCCGGCACCGCGGTGCAGAAATCGCGCAAGCTGATCGAAGGCGAACACGTCGACTTCCTGCTCGGCAACGTCAACTCCGCGCTCGCGCTGGCGATGGCGGGCGTGGCGAGCGAGAAGGGGATCCTGCACATCGTGCCGGGCGGCCACACCGACGCCATCACCGGCAAGACCTGCCACTGGAACGTGTTCCGCGTCTGCAACACCACGCAGATGGAGGCCGCCGCGGTCGCCGCCGCCCTCATCAAGGCCTATGGCAAGAAATACTACTACATCACGCCCGATTACGCCTTCGGCCACACGCTGGAGGCCGGCATGATCAAGGCGATCAAGAAGCTCGGCGGCGAGCGGGTCGGCGGAGATCTGACGCCGCTCGGCACTGTCGATTTCTCCTCCTACCTCATCAAGGCGCAGGCGGCGAACCCCGACGTCATCGTCTTCCTCGTACAGGGAGACGACGCGCTCAACGCGCTGAAGCAGGCGGTGCAGTTCGGCCTGGAGAAGAAGGTCCATCTCGCCGGCGCGCAGGTCGAGCTCGAGGTGCTCGAGGGCCTGCCGCCGGAGGCGCGCATCGGCACCTGGGTCGCGGAATGGTACTGGAACCAGCCGGGCGTTCCGCATGTCCAGGAGTTCATCGACGCGATCAAGAAGAAGACCGGCCGCGTGCCGACGGCGCGCCACTGGTTCGGCTTCGTCTCCGGCTGGACCTGCGCGCTCGGCGCCGAGAAGGCCAAATCGCTGAAGGCGCTCGACATGGCCAAGGCGTTGCAGAACTTCGAGCTGCCGCCGGAGGTCGCGCTCGGACCCAACAAGGCGGTTTATCGCGCCAGTCAGAATCAGCTTATGGCGACGCTGTTCGTCGGCCAGGCGCAGGCGAAAGGCTCGGCGCCGGACGATCTGTTCAAGGTCATGCAGACGTTCAACGGCGCCGACATCGCCGATTCGGTCGAGGAGAGCGGCTGCAAGATGACTTGGCCGACCTGACGGCCTATAGGGTTGAACTTTGCTTGAGGGCGCGCGGGCCGCGCGCCCTCAAGTTTTGTCTGCCGCGGCCGCCGATTCTCTGATGTCTCAAGTCATTCTGTTCAACGTCTTCAACGGGCTGATCGTCGGCGCCTTCTACGCGCTCATGGCGCTCGGCCTGTCGCTGATTCTCAATCTCAGCGGCGTCATCAACTTCGCGCATGGCGGCTTTCTCGCGCTCGGCGCCTATTTCGCCTATGCGCTGATCCCCTATGTCGGCTTCTGGGGCGCGCTCGTGCTGTCGCCGATCCTGACCGGCGTCGTCGGGCTCGCGGTTGAGCGGCTTCTGATCCGGCCCCTTTACGGCAGCGATCCGCTTTACAGCCTGCTGCTGACCTTCGGCCTCGCCTATATGATTCAGGACGGGATCAAATATGTCTGGGGCGCGCAGAGCCTGCCGTTTCAGGCGCCGGCGTTTCTGATGTCGTCGCTGTCGAGCGACTATTTCTTTCTCACGGGCTACCGCGTGTTCATGATCGTCATCGTCGCGGCGGCGGTGGCGGCGCTGTTCGGCGTGCTCGGCTTCACGCGGCTCGGCATGCGCATCCGCGCCGGCACGCGCGACCTTGAGACGGTGTCGACGCTCGGCGTCAATACGCGGCTGTTGCGCAGCCTCAACTTCGGGCTCGGCGTCTATATCGCGGGGCTGGCGGGCGTGCTGGCGGCCGGGCAGCTTGGGCTTGCGCCGACGATCGGCGACAATCTCATCATGCCGAGCTTCGTCGCCATCATCGTCGGCGGCCTGGGCAGTCTGGTCGGCACCCTGCTGGGCGGATTGCTGATCGGCGTCGCCTCGGGGCTTGCGGCCGTCTTCTGGCCACTCGGCGACGGAGGCGGTCATTTACGTGATGATGGGGCTGGTGTTGCTGGTCAGGCCGCGCGGCCTGCTCGGCGAAGAGGGGAGGGTGCATTGAACCCGCGCGCCCGTGCGTTCGACGCCGTGGTGATCGCCGCGCTCGCGACCATGCCTTATTGGATGGCGGCGATCGGCGGCTACACCGAACTCGCCACCCGCATCGTGGTGATGGGCCTGGCCGCGATGTCGCTCAATTTCCTGCTCGGCTACACCGGCGTTCTCTCCTTCGGCCACGCCGCCTATTTCGGCCTTGGCGGATATGGAACGGCGATGGCGATCAAATATCTGGGCTTGGGCTCGATTCCCGCCATCCTGTTCGGCGTCGTCGTCGGCGCGGTCGCGGCGGTCGTCATCGGCGCGCTGATCGTGCGCCGGCGCGGCGTCTATTTCGCGATGGTGACGATCGCGTTCGGGCAGGTGTTCTATTTCATCGCCTTCCGCTGGAGCGAGGTGACGGGGGGCGACGACGGCCTCACGGGGTGGCGGCGCCTGCCGATCGATTTCGGCTTCACGAAGCTCGACATCGCGCAGAACGACAAGGCGTTCTATTATTTCGTGCTGGCCGTCTTCGCCGATCTGCGTGGCGGCGATGGCGCTGCTGATCGCCTCGCCGCTCGGGCGCTCGCTCGTCGCCATTCGCGAGAACGAGCGACGCGCGCGCTTTCTGGGGCTCGACATCGAAAGCCGCATCTGGCTGTCCTTCGTCATCTCCTGCTTCTTCGTCTCGGTCGCCGGCGGCCTCTATGCGCTGCTCAACAATTTCATCGATCCGCGCGCGCTGCGCTTCGATCTCTCCGGCAATTTCGTCATCATGGCGGTGATGGGCGGCATGCGCTCGTTCTGGGGACCGTTGCTCGGCGCGGCGATCTTCGTCGCGCTGCAGGATTTCCTGTCGAGCCGCACGGAGAACTGGATGTTCCTGATCGGGCTCGTGTTCGTCCTGGTCGTGCGCTTCTTCCCGCGCGGGCTGCTCGGCGTCCTGTCTCGCGGAGCGCGGCATGACGCTGCTCACGGTCGATGCGGTCACCAAGCGGTTCGGAAATCTGACGGCTATCGAGAACGTCTCGCTGATCGTCGAGCCCGGAGAGTTGCGCGCCATCATCGGGCCGAACGGCGCGGGCAAGACGACGTTTTTCAACCTCATCAGCGGTCTGTTTCCGCCGAGTTCGGGAACGGTCAGATTTCGAAGGTCGCGACGTCACGGCGCTGTCGCCGGAGGCGAGGGTGCGTCTCGGCATGGCGCGCACGTTCCAGATCACCGAGATCTTCCCGGAGCTGACGGTCGAGGACAATCTGCGCGTGGCGGTGGAGCGCGCGGAGGGCCTGAGCCTCTCGCCCTGGCTCGGGGGCGCCGCGCGCCGTCGCGTCAACGAGCGGATCGAGGAGTTGCTGACGACCGGCAATCTCACGCAGAAGACCGGCGTGCGCGTCGGCGCGCTGAGCCACGGCGACCAGCGCGCCGCCGAGATCATGATGGCGCTGGCGCTGAAGCCGCGCCTCCTGCTGCTCGACGAGCCGACGGCCGGCATGGGCGACCAGGAAACCTACGACGTCGCGCGGCTGGTGCGGCGCCTGCATCGTCACGGGGGTCTGACGATCATGCTGATCGAGCACGACATGCGCCTCGTCTTCAATCTCGCCGACCGCATCATGGTGCTGGCGGAAGGCCGCGTGCTGGCGGAAGGCGCGCCGAAGGAGATCGCAGCCAACGAGAACGTACAGCGCGCCTATCTCGGCGAGGTCGCCAAATGAACGCGCTCGAGGCGGAAGGCTTGCACAGCTATTACGGCAAGAGCCACATCCTGCACGGGGTGTCGCTCGCGGTGCGCGAGGGCGAGATCGTCGCTCTGCTCGGCCGCAACGGCGCCGGCAAGAGCACGACTTTGAAGAGCCTCGTCGGCCTCGTGCGGCCGCGCGAGGGGACGGTGCAGCATATTCGGCAAGGCGACGACCGGCCAGCCGCCGTTCCGCGTGGCGGCGCTGGGCGTCGGCTATGTGCCGGAGGGGCGGCGGGTGTTCGCCAATCTGACCGTCGACGAGAACCTGCGCGTGCCGGCCGAGCGGCCGGGGCCATGGACGGTGGCGCGCGTCTACGAAGCCTTCCCGCGACTTGCGCAGCGCAAGAGCAACAAGGGCAGCCAGCTTTCCGGCGGCGAGCAGGAGATGCTGTCGATCGCCCGCGCGCTGCTGCTGAACCCGAAGCTCCTGATGCTCGACGAGCCGAGCCAGGGGCTCGCCCCGCTGATCGTGGCGGACGTGTTTCGCATCATCGTGGCCGCGCGCAAGGAGGGCGTGTCGATCCTGCTCGTCGAGCAGAACGTGCGCGCGGCGGTGGAGATCGCCGACCGCGCCTATGTGCTCGACGACGGCCGCGTGGTCTACGAGGGCGCGGCGCGGGATTTCGCCGCCGACGAGGCGCGGGTGCGGGAGCTCGCGGGCGCGAGCGCGGAGACCTGGGACATGGGCGACTGAGCCGGAGAAGGTTGCGCTATCGGATACGGCCGCGGCGTTTGGCCGCACGATTTTGTGAATTGGGATCGGCTTTCTCTCGGCGCATTTGTCGGGCGTCATGGCGGGGACGGGGCGGACGGAAAATTCTGCCAGCGGGGTTGTTTGGCCCTGCTACAATGTCTCGCAACCCGGAACGGAGCGGCGCGAAATGGAAGATTTGATCGTCATTACTTACCCGTCGGAAGCGCGCGCGGAAGAGATGCGCAAGAAGGTCTTGGAGTTGCAGTCGGAATACCTCATCGAGCTCAGCGACGCCGTCATCGCGGTCAAGCAGGAGGGCGGCCACGTCAAGCTCAATCAGCTTATCCACACCACGGCCTCGGGCGCGATGATGGGGGCGTTGTGGGGCGCGATCATCGGGACGATATTCCTGATGCCGCTGGCGGGCGCGGCGCTCGGCGCCGGCGCGGGCGCCCTGTCGGGCGCGCTGACCGATCTCGGAGTCGACGACAACTCGGCCAAGCAGATCGCCGCCGCTCTGAAGCCCGGCGACGCCGCTTTGTTCCTGCTCGTGCGCAAGATGACCGCCGACAAGGTGCTTGACGCGCTCAAGGGCACGGGAGGCCTGGTGTTGAAGACCTCGCTCGATCGCCAGAAGGAGCAGGCTTTGCGCGACGCGCTGGCCGGCGTGTCGGCCGCCGCCTCCCAAAGCTGAGTTCAGGCCCGCGCCCTGACGCTTTTCGGCGCGCGGGCCGGTTTGGGGTTGTCGTGCGGGCCGCACCAGCCCGGGAGAAAGTCCGCGTCGGCCGACTTCGCCAGCGCGTAGGCCTGCTTCAGGGTCGCGTCGAAATCCTGCTTCACGTCCTCGCGCTTGATGCCGCGGGCGGAAGAAATCCGCCCAGACGAATTCGGAGAACGGCGTCGCATCCTTGGCGTAGCCGCCAATGCGGCGCAGCGCGCCGGAGAGCGAGCGATAGGGATCGTCCTGAAGGCCCCGGACGGTCTTGGGCAGCTCCTCATAGGCGCGACGCCGCCCCTTCTCGTCGAAAGGGTGCGTCCAGCCGTGATAGTCCATCAGGTTCCAGAAATAGGCGCGGTCGGCGTTGCGCAGGTCGCCGATCACGGTGACGTACACCTCCTTCTCGCCGTGCTCGAACAGCGCGCGCAGCGAGATGGTGGTGGTCGGTGATGTAGCGTTCGCCGCCGGGGCCGAGCACGACCGGCGCCATGTGGGTCCCGAGCGCGGCGGCCTTGTCTTCGGCGCGCTTTTCCGCCCAGTCCTTGCGCTTGCGCTCGACCTCGCGCATGCCGACGGTCATCTGCGTCGGCCTCAGATCCAGGATCGGGGACTGGGTGGATGACGGGATCGCGGCGCGCGTAATTCATTATCGTCTCGCTTTGCGGCAAATGGTCGTAATTCCGTCATGGCCGGTCGCTTCGCCATGAAAAAGCCCATACAGGGGCGGCGCGATTTGACCTTTCCGGCAAATCATGGTTGATCCCGCCGCCGACTAAAATCCTTGACATCGAGACTTCCCTCCCATGCGCCCTGAGCGTTACAACGTTCGCGAATCCGAGCCGAAATGGCAGAAGGTCTGGGCGGAGCGCGACGTCTTCGCGACGCCCAACGCCGATTCGCGGGCGCGCTACTACGTGCTCGAAATGTTCCCGTACCCCTCGGGCCGCATCCATATGGGGCACGTGCGCAACTACGCGATGGGCGACGTGGTGGCGCGCTACAAGCGCGCGCGCGGCTTCAACGTGCTGCATCCGATGGGCTGGGACGCCTTCGGCATGCCCGCCGAAAACGCGGCGATGCAGAACAAGACGCATCCGGCCAAATGGACTTACGCCAACATCGACGCGATGCGCGCGCAGTTGAAGTCGATGGGCCTGTCGCTCGACTGGTCGCGCGAGGTCGCGACTTGCGACGTCAGCTATTACGGGCACCAGCAGAAGCTGTTCCTCGATTTTCTCGCCGCGGGCCTGGTCGCGCGCAAGAAATCGAAGGTGAACTGGGACCCGGTCGACCACACCGTGCTGGCCAACGAGCAGGTGATCGACGGGCGCGGCTGGCGCTCCGGCGCGATCGTCGAGCAGCGCGAGCTGACCCAATGGTTCTTCAAGATCTCCGACTATTCCGAGGAGCTGCTTACGGCGCTCGACGGGCTCGACCGCTGGCCGGAGAAGGTGCGCCTGATGCAGCGCAACTGGATCGGCCGCTCGGAGGGCCTGCATGGTGCGCTTCGCGATCGACCCGGCTTCGCTCGGGCCGTTGACGGCCCCGACGCGCCGAGGAGCTGGAGATCTACACGACCCGGCCCGACACGCTGTTCGGCGCCAAGTTCATGGCGATCGCGCCCGATCATCCGCTGGCCGCGCAGGCGGCCGCGCATGATCCCAAGCTCGCCGCCTTCATCGAGGAGTGCCGGCAGGATCGGCACCTCGGTCGCGGCGATCGAGACGGCCGAGAAGAAGGGCTACGACACCGGGCTTCGCGTCAAGCATCCCTTCGACGACGGCTGGACGCTGCCGGTCTATGTCGCCAATTTCATCCTGATGGACTACGGCACCGGCGCGATCTTCGGCTGCCCCGCGCATGACCAGCGCGACCTCGATTTCGCCAACGCCTATCGGCCTCGGCGTGACGCCGGTCGTCTGCCCGCCCGGCGTCGATCCCGCAACCTTCACCGTCGACCGACGTCGCCTATGACGGCGACGGGATGATGATCAATTCGCGCTTCCTCGACGGCATGACGCCGGCCGCAGGCGTTCGACGAGGTCGCACGGCGGCTGGAGGCGCGGCCGATGGGCAATCGCCCGCAGGGGCGGCGGCAGGTCAATTACAAGCTGCGCGACTGGGGCATTTCGCGCCAGCGCTATTGGGGCTGCCCGATCCCGGTCATCCATTGCGAGGATTGCGGCGTCGTGCCGGTTCCGGCCGCGGACCTGCCGGTGAAGCTGCCCGACGACGTGACCTTCGACCGGCCGGGCAATCCGCTCGATCACCACCCGACCTGGAAGAATGTCGCCTGCCCGCAATGCGGCAAGCCCGCGCGGCGCGAGACCGACACGATGGACACGTTCGTCGATTCGTCCTGGTATTTCGCGCGCTTCACCGATCCCTGGAACAAGGATCGCGCCGACCGATCCGGCGATCGCCAACGCCTGGCTGCCGGTCGATCAGTATATCGGCGGCATCGAGCACGCGATCCTGCATCTGCTCTATTCCCGCTTCTTCACGCGCGCGATGAGCAAGACCGGCCATCTCGACGTCGCCGAGCCGTTCGCCGGCCTGTTCACGCAAGGCATGGTCGTCCACGAGACCTATCGCGACACGGAAGGGCGATGGATCGCGCCGGCGGAAGTGCGCATCGAGGGCGACGCGGCGGGCCGCAAGGCGTTCAAGCTCGACGGCGGCGCGCCGATCGAGATCGGCCCGATCGAGAAAATGTCGAAGTCGAAGCGCAACACGGTCGATCCCGACGAGATCATCCAGAGCTACGGCGCCGACACCGCGCGCTGGTTCATGCTCTCCGATTCGCCGCCCGACCGCGACGTGATCTGGACCGAGGCCGGCGTGCAGGGCGCCTACAAGCAGACGCAGCGGCTCTGGCGGCTGACCTGCGAGATCGAGCGCGTCGTCGGCGCCGCGCGTCCCGCGAAGCCCGCCGCCTTCTCAGGCGCCGCCGCCGACATCCGCCGCGCCGCGCATGCGGCGCTCGCCAAGATCGAGGACGACATCGAGCGGCTGCGCTTCAACGTCTCCATCGCCACGATCTACGAATTCGCCAACACGCTTGTCCTCGGCCATCGGCGCCATCGACAAGGCCGAGATCCCCGACGATCTGCGCTTCGCCTTCGCCGAGGCCGGCGACATGCTGGTGGCGGGCTTCGCGCCGATGATGCCGCATCTGGCCGAGGAATGCTGGGCGGTGCTCGGCCACGACACGCTTGTCTCGCAGAGCCCGTGGCCGGTGGTCGACCGCGCGCTGATCGTCGCCAACGAGGTGACGATGCCGGTGCAGGTCAACGGGCGCAAGCGCGCCGACGTCACGGTGCCGCGCGACGCCGACGCGAAGACCGTCGAGGCGGCGGCGTTGGCGCTCGACGCGGTCGTCCGGGCGTTGGATAATAGGCCGCCGAAGAAGGTCGTCGTCGTTCCCAACAGGATCGTCAATGTCGTGGTCTGACCGGTTGCGCATCTTCGCCGCGCTGGCGCTCGCCGCGGCCTTGAGCGGCTGTTTCCAGCCGCTCTATGGCGAGGCCGCCCATCCCGGCCTCGTGCAGGCGATGCGCGAGATCGAGGTCGCGCCCGTTCCCGACCGCATCGGCCATTATCTCGGCGACGACCTCGTCAGCCGGATAAACGGCTCCGGCGAGACGCCGAAGCCGAAATACCGGCTCACCATCAGACTTGTCGCAGAGCGTGACGACGCCGACGATCGAATCGCAGATCCAGTCCGCCGACGCCGCGACGGTGACGGGCACGGCGCTGTTCACGCTGACGCGGATCGACGACGAGAAGGTGCTTTACGCGGGCTCGGCGACGAGTTCGGCGGTCTATGACCGCACCTTGCAGAGCTACGCCGACCTGCGCGCCAGCCGCGACGCGGAAATCCGCGTCGCCAAGTCGCTCGCCGACGAGATCGAACTCAGGGTCGCCGGGGCGCTTTCGAAGCTGAACTGATGCCGCGTCTGTTCACTGCGCTGCGAGATCCCCGAAGAGGTCGCGCGCCGCGCTGGCGGTCGCCCGCGGCGGGTTGATCGGCGCGCGCTGGATCGAGCCCGAGGACTATCACATCACCTTGCGCTTCATCGGCGACATCGACGCGCGTCTGGCCGACGAGGCCGCCGCCGCGCTCGACGAAGTGCGGCGGGCGCGGGTGGAGGTCGCTTTCGAGGGGCTTAACTGGTTCGGCGGCGACAAGCCGCGCGCGATCATCGCCCGGGTGAAGCCGGCGCCGGCGCTGGTGGAGCTGGCCGCCGATCACGAGCGGCGGATGCGCCGGCTCGGCCTGCCGCCGGAGAAGCGCCAGTTCACGCCGCATGTGACGCTCGCGCGGATGCGCGGGGTCGGGCCTGCGGCGGTCGCGGATTATCTGGCTTCGCGCGGGAGGCTGGAGGCGCCGGGGTTTGTGGCGGAGAGCTTCGTGCTGATGTCGGCGAGGGATGGGGTTGGCGGGGGGCCTTATGTGGTGGAGGGGGAGTATGGGTTGGGGTAGGGGACATGATACGCATTGCAGTGTTTTTCGGCTCGCGAACGCGCACGGGCGTCACGCGCGGCAATTAAGCAATGGGTATCGTGTCTCCGTAGACCCGCAAAACCGTCGAACCGCTCGAAGAGTCTCGTTAGCCGGATGGGGCAAGGCGCCCCATGCGGCCCGTGGCGAAATCGCGTTTCGCTTGCGTGATCTCTTCGTGCGTGTTCATGATGAACGGTCCACTCTGCACGATGGGCTCACGCAACGGTTCGCCCAGGAACAATGCGAAACGGGTCGGCGCGGGACCGCTGAGGGCGGTCAGAAAACCGTCTTGGCCCAACGCTTCGAGACTGCCGCCTCTTGACGGAGAAAGCACCTCTGTCGAACTCGCAGCCGCGACGGTTAGCTCGCCCTCGATGACCAACACGAATGCATTCGACTGCGCTGGAACAGGCAGACGCACCGACGCCCTGGCGGCAAGCCCGATATCGATCAAGGTTGCGTGAGAGTCCGGCCGCAGTATCGAGGCGTGCCCGAGGTAGCTTCCAAATACGACCGTCGCCGTAGCGCCGATCAAGTCAAAAGTGGGCATGTCCGTCCCCGCTGCATGCATGATGCTCGGCGGGGCATGCTTCTGACTGGCGGTCAGATTGACGAAAATTTGTAGGCCGTGGGCTTGCTTGCCAGGATCGCGGGGAAACTCCTCGTGCATGACGCCACCCGCGGCTTGCGTCCAATGCACGGCGCCCGGCGCGATCTCCATTCGATGGCCCAGGCTATCGCGATTTATAAATCCTGTCTCCGAATCTGGGAACAGATAGGTCACCGCGCTGAACCCCGCATGCGGGTGCGGCGGGAACGTCGGCGTCGACATCCGAAAGTGATCCACCGAAAGAAAGGGATCAATCGCGGCGTGGAGCTTAGGATCACGCAAGCCAAAACCGCTGAAACCTGCGCCGTTACCGAATGGCTGAAGGGGGAAAATGTGGTCGAGCGTTCGTTCGCGAGTCATGACATTTCCTTTCGACAGGACTATGCGCGCGTCGCTTGTCGCTTCAAGAACTGAGCGACCTTCGTCGTGGTGACGCTGGGATAGAGCGCGTTGACTGGGTTCTCGACGCGGGCGCGGCCCGACATCATCGCCCAGGCGTATTGAGCTCCTATCGTCGGCCAAGCCATAGCGCGCCCCGCTGCCTGCTCGGATTTGATCCAGGCTTCGAGATCTTCAATCGATCCCTTGCGCCGAAGCGTGAACGCCCTGTTGTGGATATCCGAAAGGGTGGAGCACAGTTGTTCAATCGTAATGACGTCGCCGACGACGCCGAAAGGACCTGCGATCGCCGCCTTCTCAAGCGCGGCCAGCGCAGTGAAGCGAGCCGTGTCAGGTGTGGTCGTGACATCCAGAGCTGTGCTGGCGTCGCCGAAATAGCCGACCGTCGCCGTATCGATGTCAATCAGTTGGAAGAAGGGCGCGAACACGACTTCCATGAAGCCCCCGTTGAAGACATTGGTCAGTTCGATCGGCAGCTTGGCGATTTCGCGGTCTGCAGCGCGGCGGATATCGAGGTTGGGATGACTGCCGTCGGGCAGCTTGAAAAGGTCGACTGAGAAGTCCGAGGAGATGAAGCGTCTGACGCCGTTTTCGGCGGCGGCTTTGGCCAGCGCCACCTGTCCATCGATGATGACGTCAGGCCCGCCTTGCAACGCGGAGACGACGGTGACAACGCCGCGCGTCGCCTGTCCAAGGGTTGCCTTGTCCGACAAATCGCCCTGGACGACCTCGACGCCTCGCGCAGCCAATGCTGCAACCGTGTTGGCTTTCTTGGCGTCTGAAGGTTTCGCCTCGCGCAGCAAGAGGCGCACGGACCCGCCTGCATCGAGAATGCCATGTGCGATCTGAGCGCCGAGCATGCCGGTCGCGCCGGCAACGAGCACCACCTTTTTTGAGTCGGTCATGCCTGAGGTCTCCTGTAGCGGTCAGTTGAGGTCGCCGCCCGTGGAGAACTTAGGTCGTCGCATTTTTTGGACTAGGGGGCCATTTTTGGCTACACTATCCAAAAAATGGGACAATTATGTTCGACGTCAACGCCCTGCGAGATTTTATCGCCGTCATCCGGGAACAAAGCTTCGCAGGCGCTGCCCGGTCGCTTGGGACACCGAAATCGACGATCTCCAAACGTATCCAAGACCTTGAAACCGCCCTTAATACGCGACTCATCGAGCGTACGACGCGATCGCTGCGACTGACACCGGAGGGAACGGCCTTTCATGTGCGCGCGCTCCGAATAATGGCGGAAGCGGAGGAAGCCGAACTTCTACTGGCGGTACGGACCCAAGAGCCGACAGGCCGCCTCAGGGTCTCGGCGCCTGTGCTCTTCGGACAGGCCTTCATGGGCGGCATCGCTGCCACTTATCGGGCGCGCTTCCCGAAGGTCGCGATCGAGGTCGTGCTGATCGACCGCCGCGTCGACCTGATCGAAGAAGGATTCGATTGCGCGATCCGCGTCGGTCAGCTTCCCGATTCCAACTTCGTCGTCCGTTCATTCGCGGAGGTCGATCAGGTCGTTGTCGGAACGCCGGGCTTACTCGGCGGCAAAAGTCTCAAAATTCCCAATGAGCTGTCGCGGCGCCCCTGCCTCGCGCACGCCGTCGATTCGGTCGCACGATCGACCTGGCGTCTCTCGAACGGCGCCGAGACAGTCGACGTCTCCGTTACGCCCGTGATCACTATCTCGTCGCTCGTCGCGTTGCGCGACGCGGCGCTCGCCGGCGCCGGCTTTGCTTATCTTCCAGGATTCATGGTGCGCAAAGATATCGAGGCGGGTTGCTTGGAGTTCGCTCTCGAGAATTGGACCGGCGTCAGCGCGCCTATCTCGATCGTCTATCCGTCGGCACGTTTCTTAAGCGCACGACTGCGCGCATTCATCGATCTGATTGTCGAGACATTTCCGGAACGGAAGCTGTGAAGCTTAACCGTTGAACTGAACTGCGCCCCTCCAGCGAGACACGTAGTACGGGGACACTAATACGGGGACATCATACGCATTCCCCTTTTCAGCCCGCCTCTACCCTCCCACGATCGGCGGCCGACGGTTGCACCTCTCGGGGCGGTTGCAAAAAAGGGCGCCTAACCCCCTGACATTCCGGCCCCGCGGACCATTTCGCGCCTCTCGTGTCGGCCAGCCGCTCGCGCCCTTGACCCCGCGTGCTCGTCGTCCTACCCCCTCAGCATGTCAGAGCCTTACGCCCTCGACATTCAGCCTTTGGAAAAGGCCGTCGGCTCGCTGGCGGCGGCGCTGGCCCGCCACGCCCAGAGTCCCGGCGACGACATCGTGCGCGACGCCTGCATCCAGCGTTTCGAGTTCACCTACGAACTGAGCCATAAGATGCTCAAGCGGTTCTTAGAGGCGACTTCGGCCAACCCGGCGGAGTTCGACGCTATGCCCTTTCAGGACCTCATTCGCACGGGCTCGGAGCGCGGCCTCCTGTTGAGCGATTGGTCGCGCTGGAAGGTGTTCCGGACCGCGCGCAGCATCACGAGCCACACCTACGATGAGAACAAGGCGCGGGAAGTATTCGCCATCATCCCCGAGTTCCTGGCGGAAGCGTCTCACCTGCGCGACCGCCTGAAAGAAGCGACCGCATGAGCCTCAGCCTGCGGCCCGATCATGAGCGGATGGTGCGAGACATTCTGTCGGAGCATCTGCCCACCGGGTTCGTGGTTCGCGTGTTCGGCAGCCGCGCCAAGGGCGCGCCCAAGCCCTATTCGGACTTGGACCTGGCGCTCAATGGCGGCGAGCCTCTGCCTTTGGCCGTGCTCGCCGACCTCGCCGAGGCGTTCTCGACGAGCGATCTGCCGTTCAAGGTGGATATCGTTGATGTCCGCTCGGTCGGCCCGGCCTTGCGCGAGGCGATCGAAAGGGACGGCGTCGAGCTGAACCCTTGACCCCCGGCCCCCGCTGCCCTACGCCCCTGGCATGTCAGAGCTTCACGCCCTCGGCCACGCCTCCAAAATCCCGGACGCGCCGGACGCGCGGACGCTGGAGCGCGTGCCCAATCCGCACCCGGACGTCGATTACGTCACCCGCTTCGCCGCGCCCGAATTCACCTCGATCTGCCCGGTGACGGGACAGCCGGATTTCGCCCATCTCGTCATCGACTATGTGCCGGACCAGTGGCTCGTCGAGTCGAAATCGCTGAAGCTGCATCTGGCGAGCTTCCGCAATCACGGCGCCTTCCACGAGGATTGCACGGTGCGCATCGGCAAGGAGATCAAGGCGCTGATCGCGCCGCGCTGGCTGCGCATCGGCGGCTATTGGTATCCGCGCGGCGGCATTCCCATCGACGTGTTCTGGCAGACCGGGCGAATTGCCGAAAGGCGTCTGGGCGCCCGATCAGGGCGTCGCGCCGTATCGCGGCCGCGGCTAAGCAACACAAGGGAGGACAGCATGAACCGTCTCGCGGGCAAGACCGCGCTATTGACCGCGGCCGCCGCCGGCATCGGCCGCGCCACGGCGGAAGCCTTCGCCGCCGAAGGCGCGCGCGTCATCGCCACCGACCTCAACGAGGCCGCGCTCGCCGGGCTCAAGGGCGAGACGCGCAGGCTCGACGTGCGCTCGACCGAGGCCGTGGAGGCGCTCGCGCGCGAGATCGGGCCGGTCGACGTGCTGTTCAACTGCGCGGGCTTCGTCCATCACGGGTCGGCGCTCGAATGCTCGGACGCGGACTGGGATTTCTCCTTCGACCTCAACGTGAAGTCGATGCACCGCACGATCCGCGCCTTCCTGCCGGGCATGCTGGCGAAGGGCGGCGGCTCGATCGTCAATGTCGCCTCGGCCGCCTCCTCCGTGCGCGGCATCCCCAACCGCTACGTCTACGGCGCCTCCAAGGCGGCGGTGATCGGGCTCACCAAATCGGTGGCGGCCGATTTCATCCGCAAGGGAATCCGCTGCAACGCGATCTGCCCGGGCACGGTGGAGAGCCCGTCGCTGGAGGGCCGCATCGCGACGCTGGCGTCCCAATCCGGCCAGACGGTCGAGGCGGTGAAGCAGGCTTTCGTCGACCGCCAGCCGATGGGCCGGCTCGGCAAGGCGGAGGAGATCGCGGCGCTCGCCGTCTATCTCGCCTCCGACGAGAGCGGCTTCACCACCGGGCAGATACATCTGGCCGACGGCGGCTTCGCCCTTTGACGAGGCGCCCCGAAGGCGCCATTGGCGGGCGCGGGCGCGGCGTGCTAGCCGGCCCGCAGGCGCTGCGTATGTGACGCAGGCACGAGGGAGAACGTCCCATGCAGATGAACGAGAGTCAGCTGGTTCCCGCCTCTCAGGACAAAGTGTGGGCGGCGCTCAACGATCCGGCGGTGCTCGCCAAATGCATTCCCGGCTGCCAGAAGCTCGAAATGACCGGGCCGAACGAGATGACGGCGACGGTCGTGATCAAGGTCGGGCCGGTGAAGGCGAGCTTCTCGGGCAAGGTCACGCTCTCCGACATCGACGCGCCCAACAGCTACCGCATCTCCGGCGAAGGGTCCGGGGGCGTGGCCGGCTTCGCCAAGGGCGGGGCGGCGGTCAAGCTGACTCCCGAAGGGCCGGAGGCGACGCGGCTCGACTACGCCGTCGACGCGCAGATCGGCGGCAAGCTCGCCCAGCTCGGCGGGCGGCTGATCGACGCCACGGCCAAGAAGCTGGCCGGCGAGTTCTTCGAGAAATTCGCCGCCGAACTGTCGCCGCCGGCGCCCGAGGCCGAGGCCCCGCCCGAGGGGGAGGCGCCGGCCGAGGGCGAGAAGAAGGGCTGGTTCAAGAAGCTGCTGTCCTGAGTCCTTCAGCCGCGGCCCAACTCGCGGCGCAGCGCCAGGTCGCGCTGCTCCGCGTAATAGTTGTTGATGGCGAAGAACGCCCAGATCGTCGCCGGCAGCCAGCCGATCACGGTCAGTTGCAGGATGAGGCAGATGACGCCGCTGATCGGCATGCCCATCGTGAAGAACGCCAGCCACGGCAGGAACAGGGCGATCAAATAGCGCATGTCGGCCTCCGCGTGCGTCAGATGCGGGGCGGGTCCGGCGTTTTCAAGAGCCGGCGAGGAAGCGGGCGACCTCGGGAATCGCCTCCAGCGCGGCGCGCTCCTCGGGGCTCGGCAGTTGCGGCCGGTCGCGCTCGGCGTCGACCAGGCAGAGAAAGCCGAGCGGCTCCTGCGCGGCGGCGCGGAACTGGTGCCACGCCCAGGCCGGAATGGAGACGAGATCGAGCGGGCCGACCTCGAACACCTCCTCGCCCACCAGCGCCCGGCCCGAGCCGCGCAGGATCGTCACGGCGTGGACATGCTGGTGGCGCTCCAAGGTCGTCCAGCCGCCGGGGGCGACCTCGAAATAGCGCAGCTCGCCCTTGAGATCCGGCGCCGAGGCCAGCACCTGCCGCGTCACGCTGCGGAACGGCGCGCGTCGCCTCGTCCTTGTAGGCGCGCAGGTCCACGCCCTGCCAGCGGAAGTCCGCCAGCGCCTTGCGCAGGATGGGTTCGTTCATCGGGGTCCTCCGAATTGGGCGACCGCCTCGACGAAAGCGGCGGTCTCGGCGACGAGCCGCTCCGGCGGGGCCGAAAGCAGCGCGCCGCCGATCAGCAGCATCGTGTCGGGGCCGTAGACGTCGAGCATTTCCGGAACCCGCGCCGTGGTCATGCCGCCGGCCGGCGTCGGCGCCGCGTCCTTGAGCGACCCCCAGGGCGCGCGCAGGCCGCGCGCCAGGGCCAGGCAGGTGTCCTTGGAATAGCCGAAGCGGCCGCCGTAATTGGGAAAGATGCCGACGTCGCCGCCGACGAGGCGGAACAGCCGCATCAGCGCGGGCGGCGCGAGGCGCGCCGCGCCCCCCATCGTCGGATGGGCGAAGAAGACGAGATCGCGATTCTCGGCCGCCAGGCCTTGCGCGGTCGAGAGGCCGGCGATCATCGGCGCGAACATCACCGCATTCAGCCCATTCTCGCGAGCGAGCGCGATCTGCTCGCGCATGCGGCCGTAATGGCCGCTCAGGGAGGGGCACGTAGCAGGAGAGCCGCCCCGTCCGCTCCGCCGCGCGGCGGCAGGCGGCGGCGCAGGCGGCGATCCGCTCGGCGAAAGGCGAATAGCTCTGGTCGGCGAGGCCGTGATCGTCCTTGATGAAATCGACGCCGCCGAGCGCCAGCGCCTCGGTCAGTTCGGCAAGGGCCGCCGGGGAAAGCCCCTGCGGCTTGATCGCCACGCAGGTGAGCGCGCGGGCCGGCGCGCCCGCGCGGGCGCGCAACCCCGCGATCCCCTGGCCCGGCCCGGGAAACCGGGCGAGCAGGTCCTCGGGCAGGCGGAAGTCGATGAGCTCCACGTCGGTTTGCAGCGACGTGTTGCCGTAGAGCATGTTGAGCAATTGCCCGGCGTCGTCGCCGACGGTGGCGGCGCTCAGCGCGATCTCGACCTCGAACAGCCCCGCCGCGACCTCGCGGATGGCGCCCGGCTGGCCGACGATCTCGTCGCGCACGAATTCGTCGCGCACGGCCGCCAGCGGCGCCTCGATGCTCTGCTCTATGGCGATGCCTTGCGCGCGCGCTTCAATGGACGCGGCCTCGCCCGCCACGCGATAGATGGCGATAATCCTCGCAACCAAGTGGATCCCCCAGCGTTGCGCCCCTATCGACCGGCCGCGGCCGCTTGGCAAGCCTTCCCTTGTCGAGGCGCCGCGCGTATAGGAGCGCCAATTTCCTTGATCTCAGTGGAAGAGGGTCATGGCTGGGCACAGTCAGTTCAAGAACATCATGCACAAGAAGGGCAAGCAGGACGCGATCCGCTCCAAGCTCTTCTCCAAGCTCGCGCGCGAAATCACGGTCGCGGCGAAGATGGGCGCGCCCGATCCCAACATGAACCCGCGCCTGCGACTGGCGGTGCTCGCCGCGCGCGCGGAGAACATGCCCAAGGACAATATCGAGCGCGCGATCAAGAAGGCCGCGGCCGCCGACACCGAGAATTACGAGGAGGTGCGCTACGAGGGCTATGCGCCCGGGGGCGTGGCGGTCATCGTCGAGGCGCTGACCGACAACCGCAACCGCACGGCGGGCGAGGTGCGCTCCTATTTCACCAAGGCCGGCGGGGCTCTGGCCGAAACCGGCGCGGTCTCGTTCATGTTCGATCACGTCGGCCTGATCGTCTATGACAAGAAGATCGCCAGCGACGACGCCATGCTGGACGCGGCGATCGAGGCCGGCGCGGACGACGTCCAGTCGGGGCCGGAGGAGCACGAGATCGTCACCTCCATCGAGGCGTTCAAGGACGCGCAGAAGGCGCTGGAGTCGAATTTCGGCGAGCCGAGCAAGGCCGCGATCGTCTGGCGGCCGCAGAACACGATCGCGGTCGACGACGAGGCGGGCGAGAAGATCCTCAAGCTGATCGGCGCGCTGGAGGAGAACGACGACGTGCAGAACGTGACCGCCAATTTCGAGGTCAGCGACGCGCTGGTGGCGCGGATGCAGGGCTGAGCCGGGCCTTGCGCGGAACGGGACGTCGCACGGCGATGTCAGAGGCTTAGGCGCCCCAACCTGTCCCTGCGTAACTGCCAAGCTCAAGGCCGGAAGCAGTGGCTTCCGTCGTGGCCGGGCTTGTCCCGGCCATCCACGCGATTCGGCTCAACGCATGCGCGTCCTGAGCTTGTACAAACGGCAATCCCCTTTGTCGCGGGTCGGCGTGGATGCCGCCTTGGGATGGGATCGCGTCACGTCACATGGAAAATAACGCACTGTCACCGTAACCCCCCGGTGACATCGCATTCGATCTCCGGCAAACATATCGTTACGCGCTCTCCAGGCGCCGGAAAAAATCGGAGCGACGGCTTGGGATCGGCGCGGACAACCAATCGCACTGCGCATGTCATGAGATCAGGCGAAGGGCGCGCGGGCCGGGGCGATCTGATCCCGCTCAATGCGGCGCGTGCTTCTTCGTCGAGACTGGCCGCGATGTTCAGATATTGTTTGACGCTGTTCGCCGCCCTGCTGCTCTCGCAGCCCGCGTTCGCCCTGGACAAGGTGACGCTCGGGCTCAACTGGCTGGCCGACCCGGAGGCGGGCGGCTTCTATCAGGCGCAGGCGGACGGCACCTATGAGAAATATGGGCTCGACGTCACGATCAGGCCCGGCGGGCCGCAGACCAATGGCGCGCTGTTTCTCATCATGGGCAAGATCGAATTCCTTGTCGGCGGGAATCTCATCGGCGACTTCGCTATGGTGGAGAAGGGTCTGCCCAATATCGTCGTCGCCGCCGAATTCCAGAAGGATCCCCAGGCCTTCATGTCGCATCCCGGCGTCGGCCTGGATCATTGGGCCGATCTGCCGAAGGCGACGGCGTTTGTGAGCCAGACGGGCCTGCAATCCTTCTATGCCTGGATGCGCGCGCGCTGGGGCTTCAGCGAACAGAAGGTGAAGCCCTACAACTTCAACTCCGCGCCCTTCATCGCGGACAAGAACTCGATCCAGCAGGCCTATGTGACCTCCGAGCCTTTCCAGGTGGAGCGGCAGGGCGGATTTCGGCCGAACGTTTTCCTTCTCTTCGACCATGGCCTTCCCAGCTACGCCACCACGATCGAAACCCGGCGCGACCTCGTCGACAAGCGGCCGGATCTGGTCCAGCGTTTCGTCGACGCCTCCGCCATTGGCTGGTATCATTATCTTTATGGCGACAACAGCAAGGGCAATGCCGCGATCCGCCGCGAAAATCCGGAAATGACTCCGGAGCAGATCGCTTATTCCATCGCCAAGCTGAAGGAGTACGGCATCGTCGATTCCGGCGACGCGACGACGCTGGGGATTGGCGCCATGACGGAGGCGCGCATGAAGGCGCTTTTCGAGCAGCTTGTGCTCGCGGGCCTCGTCAAGCCGACCCTTGACTACAAGCGCGCCTACACCTTGCAGTTCGTCAACAAGAAGGTCGGCGTCGAGCTGCGGCCGAAGTGAGGCGCGAGGGGCGGGTTTCCGGCCAAGATCGGCGCCGCGGCAGGCGTGGATCCACGGAAGCGATTGACGCGCCGACGCCATTGCCTGCAATCGCGTGATCGAAGCCGGCTGCCGGTCAGCCGCGTTTTCCGCGCATCGTCTAAGTTTGCGCATATGGAGCTCCGGAACGACGCCATGAATGGGTTGCAAATCCGCAGACGCCCCGGCGCCGGGCCTCGGACGGGCTGATCCCATGGCGGCATGGTTGACTGAACGATGGCTGCGCCGCGCGCTGCTCGCCGTGGCGCTGGCGGGGCTGGCGGCCGGGCTCGCGGCGCTTGTGGCGGGACGGGGCGAGGCGGCGCAATGGGCGTTCGCGGCCGGCGCAGCGCCCGTCATCCTCGGCCTCGCCGTCTCCATGACGAAAGACCTGCTCGCCGGCCGCCTCGGCGTGGACGCGGTGGCGCTCGTTTCGATGACGGCCGCGCTGTCGCTCGGCCAGTCCCTCGCGGGCGTGGTCGTGGCGGTCATGTACGCGGGCGGCAACCTGCTCGAGGATTTCGCCGTCGCTCGCGCCGAGAGAGATCTCAGGTCGCTGGTTGACCGCGCGCCGCGCACGGCGCATCGCAAGATCGGCGACTCCATCGAAGACATTCCCGTCGAGAAGGTAGCGATCGGCGATGTCCTGATCGTCCGCGCGGGCGAGGTGACGCCGGTCGACGGAATCGTGCTCAGCGCCAGGGCCTCGATCGACGAGGCGGCGCTGACGGGCGAGCCGATTCCCGTCCTGCGCAAGGCGGGCGAGACCGCGCGCAGCGGAACCGTCAACGCCGGAGAGACTTTCGAGTTTCGCGCGACCGCCACGGCGGCGGAGAGCACTTACGCCGGCATCGTGCGCATGGTCACGGCCGCGCAGACGGCGAAGACGCCTTTCGTGCGCATCGCCGACCGGTTTGCGCTGGTCCTGCTGCCGGTCACGCTGGGGCTGGCGGCTGTCGCCTGGTACTGGTCGGGCGACGCGACCCGCGGACTGGCGGTGCTCGTCGCCTCGACGCCGTGCCCGCTGATCCTGGCCGCGCCGGTCGCCTTCATCGCCGGTTCGTCGCGGGCGGCGCGTCTGGGCGTCCTCATCAAGGGCGGCGGCCCGCTGGAGGCGCTGGCGCGCGCGCGGACGGTCGTGTTCGACAAGACGGGAACCCTGACGGTCGGCGGCGCGCGGCTTCTGGCGATCGAGACCGCGCCCGGCGCGGACGCCGAAACCGTGTTGCGGCTCGCCGCGTCGCTGGAGCAGGCGTCCCATCACGTCGTCGCCGCCGCCATCGTCGCCGCCGCCAACGCGCGAGGGCTGCGCCTCTCGCCGCCCGAAGAAGTTCGCGAGGCGATGGGGGCGGGACTGCAGGGCCTCGTCGAGGGCAGGCGGGTCGTCGCGGGATCGCGCGACATCGTCGTCGGGCCGGCGAAGCTCGAGAGCTGGGCCTTGCGGGCGCTGCGGCGCGCCTCCTGGCGCTCCGCGCTCAGCGTGTTCGTCTCCGTGGACGGGCGCGTGGTCGGGGCGATCATCATGGCCGACGAATTGCGCAAGGAGGCGCCGCGCGCCATCCAGGACTTGCGGCGCGCGGGCGTGAAACGCATCGTCATGGCGACTGGCGACAGGGCGGACGCCGCCGAGACGATCGGCGCGGCGCTCAATCTCGACGAAGTCCTGTTCGAGCGCAGCCCCGCCGACAAGGTCGAGGCGGTGGCGCTGGAGCGGCGCAGGGGCCCGACGGCGATGATCGGCGACGGGATCAACGATGCGCCGGCGCTCGCGGCCGCCGACGTCGGCGTGGCGATGGGCGCGCGCGGCGCCAGCGCCTCGTCGGAGGCGGCCGACGTGGTGATCCTTGTCGACCAGCTCGACCGGGCGGCCGACGCCTTCGCCATAGCGCGGCGCGCGCTCGCCATTGCGATGCAGAGCATCGTCGTGGGGATGACGCTTATCGGGCGTCGCCATGATCGCGGCGGCGCTCGGCTTTCTCGCGCCGGTGGCGGGGGCGCTGACGCAGGAGGCCATCGACGTCGCGGTGATCCTCAACGCGCTTCGCGCGCTGTCGGCGCCGATGAGCTGGTCGCGCCGGAGGCTGCCGCCCGCCGCCGCACAGTCGCTGCATGACGCTCACGAGGGGCTGGGCCCCTCGCTCAATCGGCTGCGGGAGATCGCCGACGCGCTCGACGACGCCTCGCCCGAGGACGCGCGCGCCTTGATCGCGGAGGCCGAGGCCCTCGTCAGGCGGGATCTCGTGCGACACGAGGTGGATGACGAGACGCGGGTCTATCCCGCGCTTTCGCCCTATCTGCGCGATCCCGCGCTGTTGCAGGCGATGAGCCGCGCCCATCGGGAAATCCTGCATCTGGCGCGGCTATTGGCGCGGCTGGCGCAATGGCTCGCGACCGAGACGCCGGACCGCTACCTCGTGCGCGACGCGCAGCGGGCCATAGAGTCGATCGAGTCGCTTGCGCGGCTTCACAGCGCGCAGGAGGAGGACCTCTACGAAGGCGCCAGAGGCGCGGCCTGACGCAAGAGCGCCAACGTCTCGCGTAATAGACCCGCCGGCCGACTTCCGCTTTCACGCGCGGCGCCCAATGGATCGCGCGTCTCGCCAAGGAAACGCCACAATGTCCACGCTGCAACGCGCGCTCCTGTTTACAGCGATGACAAGTCCGAAGACGCTTCAGCTTCTGTTCATTTTGCCTATACAATGCTGCGGCGCGTCAACAGCGCAGGAGGATATTTTGCGAAAGGTCTTTCTTGCAATGCTCGCCGCCGGCGCCATGACGGCGGTTTCGATGTCGCCGGCCGACGCCTCCGGCGGCTGCGGGCCCTACCGCCATCGCACGCCCGCGGGCTACTGCCGTCCGCCGGGGCAGGCGGGCTGGCCGCCGGGCTGGCGTGGGTATGGGTATGGCTATGGCTATGGGTACGGCGGCCCCGGTTGGTATGGCGGCCCCGGTTGGTATGGCCGGCCCGGCTGGCGCTACCGCCGCTATCATTATTACGGCTGGTAAGAAGGCCCGGAACCCGGAACGGCGATGAACCGGTCCTGACCGCACCGGCGTCCCGCTACAAGAAACTCTGCGGGTCGACGTCCACCGTCACCCGCACCCCGCCGCGCGGCGGCGGGGCCGCCGCCAGCAAGGCCCGCAGGAAGCCCTGCAAATCGGCGCTGCGCGGCGCCTTGGCCGCCAGCCGGAAACGGTGGCGGCCGCGCAGCAGCGAAATCGGCGCCTCGGCCGGGCCGAGCAGCGAAATCTCGTCGCCGCCGCGACGCGCCGCTCGCCGGCGCGACGCGAAAGGATGCGGGCAGACCATGCGCCGCCCGCGCGATAGCCCGCGCATGCGCCTCCGCCGCGCCGCGGTCCTCGTCGGATACGATGATCGCCGCGAGGCGCCCGAAGGGCGGCAGGCCGCCGCGGCGGCGCTGCTCGATCTCGGTCGCGTAGAATCGCTCGACGTCGCCCGACAATAGCGCCGCGATCACCGGATGCTCGGGCTGCCAGGTCTGCAACAGCGCCCGGCCGGGCTTCTCGCCGCGCCCGGCGCGCCCGGTCGCCTGACGCAGAAGCTGGAACGTATGCTCGGCGGCGCGCGGATCGCCGTTGGCGAGGCCGACGTCGGCGTCGATGACGCCGACCAGCGTGAGCCCCGGGAAATCGTGGCCCTTGGCGACGAGCTGGGTGCCCACGACGATGTCGTAGTCGCCGCGCGCGACCGCCTCCAGTTCGCTGCGCAGCCGCTCGACGCCGCCGGTCGTGTCGGAGGAAAGGATCAGCCGCCGCGCCTCGGGAAAGAGAATCTCCGCCTCCTCGGCGACCCGCTCGACGCCGGGGCCGCAGGGGGTGAGCGAGTCGGTCTCCTGGCAGACGGGACAGGCGGTGGGCTTCGGCTCGAAATGCCCGCAATGATGGCACGCCAGAACCTTGCGGAAGCGGTGCTCGACCAGCCACGCCGAGCAGTTCGGGCACTGGAAGCGATGGCCGCAGGCGCGGCAGAGCGTCAGCGGCGCATAGCCGCGACGGTTGAGGAACAGCAGCGCCTGCTCGCCGGCCGCCAGCGTCGCCTCGACGGCCTCCACCAGCTTCGGCGCCAGGAACCGGCCGCGCGGCGGGCCGGCGCGGCGCAGGTCGATGGCCGCGATTTCCGGCAGCGCGCGCGCGCGAAAGCGCGCGGCGAGCCTCAGCCATTGATAGCGGCCCTGTTCGGCGTTGACGCGGGTCTCCACCGAAGGCGTGGCGGAGGCCAGCACGATGGGCGCCTTTTCGAGCCGCGCGCGCACCACCGCCATGTCGCGCGCATTGTAGATGACGCCGTCCTCCTGCTTGTAGGCGCCCTCGTGCTCCTCATCGACGACGACGAGGCCGAGATCCCGGAAGGGCAGGAACAGAGCCGAGCGGGCGCCGACGACGACCCGCGCGTCCCCGCTCGCGACCGCCCCCCACAGCCGCTCGCGCCGCCGCGCCGTGACGCCGGAATGCCACTCGGCCGGCCGCACGCCGAAGCGGGCGGCGAAACGGTCGAGGAATTGCGCGGTCAGCGCGATTTCCGGGGTCAGGACGAGCGTCTGCCGCCCTTCGCGCAAGGCGGCGGCGATGGCCTCGAAATAGACCTCCGTCTTGCCGGAGCCGGTCACGCCTTCGAGCAGGAACGGCGCGAACGCGCGGGCGTGGACCGCCTCGCTGAGCGCCGCCGCCGCCGCCGCCTGATCCGGCTCCAGCGGGCGCGGCGCGTGGTCGGGATCGGGCAGGGGCGCGACAGGCTCGGGCGGCAGCTCGACGGCGACGAGCGCCCCGTCGGCGACGAGGCCGTCGATGACGCTCGCCGAGCAGCCGGCCTTTTCGGCCAGCTCCGCCTTCGGCAGGCGTCGCGCCGCCGGCGAGCGCCGCCAGCACGCGCTCGCGCGCCGGCGTCAGCCTGGCCGGCGGCCTGCCGGTCGCCATGAAGCCGATGCGCGGGGGCGGCGGCTCGATGCGCTCGGGCGCGCGCGCGGCCATGCGCAGCACCGCGCCGCGCGGGCTCAGGGTCCAGCGCGCGATCCAGTCGACGAAATCGCGCAAAGGCTGGCTGAGCGGCGGCCAGGGCTTTTTCTCGATCACCGATTTGAGATTGCCCCCCTCGCCCGGCCGCGCCGCCCAGACGACCCCGACGGCGGTGCGGGTCCCGAGCGGCATGGCGACGAAATCGCCGGGGCGAAGATCGAGCTCCGGCGGCGCGCGATAGGAATAGGCGGTGTCGACGGCGACGGGAGGCAGCACGTCGACGATTGTCGGCTCGCTCATGCGCCCGTCCGGCAAGCGTTACCCTCTCCCCGCAAGCGGGGAGAGGGGATGAACCGCGGGCGGCGCATCAATGCTCCAGCCAGAATTTCAGCAGATGATGGGCGATCGCCATGCGCATCGGCGCGAACAGATTCTGCGGGTGGCGCTTCTCGAACATGGCGCGCACCTCCTCGCGCTCGAACCAGCGCGCGTCTTCGAGCTCCGCGCCGTCGACGAGGATCTCGCGCGTCACGGCGCGGGCGAGGCAGCCGATCATCAGCGAGGACGGGAACGGCCAGGGCTGCGAGGCGACATAGCGCACCTCGTCGCAGACGACGCCGCTCTCCTCGTGGATCTCGCGGCGCACCGCCTCCTCGATCGTCTCGCCGGGCTCCAGGAAGCCGGCGAGCGCCGAATACATGCCCTTGGGAAAGCGCGCCTGCCGGCCGAGCAGGCAACGCTCGCCGTCGACGGCGAGCATGATGACGACGGGATCGGTGCGCGGAAAATGCTGGGCCTTGCAGGCGTCGCATTCGCGCCGCCAGCCGGCGGCGGAAAGGCGCGTCGGCTGGCCGCACTTGGCGCAGAAGCGGTGGCGCGCGTGCCAGTCCGCGATTCGCCTTGGCTGCGCCGAGGATCGCCACCGTCTCGGGCGCGACGAGCCCCTGCATGGCGATCGTGCGCATGTCTATGAGTTCGAGATCGTCGCGGCCGGGCACGTAGAGTTCGCGGCGGTCGAGGAAGCCGTCGCTGTCATCGGCGCGCTGCTCGACGGCCGTGTCCGGCAGGAGGGCCGCGAAATGGGGCGCGCCGTCGCGGCCGAGGCCCAGCAGGATTTCGGCCTGCGGCGGCCCCAGACGCTCGGCGAGCGCGCGGGGCCAGAAGGCCTCGCGCGTCGTCGCGGCCGAGGATCGGCATGTCGCGGGCGATGAGCGCGAAGCGGGCGCCGGGCTTGTCGCGCAATTCGGCGACGTAAGCGGCGTCGTCGCGCCGGTTGGCGACGCGGTCGAGCGCCGCGCCGCGCGAAGCCGAAGCCCCAGGGCGGGGTTGTCTCGAAAAAGGCGTCTTTCATGCTTCAACCCTCCCGACCGCCCGACTGGTCAATCCCGCGCGGGTCGGATTACATCGCTCGCCGCAAAGGCGAAAGAAAAAGCGTGAAGGAGCTAAGCCCCATGGCGGTCCGCATAACGAGACGCAACGCGTTGCAGGGCGCGGGCGCGCTCGTCGGCCGCCGGCTTCCTGCCGGCGCGCGCCGACGACGCGGAGGTTCACGGCCTGTCCTCGTTCGGCGATCTCGCCTTGCCGCCCGACTTCAAGTGTTTCTCTTACGTCAATCCGAACGCGCCCAAGGGCGGACGGCTCTCGTTGCAGATCACCAACACGTCACGGGAAATCAGAACTTCGAGACCTTCGACACGCTCAACATCTTCTCGCGCAAGGGCGACGGCGCGGCCGGCATGGGCGCGACCTTCGACACGCTGATGACCGGCAACGGCGACGAGCCGGATTCGGTCTATGGCCTGATCGCGAAATCGGTGCGCGTCAGCGCCGACAAGCTGCAATATCGCTTCCGCCTGCGCCCGGAGGCGCGCTTTTCCGACGGCTCGCGGCTTACCGCCGCCGACGTCGCCTTCTCGCTGACGACGCTTGAAGGAGAAGGCCCATCCGGTCTACGCGATCCTGCTGCGCGAGATGGCCGCGGCGAAAGCGGAAAGCGACGACGTGGCGCTGGTCGAATTCATCAAGGAGCGCAGCCGCGACGCGCATCTGATCGTGGCGGGCATGCCGATCTTCTCCGCCGCGTGGTGGAAGGGGCGCGATTTCGACGCGTCGACGCTGGAGGCGCCGCTCGGCTCCGGACCTTACAAGGTCGGCAAATTCGAGCAGGGACGCTTCATCGAATTCGCGCGCGACGACAAATATTGGGGCCGCGATCTTCCGGTCAATGTCGGGCTCAACAACTTCGCGACGCTTCGCTACGAATATTATCGCGAGCGGCAGGTCGCCTTCGAGGCGTTCAAGGCCGGCGCGATCAACTTTCATCAGGAATATACTTCGCGGACCTGGGCCACGGCTACGATTTTCCGGCCGTGCGCGACAAGCGCGTTCTCAAGGAGACGCTGCATTCGGGCGCGCCGAGCTCCATGCAGGCCTGGTATTTCAACCTGCGCCGGCCGGTGTTCAAGGACCCGCGCATTCGCGAGGCGATCACGCTCTGCTTCGATTTCGAATGGACCAACAAGAATGTGATGTACTCGTCCTACAAACGGGTGACGTCGCATTTCCAGAACACCGTCATGGAGGCCAAGGGCAAGCCGGGGCCGGAGGAGCTGAAACTGCTGGAGCCCTGGCGCGGCAAGGTTCCCGACGAAGTGTTCGGCGAGCCCTATCTGCCGCCGGTTTCCGACGGCTCGGGCAGCGACCGGACCTTGTTGAAGCGCGCCTACGATCTTCTGCTCGCGGCGGGCTGCAAGCGCGACGGCTCGCAGTTGAAGCTGCCCGACGGTCGACCCGCTCGCCTTCGAGTTCCTCGACTCCTCGGAGCTGTTCCAGCCGCACATCTCGCCCTGGCGGCAGAACATGAGGAAGCTCGGCATCGACGCGCGGTCGCGCATCGTCGACTCCAGCCAGTACAAGGCGCGCGTGGATTCCTTCGATTTCGACATCACCGCGCTGAACATCGGCGGCAGCGACACGCCGGGCGCGGGCCTGCGCACCTTGTTCTCCTCCTCCTCCGCCGACACCGTGGGCTCGCGCAATCTCGCCGGCGTCAAGAATGCGGCGATCGACGCGATGGTGGAGAAGGCCGCCGACGCCGCCACGCGCGAGGAGCTGACGACCGCCTGCCGCTGCCTCGACCGGCTGTGGCGCGCGGGGCGCTACTGGATGCCGGCATGGTACAACGACAATGTGTGGCTCGGCCACTGGGATGTGTTCTCGCGGCCCGAGCGCCAGCCGAAGCTCGGCGTCGGCGCGCCGGACACCTGGTGGTGGGACGAGGAAAAGGCGAAGAAGATCGGGCTGGGATGATGAGGCCGTCATCGCGAGCGCAGAAAAGCCGCCGCGCGCGCGCCAATCCGCAAGGGACGGAAACCGCCCTCCGTCATGGCCGGGCTTGTCCCGGCCATCCACGCGGTCCGGCCGCGAGCAGGGCCATCGTTTGGTTGAATCTCGAATTCGCGCGAAGCCGCAACAGGCTTTGCTGCGGGCTGGCGTGGATGGCCGGGACAAGCCCGGCCATGACGGCGCTGCGGCCCGCCGGGTTCTCCTCATGCTAGCCTATCTCGCCCGCCGCATCCTGCTGATGATCCCGACGCTGTTCGGCATCATGCTGGTCTCCTTCGCCATCGTGCAATTCGTGCCCGGCGGGCCGGTCGAGCGGGCGATCGCGCAATTGCAGAACGCCGATCAGAAAGGGATCGGCGGCGCCAGCGCCGGCGTCGCCGACGTCGCCTCGCGCTATCGCGGCAGCCAGGGGCTCGATCCGAAATTCATCAAGGAGCTGGAGAAGCAATACGGCTTCGACAAGCCGGCGTGGGAGCGCTTCCTCATGCTGGCGCGCGACTACTCGACCTTCCATCTCGGCCACAGCTATTATCGCGACGCGCCGGTGATCTCGCTCATCCGCGAGAAGCTGCCGGTCTCGATGTCGCTCGGGCTCTGGATGACGCTGATCTCCTATGCGATCTCGATTCCGCTCGGCATCTCCAAGGCGGTGCGCGACGGTTCGCGCTTCGATGTCTGGTCGTCGGGCGTGGTCATCGTCGGCTATGCGATCCCGAGCTTCCTGTTCGCGATCCTGCTGCTGACGCTGTTCGGCGGCGGCTCGTTCTGGGCCGTGTTTCCGCTGCGCGGCCTCACCTCGGACAATTTCGCCGACCTCGATTGGCCGCACAAGATCCTCGATTATCTCTGGCACATCACGCTGCCGGTGGCGTCGCTGGTGATCGGCTCCTTCGCCACCTCGACGCTTCTGACGAAGAACTCGTTCCTCGACGAGATCAGGAAAGCCTATGTGCAGACGGCGCGCATGAAGGGGCTCACCGAGCGGCAGGTGCTCTACGGCCATGTGTTCCGCAACGCGATGCTGATCGTCATCGCCGGCTTTCCCGGCGCCTTCGTCGGGGCGTTCTTCACCGGCTCGCTGCTGATCGAGCGGGTGTTCACGCTCGACGGGCTCGGGCTACCTCTCCTATGAATCGCTCATCAACCGCGATTATCCCGTCGTGCTCGGCACTCTTTATATATTCGCGCTCGTCGGCCTCGTCGTGAACCTCATCTCCGACATCACCTATACGCTGATCGACCCGCGCATCGATTTCGAGACAAGGGAAGTTTAAGGTGAGCCCCTTTTTTCAGGAACGCTTGCCACTCCTCGCCCCGGAGGCGGGGGAGGGGGCGGCGGGCGGCGTAGATGAAACTTTCGCCGCTCAACCGCCGCCGGCTGGAGAGTTTCAAGCGCAACCGGCGCGGCTTCGTCGCCTTCTGGATCTTTCTGGTGATGTTCGTGGCCTCGATGGGCTCCGAGTTCATCTGCAACGACCGGCCTCTGTTCGTCTCCTACAAGGGCGAACGGCTGTTTCCGGTGTTCGTCAACTATCCCGAGGACAAGTTCGGCGGCTTCGAGGCGGTGACGGATTATCGCGATCCCGTCATCTCCGACGAGATCAAGGCGCACGGCTTCATCATCTGGCCGCCGATCCGTTTCGCCAACAATACGATCAAGCTCGATCCGCCGACGCCCGTCCCCTCGCCGCCGACCTGGCTGCTGACGCAGGCCCAATGCAAGGCCGCGCTCGCCGCCCATCCCCCGCCCAAGCCGCCGGCCGACGGCGGGACCTGCCATGACCTCGAATACAACTGGCTCGGCACCGACGCGAACGGGCGCGACGTCGTGGCGCGGCTGTTCTACGGCTTCCGCATTTCGGTGCTGTTCGGATTGATCCTGGCGGGCGTCTCCTCGGTCGTCGGCGTCGCGGCCGGGGCGGTGCAGGGCTATTTCGGCGGAAGGCTCGACCTCATCATGCAGCGCGGCATCGAGATCTGGTCGTCGCTGCCGCAGCTCTACATTCTCATCATATTGTCGGCGATGCTGACTCCGAGCTTCTGGGTGCTGCTGACGATCCTGCTGCTGTTCTCCTGGGTGAGCCTCGTCCATGTCGTGCGCGCCGAATTCCTGCGCGCGCGCAACTTCGAATATGTGAACGCGGCGCGCGCGCTGGGCCTGAGCGACTTCAAGATCATCGTCAAACACGTGCTGCCCAACGCCATGGTGGCGACGCTGACCTTCGCCCCCTTCATCGTCAATTCCTCGATCGGCGCGCTGACCTCGCTCGATTTTCTGGGCCTCGGCATGCCGCCCGGCTCGCCCTCGCTCGGCGAGCTTGCTGTTCGAGGGCAAGGACAATCTGTCGGCGCCGTGGCTGGCGCTGTCGGCCTTCTTCATCGTCGCCATCATGCTGTCGCTGCTGGTCTTCGTCGGCGAGGCGGTGCGCGACGCCTTCGATCCCAGAAAGACTTTCGCGTGAGCGCGCCCCTCCTCGACGTACGCGATCTCAGCGTCGCCTTTGGCGGACAGCCGGGTCGTCGAAGGCGTCTCGTTCACGCTGGAGCGGGGCGAGACGCTGGCGCTGGTCGGCGAATCCGGTTCGGGCAAGACGGTCATGGCGCAGGCGATCGTGCGCCTTGTGCAAGGCGCGACATTTCCTGAAGGACACGTGCTGTTCGACGGCGTCGACACGCTGACGATGAGCGACCGGGAATTGCGGGATATTCGCGGCGGCCGCGTCACCATGGTGTTTCAGGAGCCGATGACCTCGCTCAATCCGCTGCACACGATCGAGCGCCAGATCGCCGAGATCCTCTTGCTGCACCGCGGGCGCGGGCCCGGCCGAACGTTGCGCGACCGCGTGATCGAGCTTTTGCGGGAAGTCGGCATTCCCGATCCCAAGTCGCGGCTCGGCGCCTATCCGCATCAGCTTTCCGGCGGGCAGCGCCAGCGCGTGATGATCGCCATGGCGCTCGCCAACCGGCCGGACCTGTTCATCGCCGACGAGCCGACGACGGCGCTCGACGTCACCGTGCAGGCGCAGATCCTCGAACTGCTGCGCGACCTTCAGGCCAAATATGGCATGGCGGTGCTGTTCATCACTCACGATCTCAATCTGGTGCGCCGGCTCGCCAAGCGCGTGGCGGTGATGCGGCTCGGCCGCATCGTCGAGGCGGGCGAGACGGCGTCGGTGTTTTCCGCGCCGCAGCATCCTTACACGCGCATGTTGATCGAGGCGGCGCCGAAGGGCGCGCCGCCGCCGATCGACGAGAAGGCGAAGACGGTCGTCGCCACCGACGATCTCAAGATATGGTTTCCGATCCGCAAGGGGTTCCTGCGGCGCGTCGTCGGCCATGTGAAGGCGGTCGACGGCGTGACGCTCGAACTGAAAGCCGGCCGCACGCTCGGCGTCGTCGGCGAATCCGGCTCGGGCAAGACGACGCTGGGGCTGGCGATCCTGCGGCTGATCCGCTCGCAGGGGCCGATAACGTTCAAGGGTCTGCGGATCGACGGGCTCTCGCGCAAGGAGATGCGGCCGCTCCGACGCGACATGCAGATCGTGTTTCAGGACCCGTTCGGCTCGCTGTCGCCGCGACTGTCGGTGGCCGAGATCGTCGAGGAGGGACTGCTCGCGCAGAAGCTGCGCATGAACGCGCGCGACCGGCGCTCCGCCGTCGCGCGCGCGCTGAGCGACGTCGGGCTCGATCCCGCGACGATGGACCGCTATCCCCATGAGTTCTCGGGCGGCCAGCGCCAGCGCATCGCGATCGCGCGCGCGATGGCGCTCGATCCGGAGTTCGTCGTGCTCGACGAGCCGACCTCGGCGCTCGACAAGTCCGTGCGCGCGCAGATCGTCGATCTGCTCGCCGACCTGCAAAAGCGGCGCGGGCTCGCCTATCTCTTCATCAGTCATGATCTCGAAGTCGTGCGGGCGCTGGCGAGCGACATCGTGGTGATGAAGGCGGGCCGGGTGGTCGAAAGCGGGCCGGCGGAGACGATTTTCGCTTCGCCGCGCGAGGACTATACAAGAGCTCTGCTCGCCGCCGCGCTCACGCCGGCATGAACGGGGAGGCCGCATGGGGCGCGGGATCATCATTGTGCTGGATTCGGTCGGTTGCGGCGGCGCGCGCGACGCCGCCGAGTATGGCGACGAAGGCGCCGATACGCTCGGCCATATCGCCGAGGCCTGCGCGGCCGGGAAGGGCGACCGCGAGGGGCTGCGGCAAGGGCCGCTCGCGCTGCCGAACCTCGACAGGCTCGGCCTCGGCCTCGCCATGCACGCTTCCACCGGACGCAGGCCGCCGGGCTTCGCCTGCCGGGCGCCGGCCGGGCAATGGGGCTATGGCGTCGAGACCTCGCGCGGCAAGGACACGCCCTCCGGCCATTGGGAGATCGCCGGCACGCCGGTCGATTTCGCCTGGGGCTATTTCCCCGTCCGCACGCCGGCCTTCCCGCCGGAGCTGACGCGCGAGCTGATCGCGCGCGCGAAACTCACCGGCATTCTCGGCGATTGCCACGCCTCGGGCACCGAGATCATCGAGCGATTACGGCGAGGAGCATCTGCGGACGCTGAAGCCGATCTGCTACACCTCGGTCGATTCCGTGCTGCAGATCGCCGCGCATGAGGAGGCGTTCGGCCTGGAGCGGCTCTACGACGTCTGCCGCGTGGCGCGGACGCTTGTGCGATCCGCTCAACATCGGCCGGGTGATCGCGCGGCCCTTCCTCGGCGAGCGGCCGGGCCAGTTCGCGCGCACCGCCAACCGCAAGGACTTCTCCATGCCGCCGCTGCCCGGCAACATCCTGGCCCGCGCCGCGCAGGGCGGGCGGGACATCGTCACCGTCGGCAAGATCGGCGACATCTTCGCCCATCGCGACACCGGGCTGGAGCTCAAGGGCAAATCCAACGACGAGCACGTCGATCTGACCTTGCGCGCCCTGCGCGAGACGGGCGAGGGCGGGCTGATCTTCGTCAATCTCGTCGATTTCGACACCGAATATGGCCATCGCCGCGACGTTGCGGGCTATGCGGCCTGTCTGGAGGCGTTCGACCGCCGCCTGCCGGAGATCCAGGGCGCGCTGCGCGCGCCAGGATTTCTGCGTCATCACCGCCGATCACGGCAACGACCCGACCTGGCGCGGCTACGATCATACGCGCGAGCATGCGCCGATCATCGCCTTCGGCGACGCCGAGCCGGGGCCGATCGGCGAGCGCGCGAGTTTCGCCGACATCGCCGAGACGATGGCGGTGCAAGCTCGGGCTGCCGAAGGGGCCGAAGGGCGCGAGCTGGTTGTGAGCTTCGCCCTCGATCCCCGTTTGGCCGCCGACGCCCGCATCGTCGGCGATTTGCCGCTTGTCGCGCGCGCTGTTGATGAACGATGCGCGCTATCCCTGGGCGATCCTGGTTCCCCGCCGCGCCGGCCTCGTCGAGATCACTGATCTCACGCAGGCTGAGCGGGCGCAACTGATGGAGGAAATGGCGGCGACGGCGCGAAGCGATTGGCTGCCTGCCCGGGGTCGAGAAGATCAACCTCGGCGCGCTCGGCAATATCGTGCGCCAGCTCCACGCGCATGTCGTGGGACGGCGCGCGGGCGATGCGGCCTGGCCGGGGCCGGTGTGGGGCGTCGGATCGGCGGTCCCCTATGAGGCGGCGGCGTGCGAGGCGCGACTCCTCTGGTTGAGGCAAAAGCTCGCCATCGGCGGTCCTTGATTGGCGCTCGGATTGAACCGCCGCGAGGGTTGAGGGCCTTCGCGCCGCCATCGAGCGGTTGCTGTCGGACCCCATCGTGACAGACCGGAATTGTTGAGGAATCCGCTGAACCAGAGCCACTTCTCGCTCCCCTCTCCCCGCGGGGAGAGGGTCAGGGTGAGGGGTTTTTCCGCTATGCCGACGCTTGGTTGTGCGTCTTCTTCCTTTCCCCATAATTGGGCGGAGCGAGAAGGCCGCGCGGGAGGCGGCGGTTGGGAGGCCCCGTCCGTCAGATCGCGGAGCGCCTTGCGGCGGTCAGACTGATCCGTCGCAGACGCCAATCTATGGCCGGGAAGCAATGGCTCCAGTCATGGCCGTCCCCGCCTGGGTGCGCGTCGCGCCGTTCTCAGGTTTCCGGCTTGGCCGTCGCGATCTGTCCCTGCAAGCAGAGGCGGGACTTTCCGCCGCGCCCAAACCAAATTTGTGAACAAAACAAGAAAACGCGCATCGGCTAATCGCCAATGCGCGTGTTTGAAAATTATTTTAGCCTTGGGTCACACACAGCGAGAGGCTGAAAGGGCGCTCTCTGTTGAACGTCGCCGGGGCGTCAGGCCCTGCGCGCGCTCTTCTTCGCGGCGGCCTTCTTCGGCGGAGCCTTCTTCGCGGCGACCTTCTTCGGAGCCGCCTTGCGGGCGGGAGCCTTGCGAGCCGCGGATTTCGCGGCGACGCGGCCGCGGGTGGTGTTGAGCGAAACGCCAAGCGCCGTCGCCTTCTGCCGCGTTGCGCCTTCGGTGCGCTTCAGCGCCTTGGCGATCGCGGAGGCGGGCTCCTTGCGCGCCATCGACTTCAGCATCTTGACGTCTTCCGACGCCCAGGGGCGCCGGGAAGGTGAGGATTTGGGGGCTTTGGCCACGTCGTCTCCTAATAAGAAACGGACCGGTAAGCCAGGCCCGCGTGATTCGTTGACCACAAAACTTCGAGCTTTGCAAGCCTTTCAGCACACAAACAGCGTTGTTTGTGAAACAAACATGAAACAGACGGCCGTTATCCATTCTTTTTTAGTATCCGCGAGCGCCTCAGGAGGCCCGCACGATCGTCCAGGCGCCGCCCCGGCCGGGCCGAATCGCCAACTCCTTCTGCCTGACCAGATAGTTGACATGCGCCAGCGTCTCTCCAAACGCGAACGACATCTGGTGAGGATCGTCGATCACGCGGCCAAACACCACCGGCACGAGCTCGATCGCCGTGGCGTCGCCCGCGTCCACCGCCTTCAGGATTGCGGCGCAGCGCATCTGATGATGAGCGATCAGCTCGTCGATGCGGCGTCGGAAGGCCCACGAAAGGCAGGTTGTGGCCGGGCAGGGCGAGCGTGTCGGCGGGCAGTCTTTGTTTGAGCGCGGCGAGCGAGCGCAGATAGGCGCCGAGCGGATCGCCGTTCGGGTTGATCGCCTCCACGCTGATGTTGGGCGAGATCTTCGCCATGGCCTGATCGGCGCAGAGAATGAAGCCGCCTTCGCGGCAATAGAGCATGACCTGCTCAGAGGCATGGCCGCCGCCTGTGATAACCTCGAAAGACCGGCCGCCGATCTCCAGCGTCTCCTCGGCCATCAGCCGGTTGAATGTGCGCGGCAGGTCGCTGACCATGCGCAGATAGTGAAGGCCGCGGCTCAGGAGCAGGTCGGTCTGCTCCTCGGAGAGGCCGTGGCCGAGATAGAAGCCGCGATAGGGCTCGGCGTTGAGCGCGCCGGGGTCGAGCCGGATCATCAGCGCATCCAAATATTCGGTCTGGCTGGCGTAAAGTTCGAGGCCGAGCCGGCCGCACAGCCAGCCGGCGAGGCCTATGTGGTCGGGATGGCAATGGCTGGAGATGATGCGGGTCAGCGGCCGGCCTTTCAACAAGCCGGCCAGCAGCCGTTCCCAAAGCTCCCTTGTCGGGGCGTCGTCGATGCCGGTGTCGAGCAGCGCGAAGCCCGCTCCGTCCTCGATCAGATAGATATTGACGTGATCGAGCCGGAACGGCAGCGCGCAGCCGGAGCCAGAGAACGCCTTCGGCGACCTCGAGGGTCTCGCCGGGGGCGGGAGGCGTGGGGAAGCGAAAGTCGAGGGCGGCGGCCAAAGGGTCGGCTCCGGTGTATGGAAGGGTTTCTCATATATAGGCTTCTTTGCGGCGGGAGCGAGCGGCGCATTGACGCCGCTTGCGGCCTGAGCCAAAGACCGGCGTCCCTCATCGCGGAAGGCGCCTGTTTCATGTCTCAAAAGGTCGACGTGCTAGGTCTCGGCAACAGTCTCATCGACATCATCGCCTTGACTGACGACGCCTATCTCCTCGAGCCAGGACATGGCCAAAGGCGCTATGACGCTGATCGACGAGGACCGCGCCGATGCGCTCTACGCCGCCAGGCTCGATCCTCAGTTCGTCTCGGGCGGCTCTGCGGCCAACACCATCGTCGGCGTCGCCTCCTTCGGCGTCAGCGCCGCCTATGTCGGCAAGGTGAGAAAGGACGAACTCGGGCTTCGCTTCGGCGACGACCTCAACGCCACCGGCGTCAGCTACGCCACCCCCATGGCCGCGCACGGGCCGGGAACGGGGCGCTGCTTCATCTATGTGACGCCCGACGGCGAGCGCACGATGAACACCTTTCTCGGCGCCAGCACTTATCTGTCGCCCGAAGACGTCGATGAGGAACTCGTGCGCTCGGCGCGCTTCGTCTATCTCGAAGGCTATATGTGGGACCGGCCGGCGGCGAAGGAGGCGTTCCGCAAGGCCGGGCGGATCGCTCACGAGGCCGGCGCGCGCGTGGCGCTGACGCTGTCGGACGCTTTCTGCGTCGACCGCTTCCGCGGCGAGTTCATCGACCTGATGCGCACGAAGGTCGTCGACACCGTGTTCGCCAACACCGACGAGGCGCTGTCGCTCTATCAGACGACGCATCTGCACGAGGCGCTCGACGCGCTGGCGGCCGAGGGCGTGCATGCGGTGGTGACGCGCTCGGAGAAAGGCTCGGTGATTGTCGAGGGCGACGCGCGCACCGAGGTTCCCGCGCAGCCCGATCGCGCGGCTCGTCGACACGACGGGGGCGGGAGATCTGTTCGCGGCCGGCTATCTGGCGGGGCTCGCGCGCGGGCGCGAGCCCGCCCATTGCGCGCGGCTGGCGGCGCTGGCGGCGAGCGAGGTGATCCAGCACATCGGCGCCCGGCCGCAGGTCTCGCTGCGCGATCTGGCGGCGAAAGTCGGGCTCGCGGTCTGAGGCGGGTCGATCAGCTTTTACGGCTGGCGATATAGGACCTGAACTCGTCCATCGAGGAGAAGCGCAGGCCGCCTTCCGCGGTCTCGGCCTCGATCGCGCCGTCGGAATAGATCACATATTGGCGCCGCCGGCGCTGTAGCGGCCGACGATCTCAGGCGCCGCCTCGGGTTCGGCGATCGCCTCCTCGACGTCGCGGAAGGTCGGCAGATGGCCGCTGCGGTTGAGGTTGACGTCGTCCTCGGGCGCGGGCGCCTGGACGGCGGCCCGAGCGGCGGCGGCCGGGGCCTTCGCCTTCTTGCGCGGCGGGGCGAAGATGCGGTTCAACTCGATAGATCAGCGCGGCGATGGCAAACACCACGCCGCTGGAGCTGAGAAGGATGACGCCGCTCTGGGCGTAGAGCTGGCCCATCTCGGTCGGCAACAGATCGAGGCTATACGCCACGGAGCCGAAGCCTGCGGCCAACAGAAGCGCGCCAATCACGAATGTCAGGATCGTCATGCGGCTAACGTTCTCGACATTGTGTCAAAAGCAAGGGCGGTTTTCAGCGTTTGGGCGCCAAGTCGGGTTGCGGGGGGCGCGGACGGCGATTAGTTAAGCCCCGTCGGAGGCGTATTCGAGCGGCGTCCCGCGCGCCCCTGAAGGAGGTTGCCCATGTCTTTCACCCTACCCGAACTGACCTATGCGTATGACGCGCTCGGCCCCTATATGTCGAAAGAGACGCTCGAATATCATCACGACAAGCATCATCAGGCCTATGTCACCAACGGCAACAACCTGTTGAAAGGCACCGAGTTCGAGGGCAAGCCGCTCGAGGACGTCGTGCGCGGCGCGTTCGGCAAGAACGCGGCTTTGTTCAACAACGCCGGCCAGCACTACAACCACATCCATTTCTGGAAGTGGATGAAGCCGAACGGCGGCGGCAAGATTCCCGGCGCCCTGGAGAAGGCGCTGGTCGACGGCTTCGGCTCGGTCGAGAAGGCGAAGGAGGACTTGATCGCCGCCGGCGCCGGGCAGTTCGGTTCGGGCTGGGGGTGGCTGGCCGTCGTCAACGGCAAGGTCGTCGCCACCAAGACGCCGAACGGCGAGAACCCGCTCGTGCACGGGGGAACGCCGATTCTCGGCGTCGATGTGTGGGAGCACTCCTACTATATCGACTATCGCAACCGTCGCCCGGACTATCTGAAGGCGTTCGTCGAACACCTCGTCAACTGGGAATATGTGGCCGAGCTCTACGCGGCGGCGACCAAGTAAGACCCCCTTTGGGGTCGGCCGCCTGTTCATGCAAAGGGCGGCCGCCTCGTCGGGAGGCGTGGCGGGCCATGCCTCCTCGATCTCATTTGGCGCCGCAATACGCCTGGCGTCTGGAGGTTCCGCAGATCGGCTATTTTGCATAGCCGACGAAGTAGATGCCGATGACGTTCCTCTCGCCATCCCGGATCGGCTCGTAGCCTGTTACATACGGCTTTCCGAGAATGTTCGCGTCTCCATAATAGGCCTCGCCTTTTCGGATGACCGCGATGACCGGACCTTTCGGATCCAGGAGGGTTCCAACCGCACGCGAGCCGTCGTCTTTCTTCACATTCGTCGAGGCGCGAATGAAGCTGTCGGCGGATCGCCCGAAGGGGGGGCGATGGGCGCCGTGAAGGCGTCGCCGCGCCGGGCCTGTCCGGCCATCAGGGCCGATTCGCCACGACATCTGCGGGCGAGCAAGCGTGGGGCCGAACCGCGTGGTCGGCCGGGGCAAGCCCGGCCCTGACGGGGCGCTGAGAGCCGCCCCGCTTGGCCATCGCCGGGCGGTTCAATCCGTCAGATTGATTTTCTTGTCCTTGCAGAGTTCGACGCCGAGCTGTTCCGTATCGGCGTCGTCGGCGAATTGGCCGCGGATGTCGTAGAGACATTCCTTCGTGCGCTTGATGTGAATGACCGTCTTGCGGCCGAAAGCAAGCGCGCCAAGCACTTTCTTGTGATCGGGATCGCCCGCCGGAACGACGGAGAGCTGCATCAGCCCGACCGACCGCTCGTTATGCACGGTTACAGCGAGCGTCGCGCCTTCGTGGTGCTGCTCTTTGTGCTTTTCGGCGGATTTCGCGTCCTTCCCGGCTTCGCCCGCCTTCCTCGCCGCCTTCTCGGCTTCGGCCTTCTCGGCTTCGCCCGCCTTTTCGGCGCCGGCCTTTCCGGCCTCCCTTGTCGGGGTCTGCGTTCTCGGCGGCCGCGCCCGGGGCCAGGGGATCGGCAGGCGTCGTCTGCGCCTGCGCTATTCCCGCTCGCCACCAAAATCGCCGCCGCGACCCATGCTCCCCGCAGCATCGTCCTCATGTCAACCTCTGCCGTCCCGACTCGCTATGTCCTTTGGCCGGGCGCGTCTTCATCGCGCAATTTCGGCTTGAGGAAAAGAGCGATCATGGCCGCGGCCGCGGCTCTTTCCCACGCCTGCATGAGGATGGCGGGCACATCCGCGATCTTCTCGGCCACCAGATAGCGCGCGTCGAAGTCCTCGCGGATGAACTCGGCCATCCGCATATGCGCCATCAGCGACAGCAGCGGGCGCCAGAAGCCGGCGATGTCGGCGATCAGCACCGGCTTTCGGTGGCGTTCGAGCTGCACCCAGGTCAGTTGCTCGACGAGTTCCTCCAGCGTGCCGACGCCGCCGGGCAGGGCGACGAAGGCGTCGGCGCGCTCGAACATCAACTGCTTGCGCTGGTGCATGTTGTCGACGACGACGAGCTCGCTCCACTCGAGACGTCGCCTCCTCGCGCTCCAGCAGAAACCTGGGGATAATTCCCGACGACCTCGCCGCCGGCCGCCATCGTCGCCCGCGCGACGCGGCCCATCAGGCCGCGCCCGCCGCCGCCGAACACCAGTCGCGCCCCCATGCCGGCGATCGCCGCGCCGAGCTGATCGGCGGCCTCGGCGAAGCGCGGGTCCGAGCCGAGGCTCGATCCGCAATAGACGCAGACGCCGCGCTTCGGGCCGCGAGCGCTCACGAGGCGAGCAGCCCCTTCACGATGGCGCTGGCGCGGGCGAAATCCATCTGGCCGGGATATTTCTCCTTGAGCGCGGCGACGACCTTGCCCATGTCGCGCATGCCGGCCGCGCCCGTCTCGGCGATGGCCGCGCGGGCGGCCTCGGTCATGGCCGCTTCGTCCATCTGCCTGGGCAGGAATTCGTTGATGACGGCGATCTCGGCGCTTTCCTGCGCGGCGAGATCCTCGCGGCCGTTGTCCTTGTAGATCGTCAGCGATTCCTGGCGGGTCTTGGCCATTTTGGTCAGCAGCGCCAGCTCGTCGGCGCGGCTGACGATCTTGCCGGCGCCGCGCGCCTCGATCTCGCGGTCCTTGAGGGCCGACATGATGAGCCGCAGCGCCCCGACGCGGATCTTGTCGCCCGCCTTCATAGCCTCTTTCATCTGCGCGGACACGCTGTCGCGCAGGGAAACCGCTTCCGCCATTTCGAGACTCCCGCCGTATCGGCTTGACGCCCGGCGCGGCCGGCGCTTAACCACAGCCCCATGTCAAACGCAACAACAACCGAAGCCGACGCCCGGCTGGGCGCCGCGCAAGCCGACCGCGCTCGTCGTGCTCGCCGATGGGCTCGTCATCGAGGGCGCCGGCCTCGGCGCGACCGGCGAGGCCGTCGGCGAAGTGTGCTTCAACACCGCGATGACCGGCTATGAGGAAATCCTCACCGATCCCTCCTACGCCGGGCAGATCATCACTTTCACCTTTCCCCATATCGGCGTGGTGGGAACGAACGAGGAAGACATCGAGACCGTCAATCTGGCGGCCTCGGCCGGCGCGCGCGGCTGCGATCCTGCGCGCCGACGTCGTGCGACCCCTCGAACTTTCGCGCCACCCGCCGGCTCGACGCCTGGCTGAAGGCGCGCGGCATCATCGGCATCAGCGGCGTCGACACGCGCGCGCTGACCGCGCGCATCCGCCGCGCTCGGCATGCCCAACGCGGTCATCGCGCATCATCCGGACGGCGCAGTTCGACCGCGCCGCGCTGCTCGCGAAGGCGAAGGCCTTTCCCGGCATCGACGGGATGGACCTCGTGCCCGACGTCGGCGCGACGCAGCGCTACGAATGGGACGAGACGAGCTGGCGGCTGGAAGGCGGCTACGGCCGGCGCGCGGAAGCGAAATACCGGGTCGTCGCCGTCGATTACGGCATCAAGCGCAACATCCTGCGGCTGCTCGCCGATCAGGGCTGCGAGGTGATCGTCGTGCCCGCGACCGCCTCGGCCGAGGAGATCATGGCGCTGAAGCCGGACGGCGTGTTCCTGTCCAACGGCCCGGGCGATCCGGCCGAGACCGGCCGCTACGCCGTGCCGACGATCCAGGGCGGTGCTGGAGACGAAGACGCCGACCTTCGGCATCTGCCTCGGCCATCAGATGCTGGGGCTGGCGATCGGCGCGAAGACGATCAAGATGCCGCAGGGCCATCACGGCGCCAACCATCCCGTGATGGACTACACCACCGACAAGGTCGAGATCGTGTCGATGAACCACGGTTTCGCGCTCGATCCCGAGACGCTGCCGGCAAAACGCGCGCGTGACCCATGTGTCGCTGTTCGACAGCTCCAATTGCGGCATCGCGCTGACGGACCGGCCGGCGTTCTCGGTGCAATATCATCCCGAGGCGTCGCCGGGACCGCGCGACAGCCATTATCTGTTCCGCCGCTTCGTCGACGAGATGGAGCGCCACAGGGAGGCGCGGGGCTGAACCGCCCCTCACCCTAACCCTCTCCCCGAAAACGGGGAGAGGGAACGCAGGGTCAGTGGGCGAAGAAGATCGGCAGCGTCATGCTGGTCAGGAACGTGCGGGTCGCGCCGCCGAACAGGGTCTCGCGCAAGCGCGAGTGGCTGTAGCCGCCGCACACCATCAGATCGGCGCCGACGTCGGCGGCGTAGGACAGCAGCGCGTTGGCGGGGTCTTCGTCGCTCGGAAGGCGGCGGAACTCGGCGGCGACGCCCGCGCGCGCAATTCGCCTGGCGAGCCGCTCGCCGCCCTCGACCACGGCGTTATGGGTCGAACCGTTGGAGACGGTGACGATTTCGACGCGCTGGGCGCGCTCGAAGATGCGCTTGGATTCGCTGAACGGCTTCGGCGGCCGCGGCGCCGCCGTCCCAGGCGACGAGGACACGGCCGAATTTCGCCGGTTCGCGCTGGATCGCGGGCACCACCCAGACCGGCCGGCCGCTTTCGGCGAGCAGCGCGGCGGTGAGGTCGTCGCGCGCCGGCGCGCGGCCGGGCTCGCGCTGCTGGACCATGGCGAAATCGAAGGCGCGCGCGAAACGCGGCAGCACGTCGCGCGGCGGGTCCTCGCCTTCGTCGGGATAGAGAACCTCGGCGGCGACGCCGGCGGCTTTGGCGGCGAGCGCAAAGGCTTCGAGCGCCTGGCGGGCGCGCGCCTTGCGCGCCGGCGCGCCGCCGACGGCGGTTTCGAGGCGCGCCTCCAGCGAGCCGTCCTCAAGGCCGGTGACGTCGCGACGCGGCCAGACAGCGGTGGGATAGGCGCCGAGCGACTTGGCCGCCGAGACGGCGTAGGGAATCAGAGCGTCGGAATGGTCTTCGAGAACGACGAGAAAGCTGTCGAGCATGGCGGGGCCCCTTGTTTGACATAATCCCTGCTAGCTTCTCTGGGACCGCGTCGTTGATTTGCCGCAAGCGTTGCCGCGACGGCCGCAAGCTTAACGCTTCGTTCTCCGTAACTTGGGTTTGGCGAATCGTTGGTTAGAAAACAAAGTAAAATTGTTCCCATCGCCGGCGTCGGCGCAGTGGGACTTGAGGTATGGCGAAGTCGTTTGTGTTCGGGATTGCGGGCGTGGCGATGCTGTGGGCCGCCGGCGCGCGCGCCGACGATATGTATCAGCCGGGCGCCGGGGACCGAGCTTCGACGGCGCCGGAGGTGGGCGGCCCATCTCGGCGGCGGCGGTCGGCGGCGCGGGCGACGTGAGCCCCACCGGCTTCGGCGGCGGGCTCTATGCCGGCTACAACCTGCAAAACGGGCCGATCGTCGGCGGAGTCGAGGGCGACACGATGTTCGGCTCGATCAACGGCTCCGGGCAGGGCGGCACGCTGAGCCAGAACTGGCTCTCCTCGTTGCGGGTGCGCGGAGGCTACGCCTTCGGCAACATTCTGGCCTATGGGACGATCGGGCCGGCCTGGGCGACTTCGAGCTTCGAGCAGCGGCGGCTTCAATTTCGACAAAACGCTGCACGGCTATACGATCGGCGTCGGCGGCGAAGTCGCGCTGACGCGCATGATCAGCGCGCGCGTCGAGTTCCGCCACTACGATTTCGGCTCCGCCACTTACTACATGCCCTGGGGGGCGCAGAAGATTTCGAGCGGCAACAACATGCTGATGGTCGGCGTCGGCGCCGCATTTCTGAGCGGCGAGAGGCGCCTTCACTTCTCGGCGGCGATGGCGCGGCAGGCGGCGGGCAGTTGCGCCATCGTCAGGGGTCGCGCGGGCTTGGACGGGGGCTTTGGGATGCAGAACCTCGTCCGTGAACCACCAGTTCAGCGACTTGTCGCAGCCGTCGCCGGGCGGCGGCGGGCCCTGGTTCTGGCAGATTGGGCGAGCCCTCCGGACAGCGAAGCCGCACATGGAAATGATAGGTGTGCCCCCACCAGGGCCGCACCTTGTTCATCCACGGCTCGCCCGCGTGTTTCGCGCATAGGGCCTTCTTGATCGCGGCGTTGACGAAGATGAGCGTCACCTGCGGCTCCTCGGCGGCCGCGCGGATGACGCCCGCCTGGCGCTCCGACCAATGTTCGGATCGACCGCGAGGCCGTCGGGCCGCACCATGTCGACCGCCGACATGGTTTCGCGCTGCTCGGGCGTCAGATTCGCGGGCATAGGGGTCAGCCAGATGTCGGCGTCGAGGCCGATCTGGTGCGAGGCGTGGCCGGTCAGCATCGGCCCGCCGCGCGGCTGCGAAATGTCGCCGACGAGAATGCCGGGCCAGATTCCCTCCGGTCGCCGCCTTCTTGGAGAATCGTTCGAGAAAGGCGACCGTCTCGGGATTGCCCCAATAGCGGTTGCGCGACACGCGCATGACGCGCCAGCTTGCGCCGTCGAGCGGCAGGGGCTCGGCGCCGGCGAGGCAGCCGCGCGAGTAGAAGCCGATCGAGCGCGTGACGGCCTCGGTCGGCGTCAGTTCGCGGCCGAACACCTGCTTGGCCGCGATGTGGGGATCGTCGGGATGGGCGAGCGGCGGCAGCGGTTTGGGGTGCAGCTCGCCACTGATCCTGCGCCGAAGCGCAGGCGGCGAATGCGGCGAAGACGGCGAGGGCGATGACGGATCGGCGCATGAGGAGTCTCGGACGATGCGGCCGATTCTGGCGGCGGCGGGCTTAACGATTCGTTAACCCTCGCGAGGCCACCGCGAACAGGCGCGGGAACGGGAACAGCACGGCGCCGTTAGCGCTGCGCCGGATAGGCCTCCGCCACGGCTTGGCCGTAAGCCGCCAGGAAGGACGCGCGCCGTTCGGGGTCGAGCGGATCGAGATAGGGGCGCAGGCCCGAGCCCTCCACCCATTTGACGACGTCGTCCGGGCGCGCCCAGCCGGTGCACGTAGGTCGTGCGCCAGAGGTCGACCTCGTCGCAGGGCGGCGACAGCGCGGCGTCGTAATCGGCGAACGAGCCTAGCGCCTGCCTGCGGGCCGCTGTCGGCTAGGCCGCGAAACGCCGGCATGGCGGCGACGGCGCGCATCAGCCGGTGGCTCGGCTCCTCCTCGTTGTCGGGCATCTGGAAGGCGAGCGCGCCGCCTTCCGGCAATCCGGCGGCCAGGCGCGCAATGACGCCGAGATGGTCGGGAACCCAGTGAAACACCGCATTGGCGAAGACGAGATCGAAGCCCCGCGCATCGAAGCGGCCCGCGTCGCCTTCGAGAAAGGTCGCGTCGGGCAGTTTCTTGGCGGCGGCCTTCAGCATGTCGGGGCTGAGATCGACGCCGACGATCTCGGATTCGGGAAAGGCGCGCCTGAGCTCCAGCGTCGAAAGGCCCGAGCCGCAGCCGAGATCGACGATGCGGCGCGGCTTGCGAAGGGGTATGCGGGCGATCAGCTCGCGCGAGGGCCGCGCGCGCTCGGCCTCGAAGCGATCGTAACGCTCAGCGTCCCAAAGCTGCATGGGCGGCGCTCCCGAATACGAAAAAGCCGGCGGAATCCGCCGGCTTTTTCCACGCGTTCGACGCGGATAGCAAATCAGAACTTGTAGTTCAGGCCCACGCGGAAGAGCGAAAGCGACATGGTGTCGCTCTCGGCGTAGGGCGTTCCGGTCCAGTAGGACTCGTTCTGCAACGGCGCCCAGAGATATTCGGCCTTGGCGGTGATGTTGTTGGTGAACGCATATTCGATGCCGCCGCCGATCACGCCGCCGCTGCGCCAGCGATCCCGGCTGGCGGTAAAGCCGAAGTTGTCGGTGATCGACGCCTGCGTCGAGACGCCGGCGTAACCGCCGGTGATGTAGAACAGGGCGTGGTCCACGGCGTAGCCGAGGCGCAGGCGCTCGGTGGTTATCGCGTTGACCTTGAAGTTGGTGGTGCCGTTGACGAACGTGTGGCCGGAGCTCTCCGAAGCCCAGTCGAGATCGGCCTCGCCGCCGAACACGACCTGGCCCATCTGCCAGTTGTAGCCAATCGTGCCGCCGATTTCGCCGCCGTTCGGATTGCCGAAGTCGGTGTTGCCGATGTGGGCGACGCCGAAGCCGCCGTTGATACCGAGATAGAAACCGGTCCAGGTGAAGGGCGGGCGCGTAAACCGGCGCCGGAGCCGGAGGCTCCTTGCGGGTGGGCAGGTCGGCGGCCAGGGCGCGCGGTTGAAGCCCCCGCCATCAATACGGCCAGAAAAAGCGTTTTCATATCCTGCTCCTCAATTCAGCCCCCACAGCCAAGGATAGGGCCTCGTTCCGCTGAGGAGCGACAGTACGCGCTTGGTCGGCAAAAGTCTGTTGCATCGCGAGCACAATAGAATCGGCAAATGTGACGACAATCTGGCAATAATTTTTGCGCTATTCGAACGCGAGATTTACAAAAGTATCGGCAAGAACTGTCGATTGTACGTGTTAACATATTTGGTAAAATCTTCGTGATGTTGCAGATACGGGCAAGAACAGTTTGGTAAATGATAGGTTAATTTTGGTGGTTTATTTTTCGATGTCGCATTCTCGCCGCAGGATCGTCGTGGGTTCGCCTGTGCGGCCGCCAAATTCCGCTCGGCTTGCCCTTGCTTCGACGTTTTGCCGTCCTGGCTTGGTTCGGCGCGGGCGGCGGCCCTTCCGCCCGAGCGCGCGAAAACCTAAGTAGGACGCGCAAGGCCCGGGCAATCGATGTCATTTCTAGAAAATCTCGCGTTCGAAGCCGGCGTCATGGCGCGCTCCTTCGGCGACTATCTGCGCGGGCCGGCGCTGAGGATCGGCGTCACGGGCCTGGCGCGCTCGGGAAAAACGGTGTTCGTCACCTCGCTCGTCAACAATCTGCTGACGCGCGGACGGCTGCCGGTGCTGGCGGCGGCCGCGGAGGGACGCATCGCCCGCGCCCAGCTCGACCCCCAGCCCGACGACGCGGTGCCGCGATTTCCCTACGAGGAGCATCTTTCGGCGCTCGCCGGCCCCGGCCGGCATTGGCCGCAATCGACGCGGCGCATCTCGCAGTTGAGGCTGCGCATCGAATTCGCGCGCGCCGCCGGCTGGAGCCCGGGGCCGGCGCGGCTCGATCTCGACATTGTCGATTATCCCGGCGAATGGCTGCTCGACCTGACGTTGCTCGACAAGTCCTACGCGCGCTGGTCGAACGAAACGATCGCCATGAGCCGCGCCCCGGCTCGGGCCCCGCTCGCAGGGGCTTGGCTCGCCCATCTCGACGGGCTGGAGCCGCAGTCGCGATTCGACGAGGACGTCGCGCGCGCCGCCGCGACCCTGTTCACCGAATATCTGCGCGCCGCGCGCGCGGATACTTACGCGCTCTCCACGCTGCCGCCCGGGCGATTCCTGATGCCGGGCGATCTCGAAGGCTCGCCGGCGCTGACCTTCGCGCCGCTGCCCGTCGAGGAGAACGTCGAGCCGGCGTCCGGGTCGCTCGCCGCCATGATGCAGCGGCGCTACGAGGCCTATAAGACCCATGTGGTCAAGCCGTTCTTCAATGACCATTTCAGCCGGCTCGACAGGCAGATCGTGCTGGTCGACGTTCTCGGCGCGCTCAACTCCGGCCCGGCGGCGATGCGCGATCTCGAAAACGCGCTGACCGAGGTGTTGCGCGCCTTCCGCGCCGGCCGCGCCTCCGCGCTCGGCTCGATCTTCCGCCCGCGCGTCGACCGCATTCTTTTCGCGGCGACCAAGGCCGACCATCTGCATCATGAAAGCCACGACCGGCTGGAGGCGCTGCTGCGCGTGCTGACGGGGAAGGCGATTGCGCGCGCCAAGGGCGTCGGCGCCAGGATCGACGTCATTGCGCTGGCTTCCGTTCGCGCGACGCGCGAGGCGATGATCCGTCACGACGGCGAGGAGCTGCCGGCGATCATCGGCGTGCCGGAGCTTGGCGAGCGCATCGGCGATCAGGTGTTCGACGGCGCCGCCGAGGCGGCGGTGTTTCCCGGCCATTTGCCGGAAAATCCGGAAAGCCTGCTCGAGGGCGACGCGCTGGCGCTGGCGGAGGCCGACAACGATCTGCGTTTCGTGCGCTTCCGGCCGCCGATCTACGCGAAGGGGGCGGCGGCGCCCCATATCAGGCTCGACCGCGCGTTGCAGTTCCTCATCGGAGACCGCCTCGCATGAGCGATTACCGTCCGCGCCCGCGCGCGTTCCGGCTCGACGACGCCGGGGTCGCCTATGACGACCGGCCCGCCGCCGCGGCGCCGAAAGCCGAAGTGCGCACGCAGACCGCGCCCATCCCGGAGAAGGCCGAGCCCGAGCCGCTCGACGAGGGCGAGCGCGCGATCGAGGAAAGCGTCAGCCGCCGCTGGCGTCCGACGCTGGCCACCCTCGTCTGGGCCGGGCTCGGCGGCCTCGTCTCGCTGGGCCTCGGCTTGTGGATCGACGATCTGATCGAGTCGCTGTGGGCGAAGGCGGGCGGGCTCGGCTGGCTCGGGCTCGGCTTTCGCCGCGCTGTTCGCTGATCGGCGTCGTCGGCCTGGCGGCGCGCGAATTCGTCGCGCTCAGCCGCCAGCGCCGGATCGCCAGGCTGCACGCCGATCTCGCGGAGGCGCATTCGCGCGACGACCGCGAAACCGCCCGGGCGGCCGTCAGACGGCTCGTCACCCTCTACGAGGCGCGGGCCGAGACGGCGGGCGCGCGCGCGGAGCTTCAGCAGGCGATGGGCGAGATCATCGACGGGCGCGACCTGGTCGAAATCGCCGAGCGGGCGCTGGTGAAGCCGCTCGACGCGCGCGCCCGCGCCGAAGTCGCGGCCGCGGCCAAGCGCGTGTCGCTGGTGACGGCGCTGAGCCCGCGCGCGGCGCTCGACGTCGTGTTCGTGGCGGCGCAAGTGTTGCGGCTGACGCGCCGCATCGCCGAGATCTACGGCGGCCGGCCGGGCTTCCTCGGCTTCATCAAGCTTGCGCGCGCGATCTCCGCCCATCTCGTCATCACCGGGGGCATGGCGGTCGGCGACACGTTGCTGCAAGGGCTGATTGGCCACGGCATCGCGGCGAAACTGTCGTCGCGGATGGGGGAGGGAATGCTCAACGGGCTCTTGACGGCGCGCGTCGGCCTGTCCGCGATGGCGGTGTGCCGCCCGGCGCCGTTCCGCGCCGTCAAGAGCCCGAGCGTCAACGACGTGGCGCCGTTCCTGTTCAGGGGCGCGAAGGAGTGAAGCGAGCGACGCCTGGACGCCCCAAGAACAAACGATCCCCGTGACGACTCCGCCTCAGCCCCGCGTCATCGCGTAGATCGCCGTCGAGCGCGCGACCGGGCCGGCCGCGTTCGACATCAGCGCCTGCGTGAACAGATAGCGTCCCGTCGCGCGCGCGAGCGTGGCCTCCATCTCGACCCAGTCGCCGAGCCGCGCGGGCCCCAGGAAATCGACGTTGAGGCTCAGCGTCGGGGCGAAGGGGCCGGTCACGATCCCCGTCCGGCGCAGGGGGGCGATCTGATAGTCGGCGAAAGTCGCGATCGCCCCGCCGTGACAGAGGCCGAACAGGTTGATGTGCCGGCGCGCGACGCGAAAGCCGAGCCTGTGCCGCTCCGCGTCGAAATGGACCGGCCCGAAAAACTCGCCGAAGCCGGCGCCGGAATGGATCGGCTCGAAGCCCGGCGGCGGGGGCGTGTCAGGCGCCTCGGCCGGCGGGGGCGGCGGGGCGTCGAGCGAGGCGGCCTTGTCGGAATGGGAGAAGATCGCCTTCGTGCGCCCGATCCGCGCGCCCTCGACGGTCAGGATCGTCTCGGAAAAGGCGAGGCGGCCCGTGCGCTTGACGAGCGAGATTTCGCCCTCGACCCAGTCGCCGAGCCGGGCGGGCGCGAGATAGTCGACCGACAGGCTGATCGTCGGCGATTGCCTGGGCTCGAGCCGTCCGGCGCGCATGAGGGCGGCGAGCTGCATGTCGGCGAAGGTGGCGATCGCCCCGCCATGGGCGACCTCGCGGAAGTTGAGGTGCCGCTCCTCGACGCGGAAGCCGTACCAGACGCGCTCGCCCTCGCGGCGGGCGTAGATCGAGCCGAAATCGGCGGCGAAGCCGCCTGCGATGTCGAGGCGGGCGAAGCCGGGCGGAGGAGCGTAATGACTCAAGGGCTTTCATCCTCAGGGCGCGGGGTGAAAGCGCCGTAGCGGCGCCCGGCCCGTCTGCGAAGCGCGCTTGACAACGGGTCGGTCAGCCGAAAAGACGTATGCATATTTGATGCGAGTTCGGGGCGGGGATGAGAGCTCTGGGCCTTTGCGCTTTGGCGATTGTCTTGCCCATCGGGCCTGCAAGCGGACGCTTTCACTTGCCCAACTACGCCATCGCCAAGAAATTTCATGCGTCGCCCTCGTGCGACTATCGCTACGCGAGTATGCCGGGCGAAACACCCGGACAGAGAAAGGGATTGCCAGATCCTTTTCGAGGCGGCCAAGACGTCCGGCGGGTACTGGGGTGAGCCCTCCGCCATGACGGCGGCCCATTTTCACGGCCGCCAGACGATTTTGCATTCCCTAGAGGCGGCAAGGAACTCTTCGCCTCACCACCGGATCAGCGCCGCGCCCCAGGTGAAGCCGCCGCCCATCGCCTCGATCATCACGAGATCGCCCGGCTTGATGCGCCCGTCGGTGACCGCCGCATCGAGGGCGAGCGGGATCGAGGCGGCGGAGGTGTTGCCGTGGCGGTCGACCGTCACCACCACCTTCTCGCGCGCGATGCCGAGCTTGTCGGCGGAGGCGTCGATGATGCGGCGGTTGGCCTGATGCGGCACGAACCAGTCGATGTCGGCGGCGGTGACGCCGGCCTCCTCGAAACAGGCCTTGATGACGTCCGTCACCATGCCGACCGCGTGCTTGAACACCTCGCGGCCCTCCATGCGCAGATGGCCGACCGTGCCCGGTCGTCGAGGGGCCGCCGTCGACATAGAGCTTGGCGCGGTGGCGCCCGTCCGAGCGCAGCTTGGAGGCGATGACGCCGGCCGCGCCGCCCTCGACCGCCTCCAGCACCATCGCCCCGGCGCCGTCGCCGAACAGCACGCAGGTCGTGCGGTCCTCCCAGTCGAGGATGCGCGAGAAGGTCTCGGCGCCGATGACCAGCGCGCGCTTGTGCGAGCCTGAGGCGAGAAACTTGTCGGCCGTCGTCACGCGCGAAGACGAAGCCGGAGCAGACGGCCTGCAGGTCGAAGGCGACGCCCTGCGTCATGCCGAGCGCGGCCTGAATCTCCGTCGCCGAGGAGGGGAAAGTGTGATCGGGCGTCGAAGTCGCGACGATGATGAGGTCGATGTCGGCGGCGTCCAGCCCGGCGCGCGCGAGCGCGCGCGCGGCCGCGCGGGTCCCGAGCGTCACGGTGGTCTCGCCTCGCCGGCGATATGGCGCTGCTTGATGCCGGTGCGCTGGACGATCCACTCGTCGGAAGTGTCGACCCGGTTCGCCAGTTCGTCATTGGTGACGACGCGCTCGGGCAGGCAAGCGCCGACGCCCCGCACGACCGAACGGAGTTCTTGCGTTCATCTCACTCTTTCACGAACTGGCGAGCGTCGGGGTGCGGGCTTCGCTCGCGTGGCCGATCATGTCGCGGATGTTGGCGAGCAGATCCTGGCGCACCATGTCGTAGCCGACCTCGATCGCGCCGGCGTAAGCTTCCGGCGTCCGCCCCGCCATGACTCTTGATCACCACGCCGTCAAGGCCGAGAAACACGGCGCCGTTGACGCCGGCCGGGATCGAGCTTGCGCCGCAGCGCCTGGAACGCGCCGCGCGCCAGCAGGTAGCCGATCCGGGTGGCGAGCGTCGCGCCCATCGCGTCGCGCATGATATTGCGCGATCTGCCTGGCGGTGCCCTCGGCCGTCTTCAGCGCGATATTGCCGGTGAAGCCCTCGGTGACGAACACGTCGACCGTGCCGCGGCCGAGATCGTCGCCCTCGACGAAGCCGTGATAGCTCGAATGTGCGGCCACGCGCCCTCGCGCAGCATGCGCCCGGCGGCCTTCACCTCCTCGAGTCCCTTGATCTCCTCGACCCCGACATTGAGCAGGCCGACGGTCGGCGTCTCGATGTCGAACACGATGCGCGCCATCGCCGCGCCCATGACGGCGAGATCGACGAGATGCTGCGCGTCCGCGCCGATCGAGGCGCCGACGTCGAGCACGATCGATTCGCCGCGCATCGTCGGCCACATCGCGGCGAGCGCCGGGCGCTCGATCATCGGCAGCATGTGCAGGCAGACCTTGGCCATCGCCATCAGCGCGCCGGTGTTGCCGGCCGAGACCGCGCAATCGGCCTCGCCGCGCTTGACCGCCTCGATCGCCCTCCACATCGAGGAGACGCGGCGGCCCTGGCGAAGCGCCTGGCTCGGCTTGTCGGTCATCTTCACCGCGACGTCGCAATGGACGATCGTCGATCTGGCGGCGAGCTTCGGATGCGCGGCGACCAGCGGCTGCAGCAGCTTTTCGTCGCCGAACAGCAGGTAGCGCGTGTCCGGACGCCGTTCGAGCGCGATCGCCGCCGCCGGCGCGACGACGCTCGGCTCCGTGATCGCCGCCCATCGCGTCGAGCGCTATGATGACTTCGCGCTTCAAGAAGTCCGTCTGCCCTTCGCTTGGCGCTTGTTGCCCGAAAATGCGGCGGGAGCATAGCGGCTTGCGCCGCGCGAACGCAACGCTCAGTCGGGCTCGTCGCGCTCGGCGAGGGCGCGCAGGCGCGTCGAACGGCGATTCGGGCTCCCTCAGCTCGGCCGGCGGCTCGAAGGCGACGCCGGGCTTGCGCGGATAGGGGTCGAGCGCCAGCGTCAGGAACTCCGAGGCGAGCGCGCCGAGGTCGATCTTGCCGTCGACGATCTCGTCCGGCGCGTCCTCGTCCTGCGACCGATTCGGGGGCGGCATGGCGTCGGCCGGCAGGAACTTGACGTCGATCGGTTCTTCGACATCGGCCTCGAAGGGCTCCAGGCTGACGACGCAGGTCTGCGTCACGCGCGCCGAAAGCTCGCCCTCGACACGCACGCCGCGCCGCCATTTGGCGATGCGGAAGCTCGCGGACAGCCGCGCGATCGCCGGCAGGCCGTTGAGTCTCGGCGAGCGCCGCGCGCTCGGCTGCGTTGGCCTCGATCTCGAGCTCGAGGCCGTCGCGGGGCAGGGGCATCGACGCGCGCCGGGCGGCTGAATTCGATGTCTCGGTCATGGCGCGGTCTCCGGTTGCGGGTAGCGGAAACGTCCGGACAGGAAGGCCTCGAGCGGCGTCTGGGCCAGCAGGCGCTGCGTGGCGAGCGTCCGCTCGGCGAGACGCCGGGCGGCGGGCGTCGGCGCGTCGCCCGCGCGCAGCGCGTTGCGGGCCAGCGCGGCGGCGAGCGCGTCGGCGTCGCCGGCCTCCAGCGCCGGGCCATAGGCGCCGGCGCGGCCGAAATAGGCGCCGGCCATCTTCGTCATCCGTTTGGCGACGCCGACGTCGCTGACCGCCATTTCGCGCAGCGCGTCGTCGAAGCCCTCGAAAACGCGGTCGACGACCTCCTGGGCGAGGTCGTTCGCGCCGAGTTCGGCCAGGCGCCGCAGCAGCCAGATCGGCGTGCAGCGTGGCCATTTCGAAGCGGCCGTCGAGGTCGTCGGGCACGCCGCAATCGGCATAAAGGGCAGGCGCGCGGGCCGCCGCCACGATCTCGCCGTGAATTTGATCGATGAGGGCGCGCGCGGCTCGGCGGGCGCGCCAATGGGCGAAAATCATTCGGGGCCTTGATTTAATTAACGAGCTTCCGTTAGGCGGGGTATCTGGCAGGCCGAGCTTCGCTTCGCAATGGGGGCGTCGATGCGCGTGAAGGGGAAAATGATGCTCGCGGCCGCGGCGCTTGCGCTGGCGGGGCCGCTCTCCGGTTGTATCGGATACAATGGCGATTTCGATCGGGGCTATCAGATCGACGAGCAGACGCTCGCCAAGGTGGAGGTCGGCAAGACCGACAAGCGCGAGACGCTGAACCTGATGGGCACGCCCTCGACCACCTCGACGGTCGGCGGCGACGCCTGGTACTATATCGGCCAGAAGGAGCGCCGCGCGCTCGCCTTCATGGCCGCGCAGACCACCGACCAGCACGTGGTGGCGGTCTATTTCGACAAGAAGGGCAAGGTCTCGCGCGTCGCCAATTACGGCATGAAGGACGGCAAGGTGTTCGACTTCGTGTCGCGGACCACGCCGACCGGCGGCCAGGAGCCGAGCTTCCTGAAGAACGTCATGACCGGCCTGTTCCGCTTCGGGATGTGAGCGGATGCTCGTCGCGCTGCTCGCCTATGTCGTCGCCGCGGCGGCGCTGACGGCGACGCCTGGAGTCGACACCGCCATGGTGCTGCGCGCCTCGGCCGCGCATGGGCCGCGCGCGGGGGCGGCGGCGGGGCTCGGCGTTTGCGCGGGACTGTTCGTGTGGGGCGCGGGCGCGGCGCTCGGGCTCAACGCGCTGATGGCGGCCTCCAGCGCCGCTTTCGCCGCGCTCAAATGGATCGGCGCGGCCTATCTCGTTTTTCTGGGCTTGCGGCTTCTGCTTTGGCCGCGCGCGGCGATGATCGCTGCGGGCCGGCGACGCGATCGGGCTTGGCGAATCGTTTCGACGCGGCTTCCTGACCAATGTGCTCAATCCGAAGGTCGGCGTGTTCTACGCGACCTTTCTGCCGCAGTTCATTCCCTCGGGCGTCAATGTCGCGGCGTTCTCGCTGCTGCTGGCGGGAATTCACGCGGCGCTGACGCTGATCTGGTTCGCCGCGTTGATCGCGCTGACCGTTCCGATCGGCCTGCGGCTGAGGGAGCCCGGCGTGGTCAGGGCGCTGGACAGGCTGACGGGCTCGATCTTCGTGGCCTTCGGCGCGAGGCTCGCGTTCGCCGAGCGCGGATGAGCCCGTCGCCCTTCAAGGTCTGAAGATCGGCGATTGCGTGCGTTTGATCGACTCCACCAGCGTCAGGCTGAGTGCGTTTACTCAGCGGTGAGCGAGCTTTTCGGACGAGGTTTGCGGACGCCAAGGCGCATATCGTCTACGATCTGGACGCCCATCAGCCGCTTTATTCGATGGTCACGCCCTCCAACGTGAACGACATCACCGCGGCCAAGGCCATGCCCATCGAACCCGGAGCCACTTACGTGTTCGATCTCGGATATTACGATTTCGGCTGGTGGGCGAAACTCGACGAGGCAGGTTGCCGGATCGTGACGCGGCTGAAAAAGAATACGCCATTCAAGGTCGTCGAACAACGCGAAGTGGCGCCGGACGGACCTGTACTGAGCGATAGCATCGGCCGTCTGCCCACTCGCCTGGCGGCTTCGCGGTGAAATACGATGTTGAAATCAGTGCGCGAAATCGGCGTCGTCAACGATAACGGCAAGATTTTGCGCATATTCACCAATGAGCTGACCGCTTCGGGGTAAGCCCAGAAATCCACTAATGTCTACAGCGGTTGAGACTATAGGGACGGATTTAACATATTGGAGAATTATCGCGCATCTATTGCTTATGCGCCTTTTTTTCTGGGCCAACACTGGCGAAGACAAGGTATTTCAAGTCTGCGCCTGCTATATCGCTCACAACTGGGGCGCCTACAATGCCGAGCGCCGCGCACGCGGAAAGCGGTGAGAACATGTCAGGAACTTCCGCAGGGAAGGCGCGAGGGCGTCCGCAGCGGATAGGCGAGAAATCAAACAGTTAAGAACCCTTAACGTTAGGCCGGCGTTAACCGGCGCGCCCTAGCGTGAGGACGGGCGCTTGCGCTTCGGCTGCGGCGCGGGGTCTTTGGATGCGTACGACCACCTTCACGCTACTCGACCATCTCCCCGACCGTTTGCGCGAGGGGCCGAAGCGGCGTGCGGCGGAGGCCGCGGGCGTCGCTTTGCTCGCGCTCGTCGTCGGCGCCGGCCTGTCGCTGATGTCGTGGTCGGTCGACGATCCGAGCCTCACCCACGCCACCTCCGCCGCCCCGCATAATTGGCTCGGGCGCGGCGGGGCGATCTCAGCCGATCTGCTCATGCAATTCCTCGGCGTCGGCTCCGCGGCGGCGCTGGCCCCGCCGGCCGCATGGGGCTGGCGACTCGTCGTCGAGCGGCGCATCGGCCGCATCTCGCCGCGCGTGCTGCTGCTGATGGCGGGCGCGATGGCGACCTCGGGCTTCGCCTCGCTCATGCCGGCGCCGGCGAGCTGGCCGCTGCCGTCGGGTCTCGGCGGCGTCGTCGGCGACGCGGTCCTGTGGATACCGCGCAAGATCTTCGCGGGCTCCGGGTGGGAGATGGTGGTCATCGGGCTTGCGCTGGCGGCGACCGCAATTCTTTCGCTCACCGCTTCCGCCGGCTATCGCTTCCCCAACGCCCCCGCCTCCGGCGAGCCCCCGGCCGAGAAGCCGCGCCGGCGCGCGCCCGCCCCGGTCGACATCGACGACGACGACAGCGAAGGCGAGCCGGGCCTCGGGCTCGTGTCGCTGGGCGCGGCGATCCACGTCCTTTATGTCGTCAAGAGCGGCCTCAAGCGGCTGCTCAGCCGGCCGCGCAAGCCTTTGAAACCCGCGCCGCCGCCGCGCGCGCCCTGGCTCGACGAGGCGAGCCCGCCGTTCGGCGCGCCGCTCGACGCCCCGATACAACTGGCGCCCTCCGTCGCGCCGCCCGTGGGCGCCAAGGCGCCGGTCGTGCGTCCCGTCGCGCCGGAGCCGCTGATCGCCCCGCCCGTGAGGGTGACGCCGGCCGTCGGACCGCTGAAGGCGGCCCCCAAGCGCGTTGCGACGCCGATCGAGCGCGGCGAATATACGCTGCCGGCGCTGACGATGCTGGCGGAGCCGAAGAAATCGACATCGAAGATCTCCGACGACGCGCTGGAGCAGAACGCGCGGCTCCTGGAGGGCGTGCTCGACGATTTCGGGGTGAAGGGCGAGATCATCAACGTGCGCCCCGGCCCGGTGGTGACGCTCTACGAACTGGAGCCGGCGCCGGGCGTCAAATCCTCGCGCGTGATCGGGCTGGCCGACGACATCGCCCGCTCGATGTCGGCGATCTCGGCGCGCGTCGCGGTCGTGCAAGGGCGCAACGCCATCGGCGTCGAGCTGCCCAACCAGCGCCGCGAGACCGTGTACCTGCGCGAGATGCTCGGCAGCCAGGATTTCGAGACCACCAAGCACAAGCTGGCGATCGCGCTCGGCAAGACGATCGGAGGCGAGCCGGTCATCGTCGATCTCGCCAAGATGCCGCACCTGCTCGTCGCCGGCACCACCGGCTCCGGCAAGTCGGTGGCGATCAATACGATGGTCTTGAGCCTGCTCTACCGGCTGGAGCCGAAGAACTGCCGGCTCATCATGGTCGATCCGAAGATGCTGGAGCTTTCCGTCTACGACGGCATTCCGCATCTGCTGACGCCCGTCGTCACCGATCCGAAGAAGGCGGTCGTCGCGCTCAAATGGGCGGTGCGGGAGATGGAGGACCGCTACCGCAAGATGTCGAAGGTCGGCGTTCGCAACATCGACGGCTTCAACGCCCGCGTGGCCGAGGCGGCGGCGAGGGGCGAGGCGATCACGCGGCAGGTGCAGGACGGCTTCGACCCCGAGACGGGCGAACTGCTCTACCGGCAGGAGGAAATGTCGCTGGAGGAGCTGCCCTATATCGTCGTGGTGGTCGACGAGATGGCCGACCTGATGATGGTCGCCGGCAAGGACATCGAAGGCGCGATCCAGCGGCTCGCGCAGATGGCGCGCGCGGCCGGCATCCATATCATCATGGCCACGCAGCGCCCCTCGGTCGACGTCATCACCGGCACGATCAAGGCCAATTTCCCGACGCGCATCTCCTTCCAGGTGACGAGCAAGATCGACAGCCGCACCATCCTCGGCGAGCAGGGCGCCGAGCAGCTGCTGGGCCAGGGCGACATGCTCTACATGGCCGGCGGCGGGCGCATCAGCCGCGTGCACGGGCCGTTCGTGTCGGACGCGGAAGTCGAGAAGATCGTCGCTTATCTGAAGACGCAGGGGCAGCCGGAATATCTGTCCGCCATCACCGAGGAGGACGCCTCGGCTTCGGAGGATGAGGGCGGGTCGGCGCCTGCGGGCGGCGGCATGCCGATGACGATGGATCAGGAGGAGGCCGGCGACTATTACGACCGCGCGGTCGCCATCGTCACGCGCGAGAAGAAAGTGTCGGTCAGCTACATCCAGCGGCGTCTGTCGGTCGGCTACAACAAGGCGGCCTCGCTGGTGGAGCGCATGGAGAAAGAGGGCGTCGTCAGCCCGCCCAACCATCAGGGCAAGCGCGAGGTGCTGGCGGGCAGCCCGGACCGGGAGGAGTTCGAGGTGGAGGAATAGGCCGCGATCTGGGGCCGGGCGCTCTCAGAAGTCGCTGCCGCTGCCGCCGAAACCGTTGGGACTGTTGAGGCCCCGACAGTCGCCATTGGGGCAATCCTCCTTGTGGCGCGCAGGCGCGGAGCGCGTCGCGTTCCACCAGTCGTCGGAACGGGGTTTTGCCGCCTGGCCCGGTTGTGTCTTGAAATGGCGCTTTGACGTCTTGCCGTGATGAGACGTCTTGCCGTGATGAGACTTTGCGGCGCCCGGCTGGCCGTTCGACTGGGCCTGCGCGCAGGCGGGCGACGCGAGCGCGAGCAAGCCGGCGGCGAGGATTGCGAGTTCTACGCGCATCGCGCGAGCTCCTTACGTTTCCCAGCCGGGCCCGGGCCGCTTTGGGTCGGCGCCGCTCAGAAGTTGTGGTTTCCGCCGATAATGCCTGTGCCTCCCAAGCCCTGGCAATTGCCGCTTGGGCAATCCAGCTCCGGGTCGCGATGCGCGTAGCTCGTCGTGTCCGATGAATAGGAATCGCCCATGGCGCCGTTTGGCTGCGACTGCGCGCAGCCTGAGATGGCGAGCGCGAGGAGCGCCGCGGCGAGGATTGTGAGTTTTGCGCGGATGTTGCGAGCTCCCGACTGGAACGGCGCCGAATGAACCGGTCCGCTTCGGGTCGCCTCCACCGCTTGATCGCAAGCGGCGCGCAAGGCGTCGAGGCGGGGCTCGGCCATGGGCGCAGTTTTTGCCAGTCGACCCGATTTCGATGTCAGTTTGATGAACGCAGAGCCGCTAATCCTGCAACGGCGCGCGCGCCTCCTTCGGCGGCGGCGTCGCGACCGTCACGTCCGTCAGCTCCGCGTGAATTTTCTCGGCCGGCGCCTGGTAGGTGTAGGGTGCGAAGGTGTCCTTGACCCAATAGGAGAGCGGGCGGCCCTCGGCGTCGTAATCGCCGCCGTAGATGAGCAAGGCGTGATTGTCGGTCGAGCCCCAGACCACCGCCTCGCCGCGCGCGAGCGACTGGTGAATGAGGTCGATTGCGGTCGCCAGTTTGACGTAATGCACCCGCGTCTCCGGCCGCGCGTCGGGATCCTCGGAGGGGCCGATCCGCGGAGGACCGTCCGGCGTCACGTCATATTCGGTCCAGACATTGTCGCCGAGCACGACATTGGCCAGTTGTTTTGGCGTCAGCTCCCGCCCGTCGAGTTCCGTCTCGCGGGGGGCGACGCCGAGGTCGTCGGCGAGCGCGGTCTTGAGCGCGACAATCTTGTCCTGGACGCCGTCGGCCTGCGCAATCGCCTTGGAGACATTGTCCCAGACGGGCTCGGAATCGATGACGTCGTGAAAGTCCTTCTCGGCCACCAGGCCGTGCTGGCGGATCAACGTCAGGGCGTCCACGGCAAGGCCGCCGTCTTCGAGATGGTCGGAATCGCCGGTGATCTGACGATGGAACCGATCGGCGATCGAGACGCGCTGCACGGCCGCGCGCGAGAGGTCGATCGTCGATTGGGGGTGTCGGACGAGATAGTTCGTCTCCAGCATGCCGAGCGCGGCGTATACCCAGCAAAGATCGGAATCGCCCTGGTCGAGCGGCCGGGTGATCGGCAGCTTGTAGCTTTCCCTAGCCGCGGGCGCGCTGGGCGCGACGGCGCTGTCGCCGTTCGTCGCGGCGACGGAGGGCGCCAGGCTCAGGCCGAAGAGCGCCAGCGCGGTCGCGCTCGCGCGCGCGAATTGAAAAACAGAATGCGAGAAGATCCGCTTCATGTCTTTCCTCGGTCGGCCCCGCCGCCTGTTTCTTGCCCTGCGACTGCGTCGCGAAGGCGTCAGAATCCGGGCGGTCGCTTTGCGAGAGTGTGACGCGACTCCACCCGCCGGCGCTCCATCCGAACGCGGCGCCGCCCGCCTTCCTCTGGCGGAGACAGTCAGCCTGCCACCCAGACGACGGCAAAAACGCGGGGAGGCGCTGCTTTACGGATATCGCGCCCTTAAATCCTGGGTGCGGCGGGTGTTGCGGTCAATGATGCAGGTCAAGCGGGGATCGCCGCCGCTGGCGGCGGGCGTCTCCAGAGGCGCCAGATCCTGGCATTCCTCGTCGCGCCAGGACACCCATTGCGCCTGCGAATCGTTGAGGAAACGCTTCCAGCGCGCCTTGCGGGTGGCGAGCATCTTCGGCTTGGAGTCTATGGATTTCAGCGCCGCTTCGAGGGCGGCGCTGAGGTCGTGTTCGGATTTCTCGGAGGCGCTGTGCAGGCAATCGGCGAGCTCTTTGGCGGCGATGCGCGTCGGATCGCAGGCGGCGGGCGAGGTCTTGACGGTTTCCGCCCGAGCGCCGGAAGCGATGAAAGCCAAAGTCAAAGCCAATATAAAGCGGCGCATGTCCAGAATAAGCCTCAATCGCGAGGTGAGCCATAACGGCTTGAGGCGCGAAACGCCAGCGCCAATGTTAACCCTCAAGCCGGCGGCTTTTCGCTCGCCAAAAAATCCCCGATGCGTTGCAGCGCCTTGACGATATTTGGCGTCGAATTGGCGTAGGAAAGGCGCAGGTAGCCCTCGCCGTAGACGCCGAAATCCGGCCCGCCGATGGTCGCCACGCCCGCCTTTTCGAGCAGGGCGTTGGCGAGCGGCTTGGCCTTCCAGCCGGTCGCGGAAATGTTGGGGAAGGCGTAGAAGGCGCCCTTCGGCGTCGCCGCGCGCAAGTTGGGGATCGCGTTGAGGCCCTCGACGACGAGCTTGCGGCGGGCGTCGAATTCGCCGACCATGGCGTGAACCGCGTCCTGCCGGCCGGTCAGCGCGGCGAGGCCCGCGAACTGGGCCGGCGCGTTGACGCAGGAATAGGAATTGACCGCGAGCTTGCGCGCGGCGTCGTAGAGCGGCGCCGGCCAGACGGAATAGCCGAGCCGCCAGCCGGTCATCGCATAAGTCTTCGACCAGCCGTCGAGCAGGATGAGCCGGTCGCGGATCTCGGGATAGGCGAGCAGCGGACTGATGGGCGAGGCCGTCATAGGTCATCTGCCCGTAGATCTCGTCGGAGAGGATGGCGACGTCGGGGAAGCGGGACGAGGCCCGTGACGAGCGTGTCGATCTCGGCCTTCGGGGTCACGCCGCCGGTCGGGTTGGCGGGCGAGTTGAGGATGATCAGCCGGGTTTGCGGCGTGATCAGCGCCAAGCGTCTCCTCGGCCGAGAAGGCGAAGCCGTTCTCCTCGCGCATCGGGATCGGCACGGGACGCGCGCCGGTGAACTCGATCATCGAGCGATAGATCGGAAAACCGGGATCGGGATAGAGGATGTCGACGCCGGGCTCGCCGAACATCAGGATCGCCATGAACATGGTGACCTTGCCGCCGGGCACGATGATCACGTTGTCGGGCGAGACCTCGACGCGGTGGCGCTGTCAAGATGTCGGCCGCGACCGCCTCGCGAAGCGGGGAGAATGCCGGTCGCCGGCGTATAGCCGTGCTCGCCGTCGCGCAGCGCCTTGACGGCGGCCTCGACGATATGGCGGCGGGGTTTTGAAATCGGGCTGGCCGATGCCGAGATTGATGATGTCGCGGCCTTTGGCCTGCAACGCGGCGGCCTTCGCCAGCACGGCGAAGGCGTTCTCCTCGCCGATGCGGTCGAATGCAGAGACAAGATGCAGCATGGCCGTCCTCCCGCCGCCTCTATGGCGGGGCGGGGCGCGGAGGGCAAGAGTTTATCCGAATGCGACGGAGTGTGTCACGCGGCCGCCTTGACGCCCGCGCGCTCGAGCATGCCGTAGAGGTCGCGCGGATCGTCGGGATCGGCGACGAGATCGAGGCGGGTGACGTCGGGCGTCGAGACGGTCGCGGAGATAACGCAGCGACGCGAAATCCTCGATGGCGAAGCCGACGCTGTCGAACAGGGTGATCGCCGCGCTCGCGCCGGCCGGGCGCCTCGCCCGCGATGACCCGCCACAGCTCGGTCACAGGGAAATCGGCCGGCATCTGCTGGATCTCGCCCTCGATCCGCGTCTGCTCGGGATATTCGACGAACACGTCGGCGCGGTCGAGGATTTTCGGGTCGAGCTCGGTCTTGCCGGGGCAATCGCCGCCGATGGCGTTGATGTGGATGCCGGCGCCGATCATGTTGTCGGTGAGGATGCGCGCGCCGCGCCTTGTCGGCCGTCGCGGTGGTGACGATGTCCGCGCCGAGCACGGCCTCCTCGGCCGAACGGCAGGCGATGACGGAAAGGCCGGCTGGCTTAGGTTGCGCTCGGCTTTGCGGGTCGCGGCGGGGTCGATGTCGTAGAGGCGCACGGCCTTGATCCCGACGAGCGCCTTGAAGGCGAGCGCCTGGAACTCGCATTGCGCGCCATTGCCGATGATCGCCATCGTCGCGCGCGCCCTGCGGCGCGAGATATTTGGCCGGCCATCGCCGAGGTCGCGGCGGTGCGCAGCGCGGTGAGGATGGTCATTTCCGACAGGAGCAGCGGATAGCCGGTGCGCGACGTCGGCGAGGCATGCCGAAGGCGCACGACGGTCTGCCGGCCCTCGCGCGTGTTCTTCGGGTGGCCGTTGACGTATTTGAAGGCGTAGAGCGCGCCGTCGCTGGTCGGCATCAGCTCGATGGAGCCCTCGGCGGCATGGGCGGCGACGCGCGGCGTCTTGTCGAAGTACGGCCAGCGGCGGAAGTCGGCCTCGATATAGGCGGCGAGCTCGGTGAGGAAGCGCTCGACGCCGATCTCGGCGACGATCCGCATCATGTCGTCGACGCTGACGAACGGGACGAGGCTGAGGGGGCCGGGGATGGACATGGGGAGACCTTTCATCCGGCTGAGATATCGGGGATATTGTTAATTGTCAACAGTTGACAATTTGTTGCTAGGAGAGAGCGGATGATATTAAGTACAGCGTCACCGTAACCGTGACTCAATGACGATTGCAGGCAATCGCTGACTGCTTCAACGAGCCTGCGTCAGGCGCCGTTCACCGGGGCGAAAAAGCAGATGATGACGGGCTCGGGCTCGCCGTGAGGACTCCAGAACGCCCAGTAGGTTCCGTCGGGCGAGGGGAGCGCCTGCTCGATGGGGACAATCGTCTTGATCCCGTCGATGTGGTAGCCGTCCGCCATGATGTGCACGGCGCCGGGGCGAAGATGGTGCACGTCGTCCGGGCCGCAGCATTGCGCCTTCACCCAGGGCGGAACCGGGTCGTTGTTGGACCAGAAGTCATGCGCCAGCGCCGGAGTGGCGAAAAAGGCGCTTGCAAGGATCAGTGACCGCATCGTCGGAGTCCCATGAACCATCGCAATCGGACAAAGCTGGGCGCACAAGCGAGCCGCCGCGCGCCCGCGTTCCCCCAACTTCCCGCTTCCTGCTTTGTTTCCGACTGGGCTTTCGACTGACCAAACTCAGTATTGCAGCGTCGCTGCAACTATCCCCGCGCCACTGATCCTGCGCGGCTCTAAAGCGGGCGGGACGCCCTCGGTCCTAGTCACTTCTGACAGGCGGCGCAATAGAAGGTCGAGCGGCCGGATTGAACCGTGCGCATGATGATCCCGCCGCAGCGCGCATGGCCGCACACCGCGCCCTCGCGGTCGTAGACGGCGAAGGAATGCTGGAAATAGCCGAGCGTCCCGTCGGTCTGGCGATGGTCGCGCAAGCGTCGAGCCGCCGGCCTCGATCGCCGCCTGCCAGCACCTCCCCGATCGCCCTGCGCGAGCCGGCGCGTCTCGGCGGGCTTCAGCGAGCCCGCCTCGCGCAGCGGCGACAGCCGCGCCGCGTGCAGCGCCTCGCAGACATAGATGTTGCCGAGCCCGGCGATGCGGCGCTGGTCGAGCAGGGCGGCCTTCAGCGGCGCGCGCGCGCCGGCGAGAACCGCCGCCAGCGCGCGCCGCGTCGAAATCCGGCCCGAGCGGCTCGACGCCGAGGCCGGCGAACAGCGGGTGCGCGTCCAGCTTGCGCGGTCTCCGCGATGTCCATGAAGCCGAAGCGGCGCGGGTCGTTGTAGATCACGCGCGCGCCGCTCTCGAACAGGAACTCGACGTGGTCATGCGTCGCGCGTCTTGCCGCGCGGGTGGTGGAACTCGCCGACCGGCTCGCCCTCGACGCGGAACGAGCCGGACATGCCCAGATGCATGACCAGCGTCTCGCCGGAGTCGAGATCGGCGAGCAGATATTTGGCGCGACGGCGCAAGTCCGCGACCGCGCCGGCCGGTCAGCCGCGCCGACGAAGCGCGCGGGCAGCGGGAAAGCGCAGGTCCGGCCGCCGCGCCTCGACGCGCGGCGATGCGCCCGCCGACGAAAGTGGCGCTCAAGCCCGCGCCGCACCGTCTCGACTTCGGGCAGTTCAGGCATGGTCCTTCACGACGGCGAGGAAGGCGGGGCCGAATTTCTGCAGTTTCTGCTCGCCGACGCCGTGGATCTCGGCCATTTCGGCGAGGTCGCCGGCTTCTCCTTCGCCATTTCGATCAGGGTGCGGTCGGGGAAGATGACATAGGCCGGCTGGTTGGCGGCCTTGCGCCATCGCGGCGCGCAGCGCCTTCAGCGCGGCGAGCAGATCGGCGTCGGCGTCGCGCGGGGTCGGCGCGAGCTTGCGGGCGCGCTTGCTCTTGGCGCGCGAGCACGTCCTCGCGAAGCTGGAACGGCGCCTCGCCCTTCAGCGCCTTGCGGCCGGCCTCGGTCAGCACGAGCCGGTCGCGGTCGTCGCGGTCGCGGGTCGATGCAGCCGCGCCGACATCAATTGCCGGAACACGCCGCGCCAGCCGGCGGGCGCGCGGTCGGCGCCGACGCCGAAGGTCTTCAGCTGATCGTGGCTGTGGCGCTCGACCGCGTCGGTCGTCTTGCCCGAAAGGATATTGGCGAGATGGCCGAAGAAGAAGCGGCCTTCGGTGCGCAGCACCGCGGACAGCGCCTTCTGCGCGTCGATCCGGCCGTCGACGAGCCGCACGCGCGCCCTGGCAGACGTCGCAATTGCCGCAGGGCGCCGCAGTCCTCGCCGAAGAAGCCGAGCAGCACCTGGCGCCGGCAGCGCGCGCATTCGCAAAGGGCCACGAGGTCTTCGAGCTTCTCCTGCTCGATCCGTCTTGCGCTCGGCGGGGCGTCGCTGTCCTCGATCTGGCGGCGGCGCAATTCGATGTCGCCGAGGCCGTAGAGCGTCAGCGTGTCGGCGGGCAGGCCGTCGCGGCCGGCGCGGCCGATCTCCTGATAATAGCTCTCGATCGAGGAGGGCATGTCGGCGTGCAGGACGAAGCGCACGTCGGGCTTGTCGACGCCCATGCCGAAGGCGATGGTCGCGCAGATGACGACGCCGTCCTCTTGCAGGAACGCGTCCTGGTTGGCGGCGCGCACGCGCTGGTCGAGGCCGGCGTGATAGGGCAGCGCGCGGCGGCCGCGCTGCGGAGAATTCGTTCGCCAGCTCCTCGGTGCGGTTTCGCGAGGCGCAATAGACGATGCCGCTTTCGCCCTTGTGGCGCTGCAGTCGCGTCCCAGAGCTGGCGCGTGGCGTCGGCCTTCGGGCGCATGGCGAGGAACAGGTTCGGCCGGTCGAAGGAGCGCACGAAGACCTTCGGCGCGCGTGAAGAACAGCCGCTCCTCGATGTCGCGCGCGGGTCGGCGCGTCGGCGGTCGCGGTCACGGCGATGGTCTTGGGCCGGCCGAGCGCCTGCGCCGCCTCCTTCAGGCGGATATATTCGGGGCGGAAATCGTGGCCCCATTGCGAGACGCAATGCGCCTCGTCGATGGCGAGGAGGTCGATGCGGCGCCGGCGCAGAAGCTCCAGCGTGTCGTCGCGCAGCAGCCGCTCCGGCGCGACATAGAGCAGCCGCAGCGCGGCCGCGCTCCAGCGCCTCGTAGATTGCGGCGCGCTCGGCGGCGTCGGCGGTCGAGTTGAGCGCGGCCGCCGCGATCCCGTATTCGCGCATCTGCGCGACCTGATCGCGCATCAGCGCGATGAGCGGCGAGACGACGACGGTGAGGCCGTCGCCGAGCAGCGCGGGCAACTGGAACAGCAGCGACTTGCCGCTGCCCGTCGGCATGATCGCCATCACGTCCTGGCCGCCGAGCACGGCGTCGAGGATTTCCTCCTGACCCGGCCGGAACTCCGCGAAGCCGAACACGCGATGCAGCGCCTCGCGCGGCCCGCGCGATGTCCGGGGTCAGGGCCGAAAGACCGGCGTCCATTGCACGTCCTCGATATTGTCCGCGCCGCAGGCGAGCATGGCGAGCCGATCGAATCCGAGCGCCGCGCCGCTGGTTTCCCTCATGTAGGGCAAGCGACGCAAGGAAATCTTCGTCGATCGGATAGCTTTCCCCATAGAGTTCGGCTCTTCAGCGCCATGTCCTCCTCGAAGCGGCGGCGCTGCTCGGCCGGGTCGGTCAGTTCGCCGAAGGCGTTGGCGAGCTCGACGCCGCAGGCGTAGAGCTCGAACCGCTCGGCGACCCGCGGGTCGTGCGGGGAAAGGCGCGCCAGCGCCGCCTCGCTGGCGGGATAGTCGGTGAGGAAGGTCGGCCGGCCGAGGCCGAGGTTCGGCTCGACCTTCTCCGACAGGAGCCGGCTGAACAGGTCCGACCAGGAATTGTCCGCGGCGACGCGCAATTGCAAGCGCGCGCAGGCGTCGACGAGGGCGGCGGGCTCGCACAGGCCGCCGCCATCCCGCTCCCCCTCGCGGGGGCGGGTCTCGGGAGGGGGGCCGCTCCGTCTTGCTCAGCGCGGTGGTTTTCACCCCCGACCCCAGCCCTCCCCCGTCAAGGGGGAGGGGGCGGGCGGGTCTGCCGCGAAAAGGTCCACTCCCGCGTAGCGCAGGAACGCCTCGCGCACCGTCAGCCTCTCCGGCTCCGCGAAAGGGTCGGCCTCGCGGCCGCGAAAGCTGAGGCGCGTCGGCTCCCGCGGCTTCGGCCGCCAGCCGCAGCACGGCGGCGCAGTCGCGCATCAGCGCCTCCTGCCCCTCGCCGACGCGGTACCATTCGAGCATCGTGAATTCGGGCGCGTGCAACGCGCGTGCGCTCGCGGTTGCGGAACACGCGCGCCAGCGCGAAGATGCGCGTCTCTCCCGCCGCGAGCAGCTTTTTCATCGCGAATTCCGGCGAGGTGTGGAGATAGGCCGGCGCGCGCGTCCCCGTCGCCTGTGATCAACTCTGTGGAAAACCCGTGCAGATGCGTCTCGTTGCCTGGGGATAACTGGAGCGCCGCCGGCTCGACCTCGATGAAGCCCTCCGCCGCGAACCATGCCCGCAGCGCAGCGGCGCGCGGGCGCGGGCCAGGAGCCGCGGCCGCCGGTCGGCGTGGCGTTCGGGCGCCCAGAAGGGGGAGGGTATCGACAATTTCGCTCCGATCTGATTTGTGGCGCGCGAATTCGCGCCTCAACGTCCGGGCGCGCGCCGCAAAGGGATAGTTAAAGTGAAAGTCATCGCCAGCTCGATTCGCAAGGGCAACATCATCGAGCGCGAGGACGGCCATCTCTGCGTCGTCCTGTCCGCCGAGAGCTTCTTTCCCGGCAAGGGCACGCCGACGACGCAGATCGACATGCGCCGCCTCGCCGACGGCGTCAAGGTGACCGACCGCTTCAAGACCACCGAGCAGGTCGAGCGCGCCTTCGTCGAGGACAAGGAGTACGACTTCCTCTATTCGGACGGCGACGGCTTCCACTTCATGAACAACGAGAATTACGAGCAGATCCAGGTGCCGCGAGGACGTCATCGGCGATCAGGCGCAATGGTTGCAGGAGGGCATGAAGGTCATGCTGTCGATCTTCAACGAGAAGGCGGTGGCGATCCAGCTGCCGCCGCGCGTGACGCTGGAGATCGTCGAGACCGAGCCGGTGACCAAGGGCCAGACGGCGTCATCGTCCTACAAGCCGGCCAAGCTTACCAACGGCGCGCGCGTCATGGTGCCGCCGCATATCACGACCGGCACAAGGATCGTCATCCAGACGGAGGACGGCTCCTACGTCGAGCGCGCCAAGGACTGACGCTCAAGGATAGGAAAGGGTTTCGCCATGCAGCTCGGAATGATCGGTCTCGGGCGCATGGGCGCCAATATCGTGCGCCGGCTGATGAACGCCGGCCATTCCTGCGTCGTCTTCGATCACGACCCCAAGCCCGGCGAGGAGCTGGCCAAAGAGGGCGCGACGGTCGCGACCTCGCTGGAGGATCTCGTCGGCAAGCTCGCCGCTCCCGCGCGCCGTCTGGGTGATGCTGCCGGCCGGTCACGCGACGGAATCGACGGTCGAGACGCTCTCCGGCCTGCTCGCCAAGGGCGACGCGGTGCTCGACGGCGGCAACTCGTTCTGGCGCGACGACATCCGGCGCGGCAAGGCGCTGGCGGAGAAGGGCCTGCATTATCTCGACGTCGGCACCAGCGGCGGCGTGTGGGGGCTGGAGCGCGGCTATTGCATGATGATCGGCGGCGACGCCGGCGTGGTGAAGCGCCTCGACCCGATCTTCGCCGCGCTGGCGCCGGGCAAGGGCTCGATTTCCGCCGACGCCCGGGCGCAACGGCCGCGATGGGCGCGTCGAGCAGGGCTACATGCACGCCGGTCCCTGCGGCGCCGGGCATTTCGTCAAGATGGTGCACAACGGCATCGAATACGGCCTCATGCAGGCCTATGCCGAAGGCTTCGACATCCTGCGCAACGCCGACGCCGAGGCCGTCGCCGAGGAGCACCGCTTCAGCTTCGATCTCGCCGACGTCGCCGAAGTGTGGCGGCGCGGCAGCGTCATCACCTCCTGGCTGCTCGATCTGACCTCCAGCGCGCTGGCGCAGGAGGGCAAGCTCGATTCCTATTCCGGCTACATCGAGGATTCCGGCGAAGGGCGCTGGACGCTTCAAGCCGCCATCGAGGAGGCGGTGCCGGCCGAGGTTCTGTCGGCGGCGCTCTACACGCGCTTCCGCTCGCGCCAGCAGCACACGTTCGCGGAGAAGATCATCTCGGCGATGCGCAAGGGCTTCGGCGGGCACGTGGAGCCGAAGAAGGGCTGAGGGCCGAGTCTAAGGAACGGCGTACTGAGACAGGCCCGAGATCAGGCGATCGAGCAATCGCACGTCCGTGCGGCGCGCCATGTCCGGGCTTAGAAAGATCGTGTCCCAGTTCAACACGAACGCGCGATAGCCGTGTGTCCGGCAATGCCGGATGATCTCTTCGTGGCGCTGGCCGCGAATGTGGCGATGCTCGATGGTTATGAGGGACGGGCTGAACCTGCCAAGATCGAAGCTGGTCAGCACAATGTCGTCATAACCCTCCGCGTCGATCACCAGGCAGTCCACGCGATCGAGGCCCGCCAATCCGGCAAGCTCCGTGGCGGTATAGCTCTCGACCTCGATCTCGCGGATGTGACGCTCGAGATCGGGGTAACCCCAGCGATGCCGCATTATCACCTCGCGGTCGAACGAGCCGATGAATTCGATCCAACCGTATTTCTCGCGCTCCTGCGTCGGATCGACGGAATAGAAAGTCCGACGTCCGCGCTCCTGCCCGCATGCGTAAGGAAGCGCGACCGCGTTGGGGTAGGGCGCGACGCTGGCCTGCAACCGCTCGAAGAGATAGGGCACGGGTTCGACGAAAGCGCCTTTCCAGCCCTTCTGCAAATAGGGATAGACGATGCCGTTGGTGCGGCCGTCATTGGCGCCGATTTCGAGAAAGCGCGGCCGTTCCGGCGACTCGTCGAGCGCGTCGAGAAAATGGCTCTTCACGACCGCTTCGAAGTCTTGAAAGAATGCCAAACTCGCTCTCCCGGGGCGCGGCTTCGCGCGAATATCTCAGCAGTCGATCGCTTCGTCAGTCAGGCGGCGTCCTGACCCGACTCACCCGATCCCCTCGCGCTCCAGCCGCTGCGCCGCCGCGCGCACGTCCGCGAAGGAAAGCAGCCGCGCGCGGTTGACGGCGAGATGGCGGCCCAGCCTCAGCGCCTTGGCCTCGCAGGCCGCCCTGACGTCGGCGTTCTCGATATGCTCGAACTCCGCGATATGCGCGAGGCCGAGAATGCGCCGGTGCATCTCGACGCCGGCGAACCCCAGCGTATCGACCCAGATGTCGCCCAGCAGCGCGGCGAGCGCCTGTTCGGCGGCGAGCGCGTGGCCCTGGTCCTCATAGAGCGCGCGCGCGTAGAGAATGCCGCTGCGCTCGGTGCGCCAGAGATGGGCGAACTCGGCGCGGAAGCGATCCCAGACGCCCTCGGCCACGTCGAGCGTCCAGGCGCGGAAATCGTCGCGCTCGCTTGCGCGCGTCTCGTAGCCGCCTTGCGCGAAATAGGCCATCAGGAAGTTGGCGATCAGCATGCCGACGTCGAAGCCGAAGGGGCCGTAGACCGCGAATTCCGGGTCGATGACGCGCGCGTCGCCCGCATGAGCCATGATCGAGCCGGTGTGCAGATCGCCATGCACCAAAGTCTCGGCATGGTTGCAGAACTTCAGCTTCAGCTGTTGGGCGGCGACCTTCAGATCGACGTCGGCGCGAAGCCGAGCCACGAGGCTGTCGAGTTGCGGCGACGTGTGCCGGTTCAGCGGCGCGGCGTAATAGGGATCGGTGAACACCAGCGTTTCCGTGATGTCGCAGAGCGCGACATTGTCGGAAAACAGCGCGACGTCGGCCTTGCGCTCGGCGGTCTTCATCGACAGATCCGAGCCGCGAAACAAGGTGCGGGCGCAGAAATTGCCGAGCTGTTCGGCGAGCCCCGCATGTTTGACGCCGGCCTCCAGATCGCGCCGGAGAATCTTGTGCGGCGTCAGATACTCCATGACGATGAGCGCCTGCTCCTCGTCGAAGTGATAAATCGCAGGCACGCGGCCGGGATCGCGCGCGGCCTGGCGCGTCAGCGCGTGATATTCGAAGAACGAGCGTTTGAGCGGCAGGGGCCACGAATCGCCGACGAGGCGCACGTAGGGCAGCGCCTGCTTGACGATGACTCCGCTCTTGTCGCCCTCGACGATGAACACGAGATTGAGATTGCCGTCGCCGACCTCGCGCACGCGCCAGCTTTCCGGGGCCGAGCCCAGACGCTCGCGCAGATTGCGCGCCGAGGCGCGCGGGCAGGGATTCGACGGTCAGGGCCTGATAGGGCGTTTCGCTCATCGTTTGAAATCATTGGCTGCGACGCGCTATTGACACGCGCCGCCGGCCATGATGGCCGAGTCGCGGCCGCATCGCAATCGGCTGAGCGTCAAGGAGGATCGCCGCATGACCGCTATCGCTTTCATAGGTCTCGGCAACATGGGCGGGCCGATGGCGGCCAATCTCGTCAAGGCCGGCCATAGCGTGCTCGGCGTCGATCTCGTGCCGGAACTGCGCGAGGCGGCGGCGGCGGCGGGCGTCAAAATCGCCGACAGCGCCGCCGCGGCGGCCGCGGCGGCCGACGTGGTGGTGACCATGCTGCCGGCCGGCAGGCACGTGCTCGGCGTCTGGGAGAGCCTTCCCGCCAAGCCGGGCGCGCTGTGGATCGATTCCTCGACCGTCGACGTCGAAAGCGCGCGCAAGGCGCACGCGATCGCTCAGGCGAAGGGCGCGCTTTCCGTGGACGCGCCGGTCTCCGGCGGCGTCGGCGGCGCGAAGGGGGCGACGCTGACCTTCATGTGCGGCGGCGCCGACGACGCCTTCGCCGCCGCCCGGCCGATCCTCGAAAAGATGGGCAAGCGCATCGTCCATTGCGGCGGCGCCGGCGCGGGGCAGGCGGCCAAGATCTGCAACAACATGATCCTCGGCGCGACGATGATCGTCACCTGCGAGGCGTTTGTGCTCGGCGAGAAGCTCGGCCTCTCGCCGCAGGCGCTCTTCGACGTCGCCTCGACCTCGTCGGGCCAGAGCTGGTCGCTGACGAGCTATTGCCCGGTTCCCGGCCCGGTGCCGGCCTCGCCGGCCAACAACGGCTACAAGCCGGGCTTCGCCGCCGCGCTGATGCTGAAGGATCTCAAGCTTTCGCAGGAGGCCGCGCTCGCCAGCGGCGCCAATACGCCGCTCGGCGCCGCCGCCGCGCAGCTTTACGCCCTGTTCAACGCCGCCGGCGGCGCGGGCGCGGACTTCTCGGGCATCATCGAGTTCCTGCGCGGGCAGAAGTAGCGCGGCAGACGCATAGGTCAGCCCGCGCAGCCATCGGTGCGCGGGGTCCGCGTCGAGGCGAGCCTTGCGGCGAAAATCTCCACGAAACCTTCGTTGGCCCGGATCGTGTAGACGCGATCGATCGTCGCGACGTCGAGGCTCGGCGCCGGCGTCAAGGCGGCTTGCGCGGCCTCTCCGCCAGCAGCGCGTCGAGCGCGACGATGAGATTGAGATCGGGACGCGACATCGCAGGCTCGGATAGGGCGTTGGACGCAACATCAACGTTACCGCCGCGCAGCTTCCGCAGCCAGGCGAGTGCGGCTATCTCGTCGGCGAGGAGCCGAAGCGCCGTATGTCCGACAGCCAGACCTTGCCAGAGTTCGCCGCAGAGCGCCCCGTCGGCGCGGAGGAAGACGCCGGGACGCGCCATATCGGCATGGCGCTGACGGCGATCTATTCCGCGCTGACGCTGGTCGCCCTCGACATCGCCATCGTCAATGTCGCGCTGCCGACCATCGCGGCGAAACTCGCCGTCAGCTCGGCGGCGAGCGTGACCGTGGCGACGAGCTACCAGCTCGCCGTGGTGATGTCGCTCCTGCCGCTCGCCGCGCTCGGCGAGAATTTCGGGCCGCGCCGTGTGTTCGTCGGCGGGCTGGCGCTGTTCATCGCGGCTTCCGCGGTTTGCGCCCTGTCGAGGAGCCTGCCGATGCTCGTCGCGGCGCGTTTCGCGCAGGGGCTCGGCGGCGCGGGCGTCATGGCGATCACTTCGATGCTGCTGCGCTTCACGATGCCGAAGGAGCGGCTGGCGCAGGCGATCGGCTGGAACGCGGTGGCGGTGGCGCTCGCCGGCGCCGCCGGCCCTTCGGTCGGCGCGCTGATCCTGTCGGCGGCCGGCTGGCCGTGGCTGTTCGCCATCAACATTCCCATCGGCGCGCTGGCGCTTTTCGCGTCTCGCGCGCTGCCGCGGGTGCCGGGAGCCGGTCACGGCGTCGACGCGCTCAGCGCGGCGGTTTCGGCGGCCATGTTCGCCATGTTCTTCGTCGGCGCGGGAAAGCTGTTCGGCGCGCCGATATTGGGCGGCGGGCTGATCGCCGCCTCGCTCGTCTGTCTGGCGGGCCTCGTCCGCCGCGAGCGCGGAAGGCTCGCGCCGCTGATCCCCGTGGATCTGTTCGCCGAGCCGGCGTTCCGGCGCACGGTGATCGCCTCGGCCTGCACCTTCTGCGCGCAGGTGATCAGCTATGTCGCGCTGCCCTTCCACTTCCAGGTCGCGCTCGGCGCCGGCGTGGTGGAGACCGGCCTCTACATGACGGCCTGGCCGGTCGCGATCATCGTCATCGCCTCGTTCACCGGGCGCCTCGCCGCGCGCTGGACCGCTTCGCGGCTCTGCTCGTTGGGCACGCTTCTGCTGGCGACAGGGCTTGCCTTCGCTTCGGCGAGCCCGGCGCGCTTCGGGGCCGCGCCGGTGCTGGCGGCGATGGTTCTGGCGGGGCTGGGGTTCGGGGTGTTTCAGCCCGCCAACAATCGCCTGCTGCTTTTGTCGGCGCCCAAGGCCCGCAGCGGCGCGGCGGGCGGCGTGCAGGGGACGACGCGGCTGTTCGGCCAGACGCTCGGCGCAACCGTCATGACCGCGATGTTCCAGCTTGCCCCCGGCGACGCCGCGCCCCGGCTCGGCCTCGCGGTCGCTGCGGCCGTCGCGCTCACCGCCTCCGCCATCGGCGCCTTCAACGCGCGCTCGACGTGACGCCTCAATGTCCCGCCGGCGCCGCCCCGCCGAGCTTGACGTTGCGCAGGACGAGCGCGAGCGGGATGGAGGCGAGCGCCAGCAGCATCAGCACATAGAACACGTCGATGAAGGCGAGCAGCGAGGCCTGGGCCTGAACCTGCTGGCCGATCCAGGCGAACGCCTGCTGCTGCGCGGCGACGGCGGAAGTGCCCATGCCGTGAAGTAATGCGTCGCCTGGGCGAGCGTCTCCTGATAGGGGATCGAGGAGGGGATCGCGACTCCACGAGCCGGCTCTGGTGAAACTGCTGGCGATGCGGCGAGCACGTTGTTGGCGAGCGAGACGCCGATCGAGCCGCCGGTGTTGCGGGCGGCGTTGAGCAGCGCCGAAGCCATGTCGGTCTGGCTCGGGCTTCAGGCCATAATAAGAGGCCACCGTGATCGGAATGAAGATCAGCGGCAGTCCGAGCGCCGAGCAGCATGCGCGTATTGGCGAAGAACCAGAAGCCGAGCGTCGGCGTCACGTGTGGTCAACCAGTACATCGAAGCCGCGCAGATGGCCGCGCCGGCGGCGATCAGATATTTGGGCTGCACGCGGCGCGAGAGCTGGCCGACGGCGACCATGCCGCCGAGCGCGACCAGCCCGCCCGGCGACAGCGCGAGGCCGGCCCAGGTCGCGGTATAGCCGAAATCGAACTGGACAAGCTCCGGCAGGAATTGGTGGTCGCCAGCACGATGGCGCCGGTCGCCAGCATCACGATGAAGCAGGCGCCGAACTGGCGGCTGAAGACCAACCGAAGGTCGACAAGCGGCTGGCGGCGGCTGAGCTCCCACGGGATCATCAGCACGAAGGCGAGCGCCGAGATCGCGGCGAAGCGCACGATGAACGATCGAGCCGAACCAGTCCTCGATCTCGCCGCGATCGAGCACGATTTCCAGGGAGCCCAGAAACAGCGCCACCAGCACGAAACCTGTGGCGTCGAAGCGGGCCGTCGCCTTTTCCGTCTTCTCCTCGATCAGCGCGTAGATCAGCGCCATCGCCGCCAGAGCCCACCGGCCCGTTGATGAGGAAACACCAGTGCCAGGAGAGATTGTCGGAGAGCCAGCCGCCGAGCGTCGGCCCGACCACCGGCGCCACCACGACCGCCACGCCGAATAACGCGAAGGCCTGGCCGCGCTTTTCCGGCGGGAAGGAATCGGCCAGGATCGATTGCGCCACCGGCACCATGCCGCCGCCGGCAAAGCCCTGAAAGACGCGGAAGAACAGCAGCGTCTCGAGGTTCGAGGCGAAGCCGCAGGCGACCGAGCTGACGGTGAACAGCGCCAGGCAGATGAGGAAGAAGCGTTTGCGGCCCAGTCGCGGGGCGAGAAAGCCCGATGCGCCACCACGACGATGGCGTTGGCGACGAGATAGGTCGTAACCACCCACGACGCCTCGTCCTCGCTGACCCCGAGGCTGCCCGCGACATAGCGCAGCGCGACATTGGCGATGGTCGTGTCGAGCACCTCCATGAAGGCGGCGGCCGCGACGACGAAGGCGATCAGCCAGGGATTGGCCGGCGCCTTGGCCGTGGCCGCCGCGCGCGCTCACAGGACCCTCCGCGCCCGGCCGAAAGCCGCTCGTAGAGGCTCGGGCTCGGATCGACGCGCACCGTCGGCTCGACCGACATGCCCGGCCCCAGCGTGACGTCCGGCGGCGCCTTGTCGAACACGATCTTCACCGGCACGCGCTGCACGATCTTGACGTAGTTGCCGGTCGCGTTCTGCGCCGGCAGCAGCGAGAAGGCCGTGCCCGAGCCCGGCTGCACGCTCGCGACGTGGCCGGCGAACGTGCGCTCGGGATAGGCGTCGATGGCGAAGGTCACGGGCTGGCCCGGGCCGCATGCGGTCGAGCTGCGTCTCCTTGAAATTGGCGACGATCCAGAGTTCGTCGGGCACGAACATCGTCAGGGCGCGTGCCGGGCTGGGCGAATTCGCCGGGGGCGGCGGTCAGATTGGCGATGCGGCCGGGCTTCGCCGGCCCGGATCGTGGCGTAGCCGACATTGAGCGCCGCGGCCTCGCGCTGCGCCTCGGCGACCTTCAAGTTGGCCCGCTGGCTGCTCAGCTGCGCCTTCAGCGAGTCCAATCCGCCGCTCGGACACGCGTTCGGCGGCCTGCGCGCTCATGACCGCGGCCTGTTGCTGGTCGAGTTGCGAGCTATATTGCTGCGCGTTCTCGACGGTCCCTGCGCCGCGCTTGGCGAGATCGCTGTAGCGGGCGGCCTGTTGCCGGGCGAAGTCGAGCACGGCCTCGGCCTGACTGGACCTGCGCCTTGCTCGACTGGATCTGCGCCGTCTGCACGTCGATTTCCGCCTGCACATTGGCGACGCCGGCCTTGGCGGCGGTCATCTGCGCATCGGCCTGATCGAGCGCCGCCTGATAGTCGCGGTCGTCGAGCCTGGCGATCACCGCGCCGGCTTCGACGTGCTGGTTGTCGGTCACGGGAACGGAGGTGACATAGCCAGTCACCTGCGGCGCGATGGCGATCTGCCGGGCGGCGATGAAGGCGTCGTCGGTCGATTTATAATGCGAGGAATTATCCCACCAGACATAGCCGGCGCCGGCCACTATCGCCGCCAGCGCCACGAGGCCGAGAGTCAGCAGCAGGCCGGCGGCGCCAGAACGCGCGCCGCTCGCCCTTTTTCTGGCCGGACGGCTCCAGCGGCCGCGCCTCGTGAGGCTTCGGCGCCTCGTCCCTTCTCTCGAAGGCCGGCGCGCGCGGCAGGCGCGCAGCTCCCGAGGACTCCGCCACAGCGGTTGTCGAATGATCGGCGTCGAACATGACCTGTTCCTGCGGCTGGCGCTCGCGTCGCTCGTATCGAGACGATGGCGTGTGGGCGCTCAGGCTTCGCTCGTATCGGGAAGATGGCGTGCGAGACGGCCAATGCAATATCGGAACGGTAACGTTCAGTTTACAAACGGCCTATCGGCGCCTATCTGATTACGAGACGTCGGAGAGCGGGCGTGGGTTCCGATCCGACCCTCGGAGGAGGCGATGAAGGACGGCCAGACCTTCGAGCGCAGCGCGCGCATCGGCCGCCCGCCGACGGAGCTCGCGGGCGAAGTGGAGGCGCGCATTCTCGATGCGGCGGCGCGGGTGTTTCTGGCGCGCGGCTTCGAGGGCGCCAGCATCGGCGAAATCGCCGAGGCCGCGCGCGCCGGCAAGGCGACGATCTACGCCCGTTACCCCGGCAAGGAGGCTCTGTTCGAGGCCGCCTTCCTGCGGCGTCTGGCCGAGCGCAACGCGCGGCTTGAAACGCTGGCGCCGGCCGGCGAAACGGTCGAGGAGCGGCTGAGCCGCATCGGCGTGGCGCTGGTCGAGGAGAGCCTGACCGAGGATTTTCTCGGCCTGATGCGGCTGGCGATCGCCGAGGCGCGCCGCCGCCCGGATCTCGCGCGCGGGCTGATGCGGCAGGCGCGCGAGCGCGGCCGGCGGCTGGTGGCGCGACTGCTGATCGAGAGCGTCGGCGAGCCGTTCCTGCGCGACGAGGCGCAAGCCGAGCGCGCCGCGCGCCTTTTCGCCGAGGCCGTGCTGCTGCCGTTTCTGCTGCGCGCGCTGGCGGAGGAGGACTTGGCCGTGCTGCGCGCGGAGATCGCCGAGCACGTAAAGGCGCGCGCGACGTTTTTCCTGGCGGCGCTGAGGAACGGCGGGCTCGGAGGCTGAGGCGTCGCTGATTTGCGCGGCTCGGCCGCATCGGCAATGCAGGGAGCGCAGCGACGAAATGGCCCATGCGTTGGCTGGCGATGTCGCGGCCTGTTGGATGCAGGGGCGCGTCGGTTGCAAAGTCCACGTTCGATGCGAAGCGGACGTGCCTCTTCAGCGAGACAGACTGGCCTGTTATACCGCTCTTCAAATGCGAGGATGCAAATGGCGCAGCGGTGAGGATTGCTATGGTTACGTTGCAGGACAGCTTTCAAAAAGCCATCGAACAATATCAACTGGCCCAAAAGGAGTTTGTCAGAGCAAATCCGGAGCCGTTTAAGGCGCTATGCTCGCACGCTGACGACGTGACTATCATCGGAGGTTGGGGTGGCGTCGAAAAGGGATGGAGCGCTCAGGTCGAGAAACGATACGATTGGGCGTCAGGACGTTTTGCCACTGACGACGATGAGCGCCGCGTCCAAAGTATCTCCGTCGTCGTCACCCCGCAAATGGCGTACACAGTTGATATTGAGCGCACCAAGATCCGCCTAGCCGGGACGCAGGAAGTTCGGCCTATGGCTCTTCGAGTAACGAGCATTTTCCGACAGGAAGACGGGCAATGGAAACTCGTACATCGCCATGCGGACCCACTAGTTGAGGTGCAGCCGGCGGCTTCAATCGTTCGGAAATGAAATTGACTTCCCATCAGAGCCGCAAACCCCGTCTACCCTAAAATTATGTCCGCCCCCCTCCCATTGGCGCCATACGCGGCAGGGCGCCAAGCGCCGGGTTTTGATTGACAGCCGATCGGCCACCAATCACCGCGAGAGGGTCGGCTTCCCTCGCAACGAGGCGACCCCTCCGTGGCGCGTTACCCCCACATCGCCCGCATCCGCGCCTTCAGATCCACCTTCGGCCCCTCGCCTACGGGCGAGACCGGCGCCGTGGCGACGGGCGGCCATGTGACTTGCTGGAAATGCTTGAGCGTCGAGGCCGGCAGGAAGCGGGTGCGGGCGGCGAGCACGTGGCGGTCGCCGTGGCGCGGCTGGCCGTGGACGTGGAAACGGCGCGGGACGATGAGCTCCAGATCCTCCTTCGCGCGCGTCATCGCGACATAGAGCAGCCGCCGCTCCTCCTCGATCTCCTCGCGCGCGCCGGTCGCGAGATCGGAGGGGATGCAGCCGTCGACGCAGTTGAGCACGAACACGCTTTTCCACTCCTGCCCCTTGGCGGAATGGATGGTCGAGAGGATCAGATAATCCTCGTCGCGCAGGGGCGGGCCGGCCTCGTCCGAAGTGGCGTCGGGCGGGTCGAGCGTCAGCTCGCTCAGGAAACGCTCGCGCGAGGGGTAGGTCTCGGCGATGCGCTCCAGGGCGTCGAGATCGGCGGCGCGGGGCGCGATGTTGTCGTAGGCGTCCTCCAGCGTCGCGCGCCGCCAGCCGAGAATCTCCGCGAAATCGGCGGGCCAGGGCAGGCCGGAGGCGACGCGCTGGACGAGGCCGACGAACTCGGCGAAGGCCGCCTTCGCCTTCGGCGGCGCGGGATATTGGCCGAGCGTCGCGAATGCGTCGCCCGAGGCCGCCGCGGCGACCATCTTCTCGGCGTGACCCGGCCCGACGCCGGGCAGAAGCTGCATGACGCGGAAGCCCGCCACCCGGTCGCGCGGGTTCTCGACGAAGCGCAGGAAGGCGAGCGCGTCCTTCACATGCGCGGCGTCGAGAAACTTGAGGCCGCCGAACTTGACGAAGGGGATGTTGCGCCGCGTCAGCTCCAGCTCCAGCGCGGCGGAATGGCTGCCCGTGCGGAACAGCACCGCTTGCGATTTGAGGCTCGATCCCGCCTCGCGGTTTTGCAGCACGCGCGTCGCGACATAGCGCGCCTGATCGGTCTCCTCGCCGACATTGACGAGGAGGGGAGGCGCGCCGCCCTGCTTCTCCGTCCACAGCGTCTTCGGCAGACGCTCCGGGCTCAGCGCGATGACGGCGTTGGAGGCGGCCAGGATCGGGGCGGTCGAGCGATAGTTGCGCTCCAGCGCCACGACCCGCGCGGGCGGCTCGAAACTTTGCGGGAAATCGAGGATGTTGCGCACGGTCGCGGCGCGGAAGGAATAGATCGACTGCGCGTCGTCGCCGACCACGGTGAGGCCCTGTCCGCCGGGCCGGAGCTTCAGCGCGATCTCGGCTTGCAGCGTGTTGGTGTCCTGGTATTCGTCGACGAGCAGATGGTCGAAGCGGCCGGAGATTTCCGCCGCCAGCGCAGGCTCGGCGAGCGCCTGCGCGAAATAGAGCAGCAGGTCGTCGTAATCGAGCACCCCCTGCGTCTGCTTGGCCTCGACGTAGGCGGCGAACAATTGCGCGAGCGCCGCCTCGTGCCGCGGCGGCCCAGGGAAAGTGCCTGCCGAGCGCCTCGGCCAAGGTCGAACGCGCGTTGACGACGCGGGAATAGATCGCCACGCACGTCGCCTTGGTCGGGAAACGCGCGGGGCTGTCGGTCAGCCCGGCGGCGTGGCGGGCGAGCGCCATCAGGTCGGCGCTGTCCTCGCGGTCGTGGATGGTGAAATTGCGGCTCCAGCCCGATGCGCTCGGCGTATTCGCGCAAGATCCGCGCGCCGATGGCGTGGAACGTGCCGGCGTAGGCCGGCGTCGCGGCGGCGGCGGCCTCGGGGCCGAGATCGCGCCGCAGCAGCCGCTCGACGCGGCGGTTCAACTCCGCCGCCGCGCGGCGGGAGAAGGTGGCGAGCATGATGCGCTTGGGATCGGCGCCCTTCAGCACGAGATGGGCGACGCGATGGGCGAGCGTGTTGGTCTTGCCGGAGCCCGCGCCGGCGATGACGAGCAGCGGCCTCTCGCCGTCGTGCTCGACGGCCGCCGCTTGCGCATCGTTGAGGCCGGTGTCGCGAATCAGGGCGGCGGGCATGGCGGGAGGGTCGCCCGTTTAGGCTTTGTTCGCAAGGGCGGGGTGTGTTACCCATCCGTCAGCGCCGGCCCGAGCACGGCCGGCGGCGCGGCGTGATGAGGCGGCATGGACGATCAGAGCAGAACCAAACGCGCGGTCACCCAAAGCGACGCGGAAGCCGCCGTGCGCGTGCTGATCGAATGGGCGGGCGACGATCCCGACCGCGAGGGCCTGCGCGACACGCCCGCCCGCGTCGCCCGCTCCTATGGGCAATTGTTCGCCGGCTACGACGAGGAGCCGCGCCAATATCTCGAGCGCACCTTCGAGGAGACCGGCGGCTACGACGAGCTGATCGTGCTCTCCAACGTGCGCGTGGTCAGCTTCTGCGAACATCACATGCTGCCGGTCATCGGCGGTTGCGCATGTCGGCTATCTCCCGCGCGACCGCGTCGTCGGCATCTCCAAGCTCGCGCGCGTCGTGCAGGGCTTTTCGCGGCGCCTGCAAATCCAGGAGAAGCTGACGCTCGAAATCGCCGAGGCGATCCAGGACGTGCTCAATCCGGTCGGCGTCGGCGTGTTGATCGAGGCCGAGCATTCCTGCATGACGCTGCGCGGCGTCAATACGCCGGGCTCGCGGCTCTCCACCAGCCGGCTGCTCGGCGCCATCCGGGACGACCCGCGCACGCGCAACGAATTCCTGCGCGCCGTCGGCGCCGGGGGCTGAACCTTCTGCCGCATCCCACGTGAGAAGAGCGACGAAGGCGCCGCCCATGGACTTGCGCATCGAAGGTTTTGCCATCGTTTCTCGCGACGGCATGCTCGCCGACGCCGACGGGCTGATGCCCAACACGCTGAAGTTCGAGATGCGACCAGAAGTTTCTCGACCGGTCGCTCGACGCCGCCGCGCTGCTCGTGCACGGCCGCAGGAGCCACGAGGCCCAGCCGAATTCCCCCCGTCGCCGCCGCCTGCTGCTGACCCGTTCGGCGGGCCCGTTCTCGCTGGAGCCTGTCGAGCCGAACGTGTGGCTGTGGAATCCCGGGTTCACGCCTTTCGACCAGGCCTGCGCGGCGCTGGGGATCGAGGAAGGCGTCGTCGCCGTGCTCGGCGGGACGGCGGTCTACGACATGTTTCTGCCGTCCTACGCGACGTTCCACCTCTGCCGCGCCGAAGGCGTGCGTCTGCCCGGCGGCGTGCCGGTGCTGAGCGAGGTCGGCGAAGGCGCCTCGCCGGACGATGTCCTGCGCGCGGCGGGTCTCAGGCTCCTTGAGGAGACTGCGTTCGACACCGCCGAGGAACTGCGCCGTCAGACCTGGGTGCGGTCCTGAATTTCGAGGGAGGCCAGCTTATGCTCCATGGACGATGCCATTGCGGCGCCATTGAATTCGAGGCGCCGGAAGCGGCGGCGTTCCGCAGCATCTGCCATTGCGGGGATTGCCGCCGCCAGTCGGGCGCGCCGTTTCTGGCCTGGGCGATGTTTCCCCGCGACGCGGTGAAGGTGCGGGGCGAACCGAGGGTCTACGCCTCGTCGGCGACGGGACGCCGCTCGTTTTGCGGCGCTTGCGGCGCGGGACTGTTTTTCTCCAACGCCGCGCTCGACGAGATGGGCATGATGCAGGTGCGCATCGCCGCGCTCGACGAGCCCGAAGCCGCGCCGCCGCTCGCTCAGGTGCAGACGGCCGAGCGTATCGGCTGGATCGGGCGCGTTCACGAACTGCCCGCCTTCGCTCGGTTTCCGACAGCGGGCTGACCCTGGCCTACCGCTCGCGCGAGCGCATGCTTTCGTGCCAGCGATGCAGCAGGAGCCATGAAAGGCCGGTGAAAAACAGGAAGATGAGAATTCCCGTTATCGAAATGAGGAACAACGCCGCGAACATGCGCGGAATTTCGAGCCGGAAGCCGGATTCGACAATTCTGTAGGCGAGCCCCGAGCCGGAGCCCGCCGAGCCCGCCGCGATCTCCGCCACGATGGCGCCGACCAGCGCCAGGCCGCCGCCGATGCGCAGGCCGCCGAGAAAATAGGGCAGCGCGGCGGGCAGGCGCAAAAGCCGAAGCTGCTGCCACGGAGGCGCGCCATAGAGCTCGAACAGGTCGATCAGGTTGTGGTCGGCCGAGGCGAGGCCGAGCGCGGTGTTGGAGAGGATCGGAAAGAACGCGACCAGGAAGGCGCACACAAGCACCGCCGCGCCGGAGGACAGATAGACGAGCAGCAGCGGCGCGATCGAAATGACCGGCGTCACTTGCATGACCACGGCGAAGGGAAAGAACGCGCGCTCCAGCGGCCGCCAAAGGTGGAAAACGAGCGCCAGCGTGACGCCGCCGATGATCGCCGCCAGCAGCGCCTCGAACGTGGTCCTCAGCGTGACGAGCAGCGAGGCGCCGAGCGTCGGCCAGTCCCTGATCAGCGTGAGGAACACCTGGCTCGGGGCCGGCAGGATGAACGAGGGCACATGTCCGAGGCGGACATAGGCCTCCCAGGCGAGGACCGCGATGACGAGCATCAGCGCCGGAAACAGATAGTCTTCGACGGTCTCGCGGGTCACGCGGGCGCCCCTTTGTCTGAAGCGGTCAAGCGCATTTGGTCTCGCCCATCGCCGCGTGCAGAGCGGCGGAGACTTCGCGGGCGCGCTCGGCGTAATAGGGGCCGAGGCGGAAATCCTCGTCGCGCGGGGCAAGCGGGTCGATCTCGATTTCCGCCACCACGCGCCCCGGACGCGGCGCCATCACGCAGATGCGGGTGGAGAGATAGACGCTCTCGAAGACGGAATGGGTGACGAAGACGATCGTCGCGCCGATCGCCGAGCGCAGCTTCAACAGGTCGTCGTTGAGCTTGGCGCGGGTGATCTCGTCGAGCGCGGCGAACGGCTCGTCCATCAGCATCACCGCCGGCTTCATCACGAGCGCGCGCGCGATCGACACGCGCATCTTCATGCCGCCCGACAATTCGCGCGGGATAGGCGCGCTCGAAGCCGGTCAGCTCGACGCTCGCGAGCGCATGTCGGACGTCCTCTTTCGCGTTCGCCCGCGAGACGCCCTTGAGCCTGAGCGGCAGCCATACATTGTCGAACACGTCCGACCATGGCGCCAGCGTCGGCTCCTGGAATACGAAGCCCAGGCTCGGCTGGCCGCGCCATTGCACATTGCCGGCGGAATTGGCGGTCAGTCCGGCGATGATCCGCAGCACCGTCGACTTGCCGCAGCCCGAGGGGCCGAGCAGCGTGAGGAACTCGCCGTCGCGGATGTCGAGATCGACGTTCTGCAGCGCGACCGTTCCGCTCTTGAAGGCTTTGCCGACTCCGCGCAGGCTGATCAGCGGCGCTCCGCCGACGCCTCCGTCAGCGCGCATGGCGGCCCTCCTTTGCAAGGCCGCCTCGGTATGCAGGGTCACACAGCAAAAAGACCTCGTCCATCCCCGTTTCGCCGCTCTTCGCCGACGGCTAGCGTCAACATGGCATGCGCCTGTCGCCTAGACAAGGATGTCCCGGGCGCGGCGCGGCGCCCGGGGCTGGCGCTCTTACTTGGCCGGCGCGGGGGTTTGCGCAGGGGAGGGCGTCGCGGCGGGCGCCGGCTTCGCCGGGGCCTCGTCCGTGCGCTCGATCTTGGCGTCCTTGCGCAATTGCAGGACGAGATCGCTCTGCGCCTTCTGCTGGACGTAGCGCGCGCCTGCTCCTTCACCTGATCGAAGGGCGGGAAGGTCTTCGTCCGCTTGCCCTCGACCTTGATGATGTGCCAGCCGAACTGCGGTCTTCACCGGGTCGGAGATATCGCCCGGCTTCAGCTTGAACGCGGCGTCGGCGAATTCGGGCACCATGCGGTCCTTGGTGAACCAGCCGAGATCGCCGCCCTGCGCGGCCGGGTCCTTGGAAAGCTCGGTGGCGACCTTGGCGAAGTCCTCGCCGGCCTTCACGCGCGCCAGCGCCGCCTTGGCCGCGGCCTCGTCGGGCAGCAGGATATGGCGGGCGTGGATTTCCTCCTCCGGCGGCTGCGCCTTGGCGGCGGCGTCATAGGCCTCTTGTTCGGCGTTGTCGCGTATCGGCGTCCTTGGCGACCTTGCCGAGCACTTCCTCCATCGCCAGCTTGTCGCGGAAATATTCGAGCTTGCGCTGGAAATCGGGAGTGTCCTCCACCTTCTCGGCGAAGCCCTTGCGGGCGACGAGCTTGAGGTCGATGAGATAGTCGATCGCATATTTGCGCCGGCCCGCCGCATCGAGGCTCTGGGGCAGGCCCTGGCCGATGTCGGAGAGCGCCTGGTCCACGTCCTGTTCGGTGATGGGCTGTCCGTCGACGGTTGCGAGCGGTTTGGTCTCCGCGACGGCAAGCGACGCCGCGAGGCTGAAAACGGCGGCGAGCGCAACGCGGCTCGCGGCGGCGGGGAAGGACATGTAGGCTCCTGTAGGGCGGCGGCATGCCGGTGCGGGATCGCGCGCCGCCTATAAACGCAATGCGACGAATTTGCGAGCGCGGCGCGGGCGTTCCGAGGCGCCGGATGCTATAGGCGGCGAACAGAGAGCCGAAACTGGGTTAACATGGGGAGGGCGCATGTTCGAGACAGCCGGAAACGCCGCCGCCTATTTCGTCGACCGTCATGCGGAAGGGGCCCGGCGCGACCATCCCGCCTTTCGCGAGGCCGGCGGCGCCGGCCGGACGCTGACCTATGGCGAGCTCGGCGGCGCAGCGCCCGCGTCGGCGCCATGCTCGCGCGCCATGGCGTGGAGCGGGAGAACCGCGTCGCGCTGCTGATGACCGACACCATCAGATCTGCCGATGGCGTTCTGGGGCGCGATCAAGGCCGGCGTCGCGCCGGTGCCGATCAACACGCTGCTGTCGACCGAGCTTTATCGGGCGATCCTCGACGATTCCCGCGCCCGCGCGCTCATCGTCTCCAGGGAGCTGCTGCCCGTCGTCGCGCCGCTGCTGCCCGGCCACCCGCATGTGCGGGCGGTGTTCGTCGCCGGCGGACCGAGGCGCCGGACGGGACGCTCGATTTCGCCGCCGAACTCGACGCCGGCGAGCCGCGCCCCACCGCGCCCGCCTCGCCCGACGAATGCGCGTTCTGGCTCTATTCCTCGGGCTCGACCGGCCAGCCCAAGGGCGTTCGCCACGCCCATGCGAGCCTCAAATACACCGCCGACACCTATGGCGCGCAGGTGCTCGGCATTGAGCCCGACGACCTCGTGTTCTCCGCCGCCAAGCTGTTCTTCGCCTATGGCCTCGGCAACGCGATGACCTTTCCGATGTCGGTCGGCGCGACCTCGGTGCTCTACGCCGGGCGGCCGACGCCGGACGCGGTGTTCGACGTTTTCGCCAAATTCCGCCCGACCGTGTTCTGCGGCGTGCCGACGCTTTACGCCGCCCTCGACGCCAAGCTCGAGGCGGGGGCGGCGAAGATCGAGCACCGCCTGCGCCGCTGCATCTCCGCCGGCGAGGCGCTGCCGGAGGAGGTCGGCGCCAAATGGGCGCGCGTTTCCGGTTGTCGACATTCTCGACGGCGTCGGCTCGACCGAGATGCTGCACATCTTCCTCTCCAACCGGCCGGGCGACGTCGTCTATGGAACCTCGGGCGTCGCCGTGCCCGGTTACGACCTCAGGCTGGTCGACGAGAGCGGCGCGGAGGTCGCCGAAGGCGCGATCGGCGAATTGCTGGTGAAAGGCGAATCCGCCGCGATGGACTATTTCGGCCGCCGCGCGCAGAGCCGCTCGACCTTCGAGGGCCATTGGACGCGCACCGGCGACAAATACGAGAAGCTGCGCCGGCGGCCGCTACCGCTACTGCGGGCGCACCGACGACATGTTCAAGGTGAGCGGCGTCTGGGTCTCGCCCTTCGAGGTCGAGCAGGCGCTGATCGCCCACCCAAACGTCATGGAGGCGGCGGTGGTGGCGATGCGCGACGCCGACGGGCTGGAAAAGCCGAAAGCCTATGTCGTGCTGAAGCCGGGCGCCTCGTCCGAGGGCCTCGTCCCGGCGTTGCAGGAGCACGTCAAGAGCCGCATCGGCATGTGGAAATATCCGCGCGTCATCGAGTTCTGCGAGGAATTGCCGAAGACGGCGACGGGAAAGATCCAGAGGTTCAAGCTGAGAGGCTGAGCCGCCGCCCCTGCGCGTCAGACAAATGCAAATCCTGGTCGCCCCTTGATCGCCGGTCCGTTGAGCCGGTCCGTCTTCGCGGCGTTCGCGCAGCTTTATGCCCCAGGAAATGGCCGAGGCCGTCAGCGCGGGGGGTCCACGAACTGGTCGGGAATGTTGGGAATGCCGACGAACCGTCAGACCGAAATGAGCGCCGGCGTGATGAGGGCGGTCGAGGGCAGGCCCAAGCAGCCCCGGTTTTGGTTGAACGCTGCATTCGTCTCTCCCTCGTTGCGCGCGCAGGTCCAAGCCGCCGAGCAAGTGGTATAGATCACGTCGCGCCATCCTGAACAGAATGTACGCCACCTGTGGGCGTTGGAGCGATGTTGAGGCGGGGCGAGGCTTCGAAGGGAGCGACGATGGGCGGCGGGCAGAAGCGGTTCCACCTTGGCGTCGACGCCGGCGCGACCCGCTGCCGTGGGCGTTTGCGGGCGTCCGACGGCGCCGCGCTCGCCGAGGCCGAGGGGCCGGCGGCCAATGCTTACGTCGATTTCGAGCGCGCCATCGCGGTCGCTCGCGGCGTCGTGGAGGAGACCCTGCGGCGCGCTGGACTTGCGACTAGCGATACCAGTTGCGTCCAACTGGGCCTAGGCGTGGCCGGTGTCGGCGACAGGGCGGAGGCGGAGCGGTTCGCTGCGCGCTTTTCGGGTTTCGCGGGCGTACAGGTGGTCAACGACGCGGTGGCGGCCTGCATCGGCGCGCATGGCGGCAGGGACGGCGGGCTGATCGTCGTCGGCACCGGCACGGCGGGAGCGGCGCGCGTCGCGGGCCGCGACACCATCGTCGGCGGGCGCGGCTTTCATCTCGGCGACGACGGCTCGGCCGCGCGCCTCGGGCTGGAGGCGGCCCGCGCGGCCATGCGCGCCGCCGACGGGCTCGGGCCGGAGAGCGATCTCACCAGACAAATACGCGCCCGCTTCCATGACGACGCGCTGGCGATGGTGCATTGGGCGGCCAAGGCGAGCCCGCGCGACTATGGCGAACTCGCGCCGCTCGTCATCGCGGCGGCGGCGGGCGGCGATCCGGTGGCGCGCGCTCTGGCTGCAACCGCCGCGGCTGCTGTGGCGACGCTGGCGGCTCGCGTCGAGGCGCTCGGCGCGCGGCGTCTGGCGATGGTCGGGGGGCTCGGCGACGCCATACGGCCGTTCCTCGATCGCCGGACTTTCGGCGCGGCTGACGAAGCCTTTGTTTGATCCGACAGACGGCGCGATTTCGCTTCGTCGGCGGCGTTCTGCCGGGACTTGCGGCGTGAGCGGGCGGTTTCGCGACGTCGCCGGCGCGCTGCGCCGCGAGATCGGCGAGGGCCGTTTCGCCAAGGCGCGGCGCCCGCCCGGCGAGCGCGAGCTTGCCGAGACCTGCTTTGTGTCGGAGGTGACGCCGGCGCGCACGCAGAGGACCCGCGCATGACCCATATGGCCGAGGAAATAGCGCAAAGCGGCGCTGCGGCGGCGCGCTGCCTCGGCGAAAATGCGGCGACGTTCGCCGCGCTCGGCGAAAGGCTCAGGGCGAGCGATCCCGGCGTCGTCGTCACCAACGCGCGCGGCAGTTCCGACCATTGCGCGCTCTATCTCAAATATCTCGTCGAGATCACGCTCGGCCTGCCCTGCGCTTCGATCGGGCCGTCCATCGCTTCGCTCTATCGCGCGCCGCTGCGGCTCTCGCCGCGCCGTCGCGATCTCGATCTCGCAATCGGGGCGCAGCCCCGACATCGTCGCCGCCGCAGGCGGCGGCGCGGGCGGGCGGGGCGCTGACGCGTCGCGCTCGTCAACGACGCCGCCTCGCCGCTGGCGCTTGAGGCGGAGGCGCTGGTTCGCCTTTCGGCCGGCCAGGAGCGTTCGGTCGCGGCGACGAAATCCATGATCGCCGGCCTCGTCGCCGGCGCCGCGCTCGTTTCCGCCTGGCGCGGCGACGAGGCGATGAGCATGGCGCTTGCGGCTGTTGCCGGCGCGGCTCGGCGCGCCGCGACCGGCGCCGGCTTCTTTGGTTGAAGCGATCGCGCAGGCGAAATCGGCCTTCGTGCTCGGGCGCGGCTCGACCTTCGCCATCGCCGCCGAGGCTGCGCTGAAGCTGAAGGAGACCTGCGCCATCCATGCCGAGGCGTTCTCGGCGGCCGAAGTGATGCACGGGCCGGCCGAGATCGTGCGGCCGGGCTTTCTCGTGCTGGCGTTCCGGCCGAGCGACGAGGCGGCGGAAGGATTCGACGCGGCGCTCGACGCGATTCGCGGCGCTCGGGGCGCGCGTGATCGTCGGTCGAGGCGCGGCGCGGCAGGACGGCGCCGGACAGGCTCGGCGCGGAGGACGCGGGCCATCCGCTGCTGGCGCCGATCACGATGGTTCATCGCTTCTACGCGCTGGCCGAGGCGGCGGCGCGCGCGCTCGGGCGCGATCCCGACCGGCCGCGCAACTTGCGCAAGAGTCACGGAGACGCGCTGATGCGGATATTTGTCGGCGCCCGGCTGTTCGACGGCGAGAATTTCCGCGACGATTGCGCGCTCGTGACCGAGGGCGAGCGCGATCCGCGCGATTGTCCCTCACGCCGAGCGGCCCGGCGGCGAGACGCATCGATCTCGGCGGCGGCGTGCTGGCGCCGGGCTTCGTCGATTGGCAGGTCAACGGCGGCGGCGGCCTTCTGTTCAACGATATCGCCGACGCCGGAGACGATCCGCGCCATCGTCGCCGCGCATCGCCGCTTCGGCACGACGGCGCTCGCGCCGACCGTCATCACCGACGCGCCCGAAGTTCTGGAGGCCGCGCTGGAAGCGCGGGCGGGAGGAGCGCCCCGGCTCGCTCGGCGTGCATGTCGAGGGGCCGTTCATCGATCCGCGCCGCAAGGGCGCGCATCCGCTGCACCACATCCGCGCGATGACGGAGGACGACGCGCGGCTGCTGATCGACGAAGCGCGCGCGCGTGGTGACGCTGGCGCCGGCTTCCGTCTCGCTCGATCTGATGCGCCGGCTCGCCGGCGACGGGATCGTCGTCAGCCTCGGCCATTCCGAGGCCACGGCCGAGGAGGCGCGCGCCTGTTTCGACGCCGGGCGCGCGCGCGGTGACGCATCTCTTCAACGCGATGAGCCCGCTCGGCTCGCGCGCAGCCGGGCGTGGTCGGGGCGGCGCTGGCGGATGGGCGCGTCTACGCCGGCTTCATCGCCGACGGCCTGCACGTGCACGAACTCTCCGGCCGGCTCGCCTATCGGCTCAAAGGCGCGCGGGCGGCTGACGCTGGTCTCGGACGCGATGCCGCCCGCCGCCGGCGGGCCGGAAGCTATGACCTCGACGGCCGCGAGGTGCGCCGGCGCGGCGCTGAGCCTCACGCTCGCCGACGGCACGCTCGCCGGCGCCGTCATCACCATGCACGACGCGGTGCGCTTCGCCGCGCGACGTCTGCGCGCCGCTCGCCGACGCGCTGCAAGATGGCGACCTCGACGCCGGCGCGGCTGTTGCGCGTGGCGGATCGCCACGGCGTGCTGGCGCCGGGCGCGCGCGCCGATCTCGTGCATCTCGGGCGAGGATTTGGCGCTGCGCGGCGTCTGGTTCGGCGGCGAGGCGGTGGAGCGGTAGGTGCGGCGCCTTTACGCGGACTTAACGCCGCCGGCCGCATTTCTTACGCGAAACTTCATGCGATTGCCGGCACAGGGGGCACTGACGGCGCCCTCAGCCGGCGTCGTTCGGGAGAGCCCACATGGCCGATGTCCTCCCGCCTACGGAACGGGAGCCGCCGCCGCAGAGCCTCGCGCTGACGATGCGGCGAGGCCTGTGGCGGGCGAAGCCGTTCGCAGTCCCTCGGAGCTGCGCGGCCCGCGCCTCGCCGAGCGGCGACTGGCGCGCGAGTCGCCTTGCGCCGACGATTGCGGATCGGCCCGACGCGCGAGGGACGCTGGATCGTCGCGGACGCGGACGGCCTTTGCGGCGCGGTCTTCGTCAGCCGCGAGGAGGCGCTGCGTTTCGTGAAGGCCGAGTGCGGCGCGACGCCGCCCGGACGAGCGAATGGCGCTTCGTCGCGGCGCTGGGTTGGTCGGCCTTGTTCGCGCGGCGGCGGCGCGACTGACCTCAGTTCAGCCGCCCGGCGCGGAAGCGCTCGATCGTGCGCATCGCGCCGCGCAATTCCGCCAGACCCTTCAGGCGACCGACGTAGGAATAGCCGGGGTTGGAGCGGCGCGGATCGTCGCCGCCGATGAGCGGGCCGTGGTCGGGCCGCATCGGGATTTCGGCGTCGGCGCGGCCCGCCTCGCGCCGCCGCCGCTCCTCGCGCAACAGGCCGGCGAGGAGGTCGATGAGATCGCCGTCGCCTTCGAGATGGTTCGGCCTCATGGAACGAGCCGTCCGGCTCGCGTTTGACGCTGCGCAGATGCGCGAAATGGACGCGCGGGCCGAATTCCGCAAGCATGGCCGGCAGATCGTTGGCGCCGTTGGAGCCGAAGGAGCCGGCGCAGAAGGTGAGCCCGCAGGCCGGGGAGGGGACGGCGGCGAACAGCGCCCGCACGTCCGCGGCCGTCGACATCACGCGCGGCAGGCCGAAGATCGGGAAGGCGGGATCGTCGGGGTGGATGGCGAGCCGCACGCCTTCCTCCTCCGCCACTTCCGCGATCTCGCCGACGAAGGCGATGAGGTGGGCGCGCAAGTCCTCGACGCCGACGTCGCGATAGCGCCGCAGCGCCTCGCGGAAGCTCGCGCGGTCGTAGGTGAAATCGCGCGCGGGCAGCCAGTCGATCAGCGTGCGTTCGAGTTCGGCGCGCTTGTCCGCGCTCAGCGTTTCGAGCCGGGCGCGGGCCTGCGCCCTGCGCTGCGGCGAATAGTCTTTCTCCGCGCCCTCGCGTTCGAGAATGAACAGGTCGTAGGCCGCGAAGTCGAGCGCGTCGAAGCGCAGCGCGAAGCCGCCGCCGGGCGCCGGCCACATCAGGTCGGTGCGGGTCCAGTCGGTGATCGCCATGAAATTGTAGCAGAACACCTTGACGCCGGCGCGCGCGGCGTTGCGCAGGGATTGTTTGTAATTGTCGAGCTTCGCGCGCCAGCCGCCGCTGCGGGTCTTGATCTCCTCGCCGACGCCGATGCTCTCGACGACGCCCCATGAGAGCCCCGCCGCCTCGATCGCCGCCCGCCGGCGCTGCGATCTCCTCGACCGGCCAGACCTCGCCGCGATTGTGCTGGTGCAGGGCGGTGACGACGCCGCTCGCGCCCGCCTCGGCGATCATTTTCAGCGTCACCGGATCGTCGGGGCCGAACCAACGCCAGGTCTGTTGCATGCTCCGCCCCCCGAACGACGCCTGTCGGCGCCGTTCTTAGCGGATTTCGCGGCGATGCGTCAGGCCGCCCGGGCCGGATCGGCTGCGAGCCCCGGCAGGCGCTCGATTTCGCCGGCCGCGCCGCTCGCGCCGTCGACGCCGTTGAGATGCGCCTGTCCTCGCCGTTGCGGCAAGCCGTTCCCTTGAGCAGCGGCCATGGCGCGCGCGCCGGTAGTCCGCCGCCACGGCCGGCGCTGGAACTTTAGACTTGCTTTGACCGATGATATCCCGGAAAACTAGCATGTCAGAGGGCGATCAGGCGGACGAACCGCCGAGGGTCCCGGAGGGAACGTTTTGGCCGTACTTGAACTGCGTTCGGTCACGAAATATTTCGGCGCGATCCATGCGCTGATGGACGTCAATATGACCCTCGAGGCCGGCGAGGTCCTGGGGCTGATGGGCGACAACGGCGCCGGCAAGTCGACGCTCGTGCGGGTCATCGCCGGCAATTTTCCGCCGACGCAAGGCGACGTGCTGATCGGAGGCGAGCGCGTCCATTTCTAACAAGCCCGCGGAGTCGCGCGCCAAGGGCGTGGAGGTCGTCTATCAGGATCTCGCGCTCTGCAACAATCTGACCGCCGCCGCCAATGTGTTTCTCGGCCGTGAGATCAAGCGCGGGTTCGGGCCGTTCCGCTGGCTCGATCATGCCGCGATGGCGCGGCGGGCCGGCGAATTGTTCACCGAGCTCAAGTCCGAGACGCGGCCGCGCGATCTCGTGCGGCAGATGTCGGGCGGGCAGCGGCAGGCGGTGGCGATCGCGCGCACGCGGCTCTCCCGGGCGCGCATGGTGCTTATGGACGAGCCGACCGCGGCGATCTCTGTCAGGCAGGTCGCCGAGGTGCTCGATCTCATCAAGCGGCTGCGCGACTCCGGCATGGCGATCATCCTCATCAGCCACCGCATGCCCGACGTTTTCGCCGTCTCCGACCGCGTGGCGGTGCTGCGGCGCGGAACGAAGGTCGCCGACAAGAGCGATAAAGGAAACGAGTCCCGAGGAGATTACGGGGCTCATAACAGGCGCCATCGCGGCGGCTTGAGGGGCGCGGGTTATGTCTGACAAGGTTTCCCATTCCGGTCTGGCCAACGTCGGCATCGAATCCATTCTCGGGTTGCAGACGCAGTCGCCGCTGCAGCGCCTCCTCTCCGCGCAATCTTTCTGGGTGACGGTCGCGCTCGCCATCATGTGCGCGGTCATGAGCTATCTGCAGCCGGAATCGTTCGCGACGTCCGACAATTTCTACAACATCACCCGCAATTTCTCGTTCATCGGCATCATGGCGCTGGGGATGACGGTGGTCATCGCCACCGGCGGCATCGACCTATCCGTCGGATCGATCATGGGGCTGACGGCGGTCTGCTGCGGGCTGACGCTCACCGCCGGCTATCCCTGGTGGGCCGCGATCGCTGGTCGGACTCTTCGCGGGATTTGTGACCGGCCTCATCAACGGTCTCATCATCGCCTATGTCGGTCTTTCGCCATTTGTGACGACGCTCGGCATGCTGTCGATCGCCCGCTCGGTCGCGGTCGTGCTGTCGGGCAACCGCATGTTGTACAAATTCGGTCCCGGCGGGCCGACCTTCAAATATTTCGGCGGCGGCGCCGTGCATTTCGCCGACGGCGTGGAGCTATCGTTCCCGCTGCTGTTTCTCGTCGTGCTGACCATCATTCTGGCCGTCGTCTACAAGATGACGGCCTGGGGCCGCTATGTGCTGGCGATCGGCGGCAACGAGCAGGCGGCGCTGCTGACCGGCGTGCCGGTGAAGGTCGTCAAGGTGCAGGCCTATGTCGTCTCGGGGCTGGCTGCGGCGTTCGCGGCGATCCTCAACGTCGGCTGGTCGGGTTCGGCGATCAACGCGCTCGGCACGACCTACGAGTTGCTGGCGATCTCGGCCGCCGTCATCGGCGGCGCCAATCTGATGGGCGGCGAGGCCAGCGCCTTCGGCGCTTTCATCGGCGCCGCGCTCATCTTCACCATTCGCAACGCTCTCCTGATGCAGGGCGTCAACTCCAACTGGCAGGGAACGTTCGTCGGAGCGTTTCTCATCGCCGCCGTCTACCTCGGAAAACTCCGAGGCGCGACGACGCGAATAGGCTTCGCGTCCAAACGAGGGAGGAAGAACCATGTTGAAAGCTTTACTCGCGGGCGCCGTCGCGGTCGGCGCGCTTTGTCTGGGTGCGTCCACCGCATCGGCCGACAAGGTTTACACCTTCGCGCTGGTGCCGAAGAACACCAACAATCCGTTCTTCGATCAGGCGCTGGCGGGATGCAAGAAGGCGGAGAAGGAACTCGCCGGCAAGATCAAGTGCCTCTACATCGGCCCCGGCGAACACGGCGGCGGCGACGAGGAGGCGCAGATCGTCGCCGACCTCATCACCAAGGGCGTCGACGGCATCGGCGTCTCGCCGGCCAACGCGCCAGCCATGGCCAACGCCCTGCAGGGCGCGGCGGCCAAGAAGATCCCGGTTCTGACCTGGGACTCCGATCTCCTGCCGCAGGACAAGGCCCTGCGCACGGCCTATGTCGGCACGCATAATTACGAGATCGGCGTCAATATCGCCAAGCTGGTCCAGCAGATCAAGCCGAAGGGGGGCACGATCTGCATCCAGTCCGGCGGCGCGGCGGCGGCCAATCACAACGAGCGCATGCAGGGCATTCGCGACACGCTCGCCGGCAAGGCGAGCAGCGAAGCGCCGGGCGCGCGTCTGACCGGCCAGAACGGCTGGACGGAGGCGGCCGGCTGCCCGCTCTACACCGACGACGATTTCACCCGCGCCAATCAGCAGATGGAGGACATCCTCGCCAAATATCCCAACCTCGACGCCTTCACGCCGACCGGCGGCTTCCCGCAGTTCCTGCCGGACGCCTATGAGAAGATCGCGACCAAATACAAGGACAAGATCGCCTCCGGCGCCCTCGCGCTCGTCGTCGCCGACACGCTGCCCGTTCAGATCGATCTGATGAAGAAGGGCCTTTCGAACGGTCAGGTCGGCCAGCGGCCGTTCGAGATGGGCTACAAGGTGATGTACTTCCTGCTCGACATGAAGGAAGGCAAGGCCGGCGCCGAAGGACCCGACCTATACCGGCCTCGACGTCTGCACGCCGAAGAACGTCGACACCTGCATCGGCGGCTGACGGTTCTCTGCGCTCTCCCCATTTGCGGGGAGAGCGACCGCGCGCGCCAAAACGCCGGCCGGCTCCATCCTCTCCGACGCCGTATATGGCGGCGGGAGGGTGGGGCCTCGATTTGAAATATGATTGAATTTCAGGTTTCGCATCAAGCCATTATGATTGCGGGCGGGCGACGCCTGCCCGGGCTCGCGCCATGCGTCGACAAAATTTTCGACGCCGATGTCACATCGCCGGATCTCAATCGTCATGACGTCGCAACCATCGCATGGAGACGAACATGACCGCCAAGCTCGACCCTTTCGCTGCGACCCCCGACCTCATGAAGACCTGGCTTCGCACTTCCTACGCCGTCTCATCGAGCCTTGACCCGACCCTCGTCGGGCTCGTGGAAATCCGCGCCTCGCAGATCAACGGCTGCGCCAATTGCATCAACATGCACGCGGCGGAGGCGCGCGCGAAGGGCGAGACCGAGCAGCGCATCTATCTGCTGTCGGCCTGGCGCGAAGCCCCATGCTACACCGACCGCGAACGCGCCGCGCTCGGCTGGACCGAGGCGCTGACCCGGCTTTGCGAGGGCCACGCGCATCAGAGCGCCCGCGAGGCGCTGCGGGCTCATTTCAGCGAGGAGGAGCAGGTCAAGATCACGCTGCTGATCAATATCATCAATGGCTGGAACCGCATCGCCGTCGGCTTCGGCCTGTTCGCCGATCCGGCGGAAGCAGGATCCGCCGCCCGGGCGGCCGCCGCGTGACCGCGGGCGCCGGGGCCGGGGACGCCGTCGCGGCGGGCTTCGACGCCCTGCGGCCGAAGCTCATGCGCGTCGCCTACCGCATGCTGGGCTCCGTCGCCGACTCGGAAGACGTTCTGCAGGAGGCCTTCATCCGCTGGATGAAGGCCGACCGCGGCGAGGTGCGCGAGCCCGAGGCGTTCCTGCGCCGCACCGTCACGCGGCTTTGCCTCGATCAGCTCAAATCCGCGCGGCGCCGGCGCGAGACCTATCTCGGCCCCTGGCTTCCCGATCCGATCGTGGAAGAGGAGGAAGACGACGGCGTCACCCTGCCGCTGATGCTGGCGCTCGAGCGGCTATCCCCGCTCGAGCGGGCGGCGTTCCTGCTGCACGACGTGTTCGGGTTGGGATTTGAGGAGGTCGCCGCGACGATCCAGCGAGACGCGGCGGCCTGCCGTCAGCTCGCCGCCCGCGCGCGCGCTCATGTGCGCGAAGCGAGACCGCGCTTCCAGGTGGACAAGCGCCGCGGCGTCGAGATCGCCGAGGCCTTCTACGCGGCGTCGCGCAGCGGCGACATGAAGGCGCTCGGCGCGATGCTGGCCGCCGACGTCAACCTCTACGCCGATGGCGGCGGCAAGCGCCCGGCGGCCATGAAGCCGATCATCGGCATCGACGCGGTCATGCGGGTGCAGCGCCGGTTGGCGTCGCTGCTTCAGGAAGGCGGGTCGAAACTCCTGCGCGCCGGTTTCATCAACGGTTTGCCGGGGTTCGTCACCCTGGAGGGCGACGGCGAACTTCAGACGACGGCGCTGGAAATCGAAGGCGACCGGATCGTCGCGATCTATGTGACGAGGAACCCGGACAAGCTGAGGCACCTGCATTAGGCGCCGCGCTCGCGATGGCTTTTCAAACAAGTCGCCGCGAGGCGCCGGATCTCACACGTGCTCCACCTGCACGACGCCCGCCACCGATTTGAGCGCGCCCGCCAGCGCCCCGGTGACGGCATAGCGGCCCGGAAGCCGCAGCTCGATCTCGCCCGCGTCCGGACCCAGCATCACGACCAGCGAGATCTCGCCCTCGCCGCGCGCCTTCAGCCGCTCGGCGATGGAAGGCAGCGGCGCCTCGTCGCGCAGGAAGACGCGCAGGCCCTTGTGGCTGCGCGCCGCCGCCTCGGCGAGTTTCTCCACATGCGCGATCTGCGCGCGCACGTCCTCGCCCTCGACGCGCGCGTTGAGCGTGACGATGACGTCAGCGCCTTTCTCCAGGAGATCGCGGTATTGCGCGAGCCCCTCCTCGAACAGGATCGCCTCATATTGGCCGGAAGGGTCGGACATCTGGATGATGCCCATCTTCTTGCCGCTCTTGGTGCGCCGCTCCATGCGATCGAGCACGCTGGCGGCGAGCCTGCGCGTCGTCTCGCCGGCTCGCACGCGCGCGACGAACTCGGCCCAGCGGATCGCGCCCAGCCGCTTGATGACGGCCTCGTGCGCCTCCAGGGGATGGCCGGAGAGGAAGAAGCCGATGGCGTCGAACTCGCGTTGCAGGCGGTCGCTCGCGGGCCAGGGCGTCGCCTTGACCTGCAGCGGCGCCTCCTGGGCGTCGCCGAACAGCGCCGCCTGTTGCGATTGCCGCTCCTCGGCGCGGCGGTTCGCCAGCGCCAGCATCGGCTCGATGGAGGCGAAGGCGATGGCGCGGTCGGGCTCGATCGTCGTCGAAGGCGCCGGCGTTGGCGAGACATTCGAGCGCCTTCTTGTTGACCTGCTTGGGATCGACGCGGCGCGCGAAATCGCCGAGCGAACGGAAGGCGCCGCCGTCCGCGCGCGCGTCCGCCACCGCCTGCGCCTGCGCGGCTCCGACGCCCTTGATGGCGCCGAGCGCATAGAGGATCGTCGGCCCCTCGGCGTCGTAGCGCACGTCGAAATCGGCGCCGGAGCGGTTGACTGAGGGCGAGGCGACGCGGATGGCGAGGCGGCGCGCATCGGCGCGGAATTCGGCGAGCTTGTCGGTGTTGCCCTTGTCGAGCGTCATCGAGGCGGCGAGGAATTCGGCCGCGTGGTTGGCCTTGAACCAGGCCGTCCAATAGGAGATCAGCGCATAGGCCGCCGCGTGGCTCTTGTTGAAGCCGTAATCGGCGAATTTCGCGAGCAGGTCGAAGATCTCGTCGGCCTTGGCCTGCGTCAATGCCGCGCTCGACGCAGCCGGAGACGAAGCGGGCGCGCTGCGCGTCCATCTCGGCCTTGATCTTCTTGCCCATCGCGCGGCGCAGCATGTCGGCCTCGCCCAGCGAATAGCCGCTGAGCGCCTGCGCGATCTGCATCACCTGTTCCTGATAGATGATGACGCCGAAGGTCTCCTTCAGGATCGGCTCGACCTTATCGTGCATGTATTCCGGCTGCTCGCGGCCGAGCTTGCGCGCGCAATAGGTCGGGATATTGGCCATCGGGCCGGGGCGGTAGAGCGCCACCAGCGCGATGAGATCCTCGAAGCGGTCGGCGCGCATCTCCACCAGCGCCTTGCGCATGCCCGCGCTTTCCACCTGGAACACGCCGACCGTCTCGCCGCGCCCCAGCATCTCGTAGGTCTTCTTGTCGTCGAGCGGGATCGCGCCGAGCTCGATGTCGATCCCCTTGCGCGCGACGAGCCGCTGCGCGTGGCGCAGCACGGTCATCGTCTTGAGGCCGAGGAAGTCGAACTTCACCAGCCCCGCCGGCTCGACCCATTTCATGTTGAACTGGGTCGCCGGCATCGTCGATTTGGGGTCCTTGTAGAGCGGCACCAGCTCGACCAGCGGCCGGTCGCCGATGACGACGCCCGCCGCATGGGTCGAGGCGTTGGAGAGAAGGCCCTCCAGCTTCTCGGCGATGGCCAGCATCTGCGCGACCTTGGGGTCGCTCGCGGCGGCCTCCTGCAGCTTCGGCTCGTCGCGCACGGCTTCCTTCAGCGACACGGGCTTGGCCGGGTTCTGCGGCACCAGCTTGGCGAGCCGGTCGACCTGGCCGAGCGGCATCTCCAGCACGCGCCCGACATTGCGCATCACGCCGCGCGCGAGGAACGAGCCGAAGGTGATGATCTGCGCGACGCGGTCGTGCGCCGTAGCGTTCGCGCACATAGGCGATCACCTCGTCGCGCCGCTCCTGGCAGAAGTCGACGTCGAAGTCGGGCATCGACACGCGCTCGGGGTTGAGGAAGCGCTCGAACAGCAGGCCGAACCGCATCGGATCGAGATCGGTGATGGTGAGCGCGTAGGCGACCAGCGAGCCCGCGCCCGAGCCGCGGCCCGGTCCGACGGGAATGTCGTGCGCCTTCGCCCATTTGATGAAGTCGGAGACGATGAGGAAATAGCCGGGGAACTTCATCCGCGCGATGACGGAGAGCTCGAATTCGAGCCGCTGGCGGTAATCGTCCTGGGTGAAGCCCGGCGCGAGGCCGTAGCGCGCCATCAGCCGCTCGAGTCCCTCGGACGCCTGCTTGCGCAGCTCCGCCTCCTCGTCGACGCGCCTCGCCGCCGGGAAGCGAGAAGCGCGGCAGGATGGGCTTGCGCGTGCGCGGGCGATAGGCGCAGCGCAGCGCGATCTCGACGCTGTTGTCGGTCGCCTCGGGCAGGTCCGCGAACAGCGCGACGCATTTCCGCGCGCGTCTTGAGCCGATGCTGCGGGCGTGAGGCGGCGCCGCTCGGGCGTGGCGATCAGCGCGCCCTCGGCGATGGCGAGCAGCGCGTCCTGCGCCTCGAAATCGCTCGTCGGCGGCGAAATAGGGCTCGTTGGTCGCCACCAGCGGCAGGCCGCGTGGCGTAGGCGAGATCGAGCAGGGCGGGCTCGTTGGTCGCGCGCCTCAAGGCCGTGGCGCTGCAACTCGACATAGAGCCGGTCGCCGAACGGTCGCGGCCAGGCGTTCAGCCGCGCCTGCGCGAGATCGGCCGCGCCGGCGTTGCAACAGCCGGTCGATGGCGCCGCTCGCGCCGCCGGTCAGCGCGATGAGGCCCTCGGGTCTCCTCGAGCGCGTCGAAGCGCACATGCGGCCTCGTCGCCGTCGGTCGGGATCGAGCCAGACGCGACGACGAGCCGCATCAGGTTCATGATAGCCGCGCTCGTCCTGCGCGATCAGCACGATCGGGGCGCGCGGCTGAGGCGCGTCGCAAGGCCGGCCGGCGGCGACGTCGCCGAAATCCACGGTGAGCTGCGCGCCGATCAGCGGCTGCACGCCGGATTTGGCGGCTTTTTCCGAAAACTCCAGCGCGCCGAACAGGTTGTTGGTGTCGGTGATCGGCGAAGGCCGGCTGCTCGTCGGCCTTGGCGTGCTTGACCAGCGTCTCGACGGGAATGGCGCCCTCGCGCAGCGAATAGGCGCTGTGGACATGGGTGTGAACGAAGCCGACGGCTTTCAGAATCGAGGAGTCCATGCGGCGCGAATTAAGCGCGCGGGGAGGGCGGCGTCGAGGCGGTCCGGGCGGGTTATCCCCGTCGCCACGAGGCTGGGGCGTAGGATCTCGCGCCGGCTTGGCCGGTCGGCGGAGCCGCGATGACGAAGTTTGGCCTTGCGTTTTGGCGAACCCTGCCTTACATGCTTTCTTGAGTTTTTAAGACGACTACTTGGTTTGCGCCTACAGCGCCCGCTGACGACCTCTTCCTAAAAAATTCGATCGAACGCGGAGGCGCGCAAGCGCCGACGATGACTGTAACTATGTCTTGAAGGAAATTCCCATGGCTACGGGAACAGTGAAGTGGTTCAACGGCGAAAAGGGCTATGGCTTCATTCAGCCCAGCAACGGCAGCAAGGACGTTTTCGTCCATATCTCTGCGGTCGAGCAGGCGGGAATGCGCTCTCTGAGCGAAGGCGACAAGCTGACCTACGACGAGGTCGCTGACCGCAAGACCGGCAAGGTTTCGGCCGGCAATCTTCAGGCCGCCTGACAAGGTTCTGCTGGACCGTCGACCACGGATGTACTGGCGGCGGTTTGCGAACCGAGAGGAAGCCTGGGCCGTTGCGCCCGGGCTTTTTCATTTTTGCGCTCCCTTGGCAGAAGGAGATTTGCGCCATGCCCGCACCCAAAGCTCTCGGAGGCCGACGTCGATGCCTGAGTTGCGCGGCGGCGTTCTATGATCTCGGCCGGACGCCGATCCTGTGCCCCAAATGCGGCGTTGAATTCAAGGTCGTCGAACTCCCCAGAAGGGCCGAGCCCGTCAGAAAATATGGCGCGCCGTTCATGAGCGCGATCAAGGAGCGGCCCGACGAGGCGCTCGCCACGGAAGAAGACTCCGACGAGATGCTTGCCGCCGAGGACGACACGGACGACGCGCCTTCCCCTGAAGACGACTCGGAAGCCGAACCGGTCTAGCGTCGCGGCTTTCCGTGCCCGCCGCGCGTTCGCTTTCGCGACGCCTGACCTCAGGTCCCAAAGCCGTGGCCAGTTTTCTTTTGACATTCCCCCCGCGCCCGGCTAACAGCCCCGCCGTCGGGCGCGCTCTCCCCAAGGGAGCGCGTTCGTCGTTTTACGCACCCGTGGTCCCGGCCTAGCTCGGCGGGGACCTGTCGGCGGGGAAACCCGCAAAGGAGGGCGCGTTTCCTCATTATGACCACAGGGAACCGCGATGTCGAAGCGCGCAAATGCGAAGTATAAAATCGATCGCCGCATGGGCGAGAACATCTGGGGCCGTCCCCGTTCGCCGTTCAACAAGCGCGAATACGGCCCCGGCCAGCACGGCCAGCGCCGCAAGGGCAAGGCGACCGATTTCGGAACCCAGCTCAAGGCCAAGCAGAAGCTCAAGGGCTATTACGGCAACATTTCCGAGCGGCAGTTCCACAAGTACTATGTGGAAGCGATCCGCATGAAGGGCGACTCGCTCGGCCAACCTCATCGGCCTTCTGGAGCGCCGGCTCGACGCGGTGATCTACCGCGCCAAATTCGTGCCGACGGTGTTCGCGGCCCGCCAGTTCATCAACCACGGCCACATCTCGGTGAACGGCCGCCGGGTCAACATCGCCTCGTTACCAGGTGAAGGTCGGCGACGTCGTCCAGATCAAGGAATCCTCGCGCCAGCTCGTCATCGTTCTGGAAGCGCAGGGGCTGGCCGAGCGCGACGTGCCCGGATTACGTCGAGGTCGACCACGGCCATGGCACGGCGAAGCTGACGCGCATTCCCGGCCTTTCCGAAGTGCCCTATCCGACGCACATGGAGCCGAACCAGGTGATCGAGTTCTACTCGCGCTGAATAGGGCTCGCTGCGAACGAAAAGGCGGCCGGGAGGCCGCCTTTTTTGTCGGCTTTACAGTTCGTCGAGCTTGTCCTTGACCTCTTTCCAGGAGAGGCTGCGGACAGGCAGCGGCTCCAGCGACCCTTCCGCGAGCGCCGCCTCCATGCGCATGCAAAACCGAACGGGGTCGGCGCGCTCGAACTCGAACAGCACCTTGGGATGGTAGTTCCACCATTCCGTCGCGAGCAGCCTCTGGCACAATTCGGAGCTGAATCTTTTCCGGATCACCCGCGCCGGATTGCCGGCGACGATGGTGTAGGGCGGCACGTCCCTCGTGACCACCGAGCCCGCGCCGACGACGCAACCCGTATGAAGGGTTATGCCGCGCTTCAATATGACCTGCTGGCCGATCCAGACATCGTGTTGCAACGTCGGCAACGGGCCCGTCTTCGGGTAGGCAGTTTTCGGCGGATAGGCGTTGCCGAGCAACAGCTCGTGCGCCGCGCACGAATTGCGGTTTGTTGAAGTGCGGAAAATAGCAATAGGTGAACGCGGAGGAGGTCACTTCCTCAATCGGATGCCGTTCGCCCATGGCGGAAAAATTGCTCGCGATCGAGCAATAGCGGCCTGTGGTCGCCTCGGTGACGTTATTCTCCGAGAAGGTGAAGGCCCCGGCGGAATAAAGCAGGCCGTCGGCTGGAGGTGAAATTCTCGAAGCGCGCCCACTTCGGGATCCGGATGATGAAATTCGGGTTGACGGGCGTCTCCGATGCGGCGCGATGAACAGGTTGAGCTCGGAGAACGCCCGCGAGACCCGCTGGGTCGCGCGCAGGTGCAACCAGTTCGCATCCTCGAACGTAATATCCTCTTCCGCCACAGCCATCGCCCCAGCCCGCAAGACGCCCGTAAATCGCCGCCGCTCACACCCTCAGGGGCATCAGCACATAGAGCGCCTGCGCGCCGTCGCGATCCATGATGATGGTCGGCGAGCCGGGATCGGCGAGCTTGATCAGCGCCGTGTCGCCGGAAAGCTGCTGTGCGATCTCCAGCAGGTAACGCGAGTTGAAGCCGATCTCCATCGGCCCGGAATCGTAATCGACCTCGATCTCCTCCGTCGCCGAGCCGGAATCGGGGTTGTTGACGCTGAGCACCATGCGGTTGTCGGCGATCGCGAGCTTGATCGCCCGCCCGCGCTCGGAAGAGATCGTCGAGACGCGGTCGACGGCGCGCTGGAACTGCTCCTTGTCGACGACGAGCCGCTTGTCGTTGTGAACGGGGATGACGCGGTTGTAGTCGGGGAAGGCGCCGTCGATCAGCTTGGTGGTCAGCGTCACGTCGCCGAAGCGGAATCGCGCCTTGACCTGGCTGATCTCGATGGTCACGTCGCGCGCGGGGTCTTCGAGCAGCTTGAGGATCTCGCCGACCGCCTTGCGCGGCGCGATGACGCCGGGCATGCCGGCTGCGCCCGGCGGGGCGGCGGTCTCGATGCGGGCGAGCCTGTGCCCGTCGGTCGCGACCGCGCGCAGCATCGTCGCGCCGTCGGCGTCGGCGGTGTGGAAATAGATGCCGTTGAGATAATAACGCGTCTCCTCTGTGGAGATCGCGAACTGCGCGTGTTCGATGAGCCGGCGCAGTTCGACGGCGGGCAGGTCGAACTTGTGGGCGAACTCGCCGGTCGTCAGGTCCGGGAAATCGGCGGCCGGCAGGCTTTGCAGCTGGAAGCGCGAGCGGCCCGAGCGCAGCACCATCTGCCCGCCGTCCGGGGCGATCTCAAGGCTGACCTGCGCCCCGTCGGCGAGCTTGCGCACGATGTCGTGGAGGATGTGGGCCGAGACGGTGGTCGCGCCGGCCACTTCCACGTCGGCGGGGGCGATTTCGGTGGCTTCGAGGTCGAGATCGGTCGCCTTCAGCTCGAGCTGGCCGTTTCGCGCCTCGATCAGCACGTTGGAGAGGATCGGGATCGTGTTGCGCCGCTCGACGATGCGGTGGATGTGGCTGAGCGCCTTCAACAGAGCGGCGCGCTCGATGGTGACCTTCATTTTCGCGTCCTAATGCTCCCGCTCCGCGCGGTTTCCCCTCGTCGTATCGGGAGGCGCGGCTTTTCGCTCCGCCGCTTCGAAAAGGAGCGCGAATTTGCCAAGGGCGAAGCCCGCGCGCAAGGGCGAGCCGCGAAAATTCACGCTCGCGCGAAGCGCCGAAAATCGCCGCCGCGAAGCCTTTACGGGGCCTTAATCCGGCCCGCTTAATCTTGCGATTCGGCCGCGAGAACGGTCTTCGCGGGAAAGGATTATGTCGGGAGCTCGCGGAAAACGGGGAGGTCGGCGCATCGAGCCGCGCTTCGACGAATCCGCTTCCGACCGCGACCTGCGGGCCGATCCCGCCGACCGCCCGCCCGCGGCGCAGCCGAAAGCCCGAGAAGAAGCGCCGCCGCCGGCGCTCGCTTCCTGGGCGGGCTCGTCTACTGGTGCTTTCGTGCTGGGAATCTGGGGCGTCGTCGCCTCGGCGGCCTGTTCGCCTATTACGCGAGCCAGCTGCCGCCGATCGACCAGCTCGCGGTGCCCAAGCGCCCGCCCGACATCCAGATCCTCGGCGTCGACGGCAGCGTGCTCGCCGACCGCGGCGACACCGGCGGCGCGGCTGTCCGCCTGGGCGAGCTGCCGCCCTATCTGCCCAAGGCCTTCGTCGCCATCGAGGACCGGCGCTTCTACTATCACTTCGGCGTCGATCCGATCGGCATTTTCCGCGCCGTCGTCAGCGACGTCGCCGGCTCCGGCGGCATGCAGGGCGGCTCGACGCTGACCCAGCAGCTCGCCAAGAACCTGTTTCTGACCCAGGAGCGCACGATCAGCCGCAAGATCCAGGAGGCGATCCTGGCGCTCTGGCTGGAGCGCAAATATTCGAAGGACCAGATCCTCGAACTCTATCTCAACCGCGTCTATTTCGGCTCCGGCGCCTATGGCGTGGAGGCGGCGGCGCGCAAATATTTCGGCAAGGACGCCAAGAACGTCTCGCTCTCGGAGGCCGCGCTGCTGGCGGGCCTGATGAAATCGCCGACCAAGCTCGCGCCGAACCATAATCTGAAAGGCGCCAACGAGCGCGCCGCGCAGGTCATCACCGCCATGGCCGAGCAGGGCTACATCACTCAGGCGATGGCGAAAGTGGCGCTCGCCAGCCCCGCCGACGTCCTCAACAGCGGGGGCGCGGGCTCCGTGAATTACGCCGCCGATTACGTGATGGACGAACTCGACGACCTCGTCGGCGCGATCGACGAGGACATCGTGGTGACGACCACGATCGACCCGCGCCTGCAGGCGGCGGCCGAGCGCGCGCTGACCGGCGAACTCGACGCCAAGGGCGCCAAGTTCAACGTCGCTCAAGGCGCGCGTGGTGGCGCTCGATCCCGACGGCGGCGTGAAGGCGCTCGTCGGCGGACGCAATTACGCGGAGAGCCAGTTCAACCGCGCCATCGCCGCCAAGCGCCAGCCGGGCTCCTCGTTCAAGCCGTTCGTCTATCTGGCGGCGCTGGAGAGGGGCGACCGGCCGGACGACGTCCGCCAGGACGCGCCGATCAACATCAAGGGCTGGTCGCCGGAGAACTACGAGCGCCAGTATCTCGGGTCGGTCACGCTGACGAAGGCGCTGGCGATGTCGCTCAACACGGTGGCGGTGCGCCTTTGCCTTGAGGTCGGCCCGAAGACCGTCGTGCGGCTCGCCCATCGGCTCGGCATTCTCTCCGATCTCTCGCCCAACGCCTCGATCGCGCTCGGCACTTCCGAGGTGACGCCGCTGGAGCTGGTCTCCGCCTACGCCGCTTTCGCCAATGGCGGCATCGGCGTGCGCCCTTACGTCATCATGACCGTGCGCACCGCCAACGGCCGGCTGCTCTACCGTCGCCATCCCTACAATTACGGCCGGGTCATCGAGCCGCGCTATGTCGCGATGATGAACGCCATGATGCAGGAGACGATGAAGATCGGCACGGCGCGCAAGGCCGATCTGCCGGGCTGGCAGGCGGCGGGCAAGACCGGCACGACCCAGGATTTCCGCGACGCCTGGTTCATCGGCTACACCTCGCATCTCGTCGCCGGCGTCTGGCTCGGCAACGACGACGGCGACCTCGATGAAGCGCGTGACCGGCGGCACGCTGCCGGTCGAGGCCTGGAGCCGCTTCATGCGCGACGCGCATCAGGGCGTGCCGCCGGCGGGGTTGCCGCTCGGCGACTGGCGCGGCGAGGAGGTGGTCGATCCGCCGCCGCCGCAGGCGAGCGCCGGCCGCCGCCGGCGCGCCGATGGCGATCAACCGGATCGGCGCGACCGCTCGCCGATGCGCCGGCGCGGCGGAGCGGCAGCGATGCCGGGCTGATCCCGCCGGCCGATGTCGGAGGCCAGCGCCCGCCGCAGCGCGACAAGAACCTGCTGGAGAAGCTGCTCGGCGAGCTCTGACGCGGCTCGCGCCGCATGAAACAGGGGCGCGGCGTCCTCCGTAATGGCTTTCAACAGAGAGAGCCGCGCCATGAGCAGACGACCCATCGAGATCCACGGCTACGCCATCGTCTCCGACGACGACACGCATCGCCGACGCCGGCGGCCTGGTTCCGCCGGCTTTCGCAACGACAAGGACTGGGAGCAGTATCAGCGCGCGCTCGCCAACAGCGACCTCGTCGTTTTCGCCCGCGTGAGCCACGAGTACGAGCCGGAGACGCACGGGCGTGCTGCGCATGGTGGTCTCGCGCGCCGCGAAGGGGCTGGAGAACCGCAACGGCGTCTGGTGGTGGAATCCGGCCGTCGTCTCCTGGCGGCGAGGCGATCGCCGAGGTTCTGCCGCAGGGCGGCGAGGTGGCGGCGCCGGGCGGGCAGGGCGTGTTCGACCTGTTCCTGAAGCATCGGCTACGACGTGTTTCATCTCGCCCGCGCGCGGGGCGTCAAGCTGCCGGGCGGTCGGGCGGTCTTTTCGGAATGCGAAGACGGCGTCTCGGCCGAAGCGGTGCTGGATAAATACGGCCTGCGATCACGCCGAGCGCATCGAACTCGACCCGGCGCAGCGGCGTGGAGATGAACATCTGGCGAGCCGTCAAACGTTGACGCTGGATTGAGAGGCGATTGCGAGGACCGCCTACATCGCCACCTTCTCGTTGTCCCCCGCGATCCGCGTCTGGTTCTTGGCGCCCGGCCTCATGATCGACACGAAATTGGCCAGGAAACCCGGCTCTTCCCAATATTCGCCGTGCTCGGGCGTCACGCGAATGACGCGAATGCGGGGGTCCTGCGGATTTTTCCAGAACGCCCCGTCGGTCTCGGTCCAGATTCGCTCGGCGACCTCGGCGATCGGCGCATATCTCAGCCGTGCCCATCATCGAGACATAGCGCTTGCGCTGCCAGGTCGGCGAAGACGAGGCAGACCTGCGAGTTGTCGACGATCTCGCCGATCCTTCGGCGTATTCGGCGTCGCTGAGGAAATAGACGGCGTCGTCGTCGTTCTCCGGGCGGGCCAACATCGGGCGCGCGCGCATCCCGTCCATCGCCGGAATGCGTGACGACCATGGCCACGCCGATCTCTTGCATCAGCGTCCAGATGCGTTCGGACGGCTTGCTGTCGCTCATTCTCGGCTCCCTGCGCAAACAATTCTGCGGAACGTGCGGGAGGCGGGCAGGGTTCCGGCGACGAAAGGCCGGGAGCGGCTCCCGGCCTTCGCATGCGACGCAGGCGGATCAGCCCGGCAGCAGCACCGTGTTGATGACGTGGATGACGCCGTTCGACTGCATGACGTCGGGGATCGTCACCATCGCCATGTCGCCCTTGGCGTCGGTGACGGCGATGCCTTTGCCCATGCGGGAAAACGAGAGCGGCTCGCCCTGCACGGTGTTGACGGTGTAGTGGCCGCCCATTTCGTCGATCTTCTTCCCGATCTCCTCGGCGGTCAGCCGGCCGGGAATGACGTGATAGGTCAGCACGGCGGTGAGCTTCGACTTGTTGGCGGGTTCGAGCAGGGTCTTGACCGTGCCGGGGGGCAGCTTGGCGAAAGCCTCGTTGGTCGGCGCGAGCACCGTGAACGGGCCGGCCCCTTCCAGCGTCGGCACGAGGCCCGCCGCCTTCACCGCCGCGACGAGCGTGGTGTGATCCTTTGAATGCGCCGCGTTCTGCACAATGTTCTTGCTCGGGTACATAGGCGCGCCGCCGACCGTCTTGGTCATTGCGGCGTAGGCGCCGCCGAGCGCAAAGCGGCGCGGCGAGGCCGGCGATCAGCAAAGCGGCGCCGAGATTAAACTTGCTCATGAAATCGACTCCCATTTTCCCTCAGCGGGGACGCAATCTGTTACGAAGCGCGAGCGGCGGGGTTTTCTCGCGCTGTTGACGTTTTCGTGATCTCACTGTTGGTTGCGGCTGGTCGTCGCGACGCGAGGGCAGAGGATGGCGCGCAGGATTTTCAAATTGCGATTGGGCTCGTGTCGCTTGCGCTCGTCGCCGCGCTCGGCGTCGCCGCCTGGCTGTTCGTCGGCGCCATGCCTTCCTATTCGGGCCGAGCGACAATCCCCGGGCTGCAAGGGCGAGGTTCGCGTCTGGAGCGACGCCTACGCCGTGCCGCATATTTTCGCCGGCGACATGGACTCAGCCGCGCGCGCGCTCGGTTATCTGCATGCGAGCGAGCGGCTGTTCCAGATGGAGGTGCAGCGGCGCGCCGGCGAGGGGCGGCTTGCGGAAATGCTCGGCGGCGATCTCGTGCGCGTCGACCGGTTCATCAGAACGCTGGGTTTCCCTCGTCTTGCGCAATCCAGCTTCGAGGCGCTGTCTCCGGACGGCCGCGCTCGGCTGCAGGCCTACGCCGACGGCGTCAACGCCTGGCTCTCCACGCACAAGAATTGCCTGCCTCCGGAGTTCCTGCTCATCGGCGATAAGCCGGAGCCCTGGCGACCCGTAGACTTGCTGGTGATCGGCAAGCTGCTCGGGCTCCAGCTCAGCCGCAATTACAAGATCGAGCTCCTCCGCGCCGAGGTCGCCGCCAAACTCGGCGCGGACAAGGCCGCCTGGGTCTTCCCCGATCTGACGATCAACTCGCCGATCACGAGCGAGCCGCAATCGCAATCCGACCATGCCGCGCTCGACCCTTATGAGGAGTTGGCGCGCTGGGTTCCCTTCGCGCATGGCGCCTCCAACGAATGGGCGCTCGCGGGATCGCGCACGACGACGGGCAAGCCGATTCTCGCCAACGATCCGCACCTCGAGCTGGGCGCGCCGATCCTGTGGTATCTGGCGCGCATCGTCACGCCCAAGGGCTCGGTCAAGGGCGTCACGATTCCCGGCACGCCGGTGGTGCTGCTCGGGCAGAATGACCATATCGCCTGGGGCTTCACCACGGCGCTGACCGACACGCAGGATCTGTTCGTCGAGACGGTCGATCCCGCCGATGGCGCCAAATATCTGACGCCGGACGGCCCGCAGCCGTTTCAGACTCGCGAGGAGGTCATTCACGTCAAGGGCGAGCCCGACGTGCGCTTGACCGTGCGCGCGACGCGGCACGGACCCGTCCTGTCCGATTTAGACGCCAGCATGCGCACAGTCGCCGGGCAGGGCAAGGTCATGGCGCTCGCCTTCTCCGGACTTGGCGACAAGGACACGAGCTTCGAATCGATCGTCAGGCTCAACGAGGCGAGGAACTGGGACGAGTTTCTGGCGGCGCTGCGTCTGTTCCAGACGCCGACGCAGAACATCATCTACGCCGATGTCGACGGCGACATCGGCTTCAAGAGCCCCGGCCTCGTGCCCGTGCGCAAGGCGGGCGACGGGCTGACGCCGGTCGACGGCGCCTCGGGCAAGTTTGATTGGACAGGTTTCCTGCCCTTCGAGAAGGAGCCGCAGGCGTTGAACCCGGCGGCGGGTTTTCTGTTCAACGCCAACAACGCCGTCACGCCCGTCTCCGAGGAGGCGACCTTCGGCCGCGACTGGGAGGAGCCGTGGCGCGCGCGGCGCATCCAGCAATTGCTGGATCGGCCCGAGAAGCAGGACCTCGCCGCCTCCGAGGCCATGCAGATGGATCATCTGTCGCTCGCCATGCAGACGCTGAAGCCGCTGATGGCCTCCATCAAACCCGCCAACGAGCAGGAGCGGCGCGCCCTGGCGCTGGTCGCCGCCTGGAACGGAGCGACCGACGCCGGGCGACCCGAGCCGCTGATCGCCGAGACCTTTCTCTATGAGCTCCACATCGCGCTCATCACGGAAAAGACCGGCGTCGACCTGGATTCCGAGTTCGGCCCGCAGATCGCGACCGCTACGATATCGCTCGCCAGGGACCACCCGGCGATATGCGCGCCCGATCCCGATTGCGCGGGCGCGATGTCGCGCGCGCTCGACCGGGCGCTTCGGCGTATCGCCGCCACCCAGGGCGAGGACATGAGCAAATGGCGATGGGGCGCCGAGCAGGTCGCGCTGGTCCAGCACAAGGTCTTCGCTCATGTTCCCGGGCTCGAATGGTGGAGCGATCTGTCGTTTCCCTCGAGCGGCGATTTCTACACGCTCGATCGCGGCGGCGGCTTCGAAACGCCGGCGGACTGGCCGCTCGCCCGCACGCAGGCCGGCGGCTATCGCGGCGTGTTCGATCTGGCCGACCCCGCGCGCTCGCGATTCATCATCGCCACCGGGCAGTCCGGCCATATCTTCTCGTCCCACTATCGCGATCTCATGCCGCTTTGGCTCGCAGGCCGTTCGATCACGCTGTCGGGCGGGGAGGACGAGCTGAAGGCGCGCGGGGCGACGCTGACGACGTTCGCGCCGAACTGAGAGGAAGAGATGGACGAATCCTATCCCGTCACGCCGGTCAACCGCGTCAAGCGGCTGCACGAGCGCGGGTCCTACGATCACGCCACGATCCACGCGCTGCTCGACGCTTCGATGCTGTGCTCCATCGCCTATGTCGTCGATGGCCAGCCCTATTGCACGCCCACCTTGTTCTGGCGCGAGGGAACGCGGCTCTATTGGCACGGCAGCAGCGCCAGCCGCATGTTGCGCAACCAATCCGAGGGCGAGCCGGTCTGTCTGACGGTCGCGCATCTCGACAGCCTGGTGCTGGCGCGCAGCGCCTTCAACCATTCCGTCGACTATCGCGCCGTGATGGCGTTCGGCCACGCGCGCCTGATCGAGAACGAAACGGAGAAGGCCCGGGCGATGCGCGCGATGGTCGATCGCTTCTATCCCGGCCGCAGCGATTTGTTGCGGGCGCCGACCGAGCAGGAGATCAAGGCGACGCGCTTCATCGGCATGGAGATCGAGCAGGCGAGCGCGAAGGTTCGCGCCAAGGGGATCGGCGACGACGAGGAGGATTACGCGCTGCCGATCTACGCCGAGCGCATTCCCGTGCGCACGGTGCTCGGCGCGCCGGAGCCCTGCGCGCGTCTCGTCGCCGGCGTCGCGCGGCCCGAGGGGATCGCGGGCTATCGCGAGGGGCGGCGGCTCGACGAGGCGGTGGCGGAGGCGAGCCGCGCGTTCGATTCCAGCGTCAAATCCGTTCGATGATCTTCTCGCCGAACAGGCCCTGCGGGCGGAACAGCAGGAAGGCGAGGGCGATGGCGTAGGCGAGCCAGCGCTCGACGCCGCCGCCGAGGAGAGGCCCCCAGTAGAACTCGCCGAGCTTTTCGCCGATTCCGATGATGAGGCCGCCGACGATGGCGCCGGGAATGGAGGTAAGCCCGCCGAGGATCAGCACCGGCAGCGCCTTCAGCGCCACGACCTGAAGCGCGAAGGAGACGTCCGAGCGCGCCCCCCACATGATCCCCGTCGCCAGCGCCACCACGCCGGCGGCGAACCAGACGACGACCCAGATCTGCTCCAGCGAAACGCCAACCGACAGGGCCGCCTGATGATCGTCCGCCACCGCCCTCAGCGCCCGGCCGATGCGGGTCTTCTGGAAGAAAAGGCCGAGCCCCGCCACCATGAGGATCGCGATTCCCGCCGCCGCGATGTCGAGCTTTTGCAGCGTCACCGTACCGCCGAGAATGTGCAGGTCGATGGCGCCGGAGGGCAGGCCGATCTCGGTCGTCATCATCTGCTTGGGATTGCCGCCGAACACGAACTGGCCGAAGCCGACGAGGAAATAGGTGAGCCCGAAGGTCGCCATCAGCAATATGACGTCGGGCTGGTTGACGAGCGGGCGCAGCACCAGCCGCTCGACCCCATAGGCGAGGCCATACATGACGGCGACCGTCAGCGCCAGCGCGAGCCACGCCGGCAGGCCCTTCTCGTGCAGGCCGACCAGCGTCAGCGCGGCGAACACCATCATGATGCCCTGCGCGAAGTTGAACACGCCGGAGGCCTTGTAGATCAGCACGAAGCCGAGCGCGATGAGGGCGTAAAGCACGCCGCCGACGAAGCCTTCCCAGATCGTCTGCGCGAACAGGTCCGGCGCGGCGATCATTTGCGCGAAGGGATCGACGAAGACGGCGTAGAGCGGGTTCATGGGGCGCAGGCCGCGGCGAGAGGACGATGGTTCGACGCGACGCCGCCTGCGTCGCGCCCGCGCCAGTCGCGGGCCTCCGCGCCGGGGCATGAGCCATGCTTCGACGCAAGGGCGCGAGCGCGAGGACCAGCCGCAGCGTCTCTCGACGGCGTGGATGGCCGGGACCAGCCCGGCCATGGCGTGGGTGTCGTCAGCCTCGCACAAAACCTGTTTGATGAGACCATCGCCATCCGCCCCTCAATGCGCAACGCCGAGATAGGCGGCGATGACCTTCTCGTCCGACTTGACCGCGTCGGGCGGCCCGTCGGCGATCTTGCGGCCATAATCGAGCACGACGACGCGGTCGGAAAGATCCATCACCACGCCGATGTCATGCTCGATGAGCGCGATCGTCGCGCCGAGCCGGCGGTTGGCCTCGACGATGAAGCGGCTCATGTCCTCCTTCTCCTCGCAATTCATGCCCGCCATCGGCTCGTCGAGCAGCAGCAGCTGCGGCTCCATCGCCAGCGCCCGGCCAAGCTCGACGCGCTTCTGCAAGCCATAGGGCAGCTTGCCGACGGGGGTCTTGCGGATCGCCTCGATCTCCAGGAAGTCGATGATCTCCTCGCAGAACTTGCGATGCCGGATCTCCTCGGCGAGCGCCGGTCCGCGCCGCAGCGCTTGCCAGAACAGACCCTTTCGCATCTTCAGGCCGCGCCCGGTCATGATGTTGTCGAGCGTCGTCATGCCCTTGAACAGCGCGACGTTCTGGAACGTGCGCGCGATGCCCTGCGCGGCCGCCTCGTGCGGGCGCATCCGCTTGCGCGTCCGGCCCCGATAGGTGATCGCGCCGGCCTGCGGATGATAGAAGCCGTTGATGACGTTGAGCATCGAGGTCTTGCCGGCGCCGTTGGGGCCGATGATGGCGCGGATTTCGCCCTTGGCGATGTCGAACGAGACATCGGAGATCGCGCGCACGCCGCCGAAAGACAGCGAGACGTTCTCCAGCGAAAGCAGCGGCTCCGCGCTCATGCGGCGGCCCTCGGTCGGGGCGGGGACTCCATGCCGAAGGTCTGGACGTCGTGGATGCGCGAGCGCCCTTCGAGCCGGCCCTTGCGCCCGTCCTCGAACGTGATTTCGGCGCTGATCGACGCTTCCCGAGCGTCGCTATAGAGCCCCTCGACCAGCGGCGCGTAACGCTCGGCGATGAAGCGGCGCCTGACTTTCTGCGTGCGGGTAAGCTCGCCGTCGTCGGCGTCGAGCTCCTTGGGCAGGATGAGGAAGCGCCTGATCTGGGCGCCCGCCATGGGCGGGTCTTCGCTCAGCGCCCGGTTGACCGCCTCGACATGCCTGGCGACGAGCCTGGCCACCTCGGGATGGCCGGCGAGCTCCTGATAGGAGGCGTAGGCGATGCCGTTGCGCTCCGCCCAATTGCCGACGCTCGCCAATTCGATGTTGAGCATGACCGCGACGAAGTCGCGCCCCGCGCCGAGCGCCACCGCCTCGCGGATGTCGGCGAAGAACTTGAGCTTGTTCTCGATATATTTGGGCGCGAACAATTGCCCGTTGGCGAGCCGGCCGACGTCCTTGGCGCGGTCGACGATCTTCGAGCTGCCCGTCGGGCTCGAACACGCCGGCGTCGCCGGTCTTGACGAACCCGTCCTCCGTCAGCGCCTCGGCCGTCTTGTCCGGCTCCTGGAAATAGCCGACGAACATGCCCGGCGACTTGAACTGCACTTCGCCCTCCGGCGTCAGCCTCAGTTCGACATGCGGCGCCGGCGGCCCGACCGTGTCGGAGCGCACCGCTCCGTCGGCCTGCGCCGTCACATAGAGAAACGCCTCCGTCTGGCCGTAGAGCTGTTTGAGGTTGAGGCCCAGCGAACGGTAGAAGGCGAACAGCTCCGCGCCGATCGCTTCGCCGGCGGTATAGGCGACGCGGACGCGGGTCAGGCCGAGCGTGTTTTTCAGCGGCTCGTAGATCAGCAGGCGGCCGAGCGCATAGTGCAGGCGCGCGGTCAGCGGCGCGGGTTGGCGGTTGACGATCGTCTCGCCCCAGCGTTTCGCCACGTCCATGAAATGGCGGAACAGCCAGCGCTTGAAGGCGCTCGCGTCCTCCATGCGGATCATCACCCGCGTCAGCAGCGCCTCGAACACGCGCGGCGGCGCGAAATGATAGGTGGGGCCGATCTCGCGCAGATCCTCGCCCGCCGTGGCCGCGCTCTCGGGGCAGGCCATGCAGAAGCCGGCGACGAAGCCCTGCGCGTAGTTGAGATAATGATCGCCGACCCAGGCCAGCGGCAGATAGGCCAGCACCTCGTCGCGGTCGGTGAGATTGTCGAAGGCGACGGTGTCGCGCGCGGCGGCGATGCAGCGCTCGCCCGTCAGCACGACGCCCTTCGAGCGCCCCGTCGTGCCGGAGGTGAACAGAATCACGCTGGGGTCCGAGCCGCGCCCGGCGTCGATGCGCCCGTCCATCGCGGCGCTTAAGGTGGGATCGGCGAGCCGTCGCCGTCCCTGCGCGATGACGTAATCGAGGGCGCCGAGGCGGGGATCGGCGTAATCGTCGAGCCCGCGCTTCTCCTCGTAGAGCACGCGCTCGACGGCGGGCAGGCGGGGCAGGATCGACAGCATCTTGTCGACCTGCTCCTGGTCCTGCGCGACGATGAGCTTCGCCCCGGCAAGCTCCAGCACGGCGGCGATCTCGTCGGCGACGGCGTCGGCGTAGAGCGGCACGGGGATGGCGCCGAGCATCTGCGCGGCGGTGATCGTCCAATAGAGCCTCGGCCAATTCGCGCCGGCGACGGCGACGCGGTCGCCTTGGCCGATTCCGAGATCGGCGAGCCCCTGCGCGAGCGCGCGCGTTTCCTGGTAGGCCTGGCTCCAGGTCCAGGTGCGCCAGATCCCGAACTCCTTGAGGCGAAACGCCGGCCGCTCCCCGCGCACCCAGGCGTTGACGCGCATGAGCTTGGCGAAGGTGTCGTCCGAATTCGCGCTCGTGCGCGCGCCTCCCATGCCTTCTCCCCAGATTGAAGCGGAGAGAACATCAGGTTGCGCGGGCGCTGCAAGCCCTACGAAAGTTCAGAGTCGCCCCTGCGCCGATCCCCGCCCTTGCGTCCCGGCGCGGGTTGCGCATATAAGCCGCGCCAAGTCGGAGTGTAGCGCAGCCTGGTAGCGCATCTGCTTCGGGAGCAGGGGGTCGGAGGTTCGAATCCTCTCACTCCGACCAAATCAAGCCAATCTATTGAAACCCTTGGGCTTTATCGTCCGCGCCGCCGCGCCTCCACGGCGTAGAGGCGTGCTTCCCATGGAACCCCGGTTCAAAATGGCGGCCTCCGAACTCGGCCCGGAGCCCCAAACCGGCGCAGATTTGACCTAAAGCAGCGCACCGTGGGGCAGGCTGACTCAAATGCGCCGAATCCCGGGCGAGCTTGCTCACCGCCGCGACGATGGTGAACATTCCGCCCCGGCAACGAAAATCGACCACGGGAGGAAGCCGATGATCGCGGGCGACGAAGATGGCGCAGACATTGTCATGGAGGATGCGGCGTCCTCGACCAGAGCGCCGCCGACTGTGCGCCGGCTGCGCCTCGGCGATCTCTTGCAGAGCCTCCGCCAAGGCCTCTCGGATTTCGCCCGCGCGCCGCTGTTCGGGCTGTTTTTCGGCGGCGTCTACGCGGCCGGCGGCTGGCTTATCGTCGCGCTGGTCTTGCTGCTCGACCTTCCTTACCTCGCTTATCCCCTGGCGATCGGCTTCGCGCTGATCGCGCCCTTCGCCTGCGCGGGGACCTACGAGGTGTCGCGCCGGCTGGAGCACGGGCGCCCGCTGAGCTGGTCGGTCGTGTTGGGCGCCGTCTGGGGGCAGGTTGGCAAGCAGCTCGGCTGGCTCTCGCTGGTCAGCCTGTTTACGCTGATCCTCTGGGTCGATTTCGCCTGGACCCTCTTCCTGGCGTTCTACGGGCTGCACGTGCCGACGCTTCGCGGTCTCGCCGTCGACGTCGTTACGACCCGGACGGGCTTCCTGTTCCTTCTCGTCGGCAACGGAGTCGGCGCGCTGGTCGCCTTCCTCGTGTTTTCGATCACTGTCGTCTCGCCGACGCTGCTCGTCGACGGCGACAGCGATTTTGTCACCGCCATGCTGACCAGCGTGCGTCTGGTGATCGCCAACCCCTTCGTCATGCTTGTCTGGGCGGCGACGATCGGCGTCCTTCTGGCCTTGTCGATCGCAATCGGTTTTGTCGGACTTCTGGTCGTCCTGCCCGTGCTCGGCCACGCCTCCTGGGCGCTCTACCGGCGCGCCATCGCTTGAGGGTTTCGATGGCGCGGGGCCAGGGGCCGCGGCCCTGGTCTCGTCGCCGCGAACCGCGCCCTTGTCAGGCGAACTTGAACTGTGACGCCGTCAGCGTCGACGCGTCGACGCCCGCCAACGTCAGTGTCGCGCCGCCGCCGAAATTGATCACGGCGTTTCCGCCGACTTCGGTCGTGTGGTTCGACAGCGTCGCAAAATCCGTCCAGGAGGAGAAGTTACTGATGTCGAGGACGTCGGACGAGGAGAACCCCTGGATCGTGTTGGAGCCGTTGTAGCCGCCCAGGAGCGTGAACGTGTCCGCGCCACCCTCGCCCCAGACCGAGTCGCCGGACGCGGCGAGCTGGAAATTGTCGGCTCCAGTCGTTCCCTTGACCGTTTGGTAATTCTGGTTGGTGAGGATGGTCGCCGAGCCGTTCTCGATGGTGACGCCCGAGAGGTCGAGCGTGCCGCTTCCGGCGATCGTCACCCCGCTGTGTCCGGCGATGTCGATCGTCGTCACGCCATTGCCGCTGACGAAATTCGTCAGTCCGAGGAAGGCGCCGTCGACGCCGGCCTTGATCGTGCCCGCGCCGCCATTCTCGCCATAGGCGTTATAGTTGGGTACGTTTGTCGACGATGAATGTGTCGGTTCCGCCCTCGCCGTTCAGGTTGGCGCCGGAAGCCGTCACCAGGAACGTATCGTCTCCGTTCGTTCCCTTGACCGTTTCGTAGTTCTGGTTGGCGAGGATGGTCGCCGAGCCGTTCTTGATGGCGACGCCCGAGAGGTCGAGCGTGCCGCTTCCGGCGATGTCCACGCCGCTGTGTCCGGCGATGTCGATCGTCGTCACGCCATTGCCGTTGACGAAGTTCGTCAGTCCGAGGAAGGCGCCGTCGACGCCGGCCTTGATCGTGCCCGTGCCGCCAGTCTCGCCATAGGCGTTATAGTTGGGGGCGCTGTCGTCGACGATGAATGTGTCGGTTCCGCCCTCGCCGTTCAGGTTGGCGCCGGAAGCCGTAACCAGGAACGTATCGTCTCCGTTCGTTCCCTTGACCGTTTCGTAGTTCTGGTTGGCGAGGATGGTCGCCGAGCCGTTCTTGATGGCGACGCCCGAGAGGTCGAGCGTGCCGCTGCCGGCGATGTCCACGCCGCTGTGTCCGGCGATGTCGATCGTCGTCACGCCATTGCCGTTGACGAAGTTCGTCAGTCCGAGGAAGGCGCCGTCGACGCCGGCCTTGATCGTGCCCGTGCCGCCAGTCTCGCCATAGGCGTTATAGTTGGGGGCGCTGTCGTCGACGATGAATGTGTCGTTTCCGCCCTCGCCGTTCAGGTTGGCGCCGGAAGCCGTAACCAGGAACGTATCGTCTCCGTTCGTTCCCTTGATCGTTTGGTAGTTCAGATTTGAGAGGATGGTCGCCGAGCCGTTCTCGATAGTCGACGCCCGAGAGGTCGAGCGTGCCGCTTCCGGCGATGTCGACGCCGCTGTGTCCGGCGATGTCGATCGTCGTCACGCCATTGCCGTTGACGAAGTTCGTCAGTCCGAGGAAGGCGCCGTCGACGCCGGCCTTGATCGTGCCCGCGCCGCCAGTCTCGCCATAGGCGTTATAGTTGGGGGCGTTGTCGTCGACGATGAATGTGTCGTTTCCGCCCTCGCCGTTCAGGCTGGCGCCGGAAGCCGTAACCAGGAACGTATCGTCTCCGTTCGTTCCCTTGATCGTTTGGTAGTTCAGATTTGAGAGGATGGTCGCCGAACCGTCGATGGTCGTCGCCCGAGAGGTCGAGCGTGCCGCTTCCGGCGATGTCGACGCCGCTGTGTCCGGCGATGTCGATCGTCGTCACGCCATTGCCGTTGACGAAGTTCGTCAGTCCGAGGAAGGCGTCGTCGACGTCGGCCCGGATAAGTCCGGCGCCGCCGATGTCGCTGTAAGCGTTATAACTGGGTGAGGCGTTGTCGACGACGAACGTGTCGTTGCCGCCGCCGCCCTTCAATGCATCGCCCGACGCTTGGACCTGGAATGTGTCGCTCGCGACCGTGCCGACTATAGTCTGATAATTCTGCGTGGCGAGGATCGTCGCCGTGGCCGAACCCACGGAATCGACGATCCGCGTCTTGGAGAGATCGAGCGTGGCGCCGCTGCCGGCGACGGTGACGCCCGTATGGCCTTGCAGGTCGATATAGGCGGGGTTGAAGGCGCCGGTAATGCCGATGAACGCGCCGTCGACGCCGGCCTTCACGGTGTCGGAACCCGAGGCGTTGTATGTATTGAAGGATGCCGACGTGTTGTCGACGACGAGCAGGTCGTCGCCGCCGTTGGTGTTGATCGCGTCGCCATGCGTTGTGATGGTGAACAGGTCCGCGCCTGTCGTGCCGTTGACGATCTGATAGGGCGTGTTGACTGCTATCGCGTTGTAGGACGGCGGCGTCGCAGGCGAACCCGATAGGACGAAGTCGCTCGCCGTCAGCGCGCTCGCGGAGACGCCGGAGAGCGTAATGGTTGAGCTTCCGATTTTGATCTGAGCGCCGCTCGCGGTTTGCGAAATGTCCGTCAGCAGGTCGTCAAAGTCGGCCGGCGCCGCCGCTATGCCGGAAAGATCCACAACGTCGTGACCTTCTCCATTCCCGGCGAGGAAGCCCTTGATCGTCGTGCCGCCTTGCAGCGAAGCGAACTGGAACGTGTCGAAGCCGGCCGCCGAGCCGGTAAGCGTCTCGCCGTAGGAGGAGATCACGAAGGAGTCGTGACCGTTCATCGCGCCGGTGACGCTCTGGTAGGCCTGATTGGCGAGTATTTTCGCGGTATTGCCGTCGAGCGTATTGTCGACGACCATCGTATTCGACAGGTCGAGGGCATTGCCGCTGCCGCCGATCGTGACGCCGGTCTTGCCGGCGAGATCGATCGTCGTCACTCCGCTTGCGGGGCCGAAGTTGGTAAGCCCGATGAAGGCGTCATCGACGCCGGCCTTGATGACGGCCGCGCCAGCCGAGCTGTCGCTGTAGCTGTCATACCAATGGGATGTGTTGTTGACGACGAAGGTGTCGACGAGACCGCCGCCCTTCAAGGCGTCGCCATAGGATTGAACCGAGAAGGTGTCGTTCGCCTTCGTGCCGATGATCGTCTGATAGGCCTGGTTGGCGAGGATGGTCGCCGGGCCGTTGACGATCGTGACGCCCGATAGATCGAGGACCGCGCCCTGTCCGCCGATCGTCACGCCGGACTGGTTGTTGACGTCGATGTTCGTGACGCCGTTGCCGCTGGCGAAGTTCGTCAGGCCAATAAAGGCGCTGCCGACCTCGGCCTGGATGGTGGCCGTACCGCCGTTCAATTCGCCATAGGCGTTGTACCAGGCCGACTTGTTATAGACCTGGAACATATCCTCGCCGCCGCCGCCGTTCAGCGTGTCGCCATAGGACCTGACCGCGAATGTGTCGCCTGCGGTCGTGCCTGTGACGGCCTGATAGGCCTGGTTGGCGAGGATGGTCGCCGGGCCGTTGACGATGGTGACGCCCGATAGATCGAGGACCGCGCCTTGTCCGCCGATCGTCACGCCGGACTGGTTGTTGACGTCGATGGTCGTGACGCCGTTGCCGCTGGCGAAATTCGTCAGGCCGATGAAGGCGCTGCCGACTTCGGCCTGGATGGTGGCGGCGCCGCCGTTCGATTCGCCATAGGCGTTGTACCAGGCCGACGTGTTATAGACCTGAAACAGATCCCTGCCGCCGCCGCCGTTCAGCGTATCGCCATAGGACTGGACGAGGAACGTGTCGCCGGCGAGCGTACCGGTGACCTTCTGATAGGCCTGGTTGGCGAGGATGGCCGCCTGCCCGTCCTCGATGGTGACGCCCGAAAGATCGAGGACGGCGCCCTGTCCGCCGATCGTCACGCCGGACTGGTTGTTGACGTCGATGGTCGTGACGCCGTTGCCGCTGGCGAAATTCGTGAGCCCGAGGAAGGCGTTGGCGACGCCGGCTCGGATCAGCGCCGACCCGCCGTTCTGTTCGTCATAGGCGTTGTACCAGCGCGCCGTGTTGCTGACGACGAACACATCCGCGCCGCCCTCGCCGTTCAGAGTGTCCCCGTATGACTGGACGGCGAACGTATCGCTTTCGACCGTGCCGTTGATCGTCTGATAGGCTTGATTGGCCAGGATTGTCGCCGTGGCCGAGCCGACCGAGTCGACGATGCGCGTATGCGACAGATCAAGGTGGCGCTGTTGCCGCCGATCACCACGCCCGTATGGCCGTCGAGATCGATATAGGCGGGATTGAACGCGCCGGTAATACCAATGAAAGCGCCGTCGACGCCGGCCTGCATGGTGTCCGACGACGCTGCGTTGTAAGTGTCGTACCAGCGCGACTTGTTGTCGACGACGAACACATTGCCGCCGCCGGCGTTGGCGTTGATCGTGGCGCCGTAGGTTGTGACGGTGAAGCGATCCTTGCCGCCGCCCGGATCGCCGTTGTAGGTGTGGTAGGCCTGGTTGACCGCAATGTCGGTGAGCGTCGGCGACGACGGCGTCGAACCCGACAGTATGAAGTCATCGCTCGTCAGCGCGCTCGCCAACACTCCGGAGAGCGTGATGGTAGAACCGCCGATCTTGATTTGCGCGCCGCCCGCGGTTTGGGTGACATCGTGCAACAGGTCGTCAAAATCTGAAGGCGCCGCTCCGATCGCGGACAGGTCCACAATGTCGTGACCTTCACCGTCGCCGGCGACGAAGCGGTTGATCGTCGTCGAGCCGTAAAGCGCGGTGAACCTGAAAGTGTCGAAACCGGCAAGGCTGCCGTTGATCGCGTCGCCGTAAGTCGAGATCGCGAAGACGTCATGCCCGTTCATCGCCCCGTAGATCGTCTGGGTGGCTTGGTTGGCGAGGATCGTCGCAGTGTTGCCGTCGAGAGTGTTGTCTACGACCATCGTGTTCGAGAGATCGAGCAGGGCGCCGTTGCCCCCGATCGCGACGCCGGTCTTGCCGGCGAGGTCGATGGTCGCGACGCCGCTGGTCGGTCCGAAGTTGGTGAGGCCGATGAAAGCTCCGTTGACGCCGGCTTTGATCGAGGCCCATCCCGTTGCGCCATAGGTATTGTACCAGGCCGACTTGGTGTCGACGACGAACGTGTCTATGCCGCCGCCGCCGTTCAGCGTGTCGTTGTAGGCCGAAACGGCGAAAGTGTCGCCGCCGGCCGTGCCGGTGACCGTTTGCGAGGGTTGATTGGCTAGGATCGTCGCGGAGCCGCCGACGATCTGTACGCCGGACAGGTCGAACTGGCTGCCAGAGCCCCCGATCGTGACGCCGGTCTTGCCCTCGACGTTGATCGTGGAGACGCCGCTGGCCGGTCCGAAATTGCTGAGGCCGATGAAAACATCGTCGGCGCCGGCCTCGATGACCGAGCCGGCGTTCGCGCTGTAGGCGTTGTACCAGGCCGACTTGGTGTCGACGACGAACGTGTCTATGCCGCCGCCGCCGTTCAGCGTGTCGTTGTAGGCCGAAACGGCGAAAGGGCTCCTCGCTAAAACGAGTGGGTAAGTGGGATTTTTGGGCGGGATCTGGGGTCAGGGGCGTTGGGCTCGGGATTATGGTGTCGGGATGCGAGACACCGACCTTTTTCAGCTGGCCCTTGGTCTTTCGTCGCCGTGGACGGTGACACGCAGCGCATTCGACGTCGAGGTTGGTCGACTTGATTTGTACGTTGATTTTCCACGCGGCAGTCGGTTCGCCTGTCCGGTTTGCGGACGGGAGGGCTGCCCGGTTCACGACACGAACGACGAGACGTGGCGGCATCTGGATTTCTTCCAGCACCGCACGGAGTTGCACGCGCGCACGCCGAGAGTGACATGCCCGGATTGCGGCGTGCGCAAGGTCGCCCCTCCTTGGGCGCGGCCTGGCTCGGGCTTCACGTTGTTGTTTGAGGCTTATGTCTTGGCGCTGGCCAAGGCGATGCCGATCGCCAACGCGGCCAAGCGGCTGGGCGAGCACGATACGCGACTGTGGCGCATCGTCGAACATTACGTCTGGCGCGCGGTGGAGGCGTTGGATTTGTCCGAAGTGCGGCGCATCGCCGCCGACGAGACCTCGGCGCGGCGCGGCCACGACTACATCAGCCTGTTCATCGACATGGCGCGGCGCAAGGTGGTCTATGTCGCCGAAGGCAAGGACGCCGCGACGGTAAAGGCGTTCAAGGAATTCCTGGTCAGCCACGGCGGCGACGCGCAAGCCGTCACCGACGCCAGCATCGACATGGGGGCGGCGTTCGAAGCGGGGATAAAGGAGAACTTTCCCAACGCCGAGATCACGTTCGACAAGTTCCATGTCATCAAGCTCGCCAACGAGGCGGTCGACGAGGTTCGCCGTCAGGAGGCGCGCAACAATTTCCAGATCAAGGGCCGGCGCTACATTTTCCTGAAGAACGTCGATCATCTGACGTTGGAGGAAAAGGAGACGCTGTCGGAACTGGAGGCGCAGAATCTGGACACGACCCAGGCCATGCAAATCCGCATGAACCTGCAGCAATTGTTCACCATGGACGCCAAGACGGCGCGCCGCTTCCTCGACCGCTGGAACGCCTGGGTCCGGGTCTGCGACCTCGGCCCGATGAAGAAGCTCGCCAAGACGATCATGGCCAAATCCGCAGGCATTCTTCGATCCATCGAGACAGGCCTCTCCAACGGCGTCTTGGAGGCCATCAACGGCAACGTCCAAGCCGCCAAGCGAAAAGCCAAAGGCTATCGCTCCAACCGAAACCTGAAAGCCATCGTCTACCTCATCGCCGGAGACATCCTCGCTAACTCACCCACTTGAAACAGCGAGGAGCCGGCGAAAGTGTCGCCGCCGGCCGTGCCGGTGACGGCTTGCGAGGGTTGATTGGCTTGGATCGTCGCGGAACCGCCGACGATCTGCACGCCGGACAGGTCGAAGTGGCTGCCAGAGCCCCCGATCGTGACGCCGGTCTTGCCCTCGACGTTGATGGCGGAGACGCCGCTGGTCGGTCCGAAATTGCTGAGGCCGATGAAAACATCGTCGGCGCCGGCCTCGATGACCGAGCCGGCGCTCGCGCTGTAGGCGTTGTACCAGGCCGACTTGGTGTCGACGACGAACGTGTCTATGCCGCCACCGCCGTTCAGCGTGTCGTTGTAGACCGAAACGGCGAAAGTGTCGCCGCCGGCCGTGCCGGTGACCACTTGCGAGGGTTGATCGGCTAGGATCGTCGCGGAGCCGCCGACGATCTGTACGCCGGACAGGTCGAACTGGCCGCCGGAGCCCCCGATCGTGACGCCGGTCTTGCCTTCGACGTTGATGGTGGAGACGCCGCTGGCTGGCCCGAAATTGCTGAGGCCGATGAACACATCGTCGGCGCCGGCTTCGATGACCGAACCGGCGCTCGCGCTGTAGGCGTTGTACCAGGCCGACTTGGTGTCGACGACGAACGTGTCTATGCCGCCGCCGCCGTTCAGCGCGTCGTTGTAGGCCGAAACGACGAAAGTGTCGCCGCCGGCCGTGCCGGTGACCGCTTGCGAGGGTTGATTGGCTAGGATCGTCGCGGAGCCGCCGACGATCTGTACGCCGGACAGGTCGAACTGGCCGCCAGAGCCTCCGATCGTAACGCCGGTCTTGCCCTCGACGTTGATCGTAGAGACGCCGCTGGTCGGCCCGAAATTGCTGAGGCCGATGAACACATCGTCGGCGCCGGCCTCGATGACGGAACCGGCGTTCGCGCTGTAGGTATTGTACCAGGCCGACGTGGTATTGACGATGAACGTATCTATGCCGCCGCCGCCGCCGTTTAGCGTGTCGCCGTAGGATTCGACAGTGAAAGTGTCGTCGTCCGAAGTGCCGGTATAGGTTTGATTGGGTTGATTTGCGACGATACTGACGCCCGCCATGACGACGTTTCCTTCCCAATATCAAGAAGGATTTTCGCTGTACGTTTCAGGCCGGAAATAAATAAATCTATAGCGGCGTAGAAACGCGCATCATCCCTCTATTTTATTAAACGCAAAAACTATTGTTTGATGACTAACAAATGTTAACAGGCGCGGTCACCTATCTTGAGATCACAATTTCGTGATGTCTGGTGTCGTCGGAAATATTCAGGAATGCGCGGCCTCCCCGGCGCGTGGCTGAGCGATTAATTGAAATATGGCCGAATTCGCTCGGGGACTGTCAGGAACAGCGCCATCGCCTGAGGAATCAGAACCCCGGCGGCAGCGGCTGAGAGTCGGGCAGGGCGCGAAGACGCGGCCCGGCGTGTTGCGGCGGCCAGGCGAGACCGCCGTAGGCGTCGCCATCGCGGGCGAGCAAGGGGCTGTAGGCGGGGTCGTTGAGGAGCGCTTCGCCCCAGATCGCCCGAAGCCTCCGCAACTCGCCGCCGTAGCGGCCAAGCTCGTCCCTCGCCCGTTCGGTCCCGCGGCTCGCCTGCTCGCGATGCATGAGGCGCGCGTGCGGCGTCACGACGATGCGGCGGCCCTGGGATCGAAGCCGCAAGCAATAGTCGATGTCGTTGTAGTTGACGGGAAAGCGGACTTCGTCGAACCCGCCGGATTCGGCGAACAGCGCGCGCGGGGTCAGGAGACAGGCGCCCGTCACGGCGCTGTTCTCGTGGGCGACGCGCAGGAGATCGCCATAGCCGGGGTCGCCGTCGATACGGTCGTTGAACACATGAGACGGCGCGAATCCGACGCCGAGCGCGACGCCGCCATGCTGCACGACGCCGCTCGGCCACAGCAGCGTCGCGCCAACGGCGCCGACATCGCGCTCCATCGCGCGACTTTGCATTTCCTCTAGCCAGCCCTCGTGCAGGGCTTCGACGTCGTTGTTGAGCAACAGCAGAAACTCGCCGTCGGCGACAACGGCGCCCGCGTTGACGAGACGCGCGAAATTGAACGGGCCGCGCACCCTCAGAATGCGGGCGCCGGCGCGCGAGAGCCGGTCGAAATAGGCCAGCGTGTCGGGATGGGAGGATTCGTTGTCGACGATGACGAGTTCGTGCCGGTCGAGCTCGCAGGTGCGCGCCAGCGACTCGATGCAGGCGCGCAGCAGGTCGATCCGGTCGCGCGTCGGGATCAGCAGCGAAACTCTCGCGGGCCGCACGACCCTGCGAACGCGCGCGGCCGGCAGCAGCGCCCCTTCGCCGGGGCGAACCTCGGCCGCTACGCCGCGCTCGCCGAGATGCGCGAAGGTGGCCTCCGCGAGAGCCGGCGCGAGTTTCTGCGGCTCCAGCGGCGGCAGATCGCCGAGAAAGCCGGGGACATGGACCGCCCGCGAAAGCAGAGGCGAATCCGGCCGGCCGTCGAACGCGTCGAAGGACGCGTTGAAGAGCCGGAACAGGGTGTTCGCGCCCGCGGCGAGCGCCTCGCGCGCCGCCTCGACCGGAAGCGCGAACAGGAAAGCGCCGAAACCCTGTTCGAGCATGCGCTCGTAATCGAAAGCAGGAAGGGCGAGCGGCCAGGCGCGCCCGGTTTCGGCTGCAAGCGTCACGTCGGCGTAGGCGATGGCGGCGTCCGGGAACGCCCGCCAGCTCGCGGCGAGCCGGGAAAGCGCGCCGCGCTCGAGCCGCGTTCCCGCCAAGGTGAAGACGACGAGCTTGCAGGCCGAGGGCGCCTCGCTGAGGAACGCGAGGCCGTCCGAGGGATCGAAGCTCGCCGGGCCGTCGGCTTCGGGCAGCGCGCCCGCGAAAACGTCCGCTTCGTTGTTTGTTTCAAGGGACGCGAGCGTAACGCTCGATCCGCGCTCGCCGACGATGGCGACGGCGACGGGCGCGCCGGGTTCGATGCGCGTTTCGGGGAGGCTTGCGCGCCAGGCGTCGAAATTCGCGAAGGGGACGCTGCGCGGGAAAATCTCGTCATAGAGGCGTCCGCGCAGCCGTTCCGATTCGAGATCGGGCAGCGATTCCAGCCATCGCTCGAGCCCGTCCGGGAAGGCGACGAACGGGCAGGGGCTTCCTTGCAGCGCGCGTCCGCGCGCATCGACGATCCGCGCGCGACGCAGGCGGCCGTCGGCGAAGGATTCGGGAAGCGTCATGCGGAATGCGCGTCGGGCGACGACGTCTCGCCCTTCGCCGACATCTCGCCCTTCGCTGACATGGGACCAGCGATCCAGTCGCGCGCGCGCGACGCATTTGCCGTCGACGAAGGCGCGCGCCTCCTCGCCGCCGTCTTCGTCGAGCCAGCCCAAAAAGGTGAGGCCGCCGCGCCAATCGACCGCCCCCGGGGTCGCCGTAGACGGCGCGTAAGCCGGCGTTCCCGGCGCCTCGGCGAATCCGACGATCAGGTCGGTGTTGGCGAGCCGAACCTCAAGCGCCGCGCCGGGGACGCGCTCCGGTTCGATGGCGAAGACGAAACGATAGCAGCCGTCGTCGACGCCCGCCTGCTGGAGCGCCGCATCGAAGCGGCTTGCGCTCGCGACCGCCAGCGTGCGGCCGTCGGCGCGCAATTCGACCACGAAGCGCATATCGAGATCGGAGGGATCGTAGACATATCCCTCGATGCGGTCCGGCGCGGGACGCCGGACGCTCGTTTTGAGGTTGCGGGCCATCGGCGGCGCGCCAATACCAACGGGAGCATTCATGCGAAGGCCTCCGCGCGCTGGGATTGCAGCAGCCAGCGCGCCAGCGCCGCAGCGGCGCTTTCATGACAGATGCGGGGGTCGAGGGCGAGATCTTCGGCGGCTTCCGCCATCCCGCCGAACGACCAGTCGAAATAGGCCATCGGCAGCCCCGCCCGGCGCGCGAGGGCGTCGAGACGGCCGAAGCCGTGGCAGCGATAGGGCGAGAGCAGACGCGACACGCCGTAGAGCGAAAGCAGGGCCGGCGAGGCTTCGTCGTCGCCAATCGGGCCGGTGACGAAAACGTTGCCGGCCGCCATCGCGGCGAGATCGTCGCAGCACTTGCCCAGCACCACCAAAGTCCCCGCGCCCTCGCGCCGCAGGCGCCGCGCGATCGCCTCGATCAGGCGATCGGATTCGCCCGTCGGGTAGGGCGCCAGCACTCCAAGCATCGCGGCGCCGTCGTCGGCGGGGGCAGGGCGTCGCGGTTGGGCAGGCGCGCTCGCGACGAGGGGCATGGCGGGCAGGCGCTCCTCCGCGAAGGCCGCCGCCATGGCGTCCGGCGCCAGGAGTTCGTCGGCGCCGCGAAGGCTTTCGGCGAGGCGCCGGGCTCGGGTCGGGTCGTCCGCTTCAGGCGGAGGTCCCGCGCAGGCCGTGCAATGCCCGGGCCGCAAGCGGTCGCGACACGATTTCTCCAGCGCCAATGGACGCGCGGAGAACCATCGCAGATCGCCGACGACGAGCCGCCGGCGCGTCGGAAGCGCGATCAGCGCGGCGAGCAGGCCATCTGGAATCTCGGCGGGCGCGTAAAGCTCCACGAGCTGCGGCCGCAGTTGTTCGAGATAGGCGCGCAGCGCGCCTTGCGAAGCTGCGTCATCGAGCGGCGCAGCGAAGGCGTGGGGCGCGCCGGCTCCGGCGGCTCGGAAGACGACGCGCTCTCCGTGCGGCGCGGGCGAGCCGATGAGAAGCCTGGCGCTCGGATCGCGGCGCAGGATTTCGCGCGCGCGGTCCTCCGCCTGCCGCAGAGCCGGGCCCTCGGGGGCGACCATGAGCAGCGCATCTTTCGGCGGGGCCAGTCGCGCCTGGATCGCCGCTCTCGCTTCGCGCAGCGGGTCCATGTCGAGAAAGGCTGCGCATTCGCGGACGTGGCGAGGAAATCGGCTCTCCAGGATTTCGAGATTGCGCAAAACCAGCGCGCGCTTCCCGCCCGCGAAGGACCGCGATCCCGCGTGCGCGACATAGACCCCCGCGGCGCAAACGTTGCGCAAGCCGGCCTCGCGCGCGCGCAGGCAGAACTCGACGTCCTCGTAATAGCCACGCGCATAGAGCTCCGGCATGGCTCCTGTTTTGTCGAGGCAGGCGCGGGTGATGTAGAGGCAGAACCCGACGCCGTTCGGCAGGTCGACGCACGCTGTCGAATAAGCGGCGAAGGCGGCCTCGGCGATCTCGGCGCGCAGCCTTTCGTCCGGGAGCGGATTGACGACGTTTGGAAGCGGAAAGCTTGTGAGCTCGCCGTTGTTGGAGATCGGCGTCACCGTCCCGATGTCGTCGTCGGATCGCGCGACGGCGGCGAGGCGATCGATCGCGAGCGGCGAAAGAAAAGCGTCGGAGTTCAGCAACAGAACGTCCCCGCTTGCGCATAGGGTCAGCGCGCGATTGATTGAGGCGGCGAAGCCGAGGTTCGTCTCGTTGCGGATCACTTCGAAGGCGCCGCCGGCGCCGCGCTCGAAAATCCAATCGCGAAGCGCCGCGTTCGGCGAGGCGTCGTCGACGACGATGATGCGTTTCCGAGCCGTCGAGCCTTCCCGGAGCAACGCCTCCAAACAAGCGGTGGTCGCCTCGAAATCCTCGTAAATCGGGACGATGACGTTGACGTCGACTGGGCTGTGCTTCGGCGCCGCCGAGAAAGATTGTTTCTTCCGGGCGCCGCCGAACGCGCGCACCGCTTCGCCGTCGAGCAAAAACACGATGCGGGCGCCTGGGTCCGCCGCGTCGATTATCAGATCCATTGCGCGCCAGCCGCGCCCGCCCAGCGGGTGAGCGGGATCGGCCTGGACAAATTCGGTTGGACGGTCGCCGATTGCGATTTCGAGCCGACGCTCGGCGCTCCAGGCAACCCAGCCGGCAAGCCCCTGCGGTTCCTCGCGCAGGCGCGTCGCCAAGGGCGCCCCGGCGTCTCTCAGCGCTTCGAGCGCCGCGCCCAAAGCCGAGGAATCCTCGCAGTCTCCCTCGATGAGCGCAGCGGCGGCGGCCGCGCGCAGGTTTCGGTCGCCCCAGTTCAGCGCGCAGACGAGCACGGATTCATCGTTCGGCGAGATCTCGAAGGCGCGCTGCAGATCTTCGCGAGCCTGCCGATCATGTCCCGCCGCGCGCGCCGCAAGGGCGCGCAAGAGGTAGTCTCCTCCCGTCGGCGCCGGAAGCCGGCATCGACGATCCGCGAAGGCGAAGGCGCGTTCCTTCTGCCCTGACGCCAGCGAAGCGCAGGCGAGACCGGCCAGCGACAGCCCGTGCCGGTGACGGTCGAAGAACAGAGGCTCCAAAATCGGGAAGACAGCGCAGTCGGACAACATCGACGGTCCATGAAAACCCAGTGACGTCTCATATAGTGACTGCGCTCGGGGTCGAATGACAAGATAAACCCGATGTAAATCGTATCCTATTTTTCGAATCGCTACTCATGCGTTCCGAATTTCTGACCGATTTCGCATTAATTTTAGATCAAATTATCGGAAAAATGGCTCAGAATTTTGCTTAATAAAGCACATTTTCCGAACCTATATCGAAATTCCCTTCGGTCGTGTTGGTTAAACGCTCGCATTTTACGACAATTTTCGCTTATTTTGCCGCGCGGGCGTAAGAGCCTATTTTTACTAACCAGAAGCTGCGTTTGTAGCCTGTCGGGGCCCCGCATAAGAATTTGTTCGCTTAAACAGCGACGCCATGAGTGGGGAACGGCGACATGCCATCGGCCGACAAATTCGATCGCGATTCGACCTTGTTCGTTGGACGTGGCCTCTACGTACTGCGCTACGAGAAGGGCGGCGCCGGGCGGGACGCGCCGACCGCCTTCGTGTCGGCCGCCGGCGGATGCGAGAGCGTGCTCGACGTCTTCAGCGTTCCCGGCGCGCCGCAAGGCCGGCTCGACGGTCCCGGCGATGCGCTGATCGTTCGCGCTTCCGATTCGGCGAGCCTCAGGATCGGAGTCCGGCGCAAGTCGCCGGAAGGCTCGCTGGAAGCGGCGCTTCGACTGGAATCCGTGGGCAATCTGGGGGCGTCGACGGTCGTCGCCGAGGCGCCGGCGCGGGTCGCTGCGCCTGAACGGGCCGCCGGCGACGCCCTGTACCTCGCCCATGCCTCCCGCCGCGGCGACATCGCGGTCCGTCCCGGCCAATGGGTCGGCGGGCCAGAGGCGCCGATGAAGATCGAGGGCCTGGAATTCTTCGAGACCGGCCTGCCCGATGTCGAAATCGAAGCGCAGTGGATCGGGCCCGGACCTTCGGCCGACTGGAGCGCGTGGACGCGATCGGGCGCCTTTCTCGGCACGCGCGGCCGCAATCTCCCGCTCGCCGGCCTGCGGTTGCGCCTGAACGGCGAGGGCGCGCGTCGCTATCTCATCAGCGCCGACGCCCTCTTTCTCGGCTCCCCCATCGTGACCGAATGCGGTCGGTCGGTCGAACTGACGAGCGCTTCTGCGCGCGACCCGCTGGTGGGGCTGCGTCTCGAGATCCGTCCGGAGCGACGGGTCAGCGTTTGGCAGACCTCCAGACCAAACGGGGTCGAGGTGGAACGGCGCGTCCGCATCTTCAAGGCCGCGGCGGAGTGAATAGCGCGCTTGGGCGCGCTTAATAGGGGAAGGTGCAGATGGCGACTTATAATCTCAACTACGGCAAGTTGGACGCTTTGTTGGACCGCAACGTCTCGCGCGCCACCGAAAACGCGATCATACAGGCGATCAAGGATTCCGGCCTGCTCCAGGGGAAGCACGACACTATCAAGGTCGATCTCGAGAACACCAGCGGCGCCTATTCCCTGGACGCGGGGACGCGCCTGTTTCTTGACACTGGCTCGCATAACGCGATCACGCTCTCCGACAATGGCGGCGTTGTCGTTTCCTCGGGCGATGGAGCAAACGCCATCGTCGACAACGGACCCGGCGGCGACACGCTGATGGGCGGCGCGGGCGACGCCAAGCTTCAGGTGTTGCATGGCCAGAACCTGCTGATCGCCGGAACGGGCGAGAACACGCTGATCGGCGGCGCGGGCAACGACACGCTCGTCGGCGGCGGCGACAGCTATCTCGAAGCCGGCTCCGGCGGTTCGACGCTCATCGGCGGCCTCGGCAGCTCGCAATCCAGCGGCGACGACGACGAATGGGGGAATGGTCATGGGGGCCATGGCGACAAGGGCCATGGCGACGACCGCATCACGGCAGGTCATGGCGGGGACGATCACGGCCGCGGCAATAGTTTCTGGGGCAGTCACGGCGGGAGCGATCATGACGGCGGCCACGGCGGCTCGTCCTCGTCGTCCGGGCCGAGCATCTCGGACACGCTCGCGGGCGGCTCCGGGGCGGACCTGCTGACCGTCTATCACGGCAACAACGTCCTCATCGCCGGCTCAGGTTCGGACACCATCAATGGCGGCGACGGCGCCGACACGATTTTCGGCGGGGGAACCGACACCATCAACATCAACAACGGCAACGAAGTCGTCTACGGCGGCGACGGCACGGATCTCGTCAAGATCGGTCTGCACGGCAACGATGTCGTCTACGGCGGCGCCGCCACCACCGTCCAGACCCAGCAGACCTCCAGCTCAATCGCCCATGAGGTCGATGTGCATGGCGTGACCGTGATCACCTTCGACAATCACCAGACGCTGACGCTCAGCAAGGTGTCGATCGAATTCGCCGACGGCGTCCACAAGACCGTCTGATCGCCACCGCGCTCGTTCGCCGAGCCTCACGTCGAGGGATCCGCGCGTCACGCGCGGATCCGCCATACCGATTGTCAACGCGGCCCCATGAATTTCCTCTTCGTCCACAACAATTTTCCCGCGCAGTTCGGACCGCTCGCGGGCGAACTGGCCCGCTCGCCCCGAAACAAGGTGGCGGCGATCGGCGCGGCGTCGGCGCGAAACGCGCCCAACGTGCGGCTGTTCCGATACCAGATGCCCAGGTGCGACGTCGCGGCGACGCATCCGTTCGCTCGGCGTTTCGATCTGGAGTGCCGTCGCGCGGAGCAGGTGCTCTTCGCCATCAGCGAGGCGACCGCCGGCGGTTTCGAACCCGACTGCGTGATCGCTCACAGCGGTTGGGGCGAGACCTTGCCTCTGCGCGCCGCGTTTCCGAAAGCCCGTCACATCGTCTACTGCGAGTTCTACTATCGGCCGCACGGCCAGGACGTCCATTTCGATCCCGAGAGCCCGCGCCTCGGCGTCGACGGCGTCACGACCTTGCACAGCAAGAACGCCAGCACGCTGATCGCGCTGGCCGAGGCCGATCTCGGGCTGTCGCCGACCGAGTGGCAACGATCGACATTTCCCAGGGAATATCGAGACAAGATCGAGGTCGTCCACGAGGGCGTCGACACGCGCCGGTTCTGTCCGGACCCCGAGGCGGCTTTCGCGCTCCCGGACGGGCGCCGGCTGACCCAGCGCGACGAGGTGGTGACCTTCGTTTCACGCAACCTCGAGCCCCTGCGCGGCTATCATAAATTCCTGCGCGCGCTTCCCGACGTTCTGGCCCGGCGGCCCGAGGCTGTGGCCGTGATCGTCGGCGGCGACGGCTGTTCCTACAGTCACAAGCCGCCCGCCGGAACGACCTGGAAGTCTCACTTCTTCGAGGAAGTGGCCGACAAGCTCGATCTCTCGCGGGTTCATCTGCTCGATCGCCTGCCGTATGACGATTATCTTCGCCTGCTGCAGGTCTCCTCGACCCACGTCTATCTGACCTATCCGTTCGTGCTTTCCTGGTCGCTGGTCGAGGCGATGTCCGCCGGCTGCGCGATCGTCGCTTCCGACACGGCGCCGGTTCGCGAGGCGATCGTCGACGGCGAGACGGGACTTCTGGCGCCTTTCCACGACAGCTCCGCGATCGCCGACGCGATCGTGCGCAATCTGTCCGACCGTCAGGGCCGGCTTCGGCGCGGACGGGCCGCGCGCGCGGTCGCGCAGGAACGCTACGACCGCGACATTTGCCTGCCTCGGGCGCTTCGCGCCATCGGGGCGGAGGCGAACGAATCCGCTCCGTCGCAGGGAAGATTGAGGCTCGTCGCGCAATGACCGTCCTGACCCCCATGATCGCGAAACCGCCCCAGGCCGCGGACGCCTGCGCCGACGAGGAAGCCGGCCGCGGCCAGGTGGCGACCGGCGCGGCGTGTCTGGCCTTCGTCGCGCGCAGGCATGGCGTTGCGCTTCATGCCGCGGATCTCGCGCGCAGCCTCGGCGCAAACGGCCAGGAGCCTTCGATCGAGACTCTTGGCGAAATGCTCGGAGCGGGCAGGGTTCCGGGTGGGCGCGACGCTCGTCGATTGGGCCTCGCTGCAACGAGCGCGACGGGCGCTCCCCGCGATCGTGAGGCTCAAGAGCGGCGCCTACATGACCCTGGTCGCGATCGACGGCGACGAGCAGAATGCGACGGCGACGCTGATGGACCCTTGCGCCGGCGAAGCCGTCGAATTGCGCCTCGACCGCATCCGCTTCGAGCGCGCCTGGGCCGGCGAAACGCTTCTGATAAGGCCCAATCACGCCTTCGTCGACGAAGAGCAGCCCTTCAGCATTCGCCTCATTGTCGCGCTCATCTTTCGCGAGCGCCAGGCCGTGCGCGATCTGGCGATCTGCGCCATGGCGCTCAGCGCCTTCGCGCTGGCCCCGATCATGTTCTGGCGCCTGCTGTCCGACAAGGTGATCTACTACGGCAGCCTCAACACCTTCGCCGTCCTGTGCATGGGCATGGCGCTCATAACGGCGTTCGAGACGCTGTTCGGCTTTCTGCGTGCGTTCCTGCTGCTCCAGATCACGACGCGGGTCGACGTGCGCATCTCGGAATATGTGTTCGATCGCGTGCTCAAGCTGCCCATCGACTATTTCGAGCGCACCCAGGTCGGCATGATCGGGCGCGACATGAACGAGGTCTGGAAGATCAGGAATTTTCTCACCGGGCAGCTCTTCGGCACGGTTCTGGACTCGATGACGCTGTTCATCTTCCTGCCCGTCATGTTCTTTTTCAGCCCTTTGCTGACGGCGCTCGTCATGGCGGTCTGCGGCCTCATCGTGCTGTGGCTGATCGCCATGCTGCCGGTCTATCGGCGCAAGTCCGGCGCGGTGCTGGCGGTGGAGGGCGAACGCGGCGCCTTCCTGTTCCAGACCCTGCAGGGCATGCGCACCATCAAGTCTCTCGCGCTCGAAGGGCGCCAACGCTACCAATGGGACGTCCTGGTCGCCCGCATCGCGAGACTGAAGCGGGACGAGGGCCGCATCGCGGCGATCGTGCAGGCCGGCGTCCGTCCGCTCGAACGCTTTGCGGTCAGCGGCACCTACGCGATCGGCGTCTATCTCGCGATCGCCACCAAGGATCCCGTCTACATCGGCGCGCTCTTCGCCTTTCTGATGCTGACGCAGCGCGTGTCCGGCCCGCTCATGCAGATGGCGCAGCTCATCAATCAGTATGACGAGGCGAGAGCCGCCGTCACCATCGTCGCGCGGCTCGTCAACCAGCACAAGGAGGATGCGGGCTCGGCGCGCGGCGCGCGCCATCCCCTGCAGGGCCGCGTCGAATTCGACAACGTGCGATTCACCTACAAGGGGGCCACGAGCCCGGCGCTGGACAGGATTTCCTTCGAGATTCCGGTCGGCAAGACGTTCGGCGTGGTTGGTCGCAGCGGCTCGGGCAAGACGACCATCACTCGCCTGCTCCAGCGGCTGCACACCAACTACGAGGGTCTCATCAAGATCGACGGCGTCGACATGCGCGCCTACGACGTCGCCCATCTCAGGCAAAGCCTGGGCGTCGTGCTGCAGGAGAATTTCCTGTTCAGCGGCACCATTCGTGAGAACATCACCGCCGCCAAGCCGCATGCGAGCTTCGACGAGGTGACGCGAGCTGCGCGGCTCGCCGGCGCCGAGGAGTTCATCGAGCGTCTGCCGCAGGGTTTCGAGACCTACATCTACGAAGGTTCGCCCAACCTGTCGGGCGGTCAGAAGCAGCGCATCGCGATCGCCCGCGCCCTGATCCTCGATCCGAAAGTGCTCATCCTGGACGAGGCCACCAGCGCGCTCGATCCCGACAGCGAGGCGGTCGTCAACGAGAACATCAGAAGGATAGCCGCCGGGCGCACGGTCATCGTCATTTCGCACCGGCTGTCGTCGCTCGTGAACGCCAATTCCATCCTGGTGCTCGAACACGGGCGGCTGGTTTCCGTCGGCGCGCACGACGAACTGTTGAGGACCTGCGACATCTACAGCGGCCTGTGGCATCAGCAAAATCGCCATCTGGAGTCCGCAGCGTCGATCCGTGGAGGCGCCCATGCCGCGTAAGCTCGAGGTCGGCCGTCTGCTGCGGCGCTTCGAGACGGAGGTCGGCGACATCCGGGACGCGGACGAGCCGCGCTGGGTTCATTCGACGGTTCTGTCGCTGGCCGCTTTCCTCGCGTTGACGATCGGCGGCCTTTGCGTCGCGCGGGTCGACCGCGTCGTCTCGAGCTCCGCGGGCAAGATCGTTTCGGTCGAGCCCGCCACCGTCTTCCAGGCCCTCGACGCTTCGATCGTCAGGAGCATCGAAGTGCGCGAAGGCCAGATCGTGGAGGCGGGGCAGGTGCTCGCGACGCTCGATCCCACCTTCGCCGCGGCCGATGTCCAGCAGTTGCGAAAGCAGATCAAGAGCCTCGACGCCGAGATCGCCCGGGCTCAGGCCGAACTGCAAGGAACCAACCTGACCTTCCCGGCGACGGACGATGTGGAGGCCCACGGCTATGAGACGCTTCAGTTGGGCCTGTTCCGCCAGCGCGCCGATCAGTTTCGCGATCAGGTCGCCAGCTATGATGCGAAGATCGCCCAGACCGAGGCGACGATAGAGAAATTTCGGGGCGACGAGTCGCGCTATCGCGAACGGCTCCAGATCGCCGACAAGGTGCAGTCGATGCGCAGCGAGTTGCTGGAGCGCGGCGCGGGGTCGCTGCTCAACATGCTCGTCTCGACCGACGCGAAGCTCGAGGCCGAGCGCACCATGGAGTTCGGGCACAACAGTCTCATGGAGTCCGAGCACGCCCGCGTTTCGCTCCAGGCCGACCGCAAGGCTTTCGAGGCCCAGTGGCGGACGACGGTGAGCCAGGAGCTCGTCACGGCGCGCAACGCGCGCGACACCGCGGCGAGCCAGCTCGAGAAGGCCGAGAAGCACAAGGATCTCGTGCGGCTCGTGGCCCCGCAGCGGTCGATGGTGTTCACGATGGCCCGGCTGTCCGTCGGCTCCGTGCTGAAAGAGGGCGACACGCTGATGACGCTCACGCCGATGAGCGCGCCGCTTGAGGCGGAGGTCCAGATTTCAAGCCGCGACGTCGGCTTCGTTCGCCCCGGCGACACCGCGACGCTCAAGGTCGACGCCTTCAACTTCGCCGAGCACGGCGTCGCTCAGGGAACAGTCCGCTGGATCAGCCAGGACGCGTTCACGACCGACGACAACGGCGCGCCCGTGCCGGCCTATTACCGCGCCCGGATCGATATCACGGCGGAGAAGTTCATCGACGTTCCGCCCTCGTTCCGACTGATTCCGGGAATGACGCTGAGCGCCGACATCAGCGTGGGGACGCGATCGCTGGGTCTCTATCTGATCGGCGGCCTGTTCAAGTCGGCCGGCGAAGCGATGCGCGAGCCGTGACGCCGATGAACGCGGTTCCCCTGCAAGATGTCTGGCGAGCGTGGCGCCATGGCGGCGCCCAGCGGCGGCTGCGGCGGGCGGCCGCAGCCTATGCCTCCCGTCGCTACTATGACGCCTACCGCTTCTGGCGCGCGGCGAGCGAGTGCGAGAGCGCGGAGGCCGCCTTCCGCATCGGCAAGCTTTTCGTGACGGGCGAGGGCGTCCATCGCAATCTGCCGGAGGCGGTGCGCTGGCTGCGGCTCGCCGCGAAGCGCGGACACGCCGAGGCGCGCTACCGCCTCGCGCTGATCCTGGTCAGCGGCGCGCGCGGCGGCATGGCGGAGCACTGGCGCGCCGTGGCGCGCGCCGGCGCCCCCGACATCGCCGACAGGAACGCCGAGGCGCTGTTTCCCGAAGGGCTCGAAGTCGAGCGCGGGATGGAGGAAGCGGCCTTGTGGCTCATGGCGGCCGCGGCGCAGGGCTCGATGGAGGCCGAGGGGCTTCTCGGCTCGCTGCTTCTCGACGGCGGCGGCGCGCCGCGCGATCCGCGCGAGGCGAGGCGGCGCCTGACGCGCGCCGCCGAGGCCGGCGTCGCCTTAGCGCAGTTTCGGCTCGGCGACCTGGAGTTCCAGGGGCTCGACGGGCCGCCCGACCCCGCCAAAGCCGCGCACTGGTATGAGCGCGCGGCGACGCAGGATCATCCGCGCGCGATGCTGGCGCTGGCGACCATCCTGGCCTCGGGCAAGGGCCGGCCCCGCGATCCCAAGGGCGCGGGCGCGCTCTACGAGCGCGCGGGCGAACTCGGCGAGGCCCAGGCCCTCTATTGCGCGGCGCTGTTGCGGCTCTCGGGCGACGGCCTGACGCGCAACGTAGTGCGCGCGGAAAGCCATCTGCGCGCCGCCGCGCGCAAGAATCATTTGCAGGCGATCGTGGCGCTGGCCGAGTTCTACAGCCGTGGCGCGCATGTGGAGCCGGACCTGCGCGAAGCCTATCGCTGGTATCGCCGCGCGGCGGAGCTCGGCGACCGCCAGTCGCAGTTCATCGCCGGCCGGCTCAGCGCGACCGGCGCCGGCGTGGCGGTCAATCTTCGCGAGGCGGCGGCGTGGTTCCGCAAGGCCGCGGAAAACGGCGACGCGCTCGCCGCGCACAATCTCGCGTGCTTTCTGACGGCGGGCGAGGGCGTCGAGAAGGACGAGGCCAAGGCCGTCGAATGGTTCACCCTGGCGGCGCGCCAGGGCCTCGCGGCGAGCCAACTGGCCCTTGCGCGCCTGCTGACGGCCCGTGCGGTTCCGCGTGACGAGGCGGCGGCGCTCGACTGGCTCCAGAAGGCCGCCGGGCAGGGCGATATCGAGGCCAAGGCGTGGCTTGGGTGGCGCTACTGCCAGGGCGAGGGCGCGCCGCGCGACGTCGACAAGGGCGAAGCGCTTCTGCGCGAGGCGGCGACGGCGGGTCACGCCGCCGCCGCGGCGCGGCTCGGTCTCGTTCTTCTTCGGCGCGGCCAAAAGGCGTCCGATCTCGCCAATTCCGCCCGCTGGCTTCAGGCCGCCGCAGCGAAGGACGACGCGGACGCACAACGTTGGCTCGCCGAATTGCACATGACCGTTCGGCAAGAGGAAGGGAAACATGCCTGAAGCGAAGGTCGCAACGCCATCGCAAGCCGATTCCGCGCGGCCCAGCGTCCCGGATCTCGGCTATTTGTCGCGCATTTCGTGCGACGAGGCGCTCTTTCTCAAGACGAGCGGCTATTTCGATCAGGTCTACTATCTCGACACCAATCCGGATATCGCCGGCTCGAACGTCGATCCGTTCGAGCATTTTTTCCTCTACGGCTTTCGCGAGGCGCGAAAGCCCAACCTCGCCTTCGACTCGCGCTGGTATCTGGAGGCCTATCCGGAAGTGAAGGCCGCGGACGTCAATCCGCTGCTGCATTTCGCGCTTGCAGGCGAACGCGAAGGGCGCCGGCCTAACCTGCTGTTCGAGACCGAATGGTACCGGAAACGCCACGGCCTTGACGAAAACGACAGCGCGCTGCTGCACTATCTCGCCGCGCGCAATGACGGCGCGTCGCCCATCCCGCAATTCGACCCCGTCTATTATCTCGCGACCTATCCCGACGTCGCAGTCGCCGGCATCGACCCTTTCGAACACTACATGCTGGCCGGCTTCGCCGAAGGCCGCAATCCCTCGAAGGAATTCGACACGAATTTCTACGTGCGCCGATATCTCGGCGGCGACGTCTCGCGCAATCCGCTGCTGCATTTCCTCGCGCAGCCGAACCGAGAGCAGATCCCCACCGTCCCCTCGGAGACGGATCAGACGATTCCCAATCTGGTCAAGCGGTTCTCGCGCGCCGGCGACGCCTATGAGGAACTTCGCCCGCTGCCGCCGCGGCCACGCGCAAGGCGAAGGTTCTCGCCTACTATCTCACGCAATTCCATCCGATCGCCGAAAACAACAAATGGTGGGGCGAGGGCTTCACCGAATGGACCAACATCGCCCGCGGCCTGCCGCGCTTCGAGGACCATTTCCAGCCGCGCGTGCCGCGCGACCTCGGCTTCTACAATCTCCTCGATCTGGATGTGATGCGCCGTCAGGCGGCGATGGCCAAGTCCAGCGGCGTCCACGGCTTCGTCTTCTACTACTATAATTTCAACGGCCATCGTCTGCTTGAGAAGCCGCTCGAAGGCTTTCTCTCGGCCCCCGACATCGACATGCCCTTCGCGCTGATGTGGGCGAACGAGAACTGGACGCGGCGCTGGGACGGGCTCGAAAGCGGAGGTGCTGATCCGTCAGGACTACCGCCCGGAGGACGACGAGGCGCTTTGCGCCGATTTCCTCCGTCATTTCCGCGATCCCCGTTACATCAGGGCCTCCGGCCGCCCCTTGCTGATGATCTATCGCCCCGGCTTGATTACCGAGGCGAAGGAGCGGCTGGCGGCGTGGCGCCGGATCTTTCGACGGCATGACGAGGATCCGATCCTCATCTTGTCGCAGGCGTTCAACGATTGCGATCCCAGACCCTATGGGATGGACGGCGCCATCGAATTTCCGCCGCACAAGGTGACCAGCAATCTCGACCGGATCAACGCCCGCCTCAAGGTGTTCGACGAGGCTTTCTACGGCAACGTGTTTTCATACGACGACGTCGTCAAGCGCTCGCTCGACGAGCCCGCGACCGATTTCCCGCTGATCAAGACCGTCGCGCCGAGCTGGGACAATGACGCCAGGCGCCAGGGCGGCGGCCTCTGCCTGCACGGCTCGACGCCGCAGAAATACGAGGCCTGGCTCGCAGAGCTGGTCGACCGCGCGGCGAAGGCGCCGTTCTTCGGCGAGCCCCTCGTCTGCGTCAACGCCTGGAACGAGTGGTGCGAGGGCGCCTACCTCGAACCCGACATGCACTACGGCGCCGCCTATCTCAACGCGACCGGCACGGGCCGCGACCGCCGCCGTCGTCAAGACGAGGCGGCTTCTGCTGGTCGGACATGACGCCTTTCCGAGCGGCGCCCAGCACCTTCTCATCAACATCGGCAAGAGTCTGAAGAGCGCAATGGGTTTCGACATCCATTTCCTGCTCCTGGACGGCGGCGAGCTCGAAGAGGCCTATCGGGCGACCGCGCCTACGACCGTGCTGAAGTCGCTCGCCGATCCCAAGGCGGCGCTGTCGGGATTGGCGCGCAACGGCTTCACCGCCGCGATCGTCAACACCTGCGCCGCGGCGGCGATCGCCCCTCAGTTGCGAGCTCTCGGCATGCGCACCGCCTTGCTGGTGCATGAACTGCCGCGGCTGCTGCGTGAGAAGGGACTCGAAAGCGCGGCGCGGGAGGGCCTCACGCACGCGGACGCCGTAATTTTCCCCTCGCGTTTCGTCCAGCGTCAGGTTCTGGAGGCGTTGAACTCGCCCAGGGTCCGCGATGCGGCGGTGCTGCCGCAAGGCCTCTACAAGACGCTGCAGCCCAATTCGCGGGCGGCCGCGCGCGTTCGCAGGGAGCTCGGCGTCGCGGCCGGGGAGCCGCTGGTGCTGGGGGTCGGTTACGCCGATCTGCGCAAGGGCTTCGATCTCTTCCTGCAAATATGGCGGCTGTGCCAGCAGGCGGACAAACGCGTACATTTCTGCTGGGTCGGCGGCATGGATCCCGAGCTGAGGCGGTGGCTCGGCGCGGAGCTCGACATCGCCATCGCCGCCGGCGCGTTTCACCTGCCCGGATACCAGGCGGATATGGAAGGCTTCTACTCCGCGGCCAACGCCTTCGCGCTTACCTCGCGCGAGGATCCATTCCCTTCGGTCGCGCTTGAGGCGATCAGCGTCGGCGTCCCGGTTGTCGCGTTCGAAGGGTCCGGCGGCATACCGGAAGTGCTCGAAGACGAAAACCTCGGCGTGGTCGTGCGCTACGGCGACGCGCTGCTGTTCGCGCAATCGCTGATGCGTCTCGTAAATCGCAAGCCGGATGCGGCCGGCGCGCGGCGGATGCGGCGCTTCATCGACGACCGGTTCCGCTTCGCCGACTATGCGCGCGAGCTCGTCGCGCGAGTCATGCCGGACCTGCCCTCGGTGTCGGTCGCCGTGCCGAACTACAACTATGCGCGCTACTTGCCTCGTCGTCTCGAAAGCGTCTTCGACCAGACCCATCCGGTCGAGGAGATCCTCGTCTTCGACGACGCCTCCTCGGACGACAGCGTGGCCGTGATCGAGGATGTCGCCCAGGCGCGCCAGCGCGACGTGACGCTGGTCATCAACGAGGCCAACTCGGGGTCGGTCTTCAAGCAATGGGCGCGCGCGGTCGAGGCGGCGCGCGGCGAATTCGTCTGGATCGCCGAGGCCGACGACAGCGCCGATCCGCGCCTGCTCGCCGAGATTCTCGCGCTCATGAAGCAGGATCCGGCGATCCAGTTCGGCTTCTGCGATTCCCAGTCGATCGACGGCGAGGACAAGCCTGTCTACGAAAGCTACAAGCCCTATTTCGCTTCGGTGGAGCCGGATGCGCTCAAGCGCGACGAGGTCTATGACGGCGCCGCCTTCGTCACGCGGTTTCTTTCGGTCAAGAACGTCATCCTGAACGTGAGTTCGGTGGTCTGGCGGCGCGAGGCGCTGGCGCGCGCGCTCGCGGCCTGCAAGGGAGAACTTCCCCGGTTCCGCATGGCCGGCGACTGGCGGCTCTATCTCGAGGCGCTTTCCGCGCCCGGGGCGCGGGTGGCCTATGTGGCCGCTCCGCTCAACGTCCACCGGCGCCACGCCGCCTCGGTGACCCACGCGCTCAAGGCGCAAGACCCATGTCGAAGAGGTCGCGTCCGTGCACCGCTGGATCGCCGACCGCGCGACGTCGTCCCGCGCCGTCGCCGAGGCGCAACGCGCCTATATCGTCGAACTGAACCAGCAATTCGGCCTTGCCGCCGCCTCAGCGGTATAGCCGGAGCAACGAAGAGAGGTCGAAAGGAAAGGACATGAAGAACATGAGCTATCTGCCCCCCCTCGCCGCCCTGATGAAGAAACTGAACATCACGCGCGAGCAACTCGACAGCGGCGAGCCCGTCCTCGTGCCGGCGCCGGTGTTGAAGGCGCTGTTGCAGCTTGCCGCGCCCAATAGCGATTTCGACGAACGCTCCTATCTCGACAGCAATCCCGACGTGCGCGCGGCCATCAAATCCGGGCGGGTCGCGACCGCCCACGCCCATCATGCGATGGTCGGCTACTTCGAGGGCCGGCGGGGCGCCGTGCCGGTCGACGAAAGCTGGTACCTTCGCTCTTATCCCGACGTGCGCAGCGCGGTGGACTCCGGCGCCATCAAATCGGCGGCCGAGCATTTCTACGCCGTCGGCGCGGCCGAAGGACGCAGCCCCAGCCGCCGCGCGCTCACCGAAGCGCGCAAGTGGAAAGAAGCGCTGAACGCCTGAATAACTTCTCCAACGTAGAAACGCGACTGCAAACCAAGGGAATCGCGACGATGAAGATTTTCCTGATGGGCGCGACGCCGCGTTTCGACGTCGACAAGTTCGACACGATCGCCGAGAGACTCGCGCAGACCGGCGGCAATACGGGCAATCAACTGATCGCCTACGGTCTTCTCAAGCCTCTCGTCTTCGATGAAGTATCCTGGGATTTCCGCATCGGCCCGCAGCGCGTGTCCGAGGAATACGACTTCATCCTGATCGCGGCCGCGAACTTTCTGTTTCCCGGCTTCGATTTCGGCGGCATGGCCGATTTCATCGAACGGACGCGGCTGCCCGTCGCCATCGTCGGGCTTGGCGCCCAATCGAAGGATTATTCGCCGCGCATTCCGCTGAAGCCGGGCACGGAGCGTCTGATGCGGGTCGTCGCCGAGCGGGCGCCGCTCATCGGCGTGCGGGGGCCGTTCACGGCCGAAGTGCTGGGGGAGATGAACATCCGCAACGTTCAGATCGTCGGATGCCCGTCCTACTACATGAACGGCGACGGCGAGGCGCTGAGGCGCCCGCAGTCGCTCGCGGACAAGCCGAAGATCGCCGTCAACGCGTCGCGCGACGTCGTCGGCCACGCCTTCGACAAGGCAAGATGCGGGAAGTCGTCTCCGGCCTCATTCAGGAGGCGATCCGCTATGACGGCATCTTCGTCGCCCAGACCGAGCGCGAGGAAATGATCCTTGCTTCCGATTCGGACGGCGACGAGCGCCGGCGCGCGCTGGACACGTTGAGCCGCTTCTTCGCCGGCGAGATCTCCGACAGCGAACTCGCTCAAGACCTGGGCCAGCGACCATTCGCGCGTCTATTGGTCGGTCGAGCATTGGATCGAAGACATGCGCGATCTCGATCTGGTGGCGGGCACGCGCTTCCACGGCGCCATGGCGGCTCTGCTCGCGGGCACACCGGCGTTCGTGTTCTGCCACGACACGCGCACGCGCGAGATGAGCGAGTTCCTCAAAGTGCCGAGCGTCGGCATAGAGGAAGTCGAGCGGATCGACCTGCGCGAAATTTACGACCACATCGAGCTGGATTCATTCAACCAGAGACGCGCGGAGCTTCTGCCCGCCTACAAGAACTTTCTCGATAAGAACGGCCTGCAACACCGCTTATGACCAGGCTCCGAGCGGCGCTCGGCGCGGCGGCATGGTGTTGTCTGTCAACCATCCTCGCGCCGCCGCTTGCCGCTGGAGCCGAGCCTCTGGCGTGCGCGATCCGCTGGGACGCCTGGTACAGCAACGGCCCGCATGACCCCGGCGCCTATACCGCGGCCGCACTGAGCCTGCCCGCCTGGCGCAGCCGCGCGCCTTTGCACGGGCGCTTCGGACCCGACGGAAAGATCGTCTGGGCCCCGACGCAGGCGACATTTGACGCGGAGATCAGGGCCGCCGCCAGAGCGCATTTGTGCTGGGTGTATCTGGCTTACGGCGATCATGGCGTGATCGATCTCGACCATCCGATGATGCGGGCTCTGCGACTGCATCTGAGCTCGGCCATTCGCGACGAGGCGCCCTATGCGCTGATGACGACGCCCTCGCTGCTCATCGGCGGAGACCGCAAGGCGGCGCTCGAGGCGACGCTGTCGCTGATGCAGCGGAGCGGCTACGAATCCGTCCCGATCGACGGCGTTCGGCGGCCGCTGCTGTTCTTGTTCTTCGAGTCCTCGCAGGCGTTCGCCGAGCCCGCCCGTCGCGAGGCTCTGCGGGCGGCGCTCGACGCGCTGCGGGCGGCAAGCCGGAAGCGCGGCCTGGCAAACCCCTACGTCGTCGTGACTCTCAGCGGCGCGAGGGCGGCGGAGGACATGCGCGCGGCGCTCGGCGCCGACGCCATTTCGCAATATGTCGCCGGGCGGCGACGGGGACATCAAAGCTGGGCGGCGTTCGAGCCGAGCATTGAAGCCGACTGGAGCGCCTACGCTGCGGCCACGGCGGCGGACGCCGTGCCGACGCTTCGCACCGGCGCGGACATTCGCGCGCGATGCCAGACTCCGCCGCCGTTCGAACACCGATTTCCGCCGGGTTCGCGTTGCGACAATTACGTCGACAATCCCTCGCTCGATGAGCTCGAGCAGGAGTTCCGACGCGCGCGAAGCTGGATCGAGGCGCGGCCCGACAAGGACCCCGCCGGATTGATGCTGGTCTATGCCTGGTCGGAATGCGACGAAAGCGGCAACTGTCTGATGCCGACCTACGGCGACCCCGACGGCCGGAAGATCGACGCGATCGCACGCGCTCTCGGTCGCTGATTCCTTGAAGCGTCAGCCCGCATTGGCGGGATTGACCAGCCGGCGAACATATGAGCGCGGCCTTTCTTCTCGCGCGTCTCCTTCTTCTGTGGAAGTCCCGGCGTCGTCGGGGAACAGGGGCGCAAGCAGGGTGCCTGCGAAAGTCCGCGCGAGCGCGGCTGCGTCGGCGCGCGGCATGAGAAGCGCCGCCCAGATGTCGAAATCCTCGCCCTCGACGACGCGCGCTTCGGCGAAGCCGGCCGCCGTTGCGAGACGCCCGAGCCGCGCCGCGGTGAAACCGGTGTGATGCGCCATGTGCCGCCGGCCGGCCGCGATCGACGGGCCATGGCCGAACAGGATGTCCAGCAGCCGGATCGGCCCTGCGGAGGACACATAGGCGACGCTCTCGATGTTTTCGCTCTGCATCCGCCGCGCGACCGCCGCGAGATCGGGACAAGTCACGATCGCCAGTCCGTCGGGGCGCAGGACGCGGCGAAACTCCGCCAGCGCCAGCGGCGCCTCGTGATCGTGCAAATGTTCGAGGCTATGGGAGGACCAGACGACGTCGAAGCTCGCGTCTTCGACGACTTCGCTCATGTCGCATAGGGAGGCGACGAGATCGGGACGGACCTCGGGGTCGATGTCGAGGCGGATTTCCTGATAGCTTGCCGCGGGAAAGAATTGGCGCAGGCGCGCCGAGGAGGAAGCGCCGGAGCCGGCGTTCATGATGCGCTTTTTCTTGCCCGCCGACGGCATTTCAACCTCGCTCGCAGTTCGACGCCGTCATGTTCGCTGATATCGACGGCGAGGCCATCGGTATCCTCGGCGACGGAAAAGGAGGCCTTAACGGAAAGCGCGCAATGCGCCGCTTTATGAAACATTTTGTGAGCACGAGCCCGGCGGCTGGCGCCGGTCGATCCACGAACACAATCGAGTTCATTGAAACATCGGTCATTATCAGCTTGCCGCCCGCCAGGCTCGCGCCGCCCTACGCCTCGCTTCTCTTGCGCCCGTGGATCATCGCGGCGAGAAGATTTTCGCGATGGACGACGCTCGCCAAGCCGACGCCCAGAACGTGCAGCACGATGAGGCCAAGCGTGATGTTGGCGAGTACGCCGTGCAGTTCCGCGACCGCGCTCTCCTCGCCCTTCTCCCCCGTTCGCCAGCCGCGCCGCGCGACTCGTCGTTGGCGTAGGCCGCCGACACAAAAGAGGGCGACGTCACGCCAAGCGGCCCCTTACCCTGCTCCCCGTAGGCGACGAGGCCCGTGACGACCGTCCCGGCCAGGAACAGCAGCAACGCAATGACCATGGCGCCGCCGGCCGGACTGTGGCCGATGAAGCGCGGAGCCTGTCGCGAGACGAGCGCCATCAGGTAGCGCAGCGCTACGACGGGCCCGGTCACGAAGTTGGCGAAGCGCGCATGGCGCGGCCCGACGAACCCCCATATGACCCGCGCCGCGACGATGACGCCGATCGCGTATCCCGCCCAAATGTGCACGGCGCTCGGCGAACCCGCCTCTTCCTCTGCGCTGAGATAGGCGGCCGCAAACGCGATCACGAGCGCCCAGTGCGCGAAGCGCACGAAGAGGTCCCACACCATTTGCTGCTCTTGGGCTTTGCTCGGGCCGGACATAGAATTCAGTCGATGACATCCTCGCCTCCGCATGAATGCGTGATCGACAATCGCCTTTCCTTTTACCGGGGCGGAGGCGGCGCCGTCTTGACCGGGGTCAAAGAGCCGCGTCCGGCGTGTCAGCGCGGCTCGACCCGAACGCCGGGGGCGATGCGATCGCTCGGAAAGACGATGACGCGCTCGCCCGGCGCGAGGCCAGCCGAGATGGCGGCGAAGCGCCCGGACCGCCGAAGCACCTCAACGGCGCGGCGCTCCGCGCGGCCCGTGTTGTCGACATAGACGAACCATTGGTCGCCGCTGCGAAACAGCGCGCCGACCGGCGCGATCACCGCGTCATCCTTGACGAAGGTCACGATGCGCGCGTTCACTTGATAGGCGTCGCCGAGCCCCGCCCATTGTCCCGGGGGCGAAACGATGTCTATCAGGACGTTGACCCGCTGCTCCTCGACGCCGAGCGTCGAGACCTTCGTGAAAGCTTCGGGCTCCACTCGCCGCACGCGACCGACGAGGGCCGCGTCTCCGCCCCAGCGTTCGATCGTCGCCTCGGCGCCGGGCTTGATCTCGACCGCGTCGACGCTAAGGACGTCGACGACGACCTCGAGATCGGCGGCGTCGCCAATCGTCATGAGCGGCGCGCCGGGTTGCACGATCGTCTCGCTCTCCTGGTCGATCCGAAGCACGACGCCGGATACGGGGGCGAGCACGTTCCATCGATCGATAGGGTTGTCGGCGCTGTCGCGGTAGCGGGCGAGCAAGGCGCGGGCCTGTTCGAGAACATGTTCCGCGGCGTGCTGCTGAAACTGCGCCGCCGCCACCTCCCGATCGGCGACCCTGGCGACGAGCTCCGCCCTTTCGAGCGCCTGAGCCGTCGCGGTCTTTCGCTCGAAGAGCGTGCGCGTTCTCGCAAGCTCGGCATGGGCGTTCTCAGCCTGCGAGCGCGCTCGCGCCGCGATCTCCTTCGCGCGCGCGATCTCCGCCTCGGCGGCGCCGACCCGGTTCTCGGCTTCCCGAGAGGCGCGCGGATCGAGCATGGGCGCCGGAGAGGGCAGAATCGTCGCAACAACGTCGCCGACTTTAACGGGGTCGCCGACCTTTAGCTGCGCCCGCGCGAGCCGCCCAACAATGGGGGCCGCCACGGCGTAGCGCTCCCGCACGCGCGTCTTGCCGTCCTCGTCCACCGTGGCGACGAAGCGACCCTTCGTCACCGGAGCGACGTCGACGGGAATCGGGCCCGGCATGAACGACCAGACCGCCGCCCCGACGAGAACGGCCAAGCCGAGTAGTGCGCCCGCCCGGGCCCAGGAGCGGCGCATCGTCAGTCTCGTGTCTTGAGGACCGCGACGAGATCGAGCCGGTCGATGCGTCGGCGCACGGCATAGGCGCTCGCCGCCGCCGCGACGACGACGACAATCGCCGCGACGGCGTATGTCCGCGGCTCGATGACCGCGGGAATTTGGAAACTCTCGTTCGAGTGAAATCGCGCGATCAAATCGACGAGGACCCTCGACAGGACGAGCCCGATCGGCACGCCGGCGGCGACTTCGATCGCGAATTGACCGAACAGCACGTTGGCGACCTCCGCGCGCGAAAACCCGAGCACTCTGAGGCTCGCCAGCTCGCGCGCGCGCTCCTGGAGGCTGATGCTCGCCTGGTTGTAGACGACCCCGACGGCGATGACGACCGCGAAGGCGGTCAAGACCCCCGCGGTTACGAACACGAGGCCCGCGATCTTGTCGAGGAACGAGGCGAGACTCAGCGATTTCACCGTCACCGCCGAGACGGTCGGAAGGTCTTTCAGTCGCTCGGCGAAGCTCAGCGCCGATCCGGGTTCGGCCGCAACGCTCGCCCCCGAAACGACATCGCCCTCGCCGGTCAAACGGTTGAGCGCGGCGAGGTTCATATAGGACGTCATGCCGAGAGGCTCCTCGACCGTCGCGCTGACGGGCGCGTTCCAATGCCTGCGCCGTCCCTCCAGAACCTGCACGGCGACCAAGCCGCCGGTCGCCACGCCGAGCCGCTCGGCAAGCCGCCGGCTGAGGGTGAGGCCGTCCGGCGAGACGGCGACCGGACGGAGATCGACGTCGTGGGGCTGGCGAAGCTCGGGGCTGGGGGGCAGGCCGATCAGCTGTGTCAGAACCTCGTGCTGGGCCGCGCTCAGCCGGACCGGGACCGTCCGCAAGCCCTCCGCCGCCAGTACGCCCGGCTCCCGCTCGAGGTCCCTGACGATCGCGCGGTCGCGGGGCTCCGCAAAGGTCACCGCGACATTGCCGCGCTCGACCAGGGAAAACTGGACGTCGATCATGCGGTCGATCGCGTCGCGCCAGAAGAGGCCGAGCGCCACCATCGGAACCGCGAAGGCGACGGCGACGATCGACAGGGCCGACCGCAGAGGCCGTCCGAGGAAATTGCGCGCAATCATCATCCGCCGCGGCGCGAGAACGCCTCTTCCGGCGCCGCCGCCGCTCCACAGCGCATGGTAGGCCCGTGGCGTGGGCGGCCGCATCGCTTCCGCAGGCGTCAGGGCGACGACATTGGCGACGCCGTTCAAAGCTCCGACCGTCGCCGCCGCGAGGCTGACCGCGCCGCTCGCCAGGGCCGACCAGGGGGTGATGACGAAGCGAAGTCCCGGCAGGCGCAGAAACTCGTGATAGCTCGCCATCATCGCCTGTCCGAACCCATAGCCGATGAGAAGCCCCAGAGCCCAGCCGATGAGCACGATGACGGCCACAAGCTTGAGGAAATGCGCGGCGAGCGGGAAGGTCGGGAAGCCGAGCGCCTTCAGGGCGGCGATCTGCTCGCGCTGGGCCGAAACGAGACGCCCGAGCGCGACGTTGAGAATGAAGGCCGCGATCGCGAAAAAGACGAGCGGGATCGTCGTCGACATGACCCGCTGCTGGTTGAGTTCGTCTTCGAGGAAACGGTTCGAGATCTGGTCGCGGCGCTCGATGGCGCCGGTCGAGCCGTAGGGCTCGAGCAACCGGTCGAGATCGGCCACGACCCGCTTCGCGTCGGCGTTCGGAGCGAGCGCGACGACGACGTCGTTGAAGGCGCCGCTCATGCCGAAGGCCGCCTCCGCCGCGGCGCGATCGACCCACAGAACCGCAAAGGTGCGATCGTCGGGAATGGGCGAACCGGGCTTGACCGCATAGACATATTCCGCGGACTGAGCCGTTCCCGATATCTTGAACGTTTCGAGCTTTCCGTTGAGCAGGACGCGCAGCCGATCGCCCGCGACGATGCCGTTGGCCGCGGCGAAGGCCTCGTTGACGATCGCGGTCCGCGCATCGCCGCTCTCGGGCGCGACGCCGCTCGCGATGCGCAGGGCCGCGAGCGTCTCCTCGCCCGCGCGCGTGAGCGAGACGACGCGCGCCGACACCGGCAGCTCTGGAGGAGGGCCAATCGACGATGACGTCCCGCACGATGCGCGGCTCGGAGGCGACGACTCCAGGGATGTCAGCGATCCGCCTTGCGACCGACAAGGGCGCGCGCTTCAGCGTCACGAAAATCTGCGGGAAGCGGGTCTCCGCATAGAACCGGTCGCGCGCCGATTGCAGCGAATCGTAAGTCGAGATCGCCGCGACGAAGACGCCGACGCCAACGGCGACAAGGGCGGCGATCGTGACGACGCGGCCGGGCAGGGCGACGATGTCGCGCAGGAGCTTGCGGTCGAGAAGGCTCACCAGCCCACCTCGTCGGCCGACAGTCGCCGCGCATTCCTCTCTTCGCTGACAATGCGGCCGCCGCCCATATGCAGCACGCGATCGGCCATGCCGGCGATCGCCGAATTGTGGGATACGACGAGCGTCGTCGTGCCGAAGCGCTCGTTGACGCGCGCGATCGCGCCCAGCACGACCCTTCCGGTGTCCACGTCGAGCGCGCCTGTCGGCTCGTCGCAGAGCAGGACGTCCGGCGACTTGACAATCGCGCGCGCGACGGCGACGCGCTGCTGCTCGCCGCCGGAAAGCTGCGAGGGAAAGCGATCGGCTTTGCCCGCGAGGCCGACCATCGTCAGAACCTCCATCGGGTCGAGCGGTTTCTCGGCGATCTCGTTGACGAGCGCGACATTTTCGAGCGCCGTGAGGCTCGGGATCAGATTGTAGAACTGGAAGATGAAGCCGACGTGCTCCCGCCGGTAGCGCGTCAATTCGCTTTCATTGGCGCCGACAAGATTATGATCGCGCCAGCGAGCGGCGCCGGAAGTCGGCGCGTCGAGTCCGCCCAGGATGTTGAGCAAAGTCGACTTGCCCGAACCCGACGGCCCGAGCAGCACGATGAACTCTCCCGCGCGGATATCGAGATTGACATCGTGCAACGCTTGAACGCGCACTTCGCCCAATTCGTAGGTCTTCGAGAGCGAGCGAGCTGCGAACACGATGTCGCGGCCGCCACTCTCTCCGGACTCTGCCACGACATGGCCTCCACGGGAGTGGGCAGTTGAATTCGCGGCCGCCTTCTCTCCCTTCTCGGCGCGCCCATCGCTTCGGTATTCCTTCGTCATTCGCGCTCCGCAGCGGCCAGCACGCCCGCTCCCGGGCGTCGCCACGCCGATGAATTCGCACAATCGCCGCAGTAGGAAGCCCTCGCTCATGTCACGGTACCATTTTGAGGCAGGCCGACCAACTCGCCGACCCATTCACATGCGGCAACGCGATGCAGCGCATTTTACATTGTTTCGCTGAGGCGTCGCAGGCAGGGCGCCGCCTCGCCGCCGGCGGTGCTGCATGGTGCTTGTCCCGCGAAGAGGCCGTTTCAAAAGGAGGTTGAGGGGGGTGAAATATGTGTGATTTCAAGAGGGTGGGGCCTCTTCCGGTTCATCCGCCTCGTCTGGGCTCATGGCGGCTATGATCATGAGCGCGTCGCCGCCGCCAACGTCCGCGTTGAGATTGTCAGTAAAATCGAAGGCCAAACCGGATTTGTCGTCCTGCCAAGGCGGCGGTTGCGGTTGATCCAAGCGAACAACCGTTCGACTACCCTACGCCTCGGCAATACGACCAAGCCGGATTACCTGAACCGAGACGCCTGTGCCTTGTCAAAGGCGACAAATTGTAGGACAGTTCTATCCGATCCCGGACTTCTCGGGCGAATTCCGGTTCAGATCAGTTGTCGGCCGTCCGGAGAATCACGGAATAGTCGCCAGCGACGCGCAAGCGATGAGTTCTGCCAGAGTGAGTATCCGCAATGACCCTATCAGACGCCTCGATCAAACTCAGTCTTGACCCGCCCGGGCCAGGATCGTGGGAGCAGGACCCCGTACACTTCCCGCGCCCGATGACACGCTATTTCCAGGAAGTTCATCCAGCTCCCTTCAAACGAGGCGCCAACGACTTCGCCCGCTTCTACGGGATGCTCATAGACGGCCTGCAGATGAGCTACGTGAAGGGCTTCGGCTACAAACAGGTGTTGCCTGCTCCGGAGGCGGAAATCCCACAGCGCTTTCAACGCGCCGAACAGGTCTACGGACAAAAGCTGTGGCGCGAGCAGCTTCGCGATTGGGACGAAAACTGCAAGCCGGCCGCCATTGCGATTCACAGACAGCTGCAAGCCGTCGATCCGGATGGCCTGTCCGACGCGGAGCTTGTCGCCTATCTGAAACGCTGCCGCGACCACCATGCGGCGATGATCGCCCAGCACATGCGCTTCACCGCGAGCGCCGTATTGCCGATCGGGGACTTCCTCGCGCACGTTGGCGATTGGACGGGGCTGCCTGCGTCCGATCTGTTGGCGCTGATGCGCGGTTCAGCGGTGGTGTCCGCTGGCGGCTCCGACGAGATGGAGCGGCTGAAGCGGGCGTTTGCGGCTGACGCCTCCGCCCGCAAGATGCTCGAAGCCGATGGCGATCCCGCGCAACAGCTCGCAAGCCTGCGTTCCGTCGGCGGCGACACAGGCGCCGCCGTCTCCGGCTACCTCGATCTGGTCGGCAACCGCCTCGTGGACGGATTCGACATCGCCGAGCCCACGGCGCTCGAATTGCCGGACGCGCTCCTCAGAGCCATGCGCGTTGCAGTGTCCGGAGAAGCTCAGGCCGTCTCGGATGTTGACGCCCAAACTGCCGAAGTTCGCGCCATGGTTCCGGCGACGCGCCAGGACGAATTCGATCAATTGCTCGGCGAGGCCCGCCTCACTTACCGCCTCCGTGACGAGCGTGGCGTCTACAGCGACATCTGGGCCGCGGGTCTCATGCGCCGCGCCGCCCTTGCGGCCGGCCGACGGGCCGCCGATCGCGGCCGGATCGCCCGCTCCGACCAAATGCTGGACGCCAGCCTGGACGAGATGTGCGCGCTGGTTGCCGGCGCCGGCGGTCCGTCGGCGGACGAACTTGCCGGCCGCGCCGAATATCGCGCCAAACATACCGCCAAGGACGTCCCCCATTTGCTTGGCCCCCCGCCGCCGCCCCCGCCTGACCTGGCGGCTCTGCCGCCGTCAGCCCGCCGCCTGATGCGTGCGACCTTCATTGGCCTGGGCCATGTCTTCGGCAGCTCGCAGGCGGAGCATGAGGAAAAAGTCCTATACGGCATTGCGGCTAGCAAAGGCGTGTACGAAGGACCCGCACGCCGCGTTTCGGGGCCCTCCGAGTTCGGCCGAATCGCCAGGGGCGACGTGCTCGTTACCGAATCAACCAGCGAGGCCTTTAACATCCTGCTCCCTCTGCTTGGCGGAATCGTCACCGACAATGGCGGCCTGCTTTCGCATGCCGCAATCGTCTCGCGAGAATACGGCATCCCCGGGGTTGTCGGGACCCGCGAAGCGACCAGCCGCATCGCCGATGGCGTCCTTGTTCGCGTGGATGGGGATGCCGGCGAGGTCATGGTGCTCGGGTGAAGAAGGTCGCCCCGTTCAAATGGGCGCGCGAGACGTCGCTCTACGGGTCAAAGGCCGTGGGGCTTGGCGACGCCGCGCGCCAAGGTCTCCCCGTTCCCCCCGGCGTGGCGCTCTCGGGTGACCTGGTCGAGGCTGTCGCGTCAGGGGATGACAAAGCGATTGACAAGGTGGCGAAAGCCATCGCGGCCTTATCGGCTCCGTTCGCCGTCCGGTCGTCCGCCGTCGATGAGGACGGCGCAGCTGCGAGCTTTGCCGGCCAGCACCTTACCGTGCTCAACGTCCATTCCGCAGCCGATGTTCCGGACGCCATCCGACAAGTCTGGTGGTCGGCAAACTCCAACTCGGCCATCACTTACCGCCAGCGTGTCGGCCTGTTCACGCGGCCCAGCGTTGGCGTTGTCATCCAAACGCTGCTCAATCCCGAAGTCGCAGGCGTCATGTTCACCGAGCACCCAGTCACCGGCGCCGACGAGCGCTTGATAGAAGCGAGTTGGGGCCTCGGTGAAGTTGTTGTCGCCGGCCTCGTCGTCCCTGACCACTTCCGCCTCGACCGCTCCGGTCAGGTGCTGGAGCGCAAGGTCGGTCGCAAGCGGATCGCTATTCGCTCGCTTCCGAACGGCGGCACATTCGAGCAGCAAGTGGCGCCCGCGCTGGTCAGTCGGCTTTGCCTCGACGATGTGCAGCTCGCGGCCCTCGGCGAGCTCGCCTTGCAGTGCGAGAAGGTGTACGGCCCGCGGCGCGACATCGAATGGGCGTTCCAGGACGGCGCGCTTTACCTCCTCCAGTGCCGCGCCGTCACCACCGGGAAGGCCCGCGACGGCGCGCCGCCGCCTGGCCCGCCGCCGCGTGATCCCGTTGCCGCACTTCAACGCGCGGAGCTTTTTTCGGGAATGGATCGGCGGCAGGCCGAGCAGATCGGCCGCCTCCTCAAGGAACGCCGCTTCAAGAAAGGCGAGACCGTCATCGTGGAGGGGACCGGAGGCGCGGCCTTCTTCATCATCGAATCCGGAGAGGCCAAGGTCTCAAGCAAAGGCGTCGAGCTGGCCACCCTCGGCCCGGGCAATTATTTCGGCGAGGTCGCCCTGATAGACGGCGGGCCGCGCTCGGCCACAGTGACCGCCGCAACGGACCTGGTTTGCTATGGGCTGACGTTTTGGGAGTTCCGCCCTCTTGTTGAAAGCAACGGAACCATCGGATGGAAGCTGCTGCAAGCGCTTGCGAAGCAATTGCGCTCCGCTGTCGGCGCAGGAGATGGAATCCATTCTTAAGCGATTGCTCCGCGCCTCTGCCCTAGAGATACACGAACTCCAAAGTCGGCGATGTCGGATTGAGGGCGATTCCGATCACGTCGGCGGGGCGGCGCTCGCCTCACAAATCTCCGCGGAAATCGACATGCGGCCATGCTGGGGACATTGGGTCAGATAAATCTCACCCTCAGCCTCATTCGGCCCTGGATGTCCGTTTCGCCGGATTGATGGCGCGCAGGGGTAAGCCCGAGATGGGCGGCTACGTCACGCGAGCGTCGGAAGCGCTCGGGCCTGTCGATCGTCGCTAAGGAAAAGCCGGCGCCATACTGATTGACGCCTTGCGTTTGTCACTCTCCTTTGTCAACCGAGGCTCTGACCACCTCGCCAGTTCCGCCTACATGCTGGCGCATGAGCTTGCCTGCTTTTCTTGCATCACGACTTTCGAGCGCTGCGAGAATCTGAGCGTGCTCCTGCACTGATTCCGCCCACCGCGCCTCCGATAGAATGGCCTGATAACGGGCGCGGCGAACGCGAGCGATCAGCCGTGCATGAATGTCGACGATCACCAAATTGCCTGAGAAACGCACGATCGTTTCATGAAGCTTCTGGTTGTCATGAATGTACTCATGGCGATCTCTCGCCTTATGTCTCTGTTCAATTCGAAGCTGAAGTTGCCGCAATCCCTCCAGATCGGCCGAGGACATCCGATTGGCGGCCAACTCGGCGGCAAAGCCCTCGATTCCGCTCAGAGCTTCGAAAAGGTCCACGATTTCGCGGACTGAAAGCTGGGCTACTCGCGCGCCCCGCCGAGGCACGAGTTCGACGAGGCCCTCGGCGCCGAGTATCTTCAGCGCTTCGCGCAGAGGCGTCCGAGAAATCTGCAGCTGCTGGCAGAGATCGGTCTCGACGATCCATTCGCCCGCCTCAAGCCGGCCCTCGACAATCATGTCCCGGATCCGCGTGATCGCCTCATCATGAAGTGGGCGCCGACGGATCACTAACGCTTGGTCGTGATCGTCCGCCTCGCGATCTGTGGCCCGCGCGGGGTCTGTGGCGAAGGCTCCCGGCATGGCTCTTATCTCCAACCCTGTGTCGCTATTTTATCAAAAACCTGTCACCGATAGATAGCCACTTGACACCGCCGGCGCAACGATAGTAGAGGTTTGGCACGCATAATTTTGCATTCAAAATTATAACGTCCACAGAGGCGATAACGCGGAGGAAAAATCGAATGTCGGAATTCGATCTCGTCATCCGGGGAGGGACGGCTGCGACTGCCGTTGACGTGTTTCGAACCGATATCGGGGTGCGCGGCGGCCGGATCGTCGCCCTCGCCGCCGATTTGCCTCCCGGCGCCAGCGAGATCGACGCCCGCAATCTCCTGGTGTTGCCGGGCGGCGTCGACGCGCATTGCCATCTCGATCAGCCGACCGGGGACGAGTCGGTGATGGCGGACGATTTCGAAAGCGGCACCCGCTCCGCCGCCTGCGGAGGAACGACGACGCTCATGCCGTTCGCAGTACAGATGAAGGGCCAGAACCTGCGCGAAGCGGTCGCCGACTACCATCGCCGAGCCGAGGGGAAAGCGTTCGTCGACTACGCATTTCATCTCATCGTGACCGACCCTACGCCCCAGGCGCTCGGGCAGGATCTGCCCGCGCTCATCAAAGACGGGTACACCTCGTTCAAGATTTACATGACCTACGACTCGCTGAAGCTGAGCGACCGCGAGATCCTGGACGTTCTCGCGCTCGCGAGGCGCGAGCGCGCGCTGGTCATGATCCACGCCGAGAACGCCGATTGCATAGGCTGGCTCACCGAAAGGCTGGAGCGCGCCGGCGACACCGCGCCTCGCTTCCATGCCGCCGCGAGGCCGCAGGTCGCGGAGCGCGAGGCCACGCACCGGGCCATCGCTTTGTCCGAACTCGTCGATACGCCCATTTTGATCGTGCACGTCTCCGGCGCCGACGCGATCGAGCAGATCCGATGGGCTCGTGGACGGGGTCTGCGGATCTACGCCGAGACCTGCCCGCAATATCTCTTCCTCACCGCGAATGATCTCGCAGCGCCCGGCTTCCACGGCGCCAAATGCGTGTGCAGCCCCCCGCCGCGCGACCGCGCGAGCCAACAAGCGGTTTGGAATGGCCTCCGCGACGGCCTCTTTCAGGTCTTCTCGTCAGACCACGCGCCGTTCCGTTATGAGGACCCGAGGGGCAAGAAAGTCGCCAAGGGGCTTTCGCGATTTTCCTGCATCCCGAACGGAATTCCCGGTCTCGAGACGCGCCTGCCGCTCTTGTTCTCCGGTGGCGTCGGCGAAGGACGCATCGATCTCTGTCAGTTCGTGGCGCTCACCGCGACCAATCCGGCAAAGATGTACGGCCTCTATCCCCGCAAGGGCTCGATCGCGATCGGCGCCGACGCGGATCTCGCGATTTGGGACCCGAACCGCGAGGTTACGATCGCCAACGAACTGCTGCATCACAACGTCGACTACACGCCCTACGAAGGCGTGCGGGTGCGAGGATGGCCTGTGACGACGGTGTCGCGCGGCGAGGTGGTGTGGGCCGATGGCGTCTTCAGCGCCGCCCCTGGCCGCGGCCAGTTCCTCACTTGCGGCGAGCCATTCGCCGCCCCGACGCCACAGAATCAGGGCGTCAGGTCATGAACCCGGCCGCCGACTTCACCAGCGCCCGCCGATCTCAAGGCGACGCGCCGCTTATTCAGCCGCCGTTCGGAGCCGACAGGAGGAATGCGCCCATGACGACGACGAAGGCCGCGCGCTCACTCGACGCCGCCGGCGACGCCCCGACCCGGGTGCGTTGGCGCATTTTCGTCCTTATGCTGATGCTGATCGCGATCAACTATGTCGATCGCGCGTCGATCTCGGTCGCGATGCCCGTCATCTCCAAGGAGTTCGACATCGATCTTGCGACGCAGGGCTTCATCCTCAGCTCCTTCTTCATCACCTACGCGTTGATGCAGATACCCGGCGGAATGCTTGCGGACCGCTTCAAGCCGCGCATTGTCATCGCCGCCGCGACGTTGGGATGGGGCTTCTTTCAGGCGATCGCGGCGGTTTCGACCAGTGCGTGGATCCTGGTGTTGACGCGGCTTGGCTTGGGGGCCTCAGAGGCGCCCATCTATCCCGCCGGCGGCAAACTCAACGCCATCTGGATGGCGTCCAGCGAACGCGCGCGCGGCGCGACGCTGCTCGACGGAGGCGCGCCCCTTGGCGCGGCCTTGGGTTCGGCGATCATCGCGGGCCTCATCGGCGAGTTCGGCTCGTGGCGTCTTTCCTTCGTCGTCGCCGGCGCCGGCACCATGCTCTGCGGCCTCTTTGCATGGTGGTACATCCGCAATAATCCCGAGGAGCATCCCTCGATCAACAAGGCCGAGATCGACTATATCGCCGCCGCCCACGCTCACGAGGACGCGCTTTCAGGGCCTTCGTCGGGGTCCAACCTTTGGGCCTATTTCCGGCATCGCTCCGTCTGGGGCATGTGTCTGGGCTGGATGTTCTTCAACGCCGTCTTCTACGGGCTCCTGACCTGGATGCCAAACTACCTTTCCGCGGTGCACGGCCTCGACATCAAGCAGCTCGGCGGCTCCTTGTTCGCGATGTTCTTCTCGGGCTTCGTCGGCGAGCTGGTGGGCGGGCAGATTGCGGACGCCTGGCGGATTCACGGCGGCAAGCCGAATCTGATTTTCCGCAGCCTGTTCGGGATTGCAGCGATTGTCTCCTGCCTTTCGATTTTCTCGGTCGCCTATGTCCGCGATCCGCTCTCGGTCGTTCTGCTGCTCTGCACCACCCTTTTCTTCCTGCGCTGGTGCGGCATGTACTGGGCGATCCCCGGCATTCTGGCCTCTCGCGCGCGTTCCGGCTTCCTGGGCGGCTGCATGAATTTCGCGGGGAACATCGCGGGGATCACCGTCCCGGTCATTGTCGGACTCATCGTCCAGTCGACCGGTTCCTACTTCCCGGCCTTGATGTTCTTCGCCTTCGCGTCGGTCATGCTCTTTGTTTGCTCTTCCGCGATCGACTACAGCCGGAAGCTTCCCGTCTGACGCCGTCGCCGGAGCCGGCAAACATTCAACAGGAGTCGCGAGTGCCCAGACAAATACGCCTTGGGATGCTGACCCCCTCCTCGAACACCGTGGTCGAGCCTATGACGGCGGCCATGTTGTCTGACGTCCCGGAGGTCAGCGCCCACTTCAGCCGGTTCAAGGTCACAGAGATCGCGATATCGCAATCCTCCGATCGACAGTTCGCCGAGGACGAGATTCTACGCGCGGCGGACCTGCTGACGCACGCAAAGGTTGATGTGATTGCCTGGAATGGCACATCGGCGAGCTGGCTCGGCTTCGAGCGCGACGAGCGGCTTTGCGAGCGCATCACCGCAGCGACCGGGACTCCGGCATGCACTTCGGTCCTCGCATTCCTGGAGATCTTTGGTCGCACCGGAGTCTCGCGCGTCGGTCTCGTCACGCCCTATGTCGCCGATGTTCAGGCGAAGATCGTTGAAAACTTGCGAGGCTCCGGCATTGTCTGTCCGGCCGAGCGCCACTGTGGCCTTCAGGATAATTTCGCATTCGCAGAGGTCCCAGAGCGCGAGGTCGCCGCAATGGCGCGGGCGGTCGCAGGCGCCGGGGTCGACGCGATCGCGATCGTCTGCACGAATTTGCGTGGCGCGGGCCTTGCGGAAGATCTGGAGGCCGAGCTCGGCATTCCCGTCTATAACTCCATTGCGACGACGCTTTGGAAGAGTCTGGCGCTCGCGGGCGCGCGGCCGGCGCGAATCCGCGGCTGGGGCCGGCTTTTCTCCGATCCTCGGCTTGGAGGGGCGGAGAGCGGCGAGAAGGAGAGAGCCGCCGCCTCTGGCGAATCCACGCTCGGCGCCCTTCACGGCGATGGTTCCGGTGAGCAACCTCTCAAGCCCGGCATATCGCCAGCAGAGGGAAGAAAAGTCGCCACAACCGGCCCGCAAATTGCATATCCGTCGTCCTTGGCGGACGACCTAGCATGGGAGCGAAAGCGATGACGTCGAAAATTTTCTCATTCGGGCCGAGCGACGGCAGAAGCGCGAAGGCCAAAAGAACGATCGCCTGGGCCTTGGCGACGACCTTCCTCATCACGTCAGGGATCGGAGAGCTTTCCAACGCCTGCACGCTGATGGGCGCCAACGGCCAGGCCACCAAGGACGGCCACGTCTACCTCGCTTCCACCAGCGACAATCCCTACATCGAGGGGCCGCGCAAGCCGGTCTATTTCACGATTCCGAAGAGCGGCTACAAATTCGTTCACACGCCCTGCATCATCCAGGACCCGCCGGGCCACTATTTTGACGTCGGGTCGGACCGGGGCATGAACGAGAAGGGATTCTCGTGGACCCGGGCCTGGGTCGTGCCGAACGAAAAGGAGGCGCCCAACAAGATGTCAGCCGTGGAATGGTTCCAGAAACTTGGTTCCACCGTCGCGACCGTCGATGAAGCCATTAAGTTCGTGGAGGAGAACCCGAAGGGCATCGGCGATCAGGGCAACTACATCTTCGCCGACGCCAATGGCGACATGGCGGTCGTCGAGGTTGGCTATCAGACCGTGAACGTCGTCACGAGGTACTCCAAGGCCGACAAAGGCATCGCCGCCAGAGCAAATCTCTGGACATCTGACAAGATGAAGCCGCTCGACATCAGCAACACGGCCGACGAACACGACCACCAATACGCCGTCTCGACCGGCTTTCGGCAGCCGCGAGCCATGGAGCTCCTGAATGGCGCAGCGGGCAAGATCGACGTGGAAACATTGAAGGCTTTCCTTGCCGACAACACGAACCGCGACAAGAAGCCGATGGGAGACACGGGCTTCTCCATTTCCAATCACGGGCAAACGGGCGGCACCGTCAGCGCCGAAGTCTACGACCCGGCGAACCGCACGTTCTGGTATACCTACGGTTGGCCGGACGGCGACCACAAGAGCAGCAATCCGTCATTCGATGGCGCCAACAAAAACACGTGGGGCGCCTGGATACCGTTCGCCATCAGCGAGATGACCGAGGAAGGCTACTACACGGACTGGAATGGCGAGATCACGCCGATGGGGGCGCGCTATCTGGCGCGCTTGAAAACAAAGAAGATGCTCTGATAACGGGGAGCGCGCCGGCGGCGAGGTCGCGCGACCAACGCCGCCGGATGCGTCGTTCCAAAGCGATGGGCCCTTTTCCAGAGATGGAAATGGGCGGCTTTATCTTTGTAGAGCTCGGCGGAGCCTGATCGCGCGGCGCTACGGGCCGAAGCGTCAGCGTTCCTGTGGCTCGCTCAAGTGAAATGATCGCGATCGGTGCGTCCTGGCGTCGCAACCGTCGCAACTCGCTCTCCGCGCTGAAATCTGTGGCGACGCCTGGCGCGCCGTTCCCCGGCGCGATCAGTCGCGCCGTTCGATACGCGCGGCGAGGGACTTCGGCAGACCGACCGTCGGTTTTGCGTCCGGCCGCCGGAACGTTCCGGCGCTGGCCTTGCGGCATCCAAGCGCAACCAGCGCCTCAGCCTGCTTGACTGCCGCCGCCATCTGATCGACGACGGGAACGGGGACGCGGTCGCGGACCCGAATGGCAAGGCCGGCCAGCGGCGCGCCTGCGAGAATGATTGCGTCCGCGTCGAGTTCCCGCGCCGCCTTGCCCGCGAGTTCGACGAGCAAGTCCTCTTTCTCATCCTGGACGTCGCCGATCAACTCGAAAGGGTCGTCGAGCATGCGAATGCCAGCGCATCGCTGGGCAAGGCCGTGCATATCCACGCATTCCTGATACCAGGGGCCGAGCGCGCGCGCGAAGGTGACGATGGCGAAGCGGCGCCCGAGCATGCAGGCCGTGAGCATCGAGGCCTCCGCCATGCCGACCACCGGAATGTCAAAGAGTTCGCGCGCGCCGAAGAGGCCGGGATCGCCGAATGCGGCGACGATGGCCGCGTCATATTCCCTATGTACTTCCGCGAGCATTTCGAGCGCGATCGCCCCGCCAATCTGGGCCTCCGCGCGCGTCGCGATATAGGGAACGCCGCGCGTCGCCGTCGCCGTCGCGATGACGGTCCCTTCCGCCGCCGCCTGTTTGGCCGCGGCCGAGAGCCGAGCTGTGACGTCCGTGCTGGTGTTTGGATTAAGGACGAGGATACGCATCGGTTTCCCTTAGGCGAGGCGCGCGCGGAGCGATAGGTGGGCAAGGGCGCGTCTTAGGCGACGCGCCCAAATGCGGCTATTGCGGGATGTCGGTATTATTCGGGTCCAGTGGGAAACCGGGAACGCCCTTGCTGTCTTCGGCGAGCTGAAGCTCCCCAAGGAGCGCCGTCTTCTGAGCGTCCGACGGCGTCGAGGGCTTCTGATCGAGCGCCGGGAGGATGTACTCGCTCATCATGTAGCGAAGGATTTGCAGGCATTTGGCGTCGCGCAGACCGCCGTCGGGCGGAAGGATGCTCGTCATCGTAACGACGGCGTTATACTTGGGCAGGACAACGATGTTCTGGCCCTTGAAACCCATGGTGTCGAATTCGGGCTGCGAACCACCCTCTACGCCGCCTTCGACGATGTTGTTGACCCACCAGTAGTAGCCGAAGAACGGCGTGCTCTGGCCGGTCGTCATCTGATGCATCCAATCGGCCGGCGCAACCTGCTTGCCTTCCCATTGGCCGTTGTTAAGCGCGAGAAGTCCCAGTCGCGCCATATCGACGGCGCGCAAACGCAGGCCCCATCCGCCAGACACCAGGCCCTTCTCGTCCGCGCGGGTCCAGGCGTAATGCTTCATGCCGAGCGGTTTGAATACTTTTTCCTCGGCGTAGTCCTGGAGTTTCTTGCCCGCAGCGCCGCTAAGCATCGCCGTCGCCAGGATCGGATTGACGTCCATGTACTGGAACACCTTGCCCGGCTCCAGCAAAGGCGTGGTTGTCGCCGCGAGCTTCAGCCGGTCGGGCGACTCGTAATAGATTGGATCGTTCGGCGGCTTGAAGTCGTAGTAAAGGCCGGTCGTCATGTTGAGCACATTGCGGAGCTTGACTTTTTCCTTGTCGGCGACTGCCTGTTTGAGGTCCGGCCTGTAGGCTCCGACGACGTCCTTTGCAGAACTGTCGAGGCTGATTTTGCCCTCGGCGATGAGATCGCCTGCGAGGATCGCGGTGAGAGCCTTGGTGATCGAATAGAGCTCATAGTTCTTGTCGCGGGTGAGACCCGCGCTGTAGCGTTCGAACGCGATCTTTCCGTCCTTGACGATGACGAGGCTGCGTACGTCGAGCTTCTGGTCGCGAATCCACTTCGACAGCTCGACCAGCTTTTCCGAATTGACGCCGGCTTGCTCCGGCCAGACCTCCTGAAGCTCGCTCGGATCGGGTTTGGCGGGGAACTCGACCTTGACCGACTGCGCCAGAGCGTACTGCCCCGTTCCGAAGCAAAGGCCGGCGCCGACCAGCGTCGCGACCAGGGATCTTCTTGATCTCGTAGTTCTCAAGGCTGTCTCCTCCCAAGATGAGCGAACAAGCAAGTCCGCTTATTCATCCCTGCCCCATTCCCGCCCGCGAGGCAAGAGAATTTTGCATTTTGAATGCACAATGATAAGAGTCGCCTTCGGTGAAGGTCGTGGCTCACGCGGGCAAGGTCGTTTTGACCGGGGCCGGCCGCCGCCCGTCCAGTCTGTCGCCTTGCTGCGGATGCGGCCGCGCCTGGAGGCTCCGCTTTGGATCGGACGGAGAGCCGAGGGGTCCGGAACAGCTCTCCGTACACAATTGCCTCTATTATTCCGCAGGGCAGGGCGAAGAGGTTTAGCGTCTGGCGAACGGCTCAAGTCGGGAAAGCGTGATTGCTGCGAGCGGTTCGCTCAAATCGAACAATCACTACAACGCCTGGCTGGCCGAGCGTTGCACTAAGGACACCCGCCGCCGCCACCTCGCACATTAAGCCAGATTGGACGCTGTAAAAGCCGACGAGCAAAACGAATTTTCAGGAAGTCGCCGAATTCGACTTGCAATTATTCCCGCCGGCGCTTGCCGAGCTGCAACAGATCGATCCGACATCGCGCATCGGCCCCGTCATAATCGACGAGCGGACGAAGCGGCCGTACCGCCAGCGCGCCTTTGCGCGTCGCTTTCGGGAGATCGCCACGGCCGCGGGCCTGCCCAAGCACGTTTGGAATATGGACGCGCGCGCCGGCGCTGTCACCGACGCGCGTCGGCTCGGCGCGAGTCGCGAGGACGCGACGGCGCTGGCGACTCACACGCAGGCGAGCGCGAACGCGCGCTACGACCGCGACCGGGCGGCGGCGACTTCGCGCGTGGCTGTTCTGGGATTCGGAAAGGAACAGAGCGTGAAAAAGCCGTCCTAACCAATTTGCAGCTCATGAACGGATTAATTGATGAAACTAGCCGAAATGCTTGGTGCGGACGGCGGGAATCGAACCCGCACAGCCATAGGCCGAGGGATTTTAAGTCCCTTGCGTCTACCGGTTTCGCCACGTCCGCTCACGCGCCGCCTTCTCGCATGACGGCGCGCCGCGCGCCACCCCTCAGCCCGCCGAGTCCTTGGCGATCGGCGGCTGGAAGGCGAGGCCCATGTCCCAGGGGAAATAGATCCAGGTGTCCTGCGACACCTCGGTGATGAACGTGTCGACCATCGGGCGTCCCTGCGGCTTGGCGTAGACCGTCGCGAAATGCGCCCTGGGCAGCATCTCCCGCACCACCTTGGCGGTCTTGCCGGTGTCGACGAGATCGTCGACGACGAGAATGCCGGCGCCGTCGCCCGTGGCGATATCCGCGCCGATGGTCTTCAGCACCTGAAGGCCGCCCTGGTTCTTGTAGTCGTGGTAGGAGGCGACGCAGACGGTCTCGATGACCCTGCAGGTCGAGTTCGCGGGCGATGATCGCCGCCGGCACCAGCCCGCCGCGCGTGATCGCCACCAGCCCCGTGAACGGCCCCGCGCCCGCCAGACGCCAGGCCAGCGCCCGCGCGTCGCGATGAAACTGGTCCCATGAGACGGGAAAGGCTTTCTGGCTTCGGTCGGTCATGTCGTGGCCCTCGTGTTCGATGCGGCTCTTAGCAAGACGCCCGCCGTCCCGCGAGGGCGGGCGGCGTTTCGTCAACAGGCTTGGGGCTACAGCGGCGCGGAATCGCCCATTAGCCGCTCGACCATCGCCTCGACCGCCGCCTTCGCCTCATCGAGCGCGGCGGCGTCCTTCGAGCGCACGACGATCTGGTTGCGGAAGCGTCCGTCGCTGTAGGACGGGTAGGAGCCGATCGACACCTCGGGACGCGCCTCGGCGATTTCCCGCAGCGCGTCGCCGTAGCGCCCCTCGGGCAAGGTCTCCCGCCTCGACATTGGCCGTCAGCATCACCGCCCCGCCTTCGACGCCCTTGATCGCGTGGTCGAGCATCGCCTGCATGACGCTCGGCACGCCGGCCATGACGATGACATTGCCAATCCGGAAGCCGGGGGCCTTGGAGATGGGATTTACGACGAGGTCGGCGCCGTCGGGAATGCGGGCCATGCGCCGGCGGGCGGGCGTGAGTTCGCCCGGCGCATAGCGCTCGAGCATCATGGCGATCACGCGAGGGTCCTCGCCGATGCCGACGCCGAACGCCCTGGCGACGGCGTCGGCGGTGATGTCGTCATGCGTCGGGCCGATGCCGCCGGTGGTGAAGAGGTAGTCGTAGCGGGCGCGCAAGGCGTTGACGGCGGCCACGATTTCGTCCTCGACGTCGGGCACGACGCGCGCCTCGCGCACGTCGACGCCGATCCGGGCGAGATATTCGGCGATATAGCCGATGTTGCGGTCCTTGGTGCGGCCGCTGAGGATCTCGTCGCCGATGACGAGAATGGCGGCGGTGACGGTTTTCTCGGGCATCAACGGCTCGCGCGCTCAAGGGAACGCGCCGTGACTAGCATGGGCGTCGGGGCGGGCAAAGCCGGCGGACCGCACGAAACCATTGAACGGGCGGCCCAGGCCGAATATCTGATGTCCATGACCTACGTCGACTCCACCGTCTTACAGGGCCGCCGCAACGGCCATATCAAGCTGCACGGCCCCGAGGCTTTCGAGGGGATGCGCAAGGCCGGGCAGCTCACCGCGCAGGCGCTCGACCTGCTCGTGCCGATGGTCAAGCCCGGCGTCACCACCGCCTCGCTCGACAAATTCATCTTCGAGTTCGGCCACGACCACAACGCCTATCCGGCGCCGCTCAACTATCGCGGCTACCGCAAATCGATCTGCACCTCGATCAACCACGTCGTCTGCCACGGCATCCCCGACGACAAGCCCTTGCGCGACGGCGACATCCTCAACATCGACGTCACCTTCATCCTCGAGGGCTGGCACGGCGACGCGAGCCGCATGTATGTCGCCGGAACGCCATCGCGGCGCGCCCAGCGGCTCATCGAGGTGACTTACGAATGTCTGCTGCGCGGCATAGCCGCGGTGAAGCCCGGCGGCCATGTCGGCGACATCGGCCATGCGATCCAGACCTACGCGGAGGGCGAGCGCTGCTCGGTGGTGCGCGACTTCTGCGGCCACGGGCTCGGCCGGCTGTTCCACGACGAGCCCAACATCCTGCACGCCGGCAAGCGCGGCGAGGGGCCGCCGCTGAAGCCCGGCATGTTCTTCACCATCGAGCCGATGATCAATCTCGGCGGCGCGGCGGTGAAGGTGCTGAGCGACGGCTGGACGGCGGTGACGCGGGACCGCTCGCTGAGCGCCCAGTTCGAGCATACGGTGGCGGTGACGGAGACCGGCGTCGAGGTGTTCACGCTTTCGCCCGCGGGGCTCGACCGGCCGCCGCTGTCTTCGTGAGCCAATTTTCGTGAGCGAAGAGCCGGCGCATTATCACGGCCACCGGGAACGCTTGCGCAAGCGGTTTCTGGAGGCGGGCGACGAAGCGCTGGCCGATTACGAGCTGATCGAACTCATCCTGTTCCGCGCCATCCCCCGGCGCGACGTCAAGCCGCTCGCCAAGGATCTCCTCAAGAAGTTCGGCTCCTTCGCCGAGGTCGTCGCCGCGCCGGTCGCCCGGCTCAAGGAGGTCGAGGGGGTGAGCGAGGGCGTGGCGACCGAGTTCAAGATCGTCGAGGCGAGCGCGCGCCGCTTCGCCAAGGGGCTCGTCAAGAAGCGCCGGGCGCTCGGCTCCTGGAGCGAGGTCATCGATTACTGCCGCACCGCCATGGCGTTCGAGGACCACGAGGAGTTCCGCATCCTTTTCCTCGACAAGAAGAACGGGCTCATCGCCGACGAGGCGCAAGGGGTCGGCACCGTCGACCATACGCCCGTTTATCCGCGCGAGGTGGTCAAGCGGGCGCTGGAGCTGGCCGCCTCCGCCGTCATTCTCGTGCACAATCATCCCTCGGGCGATCCCACGCCCTCCACCCAGGACGTCAAGATGACGCTCGACATCATCGCCATCGCCGCGCCTCTGGGCGTCACGGTGCATGACCACATCATCGTCGGCCGACAGGGCCACGCTTCGCTGAAGGGCCTCAGACTGATTTGAATCATGGCGCCATGCTATTGCGTATAAATTAACCAAATTAATGGATATTTTCTCGTGAGCCCTATCGCAAAACCAGCGTAGGCTCGGCGGGTTGCAGGGGAGAAGCTTGCCGATGAATTCCGCCGACGCGCGACTGATGCGCCGATGTTTCGACCTCGCCCACGCCGCGGTCGAACGCAAGGATCTGCCCTTCGGCTCGGTGATCGCTCGCGACGGCGTGGAGATCAGCGCCGAGGGCAACGGCGTGCGCGAAGCGCGCGACGTGACGCGCCACGCCGAGGTCTGCGCCATCGTCGCAGCGCAAGCCAAGCTCAGCCGTCCGAGCCTCGATGGCTGCACGCTCTACACCAATATCGAGCCCTGCGCCTTCTGCTCCTATGCGATTCGCGAAACACGCATCGCGCGGGTGGTGTTCGCGCTGGCTTCGCCGATCATGGGCGGCTCCTCTCGCTGGGACGTGTTGCAGGACGACCGTCTCGGCGGACTGATGCCGGAGGTGTTCTCGCCGGCGCCGGAGGTGGTGGCCGGCTTCATGGCGGAGGAGGCGGACGCGATGCTGCGCCAGGCCGCGCCGATGATGTGGGCCGCCTCGCGCGCGCGGGGATTGTTCGTCTGCGAGGACGCCTCCAAGCAAAGCCGCCCCTCGGCGCGGCGGGAAGGCTTCATCGGCGCGCGTAAGGCACGGCGCGATGGACGTGCTGCGCCGGCGCCTGTTCGACCGCTTCAGCCGCGGGACGGCGTGACGCTGCGGTGGATGCCCGCGAATTCATCGCGCGCCTCAACGCCGGCGCCGATCCGGAGCGGGCGGAATGGGAAAAACGCTACATGAAGTCGTCGCGGCCGCACTGGGGGCTGTCGGCGCCGAAGATAGACGCCGCGATTCGTGAGCTGCAGCCGTTGCCCGAGAAGCAGCGTCTTGCGATCGCGCGGGCTCTGTGGCGCGAGGAGGTTTTCGATCTGAGAATCGCCGCGGCGCGGCTTGCGGCGCGTCTGCCGGCCTCGCTCGACGCCGAGATATGGGCCTTTCTCTCCGAGCGCATGGGCGAACTCGACGGCTGGGCCGTCGCCGACAATTTCGCCGACGCCGGCGGCCCGCGCCTGATCGCGCGCCCTGGGCGGCTCGACGAGGTCGAGGCCTGGGTCGAAAGCCCGCACCTGTGGACGCGGCGGGCCTCGCTCGTGTTCACGCTCGACTGGATGCGCGCGGGGCTTTCGCCGGAGCGCATGCTCGGCTGGGCGGCGCGGCTCGTCGCCGACCGCGAATGGTTCATCCAGAAGGCGATCGGCTGGTGGCTCAGGGAACTGGGCAAGCGCGACGCCGGCCAAGTCCGGGCGTGGCTCGCCGCGCATGGCGGCGGCCTGAAGGCCTTCGCGCGAAGGGAGGCGGAGAAGTATCTGTGAGGCGCTAAAGCGCCTCCACCGCCATCGCCGTCGCCTCGCCGCCGCCGATGCAGAGCGACGCGACGCCGCGCCTGCGCGCCGCGCGCCTTCATCGCCGCCAGCAGCGTGACCAGGATGCGCGCGCCCGAGGCGCCGATGGGATGGCCGAGCGCGCAGGCGCCGCCGTTGACGTTGACCTTGTCGTGCGGAAGGTCGAGATCGCGCATCGCCGCCATCGCCACCACCGCGAAGGCCTCGTTGATCTCGTAGAGGTCGACGTCGCCCGGCCGCCAGCCGGTCTTCTCGAACAGCCGCTTCATCGCGCCGATGGGCGCGGTCGGGAATTTGGCCGGGCTCGGCGGCGTAGGTCGCGTGGCCGACGATGCGGGCGAGCGGGCTCAGCCCGCGCTTCTCCGCCACGCTGGCGCGCGTGAGCACGAGCGCGGCGGCGCCGTCGGAGATCGAGCTGGAATTCGCCGCCGTCACCGTGCCGCCCTCGCGGAAGGCGGGTTTCAGCGTCGGGATCTTGTCGGGCCGCGCCTTGGGCGGCTGCTCGTCGGTGGCGACGACCGTCTCGGCCTTGCCGGCCTTGACCGTCACGGGCGACGATCTCGGCGGCGAAGGCGCCGTCGCGGATGGCGCGGTTGGCGCGCTCCAGCGAGGCGAGCGCATAGGCGTCCTGCGCCTCGCGCGTGAACTGGTAGTCGCTGCGCGCAATCCTCGGCGAAGGTCCCCATCAGCCGGCCCTTGTCGTAGGCGTCCTCGAGCCCGTCGAGGAACATCGAATCGAGGACCCGGCCGTGGCCCATGCGATAGCCCGCGCGCGCCCGCTCCAGCAGATAGGGCGCGTTGCTCATGCTCTCCATGCCGCCGGCGATGACGATGTCGGCGCTGCCCGCGCGCGAGGAGATCGTGGGCGAACATCGCCGCCTTCATGCCGGAGCCGCACATCTTGTTGATGGTGGTCGCGCCGACGCTTTGCGGCACGCCCGGCGCCCAAGCGCCGCCTGCCGCGCCGGCGCCTGGCCTTGGCCGGCCGGCAGCACGCAGCCCATCACGACCTCCTCGGCGTCCTCGCCCTTGAAGCCCGGCGCGCTCCAGCGCGGCGGCGATGGCGCGCGCGCCCAGCTCGCGGCGCGGCTGACGTCCTTGAAGTCGCCGAGAAAGCCGCCCATCGGCGTGCGCGCCGCGCCGACGATGACGATGGGGTCCATGTCCGCTCCTCACCGTTTCCGGCGGATGAGCATAGTGCGCGGGCGGCGCCAACGGCAAAAGGCGCGCGGAGGAAGCCCCGCGCGCCTTGCGAAAACCTGAATGGGAAAGCCGGCGTTACGCCGCCTGAGCGGTCTCGGCCTGCTTCTTGACGATGTCGCGCTTGATGGCGAGCGCGCCCGACGACAGGTCCGCGTCGCTCGCCTTCATCAGGAAAGCGTCGAGGCCGCCGCGATGCTCGACCGAGCGCAGCGCGGCCGCGGCGACCCGCAGCTTGAAGCCCTTGCCGAGCGCGTCGGAAATGAGCGTCACTTGGCAGAGGTTCGGCAGGAAGCGCGTGCGCGTCTTGCGGTTGGAGTGGCTGACCTTATTGCCGGTCTGGACGGCTTTGCCCGTCAGCTCGCAGCGGCGCGACATCGTACTTACCTCGAAAAGCGGAAGATGCCTGGAGTTGCGAGGGCGGAAATACAACACCGCCCGCCGCTTCCCCCTGGCGTTTAGGGTCGCGGCTCTATAGGGGAGGGCGCGCGAAGCGTCAAGCGGAGGCGAGGCCATGGAGATTGCGGGAGATACGGCGGTCGCGCGGCTCGAAGCCCTGCGCGAGGCGCTCGCCCGCCGCGCCCGCGACTGCGGGCGAAGACCCGAGGATATCACGTTGGTGGCGGTCTCCAAGACTTTCCCCGCCGACGCGGTATGGCCGACGATCCGCGACGGCGGGCAAGTCGTGTTCGGCGAGAATCGGGTGCAGGAGGCGAAGGCCAAATGGGCGGACCTGCGCGCTCGCGCCGCAACGGTCGGCAAAGCCGTCGAACTGCATCTCATCGGCCCGCTGCAAAGCAACAAGGCGCACGAGGCGGTGGAGATTTTCGACGTGATCGAGACGGTGGATCGGGAGAAAATCGCCCACGCGCTCGCCGAGGCCATGGCCAAGACCGGCCGCCGGCCCCGCCTGTTCGTCGAGGTCAACACCGGCGCCGAGCCGCAGAAGGCCGGCGTCCTGCCGCAGGATGCGGATGACTTTCTGCGCCGCTGCCGCGAGACGCACGGCCTCGCCATCGAGGGCCTGATGTGCATCCCGCCGGCGGGCGAACTCGCCTCGCCGCATTTTGCGCTGCTCGGCGAGATCGCGCGCCGCAACGGGATCGCCGGGCCTCTCCATGGGCATGAGCGCCGACTGGCCGCTCGCCGTCCAGCTCGGCGCCACGCATATAAGAGTCGGCACGGCGATATTCGGCGAGCGGGCGAAGCACGAGGGTTGAGCCGACGCCGCTCCACGTAAGAAGGGCCTTCTTGCGACGCCATCGTGTCGGGCGTGACGGCCTTGCCTTGTCGTTGGCGGAATTTCGTCCAAATCGATTCATCCGCCGTTCAAGTCGACATAAGTAGCTTCCCCCTCCGATTCGGCGTCAATGCAGTGTTGACCGAGCGCCGATCGCAACTGGACGTGGGGGAATACAATGTTAACTTCTGCCCGCAGCTTCGCGCGGATTTGCATGTTGACGCTCACGTCAACATTCGCGACCGCATTCTTGGCCCCCGCTCCGGCGGCGGCGCAAATCTCCGTCGGCTTCAGCGTCAACATCGCGCCGCCTGTGCTTCCCGTTTACGTCCAGCCGCCTCTGCCAGGGCCGGGCTATATGTGGACTCCCGGCTATTGGGCATGGGATTCGGTCGTCGGCGACTATTATTGGGTGCCGGGGGCGTGGGTGCTACCGCCGCGCGTCGGATTGCTTTGGACTCCGGGCTATTGGGGTTGGAACGACGGCGTCTATCTGTACCGCGCCGGCTATTGGGGGCCGACGGTCGGCTTCTACGGCGGCGTCAACTACGGATTCGGTTATACGGGCTCAGGCTTTTACGGCGGCGAATGGCGCGGCGGTCAGTACTATTACAATTCGTCCGTCAACAACGTCCGCAACGTCAACGTGACGAACGTCTATAACAGGACCGTCGTCGTCAACCAGAACGCGCCGCGGACGAGCTTCAACGGCGGACCGCACGGCGTCGCTGCTCGGCCCACGCCCGCACAACTCGCGGCGGCGAGGGCGCAGCATGTTGCCCCGACCGCCGCGCAAATCCAGCACGTCAACGCCGCAAAGGCCGATCCGGGGGCGCGCTTTTCGGCCAACCACGGCGCGCCCGCAGCATCTAGCCGCCCCGAGGCCGCTCGGTCCGGCCGGAGGACCGGGAAATCATATCGCAGCGGGACCGAACGCCGTCGGCGGCCACCCCATGGTCGGCGCCGCGCATCCAGCGGCCACGCCTGCCTCCGCATTGCGCCCCGCAGCCGCGCATCCCGACGTCATGCATCAAATGGCGATGCGCCCTAACGGTTTGCAACCTGCGGCGATGCATCCCAGCGTCATGCATCCCAGCGTCATGCATCCCATGGCCGCGCAGCCCATGGGGATGCGTCCCAACTTTGGTCGGCCGCCGGCCATGCATCCCGCCCCGATGATGGCGCGCCGCCCGCCGCCGCCCCGGATGGCGATGATGCGGCCAGGTCCGCGTCCGGGTCCGCGCCCCGGTCCGCGTCCCGGCCCGGGATGTCGTGGCCCCCATTGCCGCTGATGCGGCGGTAACGAACGCCGGCGCGACGCGCCGGCGTTTTCCTTCTTTCTCAGGCCGCCTTGCGTCCCGTGAGCGCCGCATAGAGCGCCGACTCGAACTTCATATAGCCGCCGAACGAGACGGGGTCGGCGAAGGGCAGGATCTGCGTCGCCCAGTAGCCGCCGACGCCGTTCTTCCGGTCGATCCAGTAGAACTCGTTGGCGAGCCCCGCCCAGCCGAGCGCGCCGGCCGGACGCCCGGTCGGCGCCTCGACGTCGTTGACCATGAAGGTCAACGCCCAGGACTTCGACAGGCCGGGGAAGAACTCGGCGTCGTTGGAGAGGCTCGGGATCACGCCCGGCAGCATCTTGATCTTCTTGTCGCCGAGCCCGTTCTTCTCGGCCATGGCGACCGTCTCCGGCTTCAGCACCTGCCCATGCTCGCCGCGCCCGTCGTTGAGCCACATGCGGATGAACTTCATGTAGTCGCCGACCGTCGCGTATAGCCCGTGGCCGCCCATGTGCACTTCCGGGTCCGCCGGCAGCTCCAGATCGAGCGGCGTCAGCGACCCGTCCGCCTCGCGCTGGTGGATCGCGGCGACGCGCTCGCGCATCGAGGGCGTCATCGAGAAGGCGGTGTCCTTCATGCCGAGCGGCGCGAAAACGCGGGTCTGGAACACTTCGCCGAGCCGCTTGCCGGCTACGCCCTCGATGACCTGGCCCGTCCAGTCCATGTTCGAGCCGTATTCCCATCGTTCGCCGGGATCGAACAGGAGCGGCGTCATCAGCGCCGTCTTGGTCGCGGTGATGACGCTCGGCTGGCCGTGCTCGGTGGCGAGCTTCAGATAGTTCTCGTTGAAGAAATCGTAGCCCAATCCGGCGGTGTGCAGCAGCAGCATGCGCGTGGTGATGTCGCGCTTCGGCGCGCGCAGGCGCGGCTTGCCCGAGGCGTCGAAGCCGTCGAGCACCTGCAATTTGCCGATGTCGGGGCAATATTTCTTGGCCGGCGCGTCGAGATCGAGCTTGCCTTCCTCGACGAGTTGCAGCGCCGCCGTCCCCGTGATCGCCTTGGTGGTGGAGAAGATGGCGAACACCGTGTCCTTCGCCATGTCCGCGGGGCGGTCGAGCCGGCGCTTGCCGAAGGCGCCCTCGTAGATATTGCCGCGCCGGTCGGTCGCCATCGCGACCACGCCGGGAACGCGAGGGCTCGACTCCACCACGCCTTTCAACACCGCGTCGGCGGATTTCGCGAAATCCTCAATCATGGCGTTTCTCCCTGTCCCGAGTTCCGGGTCTCGCATGCCGTCAGGTTACGCCCTCGCGGCGCGCGGTCCTACGGGACTTTCGGCCCCCTGCGTCACGTTTTCGGGAATGCGCCTTGACAGATCTCCGGCCTCGTGAAAAAAATCACCACAAGAAAAAAATTTCAGGGAGAGGCGCTTGGACATGGCCGTCGCCCGCGGCGCATATGACGAGGAGGCGGACCTCTGCGTGCGCGCCGCATGGCTGCACTACGGGGCGGGCCTCACGCAGGGCGAGGTCGCCGCGCGGCTCGGCGTTCCCAATGTCAAAGCCCATCGCCTGATCGCCCGCGCCAACAAGCTCGGCCTCGTGCGCATCACCATCGACGGACCCATCGGCGCCTGCGTGGCGCTGGAGGAGCGGCTCGCGGCCGAATTCGGCTTGGGGCTTTGTCAGGTCGCGCCCGACCTCGACGACGAGCCGCTGCCGTTGCGCACCCTCTCGCTGGTCGGCTCGCGCTATCTCAGCCAGGCCTTGCAGAGCGGCGAGCACGCGGTCGTGGGCTTCGGCCATGGCCGAACGCTCGCAGCCTGCGCCGCCGCGCTGCCGCGCCTCAGCGTGCCCGGCGTCAAGCTCGTCTCATTGCTCGGCGGGCTGACGCGCCGCTTCGCCACCACGCCCTTCGACGTGATCCATCGTCTGGTCGAGCGCACCGGCGCGGAAGCCTACGTCCTGCCGCTGCCGTTCTACGCCAACACGATCGAGGACCGCGCGGTGCTGCTGGACCAGCGCGGCGTGCGGCCTGTCGTCGACATGGGGATCGAGGCGACGCTGCGGCTCGTCGGCATCGGCACGATGGAGGGCGACGCCTCGATGCTGCAAACCGGCATGGTCGAGCGCGAGGAGTTCGAGGAAGCGCGCCGCGCCGGCGGCGTCGGCGAGGTGCTCGGACACATCTTCTCAAGCGCCGGCGAGCGCGTCGAGACCGAGCTTTCCGCGCGCACGCTGTCGATGCCGGCCGAGGACATCGGCCGTCAGAAGACGGTGGCGATAGCCGGCGGGCGCAGCAAGGTCGAGCCGATCCGCGCCGTCTTGGCGAGCGGCCTCATCCACGGGCTCATCACGGACGAGCGAACGGCCAAAGCGCTGCTCGCTGGGCAAGCCGGGCGGAAGACCCGGCGAGGAAACAAACAAACCCCAACGGAGAGAACGAATGAGTGACAAGGCCAAGGATTTCTTCGCCGCCTTCAAGGCGGGCAAGATGAGCCGTCGCGAACTGATGTCGGGGACGGGCAAGCTCGGCCTCACGGCGGCGGGCGCCAACTTCATGCTCAACGCCGCCGCGACCAGCGCCATCGCCGCCGACTTCGATTGGATGAAGCACAAGGGCACGAAGCTGCATCTGCTGCTCAACAAGCACCCCTATGCCGACGCGATGATCGCCGACCTCGACAATTTCAAGAAGATGACGGGAATGGAGGTCACCTACGACATCTTCCCCGAGGACGTCTATTTCGACAAGGTGACGGCGGCGCTGTCCTCGAAATCCTCGCAATACGACGCCTTCATGACCGGCGCCTACATGACCTGGACCTATGGCCCGGCCGGCTGGATCGACGACCTCAACGCCTTCATCAAGGACCCCTCCAAGACCAACCCCAACTACAACTGGGACGACGTGCTCCCGGGCCTGCGCGCCTCGACCGCCTGGAACGGCGTGCCCGGCGGCGCGCTGGGCTCGGCCGACGCCAAGCAATGGTGCATCCCCTGGGGCTTCGAGCTCAACTCGATCACCTATAACCGCAAGATCTACGAAAAGGTCGGCGTGCAGCCCGCCAAGAACATGGAGGACCTGCTCGAAGTCGCCGCCAAGCTCACCAAGGACGCCGGCGGCCCGTACGGCATCGGCGTGCGCGGCTCGCGCTCCTGGGCGACGATCCATCCGGGCTTCCTGTCCGGGCTACTCCAACTTCGGCCAACGCGATCTCACCGTCGACGGCGGCAAGCTGAAGGCGGCGATGAACACCAAGGTGTCGAAGGACTACCACAAGATGTTCGTCAAGATGGTCCAGGATTCCGGGCCGAAGAACTGGTCGACCTACACCTGGTATCAGGTCGGCACCGATCTCGGCGCCGGCGCCTCGGCGACCATCTTCGACGCCGACATCCTCGGCTATTTCATGAACGGCGGCGACCAACAAGGAGAAGGGCAACCTCGGCTTCCACGCCTTCGCCGCCAACCCCGAGGCCAAGGCCCCGACGCCGAACGTCTGGATCTGGTCGCTCGCCATGAACTCCGCCGGCAAGCAGAAGGACGCCGCCTGGTATTTCATGCAATGGGCGTCCTCGACCGAGCACGACATGTTCGGCGCGCGCAAGATGGACTTCGTCAACCCGGTGCGCTCCTCGGTGTGGAAGGACGCCGAGTTCCGCGACCGCATCAACAAGTCCTACACCGGCTATGTCGATCAGTATGAGGCCTCGGCGCCGGGCTCGAAGATCTACTTCACCGCGCAGCCCCTGTTCTTCGACGTCACGACCCAATGGGCCGAGACCTTGCAGAAGATGGTGGCCAAGCAGGTGCCGGTCGACGAGGGCCTCGACCAGCTCGCCGCCTCCATCGACAAGCAGCTGAAGGACGCCGGCCTCGGCTGATCGGCCTCGCGGCTGCGGCGTCATGCCCGGGCTTGTCCCGGGCGCGACGCCGCCGGGGCGCAGCTTTGCAATAGAGCCAGGAAACGTTATCGCGAGCGAAGCGAAGGAGGCCACGGTTCAGCCGATGCCGCCCCGTCCGCCATATAGTCGATCTCCCGAAGATGGATTGCTTCGCTTCGCTCGCAATGACGATGAAAAGCGACAAAAGACTTCCGAATGTCGTCTCGTCCGCGTCGGACAGAACTGCGGGGCGCGGCGTGGACGCCCGGGACGAGCCCGGGCATGAAGGCCAGAGTCGCGGGAGCGCCTACCCCTTCCCCTTCTTGAAGCGTAGCCTCAGCCCATCTAGGGTTGCAAACTCCGATCGCATCTCGAATTCGCACTCCTTCCGAGCTTGCCCATGACCGCCATCGCCGCCCCGGCCCGACGTCGCAGGACGCAACTGCTGCCTTATCTGCTGAGCCTGCCGGCGCTGCTCGTCTGCATCGGCATCCTCATTCCGTTCGTGACGGCGGTCTATTATTCGATGATGCGCTACCGGCTCAACATGCCGGCGATGAAGGGCTTCATCTGGTTCGGCAACTACAAGGAATTCCTGACCGACTCCGGGTTCTGGAACACGGTGCGCGTCTCTCTGGAGTATACCGCGCTGACCGTCGGCGTCGAGCTCGTGCTCGGTCTCGTCATCGCGTTACTGTTGCAGAAGCAGACTCGCTTCAACAATCTCGCCTCGATCCTGCTTCTGCTGCCGCTGATGACGGCGCCGGCGCTCGCCGCGCTGATGTGGAAGCTGATGACCAATCCGAATTTCGGCATTCTCTCCTATTTCGTGCAGCTCATGGGCGTGCATGACTTCAAATGGGCGTCGAGCCCGAACAGCGCGCTGTTCACGGTCGTGCTGGTCGACGTCTGGGTCTATACGCCGTTCATCATGGTCCTGCTGCTGGCGGGCCTGCGCTCGCTGCCGACGCAGCCCTTCGAGGCGGCGGCGCTCGACGGCGTGCCGCGCCAGTTCGTGTTCTTCCGCATCACCCTGCCGATGCTGACGCCCTATATCATCACCGCCGCTCTGTTCCGTCTGCTCGACGCGATCCAGCAGTTCGACATCATCTATGCGATGACGCAGGGCGGCCCCGGCGACACGCTGCTGGTCTTCCAGGTGCGCAGCCTATCTCGAATTCTACCAGTACACCAACGTCGGCCGCTCGGCGGCGCTGCTGATGATCCTGTGGGCGATCACCTATGCGCTGTCGAACGTGTTCATCAAGCAATGGCTGAAGCTGCGCGAACGCGCGCGCGGCCTGGCGTAAGGGGAGGGCGTCATGGAGCACACATCGCTCGCCGAGCGCATCTTTCGCGGCGTCCTCATCGCGGCGATCCTCCTCTTCTTCCTGTTCCCGATCTTCTGGATCTTCCTGATGTCGTTCCAGACGAACGAGCAGGTGCTGCGCATCCCGCCGAGCCTGTTCTTCACGCCGACGACGATCAACTACGCCTCCCTCATCACCGGCAAGCTGCAGACGGCGGCGGGCTCGCTCGACCTCGCCTTCATGCAGAACCTCTGGAACAGCGTGCTCCTTTCGGCCCTGTCGGTCGCGCTGTCCTTGCTGCTCGGCGTGCCGGCGGCTTACGCCTTCGCGCGCTTCAAGTTCCCTGGCAGCGAGGACATCGCCTTCACGCTGCTGTCGTTCCGCTTCGCGCCGCCGCTGCTGGTGCTGCTGCCGCTGTCGCTGTATTTCCAGGACATCGGCCTGAACGACACCTATATCGGGCTGATCTGGGTCTATCAGCTCATCGCGCTGCCGCTCATCCTCTGGATCGTGCGCGGCTATTTCGAGGACATATCGCCCGACATCGAATACGCCTATCGCATCGCCGGCCATTCCTGGTTGCAGACCTTCATGCGCATCGCCATTCCGCTGGCGATGCCGGGCATCGCGGCGGCGGGGCTGCTCGCTTTCATCTTCTGCTGGAACAATTTCGTATTCGCGCTGATCCTGGCCTCGGCCGACAAGCAGCCGGTCACCGTCGGCGCGCTCGCCTTCGTCACGGCTTCGGGCATTCAATATGGCCAGATCGCGGCGGCGATCGTATTGTCGATCACGCCGACGCTGGCGCTCGCGCTCTACGCCCAGCGCTATCTGGTCGAGGGCCTGTCGCTCGGCGCGGTGAAGGGCTGACCATGGCGCAGATCGAACTGAAATCGCTGTCGAAGTCGTTCAGGACCGGCAAGGTGCTCGACGGCCTCAGCCTGTCGGCGGACGAGGGCGAGATCGTCTGCGTTTTCGGCCCCTCGGGCGCCGGCAAGACGGTGCTGCTGCGTCTGATCGCCGGGGTCGAGGAGCCGGACGAGGGCGCGATCTTTCTGGAGGGCCGCGACGTCACCGACGCCGCGCCCGAGACGCGCGGCGTCGGCATCGCGTTCCAGAATTTCGCGCTCTTTCCGCATATGTCGGCCTACGACAACATCGGCAGCGCGCTGACGGCGCACGGAGCCTCGGCCGCCACCATCAAGGCGAAGGTCGAGAAGGTCGCGGCGATGCTGAAGATCAGCCACGTGCTGAGCCATGCGCCGCGCGCGCTCTCCAACGGGCAGAAGCAGCGCACCGCACTGGCGCGCGCGCTCGCCGCCGACCCCAAGATCGTTCTGCTCGACGATCCCCTGCGCAATGTCGACGCCAAGCTGCGCTACGAGATGCGGCTGGAACTGCCCTCGCTGCTGCGCGCCTCCGGCGCGACCGTGCTTTACGTGACGCAGGACTACAAGGAGGCGATGGCGATCGGCGATCGCATCGCGGTGCTGATCGACGGCCGCATCGAGCAGGTGGCGACGCCCGCGGCGATCTATCGCGGGCCTGTTTCGGTCGGCGTCGCGCGGCTGTTCGGCGATCCCACGATCAACCTGATCCCGGTCAAGCCGAGGGCGAGCGACGGCGGCGCCGCTTGCGAGATCGGCGGCGCGGATGTCGCGCTCGGCCCGGATCATGCGACGACGACCGGCCGCTCGGTGCTGCTTGGCCTGCGCCCGGAAAGCCTCGGCGTGACCGATCAGGCTGGCCCCGACCGTTTCCCCGTCGATGTCGTCGCCGTCACGCCGCTCAACGAGAAGACGGTGCTGTTGATGCGCATGCGCGACGGCCAGGAGATCTTCGCCTCCGAGGCTGGCGTCGAGAACGAGGCGCGCCAGCCTGGCCCCGCCTTCGCGCAATTCGATCCGGCGCGCGCGCTGATGTTCGATGAGGCGACCGGGGCGCGCATCGGGGGCCGGGCATGAACGCGAGCGCGAACGTGAAGGGCTCGGGAGCCGCCAGCATGAACGACGTCGCGCTGTCGCTCGCCGGCGTCGACAAGATTTATGCGCCGACGGCGAAGAAGCCGGTTCATGCGGTGAAGGCGCTCGATCTCGACGTGCGCAACGGCGAGATCATCGCGCTGCTCGGCTCCTCCGGCTGCGGCAAGACCTCGACGCTGCGCATGATCGCCGGCTTCGAATCCGTGACCAACGGCTCGATCACGCTGAGCGGCCGGCGCATCGAGCAATTGCCGCCCGCGCGGCGCGGCGTGGCGATGGCCTTCGAGGGCTATTCGCTCTATCCGCCGCTGACCGTGCGCGACAACATCGCCTTCGCGCTGAAGAGCGCGCGAAGATGAGCGCGCGCGAGGCGGAGAGGAAGGTCGCGGAGGTCGCAGCTCTCGTCGAGATCGAGCCGATTCTCGACCGCTATCCCTCGTCGATTTCAGGCGGCCAGCAGCAACGCGCCTCGCTCGCCCGCGCGCTTGTGCGCCCGGCCGATCTTTATCTGCTCGACGAGCCGATGGGGCAGTTGGAGCCGCGCCTGCGCGCGCTGCTGCGCGGCCGGCTCAAGCGGCTGCTGACGGAGCGCGGGATGACCTCGATCTTCGTCACTCACGACCAGACGGAGGCCAATGCGCTGGCCGACCGCGTCGCGGTGATGGAGGGCGGCGTGCTGCAGCAGCTCGCCAACCAGACGGAGCTGAAGGAGCGGCCGACCAATCTGTTTGTCGCCACCTTCATCGGCGAGCCGCCGATGAACGTGTTCGACGCCAAGGTCGAGATCGGCGAGCGTGTGCGTTTCGATGTCGAGAACGGGCCGAAGCTCGATTTCTCCGCCAACGAATTCAGCGAGGCCGCGCGGCGCGAGATCGCCAGGCGCAAGCGCGTCGTCATCGGCGTGCGTCCGCACGACGTGAAGAATCAACGCCGGGAGCAACGAGGCCAGGACGGTCTCCAACCAATGGCTCGGGGACCAGAGCCATCTCGCCTTCGACGTCGCCGGCAAGCTGATGGTGGCCGTCGCGTTCTCCGAAGTGGCCGCGACGCGCGGCGACGGGCTGCGCTACGACATTCCCAGCGCCAAGCTGCATGTGTTCGACGCCGAGAGCGGCAAGGCCGTCTCGCATGGGCCCGAGGCGGCGTGAGCGGGGGCGCGCATGGCTGATATTCTGATCGGCGTCGACGCGGGCACCTCGGTCATCAAGTCGATCGCCTTCGATCTCGAAGGGCGGCAGCTTGCGGTGGCGGCGACGCCGAACCGCTACCAGACAAGGCCCGACGGCGCCGCGTTCCAATCCCTGGACGACACCTGGGAGGATTGCGCGCTGACCCTGCGCCAGCTCGCCGAGCGCGTTCCGGGTCTGCCCGAGCGAGCCGCCGCCGTCGGCGTGACAGGGCAGGGCGACGGGACATGGCTCGTCGATAAAACAAACAAGCCGGTGACAGACGCCTGGCTGTGGCTCGACGGCCGCGCCGGTCCGACCGTGCGGCGCCTGCGCGGAACGGCGCGGGACCACGCCCGCTATCGCTCGACCGGCACCGGCCTCAATGTTTGCCAGCAGGGCTCGCAGCTCGCGCATATGAAGGCGACTACGCCGGAGATCGTCGCCGCCGCCGACGCGGGCATGCATTGCAAGGACTGGCTCTATCTCAATCTGACGGGCGTGCGCGCCACCGATCCGTCGGAGGCCTGCTTCACCTTCGGCGATTTTCGCAAGCGCGCTTATGACGACGAAGTCATCGCCGCGCTCGGGCTTACGGCGGAGCGCCGCCTGCTGCCGCCGATCCTCGACGGCGTGGCGACGACCCATCCGCTCAGCGCCGCCGCCGCGACGGCGACCGGGCCTCAAGGCGGGCACGCCGGTCAGCCTCGGCTATGTCGACGTGGTCTGCACCGCGCTCGGCGCGGGCATTCTGACCGGAGGCGCGCCGGCGCGCTGCACGATCATCGGCTCGACAGGCATGCATATGCGCGCCTGCGCGGCGGGCGACGCTTTTCTGAATGAGGAGGGGACCGGCTATACGATGACGCTGCCGGTTCCGGGCATGATCGCGCAGATGCAGTCGAACATGGCGGCCACGCTCAATATCGATTGGGCCTTGGCGGTCGCGGCCGATCTGATGGCCGACATGGGCCACGCCGTCTCCAAGTCCGAGCTGATCGCTCGCATCGAGGGCTGGGTCGGCGCGGCGCGGCCGGGATCGCTGCTGTTCCATCCCTATATCTCGGAGGCCGGCGAGCGCGGGCCGTTCGTCAACAATCACGCGCGCGCCGGGTTCAATGGCCTCAGCTTCTCGCATCGCTTTCCCGACATCATGCGCGGCGTCGTCGAGGGCCTCGAGTCTGGCCGCGCGCGATTGCTACGAGGCGATGGGCAAATCTTCGAGCGAGGTGCGGCTCACCGGCGGCGCCGGCCGCTCGAAGAGCCTTCGCGCCATTCTCGCGGCGTGCCTCAACGCGCCGGTGCGCGTTTCCTCGCGCGAGGAGGCGGGCGCGGCGGGGGCGGCGATGATCGCGGCCTGCGCCATCGGCGCCTATGCGGATATGAACGCCGCGATTGCGCGCTGGGTCACGCCTTCGCTCGGCGAAGCCGAGGCGCCGGACCCTGCGCTGGTCGACATCTACGAGTCCCTTTTTCCGGCTTATCTGGCGGCGCGCAAGGCGCTCGAGCCGGTGTGGGACCGCCTGGCTCGGAAGGACTGACATGGCTCGCGAAGTCGCGATCATCGGCGATCATTTCATGCTGCCGAAAATGTTCGAGGAGAAGCTGCGCGCGGCGTGCGGCGATCAGATAAGCGTGCGCTCGCGCGAGGACAACTGGCCGGACGAGCCGATGGAGCACGGCTATGCTGTCACCGGCATGGAGGGCCTGAAGGAATATTTCGGCGGCGCCGACGATGTCGTCGAGTTCATCGGCGAGGCCGAGATTCTCGTAACCCATCTCGCCCCGATGTCGGCGGCGATGTTCGCGCGGCTGCCGAAGCTGAAGATGATCGCCGTGTCGCGCGGCGGGCCGGTCAACATCGACATGAAGGCCGCGCGCGAGCGCGGCGTGCTCGTGGTCAACACGCCGGGCCGCAATTCCTCGGCGGTCGCCGAGTTCACGCTCGGCGCCATTCTCGCGGAGACGCGCAAGATTCGCGTCGGCCACGAGGCTCTGCGCAAGGGCGAGTGGCGCGGCGACCTCTACCGCGCCGATACTACAGGGCGCGAGCTCAACGAAATGACGGTCGGCGTCATCGGCTACGGCAAGATCGGGACGAAGGTCGTCAAGCTGCTGCGCGCCTTTGGCGCGCGCATTCTCGTGCACGACCCCTATATTCAGTTAAGCGCCGACGACGTTGCGGCAGGCGTCAAGCTCGTCGGCTTCGAGCAATTGCTCGAACAATCCGACGTCGTCACCATGCACGCGCGCGTGACGTCCGAGACCACCGGCATGATGAACGCGGAATGCCTTTGCCCGCATGAAGCCTGACGCGATCTTCGTCAATACCGCGCGCGGGCCACTGTGCGACTATGACGCGCTCTACGTCGCTTTGACCCAAGGTCAGATCGCCGGCGCCATGCTGGAGACCTTCAGCGTCGAGCCGGTTCCCGCGGATTGGCCGCTGCTGCAACTGCCCAACGTGACGCTGACGCCGCATATCGCCGGCGCCTCGGTGCGCACGGTGACGATCGCGGCCGAGCAGGCGGCCGAGGAGGTCAGGCGCTATCTCGCAGGCGAGGGGCCGCTCAACCCGTGCTGAGGAGCCTGCGATGACGGAAACGGTCGATCTGCTCGTCATCGGCGGCGGCGTCAACGGCGCCGGCGTGGCGCGCGACGCGGCCGGGCGCGGGCTTTCGGTCGTGATGTGCGAGAAGGGCGATCTCGCCGAGGGCACATCCTCGCGCTCGGGCAAGCTGGTGCATGGCGGCCTGCGCTATCTCGAATATTACGAGTTCCGCCTCGTGCGCGAGGCTTTGATTGAACGCGAGGTGCTGCTGCGCGCCGCGCCGCATATCATCTGGCCGATGCGCTTCGTGCTGCCGCATTCGCCGGAGGATCGGCCGGCCTGGCTGGTGCGGCTTGGCCTGTTTCTTTACGATCATCTCGGCGGCCGCAAGCTTTTGCCGCCGACGCGCACGCTCGATCTTTCCCGCGATCCCGAAGGCGCGCCGATCAAGGACGGCTACGTCAAGGCGTTCGAATATTCCGATTGCTGGGTCGACGACGCGCGGCTCGTCACGCTCAACGCGATCGACGCCAGGGAGCGCGGCGCGACCATCCTCACTCGCGCCGCCTGCGTCTCGGCCCGCGTGGAGAACGGCCGCTGGCGGGCGGAATTGGAGGACCAGCGCGACGGCGCCAAGCGCGTCGTCGAGGCGCGCGCCATCGTCAACGCGAGCGGGCCGTGGGTCAACGACGTGATCGGGCGCGTGCTCGGCGCCAATTCCCGGCGCTCGGTGCGGCTCGTCAAGGGCAGCCACATCATCACTCCGAAGTTCTGGGACGGCCCTCAAGCCTATCTCGTACAGAACCACGACAAGCGCGTGATCTTCATCAACCCCTATGAGGGCGACAAGGCGCTGGTCGGCACGACCGACATTCCCTTCTCCGGCCGCGCCGAGGACGTGGCGGCCGACGAAAGCGAAATCGCTTATTTGATCGCGGCCGTGAACCGCTATTTCAAGCGCGAGCTGAAGCGCGAGGACGTGCTGGAGACCTTCTCGGGCGTCAGGCCCCTGTTCGACGACGGCAAGGGCAATCCGTCGGCGGTGACGCGCGACTACGTGTTCGATCTCGACGATGCGCGCGGCGCGCCGGCGCTCAATGTGTTCGGCGGCAAGATCACCACGTTCCGCAAGCTCGCCGAACATGCGCTCGACCGGCTGAAGCCCTACTTTCCCGCGATGAAGCCGGCCTGGACGGCCGGGGCCGCGCTGCCCGGCGGCGAGATCGCCAACGCCGATTTCGACGCCTTCCTCGCCGCCCTCAAGGCCAGGCATCCCTGGCTGCCGGCCGATCTCGCCGCCCATTACGGGCGGCTCTACGGCGCGCGGGCTGGCAAGATCATTGGCGCCGCCGGTTCGCTCGCCGATCTCGGCCGCGCCTTCGGCCCCAATTTCTACGAGGCGGAGGCGCGCTATCTTCAGGCCGAGGAATGGGCGGAGACGGCCGAGGACATCCTGTGGCGGCGCACCAAGCACGGCCTGCACCTGAGCGAGGCGGAGCGGCGCGGCTTCGCGCAATGGATGGCCCCGGCGCTCGCCCGCTGAACGGGGCTGGCGCTGGGGACGCTTCGGCCTATAAAGCGCCAGCTCACGAGTCGCGGGAGGAGCCGATATGCGTTTGAAGGGCAAGGTCGCCATCGTCACCGGCGCGGGCTCCGGGTTCGGCGCGGGAATCGCGATGCGCTTCGCCGCCGAGGGCGCCCATGTCGCGCTGCTCGACATCAATCTCGAAGGCGCCAAGCAGGTCGCGCAGGCCGCAGGCCGTGGGGCGATCGCGCTCAAATGCGACGTCACGCGCGCCGACGAGATCGCGGCGGCGGTGGCGGCGACGCGCAGCGCCTTCGGCCGGCTCGACATCGTCGTCAACAACGCGGGCTGGACCCATCGCAACAAGCCGCTGCTCGAGGTCACGGAGGCCGAGTTCGATCGCATCTACAATGTGAACGTCAAGTCGATCTATCTGATGACGCAGGCGACGACCCCGGCGTTGGGCGAGGCCGGCGGCGGTTCGGTCATCAACATCGGCTCGACGGCGGGCGTGAGGCCTCGGCCGGGCCTGACCTGGTACAACGGCTCCAAGGGCTTCGTGAATTTGGTGTCGAAGTCGATGGCGGTCGAGCTCGCGCCGATGAAGATCCGCGTCAATTGCATCGCCCCCGTGCTCGGCCAGACGGGGCTCACCGAGGAATTCATCGGCGGCCCGGCGACGCCGGAGCGGCTGAAGGCGTTCATGGCGACGATCCCGCTCGGGCGCATGTCGCAGGCCTCCGACATCGCGTCCGCCGCGGTCTATCTGGCCAGCGACGAGGCTGAGTTCATCACCGGCGTCGTGCTGCCGGTCGACGGCGGCCGCACGATCTGATTGACGGCCGACGCGGCCCGCGTGCTAGGCTCGGCGCCGTGACGCCCACGCTGGAAACCCGGGAGCTTACGATTCGCTTCGGCGGCCATGTCGCCGTCGACGCGGTCAGCTGCGCCTTCCGGCCGGGCGAGCTGACGGCCATCGTCGGGCCGAACGGCGCCGGCAAGACCACCTATTTCAACCTGATGTCCGGACAGCTGCGCGCGACCTCCGGCTCCGTGCTGGTGCGCGGGGTCGACGTGACGAAGCTCGACGCGCCGCGCCGCGCCCGCCTGGGGCTCGGCCGCGCGTTCCAGCTCACCAACCTGTTTCCGGCGCTTTCCGTTTTCGAGAACGTGCGGCTCGCCTGTCAGGCGCGGGCGGGCGTGCACTACGAGATGGCGCGGCCGTGGATGGCGCGAAGCGACATCATCGAGGCCGCCCATGCGACGCTTTCGCGCGTCGGCCTCGAACGCCGCGCCGCTCAGCCGGTCTCGGCGCTTTCGCACGGCGACCAGCGCAAGCTCGAAGTCGCGATGATGATGGCGCTGGAGCCGGACATCCTGATGTTCGACGAGCCGACCGCCGGCATGAGCGTCGACGAGGCGCCCGTCGTGCTCGATCTCATCGCCGAACTGAAGCGCGACCACGCCAGGACCATCCTGCTCGTCGAGCACAAGATGGACGTGGTGCGCTCGCTCGCCGACCGCATCATCGTGCTGCACAACGGCCGGCTGATGGCCGACGGCCCGCCTGCGGAGGTGATCGCCTCCCCCATCGTCCGCGAGGCCTATCTCGGGGCGGCGGCGGCATGAGCGGGAGCCTCACGCTCGACGGCGTGCACACGCATATCGGCCGTTATCACATCCTGCAGGGCGTCGATTTCGAGGCGCCGGCGGGGCGCACGACCATGCTGCTCGGCCGCAACGGGGCCGGCAAGACGACGACGCTGCGCACCATCATGGGCCTGTGGCGCGCCTCGCGCGGCGCGATCCGGCTGGGCAAGGCGCGTCTCGACGGCGCGCGCGCCAGCGAAATAGCGCGCGCCGGCGTCGCCTACGTGCCGGAGACGATGGCGATCTTCTCCGATCTCAGCGTGCGCGAGAATCTCGTGCTCGCCGCGCGCGCCGGCCCGATGGACGAGGCGCGGCTCGCCTGGATCTTCGGCTTCTTCCCGGCGCTGAAGAAATTCTGGGACTCCCGCGCCGGCTCCCTGTCGGGCGGGCAGAAGCAGATGCTCTCCATCGCCCGCGCGCTGATCGAGCCGCGCGAGTTGCTGCTGATCGACGAGCCGACGAAGGGGCTCGCGCCCGCGATCATCGACGGCCTGATCGCCTGTTTGAAGGAGGTCAAGCAGCGCGGCGCCACGATCCTGCTGGTCGAGCAGAATTTCCGCGTCGCGCGCGAGGTCGGCGACCTCGTGGCCGTGATGGATAACGGCCGCATCGTCTACGCCGGCGAGATGGCCGCGCTCGCCGAGGATACGGCCTTGCAGGGCCGGCTGCTCGGCCTTTCCCTGGACAGCCACCAATGACCGACATCGGCGCCGCCTCGCCACGCCGGCGCGTGGAGATCCTGCCGGCGCTGACGCCGCTGATCGTCGCGGCCATCGCCGCGCCCTTCATCGGCTCGCTGCCGACCTTCGTCACGCTGACGCTGGCGAGCCTGGCCATGGGGGCGATGCTGTTCGTCATGGCCTCGGGTCTGACGCTCGCCTTCGGCATGATGGACGTGCTCAATTTCGGCCATGGCGCCTTCATCGCCGTCGGCGCCTTCGCGGCGACGGTCGTCTATCAATTCGCTCCGCGCGGCGCGCTCGGGATCGACCTTGCGGTCTTCGTCGGCGGCCCTGGCGGCCGCGGCGCTGGTCTGCGGCCTCCTCGGCTATGTCTATGAGCGCCTGCTCGATCGCGCCGGTCTATGGCCGGCATCTCGAACAGATTCTCATCACCATCGGCGGCTCGATCGTCATCGAGCAATTGCTGCTGGCTCTCTTCGGCACCGAGCCGATCGACTTGAGCCCGCCGGCCGCCTTCCGCGGCGCGCTCGTCTTCGGCCAGATCGCGATAGAGAAATACCGGCTCGTCGCGCTGGGCTTGGGGCTTCTGCTCTATGTCGGGCTGCTTCTGGCGCTGAGCCGCACGCGCATCGGGCTGTTGATCCGCGCCGGCGTCGAGAACCGCGAGATGGTGGAGGCGCTCGGCTATCGCATCGACCGGCTGTTCGTCGGCGTGTTCATGGCGGCCAGCGCGCTGGCGGGGATCGGCGGCGTGCTCTGGGGGCTCTATCAGAGCCAGGCGCGGGCGGGCATGGGCGGCGAACTGCTGGTGCTGGTGTTCATCGTCATCATCATCGGCGGCCTGGGGTCGGTGACGGGCTGCTTCATCGGCGCCACCCTGGTCGCGCTGATCGCCAATTACGCGGGCTTTCTCGCGCCGAAGCTCGCGCTCGTCTCCAACATCCTCTTGATGGTGGCGGTGTTGCTGTGGCGCCCGCGCGGGCTCTATCCGCTGGGGGCGAGATGAGGCTGCTCTCCGGCGATCCGCCCCGGGGCTGGCCCGCGCGCGTTCTCGTCGCGCTGGTCGCGGCGGGACTGCTGGCGGCGCCGTTCCTGTTTTCGGGCGTCAAACCCCTCGGCGTCGCCGAGAAGATCTGCGTGATGGCGGCGCTCGCGGCGTCTTACGACGTGCTGCTCGGCTATGCCGGCGTCGTCTCCTTCGCGCATGTGATGTTCTTCGGCATCGGCGCCTATGGGGTAGGGCTCGCCTCTTATGCTCTGGGGCCCGGTTGGGAGCGCGCTCGCCCTGGGGCTCGCGGGCGGCCTTGCGCTCTCGGCGCTGCTGGCGCTCGCCATCGGGCTGTTCTCGCTGAGGGTGCAGGCGATCTTCTTCGCCATGGTGACGCTGGCGGTGGCCTACGCCTTCAACGTGCTGGCCTCCCAGTTGCCCGACATCACCGGCGGCGAGGACGGGCGCACGTTCCGCGTGCCGGAGATTCTTCGCCCCGGCCATAAATTCGGGGAATGGTTCGGCGAGGCCGTCACCGGCCGCACGCTCACCTATTATCTGGCCTTCGCCGGCGCCGCGGTTCTGTTTCTCGTGCTGCTGCGCATCGTCAATTCGCCGTTCGGGCGCGTGTTGCAGGCGATCCGCGAGAACCCGTTTCGCGCCGAGGCTCTGGGCTATCGCATCGTGTTCCACCGCACGCTGGCGGTGATCGTCGCCGCGCTCGCGGCGGCCTTCGCCGGCGGCGCTCGACGCTCTTTGGCTGCGCTACGTCGGGCCCGACACGGCGCTGAGCTTCTCGATCCAGGTCGATGTGCTGGTGATCGTCGTCATCGGCGGGCGCGGCACGCTCTACGGCGCGGTCGTCGGCGCGGCGGTGTTCGTCATCGCCGAGAATTACCTGCGCGCCTTGATCGGCGCCCTTTCGCGCGGCGCGGCGGACCTCGGCCTGCCGCTGCTGCCGAGCCTGCTGCATCCCGACCGCTGGTTGCTGTGGCTCGGGCTGCTGTTCATCCTGGCCGTGCGTTTCGCGCCGCGCGGGATTGTCGGGGAACTGGCGCGGCGGGAGCAGGGCGCCGCTCCCATCCAGCCTCCATTCGTCGTCGCGTCGCGCCGGACCGTAAAGGCAGCGCGCGGGAGTCTCTTCTCCCCTCTTGCTCGCGGCGAAGGGCGCCTCCATGGCTCATCTTGTGCCTAATCCTCCCCCGAAAAATTACAGAAACGCTTCGATCTCCAAATTCACGGTCCTCACAAAGGCTGGCGAGGCCCATATCCAGGTCTGGGGCCTTCCCCACGCCGCGACCAACGGCGAGTTCATGATAGCCGTGGACGGCGTCGGCCTGAACGGCTTCGGGCGCACCGAGTCGCAAATCTCCGGCGGCGCCTTCTTCGATCTGAAGAGGTTTATCGTTTCGGGCTTGCGTTCCGGCGATCGCGTGACGGTGTTCCGGAACACCAATTTCGGCACGCCCTGGGACGGCAATTGGGTGCCGCACGCCGGTTTCGTATCGGTGTCGATCGCGGCGGATCACTCGGCGCGGGAATTGGCCGGGGGTAAGCTGCCGAAATACGCCGGCAATTCGAACATATCCTTCTATCCCTTCGGCTCGCTCCAACAGAAGCCGCCGGTGAAGGAAGCCCAGTGGTTGCGCAGCGTGACCGACACGCTGGACAAGATTTGCGCCAATGCGCTCGGCAAGGCGATCGTGGGCCTGGTCACGTCGCCGATCATCATTCATCCCTGGGTCCCGAACTTCGCAAACGCTACGTCGGAGGTCGCCTTCTCGCCTCAGACCTGGTCGACTCCGCAAGGTCCGGGGTCAGCCCCCGACGAGGTGCTTCTGCACGAACTGGTTCATGTCCTGGAGAGGAACTACGGGGGCTACACTGACGGGTGGGGCTTCGCCTTCGACAAGTCGGATTTCATGACCGTGAACGCCACCAACGTCTATTCATGTCTGCTCGGGCGCGGCTTGCGGAAGGATCATCACGGATTCAACTTCCTCCCGCAGGTGTATTTCACCGATCCCCAAAAGCATTTCAACGATTTCGCGGACAATTTCCGCCGCGCTCAGGCGCAAACGCCCGCCCTCTATAACGTATTGAAAACGGCTTCCAACTTGTGGAACCCCTTCAAATTCTGAACGGCGCCGCCGGTCCCTTCCGCGCCGCGGCGCTCGTTGGCGTCCCGCGGCGCGTTCGCCCGATCTTCAGGCCTCTTCCCCGTCGCGACGGCCAGCCGCCGACAAGGCCTTCAGCCAGCGTTCGGCTTGCGCTCGCACGTTGTCAGGCGCCGTGCCGCCGTAGGAGGTGCGGCTCTTCACCGAGTTCTCGACGCCCAGCACCTCGAACGCGGCCGCGCTGATGCGCGGCTCGACGCTCTGCATCTCCGCAAGCGACAGAGCCTCCAGCGCGACGCCCCTGGCGGAGGCGAGCCCGACGATGCGCCCGGTGATGTGATGGGCCTCGCGGAACGGGATCTTGAGCGTCCTGCACGAGCCAGTCCGCGAGATCGGTGGCCGTGGCGTAGCCGGCGCCGGCTGCGGCCTTCATGCGCGCGGGGTCGGGCGTCATGTCGCGCACCATGCCCGTCATCGCCGCCAGACACAGGGAGAGCGTGCGCAACCCGTCCATCGCGCCTTCCTTGTCCTCCTGCATGTCCTTGGAATAGGCGAGCGGCAGGCCCTTCATCACCGTCAGCAGCCCGACGAGCGCCCCGGTCACGCGGCCGGTCTTGCCGCGCACGAGCTCGGCGGCGTCCGGATTGCGCTTCTGCGGCATGATCGAGGAGCCGGTGGAGAAGGCGTCGGAGAGCCGCACGAAGCCGAATTGCGGCGTCGTCCACAGCACGATCTCCTCGGCGAAGCGCGACAGATGCACCGCTGAGATCGAGGCCGCCGACAAAGCCTCCAGCACGAAATCGCGGTCGGCGACGCTGTCGAGCGAATTGGCGGTCGGCCGGTCGAAGCCGAGCGCCCTGGCGGTCGCCTCGCGGTCGATGGGGAAGGAGGTGCCCGCGAGCGCCGCCGCGCCGAGCGGGCATTCGTTGAGCCGCGCGCGGGCGTCGGCGAAGCGCGAGCGGTCGCGCGCCAGCATCTCGACATAGGCCATGAGATGATGGCCGAAGGTCACGGGCTGCGCGGATTGCAGATGCGTGAAGCCGGGCATCACCATGTCGGCCGAGGCCAGCGCCCGCTCGGCGAGCGCCTTCTGCAATTCCGCGATCTGCGCGATCAGCGCGTCGATGGTGTCGCGCACCCAGAGCTTGAAATCGGTCGCCACCTGGTCGTTGCGCGAGCGGGCGGTGTGCAGCCGGCCGGCGGGCGGGCCGATCAGCTCGGCGAGCCGGCTCTCGACGTTCATGTGGATGTCTTCGAGCGCGCGCGAGAAGGCGGAGCGCGCCTGCCTCGATTTCGCCTTTGACTTGAGCCAAGCCGCGCGCGATGGCGTCGGCGTCTTCCGGCCCGACGATGCCGGTTTGCGCGAGCATGGCGACATGGGCGAGCGATCCGGCGATGTCCTGGGGCGCCAGCTCCCGGTCGAAATCGATGGAGGCGTTGATCTCCTCCATGATCTCGGCGGGGCCGCTCGCGAACCGGCCGCCCCACATCTTGTTGCTCATGTCGAGACCCGCCCGATGAAATGGAAAAGCGCCGCCTACGTTATCACGCCGCTAGCGGTGGCCGTTGTCGCGGCGGCGGCCTTCTACGGGACAAAGACGCAGGGCGGCAAGGGCGCCTGCCCGGCGGCCTCGGCGGCCATCGCCGAAAAGCTGCGCCCGCTCGCCAAGGGCGAGATCGCCGCGCTCGCCGTCGACAAGACGCCCAAGCCCGCCTCCGATCTCATGTTCGCGGGGGCGCAGGGGCAGAAGCTCAAGCTCGCCGATTTCAAGGGCCGCGCGATCCTGCTGAACCTGTGGGCGACCTGGTGCGAGCCCTGCCGCGCCGAGATGCCGACGCTCGACAAGTTGCAGGCCGAGGCCGGCGGGCCGAAATTCGAGGTGGTGACGGTCAACATCGACACCGCGCGGCTGGAGCGGGCGCCGAAATTCCTCGACGACATCGGGGTCAAGCACCTGACCCCCTACGCCGACCACACCGGCGACATTTTCGAGACGCTGCGGCTCGCCGGCAAGGCGCTGGGCCTGCCGACGAGCCTGCTGATCGACGCGGAGGGCTGCGAGAGTCGGCGTCGTCGCCGGCCCCGCCAACTGGGCCTCGCCCGAGGCGCTGGCGGCGGTGAAGACGTTGCAGGGGGGATAGGACAGGCCGGGATTAAGCGATTTCAATCGCTTGGGCGGCCAGAACCTGTCCGCCCGCAACGCCTGAGGCCGGAGCGCCGGCCTCGTCATGGCCGGGCTTGTCCCGGCCATCTACGCCGGGCCGCGCTCGCCGGATTCCGGGTTTGGCCGAACCGGCGCGGCCTTAAACGCCAACCGGTCACCCAACGGAACCGCGTGGATGCCCGGAACAAGTCCGGGCATGACGGACGGCGACATGACTCCTCCCGTCCCCGGGAGTTGACGTCCAATCGGGCGCGAACGCCGATGCGGGCAGGGCGGCGGCAATAATTTATAGTCTACCACGAATTCGGATTTTCCGAAAGCAATTGGTCGGGCGGCAGCGAGGCCGCTCGTGTGGCCAACTCGGCCAGCGCGGCGAGGCGGGACCCTATGAAACGCGAAGACCGGCGCGATATTTGGTAGCGCGCAACCGCAAGTGCTAAGGTGGCGCGCAACTCCAAGGGTTCGTCCTCATGCCTCTCGCGAAGAAGCCCTCCCACGACGGGCTGACCAAGTTTCAGCGCTACCGGCTCTCCAAGCAGCGCAAGGGCATGAAGCTGCTGCGGGTGTGGGTTCCCGACCCGAGCCGGCCGGAATTCGCGCGCGAGGCCCAGCGGCAGGCCGAGTTGCTGCGCGCCCGGCCCGAGCAGCGGGAGGCGCTCGACTTCATCGCTGCGGCCTTCGCATGGCCTGAGGCGTGAGACGCGGGGACATTGTCACGGTGGCGGCGCCGGGCGACTATGGCAAGCCCCGCCCCGCTGTCGTCATTCAGTCGGACTGGCTCAGCGGGACCGACACCGTGCTCGTCGCTCTGATGACGAGCGCGGTTGTCGAAGCGCCGATCTACCGGCTCGACGTGGCGGCGACGCCCGAAAACGGGCTCAAGGTCGCCTCGCAGGTGATGGTCGAGAAGATTCTCGCGACTCCGCGCGACAAATGCGGCGGCCGGATCGGCAGGCTGGATGAGGCGACGCTCATCGCCCTCAATCACATGCTGTCGGTGGTCATCGGAATCGCCGATTGAAGCCCTCCGCGAAGGAGGCCGCCATGCAAATCGACCGCCTCGACCATCTCGTGCTGACCGTCGCCGATCTCGAAAAGACCTGCGCGTTTTACGAGAAAGTGATGGGTATGTCGGCGCGTAACTTCGGCGAGGGCCGCAAGGCGCTCGCCTTCGGCCGGCAGAAGATCAAAGTGCTCGGCGGGCCGCGAGTTCGAGCCAAGGCGGAGCGGCCGACGCCGGGCTCCGCCGATCTCTGCTTCATCGCCGAGACGCCGCTGGATGAAGTGATGGGCCTGCCGCTGCGAAATCGCCGTGATCGAGGGGCCGGTGGAGCGGACGGGGGCGCTGGGGCGGATGCTGTCGATCTATTTCCGCGACCCGGATTTGAACTTGATCGAGGTGTCGAATTATCTGGAGTGAGGGTTAGGGCCGGCGGTCCGTAATCGCGCTATCGGTATCATGTCCCAGTAATTCAAGAGGAAAGACGCCCATGCTGACCATCACCGCCATCATCCGCGTCAAGCCGGGCTATGACCGCGCCATGCGCGAGGCTCTACTCGAAGTCGCCGAAAACGTGCGCGCGAACGAGCCCGAGACGTTTGGCTTCTTCATCTCGCAGAACCTCGATGATCCCTGTGTCTTCACGACATATGAGCGGTTCGCCGACCGCGCCGCCATGGATCGCCACAATAACTCCGAAGTGGTGGCGCGGTTCTTCGGCATAGCCAAGCCAATTCTCGACGGCGAGGTGACGCTTGTCACGAGTTCAGAACTGTTCGCCAAGGTATAGCTGGCTCCGGAAAACTCGACGGAACGATAAGTGGATTTTCGGCCCAGTACCCGCCGTCTTCCTCCTCGTGGATGATCGCCTTCACGTGCGTGCAAGTCCCTCCGCGCGGGCAAGGTAGCACAGCCGGGGCGCGAACGCCCGCCCTTGCCCTCTCCCGCGCCCTTGCCTAAAGGCAGGCCGATCCAACTCCCCGAGCCCGTAATGTCCAAGCCGAAAGTCAAGAAAGTCGTCCTCGCCTATTCCGGCGGGCTCGACACCTCCATCATCCTCAAGTGGCTGCAAACGACCTATGGGTGCGAGGTCGTCACCTTCACCGCCGATCTCGGGCAGGGCGAGGAGCTGGAGCCGGCGCGGCGCAAGGCGGAGCTGATGGGCGTCAAGCCTGAGAACATCTTCATCGAGGACGTGCGCGAGGAATTCGTGCGCGACTTCGTGTTCCCGATGTTCCGCGCCAACGCGGTCTATGAGGGGCAATATCTGCTCGGCACCTCCATCGCCCGGCCGCTCATCGCCAAGCGCCTCGTCGAGATCGCGCGGGAGACCGGCGCGGACGCGGTCGCGCATGGCGCGACCGGCAAGGGCAACGATCAGGTGCGGTTCGAGCTCTCGGCCTATGCGCTGAACCCGGAGATCAAGATCATCGCGCCGTGGCGCGAGTGGGAGTTCCCGTCGCGGCAACGCGCTCATCGCCTTCGCCGAGCAGCACCAGATCCCGATCGCCAAGGACAAGCGCGGCGAGGCGCCGTTCTCCACCGACGCCAACCTCCTGCACGTCTCCTCCGAGGGCAAGGTGCTGGAGGACCCGGCCGAGGAGACGCCGCATTACGTCTATTCCCGCACCGTCGATCCCGAATCCGCGCCCGACAAGGCTGAAATCATCGAGATCGGCTTCGAGCGCGGCGACGCGGTCTCGCTCAACGGGCAGAAGCTCTCGCCGGCCTCCCTGCTGACGGCGCTCAACAAAATCGGCCACGACAACGGGGTAGGGCGGCTCGATCTCGTCGAGAACCGCTTCGTCGGCATGAAATCGCGCGGCATGTACGAGACGCCGGGCGGCACGATCCTGCTCGTCGCCCATCGCGCCATCGAGTCGATCACGCTCGACCGCGGCGCGGCGCATCTCAAGGACGAGCTGATGCCGCGCTACGCCGAGATGATCTACAACGGCTTCTGGTTCGCGCCCGAGCGCGAATTGCTGCAGACGCTCATCGACAAGAGCCAGGAGCTCGTCACCGGCAAGGTGCGGCTGAAGGTCTACAAGGGGAGCGCCTGGACCATCGGCCGCGAGAGCCCCTATTCGCTCTACGATCAGGACCTCGTGACCTTCGAGGAAGGCGCCGTCGCCTACGACCACAACGACGCCGGCGGCTTCATCAAGCTCAACGCGCTGCGCCTGCGCACGCTCGCCAAGCGGCGCGCCCGGCTCAAGGAGCTAGCGCGTCAGCCGCCGGCCGACGACGACTCCGGCGACCAGCGCCGCGCCGATGACGATCACGCGCGCGTTGATCCGGCTCGCCGCGAAGCGTAAGGCCGGCGGGCCGGCGATGAGCGCCATGTCGGCGACCGGATGGGTCTTCGGCCGGCGGCGCTGCATGTAGAGGCCGAAGCCGGCGACCGGCGCGGCGATGATGAGGAGGCCGAGGGCGATCCACAGCTCCGGATATTCCGCGCCATAGGTCACGGCGATCCAATGTCGCAGCCCCACGAGCGCAAAGCCCAGCGCGAACAGCAGAACCGCCGCCGCGCCCGCATAGAGCGCGGCGGCGTAGGCCCTGAGTTTCGCAAGCTCGGCGAGGTGGCCGGCGAGAACCGCCGCGAGCCCCGCGATCACCGCGTCACCGCTTCGACATCGCGCCGAGGACGAGGCCGATCGCCGCCGCGACGGCGAGCGCGCCGAGCGGGCGCTCGCGCACCCTCGCGCGCAGGCTCTCGCCGAGCGCGTTGAGGCTGGCGGAAAGCGACTTGCGCGACGGTCTCGGCGTCGACGCTGCTGAGCGCGTCCGAGGCGCGAGTCGGCGAGGTCGGACGCGGCGTTGACGACTTCGCGCTTGGCCGCCGCGCCCTCAGCTTTCGCCTTCTCGGCGACGCTTGCGGCGCGGTCGGTCATGTCGCTGACCACGCCGGCGACCTTGTCTTTGATCGCGTCCTTCTGCTCTTGATAGGTCATGCCATCCTCCACCATCGACGCCGCCGATTCGCTCGGCCCTCCCCACGAAAACGCCGCGTCGCCGGCGATGTTCCAGGCCGTGCCCGTTGAATCCGGATCGGAGCGGCCGACCATGACCCGCCTCGCGCTGCTCGTCGCCGCGACCTTCTTCATGGAGTTCCTCGACGCGACGATCCTGACGACCGCGCTGCCGAAAATGGGCGAGAGCCTCCATGCGGCGCCGGTCGATCTCAGCATCGGCGTGTCGATCTACCCGCTGACGCTGGCGATCTTCATCCTGCCGAGCGCCTGGGCGGTCGAGCGGTTCGGCGCGCGCGTCATGCTGACCGCGGCGATCGCGCTGTTCACGCTGAGCCTCGGCGCTCTGCGGCTTCTCGACCGCGCCGTGGTTCTTCGTCGCCGCGCGCGCGCTCCAGGGCGTCGGCGGCGCCTTCATGGTGCCGGTCGGGCGGCTCGTCGTGCTGCGCACGTCGCCGAAGAGCGACATTCTGCGCGCGACCGCCCTGCTGACCTGGCCGGGGCTGACCGCGCCGCTGATCGGGCCGCCGCTCGGCGGCTTTCTCGCCGAACATGTGTCGTGGCGCGCGATCTTCTTCGTCAATCTGCCGCTGGGGGTCGTCGGCGCGATCCTCGCCTGGGCCTGGACGCCGAAGCTGGGCCAGGGCGAGCCGAAGCCCTTCGACGCGCTGGGCTTCGCGCTGGCGGGGATCGCGCTCGGCGCGACGCTGCTGGCGCTCGACGCCGGCGCCGCGCGCGCCGCGCCGCTGGCGCTTCTGGCCGTCGTCTCGCGGCTGGGGCTTCTGGCGCCACCTGCGGCGCGCCGCGCATCCGATCGTCGATTTCCGCCCGTTCCGTCACGCCAGTTTCCGCCTGAGCCTCACCGGCGGCACGGCGGCGCGCGCCCTCATCAGCTCCGTGCCGTTCCTGTTGCCGCTGATGTTCCAGCTCGGCCTCGGCTTCGACGCGGCGCGCGCCGGCCTCACGGTGACGCCGCTGTTCGTCGGCAATATCGGGATCAAGCCGTTCACGACGCCGATCCTGCGCCGCTGGGGCTTCCGCCGCGTACTGATGGTCAACGCGATGCTTGCAGGCGGCGACCCTGTTCGGCTGCGCGGCCATCGGGCCTCAGAGCCCGCCGATATGGGTCGCGGCGCTGTTGTGCGTCTCCGGCGCCTCGCGCTCCATGCATTTCACGGCGCTGGCGACGCTGCCCTTCGCCGAGACGCCGCCCGAGGAAATGAGCATGGCGAACCTCATCTACAGCGCGGCGTTCCAGGGCTCCTTCGCCTTCGGCGTCGGGATCGCGGCGGCGCTGCTGAAGCTCGGCGCGCCTCCTGACCGTCGCGCCGCTCGGGCCTTTCCGCTTCGCCTTCGTCGCGCTGGGGCTGGCGATGTTCGCGGTGATGGCGAACCACGCGCGCCTCGCCCGCGACGCCGGGGAAGCGGTGACCCGGCGCAAGCCCTCCCGGGCCAAGGCGTGAGATGATACCAGGGCCCGATGATCTGAACCGATCATCTCCTTTGGCCAAAGCGCAAAGCGCGCCCGCGCCTTTGCGCGCAACGAGCGCGACGGGTCGCGCTCACCGGGAATCGGTATAAGACGACGCATTTGCGCTTGGGTTGCGTCAAAGAAAATCTCCGTTCGGCGTGTAAGAGTGAAACCTCGCGTTCGGGTTGTGGCGATCCCCGGCCCGGCGCGCGGGATGGATCGTGACGCCTGGAGAGCCGCGAATGCCGCGCGAACTTGTCCGCCGCTCGCCGGGACCGAGCCTCAGCGCCGTCGGCGAGGCGGCCGCGACGGCGGACGATCTGAACCTCTGCATGGCCGCGGTGGCGCGCAAGCGCGACCGGGCGGCCTTCGGCCGGCTGGTCCAGCATTTCGCGCCGCGCCTGATCGGCTTTCTCGCCAGCGCGGGCGCCTCCCGCGCCGAGGCCGAGGAGATCGTTCTGGAAACGATGGTCCGCCTCTGGCGCGAGGCCGCGCTTTACGATCCCCGCCGCGTTTCTCTCGACGTGTGGGTCTTCGTCCTCGCCCGCAATCATCTGCGGGAGCGCGCGGGCGCCCCGGCGAGCGCGCCCGCCGAAGCCGGCGAGGCGCCCGCGAGCGCGCGCGGGACGCGGCTGCGCGAGCAGATGGCGCGGCTGCCGCGCGAGCAGGCGGAGGCTTTGCGGCTGTCCTTCTTCGCCGGCGCGCCCGATGTCGCCTTCGCCCGCGCGTTCGGCCTCCCCGAGGCAAGCGGCAAGGCGCGCCTGCGGCTGGCGATGGCGAAGCTCCGCGTGCTTCTGGAGGGCGGGACGTGAGCCTGCACCACCCCTACGACGATACGCTGGCGCGCCTGGCGGCGGGCGGCCTCGGCGCGGGGCCGAGCTTCGTCGTCGCCGTGCATCTGGCCGGCTGCCGCGAATGCCGGGCGCGGGTGGCGCTGTTCGAAGCGACCGGCGGCGCGCTGCATGGAGGAGGCGCCGGCGGCGACCGCGCCGACCGACATGTTCGCCGAAACTCTGCGCCGCATCGCGCAGACGGTCGAGCGCGAGCCGGCGCGGGCCGTCGCGCTCTCGCCGCTCGAGGCTTTGGCGACGCCGCCCTGGCGGCGCTTCGGCGCCGGCCTGCAATGGCGGCGCGCTGACCCTGCCGCAGGCGCCGGAGGCGAGGCTCTACATGCTGAAGGTCGCGGCGGAGGGCAGGGCGCCGTGCGTCGCCCATTCCGGCGCGGCCTACATCCAGGTGGTGCAGGGCGCGTTCCACGACGAATACGGGCGCTATCGCGCCGGCGATTGCGTCGAGGCCGACGACGGCGCCGCGCATCTGCCGGTCGTCGATTCCGACATTCCCTGCATCTGCCTGGCGGCTTTCGAGGGCCGCCCGCGCCTGACCGGCTGGCTCGGCCGCCTCCTTCAGCCGCTTTTCGGCCTTTGACGCGCGAGCGCGACGCATCGAAATCGTTCATGAGTCGCATGAGCGTCGGGCGCTTCCTTCGAGCCGCCACAGATGCGACAGCGTGACGCACGCCGGCTTGCGAGCGCCGTCCCGGGGACTATGATCGCGGGCGAGGCGTAAAGGGTGGAACCGCCAGATGATTATCGATTGCCACGGCCATTACACGACCGCGCCGAAAGCGCTGGAGGACTGGCGCAACGCCCAGATCGCCGGGATCAACGACCCCTCGAAGAAGCCCTCGCCCGCCTCGCTGAAGATATCCGACGACGAACTCGCGACTCCATCGAGCGCAACCAGCTCAAGTTCATGCGCGAGCGCGGCAGCGACCTCACGATCTTCTCGCCGCGCGCGAGCTTCATGGCGCATCACATCGGCGATTTCGAGGTGTCGTCGACCTGGGCTGCGATCTGCAACGAGCTGATCTACCGGGTGACGAAGCTGTTCCCCGAGCATTTCATCGGCGCGGCGATGCTGCCGCAGAGTCCCGGGCGTGGACCCGAGGACCTGCATTCCCGAGCTTGAGAAATGCGTGCGCGACTACGGCTTCGTCGCGATCAACCTGAACCCGGACCCCTCGGGCGGGCACTGGAAGAGCCCGCCGCTGACGGACAAGCACTGGTATCCGATCTACGAGAAGATGGTCGAATACGACATCCCCGCGATGGTGCACGTCTCGACGAGCTGCAACGCCTGTTTCCACACGACCGGCGCGCATTACATCAACGCCGACACGACGGCGGTGATGCAGCTCATCCAGGGCGATCTGTTCAAGGATTTCCCGACGCTGCGCTTCGTCATTCCGCACGGCGGCGGCGCCGCGCCCTATCATTGGGGCCGCTATCGCGGCCTTGCGCAGGAGCTGAAGAAGCCGCTGTTGAAAGATCATCTGCTGAAGAACGTGTTCTTCGACACCTGCGTCTATCATCAGCCGGGCATCGATCTGCTGACCAAGGTGATTCCGGTCGAGAACGTGCTGTTCGCCAGCGAGATGATCGGCGCCGTGCGCGGGATCGACCCCGAGACCGGACACAACTACGACGACACCAAGCGTTACATAGAGGCGACGCTCAACCTGAACGCCGAGCAGCGCCGCATGGTCTACGAACTCAACGCGCGCCGGGTCTACCCGAGGCTCGACGCGGCCTTGAAGGCGCAGGGGAAATAGTCGGCCTATCCGCTTAAAGGCCTTCTCCCCGCCTGCGGGGAGAAGGTGGCCGAAGGCCGGATGAGGGGCGCCTCCGCTTCCGCCGCCGTCGGCCAAGCGGAGACGCCCCTCCCCGACCCCTCCCCGCAAGCGGGGCGAGGGGGCGGAGAGGGCGTTTCGCGTGAGGGGGCGCTTCGCTCCGCCGCGTGGAGGCCGCGGAGACGCCCCTCTCCCCGCAAGCGGGGCGAGGGCGGAGAGGGCAGTTTCAGGAGAGGTAAGGCATGACCGAACTCGGCATTGTCAAACGCAACATCGTGCGCGCCGACCGCGCCGCGACCGACGCGCTCGCCCGATACGGCGTCGCGACTGTGCACGAGGCGATGGGCCGCGTCGGGCTGATGAAGCCCTATATGCGGCCGATCTACGCGGGCGCCAGCGTCTCCGGCACGGCGGTCACGGTGCTGCTGCATCCCGGCGACAACTGGATGATGCATGTGGTCGCCGAGCAGATCCAGCCCGGCGACATCGTCGTCGCCGCGATCACGGCCGAATGCACCGACGGTTATTTCGGCGATCTGCTGGCCACCTCGTTCATGGCGCGCGGCGCGCGGGCGCTCATCATCGATGCGGGCGTGCGCGACGTGAAGACGCTCACCGAAATGGGCTTCCCCGTCTGGAGCAAATGCGTCAGCGCCAAGGGCACGGTGAAGGCGACGCTGGGCTCGGTCAATATTCCCATCGTCTGCGCGGGCGCGGCGGTGAACCCCGGCGACGCCATCGTCGCCGACGACGACGGCGTGGTGGTCGTGCCCGCCGCCTGGGCCGCCAGGACCGTCGAGGCGGCGGCCGCGCGCGAGTCGAACGAAGGCGAGAAGCGCGCGAAGCTGGCGGCCGGCGTGCTCGGCCTCGACATGTACAAGATGCGCGAGCCGCTCGCCAAAGCGGGGCTCAAATATGTCGACTGAAGGCAGGCCCGTCACCGGGCCGTTCGAGAAGACCAGGGGCTGGCTCGACTGGTTCGACGGCCCCGCGAAGCCCCGCTTCGCGCTGCCGCCCGGCGCGGTCGACGCGCATTGCCACGTGTTCGGCCCCGGCGCCGAGTTCCCTTACGCGCCCGAGCGCAAATACACGCCCTGCGACGCCAGCAAGCGACAGCTCTTCGCGCTGCGCGACCATCTCGGCTTCTCCCGCAACGTGATCGTGCAGGCGACCTGCCACGGCGCCGACAACAGCGCGATGGTCGACGCCTGTATTGTCCAGCAACGGCCGCGCTCGCGGCGTGGCGACGGTCAGGCGCGGCATCGGCGAGGAGGATCTGCTGCGTCTCCATGCGGCCGGCGTGCGCGGCGTGCGCTTCAACTTCGTCAAGCGCCTCGTCGATTTCACCCCGCGCGACGAGCTGATGGAGATCGCCGGGCGCATCGCGGGGCTCGGCTGGCATGTGGTGATCTATTTCGAGGCGGTCGACCTGCCGGAGCTCTGGGATTTCTTCACGGCGCTGCCGACCACCGTCGTCGTCGACCACATGGGCCGGCCGGACGTGACGAAGCCGATCGACGGGCCGGAGTTCTCGCTGTTCCTCAAGTTCATGCGCGAGCATGAGAATGTCTGGAGCAAGGTCTCCTGCCCGGAGCGGCTTTCGGTCGCCGGACCGCCGGCGCTCAACGGCGAGCAGGCGGCCTATCGCGACGTCGTTCCCTTCGCGCGCCGCATCGTCGAGGAATTCCCCGACCGCGTGCTGTGGGGAACGGACTGGCCGCACCCCAACCTCAAAGGCCACATGCCCGACGACGGGCTGCTGGTCGATTTCATTCCGCAGATCGCGACGACGGCGGAATTGCAGCGCAAGCTGCTCGTCGACAATCCGATGCGGCTCTACTGGCCGGAAGAGAGGAGGAGCTGATGGCTCTCGACAAGGAATTCAAGGAAATCCCCGGCACGATCGTCTTCGACGCGGAGCAGTCGCGCAAGGGCTACTGGCTCAACCAGTTCTGCATGTCGCTGATGAAGGCCGAGAACCGCGCGAAATTCAAGGCGAACGAGCGGGCCTATCTCGACGAATGGAAGATGAGCGAGGAGCAGAAGCAGGCCGTCATCGACCGCGACCTCAACCGCATGATGGCGCTCGGCGGCAACATCTATTTCCTGTCGAAGATCGGCGCCACCGACGGCAAGAGCTTCCAGCAGATGGCGGGCTCGATGACCGGCATGAGCGAGCAGGATTATCGCGACATGATGGTCAAGGGCGGCCGCAGCATCGAGGGCAACCGCAAGATCGGCGAAGGCGGCGACGCCCAGCGCCCCCGCAAAGGTTGAGCAAGGACACCACGCACATGGCCCGCATAACTTCCTCAATCTACACTTCGCACATCCCCGCCGTCGGCGCCGCCTTCGACCTCGGCAAGACGGGGGAGGACTACTGGAAGCCGGTGTTCGCCGGCTACGACTTCACCAAACAATGGGAGAAGGCGCACACGCCCGACGTGATCTTCCTCGTCTACAACGATCACGCCACCGCCTTCAGCCTCCAGATGATCCCGACGTTTGCGATCATGACCGGCCCGGAGTTCAGCCCGGCCGACGAGGGCTATGGCGCGCGTCCCGTGCCGAAGGTCATCGGCCATCCCGAGCTTGCCTCGCATATCGCCTCGGAGGTGATCCAGCAGGACTTCGATCTCACGATGGTCAACGAGATCGACGTCGATCACGGCCTCACCGTGCCGCTCTCCTGCGTGTTCGGCAAGGTCGACGCCTGGCCCTGCAAGATCATTCCCTTCGCCGTCAATGTCGTGCAGCATCCCGTGCCGTCGGGGGCGCGCTGCTTCGCGCTCGGCCAGGCGATCCGCAAGGCGATCGAGAGCTATCCCGAGGATCTCAAGGTGCAGATCTGGGGCACGGGCGGCATGAGCCATCAGTTGCAGGGTCCGCGCGCCGGCCTCATCAACCGGGAGTGGGACAACAGGTTCCTCGACGAACTCATCAACGATCCCGCGCATCTCGCGAAGACGCCCAACATCGAATATGTCCGCGAGGCGGGCTCGGAGGGCATCGAGCTGGTGATGTGGCTCATCGCGCGCGGCGCCATGGCGGACACGCGCGGCGGGCCGAAGCCGAAGGTCGTCCATCGCTTCTATCATGTGCCGGCCTCGAACACGGCGGTCGGGCACCTGGTGCTTGAGAATGCCGCTTAAGTGAGCGTCGCGAAGCGTCGCTTTCCGCCGCTCTGGGCCCTGGTGCTCGTCGGTATGATCGCGGGCGCGTGCGTCGGCTTCGCCGCGCCGCGCGCGGGGCTCGCCTTTCAGCCGCTCGGCGACGCCTTCATCAAGGCGATCCGGGCGCTGATCGCCCCGATCATCTTCATCACGGTTGCGCATGGCGTCGCGAAGATGGCGGATATGGCGCGCGTCGGCCGCGTCGCGCTGAAGGCGCTCGTCTATTTCGAGGCGGTGACGACGGTCGCCCTGATCTTCGGCCTCGCCGCCGTCAATCTTTGGCGCCCGGGCGAGGGGATGCATGTCGATCCCGGCAAGATCGACGTGACGTCGATCAAGGACTATGTCGTGCGCGGCCATCAGCAGGGCGTCGGCGCCTTCCTGCTCGACGTGATCCCGAGAAGTTTCGTCGGCGCCTTCGCCGACGGCAATGTGCTGCAGGTGCTGTTTCTCGCCGTGCTCTGCGGCTTCGCGCTGGCCCGGCTCGGCGAAAAAGCCCGGCTGGTCTCGGATTTCATCGAGCAGGCGGGCCGCGTGATGTTCGTGCTCGTCGCCGTCGTCATGTGGGCCGCCCCGCTCGGCGCCTTCGGCGCGATGGCGTTCACGGTCGGCAAGTTCGGCGTGGGCTCGCTCATGGCGCTGGCGAAGCTGGTGCTCGGCTTCTATGCGGTCTGCCTGATCTTCGTGGCGGTCGTGTTCGGCGCGATCGCCGCCTTCGCGGGCGTGCCGCTGCTGGCGCTGCTGCGCTACATCCGCGAGGAATTGCTGATCGTCTTTGCGACGACGTCCTCCGAAACCGTGCTGCCGCGCCTGATGGACAAGATGAAGCTCGCCGGCTGCGAGGAGGGCGTCGTCGGTCTCGTCGTGCCGGCGGGCTATTCGTTCAACCTCGACGGCACCTGTCTTTATCTCACCGTCGCCGCCGTGTTTCTCGCGCAGGCGACCGATACGCCGCTCGGCCTCTCGCAGCAGATCGGGCTGCTGCTGGTGCTGCTGCTCTCCTCGAAGGGCGCGGCGGGAGTGGCGGGGGCCGCCTTCGTCGTGCTGGCGGCGACGCTCGGCGCCTCGGGCTCCATTCCCGTCGAGAGCGTGGCGCTGCTGCTCGGCGTGCACCGGCTGATGTCGGAGGGGCTCACCCCGACCAATCTCGTCGGCAATGCGCTGGCCACCCTCGTCGTCGCCAAATGGGAAGGCGCGCTCGATGAGGCGCAGATGCGGCGCGCGCTCGAAATTTCGCCCCGTACACAGGAGATCCCCGCATGAGCAAGACCCTCAAAGTCGCGCTGGCCGGCGCCGGCGCCTTCGGCCTCAAGCATCTCGACGCGATCAAGCTGATCGACGGCGTCGAATGCATCTCCGTGGTCGGTCGCGAGCTCGACAAGACTGAGGAGGCGGCGAAGAAATATGGCGTCGGCCACGCGACCACCGATCTCGCGGAGTCGCTGAAGCTGCCGGGCCTCGACGCCGTCATCCTCGCCACGCCGACGCAGATGCACGCCGCGCAGACGATCCAGTGCCTGCAAGCCGGCAAGCATGTGCAGGTCGAGATCCCGCTCGCCGACAGCCTGCAGCGACGCCGAGGCGGTGGTCGAGATGCAGAAGAAGACCGGCCTCGTGGCGATGTGCGGCCACACGCGACGCTTCAATCCGAGCCATCAGTTCGTGCGCAAGCGGATTCTGGCCGGCGAGTTCAACATCCAGCAGATGGACGTGCAGACCTATTTCTTCCGCCGCACCAACATGAACGCGCTCGGCCAGCCGCGCTCCTGGACCGATCATCTGTTGTGGCATCACGCCGCGCACACCGTCGATCTCTTCGCCTATCAGACGCGCTCGCCCATCGTGAAGGCCAATGCGGTGCAGGGGCCGATCCATGCCAACCTCGGCATCGCCATGGACATGAGCATTCAGTTGAAGGCCGAGAACGGCGCGATCTGCACGCTGTCGCTCTCCTTCAACAACGAGGGGCCGCTCGGCACGTTCTTCCGCTACATCGGCGACAGCGCGACTTACATCGCGCGCTACGACGATCTCTATACCGGCAAGGACGAGAAGATCGACGTCTCCAAGGTCGAGGTCAGCATGAACGGCATCGAGCTGCAGGACCGGGAGTTCTTCGCCGCGATCAAAGAGGGCCGCGAGCCCAACGCGAGCGTCGCGCAGGTGCTGCCCTGCTACCGCACGCTGGCGGCGCTGGAGAAGCAGCTAGTCTGACGCCTCCCGCGCCGCCTTCCATCGTTCGCGCGCGCGGGCGAGGCGGGCGGCGGCGAGCGCCTGCGTCGGCGAAACCGTGACGACGCCCTCGGCGTCGAGGGCCTGCCCGACGAGGAAGGTGCGAAACCCCAGCGCCGCCGCCGCGGCGGCGGCGTCAGCCGCGCCTTCGCCGCAGGCGACGACCGTCGTCGTCCCGATCCCCTCCAGGGCCGCTTCGAGCCCCGACAGGTCGGCGCCGAACGTCACGACGGGCAGCCGCTCCTCGCCCCAGACCTGTTCCAGCTCCGGCTCGGCGCCGGCGCCGATGATGAGGGTTGCGTCGGTCGGCAGGCGCATGGGCTACCTCGGGATCAAGACCCACATGTCGAAATCGAGGACGACGCTGGACTCGTAGGCCTCGCCTTCTCGCGAAGGGAAATCGGCGCAGGGGCGGTTCTTGGTCGCGATGAGCCGCACGCGCAGCGCGCCGACGTCGGTTCTGCCCGGCAATTCCGCCTTTTCGAGGATCTCGCTCCAGGCGAACACGGTGTCGCCCGCAAACAGCGGCGCGACATGCCGGCCGCCGTTGATCCCCGCGACATGGAAGGCGTTGGCGAGGCCGTTGAAGCTGAGCGCCCGGGCGAGCGAGATGACATGGCCGCCGTAGATCAGCCGCCGGCCGAACCGCCCCTGTCCCTCGCTAAGCTGGTTGAAATGCACCTTGGCGGTGTTCTGGTAGAGGCGCGTGGCGAGCATGTGGTCGGATTCCTCGACCGTCACGCCGTCGACATGGTCGATCCTCTCGCCGGCCTCGTAGTCGCCGAAGCGATGCGGGGAGCCGGCGAGGGCGAAGTCGTAATCGCGGATCGCCGGGCAGGCGGCGCCGAGCGCCTCCGGCGCGACGCGCGCCGCCGTTTTCGGCGTGACCGGATCGGGGGCGGGGGCGGCGGCGTCGCGCTTGCGCACCATCACCCAGCGCACATATTCGATCACCGTCTCGCCGTCCTGGTTGGCGCCTTTCGTGCGCACATAGACGACGCCGCTCTGGCGGTTGGAGTTCTCTTTCAGGCCGATCACCTCGCTGGCGGCCGTCAGCGTGTCGCCGGGATAGACGGCCTTGAGGAAGCGGCCTTCGGCGTAGCCGAGATTGGCCACCGCATTGAGCGAGACGTCGGGCACGGTCTTGCCGAACACGACGTGGAAGGCGAGCAGGTCGTCGATCGGCGCGCGGGCGTAGCCGGCTCTCTGCGCGAAAGTGTCGGCGCTCTGCACGGCGAAGCGCGAGCCGTAGAGCGCGGAATAGAGCGAGGCGTCGCCGGCGTTGAGCGTGCGGGGCGTCGCGTGGGCGAGCGTCTCGCCGACGCGGAAATCCTCGAAGAAGCGGCCGGACGCGGTTTTCGACATCGCCTCAGAACACGTAAGGGTAGATATAGAGGCCGATCACCTGCTCGATCAGCAGGATGATGAGGAAGAGGATGACCGGCGAAATGTCTATCCCGCCGGTATTGGGCAGGAAGCGGCGGATTCTGCAAGAGCATCGGCTCGGTCAGCGCGAGCAGCGTGTTCCAGATCGAGCGCACGATGTCGTTGCGGATGTTGACGACGTTGAAGGCGATGAGCCACGACATGACGGCGGCGGCGATGATGACGTATTTGTAGAGGTCGAGCGCCAGAAGAACGATATTGAGGATCGCGCGCATGGAATCTCCCCTAAAGGACGGCGCGCGCGGGCGCTTTCGCCCGGCCCCGCGTTGACACGCGCCGCAAGCGCACGTTAAAGAGCGCCCCGGCCGGGGCTGTAGCTCAGATGGGAGAGCGCTGCAATCGCACTGCAGAGGTCAGGGGTTCGAATCCCCTCAGCTCCACCAAGCCTAGGTTTGGTTGACCGTTTCCTCAGAGATTACAAAGACTTACGTAAGGGGTTATTCTCGCTGCGTACCCCAGTTCGTACCCGATTTGCGTACCGCAGGGGGCGAGCCCAGGGCGAAAACTGTGCGCGGCACGATTGCGCACGCGACTCAAGGCGGCGTCGGCCGATCTCCGGACCCCCGTGTCGATAGTAGCGGGGCGCACCCCGATGATGAAGATATGGTGATATCGGGGCGAGCCGTGCGGCGACAACGCCTCAAGGACTGTTGTCGGTCATGATACGGCGCTATGTGATCTTGCCGCCTAAACTCGCAGCCGCGAGCACAGCGCTGCGTCCCGGACAAGGCCCCTAATGCCGATTGGTATCTTCGCGCTTTCGCTCGCCGCTTTTTCCATCGGAACGAGCGAATTCATCATTGCAGGGGTTCTGCCCGACATCTCAGCCGATTTTGGCGTTAGCATTCCCACGACAGGGTTGCTCGTGACCGTTTACGCTATCGCCGTGGCGATTGGCGGACCGATCCTAGCCATGTTCACTTCGAGCTTGCCGCGCAAACCGCTGATCGTGCTACTTCTTGCTGTTTTCGCCTTGGGTCAGGCGTTCTGCGCTCTGGCGCCGTCATACTTCTGGTTGATGGCGGGCAGAGTCTTCACCGCCTGCACCCACGGCTTGTTCTTTGGGAGCGCCAGTGTCGCGGCCATAAATCTTGTAAGTCCGCATAGGCGGGGCATGGCGATGGCCCTGTTCTTGGGCGGTATAACCGTCGCGAACCTGTTTGGCGTTCCGGTCGGCACCGCAATCGGCAATGCGTTCGGATGGCGATGGACATTTTGCGCGGTTGGCCTGTGCGGCCTAGCTGCCTCCGTCCTTGTCGCACACCTATTGCCGCAGGACGCGAGGCAACGCGAAGGGGGCAGTTCACTCAGGAACGAACTCTACGCGCTCAATCACCATCAAGTTTATCTTTCGTATTTGGTAATCGTCTTAGTTATGGTGGGGTGGCTGGCCTTCGCAACTTATCAAGTTCCGGCGTTGATCGCGGTTTCAGGCATAGCGCAGTATCGTACGCCGCTCTTTCTTATGATCTCCGGCGTCGGCGCGATCATAGGCATTTACGCGGGCGGGCGAGCCGGCGACTGGAAGCTAATGCCATCCATGATCGTCATTCTATTGGCCCAAGCTGTGGCAGGAGCGCTGCTGACTCTCGTCATGCCACAAGGACTCTGGATGGCCGTCGCCATGTTCATTTCCAGCGCCGCTTGTTGGGCGCTCAACGCGCCAGTCCAATCGCGCATTCTAACCGCCGCTCACTCCGCGCCTCATCTCGCATCCACACTCGTTTCGACAGCTTACAACATCGGCATAGGGGGAGGAGCATGGATCGGCGCACTTTGGATAGACGAAGGACTCAGCTACCGAGGCCTCCCTATGGTGGGCGTTGTCTGTAGTCTCTTGGCCGCTGGCGTGGCTGCGGTATCATGGTCCCTCGATAGCCGAGAAGTCGCAGGTGACTCGCTGCTGGCCCGCGTTGTTGACTAGCGCCCCTGGACAGATTGCAACTACACCCAGGCAGGGCGGTTGCGTTGCAGAAATTGGCGTCTAGCCCGTTGAATTCGTTTCGTCGCGGCTCGTCCCGGCGCCAGCGCGCCCGCTCGCGGCTTTTCTCCGCCTCGCCGTGAGGCCCGTCCCGTAAGCCTCGGTCGAAACTCGCCAAAGGGCGCAGGCGGTCCCTTACGCGCGGCTGCGCTTGGGTGGCGCTGCGTTAACATCTGCGATATAGAGGTCGGCGATGGCCAAGCCCGGATTGTCTCCAAAGGCGCTGATCGCGGCCGCCGCCCTCGCTGTCATGGTTTGTTCGGCCGAAGCGGCCGCCGCGGCCTCGCGTCGCGTCGCGCTGGTCATCGGCAACGCCAACTACATTTCGCTGCCGCAGCTCAAGAATTCGGTCAACGACGCCGGCAAGGTGCGCGACACGCTGCGCGACGCCGGCTTCGAGACCTTCTTCGGCGCCAACCTCACCCACATTCAGACCGAGGAGCTGCTGCGCAAATTCTTCCGCGACATCGATAGCGCCGACATCGCCACGATCTATTATTCCGGCCACGGCGTGCAGGTCGCCGGCGACAATTTCATCGTGCCCGTCGACGCCAAGCTCGCCACGCCCTACGACATCGAGCAGCAGACCTTCAAGGTCGGCGACATCTTCAACTATCTGACCGCCCATTCGCGCGCCCAGGTCATCTTCCTCGACGCCTGTCGCAACAATCCCTTCCGAACCGACCGTTTCTGGATCGGCGACACCCTGAAGGCCGCCACCGTCAAGGAAGGGCTGGCGCGCGCCAATTACGGCGTCGGCAGCCTGATCGCCTTCTCCACCGAGCCCGGCGCCGTGGCCTACGACGGCAACGGCGAGCTGAGCCCCTACACCACCGCGCTGGTGCGCCACATCACCGCGCCGAACGAGGAGATCCGCCGGGCGCTGACGCTGGTGCGGCGCGAGGTGATCGCGGCCACCGAGGGCGCGCAGGTGCCCTGGGAGAATTCGGCGCTGACCGACGACCTCTTCCTCATGCCCGCGCCGCCGGGACCGAAGGTCGCGCCGATGGTGCGGCTCTCCGCGCCGCCCGGCCGGGTCACGCCGCTGAGGATCCCCGCGCCGACGCGATCGAGCGACGACGGTCTGGCCATCCGCATCGAACAGGGACCGGACCAGGGCCGGCTGCTGCTGGACGGCAAGCCGCTGGACCGGGCGCAGCCGCTGAGCGCGGCCGATTTCGAGCGGCTGTCGTTCGACGCCACCGGTCTCGAGGTCGATGCGATCGGGCTCATGACCTATTCGGTGACGGACCGCTGGGCGCAGAGCGCGCGCGGCGTGCTGGCGATCACGGTCGACGCCGCGCCGGCCGCCCACGAGGCCCCGCCGCGCGACGTGGGGGCCGAGGCGGTCTCGGCGCTCACGCGGCTCAACAACCACAGCGCCCAGCCGACGGTCGCCGTGGGCCCCGTCGATCTTCGGCTCGCCGTCGCCCCGATCGCGGGCGCCCCGGCGGTCACGATCGAGCGCGCGCCGACGCTTGGCGTGCTGCGCCTCGGCGACCGTACCTTGAGCGCGCGCCAGCAATTCGCCTTCGCCGATCTGGACCGGCTCGCCTATCAGCCGACCGTCGGGTCCGATAGCCGCAAGGACAGCTTCGTTCTCGCGCTTGAGGGGCGGACCAAGGCGGCCGCGACCGTCGCCGTCGCCCCGACGCTCGACCCTTGCGACCGGGAGGCGGCGAGCCCGCTCGATCTGCAGGGGGTGGGGCCTGGCAAGCTGCCCAACGAGATCGACCCCGCGCACGCCATTCCCGCCTGCGAGCGGGCGGTCGCGGAATATTCGCAAGTGGCGCGCTTCGCCTATCAGCTCGGGCGCGCCGAGATGGCGAAGGGCGAGACGGCCGAGGCGAAAAAGATGATCGAGAAAGCCGCGGCCGCCAGGCATACGCGCGCGATCTGGGAGCTGGGCAATCTCGAGGCGTTCGGCGCGCTGGGGCCGGCCGATCTCGTCAAGGCCAACGACTATTACAAGCGTTGCTCCGATGCGGGCGACGCCTATTGCGAGCTGGCCTACGGGCGCAACCTGTTCTTCGGCCGCGGCGCGGCGCAAGACCGCCGAACCGGGCTCACCCTGATGCTGCGCGCCGCCGCGCTCGGCCACACCTACGCGATGAACGAGCTCGGCTACATCTTCCTCTACGGCAAGGGCCAGCCGGTCGACGCGGAGCGCGGCATCCGCTTCTACGAGGCCGGGGCCGAACGCGAGGACATCTATTCGCTCAACAATCTCGGCCTCGTCTATCTGCGCGGGACCGGCCGACGCGCCGATCCCGCCAGGGCGCTGTCCTATTTCACCCGCGCCGCCGCCGGGGGGCACCCCTTTGCGCCGACCAATCTCGGCCGCATGGCGCGCGACGGCGTCGGCGGCGCCAAGGACCTGCGCGCCGCCGCCCGCTGGTTCGAACTGGCCGCCGAGCGCGGCGACTACTGGGGCGCGCTCGATCGCGCGAGAATGGAGAGCGACCAGCCGATCGCCGCCAAGTTCCTCGCCCTCGCGGTGTCGCTCAACCGTGAGGGCGACAATTACGACTCCCAGAAAGAGGCGCAAAAGCTGCTCGACGCGCTGCCGCCCGCCGACCTGAAGAAGGCGCTCGATGAACTCGCCGCCGACCTTGGCGCCAAGGCCATCGCGCCGGGCGCAAGCGTCGAGGCGCAGCTGATCGAAACCCAGGCGCGCGCCTGGCGCAGCCGCAATCCCCGCTTCGATCTGTTCTGACTCCGGACCGTAAACGCAAGCCAAGGTCAACGACGACGGAGGCGAGGCAGATGTCAGACGAAACCAGCTTCACCAAGCGCCGATTCCTGTCCCTGCTGCTGGGCGGCGGCGCCATGGCGTTCGGTCTCAAGGAGGCGGAATCGGCGGAGAAGCCTCGACACGCAGAAGCAAAAGGCTCATCGCCATAATCCCCATCGGCACACGCACAGTCATCACCACCACTACAAGCACCACGCGCACCGTACCCACACTCACTCTCACTCTCACCCGCATCACGCGACGCACGCCCATGCGCATCCCGCGCCTCATGCGTCCAAAGCCGTAGCGCCGAGCGATCAGACGCGCTCGATAGTCTCGCCGACCGGGGCGCCGAGCGTCTCGCTCAATCCGGGCCGCCCGTCGATCGGCGCAGGGCGGCGGCGGAGGCGGCGGCGGTGGAGGCGGCGGCGGCGGCGGTGGCGGTGGCGGCGGAGGCGGCGGCTGGTCCGACCGGAGGCTGAAGCAGGACGTCGTCCGCCTTGGCGTCTCGCCGAGCGGCCTGCCGATCTACGCCTTCAAATATGTCTGGGGCGGCCCGCGCTATATCGGCGTGATGGCGCAGGACCTCCTGAAGCTTCGTCCCGACGCGGTGATCTTGGACGACAGCGGCTACTACAAGGTCGATTATTCGCTGATCGACGTGGAGATGCGCGAAGAGACGCTCGCCGCCTGACGCGAAGCCGCGCGACTAGAGGAAGACCTCGGGCGCGGCCGAGGCGCGCGCCAGCCAGCCCGGAACCGGCAGGTTCTTCTCGCGCAGGAACTCCGGGTTGAACAGCTTCGACGCATAGCGCGCGCCGGAGTTGCAAAGCAGCGTGACGATCCGCCGCCCGGGTCCAAGCTCGCGCGCAAGCCGGATCGCGCCGGCGATATTGATCCCCGAGGAGCCGCCGAGCAGCAGCCCCTCGCGCTCGACGAGATCGAACACGATGCGCAGCGCCTCCTCGTCTTCTATTCTGTAGGCGACGTCGACGGGCGCGCCCTCGAGATTGGCGGTGATGCGCCCCTGGCCGATGCCCTCCGTGATCGAGGAGCCCTCGGCCTTGAGGACGCCGGTGGTGTAGTAGGAATAGAGCGCGGCGCCCAGGGGATCGGCGAGCGCGATCTTGACGTTCGGATTGCGCTCCTTCAGCGCCATGCCGACTCCGGCGAGCGTGCCGCCCGAACCGACGGCGGACACGAAACCGTCGATCTTGCCTCCCGTCTGCTCCCAGATTTCCGGTCCCGTGGTCTCGTAATGGCCGCGGCGGTTGGCGACATTGTCGAACTGATTGGCCCAGACCGCGCCGTTGGGATCGCTCTTGGCCAGCGCTTCGGCGAGGCGGCCGGAATATTTCACGTAATTGTTGGGATTGGCGTAGGGGACGGCGGGGACCTCGACGAGCTCGGCGCCGAACAGGCGCAGCATGTCCTTCTTTTCCTGCGACTGGGTCTTGGGAATCACGATGACCGTGCGAAACCCCATCGCCGAGGCGACCATTCCGAGGCCGATGCCGGTATTGCCGGCGGTGCCCTCGACGATGGCGCCGCCGGGGCGCAAGGCGCCGCGGGCGACCGCATCCTTGACGATGGCGAGGGCGGCGCGGTCCTTCACCGATCCGCCGGGGTTCATGAACTCGGCCTTGCCGAGGATTTCGCAGCCCGTAGCCTCGGAGGCGGCCTTCAGGCGGATCAGCGGCGTATGGCCGATGGCGTCGATGACTCCGGGATGTACAGGCATTCGGTCCTCGCAAACTTGCCCGGCATCCTACACGGCCGCGGCCGTTTTGGCAGCCTCGAAGCGTTGGGGCAGGGCAATCGCATAGCGGCCTGCTCCGGGCCAGAAGCAGCGGCTTCCGTCTTGGCCGGGCTTGGCTGACGGGGAGGGAAATTGCCAGAGCATTTCGACGACGTATGAAGCGCGCCGCGCCTATGCAATGATGATGCGGTCGCAGGCTTTGCCTTCATTGACGCCTGACCGCTGGATTTTGCGCTTCTCTCACCAGGGCCGATCGATGCCGATTTGGATAATCCCGATGTATTACGTTGGCGGCGCGGTCATGGCGGGTCTGGTTCTGCCGAGATTGGAGCAAGCCTACCTTCCGCGTTTTGAGCTTGGGATCGCCGTCGCTTCCGCTCAGGCTTTCTTGTCGGCCGCCTCGTCCGGCATGATGGCGCTGAGCGGGATCGTCTTCGCCATGGCTTTCGTCATGGTCCAGTTCAGCGCCATCGCATACTCGCCGCGTCTGGTCCTTTGGTTCGCGCGCGATCCCATCCTGTTCCATGCGCTCGGCGTATTTGCGGGAACCTTCATATATGCGTTGTTCACGCTTGCCTGGGTCGACCGCGCCGGGTCCGCCGGGGTCCCGGCGTTTTCGACGCTGCTCGTCAGCGTATTCATTCTTGCCAGCATGATCCTGTTCGCGCGCCTTATTCAGAGGCTGAGCGATTTGCAGATCTCGAATGTCTTGAGGCTCGTTGGAAATCGTGGGCGCGCCGTCATTGAGGCAATGTTTCCGCCTGGCGATGGAGCGTTCCCGCCCTCGGGGTCCTCGAACCCGAGCGATGGATCGAGCCTCGGTCCGATCAGTCAGGAAATCACATATCGCGGACCGCCCAAGACCGTAGCCAGAGTTCGAACGTGAAGAGTTGCTGAGAATGGCCGAGCGGTGCGGCGGCGTGCTCGCCTTGGCCTGCGCCGTCGGGGACACCGTGGTCGAAGGCGATCCCTTGCTGCGCGTCCATGGCGGCCGGGATCGCTTGCCCGGCGACGCCGCGTCAAAGTGCATTCGACTGAGCCTCGACCGCACTTTCGAACAGGACCCGAAATACCCGATCCGGTTGCTCGTGGACATTGCGATACGGGCGCTTTCGCCCGCGATCAACGACCCCACGACGGCCGTCCAGACCCTCGACCAGATCGAAGATCTCCTGCGCCGGCTGGCGCAGCGCAGTCTTGAAACGGGCGCCATTCGAGACGGCGCCGGCGCCATTCGCGTCCTGATCCCGCAGCCGAGCTGGGAGGATTACCTCAATCTCGCCTTCGGCGAGATCCGGCAATATGGGCGCGGATCGGTGCAGGTCATTCGCCGCCTGCGCTCGGCGCTCAATGGCCTCGCGGCCACCCCCATGCCGCCGGATCGCGCAGCCCTCGTGCAGCGTTTTCTGCTGCACCTCGACAAAGCGATTGAACGCTCGCCGCTGGACGCCGAGGATCGCTTGCTGGCAAGCAAGATGGATCGCCAGGGGCTCGGTCTGTCGCGGCTCTAGGGCGCGCCCTTCCGCGCGGCTCCTTGTCCGCCAGGCGCAGACCGGCGCGCGGAGCCTCAGTCGATGGCGCGGCCGCGCGTTTCCGGCAGAACCAGCAGCGCCCAAATGCTGATGAGGCTCGTCGCCACCACGTACCAGGCCGGCGCGATCGGGCTCTTCGTCGCATGGATGAGCCAGGTGATGACGAATTGCGTCGAGCCGCCGAAAATCGAAACGCCGATGGCGTAGGAAACCGCAAATCCCGTCGCGCGGGTATGCTTGGGCAGCAGCTCCGGCAGGATCACCAGTCCGATGCCGGCCGACATGGCGGTCAATCCGGCGTTGGCGACCGTGGCGAGCCACAGCGTCACCGCGCTCGGCGCCGCCGCCAGCCAAAGAAACAGCGGCACGATGAGTATCGTAAGCGCGACGCGCGGCCAAAGCACCAGCGCCTTGCGGCCGAAGCGGTCGCCGAGCCACCCGCCGATCAACGCGAAAACGAAGGTGGCCGCGCCGCCGATCAGCGTCGCCGACAGGCTCAGCGTCGCCGGCAGCTTCAGCGTGGTGATGGCGTAGGTCGACATGTAATTGCCGACATAGGTCGAGACCGTGCCGCCGATGATGAGGAGCACGCCGAGCGCGACATAACCGGCGCTATCTTTCAGGCTCTGCTGCGAAGCGGGCGTCTGTTGGCGCCGAGTGAGAGTCTCCGGCATGTCCGCGCGCATGTAGGCGGCGAGCGGGATGAGCAGGAGGGAGAGCAGGAACGGAACCCGCCAGCCCCAAGTCGGCGAGCTGCTCCTTGGTCAACAGAACAGCCAGCGCCACCGCCAATGCCGCCGCCCGCCATCACCGCCAGTCCCTGACTGGCGATCTGCCAGCTCACGTAATATCCGCGCCTATGCGGCGGGGCGGCCTCCATCAGGAACACGCTCGCCGGGCCGACTTCGCCGCCGAGCGCGAAGCCCTGGATGATGCGGCAGATGACCAGCAGCACCGGCGCCGTCGCGCCGATGGTCGCGTAAGACGGCACGAGCGCCAGTCCCAGGGTTCCAACGGTGATGAGCGCGATTGTCAGCAGCATGGCCGGGCGACGGCCGACGCGGTCGGCGAAGGCGCCGATGACGATTCCGCCGAGCGGGCGGAACAGGAAGCCCGACCAGAAGACGGCAAGCGTCTTCAAGAGATCGGCGAACGGATCGCCGCCGGGGAAAAAGGCCCCGGCGATGTAGACGGCGAAGAAGGCGAAGCAGAGAAAATCGTAGAACTCCAAGGCGTTGCCGGCCACCGTCGCCGCCATCACGCCCGGACTGATGCGCCGATCCCCCGCCAGCGCCCTGTTCGCGGTCGTCGCCGTCATGCCCCGTCCCCCCTTCTTTTGTGTATTAGTCGCCCGGAAGCAGGCGTTGGACAAGCTCGCTCCAGTAGGCGACGCCATAGGGAATCGCCTCGTCGTTGAAATCGTAGGCCGGGTGATGAACGGGCGCGGTGTCGCCGTTGCCGATGAACACATAGGCGCCCGGCACGCGCTTGAGCATGAAGGCGAAATCCTCCGAACCCATCACCGGCTTGATATTGTCGAACACATTGTCGGCGCCCGCGACCGCCCGCATCGCCGCTACCGCGATGTCGGTCTCCTTGGGATGATTGACGGTCGTCGGATAGGCCTGACCCGGCGCGACGGCCGATCTCGACCGTCATGTTGTGGGCCGCGGTCACGCCGGCGCAGATGCGGCGGATCTCCGCCTCGATCTTCTCCGCCACCGCATCCGACAACGTGCGGAAGCCGATCTTCATCTGCACCTTGTCGGGGATGATGTTGTAGGCCTCGCCGGCGTGGATCGAGGTGATCGACACAACCGCCGGCTCCAGCGGATCGACGACGCGGGAGACGATGGTCTGGGCCGCAAGCACGATCTCGGCCGCCGCGACGATGGGGTCGCGCGCCAGATGCGGCATCGCCGCGTGGCCGCCAAACCCCTGCACGACGATGTCGAGCCTGTCGGCGGAGGCCATCGCCGGCCCGCGCGCCACCGCGAATTTGCCGACCGGCAGTCCCGGCCAATTGTGCAGGCCGTAGACGCCCTTGACGGGGAAGCGCTCGAACAGCCCGTCGTCGATCATCGCCTGCGCGCCCGCGCCGCCTTCCTCCGCGGGCTGGAAGCAGAACACCAGCGTGCCGTCGAAATCGCGCGCCTCGGCAAGATGCTTGGCGGCGCCCAGCAACAGCGTGGTGTGGCCGTCGTGGCCGCAGGCGTGCATGGCGCCGGGCGTATGCGAGGCATAGCTCGGCGCCGGTCTCTTCGAGGATCGGCAGCGCGTCCATGTCCGCGCGCAGCAGCACGCGCTTGTCAACGCTCGTCGCCGGCCCCTTGGCGCCGTGCAGCAGGCCGACGACGCCGGTCTTGCCGATGCCCTCGTGCACCTCGTCGAAGCCGAATTCGCGCAGGCGCTCGGCGACCACTTTGGCGGTGCGATGGCAGGCGTAGAGCAATTCGGGGTGGCGGTGGAATTCGCGCCGCCATTCCGTCAGCTCCGGGACGAGGGCGGCGATCGAGTTCTTGAAGGGCGCGTTCATGCGGCGGGACTCCGGCTGACGGAAGAAGAGAGGTCGGCGAGCCAATAGGCGGTGTCGTCGCGCAGCACGGCCTCGGCCTCGGCGAGATCGTCGCGCGCCATCGCGCGTCCAGAAGCGGCGAAGCGCGCCGGCGATGCGCGACGACGCGCTCCGCGTCGTCGCCCCGGTCGACGACGACCGAGACGATGTAGAACTTGCGGTAGAGCACCATCATCAAGTCGGCGAGGAAGCGGTTGCGCAGCCGCGACAGCACGCGGGCGCGGAAGGCGAACAGCGTCTGGGTGAAGGCGAGGCGGTCCGACAGGTCGAGCGCGCCGATCTCGGCGAGGATCTCCCGCCGTTCGGCGAGCGAGAGACTGCGGGCGAGATCGGCGACGAAAGCCTTTTCCAGCCAGTCCTTCGCCTCGTAGACGTCGCGGATCGCTTGCGGGCTGAAATCGACGACGTAGAAGCCCTGATTGGGCCGGCTGACGAGAAAGCCCTGGCCCTCGAGCTCGCGCGCGGCCTCGCGGATAGGCCCGCGGCTGACGCCGAGGCTTTGCGCCATCTGCGCCTCGTTGAGCCGCGCGCCGGGCTTGAGATCGCCGCGCGCGATGGCGCGCATGATGCGCTCTCTCACCGCGCCCGACAGCGAAACGATCCTGAGCGCCTCGGCGCTCGCCATGCTCATCGGCCGGTCTCCCGGCCGGAGTGATGGCGGATCGGTCGGACAGGGTCAACTGTTAACACCTTTGCGCGCCGCGCCGCTGTTGCGCGGGGAGCGGGGCGAGCCCTATATAGAGCCAATCACAACGCCACAGGGAGATCCCCATGATCGGCGCGGACGACGACATTCTCACAGCGGCCGAAAGCTGGCGCGCGGAAGGCCGCGAGGTCGCCATCGCGACCGTCATCGAGACCTGGGGCTCGGCCCCGCGCCCGGTCGGCTCGCATCTGGCCATCGATTCCGAGGGCCGTTTCCTGGGCTCCGTCTCCGGGGGCTGCGTCGAGGGCGCGGTGGTGGAGGAGGCGCTCGACGTGATCGCCTCCGGCAAGCCGAAGACCCTCGAATTCGGCGTCGCGGACGAGACGGCCTGGAAGGTCGGGCTCTCCTGCGGCGGGCGCATCAAGGTCTATGTCGAGCGGGTCGAGGGATGAAGCTCGATCTTCTCAAGCAAATGAACGCGGCGCGCGCAGAGCGGCGCGCCTGCGCGCTGGTGACGCGGCTCGACGACGGCGCGCAGCGTTTCGTCGCCGCCGAGCGCGTCGCCGCCGATCCGCTGGCCGAGGACATCGAGGCGGCCTTGCGCGCCGGCAAGAGCGGGACGGTCGAGCGCGAGGGCGTGGGCTATTTCCTCACCGTGCAGGTTCCCCCGGTGCGGCTGGTGATGATCGGCGCGGTGCATATTTCCCAGGCGCTGGCGCCGATTGCGCGCATCGCCGGGCTCGATCCCGTCGTCGTCGATCCGCGCACGGCCTTCGCGACGCCGGAGCGATTTCCCGACACGCCGGTGATCGCGCAATGGCCGGACGAGGCGCTCGAAGAGCGGCCGCTCGACCGTTACACCGCGATCTGCCTGCTGACCCACGATCCCAAGATCGACGACCGGGCGCTGACGCGCGCCCTGAAGGCGGAATGCTTCTATATCGGCGCGCTCGGCTCGCGGAAGACCCACGCCAGGCGCATCGAGCGCATGAAGGCGGAAGGTTTCGACGACGCGGCGCTTGCGCGCATCCACGCCCCCATCGGCCTCGACATCGGCGCGGTGAGCCCCGCCGAGATCGCCGTCTCGATCGCCGGCGAGATCGTCGCGTCCCTGCGCAAGAAGCCGCTGCGGTCGGAGCGGTCATGAAATTCGGCCCCGCGCCTGTCGCGAGCGCGCTCGGCGCCATCTCCGCTCATGCGGTGCGCGCGGGCGAGGCGCGGTTGAAGAAGGGCCAGCGCATCGGCGCGGCCGAGCAGGCCGCCTTGCAGGCCGCGGGCGTCGAGAGCGTGATCGTCGCCGAGATCGAGCCCGGCGACATTGTCGAGGACGAGGCGGCGAAGCGGCTCGCAAAGGCGATCGCCGGCCCGCATCTGCGGCTCGATCCGCCGTTTACCGGGCGGGTCAACCTCTACGCCGAGGTCGCCGGGCTGTTGAAGGTCGCGCGCGCCCGCGTCGACGCGGTCAACCGCATCGACGACGCCATCACGGTGGCGACGCTGCCGGAATATGCGCCCGTCGCCGAAGGGCGACATGGCGGCGACGGTGAAGATCATCCCCTTCGCGACCTCGGCGGCGGCGCTGGAGGCGGCCTGCGCGGCGGCGGGCGAGGCGGCGGTGTCGGTCGCGCCCTATCGCCCGCTGCGGATCGGCGTCGTCTCGACGCTGCTGCCGGGGCTGAAGACGAGCGTCGTCAACAAGACGCTCGGCGTCCTGGAGGCGCGGCTCGCGCCGGCGCGGGCGCGGATCGTCGAGGAGCGCCGCTGCGCGCACGACAGCGCGGCGCTGGCCGAGACGCTGCGCGCCGTCGAGCGGACGCTGCGACGCGCTCGTCGTGTTCGGCGCCTCGGCGATCACCGACCGGCGCGACGTGATCCCGGCCGCCATCGAGGCGGCGGGCGGCCGCGTCGAGCATTTCGGCATGCCCGTCGATCCCGGCAATCTGCTGCTCATCGGCGAACTCGGCGGCAAGCCGGCGATCGGCGCGCCGGGTTGCGCGCGCTCGCCCAAGGAGAACGGCTTCGATTGGGTGCTCGGCCGGGTGCTCGCGGGCGTGGAGGTCACGCGCGCCGACATCCAGGGGATGGGCGTGGGCGGGCTTCTGATGGAGATCGAGAGCCGGCCGCAGCCGCGCCAGGGCGATGGGTGAGATCGCCGCCATCGTGCTCGCCGCCGGCAGCGCGTCGCGCTACCGGGCCGCGGGCGGGCCGGAGGCGACCAAGCTGGTCGCCGATTATCGCGGCGAGCCGCTGGTGCGCTGGGCGGTCCGCGCCGCGCTCGCCTCGCGCGCGAGGCCGGTGTTTGTCGTGACGGGCCACGAGCGCGCCCGAGGTCGAGGCGGCGCTGGCCGGGTTCGACGTGCGTTTCGCGCACAATCCGGATTTCGCCGAAGGGCTTGCGACCTCGCTGCGCGCGGGCGTCGCCGCCTTGCCGGCGGAGGCTGCGGGCGCTCTCGTGATGCTCGGCGACATGCCGGAGGCGACGGCGGAGGTGGTGGATGCGCTGATCGCTGCGTTTGCGGCGAAGCCGGGCGCCTTGGCGGCGGTCCCGCGTCCACGAGGGCCGGCGCGGCAATCCGGCGCTGCTGGGACGCGGCTTGTTCGCCGCAGTCGCAGCCTTGAGCGGCGACGAGGGCGCGCGCAGGCTTTTGCAGGGATTGCCGGCGGAGCGGATCGCAACGGTCGAGGTCGCGGAATGGGCGTGACGAAGGACATCGATCGGCCCGAGGATTTCGTGGAGCGCTCGGCTCCGCACTGAAACTCGCGCTTAGACGCGCTCGCCTGCGCGACCGTCTATAAGCCGCGCGATCTTCGCCGAGGACCACATGACCGACTTGCACAAAAACTATATCGCCGGCGAATGGGTGGAGGGCGCCTCTGTCACCCGCAACATCAGTCCCTCGAACACCGACGACGTGGTCGGCGAATATGCGCAGGCGAGCGCGTCCCAGGTCGACGAGGCCGTCAAGGCCGCCCGCGCCGCGCTCCACGCCTGGGCGCGGACCACGCCGCAGGAGCGCCACGACGTGCTGCTGAAGGTCGCGCTGGAGATCGCCGCCCGCAAGGAGGAACTCGGCCGGCTGCTCGCGCGCGAGGAGGGCAAGACGCTGCCGGAGGCGATCGGCGAAGTCGGCCGCGCGGGCCAGATCTTCGATTTCTTCGCCGGCGAAGTCCTGCGCATACCCGGCGAGAAATTCGCCTCCGTCCGGCCCGGAATCGATATCGAAGTGACCCGCGAGCCGGTCGGCGTGGTCGGCATCATTGCGCCGTGGAATTTCCCCATCGCCATTCCCGCCTGGAAGATCGCCCCGGCGCTCGCCTACGGCAATACGGTGGTGTTCAAGCCGGCCGATCTCGTGCCGGGATCGGCGCATGCGCTGGCCGAGATCATCGTGCGCGCCGGCGCGCCCAAGGGCGTGTTCAACCTCGTGATGGGGCGCGGCTCGGTCGTAGGACAGGCCATGCTCGATCACCGCCAAGTCGACGCGATCTCCTTCACCGGCTCGGTCTCGACCGGCAAGCGCGTGGCGATCGCCTGCACCGAGCACATGCGCAAGTTCCAGCTGGAGATGGGCGGCAAGAATCCGCTCGTCGTGCTCGACGACGCGGACCTGAAGGTCGCGGTGGAGAGCGCGGTCAACGGCGCCTATTTCTCCACCGGCCAGCGCTGCACGGCCTCCTCGCGGCTCATCGTGACGGAGGGGATCTACAACCGCTTCGCCGACGCGCTCGCCGAGCGCATGCGCGGCCTCGTCGTCGACGACGCGGTCAAGCCCGGCGTGCATGTCGGCCCCGTCGTCGATCAGAACCAGCTCGATCAGGACTTGAGCTATGTCGAGATCGGCAAGGGCGAAGGCGCCAAGCTCAAGCTCGGCGGCGAGCGGCTCAATCGCCAGACGCCCGGCTTCTACATGGCGCCGGCTTTGTTCGTCGACGCCACCAACGACATGCGCATTTCGCGCGAGGAGATTTTCGGCCCCGTCGCGTCGATGATCCCGGCCAAATCCTACGATCACGCGCTGGAAATCGCCAACGACACCGAATTCGGCCTGTGCGCCGGCATTTGCACGACGAGCCTCAAGCACGCGAGCCACTTCAAGCGCAATGTCGAGGCCGGCATGGCGATGGTCAACCTGCCGACGGCCGGCGTCGACTATCACGCGCCCTTCGGCGGCCGCAAAGGCTCGAGCCTCGGCGCGCGCGAGCAGGGGCGCTACGCGGCGGAGTTCTACACCACCGTCAAGACGGCCTACACGCTGGCCTGAGCGGAGCAGGCGACGGCGAGGGCGGCGAGAGGCGGCCCTCGCATCTGATCGTCGGCGTTCTCGTCAGCGCAATATCTGACTCAGGAACTGCCGCGTCCGCTCGTGCTGGGGCGCGGCGAAGAATGGCTCGGGCGCGTTGATTTCCACGATCTCGCCGCGATCCATGAACACCACGCGATCCGCCACCTGTCGCGCAAAGCCCATCTCGTGGGTGACGACCAGCATGGTCATGCCCTCGCTCGCCAATCCGACCATCGTGTCGAGCACCTCCTTGACCATCTCCGGGTCGAGCGCCGAGGTCGGCTCGTCGAACAGCATGATCTTCGGGTTCATGCACAGCGCCCGCGCGATCGCCACGCGCTGTTGCTGGCCGCCGGATAGCTGGCCTGGATATTTGTCGGCCTGCTCCGGGATCTTGACCTTTTCCAGAAGGCCCATGGCGAGCGCCTCGGCCTCGCGCTTCGGGGTCTTGCGCACCCAGATCGGCGCCAGCGTGCAGTTTTCCAGAATCGTCAGGTGCGGAAACAGGTTGAAATTCTGGAACACCATCCCGACCTCGCGCCTGACCTCGTGGATCGAGCGCACGTCCGGCGTAAGTTCGACGCCGTCGACCTTGATCGTTCCGCGCTGGTGCTCCTCCAGCCGGTTTATGCAGCGGATCAGCGTCGACTTGCCGGAGCCCGAGGGGCCGCAGATGACGATGCGCTCGCCGCGCGCGATTTCCAGATCGATGTTGCGCAGAACATGAAATGCGCCGAACCATTTGTGCACGCCGCGCATTTCGACCGCGAGTTCCGCCATCGACCTCTCCGTCACGCCCCCATGGCGGCCGCTCGGCGCTTACGCCAAAGGGGCGAGCTTGGGCAAATCGCGGACGGTGATGAAACGGCGCGGCGCGTCCTCGGCGATCGGCGCCGGGGCGGGCAGGGCGGGAAGGAAGTAATTGTCGCTGCGGTCGTCGTTGGCGAGCGACACTTCGCCCGCCAAAGTCGTCCCGCCTTCGGCCCAGAAAGCGTGGGCGACGAAGGGGTCGAGCGTCAGGCTCTCGCCGGGCTCCAGCGTCACCCGCGCGCCAGGCCCGAGTTCGAGCGTCCTGGCGTCCTTCAGCGCGCGGAAACGCTCCTTCAACGGGGCGCCGGCGCGGTCGACCTTGACCAGCTCGACCACGAATTTCGCCCCGCCGCGGTTGACGATGTCCTCGGTCTTGACGATGTGATAGTGATGCGGCGTGCGCTGCCCGTTCTCGGCGAGAAGCGCCTTTTCCGCGTAGAGCCGGCCGCGGCCGTGGCTCAGATGGCGCCAGTCGCCCATGCGCAGCGTGAACACGCTCAAGCCCGTTTCCGCGAACTGGCCGGGCTGGAACTCGACGATGTTCCACCCCAGGCCGCCTTCGAGAATGCGCGCCGCGGCGGCGGGGTCGGCGGCGTAGTCCTCCTCGCTCCACAGCGCGAACGGCGGCAGGCGAACGCCGTGGCGCTCGCAGAAATTCAGCATCGCGTCGATGCGCGCGTCGATGAACGACCGCTTCACGTCGCCTCCTGAACGACCCCGTCCGCCGCCTCCGTCGGGTGACGGCTTCAGGCGGCGGAATGGGCCTCCTTGGCCGCCTTGGCGCGCTCGATGCCGTCCGACACCATCTTGCGCGCTTCCGCCGCGTCGCCCCACCGAACGATCCGAACCCACTTGTTGGGCTCCAGATCCTTGTAATGGGCGAAGAAATGCTCGATCTGCTTCAGCGTGATCTCCGGCAGGTCGGTGTAATTGGCGATCCTGGCGTAGCGTTGCGTCAGCTTGGGGATCGGCACCGCCAGCAGCTTCTCGTCGCCGCCCTGTTCGTCCTCCATCAGCAGCACGCCGACGATGCGGCATTTTATCACGGCGCCGGGAATGATGGCGCGGGTGTTGGCCACTATGACGTCGCAGGGGTCGCCGTCGTCCGAAAGCGTATGCGGGATGAAGCCGTAGTTCCCGGGATAGCGCATCGAGGTGTAGAGGAAGCGGTCGACGAACAGCGCGCCGCTGGCCTTGTCCATCTCGTATTTGATCGGCTCGCCGCCGATCGGCACTTCAATGACGACGTTGACCTCTTCGGGGACCTTGTCGCCATAGCTGATCGCGTCCAAATTCATTCGGAAAACCTTGTTCTTGCGCGCTATTCGAAGCCGAAGGCGATGCGCTCCCGCGTCTCCTCGCCGAACCTCTCGCGCGCGCGACGCACTATCGCGCCGCCTCTGCGTTGATAGAATTCTATTGCGCGATCGTTGCCGCCGAGCGCCCATACGACAAAGGTAGGATATCCATGCGCCGCGAGATCGGCGCGCGCCGCTTCGAACATGCGCTTGCCGAGGCCGACCCCCTGATATTCCGGCGCCAGATATAGTTCGAAGATCTCGCCGCCGTAGCCGAGCGCCGGCATGCGATTGCGGCCGTAACTGGAGTAGCCGGCGATGGTGTCGGCGAAGTCGAGCACGATGAGCCGCGTGCCCGCGCGGATCGCCTGCCGCCACCAGGTGGGACCGCGCCGCTCGACCATGCGCTCGAGCTCACGCCCGGGGATGACGCCGCGATACGCGTCGCGCCACGCCGAATCGTGCACGCGCGCGATGCCCTCTTCGTCGCCGAGCCGCGCCATCCGAACCGATATAAGTGTCTCCACCATGCGGGGAGGTTACGACCGGCTCCGCCCAAGCCGCAAGGTCTTGACAGGAGGGCGCCCTAAAATTTTCGCAGCCTGTGGCGCTTCGGCTTTTCCGCGCTTGGATGTATTGCGTAGGCGAGGCCCGAATCACGGAGTTCTGGGACATGCGACGTCGCCTGGGCGGCGCCCTCGCGGCTCTCGCCGCGTTGTGTTCGACCGCAGCGCCGGCGCAGACGCTGCGCGTCTCTTACGCCATCTCGCTGCTTGGCATTCCCATCGGCACGGGCGCGGTGAAGGCCGACATCACGCCGACGAGTTACGCCGTCGACGGCCGGGCCAAGCTCAATGCGCTTGCGAGCCTCGTCAGCAATTCGCGCGGCGCCTCGGTCGGCCATGGCGCGATCGTCGAGGGGCGCATCTCGCCCGCGACTTTCGCCACCACAGCGGTAAGCTCCCGCATGACGCGCACGATCCGCATGGCGCTCAGGGACAACGCCGTCGCCGCCGTCGACATTTCGCCGCCGTTCGGCGACGCTCCCGATCGCGTGCCGCTGCGCCCGCAGGACACCCGCAACATCATCGATCCCGTCGGCGCCTACGTTTTTCCCGAACCGGCCGCGAGTCCGGCTGTCTCTCCGGCCGCCTGTGAGCGCACGCTGCAGATCTTCGACGGCTACACCCGTTTCGATCTGAAGCTAAGCTACGAAGGCGAGCGGCAGGTCAAGGCCAAGGGCTACAGCGGCCCGGTCGCCGTCTGCAACGTGCGCTATGCGCCGATCGCCGGCCATCGCAAGGACCGGCCGGCGACGAAATACATGGCTGAAAACCGCGACTTGCAGATCTGGCTGGCCCCGGTTGCGGGCGCCAACGCGCTCGCGCCGTTCCGCGTGTCGATCAAGACGATGGTCGGCGTGCTCGATATCGAGGCGACGGAGTTCGCGGTCAGCAAGTAGCCGCCTTCAACCGATCCCGAGCGCGTTCTTCAACTGCTGCTTGGTCATGCGAGAACGGCCAGGGACGCCCTCGCGCCGCGCCTTCGCATAAAGCTCGCGACGGGTGTGGCCGTCGCCGCGACGCCTCCGCGCAGTCGCCGCTTTCTTTCCGCGCCGGGTCGGTTTTCGGGCGTCGGCGCCGCCCATCGCGCGCGTGCTCTCGCGCTTGCCTCGGGCGCCGACGTGCGACTTGCCCTCGCGCTCCTGCTGGGCCGTCTTGCCTTCGCGTTCTTTCTGCTCCGTCTTTCGCAGGTTGCGCTGGTTTTCGCCGCCGCTTTCATATTTGGAGGCGCCGGATTCCTTCAGCGCGATTGCGATCGCCTGACGGCGATTCTTGACGCGGCCGGCCTTGCCGCCGGGCCCGCTTTTCAGTTCGCCGTGTTTGTACTCGTGCATCACGCGTCCGGCGATGCGCTTCTGTTTGGCTGACTCCGCCATGTTGGTCTCCCTCGCGCATATGCGTCTGGAAATAACCGAAGCAGCCTCAGGGGGTTCCCGAGCCATGAGGAACCCGGACGTCGGTATTTGAATCCGGTCGGGTGAAATTGCGGATCGCGGTTCAGGCCGGCGTCAGCCGGATCGGCAGCTTCGCGAACTGGCGTAGCGTGTTGTTGAGCTTGCGGGTCGGCTCGCCCGCCAGCGCGATGTCGGAAAAGCGTTTCAGCAGCGCGGCGAGAATGAGCTCGGTTTCGAGCCGCGCCAGCATCTGGCCGACGCACATATGGATGCCGGCGCCGAAAGCGGCGTGGCCGGAGGCCTTGCGCGTCACGTCGAAACGGTCCGGAGTCTCCCAGCGGCGCGGATCGCGATTGGCGCCGGCGAGGAACAGCAGGATCTTCGCGTCCTGCGGCAGAGTGACGCCGCCGAGTTCGACGGCGCGCGTCGTCGTGCGGAAGAAGGTCTGCACCGGCGATTCGAAGCGCAGCATTTCGTCGAAGGCGGGACGCAGCAGCCTCGGATCCTCCCGGAGCTTGCGCCATTCGCCGGGATTGGCGGCGAGCGCGTAAAGCGCATTGCCGATGCCGATGATCGTCGTGTCGAGCCCGGCGGTCAGCATCGAGCGCACCAGCAGCGGCGCCTCCTCGGCGGTGATTTCGCCGGTGTCGACGGCCGCCCAGACGACGGCGCCGAGCCCGTCCGGCGACAGCGCCTCGCGCGCGCATTGCGCGGTGATCCAGCCGACGACGCGGGCGGCGTCGCGCATGGAGGCCTCGAAATGCTTGTTGCGCGGGCCGAAGGCGTTGAACGCCATCGACCCGTAAGGCAGCAGGTTTTCGAGGCCCTCGGGCTTGAGCCCGATCGCGCCGGGAAACACGGAGAGCGGATAGGCTTCCGCGATGTCGGCTATCGCGTCGATCTCGCCGCCGGGCAGCGCGTCGGCGAGTTTCTCGGCGGCGGCCTGAAAGCTTGCGCGCAAACCCGCCATCGCCTTGGCGGAGAGCGCGCGGTTGAGCACGGTGCGGCTGCGGGTGTGCAGCGGCGGATCGGCCTCAAGGATGAGGCTCGGCGGTCGCCACGGCTTGGAGCGGCGGAAATCGTCGAGCCCGACCCCGGCGGCGGAGGAGAAGGTCTCCCAGTTCGCAAGTCCGGCCGTGACCTCGGCGTGGCGGGCGGAGGCGTAGATTTGGTAAGGGGTCGAGGAATACGACCGGGCCGGCTTCGCGGATCCGCTCGTGGAAGGGATAGGGGTCGGTCAGGAAGGCGTCGTCGAAGGGGTCGACGTCGAGATGGGGGGCGGCGGCCGTCATCTAGTCCTCCCTTGCCGCGAATCCTTGTCGCGCCGGCGCAATTTAGCCACGTCCGACCGCTGAAATCGAGCCCGCCGGCTTGCGCTCCGCCGGGAATCAGCCTACCGATCGGCTTCGATGGGGATGGGGTTCCCCCGATAACCGCCCGGAAGGGCTGATGACTCCTACCGCAACCATTCCGCGGTAGGGGTGCGTCCGACGACCCGCCGCATGGCGGGTTTTTCATGCCCGCCGCATTGAAGGAGCGCGCATGAATTTCTGGACCTATGTCGTCGTCACGGCGGGCGGCGCGTGCGGTACGCTCGCACGCTATGTCGTTTCCGATCTCGCCTTGCCGCTGAGCCGCCATCTGCCGTTTGGCACGATGACGATCAACGTGACGGGCTCGTTCCTCATCGGTCTGTTCGGCACGCTGACGCTCGCGCACGGCAAATATCCTGTGCCGGAGAACCTGCGCATGTTCGTGATGGTCGGCTTCTGCGGCGGCTACACGACCTTTTCCTCGTTCAGCCTGCAAACCTTCGATCTCATGCGGTCGGGCCTGATGAGCCGCGCGGTGGTCAATGTCGTCGCCTCCGTCGTCCTCTGCATCGCGGCCGTGGCGCTTGGCCATTGGTTCGCGGCGCGACTGAACGGCGGCGCCGTGGCGGTCACGCAATACGCCATCGAGGAGGAGGCCTAAGGCCTGGTCTGCCCGTCGCCGCGCACCCGATATTTGAACGTGCAGAGCTGCTCGACGCCGACCGGCCCGCGCGCGTGCATCCGCCCGTGGCGATGCCGATCTCGGCGCCGAAGCCGAACTCGCCGCCGTCGGCGAATTGCGTCGAGGCGTTGTGCAGCACGATCGCCGAGTCCACCTGCGCGAGGAACTTCTCGGCCGCCGCGCGGTCCTCGGTGATGATGCAGTCCGTGTGGTGCGAGCCGTAGGTCTCGATATGGGCGATCGCCTCGTCGAGCCCGGCGACGACGCGCGCGGAGATGATGGCGTCGAGATATTCCGTCCGCCAGTCCTCCTCGCTCGCAGGCGTCGCGTCCGGCGAGATCGCGCGGATCTCGGCGTCGCCGCGGATCGCGCAGCCGGCGGCGCTGAGCGCGTCCAGCAGCGGCCGCGCGAGGCGGGGAACGGCGGCGCGGGCGATCAGCAGCGTCTCGGCCGCGCCGCAAATCCCGGTGCGGCGCATCTTCGAGTTGACGACGAGCTTGACCGCCTTGTCGAGGTCCGCCGTCTCGTCGACATAGACATGCACGATCCCTTCGAGATGGGCGAACACCGGCACGCGCGCCTCGCGCTGCACACGCTCCACCAGCGATTTGCCGCCGCGCGGCACAATGACGTCGATGGCCCCGTCGAGGCCGGCCAGCATCTCGCCGACCGCCTCGCGCGCCGCGAAGGGCGCGCGCGAGATCGCCGCCTCCGGCAGGCCCGCTTCGGCGAGGCCGGCCACGAGGCAGGCGTGGATCGCGGCGGAGGAATGGAAGCTGTCGGAGCCGCCGCGCAGCACCACCGCGTTGCCGCTTTTCAGGCATAGCGCCCCCGCGTCGGCCGTCACGTTGGGCCGGCTCTCGTAGATGACGCCGACCACGCCGAGCGGCGTCGCCACGCGCTCGATCTTCAAGCCATTCGGCCGCTCGAAAGTCGCAAGCACCCGGCCGACGGGATCGGGCAGCGCGGCGATGTCCTCGATGGCGCTTGCGCGATCCCCTCGATGCGCGCCTCGCTGAGCGTCAGCCGGTCGAGGAAGGCCGGCGCCATGCCGCGCGCCCGCGCTTCATTGAGGTCGCGCGCGTTGGCGGCGAGAATTTCGGGCGCGCGCTCGCGCAGGATGCGCGCGGCGGCGGTCAGCGCCCGGGTCTTCTGCTCCGCCGGGGCGTTGGCGACGATGCGCGCGGCGGCGCGGGCGCGCGCGCCGATCTCGCGCATCGCGGCGCGGACGTCGGTTTCGGCGGTCAGAACGGCGGACATGGGCGGCTCACGGGGGAATGTTCGTTGCGCCCATAACACGGTCGCCCGCCGAGCGCGACATGGGCTATGCTCTCGACGCCCGAAGGGAGCCCCGGCATGCGCATCAATCCCGTGTTTCTGTTCGATCTCGACGGCACGCTGGTCGACAGCGTCTACGAGCACGTGCTCGCCTGGAAACAGGCGCTCGACGCCGAGGGCCTGGAGCTCTCCGTCTGGCGCATTCATCGCAAGATCGGCATGAGCGGCGGCCTGTTCACCAACCAGCTCTCGCGCGAGACCGGCGTAGAGCTCGACGCGGGGAGGCTCGCCCGGCTCAGCGCCGCGCACGCCGAGGCCTATCGCGGCATGGGCGGCAGGATCCGCCCGCTGCCCGGGGCGCGCGAGTTGCTCGCCTATCTCACGGAGAAGTCGATCCCCTGGGCGATCGCCACCAGCGGCAAGATGGAGACCGCGGGCGTCAACCTGAAGGCGCTCGGCGTCGATCCCGGCAAATCCGTGGTCGTCACGCGCGATCAGGTCGCCCACGCCAAGCCCGATCCGGACCTGTTTCTGGCCGCCGCCGCGCGGCTCGGCGCGCCGATCGAGACGGCCTATGTCGTGGGCGATTCGATCTGGGACATGCTCGCCGCCGCGCGGGCGCGCGCGCTCGGCGTCGGCCTGCTCAGCGGCGGCTATGGCGAAGAGGAACTGCAGCGCGCCTCGGCGCTCAGGGTCTACGAGGACCCCGCCGACATGCTGGCCCACATCTACGAACTCGCCGGCGGGCGCTGAAGCCGCTCAGCCGCCGCTGACCGCCGTCAGCACATAGACGTCCGCGCCCGGCGCAAGCCGGGTGTCGAGCCGCGCCCGCCGGCCGTCGACGAACACATTAACGTGACGGCGGATCGCCGGGGTCGTGTCGCACAGCCGGTCGCGCATGCCGGGCCAGCGCGCCTCCAGCCCGTCCATCACGTCCTCGACCGTCTCCGCCTCGATGCGCACGACCCGCTCGGCGCCGGGAAACAGCGCCGTCAACAACAGCGGCAGGCGGACGACGGCGGGCGCGCGCATCACGCTGTCGTCAGCGTCTCGACCGAGGAAATCGCCGGCAGGTCGCGCACAAGGCACTCCCAGGTCTCGCCTTCGTCGCGGCTGGCGTAGACCGAGCCGTTGCTCGCGCCGAAATAAACTCCTGCCGGATCGAGCCCGTCGGTCGCCATCGCCTGCCGCATCACCCCGAAATAGGCGCCGGTCTGCGGCAGGCCGGCGCGGCGATCCGACCAATGCGCGCCGCCGTCGCGCGAGCGCCAGACGGCGGCGCGGGCGTCAGGGCGGATAGCGGCCCGCCTCCGCGCCATTGAGCGGCAGGAAAAACAGCGTGTCGGGATCGCGGGGATGGGCGGCGACGGGGAAGCCGAAGCTCGACGGCAGGCCCTGCTCGATGCTGTTCCAGGAGAGGCCGCCGTCGTCGCTGCGGTACATGCCGCAATGGTTCTGCTGATAGAGCCGGTTGGAGGAGCCCGGCGCGAGCGTCAAATTGTGAACGCACTGGCCGAACTCGGGGTAGCGCTGGCCCTCGGGGAGGAAATCGCAGCGGGTGCCGGAATTGCGCGGGCTCCAGGTCTCGCCGCCGTCCTGCGTGTAGAAGACGCCGACGGCGGAAATGCCGACCCACAGCCGGCGCGCGTCGGCGGGATCGCTGACGATCGAATGCAGGATGAGCCCGGCGCCGCCCGGCTGCCATTCCGGCCGCGTGGGATGCCGGCGCAGGCCCTCGATCTCGCGGAAAGTCTCGCCCTCGTCCTCGCTGACGAACAGGCCCGCGGGTTCGACGCCGACATAGAGCCGTCCGTGCGCGGCATGGACCGACCAGGCGCATTGCACCGGCGCTTCGCCCTGGGGATAGGCGAGGCCCTGGCTCGAATGGGTCCAGGTCTCGCCGAAATCGCGCGATCGCCACACCGCCGGCCCGAACCATGCGTTGCCCCCGGCGGCGTAGATCGCGCCGGAGCCGGGATCGGCGGCGACATGGGTCAAGGGCCAATGCTCGCAGAACGGCCCGCGCACGCGCCAGTCACGGCGGGCGGCGCCGCTTTCGAGAATGAAGGCTCCCTTCTTGGAGCCGACCAGCACTCGCACGTCCATGTGGTCCTCCCGCTCTCGCGCGTCTATGGAGGCTATGAAGTTCAAGCTAGTCAAGTCCGCCAGCGGGAGCGAGCCTCGCGCAAGGCCGACGCCGCAATTTTGCTCGCGAGCGCAGGCCGACCACGGGGGAGCCGCCTCGGAGAAACACGGCCGACATGACGGACCATAAATCCAGCTACGAATTCAACGACGCCGCCCGGGAGCTTCAAGAGCGGCTGACCTTTCTCGGCCTCGACGACGCGGCGCGGCAGGCGTTGCGGTCGATCAAGCCGATCGTCGATCGCGAAGTTCCCCGCGCGCTCGACAAGTTCTACGCTCGCGCCCAGACGACGCCGCAGGTCCGCGCCTTTTTCGCCGACCCTGCGATCGTCGAGCGCGCCAAGGCGGCGCAGCTCCATCATTGGCGGCGGCTGTCGGCGGGTGAACTGGAGGGCCGCACGCTCGAGGAGGTGCGTCGCATCGGCGAGACCCATGCGCGGATCGGCCTGTCGCTGAAATGGTACGCAGCCGGCTATGGCGTCATCGCCGACCATCTCATCTCGGCGGCGATTGCGGAGATCTGGCCGAAGGGCGCGCTGCGGGGAGGCGCTTTCGCCAAGGGCGCCGCCGCCGGCGCGGCGCTGAGCGCGCTGTCGCGGGTCATTCTGCTCGATTTCGAGCTCGCCGCCTCCGCCCATTTCGACGCGCTCGAGGCGCGCCGCCACGCCGCCGAGGAGGTTGCGGCGCAGTCGACCCGTGAGACCGAGGCGGCGGTGGAGGCGGTGCGGCGGGCGGTCGGGCAGCTCGCGGCCAAGAACCTCAACAGCCGCATCGACGACAGTCTCGCCGTCGCCTTCAAACAACTGGCCGAGGATTTCAACGGCTCGGTCGCGGGCCTGCGCGAGACGATGTCGGGCGTGGCGACGACCATCGACTCGCTGACGACGGCCACGAGCCAGATCGCCAGCGCCTCGCAGGACCTTTCGAGCCGCACCGAGCACGAGGCCTCCAGCATCGAGGAGAGCTCGGCGGCGATCGAGGAAGTCTCGGCGCAGGTCGCCAAGACGGCCGAAAACGCGCAATCCGCGCAGGTCATCGTCTCTCAGGCCGGCGAGGAGGCTCAACAGAGCAACGAGGTCGTCGCCAAGGCGATCAGCGCCATGGAGCGGATCGAGAAATCCTCCAACGACATCGGCAAGATCATCGGCGCCATCGACGAGATCGCGTTTCAGACCAATCTCCTGGCCCTGAACGCCGGCGTCGAGGCGGCGCGGGCGGGGGAGGCGGGCAGGGGCTTTGCGGTGGTCGCCTCCGAGGTGCGCGGCCTCGCCCAGCGCTCGGCGGAAGCGGCCAAGGAGATCAAGGCGCTGGTCGCCGCGGCCACCTCGGAGGTCGCCGGCGGCGTGCAGCTCGTCAGCGCCACTGGCGAGGCTCTCGCGCGCATCGGCGTGAAAGTCGCGGAAATGAACGCGGTCGTCGGCGCGATCCTCGCGGCGAGCCGTCAGCAGGCGGCCTCGCTCAGCGAAATCAAGCAGGCGGTCGGCGAGCTCTCGGCCTCGACGCAGCAGAATGCGGCGATGGCCGAGCAGGGCACCGCGGCGAGCCAGTCGCTCGCCCGCGAGACCGCGACGCTGTCGACGCTGGTCGGTCAATTCGAACTCGGCGCGCGCGAGACGGCGCGCTGGACGCCCGCCGCCGCGCGCGGACCCTCCCGGACGCCAGCGCCGCGGCCTGCGCGCGCCGCCGGCGGCGGGGCCTCCGCGCTCGCCGACTGGAAGGAGTTCTGAGGGTTTCCGCGAGGCCGCGCCTGCGCTTTCGCGCCGGCGCGGCGCACGTTAGAACGGCCCGGTCCGCAGCGACCGGGAGCCTTCCGAATTGACCGCCGCAAGCAAACCCCTCCCTCGTCGCCAGCTCGGCGCCCGCACCGGCGTCATGGTCAGCGAACTCGGCCTCGGCACGGCGCCTCTGGGCGAAACCTTCGATGTCATCGAGGAAGACGAGGCGCGGGCGCTGCTCGCGGCCGCCTGGGACGGGGGAGTGCGCTATTTCGACACCTCGCCCTGGTACGGCAAGGGACAGGCCGAGCATCGGCTGGGGCGCGCGCTCTATCGCAAGCCCCGCGAGGACTACGTCATCTCCAGCAAGATCGGCCGGGTGCTGCGCCGGCCGTCGAAACCTGGGCCGTTCCAGCGCGATCCCGACTGGATCGGCGGGCTCGAGTTCGCCCATGACATGGACTACAGCTACGACGGCGTGATGCGCTCGTTCGAGGACAGCCTGCAAAGGCTCGGGATCAACCGCATCGACGTGCTGCTGATCCATGACCTCGACACCTGGCATTTCAAGAGCGAAGCCAAGGTCGCGCCCTACTGGAATCAACTGGCCACGAGCGGCTGGCGGGCGCTGGAATCGCTGAGGGATCAGGGCGTCATCAAGGGCGTCGGCGCCGGCTTCAACACGATGGGGACAATCCCGAAATATCTCGATTTCTTCGACATGGACTTCTTCCTCATCGCGATGCGCTACACGCTGCTGGAGCAGGACGTGCTCGACGAGGAATTCCCGGCCTGCGCCGCGCGCGGCGTCGGCGTCGTGATCGGCGGGACCTACAATTCCGGCATTCTCGCCACCGGCGCGGTCCCTCACGCGCGCTACAACTATTCCCCGGCGGGGCCGGAGATCCTGGCGCGCGTCGCGCGCATGGAGGCCGTGTGCAGGCGCCACGGCGTTCCGCTCGCCGCCGCCGCGCTGCAATTCCCGCTGGGACATCCGATCGTGGCGTCCGTCATCCCCGGCGCGATCGCGAAACGCGAGGTGGAGCAGAACATCGCCTCGTTCCAACACCCGATCCCCGCCGATCTCTGGGCGGAGCTCAAGCACGAGAAGCTCATCCGCGCCGACGCGCCGGTTCCGGGCGCCAGACCGTGAGCTTGGAGGCGACCTATCGCGCCTATCTCGCCTGCCTCAACGCGCAAGACTGGCCGAACCTCGGCCGGTTCGTCGCCGACGACGTGCGCCGCAACGGCGAGCTTCTGGGGCTCGCCGGCTATCGCGCGATGCTGGAGGCGGATTTCCGCGCCATCCCCGACCTCGCATTCGTGATCGAGCTTCTCGCGGTCGATCCGCCTTATCTCGCGGCGCGGCTGCGCTTCGATTGCACGCCGCTCGGGGCGTTTCTGGGCGCGCCCGTCAACGGGCGGCGGGTGTCGTTCGCCGAGAACGTGTTCTATCGGTTCGATGGGGGCAAGATCACCGAGGTCTGGTCGGTGATCGACAAGGCGGCGATCGAGGCGCAACTGGCGCGGGGCCATAGCGGAAAGTGGGGAGGTTTGAGCCCCGGCACCGGTCGGGGCGAGGATCACCGTGTTCCGTCCGCAAGCCGGCGAAGGCTGGAAAGGGCGGCTTGCGGTGCTTTGGGCCAACCACCGCCCTCGACCTGAGAGGAAGGCCGGAATCGAACCTTTGCGGACATCGCCGGCGGCGCGAGGACAGAGGAATCCATGGCGCCGAGATCGAAGCCCGCGCGGAAATTAGGAACTTGCGTTTTATGATATTTTAGTCTACTCCACTATTGTTAGGTGAATTGCGCCGCTCGGCCGTAGCCAAGGGCTGCCGGGTGCATGTTGTGATGCCGGGTGGAAACAAGACTTCCGTTGCTGCTCATCGCCTCGTCGCCGCGCCAAGGCTTTTCAGGTCATTGGAGATTTAGGGGCGGCATGCGGGCTAGGCGAATTCGGGGCGCCGCGAGATCGGCCTCGGCCACGCCCGCGTTTCGATGAATGGAGGTAAGATAGCAAACAATAAAATTGGCACCTGATAGATAAGGAGGCGCCGGTATGGCTGTTTGGCGCGACTTTGTGAAAACCAGCAGTGCGCGCTGGTGTTTACCCGCTTCGGCGTCGCAAGGCGGTAGATGTTCGCTGAGTCTCAACCCGCCGCCAAACAGGCCAGATCCGGCAATCTTCGATCAAGAAAAGCAACTCGCCGCGGGTCTCACGACGACGTGGAACAACCCGGATATCACGTGGTTCGCGCCTCCAACCTATGTCGCCGGACGGTGGCAGCCGGGACCGACTGACAACAAGTTACTGGATAACGCCAAAATCTCCATCCACAATCTTTCAGCGACGACCCCCGCGATCAACGCGGTGGTCACAGTCTCGCGCTCAAGATTTGGAATTGGGTTGAGCCGCTCGTCGCTTTCGACGCAACTTGTTTCGATACCGGCCGGGCAATCGACGGATTTGGTTTCTCAGCTCGGACTGACCCCGATCGAAATGGCGCGTGGGGGTGAAGCTCTATTTGTTGACATTTCTCATCCGTATGACGCCGATATATCAAACAACCACGGCGCCAGCGTCGTGAGTTTCCAGTTTGCGGGGGATTCCATGTCCATACCGATCAGCAATCAGACAAATGATCCTCAAACGTACACACTTGCGCTTATGCCGAACGGCGTCGCCGCTCAACTGGAGGACGCACAACTTCAACTTGCGCCGGGAGATAGCGGCTTTGTGGGAATTCGGTTCACTGTTCCTGCGGCCAGCCCATTTAGCGACAGCGTAACTGTGTTTGCTCGCAATTCGCGCGGCGACCTTGTCGGCGGCGCTACAGTCAACCTCTATTTCTAGGAGTCGCAGTCGCCCATGAGGCCGCTGTACAATGCAATAAGTCGCTCAGGCGTCTGCGCGGTGAGCGGGGCAATCGCTGGCGCGATCGTCGGCGGCTTGTTTGGCTTGATCGACGCTTTCGTGGGAACGCCCGTCTTTTCCGTAAGGCTCATCGTGGAGATGGCGATTGGACTCTCGTTATTCGCGTGGCTCGTCGTACTCGTTCTCGTTGGAGTGTTCGGCAATTACGGCGCGATCGCGATCGCAGGCAGGGCCCTTTTCACCTGTTTGGCGACGGGAGTTGTGACATTTGCGCTCATCTATGCGCTGCACGCCGGTTTGTTTGGCATGCTTATAGGATGGATTGTAGGTTTCCTCATCGGCAAGGCATTGTGCGCGATTTGTAGCGCGGCGCAACAAGGAGCTACATGATGCCAAATTGCGGCGGATCGGGCGTCGTGCCGCCAACGCCGACATTCTTCGCGACCGCCGCGCTCGACTACGGCATAGTCGCCGGCATTATCGGCGTTATCAAGGTGTTTAACGACGCCGCGACGGGAACGCAGGCCGCGTTATCCAGCAATATCTTCGCAAATATCGCCTCGGCGCTCGGCCTGAGCGTGAATGGTTTGACGGCGTTGCTTGCCATAGTCTCTGTCGCGGCGGTGACCGCGGCTCTGATCATTCAATGGGCTTGGCAGTCCTATTCGGCGCTTTGCGGACCGCCGCCGCTTGGCAAGAATGCCTGCGTCAGCGGAGTCGTCAACGCAGTGCAGGCGGGATTTACCTATTGGTATAGCGAGGTCGTAGGTTTTCAAAACAATCAACCGCGCGCCGACGTCGTCATAAGGTCAAGGTACTGGCCGTACACCGAGTTGAACAACGCGCCAATGGTGTGGTGCGCCACATGCGAGAATTGCCCGCCTAGCGTCGCCGGCCCCAGCGTGGGCGGAAGTCCGGGATGCTCCCCTATAATGCCGTGCTATTATCACAATGCGCAAGTGTGCTCCGCGGCGAAAGGCGCCGCTATCGGCGCAACCATCGGGGCCGTTGTCGCAGCGATCGGCAGCGTCATCGCCGCCATCGCGATCATGGCCGCGGCGGCGTGTTCGTTGACAGTCGCGTTCGCCCCGATTTGCTGGGCCATCCTGTTGGCGATTTTGGGCGGGATCATTTTAACCGTTGCCTTGGTTGCCGCGATCGGCTCCGCCATCGGAACCCAAATAGGAAAAGCCGTGGCGGGGGGAACTTCGACGCCGACGACTTCCGGGGGAAGCGCTATCGCCGCAGGCGCTTTTGTCACGATTGTGGGAAATCTTGTTTCGCACGCACAATCTTTGGGCGCCAACGCGATCTGGTTCGCGGGCTGGATACCCAACGCCAACGGGACCGTGAATGATTTAACCGCGTCTAACGGAAATGGCACCATGGTCCTGGGCATGGCGGTGGGCAAGGCGCCGCCATTCTGCTACACAGATCTTGAAGCGGATTTTCCCGTGGGGATGGATATCTGCCCGCTTCCTACGCCGCCTTCTCCATGAGAACTGGGGCCGGCCCGAACTCTTGTCCGCGATCTGGTCATTGCATGAGCGCGAATATCAAACATGCTGTTCGCGCGGGCTATAATACACATGCAGTAAGTATAATATCGCCCCGAGTCCCTTGTTCCAGAGGGCCTCGCCGCCGCCGCGTCGAGGCGCATCTTTTGGCGCCCAACCCCATGAAATCGCCCGAATCCGAAATGGAATCGCGTCCGCCCCGCCGCAGGCCCCGTCTCACGGCTGAAACGCGCTCTTGTAAGCCTCGCGCAGCGTCGCCTTCTGCACCTTGCCCATCGCGTTGCGCGGCAGCGCCTCGACGAAGAACACGCGCTTGGGCTGCTTGAACTTGGCGATCCGCCCTTCGAGCGCCTCGCGGATCGCGAATTCGTCGATCGAGGCGCCGGGCACGCGCACCACCACCGCCGTCACGCCCTCGCCGAAATCGGGATGCGGCAGGCCGATGACGGCGCTCTCGACGACCCCATCCATCGCGTCGATCTCGCTCTCGACCTCCTTGGGGTACACGTTGAAGCCGCCGGAAATGATGAGATCCTTGGCGCGGCCGACGATGTGGACGTAGCCGCGCGCGTCGATCTTGCCCAAGTCTCCGGTGATGAAGAAGCCGTCCGGGCGGAACTCGGCGGCGGTCTTCTCCGGCATCCGCCAGTAGCCCTTGAACACGTTCGGCCCCTTGACCTCGATGACGCCGACCTCGCCTTGCGGCGCGGGCGCGCCGCTCTCGGGCTCGGCGACGCGCAGGCTGACGCCGGGCAGCGGAAAGCCGACCGTGCCGGCGAGGCGGTCGCCATTGTAGGGGTTGGACGTAATCATGTTGGTTTCGGTCATGCCGTAGCGTTCGAGAATCGCGTGGCCGGTCTTTTCGCGCCAGAGCTGGTGCGTCTCGGCGAGCAGCGGCGCGGAGCCCGAGACGAACAGGCGCATGTGTTTCGTCGCCTCGCGGCTGAGGCCCGGATGCTCGAGGAGCCGCGTGTAGAACGTCGGCACGCCCATCATAGAGGTCGCGCGCGGCATCGCCGCCATGATCGCGTCGGCGTCGAATTTCGGCTGGAAGATCATGGTCGCGCCGGCCATCAGCGCGACGTTGGTCGCCACGAACAGGCCGTGCGTGTGATAGACGGGCAGGGCGTGGATGAGCATATCGTCCGCAGTGAAGCGCCAGAGGCCGACCAGCGCCTCGGCGTTGGACGAAAGGTTCTCGTGCGTCAGCATCGCGCCCTTGGAGCGCCCCGTCGTGCCCGAGGTGTAGAGGATGGCGGCGAGATCGTCGGCGGCGCGGGCGACTGACGGCAGCTCGGCGCGAACTTCGGCGACGTGCTTCAGGAACGTGCCGTCGCCGCGGTCGCCGAGGCTTTCGACCGCCCGTAGCGTGAGCTTCTCGCTTAAGGCGCGCACGTCGTCGAGATGCGCGGGCCGGCAAAGCGTCAGCGCCGGCTCGGCGTCGCCGAGGAAATATTCGAGCTCAGCGAGCGTATAGGCCGTGTTGAGCGGCAGGAGCGCCGCGCCGGCGCGGAAACAGGCAAGCGCCAGCACGATGGCGTCGGGCGATTTGTCGATCTGCGCCGCCACCCGGTCCCCGGGCTCGACGCCGAGGTCGACAAGCGCACGGGCCATGCGCCCGGCGCGGGCGTAGAGCTCGCCATAGGAAATGCTCGCGCCGTCTAGCGTTTGGATCGCGGTTTTTTCAGGATTGGTCGCGTGGGCGCGCAGAATGTCGTGGACGTTGGCGGACATTCGCAATTCCTCGGGCTTCGGCTCCGGGGCTTATAGACCCGCCCGGCGAGCCTGAGAAAGCGTGATTTGCCACCAGCCGCGCCCAGCGCTTAAGGACGGCCGCAGGAGGCGGAAAGCATGAGCGTGTTCGAGAAGGGCAATGTCGCTGTTATCACCGGCGCGGCGAGCGGCATCGGCCGGGCCGCGGCGCAAATGTTCGCCGCCAGGGGAATGAAGCTCTGCCTGTTCGACCGCAGCGCGGAAGCGCTGAAGGCGCTGGCGGCGAGCCTGCCCACGCAGGCGCGCGCGGTCGTCGGCGACGTCGCGAAATTCGAGGACGTCGAGAAGCTGCGCGAGGAAGCCTACGCCGCCTTCGGCGCAGTCCATGTGCTGATGAACAACGCGGCCATCGAGCACGGCTCGAAGAGCTGGGGAACCCTGCCGCGCTGGCGCGAGATTCTCGGCGTCAACCTGTGGGGCGTCGTCCATGGCGTCGAGGCTTTCGCCGAACGGATGCTGGGACAGGGCGTCCCGGCGGCGATCGTCAACACCGGCTCGAAGCAGGGCGTCACCAACCCGCCCGGCGATCCCGCCTACGGGACAGCGAAGGCGGGGGTGAGGGCGCTCACCGAACAGCTCGCCCACGCGCTGCGCAACGAGCCGGGGAGCAAGGTCAGCGCCCATCTCCTCGTGCCGGGCTGGACCTGGACCGGGCTTACCGCGAAACCTGGCCAGGCGAAGCCCGACGGCGCGTGGACGCCCGAGCAGGTGGTCGAGCGGATGATCGCGGGCGTCGAGGCGGGCGATTTCTACATCTACTGCCCCGACAACGCGGTGTCGGAGGCGCTCGACGCGCTGAGGCTGCAATGGAGCGTCGGCGACATCATCGAGAAACGGCCGGCGCTGTCGCGCTGGCATTCCGACTGGAAGGACAGGTTCGACAAATACGTCGCCGAACGGCTGCGTTAGGCGAGCCCCATCTCCTTCAAGACCTCGGTCGCGAGGCGAAAGGCGTCGAGCGCAACGGGAAAGCCGGCGTAGCCGCCCAGATGCATGAGAACTTCCTGCAACTCGGCGACGCTGAGGCCGTTGTTGATCGCGCCGCGCACATGGGCCTTGAATTCCTGCGGGCGGTTCATCACGGCCAGAACGCCAAGCGTCAGAATGCTGCGCGACTTGCGGTCGAGGCCGGGACGGCTCCACAGCTCCCCCCACGCCTTTTCCGTCGCCAGCTCCTGCGCGGGCCAGTTGAAGTCGATGGCCGCGTTGAGGCTGCGCTCCACATAGGCGTCGCCGAGCACCTCGCGGCGGATTTTCAGGCCGCGCTCGAAACGTTCGGAGCGGGGACGGTTGGATGACATGACGGGGCCTCCCTGTGGCGGCGCCGGCGATAGCATGCCTCGGGGCCGCGTCAGAAATCTTTCGCGTTGATCTTGACGGCCGGCGCGCGCGCCCTTACTTTGCGCGCCCAATCGATGCTGGACGAGGCCCGACGTGGGTATTCTTATTGTACGCTGCGCGCCGCGAGGTGGACGGACCTGAAGGTTCGCATCCACGGTAACGGCGCGTGACCCAGGCCCCTCGAGGGCCTTTTTTATTGCCCTGAATTCCCGAGCGCGTGAGGAGACGAAAATGGCGAAACACATGACCGGCGCCGAAATGATCGTGGAGGCGCTCAAGGACCAGGGCGTCGAATATGTTTTCGGCTATCCCGGCGGCGCGGTGCTGCCGATCTACGACGCCTTGTTCGGCCAGAATCAGGTGCGCCATGTGCTCGTCCGCCACGAGCAGGGCGCGGCCCACGCGGCGGAAGGCTATGCGCGCTCGACCGGCAAGGTCGGCGTCCTGCTCGTCACCTCCGGCCCCGGCGCCACCAACGCGATCACCGGCTTGACCGACGCGCTGATGGATTCGATCCCGCTCGTCTGCATCACCGGTCAGGTGCCGACGCATCTCATCGGCTCCGACGCGTTCCAGGAATGCGACACCACCGGCATCACCCGCAACTGCACCAAGCACAATTATCTCGTGCGCCGCATCGAGGACCTGCCGCGCATCCTGCACGAGGCGTTCTATGTCGCCTCGCAGGGCCGGCCCGGCCCGGTCGTCATCGACGTGCCGAAGGATATCCAGTTCGCCAGCGGCGCCTATCACTTCCCGCGCAACGTCCAGCACAAGACCTATCAGCCGAAGCTGAAGGGCGATCAGGACAAGATCAAGCGCGCCATCGAGATGATGGCCAAGGCGAAGAAACCGATCTTCTACACCGGCGGCGGAATCGTGAACTCGGGGCCGAACGCCTCGGCTTTGCTGCGCGAACTGGTGAAGCTGACCGGCTTCCCGATCACCTCGACGCTGATGGGGCTCGGCGCCTATCCCGCCTCCGGCAAGCAATGGGTCGGCATGCTCGGCATGCACGGCTCGTTCGAAGCCAACAACGCCATGCACGATTGCGATCTGATGGTCTGCCTCGGCGCCCGCTTCGACGACCGCATCACCGGCCGCCTCGACGCCTTCTCGCCGCACTCCAAGAAGATCCACGTCGACATCGACCCGTCCTCGATCAACAAGAACGTGAAGGTCGATCTCGGGATCATCGGCGATTGCGCGCATGTGCTGGAGGACATGGTGCGGCTGTGGCGCGCGGAAGCCGCGCGGCCGGACGCGGCGGCGCTGGCCGACTGGTGGAAGAAGATCGACCATTGGCGCGAGCGCAACTCCTTCGGCTTCCGCAATTCGAAGGAGATCATCAAGCCGCAATATGCGATCCAGCGGCTCTATGAGCTGACGAAAGATCGCGACGCCTACATCACCACGGAAGTCGGCCAGCATCAGATGTGGGCGGCGCAGCACTATCGCTTCGAGGAGCCGAACCGCTGGATGACGTCGGGCGGCCTCGGCACGATGGGTTACGGCCTGCCCGCCGCGATCGGCGTGCAGCTCGCGCATCCGAAGTCGCTGGTCGTCGACATCGCCGGCGAAGCGTCGATCCTGATGAACATGCAGGAGATGTCGACGGCGATCCAGTATCGGCTGCCGGTGAAGATCTTCATCCTCAACAACCAATATATGGGGATGGTGCGGCAGTGGCAGGAGCTCCTGCACGGCGGGCGCTATTCCGAGAGCTACACGGATTCTCTGCCCGATTTCGTCAAGCTCGCGGAGGCCTACGGCGGGCACGGGATCCGCTGCACGGATCCGGACAAGCTCGACGCGGCGATCATGGAGATGATCGAGACGCCGAAGCCGGTGATCTTCGATTGCATCGTCGATCAGAAGGAGAATTGCTTCCCGATGATCCCCTCGGGCAAGGCTCACAACGAGATGCTGCTCGCCGAACTCGAGGACGACGCCGGCGTCGAGCTTGGCAACGTCATTGACGAGAAGGGCAAGATGCTCGTGTGACTCCGCAGTTCCGCGCTCCCCGCATAGGGCGTCGTCAGCGTCCGGCATGCGGGGAGAGGGTTAGGGTAGGGGCGGCCCGCTCCAGCGCCCTTTCCTGAAACGCCCCTCACCCCGACCCTCTCCCCGCAAGCGGGGCGAGGGCAGCCTCCCGAGCAACCATGTTCACCCTCGCCGAACTCGAAGCCGCGCACGCGCTTGTCCTTGACGCATTGCAGCCGACGCCGGCCTTGCGGTGGCCGCTGCTCTGCGAGCGGCTTGGCGCGGAGGCGATCGTCAAACATGAGAATCACAATCCGACCGGCGCCTTCAAAGTTCGCGGCGGCCTGACCTTCCTCGATGCGCAGATGCGCCGCGCGCCTCGGACCCGCGCGCTCGTCTCGGCGACCCGGGGCAACCACGGCCAGAGCCTCGGCTTCGCTTGCGCGCGGGCCGGCGTTGCGCCGATCATCTACGTGCCGCACGGCAATTCGGTCGAGAAGAACGCGGCGATGCGCGCCTTGGGCGCGCGGCTCGTCGAGCACGGGGCGGATTTTCAGGCCGCGCGCGAGGAGGCTGAACGCTTCGCCGCGCGCGAGGGCTACGAACTCGTCCCCTCCTTCCATCGCGATCTCGTGCGGGGCGTGGCGACCTATTCGCTGGAGCTCATGCGCGCCCATCCCGATCTCGACGCGATGTATGTCCCGATAGGGCAGGGCTCCGGGATCTGCGGCGCGGTCGCCGCGCGCGACGCTTTGGGCCTCAGGACCGAGATCGTCGGCGTGCAGGCCGAAGGCGCGCCGGCCTACGCGCTCTCCTTCTCCGCCGGCCGCGCGGTGACGACCGCCTCCGCCGACACCAACGCCGATGGCATGGCGACGCGCGCTCCCGACGCGGAGGCGCTCGACCTCATCATGCGCCGCGTCGCGCGCATCGTCGTCGTCAGCGATGACGAGATCGCGGCGGCCATGCGCGCCTATTGGACGGACACGCACAATCTCGCCGAGGGCGCGGGCGCGGCCGCGCTCGCCGCGGCGATGCAGGAGAGAAAGAGGCTTAGCCGCCGCAAGGTGGGGCTCGTTCTCTCCGGAGGCAACATCGATTTCGACCTGTTTCAACGCTGGATCGCTGGGAACCCCGAGACATGAGCAAAGCCTATCCGCCCTCGCCCTATTCCTCGCCGATCGGCAAACACAACGCCGAGAGTCACACGCTTTCGGTTCTGGTCGACAACGAGCCGGGCGTGCTCGCCCGCGTGGTCGGACTGTTCTCGGCGCGTTCGTTCAACATCGAGAGCCTCACGGTCGCCGAGGTCGCGCACGAGACCCATCTGTCGCGCATCACCATCGTCACCTCCGGCACGCCGGAGGTCATCGAGCAGGTGCGCCACCAACTGGAGCGGCTGGTGCCGGTCCATTCCGTCACCGATCTCACGCTTGCGGCGCGCGCGATCGAGCGGGAGCTTGCGATGGTGAAGGTGCGCGGCAAGGGCGACGCTCGCGTCGAGGCGCTTCAGCTTGCGGAGGCTTTTCGCGCCAAGGTGATCGACGCGACGACGGAAAGCTTCATCTTCGAGATCACCGGGAACCCACGCAAGATCGACGATTTCGTCGACCTCATGCGCCCGATCGGGCTGGTCGAGGTGTCGCGCACCGGGGTCGCCGCGATCTCGCGCGGGCCGGAGCCGATTTAGGTCGGCTTGCCGATCCTCAGCAGCGTGAACATCTTGAGCGGCGGCAGTTCGCGCCGCTCGATCAGCCGCGCCTCCGGGCCGTCTCGCGAGCCAATCGCCGACGGCGGAATAGGGGAAGCGCGGGCGCCAGCCGAGCCAATGGGCGGCGCGCTCCATCGCGGTCTCGACGCCGACCCGCCAGCCCTTCTCGGCGGCGAAATGGTTCATCACCACCAGCTCGCCGCCCGGCCGAACCACGCGCCACATTTCATCGAGCGCCTTGGCCGGATCGGGCAGGACGCTCATCACATAGGGCGCGAGCGCCACGTCGAAGGCGCCGTCGGCGAAACCGAGCGCCTGCGCATCCATCTCCAGCAACGCCTTGACCTGGGCCAGCCCCATGCGGTCCACGCGCTTGCGCGCGACATGCAGCATCGGCAGGCTGAGGTCCACGCCCATCACCCGGGTCGTGGCCGGCAGCAGCGGCAATTCGAGGCCGGTGCCCACTCCGACCACGAGGATTTCGCCGTCCGCGCCCGCCGCTTGCTCGGCGGCGCGCGCCGCGGCGCGCCGTCCCGGCTGGAACGGCAGGTTGAAGATCAGGTCGTAGATCGGCGCCCAGCGGTCATAGGCGGCGTCCGAGGCCTGCTGGTCAAGACGATGAACCGCCGCACGCGTGCTCATGCAAAATTTCCCCCGGATCCGCTAACATCAGGACGCCCGCGTCAAATGCAAGACGCTTTACGGGCGTTTTTGTTTCACCGCATCCTCCAGGCGCATTTTGGCCGAGCCCGGCGCGAGCGGCTTGGGCTGGCCCGGATGCGGCGCCCAGCCGGAAAGCCAAAGGATTTCAAACGTCGCGCGCACCCGTCCGTCGGAATCGGCGAATCGCTCGGCATAGGCTTGCGCGGCGCGAAAAAACAATTCGCGGCGGGTGAAGCGTCGCGAGCGGTCGATCAGAGCGTTGGTCGCCCCGAACGCGCGCAAATCGCGCATCAGCGCGAACATGTCGGCGTAACGCACGGTGAAACGGTCGCTGTCGACGACGGGCAAGGCGAAGCCGGCCCGTTGCAGCAGGCTGCCGAGCGCGCGCGCGTCGGCGAAGGGAATCACGCGCGGGCTCGCGCCGCCGCTGATCTCGCTCTCGGCGGCGAGCAGGCTCTCGCGCAATTCGTGGAGCGTGTCGCCTCCTGGAAGGGCCGCCAGCAGCAACCCGTCCGGTTTGAGCGCGCGGCGAAGCTGGATGAGGACGCCGGGCAGGTCGTCGACCTGATGCAGGGCGAGGAGCGAGACGGCGAGATCGAAGGCGGCTTCGCCGACCGGCGGGCGCTCGGGATCGCCGACGAGGCCGGCGAAGCGACCGGCGCCGAGGCTTTTCGCCGTCGGGGCGACGCGCGTCACCCGCTCGGCGCTGAGGACAGCGGCGGCGTGCGGGCCGGGCGTCCCCAGGTCGAGCGCGTCGGCGAACTCGCGCTTGACGAGCGCGAGCCGCTCTTCGAGGTCTTCGGCGGCGCGCGCGAGCAGGAAATCCTGCGCGCCGGCGGCCACCGCCCGGTCGAGGCGGCGGGCGAGGAGGGAACGGTCGAACAGACGGGGAGCGGACACGGGGCCGCGTCTTATACCAATTTCTGCCGAGCGCGACTCATGGCGCTCGAATTCCGCGCAGAGGCGCGCGCGCTAGACCTCGCGCCAGCCGGGCTTCGAGGGATCGGTCAGGTGGTAGGTGATCGGTCCCATGCCGCAGAGGGCGATGACCGCCGGCTCCGTGTCGGTCTTCTTGACCCCGTCGTAATGCGGGGTGTGGGCGACGCGGCGCACGAACGAGCCCGCCTTGACGGGGACGGTCGCCTCGGGCGCGAAATCCTCGCCGCTCGCGCACCACCATGTGCCGGACACGACTACGCACAGCCGGTCGCTTTCGTACCAATGCGGGGCGCTCATGTAGCCGGGATGCCAGCGGATGAGCACGAAATAGAGACCGGGTTCGGAAGCTTGCCGGACAAGGGCGCCGTTTCGGCCGCCGCGGGCGGGAAATTATAGATCTTCTGCCAGGGAATCTTGTCGGGCGGCGTGATCATCGTCATCGTCGGATCAACCCCCGCCGCCTGCGCGGCCTCCTGGCCGAGACCGGCGAAAAGAGCGGCCATCAGCGGCCCGGCGATGAGTTCACGGCGCGTCGTGATGAGGTTCGTCAAGGCGTTCTCCCCTGCAAGTCCGCCGCGCGGAGCGGCGCGGCATCGTCTCAGGTCCGGCGGGCGCGGAAAAGCCCCATCGCGAATTGCAAGACGTTGCGGTAACTTGCGAGCGTGACTTTCGCCGTCGAAGATTCCGAAATCGCCTCCTGGCCGCGCCGGCTCGGGGCCTGGCTCCACGGCGCCCGCCGCGCCGCCCTGGATGTCGTCTTTCCCCCGACCTGCCTTGCCTGCCGCGTCGCGGTGGCGGAGTCCAACGCGCTCTGCGGCAAGTGCTGGGGTGGAATGCGCTTCATCGAGCGGCCATTCTGCGACCGGCTGGGGATTCCGTTCGAGCACGAGATGGGGGAGGGCGTGCTGTCGGCCCAGGCGGTCGACCATCCCCCGGTTTTCCAGCGCGCCCGGGCCGTCGTCTGTTTCGAGGACGGGCCGGCGCGGCGGCTGGTGCATCGGCTCAAATATTCCGACCGGATGGAGCTCGCCAAGCCCCTGGGCGCCTGGATGGCCCGCGCCGGGCGCGAAATTCTCGCCGAAGCCGACGCGCTGGCGCCGATTCCGCTGCATTTCACGCGGCTGTGGCGGCGACAGTTCAATCAGGCCGCCGCGCTCGCGCGCGTCGTCTCGGGCCTCAGCGGCAAGCCCGTCGAGCTTGGCCTCATCGAGCGCGTGCGCCCGACCCGCTCGCAGGTCGGCTTGAGCCGGGCGGAGCGGGCGCAGAATTTGCAAGGCGCTTTCCGCTGCCCCGAGACCGCCCCGCTGCAAGGCCGCCGCATCGTGCTCATCGACGACGTGCTGACCTCGGGCGCGACGGCCAACGCCGCATCCCGCGCGTTGTTGCGGGCCGGCGCCAAGGCGGTGGACGTGCTGGTGTTCGCGCGCGTGGCGAAATGAAAATCGTCCTAATGCGTTGCGCCGACATTAGGATGTCACATATAAATGGGGTGTTCGGAGAACGACCTTGCCGCCGATCGTCATTTACACCAAGTCGAGCTGCCCGTACTGCCATGCCGCCAAGGATCTGCTTCGGCGCAAGGGCGCCGCGTTCGAGGAGATCAGCGTCGACGGCGACCGGGCGGGACAGGCGGCGATGGCCGTGAAGGCGGGCGGGCGCTCCACCGTGCCGCAGATCTTCGTCGGCGAAGCCCATGTCGGAGGTTGTGACGACCTTTACGATCTCGACAGGGCGGGACGCCTTGATCCGCTGTTGGCGCAATGATCAAGTTCTCGCTTGCCTGCGACCACGGCCACGAGTTCGAAAGCTGGTTTCCCGACAGCGCCGCTTACGAGGAGCAGGCGCGGCGCGGCCTCGTGACCTGCCCGCAGTGCAATTCTCACCGGATCGCCAAGGCGCCGATGGCGCCGGCTATCGTTTCCCGCGAGAAGCCGGTCGCGCTCGTCGATGACAAGGCCCGGGCGGTGCGCGAGGCGATGCGGGCGCTGAGGCGCGAGATCGAGGCGCGCACCGACGACGTAGGCGAGGCCTTCCCGCAAGTGGCGCGCGCCATCCACGCCGGCGACGAGCCCGAGCGGGCGATTCGCGGCCAGGCGAATGTCGCCGAGGTCAAGTCGCTGCTGGAGGAAGGCGTGCGCATCGCCCCGATGCCGGCCTTGCCGGACGAGGCGAATTAGCGGCTCCCCGGGATCACGTGTGTCCGAGGATCGGCTTCGGCCTATACGGCGCCTCCAGCTTGGCGATCGTTTCCGCATCGAGCTTTAGCGACAGCGCGGCGACCGCGTCCTCCAGATGATGCGGCTTGGAGGCGCCGACGATTGGCGAAGTGACGAACGGCTTCGACAGCACCCAGGCGAGCGCCACCACCGCCGGCTTGGCGCCGAGATCGCGCGCGACCTCCACCACTTTGAGCCGGATCTCCTCGTCCTGCGGCGAGCCTAAGCCCAGCGCGACGCTGAAGGGGTCGGTGCGGCCGCGCAAGGTGGAGGCGTTGGCGCCGACGCCGGCGCCGGCGAGATAGCCGCGCGCAATCGGCGACCACGGAATGACCGCAATGCCCTCGCTCGCGCAAAGCGGCATCATCTCGCGCTCCTCCTCGCGATAGACGAGGTTGTAGAAGTTCTGCATCGACACGAATTCCGCGTGTCCCCGCGCGCGGGAGATCGAGATCATCTTGGCGAACTGCCAGGCGTACATCGACGAGGCGCCGACATAGAGCGCCTTGCCGGCGCGCACGACGTCGTTGAGCGCCTCCAGCGTCTCCTCCATCGGCGTCGCCGGGTCGAAGCGGTGGATCTGGTAGAGATCGACGTAATCCATCTGCAGGCGCTTCAGCGAGGCGTCGATTCCCTCGATGATATGCTTGCGCGACAGTCCGCCGGCGTTGGCGTATTCGCCCATCTTGCCGTGCACCTTGGTGGCGACGACGACCTCGTGCCGCTTGGCGTAGGTCTTGAGCGCGCGGCCGACGATCTCCTCGCTGACGCCGAGCGAATAGACGTCGGCGGTGTCGAAGAAATTGATCCCGCGCTCGATCGCCTCGCGCAGGAATGGCCGCGAGGCGTCCTCCTCCAAAACCCATTCGCGCCATTTCGTCGAGCCGTAGGTCATGCAGCCGAGGCAGAGGCGCGAAACCTTGAGCCCGGTCTTGCCGAAGCGAACGTAGTCCATGGAGTTCTCCGGTTGCGTTGCGCGGCTTTCCGTTTGTATACGCCGCCAGCCGCGTCATGGCCGGTCTCGCCCCACGGCTGTCCGGCATCGCAATTGCTTAGCATAGAGCGACAAGCTGAGCGGGCGGGAGCGCGTTCGCGCAAGCGCGTTTTTTCGGCCGCGCGAACGACGCACGGCCGAAGTCGAACTCGTACTGCGGACTTGCTCGGCGCGGTGGCGGAGCGAGCAAATTGCGGATTTCCCGGCGATGCATGAGATTGGCGCGCAGAAGCCGGGCGAACGTCAATGGGCTCTCCACGATCTTGTTGGCTTCATGCGCCAACCTCATCAGCATGAACGCGATCAACGCCACAGCAATCTGGATGCGCACGGCGTTCTCCGACGTGCCGAAAAAATGCTTGATCTTGAGCGTTTGTTTTACCCACCGGAAGAACAATTCGATCGCCCATCTCTGCCTGTAGAGATGGGCGATCTCTTGCGCCGAAGCGGTCAGGTCATTGGTGAATATGCGCAAAATCTTGCCGTTATCGTTGACGACGCGGATTTCGCGCACTGGTTTCGACATCGGATTTCGCCGCGAAGCCGCCAGGCGAGTGGGCAGATGGCCGATGCTATCGCTCAGTACAGGTCCGTCCGGCGCCACTTCGCGTTGTTCGACGACCTTGAATGGCGTATTCTTTTTAAGCCGCGTCACGATCCGGCAACCTGCCTCGTCGAGTTTCGCCCACCAGCCGAAATCGTAATAGCCGAGATCGAACACGTAAGTGGCTCCGGGTTCGATGGGCATGGCCTTGGCCGCGGTGATGTCGTTCACGTTGGAGGGCGTGACCATCAAATAAAGCGGCTGATGGGCGTCCGGATCGTAGACGATATGCGCCTTGGCGCCGCAAACCTCGTCCGAAAAGCTCGCCCACCGCTGAGTAAACGCACTCAGCCTGACGCTGGTGGAGTTGATCAAACGCACGCAATCGCCGATCTTGCGCCGATATCCGGCCTGAAGTTGCGCCATCAGCGCGGCCAGCAGGCCGTTGAATATTTCCGGCGACCGACGGGCGTTGACCGTCGCCAGGGCCGAGCGCGACACCGGTTTGGCCCCCAGATGATAAAACTGGCGCGCATGGCTGGCCATGCTGGTCTCGACGTCGCGCAGGCTGTTGAGACCGCTCGTCTGGGCCAACAACATCGCCACAAGATGCGACCTGCTGGTCGTCGCTCTTGCATCGCGGTCGCCCTGAAATTTCTCCACAAGACGGTCGAACGCACCCCAAGGGAGGAACTTCAAAAGTCCATGGAAAACGCTATTCTGGTGCGGCACGGCTTGGCTCCACTTCATGTCCAGATGAGTTGGCAAACCCTCTGAACAGAGTAAAATCAATGCCGTGCGCCAATACAAGCAGTTTCCGTGCCGGACAGCCGTGGTCTCGCCCCGGCCATCCACGTCGTAGCTAGCCCTGCGGCTTGCCGGACCAGGGGCGAAGCCCCCGGCGTCGCTGCGCCCGGTCGCGTGGATGGCCGGGACGAGCCCGGCCATGACAGCGCAGGTTAGTTCGACTTCGCAAACACGCCAAGGTGGCGGGGCCGCCAAGGAGTTCAAATGGCCGTCAAGGCGAAAGCCTGGGATTTCTGGATCGACCGCGGCGGCACCTTCACCGACGTGATCGGACGCGACCCCAAGGGCGCGCTGCACGCCCGCAAGCTCCTCTCCGAAAGCCCCGCCTACAAGGACGCCGCCGTGCAGGGGATTCGCGATCTGTTGCGGCTCGCCGCCGACGCGCCGATTCCGGAAGGCGCGATCGGCTTCGTCAAGATGGGCACGACGGTCGCGACCAACGCGCTGCTCCAGCGCGCCGGCGAGCGCGTGGCGCTGCTGGCCACGCGCGGCTTTCGCGATGCGCTGGAGATCGGCTATCAGGCGCGGCCGAAAATCTTCGCCAAGGAAATCGTCAAGCCGAGCCAGCTCTACGCCGAAGTCGTCGAGATTGACGAGCGCATGCTCGCCGACGGAACGGTCGAAAAGGCGCTGGACGAGACCGCCGTGCGCGAGGCGCTGACCGACTTGCGCGGGCGCGGCTTCGAGGCGCTGGCCATCGTCTTCATGCACGCCTGGGCCTATCCCGAGCATGAGCGGCTCGTCGCGCGGATCGCCCGCTCGCTCGGCTTCGCGCAAGTTTCGGTCAGCCACGAGTGCTCGGCGCTCATCAAGCTCGTCGGGCGCGGCGACACGACGGTGGTGGACGCCTATCTCTCGCCGATTCTCTCGCGCTATCGCGACCGGGTCGCGCGCGCGCTCGAAATCGAGCGCACCGGCGCGCGGCTGATGTTCATGATGTCGTCGGGCGACCTGACCTCGGCGCATCTGTTCGCCGGCAAGGACGCCATCCTCTCGGGGCCGGCGGGCGGCGTGGTGGCGATGGCGCGCACCGCCGAAAGCGCCGGCTTCGACCGGGTCATCGGCTTCGACATGGGCGGCACCTCCACCGACGTCGCCCATTACGACGGCGCTTTCGAGCGCGCCTTCGAGACGGAAGTCGCGGGCGTGCGCATGCGCGCGCCGATGATGAGCATTCACACGGTCGCCGCCGGCGGCGGCTCGATCCTGTCCTTCGACGGCGCGCGCTTCCGCGTCGGGCCGGAGAGCGCCGGCGCCGATCCCGGCCCCTGCGCCTATCGGCGCGGCGGCCCGCTCACCGTCACCGACGCCAATCTGATGACCGGCAAGCTGATGCCGGAATTCTTTCCCAGGATCTTCGGGCCGTGGCGCAACCAGCCGCTCGACGCCGACGCGGTGCGCTCGGCCTTCGAACAGCTCGCCGAGCGCATCGGCGACGGCCGCAGCCCGGAGGCGATCGCCGACGGATTCCTCTCCATCGCGACCGCCAAGATGGCGGAAGCGATCAAGAAGATCTCCGTCGCGCGCGGCTATGACGTGACGAGATACGCGCTCAACTGCTTCGGCGGCGCCGGCGGCCAGCACGCCTGCGACGTCGCCGACGAACTCGCCATCGAAACGGTGATGATCCATCCGTTGTCGTCGCTGCTGTCGGCCTATGGCATGGGGCTCGCCGAAATCGGCGCGCTACGTGGGCAGGGGATCGAGGGACCGCTCGACGAGGAGACCTGCGCGCGCCTCAGGCAGACGGCGGAGGCGCTCGGCGCGGATGCGGCCCGGGAGGTCGCCGCGCAAGGCGTCGAGGCCGGCGAGATCACGACGAAACTCTCGGCGCGGCTGCGCTACGCCGGCTCGGACACGGCGCTGGAAGTCGCCTTCGCCGACGCCGCCCGCATGCGCCGCGAGTTCGAGCGCGCCCACAAAGGCCGCTTCGGCTTCGTCGACAAGGGCAAGCAGATCGTGTTCGAGAGCGTCCACGCCGAGGCGCATGGCGGCGGGGCGCGCTTCGCCGAGCGGGCGGGCGCCGTCCCCGAGGCGCCGCTGACAGTGCCGCGCCAGCGTGCGCGCATCTTCTCGCACGGCGGCTGGCGCGACGCTAACGTCTATCTGCGCGAGGACCTCGCGCTCGGCGCCCGGATAGGCGGCCCGGCGCTCATCATCGAGCCGCACCAGACGATCGTCGTCGAGACGGGGTGGCGCGCCGAGATCACGCCGAAAAATCACGTCGTAATGAAGCGGGTCGAGGCCGCGCCGCGTCGCGTCGCGGCGGGCACGAAGGTCGATCCGGTCAGGCTCGAGATCTTCAACAATCTCTTCATGTCCATCGCCGAGCAGATGGGCGTGACGCTGCAAAACACCGCCTATTCCGTCAACATCAAGGAGCGGCTCGATTTCTCCTGCGCGGTGTTCGACGGCGATGGCGCAACTGGTCGCCAACGCTCCGCACATGCCCGTGCATCTGGGCTCCATGGACCGCTCGGTGGAGACGATCATCCGTCTCAACGAGGGCAGGGTGCGGCCGGGCGACGTGTTCGCGCTCAATGCGCCCTATAACGGCGGCACGCATCTGCCCGACATCACCGTCTGCACGCCCGTCTTCGACGAGAAGGGCCGCGACATCCTGTTCTGGGTCGCCTCGCGCGGCCATCACGCCGACGTCGGCGGCGTCGCGCCCGGCTCGATGTCGCCGCGCGCGACCAACATCCACGAGGAGGGGGTCTATATCGACAATTTCCTGCTCGTGGAAAAAGGCCGTTTTCGCGAAAAGGCGCTTTATGAGCTGCTCGGCGCGGGCGAATGGCCGGCGCGCAATCCGCTGCAGAACGTCAACGACCTGAAGGCCCAGATCGCCGCCAACGAGAAAGGCGCCGCCGAGCTTAGACGCATGATCGAGCTGTTCGGACTGCCGACGGTCGAGGCCTATATGGGCCATGTCCAGGACAACGCCGCCGAGAGCGTGCGGCGCGTGATCGACCGCCTGACCGACAGCGAATTCGCGCTGGAGACCGACCAGGGCGCCGTCATCAAGGTGAAGATCAGCGTCGACAAGGAGAAGCGCGAGGCGACGGTGGATTTCACGGGAACGTCGCCGCAGCGCGACGACAATTTCAACGCGCCCGAACCTGTCGCCCGCGCGGCCGTGCTCTATGTCTTCCGCGTGATGGTCGACGACGAGATCCCGATGAACGCGGGGTGTCTGCGGCCGATCAACATCATTGTCCCCGATGGCTCGATGCTCAAGCCGCGCTATCCCGCGGCGGTGGTGGCGGGCAATGTCGAGACCTCGCAGAACGTCACGGACTGCCTGTTCGGGGCGCTGAAGTCGCTCGGCTCCGCCCAGGGGACGATGAACAACCTGACCTTCGGCAACGACCGCTACCAATATTACGAGACGATCTGCTCAGGCGCCCCGGCGGGGCCAGGGTTCAACGGCGCGAGCGGCGTGCATGTGCATATGACGAACTCGCGCCTGACCGATCCGGAGGTGCTGGAGAGCCGCTTCCCGGTGGTGCTGGAGGATTTCCATGTCCGTCGCGGCTCCGGCGGCAAGGGGCGATGGAGCGCCGGGGACGGCACGCTGCGCCGCATCCGCTTCCGCGAGCGCATGGACCTCGCCATCCTTAGCGGCCGGCGCCGGGTGGCGAGCTTCGGCGTGGACGGCGGCGATCCGGGGGAGCTCGGCCGCAACAGCGTGCGTCGCCTCGACGGCCGGATTGAGGCGCTGCAAGGCTGCGACCAGACCGTGCTGGAGGCCGGCGAGTCGATCGAGATCGCTACGCCGACCGGGGGAGGGTGGGGGAAGGCCTGACGCCCCGGGCCGTGTTCCCCGCATAGCGGCGCCGAATTATCGCCTTCGCTTTCCCGCGGCAGCCGTGGCAGGTTCGCTCGCGCAAGGAGGACGCGGCCATGATCAGCGTGTTCGAGCTGTTCAAGATCGGCGTCGGGCCGTCGTCGTCGCACACGGTCGGACCCATGCGCGCCGCCGCCGCCTTCGTCGCGGGCCTGCCGAGCGAGCGCGTGGCCTGCGGTCAAGGCGACGCTGCTCGGCTCGCTCGCCTTCACCGGCAAGGGCCACGCCTCCGACCGCGCCGTGATCCTGGGGCTCGCCGGGCTCAAGCCCGACACGCTCGATCCCGCCGAGGCCGAGGCGATCCTCGGCGCCGCCACGGCGCAGCATGTGCTGCCGCTCGCGGGCCGGCGGCGCATCGCCTTCGATCCCGCCCGCGACATCGTGTTCGACTATGTGACGCCAGCGACGAGCCATCCCAACACGCTGATCTTCGAAGCCTTCGACGCCGGCGGCGCGACGGTCGCAAGGAGACATGGCTCTCGGTCGGCGGCGGCTTCATCGTGCGCGAGGGGGAGGAGCGCGCGGAGACTGCGGGGCCCGCCTATCCCTTGCCGTTCCGAGACGCTGCGGAGCTGCTTCGCGTGGCGGCGGCCAACGGCCTGTCGATCGCAGAAATGATGCGCCGCAACGAAATCGCGGTTTCCGGCGCGGAGGCGGTCGAGGCCAAGCTCGACGCCATTCTCGACGCCATGTTCGCCTGTCTCGATCGCGGCCTCGCCCGGGATGGCGAGCTGCCCGGCGGCCTCAGGGTGAAGCGGCGCGCCAAGGCTATCTTCGACCAGCTCAACGCCGACGCGCGCCGCAACGCGCGGAGCCCGCACGAGATCATGGATTTCATCTCGGTCTATGCGATGGCGGTCAATGAGGAGAACGCGGCGGGCGGGCGCGTCGTCACCGCGCCGACCAACGGCGCGGCGGGCGTGATTCCCGCCGTGCTGCGCTATTACCGCGACCATTGCGACGGGAGCGCAGGCAGGACATGCGCCGTTTCCTGCTGACGGCGGGCGCGATAGGCGCGCTGTTCAAGCTCAACGCCTCGATCTCGGGGGCGGAGGTCGGCTGTCAGGGCGAGGTCGGCGTCGCTTCGTCGATGGCGGCGGCGGGGCTTTGCGCGGCGCTCGGCGGAACCAACACGCAAATCGAGAACGCCGCGGAGATCGCGATGGAGCATCATCTCGGCATGACCTGCGATCCCGTCGGCGGGCTCGTGCAGATCCCCTGCATCGAGCGCAACGCCTTCGGCGCGATCAAGGCGATCGCCGCCGCCTCGCTGGCGCTGCACGGCGACGGCTCGCACAAGGTGTCGCTGGATCAGGTGATCGCGACCATGCGCCAGACCGGCGCCGACATGCAGACGAAATACAAGGAGACCTCGCTCGGCGGGCTCGCCGTCAATTTCGTGGAGTGTTGAGAGGCGCTTGCTTCGCCTTGCCAAGCGCGTCGGCGGCATGCGAACCTTCGCGGAAGGTTCGCGGCGGCGACAGACCGCCCGATCAGGGGGCAGGCGGGGGAAATGCAGGGGGAAAAACCGCTCAGCGCGACGGCTCGCGTCAAGGCGATCCAGCGCAGCGCGCTCGCCATGCTGGTGGTGGCCGGCGTCATCAATTACATCGACCGCGCCACGCTCGCCGTCGCCAATCCGCTGATCCGCGCAGGAACTCGGCCTGTCGATCGCCGACATGGGCTATCTGCTCTCGGCCTTTCTGTGGGCCTACGCCTTCGCGCAATTGCCGACGGGCGCGATGGTCGACCGCTTCGGGCCGCGCCTGTTGCTGACGCTGCGGCTCGAGCCTGTGGTCGCTCGCGCAGGTGCTCGGCGGGCTCGTGCAGAATTTCGGCCAGTTCTTCGGCGCGCGCGTCGCTGCTCGGGATCGGCGAGGCGCCGCAATTTCCGACCGGCGCGCGCGTGGTGCGCGACTGGTTCAATCCGCGCGACCGCGGCCTCGCCACCGGCATTTTCAATTGCGCCTCCTCGCTCGGCACCGCCATCGCCGTGCCCTTGCTGACCTTCCTGATGCTGAGCTTCGGCTGGCGGTCGATGTTCGTCATCATGGGCGCTGGCCGGGCTCGTCATGGCGAGCGTCTGGTTTCTCGACTACCGCAACCCCGACCGAGATCGCGCTGACGCCGCGAGGAGACGCTCTATCGCACACGAAGGCGACCCGCCCGGCGAGCGCACGCGGGTGACGTTGCGGGAATGGAAGCTGCTGTTCCGCTTCCGCACCACCTGGGGCATGATTCTCGGCTATTTCGGCTGCATCTATCTCACCTGGATCTACACCGCCTGGCTGCCGGGCTATCTCGAAATCGAGCGGCACATGAGCGTGAAGTTCACGGGCGTTGCGGCGGCGATTCCCTTCGCCTGGGGCGTGGTCGGCGGCGTCAGCGGCGGATATTTCGCCGATATTCTGGTGCGGCGCGGCGTTTCGCCGGTGCAGCAGCCGGCAATATCCGGCCGCGATCGCGCTCGCCGGCACGGCGATCTGCACGGTGGCGGCGGCGTTTGTCGTCCTCGAACGCGCTGGCCATCGCCTTCATCTCGGCCTCGCTGTTCCTCGTCTATGTCACCAGCACCTGCGCCTGGGCGCTGAGTCCGTGGCGGCCCCGACCAACTGCACCGCCTCGCTCGGCGCGATGCAGAATTTCGGCGGCTATCTCGGCGGCGCGCTGGCGCCGACCGTCACCGGCCTGATCGTGCAATCGACCGGCGGCTTCGTGCCTGCGCTCGTGGTCGGCGCGCTGATCGGCCTCGCCTCGGCGGGGTCCTATCTGTTCATCGTCGACCGGCCGATCGCCACGGCCGATCTCGACGCGCTGTCGGGCCTCGACGCCGCGCCCGCCGCGGCGCGATGAGCGGGGGAGACGCGCAACGCAGGAGACCCCGCATGCCCGCCCTCGATTGGGCCGGAACGTTCAAGCACGGCGGCCGCGCCGTCAAGCGCATGGGCTGATCCCCGGCGCGTCGTCGCTCACGCATTTGCGCGAAAATCTCGCGGCGGCGGAGCTGGAGCTGCCGGCCGAGGCGGTGGCGGCGTTGGATGGGATGGCGGCGTGACCTTTCCGGGTGGTTTCCCCTTGGAAAGGGGCCGCTCGTAATATTCTGGTCCTGTCTGAGGCAAAGCCTCTGTCACGGATGGCGGTAAACCGTGGGAAGCGCGCGACTTTCCCAACCACCAAGGCACAGGGCTTTCCCAGAAGGCCGCGCCGATGAGATAAAGTCGCCAATAACATGCGGAAGGTCCAAGTAAGGAACTTCCTCATTCTGCTCTCATGCCGCCTTTTCGAGGCGCTCGGCGATCCAGAGCTTGATGAGCGCCTGCCGGGTCACGCCGAGCCGCTCGGCCTCTCGGTCCAGCGCCGTGACGACCCAGGAGGGGAAATCGACGTTGACGCGGCGAGGATCGAGGCCGGGACGGCGGGCGTTATCCCAGTCGATGTATCCGCTCACGTCCTCGCCCTCGTCGAACGCCTTATCGAAGTCTTCGGCCTTCATAGCCGCCGACTTCGTCTCGGCGCGCTCGGCGGACCGAGATGATGCGGACCGCTTCGCCACGCTTCGTCCAGACGGCTGTCCAGTGTTTGCCATTTATGACTTCCCACGGAAATCCAGCGCGGCTCGTCCGTCCATCGGACGGGCGCGTCGATCCTGCGACCGTCGTCCCACAGCCTTTGCGCTTCCTCGAAATCGATCCCATGCTTGAGCTTGTTGGCCTCGCTCTTGCGGGGATCGAACTCGAAGTTCATGGGTCAAAATAGCGTAAAAATTATACCTTCGCCAGCCGCTGCGCCGCAAATTTGGCCAGAGACCTTCGTGCCCCTGGCGGCGAAGCTCGACGCCAGGGACACGAAGAATAACACCGAGGTCACGCCGCCATCGCCGCCTTCAGGTTGGCGTCGATCTTGTCGAGGAAGCCTTCGGTCGACAGCCACTTCTGCTCGGGGCCGACGAGCAGCGCCAGATCCTTGGTCATGAAGCCCGGCCTCGACCGTCTCGACGCAGACCTTCTCCAGCGTCGCGGAGAACTTCGCCAGCGCCTCGTTGCCGTCGAGCTTGGCGCGATGGGCGAGGCCGCGCGTCCAGGCGAAGATCGAGGCGATGGAGTTGGTCGAGGTCTCGCTTGCCCTGCTGGTGCTGGCGATAGTGGCGCGTCACCGTGCCGTGGGCGGCTTCGGCCTCGACCGTCTGGCCGTCCGGCGTCATCAGCACGCTGGTCATGAGGCCGAGCGAGCCGAAGCCCTGCGCGACCGTATCCGACTGCACGTCGCCGTCGTAGTTCTTGCACGCCCAGACATAGCCGCCCGACCACTTGAGCGAGGCCGCCACCATGTCGTCGATCAGGCGGTGCTCGTAGGTGATGCCGAGCGGCGGCGAACTTCGACTTGAACTCGGCGTCGTAGACCTCCTGGAAGATGTCCTTGAAGCGGCCGTCATAGGCCTTGAGGATCGTGTTCTTGGTCGAGAGGTAGACCGGATACTTGCGCAGGAGGCCGTAGTTGAGCGAGGCGCGGGCGAAGTCGCGGATCGAAGTCGTCGAGATTGTACATGCTCATGGCGACGCCGGGCGCCGGGGAACTTGAACACTTCCTTCTCGATGACCGTCCCGTCCTCGCCCTCGAACTTGATCGTCAGGCGGCCCTTGCCGGGCACCTTGAAATCGGTGGCGCGGTACTGGTCGCCATAGGCGTGGCGGCCGACGACGATCGGCTGCGTCCAGCCGGGAACGAGGCGCGGCACGTTCTTGCAGATGATCGGCTCGCGGAAGATCACGCCGCCGAGGATGTTGCGGATCGTGCCGTTCGGGCTCTTCCACATCTCCTTGAGATGGAACTCCTTCACGCGCGCCTCGTCGGGCGTGATGGTCGCGCATTTGACGCCGACGCCGCAGCGCCTTGATCGCGTTGGCGGCGTCGATCGTCACCTGGTCGTTGGTCGCGTCGCGATGCTCGACCGAGAGGTCGAAATACTTGAGATCGATGTCGAGATAGGGGTGGATCAGCTTGTCGCGGATGAGCTGCCAGATGATGCGCGTCATCTCGTCGCCGTCGAGTTCGACGACGGGGTTGGCGACCTTGATCTTGGACATGGAGACTTCCCGGAATGCGCGCGGAGCGAATGGCGCCCCTATAGCGCAGCGGTTGTGCGGCGCAAAGCCAGGCTTTCGGGCAAGGCGCGCAAAGAGAGTCCCGCCGCCTTGGAGATCAGTCGATTAGGCGCCAAAAGCTGCAACTGAGGCGGCGCATTCGAGGCGCCGATATAATAACAATAATAATAATGTTATATATGGACTTGCTATGTCGAACTCATTCTCGCCGAGGTCGCGCCGCGCGCCGAGGCGCCCTTGTGGCCGAAGCGCAACGCCTTGAAGAAAATGGGCATATTGGGGACCCTGCGCTTGACTTGGCGCGGCTCGCGTAGCTTGATTTGCTGGGGCGGCTTCGGTTTCCCTGTCGAACGTTGAGGCGGGAATGATTGGCAGATTGATTGTCGCGGGGGCGCTTGGCGTCGCCGTCTCGGCGACCGGCGCGCTGGCGGCCGACCTGGCGCCGGCCCCGATCCCCACCCCGGCCGAGCCGGCGCAGACCTGCGATTTCTTCCAGGCCCAACTGATCGGCCTGCTCTGCGGACATACCGCCTACGTGGCGCCGGGAGTGCACGGCGACGGCTTGACGAACGAGAGCACGACGTCGGTCGCGCCGGCCCCTCCGGCTCCTGGCGGCGTGCTTGCGCAGAAATGGGACTACAAGAACACCTCCGAGGTCGATGACCTTCGCCGTTTCGCCCTGGCAGGGGGTGCGATTCTACGCGACCGGCGAAGCCCTCCAGTACGACAACACATATTCGAGCCTGTTCGCGCCGACCGGCGGAGGCTTGCCCACGTCCACGAACCTGTCCGCGTCCGGCTCCATCGCGGGATGGGAGGGCGCCGGCGGGGAGGCGACGCTCTGGGACACCCACCTGAATACCCCGTTCGGAAACGTGCATTACGTGTTCAACATCGTCGGCAGGCGTCCAGTTCTTCCCCGGCGGCGGCCCCTATCAGGGGCGCGATCTGCAACAGATCGGCTGGCGGTCGGGCGCGCAGTTGCCGCTCGGCGGCCACGGGGCTTTCGCTCAACTATCTCGCGACCAATCTTGTGCAACACTTTGACAATCCAGGCTTGTACGACCTCCAGAACACGACGCGCGTTCTGCTCGCCAGCGACGCCTATGGCTGGGCGGTCGGGCCGCGTGCTCGGAGGGGCGACCGTGTTGTGGCACGCCCCCGGGGGCCAATACGGGCTGGTTCTCGACGCAACTCGGCGGCGAGGCGCTGCTTCAGCCGTTCCGCCACACGACGATTCCCGTGCTTCGCGACCTGACTTTGGACCTCGCCGCCACCCATTCGGTGGGGCAGGCCGCGCTGGTGCCGGACTGGGCGGGCGATGCGAGCGGCTATATCTATTCCGCCGAGGCGAGGTTCAACTTCAGCTTTTGAAATTGCTTGCAAAGGCCTGATGGGCAGAACAAATCGTCATTGCGAGGAGCGAAGCGACCGAAGCGATCCATGGCTGAGCCGGCGCCGCCCTTTGCGGCTGAACAACGATCGCTGAAAGATGGATTGCATCGCTACCTTCGCAATGACGGATCGGCCCGACCGCTTATACCGAGCCGCAGAGACAGTGACTCATGATCCGTCCGCTGCGTCATGCCCGGGCTTGTCCCGGGCATCCACGTCGGCGAGCGAGTTATGCGTCTAAGCTATTGCACAAGCTGTCGAATCCGCTCTTGATGCAACTTTTCGGCGGGACGGCGTGGGTGGCCGGGACAAGCCCGGCCACGACGGGCCAAGCGATCTGATGGGTCGATGTCTACGCGTTTTGGTATAAGCCCCTCAATGCGACAGCGCCCGCATCGCCGCCTCGATGCCGTCGGGCGTCAGCGGGAACATGCGCTCGCCGAACAGCGTCGAGATGATGCGGGTCGAGTGCGAATAGGCCCAGTTCTGCTCGGGCGTCGGGTTGATCCAGACGCTGCGCGGCCACGTCGTCGTCACGCGCTTCAGCCAGACCTCGCCGGCCTCGGGGTTCAGATGCTCGACCGAGCCGCCGGGTTGCAGGATCTCGTGCGGGCTCATCGCGGCGTCGCCGACGAAAATGGCGCGGTGGTCGCGGCCATAGGCGTTGAGCAGGTCGGAGGTCGCGAGCCGCTCCTCGAAGCGGCGGCGGTTGTGCTTCCACACGCTCTCGTAGAGGCAGTTGTGGAAGTAGAAATGCTCCAGCCGCTTGAATTGCAGGCGCGCGGCGGAGAATAGCGCCTCCGCCTCCTCGACGTGCCAGTCCATCGAGCCGCCGACGTCGAGGAACAGCAGCACCTTCACGGCGTTGCGCCGCTCCGGGCGCATCTTCACGTCGATATAGCCTTTGTCCGCCGTGGAGCGGATCGTGCCGTCGAGGTCGAGCTCCTCCTCCGCGCCCTCGCGCGCGAAGCGGCGCAGGCGGCGCAGCGCGATGCGGATGTTGCGCGGCCCCAGCTCCTCGTCGCCGGAGAAATCCTTGAACTCGCGCTTGTCCCAGACCTTCACCGCGCTTCCGCGCCGGCCCTTGTCCTGGCCGATGCGCACGCCCTCGGGGTGGTCGCCATAGGCGCCGAAGGGCGAGGTTCCGCCCGTGCCGATCCATTTCGAGCCGCCCTGATGGCGGCCCTTCTGCTCGGCGAGGCGCTGGCGCAGGGTCTCCATCAGCTTTTCGAAGCCGAGCTTCTCGATCTCGGCGCGCTCCTCCGGCGAAAGATATTTCTCGATGAGCTTTTGCAGCCATTCCTGCGCGGAATTTCGACGGCGCCGACGGCCTCCGACAGCGACAGCGCGCCCTTGAACACCTGCGCGAACACGACGTCGAAGGCGTCGAGATGGCGCTCGTCCTTGACCAGCAGCGCGCGGGAGAGCCGGTAGAAATCCTCGGCGGAATGATCGGCGACGTCCTGTTCGAGGGCGCGCATCAGGTCGAGGAATTCGCGCGGCGTCGCGGGCACGCGCGCCTTGCGTAATTCTGTGAAGAATTCGAGGAACATGGCGGCCCGACCCTAATGGCGCGCGATTCAATCCCGCAATCGCCCTCGCAGCGATCGCCGCTGCGACTAGATAAGCCGCCATGTATGTCGAACGCGAAATCCTGCCCCTGCCTCGCGCCATCGAGCCCGAAACCGAGATCGTGGCCATCGGCGACATTCACGGGCGCTCCGATCTGCTGGACGCGCTGCTCGATGAGGCGGCGGCGGCGCCGCTCGCCGCGCCGCGTCCGTCGGCTCGTGCTCACCGGCGATCTCGTCGACCGCGGCCGCGATTCGCTGGGCGCGCTGAAGCTCGCGCGCGAGGCCGGCGATCGCATCGGCGCGCGGGAGACCATCGCGCTGATGGGCAATCACGAGATCCTCATGCGCATGGCGCTCGACCCCGCGGTTTCGGCGAAGATCGGGCAAACGGCGCTGCGGGTCTGGCTGCGCAACGGCGGCGGGGCGGTGGTCGAGCAGATTCTGGGCGACGACCTGCCGAGGCGAGACGCGCGGCTCGGGATCGAAGCCCTGCGCGAGGCGACGCCCGAATGGGTGGTCGCGTGGCTCGAGGGGCCTGAAGCCGCATTATCGCTCCGGCGACGTGCTGTTCGTCCATGCGGGGGTGCAATCCGAAGCTGCCGCTGGAGTCGTTTCTCGCGACAGCCCTGGGACGAGCCGCTCGAGCGGCTCGACGAGCAGGGCGCACTGGGCCTGGGTGCGCGCGCCCTTTCTCGATTATCGGCCGGGCGAGCGCGGCTTTTCCGGCTATTTCGTCGTCCACGGCCATACGCCGCTCGACCGCGGCTCGACGCGGAGCCACACCGAGCAGGTCTCGCGCTTCCGGCTCAATCTCGACGGCGGCTCCGCGATGACGGGCATCGCGAAAATGGCGATCTTTCGCGGCGGTCTCGCCGAGGTCGTCACGGTGGAGGAAGACGTAGCGGCCCCTGACCCTAACCCTCTCCCCGCAAGCGGGGAGAGGGAAACCGCGAGTCCGCCGCGTCGCGGAAGGCTCCAGCTTCCGCTCGCGCCTCGAAATCCCTGAGCTTTTCGGAGAGAAAGGCGCGCACGGCCGGGTCGCTTTCGAGCCCGATGGCGCGGGCGTAGGCCTCGCGCGCGCGGGGCAGGCCGGCCAGCGCCTCGAGATCGGCGCGCGCCGCCCAATAGGCCTGGAACTCGGCGAGCGAGGCGTCGGCTTCGACGGCGGCGAGCGCCGCCAGCCCTTGCCTCGACGCCGAGGGCGCGCGAAATCGCCACCGCTCGGTTGACGGCGACGACGGCCGAGCCGGTCAGCGCGAGCAGCGCGTCATAGAGGCCGGCGATGGCGGGCCAGTCGGTCGCGCCGTTGCGCCGGCGCGCCGCGTGCGCCGACTGGATCGCCGCTTCGAGCTGATAGCGGCCGGGGCGGCCGAGGCGGGCGGCGGCTTCGAGACGCCGCTCCGCCTCGTCGATGGCGGCAATGGTCCCAGGCGGCGACGTCCTGTTCGCTCAAGGGGACGAAGCGGCCGTCCGGGTCGCGGCGCGCGTCGCGCCGCGCATGGGCGTAGAGCATCAGCGCGAGCAGGCCCGAAGCCTCCGGCTCGGCGGGGGCGAGTTCGGCGGCGACCCGGCCGAGCCAGATCGCCTCCTCGGCGAGATTGCGGCCGCGCGAGTCGCCGCTGGCGAGCCAGCCATGGCTGAAGGCGGCGTAGATGGCGTCGAGCACGGCGCCGATTCGCTCCGGCCAGAGCTCCGGCGAGGGCTCGCGGAACGGCACGCCGGCGAGCCTTATCCGCGTCTTGGCGCGCGAAAGGCGCTGGCCCATCGCGGCGGGCGAGACGAGGAAGGCCGAGGCGATGGCGGCCGCGTCGAGGCCGAGAATGGTTTGCAGCATCAGCGGCGCGCGCACGCTCTCCTCTATCGCCGGATGGGCGCAGGCGAACATCAGCGCGAGGCGCCGGTCGGGCAGCGGACGCTCGCCCGAGGCGTCGAACTCCTCGGCGAGGAGGCGCAAGGTCGCCTCCGCCTCGGCGGCGGCGCCCCGCCGCCGCGCGGCGTCGATAAGGCGCCGGCGCGCGGCGACGACGAGCCATCCCTCGGGATTGGCGGGGGCGCCGTGCAGCGGCCAGCTTTGCAGCGCCGCCGCGAAGGCGTCGGCCAGCGCGTCCTCCGCCGCCGGCACGTCGCGCGCGCCTGCGGCGAGAAAGGCGACGAGCCGGCCGTAGCTCTCGCGCGCGACGCGCTCGGCGAGCGAGCGCGCCTCAGCCGTCACATCGGCCAAACCGGCCTCACCTCGATGGCGCCCTCCGCCGCGCCCGGGGCAGCGCGAGGCCCAGGAGATCGCGGCGTCGAGGTCGGGCGCCTCGATCATGTAATAGCCGCCGAGCTGCTCCCTGGCCTCCGCATAGGGGCCGTTGACGACCGAGGTCTTGCCGCCCTTGGCGCGCACGATCGCGGCGTTGGCCGCCGGATGCAGCCGCTCGCCGCCGCGCAGGACGCCGGCCTGGCGCATCGCTTCGGTATAGGCGCCATAGGCGGCCATGACCGCCTGCGCGTCGGTCTGGCGGGCGGCGGCCATCGCCGCCTCGTCGAAATGGATCAACAGCATATATTGCATGGTCGTGGCTCCTTCCGGGGGCGCCTCGTCGGGCGCCGATGAGAAGACGCGCGGGCCGGCGTCGTTTCGACAGGGCCGCGAATAATTTCGCACGCATCCGCAATATGGCGTAGCCCACGCGAAATGCGTCGCGCAATGTGGCGCAGGAACATATTCCGCCGTCCGGCGCGCGCTAGCGTCCCCCCGTCAGGGCTCTTGCGAGGGAGGTGACGCGATGCGCCCGAACAACTTTGTCAGGCTTGGGGCGCGCGTCAGGGCGCTGTTCGGCGCCCATGCGCGCCGGTCGGCGGCGTTCGAGGAGTTTTCCTACAGTCTCTGCGCGGACCGGGCGTCGCCGCGCGGCGGCCTCGATCTTGTCGCGCTCGCCGCGCTTCAGGGACGCGAGCGGCTTCTGGCCGAGCGGATGCTGCTGAACGCGGCCCCCGAGGCGCGGGCGATCGTCGGGCTGGGCGCGCTCGCCACGCCCCGCGCGGCGCGGCGGCTCGCGGAGCTGTTCGAGCAGGAGCGGGTGCGCGCGCAGGCCGCGCTGATAGACGACGACGCGAACTGGAGCGGCGCCCTGATGATCGCGACGGCGGCGGCCCTGTGGCGCATCGAGCCGCGCGAGGGCTACGCCCGCGCCGTCATCGGCAGGCTTCGCTGCGCCCGCTCGTCGGGCGAGCGCATGGACGCGGCCGTGGCGCTCGCCTCGATGCCTGCGTCCGAGGTCGCCGAGGCGCTGCAGCGAGGCGCTCGAGGATCGCGACGCGCTGGTGCGCCATCATGCGGCGCGGTCGCTGCTGAAGATCCACGGCGTCGAGGTCGATCCGCGCGCGACCCATTGCATGATCTACAGCGTCATGGCCTCGGAGGCGGGCCGGCGCGAGGACGGGCGGCGCGACATCGCCGCCGCGCTCGTCGACCGCCCGCTGATGAGGAGCGCGGGCTGACCGATTCAGGAATCGCCGGGCGCGGCGATGTAGGCGCCGGAGTTCGGCTCGATCCAGGCGAGCTGGTCGCGCACTTTCCTGACGCCGGGCGTGTTCTCGGCGAGCACCTTCAGGCCCTCGCGCATGCCCTCCTCGGGTATGGAGCCTTCGAGCGTCGCGACTCCGTTCTCGACGGAGACCCTGACCGTGCTGACCGGCGCCCAGGATTCGCGCGCCAGCCCGGCCTCGATGTCCGCCTGGATCTCGGCGTCGGAGCGCGCCCCGCTCTCCGGCGGCAGGGCGCGCATCAGCGCGCGCACGAGATCGGAGCGGGAGAGGATGCCGGCCGGCTCGCCTCCCTTGAGGACGAGGAGCCGCCGGACCTTCATCTCCAGCATCTGGTCGATCGCTTCGCTGACGTCCGCCTCGGCGTCGATGGAGATGACGTTGCGGGTCATGATCTCGCCGACGAGCCGGCCATGGCTTCGGGCGTAATCGCGCGCGGCGCGACCGCCGCCGATGAGAAAATCGAGCCAGCGCGGCCGGCGCTTCTCAGCCCCGAATTCGGCGCGCCGCATCAGGTCGCCCTCGCTGATGACGCCGACCGGGCCGCCGATGGCGTCGTAGACGATGAGCGCGCTGACGTTGCGCGACGCCATCAGGTTGAGCGCGTCCCACAGCGAGTCGCTCTCGGCCACGCTGATCACCTTCGGGGTCATTACGTCACTGACGCGCATGAAAACTCCGTCCTTGCCGGCAAATCCTGCATGGCCGGGGCGGGGCGCGCGTTGACGCGCCGCAAGCCCTTGCCTTCGCGCCGCGCCGGCGGCAGGGTCGCGGCGAAGAGGAAACGCCGATGACGCAGATTTCGCAATTGCTGCGCCGCGCGATGCAGACCGCGCCGCGCCGGGTCGCCACCGAACAGGAGCCGCCTGCCGCTTTCCGGGGCGGGCAGGAGCTAAGGCGGAGCTGCGCAAGCCCTTCCGGCAGGGCCGGCTGGTGAACTGAAGGCGCGGACGTTGAGCGAAAACCCCATCGTCGTCGAGGTCGCCCGCGGCGGGCGGGTCGAGTCCTTTCATCGCGGCGCGGGCGCCGTGGTCGATGCGGACGGGGCCGTGGTCTTCTCCTTCGGCGACGTCGAGCGGCCGGTTTATCCGCGCTCGGCGGTGAAGGCGATCCAGGCGCTGCCGCTGATCGAGAGCGGCGCGGCGGACCGTTTCGAGTTCACCGCGCAAGAGCTTGCGCTCGCCTGCGCCTCCCATTCCGGCGAGCCCGCGCATGTGGCTTGCGCGGCCGGGATGCTCGCCAAGGCGGGTCTGACGGAGGCCGCGCTCGCCTGCGGCGCGCATTGGCCGCTCAACGCCGAGGCCGCCCGGGCGCTCGCGCGCGAGGGACGGAAGCCGGGCGCGTTGCACAACAATTGTTCCGGAAAACACGCGGGGTTCCTCTGCGTGGCCTGCGCGCTCGGCGCGCCGACGGAAGGCTACGAGACGGCCGGAGCATGTCGTGCAGCGCGAGGTGAAGGCCGCGCTGGAGGACGTCTGCGGCGAGCGGCTCGGCGAGGATCGGCGCGGGCTCGACGGCTGCTCGATCCCGACCTACGCGATTTCGCTTGGCGGTCTGGCGCGCGGTTTTGCGCGCATGGCGACCGGGCGGGGGCTCGGGCCGGCGCGCGCCGTCGCGGCGCGGCGGCTGTTTGCGGCGATGGCGGCGCATCCGTTCCATGTCGCGGGAACGAGGCGCTTCGATGCGGAGGCGATGACGCTGCTCGAAGGCCGCGCCATCACCAAGACGGGCGCCGAGGGCGTTTTCTGCGCCGCCCTGCCGGAACTGGGGCTCGGCCTTGCGGTGAAGGCCGACGACGGGGCGTCCCGGGCGGCGGAAACGATGATCGCGGCGCTGATCGCGCGCTTCCTCGCGCCGCCCGAGGGCTTCGCCCGCCTCATGCGGCCGAAGCTGACGAACTGGCGCGGGCGCGAGGTCGGCGAGATTCGCGCGGCGGGGCCGTTGGGCGCGGCCAAAACGTGAGTGAAAAAGGCCGGGCTTGTCGCCCGGCCCTTCAACCAAGCGTTACGCTCAGGCGCCTCTGCTCATCTGCCCCATCGGCAGGGCGCGCACGCGCTTGCCGCTGGCGGCGAAGATCGCGTTCATGAGGGCCGGCGCGATCGGCGGAACGCCGGGCTCGCCGACGCCGCCCATCGGCACGTCGTAGCCGTGCGGCACGACATAGACATGCGTCTCGCGCGGCGCGTCGGTGATGCGCATCATCATGAAGTCGTCGAAGTTGCTCTGCTGGACCCTGCCGTTCTTGAACGAGATCTCGTTCATCAGGCCGATCCCCAGACCCTGCACGACGGCGCCTTCGAGCTGAGAGCGGACGCGGTCGGGATTGACGATCGGGCCGCAGTCGATGGCGATGTCGACCCGCGGCACGGTGACGTTGCCCTTCTCGTCGACCGCGGTTTCAATGACGGCCGCGACATAGCTGACGAAGCTGCGATGAGCCGCCAGCCCGAGTCCGTGGCCCTTCGGCAGGGCGCGACCCCAGCCCGCCTTCTCGGTCACGAGTTCGATGACATGGCGCAGCCGGCCCGTATCGACCGGATAGACCTCCGGATTCTCGCCATAGTCCCAGAAGTTCTTCACGATCTGCGCCACGGGCACGATGCGCGGCGGCCCGATGAGATCGAGGAGGAACGTCTTCTGGTCCTTGCCCGCCGCCGCGGCCAGTTCGGCGACGAAGGACTGGATGGCGAAGCCATGCGGAATATTCGAGACGGAGCGCAGCCAGCCGATCTTGGTGTGCGCTTCGGCCTCGCCGTTCTCGATTTTGATGTTGGGCGCCGAGAACGGCATGTCCACGAGGCCCATGCCCTGCTCGAGCGGAACCTCGTGCTTGGGATCGGGCATGAACAGCGCAAAGATCGTCGGCGCGACGCTGTTGTGGCGCCACGCGACCACCTTGCCGTCCTTGTCGAGCCCCGCCTCCAGCCGCTCGACCGACACGGTGTGGTAGAAGTCGTTGTGGATGTCGTCCTCGCGGGTCCACACGACCTTGACCGGCGCGCCGCCCATCGCCTTCGAGCACAGCGCCGCTTCGACCGCGAAGTCCGGCTTCGACCTGCGGCCGAAACCGCCGCCGAGCAGCGTCACGTTGACCGTCACCTTGTCGCCGGGAAGCCCCAGATATTTGGAGACGAGATCATGCGCGGCCTGCGGGCTCTGCACGCTCGTCCAGACTTCCGCCTTGCCGTCCGACGATCTGGCAGGTCGCGGAAGGCGGCTCCATCGTCGCATGGGCGTTGTGCGGGATGTAATATTCGGCCTCGACCTTCTTGTCCGCCTTGGCGAAAGCGGCGTCGAAGTCGCCGTCGGCTGCGCAAGACCATGCCGGGCTTGCGGGAGGTCGCCTCCATCGCCGCGCGGTAGGCGGCCGAATCGTAGCTCCCGTGCGGGCCGTCGTCCCATTCGATCTTCAGCGCGTTGCGGCCCTGGATGCGCCGCCCAGGTGTTGTCCGCGATCACGGCGAGGCCGCCGGAGGGCTGGAAGGCGAGCGGATAGGACGGCGCCGGGATCTCGACGATCTGCAGCACGCCGGGAATCTTCTTCGCCGCCGTTGCGTCATAGGACTTGACCTTGCCGCCCATCACCGCGGGTCGCGCGATAACGGCGTATTTCATGCCCGGCAGCCTGACGTCCTGACCGTATTTGGCCCGCCCCGTCGTGATGTCGAAGGCGTCGACGATGTTGGTCCCTTCCTTGCCGATGTAGCGGAACTGCGAAGGGTCCTTGAGCTGCAGGCTGTCGGTCGCGGGCACGGCGAGCTTGGCCGCGTCGGCGGCGAGCTCGCCATAGCCGAGCTTCTTGCCGGTGGACTTCTGCACCACCTCGTGGTTCTTCGCCTCGACGTCGGAGGCCGCAACGCCCCAGCGCTTGGCCGCCGCCTCCTCCAGCATCATGCGCATGGCGGCGCCGACCTGACGCATCGGCTTGAAGAAATGCCGGGTCGAACGCGAACCGTCGGTGTCCTGGTTGCCGTATTTCACCTCGTCGCCCGGCGCCTGCGCGATTTTCACGCGCGACCAGTCGGCGTCGAGTTCGTCGGCGACGATGAGCGGCATGCCGGTGCGTATGCCTTGCCCCATCTCCGAGCGATGGCAGACGATCGTGACCGTTCCGTCCGGCGCGATCGAAACGAACACGAGCGGATCATTGACCGTGCCGTGGGGCATGCCGTCGCCGCCCCATTTGGCCTCGGCGGCGCGCGCGACGCCCGGCGGAAGAACGCTGAGCGCCAGGACGAGGCCGCCGCCGCCGACCATGCCCTTCAGCAGGGCGCGCCGGCTGACGTTCTCGATGCTCGAAGGAGCGATTTCGCGAAGATGCTTGGTCATGTCAGGCTCCCGCGGCTTGCTTGATGGCGGCGCGGATGCGCCCGTAGGTGCCGCAGCGGCAGATGTTGCCGTACATGGCGTGGTCGATGTCGGAGTCGGTGGGGTGGGGCGTCTCTTTCAGGAGCGCCGCCGCCTGCATGATCTGCCCGGCCTGGCAATAGCCGCATTGCGGAACATTGTTGGCCGCGCCACGCCTTCTGCAGCGGATGGTTGCCCTCCGGGTCGAGCCCTTCGATCGTCGTGACCGATTTCCCCGAGGCGTCGCTGATCGGCGTTCGGCAGGATCTGACGGCCTCGCCGTCGAGATGGACGGTGCAGGCGCCGCAAGCGGCGACCCCGCAGCCGAATTTCGTCCCGGTGAGGCCGAGTACGTCGCGAAGGTACCAGAGCAGCGGCATCGACGGGTCGCCGTCGAAGCTCTGCGCTTGCCCATTTACGTGCAGCGTGACCATGTTTCCTCCCAATCGCTGGCCGCCGAGTTCGAGGCCTTATGCGTTTTTGTGTTGCCGCATTTGCGCCGGGAAGTTTCTCTTGCGCGCAATATGCGATGAAGGAGGCTAAGGCGAAATCTTGGAGAAAACAATCGTGAAACTCGCGCGCTTCCGCCTTTCAATTTATTTTGGATATATTTGAGCGGGAATATCGGTTCCGGCATTATATTCGATCGGGAATATCGAAATCGAGCTTATTGACGAATTTGTCGGCTCGCGCCCCGCAAGCGCGGACATCCCCGCCTCGACGACCGTCAGGCCACAGATTTTATCCCGCTCCGTCGCCGGACTTGTTGAGGCGATCCGACGCGAGCCGCCGCACTCGCGTCATTCCGCCGTAGTCGGCTCGGCCCGCCGGCGTGCTAAACGGGCTCCCAATGCCTGACGCCGACCCGCCCCATCGCCCGCTGGACCTCGGCGTAGCCGACGAGCGCAAGCCGCACTACGGCATCGTCGACATCGGCTCCAACTCGGTCCGCCTCGTCGTCTACGACCAGCTCGGGCGCGCGCCGCTGCCGCGATTCAACGAGAAATCGCTCTGCCGGCTCGGCGAAGGGCTCGCCGAAACGGGCGTCATCAGGCCCGAGAACTTCCGCCGCACCGTCGAGGCGACGCGCCGCTTCGCCGCCATCGCCGAAGCCATGCACGTCGCCGAACTCGACGTAACGGCGACCGAAGCGATCCGCCGCGCCGTCAACGGGCCGGAGCTCGCCGCGGCCATCGAAAGGGAGTCCGGGCTCAAGGTGCGCGTGCTCGGCGGGCCGGAGGAAGCCTATTACGCCACGCTCGGCGTCATCTCCGGTTTCTTCCGCCCCGTGGGCTCGGTCGGCGACATGGGCGGCGGCTCGCTCGAAGTGGCGCTGGCGCTCGACGACCGCGTCGGCGAGGTCTCGGTCAGCCTGCCCCTCGGCGCGCTGCCCGTCGAGGCGATGCTGACGGCCGGGCGCGAGGAGGCCAAGCGCGAGATCGACGAGCGGCTGCGCGCCGGCCTGCCGATGTCCCTGAGCAAGCCGACGTTCTTCGCCGTCGGCGGCGGCTGGCGCGCGCTCGCCAAGGCGCATATGGCCGCCGCCAAAGCGGCGGTCAGGGTGACGCACGGCTATGCTCTGTCGGCCGCCGAAGCGCGCGACTTCGCCAAGTCGATCTGGCGGGCCCCGCCGCCCAAAGCCATTCCCGGCGTGCAGTCTCGCCGCGCCCGCTCGCTGCCCTCGGCCGCGCTGGCGCTCGACCGCGTGCTGAAGCGGCTCGGCTCCGAGCGGGTGGTGTTCTCGGCTCTGGGCCTGCGCGAGGGGCTGCTCTTTTCGAAGCTTTCGAATGAGGAGCAATATCGCGATCCCCTCGTCGAGGGCGCGCGGCTCATCGGGCTGCGCGACGCGCGCGTGCCGGAGTTCGCCTCCTCGCTCGTCGACTGGACGGCGGCCTTGTTTCCCGGCGAAACGGCGGCGGAGACGCGGCTCAGGGTCGCCGCCTGCGCGCTCTCCGACATCGCCTGGCGCGACGCGCCGGAATTGCGCGCCGAGGAGACGTTCCGCCGCGTGCTGCAATTCCCGTTCATCGGCGTCGATCATCCCGACCGGGTGTTTCTCGCCGCCGCGCTGCATTTCCGCTACGATTACAAACCCGACGCGCCCTGGCTGGAGCCGGCGATCCGGCTCATCGGCGACGGCGCGCGGCGGCGCGCGCGCATTCTGGGCTCGTCGATGCGGCTCGCCTATCGCTTCTCCGGCGCGAGCCAGAAAGTGCTGGCCGGGGCGAGGCTCAGGACCGACGGCGACCGGCTGGTGCTCGAGGTCGCCCCCGCGGCCCGGGCGCCCGACAGCGAGGTCGTGGCCGAGCGGCTCAAATGGCTCGCCGGCGCCATGGGCCTGCGCGGCGGGGCGGTCGAGGAGCGCGCGGTCAGCTGAAGGTGACGTAGCGCCGGGCGTGTTGCACGAGCGGCAGGGCGATGGCCGTCAGCGCCAGCGACCAGCCGATCGTATACCAGGGATAGTAATAGTACACGCCGTCGCCGGACAACATGCCGGCGCGCAGCATCTCGATATTGGTCACGAGCGGCGACCACTCCGTGACCTTCCGCCATTCCTGCGGCAGCCATGCGGCCATGTTGAAGACGCCGGTGAAGGGCAGGGTGATGTAGAGGATCGGCGGCAGGACCTGTTCGGTCGCCTCGTATATCTCGCTGAGCGCGGCGACGATCAGGCCGAAGGCCGAGCCGAACCAGGCCTGCAACAGGTAGCCGCCGGCGAACAGCAGGGGGTCCGGCATCGGGTCAAGGAAGCCGAGCGCGGTCAGCGGCGTCCAGGCGACGAAGAAAGCCGTGAGGATTCCGATTGATCTCCAGCAGGCATTTGGCGACCAGCACGTCGAGCAGACTGACGTTGCGATGAAACAGCAGGCCCATGCTGTTGCGGATGGAGTGGACCATCTTGCCCGAGAGGTGACGCCACAGCGTTATCATCGTGTAGCCGCTAAGCGCGAAGGGCACGACGCCGACGCCGTGGCCGTGCGTCTGTCCGGAGATCGTCCACATGCCCATCACGCCGACAGTCAGCAGCAGCGGCTCGCCGATGACCCAGAAGAAGCCAAGGTTCTCGTGGCCGAAGCGCATCGTGCCTTCGCGCATGACGAGCGCGCCGATGACGCGGGCGTTGACGGCGAGGGAGCGCCGGAACGTCCGCCGTGGGCGGGTCGGGGTGCGAATGTCGGACGGCGAGGCGAAAGTCATCGGTGGAGCGTCTGCTGAAACGGCGTGGTGGATTTATGGCGCGGCGCCCGCCGTCCGCTCCTTGAGGAAGGCGATGACGCGCCGTTCGGCGGCCTTGGTCGGGCCGTCCTCGCGAAGATGGATGGTCAGAGTGGAGTGAGGCGGGCGCGGGCTCGGCGCTGCGTCCGCGTCGGCGAATTCCATGGCCTCGAAACGGCCGGGGAATTCGCGCGCAAGCCGGTCGAACCGTGCGTCCGGCACGGCCTTGTCGCTTCGGAAGCGCAGGCCGAGGGCCGAGAGGTCCTCGTTCTCGAAGCGCGCCCGCACGCAGGCGATCTCCTCGCGCTCATGTCGATGTCGGCGGCGCGCGCCTTCGAGAGCATGGCGATCGGCAGCGAGGGCTGGGCGAGCACAGGGGCGACCACCGCCGGCTCGGTCGCCATGGCGAGCGCGAAGCCCCCCGTGAAGCACATCCCGACCGCCCCGACCCCCCGCCCGCCGCGCTTCTCGTGCGCCGCTTTGGCGAGCGCGCGCAGCCAGCCGACGATGGGGCTCGAACGCCCGAGCCGCCAGACGTTGAACTCCCGCCGCACGCAGATCGCCGAGAACATGGATTTGGCGAGATAGGCGCCGTCGACCGGCCTTCCGGGATCGCCGAACAGCACGGGGAGATAGACGCTCATGCCGGCCGCCGCGATCCGGTCGGCGAAGCCGATGACCAGCGGATGCAGGCCCGGAATTTCGTGGATGACGACGACGGCCGGGCCTTCGCCGCGCATGTAGACCGGGCGCGTATAGCGGCCGGCGGAGAATTCGAAGCGCTCGTAGGCCGAGAGCGCCGCTTCGTAGGCTTGCGGCATCGCAATCTCCCCGCCCGCTTCAGCCGTTGTTAACCAGCGCCATTTATCTCCGAAATGCGATCTGCTTGGCAACGCCGCCGCGACGGCCGCGCCAGGAGGCATGAAGCCGCCGGATCCCGCCGGCCCGAATCCGGCCTTTCCCCTGAGTTTCGAGCAGTTGGTCCGAACGGGCTTGCCGCCCTTCGGCCGCAGGCTGTCTCGGCCCGTGGCGGCGCGCGAGAGCCGCCGAGGATGCTGTGTGCGATGCGCTGCCGTTACGCTTGCCGCTCTGGCCCTGAGTTCTCCTCCGCCGCGGCGCGCCTTCGCGCGCCAGCGCCGCGGCCTCGCCGAACCCGCCCGAATCATCGCGCCAACGCCTGAGGAGACCCGCGCGTGTCAACGCTGCGCAAGTGATCGAGCTGCCCGAAAATCTCGACATGCCGCGTCGCCGCCGAATTGGCCGAGGCCTTCATGAAGCGGCTCGGCGAGCCGCTGGCGGTGGACGCCTCGCGCGTCGACGCGGCTCGGCGCCTCGTGCCTTCAGGTGCTGCTCGCCGCCGAGCGGGCCTGGAAGCTCGAGGGCGACGCGCTGACGCTTGCAAATCCCCTCCGCCCGCTTCCTCGAAGATCTCAACCTTCTCGGCCTGGAGCCGGGCACGTTCCTCACTGGAGTCATCGCCCCATGAGCCATGAAGATACTGACCGTCGACGATTCCCGAACGATGCGCGACATGCTGCGGCTCGCGCTGACGGGCGCCGGCTTCAACGTCGTGCAGGCGGTCGACGGCAAGGACGGGCTCGACGTGCTCGAGCGCGAGGACCCCGACATCGTCATCACCGACATCAACATGCCGAAGTTGGACGGCTTCGGCTTCATCGAGGGCGCGCGCAAGATCGACCGCTTCCGCGTCGTGCCGATCCTGGTGCTGACCACCGAGAGCGACGCGGAGAAGAAGACAGCGCGCCCGCACGGCGGGCGCGACCGGCTGGATCGTCAAGCCGTTCGACCCCGTCAAGCTCGTCGACGTCATCCGTCGCGTGGCCGCCTGACGAGGCGAAGCGGAGGCCGCCATGGATCCGATGCAAGCGATCAAAGACACGTTCTTCCAGGAATGCGAGGAGCAGCTCGGCGAACTCGAGACCGGCCTCCAGGCGATGGAGGACGGCTCCGCCGACAACGAAACCGTCAACGCCGTCTTTCGCGCGGTGCATTCGATCAAGGGCGGCGCCGGCGCCTTCAAGCTCGACCGGCTCGTCAAGTTCGCCCATGTGTTCGAGACGACGCTCGACCGCATCCGCAACGGCCAGCTCGCAGCCTTCGCCGGCGCGTGATGAAGACGATGCTGCGCGCCGCCGACGTGCTGGCCGATCTGGTCGCGGCCTCGCGCGACGGCGGCGCCTTCGACGACGCGCGCTCCGGCGAGCTCATCGCCGAGCTGAACGGCCATTGCGAGGAACAGCCGGCGGCGGCCAAGGAGGAGGAGGCCGAGGAGGGGGACGGCAATCCCTTCGCCGCGCTCGGCTGGGAGCCGGTGGCGCTGACGCATCGAGCCCAGCGTCAACGAATATGTCATCGTCTTCAAGCCGAAGCCCGAGCTCTACGCGAAGGGCAACGAGACGACGCGGCTGATGCGCGAGCTTGCGCGGCTCGGCGAGCTGACCGTCCACTGCGAGACCGCCGACATTCCGCTGCTCGCCCATCTGGAGCCCGAGCAGTCCTATCTCTCCTGGCGCGCGACGCTGCGCAGCGAGCAGGATCTGGCCGCCGTGCAGGCGGTGTTCGAATTCGTCGACGGCGACTGCCATCTCGACATCGAGACGGTCGAGCCGGGCGGCAGAGCCCATCGCGCCGGACGCGGCCGAGCCGGCCGCCCGAGGCGAAGGCGAGTCGCCGCCGAGGAGCCGAAGGCGGCGGCCGCCGAGCCCCGCGCGCCGCGCGAGGCCGCCAAGCCCGAGGCCGGCGCCTCGGCCAACGCCGGGCAGAACACGATCCGCGTCGATCTCGACCGCGTCGACCGGCTGATCAACCTCGTCGGCGAGCTGGTCATCAACCAGGCCATGCTGACGCAGCGCGTGCTGGAGGCGGGCGCGGTGAAGAACGCCAGCATCGCCACCGGCCTCGACGATCTCGAACATCTGACGCGCGAGATCCAGGAAAGCGTGATGGCGATCCGCGCCCAGCCGGTGCGGCCGTTGTTCCAGCGCATGGCGCGCATCGTGCGCGAGGTGGCCGACGCCACCGGCAAGAACGTGCGTCTGAAGACCGAGGGCGAGGGCGCCGAGGTCGACCGCACCGTGATCGAGCGCCTCGCCGATCCGCTCACCCACATGATCCGCAACGCCGTCGACCACGGACTGGAGCGCCCCGACGCGCGCATCGCCTCCGGCAAGCCGGCGCAGGGCGAGGTGCAGGCTGTCGGCGGCGCACAAATCGGGGCGCGTCGTCATCGAGATCGCCGACGACGGGCGCGGCATCGACCGGCCCGCGGGTGAAGGCCATCGCGATCAAGAAGGGGCTGATCCCGGCCGACGCGCAACTGACCGATTCCGAGATCGACAATCTGTTGTTCCTTCCGGGCTTCTCGACCGCCGAGACGGTCTCCAACATCTCCGGCCGCGGCGTCGGCATGGACGTGGTGAAGCGCTCGATCCAGGCGCTCGGCGGGCGCATCTCGATCACCTCCAGGCCCGGCCAGGGCTCGACCTTCTCGATGAGCCTGCCGCTGACGCTGGCGGTGCTCGACGGCATGGTGGTCAAGGTCGCCGACCAGACTTTGGTCGTGCCGCTCAACGTCGATCCTGGAGACGATGAAGCCGAAGGGCGGCGACGTCTATGGCCTCGGGCCCGAGAGCCAGGTCATCGGCATTCGCGGCGGCTTCACGCCGCTGATCGACGTCGGCTACGAGCTCGGCTTCCGCTCGCATCGCGCCGATCCGATGTCGGGCGTCACGCTTGCTGATCGAGACCGAGGGCGGCGTGCGCAGCGCGCTGATGGTCGACGCGATCCAGGACCAGCGGCAGGTCGTCATCAAGAGCCTGGAGGCCAATTACGGCCATGTCGACGGCATCGCCGCCGCCACCATTCTCGGCGACGGCCGCATCGCGCTCATTCTCGACACCGACGCCATCGTCAACGCCTCGTGCGGTCGAGGAACGCCCTCCGAAATGCTGCTAGCGGGATAAAGTCATGGCTGAGATCGAATCCAAGGCGAACGCCGCGCGCGAATACATCACCTTCCGCATCGGCTCGCAGTATTACTGCATCGACATCATGTCGGTGCGCGAGATCCGCGGCTGGACGCCGGCGACCGCGCTGCCGCGCGCGCCGGGCTTCGTGCGCGGCGTCATCAACCTGCGCGGCGCCGTGCTGCCGATCATCGACCTCGCCGACCGGCTCGGCTTCGCAGCCGACCGAGCCGACGCCGCGCCACGTCATCATCGTCGCGCAGACCGGCAAGCAGGTGGTGGGCCTGCTGGTCGACGCCGTCTCCGACATCATCGCCCTGGCCGCCGACAAGGTGCAGCCGACGCCGGACGTCGGCTCGGAGGCGGCGCGCGCGTTCGTGCTCGGCGTGATGGCGATGGAGGATCGCATGATCAGCCTCATCGCGCTCGAAAGCGTCATGCCGACCCTCTCGCGCGAGGCCGCATGACGACATCCGCGCGAACGGCCGCCGCGCGCGAACGAGCCCCTGCTTCCCGGCGAGTTCACGCTGAGCCGCGACGACTTCCGCCGCATCTCCGGGATGATCTACGCGGACGCCGGGATCAAGCTGACGGAAGGCAAGGCGGCGCTGGTCTATGCGCGTCTCGCCAAGCGTCTGCGGGCGCTGAGGATGCAGGCGTTTCGCGACTATTGCGATCTGGTGGCGAGCCCGGAAGGGGCAGGCGAGCGTCAGGAGATGCTGACCTCGCTGACGACCAACGTCACCAGGTTCTTTCGCGAGCCGCATCACTTCGAACACATGAGAACGCAGATCGTGGCGCCGTTCGCGCAAAGCGGCGGCACGCGGGCGGCTGCGACTCTGGTCGGCCGCCTGCTCGACGGGTCAGGAGCCCTATTCCATCGCCTTCACGCTGCTCTCCGCATGGCCCGAGGCGGCCAAGCACGACGTGAGAATCCTCGCCACCGACATCGACCGCAACGTGCTGGCGACGGCGCAGGCCGGCGTCTACGCCGAAAGCCTGCTCGAGGGAATCGGCGCCGAGATGCGAAGCCGGTTCTTCGAGCCTTCGCCCGGCGAGCGCGGCCAGCTTCGCGTCGTCGCGGCGGCGCGCAAGCTCGTAACCTTCCGGCCGCTCAATCTCGTGGAGTCCTGGCCGATGCAGGGCCAGTTCCAGGCGATCTTCTGCCGCAACGTCGTCATCTATTTCGACGAGCCGACGCAGCAGCGCATCTGGGAGAAGTTCGCGCCCCGGCTCACTCCCGAAGGGGCGCTCTACATCGGTCACTCCGAGCGCGTGACCGGCCCGGCCGCCGCGCTTCTGCGCAGCCAGGGCGTCTCCACCTATCGGCTGACGGGAGGGCGAAACCGATGAAACCGGTCCGTGTTCTGATCGTCGACGACAGCGCCACGATGCGCGCGCTGATCCGCGCCACGCTGTCGGCCGACCGGGCGATCTGCGTCGTCGGCGAGGCCGCCGACCCGCTGGAGGCGCGCGAAGCCATCAAGGCGCTCAATCCCGACGTGATGACGCTCGACGTCGAGATGCCGCGCATGAACGGGCTGGAGTTCCTTGAGAAAGTGATGCGGCTTCGGCCGCTGCCGGTCATCATGGTGTCGTCGCTGACCGAGCGCGGCGCCGACGTGACGATCTCGGCCCTGGAGATCGGGGCCGTCGATTGCGTCGCCAAGCCCTCGCCGCAGAACCCCGACGCCTTCTCGGGCCTGGCGGAGAAGGTGAAGGCGGCGGCGGGCGCCAGGGTTGACGCGCGAGACCCCGCGCCGGCGCGGCTGGAACAAAAAGCCCCGGCGCCGGCGCCCAACGGCCGCCCGCCCGCCGCGCCGTTCATGGGCAGGCTGGTGGCGATCGGCGCCTCGACCGGCGGCGTCGAGGCGCTGGTGACGATCCTCTCGCAATTCCCGCGCGAATGTCCGCCGACACTGGTGGCGATCCACCTGCCGTCGCCGTTCACCCGCAGCTTCGCGCAGAGGCTCGACCGCATCTGCGCGCCGCGCGTGCACGAGGCGACGCATGGCGCGCCGATCCTGCCCGGCAACATCTATGTCGCGCCGGGCACGCACGCCCATCTCGAAGTGTCGCGCGCCGAGCAACTGCGCTGCGCGCTGCGCGAGGGCGAGCCGGTGAGCGGGCATCGGCCTTCGGTCGACGCGCTGTTTCTTTCGGTCGCCCGCAACGTCGGGGCGAGGGCGGTCGGCGTGATCCTGACCGGCATGGGCGCGGACGGCGCGCAGGGGCTGCTGGCGATGCGCAGGGCCGGCGCGCGGACGCTCGGACAGAACGAGGCGACCTGCGTCGTCTACGGGATGCCGAAGGTCGCCCAGCAGATCGGCGCCGTGGAGAAGCAGGCGCCGCTCGCCTCCATCGCGGCCGAAGTCGCCGCGCTCGCCACTCGAAACAGGGACTGACGGTCATGGCCGCCGCAAATCAACTGGCAGTGATGGTCGTCGACGACACCTCGGTCAGTCGGATGCTGATGACCGAGTCGCTGCAGGAGATCGGGCATCACCAATCTGGCGCTCGCCAAGGACGGCGCCGAGGCGCTGAACCAGCTCAAGGCCAAGCCCGTGCATCTCGTCATCTCCGATCAGTACATGCCCAATCTCGACGGCCTCGGCCTGCTGAAGGCGCTGCGCAGCCACGCGCCGACGGCCAAGATCGGCTTCATCCTCGTCACCGGCAGCCCCGACAAGACGCTGGTCGAGCGCGGGCGGCAAATCGGCCTCAACAACTTCATCGCCAAGCCCTACACGACCAAGACGATCCGCGTCGCGATCGAGGCGGTGGTCGGGCGTCTGACATGAGGGCGGCCGCGTCCGAGCGTCGCTTCAACATCGTGCAAGGCGAATTCAAGGTCAGCGACGATCCGAACATGGTGCTGACGACGCTTCTGGGCTCGTGCGTGGCGGCCTGCATCCGCGATCCCGTGGCCGGCGTCGGCGGCATGAACCATTTTCTGCTGCCGGGCGCCGAGGTCGGCTCGCCGAAGGAGTCCGAGAGCTTCGGCGTCCATCTGATGGAGCTCCTGCTCAACGGGCTGATGCGCGAGGGCGCGCAGCGCGACCGGCTGGAGGCCAAGTTGTTCGGCGGCGCGCGCATGATGAGCGGGCTCTCCGACATCGGGCGCAAGAACGCGGAATTCGCCAGGCGCTTTCTCGCCTACGAGGGCATCAGGATCGTCGGCGGCGACACGGGCGGCGAGCTCGGCCGGCGCATCCAGTTCTGGCCGGTCGGCGGCCGCGCCTTGCAAAGCTACATCTCCCAGGTCGTCGAGACGGCGCCGGCGCGCCCGCTCGCGCCGCGGCCGAACTCGGGAGAGATCGATCTGTTTTGATGCGTTGCTGATTGGGCGTTGCGGAGAGTAGGGCATGAGGGGAGAGGTTCGGGGCGCGCGCCGGGAGGAAGCCGCCGTCACGCTGCGCCGCGCGTCGGGCGAGTTGCGCAAGGCGGCGGGGATGGTCGACGAACTCGAACAGGCGGTGGGGCTCGCCATTGCGCTGGCGGGCGAAGCCGGCGCCGAACACATGTACGAATTGCAGAAGCTCGACCATCTCCAGCAGAGGATTCTCGGCGTCGCGGATTTTCTGGACGCGCTCAGCGCCTCGATGCCGAGGGAATGGCTTATCGACGCCAAGCGCGCCTCGCGCGGCGTGCTGCTGGCCGAACTGGGCGCCACGCTCGGCGACCCGCGCGCCTCGAAGGAGGCCGAAGCGGCCGGGGCGCAGACTTATGAGCTGTTTTAGGGCTCAGACCTAACGCTTGAAACCCTCCGGCGCGCGGGCGTCGATGCGTGGAGTTGGCCCGTTGCGGACGTTGCGGACACTACAAAAAAGAATATTAATGACTTGCCCGATAGCGCCCCCCTTGTTGTTGTCTTCCCGAGCGGTGCGATTGTAAATTATTAAGTTTCCAAATCATTTTTGCTAAGTAAGTTGCCCCCTAACTACTTCGAGATATTCCTCCCATTCCTCCATTGAGGCAGCATTTTTCGCATAATTGCATCCCGCGTGGACTAAGTGAGTGTTATCGGCGTTGTATTCCTTTATCGCGCTATCAATACGATCAGTTGAAAGTCTCAAGAGAGGATTTTCAGCCGCCAAAATTAGCAATCCGTTACATAGACTGCATCTTTGCTTTTGCGCATGCCAATGCGCGTGAAGGATATTGAAGAGCTCAAGATTAAATGGCGCGGCGCGTTGCGGGTAAAGCCCGGTCTTTGGAGTTCCGGCTCGGGCAATCGATCCAGAAATGCTTTCGACTAGACGCGTTAATTCTTGATTTAGAAGTCGATCGCTTGGAAGAGTTATTTTATTCAATCGTTCTTCAACGAACGGCTTAATATCAAATCGACCAATTCCAATGAAAGCAACAGTGACCTGTCAATATCTTCAACAGTGACCGGTTTTCCTCGGTTAGTTGGATTTGAAAATTTCTTGTATGTGGCGGGCATTTTGTCGTGCGCAGGTGGAAAGTTCGCAAAACTCCAGCCGCGCACAATAGGCATAGACAGCTTCCATCGACCCGGATGCGTTATTTGAGCGTTCTTCCAAGCATCCAAATCGACAAGATCGACAGTGCTAACAATGAACTTAGGTTCCACATCGACAACAGAAAGTATACGCTGGCGATGCGCGGGGTCTTGGGTATCTTTTGGATTGCTTGTTCCGATTGAAATAACAAAATCTTTGCCGCGCCTGTAAATTGTGCCAAAAGTTTGCGCCGTTGCCGTAGAAAAAGAGAGGGCAGGCCAAAGGCCGCTGGCAGAGCCCATTCGCTTTTGGCATACAAACGGGCATCTGGTCCGACGAGATTCCCCAGCAACACGGTATGGCCCCAAAGGCGTTTGTCGGCGATAACCGTAGCCCTTTGCGAAGCGGTGCAGAAGTCATGATTTTCGGGCCGTCTGCTCAATGGGCACTTGATGCGCTGCAAAGAGGCGGTGAAATGCGCTGTTAGGCGAAGTCCGAAACCCTTCACCTTCACCGACCATGTCCGCCGGGCATCAAGCGTCAGGTTTGAACCGCTAGGGCCCGCACTGCGGCCTGCAACTCGGCGGATACCTAAACCGTCGCCCCCAGCAGCGGCGCAAATCCGGGATCGCCCTTCTCCATCGCGCGCCGGTAGGCCGGCCGCGCCCCGATGCGCTGGAGATAGGCGAGGACCGCCGGGTAGGGCGTGAGGTCGGCGGGGTAGAACAGCCGCATCGTCGTCAGCGAGAAGACGGTCATGACGTCGGCGGCGGTGAAGGCCTCGCCGGCGAGATGGGGCGACGCCTCCAGCCGCCCGTCGAGATGACGCATCGCCCGGTCGAGCCGTTCCTGAATTGCGGACAGGACCGGATTGTCGGGCGGCAGTTTGAGCCGGCTGAGGATCAGGTTGCGGCCCATCGCGGGTTGCAGCGTGCCGTTGGCGAAGTGCAGCCAATAGAGATAGGCGGCGAACTCCGGCGCCTCCGGTCCGTAGGCGAGCCGGCCCTTGCCGTATTTGCCGAGAATATAGTCGACGATGGCGCCGGATTCGGCGAGCCAGACGCCGTCGTCTTCGATCAGCGGCGCGGCGCCCAGGGGATGCAGCGCCTTCAGTTCCGGCGGGGAAAGCCTCGTCTTTGCGTCGCGCTGATAGCGCACGAGCTTGTAGTCGAGGCCCAGCTCCTCGCAGAGCCAGACGACGCGCTCCGATTGCGAGCGGCCGAGATGATGGACTGTCAGCATTCGGCCTCACCCGTTCTCATGGAAAAAGCTATACACGAGTCGCGCCGTCGCCGCATTGAGCCCCGGCGTTTTTTCGAGATCCGCGAGCCCGGCGTTGGCGACCGCCTTGGCGGTGCCGAAGGCGTGCAGCAGCGCGCGCTTGCGCGCGGGGCCGATGCCGGGAATCTCGTCGAGCGGGCTTTTCACGAAGTCCTTCTTGCGCCTCGCCCGATGCGTGCCGATCGCGAAGCGGTGCGCCTCGTCGCGCAACCGCTGCACGAAGAACAGCGTCGGATCGCGCTGCGGCAGCTTGAACGGCTCGGCGCCCTCGACGAAGAACGTCTCGCGGCCGGCGTCGCGGTCCGGCCCCTTGGCGATCGAGGCGATCTTGACGCCCTCGACTCCGAGCCCGTGCATCGACTTCCCGCGCGGCCTCGAACTGGCCGCGCCCGCCGTCGATCAGCACGAGGTCGGGCGTGTCGGGAAAGGCGCCGGCTTCGGCCGTCTCGCCCTCGCGCTTGAGACGGGCGAAACGCCGCGTCAGCACCTCGCGCATCATCGCGTAGTCGTCGCCGGGCGTCAGGCTTTCGCTCTTGATGTTGAAGGTGCGGTACTGGTTCTTCACGAAGCCCTCCGGCCCCGCCACGATCATCGCCCCGATCGCTTGTGATCCCATGATGTGCGAGTTGTCGTAGACCTCGACGCGGCGCGGCGCATGGTCGAGCCCGAAGGTCTGGCCGAGGGCGGCGAGCAGCTTCTGCTGCGTGGCGGTCTCCGAGAGCTTGCGCGACAGCGTCTCGCGGGCGTTGCGAGCGGCGTTGTCGACGAGCTCCTTCTTCTCGCCGCGCTTCGGCGCCCCACCGCGATGCGCCGGCCGGCGCGGGCGGACAGGATTTCCGCGAGCGTCGCCGCGCTCGGAACCTCGTGGCTCAGCAGAACGAGGCGCGGGGCGGGGCGCTCCAGGTAGAATTGCGCGAGAAAGGCGTCGAGCACGTCCTCAGGCGCCAGCGCCTTGTCGGCCCTCGGGAAATAGGCGCGGTTGCCCCAGTTCTGATAGGTGCGGAAGAAGAACGCCTCGATGCAGAACTGCCCCGCCTCCTGGTGAATCGCGAACACGTCGGCCTCGGGCACCGAGCGCGGATTGACGCTTTGCTCGCCCTGAATGGCCGACATCGCGGAGATGCGGTCGCGCAAGCGGGCCGCGCGCTCGAACTCCAGCGCCTCGGAGGCCTGCGCCATCTCGCGCGCGAGCCGCTGGCGCACCGAGCGGCTGCGTCCCGACAGGAACTCGCGCGCCTCGCCGACGAGCCCGGCATAGTCGGCGAGCGAGATCTCCCCCGTGCAGGGCGCCGCGCAACGCTTGATCTGATAGAGCAGGCAGGGCCGCGTGCGGTTGGCGTAATAGCTGTCGGAGCAGGTGCGCAGGAGGAAGGCGCGTTGCAGCGCCGACAGCGTGCGATGCACCGCGCCGGCGCTGGCGAAAGGCCCGTAATAGTCGCCCTTGATGTCGCGCGCGCCGCGATGCTTGACGATGCGCGGCGCCTCGTGGTCGCCGCTGACGAGGATATAGGGAAAGCTCTTGTCGTCGCGCAGCAGCACGTTGTAGCGCGGCTTCAGCTGCTTGATGAGATTGGCTTCCAGCAGCAGCGATTCCGCCTCGGTCTCGACGGTGACGAACACCATCGACGCGGTTTCCGCGACCATGCGGGCGATGCGGGTCGAGAGGCGCTGCGGGGTCGTGTAGGAGAGGATGCGCTTCTTGATCGAGCGCGCCTTGCCGACATAGAGCACCTCGCCGGCGTCGCCGAGCATGCGATAGACGCCGGGACCCAGCGGGGCGTGTTTCCAGAACGCCTTGATGGCGGCGGCGCCGCGCGCAAGCGGGCCTTCGGCGGCCGGCGCGTCGTCGGACGTCAGGTCGAGGTCGGGCTCCTCGTCGTCGAGTTCGGGGATTTCGGGCGCGTCGCCGGGCATGGGGGTGGAATCTAGGGCGGCGGGCGCGATTCGGGAAGGCGGGCGTTTTTGCCGCCGGCGCTGGTCCGCCCTCAGCGTTTGGCGAAGGGCGGGCGCATCGTCAGGGGCCTGGCGATCGGCCCCAGTCTGACGACTTCGTCCGCGACCTTGCGCTCCGCGCATTGCTTGTCGAGCGCGGGATCGGCGGCGTCGCGCGATGCGAAGCGCACCGAGGTGAGCACTTCGCGGATGAATTCCGCCATGCGGCGATAGTCCACGGCGCCCATGCGCGCCCTGTCCGCGACGCTGTGGAGATCGCCCACGAGCGAGATCGGCACGAAGGAGGCGAGATCGGCGTCGTTGCGGACGCAATAGGAGATTAAAGTCAGGTCCTGGGCGTAGGCTCGCCCGGTCTCGAACGCCGCGGCCCAGAACTCGCGTTCCTGAACGCTCTCCTGCGCGAGCGCCGCCCCGCAGGAGATTCCAAGTCCGACGGCCGCGGCCGCAATTCTGAACATGGCGTTCCCTCCGAACGGCGCCGGCGGTCAGCGCCACGTCGGGCTCTTCGCCACCGATGAGCCGAGCCTACGACGGCGAGCGCGATTCGGAAAGACGACAGCGCCGGGCGGCCAAGGGGCCGCCCGGCGACTCACGTCTCTACGCGCGCTACGGCGTCAGCGTCGGCCGCGCGCGATCAGGGTTTCTGAGGCGGCGTGGGCGCCGCAGTCTTGTCGGTCGCGGCGCTGCTTAACTGCGCAGCCGGATCCTCAGCATATTTGAACTCCGGCGCCGCCTTGAGCTGCGCCTGCGTCATTTCCAGGACCGCCTTGTCGGGATAGCCCTGATAGGCTTCCGTCGCGGCGGGATCGATCGTCTTGGTGGCCGGCGTCTGGCCGAGAGCGCCTCCCGGCGTCGGCGCGGTCACCGGCGCCTTGCGCTGCTCGGTCTGCCAATGGATGGCGGAATAGGGGACGCCGACGTCCTTGCTTCCGATGCCGAGGAAGCCGCCAACGCCGACGACGACGGTCTCGATTTCGCCGTCATGGTTGAGAAGCAGATCGTCGATCTTGCCGACGCTCTTGTTGTTGGAGTCGTAGACGGCAACTCCGACCAGCTTGGGCGCACGCATTGTTCCGGGCGCCTGCTTGGTGATGAAGGCGTCCTTCTGATCCGGCGTCGCCGATACGGCGGGGTCGGGCGCCGGGGTCGCCGGCGCGGCGGCGCTCGGCGCCGGATTGACGGCGCCGGTGGGGGTTTTGTCGGTCGCCGATTGCGCCGAGGCGCCGGCGACGCCGATGGTTATCGCGGTCAAGCAACCGAGAAGCATGGATTTCATGAGAGGTTCCTCCAAATGTTCGCCCGAGCCATTCCCCGCATCGCGCAAGTGACTAAGTTTGACATGGCTTCGCGGCTCACCGCCGCCCTGCGCTCCCAAGATCTCGCAAGATCTCAAACGCGATGCGGTGGGAGCAGGCAGCCGGGCGCCAAGCTCGAAGCTCACGTCGGTAACTTCTCAGGGGCCCCGCTGTTTCATCACGAATTTTTGCAGCCGCTGCCGATCCTTGAGCGATTGCTTGCGGGAACTGGAGCAATGGGGCGCGCTTGACGCGTCTTTCCCTCCCTGCGACCCTCCCTCCATGTCGCGCCGCCAGCCGCCGTTCGTAATCACGCCGGACCTCATCGTCCGCGCCTATTCGATCGGCCTGTTCCCGATGGCCGAGGACCGCGACGCCACGGAGCTGCACTGGGTCGAGCCGGAGCGGCGCGGCATATTCCCGCTCGAGGGCCTCCTCGTCTCGAAAAGCCTCGCCAAGACCGTGCGCTCGGATCGCTTCGAGGTCAGGGCGGACAGCGCCTTCCGGGAAGTGATGGAAGCTTGCGCGGAGCGCGACAAAACCTGGATCAACGACGAAATCGTCCGGCTTTATTGTGCGCTGCACGCGCGCGGCCAGGCGCATTCCGTGGAGGTGCGCGCAGACGGCGAGCTCGTCGGCGGCCTCTACGGCGTCAGCCTCGGCTCGGCTTTCTTCGGCGAGAGCATGTTCCACCGCGCCCGCGACGCCTCCAAGGTCGCGCTTGTCCATCTCGTCGCGCGCCTGAGGCTCGGCGGATTCCGGCTGCTCGACACGCAGTTCCTGACCGAGCATCTGGCGAGTCTCGGGGCGATCGAGATCAGCCGCGCCGAATATCGCCGCCGTCTCGCCGCGGCGCTTTCGGGCGAGGGCGATTTCGCCGCCTTTCCGCCCGGCGTCCCGATGCCCGGCGCTCAGGCCCTCGACTTGGTTCTAAGGCCGGCATAGGATTTGCGACGCCGGGATGCGCGAGAAGGGGGCGGCATGGCGGCGTTCGATGAGATGGGTCCGGAAGGAGAAGCGCCGCGGCGGGTCTACGCCAAGGTCGCGCGCTGGCTGGAGCAAAGCCCGCCGGATCTGCTCGCCTCGCGCCGCGCCCAGGCCGAATTCATGTTCCGCCGCATCGGCATCACCTTCGGCGTCTACGGCGACAAGGAGGCGTCCGAGCGGCTCATCCCCTTCGACATCGTGCCGCGCGTCCTGTCGCGTCGGGAATGGACGAAGCTGGAGGCCGGGCTCATCCAGCGCGTCACCGCGCTCAACCTGTTCCTGAAGGACGTCTACGGCGCGCGCAGGATTCTGAAGGAAAAGATCGTCCCCGAAGAGCTGATCCTGCGCAATCCGCACTACCGGCCGGAGATGATCGGCCATCGCGCGCCGCACGACGTCTGGGTGCATATCGGCGGCATCGACATCGTGCGGATCGACGATCAGGATTTCTACGTGCTGGAGGACAACGCCCGCACGCCCTCGGGCGTCTCCTACATGCTGGAGAACCGCGAGGTGACGATGCGGCTGACGCCGGATCTGTTCGCCGCGCATCGCGTCGCCCCGGTCGACGATTATCCCGACGAGCTGCTTGCGACCCTCACCTCGGTCGCGCCGCATTCGGATGTCGCCAAGCCCACCATCGTCGTACTGACGCCGGGGCCTTTCAACTCGGCCTATTACGAACACTCGTTCCTCGCCGACAAGCTCGGCGTCGAGCTGGTCGAGGGCCGCGACCTGATCGTCGACAACGACGTGGTCTTCATGCGCACGACGCTGGGGCCCAAGCGGGTCGACGTCATCTATCGCCGCGTCGACGACGAATTCCTCGATCCGCTGGTGTTCAACCCGGATTCGGTGCTCGGGGTGCCCGGCCTGATCGGCGCCTATTTAGCGGGCAATGTGACGGTCGCCAATGCAGTCGGGACCGGCGTCGCCGACGACAAGGCGATCTACAGCTACGTGCCCGATCTCATCAAATTCTACCTCGGCGAGGAGCCGAAGCTCAAGAATATCCAGACCTACCGCTGCCGCGACCCCGCCGACCTCGCCTATGTGCTGGAGCGGCTCGACCAGCTCGTCGTCAAGGAGGTCAACGGCTCCGGCGGCTACGGAATGCTCGTCGGCCCGCACGCCACGCAGGCGCAGCGCGACCTGTTCGCCGCCAAGCTCAAGGCCGATCCCGCCAATTACATCGCCCAGCCGACGCTGGCGCTCTCGACCTGCCCGGCCTCTTTCGACACCGGCGTTTCGCCGCGCCATGTGGACCTCAGGCCGTTCGTGCTCTCGGGCGCGAAAGGCGTGCGCATCGTGCCCGGCGGCCTGACCCGCGTGGCTTTGACGAAAGGTTCGCTGGTGGTGAATTCGAGCCAGGGCGGAGGGACCAAGGACACCTGGGTGGTTGACGATTCCTTGGACGGCGAGGACGCCTGACATGCTCGCCCGCACCGCCGACAACCTGTTCTGGCTCGCCCGCTACATGGAGCGCGCCGATTTCATCGCCCGCACCATCGAGGCGACGCTGCGCCTCGAATATCTGCCGCGCGGCGGCGCCGACGACCCGCAGACCGAATGGTTCTCCGCCCTGGAGGCGGCGGGCGCGCACGAGAGTTACGAGGCCAAGCACGGCGAAGTCAGCGAGCCGCTGGCAATCGACTATCTGACCTTCGACCGCGACAATCCCTCCTCGATCTGCAACTGCCTGGAATACGCCCGCGCCAACGGCCGCGCCGTGCGCACCGCGCTCACCGCCGAGACCTGGACCGCCATCAACGACGCCTGGCTGGAGCTCAAGCGCTTCGAGGCGACGCGGCGCGCGGCGAAGGAGATGAGCCGCGACGCGCTCGCCCGTTTCCTCGATTACGTCAAGAAGGCCTCGCTCGATTTCGACGGCGCCTGCTATCGCACGATGCTGCGCAATGACGGCTATTGGTTCAACCGCCTCGGCCTGTTCCTGGAGCGCGCCGACAACACCGCGCGGCTGCTCGACGTCAAATATCACCTGCTGCTGCCGGCCAACGAGCAGATCGGCGGCTCGCTCGACTATTTCCAATGGGTGGCCATCCTGCGCGCCGTTTCGGCGGCGACCGCCTATCACTGGGTCTATCGCGACCGGGTGAAGCCCTGGCTCGTCGCCGACCTTCTGATCCTCAAGCCCTCGATGCCGCGTTCGCTGATCTATTGCTACGACGCGCTCGACCGGACGCTCGACGACCTCGCGCGCGCCAATGGCGCATCCGGCGCCGCGCAGCGTCAGGCGCGCGCGGTGCTGTCCAAGCTGGAGCGCGCCAGCATGACCGAGATCTTCCAGGGCGGCCTGCACGAGTTCGTCACCGAATTCATCGAGGAGAACGCCCGCCTCGCCAGCGCAATCTCCGAGCAATATTTGTTTCAGTGAGGAGCCTAGATGCGCATCCGGGTGTCGCACGAAACGAAGCTCGCCTTCTCCGCGCCCGCGCGTTCGCTGCATCTCAACCTGCGCCTGACGCCGCGCAGCTTCGAGTCGCAATATGTGCTGCGCTGGCGCGTCGGCGTCGATCTCGACGCGACGCTGAAACCCCGCGAGGACCCCTTCGGCTCGGTGCTCCATAGCCTCAGCTGGCACAAGCCCGTCGAGGCGGTGACGATCACGGCGGCGGGCGAGGTGCAGACGAGCGACGCCATCGGCGTCGTGCGCGGCGCGGTCGATCCGCTGCCTGCGGAAATGTATCTGCGCGCGAGCCCGCTTGCGCACGCCAACGCCGCGCTGCGCGAATTCGCCGAGGGCATGGGGCAGGGCGAAACGCTCGCGCGATTGCACGCGCTGATGAGCGCGCTGCACATGGAGCTCGGCTTCGCGCAAGGCCTCGGCGGCGAGTCGCCGGCCTCCGAAGTCTTCGCCATGAAGAAGGGCGGGGCGGCGGATTTCGCGCATGCGTTCATCGCCTGCGCGCGCGGCTGGGGCGTTCCCGCCCGCTTCGTCACGGGCTATCGCGTCGCCGAAGCGCCGGAGCCGACGCAGGAGATGTTCGCCTGGGCCGAGGCTTATTCGCCGGGGCTCGGCTGGGTGGCGTTCGACGCGGTGAACGATATGTGCGCCGACGAGCGATACATCCGCGTGGCCGCCGGCCTCGACGCCAGGGACGCCGCGCCCGTGCGCTCGTGGATCAACGCCGGAGAGACGACGACGACGGCGAGCCTGCGCGTGGAGCAGGCGACGGCGCAGGGGCAGAATTAGGGGGCGGGGTCGCAGGGGCTCGGCCGTTTGGCGAGCAGACGCTTCCGAGAGGACCAACGCGCCACATTCGCCGCGATCATCTCAATAAATCATCATAGCCGCACCGACGCCGACAGCGATGAAGCCGCCGAGGGTTCCTATTCGGCCTCCAAACGGAAGCGCCTTTTCGATCAATACGAAGAGCGACAGCGCCGCAACCCATGCCAGGTTCATGACTCCGAAGACGAATAGCAATGTCATCAATAGCGCGCAGCAGCCCAGGCAATAGAGCCCATGCGCGAGACCGATGCGCGCTGCGCCAGCCCAGCTCGGACGCCAAAGACGCATCAGGAAGGACAACGGCGAGCGGCACGACTCGAGGCACGCGCGCTTCAGGGGCGTCAGCTGATAGAGGCCGGCGGCGATCAGGAGCGCGCCGCCGATGCGCCAGTTGCCGAACGCCAAAGTCATTTCCGAGACGAAGCCCGACGCGGATGAGCAACAATTGGGCGATCGCCGCAGCGAGGGAAAACGCCGCCCAGATCGCCAGATATACGAAAGCGAAAATGAACGTCGGCGCCAGCGCCGCCCCTTGCGCGCGTGCGCCGCGCGCCAATCTTCCATAAAGCAAGATCATTGGGGCCGCCGAAGGCAGCATCATGGCGATCATCATCAGCAGCCACATGACGAAGGCGCTGACGAGATAGGGTCCGGTATCGGCGGTCGAGACCATCATCGCGCCGCCCATGTCCATGTCGGGCATGCTCGACGCCGACAAAGAATTGCTGGTCATTTCGACGCTTTGACGCCACAGCCACAGCCACGCGAAACCAGCGATAAGCGCAATGCAACCGCCGACAAGCCAGCGGTCGCGGGCGAGCGCGCGTTCCAGCATTGCGTCAGACATCGGTTGCAAGCCGCTATGGCACGCCGTTCGTCGTCAGATGCAGCATGGTCAAATGCGAATGAGATTTCTCGAACGCCAGCGGGATTGGGCCGCTGGCGCGCGTCTTGCCGCTCGCGTATTCCGCTGTGTGATACTCGAAACCGTTGGGCAGGACGACCTGCACACGGTGTTCGTCGCCTGTTACGGGATTGCGAATGGGCTCTATTGCTGTATCGATCACGCCCGCAACGCGCACGCTTCCGACGCGTTTTTCAAGATCGAGATCGAAATCGATCTTGGCGAAAACTGGATCGTACATCTTGGCGAAAGTGGGCGCGAAAACGCTGAAGATCGTCGCGCCGGGTACGGTTTCCTGACCGCTGAGAATTGTCAGCAGGGCATTCCGCTGCGCCTCATTGGCATGATCGCTGACGACGACGAACGCCTCGCCGTTGCCCTCATGGATCGCCTTCGGCCACGCAAACATGCCACAGAACGCCAGGCCCCCGAGATCGACGTCGCCGAAATGACCCTCCTCGATCTTCACGGCCGTCATCGCGCGGCAATCGCCATTTGTCGGTAAGGTGTTGAACTGACAGGGGCAACCGAAACTGCAATTGCAGTTGACGATTTCCGGTCCACGGATTGACCAGTCAACATAGGCCATTTTTTCCTCCTTGCCGTCAGAAAGCATGGCAACATGGCCCGCCGCGCGCGGAGCGATTACATGTCGACTTTCCTGGCGCCAGTTCGGCGCGGGAAGCGGTATTTACGCCTAATTCTGTTTAAATGGCAATGAGCGGGTCAGATTCCCGCATCAGGCAAACTTCGGATCGGCTTTTTCTGGGCGGCGAAGCTCCGAAACCACATTGGCGTCGAGAACGAGCATCAATTCCTGCAGATTGTCGGCCACACGGCGGCCTTCGCGGCTGCGACCGTGATGAAAGGGGCTGGCGCGACGCCTGCGCGCCATGAATGCGCGCCTCCAGGAAGTGAACGGGCCACTCGCCAAGGCGTCTTCGTGATATCTACAATTCGCAGGCAACAACACCTGCGGGGATCAAATTTCGCTCGCCTTCGCCTTCACACTCCCCGCATCAATCCCCCATCCACCTTGATATTCTGCCCCGTAATATACCCCGCCCCCTCCGACACCAGGAACGCCACCGTCGCCGCGATCTCGTCGGAGCGCCCATAGCGCCCCATCGGCACGGAGGCGCGGCGCTCCTCCGCCTCGGGCAGCGAGTCGATCCAGCCGGGCAGCACGTTGTTCATCCGCACGTTCTTGGCGGCGTAGGAATCGGCGAACAGTTTCGTGAACGCCGCCAGCCCCGCGCGGAACACAGCCGAAGTCGGGAACATCGGCGAGGGCTCGAAGGCCCAGGCGGTCGAGATATTGACGATGGCGCCGCCGCCCGCCGCCGCCATGATCGGCGCCACGAGCCGGGTCGGGCGGATGACGTTCATGAGATAGACGTCCATGCCCGTCCGCCATTGCTCGTCGGTGATCTCCAGCAGCGGCGCGCGCGGCCCGTGGCCGGCGCTGTTGACGAGCGCGTCGATGCGCCCCCATTGCGCCATGGCGAGATCGACCAGCCGCTTCAGGTCGTCCGCCGATTGGTTGGAGCCGGTGACGCCGATGCCGCCCAGCGCCTTCGCCAGCGCCTCGCCCTTGCCGGAGGAGGAGAGGATCCCGATGCGGTAGCCGTCGGCGGCGAGCCGTTGCGCCGCCGCCGCTCCCATGCCGCTTCCGCCCGCCGTCACCAGCGCGACCTTGCCCGTCATCCCTGAACTCCCTCACGTTGGCCTGAGGCCGAGGCGTCGCAGCGCCCAACCCGCGGTCAGGCCCTGGACCAATACGGAGAACGCCACCACCGCGAAGGCGGCGGTGAGAATCTCGCCGCGATAGGGCGCATCCGGGGGCAACGTCAAGGCGAGCGCCAGCGCCAGCGCGCCGCGCAGACCCGCCCACCACAGGAAATGCTGCTGCGGCAAGGTCAGCCGCCAGCGCGAGGGCATGAGGAAGGCCGCGACCGGATAGACCGCCGCCGCCCGTCCCGCCAGCGCCAGCGCCACCGCCGCCAGAACCCGCCAGTCGAAGCGCAAGCCAGTATGCGCGAGCGCCTGGCCGATCAGCAGAAAAACGAAGGAGTTGGCGACAAAGGCCGCGAACTCCCAGAACGCCAGCACGAATTCGCGCCCCTGCGTCGTCAGCGAGAGCGGCCGTTTCGGCTCCGCCAGCACGCCGAGATTGCCGAGCAGCAGCCCCGCCGTCACGGTCGCCAGCACGCCCGACGCGCCGAGCCGCTCGGCCGCGAGGAACGAGCCATAGGCCGTCACCGCCGTGATCGCGGTCTCCACCATATGCTCCTGCGTGCGGCCGGCGATCGTGAGCGCGATCCCCGCCGCCAGCGCGCCGAGCGCGACGCCGCCGCCGGCGATCCAGACGAACTCAAGAAGCGCCTCGCGCTCGCCCGGCAGCCCGCCGCCCGGCCCGCTCAGCAAAGCGAGGCTGAACAGCACCGCCGCCGCGCCGTCGTTGGCGAGGCTCTCGCTCTCGATGACGAGGGCCAGGCGCCCCTTCACGCCGTTCTCGCGCAGGAGCGCGATGACGGCGATCGGATCGGTGGCGGAGATCAGCGCGCCGAACGTGAGCGCCGGCCGCAGCGGCCAGCCAAGGAGATAGACGAGCCCCGCCGACACCACGCCTGCGCAGAGCAGCACGCCGACCGTCGCCAGCGCCAGGATCGGCAGCCCGTCGCGCCTGAGTTCGCGCCACGGCAGGTTCAGCGCCGCCTCGAACAGCAGCGGCGGCAAAATGAGATCGAAGACGATCTCGTGCGTGAGCTGGAGCCCGATGTCGATCCGCGCCAGGGCGAGGGCGAGTCCGGTGAGGACGAGGCCGACGGTGTAGGGCAGGCGGAGCCGTTGCGCGACGATGGCGACCGCCATCGCCAGTCCGAGCAGCTCGATGGTGCTGGCGATGAGTCGCTCCATGCCCCCGGATAGCATGAGTGTTAACGATGCGCCCGCCCGTTGAGCGGGCGCTTTTCGCCGGGCCGCGCGGGGTTTGGCGAGCGATCAGTCCCGTTCGGCCGTCAGGAACCGCTCGGGATCGACGGGCTCGCCGTCGACGCGCACTTCGTAGTGCAGATGCGGGCCGGTCGAGCGGCCGGTGGAGCCGATGAGGCCGATCGTGTCGCTGACCTTGACCATCTGTCCCTCGGCGACGAGCACCTGCGACATGTGGCCGTAGCGCGTCACGATGCCGTTGCCGTGGTCGATGTCGACGGCGTTGCCGTAGCCGCCCATCGGGCCGGCGTGAACCACCCGGCCGATCGCCGTCGCCTTGATCTCCGAGCCGTAGGCCTGCACCAGATCGACGCCGGGATGCAGCGCCGGGCGACCAAGGAACGGGTCGGGGCGGTAGCCGAAAGGCGAGGACATCGTCACGTCGCCGGCGAGCGGGTAGCGCAAAGGCAGATGCGGCATAAGCCGGCGCAGCTTGTGCGCCGCCTCGATGTCGCGCGCGGCATGGCTCGCCACGCGGCCGAAGGCCTCGTCGGCGCCCGTCAGCGCAATATAGGGACCGCCGACGCCGCCCTCTGCTTCCGCCGGCGCCTTAAGGTTCTCCGGCGACAGGCCGGCGCGCGCGATCACGTTCTCGAACTTCCGCGCCGTCGCCCGCGCCGCCTTGTCGACCCCCGCGAGCGTCGCCGTTTGTTCGCGCTCCACGCGGTCGAGGGAATAGCTGACGAGCCCGACCCGGGCGTTGGGATCGAGCGAGGCGTCTCCGGCGGCGGCGGTCAGCTCGTCGGCGAAGCGGCTGGCGGAAGGCTCGGCGCGGCTGAGGGTGTCCCCGCCGCCGTCGAGCGGTCGCGGCTTGGAGGAAGGGGCGGGCAGCGCCGCCGCCGCGCGCGCCGACGGGGCGACCGGCGCATAGGCGCGCGCGGCCCCCAGTTCGCTGTCGGCCGGGGCGCCGCCGAGGTCGCCGTCGGCGGGCGCGCCGCCGATCGCCTGGATGGCGGCCAAGGCGCTCGCGGGCCGCGCCGCCTTTTGCGGCCTGCGCCTCGGCCAGGGCGGTCGCGTCGGCTCCGGCCTCGGCGGCCAGCGCCGCGAGCGCGGCGCCGCGCCGCTCCAGCTGCGCCTGGCGGGAGATGAGGTCGCGCATCTTGTTGTCGAAGGCGTTCTGGTCGAGCAATTGCCGGCTCTTGACGCGATCCAGCTCGGCGCGCGCGTCGGAGAGTTTGGACTCGTAGTCGCTTTGCAGCTGCGTGTCGCGCGAGATGACGGTAGCGACGACCTGATCGTGGAAGGCGATGAAGGCGGTCGCGCCCGCCGCCCAGGCCGCCAGCAGGGGGATCGCGGCGAGCGCGGCGACTGCGACCGTCGGCCGCACCGCGAAGGCGCGCACGCTTTCGCCTCTGGAGACAGTCAGAAAATAGTGCGAGCTCGGCAATTTCGCAGCGGGAAAACGATCGCGAATCGACATTGAAAGAACGCTCCTGAGCGCGCAAGACGAACGCGTCCCGGCGTCAGTAAGGCTCCATTAGGGTTAACTCTTCGCAAATTTGGCGAGATGCGGGCAAAAGATGTCGCCTGGCTTGCGAAAAATCACGGCGCGCCGGCGCCTTCCCGCGCCGCGCGCGGGGAAAGCGAAAGGGCGGGCGGCTCAGCTACAGAGCGCGGGCGGCGGCCAGAACCTCCTCGGCGTGGCCGGGAACCTTGACCTTGCGCCATGCCCGCGCGATGCGGCCGTCCGGCCCGATCAGGAAGGTCGAGCGCTCCACGCCCATGTATTTGCGGCCGTACATGCTCTTCTCCACCCACACGCCATAGGCTTCGAGCATCGCCTTGCCCTCGTCGGCCGCCAGATCGAGCGCGAGGCCATGCTTGGCCTTGAACTTGGCGTGGGATTTGACGCTGTCCGGCGATACGCCGAGGATGGCGGCGCCGGCCTTGGCGAACTCGCCCTTGAGCCCGTTGAAGGCGATGGCTTCCGCAGTGCAGCCGGAAGTGTCGTCCTTGGGATAAAAGTAGAGCGCCAGCTTTCTGCCGCGAAAATCCTTGAGGGCGGCCCGTTTCTGAGCATCGATCTGGAGATCGAATTCCGGCGCGGGATCGCCGGCTTCACAAGTTGCACCCATTAAAGCCCTCGTTTGATCCCAATTGCCGCGCAAATCGCGCGCCGGGCCGCGGGCGGAGATTGACGCACGCGGCGCTTGCGTTCAAGACCTCTACGCCGCGGGGAGGCGAAACCTCGATTCACCGGCGCGAGACTGATGGAGATCGCATCGCGTTGATCGCGGACTACGACCCTGACAGGCCTGAGGACCCGCACGAGCCTTCTGACGTTGAGGACGCGCCGGCGCCCGCCTTGCGGCGGACGCGGCGGCGGCGGAAGTCGCGCGGGATCGGCGCCGTCGCGCTCAAAGTGGGCGGCGGTGATCGTCGCCCTGGCGGTGGGGATCGCCGGCGGCGGCTTCGTTTATCTCGGCCAGCAGCCGATCAGCCTGGAATCCTTGCAGCCGGCCATCGCCGAAAGCCTGCAGAGCCGCCTGGCGCCCGGCTATCGCGTCGCGCTCGGTCCGACCCAGATCTCGCGCAAGGGCAACCGCGTCGGCATCGGCTTCAGCGGCCTGGCGATCCGCGATCCCGCGGGGCGTCTGGTGGTCAACGCGCCCGGCGGGCGCATCGGCCTCGACGGCCTGGCCTTGCTCACCCTGGAGGTGAGGGTGCGCCGCCTCGAACTCGACGGGCTGCAATTGTCCCTGCGCGTCGGCGAAAACGGCGAACTGTCGTTGTCGGCGGGCGCCGAGGAAACCGCGCCCATTCCGCTCGGCCCGACGCCTGCGACCCCCGCCGCCAACAATTTCGGCGCGCTCGTCGCCGGCATCGCGGACGCGATGGCCGGCCGCGATCAGTCGCTCGACCATGTCGCCATCATCAACAGCAAGCTGACGGTGCAGACCGCCGGCCGCGAGCAGCCGGCGGTCTACGAGGGGCTGAATCTCGCCTTCGATCGCTCGGGCCGCGCCGCCAGCGCGAAACTGTCGGCGCACGGGCCGTCCGGCGACTGGAGCGTCTCGGCGCGCGCCGAGGCGGGCCGGGAGAGAAAGCTCGAAGTCAAGGCGGACGATCTGGCCGTCGACGATTTCCTGCGGCTTGACCCCCATCCGCCGACATTCTCTTTCAACTCGCCGATCTCCTTCCATTTCGTCGCCGCCGCCTCCGCCTCGGGGACGCTCACCGCCCTCGACGCCGACTTCTCGCGTCGGCGCCGGCCGGTTCGATCCCCACACTCCCGACAGCGGGCCGCCCATCGCCATCGACGAGGCCACCGGCAAGGCCTCGCTGGACGACAAGGGACGCTACGCCCTGGACAAGGTCGAGATCCTCGCCGGGACGACGCATGTGCGCTTCGGCGGCTGGTTCGCCCCGCCGACGGCCGCCGACGCGCCGTGGCGGCTGCATCTGCACAGCGGCGATATTCTGATCGCGCCCGCGCGCGAGAAGGACCCTCCCGCCATTCTGGACGACGTCGATTTCGACGCCCATTTCGACCGGGCGACGGCGACTTTCGCAACCGACAAGTTCACCGCGCGCGGGCCTCATCTGGACGGCGTATTCGGCGCGAGCCTGCATGTGGGCGCGGCGGGGCCGGAGCTGGCGCTCGACCTCAAAGGCTCGGGCTCGCTCCTGGAGGTGCTGAGGCTCTGGCCGACCTTCGTCAATCCGGACGCGCGCACATGGTGCGTGGAGAACATCAAGGGCGGCGAGCTCGCCTCCGGCTCGCTCAAGATCCATTGGGACGCCGCCGCCCTCGCCACCGTCCTCGCCCGGCAGGCGCCGCCGGCCGACAGCGTCGACGGCCGTTTCGCGCTGCGCGGCGCGGCGGTGGACCTGCTGCCGGGACTGCCCACGACCAACGACCTCGACGCGACCGGCGTCATCACCGGCCGCTATTTCCACGCCGAAGCGCCGCGCGGGACGATGGACCTCGGCGACGGGCGGCGGCTCGGAGGGGCGGGCCTCTCCTTCACCGTGCCGGACACCAAGCCGGTCGCGCGCATGGCGGCTCAGGGCGCCGGCCATATCGTCGGCGGGGCCGACGCGCTGGCCGACCTGCTGATGCGCGACGCGCTCAAACGCTATGTCGGCGTCGCGCTCGATCCCAATGCGATCAAGGGCCAGTTCCAGGGCGATCTCAAGCTCGACCTGACGCTCGGCAAGGGCGTGCAGCCGGAGGAGCAGAAATTCCGCGTCGCCGGCAGTCTCAACGGGCTGTCGATCGACAAATTCCTCGGCAACGCGAAACTGGAGCAGGCCGCGCTCGACGTCGCCGCCGACCGCTCCGAACTCAAGATGACGGGCTCCGGCGTCGTCTTCGGCTCCCCGGCCAAGCTTGACGTGACCAAGGTCGGCCAGGACGTGGGCTCGCTGCTGCTCACGGGCAATCTCGACGAGGCGGCGCGCGCCAAGCTCGGCTTCAATTCCGGCCCGCGCCTCAGGGGGCCGATCACGCTGAAGCTGAAAGCGCCGCTCGACAAGAGCGGCGCCGCGGTCGAGATCGATCTCGCCCGGGCGACGCTCGAATTCGCTCGGCGGCCCGCCGTGGAAGCCGGCCGGCCGGCCCGGCAAGGCGACCTTCGAGCTGAAGCCCGCGGCGGAGGGCGTGCAGGTCAGCAACCTGGTCATCGACGCCGGGGCCTTGTCGGGACGGGGTTCGGCGCTGTTCGGCCCGGAGGGCGCGCTCAAATCGCTGAAGCTCGCGCCGTTCCGCATCGGCGCCTCCGACGATCTCAAGCTCGAAATCGACGGCGGCGCCACGACCAAGCTGACGCTTCGCGGCGGCGATCTCGACGCGCGCGGCGTCGTCAAGGGCATCACCGGCGGGGATTCGGGACGCGACGCGCAGGACCTCGACCTCGACGTGAAGGTCGGGTCGGCGCTCGGCTACAACAAGGAGCAGATCTCGGGCTTCGAGCTGACGGCGTCCCGACGCGACGGCGCCTTCACGACCGTCGATGCGCGCGGGCGGCTCGGCCACTCCGCCTTCTCCGCGCGCAGCAGCGGCGCCGGCGTCATTCTCATCAAGTCCGACGACGCCGGCGCGCTCGCCCGCTTCCTCGACGTCTACGGGAAGCTCGATGGCGGAACGATCGAACTCACCGTTCGGTCCAGCAGCGACGGCGCGACCGGCTCGGCGACCATCCGCCATTTCGCCATCCGCGACGAGCCGTCCTTGCACCAGCTCGAACAGGCCGCCCCGTCGCACCAGAATCAGGCGCGCGGCGCCAATCCGCTGTTCGGCGCCGATCCCTCGCCGCCGGTGCGCTTCGACAAGCTGACCGCCGATTTCACCCGCGTCCGGCGGAAGGCTCGACGTGCGCGACGGCGTGGTCGCCAGCCCCTCCTTCGGCCTGACCACGCAAGGCTTCCTCGACTTCGGCAAGGACAAGGTCGATCTCAACGGCGTCTATGTGCCGCTCCAGCAGTTCAACAACGCGCTCGGCGGCATTCCCGTGCTGGGGATGCTGCTGACCGGCGGACAGAACGAGGGCGTATTCGCCATCAACTACCGGGTCACGGGACCGGCCAGCAATCCGACGCTCAAGATCAATCCGCTGTCGGGGATGGCGCCGGGCATCCTGCGCAAGATGTTCGGCGCGTTCGACGGCACGACGCCGGAACTCGCTGGATTCTCCCGCCAGCTCCGATGCGCCGACCCCGCCCAACCGCTAAAAGGGGCGGCAAGCGGACAAGCAAGCGGACAAAAAGGAGTATGACATGACCCTCGCCCTCAAGGATCCGAGCCTGCTGGAGACCCGCGCCTTCGTCGCAGGGGAATGGGCCTCGGGCCGCACGCGCTTCGCGGTCAGGAACCCCGCCACGGGCGAACTCGTCGCCGAAGTCGCCGACGTCGGGCTCGAAGGCGCCCGCGCGGCCATAGACGCGGCGGAGGCGGCGCGCGGCGCCTGGGCGGCCCGCACCGCCAAGGATCGCGGGGCGATCCTGAAAGCCTGGGCCAGGCTCATGCTCGACAACGCCGACGATCTCGGCCGCATCCTCTGCGCCGAGATGGGCAAGCCCTTGCCCGAGGCCAAGGGCGAGATCGCCTATGGCGCGAGCTTCCTCGACTGGTTCGCCGAGGAGGGCCGGCGCGTCTACGGCGACGTGATCCCCGGCCATCAGCCCGACAAGCGCATCATCGTGCTGAAGCAGCCGATCGGCGTCGCCGCCTCGATCACGCCGTGGAACTTCCCCAACGCGATGATCGCCCGCAAGGTCGGGCCGGCGCTCGCCGCCGGCTGCGCTTTCGTCGCGCGCCCCTCCGAGCTGACGCCGCTCTCGGCGCTGGCGATGGCCGCGCTCGCAGAGCGGGCCGGCGTGCCGAAGGGCGTGCTCAGCGTCGTGACGACGGCGGAGCCCGCCGCCATCGGCCAGGAGTTCTGCGCCAACCCGAAGGTGAAGAAGCTCTCCTTCACCGGCTCGACCCGCGTCGGCGCGATCCTCATGCGGCAGGCGGCCGACGGGATCAAGAAGCTCTCCCTGGAGCTCGGCGGCAACGCGCCCTTCATCGTGTTCGACGACGCCGATCTCGACGCGGCGGTCGAGGGCGCGCTGATCGCCAAATACCGCAACGCCGGCCAGACCTGCGTCTGCGCCAACCGCATCTACGTGCAGCGCGGCGTCCACGACGCCTTCGCCAAGAAGCTCGCGGCGGCGGTGGAGAAGCTGAAGGTCGGCGACGGCATGGGCGAAGGCGTGCAGATCGGCCCGCTCATCAGCCCGAACGCGCTGAAAAAGGTCGAGGCCCATGTCGAGGACGCGCTCGCGCAGGGGGCGAAGGTGGAGACCGGCGGCAGGCGCCATTCCGCCGGGCCGCTGTTCTACACGCCGACGGTGCTTTCCGGCGCCAAGGCGAGCATGAAGGCTTGCGCACGAGGAGACGTTCGGCCCGCTGGCGGCCCTCTTCGCTTTCGACACCGTGGAGGACGCGATCGCGGCCGCCAACGACAGCGACGCCGGGCTCGCCTCCTATTTCTACGCGCGCGATCTCTCGCGCGTGTGGAAAGTGGCGGAGGCGCTGGAATACGGCATGGTCGGCGTCAACACCGGCCTCATCTCCACGGCGGAGGCGCCGTTCGGCGGCGTGAAGACCTCGGGCTTCGGCCGCGAGGGCTCGAAATACGGCATCGACGAGTATCTGGCGATCAAATACGTCTGCCTGTCGGTCTAATCCCCAAACGCTTGGCTGCAGACAGCACCGTCATTCCGAGCGAGCGAAGCAATCTATGTTTCGGCGATCGTCCGCAAACAGAGGGAGGAATTCGCCGTGATCAGATTGCGATCGCTTCGCTCGGAAGCCGTCTAGCCGCGTCCAAGGCTCACGCCGCCCGCGCGACGATCACGGTCGGCGAGATCAGGCCGCGCCGCAGGAGGTCGAGCGAGTTGGCGGCCTTCTCGCGCGTCGTCTGACCCATCAGAATATGCAAACCGAGCGGAGGCGGTCCGCCGCTGCGGGCGGCCGCCGCGCTCATGCGCTCGAAGAAGCCGATCGCGAACTCGCGCCGGCTCGCCGGCGGGGAAACCTCGAAGCCCGCGCCTTTCAGGAGGTCGCCATACGTCTCGGCGGTTTCGACGAAACTCGTCGCGGCCTCGGAGGCCCACGGCACGGGGAAGCTCAGTTCGCCCGGCTGCTCGCGCATCACGTCATAGATTCCCGAGCACGCCGCCCGGCGCCAGCACGCGGCGGAACTCGGCGAAGGCGGCCGCCTTGTCGGCGATGTTCATGCCGACATGAATCATATAGGCGGCGTCGAACTCGCCCTCGCCGAACGGCAGGTTCAAGGCGCTGCCGCGCCGGTAGCGCACCTCGCGTCCCAAGACCCACGCGGCCCGCCAGCGCCTCGGCGGCGCGAACGTAAGCCTCGGTAAGGTCGATCCCCGTCACGTCGCAGCCGAGTTCGCCGGCGAAATAGCGGGACGCGCCGCCGAGTCCCGCGCCGATGTCGAGCACGCGCATTCGAGGCGCCACGCCCATGCGCTGGGCGAGATCGATTGTCGCCTCCCGTCCGCCTATGTGGAACTCGTCGACGGGGGCGAGGTCGGCGGCGTTCAGCTTGTCGGGGTTCTTGCCGGCCGCGACCAGGGCGCCGACGATCGTCTGTTCGAGCGAGCCGTGGTCATAGGTCTGTTCGACTCGCTTTTCGAGCTCCATCGCGTACCTCCCGTTTGCCCGCGTCGGGATCATAGGCGCCCGAGAGGCGGGAATCCAACCTCGGCCATTCCCGGCGCTACACGAGTTCCCGCCAGCGCGCGGCGTATTCGGGCAGGCGCGGGATGGGCCAGGGCGCGACCGGCCGGCTCTCCGCCTTCGGCTGAGGGCGGCCCCAATGGGCGAGCCGCGCCGCGCCCTCCGCCGAGCCGGCCGTGGTCGCCGCCAGCAGCACGCGGCGCTCGGGCGCGAGCGCGGCGAGCACGCCGGCGAAGGCCGGAGTCTTCGCGAAGCCGCCCTCGACGATCCATTCGCCGGGCGCTTCCAGCTTGTCGAGCATCAGCTTGGTCATCAGCGCGACATAGAGCGTGGCGAGCGCCGTGCGGGCGGCGGCAGTCTCTGGGCGTCGGGCCCTCGATGCGGCCGGCGCGGCCGGCGAACGGTCCGCCCTGGTCGGAGAAGGCCGGCAGCGCGAAAGCGCCTGAGGCGACGACGGCGGCGACATCCTCGGGACCGATCGGCGGCCGGCCGTTCGCCCGCCAGCCCGCGAATTCGCGCCCGCCCATGAAGCGCGCGCAGGGCGTCGGCCGCCCCGTGACATCGACATTGGCGAGCATGTCCCAGGAGGGATCGAGCGGCCCGGTCCCGCCGACCGCCATCAGGATGACCCAGGTGCCGGTCGAGACGACGCTGAACGGCGCCTTCGCGCGAAAGGATATGCGGCGCGAGCGACAGGTTGGAATCGTGCGCGCCGACGAGCACGCGCGTCGCCGGCGACAGGCCCGCCGCGCGCGGCGACCTCCGGACGGATCGGGAAGGCGTCCCAGGCGCGGCGCAGCGGCGGGATGAGGCGCGTCCAGCCGCGGTTGACCACGAGGCTCGACGGCGCCGCCTCGTAGGGCCGCCACAGATCGCCGTGACAGGCGAGCGACGTGACCTCGCTCGCGAGCTCGCCGGTCAGCCGCCACAGCCAATATTGCGGATACATCAGGAACGCGCGGGCGCGGGCGAACAACTCGGGATAGCGCCGCTCGTAGAAATAGACGCAGCGGCCGAGATTGAGGCCGCGCGCGGCGCGCGGGGCTCAGCGTCTCCGCGAACGGCGGGCGGATCGCGTCATATTCGGCGTCGAGTTCGCCGAAGCCGTCGAATTCGTAATCCATCGGCGGCGGGCAGGGGCCGTCATCGTCGACCATCACGCCGGCCGCGCCGTGGGTGGAAATCGAGATCGTCTCGATGGGCGCGACTCGCGTTGAGCTCGGCGAGCGAGGCCAGCAGGAAGCGCCAGATCATCTCGACGTCGAGCCGCGGGTAGGGCCATTGCTCGTCGGGCGGCAAGCGCGGCGTTGGGGCGCGAACGCTCGCCGAGGATCGCGCCGTCGTCGTCGAACAGCACGACCTTGACGTTGGTCTTGCCGACGTCGAGCACCGCGACGCTCATGCGTTCACTCCAGATGAAACATTTCCTCGAGCGGGACCGCGACGGGGCTGCCGTCGGGGTTGGCCGCCATGATGTCCTTCATATGCGCCCACCAGCGCCGCATCACGGGATGAGACGGCAGATCGTCCATGCGATGATCGGCGGGGCGCTCCAGATAGGCGAACAGGATGTTTGTCTGCTCGTCAAGGTGGATCGAATAGTTGGAGACGCCGGCCTGTTTGAGCAACGCCTTCAGCTCCGGCCAGATCGCATCGTGCCGGCGCCTGTATTCGTCGCGCTGGCCGGGGTTGAGGAACATCTTGAAGGCGTGGCGGGGCAAGAGCGTTCTCTGCAAAACCGTCAGGGCGCGCGATAGCCGCCGCGTCATGGCCGGGCTTGTCCCGGCCATCCACGCCGCAGTGCATCGAGCAGGGTCGCGCCAGTCGCACGAAGCTGCGTCCTGCCCAGACGATCGCTGCGCCCGCACCGCATGGATGACCGGGACAAGCCCGGTCATGACGGCGGACGCAGCGCTCACAACGGCTCAGAAGTCGAACTTGTCGATGTTGCCCTTGTCGAAGATGAACGGCGCGCCGAGCAGGATCTCGCTGCCGTTCACCACCTGCAGCTTGCCGAGCTTGCCGGCCTCCACCTCGGTCGCGCCGGCCTTCAGCTTGCCGTCGGCGACCGCGCGCATGACCTCCATCGCGGCGTAGCCGAGATCGACGGGGTTCCACAGCACGACCGACTTGACGCAGTCGGAGTGGACGTAGGGCTTCATCGCATTCGGCGTGGCGAGGCCGACGACCGCGACCTTGCCGCAGAGCTTGGCCTTGGTGACGGCTTCGGCCGAAGCCGGCGTCGCCACCGACGTCATGCCGAACAGGCCCTTCAGCTTGTCGCCGTATTTGTTGATGAGGGTGGTGGCCTGGTTGAAGGACAGCACGTTGTCCTCCTGCGCCTCGACCGTCTCCAGCCACTTCATCTTCGGATGGCACTTTTCGGCGTAGGCGTGCATCTCGGCGATCCAGCGCGCCTGGTTGGGCGTGGTGAAGGTCGAGGTGACGATGGCGAAAGACCCGTCCTCGCCGATCTCCTTGGCCATCGAATCCATCATCGACTTGGCGATGCCGTTGAACTGCGCCTGATTGACGAACCATTCGCGCGCGTCCGGCGTCGAGTTGGCGTCGTAGCCGATGACATGGATGCCCTTGCCGAGCGCCTTCTTCAGCACCGGCGCGATGGCGACGGGATCGTTGGCGGCGAACAGGATGCCGTTGACGCCGCGCGTGATGTAATTGTCGATGAACTTGATCTGCTCGTCGATCTTGGCTTCCGTCGGGCCGTCGGTGCGTCGCCTTGACGTTGCCAAGCTCCTTGGCCGCCTCCTGGATGCCCTTGGAGGTCGCGTTGAAATAGCCGATGCCGATCAGCTTCGGCACGTCGACGACGGTGATCTCCTTGCCGGCGAGGTCCGGCGCGCCCTTCGGCTGGCCGCCGTCATAGGGCTTGGAGGCGGGCGCGGGATTGGCGCCGGTCCCGCAGGCGAGCGGGCTCGTCGGCAGATCGTCGCCGCCGTCCCATTGCGCGGCTTTGCTGGGCGCGCTGGCGAAGGCCAGCGCGAGGGCCGCGGCGGCGGCAGTGGTCATAAGAAGCTTCTTCATGCACTCCTCCCTTGCCCGTTACATTTGCGGGCGGTGAACCCCGAAAACCCCGCGTCACTCGCGGCGGCGTTCGAGGGAGCTTGCGATCAGCACCGAGGCGATCAGCACGACGCCGATCACCACGATCGTCGCGTCGCCCTTGACCCCCGTCAGCGCCAGACCATTCTTCAACAACTGGATCATCACGAGCCCGATCACCGTGCCCCAGATCGTGCCGGAACCGCCGAATATGCTGGCCCCGCCCAGCACCACGGCGGCGATGACGTCGAGTTCGTAGCCGAGCCCCATGTCCGAGCGCGTCGTCGTCACCCGCGAGACGAGCACGAAGGCCGAAAGCCCCGACATGAGCCCGGACAAAGTGTAGACGATCAGCTTGACGCGGTCGACGGCGAGCGCCGAGAAGCGCGCCGCCGTCTCGTTGGCGCCGATGGCGTAGAGCGTGCGGCCGAACGACGTGCGGTCGAGCGCGACGCCGGCGATGACGATGCAGAGCGCCGAGGATCCATAGCTGCGTCGGCACGCCGAGCGCCTCGCCCTGGCCCAGCACATAGAACCAGTCGGGATAGCCGCGCACCGAATGGGCCTTGCTGATTCCCTCGGCGAGGCCGCGATAGAGCGCGAGCGTGGCGATGGTGACGATGAGCGGCGGCGCCTTCAGCCGCGTGATGACGAGCCCGTTGCAGAAGCCGGCCAGAGCCCCGACGCCGAGCGCGAACACGATCGCCAGCGGCAGCGGCAGCCCCATGTTCTTCCAGGAATAGCCGAGCAGGATCGCGCAAAGCCCGACGATGGCGCCGACCGAGAGGTCGATGCCGCCGGTGATGATGACGAAGGTCATCGGCAGCGCGATGAGGCCGATCTCCGTCATCAACCGGCCCTGGTTGAGCAGATTGTCGACGCGTCAGGAACTGTTCGTTCAGTTCAGCCCAAGCCCGATCAGCGCGACGATGAGGATCGCCGCCAGCACCGTCTCGTGACGCTTGAGGAGCCGGCGCATCAGGCGGCTCCCAGGCGACGGCGGCGGCGCAGGATGTCGGCGACGACGGTGGCGAGAATGAGCGCGCCTTGCACGGCGTGCGTCCAATAGGGCGAGACGTTGATGAACACCAGCGCGCTCGCGATCTCCGCCAGCAGCACCGCCGCCAGCGTCGAGCCGATCACGGTGCCGACGCCGCCCAGAATGCTGACCCCGCCGACCACGGAGGCCGTGATGACGGTCAGCTCCAGGTTGGGCGGCGCCGTCGACTGGATGACGCGCAACTGGGTGGCGAAGATCAGCGCCGCGACGCCGGTGAAGAAGCCATGCATCGCGAACACGAATACCGTCGTGCGGCGCGGCGAGACGCCGCAAAGCCGCGCCGCCTCGGGATTGCCGCCGGCCGCATAGATCGCCCGTCCCCTCGGCCAGAAGCGCATCCAGACCGCCGCGATGATGGTCGCGACCACCATTATCAGGACAGGCATCGGCAGCACGTCGAACAATTCAACGTCCGCGAGATGGAAACTGTCGGGCAGGTCGGTGATCCACTTGCCCCCGGTCACGCTGATGAGCCCGCCCTTGAGGATCGACAGCATGCCGAGCGTCACCACGATGGCCGGTATGCCGAGATAGGCGACGATCGCCCCCTGCATCGCCATCACCGCCATGCCGAGCGCCAGCGGCGCCGCCCAGGCGAGCACGATCGGGTAGCCCGCCACCGCCAGCGAACCGGAAACGGTCGCCAGCACGCCGATCAGCGCGCCGACGGAAATGTCGATATTGCCGGAGACGATCACCATCGACATGCCGATGGCGGCGACCGCCACATAGGCGTTGCCGAGCAGGATGTCGGAGAGATTGTTGGCCGACAGGAAGCGCGGATTGACGAAGCCGACGAACACGGCGAGGCCGACGACGGCGACCGCCAGCATCGCCTCCTGCGAAGCGAAACGGCGCAAAACCTTTGCGGGCGAAGCGGCCGAGCTCACGCGGCCCGCCCCCGGCCCGAGAGATCGCCCATCATCGCCGCCCCGACCGCGCCGGACGTGGCTTCGGCGCGGGCGAACTCCGCGTTGATGCGCCCCTCGCGCATGACGAGCACGCGGTCGCTCATGCCCAGCACTTCCGGCAATTCGCTGGAGATCATCAGAATGGCCACGCCCTCCCCGGCGAGCTCGCCCATCAGCCGATGGATCTCGGCCTTGGCGCCGACGTCGATGCCGCGCGTCGGCTCGTCGAGGATCAGGAGTCGCGGCTTGTTGGCGAGCCACTTGCCGAGCACGATCTTCTGCTGATTGCCGCCGCTGAGCCTGCCCGCCGCCTCGTCGAGCGAACTCGTCTTCACGTCGAACTGCTTGACCGCGTCGGCTGCGAGCTTCAGCTCGGCGGCGCGGTCGATGAAGCCGAGGCGGGTGAGGCGGTGGAGCCCGGCGAGCGAGAAATTGTGCTTGACGCTCATCGGCCGCACGAGCCCCTGGGTGCCGCGATCCTCCGGCACATAGGCGATGCCGAGCGTCGCGCGCCTCGGCCGCCGAGCGGATCGTCACGGACCGGCCTTCCACACGGATTTCGCCGCTCTCCGCCGGCGTCACGCCGAACAGGGTCTGCGCCAGCTCGCTGCGCCCGGAGCCGACGAGGCCGGCCAGACCGACGATCTCGCCCGCGCGCACGGTCAGACTGACGCCGCGCGTCATCGGCTTGGCCACGAGGTCGCGCACCTCCAGCACCGCCTCGCCGAGCGGCGCCACGACCTTCGGGAACAGCGCCTCGATGCGCCGCCCGACCATCATCTCCACGAGCTCGCCGGAATTCGTCTCGCGCGTCGGCCGCGTGCCGATGTAGGCGCCGTCGCGCAGCACGGTGACGCGGTCCGAGATCTCGAAGATCTCGTCCATGCGATGGCTGATGTAGACGATGCCGACGCCGCGCGCGCGCAAGCGCCGCACGATGTCGAACAGGCGCCGCACGTCGGCTTCCGTCAGCGCCGCCGTCGGCTCGTCCATGATGAGCACGCGCGCCTCGTGGGAGAGCGCGCGCAGGATCTCGACGCGCTGGCGGTTGCCGACCGAAAGCCGGCCGACCGTCTCGTCGGCGTCGAGATCGTCGATCTCCAGCGAGGCGAGCAGGGCGCGGGCGCGCTCGCGCATGGCGGACAGGTCTATGCGGCCGAAGCGTCCCTTCGGCGCATGGCCGAGAAAGATGTTCTCGGCGACGCTCAGCTCGGGGAAAAGCAGCAGCTCCTGATAGATCGTGGCGACGCCGGCGCGGCGCGCGTCGTCGGGGCCCGCGAGCCTCGTCTCGACGCCGTCGACGAGGATCGCGCCCTTGTCCGGCTGCACGACGCCGGACATGATCTTGATGAGCGTCGATTTGCCGGCGCCGTTCTCGCCCAGCAACGCATGCACCTCGCCGGCGCGTATATCGAAGGAGACGCCGTTCAGCGCGTGGACGCCCGGAAAGCTCTTGTCGATGTCGCGCACTTCGAGGCGCGGCGGATCGGTTTCGCTCATGCCGGCGCTCCCTCCGGTTCGACGACGACCGTCTCGACGCCGGCGTCCTTGAGCATCTGCAACCCCTGCTCGGGCGCGCCTGTATCGGTGATGAGCGTATGCACGCGCGTCAGCGGGCAGACGACCAGACTGCCCCTGACCTGGAACTTCGAGGAATCGGCGAGCACGACCAGCCGGTCGGCGCGCTTGAGGAGCTTGGCCTCGGCGCGCGCGATGAGCGGATCGCCTTCGATCAGCCCATGCGGGCTGACCGAGATCGCGCTCATGAACATCCATCTGGCGGCGTAATGCTGGATGGCGTCGTCGTCGAAGGGCGCGACGATCAGCTTCTGGTCGCGATAGACCTCGCCGCCGGGCAGCGCCACGCGGTTCTCGGTCTCGTGGATGAGGAACTCGGCGAGCGGATAGGAGTTGGTGAGAATCTTCAGCCGCGTGGATCTCAGATATTCCGACATCTGATAGGTCGTCGTGCCGCCGTTGATGATGACGACGTCGCCGTCCTCGCACATCTCGACCGCGCGCTTCGCGATGGCGCGCTTGGCGGCGACGTTGACGGCGATGGAATTGTCGAACGAGCGCGAGTCGCGCGCGCGCGGCGCCTGGGCCGGGACGAAGGCGCTCTGAATCGCCTGCAGGCCGCCATGCACACGCTCGGCGAGCCCGGCCCCGGCGAGACGTCCGGCGTCGCGGCGGGCGGAAGCGGCCGAGGCGCCGGTCGCCGCCATCAGGTCGGCGATCGAGAGAAACCCGCGCTGGGCGAGCAGATTGCGGGCGATCTCGGCGCGCTGTCGCTCGCGCATGGGGCTTGGGCCGTTTCCTCTTGAACTTGCTTTTTGCGTCGCATAGCGTTCCGAGCCTGTCAATCACAATCGCTCGCAATCGCTCATTGCGGCGCACAATTCGCTCATTGCGACGCAGCAATCGGCGGCGCATTGACCTCCGCATTGACCTCGAAGCGGCGTTCCCGTATTTTTTGCTCAGGTTCAGTCAAATATGTTCACGGCCGGCAAGGCCGGAGGAGACCCCATGAGCGGCTCACGTCAAGGCCATAACGCCCTTCTGCCGAGCCTTTGGGACGACGCCGCGGCGGCCGGTTTGGACGAGCCCGGCCTGCTGCTCTACCGCTCCAACATTCTCGGCGCCGATCTGCGCGTCACCAATTTCGGCGGCGGCAACACCTCGGCCAAGGTCACGGACAAGGACCCGCTGACCGGCGCTCCCGTCGAGGTGCTCTGGGTGAAGGGCTCCGGCGGCGATCTCGGCTCGATGAAGCGCGACGGCTTCGCCACGCTCTATCAGGACAAGCTCATAGGGCTCGAACGCGCCTATCGCGGCCTCGCGCACGAGGACGAGATGGTGGCTCTGTTCAACCATTGCACGTTCAGCCTGAATCCGCGCGCGGCCTCCATCGACACGCCGCTGCACGGCTTCGTTCCTCACAAGCATGTCGATCACGTCCACGCCGACGCCGTCATCGCCATCGCGGCTTCCGAGAACGCGGAGAAGCTGACCAGGGAGATATTCGGCGGCAAGCTCGGCTTTCTGCCGTGGCAGCGGCCGGGCTTCGATCTCGGGCTGAAGCTTGGCCGCATGGCGCGCGACAACCCGGGGCTGGAAGGCGTCGTGCTCGGCGGCCACGGGCTGTTCACCTGGGGGCCGACCTCGAAGCAATGCTATGAGACGACGATCCGCGTCATCAATCAGGCGGTCGCGTGGCTGGCGGCCAATGGCAAGGAGCCGGCTTTCGGCGGCGCGGCCGTCGAGGCGCTGCCGGCCGAAAAGCGCCGCGAGATCGCCGCGCGCCTGATGCCGGCGATCCGCGCGCGCATCTCCTCGGCCGAGCGCAAGGTCGGCCATTTCACCGATGCGCCGGAAGTGCTGGAGTTCGTCAATTCGCGCGACCTTGAAGCCGCTCGCCGCGCTCGGCACCTCCTGCCCCGATCATTTCCTGCGCACCAAGATCCGTCCGCTCGTGCTGCCGCACGACGCCGACGCGGCCGCGCTCGACGCCGCGCTCGCCGCCTACCGCGCCGACTACGCCGCCTATTACGAGCGTTGCAAACATCCGGACTCGCCGGCGATGCGCGATCCCAACGCGGTCGTCTATCTGATCCCGCAGGTCGGCATGATCGCCTTCGCCAAGGACAAGGCCACCGCGCGCATATCCAGCGAGTTCTACGTCAACGCCATCAACGTGATGCGCGGCGCTTCCAGCGTCAGCAGATATGTGGGCCTCGCCGAGCAGGAGGCTTTCAACATCGAATATTGGCTGCTCGAGGAAGCCAAGCTGCAACGCATGCCGAAGCCGAAATCGCTCGCCGGCCGCGTCGCGCTCATCACCGGCGGGGCGGGCGGCATCGGCTCGGCGATCGCGGCGCGGCTGATGGGCGAGGGCGCCTGCGTCGTGCTCGCCGACATCGACCGCGCGAGCCTCGATTTGCGCGTGACCGAGTTCGCCAGGCGTTTCGGCAAGGACGCCGTTGCGGGCGCGGCGATGGACGTCACCAGCGAGGCGAGCGTCGAGGCGGCGGTGCGCGACGCGGTCGCCGGCTTCGGCGGGCTCGACATCGTCGTCTGCAACGCCGGCATCGCCTCGGCCGCCGCCTTCGAGGACACTTCGCTCGAGCTCTGGAACCGCAACATCGCGATCCTCGCCACCGGCTATTTCCTCACCGCGCGGGCCGGCTATCGCATCCTCAAGGAGCAGGGCTTCGGCGGCTCGATGGTGTTCATCGCCTCGAAAAACGCGATGGCGGCCTCCGCCGGCGCCTCGGCCTATTGCGCGGCGAAGGCGGCGGAAGTGCATCTCGCCCGCTGTCTGGCGCTCGAAGGCGCGCCCTACGGCATCCGCGTCAATACCGTGAACCCGGACGCGGTGCTGCGCGGCTCGAAGATCTGGCAGGGCGAATGGCGCCAGCAGCGGGCGGCCTCCAACAAGGTCGGCGAGGACCAGTTGGAGGAGGTCTATCGCCAGCGTTCGCTGTTGAAGCTGTCGGTCTATCCCGAGGACATCGCCGAGGGCGTCTATTTCTTCGCCTCCGACCTGTCGGCGAAGTCGACCGGCAACATCCTCAACGTCGACGCCGGCAACGCGCAGGCGTTCACGCGGTGAGCGTCGTCATGGCCGGGCTCGTCCCGGCCATCCGGCCTATGAGAGAGGCCGCGCTCGTCCAGATGGTCTGAAGCGGGAGCGGTCGGCAAACAAGCAAGCGGTCGCGCGGCTCCGCGACGTGGATGGCCGGGACGAGCCCGGCCATGACGCGGGAGAAGGCGGCGATCCCGAACAAAACCTGTGAGGAAAGCGCCATGTCCTACCGCATTCCCGACGCGCTGATCGCCGAAGAGAACACCCGCGTTCTGGCCGCGCACGAGGACGAATACGGCGCGCTTGCGCGCAAGCTCAACCGGCGCGGCCTCGACATCGAGGCGATCACGCTCGCCGTCGCCGCCTTCGGCGTCGCCATCGCCGACCTGGGGCGTCGGCACGGGCGGCACGCGCTTCGCGCGCTTTCCCGGCCCCGGCGAACCGCGCGGCATTTTCGACAAGCTCGAGGATTGCGCGACGATCCAGCAGCTCACGCGCGTCACGCCCTCCTGCTCGCCGCATATTCCCTGGGACAAGGTCTCCGATTATCGCGAACTCAGCGAGCGCGCCAAGGCGCTGGGCTTGAGCTTCGACGCGGTCAACTCCAACACGTTTCAGGATCAGCCCGGCCAGCCTCTATCCTACAAGTTCGGCTCGCTGACCCACGCCGACCGCGCCGTGCGCCAGCAGGCGATCGCGCATAATCTCGAATGCATCGAGATCGGCCTGAAGCTCGGCTCGAAGGCGCTCACCGTCTGGATCGCCGACGGCTCCAACTTCCCCGGCCAATCCAATCTCAATCGCGTCTTCGACTGGTATCTGGAGTCCGCGACCGAGATTTACGGCGGGCTGCCCGAGGACTGGCGGCTGTTTCTGGAGCACAAGCTCTACGAGCCCGCTTTCTATTCGACCGTAATCGCCGATTGGGGATCGAGCCTGATGGCGGCGAGGCTCTTGGGCCGAAAGCGTTCTGCCTCGTCGATCTCGGGCATCATGCGCCCAACGTCAATATCGAGCAGATCGTCTCCCGGCTGATCCGCGCCCGCCGCCTCGCCGGCTTCCATTTCAACGATTCCAAATACGGCGACGACGACCTCGATTCCGGCTCCATCGACCCGTTCCGTCTGTTTCTCGTTTTCAACGAGCTCGTCGACGCGCGGGCGCGCAGGGCGCCCGGATTCGATCCCGCCTATATGCTCGATCAGTCGCACAACGTCACCGACCCGATCGAGAGCCTCATGCAATCGGCGATGGAGGTGGCGCGGGCCTACGCGCAGGCGCTCGTCGTCGACCGCGCCGCGCTCGCTGAGGCGCAGGAAGCCAGCGACGCGCTCGGCGCGCATCGTCTGCTGAAGGCGGGCTTCCTCACCGACGTCTCGCCGATCCTGGCGGAAGCGCGCCGGCGCCGGGGCGGGGCGCTCGATCCCCTCGCCGTCTACCGCAAGGCCGGCTATCGCGCCCGCAAGGCCGAGGAGCGGCCGGCGGTTGCGGGCTCCAGCTCCGGCATCGTCTGATCCGCCGCCCGCCAAGGCGCCGTTAACGACCCGGCGTTAATTGATGGGTTCTCAGACGTCGGCGCCCAGAGCCGGGCGCCGCTGCATGACCGCTGCACGTCGAAGTGGCTGATCGCCACATGTCTCCATGTGAAGTCAATTCGCGAACTGGCCGGCAATGTCGCGATGGGCGAGCCGCTGATGGGAGGCGGCGTCGCGCTCGCCGTTGCGGGCGCTTTCGCCTTCGACAGGTTCGCAGCCTTCGGCCTGCTGGCGCTCGGCCTCGTCGGCGCCGGGCTCGCGCGGGCCGCCTGAGCGGGGCGACGCGCGGCCCGGGCTTTGCTAGAACGGATCTCGAGCGTTCGTCCGAGGCCCAGATGCCGGAATCCAGCACGCATTTCACCTATATCTCGGGTCTCTGGCAGAGCGTCGCCGATCGCGGGCGCGCGCTCGTGGGCATGCGCCGCCCGGCGCCGCCCGACGTCGAGGCGCTGATCGACCTCGCGCGCAAGCTGCTTCGCGGGCGCGGCGAGGCCTCGGGCGTGGCGACGGCGGCGATGCTGCTCTCCGGCTTCGGCGCCCTCGGCGAGGCCGACCGCCGCGCCTTTCTGGTGCGCGTGAACGAGGAGTTCGGCCCCGATCTCGCCGCGCTGCAAGAGGCGGCCCGCGCCTTTCTGGATGAGCCGGACGCCGAGCGCGCCGCCGATCTGTTCGCCCGCGCCGAGCCGACCCGGCAGGAGCTGATCCGCCGCCTCAACCACGCGCCCGGCGGCACCCACGCGCTGGTGAAGATGCGCGAGACCCTGCTGGCGGCGCTGAAGGAGGGCGCGCCGCTGGAGGCGCTGGACCGCGATTTCCGCCACCTGTTCGGCTCCTGGTTCAACCGCGGCTTTCTGGTTCTGCGCCGCATCGAGTGGACGACGCCGGCCAATATCCTGGAAAAGATCATCCGTTACGAAGCGGTCCACGAAATCTCGAATTGGGACGAGCTGCGCCGCCGCCTCGATCCGCCCGACCGCCGGCTCTACGCCTTCTTCCATCCCGCGCTGATCGACGAGCCGCTGATCTTCGTCGAAGTGGCGCTGACCTCGGCGATACCCGACGCGATAGAGCCGTTGCTGACGCCCGACCGCGCGCCGCTGGCGGCGGAGGCCGCGACGACGGCGGTGTTCTACTCGATCTCCAACGCGCAAGCCGGCCTGACCGGGGTCAGCTTCGGCAATTTCCTCATCAAGCAGGTGGTCGAGGATTTGCGGCGCGAATTGCCGCGCCTGCAGAGCTTCGTGACGCTGTCGCCGGTTCCCGGTTTCGCCCGCTGGCTCGGGCAGGAGAAGGAACAGTCGCGCTTCGTCAGCCCCGAGGCGCGGCGGATTCTCGAGGCGATCGAGGCGGGCGAGACGCCCGAAGGCGCCGACCGCACGCTCTCGGCGCTCGCGGCCGCCTATTTCCTGCACGCGCGCACGGCCTCGGGGCGGGTGATCGATCCGGTGGCGCGTTTCCATCTCGGCAACGGCGCGCGGCTGGAGCGCATCAACCCGCGCGGCGACCGTTCGCCGGCGGGCATGCGGCAATCGCTGGGCCTGATGGTCAACTATCTCTACGACCTCGACCACATCGAGGCCAACCACGAGGCCTTCGCCAATCGCGGCGCGGTGGCCGCGTCCTCGGCGGTGAAGAAACTCGCGGCGCCGTTTGCGGTGAAGGGGTGAGGGTCGCAACCACTCTGGCGCACTTGAACGGACCACGCCCGTGCGCAGGCGCTGGTGGTCCGAATCTGACGTTTGGCGGTAGAACCTGATAGCTCTCGGAAGGGCGGGGAGCGGACCTCTACGCGCCCAAGTCGGTCACTCGATATCGGCAGCGGAAGGGCCGAAGCGCGCTGTCATATTCCGAACGACGCCCCTCGGGAGCTATTGCGATCATGAAAGGCAATGGCAGCGCACAAAACCTCGGCGAAGGTGACAGTCAGTCCTTGAGCCAGTTGCGTTTGAGATATTCATCAAACATCGGAACCGTGAACGCGATGTCTCCATGCGCCGGGCTGTAGATCATCCCCTTTGCGATGATCTGCGCGCGTCTAGGTCCCAGTGTCGTGAGTTTTTCTCCCAGCACTTCGGCCACGTCTGATGATCGGTATGGCCCAGCCCCTAGGCGCGCCATGGCGATCACATACTCCTTCTCCTTGGGCGTCAGGCGGTCGATCCGAACCTTGAAGAAACCTTCGTCGAGCCGCCTCAGCGCTCCTTTCTCAGCGGCTTCGATGCAGCTCATAGAGATTGGCGAATGAGATGATACATTCCACACTTGATAACCCCATTCTTGCAAGAAATAGGGATACCCTTTCGTTTTTGAGATGATTCTATCAAGAAGATCCCCGTCTATTGACTCGCCTTCTTCTTCGATTGGTTGTCGGATTGCGTTTACAGCATCGTCTTTGGGCAGGGCATCTACCTTCGGAAATATGAACAGCCTTTCCGCGTATGACTTCGCATCGCCGGACAGAGCCGCAATTGCGGGCAGACCTGCGCCGAACAAAAGCACCGGCAATGCTTTCTGGTTTACGCGGTGGATAGCGACGATCAGAGCGCCCAGTTCTTCAATGGAGAGGTATTGCACCTCGTCGATCAGCAGAGCCCATCCTCGACCCGCCGCTCTTGCCGCCTCGCCAACTTTCAGAAAGAGTTCCGTTATATCGTATTCTAGGTTGCCGCTGTCAGCTACTCCCGGTTCCGGATCGACGGACACTTCGAAGTCGCCCACACTGATCTTGAAGGCTCCTGCGAAGCTGCGGAGCGCTCGCATGGCGGTATGTGTAGCGGTCTTTGCCGCCTCAATGAGCGATAGTTTACGAAGGACTTGGTGGATCTTTGGGTAGAGCAGATCGACGAGCTTTCGGTCTTCCGGCGCTTCAATGAATGAGGTCAGGTAGCCGCGCCTTTCGGCGATCTGTTCTATCCTGTTGAGAAGAACGGTTTTTCCCACGCCACGCAACCCAGAAGCATTTGCGACTGTGCTGGTCGCCCGAGAAGAACTCGCTGCAACGCTGTGTCGGCGGCTGCGATGATTTCCTCTCGGCCAGCCAGTTCCGGCGGCTGAGAGCCCGCTCCAGGCGCAAACGGATTTCGAACTGGGTCCATGTGTAGCCATTTTGGGGTAGTTATAGGGCGATAGCCATATAATCGTATATATTCCCCTTCAAATCAATAGACTCCCTCGCGCCGCAGCCATGATCGCGCGAAGGATAAGGGGCCGCTGCATCTCGTCTCGGCCTTCGCCACGACGAGCTGCCTCGTGCTCGGCCAAGAGGCAGACGAAGGCAAGGCCAACGAGCTTTCGGCGATCCCGGCGCTGATCGACAGGCTCGCCGTAAACGGCGGACTGAAGGGGGCGCTCGTCTCCATCGACGCCATCGCCACCAACGCCAAGATCGCGCAGACGATCAGGCAAGCGGGCGGCGACTATCTACTCGCGGTCAAGGCCAATCAGCCGAGCTTGCGCGCCCAGACGCAAGACGCATTCGCCGTCGCGGCCGTCCTCGACGTCTTCGTCGATTACGACAAGGGGCATGGCCGCATCGAGCAGCGAACGGTCGACGTCATCCACGAGGTCGATTGGCTCGACGGCGACCGGCGCTTTCCCGGCGAGTTCCGGTTGCCCGGCGCTGCGACGATCATTCGCGTGCGCTCACGCGTCGAACTCGCCGACCGCTACGTGCGTGCTGCCGGTGACCGTCGTCACACTCAGCCGTTTGATCCGAGCGCATCAGTGCTGGTCCCGCTATCACAAAACCGACGGAAACCGCTCTCCCGCGCTTTGACCCGAAGCCGCCAGTCCCCTCCCTGGCGGCGCCCGACCTGCGAGCTTTCCGGTCGCGCCGCTTCTGTCGCCAAGCGTCAGACCTGAACCACTACCCCTTCTCCCGCTCCGCCCTCAGCCGCGCCCAATAGTCGAGCCGCTTCCTCACCTCGCGCTCGAAGCCGCGCTCGACCGGCCCGTACAGCCGCCGCCGCCCGATCGCCTCCGGCCAGTAGTTCTGGCCGGAGAAGGCGTCGGGCTCGTCGTGATCGTAGCGGTAGTCGGCGCCGTAGCCTTCGCGCTTCATCAGCTTGGTCGGCGCATTGAGGATCGTCTTCGGCGGCGCGGGCGAGCCCGAGGAGGCGGCCAGCGCCTGCGCGGCCTTCAGGGCCATGTAGAGGGCGTTCGATTTCGGGGCGCAAGCGCAATAGACCAGCGCCTCGGCGATGGCGAGTTCGCCCTCCGGAGAGCCCAGAAAATCATAGGCGTCCTTGGCCGCGTTGGCGATGACGAGCGCCTGCGGGTCGGCGAGGCCGATGTCTTCGGACGCCATGCGCATGATGCGGCGGGCGAGAAACAAAGGGTCTTCGCCGGCGTCGAGCATCCGCGCGAAATAATAGAGCGCCGCGTCGGGGTCGGAGCCGCGCACGCATTTGTGCAGGGCGGAGATGAGGTTGTAATGGCCGTCCTGCGCCTTGTCGTAGATCGGCGCGCGGCGCTGCACGATTTCGGCGAGGCCGGCCGTGTCGAAGGTCTCGCCCGGCCGCGCCGCGCGCCAGACTTCCTCGGCCAAGGTCAGCGCCGCGCGGCCGTCGCCGTCGGCCATGTTGACGAGCGCGGCGCGGGCGCCTTCGTCGAGCGGCAGCGGCGCGCCGGTCTCGGCCTCGGCGCGGGCGATGAGGCGGCCGATGGCCTCCGCGTCGAGCGGCTTGAACACCAGCACGCGCGCCCGCGACAGAAGCGCGGCGTTGAGCTCGAACGAAGGGTTCTCGGTGGTCGCGCCGATCAGCGAGATCGAGCCGTCCTCCACCACGGGCAGGAAGGAATCCTGCTGGGCGCGGTTGAAGCGGTGGATTTCGTCGACGAACAGCACCGTGCGCCGCCCCTCGGCGCGCCGCTGCCGCGCCGCCTCGAACAGCTTTTTCAGCTCCGCGACGCCGGTATGGATCGCCGAGACCTGCACGAATTCGGCGTCCGCCTGGGCGCCGACGAGCCGCGCCACCGTCGTCTTGCCCGTGCCCGGCGGCCCCCAGAAGATCATCGAGCCCAGCGATTCCGCCGCCAGCAGCCGCGTCAGCGCGCCGTCCGGCCCGGTCAGATGCGGCTGGCCGGCGACCTCGGCGAGCGTCTTCGGGCGCAGCCGGTCGGCGAGCGGGGCAGGGGTCACCCGACCTGGCCCCTATGGCGCAGGAAGGCGTCGGCCAGCACGCAGGCGACCATCGCCTCGGCCACCGGCGCGGCGCGGATGCCGACGCAGGGGTCGTGCCGGCCCTTGGTGACGATCTCCGTCTCCTCGCCCTCGCGGGTAACGGTCTGGCGCGGCTGAAGGATCGACGAGGTCGGCTTGACGGCGAGACGCGCCACGATCGGCTGTCCCGTCGAGATGCCGCCGAGAATGCCGCCGGCGTGGTTGGAGAGGAAGCGCGGCGCGCCCGTCGTTCCCGGCGCGCATCTCGTCGGCGTTCTCCTCGCCGGTCAGCTGCGGCGGCGGCGAAGCCGTCGCCGATCTCGACGCCCTTGACCGCGTTGATGCTCATCAGCGCGGCGGCGATCTCGGCGTCGAGCTTGCCGTAGATCGGCGCGCCCCAGCCGGCCGGCGCGCCTTCGCGCCACGACCTCCAGCACCGCGCCGACCGAGGAGCCCGCCTTGCGGATCGCGTCGAGATAATGGGCGAAGCGGCCGGCGGCCTCCGCGTCCGGGCGAGAAGAAGGGATTGCGGGAGACTTCGTCCCAGTCCCAGCGCGCGCGGTCGATGCCGAGCTTGCCGATCTGCACCAGCGCGGCGCGGATCTGCACGCCCGGGATCACCTTGCGCGCGACCGCGCCGGCGGCCACCCGCGCCGCCGTCTCGCGCGCCGAGGAGCGGCCGCCGCCGCGATAGTCGCGGATTCCGTATTTCGCGTCATAGGTGAAATCGGCGTGGCCCGGCCGGTACTTGTCCTTGATCTCGCCGTAGTCCTTGCTGCGCTGGTCGACATTTTCGATGTGGATGCAGATCGGCGTCCCCGTCGTCACCTGCTTTCCCGTCCGCTCGTCGACCATGACGCCCGAGAGGATGCGCGCCTCGTCGGGCTCGCGGCGCTGCGTGGTGAAGCGCGAGGTTCCCGGCCGGCGGCGGTCGAGATCGGCCTGGATCTCGGCGACGTCGAGGGGAATCAGCGGCGGGCAGCCGTCGATCACGCAGCCGATGCCCGCCCCGTGGCTCTCGCCATAGGTGGTGACGCGGAACAGATGGCCGAACGTATTGTGCGACATGGAGCGACCTCCGCGGTTCCGTAAAGCGCGGCGGCGCGCGCGCGTCAAACCCGGCCGCACGCCCCGTTCATGTCCAATTCATGTCTAGCGTGAACCAAGGTCGCCGGCATCCGACGCTCACGTTGGAATCGATTCTGGAGGCCTAAATGCTGAAGACTTTCGCCGCGCTCGGCCTGACCGCCGCGCTCGCTTTCGCTCCCGTCGTCGCGCTCGCCGAAGACGCCGCTCCCGCCGATTCGTCGGCCGCCCGCGGCTGGCGACACCGCCAAGCCGATGAAGGAGAAAAAGGCCAAGAAGCACACGTCGACGAAGCATCACGCCAGCTCCAAGCACAGCAAGAAGAAGATGGAGCCCAAAGAAGGCGACGCGACGCGGCGCCCGTCGGGCGATCAGGCCAAGTAATCCCAGCCATTTCCGACGCGAAGGCCGCAGCTTGCGCTGCGGCCTTTGTTTTGTCCGGCTTGCCGTCGGCGAGTCGAGGCGCGAAATTGGGGACGCTCCGGTTCTGACGGGACGCGCCCATGGCCCAGCTCGACTTCTGGTACGAATTCGCCTCGACCTATTCCTATCCCGCCGCGATGCGCATCGAGGCGCTCGCTTCGGCGCGAGGCGTGGCGGTGCGCTGGCGTCCGTTTCTGCTCGGGCCGCTGTTCGCCGAACAGGGCTGGCGCGATTCGCCATTCAACATTTATCCGGTCAAAGGCCGCTACATGTGGCGCGACCTGGAGCGGATCTGCGAATCGTTGGGCCTGCCGCTGACGCGCCCCGACCCGTTTCCGCAGAACTCGCTCGCCGCCGCGCGCGTCGCGCTGGCGCTGCCGGAGGCCCGCCGCGCCGCCTTCAGCCGCGCCGTCTACGCCGCCGAGTTCGGGCAGGGGCGAACGATCTCGGACCGGGCGCTGCTGGCGGAACTGCGCTCGGCGAGGACGCCGAGGCGACGCTTGCGCGCGCGGAATCGCCGGAGAACAAGGCGGCGCTGAAGGCCGCCTGCGAGGAGGCCAGGGCGATCGGCCTGCCCGGCGCGCCCTGTTGCGTCACGGCGAGCGGCGAGGTCTTCTGGGGCAACGACCGGCTGGAGCAGGCCGTGGAATGGGCGCTGCGCGGCTGAGGCGGAAAAAGCCTGCCGTTTAAGCGGTTTCCCAAGCGCGCGTTGCTGCGCTATGCTGCACTGCGACGGCAACCCGGCGCCAGGGGGACGACATGATTCGCATGCATGACGTTTTCGCCGCGCCCGCGCTTTGGCCGGTTGCGGTCTGACGGCGCCTTAATCGCGCTCCCTCAAGCTCTGATCCGCTGGCGTCCGCTTCGCGCGAGGCGCCGCCCAAGGACGCCCATGTTCGCTGCGTTCGAACGCCTCATCGACCCATTTCGCGCGCATGACGAGAGCATGCCGCCGACGACCATCGTCGCCTATTACCTGCGCTATTGCCGGCAGATCTGGCCGCTGATCGCGGCGCTGATCGTGCTCGGCCTCGTCATTTCGCTCATCGAGGCCGCGATCCTCAGCTTCTCCGGAACGCTGATCGACATGCTGCGCGCGACGCCTCGGGCCGAAGTCTTCGCCCGCCATCGCTTCGAGCTTCTCGGCATGGCGGCGCTGGTGCTGATCGTCCGGCCGCTGGCGGGCCTCGCGCACGATCTCCTGACCCAGCAGGCGGTCGCGCCGGGCTTCACCAACCTCATCCGCTGGCAGACGCACCGCTGGGCCTTGCGCCAGTCGATGAGCTATTTCGCCAATGATTTCGCCGGCCGCATCGCCTCCAACGTCGTGCAAAGCGCGGCCGCCCTGCGCGAAAGCATGGTGCAGATCGTCGATTCGCTGTGGTTCGTGGCGACTTTCGCTTTGACCACGCTCGTCATCTTCGCGCGCGCCGACATTCGGCTGGCCGTGCCGCTCGTGGTCTGGATCGCCTATTACCTTATCGTGCTCTCCCTGATGGTGCCGAAGATACGCCGCCGCTCGGAGGCGCTCGCCCATGCGCGCGCCGACCTCACCGGCCGCATCGTCGACGCCTATTCCAACATCCAGACGGTCAAGCTGTTCGCCCGCATCGAGCGCGAGGACGCCGACGCGAAGGACGCGCTGACCGTCCATCTCAACGCCTTCCGCGCGCCAGACCCGGCTCATCACCTGGCTCAACCTGTTCGTCTCGCTCGGCAACAGCGTCATCATCGTCGTCGCCGGCGCGCTGTCGGTCTGGCTGTGGAGCCGCAACGCCCTGACGCTCGGCGACATCGCGGTCGCCATCGGCCTCACGGTTCGCGTCGTCACCATGTCGGGCTGGGTGATGTGGACGGCCATCGGCATTTTCGACGGCATCGGCCAGGTGCAGGAGGGCATGCGCACCGTCGCCAAGCCGCGCGCTGTGGACGACGCGCCGGGCGCCAAGGCGCTCGCCGCGCCGCGCGGCGAGATCCTGTTCGACAACGTGACATTCCACTACGGCAAGGGCGGCGGCGTGATCGACGGCTTCTCGCTGCGCATCGCGCCGGGAGAGAAGGTCGGCCTCGTCGGCCGCTCCGGCGTCGGCAAGTCGACGCTCGTCAACCTGCTGCTGCGCTTCTACGACGTCGAGGCCGGCCGCATCCTCGTCGACGGCCAGGACATCGCCGGGGTCGCGCAGGAGAGCCTGCGCCGCAAGATCGGCATGGTGACGCAGGACACTTCGCTGCTCAACCGCACCATCGCCGACAACATCCTCTACGGCCGGCCGGACGCCTCGCGCGAGGAGATGATCGCCGCCGCCCGCGCCGCCCACGCCGACGCCTTCATTTCCGGCCTTGCCGACCCCGAGGGCCGCAGCGGCTACGAGACGATGGTCGGCGAGCGCGGGATCAAGCTTTCCGGCGGCCAGCGCCAGCGCATCGCCATCGCCCGGGTGATGCTGAAGGATGCGCCGATCCTGGTGCTGGACGAGGCGACCTCGGCGCTCGATTCCGAGATCGAGCAGGCGATCCAGGAGAACCTGCAGGCGCTGATGGCGGGCAAGACGGTGATCGCCATCGCCCACCGGCTCTCCACGATCGCCGCGATGGACAGGCTGGTGGTGCTCGACGGCGGCCGCATCGTCGAGATGGGCGCGCATCGCGAGCTGATCGCCCGCGACGGGCTTTACGCGTCGCTGTGGCGGCGCCAGTCGGGCGGATTTCTTGAGGCGGCGGAGTGAGGCTTCGCCCGCCGCTCCCTTGCCGGCGCGCCGGTCTGGGCAGGCGCGCGCGTCACGAAAAGACCGCCGCCCGGCGACGCAAACTCTCCTCGGGCCAGAGCTTCCTGGAATCGTAATAGGCCTCGAACGCCGGAACGCCTTCGGGCAGGGCGACCCAGGGAACCTTCGAGCGCGTGTAGATATGCACGTCCGGCTTCAGGGCGTGCGGCGCGTCGAGCGTGCCGACGCGCACGAAGCGCAGCTTCTCGACCCCGCCGTATTCGCTGGCGATCGCCGTCCCGCAGGCTTCGCAACGAAAGATGCGATGCGACTTGCCGCTGTCGGTGGGAACGGCGACCGGCGCCGGCGCGACGGCCAGCATTTCCAGCCGATCCGACTCGATCAGCGCATTGAGCACGAAGGCGCTGCCTGTCTCGCGCTGGCAGCGCAGGCAATGGCAGCAATGCACGAACAGCGGCTCGCTCGCCATCCGATAGCGCGTGCTTCCGCAAGCGCAGCCGCCCTCGAACGTCGCCATGGCAGCCTCCCGTTAGAACATAAAGCGAACATAGCGGCGCCGTCCGGCGCCGTCAACGCCCTTGCCCGTGCGCCGCGACGAATGGCGCGAGGACGGCTGAGGCTTGGCGGCCGCGAGCCCGGGCGCTAGACATTCCCCATGCGCCGCCTTCTCCTGTTGCGACACGCCAAAGCCGCCCCGCTGACGAGCGGGGACGATTACGACCGCGTCCTGACGGAGCGCGGCCGCAAAGACGCGCGCCGGATCGGCGAATGGATGGCTCGCGAGAAGCTGCTGCCCGACGGCGGCGTCTATTCCGGCGCCGCGCGCACCCGCGAAACCTATGAGATCGTCGCCGCCGAACTGCCGCGCCCGGTCGAGGCGGCGAAGGACAACGCGCTTTACGACGCCTCCAGCTCTCAGATCCTCGGGCTGTTGCGCGACCTTCCCGCGAAGGCCCGCTCGGCCCTCGTCGTCGGCCACAATCCCGGCCTCGGCGAGGTCGCCAATCTCCTGATCGGGGAGGGCGCGGCTTCGGAGCGGACGCGGCTCGCGGCGAAATTCCCGACCGCCGCGCTCGCCGTCATCGCCTTCGACCTGACCGACTGGTCGGGCCTCGCGCCGCGCTCGGGCCGGCTCGAAAGGCTCGTCACGCCCCACGACCTCTGATCCCGGAGCCCCCATGTTGCGCATCGACCGCGACCGCGACGCTTTCCTCGCCATCGACGTGCAGAACGACTTCTGCTCGGGCGGCGCGCTCGCCGTGTCCGACGGCGACGCCGTGGTCGCGCCCGTCAATGCGCTGATGAGCCGGTTCGATCACGCCATCGCGACGCAGGACTGGCATCCCGCCGATCACGCCTCCTTCGCCGCCAATCACGCCGGCGCCGAGCCGTTCTCGACAATCGAGCTGCCCTATGGCCCGCAGACCCTCTGGCCGGTCCATTGCGTGCAGGGCACGCCGGGCGCCGGCTTCCATCCGGGCCTCGCGCTCGACCGCGCCACGGCGATCATCCGCAAGGGTTTTCGCTCGCGCGTCGATTCCTACTCGGCGTTCTACGAGAACGATAAGGCGACGCCGACGGGCCTTGCGGGCCTGTTGCGCGAGCGCGGCGTGACGCGGGTCATCGTGGCCGGCCTCGCCACCGATTTCTGCGTCTCCTTCTCCGCGCTCGACGCGCGCCGGCTCGGCTTCGAGGTCTGCGTGGTGCTCGGCGCGTGCCGCGCCATCGACCTCAACGGCTCGCTCGGCGCGGCGCGCCACGCCTGGGCGGAGGCGGGCGTCGCCGTCGTCGAGTCGGGGAATTAAACGCCGCCGGCGGAGGTCGGCATGTCGGCTTCGCTGCGAATCCTCAATGCGTTCACGGGCCTTGTGCTGCTCGGCGCCGTAGTCTTCGCGGAGGGCGGCGCGCGCGCCGTTCTGGGCGAGCCGGCGATCGTGGCGTTCCTGCTCGTGTCGCTGGCTTTGTTCGTCGCGGCCAATTTGACGGAAGGCAATCTCAGCCCCGGCGTGCGAGAGGATCGCGGCAACCGCTGGGTCATCGCCGCTTTCGCCGTGCTCGGCCTCGGGCTTCTCGCCGTCTCGCTAGGCTTCGACCGCGCCGGCATTCTGACCCTCGACGGCGAGGCGGTGCGCTGGCTCGGCGTCGTCCTCTACGCCGTGGGCGGCGCCTTGCGGCTGGCGGCGGTGTTCGTGCTGGGGCGGCGGTTCAGCGGCCTCGTCGCCATCCAGCCCGGCCACCGGCTCGTCACCGATGGCCTCTACGCCCGCATCCGCAATCCGAGCTACCTCGGGCTTCTCGTCAATGCGCTCGGCCTCGCCCTGGTGTTTCGCTCCGGCCCGGGCGTGATCCTGGCGGCGCTGCTCATCTGGCCGCTGATCCCGCGCATGGACGCCGAGGAGCGGCTGCTGGAGGAGACCTTCGGCGAGGAATACCGCGCCTATCGCGCGCGCACGGCGCGGCTGATCCCCGGCGTCTATTAGGCGTTGCGCGGGCGGACGCCTTCCCCTAAAGCCGCCGGCCATGATCCGCACCCCGCTCATGAACGTGATGACCGCCGCCGCCCTGAAGGCCGGACGCGGCCTGAAGCGCGACCTTGGCGAAATCGAGAATTTGCAGGTCTCGCCCAAGGGCCCCGGCGATTTCGTCAGCCTCGCCGACAAGCGCTCGGAGAAAGTGCTCTTCGAGGAGCTCTCCAAGGCGCGGCCGGGCTACGGCTTCGTGATGGAGGAGAGCGGCCGGATCGAGGGGACGGACAAGACCCATGTCTGGCACATCGACCCCCTCGACGGCACCACCAATTTCCTGCACGGCATCCCGATGTTCGCGATCTCCATTGGGTTGGAGCGCGAGGGGCAGATCGTCGCCGGTCTCGTCTACAACCCCGCCGACAATTCCATGTATGTCGCCGAGAAGGGGCAGGGGGCCTGGGGCGACAATCGCCGCCTGCGGGTCGCCGGGCGGCGCGAGATGAACCAATCGCTGATCGGCTGCGGCGTGCCGCATCTCGGCAAGGCGCGCGAGCATCCCCGCTTCAAGGCCGAGCTCGCCGAAGTGATGACGGCGGTCGTCAACGTGCGGCGCATGGGCTGCGTCGCGCTCGATCTCGCCTATGTCGCCGCCGGCCGTTTCGACGGCTTCTGGGAGCGGGGCCTGAACTCGCTGGGACATCGCCGCCGGCGCGCTGCTGATCCGCGAAGCCGGCGGCTATTTCACCGGCTGCGACGGCGAGGAGAATTTCCTCGAAACCGGCGGCGTCTGCTGCGGCAACGACATCATCCACAAGCAGTTGCTGGAGCTGTTGAAGCGCGCGGCCGGCAAGTAGAGGTTCTCAAGGCTTCGACGCCGCTCTCGCCCAGGCCATCGAGGCCTGGAAGATGGCGACGGACTCGGCAATGTCCGTGACAGGGACGACGTTCACGTCGTTCCAGAAGTTGAATTTCGAGACGAAGGACTGCACGACCTTGGCGTCGTCGGCCTCGACCAGGACATAACCCGCCATACCCGAAACTTTGCCCACGAACGCATGGACTTTCAGTCCGTCCTCGGGCTTCCATTTGCTGAAGGCCGTCACCAACGTCTGCCCGTCGTTCATGCTTTGCTCGGATGTGAGGCCGGCGCTGCGGACTAAATATTCAATCATGAATTTCATGGTCGTCTCCCCAGGTTCTGGTTGACGCCAATCAAGGCAACGGCCGAGCGTCCGCTTAAGCCGCAGGCATGTCAAGATCGCGATGGCCACTTGTCGGGACCTCGAGCGGGCCATGCGCTTGCGCCCGTGCCTCCGCTCCCGATGCAAACGATTTGCGCGCACGGCTTGACGCGCGCCGCGGGAGCACTAGCATGTCAGTCACAAGCTTTTGAATTAGGGATCGACATGCGCCAAGGCCCGTCTTCCCCGCCCGCTTGCCGGCCCGAAACGCGGCGATGACCGCGCTCGCCGGACTGCTTCTCGTCGATCTCGCTTTGCTGGCGCTGGCCGGGGCGGGCGCGGCGCTCGCGCGCGACCGACGCGCCAACGCCGTCGTCTATGGCGGCGCGCTCGCGCTCTCCGCGCTCGGCTTCGCCCTCGCGCTCGCCCATTTTCTCGGCCGCGCGCCGCCGGCCAGCCTCGAGCTGCCGATCGGCCTGCCGTGGCTCGGCGCGCATTTCCGGCTCGACGCCATCTCCGCCTTCTTTCTCGCGCTCGGCCATTTGGGCGCGGGCGCGGCGAGTTTCTACGCATTGGGCTACGGCCGTCACGAGATCGCGCCGGGGCGGGTGCTGCCGTTCTATCCGGCCTTTCTCGCCGGCCTCGGCCTCGTGCCGCTCGCCGACGACGCTTACACCTTTCTCGTCGCCTGGGAGTTCATGTCGCTGGCGTCCTGGGCGCTGGTCATGGCGCATCACCGCAGCGCCGAGAACACCCGCGCCGGCTTCGTCTACCTCGTGATGGCGGCCTTCGGCGCCCTCATGCTGCTGCTGGCCTTCGGCCTGCTGGCGGGCGCCAGCGGCGGCTACACCTTCGCGACCATGCGCGCGGAAGCGCCCAGCGCCGGCGTCGCCGCGCTGGCTCTGGCGCTCGTCCTCCTCGGCGCCGGCTCCAAGGCGGGGCTCGCGCCGCTCCATGTCTGGCTGCCGCTCGCCCATCCCGCCGCGCCGAGCCACGTCTCGGCGCTGATGAGCGGCGTGATGACCAAGATCGCCGTCTACGCCTTCGTGCGCTTCGCCTTCGACCTGCTGGGGCCGCCCGACTGGCGCTGGAGCGTGCCGGTGCTGATCCTGGGCGCCGCCACCGCCGCGCTCGGCGTGCTGAGCGCCAACATGGAGGTGGATTTCAAGCGCCTGCTCGCCTTCTCGACGGTAGAGAACATCGGCCTCGTCTTCGTCGGCCTCGGGCTCGCGCTCGCCTTCAAGGCCGACGACCTCAGCCGTGCTTCCGCGCTCGCCATGACCGCGGCGATGCTGCACGCGCTCAACCACATGCTGTTCAAGAGCCTCATGTTCTTCGCCGCCGGCGCCGTGCTGACGGCGACCGGCGCGCGAAACATCGACAGGCTCGGCGGCCTGTTCGACCGCATGCGCTGGACCAGTCTCAGCGCGCTGATCGGGTCGGCCGCCATCGCGGGGCTGCCGCCGCTCAACGGCTTCGTCTCGGAATGGCTGATGCTCCAGGCCGTGCTGCTCGGCCCCGCCTTTCCGCAATGGACGCTGAAGCTGCTGGCGCTGGCGATGGGCGCGGCGATCGCGCTGGTGGCGGCGCTCGCCGCCGCCGCCTTCGCCCGCGCCTTCGGCATCGCCTTCCTCGGCCGGCCGCGCTCGGCCGAGGCCGGGCGCGCCAAGGAGGTCGACGCCCCCATGCGCTACGCGATGGCGGGCCTCGCCGTCGCCTGCTTTCTCGCCGGCGTCTTTCCCGGCGCGCTGATCGACGCTCTGAAGCCGCTGGCCGAGGCGACGGTCGGCGCCTCGATGCCGCTGCAATCGAAAATCCCCTGGACCTCCATCGCGCCGATCGCGGAATCGCGCAGCTCCTACAATGGCTTGCTGGTGCTGATCTTTTTCGTGGTTTCCGGCTCCGCGGCGGCTTTCGTGATCCACCGTGTCGCCTCCGCCGCGCTGCGGCGCGCGCCGGCCTGGGACTGCGGCGCTCCCAACGCCGACCCCGCCACCCAATACACCGCCGTCAGCTTCGCCGAGCCGATCCGCCGCGTCTACGGCGGCTTCGCCTTCGCGGCGCGCGCGGAGGTCGACATGCCGCGCCCCGGCGAGGCGCGTCCGGCGCGGCTCGTCTTGCACATGACGGACCGGATCTGGCGCGCGATCTACGCGCCGATAGGGGCGGCCGTGGAGGCGGCGGCGACGCGGCTCAATCCGCTGCAATTCCTGACGATCCGGCAATATCTCGGCGTCGTCTTCGGCGCGCTGGTGACGCTGTTGCTGCTGCTGGCGATCCGCTCATGATCCGCGATCTCGCCTTCCAGCTCCTGCAGATGACGCTGGTCATCGCGCTCGCGCCCGCGCTGACGGGGCTCGTGCGCAAGGTCAAGGCGCGGCTCACGCGCCGACGGGGCGCGCCGATCCTGCAACCCTATTTCGATCTCGCGCGCCTCGCCCGCAAGGAGGCTATCGTCGCGGAGAGCGCGACCTCCTATTTCCGCGTCGCGCCCTATCTCATCTTCGCCTCGACCTGGGTCGCGGCGGCGCTCGTGCCGACCTTCGCCACGGGCCTGTTGTTTTCCTGGAGCGCCGATCTCATCGCCATCGTCGCGCTGCTCGGCTTCGGCCGCTTCGCCCTCACGCTCGCGGGCATGGACGTCGGCACGAGCTTCGGCGGCCTCGGCGCGAGCCGGGAGGCGATGTTTGCGACGCTGGCCGAACCCGCGATGATGACCATCGTGTTCTGCCTCGCGCTGCTTGCGGGCTCGACGCAGCTTTCCACCATCGCCGAATTCATGACCACGCACGACGTCGGCCTGCGCGTGACGCTCGGCATGGCGCTGGTCGCGCTGGTGATGGTGGCGATCGCCGAGAACGGCCGCGTTCCGATAGACAATCCCGCCACCCACCTCGAACTGACGATGGTGCACGAGGCGATGATCCTCGAATATTCCGGCCGGCATCTCGCGCTGATCGAACTGGCGGCGATGCTGAAGCTGCTGCTCTATGTCTCGATCATCGGCTGCGTGTTCGCGCCCTGGGGGCTCGCCAACGGCGAGGCGGACGCGCGCGCCCGCCTGATCGGGGCGGGAATTTATGTCGCCAAGCTCGCTTTCGCCGGCGCGGCCCTGGGGACGTTCGAGACCTCCATCGCCAAGATGCGGGTGTTCCGCGTTCCCAATTTCCTCGGCGCGGCGCTGATGCTGGGCCTGCTCGGCGCGCTGCTGCTCTTTGTCTCGCGGAGCCTGAGATGAGCGGGCTGGCCTTCGACGTTTCGCATCTGCTCGCAGGCGGCCTCGTCCTGCTCGGCTTCATGCTGCTCTATCAGACCCGGCTCTATGCGCTGCTCAACGTCTACGCCGCGCAGGCCGTCGTGCTGAGCCTGGCCGTGGCCTGGCAGGCCTATGTGCAGGACAAGCCGCATCTCTACGCCACCGCGACAATCGCCTTCCTGTTCAAGGCGGCGCTGATCCCCTATGCGCTGCACCGCGCGATCGTGCGGCTCGGCGTGCATCGCGACGTCGAGAACGTCGTCGGCGTCGGGGCGACGATGCTGGCGGGGCTCGCCTGCGTCGCGCTCGCCATCGTCGTCATGCTGCGCATCGAGAACGAGGCCGACGCGCTGGCGCGCGAGGATCTCGCCTTCGCGCTCTCGGTGATCCTGCTCGGCCTCCTGATGATGGTGGTGCGGCGCAATGCGGTGAGCATGGTGGTCGGCTTCATGTCGCTGGAGAACGGGCTCATTCTGGCGGCCGCCGGCGCCAAGGGCATGCCGCTGGTGGTGGAGTTCGCGGTCGCCTTCTCGGTGGTGGTGGCGCTGGTGGTGATCTGGATGTTCCTGTTCCGTCTGAACAAGACTTTCGGCGCGGTCGACGCCGCCGCGCTCGACGAGTTCCGGGGTTCGAGGCTGTGAGCGCCGGCTTTCACGCCGTTCAGGCGATCCTCGCCATTCCCCTGGCCGCGGCGGCGGCGCTGGCGCTGTTGCCGGATTATCGGCTGTCCTCGCGGCTCAACGTCGCCGCCTCCTTCGCGACCTTCGCCGTCTCCTGCGCCCTGTTCGGGCTCAAGAGCTTCGAGACGCCCTATCTGCTGATCGACGATCTCAACGTCGTTTTCGTCGTGCTCAACACCTTCGTCGCCTTCACGACCTCGGTGTTTTCGGCGAGCTATATCGGCCACGAACTCGAGATCGGCCGGGTGACGCCGCGCAATCTGCGTTTCTATCACGCGATGTACCAGTTCCTCGCCTTCGCGATGAATCTGGCGCTGATCGCCAACAATATCGGGCTGATGTGGGCCTCGCTCGAAATCGCCACGCTGACGACGGTGGCGATGGTGGGGATCTACCAGACGCCCGCAGCGATCGAGGCGGCATGGAAATATTTCATCCTCGGCAGCGTCGGCATTGCGCTCGCCCTGTTCGGCACGATTCTCGTCTTCATGGCGGCGCGGCCGGTGATGGGCGAGGGCTTCGACGGCATGATCTGGACGCTGCTGATGCGCCGCTCGCGCGAATTCGACCCGGCGCTGCTCGATCTCGCCTTCGTGTTCCTCATGCTGGGCTACGGCACGAAGGTCGGTCTCGTGCCGTTGCACGCCTGGCTGCCTGACGCCCACGCCGAGGGACCGACGCCGATCTCGGCGGTGCTGTCGGGCCTCCTGCTCAATGTCGCGCTCTATTGCGTGCTGCGCTTCAAGCTCCTGATCGACGCCAACGGCCGCGCCATCGCGCCGGGGCCGCTCCTGGCGACGCTCGGGCTCGCCTCGCTCGTCTTCGCCGCCTTCATGCTTTACCGGCGGCGCGACGTGAAAAGGCTATTCGCCTTTTCCTCCATCGAGCACATGGGCATCATCGTCTTCGCCTTCGGCATGGGCGGACCGCTCGCCAATTTCGCGGGCCTCCTGCACATGACCATGCACAGCCTCACCAAATCGGCGATCTTCTTCACCGTCGGCCACATCGCCCAGGTCAAGGGCACGCAGCGGATCGCCGACATCCGCGGCCTGACGGCGAGCCAGCCCTGGCTCGGCTGGACGCTGCTGATCGGCGTCTTCGCCATCGCGGGCCTGCCGCCGATGGGGGTGTTCACGAGCGAGTTCCTGATCGTCAGCTCGACCTTCGCGCGCTCGCCGGCGCTGGCGTTGATTCTGGTCTTCGGGCTGCTGGTCGCTTTCGGGGCGCTGATTCTGCGCGCGCAGGGCATGGCGTTCGGGGAGCCGGGGGGCGAGGAAAAGCCATCCACCGCCTCGACGGCGCCGATTCTCGCCCATCTGTCGCTGGTGCTGCTGGCGGGAATCTACCCGCCGCCGCCGCTGGTGGCCTGGTTCGAGCACGTGGCGACGATGTTGCGCTGAGGCGGCCGCCTCTCCCTCGGCCCGATGCCCCGACGTTGCGCCCCCGCAACGCCGCCGGCCCCGCCTTTTCGTCGCCGCATTTTCCCTCTTGCGCGCCCACCCCGACTCGGCCGATCTTGTCCAGCGCGGTAGCTCGGTAATCCCCTGTTAACGAATTTCTTCCACAAGATGTTGTGGCGAAGAGGCGTCAGGCTACCTATCTATTGACTGTGGGATGACGATTCCGTAACAGGAAGGCTCCCCGGTCGGAGAGCGACGAGACGGCGTGAAGCAAGGCGCGGAGCCTTGGCCCAAACGCCCGGGGAATGCGTTGAGACGTATGTAGGGCGCGGGGCGGATCGTGGCGGAGGGGCTGCGGGACGGCGCGCATTCGCGTGAGGACAAGCGGCGGCGGGCCGTGAAACGGGGACAGGGCAGAGATGCGCATCGATCGGCACTACACTGAGGCCAACGCCAATCCCTACGACGCGATCCCCTTCGCGACGGCGAAATCGGAGATTCGCAATCCCGACGGCTCGGTCGTGTTCTCGGCCGAGGGCATCGAGGTTCCCGCCGCGTGGAGCCAGGTCGCCGCCGACGTGCTGGCGCAGAAATATTTCCGCAAGGCCGGCGTGCCCGCGCGGCTGAAGCGCGTCGAGGAGAACGGCGTCCCCTCCTTCCTGTGGCGCTCCGTCGCCGACGAGGAGGCGCTGGAGCCCCTTCCCAAGGCCGAGCGTTACGTCGGCGAGACATCCGCCAAGCAGGTGTTCGACCGGCTCGCCGGCGCCTGGACCTATTGGGGCTGGAAGGGCGGCTATTTCGACAATGAGGAGGACGCGCGCGCCTTCTACGACGAGATGCGCTTCATGCTCGCCCGCCAGATCGCCGCGCCGAATTCGCCGCAATGGTTCAACACCGGCCTGCATTGGGCCTATGGCGTCGATGGCCCCGGCCAGGGCCATTATTACGTCGATCACGAGACGGGCAAGCTGACCAAGTCCCGCTCGGCCTACGAGCATCCGCAGCCGCACGCCTGCTTCATCCAGTCCGTCGCCGACGATCTCGTCAACGACGGCGGCATCATGGATCTCTGGGTGCGCGAGGCGCGGCTGTTCAAATACGGCTCCGGCACCGGCACCAATTTCTCGACCTTGCGCGGCGAGAACGAGAAGCTCTCGGGCGGCGGGCGCTCGTCCGGCCTCATGAGCTTCCTCAAGATCGGCGACCGCGCCGCCGGCGCCATCAAGTCCGGCGGCACGACGCGGCGCGCCGCCAAGATGGTGATCGTCGACGTCGATCATCCCGACATCGAGGCCTTCATTGATTGGAAGGTGAAGGAGGAGCAGAAGGTCGCGGCCCTTGTGGCGGGCTCGCGCGTCGTCAAGAAGCACCTGAAGGCGATCCTGCGCGCCTGCGTCAACTGCGAGGGGCCGGGCGACGATTGCTTCAACCCCGAGAAGAACCCCGCGCTCAAGCGCGAGGTCAAGCTCGCCCGCCGCGACGAAGTGCCCGACGGCATCATCAAGCGCGTCATCCAGTTCGCGCGCCAGGGCTTCCGCGACATCGAGTTCGACACCTATGACACCGACTGGGACAGCGAGGCCTATCTGACGGTGGCCGGCCAGAACTCCAACAATTCCGTGCGCGTGACCGACGAATTCCTGCACGCCGTCGAGACGGACGGCGATTGGAGCCTCACGCGCCGGCTCGACCACAAGCCGCGCGAAGACGCTGAAGGCGCGCGAGCTCTGGGACAGGATCGGCTACGCCGCCTGGGCCTCCGCCGATCCCGGCCTGCAATATCACACCACCATCAACGACTGGCACACCTGCCCGGCGTCCGGCCCGATCCGCGCGAGCAATCCCTGCTCGGAATATATGTTCCTCGACGACACCGCCTGCAATCTGGCCTCGCTCAACCTGTTGCAGTTCCGCGATCCCGCCTCGAAGACCTTCGACGTCAAGGCTTACGAGCACGCGGTGAAGCTGTGGACTTTGGTGCTCGAAATCTCCGTGATGATGGCGCAGTTCCCGTCGAAGGAGATCGCCAAACTATCTTATGAGTTCCGCACGCTCGGCCTCGGCTTCGCCAATGTCGGCGGCCTGTTGATGACCTGCGGCATTCCTTACGACAGCGACGAGGGCCGCGCGATCTGCGGCGCGCTCAGCGCCATCCTCTCCGGCCGCGCCTATGCGACCTCGGCCGAGATCGCGCGCAAGCTCGGCGCCTTCCCCGGCTACAGGCAGAACGCCGAGCACATGCTGCGCGTCATCCGCAACCACAAGCGCGCGGCCGAAGGCGCCTCCGACTGCTTACGAGAAGCTCTCCGTCGCGCCGACCCCGCTCGACCATGCTTCGCTGATCCGCGCCGGCGCCGCTTTCGCCGGCCTCTCCGACGCCGCGCGCGAATCCTGGGCCGACGCGCTGGCGCTCGGCTCCTTCCACGGCTTCCGCAACGCGCAGGTCTCGGTCGTCGCGCCGACCGGCACGATCGGCCTCGTGATGGATTGCGACACCACCGGCATCGAGCCCGATTTCGCGCTGGTGAAGTTCAAGAAGCTCGCGGGCGGCGGTTATTTCAAGATCATCAATCGAGCCGCGCCCGAGGCTTTGCGCACGCTGGGCTACGACGAGGCCAGAATCGCCGAGATCGTCGCCTACGCCGTCGGCCACGCCTCGCTCGGGCAGTCGCCGGGCGTGAACATCGCGAGCCTGCGCACCAAGGGTTTCACCGACGCGGTCATCGCCAAGGTGGAGGCGGCGCTGGCGGGCGCCTTCGACATCAAGTTCGTCTTCAACAAATGGACGCTCGGCGCCGACTTCCTCACGGCTACGCTGAAAATCCCGGCCGAGAAGCTCGACGAGCCCGGCTTCGACCTCTTGAGCCATCTCGGCTTCAGCAAGCAAGACATCGAGGCCGCCAACACCCATATCTGCGGCGCGATGACGCTCGAGGGCGCGCCGCACCTGAAGCGCGAACATTACGCCGTGTTTGATTGCGCCAATCCCTGCGGGCGGACGGGCAAGCGTTATCTGTCGGTGGAGAGCCACATCCGCATGATGGCGGCCTCGCAGCCCTTCATCTCCGGCGCGATCTCCAAGACGATCAACATGCCCAACGACGCGACGGTTGAGGATTGCAAGGACGCCTACATGCTGTCCTGGCGCCTCGGCCTCAAGGCCAACGCGCTCTATCGCGACGGCTCGAAGCTGAGCCAGCCGCTCAACGCGCAACTGATCGAGGCCGACGAGGAGGACGATGAGGCCGTCGATCAGCTCGTGTCGCTCAACGCGCCCGCGCGCGCGGCGGCGGTGGCCGAGCGCATCGTCGAGCGCGTGGTGGAGCGCATCGAGCGCGTGCGCGACCGCGAGAAGCTGCCCGACCGCCGCAAGGGCTACACGCAGAAGGCGGTGGTCGGCGGCCACAAGGTCTATCTGCGCACCGGCGAATACAATGACGGGCGCCTGGGTGAAATCTTCATCGACATGCACAAGGAGGGCGCCGCCTTCCGTTCGTTGATGAACAACTTCGCCATCGCGATTTCGCTCGGCCTTCAGTACGGCGTGCCGCTCGACGAATATGTCGAGGCCTTCACCTTCACGCGCTTCGAGCCGGCGGGTTTCGTGCAGGGCAACGACGCGATCAAGAACGCGACCTCGATCCTCGACTACGTGTTCCGCGAGCTGGCGATCTCATATTTGGGCCGCCACGACCTCGCGCATGTGTCGCCGGAGGAGATCGGCAATACGGTGCTCGGCGGCGGCGTCGCGCAGGACAAGGCGCCGGGCGTTGCGTCGGCGCCGCCGACCAGCGTGGTGTCGAAGGGCCTCGTGCGCTCCAAGACCGACAAGCTGATGCTGGTGCAGGGCGGGGCGGTGGCTGCGCGGACGGCCGGCGCGACGGCTTTGAAGGGGGAGATGGAGGAGGCGCCGGAAGTTTTCGCCGGCGTCGCCTTCTCCGAACCCGAGCCGGTCGCCGAGCGCCGCGCGGAGGCGCGGGCGAAGGGCTACGTCGGGGAAGCGTGCCCGGAGTGCGGGAATTTTACGATGGTGCGCAATGGGACGTGCTTGAAGTGCGATACGTGCGGGGGGACGACGGGGTGCTCGTGAGCCGTGCCGGTCGTCTTTCGCGAGGGCGGCTTTGAGTTCTATTTCTACTCAAACGAAGGCAACCCTCGCGAACCTCTGCATATCCACGTGCGCCGGGGCGGCGACCGCGCTAAGATTTGGCTGACCCCGACGGTGGCGCTAGCGCGAAGTTCGGGGCTCAGCGCCCGCGATCTTACGGCCGTGCTAGCGGCGGTGCGAAGGAGACGCGAAGAGATCGAAAGAGCCTGGAATGAGCATTTTGGCTAAAGCCGTCCGCTTCGACGCGCATTCGATGTGGGTGGACTTGTCTGACGGCCGCACGCTCGGCGTTCCGCTCGCTTGGTTTCCGCGCCTATTCGATGCGTCGCCCGAGCAGCGCGAAGCCGTGGAGGTCGCCGGCGAGGGTCTGCATTGGCCGGCCCTCGACGAAGACATCAGCGTCGCTGGCCTTCTCGCGGGGCGAGGGGACCAGACCGTCCGGGGCCGGCGGGAGCGTAAGAGGACACAGGCGGCGGCCGACAAGACCGAGCGAAGGAGCGCCTGAGGAAGGAATGCGCTACTCCGTCGTGATCGAGAAGGGCGAGAAGAATTACGCGGAATGACAGACCTTCTCGACAGAATGCGCGCCAGCCCCGCCGCGAACTGGCGTATTGTGGACATCGAGGCCGTTTGCCGAACATTCGGCGTGCGCTGCGCGCCGCCCAGGGGCGGCGGTTCGCATTACAAGGTTTCTCACCCTTCCCGACCGTATATCCTGACCGTGCCTTTCCGCCGCCCCATCAAGCCCGTATATATCGTAAAGTTCGTGCGCTTCATCGAGGCCGTGAGAGACGCCGATGCGCAACCTTGAATACCCGATCGTGATCGAGGCGCTTTCGGCCGAAGACGGCGGCGGCTTTCTCGCCACCGTGCCGGACCTTCCGGGCTGCATGTCCGATGGTGAAACACGCGAGGAAGCCGCTCGCAATGTCGAGGACGCGATCGCGTGTTGGATCGAGGAGGCGGTCGAGACCGGTCGCCAAGTCCCGGCGCCATCGAAAGCCCTCAAGATTGCAAGCTGAATTCGCCCGATCCGCTCGACGTCGACGCGACATTGCGAACGGAGCCATGCGCTACGTCGTCATGATCGAGAAGGGCGAGAGCAATTTCTCGGCCAGCGTGCCGGACCTGGCCGGCTGCGTATCGGTGGGCGAGACGCTGGAAGAAGCGAAGGCGGAAATCCGCGAGGCGATTGCGTTTCACGCGGACCTTTATGAGACTTTGAACCAATAGGCGCCGGAAGCCGGACCCGCGTGGATGACCGGGACGAGCCCGGTCATGACGGCGCCGGTCGTCATGGCCGGCCGAGCCGGCGCCTCACGTCCAGTCATCCCGGCTAAATCGCCCTGAGCCGCCGCGCCGGCCGCTCGACGGGGGCGGCGAGAGCGGGAGGAGGCTCGGCGGGGCTCAATCGGAAATGATCGGCGAAGGCGGCGAGCTTGGCGACCAGGGCCTCCAGCGAGCGGCTCGCCTCGCCGACGGCGCGCGCGGTCTCGGCGTCGCGGGCGGCCCGCTCGGCGGCGGCCTCGATCGCGGCCTCGACCGGGCGGAAGGCGTCGCGCTCGGCGCTTTCCGCGGCGCTGCGGCGCCGGGGGGGAGGGGAGCGCGCCGACCTTCGCCGCCTCGCGCAGTCTGACGGCCTGCTTGCCCGAATCCGCGGCGAGCGCCGAAAGCGCGGCGGTGAGTTCGGCCGTCGCCTCGGCCGAGCGTTGCGACAGGGCGCGCAACTCCTGCGCGACGATGGCGATGCCGCGTCCGGCCTCGCCCGCGCGCGCCGCCTCGACGCTGGCGTTGAGCGCGATGAGATGGGTCTGGAACGCGAAGCCGTCGATGCGCGCGGCGAATTCGGCGAGGCGCGCGCGCTCGGCGGCGACCCGCTCCAGCGCCGCCGCGCCCGTCGCCGAGCGCGGCGAGGCTCGCCGCCGCCGTCGCGCGCAGGCCTTCGGCCTCCTGCCGGGTCTGGCGCAGCTCTTCGGCGCGCGCGGCCGCTTCCACGGCGTTGCGCAGCGCCTCGCGCGCTCGCGAAAGGCGCGGGGCGTCCTCGCTCGCGCGCCGCGCCAGCGCCTCGGCCTCCAGGGTGATGTCGCGTCCGCGCGCGCCGAGCGCGCCGACGCTGGAGGCGAGCGCGAACATGGTCTTGGCGTAGAGCGCGACCGCCGCTTCGAATTCGCGGGCGAGATCCGGCTCATCGAGCCGCACCGTCAGGTCGCCTTCGGCGAGCCGCCGCAGCGCCGCCGCGACCGCCTGGGCGAGGCGCCGTCGCGCGGCTTCGGCCTGCGCCGGCGCGCGGGCCTCGGCCTCGGCGACGCGCCGTGCGGCTTCCGTTTCGGCGGCCTCGGCGCGCCGGCGCTCGGCGGCGAGCGTGGCGGCGAAGCGGCACTCCAGCCGGTCGATGGGGTCGGGGCTTTCGGGGGCGGCGGGCGTTGCGTCGAGGCCCGCCGCTCGAGCAGACGCGCCGATGGTGCGGTCGAGGACGAGGAGCGCGAGGGCGAGCGCGATCAGCGCGCCCAGTCCGAATGGCGAAGCGGGGGGGAAGAACACGCCGGCGCCCATGGCCGCAAGCGCGGCGAGCCCGAGCGCGGCGAGGGCGATGAGCGTGGCGCGGGGTATGCGGATGGCCTTCCCTTTCCTCGGCCGCGAGGGGGTGGGGAAGGCTTGAGGCATGGGACTTGCGCCGGACTTGCGGGCGCCGCTTCACGCGGCGCGGTCGAACAGGGCGGCGATTTCCGGCGGCGTGTCGGTCGATTCGTCGCGCAGGAAGGCGATGAGGCGCTTCTCGGCCGGCGACAGGTCGCCGCCGCGCGCGAGATGGGCGAGGATCCATTTCGCCTCGCCCGCGTCGATGCGGGCGGCCGCCTCGAGGCGCGCCTCCGTCTCCTCGTTTTCCTGGCGATAGCGCTCCTCGGCGAGCTGATCGACGGATTTGCGCCCGTCCGCCGCGTTGGACGCGCGAGAGGCCGCCGGCAAGGTCGAGAGGAACGAGCCGAAGCTCATGCGCTGGTCCATTTCGCGCTCCTCGGCCAGCGCCGCCGCGCGCGAGGGAACGGCGACGAAGGCGGCGCCGAGCGAGGTAATTGCCGACGGCGCGGGCGAAGAACTCGGGGAAGGAGGGGTCGTTGCGCGCGGTGGCGGTGGCGTGGGCGATGTCGAACAGCGCTTCGGCCGCCGCGCGGTCGACATGCAGCGCCGCGCGCCTGCGGTCGGGGCGATAGCAGACGGCGCGCAGCGCCTCGACGTCCTCGGCGGTGACGATTCCCGGCTCGTGGTCGACGCCGCCGAGCGGCCCCGCGCCGGCCGGTGAGGATGGCGCGCTCGACCTCGCGCACGCGAAGGCGGTGAGCGCGGAGGGCGCGCTGACAGCGTGGCCGAGTACGGATTTGAGCGCCTCGAACTCGGCGCGGCAGGGAGGCCCGCGAACCGTCGCCGAGCTGGGAGATGAGCCAGTCGGCGTCGGACTCGCTGACATAGCCCGGAGGATCGACCTCGACCGTCATCACGTCGCTGGCGACATCGGCGACGAGAGCGACGAAGTCGGGTCGTCGCCGGCCTCGCTGGCCGAGCGCGAGGAGCCCGACGAGATCGATGCGGGTCGCCGCGCCCTTGTGATAGATCGACCGGCGCAAGCTCGCCGCGTCCGGACCGATGGGCCGGCGCTGTCGTCGCCATGATACGCTCCACGCTACGCTCATACGTGGAGCGGAGCATCGCGCAGCCGACTTGCCGCGACGTTAAAATTCGACCTCGAGTTCTTCGATTTCCTCTTTCTCGGCCAGCGCCGCCTCCCGCCACTCCGTCACGGCCGGCAGCGCCCAGATGCGCTCGGCGTAGGCGGCAAGCGCGCCCTTCGAGCTTCACGTCATAGGTGCGCAAGCGGCTGACGACGGGGGCGTACATGGCGTCGGCGAGCGTCACCTTGCCGAACAGGAACGGGCCGCCATAGGTGGAAAGGCATTCGCCCAGATCGTCTTGATGCGCTCGATGTCGGCCTGAGCCTTCGACCACACCTTGAAGCCCGGAAAATGGGCCTTGATATTCATCGGCAGCGCCTGGCGCAGCGAGATGAAGCCCGGAATGCATCTCGCCGCAGATCGCGCGCGCATGGGCGCGCGCCGCCCGATCCTTCGGCAACAGGCCTTTCTGCGGCGCAATTTCGTGCAGAAATTCGCCGATGGCCAGCGTATCCCACACGCGCACGCCGTCGTAGACGAGGCAGGGCACCAGGATCGAGGGCGAAAGCAGCAGGATTTCGGCGCGCGCGTCGGCGTCGCTGGGTTCGACGATAACTTCCTTGAAATCTATGCCTGCCAGCTTCGCCATAAGCCAGCCCCGCATGGACCATGAGGAATAGTTCTTGCTACTCAGGGTCAGAGTGGCGGCGGCCATGTGTCGTTCCTGCTCGAGTGAATTATTGACCGGCGGGACAGCAACGGGGTGAGCAAGCGCCATGCCAGAGGCGCTGCGGAACCCCGAGGCCGTCCTGCGAGAGGCGTATGGGGCGATGTTATACGATTCCTACCAAATGGCGACTGGACGCGGTCGAGCCCTTCCGCGCGTTCGCCGCAGGCGCCGCCGAGTTCGCTCCGCGCCTGGAGCGCCTTTCTCCCCGCTCCGTCCCCTTCCCTGGAGCGCGGCGGCGCTGGAAGGCTTCGCGCTGTTCGGTTTCACCCATACGCGGCCGGATTTCGGCGTGACTCAGTCGAGACGCGCGGGGAGGGATGGCCGGTGTTCCAGGAGGTCGCGTTCGCGACGCCGTTCTGCAACCTGACGCGCTTCTGCCGCGAGGGCGGGGAGGGCGATCCGAAGGTGCTGCTGGTCGCGCCGATGTCCGGCCATTTCGCGACGCTGCTGCGCGGCACCCTGCGCACGCTGCTGCGCGACCACCAGGTCTATATCACCGACTGGATCAATCCGCGCGACGTGCCGCAGGAGGCGGGCGTGTTCGGCCTGGAGGCCTATACTCGCCATCTCGTCGAGTTCGTGCGCTTTCTCGGCGAGGATTGCCACATCGTCGCGGTCTGCCAGCCGACGGTGAGCGCGCTCGCGGCGACCGCGGTGCTGGCGATGGAGGGCGCCAACACGCAGCCGCAGAGCCTGACCCTGATGGCCGGGCCGATCGACGTGCGCATCCAGCCCAACAGCGTCAACAAGCTCGCCAACGAAAAGCCGCTGTCCTGGTTCCGCAACAATCTCATCACGTCGGTGCCGTGGAAGTTCGCCGGCCGGGCGCGAAAGGTCTATCCGGGCTTTCTCCAGCTTTCGGCGTTCATGAGCATGAACGCGGCGCGCCATCAGGGGGCGTTCATCGACTTCTGGCGCTATCGCGCGGAAGGGGCGCACGACAAGGCCGACGCTATCGCCGAGTTCTATCGCGAATATTTCGCCGTGATGGACATGACGGCGGAGTTCTATCTGGAGACGATCGATCAGGTGTTCCAGCGCTGCCTGCTGCCGAAAGGCGAGCTGACCTTCGAGGGACAGAAGATCGACATGCGCGCGATCCGCAAGACCTTCCTGCTGACAGTCGAGGGCGAGAAGGACGACATCTGCTCGATCGGCCAGACGCTGGCGGCGCAGGACCTTTGCTCGGGCCTCAGGCCGTACATGAAGACGCACCATCTGCAAGCCGGCGTCGGCCATTACGGCGTGTTCAACGGCAAGCGCTGGGAGGCGCAGATTTATCCGGTCGTGCGCAATCACATCATGTCGGCGCGGTGAGGCGGGATTGCTCCTGCCGTCATGGCCGGGTGTCCCCATAAGCGCTAACTTTGGCCGCTGGGCTGCCCTCGCCGTCATGGCCGGGCTTGTCCCGGCCATCCACGCCGAGGTGTTATTCGACGATCGCCAGATAATCTCGCGCCTCGTTGCGTTCCACCGCGTGGATGCCGGGACATGCCAGGTCACGACGCGGATAGGGCGCTGACTTACCTGTCTAAGTTAGCGCCTATGGGGCTTGTCCCGGCTATCCACGCGGGCGGGGCTGGATAGATTGGAGGTTCCACCGACTATTTGATGAGAAAATAGTTGGTGAGCAAACAGGCCGTGCGCCTCGCGACGGCGTGGATGGCCGGGACAAGCCCGGCCATGACGGGAGTGGCGCCCTCAAAGCACCTTCGCCAGCCGCCAGACGCCCTCCTCGATGCGCTCCGTCGTCGGCAGCGAATAGGAGAGCCTGCAGCGTGTTGGCGCCGCTGCCGTCGGGATGGAAGGCGCCGCCGGGCACGAAGGCGACGCCGACCTTCGCCAGCGACCTCTGCAGCAGCGCCGCCGCGTCCACGCCCTGCGGCAGCGTCACCCAGGAGAACAGCCCGCCCTCCGGCGCGGTGCGCTCAAGGCCCGGCGCGTAGCGGCTGAGCGCGTCGAGCAGCGCATCGCGCTTTCGCCGGTAATGCGGGCGCGCGGCGGCGACCAGCGACGCGAACCCGTGCTCGACGATTCTCGAACATCGCGATCTGGTTGATCGTCGAGACATGCAGCGCGCTCGCCTGATTGATGAGGGTCAGCCGCGCAATGAGCGACGCGCGACGCGCAGACCCAGCCGACGCGCAGGCCCGGCGCGACGGTCTTGGAGAACGTTCCGAGATAGGCGACGCGCGAGGCGTCGAGACCGCCCGAGGCCGCGACATCGAGCGCCTGCAGGCTGGCGAAGCGCCGCGCCGGCGAAGCGCAAGGCGCGATAGGCGGCGTCCTCGATGACGACGGCGCCGAGTTCATGCGCCAGCTTGAGCGCGGCGCGGCGCTCATCGAGGCCAAGGCTGACGCCGGTCGGGATTGGCGAAATCGGGGACGAGATAGAGCGCCTTCACCGCCCCGCCGGCCCGAGCGGCGCGGCCGAGATAGGAGGCGGGCGTGTCGTTTCCGCCGTCGAGCCGCAGCCGGTCGTAGCGCGGCTCATAGGCCGAGAAGGCCTGAAGCGCGCCGAGATAGGTCGGATATTCCGTCAGCATCGTGTCGCCCGGCGACAGCAGCGCCTTGCCGAGAAAATCGAGCCCCTGTTGCGAGCCTGCGGTGATGAGGATGTTCTCCGGCGCGGCGGGGACGCCCTCGCGCGTCATCTGCGCCGCGATCCATTCGCGCAGCGGCCCATAGCCTTCGCTGACGCCATATTGCAGCGCCGCCGCCGGATCGCGCAAAGCCTCGGCATAGGCCGCGCGCGCGGCCTCGGCGGGAAACAGCGCGGGATCGGGAACGCCGCCGGCGAAGGAGATCACCTCCGGCCGGTCGATGAGCTTCAGCAACTCGCGGATTTCCGAGGCCCTCATGCCGCCCATGCGGCGGGCGTAGGGGAAAGCGTCGTCGGGCGCGTTCATCGCGGGCTCCTCGCGGCCAGATGGGACAGCATTGCTGACCTAAATAAGACAGTATTACTGACCTAATTGCAAGTGCCGGAATCGCGCGCCTTCCTCATGGCGGCCGAAGCGGGCGGCGCGGGGCGCCGGGATCACGCCTTCGGAAGAAACTCCACGCCGCGCCGGCGCGCGAAATCCTGAAACGCGCGCGCGGCCGGCGACAACGGCCGGTCGGCGCGATGGACGACGAACCATTGCCGCACGATCGGCAGGCCCTCGATGTCGAGCGTGACGAGCCGGCCGTCGGCGAGTTCGGCGGCGATGGTGTGGGCGGAAATCAGCGCGACGCCGAGGCCCGCCATCACCGCCTGCTTGATCGTCTCGTTGGAGCCGAGCTCGATGCCGGGCTGCGCCTGCCGCACCCCCATGTCGCCGAGGAAATAATCGAACAGCGAGCGCGTGCCGGAGCCCGCCTCGCGGAACAGGAACGCCTCGCCCGCCAGCGCCTCGCGCTTGAGGCCGACGCGGCCCGCGAGCCGGTGCTCGGGCGGGGCGATGACGACATAGGGATGCGGCCCGATCAGCGCCTTTTCGACGGGGAGATCGGCGGGCGGCCGGCCGGCGAGCGCGACGTCGGCCTCCTGCGCGCGCAGCAGCGCGATGGTCTCGTCGCGATTGCCGACGAGGAACCTTAGCTCCAGCTTCGGATGCTCGGCGACGAAGGCGGCGATGAGCCGCGGCGCGAAATATTTGGCCGTCGACACGACGGCCACCGACAGCCGGCCGCCGCGGCCGGAGCGCAAGTCCTCCATCGCCTCAAGCATTTCGCGCACCGCGCGCTCGATCGTCCGGACATGGACGAGCGCCGCCTCGCCGGCGGCGTTGAGCCTGAGTCCGGTCGGCGTGCGCGCGAACAGAGGGACGCCCGCCGCCTCCTCGAGGCCCTTCACGCGCGCCGTCAGCGCGGCGGGCGTCATGTTGAGCGCTTCCGCCGCGGCGACGAGCGAGCCCGCCTCGGTGATGGCCATAAGCGTCTGCAATTGCGCGAAGGTGATCTGGCGGGCGCGGGCGAGGTCGAAAGCGTTGGTTTTCATCGAGGCGAATTCAAAAAAATTGAGGCGTATTGGAAATTTAATTCAGTTTTCTTGCATGTGGAAGCCCCTATGGTCCGTCTCGGAAACAGCGGCTAGGGAGGAAGGCCGATGGACGCGGCGGGGCCCGGGATCGAACTCCAGGAGTTTCTGCGGGCGTGCGCGCCGGCCGATCTCGCCGAAATCCTCGCCGCGCTCGCCGCCACCTCGCGGTCGGTCGCCGCCCATATCCGGCGCGGGGCGCTCGCCGGCCGGCTCGGCGCCGCCGTCGGCGTCAATTCGGACGGCGATCAGCAGAAGCAGCTCGACATATTCGCCGACGACGCCTTCGAGCGCGGCTTGAGCGAATGTTCGGTGAAGGCGCTGGCCTCCGAGGAGCGCGACGCCGTGACGCCGCTCGCGCCGCACGGCCGGTATCTGGTCGCCCTCGATCCGCTCGACGGCTCCTCCAACATCGAGATCGACATGACCATCGGCACGGTGTTCTCCGTGCTCGAGCGTCGCGGGGCGGGCGGCAGCGCGATTTCCTGCAGCCCGGCCACAATCAGCGCGCCGCCGGCTTCACGCTCTACGGGCCGCAGACCCTGTTCGTGTTCACGACCGGAGCGGGAACGCATGTGGCGACGCTCGATCCCGGCGAGCGCGAAGTTCTTCGTCACCGACGAGAACATCGTCATCCCCGAGGGGCGCAGCGAATTCGCGATCAACATGTCGAACTCGCGCCATTGGCCGGCGCCGGTGAAGGCCTATGTCGACGATCTCCTGATGGGCGCGGAGGGGCCGCGCGCCAAGGACTTCAACATGCGCTGGGTCGCCTCGATGGTCGCCGACGCCTATCGCGTGCTCAAGCGCGGCGGCGTCTATCTCTATCCCGACGACGCGCGGCCCGGCTACCAGAAGGGCCGGCTGCATCTGCTCTACGAGGCCAATCCCATCGCCTTTCTCATCGAGCAGGCCGGCGGCCTCGCCATCGACGGCGTCAATCGCATTCTCGACATGGAATTCGACGACCTGCACGCGCGCACGCCGCTGATCTTCGGCTCGACCGACAAGGTGGAGACCGTGCGCGACTATTTCCTCGACGGCCATCGCTCCGCGGCGCGCGCGCCTCTGTTCGGCCGGCGCGGATTGTGGCGGGCTTCGTGAAGGGGAGGAGAAGATGTCCGTCAAACATCCGATCATCGCCATCGCCGGCTCGTCAGGCGCCGGCACGACTTCGGTCAAGAGGACCTTCGAGCAGATTTTCCGCCGCGAGAAGATCGAGGCCGTCTATATCGAGGGCGACGCCTTCCATCGCTGGAACCGCGCGGAAATGCGCGAGAAGATGAAGGAGGCGGCCGCGCGCGGCGACAATCATTACAGCCACTTCGGCCCGGACGCGAACCTGTTCGAGGAGCTCGATCGCACCTTCTCCGACTATGCGAAGAAAGGGACGGGGCTGACGCGCACCTATATCCACGATGCGGCGGAGGCCGAGATTCACGGCGCGGCGCCGGGCGCGTTCACGGCCTGGCGGGAGATCGAGCCGGGCTCGGATCTTCTGTTCTATGAAGGGCTGCACGGCTGCGTCGAGGCGGGCGCGATCGACGTCTCCAAACATGTCGATCTCAAGATCGGCGTGACGCCGGTCATCAATCTCGAATGGATCCAGAAGCTGCACCGCGACAAGGCCTCGCGCGGCTATTCCACGGAAGCGGTGACGGACACGATCCTGCGCCGAATGCCCGATTACATCAACTATATCTGCCCGCAGTTCACCAAGACGGATATCAACTTCCAGCGCGTGCCGACGGTCGACACGTCAAACCCGTTCATCGCGCGCTGGATTCCGACGCCCGACGAGTCCATCGTCGTCATCCGCTTCCGCGATCCGCACGGCATCGACTTTCCCTATCTGCTGTCGATGATCGACGGCAGCTGGATGAGCCGCGCCAATTCCATCGTCATTCCCGGCGGCAAGCTCGATATTGCGATGCAGCTCATTCTCACGCCGATGATCTTGAAGCTGATCGAGCGGCGCCGCGCGCGCGCTCTGAACAAACAAGGAGAGCCAGCCATGAACGTGCAGGTGTCGCAGACCGTCAAAGGCAAGGACCGTTACCGCTCCGGCGTGATGGAATATCGCAAGATGGGCTATTGGGAGCCCGATTACGAGCCGAAGGACACCGACGTCATCGCGCTGTTCCGCATCACGCCGCAGGACGGCGTCGATCCGATCGAAGCGGCGGCGGCGGTGGCCGGGGAATCCTCGACCGCAACCTGGACGGTCGTGTGGACCGACCGCCTGACCGCCACCGAGAAATATCGCGGCAAGGCTTATCGCGTCGATCCCGTGCCGAACGCGCCGGGGCAATATTTCGCCTATATCGCCTATGACCTCGACCTGTTCGAGCCGGGCTCCATCGCCAATCTCTCGGCCTCGATCATCGGCAACGTGTTCGGCTTCAAGCCGCTGAAGGCGCTGCGCCTGGAAGACATGCGCCTTCCGGTGGCCTATGTGAAGACGTTCCAGGGTCCGGCGACGGGCATCGTCGTCGAGCGCGAGCGGCTCGACAAGTTCGGCCGGCCGCTGCTCGGCGCGACGGTGAAGCCGAAGCTCGGCCTCTCCGGCCGCAATTACGGGCGCGTCGTCTACGAGGCGCTGAAAGGCGGGCTCGATTTCACCAAGGACGACGAGAACATCAACTCGCAGCCGTTCATGCACTGGCGCGACCGCTTTCTCTATTGCATGGAGGCGGTCAACAAGGCGCAGGCGGCCACGGCGGAAGTGAAGGGAACTTATCTGAACGTCACCGCCGCCACGATGGAGGACATGTACGAGCGCGCGGAATTCGCGCGCGATCTCGGCTCCAATGTCGTCATGATCGATCTCGTCATCGGCTACACCGCCATTCAGTCGATGGCGAAGTGGGCGCGCAAGAACGACACGATCCTGCATCTGCACCGCGCCGGCCACGGCACCTACACGCGGCAGAAGTCGCATGGCGTGTCGTTCCGCGTCATCGCCAAATGGATGCGGCTCGCCGGCGTCGATCACATCCACGCGGGCACCGTGGTCGGCAAGCTCGAAGGCGATCCGGCGACGACGATGGGCTATTACGACATCTGCCGCGAGGACCATAACCCGCTGCGTCTCGACCGCGGCCTGTTCTTCGAGCAGCATTGGGCCTCGCTCAACAAGGTGATGCCGGTCGCCTCGGGCGGCATTCACGCCGGACAGATGCATCAGTTGCTGAAGCTGTTCGGCGACGACGTGGTGTTGCAGTTCGGCGGCGGCACCATCGGCCATCCCGGCGGAATTCAGGCGGGCGCGACCGCCAACCGCGTCGCGCTGGAGGCGATGGTGTTCGCGCGCAACGCCGGGCGCGACTACGAGCACGAGGGGCCGAACATTCTGGCCGAGGCCGCCAAGAGCTGCACGCCGCTGCGCCAGGCGCTCGATGTCTGGGGCGATGTGACGTTCAACTACGCCTCGACCGACCAGCTCGACTTCGTCCCGACGCCGAGCGTCGCCTGAGAATGACTTCCGCGCGCGCTTGTCCTTGGCGGGGCGGCGGGCGCGGGGCAGAGGGGAGGCTCCTCGCAATCCCCCCATCGGTGCGGGCCTCCCCTCCATACATCCTCATCAGGAGTTTATCTCATGCGCGTCACGCAAGGCTGTTTCTCGTTCCTGCCCGATCTCACCGACGATCAGATTCTCGCCCAGGTCCAGTATTGCCTCGACAACGGCTGGGCGGTGAACCTCGAATATACGGACGATCCGCATCCCCGAAACACCTATTGGGAAATGTGGGGCCTGCCGATGTTCGACCTCAAGGACGCCAAGGGCGTGCTGATGGAGCTGAGCAAGTGTCGCGAGCTCCACGGCGACAAATACATCCGGCTCTCCGCCTTCGACTCCGACCCATACGTGGGAGTTGGTGCGCATCTCCTTCATCGTCAACCGGCCGAAAGACGAGGAGGGCTTCCGGCTTGAGCGCGTGGAAGGGCGTCGGGCGTCAGCAACGCTACGCGACGCGCGCCTATTCGCTCGACCGTCCGGAAGGGAAGCGCTACGCATGACGGACGCTCCGACGCCCGCAAAGGTCAATCTGGCCGAGGAGTTCGAGCGCTCGGGCGTCGGGCCGGTGCTCCAGCAGCTGGACGACGAGCTCATCGGCCTTGCGCCCGTCAAGCAGCGCATCCGCGAGATCGCCGCGCTGCTGCTCGTCGATAGCGTGCGCGCAGAAATTCGGCCTCAGCGCCGCGGCGCCGACGCTGCACATGAGCTTCACCGGCAATCCCGGCACCGGCAAGACGACGGTGGCCAGCCGCATGTCGGAGATCCTGCACAAGCTCGGCTATGTCCGGCGCGGCCATCTCGTCTCCGTGACGCGCGACGATCTCGTCGGCCAATATATCGGCCACACCGCGCCCAAGACCAAGGAGATCCTGAAAAAGGCGATGGGCGGCGTGCTGTTCATCGACGAGGCCTATTATCTCTATCGGCCGGAGAACGAGCGCGACTACGGGCAGGAGGCGATCGAGATCCTGTTGCAGGTGATGGAGAACAACCGCGACGATCTCGTCGTCATTCTGGCCGGCTACGCCGACAAGATGGAGAAGTTTCTTCCAGTCAAACCCCGGCTTCCGCTCGCGCGTCGCCCATCACATCGACTTTCCCGATTATCGCGACGAGGAGCTGCTCGCCATTGCCGAGGGGATGCTGGCCAGGCTGCACTACAAGCTGAGCCCGTCCGCGCGGCAGGCGCTGGCGGAATATGTCCCGATCCGCCGCGCGCAGCCGCATTTCGCCAACGCCCGCTCGATCCGCAATGCGCTCGACCGGGCGCGGCTGAGGCAGGCCAATCGATGCTTCGCGGCGAATACGCGAGATCGACCTCGAGGCGCTGGTGACCATCGAGGCCGAGGACATCAGGCAAAGCCGGGTGTTCGCGAAGGCGGAGGTGACGAAGCGAATTTCGTCATGCCCGGGCTTGTCCCGGCCATGACGTGCGGCTCAGCCCGTGATCTCCAGCGCCATCCGGCCGCTGACCGTCTCCCCATATTCCGTCTGCGCCTCGACGACGACGCGATGCGCGCCGACGGCGAGATCGGCGGGCAGGCGGACGGTCCAGATATGCGAGGAGATCTCCGCCTTCACCCAGGGCTTCGTGACGGCGCGGTTGCGCGCGAACAGTTCCTCGACGAAGGGGTCCGGCGTCACCTGACGCCGCATCTCGATCGGCGCCCGGTCGCCGATGCGCATGACGACCCTGGTGTTGGGCCCGCCGTCGAACACATTGGCGATCAGCCGCGCCGCCCCGAGCGACGCTTTGGGGATCGGCGAGGAGAGCAACTGGCCGGGGCGGAATTCGCGGTCGATCTCCTTGTTGGAAGTATGGAAGCGGCTGTCGACGGAAAGCCGCATCTGGCGCCGGTTCGGCTCCTTGAAGGGGACGAAGCGGGTCTTGTAGGAAAGCCCGTCCACCGACAGGATGTGATAGCCGTTCGGCGTGCCGTCGCGGCTGTCGGCGACCGCGACGCCGCGATGATCGAGCGGGCCGCTCCACCACGAGCCCGAGACCGCCGTCAGGATATGATGATGGTGCGCGCCCTCGCCCTTCCAGCCTTGCGCGGCGTCGAAATAGATATGCTCGGTCGTATGCGTGTGGCCGGCGAAGCTGACGGTGTATTTGCGCCCCTCGAACAGCGCGAACAGGTCTTGCGCGTTGACGAGCCGGTCGTAGTTCTCGTGCGGGTCGATGACGTTGACGATCGGGATATGCATGACGATCACGATCAGCGTCTCGGCCGGCGTATGCGCGAGCGTCTGGCGGATGAATTCGAGCTGCGCGGCGTCGATGCGGCCTTCGTATTTGCCGGCGCCTTTCGGGCGGCGAGGGATCGTGGCCGAGATAGTCGACGTTGTCGAGCATCAGGAATAGCGTCCTGGCGTAGAAGAACGCGTAATAGCTGGGGCCGATAGACGCGCTTGAAGGTTTCGCGCGAGAGCGCGCGGTCGGGCGCCTCGAAATTGAGGTCGTGATTGCCGCCGATGTTCCACCACGGCAGGCCGATCGTTCCGATGATGCGGTTGTAGCGGTCGTAGAGCGACAGATCGTCGAACATGATGTCGCCGGCGGTGAGGCCGAACTTCGCCTTCGCGCCGGCGAGCGCCTCGATGACGTCCTCGCGGATGAAATCGACCTCGACCTCGGTTTCCGGCTGCGGGTCGGTGAACAGCACGACCTCGAAGGCGTCGGGCTCCGCCTGAGGCTTGAGCGCGAAGTCGATGGAGGCGGGCAGGGGGCCGGTCGGCGCGATTCCGGCGAAGGTCAGATCGAGCGAGGCGGGCGAGCCGTCGGGACTGTGCAGATAGTAGAAGCGCGGCGAGCCGGTGACGGGATCGACCGGCGGCATGTAGCCGGCGGGCTTGACGACGAAGAATTCGCAAGGCGCGGGCGCGGGCAGGCGCCAGCGGCCCTGCGCGTCGGTGACGGCGACTTCGCGGCCGTTGGAGACGAGCACGCCCGGCAGGCCGGGATTGCCGGGGCCGGGACGGCCGGAGCCGTCGCGGTCGGCGAACACGAGGCCGGAGGCTTCCGGATCGGCCTGCGCCGGCGCGCCGGTCAGAACCGCGGCGGCGCCGGCCAGACCCAGGCGCAACGTGTCGCGGCGTGTGAGATCGCTTGTCTCGGCCAAGGCTTCTCTCCCCGGGTGAGGCCCGTCAATCCGAGCAGGTCAGCATGACGGGCGCGTGACTTCAATCGTCGTGCGGCGCGCCGATGCGGTAGACGCCGCGGAACTCGTTGGGATCGACGGGCTTGCCCTTGCGATAGATGACGAGCCGGCCCTCGTTGGCGAGCGCGACCGCGACGCGGCGGACCTCTTGCAGATGCGAGCGCCAGCCGAGCGGCCCCTCGCCGCGCGCCTCGGCATAGGCCTTGGCGGCGTCGGTCGGGCAGATCGTCCGGCTCGGCCCGGCCGCGGCGCAGAGCGTCAGCACGGCGGCCGCCAGACTTTTCGGCGAATCGGCGTCGGTCATCGCGCGTCCCATGCATTGGCCATAGCGGCGACGTCAATGGGCGGGGTTGACGGTCTCGTCGGATGGGCCGAGTTCTGGCGCCCGAAACGGGAGCCAAAATGTCCGTCAGCCGCTTTCCCCACCCGGATATCGCCGATCTTCCCGCCGACCTGCGCGAGCGCATCCTGGCGGTGCAGGAGAAGTCCGGCTTCGTGCCCAATGTGTTTCTCTCGCTCGCGCGACGTCCCGACGAGTTCCGCGCCTTCTTCGCCTACCATGACGCGCTGATGGAGAAGAAGGCGGGTCTGACCAAGGCCGAGCGGGAGATGATCGTCGTGGCGACCTCCGGCGCCAACAACTGCCTCTATTGCGTGGTCGCGCATGGCGCGATCCTGCGCATCCGCGCCAAGAACCCGCGGCTCGGCGAGCAGGTGGCCCTCAATCATCGCAAGGCGGAGATCACGCCGCGTCAGCGCGCCATGCTCGATTTCGCGATGAAGGTGGCGACCCGAAGCGCCGAGATCGACGACGAGGATTACGCGGCGCTGGGCCGCCACGGCTTCTCCGACGAGGACGCCTGGGACATCGCGGCGATCGCGGCGATGTTTGCGATGTCGAACCGGCTCGCCAATGCGCTGGGCATCCTGCCCAACGAGGAGTTCTATACGATGGGGCGATGAGCCGCCCCTATTGGCCAAGGACGCCGATCGTTTGCTGCATCGCCGCGCCGGGGAGGCGGAACAGGCCCATGAACGGCTGGTTCAACTCCAGGATCAGGAACACCGCGCTGCCGACCGCGAAGGCGCCGATCAACGCGGCGAACACCGCGGTGCCGTTGAGCCGCGCCATCACGCCATAGCCGGCGAACAGCAGCATCGCCCAGGAGACGACGACGATCAGCAGCGGCCAGGAGATCGGGCTCGCCAGTTGCAACGCCATCAGGAAGCGCGTCTGCTCGATAATGCCGATGCTGACGTTGATCGTCGGCAGCGCGGCGGTCTGTTCGGGCGTCGTCGGCTTCAGCGCCGCGACGGCGTTGTTGAGACGGTCGAATCCGGTGACCAGGTCCGCTGACCCGGTATTCCTGCGGGTCGAGATCGATCGACCCAGATCGCGTTGTAGGCCTGCACGATCGATCTCTTCAGTCCCGCGCGAATCAGCGCGGCCTCGGGCCCGAAGGACTTGAGCGCCATGTCGAGCTGGATCGAGCGCGCGGCCATGAGCCTCCACGTTCGCCTTCTGCGTGGCGTAGAAGCCATAGGCCGAGCCGACCAGCGTGCCGAGCACCAGGGCGAGCAGCAGCGCGATGAGGCCCATGACGGCGCCGATCATGTCGCGCGCGCCCGAGGTCATGTGCGATTCCGGCAGCAGCTTTTGCAGCCACATGCCGGTGTAGCCGAACACGAAGGTCAGCGCGCAGACCCCGACCCCGATGACGATATTGGTCATGATTTGCCGCCAGCCCCTTTTCTTGCGCGGTTTCTAGCGTCGGCCGCGCCCATAAGTCCACCGGCGCCGGCGAAAACCCTGGGCCGCTATCTGGCGAGCGCGGGAGCTCCTACGCGCCGTTCGCGGCGCGAATCCGCTACGACCGGCGCGCCGCCGGGTATGATGGACGCGTCCGGAGGCCAGAGCCATGACCAGCTTACGCCGAAAACCGCCTCTCCACCCACGAGGTCGTCAACCAGCCCTTGCGCTCGTCGATTACAATCTGTTCGAGGCCGACGCGGCGCTTGAGGGAGCGCGTGCGCGAGGCCGCGCCCTGGGCGCTCGACGAACTCGCGCGCTTCGGGGAGATGGCGGGCAAGGCGGATTATCTGGAGCTCGGCGCGCTCGCGAACCGCTATCCCCCGGAGTTCGACACCCACGACCGCTACGGCCGCCGCGTCGATCTCGTGCGTTTCCATCCCGCCTATCACGAGCTGATGCGGGTCGCGATCGCCGAGGGGATCGCGGCCTCGCCCTGGGACGAGCCGCGCCCCGGCGCCCATGTCGCGCGCGCCGCCAAGTTCTACATGCAGAGCCAGGTCGAGGCCGGGCCACGGCTGTCCCATCACCATGACCTTCGCCGCGACGCCGTCTCTCAAGCTGGAGCCGGCGCTGTCGGCCGAATGGCTGCCGCGCATCCATTCGCGCGTCTACGATCCCGCCAACGCGCCCGCCGCGACCAAGGCCGGCGCGACCATCGGCATGGCGATGACGGAGAAGCAGGGCGGCTCGGACGTGCGCGCCAATACGACGCGCGCCGTTCCGATCGGCGACGGGCTCTATGAGATCACCGGCCACAAGTTCTTCGTCTCGGCGCCGATGTGCGACGCCTTCCTGATGCTCGCGCAGACGCCGGCGGGGCTCACCTGTTTCCTCGCGCCCCGCTGGCTGCCGGACGGGACCAAGAACGGCGTCGAGTTCGTGCGGCTGAAGCGCAAGATGGGCAATGTCTCCAACGCCTCGTCGGAGACGGAATGGCGCGGCGCCATCGGCCGGCGCGTCGGGCCGGAGGGCAGGGGAGTCGCCACCATCATCGAGATGGTGGCGATGACGCGGTTCGATTGCATGGTCGGCTCGTCGGCGGGGATGCGGCGGGCGGCGGCGGAGGCGATCGACCATTGCAGCCAGCGCCGCGCCTTCGGGGCGCGGCTCGTCGATCAGCCGATCATGCGCGGCGTGCTCGCCGATCTCGCGCTGGAGGCGGAAGCCGCGCTGGCGCTGACGCTGCGGCTGGCGCGCGCGCTCGACGGCGGGGAAAGCGCGCTTGTGCGGCTCGGCACGGCGCTCGGCAAATATTGGATCTGCAAGCGCGTTCCCCAGCTCGCCTATGAGGCGATGGAGTGCGTCGGCGGCTCCGGCGTGATGGAGGATTCGCCGATGCCGCGGCTCTATCGCGAGGGGCCGGTCAACGCGATCTGGGAGGGCAGCGGCAACGTGCAATGCCTCGACGTGCTGCGCGCGATCCAGAAGTCGCCGGATGTGCTGGAGGCCTATTTCGCCGATGTCGGCTCGGTCGGCGGCGAGAGCGCGGCGCTCGACTCCCATGTCGAGGCGCTGAAGGACGACATTGCGCGCGCCAACGATTTCGAGGCGCGCGCCCGCGAGTTCTGCGACCGGCTGGCTTTGGGCTTGCAGGCCGCGCGCGATGATCCGCAGCGCGCCCGGGCATGTCGCCGACGCTTTCGCCCGCGCGCGGCTGGAAATCGCGCGGCGCGCATCACTATGGCGCGCTGCCGTCGGGCGTGGACGAGGCGGGGATCGTGAAGCGCGCGGCGGCGAGGTGAGCTTGGGCAAGGTCTGGATCGAGGTCGCCCTCAACGGCCCCTGGAGCCGGGCGCGCCAGCCGGGCATTCCCGACGACGTCGAGGCGATCGTCGCGCAGGGGATCGCCTGCGCGAAGGCCGGGGCGTGCATCGTCCACACGCACGCCTATGACGGCGGCGGGCCGCAGACCTTCGACTGGCAGGTTTACGCCCGCATCATCGAGGGGATACGAAGCAAGGCGGATGTTCCCGTCTATCCCTCGATCCCCATGGGCGGCGGGATGACCTCTGAAGCGCGTTTCGCCCATATCGAGGCGCTCGCCGCGCGGGGACTGCTGGAATTCGCCGTCGTCGATCCCGGCAGCGTCAATTTCACGGAGCTGCGGCCGAGGTCCGAGCCGGCCCCGACCTATCTCAATTCCGAGGCCGACGTCCGGCACGGGCTCGCGCTCGCCGTCCGCTACGGCTTCCATCCGGCCTATGCGATCTACGAGCCGGGCTTTGCGCGCGCCGGCGCGGCGCTGGCGCGAAAGCTCGGCGCCAAGACGCCGATCTACCGCTTCATGTTCTCCCAGACTTTCGCCTTCGGTTTTCCGCCCGAGCCCTTCGCGCTCGACGCGCACATCGCTTTGCTCGCGCGCGAGGCGCCGGGGCGCCGTTCATGATCGCCGGGCTCGGCGTCGATCTCACGGCGCTGATCGGCCCGGCGGTTCAGCGCGGCGGGCATGTGCGGGTCGGCCTGGAGGACGCGCCGTTCGGCTCCGAGGCCGGCAATGTCGCGCTCGTCGAGGACGCGGTCGCGCGCGTGCGCGCGGCGGGCGGGGAGCCGGCGACGGTCGAGGAGATGCGCGCCGCGCTCGAAGCCTGCGGCTAGCGGTGGAAACCTGACGCTTGGCGCCCGCGATGAACGTCCGGGGTCGCCCCCGTGCGGACGTTCCTCACCTCCGGCGCTGCGGCTCCGAGAGGGCGACGAAGAACAGGGGCGCCGCACGGACCCCGCGCACCTCCCCGCCGCTCCTCCTCACGTCATCGCCGGCCCCGGCTCCAGCGCCTCCAGCACCGCGTCGCGCCATTCGCGTTTCAACGGCAAGATCGGCGGGTTGGGGGCGAGCGTCGGCTCCGGCGTCGCGGGCGCGATCTCTTCGATCTTCGTATCTCGCGACGCCTTGCGCATGAACAGGTTGTAGACCATCCATTGCGCGCGATGGCGCTTGCCCTTCCAGGGGAAGCGGTTGGCGATCGAGCGGCCTGAGTAGAACTTTCGGTACGCGTGATCGAGCCCAACGCGCAACTCGTCGCCCGTTATCTTCAGCGGCGTATAGACCACGTGGCCTTGGTCATACATCGTCCAGTCATAGGAGACGATGCGATTGGCGCGCTTCATCTCGTACCAGGTCAGCGTGCCGGGGTAAGGCGTCAGCGCCGAGAAGGCGCAGGCGTCGAAGCCGGCGCCAATGTTGAAATCGACCGTTTCGTCGAACACGTCAGCGCCATCGCCGTCGAAGCCGAACATGAACAGGCCGAACACCGATATGCCGTAGCTGTGGATCTTCTCGACGGTGCGGGCGAAATGGTCGGGCCGGTTGACCAGTTTATGCACGCTCTTCAGCGTCTCGCGCGAGATCAATTCGAAGCCGATCGACAACATCGTGCAGCCGCTTTCCGCCGCCAGCTCCAGCATTCGGTCGTCCTCGGCCAGTTTCGAGGTGACGCCCGCCTGCCAACGAAAACCCCGGCCTTTCAGCGCGCGCATGACCTCCTTTGGCCGTTCGGGCGTTCCAAAGAAATCGGCGTCGTTGATCGAGATCGTGCGCGCTCCGCAGTCCTCCATCTCCGCAATTACCTCGTCGACCGGGCGATAGCGGAACTTGAGGCCGTTCATCAGCGGCTCCGCGCAGAAGGTGCAGCCGGTGTGGCAGCCGCGCGAGGTCTGCACGAACGTCGTGTTGACGTAGCGGTTCTTCTTCAGGAGGTCGTAGCGCGGATGGGCCAAGCCGACCATCGGATGCAGGCTTTTCGCGCGATAGGTCCCGCGCATTTCGTCCTTCTCGAGGTCGGCGAGCAACTGGTCCATGATGAGTTCGGCTTCTCCGATCACGACCGCGTCGGAATGGGTGAGCGCCTCCTTGGCCATGAAACTCGGGTGGACGCCGCCCATCACCACGGGCACGCCGCGCGCGCGGAACGCATCCGCGATCTCGTAGCCGCGATTGACGTAGGATGTCATGGCGGAAATGCCGACGAGGTCGCATTTGAGGTCGAAGTCGATCGGCTCGATGTTCTCGTCGGTCAGCACGACCTCGTAACGATCGCGGGGAATGCAGGCGGCGACCGCCAGCAGTCCGGCCAGCGGCGAGTAGAGTGCACGATTGAAATAAATCGGACGCGTCGTCAGCGAGTCCGTTTTCGGATTTATGAGATGTATGAGCCTTGTCCGCATACCGCGCCCCCCGGATACAGAATTCGATCTCAACGCGAGTTTCGACGACTTTCGGGTCCGATGTCGAATGAAACCTCTGTTACTTCGGTATCGCCCCGCGAAATATTTGACAGCTTGCCGTCCTCCGCTTGCGCGAAGGGTAAGGGCGAGGGCTTCATTTGTAAACGGCGCCTGCGGTCTACTGTGTGCTCCGAGCGCCTTGGACTTTCGTCCGTCCCCCGCCCAAAACGGCCATCCGAGGTGGGCGCCAGGCGTTTGATTTCGACCACTAGGTCGCCGGATGCGCCCCCGGCCGCTGGGGAGCCAGCAAGGCGATGGCGACGAATACCGCCAGCAGGACGAACGAGGCTTCGAAACGGTTGATGGCGAAACCGCCCAGCGCCATCGGCTTGTCGAGGAGATCGCCGACGGTGGCGCCGAGCGGGCGGGTCAGGACGAAGGCGGCCCAGAACAGCGCGACCCGCGACCAGTTCGTGAAGAGATAGGCGAGCGCGAGCGCCGCCAGCGCCGCCAGAAACACCAGCGCGCCGCCGCCGAAGCCGAAGCCGTTGGTGTCGGCCATCCAGTCGCCGAGCGCCGTGCCGAGCGTCTGCGACCACAGCACCGTCGTCCAATAGAAGGCCTCCGTGCGCGGCGAGGAGACGGCGTTGACGTCCACGGTTCCGACCGCCCATCGCCAGAGAAGGAGGGACGCGGCCAAGCCCGCCAGCAGGATCGCGACCCCGCCGGGGTAGCCAATTCCCAGCGAACGGTCGGCGAAATCGGCCATGGTCGTGCCGAGCATGGTCGTGGCGATGATCGTGAACCAGTAGAGCCCCGCAGAGAACGCGCGCGCCCGCACCTGCGCGACGACCGCGACAATGAAGGCGACGAGGAAGATCGCCGAGCCGACGAGATAGCCGAGGTTCAGCGACATCGAGACCGCGTCGCCGCCCGTCTCGCCCAGGGTCGTCGCCAAGATCTTGAGGACCCAGAACAGGATCGTGACTTCGGGGACTTTGCTGGCGACGGGCTTGGCGGCGTTCATGCGGCGCTCCGGTTCGCTTCGAGCTTCGCGAATCGGCGCGAAACCCGTCATCAATAAGCCCGGCCCGGTAACAAGTGCGTAAGGCCCGCGGGCGGCGCGCGCCCTTGCGCCTTCGAGAGTCGGCGCCTAAATCCCGGCCGCTCGCCGCACAGGCGCGCATTGAGGCGCAGGGCGCTCCGCGCCGGTTCGGGAGTTACAGATGAGAACCAGCCACAGCTTCGCCGCCGGGGCCCTGGCGCTGAGCCTCGCGGCGGCTGCCGCCCTGGCGCCGGCGCCTGCGCAGGCGATCGGCTGCGTTTCCGGCGGCGTCGCCGGCGCGGTCGCGGGCCATTACGCCGGCCATCATGCCGTGCTCGGCGCGATTGGCGGCTGCATCGCCGGCCATCACATGCACAAGCTGCAGAAGCAGCGCGAAGCCGCCGCCAGGGCCGCCGCAAGCCGCCACGCCGCGAGCCCGACGCCCGTTCACACGTCGTATTAGGGCGCTCACGTCCGCTTCACTCCGAAAACGACGGAATTGCTAGAACCACAGCCGCTATCACGTGCGCCTGAATCTTGGCGGCGACCTCGCCGCCGCCATGTCTGTCCGCGAGCGCGGATGCGACGTAGTCGGTTGCAGCTTCCAGCGTTCCCGCGCCTCTGGCCTCGATTTCGTTGCGAAGAACAGTTCCCTGACAATAAGCGACGGCCGGAATGCGCGGCGAGGACGCCCGGCTTTGTTCGGCTCTCGTCTCGATCGCCACACGGGAGAAACCTGCGTCCTCCAGCTCGCTGCGGATCAGCGCCGTATCGTGGTAGCCGTGCGGCGTGCGCGCCAGAAAGCGCGGCGGATCGTTGGGAAAAATCCTTGCGAGAGCATTCGTTATATCATCGGCGAATACATTCTCCTCGATGCGATCCCATACGCTGAATAAGAAATGTCCTCCGGGCTTCAGGACTCGCTTTGCTTCGCGGTAGGCGGATGAGCGGTCGGGAAAGAACATCGCGCCGAACTGACAGCAAACGAGATCGAAGGCCGCGTTTTCAAACGGCAGCGCCAGAGCATCCGCCTGGAGCCATTTGATGCGACTGTCGGGACCCTGTCGGGAAGCGGCGTAATCGAGCATCGGCTGGTTGAGGTCGGTTACGAGATAGCTTGCGCCGGGGGACAGTCTTGGCGCCAGTGCGCGGGTGACAACCCCGGTGCCCGCGGCGGTCTCCAAAACGGCGCCTGGCGAGAAGGACGCCGCTCGTTGTGCAAGGTCCGCGGCGTAGGGCTCGAAGATCAACGGGACCATGTGTCGGTCATAGTTTTCCGGAATCGAGCCCGCGAACAACTTGTCGGATTCCAACATTGCTATCCCTCCCGTCCGTTCTGATGGCTCACGAGAATAGCATGTAAATACCGCTTTGGGGTCGATTTCGACCGGGTGCGTCCAAGAGCGGATGCGGCCGGCCGTAGCTCCGCGAAAGCGGGGGCGCGAACGGGCCTTCCAACCACCTAGCCGTCATCCAGCCTGCTTCGATTGAGGCAGGGTCGCGCGTCGGTGAGCCCGCGCCCTACGCCTTGTTGTTGCGCGCGCGCTCGGCCTTCGGGTCGAGCGGCCAGCGCGCCCGGGCGGGGGCCGAGAGATCGTCGACGCGCCCGAGCCGCAGCTTCTCGATCCCCGCCCAGGCGATCATCGCGCCGTTGTCGGTGCACAATCTCACCGGCGGCGCGATCATCGGCAGGCCGCTCTGCTGGGCGAAGCGCGAGACGGTGGCGCGGATCGCCGCATTGGCGGCCACGCCCCCCGCCAGCACCAGCGCCTTCGCCGCCCCGCCGCGCTGGCGATAGAGCCCGAGCGCGACGCGCAGCCGGTCCTCGATCACATCCACCACCGCCGCCTGGAACGCCGCGCAGAGGTCGGCGACGTCGCGTTGCGTCAAGGGCGCGGCGTCCATCGCCGCATGCCTCACCGCCGTCTTGAGGCCGGAGAGCGAGAAATCGGCGTTCGGCCGGCCCATGAGCGGGCGGGGCAGACGGAAGCGCTCCATGTCGCCCTCGCGCGCCGCCGCCTCCACCGCCGGTCCGCCGGGATAGCCGAGGCCGAGGAGCTTGGCCGTCTTGTCGAAGGCCTCGCCGATGGCGTCGTCCATCGTCGCCCCGAGCCGCACATATTCGCCGACGCCCTCGACCGCGAGGATCTGCGTATGTCCTCCCGAGGCGAGCAGCAGCAGATAGGGAAAGTCGAGGCGCCCGTCGATGCGCGGGATCAGCGCGTGCGCTTCGAGATGATTGACCGCCAGGAACGGCTTGCCCGCGGCTATGGCGACGCCCTTGGCGGCCGAAAGCCCGACCAGCACGCCGCCGATCAGCCCCGGCCCCGCCGCCGCCGCGACGCCGTCGAGCTCGGCCGGCTTGACGCGGGACTTTTCGAGCGCGCGCGCGATCAGCTGGTCGAGCACCTCGACATGGGCGCGCGCGGCGATCTCCGGCACGACGCCGCCGTAAGCCGCATGGGCGGCGATCTGGCTCATCACCTCGTCGGCGAGAATCTCGCCGGAACCGTCGGGCTTGAGCCGCACCACCGCCGCCGCCGTCTCGTCGCAGGTCGTCTCCAGTCCCAGAACCCGCATCAAGCCGCCCACGATTCCGTAGAGATGAGCGATCTCTCTATACGCTTGGCGCGCGGCGCGACAGGGTTTACCCCATGAGCCCATGGCCGCAGCGCCCCTGACCGTCGCTTTGTTCCGCGCGCGCGAGGACGCGCTGCGCCTCGGCCGAGGCGCTCGCCGCGCGCGGCTTCGTGGCCGCGATCGCGCCCGTCGTCGAGATTTGCGCGACCGGGTCGGCTCCGCCCGTCGGGCCGTTCGATTTCGCCGTCGCGACCAGCGCCAAGGCGATCGAATTCGCATCTCCCGGGGCGCTGGCGGCGGCGCGCGGGGCGCCGCTCTACGTCGTCGGCGAGAAGACCGCCGCCGCCGCGCGCCGGGCAGGTCTCTCGCCGCAAGCGCCCGCCCCCGAGATCGCCGCGCTTTTGCCGCAGCTCCCCGCCGGCCGCGCGCTCTATCTCGCCGGCCGCGACCGCAAGCCCGACCTCGAAGCCGCGCTCGGGGCGCGCGCGGAGACGCTCGTCGTCTACGAGGCCCGCGCGCGCGCCGGCTGGGACGAGGACGAGGCGCGCGCGCTCGGCGCGGCGAGCGCGGCGCTGCACTATTCCGAGCGCAGCGCGGCGCTTGCCGTGGCCTTCGCGGAGAAAGCGGGACTGGCGGCGGCGTTCCGGCGCATCCCGCATGTCTGCCTGTCGCGTCAGGTCGCCGCGCCGCTCGCGGGGCTTGGCGTGCGCCGCGCGCTTTGGCCGCAGCGTCCGGACGAGGAGACGCTGCTGGATGCGCTGGAATCGGCGCTCGCCGATCATTTCGGCCTCTGAGGCGCCGCATTCGCAAGCTTTTGTCGCATCGTCCGCGCTATAGAAACCTCGTTAAAGCTTTGGGCCGATTATGGTCGAGACTGGCGACGACGAAACCTCGGAGGGCCCGCCGCCGCGGCCGTCGCCGCCAAAGCGCAAGCGGGAGTCCGTCGTCATCGAAGGCAGGGCGAGCGAGGCGGATGCGCCCGAAGCGCCGGCCGCAGCCCCCGAAGGGGCGCGCGAGCCGCTGGCGATGGGCGCGATCGGCGGCGTGATCGGCGCGGCGCTGGCGCTGGCCGGCGTGTGGCTGTTCGCGGCCCGGCCGGATCTGGCGCCGCTCGCCCGCCGCGCGGCGGCGGTGGAGGCCTCCGTAGATGCGGCGAACGCCCGGCTGAGCGCGCTGGAGACCCAGTCCCGGGCGGCCGCGGCCGAGCGCCAGGCGCTCGCGGACAAGCTGAAGACCGTCGACGCCGCGCTCTCCGACGCCGAAGCGAAGCTCGCCGGCCGCATCGCGGCGCTGGAGGCGGCGGGCGACAAGGCCGCCGCCGAGCGCAAGGCCGCCGCCGATTCGGCGGCCGATTTGCGATCCTCGACCGACGCGCTCTCGCGCGACCTCGCCGCCGAGCGCGACAAGGCCGCCGCCGAGCGCAAATCCCTCGCCGACGAAGTGTCGCAGCTCAAGGGCGCCTCGACCGGCGCCGAGGCGCTGGAGAAGCGGCTCGACGCGCTCGAAAACGCCGTGCTGCGTTCCGACTCGCTCGCCCCCGTCGCCGCCGACGCGCGCGCCGCCAAGGACGCCGCCGACAGGGCGCTCGCCGCCTCCGCCGAGCCGAAGGCCAATCCGCGGCTGGATCGCCTCGCCTCCGATCAGGCCGAGTTCGCGCGGAAGCTCGCCGCCGACAACGCCGAGATCGCGGCGCTGCGGGAGCGGCTCGACAAGTTCGCCGCGCCGAAGGCCGAAACCCGCGTCAGCCCGTCGGCGGCGGTGGCGGCGACCGATACCCGCCCCGCCGCGCGCGCCGTGGCGGCGATGGCGCTGCTGCGCCGTTTCGAGGCCGGCGAACCCGTCGGCGCGGAGCTTGCCGCCCTCGATCGTCTGGGGGCGGAGGCCTCGGCGCTGGCGCCTCTGCGGCCGTTCGCCGAAACCGGCGCCCCGACGCCGGCGGCGCTCGCCCGCTCGCTGACGAGCCTCGCGCCCGAGCTTTCCGGCGGCGGGCGTCCGGCGCCTTCGGGCGGCGTGGCGCGGCGATTGCTCGGCGAAATGCAGGGACTGGTGAAAATCCGCAAGGTCGGCGAAAGTCGCGCCGACGACGCTACCGGCGCGCTGTCGCGGATCGGGGACGCCCTCGAGGCCGGCGATTTGCCGCGCGCGCTTTCCGCCTTCGCCGACCTGCCGCCCGCCGCGCAGGCGGCGGCGGCCGCGTGGCGCGAGAGCGCCGAGGCCCGGCTCGCGGCGGGCAAGGCCGCCGAGGCGCTCGTCGGCCGCTCGGTCGCCGATCTCGGCGCGAGGAGATGAAGGCATGTTGCGTCTACTGGCCTTCCTCGCGATTCTGGGCCTTGCGGCCTGGGGACTGTCGTGGCTCGCCGACAATCCCGGCGCGGTTTCGCTGACCTGGCGCGGCGTCGAATACAATGTCTCGCTGATGGTGGCGCTCGGCGTCGTGCTGGCGGCCGCCGTCGCGCTCTCGCTCGCCTTCGCGCTGCTGCGCTTCGTGCTGCGCGTCCCGGCGCTGGCCTCGCTCGCGGTGCGCGCGCGGCGGCGGGAGAAGGGTTTTGCGGCGCTCTCGCGCGGCATGATCGCCGTCGGCGCGGGCGATGCGCGCGAGGCGCATCGCTATGCGCGCGAGGCCGACCGCTTTTTCCACGACGAATCGCTGACGAAGCTGCTGCGCGCGCAGGCCGCGCAGCTCGGCGGCGACCGCGCGGGCGCGGTGGCCGCCTTCAACGACATGCTGGCGAGCGACGACACGCATCTGCTCGGGCCTGCGCGGCCTGCATGTCGAGGCCCGCCGCGCCGGCGCAGCCGGAGGCCGCGCTCGCCTACGCCAGGCGCGCCTACGAGCGCGCCGCGCCGCCCTGGGCGGCGCAGGCGGTGCTCGACGATTTCTCCGCCCGCGGCGACTGGGCGAACGCGCTGGCGACGGTGGAGACCAACGCGCGGCGCGGCCTCATCGACCGCCCGACCGCCAACCGCTGGCGCGCCGTGCTGAAGACCGCGCTCGCCGGCGAGCGCGCCGACCGCGACGCGAAAGCCGCGCTGGCGCTCGCCCGCGAGGCGCTCGACCTTGCGCCCAGCCTCGTCCCGGCCGCCGTGATCTGCGGCCGGCTGACGGCTACGACCGGCGATCTGCGCAAGGCCGCGCGCATTCTGGAGACGGCCTATCGCGCCGGGCCGCATCCCGATCTGGCGGAAGCCTATGTGCGGCTGCGCACCGGCGATTCCGCCGTCGACCGGCTCATGCGCGCCAAAGCCCTCGCCCGCATTGCGCCCTTCGATCCCGAGAGCGCGCTGACGGTGGCGCGCGGCGAGCTCGAAGCGCAGGATCTGGCCGCCGCGCGCAAGACGCTGGCGCCGCTTCTGCGCGGGGAGGGCGTGCGCCCGACCGCCCGCGCCTGCCTGTTGATGGCCGAGATCGAGGAGGCGGCGGGCGACGACGGCGCCGTGCGCGAATGGCTCGGCGCGCGCCGCCCGCGCGCGGCGCGACCGCGCCTGGGTGGCGGAGGGGATCATCGCCGACCGCTGGGCGCCGGCGGCGCCCAACGGAACGCTCGACGCCTTCGTCTGGCGCACGCCCGACGAGCGCCTCGCCGACCCGCCGCCGGCGATCACGCTGCCCCCATCCCCGCCGCCCGCCCCGCCCGTCGCCCCGCCGCCGCCCGCCGTCACGCCGCCGATCCTGGCCAAACCCGCCCCCGAGCCGGCCCGCCCCGCCGCCAGGCCCGCGAAACGGGTGGTCGCGCCGTCGTCGCGCCCGCCCGCGAACGCTCCCGACGACCCTGGCCCGCATGTGGACCATGCGGAGGACTTTCGGAATTTCGCGCTGGAATAGGGGCGGGGTGCGGTGGTAATTTCTGTTATTTAGAAAAATAAACCTTGCGATGGATGGAACAAAATGAAGGTATCGTCTACATCTACCGTCTTGCCATTACAGCCAAGGGGTTCGGGGTCATCGTCGAGCATGGCTTCGCGAATACGATGCGCCATGAAACCAGGCCGCCTTGTAGAGTGACTTCCAAGGTGCGCGTGAAGCTAATGCGCCGAAATGCCCTTCTTGCTCGAAGTCATAAGGTGGATCGCCTGCATGATCTTATGCAGTGGAATGTGTGATGACTCGAACACGGTGCCGACACGAACCGTGAACTGCTTAGGCATTCCTTAGCAGCAGCACTTCCGCAAGCCGATGCGCGTCTTACGCAAATCGTAATGACGGTCGCTAACCGATGACGCCGCAATGAGGGCATACGGGGCAATCGGGCCACAATACGCTTTCCAAATGAGCGAAGGCGGCTTCCTGATCGTGGAAATATGGGGCGAGCGAGAACAGACATGGCTTAGCACCTTATAGGTGCTTTACTTACGCTCCTCGGCGTGGTGTCGTCAAGGACATAATGCGACAAAGAAAGAACTTGTACCCGAGAACAAACCGTGTACTTTCGCAATCAGAGGGGACGACGCGGGTGAGCATTGCCGAGCCGGCGCCGACCATGAGAGAAGGAGCGTGTCATGGCCAAGCCAATCTTCGCCTCGTGGAAGGAACGTTCGTGGACAAGACCAAGGCGCTCGACGCCGCGCTCTCGCAGATCGAGCGCGCCTTCGGCAAGGGCTCGATCATGCGGCTGGGCAAGAACCAGAAGGCGGTCGAGATCGAGACCATCTCCACCGGCTCGCTCGGGCTCGACATCGCGCTCGGCGTCGGCGGCCTGCCGCGCGGCCGCGTCGTCGAGATCTACGGGCCGGAATCCTCGGGCAAGACGACGCTGACGCTGCATGTCATCGCCGAGGCGCAGAAGAAGGGCGGCGTCTGCGCCTTCGTCGACGCCGAACATGCGCTCGATCCCGTCTACGCCCGCAAGCTCGGCGTCAATCTCGAAGACCTGCTGATCTCCCAGCCCGACACCGGCGAGCAGGCGCTCGAGATCACCGACACGCTGGTGCGCTCGGGCGCGATCGACGTGCTGGTCATCGATTCGGTGGCCGCGCTGACGCCGCGCGCCGAAATCGAGGGCGAGATGGGCGACAGCCAGCCGGGCCTGCAGGCGCGGCTGATGAGCCAGGCGCTGCGCAAGCTCACCGCCTCGATCTCGCGCTCCAACACGATGGTGATCTTCATCAATCAGATCCGCATGAAGATCGGCGTGATGTATGGCAGCCCGGAGACGACGACGGGCGGCAACGCGCTGAAATTCTACGCCTCCGTCCGCCTCGACATCCGCCGCATCGGCTCGATCAAGGACCGCGACGAGGTGGTCGGCAACCAGACCCGCGTCAAGGTCGTCAAGAACAAGGTCGCGCCGCCGTTCAAGCAGGTCGAATTCGACATCATGTACGGCGAGGGCGTTTCGAAGGTCGGCGAATTGGTCGATCTCGGCGTCAAGGCCGGCGTCGTCGAGAAGTCCGGCGCCTGGTTCTCCTATCGATCAGCCAGCGGCTCGGCCAGGGCCGCGAGAACGCCAAGAACTTCCTGCGCCAGAACCCCGAGATGGCGGCGCGCATCGAGACAGGCGATCCGCGAGAACGCCGGCCTCATCGCCGACCGCATTCTCGACAACGTCGATCCCTCCGACGCCGACGTCGACGCGTAAGATCCTTCGGGCGCGGCCAGCGCCCCTCTCGCGCCGCGCCCGGCCGCCGGGATTTTCGCGATCGCGCGCGCGGCCGCGCCGGGACCCGCCCTCCCGCACGCGGCCGCGCTAGATTCGATTTCCTCGCCGGCCCCGATTCTCAAGGCGCCGCGATTGGCCTTTGCCGCAACCTGTTCTAGCAAGCCGCCGGCGGGCGGCGCGGTCCTTGCGAGGGCGCGCGCCTTCGCGACGGAGCGATCCGGACGCTGCGTTCGGCGTCGGCGGGGCTTGAGGTTAAAGGCGTGGACGGAATGAGCGGCGTCAACGAGATCCGATCGCATTTTCTCGAGTTCTTCCGGGCGCAACGGCCACGAGGTCGTGCCCTCCTCGTCGCTCGTGCCGCGCAACGATCCGACGCTGATGTTCACCAACGCCGGCATGGTGCAGTTCAAGAACGTCTTCACCGGCGTCGAGAAGCGGCCCTATCAGCCGCGCCGCGACCTCGCAGAAATGCGTGCGCGCCGGCGGCAAGCACAACGACCTCGACAATGTCGGCTACACCGCGCGCCATCACACGTTCTTCGAGATGCTCGGCAATTTCTCGTTCGGCGACTATTTCAAGGCCGCTGGCGATCGAACTCGCCTGGAAGCTCATCACCCGGGATTTCGGCCTGGCGAAGGACCGTCTACTCGTCACCGTCTATCACGACGACGACGAGGCCTTCGACCTGTGGAAGAGGATCGCCGGCCTGCCGGAATCGCGCATCATCCGCATCGCGACCTCCGACAATTTCTGGGCGATGGGCGACACCGGCCCCTGCGGGCCCTGTTCGGAGATCTTCTACGATCACGGGCCGGAGGTGCGCGGGCGGGCCGCCGGGCTCGGCCGACGCGGACGGCGACCGCTTCATCGAGATCTGGAACCTCGTCTTCATGCAATACGAGACGCTGCCGGGCGGCGAGCGCGTCACGCTGCCGCGGCCCTCGATCGACACCGGCATGGGGCTCGAGCGCATCGCCGCGGTCCTGCAGGGCAAGCACGACAATTACGACATCGACCTGATGCGCGCGCTGATCCGCGCCAGCGCCGAGGCGACCGGGCGTCGATCCCGACGGGCCGCACAAGGTCTCGCACCGCGTCATCGCCGACCATCTGCGCGCCTCGCTCGTTCCTGGTCGCCGACGGCGTGCTGCCCTCCAACGAGGGGCGCGGCTATGTGCTGCGCCGCATCATGCGCCGCGCCATGCGCCACGCGCAGATGCTCGGCGCGCGCGATCCGCTGATGTGGCGCCTCGTGCCGGCGCTGGTGCGCGAGATGGGCCAGGCCTATCCCGAGCTTGCTGCGCGCCGAGGCGCTGATCGCCGAGACGCTGCAGCTCGAGGAGACGCGCTTTCGCGCCACGCTCGCGCGCGGCCTCGCGATCCTCGAGGACGAGACGCGCGGTCTGGCAAGCCGGCGCCAAGCTCGCCGGCGAGACGGCGTTCAAGCTCTACGACACCTACGGCTTCCCGCTCGATCTGACGCAGGACGCGCTTGCGCGCGCGCGGCCTCGGCGTCGACGTCGCCGGCTTCGAGACGGCGATGGAGCGCCAGCGCGCCGAGGCGCGCCGCGCCTGGGCGGGCTCCGGCGAGGCGGCGACCGAGACGCTCTGGTTCGCCTTGCGCGAGCGCGTCGGGGCGACCGAGTTTCTCGGCTACGAGACGGAGAGCGCCGAGGGCGTCGTCACCGCGCTCGTGCGCGACGGCGACGAGGTCGGCTCGCTCGAGCGCCGGCGAGACGGGCTCGGCGGTCCTCAACCAGACGCCGTTCTACGCGCGAATCGGGCGGCCAGGTCGGCGACGTCGGCGTCATGACGGGCGCAGGCGTGCGCGTCGGCGGTCCGCGACGTGAAGAAGAAGCTCGGCGACCTCTTCGTCCATGTCGTCGAGGTGCTCGAAGGGCGGCTGGAGGCTCGGCGCCGCGCTGGAGCTGAAGGTCGATCACGCCAACCGCACGGCGATCCGCGCCAACCATTCGGCGACGCATCTGCTGCACGAGGCGCTGCGCATGGTGCTCGGCGACCATGTCGCGCAGAAGGGCTCGCTGGTCGCGCCCGACCGGCTGCGCTTCGATTTCGCCCATCCCAAGCCCGTGTCGGCCGAGGAGCTTGTCGCGCGTCGAGGACATCGCCAACGCCATCGTGCTGAAGGACGAGCCGGTGACGACGCGGCTGATGGGGCTCGACGAGGCGCGCGCCTCGGGCGCGCGCGCGCTGTTCGGCGAGAAATACGGCGACGAGGTGCGCGTCGTCTCGATGGGCGTGATCGACGGCGGCGACAACGGGCCGCGGCCTTATTCGGTCGAGCTCTGCGGCGGCACGCATGTGCGGCGCACCGGCGACATCGGGCTCGTCTCGGTGGTCGGCCGAGAGCGCGGTCGCGGCGGGCGTGCGCCGCATCGAGGCGCAGACGCGCGACGCGGCGCGCCATCGGCTCAATCAGAAGTGCGCAGAGCTTCGCCGAACTGGCGCAGCGCCTGCGCAGCGCGCCGGGCGAGACGGCCGATCGGCTGGCGGCGCTGATCGAGGAGCGCCGCCGGCTCGAGCGCGAACTCGCGCGAAGCCAAGCGCAAGCTCGCCATGGGCGGCGGCGACGCCGGCGGCGACGCCGTGCGCGAGGTCGCCGGCGTCAAGTTCTACGCCCGCGCCGTCGAGGGCGTCGACATGAAGGACCTGAAGTCGCTCGCCGACGAGGCGCAAGCCGAAGGTCGGCTGCGGCGTCGTCGCCATCGCCGCGACGGCGGCCGACGGCAAGGCGAGCGTCGTCGTCGCCGTCACGCAGGATCTGACCGGCCGCTTCAACGCGGTCGATCTCGTGCGGCTCGGCGCTGCGGCGCTCGGCGGCAAGGGCGGCGGCGGCCGGCCCGACATGGCGCAGGCCGGCGGCCCCGATGGGGCGAAAGCGCAAGAGGCCCTCGCCGCCGTCGAGGCCGGGCTCGTCGCGCGGGCGGGGTGAGGCGCGGCGGCCTTGCGTGTGTATGGCGGCAAAAAAGCCTGAGCGAAGAACGGGCGGACCTTTTGAGCCGCCCGCTCAGTCGCTTCATGCGCCATGCGCCCAATCAGTCGCTCGGGTGGCTGGCTTTCTTCATCGCATCGAGAATCCCAGAGAGGTTGTAGGTCTCGGGAGCCTGCAGCGGCGGAAACTGCTTGTAGGATGCGAGTTCCTTCTCCCAGAGCAGCTGACCGATGGGCAGCATGTTCCAGTCGTAGAGGAAAGCGGTCACGGGACCCGCGAGGGCGCCGCCGAAGCCCAGGACCGTCTTCTGGCTTTCGCCGACCGCCTGCTCGAACGGATCTCGCTTGATGTTCTGGACCAGGGTGAAGTGGAAGGAAGTGAGCGGCAAAATCCAGCCCGTCGCCCCCGGCTGCGACATGGTGTAGTACATCTTCCAATTCTTGTAACGCACCGCGGATGGCGTCGCGCCCGAGAAGTAGAAGAATACGTCGCGCGCCGACTTGTCGGACTTTCCTTCGAGATATTCGCGCTGGTCGAAGCCGTCGAGCGTCGTCTTGACAATGCCGGGGTAAGCGCCCTTCTCGATTTGCTTCTTCAGGTCGTCGCCTTTCGCGCCGCCGGCGATGTCGACAAGCGTCGGCAGCCAGTCGAGCGCGGCGAACAACTGGTTCTTGACCGTACCGGGTTTGATGTGGCCCGGCCAACGGACGACCTGCGGCGCCCTGTAGCCGCCTTCCCAGGCCTCGCCTTTCTGTCCCTTGAATGGGGTCACGCCGCCATCCGGGAAGGTGATGGCCTCAGCGCCATTGTCGGTGGTGAAGACGACAATCGTATTGTCGAGTTGGCCCATGTCCTCGAGCTTCTTCAGCACATAGCCGATGTTGTCGTCCATCTGCTTCATGCCGGCTTCGTTGACGCCCCAGTCCTTGCCGCCCTTCTCGCCGACCATGTCCATGTATTTGGGCGGCAGCACGGTCGTGACATGCATGCGCGCCGGATTATACCAGACAAAGAACGGCTTGTTGGTCTTCTTGGGGTCGTTGCGATCGAGAAAGTCGATGACATGCGACGAGATCTCCTCGTCAACCGTTTCGGACCGCTTGAGCGTCAGCGGGCCTTCGTCCTTGCAGGTCTGGTTTGCCTCGGTTCCGTCGGAGGAGTGGCACCACAAGACCGGACGCGGCGGCGTCATGCAGGTGGTCGTCATGGGGTCGACGGCGCCGGGAACTTCAGGCACGCCGGGGATCGGCGTGTTCTTGCATGGCGGCGCGACGGTCTGCTCTGTGGGCGATTTGTTGATGTCGGGGAAGCTCACCTGCTGCATCGCGTCGAGATGGTAGAGGTAGCCCCAATACTCCTCGAAGCCATGCGCAGTCGGCAGCGACGCCGTGTGATCGCCCAAATGGTTCTTGCCGAACTCGCCAGTGGAATAGCCGAGATCATGCAGGAACTTGGCGAGCGCCGGGGTGCCGGGCCGCAAATAGCTCGGGCTGCCCGGCAATTGCGGAGGGATCATGCCCGTGCGCAGCGGATACATGCCGGTGAAGAAGGCGTTGCGGCCGGAGGTGCAACTCTGCATGGCGACATAGTCCATGAAGATGGCGCCCTCCTGACCAATGCGGTCGATGTTGGGCGTCTCTCCGACCATCAGGCCCCGATGGTAGATGCTCGGCTGCATCCAGCCGATATCGTCGCCCATGATGAAGAGAATGTTGGGCTTCTTGGCGTCTTGCGCCAGGGCGCTCGACGCCGGCAACACCGATGCCGACGCAACGAGGGCGATCGCCCCCGCAAACAACCAAAATAATTTGCTATAAGCCATTGCTTTCTCCTGCTTTGTGGACGGCAATGCGGTGCTGTTTTTGACGACTCGGCAAGTTGGAGCCATTCAAACGAACTGGTCTGCTGGGCGCTGACGATAGTGCACCGCGGTCTTCGCGTTCGCGGCGTAGATCGGCGAGGGAGACAAAATCTGCGGCTTTCGAGTTTAACGGTATAGTTGATATTGCGCAATGACCCTAGAGGGAGAAACTGGGTCCAGGAGTTCCTGACAACGCCTTGAAATCAAATATAATTTCGCCTGTTTTCTACTCACCACGCGGGCGGCCGCGATGCCGAGATTTTGAACAAGATACGCTCCAACTACTCTTTCCGCGATGACTTGCCTCACGATGATCCATGATTTGGACGGAGCTTCCTTGTCTAAAGAAGCATAAAGTAATGATTTCGCTTGAGGAAAGGCGATTTCGTCCTCGGTCTGCCGGGAACGGGCGACGGGGATGGCGAGGAGGTCGAAGGCCTTTTGCTGGACTGGGATGGGCGACGGGCAGGGCGGGAACAGGCCGCCGTCGACTCGCGGGGACGCGCCTCGCCCTGGACCTCTCCTGTAAACGGGGAGAGTGAATGCAGGCGGGCTCACGCCGGCGTCACGGATTCCGATTTCGCCAAATCGCTCGGCGCATTCACCTCGCGCGAGGCGCGCGGCTCTCCTTCTAGCGCCCGCCCCACGCGCCTTAAACGCGGAGTTAACCATTCGCGCAGAAAAACACTGCGCGTCGTTCGCCTTGTTTTCCCAGCGAATCGTCTGACGGAGAGCGGCGAGCGGCCTTCGCTTTGGCTTGATACCGAGACAGCAGCATGACGCCGCTTCCGCAAACTCAAGGCTACACGCCGCCGCCCGTCGGCCTGCCCGCTGCGCCAAAAAGCGCGGCAAGGCCGAGCCGGCTGCTCGCGGGAATTTATCACGACATCGGCATGGCGGCCGTCGCGATGGGGCTGGATCTGGCCGTCGACAGCCTGGAGCCGGAGGCGCATGAAGCGGTCCGGCGCGGCAATCGCTACATCCATCTGATGCCCAAGCGTCAGGAAGCGCCCGCGGACCCAGGCGCGACGTGAAAGGCGCGGCCTATCGCGCCGCCCCGGCCCACGGATCGGCCTGGGTCACCGGCGCGAGCTCGGGCCTCGGCCGCGGCGTCGCGCTGGAGCTGGCGCGGCGCGGCTACACCGTCTTCGCCACCGCCCGTCGCGCCGATCTGCTCGAAAAGCTGGCGGCGGAATCGGCGGGTCTTCCCGGCCGCATCGTCGCGGCGCCCGGCGACGTGACCGACCGTGCGGGCGTGGCCGCGCTTTACGCCGGGATCGAAGCGCAAGGGCCGGTGGCGCTGGCGGTGCTCAACGCCGGCGGCGCGTGGCGCGACAAGCCCGGCGACTACGGCGGCGAGGCGTTCCAGCGCACCTTCGCCGTCAATGTGCAAGGCCTCGCCAATTCGGCCAATCCGGTTCTCAACGCCATGCAGGCGCGCGGGACGGGGCAGATCGCGGTCGTCGGCTCGCTGATCGGCTATGGCGGCGTGCCCAACGCCTACGCCTATGGGCCGAGCAAGGCGGCGGTCATCTCGCTCGCCGTCGGCCTCAAGTTTCTCGCCGAGCCGAAGGGCGTCCGGGTGCAGGTGGTCAATCCCGGCTATGTGAGGACCGACCTCACCGCGAGAAACCGCTATCCCATGCCGTTCCTGATGGAATGCGACGAGGCGTGCCGGCGCATCTGCGACGGCTTGGCGCGCGGCGGCTTTGAAATCCGCTTTCCCCGGCGCTTCGCGGCGCTGGTGCGGCTGATGCAATCCCTGCCTTACCCGCTGTTCTTCGCGCTGTTTCGCGCCGCCGGGCTGCGCTGAGGCGCCTCGCCGAGATTCGGCGAAGGCCGCGAGCGCGCGCGCCCGGGCGAAATCGTGATCGACGATCGGGGCGGGATAATCGCGCCCGAGCCGAAGGCCGGCCGCCGCGAGGACGGCGGCCGGGGCCTTCCACGGCGCATGAATCCAGCGCGCGTCGAGGCCGGCGAGTTCGGGGACCCAGCGGCGCACGTATTGTCCCTCGGGGTCGAATTTCTCGCCCTGCAGCACGGGATTGAAGACGCGGAAATAGGGGGCGGCGTCCGCGCCCGAGCCCGCCACCCATTGCCAGCTCGCGGGATTGTTGGCCTCGTCGGCGTCGCAGAGCGTGTCCCAGAACCAGGCTTCGCCCTCGCGCCAGTCGAGGCCGAGGTGCTTGGTCAGGAACGAGGCGGCGATCATCCGCACGCGATTGTGCATGTAGCCGGTCGCCCAAAGTTCCCGCATGCCGGCGTCCACGACGGGATAGCCCGTGCGGCCGCGCCGCCAAGCCTCCAGCGCCGCCTCGTCGGCGCGCCAGGGGAACGCGTCGAAGCGCGGGCTCCAGTTCTTCGTGGCGAGCGCGGGCTGCTGGTAGAGCAGCGAATAGGCGAATTCGCGCCAGCCAAGCTCGGAAAGGAACTTGTCCGCCCCGCGCCCGGCGCCGCGCTCGGCCGCCGCCGCGACGGCCGCGACGATCCGGCGGGGGGAGATTTCGCCGAAGCGCAGATGCGGCGACAGCCGCGAGGTCGTCTCGCCCGTCGAGGCGGTCGCGCGCCTCGGCGTAATCCTGAAGCCGATTGTCGAGGAAGTGCGGCGAGCCGCGCCCGCGCGCCGGCCTCCCCCGGTCGCCACGCTTCGGCGAGGCCGGCCGACCAATCGGGCTTCGTCGGATGCAGGCCGAGGTCGGATAGCGCCGCGCGCGGCGGCGCTCGCTCGGGCCAGGGCGCGGCGGCGAGGCGCTTCGGGGCGGGCTGCGGCGGCTCGAAAGGCCCCATTTCGCGGCAGCGCCGCCAGAACGGCGTGAAAACCTTGAACGGCGCGCCGGCGTCGGTCTTCACCGTCCACGGCTCGCGCAAGAGCTGGCCGTTGAAGCTTTCCGCCTTGACGCCCTGGCGCTGCAACGCGGCCTTGATGCGCTTGTCGGTCTCGATGGCCGCGCCGCCGTAGCGGCGCGTCCAGAACACGGCCTCGGCGTCGCGGGCGAGCGCGGGAATGACGTCTTCGGCCGAGCCGCGCAGGATGTCGAGCCGGCCGCCGATCTTTTCGAGAGAGTCCGCGAGGGCCGCCAGCGACTTGTCGAGCCACCAGCGGCTCGCGCCTCCGAGCGGCCGCGCCGCGGACGTCTCGTCATGGACATAGACGACGAGCGCGGGATGGGCGGCGGCGGCGCGAAGGGCCGGCTGGTCGTCCAGCCTGAGGTCGTCGCGCAGCCATACGATCGCGGTCATGGGAAGCTCCGGTCAAGCTTCCCTATACGCGCGAGAATGTCAGGCGGCGCGGCGCTCGGCGATATGGGCGACGCGGAAATCGCTGGCGTAGAGATCGGGCAGGCCGAGGTCGACGTCGGCGAAGGTCAAGCCGCAATCGTCGAGCTCGCGGCGGTCGAGCGAGAGCAGTTCGCGGCGCTCGGCCGCGCGCGCGCCGGAGAGGTCGACCAGGTTAAGAATTTGTTGACCCAGGCGGCCAAGCGCAAAGGCGGCCGAACGGCCTTGACCCCGAGCCTCGACGGAGGAGCTTTTCACTTTCGTTATCCCCTGGAAGACGTTTGACGCGCCAGCGCGTCATTCGCGGTGTGATATAGACCGATTGTGCGGCGCCGCAAGTCATGCTTATATCTATGATCGAATAGAAAATATTGACGATGCAGCCCTCCCATCGTTTACCCTCTCTCAATGCCTTGCGCGCCTTCGAGGCGGTGGCGAGGCGGCTGTCCTTCGCGCGCGCGGCCGAGGAGCTTTTCGTCACCAAGGCGGCGGTGGCGCAGCAGATCCGGCTGCTGGAGGAGGAGATCGGCGCGCCGCTGGTCGAGCGGTCCGGCCGCGGTCTCAGGCTCACCGAGGCCGGCGCGGCGGGCGCGGCCGGCCTGACCGACGGCTTCGCCATGCTGACGCGCGCGGCGCGCGCCATGCGCGAGGCGAAGGGACGGCGCTTTCTCGTCATCAACGCCAGCGCTTCCTTCGCCGCCACCTGGCTGGTCGGCCGCATCGGCAGGTTCAAGGCGCGCCATCCCGACATAGACGTGCTCGTCGACGCCGACCCTCGCGAGGACACGCTCGGCGACGCCGACGCGATGATCCGCTGGGGCGACGGCGCCTTTCCGGGCCTGGCGCCGACGCAGCTGTTCAAGGAGGACGTGTTTCCGGTCTGCGCGCCGCAGCTCGTGGCGGCCGATCCGCCTTTGCGCGCGCCGGCCGACCTCCAGCATTGCACGCTTCTGCATCTGGAGTGGAACCCGAGCTTTCCGACCTGGCCGTCGTGGAGCGACTGGCTGAAAGCGGCGGGCGCAAGCGAGGTCGAGGCGACGCGCGGCATCTATTTCAACCAGATGTCGATGGCGATCGCCGCGGCGGCGCAAGGGCAGGGGGTGGCGCTGGCCTCGCTCGCCATCGCCGCCGACGATCTCGCCTCCGGCCGCCTTGTCGCGCCCTTCGCCACGACGGTGCGCACGCCGTTCGGCTATTATTTTCTGTGCCGGCCGGACGCCGCCGAGACGCCGCGCATCCGGGCGCTGCGCGATTTTCTGGTCGAGGAGGCGGCGCTTTCGAACGCGTGAGCGGCCAAGCGCGCCTCGCAGGGGCCCATTTTCTCCGTCGCTTCGCGGGAATTCGCCATTGCGTTGACGCAAGGCCTTTTTGCGGGTTACGTTTGAAATCTGTCAAAGCCCGAAACATGCGATCGCAAGTTCTACTTGGCGCCCCTGTCGACCGAATGCGACGCCTGAGATTTCGGGCCGGACGCCGAACGCGCCGGAATCCGGGCGATTGCCTGCGATGCGGGCCGGCGCAGCGCGCTAACGGATCGAAGTTCGGATCGAGGCGATGATCTGTCCTCATTGCCGAAGTCGGGCGCCGGCGACGGCGTCGAAGTGTCCGCGTTGCGGGCGCAAACTTGAGGCGGCGCGCGGCGCCCAAGCGGCGGCGAGCCGCGGCCGGCCCGCTGGCGCAGACGGAACGGCGCCCGCTGACCGTGCTGTTCTGCGACATCGTGGATTCCGTCGCGCTTTCGCAGCGACTCGATCCGGAAGACCTGATGGCGCTGATCGAGCGCTACCAGACGCTTTGCGACGACATCGTCAGCGATCGCGGCGGCTTTCTCGCCAAATTCATGGGCGACGGCGTGCTCGCCTATTTCGGCTATCCCCGCGCCGACGAGGACGACGCCGCCAACGCGGTCAATGCGGCGCTGGATATCGTGGCCGCCGTGCGCGAAATGGAGCGCGAGCATCACATTGCGCTGGAGGCGCGCGCCGGCATCGCCAGCGGCCTGGTCGTGCTGCGCGGACGCGTCAGCCGCTCGCGGCAGCGCACCGTGGAAGTGGTCGGGCGCATCCTCAATCTCGCCTCGCGGCTGCAATCGGCGGCCCCGCCCGGCGCGGTGCTGATCGCCGACGCCACGCGCAAGGTCACGCGCGGCTTCTTCGGCTATCACGATCTCGGCTCGATCGCGCTGCGCGGCTTTCCCCAGCCGGTGCAGGCCTGGCAGGTCGAGCAGACCAACGTCGCGGTCAGCCGTTTCCAGGCGCGTCTGCTCGGTCAGCGCACGCCTTTCGTCGGCCGGCGCGGCGAGTTCGACACTCTCGCCAAGCGCTGGGCGAAGGCGCAGAAGGGGCAGGGGCAGATCGTCGAGCTGATCGGCGACGCCGGCATCGGCAAGTCGAGGCTCGCCGAGGAGTTCGACGCTCAGCTCGGCGTGGCGGCGGCGGCGCGTGTCTATCTTCACTGCACGCCCGAGCATATCAACAGCGCCTTCCGTCCCGTCGCCGTGCAACTGGAGCGCGCGGCCGGGTTCGAGCGGCGCGGATTCGGCCGCGACGCGCCTCAGCAAGCTCGGCCGGCTGCTGCGCTGGCCGACGCGCGCCGGACCCGACGACGCTGGCGGTGTTCGCCTCGCTGCTCGGATATTCCGCAGCCCGAGCCGACGCCGCTCGACGAGATGACTCCGGAGAAACGGCGCGAACTGACGATGGAGGCGCTGCTGGCGCTCGCCGTCGAACTGGTCGGCCTCCGGTCCGTTGCTGCTCGTCGTCGAGGACGCGCATTGGATCGACGCCAGCACGCTCGAGCTGCTGGAGCGACTGTTCGAGCGCACCGTCGATAGGCCGGTGCTGGCGCTGCTGACGGCGCAGGCCCGAATTCGTCTCGCCCTGGCGCGGCTCGGACCGCGTGACCGTCGTCAGGCTCGCGCGGCTGGACGCCGACAGCGCGCGGGCCGTCTGCACCCATGTCGCCGCCGGCGCCATTCCGCCGGGGCTCGTCAGCGAGCTGATCGACCGCTCCGGCGGCATTCCGTTCTATATGGAGGAGCTCACCCGTTCCGTCGTCGAGCAGGTCGCCGTCAACGTCGATGAGGAGTCTCGAGGACGCGCATATCCCGATCTCGCTGCACGACTCGCTGGTCGCTCGTCTCGACCGGCTCGGGCCGGCGCGTCGCTACGCCAACATCGGCGCGGTCATCGGACGGCAATTCTCCTACGACCTGCTGGCCGCGGTCGCCGCCGCGCCGCTCGCGCAGGTGCGCTCGGCGATGGGGGCGTTGAAGCGCGCCGGGCTCGTCGGCCAGAGCGGGGCCGGAGAGACGACGCGCTACCAGTTCCGCCACGTGCTGATGCGCGACGCGGCCTATGAATCGATGCTGCGGCCGGACCGGCGCGCCCTGCATCAACAGATCGCGGTCGCGCTGCAGGCGAAGTTTCCCGAGCTCTGCGAGGCGGAGCCCGAGACGCTCGCCTATCATCTGATGAACGGCGCGGAGCCGGCCAGCGCCATTCCCCACTATCTCAGCGCCGGCAAGAAGGCGGCGGCGCGCGGCGGGCATACGGAGGCGATCGCGCATTTCGAGCAGCGCGCTTGGGCTGATCGAGAAATTGCCGCCGGGCCTCGAACGGTTTCAGATGGAGCTCGGCGCCCTGTTGCCGCTCGCCATCAGCCTCGCCTCGGCGCGCGGCTATGCGGCCGACGAGGTCAAGGACGCGCTGACCCGGGCGCGCGAAATCTGCGGCCTGATGGGCGATGCGGCGCCGCTGTTCCCGGTGCTGCACGGTCTCTCCAAATTCTGGACCGTGCGCGGCGACCAGATCCAGGCCGAGGAGCTGATCCGCACCTGCGCCAAGATCGCCGACGAGACGGGCGCGCCGCTCTATGTCGTCGAGAGCGACGCGACGCTCGCCTATGTCCTCAACATCACCGGCCAGTTCGGCGACGAAATCCTGATGCGGCTGAAGCGCGCGCCCCGAGGTCTACGACGCCAACGAGGAGGCTTGCCGCGTCAACTGGAGCGAGGCCGACGCCAAGACCTCCGTGCTGAGCGTCGCGCCGAACGTGCTCTATCGCATGGGCGACGCGGAAGGCGCCAGGCGCGCCAATCGACGCCGCTCTCGCCTGGGCGCGCGGGCTCGGCCGGCCGTTCGATCTCGCCCATACGCTGTGCTTCGCCTCGTCTTATCTGATCGAGCGCGAGGACTACGCGCAGGCGCTGGAGGACTCGCGCGAGGCGATCGCCATTTGCGAGGCGCACGGCTTCGGCGTGTGGCTGCAAAGCGCGCGCGCCTATTGCGCGATGGCGATGGGCGGGCTCGGCGAATACGAGGCTGCGCGCGAGTTGATGCTCTCGACCATGGCGGCGTGGCGCAAGGCCGGCTGCAACACGCTGCTCGGCCTCTTCACCCAGCACCTGGCGCTGATCGAGCTTGGCCTCGGTCGCCTCGACGAAGCGCTGGCGCTGGCGAGCGAGGCGATTTCGCTCGACCGCGAGTTTCACGACTACGTCAATCTGCCGCGCGCCTATGAGACGCGGGCGCTCATCCTCGCCGAGCGCGCCGAAGCCGGATTATCGCGGGGCCGAAGCGGATTTCGAGCGGGGTCTCGAAATTGCGAAGGCGCAGGGCGCGCGGGCGGCGGCGGCGAGGCTCTCGGCGCGCATCCGCGACCTGCGCGCCCGACATCGCGCGGCGGCCGGTTGATCGCCGGCGTAGCGGATCGGCCGATCAAGGTTGCGGTGATCGGCGGCGGCTGCGCGGCGATGACCGCCGCCTTCGAACTGACGAAGCCCGAACATGAAGGACGCTTCGCCGTCACGGTCTATCAGCTCGGCTGGCGGCTCGGCGGCAAGGGCGCCTCGGGACGGGGGCCGGCGGGGCGCATCGAGGAGCATGGCCTGCATATCTGGCTCGGCTTCTACGAGAACGCCTTCGCCCTGATGCGCGAGGCCTACGCCGAGGCCGCGCGCGATCCGCAGACCTGTCCGATCGCGACCTGGCGCGACGCCTTCTTTCCCGATCCGCATGTCGGCGTCGCCGACCGGTCGGGCGCGGGCGACTGGGGCGAGTGGATGGCGCTTTTCCCCCCGGCGCCCGGCCTGCCCGGCGACCCCATCGGGCCGAACAGCCCGTTCACGCTGGCCAACTATGTCGCGCGCGCGGTGGCGCTGCTGCGAGCGCTGCTGTTCACCGCGCGCAGCCGCGACAAGAGCGGGCTGGAGGCCGACGCCGGCGCCGCCGCCGGCGTGAACGGCCTCGTCGAAAGGGCGTCGCGGCTGGTCAGCGCGGGCGCGCTCACGGCGGCGGCGGGATTGAGCGAGGCGCTGGCGGTGCTGACGGCGGCCCTGCGGGCGCTGCCGGTCTTTCCCGAGGCGCTGTTCGTGCGTCTCGTCGAAAACCTCGCGACGGCGGTGCGCAGCGAGCTCGGCGAATTCGTCGATCTCGACCCGAACCTGCGCCGCAAATGGGACGTGATCGACCTCGTGCTCGCCTTTCTCGTCGGCGTCGCGCGTTTTCGCCTGATGACCGATCCGCGCGGCTTGAGCGCCATCGACCATCTCGACTGCCGCGAGTTCCTGCGGCTCAACGGCGCCTCGGAGCGCGCGCTGCAATCGCGGCTTCGTGCGCGCGCTCTACGATCTCGCGCTGGCCTACGAGGACGGCGACCCCGAGAAGCCGGGGATCGCGGCGGGGCAGGGCCTGCGCGGCGCGATGCGGATGTTCTTCACCTATCGCGGCGCGTTCTTCTGGAAGATGCGCGCCGGCATGGGCGATTGCGTGTTCGCGCCGTTCTACGAAGTGCTGAAGCGGCGCGGCGTGCGGTTCGAGTTCTTCCACCGGCTCGAGAACCTCAAGCTGCCCGAACGGCTCGCGCCCGGCGAGAGGCCCTATGTCGCGGCGCTCGAATTCGACGTGCAGGCGGAGATTCGGGCGGGACGGAGTACCGGCCGCTCGTCGACGTCAAGGGCCTGCCGTGCTGGCCGTCCGAGCCCGACTTCGCCCAGCTCGTCGACGGCGAGCGGCTGAAGGCCGAGGGGCTGCGCTTCGAGTCGCACTGGGACCGGCGCGCCGTCGCGCCGCAAGACGCTGCGCGTGACCGAGGATTTCGACTTCGTCGTTCTCGGCGTCGGCGTCGGCGCGGTCCCCTTCGTCGCCCGCGAGATCGTGGCGCGCGATCCGCGTTGGCGGGCGATGGTCGAGAATGTGAAGACGGTCGCGACGCAGGCGTTCCAGCTCTGGCTCGACCGCGACGCGGCCGCGCTCGGCTGGAGCGATCCGCCCATCACGCTCGCCGGCTTCGCCAAGCCCTTCGACACCTGGGCCGACATGACGCATCTCGCGCCGCTGGAGAACTGGCGCGTCGCGCCGAGGTCCATCGCCTATTTCTGCAACGTGCTCGCCGATCGCGGCCCCTGGCCGGGGCCTGACGATCCCGGCCACGAGGCCGCGATGCGCGAAATCGTGCGCGACAACGCCGTGGCGTTCCTCAAGCGCGACATGCATGAGCTTTGGCCGAAGGCGGCCGCGCGCGGCGCCTTCCGCTTCGATTGGCTCGATCGATCCCGATGGCGAAGCGCGCGAGGGCGAGGCGCGCTTCGCCTCGCAATTCTGGACCGCCAACGTCAATCCGAGCGACCGCTACGTGCTGATGCTGCCGGGCAGTCTCGAACATCGCATCTCGCCGCTCGACAATAGCTACGACAATCTGACCCTCGCCGGCGACTGGACGGATTGCGGCTACAACGCCGGCTGCGTCGAGGCGGCGGTGATGTCCGGGCGCCTCGCCGCCCATGCGCTGAGCGGCCTGCCGCGGCTGGAGGACATTACCGGCTACGACCATCCCTGACGCCGCTCGCGCACATTTGCGCTATGTTTTCGTCGCTCTGGCGCCGGGTCTGTGCCATGCTTGGTTCACGTTTATTTATTTCAGACGCCTCGCGGGGACTCATGAGCCAAGAAGCCGAGCGGTTGCACCGCCAGGATCCGGCGCGCGACGGGCCTAACCGGGACTTCTCCGCCTATGCTCGCAGCTACGGGATGGGCGGGCGTCCGCATGGCGCGGAGGACCCGGTCGCCCAGGGCGTGAAGCTCGGCTATTCCGTGCTCGACGAGCAGATGCGCGAAGGCCGGCGGCTGGCCGAGCGGCTGCGAGGGGGCATGCGCCCCGGCGCCGCGGCTCCCGAATTCGGCGCGCTGATCGAGCGCGCGCTCAACATCTACCGCGACATGGGGGCGCTCGCCTTCGCGGCCGCGGAGGCGCTGGCGGGCGGCTCCGGCCTGCGCGCGGGCAAGCCCGAGGCGGCGCCGGCCGGCGGCGCGGCCGCTTATGCGCTCGACGTCAAATCCTCCCGCCGCGTCACCGTGAAGCTCGACCTGCGCGGGTCCGCGCGGGAGCTGCGGTTCGGTCCGTTGCAGGCGCAGGGTGTTGCAAGGCCGATCGAAAGCGTGAGCTTCGAGGCCGGGCCGAGGGGCGCAGAGCCGACCCTCAGGCTGGAGATCGCCGACGATCAGCCGGCGGGCGTCTACAATGCGGTCGTGATCGACGCGGACAGCGGCGAGGCTTTGGGAACGCTGACCGTGCGCATAACGGCCTGAACCGGGAGGAGCGGCCTTCGGCGATGGCGGGCGCCGCTGATACTCTGGTCAGAGACACGCTCGCCGAATACGGCGCGCTGGTGCGCGCCTATTTGCCCGATTTCCTGCCCAAGGGCGAGCCGGCGCGCTATCTCTACGACCTCCTGCCCGACTATCCCGAGCGGGGCGGCAAGATGATGCGGCCGAGCCTGTGTCTGGCGGCGGCGCGCGCCTTCGGCGCCTCGGTCGATCAGGCGCTGCTGACGGCCGTCTCCATCGAGCTTTTGCACAACGCCTTGCTGGTCCACGACGACATCGAGGACGAAAGCGAGGAGCGGCGCGGTCGTCCGGCGCTGCACGCGCTGCACGGCGTTCCGCTCGCGCTCAATCTCGGCGACGCGCTGGCGCTGGCGAGCATCCGGCCGCTCGTCGAGAATCTCGACGCGCTTGGGCCCCGGCTCGCGCAGGCCGTGTTCCGCGAGACCGAGCGCATGGCGTGGGAGACGGTCGAGGGTCAGGCGCTCGAACTCGGCTGGCGGCGCGACAACGTGGAGGATGTCGGCGAGGCCGATTATCTGGCCATGGTGATGAAGAAGACCTGCTGGCTGGCGACGATCCATCCCCTGCGCATGGGCGCGATGATCGCCACGCGAGGACTGGCCGATCTCGAAGGGCTGACCCGCTTCGGCTTCTTCCTCGGCGCGGCGTTCCAGATCCAGGACGACATTCTCAATCTCGAACCCGACGAGGCCTATGGCAAGGAGATCGACGGCGATCTCTACGAAGGCAAGCGCACGCTGATGCTGATTCACGTCGCGCGCGCAGCCGAGCCCGAGGAGCGACGTCGCCTGTTCGCGCATCTGGCGCGCCCTCGCTCCGAGCGCGGCCCCGACGAAGTCGCGTGGCTGCGCGCGCTGATGGAGCGCCATCGCTCGCTCGATTACGCGCGCGGCGTCGCGCAGGGGCTCGCGGGCGCGGCGCTGCACGAACATGAGGCCATTTTCGCCGGTCTGCCCGACTCGCGCGACAAGCGTTTCATAGCCAGCGTCGCGAGCTGGATCTTCCGGCGCGACTGAAGACGAGGGAGCGACATGCGGCGCATCGTCAAGCCCAGATACGTCGACCCGGTCGAGTTCGGCGGCGGCCAGCAACTCACGTATCGCCCGCCGCTGCTGTTTCGCGAGGTGACGGCGCGCGTCTTTCCGCTGAAGGCGAATATCGCGCGGCTCGCCGAGTTCTGCGACCAATACCTCAACATGGACATCCCCGACGAGATCGTCCATTTCACGCCGGCGCTGCCTTACGTCTATTTCATGGCGCTCAACTACGGCGGCATGTCGGCGACCACGGTCGAGGCGCAGCGGCTCGGCTGGGTCTCCCAGCACGAAGCCTTCTTCCTCGTGCCGCTGGAGCGCTGGCGGCGCGAGCACGGCAAGCTCGTGTTCAAGGGCTGGTCCAGCGTGACGCCGTTCATCTTCGTCGACGACGCCCTGTCGATGACGACCGGGCGCGAGGTCTACGGCTGGCCCAAGGCGCAGGCCTGGGTCGAGGCCGAGCGCCCGGTCTGGACCACGCATCCGCGCGCGCCGACGCGGCTCTTCACCATGGCCGTCGACGTCTTTCGCGACGTCTACGCCGGCCAGCGCGAGCCGCCGCGCACGCTGGTGACGATCGACCGCGACGTCGACGCCTCCTATGCGGAATATCCGTTGAACTACAAATGCCCGTGGTCGATCACCTCGGTTGTTCCCAATCTCTACGCGACTTCGCTTTCGCTGATGGAGGAGGCGGTCGAATTCGCCACGCACCTGCGTCTGCGCGGCTTTCCGAACTTCCGCTCAGGTGGATCGTTCTTCGAAATGGCGCGCGAGGGCTTCGCGCTTTATGAGGACGCGCTGACCGGTCTCTCGCCGTTCCCGCTGCCGCGCGTCAGTGGCGAGCCGCTCTCCAGCGCGGTCGTTCGCGCGCGGCTGGACGAGGACCTGCCGCGCTTGTTCGGCAGCGCGATCAACCTCAAGCAGTTCCGCGATCCCGAAAATCCCAGTCTCGCCTGCTACACGGCGCTGGTGGAGTCGGCGATGGGCCTGGATCGGATCAACCAGATCGGCCTGCTCGGCGACTGGGACCTGCTGCGCGGCGACAAGTCCGGCGGCTATTCGATCAGCGTCAGCCGCTATCGCGCGCAACCGATCCTGGAGACGCTCGGGATCGAGGTTCCCAATCTCTACGAGAAGGCGCGCGAGGGCGAGGTCGTGACGCTGAGGCCCTCGTTCCCGTTCTGGATGGACGTCGATCTCTATTACGGCGCCGGCGACGTCATCTGTTCGCGCACGCCGCTGCTGTCGGACGGGCGCTGGGTCGAAGAGGAGGAGGCGGTCGGCGCGGCGGTGCGGCGCAGGCGCGGCCATTTCATGGACCGCGCGCCGCGGCCCCGCGCCCAGCCAAACGCCTACAACACCGCGCTCGGCGCGGCGACGCTGCCGATCATCGGCCCGATGCATTTCCCGGACCTCACTCTGCAGGTCTATCCGCTGCTCGCCGACCGCGCGATCCTCAAGCAATTCGTCGATTGGTGCTGGAACCAGTTGTTCGCGGCGCGCCCAAAGCTCGAGCTCGAACTCGTCGGCTCCCATGTCTATCTGACGGTGGAGACGGTCGGCTCCGCCCATGGCAGGATGTGGTCGGGGACCGAGAACATCGGCCAGTGGAAGGAGCGCGAGGTTTCTTTCGCCATTCCCGTGCGCTGGCGGCTCGACGGCGAGCTCGTGGGGCTGGCGATGATCGAGCCGCTCGTCTTCGCCGACAAGCCGCGCGCGGTTGTGACCGACCGCGAGGTGATCGGGCGCAACTCCTTCAAGGCGCTGATCGAAAGCCCGCCCGATGTTTGGGCCTCGCCGGGCGGCCCGGCGGCGGCGCGAAGGCTCGCGCGCGTGGCGACCGAATCCTTCGTCAAGCTGGGCTATGGCCTGGATACGAAGTCGCTGACGCTTCTGGAGATCGACGAGCGCGGGCCAGAACCCGGCGACGGGGCGGAACACAAGGCGACGGGCTGGCAGGAGCGGCCGAGCGCCGTCCTCGCCACGCAGGCGCTCTCGCTCGAATGTCTGGCGCGCCGCGCGCCGATCCATCGTCTGTCGCTCAAACAATATCGCGACGCCGCCGAGTTCGACCGCGCCTGCTATCAGGCCATCGTGCATTCGCAGCGCCGCATCGAGCGCGTCCATGCGATCCGCGAGATGGCGCGCCCGCCGCGCATCGCGCTGCACCGGCTGCAGAACTACCCGATCGTCGAGACGCTGGGCCTCAAGGTCAGGCATACGCAGTCGGGGTCGGGCGTCGTCGATTATCTGGAGCCGGTGCGGCCGTTCTGGCTGCGCGCTTCGGTCAGCGAGGATCTCGGCCGGGTCGTCGCGACGGCCGACCCGGCTTTCGAACCCGAAGCTCCCGACGATCCGCAGCGCCGGTGGCGGTTTCACGAATGGGCGCCGAAGCCGCCCGACGCGCCGCGCTGGCCGCCCGTGGTCGCGCCGCCGAGCTATTTCGAGGGCGGCGGGGCGACCGCCATCGGCGCGCGGCTCGTCGAAGCGCTGAGCGAGGGCGAACGCAAAGACCTGCCGGCCAGAGTGCAAAGCCTGTCGCGGCGCATGCTGGCGAAGGAGTTGCAGGCGCTACGGCGCGCCGCCGCCGCGTTGTCGCGCACGGAGAAGGCGAAGGCCGAGGCGGACTGGCCGCCCGATCTCGCCCATGCGGCGCAGACGCCCGAGGCCTTGGCGGCCTTCGTCGCGGCCGAGCCGAGGAAGCGCCTGCGCGCCTGCGCCGAGGCGATGAGGGCGGCGCTGCCTGCCTGGCGGCCGCCGCCGAGCCGCCGCGCGCGCGTGACTGAACTTGCGCGGCTCGGGAGCATGGCCCTGCGGATCGAGAAACAGGGCAGGGGCGAGGCGGGGCTGGCGGGCATCGCCGACGAGGCGATGCGCGAACGCTGCGCCCGGTTGTTGCGGATCTTCTCCGCGCCCGAGCGCGAGACGGACGCCGATCTCAGAGGCGCCGACGCGCGCAGCCTCTACGAGACTTACGTGGCGCTGGCGCAGGAGCGGAGCGAGCCGCCGGAGGCGCTCGCCGGCCCGCCGGCCGCGCCTTCCGCGCTGATTGGCCTCCTGAAGCGCGTCGAGCGATGGATCGTAGAGCCGGCCGACTTTTCCGGGGACTGGCGCGTCTGCGTTCCCCAGCCGACGGAGCGGGCGGCCGACCGGCTGCGGCTTTCGCGCTTCGTCGCCGAATATGATTTCGACGCGGAACGGCTCGCGCTGCTGGAGGCGGCGTTCGACGCCGACGCCTTGAAGACGCTGCGTTCGCTCGCCGAAATGTCGGAGCAGGGCCCGCTCCGCGAGGCGCTGCGGCGTCACGAAGGGACGGCGCTCGACCCGACGCCGATGCTGACCCTCGTCGCCGACGCGCTGGCCGGCGACGTCAAGGATTGGGCGGAGCCGGCGCGCTGGCTGCGCATGACGCGAGCCGAGGCGAAACAGGCCGTCGCGGAGCTCGAGGACTTGCAGTCGGTCTTCGCGGCGATCCTCGACGACGGCTGGGACGGCGAGGGTCCGCCGCGCGCGGGATCGTGAACGGGTCATCGCTCCTCGTCGTCTACGGGGCGAGCGGCTACACCGGCCGCCTCATCCTTGCCCGCGCGCAGGCGCGCGGGCTCGATGTCGTCGCGGCCGGGCGCAGCCGCGAGCGGCTGGCCGCGCTCGGCGGCCGGTTTCGACTTGCCGCCGCCGACGATCCCGAGGCGCTGCGCGCCGCCTTCGCCGGCGCGCGGGTCGTCGTCAACGCCGCCGGGCCGTTTCACCGGACGGCGGCGCCGGTGCTGGAGGCCTGCCTCAGGGTCGGGGCGCATTATCTCGATGTCGGCGGCGAGGGGCCGGTTTTCGAGGCGCTCGCCGGATATGACGCCGCGGCGCGAACGGCGGGCGTAATGGTTTTGCCCGGGGCGGGCTTCGTCATGGCGGCGTCCGACGCGCTCGCCGCGCATGTCGCGCGGCGCCTGCCGGAGGCCTCGCGGCTCTGGCTCGGCTTCTCCCGCGCCGATCCGATCTCGCGCGGCAGCCTCGCCTCGATGCTCGACCTTGCCGACGAAAGCGTGACGATCCGGCGCGGCGGGCGGCTGGTCGCGGTCCCCGCCGGCAGTCTCAGCCGCGCCTTCGACTTCGGCGCCGGCGCAAGCTCCTGCATGATCGTCCCCTGGCCGGACCCGTTCTCGGCCTATCTGACGACCGGCATAGCCAATATCGAAGCCTATCTCGAAGCCGATCCGCTGACGCAAGGCGCCTATCGCGCGGCCTCGATGTTCGCCCCGGCGCTGAAGCTGCCGCTCGCCCGGCTCGCGCTCGACGCCCTGACCTCAGCCTGGCCCCAGGGGCCGACGGAGGCCGAGCGCGCGGCGACGCCGAAGGTCGTGGTCGCGGAGGCCGAGGACGTCCATGGCCGCCGCGTCGCGTCGCGGCTCTACACGCCCAACGTCTACAGCTTCAGCCGCGATTGCGTGGTCGCGCTGGCCGAGCGGGCGCTCGCGGGCGACGCGCGGCCGGGCTATGCGACGCCGGCCGGCGCCTATGGGCCGGATTTCGTGCTCGATCTGCCGGGCGTGCGGCGCGAGGACTTTCATACCGATTTCCGTTGAGCGCGACTCGTCGCGCTCGTTCCGAGCAAAGGCGCGGGCGCGCTTCGCGCTTCGGCAAAAGGCGATGATCGGTTCCGATCATCGAGTCTTGAGTTTGGTTCTGGGGTTCCGCCCGCGCATCGCTTATGCTTGCGCGATGACCCATGTTTTCCATCGCGCGCCCCGGCAGGCGCCTCCCGAAAGCGGTCGGAGGGCGGGGCGTCTATCTCTTCGATTCCGAGGGGCGCAGCTATCTCGACGCCAGCGGCGGCGCGGCGGTCTCCTGCCTCGGCCACGGCCATCCCCGCGTCATCGAAGCGATCCGCAAACAGGCCGGCGAGCTCGCCTACGCGCACACCTCGTTTTTCACGACCGAGCCCGCTGAGCGGCTCGCCGATTTCCTCGCGGAGCGGGCGCCGGCGGGCTTGAACCATGTCTATTTCGTCTCCGGCGGGTCGGAGGCGATCGAGGCGGCGATGAAGCTCGCCCGGCAATATTTCGTCGAGACCGGCGAGCCCGAACGCAGCGTCTTCATCGCGCGGCGGCAGAGCTATCACGGCAATACGCTGGGCGCTCTCGCGCTCGGCGGCAACGCATGGCGGCGCGAGCCGTTTCTGCCGCTGCTCGCGCCTGCGATCCATGTCTCGCCCTGCTACGCCTATCGCGACCAGGAGACGGGCGAGAGCGAGGCGGCCTATGGCGACCGCCTCGCCGCCGAGCTCGACGCGGCGATGGCGGCGGCGGGGCCGGGCCGCGTCGCCGCCTTTGTCGCCGAGACGGTGGTGGGCGCGACGCTCGGCGCGGTTCCGCCGGTTCCCGGCTATTTCGCCAAGATCAAGGCCGTGTGCGAGCGCCACGGCGCGCTGCTGATTCTTGACGAGGTGATGAGCGGCATGGGGCGCACAGGGCGCCTGTTCGCCTGCGAGGAGGACGGCGTAGCGCCCGACATCGTGACGATCGCCAAGGGGTTGGGGGGCGGCTATCAGCCGATCGGGGCCGCGATCTGCTCAGGCTCCATCTACGAGGCCATTGTCGGCGGCTCCGGCTTCTTCCAGCACGGCCACACCTATATCGGCCACGCGACGGCCTGCGCGGCGGCGCTGGCGGTGATGCAGACGGTCGAGGAGGAAGACCTGCTCGCCAATGTGCGGACGCGAGGCGAACAGCTTCAGGCCGCCCTCAAGCGCGCCTTCGCCGAAAATCCCCATGTCGGCGACATACGCGGACGCGGGCTGTTTGTCGGCGTCGAGCTGGTCGAAGGACCGCGCGAGCAAGAGGCCGTTCGATCCCGCCCGGCGGCTCCATGCGCGCGTGAAGGCGCAGGCCTTCGCGCGCGGGTTGATGGTCTATCCGATGGGTGGAACGGTCGACGGGAAGCGCGGCGACCACGTGCTGCTGGCGCCGCCCTTCATTGTCAGCGCGGCCGAGATCGAGGAGATCGTCGAGCGTCTCAGCGCCGCGATGCAGGCGGCCGTGACGGGCTAGCCCCGCGCCCTACTGCGCGAGGACGCGAACCGCCTTGTCGTAGGCGACGCGGCAAGTCTTGTCGAGCTGGGCGCGCTTGGACTTCATGCAATTGACGGCCTCGCGTTCGCTCCCGAGCGATTGCGGGCAAAGTCGATAGGCGTCGGAGCTGCAGCTTGCGATGACGTATTGCCGTAATTCCGGGTCGATGTCGCGAGCTTCGGCGGCAAGAGACGCGCAAAGACTTACGGCGACGGAGGCGCTCGCTAGCGCCTTCAAGGTCCTGAGATGTGTAAACATGTAAGCTGCGTACACGGTATTAACCGGAAATTGCAATCTTCGATCGACTTCATCGTCTCGGCGGCGCCCGGTTTTTCGACGGATGCGCCTCATAATTTGTAAAAAATATGGGCTTGATCTTTCACACAGTGTCCGATGCGCAGAGACGACGAGGCGAGCTTCAAGGACGCACGCTACGCGTGCGCCGGATTTGCTGGCGCCTCGCATCCTTGACCCTCGCCTCGCGCTCGCCATTTTCGCCGCCATGAGCGTGCGGCGAAGTATTCATCGACGCTGACGTTGACCGAAAGATCGAAACCCGACTTTCCCGGCCCAGGTTTCGCCATCGAGGTTGCCGTGCTATGGCGCACTGCAACATAATCCTTAACCGAAGAGCGCCAGTCCGATGACCGTCGATGTCGCGCCGATAGGCCGCGCCCTCATCTCCGTTTCCGACAAGAGCGGCCTGGAGACGCTCGCGGGCGCGCTGAGCCAGCGCGGAATTGAGATCGTCTCGACCGGCGGCACCGCGAGCGCGCTGGCGAAGGCCGGCGTCGCGGTCGTCGACGTCGCCCAGCTCACCGAGTTCCCGGAGATGATGGACGGGCGTCTGAAGACGCTGCACCCGCGCGTGCATGGCGGCCTTCTGGCGATCCGCGCCGAGCCCGCGCATCAGGCGGCGATGATCGCCAACGCCATCCCCCCGATCGACCTGCTGGTCGTCAACCTCTACCCCTTCGAGGCGGCGCTGAAGCGCGGGGCGGAGTTCGATGACATGATCGAGAACATCGACATCGGCGGTCCCGCGATGATCCGCGCGGCGGCCAAGAACCACAACGACGTCGTCGTCATCGTCGACGTCGCCGACTACGACGCGCTCATCGCGGAGATGGCCGCCAACGGCGGCGGCGCGACGCTGAAATTCCGCCGCGCCATGGCGCAGAAGGCTTTTGCGCGCACGGCCGCTTACGATTCGGCGATCTCCAACTGGCTCGCCCGCGAGATCGGCGAGGCGCAGCCGGCCTGGCGCAGCTTCGGCGGCAAGCTCGCCTCGGCCTTGCGCTACGGCGAGAATCCGCACCAGAGCGCGGCCTTCTATCTGACGCCGGAAAGCCGCCCGGGGGTCGCCACGGCCAGGCAGATGCAGGGCAAGGAGCTTTCCTACAACAATATCAACGACACCGACGCGGCCTTTGAATGCGTGGCTGAGTTCTCGGAGCCTGCGGTCGCCATCATCAAGCACGCCAACCCCTGCGGTGTCGCCGTCGGCGCGACGCTTCTGCAGGCTTACGAGAAGGCGCTGGCCTGCGATCCTGTCTCGGCCTTCGGCGGCGTGGTGGCGCTGAATCGCAAGCTCGACGTGAACTCCGCCAGGAAGATCGTTGAAATATTTACCGAAGTCATCATCGCGCCTGACGCCGACCCGGAGGCGGTCGCGGTGGTCGCGGCGAAGAAGAACCTGCGGCTGCTGCTGGCGGGAGGACTGCCCGATCCGCGCGCGCCCGGCCTGACGGTCCGCTCGGTCGCCGGCGGGCTGCTCGTGCAGGACCGCGACAATGGCGCGCTGTCGCCCGAAATGCTCAAGGTCGTGACGAAGCGCGCGCCGAGCGACGCGGAACTGTCGGACCTCGCTTTCGCCTGGCGGGTCTGCAAGCACGTGAAGTCGAACGCCATCGTCTATGTGAAGGGCGGCGCGACCGTCGGGATCGGGGCGGGACAGATGAGCCGCGTCGATTCCTCCCGCGTGGCCGTGCGCAAGGCCGAGGACGCGGCGAAGGGCGGAACGCCCTTGACGAAAGGCTCGGTCGTCGCCTCGGACGCGTTCTTCCCGTTCCCCGACGGGCTGATGGCGGCCATCGAAGCCGGCGCGACGGCGGTGATCCAGCCGGGCGGGGCGCAGCGCGACGCCGACGTGATCGCCGCCGCCGACGCGGCGGGCGTGGCGATGGTGTTCACGGGAATGCGGCATTTCCGGCATTGAGGGCGCGTCAACTGCCAGGCGGTTTTAAGATTGCGGCGTCCGTCATGGCCGGGCTTGTCCCGGCCATCCACGCGGGTCGGCTGCGCAAATGCCCGTTGATGGGTCGCGCGCCGCCTTCGCGGCAACCGCAAAGGGCATTGTTGCGGATCAGCGTGGGATGACCGGGACAAGCCCGGTCATGACGGCGTAGCGGCGGTCTGATTTCAAGCAGACGCCTTCTGCTTGGCGGTTACAGGCCGCGACGCTAAAGTCCCAGGCCCTTGAGCAGCCTCGGCGCTCCCGCGCCGCCGCCCGCCGCTTCCGCGATCAGCCCCCGCTTGATCGGCCCCGCGCGGTCCACCACCCGCAGCCCGAGATCGCGAAGGCTGCGCAGCGTCGCGAAATCGTTGGAGAACAGCCGGTTCATCGCGTCCATGCCGAGGCCGGAGGTCAGCGCGTCGAAGCGGCGGCGGCGCTGATATTCGGCGAGCGGCTCGCGCGCGCCGGGATCGAGCCCGAGCCGCAGCCGCTCGACTGAGACTTCCGCCAGCGCCGCCACGTCGCGCAGGCCCAGATTGAGCCCCTGTCCCGCCAGCGGATGCACGAGATGGGCGGCGTCGCCGATGAGCGCCAGCCGGTCGGCGACATAGCGCCTCGCGAAGCGGAATTCGAGCGGGAAGGCGCGCGCCTCGCCGACCCGCCGCAAGCGCGCCGAGCCTCGGCGAGAAGCGCCGCTCCAGCTCCTCGATGAATTCCGCCTCGCGGCGCCGCGCAAAGCCGCTCGGCCTCCTCCGGCCGCTCGTTCCAGACGATGCTGGAGAACCGGCCCTTGAGCGGCAGCATGGCGAAGGGCCCGGCGGGCAGGAAATGCTGCTCGGCGCGGCCTTCGTGGTCGCGCTCGTGGCCGATGGTCGCCACGATGCCGGATTGCCCCGTCGGCCAGCCGGTCGTGGCGATGTCGGCGAGCGTCCGCAGCTTCGAGCGCGCCCCGTCGGCGGCGACGACGAGCCGCGCGCGGATCTCCCGGCCCCCCGCCAGCGTCAGCGCGGCGACGAACGGCCCGGCCGCGAACCCCTCCACCGCGCCGGAAATGCGCTCGATCCCCGCCGCCTCGGCCGCCGCGCGCAAGGCGGCCGTCACGTCGTCGTTGAACGCCATATAGGCCAGCGGCGCGCGGTCGGGATTGGCGAAATGCAGTTGTTCGAGCCGCACCGCGTCATCGCGATCGTCCCGTCGAAGATCGCCATTTCGAGGATCGGCTCGGCCGCCTCGCGCAAGGCGGCCCAGGCGCCGACCCGCTCGAGCAGGGCCTGCGAGCCGGGGCTCAGCGCCACCGTGCGCAGCCGCCCGCCCTCGCCGCCCGGGGACGCCTCGATCAGCGCGACTTTCAGCCGCACGCCGGCCTCGCGCTTGACGGCCGAGGCGAAGGCGAGGCCCGCGGCGCCCGCGCCGACGACGGCGATATCGAAAACAGGAGGCTTCATCCCCGCATTTAGCGGCCGGCGTTAACCGAGCGCAAGGCGGCATGGCGGCGCATGCCCGTCACGCGATTGTCGTCTTGCGCCCCGGCCAAAGCTGGGCCAGCATATGGGCTACGGCGCCTCGCCGGTCCGCGACGCGCCTCTAAGACGCGCGTACGGGAGGCAAGGATGGTTAACGGCGCTCCGCATGGCGAACATCGGATCGCGGGGCCGCGCTTGATCGCGATCCTCGGGCCGTTCCAGAGCGGCAAGACGAGCCTTCTCGAAGCTTTGCTCGCGCGCGGCGGCGGAGTCGCGCGGCAGGGCGCGGTGCGCGAGGGCACGAGCGTCGGCGATTTCTGCCCCGAGGCGCGCTCCCATCAGATGAGCGTCGAGCCCAATATCGCGCATGTCGATTACATGGGCGACCGGCTGACCTTCATCGATTGCCCGGGCTCGGTCGAATTCTCCTACGCCGCCCGGACGGTGCTGCCGGTCTGCGACGCGGCGGTGGTGGTCTGCGAGGCCGACGCGCGCAAGGTTCAGCCGCTGCGCATGGTGCTGCGGGAGCTGGAAGAGCTGAAAATCCCGCGCTTCCTGTTCCTCAACAAGATCGATCTCGCCGGCGGCGGCGTGCGCGAGGCGCTGGAGGCGTTGCAGCCCGCTTCGCGCACGCCGCTGCTCCTGCGCCAGATTCCGTTGTGGGAGAACGGCGTCGCCACCGGCTTCGTCGATCTCGCGCTGGAGCGCGCCTTCGTCTACCGCGAGGCGGCGCCCTCGGAGGTCGTCGAGATGCCCGCCGGAGTCGACGCGGACGAGAAGCAGGCGCGCTACTCCATGCTGGAGCGGCTCGCCGATTACGACGACGAGCTGATGGAGCAGCTTCTCAACGACATCGAGCCGCCGCGCGACAAGGTGTTCGACGATCTCTCTCGCGACCTGCGCGAGGGCCATGTCGTGCCGCTGCTGATGGGCTCGGCGACGCAGGGGCATGGCGTCACGCGCCTGCTGAAGGCCCTGCGCCACGAGGCGCCGGGGATCGCCGCCACCCGCGCCCGGCTCGGCGTGCCCGCCGACGGGCCGCCGCTCGCCGAGATCGTGCGCACCATCCACACCGCCCACGGCGGCAAGCTGAGCCTGGCGCGCGTGCTGCGCGGCGTATTCACCGACGGGGCGACGGTGACAGGGGCCAGCGGCGCGGAATCACGCATCGCCGGCCTGCAAAGGCTGATGGGGGCGATGTCGACCAAGATCTCGCGCGCCGAGGAGGGCGACACCGCCGCCTTCCAGCGGCTGGAGACGCTCGCCACCGGCGAGCGTTTCGCCGAAGGCAAGACGGCGCCGCCGCCGAGCGCGCCGCCGCCGCCGCCCGCGCCGACCCAGTCCATCGCCATCCACGTCAAGGACCGCAAGGACGAGACGAGGCTTTCGGCCGCGCTCGCCAAGCTGACCGACGAGGACGGCTCGCTCGGCTTCGAGCACGACGCCGAGAGCAGCGAGCTCAAGCTGCACGGGCAGGGCGAGATGCACCTGCGCGTGACGGCGGAGCGGCTGGCGGCGCGTTTCGGCGTCGAGGTCGAAACGACGCGCCCCTCGGTCGCCTATCGCGAGACCATCCGCGAGACGGTGCAGGCGCGCGGGCGCCTGAAGAAGCAATCGGGCGGCCACGGCCAGTTCGGCGACGTGCTGGTGGAGGTCGGGCCCCGCCAGCGCGGCGAGGGCTTCGCCTTCGCCGAGAAGATCCACGGCGGCACGGTGCCGCGCCAATATTTCCCGAGCGTCGAGATCGGCTCCAAGGAGGCCCTGCAGCGCGGCCCTCTGGGCTTCCCCGTCGTGGACGTCGCGGTGACGCTGCTCGACGGCTCCTATCACACGGTCGATTCCTCGGACATGGCGTTCCGCGCGGCGGCGAAGATCGCGCTCGGCGAGGCGCTGCCGAAGGCCAAGCCCGTGCTGCTGGAGCCGGTGCAGGCGGTCGACATTCACGTGCCCTCGGACGCGATCTCGAAGGCGAGCGCGCTGGTGTCGAGCCGGCGCGGCCAGATCCTCGGCTTCGAGCCGCGCCCCGGCTGGGACGGCTGGGAGACGGCGAAGGCGCTGATCCCCGAGGCCGAGATCGGCGACCTCATCGTGGAGCTGCGCTCGGCGACGGCAGGCGTCGGGGCCTTCGAGGCGCGGTTTGACCATCTGGCGGAACTGTCGGGGAAGCCGGCGGAGGTGGTGATTAGCGGGCGGAGGAGGGGGGCGGGGTAGGGGCAACGATGTAGCGTAATCCGCCAGAGTTCCGCGCTCTCTGATAGATTGTTCTAGTTTCCTATGATGTTGGCTATTGGGCGCGCGGCAGAATTTCCGCCTTCGACCTGCGGCTGCTCAAACTCTTCGTCCGACGGCTCCCCCACCGCCTTAGCGCCAATCATGCCCAAGCTCCCATTCGATCCGGCATTCCCGCCGAGATATATTGCCGCTCCGCCAGTTACGTACGAGCGCTCGAGCAACCCACCCAGATTACCTTATGCTTGTGGGCATGTTTCAAACGTGTTGGGTGCGCCGAATTAGTTCTTGATTGCGCGGTTGCACGCCTTCTCGATCTGAATGCGGAATCGACGCTGTATATCGTAAGCTGGACGCAATTTGGCGCAAAAATATCTTTAGTCGCAAAAATCTTTCGCAAAAATAAACAAGCGAAAGTTGACAGTGGAAAACTAAACAAGGTATTCATCTTTTTAGAACGAAACGTACAAAGATAATGGGTTTCACACTGGTATTTATACTCCGACGGACTAAATGTGATGTTATGTTGAGGTCCGCATCCGCAACCAAGAACGCCAAACTCCAGCAAGGATCGACTTTGAAAATCACTAGGAGAGCATATTCATAAAAATTTTCGAAACGCAGTGCAATGCTCGTAGATATTCCGGCGGACGCATTAGGTATTTCTGCGGCATGAACAACAAGGACGATACTTTGTCGAAGCCATGAGATGAGACTGGCGAAAACGGGTGAACTAACTTGTCACCAGCATTACCACCGCTCTCGACCGCTAGTTATTCATCATCTCAATTTGAGACAAGCATCGCATCGCGCTCTTTTGACGGGTCGTCGATTGACTTAGAAATCCTCCGGGCAACTCGTCCGTTAGACCATGTGACCTGTCGGCCTAAGCCTTCTCAGCGAAAGTGCGACATGCGCATTATTCCACGGCATCAAGTCATTCATAATGTCTAATGTTATGAAAATCGGTCTGTGAGGTTTGTGAAGTGCATAATGCGGAAGGCAAATGTCCCCTCTGTCAACGCAACACAGAGATGTCCCTTCCTATGGCAAGTGAAATCGCCCCCTCTTGCGGAACCAAAAAAGAACATATAAGGATCGTTCGCGAATTGTTTACGTCTTGCCCCAATTCTACGGCGCGGACGCGTACTCGAGCGAATCCGTCGGCCCCGGAGGCGCCGATGCTGACCAGAAAACAAAGCGAATTGTTGCGCTTCATCCACGACCGGCTCCAGGCCGAAGGCGTGCCGCCGAGCTTCGACGAAATGAAGGAGGCGCTCGACCTGCGCTCCAAATCCGGCATCCATCGCCTGATCATGGCGCTGGAGGAGCGCGGCTTCATCAAGCGGCTGGCCAATCGCGCCCGCGCCATCGAGGTGCTGCGGCTGCCGGAATCCGCGACCGTCCAGACGCCGCCCCGGCCGCGCGCCTTCGCGCCGAGCGTCATCTCCGGCAATCTCGGCCGCGCCCGTCCCGCCGCGTCCGGGGCGGTCAACGACAATCCGCCGGTCGATGGTGCCGGTGATGGGCCGCATCGCCGCCGGCACGCCCATCGAGGCGATCCAGACGCGCACGCAGACCATCCCCATGCCCGCCGATTTCCTGGGGCTCGGCGATCATTTCGCGCTCGAAGTGCGCGGCGAATTCGATGGTCGACGCCGGCATCCACGAGAACGACACCGTCATCATCCGCAAGCAGGACACGGCCGAGACCGGCGACATCGTCGTGGCGCTGATCGACGGCGAGGAGGCGACGTTGAAGCGGCTGCGCAAGCGCGGCGCCTCGATCGCGCTCGAGGCCGCCAATGCCGCCTACGAGACCCGCATTTTCGGCCCCGACCGGGTCAAGATCCAGGGCAAGCTCGTCAGTCTGCTGCGGCGCTACTGAGGGAAGTCGGGCGCGTAAGTCCGCGGCCTTCGTCATGGCCGGGCTTGTCCCGGCCATCCACGCTTCTCAGTTGCGCGCAATCCGGTCGTCTGGCCGCCGCCGCTTCGCGTAGGCCGAAAGGGCCTGCTGTTTCGGGCCGGCCATGGACGGCGGGGCGGCGCATTGACGACGGGTCGAAGATTTCAGCTGGCAAGTCGCAAAGAGAAAAAAAGCAAGTGGCCGGTCCGGAACAATCGATGAGGAGGCCACTCCTTGACTGCTCGGACCGGCCGACCTCATGGACCCAGGTGATGCGGCGGACCTGGGCGACCCATGAGGTATTCCGTTGATTTTGATGGGAATCGAAGTCTTGTGGATCGTCTTTACGATCTCGCCTCGTTCCATGAGCATATACTTACGCGACTGCGACGCGGCGTGCGCAATCGAAACAATCCAAATCGCTCTCTCAAGCCTTTGTTTACCTTTACGTTCAAGGTTAAAGCGGCGGCCGTCGCTGCGGCGTCGACGTCGATCGTTAAGCGGCTTGTTTACGCCTCGTTAACGCCGCCTTGCGCCGGCCGGCCGCGCACGCCAAGGTCGCGACATGCGAAATCGGACGGGCAAATTCGGGGCGCGCGCTGCGCGCGCCAACGGTCGAAGAAGGTTTCGAGGTCGACAGGGCGCCCGACGAACCGGCGTTCACGGTCGATGTCGAGGGCTTCGAGGGGCCGCTTGACCTGTTGCTGGAGCTGGCGCGGCGGCAGAAGGTCGATCTGTCGCGCATCTCGATTCTGGAGCTTGCCGAGCAATATCTCGCCTTCGTCGAGGCGGCGCGCAAGAAGCGGCTGGAGCTCGCCGCCGATTATCTCGTCATGGCCGCCTGGCTCGCCTATCTGAAGTCGCGCCTGCTGCTGCCCGTCGCCGCCCAAGGAGGCGAGCGAGGACGCGGCCGATCTCGCCGAGAAGCTGGCCGAGCGCCTGCGCCGGCTGGAAATCATCCGCCGCGCCGCCGATCTGCTGATGAAGCGGCCGCAGCTCGGGCGCGACGTGTTCGCGCGCGGCGCGCCGGAATCCATCGATCTGCCCGCCGCGGCCGACCTATTCCGCGACGCTCTACGATCTCATCTCGGCTTACGCGCGCCAGACGCAGAAGCGGGCGCGCGCCTTCGTGCGCATGAAGCCGCGCGAGGTGTGGTCGCTCGCCGAGGCGCGCGACGCGCTCGGCGCGGCTGATCGGGCAAGGCGCAGGACTGGGTCAGCCTCGACCACTGGCTGATCGAATTTTGCGTCGATCCGAAGACTGCGCCGCAGCGCCCGCGCCTCCTCGTTCTCCGCCTCGCTGGAGCTGGTGCGCGAAGGCCGCATCGAATTGCGCCAGGACGCGCATTTCGCGCCGCTTTTCCTGCGCAAGATCGAAAGGGACGAGGACGGGCCGAAGCTCGCGCTCGTCGAACCCTGAGTTCCCGTCATGGCCGTCGTCACCCGACTGTTCGAATCCCCCGAAGTCCGCTTCACGCCGGAGGATCTGCGCGTCGTCGAGGCGCTGCTGTTCGCCTCCGCCGAGCCGCTGGAGGAGGCCGCGCTCGCCGACCGGCTGCCGGCAGGCTGCGACGTGAAGGGCGCGCTCGCCGAATTGCAGCGCCAATACGCCGGTCGCGGCGTGCAGGTGGTGCAGGCTCGCCGGGCGCTGGATGTTCCGCACCGCCCCCGACATGGCCTGGCTGCTCGCCCGCGAGGAGGCGGAGAAGAAGAAGCTTTCGCGCGCGGCGATCGAGACGCTGGCCATCGTCGCCTATCATCAGCCGGTCACCCGCGCCGAGATCGAGGACATCCGCGGCGTCGCCGTCTCCAAGGGCGCGCTCGACGTGCTGATGGAGGCGGGTTGCGTGCGCATGCGCGGCCGGCGCAAGGCGCCGGGCCGGCCGATCACCTATGGCACGACCCACAAATTCCTCGTCCATTTCGGGCTCGAGCAGGTCGGCGACCTGCCGGGCCTCGACGAATTGCAGGGCGCGGGGCTGTTCGAGGGCAAGCTGCCGCCGGGCTATCGGCGTGCCGCGCCCCGACGACAGCGAGGCGCTGCGGCCGGACGAGGAGCCGCTCGACGCCACCGAGGCGCTCGCCGAGGCCTGGGGGCCGATGGGCCGCGACAAGGAGGAGGCGTCACGAAACTGACGAAAAGGTCGCGAAAAAGTGCTATGGACTGGCCAAATCGCTTAAGCGGAGCGTAACATGCGGATCGGGTTGCTGGCGGGCGTCGTGCTGGCGTTTAGCTGCGTCTCGGCCTTGGGCGAGGACGCAACGCCGCTCGCCCCACATCGCGCGGGCTATGAGATTTCGCTCGAGCGGCGTCAACTCCGACCGGCCGCTCGACGTCAACGCGCCGATCTCCGCCTCGGGCCTCATCGCCTATGAGTTTCGCGGCTCCTCCTGCGAGGGCTACGCCTCCAATTTCCGCCAATTGACGGAACTGCAGCGCGCCGAGGGCGGGCAGGTCGCCTCCGAGATCAATGCGGTGTCCTTCGAGGACGGCGACGCCAAGTCGCTGCGCTTCGAGATCAACACGCAGGCCGGCGGCGCCACGCAGCCCGCGATCTCCGGCTCCGCCGCGCGCGACGAGAACGGCGTGATCGACGTCAATCTCATCAAGCCGGGCAAGGAGAAGGTCGACATCGGCCGCGACATCCTGTTCCCGACGCAGCATGTCGAGCGCATCATCGCCACCGCCAAGCAGGGCGGCCGCGTGCTGGAGGCGCGGGTCTTCGACGGCTCCGACACCGGCAAGAAGGTCTATTCGACGCTGGCGATCATCGGCGTGGAGCGCAAGGGCGCAAGCGCCGATTCCGAGGTCGCCGCCAAGCTGGCCGACTTGCGCCGCTGGCCGGTGACGATTTCCTATTTCAACGAGGTCAACAAGGACGCCTCGCCCGACTACACGATGTCGTTCGATCTCTACGAGAACGGCGTCTCGGGCTCGCTGAAGCTCGACTACGGGACCTTCGCGCTCACCGCGAAATTGAAGAAACTCGACTGGCTGCAGAATTCGCCCTGCTCGCAGTAGCGCGGTGGCGGCCTCGCTCGCCCGATCCCGTTGATTTTCCAGCTCGCCTTAACGCTTCCCTCAGGGCGCCGGCGCTAGGCTGACGCCGCGCCAGGTTCTGCGGCGCGCGTGAGGTCGGCTTATGGAAGCGTTGCGTTGGCTCCTTGAGCGGGGTGCGTCCCGCGTCATCGGGACATTCGCTCCGGCGTCGCCCTACGGAGCGCCGGCGCTCTGCGGGGCGCTCCTGTTCGCGCTCGGCTGGTTCCTGTGGCGGCGGCGCGAGCGCGGGCGGCCGGTCAACCTAAAAGCCTTCGTCCGCGTGATGTTCCCGCGCCGCATCCTGCTGCATCCCTCCTCGCTGGTCGACGTCGGGCTGTGGACGCTCAACACCATCGTGTTCGCCTCGGGCTATGCGCTGCTCGCGCTCGGCAGCTTCTTCTGGCGCGACCATACGGTCGGCGCGCTGACCGGCCTTTTCGGCGCGCACGGGGCGCCGGGCGTCCCGCCGGGGCTGGCGCTGCTCGTCTCCACGCATCGCCGAGCTGCTGGCCTATGAGTTCGGCTATTGGGCGGCCCATTACGCCTTTCACCGCATCCCGGCGCTGTGGGAGTTCCACAAGGTCCACCATTCCGCCGAGGTGATGACGACCCTGACCGAGATGCGCCAGCACCCGATCGAGATCATCTTCTTCATGAACGTCATCGCGCGTCACGACCGGGACGACCTTCGGGCTGATGACCTATGTGTTCGGCCCCGGGGTCGGCCATATGACGCTGCTCAACGGCAATATCGTGCTGGCGATCTTCATGCTGACCTGGGGCCATCTGCGCCACAGCCACCTGTGGATTCCGTTCCAGGGACTGGCCGGCAAATTGTTTCAGAGCCCGGCGCACCATCAGGTGCACCACTCGACCGATCCCCGCCATTTCGACAAGAATCTCGGCTTCGCGCTGGCGGTGTGGGACTGGGCCTTCGGCACGCTCCATATTCCCGCGCGCGAGCGCGAGGTCGCCCATTTCGGCGTCGGCGAGGAATACGAGGATTACGCGACGGTCGGCCGCTCGCTGGCGCGGCCCTTCGCCAAGGCGAGCGAGGCGCTGAGGCAGACGCCGGCGCCGCTCGCCGGCGACGTCAGGGCTCCTTGAAGCCGTATTCCGGCAGGCCCTGCTCGGCGCCGTAATATTTGTACGGCAGGAACTTGCCGGACATCGTGAGCCGCACCCGGTCGCCTTTCGGATTGGGCTCGCGCGAGAGCTCCATGTCGAAGTCGATGGCCGACATGATGCCGTCGCCGAACTCCTCCTCGATGAGCGCCTTCCAGGCGGGGCCGTTGATCATCACCAGCTCGTAGAAGCGGTAGATCAGCGGGTCGGTCGGGGGCGTCGGGGCGCCGCGATAGGGCGTCTCGTTGAGCATCCGCTCCTCGGCCTCGCAGAGGCCGAAGAGGGCGGCGGCCTTGGCGGCGAGCGGCTTGACGAGCTTGTGCTGCCCAAGCAGCGCGCCCACGATCAGCACCTCCGACACGCCGCCGATTTCCGCGCAGATATGCGCCCAGGTCCAGCCCCGGGCGCGTTTGATGTCGAGGATCTTCTCGGTCAGTTGCTCGCGTCGCATGGCGGCCTCCGGCTTTTGCGTCAGCCGGGGGCAAGCACGCGCCGTGCCGAGGGTCCGGCGCGGTCTGCGCTATTTGGGGCAATTGGGCGCGCCCGGACGGCAGCCGGGGGCCGCGCGCCCTGGCGCTGCGCGTTGCGGAGCGGGCCGTGCGCGCTCGGGACGCGGGGCCGGCTTCAGGCTGCGTCATCTGAGGCCTCGGCCTTTCCGCCGCGGGCTTCGGCCGTTCCATCTGGGGAGCCGGCCTTTCGGCCTTGGGCACGAGCTTTGGCCGTTCGGCCGCAGGCTTCGGCGTCTCGACCTTCGGCTCGGGCCGGGCCTCCGGCTTCTTCAGGCCGGGCTCAGGCCTGACTTCCGGCTTCTTCAAGCCGGGCTCAGGCCGAGCCTCCGGCTTCTTCAGGCCGGGTTCAGGCCGGGCCTCCGGCTTCTTCAAGCCGGGCTCGGGCTTCGGTCTCCGGCTTCTGCGCGCCGGGCTCGGGTCGGAGCTTCCGGCTTCTTCATGCCAGGCTCCGGCGTCCCGCCTTGCGGCGCCGGCCTTTCGCCCTCCATCCTGGCCGGCGTCGCTCCCTCGGCGTGCGGTCCGTGCTATTTGGGGCAATTGTCCCTTGTGCAGGCGCGCTCTCGCGCAGGGCTTGTGGGTTAGGTTCGGCGCCGTTGAACGGCGACCGGGCCGCGTCGCGCGCGGCCGACCCTACCTCCAGGGCGATTCGCCCGACACCGTGGCGGCCCTGGGTCGGAATTGGCGCGAAACGCCGCAAACTCGCCGTCGTCGGAATTTAGTAACCGCAATATGGTTAGGGGATCAGTACGCTGCCTCGAGAGAATGGGCAGAATCGTATGAGAGTATCGAGGCATTTGCTGGCGGGCGTCGCCGCCGTCGCCCTCAGCTTGGGAGCCGCGTACGCCGAAGAGCCGCCACAGGCGGCCGCGCCCAGCCCCGCCGCAAGCGCGCCGCCCGCCGCGCCTGCGCCCGCCGTGGCCGCGCCCGCCGCTGCCCCGTCGCCGGCTGCGAGCCCCGCCGCTTCGCCTGCCCCCGTCGCCACCCCGGCTTCGGCCGCGCCCGCGGCTTCGCCCGGCGGGGCGCCCGCGCCGATTCCCATCGAAGTCGCGCCGAAACCCAAGCACAAGCCCAGACCCGCACCGCCGCCTTTGCAGACGGCGCTGTCGAACGATCCGCGTCCGACGCTGTCGCCGGAGACCTTCGCCGCCACGCAGAAGGCCGAGGAGCGTTACGCGCATATCGTGGAGGAGGGCGGCTGGGCGACCGATCTGCCGCAGCTGCGTCCCGGCTCGCGCGGCGAGGCGGTCGTCAAGCTGCGCCGGCATCTGGAGCTTGAGGGCGATCTCGACCCCTCCAACGGGATGGGGCCGCATTGGGACGCGGCCTTGACGGCGGCGGTCAGGCATTTCCAGTCGCGCATGGGCTTGCGCCAGACCGGCTATGTCGCGGGCGAGACGCTGAAGGCGATCAACGTGTCGGCGGAGGCGCGCCGCCAGGAGCTCGCCGCCAGCGTGGCGCGGCTATCCATGATCCATCCGGAATTCGGGCGGCGCTATGTCGTCGTCAATCTGCCGTCGACCTCGGTCGAGGCGGTGGAGGACGGGCGGGTCGTCCATCGCTATGTCGCCATCGTCGGCGACCCCGATCATCCCTCGCCGGAGATCTCCGCGCACATCTCGGTCATCAACCTCAACCCGACCTGGACGGTGCCGACCTCGATCATCAAGAATGAGATCATCCCGCACATGCAGCGCGATCCCGGCTATCTCGCGCGCATGCACATCCGCATTCTCGACGGACAGTTGCATGAGATCGACCCGCGCTCGATCAACTGGAGCACCGAGCGGGCCGCCAACTACATCCTGCGTCAGGACTCGGGCGCCGGCAATTCGCTGGGCTCGATCCGCATCGGCATGCCCAACAAGCTCGCCGTCTACATGCACGACACGCCCGGCAAGGCGCTGTTCGGCCGTGATTTCCGTTTCCTCAGCCACGGCTGCGTGCGCGTGCAGGGCGTCTACGATTACGCGGCCTGGCTGCTCGAAGGCACGCCGGGCGGCCCGAACGGGCGCGTGGGACAAGGAGGCGCTGCTCGACAAGATCAAGAGCAAGGAGCGCTACGACATCAAGCTCACGCGCGCCGTGCCGGTCTACTGGATCTATCTGACGGGCTGGGCGAACGCCGACGGCGTCGTCAGTTTCCGCAACGACGTCTACGGCATCGACCCCGTGGCCGAGGCGAATGCGGCGGCGGCCGTGGCCAGGGCCGAACAGGCGGCGGCCGAGGCGCTGACGCCGGCCACCGCGCCGCCGCCCTCCGCGCCGCTCTCGATCTCGCCGATCTTCAATTTCCTCAGCCGCCGGTGAGGGCGCCGCGCCCGCTGCAAAATCGCGTCGATCCGTTCGGCGCGCTACAGGCGGTTCCCGCGCGCGGGCGGCTGATGGGCAATCGCGGCGGACGTTTCCACGACGAGGCGCAGCGCATCGGGCGGCGGCGATGGGCGAGCAAACAATGGATCGCCTGCGTCTGCGAATTCAAGGGGAGGCGGCGCGAGGTCTTCGGGCGGGGCTACACCGAGCTGTTCTTCCGAGACGAGCCGACGGCGCTGGCGGCGGGGCACAGGCCGTGCTTCGAATGCCGCCGCGCCGAGGCGCTGGCGTTTCAGGCCGCGTTTCCTGGCGTGAGCCCGAGCGCGCCGGCTATGGACGCGCGGTTGCACGCCGAGCGCCTCGACCCCGCGCGGCTGAAGCGGACGATCGCATTCGAGGCGCTGCCGGACGGAGCGATGGCGCTTTGGCGCGAGGCGGCGCATCTCAAGGCGGACGGGCTCCTCTGGCCGTGGAGCTTCGGGGACTACGGGACGCCGGAGGCTGCGCCCGGCGGCGAAGTCGTGGCCTTGACTCCGCCCTCGATCCTGGCGGCCTTGTCGGCGGGCTATCGGCCGAGGACGGAGGGGACGCCGCTGAAGGCGCGATGAGCGCGGGCCGCGGCCGTTTTCGCAAGACAGGCCGCGGCCGGGGCATTTCAAGACCTTGGGCGGAAGTTGCTGTCCCTGGCGCGCCGAGGGAGCCCGAACCGCATTGAAAACACTGTCACCGTTTTAGCGGGCACTCGCTAGAATTGAGATCATGCCGAGCAAAATGCTTGTCGACTAAGGTAACGATTGTACTTTCCAGGCGAAAATTCGGCATGAACGCCTTTCTTCGCCCCCTCTCCGTGCTTCCGCTGCAGCAACCCTTCTGGGCGTTGCCGCTGCGCCTGATTGCCGGATTCGGCTTCATGGAGCACGGCTACGCGAAGCTTGCGCGAGGACCCAACTCGTTCGCAGGCATTCTGCATGCTCTCGGCCTGCCGATTCCCGAGTTGCTCGCATGGGCGACGATCCTGGTTGAGCTGGCGGGAGGTTTCGCGGTGTTGGTTGGACTTCTCATCCCGATTGCGGCGGCGCCCATGGTCATCGTGCTTCTTGTGGCGATCGTCACCGTTCACCTGCCGAACGGGTTCAGTTCAATCAAACTCCTCTCGGTGACCGAGGCTGGCGCGCATTTCGGCCAGCCGGGTTATGAGGCCGACCTGCTTTACCTGGCCTGCCTCGTCGCACTGGTTGTTGGCGGGCCGGGCCCCTACGCGGCCGACGCGCTTTGGCGTCGTCGAGGCGCGGGCGCGCAAGCCTCGCAGACGCCGCGCCATGTCTGAGCCTGCGCGGGCGATCCTGCGCGTCGCAAGGCCAAGCGACGATCTCGAAGCCTTGATTCCCTTCTACCTCGACGGCCTCGGAATGGAGTTGCTCGACCGGTTCGAAGACCATGAGGGCTTCGACGGCGTCATCCTTGGGCATCGGTTCTGGCCTTATCATCTCGAGTTCACGCGGTTGCGCGGACACAGCGTAGGCCGCGCGCCAACTCCCGATCATCTGCTTGCATTCTATTTCTCCGATCGCGCCGATTGGAGCCGGGCCGTCGACCGCATGACCGCCGCCGGCTTTCCCCCGGTAGCATCGTTCAACCCCTATTGGGACCATTCCGGCGCGACCTTCGAGGATCCCGACGGCTACCGCGTGGTGTTGCAGAATGAGGCCTGGCGAATTTGACCTTGCGAGCGGCGGCCTTCGCATCCGCCTTGCGAGGGCAACCGATCTCCTTGAGATCGTCGAGGTGGAGGACTCGGCGACGCGGGCCTATCTGGCGACGGAGCATGCCGATGCGCCCGACCCGCCTCCGACGAACATGGACGCCTATCTCCGTCTTGTCGATGGTTCGTCGGTATGGGTGGCGGAACTCGGCGGGGCGCTCGTCGGCTCCGCGGTCGCCGAGCCGGCGCGCGACGCCCTGCATCTGCTGGAGCTCGCAGTGCGCCTTTCTCATCAACGCCGAGGGATTGGGCGACAATTACTGCAGGCGGTGGTTGGGGCTGCGCAGGCGCGCCGCCTTCCGGCCGTCACGTTGACGACATTTCGCGGTGTGGTCTTCAATGCGCCATTTTACCGTACGCTCGGCTTCGAGATCCTTGACCCGGCTCCCCCGCGGCTGCGCGCAATTCTCGCGGAGGAGGCCGCTTTCGGCCTGCGAGACCGCTGCGCGATGAGGCTGGAGCTGCCGGCCAACGGCGGCGAAAAAGAATGAAGTCCCAGTAGCGGGGAGGAGCTCTCGCCGCCCCTCGCCGCGCCCCGGCGATCGACCACAACAGTCATCCCTGTCGGGACGCCCCTTTCGCAACGCCGAGCATTGAACAGAACGCTAGGCGCCGCCAGCGAAGCGCGTCCGCGCCCGCCGCTTGACGCCTTTCGCCCTGCAACCTAACCGCGCGCCGTGACGGAGGCGCTTCTTGCGTCGCACCAACCTTGCTACGGTCGGCGCTCCTCGCGCATCCCGCCTCGCTCAGCGCTAGCGACGGCGGCCCGCCCTGTTGACGCCGCCGTTGGCGTTGCCTGGACGCGCCGCAGTAACGTGGCCGACGTGGCCAACTCCGCCTGGCCGAGCAACGAGACGAACGCCGGGCCGTGCTATGCACCCGCTCGGATAACCGATGTAACTGCAGTAAATGATGGCGTTTGCAGCTTCCGTCGTCGCCGCCAGGCCGATAAACGCAGAAATGGCTACGAGGGACATTTTTATTTTCGACATTTCTAATCCTCCGAAGTACTTCGGGTAATATCAAATAATTATGCTAACACCAATTTGGTCGACCGCCTTGACGCATATCAACGAGTAAATCGCGACGGTCAAATAACGGTGACAGTGCCTTCAATAACGGGCTTCCGCCCTTCGCTCGGACGCGAGCCCGGACGGAAGCGGCGTCGGGTTCGAGCGAGGCGCGGAACGTCGCTGATCGGATAGGCAAAGCCGGCGCCGAGAGGCGCGCAGGCCGCGCGCAAAATCAAACGAACGCCTTCTCCGTCCAGCCCGAGCCCGGACGCTGCGCACGGAGCCGTCGTTGAGGCTCCAGGTCGCGTAGGCGTTCGTCGAGGAATTGTAGAGCAGGATCGAGGACTGGTGATTGCCGAAAATGTCGGCGATCCCCGCGAAGGCTCCAGCCCGAACCGGGATTGCCGATGTCGCGGGCGCCGATCAGCGTGTTCCCGTGCAGATCCCACCCCTCGGTGATCCACAACCCGGAGCCGGCGGCGCTTGTTCCGACCGGGCGTCGGCGATCAAACACAATTGAGCCGATTTGCGTCCTCGCACGGTTCGGCTGTACGAATTCCCGCGTAGTATCTGCGGCGGCGGGGGACGATTCCTTCCGTCTGCGGGCGAGGGAGGATGCGGCATGAAGCGGACGGTGCTTACAGGGCTTGCGGTGATCCTGGGGGTGGGCGCGAGCGTCGCCGCCGACGATCCGATCCACGCCCGTCAGGAGCTGATGAAGGCCAACGGCAAGGCGGCCACGAAGGTCGTCGCAATGCTGAAGGGCAAGGCGCCGTTCAAGCTGGAGACCGCGCAGGAGGCGCTCAACACCTTCATCAATGCGGCGGACAAGGGTCCGGCTCTGTTTCCGCCGGGCAGCGACAAGGGCAAGACCCACGCGCTGCCGGCGATCTGGAAGAACAAGAGCGATTTCGAAGCCCATTTCGCCAAGCTCGGCGCGGACTCGAAGGCCGCTCTCGCCGCGATCAAGGATGAGGCGAGCTTCAAGGCCGGCTTCCCGCCGATCTTCAAGGATTGCGGCGGCTGCCACGAAACCTATCGCGAAAAGGAGAAATGAGGGCGCTCGCCGCGCTGATCGCGCTGGCTCTTATCGGCGCGGTCGCGTTCTGGGTTCTCACCGCGCCGAGAGAGCTTGACGCCGCAATCGCGCGCGAGATGGCCAAGCCCGGCGACGCCAAGGCGGGGGAGATCGTGTTCTGGGCGGGCGGCTGCGCCGCCTGCCACGCCAAGTCCGGCGAGCCGCTCAAGCTCGGCGGCGGGGCGGAGCTGAAGACGCCGTTCGGCCCGATCTTTCCGCCCAACATCTCCCCCGACCGGGAGGACGGGATCGGCGCCTGGAGCGCCGAGCAATTCGCGCGCGCCCTGTTCGAGGGCGTCGACGATGAGGGCGAGCATCTCTATCCGGCCTTCCCTTATCCCTCCTATCGCAACATGGCCGTAGCGGACGCGCGCGACCTCTGGGCGTTCCTGCGCACGCTGGCGCCGGTCAAGGGCCAGACGCCGCCGCCGGGCTTCGGCTTCCCCTTCAACATCCGCCGCGCCGTCGGGATCTGGAATTGGCTTTATCTGCCGCCCGTCTCGCCGCCGGAGGCGGTCGCGCCCGCCGACACGGCGGCTTTTGGGCGCTATCTCGTCCACGGCGCCGGCCATTGCGGGGAATGCCACACGCCGCGCGATTTTCTCGGCGGACCGATCGCCTCCAAGGCGCTCACCGGCGCCCGGCTCCCGGGCGGAAAGGACAAGGCGCCCAACATCACGCCGGCGGGCCTCGCCAAGTGGTCCGAGGAAGACATCGAAACGGCGCTGTCGCTGGGAATTACGCCCGACGGCAACTCGCTCGGCGGCCCCATGGCGGAGGTGGTGCGCAACCTCGGTCATCTGCCCAAGGAGTATGTCGCCGCCATCGCGCGTTATCTGAAAAGCGGCGACTAGCTCCTCGCCTCGGAGCCAGCCCGGGATAAGGCCCGCCGTCCAAAGCTCGCGCGCGAGGAGGGCGGACATGGCGAATTCGAGCCTGAGGCAGGAGGTCGCGACAGGCCCCGCCGAGCGCCGCGGTCTGGCGGGGCCGGCGCATCTCACGCTCGCCGAGGCGCTGGCGCGGCTCGGGCGCCTCGAAGAGGCGATCGGCCTGTTCGAAGCGGCGATCCGCAGCGATCCCGCCTCGTCGCCGGCTCTCCTCGGTCTCGCCCGCGCGCTGCTCGCCGCCGGCCGGGCGGCCGAGGCGTTTCAGCGCGCCGATGCGGCGCTCGGGCTCGACATCGACGACGCCGAGGCGTGGCGGACGGTGGCCGAGGCGCTCGAGGCGCTCGGCGAGCCGCGCCTCGCCGCGCAGGCCTTCGAGCGCGCCTTGTCGCTCGCGCCGGAGACGTCCGAACTGCACGCAAGGCTCGGCCGGCTCTACGAGGCGCTCGACCGGCCCTTCGACGCGGCCGCCCGCTATCGGAAGGCGCTGGCTTTGAGCGGCGGGGAGGCGGTCGAGATCGAGGCGCATGTGGCCTTGAGCGGCCTGTTCGGCCGCGCCGGCCAGTTCACGCAGGCTCGCGCCCACGCCGAAGCCGCGCTGAGGCTCGCTCCCGACGCGCGGGGAGCGCACCAGAACCTCGCGGCGATCTGCAGATCACGAGGGCCGCCTCGAGGAGGCGGAGGCGCACCGCGAGCGCGCCTATCGGGGCGCGCCGCTGATCGTCACCCGCGCCGCCGCCCCGCGCCGCCGCGTGCTGACGCTCGCCAGCGGCGAGCGCGCCAACTCGCCCGACCGCTATCTGATCCCCGCCTCGCGCTACGACCGCCTCGTCTGGTTCCTCGCTTACGCCGAGGGCGCGCCGGGCGAGGACTACGACGTCGTGTTCAACGCCTTCGCCGACGCCGACGCCGCGGACCGCCATTATGGCAGGCTCGACGCTTTCGCGCGGGCGAGCCGAAAGCCGGTGCTGAACCCGCCCGACCGCATCGCGCGCACCACGCGCGACGGCGCGACGACGCTGTTCGGCGGCGTCGCCGATCTCGTGACGCCCGAGACGCGACGGGTCTCGGAGGCCGCCGATCTGGCCGGGCTCGACGAGGAGCGGCTGTGGCTGCTGCGTCCGCTCGGTTCGCATGGCGGGGAGCGCGTCGAGAAGCTGAGGGCCGCCGAGGTCGCGGCGCGGCTCGACGGGCGCGCGCATTATCTGAGCGCCTATCGAGATTTTCGTTCTCCCGACGGCCTCTATCGCAAATATCGCGTGTTCTTCGTCGATCGCGCGCCCTATCCCTATCACCTCGCCGCAAGCCGGGATTGGCTCGTCCATTATCAGACCTCGCTGACGCCCATGCGGCCCGAACTGATCGCCGAGGAACTGCGATTTCTGGAAGACCCGCAAGCCGCGCTCGGCGCGCGCGCTTATCGCGCGATCTGCGAAGTCGGGCGGCGGATGGATCTCGATTTCGCCGGCGTCGATTTCGCCGTGCTGCCGGACGGCCGCGCGTTGCTGTTCGAGGCCAACGCCACGATGTTCGTCCATCCGGAGCCGCCCGACGGGCCGCTGTGGCGCAAGAATGCGTTCGTCCAGCGCATTCTCGAAGCGTTCTGGGCCCGCCTCGAAAGCGTCTGAACTTCAGTTCGAGTTATTTCATAGCATTTTTCAGAGAGCGCGATTCGTCGCGCTCATTCCGCGCACGAGCGCGGGCGCGCTTCGCGCTTTGGCCCAAGGCGATGATCGGTTCCGATCATCGAGTCTAGGCATCAGTCTCGTTGAACCGAGGCTCGTCGCGCTCAATTCCGCGCAAAGGCGGTGATCGGTTTCGATCATCGATCCTTGGCGTGGAAGAACGGAAAGCGCACCTTGTCGCCGGGCTTGAGCTTGATTGCGCGCGCCTGGCCGGCGTTGAGCTCCAGCACCGCGACGACCGCGACGCCGGAGGGGATCAGAGTCTCCGACATCGGCGTCGCATGTTCGTAGACGCGCCGCACCGTGCCGTCGGCGTCAATGAAGACCATGTCGAGCGGCAGGTAGGTGTTCTTCATCCAGAAGGTGACCGGCGCGCGCGCGGGAAACTCGAACAGCATTCCATGGTTGGCCGGCATGTTGCGCCGGTCCATGAGGCCATGCTCGCGCGACCCCTCGTCGGCGGCGACCTCGACCTGGTAATGATGCGCGCCGCTGGCGGTGACGATGTCGAGCGGCTCGGTCGCCCCTTCGGCGCGCGCGCCGCCCGCAAACGCGACAAGGGCCGCCGCGAGCGCGGCGCGCCGCAATGCCCGCATCAATGCGTCGCCTGCGCGCGCAGGCCCTCGAGCGGGCGCACCTCGACGGCGAGCAATCCTTTGGGGCCGGGGCCGAAACGGGCGAGCAAGGAATTGCCGGGCTGGGGATCGATGAAACCGTAACGGCGCAGCGTCTCCATATGGACGAATATGTCCTCCGTCCCTTCGCCGCGGGTGAGGAAGCCGAAGCCGCGCGCGCGGTTGAACCATTTGACGATGACGATCTCGAAGCTGCCGACCTGCGATGCGTGCGCGCGCGGCCGCGCGGGCGATTCCGAGGGGATGGCCGAGGAATCGCCGGCCGCGACCGAGATGACCTTCAGCACCTGAAGGCCGCGGTCGCGGCGCTGCGCCTCGGCGACGACGCGGGCGCCTTCCGCCAGAGTGGTGAAGCCGTCGCGGCGCAGGACCGTGACATGGATCAGAACGTCGCCGCCGCCGTCCTCGGGAACAATGAAACCGTAGCCCTTGGCTACGTCGAACCACTTGACCCGACCCGCGACTTCAACAAGCGGGATAGCGGCGGCGAGGGAGGCATCGATCGCGGCCGCCTCAGCTGGCTTCTCATGATCGTCGCTCAAAGCTTGTGGCCCCCCACCTCAAATGCGAACGCTCGAATAACCCTGTGCGACCAATCCTCGAAGCCCGCTCTCCGCCAGAGCCCCGCCTCGACGCCGCGAATCGTCGCACATACGATTCTCACAAGCAACATAGCAAAACGGCTCGCGCCGAATAGCGAAATCACGCGCCGTCGCACGAAGATTGTGGACAGTGTGATATTTTGTCAAACAAATGCCCGCCTCGACGGGATCGGGGCGGGCAGCCTGTTCAAGTATAGACGTTTTTGGCTTACTCCGCGTCGTCTTCCGGCTCGGGCGGAGGCGCCATGCCCTCCAGGCCCCGAAGCAGATCCTCTTCCGTCATGCGGTCGAACTGCGCCTCCGCGCCCGGGTCGAGCGAGGCTGCGGTCGGCGCGAGCGGCGGCGCGGCCTCGGCCTCGGGCTCATCGACTTCGACCTGCTTTTGCAGAGAGTGGATGAGATCTTCCTTCAGATCGCTCGGAATCAGTTTGGAATCGGCGATCTCGCGCAAGGCGACGACGGGGTTCTTGTCGTTGTCGCGCGCGACCATGATGTTCGCGCCCGAGGAAATCGAGCGGGCGCGATGGCTCGCCATCAGAACAAGGTCGAAACGGTTGTCGACCTTGTCAATGCAGTCTTCGACGGTGACGCGCGCCATGGCGGCTCCTCAAACGGCGATTTTTCCGGTGGATTAAACGCGGCCCATACACCCTGCGGCGCGGATAGGCAAGTTTGCGGCTTCTCAGCAGCATCCGTAATGGCCGGCGACGGCTTCCGGGATGGGCTCCCAGGCGGCGAGGAAGCCGGCGCGGGCGGGCGTTCGCTCGCGATATTGCGCGCGCAGACGCCGCTCGGCGTCTTCGAGGTCAACGCCCGTTAGCCGGCCGCCGGCGACGACCTGGCGGCCGGCGACATAGAGGGCGTCGATGTGGGCGGCGGTCGCGCGTGCGAACAGGAAGTCGATCGGCGCGACAGGCGAAACCGCGTCGCGGTCGAGCCGGTCGAGATCGAGCACGAGCGCATCCGCCGGCTCGCCGGCCTCCAGCGCGCCCGTCCCCGGCGCGCCGTTGGCGCGCCGGCCGTTGGCGACGATGGCCGCGAGCCAGTCCTGGCGCGATATGTTGCTCTCGAAGCCCCAGCCGGCGTGGAGGAAATGGCCGAGCCGCGCCTCGCGCAGGATGTCGTCGTCCTCGTCGAGCGCGGAGGCGTCGACGCCGAGCGCGACGCGCACGCCGCGCCGGAGCGCCGCGCCGATGGGGGCGATGCCCGAACGCAGATGCAGGTTGGAGCTCGGGTTGGTCGCGATTGTCACGCCGTTGCGGGCGAGGACGTCGAGCTCCTCCTCGCGCGCATGGACGCAATGGGCGAGGGTCAGGCGCGGCGACAGCAGGCCGAGGCGCTCGAGCCGCGCGGCGACGCCTTCGCCGTAATGCCGGTCGGCGAAGGCGCGCTGATAGCGCGTCTCCAGGAAATGCATGTGGACGCGCCGGCCGTTGCGCGCGCTCGCTTCGGCGATGGCGGCGAGCAATTCGTCCGAGCACCATTGCGCGCCGTTGGGGCCGTATTGCACGCTGAATGCCGGGCTCTCCACCGCCGCCGCGATCGCCTCGACGCGCGCGATTTGCTCGGCCGGGCTCGGCATCGTCGAGCCGAAGCTCTGCGACAGCGCCTCGCGCGAGGCCGGCGGGAGCTTGCTCAGCAATTCCTCGGAAGGGCCGTAGACGATGGGGTTGCGGTCGCGCATGAACACGGCGAGCGTGACCCTGCACGCCCACTTCGGCCGCCGCGCGGGCGAGCGCGCGCGCCTCCGCGACCGGGTCCTCGGGCGTGTGGAAGCGCGTGTAATGGGCCATGACCGAGGCCGCGCCGCCGCGCGCGGCGCGCCCGAATGCGGCGAGCGCGCCGAGATAGGGGTCGATCGCCGGCATCGCCGCCAGCCGCAACAGCCACAGTTCGAGCGGCTTGTCGGCGCCGCCGAACGAGGTCGGCGACAGCGGCCGGCAATGGTCGTGCGCGTTGGCGAGCGCGGGCAGGGCGAGGCGGCGGCGCGCGGGCGGGGCCGCGCTCGGCCTGATCCCGGCGATGAGCCCGTCGTTGAGGATGAGATCGACAGGGCCTTCGCTTTCGTGGCCGAGGCGCAGCACGCCGGATATTTCGTTCATCGCTTAGCTCCGTTCGCGAGGCGCCATGCAAGAGGCCGGCCGCGACAGGGGCGTGCGCCGCGCGATATTCCCCGCTAGGCTTGTCGAAACGGCGGTCGCTGTCCAGACCGATTCCCTGACCGGAGCCCAGTCGATTGAACGCGCAGACTTTCGCCTACGCTCTGATGGCCCTTTGCATCGGCGCGCTGTTTCCGATCCAGGCCGCCGCCAACGCGCTGCTGGGGCGCGGGATCGGCGGGCCGGTCGCGGCGACTTTGGTCTCCTTCTCGTCCGGGCTGGTCGTGCTGTTGTGCGTCAACGCGCTGCTGTTCCGGCAATGGCCGAGCCCGCGCGATCTGGCCGCCCAGCCGCTGCCGCTGTTGTGGGTCGGCGGGACGATCGGGGCGGTGTTCCTCAGCGCCAACGTGTTTCTGGCGCCGCGCCTCGGCGGCGCGGCCTGGCTCGCCTTCCTGATGACAGGTCAACTCTTCTCGGCGTTGTTGATCGACAAATTCGGCCTGTTCGGCTTCGCTTTGCGCCATCTCTCGGCCGGGCGGGTCGGCGGGGCGTTGCTGATGGTGATCGGCGCGCTGCTCGTGCGCCTGACCTAGCTCGAGAGCTTGTGCTAAAGGCGCCGAGAACCCGAGGGGACTTAACTTGCCGAAGGTGACGTTCGAGAAACTGCTTTTCGCCTGCCGATGGCTGCTGACGCCGTTTTTCGTGGCGCTGGTCGCGGTGCTGGTGCGCTCCTCATCAAAGTGGTGATGCGCGCCTATGCGCATGGCGCTGCAATTCCCGGGGATGACGGAGGAGGAAGCGATCCTCGGCTCGCTCGACATCGTCGATCTGACGCTTTGCGCCTGTCTGATCGTGCTGGTGGTGTTCTCGACCTATTCGAATTTCGTCTCCCGCGTCGATCAGGGCCGCCCACGAGGATTGGCCGGCATGGATGATCAGCATCGACTACGCCGAATTGAAGCTGAAGCTCGTCGCCTCCATCGTCGCGATCTCCTCGATCAAGCTGCTCGAAGGTTATATGAACATCGAACACGAGACCGACCGCGATCTGGCCTGGCAGGCGGCATGTTTGGAGCTTTCGTCGTCGCCGCGCTGCTGCTCAGCGTCGCCGAGGCGCTCGGGCGCGCTCTACAGCAATCACAAGACCGAGAAGCCCGATTAGGCCGTCTGACCGCGGGCGCGCCGGCCTGGTCGAGCGGCGCGGCGAGGCGAGCTTGCGGTCGGAGCTCCGTCGCGGGGTCGCGCGCATCGCGGGAACGACGCGGATGGCGCCCTCCCGTCACGTCGGCTTCCATTTAAAACCATAAGGTTCTAGGACAAACGTCGCGATCCCTGGAGCCTCCGAGGTCCGTTTGTCCGCGCCTGCCGATCTCGCCCGCCTGAAGGCCGTCTCCGCCCGTCTCGGCGGCGATCCGCTGCGCATCCAGGGGCCGGGCGGCAACACCTCGGTCAAGGAAGGCGCGAAAATGTGGATCAAGGCCTCGGGCACGGAGCTCGCCGAGGCCGAGCGGCGCGACATCTTCGTCGTCGTCGATCTCGAGCGCATGCGCGCCGCGATGGACGCCGACGCGGCGGAAGCCGATCAGCCGGCGCTGTTCACGCTGGAGAGCGGCGCGCTGCGGCCTTCGATCGAGACCAGCCTGCACGCGGTCTTTCCCCAGCGCGTGGTGCTGCACGCCCATTGCGTCGACACCATCGCGCTGGCGATCCGCGCCGACGCGCGCGAGCGGCTCGCCGAGCGGCTTGTCGGCATGCCGCACGGCTTCGCGCCCTATGTGAAGCCCGGCGCGACGCTGGCCAAGGCCGTGCGCGCGAGCGGCGGGGTCGAGGCGGGCGTCGTCGTGCTCGGCAATCACGGGCTGATCGTCGCAGGCGATACCGTCGAGGCGGCGTCGGACCTGTTCGACCGCGTGACGGCTGCGGTCGCCGCCGAGCCGGCGGCTTCTCCCGCGCCGGACATGACGGCGCTCGAGAAGGCGGGCGGCGCTTCTTACGCGCCGCCGGCCGCGGATCATCCCCTGCATGGCGTCGCGCTGTCGCCGTATCGGCTCCAGGCGGCGCTGAAGGGGAGCCTCTATCCCGATCACGTGATCTTCTGCGGCGTCGCCGCGACGGCGCTGGCGCCGGGCAAGAGCGCCGACGACCTCGTCGCCCGCCTCGCCGCCGAGGGGCTCGCCGCGCCGCCGCTGCTGCTGGTTCCCGGGCGTGGGGCGCTGATCGCGCGCGATGCGAGCGCGGGGGCGAGGGCGCTCGCGCGCTGCCTCGGCGACGTGCTGGCGCGGGTTCCCGAAGACGCGCCGCTCACCTATCTCACGCGAGAGGCAGAACGCCGAACTCATCGATTGGGACGCCGAGAAATACCGGCGTGCTTTGAATGTCAGCTGACCTCTACCTCGGGCTCGACCTCGGCACATCGGGCGCCCGCGCCCTTGTCATCGACGCCGCCGGCGAGATCGTGGCGAGCGGCAGATCGGCGATGAGCGAGCATGGGGAAAGCCTGCGCGATCCGCGCGTCTGGCTCGCCGCCGTCTCCGCCGCTTTGCGCGGGGCGCTCGAAGGCGTCGAAGCGGCCGGGATCGCCGCGCTTTGCGTGGACGGCACGTCCGGCACGGTGCTCGCCGTCGATGCGCTGGGGCGGCCGCTCGGCGAAGCCATGATGTACAACGACGCCGCCGAGCCCGCCGGCGTAATGGCGATCGCCGAATCCGCGCCCGACGTCAGCGCCGCGCACGGGACGACCAGCGGCCTCGCCAAGGCCATGCAGTTGCGGACGCTGAAGCCCAATCGCGTGCTGCATCAGGCCGACTGGATCGCCTCCCGCTTTTCCGGCCGCTACGTCACCGACGCCAACAACGCCCTGAAGACCGGTTACGACCCCATCGCGTCGCGCTGGCCGGACTGGATCGGCGAGGTCGGCTTCAACATCGGGCTTCTGCCGGAGGCGCTCGCGCCCGGCCAGACGGTCGGGCGGGTCACGAGCGAGGCGGCCGAGACCTTCGGCCTGTCGCCCGCGACGCGCGTGGTGGCGGGCACGACGGACGGCTGCGCCTCGTTCCTGGCGACGGGCGCGGCGGAGGTCGGCGACGCCGTCACCGCCATCGGCACCACTTTGACGCTGAAGCTGCTCTCCGACCGCCCGATCTTCTCGCCGCAATATGGAATTTACAGCCACAAGCTGCTCGGCATGTGGCTCGCCGGCGGCGCCTCCAACAGCGGCGGCGGCGCGCTGCTTGCCCATTTCTCCGCGCAGGAGATGGAGGCGCTGACGCCCTCGCTCGACCCCGACACGCCGACCGGCCTCGACTATTACCCGCTGGCGCGTCCCGGCGAGCGTTTCCCGATCAACGATCCCGATTATCCGCCGCGCGTCGCGCCGGCGCCGCAATCGCGGGCGCGCTTCCTTCAGGGCCTGTTCGAGGGCGTCGCTGATATCGAGGCCTTGGGCTACGCCCGCCTCGCCGAGCTTGGCGCGCCGAAGCTCAAATCCATGCGGACGGTCGGCGGCGGCGCCAGAAATCCGGCCTGGACGCGCATCCGCGCGCTGAAGCTGGGCGTTCCCATGCTGGAGCCGCGCTCGGACGAGGCCGCCTATGGCGCGGCGCTGCTGGCGAGGGCCGGCGCATGATCCGCGCGCGCTCTTTGGGCGAGATCGTCGGCCGCTACGACGCCTTTCTGGTCGATCAGTTCGGCGTGCTGCTCGACGGCGCCGGCCTCTACGATCACGCGCGCGGCGCGCTCGACGAGCTTTGCGCGCGCGGCAAGACCGTGCTGCTCATCAGCAATTCCGGCAAGCGTTCGGCCGCCAATGCGGCGCGGCTCGCCCGCTTCGGCGTATCGCGCGCGACCTTTCTCGACGTGCTGAGCTCGGGCGAGGTCGCGCATGTGGAAATGGCGCGACGCATCGGCGCGAGCCTGCCCGCCGGCGCGCGCGCCTGGGTGGAGACCACCGACGATCTGGCGCAGCCGCTGGAGGGTCTCGACCTCAAGCCCGCGCAGAAGCCTGACGAGGCCGATCTCGTCTGGATCGCCGGCTGCCGCCCGCTCGAACATACGCTCGAAGACTACGCGCGACTGCTCGCCGGCGCGGCGCGGCGCGGGGCGCCTGCGATCTGCTCCAATCCCGACACGACCATGCTGACGCCGAAGGGCAAGATGTTCGGCGCCGGCGCCGTCGCGAAGACATACGAGCGGCTCGGCGGCAAGGTGGAATGGTTCGGCAAGCCCTATCCCGCGATCTACGACGAGGCGCTGCGGCGGCTGGGGAGCGTGGACCGCTCGCGCGTGCTCGCGGTCGGCGACAGCCCCGCGCACGACATTCTCGGCGGCGCGCGCGCCGGGCTCGCCACGGCGCTGGTGCGCACCGGCGTACACGAGAGCGAGAGCGAGGCGGAGCTGCTGGCGCGCTGCGACGGCCTCGGCGTCATGCCCGACGCGATCCTGCCGCGCTTCGCGTTTTAGAGCCGTCATGGCGAGCGAAGCGAAGGCGTTGGCCTCGCATCAATACTTTTCTCGGGAGTTTGACTGATGCCCTTCACGCTGTCGCTCAGCACGAATCCCCTGGTCAACCGCTTCGCGGAGCCAGAGGATCTGATTGAGACGATCGCCGACAAGATCGGCATCCGCGACTTGCAGATGACGCATGAGTTCATCAACCCGTCGTGGCCGCCCCAGCTCATCCGCGCGCTGACGCGGCGGATGGGGGCGGCGCTGAAGCGCACGGGCGTGCGCGTCACCAGCGGCATGAGCGGGCCCTACGGGCGGCTCAACCATTTCGGCCATCCCGAGCGCGACGTGCGCCGATATTACGTCGATTGGTTCAAGGCCTTCGCCGACATCATCGCCGATCTCGGCGGCGCGTCCATCGGCACGCAATTCGCGATCATGACGCATCGCGACTTCGACGACCCGGCCCGGCGCGAGGCGCAGATGAACGCCGCCATGGACTGCTGGGCGGAACTCGCCGAACACGCCAAGCAGGCCGGGCTCAAATATCTGTTCTGGGAGCCGATGTCGGTGGGCCGCGAGTTCGGCGAGACGATAGAGGCCAGCATGAGCCTGCAAAAGCGGCTCTCGGCCGCCGGCTTCGCTGTTCCCGTGTGGATGATGGCCGACATAGACCACGGCGACCTGACGAGCGCCAACCCCTGCGATTACGACCCCTACGCCTGGGCGCGCGCCGTGCCGCGGTTCTCGCCGATCATCCACATCAAACAATCCCTCATGGACAAGGGCGGCCATCGCCCGTTCACCGCCGAGAACAACGCGAAGGGGCGCATCCAGCCGGAAAAGCTGATCGCCGCGTTCCGAGAGGGCGGGGGCGAGGACAACGAAATCTGCATGGAGCTGTCGTTTCGCGAGCGCGACCCCGTCGACCGGCGCGTCGTCTCCGACATCGCGGAGTCGGTGGCCTTCTGGGCGCCGCATATCGACAGCGGCGCGGGCGATTTGAAGCGTTGGTGAGGCCGGCGGGTCAGGCCGCCGCGCGCAGGCTCACGCGCAGCCCGTCGCGCGGCTTGGGGATCGGCCACAATTGCCAGTTCGGCTTGTAGCCCGGGGCGATCGAGGCTTCGGCGGCGCCGAGGAAATGGTAGGCGAAGCACTTGGCCTGCATGTAGGCGAAATGCAGGCCCAGGCACATATGCGCGCCGCCGCCGTAGGGGACGAAGGCGTATTTGTGCCGGCCGCGCGAATTGGCCTCGGAAAAGCGCGTGGGATCGAAGGCCTCCGGATCGGGCCAGATCTCGGGCATGTGATGGGTGAACAGGATGTTGACGCCGACGCGCGCGCCCGCGGGAATGCGGAAGCCGCGGAACTCCGTCTCGCGCACCGCGCTGCGGGGAATGGCGGGAACCGGCGGAATGAGCCTCAGCGACTCCTTGAACGCCATTTCCGTCAGCGGCAGATCGTCGAGCCGCTCGTAGGGCAGGGGCGCGCCGCGCGGCAGCCCCAGGCCGGCGATCTCCTCGCGCAGCCGCGCCTGCCAGGCCGGATGCTGACTGAGGAACCAGACGAAGGAGCTCAGCGAGGACGTCAGCGTGTCATGCGCGGCCATCATGAGGAAACTCATGTGGTCGACGATCTCCTGCGGGCTGAGGAGCCGCCCGTCGTCGGTCGAGGCCTTGCAGAGTTCGGTGAACAGGTCGTCGCCGTCGCGGGCGCGGCGCGCCTCGATCTCGCGGCCGAGGAACTCGACCATGAATTGGCGGCCCCTTACGCCGCGCGCCATCTGGGTTCCGGGCAGGGGGGCGCGGACCGGCGAGACGGAGGCGGCGACCATGTCGATGAAGGCGCGCTTGAGCGGCTCGGCGTCGGCGCCGAGCTCCCGGCCGAAGAACGAGGTCGCCGCCAGATCGAGCGTCAGTTGCTTGACGGCGGGATAGAACAGCATTTCGCCGGAGCGGGCGAGCCACCCGGATACGCCTCTGGCGATGCCCGCATTGAGCCCGTCGAGATAGGCCTTCATCGGCTCGGTCTTGAAGGCGACCGACAGCGCCTTGCGATGGACGCGATGCTCGTCGAAATCGAGCAGCATCAGGCCGCGCGGGAACAGCTTTCCGAGGAACGGATTCCAGCCTTGCCTGGAGGAAAATGTCTTGTGGCGGTCGAACAGCACGAATTCGTTGGCGTCCGGCCCGAGCAGGTTGACCGAGCGCACGCCGAAGGCGCGGCTGCGATAGACATGGCCGTGGCGCGCGGCGAGCCGCTCCACCTCGCCCTTGGGGTCGGCGAGCAGGCGCAGAGTAATGCCGACCACCGGCCAGCCGTCTTCGCCGGGTATGTGCCGGAGATCGCCAAGCGAAGGGGTCTTTTCGTCCGCACGCGCCGCGTAGGTCATGCCGTGTCTCCTCCTTCGTTCGACACTAAACCAATTCGCAATTCGGCGAAATCGTCGACGTGTCCCCGCGAGGCGACGCAAGCCTCTTCCAATCGTACAGGGCGACGGCGCCAGTGGTTCAAACCCGACGCTTGGCGCCCTTCGGCATATCGCCGGCAACACGTGCTATCGACCCTTTGCACGCTGACGGTGTGCCGAAAATCAGAATTCTGAAGCGGGCACTCGGTCGCTAGGGGCCGATCTAGGAGTTGATCGTCCCTCTCGACCATGCGGTCAGGAGTGGCCAGGATCCCAGAACTCAGCATATGCGTTGACCGAATAAGTCTCTCCGATGCGTCGAGCAAATAGATAATTTCAGCGTAGGGAGGCCGAGTAAAAGATGCGCGAAAACTCTCGTCCACGAGATGACGGGGATGCGTTCGGACGGATGAGGATCGTCAGAACCGTGTACCCAGAGAAGCTGAACGAAATCGAAGTTAGGGCTGAATGTTCAGCGATGACGGGAAGCCAGAAGCTCGACGCCATCGTATAACCAAAGCTATCAAAATCGATCCAACCAAGTTGGTGTAAATGTCATGCGCAGAGGCCTGCGATGAAGACAGGGCCAGCCGCGACGAGGAGGACGAGCGATTTCATTGCAACTCCCCATGTCCGCAATCACGATTTCCTAGGTCACCGTATGCGGGTAGAAATCTCCATGACACTCGGGATTACAGGAGCGCATTGTTCATTCACCGTCAACGCGTACGAAGCGGACACAACCTGCAATTTCATAGATACCGGGTGCCAGTTCTAGCGGGACTAGGAACAAAGCCTGGAAAAGAAAATCGTTTGGTAGCGCGAATACTATCAATTCAAAAATGGATTTCCTCTCAGCATATGGCGTTCGATAGCTACCTGGAATGTCTTGAGCTGGTATTGTGTGCCTAGCCGGCACGTGAGTCGGAAATTGTAGGTCAACGGTAGACCTGTTACGGCGGCGGATGGGCCACTTCCTGCAATTAGCTTTGGCCAGTCCGAACACTCGGTCGCCCGGGAATCCTGGGAGCAAGTTTCAATTTCGGTTGTTCTGTGTTCGATTGTCTTGTCCAATACCGAGCTTGCGCAGATTGAAGCTGCCATGGCGCCCAACCATCCTTGCTTCCGTGCCCGGCGACACTCCAGGTGCATGGCACTTCTTGCTGCGAATTTGAGATCGGAGCTGACGTCGCGCCGATGTCCCAGTGATGCATTTGTAAGTCATAGTAATTATAGGGCCCGGTGGTGACGACCCTTAAATCAATGGTTCCGCTGGTGATCATCATCGCGCTACTCCCGCAAGGTCACAATTGAATGTGAGGACCCCTTTTTTTATGATTACGGGACGGAGTTGTCGCCGGAGACGGCGACGCGGGCGGCGAGCAGCGGGCGTGGGACGGCGGTCGCTGATGAACTGTTGTCCTTTGACAGTCGCGCTCCGCTCGGGCGCGCGGGTCAAGGCCGATAGCCGCGCAAGTGGTGGCGCGTCAGCGCCAGCCTTGAGGCGCACGACAGGCTCGGACACAATCAAGACGAGCAATTCGAATTTGACGCCCAAGACAGTCAAAACCCTCGGATTTCTAGCCTAAATTCGTGCGAGCAGATTGGTTGACTTTCGACCCCTCGCTCCGGCCCTCGCAGTGCATGGCAGCGGCAGCGAGTTGTGATCAGACGGCTGACTTTATTCGCTTCGGCACGCGGCGGCGATGGCAATACATGGACGCAATCCTGCATTGTGGACGATGTCGGCAATCCGCCCATCAGCGACATGCGCCGCCGGGCGCCAAGCGTTTGATTTACATCACTAGGCGACGGGCGCAAACGCGCGCGGCGCGGGCGCGGGTTCCGCGCGCAGGACGCGGCGGCGCAGAATTTCCGCCGCGATCTCGCCGCTCGAAATTTATCGGCGCATAGCTGAAACTCTCGATCCGTCCGGCGAAGCGCCGGACCGCGCCGCGCGCGATCAGCGCGTCGATGGCGCTGGCGAGCTTCTTCGAGCCGCCGCCCGAGGGCTCGAACACATGCACCGGCGCGCCCGTCGCCGTCGCCTCGCCGACCATATTGGCGCTGTCCCCGGTCACCAGCACAGCGTCGGCCAGCGCCAGCATGGCGGGGTAGGGGTTCTCGCCCGTCCCGTCCCAGAAGAAACCGTCGCCGACGGCCTCGCCGACGACGCGGGAAAGCTCGGGCGGCGTGCGGCGCGAGGGCGTGGCCATGATCGAATAGCCCTGCGCGCGGATCGCCCGCAGCGCCTCGCCCATGCGCGACAGGTCGCCTTGCGTGAAATGCTGCGCGCCGCTGGGGCCGCCGAGCGCCACCATGCAGCGCGGCGCGGCCAGCCGGCCGAGGCGCGGGTCGGGCGCGGCGCGGGCGGCGGCGAGGCGGGCGGGCGAGAACGGATGCGGCGAGGTCAGCGTCGAAATGACGTTGGGCCCGCGCCAGGAATCATGCTCGGGAACCCAGATCAGGTCCATTTCGCCGCGCGCCCAGCGCGGATCTTGCAGAAATACGGCGAAGATCCCGGGATGGGCGCGCTTCCACGCGCGCACGTAGGGCACTGTCACGCGGCCGCTGGAGATGAGGATGTCGGGAACCGGCCCGGCCAGCGCGGCCGCGTCGCGGGGATCGACCGGCCCCCAGGGCGCGAGCCGCGCATAAGGGAACCGCGGGGCGACACGGCGCATTTCGTAGGCGCCGCCGAGCGCCTCTACGACGCCGCGCGCGTTGACCTCGTGTCCGATAAGGCCGGAGCCGAGGACGAGCGCGCGCAAGCCTTCGCTCAAAGCCCCGCCTGGCGGGGCAGCCATTGCGCGAAGCTGCGCGCCAACTGGTCCTGCCGCTGGCGGGCCGCGTAGCCGCCGATGTCGGGGAAATAGACCGTGGTTTGCACCGTAGTGAACAGCGGAACCTCGCGACCGTCCACGATGCCGACGCCTTCGATCGAATCGACGGCGCCGTTGCCCATCGTTTGCCCGTTGCTGCCCGCCACGCCGTAACTCACGCCGTCGATGCGCACCCGGACGTTATGTCCGGGACCGAACGACTGGGCGAGGTATTGCGGCAGCACCGCCTGGAGAAAGTCCGCGTCGGTGTTGTCGCCCTGAGCGCGCAGAGGCGAAACGTCGACGATGATGCGCCCGCTGGGAGCGCCGTAGTCGGAGCGAGACCTTTTCGCCGCGAACGCGCTGAAGGGAACGGCGCAGAAAAGGCCTGCGAGCGCGGAACGGCGTGTGATGGCGGACATGGGCTGATCCTGGTCTGAACGCTGGGCGGCCGGCTACTTGTATTCGATTTTCAAGATCTCGTAGCTCTTGCCGCCGCCGGGAGTATTGACCTCGACGGAATCCCCGACCTTCTTGCCGATCAGCGCGCGCGCGGTCGGCGAGGAGATCGACATCTTGCCGGACTTCACGTCGGCCTCGGTCTCGCCGACGATCTGGAACGTCTTTTCCGCCTCGGTGTCCTCGTCGAGCACAGTGACGGTCGCGCCGAACTTGATCGGTCGCGCCGGAAAGCTTGGAGACGTCGATCACCTCGGCGCGCTGGAGCATGTCCTCCAGTTCGACGATGCGGCCCTCGTTATGGGACTGGGCTTCCTTGGCCGAATGATATTCGGCGTTTTCCGACAGGTCGCCGTGCGCGCGCGCCTCCGCGATCGCCTGGACGATGCGCGGGCGCTCCACCTGCTGGCGGGGCTGAAACTCCGCCTCCAGAGCCGCGTGGCCGGCGACGGTGACGGGAAACCTATCCATATCGTAGTCCCACCCTACGAATTCAAAATGAGCCGGCGCTCGGCCGCCGTCGGACGTCAGGCGAAATAGTCTTGCAGCGCCCGGACTTCAAGGTCGCCCGAGGCGTAGGCTTTGACGCCCTCGACCGCCGCGATCGCCCCGGCGAGAGTGGTGTAATAGGGGGTTTTTTGCAAGAGGGCGGCGCGGCGCAGCGGCTTGGAATCGGCAAGCGACGTTGCGCCTTCGGTGGTGTTGAACATGAGCTGCACGCCGCCGTTGCGCACCGCGTCGGCGGCATGCGGGCGCCCCTCCGAGACCTTGTTGATCTTGACCGCGGCGACGCCGTGCGCGGCCAGGAAGCGCTGCGTGCCGCCGGTGGCGATGATCTTGAAGCCCAGCGCGGCCAGCGCCTTGAGCGGCTCGACGATGCGCGGCTTGTCGGCGTCGCGCAGCGAGACGAACACGGCGCCGCCGAGCGGCACGCTGGGCGCCCGCGCCGAGCTGGCTCTTGGCGAAGGCGATGGCGAAATCGCCGGTCCAGGCCCATGACCTCGCCGGTCGAGCGCATCTCCGGGCCCAGCACCGTGTCGACGCCGGGGAAGCGGGCGAACGGGAAACACCGCCTCCTTGACGCCGACATGGTTGAGCGGCCGCTTCGTCAGCCCGAAGGAGGCCAGCGACTCGCCCGCCATCACGCGGCTGGCGATCTTGGCGATCGGCTGGCCGATCACCTTGGCGACGAACGGCACGGTGCGCGAGGCGCGCGGGATTGACCTCGAGCACGTAGATTCGCCGTCCTTCAGCGCATATTGCACGTTCATCAGCCCGCCGACTTCGAGGGCCAGCGCCAGCTTGGCGGTCTCCGATCTCGAGCTTGGCGATCGATCTCGGGGCTCAGCGAGCGGGCGGCAAGCGAGCAGGCGCTGTCGCCGGAATGGATGCCGGCCTCCTCGATATGCTCCATGATCGCCGGCGACGAAGACGGTCTTGCCGTCGCAGAGCGCGTCGACGTCGATCTCGATCGCGTCGGAGAGATAGCGGTCGAACAGCAGCGGGTTCTTGCCGAGCACGGTGTTGATCTGCCCGGTCTTGTCGTTGGGATAGCGCGCCTTGACGTCGGCGGGCACCAGGCTCGGCAGCACGCCGAGCAGGTAATCGTCGAACTCGGCTCTCGTCGTGGATGATCGCCATCGCGCGGCCGCCGAGCACATAGGACGGGCGCACCACCAGCGGCAGGCCGAGATCGGCGGCGACCAGCCGCGACTGCTCGACCGAATAGGCGATGCCGTTCTTCGGCTGCTTGAGGCCGAGCTTGTCGAGCAGGCGCTTGAAGCGGTCGCGGTCCTCGGCGAGGTCGATCGAGTCGACCGATGTGCCGAGGATCGGCGCGCCCGACGCCTCGATGGCGTGCGCGAGCTTCAGCGGCGTCTGGCCGCCGAACTGGACGATGACGCCGTTGAGCGTCGCCGTTCTCGCTGCTCCTTGGCGAGGATGGCGAGCACGTCCTCGGCGGTCAGCGGCTCGAAATAGAGGCGGTCGGAGGTGTCGTAGTCGGTCGAGACCGTCTCCGGGTTGCAGTTGATCATGATCGTCTCGAAGCCCGCGTCGGAGAGCGCGAAGCAGGCGTGGCAGCAGCAATAGTCGAACTCGATGCCCTGGCCGATGCGGTTGGGGCCGCCGCCGAGAATGACGATCTTGCGCTTGTCCGAGGGCGCGGCCTCGCACTCCGGCGCCTCGCCGAACGGCGCCTCGTAGGTCGAATACATGTAGGCGGTCGGCGAGGCGAATTCGGCCGCGCAGGTGTCGATGCGCTTGTAGACCGGGCGCGACGCCGAGCGCCTCGCGCGCGTGCGCCACGTCCGCCTCGTCGACTTGCGCGCCAGCGCGGCGAGCCGCGCGTCGGAGAAGCCGGCCGCCTTGAGCGCGCGCAGATTGCCGGCGTCGGCCGGCAGGCCGAGCTCGCGCACCTTGGCCTCCAGCGCGACGATGTCGGCGATCCGCGTCCAGGAACCAGGGATCGATCTTGCGTCGACCTCGTGGATCTCCGCGACGCTCATGCCCAGGCGCAGCGCCTGCGCGACCTTGAGCAGCCGGTCCGGCGTCGGCTTGCCGATCGCGGCGCGCAACGCGTTGTGCGTCGTCGCCCTTGCCGAGGCCCTCGATCTCGATCTCGTCGAGGCCGGTCAGGCCGGTCTCCAGCGAGCGCAGCGCCTTTTGCAGCGATTTCGGCGAAGGTGCGGCCGATCGCCATCGCCTCGCCGACCGATTTCATCGCCGTCGTCAGCACCGGATCGGCGCCGGGGAATTTCTCGAAGGCGAAGCGCGGGATTTTGGTGACGATATAGTCGATCGTCGGCTCGAAGGAGGCCGGCGTCGCCCCGCCGGTGATGTCGTTGGCGATCTCGTCGAGCGTGTAGCCGACCGCCAGCTTGGCGGCGACCTTGGCGATGGGAAAGCCGGTCGCCTTGGAGGCCAGCGCGGAGGAGCGCGACACGCGCGGGTTCATCTCGATGACGACCATCCGCCCGTCTTCCGGGTTGATCGCGAACTGCACGTTGGAGCCGCCGGTCTCGACGCCGATCTCGCGCAGCACCGCGATCGAGGCGTCGCGCATGATCTGGTATTCCTTGTCGGTCAGCGTCAGCGCCGGGGCGATGGTGATCGAATCGCCGGTGTGGACGCCCATCGGGTCGATGTTCTCGATCGAGCAGATGATGATGCAATTGTCCGCCTTGTCGCGGACCACCTCCATCTCGAACTCCTTCCAGCCGAGCACGCTCTCCTCGATCAGCACCTCGTTGGTCGGCGAGGCGTCGATGCCGCGCTCGACGATCTCGATGAACTCGTTCTTGTTGTAGGCGATGCCGCCGCCGGTGCCGCCGAGCGTGAAGCTCGGGCGGATGATCGCGGGCAGGCCGATGTCGTCGAGCGCGGCGAGCGCCTGCGGTCAGGGTCTTGACCTGATGCGAGCGCGGGGTGGCGAGGCCGATCCTGGTCATCGCCTCGCGGAAGAGTTCCCGGTCCTCGGCCTTGTCGATGGCGTCCGCGGTCGCGCCGATCATCTCGACGTCGTATGCGTCGAGCACGCCCATCTTCTTGAGGCTCAGCGCGCAGTTGAGCGCGGTCTGGCCGCCCATGGTCGGCAGCAGCGCGAAGCCGCCGGGGACGGCGTAGCGCTCCTTGGCGATGATCTTGGCGACGATCTCGGGGGTGATCGGCTCGATATAGGTGCGGTCGGCCATATCCGGATCGGTCATGATCGTGGCCGGATTGGAGTTGACCAGCACGATCCGATAGCCCTCGGCGCGCAGGGCCTTGCACGGCCTGGGTGCCGGAATAGTCGAACTCGCAGGCCTGCCCGATGATGATCGGCCCCGCGCCGATGATGAGGATGGTCGAGATGTCGGTGCGCTTCGGCATACGGTCCTCTGGGCAGGCCGGCGCACAAAAAAAGGCCGCGTCCTCAAGGTCGCGTCCTCGCGGGGTTCATGCGCCGGGCGTGAAGCCGGGCGGGTGAATAGACGAGAATTGCGGTGAGGGGAAGGGCGGGCGGCGAGTCAGGTTCCGACCTCCTGTTTTCAGACGCTTCGGCGCCGAAAACTGTCGCGTCGCAGCGCGGCGCGACGTCATGGCACGCCGCTGCGACTCTGCGTGACGCCAAGGCGCATCGGAACTTCCGCCGTCCCGTAACGTTGACCAATCGTGAACATCGGCGGGCCGTTTTGTGGCGGTTGTCACAGGATTGCTCTACATTGGGATGATAAAGGCCCGGACGGCGGCGGCTTCCAGAGTTGAGGCGCGCCGGCGGCGTGGGAGAGGCTGGGAATGGCGCAATGGATTCGCGGTCTCGCCGCCCTGGCGTTGACCTGCGGCTTGGCCGCCGGGGGGATCGCGCTCGCCCGCGGGCCCATCAACATGAACCTGCCTATCTTCGGGCAGCCCGGAGCCAAAAGCGGAAATGTCTTCAGTCCCAGGCAATACGCGCCGCCCCCCGAAAGCGAGGCGCCGGCTCCCCGCAGCGCCCAGGCCCGGCGGCCTTCGGCTACGGCAAGGCGATCTGCGTGAGGCTGTGCGACGGCTTTTTCTTCCCCACGAACTCGGTCTCCGGCGGCGAGGCGGCCTGCGCCGCGCAATGCCCGGACGCGCCCACCGAACTCTACACCATGGCGACCGACCGCATCGAGGACGCCGTTTCCTCGTCGGGCGAGCTCTATAGCAAGCTGCCGGTCGCCAAGCGCTACCAGACGAATTTCGACAACACCTGCACGTGCCGCAGCAACATGACCGCCTCGCGCGCCGACGATCTGCTCAGCGACTCGACCCTGCGCAAGGGCGACGTGGTGATGACGGCCGGCGGCTTCCGCGTCTATGTGGGCGACGCCTATGGCCCTTCGGGGCCGGGGGATTTCGTCGCTTTGTCGAAAGCGCGGAATCTGTCGAAGACGGAGCGCGCGACCTTGGCGGCGATGGAGCGCTCCAAGAGCGGTTCTCCCGTGCAAAGCGGGCCGGGCCTCGTCGCGGCGCGGCCGAAGGGCAAAGTGACGGTCGACAATGAGGCCCCGGCGCGGAGCCGCTGACGCTGCAAAAAGGAGCGACGGCGCCGCGCCTCAGGATTCCATCTCGCCGATGTGCTTTTGTGCGTAGAGCTGCACGCCGATCTGCTTGATGAGCTCGATCTGGGTTTCGAGGAAGTCGATGTGCTCCTCCTCGTCGGCGGTCAGCTTCTCGAACAGCGAATTTGACGCGCCTCAATGCAGCCGGAACTCGCCGTTCACGGAGCGAAACTCGGCTGGCTTGATGAGGCCGCAGTGAGCGACGACCACCGAATGCAGCACGCCGTCCAGCTCGCGCGTCCAGAAATCCAGAAACTTGCGCAGCTCCGGGAATTCCGGGTGCAGATCGTGCTGCTGCCAGACGTAGCTTTGCAGGAGCCCGGGATGATCGGGCATGCGGTAGAAGATGTTGGCGGTGGTGAGCCCGAAGCCCTGCATCTGCAGGCGAAAGTCGCTTGAGACCATGGCGAGCCATTCCTTGTCGCTTCGCACAACCGTCATTCTGGCGCGTTTGTTCCGCCGCGCAAGTGCAAAGAAGCCACATTCTGCTGACTTTTCATGCTGTTAGCACTCGGAAGGGGAGAGTGCTGATTTTTTCCGCGAAACCTCTTGAAGCGGAAGAAAGAAGCCGCCCCGCCATGCCCGCCGGCGGCGGAATGGACTTCTCGAGGCTGATCTGAGACAAAGGCGCCCGCCGGAGACGGCGGCGTTTTTGTTTGAGGCGGCGCATTAATACCGCGCCGCAGAGACAGTCACTCATGATCCGTCCGCTGCGTCATGCCCGGGCTTGTCCCGGGCATCCACGTCGGCGAGCGAGCTATGCGTCTAAGCTATTGCACAAGCTGTCGAATCCGCTCTTGATGCGTCTTTTCGGTGGGACGGCGTGGGTGGCCGGGACAAGCCCGGCCACGACGGGCCAAGCGATCTGATAGGTCGACGTCTACGCGTTCTGGTATAAGGGGCTCGCCCCTCACCCTAGCCCTCTCCCCGCTGCGGCTTTGTTGGACGTTTGGGCGAAGGTTGCGACGCGGGGAGAGGGGACGGGCCGGCGGGTGATCGCGTTTGCTCGTTGAGCGCGGAAAGAATGGTTTCGAGAACGCCGTCGAGGTTTTCGTAGACGTCGAGATTTCCGACTCGCAAGACACGGTAGCCAAGGCGACCCAGCACCGCTTCGCGGTTACGATCGTCGGTTATTTGGTCGTCGCTTGCATGAGTGGCGCCGTCGACCTCAACGATGAGTCGCTGCTCGCGGCAGACGAAATCGGCGAAGAAAGGTCCGATGGGCTCCTGGCGCACGAATTTGAAATTCGCCAGCCGTCGCCCCCTAAGCGCGCTCCAAAGCCTCTGCTCCGCCTCGGTACTTGCGCGCCGAAGATTTCGGGCGCGTTGAGTTCTCCCAACCTCGGCGTCTCGCATAGTATTAAACTAGCAAGTCAGTTCAAGAGGCACAATCGAATACGCTCGCCGGCCGCTCCCTCTCCCCGCTTGCGGGGAGAGGGTCGGGTGAGGGGCGCGTCCGCTTCGCCGACGGCCCCCGCTTCCCTTCCGCCCCGCCGCGATCTAAGCCGGACGGCGACCCCGCCGAGGAGCCCGCCGCTTGCTCGATCTCATCGTCACGCTCGTCACCGGACAGATGGGCGCGAACCTCAGACGCTACGCGCGCCTTGCGGCCTTCGCCGCCGTGACCCTCGTCTTCGCGGCCATCGCGCTCGCGGCGGGCGCGGCGGCCTTGTTCATGGCGCTCGACGCGGCGCTCGGGGCTGTCAAAGCCGCGCTCATCGTCGCCGGCGCCGCCGCGCTGCTCGCCGCGCTCGCCTCGATTCCGCTCTGGCGCAAACCCCCGCCGCCGCCCCCCTCGGCGGCCGCGACGCTCGCCCAGCTCGCCGTCGCCGTCGGGCTCGGATTTCTGGCGGAGCGCAAGGCGAAGAGGGATTCTGCCTGAGCGGCGAGCCTTGACTCTATCGTTGCGGCTGTCACTATCCCTGACCGATCGGTCAACTCTTTGCGAGTTCGCCGCATCAGGCGGGCAAGCGGGCGGGAAAGCGCCGACTCGAAGGCGCGGAGTTACGGGCAACGGGAGTCTTGCATGGGCGTTTCCAAAGGCGTTTCCAAATTCGCCAAATTCGGCGCGGCGTTGGTGGCGGGCGCGCTCGCCTGCGCGGCGGCCTACGCCGACACGATCAAGCCGGCGATCATCTACGACCTCGGCGGCAAGTTCGACAAATCCTTCAACGAAGGCGTGTTCAACGGCGCCACCAAGTTCACCAAGGACACCGGCATCAAGTTCCGCGATCTGGAGATCCAGAACGACGCGCAGCGCGAACAGATCCTGCGCAAGTTCGCCAAGGACGGCTTCAGCCCGATCATCATGCCCGGCTTCGCCTGGGCGACCGCGCTCTCCAAAGTCGCCGACGAATTCCCCAAGACCAAGTTCGGCATCATCGACATGGTCGTCGACAAGCCCAACGTGCAGTCGATGGTGTTCAAGGCCGAGGAAGGTTCGTTCCTGGTCGGCGTCATCGCCGCCAAGACCACCAAGACCGGCAAGGTCGGCTTCGTCGGCGGCATGGACATCCCGCTCATCAGCGCCTTCGGCTGCGGCTATGCGCAGGGCGTCAAGCACGTCGAGCGAAAGAACGTCGTCATCGCCAACATGACCGGCACGACGCCTTCGGCCTGGAACGATCCGGTCAAGGGCGGCGAGCTCGCCAAGGCGCAGATCGCGCAGGGCGCCGACATCGTCTTCGCCGCCGCAGGCGCGACGGGGCAGGGCGTGCTGAAGGCGGCGGCGGACGCCGGCAAGTTCGGCATCGGCGTCGAATTCGAACCAGGACAATCTGTTCCCCGGCAAGGTGCTGACCTCGATGCTGAAGCGCGTCGACGTCGCAACCTACAATTCCTTCAAGGCGGCCAAGGAGGGAACCTGGAAGCCCGGCATCCAGGTGTTCGGCCTCAAGAACAACGGCGTCGGCTACGCCGAGGACCAGTGGAACAAGTCGATCCTGCGGCGGAGGCCAAGAAGGCGGCCGAAGACGCCAAGGCCGAAATCGTCTCCGGCAAGATAACCGTGCACGACTACATGTCCGACAACAAGTGCCCGGTGTGAGGCGGCCGGCCTAGCAGACTTCTGGAAGGCCAACGGATGTCTCGCTGACCGAGTCTTGATCTAAGCCAAGATTTTCGTCCGGAAGCCGGCATCCGACTTTTCAGACGAAAGCCTGCTTAGGCTGTCGGACGTTCGAGGCGGGGGTAGGTTCGTGACAAACGCCACGGGCGCGCCGCCCGCCATCGAACTGATCGGCGTCGACAAGAGTTTCGGCCCGGTCCACGCCAACAAACAAGTCAATCTCCGCGTCGAGCGCGGAGTCATCCATGGCATCGTCGGCGAGAACGGCGCCGGCAAATCGACGCTGATGTCGATTCTCTACGGCTTCTACGAAGCCGACGCCGGCGAGATCCGCGTCAACGGCGAGCCGGTGCGCATCCGCTCCTCGCGCGAGGCGATCAGCCACGGCATCGGCATGGTGCATCAGCATTTCATGCTGGTGCCGCCGCTGAGCGTGCTGGAAAACGTGATGCTCGGCGCCGAGGGCGGGCCGCTGCTCAAGGCGGGCGCGGCGGCGATCCGCGAGAAGCTCGCGCATCTGGCCAAGGAATATGCGCTGGAGGTCGATCCCGACGCCATTGTCGGCGAATTGTCGGTCGGGCTGCAGCAGCGCGTCGAAATCCTCAAAGCTCTGGTGCGCGGCGCGGAGATTCTCGTGCTCGACGAGCCGACGGCGGTGCTGACGCCCTCGGAGGCCGACCAGCTCTTCGCGATGCTGCGGGTGCTGAAGTCGCAGAACAAGACGATCATCTTCATCACCCACAAGCTGCGCGAGATCATGTCGCTGACCGACCGCGTCTCGGTGATGCGGCGCGGCGAGATGGTGGCGACTTTCGAGACCTCTCAGACCTCGCCGCCCGAGCTTGCCGACGCGATGGTCGGGCGCAAGGTGATCCTCAAGGTGGAGAAGGAGCCGGCGCGTCCCGGCGCGGTCGTGCTGGAGGCGCGCGGGCTGACGGTGAAGGACGATCGCGGCGTGGCGCGGCTCGAGAACGTGTCTTTTTCGCTGCGGGCGGGCGAGATCTCGGGATAGCGGGCGTCGCCGGCAACGGGCAGTCCGAGCTGCTGGAGGCGCTGGCCGGCATCCGGCCGCTGGCTGGCGGGGAAATCCGGCTCAATGGCGAGATCCTGCCGGCCTCCGAGCGCGACCCCAGAGGCGATGCGCCGCCACAGTCTCGGCCACGTGCCGGAGGACCGCCATCGCGTCGGCCTCATCATGCCGTTCGAGGCGTGCGAAAGCGCGATGCTCGGCTTCCACGACGAGAAGGTCTATGGCGCGGGCGTTCTGTTCGACCGCCGCGCCATCATCGCCGACGAGGCGGCCAAGATGGAGGCCTACGACATCCGCCCGCGCGCGCCGCTGCTCAAGACCGCCAGTTTCTCCGGCGGCAATCAGCAGAAGATCGTGCTGGCGCGCGAGATCGAGCGCAACCCGGCCGTCATTCTCGTGGGCCAGCCGACGCGCGGCGTCGACATCGGCGCCATCGAGTTCATTCACAAGCGCATCGTGGCGCTGCGCGACGCCGGCAAGGCGGTGCTGCTGGTGTCGGTGGAGCTCGACGAGATTTTCGCGCTCGCCGACCGCATTCTGGTGCTCTGCGGCGGGCGGGTGACCGGCGAGCGACGGCCGGAAGAGACCAACGCGCAGGACCTGGGGCTGTTGATGGCGGGCGTAGCCGAGCGGGCGGCATGAGCTCGCCCCTCAAGCCTCTTCCCGCCTGGGCCGACGTCGCGCTGATCCCGCTCATCAATGTCGCGGCGGCCTTCGTCATCTCGGGCCTCGTCGTGCTCGCCATCGGCGAGAACCCGATCGAGGCGGTGCAAATCCTCATCGTCGGCGCGCTCGGCGATCTCGAAGGCCTCGGCTTCACGCTCTATTACGCGACGAGCTTCATCTTCACGGGGCTTGCGGTCGCCGTCTGTTTCCACGCGGGGCTGTTCAACATCGGCGTCGAGGGGCAGGCCTATATCGGCGGGCTCGGCGCCGCGCTGGTCGGGCTCTATCTGCCGCTGCCCGGCTATTCGCAGGTGATCGTCGCAATCGTCGCGGCGGGGCTGTTCGGCGCGGCGTTCGCGGCAATTCCCGGTTATTTGCAGGCCAAGCGCGACAGCCACATCGTCATCACGACGATCATGTTCAACTATATCGCCTCGGCCTTGATGGGTTATCTGCTCGTCAACACGCTGCGAAGTCCCAAGCAGATGAATCCGGAGACGCTGCCGTTCCCGCCCGGAGGCATCGTGCCGCAACTGCACGAGCTGTTGAAGCCGATGGGAATCGCCTGGCCGGTGACGCCGCTCAACCTCTCGTTCTTTCTCGCGATCCTCGCGGCGGTCTTCGTCTGGGTGCTGATCTGGCGCACGCGGCTCGGCTACGAGATCCGCGCCGTCGGCGCCAACGCGACCGCCGCCGTCTATGGCGGCGTTTCGCCGGCGCGCATCACAATCGTCACGACGCTGATCTCCGGCGCGCTGGCGGGCGGGCTCGCCGTCAACGTGATCCTCGGCGAGGAGCACCGGCTGATCCTCGAATTCACCGCCGGCTTCGGCTTCGTCGGCATAGCGGTGGCGCTGATGGGGCGCGCCCATCCCGTCGGCATCGTGCTGGCGGCGGTCCTGTTCGGCGTGCTCTATCAGGGCGGGGCGGAGCTCGCCTTCGACAAACCGAAGATCAGCCGCGACATGATCGTCGTCATCCAGGGCCTCGTCGTGCTGTTCGCCGGCGCGCTGGAGCACATGTTCCGCCGGCCCGTGGCGACGCTGCTGGCGCGGCGCGTCAGCCAACCGCCGATCTGAGGGGGCGGGCGATGGAGACCTTCGACGCGCTCGTCATCATCTGCGCTTCCGCGATCCGGCTCGGCGTGCCGCTGATTCTCGCCTCTCTGGCGGGCCTCTGGTCGGAGCGTTCGGGCGTCGTCGACATCGGGCTTGAGGGCAAGATGCTGACGGGCGCCTTCGCCGCCGCCGTCGCCGCCACTTTCACCGGCAGCGCGTGGCTCGGGCTTCTCGCCGGCGTCGGGGCCACGATCGTCGTTTCGCTGATCCACGGCTACGCCTCGATCGACCAGCGCGCCAACCAGATCGTCTCGGGCACGGCGATCATCATGGTCTGCGACGGCATGACGGCGCTGATCGGCAACGCCATCTGGAGCCAGGGCGGGCGCACGCCGCAATTGCCGAACAGCGCCCTGTTCCATCCGATCCACCTGCCGTTCGTCCAAGAGATCGGCGCCATTCCCGTGATCGGCGCCATTTACCGCGACCTGATCTCCGGCCACGACATCATCACCTATTTCGCGTTCGCGATGGCGCCGATCACCTATTGGGCGCTCTATTCGACGCGCTTCGGGCTGCGGCTGCGCGCGGTCGGCGAGAACCCGGCCGCCGTCGACACGGCCGGCATTTCGGTGCGCGGCCTGCGCTATTTGGCGGTGCTGATCTGCGGGGCGCTGGTGGGCCTGTCCGGCGTCTATCTGTCGATCGCCCAGGCGGCGTATTTTCAGCCGCACATGAGCGCCGGCAAGGGCTTCATCGCGCTGGCCGCGCTGGTGTTCGCGAAATGGCGGCCGTGGCCGGCGCTGGCGACCTGCCTGCTGTTCGGCTTTCTCGACGCCCTGTCGATCCGCTTGCAGGGCGCCGTGGTGCCGGGGATAGGGCAGGTGCCGGTGCAGGCGATCCAGGCTCTGCCCTATGTCATGACGGTGGTGCTGCTGGCGGGCTTCATCGGCAAGGCGATCCCGCCGAAGGCGTCCGGAGTGCCCTATGTCAAGGAGCGTTGAGGCGCTGTTCGCCGCGGCGAAGGAGGCCTTCGCCAACGCCTATGCGCCTTACTCGAAGTTCCCCGTCGGCGCGGCGTTGTTGACGCCGGAGGGCGAGATCTATTCCGGCTGCAATGTCGAGAACGCCGCCTATCCGCAGGGCTCCTGCGCGGAGGCCGGGGCGATCTCGGCGATGGCGAGGGCGGGGCGGCGGCGCATCGCGGAGGTGGTCGTGGTCGGCGGCGGCGCGGGCCTGTGCACGCCCTGCGGCGGCTGCCGCCAGCGTCTGCGCGAGTTCGCCGGTCCCGATACGCCGATCCACGTCGCGGGACCGGAGGGCGTGAGGGCGAGCTTCACTCTGGCGCAGTTGCTGCCGGAGTCGTTCGGGCCGGAGAATTTGGCGTGATGCGGGCGAGGCGAAAGACATGAGCATACTCTTCGAACCCCTCGCCCTCGGCGGCCTCACGCTCGCCAACCGCATCGTCATCGCGCCGATGTGCCAGTATTCCGCCGAGGAGGGCTCGGCGGGCGATTGGCACATGATCCATCTCGGCTCGCTCGCGCTCTCGGGCGCCGGCCTGCTGATCCTCGAGGCGACCGCCGTCTCGGCCGAAGGCCGCATCACCCCGCGGCGATCTCGGCCTCTACAGCGACGCCAACGAGCGTGCGCTGGCCCGCGTAATCGAGGCCATCCGCGAGCACTCGCCGATTGCGCTGGGAATCCAGCTCGGCCACGCCGGCCGCAAGGCGTCGAGCCGCGTCCCCTGGGAGGGCGGAGCGCAGATGCGCTCCGACGCGGCCGGCGGCTGGCTCGCTGTCGCGCCTTCCGCCTTGGCCCATGCGCCGGGCGAGGAGGCGCCTGCGGCGCTCGACCGCGCGGGGTTGCGCAAGGCGCGCGAGGATTTCGTCGCATCCGCCCGTCGCGCCGACCGGCTCGGCCTCGACGCCATCGAGGTGCATGGCGCGCACGGCTATCTCCTGCACCAGTTCCTGTCGCCGATCTCCAATGCGCGGGAGGACGAATACGGCGGCTCGCTCGAAAACCGCATGCGCTTTCCGCTCGAAGTGTTCGAAGCCGTGCGGGCGGCGGTGGACCCTCGCAAGCCCGTGTGGATGCGGCTTTCCGCGACCGACTGGGTCGAGGGCGGCTGGGACGTCGAGCAGACGATCGCCATGGCGCGGGAGCTCGAGAAGCGCGGCGCGGCGGCGACCCATGTGTCGAGCGGCGGGGTGTCGCCGAAACAGGCGATCAAGCTCGGCCCCGGCTATCAGGTTCCCTTGGCGCGAGCGGTCAAGCAGGCGACGACTGCGCCGGTCATCGCGGTCGGGCTCATCACCGAGCCGGAGCAGGCCGAGGCGATTCTGGCCGAGGGAGACGCCGACGCCATAGCCATCGCGCGGGCGGCGCTGTACGATCCGCGCTGGCCCTGGCATGCGGCGGCCAGGCTGGGGGCCGAGGTGACGGCGCCGAAGCCCTATTGGCGTTCGCAGCCGCGCGATCTCAAGGCGCTGTTCAAGGGGGCGGCCATCGCGCAAAGGTGAGCGCGAGAAACAATGGCGCCGACCTCGGCGGACGAATTGCTTTCATGGCCGGGAAACGCCACAAATACGTCATGAGCACTCAAGCCCCACGCTCGGATATTAGCTTCCGTCATCGAGGACGGACCGTCGCCCTCTCCGGATTCCCGCCCGACCGGACGCTGCTCGACTGGCTGCGCGAGGAGGCCGGCGCCAAGGGGACCAAGGAGGGCTGCGCGGAGGGCGATTGCGGCGCCTGCACGGTCGTGCTCTGCCGGGTCCGCTCCGGCGCCCTTACCTATGAGCCTATCAACGCCTGCATCCTGCTGCTCGGCCAGATCGACGGCGCCGAATTGCTGACGGTGGAAGACCTCGCGGAAGGCGAGGCGCTGCATCCGGTGCAGCAGGCGATGGTCGATTTCCACGGCTCGCAATGCGGCTTCTGCACGCCGGGCATCGTGATGAGCCTGTTCGCGCATTATCACGCGGGCGGGCCCGCGACCCGTGAGAGCGTCAACGAGGCGCTGGCGGGCAACCTCTGCCGCTGCACCGGCTACCGGCCGATCGTCGACGCGGCGCTGGCGGTGATCGACGGCGCGCCGAAGGACCGCTTTCGCCGCGCAGACCCCGGCGCGGCTCGCCGCGCTGGAGACCCTGCCGGGCGGCGATCTCATCGTCGGCGACGAGCGCGAGCTTCTTCGCCGCCCCGGCGAGCGAGGCCTCGCTGGCGGCGCTCTACGCCAAACATCCCGACGCCGTCCTGCTCGGCGGCGCGACGGACGTCGGGCTCTGGGTGACGAAGCGGCTGCAACGGCTGCCCAAGATCATCTGGCTCGGGCGCATCGCCGATTTCGAGCGCGTCGACGCGAAGGCGGACAGTCTGACGATTGCGGCGGGCGCCAAGCTCACCGACGCGACGCCCGCGCTCGCCGCGCTTCATCCCGATCTCAATCTGCTGATGTCGCGCTTCGGCTCGATGCAGGTGCGCGTGAGCGGCACGGTCGGCGGCAATATCGCCAACGGCTCGCCCATCGGCGACCTCGCCCCGGCGCTGATCGCGCTCGGCGGCCGGGTGGAGCTTCGGCAGGGCGCGGCTTCGCGCGAATTGCCGCTGGAGGCCTTCTTCCTCGGCTATGGCAAGCAGGACAGGCGGCCGTCCGAATATGTGCGGGCGCTGCATGTCCCGCGCCTGAAACCGCATCAGGTCTATCGCGCCTACAAGGTCAGCAAGCGTTTCGACGAGGACATTTCCGCCGTCATGGGCGCCTTCCGCTTCGATCTCGACGGCCGGCGCATCGCCGCCGCCTGCGTCGCCTATGGCGGCATGGCGGCGACGCCGAAGCGCGCGAGCGCCTGCGAGGCGGCGCTCATCGGCGCCGATCTCGACAATTCCGCGAGCTGGGCGGCGGCCGTCGCCGCCATCGCCTCGGATTTCCAGCCGCTAACCGACATGCGCGCCACCGCCGCCTATCGGTCGGAGGTGGCCGCCAATCTCGTCAGAAGGGCGCTGACCGAGGCCGCCGGCCTCGCCGCGCCGACGCGCCTGGGAGACCTCCGTGCTGCTGAATAAGGTCACCGAAATCCAGCGCGTGCCGCTGGAGCGCGAAACGCAGGTTGTTCACAAGCCGCATCCCCACGATTCCGCGCGGCTGCATGTGCGCGGCCTTGCGCCCTATGTCGACGACCTGCGCGAGCCCTCGGGCTCTGCTGCATATCGCCATCGGCATGGCGAACAAGGCGGCGGGAAAACTGCGCGCCCTCGATCTCGAACCCGTCCGCGCCGCGCCCGGCGTCGTCGCCGTGCTGACGGCCGCCGACATTCCCGGCGCCAACGACATCGCGCCGGCGTTCAAGGACGAGCCTCTCTTCGCCACCGACGAGATTCTCTATCGCGGCCAGCCCCTGTTCGCCGTCGTCGCCGAGACGCGCGACGCGGCGCGGCGCGCGGCGAAGCTCGCGAAGATCGACATCGCCGAGACCAAGCCGGCGCTTACTGTTGACGACGCCCTCGCCAGCGGCGCGCGCGTGCTGCCGGATTACGATTTCGGCCGCGGCGACGTGGAGGCGGCGCTTCGCCTCGCGCCGCATCGGCTCGAAGGCAAGTTCGACATCGGCGGGCAGGAGCATTTCTATCTCGAAGGACAGGTCTCGATGGCTTCGCCCGGCGAGGGGCGCGAGATGTCGGTCTGGGCTTCGACGCAGGACCCGACCGAGGTGCAGCACATCGTCGCGCGCATCCTTGGGCTTCCCGACGCCTTCGTGACGGTGGAGACGCGCCGCATGGGCGGCGGCTTCGGCGGCAAGGAGAGCCAGGCCTGCGCCTGGGCGGCCATCGCCGCGCTCGGCGCCCACGTGACCGGCGCGCCGTGCAAGGTCCGGCTCGACCGCGACGACGATTTCGAACTGACCGGCAAGCGCCACGCCTTCCGCGACGATTGGCGCATCGGCTTCGACGCCGAGGGCCGCGTCAGCGTCTACGACGTTCAGCTCAACGCCAATTGCGGCTGCTCGGCGGATCTCTCGCCGGGCGTGGTCGACCGCGCGATGTTCCATGCGTCCAACTGCTATTATCTGCCCGCCGCGCGCATCGCCTCGCGGCGGCTGAAGACCAACATCGTCTCGATGACGGCGTTTCGCGGCTTCGGCGGCCCGCAGGGCATGATCGGCGTCGAGCGGGCCATGGACGCCGTGGCGCGCGAGATCGGGCGCGATCCGCTCGACGTGCGCCTCGCCAATCTCTACCGGCCGGGCGCCGATCTCACGCCCTACAATCAAGTCGTCGAGGATTGCGAAACGCTGCCCGCGATCCTCGCCGATCTCGAGGAATCGAGCGATTATCGCGCGCGCCGCGAGGCCGTGCGCGCCTTCAACGCGAAAAGTCCGATCCTCAAGAAGGGCATCGCGCTGACGCCGGTGCAGTTCGGCATCTCCTTCACGCTCATCCATCTCAACCAGGCCGGCGCTCTGGTGCATGTCTATTCGGACGGCTCGATCCAGCTCAATCACGGCGGCACCGAGATGGGGCAGGGGCTGTTCACCAAGGTCGCGCAGGTGGTGGCCGAGGAATTCGGCGTGCCGCTCGACTTCGTGCGCATTACCGCGACCAACACCGCCAAAGTGCCGAACGCTTCCCCCACCGCGGCCTCCTCGGGAACCGACATCAACGGCATGGCGGCCAAGATCGCGGCGGGGCAGGTGCGCGCGCGGATGGCGGGCTTCGCCGCCGAGACCTGGGGGCTTCCGCCTGAACAGATAGAGTTCCGCGACGGGCCGCGTGTTCGGCGGCAACAATTCGATGAGCTTCGGCGAGCTCGCGAAAGCCTGCCGGGTCAATCGCGTCGGCCTGTCGGCGGCGGGCTATTACCGCACGCCCGAAATCTCCTGGGACCGCGCGAACGTGAAGGGCAAGCCGTTCTTCTATTTCGCCTATGGCGCCTGCTGCGCCGAAGTCGCCATCGATACGCTGACCGGCGAGATGAAGGTGCTCGCCGCCGACCTCCTGCACGACGTCGGCTCGTCGCTGAATCCGGCCATCGATCTCGGGCAGGTCGAGGGCGCGTTCATCCAGGGCATGGGCTGGGTGACGACGGAGGAACTCATCTGGGACCCCAAGGGGCGGCTGACGACCCATGCGCCGGCCACCTACAAGATACCCGTCGCCTCCGACGTGCCCGAGCGTTTCATGACGCGCCTGCATCTGCGGCCGAATGCGACGGAAAGCATCTACCGCTCCAAGGCGGTCGGCGAGCCGCCGTTCATGCACGGCATCGCGGTCTATTGCGCGATCCTCGACGCGGTGCACGCCTGCGCGCCCAAGGGCCACCCCGACCTGTCGTCGCCGGCGACGCCGGAGGCGATCTTGCGCGCGATCAAATCGTTGGGTTGAGCGGGGGCGTAGGCCCGTCGCGCTCGGGCGGCGGCGGGGCGCGGCGATGGGGGAAGCAGGCGCATGGACGCCACGTTGCAGGACTGGCGAGAGGCGACGCGGCGGCTCGGCGATGGCGAGGCGCGGCTCGTCGATCTCTGGGGCGACGACGGCGCGGTCTGTCTGGCGCTCGCCGAGCCCGAAATGCGCATTCTGCGGCTCGCCTGCCCGGACGGGACATTCCCTTCCGTCGGCGTGGCCCATCCGGCCGCGATCCGGCTCGAACGGGCGCTCGCCGATCTTCACGGACTGAAGCCGGAGGGCGCGGAGGATGCGCGGCCGTGGCTCGATCACGGCCGCTGGGAGATCGAGGCGCCGCTCGGCGCCTGCCGCCCCCGGTCGGCGCCGCCGGCGCCCTACGCCTTCCGTGGAGCGGAAGGGCCGGGGCTGCATCAGATACCCGTCGGGCCGGTCCACGCCGGGATCATCGAGCCCGGCCAATTCCGCTTTCACGCCAGCGGCGAGACGGTCGTCAGGCTCGAAGAGCGGCTCGGCTTCCTGCACAAGGGCGCCGAGCGGCTGATGCGCGGCGCGACGATCGAGGCCGGGGCGAAGCTCGTCGGCCGCGTCAGCGGCGATTCGACGGTGGCCTACGCCTTCGCCTATGCGCGCGCGGTCGAGGCCGCGCTCGGCGTCGAGCCGCCGCCTCGCGCCCTGTGGCTGCGCGCGCTGATGGCGGAGATCGAGCGGATCGCCAATCACCTCGGCGATTTCGGCGCCATCTGCAACGACGCCGCCTTCGCGCTGATGCACGCGCATACCGGCCTCTGGCGCGAGCGCACGTTGCGGGCGGCCGAAGCCGCCTTCGGCCATCGGCTGATGATGGACGGGATCGTTCCCGGCGGCGTCGCCGCCGATCTCGGCGCCGAAGGCGCTCGGGCGATCCGCGCCCATGTCGCGGCGCTGAAGCCCGCGCTGAAGCGGCTGGTCGAACTCTACGACAACACGGCCTCGCTGCTCGACCGCACGGTCGGGACCGGCGCGGTCAGCCACGAGCTGGTCGAGCTCTGGGGCGCGGGCGGCTATGTCGGGCGCGCCTCGGGGCGCGATTTCGACGCGCGGCGCGATTTCGCCTATCCGCCCTACGAAGGGCTCAGCTTCGAGGTTCCCGTGCGCGACAAGGGCGACGTGGACTCCCGGGTCTGGGTGCGCATTCTCGAAATCGAGCAGAGCCTGGGGCTCGTCGAGCAGATTCTGGACGGCCTGCCGGAAGGGCCGACGCGGGCGGAGCTGACGCCGCGCGCGGGGGAGAGCTTCGCGATGGTCGAGGGATTTCGCGGCGATGTTTTCGTCCATGTGCGCCTTGCGGCGGACGGGCGGCTCGCCTGCGTGCGGCCGCGCGATCCCTCATGGTTCCAATGGCCGCTCCTGGAGGCGGCGATCGAGGGAAACATCGTCGCCGATTTCCCCTTGTGCAACAAGTCGTTCAACTGCTCCTACTCGGGGGTCGATCTGTGAGGGCGAATGCGCCGCACGCTGCTTGAGGGGCTCAAGCTCCCGCTTACGGAGAGCGCGGCCTCGCTGGACGACGCCGAGCTTGGCGCGCTTGCCGCCGAGGTCGGCGAAGGCGCCCGCGCGAGGCTCGGGCGCGGGCTTTCGATCCGTCAGGTCGACGCCGGCTCCTGCAACGGCTGCGAACTGGAGATCCATGCGCTCGGCAACGCCTTTTACGATCTCGAGCGTTTCGGCCTCAAATTCGTGGCCTCGCCCCGCCACGCCGACGTTCTGCTCGTCACCGGCCCGCTGACGCGCAACATGCGCGAGGCGCTGGAGCGGACCTATGCGGCGACGCCTGCGCCGAAATGGGTGGTGGCGGCCGGCGCCTGCGCGCGCGACGGCCACGTGTTCAAGGGCTCCTACGCCATCGTCGGCGGGGTCGGCGAGGTCGTGCCGGTGGACCTCTACATCCCCGGCTGCCCGCCCTCGCCGAGGACGCTGCTCAAGGGCCTCGTGGCGCTGATGCGGGGGGCCTAGCCGAGCGCCTGATCCAGATCCGCGATCAAGTCCTCCACGTCCTCCAGCCCGATCGACAGCCTGACCACGTCCGGCCCCGCGCCGGCGGCGATCTTCTGGGCGTCGGACAATTGGCGGTGCGTGGTCGAGGCGGGGTGGATGACGAGGCTGCGCGTGTCGCCGATATTGGCGACATGGCTGAACAGTTGCAGCTTGCTGACGAGGTCGATCCCCGCCTGGTAGCCGCCCTTGACGCCGAAGGTGAACACCGCGCCGGCGCCGCGCGGGCATAGCCTCTCGGCCAGCGCGTGGTCCTTGTTGCCGGGCAGCCCCGCGTAATTGACCCAGCCGACCTTGTCGTGGCCGGCCAGATGCTCGGCGACAGTGAGCGCGTTGTCGCAATGGCGGCGCATGCGCAGCGACAGCGTCTCGATGCCGTTGAGGATCAGGAAGGCGTTGAACGGCGACAGCGCGGGGCCGAGGTCGCGCAAGCCGAGAACGCGGCAGGCGATGGCGAAGCCGAAATTGCCGAAGGTCTCGGCCAGCACCATGCCGCTATATTCCGGCCGCGGCGCGGAAAGCATGGGATAGCGCGCATCGCCGAGCCACTCGAACGAGCCGCAATCGACGATGACCCCGCCCATGGAATTGCCGTGGCCGCCGAGAAACTTGGTCGCGGAATGCACGACGATGTCGGCGCCGTGCTCGGCCGGGCGCATGAGATAAGGCGTCGCCAGCGTATTGTCGACGATGAGCGGCAGGCGGGCGTCGCGGGCGATCCTGGCGATGGCGTCGATGTCGAAGACGAGGCCGCCGGGATTGGCGATCAACTCCATGAAGATCGCGCGCGTCTTGTCCGTGATGGCGGCCTTGAACGAATCGGGCTCGTCGGGATTGGCCCATTTGACCTGCCAGCCGTAGTTCTTGAAGGCGTGGTTGAACTGGTTGATCGAGCCGCCGTAGAGCTTGGTCGAGGCGACGAATTCGTCGCCCGGCCGCATCAGCGTGTGGAACACGATCTGCTGGGCGGCGTGGCCGGAGGCGACCGCCAGCGCCGCCGGCGCGCCTTCGAGCGCGGCGACCCGCTCCTCGAGCGCCGCGCAGGTCGGGTTGGTGATGCGGCTGTAGATGTTGCCGAAGGCCTGAAGCCCGAACAGGGAGGCCGCGTGGTCGACGTCGTCGAACACGAAGGCGGTGGTCTGGTAGATCGGCGTGATGCGGGCGCCGGTGGTCGGATCGGGGCGGGAGCCGGCGTGAATCGAGAGGGTCGAAAAGCCGGGTTCGTTGTTGCTCATTTAGGCGCCCTCCTTCGGCAGGAGCGCGGTTTAGACCGCGGACGGCGAGTTGGGCAACCGGATACGCACGCGGCGGTTCTGCTTGCCCTTCTTCTCGATCCCCGTCACCTCGATGCGGCCGATCTCGGAAAGCCGCGCCACATGCGTGCCGCCGCAGGGTTGCAGGTCGAGCCCGGCGATCTCGACGAGCCGCACGCGCCCCGTTCCCATCGGCGGCTTGACCTTCATCGTCTTGACGAGGGCGGGATTGGCTTCGAGCTCGGCGTCCGAGATCCAGCGCGTCGTCACGGCGGCGTCGGTGGCGACGAGGTCGGCGAGGCGGGCCTCGATGTCGGCGCGGTCGAACGCCGTCTCGCCGGAATCGAAATCGAGCCGGCCCTCGGCCTCGCCGACCGCCCCGCCGGTGACGGGGTAGGGCAGGACGACCGAAAGCAGGTGCAGGGCGGTGTGGGCGCGCATGCGCGCGTAGCGGGTCGGCCAGTCGAGGCGGGCGGTCACGGTCTCGCCGGGCGCGGGGAGCGCCGCGCCCTCGGCGGGGATGAGGAGGATGGTGGACCGGTCGGCGTCATAGACGGTGTCGGCGACGGCGAGGCTGGACCCGTCGGCGCGGATCAGTTCGCCGCGGTCGCCGGGCTGGCCGCCGCCGCGGGGGTAGAACAGGGCAGCGTCGAGCGTGACGCGCCCGGGGGCGGCGTCGAGGACGCGGGCCGCCGTCTCTCGGGCGTAGGGGTCGGAGCGATAGAGCGGGTCGGTCATGCGCCCAGGCTTAAGCCAAGAATGCTTTGTGGCCAACGCTATCTGGCGGCGACCGTCAAGCTGTGGGCCGACAGTGGCTCCGTCATGGCCGGGCTTGTCCCGGCCATCCACGCCGTTGGCTCAGCCGAAAAGACGCATCGATTGAGCCGAATTCGACCGCGTGAATGCAATAGCTTAGAGCATGTTCGCTGGCCGGCGTGGATGGCCGGGACAAGCCCGGCCATGACGGCGTGGGTTTGTCGGCTGAGTTCCGCCGAGGGGCGCGGCTCAGACCCCGCCCCAGACCTCGCTCGCCACCTCGACGCAGCGGGCGAGCTTCTTCCACTGGTCGGCTTCGGTGAGGTCGTTGCCGTGGGCGGTGGAGGAGAAGCCGCACTGGTGGCTCAGCGCGCATTGCTCCAGCGGCACGTAGCGCGCGGCCTCCTCGATGCGGCTCTTGACCTCGTCCTTGGTCTCGACGGCGGCGTGCTTGGAGGACATGAGGCCGAGCACGATCGTCGGGCCGCCCTTGGGCGCGAAGCGCAGCGGCGCGAAATCGCCGGAGCGTTCGTCGTCGTATTCGAGGAAGAAGCCGTCGATCTTCATCTCGTTGAGCAGGATCTCGGCGACCGGCTCATAGCCGCCCTGCGCGACCCAGGCGCTCTTGAAATTGCCGCGGCAGAGATGGACCGAAACCACCATGTCCTTCGGCCGGTCCTTGATCGCGTCGTTGACGAGCTTGCAATAGAGATGGACAGCGCGTCCGGGTCATCGCCCCTCGCGCTGGTGCGTTCGCGGATGGCGGGGTCGCAGAGATAGGCGAGATTGGTGTCGTCGAGCTGGAGATAGCGCAACCCCCGCCTGGCGAGATCGTTGACCTCGTCGCGATAGGCGGCGGTCAGGTCCGCGTAGAAATCCTCAAGCCGCGGATAGACCTGCGACGAGATCGCCTCGCGGCCGCCGCGGAAATGCAGCATCGACGGAGCCGGAATGCAGACCTTCGGCGTGCGCGAGACGACGCCCTTGAGGAAGTCGAAATCCCCGCCCTGGATCGGCCGGCCGTGCTTGATCCTGGACTCCACGTGCATGGTCGGCGGCTTGAAGCCGACCTGAGTGCCGTCGTCCTTGCGGAAGGCGGAGGAGAACTCGCCGTAGCGCACCTCGACGCCGTCGAGCTTCTCAAGAAAATCGACATGGAAATAGGTGCGGCGGAATTCGCCGTCGGTGATCCCCTTGAGGCCGACCTCCTCCTGCTTCTTCACCACCTCGCGGATGCATTCGTCCTCGACGGCGCGCAGCTCCTGCGCGGGAATCTCGTTGGCGAAAAATTTCTGCCGCGCCTCTCGAAGGCGCGCGGGACGCAAGAAGCTGCCGACATGGTCGGCGCGGAACGGCGGAGCCATGATTCCTCCCTGAGACTATGATCGGACGCCGTTTAGCACCGGCGGGAGGGCGCGCCAAGTTGATATGTCAATTTTACGGCGCCGCTTCGCCTTGGCTGAAATTTTACGGCTGGGAGGTAGGGTAGGGCGATCTCTTTCCGGGAACCCCTTTGAACGCCACGGACAATCCGCTTCGCCGCTATCTCTTCGCTCCGTTCGGACCCGCCGCCGCGTCCGGCGCCGGCGCGAGGCTCACCGAACTCGACGGCGTGCGCGGCTGGGCGGCGCTCGGCGTCGTCTGCTTCCACGTGTTCTGGGAGACGCTGTATTTCCGCGCGCCGGAAATGCGCAACATCGTCACCGGCGTGTTCTTCGACGGCGGGCTCGCGGTGTCGGTCTTCTTCGTGCTGTCGGGCGAGGCGCTGTCGGCGCCGTTCTTCGCCGGGCGCGGCGACGCGGCGGTCAGGGCGCTGGCGATCAAACGCTATACGCGGCTGGCGATCCCCGTCTTCGCCTCCTGCGCGCTGGTCTATGGGCTGAGCCGGGCGGGGCTCATCTATGTCGGGGAGGCGGCGTCTTTCGCGGGCCGGGAGCATTGGCTCGTCGGCTGGCTCGATTTCCCGCTGACGCTCGGCGGACTGCTCAACTATTCGCTGTACGAGGTTTTCACGCTCGTGCGGCCGGCCGAGGAGTGGAATCCGTTCCTGTGGACGATGGGCGTGGAGCTCGACGGTTCGCTGCTGGTGTTCGCGATCCTTCTGTTCGCGCGCGACTGGCGGGGCTTGAGGCTGGCGCTGATCGTCGCGGCTGTCGCGCTGGCGCTGGCGCCGTTGCGGGCGACACAGAATGTCTCGTGCTTCCTCGTCGGCCTGTTGTTTTCCGATCTTCGCGCCCGGGGCGGCTTTGCGGCGCTGGCAAGCCCGGACCGGCGGATGCTGTTCGCCGTCGCCCTGGTGGGCTTGCTGTTCAACGCAGGCGCGGCGGCCTATTCCGGCCATCACGACTACAAGAACCTGCGGGCGATCGGCATTCTGTTCTTCGTCTTCGCCATGCCCGGCGTCAGCGCCTTTTTCCGCACGCCGGTCTCGCAATTTCTCGGGCGGATCTCGTTTCCGCTTTACCTCGTGCAATTCCCCGTGATCGTCTCGCCGATGTGCGCCGCGATGGTCTTTGCCGAGCGCCACGGCGCGCTCGGGCGGCCGATGGCCTACGCCATCGGGATCGGCGCGCTGACGCTGACAATCGGGGCCGCGTGGGCCTTTTTGCCGGTGGAGCGGTTCACCGCGCGCGTCGGCGCGGCGCTGGCGCGGTTCGCGCAGTCCCGTCAGGCGCGCCGCAGCGCGGCCGGGCTCAGGTCGCCGATGCGCGGATAGCCGTCGATGGCCATCAGCAAATCCGCCTCGGCGAGGATGCTGCGCAGCACATGCGCGACGCCTTCCGCCCCGTCGAGCGCCAGCCCATAGGCGTAGGGGCGGCCAATCCCGACGGCGCGCGCGCCGAGCGCCAGCGCCTTGACCACGTCCGTTCCCGAGCGCACGCCGGAATCGAACAGCACCGGCGCCTTGCCCGCCGCCTTGACCACGTCCGCCAGCAGGTCGATCGCCGCGATCCCGCCGTTGGCCTGTCGGCCGCCGTGGTTGGAGCAGTAGATGGCGTCGACGCCGGCGTCGAGCGCGCGGCGCGCGTCGTCGGGATGGCAGACGCCTTTCAACACCAGCGGCAGTTTGGTGAGGACCGCGCAGCCACGGCAGATCGGCGAAGGTCAGCGGCTTGGCGAACAGCTTCGCCCAGGCGCGCACCGCGCCGGCCGGGTCTTCCTGCGGCGGCTTCGGCAGAAGCGCGCGGAAGCGCGGATCGGAGAAATAATTGGCGAGGCAGGCGCCCTCAGCTGCGGAAAGTTGGATTCGTTGAGATCGCGCGGCCGCCAGCCGGGAACCCAGGTGTCGACGGTGACGATCAGCGCCTTGAAGCCGGCGGTTTCCGCGCGGCGCACGAAGCTCTCGGCGAGCTCGCGGTCATCAGGCGTATAGAGCTGGAAAAAGCCGGGCGCGTCGCCGAGCGCCTTGGCCACCGCCTCCAAGGGATCGTTGGAGAGGGTGGAGAGCGTGAAGGGCACGCCGGTCATGGCGGCGGCGCGGGCGGCGGCGAGATCGCCGTGGCCGTCCTGCGCGCAAATGCCGAGCACGCCGATCGGCGCCATGAAGATCGGCGAGGGCAGCTTGAGGCCGAACAGCTCGACCGAGAGATCGCGCTGCGTGGCGTCGACCAGCATGCGCGGCATCAGGCCCCATTCGCGGAAGGCGAGCGCGTTGCGGGTCTGCGTGTGCTCGTCGCCGCAGCCGCCGGCGACATAGCTCCAGAACTCCGGCCGGCATCGCCTGCTTCGGCGCGCTTCTCCAGCGAAGCGAAATCGACCGGCAGCTTCGGCTTAACGCCCGCCAGACCCTTCAGATAGATCTCGAACTGATAGTCGCCGAAGGCGGGCATGGGCGTGTTTCCTATTCGGCGGCTTGCGGGGGAAGCATCGCCTCGGGCGCAAGCTCGGTCGGCATTCCGTCGAGGCTCGCCATGTTCTTTTTCGCCCAGTATTTGCGCAAGCCCTCCACGCCCTGGCGCGTCCAGTGGCGCACGAGATTCTCGCGCTCGGCGCGATAGTCGAAAAAGGGCACGGCCATGCCGCAGGAGGTCGTCACGAGATCGACGTCGAGCCGCACGATCTGACGCGCGCCGGGCATTTCCTCGAAATGCGGGAGGAGGGCGGCATAGTCGCCGCTGCCGCGCAGGAACGACCGGCCCTGTCCGTACAGACGCATGATGACGGGATCGCCGTCGAAGGCGGCGAACATGATGGTCAGGCGCGGAAGGCTGAGGAGATGCGCGCGCGTCTCGTTGCCGCTGCCGGTGCAGTCGAGATAGGCGACCTGGTTGTCGCCGAGCACGGCGAAACTCGCCATGCCCTTGGGCGAGACATTGACGCGGCCTTCTCGCGCGGCGGAGGCGACGAAGAAGATCTTCTGCCGGGCGATGAACTCTTTGTGTTTCGCTTCCAGGGCGGGGAATTGCTGGGACATGGGCGAGCTCCGCCGCAGGTCTTGGCGCCGTTGCGGGGAGGGCGCAAGGTGCCAAAACCTGATTGGAGCCCTTCCCATGCAATTCATCGCCTCCCCGGACGATTCCGCGCTCGGCCTTCCCTTCTCAGCCGCCGTGCGGGTCGGCGACATGCTCTATCTCTCCGGCGCCATCGGCAATCGGCCGGGGACGCTGAAACTCGTCGAGGGCGGGATCGCGGCGGAGGCCAGACAGGCGATGGACAATATCGGCCGCGTGCTCGCGGCCTGCGGCTTAGGCTTCGCCGATGTCGTCAAATGCACGATCATGCTCGCCGACATGGGCGAGTGGCGGGCGTTCAACGAGGTCTATGTCGGCTATTTCGAGGCCGGCCGCCTGCCCGCGCGCTCGGCCTTCGGGGCGAGCGGGCTGGCGATGGGGGCGCGGGTGGAGATCGAGGCGATGGCGAGGTTCCCATAAGCGCGGCGCCGCCCGGTCACGCTATCCCTAAACGGCGGAACAGCGGCGCTTTCACCGCGTCCAGCAACAGCGTGAAGACAGCCGCCGCCGCGATGAGTCCGACGACCACCCCGACCTCCAGCGGCGGCGTGAGCCAGCCCGTGAGCGAAACCAGCGCGCCGATGGCGAGGTCCACGATGCTGGACGCGACGACCCAGACGCCGGGCCGGGACGACCATAGCCGCCGACGATCGCGGATGGCGTAGACGGTCGCCTGGGCGTCCACCACCATCGCAAGAAAGGCGAGCGTGCGCAGCGGGCCGATGGAAAGGCCGAGGCCGAAGCGCCCGACCGCCAGCACCGCGAGCCAAAACACGAGCTTGAATAGGGCGAGGCCGAAGGCCGCCGCGGTGATCGGGCCGATCCGCCAGGAATCCGGCTGCGGCGACGGGCGCGCGCGGTCGGTGGTGAGGGACATCGTCAGGAAGTCGTTGGTCACGAGCAGGAGGACCATCAGCATCGGCGTCAGCACCGCTTGGCCGGTCATCAGCAGGCCGCCGGCCAGAAACAGCGCCATTTCGATTTTCCTCTGAAGCGCATTGATCGTGTAGGTGAGAATGCGCTGGAAGGTGGCGCGGCCCTCCTTGACGGCGGCGACGATGCCGCCGAGGCCCGGCTCGGTCAGCACCAGTCCCGCCGCCGATTTGGCGACGTCCGTCGCCGTGGACACCGCGACGCCGATCTGAGCCTGGCGCAAGGCCGGCGCGTCGTTCGCGCCGTCGCCGCACATGCCGACCGTGTGGCCGCCGCTCTGAAGCGCCTTCACCAGCCGGAACTTGTCTTCGGGAAAGACGCCCGCGAACACCGCATAGTCCCCGGGCGAAACCTGATCCGGGATATGCGCGGCCGGACAGACGGGCCCGTTGAGGCCAATCGCCTTCGCCACCGCCCCGGCGGTCGGCGCCGCGTCGCCTGTGACCATGACGGTCGAAACCCCCAGCGAGGCGAGTTCGGCGATCAAGGGAGCCGCGTCGGCGCGCGGCGGATCGCCGAGCGCGACGAGCCCGGCGATGCGGAAGTTCTCCGCCGGCCCGCAGGCGATGGCGAGCACCCGATTGCCGCGCCCGGCGAGTTCGTCGGCCGCGGCCGCGGCTTCCGGCGGCGTCTGGGCGAGCGCGGCGACGGTCGCGAAGGCGCCCTTGACGACGCGCCAGGTCGCGCCCTCGCGCGCGATCGTCGCCTCGGAAAATTTGTTGGCGGGATCGAAGGGAAGGAAGCTGAGCGCCGGCTCGGGTTTCGCCCCCCGATCCCGCGCGGCCGCCCGGATCGCGGCGTCGACGGGGTCCTTGCCGCCCTCGCTGCTCGCCGCCGCCGCGAGCGCCAGAACCTCGCTCTCGCCAAAGCCCGAGAAGCCGCGCGCGGCGCTCACCTGCAAAAGGTTCTGAGTGAGAGTTCCCGTCTTGTCGGAGCAAAGCACGTCCATCGCCGCGGCGTCATGCACGGCGGAAAGCCTTGTCGGCAGCACGCCTTCGCGGATCAGGCGCTGGGCGCCCAGCGCGCTCGCCAGGGTGAAGGTCGCCGGCAGCGCCACCGGGACCGAGGCGAGAAGGACGGTCAGCGCGAGCGTGACGAGATTCGTAGCCGGCATATCGTGCGCCAGCCCATAGACGATCATCAGCAGCAGCACGACGCCGTTGAACAGGGCGAGGTTGCGGACCACCCGCAGGATCGCCGCCTGCTCGGCGCTGGGGCCGTGGGCGATGCGCACCAGTTCGGCGGCGCGGCCGGAATAGGTGCGCGCGCCCGTGGCGGTCACGACCGCTTCCGCCTCGCCGCGCTTGACCATGGCGCCGGCGTAGGTCGCCGCGCCCGCGCTGGCTTCGACGGGCAAGGATTCGCCGGTAATCATGGATTGGTCGAGCAGCGCGCCGCCGGAAACGAGTTTCACGTCGGCGGGCGCGATGGCGCCGAGCGACAGCTTCACCAGATCCCCGGGAACGATCTCCCGCGCCGGCAGCACGACCCATGCGCCGTCCCGCTTGACCGAGGCGGAGAGCGCCAGTTGCGACTTGAGGGCGGCGAGCGCGGCCTCCGCCCGCGTTGCCTGAACGAAGGAAAGCACGGCGTTGAAGACCAGGAGGCCGGCGATCACGCCGGCCTCCGGATATTCGCCGATCAGGGCTTGCAGCAGGACCGCGGCCTCCAGCATCCACGGCACCGGCGCCCAGAAATGGCCGAGAAGCGCGAGCGCCGCGCTGCGCTTCGGCTCGGCGACCTCGTTATAGCCGAATTGCGCGAGGAGCCGGCGGGCGGCGTCGGAGGATAGTCCCGCCCGATCATGAACTTCGGGCGCGGTCGGGTCGGGGGGAGCGGTCGTCACGAGGGCCTGGGCGTTTTGGTCGGGGTCAGGCGCAGAATGATGGCGCCGATCTGGCGGCGCTTTGCCTCAAAGCAATTCAAATGTATATTTAATAATATATTTTATCCATCGCCGACAGTTTTTGTTACGGATGTCAGATAAACGCGACGGGTGGAGATCAGGCGCTCCGTTCGTACTATTTGCGTCGTGCGCTTGCGAAGCGATGCCAAATTGTTGACCTCGCTTATTGCCGGATCCAGGAAGTAAAATTCCCGAGAACTGCGGCCCCCCTAGCGATGCGTCGGCGCTTCTGAGCTTCCGACCGGAGGCGGTCCTATTTCACCGCGCGTAAAGCGAAACTGTCCCGAGGCGCTCGCCAATAACTCCCGCGGCCGGCGAGATCGACGATGACGAACCGCGCGCCGGCTGGCAAAGGCGCGGCGCCGCGCGTCCAGCGATGGGTGAAACCGCCGGCTGAGCGTTCCGCTTCGTTCCAGCCGGAAAGAGCGTCGGCGTCGAGTGCGACGTCTTCGCCGTCGATCGACAGCCGCCGGACACAAAGGCCGAGCTCGCGCAGGTCGGCGGCGTCCGCGCTGATCTGCGCGGGCACGAATGTTCGAGGCATCAGCATGGGCTGCTTGGCAATCGGCGGGCAGCGCAAAGCCGATCCGAGCTTCGCCGAGGGGGATGGGCTCGATCCGGCGGCCGTCGGCGAAGATATGTGGGTCCGCGTCGTCGCAAAGCGATGTAGCCGAGAGTCTCCAGCCGCTCGAAAAGCCGCGTTTTCGTCAGCGCGACCTCAGGCCCCTCTTCGAGCAGCGGCAGACAGGTCTCGCGCCAATGCTTCGGCTTGAAGTCGGGATGCGCCTCGACGAAGGCGGCGCCATTGGCGAAAGCCGAGCGGTTGCCGTTGTCGAGATAGGATTCGGCGGGCAAGCCCTCCGCGAGGATGACATCATGCGCGTCGAGCTCGACATGCCAATATTCAACCGCGTCTCGTTCTCACCTGCCGCACCGACGCTCCGTTGATCAGAGCGACGATCGGGATCAGCGCGCCCTCTCGGGCGATGGAGTGGCGCGGGCTCAGCCACAGGTCGCGGCGCGGCAGATCTTCCCCGAACGCGCCGGCGGCCACCCGGACCGGCCAGACCTCTTCGGGCCTGGGATGCTTCGTCAGGTCGAGACGGCGATGGCCGATCCACTTGATCGGCTTCGTCTCGCCCGAGAGCGTCGTCACCATGTCGCCGATCGCCAGGGTTTCGACCGGCGCCTCGCCCCGGTCGGTCCGGATCAGTGTTCCGCGCGCATAGCAAGGGTTGGCGTCCGAGATGATGAGCGTATCGTCCCCGCTGTTGGTGATCTGGAAATCGTCATCGTTGAGGCCGGGAATGTCGAGGACTGAGACCTCCCTCGGGCCCGGAGAGGCTGAGCAAGCCTGCCGACGTAGCTGTGAGCTGGCGGTTGTGAAGCCGTCGATCTTGATTTGTCGCCAAGAAAGAAATCATCAAGCGCGACTTGTCGGCGCATTCGCCTTGCGTGAACTCCAGAATCGGCCCCGCCGATCCCGAGAACTGGATCGGTCCCGAGCCGGCGGCGCCGATAGCGCCGAGCACGAGCGTTCCGCCTCTCGATCTTGACCCCGCCGGTGAAATCGTTGGCGGCGTCGAGGTCTACGACGCCGGCGCCGTCGACGATCACGCCGCCCGCGCCGGGCTCGCCGTAGGAATTCGTCGGGTCAGAGCCGGACTGATCGGAAATCTGATCGGAGATCGTCAGCGTCTCGCCCGTGGCCGGGGCGAAGCTGATGTTCTCATCCCCCATGATGAAGATGCCGGCGCCGTAGCCTTGGCCGCCCTGGCCATCTCCCGCGCCGGCGCCGCCCGCCTTGCCGCCCAATCCGCCCGCCGCCGATCCGCCGCTGACGTTGCCGCCGGCGTAGGTCAGGGCGCCGCCGCTTTCGACGAATATGGCGCCGCCAGCCCCCAGGCCCCCGCCGCCGCCTCCTCCGGCTCCGCTCTGGCCTCCGGTTCCGCCATTGCCGCCTGCGGCTCCGGCGCCGCCATTTCCTCCAGGGCCGCCGCCTGCGCTTCCGCCGGCGCCCGATCCGCCGGAATAGCCGTCAGCTCCCGAAGACGCCGGCCGACCCGTCGGCCCCGTGACCGCCCGCGCCCGCGCCGAATCCGCCGCTTCCCGCTATGCCGCCGGCGCCGTTGTCGCCGCCAGCGCCGGGGACGCCGCTGGCGCCGCCGCCCGCGCTTCCCGCGCCGGGCGGCGTGGCGGCCAACGTATCGTCGCTAGAATGTGTCCGTTACAGAGGCGGCGCCGCCGCCTCCGCCGCCTCCTCCCCCGCCGCCACCGCCTCCGCCGCCGCCCTGGCCGCCTCCTCCGCCGCCCCCGCCGCCTCCGCCGCCGCCAAAGTCAGCCAAGCCTCCTGTTCCGCCATCCCCGCCGGCGCCGCCGGCGCCGCCCGCGAGCCCCGCTACGCCATTGCCACCTTGGCCACCGGCAACGCTTGTGTTGAAGCCCACCGAACGACAAGGTTTCATTGATGCCCGCGCTTCCGGGCGCCGCCTCCCTGCGCCGAAAAAGCCGCTATAGCCTTCGCCGGCGCCAGCGTCGCCGCCCGCTCCGCCAACGCCGCCGTCGCCGAGGCCCCCGCTTCCCTGCCCGCCGGAGCCGCCGCCGCCGCCGCCGCCGCCGTCGCCTCCGGCGCCGCCGGCGCCGCCCTGTCCGCCGTATCCGCCCGTCCCGCCGAAGCTGTAATTGTCGCCGCCGCTTCCCGCGAGGCCGGCTGTGCCCGCGTGTCCGGCGAGGCCGTCGTCGCCGCTTGCGCCCTTGACTCCCGCGCCGCCTTTGCCTCCGGCGCCGCCGATTGCGGAATCGTCGGTGAAACTGACCTGATCGAGAGTCACGTTCGCGGCGCCGCCGACGAACAGGCCGCCGCCAAGGCCCGCGCCGCCGCCTCCGCCATCGGTCCCCGCGCCGCCCTGCGCCGTCGTATCGCTTGATGATGAGGTCGTCGATGATGACGGTCGCCGCTGAGGACCTCCAGGCCATTTGTCGCGCCGCCCGCGTCCAGCGTATATCCGCCGCCGTCAATCGTCAGCGTGACGCCCGGGTGCAACGTGATCGCGTCGATGGCGGTGCTGTAGTCGATGTCGCCGGTCAGGGTGATTGTATAACTGCCGCTGGTCAGGCTCTCGGCTTGCGTAATCTGGTCGTCAAGGGACTGCAGGCTATTAGCGGAGCCACTCATCTCAGCCATCCTGTCGCGAAGGGGGAGACTACGTCCCCGATGAACATTCAAAGAGATGCGGAAATCGAGCCAACCGGTTGATAACTAAACTCAGTTCGACCCATTTGGCCGTTTAGGCGAAAATGCGCGCGGATAACCAGAATTGGCGGATTTCGCGCAGGCAAAACCCTCAATCTCATTTTGAAACATCATTAAAGACGTGCGAAGCGGACTTTGACAAGGGGGCCGCGCGAGCCGAAACGGCGGCTGCCGACCCCTCTCGCCAACCTCATTCTGGGCGCTGATCGCCCGGCGCCGCGATGTTGGGCCTCAGCCTACCCCTTCACCCCCAGCTTCTCCGCCAGCCCGATCCTCTGCAGCTTCCCCGTCGCTCCCTTCGGGATCTCCGCCAGGAACACGATCCGGCGCGGCGTCTTGAACGCCGCGAGGCGCGCGCCCACGAACTCGCGCAGCTCCGCCTCCGTCGCGCTCGCGCCCTCGCGCAGCACCACCGCCGCCGCGACATCCTCGCCGAGCTTGTCGTGCGGCATGGCGAAGCAGACGACCTGCGCCACGGCGGCGTGGTCCATCAGCACTTCATCCACCTCGCGCGGCGAGACCTTCTCGCCGCCGCGGTTGATGATCTCCTTGAGCCGGCCGGTCAGGCGCAGGTAGCCGTCCTCGTCGAGCGCGCCCTGGTCGCCGGTGCGGAACCAGCCGTTGCGGAAGGCCTCGGCGTTGGCCTTCTCGTTGTTCTCGTAGCCGGCCGTGACGTTCTCGCCGCGAATGACGACCTCGCCGATCTCGTTCGCGCCGAGCAGCGACCCGTCCTCGCCCATGATCGCGATCTCCGGCCCCGCCGCCACGCCGACGGCGCCGGGCTTGCGCACGCCGTCGAGCGGGTTGGACGCCATCTGATGCGCGGCCTCGGTCATGCCGTAGGACTCGATCAGCGGCGCGCCGAACACCGCCTCGATCTCGCCGATCACCTGCGGCGGCATCGAGGAGGAGGAGGAGCGCAGGAAGCGCAGGGGGTGCTCGGCGATGACGTCGCGGTTCTGGCCGGCGCGGGAGAGGATCGCCTGATGCATGGTCGGCACGGCGGTCACCCAGGTCGGCCGCGCCGCCTTCATCTGCGAGAAGAAGCGCAAGGCGTTGAAGCCCGGCGTGCAGACGACCGTCCCGCCGCGCGACAGCGGCGCGGTCAGCCCCGCGATGAGCCCGTGAATATGGAACAAAGGCATCACGTTGAGGCCGCGGTCTGAAGGCGAAAAGCCCAGCGTCGTCGCGATGTTGCGCGCGGAAGCTGAGATGTTGCGGTGACTGAGCGGCACGATCTTGGGCCGCGAGGTCGTGCCCGAGGTGTGCAGGATCAGCGCGATGTCCTGCGTCTCGGCGAGGCCCGGCCGCGCGGCGGCGCCCGCCGCGCCCGACAGCGTGAAGGCGCCGGCCTCGGCGCCCGGGCGCAATTCGACGACGGCGACGCCGAGCTTGCGGGCGACGTCCACGGCCGGGCCGGTCGCGCCGGCCTCGACGATGAGCGCCTTGGCGTTGAGGTCGGTAAGATAGAACTCGAACTCGTCGGCGCGATAGGCGGGGTTGAGCGGCGCTGCGGTCGCGCCGGCGGCGACGCTGAGGAAAGCCGTCGCCATCTCCGGCCCGTTCGGCAGCACGATGGCGACGCGGTCGCCGCGCCCGACGCCGAGCCTGTTGAGCGCCGTAACGGTCGCCTCGATTTGTCCCCGCAAGCCTGCATAAGTGAGCGGCGGGCGGTCGAGCGCCTCGATGGCGGGGCTCGTGTCCGCCCCTGAGCGGAAGAGTTCGGCGATCGCAGGCATGGGCGCTCCTTTTTCGCGCTTTGTGGACCAGCGCGCCGGCGCCGTCCAGTCGTTGCGCGCTTGGGCTCAGCGCCCTATAGGCGCCCTCTGGGTTTCCGTGCGGAGAAGCGATGCAAACGGTCGTCTGCATGCGATGGGGCGATCGCTTTCCCGTCGAGTACGTGAATCGCCTCTATCGCGGCGTCATGCGCAACGTCGCCCGTCCGACCCGCTTCGTGGCGTTCACAGACGATCCCGCCGGCCTCGACTCCGGGATCGAGCCGCGCGAAATCCCGCCGATCCGGCTGCCCGAGACCGGGCTCGGCGGCAGTCCCTGGCGCAAGCTCGCTCTTTGGTCGCCGGAAATCGGTCTCGAAGGCGATCTCCTGTTCCTCGACCTCGACGTGGTGGTGGTCGGCGGGCTCGACGCCTTCTTCGACTACGAGCCCGGCAAGCTCGCCATCATCCGCGACTGGGGCGCCCGCGACACCGGCAATTCCTCGGTGATGCGCCTGCCGGCCGGGTCCGCGCCGCATCTCGTGACCCGCTTCGAGGCCGATCCGCTCGGCAAGCGGCGGCTCTATTCCAACGAGCAGGTCTATCTCTGCCGCGAGTCCGGCCTGCCCATCGTCTTCTGGCCGACGGAATGGGCGCCCGGCTTCAAAGCCATGATGCTGCCCCGTTTCCCCCTCAATCTGTTTCAGAATGTGAAGCTGCCCCGGGGGGCTCGAGTCGTCGTGTTCACCGGGCGCCCGCGCCCGCACGAAGCGCTGAAGGGCGAATGGCCGGCCGCGGGTTGGAAGAAAATCTACAAGCGGGTGCGCCCCGTCGGCTGGCTCGAGGCGCATTGGCGCTGAGCTGCGGCTTGCGCGAGCGGTCCGCCGGGGGTTAAAGTTTTGGCAACATTGCGAGGCGAAAAAGACGCCGGCGCCGAAAATTCGGCCCGGGTCGGCAGGGTGTTCACGAAACGGACGGCCGGGGAGGGTCGTCGCTCGGCGGGGGTTGAGAGCGCATTGTCTTGGGCGAATAACAGGTCGGGCGCACGCGGCGCCCGCGTGGGCTGGGGCGTAGCTCTGGCCTGCCTGTGCCTCTCGGGCTGCGCCCCGCCGCCGTCGCCTTACGCGCACCACCGCTACAAGGGAAAAGAGCATTTCGCCGAAGGCCGGTACGGAAAGGCCAGTCCGCGCCTCTACGAGGACGGGCAGTCGATCCCTCGCGGCGGCGGGCAATATCTCGTCGGCCGCCCCTATCACGTCGCCGGTCGCTGGTATTACCCGCGCGAGAACGACCACTACACCGCGGTCGGCACGGCCTCCTGGTACGGCGACGCCTTCCACGGCCGCAGGACGGCCAATGGCGAAGTCTACGACAAGATGGCGCTGACGGCGGCCCATCCGACCATGCTGTTGCCGAGCTACGCCCGCGTCACCAATCTCGAGAACGGCTATTCCATCATCGTGCGCGTCAACGACCGCGGCCCCTACGCCGCCGGCCGGGTGATGGACGTCTCCTCGCGCGTCGCCGACGTGCTCGACTTCAAGCGCATGGGCACGGCGAAGGTGAAGGTCGAATTCGTCAGCCGCGCGCCGCTTGAGGGCTCGGACGACAACGAATTGCTGGCGACGCTGAAGACCGACGGAAGCCCGGCCGATCTCGGCGGCGCGCAGCCCTCGATGGTCGCCGAAGTCGCGGCGCCTTTCGTGGGACTGTTCGGCTCGAAACCGGCGCCTCCGCCTCCTCCTCCGCCGCCGCCCCCCGAGCCGGCGCCGAGCGCCGCCGTCGCGCCCGAGCCGCCGCCGCGGCCGGAAACCGCTCAAACCGAGGTCGCCGCCGTCGATGAGACCGTGATCGAGCGCGTGGCCGCGCCGCTGCCGCCGGTCAGACCCTATGATCTCGGAGGCTTGCGCGAGGCGTCCGCCGCGCCGAAGCCGCCGCGGCGCCACGGCGCGGGCGACAGGGCGCTCTATTTCGTCAATCCCCATCCCGCGCACGAGGATCCGCTCGCCCGTCTGCTTCGTCAGAGGCCGACACGCTCGCTCATGGACGTCGACGACAATTGATTGTCGCGCTCGCATGGTCTAGCGCGCTTCCATGGACAGCCGGAACGAGTGCGAGGGTTTGAAGTGTCGTCGCGCGTGCGTCGGGCCCTGATCGCCATTTCATGCATGGCCGGTTTCTCCCTGGCCGCCCTCGCGGGCGCCGGGGCGCAGACCGTCTCGACCGCCGCCAAGTTCGCGCTGCTCGAAGACTACAACTCCGGGACGGTGCTGTTCGACAAGGCCGCCGACGAGCCGATGGCGCCGGCGTCGATGAGCAAGCTGCTCGTGGCGGAGATGGTTTTCCACGAGCTGAAGCAGGGCCATCTTCTCGTCGACGACAAGTTCCACGTCTCCGAATACGCCTGGCGCACCGGCGGCGCGCCCTCCCACGGCTCGGCGATGTTCCTGGCGGTGAAAAGCGACGTGCGGGTCGAGGACCTGTTGCGCGGGCTCATCATCGAGTCCGGCAACGACGCCGCGATCGTGTTGGCCGAGGGGTTGGGCGGCACGGAGCAGAACTTCGTCGGCTTGATGAACAAGCGCGCCGCCCAGCTCGGCATGACGCATTCTCATTTCACCAACGCCTGGGGCCGCAGCGACCCGAACGAGCGGGTCAGCGCCCGGGATCTCGCATTGCTCGCCCGCCACATCATCCGCGACTACCCTGAATTCTATCATTACTTCGGCGAGAAGGACTTCACCTGGAGCAAGATCCACCAGCTGAACCGCAATCCGCTCCTGACGATGAACATCGGCGCCGACGGCCTCAAGACCGGCGACACGGCGGAGAGCGGCTTCGGCCTCGTCGGCTCGGCGGTGCAGGACGGCCAGCGTCTGGTCCTGGTCGTCAACGGCTACAAGACGGCCAACGAGCGCGCCGAGGATTCGCGCCGGCTGCTGAGCTGGGGCTTTCGCGGCTTCGACTTGCGCGCGCTCTATCAGCCCGGCGACACGGTCGGACGCGCCGAGGTCTACGGCGGAGACGCGAGTTCGGTCGAGCTGACGCCGCTGGCGCCGGTGAAAATGTTCGTGCCGAAAGTCGGCGCGGACAAGATGACGGCCAAGATCGTCTATCCCGGCCCGCTGCGGGCGCCCGTCGAGGCGGGCCGCAAGCTCGGCGAACTGAGGATTTTCCAGGCCGGAACGCTGGTTCTGCAGGCGCCGTTGCAGACCAAGACGGCGGTGGGGAAGGGCGCGCTGACGAGCCGCGCGGCGGATGCGGCCTGGGAGCTCAGCAAGGACTGGCTGCGCCGGCAATGGAAGCGCCAGTGAGCGCGCGCGGACGGTTCATCACGCTGGAGGGCGGCGAGGGGGCGGGCAAGTCGGCGCAGGCGCGCCGGCTCGCCGAAAGGCTCGCAGCGCGCAGCATCGAAACCGTCGTCACCCGCGAGCCGGGCGGCACGCCGCACGCCGAGCGCCTGCGCGAGGTCATTCTCTCCGGCGCCTTGCGCGAAATGGGGCCGGAGGCGGAAGCGATCGCCTTCACCGCCGCCCGCATCGACCATGTCGACGCGCTGATCCGTCCCGCGCTCGAGCGCGGCGCCTGGGTGGTCTGCGACCGTTTCGCGGATTCCACCCGCGCCTATCAGGGCGCGGCCGGGCGGCTCGGCGCGGCCTTCGTCGACAGGCTCGAACGCATCGCCGTCGGCGACGTCCGGCCGGATCTGACGCTGATGCTCGACCTCGACCCGGAGCAGGGCCTCGCGCGCGCGGCGCGGCGGGCGGGCGCGGGAGAGGCGGACCGCTTCGAGCGCGAGGGGCTCGAATTCCACGGCACGTTGCGGCGGGCGTTCCTGGCCATCGCCGAGGCCGAGCCGCAGCGTTGCGTCGTCGTCGACGCCAGCGCCGACGAAGAGACCGTGGCCGAGGCTGTCTGGGCGGCGGTCGGCCAGCGCCTCGGCGCTTTTCTGTCGGGGCCTGAGTGAGGCGGCCGGCGCCGGAGGACGGCGCGCCGGAGAGCGACGTCTACCCCGGCGCGCGGCCGCCGCGCCTTGCGCCCGCTCTCGTCGGCCAGGGGCAAGCCGTGGCGGAGATGCTGGCGGCCTATCGCTCGGGCCGGCTCGCGCACGCCTGGCTGATCTGCGGACCGGAGGGCGTCGGCAAGGCGACGCTCGCCTGGGCCTTCGCCCGGTTTCTGTTCGCCCATCCCGATCCGGCCGCGCCCGAGGTCGCCGAAGCGCGCGATCTCGCCGTGCCCGCAGAGCCATCCGGCGGCGCGCCAGCTTGCGGCGCACGCCCATCCCGATTTCGCACTGATCCGCCGCGCCTGGAATCCGAAGGGCAAGTCTTTCTACAGCGAGATTCGCGTCGACGACGTGCGCGAGGGGCAGGGCGTGTTCCGCCTGGCCTCGGCGTTCGGCGGCTGGCGCGTCGCGCTCGTCGACGCCGCCGACGATCTCAACCGCGCCGGCGCCAACGCGCTTCTGAAGACGATCGAGGAGCCGCCGCAGCGCGCGCTGGTGCTGATCGTCGCGCATCGCCCGGGCCGGCTGCCGCCGACGATCCGCTCGCGCTGCCGGCGCCTCACGCTGGAGCCGCTGCAACCCGCCGACATCGAGACCATCGTGCGCGGGCAAGGGCCGCCGTGGAGCGAACTGCCGGATTCCGCCATCGCGGCGGCCGCGGCGCAGGCCGGCGGCTCGGCGCGCGAGGCGTTGCGCCGGCTCGATCCCGAGGGCGCGGAGAGCGGCGCGCTGATCGAGACGGTCGTTTCCAGGCTGCCGGCCGTCGAATGGCGCGCGGCGCTGCGGCTTTCCGACCAATTCGCGGGCGCAAGCGGCGCGGAGCTGCACGAGCGTTTCCTGCTGGCGGTCTACGACTGGCTCGCCGCGCGCGCCAGGGCGACCTCGGCGCCCGAGCGGCTCGAAGCGATAGCCGAGCTATGGGAGCGGCTGCGTCGCGCGGCGCGGGAGGTCGACGCGCTCAACGTCGACCGCAAGATTCACGCGCTGGCATTGTTGCAGGAGATCGCCGACAGCGCGCGGCGGTTGTAGACGAAAACCCGACGATCGGCTTCGATCGTCGCGTCTTCGTATTGGCCACACCGCACTCCGCTCCGCCGATCCCGGGGAGCGGCGAACTTGGTTCGGCTAGCTCAAGGGCATGGATGCCGCAAGCCGTCGTAGCCGAGGTAGGTTCCACTCGCCGGATCGTATGACCTGAACCGCCTCATGCAATAGGCCACGGAATCGTCGCCTGCGACCGGGTAGGTTACATAGCCGGCCCCGTAGCCATAATCAGAGTCATAATACGGATACTGCGAGCCGATGATCGCTCCGCCGAGCAAGCCAAGACCAAGGGCGGCGCCCCCGATGCCGTAGCCGTAGTCGTAGCCGGTTCCGTATCCGTATCCGCCATACCCTCCGCCGTATCCGCCATACCCTCCAGCATATCTGCCGCGCCAGCCGGCGCCATGCCTGACGCCGCCGCCTTGCCAGCCGCCGCCGGGCCTCGCCGCCACACCGCCGCCCTGCCAGCCGCCGCCGGGCCTCGCCGCCACGCCGCCGCCGTGCCAGCCGCCGCCGGGCCTCGCCGCCACGCCGCCGCCGTGCCAGCCGCCGCCGGGCCTCGCCGCCACGCCGCCGCCGTGCCATCCGCCGCCGCCGGGCCTCGCCGCCATGCCGCCGCCATGCCATCCGCCGCCGCCGGCCCTCGCCATGCCGCCGCCGTGCATACCGCCGCCGCCGGCCCTCGCCATGCCGCCGCCGCCGTGCATGCCGCCGCCGCCAGGTCGCACGCCGCCGGGGCCCGCCGCCATGACGGGGGTCGCAGCCAGCGAAAGCCCAAGCGCGAGCGCGGCAATCGATACGCCGCAAGTCTTGAGGAATGTCGTTTCCATATTCAATACTCCCACTGAGAACCCGTGTGTCTTGAACTCGCGACACAGCGAAATGGTTCCGATGTGGACTTTGTTATCTGAACGCCGTCCGCTGCAATACGTTCGGATTCTACTCACGCAAATATCCAATATCCGTCGCTTTCGCTCGCGCGTCTCGGGCTTTATTTTCAACTGCGGCGAAATACGGAGGGAGTTTTCCTTGCGGCGAGTGACGGCAAAATTCCTTCCGGGGTCATCGCGGAGGATGTTCCAAATTCACTTTTGCCCTCCAGACCAAATCTTTTCAGGCGCGGCCGGCGCGCTCAATTCCCGCGGCGGCGCGGGCGCGCTTCGCGAGCGGCTTGCCACCGGCGCGCTACGCCGCCAAAGGGGACGCGATCAAAACGCTGTTGCAGGAGATCGCCGAGCGCGCGCGGCGGCTTTGATCGGTCCGCGTTGGTTGGCGCGCGAGTAACATTTCTTCACAAATGCCGCTCCGATGCGCCTGAGCGGGTTTTCGCCGGCGCAGCGGGGCGGCTTTGGCGTGGCGGACGCGAACGGCGCCGGGCTGGCGGCGGCGCGGATTTCCGCTGGATTCGTGGGGCGTTCCGTCGGCGGGGTCTGGATCGCGCGGACTTGCGCGGCGCCGGCGTCGGCGCGCTGCGGTGTTGCGAGATGGCGCCGCCGCCTGCGGATGGCTCAAACCCGGCGCCTGTTCGCCGTCGCAGCGGGTTGCCCTCGCGCGGCTGACGTGCGACGCAGCAAGCTCCGCTTATATCTCGAAATTCTAGGGGGATAGACCGCCCATGTCGCTGTCCATCGCGTCTTCGCCGAGCGCTGCGCGGACGCAAACTCAAGCCGAACCCGAGGCTCGCGTCAATCTGCTGGTTCTCTGTCTGCTCGCGCTGGTCATAGGGATCGCGACGGGCGTCGGCGCCTATGCGCTGCGCGCGCTGATCGGCCTCATTCACAACGTCTGCTACTACGGTCGCTTCAGCATCTACTACGACGCCAACATCCTCGAAGGGCCGAGCCCCTTCGGCGACTGGATCATTCTTTCGCCGGTCATCGGCGGCCTCATCGTGGTCTTTCTTGTCCGGCGCTTCGCGCCGGAGGCGAAAGGCCATGGCGTGCCCGAGGTGATGGACGCGATTTTCTACAGTCGCGGCAACATTCGCGGCCTCGTCGCCATCATCAAGACATTGGCCTCGGCCCTGTCTATCGGCACGGGCGCTGCGGTCGGGCGCGAGGGGCCGATCATCCAGATCGGCTCGGCGCTGGGCTCGGCCTTTTCGCAGACGCTCAGGCTCACGACTTCGCAGAAGATCACGCTGGTGGCCGCCGGCGCCGGCGCCGGCATCGCGGCGACCTTCAACACCCCGCTCGGCGGCGTGCTGTTCGCGCTCGAAATCCTGCTGCCCGAGGTCTCCAACCGCACCTTCCTGCCGGTCGTTCTCGCGACGGGCGCGGCGACGCTGCTCGGCCGCGTGCTGATCGGTCCCGATCCGGCCTTCGCGGTTCCGGAATCGGTCATGCCGGCGACCGGCCCCTTCAACCTCGAGCAGATCATCGCCTTCACGGCGCTCGGCGTGCTCGTCGGCGTCGGCGCCTGGCTGTTCATCCGGGTGCTCGTGTTCATGGAGGACGGGTTTCCGGAAATCCCCGGCGGTCCCTATGTGCAGAACGCCATCGGCATGGGGATCGTCGGCCTCATGATGGTCGTGCTGGCCCACGTCTACGGCCACCATTACATCGACGGCGTCGGCTACGGCGTCATCCAGGCGATCCTCAACAAGAACATGGCCGCGCCGGCGCTGATGATGCTGCTGTTCGGCCTGAAGCTGATCGCCACGACCGTCAGCTTGGGCAGCGGCGCGTCGGGCGGCATCTTCTCGCCCTCGCTCTATTTGGGCGCGACGCTCGGCGGCGCTTTCGCCGTCGTCGTCGGCCACGTGCTTCCTGACGCGGGCTTGCAGGCGCCCTCCGCCGCGATCGTCGGCATGGCGGCGATGGTCGGCGCCGGCACGGGCGGCGTGATGACGGCGATCGTCATGGTGTTCGAGATGACGCGCGACTACGACATCATCGTGCCGGTGATCGTCGCCGTCGCGGTGGCGGCGGGCGTGCGGCGACTTCTGGTCCCGGAGACGATCTACACGATCAAGCTGCGCCATCGCGGCCATCGCATCCCCAAGGAGCGGCACGTCAACCTCTATCTCGTGGCGCAGGCCGGCGACGTCATGGAGCGCAATTTCGTCCGCGCCGAGGCGGGCGCGCCGCTGTCGGATTCGCTCGCCAACGATGCTTTCGACGATCTGATCCCGGTGGTGGTCGAGCGCGAGGGAAAGCTGGTCGGCCTCGTGCCGCCGCGTTCGGGGCTGTGGAGCCGCCATCGCGAGGACCCCTCGGTCAAGGTCGAGGACTTCATGGAGCACAGCATGGTGCTGGTGCGCGACACCGATCTGATGTCGCGCGCGCTCGCGCGCCTGAAGCGGCATCGGGCGGGGGCGGCGATCGTCTATTCCGGCTCCGGACGCCCGCAGGCCAAGGATGTGGTCGGCGTCCTCACCAAGCGCGCCATCGCCGACACCGTCATCAACAATTTCGACGACTGACGCCGATCATCTCCTTGAAAGAGCGACCAGTCGCGCTCCCGGAAATCGGTGCGAGCTTCGTCGCAATCGGGTGGCCCGACGCGCTCGCGTCTGGCTTTCTGCGGCTCTCCAAACGGGAGAGTCGCTCATGTCTTTTCGCATTCAGGGCCTGTCGCCCGAACCGTTCGTCGACCTCTATGGCCAGCCCGACTCGGCGCTGGCCGAGCGCGGCGCCGCTGCGCTACGTCGTCGACAAGCAGCCGGGATTTCCCGACCGCGTCGAACTGCGCGACGCGGCGCCGGGAGAAACCGTGCTGCTCATCAATCACGTCAGCCAGCCCGCCGACACGCCCTATCGCGCCTCGCACGCGATCTTCGTGCGCGAGGGCGCGACCAGGGCCTTTGACGAGGTCGGGGTCGTGCCGGAGGTTTTCCGGTCTCGTTTGTTGTCGCTGCGCGCCTTCGATGCGACCGGCATGATGGTCGACGCCGACGTTGTCGAAGGCGCGAAGGTCGAGGACCTGATCCTGCGGCTTCTCGACGATGCGCGGGTCAACTCCATTCACGCCCATTATGCGAAGCGCGGCTGCTACGCGGCGCGCATCTCGCGCTGAGCTTCGTTGAAGGCCGAAGCGGGTAGCGGACGTAGGGCGCGGCCGTCGACGAACGGCTGCCGGTGGCCCGTCGATCAGATCGGCGAGCAGCCGGCCGCTGATCGGCCCCAGCGTCAGCCCGAGATGCTGGTGGCCGAAATCGAACCACAGTCCCTTGTGGCGCGGCGCCTCGCCGATGACCGGCAGCATGTCCGGCAGGCAGGGGCGCCGCCCGAGCCAGGGCTTGGCGTCAAGACGCTCGGCGAGCGGGTAGATCTCGCGCGCGAACGGCTCCAGCCTTTCGAGATGGGCGGGCGAGGGCGGGTCTTCGGGGCCGGCGAATTCCGCCCCCGTGGTCAGGCGAAGGCCCCGCGCCATGGGCGTGACGACATAGCCCTTCTCGTAGTCGAACACCGGCCGCGCAAGCGACGCGCCGTCGCGCGGGGCATAGTGCATGTGATAGCCGCGCTTGACGAAGAACGGCAGTTTGTAGCCGAACTTGCGCGCCAGCGCGTCCGACCACGGGCCGAGCGCCACCACCGCCGCGCCGGCCTGGATGAGGCCAAACTCGGCCATCACGCGCCAGGTTCCGCCTGAGAACTCCAGCCGGCGCGCGTCGGCTCGGACCAGCTCGCCGCCGCGCGAAAGGAATAGGGCGAGATAGGCCGCGCCGAGCGCGGCGGGGTCCGGCGTCGTCAGCGGGTCCGTGAAATGCACGCCGCCGATGGCCGCCTCGCCGAGGCTCGGCTCCAGCGCCAGCAGGGCGGCGCGGTCGAGCGTCACGAAATGCACGCCGAAGGGGCGCGCCTCCTCTGCGTCCGCCAGCCCGCGCGCGCGTCCTCCTTCCGTGCGGAACACTTTGATCCAGCCGCCTTCGCGCAAAAGCGCGCCCGCGCCCGCCGCCGCCGCGATCCTGCGGTGTTCGGCGACGGCATCCGCCACCAGCGCGCGCAAGCCCTCTCCGCTGCGCTCGCGCGGGCCGGCCGCCGAGGCCCGCCAGTAGCGCCAGAGCGCCGGCGCCAGCGACGGCAGCGCCGCGTGGCGGATATGCGCGCGCGGATCGCGGTTGAGGGCGGCGACGGCGATCTCGGCGGGATCGCGCGGAAATGTGTAGGGATAGACCGCCTCACTCTGCACGATGCCTGTGTTGCCGAAGCTCGTCTCGCCGGCGGCCGCGCCGAGCCGGTCGACGAGAACGACCGAACGGCCGCGCTCCTGCAACGCCATCGCCGCGCCGAGCCCGACGAAACCCGCGCCCAACACCACGCAATCGACGCCTTGCGACAAGTCTGACCTCCCGCGGTGAGAGTGCGGCGGGTAGTGCGCCGCGGGCGCGCGGTCAACCCCACGCGGGAATTCCGGGGGAATTCCGGGGGAATTGAGTTTTGCGGCGCCGCGGCCTAAGCAACCCCAAAACGCCGTGGACATGTTCGCGCCGCGGCGGGCGCATCGGAAAGCAGGGCGATGGCGGGCGCGAAAGGCGCGCAGGGGTCGAACTTGGCGCGACGTGGCGAGGCCGTCCTCGACGCCGACCGTTCGCGCGAGCCCGAGCCGGTCAAGGCCGGGGCGGCGCCCGTCCGCGCGCGCAAGCCCGACGCCGAGCCCGCGCCGGCCGCGCGCGGGCCGCGCTATATCGCCGGCGTCGAGGGCCTCGTCGGCGGCCGATTGCAGGGCTGGGCGGTCGATCTCACCGAGACCCGCGCTCCGGTCGCGCTGCAACTGGAGGCGAAGGGCGTACCGGTCCTGCATTTCGTGACGAGCGAGCATCGCGCCGACATCGGGGCGGTTCTCGAAGGCAATGTCGCGGGGTTTTCGGTCGATCTCGCCGAACTCCCGGCCGAAACGGTCGAGGCGCTCGCGGACGCGCTCGCGGTCGGGGACATCGATGCGCCGACCTCGGCCCGCCTCGTCGTCCTGCGCGTCGTCGCGGACGGTTCGCTGATCGATCTCGGCGCCTTCGGCGTGACCGCGGGCGATCTCCTGCGCGCCCTCGGCAAGGCGCCGCCCGCTCCTGCCGCGCCCGCGCCTGCCCGTCCGCAGACGCCGGCGGCGGCGAGCCCGCGCCAGAGCCGGCAGGCGGCTGCGCTTGACTGGCTTCTCGCCTATCTCGGCGCCGGCGCGGCCGGCGGCCGTCCCGCGCGCCGCTTCGCCGAGCGGCTTCTCGCCGACATCGAAGCCTCGCCCGCCGTCTCGGCGGCGGTGAAACGCCACGCCGCCGAGATCGCGCCGCTGTTCGATCCCTTTCATTATCTCGACCGCATCGCCGCGCCGCAGGAGGCGATCGCCAATCCGCTGCTGCACTATGCGCTCGCCGGCTGGCGCGACGGGGCGAGTCCCGAGCCCGCTGTTCTCGCCGGATTTCTACAAGCGAAAGCGCGGGATCGCGGGAGGCGACCCGCTGCTCGACTTCGTGCGCGAGGGCGCGCGGGCCGGCGCCGATCCGCATCCGCTGTTCGATGTCGCCTTCTATCGCGAGCGCCATCTCGGGGGCGAGGCCGAGGTCAATCCGCTCGTCCATTATCTGGAGACCGGCGGCAAGCTGCGGCTCGACCCTTCGCCCTTGTTCGACACGCGCCGCTTCCTCGACGCCTTCGGCCTCGGCGAGGAGGTGGACGCTCCGCTGGAGGCCTTCGTCCTCACGCCGGATTATTTCGAATTCCCGATCGCGCCTGCCTTCGATGCGCCGCTCTATCGACATCAGATCGAGATCGAGCGCCGCGAGAGGCTCTCCGAGCCGCCCTATGTCCATTATCTCGCGCGCGGCTTTCTCGACGAAACGCTGCTGCCGAACCTGCTGTTCGATCCCGCCTTCTACCGCGAACACAACAAGCTGGAGCTGAGCGAGCCGGCGCTGACGCATTACCTGCGCGAGGGCGAGGCCGCGGGCCTCTCCTGCCATCCGTTCTTCTCGGCGGAGTTCTATAATCGCGAGCGCGGCTCGGCCGAGGGCGGCGCACTGGAACATGCGCTCGCCCATCCCGGCGAAATCCGCAGCGATCCCCGCATGGATGCGCCGATAGATGCGCGACTGTTCGCCCTGGTGCGCGATTTGATCGCGGAAAAAGGCGCGGAGGCCTATAGCGCGCGCATCTATCGCGAGGCCAATCCCGATCTCGCCGGCCTCGACGAAAAGGCGCTAGAGGCCCATTACCGCCGCAACGGGGCGATCCAGATGCGTGTGTCGTCGCTGACGCTGATGATGCGGCTCGCGGATCTTGCGCGTCCGCGATCTGCCGCTCGGCTTCGTCCTCGCCGATTACACCTCGATCTACAAGGATCTCGAACCGCTCAAGGATCGCTTCGTCAGCGCGCTGCTGCACTGGGGCCGGCACGGGCGGCACGAGCGGCGGCTGATCGGAAGGTGGAAGTTCCGCATCTTCGATCTGGCGCTGCATCCGCCGACCGCCAGCGCGCCGCTCAGGGTGGAGGCCAGCCGCGAACGTGTCGAGGTCTGCATACTCATCCACGCCTTCTATCCCGACCTGCTGCCGGAGCTTGTCGGCTTCGCGCAGAATTTTCGCGACGCCTCCTTCGACATTTTCATCAACGTGGTGGACGAGGCCTGGACGCCGGAGATTCAGGAGGAGTTGCGCGCGATCTGTCCCGGCGCCTTCGTCACGCTCTCCAACGACCTCGGCCGCGACATCGGCGGCTTTACGCGATTGCTCGAACAAATCGACATCGGGCGCTACGAGGTCTTCGCGTTCATGCACTCCAAGAAAAGCCCGCATATCGACGCCGAAACCGCGATCTACTGGCGCCGCGCGCTGCTCAGCGCCATCGCCGGCAGTCCTGAGACGGCGAGCGATAACCTGCGGCTGTTCGACGAGAACCCGCAAATCGGCATGATCGGCTGCAAGGAATGGCGCTCGCACGACATGGGCAGGAATGTCGAGCAATACGAGCGCCTGCTCGATCTCTTCGGCGTGCGCGGCAAGAACCGGGAGCTCGACTATCTCAGCGGCTTCATGTTCCTCATCCGCTCCGAGATCGTGGCCCGGCTCCATGACGTGCTGCGCAAGCTCGATTTCGAATATGGCGGCGACAAGGATCTCGAATTCCACAAGGACGGACAGCTCGCCCATGGCGTCGAGCGCGCGCTTCCCGCGCTGGTGCGGCAGATGGGGTATGAAGTCCATTATCGGTGACGGGCGATGGCGATAACTTTCGCGATCCACGAAGCCACGCGCACCGGCGCCCCGCGCCTCGGCGCGCTCATCGCGCGCGAGCTTCAGCGCAGCGAGGAGGTGCGCGTCATCGTGATGAAGGACGGCCCGCTGACGCCGTGGCTCAAGCAAATGCTGGGGCCCGGCAACGTGACCGTCTGCGAAGGCGATCCCTTCTACTACCAGAATCCCTTCGAGCAGCGCGTGCGGCTCGCCGCCGAGATGCTGGAGCGAGAGCCTTCGGATCTGGTCTATGTCAATTCGCTGGCCGCCTCGGTCTTCGCGCTGGCGGCGGCCGCCCAGAAGCGCAAGACCCTGCTGCACGTTCATGAAAAGTCGGCCGACATGGCCAATCTGCTGCTGCACGACGTGACCAAGCTCGAAGTGATGCGGGTGGTCGACGCGGTCGTGCTGGCGGCCGACGACATCGGCGCCGATCTCGTCGAGGTCTTCCGCCATGCGCCCGCCGAGTCCGAGACCTTCGGCGTCGCCGTGGACGTCGAGGCGATCCGCGCGGCGGCCGGGACGCCGGCGCCGGCGCCGCGAAACGCCAGCGGCGCCGAGCTGACGAAGGCTGAGCGCATGATCGTGGGCATGAGCGGCCACGCCTCGGCGCGCAAGGGGGTCGACATTTTCTTCGAGGTCGCCGCCGCGTCGCCGCAGCACGATTTTCTCTGGGTCGGCGGCTGGCGCCCCGAGGAGACGGTCGACAACATCGCCTATGAGGATTTCGAGCGCGCCGCCTTGCCCAACCTCTATGTCGCCGGCGCGGTCGACAACCCCTATCCCTATATGGCGATGATGGACCTGTTCTTCCTCTCCTCGCGCGAGGACCCCAATCCTCTGGTGCTGGGCGAGGCGCTCGCGCTTTCGACGCCCGTCTTGTGTTTCTCGCGCACGACAGGCGTGGCCGACAGGCTGGGGCGCTGGAGCATCCTCTGCTATGGCGAGGCCAATGCGGCCGACGCCATCCGCGTGCTCGACGCCTCGACCGCCGAGGCGCTCCGCAGGCCCGGGTTTCGCGATGCGGGCGGATCTTACGTGGCCGAATACGATCTGAGGACGAAGATGGCCAAGCTCAACGATCTGATCGCGCGCCTGCGCGGCGAGCCGGCGTCGGCCCCCGTGATCTTCCCGCCCGAGGGCGCGGAGCGGCGCGAGGTCGAGGGCGGGGCGACGGAGCTCGTCTTCTCGTGAAGGCGGTCATCCTCGCCGGCGGGCTCGGCACGCGGCTGATGGAGGAGACGGCGGTCAGGCCGAAGCCGATGGTGGAGATCGGCGGAAGGCCGATCCTCTGGCACATCATGAAGATCTACGCCGCCCATGGCGTGACCGACTTCATCGTGTGCCTCGGCTACATGGGCTATGTCATCAAGGACTATTTCCACAATTATTTCCTGCGCTCCTGCGACGTGACGTTCAAGCTCGCCTCCAACGAGATGATCCTGCACCGCGCCGCCGCCGAGCCTTGGACGGTGACGCTCATCGAGACCGGCGAGACGACCCAGATCGGCGGGCGCATCAAGCGCATCCTGCCGCATGTCGCGGATGACGAGGCGTTCTGCCTGACCTATGGCGACGGCGTCGCCGACGTCGACATCCCCGCGCTGCTCGAAGCGCACAAGCGGTCAGGTCGCCTTGCGACGGTGACGGCGGTGCGCCCGCCCGGGCGCTATGGCGCGATCCTCGCCGAGGGCGACCGCGTGACCGGCTTTCAGGAAAAGCCGCGCGGCGACGGCGGCTGGATCAACGGCGGATTCTTCGTCTGCTCGCCCAAGGTCGGCGCCTATATCGACGGCGACGCGACCGTGTGGGAGCGCGAGCCGCTGGAGCGGCTCGCCGCCGAAGGTCAGCTCGGCGCGCATTTCCACGACGGCTTCTGGCAGCCGATGGACACTTTGCGCGACCGCCGGCAGCTTGAGGAGCTATGGGCCTCGGGCCGGGCGCCGTGGAAGATCTGGCGAGACCCCGCATGAAGATTCTCGTCACCGGCAATCAGGGTTATGTCGGCCCCGTGCTCGGCCGGCATCTGAGGCGCGTCATGCCCGAAGCGCAACTGATCGGCTTCGACACCGGCTATTTCGCTTTGTGCACGACGGGCGCGCGCGTGTGGCCCGAGCGCGTCTACGACGCGCAGATCAACGGCGACGCGCGCGACATAGACGCTTCTTTGCTCGAAGGCGTCGATGCGGTCGTGGCGCTCGCCGCCATCTCCAACGATCCGATGGGCGCGACCTACGAGGCCGCGACCGACGCCGTCAATCGCGGCGCCTCGTTGCGGCTCGCCGCGCTTGCGGCCTCGGCCGGCGTCAGACATTTCGCCTTCGCCTCCTCGTGCAGCGTCTACGGTTTCGCGCCGGGGGAGGCGCGCAAGGAGAGCGATCCGCTCAATCCGCAGACGGCCTATGCGCGCTCCAAGATCGAGACCGAGCGGGCGCTGGCTGCGATGGACCTGAAGGGCATGACGACGACCTGTCTGCGCTTCGCCACCGCCTGCGGCATGTCGGACCGGCTGAGGCTCGATCTCGTGCTCAACGATTTCGTCGCCAGCGCCGTCGCCGCGCGCCGGATCACGGTGTTGTCCGACGGCTCGCCGTGGCGGCCGCTGATCGACGTCGCCGACATGGCGCGGGCCATAGAATGGGCGATTGCGCGCCCGGACCGCGACGGCGGGCCGCTGCTCAAGGTCAACGTCGGCGCCGACGCCTGGAACTATCAGGTGCGGGATCTCGCCCACGCCGTCGCCGAGGCCGTGCCCGGCGTCGAGGTCGACATCAACCAGGCGGCGCTGCCGGATACGCGATCCTATAAGGTCGATTTCTCGCTTTATCGCGAACTCGCGCCCCAGCATCAGCCGCAAATGACCCTGGCCGCTTCGATAGACACTCTCAAACGTGGCCTCGAAAGCATGGGCTTCCTCGACGCGGAGTTTCGCAGCTCGCGATACATGCGGCTGAAGATGCTGGAGGCGCATCGCAGCGCGGGACGGCTCGACGCGGACCTGCGATGGACGCCCGAAAGCCTGGGCGGACAGGCATGATATTTCATGAGACCCCGCTTCCCGGCGCCCGCCTGATCGAACTCGAAAAGCGCGGCGACGAGCGCGGATTCTTCGCGCGAATGTTCTGCGAGCGCGAGTTCGGCGCGGCGGGGCTGGAGACGCGCTTCGTCAACGTCAACAATTCGCTGTCGAGCGTAAAGGGCACTCTGCGCGGCCTGCATTATCAGGTCGGGGAGGCCGCCGAGGTCAAGGTCGTGCGCTGCGTGCGCGGCGCGCTGTGGGACGTGATTCTCGATCTGAGGCCGAATTCCCCGACCTTTGGCCGCTGGTTCGGCGAGACGCTCACCGCCGACAACAGGCTGATGATGTATGTCCCGCGCGGCTTCGCCCATGCGATCCTGACGCTGGAGCCTGACGCCGAGGCGCATCTATCTGGTGAGCAACCATTACGCGCCGCAGGCCGAGCGCGGCGTGCGCTGGAACGATCCGCGCTTTTCGATTTCCTGGCCGCTCGCGCCGCGGGAGATTTCGGCGAAGGACGCGAGCTGGCGGGATTTCGACCCGGCCTATCACGGCGTCGAGTTGCTGAGGGCGTTCGCGTGAAGATACTGTTCACCGGCGCCAGCTCCTTCACCGGCTTCTGGTTCGTCGGCCGATTGGCCGCGGCGGGGGCGGAGGTGACGGCGGCGCTGCGTGGCGCTCCCGAGGCATATTCCGGCGTTCGCGCCGAGCGCGCGCGTTTGTTGTCGCAATCGGCGGAGATCGTTCCGAATTGCGCGTTCGGTTCCGAGCGTTTCGTCGAGCTTGTCGGTTCGCGCGCCTTCGACGTGCTCTGTCATCACGGGGCGGAAGCGCGCGATTATCGCAGTCCCGATTTCGACGCCCTGGGCGCGGCGGCGGCCAATACGCTCAACATTCGGCGCACGCTGACGCTGTTCGGCGAGCGCGGCGGCAAGGCGGTGGTCGCGACCGGCAGCGTGTTCGAGCCGGAGGAGGGGGCGGGGCCATCGCCGCGCCGCGCCTTTTCGCCTTACGGGCTCTCGAAGCGGCTCACCTGGGAGATCGTCAAATATTGGTGCGAGACGCTCGGCCTCCCCGCCTCGAAATTCGTCATCGCCAATCCGTTCGGCCCCTACGAGGAGCCGCGCTTCGTCGCCCATGCGGTGGAGCGCTGGGCGAAGGGCGAGACGCTCGAAGTGCGCACGCCGCGTTACGTGCGCGACAACATCCATGTCGATCTGCTGTCGGCGGCTTATGCGAGGTTTGTCGCGCAGGCGGCGGCGGGCGGCGAGGGCCGGCGCTTCGGGCCGTGCGGCTATCTGGAGACGCAGGGCGCCTTCGCCGAGCGCCTCGGGCGCGAGCTCGCGCCGCGTCTCGGGTTCGAGGGCGCGCGTCGTCTGCTGCGAGCAGACCGACTTTCGCGAGCCGCTGGCGCGAACCAATTCCGACACTTTCGACGCTGGCGCGCTTGGCTGGCGCGAGGACATGGCGTGGGACGCGCTGGCCGACTATTATAGGCGCAGGGGCTTCGTCGCGGAGGGGCGTGGCGCTGTCGGTTAAGTCGGCATGTCGATGTCAACGGTGCTGTTGGTCGGACTGAGCGACCTTGTCTCGTTGCGCAACGCCCAGGCGGTGCGGCTCGCCCGGGGCGCGGCGACGTTCGATCTGGTCGACCTGGTGCTGTTTCCGCAATACAATCCGCTGGTCAGATTTGTCGAAGGCCGGCCCTCGCTTCACGACGAGATCGAACCCGCTCTGCGACGCGCCATCGAGGGGGCGGGGCCGCAACTCATCATCGGTTCGTTCTGGAGCAACCAGCATTTTTTCATGTCGACGGCGAATCTCCGCGCAGAATTCGATTTCGTGCTGCCCGTCCGAGCCCAATCTTCCGCTCGACGCAAGCGCCGAAGTCATTCCCTACGACGTGGTGCACGATCACATTCGTTTTTATTGCGTACTGCAGGCATTGGCCACGGCGGCGATACAGCGACTGACGCGAACTCCGCTTTATCTGATGCCGGCGCCGCCGCCCATCGAGGATTTCGCCGCAATTCCAAAGGCAGCTCCAGTAAGGATATCGACGCCATGGTCGCCGAGCACGGCCCCGCGCCAACTTCACTGCGCTACAAGTTCTGGCGGTTGGTGAACACGATCCACGACGAATTGGCCGCTGCGGCGAACATACCGGCGCTGCCCGTGCCTCCGAAACGATGCAAAGCAACGGATTCAGGCGTCCCGAATATTACTCCACGGACTGGATTCATGCGAATACACAGTACGGCGAACTCGTGCTCAAGCAAATCGACGCCTTGAGGGCGCGGATTTAAGGAGAGCGGCGGCCATGCCTCGTCATGCCTACTCCGACCTGCCGGGATACTGCTTCTGGCGCGAGTCTGTCGCCCAACCGGCGGCGCCTTACGTCGATCCGGTCGTCGCGGCCAAGTTCAAGATCTCGAGAAGCGATCGCGTCGCGACGGCGGGAAGCTGCTTTGCGCAACACATCTCGCGCAGCCTGGCGGCGGCCGGGTTTTGCTATCTGGTCACGGAGACGGCCCATCCCGCGTTCAACCCGCACTTTTACAAGGATTTCAACTACGGCGTCTTCACGGCCAGATATGGGAACGTCTACACGGCCCGGCAGCTGCGGCAACTGATCGAGCGCGCCTACGGGCAATTCGCGCCCGTCGAGGATGTCTGGAGCGGGGAGGGCGTCAGCGTCATCGACCCCTACCGCCCGCTCATCCAGCCCCGTGGATTCGCCTGCGCCGCCGAACTCGCGGCGGATCGGGCGCAGCATTTCGCCGCGGTGCGTCGAGCCGTCGAGCAGATGGACGTGTTCGTGTTCACGCTCGGGCTCACCGAGGCCTGGGTCTCCGCGCGCGACGGCGCCGTGTTTCCGCTGTGCCCCGGCGTCGCTGGCGGAGAGTTCGATCCCGCGCGGTGCGAATTCCGCAATTTCGGCGTGGGCGAGGTCGTGGACGATCTGGCGTGGACGATCGAGTTCATCGCCGCCAGGAATCCGGACGCGAAGGTGATCTTGACGGTGTCGCCGATACCGCTCGCGGCGACGGCGGAAAACCGGAGCGTGCTCGCCTCCACGACCTATTCGAAATCCGTGCTGCGCGTCGCGGCGGAGCAGATTTCCCAACGGTACGCCCACGTCGCCTATTTCCCGTCTTACGAAATCATCACCGGCGCCTATGCGCGCGGCGCCTATTTCGCCGCCGACCTTCGCACGGTGACCGAGGAAGGCGTCGATCACGTTATGCGGTTGTTCATGAAGCACTACGCGTCGGATACGGCCGAAGCCTCCCCGCAGGCCGACGGCCGCAAGGACTTGGCCGGCGAGGAGTCGCGGCGGCTGGCGACCCAAATGGAAGCCGCCGCGCGCGTCGTGTGCGAAGAGGAGATGCTGGGCAGGCGGTGAGGGCGCCCGGAGCGGCCCGCCGCCAACAAAAAAGGGCGGCCCGAAGGCCGCCCTTTCATTCAGTCGAGCGCCTTGGGCTCAGAAGTCCATGCCGCCCATGCCGCCGCCGCCGGGCATCGGGGCCGACGGCTTCTCCTTCGGCGTTTCGGCGATCATCGCCTCCGTCGTCACGAGCAGGCCCGCGACCGAAGCCGCGTCCTGCAACGCCGTGCGAACGACCTTGGCCGGATCGACGATGCCCGCCGAGATCATGTCGACATATTCGTCGGTCTGGGCGTTGAAGCCGTAGGTCTCCGACTTGTTCTCGGAAATCTTGCCGACCACGATCGAGCCCTCGCCACCGGCGTTCTGCACGATCTGACGGATCGGCGACTCCAGCGCCTTCAGCACGATGTTGATGCCGGCCTGCTCGTCGGCGTTCTGGCTCTTGAGCTTGGAGACGGCGCCCTTGGCGCGCAGCAGCGCGACGCCGCCGCCCGGAACGATGCCCTCTTCAACCGCCGCGCGGGTGGCGTTGAGCGCGTCGTCCACGCGGTCCTTCTTCTCCTTGACCTCGACCTCGGTCGCGCCGCCGACGCGGATGACCGCGACGCCGCCGGCGAGCTTGGCCAGACGCTCCTGCAGCTTCTCGCGGTCGTAGTCCGAGGTGGTCTCCTCGATCTGCGCCTTGATCTGCGCGACGCGGCCCTGGATGTCGTCCTTGGCGCCGCCGCCGTTGATGATCGTGGTGTTCTCCTTCTCGATGCGCACGCGCTTGGCCTTGCCGAGCATCTGAAGGGTCACGTTCTCGAGCTTGATGCCGAGGTCTTCCGCGATCATCTGGCCGCCGGTGAGGATGGCGATGTCCTCGAGCATGGCCTTGCGGCGGTCGCCGAAGCCCGGCGCCTTGACAGCCGCGACCTTCAGGCCGCCGCGCAGCTTGTTGACGACGAGGGTCGCAAGGGCTTCGCCCTCGATGTCCTCGGCGACGATGACAAGCGGCTTGCCGGTCTGCACGACCGCCTCAAGCACGGGCAGCATCGGCTGCAGCGAGGAGAGCTTCTTCTCGTGGATGAGCAGATAGGCGTCCTCGAGCTCGGCGACCATCTTCTCGGCGTTGGTGATGAAATAGGGCGAGAGATAGCCGCGGTCGAACTGCATGCCCTCGACGACGTCGAGCTCGGTCTCCAGGCTCTTGGCCTCCTCGACCGTGATGACGCCCTCGTTGCCGACCTTCTGCATGGCGTCGGCGATCATCTTGCCGATCGACGCGTCGCCGTTGGCGGAGATGGTGCCGACCTGCGCGATCTCGGCGGAGTCCTTGATCTTCTTGGAGCGGGCCGCGATGTCCTTGACGGCCGCTTCGACCGCCTTGTCGATGCCGCGCTTCGAGATCCATCGGGTTCATGCCGGCGGCGACCGACTTGGCGCCTTCCTTCACGATCGAATGGGCGAGGACGGTGGCGGTGGTGGTGCCGTCGCCGGCGGTGTCATTGGTCTTGGAGGCGACTTCGCGCACCATCTGCGCGCCCATGTTCTCGAACTTGTCTTCGAGCTCGATCTCCTTGGCGACGGTGACGCCGTCCTTGGTGATGCGGGGAGCGCCGAACGACTTGTCGAGGATGACGTTGCGGCCCTTGGGGCCGAGCGTCACGCGGACAGCGTTGGCGAGAATGTCGACGCCGCGCAGCATGCGGTCGCGCGCGTCCTGGGAAAAGCGTACGTCTTTGGCGGCCATGTTTCAGTTCCTGCCTTTTGAATGGGTGGGGAAGGGTTGCGGCTTATGGATCAGCCGACGACGCCCATGATGTCGGACTCTTTCATGATGAGCAGGTCCTGCCCGTCGATCTTGACCTCGGTGCCGGACCACTTGCCGAACAGCACGCGGTCGCCAGCCTTCACGTCGAGCGGAACGAGCTTGCCGGCCTCGTCGCGGGCGCCGGGACCGGCGGCGACGATCTCGCCCTCTTGCGGCTTCTCCTTGGCGGTGTCGGGAATGATGATGCCGCCCTTGGTCTTCTCTTCGCCTTCGATGCGCTTGACGACGACGCGGTCATGCAGGGGTCGAAATTTCATTGGCGCTTCCTGTTTACTGAGCTCGGCGCTTCTGCGCCGGCGGGAGCGCCGCTAGCACTCACCCGGGGAGAGTGCTAGCGGTCGGCGCGGATGTAAGCGCGCGGGTGGACGACGTCAAGGCGTTCGAGCAATTCCGTGATGCGCCGGCGCGCGATGGTTAACGGCGCGCGCCCCTCGGGGCGCGCGTCGCCGGGGTCTCAGCCGAGCCGCCCGGAGGCGTGCGCCAGCATCATGTAGACCTTGCCGGAATCCGACAGCATCGCCGCGCGCGACTGCATGCCGTCGCGGTCGTTCTGGCCGATCTTGGCGAGCAGCCGCTCGAACTCCTGGACATAGCGGTTGACCGACTCGCGGAACGTCGGCTCCGCCCGGATCCTGCGCCGGATGTCCTCGAACGCCTGCTGACCCGCCGGAGTGTAGAGCCGGCGCGAGACGGCGTTCGCCTCTCCCTGGCGCCAGCGCTCCCAGGTTTCCGCAGCGGCGCTGTCGTCGACCAGCCGCGCGATGTCGGTGACGATCGAGTCGAGGCCCTCGCCGGTCGGACGACGCGCGGCCAGCGGCGGGCGCGGATCTTCGAGGTCGCGCGAGGCCGCCGCCAGCAGGTTCGACAGCCAGCCCGATTGCGAGCGCGAGCCCGCGCCGTTGGGCGGCGGCGGGACCATCGCCGGCGGCGCGAGCGGCCGCGGCGTGGCGCGCGGAGGCTCGACCGGCGCCGGCGGAGCCGGCGGCGCGGCCTCGGCGGCCGGCGGCTCCTCGCGCACGGGCGCCAGGACCGCGACGGGGGCGGGCGTCGGCGCGGGCGCCGGAGGCTCGGGCGTCGGGGCGGGGCGGGCGGCGGCTCGCGCCGCGCCACGCCTTCGATCCGAGCCGGGCGGGGCGGCGGCGGCGGCGCGGGCGGAGCCTCTTCGGGCTCGGCGAGGTCGAAGCCGTGCGGGGCGACGACGGCGGCCAGCTCCTTCAGCGCCTTGATCTGGTCGCCGACCACGCGGCGCATCGCCTCGGCCGCCTCTGTCGTCTCCTTGGGCAATTCGAAGACGCCGCGCTTCAGTTCGCCGCGCGTCGTATCGAGCTCGCGCTGCACTTCGGCGGCCATGTCCTTGACCTCGGCCACCGAGGAGCGGAACTTCTGCGTCGCCTGATCCATGATCTGGCCGAGCTGGGCGTTGGCCTGATCGTAGGCCTCGCGCAGCGCCTTCTCGGTGCGCTCGCGCTCGCGCGCGGCGTTGTCGCGGATCGCCTCGAACTGGCTCGTCGTCTGGCTCGACGCGCCCTCGGCGGCGACGGCGAGCTCGGCGCCGATCTCTTTCGCGCGCGACTGGGCGGCGGCGAAGTTGCGCTCCACCGTGTCGGTGAATTCGCGCAGGATGCGCTCGAATTGCTCGCCCTTCGCGCCGACCTCGCTGACGAGCGAGCGCAGCGAATCGTGGCGGCGGGCGAGGGCGGCGTCGATCGCGTGCTGGTTGGCCGTCAATTCGCGCGCCACCTCCGACAGCGAGGTCGAGTGGGTCGCCAGCCTCTCGACGAACCGCTCGCCATCCTCGCGGGTGAGGCCGGAGATGCGGTCTAGCTCGCTGACCTGGGTCGAGATCTCGCCGAGCGAGCGTTGCAGGTCTTGCACGCGGTCGCCGAGATCGACCTGGATCTCGCCGAGCCGGCCGCTGGCGTTGGCGACGACCCGGTCGAGCGCGGAGCCGGTCTGGCCGAGCTTTTCGAGCACGAGCGAAAGCTCGCCGCGCAGCCGGTCGCCGGTCGAGGACAGCGAGGTCAGCGAGGCGCGCGAACTCGTCTCGATCGCCGTGCGCAGGCCGGCGCTGGAGGCCTCGAGATCCTTCGACAGTTTCTCGAACAGGGCGTCGAGCGCCTCGGTCGACTGGCGCGTCGCCGCCTCGGCGGCGCCGCGCAGCGCGGCGTTGACGTTTTCGAGTTCGCCGGTGAGGCGCTGCAGATGGCCGGCGACCGCCTCGGTCGAGCGCGCGCCCGCCTCGTCCGCAACGGTTTCGAGCCGCTGCGTGGAGACCTCCATCTGCTGCGTGAGCCGGTCGACCAGGCCGCCGATCGCCTCGCTCGAGCGGGTCGTGGCAGCCTCCGTCGCCTGGCGCACCGCCAGGGCGGATCGGCCGGATTCCTCGGTCAGCCGCGCGAGCAGGCCGCCGAGGGCCTCGCGCGAGTTCGTCGCCGCCTTCTCCGCGGCCTGCCGCAGCGTCTCGGCGGAAACGTTGGTCTCCTCGGCGAGTTGGGCGATGAGGCCGGTGACCGTTTCGCTCGAACGGCTCGTCGCCGATTCCGCGGCGGTTTTGAGCACGAGGAGGATTGTTCGAGGTCGCGCGTCGAACTGCGCAGCAGCCCGACAATCGCCTCGGCGGTTCGCTTGGAGGCGGCGTCGGAGGCGGTCTCCAGCGCGCTGGTCGATTTCTCGACCTCGTCGGCGAGCCGCGTCAGCAGTTCGTTGACGCTACCCGTCGAGCGGGCGGCCGCGGAGCTGGCGGTCGCCTGCAAGGTCTCGGTCGAGACGCCGATCTCCTCGGCGATGCGGGCGACGAGCCGGCCGATGGTCTCGCTGGAGCGTTCGGCCGCCGTGTCCGCCGCCGCGCGCAGCGCCGCGCCCGATTGCTCGACTTCCCGCGAAAGCCGCGCAAGGAGGCCGCCGATCGCGTCGGAGGAGCGGCTCGAGGCGGATTCCGCCGCCGTCTGCAACGTCGTCGCCGAGCTCTCGGCGTCGCGCGCGAGCTGGCCGATGAGGCCGACGACCCGCTCGCTCGAACGGCTGGAGGCGATCTGGGTGGCCTGCTCCAGCCGCGCGAGCATCGCCTCGACCGTTTCGGCCGAGCGCGTCGCCGCGAGTTCGGCGCTGTCGCGCAGGGCGCGCGCCGACTGCTCGATCGTCTCGGCCAGGCGCCCCATCGCCACGCCGACGGCTTCGCCGGTCTCCGACTTGGCGGTCGCGGCGGCGGCGGCGAGGGCGCCGGTGGCGCGCTCGGTCTCGGTGTTGATCTGGCCGATGAGCTGGCCGAGCTGGCGCGCCGAATCCGCGCCATTCTGCAGGATGGCGGCGACGAGATCCTCGCCGCGACGGCCGAGCAGGCCGATCAGCGTATTGACCCGCGTCTCCAGCGCCTGCGTCGCCTGTTCGCCGGCCCCCGAGATGACCTCGCCGAAGCGCGCCGTGCGAACGTCGAGATCGCTGGCGAGCGCGTCGCCGCGCCTCTCGATGATCTCGCGAAGCGCGTCGACCCGCTGCTGCAGCGCGCGCGACAGCGCATCGCCGCGATCCCCGAGCATGGCCTCCAGCGCCTCGACGGCGCCGGCGAGCTCGCGGCGGAACGCGCCGGCGTGCTCGGCGAGCCGCGCCCCGACGGTCTCCGCGCCGGTGGCGAGCGTCTGCGTCACCGCCTCGCGATGCTGGCCGACCATGCCTTCGAGCCGGTCGGCGTGCTCGGCGAGCGCGCGGGAGGCGGCGCCATGCGAGGCGTCGAGCCGCTCCGCCACCGCGTCGAGCGGCGAGACGACGGTCGACTGGAAGCGCGCGGCCGAGCCGGTCAGCGCCGCCGTCATGTCCTCGAGCCGGCCGAGCAGGGTGGCGCTGACGTGGTTGTTGAGATCGGACAGGGCCTCCGTCAGCGAGCGCGCGCGCCCGTCGAGCGTGGCGGCGACGTCGGCCGATTTCGCCTCGATGCCCTTGGTCAGCTCGGCGCTGCCTTCCGCGAAGGCGCGCGCGGCGTCGAGCGTGCTCTTGGCGAGCGTCTGCTCGATGGTGCGCCCGCGCGCGGCGAGCCCCTCGTCGATCCTCTGGGCGAGGCCTTCGAGCGAAGAGGAGAGCTGGCGCAGGCGCTCGCTCGACCGGGCGTCGACCTGGTCGAGACCGCCGGTGAACAGGGCGGCCAGATCCTCGTGGCGCTTGCCGATGCGCTCGTCGAGCTCGCCGCCGCGGTGGACGACGATGTCCTCGATGGCGCTGAGCTTGTTCTCGATGAGGCCGGACAACGCCTGCACCTCGGTGTCGATGCGGGCGACCGTCTCGCGTCCGCGCTCGGCGACGGCGGCGTCGAAGCTCTCCATGCCGCGCCGCAGCGCGCTGTCGATGGCGGAGGCGTGGCCGGCGACCGCGCTCTCGATCGCCGCCTGATGCGTGGCGGCGGCGGTTTCGAACTCGTTGACGCCGATGCGCGTCGCCTGCTCGACGCGGTTGCTGTGGCCGCTGAGAGTGGCCTCGAAGGCTGCGAGCCCGGCGCGGGTGGCCTCGTCGAGCGCGTCGCGATGGGCCGCGAGGCGCTGGTCGAGCGTATCGACGCCGTCGCGGGCGAGCGCGTCGAAGCGCGAGCCGTGCGCGCGCAGCGTCGCCTCGAACTGGTTGAGGCCCGCGCGCGTCGCCGCTTCGAACGCCTCGTGATGGGCGGCAAGGCGGCGGTCGAAGTCCTCGACCTGCCGCGACGCGGCCTCCTCGATGCGCGCGCGATGCACGCCGACCGACTCGTCCAGGGCGCCGAGGCGGCGTTCGGCGATGGACTCGAAAGCCTCGTTGTGGGCGGAAAGCCGCTCGTCGAGCAGCTCGAAGCGCCGGCGCGCGGCGTCGTCGAGCCGCTCGCCGTGCTGGCCGAGCCGGTCGTCGATCTCGGCGCGGCGGCGGCCGAGGACCGCGTCGAGGGTTTCGACCTGCTGGGCGATGTTCTCCCTCAGCGTCTCCGTCTGCACGCCGATGCGGTCGACCACCGTGTCGCCGTTGATTACCGACCAGCCCTTGCAGCGCCGTGAGCTGCTCGCCGAGCAGGCCGGTCTGCTGGGAGAAGGTCTGCGTGAGCGCCGCGCCGCGGCCCTCGAGCGCCTCCTCCAGCGAGGCGACATTCTGCGCCAGCATCGTCTGAAGGGTCTCGCCGCTGGTGGCCAGCAGGGTGGTCGCATTGGAGGCGGCGGCGCCGAAGGAGTCGCTCGCCGCGCGCACGACGTCGCGCCATTGCATGACGGCGGCCCGGGCCTGCTCCTCGAAGCGCGCGACGGCGCCCTCGCCCTCGCCGCCGATGAGCTGCGAGGCCTGCCGCGCCGCGCTGTCGATGCGGCGGTTGATCTCCCCCGACTGCGTCTCGATCAATTCCGACAACTCGACGCGCCGCGACTCGAAATCCTCGAGCATGCGGTTGCGGGCGCCCTCGAAGACGTTGCGGGCGGCCTCGGTGCGCTCCTCGAGCCGCGCGGCGAGATGGCTCGTCACCGTCCCCAGCACGTCCTCCAACGCCTGACCGCGCACGACGACCGTCTCGTGCAGGCGGTCGGCCGCCTCGTTGAGGCCGCTCATCAGCGCGTCGCCGCGCTGGCCGATCGTCGAGTCGAGGGCGCCGCGCGCCGCCTCCAGCTGATCGACGAGCGAATGGCTCGCCTGCGCCCACGATTCGCGGATGGCGCGGCTCGTCTCCTCCAGGCGCGTCACGGCCGCATGGCCTTCGTCGGCGAGGGCCTGCGCCGCCTGGCCGGTCGAGCCGGCGATGCGCGCCATCAAGGCTTCGTGACGGGCGTCGAACTGCGAATCGACGCGCTGATGCGCGTCGATGACGCCCGCCACCAGCGTCTCGGATTGCGACCGCAGCGCCTCCACCGAGGCTTTCGCGCTGTCCTCGATGCGCTGCGCGACGCCCTCGCCGAGCGCCTCGTGCTCGGCGGCGACGAGGCGATGGGTTTCGGCGAGCCGCGCCCCGACCGCGTCGGCGTGGCGGACGAGCGAGTCGGTCGCCTGCCGCGAAGTCGCGCTGACGGCCTGCACGAGCTCCTCGCGACGCGCGTCGAGATCGCGCGCGACCGTCTCGTGAGTCTCCGCGATCCGCGCGGCGGTGGTTTCGGCCTGCGTCTCCAGCGCAATGCTGGTTGCGGCGGCGGTTTCAACCAGACGCGCGAGCAAGGTCTCGGCGCGACTGCCCATCGCCTCGGCGGCGCCGCGCGCGCCGCCGTCGAACGCCTGCACGAGTTCGGTCAGGCGCCCGGTGAGGTCGCGCGCCACAGATTCGTGCGTCGCGGCGATCCGCGCCGTCGCGCCTTCGGTTCCGTGGCCGACCGCGGCGAGCGCCCGGCGAGTGGCGCCGTCGAAGGCTTCGACGAGCTGGGCGATGCGCGCGTCGAGATCCTGCACGACCGTCTGATGGGTCTCGGCGACCTGCGCCGTCGCCGCGTCGGCGCGACCGGCGATGGCCTGCGCGGCGCGCAAGCCGTCTTCGCCGAAAGTCTGGACGACGGCGACGAGGCGACTGTCGAGATCGCGGGCGACCGCCTCGTGGCTTTCCGAGATGCGCTGGGCGGCGTCCTCGGCGCGCTCGCCGATGGCCGACAGAACGAGGCGGGAATTGTCGTCGAAGGTTTGCACGAGGCCGACGATGCGTGCGTCGAGGTCGCGCGCGACGGCGTCGTGGGTGTCGGCGATGCGCTGGGTGGAGAGTTCGACGCTCTCGCCGAGCGCCGACAGCGCCCGCCGGCTGCCGTCGTCGAAGGTCATGGCCAGCCGGTCGAGCCTGGCCTCGACCTCGCGCGCGACGGTTTCGTGGGTCTCGACGACGCGGGTCGCGGCGTCATGGGCGCGTTCGCCGAGGGCGCCGATGATCCGCTGGCCGCCGCTCTCCAGGTTCTGGAGCAGGGTGGCGACGCGGGCGTCGAACTCGTCGACCGCGCCCTCGTGGGCGGCCGAAATCTGCTCGGCCGCCTCGCCGGCGCGCGAGCCGAGCGATTCGGCGACGCGCGCATGCTGGCGCTCGAACGCCGCGATGAGACCGTTGACGCTCGCCTCGAAAGTGTTGGCGGCGCGTCCCTGCGACTCGGCAAGGCTCATGGCCGCCTTGGTCGCGCGCTCTCCGGCTGCGCCGACCGCCGCCGATTGCTCCTCCAGCGCCGCGCGCAGGCGGGCGACAAGGTCCGCGTGGCGGACTTCGAAAACGCCGCCGACGCGCTCGTGCGCCTCGGCCACTTCCGATGCGTAGCGCTCGCTCTGGAACTTGAGCGCCTCCACCGAGGCTGCGGCGACGGTCTCCAGCCGGTCGACCACGTCGACGCCCAGCACCTGCTGCTCGGCCTGCCATTTCGCGGTCGCTTCGCCGAGGCGCGCGACGGCGGCCTCCGCGCTCTGCGCGAGCACGCCGGCGGCCTCGGCCGAGGACTGCGCGAGATTTTCGACGACGCTGCGCTGGCGCTGCTCGAAATCGCGCGTGACCGCATCGTGGGTCTCGGCGAGCCGCGCGATCGTGAGTTCGGCGTTGGTCTCCATCGCCACCGAGGTCGAGGCGGTCGCCTCCGCCAGCCGCGCGAGCAGGGCGTCTGACCGCTGCTCGAAGGCCCCGGCGATCTGTTCGTGCGACTGCGCGATGAGATCTGCGGCGGTCTCGGCGCGCTCGCCGATCCTGCGCGCCGCCCCGTCTGCGCCGCCGCCGAGGGTTTGCATCAGCGAGGCGACGCGGGCTTCGAATTCGCGCGCGACGCCGTCGTGGACGTCGGCGATGCGGTCCATGGCGTGGGCGCTGCGGGAATCGAGCGCATCGAGCGTCGCGTGGCTCGATTGTTCAAGCGCCGCGACGAGCTCGCGGGAGCGGGCGTCGAAGCCGTCGGTCACGTCGGCGTGGGTCTGGGCGACCGTCTGCGCGACGGCCTCCCCCTGCGCGCGCAGCGCCACCACCGCGCCGCGGCCGCTCTCCTCCAGTATGTTCGCGAGCGCCTGGCCGTGCGCCCCGAAATCGCGCGCGAGCTCCGCGCTCGATACGGCAAGGCGCGCAGCGACGCTGTCGCCGTGGCCGCGGATCGCCTCCGCCGTCTCGACGCCGCCGGCGACGATGCGCTGGGCGACCTCGCCGGCGCTGGCGGCGATGGCCTCGCTCGCGGAATGGGCGGCGGTTTCGAGCTGGACGACGACGCCGAGCCCCTCGCTGCGGATGGTTTCGACCGTGCGCTCGGCCGAATCGGCGAAGCTGCGCCCGATTTCGTCGTGGCGCCGGCCGATTTCGTCGACGAAGTCCTGGCTGCGCGCGCGCAAGGTTTCGTCGATCTTGTCGGCTTCGGCGATCAACTGGGCCGCCGAGGCCTCGGCGGCCTCGGAGAGGGAGCGGGCGACTTCGTCGCCGACGCCGCTCAGGCGCCCGACGCCTTCGGCGCTCACGCGCTCGACAGTCTCGACGAACTGCTCGGAGGACGCCCCGAGCGCGGCCTTCGTGACGTCGCCGATCTCGCTGACCTTGCGCGCGATCTCGACGCCGATGGATTCCAGCCCCTTCGCCGCGCCCTGATGAGCCTCGGAGAGGGCGACGCGCGCGGAGTCGCTCGTGACAAGAATCGTCTCGCGATGGTCGACGAGCTCGGCGATGAGCGCGCGCAGGCGCCGCTCGTGCTCGCCGGAGGAGCGCTCCAGGGCGGCGATCTCGGTGCGGACCAGGGTTTCCAGTTCGACGGCGCGGTTGAAGGCGCGCTCGACGCCGTCTCCCATCGTCGTCACCTCGCGGCGGATCGCCTGGGAGAGCGTGGCGAATTGCTCGCCGGCCATGGACTCGGGCTCTGCGAGCCTGACGGCGACATGGGCGATCGAGGCCGCCGACTGGCGCAGGTCGGCCAGGCGCCGGGCGAGCGCGACGAAGCCGAACAGCAGCATCGCGGGCGCGATCGCCGACAGGAGGAACAGCACGGATTCCGGACGCAGGAGGAGCGCCGGCGTCGAAATATAATTGGGCATGCGCTCATAGCCGTAATAGGCGCAGAGCGCGAACCAGATCACGGAGACGACCGTGGCGATGAAGACCGGCGTGCGGGTCGACCGCTTGATTTGCAGCGCCTGGACGATGAGGCCGGCGGCGGCGCGGTCGTCGTTGGCGGGGGGCGCGGGCGGGGCGAGGCGAGGCTCCATGCTTTCGCCGAGGCGCTTGGCGGGGTCGCGCGCGGGCTGCGGCTCCTCGGGCTTGGGCGCGGGCGCGGGCGGCTTCAGCGTCGCGGACGGCGCGGGCGGCGGCGCGGCTGGCGGCCTGGGGGGCGGGCGGGCGGCCTGGGCGGCGGGCGCGCCAGCGGGCGCGGCCTCGTTCTGCTCCTGGCCGAGGCTCAGGGCGTCCTCGATCGCGAGCATGGCTTGGGATACGGCATCCGCAGCCTTGTTTTCTTGGGCCATTTCGTCCGCCTTCATTTCTTCGGCCCGCGCGGGCGGGCCCGCGTGGTTCGCAGCTTTCAGGGTCCCCTCGCGCGAGCGCGCGCAAAACCCGCCCTCCCTCGCGTCGCCCTGGGGCCTCGCGGCGCGTTACGAGCGGGTTAACCAAAACCACTCTACCCGCGCGGGGGCGTCAAGGATACCTGACCCGCCGCCCGATTTTAAAACGTCGTTAACGTTTGCGTCGCCATATTCCATGGGCCTGCGCGGCGTCCAGGCCCGGGCGGGAAATGTTTCCCCAGGAAATCAAAGTCCAGACGGCCGCACAGGCCCCGGAGACGAAGCCTCATGCGCGCCGCCGCCCTCCCGGATCAAGGTTTCGACGAAGGTTTCCAACGGCTTAGTCGATCCGAAGGACGCCCCCGATCGACCTCGTGCATCTGGCCCGGGCGACCGACGGCGACGAATCGCTGGAATCGGAATTGCTCGCGATGTTCGACCGTCAGTCGGCGAAGCTCGTGGAGCGGGTGAGGTTCATCGACCTGCCGCGGCGCGCGCGCGCCGACATCGCCCACCGGCTGCGCGGTTCGGCGCTGGCCATCGGCGCCTTCGCGGTGGCCGAGGCGGCGGAAGCCGTCGAGACGGCCTTCGCGGGGGAGGGCGAGCCCGAAGCGGAGCTCGCCGCGCTCGCCAAGGCGGTGGCGGAGGCAAGGGCCGCGATCGCACAACTCGGCGCTTAAGCCGGCCTCTTCCCCCGCGCCGCGCCGCCCTTTATGAAGGCGCCGCAAAACGGACTTCTGGGCCAGCGGGGCAGAGCGAACAAGCGATGACGAAGATCACCTTCAAGGATGCGGCCGGCGCGTCGCGCACCGTCGAGGCGCAGGACGGCTCGACGGTGATGGAGACCGCCATCCGCAACGCCGTCCCCGGCATCGAGGCCGAGTGCGGCGGCGCCTGCGCCTGCGCGACGTGCCACGTCTATGTCGACGAAGCCTGGACCGAGATCGTCGGCCCGCCCTCGCAGATGGAGGAGGACATGCTCGACTTCGCCTTCGAAGTGCGCCCGACCTCGCGCCTCTCCTGCCAGATCAAGGTCGCCCCCAATCTCGACGGGCTCGTGGTGACCACGCCCGCCAAGCAGGGCTGACGCCATGGCCGAGAGCTTCGAGACCGACGTCGCCATCGTCGGGGCGGGGCCTGCGGGCCTGTTCGCCGTGTTCGAGCTGGGGCTGCTCGACATCAAGTGCCATCTCGTCGACATACTCGGCAAGCCGGGCGGCCAGTGCGCCGAGCTATATCCGGAGAAGCCGATCTACGACATTCCCGGCTTTCCCGAGATTTCGGCGCAGGGGCTCGTCGACAATCTGATGAAGCAGATCCAGCCGTTCAGCCCGGTCTTCCATATGGGCGAGATGGTGGCGCGGGTCGAGACGCTCGGCGACGCGCAGCATCCGAAATTCCGCGTGATCACGGATGCGGACACGGAGATTGCGGCCAAATGCATCCTGGTGGCGGCGGGCGGCGGCTCGTTCATGCCGAAGAAGCCCCCCATCCCGGGCATCGACGCCTATGAAGGCAAGAGCGTCTTCTACGCCGTGCGCAAGGTCGAGCAGTTCCGCGGCCGGCGGGTGGTCATCGTCGGCGGCGGCGATTCCGCGCTGGACTGGGTGCTCAACCTCCATCCCGTGGCCGAGCGCATCACGCTGATCCATCGCCGCGACGCCTTCCGCGCCGCGCCGCATTCCGTCAATGCGATGCGCGAGCTGGTCGCCTCGGGCAAGCATGGACTTCATCCTCGGACAGGTGTCGGGGCTGAAAGGCGAGGGCGGCCAGCTTTCGGCGCTCGTGGTGCGCAAGGAGACGGGCGAGACGGTCGACGTCGCCTGCGACGACATGCTGCCCTTCTTCGGGCTGACGATGAAGCTCGGGCCCATCGCCGACTGGGGCCTCAATCTGCACGAGAATCTCGATCCCGACCGACACGGAGAAATTCGAGACCTCGACGCCGGGCATTTTCGCCATCGGCGACATCATCACCTATCCCGGCAAGCTGAAGCTCATCCTGTCGGGCTTCCACGAGGGCGCGCTGGCGGCGCAGAAGATCCACCGCTACGTGTTCCCCGACAAGCGGCTGGTGTTCCAGTACACGACGTCGTCGACGAGCCTGCAGAAAAAGCTCGGGGTGAGCTGAGCGCGGGCGCGGGCCATTAAGGCGCTCGGGCGCGGGCCTTACGGCGCTCGGGCGGATTTCGCCGACACTTCTCTTCATTTGAGGCGCCGCGACGGCGCGTTTATGTTGCGCCCCGCCGGTCTGGCGCCGCCATGACGCCGCGCGCCCGCCCGGGGAGGTTTGGATGACAACCTATAACGTCGAGACGCTCCCTATTGCGGTGGTGCTCGCGCCCGGCCAGAAAATCTCGCTGTCGACGCTCCTCACGCAGGAGTTCGGCGCGGCCGCGGCCCATATCACGAACCTGTCGGTCGCCTATTTCGGCAAGGCCGCGCTCACCGGCTATTCGCCCCACCTGCGCTATTGGACCTCGGTCGTCGGCACGCCGGACAGCCAGAACGCCGCCGACGTGATGACGACGTGGACGAAGGACGACGTGGCGATCGGCGCGACGCCGTTTCAACAAAATCCGGTCGACTGGTACCCGATCGTTCCCCCGACCGATACGAACGTGGACGCCGTCACGTCCGCGACCATGGGCGATTATTCGCTGGTCGGCGGCACCGACATCGCGCCCTTCGCCTTCATCACCATTCCCGCCGCCTACGACGCCCAGGGCGTGGCGACCGTCTACGACCAATATTCGATCACGATCGAGCAGCCCGGGGTCTTTTCCGGGCCCGCCGTCCCCGGGAAACCAAAGCCTTCCGACGTCGTCGCCGCCGCCGAGGCCTATGCGGCCTATTACACCGACGTTCCCAATTCGAACGACTGTTGTTTCATCGCCCAGGACATTGCGGCGGCGGCCGGCGCGGCGCTGGACGATCCGACCCAGGCCGAAATTCCCGCCGACAATATCTCGCAAGGATTCTGGCGCGTCGCCTATCGCGGCTCCGACCCGAATCCCGTGCAGGACTGGTCGAGCCTCGTTCAGCCGGGCGACATCGTGCGGCTGGCGTGGTCCACCGGCGGCGATCACACATTCATCGTGCTGGGCAAGGCGGCGACGCCGAACGCCGACGGCACTTACACGCTGACCGTCTACGACAACATCGACTACAACGCCAATGGCAACGAGATCATCGGCATCCATCAGGATGTCTTCGACGACGATCTTACCTACGACGCGGTGAGCAATCGGGACGACATCACCATCTACCGGCTCGCTGCCGACGACATGTATCTCATCACGGGCGCGAACACGTCGCAATCGCTCTATGGCAACCCTTACGACGACCAGATGGTCGGCGGGGCCGGCGACGACACGTTCTACAGCGGCAGCGGGCTGAAGAACGATATCGAGGGCGGGAGCGGAATCAACATCTTCGTCGCCACCCAATTCACCGCCGCCGAGACCACGTTCACGTCCAACGGCGGCGGCGGCTTCACGCTGAAGGCCTCGGGCGTCGACGACACGCTGACCGGGATCACCTATGTCGATCTCGACGACGCGGCCGTTCTCCTCCATGGCGGCGGGAGCCAGAAGATCGCCGGCCACGGCCATTCCGAAATCCTGTTCGCGAGTCCCTACGGCGCGCTTTCGTCGTGGGAGACCACGGGCGCGGCCGTCGCCAGCGGCGGCGGCGCGCTGGGCTCGCCGGGCGCGGCCTGGTCCCTGGTCGGGACGAGCGCGGCCACGCAGGAGAACGCGCAGGATCTGTTCTTCGTCAACGCCGCCGACGACAAAATCGCGTTCAGGCAGATTTTCGGCGGGACGCTCGTGGCGAGCCATACGCTGGGAGCGCCCGGCGGGACCTGGAAGGTCGTCGGCGTCGGCGATTTCAACGGCGACCATGACGACGATCTGCTGTTTCGCGACAATTCCGGCAACCTCTCCGTCTGGGACATCATCGCCGGCGCGGTCGCGGGCGGCGGGAAGATCGGCAATCCCGGCGCGGGCTGGACCTTCGTCGGAACCGGCGATTTCAACGGCGACGGCGTGACGGATCTTCTGTTCGAGAATGCGGCGGGGACTTTCGCGACCTGGACGATTTCGCGGCTCGAAGATCACCGGCGGCGCGACGCTGGGAACGACGGGCTGGATCTACAAGGGAACCGGCGATTTCAACGGCGACGGCGTCAGCGACATCCTGTTCGAGAACGCCGCCACCGGCGTCTACGACGCCTGGATGATCAAGGACGACTCCATCGCGAGCGTCGTCACCCTGGGCGCTCCCGGCCCCAACTTCGCGTTCAAGGGCGTCGCGGACTACAGCGGCGACGGCAACAGCGACGTCGTGTTCGAAAACGTCCTCACCGACCAATACTGGACCTGGTTGACTGAGCGGCGGGGCGATCGTCGGCGGCGGAAATCTCGGCTCGGCCGGAGCGTCCCAGAGCTTCGTCGGCTCGCCGCCGGCGGCGGCGCCGGAACTGCCGGCGCAGATTTTCTTCCAGAACGCGAGCGGGATGATCGCCGCCTGGAGCGTGGCGGATTCGGCTCTCAGCGGCTTCCGCGACCATCGGCAATCCCGGGGCGGGCTGGACGATGCTCGGCGTCGGCGACTTCTTCGGCGAGCACAAGCCCGACATTCTGTTCGAGAACGCGAACGGGACCTATGCGCTGTGGCGCACCAACGGTCAGGCCATCGTCTCGGGCGGCGGCACTCTCGGCAATCCCGGCGCAGGCTGGACCTTTAAGGCGATCGGCGACTTCAACGGCGACGGGGCGAGCGACATCCTGCTCGAGAACGCCAGCGGCGATTACGCGACGTGGGACTTCAACGGGCTGACGTCGCTCGGCCTCAAGACCCTCGGCAATCCCGGCGCAGGCTGGACGTTCAAGGCCGCCGCCGACTTCAACGGCGACGGGACGAGCGACCTGTTGTTCGAGAACGCGAGCGGCCAATATGCGATCTGGCTCATGGGCGACAACACGCTCGTCGGCGGCGGCAATGTCGGCAATCCCGGCTCGGGCTGGACGTTCATGGGCGCCGGCGATTTCAACGGAACGGGAAAGGCGAGCCTGCTGTTCGAGAACGCCTCGGGCGTCTATGCGACCTGGGACTTGAACGGGAACGAGATCGTCGGCGGCGGCGACCGTCGGCAATCCCGGCGCGAACTGGCAATTCGAGGGGATCGCCGATCTCAACGGCAATCATCAGGCCTCGATCCTGTTTCACAATACGACGACGGGCCAGTACGCCACCTGGCTGCTCAATGACGCCTCCATCGCCGGCGGCGGGACGATCGGCGCGCCGGGCGCGGGCTGGAGTTTCCGGACGGTCGTTTGACGCGAGAGGCGGCGCCGGCGAATCGCCGCTTGACTCTCCCGCGCCCTCGGCGCACTCTAGAACAAATAGAGAACATTGGCGGATTGAGCGGATGTCGTTCCACGACAGGGCCGAACGGATTTCGCATTTGCGGCGCGCCGTCGCGCGCATCGAAGCCGGCTCGCGCGCCGAGGCGCGCGCGGAGCGGCTTCCGCTCGCCCGCGAGATCGACCGCCGCCTCGGCGGCGGCCTGGCGCGCGACGGCCTGCACGAAATCGCCCCCGCCGCGCCCGCCGACGGGCCTTCAGCCTTCGGCTTCGCGCTCAGTCTCGCCGCCCGCTTCATGGCCGCGCGGGACTTGAGCGGGCTCATGGCGGTGGAGGATTTCGCGTTTTCGCAGAACGGCGTCCCCTTCGGCCCCGGCCTCGTCGCCCACGGGCTCGACCTTTCCCGTCTCGTCTTCGTGCGCGCGCCCGATGCGGCGGCCTTGTTCCAGACCATGGAGGAGGCGCTGAAAAGCGGCGCGCTCGCCGTCGTGGTCGGCGAATTGTGGCGGCTTTCGAAATACGATCTCGCCGTCTCCCGCCGCCTGACGCTCGCCGCCCGCTCGGGCACGCCGGCGCTGCTGACGCTGCCGACCGCGCATGGCCTCGCCGAACGGCTTTCGAGCGCCGCCGAGACGCGCTTCGAGATCGCCGCGGCCCCGAGCGATCCACGAGGCGCCGGCGGGGGGCGCAAGGCCGCTGCCGGGCGCGCCCGCGGTCTCGGCGCGGCTCGTCAAGGCGCGCGGCGCGAGCGTGGGAGCCGATCCGGCCCGCGTGGTCCGTCTCATCTGGCGTAGCGAGGAGCAAAGGTTTGACGAACCGGCGATTTCTGTCCCTGTGGCTGCCGCGCCTGTCGACCGATCTCGCCAGGAAAACGCATGGGACCGGAGCGCATGAGATCGCCCCCGACGCCGCGCTCGCCGTCGTGGCGACGGAGAAGAACGCGCGCCGGCTCGTCGGCGTCGACGCCAACGCCGAGCGGCTCGGGCTGACCGCGGGGCTCACGCTCGCCGACGCCCGCGCCCGCCATCCCGCGCTCGTCTCCGTCGAGGCCGACACGCAAGGGCAGGCGCAGGCGCTCGAACGTCTCGCCGACGCGTGCTCGCGCTATACCCCGCTCGTCGCGCTCGACGGCGCGGACGGGCTGATGCTCGACGTCTCCGGCGTCGCGCATCTGTTCGGCGGCGAGACGGGGCTTCTGGCCGACGCGCAAGCGCGTTTCGCCCGCGCGCGCCTCACGCTGAAGGCGGGCCTCGCCGATACGCCGCGAGCGGCGAGCGCGCTCGCGCGCTTCGCCCGCCAGCCCCTCGCGCCCGCGGGCCTCGAAGGCAAAGCCTTCGCGCGTCTCTTCCACGACATGCCGGTGGCCGCGTTGGGGATCGCGCCGGCGCTTTCGGCCGAGCTTTCCCGCGCGGGGCTGAAGCGGATCGGCGATCTCGCCATGCGCCCGCGCGGGCCGATCGCCGCCCGTTTCGGCGCCGATCTCATCGCCCGGCTCGACGAATTGCATGGGTTGTCCCGCCCCTCGATCTCGCCGCGTTTTCCCCCGCCGGATTTTCTCGCCGAGCGGCGGTTCGCGAGCCCCATCCTGCATCTCGAGGCGGTGGAGGCGACGCTGAATCGGCTCGCCGACGATCTCGTGGTGCTCCTGGAGCGGCGGGGCAAGGGCGCGCGGCGGCTGGAGCTGGCGCTGTTCCGCGTCGACGGCGCGGCGTGGCGCCTGCGGGTTGCGGCAAGCCGGCCGCTCAACGAGGCGCGCGCCATTAAGCGGCTGTTCCGCGAGCGCATCCTGCATGGCGAGCCGATCGACCCCGGCTTCGGCGTCGACCTGATGCGGCTTTCCTGCCTCATCGCCGAGGACGCCGAGCCCTCGCAATCGGCCTTCGAGCGCGCCTTCGAGGCCGAGCAGGCCAAGGCCCTCGCCGATCTGATCGACCGCCTGAGCGCGCGGCTGGGGCCTTCGCGGGTGACGCGGCAGCGGCTCGTCGACGCGCATCTGCCCGAGCACAGCGTCGTCTCGCGGCCGGCGACGGCGGGGGAGGGGGCGGGTTCGCTCGTGGAGACGGCGAGCCGGCCGCTGCGTCTGTTCGAGCGCCCCGAGCCCATCGAAGCCTTGGCCGAGGTTCCCGACGGCCCGCCGCTGAGCTTCCGCTGGCGGCGGGTGCTGAGGGAGGTGGCGGCGATCGAGGGGCCGGAGCGCATCGCGCCGCCCTGGTGGCGGGGTCCGGCCGCGCCGACCCGCGACTATTTCCGCGCCGAGGACGCTGAAGGCCGCCGCTACTGGCTCTATCGCGAGGGATTGTACGCCGAGACCGCGCGGCCGCGGTGGTTCGTGCATGGGGTGTTCGGATAAGATGGGGCGATGAGAATCCTCGCCATCTCCGGCAGCGCGCGCCGCGAACTCGACCAACACGGCCTTCCTGCGCGCGGTGGCCGCGGCCGCGCCCGCGGGTATCGACGTCGTCGTCTACGACGGCGTCGGCCGGCTGCCGGTGTTCTCGCCCGACCTCGAAAATCAGGCGCCCGTCGAGGTGCGGAACTACGTCGACCTCGTCGACCGAAGCGACGGCCTCATCATCTCCAGCCCCGAATATGTGCGCTCGCTTCCCGGCGGCCTGAAGAACGCCATCGACTGGCTGGTGTCCCGCGACACGCTGGTCGGAAAACCGATCGCCCTCCTGCACGCCTCGCATCGCGGCGACGACATGCTGGCGGCGTTGCGCATCGTGCTGGCGACGGTCAGCGGACGCTTCGCGCCCGACGTCTTCCTGCGCTTTCCCCTGATGAAAATGCCGCCGGCCGAGATCGCCGCCTTCGTCGCGCGGCCTGAAAACGCGGGTCAGGTCGCAGCCTATCTTCGCGATTTCAAACGCTTCTGCGAGGGCTGAGAAAAGCCGCGCAAGTTTGCGGGCGGGGCGAAACTTTCGCGCCGGGCGGAACCGGGCGCCGGTCTGCAAGTTATACCGAGGAATTCGCGGAATATTCAGCGATCCCAGGAAATCCTAAGGAGACGACATGCCCGGAAACCTTATCTACTGGGCGCTCGCCCTCATCGTCATCGCGCTCGTGGCGGCGCTTTTCGGCTTTGGCGGCGTGGCCTCGACCGCCATGGGCGGCGCTCACCTGCTCATCTGGCTGGCGGTGATCGTCATCATCATAGGCTTGGTGTTCGCGTTCATGCGCCGAGCCTAGCGCCATCGCATTCGACTTGTCCTCGCGGGCGATGCAAACGGCTTCGCCCGCCCTCATTCCGCCTTCCCCCGGAACGCGAGCCCCCTCACCACCGCCGCGCGCCCGAACTTTTCGCGCAGCGCGTCGATCGCCTTCTCCCGCGCCTTCTCCTTCGTCCGGTCCCCCTCGACCAAATCCGCCGCGTCCGCTTCCGATCCGGGCCTGAGGTCTGAAGTCCCCACGCCGATCAGCCGGTAATGCTGGCCCGCCGGCTGCTCGGCGAGCAGGGCCCGGGCCGCCTCGAAAAGACGCGGGGCGAGCTGGGTCGGCGGCAGGGAGCGCGCGCGCGTGCGCAGCTTGAAATCCGGCAGACGCAGCTTCAGCGTCACGCCGCCGGCGGCGAGCTCCGACTGGCGCAGCCGCCGCGCCACCTTCTCGCACAGGCCGAGCAGCACCGCCTCCAGCTCGGCGCGCTCGCCGATGTCGTCCAGGAAGGTCGTCTCGGCGGAGATGCTTTTCGCCTCGCGCTCCGGCGTCACCTTGCGCTCGTCGATCCCGCGCGCAATCCGCCACAGTCGCCGCCCGTCCTCGCCGAGCCGGGCCATCGCCTGACTTTCGTCGATCCCCTGCAAATCGCCGATCTTGACGAAACCCAGCCGTTCGAGCCGCTGCCGCGACGCCTCGCCGACGCCCCAGAGCCGGCTGACGCCGAGCGGCGCGAGCAGCGCCATCGCCTCACCCCGCGCGATGACCGAAAACCCGCGCGGCTTATCGAGATCGGAGGCGAACTTCGCGAGAAACTTGCAGTAGCTCAGGCCGATCGACACCGTCACCCCGATCTCGCGCTCCACGGTGAGCGCAAAGCGCGCCAGCGCCGGCGCGACCGGCATTCCCAAGGCCGCCTCGCAGCCGGAAAGATCGAGAAACGCCTCGTCGATGGACAAAGGCTCGACCAGCGGCGTGAGGCCCAGCATCAGCGCGCGGATCTGCTTCGAAACGGTGGAATACTTCGCCATATCAGGCTTCAGCACGACCGCGTTCGGGCAAAGCTTCAACGCGCGCGCCATCGGCATGGCCGAGCGCACGCCGTAGGTGCGCGCGATGTAGCAGGCGGTCGAGACGACGCCGCGCTTCACCCCGCCGCCGATGATGAGCGGCCGGTCGGCGAGCTCCGGGCGGTCGCGCTTCTCCACCGAGGCGTAGAAGGCGTCGCAATCGACATGGGCGATGGCGAGGGCGGGGTCGGCGCGGCTCACGCGCGGCGAGCCGCAGCGCGGGCAGCGGCCGCCCGGCTCGGCGGGGGAAAGGCAGTCGCGGCAGAAGCCGCTCAAGACGGCCCGTCCATCGCGCGGCGCGCTTCGGCGACGCGCTCGGGCGCGAGCCGCTGCGCGGCGGCGAAGGCGACCAGCAGCCGCTCGTCGCCCAGCACGTAATCGAGCACGGCGGCGAGAAAGCCGGGGTCGGCGGCGGCGGCGCGCAGATTGTGCGGTCCGAGCCCCGACAGGTCGAGAAAGCGCGACAGGCGGTCCGGCTCGCCGGCCAGGAACCCAAGCGCAGAAACCGCCAAGTCTTCGCCGTCTTTGCGGGAGATCAGTGTCTTGCCGCTGGGCGCCCGACCGTTAGACCGATTCTCCATTCGTAAATGTCTCTCGGTTAGCCTTAAGCCCGCCGGGATCGCCAGCGTCGAGACCGGGCCCGCCACGGATCCATGAATGAGCAAGACAGTTCTCATCGTAGAGGACAACGAGCTGAACATGAAGCTCTTCAACGATCTGTTGGAGACGCGAGGTTGTCGGATCGTCCAGACCCGCAACGGCGTTGAAGCGGTGAGGCTCGCCCGCGAGACGCAGCCCGACCTCATCCTCATGGACATTCAGCTTCCCGAGGTCTCCGGCCTCGAAGTCACGCAATGGTTGAAAGACGACGAATCGCTTCGCTCAATTCCTATCGTCGCCGTTACGGCGTTCGCAATGAAAGGGGACGAAGAGAAGATCCTGCAGGGGGGCTGCGAGGCTTACCTGTCCAAGCCGATCTCCGTCGCGAAATTCTTCGAAACGGTCGACCAGTTCCTCGGAGCCCCCAAGCGATGACCGCCCGCGTCCTCATCGTCGATGACAATCCCGCCAATCGCAAATTGCTCGAGGTCCGGCTGAACAACGAATATTTCGAGGTATTGACGGCGTCCAACGGTTCCGACGCGATTCTCATGTGCGAAAAGGCGATGTGCGACATCGTGCTGCTCGACGTGATGATGCCGGAGATGGACGGCTTCGAGGTCTGCCGCAGGCTCAAGAGCCACATCGCCACCTCGCATATGCCCATCGTCATGGTTACCGCGCTCGACCAGCCCGGCGACCGCGTGCGCGGTCTTGAAGCCGGCGCCGACGACTTCCTGACCAAGCCCATCGACGAGATGCAGCTCATCGCCCGCGTGCGCTCGCTGGCGAGGCTCAAGGTGACGATCGACGAATTGCGCAATCGCGCCCAGACGACCGTCGCGCTGGGCATGATCGCGCCCTTCGCCAGCCCCAGCGCCGAGGACGGGCGGCGCGGGCGGCTGCTGATCGTGGACGACCGCAAGAATTCCGCCGAGCGCCTGACGTTGGCGCTGACCGCGCATCACGCCGTCAGCATCGAGGCCAACGCGCAGGAGGCGATGTTCAAGGCGGCGGAGGACCATGTCGACGTCCTCGTCATCAGCCTCGGGCTGGCGGGCTACGACTCGCTCAGGCTCTGCAGCCAGTTGCGGGCGCTGGAGCGCACCCGCAACCTGCCGATCCTGCTGATCGCCGACGTCGAGGACCGCGCGCGCGTCGTGCGCGGTCTGGAGCTTGGCGTCAACGACTGGCTGAGCCGGCCGGTCGACCGCAACGAATTGCTCGCGCGCGTGCGCACGCAGTTGCGGCAGAAGCGTTACGCCGATTCGCTGCGCGAGAAGGTGCAGCAGTCCATCGAGCTGGCCTTGTTCGATCCGCTGACGGGCCTCAACAACCGCCGCTTCCTCGAAAACCACCTCTCCACCATGATCGAGAACGCGCGCATGCGGCGCGCGCCGCTGACGCTGATGATCCTCGACATCGACCACTTCAAGAGCGTCAACGACACCTATGGACACGATTGCGGCGACGAGGTGCTGAAGGGCTTCGCCGACCGGCTGCGCGGCATCATCCGCGGCGGCGATCTTTTGTGCCGGCTCGGCGGCGAGGAGTTCGTCATCGTCATGCCCGGCGTCAACGTGCAGGCGGCGGCGCGCATCGCCGAGCGGGCGCGGCAGGCGATCGAGCAGGAAGCCTTCGTCATGCCGGAGACCAAGCAGACCATCGCCGTCACGGCCTCGATCGGGCTCGCCGAGCGGCGCGACGACACCAACCCGCACGAACTCTATCGCCGCGCCGACCAGGCGCTCTATCGCTCCAAGGCCGAAGGGCGAAACCGGGTTACGGCGGACGCGGCCTAACGCTTCTCGCGCTCGTAGCGCGCCCGCGTCTCGGCGTCGGGCGGGTAGAGGCCGGGCAGGGGGGCGCCCTTCTCCACTTCGCCCAGAATCCAGCCCTCCAGCCGCTCCTGTTCGAGCCCGAGCGCCGCGATCTCGTCGACGAGCGCGGCGGGGACGACCACCGCGCCGTCGGCGTCCGCCACGATGATGTCGCCGGGGAAGACCGCCACGCCTCCGCAGCCGATGGGCTGATTCCAGCCGGTGAAGATGAAGCCGGCGACCGAGGGCGGCGCGGCGAAACCCTGCGCCCAGACCGGAAAACCTGTGGCGCGGACGCCCGCGACATCACGCACCACGCCGTCCGTCACCAGCGCGGCGAGGCCGCGCTTGGCCATGCGCAGGCAGAGGATGTCGCCGAAAATGCCGGCGTCGGTCACGCCCATCGCGTTGGCGACGACGACCGCCCCCGGCGGGGCCGCTTCGAGGGCGGCGCGCGTCGAGTTGGGCGAGGCCCAGGCCTCGGGCACGGCGAGATCCTCGCGCGCGGGGATGAAATTGAGCGTGAAGGCGGGGCCGA
>CAVZAL010000003.1:0-629477 GCA_963773245.1 uncultured Pseudomonadota bacterium
CACTTCGGCGACGCCGAGATACTTACGCAGGTCCCCAGCGGGGACTAGCTTCGGCCCCGGCCCTGGCGCCGTTCCCGGCGCGGGTTGGGGGAAGGCGGTCGAGCGGGCGGTGTGGAAGGTGACGTTCCCTTCCACCTTCTGCATCAGCTGGTGGATGTGGCCGTTCAGCACGGTCGCCGAGCCGAAGCGGGAGAGCATCGCGAGGGCTTGCGCGCCGTCTTGCGTTCCCCAGCCCCAGTCCGGCGCGACCATCCACAGCGGGATATGCGCGAACACGACAATGGGCGTGGAGGCGGAGCGGCCGCGCAGGTCGTTGTCGAGCCAGGCGAGCTGCTCGGGCCCGAGCGAGCCGAGCCCGTTCTTCTTGAGATCGACGACATTGTTGAGCGAGACGAAATGCACGCCTTCGTGGTCGAAGGCGTACCAGCCCCCGCCCGTCGCGCCCTTGCCGAAGCGTTCGAGATAGGCCTCGCGCGTCTTGGGATCGATGATGTCGTGCTCGCCGGGCGCGTAGTGCACGTCGAGCTGGGCCTCGCCAATGAGCTGGCGGGCGTCCTCGAACTCCTGAGGCTTGGCCAGGTGCGAGACGTCGCCGGTGTGCAGCATGAACGCGGGCTTGGCCGGAAGCGCCTTGATCTTGCCGATCGCCTCCTTCAGCGTCGCCCGCGCGTCCGGGTTGGCCGGCTTCGAAAAGCCGACGTGGCTGTCGGAGATCTGTACGAAGGAGAAGCCGGTCTCTTCCGCTTTCGCCTCCCCGATCAGCCGGGAGGTCGGAACGCCGCCGTTCAGGGTCCATACGACCCCCGTCCCGCCCAGACCAGATTCCAGGACCTGCCGCCGGTCCAGCTTCGCTCTCGTCTCGTCCATGGTTTGCTCCGCTTCGGCGCCGAATGGCGCCGTTCGGGAGAGAAGACTCACGGACGCAGCGTTTTATTCCCGCCTCGCGCGCCTTTTTTCGCGGGGGCCTATCCCTTATGCCAACTTGCCAGCAGGCCCCGGCCATGCGAGCCAAGAGCCGGGAAAAAGCGGCCGCAAGACCGCCGGGATACGCCAGAGGGCAGGATTGTTCTATCGCGAAGCCGGGCAGTTCAAGACGAGCTACGCCGCCGACATGGCGGTGTTTCCGCTTCGACAGGACCGTATCGGGCTCGCGCTCATTCTGGCGATCGCCTTTTTGGCGATCCCGGCCTTCGGCGGTCCGTTCTTCCTCGAAACCATGATGATCCCGTTTCTCGTGCTGTCGCTCGCCGCGATCGGGCTCAATCTGCTGACCGGCTATACCGGGCTACTGTCGCTGGGCTCGGCGGGTTTCATGGGCGTGGGGGCCTACGCCTGCTACAAGCTCGACACCTATTTCCCGCAGGTCAACATCCTCGTCTGATTCTCGTCTCGGGCCTGTTTTCGAGCGCCATCGGGGTGGTGTTCGGGCTGCCGAGCCTGCGCATCAAGGGCTTCTATCTCGTGGTGGCGACGCTGGCGGCGCAATTCTTCCTCGAATGGGCGTTCGCGCGCGTGCCCTGGCTCTACAACAACAACGCCTCCGGAGCCATCGAGGTGGGCGCCCATACGCTATTCGGCGCGCCCGTCACCGGGCCCAACGCGACGCCCGCCACGCGCTATCTCATCGTGCTGACCATCGTCGTCGCGCTCGCCTGGATCGCCTCCAACATCACGCACGGCCGGATCGGACGCATGTGGATGGCGGTGCGCGACATGGATATCGCCGCCGAGCTCATCGGCATCAGGCTGCTCAGGGCCAAGCTGCTCGCCTTCGCGGTGTCCTCCTTCTACATCGGCGTGGCGGGGGCGTTGATGGTGTTCCTGGGTTCGGCTCGGCGGAGCCGGAGGCGTTCGACATCAACCTGTCGTTCCAGCTTCTGTTCATCATCATCATAGGCGGGCTCGGCTCCATCGTCGGCGCTTCTTCGGCGCGGCGGTCCTGCACCTGCTGCCCATCGTGCTGCGCGCGCTGCCCTCGGCCATCGGCGTGAAGGTCCAGGCGTCCGCCGTCGAGCAGCTCACGCTCATGCTGACCGGGGCGCTCATCATCGGCGTGCTCATCGTCGAGCCGCAGGGGCTTGCGGCCTTATGGAGGACAACCAAACAGAAACTGCGCGTCTGGCCTTTTCCCTATTGATAACAAACGGAGGAAACGCATGCGAAAAGCTCTGTTGAAGACCGCGCTCGCCGCCGCGACGGCGCTCGCGTTCGGGCTCCCCGCCGCGGCCGAGGACTCGATCTACGTGCCGCTGTTCACCTATCGCACCGGGCCGTTCAGCGGCTCGGGCACGCCGGTCGCCGACGGGATGCATGATTATCTCAACATGCTCAACGCGCGCGACGGCGGAATCGGCGGCGTCAAGCTCGTGATCGAGGAATGCGAGACCGGCTACGACACCAAGAAGGGTCTCGAGTGCTACAATTCCGTCAAGCCGAAGAACCCGGTGATCGTCAATCCGTGGTCCACCGGCATCACGCTGGCGCTGATCCCGAAGGCGGGCGTCGACAAGATCCCGATCCTGTCCATGGCTTATGGCCTCTCGGCGGCCGCCCGGGGCGACATCTTCCCCTGGATCTTCAATCCGCCCGTCACCTATTGGGACGGCGCTTCCGAGATTCTCAAATATGTCGGCGGCGGCTCCACCGACGGCCTCAAGGGCAAAAAAGTCGGCTATCTCTATTTCGACGCCGCCTTCGGTCGCGAGGCGCTCCCGTTCTTCCAGGCCGAGGCGAAGAGCGCGGGCTTCGACCTCAAGCTCTATCCCGTGGCGCCGGCCCACATGCAGAACCAGTCGGCCAAATGGCTGGACGTGCGCCGCGACCGCCCCGATTTCCTCATCATGTACGGCTGGGGCGCGATGAACGCCACCGCCATCAAGGAGGCGGCGAAGGCGCGCTTCCCGATGGACAAGTTCATCTCCGTCTGGTGGCCGGGCGACGCCGACGCCGCCGCCACCGGCGAGGGCGCGAAGGGTTTCAAGGAGCTCAACTGGCACGGGCCGGGCGCCGATTATCCCGCCTTCGCCGACATCAAGAAGCTCGTCATCGACGCGGGCAAGAGCCAGACCCAGGCCGGCGAGTTCGGCACCACGCTCTACGATCACGGCGTCTACAATTCGGTGCTGATCGCCGAAGCGATCGCCGAGGCGCAGAAGGTGACAGGCAAGAAGGTCGTCACCGGCGAGGACGTGCGGCGAGGTCTTGAGAACCTCAACCTCGATCCCGCGCGACTGAAGGCGATTGGCCTGGAAGGCTTCGCAAGCCCGCTGAAGCTCACCTGCGCCGACCACAACAGCCACAGCGCGACCTTCGTGCAGGAATGGGACGGCGCGCATTGGAAGAAGATCAGCGACGCCATCGCGCCGGCCCACGACAAGGTGCAGCCGCTGATCGACGCGGCGGCCCAGTCCTACGCCGAGAAGAACGCCGGCTGGCCGAAGCGCAGCGAACCCTGCGACAACAAATAAAGGCTCAGGCCATCAGCCATTCGTGCGCGGGGTCGTTGTGGAAGCGCCAGCTGCGCTTCGGCCCCGCCATCACGTTGAGATAGTAAAGCTCGTAGCCATGCGCCGCCGCGCAGGGGTGATAGCCCCTGGGCACCAGCACGACGTCGCGGTCGGTCACCGTCATGGTCTCGTCCAGCGAGCGGTCGTCGGTATAGACGCGCTGCATCGCAAAGCCCTGCGGCGGGTTGATGCGGTGATAGTAGGTCTCCTCCAGCAGCGACTCTCGCGGCAGGTCGTCCTGGTCGTGTTTGTGCGGGGGATAGCTCGACCAATGGCCGGCGGGCGTGATGACCTCCACCACCAGCAGGCTCTCGGCCTCAGCCGTCTCGGAGAGAATGTTGCGGATGTGGCGCAGGTTCGAGCCCTTGCCGCGCGTCAGCGTCTCGACGTCGTTCGGGCCGATGACCCGCGCGCGAAGCTTGCCGGTCGCCGGCGCCGAGCAGAGCGCGATCTCCGCCGCGCCCTCGGCGTCGACCTTCGCCTCAGTCCCCGGCGGCAGATAGACCGACCACGGGAGCCCTGAGAACACGTCGGCGCGCTCGCCGATGAGGCCGGAGTGAAGCCCGGCGCGGCGACGCGGACCTTGCCCGAGAGCACGACGAGGCAGACCTCCTTGGCCCCGGTCTCGACCGGGGCCGAGGCGCCGGCCGCGAGCTTGCGGGTGGCGAAGCCGACATAGGTCCAGCCGGCGCTTTGCGGGGTGATGTCGTGCAGCAGGCCGCCGGCGTCGGCTTTGGCGGGGACAAGAAGACGCGGCATCGACGGTTCCTCCGACGGGGTTGACGACTCCCTACGCGGATTGACGGCGGATGGAAGCCCGGCGCCGTTGTGACAGTCCCGAGCCGAGGAGGAACAAGGCGTTAGGCGCCAAAACCTGTCCTCGCCGTTGGCCACCGGCGCCCTGCGCGTCGCGGGCTCTGAGGCCGGCTAGGGCTTTGCCGGAGACAAGGCCGCAAGTATTCTACCGTCGTTTCTGAAAAACACAAGAAAAAGGCGAGGCCGTGAAACGGAGGTTTTCGGCAAGCGTCTATGACCGGAATGGTGAAGGGTTTCGGACGTTCGAATAGGCCCGACGAAGACACCGCGTCATTGCAGAGAGGTCTCCCTTCTGCAAGCTCGCGAGGGATCGCCAACAGCGACGACGTACTAGAAACGAATTCCTAGTAAACTGCCCGCAGCCGTCTGATCCGTTAAAGTCAGACGAACAAATTCGTGCAAAGAAAATTCGCTCCATTCAAGTCCATTGGACGCGTCCTTGGCAGGAATTAGAATCTGTGTTCATTGTACAGATATATTGAAACCCACATTCGGCGGACTTCTTTGCAGCCAATATCAACGCATTTGCGTGTTGTCTTTCGTCAACGCCTTCAAAAATCACGCTGTCATGCACTAAGAAACCAGGAGAAGCCGGTTTTTTCGACCACAATTCAGCTAAAAGCAGATCGTAGCAGAATACTTTCATGTTACCCACGCCGCCGCTACCTGATCTCTGTATCTCGATATTAAATTTATATCCACTGTCCGTTACGTCTATAACAAGGTTTCCCGGCGCTTCGTACAGGAATTCGGAATTCGAGTTGAAAATCTGAACCGCTCGCTGTCGCTGCGCGCTACGAGCCGCATAGTCCTGCCGCGCTTTGGTTCGAAGCATTTCCGTTTCTATTCGCAGCGCGCTCCGGCCTTCCTCGAACAGCTTGATTCTCTCGATTTGCTCAAGTTCGAATACTGTAGCCGTCCGACTGCCTCCGACTGCCTTTGTTGCAACCGGCTATATTCTTCCCACGGGCCATGCGTCTTAAGCGTAGCCATCAGCTTTGCGCGCGCCTCGTCTTTTTCGCGCATCTCGGTATCGGCTGCGGCTATGCCGCGCTTAAGCGCGTCGATCTCTTGCGCCAAGAAGCTCTTGCGGTTTTCGACCACAGCCACGTGGAAGCGCTGCACTTCGTCCAAGCGGCGCGTTACGGAACCCGGAATGGCAACCCCCGCCTCCTCATAGAGCTGCAAAATGTTCGCCGCGTCGGGCTCTTTCTCCTCGGTGAGGCTTTGGGCGAAATAAGCCAACCGCCGCTCGTCCTGAAAACGCTTATTTCCGAGCGAATGAAGCGCCTGTGTCAAGGCAAGCGCCTCCAACTGGATCGCCCGATATTGCGGGTGAACATTGAAGGTATTCAAGCCGATCTGATTTTGAGCAATTGTGCCGTCGAGGCGTATCTTCTCCGCCTCAAGCTCGCCGGACGATCCGAAAATTTCCCGGAAAATTCCGGCCTTGCGAGGCGGCACGCAAATTGTCGAGATGCTTCTTTCTGTCCGTAACTGCTGCCAATCGCTCGCATCTTCCCACGCGAGGTCCAGAAGAAAAGCGTTATTATTTGTTTGTCCCATTCAAGTTGCTTGCGGTGATGTTCAAACGGCAAGCTGAACACATCACGTCCACGGCGGACAAAATAGGGGATTAGGCTGCGAAATTTCGGCGCGTAATCCTGATGGAAGCCGTGCGGGAATCCCCGAACATGAAATGCCCTAAATCGCCGTCCAATCTTTGATCGCGAGCGTCCGCTGACCTTGTTTTTTGTCGAGCTTGGGTTTGATCGGCCAATTATCGAAATGCCCCTCAAGGCTCACGAATTTGAGAGTGGTCGTGTTGCGAGAAACCGTAACTATCGAGTGAGCAAGTTCGATTTCCAAGGTGAACGTCCAGCCTGCAAGAGGCGGGACAAGGACGCTTTCACCCTTGCGTGGGTCTGAGCCAAGGCAAAAGTGTATGATCTCAATAAGCGTCGATTTGCCGAATCCGTTACGCGAATCCTTGCGCGTCGAATCTCTCCGTTCGATCCGCAAGAATAACGTCGAACCCCGGCTAAGATGCACGGGCCTGAATGATTTTTGATCGGAAGTGATGCTCCGGATCATCGTTCGATCCGCCGCAGCAAGCCGTCAGAAAGAACTACCGCCCCGCAAGCGTACAAGAGGTCGAGCGCCAGCGTAAACCGTTCGAACGTGCCGACGGTCGGGGAAACGCGCATATCGTCCCAAAGGCTCGAAACCGTGCGAGGACGCGCCAACGCCGATAACAGCTCTGCGCCGACGCCGAGAAGCGACTGTTTCGTCGATGTGTGTTTGGTTGGTAAAATCATCGCTGAAACACGTCGCAAGCTTCGAACAAATGCGCGACTACGGCGAGGCTAGCGGCGCGCACGCGGTAATCGGTGCTGTATTTGCTCGCGTAAACGCACAGGGCCTCAAAGAGGTCATCCCCCCTGACGCCTTCATTCCAAAATTGATCGTATTGAACTTGAAAACCCGAACGAAGCCGATCCTCGAAAAAAGGCACCGTAAGAGAAATTGACGAGATAAAATCCCGTACTTCGCGCGACGCGGCCAGCCCCATAGTCAGCATGTTGTGCGACCGCCCGGTCATGCCGTTTCGCTTCATCTTCTCAGTTGGATCGGTGAGTTTGAAGTCTCCATCGAAGGGGCTTGGCGACGCCGTCCGCGATGGCCTTTGCGACGATTTCCAGCTCCGCAAACGTCACGTCGGGCAAAACCGTCCATAATCGCTTGGTCGATACGGGCCTCATGGTCCGCCTTTCCACCCGGCAAGCATAGCGACGGAGTAAGTGTTACCCGGCTTGTCGATTTGCGTGTGATGGGTCGGGCATAGGAAAAGTAGATTGGAGTAAGCTTTCTCTGAGCCTGCGTCATGGCAGGATCATAACGCGCCGCGCCGGGCTTCTCGCCCGCAATGTGCGCCATCTCTCCAAGAACAGAAACGCCGCTGATGTTGTTGCCGTCAACCGCAAGCTTTTGACTGCATCCCGGCGCGGCGCACACGTTCCCGCTCTTGAGGGCAAGAATTTTGGCGACCGTGAGGGTAATCGTCGAACTCATAGGGCCGAACCTACTAAGGCAACATCGGGCATCCTTGAAATCGTGCTTGGGCTTACGTTAAAACGCCGCGCCAAGTCGGCTTGCGTCGCGACTCCCTCGGCAAGGACTGCGAGCGCTTCCTCGCGTTGGTGCCGCGTTAGCTCGGGGGACGGCCCATATGAACGCTATGAGCCTTGGCGCGCGCCCTGCCTTCGCCTGTGCGGGCACGGATAAGATCGCGCTCGAATTCGGCAAGGCCGCCGAGCACCGTTAGCATCAGCCGTCCGTGAGGCGTCGTCGTGTCCGCCCATGCATCGATAAGCGACCAAAACTCGGCCCCGGCCTTGGCGATGCTGTCGAGGATGTTCAGAAGATCGCGGGTTGACCGCGCGAGGCGGTCGAGGCACGTGACTAAAGCGTATCGCCTTGACCGAGGGACTCAATTACGCGGCGCAACTGCACGCGGTCTGTCCTTGCGCCACTCGCCGTTTCGCGAAAAACTTTCTCCGCGCCTGCGTCGAGCAACGCTTTCACCTGAGCGTCAACGCTCTGGCCATCCGTCGAAACTCGCGCATATCCAAGAATCATGCGGGGAACGTGCCGGAAAGCACCGACTTTTGCAACCAACTTTTGCACGTCCGAAGCTATTGATTTTGAAGCCTGCGGCGTGGCTTGCAAAAGTCTTGATTTTTGAGACGCCGCCGAAGTCCCCCATGGGTCGCCCCCCGCCCCGCCGCCCTTCGACCCCTCCAAAACCCCAACAAACCCAAGCCGACCCACAAGACGCCCATCGGCGCGGCTCAAACCGCCGCCGCCCTCACTCCCCATACGGCGTCCAGATCGTCTTGATCTCGCAGGCGCGGCGCAGGAACTCGCGGCCCTCGGCGGCCGCCCAGTCTACCCCCTCGCCCAGCATCCAGGTCGGCTTGAGATTGCCGGCGGAAGCCTCCTCCAGCCGCTTCTCGGCCGCGCCGGGGCCGGCGCGCCACAAAGCGTCGACGCCGTCGTGCTCGGCCAGCGTCAGCGCCAGCGCATCGGCCTCGCCGGTGACGATGTTGACCACGCCGGCGGGCAGGTCGGACGTGTCGAGCACGGAGTAGAAATCCGTCGCGGCGAGCGGATGGGCGGCGCTCGGAACGGCGACGACCGCGTTGCCGACCGCGATCGCCGGCGCGACCAGCGAGACGAAGGCGAGCAGCGGCGCCTCGTCCGGGCAGACGATTCCCATCACGCCGTAGGGCTCGTTCATCGCCAGCGTCACGAACTTCTTCTGCGTCGCGCGCACCGCGCCGTCGTATTTGTCGGCGAAGCCGGCGTAGAAGAACAGCCGGCGTATGGCCGCCTCGACCTCGGCGCGCCCGTCCTGCGCCGGTCATCGCGGCGAGCCGCGCGGCGAACTCGGCCGCGCGGGCGGAAAGGTTCTCGGCGATGTAGTAGATGACCTGCGCGCGGTTGTGCGCGGTCGCGCCGGCCCAGCCGCTCGCCTTGGAGGCGGCCTCGACGGCGTTGCGGATGTCCTTGCGATTGCCGAGGCCGGCCTGACCGACCGCCTTGCCCGTGGGATCGAGCACGGAATAGACCGCGCCGCCGTCGGGGCGCGCCTGCTTGCCGCCGATATACATTTTCGGCGTGCGGTCGAGGCCGGGCGCGGCGGGCGCGGGGCCGGGCGCGGCGCTGAGCGGGGCGGACTTGCCCGTTGCAGGCGCCACGCGCGCCAGCGGCGAAAGCACGAGATATTCGGCCAGCCCCTCGCGGCCGCCCTCGCGGCCGAAGCCGCTTTCGCGATAGCCGCCGAAGGCGGCGCCGGCGTCGAACAGGTTGGTCGAGTTGATCCAGACGACGCCCGCCTTCAGCCGCGAGGCGACCTCGTAGGCGCGGTTGACGTTCTCGGTCCAGACCGAGGCGGCGAGCCCGAAGCGCGTGTTGTTGGCGAGCGAGACCGCCTCGTCCGGCGTGCGGAAGGTCATCGTGGCCAGCACCGGGCCGAACACCTCCTCGCGCGCCAGGATATTGGCGGGCTCGACGCCACAGGCCAGCGTCGGCGGGAAGAACGAGCCGGCGGCGGGAAGCTTCGTCTCGGGCTGGAAGATCTCGGCCCCCTCGGCGCGGCCGGCCTCGACGAGGCCGCGAATGCGCTGAAGCTGCGTCGGATGGACGATGGCGCCGATGTCGGTCGATTTGTCGAGCGGCGCGCCGACCGTCAGCGTTCCCATCCGCGCCTTGAGCCGCGCCAGGAACCGCGCCTCGATGCTTTCGGCGACGAGCAGCCGCGAGCCCGCGCAGCAAACCTGCCCCTGATTGAAGAAAATGCCGTCGACGACGCCCTCGGCGGCGCTGTCGAGATCGGCGTCGTCGAACACGATGAACGGGGATTTGCCGCCAAGCTCCAGCGACAGCCGCTTGCCCGACCCGGCGGTGGCGCGGCGGATGAGCCGGCCGACTTCCGTCGAGCCGGTGAAGGCGATCTTGTCGACGCCTTCGTGCGCGACCAGAGCCGCCCCCGTGGCGCCGTCGCCGGTGACGATGTTGACCACGCCCGGCGGCAGGCCCGCCTCGAGGCAGATCTCCGCGAAGGCGAGCGCCGTCAGCGGCGTATATTCGGCGGGCTTGAGGACGACCGTATTGCCGCAGGCGAGCGCCGGCGCGACTTTCCAGGCCAGCATCAGCAGCGGGAAGTTCCAGGGGATGATCTGCCCGCAGACGCCGACCGGGCGCGCGTTCGGGAACTCGCTGGCGATCAGCGAGGCCCAGCCGGCGTGATGGTAGAAATGCCGGGCGACGAGCGGCACGTCGATGTCGCGCGTCTCGCGGATCGGCTTGCCGTTGTCGAGGCTCTCCAGAACGCTGAGGAAGCGTTCGCGCTTCTGCGTGAGCCGGGCGAGCGCGTAGAGATGCCGGGCGCGCTCGTGGCCGGGAAGCGCGGCCCAGGCGGCTTGCGCCGCGCGCGCGGCGGCGACGGCCGCGTCGATGTCGGCGCGGCGTGCCTTGCGTGACGCGGGCGATCGGCGCGCCGGTGGAGGGGTCGCAGACCTCGAACAGCTCGCCCGGAGCCGTGAACCGGCCGCCGATGAAATGCCCGAAGCCGGCCTTGTGACCCTCCAGCCAGCCCGCACGGCGTCGGACGCCTCGGGCGAGGGGCCGTATTCCATGGTCTTGAGGATGTCGGTGATCTTGCCCATTACCGGCCCTTACGATGATCCTGACGTGACGCCCGTCCTGCCCGGGCTTGTCCCGGGCATCCACGCCGGGACGCAAAGCGAGGCGGCGCGATATGCCTGAAGGCGACCTTGATTGACCCAAGCAACACACACCGGCGTGGATGGCCGGAACAAGTCCGGCCATGACGGTGGGCGGACGTCATCCCATGGCATGGCGATAGTTCGCCGAATAGCGCCCGGTCGCGTAATGCTCCAACTGACGCTCGATGTCGGTCAGCAGGGCGCTGGCGCCGATGCGGAACAGATCGTTGCGGGTATGGGCGAGGCCCATTTCCTCGCGCATGAGGACGAGCCAGTTCAGCGCGTCTTTCGCCGTGCGCAGGCCGCCGGCCGGCTTGAAGCCGATGGCGTAGCCGGTGCGCTCGCCATAGTCGCGTAGCGCGCGCAGCATCACGAGGCTGACCGGCAGCGTCGCGTTGACGTCCTCCTTGCCGGTGGAGGTCTTGATGAAATCGGCGCCGGCCTGCATGGCGACCATGCTCGCCGCATAGACGTTGCGCAAAGTCCTGAGATCGCCGGTGGCGAGGATCGCCTTCAGATGCGCCGCGCCGCAGGCCTCGCGCATCGCGCAAACCTCGTCGTAGAGCGCCGTCCAGTCGCGGTTGAGCACATGCGCGCGGGTGATGACGATGTCGATCTCCTCCGCGCCCTCCGCGACCGCATATTTGATCTCGGCGAGCCGCACGGGGAGCGGCGTCAGCCCCGCGGGAAAGCCGGTGGCGACGGAGGCGACGGGAATTCCGGAGCCTTCCAGCGCCTTCACCGCCGGAGCGACCATCGTCGGATAGACGCAGACCGCGCCGACCGTGGGCGGGGCGTCCGTCAGCTCCAGGGCGGCGAGAAGCTCCTCGCTCAGCGGCCGGCGCGCCTTGGCGCAGAGGCGGCGCACGCGGCCGGGCGTGTCGTCGCCGGAAAGGGTGGTCAGGTCGATGCAGGTCAGCGCCTGCACGAGCCAGGCGGCCTGATATTCCTTCTTCACCGACCGGCGGGCGGTCAGGCTCGCCGCCCGCCGCTCCACCGCGCTCGAATTGACGCCGACGCTCTCGAACCAGGAGGGATCGAGCGGCGCTCCGGCGTTGCGGGGGCGATTGTGGCCGACTTTCGCGGCGTCGGAGACAGGGGCGTGCACGGGGGCTCTCGCGGGATTTCGGCGCCCTTCATAACGGCAAAGGCGCCGTCTGGGTAGGCGGGGGCGCCCGCTTCAACTCGCCTCGGCCAACGCCTCCCGTCCGACGAAGGCCACGGCCTTTCGCAGCGTCTCCAGCCCCGCGTCCCGGCCCACGGCCTCGGTGGCGAGGCAGCGGCGATAGAGGCGCGCGCCCGGCCTGCCTGCGAACAGTCCCAGCATATGGCGCGTCACGTCATGCAGCCGCCCGCCCGCCTCCAGATGCCGGGCGATATAGGGCTCGAAGGCCGCGACCGCCGCGAAGGCGTCGTCCTGCGGCGCCGTCTGGCCGAACATTCGCGGGTCGACTTCGAGCAGGAGCTCCGGGTTCTGATAGGCCGCGCGGCCGAACATGACGCCGTCGACCTCGCCGAGCGCCCGCTCGGCGGCGTCGAGATCGGCAAGCCCGCCGTTGAGCGCGACCGGCAGTGCGGGAAAGGCGCGCTTCAGCTCGTAGACCAGGGGATAGTCGAGCGGCGGGATCGTGCGGTTGTCCTTCGGGCTCAGGCCCTCGAGCCACGCCTTGCGGGCATGGACGATCACGCCCGCCGCGCCCGCCGCCGCGACGCGCTCGACGAGGGCGAAGAGCGCCTCGCGCGGCTCCTGTTCGTCGACGCCGATGCGGCATTTCACGGTCACGGGGATCGCGACCGCCGCCCGCATCGCCGCCACGCATTCGGCCACCAGCACCGGCTCGCGCATGAGACAGGCGCCGAAGCGCCCGTTCTGCACGCGGTCGGACGGGCAGCCGCAATTCAGGTTGATCTCGTCATAGCCGAAATCGGCGCCGATCCGCGCGGCTTCGGCCAGTTTGCCGGCTCCGCGCCGCCGAGTTGCAACGCCAGCGGGCGCTCGGCCGCATCGAACCCGAGGAGGCGTTCGCGCGGGCCGTGGATGACGGCGTCGGCCGTCACCATCTCCGTGTAGAGACGGGCGCGGGCGCTCAGCACGCGATGGAAGGCCCGACAATGCCGGTCGGTCCAATCCATCATCGGCGCGACGGAGAAGCGGAAGCCTTCTAGTTTCGGATCAAACGCAGAAATCACTCGATTATTTTCCTTCGCTTTTCGGCTCCAACCGGGCGCATTGTCGCCCATTTGCGTCCTATTCCAAAACCTGTTTACAACTTGTGTCACAAAAATTCAGGGCATGTTGTAAATGGGTACGTATAGTAAGGCGGCAAAGACGAGACGGAACAGACGCCTATCTCGCACAAATCTCGATCATGCGGCAGGGCACGGTCGTCCACCGAGAGGCGCGCACCTTCGATCGGCGAAAAATTGCCGAGACGTGGCTCAAGAAGCGCGAGACGGAACTAGGCGAGCCGGGAGCCCTGTTTTCCGCCCGCGTAGCGCGCTCAAGCGTAACTTTGGCGGATGCCATCGACCGCTACACCCAGACGTCCCGAAAGGGCATAGGGCGGACAAAGGCGCAGGTGCTCCGCTCCATAAAGAATGACGAGATCGGTGAGCGACGATGCGCCGACATTACAAGCCAGGACCTCGTGGATTTCGGAGAACGGCTGGCGGCGAGCATGAAGCCACAGACCGTCCTGAACTACATGTCCCACCTCGCGTCGGTCTTCGCCGTAGCACGACCTGCCTGGGGCGTCCCGCTCGACGCTCAGGCCATGTCCGATGCGCTTAAGGTCATGAAGCGCCTTGGCCTGACCCGGAAGTCCCAGGAGCGGAATAGGCGGCCAACGATCGAAGAGCTTGATCAGATACTCACGCACTTCGAGGATCGCCGAAAGCGCCGGCCCTCGTCAAACCCGATGGTCAAGATCGTCCTGTTCGCCATGTTCTCGACTCGCCGACTAGAGGAGATCACGCGAATCACCTGGGCCGACCTCGACGAGGCGAACTCGCGCGTCATGGTGCGCGACATGAAGAACCCAGGGGAGAAGTCCGGCAACAACGTCTGGACCGATCTGCCGGCCGAAGCCCTGCAGGTGATCCGGTCAATGCCGCGCGACAAGCCAACGATCTTCCCGTTCAACCCTGACGCTATCACGGCGGCATTCACGAGGGCGTGCAGGCTTCTCGCTATCGAGGACTTGCACTTCCACGACCTACGCCATGAGGGCGTCTCCAGACTGTTCGAGCTGGGGAAAACATCCCGCAGGTCGCTGGCGTATCCGGCCACCGCTCCTGGTCCTCACTGAAGCGATACACTCACCTTCAGAAGGCCGGCGACAAGTATCAGAACTGGGACTTGGAAAAGTGGCTTAAGCCGACCCCGGCAGTCGGCGCGAGATTTTTCGGGCTCTCTCGGCCTCGGAGACCGCGCCCCGCCGCGCCTCGGACCTGACGCCCTCGATCACGCCCAGCGAATAAGGCCGACCGGGGCGGCAACCCCGACCGGCCATGAAGAGTGACACCATCTGGCGCCGTCGAGATCATCATAGGTCGATGCGGCGCTCGATAGCAAGGAGAAACGCCGTGAACTCCAAGTCCAACATCGTCGAGCTGGCCGCCTTCAAGAGGAACGGTCGGACTTTCTGACCAGCGGTGAAAACGGCCAGAAAATCACGCCCGATAAAGTCGGAACAGAAAACGGCGAACGCCCTGGATATAAAGGGCATTCAGCTGCATGCGCTGGCCCCTCCTGATCAAGGCTCGGGAGAACCGCCTTCCGCGTTCTCCAAGAAAAGAAAACGGGCAAGACGAAGCCGAAGGGCAAGAGCAAGTTCGCCCTGGCTACCGACGTCCCAGCCCGATGGGCCACGTCTACGACGCCGAACACCTGAAGCGCATGGCACTGAACGCCGCCTACCCGCTGACCTACTCGTCATGGAAGAACCGTAAGACCCAGTGCAAGACTAAGGGCTGGCCCTGGGCGACGGAGTGGGAGACTTTTCCCGGCTTCCTGAAGAGCATGGGGCCGAGACCCTCGGCAGAGCACACGCTCCACCGGATCGACAACGACGTCCACGCCTACGGGCCTGGGTTGTGCAAGTGGGCGGACAAGTTCGAGCAGAACACTCATAAGGGCGACAACATCGCGATCGTGGACCCCGCAACGGGCGAGATATGGACCTCGCACAAGCTGGCCAAGAAACACAAGGTGCAACCGGAGACCATTTACAAGTGGCGCGCTGAAGGCCGCACGGACCTGGAGCTGATCGCCGGCAAGAAGGACCCGACCCTCGCCAAGGCGGATGAAATCCTGAAGAAGAATGGCCTCGTCGCCCCGCCGAAGGGCGTCATACGCGCTACCCGACAAGAAGGTGAACATCGCGGCCATCCCGAGGCCCGACGAACTGGAAGTACTGGCGGGAGATCGACATGATCCTTCCAGGACGATCACGAAGACGAGTACCCGGAGGTCTTCCAGCAGCTCGTAGGTGAGCGCATGGAGCGCCGCAAGGCGGAGTACGAGAACCTCGTCTCCCGAGCCAAGGCCTACAACGCCGGCCTGACCTTGCCGCCACAGCCAAGCGAGAGTTTTACACGAAAGTGCCAATCCAAGTTTTCGTGCCGCCAGCCCCGCCGCCTACTTCCAAGTTCTGCGACGACGAGGAGCCGGACGATGACTTCGAATCCCGCCGCCGACGCCGCCGCAGGACTGAGCACCAGACCAAGCTTCGGTTGGCGCCGCGTATTTGCAATTAATTGCGTCTCCGCTCGACCATGCGAGGTCGATGCCTGCCTCGCGGTGATGAGCGCGGTGATCCCCCTGCCTGCCTTCACCCAGCCTAAAGGAAAGCGTGGCAACAGCAGCACCCGAAAGGGGTTTCGATGCCGACGACCATGAAATCCACAATCCTGAAGCGGATCGAGAGGCTGTCCGAACGAGATGCCGATCCGATCAAGCTGGCGGTGCCATTGGCGCAGCTTGAAGCCGAGACGTCTTCCCCCCGGCGCGCGCATTGCCTTGTCGTCAAACGCGAGCAAGCTCTTGCCTAGCTCTCGCGCTCCCTTGTCTGCAATTAATTGCGTTTACGAAACCGCAAGAGGCTTCTGGCATGCCGTCGCGGCGGAGGAACGAGCGCGATGGCCACGGAAAGTCACGTTCTGAAGGAGATCGAGAAGCTGGCGGCGAAGAGCGCCGATCGGATCAAGTTGGCCGTCACACTGGCGCACCTCGATGCCGACCCGTCCTCGGCCCCCAGCGCGGAGAAGCAGATTAGCGCCACGCGTATGAGCCCGAGGGCGTTGGCCTACCTTCGCGGTCTTGGCAGGAGAATTGGCGAGCTGGGCTTTGCGGAGCGTGACTACGTCAGCTTGGGCTGGACCAAGTGTGTCCTGATCACTCGGCTCTGCCCCAAAGAGAAGTTCCAGGAGGCAGCGTATTATGGCCTTCATCACACCGTCGATCAACTGCGGCAGCACCTGCAGGGCAACGCTGACACTAAGACGAAATCCATCCTTCTTCGCCTTAACCAGAAGCAGTACGCGCTGTTCGAAAAGGTCATTCTGGAATATGGCGCGCAGCATGTGACACCCGGAAAAGGGCTTCGCTTCAAGGAAAAAGCCCTCGTGAGGGCGCTCGCCCTTGTGCCGAAAAGCCGAAGAAGACCTGAGCTGCCCCGCTACTCCTGATCGAGTAGGCGACGCCCCCGAGAAGACGCCGATGGTCTCCACTTTGCAATTAATTGCGTCCGGCTGAGCGCGCCTATCCCGCCAGCCCGCGTCTGCGTTGGGCAGCACGGGCGCTACGCCGCCTCAGGGCAGCTTACCCCGAGGTATGGCGCGGCCGGCCCACACGATGCAGTTAAGCGCGGCACCGGCCAGTTCCTGAGGCTGAACCTGTCGTGTCCGTCGCTGCAAGGGTTCCGAAGACGTCCCCAATCCCGGCACGGCCGCTGAGGGCTTGAGAAGCCCGTAGGCCGCCACTCCGGGCCTCAGCCAAGTCGAAGTCTCCCCGCCACTCTTGGCTGTCAGCGGCCTTCCTGCTGGCCGAACAAGGTGTACGGCCGGTCGGGACCTCCGGGTCGCCTCAGCAAAGTCGCTTCGCAATTAATTGAATATGAATTGATGAAACGTCCTTGTCCAAACTCCGAAATCCGAGGCGATGGCGCGAGACTTCGACCAGCTGTCCAGAAACTGTCCTCGGACAGCAATTCTGTCCTTGAGCCTGACAAGGCGTGGGGATACACAATTCCGAATCTGTCAGATAGATAGCAAAGAGGACGATCACGGTGGGAGCCCGCTTGCGCAACCTCATGTCCAAAACGTTGGTCACCGAGGTCCGCCTGCCGGGTCTGGCTGAGAGCTGCTGGGCTGGCAGGGCGCGCACGACCGGGCCAATCGCGCCCGTGTGAAGTCGGGCGGCAAGAACTTGCAGGTCCGCCGTCTGATGCTGGAAGCGACCGGCGAGCCCATGACCCGCGCCGACGAGGCGATCGCCCTTTGCGGATGCTCGTCGTGCGTCAACCCGTCACACCTCTTGCGCGGTAACACGGAGGAGCGCCACGCATTCGGTCGGCACGGCCGGATCGACCTCGGCACCCTCTGGGTCGTCAAGCAGATGCTCGCCGAGCGAACGGCGACGGAAGAAGACTTGGCGCGCAACTTGAGCATATCACCGCGCCTCCTACGAGACGCAGTAGCTCGGGTTAAATAGCCGCCTCGCCAGCAGCCGTCTCGTCTTGCTTCGGGTCTCCGACGGGCTCTGAGGACGGACGGCATCCAAGCAGAAACGGGGGCCGGTCTCGTCGATCCGAGCCGCAAGCACATCAAGATTGCAATTAATTGCGCACCGCTTTTCGATCGTCTCATTCCTGCGCGGCTTAAAACGAGGCGGCTTCTAGCGCCCCAATTCGTCGAGCAACGCCTGCCCCTCAGCGATGGCGGGCAATTCGGGAGTTGGCGCGAAGCCTTCCAGCGCGGAGACGAGGACGTCACAGGCTTCTGCAAGCCGATCAACGCCACGTAGCAGACGCGCGAGAGGGAGTGCGGCCAAAAGCTCAAAACTACGCGCGCTCTGCGTCTTCGCGGCGGCAATCGCGGCGCGGAGAGCGACTTCGGCTTCGCTTCGTTGCGGCGGATCGCACAGGAGCAGGAGTTCGCCTCGGATGCGGTGTAAGAACGAGAGTTCGCTGTGGCTTTCCGCAGCGTGGTCGAGCGCCAATGCCTCGTTTATTGTCGGAAGCGCGCTCTCCGCACCTGCTTCGATCGCTTCGAGCTGCGCCAAAAGTCCGTAAAACAATGCGCGGTCGTTGAGGAAACCGTGGTCGGTCAACGCCGCGAGAGCTTGGCGGAAGTCGGCGGCCCCGGTCTTGAGAAGGCCCAACTGACCGCGCGCCCAGGCGGACCATAGGTCGGCGATCAGGCCCTGCATTTCCAGTCCATGTTTTCGGCTGAGTTCGCTGAGGGATTGCGACGCGCGAAGCGCGCCCGCCGCGTCCCCGCGCATGATTTCGATCAGTGACCTGAACCAAAGCGGATTGGCCATCGAGGCGACATGGTCGATTTCGATGGCGCGCCGGTTCGCCGCCTCTATGAATTCTCGCGCGCGGTCGACCTCTCCCAGTTGCCAATTCGCCAAGGCGAGGCAACACATGGCGACCGTGCCGGTGTCCTCCCACGAGCGGTCCGTCGCCTCCCGATCGAATTCAGGACCGCAGGTCGCGAGCGCTCTCTCGGCAAATCTCCGCGCCTCCACGAATTCGCCGGAGAAATAGGCCATCAAGCCCAGACCCCTAAGCGCGACCCCCGCTTCCGCGATGCGTCCTGACGTTTCCGCTTCGTGCAGGAAGGCCGAGGCGAGCGCGCGGGCTCGGCTGAGTTCGCCTCGAACCAGCGCCATCGTCCAGCGGCTGTGCTGCACGGCGAAAGCCTCCGCCTCGCTATGAACGGAGAACGCGGCGACGCGATCGAAGGCCGCGCTGGCCTCGTCGCTCGCAAATCCTTTAGACCACATCACGGCCTTAGCGAAGTCGGCCTGTATCCTCGCGCGGGCCTGAAGCCGGTGCGCCGCAACCCTAACGCCGTCATCCTGGTCGAGCACCGCTAAGAGCGCCTGCGCCTCGGTGATGGCGGGGAGGTCGGGCGTCGCTGAGAAGCCCTCAAGCGCGAGGGCGAGGACGTCGTGGGCTTCTACAAGCCGGTCAGCGCCACGTAGCAGACGCGCGAGCGGGATCGCGGCTAAGAGTGTCAAGGTCCGCGCTCCTTGCACTCGTGCGACTTCAATTGCCGCACGGTAAGCAAGCTCGGCAGCGGCCGGATCAGAACCCGTGAGCCCGTCTCCACGTAGTCGAAGAAGCCAAGCGTCATCGCATCGAATACCGCTGTCCTTAGCAAACGAGAGCGCCCGTTCGACACCAGCGATCGCCACCGCCAATTGGCCTTCACGAATTTGTTGTCCTGCGAGAGCGGCGTGGCCAAACGGTGAGGTATGCTTCACTGCCACGTTGAGCGCGAGGACCGCCCGTTCAAATCCGTTGACCGCTTCCGCGTCGCCAAACTCACGCGCGCGCGCCCAGAGCGCAAGCGTCTGGCCCGCTCCGACATAGGTCGGCATGCTGTGCTCGGTCCCCAACCGGCGCAATTCCTCGGCGTCACTGGCGACCGTGTTCGGATCGTCGCGGCGAACGTTGAGCATGCAGCGGTTGGTTAGGACAACGCAGATCGTCGGTGGATGCTCCGAAGCCTCAGCGGCGGCAAGCGCCTCATCAGCCGCTGAAACCGCACCGGAGACGTCACCTGTTACCCATTTCGCGATAGCAAGGTTGGCGAGCGTCATCGCCCCATGATCTCCGATGAAGCGGAAGCGATCGCGGGGATTGTTGGCTTCTCCATTGCTTTCGAGAGCTGTCGTCAGCAATTCACGAGCTTCGGAAAATCGGCCCTGATAGAGGCCGACGACACCCAAAAGGTGTTGCCCGGCAAGACGCTCGTAGTTCAGTCCTCCGGCTTCAGCGTCGTGCAGGAGTTCTTCTGCTGCAAGACTTGCCGCCAGAACTTCGCCGCCCACCAGCCGGGTATAGCTCTCCAGAAACAGCGCGTCATAGTGTTCACGCGGGGACACGCGCGGCGACCCACTTACCAACGCAACAGCTTTGCTTGTTTCGGCGTGGCCAAATCCCCGCCCAAGTTGAAGTGCCTGGCCATACCGAACTTGGAGGGATAGTCGCGCATTGGAAACAGGCGGCTTGAAGCGATTTTCGTCGGAGGCGATGTTTTGCGCGTCTGCCATCTCGATCGCTTTGCCAAAGATGAGCAATCGCCTCCTGAAACGCGCTCCGACGCAGTGCGTCTTCACCCGACTTACCCCACCATTCAATTGCCTGCTCCGTTTGGCCGCTCTGCGTGAAGTGATGCGCGACGAGTTCAGATTGCGGGTCGGGCGCATTGACGAGTGCCTCCGCCGCACGGCGATGCAGCGCCTGCCGGCGCGCCTTCAGCAGGCTTTCGTAGGCGGCGTCCTGGATCAGGGCATGCTTGAAGCGATAGGATGAAGCTGGCGCGGTCCCCTCGACGAACAGTAAATCCGCCTCGGCGAGCCTCTCCAGCGACCCGTCAAGCGCCGCACTCGACCGGTCGGCAACGGCGTGGAGCAGTGGATACGAAAACTCTCTGCCCAGCACCGCGCCGATCTGCGCCACCTCACGCGCCTCGCCGAGGCGATCAAGCCGAGCGGCCAGCGATTGCTGCAACGTCGGCGGGATCGTCTGCGCGCCGCCCTCCAAGAGGAGCCGCGTCACCTCTTCAATGAACAAAGGCACCCCACCGGTGCGGCTCGTCACGCCCTCGATCGCATCCTTCGATAGTGCGTGGCGCTCGGCGATCATGCCAACCATCTGACCAATCTGCGCGCGATCGAGCGGCGCAAGTCCGATGACGCTATGGTGGGATCGCGTCGTCCACGGCGACCGGAACTCTGGCCGGCTCGTGGCGACAATCAGCAGCGGCGCTTGGCCGCCGCGCTCGGTCAGGGTTTTCATCAGGTCGAGCGTCGTCGGGTCCGCCCATTGCAAGTCCTCGAAGGCCAGCACGATCGGCTGCGTCCGCGCGCCGGCCAGGAGCCAAGCGAGCACGGCCGCAAGCTGCCTGCGGCGTAGCTCATTCGCCGCGAGCTGCGGAACGCGCTCGTTGGGTATCGAAACGTCGAGCAGCGGCGCAAGGAGCGGGGCCTGCTCGGCCGGATCGAGCTTCACCTGAGCAAGGGCCGCTTCGAGTTCGGCGAACTTGGCCTCGCTTGTGAAGCGTTGCCTCCCCCATTCTGCGATCGGGTGCAGCGGCGTGTTCTGCAGCAGTTGTGACGACGCCCATTCGACCCAGGTGTGCGGCGTCTCGCCCAACCGAATATGGAACTCCTCCAGCAGCCGCGACGGGCCCAGACCGGGCTCGCCGACGATCTGCACGAATTGCCCGTCGCCCGCCTTCGCGCGATCCCATCGCCGCGCGAGCGTCGACAGTTCCTCTTCGCGCCCGACGAGCGGCGTTAAGGACCGCGCCCCGGCCCTTCGGCCGCCGCCGCTGGCGCGCACGAGGCGATAGAGTGCGGGCCTGCCCGGCACGCCCTTAAGCTCGTGTGGTCCCTTGTCCTCGGCGACGAACAATCCTGCGACCTGACGCTGCACCGATGCCGTGACAAGGAGCGTTCCGGGCTCGGCGGCGCTCTGACGCAGAGCTGTCGTGCAAGACTGGACAGGACGATAAGTGGATTTTCTGCCTGACAGCGGCGAGAATAGCCGTAATTCAGGAGTGCAAATGGCAAAACGGGCCCGCCGGAACCACACGCCGACCTTCAAGGCGAAGGTGGCTTTGGCTGCGATCAAAGGCGAGAAGACGCTGGCCGAACTGGCGCAGCAGTTCGACGTCCATCCGAACCAGATCACGCAATGGCGCAGTCAGCTTCTCGAAGGCGCGGCAGGAATTTTCGGGCGGGACACGACGCAGACAGCGACGCCTGCGGTCAATTTGAAAGCTCTCCATGCCAAGATCGGAGAGCTGGCGCTGGAGAACGATTTTTTGTCCGGAGCGCTCGGCAAGGCCGGCCTGTTGAGCGCAAAGCGATGATCGACCGCGGGCACGACTTGCCGATTTCCCGCCAGGCGAGGGTTCTCGGCGTCAGCCGCGGCTCGGTCTACTACAAGCCGCGTCCGGTTTCTCCGGAAGACTTGTCGCTCATGCGGCGGATCGACGAACTGCATCTGGAGCACCCGTTCGCTGGGTCCCGCATGTTGCGCGACTTTCTCGCTCGCGAGGGCGTCGAGATCGGCCGCCGGCATGTCGCGACGCTGATGAAGCGCATGGGGATGGAGGCGATCTATCGTCGGCGAAACACCTCGAAGCCCGCGCCGGGACACAAGATCTATCCCTATCTGCTGCGTGGCGTGAAGGTCGAGCGGCCGAACCAGGTCTGGGCTTGCGACATCACCTATATCCCGATGGCGCGCGGCTTCGTCTATCTCGTCGCCATCGTCGATTGGTTCACCCGGCGGGTTCTTTCGCATCGGGTGTCGATCACGATGGAGGCGGGCTTCTGCGTCGAGGCGCTGGAGGAGGCCTTCGGCGAATACGGCAAGCCCGAGATATTCAACACCGATCAGGGCAGCCAATTCACCAGCGAGGCGTTCACGGGCGTCTTGCTGGATCGCAAGATCGCCATCAGCATGGACGGCAAGGGAGCTTGGCGCGACAACGTCTTCGTCGAGCGGCTGTGGCGCAGCGTGAAATACGAGGAGGTCTATCTGAAGGCCTACGACAGGGTCGCAGAGGCCCGCTCGTCGCTGGGCCGATATCTCGACTTCTACAACGGCTGCGTCCGCATTCGAGCCTTGACCGGCGCACCCCGGACGAGGCTTACTTCCACCCCACGTCGCTCGCGGCGGCGGCATGAAATTTTCCGCGCCGCATAGGGGTTGGACCTCCGGTCGGGCTACGCCCTCCCTTCGTCCCAACCCCTATGCGGCAAAGACATCAACCCCGGCAGGACGCCACTTATCGCTCGCGGAAATCTGTGCAGACAGCCGGGACCAGCTCTGATGATGCAAGCAATCCGCCAATCTTCGTTACTGACGACTTGGAAGAGGCGGAAGCTTTCGCGATAGCTCTAGACAAAGCCATCACGGAAGCCGCCGCGAAGCCGTTCAACTAACGATAAGTAGATGGATTGTTTGAGTATGCTCAAGTTAAGAGTCTCCGCTAACGCACAAATCGGCTCTTGCCCGGTCGGCACGTCGGAAGTTTTGTGGACGACAGGCGGCGCGAGCGTGCCCTTAAAGCCAACGGTCTTCCACGCGACTGGGTCGAGCGCATTCATAATCTCGTCACGACGTTAGGCATTGCTGGGGCTGCCTATACGCTCGAATACGTTGTCAGAAACAGCTTAATCGGCGGAGGCAATGTGGCCTTCGTGCCAGAAGCGGGAGGCTACCGGCGTTGCGCCGCATGGGCAACCGATGAATTGCCCGACTACACAAAAATCTTGGACGCCTTGCGGAGGCAGGTCTGATCTACGTTCAATCCGGTCATAACGGAAAAAAGTCCTGCTCGTCGTCGTATTGCCAACGAAAAAGCTCGTCTCAGCTATCAGCATTAGCAAGCGCGTCGAGTGACGACCGACTTCCATTGCGCCGCAAGCGTCCGAGGTTCAGGACGTCTCGCCAGTTTACCGCCGAGCCGACGCTGAGGGTCATTGCGCACGAGCTGGTCACGGTGATCAAAAGGAATATCTCAGGGGACTGAACGCACCGGGACAGAGCGCGGGCGAACATCAGGCGGCACGTCAAGCGGCTGCTCAGGAAGTACGGCTACCAGCCAGACCTGCAGGACGAGGCGGTGCGAACGTGCTTTAGCAAGCCGAGGCGCTGGCGGCGGAATGAGCGTGAGCGAGAGGGCCTTCAATTTCAGCCAAGTAGTCGGACGTGAGTTTCGGCGTGGAATATTGACCCCAGTTTAGGGGTTATCGGCGTCCAAAATTGACCCCCTGACATCGATCTGGATCGACTGCCTGCTTTGGCGCGAGCGGGCGGTGAAGGGATGCTGGTTGTGGAGACGATAGCGCGGATACGCCGGGAGCATCTGGTCAAGGGCAAGTCGATCAAGCAGATCGCGCGCGAGCTGAAGATGTCGCGCAACACGGTGCGGCGGGTGCTGCGCTCGGGCGAGACGGCGTTCGCTACGAGCGCGAGGTGCAGCCGCGGCCGAGGCTCGGGGTGTGGGCGAAAGACCTCGACCGGCTGTTGATGGCGAACGCGACAGCGGCGGCGCGCGAGCGGCTGACGCTGATCCGGATATTCGAGGAGCTTCGGGCGCTGGGCTACGAGGGCGGTTATGACGCCGTGCGGCGTTACGCGCGCCGATGGAGCCGCGAGCACGCGAGCGCGACGGCGGAGGCCTTTATGCCGCTGAGCTTTGCGCCGGGCGAGGCCTATCAGTTCGACTGGAGCCACGAGATGGTGGTGCTGAACGGCGTCGACGACGACGGTGAAGGTCGCGCATATGCGGCTCTGCCACAGCCGGCTGATGTTCGTGCGCGCCTATCCGCGTGAGAGCCAGGAGATGGTGTTCGACGCGCATGAGCGCGCCTTCGCGTTCTTCAAGGGCGCCTGCCAGCGCGGGATCTACGACAATATGAAGACGGCGGTGGAGACGATCTTCATCGGCAAGGAGCGCCAATACAACCGCCGCTTTCTGCAAATGTGCTCGCACCACCTGGTCGAGCCGGTCGCCTGCACGCCGGCGTCGGGTTGGGAGAAGGGGCAGGTCGAGAACCAGGTCGGCTTGGTGCGCGAGCGCTTCTTCACGCCGAGGCTGCGTTTCAAGAGCTACGACGAGCTGAACGCCTGGCTGCTCGACAAATGCCTGGCCTGGGCCAAGGCGCACGCCGCATCCCGAGCAGCCCGACCGCACGATATGGGAGATGTTCGAGGACGAACGGCCGAAGCTGATCGCCTATCGCGGTCGCTTCGACGGGTTCCACAGCACGCCGGCGTCGGTGTCGAAGATGTGCCTCGTGCGCTTCGACAACAACCGCTACTCGGTCAACGCCAGCGCCGTCGGCCGCCCGGTCGAGATGCACGCCTACGCCGACCGTCTCGTCATCCGCCAGGACGGGCGGATCGTCGGCGAGCACCCGCGCAAGTTCGGCCGCGGCCAGACGGAGTACGACGCCTGGCATTACGTGCCGGTGCTGGCGCGCAAGCCTGGCGCTTGCGCAACGGCGCGCCATTCAAGGACTGGGTGCTGCCGGCGTCGCTGGAGCGGGTGCGCCGCAAGCTCTCCGGCTCCGACGAAGGCGACCGGCAGATGGTCAAGGTTCTGGCCGCCGTGCTGACCGACGGGCTTGCCGGCGGTCGAGGCGGCCTGCGCGCAGGCGCTGGCCGAGGGCGTCCATTCCGCCGACGTCATTCTCAACATTCTCGCCCGCCGCCGCGATCCGCCAGCGCCGGCGGCGGCCATCGCGACGCCCGCGTCGCTGGCGCTGCGCCATGCGCCGGCCGCCAATTGCGCCCGCTACGACAGCCTCGAGGAGCGTCTGATGGAACGGACCGAAGTGCTCGACATGATGGGCGAGCTGAAGCTCTATGGCATGAAGGCGGCCTACGACGAGACGCTGACCGTCGCGCTGAAGCGCCAGCATGAGCCGCAGCGCTTCGTCGGCGACCTGCTGCGCGCCGAGATCTCCGAAAAGCAGGCGCGCTCGATCAAGTACCAGCTGACCATCGCCAAGCTGCCGCTCGCCAAGGACATCGACGACTTCGTCTTCAAGGACACGCCGATCAACGAGGCGCTGGTGCGCGCGCTCGCCGGCGGCGCGCTTTCTCACCGAGCAGCGCAACGCCGTGCTGATAGGGGGAACCGGGACCGGCAAAAGCCATCTTGCCATCGCCATCGCGCGCAACTGCATCCGCGCCGGCGCCCGCGGGCGCTTCTTCACCACCGTCGATCTCGTCAACCGGCTCGAAGCCGAAGCCCGCGCCGGGCGCCAGGGCCGGATCGCCGATTATCTCACCCGCATGGACTTCGTCATCCTCGACGAACTCGGCTACCTGCCGTTCGCCCAGTCCGGCGGGCAGTTGCTCTTCCATCTCGTCAGCCGGCTCTACGAACGCACATCGCTCATCGTCACCACCAATCTCGCCTTCGGCGAATGGCCGAGCGTCTTCGGCGATCCGAAGATGACGACGGCGCTTGCTGGACCGCCTGACCCACCACTGCGACATCGTCGAAACCGGCAACGAAAGCTGGCGCTTCAAGAACCGCGCCTGAACGTCCGCAGCGGCTCTCGTCTGATTGCGCACAGATTGACGCGGCACGTGCCTGATCCGTGCTCGGCGTCAAGGCCAAGCCCGCTACGCGGGTCGCTTCGCGAGCCTTGACCCCTGCGCGCGGATCAGGCCCGGGACGACCATGAGCTTTGCTGACAGGCCCGGCCTCGCGGCCGGCCCTCGCCAGCAAAGCTCATGGCGACAACCTCGCCCAGCCAACACCGGGGTCAATTTTGGAAGCCGATCGCGGGGTCAACGTTGAAAGCCGATTGACAATCGACGGGACGTGCATAGGAAACGCCCCCGCCGTATGCACGACAGCAACGACGTGCATAGGCGCTTTTCCTTTGGACGAGCGGCGGGCTACTGGATCAAGCCATGTCGCAGTGGCGCGACGTGCGGAGGCTGCTGAACGATTTGCCGCTCGCCAGACTGCCTGCTGCCTGAGTTGGCCGGCGCGCACGGCTAGGGCTGGCGAGCCCGACGCCCCGTGAATGACGCTTCCATATTCCTGCAATTAATTGCGCAACAGGTCCGAAGCCGAGTAGCACAAGCGACGCTTCTGCGAGACACAGGTCTGCTAGCAAACCCCAGGCCGGCATAAGTGCTCGATTAGCGGATTTCTACAACGCCAGGGAAGCGTTCTTCCAGAGCGGAGAGGCGACGCTCGAGGTCCCGAACCGCCTGCGCGAGTTCGATTGTAACCGCTTTAGCGCGAAGCGCGACCGGCGACGCGGGTATCTCCCCTGGCGACATTTTGTCGGCATCACTGGACGACGTCTCGCCGAAGCTGTCGATCAAGCGCGTGACAATTTCACGTCCAACGGTGCGACGGTTCCGCGCGGCCGCCTCTCGAAGTTGCTCGCGAAGCGCCTTCGACATGCGAAACGAGAATGTCTCGGTGGCCTCGCCGTCCAAAGGGTCGTTAACCAATTGCTCGCCTCGTCGTGAAATCGCTTGCAAACTTCACTGCAATGTATCACATTGCAGTTCAAAAATCAACAAGGTTAACCAGCTTGACGGCATTGCCGAGGACGTAAGACGTGAACACCGCTTTCATCCTTTTGGCGCAGTACAACGGGCGGCCGATCATTCCCCTGGAAGACGTGTGCCGTGACTTCTTCCCTCATCTGACCCGCGACAAGTTCTTGCGCAAGCACGCCGAAGGCGAAATCGCAATCCCTGTCGTACGGATCGAGGACAGCCAGAAGGCAGCACGCGGAGTGCATGTCATGGACCTCGCGGCATATCTCGACAAGCGACGCGAAGCCGCCCTCCGAGAGCAACGGGCGCTCCACTCATAAGTCGGCCTCACAAGCCGACCCCGCCCGCTCGTTGCCCCTTCCAAAATTGCCGATTTCAACGATCGCCGACCGACAGAACGATCAGCCCGATCCCTCGGGCGGCCCTACAACATTTTATGACTTTGAGAAATTCGAACTAACTACCCATCTGAGGACGCATCGTTTTTCGGTTTAGTGCGTCCAATCCATCATCGGGGCGACGGAGAAGCGGAAGCCTTCGATCACGTTGTCCGATTTCGTATTTGCCTTACTTGCGTTCAAGTGTACGGGCTCCGGCCGTTTTGCGCTCGTTTCCATGTCCGGCGGCAACAGGGGGGAATTGGGCGGCCGCGTCAAGCGGCGAGGGACGCGAGCGACCGGCCCTCGCGGCTCGCAAGTCCATAAGCCCAACGATTCTAAAATCCTTGACGATTGACAGAGCGCGCCTGCGAGGGGCAGCTTCGCGGCCGGGGCGGCGATCCCAGGCCAACCGACGGAATCGCCGCCGGCGTCCAAGGACACGGGATTTCGGCATGGGAGCGGAACGGACGGGCCCGCAGGATTGCGCCTGCAAGGAGGGCATGTTCCCCAGGAATAGCCTGAGCCGGCGCGCCCTGCTTTTCGCGGCGGGCTCGACGGGCGCCGCGGCGGCGCTCACCGAGCGCGCCGGGGCGGCCGGCGCCCCGCCCGGCGCCGCGTTTTACGAAGTCCCGCCGGACCCGACGAAGGAGCAGGGCCATCCTGTCGGCGCCGACGGCGGATACGGGACGAGGTCGCAGTTCGAAACGGCGGTTCGCGTTCAAACGCCCAGCGCGCAACCTTTCAGCAGCTGGTCTTTCACGCCGCTGGCCTCGCTCGTCGGCAATATCACGCCCTCCGGCCTCCACTACGAGCGCGATCACGCGGGCGTTCCGACCATCGATCCCGCCCGGCATTCGCTCGTGGTCCATGGGCTCGTCGATACGCCGAAACGCTTCAGCATGGCCGACATCCGGCGCATGCCCTCGCTGACGCGCAAGCATTTCATGGAATGTTCGGGCAATACGGGTTCGGAATGGCGCGGCCCCAAGGGCAAGACCGTGCAGGTCACGCACGGCCTTCTCAGCACCTCGGAATGGACGGGCGTCGCCTTCTCGACCTTCGCCAGACAGGTCGGCCTCAAGCCGCAAGGCGAATGGGTGCTCGCGGAAGGCGCCGACGGCGCGGTCATGACGCGGTCGATTCCGACCGAGAAGCTCATGCGCGACGGGTTGATCGCCTATGGCCAGAACGGCGAGGCCATTCGCCCGGAGCAGGGCTATCCGTTGAGTCTCGTGCTGCCGGGCTATGAGGGCAACACGAACATCAAATGGCTGCAGAGCCTTCAGGTCAGCGAAGTCCCCTTCATGTCGCGCGAGGAGACGTCGAAATACACGGACCTGATGCCCGACGGACGCGCCTGGCGGTTCGTGTTCGTGATGGACGCCAAATCGGTCATCACCTTTCCCTCCGGCGAAATGAAACTGCCGGGCCCCGGCTATTACGAAATCCGGGGGCTGGCGTGGTCGGGACGAGGGCGGATCACGCGCGTGGAGGTCTCGCTCGACGGCGGCGCGAACTGGACGCAGGCGGAATTCGACGAGCCGCCCGAGCCGGTCTGCACCGTGCGTTTCAAGCTGCCCTGGATCTGGGACGGCAAGCCGGCGACGCTGGCGAGCCGCTGTCAGGACGAGACCGGCTACATGCAGCCGACGCGCGAGGCGCTCGTCGCTCAACGCGGGTATCACGCCCATTACCATTACAACGGCGTCCAGGCCTGGAGCGTCGCGTCTGACGGGAGCATCGGCCATGCGGGGGTTTGAGAGAACGCTCGTCGCCCTCGTCGCGCTTGGGGTTCTCGGCGCCGCTTCCGCGCCGGCGCCGCCCGAGCCGGATTTCGGCGCGCCGGTGACGCAAGCCGAGTTGCAGCGTTACCTCGCCATTCCCCCGAGCGGGGCGGGCCTGCCGCCGGGCAGCGGCGACGCCGCCAAGGGCAAGGAGGTCTTCGCCGAGAAATGCGCCGCCTGCCACGGCGAGAAGCTGCAAGGCGTGAAGGGAACGGGCGGCGTCGCCCTCATCGGCGGACGCGGCACGCTCGCCTCGGCCAAGCCGGTCATGACCGTCGAGAGCTACTGGCCCTACGCGACGACGCTGTTCGACTATGTGCGTCGCGCCATGCCGTTCAACGCGCCGGGCTCGCTGACCGACGACGAGGTCTATGCGGTGGCGGCCTACATCCTGGCCGAGGCGCATATCGCGCCTGATAATGCGGCGCTCGACGCCAGCAGCCTGCCGCAGGTGCAGATGCCCAATCGCGCCGGATTCTATACCGATCCGCGGCCGAAATAGCCGGCCGTCTCAGCGGAACGGCGGCTCGTCGAAGGAGCGCAGCTTTCGCGAATGCAGCGCCGCGTCGCTGCGCTGCAAGCGTTGCAGCGCCGCGATGCCGATGCGCAGGTGCTCGCCGATCGCCCGCTCGTAGAAGGCGTTGGCGGCGCCCGGCAGCTTGATCTCGCCATGCAGCGGCTTGTCGGAGATGCAAAGCATCGTGCCGTAGGGCACGCGCAGGCGGAAACCCTGCGTCGCGATCGTCCCCGACTCCATGTCCACCGCGATCGCCCGCGAAAGGTTGAAGCGCCGGCGCTCCTGCGTCCAGCGCAGCTCCCAGTTGCGGTCGTCATAGGTGACGACGGTGCCGGTGCGCACGCGCCGCTTCAGCGCCTCGCCGCGATCGCCGGTGACGTCGGCCACCGCCTCCTGCAACGCCACCTGCACCTCCGCCAGCGCCGGGATCGGCACGTTGGGCGGCACCGCCTCGTCGAGGATGTGGTCCTCGCGGAGATAGGCGTGCGCGAGCACGTAATCGCCGATCATCTGGCTTTGCCGCAAGCCGGCGCAATGGCCGACCATCAGCCAGCAATGCGGGCGCAGCACCGCGATATGGTCGGTGATGTTCTTGGCGTTGGCGGGGCCGACGCCGATATTGACGAGGCTGACCCCGTTCCCGTCCTTGCGCACGACGTGATAGGCCGGCATCTGGAAGCGGTGCCAGACGACGCCCGCCGCCTTGGCCTCCGCCTCCTCCGGCGAAACGCTGGCGTCGATCTCGACATTGCCCGGCAGCACCAGCTTGGCCACGCCCGCGTCGCTGCGCAGCTGCTCCAGGCCCCAGCGCACGAACTGGTCGACATAGCGGTGATAGTTGGTCAGCAGCACCCAGGGCTGCATCGCCCGCCAGTCGGAGCCCGTGTAATGCACGAGGCGCCTCAGCGAGTAATCGACGCGCGCGGCGTCGAACAAAGCGAGCGGCCGCTCGACGTCGGGGCGGATTTCGAACCGGCCGTCGGCGATCTCGTCGCCGATCACCGACAGCGACGGGGTGGGGAAATAGCGCGCGAGATCGGCCGCGGAGGCGCCGCCGCGCCCGAGCTCGTCGCCGCTCTCGAACACATAGGGGTAGGCGATCTCCTGCGCGCCGACGCCGACGTCGATCTCCGCGCCGTATTCCTCGTAGAGCGGCGTCAATTGTTCGAGCAGATAGGCGCGGAAGTCGGCGGGCTGCGTCACCGTCGTCGTATAGACGCCGGGGGCGGAGAATTTGGCGAAGGCGCGGGGATTGGCGGGCGGCGCGCCCTCGGGACCGTAGACGACCCGCAGCGTCGGATAGCGGAAGCGGGCGCGCTCCTCCGGCGACGGCGGCGCGCCCCGCGCGAAGAAATCGCTCGACCGCCCCGCGCAGCGCGCCGACCGCCTCGTCGTAGCGTTGGATCAGCAGATCGACGGCCTCGACGGGCGTCATGCGTGGCGCCGCGGCGTCGGACAAGGGCGCTTCTCCGTTCAGGGTTTGGCGGCGATGCAGGCGATCTCGACGGTGAATTTGGGCGCGGCGAGCTTGGCCTCGACGGTCGCGCGCGCCGGCGTGTGGCCCTTGGCGACCCAGGCGTCCCAGACCGAATTCATCTCGGCGAAGGTCGAGATATCGGGAAGATAGATCGTCGCCGACAGCAGATGCGTCTTGTCCGAGCCGGCCTGGGCGAGAATGCCGTCGATGATCGAGAGGATCTCGCGCGTCTGCTCGGCGACGCTCGCCCCCGCCGCCTTGTCGGCGACCTGGCCCGCGACATAGATCGTATCGCCATGGATGACGGCCGCCGACATGCGCGGCCCGACGCCGATGCGTTGAATGCTCATGTGTGTCCTCTCAGATCACGGTGAGGCCCGGCACCTGGCCGAGGAAATCGCGCTTGCCGATCTCGACGCCGGCATAGCGCAGCAGATCGTAAGCCGTCGTCAGGTGGAAGTAATAGTTCGGCAGCACGAAGTGCACGAGATAGTCGCGCCCGACCATCTTGGCCTTGATGCTCGGGCCGATGGGAAAGACGATCTCGCGCTCGGCCCCGGCTTCGAGCGCCGCCTTGTCGAGGGAGCCGACGAAGGCGAGGGTCTTTTCGATGCGCGCCTTGATATCGTCGAGGGTCGTCTCCGTATCCTCGAAGCGCGGCGGCTCGACGCCGGCCAGACGCGCCGAGCCGTTCTTGGCCTGGTCGCAGAAGGCCTGAACCTGACGCGGCGAAGGCGAACATGTTCGGGCGCAGCCGCAGCGTCGCATAGACGGCGGGATCGAACTTCGCCTGTTCGGCGTGCTCGGCCGCCTTGGCGAGGATGCCGAGAAAGGCGCCCATCGTCGCCTGGAAGACGCCGACGCTGGACTGGTGGACCGACAGGGACACGCGCCTCTCCGCTCAAGAACCGTCCCGGCGGGACGGCGGGTCGCGCAAATCGCACAGAAAGGGGCGCCAAGCAACGTGGCGCGGCGCCTTTTCCGAGAAAACGCTTTCCCGCGGCGCGGCGGCGGCTATGCTCGGCCCCGGTTCCGTCGCGAAGGGGGAGAGAATGGGCGCGTGGGGGCCGTATGTCTGGGAGTGGGGTTCGATCCTCCTGCGCTGGCTGCATGTGACGGCGGCGATCGCCTGGATCGGCGGCTCGTTCTTCTTCATGCATCTCGACGCCTCCTTGCGCAAACGCGCAGGGCATGGCGACCGGCGTGCAGGGCGTCTCCTGGCAGGTGCACGGCGGCGGCTTCTACGAGATGAGCAAATATACGCTCGCCCCGCCGTCGCTGCCCGAGGATCTGATCTGGCACAAGTGGCAGTCCTATTGGACCTGGATCTCCGGCTTCTGCCTGCTGTGCTGGGTCTATTACGGCCAGTCGAGCTTCTTCCTCATCGACCCGGCGGTGCTGGCGCTGCAGCCCTGGCAGGCGGCGGCTGATCGGGATCGTCTCGCTGATCCTCGGCTGGATCGTCTACGACCTCATCTGCAAATCGCCGCTCGCCAAGAACGACGCGACGCTGGGCTCGCCGGCTGTTCGGCTATGTCGTGCTGACGGCTTACGTCTATATCGCTGCGTGTTCTCGCCGCGCGGCGCGCTCATCCACACCGGCGCGCTGATGGCGACGATGATGACCGCCAACGTCGCCATGGTCATCATGCCCAACCAGCGCAAGTCGATCGCCCGGCTGGTGGCCGGCGAGGCGCCCGATCCGAAATGGGGCAAGGAGGCCAAGCAGCGCTCGACGCACAACAATTACATCACGCTGCCCGTGCTGTTCATGATGCTGTCGAACCATTATCCCGCGCTCTACGCCAATTCGCGCATGATTCCCGCGCTCGTCGTCTGCGTGATCCTGGCCGGCGCGCTGATCCGCTATTTCTACAACAGCTGGCACGCCGACCATTCCCGCGCCCCCTGGTGGGCCTGGCTCGCCGCCGCCGCCGCGCTGTGGGGCGCGTTCTGGATCGCGACCTCCGGCTCGCCCGGCGTGCAGCCGACGCTCGGGCTTGAGCGCCCCGCCGGTGCGGGCCGCCGCGGCCGACGCGCCCGAAAGCGCCGGCCGAGCGTCGTCGAGGTGGTGTCGACGCGCTGCTCCATGTGCCATTCGCCGGAGCCGGTCTGGGAGGGCATCGGCGAGGCGCCCAAGGGCGTGCTGCTCGACACGCCCGGAGCATATCGCGCGCTTCGCCCCCGCGATCCGCATGCAGGCGGTGCTGACCCATGCCATGCCGCCCAACAACCTGACGGAGATGACAGCCAAGGAGCGCGGCGGTGCTCGCCCACTGGCTCGGCGTTCCCGACCGTGAATTGAGAGACTGCTGACGATGGATTTCGACACCGCCGGCGCCGCGCGCCGGCTGATGGCGCGGCTCGACGATTTCGCCGCCTTCACCGACGAGCCCGGCAAGCTGACGCGGCTTTATCTCTCGCCCCTCCTATCGCGCCGCCTGCGACCAATTCGCGAAATGGGCGGCGGAAGCCGGCATGAGCGCGCGCATCGACGCCGTCGGCAACGTGCGCGCCCGCTACGAGGGCAAGACGCCGGACGCGCCGGCGCTGATGATCGGCTCGCATATCGACACCGTGCGCGACGCCGGCCGCTTCGACGGCAATCTCGGGCGCGCTCGCCGCGCTCGGCGTCGTCGAGCAGCTCAACGAGCGCGGCGTGCGGCTCGACCACGCCATCGAGGTCGTCGCCATCGGCGACGAGGAGGGCGTGCGCTTCTCGGCCGCCATGACCGGCTCGCGGGCGCTCGCCGGCCAGCTCTCGGCGACCGCGATGGAGGCGAAGGACAAGCAGGGCGTGACGCTCGGCGAGGCGCTGAAGGCCTTCGGCGGCGATCCCGAGCGCGCCTACGCCGCCCGCGCGAGAGGCGTGGCGGCCTTCGTGGAGCTGCATATCGAGCAGGGGCCGGTGCTGGAGGCCAAGAACCTCGCCGCTCGGCGTGGTCGGCGCGATCAACGGCGCGACGCGCATGCTGGTGACGGTGACGGGCCTCGCCGGCCACGCCGGCTGCGTGCCGATGGAGCTGCGCCGCGACGCCGTCGCCGCCGCCGCCGAGATGATCCTGGCCATCGAGGCGCGGGCGAAGGCGGAGGCCGATCTCGTCGCCACCGTCGGGCGGCTGGAGGTGGAGCCCGGCGCGGTCAACGTGATTCCCGGGCCTGGCGCGCTTCTCGCTCGACGTGCGCAGCCCCGCGCGACGAATGGCGCCGCCGCGCCGTCAGCGACATCCACGCCGCCGCGACGGCGATCGCCGCGCGGCGCAATGTCGAGGCGGTGATGCAGCCGGTCCACGAGGCGCCGGCCTATGTCTGCGATCCGCGCATCGTCGCCGGGTTCGACCGGGCGCTGGCGGGAATGGGCCTGCCGGCCTTCCATCTGCCGTCAGGCGCCGGCCACGACACGATGGTGATGGGCGCGCTCGCGCCGGCGGGCATGCTGTTCGTGCGCTGCGCCGGCGGGATCAGCCACAATCCCGCGGAATCGATGACGGCGGAGGATGGCGAACTGGCGCTGGCGGCGCTGACGCGGTTTGCGGTGGAGTTTGGTGGCTAGATGTTTAATGCTTGGCATCTGGCGGTCCAGACGACCTGTTCGACCAGGGCAATGAGCTGACCACACGTAAGTGCGGTCATCGTTCCGCGGCGTCCGCTCAAGTCCTCGGCAGGGTTGGCGTCGTACCAGCAAATCGCGCCGGTCGTTCGCTCAACGTTCGTTATGGCGCCGTTACGCCCGCCCGTTCTGATCGGCAAATTTGGCGTGCTTATGTCCTCGTCGATGTCCGGCAGGAACTACCGTAGATCGGCGACAACTCGACATGCCCCGCGCCTGGGCCGTCGCGTTCGTAACACCATCGTAGGCGCGCGAATACCATATCTACAGTTTGACATTCAGATTGCTGTTATCGCAAGAACCGACCGGCGCGGCCTCCTCAACCTCGATTTGCAAAGTGGTCATTCCACGCTCTCAGAAAAGCGTCGCGCTGCTCGCGCGTCTTGCGAACGATCTCGCCGATCTCCCGCGCAGAATAGCCGATGTTGGCCGCAACCGACAAATCGTGAAGCCAGATTTTCGCTTCTCGGCTGTCGCTCACCACATGCACGTGCGGCGGCTCCCAGCCGTCGGCGGAATAAAAGAAAAAGCGGCGCCCCTTCCAACGCAGCAGCGTCGGCATGGCCCTATCCGCTCAAGCCCCCCGCCAGCGTGGGAATGTCGAGCGGCCTGAACCCGTAGTGCCGTATCCAGCGCAGGTCCGCGTCGAACAGGTCGCGCAGGTCCGGCAGGCCGTATTTGAGCATGGCGATGCGGTCGATGCCCATGCCCCAGGCGAAGCCCTGATATTCGTCGGGGTCGATGCCGCAGTTCCTCAGCACATTGGCGTGGACCATGCCGCAGCCGAGGATTTCCAGCCAATCCTCGCCCTCGCCGAAGCGGATTTCGCCGCCCGACGCCGGCACTGGATGTCGACCTCGACCGAGGGCGAGGTGAAGGGGAAGAAGCTCGGGCGGAAGCGCATCTTCACGTCCTTCACCTCGAAGAACGCCTTGCAGAACTCCTCCAGCAGCCATTTCAGGTTGCCGAGATGGGCCTGGCGGTCGATGACGAGCCCCTCGACCTGATGGAACATCGGCGTATGCGTCTGGTCGAAGTCGGTGCGGTAGGTGCGGCCGGGGCAGATGACGCGGATCGGCGGCTTCTCGCGCGAGCATGGTGCGCACCTGCACGGGGCTCGTATGCGTGCGCAAGAGCTTGCGTTCGCCGGAAGCGTCGGGGGCGAAGAAGAACGTGTCGTGCATTTCGCGCGCGGGGTGGCCCGGCGGGAAATTGAGCTTGGTGAAATTGTAGTCGTCGCTCTCGATGTCGGGCCCCTCGGCGATGGCGAAGCCCATGTCGGCGAAAATCGCCGTGATCTCGTCGATCACCTGGCTGATGGGGTGGATGCGGCCGGTCTCGATCCCCGCCGGCCGCACGGGCAGCGTCACGTCGAGGCTTTCGGCCTTCAGCCGGGCTTCGAGCGCGGCGGCTTTCAGCACGGCGCGGCGGGCCGTGATCGCTTCCGTCGCCTCGTCCTTCAGCGCGTTGATCGCGGCGCCGGCGGTGCGCCGCTCGTCGGGCGACATCTTGCCGAGGGTGGCCAGCAGCGCCGAGATCGAGCCTTTCTTGCCAAGCGCCGCGACGCGCACGGCTTCGAGCGCCGGCTCGTCGGCGGCGGCGGCGATGGCGGCGAGGGTTTGTTCGCGAAGGGCGGAGAGGTCGGACATCGTTGGCTCAAGCAGCCCGTCATGCCCGGGCTTGTCCCGGGCATCCACGCCGTAGAGCGGCACGCCCGTCTGGGTGACTGCGCCGCGGCGAAGCGACCGCGGCGCGGATGGCCGGGACGCGCCCGGCCATGACGGCGGCTTTACGCCGCCGCCGGCAGGTGGCCCTTGGCCTTCTCGACGATGGCGGCGAAGGCCGCCGGTTCGGTGATGGCGAGATCCGACAGCACCTTGCGGTCGACCTCGATTCCGGCGCCGATGAGGCCGGCGATGAAGCGGGAATAGGTCAGCCCATGCTCGCGCACCGCCGCGTTGATCCGCTGGATCCACAGAGCGCGGAACTCGCGCTTGCGGTTCTTGCGGTCGCGGTAGGCGTATTGCATCGACTTGTCGACCGCGGCCTTGGCGGCGCGGATCGTGTTCTTGCGGCGGCCGAAGAAGCCCTTGGCCTGCTTGAGAACCTTCTTGTGCTTGGCGTGGGCGGTTACGCCGCGTTTGACGCGAGCCATTGTTCAGATCTCCGGGGTCAGCCGTTCGGCAGGAAGTATTTCTTGACGTTGTCGCCGTCGGTCTTGAACAGCACATTGGTGCCGCGCAGATTGCGGATCTGCTTGGTGGTGCGCTTGATCATGCCGTGGCGCTTGCCCGCATGGGCGTAGACGACCTTGCCGGTCCCGGTGATTTTGAAGCGCTTCTTCGCGCCCGATTTCGTCTTCAACTTGGGCATTTGGCTCTCCCGGGCTTGACGCCCTGTGGCTGGGACGGGCCGCAAGGCCCGCTCGCGTCGGTTGACGCGAAAAAGAACCGCCACGGCAGCCCAGCCGGGCGGTTCTCAGGTGAGGCGGGTGCATAAAGGAAAGGGGGCGCGATGGCAAGGGCGGCGAAGCTTCAAGGCTCGCGAACGTCAGCCACGCCAAGCCGCGCGGAGTAAGATCAAGGGTAAGACAAGCGGGCCAAGCCTTCTGCGCAAGCCGCGCTTACGCCCGCACCTCCGCCACCCGTCCGCCCGTCAGCTCCACCAACTCCCCCGCCGTCAGCTTGAACACCGCGTTCGGCGTCCCCGCCGCCGCCCAGATCGTCTCCAGCTTCAGCAAATCCTCGTCGATCAGCGTCAGCGGCGCGACGGCGTGGCCGACGGGCGGCACGCCGCCGATGGCGAAGCCGGTGTTCTCGCGCACGAAATCCGCGTCGGCGCGGGCGATCTTCTCGCCGATCACAGCCGCGACCTTCTTCTCATCCACCCGGTTGACGCCGCTGGCCACCACCAGCACCGGCCGGCCGCTCTCCCGCGCCCGGAACAGCAGCGATTTGGCGATCTCCGCCACCTCGCAGCCGATGGCCGCCGCGGCGTCGGCGGCGGTGCGGGTGCCGGCGTCGAACTCCAGCACCTCGAACTTGTCGCCAAGTACGGCCTGGACTTTCAGCGCCGAAGGCGCGGTGGCTTTCTTCATGGCTCGCCCCAGTCGCGAAAATGCTTCGACAATTTAAGCCCCTGGCCCTGATAGTTGGACCCGCCGATCGCGCCATAGAGCGCGTCCGCCGCGCCGGCCAGCGGCTCGAACACCAGGCGCGCCGATGGGTTGTCCGTCCTCCAGCAGAAACGGCACGTCGCGGCCCCTCACCTCCAGCACGGCGCGCGCCCCGGGCGTCCCCGACGCCGTCCAGCCGAAGCCCGGGTCGAAGAAGCCCGCGTAGTGGACGCGGAACTCGCCGAGCGCGGGGTCGATGGCGGCCATTTCGGCGGCGAGATCGGCGGGGATCTGCATTTTCTCTCGCGAAGCGAGGATATAGAACTCGTCGGGGTCGAGGATGAGCCGGCCGCCGCGCGCGCGGATCGGCTCCCAGAAATCCTCGGCGGCGAAAGCGCCGGGGCGGTCGACGTCGATCACGCTGCCGTTCTTGATCGCGCGAAAGCCGACGATGGCGCCGTCCGGCCCGGCGAGACCGACGTGGACGACGAGCCCGTCGCGCAGCTCCAAGGGGCCCGTCCACCAGCGCCGCCTCGGCGTGACGGGCGCGCAGGGCCTCGTCCGGCAGCGCCGTTCGCGGCGCGGATTCGCGCAGGCGCAACTGGTTGAGGCGCGTCCCCTCGCGCACGCGCACCGAAAAGCTGCGCGGCGAGATCTCCACCCACAGCGGACCCTGATAGCCCGCAGGCGCCTCGTCGAACGCCGCGCCGCGGTCGACGATGAGCCGCACGAAAATGTCGAGCCGTCCGGTCGAGCTTTTCGGATTGGCGGCGCCGGCCAGCGCGTCCGGCAGCGCAAGCCGCTCGGCGAGCGGGGCGACATAGACGATGCCCTTCTCCAGCACCGCGCCCTCGCCCGTCGAGCGAGATGCGCTCCGGCGACAGGCTTTCCAGCCGCTCGCGGACCGTCGCGCCGCGTCCCGGCAGGAAGCTCGCGCGCAGACGGTAGGCTTCGCGGCCGAGCCTGAGATCGAGGCTCGCCGGCTGAATCTGCGACGGCTCGATGACCCGCTCGGCCGCGACCGCGCCGGTTTCGACGAGCGCGGCGAGGCGCGAACGGGGCAGGAGACCGCTCGAGCGCGCGTCGATGGTCATGGCGAGGTCAAGGACGACATGGTCCGTCCTATACCTGCTTTTCGGCGCGGCGAAAGCGTTCCGCTCAATGCGCGAACAGGACTTCGCCGCGCTTTTCCGGGCTGAAGCGGATCACGACGATGAGCGCGACCGCGACGACGCCCGCCACCAGCGCCATCGCATAGGAATAGTCGCCGCCCTGCGACTCCGCGAGCTTGGCCTGGAACGGGCCATTGAAGGAGGCAAGGAAATTGCCTGCCTGATAGACGAAGGCGGGCAGGGTCGCGCGCACCGCGCCCGGCGAAAGCTCGTTCAGATGCGCCGGCACCACGCCCCAGGCGCCCTGCACCGCGATCTGCATGACGAAGGCGCCGACCGCCAGCAGGACCGGCGTCGATGGAATAGGCCCACAGGGGCAGGGCGGGCAGCGCGATGAAGGCGGCCAGCGTGATCGCGTTCTTGCGGCCGATCCCCTCCGAGATGATCCCGAACACGATTCCGCCGGCGATGGCGCCGATATTGGCGACGATGTTGATCCAGCTGACGGTTACGGGATCGAAATGGTGCTGCTTCTGCAGGAAGGTCGGGTAGAGATCCTGCGTGCCGTGACTGAAGAAATTGAACAGCATCATCATCACGACGGAGTAGATGACGAGGCTCCAGTTTTCGGTGATGGTTCGCCACAGGCCCGGCTTCTCGACCGATTTCGACGCGACGAAGGCCGGCGATTCCTCGACGCCCGAGCGGATGAACAGCACCACGAAGGCCGGCAGAACGCTGAACAGGAACATCGCCCGCCAGCCGATCTCGTAGCCGCCGATCACGCGGTGATAGAACAGGCCGTAGACGATCGAGGCGAGCAGGAACCCGCTGGGATAGCCGGCCTGCAACAGACCCGAGACCGGCCCGCGCGCGCTGGGCGGGATCGACTCCATGACCAGCGAACTGCCCAGGCCCCATTCGCCGCCCATCGCGACGCCGAACAGCGCGCGCAGGACGAGGAACACAAAGAGGTTGGGCGAGAACGCCGCCGCCGCGCCGATGATGGAGTAGCTGAGAATGTCGATCATCAGCGCCGGCTTGCGGCCGATTCTGTCGCCGAGCCGCCCGAACAGGAAGGCGCCGATGAAGCGCATGGCCAGCGTCAGGAACAGCGCATAGGCGACTTCGGGGATCGTGACGCCGAACTCGGCCGCAATGTCCTTGATGAGAAACGTCAGCAGGAAAAAATCGAAAGCGTCGAGCGTCCAGCCGAGATAGGCGGCGACAATCGCCTTTTTTTGTTGGGACGAGAGGGTCAACGTATCCCCGCCAATGCAAATTTGATTTGTCAGTGTAACTGTGGGCGCGGGCCTAGCAACCCCTCGCCGCCCGCGACACAAAAATTCACTGGGCGGGCGGACTTGTCCACAATTTCCGAGTCGGGAGACATGGGACGTGGCGCGCAGCTCTCGTTTGAGGGTGCTTGCGCAGATCAGTGAAGGCGCGTGCGGTGCTTTATTGGAGGTTGGCACGTCCAACGAGCGGTGCTTTTGTCATATGCAGAGCGCTACAGACTGCAGAATCGACATGCCACGACATTGCGCGCTCGATGGCGACGATTCGCTAGGCGAGCCGGCGCGGACGTGAGCGTCAGGTTGGCACACAGGCAATGGCGAACTGGGCCACCGAACTGTTTGCGTTGATGTTGTACGTACTTAATAGGTGGTCAAGGGCATTTGCGCGCTCGTACGTAGTGCCTTGGCGCGATCTGCCGCGAACGTTTATCGGTCCCTTGGCTAAGAATATTGCATACCCGGTTCTCCTGGTTGGGCGAAGGCGTGGCTGTATGATGAGAATCTTGTCAGGAGCTTGGTCGAGACGCGCGACAACGAGTACGCCATGATCGAATGCGACCATCGTCAGAGCGCGCACCAGCACAGCGCTGCGGGCTTCGAACAAGAGGGGCGTGACCTGTACCAAGCACGATAGGATCGCTCGCGCGGCGGCCTGATCGACCAAAATTCGTGCCGTCGTCGAACGCCTTGGTGCAATCCATTGGAGTTGAGCCTCACCGGCGGACAAACTCACGCACATCACCCAAGCTTCGAAGACGCTTCTGGTCAAAGTCGGGCCCACAGGCGCTCCTTGCCGACAAAGGACTATTGAACTGAGACAGCTTCGTCGAGAGTTCGAAGTGCGTGAGATGAACGCCGGTCATTCCTCCCAAGGCAAATCGCAAAACCAAGCGCCATTGCGATTATTACGCTCTACCGAGAGCGGTCGAATCTGATGGCAGCGCATTCTTTCAGTTTATCAAACAGTTGCCGCGGTCACTCCTGCGTTACACGCTACGAAAAAACCGCTCGCGAGACTTTCTCGCCGGCCTCCATTTGGTCTGCGCCATGGCTTGGCTTAAACGAGGACACGGGTTGACGCGGGGCCTCGGCGGTCGTATGAGCGCCCCGCATTCGTGGTCATTTGAGCCGGTCGGCTTGCCGCCACGTTAAACAAAGGGCTAAAAGATCGGGATTTCCGAGGGAATTTCTCGCAAATCCGGATTTCGCGGCCCGTCAGGAGCGCGAAATGGTCAGTCCTCGCAAGTCCCGCGATCCGAAGTCGCTGAGATCAGCGACCCTCCTCGTCCACGGCGCCTCGGTGCGCTCGCAATTCGAGGAGACGTCGGAGGCTTTGTTCCTGACGCAGGGCTATCTCTACGACACGATGGAGAGCGCCGAGGCGCGGTTCAAGGGCGACGAGCCGGGCTTCATCTATTCGCGCTTCTCCAACCCGACGGTCGCCATGTTCGAGAAGCGCATGGCGCTGCTCGAAGGCGCGGAGGCGGCGCGCGCCACCGCCAGCGGCATGGCCGCCGTCACCGCCGCGATGATGGGGCAGGTGAAGGCGGGCGACCATGTGGTGGCCGCCAAGGCCCTGTTCGGCTCGTGTCTCTATGTCGTCGAGGAGTTGCTGCCGCGCTTCGGCGTCGAGTCGACGCTGGTCGAGGGCACGGATCTCGACGCCTGGCGCGCGGCGATGCGGCCGAACACCAGGACCGCGTTCCTGGAAAGCCCGACCAACCCGACGCTGGAGGTCATCGACATCGCCGCCGTCGCCGAGATCGTCCACGCGGGCGGCGCGACGCTGGTGGTCGACAATGTGTTCGCGACGCCTTTGCTGCAGAAGCCGCTGGAGCTCGGCGCCGATTGCGTCGTCTATTCCGCCACCAAGCACATCGACGGGCAGGGGCGCACGCTCGGCGGCGTCATCCTGGCGAGCGAGAATTTCATTGCGACCCATGTCCACAATTTCCTGCGCCAGACCGGCCCGAGCCTGTCGCCGTTCAACGCCTGGGTGATGCTGAAGTCGCTGGAGACGCTGCCCGTGCGCGTCGCCGCGCAAACCCGCTCGGCCGAGCGCATCGCCGAGTTTCTTTCCGGCCATCCCCGCATCAAGCGGGTGTTCTATCCCGGCCGGCCCGACCATCCGCAATACGAGATCGCGCGCAAGCAGATGTCGGGCGGCGGCACGCTGGTCGCCTTCGAGATCGACGGCGGCAAGAAGGAGGCCTTCGCCTTCGCCAATGCGCTGTCGATCATCGGCATCTCCAACAATCTCGGCGACGCCAAGAGCCTCATCACCCATCCCGAGACGACGACGCATCAGCGGTTGAAGCCGGAGCAGCGGGCGGCGCTGGGCATCGGGCCGGGGCTGCTGCGGCTGTCGGTGGGGTTGGAGGATGTGGAGGATCTGGTGGAGGATTTGGGAAGGGCGCTGGGGTGAGGGTTTACGGTGCGCAGTCGCCCGGCCTCTATTCGACTTCAGGTTTGTTGGTTGACGAAGCGGCTGCGATTATCTGGCGAATGCTGGAAGAGGCGATCGTCATTGGACGACCATGTGCGTCACAAATTGCGGATCGCTCCGTAGCGAAGCTCGGAAAGGCACCAACGGGGCCGATTGCGATAGGAGTGCCCCCGCGTGGTCGTGTTAAAACGAGCGTAATCGCCGACGGAGTTACCGGAATCAAGCGGTGCAGAACACCACTTTCTAGCTCATGTTTACTAAATTCGTGAAGAATTTCTTCCCTCAATATTTTCAGAGTGACCCGATTGTGCGACGCATGTAGTTTTGACCCACCAGAATTGTAAGAAATTTTGTAAGTTTCCAGTGATCCGGAGAGATCAAGGGCAAACTCATACAAAATCTGCCGCAAAGCGCCCCGTACAATGTAGCTTTCTAGATGAAATGCGTGATCATGTACGCTAAAATTGTCTTGCCCAAAGTTGAACATCTTGCACCACAGATGTAATCGCAGCGTTTGACCACTGTCATCATCTTGCGTTCTCAAAGCCACAAAATTAAGCGGATGCTTTTTCGCTGCAACCGTAGCAAGAGAACTACTTGCAAGAGCTTGTTCAAAGCGCTCTATTCGCGCTGCCTTGATGAGTTCTTGGAACTCAGCCTCAAGTTTATCCATATGGAAGTCTCGGATTTTTCATGGCTTCAACAACAAGTACGCAGTTGCTCTCGGACAGTTGAGCCTCGATGCCTAGTGACTCGATGAACGAATTCACAATTTCTGGCGTAATATCAGTTTCGGGCGGAATTTTATCAAGCGCCAGCTTTCTTCCATTTTCCGCCTCGTTGCGAAATTCTTCATGGTAGGAAGCGTAGAATTTGGAGCGACTGGAGCATATTATCGCCGGCCACTTAGGGTCTTCTCTTGTCATTACCAATCGGTCGTCTGAAATATCCAATCGAAAAAGAGCGAAGTCGGTCTTAAGGTATATTTCTGCTGCAAAGAAGTGACTTTTTCTGCAGAATAGGGCAGCAGTAAGAATTGTCGCAAATATCTCGCTTTGAACTCGCTCGACTGTCCACTTATCGGGTTCGTTCGCGGAGAGTTGCGATAATGCGCATACTTCTCAAGGGTCGCATTCTCTACGGGGTCGGGGAGTAATACAAAAAGGCGACGTAATTCGAGACTCCCTCGCGCCTGCATCTAGCAGAGCGGGCATTACGGAAGTCCGCAAAAATCGTCCTGAACGCCCACGAAACCAGTAATTTTTCGTGAAAGCCAGCGGTTCTACGAGGGCCTCTCGAATATTCCAAGGTTCAAGTGCCCTTATGTCCTCTTCAACTTGCTCCTTCGGAGAGACAAGCCATAGAAGCACCGCCGAAACGCACACTGCAATTATACTGGCAGTTAAATTGTCGATAACGCTGATTCCGAAGGAGCGTAGCCACGTATCAAAGTCGCAGGCAGATCGGACCGCAACTGTTTTGGCGGCAGTCGTAGAGACTGCTACTTCCGGGCACGCGGCTGGCGCGATAGCCCAACGTATTAGTATAAGGGTGAATAATAAGGCCAGCAGCACAATGATCAGTGCGGCGATAGTGCGACCAAGCACGCGGTAGGGTCGAGTGGTCCGCCGCGCAGCAAGCGCAAGTCGGTCTGTTATGCCCATAACCGCGTAACCTCTCCGCTTAAGCCGCTCTCAGCAAAAGGCTCCCGAGCTTGCAAAAGTGCAGAACCATATCATCAATAAATTTCTGTCATCGCCTTTGCAATTGAGAACGTCGGCACCTTGCGTTGAGAGGTTGGTTGCGGACAGGCAACTGGCGAAACGGCGAGTGCGATCTGGCGTCCCGGTTTTGATTTCGGGGCTCAAGACTTCCCTGCTGAGAGAGCCATCAGTAAGAGAGCGCTCATCCGCCAGCTTAAGGAAAGAACCCCGCATGGCCGCGCCCGCCCCGCTCTCTCCGCTCGCCCCGAAGAAATACCCGGCGCTTCCGGTCATCGAGGGCGTGCGCTTCGCGAGCGTCGCCGCCGGCGTGCGTTACGCCGGGCGCACCGACGTGATGATGGCGCTGTTCGACCAGCCTGCGGCCGTCGCCGGCGTGTTCACCCGCTCCAAATGCCCGTCCGCGCCGGTCGACTGGTGCCGCGACAAGCTCAAGGGCGGCCTCGCCCGCGCGGTGGTGGTCAATTCCGGCAACGCCAACGCCTTCACCGGCCATCGCGGCATGAGCGCGGTCGAGGAGGTTGGCCTGGCCGTCGCCGAGGCGACCGGCGCCTCTCCGATCAGGTGTTCATGGCCTCGACCGGCGTCATCGGCGAGCCGCTGGAGGCTTCCCGCATCACGCGCGTTCTGGAGACGCTGGTCGCCGAAGCCAGGCCCGAGGGCATGATGGACGCCGCCCGCGCGATCATGACGACCGACACCTATCCCAAGGTCGCCACCCGCACGGTCAAGCTCGGCGAGACTGACGTGACGATCAACGGCATGGCCAAGGGCGCCGGCATGATCGCCCCCGACATGGCGACGATGCTGTCCTTCGTGTTCACCGACGCGCCGGTCGCAGCGCCGGTGTTGCAGGCGCTGCTGTCGAAGTCGGTGCAGGCGAGCTTCAACGCCATCACCGTCGACAGCGACACGTCCACCTCCGACACGCTGCTGCTGTTTTCCACCGGCGCGGCGGCCAAGCGCGGCGCGCCCGAGATCACCGACGCCGCCGACCCGCGGCTTGGGCCTTTCAGGCGCGCGCTCGACAAGGTGCTGCTCGATCTCGCCCATCAGGTCGTGCGCGACGGCGAGGGGGCGCGGCATTTCGTCGAGGTCAGCGTCGAGGGCGCGGCCTCGCGCAAAGGCGCGAAGCGAATTGCCTTCTCGATCGCCAATTCGCCGCTGGTGAAGACGGCGGTCGCCGGCGAGGACGCCAACTGGGGCCGCGTCGTCGCCGCCGTCGGCAAGGCCGGCGAAAAGGCGGAGCGCGACAAGCTCGACATCTATTTCGGCAAGATCCGCGTCGCCCACGCGGGCCTGCGCGATCCCGACTACGACGAGGCGGCGACCTCGGCCTATATGAAAGGCCAGGACATCGCCATCACGGTCAATCTCGGGATCGGCAGCGCCAAGGCGAAGGTTTGGACCTGCGATCTCACCAAGGAATACGTCGCCATCAACGGCGACTATCGCTCGTGAGGCTCACCCTCGTCGTCGCCGTCGCGCTCGTCGATACGGACGGGCGCGTACTGATCGCGCAGCGCCCGCAAGGCAAGGCGCTCGCGGGCCTGTGGGAGTTTCCCGGCGGCAAGGTCGAGCCCGACGAGCGGCCGGAAGACGCGCTGATCCGCGAATTGCGCGAAGAACTCGGCATCGAGGTCAAGGCGCCATGCCTCGCGCCGCTCACCTTCGCGAGCCACGCCTACGACGATTTCCACCTGCTGATGCCGCTCTACATCTGCCGCAAGTGGCAGGGATTCGTGCAGGCGCGCGAAGGACAGGCGCTCAAATGGGTCAAGCCCAAGGCGCTGCGCGACTATGCGATGCCGCCCGCCGACGCGCCGCTGATCCCGCATCTCGTGGATCTGCTGGGATAGAGCGCGCCGGCTCGAAGCAGCGCCGTCAGCTTTTCGGCGCGCGGGTCTTGGCGGCGGCGTCGCCGGCCGCTTTCGCGTCGCCCTCGCACATATAGGCGCCGTGCTTGGTCGCGCCGTAATAGCGGTCGCCGGAATAGTGGTACTTGTGCGTTCGGACGTTGACCCAGACTATCGTGTCGGTCGGGCAACGGCCCTTCGCCTCGCCTTCGCTGGCGAACTGGCCGGCGCCGGTGGCGGGCGCGGCCCTGCTCGTGTGCGTCGCGGCCGGTTTGGGAGCGGGCGCGGCCGCCGGCGCGGGCGGAGGCGGAGGCGGAGGCGCGGCCGCCGGCGCGGGGGCGGGGGCGGAGGCGCGGCGGGGGCCGCAGCCGCCGGCGTCGAGGCGTGACGGGTGCGGCAATCCTTCAGGAAATCCCGCCAGGTCTGGCCTTTGGTGGTGTTGTTGGCCTTGGCCGCCTTCCACTCGTCGCCGCACTGTTTCATCACGCTCTGGGCTTGCGCCGGGGCGGAAATGAAGAGACCCGCCGCGAGCATGGCGGCAAGACCCGCCGCAATCTTGAACCTGGACATTTGCGTTCCCCCTAGAAACCCCGGTTGAACCCGCGCGCGACAATCCGCCGCCGCAGCCTTCCTCATGCAATCACGCCGCTGAACTCGGCATGAACAAATTGCGGAATCTCTTGAGCTTTGTCGAGATGCGATGTCGCCCCTGCTCGTGGTCGACCACCGCCTGGCTCGTCACCCAGTTGAGCTGGATCGCGCGCCGCGGCCCTGATGTCGGCTTGTGGCCGTGCCAGGAGCGGTCCGAGCGGCGGAACACGAGCAGCGTGCCGCCGTTCGGCGGCACTTCGGCGACGTAATCCTCAAGGTCGGTCGCCGAGCGCAGCAGGCGCAGGCGGCCGGCGTCCTCCTGCCATTCCTCGTTCATGTAGAGCAGCACGGTGATGATCTTCGTCTCCGAATCCGTGTGGATCGAGCCGTCCTTTTCGCGCACGAAACCGCGCACGGTGTACATCGTCGGCCGGTCCGTGAGGTCGATGTCGAACTTGCGCTCGACGGCGGATTGGAACTGCGTCCCGCGCAACTCCTCGATCAACCCGGCGAAATGGCCGCGGATGTCGAGCTCGGAGGGCGGATGCGAGCCCGGGCCCGGCACCTGGGGATAGTCGGCGATAACTTCCCCGAACCGCTCGCGCCGCAGAAAATTCGGCACGACGACATAGTCATAGGGGTCGCGTTCGAGCGGCGTGCGCTCCAGCGCCTCAAAATCGCAAAGGTCATGGCGATAGTCCTCTCGGGTCGCGTAATAACAGAACTGGAGGCAGTAGGCAGTAGGCAGTAGCGCCCGCTGCCCACTCGCCCACTGCCCACTGCCCACTGCCCACTGCCCACTGCCCACTGCCCAGGAGCCCCATTGTCCGCCGCCGCCATGACCGTCGAAGCGCTTGTCCTGCCGCCCAAGGCGCGGCTGATCGGCGTGGATCTCGGGACCAAGACCATCGGGCTTGCGCTCTCCGACGTGGAGAGGCGAATCGCTACGCCGCTGACGACGCTGAAGCGCGTCAAATTCGGCCGCGACGCGGAGGCGCTCGCAGCCAAGGCGCGCGAGTTCGAGGCCGCCGCGCTGGTGTTCGGCCTGCCGCTCGGCCTCGACGGCAAGGACAGCCCGCGCGCGCAGGCGACGCGCGCCTTCGCGCGCGAATTCTCGCGGCTCTATCCGATTCCGCTGGCGTTCTGGGACGAGCGCATGTCGACGGCGGCCGTCGAGCGCGACCTCATCGCCAACGACGTCTCGCGCGCCAGGCGCGCCGAGGTGATCGACAAGATGGCGGCGGCTTATATCCTGCAAGGCGCGCTCGACCGGCTGGCGCGGCTCGCTCCGCCCGGTTCGGCCCCGTCCTGATCGTTGGCCGCAACCCGATCGAAACCCTTTCGCAACTCCGAGCAAGCGCCGGCGCGGACCGCAGGGACTTGCCGCAGAGGTCTTCACAAGGACGCAAGCGTCGCGGTCTTTTGGGGCTTGTCTTGCATTTCTGTTGTGCGCCATAATGTTGAAAATGCTCCGGAGAATGGCCTGTGGCCGATCAGCTGATCTATCGCGTGGATTACGAGAGCGAAGCCACGCCGGAAAACGCCGAGGCCCTGAGCCAGGCGGACCAGGCGCGCGCGGCGGCGGAATATCTCGGAGACATGATCGGGCAGCTTGAGAGCATGGCGCGGGTCGCCGGCTTCGACTTGCTTGTCTACTTGCTGTCGATGGCGCGCGCGGAGGCTGAATTGAACGCGCGCAATCGCAACCGGGGCGGCGCCTCGATCTATTAGCCCCGGCGCGCGCGGCGAGTATGGGCGCCAATCGCGGCTTCGGCCGCGGCGCGGCCGGTCCAGTAGGCGCCGTGCGCGGTCGAGTAGTTCGCCTGCGAGCAGGCTTCGCCAGCGAAAAACAGCCGATCCTCCACCGGCGCCGCCAGTGCGAGCCGCGCCTCGTGGAAGCCCGGGCGCGCATAGGAATAGGCGCCCAGCGCCCAAGGGTCGGTGCGCCATCCGTGGAAACGCAGCGGCCGAATGGCGGAGCGAAAATCCGATCCGAACAGGCCGACGAGCTCGCCTTGCGCGAAGTCCCAGGCGGCGCCGTCGCCGCCGCGCTCCAGGCTTTCCGCGAGTTCGCCGCCGAAATAGGCTTCGACGAGCGGGCGGCCCAGCGGGCGGAAATGATAGGCGGCGGTGGCGCGTCGCCCCATGTCGCCGAAGGCGCGCGAATCGGCGGGAAAGTCCCGCGGCGCGAGCAGCTCCATGTAGAGCTTGTCGGCGAGCCCGAGCGGCAGGCGGCTCGCGGCTTCGCTCTTCTGCGGCAAGGCGGGACGAAAAAGGTCCGGCGTCGCGGCGAGAACGTCGCTCGGCAGCGTGACGATGGCCGCCCCGGCGCGCAAGGTTCCGAGATCCGTCTCTATCGCAAGCTTCGTCCCGCTCCGGTCAATCGCGCGGACGGGGCAGGAATAGCGGGCGGGCGCCTCGGCGGCGAGCCCGGCGACGACGGCGCCCAGCCCCTCGCGCACCCGCCAGTTGACGCCGGAATCCTCGTAAGCTGCGAGATCCGCGGCCGAGACCTTCTCAAGTTCGGCGCCGCTGTAATAGGTGCTGACGGCGTCGATCAGCGGATTGAACGGGTCTTCCGGGTCCAGGAGCGTCGCGCAGGCGACGTCGGGCGCGCCGGGCGGGCGCGGGTGAACGCGTTCGCGGAACCGGCCGAGCGCTTCGGCGAAGGCGGCCATGCGCGGCTGATTCGGACCGACCTGGGCGCCTGTGCGTCCCCACGGCGGCGGCGACTTGTCGATCGTGCGCCCCTGCCGTTCCGCGATGGCGGCGAAGGGGTTGGTTTCGGCCGAATGCAGCCAGCCGCAGCCGAGATCGGCGATCTCGCCATTGGCGAGCGTGACCGTCCACGCCCGCCCGCCGGGCCGGTCGCGCGCCTCCAGGACGAGGAAGGAAAGGCCGCTGGCCGCGAGTTGCTCGGCCGCCGCCAGTCCCGCCGCGCCGGCGCCGACGACGACGACGTCGAATTCGTCATGGGGCAAATCGGTTTCCTTGTGGCTGGGGTCTTTGCTCCGTCTTAGCGGCAAAGGGCCCGCAGGCGAAGCAAAGCCGCGCGCCGCATGGACAGGCCCGCCTGGCGGCGCTACAGCCCCTGTCGATGTCCCGACCCATCGCCCTCGTCAAAGCGCGCCTCGTCGATCCCTCGAGCGGCCGGGAGACGGCCGGGGGCGCGCTCGTCAGCGACGGCCGCATCGCCGGCCTCGGCCCCGCCGTCACGGCGGAATCCGCGCCCGACGGCGCGCTGATCGTCGATTGCGGCGGCGACGTCGTCGCGCCGGGTTTCGTCGACATGCGCGCCTTCGTCGGCGAGCCGGGCGCCGAGCATCGCGAGACCATCGCCAGCGCCGGCGCTTCCGCCGCGGCGGGCGGGGTCACGACGCTGATCGCGCGGCCCGACACTTCGCCGCCCGTGGACGATCCCGCCGTGGTGGATTTCCTCAAACGCCGCGCGCGCGACGCCCGCGTCCGCATCCTGCCGAGCGCGGCGATCACAAAGAAGCTCGCCGGCGAGGAAATGGCGGAGATCGGCCTGCTGCGCGAGGCCGGCGCGGTCGCCTTCTCCGACGGCCCGCATTCCATCGCCGATTCCGGCGTGCTGCGCCGCGCGATGACCTATGCGCGGGATTTCGACGCCCTCATCATGCACTATTGCGAGGACCGGGGGCTGGCCGGCGGCGTGGCGGCGGAGGGGGCGCTGGCGAGCCGGCTCGGCCTTTCCGGCGTGCCGCGCGAGGCGGAGACCGTCGCGCTCGACCGCGACCTCCGGCTCGCGGCCTTGACGCGGGCGCGCTACCACGCCGTCTTCGTCTCCAACGCGCTCTCACTGGCGGCGATGGCGCGGGCGAAGGACGCCGGACTCGCCGTGACCTGCGGCGTCTCCATCAATCATCTGACCCTCAACGAGAACGACATCGGCGATTACCGCACCTTCCTGAAGCTGAACCCGCCTCTACGCGGCGAGGCCGAGCGGCTCGCGCTGGTGGAGGGACTCGCCACGGGCGTCATCGACGTGATCGTCAGCGATCACGACGGCCAGGACGTCGAGACCAAGCGGCTTCCCTTCGCCGAATCGGCGCCGGGCGCCGTCGGCCTGGAGACCTGGCTCTCCGCGGGGCTGCGGCTGGTCTCGGCCGGCCAGATCTCGCTGCCGAAGCTGCTTCGCGCGATGTCGGCGCGGCCGGCCGAAATCCTTGGGCTGGAGGCGGGGCGCCTCGCGGTCGGCGCGCCCGCCGATCTCGTGCGCTTCGATCCCGAAGAGCCCTATGTGCTCGATCCCGCAGACCTGCGTTCGCGCTGCCGCAACACGCCTTTCGACTCGGCGCGGCTCGAAGGCGTCGTCAAGCTGACGCTGGTTGCGGGCGAGATCGCTCACGCATAGGCTCAAGCGCATGGTGCTCTCGCTGTCGCCGGCCGAAGCCGGGCTTTGTCTCGTCCTCGGTTATCTCCTGGGCTCGATCCCTTTCGGCCTGCTGCTGACGCGCGCGGCCGGGGCGGGCGACTTGCGCAAGCTCGGCTCCGGCAACATCGGCGCGACCAACGTGCTGCGAACGGGGCGCAAGGATCTGGCCGCCGCGACGCTGTTGCTCGACGGCTGCAAGGCGGCGGGCGCCTATATCGCGGCCGCGCTGCTGTTTCACGAGGACGGCGCGGGGCTGGCGGCGGCGGCGGGCGCCTTTCTCGGCCATCTCTATCCGGTCTGGCTCAAGTTCAAGGGCGGCAAGGGGGTGGCGACCTTCATCGGCGGGCTCATCGCCGCTTCCTGGCCGGCGGCGCTGACTTTCGCCGTCGTCTGGCTCGGCGTCGCCGCCACGACGCGCTATTCCTCGCTCGCCGGTCTCCTCGCCAGCGCGGCCGCGCCGCTCGCCGCGCTTGCGCTCGGCGACCGGCAGGTCGCGCTGACCTTCGCCATCCTCGCCGCCCTCATCTGGATGAAGCACGCCAACAACATCCGGCGGCTTGCGAGCGGGACCGAGCCGCGCATCGGCGCGAAAGCCTGAGGCCATGGCCAAGGCGCCGATCCTGCGTTTGACCGACGCCCAGCGGTTCGACTGGCTGCGGCTGATCCGCTCCGAGAACGTCGGCCCGCGCACGTTCCGCGCGCTCATCAATCACGCCGGCGGGGCGCGCGCGGCGATTGAGGCGCTGCCCGAACTCGCCCGCAAGGGCGGGGCGCGGCGCGACATCCGCATCGCCACGACGGAGGAGGTCGAGCGCGAGCTTGGCCTGGCGCGAAAGCTCGGCGTGCGCTTCGTCGCGCTTGGCGAGCCCGAATATCCGCCGGCCCTGCGCGCCAGCGAGGAGGCGCCGCCGCCGATCCTGGCGCTGCGCGGTCGCGAAGAGGCGCTGCAACAGCCGGCCATCGCCATCGTCGGCTCCCGCAACGCCTCCGCCGCCGGCCTCGCCTTCGCCGACCGCCTCGCGCGCGGTCTGGGCCAGGCGGGCTATGTCGTGGTCTCCGGCCTCGCGCGCGGCGTCGACCTGCGCGCCCATGTCGCGGCTCTGGAGACGGGCACGGTCGGCGTGCTCGCCGGCGGACATGCGCGCATCTATCCGCCCGAGGCGATCCCGATTGCGCCGCGCATCGCCGAGCATGGCGCGGTCGTTTCGGAAATGCCGATCGAATGGGAGCCGCGCGGGCGCGATTTCCCTCGCCGCAACCGCATCGTCTCGGGGATGTCGCTCGGCGTCGTCGTGGTCGAGGCCGCGCGGGGCTCGGGTTCTCTCATCACCGCGCGATTCGCGCTGGAGCAGAACCGCGAGGTTTTCGCCGTGCCCGGCTCGCCCCTCGACCCGCGCGCGGAAGGCGCCAACGATCTGTTGCGCGACGGCGCGAGGCTCTGCGCGCGCGTCGACGACATACTCAACGTCCTCGATCCCGTGCGCGCGCAAGACCCGTTCGCGATGTTCCGCGAGGATTCGCCCGACGCCAGCGAGCCGCTGTGGGGCGAACTGCCGCTGCTTGGCGTCGATCCCGAAGCGGCTCCGCGCGCAAAACCCGCGCAGGCGTTCGACGAGGCCAGGGCCGACCCCTTCGGCCTGAGCGAGGACGACGCCATCGCCGAGGTCGAGCGCCTGCTCGGCCCCTCGCCGATCACGCTCGACGACCTCGCCGAAGTTTCCGGGCTGCCGCTGCGTCAGGTGAGGATGGCGGTGACCATGCTCGATCTCGCCGGCCGCATCGAGCACAGCGGCGGGGACCGCGTGGCTTTGCTGCAGGGCGGGGAGGGCTAGCCGGAGTTCCGCCTCACAAATAGCGGTTGACGAGATTCTCCACCCATTCCTGCCGTCCGGAGCGCGGCTTCGGATCGAGCCCTTCGGCCGCCACGCGCGCGGCGACGCCGTCGAGCGTCGCGTCGGGGGCGAGCATCGCCTGGGCCTTCGGATTGGCCCAGCCGGCGTAGCGCTCGCTGAGGAAAGCGTCGAACTTTCCGTCCTCGATCATCCGCGCCGCCGCCATCAGCGCATGGGCGCACACGTCGAGGCCGCCGATATGGCCGTAAAGCAGGTCGGCCGGGTCGATCGACTGGCGCCGCACCTTGGCGTCGAAGTTGAAGCCGCCTTGCCCGAGCCCGCCCGAGCGCAGGATGCAATACATCGCCGGGATCAGCTCGGCGGCGTTGTTGGGGAACTGGTCGGTGTCCCAGCCGGATTGCAGGTCGTTGCGGTTGGCGTCGATGGAGCCGAGAATCCCGAGCGAGGCGGCGGTGGCGAGCTCATGCTCGAAGGAATGTTTGGCGAGGAAGGCGTGGCCGACCTCGATATTGACCTTCACCTCCTTCTCGAGCCCGAAACGCTGGAGGAAGCCGTAGACCGTGGCGACGTCGTAATCGTATTGATGTTTGGTCGGCTCCTGCGGCTTCGGCTCGATCAGCAGCGTGCCCTTGAAGCCGGAGCGGTGCTTGTATTCGACCACCATCGAAAGGAAGCGCCCCAGCTGGTTGATCTCGCGCTTCATGTCGGTGTTGAGCAAAGTCTCGTAGCCCTCGCGCCCGCCCCACAGCACATAATTGGCGCCGTTGAGTTTGCGTGTAGCGTCGATCGCGTTTTTCACCTGCGCGGCCGCATAGGCGAACACGTCCGGATCGGGGTTGGTCGCCGCGCCCGACATGTAACGGGGATGGCTGAACAGATTGGCCGTGCCCCAAAGGAGCTTGACGCCGGTCTTGTTCGTCTTCTCCTGAAAATATTCCGTGATGTCGGCGAGGTTGCGGCCGAAATCGGCGAGGCTCGCGCCCTCGGGGACCACGTCGCGGTCATGGAAAGTGAAGAACGGGACGCCGAGGAGGGAGAACATCTCGAAGGCGACGTCAGCCTTCTGCCGGGCGGCGGCCATGGTCTCGGCGAACCAGGGACGCTCGAAGGTCGGCAAGCCGAACATGTCGGAGCCGGCCCAGGCGAAATTGTGCCAGTAGCAGACGGCGGGGCGCAGGTGCTCGGCGATGGTCTTGCCCATCACCACGCGGGTGGCGTCGTAATAGCGATAGGCCAGAGGGTTCTCGCTGGTCGCGCCCTCATAACGGATGGGCGCGATATCGCCGAAAAATCCGGTCGCCATGTTTCCTCCTCCTCGCGTCGGCCGCGCTCCATAGCACGGCCGGCGCCGGGCGCGCGAGCCTTCGCGGCTTGACCGGGCGGCCCTGCTTGGGCCAAGTCTCGCGCCCAAACAGGGGCTGATGTTGCGCTCGTCTTTCATCGTTTCCGTAGATCCCGCCGCGCCGCCTCAGGCACTGCGCCGCGCCGTCTACGCCGTCGGCAATTTCGACGGCGTCCATCGCGGCCATCGCGCCGTGCTCGCGCGCGCCCGCGAACTCGCCCGCGAAGCGGGCGCGCCGAGCGCGGCGCTGACTTTCGAGCCGCACCCCGCCGATTTCTTCGCCAGACGCCCGGTCGTGTTCCGTCTCACGCCCTTCGCCGAGAAAACGGCGGCGCTCGCCGAGTGCGGACTGACCGGCGCCGTTTCGCTGACTTTCGACGCCGAGCTCGCCTCTTTGTCGGCGGAGGCTTTCATCGAGGACGTGCTTTTGCGCCGGCTCGATCTGTCGGCCCTCGTGGTCGGCGCGGACTTTCATTTCGGCAAGGGCCGCTCGGGTTCGCCGCAGCTCCTGCTACGCGCCGGCGAACGCTATGGTTTCCGCGTCGAGATCGCCGACAAGGTGGAGGAGGGCGGCGAGGTCATCTCCTCCACCGCGATCCGCCGGGCGCTGGAGCGCGGCGATCTCTGCGAGGCCGAGCACATGCTCGGTCGACGCTATTTCGTCTCCGGCGTAGTGGCCGAAGGCCAGAAGCTCGGGCGCACGCTCGGCGTGCCCACCGCCAATATCGCGCTTCCGCCCACCAACCGGCTCGCCTTCGGCGTCTATGCGGTGAAGGCGCGGCTCGACGAGCGACGGCTCGAAGGCGTGGCGAGCTTCGGCGTGCGGCCGACCGTCGACAATGGCGCGCCGCTTCTGGAAACCTTCCTCTTCGACTTCGCCGAAGACATTTATGGCCGCATGCTTACGGTCGAGTTCGTCGCGCGCATACGGCCGGAGCTGAAATTCGACAGTCTCGACGCACTCAAGGCGGCGATGGCGGACGATGTCGCCGCCGCCCGCCGGATATTGCTCGAAGCGGACTGAGCCGGTTCAGGCGCCGCGCGCGGTCCCAGGCGGGCCGCCGTCTCTCACTCGGTATAAATTCCGGCGGCGGCGAGCGCGGCGCGCATGCGTTGCACGCCCTGATCGAAGGAATAGTTGGCCGCCACGAACGCCCGCGCCTGTTCCGACATCGCGCTCCACCGGCGCTCGTCCTGATAAAGCGAGGAAATCGCGCGCGCCCAATCCGCCGGCGTCTCCGCCACCATCGCCTCGACGCCGGAGCTGAACCCGATGCCCTCGGCTGCGAGAGGCGAGACGACCGAAGGCGCGCCGGCGGCGAGCGCGCCAATCACCTTGCCCTTGATGCCTGCGCCCGAACGCAGCGGCGCCACGAAGACCCTGCACGTATCGTAGACCTGATCGACGCTTTCGACGAAACCTTCGATCAGCACATCCTCGCAGGCCAGGGCCTTCAGCCGATCGGGCATGTGCGAGCCGAAGACCCGGAACGTTACGCCGGGCAGCGCCTGGCGCAGCTCGGGCATGACCTGATTGACGAAATAATGCACCGCCTCCTCGTTCGGCGGATGCCGGTAATTGCCGAGGAAGGCCACCCCGCTGCGCCCCTCGAACGGCGCCGCGCGCGGCGAGGGCTCGACCACCCAGGGACATTTCATCACCTTGGCTGAGTCGAGATTGTGCGACACGATGACGGCCGCCTCGGTCTCCGTATAGGACAGCGTAACGTCGGCGCGCCGCATCACGTCGAGCTCGATCTCGCGTGTCTCCACCGCTTTGCGCATCGTCGCCGGGTCGCGCGCGGCGATCGCCGCGCGCACCTCGCGCAGGAAGTGGAGATCGGCGTTGCAGAACACGATCTTCGCCTGCGGCGCGGCCCTGCGGATGGCGTCGATGTAGCGCACCGCCACGGAATAACGGGTGATATAGAAGAAATCGAACTCCGCGCCGCGGCTGTCGATCAGGCTCTCGATCGAGCTTTGGTAAGGCGCGTACAGACATTCGACGCCCATGCGCTGCAGCGCTTCGGTGTAATTGCCGAGATAGGCGAGATTCTCCGGCACGAAGCTCAGCTTGACCCCGAGCGACTGCAGCAACCGCATTTCCTGGATCGCGGCGTAGCTGCCGGCGTCGCGGTCGGGCTGCGGCGGCTCGGCGTCGATGACGAGCGCGCGCATCAGCACGCCTCGGTCCTTGGCGAGATCGGGCGCCAGGAGATTGGGAAACCGCCGGATCGTCGGCGCCCAGCGGCTGCGGAATTTCGGCTCGTTGATCGCCTGATATTTCTTGACGCCCGAGGACGTCGAAGTGCCGCTGGAAACGCCCTCGAAATGAACGATTTCGGCGAACGGCGTGTAGTAGGTCTTCAGTCCGAGCGCGCGCACGCGAAAGGCGAGATCCGTGTCCTCGTAATAGGCGGGCGCGAAGAATTCGTCGAACCCCTGCAATTGCCGCCACAGCTCGCGCCGGAGCATGATGCAGGCGCCGGAGCAATAGTCGACCTGGCGGATGTAATTGTATCTGGGGTCGTGCGGGTTCTTGCCGCGTCCGTAGTTCCAGACGTCGAGATTGTGGAAGATGAGGCCGCCGGCTTCCTGCAGCTTGCCGTCGGGATAAACCAGCTTGGCCCCGACAAGGCCGACGTCCTCGAAATGCTCGAATACGTAGAGAAGCTCGTCCAGCCAGCCGGCCCGGGGCTCGGTGTCGTTGTTGAGCATGACGACATATTGGCCCCGCGCCATTTCGGCGCCGCGGTTGCAGGCGCGGATGAATCCCTGCGCCGTCTCGTTGCGCACGATCTTCACGCCTTTGACGATGGTCTCGATCTCGGCGGTCTGGTCCGTCGAGCCGTCGTCGACGAGGATGATTTCGGCTGAGACCTCGTTGGGCGCCAGGATCAGCGCCGCCATGCAATTGTACGTCACCCAGAACTTGTTGTGCGCGGGAACGACGATGCTGATCTTTGGCTCGACCTCCTCCAGCGCCGTCAGCGGTTCAGGCTTGCCCGGCCGGTCGTTTACGCCATACATCACCTGCCGGTGCGCCCGCGCCACTTGCTCCAGATATTCGGGCAGGGTCAGGCTGTCGGGCTTCGGCGTTTGGCGGGCGATGACGCGCGGGGCAATCTCTATCTGTTTGGCGAGGGCGGCATAGCGCCTGCCTGCATTGGCCGAGAGCGCTCCCGGGAAGTCGCGGGCGTACCGTTGCAAGGCCGCTTCCGGCGTAGCGACAAAGGTCGTGGCGGCGACGAAATCGCCGACTACGACGCCGTCGTCGCTCGTCCTGAACTGGAACCAGTGCACGTTTCCGTCGAGGACGTGCGTGGGAAGGTCGCATTGCACCGCGTCGTTTCGGCGAGGGGGAACGTCGAAAGTGGAGATTTTCTCGTTGTCGACGAGGAAATCGATGCTTCGCCAGCCGTCGTCGCGGGACTCGGCCGCGCCGCGAAGCGTCGAGCCCTCCACCGCGTCGACCCTTACCGACACGGACACTCGGGAAAGAATCGTCGTGATCGGCTCGCCGAACGGCGCGGCGGCCCCTGCAATTCTGGCCGTGATTACGTGTTCGAGGCCGTCGAACGCCCAACTCGGCAGAGGAATCGAAAAATGGACGCGGCCGTCCCCGAGACCCGCCCGCAGCAGATCCTCGCGGAACAAGCTCGCTTCGCCGACGGCGCCGAAAGTCCCGTCGATCAAAACCTCCACTTTGAGCTTCTTGTCGGGCTGGGCCGGATCGAACGCCCAGCCGTCGAGGCGGCCATCCTTCAAGGCGTCCAGATTGGTTCGGAATTTCGGGCTCGCCGCAGGTTCGGGGGCGGCCGGCCTATTCGCGCGCTCGGAAACCTCCGGCGCGGGCTGCTTGTGTTGAAGGGAAGGCGCGGCGTCCGAAGCCCCATCGTAGGTCGGGGAGTCCGCGAGTTCATCAAGTGCAGCAGGATTCAATGGCGGCAAATTACCCTCTTGCGCTCGTCGGGCGCAGACGCCGGCGACGCCCGCGGCTCCGATGGCCGGACCGTGGCGAGGCCCCCCAGCGCGCTCTAAGCCAGAACCTTCCTGAACTCAACGCCCGTTGCAATTCGCTGCGCCAAGGCGGCTTCGGTCCGGCGCCGGTCAGATCTTCACCTGTTGCAGCGCTCTGACGAGGTTCGTCAATTGCGCCGTCGGAAGCATCAGCTCGACCGCGGGGATGGGCTGTCCCTCCGGGTTGAGCCGAATCAGCGAAACGCGGACTATGCCGTTGTGCACGCCGAGAGTTTGGACCGCATCGCAGAAAATCACCGCTGGCTCCGCGTTGGCCATCAATATCTCCAGCTTCCTTTTTTCCGCCGTCTGAGTTGCCGCAAATACGCATGGGGCCGGAGCCGCCGAAGTCTCGCATTACGTTACAGCAGAATCAGGCAGCAACCTAACCGAACCCTATGCGTAAATCAACAATAGAAGGCAACGCCTAAATCTTGAGCCGCTTTGCGTTGTGGTTAATCACTGTGATCGATTGTCATTCCTACGTCACAATGTCCGACTGGGCGGAGCGCGCGAAGCCTCGCGCCCGCGTGGTTCGCTTCGGCTCGAGGCGAGGACCGGTTGCCGTCATCGGGGCTTGGCGCAATATGGCGGCGGACGGCGGCGCGCTGCGTCCTGGGCTCGGGAGCCGGGCGTTCGTGCGCGTGGCCGCGCTCTGCGGTTGCAATCGACCCATCGCGTCTGCACATTCGGGGCCGAAGCCGTTGGAAGGCCATAGCCCGAGAAAGGAAGCGCCATGAAAGCGTCCGTGTCCGAAGCCTTCGCCGCGCTCGGTCCTTGCCGGGAGGCGGCGCTGTCGCGGCCGCTGAGCGCCGCCTTTGCGGCCGACGCCAAACGGTTCGACGCATTTCACGCCCGCCTCGACGACCTCGTCTTCGACTATTCCAAACAACGCGTGTTCGAGGATACGCTCGCGCAGCTCTTCGCCCTGGCCGAGGCCGCGGACGTCGAGGGCAAGCGCGAGGCGATGTTTCGCGGCGATCTCGTCAATTCGACGGAGCGGCGGGCCGCGCTGCATACGGCGCTGCGCAATCCGAACCCCGCGCCGGTCGTGGTCGGGGGCCACGATTTCGCGGCCGATATCGCCGAGGAGCGCGACCGCATGCTCGCCTTCGCCGCCGATGTGCGCGAGGGCCTGAGCCGCGGCGGGCTCGGCCAGCCGTTCACCGACGTCGTCAACATCGGCATCGGCGGCTCCGATCTCGGGCCGGCGATGGCCACGCGGGCGCTCGCGCCCTTCGGGCAGCCGCAATTGCGCTGCCATTTCGTCTCCAACGTCGATGGCGCCGATCTCGGCGACACGCTCAGGCGCCTCGACCCGACCCGAACCATGTTCATCGTCTCGTCGAAGACCTTCACGACCCTGGAGACCATGACCAACGCGCGCTCGGCGCGGCAATGGCTGGCGACGGCGCTGGGCGAGAGCGCGGTCGGCGACCATTTCGTCGCGGTGTCGACCAATCTGGAGAAGGTGCGCGAGTTCGGCATAGACGGCGCGCGGGTGTTCGGCTTCTGGGATTGGGTCGGCGGGCGCTATTCGGTCTGGTCGAGCATCGGCCTGCCGCTCGCCATCGCCATCGGCCCCGAGCGCTTCAAGGAGTTCCTGGCCGGCGGCCACGACGTGGACGAACATTTCCGCTCCGCGCCGATGCGCCAGAACATCCCCATGCTTATGGGGCTGCTGTCGGTGTGGAATCGCAACGTTCTGGGCCACGCGACGCAGGCGGTGATCCCCTACGACCAGCGGCTCGGCCGCTTCCCCGCCTATCTCCAGCAATTGCAGATGGAGAGCAACGGCAAGGGCGTGCGCCTCGACGGCTCGCCGGTCGCCGAAGCCACCGGCCCGGTGGTCTGGGGCGAGCCCGGCACCAACGGACAGCACGCCTTCTTCCAGCTCATCCACCAGGGCACGGAGATCGTGCCCGTCGATTTCCTCGTCGCGGCGCGGCCGACCAACGCCGACAAGGCGCATCACGAACTGCTCCTCGCCAATTGCCTCGCCCAGGGCGAGGCGCTGATGCGCGGCCGCACCGCGGAGGAGGCGAAGGCGTTGATGATCGCGCAAGGCGCTTGCGCCCGCCGAGGCCGAGCGGCTCGCGCCGCACAAGCGTTTTTCCGGCAGCCGCCCGTCCTCGACCTTCCTCTACCGCGAGTTGACCCCGCGCACGCTCGGCCGGCTCATCGCGCTCTACGAGCACAAGGTGTTCGTGGAGGCGGCGATCTGGGACATCAACCCCTTCGACCAATGGGGCGTGGAGCTCGGCAAGGAGCTCGCCTCGCGGCTTGCTCCCGTCGTCACCGACGTCTCGGCGGGCACGGAGAAGCTCGACGCCTCGACCGCCGGCCTCATCGCCCATTACCGGGCGCTGCAAGGCTGAAGGGCCGGGTCGCCTGTTCGAGCCAGGCCCGCGTCGCCTCGTCGAGACGCGGGCCGACCTCCTCGCGCACCCGGGCGTGGTAGGCGTCGATCCAGGAGATCTCGGCCGCCGTCAGCAGGGTGGGCTCGATGGGTCTCGAGATCTATCGGCGCCAGCGAGATCGTCTCGAAACCCAGCATCTCGCGCTCGGCGCCGGCGATGTCGCCGAGGCGCGACAAGGACGAGGTTCTCGATGCGGATGCCGAACCGCTCCGGCGCGTAATAGCCGGGCTCGTTGGAGACGATCATGCCGGGCAGCAGCGGCGTCGTCCCGGTCTTGGCGATGCGCTGCGGTCCCTCGTGCACGGAAAGGAACACGCCGACGCCGTGGCCCGTGCCGTGGTCGAAATCGACGCCGGCCTCCCATAGCGCGCGACGCGCGAAGGCGTCGATCTGCGCGCCCGTCGTTCCCTTGGGGAAAACTGAGGTCGCGATGGCGATATGGCCCTTGAGGACGCGGGTGTAGCGGTCGCGCATCTCCGCGCGTGGTCTCCCCGACGGCGAGGGTGCGGGTGATGTCGGTGGTGCCCTCGTCGTACTGGCCGCCGCTGTCGATGAGGAACAGGCCCTGCGCAATGGCGATGTCCGACCCCTCGCCGACGCGGTAATGGGGCAGGGCGGCGTGCGGCCCGGCGGCGGAGATCGTCGGGAAAGAGACGTCGCGGAAGGTCGGGTCCTCGGCGCGGAAATTCTCGAGCGCCACCGCCGCGCCGATCTCCGTTTCGCCGTTGCCGGCCATGACGCCGTCGAACCAGGCGAGGAACCTGGCGAGCGCCACGGCGTCGCGCAGATGCGCGGCCTTCGACCCCGCGATCTCCGCGGGGTTCTTGCACGCCTTCATCAGCGTCAGAGGGTCGGGCGCGAGCGCGAACTTGCCGCCGGCGGCGCGGAAGGCGTCGATCAGCTTATAGGGCGCCGTCGCCTTGTCGAAGGCGAGCTTGCGGCCCGCTTTGGCCTCGGCGGCGAGGGCGGCGTCGAGCTCGGCGGGATCGTGCAGCGTCGCGACCTGCGCGAGCCGCTCCGCGACCGGCGGCGTCAGCTTGGCGGGATCGACGAAAAGCCGCGCCGGTCCTTGCCTGGGGATCAGCGCGAAGGCGAGCGGCAGCGGCGTATGGGCGACGTCGCTCCCTCTTATGTTGAACGCCCAGGCGATGTTGTGGGGGTCGCTGACGAGGAGCGCGTCGGCCTCGAGCGCCTCGCCGAGGCGGGCGAGCTTGGCGTCGGCGCGCTCGCCGGCGAGCCTCAGCGGGCGCACGCTGATCGGCCCCGGCGGCGGGGCGGGGCGGTCGGTCCACAGGGCGTCGATCGGGTTGGCGTCCAGCGGGACGAAGCGGGCGCCCAGCGCCTCGCAAAAGTCGGTCATCTCCTGGACGAAATCGTAGGTGTGGTTCCAGGGGTCGAAGCCGAGCGCGTCGCCTCTCCCGAGGTTTTGCCGGAGCCAGTTCTGCGCGGCCTTCTCGCCGGCCGGGAGGCGCTCGAAAATGTCGCTGTCGGTCTGCGGCGGCCGCCTGCACGGTATAGCGCCCGTCGACGAACAGGGCGGCCTTGTCCCTGAGCACGACGGCCAGACCCGCCGAACCCGAAAAGCCCGTCGCCCACAACAGCCGCTCCTGATCGGGCGGGAGATATTCGTTCTGGTGGCGGTCGGCGCGGGGGATGACGAAGCCGGCGAGGCCCTTCCGGTCAAGGGCGGCGCGCAGAGCGGCGATGCGGGCCTTGACGGGGGCCGGGCCGCCGAGGTCGGCGAAGGACTGGTGTCGGGATTGCTGCATGGGCCTCTCGGAGATCGGGCGGCCCTCGTTAGCCCCGCCGCGGGCGCTTGGCCAGGGGCGGGGGCTGACGGGCGAGCGGGCCGGGGTCCGGCGCAGGGACTGGCGCCTCCCGCGCCTTTTCAGGCGCTTGGGCGCCTTTTTCTGCACCTCGGGTAACTGCCAAGCATGCGAGGCCGGAGAACGGCGCGACACGTACACAAGCGGTCATGGCCGGGCTTGTCCCGGCCATCCACGCAAACGGCCAACGCAGAGGGGATTGCCGTTTGTACAAACGGCAAGACGCTTGTTGCGGGGCGGCGTAGATGGCCGGGACAAGCCCGGCCACGACGGAAGCTACGTGTTGTCCGGTCTTGAACTCTTGCTTGGCGGTTACGCACCTAGGGCCAAGGCGCCGAGCAGAGGGGGAAGCGGTACGCGCCGGGCGCGCTTGCCCGGGCGGCGCGAGGGATGCCGGGCGTATGCGGGCCGGACGCACAATAATAAGCACAGCGTCACCGTAACTTCCGCTGCGGCGGCGGCGCGAAAATTCCCTCGACGCCCCGACAGGCGTCGGAGGCGTCCGCCTTCGACTGAACGGCTTCCTTGAAACAAATAACGGCGCTGTCGCCGCAACATCCCGACTTTGAAGAGTTTGTGGCGAAAGAGGCGCGCGTTTCTTTGCTGGCTGAATTGATTGCAGGAGCCCGTGGCCGGCCAACTTCGCGGGGCTTGGGGAGAATTCGCGCGCGTCGTTGATCGGAAGACGCTTACAAATGCAAGTCAAATAATTCGACTATGCAGCGTATGAGGTTAACCGCAAATTCTCATCGGCTGCGCAAGCCCCGTTCAATTTATCGTGGGCTCCGAACGCCGGTCATCATGACGCCATTTGACTTAGGTCAATATGTTACTGAGCTTCTGTCTTATAAAGAAGCGTGAGAGAACGTTGGCGATATGAGGGACTTTCCCTGAAATTCCTCAAGCGAAAGCGTTGATTGTTTGGTTGTGATTTGGTCCGTCGTTCACGCGGGCTGCCGGTAAAATGAACAGGAGGAGATGACGATGGCGTCGATCCCATTCGCCGCCTTCGAGGGCGTGGCCCGCGCAAATAGCTGCGGCGGTCTTGCTTGAAAAGCCTGACGACGTCACGGCGCCGCGGTCAACTCTACAAATCCGTGCGGAGTGGTTGTTTGATCCAGCGAATGCCGCGGCGTTTCTGCACGCCCATTCACACTACGCCCGCGCCGCACGGCTTCTCCTGGCGATGTCTGATCCGGGATCCGCCATGAACGCCCGCCAAGCATGAACGCCCGCCAAGATCGGCGGCCGGAGCCTACGCTTTAAGACCGCGTTTCAAAGTCAATCGGCGCAAAGTGCTGTCGAATGAGGAGGTGAAAATGGCCGAACCAGGCAAGGCATCGTCGATTGCGCCGTCGGCGTCACGCGCGGAACGGCTGGCGTTCACGCTCGACGCGAGCTCCGGCGAGATCGTGAAGATCGAGAACGTCGATTCTGGCGGTCAGCGTCGTGAACTCTCGAAAACCGAAAAAGCGGAGCTTGCGAAGGAAAGTCGCGGGGCCGGCGTCGAGGGGCTGCTCGAGGAAGCGTTTGAAGCGGGAATCGCGAGCCTCATGGACGGAAAAGACGGGAAAGAGGACGAGCCCAGAGAACGAGGACGAGGCTGGCGTGCGGCGAATACTCTTGCAGGCGCTGATGGAAAAAACGGTCGCCGCCCAAGCCTTTCAGAGAGACGTTCTGCGGCAGGCCATCGTTCAAACGTTGATCCAAGATGTCACGAAATCGACGGAATCCGAGACCGAGCCGCCTAAAGCGCAGAAGGCGGAACGCAACGCTCCGAAGGCGTCAACCTGAGCAAGAAGGAGATGGTATCATGCGTGATATGGAACTGGATGATGTCCTGATGGGACGCGGTATGATGCGCCGCCGGCGCACGCGCCGCCTGCTTCTCGCGCGCTTGCTGCAAGAGCGTCGTCGGGAGAACGGCGGCGAGGCAGGGCTTGGCGAAGAGGACGAGGAAGGGGGCGATGAGGAGCATCGTCTCATGAAGCTCCTGATTGCGCGCGGCCTGCTGCGCCGCCGCCGCATCCGCCGCCTGCTTCTTGCGCACCTCATGCGCGAGCGCCTTGAGGGCGAAGGCGAGGAGGAAGGCGAGGACCTCGACGAGGACGAAGACGAGGGAGAGGGAGAGGGAGAGAGCGAGGATCATCGCAGGATTCTGCGCCTCTTGATCGCGAGCCGGATGTTGCGTCGCCGCCGCATCCGCCGCGCTCTGCTCGCCCATCTTCTGCGCGAGCGCCGCGAGGGGGAAGACGAGGACGAAGACGAAGACGTGGATGATGAAGGCGAGGGCGGAGAGCGCCGCTTGCGGCGCCTCCTCGTCGGAAGCCGCGTGCTGCGTCGCCGTCGCATGCGCCGCGCGCTGCTCGGCCACCTGGCGCGTGAACGCGAAGCAGCGTAATTAGCGTGTAGTAGTCGCGTAGCGTGAAGGCCGGAGGCGCGAGCCTCCGGCTTTTTTCTTTTGACCGCGCGCGGGCGGGAACGATCGTTGACGCACTCGCAGGCGTTGCGGCGCAGGTCATCGCGATTTAGAGTTCGTTCGAGACGCATTTCGTCTCAACCGACAAGACTTAAATCCATGAAGCGGATCCTCGTTTTAGGCGCCGGCTAGCGGCGGCGCCGCGAGAGAGACCTCAGGTGCGCGTAGTCTCTACGCACAGTGATAAAGACAGTGTCACCGTTACCGTAGGGAACCGTGGCCGAGGATCGACCATTTCCCGATGAGTTTCGGCAAAATGTGCTAACTTGGCCAAGGCCCGTCTTGAGGGAACGTGGCATGGATGAATCCAGGAAGCTCGCCGCGATATTGGCTGCAGACGTTGTTGGGTTCAGTCGGCTGACCGGGGCGGACGAGGACCGCACCCTGGCGAGGCTTCGCGCACTCCGCAGCGACCTGATTGACCCGGCGATCGCGGTCCACAAGGGACGTGTGGTGAAGCGAACCGGCGATGGCTTGATTGTTGAATTTCGAAGCGTCGTCGACGCCGTTCGTTGCGCTATCGAGATCCAGAATTCGATGATCGAGCGCAACGCCGGCTTGTCATCGGACCGGCGCATTGAGCTTCGTATCGGCATTCATCTCGGCGACGTTGTGGAGGAAAGCGATGGCGACCTGATGGGCGATGGCGTCAATATCGCCGCACGATTGGAAGGCGTCGCTCAACCCGGCGCGATATGTCTTTCGGAGGACGCCTACCGCCAGGTGAGATCGCGGCTCGATCTTGCAATCAGCGATCTTGGTGAGACCAGGCTTAAAAACATCGCTGAGCCGATGCGCGTTTATTCACTTCAGTTTGGAAGCGCGATTGCCAAGGCGGCCGCATCGACCGGGGTTTCGGCCGCGCCAGCTTTGTCGCTTTCGGAGAGACCGTCAATTGCAGTCCTGCCCTTTCAGAATATGAGTGGGGATCCTGAGCAGGAATATTTCGCCGACGGAATCGTCGAAGAGATAATAACGGCTCTCTCCCATTTTCGCTGGTTGTCAGTCATCGCCAGAAATTCGAGCTTCACCTACAAAGGCAAGAACGTGGACGTGAAGCAGGTGGGTCGCGAACTCGGTGCGCGTTACGTGCTCGAAGGGAGCGTGCGCAAATCGGGCGACCGCGTGCGGATCACGGGACAAATGATCGATGGTTCCACAGGGACCCATCTTTGGGCGGATCAATTCGACGGCGCGCTGCAAGACATCTTCGATCTTCAGGACCGTGTCACAGCCAAGGTTGTCGGCGAGATCGCGCCCCGGCTCGAGCAGGTCGAAATCGAGCGGGCCAAACGCAAGCAGACTGAAAATCTCGACGCCTACGATTATTTCCTTCGTGCGCTGGCGAGTTTGCACGAATGGACGAAAGAATCCAACGACGAAGCATTGCGCCTGTTTTACCGCGCCATCGAGCTCGACCCCGGCTTTGCATCGGCGTATGGCCTGGCCGCCATGTGCTTCCATTGGCGCAAAGTGAACGGCTGGATCGTCGACCCCGCTACGGAGATCGCGGAAGCGGCGCGACTTGGCCGCCGCGCGGTCGAAACGGGGCCGGACGACGCCGTTGCATTGTCCGGCGGAGGATATGCGCTCGTGTTTGTCGCACACGATCTCAATGATGGACCTGTCTTCATAGAACGAGCGCTTGCGCTCAATCCGAATTTTGCGTGGGCCCTGTTTTCGAGTGGGTGGACCAAAGCCTTCCTCGGCGATCCTGAAGGCGCGATCGCCCAGCTTACCCACGCGATACAGCTTTCGCCGCTGGATCCACATACCTTTCGGGCGCAGGGCGGGATCGCTTTTGCTCACTTTCTCGCCGGCCGGTACGAGGAAGCGATCACATGGGCGGAATCCGCACTGCGGCAGCGTCCTACTTATGGGGCCTCGATTCGTGAATTGGCGGCTGCCAATGCGCTTGCCGGGCGGCTTCCCGAGGCGCAAAAGGCCATGGCGCGGTTGCGCCAGCTTGACCCGTCAAGACGCGTTTCGACGGTCAAGGATTGGGTCCCGCTTCGCAGGCCCGACGATCTCAGAAGATTGGAAGAAGGCCTGCGCCTGGCCGGACTTCCGGAATGAACTGCTCTGGGCCGGCGGATGTCCATGCATGACCGCTCCAACCAACGCTAAAAGGGAAGATTTTCCTTACCAACTGCGCTTCAAATCTAAAATCCTATTCGAGAGGCCTTTCATCTCAACCGGCAAGACTTGAATCCATGAAGCGGATCCTCGTTTTAGGGGCCGGGTTCGCGGGCCTGTGGAGCGCGGTCGGCGCCGCGCGCAAGCTCGACGAACTGAAGATCGCGCCGGGCGAGGTCGAAATCGCCGTGGTGAATCGCGACGCCTGGCACAATATCCGCGTGCGCAATTATGAGGCCGATCTCAGCGGCGTGCGGGTTCCGCTCGACGACGTGCTGGGCCCGATCTGCGTGCGTCGGGTCGAAGGCGCAGCTGCGGACATCGACTTCGTCCGTCGCCAGGTCACGGTGACGAGCGCCGCGACGCGGCGGGAAATTGGTTACGACCGCCTGGTTTTCGCGCTCGGCAGCCAGCTTGCGCGCCCCGATGTTCCTGGCGCGGCCGAACACGCCTTCGACGTCGACGACTACGACGGCGCGCAGAGGCTGAACGCCCATATCGAGGCGCTCGCCGCGCAGCCCCTCGACGAGCGCCGGTTCGCCGCCGTCGTCGTCGGCTCGGGGCTCACGGGGATCGAGGCCGCCACCGAGCTCGTGGGCAAGTTGCGCGCGGCGATGGATCGCGCCGGCCTCGACGCCGCCGCTCGCCCCCGCGTCATCCTCGTCGACAGCGGCCCGCAAATCGGCTCCGCGATGGGCGAGGACGCGGCGCCGATCATCGCGGAGGCGCTGGCCGCGCTGGGGGTCGAAACGCGCGCCGGCGTCCGCGTCGTCGGAAGCGCCGGCGTCGGCGCGACGCTCTCAAACGGCGAAGTCGTTCAAGCCTCCGCCATTGTCTGGTGCACGGGCATGCGCGCCAACCCGCTCACCGAGCGGTTTCCGGTCGAGCGCGACCGCTCCGGCCGCCTTCCCGTCGATGAATTCATGCGGGTGAAAGGGGTTGCGGGCGTGTTCGCAGCGGGCGACGTCGCCTCGGCGAGGCTCGACGACAGCCATGCCTCGGTCATGTCATGCCAGCATGCGCGGCCGATGGGACGTTTCGCGGGGCACAATGTCGTGTGCGACCTCCTCGGCGCGCCAATGCTGCCGCTGCACATCGACAAATACGTCACCATTCTCGACCTCGGCGCCTGGGGCGCGCTTTATACCGAAGGCTGGAGCCGCAAGGTCGTCGCCACAGGCGAGGCCGCCAAGAAGACCAAGCGCCTCATCAATCGCGAGCGCATCTATCCGCCGCTCACCCGGGATCGGCGCGAGATTCTCGCCGCCGCCGCGCCCGTGGTCCAGGCGCCGCCGCAGCGTTTCGATCGCGCCTGATCGCAGAGCCTTCCGGCGTCCGACTTATCGCTTGAATTGCGCGTGGCGTTCGCCTCATATCGTCTGCGATCGCCTCTGCGCCATAGCAATGCAGTCGCCCTGAGTTGCCGCGAATACCAGGACTCGAAGGCCGCGAGGTTGATCTACCCACATGAGGTCAGGCTCTTGGGGCGCGCTTCTCCGGGAGGAAGTCATGAGAGGCAATGCTGGGATTCTTCGGTCGCTATCCATCGCCTCTGCGGCGTGCGCGGCTCTCACGGGCGCCGAAGCGTCGGCTGAGGGGGTAAAGATCGGCGTCCTCAACGATCAATCCGGCGTCTACGCGGATTTCGGCGGGAAAGGGTCGGTTGAAGCTGCGAAAATGGCGATCGAGGATTTCGGCGGCAGCGTGCTCGGCGAGAAGATCGACCTCGTCTCCGCCGACCACCAGAACAAGCCCGACGTCGCCACCTCGATCGCCCGCCGTTGGTACGACGAGCAGGGCGTCGACATGACAACCGACCTGACCTCGTCTTCGGTGGCGCTTGCGGTGCAGCAGGTCACCGCCGAGAAAAAAAAGATCGATATCGCCGTCGGCGCTGCGACCCCAGCTCTCACCGGCAACGCCTGCACGCCCTATGGCTTCCAATGGGCGATAAACACGCATGCGCTCGCCGTCTCGACGGGCGGCGCGCTGGTGAAGACCGGCGGCGACACCTGGTATTTCCTCACCGTGGATTACGCCTTCGGCCACGCGCTGGAGAAGGACACGAGCGACGTCATCGTGGCCGAGGGCGGCAAGGTGCGCGGCCACGTGCTGCATCCGCTCAACACGTCAGACTTCTCCTCCTTCCTGCTACAGGCGCAGAGCTCCAAGGCCAAGATCGTCGGCCTGGCGAACGCGGGCGCCGACACGGTCAATTCGATCAAGCAGGCGGCGGAGTTCGGGATCGTCGTCGGCGGCCAGAGGCTCGCGGCGCTGCTGATGACGGTGGCGGAGGTTCATGGCCTCGGGCTGCAGGCGGCGCAGGGCCTCGTGCTGACGGAGAGCTATTACTGGGACCTCAACGACAGGACCCGCGCCTTCGGCGAGCGTTTCTACAAGCGCACGAGCCGCATGCCGAACATGATCCAGGCCGGCGTCTATTCCGCGACGCTGCAATATCTGAAGGCCGTGAAGGCGGCCGGGACGAAGGATGCGGACGCGGTGGCCAGGAAGCTGAAGGAACTGCCTGTCGACGACGCCTTCACGTCGAACGGCCATGTGCTCGCCAACGGCCGCATGGTGTCGGACCTCTATCTGTTCCAGGTGAAGAAGCCGTCCGAGAGCAAGCGCGACTGGGATTATTACAAGCTGCTGGCCACCGTGCCCGGAGACAAGGCCTATCCGACTGCCGCCAATAGCGGGTGTCCGCTGACGAAGTGAAAGGCGCGACGCGAGCGGCGAGCGCGCGGGCTTTCGTTCCGAGTGTAGGCGCCCGCCGGCTGCTCGGGAAGGCGCCTGTCCGGCGTCGCGGCGACCCCTAAATCCAGACGCCAGCTTCTCCGCCCGGGCCGAAAGACTCCGCGGCTCGGCGAACCCTAGTGGCGGCTCGCGTCGCAGTTCGGGAAGGTCGGGCCGCTGATCGGGCTCAGCAGCGCCTCAATCAGGCGCCGCCACTTCGTCTGGCAGGGGACGGATTGCGGGAGGGAGGCCACGCGCGGCGCGGCGTCGTCCGGGATTGCAGCTTCGCGCGGGGCCGGCTCCTTCGGGGCCGGCGCGCCGCAAAGCGTGGCGTTGGCAAGCGATCCGCAGACGGAAGCGTCGTGAAGTGGCGAGACTGCGTTCATCACCTTGAGCCTCTGTCGGGCGGGGGTTCGTCTGCGAGGGATAGTCGCGCCGCGTAAGAGCGGCGTTCAAGATTTGCGTCAAATTGTTTGCAATTCTTCTGGTCTCCTCGCCAGCGCGACCCCGCGGGGCTAAAGAACGCTCATGCCGCAAAGTCCGATTCGCATCCTCGGCGTCGATCCCGGCCTCAGCGCCACCGGCTGGGGCGTCATCGAGGCGGCCGGAACGCGCCTGAGCTTTCGCGCCTGCGGCTCCATTTCACCGACACGGGCATGCCGCTGAGCCGCCGGCTCGCCTTCATCCATCGCGAGCTTTCCGATCTCATCGCCGAACACGCGCCCGACGAGGGCGCGGTCGAGGAGACCTTCGTCAATCGCGATCCCCGCTCGGCGCTGAAACTCGGGCAGGCGCGCGGGGTCGCGCTCGCGGCCCTCGCGCTCGCCGGCTTGAATGTCGCGGAATACGCGGCCAATCTCGTCAAGAAGACCGTGGTCGGCGTCGGCCATGCGGAGAAGCAACAAGTCGCGATGATGGTGAAAATGCTGTTGCCGGCCTCGAATGCGCGGACGCGCCGACGCAGCCGACGCGCTCGCCGTCGCCGTCTGCCACGCCCAGCACCGCAACGCGCGCACAAGAGGCGCGGCGTGATCGGCAAGCTGAAGGGCCGCCTCGACAGCGTCGACGAGGAGGGGCTCATCATCGACGTCGGCGGCGTCGGCTATGTCGTGGCGGCTTCCGCGCGCACCCTGCGCGGGCTGCCCGCCGATCGGCGAGGCGGTGTCGCTGCATATCGAGACGCAGGTGCGCGAGGACGCGATCCGGCTGTTCGGCTTTCTCACGCAGGGCGAGCGCGACTGGTTCCGGCTGTTGCAGAGCGTGCAGGGGGTCGGCGCGAAAGTGGCGCTCGGCATTCTCGGCGCGCTGCCGGGCGACGCGCTGGCCTCGGCGATTTCGCGGCAGGACAAGGCGATGATGGCGCGCGCGCCCGGCGTCGGGCCGAAGCTCGCGGCGCGGCTGGTGCTGGAGCTGAAGGACAAGGCGGGCGCCATGGGCGGCGCCGATTTCGCCGCGCCCGAGGCGGGGCCGGCTCGCCGCCGCGCTGCCGAAGCCGGCCGAGGATGCGGTGCTGGCGCTGACGGGCCTGGGCTACGCCCGCCCGCAGGCGGCGGCGGCGGTCGCCAAGGCCTATCGCGCGCTGGGGGCGGAGGCGGCGACGGCGGCGCTCGATCCGCGCCGGCCTGAAGGAACTCGCGCAGTGAGCGCTTCGGCGCCGGCCCCGCCGCCGCGCCCGTTCTTCGGTCCCGCCGTCGGGCTCGTCCTGCTGTTTGCGGCGCTGGGGCCGGCGGTCGGCGGGGCGGCGTTCATTCCGTTCGCCGTGTTCGCCGAGGCCGGAGCGCAGGCGGCGGCGCATATCGGCGGGATCGCCGGGCCACGGCCATGCTTGCGCGCTGATCCCGGCCTATTTCCTGGGTCTGCTGCCCGCCGCCTTCGCCGGGCTCGCCTATGCGCTCTACGACGCCTGGGCGCCGCCCGCCTTCCGCGCGCGCTCGGCGCGGCGCTTCATCGGCGCGCTGTTCGCGCATGGGCTCTATCTCTGGCTGGTGCGGGCGGGCGCGGCGATGGAGGCGTGGGTCGACGGTCGATGGCGTCGTCGCCGATTGGACGGCGGGCGAGTTCGACGCCTCGCTCTATCGCGCGCTGATCGCCAGCGGCGCGGCGGCGGGCTTCGTCTGCGCGGCGGCGGCGGGGCTGTTCGGCCTGTATCGACGCGCGGCTGAGTTCTTCAGGCGAATTTGAGCGCCGCCACGCCCGCCAGGATCAGCGCCGTCGCACCGGCGCGGGCGGGCTTGAACGGCTCGCCGAGCATCAGCACGCCGATGAGCGCCGCAAACACCACCGAACATTCGCGCAGCGCCGCCACCGCGCCGATGTCGGCGCGCGTCATCGCCCAGACGACGAGCGCATAGCCGACGAAAGCCGCCAGGCCCCCGGCCGCCGCGCGCACGGGTTCGCGCGCGAATTCGGCGAGCATGCCCGGTCCGCGCCAGGCGATCAGCAGCGGGGCGTAGAGCGCGGCGGTGAACCCGTCGGCCCAGGCGTTATAGGCGAAAGCGTGCGCCATTCCCGGCCCCGAGAGCCGCGCGCCCTGGCCGTCGATCACGGAATAGATGGCGATGACGGCGGCGTTGAGGAGCGCGTAGCGCAGCGTCGGGGCGTCGATGCGACCATGCGCCAGCCCGCTCGCCCCCATCGCCGACGACGCCGGCCACCAGCGCCAGACACGCCGGCGAGCGCCAGCGGCGCCGGCCGCTCGCCGAGCGTGGCGGCGGCGACAGCCGTGGCGATCAGCGGCGCGAAGCCGCGCATCAGCGGATAGACGACGGAGAGGTCGGCGTTGCGGTAGAGCCGGCCGACGAGGATGAAATAGAGGACGTGGATGATCGCCGAGGCGACGACGAAGGGCGCCGCCGCCGAGGCCGGCAGGGGCGTGACGGCGGCGACGACGACCGCGATGATCGCCGCACCACAGGCAGACCCGCGCCGAGGTCATGAACTTGTCGCTCGCGCTTTTGACGAGCGAGTTCCACAAGGCGTGCATCAGCGCGGCGACGAGCACCGCGCTCATCACGGGCAAAGTCAAGCGAGTCGGGCCGTCACATAAGCGTCATGCGGATCCATAACGGTTTCCCGCGCCGCGCGCTACGGGAAAGCGGCGGATCGCTCTCACGGCGTGGAGCCTTTTGCGTGGGCAGGCCGCCGGCGCGGCGGCGCGCCGGAGCCAGGCGAAGGCGCTCACTTTTCACAAGTACGGATATTTTTGTTAGCGTGCCTCGGTGGGAGACTCCCTGTCCCGTCGCCTTCACCTCCCGCGTTCTCGGCGGGCGCTGGAAGCCGCGCATCGTCTGGGCGCTGATCCGCGAGGGGACGCTGCGCTTCTCCGAGCTCAGGCGGCGTTGCCCGCAGATCAGCGACCGCATTTTGTCGAAGGAGCTCAAGGAGCTGGCGGAGAGCGGCCTCGTCGAGCGGCGCGACTTCGGCCAGACGCCGCCGCGAACCGAATATCGCCTGACCGAACTCGGCCTGACGCTGAGCCCGGTGATGGCGGCGATGGCGCAATGGGGTATGGAGAATCGCGCCAGAGTCGAGCGGCGGGGGTAGCCCTCGGCCTTGCGCGGCCCGTCCAGGCTTTGCATGTTGCTTGCATGGGCGGCAAAGCCCGGGGGATTGCATGAATCTGACGCCCAGAGAGAAGGACAAGCTGCTTGTCGCGATGGCGGCCGTCGTCGCGCGCCGGCGGCTCGAACGCGGCGTGAAGCTCAATCATCCCGAGGCGGTGGCGCTCATCACCGATTTCGTCGTCGAGGGCGCGCGGGACGGCCGCTCCGTGGCCGAGCTGATGGAGGCGGGCGCGCATGTGATCTCCGCCGATCAGGTGATGGACGGCGTCGCCGCGATGATCCACGACATCCAGGTCGAGGCGACTTTTCCCGACGGCACCAAGCTCGTCACCGTGCATCGCCCGATTCGCGGCGCCGACGACAGGCTGATTCCCGGCGAGACGCTGGCCGAGCCCGGCGAGATCGTGATGAACGAGGGCCGCGCGACGGTCACGCTCGACGTCGCCAACACCGGCGACCGGCCGATCCAGGTCGGCTCGCACTATCATTTCTTCGAGACCAACCCGGCGCTGAAATTCGACCGCGCCTCCACGAAAGGCTACCGGCTCGATATTCCCGCGGGAACCGCGACGCGCTTCGAGCCGGGCCAGACGCGCACGGTGCGGCTCGTCGCCATCGCCGGCAAGCGCGAGGCGGTCGGGTTCCGCGGCGAGGTGATGGGGAAGGTGTGAGGAGTTGCAAGACGGCCGTTATCTCCTTACGTTGGGCCTGGGTAAGGAGATGGGAGTGCGGGAATGTCTGTCGAATTCCTCCGTCGCTGAACTGGATTTTGGGGAAACCACTCTGACCAGCAAAGGCCAGATCACGATTCCCAGTGCGCTTCGGCAAGCCTTCGATCTCGCCGCCGGCGATCGGCTGCATTTTGTTCGCGAAGCCGACGGACGGATTGTGGTCGAGCCTCGCAAGCGGCGACGCATAGTCGACTTCGCGCGGGCCAATCCCATTCGTGTGGGAGATCCCAATGTCGATCTCGACGCATTGATCGACGAGGCTGTCGCGGAAGCGATGGCCGAAAAGTTGGAGCGCAGTCGAGGGCCGCGCAAGAGATGATCGGCCTCGACACCAATGTTCTGCTGAGGTTGTTCATCGATGACGACGCGGAGCAGTGCGAACGCGCGCGCGCTTTCGTCGATGCGGCCAGCGAAGGCGAGCCTTGTCTGGTGAATTTGGTCGTGCTCACCGAATTTGTCTGGGCGCTCGCCAAGCCGCTTGGCCGCCCCAAACACGAGATCATCAAATATCTCGACGGAGTGTTGCAGTCGGACGATCTCGAAATCGAACGCAAGGCCGCCGCGCGCGCGGCGTTCGCAGCCTATCGCTCGGGCAAAGCCGATTTCTCGGACTATCTGCTGGCCGAGGTCAACGCGAGCCTCGGCTGCGCCTCTACGGCGACCTTCGACCGGGAGGCGCTGAAGTCGAATTTGTTCTCTCCCATTCCTTGAGAGGTCCACTCATGACCCGCAACGCCCGCACCTCTCTCCCCCGCGCCGCCTACGCCGACATGTTCGGCCCCACCACCGGCGACCGGATGCGGCTCGCCGACACCGAGCTTTTCATCGAGATCGAGAAGGATTTCACCACCTATGGCGAGGAGGTGAAGTTCGGCGGCGGCAAGGTGATCCGCGACGGCATGGGGCAGGGGCAGGCGACCCGGCGCCGAAGGCGCCGCCGACACCGTCATCACCAACGCCGTCATTCTCGACCACTGGGGAATCGTCAAGGCCGACGTCGCCATCACCGACGGGCGCATCTCCGCCATCGGCAAGGCCGGCAATCCCGACATCCAGCCGAACGTCGACATCATCATCGGGCCGGGCACGGAGATCATCGCGGGCGAAGGCAAGATCCTCACCGCCGGCGGCTTCGACTAGCCACATCCATTTCATCTGCCCGCAGCAGATCGAGGAGGCGCTGATGAGCGGCGTCACCTCGATGCTGGGCGGCGGCACCGGGCCCGCGACCGGCACCTTCGCCACCACCTGCACGCCCGGCCCCTGGCATATCGCGCGCATGATCGAGGCGTCCGACGCCTTTCCCATGAACCTCGGCTTCGCCGGCAAGGGCAACGCCTCGCGCCCCGCCGCGCTGGTCGAGCAGATCGAGGCCGGCGCCTGCGCGCTGAAGCTGCACGAGGACTGGGGCACGACGCCGGCCGCGATTGATTGCTGTTTGTCTGTCGCCGACGATCACGACATCCAGGTGATGATCCACACCGACACGCTCAACGAGATCGGGCTTCGTCGAGGACACGATCAAGGCGTTCAAGGGCCGCACGATCCACGCCTTCCACACCGAAGGCGCCGGCGGCGGCCACGCGCCCGACATCATCCGCGTGGCGGAACTGCCCAACGTGCTGCCGTCCTCGACCAATCCGACGCGGCCGTTCACCAAGAACACCATCGACGAGCATCTCGACATGCTGATGGTGTGCCATCATCTCGACTCCTCGATCCCCGAGGATCTCGCTTTCGCCGAGAGCCGCATCCGCAAGGAGACCATCGCCGCCGAGGACATCCTTCACGACATCGGCGCGCTGTCGATGATGTCGAGCGACAGCCAGGCGATGGGCCGCGTCGGCGAGGTCATCATCCGCACCTGGCAGACGGCCGACAAGATGAAGCGCCAGCGCGGGAGCCTCGAAGGCGACGGGCGCGCCGACAACAACCGGGTCAAACGCTATGTCGCCAAATATACGATCAACCCGGCGATCGCGCATGGCGTCTCGCGCCACATCGGCTCGGTGGAGAAGGGCAAGCTCGCCGATCTCGTGCTGTGGACGCCGGCCTTTTTCGGCGTGAAGCCGGATCTCGTCATCAAGGGCGGGGCGATCGCGGCCGCCGCGATGGGCGATCCCAACGCTTCGATCCCGACGCCGCAGCCGGTCCATTATCGCCCGATGTTCGGTTCTTACGGCCGCGCCCGCACGGCGACCTCGCTGACCTTCGTCTCGGCGGCGGCGGTCGCGAACGGGCTTGCGGCCAAGCTCAGCGTCGCCAAGCCGCTCGTCGCCGTGGAGAACACGCGCAAGATCGGCAAGGCGAACCTTATCCACAACAGCGCGACGCCGAAGATCACGGTCGACCCCGAGACCTACGCCGTCACCGCCGACGGGCAGTTGCTGACCTGCGAGCCGGCCGAGCGGCTCTCAGCATGGCGCAGAGGTATTTCCTGTTCTGACCACGCGACGCGCCGCCCGTGACTTCGCGCCGACCGCCTTTGTCGATCGCGAAATCCGGGATATTCGCTTCTCCTAATGTATCGGGATGACTATGTAAGGGCGACCTCCAGCGCTTGGATAGGAAAGGAGCTTTCGATGAGCCTGTCCGCCAGCCATCCCGAAGTGACCGCCTTCTTCGACAAAGCGACCAATACGATCAGCTATGTCGTCAAGGACCCGGACTCGCTGGCCTCAGCGGTCGTCGACAGCGTGCTCGACTTCGACTACGCCTCCGGCCGCATCTCCTACGATTCGGCCGATAAGATCATCGCCTTCGTGCGCGAGCGCGGGCTCAAGCTCGAATGGCTGATCGAGACCCACGTCCATGCCGATCATCTCTCCGCCGCGCCCTACATCCAGCGCGAACTCGGCGGCAAGATCGGAATCGGCGACAAGATCGTCGTCGTGCAGGCCACGTTCGGCAAGATCTTCAACGAGGGCACGGAGTTCCAGCGCGACGGCAGCCAGTTCGACCGCCTGTTCGCCGACGGCGACGTCTATCAGATCGGGGCCTTGCAGGCGCGCGCCATCCACACGCCCGGCCACACGCCGGCCTGCATGACGCATGTGATGGGTGACGCGGCCTTTGTCGGCGACACCCTGTTCATGCCCGACGGCGGCACCGCGCGCGCCGATTTTCCCGGCGGCGATGCGCGCGAACTCTACCGTTCGATCAAGAAGGTGTTGGCTCTGCCGCCGCAGACGCGGCTGTTCATGTGCCACGATTACGGTCCCAACGGGCGCGACATCCGCTGGGAGACCACGGTCGCCAACGAGCGCGCCCACAATATCCACGTGCACGACGGCGTCAGCGAGGACGAGTTCGTCGCCGCCCGCACCGCGCGCGACGCGACGCTGGCGATGCCCAAGCTCATAATTCCCTCGCTGCAGGTCAATATGAAGGCCGGGCGCCTGCCCGAGCCCGAGGCTGACGGCAAGCGCTTCCTCAAGATTCCGCTCAACGGCCTCTGACGCCAGAACGCGTAGATCCGAGCCGAAGATCGCTTTCTGCCGTCGCGGGAATCGCGCCACACGCCTGTCGCGGAAGAACGCGACGAGCGTTCGACCTCTCGGAAAGGCTAACTATCGCCGCGCGTTCTGCCCGACGACAACCGGTATGACGCCGCGCGCTCCAGGCAGGCGATCTCGCGGCTTCAGGCGGCCGCGAGCTGGCCCGCAGGCTGCTCCGCCGTCGGGAGCGCAGCTGGCGCATCGTCGCCCTTCCCGAGCGCCCGCAACGCCCGCTCCGACGCGGCCGCCGCCTTCTCGTACATCGCGATCAGCGTTTCGGCGAAAGGGCGCTCCTTGCCCATGCTGAAGGCGTTCGCCCCGTGCGGCTTGCAATGGACGGCCGCCATGGCCTCGACCCGCTCGCTCATCGCATAGGCCGCCACGATCGCCGGCAGATCGGCGGCCGGCAGCGTGTGCAGGCGGCCGAGATTGGCGCGGTAGATCACCGAAAACATCCGGCAGGAGACGAGCGCGTCCGCGCCGGCGTAGAGGGCGTCGATATTGGCCTTGTAGAGATCGCCGAGATGGGCGAGCTCGGCCGCCAGCGCCGCCCGCAGGCCCGAGGCGTCCCTGGCGACATTCGCGGCGGCCCGCCGCTGCCCGACGTAGAGGTTGGCGGCGGTTGTGACCATCGCGACCGCGGCGTGGAAGACCCCAAGCAGGAAGAACAGTTCCGGCGTCATGCCATACTCCCCTTGGCGAAACCGGCCGCCCTTACTCCGCCTCTGGGGCGATACGGCGTCGGGCCGAGGGCGAGATTGCAGGAGCGGCGTTAACGAGACTTTGCGCCGCGCTCAGCGCGTGAAATCGTCGGCGCGGCCGGGCTCGGCGCGCGGCGGCTCGCCGAGCCGCAGCATCCGCTCGGCCTCGCCGCGCATCGCGGTCGCCGGGGAAACCAGCGCGGCGCCGGGAGAGGTCGGCCGGGCGGCGAGCGAGGCGATGGCGCCGGCCTCGGGCTTGGGCGGCGCGGCTTCGGGCTCGGCGAGATGGGCGTGATCGGGCGGCAGGCCCATTTCGCGCCGGATCTGGTCGTTGATGTCGTCGGCCGCCTTGCCGATGTCGGGCGGCAGCGCGGCGATGCCGTCCGACGCCGCCGGCGCCGACGGCGCCGCCCAGGGCCGCCAGCACCTCGGAGTCGATGAAATGGGCGAGCTTCTTGCCGCCGGCCGCGGTGAAATGGATGCCGTCGGGGCCGCGCAGCTTCGCCTTCTGGCCCTCGATATTGGGGCCATAGGCGTCGAAGCCGCCGCTCTGGTCGGCGAAATCGTCGAAAATATCGATGAATTTCGCGCCGGCGCGTTCGACGTTGTCCTTGAACAGCTGGTTCACCTGGATCATCTGGCCGTTGAACTTGTCGCTGCGCATCGGCGGCAGGCCGATCCAGAGCACCGGCACATGCGCGGCGGTCAGCGGGGCGATGACCGCCCGGATGCGCTGCGCGTAGAGCTTCCTTCCAGCGGTCGCTGAGCGGATCGACGTAATCCTTGCCGTCGCGCATCGCCTGCATGTCGTTGATGCCGAGCATGACCACGACGAAGTCGACTTTCGGCTTCTCGGGCTTGGCGTCCTTATCCTTGCGTCCTTCTCCTTGGCCTCCTTTTCCTTGGCCTTGCCGTCCTTATCCTTGGCCTCCTTCGGCTTGGCGGCGGGCTCCTTGGGCGTGACCAGTTCGCGCGCCGCTTTCGGCCAGTCGAAATAGTCGTCGCGCACCAGGCCCGAGGCGTCGCGGGCGCGGTCGACGACGCCGATGTCGGGTCGCGCCTGAAGATCCTCGACCATGCCGTCGGCGGCGGAAATCGCGAGGCTGTCGCCGATCACGTAGACGAACTTGCTCGCCGTCGGCGAGGGCGTCGAGGACGCGACCGGCTCGCGCGCCTCGCGCGGCGCGCTTGCGCGCCTTGCGGGCGGTCGCGGACGGTCGCGGCGAGGGCGAGGCCTCCGACGGCCATTGATAGGAGGGCTGTTGTTGCTGCCCGCCGCCGAACAGGTGCGAGAAAAAGCCGCCGAAGCCGCCCTCCCCGGCCTCGGCCGAGCCGGCGGCGAGGCCGGCGGCCATCAGCGCGGCGGCGAGAACGACGGCGCGGCGCGCGCTCATGTCGGCGCCTTCAGGCGCGCGAGCAGGGCGGGGCTCGCATAGCCGTCCGGCGTCAGGCCCGACTTGAATTGATAGGCGCGGATCGCCTGTTCGAGCTTCGGCCCGGCGCGGCCGTCGATCTCGCCGATCTCGAAGCCGAGCGTCTTCAGTTGCGTCTGCACCGTCTTCACCTCGGCCTGCGTCAGGGCGTGCTCGCGCGCCGGCCAGGGCGTCCTGAGCGGCCCCCGCCCGACGATGGCGTCTCCGAGCAGGCCCACCGCCAGCACGTAAGCGTTGGAGTTGTTGTAGGTCTTGATCGCGTCGAAATTGTGCGTGACGAGCAGGATCGGCCCCCGCGCGCCGGCGGGCATGTAGAGGCGCGCCGCGCCCTCCTTCGGCAGCGCGCTGGCGTCGGCCGCGCGCACGCCCTTCTTGGCGAAATGCGCGAAGGTCGCGTCGCCGGAGAAGTCGGCGGGCTCGAATTTGTAGGAGGCGGGCAGGGTGACTTCGACCGCCCAGGGCAGGTTTGCGCTCCAGCCGTGCTCGGCCAGGAAATGGGCGATCGAGCCCAGCGAGTCCGCCTTGCTGCGCCAGATGTCGCGCTTGCCGTCGCCGTCGAAATCGACGGCGTATTTGAGGAAGCTCGACGGCATGAATTGCGGCTGGCCCATCGCGCCCGCCCAGGAGCCGCGCATTCCGCCCGGGGGCGCGTCGCCCTCCTCGACTATGCGCAGCGCCGCCAGAAGCTCGTCGCGTCCGAGATCGCCCTGATAATGCATGAAGCCGAGCGTGGCGAGCGCGTCCAGAACGTTCTCGCCGCCGAAGAAGGCGCCGAATTCGGTCTCCACGCCCCACACGCCCATGATCGCGTTCGCGTCGACGCCATAGACGTGCTTGGCGTGGGCCAGCACGCCTTGCAACGCCGCATATTGCTTGCGTCCGGCGACGATGCGCGCCGGAAGCACCGCCCCGGCGAGATAGGTCCAGACCGGAACCAGGAATTCCGCCTGGCGCTCGGTGTGGGCGGCGATCTTCGGGTCGAAGCGCAGGCCCTTGGTGGCGGCCTCGAAGGTCTTGCGGCTGACCCCTTCGGCCTGGGCCGCCGGCCACAGGTCGGCGATGAATTTGGCGAAGGCGGCGGGGTCGGGCGCGGGATCGGCGAAGGCGCGCGGGGCCGCAAGGCCGGCAAGCGCGAGCAGGAAACCCCACCGCGTGACGGTCGAAAATCCGGCCTTTATATCCATGCCCCGAAGATTGGCGAATTCGCCGGGAAAGTCCACCGGAACCGCCGCGGCCATGCAGATGGCGAGCAGTCAGCCGAGGGTGACGACTACGGGACGGCCGACGTTGAGGTCTGCGCCAAGGCCATGAGGAAGTTCCCGAAGTATGAGCATTAGGCCTTATATTTAAGTCCAGATCCTTCAACCGCCTGACCTGGTCGCTCTTCAGCCCGCCGAACTCCCGGCGGCCAGCGATAGCACGTGACCTCCGTCACGCCGATCGAACGGACCGAGTTGGCGACCGCATGACCTTGCGAAACAAGGACGTCGACCTGCCGCAGCTTCGCGACGATCTCCCCGGGATTATGACGCTTTCTCGCCATTCTGATCCTCCTTCTCCATGTCCAAAGACATATTTCAAGGCGGACCAATTCAATGGGGGTGGATCAGCGCCACAGACCGGCATTCGCAGAGTCGAAATGTCTCAATGCACCAGACGAATCTGATACTCGATGTCCCCTTTCGCAAATCGAACGAGCATACGCGCTTGGTTTGATGCCCGGGGTTGCCCTTTAACAAGTCGATTTCATACCATGGTCCTTGCGCCCATACGCCATATTGCATCGGCTTTATGCCCTGGCGCAGGTTTCTAGCATTAAGAAGCATTGGATTGTTGTAATACTTTGTAGGTATCTCTTCTTGCCCCCATGCCTTCCAAGCGTCCTTTAATAAGCCGAACAAAATCATATCGGTTTTTTTCTACATTTCTGACGTTCTGAAGAATATTTATGATTTCATTTGCTGCCTGTTATCTCGTCGGGATTAAGCGCGCGTCCCAACCTACCATCGAGATCCCGCACAGGTTTATTCAGGTCTTCACCGGTTACCAGGGGGGGCTTATCGCTGACAGAGCCGCCGCCCACTCCTTAAGCTCCTCTTCGGTCAACACCCTGAACTGCCGGGCATTAGGCCGGCGGACGCCGTATCAGCGTGCGAATTCCAGCCTTACCAACCGCCTTCACAATTCCGAGTATGCTTCGAGTGAAAGTAATTGCTCCCCAAATTTCCAGCAATCCAACTTTAACAATTGAATCATCGCGATATTTTCCAATAATGTACCAGTCGACCTCGCCATCTATATTTACTGACACAGTATGCGTTGTAATAATATTATCTCCGAATTCTTGAAGGTCGCTACGACCAAAAAAAGCGTTAGTTCCTACGAACAACCGGTAATTTTTGAGGACGTCAGCACTACTCATGCTGCTTAATGCCGTAGGACCGCCTTTTTCAATAAGCAAGTAATTGTGCTCAACGTTGCCGAGGTAAGAGATCACCAGCCCGGTGCTGTCCACGACCGGGGTCAATCGGGAACCGTAACGCGACACGAGCCGGCTCCAAACCATTTCCCACCGCGTGGCGACTTTCTCGAAGTTCTGGCCCTTTCTTTCCCTTATCTGGACGTACTGTGACCGGCCTCCTCCAAGATCTTCAACCGCGTCGAAGACGGGGAGCTTTTCCGCTTCGGCCATTTTGTCGGCGCGCAGCAAGTCAAGCGCTTGAGCGTCCGGAAGCCCCCGATATTTGGCCTTGGCCTCATTTAATTCACGAGCTATGTCGCGCGCCATTGCGGCCTGGTCTAGCATTTTCCCCGAGCTCCGAATTATTTCAAAGGTTCGGTGCAATTCACGTGTGTCGGTCGACATGACAGGCTCCCTGAGTTGCCGTGACCATCCGCATCATAAATTAAGCTGCGTGCGAGCGCTGTTCCCTGGGGAACAAGTGGGCGCACCCTGTGCGCTGGCGCACGCGAGTGGTGAGCGTGGCGCGAATAATTTTCGTCACTGATCGGCCCCCATCGAAGGGTCCAACAGCAATGTTAGAAGCCTCGGCTAAAAACGGGGGTCGCTCATGCGACAGGCCGTACGCGCCAACCGGAGCGTTGGGGCCCCATCGCGTTTTCAGGGAATTGCGACTTTGCGAACGTCCGGAACGCCGATAGACAAGGGCTCTCCGATCAAGCATCCTCAAACTGCATTCCGGCGGCGGCAGCAATTTCGCACGGCGGGAGGACACGACGTTGCATAAGCAAAAGTCGAGACCCGCGAACAATTTCCACTGCTTCGACGGCATGGGCCTGCCGTATTGGCGCGCCATAGCGTTGGGCATGACGCCGGCCCAGAACCTCTCCCGGGGACCGGACGGCGCCTGGTGGGAACTCAAGCAGGACGTTGACGGCTACGCCCTGCAAAACGGCGGCATGACGAGGGTGCAAGAAACCAAGCTCAACGCCGCCTTCTACTACCGCTTCTTCGGCACGATCAGCCACAACATTTACGGCGAGAAAGGCGGCATGAGCGGCGGCTGGTGGATCGACGAGGAAAACCTTGCGAAAATTGTGAACTTCGCCGAACGCTGCGACTATTCTCTGGCCCGAGCGGCCGCCATGCTGCTTGTCATTCCCAGGGAATGGCACGATTGCGGCTACCTCGGTTGCGCGTGGCTGCGCAACCAGATGAAGGGGTTCGTGGGCCGGGGCCAGCCCGCTACCGGCGCGCATGAGTCCGGCGAGCGCCATGCGCGACCCCGAGGCAAATCCGGCGACGATGAGTCCAGCCCATCTCGACGTCAAACAATATTTCGTGCCCGGCTCGCGGCGGGAAATATCGGTCGCCTTTGAGCTGAAATGGGTCAAGCAGGTGATCAAACCGGGCGTGGCGATCTTCTGAGACCGAACGAGACGGAATTGTTGCGCCGCGTGAGCCGCCTTGCCGCCGGGAAGACTCGCTATCGCTGAAAGCGGACGCCGAGGAGCACCGTGTCGGCGGCGTAGTTCGATCCCGGCAGGTCGGACAGGAATTGCTGATGCGTCGCGCTCGCCTTCAGGACCCACTCGCGCGACAGGTGATATTCGGCGCTCGCGCCGAGGGTATAGATGCGGTCGGTCTGATTGAGGCCCACGTAATTGTCGGTGACGAGGCCGCCGTTGAGGCCGAGCTTGACGCGCTCGGTGAGCGCGTGGTCGACGTTGATCGTATAGCTGCGGTTGATGTCCGCCGAGGCGCCGGGGACGACCGCGTCCTGCAGGTTGGTCGCCGCCTTCAGCGTCACCGTCGTCAGCAGCGTCGGCGACCAGATCAGCGAGGCGTCCAGCAAGGGCGCGCCGACGTTGGGCAGCCGCGCGTCGCGATATTCGCGCGCGCCGTAGCCGAGGCTCGCCTCGCCTTTCAGCATCTCGGAGAACGAGAGCTGCACGCCCGCCTTCCCGTAAACGCCGTCGGAGGCGCGGTCGTAGCCGAAGGCGTCGTATTGGTCGTCGTAGACCCTGACGTCGCCGCCGACTTCGGCGAAGGGCGTCAGCGCCTCGCTGACGCGATAGCCGGTCCTGAGCTTCAGCCCATAATCGTTGTAATCGTCGGTGGCGAGCTCGCCGCCGCCATATTGCTCGCGGTCGATGGTCCCGTGCAGGCCGACCGACAGGTCGCCGAACTTCTGCACGCCGCCCAGCGTCGCGCCGTAAGTGGAGACGAGCGTCAGGTTTTCCGCGGCCACGCCGCCGAAGCCCAGTTGCGCGTTGGTCTCGGTTCCGACGTTGAACCGCCCCTCGGTGTCGAGGGAGAGGTCGCGCGAAATGTCGTAGCGATAGTCGACGACGCCCGTCCCGTAGGGCGCGCTGGCGCCGGGCGTCTGGAAGTAATCGTTGTAGCCGATCTTCGCCGCGCCCGAGAGCGAGTTGCGGCTCCAGTCCGATTGCAGGCCGACGCCGATCTCGGTCTGCGAGAGCGCCGAGCCTTTGGCGGCGCCGGGAATGCCGAAGGGATTGCTGGCGTAGCCGAGGCTTTGCTCGATATAGGGCGTAAGCCTGAGGTCGCCGACATAGAGGCCGACGGGATCGAAAGGCTTGTCCTCGCGCCGGTCTTTTCGTCGCGGCGGCGGCGGGGGCAGGGCGGCGACGGTCGGGGCGGGCCGCCCCGTCGAGGGATCGGCGCCGCCGCGCAGGCCCAGGCGTCCGGCGCGCCGGTATGGGGCGAGCGGCGGCAGGGCCGCGCCCCTGGGGCGCGCCGCCTTGCGCGGGCGTTCGTTCCGGGGCGCGGAACGGCGGGCAGATCGGGCAGCGAGTCGGCGGCCGTGGCGCCGGGCAGGTCGGCCTCGGCGCCGCGCAGGAGGGGCGCGTCGGGCGGCGCGCTCTGGGCGAACGCGGGAGCGACCGCCAAGGCGGCGGCCCAGCAGGCGCCCGCCCATAGCCCTCTGTTCCGCACCACCTGACCAACCTCTCGCGCGCCCGCGCCGCAGCCTCAGGCGTAGGCGGTCATGGTTAACGCGGCGCTAATTCGCCATTGGCCGCGCGGGGTGGTAGACGGGCCGCATGAGTTGCGATTCGGCCAAAGCGGTTCCCGCAGCGCGGCGCGCCCTCGCCATCGAGCGCAAGGGGCTCCTCGCCCTGGAGGAGGCGCTGGCGACGCCGGGCGAGGAACTCCCTCGGCGGCGGCGCTCCAGCGCGCGGTCGACATCCTTCTGGCCGCTCCGGGGCGCGCCATCGTCACCGGCATCGGCAAGAGCGGCCACATCGCGCGCAAGCTCGCCGCGACCTTCGCCTCGACCGGCCAGCCGGCGGCCTTCGTGCATCCGGCGGAGGCCAGCCACGGCGACCTCGGCATGGTGCAGAACGGCGACGTCGTGCTGGCGCTCTCCTGGTCCGGCGAGAGCATGGAGCTCGCCGCGATCGTCACTTACGCCAAGCGCTTCAAGATCCCGCTCATCGCGCTGACCTCGCAGCGCGAGAGCGCGCTCGGGCGGCAGGCGGACGTGGTGCTGCGCCTGCCGCTGGCGCAGGAGGCCTGCCCCAACGGGCTGGCGCCGACGACCTCGACGACGATGCAGCTGGCGCTGGGCGATGCGCTGGCGATGGCGCTGCTGGAGGCCAAGGGCTTCACCGCGCGCGATTTCCGCGATCTGCACCCCGGCGGCAAGCTCGGCGCGCGGCTCGCCTTCGTGCGCGACATCATGCACACCGGCGACGCGATTCCGCGCATCGGGGTCGGCGCCTCGCTGGCGCAGGCGATCGTGGAGATGACGTCGAAGGGCTTCGGCTGCGTCGGCGTTTTCGCCGCCGACGGGACCTTGGCGGGGCTCATCACCGACGGCGATCTGCGCCGCCACCTGCGCAGGGAACTCGGGCTCGACACGCCCGTCGAGCAGGTGATGACGCGCCGCCCGCGCGTGATCGAGCCGGACGCGCTGGTGGCGGAGGCGTTGGAGGCGCTGAGCCACAAGATCTCGAATTTGCTGGTGATCGAGGCCGGCGAGGTGGTGGGGATCGTGCATTTCCACGACCTTCTGCGTCACGGGGCGGCGTGAGGCGGCCGGGTTTGCGGGCGCGAGTGAAAATGTTGCGTTGCCAGCGAGGCTGTGGCAAAAGCCGCGGGCCTGAAGGGCTGCCGTAGCTCAGTGGTAGAGCACTCCCTTGGTAAGGGAGAGGTCGAGAGTTCAATCCTCTCTGGCAGCACCATTTTCCCCCATAAAAATCAAGGGTTAGCGGGTAAGCACTCCCGTTTCCCCTGCGAACGGAAGGCGAAAATCCCCTGAAAATCGCCCCCGTTTGGGGGAAATTCGGGGGAGAATGTTCCCGCCACGTTCACACTCAACGCGAGTTGGGCGGATTACAAGCGGCGTAATTACCCAGGGGTTGGGCGGCGGGCTGGCGGGGGCTTGCGGCCTTTTGGCGATTCTGATTTAAAGAATCGGATGAATCGCAATGACTTGGAGCGGTTGACGAAGGAGGAGTTGATCGATCTGGCGCTGCGTCTGCAGCGACCGGACAAGACCTCGCGCAATTCGTCGAAACCGCCTTCGACGGATCGCAAGCAGCAGCGGAAGAATTCCAAGCCCGGGGTGTAACTACCCAGGGTAGTTACACCCAATGGAAGGCGTTGACGCCCTCGATGCGCGCCCCCGTTTCGTCGCAGGCCACGAAGCGCGCGCGGCGCAGCGCCGCCAGCGCGTTTTCCCGGCCTGAAGCGAACGCCGCCCTCGTGCGGGCGAACATGTTCATCAACGCGCCCTGGCTCACCTCCTGCCCGAAGAGATCGCGGAAAGCGGCGCTGAGCCTTTCATAGCGCAACTACCCCTGGGTAGTTACCAAGCGGCGACGACCGCGCGCGAAATGATGGAGGCGGAGATGGCCCTGACGAAGAGCTTCAAGGAACTGGTGCAACGGCGCGTGGCGAGCGAGGCCGACTTCGCTGCGACGCTGCTGCGCGAAGGCATCGACACAATGCTCGCCGGCGACGTAGACATCGGCAAGGCCATCTTGCGCGACTAAATCAAGGCGACAGTCGGCTTCGAAAAGTTCGGCGAGGCGACCAACACCCCGGCGAAAAGCCTGATCCGCATGTTCGGCCCGCGCGGCAATCCGCAGGCGCGCGACCTTTTCGGCATTATCGGCTACCTGCAAAAGCAGGCGGGGATCGAGCTGCATGTGAGTCCGCGGCCCCGATAAGGATATAGCGTAGAGCCCCCGCCTGACTCGCGCATCGCAACCTAATTCATTGCCTCCGGCCATTATATCCTATAATCTGGATTTATGGAATCAAACGAAGTCATTACCGCTCTGGCCGCTCTCGCGCAACAAACGCGGCTCGATACGTTTCGGCTGCTGGTCACGCGGGAACCCGGAGGCGTCGCCGCTGGTGAACTCGCCCGTCTGATCGACGTGCCGCAAAATACCATGTCCGCGCATCTCGCGATCCTTTCGCGGGCAGGGCTCATCATAGGCGAGCGCCACAGCCGCTCGATCATCTACCGCGCCAGCCTCGACCGGCTGCGCGATCTCATGCTTTTCCTCGTCAAGGATTGCTGCGGCGGCAGACCCGAGGTCTGCGCGCCGCTGATCGCCGACCTCACGCCCTGCTGCCCGCCTAAGGAGGCCCATCATGGTTGACCGTGTCTTCAACGTGCTTGTTTCTCTGCACGGGCAACAGCGCCCGCTCAATCCTGGCCGAATCTATCCTGCGCAAGGAAGGCGCGGGCCGCTTTCGCGCCTTCTCGGCGGGAAGCCACCCCAAAGGCGCCGTCAATCCGTTCGCGATCAAGGTGCTGGAGAGCCTGGACTATCCGACGGACGATCTTCGCTCGAAAGCCTGGGACGAATTCGCGGCGCCCGGATGCGCCGGAAATGGATTTCGTGTTCACGGTTTGCGACGACGCCGCGGGCGAAACCTGCCCGCATTGGCCGGGTCAACCGATGACCGCGCATTGGGGCATCGAAGACCCTGCCGCCGTCGAGGGAACGGACATCCAGAAAGAAACGGCCTTCGTGCTCGCGGCGCGCTATCTCAAGAACCGGATTTCCGCGCTCACCAGTCTGCCGCTCAAGAGCATCGACCATCTGGCGCTTGGCAAAAAGCTCAGGGAAATCGGCGCGCTCGAAGGCGCGACCCGTCCTCGCGCGGAATCCGCGTGATGGACGTGATCATCTACCACAATCCCGCTTGTGAAACTTCGCGCAACACGCTCGCGATGATCCGCAACGCCGGCGTCGAACCGCACATCATCGACTATCTCAAATGTCCGCCGACACGGTTGCTGCTGACGCAATTGCTCGCCCGCGCGGGCCTGACTGTGCGCCAGATTTTGCGGGAGAAAGGCACGCCGTTCGCCGATCTCGGCCTCGGCGATCCATCGCTTTCCGACGAGGCGCTGCTCGACGCGATCGGCGCGCATCCGATCCTTATGAACCGGCCGATCGTCGTGACGCCAAAAGGCGTGCGCCTGTGCCGCCCGTCGGAGGCGGTGCTCGATCTCCTGCCGCCGCAGCAGGGTCAATTCGTCAAGGAAGACGGCGAACGGGTCGTCGACGATCACGGCCGCCGCATCGCGACCGCATAGGAATCCCCATGTCCACCTTTGAACGCTATCTCACGCTTTGGGTCGCCTTGTGCATCGTGGCCGGGATCGCCGCCGGGCAGGTGGCGCCGGGTCTGTTCCACATGATCGGCGCGGCGGAAGTCGCGAAGGTCAACATCCCCGTCGCGATGCTGATCTGGCTGATGATCATCCCGATGCTCATCAAGATCGATTTCGCCGCGCTCGGCGGCGTCGGCAGGCATTGGCGCGGCATCGGCGTTACGCTTTTCATCAATTGGGCGGTCAAACCGTTCTCGATGGCGGCGCTTGCGGCGTTTTTCATCGGTTACGTCTTCCGGCCGTATCTGCCCGCTGATCAAATCAATTCGTACATCGCCGGCCTCATCATTCTGGCGGCGGCGCCCTGCACGGCGATGGTGTTCGTTTGGTCGAACCTGACCAAGGGCGAGCCGCATTTCACGCTGAGCCAGGTGGCGCTCAACGACACCATCATGGTGTTCGCATTCGCGCCGATCGTGGGCCTGCTGCTTGGCCTGTCCTCGATCACCGTCCCATGGGCGACACTCGTTCTGTCGGTCGTGCTTTACATCGTGCTGCCGGTGATCGCGGCGCAGCTGCTGCGTCGGATGCTGATCGCGTCGGGCGGACAGGCGGCGCTCGACCGCCTGCTCAAAACCCTGCAACCGCTGTCGCTCGTGGCGCTGCTTGCGACGCTCGTGCTGCTGTTCGGATTTCAGGGTGAGCAGATCATGGCGCAGCCGCTCATCATCGCGCTGCTGGCCGCGCCGATCCTGATTCAGGTCTATTTCAACGCGGGCCTCGCTTATCTGCTCAACCGCCTGACGGGTGAAGAGCATTGCGTCGCAGGCCCCTCGGCGCTGATCGGCGCAAGCAACTTTTTCGAACTGGCGGTCGCCGCCGCCATCAGCTTGTTCGGCTTCAATTCCGGCGCGGCGCTCGCGACGGTCGTCGGTGTGCTGATCGAAGTGCCGGTGATGTTGTCGGTCGTCTGGATCGTCAATCGGTCGCAAGGCTGGTATGAACGCGGCGCCAAGATCGATCATACCGCCGGCAAGATAGCGCAACGCACCCCATGAACGATCCGCCGAACCTCGCCGGCGCGCTGCTGACGCCGCCCGATATTGACTGCCGTGCGAACAGTTCGACGACGCGGGCCGCATGATGCTGTCAGCCTATTACGAACGGGCCGTCGATGTGATGGAGGAACTGACAGAGTTCACGCTTCTGACCCGCGTTCGTTCGGATTACCTGACCGATCGTTATAGCGAACGCCGCGAGGCGGCCCGGAAGCGGGAGGCGCCTCCAAGCCCGCGGAAGTTTAGCTTCCGCCCAAGGACGCCTCTCGGTTCTGGATCGCGATTCGTGTTCGAATTGGTCGGCAAGGACAAGCGATTGATGGGCTTGGCTTAACCGCTTGCGGCGGCCGACTTCCGCCGCGCCGGTTGCGGGCTGCGCGGTTCGGGCCTAGCATTGAGAATGATGCGCCCCCATCGAGGCATCATGTGCCGGGGGCGATCGCAATAATCCGCGCCGCGCGAGAACGGCGCGAAGGATAGCGTGGAGGGAATTATGTCCGCTCTACTCGCTCGCTCCTCCAGGGGGCGGTTGGCGGCTGTCGACGGACCATTGCCGCAACAGCCGCGCGGAGCTCTTCCGTCTGCCTCGCGCCGCACCGCCTTGGCGCTCCTCGCCTCTTGCTTCTTGCCTGTCGCGCCGGTCCGCGCGCTCGCGGCGGAGGCGGTCAGCTTCGGTCTCAACCCGCTATTTCTCGACTCCGATATCGAGCTGCTGTCGATGATCGGCAGCTATTTAGGCGCACAATTGGGTCGTCCCGTGCAGCTCGTGCGGCGCAGGACATACCAGGAGATCACGGCGCTCCTTCTGTCAGGACAACTCGACGCCGCCTGGGTGTGCGACGACCCCTATGTTCAGCATGAGGATCAGTTGGAGCTGCTTGCGACGCCGCTTTACAGAGGAGAGCCCCTGTATCAGACCTATGTGGCCGTCAACGAGAATTCTCCGGCGAAGTCATTCGACGATCTGAGGGGCACGGTTCACGCGTTCTCCGATCCCGACAGCACGTCCGGCTACCTGGTGACGCGCTATTTGCTCGCAATCCGCCACGAAACCCCGGCATCATTCTTTCGCGAATCCTTCTTCACCTACGGCCATCGCAATGTCGTGAGAGCGATCGCGTCGGGTCTCGCGGGAAGCGGAAGCGTGGATGGGTATGTGTGGGAGGTCATGAAAGAGCGCGAACCGCAGCTGATCGGCCGCACGCGCATCGTGTATCGATCCGAGCGTCTCGGATTTCCCCCGATCGTCTGCCCGAAGGCGACAAGACAGACCGATATCGCTCAGGGGATAGCAAGGGCCTTTCTCGATATGCGACGGGACCCGCTCGGCCAGAAAATCCTCGCCACCCTCCAACTCGACGGCTTCGTGGCCTCGACTCCCGACCTTTATACCGGGACACTTGAAAAGTGGCGCCTTGTAAAGGCGCAGGCCTGATGTTCCGCAAGCTCGACATTCGAAGCTGGCCGGTGTCCTGGAAAGCGCCGCTTCTCGCGGCCGGGCTCATGATCGCGGCGGCCACGATGGTTTCGCAGGTCGTCCTGAGCCGCCTGGCCGCGGATCAGAAAGCCAATCTTCAGACGCTGACGGAAGCGTATCTGGATGGCATCTCCGCCGCGGTGGTCGAGCCTGTCGTCCGGGGCGACGTATGGGAAACTTTCGATGCGCTCGATCGGGCCAAGGCGCACTATGCCGGGGTCGCCGCGCGTTACGTAATCGTCGAAACGCCGGATAGGCGTGTGCTCGCGGCGTCCGAGCCCCTCCGGTTTCCGGTTCGTAGCTCCGTTGCGGAGACCGCCTCCCGCCATTTTCCGAGCGGAAATGGAATGGTTTTGGACGCGGACAGCGGCCGCGCATGGCTCGCGAGAACTCTGAAAATCGAAGGACACTCGGTTGGGCGAATCCTGGCGGAGATCGACATCGCGTCGCTGTTGGACGCTCGGCGCCACGTGTTTTGGACCCTGGTTCTCGTAAACGGAGGGATGACGCTGGCGTTCGCAGCCATCGCCTATGTCGTTTTGCAACGCATGCTGCGGCCGCTAAGGACGCTGACGGGCTACGTCGAGCGGGTTCGAGCTGGCCGGGCAGAGCCGATACCCGAAGACGATCGACACAAAATTTCCGCTGAATTTCGACGGCTGTTCGATCGCTTCAACGCCATGGCGCGCGCTCTTAACGAACGCGAGCAGTTGGCTGCGCATCTCGCCGCTCAGGAGAAGCTCGCCGTCTTGGGAAAACTGGCCTCCGGCATGGCGCACGAGGTCAACAACCCCCTGGGCGGTATATTGAACGCGCTGGACACGCTGCAACGGCATGGCGCCGACGCCGGCGTGCGCGAATCCACATTGAGCCTATTGCGGCGCGGCTTCGTCCACATCCGCAACGTCGTGCGGTCCACGCTTGTGACCTACAAGCCCGAAGGCGAGATTTATGGTCTGACCGCCTCTGAGCTCGATGACGTGCGCGTGCTTGTCGAGCCTGAAGTTGCGCGCAAAGGCCTCCTGCTCGAATGGCGAAATGAGCTCTGCGGCCAGTCGCCGGTGTCGGTCGGAAACGTCAGGCAAGCGACTTTGAATCTCTTGCTGAACGCCTGCGCCGCGACCCCATCAGGGGGCAAGGTCGCCTTCGCCGCCAAGGTCGAGAGCGAGGCTGTCATCGTCGAGATCGCCGACGCCGGCGCCGGGCTTGCTCCGCCCCTGGCCGATTATTTGATGGGGAAGATGGACGCGGCCGAATTTCCGGGCAGCGGGCTCGGCCTCTGGATCGTGCGCCGCCTGGTCAGCGATGAAGGCGGCGTTATTACCGTCAGTGCGGGAGCGAATTGCGGCAGCATGATCCGCGTGAGTTGGCCTTTCAGGAGCGACCGAGCGAAAGCCGACGAGAACGCGCTCGCGATCGAGGAGGAGCTCGCCCATGCCGGATGATCGACGATCCATCGCGGTCGTGGAAGACGATCCCATCATGGGCGAGTCGCTTCACCGCGGATTGGAGTTAGAGGGATGGCGCGTCGCCTGGTGGCGAACGGGAAGCGAGGCGCTGCGATGCCTCGGACGCGACTCTCCTGATCTCGTGATTTGCGACATCCGTCTTGGCGACATGAACGGCGAAGACGTGTTCCGCCTCGCCAATGAACGGGAAGCCGCGCCGCCCTTTATCTTCATGACCGCCTACGGGCAGATTGATCAGGCGGTTTCGCTCGTGCGGGCGGGAGCGCACGATTACCTTACCAAGCCATTTGAACTCGCCTCGCTTTTGCAGAAGGCCGATGCGATCGTTTCCAATCGACCCCGTCACGGCGCGGAAGGCGTTCTCGGCGTCTCGCGGCAGATGCGGCAGATCGAAGAACTGCTGCGTCGAATGGCGATCCGATCGATGCCCATCCTTATAACGGGAGAGACCGGGTCGGGCAAAGAGGTGTGCGCTCGGTTTCTGCACGGACTTTCGGCGGCGGCGAAAGGACCGTTCATGGCGGTCAACTGCGCCGCCATCCCCGCGGATTTACTGGAAAGCGAGGTATTCGGACACGAGAAGGGAGCGTTTTCCGGGGCGCATCAGCGACATCTCGGATACGCCGAGCGAGCGCGCCACGGCATCTTGTTTCTGGACGAAATCGGCGACATGCCGCTTGCGTTGCAGATAAAGTTGCTTCGCGTACTTGAGGAGCGCGCGTTCAATCGCGTCGGGGGAGAAGCCGGCGTTCCTCTCAACGCCCGGATCATATGCGCCACAAGCGCGAATCTGGCTGAATTGATGCGACAGGGACGCTTTCGCGAAGACCTATTTTATCGCATCAATACGGTGACCGTCGACGTGCCGCCGCTACGAAACCGACCCGAGGACATTCCTTGGCTGCTGGCTCGCTTTTTCGACTCCTTTTCGGAGCAGGCCGGCGGCTCCCTGAGGGGCGTGAGTTCGCTCGCCGAGCAAGTCGCCTTGACGCACCCATGGCGCGGCAACGCCCGCGAGCTTCGCAACCGCGTCGAGCGGGCGATCGCGCTGGCCTCCGGCCCATGGTTGATGCCAGCGGACTTGTTTCCGGAGTTGAAAACGGAGACCGTCCACTTCGCTGCCGGCGAGGATCTGTCGCTTTCGGCGGTCAGGGACGCGGCCGAAAGGCGACAAATCGTCCATGTCCTGGCGGAAACGGCAGGGCAGATGTCGGAAGCCGCGCGGCGCCTCAACGTATCCAGGACCACGTTATGGGAAAAAATGCGGCGATTTGGCCTTCGGTCGGATTCGCTGGCATGAACGGCCGCGCCGCGGCTCGCGCGTTTGGATTCTCGAACGCGACAAGAGGCCAGGTTCGGAAATCCGAACGGGCACGGCGGCCTTTGAGCTACGCGGCGTTGAGTTGATTGCATTTTTTCTGAGCTTGCCTTTGGCACGCTTCCTGCGCTCCCCTCTCTCATCGAGAACGCGAAAAGGGAGGGCCGCATGGAGCGGTGCGATCGAAAAGTCGATATCGGGCGTCGCTGGTTTTTGTCCGGCGCCGGCGTAGCGGCCGCCGGAGTTGCGGCAGCGGCCGTTGTCCCGCAAAGGGCAGACGCGGCGGCGCCTCTGGCCCGTGTTTCCTATCCTTCCAACCGCCTCGCCAATGTTCGCGATCTGAAGCTCAATGAACCGATTCAGGTCGCGTATCCGGACGAGAATGCGCCCGGCGTGTTGCTGAAACTCGGCGCGAATGCGCCCGGCGGCGTCGGGCCGGACGGGGATATCGTCGGCTTCACGACCATATGCCCGCACAAGGGGTTTCCGCTCGGCTACAACGCTTCCGACAAGTCGATGAACTGCCCCGGCCATTATTCCCGTTTCGACTGCGAGAACGGAGGCCAACAGATTTGGGGGCAAGCGACGCAAAATCTGCCGCAATACGTGCTTCGTGTCGACGACAAGGGCGACATCTACGCGGATGGCGTCGATGAACTGATTTATGGCCGGCTGTCAAACGTGTTGGGGGGCTGAAGCGATGACTTTCAAGCGTCAGATCGATCGGCTGCCGATCATCCCGGCCAACGCCAAAGAACACAACGTGACTTGCCAGTTCTGCATCGTCGGCTGCGGCTACAAGGCTTACACCTGGGATGCAAATACCCAAGGAGGGCCCGCGCCGAGTCAAAACAAGTTTGGCGCCGACCTGTCCAAACAGCAAGATGCAATGACGCCGAACTGGTACGCGCCCTCGATGTACAACATCGTCAAACAGGACGGTCGCGACGTTCACATCGTTATCAAGCCTGATGCGAATTGCGTCGTAAATTCAGGCCTGGGCTCGGTGCGCGGGGCGCGCATGGCCGAGGAATCCTACTCGCAGGCGCGTTCAACGCAACAGCAGCGCCTTACAGACCCAATGGTTTGGCGTTACGGGCAGATGCAGCCGACCAGCTGGGACGATGCGCTCGATCTCGTGGCGCGGGTGACGACGGCCGTCATCGCCGACCAGGGCGAGGACGGCTTGTTTGTGTCCGCATTCGACCACGGCGGCGCAGGGGGCGGCTACGAAAACACCTGGGGCACCGGAAAGCTCTATTTCGGCGCCATGAAGATCAAGAACATTCGCATCCACAATCGTCCCGCCTACAATTCCGAGGTCCACGCGACCCGCGACATGGGGGTCGGCGAGCTCAACAACTGTTACGAGGATGCGGAACTCGCCGATACGATCGTCGCGGTCGGCACCAATGCGCTCGAGACGCAAACCAATTATTTTCTCAATCACTGGATTCCGAATCTGCGCGGAACGTCGATCGACAAGAAGAAGACCGAGCTCCCGAACGAGGCGCATCCGTCCTCGCGGATCATTATCGTCGACCCGCGCCGGACCGTGACGGTCAACGCCTGCGAAGTCGAGGCCGGGAAGGATCGGGTCATGCACCTGGCGATCAATTCCGGAACGGACCTCGCGTTGTTCAACGCGTGGTTCACGCATCTGGCGGAGCAGGGTTGGATTGACAAGGAGTTCATCGCGGCGTCCACCAAGGACTTCGACAAGGCCGTCGCGGCGAACAAGACGACGCTCGAACAGGCCGCCAAAATCACCGGCCTGACGGTCGATCAGATTCGGACTTCGGCGGAGTGGATCGGCAAGCCCAAGGAGGGCGGCGCCAGGAACCGCACCATGTTCGCCTACGAGAAGGGTCTGATCTGGGGCAACGACAATTATCGCACCAACGGGGCTCTGGTGAATATCGCGCTGGCGACCGGCAATGTCGGCCGGCCCGGCGGCGGATGCGTTCGCATGGGCGGCCATCAGGAAGGCTACGTGCGGCCGTCGGACGCGCATGTGGGCCGGCCAGCGGCCTATGTCGACAAGCTTCTGCTGGAGGGAAAGGGCGGCGTTCATCACATCTGGGCTTGCGACCACTACAAGACCACGCTGAACGCGGACAAGTTCAAACAGAACTATAAGAAGCGAACCGACATCGTGAAGGATGCGATGTCCGCGGTTCCCTATGGCGATCGCAAGGCGATGGTCGACGCCATTCTCGGCGCCATCAAGCAGGGCGGCCTGTTCGCCGTGGATGTGGATATCGTGCCGACGCAGATCGGCAAGGCCTGCCACGTTTGGCTGCCCGCGGCGACCGCCGGCGAAATGAATCTGACATCGATGAACGGCGAGCGTCGTCTGCGATTGACCGAGCGCTACATGGACCCGCCCGGACAGGCGATGCCTGACTGTCTCGTGGCGGCGAGAATCGCCAACCACATGGAGCGCGTCTTTCGCGAGATGGGCAAAGCCGATCAAGCCGACAAGTTCAAGGGCTTCGACTGGAAGACCGAGGAAGACGCGTTCATGGACGGCTACCACCTCAACGCCAAAGGCGGCGAGTTCGTGACCTACGCGGCCTTGCGGGCGGCGGGCACGAACGGCGTACAGGAGCCCGCGACCGGCATCGAGAATGGGAAGTTGGTCGGCACCAAGCGTTTGTTCGCCGACGGCAAGTTCAATTCGAAGGATGGCAAGGCGACGTTCATGCCGACCGAGTGGCGTGGATTGCAGGCGCCGGGCAAGGAAGAGGAATTGAAGAAATTCGCATTCCTGATCAACAATGGCCGCGCCAATCGGGTTTGGCAGAGCGCGTATCTCGATCAGCAAAATGACTTCGTGATGGATCGTTGGCCCTATCCCTATATCCAGATGCATCCCGAAGACATGAAGGAGCTGTCGCTAAGCCCGGGCGATCTCGTCGAGGTGTTCAACGACAACGGAGCGACTCAGGCGATCGCCTATCCGACGCCGACCGCGAGACGAAAACAGACGTTCATGCTGTTCGCGTTTCCGACCGGCGTCGAAGGCAATGTCGTCTCGGCCGGGGTGAACGAGCTGATCATCCCGAATTACAAACAGACCTGGGGCAACATCCGCAAGATCGCCTCGGCCCCCGAAGGGGCCCGCCAGACCAGTTTCAAGTCCTGGGAATACAGCCTCTAGGTTTCGACTTAACGGTCGGGCGCTCGGCAATGTTCGCCATGCGCTCGTCCGTGAGGAAAACGCGTGGCGATTGATTTTTTCGATCTAGCGGGGGCATGAAGGCATGTCGATGGCAGTCGCCGCCGACTCCCGTTCGCGGGACGTCGGCCTCATTTCGCTCGACGAGGCGTGCCGTCGGGCCGCGTCATATGTGGAGCCTCGTGAGCGGGTAGAACGCATTGCGCTGGCTGACGCGTTGGATCGCGTTCTGGCCGAGGATGTCCCCGCAACCATTGCATTGCCGCCATTCGACCAGTCGGCCATGGACGGGTACGCTTTCGCCGCCGCTTCGGTCAAACGAATTGGCGCCGAGCTTCCGGTTGCATTGCGCGTCCCCGCGGGAAGCCTGGCGCCTGCTTTGCCATCTGGCGCCGCCGCGCGGGTGTTCACGGGGTCGCCGATGCCCCTCGGCGCGGACACTGTCGTGATGCAGGAGCATGTGCTGCGAAAAGCATGCATATCGTCCTCGAGGGCCTGCCTCGCCCCGGCAGCAATATTCGCCGCCGTGGCGAGGACATCGCGGCCGGCGAGTTGATTCTTCGGACAGGTCAGCGGCTTGGCCCTCACCATATCGCGCTGCTGGCGTCGCAGGGCCTTGACGAGATCAATGTGCGCCAAAAGTCGCGCGCGCTCATCATCTCGACGGGCGATGAGTTGCGGCAACCCGGCGAGTCCATGGGCGACGCATCGATCTACGACTCGAACCGGCCCATGCTGCTGGCGCTCGCGCGCCAGGCAGGCCTCTTTGTCGTTGACGGCGGCTGTGTTCCGGACAGCCGCGAGGCGATCGCACGTCGATTGGCCGATTTCGCCGAAAGGGTTGATATTGTCGTCACGACGGGAGGAGCATCGGTTGGCGAGGCCGATTATTCGGCCGGCGCGCTGGCGGTCTCGCAAGCCGCATTCGAGGTTTTGCGCATGTCCGTGAGGCCCGGTAAGCCCGCTATCGTCGGTCGTCTGAACGGGACCGCCTATCTGGGGTTGCCGGGAAATCCGGTAGCGGCGCTGGTTTCGTGGCTTGCCCTTGGCAACGCGATGATCGCCGCGCTGTCCGGGACCGCATGGCGGCGACGCTGCGGACTTGCGGTAGCTGTCTCTTCCAGTTTCGAGCGCTCGCCGGGCCGTACCGAATTCGTACCGGCTCGTCTGGTCCTGGCGGACGGTAGCATGCAGTTGGAGATATTGGGGCGCGGCGGCGCTGCGCGGCTTAAGCCGCTCATTCACGCGGATGGCTTGGCGGAAATTGACGCTCGCATGGGAAACCTTGAGCCCGGCGATAAGGTGCACTTCCATCCGTTTCGAGGCGGCTTCTCAGTTTAGTCGGGCTGAAAGCTGAACCCCCGCGATCCTGTCACCGTTATGCCGGCGCGCCGCTTCCCGTCGGCGCGGTTCTTTTAATCGCACTTCAACGAACGTTTCCCTGTTTGTGATTGAGCTGAGCACAATTCATATTTGGACGGCCCATGGCCGGCATCGAGGTTGGGAAGGCAGAGAGCGGCAATTGGACGCCGCTCGATCGAGGCGCGCGATTTGGGCTCAATGGCGCTTCAGTGGCACCAAAGACCTGCCGGTTCCCGTGCACAAGTCAAGACTTTCGGGCATTTTCGTTGACCCAACCCAATCAAGGGGTTCGGCTGCCCGAAAGATATGCCCGAAAGTGATGCGAAAATCCGCCGCTTCGGCTACGCCCGAGTCAGCACCTATGGCCAGACGCTCGATGCGCAGTTGGAGCAACTGCGCGCGGACGGATGCTCCAAAATTTATCGCGAGAAGGCGAGCGGAGCGCAGCCCGACCGGCGTGAGCTGTTGCGGCTCTTGAACGCCGTAACCTCCGGCGACGTGGTGACGGTCACGCGTATTGACCGTCTCGCCCGATCCACCTTCGACCTGTTCGGGATCGTCAAACGGATCGTGGACGCTGGCGCGCAATTCCGCTCACTCGCAGAGCCTTGGGCGGACACGTCCACCAGCACCGGAAGGTTGATGATCGCCGTGTTGGGCGGCTTGGCGGACGTGGAGCGCGATTTGATCCGCACGCGCACGGCGGAGGGGCGCGCACGAGCGAGGGCGCGAGGGCAGCCTATGGGCCGCCCGCCGAAGCTCACGCCCGCACAGCAACGCGAAGCGCGGCAGCGACGCGCCGAGGGAGCGACGCTTGAGGAGCTGGCCAAGAGCTACAACGTGGCGCGGGCGACGATTTCGAGACTTAAAGACTGACCGTCTCGGCGCTCGAAACTCGCGGTGTCACCAACCAATTAAGAGACAGGAAACGAGAATGAGTTTCGAGAGGCCATTCGCGGCGGCTCCAAGGAGTCCGCGAGGGCGAGCGCGCATCGGTCAGAAAGGTTCGTTTTCGAGAGACCCCGGACGGGCTAAGCTTGACTAGCTGCCGTCTCGCGGGCACAATAATTCTGTGTAAACATCCGTGCGATGTGGCAACCGATGGGCGTAAAGCGCGCGGCAATTTCGTGCTTGATGGCGGTCGTTGCCGGCATGTGCTGGACGCCGTTGGGTATAGCCGTGCCCATAGACGCGGGCCTCATCGAGGAGGTCAGTGGTACAGCCAGTGCGGCGGGCAAGCGGGCGCTCTCCGCGCACGACGACGCGTACATTGGCGACGATGTCACGACCTCCTCACTTTCACGCGCTCGCCTCGCACTCGGACACGACACCATCGTCCGCCTTGGCGAAAACGCAAGCCTTCGCATTGACAGATATCTGCTCGACGCTGGTGGCGTGCTGACGATCGGAACCGGATTCGCCGGTCCGAGCAAAGGCGTGATTGGCGTGTTCGTCACACACGGTGTGGTTGATTTGACCAGCGGCGGCGTCACCGTGCCGCTACACGACGGCGAGGGATCGGACGTCGCGCGCCGCGGCGCCACACCTACTGCGCCGAAGGTCTGGGGCGCAGCCCGGGTTCAAGCGGCGCTCGGGAGCATAGAATGAAGCCTGAGACGGCCGAGGATGCGCTCGCGGGCCTTGAGCTGTTCGCCGGCCTCGCTCCTAGTGTTCTCGCCCGTCTCGCAGGCGCGATGCGCGAACGAGCGTTGGCCGCCGGCGAATTGCTTTGCGGCCGCGGCGACGCAGGAGACCGTCTGTTCGTGGTCCTCGCGGGCCGCTTGCGCGTGTCGGTGCTGACGTCCGAAGGGCGCGAACTCAGCATGCGCATCGCCGGCCCCGGCGAGATGGTCGGAGAAATTGCGGTGTTCGACGGCGGCGTGCGCACTACTGATATGACGGCGATCGAGCCAGCGCGTGTGTCGGCCCTCCCTGCGGAGGCGTTTTTCAAAGCCCTCGCGCTGCATCCGGAGATTGCCCGCAACGCGCTGAAAATGCTGTGCCGACGGGTGCGCGACACTACCGCGCAGGCTCGAGTTCCATCGCACTCTATCCAATCGAGCAGCGCTTGGCGCGGCTGTTACTGCTCTCAATCGACGGCGCCGAAGCGACCCCCGGCCGGCGCGTCGCCGTGACCCTGAACCTGTCGCAAACCGAGATCGCGCAGTTGCTCGGCGCGACGCGCTCCAAGGTCAATGTCGCCCTCGGCAAGCTCGAAGAGGCCGGGGCGCTGCGGCGCACTTCCGATCGTCTATTCTGCGACCGCGACAAACTTATGCAGATGGCCGAAGCCGCACATGCGCGCGAAGCCGAGACGTGACGCGGCGCTGGCTGGCGCATTGGGGATGGTTGGGATCGTCGCGGGGTGGCGCTCGATCCCACGCAGAACGTCGAATTGCTGCGCGCGCGTCTATGACAGATTGCTAGCCCTTGTCGCGCCCGCGCGTCTCTCAGGCCCGCGCATCGTCGTCATCGACATCGACGAGGAATCCCTGGCCCGCCAGGGGCCGTGGCCCTGAAGGCGCGACGAGTCGCGCGATTGATCGACAGCGCGCGGGGCGCCGGCGCAGACGCGATCGGCGTCGACATCCTTAATGCTGCGCCGGAAACGCTTTCGCCGGCAGCGCCGGCTCCCCAAGGCAACGGGCGACACGCATGCGCAAGAACTCGCCGCATCGCTGACTGACGATGATTCCCGCCTTGCCAAAGCGCTGGCGGGTTGCCCTATCCTTTGAAAGCCCGGCTCCCCGTAAATTTCATTCCGCCAACCTATCCGGCCCAAGAGGCGCACTCCAAATGCGGGGCAAAATTGCAGGCCAACGGACAGGGGGGCGATTGTCGCCGACTGTTGCTTGTTCCCGCGGGAACAGCGCGCGGGGCGTCAAAGGTCCATTTTCCCATCGCCGAACAAGGACGCGATGGTCGCGCCTGATCGGCGTCAAAGGAGACTTTCGATGTTGAACGTTGAAAAGGATGACATCCGCGAATTGAACCCGGCCGAGATCGAGGCCGTCAGCGGCGCCTACAGCGTCGCCGAGTTCAAGAGCGACGCCGCAGGGTTCTTCCAGAGTCTGCAGGATGGCATCAAGGACGGCTACGCCACCGCGAAGAAAATGTTCGCCTAACAACCCCCAACCTCAGGAGACACAGCCATGAACAAGCAAATCGAAACCGCCGAACACGAAGTTTTCGAGCTCACCCCGGAGCAGATCGACGCCGTTAGCGGCGCCGGGGAAATCGGCAACGCGGTCGGCTATGTCGTCGGCAACGTGATCGGCGGCGCGGCCTATTTGTTGGAGAAATTCGGCAAGGCGGTCGCCTCGGTCGTGAAGTAAAAAACATGCGCTCCCGTACGATCGGCGGGACGTCATGGAGCGGAAATTGGGCGTCGCCAGCCCGGCGTACGCCCAATTTTCGTCTAAGTCCGCGCCCGAGCGTCGGTCGGCCAGGGCTCGCCCCTGTTCCCTGAGAAACAGCGAGCGGGCGGGCGACCTGCAATGCTCTTTTTCAGCCGTAAGACGGGTCGCGATGGTCGCGCCCGGCGGCTTCTGAAGGAGCAAAGCCATGAATGACAACGCCCAGCATGAAACAATCCGCCCGCTCACCGACCAGGAGATCGACCTGATCGGCGGCGGCAACCTGCTCAGCGACATCAAGCAGATCATTTCCGCGACGGCGGACATCATCAAGACCTTCGTCGGCGGCCTGGGCCCGAAGCCGAACGTCTAGCTTGGCGCGGTCTTCTTGACCGCGCCGGCGACGGGCGCTCATCGCGCTTTTTTTTGCGCCGCGCCGGCCGACGGCGGGGAGTTCCTAAAGGAACAGCGCGCAGGAGGCCGGCCCGCCATGTTCATTCGACCGCCGGTCGCGATGGTTGCGACCGGCGGCCTCAAAAGGAGACTGAACATGGAAGAGAAAGCCCTGATCGATTGCAGCCGCCTGCTCACCGACGAAGAAATCGAGGCGGTCGGCGGCGGCAGCCTGCTCAACGACATCAAAACGGTCGCCGGCGATATTTGGCGCTGATCACGGTGCCGCCCTCTTCCCCCTCGTCCCCTCACATAGAAGCCGAATGTCTGGCCTGGCCCGGTCTTCTTGACCGTGCGGCTAGGGCGCTCATTGCGACTTTTTTTGGCCCACGCCGGCAGGCGGCGAGGAGTTCCTTAAGGAACAGCGCGCGAGACCGGCCAACGATGTTCGCCCGACCGCCGGTCGCGATGATCGCGACCGCAGCCTCAACAGGAGACTGAACCATGGAAGAGAAGACCCTTATCACCGACGTCCGCCCGCTCACTGACGAAGAAATCGTCGCGGTTGGCGGCGGCCTGACGATCGAGTTCAAGCCGATCGTCAGCGCGGTGGAAACTGTCATCGTCAACCTCCTCCACCCGGCCGCGCCTTCGCCGCGTCCGCTGGTCGGGTGAGCGCCAGCCAGCAACCTCTGGCCAGGCGCGGCGCCGGCCGCGCCGCGGAGGGGCGTTTACAGCGACCCTCCTTCGCGTTCGCGCCGGCCGGCCGTTCGCGGGCAAGGCCCTTGGAACAGCGCGTCCCTGCTCCGGCATGCTGGCCCGACCAAAGCAATGGACGCGGACACGGCCAGGTCGAAATCGCGGGAGAAAGGTCATGAGCGGATTGTTTGGCAAACAAACCAAGGCGAGCCCGCGTTTGTCGGGCTCGGTGGCGCTCGGGGCGCCGATGTCGGCAGCGACGCTCGTCCTGCTGATCGGCGTGATCTCGTCGTGGTCGCGATCGTCGTGACGGTGGCGGCGGCCTTTGCCGCGCGCAAGGGCTCGGCGACGCCGCCGCGTCCCCGCCCGGCCGCGATCCACGCCGCCGCCCTCCCGGCGGCTGTCATCGAGGCGGTTTCGCTCAAGTCGGGCGACGTCGTCGAAAGCGCCGCCAGTATCAGCGCAACTCAGCCTGGGAAAAGCCGCCGGCGGCCGTCCCGACGACGGCGTCGCCGTCCAGTCAAACGCCGAGTCAGACCGACGCGCGCCAAGGCCGAGGCGGACAGCAAGCGTCTGGCGGTGGAATCCGCGCAGGCTCTCGAGGAGAGCAGAGAACCGGACCGCGAACTCGAGCTATTGCGCAAGCAAGCCGACCAGCAGGCCAGGCAGGCTGAAGCCGCCCGCGGGGAATCCGCGCGCGCCGACGCCGTTGCGGTGACCGCCCTGCCCCCTGAGAAAGCGAGCGAGCGCAGACCTCCGTCCGTCGCCGAGCAGAAAACGGCCCAAGCTGTCGCAGAGGCCCCGCGCGTTTCATCGCCGCCCGAGCCCGCGCCGTCGCTGAACCACCCTCGCCATCCGCGCCTCGCACGACCGCGCCGAGGCAAAAGGCCGTCCTTCCAACCCGCCGCCGCCATACGCCACGCGGCCTTCATCCAGTGGGCTCAGCGGGACCCGTGCCGGAATTGACGACACGCCGCGGCTTGCGGTCCGCAAGTTCGAGGCTGGCAACGGAACCGTGCGCCCCTCGCGCTCCGGTTTCATTTTGGGCCGGCCGGCACGACTCCCCACGGCGCGGTTCCGATTGTTACTCAAGGAACAGCGCGACCCGCCGCCACCGGTAATATTTTGACCCGACCTCAACAAAAGATGCGGCCGTCGCGGACAGGTCAAAAATTTGGGAGAGACTTCATGAACGATTTGTTCAGGAAGGAGGCAGTCTTCCACGCCACCGACGCTTGTCGGGGTCGGTCGATGCTTGCAACGCCGATTTCGGCGCAAATCCTCGGCCATTCGTTGGCGGCTATTGTCGACGGCGCCTGATTTTCGCCTGACTCGCGACTACGCGCGCAAGGCGACGGTGACGGGATGGCTGGTTCCCGACCAGGGGCTGATCCGCGCCACGGCGCCTTCGGCCGGCTTCATCTGCAGCTTCGATCAAGGAGGGCGACGAATCGAAAGGGCGTGCGCCTCGCCGAAATCGATCGGCGCCGAAACCGAAAGCGGCGACGTCGGCGAGCAACATCCTCGCTCAGTTGCGCGCGGAAGCCGAGGCGGCGGCCGCCAAGGCGCGGGCTCAGATCGAGCGGCTCGGAGGCGGATCGGCGCAGGACGCGCATGAAGATGAAGAAGCTTCGTCTCGAACTCGACCAGGTGCGGAGCCAGGCGGAATTGCAGGCCAACGTGGTCGAGCACGCGCAGAACGAGGCCGTGCGCGCGACGGATCGCGGCGCAGGACTTCTGCCGCTGCGCGACCGCGACGCGCGCCGCTCGGCGGCTCTGGCCTCGAGCAGGATCTGACAGCCTGCGCCGCCAGATCGCGGCCTCCGAGAGCGACCTCGCCGATGTCGAGGCGCGCATGGCGGCGATCCGGATCGAGAAGCAGGCCGCCGCCGCCGAGAGCGCAGGCGGCGCGGGCACGCTTCAGCAGCGCCTGATTGACGCCGAGTCGCGCCGCGTGCAGGTCGTCGTCTCGCCGGTCGCCGGGCGGGTCGCCGCTTTGCCCGGCGCCGTCGGCCAGCCGGTCCGCCGGCGCGACCGTCGCCGTGGTCATGCCCGAGGGCGCCGTGCTCGAAGGCGAGCTCCTCGCGCCGTCGCGCGCCGCCGGGTTCATCCGTCGCGGGCAGGAAACCCGCCTCATGCTGCAGGCCTTTCCGCACCAGCGTTTCGGCGCCGTGAAGGGCGAGATCAAGACCATCTCGAGCACCATCCTGGCCCCAGCGATCTTCGATCCCCGGCGTGAAGATCCGCGAGCCGGTGTTCCGGGTGCGCGTGCGCCTGTCGAGCACGAGAATCCGCGCCTATGGCGAGCCTATCCCGCTGCAGCCCGGCATGCTGCTGTCGGCCGAATCGTCTTCGACCGCCGCTCGCTGATCAGTGGCTGTTCGATCCCCTCTTCGCCGTGGCGGAACGCTGATGAGCCGCCCGACAACTCAACTTCGCGCGCCGCCGCGAAGCTGCCGCTCGTGCTGGCGAGCGAGGCGGCGGAATGCGGGCTCGCCTGCATGGCAATGGTCGCGCGCTTTCACGGCCACGACGTCGACCTCAACGGGCTGCGCCAGCGCTTCGCGCTGTCGCTCGTCGGGCATGTCGCTGCGCAGCCTCATGGGGCTCGCCGACCAGCATGGGCTTTCGACCCGCGCGCTGCGGGTCGAGCTCGCGCGCTGTCGCAAGGTCGCAGACGCCGGCCATCCTGCACTGGGACCTCAATCATTTCGTCGTGCTGCGTTCGATCGGCGGCCACTCGGTCCATCGTGATCCATGATCCCGCCCTCGGCGTGCGCACGCTGCCGCTCGCCGAGGTCTCCAAACACTTCACCGGCGTCGTGCTCGAACTCACGCCCACGGCCAGATTTCCGCCCGTCGATGCGCGCGGCGCCGGTCCGGCTGTCGAGCCTGTGGTCGCAGATGACCGGCTTCGCGAGCGCCTTCGTGCAGGTGATCGTGCTGTCCGCTGCTGCAGATCGCCGCCTTCGCCGCGCCGTTTCAGATCCAGCTCGTGGTCGACGAGGCGGTCTTTCACGCCGACCCGGATCTCCTGACCGTGCTGGCGCTCGGCTTCGGCGCGCTGGTCGTCGTCCAGGCCGCGCTCGAAGCCTTGCGCGGCTGGACGCTGAGGGTCTTCGGCCATCTGCTGAGCTTCCAGATCGTCGGCAATCTGGTCCGCCACATGCTGCGCCTGCCGGCCGAGTTCTTCGAGAAGCGCCATGTCGGCGACATCTTCTCGCGGATCGGCGCGGTGCAGCCGATCCAGGACGCGATCACGCGCGGGGTCGTCGCCTCGATCATCGACGGGGTGATGGCGTTCGTCGCCGCCGTCATCCTGTTCTTCTATTCGGCCACGCTGGCGTTCGTGGTCGTCGCCGCGATGCTGCTCACCTGGTGTTCGGTGTTCGCTGCTCTATCCCGGCATGCGCGCGCGGATGGAGGAGGAGATCCTCGCCCAGCGCCAAGGAGCAGTCGCATCCTGATGGAGACGGTGCGCGCGGCGACCACCATCAAGCTGCATGGGCCGCGAGGCCGAGCGCGAGAGCGCATGGCGCAATCGTTACGCCGAAGTGACCAACGCCGGCATTTCGGTCGGCAAGTACCAGATCGTCGATGAGCTTCCTGCAGAGCTGCAATCACCGGACTGCATCGACCGTCATCGTGACTATCTCGGCGCGCGCATGATCCTGGGCGGCCAGGGCTTTTCGGTCGGCATGCTGTTCGCGTTCCTGTCGTTTCGCCAGACATTCAACGACCGGGCCGTCGGCTTCATCAATCAAGCCGTGCAGTTCCGCCTGCTGGGCCTGCACCTCGAGCGCCTCGGCGGACATCGTCGCCGCGGTCGCCGAACCGGAAGTTCGCAAGCCGATGCTCGAGCCTGGACGTGCGCGGCGCGATACGGTAGCACAGCTCTCGTTCCGCTACGGCGCCACCGACCCGCTCATGCTCGAGGACATCGACCTCGAGATCGAGCCCGGCGAATTCGTCGCGATTACGGGGCCCTCCGGCGGCGGCAAGTCGACGCTGTGAAGCTCCTGCTCGGGCTGCACCAGCCGACCTCGGGAACCATCGAACTCGATGGCCATCGCGCGACCCGGAGCTGTGGCGTGCTTGGCGCGCCCATGTCGGCGTCGTCGCGCAGGACGACGGTTCCTGTCCGGCACGATCGCCGACAACATCGCGTTCTTCGATCCCGACCTCGACATGACGCGGGTGTACGGCAGCCAAGGCCGCGCGGGTGCACGAGGACATCATGCGCTCTCCCATGCAGTATCTCGGCGCTCGTCGGCGACATGGGGTCGACCTTGTCGGCGGACAGCGTCAGCGCGTGCTGCTGGCGCGCGCGCTCTATCGCCGGCCCGCGTCTCGTCCTCGATGAGGGAACCGCCAATCTCGACGAGGCGACGGAGGAGATGATCGGGAGCTATCGCGAGATATGCCGATCACACGCATCGTGGTCGCCCACCGGCCGGCGCTGGTCAGGCGGGCCTCGCGGGTGCTTCGCGTCGCCAACCGCAGCATCGGTGAAATCTCGCCTCCCGCCCAAGCCCCCGCGATCATCGAGGCGCTCGACGAATGTAGCTCGGCGGCGGCGAGGCCGCTGGTCTCGAGCCAAGCGTGCAACCAGGCTTCGAGATTGTGATGGCACGGCATCTCGTGGCGCTTGCCGCCCTTCTCGTTGAGCCGCACCCATAGGCGCCGCTCATGGGTGAATACGTCCTCGACGCGCATGGCCGTCGCCGCGCCGACGCGCGCGAACGAATAGATCATCAGCGCAATGAGCGCCCGGTCACGCAAGCCGGCGAGCGTGGACGCGTCGACGCCGTCCAGCAGCGCCCGCGCCTCGTCGAGGCTCAGGATCGGCGTCTTGCCGCCCTTGACGACATGCTTCGGCCCGCGCACGGCAGCGGCGGGATTGAACGGCAACACGCCGCCGGTCGTGAGGTAGTCGAACAGGTGGCGGATCGCGGCGAGATGGCGTTTGACCGTCGGCGCCGGATGGCGCTTGTCGAGCCACTCGATATAGGCGGCGACCTAAATCGTCGCGACCGCCGTCACCGAGACGATCCCGGCGCCCTTGCACCAGGCAAGGAACGCGCGCACGTCGCAGGCGTAGGCGCGGCGGGTGTTGGAATTGCGGATCCGCGCGACGAAGAATTCGAAGAAGCGCCGACTGGCGCGCTCGCCGGCGGCCGCGACGAGGGCCGGCGCTTGCAGGTCGGGAAAACGGGCAAGCTCGTTCACGGCGCGATCTCGAGCAATTCGATCCCGCAGGCGCGCGCGGCGGCGTGTAGCGCCTCGTCGAGCGTGGCGAGCGGCAGGCGGCGGCGCTGCGCAAGCTCGAGATAGGCGGCGTCGTAATCGTCAGACGAAACGTTCGGAGAGCTTCGTCGTGACCGTCCAGGCGTGCAGATCGGTTTCGGGGTCGATTTCGATCGGCAGCGATCCCAAATGCTGAAGGGCGGAATCGCGAAACGCGGCCTCGATGCGTTTGCGACGGATCGCGGACAGGAATCCGTTCGCCACTTCCAGCCGCCAGACCGAGGGTGTGATCGCGCCTTCGGCGGCGACCCGATCGAGAAGGGCGTCCGGAATTCGTTCGTCTTCAAAATACCAGGCGAGCGTGACGGAGGCGTCGAGGACGAGGCTCACCGGCGCCCTTCGTTGATGAGGTCTTTGATCTTCAGGCCGCCGAGAGTCACGCCCTTACGCATCGCGCGGATGGCTTCCACGGCGCGCCTGGCCTTTTCGTGATCGAGGCCGGCCGCGGCGGGAACGAGCTTGGCGACGGGCTTGCCGTGGCGGGTGATCGTGACCTCGCCGCCGTTCTCGACCTCGTCGAGCAGGGCGGACAGCTTGTTCTTCGCCTCGAAAGCCCCGATGAGATGCGCCATGAGCCGTTTCCATATCACGCTAGCTTACCGACTGGCTTATATACCGTGGCCCGTTGCGGCGCAATGCGTCTTCGATGACGAGCAGTTGCGGGCCTTCGCCGAGCGTCATCCCCTCCGAAAGCCGCTGCATCGGACGAGGAGCCGCCGGTTTGGAGTTTGCGGCGCGAGTGCAAGATGAATGGCGTCGAGCCACGGGAGCGCCTCGCCGACGCGCCGATAAAGGGGGCTCGGTAACGCCGCGTCGGACGCCTTCAGGACCAAACGCAAGGCCGCCGACGAATCCGGGTCAACTCCAAAATTCTTCTTGAACTCACGCCTGGACATCTCGCGCGGCTTCAGATCGCCTGCGGATCAGCTCCCCTATCGCCACCAGCAGCACGTTCAGCATGACGATCAGGATCGCCAGCGCATCCAGGGTCGGCGAGAGATGGAACCTGAAATCGGACGCGACGAGAATTGAGAGGGGTTGAGTGCGGCCGCTGAGGAACGAGGTGACGACATATTCGGACGAGGAGAGCACGAAGGCGACGAAGGAAGCCGCCACAAGGCCATTGCGCATCAGCGGCAAATGCACGCGGAAGAAAGTAGCCCAACCATCCGCGCCGAGATCGGCGGCCGCCTCCTCAATGCGTGGATCGATGCGGATCAGCACCGAGGCCACCACCAGCGTCGTGAAGGGAAGGATGATGAGGGATTGGCCGATTACGATGGTCGGAAGGCCCTTGGCGATCCCGAGATCGGCCAGAAGGATCAGGTGCGATACCGCCAGGATGATCTTTGGAATGAAGAACGGCGTCGCCAATAGCAGCAGGAACGCCGGCTTGAAGCGGAACGCGTAGCGCGTCGCGGCAAGCGCCGCCATGGCGCCAAGGGCGGTCGACAGCAGCGCCGTCGGCAGAGCCACCTGCATCGTCACGCCAAAGCCGCCCAGCAGCCGGCCATCGCCGAGCACCTGACGGTACCAGTCCAGCGTGAAGCCCTGCAACGGGAAGGCGATCATCTCCGAAGCGTTTAGCGAGAAGATCGCGACAACGGCGATGGGCATATACATCAGAGCGTAGACGCCGACGACATAGCTCTTGAGAACGCGCTCCATCGTCATTCTCCGGCGAGCAGCGCGCGGCCCAGCGTGGTTCTCGACAGCGCCAGTCCCACGGCGGCGACCATCGCGAGCATCGCGGCGAGCAAACTCCAGGCGATCGCGGAACCCAGCGGCCAGTCGAACGCCGTTCCGAACAGATCGTTGATGACGCTGATGACCGTGACGCCGGAGGATCCGCCGATAAGCTGCGGCGTCAGATAATCGCCGATCACCAGGATGAACACCATCAGGCCGCCGGCGATCAGGCCCGGCAAGGTCAGCGGCAGAACGATGCGCAGGAAGGTCGTGGCCCGGCCCGCGCCGAGGTCGGCGGCCGCCTCGAGCAGACGATCGTCAAGGCTTTCCACGCCCAGCCAGAGGCCGAGCACCATGAAGGGCAGAAAGTTGTAGGTCAGCACGATGAGGGACGCCGTGGGACTGAAAAGGAGGGCCCAGATCGGCTCCTTGATGATCCCAAGCCAAATGAGAAAGCTGTTGAAGACCCCCTCGGCGCCCAGCACGACGCGCCAGGCGAATATGCGCACGAGATCGCCGGTGTAGAGCGGTATGAGCAGCGCGGTCAGGAGCGCCGACTTGAGCGCGACAACTCGCTTGGCGATGAAGAAGGCCACGGGATAGCCGATGATCGCCGTGATAACGGCGACCAGGACGCCGGTTCCCAGGGCCTTCGCGATCAGGGTCCGGTAGGTGTCGCTGCTGACGACCTTGATGTAATTGGCGAGGCTCGCATGGGTGTCGATGCTGACGAAACTCACCCGGAAGAAGCTGTATGCGAACAGGACAGCCAGCGGCGCTAGACAGAACAGCGCAACAAGCAGCGTGACCGGAGTGATCAGGACGGCCACGATCGCGCGGTTGGGGCTCGCCATGTGCTTCAATCCTGCACGCCGGCGGTGATCCACGCGGTCTGCTGGTCAAATTCGACCCATGTCGACGACCCCGGCGAAGGCGGCTCGGGGGCCGGGGTATGCAGGATCAGCTTGTTGGAGCCGACCCGGGCCTCGACGATCAACTCGGCGCCCTGAAACACCACGTGGTTGACCGCGGCGGCAAAGCCGGCGCCGGCCCGGCCAATCCTGAGTTGCTCGGGCCGCAGGCACAGGAAGGCGGGCTTGGCGGCCTCCACGCCCGCCGCGCACGGCGAGCGGAATTTGCCCAATTCGGTTTCGATGACGGCCTCCGCCGCCTGACGCTCGATGACCCTGCCGGGCACGAGATTGGCGCCGCCGATGAAGTCGGCCACATAGGCGTTCGCCGGATGCCGGTAGACCGCCTCCGGCCTGCCCTGCTGTTCGATGCGGCCCTTGTTCATCACGATGATCCAGTCGGACAGCGCGAAGGCCTCCTCCTGATCGTGCGTGACGTGCAGGAAGGTCAGTCCCAGACGGCGCTGCAGATCCTTGAGTTCGATCTGCATGTCGCGGCGCATCTTGCGATCGAGGGCGCTCAAGGGTTCGTCGAGAAGGAGCACCTTCGGCTCGTTGACGATGGCGCGGGCAAGCGCGACACGCTGCTGCTGCCCGCCTGACAATTGTCGGGGACGACGGCCTCCCATGTCCTGCATCTGCACGAGGCGCAGCGCTTCGGCGACCTTCCTTTCCACGTCCGCCCGCGGGATCCGCTTGACCGCGAGCCCAAAGGCGACATTGTCGGCCACCGAAAGATGGGGGAACAGGGCGTAGCTCTGAAACACCGTATTGATCGGCCGCCGGTTGGCCGGCACGTCAACAAGGGGGCTGCCGTCGAGTTCGAGAGCGCCGGCCGTGACGCTCTCGAAGCCGCCGACCATACGCAATATGGTGGTCTTGCCGCAGCCGGACGGCCCGAGAAGCGTAACATAACTGTTGCGTTGCAGCGCGAAATCCACGCCGCGGACGGCTTGGAAGTTGCTGTAGTTCTTTCGCAGCGCACGCGCGACGAGAACTTGGGATTGGAGATTGCTCCCGTCGCGATCCATCCAGCAGCTCCGATATCAGCTCGCCTTGACCTCGTTCCACAGCTGGACCCAGTCGTTGTAGCGGGGCGGATTGGCCTTCCACACGAACGAGTCCATGATCGAGAGGTCCTTGATGAAGATGACCTCCTGCTGCTTGGCCGTCAGCTTGTCGCGCACGACCGACGTGCTTTGCGCGTAGGGGCCGCCGACCGCCAGCTTCATGCCATAATCCGGACCGAGCAGATAGTTGATGAGCTGGAGAGCCGCATCGAGGCGCGCGCCGTCCGCCTCCTTGGGAATGGCGAGCGTATCGCACCAGCCGATGACGCCCTGCTTGGGCTTGGCCATGCCCATCTTCAAGCCGCGTTTTGTCAGGTCGTAATAGGGCGGCACCCAGGAGAAGGCGCAGGCGACCTCTCCGGTGGCGAACAGGTTGGTCAGATCGGCGATGGAGTTCCAGTAGGTGCGCAGGAGCTTCTTCTGCGCCATCAGGGCCTTCTTGACCTCCGCCAGTTCGCGGTCGTCCATGACGAACATGCGATCGCGAGGGATGCCCAGATACATGGCGGCGATCATGATGGCTTCGAGCGCGTAATCGCGCATCGCCAGACGGCCCTTATATTTGTCGCCGGTGAAGAACACTGACCAGTCCGGCTCCGCATCCATGAGATCGGCGCGATAGACGATCGGATTGATGCCCCAATAGAAGGGGACGCCGTAGAACTTGCCGTCCTTCTTGCCGAGCGGGGTGGACTTGAACGTGTCGTACAGCTTGGCGGCGTTGGGCAGCTTGGCCGTGTCGACCGGCTGCAGAAGGTTGGCGCCGACATAGAGCTCGACCTTGTCGAGACCGGGAGTGATCAGATCAACCGAGGACCCGCCTCCGGCGCGCAGCTTGGCGAACTGCTCGTCGTCCGTGCCGATGAAGTTCTTGGCGATGCGGATCCCGGTCTTCTGCTTGAAGTCGGCCAAGTAATCGTCCTTGGCCAGATTTTCCCAGGTCAACCAGGCCACCTCGGTGGCGCTGGCCCTGGCGAGGCTCGACATTCCGGGGATGGAAAGGGCAGCCGAAGCGCCGGCCAGTTTCAGTAGCGTTCTGCGATCAAGTCGAAGGTCCATTTTCGAGGCTCCTCATCGGCCGGCGCGTCATCGGCGAAACGACCGTCGTCATCCGGACGCAATGATGAAATCTCATTTTCGCAATATTGGCAACACGAAATTTTGATTACAGATTAGGCTTCATGCGGTTTTCTCGATCTCTTTGCGGCCTTTGCGGGCGCCATGGGGTCCAGACGGTCGTGGAGCGCCTCGATGTCGGTGAGCCGATCCACCGCCTGTTTGCCCAGGGAGGCGCCGACGGCGGCGCATATGTAGTTGATCAGGCTCATGGGGGCCGCGTAGCTGTCGAAAAGCGATTGGCCGCGGTTCTGGCAGCGCAGCGCCACGTCGGCGATCTGGGCGGTGCGGGTCGCCGTCATGTCGGTCACGAGTATTATCGGCGCCGATCGCTCCGCGGCGACCTGCATGATCTCCCTCAGCACGGTCGGGCGCCGGCGGAACCCGATGGCCAGCACGGCGTCCGCTTGTTCGATGCTCACCATGTCTTCGGCCAAAGTCATTCCAGCGACCGGGAGAAGGCGAACGTCCGCCTTGACATTAACGAGCAGGCCGCGCGCGTAAGTCGCCAGCGCATATGAGTTTCTGAAGCCGATCACCCAGACTGTGCGGGCGCGCGCCAGCATGCCGACAGCCTCCGCGATGGCGTCGGGATTGAGCATTTCGGCGGTGCGGGCGAGGTTCTGCAGGTCCTGCGCGATGTGGAGCCCGAAATCGCCCGACGCCATGCGCTGCTGTCCAATGCCGGTCAGCTGATAGAGGGGCGAACCCCAATCGTGCCGACCGCGCACCTCTCGCCGGAAATCGGCGAAGCTCCCATAGCCAAGGCGCTGGAAGAACCGCGCCGCCGTGGCGTTGGACACCTGGGCGCGCGCGGCCAGCTCCCCCGCTGTAAGGTGGGGCAGGGTCTCGATCGACTCCATGACCACATCGGCCAGGCGTCGTTCGCTGCCCGTCATCGAATCAATGTGCTGGAGAATGCGCGCATTGATCGTTGGCGCCTCCTGATCGAACTTGTCGTCATTCATGTTTGCCCGCCCGATTTTTCAAGTGATGCCATAGGTGAAATTTTTCTTCCAGATTTTTGTTGACTGTCTTCGCTGACCCGCTATTTCTGAAACTGACCCTTTCATAGCAGATGGTGTCCCATGGACGCGATCCTCTCTGCGACCCCGTTTTTTCTCAATCCGGGGCGCAACGCCGAACCCTATGGCGAAAAGCATGCCGCCATTCTTTCGATGGCTGGCGCGGCGCGGGCCCGGAAGGTCATCGAGACCTGGCCGGGATACGCGCCGACCCGCCTGGTTGGTCTCCCCCGTCTGGCTGAGGAGCTCAAGGTCGCCTCGATCGACTACAAGGACGAAGGGGGGCGGATGGGCCTTGGCAGCTTCAAGGCGCTGGGCGGGGCCTACGCCGTCTTCCGCGTGCTCGAGGGCGTCGTCAGACGCAAGGCGGGGGTCGACGAGGTCAGCGCCAGCGATCTGATCGCCGGGCGCTACGCCAGGTTCACGCGCGAAGTGACCGTCACCTGCGCGACCGACGGCAACCATGGGCGCTCGGTCGCCTGGGGCGCTCAGCTGTTTGGTTGCGCCTGCGTGATTTATGTCCACGCCACGGTATCCAAGGAACGGGCCCGCATCATCGAGGGTTTCGGGGCTCGCGTCGTGCGCGCTCCAGGAAATTATGACGATTCCGTTCATCAGGCGGCGCGCGACGCCGCGGCCAACGGCTGGGTGGTGGTTTCAGACACCTCCTATCCCGGCTATGTCGTAATCCCGCGCGACGTGATGCAAGGCTATTCCGTGATGGTTGCGGAGGCTCTCGAGCAGATGCAGGCCGCCGGCCGCGTCCCCACCCATGTGTTCGTGCAGGGCGGCGTGGGCGCCGTGGCCGCGGCGGCGACCGCTCAATTGTGGGAGGCGTTGGGCCCTGAGGCGCCGCGGATCGTCGTCGTGGAGCCGGATAGGGCCGCCTGTCTTTTCGCCAGCGCGAGAGCCGGCAAGCCGACCCGGATCCACGGCGACCTCGACACCTTGATGGCCGGACTCGCCTGCGGAGAGGTCTCGGTCCTGGCCTGGGAGATTCTGAGGGATGGCGCGACCGGCTTCCTGACCATTCCCGACGGCGACGCCGTCGAGGCCATGCGCCTTCTGGCCTCGGGCGAGGCCGGCGCCACCGTAGTGGGGGGCGAATCCGGAGTCGCGGGACTGGCGGAACTCATCGCCCTCGGCGTGCGTGCGCAGTGGCGCGAGGCCATCGGGCTTAACGCCAATTCCCACGTCCTGCTGTTCGGCACCGAAGGCGACACGGATCCCGGCATTTACCGCAAGCTGGTCGGCCGCACCGCCGAAGAAGTCCGGGCTGGAGCGAGACTATGACGCGCGCCAACCTTCCCGCCATCGACGCCGATCGTCTGCTCAACCAAATCAAGGAACTGGGGCGGATCGGCGCGCTGCCCGGGGGCGGCGTATGCCGACTGGCGCTATCCGAAGAGGACAAAGCCGGACGCGACTGGCTGGTGGCGCGCATGCGCGAGCAGGGGCTGGAGGTCTTCATCGACCGAATCGGCAACATATTCGGCGTGCGGGCGGGTCGCCGGCCAGGCCCGCCCGTCATGGTCGGATCGCACATCGACACCGTCAGCACCGGCGGCATCTACGATGGATGCCTGGGCGTTCTGGCCGGTCTCGAAATCGCCGCCGCGCTCGACGACGCCGGCATAGAGACCGAGCGGCCGCTGGCTGTCGCGGCCTTCACCAACGAGGAAGGGGCGCGCTTCGCGCCGGACATGATGGGCAGCCTCGCCTTCGTCGACGCCAAGGCCCGCGAGGAGGCGCTCGCGGCCGCGGATACGGCGGGCGAGACCGTGGCCGATTGTCTGGAACGAATAGGTTACGCCGGCGCCGACGCGCCCTTCGCCGACGGCGTCCACGCCTATGTGGAACTGCATATCGAGCAGGGCCCGATCCTTGAAGCGGAGGGCGTGGACGTCGGCGTCGTCGAAGGGGTGCAGGGTATATCCTGGACCGAAATCGTACTGCATGGCGTGTCGGCCCACGCCGGCGGCACTCCGATGCGCCTGCGCAGCGACGCCGGCTATGTCGCGAGCGAGATTTCGGCAGGCGTGCGCCGAATCGCGAAGGAAATCGGCGGCGATCAGCTCGGCACGGTCGGGGCGTTCGAGGTCAAGCCCAACCTTGTCAATGTCGTGCCCAACTGGGTGCGCATGACCGTCGATCTGCGCAATCCCGACGAGGAAAGGCTGAAGGCGGCCGAGGCGCGCCTGTCCGCCCTCGTTAAGTCAAGCGCTCGCGCCGAGGGGGTGAGCGCTGAGACCCGCGCACTGGCGCGCTTCGAGGCGACGGCGTTCGATCCTGAAATGGTGAACCTGTTCGAGCGGCAGGCGTCGCGTCGCGGATTGAGCACGCGGCGCATGTTCTCGGGGGCCGGCCATGACGCGCAGATCATGGCCAGGATCTGCCCGTCGGCCATGATCTTCATCCCGAGCGTCGGCGGCATCAGCCACAACATCAAGGAATTCAGCAAAGCCGAGGACATCGCGAACGGCGCAGGCGTCCTGTTTGCGGTCGTGGCCGATCTCATCGGAATTGATCCGGCATCGCATCAGGGAGCAGCGCGAAATTGACCAGAGAAATCACCGTAGGCGCCGGTCAACTCGGCCCGATCGCGCGTGACGAACCCCGCTCCTCGGCGGTCGGACGCATGATCGCGCTGCTCGAAAAGGCGGCGGCGCGGGACTGCGGGCTCGTGGTGTTCCCAGAGTTGGCGCTCACCACCTTCTTTCCGCGCTGGTTCATGCAGGATCAGAACGAGATCGACGCTTATTTCGAGCGGGAAATGCCCAATGCGGCGACCCAGCCGCTGTTCGATCGGGCGCGCGAACTCGGCGTGGGGTTCTATTTCGGCTACGCCGAACTGACGCAGGAAGCCAGCGTCGCGCACCGCTACAATACGTCCATACTGGTGGATCAAAGCGGCGCCATCGTTTCCCGCTATCGCAAGGTCCACCTGCCCGGTCATCGCGAGCATGAACCCTGGCGGCCGTTCCAGCACCTGGAGAAACGCTATTTCGAGCCGGGCATGAACCACTTCGAACCCGTCGACGCTTTCGGCGGCCGCGTCGGCATGGCCATCTGCAACGATCGGCGCTGGCCGGAAGTGTACCGCGAGCATGCCTTGCGCGGAGCCGAGATGCTGCTTCTGGGCTACAATACGCCTGCGCACTATCCGCCTGCGCCCGAACACGACCACCTTCAGGGGTTTCACAATCATCTGGTCATGCAGGCCGGCGCCTATCAGAACGGCATGTGGGTGGTTGGCGTCGCCAAGGCCGGACGAGAGGAAGGCTGCGATCTCATCGGCCAGAGCTGCATCATCGCCCCGACCGGCGAGATCGTGGCCATGTGCAGTACGCTTGGCGACGAACTGGTCAGCTACACCTGCGATTTCGACCGCTGCCGCGAAATCCAGAACAACGTTTTCAGCTTCGGTTTGCATCGCCGGCCAGAGATGTATCCATTGCTGTCGGCGATCGAGCAACCCGGCGCGAGGGCAAGCGGCGGCGGACGCGGCTGATTCGGCTGCCCATCAGACGGCCTTTGAGGATCTCATGAAATTCGACAGGATCATCCGCGGCGGGAAGGTGGTGGCCGGAGGCGAGGTTGTCTCCTGCGATGTGGGCGTCGCCGGCGGACGGATCAGGGCGCTGGGCGACGACCTCGGTCACGCCGACGACATCGTCGATGCTCGGGGCAAGATTGTCCTGCCGGGCGGCATCGACAGCCATGTGCATCTCGCCCAGCCTTCCGCGCCTGAGGTTGCGCCGGCGGACGACTTCCTGTCAGGCACTCTGTCTGCGGCCTTCGGCGGCAACACAATGGTTCTGCCCTTCTGCCTGCAACAGAAAGGGCAAAGCTTGCGTGCGGCCCTCAAGGACTACCACGCGCGCGCGGCCAATTCCTGTTACATTGACGTGGCTTTCCACCTCATCGTCGCCGATCCCGGGCCATCCGTGCTCAACCAGGAGCTTCCCGCCCTGGTCGCTGACGGCTACACCTCGCTCAAGATCTTCATGACCTACGAGGGGCTGGCGCTTCAGGACCGGCAGATCCTTGAAGTTCTGGCTGTGGCGCGTCGGACGGGCGCGCTGGTGATGGTGCACGCCGAAAACGACGACGCCATCCGCTACCTGGCCGATCAGTTGGAGGCTCGCGGCGACACCGCGCCGGCCTTCCACGCGGCCTCGCGGCCGATTCCCGTCGAACGCGAAGCCACCCACCGAGCGATTGCGCTGTCGGAAATCGTCGATACGCCGATCGTGATCGTGCATGTGTCAAACGGGCCGGCGATGGAGGAAATCCGGCGCGCGCAGCAACGCGGACTGAACATCGTCGGGGAGACGTGTCCGCAATATCTGGTTTTGACCGCCTCCAACCTCGAGGGCCTCGATATGGAAGGCGCAAAATATGTCTGCTCCCCGCCGCCCCGCGATCGTGAGAGCCAGAAGGCCTGTTGGCAGGGGCTGGAGCAGGGCGTGTTCGCGCTGTATTCCTCCGACCATTGCCCCTATCGGTATAATGACCAGAGGGGGAAGCTGTCGTCGCGGGCGCGCACGAGCTTCCGATGGGTTCCCAATGGCATACCGGGGGTGGAGACGCGCCTGCCGATCCTGTTCTCCGAAGGGGTGGTCAAGGGTCGGATCAGCCTGACTCAATTCGCGGCGCTGAGCGCGACCAATCATGCGCGCACTTACGGGCTTCACCCGCGCAAGGGCAGCATCCGGGTGGGCGCGGACGCCGACATCGCCATTTGGGATCCCGCGCGGCAGGTGCGGATCTCGCAGTCGCTCATGCATCACGGCTGTGATTATACGCCCTACGAGAATTTCGAAGTGACCGGCTGGCCCGTGACGACGATGGTGCGCGGCCAGGACGTGGTGCGCGACGGTCAGCTTGTCGGCCGCCCGCAATTCGGCCAGTACGTGCCGCGAAACCTCTCGGATGCGACGCGCCGAGGCGGATTGCAGGAGACCTAGAAGGGAAGCGGCGCCGGACACTCGACTTCGCCACAAATGCCGCATGGATGGCGCGCTTTCGCGCGCCGGGGTTGACCAAGTTGAGGGTTGACCCCGATCCCGTTCGCGTCGTCAGCGAAGCCGCCCTCAGGGGCGCCATCCGGGCGGAAGGCTCGCTCGCAGGCGCCGTCATCGTCTCCGACGACGCCGGGCTTGACCGGGATCCGCGTCGGCGAGCATGCGCTGTGCTGGATGCAATCCGGACGCCTCGTCCACCAGCCTCTGCCGGCCAACTAGCGCCAAAGCAACGCCGTCGAAGTCGCAAGGCGCATGATCTGGTGATTTTGTCGGCTCCCGAAGGACCACAAACGCGCTCGCACGCCGGGCGAGGCCGCCGATTTGGCGACCCTGTTCGACCGCATCTTCAAGCGCAAGACCGGCCACACTTCGCTCGACAATCTCCTCAAGCGTTTGCGCAGCCTGCGGCGCGGCGATCGGGATGAGAATCGTTCGCCTACGACGAGGGCCGCGTGATTTGCTCGCGCGCGCGAGGACGTCGGGGTCTATGCTGACGCATGGTGCTGATCAGGCAGCTTGCTGATCGATGGGCTTTGGGACTTGACGCAGGCTTGACCACTCCCAGGGCAGAAGTTCGTGCAGACGCGAGGTGGGGAGATCGGCGATACGGGCGAGGACGTCGGCGAGCCAAGCCTTGGGATCGACGTCGTTGAGGCGACAGGTGGTGATCATCGTCAGCATGACGGCGGCCCGGTCGGCTCCGCGCTGCGAGCCGGCGAATGTCCAGTTCCGGCGCCCGAGGGCCACGCCGCGCAGGGATCTTTCCGCGGCGTTGTTGCTCAGGCAAATCCGGCCATCGTCGAGGAAGCGGGCGAAGTCGGACCAGCGCTTGAGCATGTAGTTGATCGGCTTCAGGACCTCGGCGGAACGCGAGAGCGTCTCGCGCTCGCGCAGCAGCCAGGCGTGCATGTCGTCGAAGAGCGGCTTGCTCTTCTCCTGGCGAACGGCGCGTCGCTCCTCGGCGCTGCGGCCGTTGATCGCGCGCTCGATCTCGAACAGCGCGTCGAGGCGCAGGACCGCCTCCAGAGCGATCGGAGAGATAGGCTTGCCCTTCTCGCCGTCGCGAGCCTTTTTCTCGATGTCGGCGAGTTCGAAGAAGCCCCGCCGCGCATGGGCGAAGCAGAACGCCGGCGTGATCGGCGACGCTCTCATGCGCGGATCGAACAAAGGCTCGAAGCCATTGTAGCAATCGGCTTGCAGGATGCCGGCGAACCCGGCCAGATGCTTTTGCGGATGCTCGCCTCGCCGATCGCCGGAAGCGTAATAGACCGCCGCCGGCGGCGCGGGCCCGGCGAAGGGCCGGTCGTCGCGGACATAGCTCCATATCCGCCCCGTCGTGCACTTGCTCTTGGCCAGAATGCGCATAGTGGTGTCGTCGCCGTGCAACCGCTCGGCGGCGAGCACGTGGCGCTCGATCAGGTGGAAGAGCGGCATGAGGGCGAAGGTCCCGTGGCCGACCTGATCGGCCAACGTCGACACCGGCAGATCGATCCCCTCGCTTTTGAAGCGCACGCTCTGCCGATTGAGCGGGGTGTGCATGCCGAACTTGTCGAACAGGATCGTCGCCAGCAGCGTCGAGCCGATCAAGCCGCGCGGCGTGGCGTGGAACGGCGCGGGCGGCTGGCTGATCTTCTCGCAGTCGCGACAGGTGAACTTCTCGCGCACCGTCTCGATCAATTTGAACCGGCGCGGGATCTCCTCCAGCGTCTTGGTCACGTCTTCGCCGATCTTGGCCAGCCGCGATCCGCCGCAGCAGGCGCAAGCCTTCGGCGCCTCGATGACGACGCGCTCGCGCTCGATGTCTTCCGGCCAGGGCTTGCGGACCGGCCGCTTGCGCGTGAAGGGGCGGACCTGGCTCGTCTTGGCCGCCGCGGCCTGAGCGGCGAGTTCATCCTCGGTCGCAGCGGCGACGAGGTCTTCGAGTTCCAACTCCAGCTGCTCGACCAGCCGCGCCGTGCGCTCCGAGCGCTGCCCGTAGAGTTCGCGTTTGAGCTTTTCGATCCGCAGCTCAAGATGCGCGATCAGCGCCTCGTTGTCCGACAGCTTCGCCCGAGCATTGGCCGCTTCGGCTTGTGCATTGGCCGCCGCGGCCCGCCAGTCGGAAGCTTGCAACTGCGCCAGGTCGCGCTCGGCTTCGACCCGCAGCCGCGCCTCGCGTTCGGCCCGCAACGCCACAAGCGCGTCGGCAAGATCGGAAGGAAGAGCGCCCGGGCCCGAAGTCATGCGATCATTAGATCAAATCCACAAATATATTCAACCAAAATATCTATCCAACTCGCGTCGGACGCAATGTTTCCTGTGGATTTCTCCAATCAATCCCGGAAAGAAGATAGGAGAGTTGCGCCGGGGAGATAGTCACGGCCTCGCCCGCCACCGAGGGCCATATGAACTTGCCGCGCTCAAGTCTTTTTACAAACAGACATGCGCCCTGAGAATCATGCCAGATGACTTTGATCAGATCCGAGCGACGCCCCCGAAAGCAGAACAAGTGACCGCCCAACGGGTCCTGCTTCAAGACCTCCTGAACCTGCAACGCCAGACTCGGAAAGCCGCGGCGCATATCCGTGTAGCCCGTCGCGAGCCAGACCCGAACGCCGGCGGGTATGGGGATCATCGTGATCGCCCTCCGTCGCTCAGCGCCCGCAGCGCCGCCGCCAATGTGGCGCCGTCTATCGCGCCCGTGACCCGCATCCGCGCGCCGTTCGCAAAATCGATCTCGATCTTGCCGGGATCGACCGGCGCAGCCAATTCAGCCGCTGGGGATTGCGGCTCCACCGCTATGGTCGCGGGCACAAATCCAGCTTGCGGGAGCGCCGCTCCCTTCTGCGCCGCTCGAAACGCGCGCCGCCATTCGTGCAACTGCCACCGCGAGATGCCATGACGGCGCGCCGTCGCCGCGACCTGGCGAGGCGATTGAAAGCTTTCGACGACGATCTTGAGCTTCTCGTCCTCCGACCAGCGACGCCGTCGGCCGGTCTCGACGATCTCCAGGCGCTCAACCCGCCTACTGTGCGTATGGACGTCCATACGCACTGTCTTCTATCAATCCGACAATCCCGGAAAGACGGCCGCGATCGTAGGAATACGAAGGTGGTGCTTACGGTCGCCCCGAGAATATCGCCGCAGACAACCTGAGGCCGTGGCGCCAACGCTGCCACAATACTCATGATCGGGACCCCGTCGCGACGCATCCAGACTGACTTCAGATGCATTTGGAGGCCTCGATTGGGATGCTGGTTGGGGAGACGATCTCTAAATTCCGTCGGGCGTATTTTTCGCAGGGCGCGGCCTTCTTTTGTCGCAGGGGACTGAGAGCAATGGTCAGCGAAGGCGCATATCGCGGCGCTTCCCGTATCGCGGTATGTAAGCCGCCATTGTCGGGCCTAGTGGTGGTCAGGATCATCAGCGGCCAGCGTTTGGCAACGGTCAGCATATAATCGGCCCTACGTGCGTCCTCGATGACGAGCAGCGGCGAATTCAATCTGGCGCTCAGGGTCGCCAGCGCCGCGACGGCGGCTTCGCGCTTCGTGCTGCGCCGGTCTTTCGGTATCGCCCCCACCACCGCGCGTTGGGCGTTCGACAGCCCAGCGTCGACGACTTCGCGCAGGAAATGTTCTCCAAGCGGACCAAGCTCCAACCTGGGCAGTAGCCTTTGGACCGCGGCGCTGCGCGCCGCTTTGTCGTCCTCGGCGTCGAGCCTCAGGAACGCCGAGGCAAGCGTGCGCCCAGGATGCCTCGAATGTCCTGCCTCGACACTCCAGAGCCTGCGTCACAATCGTCGCGAATCCACTCGCACGGCCAATCATTGCCCCCATGAGCGAAAAATCGATACCGCGCATTTCCCTTGGCGCAACAAAAAGCGAGTGGCGGATTATATCGTACTACGATACAATGAACGCACCTTTTTACGTCTGACACACGTTTTTAAACCACACGGAAGTCCGTCAACCGCGAGACAAAACTTGAAAGCCAATCCTAAGGATCTTCGGGATTTCACGACGAGTCCCCGCGTGCTCGCCATCGCCGCGGTGGCGGTGGTCGTCGCCACGGGCGGCGTAGCGGCGGCCGTTATTCTTCTTCATCTGATCCGGCTGGCGACGAACCTCGCCTATTTCGGCCGATGGAGCTTTGAGGCGGTCGATCTGGCTCGATCTTCGCTCGGGGCTTGGGCTATCCTGGTCCCGGTCGCCGGCTCGTTGGTAGTCGGGCTGATGGCGAGATACGGCAGCGACAAGATCCGCGGTCACGGCATTCCCGAGGCGATCGAGGCCATTCTGCTCGGACGGTCGCGCCTGAGCGCGAAAGTGGCCGTCCTCAAGCCGCTATCCTCGGCGATCGCCATCGGAACGGGAGGTCCATTCGGGGCCGAAGGGCCAATCATCATGACCGGCGGCGCCGTCGGTTCGCTGATCGCGCAGTTGCTGCCCGTCAGCGACAATGAACGCAAAACGTTACTCGTAGCGGGCGCCGCCGCGGGAATGACTGCGGTGTTCGGCACGCCGATAGCCGCGATTATGCTGGCCGTCGAATTGCTGTTGTTCGAGTGGTCGCCGCGCAGCTTCATTCCCGTCGTCGTCGCCGCTGTCACCGCCGCCCTCGAGCGCAACCTACTTCACATGCCGGCGCCCCTCTTCCCGTTCTCCGGCGACATGTCGATCTCGCTTTACGGCCTTGGGGGCTGGATGCTTATCGGCGTCCTGGCGGGCCTGCTCTCGGGCCTCCTGACGCAGATGGTTTACGCGTGCGAGGACGCCTTCGCCAAGCTGCCCATTCACTGGATGTGGTGGCCGGCGCTCGGGGGCCTCATTGTCGGCATTGGCGGCCAGATCGACCCTCACGCGCTGGGCGTTGGATATGACAATATCGCGAACATGGTGCAAGGAGACGTCCTGCCCAAGGCGGCTCTGCTTCTGCTCGTCGTCAAGGCGATCATCTGGTCGGCCGCGCTGGGTTCGGGCACGTCTGGCGGCGTTCTGGCGCCTTTGCTCATCATCGGTGGCGCTATGGGCGCCGTGGCGTCGGGCTTTATGCCTGACGCGTCGCCTGGCTTCTGGCCGCTGCTCGCCATGGCGGCGACCATGGGCGGCACGATGCGCTCGCCGTTGACGGCCACCTTCTTCGCCGTGGAATTGACGGGCAACACGCATATGCTGCTGCCCCTGATCGCCTCTTGCGGCGCCGCGCATGCGGTAACGGTTCTGCTCATGCGCCGTTCGATCCTTACAGAGAAGATCGCACGCCGCGGACACCATATCGTGCGGGAATACCGCATCGATCCCTTCGCATTGACGCGGGTCAGCGAGATGATGACGAAGGAGGTGCAGACCGTGCCGGGGAACATGACGCTCCACGCCGCGGCGGCGTTTCTGACGCATCCGGACACGGCCCATCCAAGCTTTCCCGTGGTGGACGCCGATCGCCGCGTGCTTGGCGTCATTGATCCTCCGTCAGTCCTACGGTGGCGCCGCGCCGGCCGGCATCGCAGCACGCCTTTGAGCGAGCTTCTTGCCGGCGCCAAGATCGCCCTCGCTTATCCCGACGAATATCTGGCGAACCTTGCCGATCGGCTCACAACGGCTAACGTCGCTCATCTACCGGTCGTGTCGCGCGAAGATGGTCGCCTGATCGGCTATATCGGTTGGAAAGATATGATGCGCGTGAGAATGAAGTTGCAATCGGAGGAGCATCGGCGCAGCCGCCTATTCGGCAAACCGTCCGAGGATGTTCCCATGAATGTCAGGCAAGCATGAACGCCGCCGAAAGCAGCGTCGACTATGAAACGCTCGCCGAGTTCCGCCGCGAATTGCGCAAGTTTCTCGCCTTCAGCGAGAAGGCGGCGGCGGAGGCGCATCTGACTGGGCAGCAGCATCAGGCGCTTCTCGCCATCCGCGGCCTTTCGCGCCGGGGAGAGATGTCGATCGGGGAACTCGCCGAAATATTGCTCCTGCGTCACCACAGCGCGGTGGAATTGGTTGACAGGCTGGCCATCCTCGGACTCGTTGAGCGAGGCGTTGATCCCGCCGATGGACGGCGGGTGCTTGTCCGTATCACGCAAGCCGGCGAAGGAAAGTTGTACGCGCTTTCCGCGGTTCATGCGAAGGAGCTCGCCGCCATTGGTCCGGCGCTGACGAAAATGCTCCATTCCTTCAACCGGAAATGACTGCGCCCGTCGCGTTCACGAGGGCGGATGTCACGGTGAAGACACGTTCCTTTCGGGCAGGCGGAACCGCAATTCCCGCCGGCTTTGCCAGGATCGGCGGCCAAACCCTCCGCTGGAATGCTCGCACCTTCATCCCCTCGAGATCACCCAGCCTTCGCCAAGCTTTCACTTGCCCACCTTCCTCGCGATAAGGCGCAGCGCCTATTTGAAGGAGAGATATCGCACTCACCGACGCGGAAGTGGAATTGCGTCGGCAAGCGCAGGTCTCTGGGCGCCAATAGATGCTGGCAGGCCCGTTCGAATGAAACGAGAAGTTTGCGCCAGAGCAAACTTCCCGATCCGTCTGTGAAGTAATGTAATCGATGCCCCAGGCGTTAGGTGACAAGCCCATGGACTCCAGGCTCCGCCGAGTGGTACCGTACAATTACGCTGTCGACTGCAACTGTGGGGGCGGCTGCGATGCGTCATCGAAGCGCGTGCTCTCCACCTCCGGACTGTGCTCTTCGGGATCGGCAGCGTGTCGCTGTTTGGGACTGCTCCCGCATCGTCGAATGCGTTCTCCCGGACCACGATTGCTCCGGTCGCGGATGCTCACGAAAAAGTCGTTCACGGGTTGGCGGCTCGCCGTGAAAACTCCGACCGCGCCGATCCAGGTTAAACGCGTCTACGATCCGCCCGGCGCCTCCGACGGAATGCGCATTCTCATCGACAGGCTGTGGCCGCGCGGCCTGCGCAAGAATGAGGCGTCCTTCTCCTGCTGGTTGAAGGAAATCTCGCCGACCCCGCAATTGCGCGCCTGGTTCGGACACGATCCGGAGCGCTATGAGGAATTCGCGCGTCGGTATCGGGCGGAGCTCGCGCGCAACGAGGCTGAGGTCGCACGCCTCGAGGATCTGTTGAAGCGGGGACCCGTAACGCTTCTCTATGCCGCGCATGATCAAGCTCACAACCATGCGCTGGTTCTGGTGGACTACTTGCGCAAGCGCATGAGGGGCGGCGATGGATAGGCCCCTCTTCAGTCCCGTCGGCGTTATGCTCGTCTGCGCCCATCCGAATACGACGCATGGACCAAGCGGTCGGGGTCCTCACAGACAAGCCGTGCGGATACGGCCCCCTTCCGGCCGAGACCGTCCGAGTGCTCAAGTCAAATCGGCGCGACATCGCGGAGTCAGGGACTTATTGCCGGAGCCGGCTTGATGAGGAACGCCATGGGCGACGATGCTGAAGCCACTCAGGCGCGCCGGGCTGCGGTCACGTCGCAAATCCAAGCGGAGACCGGCATCGACGAGGCGATGATCGAGCGGCTCGTTCGCAGCTTCTACGCCCGCGTGCGCGAAGACGAAGTTCTTGGTCCGATCTTCGCCGCGAAGATAGTGGATTGGGAGCCGCATCTCGAGAAAATGTTCGCCTTCTGGTCGTCGGTCGCGCTGATGAGCGGCCGCTATCATGGACAGCCCATGGCGAAGCATCTACCTTTGCCGATCGACGCCAGACACTTCGACCGGTGGCTTGATTTGTTCCGTAAGACGGCGCACGATATATGCCCAAAGGCGGCTGCGGAACGCTTTGTCCTTCTGTCTCGTCGCATAGCCGAGAGCCTTGAACTCGGCATCGCGATTTCGAAGGACGTAATGCTGATGAAGGGCGAACGGTATCTGGCGGAGAACACGCCGACGGAGCGGCGCTAAAGGCCGATCGCGGTCATGGTCCTTGCTCGCGCCGGCGCGATTGCTTGGTTGGCGCGCTAATCTCAACGGGAGCGGTGTCGAAGATGCCGAAGTCCGGAAACCTCTCGGTTCTGTTCGTCACAACCTGGGCGTTTACCGCCTGTTTCGCGGTTTGGACGATGTTTGGGGTGACGGGCATTCCGATCCGCGCCGAGCTCAATCTGGATTCGACGGGCCTCGGACTTCTGACGGCCACTCCTGTGTTGACGGGCGCCTTGTTCCGCCTGCCGCTAGGCATCTGGACGGATCGCTTTGGCGGTCGCATCATCATGATGATCCTGCTGGTGGGTTGCGCCATCCCCCTTTGGATCTCAGCCTACGCCACGGCGCTCTGGCAGTTCCTGCTTCTCGGTCTCGCGCTCGGACTGGTCGGCGCCTCTTTCTCTGTCGGCACGCCATATGTCGCGCGCTTTTTTCCGAAAGAGAAACGGGGTTTCGCGATGGGCTTCTTCGGCGCCGGCACCACGGGCGCAGCGCTTAACATGTTCGTCGCCCCCTCGCTGGTGAGCCGTTTTGGTTGGCAGATGGTGCCGAAAGTCTATGCGGTGGCGCTGCTCGTCACGGCGGTCCTGTTTTGGCTGCTGTCCGCCCCTGATCCCGGCGCCGGCACAGGCAAGGCTCACTCCATGCGCCGGGAATTGGAGGTTTTGCGCGATCCCCGAGTCTGGAAATACTGCCAGTATTATTCAATCGTGTTCGGCGGTTTCACGGCGCTCTCGGTCTGGATGCCGCAATATTACAAGAGCGAATACGGCTTTTCGATCGCTCAGGCGTCGCTGCTGGCGGCCTGCTTCTCGCTGCCGGGCGGCGCCTTGCGAGCGGTGGGAGGCCTGCTGGCCGATCGTCTCGGCGCGCACAATGTAACCTGGTGGGTGCTTTGGGCGGCCTGGATCGCCTTGTTCCTGCTCTCCTATCCGCGAACAGATTTGGTGGTGCACACCATCAAAGGGCCGGTCAGTTTCGGCATTGCCCTGTCGCCCTTGATCTTCACCGCTTTGCTCATGGTCCTTGGCGCCGCGTTCGCTTGCGGCATGGCGTCGACTTTCAAGTATATTGCCGACGACTTTCCGCTCAACATGGGCGCCGTCTCAGGCGTCGTCGGAATGGCCGGCGGCCTTGGGGGTTTCCTGCTGCCAATCATGTTCGGCGCTATCCTGGATCGGCTCGGTGTGAATTCGAGCTGCTTCATGCTGCTTTACGGCATCGTCTGGGTTTCGCTGATCCTCATCTATCTGACCGAGGTCCGGCGAGCGCCGATCATGGGAGAAGCGGCGCAGCAGATAGCGGTCTCCAAATAGAGACAGGCGGGGAAAGGAGCGGCTATATGAGCCATTTTCTGGAGCGCCTGACCTACTTTTCGCGGCGACGGGAGTCCTTCGCCAATGGCCACGGCGAACTGCGCGACGAAGACCGCATGTGGGAGGAAGGCTACCGCCAGCGCTGGCAGCACGACAAGATTGTGCGCTCGACGCATGGCGTAAATTGCACCGGCTCCTGCAGCTGGAAAATCTATGTCAAGAGCGGTGTCGTCACCTGGGAGACACAACAGACCGATTACCCGCGCACGCGGCCCGGCATGCCCAATCACGAGCCGCGCGGCTGTTCGCGCGGCGCCTCCTATAGCTGGTACCTTTACAGCGCCAGCCGGATCAAATATCCGCTTATCAGAGGCCGGCTCGTCAAAGCTTGGCGCGAGGCGCGCAAGACGCTCGCGCCTGTGGAAGCGTGGGCCGCGATCGTCGGCGATCCCGAGACGGCGAAATCTTACAAGTCCGCGCGCGGACGCGGCGGCTTCGTGCGCACGACCTGGGACGAGGCGTGTGAGATCATCGCCGCCGCCAACGTCCACACCATCAAGACCTGGGGACCGGATCGCGTGGTCGGCTTCTCGCCGATCCCGGCGATGTCGATGGTCTCCTACGCGGCCGGCGCGCGCTATCTCAGTTTGATCGGCGGAACTCTGCTGTCGTTCTACGACTGGTACTGCGATCTGCCTCCGTCGAGCCCCCAGACCTGGGGCGAGCAGACCGACGTCCCGGAATCCGCCGATTGGTACAATTCCGCCTACATCATCGCCTGGGGCTCCAACGTGCCGCAGACGCGCACGCCCGACGCGCATTTCTTCGTCGAAGCGCGCTACAACGGAACCAAGGTCGTAGCGATCACCCCCGACTATGCGGAGGTCGCCAAACTCTCGGATCTCTGGTTGCATCCCAAGCAGGGAACGGACGCAGCGCTCGCCATGGCCATGGGCCATGTGATCCTGCGCGAATTTTTTCTTGACCGTCAGACGCCCTATTTCCAGGATTATTGCCGGCGCTACACCGACATGCCGATGCTGGTGCGACTGCGCCGCGACGGGGAACGCTGGGTTCCTGATCGCTATCTTCGCCAGAGCGACCTGCCCGGCGCGCCGCACTCTGATCGCGCCGCCTGGAAGACGGTTGCAGTTGACAAAGGGACGGGCTCTCTCGTCGTCCCGCAAGGCGCCGTTGGCTATCGCTGGCCTCAGGAGGGCGAGCCGGCGGGGCGCTGGAGCCTCGAAGAGAAGGACGGCGAAAACGGCGCCGATGTATGCTTGGCGCTTAGCCTGATTGATCGTCGCGACGACATCGCCGCCGTCGCCTTCCCCTATTTCGGCGGCAAGCCGCACGAGCGTTTCCCCGGCAATGACCAGGGGGGCGATGTGCTGACGCGCAACGTCCCCATACGCAAATCGCGCTCGCCGACGGCGACGCATGCGTGGCGACCGTCTTCGATCTGCTCTGCGCCAATTACGGACTCGATCGTGGCCTGGGCGGCGCGGGGGCGACGAGTTTCAGCGACAATTTGCCCTACACGCCCGCGTGGCAAGCGCCGATCACCGGCGTCGCGGCGGAGAAGGCGATCGCGGTGGCGCGCGGCTTCGCCGAAACCGCCGAGAAGACCAAAGGCCGCGCGATGGTCATCATCGGCGCCGGCATGAACCACTGGTATCATCAGGACATGGGCTATCGCAGCATCATCAATATGCTGATGATGTGCGGCACGATCGGCGTTTCCGGCGGCGGCTGGGCGCACTATGTCGGGCAGGAGAAGCTGCGACCGCAAACCGGCTGGACAATGCTGGCTTTCGCGCTCGACTGGGTTCGTCCGCCGCGCCACATGAACGGAACCTCGTTCTTCTACGCCCATAGCGACCAATGGCGCTACGAGAAGCTCGATGTCTCTGAACTTCTCTCGCCGCTCGCCGATCCCGCCTCCTATCGCGGCAGTCTGATTGATCTCAATGTCAAGGCGGAACGCATGGGCTGGCTGCCTTCGGCCCCGCAACTCGCCGTCAACCCGCTGACGATCGCCGCCGAGGCGGAGCGCGCCGGCGCAAGCGTCAGGGACCATGTCGTCGCGGGCCTGAAATCGGGCGCACTCGCAATGGCCTGCGAGGATCCCGACAATCCCGCCAACTTCCCGCGCAATCTGTTCATCTGGCGCTCGAACCTGTTCGGCTCCTCCGGGAAAGGCCACGAATATTTCCTCAAGCATTTCCTCGGCACCCGGCACGGGCTGCAAGGCAAGGACCTTGGCGAGATGGGAGGCAAGAAGCCGCAGGAGGTCGCGTGGCGCGACCCGGCGCCGGAGGGAAAGCTCGACCTCGTCGTCACTCTCGATTTCCGTATGTCGACGAGTTGCCTCTACTCCGACATCGTGTTGCCGACGGCGACGTGGTACGAGAAGAACGACCTCAACACATCGGACATGCATCCCTTCATCCACCCGCTGTCTGCGGCGGTGGACCCGGTCTGGGAGGCGCGCAGCGATTGGGAGACCTACAAGGCCATCGCGCGCCGCTTTTCGGAGATTGCCGAAGGCCAACTCGGCGTCGAGCGCGACGTCCTGCTCGTTCCGATCCTGCACGACACCGCCGGCGAACTCGCCCAGCCCTTCGACGTCCGCGATTGGAAGAAGGGCGAGTGCGATCTCGTTCCCGGCGTCACGGCGCCGCAGATCGTCGTCGTGGAGCGCGATTACCCCAATACCTACCGACGATTCACCGCGCTCGGGCCGCTTGCCGAAAGGCTCGGCAATGGCGGCAAGGGCATTGCTTGGAATACCGAACATGAGGTGAAGGGCCTCGGCGATCTGAACTATCGCGTCGGCGATGACGGCCCGACCAAGGGAAGACCGCGCATCGAAACAGACATCGACGCCGCCGAGGTCATCCTCTATCTCGCTCCCGAAACCAACGGCGAGGTCGCGGTCAAGGCCTGGGAGGCGCTCGGCAAGGTGACGGGCCGCGACCACCGCCATCTCGCGGCGATGCGCGCCGACGAGAAGATCCGCTACCGCGACATCCAGGCGCAGCCACGCAAGATCATTTCGTCGCCCACCTGGTCCGGCATCGAGAGCGAGCATGTCAGCTATACGGCCGGCTACACCAATGTAAACGAGCTCATCCCCTGGCGGACGCTGACGGGACGCCAGCAGTTCTATCAGGATCACCGCTGGTTTCGCGACTTCGGCGAGAGTCTCGCCGTCTACAGGCCGCCGATCGACACACGCACGGTCGCCGAGATGATCGGCGCAAAGAGCAACGGCGAGAAGGAGATCGTCCTCAACTTCATCACGCCGCACCAGAAATGGGGCATCCACTCCACCTATACCGACAACCTGTTGATGCTGACGCTGTCGCGGGGCGGGCCCGATCGTCTGGATTTCGGAGACTGACGCGAAGGCCGCCGGCATTGTCGACAATGACTGGATCGAGCTTTTCAACCTCAACGGCGCTATCGCGGCGCGGGCGGTGGTCAGTCAACGCGTCCACGAGGGCATGTGCCTCATGTATCACGCCCAGGAGAAGATCGTGAACGTGCCGGGCTCGCAGATCACGGGCTTGCGCGGCGGCATCCATAATTCGGTGACGCGCACGGTGCTGAAGCCGACGCACATGGTCGGCGGCTACGCCCAGCTCTCCTATGGCTTCAACTACTATGGCACCGTAGGCTCCAACCGCGACGAGTTCGTCATCGTCCGCAAGCTCAACGAGATCGACTGGCTCGATCATTCCAATCCCGTCGATCGGGCAACCAGGGAGACCGTCGCATGAAGATCCGCGCGCAGATCGCGATGGTGCTGAACCTCGACAAATGCATCGGTTGCCACACCTGTTCGGTCACCTGCAAGAACGTCTGGACCTCGCGTCAAGGCATGGAATACGCCTGGTTCAACAATGTCGAGACCAAGCCGGGCGTCGGCTATCCCAAGGACTGGGAGAACCAGAAACGTTGGCATGGCGGCTGGCGACGCAAGAGGAACGGCAAACTCGCTCCCAAACAGGGCGGGCGTCTGGCGATCCTGGCCAAGATCTTCGCCAACCCGCATCTGCCCGACATCGACGACTATTACGAGCCCTTCACCTACGATTACGAACATCTTCAGCAGGCGCCCGAACTGCCCACGGCGCCGGTCGCCCGGCCGCTCTCTCTGGTGACCGGCCGCCCCATGGACAAGATCGAATGGGGGCCGAACTGGGAGGAAATCCTGGGCGGCGAGTTCGACAAGCGCTCTCAGGACTACAATTTCGAGGCCGTGCAGAAGGACATCTACGGCCAGTTCGAAAATACGTTCATGATGTATCTGCCAAGGCTCTGCGAGCACTGCCTCAATCCGAGCTGCGTCGCCTCCTGTCCGTCGGGATCGATCTACAAGCGCGAGGAAGACGGCATCGTGCTTGTCGACCAGGACAAGTGCCGCGGCTGGCGCATGTGCGTGTCCGGATGTCCTTATAAGAAGATCTATTACAATTGGACCTCGGGCAAAGCCGAGAAGTGCATCTTCTGCTACCCGCGGATCGAGGCTGGCCAGCCGACCGTCTGCTCGGAGACCTGCGTCGGACGCATTCGTTATCTCGGCGTCCTGCTCTACGACGCCGATGGCATCGAGCGGGCGGCTTCCACTGAGGACGAGAAGGATCTCTACGAGGCGCAGCTGAAACTCTTTCTCGACCCGCATGATCCCGCCATTGCGGCCCAGGCGCGGGCCGACGGCGTCCCTGACGCCTGGCTCGAAGCGGCTAGGCGTTCGCCGACCTATAAGATGGCGGTGGACTGGAGAATCGCCTTCCCGCTCCATCCGGAATACCGTACCCTGCCTATGGTCTGGTACGTGCCGCCGCTTTCGCCGATTCAGTCTCACGCCAACGCGGGCGCCATCGAGGCCGTCGGCGAAATCCCGGATGTGCGCTCGTTGCGAATCCCGGTCCGCTATCTCGCCAATCTCCTGACCGCCGGCGCGGAGGCGCCGATCGTAACGGCGCTTGAGCGGATGCTCGCCATGCGCGTCTATTTCCGTCAGCGCCAGCTTGGGCAAGGCGACGGGCGGAGCGTTCTCGCGCAGGCGGGTCTCACGGTCGCTCAGGTCGAGGAGATGCATCGCTATCTCTCAATCGCGAACTACGAGGACCGGTTCGTCATCCCGACCAGCCATCGCGAGCAGGCGGAAGACGCTTACGGCCTGAAAGGGTCCTGCGGATTCACTTTCGGCAACGGCTGCGACTTCGGGCCGCCGCACTCGACGCTGTTTGGCGGCAAGATGGGCCGGCGCAAGCTGACGCCCATCCGCCATCTCGACACATAGGGGGACGGACGTGCTTCTGTTCAGAGCCCTGAGCGCGCTGCTCTCCTACCCTTCGCCGGACATGCGGCAGGCCCTGCCGGAAATCGCGGGGGTTGTGCGCGCAGCGACGATTCTGACGCCGCGCGAACAGCGCGGCCTCCTCGATCTCATCGACGAGCTCGGCCGCGGCGACCTCCTGGAGACCGAGGAGCGTTACGTCGATCTGTTCGACCGCGGGCGGGCGCTGTCGTTGCACCTCTTCGAACATCTGCACGGCGACGGTCGCGAACGTGGCGAGGCGATGGTCGACCTCAAGCGGATCTACGAAAAGGCCGGGTTCGAACTCACGACTCGCGAGCTGCCTGACTATCTGCCGGTCCTGCTGGAATATCTGAGCCGCCGCGACCTCGCGGAGGCGCAAGAGATGCTCGCGGACTGCGCCCACATCCTGACCGTGATCGGCCGGTCTCTCATTGCGAGAGGCAGCCGCTACGCCTCGATCATGCAGGCCCTGCTCGTCATCGCCGGCGAGCGCCCGATCGACGCCGCCAGGACGCCGATCGTCAGGGAAAAGACGGAGTCTCTCGATCGGGACTGGGAAGAGGCGCCCGCTTTCGCGGGCGCGCCCGTCACGGCGCCCACGAGCGCGAAAACGCCCGCCGTCTAGCGAGGAGGAAGACCCATGCCTTCCGCAGCCTATGTGAATACGCTTCTCTTCGGCGTCTATCCCTATGTGTGCCTTGCCGTCCTGCTGATCGGCAGCCTTATCCGCTTCGACCGCGAGCCCTACACCTGGAAGAGCGATTCCTCGCAGTTGTTGCGGGCCGGCCAGCTCAGGCTCGGCTCGAACCTGTTCCACTATGGCGTGATCGTCGTGATCCTCGGTCATTTCGCCGGCTTCCTCGCCCCGGATTGGGCGGTCGACTGGGCTCTCACGCCCACCGCCCATCAGCTTCTGGCGATGGTGGTCGGCGGGATCGCCGGGCTCGTGGCGATCGTCGGGCTGACTATCTTGATCCGCCGTCGATTGGGAGATCCGCGCATCCGCTTGAACAGCCGCAAATGGGACATCGCCGTCGCCTTCATGCTGTGGCTGCAACTCGCGCTCGGTCTGCTCACGGTTCCCCTCTCGGCCTTCCATATGGACGGCGTCCTGTTCGAGACGTTGACGACTTATGTGAAGGGAGTCGTGACGCTCAACGGCGGGGCGGCGGCGGCGATGGCAGGGGTCCCGTTAGTCTATAAGCTGCACATCCTTCTCGGCTTCACGATCTTCCTCATCTCCCCGTTCACCCGGATGATCCACATCTGGAGCGGCGCCGGAGCGCTCGCCTATCTGTTCCGACCGTATCAGATCGTGCGCACGCCGCAGACGCGGGCGAAGGAGCCGGTCCGGTCATGAGCGTTTCCGTGAACGGCGTCGAGGCGGCGGGGCGCGGCGGCGCAAGCGACGAGCTGACCGCCGCGCGCGAGTTGCTCCGGCAACGGGCGGCGGCGGTCGGACTTCTGGACGAGGCGTCGACCGATGAAGGTGCGGTTGATGAGGCGATCGAGGAATTGCTTGCGCGCGAGGTCGTAACGCCTGACCCGACCGAGGAGGAGTGCAGACGCTACTACGATGGGCGCCGGCGGGAATTCGAAAGCGGCGATCTCGTGCACGCGCGTCATATATTGTTCCAGGCGACGCCTTCGGTGAGCATTCCCGAACTTCGCGCTCGCGCGGAAGAGGCGCTAAATGCGTTGTTGCATGCCCCGGAACGCTTCGCGGCCTTGGCGGCGGAACTGTCAAACTGCCCTTCCGGCCAGCGCGGCGGCAATCTGGGACAGATCGGCCGCGGCGATATGGTCCCGGAGTTCGAAACGGCGATCTTTCGACTGGGGCCAATCGGCCTTTTGCGCGAACTGGTCAAGACCCGCCACGGCTTTCATATTGTGGCGGTGGATCAGCGTATCCCAGGCAAGCTGCTCCCCTTCGACTTGGTGCGGGACGAAATCGCCGACCGCCTGAAGGCCATGGTCGAAGAAAAGGCGCTGCGGCAATATGTCAGCGTGCTTGCCGGCAAGGCCGAGGTCCAGGGGGCCGACCTCAAGGGAACCGAGACGCCTCTGGTTCAGTAAGCGCTATGCGGCCCGGCGAAAGGCCTTGTTTCAAGCCTTTGGGTCCGGCCGTGGAGTCAGGCGCGGCTTGCGCGCCAGCATCGCCCAATAGCCCCACAGGAACGTCGCGAAAGCCGCCGCCCAGGCGCAGGCCGCAGCATGCAGGAGCGGCGTCTGCCACTGAGGCAGCATGGGGAGCGCGACGCGCAGAATCGCAGCCGCCAGGATCAAAGTATAGGCCGCCTTCGTTGCGGGCGAGGCGACGAGCGCCTGGCCGGAATGCCCGAGGGTGGCGCGCGTCATCATCGCCAGCGTCATCAGTCCCGCCGCGCCTACCGCCCACATGTGGACGGCCGCATCGTAGGGGACCGTGGCGGGCAGCAGCGCGCTGGCGGCCGCGACCAGGAATCCCGCGCCGGCCAGCCCGAAACCGGCGTGCAGCACAAACACCAGCGCATCGCGGCGGGCGGCGAGCCCGCGCCAGCGCGACAAGCGCCCGAGATTGCCGAGGCCGGCGGCCAGCGCCAGCAGGCCGGTCGCGGTGGCGTAAGGCGCGAAAGCCCAAGCCGCGAGGGCGAGCGCGGACAGCGCCATCGTGACGGCGTCGAAGCGGCCGAACGGCGCCGGCCGCTTCGGCGAGCCGGCGCGGGCGAGCCAGTTGTTGGTGAAGCTCGGCGTCACGCGGCCGCCGACGAGCAGGATCAGCATCACGACGAGAGCGAGCGCGAAGCGCTGGGAATAGTCGGCGAAGCCCGTGGTTGCGTCCTCGTAGTGAAAAGCCAGGTTGTCGAAAGCTAGCGCGCCGACGAGCCCAACCACTTTCGCGTTGCGCCAGTTCTTGCCCGCCAAGACCTCGCGCGCCACGACGGCGGCGAAGACGAAGAGAAAGGCGACGTCGAGCGCCGCGCTCAGCGGGCGTCCAAGCCGCACGGACTCGAACATGGCCATGCGCCCCGCCGCCCAAATCCCGATCAGACCGGCGAGCGGCCAGCCGACAACCGGCAGCCGGCCGGTCCAGTTCGGCACGGCGGTGGTGAGGAAGCCAGCGATCACGGCGGCGAGATAACCGAAGATCATTTCATGCGCGTGCCAGTCGACGGTCGAGAACGCCGTCGCGAGTTCGACGCGACCCGAAAAGACGAAGGGCCACAGACTGACGGCGATGATCGCCCACAAGGCCGCGGCGAGGAAGAACGGGCGAAAGCCGCGGCTCAAGACCGCCGCGCCGCGCCAGACGCGAAACGTCTCGGCGCTTCGCGAAGGCGCGCGGGACGAGGCGTGGGAAAGGCTCATGGCTTTCATCCTCTCGAAAATCTCAGGATCGGGCCGCGCGCTGAACCGCAACGGCGTCTTCGACCTCCGCAGCGTCGGCGAGGATCGCCTGCGCCTCATGCTGGAAAGCTGCGAAACTCTCGCGCCAGCGTTCGCCGCGCGGATGCGTGCTCCCGAGCTTACGGACAAGCGCGAACGCCGCCTCGGCGACGCGCGCCCGCTCCACCGCCGCCTCGTAGTCCTCGGCCGCGACCAGCCGCACGCGCCGGTCCTGGCAAACGCCGACGCAGGGCTGCGGCGCCTCCAGCCGGCCGCAACCTATGCATTGCCATGCGTCCACATAGTCGATCATGGGGCCTCGCGCAGGGCGGGAAGGACGAGCGGGTCGTCCCCGTCAATGAAGGGATCGCTCGGAAATCGCGCGCGGAGCCGGGCCGACGTCTTCGATGCGGAGCCGTCTGCCGGCGACGGAGACGCCATGCGCGGCGAGGCCCGAAAGCGTGCGGGAGAAAGTCTCCCGCGTCATGCCGAGATGGGCGGCGATTTCGCTCTTGTCGGCGGCCAGCGCGATTTCTTCCGGTCCGTCACGAACCGCAATGAGCGCGCGGAGATAGGCGGCGACCCGCTCCTCGGCGCTGCGCATCCGCAGGCTTTTGGCGGCGCGCAACTGCCTTCGCAAGTGCATGGAGACGAGGGCGAGCGTCGCGCCGCTGAGCGCATTGTCGCGCTTGAGCTCCTCGCGGAACCGCTCCGCGCCGACAAGCAGAAGTTGCGCCTCTTCAAGGACGCGGGCGCGCAACAGATAGGGTTGGCCGGTGACGACGGCGGCGGGCAGCACGAGTTCGAGCGGCCGCACCGTCTCGATGGTCGCTTCGGTCTCGCCGCTGACGCCGACCAGCTTGAGGCGGCCCGAGATCAGGAACATCGCGAAGGCGGGGACATCAGCCTGTTCGAACGCCAGCGCCCCAGTCGGAAGCCGGTGCAGCATCGCCTGGGCGGCCAGACGGTCCAATGTCGGCGCCGCCACCTCCGAAAGCCAGGGGATGGCGTCGAGCGCCTGGCGGGCCGTCGAGGGGGCCGCGTGGAGTTCTGCGGGCGGAGCAGAAACGTTCAAATCGTCACCCTGCAGCCATGTGATTTTGGTCACGCGTCTTTCGCCAAAATTTCGCGGGAGATCTTTGACGGGCGTCAAGCTTGGACCCGAATTGCGGAGCTATTTCCCATGCGGCCTCAAAGCGGAAGAATTCCGATGGCGTTGGACAAATCGCTGATCGCGTCGCTGCCCCTGTTCGCGGGATTTGCGCCCGAGGCGTTGGACGCGGTGCTGGCGGAGGCTCGCTCGCAGCGCTTCGCCAGGAATGCGCATGTGTTCGAGCAGGGCGCCGAGGCGACGAGCTTCTTTCTGCTGCTGCACGGCCGCGTGCGGGCCTACAAGGTGACGCCGGCCGGCGAGCAGATCGTGGTGCGCTTTGTCGGCCCCGGCGAATTGTTCGGCGTGGCGAAAGCAATCGGCGCCGAGGTCTATCCCGCCAACGCCGTGGCCGTCGTCGACAGCGTCGCCCTCGTCTGGCCGTCCGCGCAGTGGCTAGGCCTCGCCGCGAAGCATCCGTCGCTTTCGCAGGGCATGATGCGAATGCTCGGCGACCGGCTTCAGGAATCGCAGACCCGGCTCGCCGAAATCGCGACGCAGGAGGTCGAACGCCGGGTCGCCAATGCGCTGCTGCGTCTGGCCGCCCAGGGCGGAACAAGGCAAGCGGACGGCGTCAGTTTCGACTTTCCGATCTCGCGCCAGGACATCGCCGAGATGACGGGGACGACCCTGTTCACGGTGAGCCGCATCTTCACGGCGTGGGAGGCGAGCGGCCTGCTGGCGACGGGGCGCCAGAAGATCCATATCCGCGATCCGCACCGGCTGGCGGTGCTCGCGGAAGGGACGTCACGCTGACCGGATCGCCCGCTCGAGCGCCGCGATGAACGCGGCCTGATCCTGCGCGTGCTCCTCGCAGGCGTAGGCGATCGTATGGAACGGGCCGAAGGGACATCCGACGCATTTCATGCGCCAGCGGATGAAGACCCCGATCGTCGCCGGCCACCGCCGCATGACCTCGTCGACGAGATCATGCGGGCCGATCCGCGTCAGAGGCGGCTTTCGTTGACGATTTCGTCGATTAGAGCCATGCGAGTCCTCCGGCGATGAGATGGCGGATGCGTGCGGAGAGCCGGGCGAGCGGCCGGGCCTCGCGCACGAGGCGCACGCCGAGGTGAGACGGCGGCTTGCCGACCGAGCAGCCGCCGGCGCGCGCGTCGCGGATGAAATCGGTGATGTAAGTGCGGTGTTCGCCTTCGACGACGCGCACCCCGCAATTCCTTGTCTGAGCCCGCGCGCCGGACGGGCTTATCGCATAGCGGACGAAACAATCCGCCGTCCATTCCCAGACATTGCCCGAGAAGTCGTAGAGTCCGTTTTCATTGACGCCGAAGCCGCCGACGGGGCGCAACCGCTCGTCGTCCTTCGCCTCGGCGCTTTCGGCGTCGTATCGGGCGAGCCAGCGCGCGGAGGGATCTGCGGCCTTCGAGAGGCCGAGCGCGTCGTCGCGCGCGCGGCTTCCCGCGGCCGCGCGCCATTCCACGTCGCTGGGCAGGCGCCACGTCTCGCCGGTCCTGGCGCTGAGCCAGGCGGCATAGGCGCTCGCGTCCTCAAAGCTCAGCAGAACCGCGGGAAGGCGCGGATCGTGGCTTGCGGACTTCGGCCTGCGCTTGCATCCGCCGTCGGCGGCGCAGGCGTCGTACTGGGCCGTGGCAAGCTGATATTTCATGATCTCGAAGGCCGCCGTCGATCGCCTCTCGCGCGGCGCATCGACCGTCCGCCCTTCGTCCTGGAAGTCGCCGGCCATGCGATAGGCGAAGGTCGTCGCCGCGACGGCGACCGTCTGAGGAACATCGCCTGCCCGCTCCGGCCGCGGCGCGTCGAAACCGGGCGCGGCGAGCGAAGAGGCGACGATCGCCGCCTTCGCCGCAAGCTTGAGGTGCAGGACCATGGCTTCGCCTCAGTCGGTCGGAACGTTCGGAATCGGTCCGGGCGCCTTGATCTGCATCATCAGGTCGTTGTTCCACTTGCCCTCGACCTTGAAATGCGCGGTCGCGCCGAGCAAAGCCGCCTCGATCAGGTTGTGGTTGACATAGGCGTAGAGGCCGGGCTGCCGGAACGCATAGAGCGCCGCGCCCGCCGATCCGCCGCGAATGAACCAGGTCTCCTGATCGACCTGCGGCGGGTTGTCGAATTTGCCGGTCTCCCAGACATAATCGCCATGACCGCCGATCAGATGCGGACGGGTGTCGCGGTTCGCCTGCGAATGGATGATGAGAACGCGCTCGCCGACCTTCGCCTTCAGCGCGTTCTTGCCCGTCAGCGCGCCGACCCTGCCCTCGAACACGACATGGGTCGGGATCAGCTTCTGCATGACGTCGAGCGTCTCGGGCATGCTGTCGCCCATGGTCTTGTAGCTCTTGAAATTGCCCTTCTCGTCGCGCGGCACATAGAAGTCCTGCTCGCCGATATAGTAGATGCGGTCGTAGCGCAGCGGCTTGCCGGCGCCGTCCTTGAGGCCGCCGCGCGGCAGCACCATGATGGCGCCGTTCATGCCCATGACGACATGAATGGGCGTCATCGGACCGCCCGGCGCGCAGTGATAGACGAAGACGCCGGCGCGGGTCGCCTTGAAGCGGAAGGTCGCCTGCTCGCCGGGATTGACCTGAGTGAACTCGGCGCCGCCGAGGCCGCCGGTGGCGGCGTGGAAGTCGATGTCGTGCATCATGGTGTTGGTCGCCGGATTGACCAGCGTGACCTCGACGTAATCGCCCTCATGCACGACCATCAGCGGGCCGGGGATCGAGCCGTTGAAGGTCAAGGCGGGGATCGTCGTGCCGTCCTCGTCGATGACCAGCGGCTTTTCGACGACGGTGAGCGTGAACTCGACGATCTTCGGGCCGGAGGTCGTCGCCTGCTCGTGCGCCATCACGAAGGGCGGCGCAACGAGCGTCGCCTTCTCGCGCGGCAGATTGAGATCGTCGGCTAAGGCGGGACAGGCGGTCAGTACGGCCGCCACGGCGGCGCCGAAGATTGCTGTGCGTCGAGTGATCATTTCGCCCTCCAGGAGTTCTTGCCTTGTTTCGGGGGACGTTCTCGCGCCGAAGCCGCGCTGCGACTTTGATGGCGAGCAAGTTCGCGACGGCTCCCGGCGCGCGTCGTTTTCTTGTTTGCTCCGGCGCAAAGTTCGTGACGGGCGCGCCGCGAACTATGCTTTCAGGGCCGCGATCATCTGGAGCAGCGGGAATGGAGGAATCGGCGCTCACGGGCTTGCGGGCAATCGACGATCCCGAGATCGGCGCGAACCTCGTCTTCGCGCCGCCATTCGTCGCCCCCTATGGCTACGACATGGCGCTGCATGCGATTCTCATCGGCTTCGTCATCTCGATGGCGATGGGCCATTCGGCGATCGTCATTCGCGCGATCACCGGCGCCGCGGCGCCCTACCATCCCGCGATGTATCTGGGCCTCGCGCTGCTGCACGTCTCGGTCGCGGTTCGCCTTTGCGGCGACCTCAGGGCCTTTGAGCCCGCTCGCATGGCCAGCGGCGCGCTGACGCTTGCCGGGACGCTCGCCTTCGGCGCGGTCCTCGCCTGGCGCATTGTCGGGCGCGAGGCCCTGCGCTGATCAGGCATTGGCCTGGATCGGCGCCGCCCGACGCCTGATTTTAAACGGCGACGGCGACTCCGCGGCGCGGACACCCAACGCGCATGGCGTCGATTCTTGCGCGGGCGGTCTGCGAGGGCCCGATCACACTTACGGGATCACTCGCTCGTCGCCGGGCCGCTGTAATAGGCCTCGACCTCGCCGCTCAGCTTCACGGTCAAGAGATTGCCCTTGCGGTCGCGCGTCTTGCCGACGGGGGCGCGGATCCAGCCCTCGCTCACGCAATATTCCTCGACGTCGAACCGCTCTTTGCCCTTGAAGCGCACGCCGACGCCGCGGGTCAGCGCCGCTTCGTCGAAATACGGGCTCTTTGGATCGACGGAGAGCCGATCGGGAGGCAGATCGGACAAGCGGTCAGCCGGCCAGCGCCTTCACCCGCTTGGTCAGGCGGGAAATCTTGCGCGAGGCGGCGTTCTTGTGGACGATGCCCTTCTGCGCCGCCCGCGCGAGCAACGGCTCGGCCGACTTCAGCGCCTCCGCCGCGCCGGCGGCGTCCTTGGCGTCGAGCGCCGCCTCGACCTTGCGGACATAGGTGCGCATCTGGCTGCGGCGCATCTTGTTGACGGCGGTGCGCCGCGCGATCTTGCGCACTGCCTTCTGCGCCGACTTGGTGTTCGCCATAAATCCGATCCTCTTTACGCGCGACGGCCCGACCCCGCGCCAAAATACATCAGGCCGGGACGCGCCCAGCCTGCTCGGCCGTCCGCATATAGCGGTTTTGCGCGTTCGTCAACGCGTCAAAGCCAGGGATGGGCGGCTTTCGCCTTGGTCTCGTAGGCCCCGATCGCCGGCGCTTCGACCATGGTCAGGCCGATGTCGTCGAGCCCCTCCAGCAGGCAGTGCTTGCGGAACGGGTCGAGCTCGAACTTGACCACGCCGCCGTCGGGACCGCGGATCTCCTGCTGGGCGAGGTCGATCGTCAGCGTCGCGTTGGCGCCGCGCTCGGCGTCGTCCATCAGCTTGGCGTGATCTTCCGGCGTGACCCTGATCGGCAGGATGCCGTTCTTGAAGCAGTTGTTGTAGAAGATGTCGGCGAAATCCGTCGAGATTACGCAGCGGATGCCGAAGTCGAGCAGCGCCCAGGGCGCGTGCTCGCGCGACGAGCCGCAGCCGAAATTGTCGCCGGCGACGAGGATCTTGGCCTGCCTGTAGGCCGGCTTGTTGAGCACGAAGTCCGGGTTCTCCGAGCCGTCGTCGTTGTAGCGCATCTCCGAGAACAGGCCGGCCCCGAGGCCGGTGCGCAAAATCGTCTTCAGGTATTGCTTGGGGATGATCATGTCGGTGTCGATATTGTCGATCGGCAGGGGCGCCGCGACGCCGGTCAGGGTTTCGAATTTCTGCATTTGCCAGGGTCCGCCAAGCTGATAGGCCTTGGCCTCGTTTAGCAAAGGCAGGTGAGGGCGGCAAACGCCCATCGAGGGAGCCTTACCGATTTGAGCCCGCCCGGACGTCTGACCATCGATCTCGACGCGCTCTGCGACAATTGGCGAAGGCTGGCGCGCGAAGTCGCGCCCGCCGCCTGCGGAGCGGTCATCAAGGCCAACGCCTACGGGATCGGCATCGAGAACGCCGCGCCCGCTCTGTGGCGCGCCGGCTGCCGCATCTTCTTCGTCGCCCATGTCGGCGAGGGCGCGCGGGCGCGGGCGGCGCTCGGAGACGACGCGCGGGTCTATGTGCTCAACGGCTTCGAGGCCGGCGCCGAGGTCGGCGACTACGCCGCCGCGGGCCTGTCGCCGGTGATCGGCGCCGCCGCCGAGCTGGCGCGCTGGGACCGCTCGCGGCCCTTCGCGCTGCATTTCGACACCGGCATGAACCGGCTCGGCTTTCCGCCCGCCGACGTCGATCCCGCGAAAATGGCCGGGGCGGCGCTGGTGATGAGCCATCTCGTCTCGGCCGAAATCCCCGACGATCCCGTCAACGCCCGCCAGATCGCCGCCTTCGAGCGGCTGCGGGCGCTCTTTCCCGGAGTTTCCGCCTCGCTCGCCAATTCCTCCGGCGTGTTCCTGCCGGCCAAGCCCCATTACGACCTCGTGCGGCCGGGCTACGCCCTCTATGGCGGCAACCCGACGCCGGGGCGCGAAAACCCGATGCGTCCCGTGGTCACGCTGGAGATCGCCGTGCAGCAGACGCGCTGGATCGAGCCCGGCGAGACCTGCGGCTACAACGGCCGCTGGACCGCGAGGCGCCGCACGCGGCTGGCGACGCTGCCGGCGGGCTACGCCGACGGCCTGCCGTTCGGGGCGGGCGCGACCGACGCCGGCGCCGGGCGCGGAGGTGCGCATCGCCGGCCGCATGTGCCCGCTGGTCGGGCGCATCTCGATGGACCTGTGCATCGCCGACGTGACCTATCTCCCGGATTCGGCGGTGGGGCCGGGAACGAAGGCCGAGTTCTTCGGGCCGAACGCCTCGCTCGACACCTTCGCGGCCAAGTCCGGGACGATCGGCTACACGGTGCTGACGGGGCTTGGCGGCAGGTACGAGAGGGTGGTGAGGGGCGGGTAGGACGGCCGGCGCCGGGACTGTCCGGGGTCCCGGAGTTTCAAGGGCTTGGGCGCCATTTTCTGCAACCCCGCGGCGCCGGTCGAGACCGCTTTCGCTATTCATGAGCTTGATTTAATACACTGTCACCGTGATTCCGTATCGGTGATACCTTCATGTCGACGCTTAATGCGGGTTAACTCAACCCGTACCGTCGAATGAACCATACCTTCACGAAATGTGTCAGGATGACGTAGCTCGGAAGGATAAGACCGAGCGCGATCCAGTAAGACGGTGGCAGCGGGACGAAGCCGAGAAAACCGCCAAGCCAAGAGAACGGCAGGAATATCCCGATCGCGGCGATGATGATGGTTGTCGTAACGAGCGCTGTACTCGCGCGGCTCTCCAGGAAAGGAATCTTCGCCGTGCGAATGATATGGATGATGAGCGTTTGCGTGAGAAGGGATTCGACGAACCAGCCGGTCTGGAACAGCGCGGGATTATTCCATGCGTTGAAAACATAAAGCATCGTGAAATACGTGACGTAGTCAAATATCGAGCTGATGGGGCCGACGAAGAGCACGAATTTCGTGATATTGCCGATGTCCCATCGCCGCGGCACAGCGAGGTATTCGGCGTCGACGTTGTCGGTTGGAATGGTAGTCTGCGAGAAGTCGTACAACAGGTTGTTGGTAAGCACCTGGATCGCGGTCATCGGCAGGAACGGCAGAATGATGCTGGCTCCGAGCACGCTGAACATATTGCCGAAATTCGAACTGGCGCCCATCTTGATGTATTTGGTGATGTTGCCGAAGACCTTGCGACCCTCGATCACGCCGTCACCGAGCACCGTCAGGCTCTTCTCCAGCAGGATGATATCCGCGGAGTCCTTGGCGATATCGACGGCGCTCTCTACCGATATGCCGACGTCCGCGGCCTTGAGGGCCGGTCCGTCGTTGATGCCGTCACCCATATAGCCGACGACGTGGCCCTTGCTGTGAAGCGCGTCAATGATCGCGGCCTTCTGGGCCGGCGAGACCTTGGCGAACACCGTCTCGGTCTCGGCTAAGCCTGCCAGCTCGTCCGGCGCCAAAGTCGCCATCTCGCCGCCAAGAACGATGCGGTCCACGGGCAAGCCGACTTCGCTGCATATCTTGCGAGTCACGATGTCGTTGTCCCCGGTCAGGATCTTCACCTGAACACCCCGGCGCTTCAGAGCGGCGACGGCCGCGGCGGCGGTTTCCTTCGGCGGGTCGAGGAATGCGATAAAGCCGAGCAATGTAAGATCGGCTTCGTCCGCGACGGAATACGTCACCTGCGCCGGCGGCAACTCTTTGAAGGCGACCGCGATTACCCGAAACCCGTCCCCGTTGAGCTCGGCCGTCGTTTTCTTGGCTTGGGCGAAGTGGCTCTGGTCTAGAGGGCCGGTTTCATCGCCGATCGCGTAAGCACTGCAAGCCGCGAAAACCTCTTCCACGGCCCCTTTGCAAATGAGGATGTGGGCGTCGTCGCCCCGCTTGAGAACGACCGACATCCGCCGCCGTTCGAAGTCGAATGGAATCTCGTCGATCTTGCTGAAGCGTTCTTCGACCTTCAGCTTCTCTTGAAGTTCGGCATGTTTGAGGACCGCGACATCGAGTAGGTTCTTGAGACCGGACTGATGCAGGCTGTTCAAATAGGCGTATTCGAGAACGCGATCCGACTCCTCGCCGTGGAGGTCGAGATGGAGCTTGAGGATCACCCGGTCCTGCGTCAGTGTGCCGGTCTTGTCGGTGCACAGCACATCCATCGCCCCAAAGTTCTGGATGGCGTTGAGGCGTTTGACGATGACCTTCTTCTTAGACATCGCCATGGCGCCCTTGGCGAGGTTGACGGTCACGATCATCGGCAACATCTCTGGCGTAAGGCCAACCGCCACGGCGACCGCAAACAGGAGCGCCTCAAGCCAATTGCCCTTTGTAACGCCGTTGATCACGAAAACGAGAGGGGCCATCACCAGGATGAAGCCGAGCATCAACCAGGTAAACCGAGTGACGCCCTTATCGAAGCTCGTCAAGACGCGCCGCTCGGCGATCATGCCCGCCACTTGACCGAATGCAGTTCGCGCTCCGGTGAGCACGACCACGCCGCAGCCGACGCCGCTTACGACGGCGCTACCCATGAAGCAGATACTGGGGAGATCGAAGGGCGACTCCACGGCGCCAGCATGGGCTTGTGCATGCTTCTCGAGCGGCATCGCCTCGCCGGTCAGGGTCGATTGGTTGACGAAGAGGTCTCTGGCCGAGATCAGCCGCAGGTCCGCCGGGATCATGTCGCCGGCCGATAGTAAGACAATGTCGCCGGGCACAAGCTGTTCGATCGGCGCTTCAATATGCTCCTCCGCGGCGCCGGGCAGGTTCCGACGCACCGTGGCGGTGATCCGGATCATCCTTCGCAGCGCATCGGCGGCCTTGTTCGAACGATGCTCCTGGAGGAAACCCAGCGAGATGCTGAGCCCCACCATGAGTGCGATCACGATCGCGGCTCGCCGATCGCCCAAGAAGTAGGACGCGGTCGCAAGAGCGAGCAGAAGCCCATTGAGCGGATTGATCGAGCGTCCGATGAGTTCACCGAAGATCGTATGGCGCGCCTGAGGTGCGACTTGATTCGGTCCATCCGAACGGAGCCGCTCCTTGACCTGTTCGGACGTGAGGCCACGCGTCGTGCTTGAAAGTTTCAGCAGAGCCTCGTCAGGCGAAATCTGGGCGATTTCACCCAAGACTTTTCCGCTTGCGGTCGATCCTGAGCTTGTGGGCGACCGTCGGTTCGGATCACCATCCAGCGGCGGCGTCACGGCGATCGGGTCGCAGCTGCTCACGCGAACGTCTCCTGGCGCCGTTAGACTTGGCCGGCATGGCGAAAAGGGGGCTTAGCTCGTCTCGCGCCCCAACCTTCACACAACCGTGCCGAACAATCGTCCGATGCCCGCGGTCAGAGCCATCGCCAACGCCCCCCAGAACGTTACGCGCAACGTGGCGCGCCAGACGTTGGCGCCGCCGGCTTTTCCGCCGATCGCGCCGAGCAGAGCGAGGAACAACAGGGACGCCGCCGACACGACGGACACGAGCCAACCGCTCGGCGAAAGCAGAACCGCCAACAAGGGCATGGCGGCGCCCACCGAAAAGGTCGCCGCCGAGGTCAAGGCCGCCTGAATGGGACGGGCGGCGGTTGTCTCGGAGACGCCAAGTTCATCACGCGCATGCGCCGCCAGGGCGTCTTTCCTCATCAGTTGCTCGGCGACCTGGCGGGCCAGATCCGGCTCAAGGCCGCGCTTCACATAGATGTCCGCGAGTTCCGCATGCTCAAACTCGATGTTCTCGCTGAGTTCCTTCCGCTCGCGAGCGAGATCCGCCTGCTCGGTGTCCGACTGCGAGCTGACCGACACATATTCGCCCGCCGCCATCGACATGGCTCCGGCCACGAGCCCGGCGACACCCGCGATCAAAACTTCGCTCCGAGCGCCGGCCGCCGCCGCGACGCCGACGATCAGACTCGCCGTCGAGACAATGCCGTCATTGGCGCCAAGCACCGCGGCTCTCAACCACCCGATGCGCGAAACGAGGTGGCTTTCCCTATGCACGTGAAGGCGGCTCATGATTTCCCGTGACGGCTGTTCCGATCGGTGGGCCAGGCGCATGTATTCGCGGGTGCGTTGCGGCGCCTCAACCCCAATCAGGAGACTTCTACAGCATGAGGCCGAGACCGAAAGTTCTCAGCGGTATCGAGGATAATCTCCAAGCCGCGAACCGATGCGTTCAAGCCGCGGCGCTCGGCGGTCGGTCATGCCGGCTCAAAGCCTACCCGTGAGGAGCAGCACGACGAGGACGATAATGATGACGCCGATGACGCCGACACCGCTATGGCCGAAGCCGTAACCGTATCCGCCGATGCGCCCACTGAAGCCCCCGAGCAAGAGCACGATAAGGATTATGATGAGTATGAGTCCGATGGACATGATCTGATCTTCCTTTCCGGCCTACCAAACCCGGCGGCTTTTATCTCTGGCCGTTAGCCCCTGATCGACACTTGTTTCATGACAAGCCCCGGCGGCCGCCATCCGCGAATTACCGAACTATTTCTTCTGGATGGAAATGCCGCTCTTGCCGACATCAATTTCAATGCGATCGGTCTTCTGCCGCTCCTGGTATAATTGATAGCCCATGACCACACCGACCAAGGCGAGTACGCCGATCATAAGAAGGAGAGTTCCGCGGTTCATGGCTCGGTAGCCTCCCCCACCCTATTTCCCTTTGAGCGTGTCCTTGACGCCTCCGACCGCGTTCTGAACCTTGCCCTCGATCTTGTCGGCCTTGCCCTCCGCCTCCAGCTTTGCGTCTCCGACCGCCTTTCCGACAGCCTCCTTGACCTTGCCTTTGACTACTTTCGCGGATCCGATGATCCGATCCTTGTCGACCATCTCTTCCTCCTAAGAAAGCCAGCAAAGCGCGGCGCGCTCGTAATTATCGATAGGCCCGATGCGGGAATCGGCGTTGATTCGGATCAAGTCGCTGGCGACACGCTCTCGCGATGGTTAGAAAGCTCAGAACTGCAAATTGGTCTTTCGCTTCATGGCATCCTTGGAGCGCTTCTTGGCTCTTTCAGGCCGAGTTCAGGAGAGTGGCGAGGCGGCATTCGATCCGGGAACAGCCTGGTTGGGTCGCGGCAATTTGTCCGCTGACCGGCGCCCGATAGAACGACGCGCCTATCGTTGAAAGCGCGCCGTCCTCTCCCGCATCGTCACCAGCTCCTCGGCCGCGGTCGGATGCACCGGCATCGTCTCGTCCAGGTCCGCCTTGGTCGCGCCCATCTTCACCGCCACCGCCAGCGCCTGGATGATCTCGCCGGCCTCCGCCCCCAGGATATGCGCGCCCAGGACACGGTCGGTCTTCCCGTCGACCACCAGCTTCATCACCACCCGCTCCGCCCCGCCGGTGATCGTCGCCTTCAGCGGGCGGAAGCTCGTCTTGTAGATGTCGACCGCCGCGAAACGTCCGCGCGCCGCCTCCTCCGTCAGCCCGACCGTCCCGATCTCCGGCGTCGTGAACACCGCGGTCGGAATCGCGTCGTAGTTCACTTCGCGCCTGGCTCCCCCGAACAGACGGTCGGCGAGCCAATGGCCCTCGCGGATCGCCACCGGCGTCAGGTTGATGCGGTCGGTCACGTCGCCGACGGCGTGGATCGAGGCGACGTTCGACGTCGAGCGCGCATCGACGATCACCGCGCCGTTCTCGTCCAGCCGCACGCCCGCCGATTCGAGCCCGAGGCCGTCCGTGTTCGCGCGCCGGCCGGTGGCGATCAGAACCTGATCGGCTTCGAGCGTCTCGCCGTCGGTCATCGTCACGACCCGGGTCTCGCCCTCGCAGCGGATGTAGCTCGGCAGCCGGCCGAAGCGGAAGGCGACGCCGGCCTGCGTGAGTTCGTCGCGCAGCGCGTCGCGCAGGTCCTCGTCGAAGCCGCGCAGGATGTTGGCGCCGCGCAGCGCCACCGTCACCTCGGCGCCGAGGCGGCGGAACAGCGAGGCGAACTCCATCGCGATATAGCCGCCGCCGACCACCAGGAGCCGGCGCGGGAACGCCGGCAGATCGAACGCCTCGTTGGAGGTGATGGCGTGTTCGAGGCCCTCGATGCGCGGATGCAGGGAGGGCCGTCCGCCCGTGGCGACGAGGATGTGGCGCGCGCTCACGCGCCGCCCGTCGGCGAGCGCGATTTCCTGCGGCCCCGTCACCTGCGCGCGCTGGCGGAAGATTTCGACCTTCGCGCGCTCCAGATTGGCGGCGTAGATCCCGGAGAGGCGGGTGATCTCCTTCTCCTTGGCCGCCACCAGCGTCGGCCAGTCGAAGCTCGTCTCACCGACCGACCAGCCGAAGGCGGGAGCTTCCGCGAAGCTGTCGGCGAAGCGGCTCGCGTAGACCAGGATCTTCTTCGGCACGCAGCCGCGGATCACGCAGGTTCCGCCGATGCGAAACTCCTCGGCCGCCGCCACTTTGGCGCCATGGCCGGCGGCGATGCGGGCGGCGCGCGTGCCGCCCGAGCCCGCGCCGATGACGAAGAGATCGTAGTCGAAAGCCATCGGATGCGCCTTGCTGCGTCAGAAGGTGAAGCCCTTCTTCTTCATCTCCTGGCGGGTGCGGTCGAGCATGATCGTCGTCAGCTTCTGGCGCCAGGCGGCGCCGGAGGCCCCGAGCGCATCCAGTACCGGGGCCTGGGCGTTCGTGTATTTCAGGCCGGCCGGGCTTTGGAAAAACGTCAGCGCCTGCTGCAATTCCGCTTCGCTGAGCGCTCTGGCGAGCGGGCGGGCGGTGTCGGTGAATACGGTGTCCTCATCCTTGTTGAATTCCGGCTCCAGCGCGACAAGGGTCTCATGCAGCGGCTTGCCCATCTCGGGGTGGATTCGCAGCAATTGGCCCTGCAGCTGGCCCAGCATCGCCGGCACGATCTTGTCGATGGAGGCCTTCAGGCCGACGGCGACCAGGATCTTCTTGGCGAGATCCATCTGCGCCGGCGTCGGCTCGTCGGCGAGCGCGGGGCCGGCCGCCAGCGTTGCGGCCATCAGCGCGGCCGCGAGCGCGCCGCGGCCGCGGCGAAGGGTAAGCTTCATTCAACGCCTCCTTTGGGGAAAACGGCGCCGTCCTGGCGCCGCAGGGTCTCCACGCCCGCCGGCCCCGCGACGAGGGCGAGCGAAGCCAGACCCAGAAACAGCCCATGCTCGACCACGCCGGGCAGGATGGAAAGATGCTTGGCGAGCCGTTCCGGGTCGGGCAGCCCGCCGAAAGCGCCATCGAGGATGAGGTTCCCGCTGTCGGTGAGGAAGGCGTCGGCCCCGCGCTTGCGCAGCGTGATCGCGCCCGTCAGCCCGAGCCTTTCGCAGGCGCGCTCCATCCGCAGCCGCGTCGAGCCGAGGCCGAAGGGGACGACCTCGACCGGCAGGGGATAGGCGCCGAGCCGGGCGACCTTCTTCGAGGAATCGGCGATCACCAGCATGGCGCGCGAGGAGGCCGCGACGATCTTCTCGCGCAGCAGCGCGCCGCCGCCGCCCTTGATGAGCCGCAAGCTCCCGTCGAGTTCGTCGGCGCCGTCGACGGTGAGGTCGAGCTCCGGCTCCTCTTCGAGCGTCGCCAGCGGAATGCCGAGGCGCTGCGCCTGGGCGTGGGTCGCCTGCGAGGTCGGCACGCCGACGATCCTCAGCCCGGCGGCGACCTTGGCGCCGAGCAGGTCGACGAAGCGGCTCGCGGTCGAGCCGGTGCCGAGGCCCAGCTTCATGCCCGGCCCGACAAAGTCGAGCGCGGCGGCGGCGGCGCGCTGTTTCTCGTCGTCCGCGGACATGGGTCTCCCCCGCTCAAAGATCCGCTGCGCCGTAGCGGTTCGCGGGGCGAAACGCAAATGCGACTATTTCGCGATGGCGCAGCTGTGGTCCTGCAGATCCTCGGCGTGGCCGCCCGCCGCCAGCTCCGCGTGGTCGGCGAGCAGGACGAAGCCGGGCCGGCCCGCGAACTGGGCGGGGACGGCGGCCAGACTCCACAGATCCATCCCGCCCCTCGCCTTGGGCATCTCGTCGGCAAGGAGGCGGAACGGATCGACGCCGTAGAGATCGGCGGAATCGACCCGTCGCGCCCAATATTTGCGCCCCTCGAGCGCCACCGTCATCACCCGCCACCGGCCGTCGAAATGCGGCGCGTAATCGGCGAGCGCCTTGGCGACGCCGGGTTTGAGGCAATCGACGTGCAGATGAAGCTGGTCCTGGCTGCGCGCGAATTTCGAATTCATCGCGAGCGACAGATCCTCGCGCCGCGGCAGCGCGTTCAGATAGGCCGCCATCAGGCCGCGCGCGCGCCAGGCGGCGGCGAAATAATTGGGCGCGCCGGGCTTGAGCAGCTTCGGGTCCTCGATGCCGGTCACGCGCTCCGTCGGGATGTCGAGGAGCTGCGCGATGCCGACGCGGTCCTTGATGACGGCGTCGCCGCGCGCTTCCCCCTCCTTGAGGTCGACGCCGAGGCAGGGCGCGGGCAGCTTGTCGCCCTTGAGCGCCGCCGGGACGCATTGCTTGTGCACGATCTCCCACAGCTTGAGCCTGTTGGCGCAGGCCGCCTGCTCCGCCAGCGCCGCGACGCCAGCGAGCGCCAGCGCGGCCAACAGCGCGCGACGCAGAACGCGCCGCTTGGGGCCCGGCGCCGCCTTCATGTGTGGATTGCGCGCTTCGCCACCGCCATCGCCGCCTCCTTGATCGCCTCCGACATCGTGGGATGGGCGTGGCAGGTGCGGGCGAGGTCCTCGGCCGAGCCGCCGAACTCCATCAGCACCGCCGCCTCGTGGATCATCTCGCCGGCGCCGAAGCCGACGATATGGACGCCGAGCACGCGGTCGGTCCTGGCGTCGGCCAGCACCTTGACGAAGCCCTCCGTCTGCCGCATCGCCCGCGCGCGGCCGTTGGCGAGGAAAGGGAACTTGCCGACATTATAGGCCACGCCCGCCGCCTTCAGCTCCTCCTCGGTCTTGCCGACGACCGCGACCTCCGGGCTCGTATACAGCACGCCCGGGAATGACGTCGTAATTCACGTGGCCCGCCTGCCCCGCCAGCATTTCCGCGAGCGCCACGCCCTCGTCCTCGGCCTTGTGGGCGAGCATCGGGCCGCGCACGGCGTCGCCGATGGCGTAGACGCCGGGGACATTGGTGGCGAAATGCGCGTCGACGACCACCTGCCCGCGCTCCATGGCGACGCCGAGCGCCTCCAGCCCGAGGCCGGCCGAATAGGCCCGCCGGCCGATGGCGACCAGCACGACGTCGGCCGAGAGCGTCTCGGCCGGCCCGCCGGCGGCGGGCTCGATCTGGACGGTCGCGCCGGCGCGCGTCCTGTCGACCCCGGCGACCTTGTGGCCGAGGCGGAACTTGAAGCCCTGCTTTTCGAGGATGCGCTGCATGCTCTTGGCGACCTCGCCGTCCATGCCCGGCAGGATGCGGTCGAGGAATTCGACCACCGTCACCTCGGCCCCGAGCCGGCGCCACACCGAGCCGAGCTCCAGCCCGATAATGCCCGCGCCGACGACGACGAGCTTCTTCGGGACGGAGGGCAGGGCGATCGCCCCGGTCGAGGAGACGACCACCTTCTCGTCGATCTCGACGCCCGGCAGCCGCGCCACGTCCGAGCCGGTGGCGATGACGATATGCGGGGCGTCATAGACGATCTCGGCGACAGGCCCCTTCACGCGCACGCGGCCCGGCGCGATGATCGTGGCCTCGCCCTTCAGCCAGTCGATCTTGTTCTTCTTGAACAGGAAGGCGACGCCGTTGACGTTGGCGGCGACCGTCTCGTCCTTGTGCTTCATCATGCGGGAAAGATCGAGCTTCGGCTCGACCACCACGCCGAAATGCTGCAGCCCGTGCGCGGCCTCCTCGAACATCTCGGAGGCGTGCAGCAGCGCCTTCGAGGGAATGCAGCCGACGTTGAGGCAGGTTCCGCCGAGCGTGTCGCGCTTCTCGACCACGCCGACTTTCATACCGAGCTGCGCGGCGCGGATGGCGCAGACATAGCCGCCGGGGCCGGCGCCGATCACGATGACGTCGTAGCATTCTAGAACGTGCTCCCTATTGGCCTTGCGCAGGGGCATCGGACTTTCGCAAACCTGCTGCGATGCCATTGACGATCTCGCGCAGCAACCGCCAAGACTCTCCTTCCCCCGATCGCGGCGCCGCGAACTTGGGAATGCCGTCAATGTTCGCGGGCAACAACTTAAAGCCCGCGCGCTCAAACGTCTCAAACAGATCCCTTCGCGCTTGCTCGTCACGAAACGCTGGCGATCTCATTAGCTGCTTGAACGGAACACTCATCTTTCCGTCCAGTCCCAAATTTATAATTGTAAGCGGTTCAACGCTCGTCGGAAAGTCGAGCGCGAGCGCCCGCTTCAAGACCCTGGGCTTCAAGCCCAATTGTCGCATCTCACTGACATATCTCCTGAACCCTTCGCGGAACTCATCGTCCTGCAGCCAGTTGTCGAGCCAGTCTTCGACAGACTCCGCAATCGCCGAAGTCACTCTCTTGGTGGCCAACGCCTGATCGGTGAGGCCAATAAGGCGCGGCGCAATTATCTTTTGGCGCCATCTGAAAACTGCGCCAATTCCAGCGCGACGACGGTCGCGTCCTTCATCTGTTCATTTAGGAACGAGACGATTGCCTCGAGTTCGCGCTCGATCCGGTCAGCCACAAATATCATGCGAATTCTGCGGCTGCCCAAATTCGCGCGGACACTGCGCCAATAGGTTTCGAGTCCTTCCTGACTGATCTCAAACGCCGTCCGCAAGGCCTCGCTCGATGACTCCTGGCCGTCTCTCCGGCAGCGCTCATCAAGCCACCTCTCGATATCCTCCGGCTTCCAGGTAATTGACAGCGTTGGCGGCATAATCGAGCATTTGCGCCACCACTTCGCGGCGCGCGCGGGTGTCGCTCGCGCGCTTCATCTCGACGAGTGTAGGTATCCCGTCTTGGTCGAGAAAGAGATGATCGAGACTCCATCGGCCCGAACCATCCTCCTTGTCGGGGACCATCGCCTCGCGCGTCACCAGCAGCCACTTGCGAGGCGAGCCCTCGCCGAAGTCAGCGTCGGTCAACAGTTCGGGAAACTGCGCGAGAAGCAGCTGGAATTCGCGCTCGGTGGTGAATTCGGCCGGCGCGAGCCGTTTCGGGCTCGCGTCCCTGTCGATCAAAAACAGGCCTTCCGTCATGCTAGCTCCCACGCGGGCCTCACCCAATGGATCGCCAGCCAGGTTTCGAACGTAATGCCTGCTTCGCTACTCATTGGCCCCCGACAGGCGCAACGTGTCGACGAAGTTGAGCTCAAGCGCTGGGCGAGCCTCATAACTCAACTGGCCAGGCGAAGGATTGCGGCCTGACGCTCGGCGCGGCGGCGCAGCGCGTCGGCGCCGAAGTCGATTTCATCATTGTCATCGTCGAGCCAGTAGATTGAATGTCCGAACTCCGAGAGCCTCACTTCGTTGAATTGGTCCGGCGAGCGTCGCAAGAATTCAAACATCTCCCCTTCCGATATGACAGGCCGCAGATCGACGATGGCCTCGTAACCATCCGTCCAGGCGATCTTCACGACGCCATAGAGAATGGCCTCGACCGATTTCATTCGAATGATGTCGCTCATGTCAGCTTCTCCGGCTTACGACCGGTTTCGATCGCCGCCCACGACCCGCATCAACCCCTCGCGATTGCTCGACGCCCACGCCAAGACAGGCTTCAACTTATTCTGCGGCAGCGAGCCGCGCAAAACCATGGGCGGATCAATCCGAATCTGGGCGACAAACTCGGCGAAGACCGCGTGAAAGTGAGGTGGCGGATGCTCGTCAGGATAGAATTGTATCTTTACGCCATCAACAATTGCAATGGTGGGCACCGCCGGCTCCATTGTTTGACTCCTGGTATTGCGGCGGCAGGAGCGATGTACCCATAGACCGCCTCACAAATCCAGCACCAGCCGCGCCGGGTCCTCCAGCGCCTCCTTGACCCGCACCAGGAACGTCACCGCCTCCTTGCCGTCGACGACGCGGTGATCGTAGCTCAGCGCCAGATACATCATCGGCCGGATCTCGATCTTGCCGTTGATCGACCACCGGCCGCTCCTGGATCTTGTGCATGCCGAGAATGCCGGATTGCGGCGCGTTGAGGATCGGCGTCGACATCAGCGAACCATAGATGCCGCCGTTGGTGATGGTGAACGTGCCGCCCTGCATCTCCTCGATCTTCAGGTGTCCGTCGCGCGCGCGCCGGCCGTAGTCGGCGATTTGCTTCTCGATGCCGGCGATCGAGAGCTTGTCGGCGTCGCGCACGACCGGCACGACGAGGCCCTTGTCGGTGCCGACGGCGATGCCGAGGTGATAATAGTTCTTGAACACGAGATCGGCGCCGTCGATCTCGGCGTTGACGGCGGGAATGTCCTTCAGGGCCTGCACGCAGGCCTTCACGAAAAAGCCCATGAAGCCGAGCTTGCCGCCGTGCTTCTTCTCGAAGGCGTCCTTGTATTTGGCGCGCATTTGCATGACCTCGGTCATGTCGACCTCGTTGAAGGTCGTCAGCATCGCCGCGGTGTTCTGCGCGTCCTTCAGGCGCCGCGCGATGGTCTGGCGCAGCTTGGTGAGCCGCACGCGCTCCTCGCGCGCGGCGTCGTCGGGGACGGCCGGCGCGCGCATGCTCGCCGGCGCGGGGGCGGCCGGCGGCGGGGCGACCGGCGCCGGGGCGGGCTTGGCGAGAACGTCGATGACGTCGCCTTTCAGCACCTGTCCGCGCTTGCCGCTGCCGGGAACGGCGGAGAGATCGACGCTGTTCTCCGCCGCGAGCTTGGCGGCCGAAGGCGCGGGCGGCATGGCGGGCGCGGGCTTCGGCGCTTCAGTCTTGGCCGCGGGCGCTTCGGCCTTGGCCGCGGGCGCTTCCGCTTTGGCCGCAGGCGCTTCCGCCTTGGCCGCGGGCGCTTCGGCCTTGGCCGCCGCCTTCGCCGCTCCCGCGCTCAGCGCGCCGAGCAGCGCGCCGATCGAGACGGTCGCCCCGGATTCCGCGACGATCTCGGAGAGCACGCCGGCGGACGGCGCGTTGACCTCGAGCGTCACCTTCTCGGTCTCCAGTTCGACCAGCGGCTCGTCGGCCTTGACGGCGTCGCCGCGCTGCTTGAACCATTTGCCGACGGTCGCTTCTGAGATCAACTCGCCCAGAGTCGGAACGCGAATTTCAATGGCCATGGGACTTGCGCCGCGAAGGGGCGCCCTTCTGTTTGGTCTTCAAGGGGAAATGGAGGAAACCGGCGCCAGCGGCTCGATAGGCGCCGCCTTGATGGACGGCATCGGGTAATTCTCGAACGCGAAACCGCGTCCGCTGAGGATCGCGGGGTCCCTGGACTCCCACTCCTCCAGCATCTTCAGCGACGGGACATTGGCGATCATGACGCCATAGGAGCCTTTGGGGTCGAGGACCGGACCCATGACGATGACGAGGCCGGCGTTGACCTGCGGCAGCCAATAGTCCCGATGCGCCAGCATGACGGCCCGCTCCTCCTCGCTCATGTCGAGCGCGAAGGTCGGGCGCGGCGGGATCAGTTTGCCGAGGAAATAAGGCATCGCCCGGCTACTCGGCGAAGCATTCGTCGAGGAACGCCTTCAACTGCGCCAGATGCTTGGACATGAGGCCGGTCGCGGTCGCCGCGGAGGCCGGACGACCGGCGTAGCGCGGGCGCTTGGCCTTGCCGCCGACCTGGCCGAGCACCCATTCGATATAGGGCTCGACGAAGTTCCAGGCGCCCATGTTCTTCGGCTCCTCCTGGCACCAGACGACGTCGGCGCGCTTGAAGCGCGTCAGCTCCTTGACCAGCGCCTTCAGCGGGAAGGGATAGAGCTGCTCGACGCGCAACAGATAGATGTCGTCGATCCCCCGCTTCTCGCGCTCGTCGTAGAGGTCGTAATAGACCTTGCCCGATGAGATGACGACGCGGCGGATCTTCTCGTCGCGGGCAAGCTTGATCTTCTCGCCCTTGTGCGTCTCGGCGTGATCCCAGAGCAGCCGGTGGAACGAGGAGCCCGTGGAAAGCGCCGACAAGGCCGAGACCGCGCGCTTGTTGCGCAGCATCGACTTCGGCGTCATCGCGATGAGCGGCTTGCGGAACGACCGCTTGAGCTGGCGGCGCAGCGCGTGGAAGAAATTGGCCGGCGTCGTGCAGTTGACGACCTGCATATTGTCTTCCGCGCACATCTGCAGAAAGCGTTCGAGCCGCGCCGAGGAATGCTCCGGCCCCTGGCCTTCGTAGCCGTGCGGCAGCATGCAGACGAGGCCCGACATGCGCAGCCACTTGCGCTCGCCGGCCGAGATGAACTGGTCGAACACCACCTGCGCGCCATTGGCGAAATCGCCGAACTGCGCCTCCCAGACCGTCAGCGCATTGGGCTCGGCGAGCGAATAGCCGTATTCGAAGCCGAGCACGGCCTCTTCCGACAGCATCGAGTTGATGACTTCGTAGCGCGCCTGTCCGTCGCGGATGTTGTTGAACGGCAGATAGCGCGCCTCGCTCTCCTGATCGATGAGCACGGAATGGCGCTGCGAGAACGTGCCGCGCTCGCAATCCTGGCCGGAGAGGCGAACGGGATAACCTTCGTCGAGCAGCGAAGCGAAGGCCAGGGCCTCGCCGGTCGCCCAGTCAATGCCGTCGCCCGAGTTGACCGCCGCCTTGCGGTTGTCGAGGAAGCGCTGGATCGTCCTGTGGACGTTGAAGCCCTCGGGCACGCGGGTGATGCGCTCGACCAGCCATTTCAGCCGGTCGGCGTCGACGGCGGTCTCGCCGCGCCGGTCGTCGTCGGAAATGTCGAGCGCGGATTTGAAGCCGGCCCAGCGCCCGTCCAGCCAATCGGCCTTGTTGGGCGCGTAATGCTGGCCGGCCTCGTATTCCGCGTCGAGGCGATGGCGCCAGTCGGCGCGCATCCTGTCGGCTTCGTTCGGCCCGATCACGCCCTCGTCGGAGAGCTTCTTGCCGTAGATCTGCAAGGTGGTCGGGTGCGACTTGATGGTGCGGTACATCAGGGGCTGCGTGAAGGCCGGCTCGTCGCCCTCGTTGTGGCCGAAGCGGCGATAGCACAACATGTCGATCACGACCGGCTTATGGAACTTCTGCCGGAACTCCGTCGCCACCTTCGCCACATGAACGACGGCCTCGGGATCGTCGCCGTTGACATGGAAGATCGGCGCCTCGACGAGCTTGGCGACGTCGGAGGGATAGGGCGAGGAGCGCGAGTAGCGCGGATAGGTGGTGAAGCCGATCTGGTTGTTGACGATGAAATGCAGGGAGCCGCCGGTGCGATGGCCGCGCAGCCCCGAAAGGCCGAAACATTCGGCCACCACGCCCTGGCCGGCGAAAGCCGCGTCGCCATGGATGAGCACCGGCATCACCTTGACGCGCTCGATATAGTCGTTGAGCTGATCCTGCTTGGCGCGCGTCTTGCCGAGCACGACGGGATCGACGATCTCCAGATGCGAGGGGTTGGCGGTCAGCGACAGATGCACCTTGTTGCCGTCGAACTCGCGGTCCGACGAGGCGCCGAGGTGATATTTGACGTCGCCGGAGCCCTCCACTTCGTCGGGCGAGGCCGAGCCGCCCTTGAACTCGTGGAAGATGACGCGGTGCGGCTTGCCCATCACCTGGGAGAGCACGTTGAGCCTGCCGCGATGGGCCATGCCTAAGCAGATTTCCTTCAGGCCCAGCTGGCCGCCGCGCTTGATGATCTGTTCGAGCGCCGGGATCATCGCCTCGCCGCCGTCGAGGCCGAAGCGCTTGGCGCCGGGATATTTGATGTCGAAGAAATTCTCGAAGCCCTCGGCCTCGACCAGCTTCGACAGGATGGCGCGCTTGCCTTCCTTGGTGAACTGGATCTCCTTGTCCGGCCCCTCGATGCGCTCCTGAATCCAGGCCTTCTCGGCGGGATCGGAGATGTGCATGAACTCGTAGCCGATCGTGCCGCAATAGGTGCGGCGCAGGATGGCGAGCATTTCGCGCATGGTCGCGAATTCGAGGCCGAGAACGTTGTCGATGAAGATCTTGCGGTCGTAGTCGGCCTCGTCGAAGCCGTAGTTGCCGGGATGCAGCTCCTCGTGGTCGCGCCTGGGCTCGAGGCCCAGCGGATCGAGATTGGCGTGCAGATGGCCGCGCATGCGATAGGCGCGGATCATCATCAGCGCGCGCACGGAATCGCGCGTGGCGCGCATCACCGAGTCTTCGCTCGGGAGTTCGATGGAGATCTCGGCCGCCTTGGTCCTGATCTTCTCGGAAATGGCCTTCTGCGCCGCCGGCCAATCGCCGTCGAGCGCGTGGGTCAGTTCGTCGTCGGGCGCGGGCGGCCAGTTCGGGCGCTCCCACGTCGGTCCGGTGACGGTCTTCTCGACGCTCTCGGCGTCGTCGCCGAGCGAAGCGAAGAAGTCGCGCCAGCTCGCCTCGACCGAGTTCGGGTCCTTGTCGTAGCGCGCCTGCATCGCCTCGACGTAAGTGGCGTTGGCGCCGTCGAGGAAGGAGGTGCGCAGAAAGGTCTGGTTGATGTCCTGACGGGTCATGACGGCCTCCTATTTGCCGTTCAGCATGTCGACGAGCGTCTTGCCGAGCCGCGCCGGCGAGGGCGAGACGCGGATGCCGGCCGCCTCCATCGCGGCGATCTTGTCCTCGGCGCCGCCCTTGCCGCCGGCGATGATCGCCCCGGCATGGCCCATGCGGCGGCCCGGCGGCGCCGTGCGGCCGGCGATGAAGCCGACGACGGGCTTGGCGCGGCCCTTCTTCGCCTCGTCCTTGAGGAATTGGGCGGCGTCCTCCTCGGCCGAGCCGCCGATCTCGCCGATCATGACGATCGACTTGGTATGATCGTCGGCGAGGAAGCGTTCGAGCACGTCGATGAAATCCATGCCCTTGACGGGATCGCCGCCGATGCCGACGGCGGTGGTCTGGCCAAGGCCTTCGCGGGTTGTCTGGAATACGGCCTCATAGGTAAGCGTGCCGGAGCGCGAAACAATGCCGACGCTGCCCTTGGAGAAGATATTGCCGGGCATGATGCCGATCTTGCATTCGCCCGCCGTCATCACGCCGGGGCAATTGGGGCCGACGAGCAGCGATTTCGAGCCCGACAGCGCCCGCTTGACGCGCACCATGTCGAGCACCGGGAATGCCTTCGGTGATGCAGACGATGAGCGGCGTTTCCGCCGCGATGGCCTCGCAGATCGCATCCGCCGCGCCGGGCGGGGGGACGTAGATGACCGAGGCGTCGGCGCCCGTCTTGGCGCGCGCCTCGGCGACGGTGTCGAACACCGGCAGGCCCAGATGCTCCGTCCCGCCCTTGCCGGGCGACGTGCCGCCGACGACCTTCGTGCCGTATTTGACGGCCTGCTCGGAATGGAACGTGCCGTTCTTGCCGGTGAAGCCCTGCGTGATGACTTTGGTTGAAGCGTCGATGAGGATGGACATGGGCGGGTCTCGGGCTTTGGCGTTCAGTGATCTCGGAAGGGATTCTCGCAGCGCAGCGAACCGTAGTTTTGTTGGTGGTTCAAATCTTCGCTGTAGAGGATGTCCGCGCCCAGGCTCTCAGCGGCGGCGATGATCTGAGAATCCCAGTAACTCAGCTTGTAACGCTGTTGCGTCAGGAGAGCGCTCTCGACGATTTGCCTGTCGACGTCGACGCAGGGAAATTCGAACAAGCGCTCTACCCAATCCGCCGTCTCGTCGGCGGACAGCGGACGGCGCATTTTCTTGGCGTTTCGCACGTTGCTCACGAATTCGCCGATCACCTGAGTCGAAACGCCAATGTTCTCGCGTTCGATGATGCCGCGAGCGCGAGCGAATTTCTCGGGATACGCTTCGCGCCCCGTAGCCGCGTAAATCCAGACATTCGAGTCGAGAAAGACCCTACCGCTCATGGGTCTCCTCGCGATCGAACTTCCAGTTGGGCGCCATTCGGCCCTCGGAATTGTCGATGAGTTCGAGCAACCGTTTGCGGGCCTCTTCGCGCTTCTCGTCACGCGTCGCGATTTCCACGAGAAATTCGCGCACCATCGCGTTCACGGTCGTCTTCCTCTGCGCGGCGATGACCCGCGCCTTGTCGAGCACGTCGTCGTCCACCGCTAGGGTAATGTTCTTCATGGCCATCTCCACAGTTACACATAAACTGTGTAACTGATTTCGTGCCCCTCTTCAAACGTCGCGGTCAAGGGCTCGCGCGGATCAGGCCGCTCTCACCGCGCTCACCACCTTCTGCGCCGCATCATCCAGATCGTCCGCCGAGATCACGTTCAACCCGCTCTCGTTGATGATCTTCTTGCCGAGCTCGACATTGGTGCCCTCCAGCCGCACCACCAGCGGCACCTTCAGGCCGACCTCCTTCACCGCCGCGATCACGCCCTCCGCGATCACGTCGCAGCGCATGATGCCGCCGAAGATGTTGACGAGGATGCCCTTCACGTTGGGGTCGGCGGTGATGATCTTGAACGCCGCCGTCACCTTCTCCTTGGTCGCGCCGCCGCCGACGTCGAGGAAGTTGGCGGGGCTTTCGCCATAGAGCTTGATGATGTCCATCGTCGCCATCGCGAGGCCGGCGCCGTTGACCATGCAGCCGATCGCGCCGTCGAGCGCGACATAGTTGAGGTCGTATTTGGACGCCTCGATCTCCTTGGCGTCCTCCTCGGTCTCGTCGCGCAGCGCGACGATGTCGGGGTGGCGGTAGAGCGCGTTGTCGTCGAAGGACACTTTCGCGTCGAGCACCTTCAGCTGCCCGTCTTTGGTGACGACCAGCGGGTTGATCTCCAGCATCGACATGTCCTTGGCGACGAAGGCCGCATAGAGCTTCGTCACCAAAGCCTCGCATTGCTTGGCGAGATCGCCGGAAAGCCCCAGCGCCTTGGCCGCCGTGCGGCCGTGATGCGGCATGATCCCCGTCGCGGGATCGACAGCGAAGCTGACGATCTTCTCGGGCGTGTTATGCGCGACGTCCTCGATATTGACGCCGCCCTCGGTCGAGACCACGAAGGCGATGCGCGAGGCGCCGCGATCGACCAGCATCGACAGATAGAACTCCTTGTCGATGGCGGAGCCGTCCTCGATATAGAGCCGGTTGACCTGCTTGCCGGCGGCGCCGGTCTGCACGGTGACCAGCGTCGCGCCCAGCATCTGCTCGGCGAATTCCCTGACCTCGTCGACCGAGCGGGCGAGCCGCACGCCGCCGGCTGTCGCCGGCGGAGGCCTCCTTGAACTTGCCCTTGCCGCGCCCGCCGGCGTGGATCTGCGACTTGACCACCCATACCGGCCCGGGCAGCTCGCGCGCCGCCGCTTCCGCCTCCTCGGGCGTGAAGGCGGGCCGGCCGTCCGACACCGGCGCGGCGAAGCCGCGCAGCACCGCTTTGGCCTGATATTCGTGGATGTTCATGCGGAGGATCCTCGTCATGCCGGCGCAGGGACGCGGGCTCGACGCCCGGCCGCGAATGCGTCAGGCGAGCGCCGGATTGATCGCCTTGCAGGCCTCGATGAGGCCGCTCACGGAGGCGACGGACTTCGCGAACATCGCCTTCTCCGCCTCGTCCAGCGCGATCTCGACGATGCGCTCGACGCCCTTGGCGCCGATCACCACCGGCACGCCGATATAGGCGTCCTTCACGCCATACTGGCCGGTCAGATAGGCGGCGCAGGGCAGCACGCGGCGCTGGTCCTTGAGATAGGACTCGGCCATCGAGATCGCCGAGGAGGCCGGGGCGTAGAAGGCCGAGCCGGTCTTGAGCAGGTTGACGATCTCGCCGCCGCCCTTGCGGGTGCGCTCGACGATCGCGTCGAGCTTGGCCTGGGTGGTCCAGCCCATCTTGACGAGATCGGGCAGCGGAATGCCGGCGACGGTCGAGTAGCGCACCGAGGGCACCATGTCGTCGCCGTGGCCGCCGAGCACGAAGGCGGTGACGTCCTCGACCGAGACGTTGAACTCCTCGGAGAGGAAATAGCGGAAGCGCGCGCGAGTCGAGCACGCCGGCCATGCCGACGATGCGCTCGTGCGGCAGGCCGGAGGACTTTTGCAGCGCCCAGACCATCGCGTCGAGCGGGTTGGTGATGCAGATGACGAAGGCGTTGGGGGCGTTGGCCTTGATGCCGGCGCCGACCGAATCCATCACCTTGAGATTGATGCCGAGCAGGTCGTCGCGGCTCATGCCGGGCTTGCGCGGCACGCCGGCGGTGACGATGACGACGTCGGCGCCGGCGATCTCGGCATAGGAGGAGGCGCCCTTCAGCTTGGCGTTGAAGCCCTCGACCGGGCCGGATTCGGCGAGGTCGAGCGCCTTGCCCTGCGGCACGCCGTCGACGATGTCGAACAGCACGATGTCGCCGAGTTCCTTGAGCGCGGCCAGATGCGCCAGCGTCCCGCCGATCTGGCCCGCGCCGATCAGGGCAATCTTGTTTCGCGCCATGCTTTCCATCCTCGCATTCGACCGCCCGCTGACGACGGCCTTCGTGGCGTCGCTATCGTCCCACCGCGACCTTGTGGCAAGCCGAACTTTCGGCGGGAGCGGCGAGTTTTGGTTCAGGCGGTCGGCGAAGGCCCCAGGAAAACATCTATAAAACGGAGGGATGCGAAATATAGCATATGGTAGACAGTAGAAATTCCTCGAAAATTTCTTTATGGTTCGAATGACATTTTCTGTCACTTGTAACCGTCGCTCGCCTCGCTCGTCCGGATGACGCAGCGGCCTGCTGGGACGCAACGCCCGCCCGCGGGGAGGAGAGTCGGGCATGGGAAATTCTGAATTCTACGTGCCTGCGCCGCGCTTTCGGTTCCGCGGGCGTCCCGATGCAAATGGGAATCCGCCGGGCGCCGGGCGCCCGGCGGCGGCGGGCCAGACGCCCGTGCGCCGTTCGGCGGCGCCGCCGCCGAACGGACTCGGATTTCGTTACGCCGCGCGCAACGCCGGCCCGGTGAATTCGCAGCCGTACTCCCGACCCAAGGCGACGATCTCCTTCATGTGCCGGGGAATCTGGAGGCCTTGCTGGGCGACGGCGGGAAAGAAGCCTTCGAAGCCGCCGGGCGTGAGCACGGTGACGAAACGCGCCGGCGTCTCGCTGAGAATGTGGAAGCTGTGCGGCTTGCCGCGCGGGATGACGACCGTGGCGCCGGCGCCGCAGACCTGTGTCTTCCCGTCCAGCCAGAACTCCACCTCGCCCTCCACGACATGGATTATCTCGTCCTCGTTGTGGTGAATATGGCGCGGCGGGCCGGAGTTCGGCGCGCCGATCGCGGAGAACATGCCGAGCGTCCCTCCGGTCTGATCGGGCGTGACGAGAATCCGGTAGACGGAATGAAGCCAGGAGACGGTCGCGCCGGCCTCGGCGATCTTGGGATACGCGTTCATTGATGTGTCCGTTTGCTGAGTTTGTCGAAGCGCTTGCCGGCCGGCGACGCGGGGCGACAAATGCGCCCCGGCGGGTCATATTGGAAATCGATTGTTCGCATAGGCGGTATTGGCCCGGTGAATTTCCGTTCCTTCGATCTCAACCTGCTGCGCGTGCTCGACGCCATGCTCGAGTTGCGCAACACCACGCGCGTCGGCGAGGCGATCGGCCTCAGTCAGCCGGCCGTGAGCTCCGCGCTTCGGCGCCTGCGCGACATACTCGGCGATCCGCTCTTCGTGCGCGAGGGGAACGCGCTTTCGCCAAGCGCATTCGCGCTCGCTCTTCAGGCGCCGGTCCGCGACGCGCTGGAAAGCCTGGAACGCGCGCTGTCGGCGGGCGGCGACTTCGACCCGGCGCGCTGCTCGCGCTCTTTCGTCATCGGGGCGTCCGATTTCTTCAACGAGATGCTGATGCCCCGTCTGGCGGACGCCATGACCCGCGCGGCGCCGAACGCGCGGTTGAAAATGCTGCCGGCTCCGACGGCGACATTTCCGGCCATGCTGATGGGCGAACAGTTCGACCTTGTGATCTCCATCTCAGCCGATACGCCGGAGTGGATCGAGAAGTCTCTCGTGTTCGCGGGCGGCAACGTCGTCGTCGCGCGCGCGGATCATCCGATGCTCAAGGGGCTGAAGCCGAACTCGGCGATACCTCTCGATCTGTTCTGCGGACTTCCGCACGTAATATTCTCAATGACGCAGGAATTCGCGCATTTCGAGGACTACGCTCTGGCGCGGCTGGGTCGCACGCGGCACGTTCGCTTCACGGTCCCCGGCTATTTCGGCGTCGCTCGGGTCGCCGGCCAAAGCGATCTCCTGGGCGTGGCGCCGGAGCGCTTTGCGCTCTCCGTCGCTGAGCGCCTGGGCCTGAACATGTTTCGCCTGCCCTTCGATGCGCCGCTGATCGAACTCTACCTCTACTGGCGCAAGCGCGACGACTCCAACCGGGAATTGACCTGGCTGCGACGGCTCGTCGTCGACATTCTCTCGCCTCTCGACGAGAGGCGCTCGCCAATCGAGAGACCGTCGGACTGACAATTCAAGAGCAGCCGCCTGCCCAGGCCCGCCGCGCCCGCAGGGCGGTCAACACGATCGCGGCGAAGATGTCGTCCACGAGGGCGCCGCAGGAGAGGTCGAACGCCAGGACCAGCGCCTTGGGCCAAAGCGCGAAGCGCGCCGCGCGCGCCTGATACCGAGCCGCAGAGACTGACTATGATCCGTCCGCTGCGTCATGCCCGGGCTGTCCGGCATCACGTCGGCGAGCGAGCTATGCGTCTAAGCATTGCACAAGCTGTCGAATTCGCTCTTGATTTACGCGTTCTGTTATGAGCGCGACGAGTCGCGCTCTCTGAAAAACGGTGGAAGGTCTCAAAAGACGGTTTCGGCGAGCCCGGGCTGGGAAGCCCGGGACGCCGCGCCGCCCGTTCAGGCGGCTTCCTTCTGCGGCTCGGCCTCGGCGATGGCGCGCATGTAGAGGTCGATCAGCGATTCCTGCTCGTCGCGCTCGTCGCGGTCGAGCTTGCGGATCTTGAGGATCTCCTTCAGCACCTTGAGGTCGTAGCCCTCGCCCTTGGCCTCGGCGAAGACCTCCTTCTTGCCCTCGTTGAGCGCCTTGATCTCCTCCTCGAGCTGCTCGATCCGCTCGATGATCGAGAGAATCCGGGCCCCGGCGATTCCATCCGTTTTCGTCATGCACGCCTCGCAACACTTGAACACGGGCGACGCTAGGGCGGCGTCCTTTCCGCCGGGTTAACGAGCCTTCACGAGTTCACAGCCCAAGCGGCAACGATTCGAAAACCACGATCAGCGCCATGACCGCGACGGTGGCGATGGCGGTATAGTAGCTGATGAGCAGCATCAGCGTCTTCCAGTAGAGAATGCGCGACAGGATCGCGCAGAGGGTTTGCAGCTTTTCGAGCTCGATCTCCTCGCTGTCCGGCCCCGGGAACAGATGCGGCGCGGCGTTGCGCGCGATGACGAAATGCACGCGGCCCTCGCGCCCGTAGCGGGGATAGAGGCAGATCAGCAGGCACAGGAACACGATGAGGAAAGGCGTCAGCGCGACGTCAAGCGGCAGATATCTCGGCAGCTTGTCGTGGAACGAGATGACCGGCCCCATCATGATGCCGGCGAATACGATGGCGACATTGGCCTTGAAGTCGCTGAGCCGGATCGTCTCGGTGAAGGCGGAGGCGACGTTGCGATAATGGGCCGCCGCGTCCTTGGCCGAAACTTGCGACGTCGCGGGGCGCGCGGCCTTCGAGCTCTTCGATCATCGCGCGTAGATCGCCAGAAGCAGCGCCGCCACGAGCACGCAGGCTATGCAGACGAAGAACGCGACGCGCAGGCATAGCGTCTTCCAGTAGAGAATGTCGGAAAGAATCGCCACGCGCAGCTGCAATTCCTGCGCTTCGTTTTGGCTGGGGCCGCGATAGAGGAAATCGGCCGGCCTCGCCTTGCCGGAAATGAAGAAGCTCGCCCGCCCGCGCCTGGGGAAACGAGGCAGCAGCGCGACGAAGAGACAGAAGAACATGATGCAGGAATGGCGTGATCACCACCGGCAGCGTCAGGAATTGCGGGAACTTGTCGCGATTGAATACTACCGGCCCCATCGTCAGCGACAGGAAGAACATGACGATGTTGGCTTTGAAGTCGCTGGCGCGAATGGCGTCGGTATAGATGGCCGCAAGGCCTTTGTAGTGATCTGAGATGGCGTCGGTCATGTCGTCGAGAAACCGCCCCGCGCAAAATACGCGGCGGCGGCGAATATAGGGAGAAGCCGGCGCCTGTCCAGCGCAGGCTTGATTTAAGCGCTTAACTTGCCGCCGGCGCAAAGGCGCGGATGCGGTGGCCGTCGGGATCGAGGCCGACGAAGGTGTAGCCGAAATCCATGCGCGTCGGCGTTTCTGGGCGATAGCGACGCCTTCGGCCGACCAGCGGGCGTGCGCGGCCTCGAGCGCGGCCTCGTCGGCCAGCGTCACCGCGATCTCGCCCGCGCCGGGCTCGGCCCGGGCCGCGGGCTCGACCTCGCCGCGCCGCCACAGGCCCAGCATCAGGCCCGGCGCGGCCGGAATAATTGCGAAATTCGGCGAGGATTCGGGGACGGGCTTGCCGAGCAGGCGCGAATAGAAGGCCGCGCTGCGCGCGACGTCTTCGACATAGAGCAGGATGAAAGTGACGTCCGACATGGCGCTCTCCGTTGGGGCGACGGGACGCTTATAGCGGGGTCTACTGTCAGATTCTGTCAGCAGGATTGTTCTTGCGGAAGCGATAGACCCCTGTTCGCTTGATCTCGCTGTCCTCGAGCTCGCGCGTCACCGGCACGCTGTATTCGGCGATCTGCTCCAGCCGGTCGCGCGCCAGATACGCGCGGCCGGGATCGCCGACGAGCACCTCGGCGCCGCGAGCCGCGAGCCTCTCCAGCCAGTCGGCGACGGCGGCGGCCATGTCGCGCTCATAGCAGACGTCGCCGGCGAGCACGACGTCCCAGCCCTCGTCGCATCCGATCAGATCGCCCTCGCGCGCGCCGATTTCGACGCCGTTGGCCTCCGCGTTGATCGCGATGGCGGCGAGCGCGAACGGGTCGATCTCGCTGGCCTCGACGCGCCGCGCGCCGGCGCGCGCCGCGGCGATGGCGACGAGGCCGGAGCCGCTGGCGAAATCAAGCGCGCGGCGGCCCCGACGAGTTCGGGGCGGTCGGCGATATGGCGCGCCAGCGCCTGCCCGCCCGCCCAGGCGAAAGCCCAGAACGGCGGCGGCAGCCCCATTTCGCCGAGCTCCTCCTCTGTCTTCAGCCACAGCGGCACGGCCTCGTCGGCCAGGCGCAGGCGAAGCTCGGGCGCCAGCGGCGGCGCCAGGAGGCGCGTATTGTCGAGGATGAAGGCGCGGCGGTCGCGGATGTCCGCCGTCAGAGCCGCGACACTACGACGAGCTTGGTGATCTCGCCGCTCCGATAGGCGCGCAGGAACGCGTCATAGTCCTGAACGAGATGCAGCCGTTGGAGTCGCCGTCCGGCCCCAGCATGTAGGTATGGGCGAGCAGGCCCGCGCGGCCGAAGACGCCGCTGTCGATCGGGCGTCAGCCGCAGGGCGGCGACGCCATGGAACAGAGCTTCGCGCGGCGACAGCGCATAGGTCGCCGGCGGGGTCGGGCCGCGCATGCGCTCGTTGACTTTCGAGGGATCGTCGCGCGCCGTTCCCGAGGCCGGAATGCGCCTCGATCCGCGTGCCGTCGGGCAGATAAACCATGCGGGCGGAAATGTCGTAGACGGCGACATGGTCGCCGAAACGCGAGGTCGGGTTCGGTGCTGAAGGAGAGGCCGCGCAGGAAGTTGCCGAACCCGCCGCCCGTACCGCCCATGCCGCTACGCCCGGCGAGCGCGGAGCTGCCGCTGGCGAACTCACCGGCGGCGGCGCGGCGTAGGCGAGCGTCTGGCTCCGGCGCCTTGGCGGCCTCGCTTCCCGACCCTCCGAACAATTTCGCGAAAAGACCCGACGTCGCCGCGGGCTTCGGCCTCCAATCGCGCGACGGAGGGCGTCTCGCCGTCCGTTGCGGGCGTCGAATTGGGCGTCGCCGGCTCGTCCGTTCGGGCGAGCGCGCTCGGCCGGCGCGGCGGCAGCGGCGCGACCGCCTCGTCGGAAGGCCGCAGATCGGCCGGCGGCGAAGGCGGAAGCGGAACCTGGCGCCTCCGCGACTGTCAAACCGCGCGGGCGAGCCGAATCCCTTGAGCACCAGCGCGCCGAAGGGATTGGCGGCGTGAATTGGCGGCGAGGGCGACTGAGGGCGGCGGAACGACCGGCGCAAGTCCGCCGAAAGGCGAAGCGTCGTCTGGGCCCGCAAGCTTGGGGAGCGGCGCAAGCTCGCCGAAAGGCGAGGCGTCCGCCCGGCGACCGAAGCGGGCCGGCGGCAGCGGGGGCTGCAGGAACGGCCGGAAATAGACGAGGTAGACTCCGAGCGCCGCGCTGAGGGCGAAAGCCAGCGCGCCCGGCGCATAGCGGGCGACAAGACCCTGGCGCGCCTTCGTCACGTTCGCCGATGAGATCGGCCGCGTCGGTCCAATGGGTCATACGTTTACGCCGCTACTCCATATTCGGACAGGGTGGCGCATCCGCCTTTAAGTTTCATTAACGCAAACATTTGCGCAACGCCAGCCCGGATCGCCCCATATGGCCGACAGGTGGAGCAGGTCTACGCCAGCCGTGGCCCGGCTGCAACGGGCAGCGTGTCATGGGAACGCGCGCTTCCGCATTGCTTTCGCCGCGCGCGCCGGTATATAGACCGGCCGCGCCGCGCCGGCCCTCGATTTCGGCCGGCTTTCCGGAGCTTGTCCCTTGTTTATCACGCCCGCCTTCGCGCAAGCCAGCGGCGCGGCCCCGATGGGGTCGACCGATATGCTGATCCAGTTCGCGCCCTTCGTCATCATCTTCGTCATCATGTACTTTCTGATTCTGCGGCCGCAGCAGCAGCGCGCCAAGCAGCAGCGCGAGATGGTGCAGGCGGCCAAGCGCGGCGACGTGGTGGTGACGAGCGGCGGCCTGATCGGCAAGGTCACCAAGGCCGTCGACGACAGCGAGGTGGAGCTGGAAATCGCGCCCAACGTGCGCGTGCGGCTCGCCCGCTCCGGCATCGCCGACGTGCGCTCGCGCGGCGAAGCCGTCAAGGACGCGCCCGCCGCTCCGCCCGCCAAAGCCGCGAAGTAAATGCTGCGCATCGCCACATGGCAGGTCGCCGCGATTCTCGCGCTGGTCGCCGCCGCCGTCCTGCTCGTCGTACCGAGCTTTCTGGAGCCTTCGACCATCGCCGCGCTGGAGCGCACGCTGCCGTCCTGGATTCCGGCGCGGCCGATCACGCTCGGCCTCGACCTGCAAGGGCGGCGCCTATCTGTTGATGGAGGTCGACAAGGCCTCGCTCGCCAAGGGCCAGGTCGAGCAGTTGCGCGACGACGTGCGCGCCAAGCTGCGCGAGGCCAAGATTCCGCTGACCGGCGGCGTCGGCGCGCAGCCGCGCGGCGTCGTCGTGCGGCATCTCCGAGCCCGCCGAGCGCGCCAAGGCGCTTGAGCTGTTGCAGAGCCTCAACCAGCGCGTCGGCGGCGCCTTGTCCGGCGCGACCGACCGGATGCTCGATATCACCGAGAGCGACGGCGCCATCAGGCTGACGCTGACCGACGCGGCCATCGACGACAAGGTGCGGCGCGCCGTCGGGCAGTCGATCGAGGTGCTCAACCGCCGCCTCAACGCCTCCGGCACCAAGGAGACCAACGTCCAGCGCCAGGGCTCCGACCGCGTGCTGATCGAGGTGCCGGGCCTGCAGGACACCACCAAGCTCAAGCAACTCGTCGGCACCACCGCAAAACTGACGTTCCGCCTCGTCGCCGACGCCAACGACCCGCCGAGCGAGGTCGAGACGCTGAAGAGTGCCGCAGGGCGGCGAAATTCCCGTGCAGAAGCAGGTGATGGTGTCGGGCGAGGATCTCACCGACGCCCAGCCCGGCTTCGATTCGCGCTCCGGCGAGCCCGACGTCAGTTTCCGCTTCAACCTGCGCGGCGGCCAGCGTTTCGGGCAGGTGACGTCGGACAATGTCGGCCGGCCCTTCGCCATCGTGCTCGACAATGTCGTGATATCGGCGCCGCGCATTCTCGGGCCCATCACGGGCGGCTCCGGGCAGATCACCGGAAATTTCACGGTCGAGCAGGCCGACCAGCTCGCCGTGCTGCTTGCGCTCCGGCGCGCTGCCGGCGAAGCTGACGACGGTCGAGGAGCGCACGGTCGGTCCCGGCCTCGGCCAGGATTCGATCGACGCCGGCAAGAGGGCCGCGCTCGTCGGCGGCGCTGCTGGTCGTCGTCTACATGCTGGCGACCTATGGGATTTTCGGCGTGTTCGCCGATCTCGCGCTCGCCGTGCATATCCTCTTCATCTTCGCCTCGATGGTGCTGATCGGGGCGACGCTGACGCTGCCGGGCATCGCCGGCATCGTGTTCACCATCGGCATGGCGGTCGATTCCAACGTGCTGATCTACGAGCGCATCCGCGAAGAGAATCACATGGGGCGCAGCGTCATCTCGTCGCTGGAGGCCGGCTTCAATCGCGCCTTCGCCACCATCATCGACTCCAACGTGACGATGTTCGTGGCGGCGCTGATTCTCTATCTCTTCGGCTCGGGCGCGGTGCGCGGCTTCGCGGTGTCGCTGGGCCTGGGGATTCTCACCTCCGTCATCACGGCGGTGACGATGACGCGCATGATGATCGCGCTATGGTACCGCCGCAACCGGCCGCAGACGCTGCCGATATGAGGGCCGTCGCGACGCGCCTCCTCCGTCATGGCCGGGCCTGTCCCGGCCATCCGCGCCCATGCGGGCGACGCACGGCGTCGAGAGCGAGGCGAACCGAGCCGAACAAACGCAACGCGCCGCTGCTCTCGCCGACGTGGACGCCCGGGACCAACCCGGGCGCGACGCGAAGGGCGGCTCGCTCGACTTCGCCGGCGCCGCGGACGCCGCGCCTTGGACCGCCTGCAATGAAACTCCTCCGTCTCGCGCCCGAGAACACCAAGATCAGCTTCATGCGGTTCCGCCGCGTGAGCTATCCGCTCTCGGCCGTGCTCTCGATTTTCGCCGTCGTGCTGTTTCTCGCCGTCGGCATGAATTTCGGCATCGACTTCGCCGGCGGCACGCAGGTCGAATTGCGCGCCCATTCCGGCAAGGCCGATCTCGCGACCCTGCGCGCCAAGGCCGACAGCCTCGGCCTCGGGCCGGTCGAGGCGCAGCGCATCGGCGCCGAATCCGACGTGACCTTGCGCGTCCAGGTGCAGCCCGGCGGCGAGGCGGGCCAGTCGCAAGGCGGTGCAAGAAGCTGCGCGACGCCTTCGACAAGGACTACGAATTCCGCAGCGTCGCGGCGGTCGGCCCGCGCGTCTCGGGCGAACTCGTGCAATCGGGCACGCTCGGCGTCGTCGTCGCGATCCTGGCGTGCTGACCTATCTCTGGTTCCGCTTCGAATGGCAGTTCGCGGTCGGCGCGATCATCGGCACCATGCACGATCTGTTGCTGACCGTCGGCTTCTTCGCCTTCACGCAGATCGAATTCAACCAGACCTCGATCGCCGCGATTCTCACCATCGTCGGCTATTCGCTCAACGAGACGGTCGTCGTGCTCGACCGCATCCGCGAGGTGATGCGCAAGTACAAGAAGCTTTCGACGTCCGAGATCATCGACATGTCCGTCAACGCGGTGCTGCCGCGCACGATCATGACGGCGACCACGGTGTTCCTGGCGCTGCTGGCCCTGTTCTTCCTCGGCGGCGACGTCATCCGCTCGTTCTCGGCGGCGATGATCTGGGGCATTTGCGTGGCGACCTATTCCTCGATCTTCATCTGCTCGCCGATGCTGATCTACATGGGCGTGCGCGCCGACACCTTCGACAAGCCGGCGGACGCGGCCAAGGGGGCCGACGCCAAAGCGCCGGCGTGAGCCGGTCGGCTTCGTCCCCGGCCGGCACGCCATCGACGCCTATGGCGCCGGCGGCTTCCGCTTCGCGGGGATGAGCCATGTCGGCTCGATCCTCGCCACGCCCGGCGGCGTTCACGCGGTGGCCGCGCACGACGTTTCCGAGCTGAGGATGGAGAGTTTCGCGCCGCTGATCGCCGAACTCGCCGAGAAGCCCGGCTCGACCGAGATTCTGGTGATCGGCCTCGGCGAGAAAATGGCGCGCCTGCCGGCGCCGCTGCGCCGCAAGGCTGCGCGCGGCGGGCCTGCAGGCTCGAAGTGATGGCGACGGGGCCGGCGGCGCGCATCTATAACGTGCTGCTGTCGGAGAATCGCCGCGTCGCCGCGCTGCTTCTGGCCGCGCCGTGAGCCTGCGAGCCGGCCTACGCTCCATTGCGAGGCGGCGGCGCGCGAAGGCGCGCGCGACCGCTGGCTCGGCGAGCCTGTTCGCCCCCGCCCGCTCGCGCGCCGCCATCTGCACGCGCTGATCGCCTTCGAACTGGAGATGGCGCGGCTGCGCGAAGTCGTGCGCGATCCGCGCGCGGGCGAAATCCGGCTCGTCTGGTGGCGCGAGGCGCTGACGGGCGCGCGCCGCGACGAGGCGCAGGGCAATCCCGGTCGCCTGCGCCGCTGCTCGACACGCTGGCAGAAGTTCCGCCCGCCGCCGCATCTCATCGAAAACGCCATCGCGGCGCGGCAATTCGACCTCTACGACGATCCGTTTCCCGCCACGGTCGACCTTGAGGCCTATCTCGGCGAGACGCGCTCCGGCCTCATTCAAATCGCGGCCCTCGCGCTCGGCGAGGGCCGCGACCTGGGCTCGGCGGAGGCGAGCGGGCTCGCCGGCGTCGCGCTGGGGCTCGTGGAGTTGCTGCGCGGGCTCTGCGATCCGCGCCCGTTGAGCTTTGCGCCGCGTCGATCTCCTGGCGCGCCATGGAGCGAGCGCGCAAGATTTTCGCGAGCGTCGCGCGACCCCGTCGGTCACGGCGGCGCTGCACGAAATCCTGGCGCTGGCGCGCCGGCGGCTCGACGAGGCCGAGCGCGGCGAGGGCCGGAGCTGCCGGGCGCGCTGGCGCCCGCCTACGCCGGCCTCGCCGCCGCTCCGCTCTGGCTCGACGCGATTGCGCGCAACCTGCCCCGCGCCTTCGAGCAGCCGCCGAACGTCGCCGCATGGCGGCGGCAACTCGCGCTGTGGCTTTGGACGCGCCGGGCGTGAGACCGGGCGAAGCGCAGGGCGTCCGCCTCGCGGCTTCGTGGACCGCGCCCGTCGTGATAGTTGACCTCTCATGCGTCCCGCGCTGCTCGATCCCCTGTTCGCGCCCCTGGGCGTGCTGCCCGGCGTCGGGCCGAAGAACGCGCGGGCCTTCGACCGCCTGCTCGGCCGCGCGGAAGCGCGCGCGCTCGATCTGCTGTTTCATCTGCCCGTCGGCGCGCTCGACCGCCGCGCGCGCCCGAAAATCCGCGACGCCAAGGTGGACGCCATCGCGACGCTGCATGTGCGCGTGACCGAGCACCGCCCCCCGGCCGCCGGCCGCAAGGGGCCGTTCCGGGTGCTGGTGGAGGACGAGACCGGCGACGTGGAGCTGGTGTTCTTCCTCAACAATTTCGAATGGGTGAAGCAGAAGCTGCCGCTCGGCGCGGTGCGCTGGGTCTCCGGCAAGCTCGAACTGTGGGACGGCCATTTGCAGATGGTCCATCCCGACCGGGTGATGGACGAGGAGGAGCTCGCCCGCATGACGCCGGTCGAGCCGGTCTACGGCCTGACCGAGGGGCTCTATCCCCGCACCGTGCAGAAGGCGGCGCGAGGCCGCGCTCGCCCGCCTGCCGGCGCTGCCCGAGTGGATCGACGGGGCCGGCGCTCGGCGGCTTCGACGGCCTTTCCTTCGCGGCGGCGCTGCGGCGCCTGCACGCGCCCGAGATCGCCCGCCGACGTCGAGCCGCAAAGCGCGGCCTTGCGGCGGCCTCGCCTATGACGAGCTGCTGGCGGGCCAGCTTGCGCTGTTGATGGTGCGCGCGCGCATGCGGGTCGCGACGGGCCGGCCCAGCCCGAGCGAGGGGCGGCTCGCCGCGCGCGTGCTGGAGGCGCTGCCCTATCGGCTGACGGGCGCGCAGACCCGCGCCATCGCGGAGATTCGCGCCGATCTCTGCGCGCCCCGGCGCATGCTCCGCCTGCTTCAGGGCGACGTCGGCTCGGGCAAGACCATCGTCGCGCTGATCGCCATGAGCCACGCCGTCGAGGCCGGGCGGCAGGCGGCGCTGATGGCGCCGACGGAAATCCTCGCCCGCCAGCATATCGAGCGCATGACGCCGCTCGCTGAGGCGGCGGGCCTGAAGCTGGAGCTGTTCACCGGGCGCGACACGCCCGCCCAGCGGCGCGAGAAGCTGGCGAGGCTCGCCGCCGGCGAGATCGACATCGCGATCGGCACGCACGCGCTGTTTCAGGAGAGCGTCGTCTTCCGCGACCTCGGGCTCGCGGTGGTCGACGAGCAGCATCGTTTCGGCGTCCATCAGCGTCTGGCGCTGTCGGGCAAGGGCGAGGCGGCCGATCTCCTGGTCATGACCGCGACGCCGATCCCGCGCTCGCTCGCGCTCACCTATTTCGGCGACATGGACGTCTCCGTGCTCGACGAGAAGCCGCCCGGCCGCACGCCCATCGACACGCGCGCGATCCCGCTCGAACGGCTCGAAGACGTGGTGGCGGCGATCGGGCGGGCGGTGGCCGCCGGCGCCCGCGCCTATTGGGTCTGCCCGCTGGTGGAGGACAGCGAGGAGGTCGATCTGGCGGCGGCGGAAGCGCGCGCCGAAGCGCTGCGCGCCTATTTCGGGGCGCGCGTCGGCCTCGTGCACGGCCGGATGAAGGGGCCGGAGAAGGACGCGGCGATGGAGCGATTTCAGCGCGGGGAGACCCAGGTGCTGGTCGCCACCACCGTCATCGAGGTCGGCGTCGACGTGCCGGAGGCGACGATCATGGTGATCGAGCACGCCGAGCGCTTCGGCCTCGCCCAGCTCCACCAGTTGCGCGGCCGGGTCGGGCGCGGGCCGGGGCGCTCGACCTGCCTCCTGCTCTACAAGGGCCCGCTGGGCCCGGCGGGCTATGCGCGGCTCGACATCCTGCGCGAGACCGAGGACGGCTTCCGCATCGCCGAGGAGGATCTGCGGCTGCGCGGCGAGGGCGACGTGCTCGGCGCGCGGCAGTCGGGCGCGCCGGGCTTTCGCCTGGCGCGCATCGAGCTTCACGGCGATCTCCTGCGCGCCGCCCGCGCCGAGGCGAGCGCGGTCGTCGCCGAGGACGAGCGGCTGACGCAGGAGGCGCACCGGCCGCTGAGGCTGCTGCTATGGCTGTTCGAGCGCGAGGCGGCGGTGAAGCTTCTGGAGGCGGGGTGAGCGGGCGGGACGCCCCTTCACTTTATGCATTTCAGGATCGACTCGTCTTCGAGCCGCCTCTTCAGCGTCGCGGCGAACAGGATGTCGCGGCCGCCGGTGTCCATGATGTCGATCTCGAAGGCCAGCTTCGACAACAGGAACTGGACCTGATCCGGCGACATCCACTCGAATTTGGCCGAATGCGTGTGCATGCGCTGGAACATGCGCCTGGCGTCGGCGACGAGCTTCTCGAAGCCGAGGCGGCTGCACGCGTTCGCCACCGTCATGATCAATTTGCCGCCCTCGCGCATGACATGGGCGGCGGTCACGAGATAGGCGATCAGATATTGCAGGTCGACATGGACCATGGCGTCGATGGAATAGAGCGCGTCGACCTCGCCGACCCAGTTCCTGGCGGCGATATGGCGAAGCAGGGCGCCGCTGTCGTTGTCGATCAGGACGGGCGTGACGCGATGGGCCAGCCCTTCCTGCTCCATTCGCGCGCGGAAATGGCTTTGATAGCCGGCGCTGATGTCGGCGGCGATCAGCTCGGCCGACGAGGCGCGCAGCGTCTTCAGCGAATATTTGCCCGAGCCCGCGCCGATCTCGACGCAGCGGCGCCAGCCTGACACGCCGCTCGGCTCAAACAGGCGGCGGAACAACAGATCCCAGGTCGCTTCGCTGCCCCATTCGTCGCCGGGCCAGAAATCGTCGCGGGGCTGAACCTTGGCGGCGTAATAATCCCAGTGCGAATATTGGGAGACCGCCGGCGTCGCCTGCGGCCGAAGGCCCGGGCCCGCCGAGGCGTCCCGAGGCTGATCCCTGGAATCGGAGGCGCTCACGTCAAATGGCTCCTTGTGAGATGGATGGCGCGCCTCATACCAAAACTCGATGATCGGAACCGATCATCGTCTTAGGCCAAAGCGCGAAGCGCGTCCGCGCTCGTGCGCGGAATGAGCGCGACGAGTGCGCTCTCTGAAAGATGGCATCAGCCGATGGTCATGAGGCTGGCGTTCCCTCCCGCCGCGGCGATGTTGGTGGCGATCGCGCGCTCCTCGAGGAGATCGGCGAGGCGATAATCCTCGCCGGCGTGAAGCTCGGCGCTGGTGAGAGCCTGGACGCGCAGGATCGGACCGGGGCGCGCCGCCAGACGCCGCGCCGCCTCCGCCACCTCCAGCGCCTCGCCCTCGATCAGCGCCCCGGCGAGGCCGGGCGCGGCGAGCGGGTCGTCGAAGCCGGTCACGCGATGGGCGAGTTCGGCCGGCAGTCCCGCGAGCGCGGCGGCGGCGAGCAGGCCCGGAACCGCCGCGTCGTTGCCGGTGGCGAGAATGGCGGCCAGTTGCAGGCGCAAGCCCGTCGCCGTCTCGGCCTGCGCGGCGACGAGCCCGCGCCGGCGCAGGACATAGACGTTGCGCTCGCCGACGGGGCCGGGCAGCTCCAACCGCGCCCCGAGCGGGGAGCGGGCGCTCAGCGATACGCAGCGTTCCGCCTCGGCCTCGGCGCCCGCCTCGCGCAGCCAGTCGACATAGACGCGCAACGCGCTCTCCGGCGCGCCTTCGAGCCCGTCGAGCGCGTGGGGCGGCGGGGCGGTCAGCAAGCGGCAGAGATAGAGCGGGCCGCCCGCCTTCGGCCCGGTGCCGGAAAGCCCCGAGCCGCCGAACGGCTGCACGCCGACGGTCGCGCCGATGATGTTGCGGTTGACGTAGATGTTGCCGGCCTCGACGCGCTCCACCACGCGCGCGATCGTCTCGTCGATGCGCGTGTGCAGGCCGAAGGTGAGGCCGTAGCCCGAGGCGTTGATCTCGCCGATGAGCCGGTCGAGGTCGGCGCGACGATAGCGCAAGACGTGCAGGACGGGGCCGAAGATCTCGCGCTCGACGTCGGCGACGCGTTTGATCTCGATGAGGGTCGGCGCGACGAAGGTTCCCCGCGCCGTCTCCGGCGGCAGCGGCGTCTCGCTGACGCGGAAGCCGCGCGCGCGCATCGCCTCGATGTGGGCGAGGATATTGTCGCGCGCCTCGGCGGTGATGACCGGGCCGACGTCGGTCGACAGGCGGCGGGGATCGCCGACTTCGAGCTCCGCCAATGCGCCGCGCAGCATGGTCAGCATGCGCTCGGCGACGTCCTCCTGCAGGCAGAGGATGCGCAGGGCCGAGCAGCGCTGGCCGGCCGAATCGAAGGCCGACGAGATCACGTCGCCGACCACCTGCTCGGCGAGCGCGCTCGAATCGACGATCATCGCATTGAGCCCGCCGGTTTCGGCGATGAGCGGGACGGGCTGGCCGGCGCGGGTCAGCCGGCCCGCGAGGCCCTTGGCGATGAGGGCGGCGACGGGCGTCGAGCCCGTGAACATCACGCCCTGCGCCCGCGGATCCGCCACCAGCGCCGCGCCGACCTCGCCCGCGCCCGGCAGCAGTTGCAGCGCGCCGGGCGGAACTCCGGCTTCATGCAGGAGCCGCACGGCCTCGGCCGCGATCAGCGGCGTCTCCTCGGCGGGCTTGGCGAGCGCGACATTGCCCGCCGCCAGCGCCGCCGCGATCTGGCCGGTGAAGATGGCGAGCGGGAAGTTCCAGGGGCTGATGCAGACGATCGCGCCGAGCGGCCCGGGCGCGCCGGGGCCGAGCAGATCGCTCGCCTGCGCCGCGTAATAGCGCAGGAAATCGACGGCCTCGCGCACCTCGGCGACGGCGTTGGCGTAGGACTTGCCGGCTTCGCGCACGGCCAGCCCGATGAACCGGTCGCACGCATCCTCGAACGCGTCGGCGGCGCGGCGCAGCATCGCGGCGCGCTCGCCGGCGCTCGTCTGAGCCCAGGCGGGCGCGGCGGCTTCGGCGCGCGCCAGCGCCGCCTCGATCTCGGCCCTGGCCGCGAAGACCACGCGGCCGACGACGTCGCTGCGGTCGGCGGGATTGGTCACGGGCTCGGCGGGCGCGTCCGCCCTCGCGTCGCGGCTTCGCGCTTCGGAAACGCTGGGCGCGGCGGCGAGCCCGGCGGCGAGGCGGGAAAGCTCGGTGTCGCTGGAAAGATCGAGCCCCAGCGAATTGCGCCGCTCCGGCCCGTAGAGCGCCGGCGGCAGGGCGATGCGCTCGTGCGGCGCGCCAAGGGGCTGGATCGCCCGCGCGACTTCGACGGGATCGGCGGTGAGATCGGCGAGCGAGACGGTCTCGTCGGCGATGCGGTTGACGAAGGAGGTGTTGGCGCCGTTCTCCAGCAGCCGGCGCACGAGATAGGCCAGCAGCGTCTCGTGCGAGCCGACGGGGGCGTAGACGCGCGCCGGGCGGTCGAGCTTGTCGCGGCCGACGACCTCCTCGTAGAGCGGCTCGCCCATGCCGTGCAGGCACTGGAACTCATATTGGCCGCGATAATAGTTGGGGCCGGCGAACGCCATCACCGAGGCGAGCGTCTGGGCGTTGTGGGTGGCGAATTGCGGATAGATCGCGTCCGGCGCGGCCAGAAGCTTCCTGGCGCAGGCGAGATAGGCGACGTCGGTGTGGACCTTGCGCGTGTAGACGGGAAAGTCGGGCATGCCGTCGAGCTGCGCGCGCTTGATCTCGCTGTCCCAATAGGCGCCCTTGACGAGCCGGACCATCAGCCGCCGCTTGGCGCGCCGGCCGAGATCGACCAGCCAGTCGATGACGGCCGGGCAGCGCTTGCCATAGGCCTGGATGACGAAGCCGAGGCCGTTCCAGCGGGAAAGGTCGGGGTCGAGCGCCAGCGCCTCCAGAATGTCGAGCGACAGCTCCAGCCTTTCGGCCTCCTCGGCGTCGATGTTGAAGCCGATCTGATAGGAGCGCGCGGCGGCGGCGAGCGCCTTCACGCGCGGCAGCAGTTCGCCCATCACCCGCGCGCGCTTCATGCGCTGATAGCGCGGATGCAGCGCCGAGAGCTTGATCGAAATGCCCGGGCCTTCGTAGATGCCGTGGCCCCGCGAGGCCTTGCCGATGGCGTGGATGGCGTGCTCGTAATCGGCGTAATAGCGCGCGGCGTCCTCAGCCGTCGTCGCCGCCTCGCCGAGCATGTCGTAGGAGAAGGCGAAGCCGCGCGCCTCGCGCGCCTCGGCCGCCTTCAGCGCCTCCTCGATGGTGCGGCCGGTGACGAATTGCTCGCCCATCAGCCGCATGGCGACGTCGACGCCGGCGCGGATGATCGGCTCGCCGGAGCGGGCGATGAGGCGCGTCAGCGCCGCCGAAAGGCTGTGCTCGCTGTTGGTGGCGACGAGCTTGCCGGTCAGCACCAGACCCCAGGTGGCGGCGTTGACGAACAGCGACGGGCTCTGCCCGACATGGGCGCGCCAGTCGCCGGGGCTGAGCTTGTCTCGGATGAGCGCGTCGCGGGTGGCGGCGTCGGGGATGCGCAGCAGCGCCTCGGCCAGGCACATCAGCGCCACGCCTTCCTGGCTCGAAAGCGAATATTCGTGGATGAGCCCCTCGACCCCGCTCGAGCGCGAGCGCGATTTCTCGCGCAGCTTCACCGCAAGCCCCGTCGCGATCTCGCGGATGCGTTCGGCCTCCTCGGGCGCGGCGGCGGCCTCCTCGATCAGCGCGCAGACGCATTCCGGCTCGCTGCGGCGATGGTCGGCGGCGATGGCGGCGCGCAAGCCCTCGGGGCGCGCGACGTCGGCGCTGAGGGCGGAAAACAGGGTCGAGGCGTCCAACGGGGGTCTCCGCTTCGGCGACCGGAATCGCTTCCGCCAAGCCTGCGGCGGCGTCAAGGCCCAGTCCGTTCGCGGGGCCGCTTGCTTTTGCGCCATTTACGCGCCGATATGGAGCGCCCATGAGGGAGCCCGCATGAAGGTGACCATCGACATAGACTGCACGCCCTTGGAGGCGCGCCAGTTTTTCGGCCTGCCCGACGTGCAGCCGATGCAGCAGGCCATTCTCGCCGAGATGGAGAAGCGGATGCTCGCCGAGATGGAGAAATTCGCGCCGGAGAACGTGTTGCAGACCTGGTTCTCGACGGGACAGCAGGGCGCGGACCTCTTCGCTCGCATGCTGTCGGGCCTGACGACGACGCCTGCCGGCGGGTCGAAGCCGAAATGAGGCGCTGGACGGTTTTCGCGGCCCTCCTGCTCGTTCTGACGGCGCCGGCGCAGGCCTCGGCGCCCCCGGCGGTGGCGGCCGAGCATGGCATGGTGGCGAGCGCGCAGAGGCTCGCCAGCGAGGTCGGCGTCGAGGTGCTGAAAAAGGGCGGCAACGCCGTCGATGCGGCGGTGGCGGTCGGCTACACGCTGGCGGTGGTCTATCCGGCCGCCGGCAATCTCGGCGGCGGCGGCTTCATGACGATAGTCCTCGCCGACGGCCGCAAGACCTTCATCGACTTCCGCGAAAAGGCGCCGCTGAAGGCGACCCGCGACATGTATCTCGGGCCCGACGGCGAGATCGTCAAGGGGCTGTCGACGCGGGGCTATCTCGCGGTCGCCGTGCCCGGCACGGTCGGCGGGCTCGAATATGCGCGCGAGAAATATGGGACGCTGCCGCGCGCCGATCTCATCGACCCGGCCATTGCGCTGGCCGAGAACGGCTTCACGCTCGACGCCGGCGACGTGTTCCCGCTGGCGCTGGCCTCGGAGGAATTGCGCAAATACCCGACCTCGGCCGCCATTTTCCTGAACGACGGCAAGCCCTACGCCATCGGCGACCGGCTGGTGCAGAAGGATCTCGCGCGCACGCTGCGGGCGATCCGGGAGAAGGGCGCGGCGGGGTTCTACGAAGGCGAGGTCGGCGCGGCGATCGTCTCGGCGATCCAGCAGGGCGGCGGCGTCGTCACCCAGGAGGATCTCGACCGCATCAAGCCGCGCGAGCTGAAGCCGATCGAGTGCGACTATCGCGGCTACGACATCGTCTCCGCGCCGCCGCCAAGCTCGGGCGGCGTCACCTTGTGCGAAATGCTCAACATCCTCGAAGGCTATCCCTTGGCCAGGCTCGGCTTCGGCTCGGCTCAGGCGCTGCACGACGAGATCGAGGCGATGCGGCACGCCTATGTCGACCGCAACAATCTGCTCGGCGATCCCGCCTTCGTCGGACAATCCCGTCGATACCCTGATCAGCCAAGGACTATGCGGCGAAAATCCGCGCCTCCATCGACCCCGCGCGCGCCGCGCGCTCGGCCGATCTCGCGCCCGGCAAGCCGCCGCACGAAGGCGTCAACACCACGCATTACTCCATCGTCGACAATCAGGGGAATGCCGTCGGGGTGACCTATACGCTCAACGACTGGTTCGGCGCCGGCATGGTGGCGGGCGACACCGGCGTGCTGCTCAACGACGAGATGGACGATTTCACCGCCAAGGTCGGCGCGGCCAATCAGTACGGCCTCGTGCAGGGCGAAAAGAACGCCATCCAGCCGGGCAAGACGCCGCTGAGCTCGATGACGCCGACCGTCGTCGTCAAGGACGGCAAGCCGCTGATGGTGCTGGGCACGCCGGGGGGAAGCCGCATCATCACCGTCGTCATGCAAGTTATCCTCAACGTCATCGACTACGGCATGTCGATCTCGCAAGCCGTCGACGCCCCGCGCATCCACAACCAATGGCTGCCGGACATGACCTTCGTCGAGCCTTTCGCGCTGTCGCCGGACACGCGCAAGATCCTCGAAGCCATGGGCCATCGCTTCGGGCCGCCGCAGCCCGCCAATCACGTCGACGCCATACTCATCGGGGCGCCGAAGATTGGCGGCAAGCCCGTCGGCGACAATCGCTTCTATGGGGTCAACGACAGCCGCAGGGGGAGCGGGGCGGCCATCGGCTATTAAGCGTTGCGGCGCGCCCATCCATTTTTCATTGGCGGCCGGCGCCGCGCCGGCCCTGTACAAGCCGAGCGAGCCGGCTAAGCTCGCTTCCTCATGAGCGCCGACCCGCTGTTGCAGCCCTTCCGGCTCAAGCATCTGACGATCCGCAATCGTCTGATGTCGACCGCTCACGAGCCGGCCTACACCCATGACGGGATGCCGAAGGACCGCTATCGCGCCTATCACGTCGAGAAGGCGAAAGGCGGCATCGGCCTGACGATGATCGGCGGCTCGGCGGTGGTCGCGCCCGACAGCCCGCAGGCCTTCGGCAACATCCTGCTTTATAAGGACGAGGTCATCGGCTGGTTGAAGGCGCTCGCCGACGACGTGCATGCGCAAGGCGCCGCGGTGATGATCCAGATCACCCATCTCGGCCGCCGCACGAGCTGGGCCAAGGAGGACTGGCTGCCGGTCCTCAGCGCCAGCCACGTGCGCGAGCCGGCGCATCGCGCCTTTCCCAAGGCGATGGAGGATTTCGACATCGCGCGCGTCGTCGCCGCCTATGCCGACGCGGCGGAGCGGGTGAAGGAGGCGGGGCTCGACGGGCTGGAGGTCGAGGCCTATGGCCATCTGTTCGATCAGTTCTGGTCGCCGCTGACCAACCATCGCGCCGACGAATACGGCGGTTCGCTCGAAAACCGGATGCGCTTCGGCATGGAGGCGCTGCGCGCGATCCGCGAGCGCGTGGGCGAGGATTTCATCGTCGGCGTGCGCGCGGTCGCCGACGAGGACGCCGAGCGCGGCATCGACAGGCGCGAAGGGCTCGCCATCGCCGAAAGGCTCGCCGCCAGCGGCCTCATCGACTTCTTCAACGTCATTCGCGGCCATATCGACACCGAGGAGGGGCTTTCGCGCGTCATTCCCGGCATGGGCGAACCCTCGGCGCCGCATCTCGATTTCGCCGGCGAAGTGCGGGCCGCGACCCGCCTGCCCACCTTCCACGCCGCGCGCGTGCAGGATGTGGCGACGGCGCGGCACGCCATCGAATCCGGCAAGCTCGACCTCGTCGGCATGACGCGCGCGCATCTGGCCGATCCTCATATCGCGCTGAAGATCAAACAGGGGCGCGAGCATGAAATAAGACCCTGCGTGGGCATGGGCTATTGCATCGACAGCATCTATTCCGGCCAGGCCGTCTGCGTGCACAACGCCGCCACCGGGCGCGAGCTGACGATGCCGCATGTCGTGACGCACGCCGACGGCCGGCTGAGAAGCGTTGTCGTCGTCGGCGCCGGGCCGGGCGGGCTGGAGGCGGCGCGGGTCGCCGCCGCGCGCGGGCACAAGACGATTCTGATGGAGGCGGCGGACGCGCCCGGCGGACAGGTGCGGGTCGCCGCCGGCCTTACGCGGCGGCGCGAGATACTCGGCCTCGTCGATTGGCGCGTCGCGCAATGCGAGAAGCACGGCGTCGACCTGCGCACGAATGTCTATGCCGAAGCCGGGGACGTGCTGCGCGAGGGGCCGGACGTCGTCATCGTCGCGACCGGCGGCGTGCCCAATCTCGATTTCCTGCGCGAGGGCGCGGATCACGCGACATCGAGCTGGGACATCCTGACCGGCGCGGCGAAGCCCGCCGCGAACGTGATCGTCTACGACGACAATGGCGCGCACGCCGGCGTCAGCGTCGCCGAGTTCTGCGCGCGCGCCGGCGCCAACGTCGATTATATGACGCCCGAGCGCATGCTCGGCCCCGACGTCGGCTCGACCAGCTTTCCGCCCTACCTGCGCGCGTTTTCCCGGTTCGACGTCGGCGTGACGCTGAACCTGCGGCTCGAAAGCATCCGGCGCGAGGGCAACCGGCTCATCGGCGTATTCTTCGACGAATATGGCGCCAAGCGCGTCGAGCGGGTCGCCGATCAGATCGTCGTCGATCACGGCGCGACGCCGGTGGAGGATCTCTATTTCGCGCTCAAACCGGGCTCGCGCAATCTCGGCGAGGTCGATCAGGCGGCGCTGCTGGCGGTCCGGCCGCAGACGCTCATCCGCAACGCCGAAGGCGCCTATCAGCTTTTCCGCATCGGCGACGCCGTCGCCTCCCGCAACATCCACGCCGCGATCTACGACGCTTTGAGGCTCGTCTGCGTGATGTAATCTCAAGGAGACCCGATGAACCGCGAAGTCTTCATCACCTGCGCCGTCACCGGCGCCGGCGACACGGTGGGCAAGCATCCCGGCGTGCCGGTTACGCCCAAACAGATCGCGGAAGCCGCGATAGAGGCCGCCAGGGCCGGCGCGGCGATCGCCCATATCCATGTGCGCGATCCCGAGACCGGCAAGGCCGCGCGCGCGGTTCATCTCTACGCCGAGGTCGTCGATCGCATCCGCTCGGCCGACGTCGACGTCGTCATCAATCTGACGGCGGGCATGGGCGGCGACGTGGTGTTCGGCGCCGGCGAAACCCCGCTGCCGCTCGATCCCGCCGGCACCGACATGGTGGGGCCGAGCGAGCGGCTCGCTCATGTCGCGCAATTGCTGCCGGAAATCTGCACGCTCGACTGCGGCACGATGAATTTCGCGCTCGGCGATTACGTCATGACCAATACGCCCTCAACATTGCGCGCGATGGCGCGCAAGGTGCAGGCGCTCGGCGTCAGGCCCGAGCTTGAGGTGTTCGACACCGGCCATCTCGTCTTCGTCAAGCAACTGATCGCCGAGAAGCTGATCGACGATCCCTGCATGATCCAGCTTTGCTTGGGCATTCCCTATGGCGCGCCGGACGATCCCCTGACCCTGATGGCGCTCGTCAACCAATTGCCGCCGGGCGCGGTGTTCAGCGCCTTCTCGATCGGCCGCAACCAATTGCCCTATGCGGCGATGGCGGCGCTGGCGGGCGGCAACGTGCGGGTCGGGCTCGAGGACAATCTGTTCCTCGACCGCGGCGTGCCCGCCTCCAACGGAGGGCTCGTCGAGCGGGCGGCGACGATCCTGACCAACATGGGCGCGCGCGTGCTTTCGCCTGCCGAAGCGCGCGAGAAACTGAAACTGCGCAAGCGGGGCTGAGACATGACGGGCAAAATGAAAATCGGCCTCGTCGGCGGCGGGGTGATCGGCGCCGGCTGGGCCGCGCGCTTCCTGCTGGAAGGCCACGACGTCGCGCTCTACGATCCCGATCCGGAGATCGCGCGCAAGCTCGACGACAGTGATCGGACGCGGCGCGGCGCGCCCGCGCCGCTCTGTTTCCGGGCGAGGCCACGCCCGAGGGCGCGCTCACGCTCGCCCCGACGGTCGAGGCCGCCGTGGCCGGGGCGGATTTCGTGCAGGAGAGCCTGCCCGAGCGCGAGGACCTCAAGCAGCGCGTGCTGAAGACGATCGACGCCGCCGCGCGTCCCGAGACGATCGTCGCGTCCTCGACCTCCGGCCTGCTGCCGAGCCGCCTGCAAAGCGCGATGGCGCGACCGGAGCGGTTCGTCGTCGGCCATCCCTTCAATCCCGTCTATCTGTTGCCGCTCGTCGAGGTCTGCGGCGGCGATCAGACGTCGCAGGCGACCAAGACGGCCGCGATGGCGCTCTATCGCTCCGTCGGCATGAGGCCGCTTCATGTGCGCAAGGAGATCGACGGCTTCATCGCCGACCGTCTGCTGGAGGCGCTGTGGCGCGAGGCGCTTTGGCTCGTCAACGACGGCGTGGCGACGACGGAGGAGATCGACGACGCGATCCGCTACGGGGCCGGCCTGCGCTGGTCGTTCATGGGCACGTTCCTCATCTACCGCATGGCCGGCGGAGAGGCGGGCATGCGGCATTTTCTCGCCCAATTCGGCCCCGCGCTCAAGCTGCCGTGGACGAAACTGGAGGCGCCGGAACTCACCGACGCGCTGATCGACAGGGTGGCCGAGCAATCCGACGCGCAGGCCGGCGCCGCCTCGATCCGCGAACTGGAGGCGCGTCGCGACGCCTGTCTGGTCGCGATCCTCGACGCGCTGCGCAGCGCAGGATTACGCGGCGGGGGCGACAATTTCCGAGCACGAGCGCCGCTTGCGCGAGCGGCCCCGCCTATGAAACGGGCGAAAAGCGGGATTTCGGTTCGGCCATCGAAAAATCCGCCCGCAACGGGCCCGGCGCCGCTATTGTGTTTAGAAAAAACGCGTCGATAATGAAGCTGCTCTATACCCCCCGAAGGGGCCCGGCGGAGGCGAGCACGGAGGAGATTACGGATATGGCGCATGATAACGACAAGCGAACTCGCGGTTCTGACCTCATCATCGACCGCCGAGAATTGATGGCCGGCGCCGCCGCGCTGGGCCTGAGCCTCGGCGCCCGGAGCGCCTATGCGGCGGATGCGCCCAAGAAAGGCGGCACTCTTCGCCTCGGGATGGAGGGCGGCAGCGCCTCCGACAGCCTCGACCCGCGCACCTACGCCGACTCGATTCCGATCTCCTACGGCTGGCAATTGTGGAACGGCCTGGTTGAAATCGGCGAGAACGGCGACCCGCAGGGCGAGCTCGCCGAAAGCTGGGAGGCCAAGCCCGGCGCGAAGGAATGGGTGTTCAACATCCGCAAGGACATTCCCTTCACCTCCGGCAAGATCCTCGACGCCGACGACGTCATCTATTCGCTCAATATGCATCGCGGCGAAACGAAGTCCGGCGCCAAGGATCTGATGGCCGGCATCTCCGACATCAAGAAGCTGGCGAAGAACCAGATCCTCATAACGCTGTCGAGCGGCGACGCCGGCCTGCCCTCGATATTCGCCGACTATCACATTCTCATCGTCCCCAACAATTTCACCGATTTCTCCAAGCCCGACGGCACGGGCGCCTTTGAGCTCGAACATTTCGAGCCCGGCGTGCGCGTGCTGACCAAGCGCAAGAAGGGGACTTACTGGAAGCCCGGCCGCGGCAATTTCGACAGCATCGAGCTGCGCTACATTCCCGACGCATCCGCGCGCACGCAGGCGCTCGTATCCGGGCAGATCGACGCGGCCAACCGGCTTGACCCCAAGACGGTGGCGTTCACCATGAAGATGCCCAGCGTCAATGTCGTGCGCACCAAGGGCACCGGCAACCGCTTCGCCTGGGTGGCCTTGTGCGACACCAAGCCCTACGACAACCTCGACATCCGCCTCGCGCTCAAATACGGCATCGACCGGCAGAAGATCATCGACAACGTGCATCACGGCTTTGCGACCATGGGCAACGACACCACGGTCGCGCCGTCGCAGAAATATTACGCCAAGGAGCTGCCGCAGCGCCCCTACGATCCCGACAAGGCGGCTTTCCATTTCAAGAAGGCCGGCATGGCCAACGCCAATCTGACGCTCGAAGTCTCGGAGGGCGCGTTCTCCGGCGCCACCGACAGCGCGGTGCTCTATCAGGAGGCGATGAAGAAGGCGGGCATCACGCTCAACGTCAAGCGCGTCTCCGGCGACGGCTACTGGAGCAACGTGTGGCTGAAGGATCCCTTCTGCGCGGTCTATTGGGGCGGCCGGCCGAACGCCGACAACCAGCTTGCGCAGACGTTCCTTTCGACCGCCAACTGGAACGACACGCATTGGCGCCGCCCCGAGTTCGACAAGCTGCTGTTCGAGGCGCGCGCCGAACTCGATGAGAAGAAGCGCACGCAGCTCTACGGCGAATGCCAGAAGATGATCTGGGAGGACGGCGGCATGGTCTGCTTCGCCATCGGCGACTATCTCGACGGCTACTCCAAGAAGGTGAAGGGCACGGCCCCGCACCCGCACTACGACATGTGCGACCAGCGCATCGCCGAGAAGGGCTGGTTCGCCTGACCGCAATCAGGATGTGAACCGCGAGGGGGGAGCGAGCGGTGCTACGATTGATTGCGACGCGGTTCGCTCTCGGAATCATAACTCTCCTGGCGGTGTCGGTGCTGATTTTCATCTGCACGCAGATCCTGCCGGGAGACGTGGCCTCAGCGGTGCTCGGCCAGCAGGCGACGCCCGAGGCGCTCAAGGTGTTCCGCCAGGAACTGGGGCTCGATCAACCGGCCTATCTTCGCTATCTGAATTGGCTCATCGGCGTCCTGCACGGCGATTTCGGCAAGGCGCTCACCAACCAGCGCGTCATCATCGACGAACTCGGGCCGCGCTTCCTCAACACGCTGTTTCTGGCCGCCTACGCCGCGATCATCGCCGTGCCGCTGGCCGTCGGCCTCGGCATCATCTCGGCGATCCGCGAAGGCAGGCTAGCCGACCGGCTCGCCAACATCCTGACGCTGATCGCCATTTCGGTGCCGGAATTCTTCGTCGCCTATATCCTCATCATCATCTTCGCCATCAATCTGGTCTGGTTTCCCTCGCTCGCCACCGTCGATTCCGACATGGGACTGGGCCAGCGCATCTATGTCGCTTTCCTGCCGGCGCTGACGCTGACGATGGTGGTGATGGCGCACATGCTGCGCATGACGCGCAATTCCGTGCTGTCGATCATGTCGACGCCCTATATCGAGATGGCGTTCCTCAAGGGGCTCACGCGCACGCGCGTCGTCGCCTTCCACGCGCTGCCCAATGCGCTGGGGCCGATCGTCTCGGTTGTGGCGCTCAATCTCGCCTATCTCGTCGTCGGCGTCGTCGTGGTGGAGAACGTGTTCGTCTATCCCGGCGTCGGTCAATATATGGTGGACGCGGTCGCCAAGCGCGACGTGCCGGTGATCCAGGCCTGCGGCCTGGTGTTCGCCGCCGTGTTCGTCACCCTCAACACGCTGGCCGACATTCTCGCCATGCTCGCCAATCCGCGCCTGCGCCGACGCCGCTGAGGGCCCATGACGATCTACGGACATCGCCCTCCGCTGACGGCCAAAATCGGGCTCTTCATCGTCGTCCTCTATCTGCTGACGGCGGTGGTAGGGCCGTGGTTCGCGCCCTACGGACAATCGCAATCGGTCGGCGACACCTGGGCGCCGGCCTCCGCGCATATGTGGCTCGGCGCCGACCAGATCGGCCGCGACATGCTGAGCCGCCTCATCTACGGCGCGCGCACCACCATCGGCATCGCCGCGGCCTGCACGCTCATCTCGTTCTTCATCGGCGTGACGCTCGGCTTCACCGCCGCCGTGCTCGGCTCCTGGGTCGATATCGTGCTGTCGCGCCTCGTCGACGTCATCATGTCGATCCCGCAGCTCATTCTCGCGCTCATCGTGCTCGGCGTGTTCGGCTCGTCGATCCCGGTGCTGATCCTCACCATCGCCATCATCGACTCCACCAAGGTGTTCCGCCTCGCGCGCGCGCTCGGCATGAACATCGCGGTGCTCGATTATGTCGAGGTGGCGCGCATGCGCGGCGAGGGCCTGTGGTGGATCATCCGCTCGGAAGTGCTGCCCAACGCCTCGGCGCCGCTGATCTCGGAGTTCGGCTTGCGCTTCTGTTTCAACTTCCTGTTCGTGGCGGCGCTGAGCTTTCTCGGCATCGGCGTGCAGCCGCCTTACGCGGACTGGGGCGGCATGGTGCGCGAGAACGCGGCGGCGATCAATTTCGGGCTGCTCGCGCCGCTCTATCCCGCCTTCGCCATCGCCTCGCTGACGGTCGGCGTCAATCTGGTCGTCGATTGGCTGTTGTCGATCGATGCGCGGCCCTCGGGCTCGCAGGCGGAAATGTGAGGCCGCGATGAGCGACGAACTGGTTCTGAGCCTGGACGCCCTTCAGGTCGAGACCATCACCGGCGCGACGCTGGTCGACAAGATCGACGTCACGCTGAGGCGCGGCGAGATTCTGGGCCTCATCGGCGAATCCGGCGCCGGCAAGTCGACCATCGGCCTCGCCTCGATGGCCTATGCGCGCGCTGGCTGCCGCATCACCGGCGGCGAGATCAAGATCAACGGCGTGGAGCTGCGCGCGAGCACGGCGGCGGCGCGCCGCAACTTCCGCGGCAAGAGCATCGCCTATATCGCGCAGAGCGCGGCGGCCTCGTTCAATCCGGCGATGAAGCTGATGGACCAGGTGTGCGAGGCGCCCGTCATCCACGGCGTGATGGGCCGCGGCGAGGCGGAGGCCTACGCGAAAACCCTGTTCGCCAAGCTGCAACTGCCGAACCCCGACACGTTCGGCGACCGCTATCCGCACGAGGTTTCCGGCGGGCAGTTGCAGCGCGCGATGGCGGCGATGGCGATGAGCTGCCGCCCCGACATCATCGTGCTCGACGAGCCGACCACGGCGCTCGACGTGACGACGCAGATCGAGGTGCTGGCGCTGCTGCGCGACCTCATCCGCGAATTCGGCACCGCTGGCCTCTACATCACCCACGATCTCGCCGTGGTCGCGCAGATCGCGCATCGCATCATGGTGCTGCGCCACGGCAAAATGGTGGAGATGGGCGAGGCCAAACAAGTGCTGGAGGCGCCGAGGACGCCTTACGCCACCGCGCTCGTCAACGAACGCCGCGCGGCGACCCACACGCCGCTGATCGACCCGCCCGCGCACGCCGAGCCGCTGCTCAGCGTCACCGACGTGGTGGCTGGCTATCAGCCGGGGACGACGGTGGTGAGGGACATCAACGTGTCGCTCGCCAGGGGCGAGACTCTGGCTGTCGTCGGCGAATCCGGCTCCGGCAAATCCTCGCTCGCGCGCGTCGTCGCCGGCCTGCTGCCGCGCCGCGGCGGCGAGGTGAAGCTCGCCGGGCGGACGCTGAGCCCCGACATGGCGCAACGGCCGCGCGACGTGCTGAGGCGCCTGCAGATGGTGCATCAGATGCCGGACGTGGCGCTCAATCCGCGCCAGACCCTGCAGGAGATCATCGGCCGGCCGATGACCTTCTTCTTCAACCGGCCGGGAGCCGAGGTAACAGACAAGGTCGCCGAACTGCTGACGCATGTCGGCCTGCCCGCCGATTTCGCCAAGCGCCGGCCGGGCCAGCTTTCCGGCGGGCAGAAGCAGCGCGTGTGCATAGCCCGCGCGCTCGCCGCCGAGCCGGACCTCATCATCTGCGACGAACCGACCTCGGCGCTCGATCCGCTGGTGGCCGAGGAAGTGCTGAAGCTGTTGCGCAAGCTGCAGGAGGAGCTCGGCCTCGCCTATATGTTCATCACCCACGATCTCGGCACCGTGCGCCGCATCGCGCATCGCACGGCGGTGATGCTGAAGGGCGAGATCATCGCGCAGGGGCCGACGGCGCAGATCTTCTCGCCGCCGTTCCATCCCTATACGGAGAAGCTCATTTCCTCCGTGCCGGAGATGGACACCACCTGGCTCGATCACGTGCTCGCTGGGCGCGCGGCGGCGTGAGGGAGCGGGCGGGACGCCCGCGGTCCCATTCCGGAGCATCTTGAGTGCGCGTCGTCGAGAACCTCTTCATCCCGCTCGCCGACGGCTGCCGGCTGGCGGCTCGGATCTGGTTTCCCGACGTAACGCCCGCGCCGGCGATCCTCGAATACATCCCCTATCGCAAGCGCGACGGCACGCGCGGCCGCGACGAGCCGATGCATGGGTATTTCGCCGCGCACGGCTATGTCGCCGTGCGCGTCGACATGCGCGGCTCCGGCGAATCCGACGGCCTGCTCGAGGACGAATATCTGCAACGCGAGCTCGACGACGCGAGCCGAAGTCATCGACTGGCTGAGCCGCCAGCCCTGGTGCAGCGGACGCGTCGGCATGATGGGCAAGTCGTGGGGCGGCTTCAACGCGCTGCAGGTGGCGGCGCTGAGGCCCCCGGCGCTGAAGGCGATCATAACCGTCTGCTCGACCGACGATCGCTACGCCGACGACATCCATTACATGGGCGGGGCGCTGCTCAACGATAATCTCTGGTGGGGCGCCGTCATGCTCGCCTATCAGGCGCGCCCGCCCGACCCCGAGCTGCGCGCCGACTGGCGCGAACGCTGGCGCGAGCGGCTCGACGCCATGCCGTTCTGGCCCGCGCTCTGGTTGAGGCGTCAGCGTCGCGACGCCTATTGGCGCCACGGTTCCGTGTGCGAAGACTACGCGGCGATCCAATGCCCGGTGTTCGCCGTCGGCGGCTGGGCTGACGCCTACACCAACGCCATTCCGCGCCTGCTCGCGGGCCTGCAGGTCCCGCGTCTCGGCCTCATCGGCCCCTGGGCGCATCTTTATCCTCATGACGGCAGGCCGGGACCGGCTATCGGCTTCCTGCAGGAAGCTCTGCGCTGGTGGGACCATTGGTTGAGGGATCGCGACACAGGCGTGATGAACGAACCGATGCTGCGCGCCTTCATCGAGGAGGGGCGGGAGAACCGAGACATCGCCCCCGGCCGCTTCGTCGGCGAAGCGCAATGGCCCTCGCCTCGCATCGAAGCGCGGGGCTGGAGCGTGGACGACGCCGGGCTCGAACGGCCCGGCGCGCCCGCGGCGGTCGAGATTTGCTCGCCGTGCTGGACGGGCGCCGGCGTCGGCGAATGGATGGGAACCGGCGCGCCGCATGAGGCGCCGGCGGACCAGCGCCTGGACGACGGCTTCTCGCGCTGCTTCGACAGCGCGCCGCTCGGCGAGCGCCTGGAGCTCCTCGGCGCGCCCGAATTCGAGGTCGAGCTTGCCTCGGACAAGCCCGTCGCGCAGCTCTGCGCGCGCCTCTGCGACGTCAGCCCGGACGGCGCGTCGCGGCGCGTCTCTTATGGCGTGCTCAACCTCGCCCACCGCGACAGCCACGCCGAGCCCAGCGCGCTGACGCCGGGCGTCTTCTATCGCGTGCGGCTGAAGCTCAACGATTGCGGCTATGTCGTCGCGCCGGGGCATCGGCTGCGGCTCGCGCTTTCCACCGCCTATTGGCCGCTGATCTGGCCGGCGCCGGAGCGCGCGACGTTGAGGCTGCGCCTGCCCGGGAAATTGACGCTGCCTGTCCGCCTCGCGCCCGTCCGACGAGCCCGCGATTTCCTTCGCCCCGCGCGAGACCGCCGCCGACGCGCCGAAAACCATGCTCGGCCAAGGCCGCGTCGAACGGCGCGTCGGCTTCGATCTCGCGCGCGGGCGTTCGACCTACGAGACGATCGCCGAGGGCGGGCTGTTCGGCGAGGGCGCCTATGCCTACGACGAGATCGGGACGAGCGTTTCTCACAATCTCACGCGCCGCCTGACGATTGGCGCGGACGACCCGCTCAGCGCCCGCTATGAACTGGAGCAGACATATGAGATGGGCCGCGAGGGCTGGCGCATCCGCATCGAGACGCGCGTGGAAATGCGCGCGACGGCCACGGACTTCCATATCGAGGCCAGGCTCGACGCTTATGAGAACGGCGAACCGGCGCTGAGCCGCGTGTTCTGCGAGACGATCGCGCGTGATCTTGTGTGAGCGCAAGCGAGGGCCTCACGAACCGATTGATCCGTCATGCATGGCGAGGTCGCAGGCCGCCGCTGCAATCGTTCGCTGCGCCGAGGCGATCGAAGCCGTCGCCTTCGGGCGCGGCATGGCGGCCGCGGGCTCTCGTCGGCGGACGAAGCCGACGACCAAAAGAATTGATGCAAAGCGGATAAACTGGGAGCGGCGCACGGCGCCGCGCGAGGCCGCCATGTTGACCGCGCTCAAAAATTTGTAGTACAATGTGTATCGAGCGGGATGGAAATGTCCGGAACGCTCGGCGCCGCCAATTCGAGCGTCCCCAGGAGTTTGTTCGGCGTGCGCCGCGCTGAGGGCGCGCGCGGCGAAAGCTCCGAAGGCGCTCGACGTGTTTGATCTGCAAAGAAGCGATCTCTCGCCGCCGTTCAGGGTTGATTGGCGCCGACCATAGCGAAGTGGGGAGGAAGTCTTGAAGCTCGCATTTGCGACAGTAGCGGCGGTCGCCGCGTTGATGACGGCCAGCTTCGGCGCGCGCGCCGACAATCTGGAGAAGCTGGAAGGGTTCCACATGACGGCGCCGGTCGATTGGCCGACGGTGCCGCAGACCGGTCCCAAGGCGGACGCGGTCAAGGAGACCCTGAAGAAGATCACTCTCCCGCAGGGCTTCCACATCGGGCTCTACGCGCTGGTGCCGGACGCTCGCCATATGGCGGTCGGCCCGCAGGGCGTCGTCACCATCGTCGGCACCCGCAAGACCAAGGTCTGGGCCGTCACCGACCGTTCGCGCGCCGGCGTCGCCGACGAAGTCAAGGAATTCGCGCCGACCCTGCCGAAGCGCCTCCCGAACGGGCCGTGCTTCTCGAAGGACGGTTTCCTCTACATCGCCGAGCAGAACCGCGTCCTGCAATATCCGGCCGCCGAGTTCTTCTATGAGAGCCCCGATGTCGCCGTCGGCGTCGTCGTGCCGGAGGGTCAGCTCATTCCGAAGGCGGAGGAGAGCTTCAACCATACCGCGCGCGAATGCCGCGTCGGCCCGGACAACAAGCTCTATATCCAGCTCGGCCAGCCCTTTAACGTGCCGGCCAAGGACAAGGTGCAGCTCGACGCCAAGATCGGCATGGGCGGCATCATCCGCATGGACCAGGACGGCAAGAACCGCGAGGTTTACGCCACCGGTCTGCGCAATCCCGTCGGCATGGACTTCAACCCCAAGGACAAGACGCTCTGGTCGAACGACAATCAGGTCGACGGCATGGGCGACGAAATCCCGCCGGGCGAGATGAACCGCATCGACAAGAAGGGCGAGAACTTCGGCTTCCCCTGGTACGGCGGCGGGCACGTCCGCACCAACGAGTATAAGAACGAGACGCCGCCGGCCGACGTCGTGTTCCCGGAGGTCGAGCAGGCCGCCCATGCCGCCGACCTCGGCCTCACCTTCTACACCGGCGACATGTTCCCCGATAAATACAAGGGCGCCATCTTCTCCGACACAGCATGGCTCGTGGAACCGCACGGTGCCGGTCGGGGCGCGCGTGATGGTGACGTTCCTCAAGCCCGACGGCCATGTCGCCGGTCCGTCGATGCCGTTCGCGGAGGGCTGGAACGACAACGGCCATTATCTCGGCCGCCCGGTCGACGTGACGCAGTCGTGGGACGGCTCGCTGCTCGTCTCCGACGATCTGGTCGGCGCCATCTACCGCATCTGGTACGACGGCAAGTGATCTGACGCGATGAAAAAAGACGGCGCCGGCCTGTGGCCGGCGCCGTCCTTGTTTGGACGGCGCCTCGTTTGGGGCTTGACGGGCGGAGTGTTTGATTGATGCGGCAGAATTCGGGGAAATCGGGATGGCGGTCGCAGTCTCGGGAATGGCGGCCCTGCTCGCGAATCCGGCCGCGGCTGAGGGCGACGCCAAGGCGCCCGAGAAACTGGAGATCTGCGCGACCTGCCACGGCGTCGACGGGATGTCGAAAATTCCCGAGGCGCCGAATCTGGCCGGGCAGACCGAGATCTATCTGATCGCGCAACTGACCGCCTTCAGGCAGGGCGCGCGCAGCAACGAGATGATGAATGTCGTCGTCAAGGAACTCTCCGACGACGACATCGCTGCGCTGGCTCATTATTATTCGAGCATAGAGATCAAGGTCGGCAAGATCCCCGGGCAATAATGCCAGGACACAGTCGCCACGAGCCTGCATCCGGCTGAAATATCGGCCGACGTCGCCCCAGGTAAAGTCGGCGTCGGGCTTCTCGGTCAAGCGGGCTGGCCTATGTCGGCCAAGCTGGCGGCTCCAAACAACATCACGCTTGTCCCGTCGCCAGCCAAGTGTCCGGAACTGAACCCGCAAGAGAACGTCTGGCGGGCTGAGTTCGAGATCGGCGACGCCCAGATAACCGTCCTCGCTATCCAGCGCGCGGGGCCGCATAGTTCCTTCACCCGATGCCCCTGGGCGCAGTTGTGAGCGACGCTCGGGTGAGCGTCAGGCGTCGGGATTTCCCCGCTACCGCCCCACCATCTCGCGCGCCACGATCAGCCGCATGATCTCATTCGTGCCCTCCAGAATACGGTGCACGCGAAGATCGCGCACCAACTTCTCGACGCCGTAGTCAGCGAGATAGCCATAGCCTCCGAACATCTGGAGCGCGCGGTCGGCGACATCGAAACCGGTGTCGGTGGCGAAGCGCTTAGCCATTGCGCAGAGGCGGGTGGCGTCCGGCGCCTTCGCATCGAGAGCGGCGGCGGCGCGCCAGAGCAGGGTGCGCGCGGCCTCGAGCTCGGTCGCCATGTCGGCGAGCGTGAACTGCAGGGCCTGGAACTCGTCGAGCCGTTTGCCGAACGCCTTGCGCTCTTTCATGTAGGCGAGCGCCTTGTCGAGGGCCGCCTGCGCCCCGCCCAGCGAACAGGCGCCGATGTTGAGCCGGCCGCCGTCGAGCCCGGCCATGGCGATCTTGAAGCCGATCCCTTCCTCCCCGAGACGGTTCTCGGCCGGCACGCGGCAATCCTCGAATATGACGGCGCGCGTCGGCTGGGCGTTCCAGCCCATCTTGCGCTCGTTGGCCCCAAACTTGAGGCCGGACGTTCCGCCCTCGACAAGAAAGGTCGAGATCCCGCGCGGGCCGTCGTCGCCGGTGCGCGCCATCACGACGTAGAAGTCGTATTCGTTCCCGGCGCCCGAGATGAACTGCTTCTGCCCGTTGAGCACGTAATGATCGCCGTCGCGCGCCGCGCGCGTGCGCAACGCCGCGGCGTCCGAGCCCGATCCCGGCTCGGTGAGGCAGTAGCTCGCCAGCCGCTCCATCGAGAGCAGCGGCGGCAGGAACCGTTCGCGCTGCGCCTGACTGCCGAAGCGGTCGATCATCCAGGCGCACATGTTGTGTATCGATATGAACGCGGAAATCGCCGGGCAGCCGGTCGCCAGCGCCTCGAAGATGAGCGCCGCGTCGAAGCGGGTCAGGCCCGAGCCGCCGATGTCTTCCCGGATGTAGATGCCGCCGAGGCCCAGCGCCGCCGTCTCGCGGATCACGTCAACGGGAAAGTGCTTTTTCTCGTCCCATTCCAGCGCGTGCGGCGCGATTTTCTCGCGCGCGAAATCGAGCGCCATGTCGCGAATGGCGATGTGATCCTCGTTGAGCGCGAATCCCGACATGACTGCCTCCAACTTTATGGGCCCAGATCCGCGGCCTCGATCAATTCGCGGGTATAGACTTGAGCCGGCCGCGCGAAAACCTCCGAGATCGGTCCCCGCTCCACGACGCGCCCTTCCCGCAGGACCATGACGTCGTCGGCGAATGCGCGGGCGAGACCAAGATCGTGGGTGACGAAGAGATAGGCGAGGCCGCGCTCGGCCTGCAACCGGTCGAGCAAGGCGAGGATGTCGCGCTGCACGGCGCGGTCGAGGGAAGACGTCGGTTCGTCGAGCGTCATAACGGCGGGCTCGAGCGCCAAGGCGCGGGCGATGGCGACGCGCTGTCGCTGACCGCCGGAGAGAGCTTCGGGCCTGCGAGACCCGATCGCCGGGTCGAGACCGACGGCTTCGAGCGCCCGCCGCGCGGCGTCCGCGCTTGAACGCCCCATCGCTCGCAGACCTTCGACGACGATCTCGTCGATCGTCAGCCGCGGCGACAATGCGGCGTGGGAGTCCTGAAAAACGATCTGCGCGGCGCCGCGCGCCCGGCGCAGAGCCCCCCCTTGAAGCCGCGCCACTGGCCGGCCTGTCCAGCGGATCTCGCCGTCCGAGACCTGGAGCCGCATCAGCGCCCGCGCCAAGGTCGACTTGCCGGATCCCGATTCGCCGACGATCGCAAGCGTTCGTCCGCGTCGCAGCACGAGGTCGACGCCGTCCACGACGAGTTTGCGTCCATAGGCGACCCGCAGGTTCTGGCACGCCAGCGCCTCGCGGGCGTCGTCGCCGCGATGGACCGGCGCCCGCGCCGGCATGGCTTCGATCAAGGCTTTCGTGTAGGCCTCGCGCGGAGCCGCGAAGACCGACGAAGTCTTGCCTTCCTCGACCACGCGGCCGGCCCGCATCACATAGAGGCGCGAAGCGTAGCGACGCGCAAGCCTCAAGTCGTGCGTCACGAGGATCAACGCGAGACCCAGCGTGCGGCGTTGCGCTTCGAGTCCATCGAGGATGCGTTTTTGCACGATCGCGTCGAGCGCAGTTGTAGGTTCGTCGGCGATCAACAGATCCGGACGGTTGGCGAGAGCCATCGCGATCATGACGCGTTGCCGTTCGCCGCCGGAAAGCTGGTGCGGATAGGCGTCGGCGCGGCTCGCCCCCCCGGCGATCCCCACTTCCTCCAGCAACGCCCGCGCGCGCCTTCTTGCCTCTCCGCCGCCATGCGCGACGATCGGGTCGGCGATTTGGGCGCCGACCCGCACCAGCGGATCGAGGGCGGTCATGGGCTCCTGAAACACGAAGGCGATGCGATCTCCGCGCAGCCTGTCGAGAAACTCTCGCGGCGCGCCGACCAGCTCCTGACCGCGAAACCGCGCCGACCCGCCTACGCGCGCGCGGGCGTCCAGCAAGCCGAGGGCGGCGAGCAGGGTCTGGGTTTTGCCCGACCCGGACTCTCCGACCAGGGATACGACTTCGCCCGGCTCAACTTGCAGCGATGCGCCAGCGACGGCGGGCCCCGCGTCGTAGTCGACGCGCAGGTCTCGAATCGCAAAAAGAGGTTCGCTCATTTCAGCGTTCGCGCCGAGGCGGCGCGTCGCTTTCGCCGAGAAAAGCCAAGCCGTACAGCAGCAGCATCAGCAGCGTCACGGGCGCGATCAGCAACCACGGCGCATCTTGCAAATGGCGTGCGCCCTCCGCCACCAGGACGCCGAGGCTGGTCAACGGCTCGCGCACGCCCAGACCCAAAAACGACAGAAAGCTTTCGACCAGGATGACTCGCGGGGCAAGCACCGCGAGATAGGCGAGCACGACGCCGGCGATATTCGGAGCGATATGACGAGCGAGGATAACCGGCGACGCGACTCCGAGGGAGCGCGCGGCAAGCACGAATTCTCGCGATTTGAGGCTCAACGTCTGCCCGCGCGCAAGTCTGGCCATATCCAGCCATTCGACCATCCCGATTGCGACGAATATCAGCAGGAAGCGCCGGCCGAAGAAGGCGGTGAGCAGGATCACGAAGAAGATGAAGGGCAATGCGTAAAGCGCATCGACCACGCGCATCATGCCCAGGTCGATCCTGCCCCCTGCATAACCCGCGATCATGCCGTAGGTGACGCCGACGCCGAGCGCGACCGCGGATCCGAGCACCCCTACCAACAACGAGACACGGCCGGCCAGCATCAGCCGGGCGCAGAGGTCGCGGCCGTTCGGGTCGGCCCCGAGCGGCAGCCACAGCCGCTTCAATGGGGCGGCAATTTCGATTTCACGTCCGTCCGCGTTGCTTTTCAGCGCCTTCGCCTGCCCGAAGGCGTCGGATCGTTCGAAATAAACGAGCGCCCGCGGGTCGATGACCCTGTCGCCGACGAGCTTCGCGCGAACCTGCCCGCCGGCGATCGCTATGTCATCGGCCTTGACGCGCATTCGGCCTGCAACCCGAAGCAGTGCGGCGCGCGCTTCGGCGGCGGTCGGGTGGGGGACGAGCGAGGGACGCGCGCGCACGTAATCGGGATAGACGGTCGCGAACTCGCGGCCCGTCGAAACGGGGCCGAGAAGGCAGAATATCGCGACGATCGCCAAGAGGCCTACGCCGACGCCGCGCAAAGGGCTCATGCCCGCACTCGCGGATCGACGAAGAGATAGGCGACGTCGACCATGAGGTTAAAGACGACGATAACGCTGGCCACCAGCAGCACGGCGCCGAGGCTGACCGTGTAGTCCCGGTCCAGTGCGCTCTGGACGAAGTAGCGGCCGACCCCAGGCAGTCCGAACAGGGTCTCGACTACGACCGATCCCGTCATCACCGAAACGGCGGCCGGTCCGAGATAGGAAACAAGCGGCAGCGCGGCCGCCCGGAATGCGCGCCGAAGGCGAACACGTTCGGGAAGGCCGTAGGCGAGCGCGGTCAGCTGACACGGCGCTGCGAGCGCCTCAATCGTCGCGCTGCGCGTCAGCCTGGCGACCGCCGCGACCTGCGGCGCGGCGAGCACCACGACGGGCAGCGCATAGTGCCACAGATCGCCCGAACCTCCGACGGGCAGCCACCCGAGCCAGAGCCCAAAGACAAGCTGCAAGAGAGGCGCCAGCACGAAGCTTGGCGTAGTCACGCCGACGCTGGCCACCATGATGATGGCGTAGTCGAGCGCGGAGCCCGCTCGCGCGGCGGCGAGGACGCCCGTCGCGGCGCCGATCGGCAAGGCGATCGCCAATGCGCTGGCGCCCAGGGCGGCGGAGATCGGCAGCGCCCGGGCGAACAGTTCCGACACCGAATAATCGCGCCAGGCCAGGCTCGGGCCGAAATCGCCATGCGCAAGCGCAGCCAGATAGGTAAGAAACTGGCGCCACAACGGCGCCTCGAGGTTGTAGACATGCCGTAGCGTCTCCAGCGCCGCCGGATCCAGCGGCCGTTCAAGGTCGAAAGGACCGCCCGGGGCAAGACGCATCAGCGCAAACGACAGCCCGAGGATGACGAACAGCGTTGGAATCGCGGTCAGCAACCGGAGAAGGATCATCCTGCTCATTTTCGTCCCGGAAGCCTTTCGACCCATGCGGAGTTGAATATTACATTCTCGGCTTCGCCAAGGGACTTGAGGCCTGTCGAGAGAAAGGCCAGCGCGAGGCGCGCTGGTTTCAGCTCGAGCCTGACCTAAAATTCGGTTGACCGGCCTCGCGGCTCTTGATTCCCTGGGTTTGCAACAACTTAGGAAGATTAGCGATGCCGTGGAACGAGGCCGATCGTGCGAAATATGATGTCATTCGCGCACGCTATGCAAGCGACATGTCGGAGGCGGAGTTTGCGTTGATCGCGCCGCTACTGCCGCCGCCTAGACGGCGCGGGCGCAAGCCGACCGATCGACAAGCTATTATAAATGCGTTGTTTTATATGATCCGTGGCGGTTGTCCGTGGCGGTATTTGCCGAAGGACTTTCCGCCGTTCACGACAGTGCAGAACAGATTTTACGCCTGGCGCGACAGTGGAGTGTGGGCGCAAATCGTCTCGGTGCTCGTGATGGCCACGCGCGAGGCGGAGGGTCGTGAAGCCACGCCGACCGTCGTGGTCGTCGATAGTCAATCGGTCAAAACGACGGAAGCGGGCGGCCGGCGCGGCTTCGACGCGGGCAAGAAGGTCAAGGGCCGCAAGCGCCACCTCGCCGTCGAAAGAGAAATCCGCGAAGGCCGTGAAAAAGAAAGGGCGAAAGGAAGCCTGACGCGCCAGGCTTTACGGCCGTTTCGCCCGCTCCCCCGCTATATAGGTTTCGACCACCGCGCGGTCGTCGCCCATGGTCATCAGCACGAACAATTCCTCTGAGACATCGCCGTCGACCGACTCCATGCGGTGCGCCATCGCGGGGGTGGCTCGGGAATCGAGGACGACGAAATCGGCTTCGCGGCCGGGCTCCAGAGCGCCGATGCGATCCTCCAGCCCCAGCGCGCGGGCGTTGCCCAGCGTCAATTGATAGAAGGCCTGCAACGCCGGCCAGCTCTGCCCTCGCAATTGCAGCGCCTTGTAGGCTTCGTTGGCGGTCTGAAGCATCGAATAGCTCGTACCCGCGCCGACGTCGGTTGCGATGGCGACCCGGACGCCCGCCGCATCCAGCCCCGCCTCATCGAAGAGACCCGAGCCCAGGAACAGGTTCGAAGTCGGGCAAAACGCGGCGACCCCGCCAGAGGCGGCGAGCGCGGAGATTTCGCGCGGCTCCAGATGGATGCAATGGCCGAATACCGAATTCGGCCCGACCAGACCGACGCGCTCATAGACGTCGAGATAGTCGCGCGCCTCCGGATAGAGCGATTTCGTCAGAGCGATCTCGGCTGCGTTCTCGCTAAGGTGCGTCTGCACATGCGCATCGCGAAATTCGCGCGCCAGAGCCCCCGCCGCTTCCAATTGCGCCGGCGTCGAGGTGATGGCGAAACGCGGCGTGACGGCATAGCCGAGGCGGCCCCGTCCGTGCCATTTCGTCAGAAGCGCCTTGCTTTCATCATAGCCGCGCTGTGGATCGTCGGTCAAACCGGGCGGCGCATTGCGGTCCATCATGACTTTGCCGGCGATCATGCGGGCGTTTCGGCGCTCGGCCTCCGCGAAAAAGGCCTCGGCCGACTTCGGGTCTTACGGTGCAATAGACCATCGCGGTCGTGGTGCCATGCCGAGCCAGTTCATCGAGAAAGAAGCGGGCGACCGAGGCGGCGTGCGCGGGGTCCGAGAACTTCTGCTCCTCGACGAAAGTGTATTTCTGCAGCCACTCCAGAAGCTGCGCGCCGTACGAGGCGATGACCCGGGTCTGCGGGTAATGGATATGCGAGTCGATGAATCCAGGCAGAACCAGCCGACCCCGATAATCGTCGATGACGGCGTCGGCCGGCGCGTGGGCGAGCACGTCGGGAGCATCGCCGACCGCGACGATCCGCCCCCCCTCCACTTCAAGAGCGCCGTCTTCAATATAGCTATACGCCGCGACCCCAGCGCTGCGCGGCGAATCCCTGAACGAAAGGAGCCGACCGCGAACGACGCGCGTCACGTCAGGATCTCCTTCAGCCGAAGCAAAGCGATGCGGTCGATCTCGGCAAGCGCCGTCGCGATCTCCGCGCTTTGGTCATTGCCGAGCCGCCGTTCAAAGGCGGCGATGATCTCCCGCTTGCCTCTGCCCTTCACCGCCATAATGAAGGGAAAGCCGAATTTTGCCCGATAGGCGTCATTGAGCGCAGTGAAGCGGGCAAGCTCTTCTTCGTCCAGCTGGTCGAGCCCGGCGCTTGCCTGCTCCTTCGTCGAGTCCGCCGTCAGCCGCTTTGCGCGCGCCAGCCGGCCGGCGAGATCGGGATGAGCGGCGATCAGCGCGCGTTTCTGCTCCGGCGTCCCGGCCGCGGCGGCGGCGGCCATGATCCTGGCGAGGCCCTCGGCGCTGTCCGCCTCAGGTCCGAGGCCAGAATCGCACGCCGCTTCGGCCACCCAACGGGAGTGCTCATAGACGCCGCCAAATTTCTCCACGAAGAGCGTGCGCGTCAGGCGCGACGGCTTCCAGCCGCCCGGGGGGGCGTGCCTGGCGATCCAGTGACGGGCGATGTCAAGACGAGTGGCGACCCAGACCTTCTCATGGCCACGCACGTAATCGAGGAAACGCGCCAGCGAGGCGGCGCGGGCGGGACGGCCGACGAGCCGGCAATGCAGCCCGATCGAAAGCATTTTCGGCGCCGTCTCGCCCTCGGCGTAGAGCATGTCGAAGGCGTCCTTGAGGTAGGTGAAAAACTGCTCGCCCGTGTTGAAGCCCTGGGGCGTGGCGAACCGCATGTCGTTGGAATCCAGCGTATAGGGCACGATGAGCTGCGGCCCGCGCGGACCTTCGATGTAATAGGGCAGATCGTCGGCGTAGGCGTCCGCGCAATAGACGAAGCCGCCTTCCTCGCACCCCAGGGGGATCGTGTTGATTGACGAACGCCCTTGGTAAAATCCAAGCGGGCGGGACCCCGCGACCTCCGTGTGGATGCGGATGGCTTCCCCGATGTGCTGGGCTTCGACCTCTTTGGGGGTGTCGCGATAATCGACCCATTTGTAACCGTGGGTTGCGATTTCCCATCCGGCCTCGTTCATGGCGTCGACCGCGGGCTTGTTGCGCGCCATTGCGGTCGCCACGGCATAGACGGTGACCGGCATGTCGCGGTCGACGAACAAGCGGTAGAGCCGCCAGAAGCCTGCGCGGGAGCCGTATTCGTAGATCGACTCCATGTTCATGTGGCGCATTCCCGGCCAGGGCGCCGCGCCGACGATTTCCGAGAGGAACGCTTCGGATGCGGCGTCGCCATGCAGGATGTTGTTTTCCCCGCCTTCCTCGTAATTGATGACGAATTGCAAGGCGACGCGCGCTCCGCCCGGCCAGTCCGCAAAGGGAGGCGTGCGCCCGTATCCGATCATGTCGCGGGGATAGTCGTCGGTCATCGTCTCGAGGCCTTGCGGGTTGACGTCGCAGTATAGATTACGACGCGGGCCGGGTTTGCTCCAAGTCGGCATTTGCGTCAGAAGCCAGGCCCAATAGCCCGGAGTTCGCCGATGTCCAATCTTCGTTTGGTCTTGGAGCCGCCGATCGCGCGCCTCCGTCTCGACCGGCCGGAGCGTCGCAACGCCATGTCGGCGGCTATGTGGCGCGACTTGACCGCGATGTGCGCAGAGATCGAGACCCGTCCCGACATAGACGCCGTGATCGTCGAAGGCGCCGGCGGCCATTTTTGCTCCGGGGCGGATATTGTTGAATTCGATGAGATTTTCGGCGACGCGGAGTCCGCCCGAGCCTATCTTGGGGCCATCGAACGCGGTTTGGACGCATTGAGCCAGCTTGACCGGCCGACGCTTGCCAAGTTGGAGGGATCGGCGGTCGGCGGCGGCCTCGCGATCGCGTTGGCGTGCGACCTGCGATACGCCGCCGAGGACACGCACATCGCCGCGCCCCCCGCAAAATTGGGGCTGCTCTACGGTCCGGTGGAGACGCGACTCTTGGTCCAAACCATCGGCCCGGCCGCCGCCAAGGACCTTCTTTTCAGCGCAAGGACGCTCGAGACCGAGGAAGCCCTGCGACTGGGGCTTATCAACCGCCGCCTGCCCGCAGCCGCGCTCGCCGCGGCGGTGGAAGCGCAAGCGCGATCCTGGACGAAGCTCAGCCGCATCTCCATTCGGGGCGCCAAGAAAGCCGTGCGAGCGGTTCTGGCTTCGGATGTCGAGCAGGCGCGCGCGCTTGTCGAAGCCGCCGCGCTCGGCGAAGACTTCCGCGAGGGCCGCGCCGCCTTCAAGGCCAAACGCTCGCCCCAGTTCACCCGAGGATCGTAACGCCTTGAGCTTTCTCCTGACCATCACCACGACGGACAGCGAGATCGGCCTGGTCGCTCACTCGTGCGCCGCGGGCCTCGTCACGATTCATACACTGTTGCGAAAGCGCGACGTGCCAGCGGCGATCGGGTGGATTGGAATGGCCTGGCTCGCCCCGGGGCTCGGCGCGCTGCTTTATCTCGGCTTCGGCATCAACCGCGTGCGGCGGCGCGCGCGCCGCCTCATGGGGTCGGATCCGCCCCCGCTCTATCAAGCCGCAGACGGCCTGAGAACCGATTCGCTCACCGACCTCGAAACGGCGGTCGGCGCGGTGACGAGGCGGCCTCCGACGCCGGGGCGGGTCGCGGCCCAATTGTTCTGCGGAGACGCCGCCTATCCCGAAATGCTTGCCGCCATAGATGGCGCAAAAATCAGTATTCGGCTGGCGACTTATATTTTCCGCGCCGACGCGGTCGGCGAACAATTCATCGCCGCTTTGGCCGCCGCCCGGAGTCGCGGCGTCGCCGTCGCCGTATTGATTGACGGTTTCGGCGGCGGTTTCCTGCTCTCTCCGGCCTACCGGCGACTGCGCCGAAAGGGCGTCGACACGGCGCGGTTCCTGCATTCTTTCCTGCCTTGGAAGATGGCCTTCCTGAATTTGCGGCTGCATAAGAAGATTTTGACCGTCGATGGCGCCGTCGCCTTCGTTGGCGGCCTCAACATCGGACGTGAAAACGTGCTGGCCAACCGGCCGAGGCAGCCAGTGTGCGATCATCACTTCAGGTTGGTGGGACCTATCGTGAATGAAATCGAGCGCGAATTTGACGAGGACTGGCAGTTTGCCACTGGCCGGTCGCTGGAACGGTCGCCGCCCGCCGAGATTCCGCCTGGCGCGGGGCTTTCCCGCGCCATCGCGTCCGGGCCGGACCAAGAGACAGACCACCTGGTGCTGGTGCTGCTCTCCGCGATCAATTCGGCGCGACGCGCGATTCGCATAGCAACGCCGTACTTTCTTCCTGATGAACAGCTTGTCACCGCCTTGCGCCTCGCAGCCCTGCGCGGCGTCGCGGTCGATATCGTGCTTCCGGCCAACAACAATCATCCCTTCGTCGCCTGGGCCGCGCGCGCGCATGTGCGGCCGCTCATTGAATTCGGGATGCCGGATCTGGTTCAATCCGCCGCCATTCGATCACTCCAAGCTGATGACGATAGACGGAGTCTGGTGTCTTATCGGCAGCTCCAACTGGGACGCGCGCAGCCTTAGAACTCAATTTTGAAATAACAGTCGAATTACGCGACCGCGCCCTGGCTGCCGACCTCGAACGCGCCATCAACTCGCGACGCGGCGTGCGGCTTACCTTAGGCGACTTGGACAGACGACCGATCGTCGTCAAATTGAGAGATGCAGCGATGCGGCTCGCGATGCCCTATCTCTAACCGCGCCGGCCGGACTACGAAATGAAAGTCGCTTCCTACAATATTCACAAATGCCGGGGGACGGATGGTCGTACGAGGCCGAGCAGGATTCTGGAGGTCATCAAGGAGCTCGACTCCGATTTGATCGCGCTTCAAGAAGTGGACAAACGTTTCGGCCGCAGGGACGGTTTGCTGGATCCGGAGGCGATCCGTCGCGAGACCGGAATGCGATTGCTGGTCCAGTCCGATTCGCCGGAGGGACACGGGTGGCACGGAAACGCCTTGCTCGTGCGCACTGAGCCGAAGTCCTATCGCCGTCTGCAACTCCGGCTCCCCGGTTTCGAGCCGCGCGGCGCCATCGTGGCCGAACTCGATCTTGGCGAAGGGGAATTTCGCGTAATTGCCGCTCATCTTGGCCTATTGCGGCAATCGCGACTTGACCAGGCGAGCGCGCTGCTCAAGACCCATCGCGATCTGTCGCCAATGCCGACAATTCTCATGGGGGACTTCAATGAATGGCGTCGCCGTCGTCGGTCGTCGCTTTCCATTCTGGAGCCGATATTTGGCGGCGGCGCCTCGCCTCGCAGCTTCCCGTCTCGCCGCCCGGTATTCTCTCTGGACCGCATTCTCGGTTGGCCCTATGGCCTGGTCGCCGATCTTGCCGTTCATACATCGCCGCTGGCGCGCGTCGCCTCCGATCATTTACCGTTGACGGCGCGCGCGGATATCAGAGCCCAACGCGCCGACGCAGCGGCTTGAAATTTGTCAAATGCAGCGTCGAAACGCGTTCAAGCGCCGATGTCCGGGGAGGGCGAGGTTGTCGATCCCGGACAAAAGACGGGACATCTGCGCGGCCGAGATCGTCACCGCGTCGCCGGCGACGGAGAGCCGCAAGAACCGTCCTCGCTCAAGCCTTTTCGCGAAAAGGCGAGCCTCGACGCCGGCGTTGCGCGCAATCTCCCTCGCCTCGGCGCCCGGTTCGTTCATCGCCGCCACGAGTGGCGCCTTCTCCGCCGCGCCCCAGCGACGACGCCGTTCAACCGAAGTGATGAATTCAATGCGATCCATGGCCATGCGCCTAACTTCGGGCTCACAGGGCGGGGCCAGTCGGAGGCGTACAGAGGGATAGGGGACGTCGCAGTCTGCGCGTCTCGATTACCGACAGCACGCCTCGCATGAACGTCCGCTTCGCGGCGTTCGGCGACATTCCAACATTAGCCGGAAATGCCGCAGCCGATCCGCTAGTCCGTCCCAAACACACGCGCGAAGATCGTCTCGACGTTTTTGAAGTGATAGCCGAGATCAAACAGATCTTCGAGCTCGCCCTCCGACAGCGCCGCGCTCACATCCTTGTCGGCTTTCAACAGCGTCAGGAAATCGCCCTCGCCGCGCCAGACCGGCATCGCGTTGCGCTGGACGTAGACATAGGCGTCCTCCCGCGAAACCCCCTTCTGCGTCAGCGCGAGCAGCACGCGCTGCGAATGGATGAGCCCGCCGAGTCGGTCGAGGTTCTTGCGCATGTTCTCAGGGTAGACCACGAGCTTGTCGACGACGCCGGCGAGCCGCGCCAACGCGAAATCGAGCGTAATCGTGGCGTCGGGCGCGATGCCGCGCTCGACCGAGGAATGCGAGATGTCGCGCTCGTGCCAAAGCGCGACATTCTCCAGCGCCGGCGTCACCGCGCTGCGCACCAGCCGGGCGAGGCCGGTCAGATTCTCCGTCAGCACCGGATTGCGCTTGTGCGGCATCGCCGAGGAGCCCTTCTGCCCCTCGGAGAAATATTCCTCCGCCTCCAGCACCTCAGTGCGTTGCAGATGGCGGATTTCCGTGGCGAGCCGCTCGATTGAAGAGGCGACGACGCCGAGCGCGGCGAAAAAGGCCGCGTGGCGGTCACGCGGAATCACCTGCGTCGAGACCGGCTCCGGCCTCAGGCCAAGTTTGGCGGCGACATGTTCCTCGACGCGCGGATCAACATTGGCGAAGCTGCCGACGGCGCCGGAAATGGCGCAAGTGGAGATTTCCTCGCGAGCCGTCACGAGCCGCGCTCGCGCCCGGGTGAATTCGGCGTAGGCGGCAGCGAGCTTCAGTCCGAATGTGATCGGTTCGGCATGGATTCCGTGCGAACGGCCGATCGTCGGCGTCCATTTATGTTCGAAGGCGCGACGCTTCAGCGCCGCGAGCAACGCATCCACGTCGGCGATCAGAATGTCGGAGGCGCGCCTGAGTTGCACCGCCAGACAGGTGTCGAGCACATCGGAGCTGGTCAGCCCCTGGTGAACGAAACGTGAATCGGGGCCGATGAATTCCGCCAGATGGGTGAGAAACGCGATGACGTCGTGTTTGGTGACGCGTTCGATCTCGTCGATGCGCGCCGCATCGAATTCCACGTTGCCCGCCTTCTCCCAGATCGCACGCGCGCTCTCCTTCGGAATCGCCCCGATTTCCGCCAACGCGTCGCAGGCGTGCGCTTCGATCTCAAACCAGATGCGAAATCGCGTCGTGGGAGCCCAGATCGACGTCATTTCGGGCCGGGAGTAGCGGGGTATCATTCGTTTCTCTCGAGAGCGGCCTATGGCCGAAGTTTTCTACACACCCAGCCGCCCGGACGCCGGTTCTTCCCTGGCGGCCGGCGCGAGGGTCGCCGACGAACTTCCGGCGAACGCCAGCCTCTGAATTCGCGCGTCGAAAGCGCATATGAGCCATAGCGTCAAGCCAATTCTGGATTGGAACGGCGACGCTTCTGTCGTCTTAAACAGGGCTCGACTCTTGGAAGACGTTTGCGCCAGCGCGCGCTGGCCAAAGGCGCCGCGCCGAATGTGGGTCAGCGATCGGAGGCCGGAAGCGTCGAGCAGCGGCTGGCCGCCGGTCACTTTGGCCAGTCAGGGCGAACTCCCGCGCAGCTCCATGGTCGGCTTGCCGGGCGGCGGCGCTGCGGGCGCATTGAAGGCGTCCATGACCAGCGTCCCAAAGGGATTGGCGGCCGACGGTCGCGTCGACTTGCTGGGGGGCGAGGGAGTGGACTTGCCCATTCGCGTGACGCCTTCCGCGCCGAACCGGGGGCGCGGCGGGGGCAGGGGCGGCGGCGTCATCGCCGCGGCGCGAGCGAGCGCGGTGGGATCGCCCGCCTCAGAGGACTTCGGATCGACCAGCGCGAGCGCGGACTTGGGAGCGCCAGGCGCTCCTTTCGCTATCGCGCCTGGCAGCGCGGATCGCTCTATGAGAGCGGCGATCAGATCGTCGGCAGACCTCGCGCCATTGCCTTGCGTGGGCGCAAGCGCCAGCTCCATCGGCCTTCTTGGCGGCATTGGGGCCACCAGGTCGAGACCGGCGAGGAACTCGACGGGTTTGCGCGGAGGAAGCGGCGCCAATTCTACCGCCGAGTCACCGGACGGGTCGGGCGCAGATGGTCCTGTCTCGTTGGCTTGCGCAGACGCGCCATCCGACAGCGCCGTCGTTGCCGCGGGAGCTTCGGGAGGCGGAGGCGGTTCGGGTTGCGCGGCCGCGGGCGCCGCTGCTGCGACGACCGGCGGCGATGCGCCCTGTCTTCCGCTGGCTATGACCGGCGGACCCCCGCGCCCGCCGACGAGGATGGGGGCGCCGCCAGAGTCCTCCGCATCGTCCTCGCCGCCGCCGCGCGCGCCGCCGAATAGCCAACTCAGCAACCCGCCGCTCGATCCGCTCGCGGTCTGAACATCCCCGCCGCGAGCTTCGATCATTGCCTTTGCCTCGGCGTATCCATCCATCGGCTGGCCGTCGGAAGGGATGAACACCGTTTTGCCGTCAGGAAAAAGGCGAGCCAGCGCGCTTCGGCTCATACGCGGCCAATAGCGGACGGTTCCGGAATCAATATGCACCCAGGGCGTCGATCCAATGGGATAGAACCCGACGCCGCCCTCTTGCATCCGCATCGCGACGTCGCGGATCTTCGCCGGCCCCACGTCGATGAAATGCGCGTCGATCGCCTTGCCCTGCATATGCTGCGACTTCGAAGCCACAAGCCGCGAGCGGCGGCGCAGCATGGCGTTGGTCTGCGGCGAGCGATAGGCGGAGAGCACGTCGATCGGCTGCGTCGATCCGGATTGCTGATAGACCTCCCACAGGACGTCGAACAATTGCGGGTCCATTTTGGTCTGCTCGTTAAGGCGCCAGTCCCGCAGGAACCAGTTCAGCTTGTCGAGCGCGTCCTGATCGTAGCGGCCGTTGACGCGGAAGGTGAAAGAGCCGGACTCATTGGTGTGATTGTTGACGAATGTCAGGGTCCTGGTGTCGCCGTCGGCGACCGCCGGCTGCGTGCTCGACGGCGCATGCAAGAGCGCATAGGCCGTCACGCCGACAAGGCTGGCGACCTTGCGCCGCCAGCCTCGCGCGAGAAACATGCCTCTTGCGACCCGCGCCAACCCCGTCCCTTCCTCAATCGCCGGGGGGAGCCTTCGCGGAGGGCGCTGACCGCCGCTTCCGGAAGGCGGCCAGATTTGCCCTGCCGACGAGACGAACTTTTTCCATTCTATAGGCTGGCGTCGGCCTCGATTCAATCTCGCCGCAATTTCGCCAGCGCCGCCGCGACTTTTCGCGTCAATCCATAGAGATCGTCACGTTCGCGAAGCACGCCGTTTTCGTCGACGAATTCCGTGAAGTATTGGAGATGGATCGGGACCGGGGAAGGCAGGGAGAACGTACGCTCGTTGTCGCCGAGCAGCGAATGCACCCGGGCGTTCGTCCAGCCCCGCGCGGCGCCGCCCATCAGAATCTCAGCGAGATAGGCGGGATCTTCGACGCGCACGCAGCCGTGGCTTAAGGCTCGATAGGCATTGGAAAAAAGGGATCGCAACGGCGTATCGTGAAGATAGACCGCGTGATCGTTGGGGAATAGGAACAACATCCGGCCGAGCGCATTCGCCTCGCCCGGCGGCTGCTCCACGACCAGCTTGTCGCCGACGTAGCTCACCCTGTAGCCGTGGCGCTCGAAATAGTCGGGATCGGCGGCGTATTTCGGCGCCATCTCTTTCTTTATGATCGAATCCGGCACGCGCCACACCGGGTTGAAAAGCATATATTTGATAGAATTGGAGAAAATCGGCGTCGGCGTATCCGGCTTGCCGACGATCACTCGCGCTCGGTGGATGACCGCGTCCCCGCTCATGAGCTTGAGGGAGAAATCGGGCACGTTGACTTCGACCCGCAACTCGCCCATCTCGCGTGGCTCCCACCGCCACATCTCCATATTGGCGAGAATAAGTCGTTCCCGCCCTGCGCGGACATCCAAGCCCTCGAGCGCCGTCGCCGTCGCCTCGGTGAGAGCGCCGTTTACGGGGAGGCCATGCACGCGCTGGAACGCCGCCACCGCGCTGGCCACCCGCACGTCGTAGATTTGTGCGGCGGAAGCGTCCTTCAGGGGACCAAGCCCAAATCGATTGCGGATGAGCGGCACGCGCGGGTCGGACATCCCGAGTTTGAGGATCGGCCCGCTCGTTAACCGCGCCGCCGGCCTGTGCGCCTCGTCGCGCATTGCCGCCAAAGCCGCACGCAATGCGCGATATCCCGCCTGGGGCGGGTTGAAGGCCGCAAGCGCAGCGTCGGGATCGTCGGCGGCCGCCACGCTCTTGAGCGCAGAGGTGGGATCTGCGACCTCGGGCTTGGCCGAAACGTCCTTGGAGAGGCTGCGCGGAGAGACCCGGGCGCCGCTGGCCTGCATGGCGTAAGCGACGACCGCGGCGGAAATCTCAATGTCCGCTTCAGCCTGGGCGCTCGGCGCGGCGCCGGTCCAATCTGCGCGCGGGGGCGCGCCCGCCAGTTCGAGGCCATCCTCGTCCGCCTTGGCGAGGCGGGCGAGCGCCGATTTGGCGCCGGCGCTCAAATGGTCGCCGTCGATCCACAGCGGCGCATAGGCCCGTTCTGCGTAAACCTCGGCGATCGCCTTACGAGCGCCGCTCCAATCTCCGGCCCCGATGGGACGGCCGACGGGCGCCGCGGCGACGAATCGGTCGAGCGCGGCATGGACTTCGCCCGCGAGCGCTTCGGAAGCGGATAATGGCGTCGGCGCCGCAACGTCGGTGGGCGCAGCGGCCGGCGATGCTTCGGGCTTCAGCGAGTTCGGCTGGCGCCGTCGCGGAGATCGGCGGCGGCCCTGGCGACAGCGGAGCGGGCGGGGCGTCTGGCGCGGAGGCGGAGGTCAATGGCGTCGCCTCGACGGTCGGCGCCGCCTTCGCGACCGTCGAGGCGTCGCCCTGCTGCTTTTCGCTCGCCGCGGGGCCTTGGACGAACGTAACCGCGCGAGGATCGAACGACGGCGGCGGAGCCTCGGGCGGAAGGCCCCGTGTAAATCCCGGCGGTGGCGAGAGGTCCAACCTCGATATTCCGCGTGAAGCCGGGGCCGGCGGCTGCGGCTTCAAGGCGCCCATGGGGGCGAAATCCACATCGGAGCCCGCGGGTTTCGTTGCGGTCGGTGAAAGGTCGATCGGCGTGACTCGCAGCGGCCGGGACCGGAGCGTCTCCCGCCCATGCAGGACCGCCGGGGCTAGCCGCAATAGTCAGCAGCAACGCCCAAATCGCATTCCGTCTCACGCCGCCAATCGACATCGCTCCGTCCGCGCGTTCGCGCCACCGCGCAATAGACCCGCGGGCAAATGCTTTGTCCAGCGCCCGCCTTTTCGTCGTTCACGCGGCCGCCTCGCCGAGGATGTCGGCTTCAACCCCGATTTCCTTCATTTTGCGATATAAGGTCGAACGGCCGATGCCGAGCTTGCGCGCCATTTGCGACATTTGCCCGTGGTAATGATTGAGAGCAAATCGTATCGCCTCGGCTTCGAGCTCCTCGAGTTTTCGCACGTCGCCGCTTTCGTCAATGAGACGCAGCGTGTTGGGGTCGTGCTTCTCGATGGCCGGGGGCGGCGCGAAGGCGGAAACGGGCGGCGAACCATGCGTTGCGGCGGGGGCCGGCGGAATGCGCAGGTCGAAACCTTGGACCTGCGCGGCGATTTGGGGGAATTCCGCCACGGTCAGTTCGTCGCCGTCGGCGAGCACCACCGCGCGGAACACCGCGTTTTCGAGCTGACGGACGTTGCCCGGCCAGTCGTAACTCGACAACAGTGCGGCGGCCTCCATGGACAGGCCCCGCACGCGCTTGCCCTCTTCGGCGCAGAAGCGCGCGACGAAGCGTCGCGCGAGGTCGGGAATGTCGGCGACGCGGGAGCGCAGCGGCGGAATCGTTATCGGGAACACGTTGAGCCGGTAAAACAGGTCTTCCCGGAACTTTCCGCGTTTGACGAGTTCGATCAGGTTCTGATTGGTCGCCGACACCAGCCGGAAGTCCACCTTGACCGAGCGTTTGGCGCCGACCGGGTCGATTTCGCCTTCCTGGAGCGCGCGCAAAAGCTTGACCTGCGCGTCGAGCGGCAACTCGCCGATCTCGTCGAGGAACAGCGTGCCGCCGTTGGCCTCGCTGAACTTGCCCGCGTGCTTTTCGGTGGCGCCGGTGAAAGCGCCCTTTTCATGGCCAAACAGGATCAATTCGACGAGATTTTCCGGCAGCGCGCCGCAATTCACGGTGACGAATGCTTTGCCCCGCCGGTCCGAGCCGCCCTGGATGGCGCGGGCGAGCAATTCCTTGCCGACCCCGGATTCGCCCTCGATCAATACCGGAATGGAGGATTTCGCCGCCCGCTCGGCGAGGCGCAGCGTGCGCGCCATGCTCTCGACCTTCGTTCCGATGTCCCGGAACGTGAGTTCGCCAGCGCCCCGCCTCGTGGCGCGACGCAATTCGTCCTCGAGCGCGTCAACCCTCAGCGCGTTCTTGATCGAGACCTGCAACCGTTCGGCCCCGACCGGCTTGACCACGAAATCGAGCGCGCCCGCGCGCATCGCAGAGATGACCGCTTCGATGGAGCCGTGCGCGGTCTGCACGATCGCCGGCGTCTGAAGACCGCGTTGGCGCATCCGGGTCAGCACCCCCATGCCGTCGAGATCGGGCATGACCAGGTCGAGAATGACGAGATTGACGGACGGACGATCGGCGGCGTCCAGCCGCTCCAGGGCCGCCTCGCCCGAATCCGCCGTCTCCGATTGATAACCGAAACGGCGAATCATCGCTTCGAGCAGACGGCGCTGCACGGGATCGTCGTCTACAATCAGTATAAGGGCGGCCATGTGGCATCCAACGCGTCGCGGCTCTCTTGAACGCCGCTTCGCCGGCAAACTCGGCGCCAGGGTAAAGGTCATGTTAATGCGGCGCGAATCGTCGTCGCCCCAATGGGCTTGCGCGCGACATTGTGACCCGCCATTTGTGGCGCCTGGCCACACGCGTCGTTCTTCGCCGCGCAAGAGAAGGAGAGCGATTCGCAATGCTCGTCTGCAACCCTGAATTGCGCGCGCCGACCGAGGCCGCCAGCTCCACGCCCGAACTCGGCGCATTGCCGGAATGGCGGCTGGAGCATCTTTATCCGGGCATGAGCTCTCCCCAGTTCGCCGCCGATCTCGCCCGCGCGGGCGATAACGCCAGGGCCTTCGCCGCCGCTCGCAAGGGTCGGCTGGCGGATTTGCTGGCGCAGGGCGGCGAGGCGCTGGCCGATGCGATCCGCGAATACGAGGCGCTGCAGGACCTCATGGGCCGGCTGATGTCTTACGCCTCGCTAACCTACGCCGGCGACACCATGGATCCGGCGCGGGCGAAATTCTATGGAGACGCTCAGGAGCGCGTCACCGAGATCGCCGGCGACCTCCTTTTCTTTGAGCTGGAGCTCAACCGGCTCGACGATTCAGCGTTGGCTCGGGCCACGGCGAGCGGGACGCTTGCGCATTACAGGCCATGGCTTGAGGACATCCGCAAGGAGAAACCGCACCAGCTCGCCGACGACATCGAGCAGCTGTTTCTGGAGAAGTCCGTCACTGGCGTCGCCGCCTGGAATCGTCTGTTCGACGAGACGGTCGCATCTCTGCGTTTCGAGGTCGACGGCGAGAGCCTGACGCTTGAGCCGACGCTGGCGCGCATGTCCGATCCTGACGAAAAGAAGCGGGAGGCGGCGGCGCATGCTCTCGCAAAGACCTTTGCGGCGAACCTGCGCGTGTTCACGCTCATTATGAATACGCTCGCCAAGGACAAGGAGATTTCCGATCGCTGGCGCAAGTTCGCCGATATCGCGGATTCCCGCCACCTCGCCAACCGCGTCGAACGAGAGGTCGTCGAAGCGCTGGTGTCGGCCGTGACGGAGAGTTTCCCCCGTCTCTCGCACCGGTATTACGCTCTGAAGGCGCGTTGGTTCGGCAAGGCGAAGCTCGCCCATTGGGACCGAAATGCGCCGCTGCCTCACGCCCCGACCCGCGTGTTCTCCTGGACACAGGCGCGCGACACAGTGCTTGGCGCCTATAACGGCTTTTCGCCGCGGATGGCCGATATCGCTCGGCGCTTTTTCGACGAGGGATGGATCGACGCCCCCGTCAGGCCCGGCAAGGCGCCCGGGGCGTTCGCTCACCCGACAACCCCCTCCGCGCACCCCTATGTGCTCGTCAACTATCTCGGCAAGCCGCGCGACGTGATGACGCTCGCCCACGAGCTCGGCCATGGCGTCCATCAGGTGCTGGCCGCTCCCAACGGCGCATTGATGGCGCCCACGCCGCTGACGCTCGCGGAGACGGCGAGCGTGTTCGGGGAGATGTTGACTTTCCGAGGTCTCCTCGCCTCGGCGACGGATCCGGCCGAGCGAAGATCCATGCTGGCCTCGAAGGTCGAGGACATGCTCAACACGGTTGTGCGCCAAATCGCTTTCTACAAATTCGAGCGCCTGATCCACACCGAACGTCGAAAGGGCGAGCTGACCGCCGAGCAGATATCGGCGCATTGGATGAGCGTGCAGGGCGAGAGCCTGGGACCCGCGATAGACCTCGGACCCGGCTACGAGTGTTTCTGGACCTATATCGGCCATTTCATTCACTCGCCATTTTATGTCTACGCATACGCCTTTGGCGATTGCCTGGTGAATTCGCTGTATGGGGTCTACGAGCGCGCGCACGAAGGCTTCGTCGAGCGCTATTTCGCCCTGCTGTCGGCAGGCGGCTCAAAGCCCTATGGCGAGCTGCTCGCGCCATTCGGGCTCGACGCGCGGGACCCGAAATTCTGGTCGATCGGTTTATCGCTCATCGAGGAGATGATCGGCGAATTGGAGGCGATGGAATAGGCGCAAAACGCCGCCCGGCCTATTCCGCGGCTTCGCCGACGTATTGCGCGGCCGGCAGCGTCGGTCGCCCAAGGATGAGATCGGCCGCGCGTTCCGCGATCATGATCGTCGGCGCATTGGTGTTGCCGCCGGGCACAGTGGGCATGACGGAGGCGTCGACCACGCGCAAGGCCTCCAGGCCGCGCACGCGCAATTGCGAATCGACGACTGCTTGCGGGCCCTCGCCCATCGCGCAGGTTCCGACAGGATGGTGGCCGACTTCGGCCGTTCGGCGCGTGAAAGCGTCGAGATCCGCGTCCGAGACGACGTCGGCGCCGGGCGAGGTCTCGCGCACGATAAGGTCGGCGAGCGGCTTCGTCCCATAGATTCGCCGCACGAGGCGGATGCATTCGCGCGCCGTGGCGCGATCGCCTTCGGTGGAGAGGGCGTTGAGCCGGATGCGCGGCGGAACGCTCGGGTCGGTCGAGGCAAGACGCACGTCGCCGCGGCTCTCGGGATGATTAAGCGAGGGATAGCCCTCGAGCATGTGCTCCTGATGTGGCGAAAGGCCGGGAAACCACACCTTCGCGTCCATCCTTACCGAGTTGAAGAACAGCTGTATGTCCGGCCGTTCAAGCTCCGGGCGGCTGCGGACGAAGGCGAGCGCGGTGAGCGCCTGGGTGGCGAAGTCGCCCTTGCGAAACAGCGCCCATTGCAGGACCGACAGCGCGACGCGGTCGGCGCGCAATCGGGCGAGGAAGGTGATCGGCTCCTTCATCAAGAACTGCACGTGAAAGACGATATGCTCGGAGAGGTTGCGGCCCACGCCGGGCAGATCGACGACGGGCGCAATGCCCATCTGCGACAGATCCTCGGCAGGACCGACGCCGGACAGCAACAGCACTTGCGGCGAGTTGTAGCTGCCGCCGCAGAGGATCACCTCCCGTCGCGCCCGCGCGCTTTTCTCCACGCCGCCCTGACGATAGACGACGCCGGTGGCGCGGCGATCCTGAAACGTCACGCGCGACGTCAGCGCGTGCGTCTCTAAAGTAAGATTCTTGCGCGTCATCGCCGGACGCAGATAGACGCGCGAGGCGCTCTGGCGCACGCCGTCCTTGACAGTGAGATCGACGATGCCCAACCCGTCGGGTTCGGCGCCGGAGAAATCGCTGGTGATCGGGATGCCGGCGTTGCGCGCCGTGTCGCGGATCAGAGGGAAGTTGAGGTTCCTCACGTCCGTCGGGCTGACGCCGAGCGGACCGGAGCCGCCATGATAGGCGCTCTCGCCGCGCCAGCTTCCCTCGGCGCGGCGAAAATAGGGCAGCACATCCGCATAGGACCAGCCGTCGCAGCCGGCCTGTCGCCACAGATCGTAATCGCGAGGATGGCCACGCACATATAGCATGCCGTTGATCGACGACGATCCGCCAAGCGTCTTGCCGCGCGGCAGGGAAAGGCGGCGGTCGTCGCACCAGGGCTCGGGCTCGGTGACGAAATTCCAATTGTGCCTCGGTCCCCGCCAGATCTGGCGCCAGGCAAGCGGTATTTTCATAAACAGGCTGTCGTCCTTGCCCCCGGCTTCAAGGACCAGAACCGTGGTCTTTCCGTCCTCGGTCAGACGGTTGGCGAGCACGCAGCCGGCGGAGCCCGCGCCAACGACCACGTAGTCGAACTCTTCCACGTTCCCCCCGCTGCGTTTCGCGCTTTTGCCTCTAAACTGCCGTGCGAATGCGCCCAAGTAAACGGATTTTTGGCGCGAATTCGACCTTCTCTGAAGGCTGGAGCCTCGGGCGCGTTTGCGTCCTAGCCCTGTTGCGTTCGAGTCCAAGACGCGGCATTTTTCCGAGGGGTAACTGAGGACGGCTTCCGGCTCCGGCGCGTGTGTACGCGTCGTCGGCCGGCACAGGAGGCGTCGAAGGGTCGCGCGGTGAACGCGCGCCGGAAAACGGCGGATCCGGCCAGGTGCTTGCGGTAAGAGCCGGCGCTTGAGCGAAAAGCCTCACGGGAGGGAACTGCATGAGGTGGAGACTTGCGTTCATCGCCGCCGCGATCGGCGGATTCATGGCCTCGGTCGGCGGCGCGCAGGCGGCCGATCTCAAATGCGGCCTCAGTAACGGCAAGCCCGCGACGGGCGAGCCGATTCCGATCGGCGGCATCGTGAGCATCACCGGCCCCGATAACTTCAGCTTCTCCGGCTTCGCGGCGAAGGCCTACTTCGACTGTGTCAACGCCAACGGCGGCGTCAACGGTCGTCCAATCAAATACGACATGCTTGACGACGGCTGGAACCCCGAGCAGTCCTCGCAGGACGCCGCCAAGCTGATCAACGATGAAAAGGTGGTCGCACTCGTCGGCAACATGAGCTTCGTCGACTGCGGCGCCAACCAGGGCCTCTACGAGAAGGCGGATGTGATGGTGGTGGCTGGCGTCGGCGTGCCGCGCGATTGCTACTTCCAGAAGAATTACGTCACGACCAACGCGGGCCCACGCGTCAGCAACACCAAGACGCTGATGTACCTGGTCAAGAAATTTCCCGACATCAAGCGCTTCGTTTGCTTTGCGCCGAACATCCCCAACGTCGGCGAGTGGTCCTGCGCGGGCGCGGCGGGCTGGATCAAGCGCAACGGCGGCGACGCCAAGATCATCACCTTCGATCCCGGCTCCCTCGACGCTACCTCGTTGATTCTCGAAGCGATGGCGTTCAAGCCCGATGCGATCTCCATCTCGACGCCGAAGGGCCTCGCAGTGCCGTTCTTCTCCGCCGCCGAGGAGCAGGGCCTCGTCGACAAAGTGCATTGGATGGGTCCCGCGTCGCTCTACAACCCAACCTTCCCGCCGGCGATCAGCAAGGCCTGGGACGGCAAGGTCTATGTCGACATGGAGTTGAAGTCGGCCGACGCCAACATGCCCGACACCGCAAACTGGCGCGCCGTAATGGACAAATATTCGACGCCGGACATTCCGCGCGACACGTTCGCGCAGGCCGGCTATCTCGCCGCCCGCGTGGTGACCGACACGCTTCTGAAGATGGATCCGAAGTCCATCGACCGGGCATCGGTGACGGCGGCGCTGCGCAAGGTCACGCGCTTCGAAAGCGACATGTTCTGCGCGCCCTGGTACATCGGCGATGGCCCGCGCCACAACCCCAACCACAACGGCCCGACATCGCTGGTTAAGGGCGGCAAGCTGGTTCCGCAGGACGTCTGCATCGACTTCGCAGGATCCCGAGCTCGACGACATCCACGCCTACGAGAAGAAGATCGGCATCGCGAAGTAACCCTTCATGCCCAATTTCGCGCCCTTTCTCGTCTCTGGCGTCGCGACCGCCGCGACTTACGTTCTTTCGGCGGTCGGGATCGTGGTGCTCTACCGGGCATCGGGCGTGGTGAATTTCGCCCAGGGCGCCGTCGGCGCCCTGGCGGCTTTCGTTTCCTGGACGATCACGCAGCGTGGCGGCCCCGATCCCGTCGGATGGGGCGCCGGAATCCTCGCCGCGATCGCCGTCTCCTACTTCTACGGCCGCGTGCTGGCGCCTCGGCTCGCCTACAGCGACCCGGTCATGCGCGCGGTCGCGACGCTGAGCTTCGCGCTCATCCTGCTCGGATTCATCGACTACGTCTGGGGCGAATTGCCGCGTAGATTGAGGTTGCCGACGGATATGAGCGGCTTCGAGATGCTCGCGGTGCGCGTCACCTACACCCGCGCCATCGCCTTCGGCGTCGCGGTCGCGGCGACCATCTCGGTCATGGCGTTCCTGGCCTACAGCCGCCTGGGCCTGCAAATGCGGGCTTTGGCCAACAGCCGCGAACTGAGCGCCATGCTCGGCGTGCGCGTGCTGCGCGCCGACGGCTATGCATGGATCATTTCCGGCGCACTGGCCGGGGTCAGCGGCATCCTGTTTGCCGACCTGCAGCGCCTGAGCGGCATCGCGCTCACATTTGCGGTCATCCCGGCCATCGCCGCCGCGGTCATGGGCCGTTTCGCCTCGTTACCGGCGACAGTGGCGGGCGGTCTCGTCATCGGCGTATGCGAAGCGCTGCTGACGCCGATTCCCGTCGTCGGGCCGTTTCGGACTGCGACGCCATTCCTGTTCGCCGTAGGCGCAATGCTGTGGATGCAGCGCAAGCAGACTTTCGTCTATCGGTGAGACCGATTTTGACCGACCAGACCCTGAGCCGACCGGCGATCGCGACCGGCGTGAAGATCGAGGCGAGGCAGGCTTTCATCGCCGTCGGCGTCATTATCGTTATTGCCGTCCTGCCGGCGCTCCTCACCAATTATTGGCTGCGGACGTTCATCTCCGCCTCGGCGCTCGCCATCGCGAGTCTCAGCGTGAGCCTCCTGTTCGCGCAGCTTGGCATGGTGTCGCTCGCGCAATTCGGTCTCCTCGGCGTCGGCGGATGGTTCGCCCTGCGCGTTTCGCACGGGTTCGCCGTTCCCTTCGAGGTCGCGCTCATCGTCGGCGGCGTCGCCGCGGCGATCGTCGGCCTCGTCGTCGGTCTGCCGGCGTTAAGGATGCGCGGTCTCTATCTCGCCATCATCACGCTGATGATGGCCGGCGCGATACAAGTGTTCATCAGCGCTTTCGGCTTTCCCGACGGCGGCGGCGGCATCCTCGGCAAGAGCACGACCGTGCGCAAGATGATGGCGCGGCCGTTTCTGGCCAACGGCGACGAGGCCTATCTTCGCTATGCGCTCGTCGTATTGGCGATCTGCTACGTCATCGTCTGGCTCCACGTGCGCAGCCGGCCCGGTCGCGCATGGGCGATGATACGGCGCGGCGAGGTTTGCGCGCTCGCCTGCGGCGTCGACATCGTCGCCTACAAGGTCTGGGCCTTCGCGCTGGCCGGTTTTCTCGCCGGCGTCGCCGGCGGTGTGCTGGCCGGCGGCGTTGGCCAACTCGACGGCAGCGCGTTTCCGGCGAGCCAGTCGATCATGCTGTTTGCGCTCACCATCGTCGGCGGCGCTTATAGCTGGGCCGGGCCGCTGATCGCCGGCTTGCTGCTGCGCGCGTTTCCGGCGCTGCTCAACGATTGGCATGTCGACGGCAACATCGCAACGATGGTGTTCGGCGCCGGCCTGCTTCACGCGCTGATCACGGCTCCGCAGGGCGTCGCGGGGCAATTGGCGGGGGCGATGTCCACGTTGGTTCGGCTTGTTCGCGGCGGCAAGGGCGAGCCATGATCGAGATCGAGAACGTCACTGTGATGTTCGGCGGCGTGCGCGGCCTCAATGCGCTCTCGGCTACGCTGACCGAACCGGTTACCGGCCTTGTCGGTCCGAACGGCGCAGGCAAGACGACCCTCATCAATGTGCTCTCCGGCTTCATCAAGCCGGCAGTCGGCGCGGTGAAGATCGACGGGCAGGATCTAGCCGGGATCAAGCCGCACAAGCGCGCCGCCTTCGGGATTCGGCGCACGTTCCAGAACGAGCAGGTGGTCGAGAACCTCTCGGCCGCCGACAATGTCGCCGCCGTTCTTGACAATGTGCCCACAAGCGGAGAGCCGCGAACAAAACAGATCGGTCGCGCTCTGGATTTTGTGGGTCTTGCGTCGAAGGCCAATGCGCTTGGGCGTGATCTCAACGCCTTTGATCGACGAATGGTCGAGATCGCCCGCGCCACGGTCGGGCGCCCCAAGCTCATCATGATGGACGAGCCGGGCGCGGGACTGGCGCAGGACGAAAGCGAACATCTGCGCGACGTCATCAATCGGGTTCATGACTTCTGCGGCGCGCAGATTTTGCTGGTGGATCACGACGTCGACCTCATTTCCTCGACCTGCGCGATGGCGCTGGTGCTGGATTTCGGCTCAACTCTCGCCTACGGCCCTACGGCGCAAGTGCTGGCCGATCCGAAAGTGCGCGCGGCCTATCTCGGGGTGGTCGAGGAGGCGCCATGACCGGGCTTCAGGTCAAAGATCTCAATGTCGCGCGCGGCGGAAAGCCGGTTTTGCACAATGTTGATCTAACGATCGCGCCGGGGCGGATCACCGCGCTTCTGGGCGCAAACGGCGCCGGCAAGAGCAGCCTCGTGCTCGCCATTGCCGGCGCGCTGCCGATCCTCGGCGGGCGCATCCTCCTTGAAGACGCCTCTCTCGTGGGACTGCGCCCCGAGACCGTGCGCGCGCGCGGCGTCGCAGCGGTGCCTGAGGGACATCAAGTCCTCTCGGATATGACGGTCGAGGACAATCTCAAAGTTGCGGGGAGCCATCTAACGAGGATGGAAGTCAAGTCTGCGATTGAGGGCGCGCTCGACACGTTCCCTGAGCTACGTGAGCGCATGCAGGCGCGTTCCGGTAATCTGTCGGGCGGCCAGCAGCAGATGCTTGCGCTCGCGCAAGCGATCATCGCGCGGCCCCGCTATCTGCTGGCCGACGAGCTCTCGTTCGGTCTCGCGCCCGTCGTCGTCGCTCGCCTCGTACCGGTATTGCAGAAGCTCGCCGCTCACGGCGTTGGCGTATTGCTGATCGAGCAGTTCACACATATCGCGCTCAAGATCGCCGATGCAGCCTATGTCATGGAGCGCGGGCGCATCTGCTTCTCCGGCGAGCCGGACGAGCTCGTCAGGAACCCGACCATTTTGCACAGCGCTTACCTCGCTTGAGCTGACGGAAAGTCCATGCCGCGCCTCACTGACAAAGTGTGCCTTCTAACGGGCGGCGCCGGCAGCGTTGGCCTTGCTACCGCCAAGCTCTTCGTCGAAGAAGGCGCGAGATTGATGTTGGTTGACCTGCGCGAGGCCGATCTCGCCGGCGCGGCCGCCGTCCTGGCGTCGGAACGCGTCGCAACCTTCGTTGCCGATGTCTCGAAATCGACTGAGGTCGCCGCCGCGGTTGCGGCGACCGTGGCGCGCTGGGGCAAGATTGACGTTCTCTTCAGCAACGCCGGCAATTTCGGCGTGGTTGCGCCGATCGCCTCCTACCCTGAGGACACCTTCGACACGGTGCTCTCCACCCACGTCAAGGGCGCTTTTCTCATGTGCAAACACGCTACGCCGGAGATGAACGAGGGTGGTAGCGTCATCATCACCTCGAGCGTCGCGGGCGTGCGCGGCGATCCCGGCGTCTATGGTTATATCACCGCCAAACATGCGCAGATCGGCCTCATGCGCTGCCTCGCCAAGGAGCTGGCGCCGCGCGGCATCCGCGTCAATACGATTCACCCCGGTCCGATCTCCAACGGTTTTCAAGATGCGGTGGAAGCCGATCTCTCCAAGATCATCCAGCGGGACGGCGCCGCTTTTTTCAACGAGATGATCCCGCTCGGTCGCCACGCGACGCCGGAAGAGGTCGCCCAGTCAGTGCTTTATCTCGCGTCCGACGAGAGCCGTTTTACGACCGGTTCGCGGCTGATGGTCGATGGTGGAATGAGCGCGTGAGCGGGCCGAGTTGACAGCGCCGTCCATTCGCTTAACGTGTTATCGAATGCGGGCGTACGACCGCCGGCGAGGGAGGGGCGCGCATGCAGCTCCAGGAATTCAGTGGCTGGATGCCTCAGATCTGGGGCCAAGCTCCGCTCGAGGAGTGGCGCAGCACGTTGCAATCGGTCTGCGGCCGCTTCAATCCCGTCGGTCGCGACGACGCTATTCCCGTGACGGGCGGCGTGGCCCTGGCCGACGCGGCGGGACTTGAGCTGGTTCAGGTCGCCACCGACGTCGAACTCGTGCGTCGCGACCAGAACGACATCCGTCTCGATTTTGGCGAGCATTTTTTTCTCCTGCTGCAACTCGAAGGCTCGTGCGGTATCGAGCAGAAAGGCCGGCAGAGCGTGATCGCGCCGGGCGACTGCATCCTCGTGGATTCCTCGCTGCCCTCGAACTTCTATTTCCACGGTCGTTTCTCCAACCACCTGTCCGTCCACCTTTCGCGCCAGCTCCTCCTGTCGGAAAATCCGAACGACATCGACGTCTCGCGCCGCCTCGCCGCTGATGACCCTATGTCGACGGTGCTGCGCGCCCTGGTCGCCAAGATGCTGCAAATACCCGCGCGCCACCGCCGGGCCCCCGAGATGCGGCGGCTTCTGCTGCATGCGACCCGGCAGGCCTTTGCGTCCGAATCGACCGACGAGGTTCTTGCGCCCAAGGAACGCTCCGGCGGTCGGCTCGAGCTCGCGCGTCTCTTGGTCGATCGTCACTTGACGGACGAGTTCCTTTCGCCGCAGTGGCTCGCAACCCGGCTTGGCGTGTCGATGCGCACCTTGCAGGAGGATTTTTCCGCGTTGGGCGAGACGGTCACGTCATTCATCCGCGACCGCCGTCTGCGGCTTGCGCGCGATCGCCTGAAGGAGATGCAGCGCGGCAGGGATACGGGCACGATCGCCGAGATCGCGCTCTCCTCCGGCTTCAACGACATCTCGTATTTCAACCGTTGTTTCAAGAAGGCGTTTGATTGTTCGCCGAAGGACGTGACGCGCGCCTGAGCGCTCGCGCGCCTGTCCAAGCGGGCTCGCGCTTCTCTCCAAGACAGCATCGGGGCTTTTCGTGTTTCCTGCCCCTCAACCAACGCGGGCGGGACACGCAAGCCATGAAGGTCTGGTCGCTTGTCGCGGGCGGACGGGCGGTCAAGACAGTCCGCCATATCGACGTCATCAATCCCTCGACCGGCGCCGTCGTCGGGCGGATGCCGGTTGCCAGCGTGGCCGATCTCGACGCGGCGGTCGAGGCGGCGACGCAGGCGTTTCCCAATTGGCGGGACGCCCCGGACGCCGAACGCGCCGAGGCCTGTCGCCGAATTTCCGCAAAGATTGAGGCGAATTCTGAAGGACTGGCGCATCTGCTCACCGAAGAGCAGGGCAAGCCGCTAAATGGATTGGGTTCGCGCTTCGAGATCGGGGGGGCGGTCGCCTGGACGCGCTATACCGCCGAGCTCACGCTGCCCGTTGAAGTGCTTCAGGATGGGCCGGACGGTCGCGTCGAACTGCATCGCAAGCCCATCGGCGTAGTCGGCTCGATCACGCCATGGAACTGGCCGGCGATGATCGCGTGCTGGCACATCATACCGGCAGTGCGGGCTGGCAACACGGTCGTCATCAAACCCTCGCCGCTGACGCCGCTTTCGACGATCCGCCTGGTCGAACTCATCAACGAGGTCTTGCCGCCGGGCGTTGTCAACGTCGTCACCGGCGGGCATGAGGTCGGCGAACTGATGTCGGCGCATCCCGGCATCGCCAAGGTGACCTTCACCGGCTCGACCGCGACCGGTCGGAAGATCATGCAGAACGCCGCCGGTACGCTGAAACGCCTGACGCTCGAACTCGGAGGCAACGACGCGGGCATCGTCCTGCCCGACGCCAATCCGAAACAGATCGCCGAGGGGCTATTCTGGGGCGCCTTCATCAACAGCGGCCAGACCTGCGCCGCATTGAAGCGGCTTTACGTACACGATAGTCGTTACGAAGAAGTCTGCCGCGAACTGACGGCGTACGCGAGGACGATACCAGTCGGCGACGGTCTCGACGAGAGCTCGGCGCTCGGCCCCCTGCAGAACAGACGCCAGTATGACATCGTTTCAAGCTTCGTCGAGCAGGCGAAGGCGAAGGGCGGGCGTGTTCTGATCGGCGGCGATCCCGTCGACGGACCCGGGCATTTCTATCCGATCACGCTCATCGCCGATATCGACAGCGGCTGCCGCTTGGTCGACGAGGAGCAGTTCGGCCCGGCGCTGCCCATCATCCGGTATCACGACGTCGATGAGGCGATCAGCAAAGCCAACGCTAATCCGATGGGCCTCGGCGGTTCGGTGTGGAGCTCGAACCCGCAGACCGCCAAGCGCATTGCCAGCCGTCTGGAGGCCGGCTCCGTCTGGATCAACAAGCACGGCGCGATTCAGCCCAACGCCCCATTTGGCGGGGTCAAGCAATCCGGCGCCGGCGTCGAATTCGGCGTCGATGGGCTGAAGGAATTTACGACAATCCAGACCATGTTCTGCTGAGATGTGGCGACCACGGGGAAGCGCATGTCCGATTACGACTACATCATTGCCGGCGGTGGCTCGGCAGGTTGCGTGCTCGCCTCCCGGCTCTCAGAGGACCCGCATGCGCGCGTGCTCCTGATCGAGAGCGGCCAACGCGACACCGACCGCTACATCCATATCCCCGCGACGTTTTTCAAGGTGCTGGAGAAGGGGCGCGACGCGCTATTCTATGCTTCCGAGCCCGAGAAGGGCTTGAACGGCCGGCCTTCGATCGTGCCGCAGGGCCATGTGATCGGTGGCGGCAGTTCGGTCAACGCGATGGTCTACATCCGCGGCTCGCGCGCCGATTACGACACCTGGGCGCAAATGGGCTGCCGTAGCTGGACTTATGAGAAGGTGCTCCCCGTCTTCCGTGCGCTGGAGAGCAATCAGCGCCTTTCTGGCGAGTATCATGGCGTCGAGGGCGAGTTGACCGTGAGCGACCGCCAATTCGGGCATCCGCTCTCCTGGGCGTTCATCCGAGCCGCGCAGGAAGTCGGCATTCCCTACAACGAGGACTTCAATGGCGTCAGGCAGGAGGGCGTCGGCTTTTATCAGACGACGACGAGTGCAGGCCGTCGCCGCAGCTCCGCAGAAGCGTTTCTGCGCAAGGCGGAGAAACGCGCAAATCTGACGATCCGCACAGGCGCTCGCGTCGCCAGAGTGACATTCGAGGGCAAACACGCGACGGGCGTTCAGCTTGAGGACGGTTCGGTCATCAAGGCGCGGCGCGAGGTAATTCTTACGGCCGGGGCGCTGGCGACGCCGAAGATCCTGCAACTTTCCGGCGTCGGTCCGGCCGCGCATTTGCGTGAACACGGCGTCGAGGTGATCGCGGACCTGCCCGGCGTCGGCGCCAACTATCAAGACCATCTCGAAGCGACCGTGCAGTGCGAGGTGAACGAGCCCTCAATCTTCGGAGAGGATAAGGGCCTCAAGGCGGTTGGCCACATGCTGCAATATATGTTGACCAGGACTGGCCTGCTCACATCGACTGTCGTGGAGTCGGGCGGTTTTGTTGACACGTCAGGCAAGGGCGAGCCGGACATCCAGTTTCATGTGCTGCCTTGCTTCATTGGATTTGCCGATCGTCTCGCCGAGCCGGGCCATGGCGTTTCGATCGGCCCCTGCGTGTTGCGCCCACAGTCGCGCGGCACGGTCAGGCTGCGCTCCGCCAACCCCAGGGACCCGGCTTTGTTCGTCGCCAATTCGCTGGCGATCCAAGAGGACGTCGACACGCTCGTGCGCGGCGTCGAGCTCGGCATCCGCATCAGCGAGGCGCCGTCGCTGAAGCGCATTGTGAAGCGCCGCGTTCTGCCGACGCCGGGCCTCGAAAAGGACAGCGAGGCGCTGCGCGACTACGTACGCTCGATCGCGAAGACTGTTTTCCATCCCTCCGGCACCGCCAAGATGGGCGCGTCCGACGATCCAATGGCGGTATGCTCGGAGGACTTGAAAGTGCGGGGGGTCGAGCGTCTGCGCGTCGCCGACGCCTCCGTCATGCCGCGACTCGTCTCCGGCAACACCAACGCGCCGACGATGATGATCGGCGAGCGAGCCGCGCGATTCATCCTGGAGGAGGAGCGCGTGGCGTGAAGCCTCCGCCGCGACTATATTGAGGCTCGAAATACAGGGAGGAGACGCATGGCCGAGGCGCCCACGAATGAGTTCTGGCGCGACATCAAGCCTATCGCCAAGGTGTTCAAGCCGGACGCGATGCCGGAAGCCTATATCAAGAATGCGCCGATCGACGACGATCGCTATTATGTTCCGCTCAGCGAGACGGTGTTCTCGCGGCCGCTGTGGATCTCGCCGACGCAGAACCGCTGGTGCGACATTCTGCTGGCCAAGCGCGCGGGTCTGGTCAACCGCCACTATCACCCGCACCAGATCTTCGCGTATACGATCTCCGGCAAATGGGGCTACCTCGAACATAGCTGGACAGCTACGGCGGGCGACTTCGTCTACGAGGCGCCCGGCGAAAGCCACACGCTCGTCGCCTATGAGTCTCCGGAGCCTATGCGCGTGTTCTTCATCGTAAGCGCGCCGTTGATGTGGCTCGACGAGAACGGCGCCTCAACCGGTCATTTCGACGTGCACGACTACATCGCATTGTGCAAGGCCCACTATGAAAAATCGGGGCTCGGCGCCTCCGAGATCGATAAGCTGTTTCGCTAGGCGACGACCACTTCAATAAGCCGGGGCGCTTCCGCCGCGAACGCCTCGGCGAGCGCGGCGCGAAAGGCCTCCGGATTGCGCGCCCGCGTCGCTTCGCAACCCATTCCCTTCGCGATGGCGACAAAGTCGAGGTCGGGCAGATCCGTGCCCTGCACGGGCTCGTTTGCGCCGAAGCCGAAGACGGGGGCGAATTCCTGCAGCGCCGCATAGCGCCGGTTGTTGAGGACGACGAAGCAAATCGGCAGACGCAACTGCGCCGCGCTCCACAGACCCTGGATCGAATAGAGGCTCGATCCGTCGCCGATGAGGCCGATGACGCGCGCGCCCGGCTTGCCAAGCGCGACGCCGACTGCGGCCGGCAGGCCATAACCGAGACCGCCGCTGTCCATCGTGTAAAAGCCCTCGCTGCGCGCGATCGGCAGATAGCGCTGCATAACGGGGCGCGCGCTCGGCGCTTCTTCGACGACAATGCTGTCGGACGGGCGCATCTCGGCGAGCGTTTGCAGCACAAATGCTGTCGTCATTGGCGTAGAGGGTTCGGCGCGAGGCGGCGGCTCGCGCCGCGGCGGCGCGGGCCTCGAGCGGGGCGCCGGGCGGGCCAGCAAATCGAGGAGCCCGAGCCGCACGCCACCGATCGCGGCGACGCCGAGCGGCGTCCAGGCGGCGGTCAGCGGGTCGTCGATGAGTTGACAGAGATTAGCGCCCTCGGGGACATGCGGGCCGAAGCCTTCTACGTGATAGGTGAAGGCGGGCGCGCCGATAGCGAAGACGAGATCGTGGCCGGCGAGCAGCGCAACGATTTTTTCGCGCATCGCCGGCAGAAAGCCAGCGAACAGCGGATGATCCTCGGGAAAACTGCATCGGCCCGACATGGGCGCGGCGAACGCGGGCGCGTTGTGGCGCTCGGCGAGCTCCACGACCGCGTCGAACGCGCCGTCGCGATCTACCGCCGAGCCGACCACGAATGCCGGGCGTTGCGACGCATCGAGAAGATCGCCAATCTCTCGAAGCGTCGCCGGATCTGGCCGAATTTCTCTCGCCACCATGCGAACGGGGACGAGTTCAGCCGGACGGTCCCAGTCGTCGACGGGGACGGAGACAAACGTCGGTCCGCGCGGCGGCGTCATGGCAATGTAGTAGGCGCGCGCGATGGCGAGCGGCACGTCCTCGGCGCGCGCGGGTTCGATGCTCCACTTCACATAGGGCTTGGGCAACTCCGTCGCCTCGCGGGAGGCGAGGAAAGGGTCGTAGGGCAAAATCGCGCGCGCCTGCTGGCCGGCGGTGACGACAAGCGGCGTGCGGTTCTTGAAGGCGGTGAACAGGTTGCCCATTGCGTTCCCAACGCCCGCCGCCGAATGCAGGTTCACGAATGCGGCATTGCGAGTCGCCTGCGCATAGCCGTCGGCCATGCCGAGGCATACGGCCTCCTGAAGCCCCAGCACGTAGCGGAAGTCGTCAGGAAAATTGCGGAAGAGCGGCAGTTCCGTCGAGCCGGGATTAGCGAAGATCGCCGTCATTCTGAACCGTCGCAAGAGATCGATGACCGAGTCTCTTACTGTTAACTCACGGGCAGGCGCCGCCATTGTCTTCTCCGCTCAGTCGCACGCTCACATAGCCTTTTCGAACATTTACCGAAACAGCTCGCTGTGCGAAGGCCCCAATTCTCATCCAATGCGGCCGGCCGGCGCCAGCCCATCGCGCGCCCGGGCGTCGAACACAGCGAGCGCCGCCCCCGCGAAGGTCGGGTCGTTGATATGTGCGTCAAGCTCGATCAACTTGGCGTCGCCGATCGGCAGCCGTCGCGTCTCTTCGAGGAAAGCAGCCAACTGATGGATTGTCTGATCGACGCCACGCATACTCACATCCTTAAGCCAGATCCCCGCGCCTATGCGCTAGGCGTGCGAGGCGCTCGGCCTGCGCCGTCCGAAATTGTGTTCGTCGACGATCAGGCGCGCAATGTCGAGGGCGCGCGCAAGGCGGGCCTCGCCGCCGTCAAGTTCGATGTGACGCGGCCGGCGGAAAGTTTTGCGGAGGCGGAGCGTCTTTTGGGTCTTTGACGCGCTGCGTCAAATATCCAGCGGCTCGCCGAGATCGGCTTCGATCTCGGCGAGCGCGCGCATCACTTGATCCAGCCGTTCGCGGCCGAGCCGCGCCTCGATGGCTTGATAGATCCGCTCGGAATGCGTCCCGACTTCGCGCAATAGCCCAGCGCCTTCCGACGTCAGCGCGATCAGGGCCGCGCGCGCGTCGCGCGGGTCGGGTCGCCGGCGCACGAGATTGCGCGCCTCCAGATCGCGCAGGATGCGCGTGAGGCTCGGGGCCAGCAGAAACGTCGCGCCGGCAAGTCGGGTCGCGTCGATCTCGCTCTGGCCGTCGAGCGCGCGCAGCGTGCGCCATTGCTGTTCGGTGAGGCCCGCCGCCTGCAAGGAGGGCCGGAAATGGCGCATCACCAATTCTCGCGCGCGCAGCAACGCCATCGGCAGCGAGCGCGAGAACGGGCGCAGCGGCGCCGCCGCCTCGTCTACTCGTCCCGCACCGCGTTCCGCAGCAGCCCGATCTGCGCGCACTCGACCTCCACGATATCGCCGGGCGCCAGATAGACCGGGGGGTTCATGCGCGCGCCGGCGCCCGCGGGCGTGCCGGTGAAGATTATGTCGCCGGGCTGCAAAGTGCAAAAGGTTGAGACATATTCGACAATGCGGGCAAACGAGAACAGCATCCGGGCGGAGGAATCTCGCTGGCGCTCCTCGCCGTTAACCCGCGTGACAAGGTCGAACGGCCCCGCGCCGGCCTCCGAAAGCGGTACGATGCAGGGTCCGAGAGCGCCGGAAGACGCCCAGTTCTTGCCGGGCGTCACGTTGAACTTTCCGTGTCGCACCCAATCCCGGATCGTGCCTTCGTCGCCGAGCGTCCAGCCGAATACATGTTCGGTCCAGACTTCGGGCGCGATGCGCCGTCCCGCCTTGCCGATCACCATGACGATCTCGCCTTCATAGTCCAGTTGAGGACTCTCGGGCGGTCGCACCAGCGCCTGCTCGTGCGCGACGAAGGATTCGGGGAACCGGACGAACAGGCTCGGATAGGAGGGAGCCGCCGAGCCGTCGCGATATTCCTGATTGCGCTCGGGATAGTTGACGCCGACGCAGAAGCACTTGCCCCAATCGGTCAGCGGCTTGTCGAGCTCGACCTCAGCGAGCGGGGCGTCGGCGCCCGCTTGCGCATAGGCGGAAAGAATAGCAAGCGTCGCCTCGCCGCCGGCGCGCCGCAGCAGATCGTGCAGGCCGGCGTAGGCGCCGCCGAGCCGGCGGCCGACGTCGACGATCCCGTCGTTCCTCACGAGACCGAACGACGCCTTCCCGTGGTGAGTAAAACTGGCAATGCGCATGGGATCAGTTCAGATGATATTCACAGACGATCTGACCGCTGCCCGAGGAGGGGAAATAGGGGCAGAGGATTTCCGTCTCGCCCGCATATTTGTCCCAGCCGAGCAGGCCGAAGATCATATGCGTGTCGACCATCAGCGCCTCGCCGTTGCATTTGGTCGAATATTCGGGAAGCATCCGCACGAATTCGGCGTATCGGCGCTCCTTCCAGAGATCGAGCACGCGCAGATCCACCTGCCGGTTGAACTCGCTGCCGACCTGGCCCCACTGGTTGTCCCCGACCTGATCGTTGGAGACGAGTTTGTGCGACAGCGAGCCGGAGGCTAGCGCCGCCACCTTGCGGTCCGAGGCGGTGATCGCCTTTGCGCAAGCTTCGCCGAAGCGTCGGTTTTCCTCGACCGTCGCAAAGATCGGCGCGGCGACGGACAATACGCGCGCCCATCCGCCCTCGTTCATGTAATGCATCGGCACGATGGCGCCGTATTCGAGCGCCAGCGTCTCGACCTTGTGCGCGAGCACCTGAAGCCCGAGTTTGCTGGCCTCCGTCGCGATGGCGTCGCCGAGTTCGGGATCGCCGGGATAGTCATAGGCCATGTTCTGGATCATGTGCGGCGCCTCATGGCTTGTATAGACGCCCTCGTGACGCGCTTTGGCGTTCATGTGACAGCCGAAGTTGGAGATCCAGTGCGTGTCGAAGATGAGAAACGTGTCCGCGCCGCGCGCCTTCGCCCGCTTGCCTACTTCCCGCAGCGCATTGATCGCGTCGGCGCGCTTGCCGTGGAGCGGACCGGGGCGCTCCGAGATCAGGATCGACGGCACATGCGCGATCTTGGCCGCCAGCACGATTTCGCCCATAGCATATCCTCCTTGATCTCTCATACGAAGCGGATCGAGACTTCGCCGAATGGCCCATAATCGGCGACGACGCGATCGCCGCGCCCGACCTCGATTGGGCGAACGAAAGAGCCTGCGAGCAGGATTTCGCCAGGCTTCAGCGCCTGGTTGTTCTCTGCAAGCCGCGCCGCGAGCCAGACAATGCCCTTGGCGGGGTGGCCGAGGACGCCGGCGGCGAGTCCCGTTTCCTCGATCTCGCCGTTTTTGGAAACGATCGCGCCGATCCAGCGCAGGTCGGACCCACGCGGGTCGAACTTGCGCCCGCCGATGACGAGGCCGGCATTGGCGGCGTTGTCCGAAATCGTATCGAACACGGTGCGCGCGCGCTTCGTCTCGGGATCGACGCGAAAGATGCGGGTGTCGAGGATTTCGAGCGCCGGCGTCACATAATCCGTCGCCGCAATCACGTCATCGACCGTGAGCTCCGGGACCCGAGAGCGGCGCCTTCAGCACGAAGGCGAGTTCGGCCTCGACGCGCAGGCCGATGAAGCGCGCGACCGGAACGTCGCCGCCATCCGCGAATATCATGCTCGCCGTCAGGAAGCCCGAATCGGGCGTGTCGATGCCGACCGCCGCCTGCATGGCTTTCGAGGTCAGCCCGATCTTGTGGCCGATGATGCGCTCGCCGCGCGAGAGTTGCAATTTCCGCCAGGCGCCTTGCACGGCGTAGGCGTCGGCCATCGTCATGTCCGGATGGTCGAGAGAGATCATCCTTATCTGTCGTCGCATGCGCTCGGCCTCGTCGAGGCGGCGCGCGGCCTCCAGCGTGTTGCTCGGGCGTCATTTTGTCTGGCCCAGCTTCGGAATCTTGTGCGTGTCGTAGGCTATGGCGACGTTCTTCGTCTCCATGTAGAACTCGAAGGAATAATCGCCGCCGTCGCGGCCGATGCCCGACATTTTGACGCCGCCGAACGGCGTCGGCAGATGCCGCACGTTCTCCGAATTCACCCAGATCATGCCGACTTCGAGATCGCGTGCGACCCGATGGGCGCGGCCGATGTCGCGCGTCCACAGATAGCCCGCCAGACCATAGCGAACGTCATTGGCGATGCGAACGGCGTCGGCTTCGTCGTCGAACGGGAATCATCGTCAGGTGCGGGTCCGAAAATCTCCTCCTGGGCGATGCGCATCTGATTGGTCGCATGGGTATAGAGCGTCGGTTGCACGTAATTGCCGGCGCCGTCCATCGCGCGTCCGCCGCCGCAGGCGACTGTCGCGCCCTCGGCGCGCGCCAGCGCGGGATAGCTCAGCACCTTGTCCGCGTGACGGGGGTGGATGAGCGGCCCGATCTCGGTTGCCGGGTCGAGCGGCGGCCCAACTCTCAGCGCCGCTACGCGCTTGGCCGCTTTTTCCGCGAAAGCGTCATAGATCGACCGCTGCACCAATGCGCGCGAGGACGAGGTGCAGCGCTCGCCGTTCAGCGAATAGATCATGAACAGCGCCGCGTCGAGCGCGCGCTCCTGGTCCGCGTCGTCGAAAACGATGACGGGGTTCTTGCCGCCGAGCTCGAAATGCACGCCGCTTCAGCGTCGCCGCGCCCTGACGCATGATATGCGAGCCCGTCGTCGTCTCGCCGACGAAGGCGACGGCCTTTATGGCGGGATGTTCGGTCAGGCTCTTGCCGGCGGTCTCGCCAAAACCATGAACGAGATTGACGACGCCCGCCGGGCCGCCGTGGCGGCGGATCGTCTCGTCCATGATCTCGGTGAGGATCACCGCCGAGAGCGGGCTCCATTCCGCCGGTTTGTGCACGACGGTGCAGCCGGCCGCGAGCGCCGGCGCGATCTTCCAGGTCGAAAGCATGAACGGCGTGTTCCATGGCGTAATGACGCCGACGGGGCCGATAGGCTGCCGGATCGAATAGTTGAGGTGGTCCTCGTCCGGCATGGCGCGACCGTCGTTCGCGCCGGGGGCGCGGTCGGCGTAGAAGCGGAAATTCTCCGCGCCGCGCAGCGCCGCCTTGGACATGTAGCGGATCGGCTGGCCGGTGTCGGAGGATTCCACCAGCGCGATCTCTTCCGCGCGCGCTTCGATGGCGTCGGCGATGGCGTGCAGGATCGCGCGGCGCTTATCGCCGGCGATGGCGCGCCAGGCGGGAAAAGCGGCCGCCGCCGTTCGGGCCGCTGCGTCTATGTCCACGGCGTCCCCCGAGGCGACAGTCGCCTGACGTTGGTTGTTCGTGGGGTCGAGCGTCTCGAAGGTCGCGCCCGATCGCGAAGGCTGCGGCGCGCCGGCGATGAAATGCGGCACGGCGCCGGATTGGAAACGCGCCAGATATTCTGCGGCGCGGCGCTGGTTGGCGGTCAGGGCTTCGGACATCAGCTCTTTTCCTTGAGCCCCGCGCGTTCACGCAGGGAGTTGCGTCGCGTCATGCCGGCGCCGTCGAGCTCCGTCACTTCGACGGAAAGGATCAGGCCGCGATTGCGGTAGACCGGTTCGAGCGCGCCGTAGAGCGCCGCCATGATCGCCTCGGAAGCCGCCTTGCGCGCCTCCTGCGTTCGCCCGGGGCCGATGCGCGCGGTCACCGCGACGAAGGCGTGGCTTGGATCGCCATCGGCGACGAGGAAATGCTCGCGTCGCGCCGCGCGGGTGCGCACGCCCGGCGCCTCGAAGATCGGCTGGGCCAGCACAGCTTCATGAACCGCTCGCAGGAGCCGCATCGGCTCGATCTCGGCCTCGAGATTTGCCGAATATTCGACGACCACATGCGGCATGCCGGCGCCTCCTCGCGGAAACGCTTAACATGTTTAGTAATGCCTGTAAACGCGCCCTGAGGCCGTCCGCCAGGAGGCCCCTCGCGCTTGAGACGTCGCATCAGACGGCGGAGGGAGAGAACTGGAGCCCAGTTCAAAGTCCCTCCGGCGTCTCCACACGCTAGCGTCGCCGCAATTTCTCCGGCTCACGCCGCCGCAAGACCCTCAGAAATCTCATAGACCGTCTGAGCCTCGCTCACGCCCTTGAGAGCCGACTCGCGCGACTTCGTACGGAAGCCCTGTTCGGCGAGCAGGCTCGCCACCGCCGGCGTTTCGACGATCGCCTTGGTCGCGAGAATCGCCGTCGGGTCGGCGAGGCCCTGCACGCGCGAGGCGATGTTGACGGACTGGCCGAAATAATCCTGCCGGTCGTCGAGCACGACAGCCAGACAAGGCCCCTCGTGCAGGCCGATGTTCAAGGCCAGATCCTCGCTGCCCCTGGCTTCGTTGATCTCGCGCATGGCCGCGCGCATCCGGATCGCCGCGCGCAGGCCGCGCTCGGGCGAGGAGAACGTGGCCATCACCGCGTCGCCTATGGTCTTGACCACCGCGCCGCCCTCCGCCGAAACCGCCGAGATCAGGGCGCCGAAATGGCTGCGCACGAGGTCGAAGGCGGCGAGATCCCCGACCCGGTCGTAGAGCGCCGTCGAGCCGCGCAGATCAGTGAACAGGAACGTCAGATTGGTGATCTTGAACCGCTGCTCGGAATCGAGCGTGCCGCTGCGATAGATTTCGCGGAACGTCTGGTTGCTGAACACGCGCGTCGCCGTGAGGAACGGCCGGCGGCGCTGGAAAAGCGCGTGCAGATCGCTGTTTGGCAGCCAGACCCCGGGCAGCGCCCGGCGGCGGGAGCGATTTTCGACGGAGATGCGCACCGGCCCCGGCTTCAGCGCGACGATCCCGCTGTGCGAATGTTCGTCGCTGAGCACCAGCGCAAGGTTGCGCCGCTCATGCGTCTCCTCGCCGGAGACGTCGAGGAAGATCGCCGTGTGCGTGACCGGCTCGAACACCATCACATTGCCCGCGGGCACGTTCAGCGACATGCTCGCCTTTTCGCCGGGTTCGAGCTCCGTGACGTTGAGCGTGATCCGATCGATGAGCTCTTCGAAATCCGCGGGTAGGTCGACCGCCGAGCTCCAGAATATCTGTCGCGCATATTGCGGCAGCGGCAAGGAATCCGGATCGTGGGCGGCGATGCGCCGGACGCGGAGATTGACGGTGAAGGTCACGTCGACGAGTTCGTCGAGCGAGGGCTGGTACTTTTCTACGCACAGCGAACAGAAATATTCGGCGCGGTCGAGCGCCTTTAGCGCCGCGCCCGTCTCGAGCACGCCGCCGCAGCCCGGGCACAGCGCGCTCCAGGACATGTCGAACAGACCGAGATGCGCGGCGCGCACGAAGGTTCCGATCGTGGCGTCCTCATTGAGGCCGCGTTGCGCCGCGAAGGCGAGCGCATTGATGCGATTGAGATCTACGTCCGGAGCGGTCTCCACTTCATGTTTCAGCGCGGCCGCCGCGTCGGGGTTTGCGGCTTCCATCAGCAGCGTCCATAGCGCATCCGTGTCGGGCATGAGGGGTCTCCCGGGGAGCCGTCGCCGGCGAGGCGGCCGGCGGCGCGAATTGGACCATATATAGAACATCCGCGTCGCGGCGCCGAGAGATGCCGACGCGTTAATGTGATCGGGCCGCCGCTTCCGCCTCGGCCCCCGGCGCGACCCATTGAAAATGCGGCAGTTGATGCCGCGCCCAGGTGAATTGCCGCTTGGCGTAGGCTCTGGTGTCGCGCACAGCCAGCACGGCGGCCTCGGCGAGCGAGATTTCGCCGCTTGAGATGCGCCATGAGATGCGGCGCGCCATGGGCGCGCATCACCGGAAGGGCCGGATCGAGCCCGCGCGCGGCGAGCCGCGCCGCCTCCTCGAGCGCGCCGGCTTCCAGCATCTCGGCAAATCGCGTCTCGATGCGGCGCTTGAGCAGGTCCCGGTCAGGGGCGAGGAAAAGGCCGCGCCATTGGCCCGGCCTCAGCGCGGGTTCGCCGCGGCGGTTCTGGAAGGTTGTCAGCGAGCGACCTGTGGCCCGAACGATCTCGAGCGCCCGCAAGATCCGCTGCCGGTCGGAGGGGCGAAGCCGGGCGGCGCTGGCGGGATCGAGACGCTCCAGCGCCGCGTGAAGCTCGACCGTGGGCCTGCCCTCGGCCTCTGCGCGCAAGCGCGCGCGAACCTCGTCGGGGACCGGCGGAATGTCGGAGAGACCTTCGGTCAGCGCGCGAAAATAGAGGCCGGTGCCGCCGACGAACACCAGCGGGCCGGGATGGCCGGCGAGGATCTCGCGCGCGCGCGCCTCGTAGAGGCCGACCGAGAAATTGACCGCGCCGTCGATCTCGCCGAACAGAAGATGCGGCGCGAGCCGCTCCTCCTCCTCGTTCGGCCGCGCGGTGAGGATGCGCAAATCCCGATAGACCTGCATGGAATCGGCGTTGACGATCGTCGCGCCGGTCTCCCGGGCGATGCGCAGGGCGAGCGCGGACTTGCCGCTGGCGGTCGGCCCTGCGATGAGAAGCGCCCTCGGCGTATTATTGGATGATCTCATGCCCGCTTTCGTCGCCACGCTCGTCGCCGATCCCGCTGACCTGACCGATGCCGCCGTCCGGCGCGTCGCGCAAGCTCTGCCGGCGCCGGTCGAGATCCGGTGGCTGAGCCCCGGCGAGGCCGCCGATCTCGTGTTCGAGGGCGAGGCGCCCGCGGATTTGCGCGAGGCGGCGGCGGACATGGACATGTTCGTCCAGCCGCTGGCGACGCGCGACAAGAAGCTGCTGGTCGCCGACATGGATTCGACGCTGATCGGGCAGGAATGCATCGACGAATTGGCGAAGGTCGCGGGGATCGGCGAGCGGGTCGCCGCCATCACCGAAAGGGCGATGCGCGGCGAGCTCGATTTCGCCGGCGCTTTGCGCGAGCGCGTCGGGCTGCTCGAAGGGCTCGATCTCGCCGTGATCGACCGGCTGCTCGCCGAGCGCATCACGCTCAATCCCGGCGCCAGAACCCTCGCCGCGACGTTTCGGGCGCGCGGCGGGTATTTCGCCATCGTCTCCGGCGGCTTCGTTCCCTTCACCGGGGCTGTAGCGTCATGGCTCGGCGCCGACGAGCATCGCGCCAACCGGCTCGAGGCCGAGGGCGGGCGGCTTACCGGCCGCGTCGCAGAGCCGATCCAGGGCGCGGACGCCAAGCTTCGGGCGCTGCGCGAATTGCGCGCGCGGCTCAACTTGCCGGTCTCGGCGACGATGGCGGTCGGCGACGGCGCCAACGATCTGCCGATGCTCGTCGAGGCTGGGCTGGGCGTCGCCTATCGCGCCAAGCCGAAGGTGGCGGCGGCGGCCCATGCGCGCGTCGAGCACGGCGACCTGACGGCGCTGCTGTTTGCGATGGGGATTGCGCGGGCGGATTTCGCGGGCGCCTGAGAGGCGCTTTGGAATCTTTCAAAGTCGCTTGGAAAGGTTTCAATCTGCGAGCGATCCTATTGTCGCTCGCCCGACCGGGGTCTAACCCTCGAAAGGCTGCGCGGCGGCTCAGACCGCGAGGGTTCCGCATGAGACGATCGTTTGCAGGCGCTCTTCTGGGCGCGCTGGTGCTTGTTTGTCTGGTCGGCGGGTCGGCCTTCGCCGATTCCAGCCGCTCGCCGGACGAGAAGGGCCTCAGCGAGCTTCAACTGCTCGGCAAGCGCATCTTCGAGGACTTCAACCTCTCCGAGCCGCGCGGCATGGCCTGCATGTCCTGCCACGATCCGCGCCACGCGTTCCACGGGCGACAACAACTCGCCCATTCGCGGCCGTCGCGCTCGGCAGCCGGCCGGACATTTCGGCAAGCGAAAAGTCCCGACCATCATGTACAAGGCCTATTCGCCGCCGTTCGGCTTCTACAAGGACGTCGACGACGGCAAGGAGGTGCTGGAGGCCAAGGGCGGGCAATTCTGGGACGGGCGCGCCAACGATCTGGCCGAACAGATCAACTTTCCCTTCACCGATCCCGAGGAGATGAACAATCCCTCCCTCGAGGCCGTCGCGGGCAAGATCGCAGGCGGCGATTACGCCGATCTCGCGAAAGCCGTGTTCGGCGCGAAGCTGTTCAACGATCCCAAGGCGGCCATGAACAAGCTCACGACCGCCGTCGCCGCTTTTGAGGAGACCGAACGCTTCGCGCCGTTCTCCTCCAAATTCGACGACTGGCTGCGCGGCAAGGCTCAGCTGAGCGCCGTGGAAAAGCGGGGCTACGACCTGTTCGTCGATCCCAAGCGCGGAAATTGCATCGCCTGCCATGTCGGCAACACGGATTCGAAAGACCCGACGGACTGGCTGTTCACCGATTTCACCTATGATTCCTTCGGCCTGCCGCGCAATCCCGCGATTCCCGCCAACGCCGATCCCAAACATTTCGATCTCGGCTTGTGCCAGCGCCCCGGACTCGACGCCTTGCTGCCCAAGGAGGTCAAGCGCGATTCGCTGTGCGGGGCCTTCAAGGTGCCGACCTTGCGCAACGTCGCGGTCAATAGGACGTTTTTCCACAACGGCGTCATGACGTCGCTGCGCGACGCCGTCGCCATCTACGCCACGCGCGACACCGACCCCGCGCGCTGGTATCCGCGGCGGCGAGAAGTTCAACGATCTGCCGAAAGCCTATCACGCCGAGCGTCAATGTCGAGGAAGTCCCCTACGATCGCAAGCTTGGCGAGAAGCCGCGTCTCGACGACGCCGACATCGACGCGCTCGTGGCCTTCCTGAAGACGCTGACCGACAAGGGCATGGAGTGAGGCGGCAGGGACCGCCGCAATCCAGAACGTCTGCCGTCAGGCCCATCCACGCCACAGGCCTACTCGCGCGCGCTCGTGAAAATTCGCTCGGTCTCCTGACGCTCGGCCGCGCCGATGGCCGGGGACGAGCCCGGCCATGACGTCAAGCTTCCTCCCCACGCCTCACAACGTCCTGGCGATCAGCAGCTTCATGATCTCGTTGGTCCCGCCGTAGATGCGCTGCACGCGCGTGTCGCGGAACATGCGGCCGATCGGATATTCGTTCATGAAGCCATAGCCGCCGAACAATTGCAGGCAGCGGTCTACGATTTTGCATTCGAGATCGCTGATCCAGTATTTCGCCATCGAGGCCGTCGCCGCGTCGAGCTTGCCCTCCAGATGCAGTCCGATCAGCCGGTCGACGAAGGCGCGCCCGACATTGGCTTCCGTCTTGCACTCGGCGAGCACGAATTGCGTGTTCTGGAAATCGAGGATGCGCTTGCCGAAGGCCTGTCTCTCCTTCACATAATCGATCGTCAGTTGCAGCGCGCGCTCGATCACCGCCATGCCGCCGACGGCGATGTTGAGCCGCTCCTGCGGCAATTGCTGCATGAGCTGGACGAAGCCCTGGCCTTCCTCGGTCCCGAACAGATTGGCGGTCGGCACGCGCGCCTCGTTGAAGAACAGTTCCGAGGTGTCCTGCGCGTCGAGCCCGACCTTGTCGAGCTTGCGGCCCCTCGCGAAACCCTCCGTCTCCTCGGTCTCGACGACGATCAGCGAAGTGCCCTTGGCGCCGGCGCCGGGGTCGGTCTTGGCGACGACGATGACGAGATTGGCGGTCTGGCCGTTGGTGATGAAAGTCTTCTGGCCGTTGATGACATATTGGTTGCCGGATTTTTTCGCGCTCGTGCGCACGCCCTGCAGGTCCGAGCCCGCGCCCGGCTCGCTCATCGCAATGGCTCCGACGAGTTCGCCGGTCGCCATGCGCGGCAGCCAGCGGCGTTTCTGCTCCTCGGAGCCGTAATGCAGGATATAGGGGGCGACGATGGCGTTGTGCAGCGAGGCGCCGAAGCCGTCCACGCCCTTTCTGGCGATGGTCTCCATGAACACGACTTCGTGGCGATAATCGCCGCCCGCCCCGCCGTAGGTCTCGGGGATCGCCAGGCACAGGAGGCCCGCCGCGCCCGCCTCGCGCCACATCTCGCGCTCGACGATCTTGTCGCTTCGCCATTTGGCGACGCGCTCCTCGGGGGCGTGCTGGTCGAAGAATTTTCCGACCGAAGTCCGCGAACAGGACGATCTCCTCCTCGCGCAGATATTCGGGACGGTCGAAAGCCATAACGGACATGGGCGCTCCTCCTCTCGTTCCTTCATGGGGCGCCGTCACGCTTCGCGCAAATCGGCCTCTCGGCGGGCGGCTTTCTCATAGGCGTCGGCCGCCGCGACGAATTCGGCGAGCGTCGTCGCAAGCCGAGATCCGGACGTGGGCCGCTGGCCGGCGAGGGTCGCCTGCGCGAGCCGGCGCTCGGCTTCCAGCGCCGCCGCCGCGCGCGGCTTCCAGCGCGTCGAGCCGCGCGGCTGAGACATGGGCGGCCGCGACGCTGGCCGCCACGACCATCGCGCTCATCTCGTCGAGCCCGCGCCGCGCCGCGCGCGGCTCGCCGCCCATGCGCGCCGCCGAATCGGAGAGCGCGGCGAGCGCCTCCATGAAATCCTTGCGCGCGAGGCGGTAGTCCTGATCGGGCGCGTCGGGGCGCAGCGCGATGTCGGCGAAGGCGGCGGCGCGGTCCTTGAGCCGCCGCGCGATTTTCGGCGCTTCCGAAATCTCCCAGTTCGGCAGGACATAACTGAACAGATGGGCGATCGCCGCGCCGATCAGCGTGTCGGTGAGCCGCGCCAGCATCGGCGACGGAAAGTTCGGCTCGGCCAGATGCAGCGACACCAGCGCCATCATCGAGGCGCCGGTCGAGGCGATGCGATAATTGAGCCGCGCGAAGCCATGGGCGACGGCGAGCCCGATCGCCTGCACGACGAGCAGGCCCCAGGCCGGAGAATAGGCGACGGCGACGGAGGCGATCACGCAGCCGATCAGCGTGCCGATCACCCGGTCGTCGCGGCGCTGGCGGGTGAGCCCGTAGCCCGCGCGCAGGATGACGGAGATGGTCAGCAGCACCCAGTTGCCGTGCCGCTCGCCGCCGAGCTCGCGCGGCCACGATCCCGCCCGCCATCATCGCCAGCGCCAGCCGCGCCGCGTAGCGGAACACCGGCGAGGCCGGCGTCAGATGCGGCTTCAATAGCCGGGGATGGAACGAGCGCGGCCGTGCCGGAAGGCGGAGAGCCTGATCGGCGCCGATCGGCCTCGGCCGCCGCCTCGTCATCGCCGAGCGCGCGTTCGAGCCGGTGAATGGCGGCGCGGGCGGCGTCGAAGCGGGCGAGCGTGCGGCCGATGGCTTCGCGCACGTCGGCGGGCGTATCCTCGTCGGCGATGAGGCGCAGGCCCTCGCGGCGCGCCGAATCGCGGGCGAGCTGATGGTCCCTGGGCAGCGCCGGCTCGCGATGGGCGAGCAGGTCGAGGCTCAGGTGCTGCACGTCGAGGGCGGTGGCGCGCACGAGTATGCCGATCCGGCGCATCCATTCCGCCGCCGCCGGTAGCCTGCGCAAATCCGGCAGATCGCATTGCGCGGCGACCAGCGCGTCGAGCGCATCGAGGATGAGCCCGATGGAGGCGGCGAGCCGCACGCGCTCGGGCGTCGCGCGCGGCTTCTCCAGGAGCAGCGCGCGGGCGGCCTGCAATTGCTCGGAGAAGGCCGCCTGCTGGCGGATGACCCGGCCGTAGACGGCGGCAAGATCGGTCTCCGGGTCGGCGAAGCGGGCGTAGGCGAAGAGGTAGGCGGCGAACTCGCGCAGCAATTCGCTGGTCATCATGCGCCGGTCGCTGGCGGCGATGGCGCTGGGAGATGACGAGCGAGATCGCGATATAGGCCGCGCCGCCGACCGCCATGCTGGCGAGCGCCGCGAGAACGCCGGCGGGGCTCATCGGCGGGAAGCCGAGCGCCAGCACCATGGCGATGAGGATCTGCATGCTGGTGGCGAGCGCCCAGCGGCCATAGCCGGTGATGAGTCCGCCGCCGAAGGAGACGGCGCCGATCGTCGAAGATCTCCAGCGGCAGCCAGCGCGCGGCGGCGAGCGCGAGGCCGGTGGCGAGGAGCGCGAGCGCGAAGCCGGCGCTCATGCTGCGGGCCTTGTCGCGCAGCGGGGCGGGAAAATCGCCGATGCTGGCGGCGATCGCGCCGAGCGTAAAGGGGAAGCCGCGAGCGAAACCGAACAGCGCGCTGGCGGCGACCGCCACGGCCATCACGCCGGCCGCGACGCCGAGCCCGTTGGCCACGTGCTGGCCGACGAACAGCTTGAGCAGCTTCGGTGAGCGGGTCCAGCGGTTCATGGCCTGGGTCTAGCGCGGCGGAGGCGCCGGTCAAGGCTTGCGGGAGGGAGGGCGGACATAGGGTGGGACGAAATCATTCGTGGCGATCATTGCGCGGCGGGGGACGACGACACCGTGGAGTTTATCGGGCGCGCGATGGTGTTTCTGGTTGGCGTCATCTTGCTGGCGCCCGGCGCCTGCTCGCTCCTGGCCCTGCCCGCGGGCTTGTCCATGCTCTCCGACATGGTGGCGGGCAGGACGCCAAGGCGAATGGGCGGGATTCGTCTTGATGGCCGGCATATGGGTCGCGGGCTTGCTCCTCGCGGCTTTGGGCGTCTGGTTGATGCGCATAGCGGTCAGGCGCTTGGATGGACGCTGAGCACCTGGCCATCCATACCGCCTTCGACGCGCTCGCCTGGGCGAGCGCGGCCGGGCTTGCCTATGCGCTGACGAAATACGCGCGCATCGCCTTCCCCGTCGCGCCGGCGCAGCGGCCGGGCTATTACGCCGCGCTCGTCGCCTCCTCGGGCGTCGGGCGCCTATCTCTTCGGCACGCTCAACATGATCGCCTGCGGGCGGCCCGCACTCGCGCGCTCGATTGAAGGCGCGATCTTCGGCGCGGTGTTCGGCGTCGAGTTCTACAAGCGCTTCGCCGGCGTGACGGCGCGCACCGGCGCGCGCTTCGCCGCGCCTTTGGCCATTGGCATTGTCGTCGGGCGCTTCGGCTGTTTCTTCTCCGGGATCGACGACTTCACCTATGGGACGCCGACGAGCCTGCCCTGGGCGCATGATTTCGGCGACGGCGTGCCGCGCCATCCCGCGCCGCTCTACGAAAGCGCGGCGATGGCGGCGTTCCTCTGCCTTCTATCTGATCGCGGTGTTGCGCGATCATCGCTGGATCATAGAAAACGGTCTCTATCTGGCCGTGCTATGGTACGCGGCTGCAGCGTTTCCTGTGGGAATTCGTCAAGCCCTATGCGCCGGTTCTCGGCCCCTTGACGGTGTTTCATATCCTGTCGATCCTGCTGGCGCTCTACGCTCTCGCCATGCTGGCCACATCTGGAGGTCGCGCCGATGAACGCGCCGTTCCCGCGTAAGGTCCGCCCCTATATCTTCTACGGGCAGACCACCTCGATGTGCCCGCAATGCCTGGCGCTGGTCCCCGCGAAGATCTGCATCGAGGGCGACGACGTCTATCTACGAGAAGCGTTGCCGCACGCATGGCGTCACGCAAGACGCTGGTCTCCACGGACGCCCGCTATTACCGCTGGCAGCGCGATTTCCTGCAAGCCCGGCGACCGGCCGCTCACCGTGCAATCGAGGACCGACTACGGCTGCCCCTATGATTGCGGGCTCTGCCCGGATCACGAGCAGCATTCGTGCCTGGCCATCGTCGAGATCAACGAGGTCTGCGATCTCACCTGCCCCGTGTGCTTCGCCAATTCCTCGCCGAAGCGCGGCGAAGAACCTGCCGCTCGCCGACCATCGAGCGCATGTTCGACGCGCTGGTCGCCAGCGAAGGCGAGCCCGACCTCGTGCAGATCTCCGGCGGCGAGCCGACGCTGCATCCGCAGATCCTGGATGTCGCTGAAGCTCGCCAAATCGAAGCCGATCCGTCACGTGATGCTCAACACCAATGGCCTGCGCATCGCGCAGGACCCGGCGTTCGTCGCCGCGCTCGCGGAGCTGAAGACCGGGCTCGAAGTCTATCTGCAATTCGATTCGCTGCAGCGCGCAGGCCTTGAAGGAGATTCGCGGCGCCGATCTCACGCGCATCCGACGGCAGGCGCTGGAGGCGCTGGAGAAGCACAATATCTCGACGACGCTGGTCTGCAGTCGTCAAGAAGGGCGTCAACGACGAGGAGATGGGCGCCATCGTGCGCCACGCCCTGCAATGGCGATGCGTGCGCGGCGTCAATTTCCAGCCGATCCAGGATACCGGGCGCAACGAGGGCTATGATCCCAACAGGGACCGCGCGCTGCTCTCCGACATCCGCCGCCGCATCGTCGCCGATTCCGGCGTGTTCGGCGAGCGCGACATGATCCCGCTGCCGTGCAACCCGACGGCGATCACCATTGGCTACGGCCTGCGCAACGGCGACAAGGTCACGCCGGTGACTTCGATCTTCAGCCATGAGGATCTGCTGGCGGAAGTTCCCAACGCGCTGACCTTCGAGAAATATCCGGAGCTGCAACGCCGCATCTTCGAATTGTTCTCGCTCTCCACCGGGCCGGATACGGCGATCGAGCGCATCGAGGCGCTGCTGTGCTGTCTGCCGGGCGTGCCCGTTCCGCAGGGGCTTTCCTATGACAACGTGTTTCGCGTCACGGTCGTCGAGTTCCTCGACCCGCACAATTTCTGTCTGGCGGCGGTCAAGCGCTCCTGCGTGCATTTCGTGACGCCGGCGGGCCAGATCATCCCGTTCGACACCTATAATCTGCTCTATCGCGACGGCCGGATCGACGCGATCCGCGCCGGTCTTCAATAGGCCGCGTAGCTCTTCTCCTCAATGAGCTCACTTTGCGAGACGCGGTTGATCTCGCGCTTCAGCGCGGCGCGGCGGTCGTTGGCGACATAGACCGAGCGGGCGAGCGCGATGAACTCCTCGTCGAAGGCGCGCGCGCGCTCCTTGACGCGAATCTCGTCCTCGATGCGCCAGAGCTCGGCGTTGACCGCCTTAAGCCGCACGCGCAGCTGCGCGATCTCTTCGTTTGAAAGCAGGTCGGGCGGCGCGACGGCGAGCAGCGACTCATATTCGCGCCGCACATTGTCGAGCTTGTCGCGTTCGAGGATCTCGGCGAGCTTGATTTCGAGGATCGTCAGCTTGTCGATCCATTCGCCGACGGAAATTTGCGCATTGACGTTCATCGGCCGCCCCCGGGGCGGTGATGCCGGCGCAAACTTGACCGGAGCTTGCGCGCCTTCTCAACGGCGCATCCACCGCCAGCCAAGCCAAACAAGCGTGAGCACGCCATAGCCGACCAACGCCAGCGCCGAAAGCATAGAGAGCAGCACGCCCTCCATGTAATGGTCGTCGGCGCCGAAAGTGAAGGGGCTTGCCAGTGTGATTGCGTAGCCGCCGGCGATTCCCGCCGCGAGCAGCAGCGCGAACCACGGCCGGCGGAAGGCGCGCCAATCCACGACGGCGAGCGTCGCCCCCACCACGCCAGTCAGAGCCCAGACGACATAAGCGAGCATGGACGCCCCGCCGCCTCGCGCGCGAGCAGCCGCCAATCGCTGAGCGAGCGCGAGGCCAGCAAACGCTCGCACAAGTCGGCGGCCGCCGCCAGCGCCGCAGCGCCCGCTGGCGAAAGGCCCTCCCCCAGTCCGAACCGCTCGCCATGCATTCCCAGCACGAAGGCGGGCGGCGGCGGCCGGCCCTCGATCTGCGGCAAACACCTGAAGCACGGCTTCAGGCGACAGCGCATGGGTCGAAGGCGTGGCGGCGGCGCCGGCGTGGATTTCGCGGAACGCGAAGGGCGCGGGCGCGGCGCGGTCGGCGTCGACGAACAATGCGGCGTCGAAGCCGTTCGAGGTCGAGCGCATGCTCGATCTGCAATTGATAATCCTCGATCGTCTCGACGTCGGGCGCGCGCATGGCGGCGATGCGCCGCAGCAGCAGCGGGCCCAGCGCGTCGTCGCCGCGCGCCTCGTTGCCCCAGCCGAAAACGACGAGGCGCATCAGTCGCGCCGGCGCCGGTCGATCAGCCGCCGCCGAGGCGTCGAGCGCCGTCACCTCCAGCGGCATGGCGCCGAGCGCGTGGGTCGCGCAGGAGAGGCATGGGTCATAGGCGCGGATCGCCACCTCGATCGTGTTGAGCAGGCCCTCGGTGATCTCGCGGCCGTTGAACTCGGAATCGGCGACCGCACGAACCGCCTCGTTCATCGCCTGATTGTTGTTGGTGGTGGAGACGATGAGGTTGCAGTAGGTGATGAGATCGTTCTCGCCGACGCGATAGTGATGAATGAGCGTGCCGCGCGGCGCTTCGATGACGCCGATACCCTCCTCGCGACGCGGGCGCTTGTCGGCCATCAGATCAGTTCCCGTGATGTCGGGATCGTCGAGCAGGTCGCGGGCGAGCTCGGCGGCGTGCAGCATCTCGATCATGCGCGCCCAGTGGGTGAGCAGCGCGCCATGTGCGGGCTTGTCCCCATTGGCCGCGACGAACTTGACGCGCTCGGCCTCGGCCTGCGGCGTCGTGAGCCGGTCGGCGATCTGCACGCGCGCCAGCGGGCCGACGCGATACCAGCCGCTCTCCGGCCCCAGCGTCCTGATGTGCGGGAACTTCATGTAGCTCCAGGGGCGGATCTCCTCGACGAGGCGCTGCGGGATAGGTCGTGTAATCGACGTGATCGAAGATCTCGCCGCCGTCGGCGTCGCGGGCGCGAAGGCCGCCGTGGTAGAAATCGAGCGCGCCGCTCGCGTCAACCAAGCCCATCATATTGGCGCGGCGCTCGCCGAAGCGCGCGTAATAGTCCGGGCTTGTGTCATGCAGCCGCACGACGAGGCCGACCGCCTCGCGCGACCAGGCGACGATCTGGTCGACCTCGGCGCGCAGCGCGTCGCGTTCGGGCCTCGCCAGCGCCTTGTTCATGCCGCCGGGAATGCAGCCCGTGCCGTGGATGCGCTTGCCGACGATATGGCGGATGACCTCCTGCCCGAACTTGCGCGTCAGCACGCCCTGACGCGCGAGATCGGGGAAGGCGGCGGCGACGCCGACGATGTTGCGCCGGCCGACCTCGCTTTCGAAGCCGAACAGCAGGTCCGGCGACGACGAGATGGAAGAAATGCAGCGCGTGGCTCTGCACGATTTGCCCGTAATGCAGCAGGCGGCGCAGCTTCTCGGCGGTCGGCGTCAGCGTTGCGTAACCGGCGATAAGATCCATCGCCTTGGCCGCCGCCAGATGATGCAGACCGGGCAGATGCCGCAGAGCCGCTGCACGACGACCGGCGCCTCCCAATAGGGCCGGCCTTCGATGAACGCCTCGAAGCCGCGAAACTCGACGATGTGGAGGCGCGCCTGCGCGACGCGGTTGTTCTCGTCGACCAGCAGCGTCACCTTGCCGTGGCCCTCGACGCGGCTCACGGGATCGATGGCGATGCGGCGCAATGTCTCGGGCGCGGCGGCGGTTTCGAGAGCGGGCATCGGCTTCGCCTCAATCGTAGTGGAAGAGCTGATGATCGAGCCGCGGCATGCGGCCGAGGATGAGGTCGGTCAGATATTTCCAGATTGCGTCGGCGGACGGCGGGCAGCCGGGGAGGAAATAATCGACCCGCACGATCTCGTTGACGGGATAGACCTTGTCGAGCGGCAGCGGCAGTTCGGGATCGTCGGGGATCTTCGCCTCGCCCGTGACCGGGTCATGATAGACCTGTTTGAGGATGTTGCCGACGTCGAGATGGTTGCGCAGCGCCGGCAGGCCGCCGTTGATCGCGCAGGCGCCGACGGCGACCAGGATTTTCGCGTTCGCGCGCAATTCGCGCAGCACATGCACGTTCTCGGAATTGCAGACGCCGCCCTCGATCAGCGCGATGTCGCAGGGGCCGGCGTGTTTGATGTCGGTCAGCGGCGAGCGGTCGAACTCGGCCTTGCCGGCCAGCTCGAACAGGCGCTCGTCGATGTCGAGCAGCGACATGTGGCAGCCGAAGCAGCCGGCGAGCGAGGTCGTGGCGATGCGGACTTTCACCGGCGCGTCCGTTCATTTGACTGCCTCCGGCATCTCGCAGGCCAAGGCTTCGGCGCTGATCGGGGCGCGGTCGAAGCGGCGCTCGCCGATCGGGATGGGCGAAGCCGACGCGCTTGACGAGGATCGCGCCGACCGGGCAGACCTCGGTCGCCCTGTCGGTCGCCGCGATGGCGCTGTCGGCGAGCAGGCCGCTCGGGGAATTGACGACGATCTTCGATTCCATGCCGCGCCCGGCCAAGGCGAACACGTTCTTGCCGTCGACGTCGCGGCTGGCGCGCACGCAAAGCTCGCACTGGATGCAGCGGTTGCGGTCGAGCCAGACGTCGGGATGCGAGGCGTCGACGCCGAGATCGGGGAAGAAATGCACCCAATGCGGGTTGGTCATCTCGAATTCGTAGCCGAGCGCTTGCAGCTTGCAGTCGCCGCTCTTCTCGCAGCCGGGGCAGAAATGGTTGCCCTCGACGAACAGCATCTGCACCAGCGAGCGGCGCAAGCGCCTCGAGTTCCGGCGTGTCGATCTCGACCTCCTGCCCCGCTTGCGCCTTCATCGTGCAGGCCGAGGCCGTGCGGCCGTTGACGATCACCGTGCAGAGCTTGCAACTGCCGTGCGCGCCAAGCTCGGGATCGTAGCAGAGATGCGGGACATAGATGCCGGCGTCGCGCGCTGCCTCCAGGATCGTCTGGCCGGGCTTGAAGGGCGTCGGGACGGCCGTCGAGTTCGAGGCTCGTCTCGCTCATGTCTGCGCCTCCAGATGCGCGAGCGCATCCTCGCGATGGGTGGCGGCGCGGGCGGGCGCCAAGCGCGGCCTCGAGGTCGATCGGCGGGCGCGAAGTCGCGCGCCTGCAGGCGCTTCTCGAAAGCGGGGCGGAACTTGCGCCAGGCGTCGTTGAAGGGATGGCCCGCGGTCTGGCCGAGGCCGCAATGGCTGGTGCGTTTCATCAGTTCGGAGAGCCGCATCAGCTCGTTGACCTCGTAGTGCGAGCCGCGCCCGTCGGCGATCTTGTCCATGAGGCCGCGCTGCAACGCCGTCCCGACCCGGCAGGGCGTGCAGAAGCCGCAGCTCTCATGCGCGAAGAAATGCGCGAAATTGCGGGCGATCTCGAAATAGTCGCGGCTGGAATCGAAAATCATGAAGGCGCCGGCGGTGGCGACGTCCTCGAAGGCGATGGCGCGGTGGAACTCGTCGGGCGTCAGACAGATGCCGGAGGGGCCGCTCACCTGCACGAAGGCGGCGTCGCGCGCGCCGCAATCCTCGAGCACGCGCGCGATGCGCACGCCGAACGGATATTCGTAGATTCCGGGCCGCTCGCAATCGCCGGAGACGGAGAGGACCTTGGTGCCGGTCGAGGCGCGCGTGCCGCGCCCGGCGAAGGCCGCGCCGCCGTGGACGACGACTTCGGTGGCTTGCGCGAGCGTCTCGACATTGTCGACGACAGTCGGCTTGCCGAGATAGCCCACGCGTCACCGGGAACGGCGGGCGGATGCGCGGGCGGCCGGGCTTGCCTTCGAGCGATTCGATGAGCGCGGATTCCTCGCCGCAGATATAGGCGCCGGCGCCCATGTGGATTTCGATGTCGAAATCGAAGCCCGCCGCGCCGCGGATGGCGACGCCGAGCCGACCGCTCGCGCGCATGTCGGCGAGCTCCGCTTCGAGCGCGCCGCGCAGATAATCGTATTCGCCGCGCAGATAGAGAAATCCCCGGCGCGCGCCGACGGCGAAGCCGGCGATCGCCATGCCCTCGAACACGCGGCTCGGCTGTCGCGGTCAGCAGCACGCGGTCCTTGAACGTGCCGGGCTCGCCCTCGTCGGCGTTGCAGACGATGAAGCGTTCGGCGCCGGGCGCGTTGCGGCAGCCCTCCCATTTGAGCCCGGTCGGAAAGCCCGCGCCGCCGCGTCCGCGCAAGGCCCGAGCGCTTCATCTCGTCGATGACGCCCTGGCGGCCGAGCGCGATCGCCGCGTCGAGCGCGCGGCCGGGCTTCATCGGCTCGGAGAGCAGCGCGTCGGCGCGGCGGATGTTGTCGGCGATCTCGAACAGCGCCGCCGGCCAAGCCGCGAGCGGCACGCGGCGCTTGACGAGATCGACGATCTCATCGACGCGCGCCGCGCGTAAGCTGGGGGATTGCGCGATCGTTGACGAGCAGGCCCGGCCCCTGGTCGCAAGGCCCGGTGCAGGAGGTGAGATCGACGCTGACGAGGCCGTCGGCCGAGGTTTCGCCGCGCTTGAGGCCGAAGGCGGCGAGGAAACGCGCGAGCATCGCTTCGCTGCCCTGCATGCGGTCGGTCACGTTGTCGGAGAGGCGCAGGCGATAGACGCCGGCGGGCCTGTCGTACAGGAACGAATAGAAGCGCACGAGGCTGTCGATGCGCGTGCGCGGCGATCCCGAGCCGCGCGGCGACGACCTGCGGTCGTCTCCGGCGAGATCCAGCCGAGCGCGGATTGCGCGTCGCGCAGCATTTGCAGGAGATAATGCGGGATCGGCGCGGTAGCGGGCGATGGCGGCTTCGATCGACGTCAGATCGCTCATCGGGGTCTCCGCGCCGGGCCCGCAAGGGTCAACCGCTTCGCCGCCATCTCCTAGGACGTCGGCGCGGTCGGGCGACTGATCTCGGTCAAACGCTCAGGCCTTCGGCCGGAAGGCCTTGCAGACCTGCGGGTTGGTTTCGAGCCTATCGCCGCCGATCAGGTCGAGGCAATAGGGAATGGCGGGGAACACCGCGTCGAGGCAGGTGCGGATCGCCGAGGGCTTGCCCGGCAGGTTGACGATGAGGCTGCGGCCGCGCAAGGCCGCCGATCTGGCGCGACAGAATGGCGGTCGGCACTTCGAGCAGGCTTCTCGCGCGCATGAGTTCGCCGAAGCCGGGCATCAGGCGCGTCGCGCACCGCCTCCGTCGCCTCGGGCGTCACGTCGCGCGGGGCGGGGCCGGTGCCGCCGGTGGTCAGGATCAGCGAGCAGCGCTCGACGTCGGCGAGTTCGATCAGCGTCGCCTCGATTATCGCGCGCTCGTCGGGGATCACCCGCCGTACCGGCGCGCCAGGGCGTGGCGAGGATCGCGGCGAGCGCCGCCTCGATCGCCGGGGCCGCCCTTGTCCTCGTATACGCCGGCGGAGGCGCGGTCGGACACGGTGACGACGCCGATGGGAATCATGGGGAGCCTCTTTTCACGCTGACGTCTCCATGCTCGGCTCGGCGCGGCCGGCGATCAACCCGAAAATAGTCGCCGGGATCAATGTCGGGTCGCCGGCGCCGCCGGCAGCCCAATTCGGGGCGTCCCAATAGCAGGGGAAGCGGGCCTTATCGCCGGGACTGCGGGCGCGATCGGCGCGATGTGGGCGGGCGCCAGTCTCGGCGCCGTCGGGGCTATCTGAGGATGCAGCATCGGCGGGGCGACGCGAAGGGCCGGCGCGACGGGCGCGATGTGGGCGGGCGCTGGCCGCGGCGCCTGCGGGGCAATCGGCGGACGCAGCGTCGGCGGGGCGACACGAAGGGACGGCGCGGTCGGCGCGATGTGGGCGGGGGCCGGCCTCGGCGCGTGCGGGGCAATCGGCCCATGCGGCCGAGGCGGGGCGACGTGAAGGGTCGGCGCGACCGGCGCGATGTGGGCGGGGGCCGGCCTCGGCGCGTGCGGGGCAATCGGCGCATGCGGCCGAGGCGGGGCGACGTGAAGGGATGGCGCGGCCGGCGCGATGTGGGCGGGGGCCGGCCTCGGCGCGTGCGGGGCAATCGGCCCATGCGGCCGAGGCGGGGCGACGTGAAGGGTCGGCGCGGCCGGCGGCGAGGTCGGGCGTGGCGGCGTCAGATTGGGCGTCCCCGCAGGCTTCAAGAGGGGCCGGCAATAACCTCCGATGGGCGCGAAACCGCTGGGGCAGGAGCGGGGGAGTGGGCAGTTCCCGCCCGCGTCTCTGGGCGCGCCGCCGGAACAGGGGGGCGCCACCGGGCATTGCCCGGCCGCGGTGCGAGGGCTGCCGTCCGGACAAAGTCGCGAGAGGCATTCGCCGAAACCGTTGCGGGATTCGCCTCCGGGGCAGGCGGGGCGATGGCATAGGCCGAAGGCGTCGGGCGGCAGCCCGCCCGGGCAGAAAATCGTAGGGCAGCCACCGGTTCGATCCGGCTTGCCGCCGCCCGGGCAGGCTGCGGGCGCGGGGCAGCGCCCGAACGCGTCGCGCGCGCGGTTGCCCGGGCAGGCAGGGGGCGAAGGGGGTAGGATTGGCGTCATCACCCCGGCGGTGACACAACCGCCGCTAGGCGACACGCCGTTGGCGGGACAGCAAGTTCCGTCGCGCAGCCGCACGGTTCCGTAGCGGCAAGCCGGCGGCTTGCGCGCGGCTTCGACGACGAAGCCGCCCTCGCCGGCGCGGGAGAGGCCGGGGAGGCGCTCCTCGCCCGCAGCCGGAGCGGCGCAAACGAAAGCGAGGAACAGCGCCAGCAACGCCGCCGATACCCGCTTCATTCTCGCTCCTCCGGTTCGCGTCGCAAACGGTTTGGCGCCTTTGGCGAGCCGTTCGTCAAGCAAACGCGCCTCGCGCCTTTCGGGCGCCAACATTGGCGGCTTGCCGATCCCCCCCGGCGACGGTAATCAGGCCCGGCCTCCCGCCGCTCCGCCTCGACCGAGAAGCGCAATGGCCGGGAGGGTTCTGTTTTGGCAGGATTTCGTTCGAAAGCCGGCGACCTTTCTGCGAGGGCCCGCCGAGAGGTGACGCGATGAACAAAGTCTATCCCAAGCGCCGCCGAGGCCATGGCCGGGCTCGTCAAGGACGGCATGATGCTGATGGCCGGCGGCTTCGGTCTGTGCGGCGTCCCCGAGGCGCTGATCGATGCGGTGCGCGCAGAGCGGCGCCAAGAACCTCACTTTCGTCTCCAACAACGCCGGCGTCGACGGCATCGGCCTCGGCGTGCTCCTGGAGACCGGGCAGATCTCCAAGATGATCTCGTCCTATGTCGGCGAGAACAAGATCTTCGCCAATCTTTATCTCTCCGGCAAGCTGGAGCTCGAATTCAACCCGCAGGGCACGCTGGCCGAGCGCATCCGCGCCGGCGGGGCCGGCATCCCCGCCTTCTTCACCAAGACCGGCGTCGGCACCATCGTCGCCGAGGGCAAGGAAATCCGCGAGTTCAGCGGCGAGAACTTATGTGATGGAGACGGGCCTCGTCGCCGACGTCAGCCTCGTCCACGCCTGGAAGGGCGACACCGAGGGCAATCTCGTCTTTCGCAAGACCGCGCGCAATTTCAATCCGATGATGGCGACCGCCGGCAAGATCACGGTCGCCGAGGTCGAGCATCTCGTGCCCGCCGGCGAGATCGACCCCGACCATATCCACACGCCCGGCATTTTCGTGCAGCGCATCGTGCACGTGCCCGACGCGCCCAAGCGCATCGAGCAGCGCACCTTGCGCAAGCGCGCCTGAGACGGAGACTCCCATGCCCTGGACCCGCGACCAAATGGCCGAGCGCGCCGCCAAGGAGCTGCGCGACGGATTTTACGTCAACCTCGGCATCGGCATTCCGACGCTGGTGTCGAACTACATCCCCGAAGGCATGTCGGTGCAGTTGCAGAGCGAGAACGGCATGCTCGGCATGGGGCCGTTCCCCTACGAAGGCGAGGAGGACCCCGACCTCATCAACGCCGGCAAGCAGACCGTCACCGCGCTGCCGACGACGAGCTTCTTCTCCTCGGCCGACTCCTTCGGCATGATCCGCGGCGGCCACATCGATCTGGCCATCCTCGGCGCGATGCAGGTCTCCGAGACCGGCGATCTCGCCAACTGGATGATTCCCGGCAAGATGGTCAAGGGCATGGGCGGGGCGATGGATCTCGTCGCCGGCGTCAAGCGCATCGTCGTGGTGATGGAGCACTCGGCCAAGGACGGGCCGAAGCTGCTGCATCACTGCAACCTGCCGCTGACCGGGGCGAAGGTCGTCGATCTCGTCGTCACCGATCTCGCCGTGTTCTCCATCGACAAGCACGGGTACCGCGGCATGGCGCTGATCGAACTGGCGCCTGACGTCACGCTCGACGAGGTCGCGGCCAAGACCGAGGCGAGCTATCGCGTGGCGCTGAGCTAGCGCCTCGTCGCGGGCCTGATGCGGCCGGCCTACGACATCCAGCATTTTCAGGGCGCGACGGGCGGCCGCTTCCACCTCTGGGCGCCGGCGCGTCCGGCGGCGGCGCGCCAGGGGTTTGAGGATTTCTGTGTGCGTCCAACGCGGCCGGCGGCGCTGCTCGGCGTGCTCGAACTCGAAAATGTCGTGCTGGAGGACAGCCACACCGGCATGTGTCTCTATGACTCGGGCGGCCGCCGGATCGAGGCGAGCTGTCTCGTGCGCCATGAAGCGGGCCCGACTCCGCACATCTGGCAGGCGGACGAAAAAGCCTCCGATCGCCCGGTCAGCGCGCGCGTCGAAACGCCGGTGGTCTACTGCTCCGCGTTTTTTCGCCATTGGGGCCATTTCCTGCTGGAGTCGATTGGGCGAGCCTGGGCCTGTGTCGCCGAGCCACGGCTCGCGGAATGGCCGTGCGTGTTCTCCTGGTCGTTTGCGGGCGGCGGCGTCGGGCCCAACCATCGCCGATTTTTCGAAGCCGCCGGCCTGTCGCTGCTCGCGCCCGATGCGGCGCCGCGCAAGCTGGCGCTGAAGCGCTGTTTCGTCCCGACCGCCTCCTATGCGATCGGCGTCTTCGCCGACCCCCTGCATCTGGCTGCGCCGCATCGGGTGGCGAGGCGGCTGGGGTCCAACGCTGCGCGCGATCCGCGGCCGGTCTATTTCTCGCGCCTCGATCTGAAGCCGCACGCCGATTCCCGCCCGAGGATCGAGAACGAGGCGGAGCTGGAGCAGGCCCTCGTCGCGCGCGGCGCGCGCGTCGTGCATATGGAGAGGCTGTCGCTGCCCGAGCAGATTGACGTGATGAACGCGCACAGCGTATTCATCGGGCCGTGGGGCAGCGCGCTGCACAACACCATTTTCGGCCTGCGCGGGCCCGAAATCTCGACATACGTCCTTATCGGCGGCTTCGCGCCGACCAGCTACATGCTGATCGACGCCATCGTTGGCAACGACGCGCATTATCTCATGACGCTGTCGCGCGCCGGGGATTTCGAGTTCGAGCCGGCGGATGGTCGTCGACGTCGAGGCGACGCTGACCTATTTGCGCCGGAGCGGCGCGATCTGACGGCTCAGCCGACCAGCGCCAACTGCGGCGGCGCGACCGCGACGTCCAGCCCCTTCCATTGCCGGTGCGCGCGGGCGCGCACCGCGGCCAGGAACCAGCGCGGGGCGAGATGCGCCTCGCCGAGCACGTTGACGAGCGCGGCGAGCGCGTTGACGGTCATGCAGGAATCGGCCTGCTCCAAGAGCCATTCCGCCTGCGTCTCGTTGAGCGCGCCGGTGGGCCGCGCCTGCCACAGCGCGTAATCGGTGACCATTTCGACGAAGAAGTCGGTCCATTCGGGCGCCTTCTCGATGTCGGCGCGCTCGACGGCGAAAAGCTCCTCGGCGGCGTCGCGCGTCACCACGCCGTCGGCGAAAACCTCGCGGCGCAGCCAGGCGACATCCATGGCGGTGACCTTCCGGCCAACGATCATCGCGCTGATGATGGAACGGCTGCGATCGACGGTGAACGGCATCGGACCAACTCCCTGACGGTTGCGGCTGGGGGCCGCTCGTCCATGGGGGCCATCCTCGGCCACAACCTTTGAGCGGAAATGAATTCGAGAATCGCGGAATTTTCTCAACCTTAAGGAGGGTTGAACGCGCTGTCGGCGCGCAGCGCCGACTACAGCGGAATATTGTCGTGCTTCTTCCAGGGGTTTTCGAGCTTCTTGTTGCGCAGCATCGCCAGCACCCGCGACAGGCGCTTGCGGGTCGCGTGCGGCATGATGACCTCGTCGATATAGCCGCGCTCGGCCGCCACGAAGGGCGAGAGGAAGCGGTCCTCGTATTCCTTCGTGCGACGCGCGATCTTGTCGGGGTCGTCCATTTCGCGGCGGAAGATGATCTCGACCGCGCCTTTCGCGCCCATGACCGCGATCTGCGCCGTCGGCCAGGCCGAGATTGATGTCGCCGCGCAGATGTTTGGAGGCCATGACGTCATAGGCGCCGCCGAAGGCCTTGCGCGTGATGACGGTGGCCTTCGGCACGGTCGCCTCGGCATAGGCGAACAGGAGCTTGGCGCCGTGCTTGATGAGCCCGCCATATTCCTGCGCGGTCCCCGGCAGGAAGCCCGGGACATCGACGAAGGTGACGATGGGGATGTTGAAGCAGTCGCAGAAGCGCACGAAACGGGCGCCCTTGCGCGAGGCGTCGCTGTCGAGGACGCCCGCGAGCGCCAGCGGCTGATTGGCGACGATGCCGACGGTCGAGCCTTCGATGCGCGCGAAGCCGGTGACGATGTTCTTGGCGTGCGCCTCCTGAATCTCGAAGAAGTCGCCCTCGTCGGCGATCTTTAGGATCAACTCCTTGATGTCGTAGGGCTTGTTCGGATTGTCCGGCACCAGAGTGTCGAGCGACGTGTCGATGCGGTCGGGATCGTCGAAGGAGGGCAGCTTCGGCGGCGCCTCCAGGTTCGAGGCCGGCAGGAAGTCGATGAGCCGGCGCATCTGCAGCAGAGCCTCGACGTCGTTGTCATAGGCGCGGTCGGCGATCGAGGAGCGGGTCGAGTGAACCTGCGCGCCGCCGAGCTCCTCGGCGGTCACGCTCTCGTTGGTGACGGTCTTCACCACGTCGGGGCCGGTGACGAACATGTAGCTGGTGTCGCGCACCATGAAGATGAAATCGGTCATGGCGGGCGAATAGACGTCGCCGCCCGCGCAGGGGCCCATGATGACCGAGATCTGCGGAATGACGCCGGAGGCCAGCACATTGCGCTGGAACACCTCGCCATAGCCGCCGAGCGCCGCCACGCCCTCCTGGATGCGCGCGCCGCCCGCGTCGAACAGGCCGACGATGGGAGCGCGGTTCTTGATCGCCATGTCCTGGATTTTCGTGATCTTGCGCGCGTGCTCCTCGGAGAGCGAGCCGCCGAGCACCGTGAAATCCTTGGCGAACACATAGACGGTGCGGCCGTTCACGGTGCCCCAGCCCGTCACCACGCCGTCGCCCGGCACATGCTCCCGCTCCATGCCGAAATCTGTGCAGCGGTGCTCGACGAACATGTCGAACTCCTCGAATGAATCGCGGTCGAGCAGGAGCTCGATGCGCTCGCGCGCCGTCAGCTTGCCCTTGGCGTGCTGAGCGTCGATGCGCCGCTGGCCGCCGCCGAGCCGCGCCTTCTCGCGGCGTTCGTCGAGGCGGGCAAGAATGTCCTTCAAGGCGGGCTCCGCATTTCATGGCGAAAATCGGGCCGTTTCTAGCATGGGCGCCGCGAGCCCGAAACCGTCGCTGAGATTGGAGAAAGGGATAAGGCGGGGATGCCGCGCCAAGGCCTTTGAATGGTCACGACCGCTCCGTCATTTCGCCCGCCGTCGCTGAGATGACCCGCGAGCCCAACCGCGACCGGAGATCGACATGGCGTTTCCCCAGTTGACGCGCGAACAGATGCTGGAGCGTTGCGACCTCGCGGGCGTCGCCTGCGTGGTCTCGGTCGGACGGGCGAGCCAGGATTCGCCCAATCTCGCCAAGCTCACATTTGTGCGCGTCGTCAAGGGCGCGCCGCGCGAGCGCGACGGCTTCGTCTATGTGCGCCTGCACGGCGGCGGCGCGCCGCGACACGACGGGAGCCTCGTGGCCTGGTCCGACTGGTGGGACTATCCGGTCGGGACGACGGTCATGACCCATCTCGACTGGAACGGGCCGGAGGAAGTCTACGAGACGACCTGGCCGGGCGCGGTCAGCGAAGTCGAAGGGGATGTCGCCCGCGTCGCCTGAGCGTTGACGGACTCCGCTTTGCGGCATAATTAAGAATCGCCGCGGTCCGCCAGCGTTTCGGTCGGATGGTCGCTTATGTTCGCCAAAGGCGCGGCGGAGCTGGCCATGAGCGCAGAGCCCGAGGAACGTGAGGAACTGGAGCCGGACGCGCCGGAGGCCGACGCACGCAAGTCGGAACCCCCGGACGCCGGCGAAACGTTCATGCTCACTTTCGCCACGATCGGCGCGCTCGCCCTGCTCGACCTCGAGCCGGCGTCGGCCTCGTTGCCGTCCCATCCGCCGCTGACGATTGCGCAAGCGCGCGGCCTGCTAAGAAACGCCCCGCCGCCGGCCGCGACGGATATCGGGCTCGACCCGCCGGCGGCGAACGACGCCGCCTACCAGACGGCCATAGCTGCACTGAACCCGGTCCTGCCCGACGAGCCCCCCGCGGATTCGGTCATCCCGCCGGTAAGCGCAGGCGACGACCTCGGCGCGCCGGACATCGATTCGACTTCTTCGGGGCCGCATGCCGATTTCTCCGCCGACGACGCCATCGGTTCGTCGGCGTCGCCAGAGACGGCCTTCTCGCTTGGATCCGCCATCGTGGCGGCGTCGGCGGGGGCCAAATTTGTCATTTCCGGCGACAACGATCTCGCGCTGACCCTCAGCGGCGACGCGGTTTCCATTGTCTCGGGGCTCAACGCGGCGCTGCAGGGCGTCGGCGTGAACGTGACGCTGGGCGTGCTGGACACGCTGTCGCTGTTCGGGCTCGGATACGAGGCGCGCGCGACCGGGGCAGGCGACGCGGCGCCGCTCGGGGCAAACTTCCAGGCGGCCGCCTATGGCCCTTCGGGGTCGACCAACGTCTCCGCGTCCGGCTCAAGCGCCCTGGTGATCGGCGCCGGCAATCTCGTCGTGGTAAGTAGCGGGACGGCGGCGGGCGGCGGCGGAGGACCGAACCTCGGCTCCACTTCAGGCAAGTCCGTCTATTCGCAGGGCTCCTCCACCGTGGGCCTGACGGACTCCTCGACCTCGTCGGCGCAGGGGACCGACGCCATCAATTCCGGCGCCAACGATTATCTCAGGCTGTTCGGCGCCTTCAATGCGGTCGAGATGCTGAAGACGGGCTCCTCCGCGATCGCGGGCGGCGGCGCCGACGATGCGTCTCATCCGAAATGTCGCCACGAAGATTGCCATGCGCTGCTCGACGCATCGACGCAGGCTGGCGGGACCTCCACGCTGCACTTCGACGGGGACGGTTACTCGCTGACGTCCGCCGGCCTCGACAAGGCCGCCGTCGCCCATAGGGCTCACGGCGGCCATATCCGACTCAACTAATTCCGCAGCGCCTCGAGCGCGAAGGCGGCGGCGGAGAAGTCGCGCCATCGCGCCTCGCGGCGGCCCATCGCCTCCTCGTCGGCGCCCCAGCGCTCGATCTGGAAATCCTCGTCGATATGCGCCGCCGCCAGGCCGCCTCGGCGCCATCGCGCCGCGCGCGACCGCAAGCGCGATGAGCGCGGAGCCGGAGAGGCTCGTCAGCGCGTGCAGCGCCGTGACCGCGAAGGGCTCGGCGGGGAATCGCCCCGCGCACCGCCTGAAGCGACGCCTCGGGCTGGGGAACGTGGATGATCCCGCCGGCGAGCGCGAAGCGCGCGCCCAGCGCCTCCTCGGCGAAGGCGAGCACGGGATCGAAGGCCGCCGCCTGCCGGGCGGCGAGCGCCTCCGGCTCCGCCGCGCGATAGCAGACGAGATCGCTGCCGGCGTAGGCCGCGATCTCGGCGATCGTCGCCTCCAGCGCCCCGGCGACGCCGTCGAGCGCGGAATGGGCGAGACGGGTCAGCGGCATGCGACGCCGGCTCGATCGATCTCGCCCTGCGCCGCCCATTCCGACGGCGATCGCCTCGGCGAGCGCGCGCGTCGGCGCGATGAGTTTGCGCTTGGCGGGCGTGCGGGCGATGCGGCCGTCGAGCAGCAGCGCAAAGCCGCCCGTCCGCTTCGCCGGCGCTCGCGGTCTCGTAGAATCGCTTGACCGCGGCGCGCGCATGTTGACCTGCGCGCGCGCGACCGCCTCGTTCCAGGACGGGTCACTCATCGGGAGCGTCCTCGATCGGGTCGCGCGGCAGGCGGCGCGAAGCCGAACATGTCGAAGGCGGCCTGCATGTGCGGCGGCAGCGGCGCGGTGACGTCGATGATCCCGCCGCGCGGGTTCGGCAGCACGAGCCTTCGCGCCATCAGATGCAGCTTCGGCTCCAGTCCCGGCGGCACGGCGCGCAGCGGATCGTTGCGCGCGGGATCGTTGGCGGGGCGGCGGTTATATTTGGGATCGCCGATGATGGGATGGCCGATCGCCTCGCAATGGGCGCGCAATTGATGCGTGCGGCCGGTGATCGGGCGCAGCGACAGCCAGGCGAGGCGCGGCCGCACCTTGTCGACCGTCGCGTAGAGCGTGACGGAATGCTGCGCATCGGGGTCGCCGTGGCGCGCGACGCGCATGCGCTCGCGGTCGGCGTGGTCTTTGGGTTTGGCGCCGCGCGCGTCGCCCATGCCCTCGCCCTTGGCGAGGAACAGCGAGATGCGGCCGTTCTCCGGCTTCGGGCAGCCTTCGACCAGCGCCCAGTAGATCTTCTTGGTCTCGCGCGCGCGGAACAGAGCGCCAAGATCGGCGGCGACCTTGCGCGATTTGGCGCAGAGCAGCACGCCCGAGGTGTCGCGGTCGAGGCGGTGGACGAGCACCGGGCGCTCGCCGTTCGGGCCGGCGAGCGCGGCGAGCATGCCGTCGACATGGCGCTTGACGCCCGAGCCGCCCTGCGTCGGCAGGCCCCAGGGCTTGTTGAGCACCAGCACGTCGCGATCCTCGAACAGGATGAGCGAGCGCAGGAAGGCGGCGTCTTCCGGGTTGGCGGCGGGGGCGGGCTTCGGCGGCGGCAGCGTCGAGCGGCGGCACGCGCACCATCTGCCCGGTCTCGAGCCGGGTCGAGACCTCGGCGCGCTTGCCTTCGACGCGGATCTCGCCCTTGCGCACGATCTTGTTGAGGTGGGATTGCGGCAGCGTCGGGATAGCGGCGGCGCAGCCAGCGGTCGAGCCGCATCCCCGCCTCGTCCTCGCCGATGGCGATGGTCTCGACGGCGCTCGCCATGATCAAAGGCTCCGCATCACGGCCGGCGCCGCAAACGGCCCGAGCCCGCCGGTGGCGACGAACAAGCGCACGTGCTGGCTCCAGGCGGCCTTGGCCTTGGACGTTGGCCGGCCGACCCTAGCGCCATGAAGACAAAGCCGGTCACATTGATGATCGGAGTCGCCCAGGGAAAATCGCTGCTTAGCGCCCTCGGGACGGCGAAGTTGACGGCGTGCCGCATCATTCCGACGAGGCCGGCTCCGAAAAACACGATCGCATAGGGCGTTAAACGTTTCATGACTGGCCTTCTAGCCGCCGCCTCGAGGCTCCGCAAACCCAGACGCCGAGCGAGGCCCGCCCTCAAAAGTCGGACAAGGACCGTCGGCGCGAGAAACATCCGGGTCGATCAGGCGCCGACGAAGGGCATTATCTCGAAGCAGCGACGCAGGATTTCGCCGGCGCGATCCTCGTCACCGGACCCGGCAGCGAGACGTCCGCGCTGCCCAAGCACGTCAAGGCGAAGCATCCGCGCCTCAAGGGCGCGGTGGAGGCGATGGAAACGGCCGACCATCCCAGCGACAACGAGCTGTCGTCCGCATGCGGCAAGGGGCTGGCGCCGACAGCGGATTGGGTGCGGCCGCCGATGCGAGGCGACGGAGCCGGGCGCGTCAGCGTTTCGGCGCGACGAGGCCGAACATCGCGCCTTCGCGGTCGACGCATTGCATCGCCCACATGCCGCCGGGCACCTCGTGCGGCCCGTGCAGCACCTTGCCGCCTTTCGCGGCCACGCGCGCGGCGGCGGCGTCGGCCGCCTCGACGTTGAAATAATAGAGCCAGCACGGCCCCGGCCCCTGCGGCGTCTTGGTCATCATGCCGCCCTGCTGGCCGCCGATGTCGAACAGGCGGTAGACGCCCATCGGCCCCATGTCGAACTGGCTCGCCTCCTTCCAGCCGAACTGGCCGGCGTAGAACTTGAACGCCGCCTCGCCGTCGGCGGCGTGCAATTCGCGCCAACCGACGAGACCCGGGCGTCTCCGGCGGCGGAGGCGGGCGGCGGATTGCCGCCGGCGTCGCGGAACAGCGCGAAAGGCGCGCCCTGGGCGTCGGTGACGATGGCGAAGCGCCCGACGTTGGGAATGTCCATGGGCTCGCGCATGACGCGGCCGCCGGCCGCCTTCAGCTTGGCGGCGGCGGCGTCGACGTCCTCGACCCAGACATAGCCGGTCCAGCAGGGCGGAGCGCCCATGGCCTTGGCTTCGGCGGGAATCGTCATCATGCCGACGACCCCGTAACCCTCAACGGCGCCGATCTTATAGGGAAAGCCCGCCATGCCGGGGTCGCCGAACTTCCAGCCGACCACATGGCCGTAGAAAGTCGGCCGCGGCCGTCGAGATCGGCGCCCATCCATTCGTACCAAACGAATTTGCCGGCATTGTCGCTCATGGTTTTCCTCCTCTTTAAATTGTGGCGGCGCGTTCGAGCGCGGCGATGTCGAGTTTGTCCATTTTCATCAGCGCCTGCATGACGGCGGACCCGCGCGAAAGTAGGGCCGGCAAGGCGCGCGGCACGATCTGCCAGCTCAAACCAAATTTATCGGCGAGCCAGCCGCAGCGGCTCGGGGTTCCGCCCTCGCCGAGGCGGGTCCAGAAATAGTCGATCTCGGCCTGGTCGGCGCAATCGACGACCAGCGAGACCGCTGGGGTGAATTTGTAGAGCGGACCGCCGTTGAGCGCGAGAAAGCGGCGTCCGCGCAGCTCGAAGGCGACGGTGAGCGCGGGGCCCGAGGGGTCGGGGCGGAAAATCTTCGTCACGCGCCCGTCCTCGAAAATGTCGAGGTAATGCGCGACCGCCTGCTCGGCCTCGACCGTCGAACCAAAGGCAGACGGCGAGGTCGCCGTCGCGGGCGGGCGGGGTTGTCATGGGCGTTCCTCCTTCTCGGCGGCAGAACTTATACCGACTGGTCGGTACAATGCACAAGCCCCCGCGACGACGTCGCGACATCTGTACAGCGCGCGGGGCTTCGCCTATGGAGTCGCCGGCTTTTCCAGCTTCGAGGTAGGGGCGCATGGCCGAGTTTCCGGGAAACGGCGATCGTCTGGCGACGGTGTTCGGCGGCTCCGGTTTCATCGGCCGTTACATCGTGCGCGCCTTCGCCCGCGCCGGCTGGCGCGTGCGCGCGGCGGTGCGCCGTCCCGATCTCGCCGGCTTCCTGGTGACCGACGGCGTCGTCGGGCAGGTGCAGCCGGTGCAGGCGAACGTGCGCTTTCCCGCCTCCGTCGAGGCGGTGGTGGAGGGCGCGGAGGTCGTCGTCAACGCCTGCGGGATCAAGCGCGAGAGCGGGCCGGCAGAATTTCGAGGCCGTCCACGCCTATGGCGCCGAGGCCATCGCGCGCGCCGCCAAGGCGGCCGGCGCTCGTGCGCTCGTGCATGTGTCCGGGCCTCGGAGCGGACGCGGGCTCCGCCAATCGCTATATCGCCAGCAAGGGCCGCGGCGAGCAGGCGGTGCGGGCCGCGTTCCCCGAGGCCACGATCCTGCGACCCTCCGTGGTGTTCGGCGCCGAGGACGAGTTCTTCAACCGTTTCGCCGATCTCGCCCGTTTCTTGCCGGTCCTGCCGGCCTTCGCGGGTGGCAACGGCGAAGCTGCAACCCGTCTATGTCGGCGACGTCGCGCTCGCGACCGCCAAGGCGCTCGACGGAGGCCTGACGCCCGGCGCGGTTTACGAGCTCGGCGGCCCCGAAACGATGACGCTGCTGCGAGGCCATGCGCCTGGCGATGCGCTTCGCCGAGCGGCAGCGATACGTCGCGCCGGTTCCCTACGGGCTCTCGCTCATGATGGCGCGCGCGACGGAAATCGCGGGCGCGGTTTCTCTCGGGCTGTTTCCGGAGATGCTGACGACGACGCGCGATCAGGTCGATCTGCTGCGCGGCGACAATGTCGTCTCCGCCGCGGCGGCGGCCGAAGGGCGCACCTTCCAGGGTCTCGGGATCGAGCCGCGCGGGCCCGAGGCGATCCTGCCGCTTTATCTCATGCGCTACCGCAAGACCGGGCAGTTCGCCTCCAACCGCTTCGCCTGAAGCCCGGTCTTTTCGGCGCGCGACCATTTGTGATAAGGGCCGTCGCGAGGGAAAAGTGATCGCGATGAACCGGCATGAAAAGCCCGCCAGCGCCGCCGAGGCCAGGCTGCAATATCTGGACGGCGAATATCGGGTCCTGCGTCCGGGCCTATTCGTCGTCTGCGCGGTGACGGGCCTGCCGATCGCGCTCGAAGACCTGCGCTATTGGAGCGTCGAGCGGCAGGAGGCCTACGCCACGCCGGAAGCCTCCATGCAGCGCGTCTTGCAAAGCCGCCGGAGCGCTTGACGCAACCAACGGCATCGCCTTGCCCATCTCGACGGCGAACGCGCCGTTCTTGGTCATCCCCACGTCTTCAGCCGCGCATAGCGCCCGAACCGCTTGTCGCGATGGCGATCCATCCGCGAGAGCACGTCGCGCAGGAAGCCGACGCCCTCGACCAGATGCGGCCCTTTGTTGAGCATCACGCATTCCGCCGACTGGCCCATCGCGGCGTCGGTCATTTCCGAACGATTGGCGACGCCGTCGCGCACGAATTGGTCGAGCACCTCGGTCGCCCAGACGATCGGAGTGTGGGCGGCCTCGCAGAGCCACAGCAATTCCTCCTGTATCTCCGAGAGCCGCGCGAAGCCGATCTCCACCGCCAGGTCGCCGCGCGCGATCATCACCGCGGTCGGGTGACGCCGCGCGCTGGCGACGATGAGCTGCGGCAGGTTCCTCACCGCCAGCGGGGTCTCGATCTTGAGGACGATCCCTTGCGGCGGCCGCTCGCGGCGGCGCATGGCGAGCTCCGCTTGGAGCCTTTCGACGTCCGCCACTCTCTGGACGAAAGAAAAGCCGACGAGATCGGCGTGCTCGGCGATGAAGTCGAGATCGTTGAGATCCTTTTCCGTCAGCGGCGGCAGCGTCAGTTCGACGTCGGGGAAGTTCAGACCCTTGTCCGGCTTCAGCCGCACGCCTTTCTCGCGCGATGCGTGCACCTGCAACGTCGCGCGGCCGGGCGTCTTGCCGATGACCCGCGCGACAGCCTTGCCGTCGTCGAACGATACGGTCCGCTCGAGCGCAAGCTGATCGACGACCGCGGGGAAGTTGACGGCGAAGGCGATCGCGCCGGGCTCGGCGTCCTCTATGTCGGCGACAAGCTCGACCCGCTCGCCCGGCCGCAAGCGGTATTTCTCCGGCGCCTGCACCTCGACGACCCGGCATTTCGGCCCGCCGACGTCCATGAGCACGCACGGCGCCAGCCCGAGCTTGGCGCCGGCTGCGCGAATGTTGTCGATCATCCGCGCCCACGCTTTCGCGTCGTCATGCGCGCAATTGATGCGCGCGCAATCCATGCCGGCCGTCAGCAGCGCTTCGGCCAGCGAGGGGTCGTCGGCGGCCTCGGGCGGCATCGTCGCCAAGATGCGCGCCCTCGGCGCCCCCACTCGCGACGGCCCGAACAGGCGCGCCGTCTCCGCCTGCAATTCGTCGGCGGCGGCGGCGAAGGCGCTCCGATCGGGATAGGGAGCGTCGGATTCGCCGTTCAATCGCCGCAGCGTAGCGAGGAGCGCGTCGAGCTGCAGCCGCACTTTGCCCTCGCTGCGCCCGAGCGAAGAGAGGCCGAACGCGGCGAGCCGTCCCTGCAGGGCGGTAATGTCGCGGCGACGCAGCGACAGATAAGCGCCCAGATTCTGCTCGCGCGCGCTTGGGGTCTTGCCGTTCGGTTCCCCGCCCCACGACCGCGCCAGATCGGCGCCTTCGCGCCCGACCGCGTCACTGAGATCGGCGACCTCGCGCAACAGGACCGCCAATTCGCGCGCAATCTGATCCTCGCCCATGGTTCGAATCTCCCGAAAACGACGTGACAAATTGGCGCCAAACCGCGACATCCGTTTGACGCGGCGAGAATAAAAGGCGCGTTATGAAACAGAGATGACGCGGAAAAGGGGGTGACAAGCGCGCAAAAACGGTCAAAGTGGCGTTCGAAAGAAAAGACCACAAAGGGATCGATGCCGCCCGAGGATCCAGCGAACGGCCCAAAGCCGGATGCGCGCTCTGGCGCCTTGTTGAGCGTCGAGGGAGTCACGGTGCGCTTCGGCGGCGTGACGGCGCTCGACGACGTGCGATTTCAGGTGGGGACGCGCCAGATTTGCGGCCTCATCGGCCCGAACGGGGCCGGCAAGACCACATTGTTCAACTGCATTTCGCGGCTCTACGAGCCGAGTTCGGGCGAGATCCGCTTCGAAGGCCAGCCGCTGTCGCAACTGCCCCGCAGCGCGATCGCCAGGCTCGGCGTCGCCCGCACCTTTCAGAATCTGGCGCTGTTCGCGACCATGACGGTCAGGCAGAACGTGCGCGTCGGCGCGCACGCCTTTGCGCGCGGCGGCTTTCTCGCCGAGGCGTTGGCGCTGCCGCTCGCCCGGCGCGCCGAGCGCGAGATCGCGGAACTCGCCGATCGGCTGATCGAGGAATGCCGGCTGGAGGGGGTCGCCGATCGGCTGGTCGGCGAGCTGCCGTTCGGCGTGAAGAAGCGGGTGGAGCTCGCCCGCGCCCTCGCCATTTCGCCGAAGCTCTTGCTGCTCGACGAGCCGGCGGCCGGGCTCAACCACGAGGAGGTCGACGCGCTGGCGAGCGAGATCGTCTCGTTACGCGACAGGCGCTCGTTGAGCGTGCTGCTGGTCGAGCATCACATGAATCTCGTCATGCGCGTCTCCGATCAGGTCGTCGCGCTCGATTTCGGCCGGCTCATCGCCAACGGGACGCCGGCGGCGGTGCGCTCCCATCCCGACGTCATCCGCGCCTATCTCGGGAGCGCGGCATGAGCGCGATCCTCGCAGCCAGAGGGCTCAAGGCGTTCTACGGCCCGATCGAGGCGCTGCACGGGATCGATTTCGAGGTCGAGGAGGGCGGCGTCACGGCGCTGCTCGGCGCCAATGGCGCGGGCAAGACGACGACGCTGCGCGCCATCAGCGCGATGATCCGCCGCGAGGGCGAGCTCGATTTTCGCGGCCGCCCCATGCGCGCCCGCGCGCCGGAGGAGGTCGCCCGTCTCGGCGTCGCCCATGTGCCGGACGGGCGCGGCACCTTCAGCGATCTCACGGTCGAGGAGAACCTGCGCCTCGGCGCCTATGTGCGGCGCGACCGGCGGCGCGGTGAGGTCCGATTTCCAGCGCATCTTCGGCTATTTCCCGCGTCTGGCCGAGCGCGTCGGGCAGCAGGCGGGCACGCTGTCGGGCGGCGAGCAGCAGATGCTCGCCATATCGCGCGCTCTGCTCCTTAAGCCGAGCCTGCTGCTGCTCGACGAGCCCTCGTTCGGCCTCGCGCCGCTGGTGGTGGACGAGATTTTCCAGATCTTGCGCGCCATCAACGAGAACGAGGGGGTCAGCATCCTCATCGTCGAGCAGAACGCCAATCTTGCGCTCGACCTGGCGACGCGCGCCTTTCTTCTCGAAACCGGTCGCGTTGTCGTCGGCGGCGCGGCGAGCGAAATTCGCGCCGACGATTCCGTACGCCGCGCCTATCTCGGCTATTGAGGAGGTAACTTGGTCGAGCTTCTCCACCAACTCGCCTCCGGCCTCTCCCTCGGCGGGGTCTACGCCATCACCGCGCTCGCTCTGGTGATGATCTTCCAGGCGACGCAACTCGTGAATTTCGCGCAAGGCGAAATGGCGATGTTCTCCACCTATATCGCCTGGTTCCTGATGCAGAACGGCTGGGACTATTGGCAGGCCTTCGCCTTCACCGTCGCGCTCTCGTTCGTCGGCGGGGTCGTCATCGAGCGCATTGTCGTCAGGCCCTTCGCGCAGGCGCCGGTGCTCGCTTCGGTGATCGTGTTTATTGGCCTCAGTTTCATTTTCAACGCGCTCGCCGGATTTTTCTTCGGCTATTCCGTGCAGAGCTTCGACACGCCGTTCGACGGCCGGCCGTGGTTCGGCAACAAGTTCATGTCGGCGCATGAATCGGGATCGGTGCTCGTGTCGCTGATCGTGCTGGCGCTTGTCTTCGCGTTCTTCCGCTTCACGCCTCTGGGTCTGGCGATGCGCGCGGCGGCGCAAAACCCGGTCTCGGCGCGGCTCGTTGGCGTCCGCGTCGGCTGGATGCTGGCCCTGGGGTGGGGGCTCGCCGCCGCCATCGGCGCCATCGCCGGCATGATGGCGGCGCCGATCGTCTATCTCGATCCCACCATGATGGGCGGCGTTCTGCTCTACGCCTTCGCCGGCGCGGTGCTCGGCGGCATCGATAACCCCTGGGGCGCCGTGATCGGCGGCTTTGCGGTGGGCGTCGCCGAGAATCTGCTCGGCGCCTATGTCGTGGGCCAGGAGGTCAAGCTATCGGTCGCTCTCGTCATCATCGTCGGCGTGCTGGTCGCCAGGCCCTCGGGCCTGTTCGGGCGTCGAATCGTGGCGAGGGTCTGATGAGCGTCCGTCTCGCCTGGGGCCTCGCGCTGGCCTTCGCGGTCTCCGCGCCGTTCTGGATGAGCGGCTATCATCTCTATCAGTTCTCACAGGTGCTCATCTACGCCATCGCGCTGCTCGGCCTCAATCTCTTGACCGGTTACAACGGCCAGCTTTCGCTCGGCCACGGCGCCTTCTTCGCCATCGGCGGCTATGGCGCGGCGATCCTTATCGTCAAGTTCGGGTTGCCCTATTGGCTGGCCATTCCGATCGCGAGCGCTGTCTGTTTCGTCGCCGGCTTCCTGTTCGGCTTTCCCGCGTTGCGCTTCGGCGGACTCTATCTGGCGCTGGCGACTTTCGCCCTCGCCGTGGCGACGCCGCAACTGCTCGCCTACAAGGGCATCGATTTCCTAACCGGCGGCTCGCAGGGCCTGCAGGTGCCCAAGCCCGGCGCGCTGTTAGGCCTGCCGATGACGGTCGACCAGAGCGTGTTCTGGCTGTGCCTGGGCGTGACCGTCGCTTTGTTCGTCGTCGCCGGCAATCTCATCCGCGGCCGGGTCGGGCGGGCGCTGGTGGCCATCCGCGATCATCCGATCGCGGCCGAGACGATGGGCGTGAACGCGGCGCTCTACAAGACCATCTGCTTCGGAATCAGCGCGCTCTATGCAGGCGTCGCCGGCGGGCTCGCGGCAATAGCGGTCGGATTCGTGTCGCCGGAGAGTTTCGGCCTCGCGCTGTCGCTCGCCTTTCTCGTCGGCATCGTCATCGGCGGGCTCGCCTCGATCGGCGGCGTGCTGTTCGGCGCGCTGTTCATCGAGTTCATGCCCAATTACGCCGATCAGCTCACCGTCTATTTCGGCGAGAACGCGAAAGCGCTGCCGGGCGCCGTCTACGGCCTGTTGATGATCCTGATGATGGCCGCCGCGCCCAAAGGCGTGGCCGGTCTCCTGGCCTCGCTCTTGCGTCTGGGCGGTCGCGGTTCGCAAGGCGCGCGCGAAGTCGCTACTTCGGCGTCCGCGCATGACGGGGGGCCGCAAAGCCATTCGGCGTTGTCGGAAAAAGCGGACGCCGGATAAGTTCAACAAGCAGGAGGAAACATGTTCGACAGACGTCAACTTCTCGCCGGCGCGGCCGCCTCGGCCGCCGTGTTCTCCATTGGCCGCGCGCGCGCGGCCAACGCTCCCGGCGTCACCGACAAGGAGATCAAGATCGGCCAGACCATGCCCTACAGCGGCCCGGCCTCCGCCTATGGCGTCATCGGCAAGACCGAGGCCGCCTATTTCAAGATGGTCAACGAACAGGGTGGGGTGAACGGTCGCAAGATCAACCTGATCTCGCTGGACGACGGTTACAGCCCGCCCAAGACCGTCGAGCAGGTGCGCCGGCTCGTCGAGGAGGAGAAGGTCGCCTTCCTGTTCAACACGCTGGGCACGCCGCCGAATCTCGCTATTCGGGACTATTGCAACAAGAACATGGTGCCGCAGCTTTTCGTCGCTACCGGCGCTGCGGCTTTCTCAGATCCCGAGCATTTTCGTTGGACTATGGGCTATCAACCCAACTATCAGACGGAAGCGAAGATATTCGGCAAGCATATCCTGCAGACCAAGCCTAAGGCAAAAATCGGCGTACTGTATCAGAACGACGGATTCGGCAAGGATTATCTGATCGGACTGAAAGAAGGGCTCGGCGCCGCAAATGCAGGAATGGTGATCAAGGAGGTGTCCTACGAGACCTCCGAGCCGACGGTGGACTCGCAGGTCACCGCGCTGCAGGGATCCGGCGCCGACGTATTTCTGATCGCTGCGACGCCCAAGTTCGCGGCGCAGGCGATCCGCAAGAGCTACGATCTCGGCTGGGGCGCTACTCGCTATATTACTGACGTGTCGCTCTCGGTCGGCGCTGTCTTGAAGCCTGCGGGCTTCGAGAAGGCTAAGGGCCTAATCACCGCGAACTACGGCAAGGACGCGAGCGATCCGCGTTGGAAAGACGACGCCGGCGTGAAGTCGTTTCGACAGTTCGTCGAACAACGCATGTCGGCGAAAGACGCGATCGACAACAACGTGATCTATGGTTTCGGCGCCGCGATGACGATGGTTCACGTGCTGAAACAGTGCGGCGACGATCTCAGCCGCGAGAATATCCTGAAACAGGCTGCGAGCCTCAAAGACCTTGAGATCCCGGTACTGCTGCCAGGGATCAAGCTGAACACATCGCCTACCAATTACAGCCCGATCCGTCAGGAACAGCTTCAGATGTTCAACGGAACGACCTGGGAGTTGTTCGGCGATCTGATTCAGGGTTAAGCCGCTGGTCGGGTGTGCGCAGCCTGGAATCCGGGCGCGAGAAGCGCGCCCCGGGCCGCAAGTCGACGGCTTCGTAGCCGCCCAAGGATCAACGGCGCTCCGGTCCGCGCAAGCGGTCTGATCGGAACGCCGCCATGCCTCCCGCATTCGCCGCCAACGCATTTTGAGAGTTCATTTCTTGGCGTGAAAGGCGCAAATACGGGCGGCCAAGCCCGAGAACGAACAGGGGACGCCCGATGAACGCAACGCCGGAAACCGCCGCCTCCGAGCCTCGGCGCGGCCGCGAGGCGCGCCGGGCGGCGCGGGCGCGTAGCGGCGCCGCCTCCGTGCCCTATATCACCCGCGCCATTCCCCTGACCGAGATCCTCAGCGAGGAGGGCCTCGCCCTCATCGAGGCGAACGCCGAGACCCTGCTGCAGGAAGTGGGCGTCGAATTCCGCGATTATCCCGGCGCGCTCGAGCGCTTCCGGCAGGCGGGCGCCGACATCAAGGGCGAGCGGGTGCGCTTTCCCAAGGGGCTCGCGCGCAAACTCTGCGCGACGACGCCCGCCGTCTACACCCAGCACGCGCGCAACCCCGAGCGCAGCGTTGAGATCGGCGGCAAGGCGACGGTGTTCGCGCCCAATTACGGCTCGCCCTTCGTGCACGATCTCGACAAGGGTCGCCGCTACGGCACGATCGAGGATTTCCGCAATTTCGTGAAGCTCGCCTATGCCTCGCCCTTTATCCACCATTCCGGCGGGACGGTGTGCGAGCCGGTCGATCTGCCCGTCAACAAGCGCCATCTCGAAATGGTCTATGCGCATATGCGCTTGTCCGACAAGCCGTTCATGGGCTCGGTCACGCATCCCGAGCGCGCGCGCGACACGGTGGCGATGTGCGAGATCCTGTTCGGCAAGGAGTTCGTCGAGAACAACACGGTCTGCACGAGCCTCATCAACGCCAATTCGCCGCTGGTCTGGGATTCCACGATGCTCGGCGCGGCCGAGGCTTACGCGCGCGCCAATCAGGCCTGCATCATCACGCCGTTCATCCTGTCGGGCGCGATGAGCCCGGTGACGGTCGCGGGCACCCTGACGCAGGTGCTGGCGGAGGTGCAGGCGGGCACGGCGTTCCTTCAGCTCGCGCGGCCCGGCGCGCCGGTGATCTTCGGCACGTTCGTCTCGACGCTCTCCATGCAATCGGGCGCGCCGACCTTCGGCACGCCGGAGGCGGCGCTGGCGATCTACGGCGCGGGCCAGCTCGCGCGGCGCATGAACATGCCGTTCCGCACCGGCGGCTCGCTCTGCGCTTCGAAGGTTCCCGACGCGCAGGCGGCCTACGAGAGCGCGCAGACGCTGCTGCCGACCATGTTCGCGGGAACGAATTTCGTGCTCCACGCGGCGGGCTGGATGGAGGGCGGGCTCTCGGCGTCCTATGAGAAATTCGTGATGGATTTCGACCAGCTCGGCGCCATGCACGTGCTGGCCAAAGGCGTCGACCTCAGCGAGAACGGGCAGGCGATGGAGGCGTTCAAACAGGTCGAGCCCGGCGGGCATTTCCTCGGCTGCGCGCATACGCAGGCCAATTTCGAGACCGCCTTCTACCGCTCCAACATCGCCGACAACAATTCGGTCGAGCAATGGATGGAGGAGGGCTCCAAGGACGCAGCCACTCGCGCCAATGCGGTGTGGAAGAAGATGCTCGCCGATTACGTTCCCCCGCCCATCGATCCCGGAATCGACGAGGCGCTGCGGGACTTCATCGAGCGCAAGAAGGCGTCGATGCCGGACGCCAATTACTGATATCGGGGGTTTGCTGATATGCGCAACACAGCTCGCGCGGTCGTCATCGGCGGAGGCGTCGTCGGCGTCTCGACGCTCTATCATCTCGCCAGGAAGGGCTGGACCGACAGCGTGCTCGTCGAGCGCAAGGAGCTGACCTCAGGCTCGACCTGGCACGCCGCCGGCCTGCTGCCTTTGTTCAACCTGTCCTATTCCGTCGGGCAGTTGCACAAATATTCGGTCGGGCTCTACGGCAAGCTGAACGCCGAGACGGGGCTCGACGTCGGCTTCCGCCAGGTCTCCAACATCCGCCTCGCGCGCACGCAAGACCGGCTCGACGAATACAAATATTACGCGGGCGTCGCCGCGACCATCGGCGGGATCGAGGTCAAGTTCCTGACGCCGGCTGAGGTGAAGGAAATCTGGCCGCTGTGCAACGTCGAGGGAATTCTCGGCGCGATCCAGCATCCGCAGGACGGCTATATCCAGCCGGCCGATCTGACGCAGGCGCTGGCGCGCGGCGCGCGCGAGCGCGGCGCGGAGATCAACCGCAACACGACGGTCACCGCGATCGAGCGCCTGGCGAGCGGCGAATGGAAGGTCGTGACCGACAAGGGCGAAATCGTCTGCGAGCATGTGATCTCGGCGACCGGCAATTTCGCGCGCCAAACCGGCCGCATGGTCGGGCTCAACGTGCCGGTGATCCCGGTCGAGCATCAGTATATCGTCACCGAGGCGCATCCCGAAATCCAGGCCAGACGCGCGCAAGGGCCTGCCGGAAATGGGCGTGCTGCGCGAGTCCGACAGCTCCTGGTACATGCGCGAGGAGGCGGGCGGGTTGCTGCTCGGACCTTATGAGGTCGGCGCGCCGGCCTGCTATGTGCAGGGGCCGTCGAAGGACAGCGAATACGAGTTGTTCCAGGAAGACCTGGAGCGTCTCGCGCCGCATATCGAGACAGCGATCGCGCGCGTGCCGGCGTTCGGCGAACTCGGGATCAAGAAGGTCTACAACGGCGCCATCGCCTATACGCCGGACGGCTCGCCGATCGTCGGCCCCGCGCCGGGCCTGCGCAATTTCTGGCTCAACGAGGGCCATTCCTTCGGCGTCACGGCGGCGGGCGGCGCCGGCTGGCAACTCGCGGAATGGATCGTCGAAGGCGAGCCCTCCGTCGACATGCTCGGCGTCGATCCGCGACGCTTCGGACCTTACGCGCAGCAGGGTTATCTCATCGAGAAGAACGAGGAGGCCTACGCCAAGGTCTTCACCGTGCATTATCCCAACGAGGAGCGCGCCGCCGCGCGGCCGCTGCGGCAGACGCCGTGCTACGAGCGCATGAAGGCGCTCGGCGCCGTGTTCGGCTCGGTCTATGGCTGGGAGCGGCCCAATTTCTTCGCGCCGCCGGATTATGCGCTGAGCGAGGCCGATCTCGACAAGCCCGACGTGCTGCTCAACGAGAACCATCCCGAAGGCGAGCGCCCGCGCGAGAAATGGAGTTTCCGCCGCTCCAACGATTTCGCCTTCATCGGCGCCGAGTGCCGCAACGTGAGTGAGAACGTCGGCTTGCAGGACATGTCGGCTTTCGCCAAGTTCGAGGTGTCGGGGCCGGGCGCCGAAGCGCTGGCTCAACTCGATCCTCACCAACAAGATTCCGAAGGCGGTCAACCGCGTCACGCTGACTTATCTGCTCACCAGACAAGGCGGCGTGCGCGCCGAGTTCACGCTGACCCGGACAGGGCGCGACCGCTTCTATCTCGTCTCCGCCGGCGCGCTGGAGACGCACGACTACGACTCGCTGCTGCGCCTCCTGCCGGCCGACGGCTCCGTGCGCATCGACAAGGTGACGACGCAATATGGCGTGCTGGTTCTCGCCGGCCCGCGCTCGCGCGAAGTGCTGGCCAAGGTCGCCGACATCGACGTCTCCAACGCCGCCTTCCCGTGGCTGACGGCGCGCCCGCTTTCGATCGGCGCGGCGGGCTGCATCGCCATGCGCGTCAATTTCATCGGCGAGCTCGGTTATGAGATCCATCATCCCATCGAGATGCAGAACTATATCTTCGATGCGCTGATGGGCGGCGGGCGCCGAATTCGGAATCAAGCCGTTCGGCATCCGCGCGATGGATTCGCTGCGACTGGAGAAATCCTACAAGCTGGTCGGGCGCGAGCTCTCCATCGAATATGCGGCGCTGGAATCGGAGCTTGGCCGCTTCATCGACATGAACAAGGAATTCCTGGGCAAGGAGGCGCTGCTCAAGTGGCGCGACAGGGGCTTCGCCAACAGGCTGGTCACGCTGGAGCTCGAGGGCGTCCGGGATTTCGACGCGCGCGGCTCGGAGCCGGTGTTCAAGGACGGCGCGCCGGTCGGGCGCACGACCTCGGGCGGCTACGGCTGGCGGACCGGCAAATCGCTGGCGCTGGCGATGGTCAAGCCGGAGCTGGCGAAGGAGGGGACGACGCTGACCGTGCGCGTGCTCGGCGAGGATTTCGCCGCGCGCGTGATCGGCGACAGCCCCTATGATGCGGAGAACGCGGCGCTGCGGGCGTGACGATCGATGCCGGCGGGCTCACCCCGCCGCCTGCGCCTCCGTACGCCGCGCCCTCAGCAGCGCGCGATAGATCTCGTCGTCGCCGCAGAGGCCCGCCATGCGGCCGAGCTGGTCGACCAGCACGATCGGGTTGCCGGACATGCGGCGCAATTCGATCGCCATCCGCATCTTGAGATCCAACGGCGCGACGATGATGTCGGCGGGCTGCGGCTCTCCCCCGGTCGCCGCCTCGGCGCTGACCAGCGCGCCCGCCGCGCCGTCGAGCGTGCAGGCCCTGCGGCCGCCCCTCCTCGTCGAGCGCGATGCGGATGCGGCCGCGCTTGTCGAGCAGCACGTCCGAGCCCTCGCGCGCCAGCGTGGCGGCCGGCGTCATCATCGCCGCCCCGCGCAGCACGTTGAGCGGGTTCATGTGCTTGACGAATTCGGCGACATAGTCGTTCGCGGGCTGGAGCAGGATCTCCTCCGCCGTGCCCCATTGCACGACCCGCCCGCCTTCGAGAATGGCGATGCGGTTGCCGAGCTTCATCGCCTCGTCGAGGTCGTGGCTGACGAAGATGATCGTCTTCCTCATTTCCTTCTGCAGCGCCAGCAGCTCGTCCTGCAGCTTGTCGCGGATCAGCGGATCGAGCGCCGAGAACGGCTCGTCCATCAGCAGGATGTCGGCGTCGGTTGCGAAGGCGCGCGCGAGTCCGACGCGCTGCTGCATGCCGCCGGAGAGTTCGTGACCGAATTTGCCGCCCCATTGCGAAAGGCCGACGAGGGCGAGCTTCTCGTCGACGATGCGGTCGATCTCGGCCTTCGAGGAGCCGCGCAGCTCCAGGCCGAGCGCGACATTCTCTCTCACGGTGCGCCAGGGCAGCAGCGCGAATTGCTGGAACACCATGGCGATGCGCCGCGTGCGCAAAGCGCGCAACTCCGCGGCGCTGCAATGGGCGACGTCGATCTGCCGTTCGCCGTCCTGCACCAGCACCCTTCCGCGCGCTACTTTGTTGAGGCCGTTGACGGCGCGCAGGATCGTCGATTTGCCGGAGCCGGAGAGGCCCATCAGCACGCAGATTTCGCCGGGCTCGACGGAGAGCTCGACGCCAGCCGCGCCGAGCACGACGCCGGTCTGCTTCAGGATTTCGTCGCGGGTCTTGCCGGCGTCGATCAGCGCCAGCGCCTCGGCCGCGCGGTCGCCGAACACGATGTCGACATGGTCGAAGACGACGGCGGACATCTACGCGGCCTTCCTGCGCTCGGGCGCTGCGGCACACGCGGTCGAGCACGATCGCCAGCAGCACGATCGACAGGCCCGCCTCGATGCCCATGGGAATGTTGACGGTGCCGAGCGCGCGCACGACCGGCGTGCCGAGCCCGGCGGCGCCGACCAGCGCCGCGATCACCACCATCGACAGGCTCAGCATGATGCATTGGGTGACGCCGGCCATGATGGTGGGCGCCGCGTAGGGCAGTTCGACCTTCCACAGCAGCTGACTCTTGGTCGCGCCGAACGCCTCGCCCGCCTCGCGCAGTTGCAGCGGCACCGAGACGACGCCGAGATAGGTCAGGCGGATCGGCGCGGCGATGGCGAAGATGACCGTCGAGATGAGGCCGGGCGCGGCGCCGAGATGGAACAGCACCAGCGTCGGGATCAGATAGACGAAGGTCGGCAGCGTCTGCATGAGATCGAGCAGCGGCCTGACCAGGGAATAGAGCCAGGGCCGGTGCGCGCAGGCGATGCCGATCGGCACGCCGATGACGACGCTGGCCAGAGTCGAGAAGCCGACCAGCGAGATCGTCTCCAGCGTCGCCTGCCAATAGCCGAGATTGGTGACGAGCAGGAAGGCGAGGACGACGAACAAGCGACAGCTTCCACGAGCGGTGCAGCCAATAGGCGAGCCCCGCGAAGAGCGGCGATGAGGATCGCGACGGGCACGGCGGAGAGGGCTTGCGTCAGGCCGTCGACGAGGAAGTTGATGATCGGCCGTCACGACGTCGAAGAAGCCGGCGGCGTTGTCCTGCAGCCAGGTGATGCCCTGCTTGGCGAGCCAGCCGAGCGGGATTTTCCAGACGGTGAACCAGCTTTCCAAGCGGGTCTCCTCGAGCCCTTCGTCATGGCTGGGCAAGCCCGGCCATGTCCGCGCGGCGCTTCAAGTTTGTCTCCCCTTCATGCCGGCGCCGCCGCCGATCGATCGCGGTCCGGAGCTTGCGGCCGGGGCGCGCCCGGCCGCGGCGCGGCTTTCAGAGCCCGAGGCTCTTCTTCACGGCCGGCAGGCCCGGCTGGCCGTCGAAGGTGGTTACGCCGTCGAGCCATTTGGCGAGCTCCGGCGGGTTGGTCTTCAGCCAGGCCTGCGGCCGCCTTCGGCCCCTCCATGCCGTCGGTGAGGATCTTGTTCATCACGAGATTCTCGATGTCGACGGTGAATATGAGCTGCTTGATGAGCTTGGCCGCGTTCGGGCATTGCTCGGCCCAGCCGGCGCGCTCGTTGGTGTAGACGATCGCGCCGCCGAAGTTCGGCCCGAAGCTGTCGTCGCCGCCGGTCAGATATTGGATCTTGAAATTGACGTTCATCGGGATGCGGCGCCCAGCCGAGGAACACGACGTCCTCCTTGTGCGAGGTCGCGCGCTGCACCTCGGACAGCATGCCCTGCTCGCTGGACTCGACGAGCTGGAAGTCCTTAAGCCCGTACTTGTCCTTCTTGATGAGATCGAGGACCAGCCGGTTGCCGTCGTTGCCGGGCTCGATGCCGTAGATCTTGCCCTTCAGCGAATCCTTGAACTTGACGATGTCCTTGAAGTCCTTGAGGCCCTTGTCATAGGTATATTGCGGCACGGCCAGCGTGTATTTGGCGCCTTCGGGCAGGTTGGCGCCGGTCACGACCACCGACTTGTCGGCGACATAGGGCTTGCGGTCGTTCTCCATCGACGGCTGCCAGTTGCCGAGGAACACGTCGATGTCCTTGTTCTTCATCGAGGTGTAGGTGACGGGCACCGAGAGCACGGTGACCTTCGGCGTATAGCCGAGACCTTTGAGGATTTCGCTGGCGATCGCGGTCGTGGAGGTGATGTCGGTCCAGCCGACGTCGGAGAAACGCACCGTCTTGCAGCTTTCGGGATCGCCGGCGAAGGCCGCGCTCATCGCCCAAACCCAGAATCGCCGCGGTCCAGCCCGCGACCTTGACGAAACTCATGCCTGCCTCCCAATTGCGGCGCTCGCTTGCGCCCGCTCGCTAGCTTAAGCTAACGGCCGATGCGACCCTCCGTCAATTTGAGAGTCGCGATTGTCGGGCGGCCCGCGCCCGCTTAAAAGGCGCGGCGCCATACCAAAATCGGGAGCCCCGCATGGCCAGCGCGCGAGACGCCAGCCCGCAAGAGCAGTCCGAAATCCTCATGCAGGCGCTGCCGCATATGCTGCGCTATGACGATTCCACGATCGTCGTGAAATACGGCGGCCACGCCATGGGCGGCGAGGGCGAGCGCGATTTCGCGCGCGACATGGTGCTGCTCGAACAATCCGGCGTCAATCCGGTCGTCGTCCACGGCGGCGGGCCCGCAAATCGGCGCGATGCTGAAGAAGCTCGGCATCGAATCCCGCTTCTCCGGCGGCCTGCGCATCACCGACAAGGCGACGGTGGAGATCGTCGAGATGGTGCTGGCGGGCTCCATCAACAAGCAGCTCGTCGGCGCGATCAACGCCCAGGGCGGGCGCGCCATCGGGCTCTGCGGCAAGGACGGCAACATGGTCACCGCCCGCAAGGTGACGCGCGCCGCAGCGAGGGCGGCGACGGCGAGCCGCCGGTCGATCTCGGCTTCGTCGGCGAGCCCGACAAGATCGACGTCGCCGTGCTCGACGCGATTCTGCGCCGCGAACTGATCCCCGTGCTGGCGCCCGTCGCCGCGGCCGCCGACGGCGAGACCTACAACGTCAACGCCGACACTTTCGCCGGCGCCATCGCCGGCGCCCTGCACGCCAAGCGGCTGATGTTCCTGACCGACGTGCCCGGCGTGCTCGACAAGGACAAGAACCTCATCAAGGAGCTGAAGGTCGACGACATCCGCGAGCTGATCGCCGACGGCACGATCACCGGCGGCATGATCCCCAAGGTCGAGACCTGCATCTATGCGCTGGAGCGCGGCGTCGAGGGCGTCGTCATTCTCGACGGCAAGATTCCCCACGCCGTGCTGATCGAGCTGCTCACCGATCACGGCGCCGGCACGCTCATCACGAGGTAGCCGATGCGCGTGCTCGCCATCGACACTTCGCGCGGCGCCTGTTCGGCGGCCGTCTACGACGGCGCGCTGCGCTACACGTTCGCGCGCGAGAGCGAGCCGATGAGCCGCGGCCATGCGGAGGCGCTGGCGCCGATGGTCGAGCGCGTGCTGAAGGCGACCGAGGGCGGCGCCGCGCTCGCTCGAACAAGATAGCGGTCGCCGTCGGGCCGGGCTCGTTCACGGGCCTGCGCATCGGCGTGGCGATGGCGCGGGCGATGGCGCTGACGCTGGGGATTCCTGTCGCCGGCGTCTCGACGCTGATCGCCTATTGCGGGCCGATGCTCGACGATCCCAAGCCCGGCGTCATCGCCGCGGTCGATCGACGCCGGCCACGGCCACGTCTATTTCCACCTCATCGATTCCAAGGCCAAGCAGATCTTCTCGCCCCGCGTCGTCTCGCTGCGCGACGCGGTGCGCGCGATCGGCGGCAGCCCCGCGCGCATCGTCGGCGACGCGGCGGGGCTGCTGGCCGAAGAGGCGCGGCGCGCCGGCGTCGAGGTCGACGCCAGCGCGGCGTCGGCCTATCCCGACATCGTCGCCATCGCGCGCATCGGGCTGGCCGCCGATCCCGTGCAATGGCCGGCGCGGCCGCTCTACATAAAAGCGCCCGACGCGGCGCCCGCGCGCGACGAAGCCGTCGCCCGCGCGAACGATGACCTCGAGCCGATGATCTTCCTCTGGGGCCGTCCGTCCCCTCGACGCTGCGTCCGCTCGGGCCGAGGCGGCGGCGGAATGCGCGCGCATCCATGCCGCCGGCTTCGCCTATCCCTGGGGCGAGAGCGGAGCTCGGAGAACCTCATCGCCGATCCCAGCGCCCTCGGCACGGCGGCGCTCGATCCGGCGACGGCCAAGCTGCGCGGCTTCGTCGCTGTCGCGGTTGGCGGCGGACGAAGCGGAGATCCTGACCATCGCGGTCGATCCCGCGCTGCGCAAGGCGCGGCGTCGGGCGCGATCTCCTGCGCGCGCATCTGGCCGAGGTCGCGTCGGCGGGCGCAGCGCGCATATTTCTCGAGGTCGACGAGCACAATGCGGCGGCGCTCGCGCTTTACGCGCGCTTCGGCTTCGTCAAGGTCGGCGAGCGGCGCGGCTATTACAAGCAGCCCGACGGCAAGCCGGCCTCGGCGCTGGTGATGCGCCGCGATCTGACCTGAGCGCCTGGCGATGATGCGGCTGCGGGTCGCGGCGGGGCTCATCGCGGCGGCCGGCCTTCGTCGCGGTCGCCGCGCCGGCCGCGGCCTTCGCCCGGCGCAGCGGCTGGCGCTGCGGGCGCCTCCGTGGCGCTGCACCGCTGGCTCTGCGCGGTGTTGCGGGTGCGGTCTGCGCCGGTATCGGCGAGCCCGGCCCGGCGCGCCGGCTCATCGTCGCCAATCACGTGTCCTGGCTCGACATTCTCGTGCTCGGCGCCATGGAGCCGATGGCGTTCCTGGCCAAGAAGGAGGTCGGGGCGAGCCGCCTGGACGCGCTGGCTCGTCGAACTGCAGGGCGTCGTCTATGTCGACCGCGAGCGCAAGCGCTGCATTCCCGAGGTCAATGCGGAAATGTCGCGGCGCATGGCGGCGGGCGACCGGTGGTGCTGTTCGCCGAGGCGACGACCAGCGACGGCACGCGGCTGCTGCGCTTCCGCTCCTCGCATTTCGAGGCGGCGCGGCGGGCCGGAAGCCCATTGTGCAGCCGGTCTATCTCGATTACCGCGCCATCGCCGGCATCAGCGCGACGCGGGGCGAGAAGCCGATCGTCGCCTGGTACGGCGACATGACGTTCCTGCCCTCGCTTCGGCGCGTGCTCGCCTGCGGCGGCCTGACGCTGCGACGTCCATTACGGCGAAGTCCATCGCCCATGAGCCCGGCCGCGGACCGCAAGGCGCTGGCGCGGCGGCTCGAGGCGGCGATCCGGGCGCTGAAGGAACCGGGCGCGCCGCGCGGGCGGGAGCGGACCGCTTCCGGGTCGCGCGCGATTCGCGCTAAAGAGAGCGAAGCAGGTTCCTTCGCAAGGAGCGATCGTTTTTGTCCCATGAGGTCTCCCCCGAGGCGGCCAAGCCCGCCGGGGCGCGCGGCGAGCGCGTATTCGTCAAGTCGTTCGGCTGCCAGATGAACGTCTACGACTCGCAGCGCATGGCCGACCTGCGTCTGGCGGAAGGCTATAGCGAGACCGCCGAAATCGCCGACGCCGATCTCGTCGTGTTCAACACCTGCCATATCCGCGAGAAGGCGGCGGAAAAGCTCTATTCCGAGCTCGGCAAGGCGCGCGAGATCAAGCAGGCGCGGGCCGCCGCGCGGCGAAGCGACCAAGCTCGTCGTCGCCGGCTGCGTCGCCCAGGCCGAGGGCGCGAGATCCTGCGCCGCCAGAGCGCGGTCGATGTCGTCGTCGGCCCGCAGAACTACCACCGCCTGCCCGAACTTCTGCGCGCCGGCGGGGCGCGTCGTCGACACCGAGTTCGCGGTCGAGGACAAGTTCGAGCGGCTGCCGGCGCCGACGCCCGAGACCATCGCGGGCGCGCGGCGTCACGGCCTTCGTCACCGTGCAGGAGGGCTGCGACAAGTTCTGCGCCTTCTGCGTCGTGCCCTATACGCGCGGCGCCGAGGTCTCGCGGCCGGCGGGCAAGATTCTGGCCGAGATCGAGCGGCTGGCTGGCGGCGGGCGCGCGCGAGTTCACGCTGATCGGGCAGAACGTCAACGCCTATCGCGACGCGCGACGGGCTCGGCCTCGCCGGGCTGCTCCGGCGCGGCCGCCGCCGCTGCCCGGCGTCGAGCGGCTGCGCTATTCGACCTCCCATCCCAACGACATGGACGAGGATCTGATCGCCGCCCACGCCGGGAATCCCCAAGCTCGCGCCCTATCTGCATCTGCCCGTGCAATCGGGCTCCGACCGCATCCTGCGCGCGATGAACCGCCGCCACGACGCGGCCGCCTATCTCGACATCGTCGCGCGCGTGCGCCGGGCGCGGCCCGGACATCGCCTTCTCCTCCGATTTCATCGTCGGCTTTCCCGGCGAGACGGAGGCCGATTTCGAGGCGACGCTGGAGCTCGTCCGCGAGGTCGGCTTCGCCTCCGCCTTCGCCTTCAAATATTCGCCGCGACCCGGCACGCCGGCGGCCGAAGCTCAGGATCAGGTACCGACCGCGGTCAAGGAGGAGCGGCTCGCGCGCTTGCTGGCGCTGCTCGAAAGCCAGCGGCAGGCGTTCAACCGGGCGACCGTCGGCCGGCGCTTCGGCGTTATTTTCGACAAGCCCGGCCGCCACGAGGGTCAACTCGTCGGCCGCTCTCCCTATATGCAGGCGGTGCACGCCGAGGCGGCGCCGGAGCGGATCGGGCGGATGAGCGAAGTCGAAATCGTCGACGTCGGCCCGAATTCGCTGAAGGGGCGGCTGGTCAAGGCGGGATGAACAGGAGCGCTGATTGAAGAGTCCGGAATCGACGGTGGCCCGCCTCGCCCCCTTCAAGCGCGAGGCCGAAAAGTCCGGCTCGCACGAGATCGCGCTCGCTTTCGACGACAACCGCCTCGCTTCGCTGGTGTTCGGCCAATACGACCAGAATCTCGCGCGCCTCGAGCGCCGGCTCGGCGTCTCAACCCACGCCAACGGCAATCAGGTGGTGATCCGCGGCCCGCGCGAGGCTTGCGAGCAGGCGCGGCGCGTGCTGCAGACGCTCTATGCGCGCGCCCGGCTGGGGCAGGCGGCCGACGAGGGCGACGTCGAGGGGGCGCTTGAGGAATCGGCCTATCAGAAGACCCTTTTTCCCTCCGAGGTCGAGGCCCCGCGCGAGGCGTTCGGCGAGTTGCGCACGCGCCGGCGCGGCGGCGTGCGCGCCCGCAACGCCGCGCAGGACCGTTATCTGCGCGCGCTTCGCCAGCACGAACTGGTGTTCGCCGAAGGGCCGGCCGGCACCGGCAAGACCTGGCTCGCCGTCGGCCACGCCGTCTCGCTTCTGGAGCAGGGCGTCGTCGAGCGGCTGATCCTGTCGCGCCCGGCGGTGGAGGCGGGCGAGCGGCTCGGCTTCCTGCCCGGCGACATGAAGGACAAGGTCGATCCGTATCTGCGCCCGATCTACGACGCGCTCTATGATTTCATGGACGGGCGCATGGTCGAGCGCGGCTTGCAGACCGGCATGATCGAGATCGCCCCGCTCGCCTTCATGCGCGGCCGCACGCTGGCGAAGGCGGCGATCCTGCTCGACGAGGCGCAGAACGCCACCGCCATGCAGATGAAGATGTTCCTCACCCGCCTCGGCGAGGGCTCGCGCATGATGGTCAACGGCGATCCGACGCCAGGTCGACCTCGCGCCCGGCCAGACCTCGGGGCTCGCCCAGGCGGTGGAACTGCTCGGCGGCCTCGACCGCGTCGGCCATGTCCGCTTCGCCCATGGCGACGTGGTGCGCCACGATCTTGTGCGCCGCATCGTCGAAGCCTACGAGAGCGCGTCGGCCAAGCCGCCGACCCGAAGCTGAAGATGGGCCCGCGCATCGAATTCGTGGAGACCGAGCCGCGCTGGCGCCGCGCGCTGCCCGCGCGCAAGCTCGCGCGCGAGGCGGTGGCGGCGGTGGCGGAGGAGGCGGCGCCAAGCTCGCGCGCGGCGCTGAATTGACGATCCATCTCGTCGACGACGCCGGCGATCCGCGCAGCTCAACAAGCAATGGCGCGGCAAGGACGCGCCGACCAACGTGCTGTCCTTTCCCGCCGCGCCCGCCGGACCGGCTCGCCCGCGCGCGCCTGCTCGGCGACATCTTCGTCGCGCTCGAGACGCTCGAGCGCGAGGCGGCGGCGGAGGGCAAGCCGCTCGCCGATCATTTCCGCCATCTCGTCGCCCACGGCTTCCTGCATCTCATCGGCTTCGACCACGAGACGCCGGCCGAGGCCGAGGCGATGGAGGCGGTCGAGGTTCGCGCGCTTGGCGCGACTCGGCGTCGCCGACCCCTACGCCGGCGCGGAGCTCGCAACGCCATGAGCGAGGAGGAACGTCAGAGCGGCGCGAACCTGTTCGAGCGCTTGCGCGGCCTGTTGGGCCTGAGCGCCGGCTCGGTGCGCGACGACATCGAGGAGGCGCTGGAGGAAGCCGACGCCGGCGCCGATTTCTCGCCCAAGCGAGCGGGCGATCCTCAAGAACGTGCTGGCGCTGCACGACGTGCGGGTCGCCGACGTGATGGCGCCGCGCGCCGACATCGTCGCGCTGCCGCTCGACGCCACCGTCGCCGAGGCGCTCGCCGCTTTCCGCACCGCCGGCCATTCGCGCCTGCCGGTCTATCACGAGACGCTCGACGACCCGCGCGGCATGATTCACATCCGCGACTTTCTCGATTTCCTCGCCAGCGATCCCGCCTTCGGCCTCATCGCCGGCGGAGCGCGCCCGAGAGAAGCAGGCCACGCTTCGACATGCGCACGCCGCTCTCGGAGACGCCGCTGGTGCGGCCGGTGCTGTTCGCGCCGCCCTCGATGCCGGCGCTCGATCTGCTGGCGCGGATGCAGGCCTCGCGCATCCATATCGCGCTCGTCATCGACGAATATGGCGGCACCGACGGGCTGGTCTCGATGGAGGACATCGTCGAGACCATCGTCGGCAACATCGAGGACGAGCACGACGAGGCTGAGGGCGAACAGATTTCCCGCGGGGTTGGACGGCAAATTCACCGTCGAGGCGCGGGCGCCGCTCGACGAGGTCGCCGAGGCCGTCGGGCTCGACGTCGCCGAACTCGAGGAGGCCGAGGAGGTCGACACGATCGGCGGGCTGGTGACCGCCATCGCCGGCCGGGTGCCGGCGCGCGGCGAAATCGTCGCCGGCCCGCAGGGTTTCGAGTTCGAGGTGCTCGACGCCGATCCGCGCCGCCTGAAACGGGTGCGAATCCATCCGCCGGGGCGCGCGGCGATGCCGCCGCCGCAGGAATCGCCGCCCGCGACGCGGGAAACGACTTGAACGGAGGGCGCTCCCGCCCTCATGCTCACCGAAACGAATCAGCGAGGGAAGGTCGGCCTTGACGGCTTCTATTTCGCTGGCGCGCGAGGGGCGCCTGGAGGCGCTGGCCGGCGCCGTGATCCTCTCCTGGGGCTGGACGCGCCGGCTTATTGCGTTCGCCGCCGGCGCCGTCGGCGCGCTGGCGCTGCCGCCGTTCGGCTTCGCACTGGCCATGATCGCGCCGATGACGGTCGCCGTCTGGCTGATCGACGGGGCGGCGGAGGCCTCCCCTTCGGGGGCGACGCGCTCGGCGACGCTGAGGGCGGCCTTCGCGATCGGCTGGTGGTGGGGCTTCGGCTATTTCCTGGCGGGGCTGTGGTGGCTCGGCGCGGCGTTTCTGGTCGACGGCGACCAGTTTCTCTGGGCGCTGCCGTTCGGCGTCGTCGGCCTGCCGCTGGTTCTGGCGTTTTTCCCGGCCCTCGGTTTTGCGCTCGCCCGCGCGATCTGGCCGCAGGGCGCATTGCGGCCGCTCGCGCTCGCCGTCGGCCTCACGGTTTCGGAATTCGTGCGCGCCAATGCGCTTAGCGGCTTTCCCTGGAACGAATATGGCATGGCGCTGGGGGCGCATCTCTGGGCGGCGCAGGCGGCGGCTTTTGTCGGCCTGCATGGCCTGACGCTCATAGCCGTTGCGATTTTCGCCGCCCCGGCGACGCTGCCTTCGGGCTGGCGGCCGACGGTTCTGGCGGCGGTCGCGGCGGCGCTCCTGTGCGGGCTTCGGCGCGCTTCGGGTCGCCGAGCACGCCCCGGCCGCCGTGAAAGACGCCAAGCTCCGGATCGTGCAGCCCAATGTCGCGCAAGGGCCGGCCTTTTCGGCAGGAGAACGGCGCGGCGATTCTCGGCGGCTATCTCAAGCTCTCCGACCGGGCGACCTCGCCCGAGCGCAACGGCGTCGCCGACGTCACGCATCTGTTCTGGCCGGAATCGGCGTTCCCGTTCATCCTGACCTACGATCGCGGCGCTCTGGCGCGCATCGTCGATTTCCTGCGCGGCGGCGCCACGCTCGTCACCGGGGCGGCGCGCGCCGAGGAAGACGGCGGAAAGACTCGTTACTTCAATTCCATGGAGGTGCTCGACCGCAGCGGGCTCGAGGCCGAGCGTTACGACAAGCACAGATTGGTGCCGTTCGGCGAATATCTGCCGCTGCGCCCGTTCTTCGACCGTCTGCGCGTGACGCAGTTCGTTCATGTGCCGGGCGGATTCGACCCCGGCGCCGGATCGCGCGTGTTGCGCGTGCCCGGACTGCCCGACGCCCTCGCGATGATCTGCTACGAGGCGATTTTCCCCAACGAGACGCCGATGCGCGTCGGCGACACCGCGCATGTCGGCTACATCCTCAACCTGACGGATGACGCGTGGTTCGGCCGCACGGCCGGCCCCTACCAGCATTTCGCCCAGGCGCGGCTGCGGGCGATCGAACTCGGGCTGCCGATGGTGCGCGTCGCCAATACCGGGATCTCCGCGCTGATCGACGCGCGCGGCCGGGTCATCGAGGACGCGCCGCTCGGCTTCGAGGCGGTCATCGACGGCGTCCTGCCGGGCGCCCTGCCGCCGACATGGCAGGCCCGATGGGGGGCGGCGACGGCGGCGGTCATGACGGCGCTCGCCGCGCTCGCCTGCCTGCTGGCGCGACGGCGGCCGAGGATCGGCTAGCGGCCGGGCGCGCATTTTCGGCGTCGAATTCATCAATGGCAAGTTGCGCCCGCGCCTGCTTTGCGCTAAAGGTTGCAATGTTACGTAAGGTTAATTGGGCGGCTCGCCTCGGCGCGGCGGGGGATCGACTACGAAATGAATAAAACCCCAAACCCGATTGACCGTCACGTCGGGGCGCGGGTTCGCATGCGCCGGCTGATGGTCGGTCTGAGCCAGAGCAAACTGGCCGACGCGCTCGACGTAACCTTCCAGCAGGTCCAGAAATACGAGAAGGGCGCCAATCGAATCGGCGCGAGCCGGCTGCAACAGCTTGCGCGCGTCCTGGAGGTGCCGCCGTCTTTCTTTTTCGAGGGCGCTCCGGCCAGTTCCTCGCCGGGCCTCGGCCTGAAAGAGGATCCTGGCAACGCCTATGTCGTGGACTTCCTGTCGACAGCGGAGGGCTTACAGCTCAACCGCGCCTTCTCCGCCATCAAGGATCCCAAGCTGCGCAAGACGGTGCTCGACCTGGTGGAGCGCATCGCCAACACCGCGGAGCCACCGACGCCCCCGCACTCCGGCGACGGCGCGCGATAGAAACTTTCAACGTCAACTTGACCGTGGACGGCGCGACTGCCAGAAGCGGGCCAATTTCGCGTCAGGGCGCGGGCCTCAAGCGCGAGCTCTTGGAGACTTAGGGGATGGCGCGTCAGAATTACCAGTTCACCAGCGAGTCGGTTTCGGAAGGTCATCCCGACAAGGTCTGCGACCGCATTTCCGACGAGGTCGTCGATCTGTTCTTCCGCGAGGGCGCGGCGGCGGGGCTCGACCCCTGGGGCATCCGCGCCGCCTGCGAGACGCTGGCGACCACCAACCGCATCGTGATCGCCGGCGAGACGCGCGGTCCCCGCAACGTCACCAAGGACTGGATCGCCCATGTCGCGCGCATGGCGGTCAGGGACATCGGCTACGAGCAGGAAGGCTTCCACTGGGAGAAGGTCGAGATCGAGGTCCTGCTGCATCCGCAGTCCGCCGATATCGCGCAAGGGGTCGACGCCAACCAGCCCGGCGACAACAAGGAAGAGGGCGCGGGCGACCAGGGCATCATGTTCGGCTACGCCTGCAACGAGACGCCGGCGCTAATGCCGGCGCCGATCTATTACGCCCACAAGATCCTTGAGGACCTCGCCAAGGCCCGCAAGTCCGGCCTCGGACCGGCATCCAAGCTCGGGCCTGACTCCAAGAGCCAGGTGACGGTGCGCTACGAAAACGGCAAGCCGGTCGCGGCGACCCAGATCGTCGTGTCGCATCAGCACGTCGTCGAGGACCTCTCCTCCCTTCAGGTGCGCGAGATCGTCGAGCCGTTCGTGCTGGCCGCGCTGCCGAAGGGCTGGGTCACCAAGGACACGGTCTGGCACATCAACCCGACCGGCAAGTTCTTCATCGGCGGCCCCGATGGCGACTGCGGCCTCACCGGCCGCAAGATCATCGTCGACACCTATGGCGGGGCGGCTCCTCACGGCGGCGGCGCCTTCTCGGGCAAGGACCCGACCAAGGTCGACCGCTCGGCGGCCTATGCGGCGCGCTATCTCGCCAAGAACGTCGTCGCGGCGGGCTTGGCCGACCGCTGCACCCTGCAGCTTTCCTACGCCATCGGCGTCGCCCGGCCGCTGTCGATCTACGCCGACCTGCATGGCACGGGGAAGGTCGAGGAATCGCAAGCTCGAGGCGGCGCTCATGGACGTGATGAACCTCACGCCGCGCGGCATCCGCCAGCACCTCCAACTCAATCGTGCGATCTATGCGCGCACCTCGGCCTACGGCCATTTCGGCCGCGAACCCGACGCGGACGGCGGCTTCTCCTGGGAGAAGACCGATCTCGCCGACAAGCTCAAAGGGCTTGCCTGACGCCGCGCCCGCCGAGCAGCGCCGCGCCCTTTACGGGCGCGCCAAGGGCAAGAAGCTAAGGGCGCATCAGTCCGACCTGATGCGCGACCTGCTGCCGCGCCTCGATGCCGACCTTGTGGCGCTGCGGGAAGGCCGGCTCTTCGCGCCGGGACGCGAGATCTGGCTGGAGATCGGCTTCGGCGGCGGCGAGCACCTGCTGGCGCGGGCGGCCGAGAACCCCGAGGTCGGCTTCATCGGTTGCGAGCCGTTCGTCAACGGCGTGGCCAAGTTGCTCGCCGGCGTTGAGGCGCGCGGGCTCGACAATGTGCGCGTGCGCGCCGACGACGCGACGGCGCTGATCGCGGCGGCGCCCGACGCCGCCTTCTCGCGCGTTTATCTGCTCTATCCCGACCCCTGGCCGAAGCGACGCCAGCAGAAGCGGCGTTTCGTTTCAGAGCGAAACGTCGCGGCTTTGGCGCGCGTGCTGAGGCCCGGGGGCGAAGTGCGTTTCGCCACCGACATCGACGATTACGCGGGCTGGACGCTGCGGCGATTTCTGGCGTCGCCTATGTTCGCCTGGAAGGCGCAGACCGCCGACGATTGGCGCTTGCCCTGGGCGGGCTGGGCGCCGACGCGCTACGAGGCGAAGGCGCGCGCTGCCGGGCGGGGGTCGGCTTATTTGACGTTCAGGCGGCGATAGGGGGCGGATATTTGGTTTGGCGGCAGTAGGTCAGCAAACGAACGAGGGTCGCGTCCCTGGTGGTAGCGTAGTTCAACGGTAGCAAGTTGCTCGCGGAGCACGCTCTCCATTGCGTCGTAGCAAGCGAGCAGCTTGCGGTGACCATTGGCGGTTCCCCGGTTAGGGTCGGGTTGCAAAACTCGACGCAAGCAAGAACCCGTCAATGACCGACGAGATGATGAACCTTGGTGCGCTGGCGGAGGAGAGATAACAATCAACTCTGCATTAATTTGTTGCAAATGTATTCCAATTGCTCAAAATCTCTAAACTTGATACGGATTTCATGCGCCCGCTTAGTGTTAAGTATGGCTATCTCGGCGCCCAGGGATAAAGAGACCCGATGTTCCAGATCGCGAGTGACTGCGTCGGATTCTGATACTGTCCGCGTCTTCGGATTCGGTGACTTCTCGCCCGTGCTTAGCTTTTCAACATCTCGAACGGACAACCCCCGAGCGACAATACGGTCTGCAAGGACGTCAGGATCAGTCGTAGTCAGTAACGCGCGCGCGTGGCCGGCCGTCAAGGCGCCAGCCGATAGCAGTTCGCGTGTGTGTTCCGGCAAAGCAAGTAGGCGCAATGTGTTGGCGACGTGACTGCGACTCTTTCCTATGACTTGGCCGATCTCGGCATGGCTGTAACCGTACTCTGACGCCAGCTGCGCGTATCCCCTCGCCTCTTCGAGCGCATTCAGATCAGATCTCTGGACGTTCTCTACGATGGATAGTTCCAGCGCCTCACGATCTGTGATCTGCAAGGAAATAACCGGAACCGCGTGTTGTCCTGCGCGCTGGGCCGCCCGCCAGCGCCGCTCGCCCGCCACAATCTCATAGGCGTCTGAAGCGTCGACGACCGGGCGCACGATGATCGGTTGAATTATTCCCCGCTCGCGAATCGAAGCAGCCAACTCCTCTAATTCGGTTTCATTGAAGACTTGCCGCGGATTTCTCGAATTCGACCGGATGAATTCGATGGGGACTTGCCTCACCCCTTGCGTCTTGTCTTGAATCTCAGCCTCAGTCTTTGCGTCCCCGAGCAGCGCCGCGAGGCCCCGGCCAAGTCGCTGCCTAGATTCAGGATTGCGGGACGAAGTTGCCATAATTCTCAGTGCTGTCGATCAAGCCGCAAAGGAACGGCGTTCACGTTGAATCACTTCTGAAGCCAACTTAAGATAAGCCTGACTGCCCGCGCATTTTAAGTCATATAGCAAGACCGGCTTGCCGTGAGACGGAGCCTCGGAAACTCGCACATTTCTTGGAATGACTGTTTCGTAGACCTTCTCACCAAGGAACGAACGTACGTCGGCCACGACTTGCGAAGACAATGAATTTCTTGGATCAAACATAGTTAACACCACACCATGTATAATCAATTGCGAATTCAAGGTTTTTCTGACCTGATCGACAGTATTCAGAAGCTGCGACAAACCCTCAAGCGCAAAAAATTCACATTGAAGCGGGACAACTACAGCGTGGGCAGCTACGAAAGCGTTAATTGTAAGCAAATTTAAGGAAGGAGGACAGTCGATCAAAATATACGATGGAGCATCACGCAAAAGAGTGGCGGAAATGAGGGTATCTGCAGCCCTTTTTAATCTCGTTGTTCGGTCGGGATCCGTCGAAAGTTCGAGCTCTAGACCAAGCAAATCTAGCGTGGCAGGAGCAATTGTAAGCCCTGGGACCGCCGTCTGTTGCCAGACTTCTTGTAGCGTGCGCTTTCCAGTTAAGATATCATAGGTAGAATAAGCCCGCTTCGCGCGGCTTATACCAAGACCGGTTGATGCGTTTCCCTGTGGGTCCAAATCCAAAATCAGGACTTGCTCACCAATAGCGGCTAGCGCCGTTCCCAAATTTATGGCAGTCGTCGTTTTTCCCACTCCGCCTTTTTGATTTGCGAGCGCGAGAACCCGTGGCAGACGCGTGAGGCGCGCCTGTTCTCGTTGTCGATCTTAAATCATTGGGGTCGTCAAGGCCTCTCCTGGATCGTGAGAATCGCTCCGCCTCCAGGGCTAGAGTTGACAGCTATTGCATATCGCCTTGTGTCTAACGTTTCAACCTCGTGGGTCCAGGTTTTCCCCCGCGGCAGGACCGCTACGGCTCCGTTGGAGAGGTATCGGTGTGTGAGTTGAAGAATGTCGTTGATAGTGGAGAAAGCGCGAGCCGTTACGGCGTCGATTTGTCCAGTCTGCAAGGTTGAGATATTCTCGGCACGCATGTTGTGTACCTTAACGGGTATAATGAGTTCCGCGGCCGCAGCACGAAGAAACGCACATTTGCGGCTATCGATTTCGACACAGTGGATCTGGGCATCTTTGTGCTCCGCGAGCAATATGCCGAGAACAATGCCGGGAAACCCCGCCCCCGACCCAATGTCAAGCCAACGGCGAGCCGATGGTCGGACGTGTTGAAGGTGAACGCTGTCCTCGATATGCCTTGACCAGATTTCGGCAAAGCTCCGGTCGGAAATGAGGTTTGTGACTTTTCTCCACTTGTCGAGCAATTGTACATATGAACGCAGTTGCTCCATGGAACGCGCTGGGAGAGAGTCGAGGGTGCTCATCGCCCTAGATCCCTCGGAATAAAGTTTCACGCGAAATACGCAATAGAAACGCCCATTTGCTACCGAACTGATCTTCGCATCCGGCGAGCGTGCGCGGCAAGAAGTAATAGCGCGGCGGGCGTAATGCCTTCAATTCGACTGGCGTGACCAATGGTGGTTGGTCTGTTTTTTCGAAGTCTGAGCTTCAATTCATTCGATAGCCCAGAAACGGATTCCAAGTCGAAGTCAGACGGAATTTCCAGCTTTTCATCTTCCCTTTGCCTCTCGATATCCTTTCGCTGCCTCTCGACATAAACGTGATATTTCGCGTCGGCGTCGAGTTTGGACATCAGTTTCGGGTCAATCTCAGCAAGAGCGGGTTGGAGACGAACCAAATTGTCAAGAGCGAGATCCGGCGATCCAGCCCATTCAAAGGCTGTTCTCCGCCCGTTACCGGATATGGGGATCCCTGCCGCACGCAACGTTGAGGAAGAGATGCTGGACTGGGTCAATATTTCGCGAGCTCTAGCCAATCGTTCCGCTAACGCCGAAAATTGAGCACGCCTTACTTTGGAAATTGCGCCCACTTCAACGCCAATTGGAGTAAGGCGTTCGTCCGCATTGTCGGCGCGCAGAGAGAGCCGGTATTCTGCGCGCGACGTAAACATTCGATACGGCTCGGTAACGCCGCGTGTGATGAGGTCATCTATCATGACACCGATGTAGGAATTTGTTCTATCGAAGACGTGCCCGATCCGCCCCGCGGCAAAGAGTGCGGCGTTGATGCCCGCCGCTATACCCTGCGCGCCGGCCTCTTCGTAGCCGGTCGTCCCGTTAATTTGTCCGGCGAAAAACAATCCGGACACACGCCGCGTCATGAGAGAAGGAAGCAATTCGGTTGGGTTCACATAATCATATTCAATCGCGTAACCAGGCTGCAATATTCTTGCGTTCTCCAAACCGGCGATCGTCCTCACAAGATGGACTTGAGCATCCGCAGGAAGTGATGTTGAGATTCCATTTGGGTAGATTACGCTGTCATCCAGCCCCTCCGGTTCTAGAAATATCTGATGGCTCTGTCGATCAGCAAACCGAACCACTTTATCTTCGATGGAGGGACAATAGCGAGGGCCGCTTCCGGAGATGGCGCCAGAATAGACTGCGGTCTCATGTATGTTCTGGCGGACTATCTCGTGAGATTGGGGCGTTGTGCGCGTTATATAGCAGAGCGTCTGCGGTGCGGCGGCGCGTGAGGTCAGGGAGGAAAGAAATTGAGGTTCGTCGTCGCCCCATTGCGGCTCCAGCGCCGAGAAGGCAATCGTTTTACCGTCCAGCCGCGGCGGCGTGCCTGTCTTCAATCTCCCAAGCGTGAAACCATTTTCCGCAAGCTGCAGCGACAGATCAAGCGCTGCGGCATCCCCGACTCGACCGGCAGAATATTTCTCAGTTCCTCTGTGAACTACGCCGTTGAGAAAAGTTCCTGTAGTTAAAATTACAGCTTTGCAGCGATAAAGAAGGCCGGATTTCGTAAAGACCCCCTGCATAGCCCCTCGTTCCAATGAAAAGCGTGTGCATTCTCCTTCGAGCATTGTCAGGCCCGGGGTTTGTTTCAGGATTGTGGCCACCGCACGTTTGTACAACTTCCTATCGGCTTGTACTCGCGGCCCTTGAACTGCAGGGCCTTTCCGTCTGTTTAGAAGGCGGAACTGGATGCCTGCGGCGTCTGCCGCACGTCCCATGAGGCCGTCGAGAGCGTCTATTTCTCTGACAAGATGGCCTTTCCCTAGCCCCCCAAAAGCGGGATTGCAGGACATGGCGCCAATCGTGCTCAGGCGTTGGGTCAAAAGCGCAGTACTGGCGCCCATTCGGGCGGAAACTGCAGCAGCTTCGACGCCTGCGTGTCCACCGCCTATCACAATCACATCGAAGGTCGTGCTTTGCATGTTTCACGTGAAACGAGTTATTTCCCGACGCAGAGTCGAGAAAAGATCTTATCGAGCACCTCTTCTACCCCAATTCGCCCGGTAACACGACTCAGAGCAGCGCCTGCGAAGCGAAGGTTCTCGGCCGCCACCTCGACGGGCATCACGGGTTCCGCGAGAATATGGCTTAGGGCATGAGAAGCTTCACGCGCGGCGACACGTTGGCGCTCGGTTCCCAACGTCGGGCTTTCAGCACCCGCGAAATGCTCTCGAGCAAACTCAGCGACTTTGGCGACGAGCAAATCAATACCGGTCCCAGCTTGAGCTGAAATCGAAATAGCGTCTGTGTCGTTTAGAGTGCTCGGCGCCAAGTCAGCTTTCGTTCTCACTTTTTGGACCGGAGACTTGAGGCCTTCTGGCGCAAGCCCCGAAACATCTCCGTCGAACAGCCACAATACCAAATCCGCGATTGCGCCTCGTTCCAGTGCGCGTGAAACCCCTAGCGCTTCGATGGGATCGGAAGTCTCCCGAATGCCCGCCGTATCAATGAATTTAACGGGATAGCCGTCTATCTCTGCAGCCACTTCCAGGATGTCTCGGGTCGTTCCGGGGATAGGCGACACTATTGCAACGTCTCGTTTGGCAAGATGGTTAAGCAATGTGGATTTTCCCACATTGGGCGAACCTGCAATGACGACCGTCATTCCCTCGCGCAATCTCTCTGACACGTGAGAATGTTGCATCAAACCGTTCAACATCGATATCGCTTGCTCGATGATTGGAAAAATCTCGTTCATAGAAGAGTTCGCAGCGTCCTCAACGTCGGAGAAATCCAATAACGCCTCGACTTCCGACATGGCTCGGACGAGCAATTCCCGGACAGCTTCGAGTCGTTTACTTAAATCGCCCGACGCCATCGCCATTGCGCAACGCAATTGCGCCTCAGTCTCCGCCTCCAATACCGACGCCAGTCCTTCAACTTCGACGAGATCAAGTTTGCCGTTCTCGAAAGCTCGCCTGGCAAACTCTCCTGCTTCCGCCGGTCTCGTTTGCGAGCAAAGAGCGAGGGCATGGAGCAGACCCGACAGCACTGCTCTGCTACCGGTAACTTGAAACTCCACCATATCCTCGCCCGTGTAGCTCCGCGGCGCGAAAAATCTGATGACGAGCGCGCGGTCGAGCATGTTTTGGTGCTCGTCTCGCAAGCCGACCAAAGTGGCCTCGCGATCCTTCAGCGCCACCCCTGGGCACAGGCGCTGCAAGATCGAAGAGCATTGGGGGCCTGAAACCCTGACGACCGCGACTGCAGACTTTCCAAATCCGGTCGAAATCGCAAATATCGTATCTACGTGGTTGACGACCATTCGAGGCACATGAGTTTAGGGTAGATCTATCGCGCAGAAGGCTCTCTGACGGGCAGCTTTGGCGATATTCACCGGGCCACGCGAGAAGTCACGGTCGACAAGGCGAACGCCTCAGAGATCGTGGCTCGAATCAGCATTTTCAATGCGTGGATGCGCTCCAAATGCGCTGGATAAACCGGCTTCTCCCAACGCAATTTGAAAAGGCGTCATTGCCGAAGTCTATCGAGCACTTTTTGCGATGCTCGCCCATTCACTTCAAGTCCAACCTTTTGTTGGAAATCTGCTATCGCGGATCTAGTTTTCGCCCCGATCGCACCGTCGGGAGCCCCGACATCATAGCCACGTTTTTCGAGAAGTTTCTGCAATTCGCGTCGGTTCGCGCGTGAAATTCCGGGATCATCTGTCGGCCAGGACGCGACAATCCCAGGTCCGCCCGCCAGCCTTTGCGCAAGAATGGCGGCTGCCAGGGCGTAGGACTCTGCCGCATTATAGCTGTAGATGACATCGAAGTTATGCGTTACCAGGAACGCCGGGCCGTTTTTGCCGGCGGGAAGAAACAAACCGCCCGTTCCGCTCCCCAATGCTTCGCCGTCTATTCGCTTGATGCCGCGCGACGCCCAGAATGACATAGGGCGGCGATTCTTTCGTCCCAACGGTCCGTAGTAGTCGGCGGGCAGCTTCACTTCGAAACCCCAGGTTTCGCCCGGCGTCCAACCTGATTTCTTGAAATAATTTGCGGTCGAACCTAACGCGGCTGCGGGGTTGTCGATGATGTCGCGTCCTGTGCCGTTCAGGTCTACCGCAAGCCGCAAATACGTCGTAGGCATGAACTGCGTTTGCCCAAAGGCGCCAGCCCAGGATCCCTTCAGTTTTTCGAGCGGAATATCGCCTCGATCAGCAATTTTCAGAGCCGCCATGAGTTCGGTCCGAAAATAATGTGGTCGCCTTGAACCTGTGCACGCAAGCGTCGCCAGCGATTGGACAAGCGGTCGGCCGCCCATTTCGCGCCCAAAGTCGGACTCGACGCCCCAAATCGCGGCAACAACATATTTGCTTACTCCGAAGCGCTCCTCCGCCAGTGCCAGCGCCTTTGCCTGGGAGTCCATCGCCGCCTTGCCGTCCCGCACCCTTTCGTCATCCACGAGTGCTGCGAGATAATCCCAAATTGGCGTCTTAAATTCGGGCTGAGATTTTTCGAGATCCAAAATCTTGGGGTCGGGAGTTACGCCGCTGAGCGCCGCTGCGATGGTGCCTTCAGAGATTCCGTTCCGAAGGCCCTCCGCTTTCAGTGACTCTTTGCACGAAGAAAAGTCCGCCCGTGCGGGCATGCTCCAGGCGATTGAAGCAGCGACGAGAGCCATACGAATGACACGCGTGGGTCCAATCATTTCGAATCGCGCCAGTGAAGCCGAAAAGCTCAAATCCTTTGGCAATGTTCTGGTCCTTCTTCATCAAGCGCATTCAAGGACGGGCCCACGTGGGCCGACTGCTACAATCCTTTCGCTATGCACTTGATATCCGATATCCGACGAGCGACGACGGTCTCCCCGAGACAACAGGAAGCATGCTGGCGTCATTATATCCGAGTTTCTTCTTGTGTAGACGCGTAACGAACTGAGGTACACGGCTCCCCCTTGGGCCTTGGCAAATTACACGGTCGCACTCAAATAGAATCAGAAGAGCGACTTCTGTTCCGCGCCAGCCGGTGGTTTTCTGCCGCGCTTTCGCAAATTCCGCGCTCCGACGGATGCGGCAACCTCGCCGTCGGCGAACATAATAGTGACGTTGTGGGCAGTGCGAGCCTCTTCAACCCGCGATAGCACCGCACCGGTCCGGTCCCGCACCAGCGCAAAGCCGCGGGCAAGAACAGCCCTATAGTTTACAGCCGCGAACAATTGGGCGAGTTTATTCGCAAGAACGCTTCGTTGACGATACCCCTCGCGCACCGCGCGGGTTAGGGAGCTTTCAGCGCGAGTGACCTCGCGTCTAAGTGTCAACGGCAATCGCACAGCGTCCGTGCGTTTCGATTCCCACCGCCTAGTAGCTGCAGCCAGATGTTCCGACCGTCGTTCGAACTTGATTTTGGCCAGGTGGCGGAGATTTCTTTCCAATTGCCCGAGGTCTTGCCGTGCGGCGCTCAAACGGCGCTGCTGAAATCAGGCGCATTTGGGGACTCGTCCCGCGCGTGCGTTCGATCACTTTGACCAGACGGACATAAGGCGACTGTTTGGCCAATTCGCCGGAAAGCTTCGCCAACGCGATCGCTCTGGCATTCATTCCTGCCCGCAAATTCGATCGCACAGCATCGGATCTGGAATCTAGGCGCTGATACGACGGGGAATAGAACGTTTTGATTGAAGGGATGCGGCGCGAGGCGGCGCGCAAATTCGCCCGATTCTGCTTCTCCAGGCGCGCTAAAGCCCCGGCGCCGCGGGCCTCCAATTGCGAGACTCGCAACATAAGTTCGGAACGAACGGGAACGCTGATTTCGGCGGCCGCCGTCGGAGTCGGCGCACGAACATCGGACGCATAGTCTATCAAAGTCCAATCGGTTTCGTGGCCGACCGCGGAGATGAGAGGAATCTTGCTTTCGGCTGCCGCGCGCACGACCTCCTCGTCGTTGAAGCTCCAGAGGTCTTCGAGCGATCCTCCGCCTCGCGCCACAATCAACACATCTGGTCGAGCAACGGGCGCACTATCGTCCAAAGCATTAAAACCCCGAATTGCCGCAGAGATCTCCTCGGCCGAAGACTCGCCTTGCACACGGACGGGCCATAAGATCACATGAGTGGGAAAACGGTCGGCAAGCCGATGGAGGATGTCGCGAATAACCGATCCGTTCGGCGACGTGACGACGCCAAGTACGCGCGGAAGGAAAGGCAATGGCCGTTTGCGATCCGCATTGAACAATCCTTCCGCAGCAAGTTGACGCCGACGGCTCTCCAGCAATGCCATGAGAGCTCCGACGCCCGCCGGCTCGAGCAATTCCACAATGATTTGGTACGAGGACTTTCCCGCGAATGTAGTTATTTTCCCTGAAGCAATGACTTCCAAACCATCTTCAGGTCTTATCTTCATGTGCAAATAAGTTGTTCGCCAAATGACAGCGTCTAGGCGCGCTCCCTCGTCCTTTAAAGAAAAATAGACATGTCCAGACGCGTGAGGGCCCCGGTAACCTGAGATTTCTCCGCGAACCCGGACGTACCCAAAGCGCTCTTCAAGGGTTCGCTTCAAGGACTGCGCAAGTTCTGAAACGGTGATTTGTGGAGTATTCGTAGGATTCGGCTCAATTTGCGCCATAGTGGGCTTATGCCTATGATGAAAAGGTCGCGCCGGGAACGGCAAGGCGCCATCTTAACGCCGCCTTGGTTAGTCAGGAACGCGGATTTGAGGGTAATACGTTTCCTCGGACCCGGAGGTCTTGTGAGAGCGATCGAGCGTCTATTCGGAAGGTTTGGCGTCCCTATTGCTTCCCTCGTGGTCGGAGTGCATCTGCTCCTATCCCTCGTTTCATCCGCCAGCGCGGTTTCAGCGGACTGCGAACGATTGCGTCGGGCGATTGCAAATTCTTCACGGTCTGGGCCGAATGCTCAGTATCAAGCCGCGGCAGAACGCCAGCGTGCGGAGATTGATCGAACGGTAGCTTACGCTCAGCAGATTGGCTGCAACAACAAAAAGTTCTTGTTTTTCGGGTCCGACCCTCCAGCGCAGTGCAGTCAAATTCGGGGTCAGATTGGCCGGATGCGCGCCAATCTCGAGGATCTTCAGGCGAAAGGCGGAGGCGGTCCCGGGGGGCGCGGTGAAATGATCGCGCGCTACAACTCTCAGTGCACCAATCAACAGTCGCAACCGTCCGGGATCATAGATGCGCTCTTTGGGCAACCCAAGCAGGGAGACGTGGAAGAGCAACCTCTTTCGCCTGATGGCGTCGAACCTGAAAAGTCCGCGACTCCGACTGGCGAAGCGCGGGCGGGCGGAAAGGCGGTTTGTGTCAGGTCGTGCGACGGGGCGTTTTTCCCGATCTCTTATTCCGCCAGCGGCGGCCGGTTGGATTTTCTATCCGAAATGTGCCGTGCGCTCTGCCCGAATACGGAGGTGACGTTATACACCTATCCGGTAACCGGTGAGATCGAGCAAGCCGTTTCTATAAACGGCGCCCGCTACATGGATAGTCCCACCGCTTTGCGCTATCGACATGTATTTGATCCATCTTGCTCTTGTCGGCGGCGAGGACAGACTTGGGCTAGCACCTTGGCGCCTGCAGAGGCGCTTCTCGGCAAGGAGGACAAGTCAGATATTATTGTGACGCCAGAAAAAGCCGCGGAGCTCTCTCGGCCGAAAACGGATGCAAAGTCCGACCCGAAGTCGAAGTCGATCAAGTCGGCAAAGGCCGCCGCGACCGCATCATTGTCCCCAAATTCTGCCGTGACGCCGGCAAATTCGACATCGGCGGTTCCCTCTTTGACCGATGGAGGAAAAACAGACGCCAACGGCGTCGATATGGCGCTTAGGGATGCGACCGCCGCAATAAGTCATGAGGGTTCAGGCATCGGCGCTGCAACCGATGCTTCCAAGTCGAAATCCGGTCGGAGAGGGTCAGGGAAAGACATTTGACGAGCTCGGGCCGGACGGGGTCAAGCGCAAGGTGCGTGTGGTCGGTAACTGACACCCGAGTTGCCGAGACTTCGAAGCTGGGCGGAAGACCGGAACCGGCTTTGAGTGGGCGACAGTCAAAGCCGCGACGCAGAATGGCTGTCTATGGCAAACTCGCGCCGATTTCTGGCCCGAGAGGTCACTACCCCTTGCCTCGGTTCTGCCGGTTATCGATTAACTGATTAACGACCGTGGGATCCGCGAGCGTGGAAGTGTCGCCAAGTGACCCGAAGTCATTTTCGGCGATCTTGCGCAGGATCCGTCGCATAATCTTGCCTGACCGAGTTTTCGGCAGGCCGGGTGAGAACTGTATGACGTCCGGCGATGCGATCGGGCCGATTTCCTTGCGAACCCACGCGACAAGTTCCTTTCGCAAGGCTTCTGTCGGCTCGATCCCTTCCATCAGCGTGACATAGGCGTAAATGCCCTGACCCTTGATGTCGTGCGGATAGCCGACGACTGCAGCCTCAGACACGGCGACGTGAGCGACGAGCGCGCTCTCGACTTCCGCTGTACCCATGCGGTGGCCGGACACATTGATGACGTCGTCGACCCGCCCGGTGATCCAATAGAAGCCGTCGGCGTCGCGACGGCACCCGTCGCCGGTAAAATATTTGCCGGGATAGGTCGAGAAATAGGTCGAAACGAAGCGCGCATGATCGCCAAACACGGTGCGCGACTGGCCAGGCCACAAATCGGCGATCACCAGATTTCCCTCACAGGCGCCTTGCAGCACAGTCCCATTCGCATCGACGATCTCCGGCGCGACGCCGAAAAACGGTCGCGTCGCCGAGCCCGGCTTGAGCTTCGTGGCGCCCGGCAATGGGGTAATCATAATGCCGCCGGTTTCGGTTTGCCACCAGGTGTCGACGATCGGGCATCGCCCATCGCCGACGACGCGATGATACCACTCCCAGGCTTCCGGATTGATCGGCTCGCCGACCGAGCCAAGCAGACGCAGGGACGCCCGGCTGGTCTTTTTCACCATCTCCTCGCCGGCGCCCATCAGCGAGCGGATCGCCGTCGGCGCAGTGTAGAAGATGTTAACCTTGTGCTTGTCGACGACCTCCCAAAAGCGGCTCATCGTCGGGTAATTGGGCACGCCCTCGAACATCAGCGTCGTCGCGCCGTTGGCGAGCGGCCCATAGACGATGTAGCTGTGGCCTGTCACCCAGCCGACGTCCGCCGTGCACCAATAAACGTCGCCTTCGTGATAATCGAATACATATTGGTGCGTCATCGAGGCGTAGACGAGATAGCCCCCCGTCGTGTGGACGACCCCCTTCGGCGCGCCGGTTGAGCCGGAAGTGTAGAGGATGAACAGCGGGTCTTCCGCATTCATCAACTCCGGCAGACAATTGGCGCTGACCTTGGCCATGGCGTCGTGCAGCCAGACGTCGCGGCCTGCCTTCCAATCCACGGTTCCGCCAGTGTGTTTGACCGTCAGCACGTGCTTGACGCAGTTGGCCTTCTTGATGGCGGCGTCCACATTCGCTTTCAACGGCACTTTCCGGCCTCCGCGCAAGCCCTCGTCCGCCGTGATGACCACCTCTAACTCGGCGCCCTCGATACGGCCGGCGAGCGCGTCTGGGGAAAAGCCGCCGAACACGATGGAATGAATGGCGCCGATACGCGCGCAGGCGAGCATCGCGTAGGCCGCCTCTGGAATCATCGGCAGATAGATCGTGACACGGTCGCCCTTCTTGACGCCGAGCGTCTTCAGAACATTGGCGAAGCGGCCGACTTGTTCGCTAAGCTCGGCGTAAGTAATGTGTTTAGACTTGGAAGGATCGTCGCCTTCCCAGATGATCGCCGTTTGATTCGAGCGTTTCGGCAAATGCCGGTCGACGCAATTGACCGCGACGTTGGTGACGCCGTCCTCAAACCACCTGATCGAGACATTGTGCGGATCGAAAGAGACGTTCTTAACTTTAGTGAACGGCTTCATCCAATCGATACGCTTCCCGTTCTCCGCCCAGAACGCATCGGGGTCTTTGATTGAGCTTTCATACATAGCACGATACTTGGCGTCATCGACATAGGCCCGCTTGGCCCAATCGGCCGAAACCTCATAGACTTTATCGGACATTTGGCGTCTCCTCGCCGGCGCGCAATGCTTCGGCGCGCCCATTCCGGTTCAATATGCATTAACGTCGCGCCCGGCGCCAAGCGGGAGGCGGTCACGCTTTGGTCGTACATCTCGGGACGGATTCGGGCTCTTGCGTCGCGTATTGCAAGAGGCGGAAAAGCTCTGACGGGCGCAGCGCTTGAGGGCGAAAACCAGACATGAGCGCCCTCGCGCTTCGGTTCAGCGCGGCGACATGCGTATGGCGCCGTCGAGCCGGACGTGCTCCCCGTTGAAATAGCCGTTGCGGATCATCTCGATCGCCAGCGACGCGTATTCCTCGGGTTGGCCGAGGCGCTTCGGAAACGGGACCGAGGCGGCCAGCGCCGCCTTCACATTGTCCGGCAGGCCGTGCAGCAGCGGCGTATTGAACAGGCCGGGCAGGATCGTATTGACGCGGATGCCTTCGTTCATCAGGTCGCGCGCGATCGGCAGCGTCATGCCAACGACGCCGGCCTTCGAGGCGGAATATGCCGCCTGGCCCATCTGTCCATCAACGGCGGCGACGGAGGCGGTGTTGATGATCACGCCGCGTTCGCCACTCGCGTCGAGCGGTTCGATCGTCATCATGCCGGCCGCGCTCTTGGCCAAGCAGCGAAACGTGCCAATCAGGTTGATCTCGATGATGCGCTGGAAGTCCGCGGTCAGGTGCGCCTTCGGCGCGCCAGTCGCCTTGTCACGGCTCGCCGCCTTGACCGCGATACCGGTACCCGCGCAGTTGACGAGGATGCGCTCCTGGCCGTGCGCGCTGCGAGCCGCGCCGAAGGCGGCGTCGACGCTTTCTTCCGAGGCGACGTTGGTTTTGCAATAGACGCCGCCAATCTCGCGAGCGAGCGCCTCGCCCTTCTCACTGTTGAGGTCGAAGATCGCGACCCTTACACCCAATGCGCTGAGTTTGCGCGCGGTCGCCTCGCCCAGGCCCGAGGCTCCGCCGGTAATGATGGCCGCGATGGAGGAATCGAGTTGCATTGTCGGGGCTCCTCATTTCTTTTCCGTGCCGGCCAGAACGGATTTGTATGATTTCTCATCATTTGGCTAGAGCCGAAATTTGCTGCGCCGCCTCATCGCGGGTTCCGGCGACGCCCGGCGCCATGCGAGCGCGACCGAGGCGTCTCCGTTCTAGCCGCCCAGCGCTTATAGTGAGCCTGCCGACGACCCTCGCTGCAGTTGCCACAACGTCAGACGGGTATGCATTGCCTGCGCGGTGAACAGCACCCCCTACGCTCCAGTAGGCCGCGTGGGCTGAGGGGCGAAAGGGCGATATGTTGCGGCAGGTCGCCGGACGCCATTTCCCCCCTGCGGCGACCCGGTCTCGGCCGTCCCTCTGATCCGCAGATTGCCCGCGCCGACGCCCGCGGCATCGTGTTCCCGCCGCTCGCGCCTTCTAAATTGCGGTCGAGAGCCAGCCTCGAACATCGCCGCCATAATATTTCGCTTGGCTTCGGTCTCGCTTTTGCTATATGAGGTAACAATTGTGGCGCGTAACCGAGAGGTTGCGCGCCGCTGATGTTTTGGGCGGACGGAGCTTGCGGGCGCCGACCCGGGAAGTCGAGACATGGCCAACGCGTTCGAATTCATCCAGCAGGTGCGGGCGGAAGCTGCGCGCGTCGTATGGCCGACGCGGCGCGAGACGCTCATCACGACGGCGCTGGTTCTCTTGATGGTGATAGGCGCATCCGTGTTCCTTTTGGTAGTCGACGAGGTTCTGCGCCTGCTCGTCAGTCTCGTGCTTGGCTTCGGGCGCCACGGATGAGCGCGTCGGCGGCATTGCGGGTGGGATCTATGAGCAAGCGGTGGTATATCGTCCACGCCTATTCGAATTTCGAGAAGAAAGTCGCCGACGCGATCCGCGAGGGCGCGGCGCAACGAGGCCTTGCCGACAAGTTCGATGAGATCATGGTCCCGACGGAGAACGTCGTTGAGGTCAGACGCGGGCGCAAGTTCAATTCCGAACGCAAGTTCTTCCCCGGCTACGTCTTGGTAAAATGCGACCTGACGGATCAGGTCTACCATCTCATTAAGAACACGCCGAAGGTGACGGGGTTCTTAGGGGCCGACAACAAGCCTACGCCGATCCCCGATCACGAGGCCGAGCGGATCAAGGGGCAGGTTGCGGAGGGGGTCGAGCGGCCGAAATCCTCGATCCGCTTCGAGGTCGGCGAGACGGTGCGCGTTGCGGATGGTCCGTTCGCATCGTTCAATGGTATCGTCGAGGAAGTCGACGAGGGGCGGAGCCGTGTCAAGGTCGCAGTATCCATATTTGGACGCGCCACTCCGGTCGACCTCGAGTTCGGACAGGTCGAGAAATTATGACTGGTGCGCGAAAACGCCGCAGCGTCAGGCGGCCAATGGCGATCTCGGGTAATTGCGGCTCAGCGGTAAGGCTTCGGACGTGAAGCAGCTCCGAGGTTGCATCCGCGGCGCAAATAGGCGAGCGGGACGAATGAACGTCCGACGAGCGACGTCGATGATGGTCTTCTACCACATTGGCGATCCGGCTGCTGCCTTCCGGTGAACTGGAAAAGCAGCCGCAGCTTAAGCAAGGGTCAGTAGCGCCACCTCTGCGCCTTCGACACCAGGAAATCTCGGAAAGCCTGCACGCGCGCGACGTTTTTCATCTCCTCTGCGTAAACGAGGAAACAATCCATCTCTGGCATATCCGCTTGCGGCAGAAGCCGCACCAACCCGGAGTTCGGCGCGACGCAATAGTCCGGCAGTACGGCGATGCCGACGCCGTGCTCGATGGCTCTGATGATGGCGGCAAGATTGTTTATCGATAGATGCGGCGCGCGCGGATTCCTCGGCTCGCGCCCGACGGTCAGCAATGAATTGAGATCGTAGAGAAGATGGGTGGCTGTCGGCGCGCCGAAGGCGACCAACCGGTGATGGTCGAGATCCTCCACCGTTCTGGGCTGTCCGGCCTTCTTAAGGTATTCAGCCGAGGCGTAGGCGTGGAAATGCACGGTAAACAGCCTGCGACGGATAAGGTCGGGCTGCATAGGTTCGCGCAAGCGCAGCGCTACGTCCGCCTCGCGCATACCGAGATCGAGATCGTCGTCGGAAAGCAGCAGTTGCAACTTCACTTCGGGAAAAAGGTCGGCGAACTCTCCAAGCCGAGAGGAGAGCCAGTTCGCGCCTAGCGCAAGTGTTGTGGTCACGCGCAAGTCGCCGCTCGGCTTGTCTCGGCTATCGATCAGCCGGCTACGGACGGCTTCGAGCTTCATTGACACATCGTGCACGGCCTTCAGCAGCGTCTCGCCCTGTTCGGTCAAGATGAGACCGCGCGCGTGTCGGTGAAAAAGCGGCGCGCCGAGATCGCCCTCCAGCGCACTGACTTGTCGGCTAACCGCGGATTGGCTGAGACCCAGCGTCTCGCCGGCATGGGTGAACGAGCCAGCCTCGGCGGCGGCCTGAAAGATTCTGAGCTTATCCCAGTCCATTGCGCTCCGGACGCTCCCCCCGATGCGCCAGAGCGTTACGCGATTATCGTCGCCGCTTAAAGACCTTTGGCGGCCAGCCAGCGATCGGCTTCCAGCGCCGCCATGCACCCGAGCCCGGCGGCGGTGACGGCCTGACGATAAACGTCATCGGCGACGTCGCCCGCCGCGAACAGCCCCTCAATGCTGGTCGCTGTCGAATTCGGCGCGGTCCGCACATAGCCGTTGGCTTTGAGTTCAACCTTGCCGCGCACCAACTCGGTCTGTGGGGCATGGCCGATGGCGACGAATACGCCGTCGGTCGGAAACTCCTCGAGCGCACCAGTGCCGACGTCGCGCAGGATGACTTGCTTCACGCCTTTCGGCGTCCCGCCGCCGATGATGTCCTCGACAGTGCTATTCCATTTGACCGCGACGTTTGGCCGGGCGAGCAGACGCTCGATCAGGATGCGCTCCGCGCGGAATGAGTCGCGACGGTGGACGACAGTGACGGTGGCGGCGATTCCAGAGAGATAGAGAGCCTCCTCCACCGCCGAGTTGCCGCCGCCGACCACAACGACGTTCCTGGCGCGGAAGAAAAAGCCGTCACAGGTGGCGCAGGCCGAGACGCCAAATCCCTTGAACGCCTCCTCACCGGGCAGACCCAGCCATTTCGCCTTCGCACCGGTCGCAAGAATAACGCTATTAGACTGTATAACTCGACCAGAATCGCAGACAATGCGGAACGGCCGACGGCTCGTGTCGAGCTCCACCACATGCTCGCTCTCGAGCCGCGCGCCGACATGCTCGGCCTGGGCGCGGAACTGCTCCATCAGCCACGGGCCCTGTACCGGTTCGGCGAAGCCCGGATAGTTCTCGACATCGGTGGTGATCATCAACTGCCCTCCGGGCTCGAACCCAGAAAGCAGCAACGGCTTCAGCATCGCGCGCGCGCCATAGATCGCGGCGGTGTAGCCGGCCGGGCCGGAGCCAATAATGACGAGACGTTCGATAGTATCGGACAAGGGTCACCTGGGCGAACTGGACGGCGAAACGCCGGCTACCTTATATCTGTGCTTGACTCCCGCATTCAACCGGCGGACCCAGAGGAAGTCGCTATGATGCTGCTGCGCTCGTCGTCCGCCTCACCCTTCGCGCGCAAAATCCGCATCGCAGCGGCCGTGCTCGACCTTTCCGACAGGATCGAAGTCGTTCCGGCCGACACCTCCGATCCCGCCGATAATCTGCGAACGCAGAATCCGCTTGGAAAGATCCCCACGCTCGTGCTTGAAAACGGCCAAGCGATCTACGACAGCCCGATAATTCTCGAATACCTCGATTTCCTGCGAGGCGGGGACAAGATCATACCCGCGGGACCAGAGCGCTTCGACACGCTGACCCGCGCCGCGCTCGCCGACGGAGTAGCGGACGCCGCCATTCTCAAAGTCTACGAGCAGCGTTGGCGGGAGGACGGCGCCCGTAGCGCTCGCTGGCTGGACCATCAGTCCGGAAAGATCGCCCGCGGTCTCGCCGCGCTTGAGGCCAGTGTCCCGTCGGCTGACAAGGTGGATGTCGCCGCCATCGCACTCTCTTGCGCGCTCGGCTATCTCGATCTGCGCTTTGGCGGCGCATGGCGTAGCGAGCGGCCGCTTCTGGTCGCTTGGCTCGACGCGTTTTCCGCGAATGTTCCCGCCTTCGAGGCGACGCGCCATCGGGAGAAATAGGTCCGTCGAACCGCCTCGTTGTCTTGGCGACGACGCTGCTTCACGAGCAAGGGCGACGATAAGCGCACAGAAGTTACAGAGACGCAATGCGGATCAGCGCCTGGTTGCGCAATCCATTTTCAGGGGGTCTACTCCTTGAGGCCCGACAAGGCTTTGCGCTGTCGACTGGGCCGGCTCGGCGTTGCGAATCCGTGGCGGCGCTCGGTGGAGGGAGGCGTCTGTGATCTGGGAGAAAGGCGAGGCGGAAGCGGCGGCCGAGCAGTTCGACCTGCGCCGCCTGCCGACGAAATTTTATCGTGACCCCTATCCCGTTTACCGGGCTCTGCGCGAACGCACGCCCGTCAAGCCTCTGCCCGACGGTTCGCTGTTCCTGTCGGCCTACGACGATCTCCTTGTTGTATACAAAGACACTGAGACCTTCTCATCCGACAAGCGCGAGGAGTTCCGACCGAAATACGGGGATAGCCCGCTCTACGAGCACCACACGACGAGCCTCGTCTTCAACGACGCCCCTTTGCATGGGCGCGTACGAAAACTCATCGCCGGGGCGCTCACCCCGCGCGCCATCGCTGATCTCGCGCCCGATCTCGAAGCGCTTGTAGGCGGCTTGCTCGACGCTATGGCCGGGCGCGAAGAAATCGATCTCATCGAGGATTTCGCGGCGAAAATACCAGTCGAGGTAATCGGAAATCTGCTCGCCGTGCCTCGCGACGAGCGCGGGCCGCTGCGAGGGTGGTCGCTCGCTATCCTGGGCGCGCTGGAGCCGGTCCCGACGGCCGCCACGCTCGAGGCCGGCAACAGGGCCGTAGTCGACATGTCATCCTATCTCGACCGCCTTATCGCCGAGCGGCGGAGAAAACCCGGCGATCCCGCGCGCGACGTGCTGACGCGATTGCTCGCCGGCGAGGGCGGCGAGCGCCTCACCTCGAAGGAGCTCGTCCACAATTGCATCTTCCTGCTCAATGCCGGCCACGAGACCACCACCAACCTGATCGGCAACGCGCTGGCGTGCCTGTGTAGTTGGGAAAGCGAGCGGCGGCGACTATCAGGACGCCCGAGCTCATCGCCGCGGCGATCGAGGAGTTCTTGCGTTTCGAGAGCTCCAACCAGCTCGGCAACCGCCGCGCCGCGCGCGAGACGGAAATCAGGGGGATAAAGATCGCAGCCGGCCAGTTCGTCACGCTCGGCATCGGCGCGGCCAACCGCGACCCCAAAGCGTTCCACGATCCCGAGCGGCTCGACGTATCGCGCAGCCCGAACCGGCACCTCGCCTTCGCCGCCGGCGCGCACCAATGCGCCGGTTTGGCGCTCGCCCGGCTCGAGGGTCGCGTTGCGATCAGTCAGTTCCTGCGCCGTTTTCCTGCCTATACGCTGCGCGGCGAGCCAACGCTCGGAGGTCGTGCGCGATTTCGCGGTTTCCTTAAGTTGCCGGCGTGGCTCGGCTGATCCGCCATTCAGAGATGCGTCGAGTATCCGTGGCGGGCCTCCGACGCATGGACGATCGCAGTCGCTTTGGCCTCGTTCCCCGCCGCACAGAACTTCTCGGCCGCGGCAATCTCGCGCTTGATCTGATTGTAGACCGACTTGGCGACATTACCCGAGGCGTAGTCGTTCTCCTGGACGGCGCGGTACCGGGCGATCTCGCCAGAGCAACCCGAGCCGCCGGGCATCCGGAAATCGGGCGGCGTAACCGGCGATTGCGCGAAGGCGGCAGAACTCAGGATCAGCGAAGAGAGCAGCGCGCAACGCTTCATGAGTTCGGGCTCCCGATTCGACGCCGAAAAGGCTAGTCGGCGCAGGCGCGCGTGGTCAAGCCCGAGACTAACGCGCGAAAAGCGTCTATGCCGGCTTCGCTGGAGAGGAGCATGACGTTTTCCGCGTTGGCGCTTTACGCTGCGGTCTATTTCGCCGCCGTCGCGACGCCGGGGCCGGGCGTGGCGGCGCTGGTAGCGCGCGTGCTGGGACACGGCTTGCGTGGCGTCGCCCCGTTCATCCTCGGTTTCGTCGTCGGCGATCTCGTTTGGCTCGCAATTGCGGCGACGGGGCTTTCGATCGTCGCGCGCAGCTTCGCCACGCTGTTCTTCGCCCTGAAACTCCTGGGCGCGATTTACCTGCTTTACGTCGCATGGGGCCTTGCGCGCGCGAAGCGCGAATTGGACGCGGCCGCCACGCTTTCTGATCCGTCGAGCGGGACGCGCGCCTTCTTGGGCGCGCTGTCGCTGACGCTAAGCAACCCCAAGGTGATCGTCTTCTTCCTTTCGATCATGCCGCTCGCCGTCGATCTCTCGAATTTGACGGCGGCGCATTTCGCCGTGGTGGCCGTGGTGAGCATATTCATACTCAGCATAACGCTGTCGGCTTATGCGCTCGCTGCGCACCAAGCGCGCGCCTGGATGCGGTCAACTCGAGCGACAAGTCTTGCTCGCAAGACCGCAGCCGGCGTCATGGCGGGTGTCGCCATCGCGATCGTCACGCGCTGAGACGAATAGAATCTGCACTATTGTCGCGGATTCCGCCGCCGGCGCTTGCCCGAAATCAATGCGTGCGCGTTGGGAGAGAGCGAGATTGCCTCCAAATTGGAGGCGGCGCCTTTCTTGGCGCGGCTCTCCAGGGGTCCGCAACGTTAGGAGAAAAGAGATGCGTTTGCCCGTTTTGTCTCCCCGCGCCCGCGAGCTTGACCCATTCGAGCCGTTTCGCCGCCAATTTGAGGACATGTTCGCGGATTTCGGCCGTTGGCCAACCATGGACTGGGCCGCCTCCCCGAAGAATGGCCTGGCGGCGCTCGACGTCGCCGAAACCAAAGATGCGATCGAGATCTCCACGGAGTTGCCCGGAGTCGCCGAAAACGAAATCAATGTCACGGTCGAAGGTCAGGCGTTGGTGATCTCCGGGGAAAAGAAGTCGGAGTCCGAGAAGGAGGACAAGGCGTGGCGCGTCGTCGAGCGCAGCTATGGCGCGTTCCGCCGCGTCGTGCCCCTCACATTCGCGCCCGAGCCTGGGAAGATCGCCGCAACCTTCGACAAGGGCGTCCTGCGCGTCAGAATTGAAAAACCGGCCGAACTCGTCTCCAGGAAAGTGACCATTCCCGTCAGCAAGGCGACCTAAGCGAGAATTCGGCCGAAGAAGGGAGAGAACTGTGAGCTATAGGGATATTCTCGTCTACCTCGATCCGACTTCGGCTTCGGCCGCGCGCCTCGAGATTGCCTTGCGAATTGCTCGTCAAGAGGGCGCTTACTTAACCGGGGTAGACGCCTCTACAGACGAGGCGTTTCTGGGCGATTGGCGCGAGGCGGCGACGAGCATCGAGGGGGGGTTCAACACCGCCCTAAAGGCCAACGGCGTCAGCGGGGAGTTTCATGTCGGCGGTTCGCGGGGGAAACGTCTGCCCGAAGACTTCGTCATCCCCGCCGATCTCGTGATCGCGCCGGCGCCCTCCCCCGAAGTCCGGCCCCTGATTCATCCCGCCCTGCCCGACGTCGTCGTCAAGCAGGCGGGGGCGCCGGTCCTGGCGGTCCCGACCGATTGGCCGGGCGGCGTTTGCGGAAAAAACGTGGTGATCGCCTGGAACGGCGATCGCGAAGCGAACCGCGCATTGCATGACGCCTTGCCACTGCTCACGCGCGCGGAGAAGGTGACCATTTTCGTGTTTTCGCGGGCCCAAAGCGATCTGCGCTCCGCGTCCCAGCGTCTTGTCGAGCACCTTTCACGCCACGGCGTGATTGCCCAAGTCTCCGATTGGACGAATACCGGCGACGTGACCGCGGTCGAAGCATTGTTCGCCAGTCTGGACACGCAAACCGCCGATCTCCTGGTCGCCGGCGCCTTCGGCCATTCCCGGATGTTTGAAAGCTTATTCGGCAGCGTCAGCCTCGATCTGTTGCGACAGCCCATACTGCCGGTGCTTATGTCGCATTGATTGCGGACCGTCTCAGGCGGAAGCCATCAGTTCTTCGCTGATCTCCCAAAGCCGAGCGGCGGCGTCCATGTCCCGCGCGGCGCCAGAGGGGGTTTCAATCTTGCGCGTGGCGAAATATTCACCTGTTATCCCAGAGACTTCGGGAGAACTGGCGACATAGACGATCGTGTCTGCGCCTAGCTCCGGCGAAATGGCGAACCGCTTGACGAGCCAGAAGAGCCTCCCGGTCCAACCGCCCGCCTCGTCGGCGAAGCGCGAGGCGACCACGCCCGGATGAAGGCAATTCGCCGTGACCCCGGTGGAGAAACGTCGCGCGAGTTCGCGCGTGAACAGAATATTGGCGAGCTTCGAGCGCTGATAGGCGCGCCAGCCTTTGTAGCCCTGTGCGCTTTGCAGGTCGCCGAAGTCGAGCCTCGCACCGCGATGGGCGTGCGAGGCGACAGAGACAATTCGGCCCGCCGGCGAGGCCCTCAGCCGGTCGATCAGTTCCACGGTCAATATGAAATAGGACATGTGATTGAGCGCGAACGTCCGTTCGAGACCCTCCGCCGTCACGCGGCGATCGCTGAAAATCGCGCCGGCATTGTTGATGAGGACGTCAATGCGAGGCTCTGCAGCAAGAATTTCGCCGCTGACCCGCTTGGCCTCCCGCATTAGCGACAGATCGGCAATGAAGAAACGGTGGCCGAGATCGGGTGCGATCGCCTCAAGCCTGGCGAGGGTCGCCTCCGCGCGGGCGGGATTGCGGGCGACGAACACGATTCGCGCCCCTTGGCGAGCCAGCGCCTCTACCGCCTTCTCGCCGATCCCTGAAGTCGCCCCGGTCGCCGCGACGATCTTGCCTTGCATTCTTGCCGGTCCCCTCTGAAGCGCCTGGGCATAAGCCCCCGCACTCTATTATGAGGAGGCCGTGGGCAAAATTCGGAAATTCTCAATCGGATGGGTCGCCATTGCCGGTCTCGCCTTCGTCGGCGTGGCCGTCGCTGGCCCTGTGGAGGACGGGTTCACAGCCTATCGCGGCGGCGACTTCGCCAAAGCTCTATCCCTCTGGCGCCCGTACGCGGAGAACGGCGACGCCGCTGCGCAGGCGTTCCTCGGCGATCTCTACTTCAACGGCCAGGGGGTCCCTCAAGATTTCAGGCTGGCGCTGTTCTGGTTCAAACTGGCCGCAGGAAAAGGGAATGTTGCGGCGCAATATAATCTCGGCCTCGCGGCCGAGCGGGGAAAAGGCGAGCCTAAGTCTCCGGCACAAGCGCTATCGTGGTACCAGAAGGCGGCTAAAGCCGGCAATGTTCCCGCCATGTTGGCCCTCGCCCGCCTCTATCGGGATGGCGCGGGCGTCGACAAGGACCTCGCCGCCGCAGCGCGCTGGATTGAAAACGCCGCCAAGACTGGCGACGCGGAAGCCGAGGACGAGTTCGGGGCCCTGTATCGTCTCGGCGTCGGCGTCGAGCCGGACCTCATGCGCGCACGTCAATGGTATCGCAAGGCCGCCGAGCAAGGCTATCCGCAGGCTGAGAACAATCTGGGGATGATGTATCGCTTGGGCGCGGGCGGGCCAGTCGATTACGAACGCGCTTTCGGCTGGCTGCATCGCGCCGCCGATCATGGCGTTGCCGCGGCGATGTTCAACATCGGCGCGATGTACGAACTGGGCCTGGGCGGCGCAAAAGATCCTGTTCAGGCTTATGTCTGGTATCAGGCCGCCATCGCGAGCGGCGACGGCTCCACGCGCGCCAACGCCGAAAGAGCATTGGCGCTCCTGAAATCGCGAATGAAGCCAACCGAACTCGCCGCGGCCGAACGACGAGCCCCTCACTGAGGGGAAACCCCCTCGCCCTCCTGCCAGTCGCCGAGCAAGGCCGCCCGGCGCCGCGGGTACCGCGCCGCCTGGACGGAGAGCGTCGCGATCCGGTCGATGCGGAAATGGCGGAAATCTTTGCGCAGCTCGCACCAAGCGGCCAGCACATGCACGCGATCGAAATAGGCGAGCGCGAACGGCCATATGGTTCGACGGCTCGCCGCGCCTGAGCTGTCTTCGTAATCGATGTCGAGCTTCCGCTCGCGCCGGATCGCATCGCGCAGAACGCCGAGCTCGATTCGGACGGGGTCGGTTTCGCTTGGGCCGACGATGAGACCAGTCGCGTCGGCCTCAGCACGAAGGTCGTTTGGCAGCACAGACTTGATCTTGGAGAGCGCATTGGCGGCGGCGGCTGCGAGTTCGGCGTCACCGCGTTTTGCGACCCAGCGGGAGCCCAGCACCAGCGCCTCAATCTCCGCCCGCGAAAACATCAATGGCGGTAGAAGGAACCCGGGCTTCAGCACGTAGCCGAACCCCGCCTCGCCATCGATTTCGGCGCCCCGCTGGCGCAGGGCGTCAATATCGCGGTAAAGCGAGCGCAAGGAGACACCTAGTTCTTGCGCCAGCCGCGTTCCGGTTACCGGCCCGCGATGGCGGCGCAGGATGTCGAGGAGCTCCAGCAGGCGGTCGGCGCGAGACATGTAACTGGGCGATTTGATGCATCTTGGGTTCAACTACAAGTCGCTCGTCGCCCGGCCGCGGGGCGAAACGTCGCGGGAGTTGGGGCGCAACTCAATATGGCCTCGGGCCTCGCGGACGCGCTCGACTGCGCTTGCTGACCTCACTTGACTTGCCATGCCCTCGTCGAAATCAACGCTTAGGCGAAATCGTAATTTCGAGGGGTTCTTCCGCCGATGATTCGGACTTGCCTAGCGACCGCACTTAGTTTTTGCATCGGCGCGGCGGCGGCACACCCCGCGATGACTGCGGAACCTGCGACTATGCGAGCCGCGCCAAGTTCGCACGCCCGTATAGTGCAGCACGTTCCCGCACGAGCTCAGATTGACATTGGAGAATGTGGAGCACGTTGGTGCGCGGCCTCCTGGCGCGATCTCGACGGCTATGTTCGCGCGGAGGCGATTGCCCCGCAAGGCGGCGGCCCATTCTTCGCTGCGCCGCCTCCGGCGCCTTATGGCGTATTACGGAGGCCCGTATCTTTACGGCGGGCCCGTCGTCGTCGGACCCGTGTTCGGCTTCGGATATTTTTACCACCGACATTGGTGAGGCCAGTGCTCGTTCTCTCCGACCTAGAGGTCGCGCCGGATTGGGTCGACTACAACGGCCATATGAATGACGCGGCCTATGCCCTGGTCTTCAGCCGCGCGGGCGACCGCTGGATGGAGCATATCGGCCTTGGCGCCGACGTCCGCCAATCGACGGGATATACGCTCTACACCCTACAGATCATGCTGCACTATTTCCGCGAAGCAAAGCTCGGCGCCCCGCTGCGGGTCGTCTGCCAGCTCCTGGACTTCGACGCCAAGCGCGCGCGCTTGTGGATGGAGTTGCGCTCGCCTGCCGACGGACCGGCCATCGCGGCCACCGAACAGCTCTACCTCTCGGTGCGGCAGGCAGAGGAGACCCGCGCAGCGCCGTGGCGCGAAGAGTCGCTGGCGCTCTTGCAAACGATGATGCAAGCGCACGCCGGGCTGCCGGTTCCGCCCCAGGCTGGTCGGGGAATTTCGCTCAAACGCGGCTGATGGCGTGGACAGGCGGCGCGCCCGGGGCTAGAGCAGCGCATCTTTTCAAGAGGTTCCGTATGCGCCCGTCCAAACGCGCCCCCGACGAGATGCGCAAAGTCAGCTTCGAGCGCGGCGTGGCGCGCTACGCCGAAGGCTCGTGCCTAGTCCGGTTCGGCGACACGCATGTGTTGTGCACTGCCTCGCTTGAGGACAAGCCGCCGCCATGGCTTCGCGGCCAGGGCCGCGGTTGGATCACCGCAGAATACGCGATGCTGCCCCGGGCCACCTCGACGCGAACCAAGCGCGAGTCTGCGACCGGCAAGGTCTCCGGCCGCACTCAGGAAATCCAACGTCTGATTGGCCGTTCATTGCGCGCCGTCGTGGATCTGCCAAAGCTCGGGGAACGACAGATCACCATCGATTGTGATGTGCTACAGGCCGACGGCGGCACGCGCACGGCGTCAATCACCGGAGCGTTTCTGGCGATGCGCGACTGCTTGGCCTGGATGGCGGGTCGCTCGATCCTCAAGGACATTCCACTGAAGGACCATGTCGCCGCAGTCTCCTGCGGCGTTTGCCAGGGCGAGACGGTGCTCGACCTCGATTACGCCGAGGATTCGGCCGCCGAAACCGACGCCAATTTCGTCATCACCGGCGGCGGCGGCCTCGTGGAGGTCCAAGGCTCGGCGGAAGGCGCGCCGTTCTCCGAGGCCCAACTCGTGGCTATGCTGGCCCTGGCTCGGCGCGGCGTAGCCGATCTCGTCAGGCTGCAAAAGGCCACGTTGGGATAGCCGCGCGGTCGCGCCCCTTGGCGCCGCCCCCTCTGTCGTCTAAATGACCTTCAGAGGATAACTTATGCGCGCCGAAGCTGAATCGTTGATTCAAGATATCAAGCAGTCCATGGGACTGCTGAGGAGGCATCTTTGACGTCGAATCTTCGACGCGCCGCTTGGCGGAGCTGAACGCCAAGTCCGAACGACCCGATTTCTGGAACGACGCCGAAGCCGCGCAGAAGCTGATGCGCGAGCGCACTATGCTGGAGGACCGGCTCGGGGCATTGTCGAAGCTTGAACGAGAACTCGACGACGCCGTGATCCTTATCGAGCTCGGCGAGGACGAGGGAGACGAGGCGACCGAACAAGAAGGCTTAGCCGCCCTGCGCGCGTTAAATGCGGAAGGGCAGCGGCGCCAGCTCGAAGCTCTACTCTCCGGCGAAGCGGACGCCAATGACACATATTTGGAGGTCCACTCTGGCGCCGGCGGAACGGAGAGCTGCGACTGGGCGCGAATGCTTTTGCGCATGTATGTGCGGTGGGGCGAGCGGCGCGGTTACCAGGTCGATGTGATTGAGGAGACGGAGGGCGATGAGGCGGGTATCAAATCCGCCACGATCCTAATCAAGGGCCACAACGCTCACGGCTGGCTGAAGACAGAGTCGGGCGTGCATCGGCTTGTGCGTATTTCTCCATTCGACTCCAACGCCCGCAGGCACACCAGTTTCGCCTCGGTCTGGGTATTTCCCGTCGTAGACGATCGCATTGAGATCGAGATCAACGAGAGCGACTGCAAGATCGACACTTACCGCGCTTCCGGGGCAGGCGGCCAGCACGTCAACAAGACGGAATCTGCGGTTCGAATTACCCACATTCCAACCGGAATCGTCGTCGCCTGCCAGATGGAGCGCTCTCAGCACAAAAATCGCGCAACGGCATGGAATATGCTGCGCGCGAGACTTTATGAGAGGGAGCTTGAGAAGCGCGAGGCCGCGGCCAACGCCGATGCCGCCTCCAAGACCGATATCGGTTGGGGACACCAGATTCGCTCCTACGTCCTACAACCTTACCAGATGGTGAAGGATTTGCGCACGGGCCACACCTCGGGAACGCCATCCGAAGTGCTCGACGGCGCGCTCGATGATTTCATGGAGGCGTCGCTAGCGCAGAAGCTGAGCGGCCGGACGGTGCAGGTCGAGGACGTTGACTGAGAGATCGCCGGGCTCGCTGACCATAACAGTGCGGCGCTCGCCTGAACCGTCGCCATCCCATCAGTTCAGGTCCCGCTCTAGAATAGTCGCCGTAGGCGTCGCGCTTCCGGCCCGTCTACAATGTGACGGGCTAAAAGTCAGCAATCTCCGCGGCGCGCGCGCCGACCACCGGCGCAAGCGACGTCAGACCTCGGCGAGCGACTTCGGCGCTCAAACCCCGCAGGATTTCGCGGACCAGACTTGGGCCGCGGTAGATGAGTGCGGTGTAGATCTGGACGAGGGTTGCGCCCGCTTCGATTTTGGCGAGCGCAGTCGCCGCATCTTCCACGCCGCCGACGCCGACAATCGGCAGCGCGGTTCCGCATCTCAGGTAGCAGCGCGCGACGAGCCTCGTCGACTGGTTAAAGATTGGCCGGCCCGAAAGTCCGCCGGCCTCTCTGGCGGCGGCCGACGTCAGCGTCGCCGGTCGGCTGGTGGACGTATTCGAGACGATGAGCCCATCGACGCCCAGCCCCAACGCGACGGCGAGTACGTCTTCGAGTTGATCGGCGTCGAGATCGGGCGAGATCTTCACGAGCGCGGGACGGCGCGGCATGATGCGGTCGCGAGCGGCGAGCACGGCAGTGACGAGTTCGGCGAAATCGTCGCGTGCGTGCAAGCTGCGCAAGCCGGGCGTATTGGGCGAGGAAATGTTGATCGTAAAATAGTCGGCGTAACGCGCGAACGCCTCGATTCCCGCAACATAATCGGCGATGCGGTCGGACGAGTTCTTGTTGGGGCCGATATTGACGCCGACCCTGCCCGACCGCCGAGCGCGGCTGAGCCGCTCAAGCGCCCGTGCGTAGCCGTCGTTGTTAAAACCCATGCGATTCACGATCGCCGCGTCGGACTTGAGCCGGAAAAGACGCGGCTTGGGATTGCCTGCCTGCGGTTTCGGCGTCAGCGTGCCGACTTCAACGAATCCGAAGCCGAGCCGTATCAAGCCGTCGACCGCCTCGGCGCTCTTGTCGAACCCAGCCGCCAACCCCAGAGGATTGGGAAAAGAAAGGCCGAAAGCTTCCACCCGCAAACGCGGATCGCCGTCCGGTCGCACTCGAAATGGGTAGGCCGCCACTGCGCGAATCGCGGCTCGATGTGCGACTTCCGGCGCAAGCAGGCCGAACAGGGAGGCCGCTAGCCGCACGCCCTAGGAACCGCCCGCGATCAGGACGCGCAAGGTTTCGGGCGCACGAGACGAAAACGGCTTCGACCATAAGACTCGATCGAGCGGCAGAGCCGCGTAGAGATGCGGAAACAAGGCGCCGCCGCGTGACGGCTCCCATTTGAGAGAGTCGCCGAGTCGCTCCACTTCGAGAGCGACCAGCACAAGGTCATCGCGGCCGGCGAAGTAAAGCGAAACCGTCGTCTCCACCTGTTCGCCGCTAGACAGATGAACATAGCCGTCGCGCAAATCGACCGCCGCGCCGCGGAAGACGCCCTCGCGCTCGGCCACGGCCCACTCCGACTGAGAGACAACCTTGTAGACGACCGCCATCGCCTCAATCCTGTAACATGCGCTTGAGGAGCTCGATCTCCTCGCGCAAGGCGGCGTCGCTGTTGCAGAGTTTGTCGATTTTACGCACAGCGTGCAGAACCGTAGTATGGTCGCGCCCGCCGAAGCGACGGCCGATCTCAGGCAGCGAACGCAACGTCAGCGACTTGGCCAGATACATCGCGATCTGGCGCGGCATGACCACTACGGCGGTGCGGCGCGACGACAGAAGATCGGCCCGCGAGACGTTATAATGACTTGCGACGCGCTTCTGAATGTCCTCGATCCTGATTCGTTTCGGTTCGCGTGGCCGGATCAGATCGCGCACCGCCGCCTCGGCCGCCGCCAGCGTCATCGGCTGGCCTGCAAGTTGGGCGTGGGCGACCAGACGGTTGATTGCACCTTCAAGATCGCGGCCATTCGACGCCACCGCGCCGGCGACGAAAAGCAGCACTTCGCGCGGAACTTGCAGCGTCGGATACGCCAATTTGGCGGCTGCCAGACGAGCCTCGAGAATCTTAAGTCGCAGCGCCTCGTCGAAGGCCCCGATCTCCACGCAGATGCCTCCCGCCAATCGCGAGCGCACACGTACGTCGATAGAATCCAGCTCGGACGGCGGATGATCGGCGGCAATCACCACTCGCCGTCCAGCGTCAATCAATGCGTTGAGCACATGGCCGAACTCGTTCTGAATCACGCGACCCTGCAAGAATTGTGCATCGTCGAAAATAAGCAGATCGATCGCCCGCAACTGTTCCTTGAAGGCGATCGCCGACTGGTTGCGCAACGCATTTACGAAGCCGTACATGAACGTCTCCGCAGTCAGATAAGCGACCGATTGGCGGCGCGCGACCGCGGCGTGAGCGATCGCCTGCAGCAGATGGGACTTCCCGAGGCCGACAGCGGAATGAAAGAACAACGGCGGCGTCGGCGCCTCTGGCTCGTCTGATAATTTGCGCGCCAAGGATAACGCAAGTTCGTTCGCACGTCCTGCAATGAATGTGGAGAAAGTCAGTCGTCGGTCGAGGGGCGATCCAAGCTGCATTTTTCCCGGTCCCTCGGTCCAGCGCTTCGCAGCAACCTGCGCAGGCGTCTGCGGAACGTCGGTAGCAGCCTTTGGCTGCGCCTCGCCTGTACGAACGGCATGCGGCTGCATCGAGCGCGCGCAAATTTCAATAACGTTGACGCCTTCGAACTCAGCAGCAAGCGCGGAGAAAAGCTTCTCCTGATAATGCCCCTCTATCCAACTCTTCAGGAACCGTGTGGAGACAGACAATCGCGCCCTTCCGGCGACGAACTCCTCCAGCCGCAAGCTGGCGAACCAGCTGCCGAATACGTCGTCCCCGAGCCCGGCGCGCAGGCGTTCGACGGCGCGGCGCCAAGCGTCTTCGATCACAACCGGCGCACCTTTCAGACTTGCACGCAAAGGGCCTTTCGCGCTCATGAGCTTGCGCCTCCGAGCGATGTAACGATGATGGTTGGCATGAGAGAAGTCTCGGCGAGTTTCGCTGACGGCTCAATGTCGCGGCGCGGTTTGCTCCGCGCTCGGAACGAGTCGCGACCTACAAACGCCGATTTTCCTCGCTGCATTCTCGCGAATGAACGGATTCATTGGCTCGACGCTTCCGAACAGAATACGTCCATTCAGAAATAGCGACGCAATATCGTCGGAGTTGTCGCATCATGAGCCGGTGACCATCCGTGCCGGGCACAAGCCCAATTCCAATTCCAAACACATATCGATTGTTTTGCTTGCAAGCTAAATTCAACGCATTGCCAATGCCCGAATTCACTCGCAAGATCTTGCGTCGGAGCGCAACCTCAAAAAATGCTTCCCCGCGTAATAGGCGGGCCGCCATCCGCCCCATCTCTAAAATCAACTATGACGCCGACACTGGCCCACGGGGTCGCAGCAATCACCTGCACATAAGAATAATTGAATAGAAGTATCATGGTCGGCCCCGCGCGCCGAGTTTCCCCGTTCACTTTATGGCACGGTCGAGGCGGTCGGGCAACGAAAATGCCCGCTTGACAAAACCCGCCCGAGGGCATTCGCGATGCGCTTGTTTGTCGCTTTCCGCCTGGATTTCTCCAAGGCCTTGATAAAGAGAAAAGCTCCGACGCGCTCACATCCGGTCGGCGCCGGAAACTCTCTCGTCACTGCGCCCAGAAACCCACCCCCTATAAGCCGCCATGCATCGCTTTTCGCGGCGGGCCAATCGGCTTTGACTTTAAACCTTTGAGACATCGAAACCTTTATTGAGCCCTCGCTGTGCTCTCATAGTCACCAAACTGTAGCGCCAATGTCACAGGTTGGCCGCGAAAGCTCCACCGATTCGCTGAGCCCCTCCGAACGTCGACCAAAACCGCCCCTTTGCCAGTCGCAGCATCGAGGGGTATGGGACGGCTGTACACTTCTCTCGCGCCGGACCCGTTCGTGATCTCCGACAAGTTCGCCGACTCGCCTGTCGACAACACTCCTACGACGACACGACGGCGCGTGTTTTTCATCGCCGGTTTCGACCCGCGCGGAGTCAGGGGCTACTATCACAGACTGAGCGAAGCCGTGGGGCCGTTGGCCAGGGTAGGTCCGCTGGAGGGGCAGGGTCCCTACGACACGCTTTGGCGCTGGCGTTCGGCATCGGCTGACACGACATTTGAATTCTTGCACTGGGACGATATCGTCGACCGTCACTGGCGCGCCAAGGGACGGCTCGCGGCGCAAATCGCGGCCTTGCGCGCGCTTATCGTATATCAGCGTTGCGGCCTGTTAGACCGCGCGCGCGACGGCGCCCGCGCGGTGCGCTGGGCGCTTCTGGCCATGGGGCTTGCGCCGGTCGCGCTCACCTCCGCGGCGCTGCTATTCACGCTGGTCGTCGGCGTCTTAGGCGCCTGGGCAATTCCCCGCGGCGGCTGGCTGGCGCTGCCTGCGCTGATAGGCGCGCTCCTTATCGGCGATTGGGCATGGCGCACGCTAAATCTTGAATGGCTAGCCAAGGGCTTTGCCTGCATCGTTGAGACCGCGAAGGGCGAAGCGCCAAGCTGGGACGAGCGTTGCGCTGCTTTCGCCGCTCGCCTCGCAGAAGTCGAGCGCGAAGGCCAATATGACGAGATCGTCGTAGTCGGACACAGCCTTGGCGCCATCCTGGCGATGATGACGCTGGCCCGATATCTCGCACGCGGTGAACAGCCACGACGCCGCATCGCGTTTGCGACGCTGGGCAATATCATTCCATTCTACACATGGATCGAGCCCGGGCGGCGCACGATGCGCGAGGGCGAACAAGTCGCCGCCTCCCCCCATGTCGAGTGGATCGACATAACCTCGGGCTCGGATCCCGCCTCGGCCTGTCGCATGGGCCCGCTCGTCGGCGCAAACGTCCAAGTGGAGCGCTGGGAACCCGAGTTTCACCGCATCCTCACGCCCGAACGCTTCCGTCATATACGTCGCCGGCCGCTCGATTTTCACTTCCAGTATCTGAAGCGCGCCGACAGCGCTGACGGGTTCGATCTTGTGCGTATGATGTGCTCGCCCGCGCCTTTCTTCGCCGAGTCGCCGCGATGAGCCCCTTCGTCCCGCCGCGCCCGGTCGCGCATGACCGCAAGTCCTCCTGGCGCGCACGCGCGCGCCGTTTCCTGGACTCCGGCCTTTCCCTGTTCTTGCGCGGATCGTACGATTTCATCGGAGTCAGCCGCCATCCACTGCCGCGGATTCCTTTTCGGCCGCCGCGATTCGCCTATCTTGTGCGCGAGCCGGAAGCGATTCGCAGGGTGCTGGTGAGCGATGCGAGCCGCTATCCCAAGGCGCGGCTGATGGACTCGATGTTGAGGGCGCTGACCGGCTACAGCATATTCGTCTCTAACGGCGAAGCTTGGCGGCGACAGCGCGCCATAATCGATCAAGCGTTCGAGAACGCCCGCGTGCGCGAGGTCTTCGGGCTGATGCGCGACGCTTGCGACGCCATGGGCGCCCGACTCGATGCGCGCGTTCCCGAAATGGGCGGCGCTACCCTGGACGTCGATGTCGAAACCATGCATTTCGCTGGCGACGTTATATTCCGCACCCTCTTTACCGAGCCAATGAGCGAGCGCGACGCACGCGAGATCTTCACGTCCTTCGAGCGCTTTCAGCGCATCGCCTATGCGCACGGATTTCTCACGCTCATCAGCGTGCCAACTTACCTGCTTCCCTCGCATTGGCGCGGACGGCGCGACGCTGCGGTCATCAGGCGCGCGCTGCATCGGCCAATCGCGCGACGGCTCTCAAGGCTCGCGCACGGAGAGCCGACGCCGGACAACGACATTCTCGCCACGCTCATCTCGGCGCCCGATCCTGTGACAGGGACGCGCTTCGACGAGACAGAGTTGCTCGATCAGGTGGCGATGCTGTTCCTCGCTGGACACGAAACTTCCGCCGCCGCCCTCGGCTGGGCGCTATACCTTATCGCCAACCGGCCGGAGGTGCAGTCGCGGATGCGCGCCGAGGCGGACGGCGCGCTCGGCGACCGGACGGCGGAATTCGCCGACATGCGCCGCCTGCCGTTTATCCGCGACGTGTTCCAGGAAACGCTGCGGCTCTATCCTCCCGTCGCTTTTCTCGCTCGCGACGCGACGGAAGCGACCCGCCTCTGCGAGCAGCCGATCGAGGCGCATGCCCAGACCATCGTGCCGACCTGGCTCATGCATCGCCACGGCGTATATTGGAAGGGCGCCGATCAGTTCGACCCCGATCGCTTCTCGGACCCCGCCACCAAAACGGTTCGCGCCTGCGCCTTTCTGCCGTTCAGCATGGGGCCACGCGTCTGCTCGGGAACTGCGTTCGCAATGCAAGAGGCTACGTTGGCGCTCGCTGAGCTGTTGCGTCGATTCGAATTCTCCGCCGTTCCCGGCCATTCCCCGGAGCCAGTGTCGCGGCTGACTCTGCGCTCCGCCAACGGCCTGCCGCTCATGGTCAAACGGCGGAAGGACCGACGCGTTTAGAATTTCCGACGCTTGCCGCAGCGACGCCAGTCGGCGATCCCGCCGCTCAGCCGGCGGCGGCGCTGCGGTTGGCGATGAGCCCCGGCATTCCGAACGCATGGACTTCGGAAATTACATGCGCTTCAATGCGCCATCTTTTTCGCGTCTGAGTGACGACATCCGAGGCGTGATCTGCGCATGAATTCGACGCGCCACATTCGCTCCGTGCGATGGGTTTGCGCGGGAAGTTTTGTTGCCGCTTTGGCCAGTGCGCCCGTCCTCGCCGGAGCGCCGGAGCGCGACAAGGCGTGGGATGCGCTAATCGGGCAGGCGAAAGCGCACGGCGGCGTCGAAACCAAGCTCGACAAAAGCGCATCCTATGTGTTCCAGCGGCCGAACGGCTCCTATCTCAGCTTCACGCGGCTGTTGGCGAGCAGCAAGAGCCGCTCGGTTTGCCTCATCGCCAAGGACGAGAACGCGACTGCATGCGTCGATTGGGACACCGGAAAATTGACGCTCGGCAGCCGCGCTGACCCCGCTACGCCGTGGAAATTCCGCTCCTCCGCGTCGCTTGACGCTTTCGAGACGGAGCAGCCGGGCTTCTTTGCGCAATTGCTCTCGTCGATAGAAGACCTTGTAGCGTCTGCTCGAGGTTCGCGCGGATACGGCGGGGGCGGCTACTGGAGCTATCGAGGTGGCAACATGAATTGGGTCAATCGTCACTAGCCGCCGGCTTGCCGCCTTTCCCGCCCGCCACTACCTCGAAGCCATGACGACGCCTTTCGCAATTCTCAGGCTCGGCGGCGCCCAGGCGCGCAGCGGACGGCTCGGCAAGTCGCTCGGCCCAATCACGACCCATGTTCGCCGCGTTGTCGTATTCCCTGGCGGCGGCCCCTTCGCCGACACATTCCGCTCGACGCAAGGAGAGATCGGTTTTGGTGACGTTGCGCGCACGAAATGGCGATGATGGCGATGAGCCAGACACTGCAGCGTCCGACGTGAAGAACGGCGCGACAAGCCTTTCAAAAAAACAAGTTGCCGGCGTAGACGTTCAGTTTAAGCTATCCCGGCGTGTTGGACTTACGCGAGTATTTCTGAGGGAGACCCAACGTGGATATGCGAAAACTCCAGGCCGAAGCCATCGGCACATTTTGGTTGACGTTCGGCGGATGCGGCGCTGCGGTTATCTCGGCGGCGTTTCCGCAGGTCGGCATCGGGCTGTTGGGCGTCGCCTTCGCTTTCGGCCTGACGGTTCTGACCATGGCCTACGCCATCGGTCCCATTTCCGGCTGCCATTTGAATCCCGCGGTGACGGTGGGGCTCGCCGCGGGCAACCGTTTCCCCAAAGCGGACGTTGTTCCCTATATCGTCGCGCAGGTGATTGGCGCCGTAGTCGCGGCGGCCATTCTCTATTTCATCGCCAGCGGCGCGCCGGGCTTCGACGCGGCCAAGGGCTTTGCGGCCAACGGCTATGGCGATCATTCGCCAGGCCACTACAGCCTCGCCGCTGGCTTCGTCGCCGAAGTGGTGCTCACGATGATGTTCCTGTTTGTCATCATGGGATCGACGCATTCCAGCGCTCCAGTCGGCTTCGCGCCGATAGCGATCGGACTGTGCCTGACGCTGATCCACCTCATCTCCATCCCGATAACGAACACCTCGGTCAATCCGGCGCGCAGCACCGGCCCGGCGCTGTTCGCCGGCGCCTGGGCGGTCGGCCAGCTCTGGATGTTCTGGGTCGCACCGCTTATCGGCGGCGCCTTGGGCGGCTTCATCTTCCGCACGCTCAGCCCGGAGCCATCGGCGCAGGTCGTCGGCAGGTAATCTCGCCGCGGGGTGCGCTTGGCGGCGCGCCCCCATAACGCGCGCGCTATTGCAGGCGCTTGCCGTAAGAGATCGCGTAGGCGTCATTCCGCACCGCGATAAGCGGATCGCTGGAAGGCTCGATCCCCGCGACCAGATTGAGCGGCAGAAAATTGAGCGTCTTGTCCTCGGCGACCGTCTTGTTGAGCGTCATCGTTCCGAGATCGACGATTTTGCGGTCGGCGGGATACGGCTTGGTCGCATCGTCGACGGCGTCGCCGGGACCCGCCAACTGCGCCTGCAGCGTGAACTTGACTTCATGCGCGGCCACGCGCTTGCCGATTTCATCGACCAGCGCATTGGGCGGCAGCTTGGCCGCATCGGCCGCCTTTAGATAGTCCGGGCCGCCTTCGGGCGTAATCTTGAACCGGAACGGCGTCTTGGTCCCGTCGGCGCCGACGAACACAAAGCTGTTGACGCCATTATAAACCTCGCGCGCGAAGCTCGACGGCGTATGCAACGCCCCGAACGCCGCGACGGCGGCCGGGTGGGCGGCGAAGAATTGTTCCGCCTTGGTGGGTTTGGGCGCACCCGCGGGACTGTCGGCGATGGCAAGCAGAAGATCGCGAAACTCCTCGCCAGTGGCGACCGGGAAGAATGGCAGCGAATTGGCGACGATATCGACGTCGTCGCCAGAGGCCAGATGGAATTTGACAGCCATACCGTGCGGATTGGCGCGAGGATCGCCGTCAGGCATGTCCGGCGCGCCGCTCGAATCCGAGAACCGGACCGTCACCGGGATGCTGGAGGCGGAAAACAGCGCCGCCTTGCTGAGCGTTTTCCCGACCGGGGAGGGAGCGAACGCGCCTTCCAGGACAACCCCCTTGGCGTGATTGGCGCGCGCGCCGGGATACTGGCCCCAAACCTTGTTAAGCGCCGCCACGATCTGCTCGGCGGTCGACGTCTCGTCGGCGAGCGCGCCCCCGCCCATCGCTAACAGCCAGCCGGCGGCGAGCGCCAGCGCGAGTTTCGTGCTCATGTTCCAATCCTTCACAATGTTGCCAAGCGTAATTAGCATTGAAGCGCTGGGCTATCCGTCAAACCCGCGTGAGCGCGGCCCTTAACCCGGCTTTATCCGGCGACATGCCAGACTGCCGATCATGTCCCTGGCCGCGCCTGCACTTGTCGCCTCTCGCCCGCGCAGCGAGGCGCTCTCCTACGATCTTGTCCCGCATGCGCTCGCGCTGGCGATGTTCGCGCTCTGCGCCTTCTCGCCGGCGATCTTCAACGACGGCGACACCTGGTCGCACATCGCCACCGGTGAGTGGATGTTCGCCCATAACGCGATCCCGCACGCCGATCCCTTCACATTCAGCGTACCCGGCAAGCCGTGGATCGCCCATGAGTGGCTTAGCGAGATCCTGCTGGCGCTCGCCTACAAGGCCGGCGGCTTCGTCGGCGTCGCCCTTTTGACCGGAGCGGCGGCAGGTCTCGCGGTCTTCGTCGTCGCGAGAGCCGCCGCGCGAGATCTCGGCGGCCCGGCTCTGGCGGCGGTCGGAGCGCTTGCGGCGCTGCTCGTCGCGCCGAGCCTGCTCGCCCGGCCCCATATCCTCGCTTTGCCGGTGTTCGCACTGTGGACGGATGCGCTGCTTTGCGCTCGCGACCGCGCCCCGCCCATCGCCCTCACCCTCATGATGACGCTTTGGGCCAACCTGCATGGCAGCTTCGCCGTCGGGCTCGCGCTGATCGCGCCGTTCGCCTCAGAGGCCGTCCTCGCGGCGCCTATGGACAGGCGCGCCTCGCTCGCACGCGGATGGGCGTTGTTTGCGGTCGCCGCGGTCGCCGCCGCGCTCGTCAATCCCTTCGGGATCGAGGGGCTGCTTTTTCCGGTCCGGCTACTTGGCCTGCATGCTCTGGCGCAAATCGGCGAATGGGGACCGGAGACTTTCAGCCCATCCCAACGCGCTGGAGGCGGTGATACTCGGGCTGATCGGCGTCGCGCTGACACGGCCGGTTCGCCTGCCTCCCATACGTCTGGCGCTGCTCATCGGCCTGCTGCACCTTTCGCTCGCCCACGCCCGCCATGAAATGTTGCTTGCCGTCGTCGCGACCGATGCTGCTGGCCAAGCCCTTCGCCGAGGCGTTCGGCGCTCCCAGCGCGGCGGCGCGACTCGACCGTCGCGTCGCCGGCCTCGTCGCGGCGGCGCTGACGATCGCGGCCGTGCGGCTCTTTCTGCCCGCGCCGACAAGCCCGCTCTACGCCTCGACCCGCGCGGCGCTCGCCGCCCTTCCGCCCGAAGTCAGAAGTGAGCCCGTCCTCAACGGCTACGCGTTCGGAGGCTATCTCATCTTCGAGGGTGTGAAGCCCTATGTCGACGGGCGCGCCGACATGTTCGGCGACGCCTTCCTCGCCGATTACGCCAAAGTGGCGCGCGGCGAACCGGATACGCTTAAATCGCTGCTCGATCACGAGCATATCGGCTGGACGATGTTCGCGCCCGGACAGGGCGCGGCTGCGGCGATGAACGAAATGCCAGGCTGGCGTCGGGTTTTCACTGACGCCCGCATAGTCGTTCACGCCCGGACCGGTTTATGATGGCGTGAGCCTTTTAGGAGTTGCGACATGCCCGACTGGTCCGAGACCCACACCTTTCTCGACGGCGAATGGTTCGAGGGCAACAGGCCGATCCTCGGCCCGCGCACCCACGCGTTCTGGCTGGGGAGCAGCGTCTTCGACGGCGCCCGCGCTTTCGAGGGCGTGACGCCGGATCTCGACCGCCATTGCGAACGCCTGAACCGTTCGGCCAAGGTTATGTGGCTTAAGCCGCTCAAAAGCGTCGGGGAGATGCTGGAGCTCACACGGGAGGGCCTGAAAAAGTTCAAGCCGGGCGCGCAGCTCTACATCCGGCCGATGTATTGGGCCGAGACGAGCGGGATGGGCGCCGTGGCCCTGGATCCGGAATCGACGCGCTTTCTGCTGACAATCTACGAGACGCCGCTTCCCGACCCGTCCAAGGGCGTCTCGATCACAAGGTCGAGCATGGTCAAGCCGCTGCCGACCATGGCGCCCATCCAGGCGAAGGCGGGCTGCCTCTACCCCAACAACGCGCGAGCGCTCCTGGAGGCGCGTGCCCGGGGCTTCGACAATTGCGTGATGTTCGACGGCCTTGGCAATGTCGCCGAGCTCGCCACCGCCAATCTGTTCATGGCCAAAGACGGACTTGTGAAGACGCCAGTCGCCAACGGCTCCTTCCTAAACGGCATCACACGTCAGCGCGTCATCTCGCTTCTGACGGCCGCAGGCGTCCCGGTCGCCGAAACGACGTTGTCCTACGCCGACCTCGAAGAGTTGGACGAGATCTTCGTGGTCGGCAATTTCGGCAAAGTGACGCCGGTTTCGCGCATCGAAACGCGCGCCCTGCCGCTCGGGCCGATGTACGCCAAGGCGCGCGCGCTCTATTGGGAGTTCTCGCACTCGCGTCGCGCGTGAACTCATATTCGGGCTTGAGGCGCTCGACAGGAACTGCTGGCAGCACAACACGAAGCGGCTGACCGTGCCGAGGCGGCAAGCGTCGCGGCGTCCCTACATGAGCGGATGCCACGCTGGACGTGGAAAACGCCGCCCTTCGCGCTGCGGCGGCGACGCCGCGCGCGCAGATTTGCAATTCGCCCCCTCCCCAGGGCTTAAGTTTTTGTCTAACAGACCCGCAGCCAATTTGGAGGGAGCCGCTTATGTCCACGCCGCAGATCGAACTTCGCGCCAAGGGCGCGCCCCGCGTGGACGAGATTCTCGCCCCCGAGGCGCTCGCCTTCGTCGCCGAGCTGCACCGTCGTTTCAATGGCCGCCGCCTTGAGCTGCTTGCCGCCCGCGCGGAGCGGCAGAAGACGTTCGATGCCGGCGCGACGCCGGACTTTCTCCCCGAGACGAAAGCGATCCGCGACGACGCCTGGAAGGTGTCGCCCATTCCAGCCGATCTCCTCGACCGCCGCGTCGAGATCACTGGCCCTGTCGACCGCAAGATGATCGTCAACGCGCTGAATTCCGGCGCCAAGGTGTTCATGGCCGATTTCGAAGACGCTTCCTCGCCCGTCTTTGCCAACATGATCGAGGGCCAGGCGAATCTGAAGGATCTCTGGGCCGGAACCATCGACTTCACCGACGCGACGACCGGCAAGCGTTACGCCGTGAAAAAGGAGCGCGCAGCGCTCATGGTGCGCCCGCGCGGCTGGCACCTGAACGAGCGCCACATTCTAATCGACGGCGAGGAAACTTCGGGGTCGCTGTTCGATTTCGGCCTCTACGTTTTCCATTGCGCGAAGGCGCAAAAGGCCGCCGGCTCCACGCCCGCCTTCTATCTGCCGAAAATCGAGAGCCATCGGGAGGCGCGACTGTGGAACGACGCCTTCGCCTTCGCCGAGGACAAGCTCGGCTTCGCGCAAGGGACATTCAAGGCGACCGTCCTTATCGAAACGCTGCCCGCCGCATTCGAGATGGACGAGATCCTCTATGAATTGCGCGACCACATCGTCGGCCTCAATTGCGGCCGCTGGGACTACATCTTCTCGTTCATCAAGCGGCTGGCGAAAAACCCGAAGTTCCTTACGCCGGACCGCGCCGTAATGACGATGGGCAAGGCGTTCCTCAACGCCTATTCGCTCCTCCTTATCCAGACCTGCCACCGTCGCGGCGCTTTCGCGATGGGCGGGATGGCCGCGCAGATCCCGATCAAGGGAGACCCCGCCGCCAACGAAGCCGCCTTCGCCAAGGTGCGCGCCGACAAGGAGCGCGAGGCGGGCAACGGCCATGATGGCACCTGGGTCGCGCATCCCGATCTCGTGCCGGTCGCGATGGAGGTGTTCGACAGGCTGATGCCGGCCGCCAACCAGCTCAACAAGCTGCGGGAGGATGTGCGCGTCACCGCCGCCGATCTGCTGCAGGTCCACGAGGGCGAGCGCACGGAAGCGGGTCTGCGCGAGAACATCCGGGTCGGCGTGCAATATATAGAGGCGTGGCTGCGCGGCCGCGGCGCGGTGCCGCTTTACAATCTCATGGAGGACGCCGCCACCGCCGAGATCTCGCGCGCGCAGATCTGGCAATGGCTGCATCACAAGGCCAAGCTCGCCGACGGCCGCATGGTGACGCCCGATCTGTTCCGCGCCACGCTCGCCGACGAGATGGGCAAAGTGCGGGCGGCGGTCGGGGAAGCGGCGTTCAAGGGCGGGCGCTTCGATGAGGCGATCGAGCTGTTCTCAACCATGTCGCTCAGCGCGACGTTCGAGGAGTTCCTTACCCTGCCCGCGTATCGGCTGATCGATTGAGCCAGACCGAGGCGCCGCGCGCAACGCGCGGCCAGATTTTGGCGATGGCGTTCACCGCGGGCGCCGTCGTCGCGAATATTTATTTCAGCCAACCCATGCTGCCGCTGATCGCGCGAAGCCTGGGCGCGCCGCCGAGCGCGATCGGGCTGATACCCGCCTGCAATCTCGCGGGCTTCGCGGCAGGCTTGGCGACGCTCGTGCCGCTCGGCGACCGCTACGACCGCAAGCGCATCGTTCTCGCCCAGATCGCCTTCGCAGGACTGTTCGCGACGCTGGCGGCGCTGGCGCCCAATCTGCCGCTGCTGCTGATGGCCTCGCTCGGGCTCGGCTTCGTCAGTTGCGCGCCACAGCAGATGGTCCCATTCGCGGCGACTTTGGCGGCGCCTTTCGAGCGCGGGCGCGCGGTCGGAACCGTCGTGTCGGGCATTATGTTCGGCCTGTTGACCGGGCGGGTGGTCGGCGGCGCGCTGTCTGCGGTCGTCGGCTGGCGATGGGTGTTCGGCTTTGCGGCGCTCTTCATGGCGGTCGCCTTCGCGCTTACCGCCCGGCTGTTGCCGCGCGGCCGCCCGACGACGGACCTCTCCTACGGCCGGCTTCTCGCCTCGCTGTGGCCGTTGTTGCGCGATCACGCCCCGCTGCGCAACGCCATCGCGACGCAGACGCTGCTCTGGGTGGCGTTCAACGCCTTCTGGGCGTCGCTGGCGAGCCTGCTCGCGCGAAGCTGGGGTCTCGGGCCGTTTTTCGCCGGCGCCTTCGGCCTCGTCGGCATAGCGGGCGCGCTGGCGGCGAGCGGCGGCGGCCGGGCGGCCGACCGCATGGGACCGTTGCGCGTGCTGGCGTTCAGCGTCCTCTCCGTCGTGCTCGCTTACGCCGCGCTGGCGCTGGCCGGTGCGTCGCTGGCGGCGCTGGTTGTCGGCGTCGTCCTGCTCGATCTTGGCTGCCAATCGGCGCTCGTCTCCAACCAGACCCGCATCTTCGCGCTCGACCCGGCGGCGCACGGTCGGATCAACACGTTATTCATGGTGTCGATCTTCCTCGGCGGCGCGGCCGGCGCGGCGTTGAGCGGCGTGTTGATGGCGCGCATCGGCTGGAGCGGCGTGGTCGGCGAGGGGCTGGCCGCAGCTTGCGCCGCCGGCCTAACGCACGCGCGCGCGTTTCAGTCGAGCCCGGCGTCAGCCAGATCCTGATTCAAAACGCGGGCGAGGGCCGCTGCGACCATCTTGTGGTCCTCACGCTGCGGCAGGCCGGATACCGCGACCGCGCCGATGCAGCCGGCGCCGCGCACGAAGATCGGGAACGCGCCGCCGTGCACGGCGAAATCGCGCTCGGGCAGCGCGCCAAGATCGGCCAGAGTCCGCCCCGCCTGTGCAAGCTGGAGCCCAATGGCGTAGGACGAGCGCTGAAACCGCCGCACCACGTTGATCTTGCGCCGCGCCCAGTCGAAATTGTCCTCCGTCGCGCCGGGCAAGGCGAAGGCGGCCAGCCTGACCGCCCAGGTCTCGATCACGGCGACGATCGGGGCTCCCCGGCTCAATCCATCCTCGCGCAGCGCCAGCGCCAGCTCCCAGGCCGACTCGGCGTCGAACGCGTCGAAGCGCAGGCGGCTTTCCTGCAGCGAAATGCGGGCGAGGTCGGCGTCCAAGCTCAGCCTCCGTTCTTGATGTCCTCTGGCCGCGGCATCGAGATGATGTTGTAGCCGGCGTCGACGAAATGCACTTCGCCGGTGACGCCCGATGAAAGGTCGCTCAGCAGATAAAGCGCCGCGCCGCCAACCTCGTCGATCGACACAGTCTTGCGCAGAGGCGAATGGTCGCGCTGGAAATTGAACATGAAGCGCGCGTCGCCGATCCCCGCGCCGGCCAATGTTCGGATAGGCCCGGCTGAGATCGCGTTGACGCGGATCCCCGAGGGTCCGAAATCGGCGGCGAGATAGCGCACGCTCGCCTCGAGCGCCGCCTTGGCAACTCCCATCACGTTGTAATTCGGCATCACGCGGGTCGATCCGCCGAAGGTCAGCGTAAGGAGGCCGCCGCCGTTCGGCATCATCTCGGCGGCCCGCTTGGCGAGCTCAGTGAAGGAGAAGGCTGAGATCGTCAGCGTGCGCTGGAAATTGGCGCGAGTCGTGTCGACATAGCGCCCTTTGAGCTCGTTGCGGTCCGAAAAGCCGATACAGTGGACGAGGAAGTCAAACGTTCCCCACTCGCTGCGCAGCCGTTCGAACAGCGCGTCGACCGAATCGAGATCTTCGACGTCGCAGGGCAGCACCAGTTTGGAGCCGAGGCTGGCGGCGAGCGGCGTCACCCGTTTGCCGAGCGCCTCGCCCTGATAGCTGAAAGCGAGTTCGGCGCTGGCCAGGCTGAGCTTGCGCGCGATGCCCCAGGCGATCGAATGATCGTTGGCGACCCCCATCACGAGGCCGCGCTTGCCCTTCAACAGTTCGGAGGTCATGCGTCGATGTGCTTGAAGACGAGGGTCGCGTTGGCGCCGCCGAAACCGAAGGAATTGGAGAGCACGGCCCTCAGCGACGCATTGTCGCGACGCGCACGCAGGATCGGCATGTCCTCGCAGGCGGGATCGAGCTCCTCGATATTGGCGCTCTCGCAGATGAAACCGTTCTGCATCATCAGCAGCGAATAGATGGCCTCGTGCGCGCCGGTGGCGCCCTGGGAATGCCCGGTCAGCGATTTGGTCGCCGAAATCGGGGGCATTTCTCGCCATTGCCGAACACAGCGCGGATCGCCTCGATCTCCTTGACGTCGCCGACTGGCGTGGAGGTCGCGTGCGGATTGATGTAGTCGATGGGAACCTTCACGTTGGCCAGCGCCTGACGCATGCAGCGCGTTGCGCCCTCACCGCTCGGCGCCACCATGTCTACGCCGTCCGACGTCGCGCCATAGCCGACGATTTCGCCATAGATGCGCGCTCCACGCGCCCTGGCGCGCTCGTAATTCTCCAGCACCAGCACCCCCGCGCCGCCGGAGATGACGAAGCCGTCGCGGTTCTTGTCATAGGCGCGCGAGGCTATTTCCGGGGTCTCGTTGTAGCGCGACGACATCGCCCCCATCGCGTCGAACAGGACCGAGAGCGTCCAGTCGAGTTCCTCGCAGCCGCCAGCGAACATCACGTCCTGCTTGCCGAGAAGGATGTGCTCGTAGGCCGCGCCGATGCAATGGTTCGACGTCGCGCAGGCCGAAGAAATCGAGTAGCTGACGCCCTTGATTTTGAACCAGGTCGCTAGCGTCGCGCTCGCCGTCGAGGACATCGACTTCGGCACCCCGTAAGGCCCGACCCGTTTCGGCCCCTTCGTGCGCGCGATGTCGGCCGCCTCGACGATGGCGCGCGTCGAAGGTCCGCCCGAACCCATGATGATGCCGGTGCGCTCGTGCGACACCTCGCCCGGCTCCAGTCCGCTGTCGCGGATCGCCTGATCCATCGCGACGTGGTTCCAGGCCGCGCCGCCGCCCTCGAAGCGAAGGGCGCGGCGATCGACGATCCCCTCGGGATCGAGCGTCGGAGCGCCCTGCACCTGGCTGCGGAAGCCAAGCTCGGCGTATTTCTCGGCGCGGCTGATCCCGGAGCGCGCCGAATGCAGACTGGCCAGCACTTCCTGGGTGTTGTTGCCGATCGACGAAACGACGCCCATGCCGGTGACGACGACGCGGGTCATGGATACCTCCGAGAAAAAGTCGCCCTTAGGCGCCGCCGGCGCCCGCGCCGATCACGCCGACGCGCATATTGGCGACTTCGTACATCCGCTTGCCGTCCGTCTCCAGCCAGCCGTCGGCGATGGCGAGATTGAGCTTGCCCTTGAAGATGCGCTTGATGTCGACGCCATAGATGATCTTCTTGGCGATCGGCAGCACCTGGTCGGTGAGCTTCACCTCGCCGACCCCAAGCGCCCTGCCGCGGCCGGGCAGGCCGAGCCAGCCCAGGAAGAAACCGGTCATCTGCCACAGCGCGTCCAGGCCGAGGCAGCCCGGCATAACCGGATCGCCCTTGAAATGGCAGCCGAAGAACCAGAGGTCGGGACTGATGTCGAACTCCGCGCGCACGACCCCCTTGCCATGCGCGCCGCCCGTTTCGGAGATTTCCGAAATCCTGTCGAACATCAGCATAGGCGGCAGTGGAAGCTGCGCGTTTCCAGGGCCGAACAATTCGCCGCGCGCGCAGGCGAGTAGGTCCTCGTACTCGAATCGTGACTTACGTTCCGCCATTTCTTCCGCTTCCGCCCCCGCGCGCCCGGCGTTCCGAGCCTCCGTAGCACAGGGGCGATGGCGCCGAAAGCGGGTCGCGCCTTCCGCTTATCGCAAGGAGCGCAGATTTCATCCCGTAACCGAAAGACGTCGGGGACAAAAATGCTCGTTGCGGGGTGGTCCCGCCGGCGGCCCGGCAAGACAAATCTATGCGAGGCGGCGATCCCGCCCCTCGAGAAACGGAGACTTCCCATGCGCGCAATCACGATCACTGTCCTTTCCGCCCTCGCCGTCCTGACCCTCGCGGCGGCGCCCGCCCTCGCCGGTCCGCATTGGCATGGCGGCGGCCACGGCGGTTGGGGTGGCCATCACGGTTGGGGTGGGCATGGCTATTGGGGCGGTCCGGGTCTGGTGTTCGGCCTCGCCGGCGCGGCGCTTGCGGCCACGGTCGCGGCCAACGCCTATTGCGTGAGCTACGCTCCGATCTACGACGCCTACGGCAACTATATCGGCCGCCGTCCGGTTAACGCGTGCTGATGGGCGCCGGGCTGACCCCCAACCCCCGCCCCGGCGGGGGTTTGCTTTTAGCGACTTCATGTCGGCCGGCCCTATTCGCGCGTCAGAACCAGAGCCGCGCCGCCAAGCCCAGCCGATCCAGCAACTGGCGCAACAACGATTTCGGCTCGTGGCTCTTGACGAGATAGATCGCCGCCCGGCCGCGCTGGCGGAACAGGTAATCGTCGCTCACGCAGAGTTCGTCGACCAGACCAAGCGCCATCGCGTCGCGGGCAAGCCACACGTCGCCGTTGCCAACCGCGCCTATGGCCACACTCGGACGCAATTCAGCGACCATGCGCTTGAAGGCGTCGTGGGTCTCTTCAAGCTTGCCCTGGAAATGCTCGCGCCCCGCGGGCGTGATTTCGCCGAACACCGACACGCTGCGCTTGAACTCGCCTGCCGTCATCACTTCGACGTCGATGTCGTTCTTCTTCAACATGCGGTTGAAATTGGGAATCTGCGCAACGACGCCGATGGAGCCGATCATCGCGAAGGGCGCTGCCAGGAGCCGGTCTGCGACCGCCGCCATCATATAGCCGCCGCTCGCCGCCACCTGATCGACGCAGACGGTCAGTTTCACCTTCGCTGCGCGCAGCCGTTGCAGCCGCGCCGCCGCCAGACCATAGCCCGTCACCGTGCCGCCGGGACTTTCGAGCCGCAGCACGACTTCGTCGGTCTCCGGACGCGCGAGACTGAGCACCGCGTCGATCTCCCGCGCCAGCCGGTTGACAGCGGAGGCGAGCATGTCGCCTTTGAAGTCCAGAACGAAGATGCGCTGCTCGGGCGGCGGCGCCTTGGCGGCCTTCTTCGCCGCCTTCAGATGGGCCTTGCGCTGCTTCCGGTTGAGGAACTGAGCCCCGAGCCGCGCCTCGCGCGCTCGCCACGCGCGTCGAGGCGCTCCAATTCGACATCGTCGGGCTCCTCCCTGCGGCCGCGCGCCGCACGCGCAATCAATAGTGCGGCCGCCGCGACCGCGAGCACGAGAATGAGCGCCTTCAACGCGAAGGCGGCAATGTCGAGCCAGAACGCCATGGCGGCTGTCTATACCGGCTCGGCGGCGCGCGCCATCAGGCCCCGCCGCGCGCGGCGAAGAACAGCGCCAGCCCGAAAGCCAGCACCGCCAGCGCCGCCACGAATTCGCAGGCGCGCGCCACCAGCGCGACGCGCGGTGGCGTCTCCGGTCGCGAACCGCACCGCGAGGCTCTTGGCGTAAACTGCGAGCGAGGCCAGCGCGCCTGTGGTGATGGCCGTGCCCACCGACACCGCCGCAACGGCGGCGACCCCGGCGAGGAATAGTCCCTGCGTGAGCGAGAAAACCAGAATCAGCAGCGAGCCCGAACAGGGGCGGGCGCCGGCCGCAACGACGGTCGAAAGCGTGGCCCGCCAGGAAAATTCCGCACTTAACGTACGGGGGTCGGGTGCATGGAGATGCCCGCAGGCGTCATCGTCGCCGGCTATCTTCGCCCCCGCAGGGTCACCCGCGCGAAAGCCGCCGCCGCCGAGCGCCGTCGCGGACGCCCAGGGCGCGCCCGCGAACAGCGCGCCTTCCGCGAGCGCGGCGCGGCGGCCGATATAGGTGCGCACGACCCGCGCGAGGGCGAAGCCTTTTCTCCAGACGAGCCACGCGCCAATGACGGCGACGCCGAGATAGCTTGCGCTCGCCACCGCGTCGGCGATCTCGTTCATCCGAGTCGCGGTCGCGTTGAGCAGAATCGCCGCCACCCCGACGATCGCGACGGCCACCGCCCCTTGCAGGATCGCGGCGACGAGCGCCAGAACGATCCCGCGCTTGAGCGCCGAATCATTGGCCATCATGTAGGAGGCGATCACCGCCTTGCCGTGTCCAGGTCCGGCGGCGTGCGCCACTCCATAGAAGAAGCCGACGCCGACCAGCGCGGCCATCGCCGGCCTGATCGTGGGGAATGGCTTGCAGGTCGTGCGCCATCGCATGGGTCAGGCGTGATTGCGCTTCGAGGAGCCAGCCCGTCCAGCCGCCATAGGCGCCGCCCCCCTCGCCGCCGCCGACTTCGAAGGGACGGTGGAAGGTGGCCGCGCGCGCCGAAACCGGCGAAATGGCGGCCACAGCGGCGAGAACGAGCCGCTTCACGGACATGCGATGATCGCCCGGCTCGCCATCTTGAAGCCGAAATTGGCGCCGGGGGCGAGGTTGGTGAAGAACGATTCGCTGAGCTTCTGCTTGTCGGCGGTTTCGAGCGGCTTAGGCTTGGTCAGCGAATCCGAGCACCCCGGCGGCGCATGGTCGAGCGCGACCCCATTGGGGGGATCGTCGAACTCGAATTCGATGTAATATTCGGGATCGGCCACCAGCAGCGAGCCGAAGCGGTGGATCGGCTCGGGCGTCTTGAGATTGAGGCGCACGTGGAAGGCGACCAGATGGTCGGGCCGCTCCTCCATCCAGTATTCGGTGACGGGCGGCGAATTCCATCAGCTTTCCGTCGATCTTGAGCGTCGTGTAATAGCCGACCTCGGCGAGGCCGCCGGCGTTCTCGCGAGCGAGCGGCGCGAAGATGGCGCGCGTCACCAATTGTCCCTTCGGCGCGAATCCCTGAGTGGCGAAGGAGGAATACATCTCGTCGAACACCCAGTCATGGACGATCGCGCCCACCTTTCCGTCGGGCGTGAATTCGATATGGCTGCGCACCGTCACCCAGACATGAGGATGGGCGAAAGCCGCGCCCGCGAAAAGCCAAACCAGGGCGAGCGCCGAGGCGCCCAATAGTCTTAGTCCGCCCAACATGCCGCCTCGCCCAGATCCCACCCCTGCGGGTAGCCGCCGATCGCGGCCCAAAAATGACGCGCAAGGTTCAGCATTCCTTTAGAAAACAATCGCAATTTGTGGGAATGGCGCGTTGCGTTCGGCCAGTTGCGTGTCTCGGAGCCGTCCTTCTCACTCTATCGGGATGCGGTCTGTTTCATCGCGAGGAGCGCGCGGCGTGGCGAGCGCAGGCCGAAAAAGTCTGTCTTGCGGAGGGCCGCGTCAAGCCCTCCGCGACGATCCGAGAATTGGCGGCGATCGACGGGCCCGGAATTTGCGGCATGGAGCGCCCGTTGCGCGTCGCGGCCCTGAAAGATGGGACCATCCCACTCGACAAAGCCGTCATCATGGACTGCCCGATGGTCGCCGCGCTGGAGGATTGGCTCGATTCCGTCGTGCAGCCCACGGCCATGGCGCGCTTCGGCGTCGCGGTGACTGAGCTCGACGTGTTCGGAGCCTATTCCTGCCGCAGCGTCGACAATATGTGGGGTCAGCGGCTTTCCGAACACGCCTTCGGCAATGCAATCGACATTTCCGGCTTCGGCTTGGCGGACGGGCGCAAGATCTCGATCTTGCGCGACTGGAGGCGGACAGGCACGCGCGAATCGGCGTTTCTGCGCGAGGCCCAGGCCGGCGCCTGCGGGATTTTCACCACCGTGCTCGCGCCGGGCGCCGATCCCTTCCACTACAACCATTTCCACCTTGATCTGGCGATGCACGGGCGCACCGACACCGGGCCCCGCCGCTACTGCCGCCCGAGGCCTCCGCCAAATCTCTCGCCGCCGCCGGCGCGCCCCGACGGCCTGCCGCCGGCGCCCGACGTCGAAGAGCCCATGGATGTCTCCAGCGCGCGCCCCCGACGCAAGACGTCGGTATTCGCGGCGAGCCCCGTCGATCTGCATGGACCGAATTTCGCGTTTCCCGCGGCGGTCGGGACAGAGGAGACCCAACTCCTCCCGCCGGTGTTGCCGCCAGAGCAGAACATCGACCGCACGCCGACGTCCGCCAGCGCGGCTTCCGACGACGATTGAGGCTCTGCGCGGGGACAGCGGGCGTTCTGCCCGCAAAGCGCGCGAGACCGGCGGTCCGGCGAAACGCTCAGCCCTCGACGACGTCGAGCCCGTGGGCGCCGTCGCGGCGCTCGACATCGACGATCCAGAGGTCGGGATCGCGCTTCGTCTCGCGCTCCAGGCGGGCCGAAATTTCGGCCGAATCGACCCATTCCGCCTTGTGGGCGCGCACGAAGCGCCGCTCGCCAAGCGTCTCGTCGCTCGGGCCCGGCGCGAACAACGCCACGCGGCCATCAAGCAAGTCGAGCACCACGAACACCGCGCCCGCCTCCGCCGCGCCGCGGCGTCGGAGTGCGGCGAAGCCGCCGCCGACCTCGACCAACCTCATGTAGGCGGCCACCCAGATGTCGGTGCGCAGGCGCAAGGGTCAGCGCGCCGCCGCCGCCTTGAGCGTGCGCACGAGCTTGGCCGTGATCTCGCCCGAGACAGGCATATGTCGCGATTTCTCGAATTCGCGCAGCGCGCTGCGCGTTTGCGCGTCGAGCGTCCCCGTCGCCTTGACGGCGAAGCCGAGCCTGCCGAGCGCGTCCTGTGCGGCCAGCGTCAGCCGGCGCCGGTCCGGTCCGTGCGCGCGCAGGAAATCGGCGATCGCGTCGCCGGATTTCGGCGCATGGGCGAGCGCCAGCGTCGTCGGCGACGGGCGAGGCGCGGGTACGGGCGCCGCAGCGGCTGGCGCGCGGGATGGCGGCTGGGCGGCGGTGGGGGGCGGCTGGGGCGTGATCGCCGCCACCGCCGTCCTATCCGGGGCCAGAACCAGGCGACGCCCATGCTGCAACGCGAGCGCGTTGACGACAATGCCGATCATCATCGCTGCGAGCGCCGCGCCGGCGATCGTGCTGCGCTTCTTCGGCGCGAGCGCGCGCGACCATCCGGGCTTGGCGCGCCGGACGGCTCTGGGCTCCAAGCGAATGCGGTCCGCCGCGTCAGGCAATACGTCTCTCCTCCTCCGCCGCGCTGCTGAGCGCGAGCGCCGGCAGGGTCAGACGGGGAACGGTTTCCAGCCGCGCCGAGGCGACGCGTTGCGCCGCCGGGCTCATCTCCAGGGGCAGCAGGGCGGTCACGCGCGTGCCGACGCCGAACGCGGATTCAAGCACCAGCGAGCCGTCATGCAGGCCGACCAGGCCGCGCACCAGCGACAGGCCGAGGCCCGCGCCCTCGAAGCTGCGATCATAGCCGGACTTGACCTGAAAGAAAGGGTCGCCGAGGCGCGGCAGGTCGTCGGGCTTGATGCCGATGCCGGTGTCGGTGACCGAGATGCGCGCAACGCCCGCCTCGACGCAGGCCTCGACGATCACGCGTCCGTTCGGCGGCGTGAACTTGACCGCGTTTGAGAGGAGGTTGACGATGATTTGCCGGCAGGCGCCCTTGTCGGCGACGATTTCGAGGCCTTCCGGCAGCGGCGCGACGCGGATCTCGACTTCGCCCCGGTTCGCCCGCAGCCGCAGCATATCGCAGCATTCGCGAATCAGCGGCGCCAGCTCCAGAGGCTCCGGGCAAATCGCGAATTTGCCCGCCTCGATCCGCGACATGTCGAGCACGAGATTGACCACCGAGAGCAGATGATCGGCCGAGCTGTGGATGATGCGCGCGTATTCGTAGCGCTTGTCGGCTTCCGCCGGCGCGAGCGCGGGATCGCCAAGAATTTCGGAAAAGCCGAAGATGGCGTTGAGCGGCGTTCGCAGCTCGTGACTCATGTTGGCGAGCAGGCGGTCCTTGAGCGATCTTTCGAGCCGCGCCTCCTCGCGCGCCGATTCCAGCTCCGCGGCGAGTTCGGGTTGCGGGCGCGCTTCCCGGAACGCCGAAATGAGCGCGACCTCGCCGCAGGCCTGGCCGGTCGTGACCTCGATGAATTGGTAGCGCTCCCCGTCCCGCCGCAGCCGCAAGGTGTCGGCTCGCGTCAGGCCGTCAGCCGCCACGGCCATAAGTTGCGCGCGGAAGCGAGGGCGATCCTCCTCATGCATACGATCGATCAGCCCGTAGCCGGCGAGTTCCGCGCGGTCGGAGGCGAAGCCGGTCCAGCCCTCGCCCTCGATCGTCGTCACGCGCCCGTCGATGCGATGGTGCGCGACGAAATCGCCGGCGAGCGCCAACAGAACGCCGCTGTCGCCCTTGAGGTCGCCCGAGCCGCGCGGACGCCGAATGGCGAAGGCGCCGCCGAGCGCGGCGGCGAACGAAAACCCCGACGTCCATTTCTCGCGGGCCGCCGCGGGCCGCGAGGACGCGGCCGCAAACCCAACCGAGCACGCCAGAACCACGACGGCGGCCTGCACCAGGGTCGCGCCCGTCGAGACAGTTGTTTTTGTCGAGCACACGGGACTCAATAACTCCGACGCCCGAGGTTTCCCTCGCACGGGATCATCCGCCCTCGATCTTAAGCAGCGCCTAAGCGGGAGGGGAGAATGCGAAATTCGCGCCGGCTTCACTGCTGACAGCGAGGCTGGCGGCGCGCATGGTTTCCCTTACGCTAACGCGCCGAGAAATCAGGGTTGACGTTCGGTGAACAGAATAGACGCGTTTTTCGCGTTTTCCTCGACCCGACTTTCACGGGGCTCGGCCTACACTCGCGTCAAGCTGAGTGCGAAGGGTCAGCGATATGGGCTTCCTGTTCAAATCGGCGATCGGACTTGGCGCCGTCTATTTCGCAATGTTCGGGCCGGCGCTGCGCTCGCAGGATCTTGGGCCGGCGGCGAGCTTGTGCGCGAACGCCGCCGGCGAGCGACTGGCTGGCGATCAGAGCCTGCATGCCCAATGGAGCGCGGCTGGCTGCGCTGTGGCTGTCGGCGCCGCCGCGCGGCAAGCGAGCGCCCCGGCGTCGCTCCCCCCGCCGCTTGCGGCCGCTCCGAAGCTCGCTGTCGCGCCGCCGGCGGCGTCCAAGCCGGCTCGGTCGAAAATCCTCTCGGGCACTCTGACGGAGGCCGATCTGGCGGAGCCCTGGTTCGGTCCGACGCGTCTCGCCCGAAAGCCAGGAAAACGAGGGTAGGCGCGAAGGCCGAGCCCGCCTATCTTATAGCGGAAGATCCACCGCCGGAGGCTCCGCTGCGCACCCTTGACGCCATTCGCGACGACTTCGCCTTTCTCGACGATTGGGAGGACCGCTACCGCTATGTGATCGAGCTTGGCCGGGAATTGCCCGAATTCCCGGAAAGCGCGCGCACCGACGCCAACAAGGTGCGCGGCTGCGTGAGCCAGGTCTGGATCGAGGACGGTCTGGAGAATGGCGTGATCCGGCTGCGCGGCGACAGCGATTCGCATCTCGTCAAGGGTCTCGTCGCCATCGCGACTGCGCTCTACGACGGCAAGACTCCGGCGGATGCGCTGAAGATCGACGCGCTCGGGACCTTCCGCGACCTCGGCCTTGAACAGCACCTGACGCCGCAACGCTCCAACGGCGTGCGTTCGATGATCGAGCGCATCCGCGCCGACGCCGCCGCGCTCGCGGCCTAATACCAGCCTGACCCATTCGCCAATTTTTCGGCGTCCTGCATGAGCGCGCGCCCGGCTCGATAAGGCGCACCGGCCGGATGCCTATGCGCCGACGCCGTTCGGAATTTGACCATGTTCACTTTTGCCTTCCCTCTTTTCAGAGACTTAAGCCTTAAAAAGTGAACAACCCCCCGGGGTGTCCACGTGCGCGGGCGGCGCACGAGGCCGAGCGGATCAATTGTCAAACAACAAAGTCCAAGCATTTTAGCGCCAGATCGCCGCAACGCGAAGAAAAAAGGGGCGACGCGGCGAGGAACGCGCAGGGCGCGGGCGCCTCGGGCTTGCCAAAAGGCGCATTCGCGCAAGGAAGTCAGATTATTCTCGGCCCTTGGTATAAGGCGCCTCCTTACACAAGCTTTTCGGCGGTGAAGCGATCCGTGAACGGCGGCTCTGTCCTTGTCGAAAATCGCAAGGAAATGTCGCCGACGGCGCCGCCCCGGGCAGGGCCGCCGAGCTCCTCATCGGTGAAGGCGTTGCCGGAATTGGAAAGCATGACAGAGGGTTGCAGCGCGCTGATGCCGACAAGCGCGATCGTCAAGCGACGAAACCGATCGGCGCCGGCGCCCGCGCGGCCTTGCGGTCGATTGAAGGAATAGCGGCATTGAACGCCGGCGATCAGCGCGGCGGAATCGCCGTGATGACGAAATTCACGGGCGCGCGCGTCCGTCCATAGGCTTTGTGCGCGAGCGTGATCTCCTCGCGTCGCGCGTTTGACGTCGCGAGCCCGGCCGTCTTCGCGAGGCAGATTGAATCCTCCTTGCGACAGATCGTCAGCAGGCCAAGCTTGCGCAGTTTTTCCGGGGTCGCCCAGCGATTGCCGAAATAGTCGAAACTTACGAAGGCGCTGGGCCGGTCCGGGCTGTAGAAAACCGCCGCATTGTCATAGCGAAAAGATCCCGCGACGAAGCGAAGCGGCGCCGTCGTCGCGCGCCGCCAGAAGTCGGTCGCCGCCAGCGCGGCCTCCTTGCGCGGCTCCCAATCCTCCGAATCGCGACCGTACCAGGCCTTGCCTACCGCGATGAGCGGCGACAGGATGAGCGCGCCGAGCGACACAATCGCAGCGCCTCTAGACGCCCAAACCCTCAAACGCGCCGGCTCCGGCCGCAGCCAGACCATGGCGACGAGCGGGCTCAGGGGAAACACGCCGATCAGCATGTTCGACGAGATCTTGGTGCGCAGGGCGAGCGCGGCGACCGCGCTCAGGGCGACGGGCGCCAGCGCGAGAATCAGCAGCAGGCGGCGGTTCTCGGAGTCGACCGGAGAGTTTTCCGGCCGCTGCTTCGTCGCCGCGACCAGAGCTACAGCCACGGACTGTTGCAGGCCGGCGCCGATCACGGCGCTCGCCGCGAAAAAGAAGTCTCGGCGAACGTCCGTCCGGAGACGCGTTCGAGATAGCGGATCGGCGGCGCACCCGTCGCCGCCAGCCAAAGCAGATGCGGCGCCCACAGCGCGAGCGCGACCGCCACCGAGACGTAAGGAGAAGCGGAGCGGAAGTAGCGCCCTCGCTCGACCGAAGCCAGCGCCGCGATCAGACAGGTCGCGGCGAGCGTCAGCGCGTAATATTTGGAGTTGAGCGCCAACCCCATCATGGCGCCGAAGCCGAGCGAGGCCGCCAGTCCGCCGGCTTTGCAGCGCGCTCACGAAAGCGTAAAGCGTCCACGGCCACAGCGAAAGAAAGATCGAGTTGGCGTTATATTTGTAGGCAAGGAACGAATAGAACGGCGTCAGCGCGAGCAATTCGGTCGCCGCGACGCGCCGGTCGCCGTCGACGAAACGCCCGATCAGGGCCCAGGCGCCGAGAAGCCCCGCGCCGGCGTTGAGCATCGAAAGAACGGCGAAGGCCCAGTTGGCGCGCGGAAAGATCAGGAACCACAGGCCGCAGATCCAGGCCCAGAACGGCGGGTGCTGGTTGTAGCCGAGCTGAAACTCGCGGCCCCAGGCGTAAGCCTCGGCCATGTCGTTATGGATGGCCGAGGCGTGTTCGGTCACCGCGAAGTAAAGCGACCAGACGACGACGAACGCCGCAACCCTCAGAACCATTTGTCGTAGATCGCGGCGTAGGTCCCGTTTTCGCGGATCAGATGCAGCCATTGGTCGAGGAAGCCGTCGAGCGGCGGATCGTAGGGCGCCCAATAGGCCTTTTCGCCGAAATCGAAGGGCGCGTCCGGGTGGATCGCACAAAGAACGCCCGGATGCAGCTTCTGCTGATAGCGGGTCTCGGAGGCGTCGGTGATCATCAGGTCGCCCTCGCCCTTGGCGAGCGCGTCGAAGATCGTCGTATTGTCGGGATGCACTTCGATGCGGGCGGCGTGCAGATGGGCGCGGTCGAACCGCTCGTTGCCGCCGCCCGGATTGACGAGGACGGTGACGCCGGCCCTGTCTATATCCGCCAGCGTCGCGAACCTGCCCTTGTCGGCGCAGCGCGCAATCGGCGTCTTGCCCTCGCGCAAATAGGGCGCGGTGAAGAAGCCGAGCTTGGCGCGGTCGAGCGTCACGCTGACGCCGCCCATGGCGACGTCGAATTTGCCGACGGCGAAATCGGAGCCGAGCGTCGGCCAGCTCGTGGCGACGAAATCGACGCGCACGCCGAGCGCCTTGCTCAGCGACTGCGCGAGATCGATATCGAAGCCGGAATAGGCCCCCGTCGAGACGTCGCGTTTCGTGAAGGGGGGATAGTCGCCGGTCGTGCCTACCCTCAGCACGCCCCGCTGCAGAATGTCGGAGAGGACGGAGGCTTCAGCCGGCCCCAACGCGAGCGACCAAGAACGCCGCGCCCAGAAGCGCACGCATCAGGCCGCTTTCAGGAGCCGCTGCACTTCGCTTACGAGTTCGCGCAAGTGAAAGGGCTTCGAGAGCACGCGCGCATCCTTCGGCGTCCTGGCGTCGGTATTGAGCGCCACGGCCGCAAAGCCCGTGATGAACATCACCTTGATCTCCGGATCGAGCTCGGTCGCCCGGCGGGCGAGCTCGATGCCGTCCATCTCCGGCATGACGATGTCGGTCAGCAGCAGCTCGAACGGCTCCTCGCGCAGGCGATTGTAGGCGGAAAGCCCGTTGTCGAAGGAGACCACCGAATAGCCCGCCGCCTGCAGCGCCTTGACGAGGAACCGACGCATATCGTTGTCGTCTTCCGCCAACAGTATCCTGGCAATGGCGGCGGTCGGATTGCTCATCGCTGATTCCCCCAGATATTCCCCCGAGATGGCTTCAAATCATATCGTGAAAATAGAGTGAAGCCGAATATTGCGGGCCAGCGGCGGGCGAGCGATTTACCGCAATTGGGTTTTCCGTCTATTATCGGTCGCGCAGCGGGGCGACGCCCTCAAGGAGGCCGGCCAGGGATGCGCGACGACTCGCAAGGGCTATCCGAGTTCGATCCGCCCTTCGAAGTTTTCGAGCCCGCCGGGGTCGCCTGCGCGATCGTGCTCAACTCGCCGCATTCCGGCGCGCATTATCCCGAGGCTTTCCTCGGCGCCTCGCGGCTCGATCCGCAGATGCTGCGCCGCTCGGAGGACGCCTTCGTCGACCAGCTTTTCGCGCCCTCTGCGAGCTCATCGGCGCGCCGCTGTTGCGCGCGAGGTTCCCGCGCGCCTTCCTCGATCTCAACCGCGAGCCCTTCGAGCTCGATCCGCAAATGTTCGAGGGTAGGCTGCCGGATTTCGCGAACACCCGTTCGCTGAGGGTCGCCGCCGGGCTCGGCGTCATCCCGCGCGTGGTCGGAGACGCGCAGCCGATCTATCGCGAGCCGATGCCGGTCGAGACGGCGCTCAAGCGCATCGCCGCGCTGCACCGGCCCTATCACGCCCGGCTCGCCGAGCTCCTGGAGACGGCGCAGCGGCGATTCGGCTTCGCGCTACTGCTGGACTGCCATTCCATGCCGTCCAACTCTCCCGACGTCGGCGGCTGCGACATCGTGCTCGGCGACCGCTACGGCTCCAGCGCCGCGCGCTGGATGGTCGATACGGTCGAGGTCGCGCTGCGCGCCGCGGGCCTTGTCGTGCGCCGCAACAAGCCCTACGCCGGCGGCTATATCACCGAACATTACGGCGCGCCGGCGGCCGGCCGCCACGCGCTGCAGGTCGAAATCAATCGCAGCCTCTACATGGACGAACGCGCGCTGCGGCTGACCGAGGGCGCCGCTGCGCTGTCGCGGGCCCTGTCGGACATGGTCGGCGCGCTTAGCGCCAAGGCGCGCGAAGCGCACGGAACGCGATGGGCGGCAGAGTGAGCGCGCGGGGCCGCGTCTTCGGCGGCCCAGAAGGCCATGGCTGCGCGCAAAAAAAAGGAGGCCGCCCGAAGGCGGCCTGAGTCTAGGGAGGAAACGCCCTAAGGAGGGCATGTGCGACGTATCGCACCGCAGCAATATTGCATTGCAGCGCAGCAAACGCAAGCGGTTTTTTGTCTGGCATGCCAGCCATGCGCAAATGAACGGGCTGGAGGCGGAACAACTATCGCGCGGAAGCGCCGAAAAAACGGGCCGAACAAAAAAGGAGGCCGCCCGTAGGCGGCCTTGAGTTTAGGGAGGAAACGCCCAAGGAGGGCATGCACGGCAACCGCCGTACGGGGACTAATGTGGCGCCAAACGGCGCAAATGCAAGATCTCAATCGCCCGCCGCCGCCACATGCTGAATGCCGCGACGTTTTTGCAACAGCGAAGAAACCGTCATTTTCGCAACGCTTGCAGGATTTTTTAGCCGCTTCAACAGCATGGCGACCTACCGGGGTTTATGCGTTGCATTGGCTACAGCAAAGAGACATGCCTGATATGCAAAATCCGCTCATCTTCCCTTGTCTTCGCCAGGAATTGCGCGGAGGCGGGCCTGTGACCGCCGTCGATTTCGCGGCTTTCGTCGACCGGCTTGCGCAGGTCTCCGGCGAAGTCATTCTGCCGTTCTTCCGCTCCTCCATCGGCGCGGAGGACAAATCGCGCGGCGGCATGTTCGATCCCGTCACCGAAGCCGACCGCGGCGCCGAAGCGGCGATGCGGCGCCTGATCGCCCAGACCTTCCCCGCGCACGGCGTCGTCGGCGAGGAATATGGGCAAGACCGGCCGGAGGCGGAATATGTCTGGGTGCTCGACCCCATCGACGGCACCAAGAGCTTCATCTCGGGCCTTCCGACCTGGGGCACGCTGATCGGGCTGATGCACCACGGCCAGCCGGTCTACGGCATGATGTCGCAGCCGTTCACCCGCGAACGCTTCTTCGGCGACGGCAAGCGGTCGCGGCTGCGAACGCTCGCGCAAACCCGCGGCGAGGCCCTCCCGACGGAATGGACGACCCGCACCTTGCGCACCCGCGCCTGCCCGACGCTCGCCCAGGCGACCGTGATGACGACGAGCCCTGCGCTCATCACGGACGATTCCGACCGCGCCGCCTATCGCAAAGTCGAGCGTGAGGCGCGGCTCGTGCGCTACGGCGCGGATTGCTACGCCTATTGCGCGCTGGCGGCCGGCTTCGTCGATCTCGTCATCGAGACCAATCTGAAGCCGCACGACGTCGTAGCGCTCGCGCCAATCATCGAGGGCGCCGGCGGGGCGATGACAACCTGGGAGGGCGGAGCCGCCGCGAAGGGCGGGCGCATCATCGCCGCCGGCGATCCTCGCCTGCACGAGGCTGCGTGCAAGATCCTGCTCGATGGCGGCGGCCTGCTCTAGACGCCGGGCTCGCCCGGCAGCTCCACGAAGGGATCGGGCAGGCGGGCGGTCTTTCCGAGCGGCGCCAGGGCGAAGACGAGAAGTCCCCCGGCGAGGCCGACCATGCCGGCCCCCAGGGCGCCCACCAAGATCTCCGGCCCGTAAGTCGGATTGCCGAAACCGAGGTGACGCCCCGCAACCGCCGCCGCGACACTCGCCGTCAGCGCCGCGATCGCCGGAGAGGCCCTGCGGCCGGGCAGCGTCGCCAGAACCAGCGAAGGCGCGGCGAAGGCGAGCCACAGGGCCAACGCCAGATAAAGCGGCGCGGAAGGGTGCGGACTCAAGCGCGCGCCTGCGGCGGCCACGGCCGCGCCGAGGATGACGCCGCCGCGGACGGTCGCCATGCGCCGGCTCGCCAGCACCGAGAGCCGCTTGTGCGCGCCGAGGAGGTCCAGGCCGACGGCGCGCGAGGCGGCGTAAAGCCCCGCGCGCGCCAGCGCCATCGCCGGCAGGCAGGCGACGAGCGCGGCCAGGGCCGAATTGCTCGGGCTCTTCATGACGAGATCGCCGAGCGCCGCGGCCGCGGCGCCGCCCGAGGCCAGCACCGCGAGCGCCGTCAGCCCGGCCCGCCTCGCCGCGCGTGGCGAGGCGACGGCGAAGGCGGGACTTGCGAAGGCGAACAGGCTCGCGACCGCCGCTCCGGCGGCGAGCTCCTCGACGAGCGCCGCGCCCGGCAAATGGGCGAGCGCCTGCGCCGCCGAATCGATCCGGTCGGCGCCTCCGCCGCCCGCGGAGAGCGCGACGAACAGCGCCATCGTCAACAGCCCCGCCGCCGCGCTCGCCGCATCCGTCCAGACAAGGCTGCGCAAGCCTCCGGGCGCCAGCGAGACAACCAACGCGATCGCGCAGATGACGAGCGCCGTATCGGAGCCGACGCCGAGCGAGGCGCGCACGGTCAGGGCCGCATAGGCGAGGCCGGCGGCGGCGAGCGACCATCCGCAGGCGCAGAGAATCAGCGCGAAGGCGGCGCGGGCGAAAGCGGAGGGAAAGCGGGTCGCGAACACGTCGGCGAGCGCGCTTGCCTGCGCCGCGCGCCAGCGCGGCGCGCCCACGCAGCGCGGCGAAGACGATCCCCGCGATCACGCCGCGCCAGGGCAGGCGGGAGGGATCAGGCTCGGCGCCGGTGAAGGCGAGCGCGAAGCCGCCCATCGGCGCGGCGATCGCAAGCCCCGCGTAGAACGGCGGCACGGCGCGGCGCGCCACCAGGAAATCGAGCAGGGTCTTGGCCCGCGTCAACACTCCGAGGCCGGCGACTCCGATGAGGCCGGCCAGCGGCCCGAGCGCAACGACGAGCGGATCGGGCGCGCCGACCCGCTCCAGCGCAAAGATCGCCGCGACGACGAACGCGAAGGCCGCCGCCGCGAAGGCGGCCTTGTAGCCGACGGGCCGAGCGCCCTCAGGCAAGGAGAAAATCGCGCACCGGCGCGATCTGGTCTTCGCTCGCAAGCCATGGCGCATGGCCGACGCCGGCGAATTCGACGAGCTTGGCCTGGGGACCGCGCTTCGTCATCGCCTCGGCGACGTCGCGCGCTAGAAGATCGGAGGCGCCTCCGCGCAGTAGCGAGCGTCGGGCAGCTGATGCGGTCCCAGAAGCCCCAGAGATCGACGTCCTGCGGCGGCGAGGCCTTGAAGACGTCGGCGATTTGGGGGTCGTAGGCGAGGCCATAGCGTCCGTCGGGAAGCTTGCGCGAGGCGCCTTCGGCGATACGCAGGATCGTCGCGCGCGGCAGCTTGTCGGAGCCGACGAAATTGGCGGCCATCGCGTCGGCGAGCGCGTCGAGGCTGTCGAATTTCGGATCGAGGCCGACATAGCCGGCGATGCGTTCGAGCCCCGCCTTGGCGACGACGGCGCCGATGTCGTTGATGACGAGTCGCCGGATGGGCGCGCCGGGCGTCGCCGCCATCATCATGCCGAGGATGCCGCCCATCGAGGTTCCCAGCCAATCGACGCGCTCCACGTCGAGCCGCGCGACGAGCGCGGCGAGATCGGCGAGATAAAGGCCGTAATTGTATTGCGCGGAATCGGGCAGGTTGTCGCTCGCGCCCCGGCCCGGCATGTCAGGGCAGACGACGCGGTAATGCGCGCTCAGGGCCTCGGCGACGAAATCGAAATCGCGGCCGTTGCGGGTGAGGCCGTGCACGCAGACGAGCGTCGGCGCGCCCGCCGGCCCCGGCCATTCGCGATAGGCGAGCTTGTGGAAGCCCGAGGGGCCGAGGGCCGAGAGAAACCGCTGCTGCATAGGCGCGAGAATAGCGAGCCGCGGGCGGCGCGCGCAAGGCGGTGAGTCTCGGCTATGCTGCGGCCGCGATTCGAGGAGCGACCGATGCCCATCACCGGCGGCTGTCTGTGCGGCCAATTGCGTTACGAGATTGCGGCCGAAAAGCCGATCCTCGCCCGCATCTGCTGGCGCCGCGTCTGCCAGTACATCGGCGCCGGAACGGGCACGGCCAACGCCATGTTCGCCAAGGCCGCGCTGAATGCCACAGGCGAACGCGCCGTTTTCACGTCGCAAGCCGACAGCGGCGCGACGATGCATCGCACCTTTTGCCCGAAATGCGGGACGCCCGTGTTCAGCGAGGCCGAGCCCCGGCCCGACTTCATCATCGTGCGCGTCGGCACGCTCGACGATCCCGAGATCGGCAAGCCCGTCGGCACGATCTGGACGAAATCGGCGCCGAGCTGGGCCTGCATCGATGAGGGGCTGCCGAAAGGCGAGGGCCAGACCCTGGTAACGTCTTGACAGAAGAAGCCGCCCGCTCCAGAGCAGCCTCCATGTTCGCGCTTCAACTCCGCCGCCGTAGCTCCGCGCCCCCCTGAGGCGCCGGAACGGCCCGCGCGTGAGAAACGCGAACCTTCCAGCCGCGCCGAGAGCGCGGCTTTTTTTTTGCCCCAACCTGGAGCCCTCCCATGATCCGCCGTCGCAGCCACGTCGCCCTCGGACTGAGAAGGCCGCCGACATGATCGACGTTCTCGGGCTCGAAGAGCGCGGCTTCAACGCCTGGCCCGCGCCGCGAAACATCTATTTCGGCGGCTGGATGTTCCGCCTTGGCGGCGGCTACACCAAGCGCGCCAATTCGGCCAATGCGCTGGGCGGCCGACAGGAAATGCGCGCGGAATTCGATCAACGCCTGGACGCCCGCGCGCGATTTGTCCGAGGTGATGCCCGAGGCCGAGCGTTTCTACGCCGCCAACGGCCAGCCGACGATCTTCCGCCTGACCCCGCTGGCGGGACCCGACGCCGAGCCGGCGCTGGCGGCGGCGGGCTATGAGCTTCTCGACCCCTCCGCGGTGATGACCGCCCCGCTCGCAGCGGGGCAGCCGCGACCCTCGCGTGCGCATAGAGCCCGGCGCGACGCCGGCCTGGCTCAACGGCATCGCGGCGGCGCAGGGCGTCGCGCCGTCGCATAGGCCCATACACGACCGCATCGTGCAGGCGATCGCCCTGCCGACCGCCTTCGCTACGGCGCTGTTCGACGGCAAGACCGCGGGCTTCGGACTCGGCGTCGGGGAACGCGGCGCGGTCGGGCTGTTCGACATTGTCGTGCGTCCGGAGTTTCGCGGGCGGGGCCTCGGCCGCGCGCTGACCCGAGCGCTAATGGCCTGGGGGCGTGACGGCGGCGCCGAGACCGCCTATCTGCAAGTGTTCGACGCGAACCGCGCCGCGCGCGGCCTCTATGAAAGCCTGGGGTTTCGCGCCGCCTATCCCTATCACTACCGCCGCCGCGCCCTCACATAGGCGCGGGCGCGGCGTCGATCAGGCGCAGCCGCACGCGCTCGCGACCGCCGTAGCGGTCGAGCATCAGCGTCCCGGCGAGATGGGCAAGGCCGCGTTCGAGCGCCTTCAGGCCCTGCCCCAGCGGCTTGCCGGCCGCACGAAAGGCGATCGCCTCCAGCGATCGCCCGTCGGCCGCCACCGCGCGAAAGCGCAGATGATCGGCGCCGACGAGCGTCACGCCCTCGATGCGATGGCGCGGCAGGGCGAAGACCGGCTCGGGGTTGCCGGAGCCGTAAGGCCCCGCCGCATCGACGGCGCGCAACAAGCTCCGGCGTGGCGCCGGCGGCGGCGAGCGCGGCGTCGACGATCGAGCGATCTCGTCGCGCCTGGCGGTCGCGACCGGCTCTTGCAGCGCCGCCTCGAGATGCTCGCGCAGCTCCCCGAGCCGCGTGCGCATCATCGTCAGCCCCGCCGCCATCGCGTGTCCGCCGCCCTTGGCCGCCAGACCGGAGGCCACGAGACCGTGCACGAGCCGGCCGATATCGACGCCAGGAATCGAACGGGCCGAGCCGGTCGCCGTCTCGCCATTCAGCGCCAGGGCGAAGGCGGGCCGGCCGAATCGGTCCTTCAACCGCGAGGCGACGAGGCCGACGACGCCTGCCGGCCAGTCCGCGCTCGCCACGATCACGCAGGCGCCACGCTCCTCCAATCCGAGCGCCGCCAAAGCCTGCGCCTCGGCCTCCGCGAGCGCCGCCGCCTCGATGCGCTGGCGCTCGCGGTTGAGGCGGTCGAGCTCGGCGGCGATTCGCATAGCCTCCGCGGGGTCGGTCGCGGTCAGGAGCCGCGCCCCGAGCGCCGCGTCGCCGATGCGCCCGCCGGCGTTGATCCGCGGACCGACGAGAAAGCCGAGATGGTAGGGCGTCGGCGGGCCGCCGGCGCCAGCCACGTCGAACAAGGCCACGAGGCCCGGGCGCTCGCGCCGCCGCATCGTCTCCAGGCCGCGCGCGACGAAAGCGCGGTTGAGCCCGACAAGCGGCACGACGTCGGCTACCGTCGCCAGCGCGACGAGGTCGAGCTTCGCCTTGAGATCGGGAACCGCGCCCGCCCCGCGCAAGCGGCGGTTGAGGTCGACCAGCGCCATGAACACGACGCCCGTCGCGCACAAGGCGCTCAGGCCCGGAGAGATCGTCCTGCCGGTTCGGATCGACCAGCGCCAGCGCCGGCGGCAAAGTCTCAGGCGCCTGATGATGGTCGAACACGATCACGTCGAGCCCGAGCCTTGCGGCCTCCGCGAAGGGTTCGAAGCTGACCGCGCCGCAATCCACGGTGACGACGAGATCGGCCCCCGCTTCGCTGGAACTGCCGCATCGCCTCGATGCTCGGGCCATAGCCTTCAGTCACGCGGTCGGGAATGCGGATCAGCGTCTCGCAGCCCATGGCGGTCAGATATTCGCTGAGCAGCGCCGCCGCGCAGGCGCCGTCGACGTCGTAATCGCCGAAAATGGCGACCCGCTCGCGGCGCTTGACCGCGCGCACGAGCCGTTCCGTCGCCAGCCCCATGTCGGCGAGCGTCAGCGGATCGGGCATGAGGTCGCGCAGCGTCGGCTCCAGATGCCGCTCGACCGCCTCAAGCTCGACGCCGCGCCCGGCGAGGATGCGGGCGAGGAGTTCGCTGCGCCCGCTGACTTGCGCAATCGCCTGCGCCCGCGCCTCCCCCGCCGCGTCGAGCCGCGGCCGCCAGCGGCGCCCGGTCAGCGACGCCTCGACGTCCAGGAAAAACCGGCTCACCGTCGCATCGGCGGGCGGGCGTCGACCCAGGCGCCGCCGCGTTTGGCCGAATCGACCGCCGCCGCGATAGCGGCGATCGAACGCAGGCCGTCCTCCACCGTTGGGTACTGGCTCGCGGCGGGCTCGGGCTTGCGGCCCTCCTTCAGCGCCCTGATCGTCTCGGCGAGATCGGCGTAAATGTTCGCGAAGGCGAGCGGCATGCCCTCGGCGTGGCCGATGGTGACGCGCGAGGCGCGGTCGGCTTCGGGCGACAGGTTCGGGGCGCCCCGCTCGATGATCTCGGTCCGGCCGCCGACCGGCGTCCAGTAGAGCTGGTTCGGCCATTCCTGCGCCCAGCGCAACCCGCCCTTCTCGCCGAAAACCTGGATGTTGAGCCCGTGCATCCGCCCCACCGCGATGGAGCTCGTCCACAGGCGCAGCGTCGCGCCGTTCTCCATGCGGAAATTGACCATCGCGTCGTCTTCGAGCGTGCGAGTCTCGACGCCGGAGACGAAGTCGGCGGAGAGTTCGCGCGGCTGGCTGTCGAGCACGTAAGACGCCATTTGCAGCGCGTGGATGCCACAATCCGCGAATTGCGCCGAGGGGCCGGCCTGAGCGGGATCGTAGCGCCAGCGCACGCGCGGATTGTCCGCATCCGCCGCGTCGGCGTGGAAGCCGTGCGCGAATTCGGCCTTGACCAGCCGCACCCGTCCGAGATCGCCGCGCGCCACCATCGCCCGCATGTGGCGCACAAGCGGATAGCCGGAATAGCCGTAGTTGACGGCGAAGGGGACGCCGGCGCGCTCCACGGCGCGGGTGAGATCCTGCGCCTCGTCGAGCGTCATCGTCATCGGCTTTTCGCACAGGACGCCGATTCCGGCCTCCACGAAAGCCTTGGCGATCTCGTAATGGGTGGAGTTGGGCGTGGCGACGGTGACGAGATCGACGCGGTCGGGCCGGCCGCGTTCGCCCGCCAGCATCTCGCGCCAGTCGCCATAGGCGCGATCCTTCGCGACGCCGAGGCTCTCGGCGAAGGCGCGGCCTTTGACCGGGTCGGCGTCGAGCGCGCCGGCGACGAAATCATAGAGCCCGTCGACGCGCGCGCCGAGCCGGTGCGCCGGGCCGATCTGGCTACCTTCGCCGCCGCCGATGAGACCCCAGTTCAGCTTCATCTGCGCCTCTCCAGCGCGCGCATTAGCGTCCTTCGCGCGCTCGGTCCACAAGTCCGCCTATAGCCTTTGCAGCACGGCTCGGACGAGCTCGTCCACGTCGCCGTCGTGCGCGAAACCCAGCGAATCGGCGATTCCGGTCGTCGTCGGGGGATAAGAGGCGAATTGCGCCTCGACGGCGGGGTCGGGCGCATAAACGACAGGCGGCTGACCGAAGTCCCCCCGTGCGCGATGGATCGCGGCGGCGAGGTCGCCCATCGACACCCTGAGACAGGGCAGCAGGAAGGCGCGGCGCGGCAGGCGCGTGGCCTCAAGCTCGGCGGCGTGGATGAGATTGGCGACGCACGCGCCGACCGACAAAATGAGCGCCGCGCCTTCGGGCCGCGTCGGGCAGATGAAAGGCTCGGCGCGACTGAGCGCATGGAAAATCTCGCTCATGAACGCCGAGACATGGCCGGTCGGCGCGCGCGGACGCGCGACGATCCCGGGCAGCCGCACCGAACGGGCGTCGAGCCGGGCGCGCCGGGAAAGATCGGCGAGATAGGTCTCCAGCATGAGCTTGTGCGCGCCGTAACTCAGCGTCGGAAGCGGCAAGGTCTCGTCGGTGAGAGCCGCCGGCAGCGGCGTTCCGAAGACGGCGAGCGAACTGGCGTTGACGACGACGAGGCCGGGCCGAGCCAGCCGGTCGAACAACGCGAGCGGCGCCTCGAGATTGACATGGCGGCCGAGGACGTAATCGGACTCCGCCGCGCCGCCGGGAACGGCGGCGAGGTGGAAGACGACATCGGGCGCGGCGTCTGCGAGCGCCTCCCGGACCGCGCTCGCGCCGAAATCGCCGGCGATGGTTTCGATCACCGGATCGACGGGAAAATCGCCCAGGGCGCGGTCGACGAGAATCAACCGCTCGACGGCGCGCCCGCGCAGAAGCCGGCGCGCGCGCAAAGCCTCGACAAGGCGCCGACCGACGAATCCGCTGGCTCCCGTGACGGCGACGCGCATGACCCCTCCTGCTTTGCGCTCATCAAACACGCGGCGCGCACGAGGGCAATCGGCGGTTGACAGGGCGCCCGCGCCCCTGAATATGCCCGCCGAAACCGGAGACCCCATGAGCTTGCGCTTCGCCATCCCGCTGCTCGGCGCGCTCGCCGTCGCCGGGCCGGCGCGCGCCGATTTCCGGCTCTGCAACCAGACCTCGGACCGTGTCAGCGTCGCGCTCGCCTATACCGACGGCAAGCTTTGGGTCAGCGAGGGCTGGTGGAACCTCAAACCCACCGATTGCGACACGCTGCTGCAGGGCCCGCTCGCCGCCGAATTCTACTACGTCTACGCCATGGACGAGCGCGGCGGCGAGTGGAAGGGCAAGGCCTACATGTGCACCAACGACCGCGAGTTCAAAATCGAGGGTCGCGAGGATTGCTTCGCGCGGGGTTACGAGCGAACCGGGTTCTTCGAAGTCGACACCGGCAAGGACGCGAAGAACTGGACGGTGCAGCTCACCGACCAGGCGCGCTGAAAGGCGGCGAGGCCGCAAGCACTAAAGAAAAGAGGTTCGACATGACCCGACGCGGCCGCCGCATCAAGATTCTCGCAACCCTTGGCCCGGCCTCGGCCGACCCGGATGTCGTCGAGGCGCTGTTTCGCGCCGGCGCGGACGTCTTTCGCATCAACATGAGCCATGCCTCGCACGACATGATGCGCGAGCGCGTCGCCACGATCCGGGCGCTTGAGGAGAAGGTCGACCGGCCTATCGGCATTCTCGTCGATCTGCAGGGGCCGAAGCTGAGGGTCGGCATGTTCGCCAAGGGCGTCGGAGGAGTTGCGCAAGGGCGACCTGTTCACGCTCGACGACAATCCCGCGCCCGGCGACGCGCATCGCGTGCGGCTGCCGCATCCGGAAATCCTGCAATCGCTGCAGCCCGGCCATCGCCTGCTGATCGACGACGGCAAGGTGCAGTTGCGCGTCGCAATCGCATTCCGAGCGCCACGCCGAATGCGTGGTCGAGGTCGCCGGCAAGATCTCCAACAAGAAGGGCGTCAGCCTTCCAGACACCACGCTGCCGACTTCGGCGATGACGGACAAGGACCGCGCCGACCTGAAGGCGGCGCTCGACGAGAACATCGACTGGGTGGCTCTGTCCTTCGTGCAGCGGGCGGAAGATGTCGCTGAAGTCAAGAAAATCGCCGGCAAGCGCGCCAACGTGATGGCCAAGATCGAGAAGCCGCAGGCGATCGCCAAGCTCGACGAGATCATTGCGATCTCCGACGGCATCATGGTGGCGCGAGGCGATCTCGGCGTGGAAATGCCGATCGAGCGCGTGCCGGGCTTGCAGAAGACGATCACCCGCATGGCGCGCCGGCTCGGCAAGCCTGTGGTCGTGGCGACGCAGATGCTGGAATCGATGATCACCTCGCCGGTGCCGACGCGAGCGGAGGTTTCCGACGTCGCCACCGCCGTTTTCGAAGGCGCCGACGCGGTGATGCTGTCGGCGGAAAGCGCCTCGGGCCAATATCCTTGCGAGGCGGTGACGATGATGAACCGCATCGCCGAGACGGTGGAGGCGGAGGAGATCTACGCCAGCCTGCTGCTGGCGCAGCGCCCGACGCCGGAGGCGACGGGCGCCGACGCCATCGCCGAGGCCACGCGCGACGTCGCCGACGTGCTCGGCGCCAAGGTGATCTGCGCCTGGACGTCGTCAGGCGCGACGGGACTGCGCATCTCGCGCGAGCGGCCGGCCTCCTCGATTCTGGCGATGACGCCCATCGTCGAGATCGCGCGCCGGCTGTCGCTGGCCTGGGGCGTGCACCCCGTCGTCACGGACGACGCGCGCGACGAGCGCGACATGGCGGATCGCGCCTGCCGGCACGCCTATATCGACGGATTCGCGGGGGTCGGCGAGCGCGTGCTGGTCGTGGCGGGCGTGCCTTTCGGCACGCCGGGCTCGACCAACAACCTGCGCATCGCGGTCGTCGGGCCTGACGGCGGCGCGGTCTGAGCCTTCGACAAACAAGAAAGGCCACGCCTTGCGGCGCGGCCTTTTCGTTTGGAGCTTCTGGGGCGCCTATTTGACGAGCTTCGGCCCGCCGGTGCGCAAGGTCTCATTCTCCTGCATCACGCCGAGCCGCCGCGCGACCTCGGTATAGGCCTCGATCATGCCGCCGAGATCCTTGCGGAAGCGGTCCTTGTCCATTTTGTCGTTTGTCTTGGTGTCCCACAGCCGGCAGGAATCGGGGCTGATCTCGTCGGCGACGACGATGCGCATGTTGTCGCCCTCCCACAGCCGGCCGCACTCGATCTTGAAATCGACAAGCCTGATGCCGACGCCGAGGAACAGCCCGGTCAGGAAATCATTGACGCGGATCGCCAGCGCCATGATGTCGTCGAGCTCCTGCGGCGCCGCCCAGCCGAAAGCGGTGATGTGCTCCTCCGACACCATGGGGTCGTTGAGCGCGTCGTTCTTGTAATAGAACTCGATGATCGAGCGCGGCAGCTGCGTGCCCTCCTCGATGCCCAGGCGCGTGGAGAGCGAGCCGGCGGCGACATTGCGCACCACGACTTCGAGCGGGATGATCTCCACCTCGCGCACCAACTGCTCGCGCGGGTTGAGCCGGCGCACGAAATGCGTGGGCACGCCGATCTCGTTGAGGCGGGAGAACAGATATTCCGAAATGCGGTTGTTGACGACGCCCTTGCCCTCGATCACCTCGTGCTTCTTGGCGTTGAAAGCCGTCGCATCGTCCTTGAAATGCTGGATGAGCGTGCCCGGCTCCGGCCCCTCGTAGAGGATTTTGGCTTTGCCTTCATAGATGCGTCGGCGGCGGTTCATGCGGAGCAACCGTGGCTGGAGGAAATCCATCGAACTGGCCTTCTTTCCCGGCTATCTCGCCCAACTTTCCAAAGTCGCGACCATTGAAGCGCGCGCCCCGGGAAAGGATGTTGACGATATGGGATCTTCGGCCGGCGTCGCCAAGCCTGATACCCCGCATCGAGAAGGCGGGCTAGCCCCAAGCCCTATTAGCCGATCTTGCCGCGTGGCACAAATGTTTCGGAGAAACGGAAATCGTTCGCTCGCCGACCTTGCGGCGGATCAATGCGCACGGCGGCACGATCTGCAGCCGCCGCTCCCAGAATATCGGCATTAGACCAAGGTTTTATGGACCAAGGTACTATGTCGAGCATGTCGACGCCGCACGGTTTTTCAAGCATTATATACAGGGGACAGGCTATTCGGGGGCAACTCCAGGAAACGCACGCAACGCGGTTGATTTCCTTTTTTCAAGATCGCAAGCGCGGGGCGCGACGCGCCCACCGTATAGACTTTCGTCGTACACGCAGTCTAGCCCAGACAATCGGAGGAAATACAATGGACAGCAACATGCTAGCTCGAATCCAGGGCGATCCGAATTACCAAAATCTCGTGCGCGAGCGCTCGACTTTCGGATGGACGCTCTCGATCCTGACTTTGGTTTTGTATTACGGCTATATCGCCATCGTGGCGTTCGCGCCGGCGACCATCGCCGCGAAACTTTCGGGCTATATCACTGTCGGATTCGCGCTCGGCGCGGGGCTCATCCTCGCCTCGATCGTGCTGACGGGCGTTTACGTGCTGCGCGCCAATTCCCGCTATGACGCGCTCACCAGGGCGGTCGTCGCCTCCGTCAAGGGAGGGGCGAAATGAGACGCGCGCTCGCGGGGGTCGCCGCCGCTCTCTCCGTCATTTCGTCCGGCGCCGTCTGGGCGGCGGGTCCGATCGAGGCCGGGACGCGGCAGGCGACAAACTGGACGGCGATCCTCATCTTCGCCGCCTTCGTGGCCCTCACGCTCGGCATCACCTATTGGGCGGCGCGGCGCACCCGCACCGCCAGGGACTTCTACGCCGCCGGCGGCGGCGTCAGCGGCTTCCAGAACGGCCTCGCCATCGCCGGCGACTACATGTCGGCGGCCTCGTTCCTCGGCATTTCCGCGCTCGTCTACACTAGCGGCTATTATGGGCTGATCTATTCGATCGGCTTCCTTGTCGGCTGGCCGATCATCATGTTCCTGATGGCCGAGCCCTTGCGGAACCTCGGCCGCTTCACCTTCGCCGACGTGGCCTCCTACCGGCTCGCCGCGACGCCGGTGCGGGCGCTCGCCGCGCTCGGAACGCTCGTCACGGTCTCCTTCTATCTCATCGCGCAGATGGTCGGCGCGGGCCAACTCATCGAACTCCTGTTCGGCCTGCCCTATCTCTGGGCGGTCATCATCGTCGGCGTGCTGATGATCATCTATGTCACTTTCGGCGGCATGATCGCGACGACCTGGGTGCAACTCATCAAAGCGTGCCTGCTGCTTGGCGGCTCGACCCTTATTTCGCTCTTGGTGCTGTCGCGGTTCGGCTTCGACTTCAACGCACTGATCGCCAAGGCGGTCGAGGTGCACGGCAAGCACGAGGCGATCCTGACCCCGGGCGCCGCTGTGGCGAACCCGATCAACGCCTTCTCCCTCGGCATCGCGCTGATGTTCGGGACGGCGGGCCTGCCGCACATCCTCATGCGCTTCTTCACGGTCAGCGACGCCAAGGAGGCGCGCAAGTCGGTGTTCTGGGCGACCACCTTCATCGGCTATTTCTACATCCTCACCTTCATCATCGGATTCGGCGCGATCGTGCTGGTGCTGCCCAACGGCGCCTATCACGACGCGGGCGATGTGGTGAAAGGGCTGCTCGGCGGCGCCAACATGCCGGCGATCCATCTCGCCCATGCCGTCGGGGGCGACCTGATGAAGGGCTTCATCGCGGCGGTCGCCTTCGCGACCATCCTGGCGGTCGTCTCGGGGCTTGCGCTCTCCGGCGCGAGCGCCGTCAGCCACGATCTCTACGCCAGCGTCATCCGACGCGGCCATGCCGACGAGGGCGCGGAGGTCAGGGTCTCCCGCGTCACCACGCTGGCGCTCGGCGTGCTTGCGATCCTGCTCGGGATCGCGTTCGAGAAGGTCAATGTCGCCTTCATGGTGGGCCTCGCCTTCGCGGTCGCCGCCAGCGCCAATTTCCCGGTGCTGCTGCTCTCCATGGTGTGGGGGGGCCTCACTACTCGGGGCGCGGTGATTGGCGGCTTTGTTGGTCTGATCTCGGCGGTCGGCCTGACCATTGTCAGCCCGGCGATCTGGGAGCTGGTGCTCGGCCATCCCAAGGGCTCGGCGTGGTTCCCCTATGTGTCGCCGGCCTTGTTCACCATGCCGCTCGCCTTCGCCTGTTGCTACGTGTTTTCGGTCACCGACAAGTCGGCCCGAGCGGCGCGGGAGCGCGCCGCCTACGAGGCCCAGTTCGTGCGTTCGCAAACCGGCATCGGCATCGACGCGGCCGCCGCGCACTGAGAGCCCGGCGCCCCGCTCAGGCGGGGCGCCTTTCAGGATTTAAGCGTAACCTTGCGCCCCGGCTCCACCTGCGCGGAAGCGTCGGCCAGTCGCTCGACCTCTTCGAGCCTGTGGCTGACCAGGATCATCGGGATCGCGAAACGGTCGCGCAAGCCCGCGATCAGCGCCATGAGGTCCTCGCGCCGCGCCGGATCGAGCGCGGAAAGCGGTTCGTCGAGCAGAAGCGCGCGCGGCCGGCTCAGCAAGGCGCGGCCGATCGCGACGCGCTGCTTTTCGCCGCCCGACAGTTTCGCCGGCCGCCGGTCGAGCAGATGGCCGATCGCCAAGCCAGCCGACGACTTCCTCGAAGCCGATGAGCGCCTCGCCGGGCGGCGCGAAGCGGTCGCCGTAGCGCAAGTTGCCGGCCACCGAATAATGCGGGAACAGGCGCGGCTCCTGGAACACATAGCCGATCCGCCGCCGGCGAGACGGCAGATTCGCGCCGAGCGCGGAATCGAAGAGAACGGTCCCGCCGATGGCGATGCGGCCTTCGTCCGGCGTCTCGAGCCCGGCGATCATGTTGAGCAGCGTGGTCTTGCCGCCGCCCGAGGGACCGACAAGCGCGAGCGCCAGCGCGCCGGTCTCGACGTCGGCCTCGACCGTCGTTGGCCCGAACGAGCGGCGCACGCGGATCTCGATCATCGCCCGCGTCCCCGGATGCCGCGCGCGAGGGCCTCCGAGGCCGTCAGCGCGAGGACGGCGATGGCGACCGCGATCGCCGTCAGCCGCCAGGTGGCCGAGGCGCCGGCGGGGTCCTGCGTGGTGTTGTAGATGGCGGTCGCCAGCGTCTGGGTCTCGCCGGGGATATTGGCCACGAACGTGATGGTGGCGCCGAATTCGCCGATCGCCTTGGCGAAGCCGAGAATGAGACCCGCCATCACGCCGGGAAAGGCGAGCGGCAACGTGATGGTGGCGAAGATGCGCAAGCGGCCCGCGCCGAGCGTCGCCGCCGCCTGCTCGAGCCGTTGGTCGACGCTCTCCAGCGACAGCCGGATCGCCCGCACCATCAAGGGAAAGCCCATCACCCCCGCCGCCAGCGCCGCGCCGGTCCAGCGAAAGGCGAAAGTGAGGCCGAAGACGCGTTCGAAGAACTCGCCGAGCGGCCCATGGCGGCCGAAGCCGATCAGCAGCAGCCAGCCGGTCACGACCGGCGGCATCACCAGCGGCAGATGCACGACGACGTCGAGCGCCGTCTTGCCGGGGAATTTCCCGCGCGCCAGCGTATAGGCGACGACGACGGCGAACGGCAGGCTCGCCAGGGCGCCGACGCTCGCCACCCTCAGCGACAGCAACACCGCCGTCCATTCCGCCGCAGTCACGCCCGCCCCCGACCTTTGTGCGTATCGGGATATAGCGGTTGCGAACCTCCACGCAAATCGCGTAAGGGACTCAGCCGCGCCTGAGCCGCCAGCTCCGCACCTCGAACGGGCCGCATCTCGGCGCCGGCCTCGACCGGGCGCTCCAGCAGATCGACGGTCTGCCGCCGTCCAGCCCTGCGGCAAGCGCCAGCCGCGCCGGCCCTCGCGCTCCGGCGGGCTCGTAGACTCGCAGCACGAGGCCCGTCGCCGTCCTCGGCGCCCTTGAGGCCGGCCAGAGCGACCGGCAGACCCTCGACGGCGAGCGGCCGCAATACGCCTTCCGCGAGGCCGGAGACGGACAGCGCAAGCAGCGGCTGGTTGAGCGCTTCGGCCTCCGCGCGCACGCACTCGTGCCAGGCGCCGGCATGCGGCATCAGCGCGTAAGCAAAGCGCTGCTCGCCCTCGTCGGCGAGCGGATCGGGATAGACCGGCGAGCGCACGAGGCTGAGGCCCAGCACATTGCCGCGCACGCTATGGCCGTATTTGGCGTCGTTGATCAGCGCGAGGCCGAAGCCGGGCTCGGCGAGGTCGACGAAGCGATGGCGCCGCCCATTCGAACATCGCCGCCTCCCAGGAGGTGTTCTCATGCGTCGGCCGCTCGATGACGCCGAAGGCGCATTCGGCGATGCGCGTGGCGCGCGCGCACCCGCGCAGGGGTCAGCGAGCGCAACAGCGCGCGCCGGTCGCGCCAGTCGAGATAGGTGCGAATGTCGAGCCGCCGCCCGTTGGCGGAAAGGCCGATCTCCTGCACGATGCGCGAATGCCGCCAGCGCCGGCTGACGCGCAGGGCGGCGTAGTGCGGGCCGCTCTCGGCGACTTCGACGCTCTCCATGAGCGACGATCTCCTCGCCGCTGCGCCTCATAATCCTCCTCGACGTCCCAGGCGTCCCAGTTGCGCGGCTTGTCCTGGGCGTAGACCCAGAGCTGGTTGCCGCGTCCGGCCAGCGCCTCGCGGCCGCTCGCCTTGTGGACGAGGCTTGCAATCGTCCCGTCGGCGCCGAGCTCCGCCCTGCAGATGCGCGTTCTCCAGCACGCGGCCGGCGACCGTCAGGCCGGGCGCAGGCTTCAAGCGCGTCGCGGCGCAGGATGCGCACGCTGAGCGGCGGGATCGTCTCAGCGGTCGAGACGAAACCGTCGGGCAGATTCGCCTCGATCGCGCGCTCGTCGAGCGAGGGATTGGCGACAAGCACCGCCTCGCCCTCGCCGCGCGGGCGCGCGCGCGGCCAGCGCGTCGAGCGCGGCGCGCTGCGCCTTGCTCCGCGGCCGCGACGACGCCGTCGAGCTCGCGCTCGGCGTCCTCGTAGACCTCGCGGATGCTGGAGCCCGGCAGAATGTCGTGGAACTCGTTCTTCAGCACGACCCGCCACAACGGCTCCAGCGACGCCGGCGGCGCGGCGCCCAGGAGATAGGCGAGCGAGGCCAGCGTCTCGGCGACGATCAGGCCGCGCTCGGCGCGGCGGTGCTTGCGCTTGACGCCGCTCTGGGTCGTCAGCGTCGCGCGATGCAGCTCCAGATACATCTCGCCCGACCAGACCGGCAGCTTCTTTCGCGCCGCCGTCGCATGGGCGCGGGCGAAGAAGGCGTCGACGCGCGACCAGCGCGCCGCCGGCAACGCCGGAAAATCGCGCAGCTGAACCTCGCGCTCGATCATGTCCGGCGTCACGCCGCCGCCGCCGTCGCCATAGCCGACAGCCAGCAGCGTCTCGTCATGGCGGTCCTTGCCGCGGAAATTGCGCCAGGTCGGGGCCGTCCCGTCTGGCCGAACGAAGCCGTTGTAGCCGGCGAGCGGATTGTCGAAGGTGTGAGCCAGCACGCGCGCGCCGTCGAGGCCCTCCCACCAGAACAGATCGTGCGGAAAGCGGTTGGTCTCCGACCAGTTGACCTTGATCGTGAAGAAGCTGTCGATGTCGGCCTGACGCAGCAGTTGCGGCAAGGCGGGCGAGAAGCCGAAACAATCCGGCAGCCAGCAGACGCGCGGGCGCGCGCCGAACGTCCGCTCGAAATAACGCTGGCCGTAGAGCAACTGGCGCGCCAGCGATTCGCCGGTCGGCATATTGGTGTCGGGCTCGACCCACATGCCGCCGATCGGCTCCCAGCGCCCCTGAGCCGCCGCCTCGCAAACGCCCGCAAACAGGGCCGGGTCGTCCCGTTCGATTTCGGCGTAGTAATGCGCCGTCGACTGGTTGAATACGAAGTCCGGCGAGCGCGCGAGCAGTCCGAGGGCGGTGTGAAACGTGCGCCTCAGTTTCCTTCGCGTCTCGTCGTAGGGCCACAGCCAGGCCAGATCGATATGCGCGTGGCCGGTCAGCGCCACTTCGCCGCGCGGCGGAAATTGCGTCTGCAACGCCTTGAGCCGCGCGCGCAGCGCCTCGTAAGCGGCAACGACGCTTTGCGCGCTCCGCCGCGTCGAGGCCCGGCGGGTCGGCGATGACCGGAGGCAGTCGCCAGACCGTCTGCATGCGCGCCGTCGGGGCGACCCGCGCGACATAATCCGAGGTCAGCGAGGGCCAGCGGAGCGCTTGGAGCGCCGCCTCGCCGGCGTCGAGGAGATGCGGAACCGCCTCGTCGGAGCCCAGCGTCGCCGCCGCCTCGACAATCTGCGTCAACAGCCGATGCAGCGCCTCGACGGGCGCGTCGATCCAGACGAATTCCGCCCGCGCCAGCGCGGGCGCCCGCACCGGCTGCCCAAAGGGCGCGCGCGCGACGCTCTCGGCCTCGATGCCGAACGCGCGCCCGAGGAGCGGGAATTCGCTGTGATAGGGGTCGAGCCCGAAGCTCTCGCGGCTCTCTGCGTAGATCAACGTGACGAGGCTCTCCCCGCCGAGGTCGAGACTGAGCCTCGTCTCTTCGAGCGGCCAGTCCGCCGGCGCCGAGGCGTCGGCGGCGAAGCGGCGGACGCCGTCGACGACCGGCCAGGGGGCGCCGACGCCCATGGGAAGGCCGTCGCAGGTCCAGCCGGCAATGGAAGCGCGCGCCCGCGCTCGCCAGGACTCCAACTCGGCGACGCGCTGGCGCAGCCGCTCGCGGCGCTGATCCTGGGTCAGCGCCATCGTCAGAGCCCCTTGTTGTGCAGCCGGCGCTCCCAGTCGAGCGCCTGGGCGACGATCTCCTCGAGATTGTCGCGCTTCGGCCGCCAGCCGAGCGTCTCGCGCGCCCGCTCGGCGCGGGCGACGATCACCGCGGGGTCGCCGGGACGGCGCGGGCCGATCTCGACCTTGAAATCGACGCCCGAGACTTTCTTCACCACGTCGATGACTTCCTTCACCGTCGCGCCGTGGCCATAGCCGCAGTTGCAGACGAGCGAGGCGCCGCCGCGGCGCAGATAGGCCAGCGCATCGAGATGCGCGTCGACGAGGTCCGTCACCTGGATATAGTCGCGCTCGCAGGTGCCGTCGCGCGTGGGATAATCCTCGCCGAAGACGCTCATCGACGGGCGCCGGCCGAGCGCGGTCCGCACGGCGGTCTTGATGAGATGCGTCGCCAGTTTCGAGGACTGCCCGAGCCGGCCCTTCGGATCGGCCCCGGCGACGTTGAAATAGCGCAGCGCCACATAGCGGAAATCGTAAGCCCGCGCCGTGTCCTCCAGCATCCATTCGACCATCAGCTTGGAGCGGCCATAGGGGGAGATCGGATTGAGCGGCGTCTCCTCCGTCACCGGCTCCAGCGAGGTTTCGCCATAGACGGCGGCGGTCGAGGAGAAGATGAAATTCTTGACGCCGCCCTTGACCGCGCATTCGATCAGCGTGCGCGCATTGGCGGTGTTGTTGAGATAATAGCCGAGCGGATCGGTCACCGATTCCGGCACGACGATCTTGGCGGCGAAATGCGCGATCGCCTCTATCCCCCGCGTCGCGATCACGCGCGAAGTCAGATCCGCGTCGCCGAAATCGCCGACGATCAGCTCGACGCCTTCCGGCACCGCCCAGGCGTAGCCGGTCGACAGATTGTCGAGGACGACGACTTTCTCGCCGGCGTCCTGAAGTCCCAGCACCATATTGCCGCCGATATAACCGGCGCCCCCCGTCACAAGCACGCTCATCAGCGGTCTCCGTGGGCCGCTCATCGCCGTTTAACGAATTTCCGGCAAGCCCGATTTGGCCACTGCCGTCTCGCAACGTTAAGAAATCGCAACGGCGCGGTCATATCGACTTCGCTCCGATTGCACGGGGAGATTTCGCGTAATGCTCAAACGGATCCGCAAAGCCGTGCTGCCCGTCGCGGGCCTCGGCACAAGATTCCTGCCCGCCACCAAGACCGTGCCGAAGGAGATGCTGACGGTGGTCGACCGGCCGATCCTCCAGCACGTCGTCGATGAGGCGATGGCGGCGGGGATCGAGCATTTCGTGTTCGTGACCGGGCGCAACAAGGCGGTGATCGAGGATCATTTCGACAACGCCTACGAGCTCGAGGAGACGTTGCGCCGGCGCGGCAAGACCAAGGAGCTCGAAGCGCTGCTCGAAGGAGCTTCCGCCAGCCGGCGCCTGCTCGTTCACGCGCCAGCAGGCCCCGCTCGGGCTCGGCCACGCGGTCTGGTGCGCGCGCGAGATCGTCGGCGACGAGCCTTTCGCGGTGCTGCTGCCGGACATGGTGACGATGGGGGGACAAGCGAAAACCCGCTGCCTCGCGCAATGCGTGGAGACCTTCGAGAAGCACGGCGGCAACGTCATCGCGGTCGAGGAAGTCCCGCCCGAGGAGACGCACCAGTACGGCGTCGTGGCGTTGGGGCGCGATTTCGGCAGGGATTTCGAGATCACCGGCATGGTCGAGAAGCCGGCCAAGGGGACGGCGCCGTCCAATCTCATCATCTCCGGGCGCTATATCCTTCAGCCCGAGATTTTCGCGATCCTGGAGAAGGTCGAGAAAGGCGCGGGCGGCGAGATCCAGCTTACCGACGGGATGAAGCGACTTGCCGAGTCGCAGGCTTTCCATGGCGTGCGCTTCGACGGGCGCACCTATGATTGCGGCTCGAAAATCGGCTTCCTGGCCGCCAACCTCGCCTTCGCCTTGGAGCGCCCGGACCTCGCGCGAGGCCCTGCGCGCGGAGGCCAGGAAGCTCGGACTTTAGATCGGCCGCCCGCCGACGTGGGTCGTCGCGGCTGCCCCCGCCGCGACTGCGCGCGTAAGGCAGGCCTCAATCGCCTCGCCTGCGAGTCTCGCCGCGACGAAAGCGGCGGCGAAGGCGTCGCCGGCCCCCGTCGTGTCGATTACGGCCGTCGCCAGCGCGGGCGTCGACCAGCGTTCGCGCGCCGCAAACCGCCTCCGCCCCCGCCGCTCCGCGCTTGATGACGACCAGCGGATAGTGCGCCGCCAGCCGCTCGCGCTGAAGCGCCGGCGCTTCGGTCTCCGTCAGCGCCGCCGCCTCGTCGGCGTTGGGGAAAATCACCGCGGCGCCGGCCGTCCAGCCGAGAAACGCCTGCGCGCCCATCGCCCGCAGCGGGGCCGCAGAGGCGGGATCGACGCTGACCGGCCGGCTGGCCGCCCGCCGCATCAACTCACGCGCGGCGGCCCGGGGCCGCGGATGCTGGAAGCTGTAGCCGGTCAGATGCACCCAATCCGCGCGAGCCAGCGCCGCCTCGGGAATGTCGGCGGCCTCGAGGCCGTCATTGGCGCCGCGATCGGTGAGGAACGAGCGTTCGCCGGACGGCTCGACAATGGCGATCAGACGGCCGGTCGGCAGATCGGGATCGGCCGCCAGCCAGGGCGTCACGCCATCGGCGCGAAACGCCTCTGCCAGCCGCTCGACGTCGCTCGCGCCCACGCGGCCGACGAAGTCGACCTCTACGCCCTCCCGCGCCAGCCACACGGCGAAACTCGCCGCCGAGCCGCCCGGCCGCTCGACGATGCGCGCCGCCGCGTCCGAACCATGCGCGAACGGCTCGTCGAGCCGCACGAGAATGTCGGACATGACATCCCCGACCACCAGCGCGCGGGGCTTCACAGCCTCGCCAACTCCACCGCGATCTCGGCCGCCAGCGAGGCGTTGTTGCGGGCGAGCGCCATATTGGCCTCCAGGCTGCGGCCCTCCGTCATCTCGACGATGCGGCGGAGCAGGAACGGCGTCACGTCCTTCTTTTCGACGCCTTGGGCGCGCGCCTCCAGAACCGCCTCGCCGATGCGCTTCTCGATCGCGTCGGCGTCGAGCGCATGGGCCTCGGGGATCGGATTGGCGATCAGCACGCCGCCCGGCCCGATGTCGCGCTGCAGCCGGATCATGCGCGCGAGATCGCGCACGCCGTCGAAACGGTGGTCGATCTTGTGGCCGCTGGTGCGCGCGTAAAAGGCGGGGAATTCGTCGCAGCGATAGCCGCAGACCGCCACGCCCTGCGATTCCAGATATTCCACGGTCTTGCCGATATCGAGGATCGACTTGGCGCCGGCGCAGACGACGGCGAGCCGCGTGCGCGCGAGTTCGACGAGGTCGGCGGAGATGTCGAAGGTCTCCTCGGCGCCGCGATGCACGCCGCCGATGCCGCCGGTGGCGAAAATCTCCAGCCCCGCGAGATCGGCGATATACATCGTCGCGGCCACCGTCGTGCCCGCCGAGCCGCCGCGCGCCACGACCGCGGAAAGATCGCGCCGCGAGGCCTTGACGACGCCGCCCGAAAGCCGCGCCAGTCCTTCGAGCTCGCCGCGCTCCAGCCCAACGCGAAACCGCCCCTCGATCACGGCGATGGTGGCGGGCACGGCGCCGCGCTCGACGACCGCCGCCTCCAGCATCAGCGCCGTCTCCAGGTTCTTCGGATAGGGCATGCCGTGGGTGATGATCGTCGATTCCAGCGCCACCGATCGGCCGCCGCCCGACGAGCGCCTCGGCGACGGCGGGGGAAAGGTCGAGCAGGGTTTTGGCGGACATCGGCGGTTTCCCGAACGGAGCGGCCGACAATCTAGGGGAGCGGGAAGCCCCGAGCAAACGCGGCGCAAGACGCGCGCGCGCAACATTTGTATATGACATGTCGAAAACAGCGTTGAGCGTGCGATGGACGATTTCAGGTCAGATCAGGGCAAGCCGCCGAACCTGCGCAGCGCCATGCGCCGCGCTCGCTCCGAGGCCGCCGAGCAGCACGAGGCGTTCGCCGATCTCCGTCAGGCGGAGATCGCGCGCCTCGAAATGCTCGAGGACGCCATCCGCCCGATCGTCGACCAGGCGCCCGACGACGTCGAATTGTTCGATCTCGGCGTCACCCAGGGCGACCGGCCGCGGCTGTTCCTCGACATGATCAGCTTCGTCGATCTCGCCCACGACCGTCGCACGTTCCGTTTCTTCCAGGACACGCGCCACGGTCGCGTGCTGATCGCCGAAAGCGACAGTCCCGACCGCATCGTCGCGGCGGTGACGAATTACGTCGCGCGGCGGCTGGTCGAGCGCGAGCAGGCGCTGGCCTCCGACTGGCGCAGCCGCACGGCGGCGTCCGAGCACATCCGGGCGCATGCGCGCGCGAGCGCGATGACGCGGCAGGCGAAGCGCCACAGCGCCGGCGCCAGTCCGCAAGCGGCGGTTCTGGCGCCTGGCCGGCGACGTTGTCGGCTATCTATTGATGGCGCTGGGCGCGGTCACGCTTTGCATCGGCCTGTTTCTGGCGGCGCAGGCCGGCTGGGAGGCGTGGGGACGCGCCTTCTGGGAGGCCCATCTCGGCCGGCCGCCGTTCTGACCGGCCTCAGGCGAGTTTGACCGTCCGCCCGGTCTTCCAGGATTCGTAAGCCGCGTCGGCGAGCAGCAGCGCCTGCAAGCCGTCATGGCCGCTCGGGCTCGGCTCGGCGCCCGCCTTCACGGCGCCGATGAAGGCGTCGAGCTCGTAGCGATAGGCCGCGTCGTAGCGCTCCAGGAAGAAGTTCAGGACCTTGTCGGCGGTGAAGCCATGCGCGCCGGCGTGCTCGACCGTGGTCTCGCGCACATTGCCCGCCGCGACCATGCCTCTGGAGCCATGCGCCTCGACGCGCTGGTCGTAGCCGTAGGTCGCGCGGCGGGAATTGGAGATCTCCGCGACCTTGCCGGATTTCGTCTGCAGGATGACGACGGCCGTGTCGACGTCGCCGGCCTTGCCGATGGCGGGATCGACGAGCGCCGCGCCGAAGGCCGAGACCGTGACCGGCTCCTCGCCGAGCACGAAGCGCGCCATGTCGAAATCGTGGATCATCATGTCGCGGAACAGACCGCCCGAGCGCTCGATATAGGAGATCGGCGGGGGGCCAGGATCGCGCGAGGTGATCTGCACGATCTCGACCTCGCCGACGGCCCCCTCCGCGATGCGGCGGCGCAAGGCTCGCGAAATTGGGGTCGAAACGGCGGTTGAAGCCGATCATCAGCTTGGCCTTGTGCGCCTTCACCACTTCCAGGCAGGCGCGCACGCGATCGGCCGAGAGATCGACCGGCTTTTCGCAGAAAATCGCCTTGCCGGCCTTGGCCGAGCGCTCGATGAGATCGGCGTGGGTGTCGGTGGGCGAGCAGATCGCCACCGCCTCGATGTCCCTGGCGGCCATGATCTCGTCGACCGAGCCGACCTTCGCGCCCGTTGCCTCGCCAAGTGCGCTTGCGGCGCTCGCGTCCGCGTCGGCCACGATCGCCACCGAACAATCGCTGCGCCGCGCGATATTGCCGCCGTGAATCTTGCCGATCCGCCCGGCGCCGATAACCCCGAATCGCATGAAATCCTCCCTTTCCCCACGGTCCGAAAAAAGAATACCTGTTCCATCTTGACTTGTGAATAGAATTTTTGTTTCATTTGCGCACGCGCTGGAACGGGTCTATCGCCGTTCCCGAGGGAAACGCGAGCGTTTTCCTCCAAGGGGAAACGCGACAGGAGATGAGGCCATGGTGCGTCTGACCGCCGCGCAGGCGATGGTTCGCTTCTTGAGCCGGCAACGCATCGTCGTGGACGGGCGCGAGCAGCGGCTGTTCGAGGGCGTGTTCGCGATTTTCGGCCACGGCAACGTGGCGGGCCTGGGCGAGGCGCTCTACGGCGCGCGAGAGGAGTTGCCGACCTATCGCGCCCATAACGAGCAGGCGATGGCGCACGCGGCCATCGCCTTCGCCAAGGCCTCGCGACGCCGGCGCATGATGGCCTGCACGACCTCGATCGGCCCCGGCGCCACCAACATGGTGACGGCCGCCGCGGTCGCGCATGTCAACCGCCTGCCCGTGCTGCTCATTCCCGGCGACGTGTTCGCCACCCGCAAGCCCGACCCGGTGTTGCAGCAGGTCGAGGATTTCGGCGACGGCACGGTCAGCGCCAACGATTGTTTCCGCCCGGTTTCGCGCTATTTCGACCGCATTGCGCGGCCCGAGCAGATCGTGCCCGCGCTCAACCGCGCAATCGCCGTTCTGACCGATCCCGCCGAATGCGGCCCCGTCACGCTCGCCTTCTGCCAGGACGTGCAGACGGAGGCCTACGATTATCCCGAGAGCTTCTTCGCCCCCCGCGTCCACCGCATCCGCCGCGCCGCGCCCGATCCTCGCGAGGTGGAGGAAGCCACGGCGCTGCTCGCCGCGGCCAAGCGTCCGCTCGTCGTTTGCGGCGGCGGCGTGCTCTATTCGGAGGCCGAGAGGGATCTCCTCGATTTCTGCGCCAGGCGCAGCCTTCCTGTAGCGGAAACGCAGGCCGGCAAGTCCGCCATGCCCGACGATCATCCGCTGTCGATGGGCGCGGTCGGCGTCACCGGCACGGCCGCCGCCAATACGCTGGCCAATGAGGCCGACGTGATCCTCGGCGTCGGCACGCGCTTCCAGGATTTCACCACCGGCTCATGGGCGCTGTTCCAGAACCCGGACCGCCGTTTCATCTCGATCAACGCGCAAGCCTTCGACGCCGCCAAGCATCGCGCCGTCGGCGTCGTCGGCGACGCCAAGGCGGCCATCGCGGCGCTCGACGCTCGGCTCGGCGGCTGGAAGGCGCCGGCCGCCCACGCCGAGGCCGCCAGAAAAGCTAAGGCCGAGTGGGACAGCGACCGCCGCCCGCTACACCGATCCGTCCAACGCGGAACTTCCCAGCGACGCCGAAGTGCTCGGCGCGCTGATGCGGGCCGGGGCGAAGAGCGACATTGTCGTGTGCGCCGCCGGCGGACTGCCCGGCGAATTGCACAAGCTGTGGCGGCCGGGCGCGCCGCTCGGCTATCACGTCGAATACGGCTATTCCTGCATGGGCTACGAGATCGCCGGCGGGATCGGCGTCAAGATGGCGCATCCCGCCCGCGAGGTCGTGGTCGTCCTCGGCGACGGCTCCTATCTCATGATGAACTCGGAGATCGCCACCGCCGTCATGCTCGGCGTCAAGCTGACGATCGTCGTCAACGACAACCGCGGCTTCGGCTGCATCAATCGCCTGCAAAAGGCGACCGGCGGCGCGCCGTTCAACAACCTCCTGCGGGACGCGCGCCACGAACGGATGCCCGAGGTCGATTTCGTCGCCCATGCCGCCTCGATGGGCGCGCATGCGGTGAAGGTCGCCTCGATTGCCGAGCTGGAGACCGCCTTCAAGGCGGCGAGAGCCTCCGACGGCGTCGAGGTCATCGTCATCGACACCGACCCCCTGCAATCCACCGACGCCGGCGGCGCGTGGTGGGAGGTGGCGGTTCCGGAAGTGTCGGCGCGCGGCGAAGTCGCCGCCGCCCGCGGGGCTTACGAGGAAGCGCTGAAGCGTCAGCGCCTGGGAGACTGAGATGATCCGCATCGGCGCCAACCCCATCGGCTGGTCCAACGACGATCTGCAGGAAATCGGCGGCGATACGCCGCTGGAGACCTGCCTCGCGGAAGCGCGCGAGGCCGGCGTCGTCGGCATGGAGAAGGGCCACAAGATGCCCGTCGACGGGGCGGCGCTCAAAGCCAAACTCGCCGAGTTCAGCCATGTTTTCGTCGGCGGCTGGTACTCGACCGAACTGCTCCGGCGCTCCGTCACCGACGAGGTCGAGGCGGCCAAGGCGCATGTCGCGATGACGAAGGGCGCCGGCGCCGAGGTCATCATCCTCGCCGAGACCTCCAACGCCATTCACGGCGACCGGTCGAAGCCGCTGTCCGAGCGCCCGCGTCTCACCAGGGCGGAATGGGTCGAGTTCGGCCGCAAGCTCACCGAGTTTTCCGCGCGCCTCGCCGATCAGGGCCTGAAGCCCTGCTATCATCACCACATGGGCACGGTCGTTCAGTCGGAGGCCGACATCGACTGCCTGATGGCGTACACGAAGGCGCCGCTGCATCTCCTGCTCGACACCGGCCACGCGCGCTGGGGCGGCGCGGATCCGGCGGGGCTCGCGCGGACCTATCGGGAGCGCATCGGCCATGTCCATTGCAAGGACGTGCGCGAGAAGCAGATGCGGCAGAGCCACGCCGGCGACTGGAGCTTCCTCGATTCGATCCTCGGGATGGGCGCCGATCTCGGCGTCTATACCGTGCCCGGCGACGGCATGGTCGATTACGGCGCGGTGTTCCGTGAGCTGAAGGGCTATTCCGGCTGGGTGGTGCTGGAGGCCGAGCAGGACCCGAAGAAGGCGCCCTCGCTCGCCTACGCCAAGAAGGGCATCGCCCATCTCAAAGCCAAGCTTGCCGAGGCGGGGCTCGGCTGAGCCTTAACCAAACGGCGAGGCTGGAGGACCCCGCCTGAACCAAAAGGCGAGGCTGTAGGACCCAGCCTCGCCCTTTGCAGGAAATCGCGTATAATCGCCTGCGATTGTCCCGGAGCTCTTCGTGTTCTTGACGCCTAAACCCCGCGCCGCGCTCCTGGCTGTCGCGGCGGCGCTGGCCCTTTCCGCCTGCGGCCGGCGCGGCGATCTCGAGCCGCCGAGCGCCAACGCCGTGCAGACGCCCGCCAATAAACACGATATCGAATTCCATCGGCCGAGCCAGAAGATCACGCCGCCGAAAAAGGATTTCGTCCTAGACCCGCTGTTGCAGTAGCGTCGCCCCATGCAGCATTTCGAATATCGCCACGGCCGCCTTCACGCCGAAGACGTCGATCTCGCCGAGATCGCGGCGGAAGTGGGCACGCCCTTCTACTGCTACTCCACCGCCACCCTGACCCGCCATTTCCGCGTGTTCACGGAAGCTTTCGCCGGCCAGAGCGCGCTCGTCTGCTACGCGATGAAGGCCAACTCCAACCAGGCGGTGCTGAAGACGCTCGTCAATCTCGGCGCCGGCATGGACGTCGTGTCGGAAGGCGAATTGCGCCGCGCGCTCGCAGCCGGAACGCCGCCGCAGAAAATCATTTTCTCCGGCGTCGGCAAGACGCGCGCGGAGATGGCGCTGGGCTTAGAGGCCGGCATCCGCTGCTTCAACGTGGAGTCGGAGCCCGAACTGGAGGCGCTCTCCGAGGTCGCCGCCTCCCGCAACCTGCGCGCGCCGATCGCCATCCGCGTCAACCCTGATGTCGATGCGCGCACCCACGCCAAGATCTCCACCGGCAAGTCGGAGAACAAGTTCGGCGTGCCGATCTCCCGGGCCAGCGAGGTCTACGCCCGCGCCAAGACCCTGCCGGGCGTCGAAGTGGACGGCGTCGACATGCATATCGGGTCGCAGATCACCGACCTTTCGCCCTTCGACGACGCCTTCGCGCTGCTGGCGGAGTTTGTCGCCGCCCTGCGCGCCGACGGCCACAGGATCCGCCATGTCGATCTCGGCGGCGGCCTCGGCGTGCCCTATCGCTTCGACAACGAGCCGCCGCCGCATCCTGAAGCCTACGCAGAGATTGTTGCCCGCCGCACGCGTGCGCTCGATTGCGAGATTTTCCTGGAGCCAGGCCGCCTCATCGCCGGGAACGCCGGGGTGCTCGCGACCTCAGTGATCTACGTCAAGCGCGGGGAGGCGAAAAACTTCGTGATCGTCGACGCTGGCATGAACGATCTCGTCCGCCCCACGCTCTATGACGCCCATCACGAACTGCGCCCCTATCGCCAGCCGAAAACCGACGATCCCCGCATCGTCGCCGACGTCGTCGGCCCCGTCTGCGAGAGCGGCGACTATCTCGCTCTCGGGCGCGACATGCCCGAGCCGCGCGCCGGCGATCTTCTCGCGGTGCTGACCGCCGGCGCCTATGGCGCCGTGCAGGCCGGCACTTACAATACAAGGCGCCTCGTGCCCGAAGTGCTGGTCGACGGCGACCGCTTTGCAATTGTCCGCCCGCGCCCCACCTATGAGGAATTGATCGGCCTGGACAAACTTCCGCCCTGGTTGGCGTGAGGGGTGCTGCCGGGCGTAGATCGAGCGCCACGCGCCCCGGAGAACTCGTTTGCCGTCGCCGCCGAGCCCCGAAGACCGTCTGAAGCGACTTAGGCGCCGCGCGGCGCTTACCCTGGTCTGGGAAGACCTGTGGCCGCCGCTCGCCTTCGCCGGCGCAGTGGCGCTGCTTTTCCTTGCCGCCTCCTGGTTCGGTCTGTGGTTCGAAACTCCGCCTTTGGCGCGGCTGGTCGCGCTCGTCCTGTTCGGGCTGGCGTTCCTGGCGGCTCTGAGCCCTGTCGTCATGCTGCGCTGGCCGGCGCGCTGGCGCGCGCTGGCGCGCCTCGACCGCGACGCGCAGGCCGCGCATCGTCCGGCCTCCGCGCTCGAAGACACGCTCGCCAATTCCGGCGACGATCCCGCTACCCGGGCGCTCTGGGCCTTGCACAAAGACCGGATCGCGCGCGAGGTCGAGCGCCTCGCCGTCAAGCCGCCGTCGCCGCATGTGGCGGCGCGCGACCCCTACGCGCTGCGCTTCGTCGCCGTGCTGCTGGCGCTGGTCGGATTTTTCGCGGCGGGGTCCGAGCGCTTCGCCCGGCTCGCCGCGGCCTTCTATGGCATGCCGACCCTCGCCCAGTCCGTCTCCGCCCGCGTCGACGCCTGGATCGATCCGCCGACCTATACGGGCAAACCGCCGATCTTCCTCAAGATTGCGGAGGGCGGGGCGGTTCGAACCGTCGCCGCGCCGGAAAATTCCGTTCTCGTGGTGCGCGCCGATCCCAAGGCTGTCAGCGTTTCGGTCGATGGCGGCCTTGCCGCCGTCGCCGCCAAATCGCCGGAAGAGCGCCGCTTCGCCATTCATCGGGACGGCGAGGCGAAGATTTTCGAAGGGCGGCGCGCTCGCCGCGGACGTCGTGCTCAAGGTTCAGCCGCAAAACGGCGCCTTCGATCCGCCTTCTCGACCCACCGCAGGCCAATTACTCGGGCTCGCTGACCCTGCATTACGCCATCGAGGACGCCTATGGCGTCAGCGAGGCGGCTGGCGGCGTCGCTCTGTTCAAGCCGCCCACCGCCGCGCATACCCTGTTCGGGCCGCCGACGCTGGCGCTGGCGCTTCCCGGCGGCGCCAACGGAACGGGCGAGGCGCGCGCCACCATCGATCTTTCCGAACATCCCTGGGCCGGCGCGCGGGTGACGCTGACGCTGACGGCCAAGAGCGTGTCGGACGCGACCGCGACGAGCCCGCCGGTCGAAATGGTTTTGCCGCAGCGACCCTTCGTCAATCCGCTCGCCAAGGCGCTTGTCGAATTGCGTCGCGACCTCGTGCTCGATCCCGACCGCAACACGCCCCGCGTCAAGCGCGCCCTGGCTGCGCTGCAACTGGGGCCCGACCTGTTCGAGACGAGCCCGCGCGTCTATCTCGATCTCGACGGCGCGGCGCGCAAACTCGCCAAGGCGCGCAACGACGACGAGCTGCGCGACGTCGCCGCATGGCTGTGGGCTCTGGCGCTCTCCATCGAGAACGGCGACGCCAGCGAAGCGCTCAAGGATCTGCGGGCCGCCGAGGACAAGCTGCGCGAGGCCCTGCGCAAGGGCGCGAGCCCCGAGGAGCTCAAACGCCTCACTCAGGAGCTGCGCGAAGCGGCGCAACGCTATCTCGCGGAAATGATGCGCAACGCCGACAAGCAGGCGATGCAGGACGACGCCGCGCCGATGGACTCCAAGGACCTCGAGCGACATGCTCGACCGGCTCGAAAAGGACGCCGGCTCCGGGGCCAAGGATCAGGCGCAGGCCATGCTCGACCAGTTGCAGGAGATGATGGAGAACCTGCGCAGCGGCGACAACGGCAGGCCCGATCCGGCGAGCCGCCAGATGCGAAAGTCGCTGAGCGATCTCGACAAGCTCCTGAAGGATCAGCAGGCCCTGCGCGACGACACGTTCCGGCAGGATCAGCGGGAGAGGTCCGGCGCGGAGCCTTCCGAGCAGAACAAGGACGATTCCCGGCTCGCCGACCGCCAGCGCGAGCTGCAGGAGCGTCTCGACGAAATCGAGCGGCAACTGCGCGGCGCCGGCGTCGACACGCCGAAGAACCTCGACGACGCCTCAGGCGCCATGGCTCAGGCCCAGAAGGACCTGAAGGGCGAGACCGGCGAAGGCAAATCGCCGCGCCGTTACGGCCATTCGCCCAAGGGCGACGCGGTAGAGCAGCAGGGCAAGGCGATCGAGGCTCTGCGTCAGGGCGGACAGGCGATGGCCGAGCAGATGCGCGGCCGCGGCAAGGGGCGGCAACGGCTATGTCGGCCGCCGCGGCGGCCGGCAGCAGGGCGAAAACGACGATCCGCTCGGGCGCAGCCAGGACGGAACCCGGGGCGCCGCCGAGGGCGAGCTTTCCGGCGGTCCGGACCACGCCGAGCGCGCCCGTCGGGTGCTGGAGGAGCTTCGACGGCGCCTCGCCAATCCCAGCCGACCGGCCGAGGAGCGCGACTATCTCGAGCGTCTTATCGGCCAACCCTAAGCAGGATTTCCGAAAAGTGGATGCCGGTTTTCGGACGAAAATCCTGCTAAATCAAAGACCTAAGCAGACATTCGTTGGCCTTCCAACGAATGTCTGCTTAGAAGGGCTTGACCACCACGAGAACGACGATGCCGATCATCAGCACGGTCGGCGCTTCATTGATGACCCGGTAGAAGCGCGACGATTTGGCGTTGCGGTCCTCGGCGAATGCGCGCACCCGGCCGACGAGATAGCCGTGGAAGGCCGAAAGCAGCAGCACGAGCCCGAGCTTGGCATGGAGCCAGGGCGCGCGGAAATAGCTCAAGGCGTAGGCGATATAGAGCCCCGTCGCCCAGGTGACGATCATCGCCGGATTCATGATGGCCTTGAGGAGCCGGCGCTCCATCGCCTTGAACGTCTCGGAAGCCTTTGATCCCCGCTCCGACTCGGCGTGGTAGACGAACAGACGAGGCAGGTAGAGCAATCCCGCCATCCAGGAGATCACGGCCAGCACATGCAGGGCCTTGATCCAAAGGGCCAAGCTTTCCATGGGTCCGTTTCGTTTCCAGAGGGCGGCGCGGGGGTAGCATCCCCCGACCTATATATAAAGGGAGTATAGACTCTGATTCTGCTGTTAGCCTGGGGATAAGAACTCATGCGGCGCCGTGCGACAGGTTTTCCCCATTCCGACGTGGTCGGCGGGGCGGTTTCGGTTTCATGAGCCGGCTGGGGACAAATTAAGGAATTGTTAAGCCGGGTAAACGCTTCGTTAACGCGACCGCTGTGGACGGAGCCGGGATAGGGCGCGTTATCCCCGTTGTCCACGGGCGCGGTGGCGCCGGCCGAAACGAAACGTTAATCTGTGGAGGAATCGGAGCCTCCGGACAGGCGCAGCGCGGTTGGTCCGAGTTGTGCACATGCCTCCCCGTCGCGGCGAGAATTGCGGGGACGGCTCGCGAAAAGGGCTTGCATGGGGCGAAGCTATTTCCACTTGCATCTGGTCTCCGATTCGACCGGCGAAACGCTGATCGCCGCCTCCCGCGCCGCCGCCGCGCAATATCAGGGCGTCGCCTCGATCGAGCATGTCTATCCGCTCGTGCGCACGACCGGGCAGCTCGACCGGGTGATCGCCGAGATCGAGGACGCGCCGGGGATCGTGCTGTTCACGCTGGTCGATCCCGAACTGTCGCGCCGACTGGAGGCGAGCTGCGAGGCCTCGGGCTCGCCGTGCCTCTCCGTGCTCGGGCCGATCCTGACCCTGTTCCAGTCCTATCTCGGCCAGAACGCGACTTCGCGCGCCGGCGCGCAGCACATGCTCAACGCCGAATATTTCAAGCGCATCGACGCGCTGAACTATTCGATGATGAACGACGACGGCCAGATGCCCGAGAATCTCGAACAGGCCGACATCGTGCTGGTCGGCGTCAGCCGCACTTCGAAGACGCCGACGAGCATCTATCTGGCCAACCGCGGCTACAAGACCGCCAATGTCCCGTTCGTGCCGCAGGCGCCGCTGCCGCGCGGCCTGGCCGAGCTGAAACGGCCGCTCATCGTCGGCCTCATCGCCTCGCCCGAGCGCATCATCCAGATCCGGCAGAACCGGCTGCTTTCGCTCAACGCCGACACGCAGAGCGAATATATCGACCGCGTCGCCGTGGCCGAGGAGATCGGCGCTTCGCGCCGCTTCTTCGCCGAGCGCCGCTGGCCGATGATCGACGTGACGCGCCGCTCGATCGAGGAGACGGCGGCGGCGATCCTCGATCTCTACCGCGAGCACCGGCTCAAATTCATCGCCCAGGCGTGAGCGCGATGTCGAGCGATCTGGAACGACCGTTTTCGCCTGGCGCTCGCCTCCGGCAGCGCGACGCGCCGCCGCCTCCTGGAGGCGGCGGGCCTGCCCTTCGAGGTCGTGGCCGCCAACGTCGACGAGCGCGCGCTCGAAGCCGCGATGCCCCGCGCCGCGCCGGACGAACTCGCGGTCGCGCTCGCCCGCGCCAAGGCGCTGAGCGCCGAGGCGCCGGGGGCGCTGGTGATCGGGGCCGATCAGGTGCTTTCGCTGGACGGCCGCATTTTCCACAAATCCGCGACGCGGGAAGAGGCGCTTATCACTTTGTCGAGCGCTCTGCGGCCGCACCCACCGCCTGACCTCGGCCTTCGCGATTGGCGCGCGACGGCCAAGTCGCTCGAGGCCGGCGCTGAGACGGCCGACATGACGATGCGCGCGCTGGACGGGCGGGCGCTGAGCCTCTACCTCGACGCGGCCGGGCCGGTCGTGCTCGGCAGCGTCGGGGTCTATCAATGGGAAGGGTCTGGGCGCGCATCTGTTCGAGCGGGTCGAGGGCGACCACTCGACCATTCTTGGCCTGCCGATGCTGAAGCTGCTGGCGGCTCTGCGCCGGCTCGGCGCGTTGAGGCTTTGAAGCGATGATCGTCGTCGGCCTCACCGGCTCGATCGCCATGGGCAAGTCGACGCTTGCGGCGATGTTCCGCGCCCTCGGCGCGCCGGTGTTCGACGCCGACGCGGCGGTGCACGACATTTATCGCGGCGTCGAGGCGCGCGGCGTCGAGGCGGCCTTTCCCGGCGTGCTCATCGAGGGCGCCGTCGATCGCGAGCGGCTCAGCCGTTACGTCGTCGGCGACCCGGAAGCGATGAAGCGGCTGGAGGCCATTGTCCATCCCGCCGTGGCGGCGAGGAGGGCGAGATTTCTGGAGGATGCGCGGCGCGCCGGCGCCCGCGCCGCGCTCCTCGACATTCCCCTGTTGTTCGAGACCGGCGGCGACCGCAACGTCGATGTGGTCGTGGTGGTGAGCGCGCGGCCCGAGGTTCAGCGCGCCCGGGCGCTGGCCCGCGCCGGCGCGGACGCGGCGCGATTCGAGGCGCTGCTCAAACGGCAGACGCCGGACGAAGAGAAGCGTCGGCGCGCGCATTTCGTCATCGACACCAGCGGCTCGCTCGGCGATTCGCGCCGTCAGGCCGAGGATTTCCTGCGCGCCATCGTTGGCTGCGAAAGGGGGCGCCATGCGTGAGATCGTGCTCGACACCGAGACGACGGGGCTCGATCCGGCCAAGGGCGACCGCCTTGTCGAGATCGGCGCCGTGGAGATCATCGACAAGATCGCCACCGGCCGCACGTTCCATGTGCTCATCAATCCCGAGCGCGACGTGCCGGAGGACGCGTTCCGGGTGCATGGCCATTCCACGGAATTGCTGAGGGACAAGCCGGTGTTCGCGGCGGTCGTCGAGGAGTTCCTCGCCTTCGTCGGCGACGATCCGCTCGTCATACACAACGCCGAATTCGACACGCGCTTCCTCAATGCGGAGCTTGCGACGATCGGTCGCGCCGCGCTGGCGGCGGAGCGGATCGTCGACACCCTCGCGCTCGCCCGCCGCAAGCATCCCGGCGCCCCCAACAGTCTGGATGCGCTATGCGACCGCTACCGCATCGACCGCTCGCGCCGCATCAAGCACGGCGCGCTGCTCGATGCGGAGATCCTGGTCGAGGTCTATTGCGAGCTGAGCGGCGGAAGGCAGCGCAGTCTGGGCCTGGGGATGACGGCGCGCGCCGCCGTCGCGGCGGCTCCTCGCGCAACCGGTCCAATGCGCCGTTCCGCGCCGTTGCCAGCCCGGCTCGACGTCGGAAGCCGAGAGCGCCCATCGCGCTCATCTCGAAAGCTTCGGAGCCCCGGCGATCTGGCTCAAATACCTGCCGCCGCCGGCTTGACGGGCGCCGCGCCGGACTTCAGGCGCGGCCGGCCTGCATCGCCTGCGCCTGGGCGAGGCGCTGCAGGTAAAGGCCATGGAAGTCGACGGGATCGACATAGAGCGGCGGGATAGCCGCCGCTGCGCACCGCCTCGGCGACGATCTGGCGCGCGAACGGGAACAGGATGCCGCGGACCCTCGATCATCACCACCGGCTGCACCTGATCGGCGGGGATGTTCTCCAGCCGGAAGATGCCGGCGTAGCTCAGCTCGAACTTGAACAGCGAATCCGTCCCCTCGCCGGCGCCGCCTTCAAGCAGCAGCGTCACCTCGTAATCCGTCGGCGAGAGCTGGCGGGCGTTGACGTTGATCTGAAGGTTGATGCGCGGCGCCTGGCTCTGCGGCGCAAGGGTGCGCGGCGCGTTAGGGTTCTCGAACGAGAAATCGCGCGTGAACTGGGTCAGCACGGAGAACCGGGCCGCATTGGCCGCCTCGGAGCCGCTCACACCGTCTTGGTCCGCCATGCCCTTCTCCCCACCCGCGATCGCGAGGGGCGCGGTAACACAGCGCTTTCATTCCGACAAGCGCCGCCCTGGGTCAGCCTTCGCCCGGCGGCCGGTTGCGCATGTGATCGGCGAGCGAGGCGAGCGCGCGGAATATCCCCTCGCGCGCGGCCTCGTCGGCGACCGTCGCTTCGAGCGCGGCGCGCATACAGGCAAGCCACGCGTCGCGTTCGGCCTCGCCTATGGGAAAGCGCAGATGGCGCATGCGCAGCCGCGGATGGCCGCGCTCGCGCGAGTAAAGCGGCGGGCCGCCGAGCCATTCGCCGAGGTACCGCTTCAGCACGAATTTGGTCGGCGCGAGATTGGCGGCGTGCAGGGCGCGAATGCCGCGCGCCTCGGGCCGGGCGTCCATCTCCGCGTAGAATCGCTCGACGAGCGCGTCGACGACGTCGGCGCCGCCAATGCGTTCGTAGGGGGTCGGTTCGGTCGTCAGGGCAGGTCTCCCTTGTGAACGTTCGGCGGTCGTTAAGTCTCGCATAACCCTGGCGCAAGCTTTGGCGTGGCGCGGTGGCCGTCGGAGTCGGGTCCGTCGCCGGCGGGAGCGGTGAACTGTCGACGTTCGCTTGCAGGAATTGCCTATTCTCAACGGAGAACTTGCGGATGTCGGTGGTTAATTATTCGTTAATTCCAGATACAATGGCAAATGACAAATAATAAGAAAGCGCATATTCCTGTTACGTCAAGATTGTTCCGCTGACAAATCAACTACGTTAAGGCATGAATTCCATAGCATTAAATTTGATATGGCATGTGTGACGCTACGTCATCAATATATGTCGATTAAAATCAGTAACTACTTTGAAACATTCGTAGCGTAATCTTGCTTCACTCGAATAATTCTGTATCTCGATGCAGGCAGCGGCGAAGCCTCGAAGGTGATTCGCGCGCGAATGCGTCGACTAAACGGTAAGCGCTCTGGGGGTTCGCAATGACGTCTTTCGTTAGTTCGCTGTCGAATGCGCAGATCGCCAATCTGTCGACCACGACCATGGCGAGCCTGAAGACCACCGACATCGCCGCGCTGACGGTCTCCCAGATCGCGGCCATGAGCGGCGCCCAGCTCAGCGCGCTGACCACGACGGCGGAAGCCGCGCTGACGACGACGCAGATCACCGGCTTCTCGACCCAGGCCGCGCCGTCGCTTTCGATGGCGATGATTCTGGCGCTCGCCAACACCCAGGCCGACGCGATGACCGCCACGGTGCTCGGCGCGCTGACGACGACAAACGTCAACGCCTTGACGGGCGCGGAGCTGCAAGGCCTTACGGCCGCCCAGCTCGGCGGCTTCACCGCCACCCAGATCGCCGGCATGACGACCACCACGCTCGGCAATCTCGGCGCCACGCTGCTTGCCCGTCTCACCGCCAACCAGGTGAAGGGCCTCACGACGTCGCAAGCTCAACGCCATGACGACGACGGCGCTGAACGCCCTCAACGCCGCCAGTCTCACGACCACTCAGGTCGCGGGCCTGACGACGACCACGCTCAATGCGCTCACCACCTCCCAGGTCGCCGAGTTCACCAGCTCCCAGGCCTCGGCGCTCTGCACCACCGACCTTTCCAGGCTGACCTCGACCAACTTGCAGGCGCTGACCAGCACCGCGATCGCCGGCATCACCTCGACCAATCTCGGCCAGCTGACGACGACGACGCTCGGCAATTTCTCGACGACCCAGCTCGGCGCGCTGACGACGCTGCAGGTCAAGGGCCTGACGACCACGCAACTCAACACCGGCACGACGACCCTCGTCAACGCGCTCAACGCCGCCAGCCTCTCCTCCACGCAGATCGGCGGCCTGACGACGACGGCGCTCAACAATTTCACGACCTCGCAGCTCGCCGCGCTGACCAGCGCCGCCGTCAGCGCGCTCAACGCCGCCGACGTCAACGCGCTGACCACGACCAACATTGCAGGCGCTCTCCACCACCGCCGACAACGGCCTCACGTCTGCGACGATCTCCGGCCTGACGACGACCGCGCTCGGCAATTTCTCGACCACCGAGCTCGGCCATCTCACCGCCGCGCAGGCGCAGGCGCTCACCCCCACGCAGCTCAATACGGTCGACGACGACCACGCTTAACGCGCTCAACGCCGCCAATCTCTCGACCACGCAGATCGGCGCGCTGACTTCGACGACGCTCAATGCGCTGTCGACGACGCAGATCAAGACGCTGACGAGCAAACAGGCCAGCGCGCTGACCTCGGCCGACCTCAACGCGCTGACCTCGACCAACGCGCAGGCGCTGACGGCGACGGCGCTCGCCGGCCTCACCACAACCGCGCTCGGCGGCCTGACGACGACGGCGCTCGGCAATCTGGCGACGACGCAATTGTCCGCCCTCACCGCCTTGCAGGTGAAGGGCCTGACGACGACGCAGCTCAACGCGACGACGACCACCGACGCTCAACGCGCTCAACGCCGCCAGCCTGTCGACCACGCAGATCTCCGGCCTGACCACGACGACGCTGCTCAATCTGACGACGACGCAGTTCGGCGCGCTGACGGCGGCGCAGGCCGCAGCGATCACCTCGACCGACCTCAACGCGCTGACCTCGACCAACGCACAGGCGCTGACGACATCCGCCGTCTCCGGCCTCTCCGGCGCCGCCCTGGGCGGCGCGACCACGACGGCGCTCGGCAATCTGACCTCGACTCAGGTCGCCGCGCTGACCACCGTGCAGGTCCAGAACCTGACGACGACGCAGCTCAACTCGGCGACGACCACGCGTACTGGGCGAACTCAACGCCTCAAGGCTGTCGACCACCCAGATCGGCGGGCTGACGACGACGACGCTCAACGCGCTGACGACCACGCAGGTCGCGCGCGCTCACCAACCGGCAGACCATCGCGCTGTCGTCGACCGACCTCGACGGGCTTACCTCGACCAATCTGCAGGCGCATCGCGAGCGACCGCGCTCACCGGCCTCACCGCCACGGCGCTCGCCGGCGCGACGACGACCGCGCTCGGCAATTTCTCCACGACGCAGCTCGGCGAGCTGACCTCGGCGCAGGTGCAGGGGCTCGACCTCGACGCAGATCAACAGCCGTCACGACGACGACGCTCAATGCTCTCAACGCCGTCAATCTGTCCTCGGCGCAAGTCGGCAATCTGACGACGACCGCGGCGAATGCGCTGACGACGACGCAAGTCGGCGCTCTGACCAGCAAGCAGACCTCGGGCCTGACTTCGACCGAGCTCAACGCGCTGACGCACGACGAACCTTCAGGCGCTGACGACCTCGGCGCTGGCGGGCGTCGGCTCCGCCGTCGTGGGCGCGCTCACCACGACGGCGCTCAACGCGCTGACGACGACGCAGGTCGCCGCGTCTGACGACCGCCCAGGCCGACGCGCTCTCCTCGACTCAGATCGGCGGGCTTGACGACGACCCAGCTCGGCAGCCCTCAACGCCGCCCGATTGACCTCGGCCCAGATCGGCGCACTGACCTCGACCACGCTCAACGCGCTGACGACGACGCAGGCCGCGGCGCTGACCAGCAAGGAGGTCTCCGGCCTCACCGCCGCCGAGCTCAACGCGCTGACCTCGACCAACGTCCAGGCGCTCACCACCGCCGCGCTCGCCGGATTGACCACGACCGCGCTCTCCGGCGCGACGACGACCGCGCTCGGCTATCTGACCTCGACCCAGCTCGGCGCGCTGACCACGAACCAGGTGGAGGGGTTGACGACGACACAGTTGACGACGGTCACGACGACCGTGCTCAACGCTCTCAACGCCGCGCGGCTGTCGAGCGCGCAGCTCGGCGGCCTGACGACGACGGCCGCCAATGCCCTGACGACGACGCAGATCGCCGCGCTGACCAGCAAGCAGACCTCCGGCCTCAACTCGACCGAGCTCAACGCGCTGACCTCGACGAACCTGCAGGCGCTGACGACCTCGGCGCTGGCGGGCGTGGGCTCCGCCGTCGTCGGCCTGCTCGCCTCGACGGCGCTCAACGCGCTGACGACGACGCAGGTGGCGCGCTCACACCGCAGCTTGACGCCCTGTCGGCCACGCAGCTCGGCGGGCTGACTCGCACGGCGGCTGACCGCCGCCGACTACCTCGACGACGCTGACTCGACCACGCACGCATATCGCGACCAGGCGCGGTCTCAGCACGAGTCGGCGCTCGCCCGGCTCGCTGACGACCGAGCGGCGCCTCGCCGGCGGGCCACGACGCGACGCGTCGCGCTCGGCGGCCTTACTTCGACCCAGCTCGGCGCGCTGACGACAAACCAGATCCAGGGCCTGACGACAACGCAGCTCAACACCGCGACGACCACGGTGCTCAACGCGCTCAACGCCGCCAGGTTCTCGACGCACGCAAGCGGCGGGTCTGACCTCGACCGCGGCGCTGGCGCTGACGACGACCCAACTGGGTTCGCTGACCAGCAGCCAGACGGGCGCCCTGACGACGACCGTCCTCGACGCCCTGACCTCCACGGACATGCAGGCGTTGTCCACCTCCGCGCTCGCCGGCGTCAGCTCCACGACGATCTCCGGCCTGACGACGACCGCGCTCGTCAATCTGAGCGCGACGCAGCTCGGCGCCTTGAGCACCGCCCAGGTCCAGGGGCTGACGGCGACGCAGCTTGGCCTCATCACCACGACCGCGCTCGACGCCATCAACGCCGCCAGGCTCTCCTCGACGCAAGTCGGCGGCCTGACCACGACGACGCTGTTGAATCTCAACGCCACGCAGTTCGCGGCGCTGACCAGCGCCGACGTCGGCGCGCTCTCCGCCGCCGACCTCAACGCCCTGACCTCGACCGACGTGCAGGCGCTGTCGACCACCGGCGCGCTGGGCCTGACGACGACCGCGCTCTCCGGCGCCACGCCGACCGCGCTCGGCAATTTCACCACGACGCAGCTCGGCGCGCTGACGACGTCGCAAGTGCAGGGTCTGACCGCCTCGCAGCTCGGTCTGGTCACGTCGACCGTGCTCGACGCGCTCGCCGGCTCCAAGCTCTCCTCGATGCAGATCGGCGGCCTGACGACGACGGCGCTCAACGCGATGTCGACGACGCAGCTTGCGAGCCTGTCGAGCGCTCAGCTTGCTCAGCCTCGGCGCGTCCTCGGTCGCCGGCATGACCTCGACCAACTTGCAGGCGCTGACGACTGCGGCGATCACCGGTCTTTCGACTGGGACGATCGGCGGTCTGACGACCACCGCGCTCGGCGCTTTCTCAACGACGCAACTCGGCGCCTTGTCCACCGCGCAGATCCAGAGCCTGACGGCGAGCCAGCTCAACGCCGCCTCCACCACGGCGCTCAACGCCCTGAACGCGGCGCGGTTCAGCGCCACGCAGGTGGCGGGATTGTCGACGACCGCAATCAACGCGCTGACGACGTCGCAGCTCTCCTCGCTTACGTCGGGCGAGGCGGGGGCGCTGTCGGCCATCGACGTCAACGCGATGACCTCGACCAATCTGCAGGCGCTGACCACTTCGGCGCTCGACGGGCTGACGACCTCGAGCCTCTCGGGGGCGACCACGACGGCGCTCAGCAATTTCACCGTCACTCAGCTCGGCTCGCTGTCGACCGCGCAGGTCCAGGCGCTCGGCGCGTCGCAGCTCGGCGCGGTGACGACGACGGCGCTCAACGCGCTCAACGCCGCCAGCCTGTCGAGCACGCAGCTCGGCGGCCTGACGACGACGACGCTCAACACCCTGACATCGACGCAGTTCGGCGTCCTGGCTACCAACCAACTTTCGGGATTGAGCGCGACCGACGTCAACGCGTTGAGCACGACCAACCTGCAGGCGGTGAACACGGCGTCGATCGCCGGGCTTTCGACAAGCATAGTGTCGGGGCTGACGACCACGGCGCTCGGCAATTTCACCTCCGCCCAGGTCGGCGCGTTGAGCGGCGCGCAGATCGCCAACCTCAGCGCCACGCAGCTGAACACGGTCACCACGACCGTGCTGCAAGAACTGGATGTGTCGAAGCTTACGACCACCCAGGTAACCGGCCTGACCACGACGACGATCGGCGCCATGACGACGACGCAAGGTCTCTCCCTGACGTCCACTCAGGTGCAGGCGATGAACAACGCGCAGATCACGGCGTATCAGACGCTCGTGGGATGAACTTGATCCCCGGCGCCGCGCTTGTCGCGCGGCGCCGGACGTTTTGCGGACTATGCGTGCGCGTCGGAGCGTTGAACCGCCTCATGTGGAGACGAGGCGATACGGGAGACATACATGCTGCAACAGAACCAATTCGACGGGCAGGCCCTCGTTTCTCCCGCCGAGCTGGAAAGTTACGGCTTTTATCAGAACTGGAGCGCCGGCGATCTCTTGAGCCACGCCGAGCGATTCAACGCCGAGGGCGCCTCGAACCTCGCCGCGGCGCTCTATAAGAACTGGATCGCCTGCAATCCGCACCACGACTTTCTGCATGCGGCCTATTTCAACTATTCCTTTTCGCTCGCCAAGGCGGGGGATCGGCTCGGCGCCATTGCGGCGGCGCGCGAGTGCCAGCGGCTGAAGCCGGATTTCTTCCCGATCTACGTCAATCTCGGACGTCTGCTCGAAGATGCGGGCCAGCTCGGCGAGGCGGTCGAGCAATGGCGCGCGATGGTCGAGCGGCTGCCGCAGATTCGCGGCGAGATCATCCGCAACAAGCTGACGGCGCTGGAACAGATGGCGCGCGTGCTGGAGGCGCATAATGTCGACGGGCCGGCCGAGGAGGCGATGCGGTTGTCGCTCGACATCTCCATTCATCAGCCCTCCGTCATCCAGCATTACGTCGCCTTGCGTCAACGCCAATGCAAATGGCCGGCGGTCCAGGGCTGGGACGGCGTTGCGACGGAGGCGCTGATGGCGGGCGTCTCGCCGCTGTCGATCGCCAATCTCTCCAACGATCCGCTGTTCCAGCTCGCGCGCGCGGCGACCTATTACCGCGAGCTTGTCGGCCCTCGCCCGGGGCCAGTTGAAATCCCGGCGCCGGTCGCGCCGGAGGAGCGCAAGCCGGGGCGGCTGCGCATCGGCTATGTCTCCTCCGATTTGCGCGAGCACGCCGTCGGCTTCGCCATGACCGACGTGTTGGAGACGCACGATAAGAACGAGTTCGAGATCTTCGCCTATTACTGCGGCATCGCGCGCGACGACGGCGTCAAGCAACGCTGCCGCGGCGCGGTCGATCACTGGATCGACATCAACGATCTCACGGACGAGGAGGCGGCTCGGCGCATCCGCGCCGACGAGATCGACATTCTCGTCGATCTCAACGGCTTCACCAAGAGCGCGCGCACCAAGGTGTTCTCGCTGCGCCCCGCGCCGGTGATCGTCAACTGGTTCGGCTTCCCCGGCACGATGGGTTCGCCGGACCATCATTATCTGATCGCCGATCCCCGCATCATCCCGCCCGAGAGCGAGCGCTATTACACCGAGAAGGTCGTGCGGCTCTCCTGCTATCAGCCCAACGACCGCAAGCGCGTCGTCGCCGCGCCGCCAACCCGGGCCGAGGAGGGTTTGCCCGAGGGCGTCTTCGTGTTCTGCTCCCTCAACGGCGCGCAGAAATTCACGCCGGTGATGTTCGCAAGCTGGCTGGCGATCCTCAACGCGGCGCCCGACAGCGTGCTGTGGCTGTTCGGCGGCGCAGGCGACACCAACGACCGCCTGCGGGCGATCGCGCGCGAGGCCGGGGTCGCGCCGGAGCGCCTTGTCTTCGCGGAGAAAAAGGCCAACCCGCACCATGTCGCGCGCTATGCGCTGGCCGATCTGTTCCTCGACACCTTCCCCTATGGCTCGCACACCACCGCCGCTGACGCACTGTGGATGGGCCTTCCGGTCCTGACCTTCCCCGGGCGGACCTTCGCTTCCCGGGTCTGCTCAAGCCTCGTCCAGGCCGCGGGCATTGACGAACTCGTCTGCGCCTCCCGCGAGCAATATGTCGCGACCGCTGTCGCGCTGGCGCAGAATCGCGGCGCGCTTGACCGCATCAAGCAGCGGCTCGCCAGCAACCGCGACAAGTGCCGGCTGTTCGACACGCCGAAGCTGGTGGCTGAACTCGAAGACGCCTTCCGCGCCATGCACGAGGACTACAGGAAAGGACGGCTGCCGGTCCCCAATCTCAGTAATGTCGGTTTCTATCACGAGATCGGCGTCGCGCTGAGCGCCGGCGAACTTGACGATGACGCTTATCTTTCCGTCTACGCCCACGAAATGGCGCGCCGGGACGCGATCAGCCCCTTGCCGCCGGATGGGCGCGCGTGGAATGGCAGGGGGTGAAAAAATTCGTTCCCGGCTGAACTTTTTTCCCGAACCGACTTGCGTTTTTTGCGGCGCAATGTATCTTATTGCCGTGCGGCGCCTGTCGTCGCATATGCCCTCCTTGGGCGTTTCCTCCCTTGACTCGGGGCCGCTGTCGCTTGACGGCGGCCTCCTTTTATTTGGGAGTCCGACCGCTCAGTCGAACGTCACGAGCCGGCCGGTGCGGATGCTTTCGTCCGCCGCCAGCGCGATGCGCAGCGATTCGATCGCCCCGCGCGCGTGCTCCGTCAAATCCTCATCGTCGCGGATCGCCTTGAGGAAGGCGCGCTGTTCGCGGTTGCACAATTCCTGGTGGCCGGGTTCATCGTCCATGCCGAGGATTTCGTCGCGCCTGGCGAGGCGGCCGTCGGTAGTGAGCGCCGCATGATGGAGCCGAAGCGCGCTTGTCTTGGTGTGGCTGTCGATCGAGGCCGAGTCGGTCTTGGCTTCGTCGACGGCGATCGAAACGGCGCCCTTCGGGCCGATCATGTCTTTGACGAAAAACGCCGTTTCGCTCATCATCGGCCCCCAGCCGGCCTCGTACCAGCCGACCGACCCGTCGTCGAAGGCGACCTGCAGGCAACCGTAATTGTACATCGCCGGCGCGATTTCGTCGGTAAGCCGGGCGCCCAGGGCGTGGACCCGTACCGGCCGCGCTCCCGTGACCTGGCACATGACGTCGACATAGTGCACGCCGCAATCGACGATCGGGCTCACCGTCTCCATGAGCTTCTTGTGCGTCGCCCATTGCGCCCCGGACGATTGCTGATTGAGATTCATCCGCATGACCAGTGGCTTGCCGAGCGTGCGGCCGATCTCCACGAATTTCGCCCAGGACGGATGCACGCGCAGGATATAGCCGATCATCAGCTTGGGGCCGCGCGCCCCGGCGAGCGCGACGATCGCTTCCGCCTCCGCGACCGTCTCGGCGAGCGGCTTCTCGATGAACACATGCGCACCCGCCTCCAACGCCATGCGCGCGAACGCGGCGTGGGTGTCGGGCCAGGTGTTGATCGACACCGCGTCGGGTCTCGTCGCGGCGAGAGCGGTCGCGTAATCGCCGAACCGCGCGACGCCCGGAAACTCCGCCGGGATTTCCGGCCGCTGCTCGACGTCGCGACTGCACAGGCCCGCGATCTCGAAACCTTCGATGCTCTTGTAGGCCCGGGCGTGGCTGAGGCCCATGTTGCCGAGACCGACGACGAGAACGCGTACGGGTTGCATGGCTATCCTCTGCCCTCGCCCGGGCCTTCTCACGCCTTGAACAGGTCGCGCTCGAAACCGGCCTTGGCGAAAATGTAGTCGCGGCTCGCCTCAAGTTCCGCGCGCAGTTTGGGCACATCGTAGCCGAGAAGCGCGCCGCGCCATTTCTTCACCACGCCCGCGCACAGCACGGTCGAGACGTTGGAGCGGTCCATCAGCGTGACGATCGCCCCGACTGCATTGTTGAGCGGCGCGACATTGAGCGCGTTGGCGTCGAGCAGCACGATGTCGGCGTCCTTGCCGGGCGTCAGCGAACCCGTGACATGGTCGAGCTTGAGCTCTTTCGCTCCGCCGATCGTGGCGAGCTTCAGCGCGTCGCGCGACGACATCAGCTTGGGGTAGTCCTTGCCCTGCAAGGCCAGCTCATTGGCGAGCATCCGCTGCAAGGTCAGCACGCCGCGCATCTGCGTGAACATGTCGGCGCTCATCGTGCACTCGACGTCGCTCGAAAGCGAGGCGGACATGCCGAGATCGAGGATCTTCTGGATCGGCGGCATGCCGTGGCGCATGTGCATCTCGATCGGGCCGGAGATCGAGACGTGGGCGCCGGCGTCCGCCGCCGCCTTCCAGCCGGTCTCGCTCATGCCGGTCATGTGGATGAAGAAGCAGTCCGGCCCGAATTTGCCCGAGGTCGGAAGAGAGTCGAAGGTCGGCTGCATGCCGAAGGTCCCGACGACATGCAGTGCGATCGGCAGCGCCAGTTCGCGCCCGACCTCCCAGGCCTTTTCATAGCCCGGCAGATAGATCTCGCCGCCCATGAACATCGAGAGGAGCTGATCGCCGCTCGAAAAATACTGCGCGCGCAACCGCGCGGCGTCGCCGGGATATTTGGTCTTGTCGCCCCAGCCCTCGAAATAGCCCAACACCGCCCGCCGTCCGGCCGCCTTGAGTCCCGCGATCGCCGAGTCGGAGCGTTCGGGGGAATGATGAATCTGGCTTACGTCATGGACGCCGGTGACGCCGGCGTCGATTTGCGAAATCGAGCCGAACAGCTCGTTGATGTAGACGTCCTCCGGTCGGTAGACCTGGCTCAGCTTGAGCAGCACGGATTCATAGTAATTGTTGGCGCTCTCCGGCCGGCCGTCGTTGATGAGAATGGCGTCGGCCAGCGCGCTGCGCAGCGCCGTCTCGAACTGGTGGTGGTGCGTGTCGATGAAGCCGGGGAGGACGATGTGGCCGGAAGCGTCGATCACAGCCGCGTCGGCGGCGTCGATCGAGGCCGCTACCTGCAGGATTTTCGAGCCTTCGATCAGCACGTCGCCGACGGCGAAATCGCCGATGGCCTCATCCATCGAGACGATCACGCCGTCCTTGATGAGCGTGCGCCGGCCCTTCTGCCCGACGCCCTCGGGCGGCGCGGCGGCGGCGCCGAACTTCGCCTCAAGATGGGTCGCGGCGGCGAGCTGCGCCGGCGATTCGTCCGTGGCCGCGAAGACCGAGGGCCTCGCGGCATGCTCCATCGCGGCGACGAACTCGCACATCTCGCACATGTCTTCCTCCCCCTGACATTGGCCCCGGTCTCCGGCCGGGCGCGCGAAAGTCTCACGTCGCAAGCGGCCAAGTCGAACCGCAGCGGCCAGGCGCCGCTGACAGCTCGTAGCGAGCAAAGCCGCCGTCAACATTCAAGAGGCGGCCGACCGGCGATAGACCAGCGCGGCCGCCGCAAGGTCCTCAATCGACGCGCCGACGGACTTGAACAGCGTGATCTCGTCGTCCGAGCCGCGTCCGGGCGCGCCCTTCGCCAGCGCGGCGAGATCGGCGACGACGGCGGATTTCGCCAGGGCGCCAGCGCGAACCGCCTGCGCAACGTCCCCGCCCTCGCTGAGCGCGGCCGGCGTGTCGACGAACACCCGCGCCCTTTGCAGCGCGAGATCGTCGGCCTCGCGCATGGTCATGTTGAAGGCGCCGACGAGATCGACGTGCTGGCCGGCTTTCAGCCATGCGCCGCGGATCAGGGGCGAGGTCGAGAGCGTGGCGGCGCTGATGACGTCCGCGCCCGAGACGGCCGCTTGCAGGTCTGTCTCCGCCCGCGCGGCGAAACCCTCCGCGGCGAGCCGCGCCGCGAGCGACTTTGCGCCCTCGGGGCGATGGTTCCAGACGACGATCTCGCGAATCGGCCTGACGCTCGCATGGGCGCGGGCGAGGAAGGGCGCGAGGGCGCCGGCGCCGACGAGCGTCAACCGGCGCGCGTCGGCCCTCGCAAGGCGCCTGGCGGCGAGCGCGGACGCCGCGGCCGTGCGCCACAGGGTCAGCCGCGTTCCGTCGATGACGGCGAGCGTCTCGCCGGTGCGGCCGCTCTGCAGCACATAGACGCCCTGCACTGCGGCAAGCCCGCGCGCGCCGTTGCCGGGAAACACGTTGACGATCTTGACCCCAAGCAGCCCCTCACCCCAGGCGGGCATCAGGAGGTGGGTCGCGTCGGGCTCGCCTTCGAGCGGCACGACGTGGTGATGGCGCGCCGGAGCGGCCAGCCCGTCGCGAAAGGCGGCGTCCAGCGCCTCGATCAAGGCGGGAAAATCGAGCGCGGCGTCGACGTCCGCGGCGGCGAGGAAACGCATGTCAGGCTTGCCTGGCGAGGGAGGGCGTGGCGGCGAAACGGGCCGATTGCAGTTCCTGGCGCAGCCTGGCCGCCTCGGCCTGCGCCGCGCGGGCGGCGCGACGGTGCTTGCCCTGGCCGATCCAGGTCGCCACGCTGCCGGCGACGACGCCGAGCGCCATGGCCAGCAGCAGGACGACATATTCCGGCGCCTCGACGGGGTTGAGGCCGTGGCCGCCGATGGGATCGAAATAGATCGTCACCAGCGCCCGGTTGGCGAAGGCGAAGATGAGGACGAGCGCCGCCAGCGGCGCCAGGACGAGGAATTTGAGAAGGCGCATCGGCTCATGACCCCGTCGGACCATGCCCCAAATCGCCGGGGCCGCCTGTACAAATGGGACGATTGCGATGAGGGCGGGGTTCTCCGAAGCTCGGGTTGCTGAAGCTCGAAGCGAAGGAGAACCCCATGCAGGTTTTTGGCCTGCCGCGGCACATTATCAGAGGTGCGGCGGCGGCGTCGCGCCTTTCGACCGCCTCGCCCTCGGGCTCGTCGTCCGAAAGGCGCGACGCGGTGGAGCGATGGCTTGGCGCGCGGCGAGACGGGCTGAGCGCGGAACAGGCGGCGCGAGCGGTGGGCGTGGCGCGCTCGACCCTTTATCGGTGGAGCGAACGATGCGAGTTCAGGAGTTGCCGGCCGCATAGGGTTTGCGGGCCGCGCCGACCGGCGGGTCTTGGCGAGGCGGTGGAGCGTCTGCGCCTCGACTTTCCCATGTGGGGCAAGGCGAAGATCGGCCCGCTCGTGCGCGAACTGGGCTTTCAAGCCAGCGATTCGACGGTGGGACGGATTTTGCGCGGCCTGATCGCGCGCGGGCGCGCGCCGAGCGTTCCCGATCTCCTGCGCAAGGTCGGCCCTCGGGCGGCGTCGAAGGCCCGCCATTACGCGGTGCGCAAGCCCAAGGAGGTCGAATTCGGCCAGCCCGGCGACGTCGTGCAGATCGACACGCTCTCGATCTCGCTCCTGCCGGGGCGCGCGATCAAGCAGTTCACGGCTTACGATCCGCACGCCAAGTGGACGGTTGCGGCGCCTTACGCGCGCGCCACCGCCAAAAACGCCGCCGATTTCCTCAACCGCGTGCGGGCGCAAATGCCCGATCCCATCAAGGCCATACAAATCGACGGCGGGTCGGAGTTCATGGCCGAGTTCGAACAGGCCTGTAAGGACGCCAAACTGCCGCTCTACGTCCTGCCGCCCCGCTCGCCCAAGCTGAACGGGGCCGTCGAGCGCTGCAACGGCGCCTGGCGATACGAATTCTACGCCTGCAACGATCTGCCCCTGAACCTGAGCAAAATCGCCGAGCGGGTGGACGCCTTCCAGCACCTCTACAATCACCACCGCCCACACGGCGCCCTTGCAGGTCTCACCCCCGCAAAGTACCTCTCAATCCGACGAGCTGCGCAGACCACCCCGTCCCACATCTCTCTGAACTAGGTCAGCTCGGCGTCAGCGCCGGGCGAACAGTTTTTCGATGTCGGCGAGCTTGAGCTCGACATAGGTCGGCCGGCCGTGGTTGCAGGTCCCGGCGCCGGGCGTCGCCTCCATCTCGCGCAACAGGCTGTTCATCTCCTCCGGCCTCAGGTGTCTGCCCGAGCGCACCGAATGATGGCAGGCGATGGTGGCGAGCCGGTGGTCGAGCCGGCGCTCCAGAGCCTCCGCCCCGTCCTCGGCGCGCAGCGTATCGGCGAGGTCGCGCACGAGCGCCGCAAAGTCGGCGCCGGCGAGCAGCGTCGGCGTCTCCCGCACGAGAACCGCGCCGGAGCCGAAGGCCTCGACGACGAGGCCGAGCCGCTCCAGCGCCGGCGCCGCCTCGTCAAGCGCCGCGACGGCGGCGGGCGCGAGCTCCACCACCAGGGGCGTCAGCAGGATCTGCCGCTCGACGCCGGCCGCCTCGCGCTGCCGCTTCAGGCGCTCGTAGACGATGCGCTCATGCGCCGCGTGGCTGTCGACGATGACCACGCCGTCGCGCGTCTGCGAGACGATGTAATTGCCGTGCAGCTGCGCGCGCGCGGCGCCAAGCGGCGCGTCCGGTTCGGCGGATGGCGGCGGGGCGGGCTCGGCGCGGGCCGAAGGGCCGGAGAGCCCCGCGAAGGCGGGTTGGGCGGGCTCTGCGAGACCCGGCGCGGCGGGCGAGGCGCGCCAGTCCCAGCGCAGAGGCGGGCCGGGCCGCGGCGTCCAGGCCGGCGCGCGCAGCGACGAAAGAGCCTGCGGCGCCGCCGCCCGCTTGAGGCCCGCCTCCAGCGCCCGCCTGACCGCGCCGACGATGAGCCCGCGCACCAGGGCCGAGTCGCGGAACCTGACCTCGGCCTTGGCGGGATGCACGTTGACGTCGACCTCGCGCGCCTCGAGGGTCAGGAACAGCGCGGCCGCGCCGTGGCGCTCGCGCGGGAGATAGTCGAGATAGGCCGCGCGAAGCGCGCCGGCGATCAGCTTGTCGCGCACCGCCCGGCCGTTGACATAGGCGAACTGGCTCAGCGCATTGGGCTTGTTGAAGGTCGGCGCGGCGGCGAAGCCCCTGATCCTGACGCCCTCGCGCGTCTCGTCGATCTCAAGCGCGCTGTCGACGAACTCCGCCCCGAGCGCCTGCCTCAGCCGCTCCAGCAAATCCCCCGCCGGCCAGTCGAAGCCCGAGCCGATGTCGGTGGAAAAGACGAAACGCACGTCGGGCCGGCCCAGCGCGAGGCGGACGACCGCATCGTGGCAGGCCTGCGCTTCGGCCCGGTCGGTCTTGAGGAACTTCAGCCGCGCGGGCGTGGCGGCGAACAGGTCGCGCGCCTCGATGCGCGCGCCTTGCGGATGGGAGGAGGGCGCGATCTCGGATTTCGCGCCGTCCTCGACGGTGAGCATGAAAGCCTCGGCCGCGCCGCGCGCGCGGGTGCGGATTTCCAGCCGCGACACCGAGGCGATGGAGGGCAGGGCCTCGCCGCGAAAGCCGAGGGTGGCGATCGCCGAGAGATCGCCGTCCGGCAGCTTGGAAGTGGCGTGGCGCTCGACGCAAAGAGCGAGGTCGGCGGCGTCCATGCCGGCGCCGTCGTCGGCGACGCGGATGAGGTCGCGCCCGCCGGCGGCGATGGTCGCCTCGATACGGCGGGCGCCGGCGTCGAGCGCGTTCTCGACGAGCTCCTTCACCGCCGCCGCCGGCCGCTCGATCACCTCGCCGGCGGCGATGCGGTCGATCAGCAGCGGGTCGAGGCGGCGGACGGGCATGGAAGGGAATTAGCCGATTCGGGGCCAAGGGGCCATGCCGGCGCAGGCCCGCCGGGCCTTTCATCCGCCTGGCGCGAAACGAGTTCGCGGCTCGGTCATTTCAGGCGCTTGGGCGCTTTTTTCTGCAACTCGCGGCCGATCGCCGCGCTTTGGGCCAGAAGCGGCGCCTCGGCGTCGCGAGGTTTGCGCCGCGCCTAGGTCGGACGTGCGAATGCGACGAAACGCACAGTAAAATGCGGCGTCACCGTAACGCAAATATCAGCAAATTGTTACTTAAGAATGTTTTACGTTATCAATTAATCGGACTTTGTTAGCAGTCGTTATTGTCTTTTTATAAACACCCAATTCTTTCAACAAGAAGCCGCCATACTGAAAGATACCGTCATTGGAGCCCCAAACGCGCCCGGCTTCAATTTAAAGAGCCAAGATCAACACCGATTTCAATCTCTCTCTTCGCAACAACATCCGTCCCAACTGAATTTTAAGAATGGTGAAGGCGCCGGTTCGATTCCAACCTCGCAAAGAAGCATTATAAGTTTATCTATAGGTACTCCATTTTTCCCTATTCGGCGTGAAATATATCCTTGCACCTCAAGCATACATCGATTCTCGACTCTTGACAATCGCCAGATCATAGCGGTCAATTCATCTGGGCAGAAAATAGGAACGTCCCGTTCTTGCTTCTCTATGTTATAAATCAAATGCATGTCTCCATAGCGGAAATTTGAGAGACGTCTTGAAGTCTAGTGACAGCAACACGCCGTTCACAAGCCCGCGATGAATCTATAGTTGACATCTTCCATGGCAAGCTGCCATAGTGCGTCAAAACAATGGGCGGAGTATCTATCCTGCTGCCAAGCTATTGAAGCGATTTTTCGCTGAATCAAGGTGGGACCACGTAGGACCACGGCGATGTCCTGCCTCCGAAAGGGGATGTACCAAATAAAACAAGCAATACGATCCCGTTATTTCGATTGACGCCAAGCCCTGGGACATTAGTTCGTAAACGCCAAGCGATAAGAGAAAGGACGCGGCTCCAAATAAGGAGGCGAAATAGAATCGGTCAGTCTTTCGCACAACGGAAACACATTAGTCGCGATCGGCGCGTAACAGATCGGCAAGCCCGTCAGCGCATAAACCGGCTCGTGGTCGATGGCGCCTCCGGCTGTGGCTGGCTGCTCGTATATGGCTCGCCGTTTTGCACCTGTTCTGCTCGCGGCGACGATGTCGCGTTCAATCCGGCCGGCAGCGTAAGCATAAGGCGTCATCGTACGCGCTCGAAATCCAGTAGTCCCGCCTGGATGACTAGGCGCTGGTGCGGCATGGTACCGGCTGATGCTGCGCGGCATGGAGAAACGCGGGTATCTCGCATCGCGAACCGAGCGAAACGGCCGAGCTTCGCGTAAGCTCTATCGCGCCACCGCCCATGGCCCGGAAGCGCTCGCGCTCGCGGGAATTGACCGGCGAAGTCGGCGACATGCGGCGATCGGGGGCCCTGCGCGATGAACGAGGAGACGCAAAAGGGTAGCCCGCTTGAGGTCTTCGGCGCGTTCCTGAAACTGGGGCTGACCTCCTTCGGGGGTCCCATCGCGCATCTCGGCTATTTTCGCGCCGAATTCGTCGAGCGGCGGCGATGGCTCAGCGAGCGAAATTACGTCGATGTCGTCGCCCTGGCGCAATTTCTGCCCGGGCCGGCGTCGAGCCAGACCGGATTCGCAATCGGCCTGATGCGCGCGGGCTATGCCGGGGGATTGGCCGCGTGGCTCGGCTTCACCCTGCCTTCGGCGATCCTTCTGCTGGCGTTCGCATGGGGAGCGGCGGTCCATCGCCGAAACGGGCTGGGGCGTCGGTCTTCTGCACGGTCTCAAGCTCGTCGCCGTCGCCATCGTCGCGCAAGCGGTGCATGGGCATGGCGAAGAACCTGTGCCCGGACAGGCAGAGAGCGACGATCGCGGTCGCCGCCATCGGCGTTTTTCTCGCGGTCCCGGGATCGCTGGGGCAGGTCGGCGCCATTCTTTTCGGAGCGGTTGCCGGGACTCGTTTTCTGCAAAGGCGGCGAAGGGCTCGAAACGCCGCTGGGATTGCCGGTGACGCAGCGGGCGGGAGCGCTGTTTCTGGCGCTGTTCTTCCTGTTGCTGGCGCTCGCTTTCGTTCCCGTCAAATTCGGCCCGCTTCAGCTGTTCGAAGCCTTCTATCGCTCCGGCGCGCTCGTGTTCGGCGGCGGCCACGTCGTGCTGCCGCTGCTGCGCGACGCCGTCGTCACGCGCGGCTGGATTTCGGACGGGTCGTTTCTGGCCGGCTACGGCGCCGCGCAGGCCGTCCCGGGGCCGCTGTTCACCTTCGCGGCCTATCTCGGCGCGGCGAGTTCGGTTCCGCCGGGCGGAATCGCGGGCGCGGCGATCGCCCTCGTCGCGATATTTCTTCCCGGCGTCCTCATCCTCATGGGAACGCTGCCGTTCTGGCAGGGCTTGCGCAAGCTGCCGAAAATGCAGGCCGCGATGCAGGGCGTCAACGCCGCCGTCGTCGGATTGCTCGGCGCGGCGCTCTACCAGCCGGTATGGACGAGCACGGTCGCGACATCGGCGGACTTTGCGGTCTCGACCGCCGCCTTCGTGCTGCTCGTGGCGTGGAAGACGCCGCCGTTTGTCGTTGTCGTCCTGTGCGCGATGGCGGGACTGGCGCTTCGATAGCGCGCGGCGTCATACGGCGGTCACATGAATCGGCAATTCTGGATATATGGAATTGACCGAAGTCATCGCGGCCCTCGCGGCTTTGGCGCAACCAACGCGCCTCGAAGCGTTCCGGCTGCTCGTGCAGCGGGAGCCCGAGGGCGTTGCGGCGGGAGATCTGGCGCGGCTCTTGGCGGTCCCTCAAAACACCATGTCTGCGCATCTCGCCGTTCTATCGCGCTCGGGCCTCGTCGCAGGGGAGCGGCATAGCCGCTCGATCGTCTATCGTGCGAATCTGGCGCGACTTCGCGCCCTGGTGACGTTCCTGCTCAAGGACTGCTGCGGCGGCCGCAGCGAAATCTGCGCGCCCCTCATCGCCGATCTCGTCCCCTGCTACGCCTCCAAGGAGCCCGTCTGTGACTGACCGCGCGTTCAACGTCCTCTTTCTCTGCACCGGAAACACGGCCCGCTCGATCCTCGCCGAGGGCATATTGCGCAAGGACGGCGCGGGGCGCTTCAACGTCTTCTCGGCGGGCAGCCATCCCAAGGGCGCGGTCAATCCCTTCGCGCTCAGGACGCTGGCCGCCTACGGCTATCCGACCGAAGGCTTTCGCTCGAAAAGCTGGGACGAATTCGCCGTCCCCGGCGCGCCGCAGCTGGATTTCGTGTTCACCGTCTGCGACAGCGCGGCGGGCGAAGTCTGCCCGGTCTGGCCGGGCCAGCCGATGACGGCGCACTGGGGCGTCGAAGATCCCGCCGCCGCCGAGGGGTCCGACATCGAGAAGGAGCGCGCCTTCAACGCGGCGTTCCGATACCTGCGCAACCGGATTGCGGCCTTCATCGCGCTTCCGCTGGCGAGCCTCGACGCCATGTCGCTCCAGAACCGGCTGCGGGAGATCGGACGCATGGACGGGTCGACCGCCGCGTCGCAGGGGGCGCGCGATGTCGGTCTTTGAACGTTTCCTCACCCTCTGGGTGGCGCTGTGCATCGTCGTGGGCGTGGCTCTGGGGCGCGTCCTGCCGGGCGTCTTTCACGCCATCGGCGCGATCGAATTCGCCCGGGTCAATCTTCCCGTCGCGATCCTGATCTGGCTGATGATCGTTCCGATGCTGCTCAAAATCGATTTCGCGGCGCTGGGGCGGGTGGGCGAGCACTGGCGCGGCATCGGCGTGACGCTCTTCGTCAATTGGGCGGTGAAGCCGTTCTCGATGGCGCTGCTCGCCTCGATCTTCGTGGGCCACGTTTTCCGCGGCTGGCTGCCGGCCGATCAAATCAACTCCTACATCGCGGGGCTGATCCTGCTCGCGGCGGCGCCTTGCACGGCGATGGTCTTCGTATGGTCCAACCTGTCGCGCGGCGAGCCGCATTTCACGCTGTCGCAGGTGGCGCTGAACGATACGATCATGGTCTTCGCCTTCGCCCCGATCGTCGGATTTCTCCTCGGCCTGTCCGCCATCACGGTTCCCTGGGAAACGCTGGCGCTCTCGGTGTTTCTCTACATCGTCGCGCCCGTCGCGATCGCCCAGCTGGCGCGCCGGCGCATCCTCGCCTCTGGAGGCGAGCCCGCGCTCGCCGCCGTCCTGAAGCAGCTCGGACCGGTCTCGCTCGCCTCCCTTCTCGCCACGCTCGTGCTGCTGTTCGGTTTCCAGGGCGAGCAGATCCTCGCGCAGCCGCTGGTCATCGCCATGCTCGCCGTGCCGATCCTGATTCAGGTCTATTTCAACGCGGGCCTCGCCTATCTCCTGAACAGGTTCGCGGGAGAGCAGCATTGCGTGGCCGGTCCCTCCGCCCTCATCGGGGCGAGCAACTTCTTCGAGCTGGCGGTCGCGGCGGCGATCAGCCTCTTCGGCTTCAATTCCGGAGCGGCGCTTGCGACCGTGGTCGGCGTGCTGATCGAAGTGCCGGTGATGCTGTCGGTCGTCTGGATCATCAACCGAACCGAACGCTGGTATGGCGGGGAAGCCCGCGCGGCATAGCTGATTTTTCAGCGAGATAGCCAAGATTGCATTCGATAAGCAATGCCAAGCTCAAGGCCAGAAGCAGCGGCTTCCGTCGTGGCCGGGCTTGTCCCGGCCATCCACGCGGTTCGGCTCAACGCATGAGCGTCTTGAACTTGTACAAACGGCAATCCCCTTTGTCGCGGGTCGGCGTGGATGGCCGGGACAAGCCCGGCCATGACCGCTTGGGTACGAGTCGCGCCGTTCTCAGGCTCCATGCTTGGCAGTTACTTCGATAGCAGAACCATCAGGCCGGGAGTCTCGGAACGGGACGCCCGCCCTCACCCGACCGGCCGCCCCACCATCACCACGCTCAGGGCGCCGTCGCCGAACAAAGCCTCCGCCGCGCGCTTCGCGTCGGCCATCGTCACGGCGCGGATGCGTTCGTTGCGCTCGGTCAGCCATTCGCGGCCGTAGCCGTCGAGCTGCATCTGCACGAGCTGGCCGGCGATCTTGGTCGAGGTGTCGAAGCGCAGGGGATAGGAGCCGATGAGATAGCGCTTGCCCTTCTCGAGCTCCTCCTCGCTCACGGCGTTCTTCGCCATGTCGAGGATCTCGGCGCGGATCACGTCGAGCGATTCGCGCGCCCGCTCGTTCTTGGTCGTCGTGCCGCCGGTGAGGTAGCTCGCGTGGTCCTGGGTCGAGAGGCCGGCATAGGCGGCGTAGGCGAGGCCGCGCTTCTCGCGCACTTCGCGGAACAGCCGCGACGAGAGCCCCGTGCCGCCGCCCAGGATATGGGCGAGCACGAAGGCGGGGATGTAATTTTCGTCCTGGCGCGAAGGCCCGGGCCGGCCGAAGCGGATCGTCGTCTGCGGCACGTCGAGGTCGATCACCTCCTCCCCGCCAATCCCCAGGAACGGCGCCGGCCCGACGGGTCCGAGCGCGGCTTTGGCCGGCAGATGCGCGAAGGCCTCGTCGAGGAGCCTGCCCGCCCGCTTCTCGTCCAGGGCGCCGACCACGGCCACGAAAGCCGCGTCTTGCGCCATCAGCCTGCCGTGCAGCGCGCCCATGTCGGCGCGCGCCAGCGCGTCCAGCGTATCGAGCGAACCGTCGCTCGGCCGCTCATAGGGGTGGCCCGCGAACACGCGGGCGCGAAAGCGCCGCCACGCCATCGTGTCGGGATCGTTCATCTCGTGGCGCAGATGCGCCTTCACTTGTTCTCGAACACGCTCAAAAGGCTCCGGGTCGAAACGCGGCGCATTGAGCGCGAGCGCCAGCAGCGCGCCGGCGCGGTCGAGGTTCTTGGCGAGCGTCCTCATGCGGCCCGACAGCTTGTCGGCGTCGGCGTGGAAGCCGATCTCGATCGCCTTCTCGTCGAGCGCGCGGTGGAAGGCCTGGCTGTCGAGATCGCCGGCGCCCTCGTCGAGCAGGCCGGAGAAGATCGTCGCGGCTCCGGCGCGGCCTTTCGGGTCCTGCGACGCGCCGCCGCGGAACGCCAGCTCCAGGCTGACGATCGGCACCGCGTAATCCTCCACCAGCCACGCCTTGACGCCGCCGGGGGAGACGATCTCGCGGACGTTGACCGCGCTCGTTGCGGCGGGAGGCGCCATGCGCTCATTCATCGGGCGTTTCCTCAGAAATGCCGGCGGTTCAGGCCGCCTCTTGGTCGGGATGGGTCAGGAGGCCGGTGACGGCGCGGCGCCGGTCGAGCCAGTTCCTGGCCGCCGCGAGCACCGCCTCGGCGGTGACCGCTTCGATGCGGGCGGGCCAGCCCTGCACGTCGTCGATGGTCTGGCCGGTCGCGAGCGAGGCGCCGTACCAGCGGGCGAGCGAAACCTGGCTGTCCTGCGCATAGACCGCCTCGGCGATGAGGCGCGTCTTGCCGCGCTCCAGCTCCTCCGCCGCGACGCCCTCGGCGAGGAAGCCGTCCACGGCCGCGTCGAAGGCGGCGCCGAGCTCGGCCAGCGTCACGCCGGGCGCCGGCATGCCGTAGAGAAAGAAGCGCGTGTCGTCGAGCGCCGAGCCCGCGTAATAGGCGCCGGCCGCCACCGCCTTGTGGCCTTCGACGACCAGCGCCCGGTAGAGATAGCTCGTCGGCCCGCCGCCGATGAGATGGGCGAGCACTTCGAGCGCCTCGGATTCGCCAGGCGCCGCGGTCGCGTGGCTCGGCACGAGATAGACCCGCTGCCAGGCCGGCTGCTCGACCTTCTCGTCGGTCACCGTCACCTCGCGCTTGGCGACCGGCTTCGGCTCGCGCGGGCGCAGCCGGACGGGCGGCTCGCCCCTGCGGGCGGATCGGGCCGTAATGCTCTTCGGCGAGCCGCATCGCCTCCTGCGGCTCGACGTCGCCGGCGACGATGAGGATGGCGTTCTCCGGCGTATAGAAGCGGCCGTAATAGGCGAGCGCGTCCTCGCGCCCCAGGCCCTCGATCTCGTGGCCCCAGCCGATCACCGGCACGCCGTAGGGGTGATGGGTGAAGACGGCGGCTTGCATCGCCTCGTTCAGTTGCGAGCTCGGGTCGGCGTCGCAATGCATGCGCCGCTCCTCCAGAACCACGTCGCGCTCGGGGGCGACGATCTCGTCGGTGAGCACGAGGCCGGTCATGCGGTCGGCCTCGTAGGACATCATCAGGCCGAGATGCTCCTTGGCGACGCGCTGAAAATAGGCGGTGTAGTCGTTGCCGGTGAAGGCGTTCTCCTGGCCGCCGATCTCCGCCACGACTTCCGAGAACGCGCCCTTGGGATGCTTGGCGGTGCCCTTGAACATGAGATGTTCGAGGAAATGCGCGATGCCGGACTTGCCCGGGGGATCGTCGGCCGATCCGTTGCGGTACCACACCATATGCGTGACGACGGGCGCGCGATGGTCGGGAATGACGATCACCGTCATGCCGTTGCCGAGCTTGCGCTCGACGATTTCAGGGCCTTTGTCGAGGGCGTCGAAAGGGCGGCGGGGGTGGCGTTAAGCGTCATGCGGCCTTCTTGGGTCTCGGGCGGCGCGGCGAAGCCGCGGCCTCGCCACATATAAGGCAGCGATTTACGCGCGGCTAGTCGGCTCGCCGCGCGAGCCTCACGGCCGGCTCTCGTAGGCGCGCACGGAGATGTCGGCGATCTGCCGCATGAGCGGGATCCGTCCAGCGCGCGCCCGCGGCGATGTCGCGCCCGACCAGCGCCAGGCTGCGGCCGAGCGCGCCATAGGCCTTGCGGTCGAGCAGCAGCACGAAGGCGGTGAGCGCGCAAGCGCGCGCCCAATAGGCGCGCCGCTCCGGCAGATAGGCGGTGAGCAGCGTCTTGGCGCGCGCCTTGGGCGCCGCGGATCGGCGCGAGCAGCCGCTCGACCGGCTCGCCGGCCTCGAACCAATGTTCGCCAGCGCGCCGCCGAGCGCCGCCTGGTGCGCTCTTGCGACCGCCGCGGCGTCCTTCTCCGTCTCCGGCAGATCCTCCAGCATCTCCTCGATGAGCTCGGCGGGGGAGATGACGCGCGGCGCGATGGGGCCCAGGCCGAAATTCTCCGACGAAGGCGATGAGCTTGAACGGCGGCGGCGTGTTCGAGGCGAGGTTCTCGCCGAGCGTGAGCTGAAGGTAGCGCGCGATTCCGTCGACGTCGGTCTGCGCCGCCAGCACGCTGTCGCGCATGCCGCGCACGGTGGCGTCGGCCTCGGCCTTGCGCAGGCCCTCCAGGCTCAGCACCTCCTCGACGCCGGCGGGCTTGGTCATGGCGGCCACGAAGCGCCAGCCGTCGGAGGCCTTGAGGCTCGCGAGCGCCCCGCCGGCGCCCGATCCGTCGCAGGCCATGACGAAGCAGTTTGCGGCGGCCGGCCGCTCCGGTTCGATCGGCGCCAGCGCATGGGCGCGCAAGGCGCGGATCGCCTCGTCCAGGGCCGCATGACGGTCGGCGGGCAGCCAGGGGCGCATTCGCACCAGCCGCTCGACCAGCGCGCTTTCGACCCGTCCGGCCTTGGCCGAACGCTTCAACTCCTCGATAGCGGCCATCGCCAGCTGCGGGTCGCGGTGCATGGCAAAGCCCGCCAGCGTATGCAGCAGCACCGGCGCGCGCTCCACGCCGAGGGTGGAGACCATTCGCGGCCGCCGCCTCGGAAGGGAACGCCGCCAGCACCGAGTTCAGCGCGTCATAGGAGGCGAAGGCGTCGCCGTCGGCGGCCTCGGCGATGTCGGCGAGCGCGGACTTCAGGTCGCCCGGGCTGGCCTCGCCGATCCGAGGCTCGAGTTCTCCAGCATGTCGACGAGCCGCGGCTTCAGGCTGTCGGGCACGCTCCAGCCGGAATCGCTGAGGATCTTGGCGACGAGCACGAGGCCGGCGGCGTCGAGCCGGCCGCCGTCGATGCGCCTCTTCGAGCTTCTCGTAGATGGCCGCCTTGACATTCGCGCGCCTCGCGGATCGCCGCCATTGGCGTCGATCGACGACCTGGGTCAGCGTCATGACGAGATCCTCGAACAGGTCCTCGTCATCCGTGAAGGGCCCCTCGGCCATCGCCTCCAGCCGCTCCAGGAACTCGTCGAACAGGGCGAGCGGATCGTCGTCTTCAACGCCGAACAGATCGATCTCGGCGCGCAGCGTCTCGCGCACGCGCGCCAGCGTATCCTGGTCGAGGGATTTGAGAATGTCGGAGAGCGGCGCCTCCGCGCGATCGCGCCCCCGCGGGCTCGCCTCAGGCGGATTTCCCTTTGCGGCTTTCTGGGCAATGCTCGGGCTCCTCGTGGGAAAGTCGCTTGAAGATTTAGCGGATGAAGTCGGCCAAGCAAAATGTTGATGTCGCCGACTGCTTGTTTTCCGTCGCCTTTGTTTTTGCCTTCGCCCGATCGCATTTGACATTGCGACGGCTCGCTTCTAGGGCTGTCGCCGATTTCGGGCTGCGTCCGAGCCGACCCCGCGGACGATCCCGCGCTCGCGGGGAAAGGGCCGGCGCGCTGCAACAAGGTCGGGGAGCTATGCCGCTCAGGGTTTCCGGCAAGGATATGGATATTGGGGAATCTTTGCGCACCCATGTCACCGAGAAGGTGCAGACGCTCATCGCGCGCTATTTCGACGGCAAGGTCTCGGGCCATGTCGTGATCTCGCCGGAGGGCTCGGCGTTTCGCACCGATTGCTCGCTGCACCTGAGCTCGGGCATGAATTTCCAGTCCGAGGGCCGCGCCCACGAGCCCTACGCCAGCTTCGAGCAGGCCGCCGACAAGATCGAGCGCCGGCTTGCGCAAGTACAAGAAGCGCCTGAAGGAGCACGCCGTCGGCGCCGACGCGCAAGCGGAGGGCCGGGAGCGGCGCGAGGTCGCCAAATTCGTCATCGAGGCCCCGGCGGAGGACGTCGAGGAGGCCGTCGGCCGATTTCTGCGCCCGCCGTCGTGGCCGAGGGGGCGCAGCCGCTCAAGGTCATGTCGGTCGCCTCCGCCGTGTCGGAGCTCGATCTGACCGGCGCTCCCGTTGTGGTGTTCCAGCATGCGACAAGTTTGCGCGTCAATATCGTCTATCGCCGCCGCGACGGCGCAATCGGCTGGCTGGATCCGCGCTGAGCGGCGGCGCGATTCTTGCCCTTGAGAAGGAACGGGTCGGCCGTATGGGCGATCCGGGTCGCAAGCGAGGTCAGGGCGGGGTATTGAGTTTCTCGGAATGTCCCTCGACAAGATTCTGACGCAGGACGCGGTGATTCCCGCGTTGCGCGTGAATGGCAAGAAGCAGGCGCTGCAGGAGCTTTCCGAGCGGGCGGCCGCGGTTTCGAATTTGCCGGCGCGCGAAATCTTCGACGCCATCCTCCAACGCGAGCGGCTGGGGCCGACGGGCGTCGGCGACGGCATCGCCATACCGCATGGCAAGCTGCCGCGCTGCGAGCGCATCTGCGGCGTGTTCGCGCGGCTGGAGCGGCCGATCGACTTCGAGGCTCTCGACGGCCTGCCGGTCGATCTCATCTTTCTGCTGATCGCGCCCGAATCGGCCGGCGCCGACCATCTCAAGGCGCTGGCGGCGATCGCGCGGGCGCTGCGCCATCCCGGCGTCGCCGAACAGTTGCGCGGGGCGCGCGACGCCTCGGCGATCTATTCTCTGCTGACCATGTCGACGGCCTCGAACGCGGCCTGAACCTTAAGGGAAGCCCGATGAAGACGAGGGTCGTCGTCACCCTGAAGCCGAGCGTCCTCGATCCGCAGGGCAAGGCGATCGAGGGCGCGCTGAAGTCACTGGGGCTCGAAGGCTTCGCCAGCGTGCGCCAGGGCAAGGTGTTCGACATCGAGCTCGAAGGCGTCGAGGGCGAGGCGGCCGACCGGCTGCTGCGCCAGGCCTGCGAGAAGCTGCTCGCCAACACCATCGTCGAGAATTTCGCGATCGAACATGAGTAAGCCGCTGAAAGCCGCCGTGCTGCTGTTTCCCGGCTCCAACCGGGAGCGCGACGTCGCGCGGGCGCTGCGCCAGGCGGGCGCCGAGGTCGAGATCGTCTGGCACGAATCGGAGCGGCTGCCGCCGGGGACGGATCTGGCGGTGCTGCCGGGCGGCTTCTCCTACGGCGACTATCTGCGCTGCGGCGCCATCGCGGCGCGGGCGCGCGTGATGGAGGCGGTGGCCGAACACGCGGCCCGGGGCGGGCTCGTGCTCGGCGTCTGCAACGGTTTCCAGATTCTCTGCGAGGCCGGGCTGCTGCCGGGCGCGCTGATGCGCAACGCCGGCCTCAGGTTCATCTGCCGCATGCAGACTTTGCGGGTGGAGACGAACAGGACGCCGTTCACGCGCGGCTACGAGGCCGGCGCCGTCGTGACCTATGCGCTGGCACATGGCGAAGGCGCCTATGTCGCCGCGCCCGAGGAGATCGAGACGCTGGAGCGCTCCGGCCGCGTCGTCTTCCGCTATTGCGACGCCGAAGGCCGCCCGACCGCCGCGGCCAATCCCAACGGCTCGCTCAACAATATCGCCGGGGTCTGCAACGCCGGCTTCAACGTGCTCGGCCTGATGCCGCATCCGGAAAATCTCGTCGATGCGCTGACCGGGGGGACCGACGGGCGGCCGATGTTCGAAGGTCTCGCGGCCGCCTGACTTCGCAGAGGGCCCGCGATCCGGTTCGGGCGCCGCATTCCGGCCACGTTCGACATTAAAAATCGTTAACTATGAAGAATCGATCTCGGGCCGCGGGCGCGGCGACCCTGGCGCTCATGACGACGGGCCTCGTCGGCCATGCGAGCGCGCAGGAAACGCTGCCATCCATGACCCCGCTGGCGCCGTTCGAATTCTGCTCCTCGGGCCCGGCCGGCTCCAGTTGCGTGCGATTCCAGGGCTATATCTATGTGGGGCGCGGCCAGACGGCTGCGCCCGCGGCGGCGGCCGACAGGGCCGCGCCCGCCGCCAATTCGTCGCTCGGCGGCGAAAGGCTTTACATCCACGTCGAGGGCGCCGACGCCCGCTGAGGGCCAGCGCACAGTCGAGCCGCTCGCCTCACGGCGTGAAATGGCTCGGCCTCGCCGACGCCCAGAGCCTTCCGCGATACGGCGCAATCGCCGATCGCCGCCGCTTGCCGCTCCCGACAGGCGGGGAGAGGGAGAAGGCGATGCGGCGGCGCGAAGCGCGCCTGCGCAGAACGCCGGGTCGTCGAGCGAAGCCTCGCCTCAGTAGAGGCCGCCCGTGCCGGAGCCGACGCCGGGCACGACGTCCGCCGGCAGGTCGCCGCCGGTCTGCGCGACGGCGCCGCCGCCATAGGAATCGGGCGGCGCGGTGCCGGGCTTGAACGCTTCGAGAAGGGAGCCCGAGCCGTTCGAGCGCATGCCGGTGTGCACGTCCACGGAGATGAGCTTGACGCCAGGCGGCACGCGGAACGGCGTGTCCGGCGTGTCCTTCAGCGCCATCTTCATGAAGTCGCGGAAGATCGGGGCGGTGTAGAGCGCGGCCTGCGCGCTGTCGCCGAGCGAGCGCGGCTTGTCGTAGCCCATGAACACGCCGTAGGAGAGATTGGGCGAAAAGCCGACGAACCACAGATCCTTGGCGTCGTTGGTGGTGCCGGTCTTGCCGGCCAGGTGCTTGCCGACCTCCCTGATCGCGATGCCGGTGCCGCGCTGGATGACGCCCTCCATGATCGAGGTGATCTGATAGGCGGTCAGCGGGTCGGTGACGAGATTGCGCGGGTCCTTGCGCTTGTCGATCAGCTTGGGCTCGTCCTGGTTCGCCCATTTCGCGGCGTCGCAGCCCTCGCAGATGCGCTCGTCGTGGCGGTAGATCGTATTGCCCCAGCGGTCCTGGATGCGGTCGATCAGCGTCGCCTTGATCGGCATGCCGCCGTTGTCGAACATCGAATAGCCCGTCACCATGCGCAGCACCGTCGTCTCGCCGGCGCCGAGCGACATCGAGAGATAGGGCGGCAGATTGTCGTAGATGCCGAATTTCTTGGCGTATTCGGCCACCAGCGGCATGCCGATGTCGCGGGCCAGGCGCACCGTCATCTGGTTGATCGAATGCTCGATGCCGTAGCGCAGCGTATGCGGGCCGCCGGACTTGCCTTCGAAGTTCTCGGGCGTCCAGATCTGGCCATTGCCCTGATCGATCGTGATCGGCTCGTCGAGGATGATCGAGGAGGGCGTATAGCCGTTGTCGAGCGCGGCGGCGTAGACGAAGGGCTTGAAGGAGGAGCCGGGCTGGCGCAGCGCCTGGGTCGCCCGGTTGAACTCGGACTGGTCGAAGGAGAAGCCGCCGACCATCGCCAGCACGCGGCCGGTGAACGGGTCCATCGCCACGCAGCCGCCGGACACTTCCGGAATCTGGCGCAGCCGGTATTGCCCGCTCTTGCCGACGATCGGCTCGACATAGAAGGCGTCGCCCGGCTTCACGATCTGCCGGAACCGCCGATAGGGGAACTGGTTGGCGGCGAAGGTCACGGTTCCCGTGGCGCGCTCGGGCGACAATTCGCCCGAGGCCTCATGCGCGCGGCTGCATGCCGATGCGGATCGACGTATCCGTCACGTCGAGCGCGACGGCGAGGCGCCAGGGCTTGATGTCGCCATATTCGGGAAGCTGGCCGAGCGCGACGCCCCAGTCCTGGCCGAGGTCGATCGCCTTGACGACGCCGTGCCAGCCGTGGGCCTCGTCGTAGCGCACGAGCCCGTCGACCAGCGCCTTGCGCGCCATCAGCTGCATCTTCGGGTCGAGCGTGGTGTGGACGGAGAGGCCGCCCTCGTAGAGCTTCTTCTCGCCGTAGCGGTCGAGCAGCTCGCGCCGGACCTCCTCGGCGAAAAATCCGGCGGCGATCGAAGTCCGGGGTCAGCACGCGCGGGTGCACGACGAGCGGCTCGGAGCGCGCCTCCCTGGCCTGGGCGTGGGTGACGTAGCCGTCCTCCTCCATGCGGCCGATCACGTAATTGCGGCGCTCGACCGCGCGGTCGTGGTTGCGGAACGGGTTCAGCGCCGAGGGCTCTTTCGGCAGCGCGGCGAGATAGGCGACCTCGGCGATGGTGAGTTCGTGCACGGACTTGTTGAAATAGTTCAGCGCGGCGGCGGCGACGCCGTAATTGCCGAGGCCGAGGTAGATTTCGTTAAGGTAAAGCTCGAGAATCTTGTCCTTGGAATAGGCGGACTCGATGCGCAGGCTCAGCAGGATCTCGCGGATCTTGCGCTCGACCGTGCGGTCCGAGCTCAACAGGAAGTTCTTGGCGACCTGCTGGGTGATGGTCGAGGCGCCCTGGATGTGCCGGTGGCCCTCCAGAAACACGACCGCCGCGCGCACGATGCCCTCGGGATCGAAGCCGCGATGGCTGTAGAAATTCTTGTCTTCGGCCGAGATGAAGGCGTGCTTGACGAGATCGGGGATGGCGGAGGAGGGCAGATAGAGCCGCCGCTCGTGCGAATATTCGGCGAGCAGGCTGCCGTCGGCGGCGTGCACGCGCGTCATCACCGGCGGCTCGTAATTCTTCAGGTGGCTGTAGTCGGGCAGATCCTGCTCGAACTTGAAGATGACGAGCGCCGCCGCCGCCGCAACGACGATGAAGACGATCGCGCCGGTGGCGAACAGAAACCCCAGGAATCGCCCGATGTGCGCGCATGTCCCATTCCCCGAAGTTCGCCGCCCCAGGCGCGAACTTCTCCGCCGGCCAGCTAAATCACGGCCGGCGCATCGTCACAACGGCTGCAAGGCCGTGTCGAGCCTAGTTGCGGCGAAACTAAGGAGACGACTTGCCCGCCGGCGCGCTCGCCGTCACCGCGTCGGGGGGCGGCTCGGACTTGGCGAAGAAGCCGTCGATCGCCGCCCGCATCGCCTCGCGCCGTCTTTTCGCGCCATTCCGGCGACTTGAGATTGGCGACGTCGTGGGCGTTGGAGAGATAGCCGAGTTCGACCAGCACGGAGGGGAAATCCGGCGCCTTCAGCACGACGAAGCCGGCCGAGCGTTCGGGATGGTGATTGAGCGCGCCGCCGCGCCGAGCCGCGCCACGAGGCCGTGCGAGAACAGATGCGCGTAGGCGCGCGTCTCGCGCCGCTTCAGGTCGAACAGGATGTCGGCGACGCCGGGGTCGGCGGCCTTGGGCTCCTCGCCGGCCAGCCGGTCGGCGTCGTTCTCGCTCTCGGCGACGCGCTGCGCCTCGGCGTCGGAGGCGCGGTCGGAGCAGGTGTAGACCGTCGTGCCGGAGACCGCGGTCGATTCCCGCAGCGTGTCGGCGTGGATGGAGACGAACAGCGCGGCGTTGGCGGCGCGCGCCTTGGCGACGCGATCCTCCAGCGAGACATATTGATCGCCGATCGCGCGTCATGACGACGCGGTAGCGCCCCGTCGCCTCGAGCTTGGCCCGCAGCGCGTCGGCGAAGGCGTAGACCAGCGTCTTCTCCACCGCGCCGTCGAGGCCATAGGCGCCGCCGTCGATGCCGCCATGGCCGGGATCGAGCACGATGACCGGCAGGCCGGAGGACTGCGGTCGCCGGCGCCGGCGCGGGGGTCGCGACGGCGGCGGGGCGGGGCGTGATCGAGCGCGGCGGCGGCGAAGGCGCTCTCGGCGCAGGCTCTCAGTTCGAGCGTCAGCCGCGAGCGCCTCGCCGTTGCGCACGAGGCGGCGCGCGCCGACCTTGGCGACGCAGGCGGGTCTGGCCAGATCGATGACGACGCGCGACTTGCCGGGCCCGAACAGGCCGAAGCGGAACGCCTTGACGAGCGCGTCCGCGTGCGGCGCGACGACGCGGCCGATCTGCGGGTCGAGGCGGAAATCGACCTCGGGCATGTCGATCACGATGCGGTCGGGGTCGACGATCTCGCGCGCTCGCGCCGCCACCGGGGCGGAGAGATCGAAGGAGAGGCGCGCGCGGGCGCCGTCGTCGATGAGATGGGCGGCCGCCGCGACCGGCGGCGCCTCGGCGGCGCACGCCGGAGCGCCGATCAGGACGGCGAGCGTCGCCGCCGCAGGCCACAGGTCGAAAATGCGCTTCATTCCGGCTCCCGCTGCGGGCTCTTAGCACTAAAGCGGCGGTCGCGTTAACGGAGAGTTGCGGATGCGCCGCCGACGTCGGCGCGGCGGCCGCGAGAGGAACGACCGACGGGGCCTCGTTGCCGGAAACTCCATCGGATTCAGACGAGTAATCGTCCGCGCGCGCCCTGCCCTCGATGGCGCCGACTTCAGGGCGGACCCTCAAGCGCCGCGCAGAGGCTCGAGCGCTAAACCGCGCTTAAGCATTTTTGACATGATTCTATCGTCTCGCTTGACTTCAAGTATAATTAGATTGAATTAGCGAGCAAAAATGAGGCATTGCGCCTTTCCCTTGGGCGCGGGGCCAGGCGAGAAACGCGTGGACAGGACGGATATTAAAAATCCCGATTACTTTCATCGGGTGGTCGATTGCCAGTGGGCCTGTCCGGCGCATACGCCGGTCCCCGAGTACATCCGACGAATTGCGGCCGGCGACTATGTCGGCGCCTACATGATCAACTGGCGCTCCAACGTGTTCCCGGGAATTCTGGGGCGCACCTGCGATCGCCCGTGCGAGCCGGCCTGTCGGCGCGGGCGCGTCGAGGAGCAGCCGGTCGCCATCTGCCGGCTCAAGCGCGTCGCCGCCGACTACAAGGGCGACGTCGCCGGCCTGATGCCGGCGCCGCCGGCCGCGCGCAACGGCAAGCGGATCGCCTGCGTCGGCGCGGGGCCCGCCTCGCTGACCGTCGCGCGCGATCTGAGCCCGCTCGGCTACGAAGTGACCGTGTTCGACGCCGAGGCGCGGGCCGGCGGCTTCATGCGCAGCCAGATCCCGAAATTCCGCCTGCCCGACGAGGTGATCGACGAGGAGGTCGGCTATGTGCTGTCGAGCGGGGCGGCCTTCGTCGCCAACCGGCGTATCGACAGTCTCAAGGGCCTGCTCGGCGAGGGCTACGACGCGGTGTTCGTCGGCTGCGGCGCGCCGCGCGGCCGCAATCTCGACATTCCCGGCCGCCAGGAGGCGGCAGCCCGTATCCATATCGGCATCGACTGGCTCGCCTCGGTCGCCTTCGGCCATGTGAAGAAAATCGGCGAACGCGTCATCGTGCTCGGCGGCGGCAATACGGCGATGGATTGCTGCCGCACTTCGCTGCGGCTCGGCGGCGCGGACGTCAAGGTGATCGTGCGCTCCGGCTTCGAGGAGATGAAAGCCTCGCCGTGGGAGAAAGAGGACGCGATGCACGAGGGCGTCGCGATCCTCAATTACCTCGTGCCGAAAGCCTTCCTGCATGAGAACGGCCGCCTGACGGGCATGGTCTTCGAGAAGGTCGTCGCGCGCAAGGACGCCAAGGGCCGTCGCGAACTGGTTCCCACCGGCGAGCCGGACGCGACATTCCCCTGCGACGACGTGCTGATCGCCGTGGGCCAGGAGAACGCCTTCCCCTGGATCGAGCCCGAATGCGGCGTCGAGTTCGGCCGCGACGGCCTGCCCAGGCTCGACGCGGCGACTTTCCAGTCGACGAATCCGAACGTGTTCTTCGGCGGCGATTCCGCGTTCGGGCCGAAGAACATCATCACCGCCGTCGCGCACGGACACGACGCGGCGATTTCGATCGACGCCCTTTGCCGCGGCGCGAGTCTGACCGAGCGCCCGCCGCCGGAAGTCAATCTCGTCAGCCAGAAGATGGGCATTCACGAATGGTCTTACGACAACGCCGTCGCCTATGACTTGCGGTTCAAGGTGCCGACGGCCGAGAACGCGATTGCGCTGAAGAGCCTGCGCACCGAGGTGGAGCTCGGCTTCGACCCGCAGCTCGCCTTCGCCGAGGCGCAGCGTTGCCTCAACTGCGACATCGAGACCGTCTTCAGCGCGCCGGCCTGCATCGAATGCGACGCCTGCGTCGACATCTGCCCCATCGACTGCATTTCCTTCGTCCCCGACGGACCCGAGGACGAGGCGGCCGCCTCGCTTAACGCGCCCCGGCTGCGTCAGGATCAGCCGATCTATGTCGCCGGTCCCCTCAAGACCGGCAACATCATGGTCAAGGACGAGGATCTCTGCCTGCACTGCGGGCTCTGCGCGGAACGCTGTCCGACAGGCGCATGGGACATGCAGAAATTCACCCTAAACGTCGCTCAGGCGGAACACGCATGCCGATCAAGGCCGTAAACGACTTCGTCCTGCGCTTCGCCAACGTCAACGGCTCGGGATCGGCCAGCGCCAACCTCATGTTCGCGCGCGCGATCCTGCGCATGGGCGTGCCGATCGCGCCGCGCAACGTCTTCCCCTCGAACATCCAGGGCCTGCCGACGTGGTTCGAGGTCAGGGTGTCCGGGGCCGGGTGGCTCGGCTCGCGCGGCGGCGCGGATTTCGTGGTGGCGATGAACCCGCAAAGCTTCGACCGCGACATGGCGGGAATCGACCCGGGCGGCTATCTGTTTTACGATTCCTCGCGGCACATTCCCGCCTCGCGGTTTCGCGACGACATCGTCGTGTTGGGGATGCCGCTGACCGACATCTGCAACAGACAGTACACGGACCCGCGCCAGCGCCAGCTGTTCAAGAACATCATCTATGTCGGCGCGCTGGCGGCGCTGTTCGACATCGAGCCCTCCGTGCTCGAGACGCTGATTTCCGAACAGTTCAAGGCCAAGCCGAAGCTGATCGAACCGAATTTGCTCGCGCTCAGGCTCGGATACGACGACGCCCGCGCGCGGTTCGATTGCCCCATCGGGCTGCGTATCGCGCGCGCGGACGCGGTCGGCGACCGGATTCTGGTCGAGGGCAACACGGCCGCGGGGCTCGGCGCCGTCTATGGCGGCGCGACCGTCTGCGCGTGGTATCCGATCACGCCCTCGACCTCGCTGGCGGAGGCCTATGAACGCTACGCCTCGCGCTTGCGCGTCGATCGCGAGACCGGCGAGAAGCGCTATGCGTTCGTGCAGGCGGAGGACGAGATCGCCGCCATCGGCGTCGTCGTCGGCGCGGGCTGGAACGGCGCGCGCGCCTTCACCGCCACTTCCGGCCCGGGCGTATCCTTGATGCAGGAATTCTTCGGCCTCGCCTATTTCGCCGAGATTCCGGCGGTGATCTTCGATGTGCAGCGCGGCGGGCCCTCGACCGGCATGCCGACCCGCACGCAGCAATCGGACCTGCTGTCGGCCGCCTTCGCCTCGCACGGCGACACCAAGCACCCGATGCTGCTGCCGGCGGGGCCCGGCGAATGTTTCGAATTCGGCGCCTTGAGCTTCGACCTCGCCGAACGCTTGCAGACGCCGGTCTTCGTCATGCTCGATCTCGACATCGGCATGAACTCGCAGCTCGCGCCGCCGTTTCGCTGGGACGATTCGCGCCGCTACGACCGCGGCAAGGTGATGACCGCGGCGGAGCTCGACGCGGGCCGCGAATTCGGGCGCTATCTCGACGTCGACGGCGACGGCGTGCCGTTCCGCACGCTGCCGGGCGGACATCCCAGCAAGGGCGCCTATTTCACCCGGGGGACGAGCCGCGACAAGTTCGCGCGCTATACCGAGGAAGGCAATCCTTACGTCGAAAACGTCGACCGGCTGCTGCGCAAATGGGAGACCGCCAAGACGCTGGTTCCCGCCGCCGAGATCCGCAAATCGCGCAAGGGTTCGGACGTCGGCGTGGTCTATTTCGGCTCCACCGGCGCCGCGATGGACGAGGCGCTGGCGACGCTGGCGGCCGAGGGCCTCGAATACGACGCGATGCGGCTGCGCGCCTATCCGTTCGGCCCCGAAGTCGCGGAGTTTCTCGCCAGCCACCGCCGCATATTCATCGTCGAGCAAAATCGCGATGCGCAGATGCGCACGCTGCTGCTGATCGATTTCCCGAGCGAGGCGATGAAATTCGTCTCGATCCTCAATTATGACGGCTCGCCGATCACCGCCCGTTTCATCGCGCGCGCGATACGCGCGAAGGAAGGCGAGAGGAGCCGCGTCAAGGAGGCCGCCGAGTGACCTTTCTCGCCAAGCCCAAATTCCACCATCCCGCGCTCGAGCCCAATGCGCTGGGATTCACCCATCGCGACTACGAGGGCGCGATGTCGACGCTCTGCGCGGGCTGCGGGCACGATGCGATCAGCGCGGCGGTCGTCCACGCCTGTTATGAGCTGAGCCTGCCGCCGCATCGCATCGCCAAGCTCTCCGGCATCGGCTGCTCGTCGAAGACGCCGACCTACATTCTCGGGCAGAGTCACGGCTTCAATTCCGTGCACGGCCGCATGCCGTCGGTTCTGACCGGAGCGAGCCTCGCCAATCGCGAGCTCATCTATCTCGGCATATCCGGAGACGGCGACACCGCCTCCATCGGCCTCGGCCAATTCGCGCACGCCATGCGGCGCGGCGTCGACATGGTCTATATCTGCGAGAACAACGGCGTCTATGGATTGACCAAGGGCCAGTTCTCCGCGACCGCCGATTCGGGCTCGAAATCGAAGAAGGGCGTGGAGAACAAGGATACGCCGATCGACCTCGTCGCGCTCTCGATCGAACTCGGGGCGACCTTCGCCGCGCGCAGTTTCTCCGGCGACCGCAAGCAGCTTATCCCGCTCATCAAGGCCGCCTTCGAACACGGCGGCGCGGCCTTCATCGACGTCATCTCGCCCTGCGTGACCTTCAACAATCACGAGGGCTCGACCAAGAGCTTCGACTATGTGCGCGAGCACAATCTCGCGCTGAACGCGCTGGACTTCATCACGCCGCGCGAGCAGATCGAGATCGAGGCCGAGCCGGGAGCGACGACGCAAGTGCGCATGCACGACGGGTCGGTGATCGCGCTGAAGAAGCTCGACGCGCGTCACGACATCAACGACAAGGCCGCCGCGCTCGCGATGTTGCAGCGCCATCACAGCGACGGCCAGTTCATAACGGGCCTCGTCTATCTCGACCCCGAACCCGTCACGCTTCACGATCGCCTTGGCACGGCCAAGCGGCCGCTCAACGCGATGGGAGAAGCGGAGCTGTGCCCCGGCTCGAAGGCGCTCGAGGCGATCAACGCGGCGCTGCGGTAGCGGCTAAGCAGACATTGTTGGAAGGCCAACGAATGTCTGCTTAAAGTCTTTGATTTAGCAGGATTTTCGTCCGAAAACCGGCATCCACTTTTCGGAAATCCTGCTTAGCCTCGGCGCGCACTTCGCGAACGTGTCGAACGCCACCGCCAGCACGATGATGACGCCGATTATCATCTGCTGGACGTAAGGCGACACGTTCATCAGCACGAGGCCGTTGAGCAGCACGCCGATCAGCAGCGAGCCGACCACCGTGCCGAAGATCGTGCCGGAGCCGCCGAACAGGCTCGTGCCGCCGATCACCACGGAGGCGATCACGGTCAGCTCGTAGCCGGTGCCCGCCACCGCCTCGGCCGAGTTCAGCCGCGCCGCCAGGACGAAGGCGCCGAGGCCCGCGAAGAAGCCGACGATGACGTAGACGCTCAGCACGATGCGGTCGACGTTGAGGCCGGAAAGCCGCGCCGCCTCGGGATTGCCGCCGACGGCGTAGACCTTGCGCCCGTAGCGTCCGTAGCGCAGCACGATATGGGCGATCGCCGCCGCGGCGAGAAAGATGATGACGGGGACCGGCACCGGGCCGATCTTGCCCTGGCCCCACCACGTGAGATTGTCTTCGAAGCCCGAGATCGGGCCGCCGCTGGCGAATTGCAGCGCCGCGCCCCGGAAAGCCGACATGCCGCCGAGCGTCACCACGAAAGGCGGAATCCGCAGCCGCGTGATGGCCAGACCCTGCACAAGTCCGCCCGCGAGCCCGACCGCAATCGCGCCCGCCGCCGCCAGCGGCCAGCCATAGCCGGCGGCTGCGTCGCCGACGGTGAACCGGTCCTGCATGCCGCCCTTGGCGATGGCCGCGCCCACGAGCCCGGCGAAGGCGAGCAGCGAGCCGACGGACAGGTCGATGCCGCCGGTCAGGATGACGAAGGTCATGCCGATGGCGAGCAGGCCCGTGATCGAGACTTGCCGCATCACGTTGAACAGGTTGATGGAGGAGAGAAAGCGCGGCTCCATCACGGCGAAGAGCAGCATCAGGGCGATGAGAAAGATCGTCGGCGCGAAACGCGCCAGCAGATCGAAGGCGTCGAAGCCGGCCTTCTCGGCCCGCGCGCGGCTGACGGTTTCGCTCATGCGTTTCGCGTTGGCTCCCTCAAGCGACCTTGGCCGCCGGCCTTGCGTCCAGCGCCATCATCGACATCAATATTTCCTGGCTCGCCTTCTCGCGCGCGATCTCGCCCGTCACGCGACCCTCGCGCATGGTGACGATGCGGTCGGCGAGCGCGAGAATTTCCGGCAACTCGGAGGAGACGACCAGCACCGCCACCCCCGACTTCGCCATCTCGAAGAGGATGTTGTGCACCTCGATCTTGGCGCCGACGTCGATGCCGCGCGTCGGCTCGTCGACGATGAGGATCCTCGGCTTCAGCGCCAGCCAGCGCGCCAGCACCACTTTCTGCTGATTGCCGCCGGAGAGCTTGGAGACCTGCTGGTCGGGGCTGGTCATGCGGATGTTGAGCTTGCGCTTGAAGGCTTCGACGAGCGCGCTCTCCTTGCGCTCGTCGACGAAAAAGCGCAGCGCCGAGATCTGGTCGTGGGCGGCGATCGACAGATTGTTGCGGATCGCCTGTTGCAGGAACAAAGCCTGCTGCTTGCGGTCCTCCGGCACGAGGCCGATTCCGAACCGCATCGCGGTCTCGGGAGTATCGATGCGCGCCGGCTCGCCGTCGATGAGAATCTCCCCGGCGTCGAGCCGGTCGGCGCCGAAGATCGCCCGGACCGTCTCGGTGCGGCCGGCGCCGACGAGGCCGGCAAGCCCGACGATCTCGCCCTCGCCGCACCGTCAGCGACACGTCGATAAGCTCGGTCGCGCGCGGGTCGCGCGGGTCGCGGCGGCGGGTGAGGCCGCGCGCCTCCAGCGCGACGGGCCCCGGCGTCGGCGCCGCGTGCGCGCCGTAGAGCAGATCGACGTCGCGCCCGACCATCAGGCGGATGACGCTGTCCACGTTCGCCTCGGCCACGGCGCCCGTCCCGACATAGCGCCCGTCGCGCAGCACCGTATAGCGGTCGCAGATGCGGAACACTTCTTCGAGGCGGTGCGTGACGAAGATGACCGACACGCCGTCGGCCTTCAGCCGTCGCACGATCTTGGCGAGATTGAAGACTTCGGCCTCCGACAGCGCGGAGGTCGGCTCGTCCATCACGATGAGCTTGGCGCGCATCGACAGCGCGCGGGCGATCTCCACGAGCTGCTGCTCGGCCACCGACAATTCGCGCACGGAGGTGAGCGGCAGACGCTTGAGGCCAATGCGCTCGCAGATCGCGCGCGTCTCGTCGGCGAGCCGGCGCCAGCTCACGAACAGGGCCGAGCCGGGCTCGCGGCCGATGAACACGTTCTCCGCGATCGACATCTCGGGGGCGAGCGTGAACTCCTGGTAGATCGGTGGCGATGCCGGCCTGCTGCGCGGCATGCGGGGAGGCGAAGGCGACCCGCTCGCCGGCGAACACGATCTCGCCGGCGTCGGCGGGCTGCGCGCCCGACAGGATTTTCAGCAGCGTCGACTTGCCCGCGCCGTTCTCGCCCAGCAGCGCGTGCACCTCGCCTTCGCCGACCTCGAAATCGACGCCGGCAAGCGCCTGCACGCCGGGGAAGCTCTTGGCCACCCCGGTCATTTTCAGAAGCGGCCGCGGCGCGGCGGGGGCTGTCGTCATCGGTTGCTCGCCCGCCCGCCTCGAAAGCCCCTCACTTCACCTCGCCGAGCCGCTCAGCTTCCTTGAGATTGTCCTTGGTGATGGCGATGGGCGTGATGAGGAGGATCTTCTGGTCGGGCTTCTTGCCGGACTTGATGAAGGCGTCGAGCGTGTCGACGCCGAGCTTCGACTGCTTGGCGGGGAATTGCTCGATGGTCGCGGTCAGGCCGCCGTCGCGCACCTGCGCCAGCGCCTCGGGCAGCGCGTCGAAGCCGAGAATGGCGATCTTGCCGGTGAGGCCGCGCGCCTTGACCGCCTCCATCGCGCCGAGCGCCATGTCGTCGTTGGCGGCGACGATCACGTCCGGCGGGTCCTTCATGCCCGCGAGCGCGGCCTCGGTGACGGAGAGGCCCTTGGCGCGGTCGAAGCCCGCGGTCTGCTCGAACACGATCTTGTATTTGTCCTTCGCCGTGTCCACGACGTTGTGGAGGCCCTTGTTGCGGTCGATCGCGGGCGAGGCGCCGGACTGGCCCTGCAGGTTGATGATCTTCGCCCCGTTCGGGAACAGTTTCGTGACCAGATTGCCCTGCGCCTCGCCGCCCTTGACATTGTCGGCGCCGACATGGGCGAGAATGCCCGTCACCTTCGGCACGCGCCGGTCCACGGTGACGACCGGCACGCCGGCGTCGACGGCCTCCTGCAGCGCCGGCGCCATCGCGTCGACCTCGTTGGGGGAGAGCACGATGCCCTTGACGCCCTTGGCGAGCGCGGCCTCGATATCGGCGGTCTGCTTGGGGCTCGAAACCTGCCCGTCGCTCACGATCACGTTGTAGCCGAGGCTCTCGGCTTCAGCCTTGAAGGCGGCCATCATGTGGACGAAGAACGGAAAGCTCATGCCTGGCACCGAGGCCAGGATGGTCGGCTTGTCGGCGGCGAAGGCGCTGGTCGCGAACGCCGCGGCGGCGATGCCCGCAATAGCCAAACGTCTGGTGAACATTATGATCCTCCCCTGGCGCCGCCAATCTCTGGCTGGCATGCCAGCCAACTAATGCGCGGAACGGCGGGCGGTGTCAACGTGCGGCGGCCGGTTTCCACGCATTCGGCGAGGCGAGGGCGATCACGGACTTGGGATCGCCTGAATGCGTTCGCGATTGCGGCGCGTCCATATTTCATAATAGCTTTGGATCGCGGGCGCATGAAGCGGGAGGGTCGGGGAAAAGGGCTGCGCGCTACGCCCGGCGATTTCGCCGCCGTCCTGCCGGGGTCTGGCCTCGGATCAAACAAACCGCGTCAGGTTCGTCTCGCGCGCCGCTGAATTGCGCAAGAAACAGTCGATTGCTTTTTTCGAGGGGCGTCAGGTCAAATGAAAGCTCACAAACTCGCGCTTGGAGCTGCGTGCTCCCTTGGGCTCATTTTCATTGCGGCTCCGCCGGCGGCGCATGCGCAGGGGTTCGCCTATTGCAAGGCCGACGTGGGAAGACTGTGTCCGGGCGTGCAGCCTGGCGGCGGCAGGGTGATCAAGTGCCTTAAGGCGCACGAGAACGAAGTCAGCGTCGGCTGCGCGAAGGAGCTCAAGAAAGTGAAGAGCGAGATGGGGAAGTAAGGGTCTGCGCGGTCCGACGCCCGGACCGCCGAGCCGCCCGGCTCCAATTCGCGCAAGCCATGGAGGTCTCGCCTGGTACCGCCACCCCGGCTCGAACGGGGGACCTCTAGATCCACAATCTAGCGCTCTAACCAACTGAGCTATGGCGGCGTCCCAAGCGGCGCGGACCCTAGAGTCAAACCCGGCTCAAGGCAAGCCTTTCAGGCCTCGATCCAGGGCCACGAACTCGGGTTAACGGGGGTTAACGGGATGGGGAAGGCGTGATTCTCTATGCGTGCGTTGAATTTGGGAGCGCCGCCATGAGCTTTGCCTTTGCCGTGTTCGAGGAAAAGTCGCGTCTGAAATCGCTTCTCGATCATTTCGCGATCATCGAGGATCCGCGCGAGGCCTGGCGCGTCGCGCATCCACTGGCGGAGGTGCTGCTGCTGGTCGTCTGCGGCACGATGGCCGATTGCGACCATTACGACGCCATCGCCGCCTGGGGCGGCGTCGCATCTTGCGTTCCTGCGCCGCTATCTTGCCCTATCTATCATGGCGTTCCCGGCGGCCGCTGGCTCACGCTGCTGATGAACCGGATCGATCCGGCGCTGTTTTCCGCCGCCTTCACGGCGTGGGTGCGCGAGACGTGGCCGGACCGGCCCGACCTCATCGCCATCGACGGCGAAGACCTCGCGCCGCAGCCATGATCGCGCCGAAGGACAAGGCGCCGCTGCATCTCGTCTCGGCCTTCGCCACGACGAGCCGCCTCGTGCTCGGCCAGGAGGCGGTCGAGGGCAAGAGCCAACGAGCTGTCGGCGATTCCCGGCACTGCTCGACCGGCTCGCCGAAAACGGCGGACTGAAAGGCGCGCTCGTCTCCATCGACGCCATCGCCACCAACGCCAAGATCGCCCAGACGATCGAGGACAAGCGGGCGGCGACTATCTGCTCGCGGTCAAGGCCAATCAGCCGACCCTGCGCGCCGAGACGCAAGACGCTTTCGCCGTCGCGGCCGGCGATCGACACCTTCGTCGATCACGACAAGGGCCACGGCCGCATCGAAGCAGCGAACCGTCAGACGTCATCCACGAGGTCGATTGGCTCGACGGCGACGCGGCGCTTTCCCGGCGAATTGCGGTTGCCGCAGGCGCCGCCACGCTCATTCGCGTGCGCTCGCGCGCCGAACTTGCCGACCGCAGCACGCTTCGAGACGCGCTATTACATTTCCTCGGCCGAGCTCTCGGCCGCGCAGGCGGCCGCAGGCCGTGCGCGGCCACTGGGGCATCGAAAACCAGCTTGCACTGGGTGCTCGACGTCGTCTTCGCCGAGGATCAATCCCGTCTGCGCAAAGGTCACGGCGCGAGAAACATGGCCATCGTCAGACACTTCGCCATCAATCTGATCCGCGCCGCAACGGACAAGAAAAGCCTCAAGCTCAGACGCAAAATCGCCGGCTGGGACCACGGACTATCTGCGAAATGACTCGGAGCCCTCTGCGTTAACCCGGATTGTTGCCCTGGGCCTCGATCGACTCCACCTTGGCGATCTCGACGCCGAAACCGGCCAGCCCCACATATTTGCGCGGGGAATCGCTGCGCAAGCCGGATCGAGGTCACCCCGAGATCGCGCAGGATCTGCGCGCCGAGGCCCACCTCGCGCCACAGCGTCTGGCGCGTGTCCTCGGAGGATTCGCCGGCGCCGGACGACATTGAGCGGCACGCCCGCCGAGCCGTCGCGGAGATAGACGAGCACGCCGCGCCCCTCCTCCTTGAAGCGCCTGAGGCAGCGTTCGATCGAGCCGCCGCCGAAAATGTCGTTGAGGATGTCGGCGCGGTGCAGCCGCACGGGAACCTCGCGCCCGTCGCCGAGCGGGCCGTGCACGAAGGCGAAATGCAGCACGGAATCGAAGCGGGTGCGATAGGCGTGGCAGGTGAGCTCGCCGATCGGCGACTTCACCTTGATGCGTGGAGACGCGCTCGACCAGTTTCTCGCGCGCCTGCCGATAGGCGATGAGATCGGCGACCGAGATGCGCCGCAGCTTGTGTTTCTCGGTGAAGTCGGCGATCTGCGGCCCGACCATCACCGTGCCGTCGTCGTTGGCGAGCTCGCATATGACCGCGACCGGCGGCAGTCCCGCGAGGCTGCACAGGTCGATCGCCGCCTCCGTGTGGCCCGAGCGCATCAGCACGCCGCCGTCCTTGGCGACGAGCGGGAACACATGGCCGGGGCGCACGAAATCGCCGGCCCCCATGTTGCCGTTGGCGAGCGCGCGCACCGTGTTGCAGCGCTGCTCGGCGGAAATGCCGGTGGTCAGGCCGTGGCGCACGTCGACGGAGACGGTGAAGGCGGTGCCGAGCGGCGCGTCGTTGACGGCGACCATGGGGGCCAGATGCAGCCGCTTGGCCTCGTCGGCGGTCAGCGGCGCGCAGACGATGCCGCAGCCGTTGCGGATGATGAAGGCCATCTTCTCCGTCGTGCAATGGACGGCGGCGACGATCATGTCGCCCTCGTTCTCGCGGTCGTCGTCGTCGGTGACGACGACGATTTCGCCGCGGGCGAAAGCCTCGATGGTTTCGTTGACGCTGTCGGTCATGGGGCGCGGCTCCGTGGGCGTCGAGTTCGAGAAAATCATTGGGCGTGACGGCGCCGCGGGTCTCGGCGACGATGCGCTCGGCGGTCTCGCGCGACACCCAGGCGCGCTCGCCGCGGCAGATGAGGGTGACGGCGCCGGGCGAGACGCCGATCGCGCGGGCGAAATCGACGCGCTTGACGCGTTGTTGCGCGAGCCAGTCCGCGAGCTTCATTGCGGCTAAATATCTAAAAAAGAAATTTAGTACAACTCAAATGTCGTTTCGTTGCCGCACCTCTCGCGCCCCGCCAGGTTTATGATAAAGGCATGGCGACAAGGAGTGTGCGATGAGGGGGTGGGTGGTCGCGGCGTTGGCCTCGGTGGCGATTTCCGCCCCCGGCGCCGCCCGCGGCGATTTTGCGCGGACCCTGACGGGTCCGGCGGCCTACGGCGATTGGCGAATCGATGCGCCCGGCCTCAGGTTCCGCATCACCCCCGCCGATCTGCCCCCGCCCAACGCCAGCCCTCTCGACCGCCAATCCCACGCGCCCGAGGTTGCGCGCCCGCCCGACGCCCTGCCGAAGGCGCCGTTCGGCTTCACCGTCGACATTCTCGCCACCGGACCTCAACCAGCCGCGCGTGCTGCGCACCGCGCCGAACGGCGACGTCTTCATCGCCGAAAGCGGCGCCGGCCGCGTGCTGGTGCTGCGCAGCGCCGACGACGGCAAGCCGGACATGAGCGTGTTCGCCGCCAGCCTCGACCGGCCCTACGGGATCGCGTTCTATCCGCCGGGCCCCGACCCGAAATTCGTCTATGTCGCAACGCCCGCTCAGGTTTACCGCTACCCCTACAAATCCGGCGACCTCGTCAATTCGGGAATGGCCGAGAAGGTCGTCGCCCTGCCCGACGGCGGCGGAAACTGGACGCGCGATCTCGCCGTCTCCGCCGACGGCAAGACGATCTTCGCCTCGGTCGGATCGGCCTCCAACGACGCGCGAGGATATGAAGCCGCTGGCGGGACTGGAGGCGTTCCGCAAGACCCATGCGCTCGGCGCCGCCTGGGGGCCGGAAGCGGGCCGGGCGGACGTGCTCGCCTTCAAGCCGGACGGCGGCGCGCTCAGGGTGTTCGCGACGGGCTTGCGCAATTGCACGGGCCTCGGCGTGCATCCGCAGACCACGGCGCTGTGGTGCGTGGTCGACGAGCGCGACAATCTCGGCGACGACCTGCCGCCGGATTTCGCCTCCACGGTCGGCGACGGCAAGTTCTACGGCTGGCCATGGTACTATATCGGCGATCACGAGCAGCCGCAGCGGGCCAAGGAGCGGCCGGATCTCAAAGGCCAGGTCACCGTCCCCGACGTGCTGCTGCAGCCGCATTCCTCGCCCGTGGGGATCGCGTTCTACACGTCCTCGCATTTTCCCGCGAAATATCGCGACAGCGCGTTCGTGGCGATGCACGGTTCGTGGAACCGGGCCAAGCCGACGGGCTACAAGGTGGTGCGGCTGTTGTTCGACAATGGCCGGCCGACCGGGGAATACGAGGACTTCCTCACCGGCTTCGTCAGCGAGGGCGACGGCGTATGGGGCAGTCCCGCGGGCGTGACCGTCACCAAGAGCGGCAATCTGCTCATTTCCGACGATATCGGCGGCGTGATCTGGCGGGTGCGCGATACGGCGGCTGAGGCGCTCCCGCGCTGACGCGCGGGCGCGGCGCGCCGTCCCGTCAGCGCGCCAGCAACGGCCGGCGGTCGCGCTCGCGCTCGCGGCGGCGATCCTGCGCCGGCTGGTAGGCGAGCTTGCCGTGGTACTGGCAATAGGGCGTTCCGGCGTGCGAGGGCGAGCCGCAATAGCGGAACTCCGTCGAAGACGGATCGCCGATCGGCCATTTGCACATGGATTCCCGCAATTCGACGATCGTGACCTTGAGCGACATCGGCACCACGACCTCCTCGGGCGCCCGGGCCGCCTTCGGCGCCTCGGCGGTCGCCTCGGAGATGGCGAGCGCGGTGTTGCCCTGCACGGACTGCGCGCCCGCCGTGGCGGCGGTCGCTGCGCTCGCGGCGCCGACATGCGTCCGGGCTACGACGCGGCGCGGCGCGGCCGCGACTTCCGCGATCGAGCCGACGCGCTCCCCGTAGGAGGTTTCGGCCTCGGCGATGGGCGCCGCCGCGCCGGACTTGACGCGGCCGGCCAGCCCCAGCCGGTGGACCTTGCCGATCACCGCGTTGCGGGTCAGGCCTGCGCCGAGCGCCGCCGCAATCTGGCTGGCGCTCCTGCCCTCCAACCAAAGGCGGCTCAGATGCTCCACCCTCTCATCCGTCCAGGACATGTCTTGGCCTCGCTGCAAAGGCGCTTCGCGGCGAATTCCCCGCCGCGGCGAAGCGCAGTATTCCCTCAGAACTCGCCGAATCCCCCCGTCCGCCCGCCCGGCGAAAACCGGCGGAGCCAACGCAAAGACGCTCTCCTGTGAGACAGGCCGCGAGATGTCGTGGCGACCGGGCAAAACGCTACACTAGTCGTTGAATCGCGCGCAAGAGTCGGGAAGCCGCACAGGGCCGAGTTTTCCCCAAGCTGTTGCTCGCCGCGCACCGCGCGGGCGGGCCGTGCGGGCCGGGATTGCTCGAATCCAAACAACGCTTTGCGCGCCGCCTTGCGCAAGGCTGGCGAATTCCGGGCTTTTCGACAATTTTTTTACATGATGTTGCGATTTGACCGCATGGCCCGCATTCACTATAGACTTCTCGTCACAGCGGCCGTCCCCTTGAGGGGCGGCGTTTTTTGTTTTCGAGGGGGCGTGAGGCGCTCACCTTCGAGGCCTGCAAGGAGGTAAGCCCTTGTCCTCAGCGATCGTTCCCACTTACGCGCGCGCCGACGTCACTTTCGAGCGCGGCGACGGCTGCCTGGCTGACGACGGTCGAGGGCGAGCGTTATCTCGATTTCGGCGCCGGCATCGCCGTGGTGTCGCTGGGCCATTCCCATCCCCATCTCGTGGAGACGCTCGACGCGTCAGGGGGCCAAGCTCTGGCACACCTCCAATCTGTTCCAGATGCCGGAGGGCGAGCGGCTGGCGCGGCGCCTCGCCGACGCGACCTTCGCCGATCTCGTGTTCTTCGCCAATTCCGGGGCCGAGGCCAACGAGGCGGCGATCAAGATGGCGCGGCGGCGCCATTATCGTCGACGGCCATCCCGAGCGCTTTCGCGTCCTGACCTTCGAGGGCGCGTTCCACGGCCGGACGCTGGCGCACCATCGCCGCCGGCGGGCAGCCCAAATATCTGGAAGGCTTCGGGCCGAAGGTCGAGGGCTTCGACCAGATCCCGATCACCGATCTGGCGGCGGTCGAGGCGGCGATCGAGGCCGGAGACGGCGGCGATCCTGATCGAGCCGATCCAGGGCGAGGGCGGCGTGCGCCTCGTCGCGCCCGGCCTTCCTGCGGGGCTTGCGCGAGATCTGCGACAGGCATGGCCTGCTGCTGATCTTCGACGAGGTGCAGACCGGCGTCGGGCGCACAGGCAAGCTGTTCGCCTATGAGCTTGTCGGGCATCGCGCCGGACATTCTGACTTCCGCCAAGGGCCTCGGCGGCGGCTTTCCCGTCGCCGCCTGCCTTGCGACCGCCGACGCCGCGCGCGGCCTTGTCGCCGGCGTCCACGGCACCACCTTCGGCGGCAATCCGCTCGCCATGGCCGATCGCCAACGCCGTGCTCGACGTGGTGCTGGCGCCCGGCTTCCTCGAAAACGTCGCGCGGCTCGGCCTCCTCGCCAAGCAGAAGCTCGCCGCCCTCGCCGACGCGCATCCCAAGCGTCATCGAGGAAGTGCGCGGCGAGGGCCTGATGATCGGCCTGAAGCTGCGCGTGCCGCCCGGCGATTTCGCCGGCGCTGGCGCGCGAGCAGCGTCTGCTGTCGATCCCGGCCGGCGAAAATGTGCTGCGGCTCCTGCCGCCGCTGACCGTCACCGACGCCGAGCTCGACGAGGCGGTCGAAGCGTCTCGACGCGGCCTGCGTCGCCGCGGAGGAGACGCTGGCGAAGGCGGCGGCATGACGCTGCCCGCCAAGCCCAGGCATTTCCTGGACCTGCTCGATCATTCGACCGAGACGCTGCGCGCGATCCTCAAGGCCGCCGCCGAGATGAAGGCCGCGCGCGCGAAGGACCGCCGCACGGCGCCGCGCCCGCTCGAAGGCAAGATCCTGGCGATGATCTTCGAGCGCCCGTCCACGCGCACGCGCGTCTCCTTCGACGTCGGCATGCGCGAGCTCGGCGGCGAGACGATCATGCTGACCGGCGCGGAAATGCAGCTCGGCCGCGGCGAGACCATCGCCGACACGGCGCGGGTGCTGTCCCGCTATGTCGACGCCATCATGATCCGCATCCTCGATCCGGGCGACCTCGCGGAGCTTGCGGCGCATGCGACGGTGCCGGTCATCAACGGGCTCACCAAACAATCCCATCCCTGTCAGGTGATGGCCGACATCCTCACCTTCGAGGAGCATCGCGGCCCCATCGCCGGCAAGAAGATCGCCTGGAGCGGCGACTACAACAACGTGCTGTCGTCGTGGATCGACGCCTCGGCGCGCTTCGGCTTCGAGCTCGAAATCGCCTGTCCCGAGGAATTGCAGCCCTCCGCCAGCCGCATCGCGCGGGCGCGGGCGGCGGGCGCGCGCATCGTCGTCAGCGACGATCCCGAACGGGCGGTCGCCGACGCCAGCGCCGTCATCTCCGATTGCTGGGTGTCGATGGGCGACGAGGACGCGGGCAGGCGCCACAACCTGCTGTCGCCCTATCAGGTCAACTCCAAGCTGATGCGCCATGCCGCCAAGGACGCGATCTTCCTGCATTGCCTGCCCGCCCATCGCGGCGAGGAGGTCACCGACGAGGTGATCGACGGGCCGGCCTCGGTCGTGTTCGACGAGGCGGAGAACCGCCTGCACGCGCAGAAGGGCATTCTCGCCTGGTGCCTGGGAGCCCTGCCGGAATGACCGACGACATCCGCGACGTCTCCGACCTCGCCTGGGACGACATCGTCACGCCCTACACCGTCGAGGGCCTGTCGACGCGGGGGCGCGTGGCCCGGCTCGGGCCCGCGCTCGACGCGATCCTCAAGCGCCACGATTATCCGCCCGCCGTCAATCGCCTCGTCGCCGAAGCCGCGACGCTGGCGGTGCTGCTCGGCTCCTCGCTGAAGGAGCAGGGCCGCTTTCAGTTGCAGACGCAGAGCGACGGGCCGGTCGGCATGGTGCTGGTCGATTTCGACGCGCCGTCGAACCTGCGGGCGCTCGCGCGCTTCGAGGAGAAGGCGGTGGAGGCGCGGCTCGCGGCGGGCGCCGATCTGCTCGGCAAGGGCTATCTCGCCTTCACCATCGAGCCGGACGGGCTGTCGTCGCGCTATCAGGGCGTGGTCGAGCTCGACGGGCGGGGCCTGCAGAGCGCGGCGGCCGGCTATTTCGAGCGCTCCGAGCAGATCCCGACGCTGGCGCGCATCGCCGTCGGCCAGATCCTGACCGCCGAGGGGCCGAGCTGGCGGGCGGGCGGGCTCATCGCGCAATTCCTGCCCGAGAGCGAGGAGCGCCGCCGTCGCGCCGATCTCGACCCCGGCGACGCGCCCGAGGGCCATGCGCGCGCCGCCTCGCCCGAGGACGACGCCTGGATCGAGGCGAAGGCGCTCGCCGCCACCGCCGAGGACCATGAGCTGCTCGACCCCACGCTTTCGAGCGAGCGCCTGCTCTACCGGCTGTTCCACGAGCGCGGCGTGCGCGTGTTCGAGCCGGCGCCGCTCGCCGACGCCTGCCGCTGCTCGGCCGAGCGCATCGACACGATGCTGCAGAGTTTTTCCACGGCCGAGCGTCAGGCGATGGTCGGCGATGACGGCATGATCGGCGTCACCTGCGAGTTCTGCTCGGTCAAGCGCATTTTCGATCCCAGAGACTACCCGGCATGAGCTCCGATTTCGCCAAACGCCTCAACGAGGTCGCCGAGACCGTCGAGGCGGCGCTCGACGCGATCCTCGCCGGGACGCCGCTGCCCGGCGAGATCGCGCGGCCGAAGGGCGTGCTCGACGCCATGCGCTATGGCGCGCTCGGCGGCGGCAAGCGGCTGCGCCCGTTCCTGACGATCGAGACCGCGCGGGCGCTCGGCGCCGAGGCCGGGCCGGCGCTGCGCGCCGGCTGCGCCATCGAATGCGTGCATTGCTATTCGCTGGTCCACGACGACCTGCCGGCGATGGACGACGACGACCTCCGGCGCGGCCGGCCGACGACGCACAAGGCCTTCGACGAGGCGACCGCCATTCTCGCCGGCGACGGGCTGCTGACGCTGGCCTTCGACATTCTCGCCGATCCCGCGACCCATGGGGACGCCGAGATCCGCGTCGCGTTGTGCTTCGGCCTTGCCCGCGCCTCCGGCCTCGGCGGCATGGTCGGCGGACAGATGCTCGACATCGAGGCGGAGACTTCCGCCGCGCCGCTCGACGATTCCGCCATCCGCCGCCTGCAGGCGATGAAGACCGGGGCGCTGCTGCGCTTCTCCGTCGAGGCCGGCGCCATCGTCGCCGGCGCGGAGCCGCGCCGCCGCGCCGCGCTCGTGCGCTACGGCGAGGCTCTGGGCTCGGCTTTCCAGATCGCCGACGACATTCTCGACGCCGAGGCGACTTCGGAGCAGCTCGGCAAGCGCGCCGGCAAGGACGCGCAGCGCAACAAGGGCACCTTCGTCTCCATTCACGGCCTTGACGGCGCGAAGACGCTTGCGCGACGCCTTCGTCGAGGAAGCCGTCGCGGCGCTCGACGCAGCGGGGCTGCGCGGCGAGGGCGACATTCTGCGCGAGGCGGCGCATTTCGTCGCCGCCCGCGCCAACTGAGAGATCTGGCCATGAGCGCGTTCAACTGGGCCGACCCGTTCGGCCTCGAATCCCAGCTCACCGAAGAGGAGCGCCTCGTCCAGAAGACCGCCTTCGCCTACGCCAAGGACAGGCTCGCCCCTCGCGTGCTGGAGGCGTTCCGGCAGGAGAAGACCGACCCCGCGATCTTCCGCGAGATGGGCGAACTCGGCTTTCTCGGGCCGACGGTGTCGCCGGATTACGGCGGGGCGGGGCTCGGCTATGTCGCCTATGGCCTGATCGCGCGCGAGGTCGAGCGCGTCGATTCCGGCTATCGCTCGATGATGTCGGTGCAATCCTCGCTGGTGATGGTTCCGATCGAGCAGTTCGGCTCGCCCGGGCAGAAGGAGAAATACCTGCCGAAACTCGCGCGCGGCGAGTGGATCGGCTGCTTCGGCCTCACCGAGCCCGACCACGGCTCCGACCCCGGCTCGATGGTCACGCGGGCCAAGAAGGTCGCCGGCGGCTACAGCCTCTCGGGCGCGAAGACCTGGATCTCCAATGCGCCGATCGCCGATGTCTTCCTCGTCTGGGCCAAGACCGAGGACGGCGCGATCCGCGGCTTCCTGCTCGGAGAAGGGGACGAAGGGGCTCGACGCGCCGGCGATCCACGGCAAGGTGGGCCTGCGCGCCTCGATCACCGGGCAGATCCTGCTCGACGACGCCTTCGTTCCGGAGGAGAACCTGCTGCCGGGCGTGCAGGGCCTGAAAGGCCCGTTCACCTGCCTGAACTCGGCGCGCTTCGGCATCGCCTGGGGCGCGCTCGGCGCGGCGGAGGCCTGCTACGCCATGGCGCGGCAATATGTGCTCGACCGCAAGCAGTTCGGCCGGCCTCTGGCGGCCAATCAGCTCATCCAGAAGAAGCTCGCCGACATGGCGAGCGACATCGCGCTGGGCCTGCAGGGGTGCCTGCGGCTCGGCCGCATGAAGGAGGAGGGCCATCCGCCGGTGGAGCTGACCTCCATCGTCAAGCGCAATTCCTGCGGCAAGGCGCTGGAGATCGCGCGCGCCGCGCGCGACATGCTCGGCGGCAACGGCATTTCCGACGAATACGGCGTCGCGCGGCATCTCGTGAACCTGGAGGTGGTCAACACCTACGAGGGCACGCACGACGTCCACGCGCTGATTTTGGGGCGCGCGATCACGGGGTTGCAGGCGTTTAGTTAGGGGCGCCTGAAATCCGTTTCAGCGGTCGGGCGATTCCAGCGCCTTAGGCGCCAGTTCCGTGCAACGCGTCCGCGCGGCGGGGCCGGGCGGCGAGTAGCGCGGCGCGGCCGTGATAGCGGTCGAGACTGCGTTGCACAGCGTCGCCAGCGCGGAGGCGGCGAGATCGCCCTCGTCCATTGTCGTCAGACGAGCCGTGCAGAGCAGCGGCGCTTCTGCAAAGCCGCGCCATCTGCGAAGGCGACGTAGCGGTCGGCCAGTATTCCTGCGCGCGGGCGGCGAGGCGAGATCGACTTCGCGCCGAAGCGTCGCCGACATGGACACCAACTCGGCGGCGAGCTTCCTCCATAGGCATGGCCGGGACGACGGCCGCGAAGTCGGCCGTTTCGGCGGTTCTCCTCGCTCGGAGAACGCGCGATCTCGACGCCGCTCCTGGGGGGCGCTGGCGCGCTTGATCCGGTCAACGCGGCTAAGATTCCGAAGGCGCAGGCGCTCCGAAACGTCGCGGATTGATCCGCTCTCACGGATGGCATCGACAACGCTGCCGCGGACGAGGGGGGGTATTCGGGAGAGTCGGCGAAGCAGAATAGCGGTTCGCAAGATTTCGGAAAAGGGAAGAAACGGGTTAGATGGCGACGAACTGGGTTCGAAGTAGCGGAACGACTTGGCAGCTCGGGATCTACCTGGTTCGTTGCGTGGCCATTATCGACCCTATGCCGACGTCGCGTCGGCTCCCGCACGGGTCGGCAGTTTCTCGACTTGCTCGCCGACGAGAGCCGCCGCTTGATCCAGATCGTAGGCGGATTGCAGGTTCAGCCAGAACTGAGCGCTGGTCTCGAACCAATGCCCAAGCCTGAGCGCGATATCGCCGGAAATCGCCCGCTTGCCCTGCACGATTTGCAGCATGCGCCGCGCGGGCACGGCGAGCTGGCGGGAAAGCTCGGTCGGCGAGACGCCAAGCTCCTTGAGTTCGTCGGCGAGTATCTCGCCAGGATGGATCGGCGTCCTAGGCATGATGGCTAATGATAGTCTACGATCTCGACATTTGAAGGCCCGTTCGCTTCGGGCGGCCATTCGAAGCATATCCGCCATTGCAGATTGATGCAGAATCGAGAACTGTCCCGCCCGGTCGCCCTTTAGAGCCTCCAACCTGTTGCTCGGAGCCCGGCCAAATCGGCCAGCGCCGTCGCCGCCTCCAAAATGCGCAACCGCTTCTCCGCCTGCGCCTTGAAGGCTTGAAACGCCGGTACGTATTCCCCTTCCGCGAACTGCCGGGTGCGCTTGTCCCTGAAACTCAGGATCATCGCGGCCCGGCCGCCCCCTCAGCTCAGCGCCACATTAAGCGCGCTCTCCGGCAGCTCCTGCCCGAAGCAGCGCTGGTAGAACTCCGCCACCAGCGTGCGCTCCAGCTCGTCGCACTTGTTGAGGAAGGTCAGGCGGAAGGCGAAGCCGAGGTCGCCGAAGATGTCGGCGTTCTCCGCCCAGGTGATGACCGTGCGCGGGCTCATCACCGTCGACAGGTCGCCGGCGATGAAGGCGTTGCGGGTGAGGTCGGCGACGCGCACCATCTTGTTGACGATGTCGCGCCCGTCCTTGCGCGCGCGGTAGTGCGGCGCCTTGGCGAGCACGATGTCGACTTCCTTGTCGTGCGGCAGGTAATTCAAGGTCGTGACGATCGACCAGCGGTCCATCTGGCCCTGGTTGATCTGCTGCGTGCCGTGATAGAGCCCGGAGGTGTCGCCGAGGCCGATGGTGTTGGCGGTGGCGAACAGGCGGAAGCCCGGATGCGGCTTGATGACGCGGCGCTGGTCGAGCAGCGTCAGCCGGCCCGACTGCTCCAGCACGCGCTGGATGACGAACATCACGTCCGGCCGGCCGGCGTCGTATTCGTCGAAGCAGATGGCGATGTTGTTCTGCAGCGCCCAGGGCAGGATGCCGTCGCGGAACTCGGTGACCTGCTTGCCGTCCTTCAGCACGATGGCGTCCTTGCCGACGAGGTCGATGCGCGAGACGTGGCTGTCGAGGTTGATGCGCACCAGCGGCCAGTTGAGGCGCGCGGCGACCTGCTCGATATGCGTCGACTTGCCGGTGCCGTGATAGCCGCTCACCATCACGCGGCGGTTGTAGGCGAAGCCGGCGAGGATGGCGAGCGTGGTCTGCCTGTCGAAGAGATAGTCGGGGTCGAAGTCCGGCACATGCTCGTCGGGCTGGGAATAGGCCGGCGCCTCCATGTCGGAATCGATGCCGAACACTTTGCGCACCGACACCTTGCGGTCCGGCGGGCCCGCCACGGCGGCGGATTCGGCGTGCGACTGGGTTTCGACTTTCATAAAACCTCCAGGCCCCGCCGCTCGGACAGCGGAGCGGCGCCCCTTATAGACGATCCCCGCTCAGGGAAAAGTCCGCGTCAGACCAGCTTCTGGCTGCGCAGAAAATTGTAGGCCTTGATGATCTCGCGCAGCTTCTCCTCCGACGAGCGGTCGCCGCCGTTGGCGTCGGGGTGGTGGCGCTTCACGAGGTCCTTGTAGCGGGCCTTGATCGAATTCTCCGTGGCGTTGGCGTCGAGGTCGAGCGTGTGCAGCGCCTTGAGCGCCAGCGCGTTGTAGCGCGGCGCCTGCGCCGCGTCGCTCGCTGCGCCGCGCGCCCTTGCGGCGCATGGTGCGCGCTTCCGCATAGACGGTCTCGTCGACATGGGCGCCTTGCGCGCGCGGCCCCATCCGCCAGGTCGGGCGATGGCCGACCGCGTCCGCCTCCCGGAACTTGGCGACCGCGTCGTCGTCCATGCCTTTGAAATAATCGTAGGTGGCGTTGTATTCGCGGATATGGTCCTTGCAGAAGACGAAGAATTCGCCCTCGCGGTCGCGCCCCTTGGGCGCGCGGAAGTCGGCCTTGGCCGTGCAGCCGGGATGGCTGCAGGGCGGGCCCTTCTCCACAACCTTCGGCGCATCGGCCGCGCGGCGCGGCTTGATGCGTATCTTGTCGAACAGCGGAGAATTCAGATCCATGATAGACGCCCCGTAGCCCCAAGGGCCCTTTGGGGGCCGCTTCGGCGCCGCGATTCCTGAAGCCTCGAAATGGAGTGCGTTGCCGACGGCGCTTCCGGACCCGCCGGAAGAGTCGCTCCACCCCTATTTGGCAAGTACGGGCCTGAGAGGCAAGCCCGGATTGACAGCGTGGGCCTCGCGCGCGGCAGGACTGGCGTGGCGAAGGAGATCGTCGGCCCGAGCGACCGGCCTGAAACGGGAAGGAGCGCACGCCTGGAGGAAAGCGACGACAGATCAGGGCGCGCGGCGCGCGACGCTCACCCCGGCTGCGCCAGCGCGTCGCCTGGATGTACTACGTCGAGGAGATGACGCAGAGCGCCATCGCCGACGCGCTCGGCATCGGCCGCATCACCGTGGTGCGGCTCCTGGCCGAGGCGCGCTCGATGAACGACGTGCGCATTCAGCTCTCCCGCGACATTTCCGACCTCGCCGGGCTCGAGATCGAGACGCAGAAGCGATTCGAGGTCGCCGAAGTGGTCGTCGCGCCGCTCTCCGAGGGCGGCGACGATTCGCGCGCGCGTGATCGCCGCCGCGGCGGGCGAATATCTCTCGCGGCTCGTGCGGCCGGACATGAAGATCGGCCTCGGCTGGGGCGAGACGCTGTGCCGCATGCTCGGCTATCTCGAGGAAAAGGCCGCTCCGCGCCTCTCCGTCGTGTCGCTGCTCGGAGGAATCATGCGGGCGCGGGCCGCCAATCCCGCCGAATGCGCCTGGCAATTCTCGCGCCTCTACATGGCCGAGTGCTACATGCTGGCCGCGCCCGCCATCGTCGACAGCCGCGAGACCAAGCGGGCGCTCATCGAGCATTGCGGGCTCGGCGAGGTCTACGAGCTCGCCCAGGCGCTCGACGCCGTGGTGGTCGGCGTCGGCGGCGCCCACGGTTTTCCGGCGGCGCGGTCCTACGGGCTCATCTCGGACGAAGAGATCGCCGAACTCAAGGCGCGCGGCGCGATCGGCAATATCCTCTACAATTTCTTCGACGCCGACGGCTGCCTGGTCGATCACTCCATCAACGCGCGGGTGATGTCGATCCCGATCGACAGCCTGCGCAAGGCGCCGTCGCGCATTATCGTCGGCGGCGGCGCCGACAAGGTCGAGGCGATCGCGGCCGCCTGCCGGCTGCTGCGGCCGACGATGCTCGTCACCGACGAGGCGACGGCGAAGGCGATGGTGGCGCTGCCGGCTTATGCCAATTCTTTGTGAGCGCGACTCGTCGCGCTCAATTCCGCGCAAAGGCGCGGACGCGCTTCGCGCTTTGGCCAAGGGCGATGATCGGTTCCGATCATCGAGTTCAAGCAGACATTCGTTGGAAGGCCAACGAATGTCTGCTTAGAGTTTTTGATTTAGCAGGATTTTCGTCCGAAAACCGGCATCCACTTTTCGGAAATCCTGCTTAGTATTAGGCCGCCGCCTTCTGGTAATCCTTCACGTCGGCGAAGCGGATTTTCGGCCAGCGTTCCTGCTCGTAGCGCAGGTTGAAGGCGGACGAGGCCATGAACACCGGCGCGCCGTCGAGATCGGCGGCGATCGAGGCGGGGAAGGCGGCGACGAATTTCTCCAGCTCCCCCTTCTCGTCCGACGAAACCCAGCGGCAGACCTCGAACCGGCTCTGCTCGAACGACACCGGCAGGCCATATTCCGCGTTGAGCCGCTCGGTCAGCACGTCGAGCTGCAGCGCGCCCACCACGCCGACGACGGCCGCCGCCCCGTCGTGCGGCATGAACACCTGCACGACGCCTTCCTCCGCCATCTGCTGCAACGCCTCGCGCAGCTTCTTGGCCTTCATCGCGTCGGCGAGCTTCACCCGCCGCAGGATCTCGGGGGCGAAGCTCGGCACGCCGCGAAAGACGATGTCCTCGCCCTCGGTCATCGTGTCGCCGATGCGCAGGAGGCCGTGGTTGGGGATGCCGACGACGTCGCCGGCGTAGGCTTCTTCCGCCAGCGAGCGGTCCTGGGCGAAGAAGAACTGCGGCGCCGACAGCGTCACCGACTTGCCGGTGCGCACGAGTTTCGCGCGCATCCCGCGCCGCAACTGGCCCGAGCAGACGCGCATGAAGGCGATGCGGTCCCTGTGGTTGGGGTCCATGTTCGCCTGGATCTTGAACACGAAGCCGGTCATCTTCGGCTCGTTCGCCTCAACCGTGCGGGTCGAGGCTTCCTGCGCGCGCGGGGAGGGCGCGAATTCGGCGAGCGCGTCGATGAGGTCGCGCACGCCGAACTCCTTCAGCGCGCTGCCCCAGAGGATGGGCGTGAGGTGGCCTTCCAGAAAGGCTTTCTTGTCGAAGGGCTTCAGCCCCCCGATGGCGAGATTGAGCTCGTCGATGGCCTCAGCGCGTTCGTGCTCGGGCAGGAGCTCGGCGATGCGGGGATCGTCGGGGCCGTTGACGGCGATGGCCGTCGCGTCCTTGCCGAACGGCGTCAGCCGGCTGCGGCGGATGTCGTAGACGCCGGCGAGCGAGCGGCCGCGCCCGACCGTCCAGGTCAGCGGCGCGCCGTCGAGGGCGAGGGTCTTTTCGATCTCGTCGATGAGGTCGAAGGGGTCGCGCGTCTCGCGGTCCATCTTGTTGATGAAGGTGACGATGGGGATGTCGCGCAGCCGGCAGACCTCGAACAGCTTTCGCGTGCGCGCCTCGATGCCCTTGGCGGCGTCGATCACCATGACGGCGGAATCGACGGCGGTCAGCGTGCGATAGGTGTCCTCGCTGAAATCCTCGTGGCCGGGGGTGTCGAGCAGGTTGAAGACGCAATCGCCGTATTCGAAGGTCATCACCGAGGTGACGACGGAGATGCCGCGCTCGCGCTCGATGCCCATCCAGTCCGAGCGGGTCTGGCGGCGGTTGGCCTTGGCGCGCACCTCGCCGGCGAGCTGGATCGCGCCGCCGAACAGCAGCAGCTTCTCGGTCAGCGTGGTCTTGCCCGCGTCGGGGTGCGAGATGATGGCGAACGTGCGCCGGCGCGCGACGGGGTTGGCGTTGGTCATGAGGGCTTCGATGGTCGGAATGGGCGCTCTTTAGCGCGGCGAAGGCGGGAGCGGAAAGGGCGGGGTCGCGGAGACTTGCGGCGGCGCACTCCAATAATTATTATTGGCTGCAGTCAAATCAAGGCGCAATGGGATGGCCAGCAGCGTAGACCTCGGAAATCTGGAGCGCACTGTCGAGCAGCTTGTCGCCAGCGGGCGCTACAACTCGAAAAGCGAGGTGCTTCGCGAAGGCGTGCGGCTCGTCGAGGAACGGGAGAAGCGGCTGTCGGCGCTGGACGCGCTGCTCGCGCGCGGCCTCGAAGACGAGGAGGCCGGCCGCATCGCGCCGGCGAACGACGTGTTCGATCGTTTGACCGCGAAATACGAGGCCCTCGCGCGCGCCAAAGGCGAATGAAGGTTGTCCTGACCGAACAGGCGCAATCCGATTTGGAGCGGATCGGCGACGCCATCGCGGGAGACAGCCCGCGCCGCGCGGTTACTTTTGTCGCCGAGCTTCGGGAGAAATGCGCCACCCTTGCGACGACGCCGAAGGCGTTTCCGGTCATCGCCCGCTATCGCCGAATGGCGATTCGCCGCCGCGTTCACGGCAACTACCTGATTTTCTATCGGCTCGGGCGCGACGCATGGGCGATCGTGACTGCGAATAACTGCACGGCTTGCGAATGAACTACGAAGGAATCAATGATGTCCCCAAAGTGACATAGAACGATCAGGCGCGCGGCAAGCGTCGAAGGTGCCGCTGGCGGCCGCAAATCGCTTCAAACCCTAGACCTTCACCGTCGAGGCCCGATAGATCTCGTCGATCGAGGCCGCCAGCGCCTTGTTGAACTCGTCGTCCGACATCGACCGCTTGAGATCCTCGACCAGAGCGCGCGAGAAGCTTGCGATCATGCCGTGCTGACGGGTGAGCCGCTTGCACGCCTCGGCGCGCGTGAAGCCGCCCGACAGCGCCACCACCCGGAGCACCCGGGGATGGTCGATCAGCGGCTTGTAGAAATCCGTCTCCTCGGGGATCGACAGCTTCAGCATCACCGGCTTGTCGGCCGGCAGCGCGTCGAGCCGCGCCAGGATCGCGTCGCGCAGCAGCGCCTCGCTCTCAGCCTTGTCGGGGCTCTTGATCGACACTTCCGGCTCGACGATCGGCACGAGGCCGTGCGCCGAAATCTGCGCGGCGACGTCGAACTGCTGCGCGACGACCGCCTTGATCCCCGCCGGCGAGGCGCGATGGATGACCGAGCGCATCTTGGTGCCGAAAATCCCCTTGGCGACGCCGCGTTCGAGCAGCTTGTCGAGATCGGGCATCGGCTTCATCAGCTGGACGCCGTCGTCCTCGGCCGCCAGGCCCTTGTCGATCTTCAGCAGCGGCGCGACGCGGCGCGACTTCCAGAGATAGGTCGGCACGGGCAGACCCTCGGCCTGGCCGTCCATCGTCGCCTCGAACAGGATCGCCGCCAGCACCTTCTCGCCGGTGAAGGCCGGCGCCGTCATGATGCGCACGCGCATCTGATGAACGAGCGCGAACATCTCCGCGTCGCCGTGATAGGCCTCGTCCGGCACGCCGTACTGGCGCAAGGCGCCCGGCGTCGAGCCGCCGCTCTGGTCGAGCGCGGCGATGAAGCCGTTTCCTTTGCCGAGGGCGGCCCTCATTTCCGCGTCTGCCATATTGCCTCCCGATCCATTATTCCCAGAATGCCCCCGCTTTAGTTTGCCGCGCCGGCGGCGCCGACGCAAGCTGAGGCGGCGCGAGGAGGAGGAAGCCATGACCGCGGAATGCGTGTTCCTGTTCGACGTCGACAACACCCTGCTCGACAACGACCGCGTGCAGGCGGACCTCAGCGACCGTCTCGCCGCGAGCCCATGGCGAGGAGACCCGCGACCGCTATTGGGCGATCTTCGAGACGCTGCGCGCCGAGCTTGGCTACGCCGATTATCTCGGCGCGCTGGAGCGCTATCGGCTCGAGAAAATGCACGATCCGCAAAATCCTGCAGATCGCGCCCTGGCTCGTCGGCTATCCCTTCGCCGACCGCCTTTTTCCTAACGCCCTCAACGCGGTGCGCCATGTCGAGCGCTGGGGCCCGCCCGTGATCCTGTCCGACGGCGACGCGGTTTTCCAGCCGGTCAAAATTCACCGCGCGGGCCTGGCGCGCGCCTTTTCCGACCGCGTGCTGATCTACATCCACAAGGAGCAGGAGCTCGCCGCCGTCGAGCGCCATCACCCCGCCCGCCGCTACGTGTTGATCGACGACAAGCTGCGCATTCTGTCGGCGGTCAAGGAGGCCTGGGGCGAGCGCGTGACGACGGTGTTCGTCGCCCAGGGCCATTACGCCCGCGACAAAATGACGCTCGCCCAATATCCCGCCGCCGACAGACGAGATCGACGGGATCGCCGACCTCGCCACGATCGATTTCTCCGCGTGACCCGGCGCTGATCCGCTCATACCAATCTTAGTGAGCGCTGCTCGTCGCGCTCAATTCCGCGCAAAGGCGCGGACGCGCTTCGCGCTTTGGCCAAAAGCGATGATCGGTTCCGATCATCGAGTCTTGGTGTCAGATCTCGAATTCGACGCCGATCTCCATGATCTGCGCGCCGGGAATCTTGAAATAGGCGCCCGGCCGCTGCGCGTTGTGGTGCAGGAAGGCGAAGATCGCCTCGCGCCATCGCGGCAGGCCCGGGCGCCTGCCCGAGGCAATGATCGTCTCGTGGCCGGTAAAGTAGATCGCCGGCGAGATCGAATTTCGCGATCTGGCCGCGCGCCATCGCGTCGGCGAGCTCCTCCGGGACGTTCGGCTCCTCCATGAAGCCAAAGCGCAATTCGACGCGCGCGATGCCCTCGCCGAGCGGTGTGACCGTGACCCGTCTTCGTCCGGCACGTCGCGGCGTTTCGGTCGTCGTCACCGCGACCAGCAGCACGTTCTCGTGCAAGACGCGGTTGCAATTGACGTTGTGCGAGAGCGCGAGCGGCACGCCCTTGGCCATCCGGCCGAGCACGATGGCGGTTCCCGGGATGCGATGGGGCGGATCCGCTGTGAGCCGCTCGAGGAAATCGTCGGCGCGCTCGCGCACCTCGAGCCGCACGGCGTCCATGACCTCCTCGCCCTTGCGCCAAGTCAGCATGAGGAACGAGATCACGAAGGCGATGAGCAGGGGAAACCAGCCGCCCTCGAGGAGTTTCGTCGAGGTCGAGGCGAAGAACAGCAGTTCCAGCGCGAGCAGGCTGCCGTTGACGGCGTAGACGAGCGAGCGGATTGTATTTCCAGTGCAGCGCCACGAAGGTCGCCATCAGCGTGGTGATGACCATGAGCAGCGACACCGCGATGCCGAAGGCGCCGGCGAGCGCGTCCGACGAGCCGAAGCCGACGACCGCCGCCAGCGTGCCCGCGGCCAGCGCCCAGTTGACGAAGGGGACATAGATCTGGCCGATCTCGCGGCCCTCGGTGTGCACGACTTTCATGCGCGGCAGAAAGCCGAGGTTGATCGCCTGCTGCGTCATCGAATAGGCGCCGGAGATGATCGATTGCGAGGCGATCACGGTCGCGACGGTCGCCAGCAGGATCAGCGGATAGTGCGCCCAGTGCGGGGCGAGCGCGAAGAACGGATTCTCGACGACCTCGGGCGAATGGGGCTCGGCGAGGAGCAGACCGCCCTGGCCGAAGTAGTTGAGGGTCAGGGCCGGCAGCGCCACGCCGAACCAGGCGACGCGGATCGGCAGCGGCCCGAAATGCCCCATGTCGGCATAGAAGGCCTCGCCGCCGGTGACCGCGAGAAACGCGCCGCCGATCACCACGAAGGCCAGGGCCCCGGCGTGCCAGAGATAGGTGATGGCCGGCACGGACTCAGCGCCGCGAGCATGGCCGGCGTTCGGACGATGCCGACGAGCCCGAGCACGCCCGGCGACGACGAACCAGACCAGCATGACCGGCCCGAACAGGCCGCCGATGAAGGAGGTGCCGTTGCGCTGGATGAGAAACAGGCCGACGAGGATCAGGACCGTCATCGGGACGACGGCATGCTCCAAGTGCGGCGCGTAGATCTTCAAGCCCTCGATCGCGCTCAGCACCGAGATCGCCGGCGTGATCGTCCCGTCGCCGTAAAGCAGCGTCGCGCCGACAAGGCCGACGATCGACCATCGCGCGCGCGCCAGCTGTTCTGCTTGGCGCGGCGCGGGCTGACCAGCGCGAGCAGCGCCAGGATGCCGCCCTCGCCGTGGTTGTCGGCGCGCATGATGAGGATCGCGTATTTGATCGAGATGACGACGATGAGCGACCAGAAGATCAGCGAGACGATGCCGAGGACCGCTTCCGGCGTCACCTGACCGTGGGGCTGGCGGATTTCGCGGCGACGTCGAGCGTGTAGAGCGGGCTCGTGCCGATGTCGCCGAACACGACGCCCATGCAGGCGAGCGAGGCCGCGGCCAGTCCCGGCCGCGCATGCGCGCTTCCCCTCCCCGCAAGTTTCGCCGTCGCCGTCAACGCGGGCCCCTTCGATAGGCTGCGAGCGAACGCCAGAGGCTTACCCGCAATACGGGTGGGCGTAAATGGGCGGGCATGAAAGCGGGCGGCGGACTTAAAACAGTTCGGCTTGGGCCGCGACCGCCAGCCCCACCCCATCGCGAGCTACATGGATTGCAAGACGATCTGGATCGACTATCGTTGAAGCGGCGGCTTCGTTGCCTCTCCCTGCGTGTGGGGAGAGGAAGAATTGCATCGGCGAGGGGCGCAAGACCTGATCGGCGGAGCTCGCGATCTATCGACGAAAACGCCGAGCTCGACGAATACGCCGCAACCTACGGCCTTTGAGACCGGAGACCGCATGTCCGCCCCGAAAGCGATCATCACCGCCATAGAGATCACGCGCCATCGGCTTCCCCTCGATCCGCCCTTCCGCGCGAGCTGGGACACCGAGCCGCGCACGCATTTCGACGCGGCGGTCGTGCGCGTGCACACCGATCTCGGGATCACCGGCGTCGGCTCCGGCGACATGATGCTGGGCTTTTCCGGCCACGAGCGGCTGTTCGTCGGCCAGGACGCGATGCAGATCGAGCGCCACTGGCGCATCCTCAACAACATCAGCTTCCATTGGGGCCGCTGCTGGCCGCTCGATCTCGCTCTGTGGGATCTCGCCGGCAAGATCGCGGGCCAGCCGGTGTGGAAGCTGCTCGGCGGGCTCTCCGACCGCGTGCGCGCCTATGCTTCTTCCGGCACGCTGCGCGGCGCCTGCCGAGCTTGCCGACGCGGCCGAGCGCTATCTCGATCAGGGCTTCCCGGCGCTGAAGATCCGCTTCCATCGCGGCGACTGGCGCGACGACGTGAAGGCGCTCGAAGCCGTGCGCGCCCGCGTCGGGAGCAAGCTCGATCTGATGGTCGATTGCAATCAGGGCTGGCGCATGTCCTGGGACGCCTATCCCTCCTGGTCGCTGAAGGACGCGGTCGACGTCGCGCGCGAACTGGAGCGCATCGGCGTCTACTGGATGGAGGAGCCGCTGCATCGCGGCGACCGCGAGGGCATGCGGCGTCTGCGCGACAAGGTCGACATTCGCATCGCCGGCGGCGAAATGACGCGCGAGCTTTATGAGTTCCGCGATCTCATCACGCAGGGATGTCTCGACGTGCTGCAGCCCGACGCCGCGCTGGTCGGCGGAATCACCGGGCTTCGGCGCGTCGCGGCGATGGCGCAGGAGCACAATCTCGTCTTCACGCCGCACACCTGGACGAACGGCATGGGCGTCGTCGCCAACGCGCATCTGACGGCGGGCCTTTGCGACGCGCCGTTCCTGGAGTTTCCCTACGATCCCCCGGAATGGGATCTCTCCGCGCGCGATTTTCTCATGAAAGAACCTTTGCGCGTTGACTCTGCTGGCCATATCGTGCTGACGAACAATCCCGGCATGGGCTACGAATTGGCGGAGGAGCGGCTCGCGGCCACCCGCATAGGCTGACGCGCCTCCCCGAGAGGGAGCGAAGATGGATCGCAAATGGTTGCCGCTCAACGCGCTGCGCGCGTTCGAGGCGGCGGGGCAGCATCTCAGCTTCACGGCGGCCGCCAACAGCCTGACCGTCGCGCAGAGCGCGGTCAGCCGTCACGTCATCGTGCTCGAGAATTTTCTCGGCGTCGCGTTGTTCGAACGACGGCCGCAGCAGCTCGTGCTGACCGAGGCCGGCCGCCACATCCTGCCGGTGGTCACGAAGTCGTTCGACCGCATCGATCAGGCGCTGCGGCGAAGTCATCAAGGAGAAGGGGCGGCCGAAGCGGGTGTTGAAGGTCGCGCTGCCGACCACCTTCGCGTATCGGCTGGCGATCCCGATCCTCCGCGATTTCCGCGCCGAGCATCCCGGCATCTCCCTCGAGATCGTGTCGAAGCCGACGACGGGGCCGGAGATCGACGGCGACATCGACATCGCCATCGTCTATTCCGAGCCGCGCGTCACCGACGCGATCCACGATCTCCTGTGGATGGTGCGCTAGCACCATCCTTTGCAGCCCGAAGCTGTTGCAGAGGCGTCGAGCATATCGACATCGGCGCAAGCTCATCGCCTCCTGCGATCTCCTGCACCTGAAGATCGAGGACAGGCCGCGCCACATGTTCTGGGAGATGCTGGCGCGGCTCGATCGGGCGGCCCGATCTCGCCGTCGATCGCGGCCTGGTGTTCGACACCGCGCAGCTCGCGGTGCAATACGCGATGATGGGCGACGGGCTGGCGCTCGTCGATCCCGATCCTGTTCGCCGAGGAGATCAAGGCCGGGCGGCTGGTGCGCCCGTTCGACATCTGGCTCGACGAAGGCTACGGCTATTATCTGACGACCCACCCCGAAGACCTCAGCAACGAGGCGGTGGCTTTGTTCCGCTCCTGGCTGATCGCCCGGTTCGCCGCCGGCCGGCAGGAGCTGGAGCAGGCGGCCGGGCAGGGGGCGCCCGCCGGCGGCGAAGTAATTTGGCATATGGCGATGCCTATTTCCGGCATGGCGCCCGCGTCGCGCTGAGGATAGTCTCCGCGCGAATCGAAAGCTCTGAGGCGGGAGAGCATGTCGAACGAAGGCTCGGGCGAGGATCAGCCGCGTCGGCGCCGGCGCGGCGCCCGAGCGGGCGGCGCGTCCCGCCGCGCCGCAAGGGCCCAGCCGCGCCTGCCGTTCCCGCCCGTCGAGCTGGTCTCGCGGGACGAACTGGAATCGATCCACCAGGCCGCGCTGAGGGTGCTCGAGCGAGATCGGCGTCGACTTCATGCACGCCGGGGCCAAGGCGATGCTGAAGGACGCCGGCGCCGACGTCGACCCCGGCTCCGACCGCGTGCGCTTCGATCCCGCGCTGGTGGAGTCGCAGATCGGCCTCGCGCCCAGGAAATTCACGCTGCACGCCCGCAATCCCGAGCGCAACGTCGAGATCGGCGGCGCGCATGTCGCCGTTCTGCTCGGTCGCCTCGACGCCCAACACCTTCGATCGCGAAGGCGGGCGGCGGCCCGGCAATCATCGCGACTTCCAGAACTTCATCCGCCTCGGGCAGACGCTCGACGTGGTGCATGTCTGGGGCGGCTATCCCGTCGAGCCCGTCGACATCCACGCCTCGATCCGCCATCTCGTCGCGCTGTTCGACATGCTGACGCTGTCGGACAAGGCGATCCACGCCTATAGCCTCGGGCGCGAGCGCATCCGCGACGGCATCGAGATGGCGCGGATCGCGCGCGGGATCGACGACGAGACGCTGGAGCGCGAGCCCTCGCTGTTCACCGTCATCAATTCGTCCTCGCCGCTGCAGGCTCGACACGCCGATGGTCGAGGGCATGTTGCAGATGGCGCGGCGCAATCAGGTCGTCGTGCTGACCCCGTTCACGCTCGCCGGCGCGATGGCGCCGGTGACGCTCGCCGGCGCGCTGGCCCAGCAGCACGCCGAGGCGCTGGCGGGGCTCGTCGTGGCGCAGACGGCGCGCGCCGGCTCGCCCTTCGTCTATGGCGGCTTCACCTCCAACGTCGACATGAAGTCCGGCGCGCCGGCCTTCGGCACGCCCGAATACATGAAGACCGCGATCATCGGCGGCCAGCTCGCGCGCCGGCTCGGCCTGCCCTACCGCTCCTCCAACGCCAACGCCGCCAATACGCTGGACGCTCAGGCCGCCTACGAGAGCGTGTTCTCGCTGTGGGGCGCGATCATGGGCGGCGTCAATCTGATGATGCACGCGCGCCGGCTGGATGGAGGGCGGCCTGCAGGCCTCGTTCGAGAAGATGATGCTCGACGCCGATCTCCTCGGCATGGTCGCCGAGTTCCTGCGGCCGGCGAAGGTCGATGTCGAGGAGCTCGCCTTCGAGGCGATGCAGCGAGGTCGGGCCCGGCGGCCATTTCTTCGGCGCGCCAGCACACGCAGTCGCGCTATCGCGACGCCTTCTTCGCGCCGATGATCTCCGACTGGCGCAATTACGAGACCTGGCGCGAGGCCGGCTCGCCGACCGCCGTTCGACACGGCCGAGCGGCTCTACAAGGCGCGGCTCGAGAGCTTCGAGCCGCCGCCGATCGAGCCGGAGCGGCGCGAGGCGTTGGAGGCGTTCGTCGCCCGCCGCAAGGCGGAAGGCGGCGCGCCGACGGATTTCTGAGGGCGGGATGACCGATCGGCAGGGCGCGGCCTCAACGGACCGCGGGCGTCCCGCCCGCTCCTGCGGACCGGGAAGGCGCGGGCGTGACCCTCTTCGCCCTTTCCCCCCGTCGCGCGGTCGCCGCGACTTTCGCCGCCTTCGGCGTCGGCCTCGGCGTCTGGTCGGGCGCGAGCGCGGCCATCGTCGCGCGCGCCGGCGTCAGCGCGACCCAGTTCGGCGATCGCGCTCACGCGTCTTCACCGTGCTCTACCTCGCCGCGATGTCGGGCGCGGGCGCGCTGGCCGAGCGCATCGGGGCAAGGCGCGCGCTGCTGGCGGCGCTGCTGGCGACGGGGCCGGCGCTGGCGCTCATCTTCGCCGCCCGCTCGGGGCTCTGGCTTGGGCTCGCCCTGGCGTTCTACGGCGTTCTCGGCGGCCTGATGGATTCGACGATGAACGCCGAGGGCGCGCGCGTCGAGCAGAGCGGCGGCAAGCCGATCTTCGTGCAGTTCCACGCCATCGCCTCGGCCGGACGGTCGCGGCCGGGGCGGCGCTCGGCGGCTGGCTCGCCTTCCACGGCCTCGCCTGGAGCGCGGCGCTCATCGCGGAGGCCGCGCTTCTTGCGGCGGCGCTCGCGGTGGCGCGCGCCATTTCCGACCGGCAGGGGCGAGACGCGCGCCCTACCGTCGCCTCGCGCCCGAAGAGCGATAGACATGGGCCTTGCGGTTCTCGGCCTCGCCGTCGGCGTCTCCATCGCCTGCGAGACGTCCGCCATGGCCTGGGGCGCGCTGCTGTTGCGCAAGACCGCGCCGTCGCTCGCCGCCTACGCCGGCTTCGGCGCCGCGTTTTTCGCCGCGTTCCAGTCGGCGATGCGTTTCCAGATCGACCGCCTGCGCCACGCCGTCAACGACCGGACGCTGATGCTCGCCTCCTACGCGGTCGCCGCGACGGGTCTGGCGCTGGTCGCCGCCGATCTCGGCTTCGGCTTCAGCGCCTTCGGCTTTGCGGTGCTCGGCGTGGGAACGGGCGCCATCGTGCCCTGCGGCTTCTCGCTCGCCGCGCGCCGGCCGGGGCTTTCGGCGGGGCTGGCGATCTCCGCCGTGTCGTTCTTCGGCCTGTTTCCGCGCGCGCCGGCTCCGCTGCTGACCGGCCTCGTCGCCGACGCTCTGTCGCTGTCGGCCGCTTTCGCGGGCCTCGCGGCGCTGATGCTCGTCGCGATGCTCGGCGTCGCCCTGTTCGTCCCGCGCGCGGCGCGCGCGTTCGTCAAACCTGAGAGTTACGGAGGCGTGGCGCCATGAAATCGCATGCCCAGGTCGTCGTCGATCGGCGGCGGCGTCGTCGGCGCCAGCGTCGCCTATCACCTGACCAAAGGCGGCTGGAAAGACGTCGTGCTGATCGAGCGCTCCGAGCTGACCTCGGGCTCGACCTGGCACGCCGCCGGGCGGCATGCATACGCTGAACGGCGACCCCAACGTCGCCAAGCTGCAGCAATATACGATCAACCTCTACAAGGAGATCGAGGCGATCTCCGGCGTCTCCTGCGGCATGCACGTCACCGGCGGCCTCAATCTCGCCGGCACGCAGGAGCGGCTCGACTGGCTCAAGATGGCGAAGGCGCGCGGCCGCTATCTCGGCATGAACCTCGAAATCCTCTCGATCGACGAAGCCGCGAAAATGTACCCCTTCATCGAGAAGAAGCATTTCGTCGGCGCGATGTACGATCCCGTCGAGGGCCATCTCGATCCCTGGGGCGTGACCCAGGCTTACGCGAAATGCGCGCAGATGGCCGGCGCCGAGATCGTGCCGCTTCAACCGCGTCGTCGATCTGCAAGCCGCGCCCCGACGGCTCCTGGGACGTGTTCACCGAAAAGGGCGACATCCATCGCCGAGCATGTCGTCAACTGCGGCGGCCTGTGGGCGCGCGAGGTCGGCCGCATGGTCGGGCTGGAACTGCCGATGCTGGCGATGGAGCACCATTACCTCATCACCGAGGACATGCCCGAGCGTGATCGACCCGAAGGTCGACAAGTTCCACGTCATCGACTTCGAGGGCGAGATCTACATGCGCCAGGAAGCGCGGCGGCATGCTGATCGGCACCTACGAGCAGGCCTGCGTCCCCTGGAGCGAGCGCGAGACGCCGTGGGATTTCGGCCAGAACCTGCTGCCCAACGATCTCGAACGCATCGCGCCCTCGCTGGAGACGGCGTTCGAGCATTTCCCGGCGCTCGGCAAGGCCGGCATCCGCAAGGTCGTCAACGGCCCCTTCACCTTCGCGCCCGACGGCAATCCGCTGATCGGGCCGGTGCAAGGGCCTGAAGAATTTCTGGGTCGCCTGCGGCGTCATGGCGGGCTTCAGCCAGGGCGGCGGCGTCGGGCTGGCGCTCGCCAACTGGATGATCGAGGGCGATCCCGGCCACGACGTCTGGGGCATGGACGTCGCCCGCTTCGGCGACTGGGCGACGCTCGCCTACACCAACGCCAAGGTGCGCGAGAACTATTCGCGCCGCTTCCGCATCCGCTTCCCCAACGAGGAGCTGCCGGCCGGCGCGGCCGTTCCGCACCTCGCCGATCTACGACCGGCTCGTCGCCGACAACGCCGTGATGGGCGAATCCTGCGGGCTGGAGAATCCGCTGTGGTTCGCGCCGAAGGGCATCGAGCCGATCGAGAACGTCACCTTCCGCCGCTCCAACGCCTTCGAGCATGTCGGCGCCGGAATGCCGCGCGGTGCGCGCCGGGCGTCGGCGTGACGGAGATCGCCAATTACGGAAAGATCGAGGTCGAGGGGCCGAAGGCCGCCGAGTTCCTGGCGCCGCGTGATGGCCGGACGCATCCCGGCGGTCGGCCGGCTCGCGCTGTCGCCGATGCTCAACGAGAAGGGCAAGCTGATCGGCGATTTCACCATCAGCCGCTACGCGCAGGACAAGTTCCTGCTCATCTGCTCGCTCGCGGCGGAGATTATTACCTGCGCTGGTTCGAGCGCCATCGCCGACGACCGGCGTGACCTTCCGCGGCGCCTCGATGGATTATCCCGGCCTGTCGGTGGCGGGCCCGCAGGCGCGCGCGCTGATGCAGAAGCTCGTCGCGCGACGATCTCTCCAACGAAGCCATTGCCGTTCCTGTCGTTCCGCAAGCTCGACATCGGCATGATCCCGGCGCTGGTCGGGCGCGTCAGCTTCACCGGCGAACTCGGCTACGAAATCTGGGTGCGGCCGGAATATCAGCGCGCGCTGCACGACGCTGCTGCTGGAGGCGGGCGCGCCGCTCGGCCTCACGCAATTCGGCCTGCGCGCGCTGCTGTGCCTGCGGCTGGAGAAGAGCTTCGGCACGTGGTTCCGCGAATACCGGCCGATCTACGGGCCCTACGAGGCGGGCCTCGGCCGCTTCGTCGACCTGAAGACGCGGCGGCTTCGTCGGCGCGCGAAGCGGCGGCGGCGCGAGAAGGCGGGCGGCGGCAAGCTGCGGCTTTCGACCTTCGCGTCGAGGCGACCGACGCCGACGCCATCGGCGACGAGCCGATCTGGCGCGACGGCCAGCGTGATCGGCTGGGTGACGTCGGGCGGCTACGGCCACAGCGTCGGCCAGTCGCTGGCGATGGGCTATATCGAGAAGGACCACGCCGACGCGACCGACGGCTTCGAGATCGAGATCATCGGCGAGCGCCGCCCGGCGCGGCGTTTGCCCGCGCCGGCCTACGATCCCGAAGGCGTGCGGATGCGGTCCTAAAGCGCGCCGCTTTCAACCGGAATCGCTGTTATCCCCTCCCCCTTGTGGGGGAGGGTTAGGGAGGGGGCAACTTCTTGAAAGCGCGGAGGTATTCACCCCCACCCCAACCCTCCCCCATCAAGGGGGAGGGAGTTCAGGCGCGTCTAGCTGACTAGGAACTGCTTTAGGCGCCGGGGCGCAGCGTCATCGAGGAGACGCCGGCGGCGATGTTGAGGCCGGTCTGCGTCTGCACGGAAATCGGCTGCAGGCTGAACTCGCGCGTCGAGCCGCCCACCATCGAGTTGGCGCCGAGGCCGACGCCCAGCGTCGCATTGGCGCCGAGCCCGGCGTAATCGCCCGCCAGCGCGTCACGCAGCGGACCCTTCGTCGGCGCGAACACGCCCCAGGTCAGCGTGCCGCGGTCGGTGCCGCCGATGTCGAGGCCGAACTTGTTGATGCGGCCGTGGTACATTTCGTGATGCCGGCCGTTCGCGGTGGTGAAGCGGCACTCCATCTCCTTCGACGAGGCGATGATCATGCCGAGCCCGGCCGAGACGATGCACTGAAGCTGGCCCACCTTGACCTGCTCCGCCTGGGCGGGGACGACAAGGGCGGTCGACAGGGCGGCGGCGACGGCGAACAACGCGGATTTCATGGCGTTTTCCTTTTGAAAGCTTTCACTAAACGGAAGGCGGCCCTAGTCCGCGCTCAGAACGGCGGAATTGCGACATCGCGCTCTAAAATATGCGAAATGTTCCGGCGAGATTGCGGTGACAGTGCGAATAACAGCAGCCCCCACCCGTCCCGCGCTTCCGGCGGACGCCCGCCCCCGCCTCCCGCCCGGCATGTGGCCGAATCGCGGGAAAACCTCTATGTCGGGCGCTTGAACCTCGCGGAGTCCGAACGCCCATGAAACTGCCGAGCGAGCTAGGCCCCATCCATTTCATCGGCATCGGCGGCATCGGCATGTCCGGCATCGCCGAGGTGCTCATCAATCTCGGCTACAAGGTGCAGGGCTCCGACGCCTCCGACAACGCCAACGCCAGGCGCCTGCGCGAGCACGGCGCTGAAGTGTTCGTCGGCCACAGGCCCGAGCAGATCGGCGACGCCGCCGTCGTCGTCGTCTCCTCGGCGATCAAGCGCGACAATCCCGAACTCGCCGCCGCGCGGCTGAAGCGCGTGCCCGTCGTGCGCCGCGCCGAGATGCTCGCCGAGCTGATGCGCCTCAAGCAATGCGTCGCCATCGCCGGCACGCACGGCAAGACGACGACGACCTCGCTGGTGGCGACGCTGCTCGACGCCGCCGGGCTCGATCCGACCGTCATCAACGGCGGCATCATCAACGCCTACGGGACCAACGCGCGGCGCGGCGCCGGCGACTGGATGGTGGTGGAGGCCGACGAGAGCGACGGCACCTTCCTCAAGCTGCCCGCCGACATCGCCATCGTCACCAATATCGACCCCGAGCATCTCGACCATTTCAAGACCTTCGACGCGATCAAGGAAGCGTTCTATTCTTTCGTCGAGAACCTGCCGTTCTACGGCTTCGCCGTCATGTGCCTCGACCATCCGACGGTGCAGGAGCTGGTCGGCCGCATCGAGGACCGGCGCGTCATCACCTATGGCGAGAACCCGCAGGCCGACGTGCGCCTGCTCGACGTGGATCTGACCGGCGGCGTCACCCGCTTCAACGTGCTGATCCGCGACCGCCAGACCGGCAAGGCGACTTATATCGACGAACTCGCGCTGCCGATGCCCGGCCATCACAACGCGCTCAACGCCACGGCGGCGGTCGCGGTCGCCCACGAGCTCGGCGCCACGATCGCGACCATCCGCAAGGCGATCGCCGGCTTCGGCGGCGTCAAGCGGCGCTTCACCCGCACCGGCGAGTGGAACGGCGTGACGATCTTCGACGATTACGGCCATCATCCCGTCGAGATCGCGGCCGTGCTGCGCGCCGCGCGCGGGGCGACCAAGGGACAGGTCATCGCCATCGTGCAGCCGCATCGCTATACGCGGCTGCAATCGCTGTTCGACGCCTTTGCGCGCTGCTTCAACGACGCCGACACGGTCATCGTCGCCGACGTCTATCCCGCCGGCGAGGCGCCGATCCCCGGCGTCGACAAGGACGCGCTGACCGCCGCGATCAACGCGCACGGCCACCGTCACGCCATCGCGCTCGCCGGGGCCGGAGAAGCTCGCGGGGCTCGTCAAGCAATACGCCAAGCCCGGCGATTACGTGATCTGCCTCGGCGCCGGCAATATCACGCAATGGGCCTATGCGCTGCCCGAGGAGCTGCGCGCAAGCGTGAAAGAGCTCGCGCTTTCCGGATTTCGCGGCCGCCTCAGCTACGACGCGCCGCTCGCGCCCTACACGTGGTTCCGGGTCGGCGGGCCGGCCGACGTGCTGGCCTCGCCGGCGGACGAGGACGATCTCGCTTATCTGCTGCAAAGCCTGCCGCGCGGAAGTTCCCGTCACCGTCATCGGCGTCGGCTCGAATCTCATCGTGCGCGACGGCGGCGTGCGGGGCCTCGTCATCCGGCTCGGCGGGCGGGCCTTCGGCGCCGATCGAGACGGCGCCCGGATCGCCGCGTGATCGCCGGCGCGGCGGCGCTGGACGCGCAGGTCGCGAAGGCGGCGGCGGAGGCTGGTATCGACGGCCTCGCCTTCCTGCGCGGCGTGCCCGGCGCCATCGGCGGCGCGCTGCGGATGAACGCCGGCGCGCATGGCGGCGAGATCAGGGACGTGCTGGTCGAAGCGCGGGGCTTCGACCGCGCCGGGCGGCGGGTCAGCTTCGACCATGCGGCGATGGGCTTCTCCTATCGCCACAGCGAGGCGCCGGAGGACGTGATCTTCACCCGCGCCGTGTTTCAGGGCGGCCCGGCGAGCGGGCGCTCATCGAGGGCGAGATGGCGCGCATCACCGCCGCGCGCGAAGCCTCGCAGCCGATTCGCGAGAAGACCGGCGGCTCGACGTTTAAGAACCCGCCGGGGCGGAAGGCGTGGCAGCTGATCGACGCCGCCGGCTGCCGGGGGCTCGTCGTCGGCGACGCCCAGGTCTCGACGATGCACTGCAATTTCCTCATCAACCGCGGCGCGGCCAGCGCGGCCGACATCGAGGCGCTCGGCGAGGAGGTGCGCCGCCGCGTCCACGAGACGAGCGGCGTGACGCTGGAATGGGAGATCAAGCGGATCGGGACGCGGGGTAATCGCGCGGGCCGAATCACCGAACGGGCTTAGGCTTGGCGATCCGAGCAACCCTTTGCGGAGAAACGCCTATGTCCCAGCCAGAAACCTATGTCGGCCTTGATGTCTCCCTCGAAAAAAGGCGCTGTGCGCGTCGGCCTCGAAACCGACCAGCCTTCGAACTGGCTGACGCTTTCCTGCGCAACCGGGGCCTGCCGGTGTTCTGCGTGGACGCCCGCCTCGCCAAGGCCGCGCTCAAAATGCAAATCAACAAGACCGACGCCAATGACGCGTGGGGCCTGGCCCAGGTGGTGCGCACCGGCTGGTTCCGCGAAATCGCCGTCAAGAGCATGGGCGCAAGCCAGCTTCGCACGCTCCTCGTCGCCGCTACAGGTCGTCGGCCAGCGTCAGAACATCGCCAACACCATTCGCGGCTTGCTGAAAGGGTTCGGTATCGTAGCGCGCGATTAAAGAACAAGCGGCCATGACGGGCGCCCGGGATTAGTTGACGCGCCATGTGGCGCCGCGCCCCTCAAAGATGCAGGGCGTGGCCGAGCCCGGCGTGCGCGGCTTCGTTGAACGCCTCGCTCAAGGTCGGATGGGCGTGGATCGTCGCGGCGACATCCTCCAGCCGCGCGCCCATCTCCAGCGCCAGCGCGAAGGCGGCGGAAAGTTCGCTGACGCCGGCGCCGACCGCCTGCACGCCGAGCACGACATGATTGTCGGCGCGCGCCACGACGCGCACGAAGCCGTCGTCGCGCTGTAGCGTCAGCGCCCGGCCGCTGGCGCGGAAGGGAAACACGCCGACGCGCGTCTCGCCGCGCTCGCGCGCCGCCTCCGGCGACAGGCCGACGCTGACGACCTCCGGGTCGGTAAAGGTCACGGCGGGAATGGCGACGCGGTCGAAAGCGCGCTTCTTGCCCGCGATGATCTCGGCGACCATTTCGCCCTGAGCCGAGGCGCGATGGGCGAGCATGGGCTCGCCGGTCACGTCGCCGATCGCCCAGACATTGCGCATCGAGGTGGCGCAACGCTCGTCGATGCGCAGGAACGGGCCGCTCATCGCGAGATCGAGCCCTTCGAGGCCAAAGCCCCGCGTGCGCGGCCGGCGGCCGACGGCGACGAGAACCTTGTCGGCTTTCAGCTTCGCTCGACGCCGTCGCCTCGCGTCAGGCGCAGCTCGCCGTCGCGCAAAACCCTGCGCGCGGGCGTTCAGATGAAGCTTGACGCCGAGCTCCGCCAGACGCCGCGCGACCGGCGCGGTCAGCTCGGCGTCGTAGAGCGGCAGCACGCGGTCGAGCGCCTCAACCACCGTCGACCTCGACGCCGAGCTTGGCGAAGGCCATGCCGAGCTCCAGGCCGATATAGCCGGCGCCGATCACGGCGAGCGTCTCCGGCAGCGCGCGCAGCGCCAGCGCCTCGGTCGAGGAGATGACGTCGCCGCCGAAGGGCAGCGCGGGCAGCGCCGCCGGCTCCGAGCCGGTAGCGATGACGAGATGTTCGCAGCGGATGCGGCTGTCGCCGGTGTCGGCGGCGACGATAGCCGTCTTGCCGTCGACTGAGCGTCGCGCGGCCGCGCAGCGAGCGCACGCCCGCCTTCTTCAGCAAGGCCGCCGACGCCGGTCGTCAGGCGCGAGACGATCCCGTCCTTCCAGGCGATCGTCTTGGCGAAATCGAGCGCGCGGCGACGCGGCCGCCATGCCCATCGCGCCGAGCGCAGCCTCGTCGCCTTGCGCGTGAAACGTCTCGGCGGCATGGATGAGCGCCTTCGACGGGATGCAGCCGACGTTCAGGCACGTCCCGCCGATCCGCTCGGCTTCAACCAGGATCGTGTCGAGCCCGAGCTGGCCGGCTTTTATGGCGCAGACATAGCCGCCGGGGCCGCCGCCGATGATGAGCACCTTGCAGGAAAGCTCGTTCATGGCCTCGCCCTCCACGAACAACAGCGCCGGCTGCTCCAGAAGCGTCCGCAGGCGCTGGATGAAGCTCGCCGCATCGAAGCCGTCAACCACGCGGTGGTCGAAGGAGGAGGACAGGTTCATCGTCTTGCGCGGGACGAAGGCGTTGTCGCGCCAGACCGGCTTCACCACGATCTTGTTGACGCCGACGATGGCGACCTCCGGCCGGTTGATCGACCGGCGTCGAGACGATGCCGCCGAGCGGCGCCGAGCGAAGTCAGCGTGATCGTCGAGCCCGACATCTCCTCGCGCGCGCCGATGCCCGCGCGCGCGGCTTCGGTGACGCGCTTCATCTCGCGCGCGGCCTCAAAGAGGCCGAGCGTCTCGGCGTGGCGCACCACCGGCACGGTGAGGCCGGCCGGCGTCTGCGTGGCGACGCCGAGATGCACCGCGCCGAAGCGGCGGATCACGTCCGCCTCGTCGTCGTAATGGGCGTTGACCTGAGGGAACTCGGCGACCGCCTTGACGATGCCCAGCATCAGGAACGGCAGCATGGTGAGGCGCGGCCGCGCCTCGTTGGCGCCTGGCGTTGAGGGCGGCGCGCGTTTCTTCGAGCGCGGTGACGTCCACTTCCTCGACATAGGAGAAATGGGCGACGCGGCGCGTGGATTCCGCCATGTTCTGCGCGATGCGGCGGCGCAGGCCGACGACCTTGATCGTCTCGACCGCGATTGATTGGGCGCGCGCGCCTGCGCGGGCCGCGGCGCCGGCGCTTCGAGAAAGGCCGAGAGATCGTCGTGGGTGATGCGCCCGGCGGGGCCGGAGCCGCGCACCTGTCGGAGATCGACGCCGGACTCGCGCGCGCGCAGGCGCACCGCCGGCGAGGCGAGCGGCCGTTCTCCGGCCGCCCGCGGCGGCCCGGCCGCGGCGGCGCCGGGGCGCGCGGCGGCGCCGGCGGCGCGCTCGACCGGAGGCGGAAGCGGCTCGATAATGGCTTTCGCGGCGGCGGGTTTTCGCGGCGCGGGCATGGGCTGATCGGGCAGGCCCGGCGCGTCGATGCGGATCAGCTCCGAGCCGACCGCGAGCACGTCGCCGACCTCGCCGCCGAGCGCCAGCACCGACGCCCGCCACGGGCGTCGGGATCTCGACCGTCGCCTTGTCGGTCATCACGGCGCAGACGATCTGATCCTCCCTGCACGAGATCGCCGACCTTCACATGCCATTCGACGATCTCGGCCTCGGCGACGCCCTCGCCGACATCGGGCATGACGAATGGAGCGCGCGCCCATCTCAGGCCTCCATCGCCGCGAGCAGCGCGCGCCCGACGCGCTCGGGGCCGGGGAAATAGCTCCATTCCTCGGCGTGCGGATAGGGCGTGTCCCATCCGGCGACGCGGCGGATCGGCGTCTCCAGCGCATAGAAGCAGCGCTCCGCCACCTGCGCCGCAAGTTCCGCGCCGAAGCCGGAGGTCAGCGTCGCCTCGTGGACGATCACGCAGCGCCCGGTCTTCTCCACCGAGGCGACGATGGCGTCGATGTCGAGCGGGATCAGCGAGCGCAGGTCGAGGATTTCGGCGTCGACGCCGGTCTCCTCGGCCGCGGCCTCAGCGACATGCACCATCGTGCCGTAGGCAGCACCGTGACGCCTTTGCCCTCGCGCCTCACCGCCGCCTTGCCGAGCGGCACGACATAGCGGCCCTGGCGGCGTCTCGCTCAGCGGGTGCTTGGCCCAGGCGACCGTCGGGCTGATCGGGATGGCCGGAGAACGGGCCGTTGTAGAGCCGCTTCGGCTCCAGGAAGATGACGGGATCGTCGTCCTCGATCGCGGCGATCAACAGGCCCTTGGCGTCGTAGCGGGTTGGAGGGAATGACGGTCTTCAGCCCGCAGACATGGGTGAACACGGCCTCCGGGCTCTGGCTGTGGGTCTGCCCGCCATAGATGCCGCCGCCGCAGGGCATGCGCAGCACGATGGGCGCGAAGAACTCGCCGCCCGAGCGGTAGCGCAGCCGCGCCGCCTCCGAGACGATCTGGTCATAGGCGGGATAGACGTAATCGGCGAACTGCACTTCGGCGACGGGTCTCAGGCCATAGGCGCCCATGCCGATGGCGACGCCGACGATGCCGCTCTCGTTGATCGGCGCGTCGAAGCAGCGCGACTTCCCGTATTTGCGCTGCAGGCCCTCGGTGCAGCGGAACACGCCGCCGAAATAGCCGACGTCCTCGCCGAACACGACGACTTGTCGCGTCTTCCGCCATCTTGACGTCGAGCGCGTCGCGGATCGCCTCGACCATCGAGAGCCTCGGCATCGCCTCAGACCCCGAGCTGCTGGCGCTGCTCGCGCAAATGGCGCGGCATGTCCTTGTAGACGTCCTCGAACATGCTGGCCGGGCTCGGCGTCGGCCCGTCGTGCAGCGTGCCGTGGCGCTCGGCCTCGCGCGCCGCCTCCAGAACCTCGGCGTCGACTTCCGCGCGCATCTGTTTGTGGCGCTCCTCGCTCCATTCGCCGCGACGGATCAGATGCAGCTTCAGCCGCTCCACGGGATCGCCGAGCGGCCAGGCCGCCCATTCGTCGCGCGGGCGGTATTTGCTGGGATCGTCGGAGGTCGAATGGGCGGCGGCGCGATAGGTGACCCATTCGATCAGCGTCGGCCCGAGATTCTGCGCGCGCCCTCTCGGCGGCCCAGCGGGAGACGGCGTGGACGGCGAGATAGTCGTTGCCGTCGGCGCGCAGCGAGGCGATGGCGAAGCCGTGGCCGCGCGCGGCGAATTTGGCGCTCTCCCCGCCCGCGATGCCCTGATAGGACGAGATCGCCCATTGATTGTTGACGATGTTGAGGATCACAGGCGCGCGATAGACGCTGGCGAAGACGAGCGCGGCGTGGAAATCGCTCTCCGCCGTCGAGCCGTCGCCGATCCAACCGGAGGCGATATGCGCGTCGCCCGCGATCGCCGAGGCCATCGCCCAGCCGACGGCGTGCGGATATTGCGTGCCGAGATTGCCGGAGACGGTGAAGAATCCGGCCTCCTTCACGGAATAGAGACCGGGCAGCTGGCGGCCCTTGAGCCGGTCTCCCTCATTGGAGAAGACGGAGTTCATCATATCGACCAGCGGCCAGCCGGCGGCGATCGAGCAGGCCCTGCTGTCGGTAGGTCGGAAAGCACATGTCGCCGGGCGCAAGCGCCTTGCGATGGGCGCAGGCGATCGCCTCCTCGCCGAGGCATTGGATATAGAACGAGGTCTTGCCCTGGCGCTGCGACAGCAGCATGCGCGCGTCGTAGGATCGCGTCAGCATCATGTCGCGCAGGCCCTGGCGCAGTTCGGCCGGCGTCAGCGCCGCCGCCCACGGCCCGACCGCCTCGCCGTTGTCGTCGATGACGCGAATCAGCGAATAGGCGAGATCGCGGATCTCTGCGGGGTCGACGTCGACGGGCGGCCTTCGCGCCTCGCCGGCGGGGGCGAAGCCGACATGCGAGAAATCGGGCTTGCCGCCCGGCCGCACGCTGGGCTCGGGAACATGCAGCGAGAGACGCGCGGCGGACGGCATGGATGTTTCCTCCCGCGGCGACCTTAGCGCCGATGCGAGGGGCTTGTCATGCCGGGGCCGACTTCCTGGGACCGCGCGCGTCTCGCGCGCTTCGGCGGGCGGGACGCCCGCGGTCCGGTCGCATGACGGCCGGGGCGGCGCTATGATGCCCGAAGGCAGGGAGAGGCGAGGCAATGACCGACCACGAAGAGCGCGAACCGGCGGAGCCTTCGGCGCGGCTCGCCGGTCTGATGCGATCGCGCTTCAGCTGCCGGGCCTTCCTGCCCGAGCCCATTCCCGAGGAAACCATCGCCGGGATCGTCGAGGCGGCGCGCTGGGCGGCGTCCTGGAGCAACGTGCAGCCCTGGGATCTCCTCATCACGCGGCCGGAGACGACGCGAAGGCTTGCGGAAGTCCTGACCGGGCTCGCGCGCGCCAAGGCCCCGGCCGACACCGACGTTCCCTATCCGCCGGGCTTCGCCGGCGTCTATTTGCAGCGCCGGCGCGAGGTCGGCTTCGGCCTCTACGGCGCCCTGTCGATCCAGCGCGAGGACCGCGCCGCGCGCGAGGCGCATTTCGTCGAGAATTTCCGCTTCTTCGGCGCGCCGCACGTCGCGCTTCTGACCATGCCCGCCGACATGGGCGCCTATGGCGCCCTCGACGTCGGCAATTTCATCGCCTGTTTCATGCTCGCCGCGCACGCCGAGGGCGTGGCGACGCTGGCGCAGGCGGCGCTCGCGCAATATGCCGGCGCGATCCGCGAGATGTTTGCGATTCCCGGCGACCGCGCGTTCCTGTGCGGGATCTCGTTCGGGCGCGCCGACATGAGCCATCCCGCCAACCATTTTCGCGCCTCGCGCGCGCGAGCCGGCGAATTCAGCCGCTTCGTCTGAGCGCCTTTGCGCGTCAGGCCGAACCGGCGCGCATGAGTTCGCGGATGCGCCGGACCGTCTCCTCGTTGGCCGGGGTGAACACCGCCATGTCGAGGTCCGGCCGCCCGGCGACGGCGAAGGCGGAATATTCGAGGTCCAGCCATCCGGCCTCGGGGTGGCGGATGCGCTTGGCGACTTCGCCCTGTGCGCTGCGCACGTCGTTCTCGCGCCAGATCGCCGCGAATTCCCGGCTTTCGCGCGAAAGCTCGTCGATCAGCCCGCGCGCGGCCGCGCCCGCTCCCGCGCGGGCCACGTCGGCGCGAAAGGCGGCGACGACGAAGCGCGCCACGCGCAGCCATTCCGTCTGCGCCGCGCGCATGCGCGGTTCGAGGAAGAACAGCCGCATCAGGTTGCGCTCGCCCGGGCTGAGCGCGGCGTAATCGGTCAGCACGGCGGCGGCGGCGCGGTTCCAGCCGACGACATCCCAGGTCGCCGTCCGCAGATAAGCGGGGCTGAAGGCGAAGGCGTCGAGCACGCGCTGGAGATGGGGCGGAACGGCGCGGCCGTGGCGATAGCGCGCCTCGGGCGGCCGGCCGAGCCCGATGAGGAAGAGATGCTCGCGCTCGAACTCGGTCAGCGCCAAAGCGCGGGCGATGCGGTTGAGCACATCGGCCGAGGGCGCGCCGCCGCGCCCCTGTTCGAGCCAGGTGTACCAGGTCGGGCTCACATTGGCGCGCTGCGCCACCTCCTCGCGCCTCAGGCCCGGCGTGCGGCGGCGCGCGAGCGGCAGGCCGAAGGCGGCGGGATCGAGCCGCGCGCGGCGCTCGCGCAGATAATCGCCGAGCGGATTGTCGGTTCGGGCGGGCATCCCGTCGGTTTCCATACCCCTGCAAAATCCCGGGCCTCGGGAATTGGGCGACCCCAGGATGCGCGCGGACGGCGGCGGGGGCAAGCGGGCTTGCTTTTGGCGACGGCGGATCGGAAGAAAGGCGCAGGTTGCGCCTGCGATGTCCGAATCCGCCGATCTTGTCACACTTGCCCGGCGCGTAGGCGCCGTGGCCGTCCGGCTGAAAGCCGGCGACGTCGTCTATCGACCCGGCGATCGGGCCGGCGGCTGGATCGTGCTGACGCGCGGGCGCGTGCGCGTCGGCCTCACCGCCGAGAACGGCCGCGAGCTCACGCTCTACCGCCTCGGTCCCGGCGACGCGTGCCTGCTGTCGACTTCCGCGCTGCTCAGCGACGAGATCCTGCCGGCCGAGGCGGTGGCGGAGACGGATGCGGAGGCGTTCGTGGTGCCGACCGAACGCTTCAACCGGCTCATCGGCGAGGACGCGCCCTTCCGCCGCGAGGTGTTACGCGGCTACGCCAGCCGGGTCGGCAGCCTCGTGGTGATGATCGAAGACGTTCTGTTCCATGCGCTGCCGCAACGGCTCGCCCGCTGGCTGATCGCGCACGCAGAGGTCGGCGTGGCGACGGTGACGCATCAGGAAATCGCCGTCGAACTGGGCACGGCGCGCGAGGTCGTGAGCCGGGCGCTGCGCCAATTCGAGCGCGACGGCCTGATCGAGGCCGATCGCGGCCATGTGCGGCTCATCGACACGGAGCGCCTGTCTGCGCTGGCTCGGTGACTTCATCACAGACGCGCGAGCGCCCTTGGCTTAGCCTGCGATTTCCTTGGAAGGGGAGAGCGCCGTGTTCGCGAACAATATGGGCATGATAGATCGGGTTGTGCGGATCGTCGTGGGGCTAGCCTTGATCGCTTTCGCGCTGGGCTATCTCGCGCCGGGGGTAAGCTACAGGTGGATCGGCTGGATCGGGATCATTCCCCTGATCACGGCCGTTTTCGGAACCTGCCCGCTCTACAGCCTGTTGGGCATGTCGACCGGTCCGGCCGCCAGGTCGCACTGAAGTTTCGCCGGTCCTGTTCGCAGAGGCGCGCGCGCGGCCTCGTGTCGGACCGGCGAGATCGACCAGCCCGGCGACCGCTCCTTAATGGCGCCACCCTCCTAGGCGAAGCCGCGCCGGACAGGCTAGGAAGGGCTCCATCTAGGAAGGGCTCCATGACGAATTTCTCGCCGGCGCCGCTCGCGTGGGACCCCGAACTGCTGCTGCGCTTCGACGCGGAGCGCGAGAAGGTCGTACACGACCTGATTTCCCGGATTCCCGACGATCCCCGCCGCATCGTCGATCTCGGCTGCGGCCCGGGCACCAGCACGCGCATGCTTTTGGAGCGTTTTCCGCGCGCGCGGGTCACCGGAGTGGACGTCTCGGTTCCCATGCTCGCCGTCGCCGCCAAACGGGCGCCGGGCGCCGCGTTCGTCTGCGCCGACATGACCAGCTGGCGTCCCGAGGAGCCGCTCGACCTCGTCTTCGCCGACAGCGTGCTGCAATGGGTCAACGATCACGAACGTTTGTTCGCGCAGTTGATGGGCTGGCTCGCGCCGGGGGGCGTGCTCGCCGTGCAGATGCCGGACAACCGGCAGGAGCCGAGCCACGCGCTGATGCGGCTGATCGCCGCCGACGGGCCCTGGGCCGACCGGCTCGTGCCGGTCGCCAAGACGCGCGCGCTCATCGCCACCTATGGCGACTATTACCGCTGGCTGCGGCCGGTCTCGGCCTCGCTCGACATCTGGCAGACCGCCTATATCCACCCCCTCGAGGGCGTCGAGGCGATCGTCGACTGGTTTCGCGGCTCCGCTCTGCGCCCGTTCCTGGCGCCGCTCGAGCCGCACGAGCGCGAGGCGTTTCTCGCCCGCTATCGCCGCGATCTCAGCGAGGCCTATCACGTCGAGGCGGACGGCAAGGTGCTGTTCCTCTATCCCCGCCTGTTCGTGCTGGCGCGCAAGGCGGCTTGAGGCTTGCGCAGGCGCGCCGATGTCCTGCTGGTCGAGCGCGGCCTGTTCGCCAGCCGCGCGCGGGCGCAAGAGGCGATCGAGGCCGGCCTCGTCCGCGCCGACGGCGAACTCGTGCGCAAGGCGTCGCAAACCCTGGACGCCGAGGCGCGGCTCGATGCGCGCCCCGCCCATCCCTGGGCCTCGCGCGGCGGCCTGAAGCTCGTAGCCGCGCTCGACGCCTTCGGCCTCGATCCCGAGGGGCGAGTTTGTCTCGACGTCGGCGCCTCGACCGGCGGATTCACGGACGTGCTGCTCTCGCGCGGGGCGCGCGCCGTGGTCGCCGTGGACGTCGGCCACGGCCAGTTCGATCCGCGCCTCGCCGCCGACCCGCGCGTGCGCGCTGCTCGAAGGCCGCGACGCGCGCAAGCTGACGCCGGGCGATTTCGAGGAGCCGCCGGGAGCGATCGTCTGCGACGTGAGCTTCATTTCGCAGCGTCTCGTGCTGCCGGCGGTCGCTGCCGCTGGCCGCGGCCGGCGCGTGGCTCGCGAGCCTCGTCAAGCCGCAGTTCGAGGTCGGGCCGGGGCGGCTGGTCAAGGGCCTCGTGAAGGACGAAGCGGCGCTGCGGGAGGCTTGCGAGGCGGTGCGCGCGGCGGTGGAGGCGTTGGGCTGGGAGCCGCTCGGCCTCATCCCGTCGCCGATTCTCGGCGGCGAGGGCGCGCGCGAGTTTCTGCTCGGCGCGCGGATGACGTCGGCTCAGTGACCGCCCAGCTCTTCGACGAGTAGGAAGCGCTCGCAAAAGAGCTGCATCTCCGGCGCAAACTCTCCGCGCCGCGAGAAATAGCCTGTGTGCGCCGCGCGCCAAAAGGCCAGCGACCGGTCGCCTTCGCCCTCGTCGTGGGCGAAGCTGGCGTCGACGTCGCCGAATCGCCGCTGGGTCAGTTCGACCGTCTCCAGCACGGCGCGGGGACGGCCTTCGCCGTCCTTCACGATCCAGCGCTTGCCGACTTCCACACCCTTGTCGCCTTCGCTCGCAGACCAGCAGGTGGCGGTTTTCTTTCCCTCCAGCACGAGGGCGAGCATTTCGTCGGCGAGCGCGGGAGAATCGCCGAATGAGAAGCTGTCGTATTCAGCCATGACGAACCTCCCGATGGGGGCGCGGCTAGGCTGGCCCGTCAGTGCTAGCTCCGCCAGTCGCCGCTCCTCGTCGGCCGTCAATGGCGCGGGTCGAGCCGGGCGGCGGCGGATCGCCAATACTATGCCGAGCGCCCCGGCCAGAAAAGCCAGCGGCGCGCTGAACCACAAGCAGCGCCGTCGACAGCTTGAACGGCGGCTTCAGCAGGATGAAATCGCCGTAGCGCGAAACCAGGAAATCGCGGATCTCCTGCGTTGCTCTGCCCCTCGACGATCCGCCGCCGGATCAGGAGGCGGATGTCGCGCGCGAGGTCGGCGTCGGACTCGTCGATCGATTCGTTCTGGCAGACCAGACAGCGCAATTGTCCCGAAAGCGCCCGCGCGCGGGCCTCCAGCGCCGGGTCCTTCAGCATTTCGCCGGGCTGCACGGCGAACGCCGGCGCGGCGACGATGAGCGCCATCAGGGCGAGGCGGAGCCGTCTCATGCGGAGGCGAGCCTCGCGGCGGCCTTGGCGCGGACCGGCGCGCCGATGCGCACCCGCCGGTCGGCGAGCGAGGCCGCCCCGCCCGATGGCCATCAGCACCGCGCCGAGCCAGATCAGCGTCACCAGCGGTTTCCAGTAGAGCCGGGCGGGCAGCGAGCCGTCGGCCGCGGCGTCGGAGATCGAGATATAGAGCTGGCCGAAATGCAGGGTCGCGATGCCGGCCTGGCTGGTCGCCATGCGGCGCGCGCCGAAATTGCGCCGGGCCGGCTCCAGCGTCGTCACATAAGCGCCGTCGCGCGTGACCTTCATGCGCGCGGCGATCTCCTGATAGTTCGGGCCCGGGACGGACATGAGCCGTTCGTAAGTCACGCTATAGGGGCCGACCTCGACCGGCTGGCCGGTCCTCATCGCGACGATCGCCTCGGCGCCGAAGCCGGTGGCCGAAAGGCCGAGCAGCAGCACGCCGACGCCGAAATGCGCGAGCGCCCCGCCCCAGAACGACAGCGGCAGCCCCCGCGCCCGGTACAGCGCCGAACTCGACGCTCGCCCCGCCTCGGAAGGCGCGCGCGACGATTTCGGCGACCGTGCCCAGCATCACGAAGATCGCCAGCGCCGCCGCGATCGGCGCGAGCACCGGGCCGCCGCGCGTGACGGCCAGGAGCGCGACCAACGTCGCCACGCCGCCGGCGAGCGCGACGCTGAGGCGCTGCGCGACGCCTAAGAGATCGCCGCGCTTCCAGCTCAGCGAGAAGCCGAACGGCGTGAGGAAGGTCGTCGCCAGCAGCAGCGTGCCCGCGCTCATGTTGAAGAACGGCGGGCCGACGCTGATCTTCGCGCCGGTCAGCTGCTCCAGCGCCAGCGGATAGAGCGTGCCGACCAGCACGGCGGCGCAGGCCGAGGTCAGGAACAGGTTGTTGACGACCAGCGCGCCCTCGCGCGAGATCGGCGCGAACAACCCGCCCTGCTTCAACACCGGCGCCCGCCAGGCGAAAAGGCTGAGCGAGCCGGCGATGAAGGCGGCGAGAATGATCAGGATCGCCTCGCCGCGGCGCGGGTCGCTGGCGAAAGAGTGCACCGAGGTCAGCACGCCCGAACGCACGAGGAACGTGCCGAGCAGCGAGAAGGAGAAGGCCAGGATCGCCAGAAAGATCGTCCAGACCTTCAGCGCGTCGCGCTTCTCCATCACGGCGACGGAATGCAGGAAGGCGGTGCCGGCGAGCCAGGGCATGAGGGAGGCGTTCTCGACCGGGTCCCAGAACCAGAACCCGCCCCAGCCCAGCGTGTAATAGGCCCAGTAGGAGCCCATCGCGATGCCGAGCGTGAGAAAGCCCCAGGCGACGAGCGTATAGGGGCGCACGAACCGCGCCCAGGCGGCGTCTATGCGCCCCTCGATAAGCGCGGCGGCGGCGAAGGAGAACACGATCGAGAAGCCGACATAGCCGACGTAGAGCAGCGGCGGATGGATCGCGAGGCCCGGGTCCTGCAGGATCGGGTTGAGGTCGCGGCCCTCGAAGGGCGCGGGATCGAGCCGCGTGAAGGGGTCGGAGGTCGCCAGCATGAAGGCGAGGAAGGCCGCGCCGATGAGGCCCTGTACGCCCAGCGCGTCGGCCCTGAGCTTCAGCGGCAGCCCGCCGCCGGTCGTCGCCACCAGCGCGCCGAACAGCGCCAGGATGAACGACCACAGCAGCATCGAGCCTTCGTGGTTGCCCCAGACGCCGGAGAATTTGTAGATCGCCGGCATCGCGCTGTGCGAATTCTGGTAGACGGTGGCGACCGAGAAATCCGACGTCAGATGCGCGTAGGCGAGGGCGGCGAAGGCGAAGCCGACGAACAGGAACTGCCCGAGCGCGGCGCCGTCGGCCACCCGCATCAGCGTCGCGTCGCCCCGCCGCGCGCCCCAGAACGGCACGGCGAATTGCAGCAGGCTCAATCCCAGCGCGAGCGCAAGCGCGTAATGGCCGGCCTCGACGATCATTTCTCGCCCTCCTGCCAGCGGCCCTGCTTCTTCAACGCCTCGACCACCTCCCTAGGCATATAGCGCTCGTCGTGCTTGGCGAGAATGGAATCGGCGCGCAGGCGGCCCGAAGCCTCGAGCGCCCCCTCGGCGATGACGCCCTGGCCCTCGCGGAACAGGTCGGGGATCGAGGCGAAGCACTCGCCCGCGCAATCGACGCCGACCTCGTGGGCGCCGTCCGTCACCGCGAAGGTCAGGAGGCTCGCGGTCTTGTTCTCCGAGCCCTTGGCGACGAGGCCGCCGACGCGCAGCCGGGCGCCCGGGCTGACGTGCTTCTCGGCGATCTCGCTCGGGCTCAGGAACAGCGCGATGCTGCCGCTCATCGCATAGAGGACCAGCCCGACCGCGACGCCGCCGATGGCGAGCGCGCCGGCGATGAAGGCGAGGCGGAATTGCTTGCGGGTCATGTCAGAGCCTGAGTTCGCGGGCGAGCGCGTCGATGTCGGCGTTGGGACCGAGCGCCTTGCGCGCCGAGGCGAGGGCGTCGCGCGCCTTGTCGGGCTCGTGCAGCACGGAATAGGCGCGAATGAGGCGGGCCCATTCCTCGGGGCTGCCGCCCTTCTTGGCGAGCCTTCGGCGAGCCCCTGCACCATGCCCTCGATCATCTTGCGCTGGTCGGACGAGAAGGCCGGCGCGTCCGCGGCTTGCGGCGCGGCGGCGGCCGCGCCGCCATCGAGCGCCGCCAGACGCGCGCGCAGGCCCAGCATCCACGGCGCCTCGCCCTTCGCCTGCGGCGCCAGCGCCTGATAGGCCTTTTTCGCCTCGTCCGTCTTGCCGTCCTGTTCGGCCGCGAGCGCGAGGTAGAATTTCGCCATCGGCGCGTCCTTCGCCTTGTCGAACTCGGCGCGCGCGTCGGCGGTGACGACGCCGTCGGCCATGGCGACCAGAGCCTCGCCGTATTCGGCGCGCAGCAGCGGCGCATCGTCGCCGAGGCGCATCGCCTGCCGATAGGCGCCGGCGGCGTCGGCGAAGCGGCCGAGGCGCATGTAGACCGGGGCCAGCACTTCCCAGCCGCGCCGGTCATCGGGCGCCTTCGTCAGATGCGCCTCGATCTTGGCGACCGCCGCCTCGATCGCGCCGGGCGCCCTGAGATCCATGCGGCGCGCGCTCAGAGGTTCGTCCGGCAGGTCCGGCTGGCCGACATAGGCGTAGACGCCGAGCGCCACCGCCGGCACGACGACGAACACCGCGACCGCCGCCGCGCGCCGCCGCCCCAGCGAGCCGGCGGGCTTGGCCTGCGTCAGCATGTCGCTGGCGGCGATGAGCCGGCGCGCGGCCTCGGTGCGGGCGGAGGCGGCCTCCTCGGCCGGCAATTGCCCGCGCTCGACGTCGCGTGCGATCTCGTCGAGCTGCGCGCGATAGAAGTCCGCCTCGCGGGTTTCGCCGGCGGCCTGCCGCTCGCGGAAAGCGAGCGGCCAGAGCACAAATCCCATCGCAAGGCCGGTCATGACGGCCAGCGCGATCCACAACATCGCTTCGCCTTTCAGGAGCGCGCGCTCTCTTTGCGGCCGGCTGTTAGCGCAACCCGGCCGGGACGTATACCCCGCGCCGCGCGGGGGCCAGAAAGCGCGCGCGCCCTATTGTCGCAGATCGGGCCTGGCCGGGCTGATCGAAGTCAAGCCGTCGCGCCGGGCCGGCGCTATTGTGCGCCATGATCGGGGCTGCGGAGGCAAAGGCGCCTTGGCGCGTCCGCTCGCGACGGCGGTAGCATGGCCAGGGCGCCGGTTGCGCAGGCGCGCTCGCGAAGGAGGCGCCCGACGTGCACGAGATGGCGCTGATGGAGAGCGTGGTCGAGATCGCGCTCGAGGAGATGACCAAGGCCGGGGCGAGCAAGCTCAGCCGCATCGCGCTCGACATCGGCCGCCTGAGCGCCGTCGAGCCGGAGGCGATGCGCTTCTGCTTCGCGGCCGTCGCCGCGGGAACGCGGGCCGAGGGCGCCGAGCTGACCATCGAGACGTCGAAGGCGCCGGCTGGTGCCGGGATTGCGGGCGCGAGGTCGCGCTCGCCGAGCGTTTCGGCGCCTGCCCCGAATGCGGCGGCTTTGGGGTGCAGATGACGCGGGGAGGCGAAATGAGGATCCGCGAACTGGAGGTCGTCTGATGTGCGCCGTCTGCGGTTGCGGCGAGCCCGCTCACGCCCACGCGCCGGGCTTGCCTGAAGAGCGCGTCCTGCGCATCGAGCGCGACATTCTCTCGAAGAACGACGCTTTCGCGCGCGACAACGCGCGCGCCTTCGCCGAGCGCGGGATTTTCGCGATCAACCTCATGTCGAGCCCCGGCTCGGGCAAGACGACGCTGCTGGTCGAGACCGTCAAGCGGCTAAAGGGGCGAAGGCCCGTCGCCGTCATCGAGGGCGATCAGCAGACATCCAACGACGCCGAGCGCATCCGCGCGGCGGGCGCGCCGGCGGCGCAGATCAACACCGGCAAGGGCTGCCATCTCGACGCCCATATGGTCGGCCACGCCTTCGACAGCCTCGATCCGCCCGAAGGCGCGGCTTTGTTCATCGAGAATGTCGGCAATCTCGTCTGCCCCGCCGCCTTCGATCTCGGCGAGGCCAGGCGCGTCGTCGTTCTGTCGGTGACCGAGGGCGAGGACAAGCCGCTCAAATATCCCGACATCTTCGCCTCCGCCGACCTCATGCTCGTCAACAAGGCGGACCTGTTGCCCTACGTCGATTTCGACGTCGGCGCCTGCGTCGCCCATGCGCGGCGCGTCAATCCGCGTCTGCAGGCGTTGACGGTCTCGGCGCGCAGCGGCGAGGGGCTCGAGGCGTTTCTCGACTGGATCGAGACGAACGCCGCCGCGCCCTTGCGCCGCCGGGCCCGGCCTTAAGCCATGGCGAGCGCCGCCCTCGCCGAATCCGCGCCGCGCCTGCGGTTGCGCGTGCGCGGGGCGGTGCAGGGCGTCGGCTTCCGCCCCTTCGCCTTTCGGCTCGCCCGGCGGCTCGACCTCTCGGGCTTCGTGCGCAACGATTGCGAGGGCGTGCTGATCGAGATCGAGGGGGCGAAGACGCGGGCCTTCGTCGAGGCGCTCAGCCGCGAGCCGCCGCCGCTCGCCCGCATCGACGCCATCGAGATCGCGCCCATGCCCCTCGCAAGGAGGCGAAGGCTTCGAGATCGAGGCCAGCCTCGACGGCCGGGCGCAGCACGCGCATCGGCGCGGACGCGGCGATCTGCGAGGAATGCCTCGCCGAGCTCTTCGATCCCGCGAGCCGGTTTCATCTCTATCCGCTCGTCAATTGCACGCATTGCGGCCCGCGCTACACGATCGCGCGCGCGCTGCCCTACGATCGCGCGCGCACCTCGATGGCGCCCTTCGCGATGTGCTCGGACTGCGCGCGCGACTACGGCGATCCCGGAAATCGCCGCTTCCACGCCGAGCCGATCGCCTGTCCGGCGTGCGGGCCGAAGCTCGACGCCGAAATCGACGACATCGCCGCCTGCATCGCCGCCGGCGGGATCGTCGCGCTGAAGGGGATCGGCGGCTTTCACCTGATTTGCGACGCGCGCGACGAGACGGCGGTCGCGCGGCTGCGCAAGGCCAAGGCGCGCGAAGCCAAACCCTTCGCCGTGATGGTTCTCAACGCGGCGAGCGCGGCGCTCTACGCCGAGATGGGCGAAGCCGAGCGGCGCTTGTTTGAAAGCCGCGCGGCGCCGATCGTGCTCATGCGGGCCAAGCGGCCGCTCGCGCCCAGCGTGGCGCCGGGCCTCGCCGATCTCGGCCTGATGCGGCCCTATGCGCCGCTGCATTGGCTGCTGCTCCACGCGCTGGCGGGCAGGCCGGATTTCGCCGCCTGGCGCGAGCGCGCCTTGCGAGATCGCGCTCGTCGCCACCAGCGCCAATCTCGGCGGCGAGCCGCTCATCGCCGACGACGGGGAGGCGCGCGCGAAGCTTGCGGGCCTCGCCGATCTCGTCGTCGGCCACGCCCGCGCCATCGTCGCGCGCGCCGACGACAGCGTGGCGCGCGTTCTCGACGGCGCGCCGGCCTATCTGAGGCGGGCGCGGGGCTTCGTTCCCGAGCCGATCGACCTCGGCCGCGACGGCCCGAGCGCGCTCGCCCACGGCGGCGATCTCAAGAACACGATCACGCTCGACGCGCGGCCGCGAGGCTTTCGTCTCGCCCCATCTCGGCGATCTCGACAACCGCGACGCCCTGCGGCTGCGCGCCGAGACCCTCGCGCATCTGCAGGCGATCCTCGGCGTCAGACCGCGAGATCGAGGTCTGCGACCTGCATCCCGATTTCGTCTCGACGCGCCTCGCCGAGGCGAGCGGCGCGCCGCTCGTGCGTGTCCAGCACCATGTCGCCCATGTCGCGGCCGTTGTCGGCGGAGCAGGGCTGGGAAGGCCCGACGCTGGGCGCGGCGCTCGACGGCTTCGGCTATGGCGCCGACGGCGGCGCCTGGGGCGGCGAGCTCATCGCGCTCGACGGGGCCGAATGGCGTCGCCTGGGCCATCTCGCGCCGCTGCCGCTGCCCGGCGGCGACAAGGCCGCGCGCGAGCCCTGGCGCATGGGCGTGGCGATGCTGCATAGGCTCGGGCGCGGCGGCGAGGCCGCGCGGCTGTTTCCCGACGTTCCCGAGGCGCCGCGTCTCGCCGAGGCGCTGGCGCGCGGCGCGCGCGCTCCGCAGACGACGAGCCTCGGCCGCCTGTTCGACGCCGTCGCCGCTCTGAGCGGCGTTTGCCTGATCCAGCATTACGAGGGCGAGGCGGCGATGCGGCTGGAGGCGCTCGCGGCGCCGGTCGAGGCGGGCGCCGACTGGCGCTGCGAAGGCGGCGCGCTCGACCTCTCGCCCTTTGCGGCGCGATTGATTGACGAGCGGATGAGCGCCGCGCGAGGCCGCCTCGGCCTTCCACGCCACGCTCGTCGCGGCGCTGGTCGAATGGATCGGCGAGACGGCGGCGCAGGGCGGCTTCGCGCGCGTCGCGCTCGGCGGCGGCTGTCTGATGAATCGCGTGTTGTGCGACGGGCTTTGCGCGGGATTGCGGGCGCGCGGGCTTGCCATCGCCATTCCCCGCGTCGTTCCCGCCAACGACGGCGGCCTGTCGTTCGGGCAGGCGGCTTTCGCGCTGAACGGAATCAGGTGAGGAGGCGCATATGTGTCTGGCCATCCCCGTGCGGATCGTCGAAATCCTGCCCGACGACATGGCGAAAGTGAGCCTCGACGGCGTCGTCAAGACCATCTCGACCGCGCTCGTCGATGATCCCGCGGTCGGCGAATATGTCGTGCTGCATGTCGGCTATGCGCTGGCCAAGATCGACCCCGACGAGGCCGAGCGCACGCTCGAACTGTTGCGCCAAGCGGGAGCGGCGGCATGAAATATGTCGATGAATATCGCGACGGCGCGCTGGCGCAGAAGATCGCGGCGACAATCGCGCGCGAGGCGCGGCCCGAGCGCGTCTATCGCCTGATGGAGTTCTGCGGCGGGCATACCCACGCCATCGCGCGCTACGGCCTTGAAGACCTGTTGCCCGAAAATGTGAAGCTGATCCACGGGCCGGGTTGTCCGGTCTGCGTGCTGCCGATGGCGCGCATCGACCTGGGACTCGCCTGCGCGCGAGACCCGAGGGTCACGATCTGCGTCTACGGCGACATGATGCGCGTGCCCGGCTCCAACGGATCGAGCTTCCTGAAGGCCAAGGCCGAGGGCGCCGACGTGCGCATGGTCTATTCGACGCTCGACGCCCTGCGCATCGCCGAGAAGGAGCCGGAGCGCGAGGTGGTGTTCTTCGCCATCGGCTTCGAGACCACGACGCCGCCGACGGCGCTGGCGATCCGAAGCGCCGAGCGCAAGGGTCTGAAGAACTTCTCCATCATCTGCAATCACGTGCTGACCCCGGCGGCGATGACGGCGATTCTCGAAACCGGCGCCGAGGAAGGCGTGCTGATCGAGGGCTTCATCGGTCCCGCGCATGTGAGCACGGTGATCGGGACCGAGCCTTATGAGGTGTTCGCGAAACACTATCTCAAGCCCGTCGTCATCGCCGGCTTCGAGCCGCTCGACGTGGCGCAGGCGATCCTGATGCTGGTGCGGCAGATCAACGAGGGGCGCTCGGAAGTCGAGAACGAATATATCCGCGCCGTCACGCGGGCGGGCAACGGCCGCGCGCAGGAGGAGGTCGCGGCTTTGTTCGAACTGCGCGAGACCTTCGAATGGCGCGGCCTCGGCTTCCTGCCGAGAAGCGCGCTGAAGCTCAGCGCCGCCTTCGCCGATTTCGACGCCGAGACGCGCTTCGGCCTCGTGGAGAAACCCGCTCAGGACAACCCGGCCTGCGAATGCGGGACGATCCTGCGCGGGGTCAAGAAACCGGCCGAGTGCAAGCTGTTCGGGACCGCCTGCACGCCCGACACGCCGCTCGGCTCCTGCATGGTCTCGCCCGAGGGCGCCTGCTCCGCGCATTGGACCTACGGCCGCTTCCGCGAGCGGGCGCAAAGGAGCGTCGCGTGAGCCGCGTCTCGCCGATCCGCCGCAAGCTCGACTTCAAACAGGGGCGAGTGGACCTGAGTCACGGCGCGGGGGGCCGCGCGATGGGGCGGCTGATCGAGGACGTGTTTCACGAGGCCTTCGACAACGCGCTTCTGCGCAAGGGCGACGATCAGGCCGCCTTCGAGGTCGGCGCGGGCCGCATGGCGATGACGACCGACAGCTATGTCGTCTGGCCCCTGTTCTTCCCCGGCGGCGACATCGGCAAGCTCGCCGTCAACGGCACGATCAACGACATCGCCATGGCCGGCGCGCGCCCGCTTTATCTGACGGCGAGCTTCATTATCGAGGAAGGCTTCGCGCTGGCGGACCTCAAGCGCGTCGCCGACAGCATGGGCGAGGCCTCGCGGCTCGCCGGCGTTCCCATCGTGGCCGGGGACACCAAGGTCGTCGAGCGCGGCAAGGCGGACGGCGTGTTCGTCACCACGGCCGGCGTCGGCGTCATTCCGCCGGGGCTCGATCTCTCCTGCGACCGCGCGCGGCCGGGCGACGTCGTTGTCTTGTCGGGCGGCGTCGGCGAGCACGGCGTGGCCGTGATGTCGAAGCGCGAGAATCTCGAATTCGAGACCGAGATCCTCTCGGACAGCGCGGCGCTGCACGAACTCGTCGCCGGGATGGTCGCGGCGGCGGGGCCGCATTTGCGGGTGATGCGCGATCCCACGCGAGGAGGGCTGGCCGCGACGCTCAACGAACTCGCCCATGCCTCGCGCGTCGGCTTCTCGCTCGAGGAGGCGGCGATCCCGGTTCGCCCCGAGGTCGCGGCCGCCTGCGAGTTTCTGGGCCTCGATCCCCTCAACGTCGCCAACGAAGGCAAGCTCGTCGCCGTCGTCGCGCCCGAGGGCGCCGAGGCGCTGGTCGCTGCGATGCGCGCGCATCCGCTCGGGGCTGAGGCGGCCGTCATCGGGCGGGCGGTCGAGGACGCGCAATGTTTCGTCGAGATGCGCACCGCCTTCGGCGGCGGCCGCATCGTCGATTGGCTGGCGGGCGAGCAACTGCCGCGCATCTGCTGAGCGGGCTTGCGCCGCAAGACAAGCGCATTGCGCCGGAGCTCAACCTCGCCCCGGAAAGGGCCGTTACGCCGAGGCCGCCAAGCAGGCCCGGTCAGGCGGTCATGTCGGCGTGGAAGGCTGCGATGCGCGGCGCGATCTCGGAGCGGAATTTCGAGCCGTTGAACACGCCGTAGTGGCCGACGTTTCTCTGCAGGTGGTGGCGCTTGCGCTCCGCCGGCACGTTGGCGCAGAGCTCGTGGGCGGCGAAGGTCTGGCCGACGCCGGAGATGTCGTCCTTCTCGCCCTCGACGGTCATCAGCGCGCAGTTCCGGATCGCCCGGGGGTCGACGAGCGCGCCGCGATGGCGCATCTGGCCTTTCGGCAGCTCATGGCGCACGAACACCGTCTCGATCGTCTGCATGTAATATTCGGCGGTCAGATCCATCACGGCGAGATATTCGTCGTAGAACTCGCGGTGCTTCTCCGCGGAATCGCCGTCGCCCTGCACGAGGTGGCGGAACATGTCGAGATGGGCGTTGACGTGGCGGTCGAGGTTCATCGCCATGAAGCCGGAGAGCTGCAGATAGCCGGGATAGACCTGCCGGCCGAAGCCGGGATAGGGGAACGGCACGGTTTGCAGGCAATTGGCGCGGAACCATTCGACGCCGCGCTTCTCGGCGAGCTGATTGACGGCGGTCGGGCTCTTGCGGGTGTCGATCGGCCCGCCCATCAGCGTCATCGAGGCGGGCGCGTGAAGGTCGCCGTCGGCCTCCATCAGCGAGACGGCGGCCAGCAGCGGCACCGAGGGCTGGCAGACCCCGAGCGTATGCACGCCGGGGCCGAGCGCCTGCAGAATCTCCCTGAGATAGTCGATGTAGTCGTCGAGGTCGAACCGCCCGGCGGCGAGCGGGGTCATGCGCGCGTCGGACCAGTCGGTGATGAAGACGCGATGCGTCGGCAGGAAGGCCTCGACCGTGCCGCGCAGCAGCGTCGCGTAATGGCCCGACATCGGCGCGACGATCAGCAGCGTCGGCTGCCTCTCGTGATCGGGCAGGGTCGGGCGCGTGAAATGCAGGAGATTGCAGAACGGCCGGGACCAGACCACCTCCTCGAGCACCTCGTGCTCGACGCCGTCGACGACGATCTTGTCGAGGCCGAACAACGGCTTGCCGTAGCGGCGCGTCATGCGCTCGAACAGCTCCGCCCCCGCGGCGATGTTGCGGCCGAACGGCGTGGCGGAGAGCGGGTTGAACGGATTGCGGAACAGGAAATGGGCGGCGTCGGAGAAGGCGCGCGCCGGGGCGAGGGCGGCGTGCGCCATCTCGTAGAGCTGATATTGATAGGCGGTGTTCAGCACCATGACGCTCCCGCGAATCCCGGCGACGGCCGTTCCTTGATGCGCGAGCTTACGGTTCGCATCGGAACGATACAATCCACTTTTTGGGCTAGGCGCCTATACCTTAGGCGGAATTTCCGGACATGTGACAAATTTTCCTCGCTCGCCGGAACCGTAGCCCCCACGCCCATTTACGGGACGAGGGCTCCGGCCGGCGTCGAAGGCGCGCAAACGCCGCTCGCCCCGTCCCCGCAGGGGGAAGGGGACGCCAATCAAGCGAGGCCCGTTCTATCCCATCGCCTCCGCGAGGATCTGATACGACCTCAGCCGCGCGTCGTGATCGTAGATCGCCGCCGCGACGATCAGCTCGTCCGCGCCCGTCTCGGCGAGGAAGCCATGCAGCCGGTCGGCGACCTGAGCCCCCGCTCCCACGAACGAGCACGCCAGCATCCGCGACACATGCGCCTTCTCCGGCGGCGTCCAATAGGCCTCGATGTCGTCGATCGGCGGGCTTGAGCCGCCCGCGCGTCCCGCGCACGAGATTGACGAAGCTCTGCTGCGGCGAGGTGAACAGCCGCCTGCGCCTCGGCCTCCGTCTCCGCCGCGATCACGTTGCAGCCGACCATCGCATAGGGCCGGTCCAGTTGCTCGGAAGGCTCGAACCGGTCGCGGTAGATCGTGAGCGCCGGCTTCAGGTCGCCCGGGCGCGAAATGCGAGGCGAAGGCGAAGGGCAGGCCGAGCATCGCCGCAAGCTGCGCGCCGAACAGGCTGGAGCCGAGAATCCATAGCGGCACCTTGAGCCCGGCGCCCGGCACGGCGCGCACCCGCTGCTCGGGGCCGGGCTCGGCGAACAGAGCCTGCAACTCCAGCACGTCGCGCGGGAAATCCTCGGCCGCCTCGGGCGAGCGGCGCAGCGCGCGCAGGGTGAGCCCATCCGTGCCCGGCGCGCGCCCGAGGCCGAGATCGACGCGGCCGGGAAAGAGCGACTCCAGCGTGCCGAACTGCTCGGCGATCACGAGCGGCGCATGGTTCGGCAGCATGATGCCGCCCGCGCCGACGCGAATGCGCTCGGTGCCTTCGAGCACATAGCCGATCGCCACCGAAGTCGCGGCGCTGGCGATGCCGACCATGTTGTGGTGCTCGGCGAGCCAGAACCTTTTGTAGCCCCAGCTTTCGGCGTGAGCGGCGAGATCGCGGCTGCGGCGCAAGGCGTCGCCGGCCGTGGCGCCCTCCGGCACGGGGGCGAGATCGAGAATGGAGAGCGGCGTCTTCGGCATGGCCCCTAGATCGAGGCTCGCGGGCGCGAAGCGCAAGCGGGGGCGGCCGGTCAGCGAAATTGCCGGCCAACTGTGCGCGATCCGCCCAAAAACCGGGCGCCGCCGCGGGGCCGCGAGCGAGCGTCAGCCCCTTCGCCGGCGCTGGCATAGCGCTTGCTGACCTTTGGCGTTCGGCAAGCGGCGGAGAGTCATGGCGTCGGCGGGTAATCTGGAGCTGGTGAAGGTCTCGAAGCGTTATGGCGCAGACGCTGGCGGTGGAGGACATCGATCTGCGCGTTCCCGCCGGCGCCTATTGCTGTCTGCTCGGTCCTTCGGGCTGCGGCAAGACCTCGACGCTGCGCATGATCGCCGGCCACGAGAGCGTCAGCTCCGGCGACATTCTGCTCGGCGACGTCAATGTGACGGAGCTGCGCGCCCGCCCGGCGCGGCACGGCGATGATGTTTCAGAGCTACGCGCTGTTTCCGCATCTGAGCTGCGTCGACAATGTCGCCTTCTCCCTGAAGATGCGCGGCGTCGACAAGGCCAGGCGCGGCGCAGCGGGCGATGGAGTTCCTGGAGCTCGTCGCCATGGCGACTTACGCCGAGCGCGTGCCGGCGCAGCTCTCCGGCGGCCAGCAGCAGCGCGTGGCGCTGGCGCGCGCCCTCATCACCGAGCCGCAGGTGCTGCTGCTCGACGAGCCCCTGTCGGCGCTCGACACTTTCCTGCGCGTGCGCATGCGCATCGAGCTGAAGCGGCTGCAGACCCAGCTCGGCATTCCCTTCATCCACGTCACCCACGGCCAGGACGAGGCGCTGGCGCTGGCCGATCTCGTCGTCGTCATGAACAAGGGCAGGATCGAACAGGCGGGCTCGGCGCGCGAGGTGTTCGAGACGCCGGCGACGGAATTCGTCGCCCGCTTCCTCGGCGGCCACAACGTGATCCGCACGCCGGCCGGCCTCATCGCCGTGCGCGCCGACCGCACGCGGCTTTGCTCGCAACGGCGGGGCCGGGTCGACGCCCGCCACCGTCACCGGCGTCGAATATCAGGGCGCGAGCTATTCGATCGCGCTCGAGGGCGGCGGCGCGGCGGATCTGTCGGCGATCGTCGGCGACGCCGAATTCGCGCGAATTCCCGGTCGCGGTCGGCGACCAGGTCGGCCTCGTCTGGAGCGAGGCCGACATTCGGCCGGTTTCCCCCGCGAACTGAGTTCGACGCGGGGTTTTGGTGGAGGGTCTCTTGTCTGATAACAACGAAACTTCGAACATATCGCGTCGCGATCTGTTGAAACGGGGCGGAACGCTCGCCGCCGCCAGCGCGCTCGGGTCCTTTCCCGCGCCCGCCGTCCACGCGGCGGAGGAGAAGGTGCTGCGCTATCTCGGCACCGCGGTCAACCAGTCCGACGACATAACCAAGAAGAGTGAAGGCCGAGACCGGCATCACCATCCAGAACATCGTCGCCACCACCGACGACGTGACCAAGCGCGTCATCACCCAGCCGAACTCGTTCGACATTCTCGACACCGAATATTTCAGCCTGAAGAAGCTCGTGCCGTCGGGCAACATCCTGCCGATGGACGCCAAGAAGATCAAGGAGTTCGACAATATCACGCCGGTCTTCACCAAGGGCCAGTTGCCCAACGGCAAGGTGATCGGCGACCAGGGCACCGCGCCGAAGAAGGTGATGTTCGTCGAAGGTCCGCACTCCACCAAATTCTCCAAGACGCCGACGGAATGGGTGACGCTGATCCCGACCGTCTACAACGCCGACACGCTCGGCATCCGCCCGGACCTCATCAAGCGGCCGATCGAGCATTGGGCGGAGCTGCTGAACCCCGAGTTCAAGGGCAAGGCCGCGATCCTCAACATCCCCTCGATCGGCATCATGGACGCCGCGATGGTCGTGGAGTCGATGGGCAAATACAAATATCCCGACAAGGGAAACATGACGCGAAAAGAGATCGACATGACGATGGGCGTGCTGACCGAGGCCAAGAAGGCCGGCCAGTTCCGCGCCTTCTGGAAGGACTTCAACGAGAGCGTCAACCTGATGGCCTCGGGCGAGACGGTGATCCAGTCGATGTGGTCGCCGGCGGTGACGGCGGTGCGCACCAAGGGCATCGCCTGCACGTTCCAGCCGCTGAAGGAGGGCTATCGCTCCTGGGCCTCGGGCTTCTGCATGTCGAGGGGCACGACGCAGAAACAGCGGGAAATGGTCTACGAGTTCGTCAACTGGTTCCTCTCCGGCTGGGCCGGCGCCTATCTCAACCGCCAGGGCTACTACTCCGCCGTGCTGTCGACGGCGAAGAAATACATGGAGCCCTACGAGTGGGCCTACTGGATGGAGGGCAAGCCCGCGGAGAAGGACATCCACGCCCCGGACGGCTCGCTGCTCGAAAAGGCCGGCGCGACGCGCGACGGCGGCTCCTACGACGACCGCATGGGCGGCGTCGCCTGCTGGAACGCGGTGATGGACGAGAACGATTACATGGTCCGCAAGTGGAACGAGTTCATCGCGGCGTAGGATAGCCGGCGTCGTCATGGCCGGGCTTGTCCCGGCCATCCACGCGGTTGAGCGCAGAAGGCGCAGGTCGTCGGAGCGCGACGGCGCGACGTGGATGCCCGGGACAAGCCCGGGCATGACGCCCTCGGCGCCGCTCCGGTCCACCTGAAAGAGTGTCATGACCTCCCGGAATCTTGACCGCTACGGCGTCCCCGGCTGGATTCAGGCGACGCCGTTCGGGCTCGTCTTCGCCGCCTTCTTCGTCGCGCCGCTGATCCTCGTGGTGATCGTCAGCTTCTGGGATTACAACGACTATGAGATGCTGCCGGCCTTCATCACGCGCAGCTACGTCGAAAGCTTCGACGGCTGCCTGACCAAGCTTCCCGACCTCTGCACGATCTTCAAGACCTATCTTTCGACCGCCAAATTCTGCCTGATCGTCTGGGCGCTGACGCTCGTCATCGGCTTCACCGTCGCTTATTTCCTCGCCTTCCACATACGCAAGCAGACCACGCAGATGGTGCTGTTCCTCGTCTGCACCATCCCGTTCTGGACCTCGAACGTCATCCGCATGATCTCCTGGATTCCGCTGCTCGGGCGCAACGGGCTCGTCAACCAGATGCTCGTGAATGCGCATGTCGTCGACAAGCCGCTGGAGTGGCTGCTCTACTCGCCGTTCTCGGTGGCGCTCGCCTTCGTGCATCTGTTCACGTTCTTCATGGTGGCGCCGATCTTCAACTCGATGATGCGCATCGACCGGCGGCTGATCGAGGCGGCCTATGACGCCGGCGCGAGCGGCTGGCAGATGCTGACCAACGTCATCATCCCGCTGTCGAAGCCCGGCATCGCCATCGGCTCGATCTTCGTCGTCACCATCGTGATGGGCGATTTCATCACCTTCGACGTGATGGGCGGCGAGCAGATCGCCTCGGCCGGCAAGGCGATCGAGACGCGGCTGAACGCCCTGCAATTCCCGCCGGCGGCCGCCAACGCCGTCATCCTGCTCGGCGCGACCATGCTCATCATCGCGGTGCTGAACCGCATCGTCGACATCCGCAAGGAGCTGTGAGCGATGGACGAGCGACGCTCGCCGGCCTTCTATGCCTTAAGCCGTGTTCTTCGCGCTGTTCGTGCTGTTCCTCTACGGCCCGACGATCGTCATCTTCGTCCTGTCGTTCCAGGGTCCGACCGGCGGCCTCACCTTTCCGCATGAACGGCGTCTCCGCGCACTGGTTCGAGAAACTCTGGGTCGGCGGCGGCATCGTCAATATCTGGGGCGCGTTCGGGCGCTCGCTCGAGCTCGGCGTCGTCGTGATGATCCTGACGGTCGTGCTGTCGCTGCTGGCGGGGCTCGCCTTCCGCAAGCGCTTCCGCGGCTCGGACTGCTGTTCTACGTGACGATCGCGAGCCTCATCGTGCCCTCGATCGTCACCTCGCTCGGCATCGCGCTGGAGTTCCGCCTCGTCGACGATCTCATCAAGAACCATGGCCCGGCCTGGCTCACCGACGGCTTCCACACCTCGATGGGCAATTTCACCTCCGGCCTCGGCGCGCATCTGACCTGGACGCTGCCGTTCGGCCTGCTGGTGATGTTCGCGATCTTCAACCGCTTCGACGGCCGCTACGAGGAGGCCGCGCGCGATCTCGGCGCGACGCCCTGGCAGACCTTGCGCCACGTGATCCTGCCGATCATCCTGCCGAGCCTCGTCGGCGTCGGGCTGTTCGGCTTCACGCTGTCCTGGGACGAGATCGCCCGCTCCAGCCAGGTGATGGGCGAGCACAATACGCTGCCGATGGAGTTGCAGGGCCTGACGACGACGGTGACGACGCCGGAGATTTACGCGCTGGGGACCGCGACGACGGGCGTCTCCTTCGGCGTCATCGCCGTCGCCTTGTTCGTCATCGGCGATTTTGCGCGCCAGGCAGGCGCGGCATGGCTCGGACGCGGGCCAGGCGTAGGGTTAACGGTTTCTTAAGCGTTGGCGCCGATTTTGCTGACGTCAGCCGGCAAAGTTCGACGGCGGCCTTCGGGGCCGCCGTCCTCAAGCTTCCCGGGACCGCGGGCTCAGAGCCCGCTCGGCGCGACAGGCGTGGTCCCGGGAACCCAATCAAGCCTTGATGAACGGGCAGTGGCCCTCGCTCGAGCGGGCGGAACGCGTCTTCGGGGCCGATGGTGGAGACCAGCTTGAAGGCGTCCCACGGGCCCTTCGATTCGGCCGGCGACTTCACCGCCATCAGATAGACGGGATGCAGGTGGCGCCCGTCCTCGCGGATCTTGCCCTTGCCGAACAGGGGATCGTCGGTCGGCATGGCCTTCATCGCGTCGACGAGCGCCTTGCCGTCGTCGGCGCTCTTCAATTGCGCATAGGCTTTGAGCAAATGCGCGGTCGAGGCGTACATGCCGGCGTGCATGTCGTTGGGCATCATCTTCTTCGGGTGCTTCTCCTGATAGCGCTTGGCGAAGGCGCGCGTGGCGTCGTTGAAGTCCCAGTAGAAGGGCGTGGCGACGCTCGAGCCCTGCGCAATTTCGAGCCCCAGAGCCGGCATGCCGGTCATGTTGAGCACGAAGCAGGCAAGCTTCTGTTTCGGCGTCAGGCCGAATTCGTGCGCCTGTTTCATCGCGGTGTAGAGATCGCCGCCGGCGTTGGCGAGGCCGACGCACGTCGGCGCCGGAGGATTGCGCCTGCAACAGGAAGCTCGAAAAATCGGAGGCGCCGAGCGGATGGCGGGCTTCGCCCACGACCTCGCCGCCGGCGGCCTTGACCGCGGCGGCGCAATTGCCGGCCAGATCCTTGCCGAAGGCGTAATCGGCGGTGATGAAGAACCATTTCTTGCCGCCGGCCTCCGTCATCGTCTTGCCGAAGGCGTGGCCGAGCTCATAAGTGTCGTAGGTCCAGTGGACGAAAATCGGGCGAGCATTTCGCGCCCGTGAGGACCGAGGAGCCCGCGCCGGAGCCGATCACCGCCTTGTTCTTCTCGGTCGCGACCGCAACGCACCGCCAGCGCGACCGCCGAGTTCGGCAGGTCCATGATGACGTCGACGTGGTCCTCGTCGAACCATTTGCGCGCGATCGCCGCGCCGACGTCGGGCTTCTGCTGATGGTCGGCGGAGACGATCTCGGCGGCGACGCCGAGCTTGGCCGCGTAATCGTCGACCGCGAGCTGGGCGGCGATGACGGAGCCGATGCCCTGATCGTCGGAATAGACGCCGGACATGTCGTTCATCACGCCGATCTTCAGCGGCTTCAGTCCGGCGCGCGCGCGCAAGGCCCGGCGCCAGCGCCAGCGCCGCGCCGCCCAGCAGCAGTTCTCGTCGGTTCATCTTGACGTCCTCCCTGACAAAACGTTAAGCAAGCCGCTAGAGCCGCGCTCAGGCGTACGAGCGTGTCGATCAGACGGCGCCGCTCGGGTTCGCCGACACAGGCGCGGATCGCCGCCTCCTGTTCGGCCTGCGCGGCGAGCGCGCGCTCAAGCAGCGCGCCGCCCGCCGGCGTCAGCTTCAGCGCGTTGGCGCGCCGGTCGGCGCCCGAGCGCACGCCGTTCGGCGAGCCCGCGCCGCTCCAGTTCGTCCATCAGCGCCACGAAATTGGGCCGCTGCACGCCGAGCGCGGCGGCGATGTCGGACTGCCGGCGGCCGGGATTCTCGGCGATCGGCGACCAGCGTCGAGAATTGCGCGGGCGTCAGGTCGAGCGCGGCGAAACGGCGGGCGAAATCCTCGAACACGGCGAGCTGGGCGCGGCGCAGCAGATAGCCGACGGCGCCGTCGAGCATGCCGAGTTTGACCTGGCGCCGTCGGTCGCCTCGTCGGCCGTCTCGGCCGCGCGCCGCGGCTCAGTCATGGCACGCCCCGCTCAGGCGGCGCCGCACCACTCGGGAATCTTGCGCGCCTTGAGCCGCGTCGGGATCGTCGGGATGCGGCCCGGACCAGACGCGCGTCTCGAACGCCTCGATGGCGAGCGTCCTCGCCCTTGAAGACGCGATGCTCGATGTCGAAGCTCGAATTGCGGATCGCGCGCGACGCGCGTCTCGATCACGATGTCGTCGCCGTAGCTCGACGGCAGCAGGAACTTCGCGCGCGTGTCGACCATCGGGAAGCCGATGATGTCGAACTCGCGGCGCAGGTCCGACCTTCTTCCAGCCCGCCGCCTCGAACAGATGATGGGTCGACGGCGTCGAACATCGCGAAATAGCGGGGATAATAGACGATGCCGGCGGCGTCGCAGTCTCCCCATTCGATGCGCACGGTGCGGCGGTTGGAGAACATCAGCGGGACCGTCAGCGAGGCGCCATGCGCAGCGCGCCGTCGATGCGGATCGTCTCGCCGTTGATATAGCCGTTCTCGCAGATGTGGACGGCGAGCGCGGCGTATTCCCTGGGGTCGCCGAGGCGGGCGGGGTTGGGCACCGAGCGGCCGAGCGAATCCTGCGCCTCCTGCGGCAGGCCGAGCAGCATCGGGGTCAGGAAAATGCCGGGCGCGATGGTGTTGACGCGGATGCCGAACTGCGCGAGTTCGCGCGCGATCGGCAGCGTCATCGCGACGACGCCGCCCTTGGAGGCGGAATAGGCGGCCTGGCCGATCTGGCCCTCGTAGGCGGCGACCGACGCGGTCGAGACGATGACGCCGCGCTCGCCGTTCTCCAGCGGCGGCGCCTTGGAGAGCGAGGCCGCGACGAGGCGGATCAGGTTGAAGGTGCCGACGAGATTGATGTTGATGATGCGCTGGAAATCGGCGAGCGGCTGCGCGCCGTCGCGCCCGACGACGCGCTTGGGCGTGCCGACGCCGGCGCAATTGACGAGGATGCGCGCGGGGCCGTGCGCGGCCTCGGCCGCCTGCGACCGCGGCTTCCGCGGAAGCCGCGTCGGAGACGTCGCATTTGAAGGCGGCGCCGCCGATCGCCTTGGCGGCCTCCTCGGCCGCGGCCTGGTTGACGTCGAAGATCGCGACTTTCGCGCCCCTGGCCGCGAGCGCCTCCGCCGTCGCCCGGCCGAGGCCCGAGCCGCCGCCGCTGACGATCGCCGCCGCGCCATGGATGTTCATTTGCTCACTCCCGTTTGTTTGTTTGAGTCATCGGCGCCGCCCCCGGCCGTATCCCTCTCCCCGTCCGCGGGGAGAGGGTAAGGGCGAGGCGCGCCTCGATCTCACAGTCTGACCTCGTTTTCGCCTTGCGCCGCGCCATAAAGCGCCTCGACCGCCGCCTTGCGGTTCGCTGAGCAGCAGGCGCTGGTTGAGCGAGCCCTTGTCCGTCACCTCGCCGCGGTCGATCGAGGGCGGCTCCGCTCATCAGCGCGAGCCGGGCGATGCGCGTCGAGGAGCCGGTCGAGGCCGCCGCCATCGCCTTCAGCCGCTCGGCGAAGGCCGCCTTCACGCGGCCGTCGCGCACCGCCTCCTCGGGCGAAAGGCCCGGCGCGAGTCTTGGCCAGCGCCGCGAAATTCGGGAACACCAGCGCGCCGACGTCGTCGCGGCTCTCGCCGGCGATGACGACGTCCTGCGCCAGCGGCTCGAAATGGTTGAGAAAGGCGAGCCGCAGCGGACCGACGCTGACCCAGGTGCCGGTCGCCAGCTTGAAATCCTCGGAGACGCGGCCGTCGAACACGAAGCCGGCTTCCCAGTTGCCGGGCTCGGCGAGCTTCAGCGCGTCGCCGATCTTGTAGAAGCCCTCCTCGTCGAAGGCGGCCTCGTTGAGCTCGGGATGGCGCCAATAGCCGGGCGTGATGTTGGGGCCGCGAAGCCGCGCCTCCAGCTTGCCGGCGTTGGGCACGAGCTTCAGCTCGACGCCGCGATGCGGCACGCCGACGAGGCCGGGTCCGGCTCAGGCCGCTGCACGTTGATGATGGCGCCGGGGCCGGTCTCGGTCGAGCCGAGCGAGGTGCACCAGGGCAGAGGCGCGCCCAGTTCTGCGCGCCGAAAGCTCGCGATAGGCGTCGAAGATCGGCTGCGCTGAGGCCGGCGCCGGCGTAGAAGAACATGCGGTTCACGCGCGAGAAGAAGGTTTTGCGCAAATCCGCGTCGGCTTGCAGATAGGGCAGCAGCTCCTCGAAGCCCTTCGGCACGTTGAAGAAGATCGTCGGCGCGATCTCGCGCAGGTTCTTCACCGTCGTCGCGATGCCGGCCGGCGTCGGGCGGCCCTCGTCGATGTAGAACGTGCCGCCGTTGTAGAGGATGAGGCCGAAGCTCGAATTGGAGCCGAAGGTGTGCGCCCAGGGCAGCCATTCCACGAGAACCGGCGGCTCGTCCTTGAAGAACGGCAGCGCCTCGCGCAGCATCGCATGGCGACGAGCACAACATGCGCTGCGTGTTGACGACGGCCTTGGGATGGCCGGTCGAGCCGGAGGTGAGCAGGAACTTGCCGATGGAGTCGGGCGTCAGCGCCGCGCGCGCGGCGCGCGCGGCGGCGGAGACGGGCGTCGCGCAGCAATTCGCAGAACGGCGTCGCGCCGGCCTCCGCCGCCGTCGCGTCGCCGGCGATCAGGCCGATGTCGCGCGATTTCGCCAGCGCCAGCGCGCGGGCGTAGGCGCGCGCGTCGTCGGCGAAGACCAGGCTCGGCGTCATCAGCTCGATGACGCCCTTCAGCTTGCTCAGGTCCTGCGAGATCAGCGAATAGGCGGTCGAGACCGGGCAGGTCGGCGCGCCGACCGCCATGCCGGCGAGCGACAGGAGGCCGTGCTCGATGGAGTTGCCGGAGAGGATCAGCAGCGGACGCTCGGCGCTCGCGCCCTGCGCGAGCAGCCACGAGCCGATCCGCATCGTCTGGTCGAGCGCGTCCGCTGTAAGTGAGCGTGCGCCAGCCGCCCTGCCTGTCGCGCTCGGCGATGAAGGGACGGTCGGGGGCTTGCGCCGCCCAATGTTCGAGCCGGTCGATCCAGGTGTCGGCGTGAGGCGGCAGCGGCTCGGCGGCGCGCACATAGGTCACGCCGTCGGGACGGGCGTCGACGACCGGAGTGAGCGGACCGAACAGCGCCATCGTTTCCTCCCTTTCGCGCGGGGCCTCAGTCGGGCCTTGCGACCTTGGCTGCGCGTTTGTCGAGAAAGGCGCGCACCCGCGCCTTCGCCTCCGGCGCGCTCTGCGCCACGGACGCCATCAAGGATTCCATGACATAGCCGATGCGCGGGTCGGCCTCGGCGATGCGCGGCAGCGCCTGGATGACCGCGAAATTCGTGAGCGGCGCGTTGCCGGCCATCTTGTGCGCGAGCTCCAGGCCCTTGGCGTAGCCCTCGCCGTCGTCGACGAGATATTGCGCAAAGCCGAGCGGCCGCGCCTTCCTGCGGCGGAATAGACGCGGCCGGTCAGCATCATGTCGGCCATGCGCGAGACGCCGATGAGCCGCGGCACGCGCACCGAGCCGCCGCCGCCGACGAATATGCCGCGTTGCCCCTCGGGAAGCGCGTAGAAGGCGGAACGCTCGGCGACGCGCACATGCGCGGCCGCCGCCAGCTCCAGCCCGCCGCCGACCACGGCGCCGCGCAGCACGGCGACGACGGGAAGCGAGCCGAACTCGATCTTCTCGAAGCACTGGTGCCAGGAGCGCGAATGCAGCACGCCCTCGTGCGCGTCGCGCTCGGCGATTTCGCTCAGATCCAGCCCGGCGGAGAAATTGGGGCCGGTGGAGTGGATGAGGACGGCGCGGGCGTCGTCGGGGAGCTTGGAGAAGAGTTCGTCCAGCGCGGCGATGACGGCGTCGTTGAGCGCGTTGCGCTTCTCCGGCCGGTCGACGCCGACGATGAGCACGGGGCCGTCGCGCTCGACCTTGAGCGGGCTTTTCGCTTGGCCGGACATCGCCTCCCCCGGGATTTACGATGGTTATATTTCATAACTAAAACGGCGCGTCAAGCGCCTTTCGGCGCGCGCGCTGCGCGGGGGCGGGGAAAGTCTAGGGCCTGGGCGCCTGCGCCCGCTGGCGCGCGGCCTCGGCTTGCGCGCGCAGCCCGGCCTCGGTTCTGGCGGCGCTGGCGATCGCCTCGTCGAGCCCGGCGGCGACGGACGCGGCGTCGCGCTCAAGCTGCGGCAGGACGGCGGCGAGGTCGGCGCCGAGGCTCGCGTTGATCGCGCGCTCGAGCGCGCCGACTTTGGCGCGCGTGCGCGCCAGCGACGCATTGAGCGCGCGCGCTTCGCCGGCGGCGGCCTCCAGCGATTGCGCGGCGCGCGCAGCCTGATCGGCGGCGGTCGCCTTCGCCAGCCGTTCGGCGAGCGTCTTGAGCTCGGCGGCTTGCGCGGCCAGCCTCGCTTCGAGACGCGCCTCGCCCGCCTGCAACGCCTCGGCCGAGGCGACGGTCTCGACATGGGTCTCCAGCGCCAGCGGCAGGGCGGCGGGGGTCAGCGCCTCGACGAGCGCCCGCAGCGCGTCGCGCGACGGGACGAGGCCGCGCAAATCGACGGTCCGGGCGCTCCAGTCGATGGAAACCGCCAGCGGATAGGCGGCGAGCCGCGCGTCGGCGGCGCGTGTGTCGCGCAAGGCCGCCTCGATCTCGGCCGATTTGCGCGCCCGCTCGACCGGCCCGCGCAGGGCGAGCCCGAGCGCGACCGCGGCGAGGAGGCCGATCGCCAGCCATCGCAGGCCGCGCCGGTCGGCGGTCTTGCCCGAAAAGGGCGCCAGCGCGTCGAGGCGGCGGTCGATCGCGGCGGCGAGGGCGCGCGGCGCGCCGGCCGCCGCCCTCCAGGCGAGCGAAGGAAGCAAGCGCGCCAGAGCGGCGCGCGACGGCGCGGCGGGAAGCGCCGCAGCGACGAGGGGGGCCAGCGCCTCGGCGCTCGCAGGCGCCTCGGTCCGCGCTTCCGTCCGCGCCTCGATCGCGTCGAGCCGCGACTCGGCCTCCGCCAGTCGCCGCGCCTCGGCGCCGAAAAGAAGCGCCTTGAGACGCCGAAGCTCCGGCTCCCCGCCGGCCGACATGGCCGGTTACTGCTGCGGCCTGGCGATCAGGGATTTGATGCGGTCGCCGAGTTCCACCAGCGCGGCGCCGACCGCCTCGACGCGGCCGTCGCGCGCGTGGTCCGCCTCGTTCCGGCTTTCGCTCAAGCGCCGTTCGAGATCGGCGAATCGGGCCTCGATCGTCGCGGTCAAGGCGGCGAGCCGATCCTCCAGGCTCTTCAGCGAACCTTCCGTGGCGCGACGGTGATCGCCGAACAGCAGCTCGCGCACCTGTTCGACGACCGCGGCGGCGTCGAGCGGCTGGGCGGTCTCGCCGTTCGCCGGCGCGGTCGGCTCGCCCTCGGCGTGCTCGGCGGGGGGAGGCATGAATTCGTTATCCATCGCGACCTCTGGGTGGCGGGGGCGGCGGCCCTCCGGGCGAAGATAACATCGCAATCTTGTCGAAGCGAAGAAACCGGGCCTTAACCTTACGCTTGGGACGCGAAAAATCTCGGCGCCTCATTCCTCCTGCGCCTTTTTCTTGCGCCTGCCTCGCCGGGGCTCCTCGGCCGCGCGCGTCTCGGTCACTCGCTTGGCGAGCAGCGCCGCCCGCGTCTGAGCGAGCCGCGAGGCGCAGAAGCCGAGCCGCGCCTCGGCGGCGTAGTCGCGGCAGACGTCGTCGCGCTCGGCGGCGAAATCGCTCTGTTCGCGCGCGAGCGAGGCGGCGGCGTCCTTGTCGCGCCTCTGGAGCGCGCGCAGGCTGTCCTGGATCGAGCGGTCGGCGGCGGCGCGCGGCTTTCGAGATCGCCTTGGGGTCCTTGTCGAGCTCGGCGGCGTCCGGCCCCCAGAGGCCGCTGGGGCTCGCCTGGCAATCGGCCGACGGAGAACACGCAGGCGTTGGTCTGCGCCGGGACGAGCACGCCGTCGCCGACGACGTCGAAGGTGAGCGGACAGGCGGGCACGTCGGAGGCGTAGCGCGGCAGGCCGTCGGGCTCGCCCTGCGGCCTGGCCTCGATCGGCTGATCGGCGACGATGTCGATTCGGCATTGCTGCTCGGGGTTGGAGACGACCTCGCCGAGCAGCACATATTTGACGATCCGCAGCGCCTTGTCTTCGCCGCGCGCCAGCTGCAATTCGCCGCTGCGGCCGTTGAGCCTGAGCGTCCTGTCGACGACGGCGTCGAGGTCGACGCCCGCCGCGCGCGCTCCGCGCGGCGGGAATGGCGGCGCTTGGCGGGCTTCGCCTCGCCGGCGTCCTTCGCCGGGGCGTCCGGGGAGAGCGCCGCGCCCGGCAGGGCGAGCTGGGCCAGCCCCGGGGTGGCGCCGAGCGCCACGGCGAGGCTGGCGACGAGAAGCCATTTCATTCCGCTGACCCCGAAGTGACCGAATCGCCTTCGCGGCGCCGCGCCAATCCCATGGCCGCCTCCATATCGAAATTCCCGGGTTTTGCGCGTTTCGGGCGGCTCCGGCCCGCCTTGCGCGCCTTTCGACCCCCTCCTATATACCGGCCAACTTCGGCGGGAAGGGCGAAATGCCCGGGACCGCCGAAATTGAACCGAGCATCGGGGACCGGAGCGCGCGTCGGAACCGTCGCCGCGTCTCCAAGGCCTGGCCGCTTCGGGGCCTCGCGGTCTCGCGAAACATGGGGAAACAACAATGGCTAAAGTCATAGGCATAGACCTGGGAACGACCAATTCCTGCGTCGCGGTCATGGAAGGGGCGACGCCCAAGGTCATCGAGAATTCCGAAGGCGCGCGCACGACCCCGTCCATCGTCGCCTTCACCGACGACGGCGAGCGCCTCGTCGGCCAGCCCGCCAAGCGCCAGGCGGTGACCAATCCCGAGCGCACCTTCTTTGCGATCAAGCGCCTCATCGGTCGCTCCTTCGAGGACCCGATGACCAAGAAGGACATGGGTCTGGTCCCCTACAAGATCATCAAGGCCGCCAACGGCGACGCCTGGGTCACCTCCGACGGCAAGCCCTATTCGCCCTCCCAGATCTCCGCCTTCACGCTGCAGAAGATGAAGGAGACGGCCGAGGCCTATCTCGGCGGCCCGGTCACCCAGGCCGTCATCACCGTGCCCGCCTATTTCAACGACGCCCAGCGTCAGGCGACCAAGGACGCCGGCAAGATCGCCGGCCTCGAAGTGCTGCGCATCATCAACGAGCCGACGGCGGCGGCGCTCGCCTATGGCCTCGACAAGAAGAAGGCCGGCACGATCGCGGTCTATGACCTCGGCGGCGGCACCTTCGACATCTCCATTCTCGAAATCGGCGACGGCGTGTTCGAGGTGAAGTCGACCAACGGCGACACCTTCCTCGGCGGCGAGGATTTCGACATGCGCCTGGTCGAGTACCTCGCCTCCGAGTTCAAGAAGGAGCAGGGCATCGACCTCACCAAGGACAAGCTCGCCCTTCAGCGCCTGAAGGAGGCGGCCGAGAAGGCCAAGATCGAGCTGTCGAGCGCGACGCAGACCGACATCAATCTGCCCTACATCACCGCCGACGCCTCGGGTCCGAAGCATCTGGCGCTGAAGCTGACGCGCGCCAAATACGAGGCTCTGGTCGACGATCTCATCCAGCGCACCGTCGAGCCGTGCCGGAAGGCGCTGAAGGACGCGGGGCTGGCGGCCGGTCAGGTCGACGAAGTGGTGCTCGTCGGCGGCATGACGCGCATGCCCAAGGTGCAGGAAATCGTCAAGCAGTTCTTCGGCAAGGAGCCGCATAAGGGCGTCAACCCGGACGAGGTCGTGGCCATCGGCGCGGCGGTGCAGGCCGGCGTGTTGCAGGGCGACGTCAAGGACGTGCTGCTGCTCGACGTGACGCCGCTGTCGCTCGGCATCGAGACGCTGGGCGGCGTGTTCACGCGGCTCATCGACCGCAACACGACGATCCCGACCAAGAAGAGCCAGGTGTTCTCCACCGCCGAGGACAACCAGACGGCGGTGACGATCCGCGTCTTCCAGGGCGAGCGCGAGATGGCGGCCGACAACAAGATGCTCGGCCAGTTCGATCTCGTCGGCATCCCCTCGGCGCCGCGCGGCGTGCCGCAGATCGAGGTCACCTTCGACATCGACGCCAACGGCATCGTCAACGTGACGGCGAAGGACAAGGCGACCAACAAGGAGCAGCAGATCCGCATCCAGGCCTCGGGCGGCTCTCAGCGACGCCGACATCAACCGCATGGTGAAGGACGCCGAGGCGAACGCGGCCGAGGACAAGAAGCGCCGCGAGGCGGTCGACGCCAAGAACCACGGCGAGTCGCTGATCCACGACGCCGAGAAGGCGCTGAAGGAATATGGCGACAAGGTCGCGCAGTCCGACAAGAGCGCCATCGAGGCCGCCATCGCCGCGCTGCGCACGGCTTTGCAGGCCGACGACGTCGAGGCGATCAAGGCGCGCACCAACGACCTGATGCAGGCGCAGATGAAGCTCGGCGAGGCCATGTACAAGGCCCAGCAGGCCGGCGGCCCCGAGGCTGGCGCCGGCGCCGAGGGTCCGAAGGACGACGTCATCGACGCCGACTTCCGCGAGGTCGACGACGACAAGAAGAAGTCGGCTTAAGGGCTTCGAGCGGCTCGAAGCAAAACGGCCCCCGGCGCGAGCCGGGGGCCGTTTTCATTGTGGATGTCCAAGACCGTCTCTGGAGCGAGCCAGATCGGCTCCTTCACTTCGCCAGAGCCTTGTAGGTGTTGGCGTAGTCGCGGAAGGAGCGCCGGGCGATCTCCATGGCCTCGGCGTGCGTCGGGTCGCAGCGCGAGAGTTTCAGCACCCGGTCGGCCGCCTCGACGACATGCAACCTGTCGCCCGCCTTCAAGTCGAGCCGCGCCGCAAGCTCTTTCGGCAGCAAGACGCCGACGGAATTGCCGATCTTTCGCACTCGCAGAACGCCCGCGGGCTCGCTCTCCATCTTTGCGCTCATGGCTTCACCCTGATGTTATACGAAACGTATAACCGTTCGCCTGGCGCGCCAAGCCCCCAAGGCTGCGCCGGGCCCCAAGCCGAGACAAGCTTCAGTCGTTAAAAACTCCTGTTGGCGCGGCCTCTCCGCCGCGCAGCAACGCTTGCGCGCCCGGCCATTCCCCCCTATCTGCAACTTCCAAGACCTTGAGGGGCGGGCGCAGGCGGCGCGACGCCCCCTTTCGCACGAGACTATCGGCGGGCAATGGCCAAACGCGATTTCTACGAGATCCTGGGCGTCTCCAAGACCGCCACCGACGCCGAACTGAAATCGGCTTTCCGCAAGGCGGCGATGGGTTGCCATCCCGACCGAAACCCCGGCGACAAGCAGGCCGAAGCGCGCTTCAAGGAGATCAACGAAGCCTATCAGCATCTCTCCGACACGCAGAAGCGGGCGGCCTACGACCGCTTCGGCCACGCCGCCTTCGAACAGGGCGGAGGCATGGGCGACGGCTTCGGCGCCTCGATGTCCGACATTTTCGACGATCTGTTCGGCGACATCATGGGCCGGCGCAGCGCGCGCAACCCCTCCGGCAAGGAGCGCGGCGCGGATCTCCGCTACAATCTCGAGATCACCCTGGAGGAAGCGTTCAAGGGCAAGAACGCCTCGATCAAATTGCCGACCAGCGTCGTCTGCGAGACCTGCCAGGGCTCAGGCGCCAAGCCCGGCTCGAAGCCGGTGACCTGCCGCACCTGCGCCGGCCAGGGCCGGGTGCGCAACCAGCAGGGCTTTTTCGCCATCGAGCGCACCTGCCCGACCTGCCACGGGCGCGGCCAGATCATCGAGAATCCCTGCGACCGCTGCTCCGGCGCCGGGCGGATCACGCGCGAGCGCACGCTGTCGGTCAATGTGCCGGCCGGCGTCGAGGACGGCACGCGCATCCGCCTGACCGGCGAGGGCGAGGCGGGCCTGCGCGGCGGCGGGCCGGGCGACCTTTACATTTTCCTGTCGATCAAGCCGCATCCGTTCTTCCAGCGCGACGGCGCGGACCTCTATTGCCGCGTGCCGATCTCGATGGTGCAGGCGGCGCTCGGCGGCGAATTCTCGGTGCGCACGCTCGACGGCGGCGACGCCAAAGTGCGCATCCCCGAGGGCGCCCAATCCGGCCGGCAACTCAAGCTGCGCGGCAAGGGCATGCCGATCCTGCGCTCGCGCGATGTCGGCGACCTCTACATCCAGGTCGTCGTCGAGACGCCGCAGAATCTGACGCGCCGGCAGCGCGACCTGCTCGTGGAGTTCGAGGCCGAGTCCTCCCACAAGACCCACCCGGAAAGCACGGGATTCCTGGCCAAGATGAAGGAATTCTTCGAAGGTCTGGGCTAGGCCGGCGCGATGCCCCTGCGCATCCCCGGGCCGAAGGCCTCCCTCCGCGCGCCGCAGAGCGACGGCGAGACGTTCCTGCGCCGGTTCCTCGGCGACCCCAAGCGCACCGGCGCCGTGGCGCCGTCGAGCCCGTTCCTCGCCCGCGAGATGGCGCGCGCCGTCGATCCGCTCGCTCCGGGCGTGGTCGTCGAACTGGGGCCGGGCACCGGGCCGGTGACGAAGGCGCTCATCGCGCGCGGCGTCCGGCGCGAGCGGCTGCTGCTCGTCGAGTACGATCCCTATTTCTGCAAGCTTCTGGCCGAGCGTTTCCCGATGGCGCGGATCGTGCGCGGCGACGCCTATGCGCTGAACGATACGCTGGCCGGACGGCTGACGCAGCCGGTCGCGGCGGTGGTGTCGAGCCTGCCGCTGCTCAACGAGCCGCCGGAGCGGCGCATCGCGCTGATTGACGAGGCCTTCGCGCTGATGGGGCCGGACGGGGTGTTCGTGCAATTCACCTATGGCTTGCGCTCGCCGATCCCGCGCGAGGCGTCGGCGGGCCGGTATGTCGGGCGCTGCGGCGCGCCGATCCTGCGCAACCTGCCGCCGGCGAGCGTATGGACCTATCGTCGGCGCGGCCAGCAGGCGGCGGCGGAGCCCAAGATCATGAAGCTGATCGACCAGGCCGAGCGCCTCGGCGCGCGGCTCAAGGAGCGGGGCAAGGCGACCGAAACGATGCTGGGCCGCCACAGCGACCGGGTCAAGGAGCTCATCAAGCGCGAGGCCGCCGCCTTCGGCCGGCGGTGGGAGGACAGGCCATGACGCCCCGCGAGCGGCTCATCGTCGCGCTCGACGCGCCCTCGGTCGAGGCGGCTCAGGCGCTCGTCGGCCGGCTCGGCGACAGCGTCTGCTTTTACAAGATCGGCATGGAGCTGATCTATGGCGGCGGCGGGCTGGCGCTTGCGCAAGGGCTGATCGGCTCGGGCCGGCGGGTGTTCGTCGACCTGAAGCTGCACGACATTCCCAACACGGTCGAACGCGCGACGGCGCAGATCGCCAGGCTCGGGGCGAGTTTTCTCACCGTCCACGCCTATCCGCAGACCATGCGCGCGGCCAAGGCGGGCGCTGCGGGCTCGGGCTTGAGCCTGCTCGGCGTCACCGTGCTGACCTCGGCCGACGACGCCGATCTCAGGCAAGCCGGCTACGCCTTCGGGGCGGCCGCGCTGGTCTCGCTCCGCGCGCGTCAGGCCGAGGAGATCGGGCTCGCCGGCGTGGTCGCAAGCGCCGCCGAGGCGGCGGCGCTGCGCGCCGAAGGTCGCCGGCTCACCTTGGTCTGCCCCGGCGTCCGGCCGGCGGGCGGGGATGCGGGCGACCAGAAGCGCGTCGCGACGCCCGGGCGCGCCATCGCCGACGGAGCCGATTATCTCGTCGTCGGCCGGCCGATCACGGCGGCGGCCGATCCGCGCGCGGCGGCGGAGGCGATCGTGGCGGAGATGGCGGCGGCGGCCTCTTATGCCCATTCCAGGTGAGCGCGACGCATCGCGCTCGTTCCGCGCAAAGGCGCGGGCGCGCTTGGCGCTTTGCCGTCGGGCGATGATCGGTTCCGATCGTCGCGTTCTGGCATTAAGGCTCCAGCTCGCTGTCCCAGTAGAGATAGTCCATCCAGCTCGAATGCAGATAATTGGGCGGGAACAGGCGCCCGTTCTGGTGCAGGTCGTGCACCGTCGGCTGATAGGGCTTGCGGGCCGGGAACATGCGGGCGGTCGCCGGCAGCATGTCGGCCTTCTTGAGATTGCAGGCCGAGCAGGCCGCGACCACGTTCTCCCATGAGGTCACGCCGCCCTTCGAGCGCGGCACGACATGGTCGAAGGTCAGATCCTCGCGCGCGTTGCAATACTGGCAGGTGAAGCGGTCGCGCAGGAACACGTTGAACCGCGTGAAGGCGGGAAAGCGCGAGGGTTTGACGTAAGCCTTCAGCGAAACCACCGAGGGCAGCCGCATGCTGAACCTCGGGCTGCGCACCGCGTGCTCGTATTCGGAGACGATGTTGACGCGATCGAGAAACACCGCCTTGATCGCGTCCTGCCAAGACCAGATCGACAGGGGATAATAGCTCAGCGGCCGGAAGTCGGCATTCAGCACCAGCGCCGGGCAGGTTTCCGGCGAAACCGCTTGGACATGAACCGTCAAGAGGCGCTCCGTTCCTCCATGGGCTCGCACACCGGACCACGCCGGCCCCTGGCCATCAGTGTAACCCGATGATGACGGCGTTGTGAAGGCCCCGGAATCTCAGGCAATCCGGGCCTCGATGGCGTACATGTCGTCGTCGGAGAGGCCGAAATGGTGGCCGATCTCGTGAATCAGCACATGCGCGACCACCTCTTCGAAGCTGTCCTCGCCCTCGCACCAATAGTCCAGCAGCGGCCGGCGGTAGAGCCAGATCATGTTCGGCAGCGAGCCGGTCTGCGGCGTGGCCTCGGCATGGGCGAGGCCGCGGCCGCGAAAAAGGCCGAGCAGGTCGAACTCCGACTCGGCGTTCATCTCCCGCAGCGTCTCCTCGTCGGGAAACTCGACGACCTGGATGACGAGGCCGTCGCACAAAGCCCGGAACTCCGCCGGCAACGCCTCGTAGACGCGACGCGCGATGACGTCGACGTCCTCGAGGCTCGGCGGGCGCAGGCGCGCGAGATTGGCCACGGGCTTCAGCCTCCCGGCGCCGCGGCGAAGGCGCGGCGGCGGATCTGCTCCAGCCGCGCGACCAGCGCTCGCGCCCGCCCGGCGGCGGCGCGCTGAATCCTGGCCGCGTTCTCCGGAAATTCCGACAAGACGCGGCGGAAGATGTCGCTGGGTATGCGCAAGAGCAGCGAATCCAGCGCCGCCGCGGCGTCGGCGGGGCGCAGGGTCGCCGCCAGCAGCGCCGATTCGCCGATCAGCGCGCCGGCGCCGGCCCGGCGCTCCGCTTCGCCGCTCCTCAGGAGGATCTCGCCTTCGAGCACGAAATAGGCGCAGTCCGCCGGCTCGCCCGCCGAGAACAAAGACTCGCCCGCCTTCAGCGGACGCTTCTGGCAGGAGAAGGCGAGCAGTTGCAGCGCCTCGCGCGGCAGCGCGTCGAAGGGTCTGACGCCGGAGAGCCGGCGCACGTCCGCGTCCAGGCTCAAGGCTCGGTCCCCTCGGTCACGGCAGCAGCTTGTAGCCGCCGCCGTCGGTCACCAGAAGCTGGGCCTCGGCCGGATTGTCCTCGATCTTCTGGCGCAGCCTGTAGATATGGGTCTCCAGCGTATGGGTGGTCACGTTGGCGTTGTAGCCCCAGACCTCCCGCAGCAGCGTCTCGCGCGCCACGCTCTGCCGCTCGGCGCGGTGCAGAAAGCGCAGAATCGCCGCCTCTTTCTCGGTGAGCCTCAGCTTGCCGCCGCGATTGTCGAGCAGCATCTTGTTGGCGGGGCGGAAGACGTATTTGCCGATCTGGAATTCGGCCTCGGCGCTCGCCTCGTGCTGGCGCATCTGCACGCGGATGCGGGCGAGCAGCACGGCGAAGCGGAACGGCTTGACGATGTAATCGTTGGCGCCGGCCTCCAGGCCGATGACCGTGTCGGCGTCCGAATCGCGGCCCGTCAGCAGGATGACGGGGCGCCGGAACCCTTCGGCGCGAAATGTGCGCACGGCTTCGCGGCCGTCCATGTCGGGCAGGCCGATGTCCATGATGACGAGATCCGGCGACTGCTCCGCCAGCGCCGTGCGCGCGCCGGCGACGTCGGCGGCCTCGGCGACGACGAATTCGGGGTGCAGACTTAATTGTTCGGCAAGCGCCATCCTGAGATCGCCGTCGTCGTCGACGATCAGGATTCGCCTCTTCTGAGTCATGGGCCTCCTTGGACCGGCGTTTCGCAGCTGCGCCCGTCGGGCTGATATATAGAGCTTCTTCGCGGTCGCACAGACCCGAAACGCAATTGCCGCCGAAATGCTCCCAAACGGCCCCGACGGCCGTCGGGCGGCGGCCGGCCACGCTCCGCCCAATATCGCGAAAGTAAGGCGGGGATCGGGCCGGGCGCGTCCTCGACGCGCGCTCGCCGACCCATGGCCCGCCGCTGCGCCGGCTGTTCCGCAGGTCTCGGATGCGGCCTGCCGCAGCGATTGGCGGCTTGCGGCGGCGCGGTCTTAACCTTGTTAACGAAATATCGTTAAAAAAAGCTGAACGCCACTGGCGCGACAAATCCTAAAATGCTTACTATCGCAACCCGAGGGTTTGGGCGCGCGGGGTTCCTAGGTGCTTCAGCAGCAAGAGACGTCGGGATTCGCGGCCCGTGTTGCAAAACTTCTTGAGCGCGTGGAATACCGGCGCGCCGATAGCCCGCAGGAGAAGGAAGCCATCTTTCGCATGCGTTACGAAGCTTATGCGAGAGAGGGCTATATTGAGCCGAATGCGTCCGGTCTGTTCACCGATCCCGACGACAATTGCCCCAACGCCTGGCTGATTGCGATTTTCATCGACGGCGCCCTGGCGAGTTCCATTCGCCTGCATGTCGCTTCGCGGCCCGAGCACTACATGCCCGTGACCAAAGGCTTTCCCGACGTTGTCATTCCCCGCCTCGAAGCGGGCGATCTCATCATCGACGCGTCGCGCATGACGAGCCAGCTCGAATTCACGCGAATGTATCCGTTCCTGCCCTATATCACGATGCGCTCGGCGTTCATCGCGGAGGAACATTTCGCGGCCGACTTCATTACGGCGGCGTGCCGGCCGGAATATCAAGCCGCCTATCGTCGCATGTATGGCGCGATCAACTGGTCGGCGCCGCGACCCTACCCGCCGCTGACGCGGATGCAGGCGCTGATGGCGTATGATTGCAAGGCGTTGTGGGGCGTCACGCGCGAGCGCTATCCCTTCGAAATCTCAACGCCCGAGGAGCAACGCGCGCTCTATGCGCGCTCGTCGAACGGCGCGCGCGATCCGTATGAGGAACTGACGGCCGGCCGCCGCGCGCTGGCGTCGGGGACGATGCAGCACTCAACGACATGCGCCGCGTAAGCGTCCAGACCCGGCGGGGCCAGCAAATTCGCCGCGGCGTAGTCGCGCCGCCATCCCATGTAGACGTCACTGCGGACGTATATGCATTGCGCGCCGGCCTTGTTCAGGATGCTGCGATCCGGAACGCCGGGCGCGCCGATGCGTCCGCAGACGCGCGCGCGGGGATTTAGTTTCCGCCAACGCCAATGGGCGGCGAATTCGTCGAGACCGTCGAGATCGGCGGCCGCCCCGGTCAGGCGCGCCCAACGCTCGAACGCATCGAAAGGAACCGACTGAAATCTCGCCGACACGCCTGCCTCGCCGAACCCGACGTAGAGCGCGTCCCGCTCCTGAACGAAATCACGATAGTCGTTCCAAAGCGAGGGGCCGAGCGCCTGGCGGGCGCGCGCGAAGTCCGCCCGCGCGAGCCAAGCGAGAACTGGCGCTTCCGGCCGATCAGGATGAAAGTCGGGTTTTCCTGGATTTCTCAAATTCATCATCCAACGAGCGATCCTTGCTTTTAACAATCATTTTCTTTCAAACCCTTCATGGAATTCGTGCGAATTGGAGCGAAGTTTCAAATGCTAGCGCCCGCCGAACCTTGTGTTAATTTTTAGAGTTTAGCCTTCGCCGCAAGGAGCGTAGACCTGCGGCGATGCCTACAACCAGGAAAATCTTGCCGGAGACTGACTTCTCCGATGACGCTCGCCAACTTCTGAACGACGCGCTCTACGCCGACGCTGGCTCCAGGATCGCGGGAGGAGCGATCATGGCCGGCGTCGCCGCCCTCTGCTGGGCGCTAACCGAGGCTCTGGCGCCGATCGTTTTCGCTTTTTTAGGTATCCTGATAACGATTGTTCGTATCTTTATCGTAAATAGACGCCGTTCGCAATGGCGTAGTTGGTATGATCTCGCGTTTTCTGTAACGACCGTGGCGTATTTGTTTTGCAGCGGCGCGCTGACCTTCTGGGCTTACACTTACTACGAGCATCCCGCAATTCTCACAATGACACTTATTGTATCTCTTGTAAATACAATGAGTATTGCGTTCAGAATGTTCGCGGAAGAGCGGTTTATCAAGCTCAATATTATTGCAATAGTGGCGCCGGTGACACTCGCGTTCTTGATGCGGGGGAGTTATTTTTACGCAGCGGCGCTCACGCAAGTCGTGCTTGCGTGGCATGTCTACAAGTCCGCCGGCCGTCTTCGCAACATTCTTCTTTCCGAGATGAACTATCGGCGCCGTTCCGATACGGTCGCCACGCGCTTCCGCTTCGCCATCGATAACATGTCGCATGGGATGTGCATGATCGACAGCAAGATGCGGATCGTCGTCTCCAACGCGGAGCTGGCGGAGACTTTCGGAGTGCCCGGTACGCGATCGCTGCAAGGGACGAAATTCAGCGCGCTGGTGCGCCTCGCCCGCCAGCGCGGAACGCTGAGCCACGCCGACGCCGACCGGCTCTTGGCCAGTTTCGACGTCACAAGGGCCCTCGACAGCGTGGCGCGGCTCGAAGCGCCGGGGCCGAACGGCCGCGTTTACGACCTGACCCTGAAGCGAAACGAAGAGGGGGGCTGGGTTCTGGTGGTCCAGGACGTCACCGACCAGCGTCGGGCCCGCGAGGCGCTCGACATGGCCGCGCGTTTCGACGCCATGACCAACCTGCCGAACCGGCGCTCGTTCGAGGAGCGGCTCACCGAGGAGCTGAGCGCGGCGCGCGGACGGGACGCGCGCACCGAGGTGCTGTTCATCGATCTCGACGGATTCAAGCAGATCAACGACACGCTCGGCCACAAGTTCGGCGACCGCGTGCTCGCCGAATCCGCGCGCCGGCTGCGCGAGGCCACCGGCGGCGCCTATGTGTCGCGCTGGGGCGGCGACGAATTCGTCGTCCTGCGCTCGGGAACCGACGATGAGTCGCTCGATGCGCGTCGCGCAGTCGCTCATCGCCGAACTGTCGCGGCCGATCTGGATCGAGGGCGCCGAGGTGGTGGTGGGCGCGAGCGTCGGCGCCGGCATCTGCGTCGGCGGCGCCATCAGCATGGACGCGCTGCTGCAGCAGGCCGACATGGCCCTCTATTCCGCCAAGCGCGAAGCCCGCGGCACCTGCCGCCTCTACGAGCTTTCGATGAGCGAAAAGGCGCACGAGCGCCGGCTGCTCGAACTCGATCTTCAGGCCGCGCTCGCCGCCCGCACCTTCGAATTGCATTACCAGCCGATCGTCGACATCGAGACCGGCGAACTCGTCAGCTTCGAGGCGCTGGCGCGCTGGCGCCATCCCGTGCGCGGCGCGGTGTCGCCGGACGTGTTCGTGCGCGTGCTCGAAGATCTCAACCTCATGAACGCCTTCGGCTCCTGGGTGCTGCAGCGGGCCTGCGAGGACGCGGTGAAATGGCCGCTGCCGGTCAGGGTCGGCGTCAACGTCTCCACGCGCCAGATCGAGACGCTGGCGGACGCCGTGCGCCGGGCGCTCAGCGCCTCCGGCCTCGATCCCGGCCGCCTGGAGCTGGAGATCACCGAGACCGCCGCGCTCGCGACCGGCGACACCGTGCTGCCGCACGCTGGAGACGGTGCGGGCGCTGGGCGTGCGCATCGCGCTCGACGATTTCGGCACCGGCTATTCGAGCCTGAGCCATCTCATGCAGCTGCCGCTCGACAAGGTGAAGATCGACAAGAGCTTCACCCAGCAGCTCGGCAAGAGCCGCAAGGCGGACGTGCTGGTCGCCAATATCGCGCGCATCAGCTCGCAGCTCGGCATGCGCGTGACCTTCGAGGGCGTCGAGACGACCGAACAGCTCGATCGCGCCCGCGCCCTCGGCGTGCCCGCCGAGGGTCAGGGGTGGCTGTTCGGCAAGCCCGCCTCGGTGGCGGATCTGGAGCGCATCTTCGCCATGGAGGCGGAGCAGGCGGCGGTCGCCTGACGCCCCGCCGCGCTACTTGCGCAGGCTGGCGATATAGGCCGCGAGATCGGCGGCCTCCGTCCTGGTGATCTGCATGTCCGGCATTTTCGGATGCGGGTCTTTGAGGAACCTGGCGATATGGGCCGCGTCGATCCCGGGCTTGGCGGCGATGGCGGCGAAGGTCGGGACATTGTCGGTCCCGCTCGCCTGATCGTCGGAGACGATGTGGCAGGCCGCGCACCAGCGGCGCGCTATGGCCTCGCCGTGCTGGGGATCGGCCGGCGCGGCGGAGGCGGCCGCGCTCGCCAGCAAGGCGAACCCCAGCGTCGCTTTGAACAGTCTCGACATTTCCTCTCCTATTTGCAGGGGTCATCGCGCTTGGCGTCGCGCCGGTCCTTGATGTGCGACAGTCGCCGCCAAAAGGAAAGGGCGGCCCGAAGGCCGCCCCTGTCGCTCGCGCGAGCCGAAAGGCTCAGGCGCTATAGTACATGTCGAACTCGACCGGATGCGGCGTCATTTCGAAGCGCTGCACTTCGGCCATCTTGAGGTCGATGTAGCTGTCGATGAAGTCGTCGTTGAACACGTCGCCGGCCTTGAGGAAGGCGCGGTCCTTGTCGAGATTGGCCAGCGCCTCGCGCAGCTAGCCGCAGACGGTCGGGATCTTCTTGAGCTCCTTCGGGGGCAAGTCGTAGAGGTCCTTGTCCATCGCCGCGCCGGGATCGATCTTGTTCTTGACGCCGTCGAGGCCCGCCATCAGCATCGCCGCGAAGGCGAGATAGGGATTGGCGGTCGGGTCGGGGAAGCGCACCTCGACGCGCTTGGCCTTCGGGTTCGACGTCCACGGGATGCGGCAGGAGGCGGAGCGGTTGCGCGCGCTATAGGCGAGCAGCACCGGCGCCTCGAAGCCCGGCACCAGCCGCTTGTAGCTGTTGGTCGAGGGGTTGGTGAAGCCGTTCAGCGCCTTGGCGTGGCGGATGATGCCGCCGATGTACCACAGGCATTCCTGGCTCAGGTCGGCGTATTTGTTGCCGGCCATCACCGGCTTGCCGTTCTGCCAGATCGACTGGTGGACGTGCATGCCCGAGCCGTTGTCGCCGTAGATGGGCTTGGGCATGAAGGTCGCGGTCTTGCCGTAGCTCTGGGCGACCATGTGGATGCAGTATTTATAGACCTGCATGTGGTCGGCCATCCTGGTCGAGCGGGCCGAACTTGAGGCCGAGCTCGTGCTGGGCGGAGGCGACCTCGTGGTGGTGCTTCTCGACCACCGCGCCCATGTCGGCCATCGCCTTCAGCATCTCGCCGCGCATGTCCTGGCCGGAGTCCTGCGGCGGCACCGGGAAATAGCCGCCCTTGGTGCGCACGCGGTGGGCGAGGTTGCCGCCCTCCATCAGCGCGTCGGAGTTGATCGGCAGCTCGTTGGAGTCGAGCTGGAAGCCGGTGTTGTAGGGATCGGCGCGGAAACGCACGTCGTCGAACACGAAGAACTCGGCCTCGGGGCCGAAAAAGGCGGTGTCGCCGATGCCCGTCGACTTCAGATAGGCTTCCGCCTTCTTGGCGACGCCGCGCGGATCGCGGTTGTAGGGCTGGCCGCTGGCGGGATCGAGGATGTCGCAGGTGACGACCAGGGTCGAGGCCGCGAAGAACGGGTCCATGCAGGCCGTCGTCGGGTCCGGCATCAGCGTCATGTCGAATTCGTTGATCGCCTTCCAGCCTGCGATCGAGGAGCCGTCGAACATCAGGCCGTCGGCGAAGGCGTCCTCGTCGATCAGCGTCTGGTCGAAGGTCACATGCTGCCACTTGCCGCGCGGGTCGGTGAACCGCAGGTCCACATATTTAACGTCATTGTCTTTGATATATTTCAGTACGTCGTGGGCCGTCTTCATTTAAGGCTCCTCGTCTCCCGTTCGTTTGTTGAATGCGTGATCCTCAAACCGCGTCCGCGCCGGTCTCGCCGGTGCGGATGCGGATCGCCTCGTCGATGGTGGACACGAATATCTTGCCGTCGCCGATGCGCCCCGTCTGCGCCGCCTTGCGGATGGCCTCGACGGCGCGCGACAGGTTTTCGTCGGCGATGACGACCTCGATCTTCACCTTGGGCAGGAAGTCCACGACATATTCGGCGCCGCGATAGAGCTCGGTATGGCCCTTCTGCCGCCCGAAACCCTTGGCCTCCAGCACGGTGATGCCCTGCACGCCCGCCTCCTGCAGCGCCTCTTTGACCTCGTCGAGCTTGAACGGCTTGATGATCGCCTCGATTTTCTTCATGGGCGCCGGAACTCCTCCTGAGCCGCAAGCGGTCCATGCGGCCGCGCGAGCGACGCCCTGACGGCCTCGCTCGCGACCGAAGTGCCGCAGGACCCTTAGCATCTGCTTTTTCGGCGGCGCCAGCGCCTATCCGCCAAAAGACTTTGCCGCAAGTGTTGGGCGACCGTTCAGACCGTCGTCGCCCATTCGCCCGAGGGAAACACCCGCCAGGCCTGCAGCCCCGCCTTGGCGACGACGACGCGGCCGGTTTTCGCGACCGCCACCAGATGGGCGAACACGCGGGGCTCGCGCCAGGCGAAGGGCCGCGACGGCGCGCAGACGGCGCGGTATTCGTCCTCGTCGCCATCCTCCATGAACACGACGCCGATGCGGTCGGGCCGGAAATGGGCGGGCATGTTCCGGCTCATCAGCCATTCGCACTCGAAGTCGCGGCAGACCTGCGGGCGCGTCGCGTAAATGCGGCAGCCGCGCTTGCCCGCAATCGCCGCACAAAGGCCGGCGGGCTTCTTCAGCTCGACGATTTCGAGCGCGGAGCAGCACATGGTGCAGGCGCCGCAAGATTTACCCAAAGCCGCGGCCAATCTCGCCCTCCGGTCGACGGCGGCTCATAGCCTCCGCCGGCGCCCAGCGCCAGTGCGCCTTGCGGCGGAGGCGGCGAATTTCCTGGGGACGGCGGCCGAAGGTCAGGCGCCGCGCGGCAGGCTTTGTCTGGCGGCGAAGAAGTCCCCCCAGGGGTCCTCGAGCTTGAGCGCGGTCCGGATGTCGAAGGCGGCCGCGCTCCTGGCCGCGGCGAGCGCGTCCCACGTGAGCGGCGCGGCGACCGGCGCGCCGGGCCTGGCGCGAAGCGACCACGGCAGGATCGCCGTCGCGCTCTTCTTGTTGCGCAGCCAGTCCACGAAAATGCGGCCCTTGCGGCGTTGCTTGCTCATCGTCGCGACGAAGCGTTGCGGCTCATGCGCCGCCAGCGCCTGCGCGAAGCCCTTGGCGAAGGGCTCCGTCTGCGAATAGTCGGCCGCGCCGTCGAGCGGAATGACGACATGCACGCCCTTGCCGCCGGTGAGCAGCGGCCAGGATTGGAGCCCGATCTCCCGCAGCGCCCTGGCGATGTCGGCGGCGGCGCGCCTGACCTCCTCGAAGGCCAGACCCTCGTCGGGATCGAGGTCGAACACCATGCGGTCGGGCGCGTCGAGAGCGCCGATGCGGCTCATCCAGCCATGCAGCTCGATGGCGCCGAATTGCGCGGCCGTATGCAATCCCACCGCGCCGTCGAGCGCCATGTAGGTCTCGTCGCCGGCTTCGACGGGAATGACGCCGGTCTCCATGCCGCGCAGCGGGTGGCGCTGAAAGAAGGTGTCCTCGATGGTCTCCGGGGCGCGCACGATCGACAGCGGGCGGTCGGCCAGATGCGGCGCGAGACGCTCGGCGACGGCGTCGTAATAGGCGGCGATCTCGCCTTTGGTGATGTTGTCGGCGGGATAGACGATCCGGTCGGCGTGGGTGATCGCGACCGGACGCGAATTCAAGGATTTGGGCGACGAATGGGTCTGGCCCGCCTTGCGCGCGGGCGTCCGAAGCGGATTTCACGGGCAGATCCTCGCGTAGCGCCAGGAAGCGGGCCTGGCGCAGAAGACCGTCGCCGGTCCAGCCGCCGAAGCGGATTTCGGCGCGCAGGGGTTGTTTGATGAAATTGATGTCTTTGGGCCAGTCGCCGGCGAGACCGGCCGGCGGTCGTTTCGAGGCGCCGCGCGCAAGCAAGCTGATGTCTGCGTTTTGGTCGAGGTCTTTTGGCGGACGATGACGACGTCGTTGCGCGGATCGCCCTTGATCTTCACCCAGGACAGGCGTCTCCCGGAGACACGGCGCCCGGTCTGATCCACGGCGACGATTGCCTCGGCCCCGGCGGCCGCCGCCGGCCCGAACACGCCTCGGCCGTCGCCCGCAATCTGCTCGGCGAGCGGCTCCTTGCCCAAAGGCTCCTTACCCAAATCGGCGCCGTCAAGGCTCATGAGATCGAAGGCCGTGAAAAGCCCATGAACGCCATCGCGTCGCAAAGCTGCGACGCGACGAAACAATGACGTCAACGCGGCGCGAAAAGACCGTGTTCCCGGCCCCGTGCGCTTTTTACGGGAAACGGCGCCGGCGCCAGTCGAGGATCGTGCGGCTCACCTCGTCGGGAAACTCCTGCTGCGTCCAGTGGCCGCTGCCCTTGACGAGATGGCGTTCGAGATCGGGAACGAGCCGCTCCATGCCCTCCGACATCGAGGGCGGCAGCACGGCGTCGAGCTCGGCGGCGATCATCAGGCAGGGGACGCGGATCGTATGATCGAGGTCGGCCGCGCGCTCCCAGTTGCGGGTGAAATTGCGGTACCAGTTGATGCCGCCGGTAAAGCCGGTGCGGCGGAACGTCTCCACGAACACCGCCATTTCCTCGGGCGAGACGATCGAGGGGCGCCGGTCGCGGGCGGGGTCGTAGACCGCGACGATCGAGGGGAAGTCCAGGTTGATCGGGCCGCTTGCGGCGCGCGCCGGCGGAGGCTTGCGCAGCATGAAATCGAACAGTTTCTCGATGTTTTCGGCGAAGATTCGGTCGGGCTCGTGCGCCGAGTTCCTGGAAACGCACGATATACATGCTCTCGCCGAACCGCTTGCGGAAAATGGCGACGGGGTCGACGGGGGGCGCGGCAGATGCGGCGTGTTGACGCCGACCACGCCGGCGGCGCGGGCGCGATGGCGCAACGGAAAGCCCCAGCCGACGATGCCGCCCCAGTCGTGGCCGACGATGATCGCCTTCTCGATGTTCAAGTGATCGAGGAGATGGGCGACGTCGCCGGCGAGATGGTCGAGGTCGTAGGCCTCGACCGCCTCCGGCCCGGGCGATGCGCCATAGCCGCGCTGGTCGGGCGCGATGACGCGATAGCCGGCCTCGGCGAAAGCCTTGATCTGATGGCGCCAGGAGAAGGCGAGCTCCGGCCAGCCGTGCAGCAGCACGAGGGGCGTCGGGTCGGTCGCCGGCCCAGCCTCGTAATAGCCCATGCGCAGGTCCGGCAGATCCGCGTATTTGAGCGGCGGCATGTCGAGCATGGAGGCCTCCTCGGTATGAGATTCGCGCGTCGCCCGCTCGCGGGCAATCCAGGGCTGCCTCAGGCGGCGACCTGAACCTTGAGACCCAGCGCCTTTGCGACGCCGAGAAACGTGCTGAGGCGCGGATCGCCGTCCTTCGTGAGCGCCTTGTAGAGCGTGTCTCGCGTGACGCCGGCCGCACGCGCCACCTCCGTCATTCCGCGCGCCCTGGCGACGTCGCCGAGCGCCGCGGCGATCAGACCCGGGTCGCCGTCCTCGAAAACCGCCTCCAGATAGGCGGCGATCGCCTGCGGAGACGTCAGCCGCTCGGCCGGGTCCCATGGGGTCGCTTCGATGGTCATTTCTCAGCCTCTCAGTTCCGCCGCGCCTCGGCGCGCGCTATGTCTGCGGTTTGGCCCGCTTTTGTCGCCGCCGCAGAGCAAAAGCACGATCTTGTCGCGCCGCCGCGCGCAGATAGACTCGATAGCCGGGCCCGTAATCAACCGCTGAGTTCGCTGGCGCCGTCGCCAACGGATTTCGCGTCCCCGAAGTTTATCTGGCGCAAGCGGCCGATCCGGGCGTCTATCCGCGCGACCGCGCGAAGATCCGAAGCGCTCCCGAGCCGATCCGGAAAATCGCGGTCTCGCGCACCTCGAACATATGCATAGAATAATATACATAATAGCAGGCGTCAAGCCGAGGAAGGCGTCCGGCTTCCGCTCCGTCAACCTACCAGCAGCTCCTTGGCCTGATTGATCCGCGCGGCCTTGGCGTGGCTTCCGCCGTGGTCGGGGTGATGCCTCTTGATGAGCGCGCGGTAGGCGGCGTGGATCTCGGCCGCCGTCGCGCCCTCGCCGAGGCCCAGCTCCGCCAGCGCCTCCGCGCGCGTGAGGCCGCCCGTCGGGCGCGCTTCATAGCGCCGTTGTGCGCCGAAACGATGGCGGATGAAGCTCTCGAGTCCCACCGCCGCCGCAGGGTCGTGCTCGCGCGACATAGGCCGCCTGCGTGTCGCATTCCTCGCGGCTCATGTCTTCGAGCTTCATGCCGCGGCAGGGGCCGCGCCGCACCCGGCCGCGCGTCCGCCCCTGCGCGTCCGTCCAGATCTCGACGCTCGGCTCGACATGGGTTCGCCGGCGCGGCGGCGCGGCCTCGCGCGGGCGTTCGCGCCGGCGCGCGCCAAAGCCGGGCGCGGGCGCGGGATCGCGCGCGCTGTCGTAGAGGTCCCAGGCCACAAATGCCAGCGCCCCGAGCGTCAGCAGGAAGGCGAGCGCCTGGAAAACAGGATCGAGCAGGAATTTCCACATGCCGGCGCGAAGTTAGCGCGGCAAGTTTAGCCGCTACAGGCTTAACGCCGGCTTGCCGCCCCTACACAAGCCCGCCTCGCCGGCCTATATCGCGCACGACTTTCCCGCAACGGAGGCTCCCCGCGTGTCCGAACCCGCCGCCGCGACCGAAAAGACCCCCGTCACCGTGCTGACCGGATATCTCGGCGCCGGCAAGACCACGCTGCTCAACCGCATCCTCTCCGAGCCGCACGGCAAGCGCTACGCCGTCATCGTCAACGAGTTCGGCGAGATCGGCATCGACAACGAGCTCGTCGTCGGCGCCGACGAGGAAGTGTTCGAGATGAACAACGGCTGCATCTGCTGCACCGTGCGCGGCGACCTCATCCGCATCATCGAGGGGCTGATGCGGCGCAAGGGCAAGTTCGACGCCATCATCGTCGAGACCACGGGCCTCGCCGACCCCGCCCCCGTCGCGCAGACCTTCTTCGTCGACGAGGACGTGCGCGCCAATTCGCGGCTCGACGCGGTCGTCACCGTCGCCGACGCCAAATGGCTGGCCCGCGCCTGCGCGACGCGCCGGAGGCCAAGAACCAGATCGCCTTCGCCGACGTCATCATCATCAACAAGGTCGATCTCGTGACGCCCGGCCGAGCTGGCGCGAGGTCGAGGCGCGCATCCGCGCCATCAACCCCTACGCCCGCCTGCATCAAGGCGACGAAATGCGACGTCGAGATCGACGAGGTGCTGGAGCGCCGCGCCTTCGACCTCGACCGCATCCTCGACATCGAGCCCGAGTTCCTCAACGCCGAGGATCACGATCACGACACGATCATGACCACGGCCACGATCATCACCACCACCACGGCCTCAAGCATTTCCACGACGAGGACATGCAGTCGGTCTCGGCGCGGCTCGACGGCGACCTCGATCCCAACAAGTTCATGCCGTGGATCAACACGCTGACCCAGGAGCGAGGGGCCGAAAATTCTGCGCTGCAAGGGCATCGTCGCGATGAAGGGCGACCCCAAGCGCTTCGTGTTCCAGGGCGTGCACATGATGCTCGACGGCGAGCCGCAGCGCGACTGGAAGCCGGGCGAGAAGCGCGAATCCAAGGTCGTGTTCATCGGCCGCGACCTCGACGAGGACGCGATCCGCAGGGGTTTCGCGGCCTGCGCGGCCTGAGGCGATGGCCGAGCCGACCAATTCGCTGACGCAGCACGTCTCGCCGCTCGAGGCGGGCGAGCAGGTCGTCGCCGCCGCCTTCGTCGGCGACGAGCCGGCGCTGGCGCTGGCCAACGGCGTCGTCAAGCTCGGCGGGCGCGACGTCGCCGCCCATCCCGCAAGGCGCGATCCTGTGCGCGACGCTCGACGGCGAGCGCTTGCTGACCGGCGGCGACGACGGCCGCGTGGTCGCGACCTCGGCCGCCGGCGAGACCGAGACCCTCGCCGACGAAAAGGGCAAATGGATCGACGCGCTCGCCGCGCGCGACGGCGCGGTCGCCTGGTCGGCCGGCAAGACGGTGCGCGCCCGCGACGCGAAGGGCGTCGTGAAGACCTGGACCGCGCCGACCACCGCGCGCGGCCTCGCCTTCCTGCCCAAAGGCTACCGCCTCGCCGCCGCCCATTACAACGGCGTGTCGCTGTGGTTCCCGAACGCCGATGCCGACGCCGCAGCTCATGGAGTGGAAGGGCTCGCATCTCGACGCCACCGTCTCGCCGGACGGGCGCTTCCTCGTCAGCTCGATGCAGGAGAACGCCCTGCACGGCTGGCGGCTCGCCGACGGGCGCAACATGCGCATGACCGGCTATCCCGGCAAGTCGCGCTCGCTCTCCTGGTCGCACGACGGCCATTGGCTCGCCACCTCGGGCGCGGAAGCCTGCGTCGTCTGGCCGTTCAAGGAGAAGGACGGGCCGATGGGCAAGCCGCCGCGCGAATGCGGCGTGCGCCCGCATCGCATAACGCGGGTCGCCTTCCATCCGCGCGCGCTCGTCGTCGCCATCGGCTACGCCGACGGGCTCGTGCTGCTCTGCCGCCTCGGCGACGCCGCCGAGATTCTCGTGCGCCCGTCCGGCGACGGCGCGATCAGCGCGCTCGCCTGGGACAGGATCGGCGCGCGGCTCGTATTCGGAACCGACGCCGGCCCGCCGGTTTGCTCACCCTTCCCGCCTGACCCTGAGAGAGAGCATGACCGAAGACGCCGCGCCGCTGTTCACGCCTGTCACGATCGGCGACCTCACGCTTGCCGAATCGCATCGCCATGGCGCCGCTGACGCGCAACCGCGCCATCGAGCCCAACACCGTGCCGAGCCCGCTCGCGCCGCTCTATTATCGCCAGCGCGCCAGCGCCGGCCTCATCATCTCCGAGGCGACGCAGATCAGCCAGCAGGGCCAGGGCTATATCTGGACGCCGGGCTGCTTCACCGAGGCGCAGGTCGAGGCCTGGCGGCGCGTCACCGACGCCGTCCACGCCGACGGCGGCCATATGTTCCTCCAGCTCTGGCATGTCGGGCGAATTTCGCACGACATCTTTGCAGCCGGACGGCGGCGCGCCGGTCGCGCCTTCGGCCATCGCCGCCAACACCAAGACCTTCATCGCCAGCGGCTTCGCCGACGTCTCCGCGCCGCGCGCGCTGGAGACCGGCGAGATCGCCGGCATCGTCGCCGATTACGCGCATGCCGCGGCCTGCGCGCCGCCGCGCCGGCTTCGACGGCGTCGAATTGCACGGCGCCAACGGCTATCTCATCGACCAGTTCCTGCGCGACGGCTCCAACAAGCGCACGGACGCCTATGGCGGCGGGCTCGAAAACCGGCTGCGCTTCGCGCTGGAGGTGGACGGACGCGGTGCTGAAAGTGTGGCCGGCGACCCGCGTCGGCTTCCGCATGGCGCCGGTCAGCCCCGCCAACGACATTTCCGATTCGAACCCCACCGCGACTGTTCGGCGCGCTGGTCGAGGCGCTGTGCCGAGCGCCATCTCGCCTATATCCATGTCGTCGAGGGCGCGACGCAGGGGCCGCGCGACGTCGCGCCGTTCGATTTCCTGGCGCTGCGCCGCGCCTTCACCGGCGCCTATATCGCCAACAACGGCTACACCCGCGGCATGGCGATCGAGGCGATAAGCGACAACCGCGCCGACATGATCGCCTTCGGCCGCGCCTTCATCTCCAATCCCGATCTCGTCGAGCGCCTGCGCGTCGACGCGCCGCTCGCGGAGGGCGACCGCAAGACCTATTACGGCGGCGGCGCCAGGGCTATATCGATTATCCCGATCTGGAAGGCCGCGTAATGACCGACGCGGAGCTTCCCGTCCCGCCGCGCGAGCCGCGCCGGGTCGATCCGAGGCTGCTGGAGATTCTGGTCTGCCCGGTCACGCGGGCGACGCTCAGCTATGATTCGGCGCGCGCCGAGCTCGTCTCCCGCGCCGCCAAGCTCGCCTATCCCATCCGCGACGGCGTGCCGATCATGCTGCCGGAGGAGGCGCGGCCGCTGGAGGAGTGAGCGCGCGCCGGGCCGCGCACGCGAGAAGTTACGGCTTCGGCGCGACATGTTGACGCTTCCTTCACCATTTTGGGATGAAGTGGCGGCACGTTGACCTTTGGGCAGGAATTCTCGTTCCCGCCGCTCGCGAAGGGTTCGTCATGTTTCGTATAGGTCTCGCCGTCCTCGCGCTGGGTTTATCCGCCGCGTCCGCCTTCGCGGCGGGCCGGGCGATCTGACGACGTCCTGCGCATCACCCTCGATCAGGCGCAGGTCGCGAAATTGCCGGCCGAACACGCGACCGTTATCATCGGCAATCCCGCGATCGCCGACGTCACGACTTTGAAGAACGGCGCCGGGATGGTCGTCACGGGCAAGGGTTATGGCCAGACCAATCTCATCGCGCTCGACGCGCAGGGCAATCTGCTCGACGAGAAGCAGATTCACGTCGAGCCGACGAAAAAGGTGCTGGTCGTGCAGCGCGGCAGTCCTCGCGCGAATCCTATTCCTGCGATCCGGTCTGCATGCCCACGGCGGTGCTCGGCGACGATCCCAACGTGTTCAACGCGATCAGCGGCCAGGTCACCGCGCATGACACGCTCGGCCGGTCGCGGCCATCGGCCAAATAAGCGATCGCCAGCCGGGGCGGCATGCGCCGCCTGATCCTCGAAGAACCGATGTCCCGCGCGGCGGCCGTCAGCCGCCGCGTCGCCGTTTTCGCCTGCCTCACCGCGGCGGCGCGGTTCTCGTGGCGCGCGCGACCAACGGCGAGGATACGCTGGAGCGCTCGCCGTCTTCGCCGCCTCGCTGCTGCTGGCGGGGCTGGCGCTGCTGCTCGCCGGGCGCGGCGGCGGTCGAGATCTGGAACACGGGGCGGCGCGGCGACCGCCCAGGCGTCAGCCGGAGCGGTGCTGGCGCTCGCGCTCATCGCCTTTCCCGCCTATCTCACGCTGCAGGCGGCGCGGCTGCCGCGCATCAGCCAGGTGACGACCGATTTCAGGACGCCGCCGTCCTACATGATCTCCTCGCGCGCGCGCGAGGCGCGCAGGCGCCTGGACGCCGCCGCCGCCGGGGCCTGAGGTCGAGGCGGCCCAGCGCGTCGCCTATCCGCAAATCCAGCCCATGCTGGTCGATCTCGAGCCCGATCAGGCCTATCGCATGTCGCTGCGCATCGCCAAGGATCTCGGCTGGCGCATCGTCGATCCGACGCCGCCGAACCTGCGCGGCGACGGGGAGGCGCAAATCGACGCCACCGCGCGCTCGCTGTTCTTCGCCTTCGTCGACGACATCGCCATCCGCATCCGCTCGCAGGGGCTGAAGACGGAGATCGACATTCGCTCCGCCTCGCGCGTCTGGCGTCACGATTTCGGCGCCAACGCCCGGCGGGTCGAACGCTTCATCAGCGAGGCGCAGCAGTCGGTGGAGGCGCGCTAAGCAGACATTCGTTGGAAGGCCAACGAATGTCTGCTTAGAGCCTTTGATTTAGCAGGATTTTCGTCCGAAAACCGGCATCCACTTTTCGGAAATCCTGCTTAGCCCTTCGGCCGGCTCGCGAACGCCTCGAAGGCCGCGCGCGCCTCCGGCGATTTCAGCGCGCGGGCGAAGGCGGCGAGCTCGGCCTCCATATGCGCGTACAGCGCCTCGGCGTCGCCGCGCATCAGCTTGCGGGTGGCCAGCAGCGCCGCGCGGGGCTTGGCCGCCAGCGCCTTGGCCTTGGCGAGCGCATGGGCCTTCAGCCCCTCCGGCGCGACGACCTCGGCGACGAGGCCGATCTCCCGCGCGCGGCCGGCCGTCGATGGTCTCGCCGAGCAGCAGCAGCTCGGAGGCGACGCCCAGGCCGAACCGGCGCGGAACCAGCATCGACGAGCCCGCCTCGGGCACGAGGCCGAGATTGACGAAGGGCATGGCGAAGCGCGCGCTCGGGGCGGCGTAGACGAGGTCGCAATGCAGGCACATCGTCGTGCCGACGCCGACCGCCGGGCCCTCGACCGCCGCGACGAGCGGCTTGTCGAAGCGCGCCAGCGTGCGGATGAACTCGCCGCCGGGGCCGGAGCGCGCGCCCTCGGACTGGGCGCGGCTCTCGGCGAGGAAATCGCCGATGTCGTTGCCGGCGCAGAAGGCGCCGCCGGCGCCCGTCAGCAGGACGGCGCCGACGCCTTCGTCGGCGCTCGCCGCGACGAGCGCCTCGCGCAGGGCGCGGTACATGGCGCCGGTCAGCGCGTTCTTCTTCTCCGGGCGGTTGAGCGTGGCGACGAGCACGCCGCCGTCGCGTTCGATGGTCGACGGTCATGCGACCTCCTTGAGCGCGGCCTCGGCGCCGGCGAGCGCCTCGGCGCCGGAGACGACCGAATCGGCGAGCCCCGGCGCGACGGGCAAGCAGCTTTTCCGCGAAGAAACGCGCGAGCGCGACGCGGCCGGCGTCCGCTCCCGGCGCGAGCGCCCGCCTTGGCGAGACACGCGCCGCCGAGCGCGAGGCCGAACAGCTTCAGATAGGCGTAGGCGCCGGCGAGCGCGGCGTTCTGATCGTTGGCGAGCGCGTCGCAGGAGATAGCCCGTCGCCCGCTCCAGCGCGTCCGCCGCCTCGTCGAGCCGCCTGCCGGTCGCGCCGAAGCCCGGCCGTGCCGTCCGCGTCGGCCGCGACCGCGCGGATGAAGGCGATCTCGCGCGCGACCGCCTTGCCGCCGGCGAGCGGAATCTTGCGCGTGACGAGGTCGATCGCCTGGATGCCGTTCGTGCCCTCGTAGATCGCGGCGATGCGGGCGTCGCGCATGTGCTGCGCCGCGCCGGTCTCCTCGATATAGCCCATGCCGCCATGCACCTGCACGCCGAGCGAGGCCGCCTCGTCGCCGACGTCGGTCGACCAGGCCTTGGCGACGGGCGTGAGCAGCGCGGCGCGCTCGGCGGCCGTCTCGCGCGCTTCTTTGCGTCGCCGCGTGGCGCGAGAGGTCGATGGCGACGCCGGTCAGGTGGCAGATTCCGCGCGCCGCCTGCAACTGCGCCTTCATCGTCATCAGCATGCGCTGCACGTCGGGGTGCTCGACGATCGGGCTCATGCCCGGCGCGCGCGCCCGCCCGCCCCTGCCTGCGCTCGCGCGCATAAGCCGCCGCATGCTGATAGGCGCGCTCGGCGATGGCGACGCCCTGCAGGCCGACGCTGAGCCGCGCGCTGTTCATCATCACGAACATCGCCGCGAGGCCGCGGTTCTCCTCGCCGACGAGAAAGCCCGTCGCGCCGCCGTTGTCGCCGTAGATCATCACGCAGGTCGGCGAGGCGTGGATGCCGAGCTTGTGCTCGATGCTCGCGCAGCGCACGTCGTTGCGGGCGCCGAGCGACCCGTCGGGCTTGACCAGGAATTTCGGCACGAGGAACAGCGAGATGCCGCGCGTGCCGGGCGGCGCGTCGGGCAGCCGCGCCAGCACCAGATGCACGATATTGTCGGCGAAGTCGTGCTCGCCATAGGTGATGAAGATCTTCTGGCCGAAGACGCGATAGGTCCCGTCGCCCGCCCGCTCCGCCCGCGCGCGCACGGCGTTGAGGTCGGAGCCGGCCTGCGGCTCGGTCAGGTTCATCGTGCCCGTCCACTCGCCGCTGGCGAGGCGCTTGACGTAGGTCTCCTTCAGCTCCGGCGAGGCGTAGGCGTTGAGCGCGCCGAGCGCGCCTTCGCTGAGCAGCGGGCAGAGCGCGAAGCCCATCGAGGCGCCGTTCCAGATCTCGCTGCAGGCGAAATTGACGGAATGCGGCAGCCCCATGCCGCCCTGTTCGGCAGGCGCGGTGACGCCCGCCCAGCCGCCCTCGACCCATTGCTTGTAGGCTTGCCTGAACCCCTTGGGCGTCGTGACGACGCCGTTCTCGCATTTCGCGCCTTCGAGATCGCCGGTCCGGTTGAGCGGCGCGATCACTTCCGTCGCGAAGCGCCCGGCCTCGCCGATGACGGAGGCGACCGTGTCCCAATCGAGATCGCCGAACAGGCCCTGAGCTATCGCCTCGTCGAGGCCGGCGACATGGCGCAGCGAGAACAGGATGTCTTCGACGGGGGAGCGATACATGGGGCGTCTCCGCTCAGGGACTTGCGGTCAAGGACCACAGAACGCCGGCTCGCGCAATCACCCCTTCGCCCACCGCGTCTCGACGATGAGCCCCTCGAGGATCAACAGCGCGACGCCCGCGCTGATCGCCGCGTCCGCGAGATTGAACACGAAGAAGTGGCGACCCAAGGCGTGCAGGTCGAGGAAATCGACGACCGATCCGTCGCCGGCGCGGTCGACGGCGTTGCCGAGCGCCCCGCCGATGATGAGGCCGAGGCCGGCGCCGGTGAGCTGGGTCTTGGTGCGGTTGAGCCAGACGCAGAGGAACGCGACGACGGCGAGCGAGAAGCTGGTCAGCAGCGTCTCCCCGAGCGTCCCGTCCTGCTTCAGGAGGCTGAACGAGACGCCGCGGTTGTGGCGCAGCGCCAGATCGATGAACGGCGTCAGCGGGCCGCCATGCAGGTCTCCCGAGGCGAACCCGTGCGAAACATAGAGCTTGCTCGCCTGATCCAGCGCCAGCGCGAGCACGGCGAGGATCGCGCCCAGCCAGCGCGCGCTCACGCCGACAGCGCCTTCCATTCGCGCAGGGCTTTCGCGTCGCGCGGCGTCACGTCGGGGAAATCGGGATCGGCGGTCGCGGGATCGAAATAGCGCCAGGAGCGCGCGCATTTGACGCCCGAGGCCCGCTGCACCACCACCGCCGCGCGCGGCGCGTCGGGGTGACGGAAGGCGCCTTCCGGCGCGGGGCCTTCGACGATTGTGAGATCCGAGACGATGCAGACTTCGGCGAAATCGACGCCCTCAAGCGCCGCCCGCCACTTGCCGTCCTCGATATAGAGCAGCGGGATGGGCCTCCAGCGAGGAGCCGATATCCTTGGCCGCGCGGGCGAGCTCCAGCGCGCCGGTGACGGCCGAGCGCAGCTTGCGCAAAGCGTCCCATTTCGCGGCGAGCTCGGGGTCGCGGAAATTCTCGGGGATTTCCGGGAACGTTTCGAGATGCACGGAGCCGCGCTTGCGGGTAGCGGGCGCGCCAGGCCTCCTCGGCGGTGAAGGCGAGGATCGGCGCGAGCCACACCGTCACCGCGCGGAAGATGCGCTCGATCGTCTCCAGCGCGCCGAGCCGCTTGAGGCTGGAGGCCGGCTCGCAATAGAGCGCGTCCTTGCGCACGTCGAAATAGAACGCCGACAGGTCGGTGTTGAGGAAGGCCGACAGCGCCGAGACGACGCGGGCGAAGTCGAACTCGCCGTAGGCCTTGCGCACCTCCTGGTCGAGCTCGCTCAGGCGATGCAGCATGAGCCGGTCGAGCGGCTCGATCATCGAGAAGGCGAGCGTGCGGTTGCGGTTGTAGTGGGTGAGCATGCCCAGCATCCAGCGCAGCGAATTGCGCAGCTTGCGGTAATTGTCGCTCACCATTTTCAGGATGTCGGGGCCGATGCGCTGGTCGTCGGAATAGTCGGTGCTCGCGACCCACAGCCGCAGGATGTCGGCGCCCGAGGCCTTGATGACGTCCTGCGGAAAGGTCTGGTTGCCGAGCGACTTCGACTGCTTGCGGCCCTTCTCGTCGAGCGTGAAGCCGTGCGTCAGCACGACGTCGAACGGCGCGCGGCCGCGCGTGCCGCAGCTTTCGAGCAGCGAGGCCTGGAACCAGCCGCGATGCTGGTCGGAGCCTTCCAGATACATCACCTCGTCCTCGCCGCCGTCTATCTTGCGGCTTGATGCCGGAAAGGCCCGGGAAATGCTCGGCGTCCTCCAGCACGAAGGCGTGGGTCGAGCCGGAATCGAACCAGACGTCGAGGATGTCGTCGATCTTCTCGTAGTCGGCGGGGTCGTAGTCGGGTTGAAGGAACCGCGCGGCGGCGCCCTCAGCGTACCAGGCGTCGGCGCCCTTCCTTCTCGAAGGCTTCCGCGATGCGGGCGTTGACTTGGCCGTCGATCAGCGGCGCGTGCTCGCCTTTCTTCACGAACACGGCGATGGGCACGCCCCAGGCGCGCTGGCGGCTCATCACCCAGTCGGGCTTGGCGTTGACCATGCCGCGGATGCGGTTCTCGCCGGTCGCCGGCACCCAGCGCGTCTCGCCGATGGCCTTGAGCGCAGTCTCGCGCAGGCTGAGGCCGCTCGCCATCGGCTTGTCCATGGCGATGAACCATTGCGGCGTGTTGCGGAAGATGACGGGCTTCTTCGAGCGCCAGCTATGCGGATACTGGTGCTTGAGCTTGCCGCGCGCGAGCAGGCGCCTGCGCCTCGACCAGCGCCCGGATGACGGCCTCGTTGGCGTCGCCCTTCTCGCCCTTCTCGGTGAGCACGCGCTTGCCGGCGAAGCCCGGGCGCCTCGTCGGTGAAGACGCCGTTCTCGTCGACCGTGTAGGGGATGCGGGTGTCGTATGCCGCGCATCAGCCAGTTGGCGGCCGAGGCCATCCAGATCTCGAAGTCCTCGCGGCCGTGGCTGGGCGCGGTGTGGACGAAGCCCGTGCCGGCGTCGTCGGTGACATGGTCGCCGTCGAGCAGGGGGACGGGGAAGTCGTAGCCCATGTCTTTCAGCGGATGGGCGCAGATCATGCCGGCGAGTTCGGCGGCGGGAACATCGCGCACGAGTTCGAAGCCCGTCACCTTCGCCGCCGCGAACACGCTCTCGGCAAGCGTCGTCGGCGAGAACATAGACGGCGCCGGGCTTGGCCCAGTTGCCTTCCGGCGCCTCGGTCACGCGGTAGGCCGCATAGGCGATGCGGCTCGAAAAGCTGATGGCGCGGTTGCCGGGGATCGTCCAGGGCGTCGTCGTCCAGATGACGACGCTCTCGCCGTGCCGGCCTTCGGCGGGAAACGCCACATAGACCGCATCGCTGACGTGATCCTCGTACTCGACCTCCGCCTCGGCGAGCGCCGTCTTCTCGACCACGCTCCACATCACCGGCTTGGAGCCGCGGTAGAGCAGTCCGCTGGCCGCGTATTTGTGGATCTCGCGCGCGATCTGCGCTTCGGCCGGAAAGCTCATCGTCGAATAGGGATGGTCCCAGTCGCCGAAGCCGCCGAGCCGCTTGAACTCCTCGCGCTGCACGGAAAGCCAATGCTCGGCATAGGCGCGGCATTCCTGGCGGAAGGCGATCATCGCGGCGGAATCGCGGAAATCCGGCTTCGCCTTGCCTTTCGAGCGGTAATTCTCCTCCTCGACCTTCCATTCGATCGGCAGGCCGTGGCAGTCCCAGCCGGGCACGTAATTGGAGTCCTTGCCCAGCATCTGCTGCGAGCGCACGACGAGATCTTTCAGGGTCTTGTTGAGCGCGGTGCCGATGTGGATGTGGCCGTTGGCGTAGGGCGGGCCGTCGTGCAGCACGAATTTCGGGCGGCCCTGACTTTGCGCGCGCAACTGGCCGTAAATGTCCTGCCGAGCCCATTCGCGCGAGAATCTCCGGCTCCTTCTGCGGCAGGCCGCCGCGCATCGGGAAGTCGGTCTTCGGCAGGAACAGGGTTTCGGAGTAATCGACGGTCATGGTTTCTGGGGACGCTTCCAGGAGGCGCCCGGCTTATAAGGATTTCACGCCAAACTGCAAAACGAGGCGCCGGCGCGCCGGCGATGCTAGAATCATCCGCCATGAAGCCCATCGAAGCCGCCCCCGGCGCCTGGCTCTATCCGGGCTTGCTGCAGCCTCGAACGGCAGAAAGCCGTGCTCGCCGCGCTGCGGGAGCGTCATCGACGAGGCGCCTCTGTTCGCCCCGACCATGCCGCGCTCGGGGCGGCCATTCACCGTGCGAATGACGAATTGCGGCCCGCTCGGATGGGTCTCCGACGCCGGCGGCTACCGCTATCAGGCGGTCCACCCCGTCACCGGCCGCCCATGGCCGCCGATCCCCGAAGCCATCGCCGCCATCTGGGCCGAATTGCTGCCCGACGCGCCGCCGCCCGAGGCCTGCCTCGTCAATTACTACGCGGCGGACCGCGAAAATGGGCCTGCATCAGGACCGCGACGAGCGCGCCTTCGACGTTCCCGTGCTGTCGCTGTCGCTCGGCGACGAGGCGCGCTTCCGCCTCGGCGGCCTCACGCGCAACGCGCCGACCCGGGCCTTTCCCCTGCGCTCCGGCGACGCGCTGACGCTCGGCGGCGCCTCGCGGCTCGCCTTCCACGGCGTCGACCGCATCGTGGCCGGCGCGTCGGCGCTGCTGGCCGAAGGCGGCCGGTTCAACCTGACGCTGAGGCGGGTCAACCCCGCCTGAGCGTCAGGGCGCCGTCTTCGCCGCGCCCTTGGAGACGCCGACCAAAGCCGGGCGCAGCACGCGCTCGCCGATCTTCCAGCCGCTCTGCACCACCTCGCAGACCGCCCCGGAGGGAACGGTGTCGCTCGGCGCCTCGAACATGGCCTGATGGAAGTTCGGGTCGAACTTCTCGCCCTGCGGGTCGAGCCGCTTGACGCCGTGGCGCGCCGAGCACGCTCGTCAGGTCCCGCGAGGTAAGCTCGACGCCCTCGACCAGACCTTTCACCACGTCGCCGCCGCCCGCGCGCTGCTCGGCGCTGAGGCTGCCGATCGCCCGCTCCAGATTGTCGACGACCGACAGCAGGTCGCGCGCGAAGGCGGTGACGGCGTAAGTGCGGGCGTCCGCGGCCTCGCGCTCGGAACGGCGCCGCATGTTCTCCGTTTCCGCAAGGGCGCGCAAAGCGCGCTCCTTCAGCTCGGCGTTTTCCGAAACCAGCTTCTCGATCACCGTATGCGGGTCGGGCGTGGTTTCCTTCTTGTTGTCAATATCTTCTGGCACCTTCCCCTCGGGGTTGGCCGATTGGTTGTCGTTCATGGAAGCCCTCTCGTCAGGCCGCGATATCGAGGCTCGGCCGCCAAAAATCAAGCGGGCGCGTCATTCGCCCTGCAGCACCGCCAGCACCTGCCGCTTCAGCGCCGCCTGCCGGGCGGGCGATGTGATCTTCGCGCCGGTCAGATCGGTCACGTAGAAGGCGTCGACCGCCTTCTCGCCGAAGGTGACGATATGGGCCGAGCCGATGTTGAGGTTCGACCGCGACAGCAGCGTCGTCACCTCATAGAGCAGGCCGAGCCTGTCGAGCGCCGAGATTTGCAGCACCGTGTAGAGGCCCGACAAAGTGTTGTCGATTTCGACCTCCGGCTCGACCGCGAAGGTCCGCGCCCGCTGCTCGCGCTTGCGCCTGTCCTGGATGATGTCGCGCAGCCGCACCTCGCCGCGCAGCGACTTCTCCACCGTGTCGGCGATGCGCCGGCCGCGGCGGATCTCGTCGGCGTCCTCGGGGAACTCGCGCGAGATGAAGATCGAATCGAGGGCGAAGCCGTCGGTGGTCGTGAAGATATGCGCCTCCACGATATTGGCGCCCGCCGAGGCGCAGGCGCCGGCGATCACCGACAGCAGCCGGGGGTGATCGGGGGCGATGACGGTCAGTTCGGTGACGCCGCGCCTGGCGTCGGTGGAGACCTCCGTCGTCAGCGAGCGCACCTGCGCCGTCATCGCGTGGAAGAGTCTGGCGTGCTCGACCTGCCGGGCGAGATCGACCTTCAGCCAATAGGCGGGATAATGGCGCAAGGCGTAGGTCTCGAATTCGGGATCGGACCAGTTCGGCAGCGCCTTGCGCAGGGCCTCGCGGGCGGCGGCGACGCGCGACTTGCGGTTGATCGCGGAATGGCCGCCGCCGAGCACGACCTCCGTCTCCCAGAACAGATTGCGCAGCAGCTGGCCCTTCCAGGCGTTCCAGACGCCGGGCCCGACCGCGCGGATGTCGCAGACCGTCAGGGCCAGCAACAGGCGCAGCCGCTCGACCGTCTGCACGACGGCGCCGAAGGTCTCGGCCGTGCGCGGATCGGAAATGTCGCGCCCCTGCGCGGTGTTCGACATGATCAGATGCTGCTCGACCAGCCAGGCGACGCGCTCCGTATCCCCCGCGCTGAGCCCGAAGCGCGGGCAAAGCTTGCGCGCGACTTCGGCGCCGGCGATCGAATGATCGACGCCGCGCCCCTTGGCGATGTCGTGCAGGAAGGCGGCGACATAGAGCGATGTGCGCTGCGCGATGTGCGGCAGGATCTCCGTCAGCAGCGGATGATCCTCCTTGAGCCGCCCGGACTCGATCTGGTTGAGCACGCCGACGGTGCGGATGAGATGCTCGTCGACGGTGTAGTGATGATACATCGAATATTGCATCATCCCGACGACGCGGCCGAATTCGGGGATGAAGCGGCCGAGGACGCCGGCCTCGTTCATGCGCCTCAGCGCCACTTCGGGCGAGCGGCGGGAGGTGAGAATCTCCAGGAACAGCCGGTTGGCGGCGGCGTCGTTGCGAACGGCGGCGCCGATGCGCTTCAGCGATTTGGTGACGAGCCGCGACGCCTCGGGGTGAACGGGCAGGCCGGAGCGGTCGGCGACCCAGTAGAGGCGGATCAGATTGACCGGATCCTTCTCGAACACATCGTCGGCCACGACATTGACGCGCTCGACGTCGACGCGGAAATCCGGGGCTTCGGCGACAGCCTTCGGCCGGCGGCGCAGCTTCTCGAGAAAGCGGTCGAAAGTCTGGGTGCGCTTGGTCTGCCTGACCTCCAGCGCCGCGCAGACGATGGCCGTGAGGTCGCCGACGTCCTTGGCGACGAGGAAATAGTGCTTCATGAAACGCTCGACGTCGGTCTGGCCGGCGCGGGAGGCGTAGCCCAGGACCTTGGCGATCGACGGCTGCAAGTCGAAGGTCAGCCGCTCCTCGGCGCGGCCGGTGAGGAAATGCAGGCAGCAGCGCACCGCCCACAGGAATTCCTCGCAGCGCCGGAAAAGGCTGCAGCTCTTGCCTGGTGAAAAGCCCCGCGCCGACGAGTTCGGCCGGGTCCTGCACGCGGTAGACGTATTTGGAGATCCAGAACAGCGTGTTGAGGTCGCGCAGGCCCCCCTTGCCCTCCTTGACGTTGGGCTCGACGAGATAGCGCGACTCGCCCTGGCGCTGGACGCGCTTGTCGCGCTCGGCGAGCTTGGCGGCGACGAATTCGCTGGCGCTCTTGGCCACGATCTGCGCGTCGAAACGGCGGCGCAGGGTCTCGAACAGCTTGCTGCGTCGCCGCTGAGAAACCGCGCTTCCAGCAGCGAGGTGCGGATCGTCATGTCGGCGCGCGCCTGGGCGATGCAGTCCTCGACCGAGCGCGTCGCGTGCCCGACCTTCTGCTTGAGGTCCCAAAGCACGTAGAGCATCGACTCGACGACGAACTTGATTTTGGCGTCGCCGGGATCGGCGGCCAGAAACAACAGGTCGATGTCGGAATGCGGCGCCAGCGTGCCCCGGCCATAGCCGCCGACCGCCACGACGGCGTGCGGGCGCAGTTTCGCGCCCTCGGCGGCGAGCTTCTCCACGAGGCTCTCGTGAAGCGTCCGCACGACGACGTCCTCGACCCGGCTCAGATATTCCGCGCAGGCCGAGCCTCGTCCGCCGCTTTCGAGCCGCGCGCGCGCTTCCTGGCGCCGCGCGCCGAGGAAGGCGTTGAGGATTTCGGCGGCCGCCTTGCGGAAGCCCGCGTTGTCGGCGCCCGCGGCGCGTCCGGCCGCCGCGAGCGCGGCGCGCAAGGATTCGCCCTCGGCCGCCCCGTTCTCGGCCGGGACCGCCCTCTGCGGCCGGGCGCGCGTCGCCGCCGCGTCTCACCGCGAGGCCGCCCGCGCCTCGATGGCGTCCCAGATCGCGCCGGCGAGGTCGGGGCCGCCGAGGCGCTTGATCGCGCGCAAGCCCGTCGGCGAGGTGACGTTGATCTCGGTGATGCGGTCGCCGATCACGTCGATGCCGACGAAAACGAGGCCGCGCCGCTTCAGCTCCGGGCCGATGCGGTCGCAGATCGCCTGCTCCGCCGGCGTCAGCGCGGAGCCCTCGGCGCGCCCGCCGCGCACCATGTTGGAGCGGATGTCGTCGGCCTGCGGCACCCGGTTGACCGCGCCCATCGCGCGGCCTTCGACGAGCACGATGCGCTTGTCGCCCTTCATCACCGCCGGCATGAACTCCTGGATGACCCAGGGCTCGCGGAAGGTCGTGGAGAACAGGTCGTAGAGCGAGCCGAAATTGAAGTCCTTGCGCATCAGCTTGAACACCGCCGCGCCGCCGTGGCCGTAGAGCGGCTTCATCACCACGGCCTCGAAGCGGTCGCGGAACGCCTCGATCTCGGCGCGGTCGCGCGAGATCAGCGTCGGCGGCATCAGCTCCGAGAACTCCATCACCAGCAGCTTCTCGGGCGCGTTGCGCACGGCGGCGGGGTCGTTGACGACGAGCGTGTCGGGCGCGAGGCGCTCCAGGAAATGCGTCGAGGTGATGTAGGCGAGGTCGAAAGGCGGGTCCTGGCGCAGCAGCACGACGTCGAATTCGCGCAGGTTGCGCCGCCTGGTCTCGCCGAGGCTCGCGTGATCGCCGGCGACGTCCTGCACGCGCAGCGGCTGTGCATGGGCGTAGACGTCGCCGCCGAGCTGCGACATGCGCTCGGGCGTGTAATAGGAGAGCGCATGGCCGCGCGCCTGCGCCTCCAGGAGCAGGGCGAAGGTCGAATCCCCGGCGACATTGATCCGCTCGATCGGATCCATCTGAACGGCGACGTTGAGAGCCATGCTGTCCGCTATTCCTCGAATTCCAGGCCGAACGCGTCCTCGATATGGAGAGGCGCGCGGGCGGCGTCCAGAAAAACCGCGTCGCCGCGCAGGACATAGCCCTCCGCCGACCACGGATTGCGCGTCATCCACGCCGCCGCCGCGCGGGCGAGCCGCCGGCGCTTGGTTGGCGTGATCGAGGCGAGCGCGGCCTCGAGGCCGGCGCGCGCCTTCACCTCGACGAAGGCGATCGTCCCTTCCCGCTCGGCGATGATGTCGATCTCGCCGCCGCGAATCGTGAACTTGCGGGCGAGGATGCGATAGCCCCGCGCGGCGAGGAACTCGGCGGCGAGCGTCTCCGACCGCGCGCCGAAGGCGCGCGCCGCCAGCCGACGCCCTTCGCTGAGGCTCGTCACGCCCCGCGCCTGCGCGAAAGCTCCAGCGCCTCGGCGTACAGCTCGCGGCGCGGCAGGCCGTGACGCGCGGCGAGGATCGCGGCGGCGTCCCTGGTGGTGTGGGAGGCGAGCAGCGCCTCCAGTTCGCCGCGCAGGGTCGCCGCGTCCACCGCCGCCCGCGCCGGCGGCGGGCCGACGACGACGACGATTTCGCCCCGGGCCTCGGCGCGAGCGTAGTGGGCGGCGAGTTCGTCGAGCGGGGCCGAATGCAGGGTCTCGTGCAGCTTGGTCAGCTCGCGCGCGACGCAGGCCGGCCGGGGTCCGAGCTCGGCGGCGAGGTCGGCGAGGCTCTCGGCCAGCCGCTGCGGCGCTTCGTAGAACACCAGCGTCGCCTCCAGCCCCGCCAGCGCGTTGAGCCGGGCGCGGCGCGCCTCCGTTTTCGGCGGCAGAAAGCCCTCGAACAGGAAGCGGTCGGTCGGCAGGCCGGCGGCGACGAGCGCGGCCAGCAGCGCCGAGGCGCCGGGCAGGGGATGCACCTTGACGCCGAGCTTTCGCGCTTCCGCCACCAGCTTGTAGCCGGGATCGGAGATGAGCGGCGTGCCGGCGTCCGAAATCAGCGCCAGCGCCTGCCCCTCGTTGAGCCTGGCCAGCGCCTCGGGCCGCGCGCGCTCGGCGTTGTGCTCGTGATAGGCGCTCAAGGGGGTCGCGACGCCGTAATGGTCGAGCAGGCGGCGGGAATGGCGGGTGTCCTCGGCCAGGATGAGGTCGACGCCGGCCAGCACCTCCAGCGCCCTGAGCGTGATGTCGGCGAGATTTCCGATGGGGGTCGCCACGATATGGAGCCCGGGCTCGGGCGGGGCCGCCGCGTGGCGGGCGCCCAGGGCAAGAAATCCGCCCGCCGTGCGGCGCATGTGCTCGCTTCCCACTCCGCGGCCAGTCGCGAATCCCGCAAAAATTCGCCTCGACGCCGCCTCCGCTTTATCATCTTCCCCGCCCTTTGACAGTCGATACATGCTAAGGCGTCGCCGTCTGGGTCGCGGGCGAATTCGAGTGGGGAGTTCATCATGCGGGCGCGGTTCGCGCTTTGGAGCGGCAAGACCGCGAGGGCCCTGGCGACGGCTGCCGGCTTCGCCCTGATTGTCGGCGCCTGCAACGCCCCCGGCCTCGGCAGCTTCACCGATAAATCCGCGGCCCCGACGCCGCAAGTCGATCAGCAGACGCTGGCGCAGCCGGCCGCCCCCGTCGGCCAGACCTACGGCACGGGCGGCGTGCGCATCGGCATGATCCTGCCGATGACCCAGAACGGCGCCCCGAGCGCCATCGGGCAGGCGCTCTCGAACGCCGCACAGATGGCGATCGGCGACGGCGGGGCGGGCGACATCACGCTGATGGTGCTCGACGACCGCTCGACCCCCGACGGCGCCGGCGCGGCCGCCGAGGCGGAGGTGAAGGCGGGCGCCGAGCTCATCGTCGGACCTCTTTTCGCCGCCAGCGTGCGCCAGGTCAGCAGCGTGGCGAAGGGCGCCAACGTGCCGGTGATCGCCTTCTCCACCGACGCGACGACCGCCTCCGACGGCGTCTATCTGCTCTCGTTCCTGGTCGAGACCTATGTCGACCGCATCCTCGACTTCGCCTATTCCAAGGGAAAGAAGAATTTCGCGGTCCTGGCGCCGCAGAACGAATACGCCAATGTCGCGGTCAACGAGTTCAGGAGCGAGGCCTCGCGCATCGGGGCCAATGTCGCGGCGGTGGAGCGCTACGCGCCGGGTCAGGAGGCGGCGGCCGTCGCCAATCTCTTGCGCGAGGCGCCGAACGTCGATGCGGTGTTCGTCCCCGAGCAGGCCGACGCTCTGCCCTCGGTCGCCAACGCCATCGCGACGGCGGGCCTGAAGACGCAGCTGCTCGGCACCGGCGTCTGGAACGATCCGAAAGTGGCGGCCCTCCCCTCGATGCAGGGCGCCTGGTATTCCGCGCCGGATTCCTCGGGCTTCAACGCCTTCGCGCGGCGCTACCGCGCCAAGTACAACGCCGATCCGCCGCGGCTCGCCACTCTCTCCTATGACGCCGTGTCGCTGGCCGCCGCGCTCGCGCACACGCAGAACGTTCAGCGTTACAAGCCCGCCGTGCTCGCCAGCCCCTCCGGCTTCAACGGCGCCGACGGCGTGTTCCGCTTCCGCTCCAACGGGCTCAACGAGCGCGGGCTCGCCGTCGTGCAGATCGGCGGCGGCGGCGTGCAGGTCATCAGCCCGGCGCCGAAGAGCTTTGCGGGCGGCTGAGGCTCAGATCACCAGCATCAGCGCGAGGCTCGCCAGCCCCGCGACCGCGCAATAATAGGCGAAGGGCTTGAGCGCGTTGAACTCGTGCGTGTGGAACCAGCGCATCAGCGCCACGAGGCTCAGATAGGCGACGACGCCCGCCGTCGCGCCCGAGACGACCGAGGCGAAGCCGAGCGTCGCCCCCTCCTTCAACAGGCGGGGGGCTTCGTGGACCGTGGCGCCGAGAATGATCGGCGTCGCCATGAGGAACGAGAAGCGCGCCGCGTCCTCGTGCTTGAGGCCGGCGACGACGCCCGCCGAGATCGTCAGCCCCGAGCGCGAGAAGCCCGGGACCAGCGCGAAACATTGCGCCACGCCGATCGCCAGCGCCCCCTTCCAGTTGAGCTGATCGAGCTCGCCGACGCCCCGCCCCGCGATCTGGTCGCTGAAATAGAGCAGCGCGCCGTTGAGGATGAGCACGAAGGCGACGATCCACGGCTTGGAGAACGCCGCCTCCAGCGGCTTGTGCAGGGCGGAGCCGACGATCACGGCGGGAATCGTGGCGAGAATGACGAACAGGAAAATGCGCCGGTCGACGACGGCGCGCGGCGTGTCGGCCTTGAGCGCCGAGGACAGGAACGCCATCCAGTCCCGCCAGAAATAGACGAACAGCGCGATCGCCGTGCCCAGATGCATGACGACGAGATAGGGCAGGAAGTCGCGCTTGTGGATGAGATCGCCCCAGCCGACGAGCCAGGGGAAAATGACGGCGTGGCCGAGGCTCGAAATCGGGAACAATTCGGTCACGCCCTGAAGCAGGGCCATGACTATGGCTTCAAAAAAACTCAACGTCGCCCCCGCGCCGCGGCGTCCTCAAGGTCCGAATCGCGCCGGCCGCGGTCGGCGCGCAGCTTCTCTTAGTGGAATTGCGGAAATTGCGTCAGCTCAGCAGGTCACGCGGCCGCACTTATGCACCGCCTCGATCCTGGTCTTCAGCTCGTCATAGCCGACCGCGCCCACCACGACGCTGTCGCCGAGCACGAAGGTCGGCGTGCCGTTGATCTGAAGATCGTCGGCCACCGCCATCGTCTGCCGGAGGCCGGCGTCGATGTCGCCGCTCGCCATGTCCTTTTCGAGCTTGTCCATGTCGAGGCCCATCTCCTTGGCGACGCCGAGGGCCTCCTTCTTGCCGATGGGCCCGTGAAGCCCGAGCAGCTTGTAGTGGAAATCCCAGAACCGGTCGCCGGTAAGCTGGTTGCGGACGGCCGAGGCGACGCGGGCGGCTTCGACCGAGCCCGGCCCCAGCACCGGGAAGTCCTTGAGCACGACGTGGAGGTTGGGATCCTCCTTCATCAGCCGGGCGATGTCGGGCAGCGCGCCCTTGCAGAAGTGGCAGTTGTAATCGAAGAACTCCACCAGCGTCGCCCCGCCCTTGGGATTGCCGACGTCGGCCTGGAACTTGGAGTGGTAGATCGCGGGCGCGTTATGGGCGACGGCCTTCTGCCGCGCCTCTTCGGCGGCCTGCTTGTCGTGCTTGTCGAGCGCCTCGATCGCCTTGCGCAGCACTTCCGGGTGCGAGACGAGATAGTCCTCGATGAAGGCGCCGAGCTCCTGCTTCTGGTCGGGGGTGAAGGAATCGGCGCGGGCGGCGGGCGCGAAGGCGACCGCGACGGCGAGGCCGAGGGCGTAGCGAAGCTTCATCACGGTCTCCTGATTTCCCCGGCGCTTGCCGGCCTAAAGTGTCGGCTTTGTGACCCGTCCATGAATTTTTCCCTCTAGTCCCGCCTTACGGGCGGCGTTTGCCCCATTCGGCGCGCTCGTAATCCTCGAAGGCTGAGATCATGGCGCGATAGGTCTTGTCGGCGACCTCCGGCGCGAGGCCGTCGGCCTGAGCCATCTTGCGCACGCGCGCGACGATCGCCTCGACCCGGGCCGGGGCGCTGACGGCGGCGGGGTCTTTCTTGAACCGGCCGGCCTCGGCGACATATTTCTCGCGCTCGGCCATGGCGGCGACGATTTCGCGGTCGATCCGGTCGATATTCACGCGCACCTCGGCGAGCGAGGCGCAGCATTTGCCGCCGTCGACCGAGGGGCTGCCCCAATAGGCGGGGTGGTTGGGATCGGCCTCCCCGGCCCAAGCAAAGTCGCGCATGCGAAGGACGCGCCTGCGGCGACAAGCGCCGCGGCGCCGGCCAGGCGGAATATTCCAGAAGCCCTCATGCCCGTCCTATCCACAAGCCGCCTGCGCAGATATGTAAGGCGCGCCAGATCTTTACCGCAGGGGACCGTTCCATGACTATCGCTTTCTGGTGCGTGCTTGTCGCCGCACTTTTGCCCTATGTTCCGTTCGGGCTCGTCAAGGGCCTCGACGCGAGACTGCCGCGCGCCGGCGTCATGGATCTGGCGGGCCTTTCGGCGCGCGCCCACGCCGCCCATCTCAACGCCTTCGAAGCGTTTGCGCCTTTCGCCGCCGCCGTCGTCATTTCGCATCTGACGCTGGGGGCCAACGCCTGGACCAACATTCTGGCGCTCGCCTTCCTCGCCGCGCGCTTCGCGCATATGGGGTTCTATCTCGCCGACCGGCAGCCGCCGCGCAGCGCCGCCTTCGGCGCCGGGCTCCTCATCGTCGTCGCGATGTTCCTGCACGCCGCCTGGGGCTGAATCTTCATTCGGCGGCCGCCGCGGCGGGAACCGCTTTGGGCTTGCGCGCGGGCTGCGGCGCTCGCGCCTTGCGGCGGCCGGCGAGCCAGGAATCGACCTTGTCGAGATAGATGTAGACGACCGGCGTGATGTAGAGCGTCAGCACCTGCGCTGACGCAGAGCCCGCCGACGATGGCGATGCCGAGCGGCTGACGCAGCTCCGATCCTTCGCCCACGCCGAGCGCGATCGGCAGCGAGCCCAGGAGCGCGGCCAGCGTCGTCATGATGATCGGGCGGAAGCGGACCAGCGCCGCCTCGCGGATCGCGGTGACCGCGTCGAGCCGCCCTCGCGCCGCCGCACCAGCGCGAAGTCGACCATCATGATCGCGTTCTTCTTGACGATGCCGATCAGCAGCAGGATGCCGATGATGGCGATGACCGCTCAAGTCCATGTGCAGCCATTCCAGCGCGATCAGCGCGCCGATGCCGGCCGACGGGAGGCCCGAGAGAATCGTGATCGGGTGGATATAGCTCTCGTAGAGCACGCCGAGCAGGATGTAGATCGTCAGCACGGCGGCCAGCAGCAGCGCCCCCTGGCCCGCCAGCGCCTGCTGGAACAATTGCGCGTTGCCGGCGAAATTGGTGATGATGTCGCCGGGCAGATGGACTTGCGGTTCTCCAGCGCGCGGATTTCCTCGATCGCCTGGCCGAGCGAGGTGTCCGGGCGCGAGATTGAACGAGATCGTCACCGCCGGCTGCTGCGACTGGCGGTTGATCTGCAACGGGCCGACCGAGCGTTTGCAGCGTCGCCACTTCGTCGAGCGGCACGAGCCGGCCGGAGGGCGTGGCGACGCGCAGGCGTCCGAGCGCGCGCCGGGTCGTTCTGGAACTTGTCCGAAGCTTCGAGGATGACCTCGTAATCGTCGCCGGGCGTGAAGATCGTCGAGATCTGTCGGTGCCGATAGGCGTCGTAGAGCGTGTTGCGCACCGCGTCGACGCTGACGCCGAAGGCGGCGGCCTTGTCGCGGTCGATGTCGACGCGCGTCTGCGGATTGGTGATCTGCAGATCGCTGTTGACGTCGCGCAGGCCCGGCAGCTTGGCCATCTCCCGCTCCATGACCGGCGCCTTGGCGAACAGGGCGTCCTCGTCGCCCGATTGCAGCGTGTATTGATATTTGGCGCGCGCGATGCGGCCGCCGGTGAATTCGAGGTTCTGCACCGGCATCATCAGCGTGCGTATGCCGGGGACGACCGACGTCGCGGCGCGCAGCCGCGCCATCACCTTGAACATCGGTCCGCGTTCCTTCTTCGGCTTCAGCTTGAGGAACAGGAAGCCCTTGTTGGTCGCGCCGCCGAAGCCGACGGCCGACGTCACCGATTCCACCGCCGGGTCCTTGCTGACGATCGACACGACGATCTGCTGCCGGCGCGACATTTCCGCGAAACGAGGTGTCGGCCTGCGCCTCGGTTATGCCGCGCAGGAAGCCGGTGTCCTCCTCGGGAAAGAAGCCCTTGGGCACGTCGATGTAGAGCGTACAGGGCGAGCCAGGCCGTGGCGAAGGTGACGAGCAGCATCGAGGAACCGCGACCTTCAGCACGAAGTCGAGCGTGACGCGGTAGAACCAGGCGAGCGAATCGACGAAGAGATCCGAGAGCGCGCGCGAACCAGCCCGCCTCGGCGCCATGCTTGGGCGCGCGAGAGGATGCGCGCGCAAAGCATCGGCGTCAGCGTCAGCGAGACGAAGCCGGAGACCAGGATCGCCACCGTGATCGTCACCGCGAATTCGCGGAACACGCGCCCGACGACGCCGCCCATCAGCAGTACCGGGATGAACACGGCGACCAGCGAGAAGGTGATCGAGAGAATGGTGAAGGCGATCTCGCCCGAGCCTTTGAGCGCCGCCTCGAACGGCTTCATGCCCTCTCTCGATATGGCGGGTGATGTTCTCCAGCATGACGATGGCGTCGTCGACGACGAAGCCGACCGCGAGCGTGATCGCGAGCAGCGAAATATTGTCGATGGAATAGCCGAAGACATACATGAAGGCGCAGGCGCCGATCAGCGAAACGGGCAGCGCCAGCGCGGGAATCAGCGTCGCCGCCGCCGACTTCAGGAACACGAAAATGACGATGACGACGAGCGCGATCGAGGTCAGCAGCGTGAACTGCACGTCCTCGATCGACTGGCGGATCGACGCCGAGCGGTCGTTGAGCACCATGCGCCTTGACCGACGGGCGGCAATTGCGACTCGATAATAGGGGATCTTGGCCTTGACGCTGTCGACGACCTCGACCGTGTTGGCGTCGGACTGGCGGAACATCGCCAGCACGATGCCGCGATCGCTGGTTCATCCAGGCGGCGATCTGCTTGTTCTCGACGGAATCGTAGACATGCGCGATCTCGTCGAGCCGCACCGGCGAGCCGTTGCGCCAGGCGACGACGAGCTTCTTGTATTGATCGGCGCGCAGCAATTGCCCGGTCGCGTCGACCGTGACGTTCTGGCGCTGGCCGCAGCATGCGCGCCGACCGGCGTCGAGGAATTGGCCGCCGCGACCGCCGCGCCGACGTTTTCGAGCGTCAGGCCCGCGCGCCGCCGCCGCGTCCGGATCGACCGCCACGCTGCACCGCGAATTTCTGCTGCGCCGAACACCAGAACCTGGCTGACGCCGGCGATCTGCGAGATCTGCTCGGCGAACACCTGCTCGGCGTAGTCGTCGACCTTGTAGAGCGGCAGCGTGTTGGAGACGAGCGCGATGAACAGGATCGGGCTGTCGGCGGGATTGACCTTCTGGAAGCTCGGCGGGGACGGCAGGGTCCGCGGCAGCTTGTGCAGGTTCGCGGAGATGTTGGACTGCACGTCGAGCGCGGCGCCGTCGATGTTGCGGTCGAGATCGAACTGCATGACGATCTGCGTCGTCCCCAGCGACGACGACGAGGTCATCATGTTGATGCCCGGGGATCGTCGCGAAGGCGCGCTCCAGCGGCCCGGCGACGGCGGAGGCCATCGTGTCGGGGCTCGCGCCGGGCAGCCCCACGCCGACGGCGATCGTCGGGAAATCGACGCGCGGCAGCGCGGAGACGGGAAGCTGGCGATAGCCGAACACTCCGAAGACGATGAACGACAGCATCAGCAGGCTGGTCATCACCGGCCGGCGGATGCACAGCTCCGGCAGGCTCATCATCAGGTCGCCCCCTTGGGCTCGGGGCGCACAGCGACCTTGCGCGCCCTCGAACAGAAGCAGCGCGCCGTCGACTACGACCTTCTCGCCGCCCTCGAGGCCCTTCTCGATCACCGTGTCCGGCCCCTCCGTCCGCCCGACGACGACGGGCGTCACATGGGCGAGGCCATCCTTGACGGTGAAGACGTAATTGCCGCTCTGCGAGATCTGGATCGCCTCGCGCGGCGCGACGACGGTGTCGGGCTCCTCGCGCAGGGTCAGCGTCAGATTGCAGAGCTGGCCGGGCCACAGCAATTCGTCGGCGTTGGCGAATTCGGCGCGGATGACGATGGTGCCGGTCAGGGGATCGACCTTGTTGTCGATGAGCGCGAGCCTGCCCACGGCCTGACGGGTCGAGCCCTGCGGGGTCGCCGTCACCTTGACGCCGGCGGCCATCGCCTCGCGCAGAGCCGGCAGCAGCTTCTGGCTCACCGAGAGCGCGACATAGATCGGCGAGATCTGGTTGATGGTCGCGAGCACGCCGGCCGACGAATTGTCGCCGCCCTTGACGATATTGCCCGCCTTGATGACGACGACGCCGACGCGGCCGGAGATCGGCGCGGTGATCGTATACCAGCCGAGCGCGACCTTCATGTTGTCGATGGAGGCGCGGTCGCCGAGGATCGAGGCGCGCGAGGAGGCGGCCGATGTCCTGGCGTTGTCGAGATTGATGATCGGCGTCGCCGAGCGGGCGACGAGATCGGTGTAGCGGTTGACGTCGCGGGTGGCCTGTTCGAGCTGCGCCTCGTCCTTGGCGAGCTGCGCCTCGGCCACGGCGAGCTGCGCCCTCGCCTGGCGGTCGTCGAGGGTGAACAGGACGTCGCCCGCCTTCACCTGCGCGCCGTCGGCGACCTCGACCTTCATGACGGTGGCGTCGAAATGCGACTTGAGCGCGACGCTGGCGATCGCCTGCGCCGTGCCGATGTCGCTGACCGTCCACGGCACGGTCTTGCGCTGAACCTCGGCCGTCACCACCGAGGCGGGCGGACGGGGCGGGGCGGCCGGCGCGGCGTCGGCGGGCCTGCGGCCCGTGATGGCGGAGGGAAGATAGGCGTGGGCCATGCGCGCGTAGGGCAGGGCCTGAGGCGCGTAGATCGCCACCGCCTCGGGCTTGTAGATCGCGTAGGCCGCCAGGACGACGACGGCGAAGATCAGAAGTTTGAGGAGTTGCAACAAAAACGACACGTGACGCCTCTCCCCGCGGACCTCGCCGCCGGGCGGACGACAGCATAGCGGAAATTCGCGCGAGCGCGAGGCGAGGTTAAAAAATCCTTAATAAACGGGCCGATAGCCCGCCGCCGTCTGAGGCGGACGAAAGGCATCGCGCAGGCCGCCTCAGCGTCGTTCGACCGGGCGATAGGCGCGCGTTCATGTTTCCCCCGCCCTTCGATGACCGCAGCGGCCGCCGCCAGCGCCCGCCACGGCGCGATATCAAAGTTCCAGCCCGCCGTGGGCGAGGGCGAGGGCAGAACCCAGATCGCCGTCGCGCCGATCCGCTCGGGCTGCGGGCCGAAGCCGGCGTCCGCCCGGCTCAGGAAACGCCGGCCCGCCGTCAGGCTCGTGAAGGCGAGGACGCCCGGCCCGTGCGCCTCGATCTTTTCGCGCAATTCCGCCTGGGCGGCGCGGCCGAGCGCGCCGGCCGGCAGCTCGCGGTCCATGCCGCTTGCGCGCTTGGCGAGATCGGTGAGGCCGAGGCCGAAGCTCGGCATCAGCCGATATTCGGCCGGCGCGAGCAGCCTGGGCGTCAGCCCCGCCTCGGCGAGGGCGCGCCAGAAGCGGTTCTGCGGATGGGCGTAATAGGCTTGCCGGCGCGCCGATTCCGTCCCCGCCGCCGTGCCGCAGAAGACGATTCTGAGCCCCGGCGCCAGCACGTCGGGCAGGACATGCGGCGCGCTCACAGCGACTGGTTATAGGCCCCGACTTCCGGGTTCTCGCGCAACACGCCGTCCACCGCCGCGAACATCTCGCGCATCCGGGCCTCCGAGACCGGGCTCTCGACCACGACGACGAGCTCGGGCTTGTTGGAGGAGGCGCGCACGAGGCCCCATGTGCCGTCCTCGACAGTCACGCGCACGCCGTTGACGGTGACGATGTCGGCGATTTTCTGGCCCGTCAGCTTCTCGCCCCTGTCGCGCATCGCCTGCAGGCGCGCCGTGACGCGGTCGGCGACGTCGTATTTGATCTCGTCGGCGCAATGCGGCGACATGGTCGGCGAGCCCCAGGTCTTCGGCAGGTCGCGGTAGAGGTCGGCCATCGACTTGCCCGGGTTGCGCTCGAGCATGTCGAGCACGGCGATGGCGGTCACGAAGCCGTCGTCGTAGCCGCGCCCGACGGGCGCGTTGAAGAAGAAATGCCCGCTCTTCTCGAAGCCGGCGAGCGCCTTGAGGTCGCGCACGCGGCGCTTGATGTGGGAATGGCCGGTCTTCCAGTAGTCGGTCGTCGCGCCGAGTTTCTGCAACTCCGGGTCGGAGTGGAACAGGCCCGTGGATTTCACGTCGACGACGAAGGTGGGCCGAGCGTGGATCTTCGAGAGGTCGCGGGCGAGCATGACGCCGATCTTGTCGGCGAAGATCTCGGCGCCCTCGTTGTCGACGACGCCGCAGCGGTCGCCGTCGCCGTCGAAGCCGAGCGCGACGTCGGCGCCATGCGCCTTCACGGCCTCGGCCATGGCGTGCAGCATGTGCAGGTCTTCGGGGTTCGGATTGTAGCGCGGGAAGTTGAAATCGAGGTCGCAGTCGAGCGGGATGACCTCGACGCCGAGCCGCGACAGAAGCTCCGGCGCGAAGGCGCCGGCGGTGCCGTTGCCGCAGGCGGCGATGACCTTGAGCCTGCGCGTGAGCTTCGGCCGCTCGGTCAGCGCGGCGATGTAGCGGGCGGGGAAGTCGGGGACGAATTCATAAGCGCCGCCCTCGCCGTAGCGCGACAGGCCGCCGATGACGATCTCCTTGAGCCGGCCCATCTCCTCGGGGCCGAAGGTGACGGGCCGCGCCGCGCCCATCTTCACGCCGGTCCAGCCGTTGTCGTTGTGCGAGGCGGTGACCATCGCCACGGCCGGGCAATCGAGCTCGAATTGCGCGAAATAGGCCATCGGCGTGATGGCGAGGCCGATGTCGCGCACCTTGCAGCCGGCCGCCATCAGCCCCGCGGTCAGCGCATATTTGATCGAGGCGGAATAGGAGCGGAAATCGTGGCCGACGACGACTTCCCTTTTCACGCCGAGCTCGCCGAGCAGCGTCCCGAGCCCCAGGCCCAGCGCCTCCACCCCCATCAGATTGATTTCCTTGCCGAACAGCCAGCGCGCGTCATATTCGCGAAAGCCCGTCGGCTTGACGAGCGGGCGCGATTCATAAGCGTAGGTGTTGGGAACGAGATCGGACTGCGGCTTTGGAAACATGAGGCCTCCGGCGAGCGAGCGCCTCTATAGACGCGGCCCGGGCCGCGCGGCAAATCGGGGTTATTGTCGCAGCACCAGCACGCCGTTGCGGCTCTCGACGCTGGCGAGCCGCTTGAGGAAGCTGGCGCCGAGCAGGTTGACGTTGCCGGCGCTGCCGGTCGGCGATCAGGGCCTGGCACGTCGCTCATGTAGATCGTGCCGAGATCGACGTTGGGCAGCACCGCCTCGGTGGCGATGCTGTCGCCGTTGGCGGTGTGCACCCGCCATTTGCGGCCGGCCTCGGGGCTGAGGCCCAGCCGGTCGGCGACGTCGGCGGAGATCACCACCATCGTCGCGCCGGTGTCGACGAGCATATGCACCTGCTGGCCGCCGATCAGCACGTCGAGCGAATATTGGCCGCCGGCGTCGGCGGCGATGCTCTTCTCGCCATGGCCGTCGGCGCGCGGGGACGGGCGGCGGCTCGGCGGGCGCGGCCGCCGCGACGCTCGGCGCGGGCGGGCGGCGGCGGCGGCGGACTGCAAGCTCAACAGGAGCTGCGGCGCGAACAGCGCCAGCGCGCCGGCGGCGCCGGCGAACAGCGAAAGCGGTTTTCAGCATGGGCGGGACCCGTCGTCTGGGTCTGGCCTAGCAGATCCCGGCAAACGGCGCGTAAACCCGACCCGTTCAGGCGGCTTTCAGCGCGGCAAGAAAGGCGTAGCGCCGATAGAGCGGGCGGAATTCGAGCCTGAGCCCGCGCGAGGCTGCGAGCGCGGCCGAGTTCGGCCTCCAGCGTCAGGCGCGGCGTCACCGAGAATCGGGCGAGCCAGGCGCCGCAGCGCGGCGCGGAAAACGGCCGGCCAGGCCGGCCTGGTCGCCGAAATCGACGACATGCAGCGCCCCGCCCGGGGCGAGGCGCGCGGCGGCCTCGAGCGGCCGCGCGCTCCCAGGGCGGGATCATCGACAAGGCGTAGGAGACGAAGACCCGGTCGAAGGCGGCGACGCCGAACAGAGCCGCGGGATCGAAAGACGTGGCGTCGCCGCGCGCGAGCGCGATGCGGCCGGAAAGGCCCGCCGCGGCGACATTGGCGCGCGCGGTCGCCAGCATCTCCTCGGAGACGTCGAGGCCGAAGAAGCGCGCCTGACGGATAGGCGCCGGGCGGCGCGGACGAGGTTGCGCCCCGTGCCGCAGGCGATCTCCAGCACCGTCCCGCCCGGCGGCGGCTGAAGCGCCTCGATCAGCTCGTCGCGGCCGAGCAGGTAGAATTTGCGGGTGAGGTCGTAGACGTGGCGCTGGCGGCGGTACATCCGGTCCATCGCCGCGCCGGCGCTCGGCGGCGCTAGCGCGCTCACCGGCGCACCCAGAGGTGGAAGGCGCCGTAGATCGAGGAGCGGTCGCGCGCGCTCAAACTCGCGCGACGCTCCTCCTCGTAACGGAAGTCGGTCGAGGATGCCGTCGGGCAGGCGGCCGGGCAGCAGCCGCTCGTCGGCGGCGGTGCGGAAGATGACGCGCGCGCCCGGCCGCGCCGTGCGGCGGATTTGCCGCCACAGCTCCAGTCAGCGTGGCGTCGTTCATCCAGTCCTGCGCGTCGAGCAGCACATAGGCGTCGAGGCTTGCGTCGGGCTCGGCCGTCGAGCCGTTCGGTGAAGGAGCCGTGATACGGGCCGCACGCGGCGGGCGTTGTCGCGCACGGTCTCGAAATGTCGGGCCTGCAGATAGGGCGGCAGGCTCGGCGCCTCGGCGCGGGCGTAGGCGCGGCCGAACGCCTGCCAGGCGAAATAATTGTCGGCGACGGGAAAGTCGCAGGCGAGCCGCTCGACGCGGCGCTTCAGCACCTCCGTCACGCCGTCCGCCCCGTCGGCGGCGAGCGCGCGAAATTGCGCCGGGGGAATGCCGAGGCCGAAGAGCGCCGAGGGGCGGCGCGCGAGCCAGCGCACGAGGCGCTTGTCGAACAGCGGCGCGATGTCGCGCTCGAAGATCATGCGCTGCTCGTCGAGCGAGCGGGCGGCGAGCAGGGCGTCGAACCTCGCGCCGTAGAGCCGCGCCACCGCGTGGCCGGCGCCGATGAAGCGCCCGAGCAGGCCGTGGCGGTAGAAGCCTCGCGCGAAAGCCTCGATGCGCCGTCGCCCGTCGAGGCCGCGCCCGTCCCAATAGGCGCGCGTCGCTTCGTCGAGGCCGGGGCGCAGTTGCGTCTGATAGACGGCGAGATTCTCGCGCCGGTCGGCGCGGCCGAAGAAGTCGAAGAAGGCGGCGTGATCGCGGCAGCGCCGCGAGGCCGCGCAGCTTGAGGTTCAAAAGCGCGATATGGGCGCCGTTGAGATCGACGGCGACGACCTCGGCCGGGCCCGCCGTCAGATAGGACAGCACGTTGCAGCCGCCCGAGGCGATGGCGACGACGCGGTCGCTCGGCCCCAGCCGCAGCGCCTCCATGTCGACGACCGGGTCCTCCCAGATCTGCGGATAGACGAGGCTGCGGAAGGCGAGGGTGAACACGCGCTCCTGCAAGCCCCGGCGGGAGAAGGCTTTGTGCCGATGCACGGCCGCGCCGAGATTTCTGGCGCGTCGCCAGTTTCACCGCGCGACGAATGCCCGGCATCGATTCGGCCCTCGCAAGTTCCGCTGGGCCCGCGCCTTTATGGAGTTTGAGCGACAGTCGCGTGACGGCGCTCAAGGCCGCAGCGCCGTCGTCCTGAACGCGCCGGGGTGGGCCGCCGCGTGGTCGAGCGCCGCCTCGACCGCGTCGAGCGGGAACTCGGCGATCTCGAAGGCCGAGAGATCGACCTGTCCGGCGCGGGCGAGCGCGACGAGGCTCGCATTGGCGTGGCGCGGATACATCCACTGGCCGCGAATCGTGACGCTGTTGCGCATGATCCAGCCATAGGGCAGCGCGAAATCCTCCTGCTGCCCGCCCATCAGCGCCAGCCGCCCGAATTCGCGCAAGGCTCAGCGCCGCCGCGCGCGTGGCGCTGGCGGCGGCGCCCGGCGGCAGGATGTCGAGCGCGACGTCGATCGGCCCGGGCGCGGCGGCGCGGATGCGCTCGGCGTCTGCCTCCGCCTCGCCGCGTCAGCGTCACGCCGCGCACGCGCGGGCCGAAGCGCCGTTCGAGCGCGGCCAGAGCGTCGCGATTGCGCCCGAGCGCGACGACGCCGGCCGCGCCGAGCGCCAGCGCCAGCATCACCGCCGCGCCGCCGAAATTGCCGGTCGCGCCGCTCACGGCGAGAACCTCGCCGGGGCGGAAATCGACGGCGAGGAGGCCGCCATAGGGCACGAGCATGGTTCCCAAGGCGAGCCAGCGCGCGGCCTCGGCGGGCGCGATGTCCCCGAGCGGATGCAGGTTTTCGAGCGGCGCCAGCATGCGCTCGGCGTAAGAACCATGGCGGTAGCGCCGTTGCAGCGTCGCCCCGCCGGCGCCGCGCGCGACGAGGCCCTGCAAGGCGATGTCGGGCGTGCGGGGGTCGTCGCGCGAGCGAAGGGTCGGATCGCAGAGCACCCAGTCGCCGACCTTGAGCCGCGTCGCGTCGGGCCCGAGCGCGCGGATGCGTCCGACCGCGCCGGCGCCGGGAACGGCGGGAAGCTCCATCGCATAGGCCCGCGCGCCGCTGACGACCTCGCGCATGTAGGAGAGCACCCGCGCCGCCGCGATGTCGACGACCGCCTCGCCCGGCGCGGGCTCGGGATCGGGCAGGCGTTCGAGGACGAGGGGCTGGCCGAGGGCGTGCAGGACGGCGGCTTTCATGGCGACTCCTTGAGCGATTCGCCCGAAGCTAGGCTCCTTGTCGGCGCCCGAGAAGACCCGGTATGATCCCAGGATTGGACAATGCCCCCATGAGCGACGAGCAGGCCCAGGCTTTGGGCGATTTCCTCAAGACGCGCCGCCTTCGCCTTGCCCCCGAGGACCGGCCGACCTTGCGCCGCCGCCGCACGCCGGGCCTGCGCCGCGAGGAGATCGCGGAGGCCGCCGGCATCGGGGTGGACTGGTACACGCGGCTGGAGCAGGGGCGCGGCGGCCGGCCCTCGCCCGCCGCCGTCGACGGGCTCGCCCGGGCGCTGCGGCTCGACCGCGCCGAGGCCGCGCATTTGCGCGCGCTCGCCGCGCAGCCGCAGCGTCCGGCCTTCGCGCCGCGAAACGCCGGCGCCGGCGCTGGTCCGCACGATCGCCAGATTCCCGCAGCCCGCCTATCTCACCGGCCGCCGCTGGGACGTGCTGGCGGCCAACGACGCGGCGCTGGAGCTGTTCGGCGGCCCGTTCCTCGCCGGCGGCGAACTGCCCAACATCGTCGCCTTCGTGCTGACCGATCCGGCAGGGCGGGCGCTGTTCGGCGAGGGCTGGGAGGCGCAGGCGCGGCGCATGGTCGCCCAGTTCCGCGTCGCCTACGACGCCTTCGCAGGCGATCCCGCCTTTTCCGAGCTGGTGGCGCGGCTGGAGGCCGAATGTCCGGGCTTTCGCGGCTGGTGGGACGCGCATGACGTGCGCGCCGCGCCGACGGGGATCAAGCGCCTGCGCCATGCCGGGCGGGGCTGGACGACTTACGAATACGCGACTTTCCAGTGCAACGAGGATCCCGCGATCAAGCTGACGGTCTATACCCCGATGGAGGTTTGAGGCCCCATGCCTGCCGATTTCGAACCGCGAATAAGCCTCGTCACCCTGGGAGTCGCCGATCTCGCCCGCGCGCGCGCCTTCTACGAGACGGGCCTCGGCTGGCGCGCTTCGCCGGCGAGTCAGGGCGACGTCGTGTTCTTTCAGCTCGGCGGCCTCGCGCTGGCGCTGTTTGCGCGCAAGGCGCTGGCCGAGGACGCCGGCGTCGATGCAGGCGGGCGGCGGTTTCGCCGGCGTCACGCTCGCCCATAACGTGCGCGAGCCCGACGACGTCGACCGGCTGCTGGCGCGGGCCGAGGCCGCGGGGGCGCGGATCACGCGGGGCGCGCAGGCGGCCTTCTGGGGCGGCCGCACCGGCTATTTCGCCGATCCCGACGGCCATCTCTGGGAGATCGCCTGGAACCCGCATTTCGCGCTTGAGGCCGACGGGACCTTGAAGATCCCCTAAGCAGGATTTCCGAAAAGTGGATGCCGGTTTTCGGACGAAAATCCTGCTAAATCAAAGACTTTAAGCAGACATTCGTTGGCCTTCCAACGAATGTCTGCTTAGAGCCGCGCCGTCGTCTCCTGATAGCGCCCCTTCCACAGCCCGCCCTTCCCTTGCGCGGACGCGAGCCCGGACTTCGAACGTCCAGGCCGCATAGAGCGCGGCGATGGCCGGCAGGGCGAAGCCCCATAGCGGCGAGACGCGATAACAGCGCAAGGTCGGCTGGAGCGCCGCCGCCATCAGAATCCAGGCGCCGAGCCCCGACGCCCGCGCCGCGCCGTCAGCGAACAGCGCGGCGGCGACGGGGACGAGGTAGGCCAGCGCCATCGCCGCGACCGTGAAAGCCAGCAGCGCCGGCGAGTAATTCAGCTGCGCATAGGCCGAGCGCACCACCATGCGGCGGATCTCGCTGAGGTCGCGATAGCGGCGCAGGCTCGTCACGCGCTCGGCGAGGCTGAGGCGGATCGCCCCGCGCGCTTTGAGAAGTTTCGCCAGCGCGCAATCGTCGATCAGCGCGCCGCGTATGGCCGCAATCCCGCCCGCCGCCGCCAGCGCCTCGCGCCGAACCAGCATGCAGCCGCCGGCGGCCGCCGCCGTCCTGGCGCCGGGCGCGTTCACCCAGGCGAAGGGGTAGAGCATCTGAAAGAAAAATATGAAGGCCGGAATGGCGAAGCGCTCGGGAAAACTTTCGCAGGCGAGCCGCGCCATCAGCGAATTGAGCGCGAGTCCCTCGGCCTCGGAGCGGGCGACGAGACCTGCGAGCGCGCCCGGCCCATAGGCGATGTCGGCGTCGGTCAGCAGGAGATAGCGCGGCTCGCCCGCCGCGGCGACCCCTTGGGCGAGCGCCCAGAGCTTTCCCGTCCAGCCCGGCGGCGTCGGCGTTCCCGCCACGATGTCGAGCCGCCCCGAAGCTCCGCTCGCGCCGCGCGCGACCTCGGCCGTCCCGTCCGTACTCTCGTCGTCCACCAGCACGATGCGCAAGCGGCCGGGATAGTCCTGCGCCAGCAGCGAGCCGACTGTCGTCCCGATCGACTCCGCCTCGTCGCGCGCGGGAACGACGGCGACGACCTCGGGCCAGACGGCCGGCGCCGGCGCGTCCGCCTCGCGCTCCGCCGCCAGCCAGAACCCGCCGCGCGCGAAGACGAGATAGAGCCAGATCGCGAGGCTGAGACCCGAGAGGACGAGCATCAGCCGAACAGGTCGCCCGCCTCGACGTTCCCGAGCCGGATCAGCCGCGAATCCTCGACCGCCGCCTGCCGGTGCTTGACGGCCTCGCGATAGACGGGATCGCGGATCATTTCGACGAAGGCGGCCACGCTCGGATAGCGCGCGATGAAGCAATGGTCCCAGCGCTCCTGCGCCGGGCCGATCAGCATGAGTTCGAACGCGCCGCGCCAGACGATGCGCCCGCCGAGCCGCTTGAAAACCGGTCCGCTCTCGCGCCCATAGGCCTCGTAGGCCTCGGCGCCGGTCGCTTCCCGGCCGTCGGGATAGGCGGCCCTCTCGCGCAGGCGCACGAGGTTCAGCATGTCGATCGGGCCCGGCCGGTCGTTGTTGCGGAACTCGGCGAAGGTTTCCTTGGTCGGATCGATGAAGCCCATGCGCCTAACTCCGATGCGCTCAACTCCCCCTGCGCCGGCTTAGCGCCGCAGGGCGGCGCTGTCGAACGGCGCGCAAAAATAGCCGCGGCGGCGCTGAACCCATATAGGCGGCGGAGCGACGAACCGGCGCGGGGACGACGATCCCGCCTTTTCCCCGGAGTTACGCCCATGCGCGTCCATTTTGCGCCACCGAGCGACAGCGCCGCATTGACAGGCCCGCCGCCGCATGGCTCGACGGCGGCCATGACCCGACCTTCCGATCTTCTCGCCGCGCTCGCCGCCCTGATGGGCGGCGCCGGCGTCGCCATGGCCGCGGCCGCCACCCACGCCGGCGGCGGCGAATTCGGCCGCACGGCCGCCGAGTTCCTCATCCTGCACGCCGCCGCGCTCGTGGGGATCAGCGCCGGCGCCCGCGCCTCCTCCGCCCGCCGCGCGCGTCGCCTCGTCGCAGGCGGAGCGGGCGCTGGCGGCGGGGACGCTGCTGTTCTCGGCCGATCTTGCGATGCGCGGCTTTGCGGGGACGAAGCTGTTCGCCTTCGCCGCGCCGACGGGGGGATCGCTGATGATCCTCTCCTGGCTCGCGCTCGCGCTCGTCTACGCGCTGCCGGAATGAAAAAGGGACGCCCGAAGGCGTCCCAGGCGGGGAGGAACGAGATCCGGGGCGAAACGCGCCCCGGAGTTCCCGGGCGCAAGCGCCCGGGAGAGAACGACGCTTACTGAACCACTTCGCCGTGCAGGGCGAGATCGAGGCCCTCGCGCTCGATTTCATCGCTGACCTTGAGGCCGATCACCGCCTTGATGACGGCCAGGATGATGACCGAGACGATGGCGTCATAGACGATGACCGCGCCGACGCCGATGCACTGATTGATGAACTGACCGGGGTTGCCCTCCAGCACGCCCGGGAAGCCGCCGATCTGCTTGACCGCGAACACGCCCGTCAGCAGCGCGCCGATGACGCCGCCGACGCCGTGGACGCCGAAGGCGTCGAGCGCGTCGTCATAGCCGAAGGCGTGCTTGAGCGAGGTCGCGCCGAGGTAGCAGCCGACGCCCGCGGCGATGCCGATGACGATCGAGCCGAAGGGATCGACGAAGCCCGAGGCCGGGGTGATGGCGACGAGGCCGGCGACCGCGCCCGAGCAGATGCCGACGACGGTCGGCTTGCCGCGATGCGCCCATTCCACGAACATCCACACCAGCGCGGCGACGGCGGTGGCGATCTGGGTGACGGTCATCGCCATGCCGGCGACCTGACCGGCGGTGACGGCCGACCCCGCGTTGAAGCCGAACCAGCCGACCCACAGCAGGCCGGCGCCGATGAAGGTGTAGACCATGTTGTGCGGCGGGCCCATGTCGCGGCGCTTGCCGAGCATGAGCGCGCACACGAGGCCCGCGACGCCGGCGTTGATGTGGACGACCGTGCCGCCCGCGAAGTCGAGCACCTTCAAGTTGTTGGCGAAATAGCCGTCCGGACCCCAGACCCAGTGCGCGACCGGCGCATAGACCAGGACCGCCCACAGACCGATGAACCACAGCATCGCCGAGAACTTCATGCGCTCCGCGAAAGCGCCGGCGATAAGCGCGGGCGTGATGATCGCGAACGTCATCTGGAAGCACATGTAGACCGACTCGGGGATGGTCGGAGCGAGCGCGTTCGCGGTGCCCGTGCCGTCGGAGACGCTCGAAATCATGCCGTGCAGCATGAACCGGGACATGCCGCCGATGAACGGCGAGCCGGAGGTGAAGGCGAGCGAATAGGTCGCCACGGCGAAAATCACCGTCACCAGCGCGGTGATGGCGAAGGACGTCATGACCGTGTCGCCGACGTTCTTCTTTCGCACCATGCCGCCGTAGAAGAGGCCGAGGCCGGGGATGGTCATCATCAGGACCAGCGCCATCGAGGTGAGCATCCAGGCGCTATCGCCGGAATTGGGCGTGCATTTCTCAAGCACCGCGGGAGTCTTGCCGTCCGAAGAGGCGGCGGCGCAGGCCGGCGGGCCGGCCGGAGCGGCGGCGGCCGCGGGCGTTGCGGCCGCTGCGGGCGTCGCGGCCGCCGCAGGCGAGGCGGCGGGAGACGGCGAGGCGGCGGGGGCGGCGGCAGGCGTGGCCGCTGGAGAGGCGGTGGCTTCGGGCGTGGCGGTCGGCGACGGCGTCTGCGCCATGCCGGGTGCGCCGAACCCGACCAGCGCGGCTATCGCCAGCGCCGGCGCCAGGCCGGAAAGGACCTTGAACAGTTTCATATTTAGCAACTCCACGGAAGAATGAGGATCAAAGCGCGTCGTCGTCTTTCTCGCCGGTGCGGATGCGCACGGCCGATTCGAGCGCGTAGACGAAGATCTTTCCGTCGCCGATCTGCCCGGTGCGGGCGGAGGCGACGATGGCGTCGATCACTTTGTCGACCATCGGGGTCGACACCGCGACCTCGATCTTCAGCTTGGGCAGGAAGCTGACCGCGTATTCCGCGCCGCGGTAAATCTCCGTGTGCCCCTTCTGTCGTCCGTAGCCCTTGACTTCCGTGACCGTCAGGCCGTGGACCCCGATGGCGGTCAACGCATCGCGGACCTCCTCGAGTTTGAACGGCTTGATCACCGCCATTACGATTTTCATGTGCACGCCCCTTCAGTACGGCGCCGGCCTAGGCGTTCGACGTGAGCCTTGGCGCGCCGCGTGAGATGATCGGGCGTGTCCGCCCGCTCGGGGCCGCCCTTACAAAGGCCGTGCCAACGCCCGGAATCCGCCGCGCCATCAAGGGCTACGGCGGGGGAGCGCGGTCGTGCTCGGCTTTGGGGTTAGCAGGCGCCTAAAAATGAGGCGATTAAAAATTAGGCGCCACTCGGCGTCTTGATCTTGCGAACGAGCCCTTCCTGCGTCGTCGTCGCCGCAAGCACGCCCTCGCGCGTGTAAATGAGGCCGCGCGTCAGCCCGCGCGCGGCCTGCGCGCTCGGCGAATCCTGGGCGTAGAGCAGCCAGTCGTCGGCGCGGAACGGACGATGCAGCCAGACGGCGTGATCGAGGCTGGCGATCTGGAACTGGCCGCGCGCGATGGAATAGCCATGCGCCACGAGCACGGTGTCGATCAGCGTCATGTCCGAGAGATAGACCAGGGCCGCGCGATGGATCGCGGGATCGTCGGGCAGCGGACCCTTCAGGCGGATCCACAGGTTCTGCCGGGGATCGGTGAGCGCGCCCGGCGTCGAGGGCCGGTAGCGGCGCGGATCGAGCGGGCGCAATTCGATGGGGCTGATGCGGTCGAAGAACTCGCGCGCCCGCGCCGCCTGCGGCTCCGGCAGGCTGGCTGCGAGAACGGCGGGATCGGGCGTCGCTTCGGGCGCCGCCGCCTGCGGCATGGGCAGTTGATGGTTGAGATCGCCGGCCTCCTCGACCTGGAATGAGACCGACATCACGAACATGGTCTCGCCGCGCTGGCGGGCGACGACGCGCCGCACCGAAAAGCTGCGTCCGTCGCGCGCCCGCTCGACCGAAAGCTCGATGGGCTCGTTGGGATCGCCGCCGAGGATGAAATAGGCGTGCAGCGAATGGGGCGTGCGCCCCTCGACGCTGCGCTGGGCCGCGACGAGCGACTGGGCGAGCACCTGACCGCCGAACACGCGATTCCAGCCGTTTCGCGCGCATTGCGCGATCCAGCGGTCCGCGCCCGCCGGCTCCAGCTCCATGAGCGCGAGAAAATCGCCAATGTTCATGTGCAAACCTTTCCCTGAGCGTACTTGCCGCTCTGCGCTGCGTTGCGTCAAGCGCGGCGGGTCTCGCCTGCGACATTGTGCAGCGCACAAAAACTGTTGCTTTCGCCGTCGATCTGCGCTTAAGATAATCACGGAGGATAGACGAGGTTATGAGCAACTTCCATACTGAGCGCGTGATTAGCGTGCGCCACTGGACCAACCGGCTGTTCAGCTTCCGCACCACCCGCCCTCCTTCGCTGCGTTTCCGCAGCGGCCAGTTCGTGATGATGGGGCTCCAGGCGGAGGGAAAGCCGCTGATGCGCGCCTATTCGCTCGCCAGCGCGCCCTATGAGGACGGGCTGGAGTTCTTCTCGATCAAGGTTCCCGACGGGCCGCTGACCTCGCGCCTGCAGCATCTCCACGAGGGCGACGAGGTGCTCGTCGGCCGCAAGCCGACCGGCACGCTGCTCATCGACAATCTCAAGCCGGGGCGCAACCTGTTCCTGCTCGCCACCGGCACCGGCCTTGCGCCTTACCTCAGCCTCGTCAAGGATCCCGAGACTTACGAACGCTTCGAGCGCGTCATCCTCGTGCATGGCGTGCGCTTTGTCGCCGACCTCGCCTATGGCGACTATCTCACCGAGGAGCTGCCGAAGGATGAGCTGATCGGCGAGCTCGCGGCCGCGCAGCTCACCTATTATCCGACCGTCACGCGCGAGCCGTTCCGCCACAACGGCCGCATCTCGACGCCTGCTCGACAGCGGCAAGCTGCACGAAGATCTCGGCCTGCCCGGCTTCGACCGCCAGGCCGACCGCTTCATGCTGTGCGGCAGCGAGGCGATGATCGCGGACCTGCGCGCGATTTTTCTGGCCCGCGGCCTGGAGGAAGGCAATAACGGCGAGCCCGGCGATTTCGTGATCGAGAAGGCGTTCGTCGAGAAATAGCTCAGGGCTTGGCGACGGCGAGAATCGCCACGACCGCCACGCCGCCGGCGACGAACGCCGGGGCGAAGCGCAGATAGGGCGGGACCGGCCGGCCGGGATCGGCCGTCGCCTTGCGCAGGTTGCCGGCCAAAGCGCCATGAAGCGCCGACAGGACGACCACCAGCACGAGCTTGGCCGAAAGCCAGCGCGCGCCGAATTGGCCGCTGGTCCCGGCCATGTAAACGCCGAGCCCCCAGAGCGCGATCATGCTCGGGCCGGTCACGAAGCGGTCCCAGATCCTGAGGCGTTTCAAAGCCGCGATTCGCGCCGCGTCGCGCGGCGTCTCCAGGAACGCGAGCGTCAGCGACGACGCGAACAGGCCGCCGACATGCACCAGCGCCGAGGCGACGTGCAGGGCTTTCAGCGTCAGGTAGTCCATCGAAATACGCTCAGCCCGCGGCGGCCCGAGCGGCGAAGCGGCGCTCGTTGAAGGGCCGCCGAAGAGAACGCAGGCCGCCGCCAGCGCCAGCGCGGTCTCGCCGCGCGTCCAGTCGTCCGCCGAGGCGGCGCGCCTGATTACACGTTCCGACAATTATGCGCCATCCGCAGGCTCACGCCGCCGCGCGAGCGGGCGCGCGGGCGCGGTCGAGCGCAGCGGCCGCCGCCTCCTGCGCCGATTTCGCCGCTGCGTCCGACAGCATGGCGCCTTCGCCGACCCAGTCGCCAGCGAGAAAGACGCCGGGCGCGTCGCCAAGAACGATCGGCGCCATCCGTCCGGCCCGGGCGGCCGAGGGCGTGTCGAACGCCACGGCCATGCCAAGGAATCGCTGGGAATGGACGATCTCGCGCTCGAACCCGGGTTGCAGCAGCTCGACCATCGCTTTGACGCCTTCGACCGCCGCCGCCTCGACCGGCTCCCCGGGCGCGAGATAGCGGGCCGCGTGCAGGAGCGCGCCGCCCGGCGGCGCAAGGCGCGCGACCGCGGAATGGACGGAGAAATAGAACGGCGCGTCGACGCCCAGCGCGAAGGTCGGCGCCGGACGGGGCAGCCGCCTCAGCCCGAAATCGAGCGCGATCGCGCGCACCGGGACCGCCGCCCGCGCGGCCGCTTGCATCGCGGCCGAGCCCGGCAGCAGCGCGGCGGCGACGGCCGGCGGCGTCGTCAGCACGACGGCGTCGCAGGCTAAGCCGCCGCCGAGCCGCCAGCGGCCGTCGATGCGCTCGATGGCCTCGATCCCTGCGTCGAGCCGGATCTCCGCGCCCGCCTCGCGCGCCCGCGCGACGAGCCCCTCGACGATTGCGGCGCCAGCCGCCGTCGACATAGGCGACGCCGCCGGCGGCGAGGCGCATCTGCGCGAGCGCAGCGGCCGCGTCGATGAGCTCGGGCGCGTGGGCGTAGGTCGAGAGCCGCGCCAGCGCCTGGAAAAGCGCGCGGGCGCGGCCGGGAAGCCTCGCGGTGAAGTCCGACAGCGGCCGTCCGCGCCAGCCGGCGAGATCGAGGCGCGGCAGCGCGAGGAAGGCCGCCAGCAGCGCGCCGCGCTCGGCGAGATTGAGCGGAGCGCCCGCGGCGATCGTCGAGAAACTGCGGGGCAGCGGATGCAGCCTGTCGCCCCAGAGCGCCATCGCCCCGCCGAGGGGCGAACCGCCCGTCGTCGCCACGCCGTATTTCGCCAGCGCCTCGCGCAGCGCGCCCCGATTGTAGAGCGCATGCGGTCCCTGGTTGAAGGCGAAGCCGTCGCTTTCGCGGCTCAGCGCCCGGCCGCCGGGCTCGCGCGCGCGCTCGAACAGCCTAACGCGCGCCCCGCCGCGCGCGAGATCGATGGCGGCGATGAGCCCCGCCAATCCCCCGCCGACGACGGCGACCTCGAAAGGCTTGGACATGCGCGTCTCCTATTTCGGATAATTTGTGTCCATTTTATCCGATATGCTAGATCCTCGCAATGGCTTTGGGCGAGGGAATCGAATGGGCGGCGCACGCCTGCGCCGTTTTGGCGGCGCTGCCGGCCGGCCGCGCGCTCAGCGTCGCCGCGCTCGCCGAATTCCACGAATTGCCGAAAGCCTATCTGGCCAAGCACATGCAGGCGCTGGCGCGCGCCGGCCTCGTGCGCTCCAATCGCGGCCCGAACGGCGGCTATAGCCTCATGCGGCCGGCAAAGGAGATCAGCCTGTGGGACGTGCGCGAGGCGCTCGACGGCCCGGGACCCGATTTCCGCTGTCAGGAGATCCGCCGGCGCGGTCCCTGCGCCTCGCGCAAAGGCGATTCGAGTTCCTGCAACATCGCCGCCGCCTTCTGGGAGGCCGAGCGGCTCTATCGCGAGCGGCTGCGCGAGGTGACGATCGCAGACATCCTGCGCAATGTTTCGGCGAGCTCCAGCCCGGAACGGGCGGAGAGGTTCGCGCAGTGGCTGAAAAGCGTGAGCTGAGGCGGCTCAGGAGCCGACCGTCACGTCCGGCGCGTCGGGGTGCTTCATGCCGACGATGTGATAGCCGGCGTCGACATGGAGGATCTCGCCGGTCACGCCGAGGGCCATCGGCGACAGCAGATAGACGGCGGACTGGCCGACCTCCTCGATCGTCACCGTGCGCCGGAGCGGCGAATTGAACTCGTTCCAGCGCAGGATGTAGCGGAAATCGCCGATGCCGGAGGCGGCCAGCGTCTTGATCGGCCCGGCGGAGATCGCGTTGACGCGGATGTTCTGCTGGCCGAGATCGGCGGCGAGATAGCGCACGCTCGCCTCCAGCGCCGCCTTGGCGACGCCCATCACGTTATAATGCGGCATCCATTTCTCGGCGCCGTAATAGGTCAGCGTCAGCATCGAGCCGCCGTTCTTCATCAGCTTCTCGGCGCGCTGGGCGACGGCGGTGAAGGAGTAGCAGGAGATCATCAGCGACTTGGTGAAATTCTCCTCGGTCGTCTCGATATAGCGGCCGGTCAGCTGGTCCTTGTCGGCGAAGGCGACGCAATGGACGACGAAGTCGATCCCGCCCCACAGTTTCTCGGCTTCCGCGAAGACGGCGTCGATGGTCGCCCCTTCGGTCACGTCGCAATGGCCGAGCACATGCGCGCCGAGCTCGGCGGCCAGCGGGCGCACCCTTTTCTCCAGCGCCTCGCCCTGGAAGGTCAGCGCGATCTCGGCGCCGGCGGCCCGCGCCGCCTTGGCGATGCCGTAGGCGATCGAGCGGTTGTTGGCGACGCCGAAAATGACGCCTTTCAGCCCGCGCATCGCGCCTTCGATCGTCGTCGCAGCCGTCATAAATCCTCCGAGCGCGCCTCGCCAATCTTAGCGATCCCATAGCCCCGACGAAGGGATATGGGAAGGCGGCGGGCTTGAGCGCACAACATTTCTCCGGGGCCTGCGAACAAACCGCTTGGACGTCAAGACAGTTCGGAATAGAGTGCTTAACCGCTCATTACCGCCTAGGTCCTTCGACGTGCCACACACAAGAGAATGGGCTGATGACGCCAATGGTTTGCGGCGCTTTGGTTTGGCGCTGGTTCGCGACGAACGATTCGTACTTGACGATTCGGCCGCCGCGCGCCTCGTGGACAAGCTGATTCGGCAAACTTGCGTCGCCCCTATTGCGCAGGGGACGGGCGCGAAGGTTTCGGGACGCGCGGCCGCCTATCGCCCGATTCGTCCAGCTCTATCGTCGGCACGTGCGGCGCATGGCGCTCGACGAGGACGCCGCCTGGAGCGAATCGGCCGTGCGGCGGCCCGAGCGTCGTCAGCGGCATGCGTGCGCTGCCGCTGGAGCTGCGCGAGGCGCTGCTGTTGGTGTCCCTCGCGCGATTCACCCATGCGGAGGCGGCGCAGGCGCTGGACATTCCGCTGTCCCGCCTGGTGGAGCGGCTGGAGCGCGCGCGCTGCCGGCTCGCCGCCCATATGGGCGTAGACGTCGACGCCGGGGCCTCCGACTGGTCCGGCGCGGCGCATCTCAGGGTCATTAAATGAACGACGGCTACGCGAGCCTCGACGCGCACGCCTATGTCGACAATAGCCTGAGCCCCTCCGATCGCGCCGAATTTGAATCGGCGGCGCATCGCGACGCCAAGCTGCGGGCGCGGGTGGAGGCCTGGGAGGCGCAGAACGAAGCCATCAGGCTCGCGTTCGGCGCGGGTCCCCGGCCGCGGCAGGCCCTCCCGCTCGGGCGCCCCTCCAACGAGAACAACGCCGGCGGCAAAGCTCCGCTATCGCGGATTGGCGAGGCGCGCCCCCGCGGCGGGGACGGCCTCGCCCGCCGACGCGCCGCGCCGGCGCCTTCGCTGGAGCACGGCGGCGCTGAGCGGGGTCGCCTTCGCCGTGGGCCTGGCGGCCTTCGCCGGCGGTCCCGTCCGATCCGCGCCAGGCGCTCATGCGCCGCGCCGACGCGGCGCTGCGCGCCGTCGCCGCCTTCGCCGACGCCAGGCTCGATTTCGTCTCCGACAATCCGCGCGCGGTTGCGGCCTGGCTCGGCGGCCGCTTCGCCCGCCTCGACCCGAAGCGTCTGAGCCCTTCGGGCTGGTCGCTCATCGGCGTGCGCGTGGTGCCCGGGGTCTCCTCGGCCGCGGCGCTGGTGCTCTATGAGGATGCGCTCGGCGGCCGCGGCGGCCTGCTGGTCGAGCCGACCGACGCGCTGCCCGACCTGCCGCCGGTCGGCGGCCGCAACGACGACGAGACGATCCTGGCCGGCGCGGGGCGCGGCTTCGCCTATGCCGCAGTCGGCCCGACCCGATCGGGAGTCGGCGCGCTGATCCCGGTCGCAGCCGGCGATTAGCCGCCGCCGCCGTATCGCGTCGCCACTTCCTTGGCGAGATGCTGGGTCTCCGCGAGATAGGAGGAGATCGTCGCCCGCGCGTTTGAGGTGCAGACGCGGTAGGTCAGGCGGTAGCCGTCGAAGCCGCGGTTGAAGGCGCCGGCGAGCTGATCCTTCTCGTCCTGCGAGCGCGGATCGGCCTCGATGAGCCGCGGCGACCTGCTGGCGGAACGCCGCGCCGTCGCCGTCGTGGCAGAGATCGCGCAGATAGGCCAGCGCGCCCATCAGTTCGGCAAGCCGCAGGAGATCGGCCTCGTAGGGCGGCGGGCGGCGCGCGGCGTCGGCGCCGGGCTCGGCTTGGGCGCCGCCGGCGCGCTCTGGGCGAGCGCCAGGATCAGAGCCGCGACCGCCGGGCTCATCGGCAGGCGATCGCCGCCGCGAGCGCGACGATCTCGGGCAGTTCCGGGGTGGTCGGAAGTTCGCCGAGGCGCAGCGGGTCGACCCAGGCGATCTCGTCGACCTCGGCGCTCGGGACCGGCTCGCCGCGGCGCCAGCGGGCGGCGAACACCGCAATGACGAAATGCGCGCGCACGCGTTCCCCCTCGCGCTGGATCGGCTCGACATGGCGCACGAAGCCCAGGATGTCGGCCTCGACGCCGACCTCCTCCTTGAGTTCGCGCGCGGCCGCCGCCTCCAGGGTCTCCCCGACCTCGACCGCGCCGCCGGGAAGCGAGAAGGCGCCGCGCCAGGGCGCGCGCGCCCGCCGCGCGATCAGCGCCTTTCCGTTACGGAACACGGCGGTCGAGACCGCCAGGATCGGCCGCGCCGGGTACAGCCGGTCGTCGGCCCCGCTCACGGAAACAGCCGCCGCCGCGACCAGCCCGCCGCGCCGCGCGTGAAGCGGACGCGGTCATGCAGGCGGAAGTCTCCGTCGGCCCAGAGCTCGATCTCCTCGGCCTCGAGCCGGAAGCCGCGCCAATAGGGCGGGCGCGGGATTTCGTCCTCGCCGAACCGCTCGGAATATTCCGCCGCGCGCTTCACCAGCGTCGGCGCGCGGAATCGAGCGGGCGCGACTGATGGCTCGCCCAGGCGCCGATCTGCGACATGCGCGGGCGGGAGTGGAAATAGAGGTCGGCCGCCGCCTCGTCGAGCAGGCTCACGGAGCCGCGAAACCGCGCCTGCCGCCGCAGCGATTTCCAGTGGAACAGCGCCGCCGCCTTCGGCCGCGCCTCGATCTGTCGGCCCTTGGCGCTCTCGGCGTTGGTGTAGAACACGAGCCCGCCGGCCTCGGACGCCCTTGCACAGCACCATGCGCACGTCGGGCAGGCCGTCGGCGTCGACGGTGGCGAGCGCCATCGCCTCGGGATCGTTGATCTCCCTGGCCCTCGCCTCGTCGAACCATTGCCCGAACAGCGCGAACGGATCCTCGCAGGCGTCGAGGTTACCAAGATTTAAGTTTGCGTCGCTCAATATGGGGGTCTCTGGGAGAGGCTTTGCCCTGGCGATGATAAAGGCTTTCGCGCGGCGACGCGAGGGGCGCGCCGCCGCCTCGGGACGTCTCGTCGTCCTGGCGGCGGGATTGGCGCTGACGGGATGTTCGATGTCGATCCCCGGCTTTCATGGACCGATCGCCGACCGGGGCGGTGCAGAACGCAGAGCTATCCCTTCGCGCAGGAGGACTGGGCGAAGGCGCAGCCGGCCCTGCTCGCCGCCATCCGCGCCGAAGCCGGCGACGATCCCGCCGCATGGAGCAATGACGGCAGCGGCCGCAGCGGCGTGGTGATCGGCGATCGGGGCGCGCTTCTCCAAGAGCGGGGCGAACTGCCGGGCCTTCGTGGCGCGGATCGCCGACAACGGAGAGGCGCGCGAGGTGGAGGGCTCGGCCTGCGAGAAGGGCGGCGAAGTGACGCTCTCCGACGCGGGGCCGCTCCCGAAGGTCTAGCCGGACGCGAGGTCTTGCGCGCCTGCCCCGACCCTTGCGCGCCCGGCGGCCGAAGCCCACATATTCTTCAAATCATCGCGTGCCGCTTGGGTCGGGCGCGGGGAGTTCGGGGCTTCAGATGCGCGATCCCTATGCTGTGCTCGGGCTGGCGAAGACCGCCAGCGCCGCGGAAATAAAGTCGGCTTTCCGGAAGCTGGCGAAGAAATACCATCCGGACCAGAGCAAGGAGCCTAAGGCGAAGGAGCGCTTCGCCGAGATCGGCCAGGCTTACGAAATTCTCGGCGACGAGAAGAAGCGCGCCGCCTTCGACCGCGGCGAGATCGACGCCGAGGGCAAGCCGCGCGCGCCGCAGTTCGAGGGCTTCGGGGCCGGCCGCGGCGGCGGCGGAGGCTTCCGCAATTTCCACTTCGAGTTCGGCGACGCGGGCGGCCCGGCGCGCAATTTCGACCCCGACATTTTCGCCGAATTGTTCGGCGGCGGCGGCGCGCGGACGCGCGCGCGCGCCCGCAGAAGGGCGAGGATGTTGCCGTCTCCGTCACCGTGCCGCTCGCGCAGGCCGCCAGCGGCGGCGACGTGCGCGTGACGCTGCCGACCGGCAAGACGCTCGACGTCGCCGTGCCCGTCGGCTTCGAGGACGGCAAGGCGATCCGTCTGCGCGGCCAGGGGGAGCCCGCCGCCGCGCGGCGGCCCGCCCGGCGACGCCATCATCACGCTGCGCTATGCGCCGCATCCGCTGTTCAAGGTCGAGGGGCGCGACCTGCGGCTCGACCTTCCGATCACGCTCTACGAGGCGGTGCTCGGCGCGAAGGTGCAGGGCGCCGACGCTGTCCGGCGCGGTCGAGATCACGATTGCCGCGGGAACCAGCAGCGGCCGCGTGCTGCGCCTGCGCGGCAAGGGCCTGCCCGGCGCGGGCGAGGCGCCGGCCGGCGACCTGTTCGTGACGCTGCGGATCGCGCTGCCTGCGGGCGAGGACAAGGCGCTCGCCGACCTCATGCGCGAGTGGCGCGATCAAGAAGCCCTACGATCCGCGCCAGGGCATGAGCGCCTGACCGGCCAAGAACACGAAGCCTCCGGCGGCGCCGGAGGCGTCGACGGAACGTAAACGCCGCGCTGGCCTCAGCGCGGCGTTTGTCGTTACGCCGCCTCAAGTGTGGTGGTTATAGTGATGATGGTGGTGTTGGTGATGGTAGTGATGATGGTGGTGGTGATGGTGATGATGATGGTGATGATGATAGATGGTGATGATGATGGTGAGTGTCCGCGAGGGCGGAGACCGGGGGCGGCGGCGAGAGCCAGGCTCGCGATTGCGGCGGCGGCGAGAGGACTTGAACAAAGTCGGCGCTCCATCCAGAAATCGATCCCGGCTCTCCGCCGTATCGAGCCGTCAACGGCTGATGGACCGACGCCTGAACCTGTGATGAATTAAGTTACGGCCGAGCCGCCTATTTCGATCAAATTCTTCATCGAGTATTGTCGCAGCGGAAATTTCCCTGGCTTTACTCGACCCGCCCGCTCGATTTCGCCGCCATTCAGCCAGCGTTCAGTTGCGAAGCGGTTTAGTCGACCGCGTCGAATAGAAGAATCAAGGCCGGCGCTTACACCGGCGGCGGGTTCGGGGGCGTCCGGCGCGGCTTTCGCTGCGTGCTTGCGCGCGCCCGCAACGTCGCGGTCGGCGCCGGCTTGGGGAACCAAGCCAGTGTCTATCGCGCCCGCAAGACCGGAAGCCCTGCTGAAAGACGCCGAGTTCTCTCGCCGCCTTTCCCTTCGCGCGGTCGTCCAGGGACAGTCAGCGCCCTCTCGGTACTCGGCGACGGCGACATGCTGCGCTGGCGTTACGGCGAGCGGCTGGAGGACGTGCTCGAAGACGCCTGCCGCCGCCACGCCGAGCGCGTCGCCGTCTCGCTCGACGGCCTCGACGTCACCTTCGCCGAGCTCGACGCGCGCGCCAATCAGATGGCGCGCCATTTCCGCAATCTCGGCGTGCGCGCCCGGCGACCGCGTCGGCGTGCTGCTCGACCGCGGGCTCGATTGCTACGTCGACGCTGTTCGGGCTGCTCAAGGCGCGCGCGGCCTATGTGCCGATCGACGCCAATCACCCGGCCGACCGCCTCGCCTACATCCTGGAGGATTCGCGGAGCCGGCTCGCCGTCACCCACCAGCGCTTCGCCGACCGCTTCCCCGCCGCGCTGCCGCTCGTCGTGCTCGACCGCGCGCGCTACGAGATCTCGGCCGTCTCCGACTGCGCCGCTGAAGGACGAGGAGCGCGGCCCGAGCGCCGAGACGCTCGCTACGTGCTCTATACCTCCGGCACGACGGGGCGGCCGAAGGGCGTCGCCGTCGCCCATCCCTCGATCTGCAATTTCGTCCGCGTCGCCGCCGAGAACTACGGCTTCGGCGTCGGGGACCGCGTCTATCAGGGCATGTCGATCGCCTTCGATTTCTCGGTCGAGGAGCTCTGGGTTCCGCTCGTCGCGGGGGCGACGCTCGTTCCCAACGCCTCCGCCAACTACCTGTTCGGCGAGGAGCTCGCCGAGTTCCTCGAATCCCGCGAAGTCACCTGCTTCTGCTGCGTGCCGACGCTGCTGGCCTCCATCGAGCGCGACCTGCCGCCTTGCGGGTGCTGCTGATCGGCGGCGAGGCCTGCCCGCCGGCGCTCGTCAACCGCTGGAGCCGCCCGGAGCGCGCGCTGCTCAACAGCTACGGCCCGACCGAGACGACCGTCACCGCCACGCTCGGCCGCATGCGGCCGGACAAGCCCGTCACCATCGGCCGGCCGCTGCCGACCTATTCGATCGTCATTCTCGACGCCGAGCGCGCCGTGGCGCTGCCGGTCGGGCGAGACCGGAGAGATCGGCATCGCCGGCGTCGGCGTCGCCGAGGGCTACCTCAACCGGCCGGAGCTCACGCAGGCGAAATTCATCGCCGATTTCCTCGCGCTTCCCAACAATCCCTCGGGCCGCATCTACCGCACCGGCGATCTCGGCCGCATCAACGAGGAAGGCGAGATCGAATATCTCGGCCGCATCGACACCCAGGTGAAGCTGCGCGGATACCGCATCGAGCTGACCGAGATCGAATCGGTGCTGCTCGAACTGCCGGCGATCAGCCAGGCGGCGGTCGCGACCTTCGAGCCGGTCCCCGGCGCGCTGGAGCTTGTCGCCTATTACTCGGTCAAGCACGGCGCGCCGGCGCCCAAGCCCGCCGACATCCTCGCCCATTTGCGCGCCCGCCTGCCCGCCTACATGACGCCGGCCTATCTGGAGCGGCTGCCCTTCATCCCGATGCTGGTCAGCAACAAGGCCGACCGCGCGCGGCTGCCGAAGCCGAAATCGCCGCCGATCCGGCTCAGCGCCACCCACGCCGAACCCGAGACGGCGCTGGAGCGCATGCTCTGCACGAGGCGCTGAAATCGGCGCTGGCGCTCGACAGGGTCTCCATCGACGGGGATTTCTTCAAGGAATACGGCGCCCATTCGCTGCTGATGGCGCGCTTCTGCGCGCGCATCCGCCAGGTCGCGCCGACGACGCAGGTGGCGATGCGCGACATCTACGCGCACACCACGATCCGCCGCCTCGCCGCCGCCCTTTCCGCCGCCGAGCCGACGGTTGAGACCTACGCCGAGGAGGCGGCGCCCGAAGCCCCGAGCCGTCTCGCCTATGGGCTGACCGGCGCGGCGCAGCTGGCCTTCTACGCCGTCGCGGGCGTCGCTGGCGTGGCGGCGACGCAGGCGAGCTTCGCCTTCACCTACGCGGCCGCTCAGTCCCCGGCGGCGCTGCTGGGGCGCTCCGAACTCGTCGTCGCCGCCTGGTTCCTCGGCCTCAATGCGCTGGCGATCGCCGCCAAATGGGCGCTGATCGGCCGCGCCCGGCCGACGACGATCAAGCTCTGGAGCCCCGCCTATTTCCGCTTCTGGGTCGCGCGGCGGCTCGTTGCGCTCGCCCCGGCCAATCTCTTCGTCGGCGAGCCGCTGTTCAACCTGTTCCTGCGCTGCCTCGGCGCCCGGATCGGCGCGCGCGCGGTGATCGCGACGGCGCATGTGCCGGTGGCGGCCGACCTGTTCGAGGTCGGCGAGGACGCCGTCATCGCCAAACGCGTGCTGGCGCCGGGCTACGGCGCGGTCGGTCAGAGCCTGCATTTCGGGACGATCCGTATCGGCAAGGGCGCCTATGTCGGCGAGGCGAGCGTGCTCGACCTCGACGCCGCGCTCGGCGATTTCGCCCAGCTCGGCCACGCCTCGTCGTTGCAGCGCGGCCAGCGCGTTCCCGACGGCAAGCGCTATCACGGCTCGCCGGCCGAGGAGACCGTGACCAATTTCCGCCTCGCCGACGAGCTGACCACCGGACCCTGGCGGCGCGCCCTGTTCACGGCCGGCCAGATCGCGCTGACGCTCTTCGTGTTCGGCCCGCTCTTAGACGTGGCGGCCACCTACGCGCTGGCGGGCTGGGGCGACGTCGCCGACGCCGGCCGGCCCGGCGCTTCGGCGCTCGGGTCGGCGCTGGGCCTGCTGCCGGGCGTGTTCGGCCTGTCGGTCGCGCTTTTCCTCGCCACGCTCCTCGGCGGGCTCGCGCTCGTCTACGCCGTTCCCCGCGCCGCCTCGCTGTTCCTGCGCGAGGGGCGGCTCTATCGGCTCTACGGCGTCCATTATTTCCTGCAACGCTACGTGCAGACGATCTCGAACTCGGAGTTTTTCCAGCTTCTGTTCGGCGACAGCGTTTTCATCGAGAAATACCTGCGCTTGTCCGGCGTGAAGCTGGCGCCGTCGCGCTCGACCGGCTCCAATTTCGGCACCGAGCAGGCGTTCGAGAACCCGCTCTTCTGCTCGATCGGCGCGGGAACCGTCGCTTCCGACGGCCTGACGATGGGCAATGTCGTCTTCTCCAGCCACGCCTTCCGCATCGGCGCGGCCCGCATCGGCGCCGACAGCTTCATCGGCACCGACGTCTACGTGCCGCCGGGGGCGCGGCTCGGCGACAATTGCATGCTCGGCACGAAGGTCATGGCGCCGATCGACGGGCCGATGCGCGAGAACGTCGGCCTGCTCGGCTCGCCGGCCTTCGAGATCCCGCGCGCCGCCTCGCGCGACCTGGAGTTCGTCGGCCGCCTCGACGAGGCCGACGCGCGCCCGGCGCCTGGCCGAGAAGACCCGGCACAACATCGTCGACCATGGCGATGACGCTCGCCAAGCGTTTCGCGGGCCTGTTCGTCGCCCTCTATGCGCTGACGCTGGCGACCGAGCTCTACGGCTGGCGCAACCTCTGGGCGGCGTCGGCGGCGCTGGCGTTCCTCGCCGTCGCCTCCATCGGCTTCGACATTCTCGTGGAGCGTTGGGCCTATGGCTTCCGCCGCATGAAGCCGATGGTCGCCACCAGCTACGACCGCGCCTTCTGGGAGGTCGAGCGCTACTGGAAGCTGTCGGGCGCCGGCGGGCTCTCGGGTCTGTTCGCCGGCACGCCGCTCCGGCCGCTCGCGATGCGGCTCGCCGGCGCGCGGATCGGCCGCTGCGTCTACGACGACGGCGCCAACATGAGCGAGCGCACGCTGGTGGAGATCGGCGATGGCGCGACGCTCAACCAGGGCGTGATGCTGCAGTCGCATTCGCTTGAGGAAGGCGTCTTCAAGTCCGACGTCATCCGCATCGGCGCGGGCGCTTCGCTGGGGCTCGGCTCGCTCGTCCATTATGGCGTGACGATGGGCGAGCGCACGAGGCTCGACCCCGACGCCTTCCTGATGAAGGGCGAGATCACGCCCGCCGATTCGCGCTGGCGCGGCAATCCCGCCCGCCTCGTCGGCCGCCGCGTCGAGCCGGCGCCGATGCTCATGGCGGCCGAGAATGAACGCGCTGGCCCGGGCCTTCCGGTCGGCTGTCTCCTTCCCCGGCTTGCGAGAAAAGACCGAGCGCGAGGGGCGCCTGCGCTGCGACGACGCGGTCGTCGGTCTCTCCGCGGCCCTCGCGGCAAAGGGCGTCCGCCTCGCCATCCGCCGTCTCGCGCCCGGCGACGAGGCGGCCTTTCCCGATCCGACCGAACCCATCGCGCGCCGCCGCGCCAGCGGCGCGGCGCGGCTCGCCGCGCGCGTGGCGCTCGCCGAACTCGGCGGCCCCGCCGGCGCCGCGCTGCCGCGCGCGCCCGGCCGATTTCCGCTCTGGCCGGCGGGATTCCTCGGCTCGCTCGCCCATGACGGAGAACTCGCGGTCGCCGTCGCGGCGCGGACGGGGGACGTTTCGGCGCTCGGCGTCGACGTCGAGCCTGCGCTTGCGCTGCCGGACGACGTCGCCGAGATCGCGCTGCTGGCCTGCGAGCGGCGCGCATGCGGCGGCGACGCCGCTCTCGGTCGCGCCATCTTCGCCGCCAAGGAGGCGGTCTACAAGGCGATCAATCCGCTGGACGGGAGCGCGCCGGAATACGAGGACATCGAGGTCGATCTCGCCGCCGGCCTCGCCCGCCTCCGCGACGGCCGCGCGCTCGCCCTCGATTTCGCGCGCGGCGAACGCTGGATCGTCGCCGCCTTCGCCCCGGCCTAGCCGCCGGCCATGCGGTCGACCAGGTCCTGCGCCTCTTTCCTGAGGCGGGCGTAAAGCGGTCCCGTCTTGGCGGCGCGGCCCGCGCAGTCGAGCCAGTCCTGCGCGCCCTTCTCCTGCATTTTCGTGCTCTTATCGAACAGCGCGTCGTCCTTGGCGCCGCCCTTCTGATAGGCCTCGCTGATCTTGTCGGCCTCGGCGTTGGCGGCGTCCCAGAGCCTCTTGCAGGCGTCGGATTCGGGCGCTTTGGCCTCAGGCTCGACGTCGGCGACGAACACCCGCCCGCCTTTGACCACGGCGGCGGTCAGGCGGTCGAGCGGCGAGGGGCCGATGTCCTGCGACCAGCGGCCGAGCGCGGCGACGGCGAATTCCGCGCCGGCTGGTTTCGTCACCTCGATTTCGGCCGCGCGCGAGAAGGCGGCGTCCGAGCCGACCGCGAAAGTGTAGAAGCTGTCCGAGCGAAGCGCCGCCTCGAGGCCCGCGGGAACCCGCAGGCCCGCGTCGCTTTCCGCCGCGCGCGCCTTGAGCCACGCTTCGAGCAGCGATTTCGTCGTCACCACGAGTCGCGAGCCCTCCTGGCCCGGCCCCGTCGGCGTATAGGCGAGGCCGTCGAGCATGCCGAAGCCGGGCTCGTCGCTCAGCGTCTCCAGGTTGATCTTCGGCTCCCGCGAGAAGCCCTTGACCGAAGACGGCCCGACGAGGGCGAGAAGCCGCTTTTGCAGATCCGCCAGCGCGGCGTTCTGGGTCGCGATGATCTTGGCGTCGCTCGCCTGCCGGTCGGCCAGCGTCTTCATTTGCGCGACCGCCTTGTCGCGCGCCGCGAAATAGGACTGCTCCGGCGAGGCCGCGTAGGCGGCCGCGACGAGGGCGAGGATCGCGACGAGGCGCATGGGGTGCAGGCTCCGGCGGACGCGCCTTCCTATCACGGCGCCGCGCCGGGGAAACGAAGATAAATGCCGTCCTTCGGACCGCGGGCGTCCCGCCCGCTCTCTGCGCGAGACGCGCGGACCGAAAGCGAGCCTCACCCCGCGCGCCGTAGCGCTCGCGCAGGAACTCGACGCGTTCGATGTCGCGGCGGATGCGGCAGATCAGCCGCCGCTCGTAGAGCGAGCCGACGAGCCCGTTCTCGATCAGCGGCAGGTCCGCGCATTCGCGGTCGCGCAACGTCCGCCAGGCCGCTCCGGCGGCGCGTCAGTTGGCGCGCGGCCCCGTCGGCGACCACGGGATTGACGCCGGGGCGGCGGCCGAGCCCGGCCAGCACCGAATGTTCGGCCTGCTCGACCGAGCGGTCGGCGCGCGCGGCGGCCTCGCCGAGACAGACGACGAAATCATGCGCATCGGGCTCGCAGGCGCCATAGGGCCGGGCGCGGCTCGGCGCGAGCGAGACCGGCTGCGCGGGCGGCGGCTTGGCGACGACGGCCTTCGGCGCAGCCGGCGCCGGCGGTTTCGGCGCCGCCGCCTTGTGCTGCGGCGCGTTGGGATCGCGATAGACCGGCTGGAACATGTCCGGCGCGATCTGCCTGACCTCCTCGGCCGGCGCCGCGCCGCAGGCGAGCGCCGCGCTTAAGGCGAGGACGGCCGCGGCTCGCCCGCCTTGTAGGTGACGACGATCTTGTCGCTCACCGTGTCGCGCAGGCAGTTGAAGAAGCGCCCGCAGCCGACCGCATGGCGCCAGCGCTCGGCGTGGACGCCTTTCGGGTTGTCGCGGAAATAGAGGAAATCCGTCCATTCCTCGTCGGTCGCCGTTTGCGGGGCGCGCACCAGATGCGCCTGGCCGCCGTATTTGAATTCGACCTCAGGTCGCTCCATTTCGCAATAGGGGCAGCGGATCAGCAGCATGGTTCGGCGCCCCTCAATGCGCGACGGCGGCGGCGGTGGCCTCGTTGACCAGCGCGCCGGTGCGGAAGCGGTCGATCGAGAACGGCGCGGCGATGGCGTTGGGCTCGCCGGTGGCGACGAGATGGGCGAACACATGGCCCGAGCCCGGCGTCGCCTTGAACCCGCCGGTGCCCCAGCCGCAATTGACGAACAGGCCGGGGACGGAGGTCTTCGACAGGATCGGCGAACGGTCGGGCGTCGTGTCGACGATGCCGCCCCAGTTGCGCAGCATCCGCAGCCGCGACGTGATCGGGAACATCTCGACGATGGCCTCCAGCGTCGAGACCGCGATGTGCGGCCCGCCGGTCTGGCTGTAGGAGACATAGCCGTCGGTGCCGGCGCCGATGACGAGTTCGCCCTTGTCGGACTGCGACATATAGGCGTGGACGGCGTTGGACATGACGACGCAGGGCATCACCGGCTTCAGCGGCTCGGAGACGAGCGCCTGCAGCGGGAAGGATTCCAGCGGCATCCGCAGGCCGGCGAGAGCCATCACGACGCTGGTGTGGCCGGCGGCGACGACGCCGATCTTGCGCGCGGCGATCGGCCCCTTGGTCGTCTCGACGCCGGTGACCGCGCCGCTGGCGTCGCGCCGTGATCGCCTTGACCTCGCAGTTCTGGATGATGTCGACGCCGCGCGCCGAGGCCGCGCGCGCATAGCCCCAGGCGACCGCGTCGTGGCGCGCGGTGCCGCCGGTGCGCTGCAAGGCCGCGCCGCGCACGGGATAGCGGATGCCGGGATCGATGTTGAGGATCGGGCAGAACTCCTTCGCCTGCTCCGGCGTCAGCCATTCGTTGGGGATGCCGGCGAGCCGGTTGGCGTGGACATGGCGGCGGAACGCCTGCTCGTCGTGGTGGTTGTGCGCCAGCAGCATGACGCCGCGCGGCGAGAACATCACGTTGTAGTTGAGCTCCTGCGAGAGCCCCGGCCAGAGCTTGTGCGCGTGGCCGTAGATGCCCTCGGAGGCCGGCCAGAGATAGTTCGAGCGGACGATCGTGGTGTTGCGGCCGGTGTTGCCGCCGCCGAGCCAGCCCTTCTCCAGCACGGCGATGTTGGTCATCCCGTGCTCCTTGGCCATGTAATAGGCGGTGGCGAGGCCGTGGCCGCCGGCGCCGACGATGATGGCGTCATAGGCGGGCTTGGGCTCGGCCGAACGCCATTGCTCCGGCCAACCTCTGTGGCCGCGGAGCGCCTGGGCGGCGAGGCTGGCGAGCGAGAACTTCAAACGGGGCTCCCCTCAAAGGGTCGAGGCGTGTTATGTCGGGCCGCGGCGGCGGCGTCAAAGCCTTCTAGCGGCCCGGCGGCGCAGGCCGCGCGCGCAATCCTTCACTGGCCGCCCCGCACCAGGTGATGGCCGAGCGAAAATAGCGCTTGGCGCGGGCGGGTCGCGGCGGCCAATATCGGCCGCCGCGATGGCGGGCTTCAGGGAATCGGGCATGGACGGGGGCCGAAGCGAATTCGGGCGACCGGCGTCGCTGGCGCTGATGGGCATCGCCGCCGTCGGCTGGCTGGTGGCGATCTATTTCTGGCAGGAGGGGGTCAGCCTGCGCGCCGACGGCGAGGAGGCGCAGCGCCGCGCCGAGGTCGCCCGCCAGGAACTGGTCGGCGAGTTGCAGGCGATACAGCGCGCGGTCGGCTCCGCCGCAGAATTGCGCCAGCGTCTGGACACGGGCCGCAAGGCGCTCGACGACGCCGTCGCCCAGCGCACCAGCGTGCAGATGCGATCTCGCCGATCTCACCCACAAGGTCGACGAGACGGAACTTTCGCTCGCCTCCGAGTGCGACGAACTCGATTCGAAGACCGCGCTGCTGAAGGACACGACCGAACAATCTCAAGTCCGCGCAGGAGGAGCTCGGCGAGCTTGCCGCGCAGAAGGCCGCCGTCGAGGACGAATCTCGAAAAGGCGCAGGCCGCGCTCGCCGACGCGCAGGCCCGCGCGCGCGCCGCCGACGCCTCGGCGCTCGCCGCCAAGACCGCCGAGACCGACGCGCGCGCCAAGGCCGAGGCGCTCGCCAAGGCGGCCGACGAGGCCCAGGCGCGTCTCGACGCGATCGAGGCGCAGATCCAGGCGAAGCGGAACCCGCCGACGCCGGCTCCCTCGCCGACGCCTTCGCCTTCGCCGACGCCCTGAGGCGGCGGTGGACGCGCTCGCCTGCCCCGATCCGCTGGCCGAGCGCCGCTACGCCTACGCGCGTGCCGCCGCCGCGGACGGGCGATTGGCGCGCGGCGGCGGAACTGTTCGAGCAGACGCTCGAACGCGCGCCCGATTGGGCGCCGGCCTGGGCGGCTTTAGGGGAAGCGCGCGAAAAGCTCGGCGACATCGCCGGCGCCGTCGCCGCCTATTCCAGCGCCCTTCGCGCCGACCCGCTGAGATCGACAGGGCGCAGGCCCCTTGCTCGCCCGGCTGGAAAACCGCGCGGTGGCGGCGCTGCCCCCCGCCTATGTGGCGCGCCTGTTCGACGATTACGCGCCGCGCTTCGACCGGCATCTCACGCAGACGCTCGGCTATCGCGGCCCGGAGCTGATCGTTTCCGCGCTCGACAGCGGTGGCGCCGGGGCGCCGCTTCGCGCGAGGCGCTCGATCTCGGCTGCGGCTCGGGGCTGGCGGGCCGCGCTCTGAGCGGAGCGGGTCGAGCGGCTTGTCGGCGTCGACATCTCCGCCGGCATGATCGCCAGGCGAAGGCGGCGGGCGATCTACGACGAGTTGCAGGTCGGCGATCTCGCTGGCGTTCTTCTTGGCCGCCCGGAAAGACGGGCCGATCTCGCCGTCGCCGCCGACGCTTTCGTCTATCTCGGCGATCTCGACGCCCGGTTTTTGCCGCGGCTGCCGCGGCGCTGGCGTCGGGGGGCCTCTTCGTCTTCACCGTCGAGAGCGGCGAGGCGCCGTTCGCGCTCGGGCCGGCCATGCGCTTCCGCCATTCCGACGCGCATGTGCGCGAAGCCGCGGCGGCGGCGGGGCTGGAGGTCGTCCATCTCGCCGCCGCTTCGACGCGACGCGAGGCCGGGACCGAGGCGCCGGGGCGCGTCGTCGCGCTTGCGAAGCCATCGCGCCGGCAAGGATCGCCGCCGTGACGCCCTATAGCGACGCCTTCTTCGCCGCGATGGCCGGGGAGAACTATTCCGCGAGCCGGATCATCAGGGCTTTGTCCGATTACATTCGCCCCGCGTCCGTGCTCGACGTCGGGTGCGGGACCGGAAGCTGGCTGAAGGCCTTCTCGCAGGCCGGCGCGTCCGAAATCCGGGGGCTGGACGGCGATTACGTCAATCGCGCGCTGTTGGCCATCGATCCCCAATATTTCACGCCGACGGATCTGGCCGAGCCGTTCGACCTCAAGCGCCGCTTCGACCTGACGATCTCCATGGAGGTCGCCGAACATCTGCCTTTCGCGTGCGCGGAGCGGTTTATCGGCGATCTCTGCCGGCATTCCGACGTCGTGCTGTTCTCGGCCGCCCTGCCGTTCCAGGGCGGCACCCATCACGTCAACGAACGCTGGCTCGAATATTGGGCGATCCTGTTCGCCGCTTGCGGCTTCGAGCCCTATGACGTCATACGTCCCCGCGTCGCCGCCGACAGCGGCGTCCATTTCTACTTCCGCCAGAACCCGATCGTCTTCGCCAATGCGGCGGGGCGCGGCCGCTTCGCCAAGGCCGCCGAGCCGGCCACCGGCCGCATGCTGTCGTGGATCGACCCCGAGCTTCTGTTCATAGTCGCCACGAAACGATTTCCCGCGCTGAATCGCCACGTCGGTCGAACTGGAAATGAAGGATTATTTCGCTCTCGCGCGGGCATGGCTGGCGGGCGAACGCAAACCGCCGGAGCTCGCGATCCGCGACATGAAGACCGTCGACCTGTCCTGGGACCGCGACGACAACGGCTCGCACCGGCTGTTCCGGTGATCGGCCGGGCCGGCTATTCCCGCCGCTCCAGATGCCGCGCTCCCGCCCCGCGCACGCGGCCCGCGCGGCGCACCCGCACCTTCTCGCGCCGCCCGGCGCGCAGGATCGCCGCGTTCAATTCGCCGCCGAACACGAAAATCGCCGCCATGACGTAAAGAAACACCAGCGTGATCATCACCGAGGCGAGCCCCGCATACGTCGAGACGTAGTTGCGCGCGAATTCGCTCAAATAAAGCCCATACGCCTCGCCGAAGCCGACGCTGCCGACGAAAGTGAAGATCACCCCCGGCGCCACGTCGACGAACCTGAGCTTGACCGCCGGCAGCCACAGATGCGCCACCAGGAGCGTCGCGCACAAAACCACCGTCGCGACCCCGAGCCGGACCATCGTGACAAGCTGCTGCAACGGCGCAAGCTGCGGCGCGAAATCGAGCGCCTGCGCCCAGATCAGCGGCCCCAGCACCACCAGGAAGGCGAGCGCCAGCAGGCCGAAAGAGCGCCACCATCATGAACAGGATCGATTGCAGCCTGAGCCGCCACCAGGGCCGGTGGTCGAGCGCGTCATAGGCGCGGTTGAGCCCGGTGCGGAGAGCCTCGACGCTGCTCGAGGAGAAATAGAGCGCCAGCACCGCGCCGATGGTGAGCAGCCCGCCGCGCGGTTGCGTAAGCACATTCTGCACGACGCTAGCGATCGGGCCGGCCACCGCGTTCGGCCAGGCCGCGAAGATCAGCTTGGTCGCTTCGCCGGCGAGGTCCGACGTGCCGAGGAAGCCCGCGAGCGCGGTCACGAAGATGAAGAACGGGAACATCGAGGTCAGCATCGACAAGGCGATATGGCTGGCGATCGGCCAGCCGTCGTCCACCAGAAAGCCGCCGATCGCATCGAAAACCACGCCCGCCGCCGCCTTCATTCCGCATCCTTACCACGCCGCGCGGCGGCGAAATCTGAACCCGCATCGGCAGAAATGCGGATTGCGTCCGGCGCTTTCAAGTCGCATGTTGCGGCGCCGAAATAGATAGGGGAGCGCCATCCGTGGATTTCGACGACCTCGCCGCTGCGGCGCAGGGCGCGCTGGAGACCTTGCTCGCGCGCGCGATCGCCGCCGTGCGCGACAGGGTGAGCCGCGAGGGGCGGCTGGACTCCGCGCTGATCGAGGCCGAGCAGCACGCCGCGCACGGCCTCGCCTGGCTTGCGACCTACGCGCAAGCGGCGCGCGAACTGGCCGCCTACGCCCGGCGCATGCGCGCCGAAGGGCGATTTGGCGAGACCGAGGAGCTCATGACCCGCATCGGCCTTGGCGAATATCTCGCGCAGGCCTTCGGCGGCCTGCCGATGAACCAGGGCGAATTCGTCCGTCCGGCGGATTTCGGCCTCGACGAGGGCCGTCGTCGCGGGCTTGCGCAAGGGCGCGGTCGCCGAACTGATCGCGACCGGCTCGACGCCCGAGAACCGCGCGCGCCTCGCGGCGCTCATCGAACAGGCGCCGGAGGGCGCGATCGGCGACCCCGGCCTCGACGAGACGCTGACCGCGATGCGCGCCGAGATGCGCCGCTTCGCCGAAGCCGAAGTGATCCCGCATGCGCAGGATTGGCACCGGACGAACAGCTATATCCCGCTCGAAGTGATCCAGGGCCTCGCCGACATGGGCGTGTTCGGGCTGACGATCCCTGAAGAGCACGGCGGCCTGGGGCTCGGCAAAGTCGCGATGTGCGTCGTCTCCGAGGAGCTTTCGCGCGGCTATATCGGGGTCGGCTCGCTCGGCACGCGCTCGGAGATCGCCGGCGAATTGATCCTCGTCGGCGGCACGCCCGAGCAGAAGGCGAAATATCTGCCGAAGATCGCCAGCGGGCGAAATCCTGCCGACGGCGGTGTTCACCGAGCCCAACACCGGCTCGGACCTCGCCTCGCTGCGCACGCGGGCCGCGCGAGAGGGCGACGTCTACAAGGTCACGGGGAACAAGACCTGGATCACCCATCCCGTGCGCGCGGATCTGATGACGCTGCTGGTGCGCACCAATCCGGAGGAGAAGGGCTACAAGGGCCTCTCGATGCTGCTCGCCGAGAAGCCGCGCGGCTCCGACGCCGAGCCGTTTCCCGGCCAAGGGCATGTCGGGCGGCGAGATCGAGGTGCTCGGCTATCGCGGCATGAAGGAATACGAGATCGCCTTCGACGGTTTCGAGGTTCCCGCAAGCCAGCTGCTCGGCGGGGTCGAGGGCCAGGGCTTCAAGCAATTGATGGAGACCTTCGAGAGCGCGCGCATCCAGACCGCCGCGCGCGCGGTCGGCGTCGCGCAGAGCGCGTTCGAGCTGGGGCTGCGCTACGCGAAGGAGCGCATCCAGTTCGGCAAGCCGCTGATCAGGTTCCCGCGCGTCGCCGACAAGCTGGCGATGATGGCGGTCGAGATCCACATCGCCCGGCAGATCACCTATTTCGCCGGCCGGGCCAAGGACGAGGGCCGGCGCTGCGATCTGGAGGCGGGGATGGCCAAACTGCTCGGGGCGCGCGTCGCGTGGGCGGCGGCCGACAACGCCCTGCAAATCCACGGCGGCAACGGCTTTGCGCTGGAATATCCGATCTCGCGCGTGCTGTGCGACGCGCGCATCCTCAACATCTTCGAGGGCGCGGCGGAGATCCAGGCGCAGGTCATCGCAAGACGCCTGCTCGAAGGCGGGAACTAGACTGGCTCAAGGGCGCGGCGAAACCGGGGAGCGCCGGCGCCTGAACGTCGCGACCCCGCGTCTCAGGCGGCCAGCCGCTCCGCCGCCATCTTGCGAAGCGACGCCGAGGTCCTTGGCGAACGGGCGGATGCCTTCGGCGAGCTTCTCCGTCGCCATCGCGTCCTCGTTGAGCGCCCAGCGGAACGCCTTCTCGTCGAGCTTCATGGGCTCCACCGGCTTGCCCGGCGCTCTCGGGTCGAGCTTGCGCGCGAGCGTCCCCTCGGCCTTGGCGAGCTCGCCGAGCAGTTGCGGCGAAATGGTGAGCCGGTCGCAGCCGGCCGAGCGCCTCGATCTCGCCGATGTTGCGGAACGAGGCGCCCATCACCACCGTCGAAATCCCATAGGTCTTGTAATAGGCGTAGATCTGCCGGACCGATTGCACGCCCGGATCGGTCTCGGAGGTGTACGGGCCGCCGCCCGCTTTCACGTGCCAGTCGAGGATGCGGCCGACGAAGGGCGAGATGAGGAACGCCTTCGCGTTGGCGCAGGCGACGGCCTGCGGGAGCGAAAAGATCAGCGTCATGTTGCAGTCGATGCCCTCGCGCTGCAGGACGGCGGCGGCCTGCGCGCCCTCCCAGGTCGAGGCGATCTTGATGAGGATGCGGTCGCGCTTGACCCCGCGCGCCTCGTAGGCCGCGATCAGCGAGCGCGCCTTGGCGATCGTCGCCTCGCGTGTCGAAGGAGAGATCGGCGTCGACTTCGGTGGAGACGCGGCCGGGCACGATCTTGGTCAGCGCCGCGCCGAAATTGATCGCCAGCCGGTCCGTCACCTCGCCGGGCTTGGCGCCGGCCTTGCGGCCCCAGACGATCGCCTCCTCGACCAGATCCTTGTAGGCCGGCATCTGCGAGGCCTTGAGGATCAGCGTCGGGATTGGTGGTCGAATCGGTCGGCTTGAACGCCTCGATCGACCCCATGTCGCCGGTGTCGGCGACGACGACGCTCATCTCGCGCAGGGATTCGAGCTTGTTCATGGATGTGCTCCTGCAGAGGGACTTGCGGCTACCTTTTCATACAGGCTTTCGCAAAGCGATAGTTCACGCGGCCGGCGGCGCCGGCCAGAGGGCGGGATCGACGGTGAACAGCTCCTGCGGCGCCGACACGCCGCGCAAAGCGAACCGGCCGACGGAGAGGAAATCCTGCCGCCGCCGCCTCAGGCCCTCCACGAAGGCCGACGACATCAACAAGGCTTGATCGACCGAGCGGCACATCGAGGCGATGCGGCTCACCTCGTTGACCGCCGGGCCGATCACCGTGAAGTCGAGCCGCTCGCGGCTGCCGATATTGCCGTAGAACACGCGCCCGATATGCAGGCCGAGGTAGAAATTCGTCGCCGGCAGCCCGCCGGCGGCGCGCGTCTCGTTGAGTTTGGCGACCTTGGCGCGCGCCTTGCCGGCGGCCGTCAGCGCGGCCAGGCACGCCGCCTGCCGGTCCGCGGCGGGAAAGATCGCCAGCACCCCGTCGCCGATGAGCTTCAGGACGTCGCCCCCTTGCCAGTGGATCGCCGAGACGATGACGTCGGCGTAGTCGTTGAGCATCGGGATCAGTTGCTCCGGCGCTGCGGAGTCGGAGATGCGCGTGTAGTCGCGCAGGTCCGAGAACCACAGCACGGTCTTGATCTCCTCGGCCACGCCGCGCGCGATGCGGCCTTTCAGCACGCGCTCGCCCGCGTCGCGGCCGAGATAGGTCTCCACCAGCGTGCGCGCGATGCGGCCGAGCGAGGCGGATTTGAGCGCCAGCGCCAGGATCGGCGAGAGCCGGCGCAAGGCCGCGATGTCCTCGTCGCGGAAACCCTCGGGCGCGTCGCTGCCCCAGGCCGAATAGAGGCAATCGGCGGGGCCGATGCCGCCCTGCTCGCCGAAGCGGTCGACCAGAGCGACGGCGTAGCTGAGCCCGTCCTTTTGCAGCATCGCGAGGAACGGATCGAGCGCGACCGTCTCCTCGTCGAGCTTCTGCACCAGATGCAACTCGCCGCTCTCCTGGAGCCGGTAGAACGGCGTCGCGCGCCAGCGCTCCAGCGCCTCGCCGTCCGAGGAGGAGCCGTATTCGCTGACGGCGATCTCCTCCTCGCCGCGTCGCCAGCGGAAGGCGCGGCCCTCGTAGAGCGGATGCAAGGTGTCGACCAGCACGCGGCCGGCGGCCAGCGGCGCGCCGGAGGCGAGAAAACGCTCGGCGAAGCCGCGGATGAGCGTCTCCTCGCTCATGCCCTGAAGCCCGGCGTCGGCGAGCCAGGCGTTGAGCGCGGCGATGTCCTGTTCCTGCATGGGGCGTCCGTCCTGTCTTGCGCGATCTAAGCGCGTAGCGCCGCCGCGTCCAAGGGCGTCGCGCGGCGCGCGGGGTTTTCACAAGCGGTTGATCGGCGTGCGCCGAGGCTAGAATTCTGAACCGATTGGTTCCATATTCGCCGCCATGACGCGACCCCCTCCAGCCGCGCCGCCCCCGGGCGGCCGCGCGAATTCGATCTCGACGACGCCGTGCGCGACGCGCTGGAGGTGTTCCGCGAGCGCGGCTATCACGGCGCCTCGATGGTCGATCTCATCGAGGGGACCAGGCTTTCGCGCGGCAGCCTTTACAAGGCTTTCCCCGACAAGCGGGCGCTGTTCTTCGCCGCCTTCGACCTCTACGCCCGCGAGGGGCTGGAGCGTCTGCGCGAAAAGCTCGCCGTCGCGGACGCGCGCGAGGGGATTCGCAACGTCCTGCTGCATTACGCCCATGTCTCCGCGCAAGCGTGCTGGCAGAAGGGCTGCCTCATCTCGACCGCGACCGGCGAACTGCTGCCCGACGACGCCGAGGCGCGCCAGCGGGTCGAGGCCTATTACGCGAAAATGCGCGCGCTGCTGCGCCGAGGCCGTCCGGCGCGGGCAGGCGCAAGGCGTCATCGACTCCCGCGCCGACGCCCAGGCCCTGGCTCGCTATCTGCAAACCGTCATTCAGGGCCTGCGCTTCGTCGCCAAAACCGGCGCCGGCGAAGGCGAACTGCGCGAGGTCGCCGCCGCCGCCATGGGCGCGCTCGGGCCCCGACCGCACTGATCTTTTCTTGCCCTTTTAGGAACCGAATGGTTCCAAACAGGAGACTCGCATGAGTTCGACTGACGCGCTGCTCGCCGCCGAATGCGTCCGCCCCGATCCGCGACGCTGGACGGCGCTGGCGATCCTGCTCACCGGCGCCTTCCTGCCGCCGCTCGATTTCTTCATCGTCAATGTCGCGCTGCCCTCGATCCGCGGCGACCTGCACGCCTCCGCGGCGTCCTTGCAGCTCGTCATGTCCGGCTATGCGGTGGCCTACGCCGTGCTGCTGATTCTCGGCGGCCGGCTCGGCGATCTCTACGGGCGCCGGCGGGTCTTCCTCGTCGGCCTCGCGGGCTTCGCGGCCGCCTCGGCGCTTTGCGGCTTCGCCTGGTCGCCGAATGCGCTGGTCGCGGGCCGGCTCGTCCAGGGCGTCGCCGCCGCCGTGCTCGCGCCGCAGGCGCTCGCCTCGATCCACCACCTGTTCCCGCCGACCGAAAAGCCCAAGGCTCTGGGCCTCTTCGGTTTCATGCTGGGCTCGGCCTCGATCGTCGGCCAGATTCTGGCGGGAATCCTCATCGACGGCAGTTCGCTGGGCTGGCGCGCCGTGTTTCTCGTCAATCTGCCGGTGACGGCGCTGGCGATCCCCGCGGCTTGGTTCTTTCTGCCGGAAAGCCGGGGCGGCAAGGATTCCCGGCTCGACGCAGGCGGCGCTCTGCTGCTGCTGGCGGCCCTGTCGGCGCTCGTCGTTCCCTTGATCGAGGGCCGCGAACTCGGGCTGGCCGCTGTGGAGCTTCGCGCTGCTCGGGCTGTCGCCTGCTGCTTGGGCTGGCGTTCTGGCGCTACGAGCATCGCCTCGTCGAACGCGGCGGCAACCCGCTCGTCCACCCCCACGCCTTCCGGCGAGCCCGGCCTTTTGCGCGGGCTGACGGCGACGCTGGTGTTCTATTCCATGGCCTCGTTCTTCCTCATCTTCCCCATGTACGAGGAGTTCGGCCTGGGCTACGGCGCGCGCGCGGCGGGGCTGGCGTTCCTGCCGTTCGGAGCGGGCTTTCTCGCGGGCTCGCAGTTCGCGCGTTTCGCCGCCGCAAGGCTGGGGGCGCTGGCGGCGTCGGCGGGAATGGCGACGACCGCCCTGGGGATGCTGACGCTCGCCCTTCTCGTGCGGCGGCACGCGAGCCTCGGCGTCGAGCCGGTGCTGCTGTTGATGGGGCTGGGGCAGGGCACGGCGATGCCGGTGATGATCCGCACGGTGATAGACCGCGTCGACGCCCGCTGGTCGGGCCTGGCCTCGGGGCTCGTCAACGCCACATTGCAGATCGGCGCGGCGCTGTCGGTGGCCGTCATCGGCGGGCTGTTCTTCAGCCGGCTTGGGGCGGCGGCCAATCTCGACTCGATCGGGGGGGCCTTCAGCCTGTCGCTCGTCTGCATCGCCGCCGCGCTCGCCTTCGGGGCGGCGGCGATCGCCGGCTTGCGGCGGGGCAGGGCGACTACCGCGCATTAAGCGAGCGCCGGTAAGCTTGCGTTTTCGCAGCGGTTTGGCTGAGCGGCGACGCCCAGCCGAGCCGCGGCGAAACGGCGAACCGGAGAATGCTCATGCGCAAGATGATGGTTGCGGCCGCTGCGGCGGCTCTATTGACGGTCGGCGGGACGGGCGCGGCGCAAGCCGGCTGCTATCGCTGGGGCGAGACCGGCCACCACTGGTACCGTTACTGCTGGGGCCCTCACGTAATGTACCCGCATCACCGCCATTGCCGCTGGCGCTACGGCCGTCGCTACTGCTGGTATAGCTGAGACGCCCATTACTCCGCCGCCGCCACGGCGGGCGCATGGCTGTAGTTGAGCACCGGCGCGAGCCAGCGCTCGACTTCGGCGACGCTCAACCCCTTGCGCGCGGCGTAATCCTCGACCTGATCGCGCTCCACTTTCGCCACGCCGAAATAATGGGCTTGGCGGTGGGCGATGTAGAGCCCGGACACCGAGGCGCCCGGCCACATCGCGAAACTCTCGGTCAGCCGCACGCCGGCGCGCCCTTCGGCGTCGAGCAGGCGGAACAGGGTCGCCTTCTCGGTATGGTCGGGCTGAGCGGGATAGCCCGGCGCGGGGCGGATGCCGGCGTAGGTCTCCTCGATCAAAGCCTCCGGCGAAAGCGTTTCGTCGGCCGCATAGCCCCAGAGATCGCGGCGCACGCGCATGTGCATGTATTCGGCGAGCGCCTCGGCGAAACGGTCGGCGAGCGCCTTGACGAGGATCGAGGAATAATCGTCGTTGCGGCCGGCGAAGGCTGAGGAAATCGCCTCCTCCTCCGCTCCCGCCGTGACGACGAAGCCGCCGATGAAATCCCTGGGGCCGACGAAATCGGCGAGCGCGAGATTCGGCCTGCCGTCGCGCTTGTTGAGTTGCTGGCGCAGCGTGAAGAAGGTGGCGAGCCTGCGCTGGCGGCCTTCGTCCTCGAAGACCTGGATGTCGTCGCCCTCGCTCGCCGCCGGCCAGAAGCCGATGGCCGCCCGGGGCTGGAGCCATTTCTCGGCGACGAGGCGCTTCAGCATCGCCTGCGCGTCGTCAAACAAGGCGCGGGCGGCGGCGCCCTGCCTCTCGTCGTCGAGGATCGCGGGATAGCGGCCCTTCAGCTCCCAGGTCTGGAAGAACGGCGTCCAGTCGATATACGGGGATCAAGGCTTCGAGGCTCGGCGGCGCGACGGCGCGCGCGCCGAGGAAGCTCGGCTTCGTCGGTTGGTAGGCCGACCAATCGATTTTCATCGCGTTGGCGCGCGCGCGGGCGAGGGGCAGTCGCGCCTTGTCGGCCTCGGAGCGCGCATGCGCGTCGGCGACCTTTCGATATTCCGCCCTGCACCGTCTCGACATAGGACGCCGCGGCTCTCCGGCGACAGCAGCGCCCCGACGACGCCGACGGCGCGGCTCGCGTCGTTGACATAGACAGTCTGGCCGCGGCGGTAGCGCGGATGGATCTTCACCGCGGTATGCACGCGGCTCGTCGTCGCGCCGCCGATCAGCAGCGGGATGTCGAAGCCCTCGCGCTCCATCTCGGCCGCCACATGCGCCATTTCGTCGAGCGAGGGCGTGATGAGGCCGGAAAGGCCGATGGCGTCGACCCGTTTCTCGCGCGCGACGCGCAGGATCTCGGAAGCCGGCGTCATCACGCCGAGGTCGATGATCTCGTAATTGTTGCAGGCGAGCACGACGCCGACGATGTTCTTGCCGATGTCGTGCACGTCGCCCTTGACGGTCGCCAGCAGGATCTTGCCGGCGCTCGGCGCGCGCGTCCTTCTCCGCCCTCCATATAGGGCAGCAGCACCGGCGACCGCCTGTTTCATCACCCGCGCCGACTTCACCACCTGCGGCAGGAACATCTTGCCGGCGCCGAAAAGGTCGCCGACGATGTTCATGCCGACCATCAGCGGCCCCTCGATGACGTCGAGCGGACGCTTCGCCGCCGCGGCGCGCCTCCTCGGTGTCGGCGTCGATATAATCGTTGATGCCGTTGACGAGCGCATGGGCGATGCGCTCGTCGACGGGCTTCTCGCGCCAGGACAGATCCTGCGCCTTGCCTTCCCGCGCCGCGCCGCCGCGATAACGTTCGGCGAGCGTCAGCAGCCGCTCCGTCGCGTCCGCGCGGCGGTTGAGCACGACGTCCTCGCAGGCCTCGCGCAATTCGGGGTCGATGCGTCTCATAGACCGCGAGCTGGCCGGCGTTGACGATGCCCATATCCATGCCGGCCTGGATGGCGTGATAGAGAAACACCGCGTGCATCGCCTCGCGCACCGGCTCGTTGCCGCGGAACGAGAACGAGAGATTGGAGACGCCGCCGGAGATATGCGCATGCGGCAGAGTTCGTCTGATCGCGCGCGCCGCCTCGATGAAGGCGACGCCATAGCCGTTGTGCTCCTCGATGCCGGTGGCGACCGCGAAGATATTGGGGTCGAAGACGATGTCCTCGGGCGGGAAGCCCGCCTGCTCGGTGAGCAGCTTATAAGCGCGCCGACAGATGGCGACCTTGCGCTCGTAGCGTGTCGGCCTGGCCCTGCTCGTCGAAGGCCATCACGACGACCGCCGCGCCGTAGGCGCGCACGAGCCGCGCCTGGCGCAGGAATTCCGCCTCGCCCTCCTTCATCGAGATCGAGTTGACGATCGCCTTGCCCTGCACGCATTTGAGGCCGGCCTCGATGACCGAGAATTTCGAGGAATCGATCATCACAGGCACGCGCGCGATATCGGGCTCGGAGGCGACGAGGTTGAGGAACTCGACCATCGCGGCGCTGCGAATTGATCAGGCCCTCGTCCATGTTGACGTCGAGGATCTGCGCGCCATTCGCGACCTGATCGCGCGCGACGCTCGAGCGCGCCGGCGTAATCGCCGTAGGTGATGAGCTTGCGGAATTTGGCCGAGCCCGTGACATTGGTGCGCTCGCCGACATTGACGAAGGGAATGTCCGAGGTCAGCGTGAACGGCTCCAGGCCGGAGAGCCGCATCTGCGGCGCGATCTCGGGGATCGCGCGCGGCTTCAGGCCGCGCACGGCCTCGGCGATGGCGCGGATATGGGCGGGCGTCGAGCCGCAGCAGCCGCCGACGACATTGACGAGGCCGGCCTCCGCGAAGTCGCGCGGATCTGCGCGGCCATCTGCTCCGGCGATTTCGTCATACTGGCCGAAGGCGTTGGGCAGGCCGGCGTTGGGATAGGCGCAGACCAGCGTGTCGGCGACCGAGGCGATCTCCTCGATATGCTCGCGCATCGCCGCCGCGCCGAGCGCGCAATTGAGGCCGACGGTCAGCGGCCGCGCATGGCGCACGGAATGCCAGAACGCCGTCGGCGTCTGGCCGGAGAGCGTGCGCCCCGAGCGGTCGGTGATGGTGCCGGAGATCATGATCGGCAGCCGGCGGCCCTGCTTGGCGAAGACCTCCTCGCAGGCGAAGATCGCGGCCTTGGCGTTGAGCGTGTCGAAGATCGTCTCGATGAGGATGAGGTCGGCGCCGCCGTCCATCAGCCCCACGATCTGCTCGGCGTAGGCCTCGCGCAATTCGTCGAAGGAGACGGCGCGGAAGCCGGGATTGTTGACGTCGGGCGAGATCGAGGCGGTGCGGTTGGTCGGCCCCAGCGCGCCGGCGACGAAGCGGGGCTTGCCGTCGAGCCGTTCGGCCTTCAGCGCCGCGCGCTTGGCGAGCCGCGCGCCGTCGCGGTTCAGCTCATAGACGACCTCCTGCATGCCGTAATCGGCCTGGGCGATGCGGGTGGAGGAGAAGGTGTTGGTTTCGAGAATGTCGGCGCCGGCTTGCGCATAGGAGAAATGGATGGCCTCGATCGCCTCCGGCTGGGTGAGCGTGAGCAGATCGTTGTTGCCCTTGAGATGGCAGCCGCAGGCGGCGAAGCGCTCGCCCGCGGAAATGCGTCTCCTCGAAGCTGAGCCCCTGCACCTCGGTGCCCATGGCGCCGTCGAGCACGAGAATGCGCTGGGCCGCCTCGGCGCGAAACCGCGCCTCGCCGTCGTCGGGACGCGGGGCGAATCTCGGAGAAGGGATCGGTCATTTCGCCTCGCCGCTGGATGCTGGCATAAGCGCATAAATATATGTTTATGTCGCATAGGCAAGCGACGGCGAGGCGTTGCGCGGGCCATGCTTGCATCGGGCTGGCGCTTGGGGCAGAAGGACGCGCAATAGGAGTGTAGCTCAATTGGCAGAGCACCGGTCTCCAAAACCGGGGGCTGGGGGTTCGAGTTCCCTCCACTCCTGCCAGCATGGGTGTTTTTCAATAACTTACGGGCATCCCACCGAAAATCAGCTCAGAATTGGGACGGGGGTCTGGTCGAGCAGTTCCATGCCCATGAGCGCCAGCCGCTTCAATAAGACACTGAAATACAAAGAAATTCCGCCCAAACTGAGGCGAAGGCCGTAAGGGCGCAAAAGGGAACGAAAAGGCGTCAAAGCCCCACGACGGACGCCAAAAGTTCCCACGAAAAGTCCCACGAATTTTCGCGATCTGTTCCCCGAGTTGGGGAGGGCGGCGCAATAAAGCCGAATTCTCGCTCCCGACGAATGGCCCGACATGGCGGACGAAAATGGGCGCGACCGTCGCCGACGTCACGCTGAAGGCTCGCCACGTCATGACTAGCGGCGAACCCCTAGTATCGCCTTGGAGTGGCTACTGATCGCCACTCCGAGATGATGATAGACCGGAACATCCAGCCGCAGAATACTGACGGAATATTCGCGCGCGTATCGAAGTCGCTAGAAGTCTGTCTAAACGCTTTTGGCAAAGCATACACGGCCATTTGGGACGGGTATGGACTATCGCTTGCAATCGTCTATTATAGGTCGAAGAAAGAGCCGGACACCGCCAAAGTGCCCGGCTCGGGAAGTATCACAACGACGCCCACTACAGCGCCACGCCCTTTATAGAGCATTCGGCGCGCAAAAGTAAAGCCCGCGCCATGCCTATTCGATTTGTCAGAAAGCCGGTTTTCCACACGGACAATAGCAATGTCCTGCTTGGGAAATTTCCCAATCAAACGGACAAATGTCCGAGCCTGGGAAAATCCGGAAAGCCCCATGATATCTCGGCTTCCAATAACAATCCCTGAAAGATGCGCTTGTCCATCTCAGGGGAAATAGTGACTTGTCCGGACCCCGGGAAAATGTCTCTCCCGAAGTCATCGAAGATTGCCAAGCCCTGTCCGCTATGGAACTCCGGAGAAAGTATCCTCGCGAAGCGTCAAGCCATAGGCATAGACTCCACGACGCCCCGAAGCAGCGTCATTTCTTCAACCCGGTATGGAGAACGTTCAGAGACTTCTTGCGTACTCAAGGGGCGTCCAGTGCCCCGGCTGGGGAGCGTATATCCCTAGACCGGATCAATAACGCCGATCCCGAATACGGACCGGGCAAATGCCGATGGGCTACGCCTAGCGTTCAAAACAACAACAAGGGCGATACGTTGAGCTTCGTGTCATCTGTAGATGGCCGGAGGTACAGCGCCCTCGAATTGGCGAAGCTCCAAGGCGTGACGCCTAGCGCCATTGCGAAGCGCAAGAGTAAGGGTAGGATCGAATGGACTGACGATGAAGTCATAGGGGAGGCGTCGCGCGCCGTTCCCTCAAAGTCCGGTTTTCGGTTTGATACCAGTCCCGCGAAATGCTCCCGACGCCGTTCCGCAGGCCCCGACCGCTTCCAAAGCGAAGAAGCCATGCGATCCCAAGCTTATCGGTTGTTGGGAAGCCGTCATGCTGGAATTGTATTCCGGTGACGTCGACCTTGGCCGGATTCGAGCTAGGCCGGCTCGGCGAGTTCGAGAACAATCTCGACAAATTCGGCTTGCGTCATCTTCAGACGGATATCCTGGAGTTTAACCTTCGCCGTTGGACACACGCCGTTGAGTATGTGTGCGAGAGAGAGGGACGTTACAATACTTCGTCTCGCCCGAGTCCCGACTTCCTTGCGAGATTTACGCGGCACTTCGTCGATTTCATGAGAACGCATCACAATCCCGAAGACATATCCAAGCTTCAAGTGACGTCCGACGACGTTTGCTCCGACCCGGAGAAGCCGAAAGCCAAAGCTGAGATCGTCAAACACACGACTTTGTCGTCCTTCACTAAGCTGTGGCGGATGGCTTACGCGGAGCTCTACCCTGACGAACATCAAGAACCGTTCGAAAACGCTGGCAACAAAGAAATATCAGTGGCCTTGTCATGGCAATTCCGGAGGACGTGGCTAACGCCTGCATCAAATTCGTTCTCGGGAATTGGGTTGCGTTCGCCGACGCCGCAAGCAAAGACAAAGGGCTCAAGGATGTCCTCGCCCAAGCCCGATGTTGGCTTCCTGACTTCGAACGCGAAACTGGCAGTCAACATGACCCTAGAACAAGAGGGCCATCGTACCAAAGCCATTCTATGAGAATTGGAAGACTGGCCGACGCTCGAAGAAGTCCAAGCGATTTGGAAGTCCCGTGATCCCGTGCATGCACACAAGTTCACTGGAGCCTGAGCGTGGCCACGTGTTCGATTGTCCGTTTTGCCGATCCAATCAATGAAGCGAATCGATCGCTCCGGTCCCGTCGACCCCGTTGATTGATTTACAGCGTTCGTGGGACTTGCTGACGGTCATGCGATTGCAGGCCCCGCAGTCAGCCTGCAAACCGCTTCGAAAGTTCCCGCCTTGCTCGCCGCCATCGAGTTGACATGCGCCGTCAAAGGCGCATTGCTCGCGTCAATCAATCAATAGGGCCTAGGCGGCCCTAGGAAGGCCGATGACGGCCATTCGAGGGATGCCGGAGGGGAAGAAAGAGCATCAACCGGCGAGTTGACGCTGGCGAGCCTCTTGCGGCGTTATTGCCCGGAGCGACTGCAAGTGCGATTATCCGGGCGAGACCGCCGATTTCCGAGCGATGGACCATAGTCCTTCGTGCTTCATCTGGCGTCGGAGCGAAAATGCGCGTTATTTTCAGCCGCAAGGGATTCGACTCCGGGTCCGGCGGAGCGCCATCTCCCATTATCGCGGGAAAGCCCATTAGCCTTCCCATTCCGACGCTGCGCCGGTCAGTAACAACTTACGATCATCTCGGATACGGCGGCCTCGTGGAATTGGTTACGCGCGGCAAAATCAAAGGCGATCACCTTTGCCATGAAGACCCGATGTTCTTTGACGATCAATGTATTTTTGGCCAGTGTGCTTCATCCCAAGCGCATCTGAGTAATCAACGAGTTGGCGCGGGCGACGTATTTCTGTTCTTCGGCCTTTTCTCGGACGAAGTCACGCGCGAGAGGCATCACCGCATCTTCGGATTTTTGAAGGTCGAAGACGTTATCGCGGTCGGGGTCGATGAATGGGCCGCGCTCCGATCTTGATCACTTGCCGCGCGTGCATCCGCATACGATTGGCGATTGGAACGCAAACAATACGCTCTATCGCGGACAAGGACGCACCGCCGGGTTCGCCCACGACGGATTGCGATTGACGCAAACGGGCGGCCCGTTGCAGCATTGGAACGTCCCGGAATGGAGCGCTTCAAGGGTTCGGCCTGACCTACCACGGAGCCGCTGACCGTTGGTCCGATGCGGGTCGGTTACGGATTGTCGCACGCGGCCAAGAATTCGTGACCGATGTTGGTTCTAACGATGCGGCGCTACACTGGCTAGATCAGATCGTGGGGATGATTGGAGCATGACCAGCATCTTTCGATATATCCTTACGCACGATACGGGAATGGCTCCATGTATTGATGACAATTGGGTCTCGCTTGCCACGTGCAAACCAAAAATTCGCGCCCGCGCGCGGCCCTGTCTATTGGGTTCTAGGTTTCTATCCAGGCTCGGTAGTTCGCGGCCTTCTTGCTTGGGCGGGCCGCGTCTCCCGTTCGGTTGCAATCGGCAACTATGAAGAAGAATTCCGTGGGCGTAGTGACGCGGTTTACCGCGCGACACCGGGCGGCTTCGTTTCACTTCGACCCGATTATCATCCGGGCGCAGATGAATTCAGAAAGGACACGTCCGGTCCGGTACTCGTATTTGATCGCAAGCAAACGTGGTATTTCGGAAACCGTCCGCACATGTTGCCGGACAATCTGTCGCACTTGGCAGCGGAAAGAAGGGGGCATCGCGTCAATCCGACGCGCGACGACGATGCGAACACACTCGCCGAGTGGTTAGATAGCCTTGGCTCGCCCGGAATACTCGGCTTGCCGCGTCACCATCTCACGGATAAAGCGCGGCGCGAGCCGTCAATGAACGTTGCTCCGAAGCCAAGCGTTTCGCGCAAATGCTAAGGACTGCATCGCGAACTTGCACGTATCCCTGATCGGCGGGTCGAACCAGTGCTCGCGCCTACTTGCCCGCGTAGGCGAGCGCTCGTCGCCCGCCCCGCTGAAAACCCGCGAAGCTTCCTTCATTTGGTCGGAGTTGCAATGTGGCCGCGATGACGATCCTCGTTGATCTATGTGAGTTGAAGCGACTGAGGCGCGGTTCGCGGCGGCTTTCGTCACGATAAAAATCACCGTTCATTAGGCATGCCCGACGACTAGACCTATTATTTGGCAAAAATACTTAACTATCTAAACGGTCGTATAGTCCTTTACAGAACGCATTTGAAGGCCATCGCAATGTCGAAACCGCTTGTCGCGTATTTCCGAAGAGTACATGTGCGAGCAAGGCCGCTCGGGACTTGTATCGAAGCGCAGCGCGCAGCCGTGATCCGGTTCGCCGAGATTGAAGGTCTTCAAAATCGTCGCCGAATTCGAGGAACACGAATTTGGGGAAGGGTTCGGACGCGCTCGCCTCGCGCCCGCAACTCGCCGCCGCTCTTGCCGAGGCCCGTCGTCACGGAAAGGGTTGCCCGGTCGTCGTATCCAAGCTCGATAGGCTTTGGCGCGACGTCCACTTCATTTCAGGGCTCATGGCGCATAGCGTTCCCTTTCTTGTCGCCGAGCTAGGGGCCGAAGTGGAACCATTCATGCTTCACCTCCACGCGGCCCTCGCCGAGCGCGAGCGGAAGGTCATAAGCGAACGCACGAAGGCCGCCCTTGTCGCGGCCAAGGCCCGTGGGCAGGCTCTCGGTAACCCTCGGCTATCAGATGCTCGCCATATAGCGAATGCCGCCCGAAAGGCCGGGGCGAGAATTCATGCCGACACGGTCGCCCCCGCTATTCGGGAGGCGCAGGCCGCCGGAGCCAAGTCGCTTCGTCAAATTGCCGCTGCGTTGAATGCTCGCGGCATTTCCACCGCACGCGGCGCGAAATGGGAAGCGGCTACAGTGGCGAACGTGCTTCGCCGTATTGGTTGAATTCCTTCGCTCATGCCGACATGAAAAGGCTCGCCTCGCCTCACGAATGCGATGGAGTTAGCCAAATTCGCAGCATCCCAACCGCATTGCGTGCCAGACCGCCAAGCTGGTTTTGCACATAAGTGCATGAGGGAAATATCCCCCCTTTCCTTCTTGGGATTTTGCGCAATTATTGCAAAGCTCCCGTGGAACGGGAGTTGGGCGTCTGTACCGGCGAGCAAATCCGCCGAACGTTTGACCTTTGCCTCGGTCACGACGATCAACCTCTCGGCGTCCGGCAACGCCCGACTAGACGCCCGGCTCGCCGATCAGGTCGGGAAAGCCGTCCAAGGGACGGCGCAATCGAAGCCCGATAGCTTCCGGCGTTCCGGTCAATAGAAGGGCGGGCGCATATGCGGCAATGGGCCGGGCGCACGCCAAGGGCGGTTGATTTCGGGTTAGCGTTTCCCGGTTGCTATCGCCGATTTCATCGCGGTAACTTGCGCTAGGGGCGAAGTGGAAACGTGACCGATGGCAGGGGTTCAAAACGCGGAAGCGAGGAAGCTACTGCCTATCATCGCCTCGGCGGTGGCGGCGCATCGAACCCTAACATATCAAATCGCGGCTTCCGAGCTTGGCCGCGATCCAAAGACGAACTCACGGATGGTCGCGCAAGTATGCGATTTGCTTGACGCAGCCGCGTCGCTTGCCGGCGTCCCATTGCTTGCGCTCGTCAAGATCAAGGAAAAGGATGGCTACATAAATCGCAAGGCGTGGAAAGGGCCGAACGACAATCCACTGTGGCGAGAGGCGATAATCCAAAACTCGCTCGCGCATCAATTTTCGAAGGAAGATTTTGCCGCGATAGACAACGCGCTTATCGAATTGGATGGAATGAGTAACGTTTCTGCGTGGAAATACGTTCGTAAAACAATTCCCGACGACGTGCTGTTTCGCCGGCTAACCGAAGCAAGAGCGCCTATCAAAGGCGATGCGATCGACGATTTGGATTTAGGTTCCGACAGCCCCGAACGGATTACTTCGATAGGCACGAGTTACAAACGCGACCCAAAGGTTCGGACGGCTGTCTTGCTTCGTGCGAAAGGCAAATGCGAGTATTGCGGTCAACCCGGCTTCATCACAACGAAGGGCGAGCCGTATCTAGAGGCGCATCATATGATTGCGATGGCGAAGGACGGGGCGGACCGGATGACCAACGTAATCGCGCTTTGCCCTTCCGATCATAGGGAGGCTCACTTCGGCGCTAGACGCGGAAGCTCTAGAGAAAGAGATGATGGCCAAACTCGCAAGCATTTGTTCGGGACATTGACGCCTTCCATCGATATGAATCAATCGAGTTTCGTGATCAAGCGACGTTAGTGCACACAAGTGCGATTGGTCAGCACGTCGCGTTTACCATGTCGTCGGATCGATGCGCTTCGATGCTTGCGCTATACGCTGCGTAACCCGACATTCTATTGTCGGAACGCAACGTAGAGCCGGGAAATGAGCGACCGTCAAGATCTTCAAACGAACCCTTGATGAAGCCCGCCGAGGCAGCGAAGCGGCTTGGCATATCGGTCAAAAACATGATGGAACACGTCCGCGCCGGGCGGCTTCGATTTATCAACGTCGGAAACGCCACGCGCAAGGTGCATCGCTTCACGCCCTACAGCCTGGAATTGTTGATCAAGAATCAGAAAGAGCGGGAGGTTCCGAAGTGTCAGTCTCCAACGTTCTGGACTCTGAAACCTACAGCTTCGACTTCCAAGTCCGGGGCCGTCGATTTTCTGGCAATACCCAAGCCCGGAACTGAAAAAGACGCCAAAGCCGTCGAGCGTAAATTAAAGGCGGAAAGCGCGCGAGGATATCGAGAACGAGAAAGCGGACCGGTCAAGGACCGCTGCTATTGCGTCACGCGACGGGTCGTTACTGGAATGAGGTCGGGCAGCATCATAGAGGACAATGCCGGGGACGCATCGCGACCTCGCGCGGCTGATCGAATATTTTTGGACCCGACAAGCGCCTTGACGAAATCGGCGACGCCGAAGTTGCGGCCCTGGTCGCGTGGCGGCGCGGGCAAAGCCTCAAAGGGCTGGTCAAGGGCTGGGGGCCAAGGGTCGGCCCCGGCGACCGTCAACCGATCCGCCGTTGAGCCCCTGACGCAAGGGTCATGAGCCTGGGGCGAGGAAGGTCTGGCGCGTCTAATTTCCCTGCCACGGGAGCCGATCTGGCGCGAGTTATCGTCTGGCGGAGCCTCGAGGGCCGCGTGCGCGAGCTTCACGGCGGCGAGGAAGTCGGCCATTGTTCGACAAAGATGCGCGATGACTATGCGCCATGGGTAGCCTTCGCTCCTGTTGACTGGCCTGCGGCGGCGCGAGACCCTGATTAAATGGGTCGAGCGTCAATTGGTCGGGCGAGGATCATCACGACGACGGGCAAGCGCGGACGGCTCGTCAGCACGCCTATTACGGACGCCGTGGCGACGATCCTGGAACCGCTCAAAGGCCATTATCCCGAATTCGTCTTTACCCTATGAGGCGAAGCAAACGAACAAGCGGTTCGATGTCATCAAGGGTCGGCGCTACCCAATCACATATGAAGGCGGGAAAAGCGAGTGGCAGCGCCTAGCGAAGCGCGCCGGCCTCAAAGGATTTCAAGTTCCACGACCTCCGCCACACGACCGCGACGCGGCTTCTCCGTGAGACGGGCAATATGCGCTCTTGTCCAACGGGCGCTCAATCACGCCGACATATCGACGACCGCTCGATACGCCCATGTCGCCGCCGACTGAATGGCGGAGGGCTTTGGAGCGGGTCGCGAAGTCCCACGGAAAGTCCCACGCCGTCCAACCGAAAGACCGCGTAACCTATTGAAGTAGAAATGAGAGTGTCATGCCTGATTACAATTCTCCAAAACCGGGGGCTGGGGGTTCGAGTCCCCTCCACTCCTGCCAGCATGGGTGTTTTTCAATAACTTACGGGCGTCCCACCGAAAATCAGCTCAGAATTGGGACGGGGGTCTGGTCGAGCAGTTCCATGCCCATGAGCGCCAGCCGTTTCTGGTTCGCCGCCTCGATGTATTTCTGAGCCACATATTTGAGTCGCCGACAACGTCTTCCAGCCATACATCGCCATCGGCGCGTGAACCGTCGCGCCGGCTTTGCGGAGCCCGTGGACGCTCGCCGCCGGGTTGACGCCCTCGCGGCCCCTCCTGCACCCTGTCCTGAACCAGTTGCCGAAACCCGCCGCCGAGAAGGGCTGGTCTCATTCGGTCTGGAGGAAGGTTGGCTTATTGCCGGCCGCGAACTGCAGTTCAGCGGCCAGCGGAGGCAAGACGGGTAGCGTCAGCGTCTTGCCTCCGCTGGCCGCCATAGACTTGGTCGAAGCCGAGGCGCACCGCGTCGGATCGCCTGAGCCCCGTCAGCAGCATCATCACCAAGGCGAGCCGCGCCTTCGAGCCTTTCGGGCGCGCCTGCAGGAAGGCCGAGACGTCGTTCGGCGCCCAGGCGTGATAGCCCTCGCGTCCTGCCTGCGAATACGGCCTCAGGTCGCGCGCGGCGTTCACCTCGATCAGCTCGGCTTCGATCGCCCAGCTCATCATCGCCTTCAGGTATACCCCGTTCACGCCACAATGCGAAAATTGGCGGGGCGGATGACGCGGAAGTTATCTGAGACCGAATCGCAGAATTCGGCCCATTTTTTTGGGACTTGGTCGCGCAGGAAATCGAAAATCGCGTCGGCGAAATCACGAAGTGTGGGATAGGTCTTGTTGTGGGTGAGATGCGCATGCATCAGCGCCCACAGCCTCTCGATCGGATTGAGATGCGGGCAGTACGAGGGAACGAAGTGGAGCGCGATCCTTCGCCCCGGCTGCGATAGCCACTCTTGGACGACCTTGGCGTGATGGTAACGCGCATTGTCGAGAAACACATGGATCAGCGCCGTCGTGGAGTAGAGCGCCTCCAGAGATTGCAGGAGTTTGATCGTCGAGGTCGCGTCGACGACCTCGGCCTCGATCATCCGTGTCCGCCCGGTCTCCAGGTCGATGGCGCCGTGAATGTTGAGCCGCTGACGTCCCGTCGTCTGTTCTATCGCCGGCTTCTCGTCTTTGGCCGTCCAGCATCCCGCCGCACGCGCGGCATGGGTGGGATGCACCGCGTCGGCGAACACGACCGCCTCGTCCGGACCCAAGGAATTCATCAGCTTCTCATAGAGCTCGATGAACGCGCGCTGCTTGTTTTCGTCGAGGTGGCGAGGGATGACCTCAGGCTTGCGATACTCGAGACCGAGCCGATGCAGCAACGCCACCAGCCCCGAACGGCTTTCATAGTCGACGCCGAATTCAGACGAGATCCAGGCCCCGATCTGACGCGTCGAGCCAGGCGCGGCCGCCCGAACCCACGCGACGAGCTTTTCTTGTTGGGCTTCGTTCAGAGTGCAAGCGCTGCCTCCGGCCTCGAAGCGCATGAGCGCCTTGCGGCCTCCTTCAGCGAACGCGCCGCGCCACCGGCGGATCGTGTCGTCGTCCAACAAAAGCACTTGGGCGACTTGCTCGCAGCTCAGGCCATCGTCGAGCAGCACCAGAGCGTTGGCGCGACGCGCCAATCGGTGCGTCACCGAACCGTCGCGCGCCAACGCGATCAGCGCCAAACGTTCCTCTCGCGACAAAAACCCAGGGCGAATCATGCCTTAGCCGAATCCTAAACCCCGCCGCTGGCAAGTCCTTTTTTCGTCTTCTCAATGAGTTGGGGTATACTTTACTTATAACAAATCGGGCTCGATCTCAGATCCGCCGTCGAAGCGGATCATGCCGTCGTTGTCAACGTTCTCGCGCTGCTGGCCCAGGGCCCCGAACTCGGGTTAACGGGGGTTAACGGGATGGGGAAGGCGTGATTCTCTGTGCGTGCGTTGATTCGGGAGCGCCGCCATGAGTTTTGCCTTTGCCGTGTTCGAGGAAAAGTCTCGTCTGAAATCGCTTCTCGATCACTTCGCGATGATCGAGGATCCGCGCGAGGCTTGGCGAGTGGCGCATCCACTGGCGGAGGTTCTGCTTCTGGTAGTCTGCGGCACGATGGCCGATTGCGACGATTACGAAGCCATCGCCGCCTGGGGGGCGTCGCATCTTGGGTTCCTGCGCCGCTATCAGCCTTTCTATCACGGCGTTCCCGGCGGCCGCTGGCTGACGCAGTTGATGAACCGGATCAATCCGGCGCTGTTTTCGGCCGCCTTCACGGCGTGGGTGCGGGAAACGTGGCCGGACCGGCCGGACCTCGTCGCCATCGACGGCAAGACCTCGCGCCGCAGCCATGATCGCGCGAAGGATAAGGGGCCGCTGCATCTCGTCTCGGCCTTCGCCACGACGAGCCGCCTCGTGCTCGGCCAAGAGGCGGTCGAAGGCAAGGCCAACGAGCTTTCGGCGATCCCGGCGCTGATCGACAGGCTCGCCGTAAACGGCGGACTGAAGGGGGCGCTCGTCTCCATCGACGCCATCGCCACCAACGCCAAGATCGCGCAGACGATCAGGCAAGCGGGCGGCGACTATCTACTCGCGGTCAAGGCCAATCAGCCGAGCTTGCGCGCCCAGACGCAAGACGCATTCGCCGTCGCGGCCGTCCTCGACGTCTTCGTCGATTACGACAAGGGGCATGGCCGCATCGAGCAGCGAACGGTCGACGTCATCCACGAGGTCGATTGGCTCGACGGCGACCGGCGCTTTCCCGGCGAGTTCCGGTTGCCCGGCGCCGCCACGATCATTCGCGTGCGCTCACGCGTCGAACTCGCCGACCGCTCACGCTTCGAGACCCGGTACTACATCTCCTCGGCCAAGCTCACCGCCGCGCAGGCCGCCGAGGCCGTGCGCGCCCACTGGGCCATCGAAAACAGCCTGCATTGGGTGCTCGACGTCGTCTTCGCCGAAGACCAATCGCGTCTGCGCAAAGGCCATGGCGCGAAAAACATGGCCATCGTCAGACACTTCGCCATCAACCTGATCCGCGCCGACGGCTCGATCACGATCGATCTGCGGTTTCGGGCGCCGGAGGGAGATGCGGCGAAGAACTGGCTGCCGACGCCCGAGGGTCCGTTTTATCTGGTGCTGCGGCTCTATCAGCCGCGCGCCGAAGTTCTCGACGGAAAATATCAACTGCCGGAGGTCGTGCGGGACAAGTAGCGGCGGGCCTTCGAGCCCTGACGCCTGAGGACCCTGCCGACGGATTGAGAGAGGCGCAAATGAATCGCACATTCCGTCGTTTGGCCGCGCTTGCGTTCTGCGGCGCATCGATCCTCGCCATAGCGCCCGCGGGCCTTGCCCAGGTCGCCACGACGACGGAACAGATCGACGAGAACATCGCCTACGCCATCGGCGTTCAGGCGGTCTATTACGGGCTCGGGCCGGTGCTGACCTATGTCACCTACGCGGGCAACACCGACGTCGACAGACCCTTCGACAATGGGCAGGCGCCCGTCAATCAAATGGGCCACGCGCGTAATCTCTATGGACCCGAGGATAAGCTCGTCGTCACCGCCAACAACGACACGCTCTATTCGCTCGCCGCGCTCGACGTTTCGCGCGAGCCGATGGTTCTGTCGATCCCCGACACCGAGGGCCGCTATTACATCATGCAGCTACTCGACGCCTATTCCCGGTCGATCGAGGATATCGGCGTCGGCACGCTCGGCGCGAAGGGCGGAACCTTCGCGATCGCAGGGCCGGGCTGGAAGGGCGCGTTGCCGCCGGAAATGGTGAGGATCGAGTCACCGACGCCGCGCCTCGTCGTGATCGGCCGCACCGGCGTCGACGGGCCCGACGATCTGCCCGCGGCCCATGCTTTGCAGGATCGCTACCGCCTCGTTCCGCTCAGCGAATATGGCGCGCCGGCCAAGCCGGTCGCGCTCGGCCACAAGCAGGAGAGCGCCCACATCGAGTTCCCCAAGGGCCTCGATTTTTTCGCAGTCCTCGATACGGCCTTGCGCATCAACCCGCTGCCGCAGGACGCTCCGGTCACCGAACAGTTCAGACGGATAGGCGTCGGGCTGGACAAGCCGTTCGATGCGGCGAGCCTGCCGGACGCCACGAAGCGCGGTCTCGCGCGCGCGCTGCGGGACGGCATGCAGGCGGTTCAGCGCGTCGCCAAGGATTCCGGTTCGCGCGTCAACGGCTGGAACATGGAGTTCAAGGGCGGGCTCTACGGCAACGACTTTCTGCTGCGCTCGGCCATCAACTCCAAGCAGTACGGTCTGAACAAGGCGCTGCGCGCGGTTTATCCGAACCGCTACACCGACAGCCGCGACGAGCAGCTCAATGGGAAATACGACTTCACGATCCATTTCAGCGGCAAGGTTCCCGTCAAGGCGTTCTGGTCGCTGACGATGTATGACGCCAAACAATTGTTCATGGTCGAGAATCCGATCAAGCGCTATTCGATCGGCGACCGGACCAAGGGCGTCAGGACGGACGCCGACGGCGGGCTGACGCTGTACATTCAGGCCAGATCGCCCGGTCTCGACAAGGAGTCCAACTGGCTCCCGGCGCCGGACGGCGACTTCTTCCTGCAAATGCGGCTTTACGAGCCTGCCGAGCAAGCGCTGAGCGGCGCCTATCAACTCCCGCAAGTCGTCCGTTCCGAAGGACCGTAGGAACTCCCGATTTCTCCGGCGTATCCAAAAGCAAGATCGTATCCACGAGCAGAGAGGCGGAGGGACGTCTGATGAAGGTCATTCCTCAATTCGCGCGCACCACGTTGCTTGGCGGCGTGTTCTTCCTGATGCCGATCGTCGTGCTGGCGATCCTCCTCGAAAAAGCGATGAGCATCGCGGCGAAATTCGTGAAGCCGATCGCCGACAAGTTGCCGGACGACTGGAACCTGGGTGTCGCGAAAGTGACGTTGCTGGCGATCGTCCTCTTGGCGCTGATCTGCTTTCTGGCGGGGCTGATCGCCCGCGCGGCCATCGCGCAAAGGCTTGTTCGAAAGCTGGAATCGTCGGTTCTTTCGAAAATTCCGGCTTACGAGTACTTCAGGCAGGTGACCGGCGGCCTGCTGGGCGCCGACGATCTCGCCAAGCATCGGGTCGTGCTCGCTCAGTTCGAGGGCGGTTGGCAGATCGGCGTTGAGGTGGAAGGCGAACTCGACGGCTTCGTGACCGTTTTCATTCCCGATGCGCCCAATCCGCGCACGGGCGCCGTCTTTCTGTTGCCCCCCGATCGCGTCAGGCCGACGGGCGCAGCGCTCGGATCCGCGCTCCATTGTCTCAAGCGTTTCGGGGCCGGAACGAATGCCTTGCGACAGGCCCGGGCTTCCGAAATCCCGGCTGCGCCCTGATCCCCGACATCGTCGGCCTGCATCGCCGTGAACCGGGACCTTGCGCCGTGATGGCGGCCGTCCAAACGGGGTAGAGTAAGCTATTCAGGTTGCTGGAAGGCGCGGCGCAGCCTGCGAACGGCCCAAGGCGCAGAGTTCTCATTGACTTCGCGCGTGGAAGGCTTCATAAGGCGAATGTTGCGTCGCAACACGAGGCGCTCTGGCGGCGTGAATCGGCATTAAGCCGGCAAGCCAGCTTTCCTCCCCATTCTCCTTGAGCGGCGGCCCGTTACGCAGGGCGCGCTCTGTATCGCGGCGCCGCCGGATAGTCTGGCGAGCGGTCGCGCATGAAAGATCCCCAGTGACCCATTTTGCCGATCTCGGCCTGCCCGAGTCGTTGTTGCGCGCTCTCGATCGCGCCGGTTACCAGAAACCCTCCCCCATTCAGGCCCAGGCTATCCCCGCGCTGCTCGAAGGGCGCGATCTTCTCGGCATCGCCCAGACCGGCACCGGAAAGACGGCGGCCTTCGCGCTGCCCATGCTCGCGCGCTTCCTCGCCGACCGCAAACGCCCGGCGCCGGGCGCCGTGCGTTCTCTCGTGCTGGCCCCGACGCGCGAACTGGCGGCCCAGATCGCGGAGAGTTTCCGCGCCTATGGCCAGTTCATGCGCCCGGCGCTTCAGGTCGGCGTCATCGTCGGCGGCGTCTCGCATCGACCGCAGGCGGAAATGCTTGCGCGCGGGGTCGAAGTGCTGGTCGCCACGCCCGGTCGTTTGCTCGACCACCTGGCGACCCGGCGCGACGCGCTCGCCACAACCGAGGCCGTCGTGCTCGACGAGGCCGACCATATGCTCGATCTCGGCTTCATCGTTCCCATTCGCCGCATCGTGGCGATGTTGCCGAAGACGCGCCAGACCCTGTTATTCTCGGCGACCATGCCGAAGGAGATCGCCGGCCTCGCATCCGACCTGCTGCGCAATCCGGCGCATGTCTCCGTCGCGCCGGTCGCCACCACTGTCGAGAAGGTTGGCCAGAGCGTCGTCTTCGTCGACAGCGCCGCCAAGCGCGAGGTTCTCTGCGAACTGATGCGCGACGAGGCCGTCACGCGCGCCATCGTCTTCACCCGCACCAAGCACGGGGCCGACCGGGTCGCGCAACATCTGGAGCAGGCGGGCGTGGCCACGCAGGCGATCCACGGCAACAAGAGCCAGAACCAGCGCGTGCGCGCGCTCGACGGTTTCCGTCGCGGGATGACGCGCGTGCTGGTCGCCACCGACATCGCCGCGCGCGGCATCGACGTTGACGGCGTGACGCATGTCGTCAATTTCGAGCTGCCCGAAGTCCCCGAATGCTACGTTCATCGGATCGGCCGCACCGCGCGCGCCGGCGCTTCGGGCCTGGCGATCTCGCTGTGCGACAACGCCGAGCGCCCGCTGCTGCGCCAGATCGAGAAGCTCACCCGCCAGACATTGCCCTTCACCGACCGGCGCAGCCGGCCCGGTCAGCATTCCGAAGCCGCCCAGGAGCATGGGGATCGAGCCGGGATCGGCGCGCGGTCGGGCCGAGGCGGCGAAGGCCAAACGCGGCGCGGCCATGGGCCGCGGAGCGCAATCCCCGGCCGGGCGCCGAATGGACCGAGACCTTCAGCAAGAGGCGCTTCGCGTTCTGCTCGCGCCGAAGGGCTCAGAGGCGTCTGATCGAAGCCGTCGCGACGCGCGCGCAGCTTCTCAACGGTGTGTTTCGCCGCCGCTATCGGGGGCGAAACACACCGTCGGGAACCCGCAGCCGCCACGAAGTCTCTGCCCGGCCAAGAGCGGCGACGCGCGCGGCGCCTCGAGAAACGGAAGCGTCAACCTCAAGCGGCCCGATTCGCCGTCGCCGAGGCGGTGAAGCGGCACAGTTTGAGCCACGCCGATCCCGACGCCCGATGCTTTCCCTCGCGGCGATGGGCGGGCGCTCACGCCTTCGACATGCGCCGCAGGCTTAACCCCACCCCGATCCAGCCGCCGCCGGCAATAATCAGATCAACGCCCAGAAAGACGCCGAGTATGTAGAGCGAGTTCACCGGCCAGTGCGCGAGAATGATCAGGCCCAGAAGCGTGGTGACGACGCCCGAGACCAGCACCCAGATCCATGGCGAGCCGCTGCGCATTCCGAAGGCGAGGATGATGCGCATCACCCCGGAGGCGACCAGCGAGGCGCCGAGGATCAACGTCAGCAGCGCCGCCGTCAGCATCGGATTTCTCCACGCGACGAAGCCGGCTACAATGTAGAGGAGGCCGAGGAGCAGCCAGAAGATGAATTTTCCCCAGGTCCTCACCTGGAAAGCGTTGATGACCTCGGCGACGCCGGAAACGATCATCATCACGCCGACGACCATCACCGTGGCCACCGTCGCCGCTATGACGCTTCCCAGCGCTATGACGCCCGCGATCAGATAAACGACGCCGAGCGCGACGATCCATCCCCATTTGGCGCGCAGCGGCGCCATCGCACCGGCGTCGCTGAATCGATCCGCCCCAGACGATATGTTGGCCATGCTCCACTCCCCTGTGCAACAGACCCTTCAAGCGCCTCACACGTCGCGCGCCCCGCGTATGAGGCGGCGCCTGCGGCGCAGCCTAGAAGCCGACGCGCAGCGTCCACATTGACCGCAATCAAAGCTACACGATCACCGGCCCCCGCAACGGCGGCTTGCTTGTTCCTCGTCGGATTCCAGCCTCCATCTCAGCCCATCCGGCCGATTTTGGCAACTTTCCCATCCGCATGGAAATTCGCAGCGTACTTACGCCACTCGTTCTTACCGCAGGACCGACGCGGCCGCGGAAAAAACGTCCTTGGCGTTCGGGTGGCGGAACATGTTTTGCCCCATGCCGTCGGCCTCGGTGAAGCTCCACCGGACGACGCCATCCCGATCGACCAGAAACTCGCCGATGAGCTGGCCATGTCCGGTCGCCTCCATCCGCTGATCGGCCTCCGTCATCGCATATCCGTCCTTCTTGTTGAGGATTTCGGCCGCCGCGTCCGGGTTCATCGGCTCCGGCAACTCGCCTGGCACGTCGACTCGCATCGTCGCCGCAACGTCCATGCCTACCTTGCGCGGCCAGTCGGTCTCGTTTTCCGTGAAAACGAGATTGGGCAGGCCGAAAGCCCGATGGGACACGCGCTCGGGATCGGACGCGGCGATTACATTCGGGAGCGGATGGAAGCGGAAATAGAGACGCGCGCGCTCGACCGGCGTGTTGACCACCACAATGCTCTCGACGCCGCGCTCGCGCAAAGCGCCGTCGAGCTGGCTAAACGCCGCGATCTGCCTTCGGCAGAATGGGCAGTGCAGGCCGCGGAACAGGCCGATCAGCACCGGGCTGCGGCCGCGGAATTCGTGGAGAGCGACCTTGCCGTCATGGCCGACGGCGTCGAGCACAACCTCCGGCGCCCGATCCCCGGGTCGAAGCGGTCCAAAATCCGGATTTTCCGCCATAGCGAACCTCGTTCTTTGCTAATCGAGAAAGGGCAGGACGACCAACGATTTAGGGCTCAGTCCGTGGCGAACGCATACTTCTTGCGCCAAGGCGAAATACCGCTCCGCCTCCGCCATGTCCCCGCGATCGAGGCACACTGTCGCTAATCCATCATAGCACGGAAAAAGATGTTGGGGATCGCCGGTTTCGTTCGCCACCTCCAGCGCCTCGCGATAATAGCGGTCCGCAAGCTCCGGCTGACCGTGGCACTGGTGAATGTTGCCCAGCGCGATCAGCGGCGCCGGCAGATGCTCGCGCTGGTCGAGCGCGCGATCGAGCTCGACGGCCTTCTCCGCGGCCGGCACGCCCTCGACGCCGCACCGGTCCGTGAACGTGCAGCACGCCACCGCCAGATTGACGAGCAGTCGCGCCTCAAGACCGAGATCGCCGATCCGGCGCGCCGTCTCGATGCCGCGTCGGCAGACGTCGATGGCCCGCGCTGGGTCGATGAGCGTGTAGAGCGCGCCAAGGTTGGCGTAGCCGCGGCACGCCGCGCCGAGAAGGCCCGCCGCCTCCGCCCCGGCGACGCTCCTCTCGACTTCGTGGAGCGCCTCCTGGCTGCGTCCGAGACGGGCCAGCGCGACGCCTTTGGTGTTCAGCGCGTCCGCGGCGGCGCGCGCGGCTTCCGACTTGGCGGCGTCGCCCCCGCTCTCAAGAGCCCATCGAACCCGATCGAGAGCCTCTTCGGCCCATTTGGCGGCGGCGACATGGTCTCCCTGCCGAAACGCCATGCGGCCGCGCTCCTGCAGGAGATGCGCTTCCTCAGCCGGCGCGCTCGTTTCCGCGAGCAGACGCGCCGCCTCGGCGTAGTGCTGCTCCGCCTGTTCCCGCCTGCCGCCGTCCCACGCCAGCGAGCCGAGTTTGCGCAGGATCCGGGCCTCCACGGCGCGGTCGCCGCACGAGCGGCGCTCCTCCAGCGCCGCCTCATACATGTCCCGGGCTTCCTCGCGCCGTCCGGCCCGTCCGCAGAGACCGGCGATCCGTTCGCGCAGCGACATGCCCTCCTCGGTCTGATCTCCCAAGGCCGCCACGACCTCGAGCGCCTGCCGGTAAAGGCGCAGCGCGTCGTCGTTGGCGTATATGGCGCTGGCGCGGTCGCCCGCCGCCATGAGATATTGGACGCCCTTCAGCTTCATGGCGCTCAGGCTGAAATGGTGGCCGAGCATCGCTCCGTCCTCCATGCGCTCAGGATTGGGTCCGCAGAGCCGTTCGAGGGCCGCTCCGATCGCGCCATGCGATTCGACGCGACGCTGAACAAGAAGATTTTGATAAATCGCCTCGCGCAGCAGCGACTGCCTGAACCGGTAGGCGCGCCGCGAAATGGGCCTGGCGCTTCCGACCTCCTCGACGACTTCGGCGTCGGTCAGGACGTCGAGCCCATCGTCCACCGCGGCAGGGTCGGCCGCGATCGCCTTGAGGAGGACGACTTCGAACCGTGGCCCGATCACCGCCGCCTCCTGCGCCAGAGCGCGGATCTCGGGCGGCAGCCGATCCATCCGCGCGATGAGCAGCGCATGAAGGCCGGCGGGAATGTCGATGCTCGTCTCGGGGGCGACGACGCGCCAATGCGCCCCATCCCGGCGCAGCGCGCCGCCTTCGATGAGGCTGCGCAAGATTTCTTCGATGAACAACGGGTTGCCGCTGGAACGCTCGAGAATCCGGCGGCAGAGCGCGTGTGAGGCCTTGACGCAATCCTCGCCGAAGTAGGAGGCGAGCAACATCCGCCCCTGCGTGTCGTCGAGAGCCGTCAGCCGAATCGTGGTCTGGTTCACTCGGCTCGAATCGAACGGATCGAGCTCGGTCATGGGGCGATGCGTGACGACAAGCATGAGCCGCGCGCTCGCCAGTCGATCCAGCAGGTATCGCAAAGCCTCCAGAGAGATCGCGTCAGCCCAATGCAGATCCTCGATGACGATCAGGAGCGGAGAAAGCGCGACCCGCCGCTCGAAGACCGTTCGGACCGCAAAGAAAATCTGGCGGCGCAACTGGACCGGCTCGACATGCTGAAGCGCCAGGCTCGCCTCCGCGAGTCCGAGGACGTGAAAGTAGAACGGCTTCAGCGCCAGAATTTCTTCCGCCGACAGGCCGAGCTCGACCAGAGCTTCTGTCAGCCTGGCGCCGGTTTCGGTCGCGGAGGCGTTGAAGCCGATGCCGTAGGCGGCGCGCAGGATCGCGCCGAGGGCGCCGTAAGACGGCTCGCCAAGCGGCGAACAGGCAATCCGCCGGATTGCGACGGCGGCGAAGCGTTCGTCATTGCCTATGGCGGCCAGGAACTCGTTGACGAGCCGCGTCTTGCCGATGCCGGCTTCGCCGACCAGCCGAAGCAACTGCGGCGCGCCCCCGGCCGCGCGATCCATGTGATCGATCATGCGCGCGAGCTCCGCGCCGCGACCGACGAGCGGCGCCTTCAGACCCAGCGTTTCGAGGCCCCGGGCCGGGCGCGGCGATTCGAGCGGGCCGGCGAGGCGGTGGACGACGATGCCTCTGGCCTTGCCGCGCAGCGACGCCTCGCCGAGGGCTTCAAACCGGAAGGCATGCCGGGTAAGGGCCCAAGTGGAGGGTCCCACGAGCGCTTCGCCCGGCTCGGCCATGGATTGCAGGCGTTGCGCCGTGTTGACCGTGTCGCCGGTCACCGAATACGACCTCGCGCCGCCCGCGCCGATCCCGCCGGCGACCACGGGTCCCGTATTGATCCCGACATGGAGCTTGAGCGGCGCGCGCACGAGGGTCTGCGACCGTTCGCTGGCGCGCGCGACGCGATCAATCATGAGAAGGGCCGCCCGAAGCGCCCGTTCCGGATCGTCCTCATGCGCGGTCGGGGCGCCGAACAAGGCAAGCATCGCGTCGCCCATGAACTTGTCGACGAAGCCGCCGAAGCTCTCCGCCGCCGCGGTCATTTCCTCGAATATTTCGTTCTGGAGGGACTGGACGAATTCCGGGTCGAGGCGCTCGCTGATCGTCGTGAACCCGCTGAGGTCGGCGAAGAGCACCGTGACGACGCGCCGATCGGCGCGGGCCGACTCGTCCGGACGCCCGAGCCGGGCCGGGCGCTCGACGATCGCCCGAGGCGGCGGCGAACTGGCGGAGGGACTCGCGGAAGGCCTCGCTCCGGCGCCGTTCGCGCCCGCGACCGAGGCGCCGCACTTCGGGCAAAAGGCGAAGTCAGGTTCGCAGCGAAAGCCGCAGGAGGCGCAATCTCTCGGCCGCTTTCTTCCGCAACCCGGGCAGAAAGCAAAGTCAGGGCGTAGTTCCGCACCACAATCGGTGCAGTTCATGTTTCAAGACCCCAACGCGCCCGCCGAGTTGCGATTCTCAAACCGCATCTTGCCAGGCCTGATGAGAGACACTTCGCCCGGACGGCCGACACGCAAGTCGCCGCTCGATTGTTATCGTCTACCACGGTCACTTGAATGTGTCATTGAATGCGGCGGCGACGTCAATGGGAGCCCCGCGCGGCAGGCGTCGATCGAGGTCACGCCAGACCGGTTGCCGTCGCATCGCTGCGGGCGGCCATTCCACCGCGCAGTTGCGACTCGCCCATCATGACGCGCGTTTGCGCCCTCTTGCGCGTGGCGGGCTTGCGGGGTTCGTTCAGACGGCCAGAGCCAGGTATCCGCTGATCGTAAGCAGCGACGCCACGGTCGAGGTCAGCACCACCCGCGAAGTTATGCCTGCTTCGCGACGGTAGAACTCGGCGAGCATGAAGGGGCCCGTGCCGGTCGGCAGAGCCGCCAGCAGCACCGCCGTATGGGTAAGCAAGGGGTTGAGGCTGAAGACTTTTACGGCCAGCGCCCAGGTAAGCGCCGGCTGCGCCAGAAGCTTGAGGCCGACCAGCAGGCCGGCCGACTTCAGATCCCGCTCGCCGCTCTCGCGCTTGTCGGCGAGAAAAAGGCCGAGGGCGACAAGCGCGCAAGGCGAGGCGGCTCCGCCGAGCAGCTTCAGGAAAGTCTCCGCGGGGGCTGGCACGCTCAACCCTGACAGGGGAATGGCGGCGCCCAATACGGGGGCGATCAGCAGCGGGTTGCGGAGCAGAACCCCGCCGACCTTCAGCGCCAGACGCCGCTTGCGCGTTTCGTTTTGCAGACCCGTCTCGATCAGCACGATGGCGACGGCGAAGAGCAGGCAGGCCGTGATGATCGTCGCCACGAGCGTAGGCGCCATGGCCTCGCGCCCCAGCGCGACCAGGGCCAGCGGGAAACCGATAAAGCCCGTATTCGCATAGCCGGCGTTGAGCCCGTCGATGGCGGCGTCGGCGAGATGCCGGGGCGAACGCAGCCTGACGGCGAGCGTCAGGCCGAAAATCAGAGCCGAGCCCAAACCGAACGCCGCGACGAAGCCGGGTTGCCAGATGGTCGCCCAGTTCGCATGCGCGACAATGTCGAAGAGGAGGGCGGGAAGCGCCAGATAGACGACGAACCGGTTCAGCTCGCTCGTCGCCTGCGCGCCGAGCACGCCCACCCGCCGGGCGAGCCAGCCGGCGAAGATCAGCGCGAAAATGGGAAGCACGACGGTCAGCGTGGCGAACATGGGCGAGACCCGGGATCAAAGCCCGCTTGGCTTATATGCCGCAAGCGATATCATCCAATGCTCTTTTGTGCGCCCATCCATACCCATTCGGTATCATGATCGACATCCGCCAGATGCGTTACTTCGTGGCCCTGGCCGAGACGCTGCACTTCGGCCGCGCAGCCGAACGCCTCCATATCAGCCAGCCGCCGCTCACGCGGCAAATGGCGGCGCTGGAGCGCGATCTTGGCGTGCGCCTGCTGGCGCGCAATTCGCGGCGCGCCGAGCTGACGCCGGCCGGGCGAAGATTCCTCGAGGACGCGCGTCTCGCCCTGGCGACCTTCGACCAGGCCTGTCGCAACGCGCAACTGGCCGAGCGCGGTCAGCTGGGCTCGCTCTCGATCGGCTTCATGATGCACGCGGCCCACACGGTGCTGCCGCGACTGGCGAGACGGTTCATCGAGGCGCATCCGCACGTCCATGTCGAGCTGCGCGAGATGATCCCGGACCTGTTGCCCGACGCCGTCCTCACCGGGCGCTTCGACGCCGCCGTCTCCTTCGACCCCGGACCTATCCGGGGATTGTCGGCGCGCCGGATATACGAGGAGCCGCTTTGCCTGGCCGTGCATGTCGGTCACCGCCTCGCCGCGAGGACGCTCGTCGACGCCCGCGATCTCGACGGCGAACCCCTCATCGCCACGCCGCCGGACGTGGCGCCGACGCTTCGCGACGCGATCGTTCGCTTCTGCCGCGCCGGCGGCGTCGCGCCTTCGTTCCGGCTGGAGGCGCAGCTCCAGCAGACGATCGTAAGTCTGGTCGCCGAAAACCTCGGCCTTGCGCTCGTCCCGGAGTTGATGAGCAAGCTCGGCCATTCCCAAGTCGCGTTTCGAGCTTTGGAGGGCGCGCCGTCCGTCGCTCACGTCGTTCTCTGGCGGCCGGCCAATTCGAACCCGACGCTTCGCCCCTTCCTGGATGGGTGTTCGGCGTAAGAACTGCGGCGAGGCGGCCGCTCTCTCGGGGCGATGCGATCGGCTCAAGGCCCGGCGCCGGCTGGAGCATTTTGGGCGTAAGGTAGGCTTTCGTTGCGGGCCATGGCGCCAAGCGACGGCTTCGGCTGAAGAGGAAGGTCACGATGAACGAAAAATTGAACGCGCTGGCGACGGGCGCGTTGAAGGATCTCGAAGGCGTGTTCGCGGCCATGCCCGAGGATGCGCTGGACGGGCTCATCGAAGAGATCGTCAAGGCCAGGCGCATCGTCGTCTTCGGCCTGGGGAGGGAAGGCCTGCAGATGCGGGGCTTCGCGATGCGGCTGTTCCACATGGGCCGCAACGTCGCGGTATGGGGAGACATGACGGCGCCCGAAGTCGGCCCCGGCGACCTGTTCATCGTTTCGGCCGGCCCCGGCGACCTCGCCACCGCCCGCGCGCTCGTCGGCATCGCCAAGGGCGCCGGGGCGCGCACGGCGCTCGTGACGGCGCAGCCCAAGGGCGAACTCGCCGGCCGGGTCGACGTCGTCACCGTCATCCCCGCCCAGACCATGGCCGACGATCGCGGCGGGAGGCTCTCCGTCTTGCCGATGGGGTCGCTGTTCGAGACGGCGCAGATGATCGCCTTCGAGCTCGCGATCCTGAAATTGCGGCCGCGCTTCAACGAAACCGCGGAGACGATGCGGGCTCGGCACACAAATCTGGAGTAGCCGCAAGACCCGGCGACAGCAGCCGATCATCGTTCCGGGCTGAAGCGCGAGACGACCGCGCGCGGGAATGAGCAAGCTTTGTCATTGCGCTATGCATATCTGAGCATAACGTTGCGCCCTTGCGCCGCCGCGGCGGCCTCCCTAAACCTTCGCCAGGGCGGAACACTAGGAGGCGAGGGATGTTTCAGGTTCCTCACGACCCTTGGCTTGTCGCGCTGTCGATCGCCATCGCGATCCAGGGCAGTTTCGTCGGCCTCTCGCTCGCTTCTCAGTTGGAGGCGTCCGCCGGCGCGCGGCGAAAGCTCCTGCTGGCGGGTTCGGCCCTGACGCTCGCCACCGGCGTCTGGGCGATGCATTTCGTCGGCATGCTGGCCGCCAGTTTCCCGAGCGCCGTCGACTATCTCGCCCTGCCGACGCTTCTTTCCTTTCTGATCTGCGTGCTGGTGGTCGGCTGCGGCGTCTATGTCGCGCATATGCCGCTGCCGCCGCGCCTGCGCATCGGCTTGGGCGCGCTTTCGATGGGTCTTGGCGTCTGCATCATGCATTATGTGGGCGTCGCCGCGGTCCATCTCGCCGGGCCCACCTATCAGGCGCCGCCGTTCGTGGCGGCGTCCTTCGTCGTCTCGGTCGCGGCGAGCGGCTTTGCGCTTTGGGCGCTCGGCGCCCGTCCCGATCGCTCGCGTCTGCTGCTCGGCGCCGTCGCGCTCGGCCTCGCCATTTCCGGCATGCATTACACCGCCATGGCGGGCATGCGGCTCGATCCGCTCTGTTTCGACACCTCGCGTTTCGTCGAGGCGAACGGGGCGCTGTCGCGCAATACGCTGGCGCTGCTGGCGACCGTGATCGCGTTCGGCGTCTCGGGCGCCTTCCTGCTTTCGCTCGTGCCGGACGCAGGCGGGCCGCTTTCGCCGGCGCCGTCCTACGCGATCGCCGCCGGCGCCGCGCCGCCGCTGGCGCTGGAGCCTTCGCTCGCCTTCGAGGCGCCCGCCATGGCGCCGGCGCGCATGGAGACGCCGCGCGCGGCGACCCTGCGCGTCGAGAAGGACGGACGCGCGCGCGAGATCGCGGTCGAGCGGATCTGCGCCGTGCGCGCCAACGCGCATTACACCTATGTCCACGACGGCGAGCAGGAATATTTCTGCAATCAGGGCATCAGCGCGCTTGAGGCCCGTCTCGACGCCCATTCGTTCATGCGCGTGCATCGCAGCTATATCGTCCGGCTCGCGGCCGTCGCGCGGATCAGACGCCACGGCGACGCCGCCGTTCTGGAGATCGGCTCGCCTGTTGTGCGTTGCAGCATTCCCGTTGCGCGCGGCGCAGTGCCGCGAGCTCAAACGCTCGTCTGGAGGCGCATGGCGGCGGCGCCGGCTCTCCCCATTCGTGAAATGCGTCAGCAATCCTGACGCATTTCATGCAATCCGGCGCGGTTTGGCGCCTTTTCCCGGGGGTTCGTTCGGCTGCGATTGATTGTGCGGCGCACGCTGCGACCTTCTCTCCGAGAAGACTGGGGCGGATGCCCGGTCGCGCTCGGGAGGACGTCTTGATTCCCGGAACATTCGAATATCATCGCCCGTCGAACGTCGGCGAAGCGGCGGCGCTGCTGGCGCGGCTCGGCGGCGACGCGCGCCCGCTCGCCGGCGGCCACAGCCTGATCCCGATGATGCGGCTGCGCATGGCTCAGCCGACGCATCTCGTCGATCTCGGCGGCTGCGCCGAACTCAAGGGCGTGCGCGTCGAGGGCGGCGAGATCGTCGTCGGCGCCATGACGACGCAGCACGAGATCATCGCCGACGGGACGCTCGCCGCCGCCGCGCCGATCCTGCGCGAGACGGCGGAACTCATCGCCGACCCGCAGGTGCGCTACATGGGCACCATCGGCGGCAACGCCGCCAACGGCGATCCCGGCAACGACATGCCCGCGCTCTTGATGACGCTCGACGCGACCTTCGCGCTGCGCGGCGTCGCCGGCGAGCGCCGGGTCGCGGCGCGCGAATACTATCTCGGCGTCTTCGAGACGGCGGCGCGGGAGGGCGAAATCCTGGCCGAAATCCGCATTCCCGCCCCGCCCAGGGGCCACGGCTACGCCTATGAGAAGCTCAAGCGCAAGGTCGGCGACTACGCGACCGCGGCGGCGGCGGTCGTGCTGACGGTCCAGGGCGGCCGGATCGCGACCTGCGCCATCGGCCTGACCAACGTGGCCGACCGGCCGCTGCTCGCCAAGGACGCGGCGGCCGCGGTGATCGGCTCGGCGCTCGACAAGGCGGCGCTCGACAAGGCGGCGGCGGCGGCCGAAGCCATCGCCTCGCCGGCCGAGGACGGACGCGGCTCGGCGGAATATCGCACCAAAATGGCGGGCGTGATGACGCGCCGCGCGTTGCAACGCGCTTTTCTGCGCGCGAAATCCTGACGAGGGCCCCATGACCAAAGTCGGCATGACGGTCAACGGCAAGGCGGTCTCGGCCGAGGTCGAGCCGCGCACGCTGCTGATCCATTACCTGCGCGAGCATCTGAATCTCACCGGCCCGCATATCGGCTGCGAGACCTCGCATTGCGGCGCCTGCACGGTCGATCTCGACGGCAAGTCGGTCAAATCCTGCACGGTCTTCGCCATTCAGGCCGAAGGCGCCGACGTGCTGACCATCGAGGGCATGGCGGCGCCCGACGGCAAGCTCCACGTGTTGCAGGAGGCGTTCCGCGAAATGCACGGGCTGCAATGCGGCTATTGCACGCCGGGCATGATCGTGCGCGCGCATCGCCTGTTGCAGGAGAACCCGAATCCGACGGAAGCGGAAATCCGCATGGGCATTTCGGGCAACCTCTGCCGCTGCACCGGCTACCAGAACATCGTGAAGGCCATCCAATACGCCGCCGCGAAGATCAACGGCGTGGAATTCAAGGAAGCCGCGGAATGAACGCTCCGACCACTCCTTCCTCGCTCGAACGCGCCGACAAGTTGCAGGGCATGGGCTGCAAGCGCAAGCGCGTCGAGGACGTGCGCTTCACCCAGGGGCGCGGCAATTACGTCGACGACCTCAAGCTGCCGGGCATGCTGCACGGCGACTTCCACCGCTCGTCCCATGGGCATGCGCGCATCAAGAGGATCGACACGTCGAAGGCCAAGGCGCTGCCGGGCGTCGTCGCGGTGCTGACGGCGGAGGAATTGAAGGGCGTCAATCTCGCCTGGATGCCGACGCTCGCCGGCGACGTGCAGATGGTGCTGGCCGACGGCAAGGTTCTGTTCCAGAATCAGGAGATCGCCTTCGTCGTCGCGACCGACCGCTATATCGCCGCCGACGCCGCCGACCTCGTCGAGGTCGAATACGAGGCGCTGCCCGCGCTCGTCGATCCGTTCAAGGCGATGGACGCCCGACGCGCCGGTGCTGCGCGAGGACTTGCACGGCAAGACCGAGGGCGCGCACGGTCCGCGCAAGCATCACAACCACATTTTCACCTGGGCCGTCGGCGACAAGGATCTGACCGACGCCGCCTTCGCCAAGGCCGAGGTCACGACCAAGGATCTGCTGTCCTACCAGCGCGTCCACCCCTGTCCGCTCGAGACCTGCCAGACGGTCTGCAAGTTCGACAAGATCACCGGCGATCTGACGATCTACGGCACGTTCCAGGCGCCGCATGTGATCCGCACCGTGGTCGCGCTGATCGCGAGCCTGCCCGAGCACAAGATTCACGTCATCTCGCCCGACATCGGCGGCGGCTTCGGCAACAAGGTCGGCGCCTATCCCGGCTATATCTGCGCGGCGGTCGCCTCAATCGTGACGGGTCAGCCGGTCAAATGGGTCGAGGACAGGATCGAGAACCTGTCCACCACCTCGTTCGCGCGCGACTATCACATGACGACGGAGATCGCGGCGACCAGGCAAGGCCGCGTCACGGGCCTGCGCGTCCACATCCTCGCCGATCACGGCGCCTTCGACGCCTGCGCCGATCCGTCGAAATGGCCGGCGGGCTTCTCCAATATCGTGACGGGTTCTTATGATTTCCCCGTCGCGCATCTGACGGTGGACGGCGTCTACACCAACAAGGCGCCGGGCGGCGTCGCCTATCGCTGCTCGTTCCGCGTGACGGAGGTCGTCTACGCCATCGAGCGCGCGATGGACATCATGGCGCAGAAGCTCGGGCTCGACCCGGTCGAGTTCCGCATGAAGAATTTCATCAAGCGCGAGCAGTTCCCCTATCAGAGCGCCTTGGGGTGGGAGTACGACTCCGGCGACTATCACATGGCGATGGAGAAGGCGCTGGCGGCCACCGGCTATCGGCAAGCTGCGCGAGGAGCAGAAGGCCAGACAGGAAGCCTTCAAGCGCGGCGAGACGCGCGAGATCATGGGCATAGGCGTCTCCTTCTTCACCGAGATCGTCGGCGCCGGCCCCTCGAAGAACTGCGACATTCTCGGCATCGCGATGTTCGATTCGGCCGAGATCCGCATCCATCCGACCGGCCGCGCGATAGCCCGCATGGGCTCCAAGAGCCAGGGCCAGGGCCATGAGACGACCTGGGCGCAGATCATCGCCACCGAGATCGGCATTCCCGCCGACGATATCCAGGTGGAGGAGGGCAACACCGACACCGCGCCCTACGGCCTCGGAACCTATGGCTCGCGCTCGACGCCGGTCACCGGCGCGGCGATCGCGATGGCGGCGCGCAAGATCAAGGCCAAGGCGCAGATGATCGCGGCCTTCATGCTGGAGGTGCACGAGGACGATCTGGAGTTCGACGTCGACCGCTTCCGCGTCAAGGGCAATCCGGAAGCTCACAAGACGATGAGCCAGATCGCCTGGGCCGCCTACAACAGGGTTCCGCCCGGCATGGAGCCGGGGCTGGAAGCCGTCAGCTACTACGATCCGCCCAACATGACCTATCCCTTCGGCGCCTATGTCTGCGTGATGGACATCGACGTGGACACGGGAACGCACAAGGTCCGGCGCTTCTACGCGCTCGACGATTGCGGCACGCGCATCAACCCGATGATCATCGAAGGCCAGATCCACGGCGGCTGCACGGAGGGTTACGCCATCGCGATGGGTCAGGAGATCGCCTATGACGAAGCCGGCAACGTCAAGGGCGCCTCGTTCATGGATTATTTCCTGCCGACCGCCGTCGAGACCCCGCGCTGGGAGACCGACTATACGGTGACGCCTTCGCCGCATCACCCCATCGGCGCCAAGGGCGTCGGCGAGAGCCCGAACGTCGGCTCCGTGCCCTGCTTCGCCAATGCGGTGAACGACGCGTTCAAGTTCCTCGGCTCTACCCATATCCCGATGCCGCACGACGCCTATCGAACCTGGCTGGCGGCCGAGAAACTCGGCCTGCACGCCTGACGCGCCCGCCGGGGCGATGAGGCCCCGGCTCATCATCGAAACTGTCCCATGTCCGCCTCGATTCCGCGCGAAACCATCGCGGCCAAGCTCGCCGAAGCCGGCTACATCGCCGACCGCGAGCTTTCGACCGCGCTCTGGATGATGGATTATCTGCAACGGCCGTTGCTGATCGAAGGCGAGGCGGGGGTCGGCAAGACGGAAGTCGCCAAGGCGCTCGCCGCCGTGCACGGCGCCGAGCTGATCCGCATGCAATGCTACGAAGGGCTCGACGCGAGCTCCGCGCTCTACGAATGGAACTATCAGCGCCAGCTCATCGCCATCAAGGCGCGCGAGTTTTCCGGCGACAGCGCCGAAAACATCGAGAAGCGCATATCTTCGCCGAGGATTATCTGCTCGAACGGCCGCTGCTGGCCGCGATCCGGCGGCCGACGTCGCCGGTGCTGCTGATCGACGAAATCGACCGCGCCGACGAGGAGTTCGAGGCGTTCCTGCTCGAACTGCTTTCCGATTATCAGGTGACGATCCCGGAATTCGGAACCCTCAAGGCGACCACGATTCCCCGCGTCGTGCTGACCTCGAACGCGACGCGCGAGCTTTCCGACGCGCTGCGGCGGCGCTGCCTCTATCATTATCTCGATTTTCCCGACGTCGATCGCGAGGCGGCGATCCTGCGCGCCAGGCTGCCCGGCATCGACGCCGCCTTCGCGCTTCAGATCGCGCGCATGATGGCGCATTCTGCGCAAGGAGGAGCTGCGCAAGATTCCGGGCGTCGCCGAAACGCTGGATTGGGCCGCCACGCTCGCCGGCCTCGGCGTGAACGACCTCGCCGCGGAGCCCGAGATCCTTCACGCGACGCTGATTGCGCTCTTGAAAACCCACGAGGACCGGCAGAACGTGACGCCGGAAGTCGCAGCGCGCCTTGCGGGGAGAGCGGCGTGAGCGCGCGCTCGAGCCTCGGGGAAGGCGCGCGCCGTCGCCTGGCGGGATTCGCCGAGACCCTGCGCGGCGCGGGCTTCGCGGTGGGACGCGCGGAGACGCTCGACGCCATGCGTCTCGTCGCCTCTCCTGCGGCCGAACGTCCCGAGCGCCTGCGCGCCGCGCTGCGGGCGCTGTTCGCCTCCAATCGCGCCGAGTTCCAGCGTTTCGACGAGCTGTTCGACGCCTTCTGGCGCGGGCGCGGCGCCAAGGTCGCCTCGCGCGCGATCGTGAGCGGGGCGGGCGGGGCCGCGTCGCGCAGATTCGAGTCCGGCCCCGGCGGCCTCGGCGCGGCGAGCCTGCCGGAGCGCGCCGGCGCCGGCGGCGAACTCGACGGGGCCGGCCAGGGCCGGGAGCGCGGCGCGCTCGGCGCATGAGGCGCTGTCGCGCAAGGACTTCGCCAAGCTCGCAGGCGAGGACGAGCGCCGCCGGGCGCTCGAACTGGCCGAAGCGCTGGCGCGCGCCCTGCGGGCGAGGCTCGTCCGCCGCGAGCGGGCGCGGTCCAAGGGGCGACGAATTGATCTGCGCCGCACCATCCGCCGCTCGATCGCGCGCGGCGGCGAGCCGCTCGACCTGCGCTTCCGGCGGCGCAAACTGAAGCCGCTTCGGCTCGTCGCGCTGCTCGACGCCTCCGGCTCGATGGAGCTTTACGTCTCGATGTTCACGCGCTTCCTGCACGCGGTCGCGCAGACGTTCCGGGAGTCGGAGGCGTATCCTGTTCCACACGCGGCTCGCGCATGTGAGTTCGGCGCTGGCCGAGCGCAATCCGCAGCGCGCGCTCGACCGGCTGTCGCTGATGGCGGCGGGCGTCGGCGGCGGCACGAAGATCGGCGAATGTCTCGCCGAGTTCGACCGCAACCACGCGCGGCGCGCGATCCGCTCGCGAACCTGCGTGATGATCTTTTCCGACGGCTACGACACCGGCGAGCCGGAGCGGCTCGAAGCCGCCATGCGGGCCCTGCGGCGGCGCTGCCAGCGCATCGTCTGGCTCGATCCGCTGACGGGCCGGGAAGGCTTCGAGCCGGTCGCGCGCGGCTTGCGCGTCGCGCTGCCCTTCGTCGACCTGTTCGCGCCGGCGCATGATCTCGCTAGCCTCGCCGCGCTCGAACCCTATCTGGCGAGGCTCTGAGATGGGCGTTCTCGACCGGGCCGCCGAGCTGAAAGCCAAGGGCGAGGCCTTCGCCATCGCCACCGTCGTGCGCACCGTCTCCGTCACCGCCGCGAAGGCGGGCGCCAAAGCGATCATCGGCGCTGACGGCGCCGTCGACGAGGGCTGGATCGGCGGCGGCTGCGCGCGCGCCGCCGTCGTCAGGACCGCCAGGCAATGTCTGCAAGACGGCCGCTCGCGGCTGGTCTCGATCGCGCCGCAGGAGGGGCTCGACGAACTCGGCGTCGCGCCGGGCGAGAATCGCGATGGCGTGCTGTTCGCCAAGAACGCCTGCCCGAGCCAGGGCACGATGGACATATTCGTCGAGCCCGTGCTGCCGATGCCGCGCGTCCTCATCCTCGGCGCCTCGCCCGTCGCGGTCGCGCTGGCGAGGCTCGCGCCCGGCTTCGGTTTCGAAGTCGCGGTCGCCGCGCCGCCGGCGGAGCTGTCGCGCTTTCCCGAGGGCCTCGTCAGGCTCGAAGGGGTCGCCCCGTCGATGGAGGCGGGAGAGGGCGCCTATGTCGTGGTCTCCACCCAAGGCGCGGGCGACCGCGCCGCGCTGAAGGCGGCCGCCGGGATGCGCGCGCGCTACGTCTCCTTCGTCGGCTCGCGTCGCAAGGCCGAGACGCTCAGGCGGGAACTGGCCGCAGAGGGCGTGTCCGGCGAATTGCTCGCCCGCATCAAGGCGCCGGCGGGCCTCGATATCTCCGCCATCACTTCGCAGGAGATCGCGCTCTCGATCCTGGCCGAGATGATCGCCGTGCGGCGCGCGCCCGAGCGGGTCGGCGCGCCCTCGCCTCCGATTGCGGGAGTTTCGCCATGATCGCGGCTCTGTCGCCCCGCGCCTGCTCCGGCCCGCCTTCGGTGGCCGCGTGGGCCGCTCCTGCGCTCGCCCTCGCCTTGCCGGTCACGCCGGATTGCCGCCTTTCCGGTCGCCATGCCTATGGCCCGGGCATGGAGACTTTCGGCGTCGTCCGCCACGCGCTGCGCTAGGGCTACGCGGCGATCGGCGGCCGCGCTTGGTCTTCCGCGAGCCTTCGCGCTCGGCTAGATCCTTGCCCATGGCCCGCAAATCCAAATCGCCCGACATCGAGAGCGCCCGCGCCGAGCACGCCCGCCTCGGCGCCGAAATCGCCGAACACGACCGGCGCTATCACCAGGAGGACGCGCCGACCATCTCCGACGCCGCCTACGACGCGCTGCGCCGTCGCTACGAGGAGCTGGAGCGGCTTCATCCCGAACTCGCCGACGCTCAATCGCTGAGCGGGAAAGTCGGCGCCGCGCCCTCCGAGAAATTCGCAAAAGTCCGTCACGCCGTGCCGATGCTGTCGCTCGGCAACATATTCAGCCGACGAGGAGGTGGCCGAGTTCTGCGCGCGCGTGCGCAGGTTCCTGGGGATGAGCGAGGACTCGAGCCTGGCCGTCGTCGCCGAGCCGAAGATCGACGGCCTCTCCTCCTCGCTTCTTTACCAGGACGGCAAGCTCGTGCGCGCCGCCACCCGCGGCGACGGCTTCGAGGGCGAGGACGTCACCGCCAACGCCATGACGGTGGAGGCGATCCCGAAGAGCCTCAAGGGCGCGCCGGAGCGCCTGGAGGTTCGCGGCGAAATCTATCTCGCGCACAAGGATTTCGAGCGCATCAACGAGCGGCAGGCGGCGGCGGGAAAGCCGACCTTCGCCAATCCCCGTAACTCCGCCGCCGGCTCGCTGCGCCAGCTCGACCCGCGCGTCACCGCCGAGCGGCCGCTGCAATTCTTCGCCTATGCCTGGGGCGAGGTCAGCGCGCCCTTCGCCGAGACCCAGCACGGGGCGCTGGAGGCGTTCGGCCGCTTCGGCCTGCCGGTCAATCATCGCTGACGCGCCTCTGCCGAACGGCGCGAGGAGATGCTCGCCCATTACCGCGCCATCGAGGCTCAGCGCGCCGAACTCGGCTACGACATCGACGGCGTCGTCTACAAGGTCGACGATCTCGCCCTGCAACGCCGCCTCGGCTTCGTCTCGCGCAGCCCGCGCTGGGCGGTGGCGCACAAGTTCCCGGCCGAGCGCGCCACGACGCGCGTCGAGGCGATCGAAATCCAGGTCGGGCGCACCGGCGCGCTGACCCCCGTGGCCAAGCTCCATCCCGTCACCGTCGGCGGCGTCGTGGTGTCGAACGCCACGCTGCACAACGAGGACGAGATCGCGCGGCTCGACGTGCGCGTCGGCGACACGGTCGAGATACAGCGCGCCGGCGACGTCATCCCGCAGGTGCTCGGCGTCGTGCCCGACGCAGCGCACGAGAGCGCGGGCGAAATTCGTCTTCCCCGACGTCTGCCCGGTCTGCGGCTCGGCCGCCTTGCGCGAGATCGACGAGAAGACCGGCAAGGCGCGACGTGGTGCGCCGCTGCACCGGCAAGCTCGTCTGCCCCGCGCAGGCGATCGAGGGCCTCAAGCATTTCTGCTCGCGCAACGCCTTCGACATCGAGGGGCTCGGCGACAAGCAGATCGAGCTGTTCTACGCCAAGGGCCGCATCAGGACCGCCGCCGACATCTTCACCCTGGAGGCGCGCGACGGCGCGGCGCCCCGCCGCTCAGGGAGTGGGACGGCTTCGGCGAGACCTCGGCGCGCAACCTGTTCGCGGCGATCGCGGCGCGGCGCTCCATCGCCTTCAATCGCTTCCTGTTCGCGCTGGGCGTCCGCCATGTCGGCGAGACCAACGCGCGCCGCCTCGCGCGCCAGTTCGGCGATCTCGCAGAGCCTGCGGGAGGCGGCGACGGCGCCGAACGCGAGCGAGGCGCTCTCCGGCATCGAGGGGATCGGGCCGGCGGTCGTGCGAATCGCTCGTCGATTTCTTCGCCGAGCCGCACAACGCGCGCGAGCTCGACCGGCTGGTCGCGGAGGTGACGATCGAGCCGATGCCGGCGCAGGCCGAGGGCCATCCGCTCGCCGGCAAGACCATAGTCTTCACCGGCACGCTGGAGCGCATGACGCGCGACGAGGCCAAGGCGCTCGCCGAAAGGCTCGGCGCGAAAGTGTCGGGCTCGATCTCGGCCAAGACCGAACATCGTCGTCGCCGGCCCCGGCGCCGGATCGAAGCTCGCCAAGGCGCGCGAGCTCGGCGATCGAGACCATCGACGAAGAGGAATGGCTGAAGCGCGCGGCGCGAATAGCGGCGCGACGGGATCGTCGACCCGCGTCGCCGCATGTTCCACGATCCCGGCGAGGCCGCGTCGGCCGCAATTTGTAGACTTGAGCGGCCGCTCGTCGCCGGGAATCCGGCGACGCGGCGCCGGGCGGAAATTGACTGGCCTTCGGCCGGCGTTCGCCCTATGTCGGCGCTGGCGGCGCGCGCCGCTTCGCTGCGGGGCCAATGGAACGATCGTCTTGGAGGATATGACGCAGCGGTCGGCGGATTTCGTCGTCCGGCCGGCCGAGGATAGCGAGCTCGACGCGATCTTCAACCTGGAATGCGCGTCCTTTGCCGCCGATCGGCTGTCGCGAAGGGCGCTGAGGCGCTTCCTGCACGCCGCGCATCGTCCGCTGCTGGTCGCGCGCTCCTGCGGGCGCGTCATCGGCTATGTGCTGATCTCTCTGACGCCGCGCTCGCGCTCCGCGCGCGTCTATTCGCTCGCGGTCGCGCCGGCGCATGGACGGCGCGGGGTCGGGCGCGAACTCTTGCAGGCGGCCGAACGCTACGCGCGCGCCCATGGCCGCATCGCTCTGCGGCTGGAGGCGCGCTACGACAATGCGCCGGCGATCGCCCTCTACGAGAAGCTCGGCTACCGCAATTTCGGCCGCTATCCCGGCTACTACGCCGACGGCGCGGAGGCTCTGCGGTTCGAGAAGGGCCTCGTCGGTTGAGGCGCGAAAATGTTTGTGGCCACGCGGCGGCTCGACTTGCGTTCACGCCGCGCCGCTCGCATGTTCCGCAACCGGCGGGCGATTCGTTTGACCGCCGTTACGCCGTGGCCGAGGAGCCGGCCTTAGAGCATGCGCGAACCGCCGCGAGACAACGACCCGCGCGAGGCTGGGCCTCGCAGGGTTGAGGCGTGACGCGATGACCGGGTGGGTCGTTCTCGTCGATCAACTGCGCGATTTTCCCAACGCCGAGACGCCGCATAAGGTCATCACGACGAGCGAGTATCTCGCCCGGCCCAAATTGTTCTCGGGGCCGGGGCGGCCGAAGATCATCAACCTGTCGCGCTCCTACAACTATCAGTCCAAGGGCTATTACGCCTCGCTCCTGGCGGAAGCGCGCGGCCACCGCGTCATCCCGACCGTGGAGACGATGCTCGAACTGCGCGAGCCCAAGCTCTACGAGCAATCCCTGCCGGATCTGCAGGAGGCGCTGACCTCCGCCGCCCGCAAGGCGCGCGCGCGGGAAAGCGCGCCGTTCGAACTGCTGTTCTGCTTCGGCCTGTCGCGCGATTCCCGCTTCGAGGCCTTCGGCCGGCTGCTATTCGACTGGTACCGCTGCCCGGCGCTGGAAGTCTCGATAACGCCGGGCGAGGGCTGGACGATCGACCGGCTTCGGGCGCGGCCGCTGGCCAAGCTCAGCGCCGAGGACGCGGCCTTCTTCCGCGAGGCGCTGCACCGCCACAGCGAGCGCGACTGGAGATCGCCGCGCGCGCGGGCGCCGGCGAAATATTCGCTCGCCGTGCTCTACGATCCGCAGGAGAAAATGCCGCCGTCCTCCGTCGAGACGCTGCGCTATTTCCAGAAATTCGCCGAGCGGCATTCGGTCGAGGTCGATCTCTTGACCCGCAAGCAGCTCGCCGAGCTCGCCGAATACGACGGGCTGTTCATCCGCGCCACCACCTCTATCGACGATTACACCTATCGCTTCGCCCGCCGCGCGCTTCAGGAGGGCATGCCGGTCATCGACGATCCGGCCTCGATGATCCGCTGCACCAACAAGGTCTATCTGCACGAGCTCATGCAGGCCCGCGGCGTGCCGAGCCCCCGCACGATGATGCTCGCCGAGGACGAGGATCTGAGGAAGGCCGAGGCGGCGCTCGGATTTCCGATGGTCGTGAAAATTCCCGACGGCTCATTCTCGCGCGGCGTGCACAAGGTCGCAGGCTCCCACGAGCTCAAGGCGCTCGCCGACAAGCTGTTCGAGGACACCGACCTCCTGATCGCGCAGGAATTCATGCCGACCGATTTCGACTGGCGCGTGGGCGTGCTGGAGGGCGAGCCGCTGTTCGTCTGCCAGTATCAGATGGCGCGCGGCCACTGGCAGATCATCAAGCACGGGCCGAACGGGGCGAAGGAAGGCGGCTTTCGCACGATGGGGCTCGCCGAGACGCCGCCGCGCGTGATCGAGGCGGCGCTCGCGCGCCGCGCGCGCTATCGGCGCGGGGCTCTACGGGGTCGACCTCAAGGAGAGGAAGGGCGAGGTCGCCGTCATCGAAGTCAACGACAATCCCAATCTGGAGCACGGCGTCGAGGACCTCGTCGCCAAGGACGAGCTGTGGCTCAGGCTGCTCAGGTGGTTCATCAAGCGAATCGACGCCTGAGCGGGGCTCCGCCTCAATGGGAGGCCGTCTCCTGCGCCGTTTCCTCCTCGCGGAAAATGTCGCGCAGGGCCACGAGCATCTTCTCGAAGCCTTCCAGCTCCGCCTCGGGAATGCGGCCGAAGGTCTTGCGGATGAGGGCGTGCTGGATGGCGATGGCGCGCAGCGCCGCCTCGCGGCCGGACGGGGTCAGATGGATCTCGTATTGCCGGCGGTCGTTGGCCGTCGAGCGGCGCTCGACGAGGCCGGCGGACTCGAGCCGGTCGAGCAGGCCGGAGATATTGCCCTTGGTCACATAGAGCCGCTTGGCGAGCGCCTGCTGGCTGACGCCCTCCTCCTCGGTCAACGTCGTCAACACGTCGCATTGCGGCACGGAGAGGCCGATCTCGCGCAGGCGCTCCGACACCGCCGCGCCGAGGCGCAACTCCAGGCGGATAAGGCGGAACCACACCCTGATCGCCAGATCGTCCGCGCGCACGCCCTGCATTGCGTTCTCCGTCGAGCCCGATCCGGCTTCTAGCGAGGCCCGCGCGCGGCGGCAATGAGGCGCATTGCCAAGGCCGGCGGGCTCGGGCATTTTGCGGCCGATTGTCGGCCGCGCCCGCGGCCCAGGGAGGTTCGTCATGTTGGGCCAGATGCAGGAATGGCCGCTGCTCATCCATAAGATCATCGATTTCGCCGGCGTCCAGCATGGCGGGCAGGAGGTGGTTTCGCGGCTGGTCGAAGGTCCGATTCATCGCATCACCTATCGCGACTTGCGCGCCCGCTCGCTCAAGGTCGGCCAGCGCCTCGCGCGCGACGGGAGTCAGGCTCGGCGACCGCGTCGCGACGCTCGCCTGGAACACGTCGCGCCACCTCGAAGTCTGGTACGGCGTCACCGGGATCGGCGCGATCTACCACACCGTCAATCCCAGGCTGTTTCCCGACCAGATCGCCTGGATCGTCAACCACGCCGAAGACCGCGTCCTCTTCGCCGACTTGACTTTCCTGCCGATTCTGGAGGGCCTCGCCGGCAAGCTGCCGACCATCGAACGCTATGTCGTGCTGACGGACGGCGCGCATATGCCGGCGACCAGGCTCAAGAACGCCGTCCCCTATGAGGAATGGCTCGCCGAAGCCGACGGCGATTTCCGCTGGGCTCAGTTCGACGAGAACACCGCCGCCGGGCTCTGCTACACCTCCGGCACGACCGGCAACCCCAAGGGCGTGCTCTATTCGCATCGCTCCAACGTGCTGCATTCGCTGATCTCCACGGGACTGGAGGCGCTGCCTCTGGCGCCGAGCACCTCGTGCATGCCGGTCGTGCCGATGTTTCACGCCAATTCCTGGGGCCTCGCCTTTTCCTGCCCGATGAAGGGCGCGAAAATGGTGATGCCGGGCGCGAAGCTCGACGGCGCCTCGATCTATGAATTGCTGGAGACGGAGAAGGTCGAATTCACCGCCGCCGTGCCGACGGTCTGGCTGATGCTGCTCTCCCATCTGCAGAAGGAGCAGAAGAAGCTCTCGACGCTGAAGCTGGTGGTGATCGGCGGCTCGGCCTGCCCGCCGGAGATGATCCGCGCCTTCGAGCGGGATTACGGCGTCGAAGTTCGCCATGCCTGGGGCATGACCGAAATGAGCCCGATCGGCTCGGTCTGCTATATCAAGCCGGCGGCGCAGTCGGAGACCTACGACGACGTGCTGAAGCTCAAGGCCAAGCAGGGCTTCGCGCCGTTCGGCGTCGAGATGAAGATCGTCGACGACGAAAACAGGGAGCTGCCGTGGGACGGCAGGACCTTCGGGCGGCTCAAGGTCTCGGGGCCGGCCGTCGCCAAGGCCTATTTCAAGGACGAGGGCGGCCAAATCCTCGACGAGAACGGCTTCTTCGACACCGGCGACGTCGCCACCATCGACCCGCTCGGCTACATGCAGATCACCGATCGCGCCAAGGACGTCATCAAGTCCGGCGGCGAGTGGATCTCCTCGATCGACATCGAGAATTTCGCCGTCGGCCACCCCGACGTGGCGGAAGCGGCGGTCATCGGCGTGCCGCATCACAAATGGGACGAGCGGCCGCTGCTCGTCATCGTGCCGAAGGAAGGCAGAAAGCCTACCCCTGAGGAGATGTTCGAATTCCTCCGGCCGAAGATCGCCAAATGGTGGATGCCCGACGACATGCAGATCGTCTCGGAGATTCCGCACACCGCCACCGGCAAGATCAACAAGCTGAAGCTGCGCGAGACGTTCAAGGACTACAAGCTGCCGACGCCTTGAGCCTTGAGCCGGGAGAGCGCCGCGCCGGCGTCGGAGACTTCGACGCCGCCGCACGGCCGCCTGTCGCGCGACCCCGGCTCGATGAACATTTTCCTTATCTCGCTGTCCTCGACATATATCGAAAAGCGCCAGCTCCCCCGGACCCATGCCCTGGCGCTTGCGCTTGACTTCGAGATACCAGTACCGCCCATCGCCTTCGAGGCCGTCCACCGAGCGGGTCGGGGCGAAGGCGATCATGTCGCGCAGAATATCGGTGTCGGGGGTATTCTCCACGAGCGCGCGAAGGTTAGCCATCTCCCCGGTCATTGGCAGGTCCATGGTTGCTTGGAGTTCAGCAACCCCACTCTAAACGGAGACCGCCAATGGCCACCGCAAGCCGCTCGCTCGCTAAGCGCAACGGAGAGCGCGCTTCGCGAGCGGCTTGCTCCCGACGAGTTACGCCACGGGCCGGAACACGACCCGCCGCGACCATGCAGCTCAGCGCCTCTCGCGGAATTTTTCCCATTAAATCGCGTTTGCGGCATTCGCGAAATGCCGATATCCAGGGCGGCGCGCCGCGGCCGATTGGGCCATGGCGTCTACTTGAGAACTTCTCGCGATGAATTCGTGAGGGTTCAGGCAGGACGAAACCTTCAGAGATGAAGACCAGGATTCCGCTCTGCCATCCGGAGATTTCCGAAGCAGCGATTTCGGCGGTGTGCGAGACGCTTCGCACGCGCTGGGTCGGACAGGGGCCGCGAGTTCGACGAATTTGAGGCTGCGTTCCGCCGATCTGTGGAACTCGCCCACTCCGCCGTTGCGGTCGGCGCGGGAACGGACGCGCTGCATCTGGCCTACATTCTGGCAGGGCTCGAACCCGGCGACGAGGCGATCGCGCCCGTGCTGACCTGCGCGGCCACCAACATTCCGCTGCTTTATCAGCGGGCGCGGGTGCGCTTCGCCGACGTGCAGGCGGATACGTTCAACATCGACCCCGCGCACGTGCGCGCGCTGCTCACCGAAAGAACCAAGGCCATAGTCTGCGTCGACTTTGCCGGCCTTCCCTGCGACCTGGAGGAGCTTAGGGAGATCGCCGACGGCCACGGCGTCCGGCTGATTGAGGACGCCGCCCAGGCGCTCGGCGCGACCTATCGCGGACGATCCGTCGGCGCGCTCGCGGATTATGCGATCTTCTCGTTTCAAGCCGTGAAGAACCTTACGACCGGCGACGGCGGCATGCTCATGGTTCGCGACGCCGCTGAAGCCGAGCGGGCGCGCCGGCTGCGCTGGTTCGGCATCGACCGCGCGGCGCGGCTGGAGGACCGTTGGCTCAACGACATCGACGAGATCGGCTACAAGTATCAGATGAACGACATAGCCGCGAGCCTCGGCCTCGCCGGCCTGCGGTCCTTCCCCGAGACCCTGGCGCATCGCCGCCGGTTATTTGACGCTTACCGGCACGGGCTCGCGAACGTCGCCGGCGTCGAGCTGGTCGGCGCCAAGCGCCTTTCCGACCGCGAGCACGCCGCCTGCAACTGCACGATCGTCCTCGACGATGCCGCAGGCCTGCGGCGGCGCCTCGCCGAAGCTGGCGTCGAATCGGGCGTAATGCACCAGCGCAACGACCGCTACAGCATATTTGCCGGCTGCGGCGACGACTTCCCCGTCATGGATTCGCTGGAAGGCCGTTACCTGATGCTGCCGCTGCACGCGAGGATGACGGTCGACGACGTCGAGCGCATCTGCGACCTCGTGCGTCGCTAAAGTCCGGCGGGCCTTCATCCGATGGCGAAATTCTCGCCGCTGCGGGTCAGGTGAGGGCTATAGTAGGGGTCGTTGCGCAGATAGTCGGGCCAACGTTCGCGCATCAGCTCCGCACCGCGGCGCACGCGGGCCTCGCGGTCGGCCTCCGGCAGCCGCCGGAAGCTCTCGGAACTCCAGGTGGTAGAGCCTCGCTTGTGGCACGTAGACGTTGCGCAAGCCGAGCCGGTGCAGGCGCAGGCAGAAATCGACGTCGTTGTAGGCGCTGTCGAAAGCTTCGTCGAAGCCGCCAACCGACTCGAACAGGTCGCGGCGGCACATGAGACAGGCCCCCGTGACGGCGAGGACATTGTGGGTTGTGTTGACGCGGCCGAAATAGCCCGGGTGATGCGTTGGCGTGTGGCGCTCCACGTGTCCTGCGCCTCCCATGATCCCGACGACGATCCCTGCGTGCTGCACCCGGTCGTCGCGATACAACAGCTGCGCGCCAACAGCCCCGATCGCCGGCCTTTGCGCCTGCCTTGCCAACTCCTCGAGCCAATCCGGCGCGATAACCTCGGTGTCGTCGTTGAGGAGCACGAGATATTCGCCTGCGCTCGCCGTGGCGCCGGCGTTGACGAGAGCGGAATGGTTGAAGGGCGCGTCGTTGCGGATCGCGCGGAAACGGCGCGGCTCGCGCTGCGCCCATTTCGCCATGACGGCCCGCGCCGTCGGGTCTTCCCCATTGTCGAGCACGACGACCTCGAAATCGGGATAGGCCGTGCGCTCGAAGAGGGAAAGCAGACAGCGGTCGAGCAGGCGCGGCGAATCGCGAGTCGGCAGGACGATGCTGACGAGCCCGGGCCTGACAAGATCGTAGCGCACGCGATAGAAGCCCAGACTGCCGGGAACCCGGGAAACCTCGCCCGGCTCGCCGCGCCGGCGCAGGGCGTCCGTGATCGCCCGCACGCCGGATTCATAGGCGTAGGTCTTGACGTCGCGCGACCCCGACGCGGTCGAGAGCGGGTGCATGCGCCAGGAATAAAGAATGTCGGGAATGTGGAAGATCCGGTCCGTCCGCTCGGTGAGCCGAAGGACGAGGTCATAGTCTTCGGCCCCGTCGAATTGCGAACGGAAGCCGCCGATCGCCTCGACGAGCGCGCGCCGGTAGACGCCGAAGTGGCAGGTGTACATTTTGGTGAGGAAGGTGTCAGGACTCCAATCGGGCTTGAAGAAGGGCTGGCTGCGTAGTTGACCGAGATCGATCTTGTCCTCGTCGGAATAGATCACGTCCGCATCACGACGCGTGTTGAGAAGCTCCACGACCCGATGCAGCGCATGCGGCGCGAGCAGGTCGTCGTGGTCGAGTTGGGCGACGAACTCGCCCGAGGCGAGCGCCAGCGCCGAGTTGGAGGCCGCCGAAATGCCGCCGTTCTCAGGGCGAAATACGACCTTCACCCTCTTGTCTTTTGCAGCGTAACTTTCCAGAAGCGGCCGCACGTGATCGCCCGGCGACGCGTCGTCGGCGATGCAGAGCTCCAAATAAGGATAGGTCTGCTCCAGCGCCGAGTCGATCGCGGCCCGCAGATACGGCGCCTCTATGTTGTAGACGGGCATGAAAATGCTGATGGTCGGCCGGTATTCGAAGCGGGCCGCCTCGCGGCGCATCTCCGCGAGCCGCTTTCGGTTCGGGCGCTCGCGCCACAGCCAATCGGCATAGGCGGAATCGTCCGTCAGCGGAACGTCGAGGCCGAACCTGTCGGCCAAAGCCGGGGCCAGCGCGCCCGCGCGCCGAAGCGCATCCAAGCCGCCGAAGCGCAAGGCCGCGCGTCTCGCTCCCTCGCTGAGCACGCGCAAGGCGTCCAGCCGCCTAACCTCTCGGCGTTTCGGCAGCCAATGCGCCACGGCGGCGGCTGCTGCCTGCGCGAACCTTTCCGCGGCGCCTTCGACGCCGCGACGCCAGCGCGCCTGCAGGCCCTGCTTCGCCTGCGGCGTGGTTTCCAAAGCGAATTCGAAGCTTTCGTGTCGCCCCTCGACATCAGACAGCGTGAGGCGGATCACGATCCTCGCGGGCAGCGGCTTTGCGAACTTGCGGGAAAATGCGAAGCCGACGTTCGCGCTCAGCGCGCAGCGGTGGACGCTCCTCACGTCCTCGCGCACGTAGCCATAGGCCGCCTCGCCGCAGGGCTCGCCGCCGACGGCGACCTCGATGGACGCCGGCGCGTCGCCTCGCCGCCCCATAGCCCAGCCGCGCAGAACCAGCGTGCGGCCATCGATCGCGGCGGCGCGGTCGACGCAGGCGAGAAAGTTCAGGAGCCGCGGCTGAAAGCGGATTTCGACGACGTCGATCCTCTCGATGCGAAGGCCGTAGTCCTCGCGGTCGCGCGTGAGGTTAGGGCTGTAGCAGGGATCGTGCGCAATGATGTCGGACCAACGCGTCTGCATCAGCTTGACGGCGTGCGCGCGCCCCTCCGGATCGCGCTCGGCATAGTCGCGCCCGCGCGTCGCCGCCTCGTAATGGTAGAGCCTCACATGCGGGAGATAAACGTTCCAATAGCCTTTGCGCATAAGCTTGAGGCAGAAGTCGACGTCTTCGTAATCGCCGGGAAGCTGTTCGTCGAAGCGCCCGACCTCGTCAAAGACCTCCCGCCGGCACATGAGACAGGCGCCGGCGACCGAGGAGTAATTGTTGATTGTCCAGACCTGATGCATGTAGCCCGGCGAGGTTCCCGGCGCGCCCCGGTGGCTGTGCGCGGCGAGACCGCCCAGGCCGAGGATCGCTCCCGCGTGCTGGATCGAGCCGTCCTCGTAGAACAGCCGCGCGCCGACAGCGCCGACCGAGGGGCGCTGCGCCTGCTCGAGCATGGCGGAGAGCCAATCCCCATCGATGACTTCGATATCGTTGTTGAGAAACAACAGGATCTCGCCCGAGGCGCGGTCGACGCCGTGGTTGCAAAGCGTGGAAAAGTTGAAGGGAATGTCGAGTGGCGCGACGCGGAACCGCTGAGGCTCCCTCCGGCTCCAGTCGGCGAGAACCTCGCGCGCTCGAGGCTCGGTCGAGCCGTTGTCGACAACTAGGACCTCGTAATCGCCATACTGCGTGCGCGAGAAGATCGAGTCGAGCGCGCGGTGCAGCATGCCGCCGTGGTCACGGCTCGGAATGATGACGCTGACGCGCGGCGAAGCCTTGAGCGCGTAGCGCGTGATATAGAAGCCGAGTTCGCCGGGAACGCGCTCGACGCGGGCGGGTTCGCCACGCCGCGCGAGAGCGTCCTCGATGGCGCGTTTGTCGGCCTCGTAGACATAAATCTTTTCGCTGGAATCGGCGGCTGTCGAGGCCGCGTGCATGCGCCAATGGTAGAGCACCTTGGGGATATGATGAATCGACCGCGCACGCTCGCTCACGCGCAGCGCGAGATCGTAAGCCTGACCTCCTTCATATTCCGAACGCAACCCGCCCAAAGACATCACCAGTTCGCGTCGATAGGCCGACAGATGGCACGTGTACATGCGCGAGAGAAAAGAGTCCGGGCACCAATCCGGCTTGAAGACCGGCCCCGAAAGCTTGCCTTCGGCGTCAACCTTATCCTCGTCGGAATAAATCATGTCCGCGTCGGGATGGTCGTTCAGCAGGCGCTCAATCTCATATAGCGCGTCCGGCGTCAGCAAATCGTCATGGTCGAGGAAAGCGACGAGTTCCCCTCGCGTCAGAGCAAGCGCCGCGTTCGACGCCGCCACAATGCCGCGGCTCTCCGGCAGGGTGACGAGGTCGATGCGTGGGTCTCCGGCGGCGGCTTCGGCGAGCAGCGCGCGCACCTCAGGGCGGGTAGAGCCGTCGTCGGCAATGCAAAGCTGCCAATGCGGGTAGATTTGGGAACGCACCGACTCGATAGCTTCCTGAAGAAACAGGGTCAACGGGTCGCGGACCGGCATGACGATGCTGATAAGGAGATTTTGGGCCCGTTGTTGGAGTTCATGGCATTCTGGGAGAGAGCGCGACCTCGCAGCGAGCCAGATTTGATAGTCGAGCTGATCGGCGACAGGGACGTCTAAGTCTTCCGGGACGAATATTTGAACGCTCGATCCGCGCTTCATTCCTGCCGTGACGCATGTGCTGGGTCTGGCTCCGTCCTCAAAACAGAAGCGGCCTACGCCGTTGCGGACACTTGATGTTTGAACAGTGAGTTGACGGGCGTAATCGCACAATTTTAGAGGGTGACGCCGGATGGCGCAACGGGGATCCATGCGTGGGATCGCGGCAGCCAAGCGTGTCATCGGTGCGACAAGTGTGAAACTCCGACGAACGCATGCATCAAAGCCATACGCCGGTGCGGCGGCGCCGGGCGATCGCCTCGATAAGCGCCGCATGCCCGGCGGGAGGCGCCACAACGCTGCGGCGAACCGAGTCGCCGATACGGGATTGACAAGGCGCGCGCAAGGCGTGCTCATACCGCCATGACCTTGTCGTCCGTCTGACCTTCCCCGACGATGTTTAGCCCGAAGGCGCGCTTCTGGGACTCGCTCGCGCAAGCCATGTTCGACGAGCGCTACTATCGCCTTGCCCATCCCGATGTGGACAACGCGATACGCGCTGGAAATGTTGTGTCCGGTTACCGGCACTATTGCGAACACGGGCGAGTCGAGGGACGGTCTGTACGGACATGTTTGTCGCCTGCAGCCCTCTTGCCGGGAACATTCGCCGTCTTCAGAGGGGCCGACGATTTTCTGAGCGGACTAAAGTTAAGAATCATCGACCGTGAGGCCGTGACCTATCGGCTCGACGTCTATTGTGTCGGCGCGACGAAGGCGGGGAGGGTCGTCCGGGTCGAGTTCGATCGCGAGGTGGAGATCTACGACGGCCTAGGCTACTTCATGTGGACGCCGATCCCGCGCTCCAAAGGCCGGATTTTCGTCGCCCGGATCGCGCGGCTTGACGACAAGCGGAAGCCGACCGGATTTGCGAAGTTCCTGCTTGCCGACTCCGACGCGCAAGTGTTTTCCGCTCCAACCTCCAAATATGCCACGCCGCCGTTGCTCGGGCTGAGCCCGCTGACGCAATGCAATCTGAACTGCATCCACTGCATTTCGCGCCCGACACGAAAGAAGGTTCGCGAGCTTTCGGACGAGGCATGGCGTCAATTCGAGGATCTGGCGGCGACGAATCGAGTTCTCGAAGTCGCAGCGGACTATTCCGGAGATATTCTTTACGCTCAAGGCAAGCCAAAGGCCTGGCTCGACCGGATGATTGCGCTTCAGGTCAACCTGAACGTCGTTACGCACGCGAACAATCTGTCGTTCGAGCTCGCCGACAAGCTCATCAAGTCTAAGCTCGTCAAGATCAATTTCTCCATCGACAGCTTCGACCCAGAAGATTACCCACGCATCCGAAAGGGTGCGCTGCCACTCGATCAGGTGCTGTTCAACGTCGCGAGATTCATGCGCATGCGCAACAGGCGTCGGCCGAGTCTGAGCGTCTCGCTTTCGCTGGTCCTGATGCGACGCAATCTCAGTTCGATGATCCCGGCCATCGATTTCGCGGCGGAGCATGGCATTGAGGTGGTCAACTGTGGGCATCTCATCATTTTCACGCCGGATATGATGGAAAAGTCGGTGCTGCTCGACCAGCGCGCCTACCGGCCGGCCTACGAGGCGGCGAGGGATCACGCCCACCGCAAAGGCGTCGTTTTCGGGGCGCCGCCGCCTCTTTCAAAGTTCACGCCGCGCAGGGGTCATCAACCCTGCGTGGCTCCGTGGGGCGGCGTCGTTGTCACCGGCGACGGCGACGTGCGGGCCTGCTGCATGCCCGAAACCGTAGTCGGCAATCTTAACGAAGACTCGCTCGAACGGATCTGGAACGGCGAGCGGATGCAGGCGTTTCGCGCGGCCGTCAACACGCCCGATCCGCCCGGCGCCTGCGGCGAATGCGGCATCTACAGGCACGAGAACAATTTCGACAGTTATACCCCGGGTCTCACCAGAGCCGAACGACAGGCGTTCGTTGCGCGAGTCTTGGCGCAAGCGTGAGGTGTACACGCCAAGCGCGCTCGCCTCAGTACCGTCGGTTGATATGTCTACGGTTTAAGCATGGCGACTGCGAGTTCGCGCTATTGGCGGCAACTTCGGCGCAGTCCTGCCGCGACTGAGACGGCGGGCTGTTGATAGGGCGCGACGGGACGGGTTCCCACCTCCGATTTCGGTGGTGTGAATACACTTGAGAAATCAGCATATTAGTGACTGGCGCGCCGGAGAAGACGAAGGTGAGAACACTTCGCGCTGGACCGTGAGCTGGAAAATCTTCCCGAAACGAGTGCGTTAGCTATAATTAGTCGTCGCGGCGTCCAACTTCGGCCGCCCGTCGCACACCGAGCACGGCGAAGGCCCGGGCTTGCCGATCGCGCCGTGTAAGGGCAAAATCAGCTCAGCAAGGCGCTCGACGGTTATAGGCCTGCGTATTCTCTGATCGGGCAGCGGGACATGGGAAACTCCAAATCATGATCATGGACGTTGGGATTGCCGACGCCGGCGAGGCGCACGAAACGAGCTTGGCTCGGGCTTCGGTCGGGGCTTCTCAGCCGCCGGTCGTTTCTGTTCGGCTCGGCGGTCAGTCTCGGCGCGCTGGGGCTGGCCGGTTGCGCGTCCGACGGCATGAGCCTCGCCGAGGCGCAGAAGATCTACGGGCCGGTGCCGGACGAGAAATTCCCGATTCCGGCGGTCGACGTCAGCAAGGTCGATCCGAAATATTATCGCCGGACGGTGCGCTACGACAGCAATGAAGCGGCCGGCACGATTATCGTCGATCCCGCACAATTACTACGTTTACCGCATCGAAGGCGACGGAAACGCAACTCGCTATGGCGCCAATGTCGGCCGCGCCGGGTTCCTGTGGAGCGGTGAGGCTTATGTCGGGCGCAAGGCCGAATGGCCGGTCTGGACGCCGCCCAAGGAGATGATCCAGCGCCAGCCGGAGGCGCGCAAATATGCCGGCGGCATGCCGGGAGGTCTCGACAATCCGCTCGGCGCGCGCACGCTCTATCTCTATCAGAACGGCGTTTACACGCTCTACACGATCTACAGCACCAGCGACCCCGAGATCGATCGGGACCAACATTACGAGCGGCTGCACCGGCCTCCTCAGTCAGGATATGCTCGACCTCTATGCACGAACGCCGGTCAAGACGAAGGTAATCGTTCTGCCGGCCTAGGCGACGGCGTCAGCCCCCAGCCCAGGCGCCGCGAAAGAACAATTGCGATTGCGGGGGCGGCGGTCACTTGTTGTGTCTCGGCGCTATGCCGCGTCGAGCGTCCGCTACCCAGGAATTTCCCCCAAAAGCCGGAGGCATCGCCAATCCGGGGCGGTTGCCCGCCCCAAGGTCTGTCACGGGAATCGCTCGCCGCCCCCCGGAAACACAAAATCCGCCGCCAGAGACAGGGCGCCGATTTCGCCCCAAAGCGCCGTAAACAGGCCGCCGAGAGACCGAATATCCCCGCCGCCGGCGCACATCCGCGCGTCATCGCGGCGATAGACGCGCAGAACTGACAAGTGAACAAAATCAGCGACTAGGTGGTG
>CAVZAL010000004.1:0-27623 GCA_963773245.1 uncultured Pseudomonadota bacterium
GTTTTGGAGGGGTCGAAGGGCGGCGGGGCGGGGGGCGACCCATGGGGGACTTCGGCGGCGTCTCAAAAATCAAGACTTTTGCAAGCCACGCCGCAGGCTTCAAAATCAATAGCTTCGGACGTGCAAAAGTTGGTTGCAAAAGTCGGTGCTTTCCGGCACGTTCCCCGCATGATTCTTCGGATATGCGCGAGTCTCGACGGATGGCCAGAGCGTTGACGCTCAGGTGAAAGCGTTGCTCGACGCAGGCGCGGAGAAAGTTTTTCGCGAAACGGCGAGTGGCGCAAGGACAGACCGCGTGCAGTTGCGCCGCGTAATTGAGTCCCTCGGTCAAGGCGATACGCTTCTGAGTCACGCGCCTCGACCGCCTCGCGCGGTCAACCCGCGATCTTCTGAACATCCTCGACAGCATCGCCAAGGCCGGGGCCGGGTTTCGGTCGCTTATCGATGCATGGGCGGACACGACGACGCCTCACGGACGGCTGATGCTAACGGTGCTCGGCGGCCTTGCCGAATTCGAGCGCGATCTTATCCGTGCCCGCACAGGCGAAGGCAGGGCGCGCGCCGAGGCGTCGCAGCGTTCGCATGGGCCGTCCCCCGAAGCTAACGCGGCACCAACGCGAGGAAGCGCTCGCAGTCCTTGCCGAGGGAGTTGCAACGCAAGCCGACTTGGCGCGGCGTTTTAACGTAAGCCCAAGCACGATTTCAAGGATGGCCGATGTTGCCTTAGTAGGTTGGGCCCTATGAGTTCGACGATTACCCTCACGGTCGCCAAAATTCTTGCCCTCAAGAGCGGGAACGTGTGCGCCGCGCCGGGATGCAGTCAAAAGCTTGCGGTTGACGGCAACAACATCAGCGGCGTTTCTGTTCTTGGAGAGATGGCGCACATTGCGGGCGAGAAGCCCGGCGCGGCGCGTTATGATCCTGCCATGACGCAGGCTCAGAGAAACGCTTACTCCAATCTACTTTTCCTATGCCCGACCCATCACACGCAAATCGACAAGCCGGGTAACACTTACTCCGTCGCTATGCTTGCCGGGTGGAAAGGCGGACCATGAGGCCCGTATCGACCAAGCGATTATGGACGGTTTTGCCCGACGTGACGTTTGCGGAGCTGGAAATCGTCGCAAAGGCCATCGCGGACGGCGTCGCCAAGCCCCTTCGATGGAGACTTCAAACTCACCGATCCAACTGAGAAGATGAAGCGAAACGGCATGACCGGGCGGTCGCACAACATGCTGACTATGGGGCTGGCCGCGTCGCGCGAAGTACGGGATTTTATCTCGTCAATTTCTCTTACGGGCGCCTTTTTTCGAGGATCGGCTTCGTTCGGGTTTTCAAGTTCAATACGATCAATTTTGGAATGAAGGCGTCAGGGGGGATGACCTCTTTGAGGCCCTGTGCGTTTACGCGAGCAAATACAGCACCGATTACCGCGTGCGCGCCGCTAGCCTCGCCGTAGTCGCGCATTTGTTCGAAGCTTGCGACGTGTTTCAGCGATGATTTTACCAACCAAACACACATCGACGAAACAGTCGCTTCTCGGCGTCGGCGCAGAGCTGTTATCGGCGTTGGCGCGTCCTCGCACGGTTTCGAGCCTTTGGGACGATATGCGCGTTTCCCCGACCGTCGGCACGTTCGAACGGTTTACGCTGGCGCTCGACCTCTTGTACGCTTGCGGGGCGGTAGTTCTTTCTGACGGCTTGCTGCGGCGGATCGAACGATGATCCGGAGCATCACTTCCGATCAAAAATCATTCAGGCCCGTGCATCTTAAGCCGGGGTTCGACGTCATTCTCTGGCGGATCGAACGGAGAGATTCGACGCGCAAGGATTCGCGTAACGGACTCGGCAACTCGACGCTTATTGAGATCATACACTTTTGCCTTGGCTCAGACCCACGCAAGGGTGAAAGCGTCCTTGTCCCGCCTCTTGCAGGCTGGACGTTCACCTTGGAAATCGAACTTGCTCACTCGATAGTTACGGTTTCTCGCAACACGACCACGTCGCAAATTCGTGAGCCTTGAGGGGCATTTCGATAATTGGCCGATCAAACCCAAGCTCGACAAAAAACAAGGTCAGCGGACGCTCGCGATCAAAGATTGGACGGCGATTCTAGGGCATTTCATGTTCGGGGGATTCCGCCGCACGGCTTCCATCAGGATTACGCGCCGAAATTTCGCAGCCTAATCCCCTATTTTGTCCGCCGTGGACGTGATGCGTTCAGCTTGCCGTTTGAACATCACCGCAAGCAACTTGAATGGGACAAACAAATCAGATAACGCTTTTCTTCTGGACCTCGCGTGGGAAGATGCGAGCGATTGGCAGCAGTTACGGGACAGAAAGAAGCATCTCGACAATTTGCGTGCCGCCTCGCAAGGCCGGAATTTTCCGGGAAATTTTCGGATCGTCCGGCGAGCTTGAGGCGGAGAAGATACGCCTCGACGGCACAATTGCTCAAAATCAGATCGGCTTGAATACCTTCAATGTTCACCCGCAATATCGGGCGATCGAGTTGGAGGCGCTTGCCTTGACACAGGCGCTTCATTCGCTCGGAAATAAGCGTTTTCAGGACGAGCGGCGGTTGGCTTATTTCGCCCAAAGCCTCACCGAGGAGAAAGAGCCCGACGCGGCGAACATTTTGCAGCTCTATGAGGAGGCGGGGGTTGCCATTCCGGGTTCCGTAACGCGCCGCTTGGACGAAGTGCAGCGCTTCCACGTGGCTGTGGTCGAAAACCGCAAGAGCTTCTTGGCGCAAGAGATCGACGCGCTTAAGCGCGGCATAGCCGCAGCCGATACCGAGATGCGCGAAAAAGACGAGGCGCGCGCAAAGCTGATGGCTACGCTTAAGACGCATGGCCCGTGGGAAGAATATAGCCGGTTGCAACAAAGGCAGTCGGAGGCAGTCGGACGGCTACAGTATCTCGAATTCGAGCAAATCGAGAGAATCAAGCTGTTCGAGGAAGGCCGGAGCGCGCTGCGAATAGAAACGGAAATGCTTCGAACCAAAGCGCGGCAGGACTATGCGGCTCGTAGCGCGCAGCGACAGCGAGCGGTTCAGATTTTCAACTCGAATTCCGAATTCCTGTACGAAGCGCCGGGAAACCTTGTTATAGACGTAACGGACAGTGGATATAAATTTAATATCGAGATACAGAGATCAGGTAGCGGCGGCGTGGGTAACATGAAAGTATTCTGCTACGATCTGCTTTTAGCTGAATTGTGGTCGAAAAAACCGGCTTCTCCTGGTTTCTTAGTGCATGACAGCGTGATTTTTGAAGGCGTTGACGAAAGACAACACGCAAATGCGTTGATATTGGCTGCAAAGAAGTCCGCCGAATGTGGGTTTCAATATATCTGTACAATGAGCACAGATTCTTTAATTCCTGCCAAGGACGCGTCCAATGGACTTGAATGGAGCGAATTTTCTTTGCACGAATTTGTTCGTCTGACTTTAACGGATCAGACGGCTGCGGGCAGTTTACTAGGAATTCGTTTGCTAGTACGTCGTCGCTGTTGGCGATCCCTCGCGCGAGCTTGCAGAAGGGAGACCTCTCTGCAATGACGCGGTGTCTTCGTCGGGCCTATTCGAACGTCCGAAACCCTTCCCCATTCCGGCATAGACGCTCGCCGAATCCCTGTTTCACGGCCGCGCCTTTTTCTTGCGTTTTTCCGAAACGACGGTAAAATGACTGCCGGCCTTGTCCCTCGACAAACCCACGGGCCGGCCTCAAGGCCCCCAGGCCGCAGGGCGCCAGCGGCCAACGGCGAGGACAGGTTTTGGCGCCTAACGCCTTGTTCCTCCTCGCCTCGGGACTGTCCCAGCGGCGCCGGGCTTCTCATCCGCCGTCAATCCGCGTAGGGAAGTTGTCAACCCCGCCGGAGGAACCGCCCATGCCGCGTCTTCTTGTCCCCGCCAAAGCCGACGCCGGCGGCCTCCTGCACGACATCACCCCGCAAAGCGCCGGCTGGACCTATGTCGGCTTCGCCACCCGCAAGCTCCCGGCCGGCGCCTCGGCCCCGGTCGAGACCGGCCCCAAGGAGGTCTGCCTCGTCGTGCTCTCGGGCAAGGTCCGCGTCACCGCGCCGGGCTTCGATCCGGCCTCATCGGCGAGCGCGCCGACGTGTTCTCCGGCCTGCCGTGGTCGGTCTATCTGCCGCCGGGGACGAGGCGAAGGTCGACGCCGAGGGCGCGGCGGAGATCGCGCTCTGCTCGGCGCCGGCGACCGGCAAGCTTCGCGCGCGGGTGATCCCGCCCGAACGCGGTCGAGACGCTGACGCGCGGCAAGGGCTCGAACCTGCGCCACATCCGCAACATTCTCTCCGAGACGGCTGAGGCCGAGAGCCTGCTGGTGGTGGAGGTCATCACGCCCGCCGGCCATTGGTCGAGCTATCCCCCGCACAAGCACGACCAGGACGACCTGCCGCGCGAGTTGCTGCTGGAGGAGACCTATTATCACCGCATCAACCCGCCGCAGGGCTTCGCGATGCAGCGCGTCTATACCGACGACCGCTCGCTGGACGAGACCATGACGGTGACCGACCGCGACGTCGTGCTGGTGCCCAGGGGCTATCACCCCTGCGCGGCGGCGCATGGCTACGAGCTTTACTATCTCAACGTGATGGCGGGGCCGAAGCGCAGTCTGGCGCTTCCACAACGACCCCGCGCACGAATGGCTGATGGCCTGAGCCTTTATTTGTTGTCGCAGGGCTCGCTGCGCTTCGGCCAGCCGGCGTTCTTCTCGGCGTAGGACTGGGCCGCCGCGTCGATCAGCGGCTGCACCTTGTCGTGGGCCGGCGCGATGGCGTCGCTGATCTTCTTCCAATGCGCGCCGTCCCATTCCTGCACGAAGGTCGCGCTGTGGCTGTTGTGGTCGGCGCAGGTGAGCTTCAGCGGGCTGGCGAAGCCTTCGAGGCCGATCGCCTTCAGTCGCGCGGGATCGAGGTTGAGGTTCTCAAGACCTCGCCGCACGTCCTCGCCGGTGACGGCCTTCTTGCCTGTCACCTTCTGCGCCTCGGCGATCGCTTCGGCGATCAGCACCGAATTGTAGACGCCGTGATCGTAGAGCGTGGTCCCGAACTCGCCGGCCTGGGTCTGGCTCTTGCCCGCGTCGATGACGAGCTTCTTGATGTCGGCGAAGGCGGGATAATCGGCGCCCGGCCCGTGCCAGTTGAGCTCCTTGAAACCCTTCGCGCCCTCGCCGGTGGCGGCGGCGTCGGCGTCGCCCGGCCACCAGACGGAGATGAACTTGTCCATCGGGAAGCGCGCCTTCGCCGCCTCCTTGATGGCGGTGGCGTTCATCGCGCCCCAGCCGTACATGATGAGGAAATCGGGGCGGTCGCGGCGCACGTCCAGCCATTTGGCCGACTGGTTCTGCATGTCGGCCGGCGCCACGGGATAGAGCTTGAGGTCGAAGCCTGCGCTCTTCGCCTCGGCCTGGAAGAACGGGAGCGCCTCGCGACCGAAGGCGGCGTCGAAATAGAGATAGCCGACCTTCTTGCCCTTGAGGCCGTCGGTGGAGCCGCCGCCGACATATTTGAGAATCTCGGAAGCGCCGTCCCAATAGGTGACGGGCGGATTGAAGATCCAGGGGAAGATGTCGCCGCGGGCGGCGGCCGAGAGGCCATAAGCCATGGACAGGATCGGGATCTTGTCGACGCCCGCCTTCGGGATCAGCGCCAGCGTGATGCCGGTGGACCACGGATTGACGATCACCGGGTTCTTCGGCTTGACGGAATCGTAGCACTCGAGACCCTTCTTGGTGTCATAGCCGGTCTCGCATTCCTCGATCACGAGCTTGACGCCGCCGATCCCGCCGTCGCGCGCGTTGAGCATGTTGAGATAATCATGCATCCCGTCGGCGACCGGCGTGCCCGAGCCGCTGAACGGCCCGGTGCGATAGGTGAACAGCGGCACGTAGATCGAGTCCTCGGCCGCGGCGGGGAGCCCGAACGCGAGCGCCGTCGCGGCGGCGAGCGCGGTCTTCAACAGAGCTTTTCGCATGCGTTTCCTCCGTTTGTTATCAATAGGGAAAAGGCCAGACGCGCAGTTTCTGTTTGGTGGTCCTCCATAAGGCCGCAAGCCCCTGCGGCTCGACGATGAGCACGCCGATGATGAGCGCCCCGGTCAGCATGAGCGTGAGTTGCTCGACGGCGGACGCCTGGACTTTCACGCCGATGGCCGAGGGCAGCGCGCGCAGCACGATGGGCAGCAGGTGCAGGACCGCCGCGCCGAAGAAGGCGCCGACGATGGAGCCGAGCCCGCCTATGATGATGATGAACAGAAGCTGGAACGACAGGTTGATGTCGAACGCCTCCGGCTCGGCCGAGCCGAACCACAGGAACACCATCAGCGCCCCCGCCACGCCGATGTAGAAGGAGGACACCGCAAAGGCGAGCAGCTTGGCCCTGAGCAGCCTGATGCCGATGAGCTCGGCGGCGATATCCATGTCGCGCACCGCCATCCACATGCGTCCGATCCGGCCGTGCGTGATGTTGGAGGCGATCCAGGCGAGCGCGACGACGATGGTCAGCACGATGAGATAGCGCGTGGCGGGCGTCGCGTTGGGCCCGGTGACGGGCGCGCCGAACAGCGTATGGGCGCCGACCTCGATGGCTCCGGATGCGTTGTTGTTGTAGAGCCAGGGCACGCGCGCGAACGCCCATTCCAGGAAGAATTGCGCCGCCAGCGTCGCCACCACGAGATAGAAGCCCTTGATGCGCAGGCTCGGCAGGCCGAACACCACCCCGATGGCGCTCGAAAACAGGCCCGAGACGAGAATCAGACGAGGATGTTGACCTGCGGGAAATAGGTGTCGAGCTTGTAGCAGGCGTAGGCCCCCACGCCCATGAAACCCGCCGAGCCCAGCGACAGCAGCCCGGTATAGCCGGTCAGCAGGTTGAGCCCGATCGCGGCGAGCGACAGCACGAGAAACGGGATCATCATGGTTTCGAGGAAGAACGGACCGCCGAAGGCCGGGATCGCCAAAAAGGCGATCGCCAGAATGAGCGCGAGCCCGATACGGTCCTGTCGAAGCGGAAACACCGCCATGTCGGCGGCGTAGCTCGTCTTGAACTGCCCGGCTTCGCGGTAGAACAATCCTGCCCTCTGGCGTATCCCGGCGGTCTTGCGGCCGCTTTTTCCCGGCTCTTGGCTCGCATGGCCGGGGCCTGCTGGCAAGTTGGCATAAGGGATAGGCCCTCCGCGCGAAAAAAGGCGCGCGAGGCGGGAATAAAACGCTGCGTCCGTGAGTTTTCTCTCCCGAACGGCGCCATTCGGCGCCGAAGCGGAGCAAACCATGGACGAGACGAGAGCGAAACTGGACCGGCGGCAGGTCCTGGAATGCATGGTCTGGGCGGGGACGGGGGTCGTATGGACCCTGAACGGCGGCGTTTCGACCTCTCGGCTGATCGGGGAGGCGAAAGCGGAAGAGACCGGCTTCTCCTTCGTACAGATCTCCGACAGCCACGTCGGCTTCTCAAAGCCGGCCAACCCGGACGCGCGGGCGACGCTGAAGGAGGCGATCGGCAAGATTAAGGCGCTGCCGGCCAAGCCCGCGTTCATGCTGCACACCGGCGACGTCTCGCACCTGGCCAAGCCTCAGGAGTTCGACGACGCCCGCCAGTTGATCGGCGAGGCGGGGCTCGACGTGCATTACGCGCCCGGCGAGCACGACATCATCGACGCCAAGACCCGCGACGCCTATCTCGAACGCTTCGGCAAGGGCGCGACAGGCGGCGGCTGGTACGCCTTCGATTACAAAGGCGTGCATTTCGTCTCGCTCAACAATGTCGTCGATCTCAAGAAGAACGGGCTCGGCTCGCTCGGGCCAGAGCAGCTCGCCTGGCTCGAAAATGACCTGCGCGGCCGCTCCGCCTCCACGCCCATTGTCGTGTTCGCGCATATCCCGCTGTGGATGGTCGCGCCGGACTGGGGCTGGGGAACGCAAGACGGCGCGCAAGCCCTCGCGATGCTCTCCCGCTTCGGCTCGGCGACCGTGCTGAACGGCCACATCCACCAGCTCATGCAGAAGGTGGAAGGGAACGTCACCTTCCACACCGCCCGCTCGACCGCCTTCCCCCAACCCGCGCCGGGAACGGCGCCAGGGCCGGGGCCAAAGCTGGTTCCCGCCGGGGAGCTGCGTAAGTATCTCGGCGTCGCCGAAGTTGTCTATGCGCCGAAGAACTCGGCCCTCGCCATCACCGACGAGGCGCTGCAATCATGAGGCTTTGCATGGCGCTTCTCGCTCTCGCCGTCTCGCCGGCGCTGGCGGCGGGCGACCCGGATCGCGGGGCGCGGGTCTACGAGGGTTGTCAGGATTGCCATTCCCTCGACAAGAACGACGTCGGCCCGCGCCATCGCGGCGTCTACGGACGCAAGGCGGGGTCTCTGCCGGACTTCGCCTATTCCCCCGCGCTGAAAGGCGCGGGCTTCGTCTGGAGCGAGGAAACCCTCGACAAATGGCTGACCGATCCGCAGGCCTTCTTGCCGGGAGCGCGGATGTTCTATCATCTGTCGGGCGCGCAAGACCGGGCCGACGTGATCGCCTACTTGCGCGACCGCGCGAAATAGCGGGCGGAGTTTCGGGGGCGCATGATCGCAGAGGCCGCCAAACGACGATTCCGGGAGATTGTGCCGCCCCATCTCGACGACGCCTATCGTCTGGCCAAATGGCTGTGCGGAAGCGGCGCCGACGCGGAGGACATCGTACAGGAGGCGGCGATGCGCGCGCTCGCCGCGCTCGAGACGACGATACCGCTCAAACCCCGGGCCTGGTGGCTAGGCGTGGTGCGCAACACCGCCCTGACCTGGATGGCCCGCCATCGCCCGAAGGCGCTCGCCTTCGTCGGCGATATCGATGATGTCGAGGCTTTCGACCCCGGCGATCCCGCGCCCGACCCCGAGGCCGCGCTCATCGCGCGCGACGAGGGAGAACAGCTCCGACGGGCGATCGCCGACCTTCCCTCGCCGCTGCGCGAGACATTGGTGCTGCGCGAGATCGAGGAACTCGGCTATCGCGAGATCGCCGACGCCACGCAGGCGCCGATCGGCACGGTCATGTCGCGGCTTTCGCGGGCGCGCGCCGCGCTCGCCCGCAAGCTCGGAGCAAAGGCATGAGCGACGACGCCCTCTCACGAGCGCAGATGGCGCTCGACGGCGAACTCGACGCCGCCAACCAGCTCGCCTTCGAACAGGAGCTTCGGCGCTCGCCCGAACTCGTCGCGGAATATGAGCGACTTCGCGCGCTACGGGACGCGATCCGCCGCCACGCGCCGCGCGAGGCGGCCCCGGAGGGTCTGCGCGCGCGAATTGAGGCGCTCGCTGCGCCGGCTCCAGCCGCGCCCCGCGCACGCTGGGCTCCGGCGGCGATGGCGGCGGGGGTGGCCGTCGTCGCCGCCCTCGCCGGCTATTGGGCCGGCCGGGCCGGCGGCGACCGGCAACTGGCCGAGCTTGTGGCCGGCTATCAGCGCGCCGCGCTCTCAGGCCAGCCGATTGACGTCGCTTCTTCGGACCGCCATGCGGTCAAGCCCTGGCTCGCCGCGAGGGCGCCGATCGGGGCCTTCGTGCCTGATCTCACCTCGGCCGGCTATCCGTTGCTCGGCGGGCGCATCGATATCGTAGACGGCCGTCCCGTCCCAACGCTAGTCTATCGCCGGCGCGAACATCTGATCGCCGTAAGCGAGCTGCCGCTGGCGGCGGCGGAGGGCGGCGCGGAGGCGCTCGAGGGCTATCACGTCGAGCGCTGGCGCGACCGCGAGCGCGCCTATGTCGCCGTCTCCGACCTCGACGCGAGCGAGCTTTCCGCCTTCGCCGCGATCTTCCGCAAGCAGACGCCGCCTTGAGCAATCAAAAGTACGTGTTCACACGGGGTTCAGGAGCCCTTTGCATCAACTGGCGCGTTCGAGTCGGTTGCCGGGTATAGTCGGAAGCTACGTCGAGAAGCTGCGATTTGCGGCTTCGCGGCGTAGACGGCGCCGAGCAGTCGGGTTCGTTCCTAGAGGAGAAGTTACGAGATGGACAAAAGCGTAATGGGGATTGTCGCGGCGATCGCCGCCGCCGCGCCCTTCGCGACCGCCCAGGCGGCGGTCACGCCGGAAGAGGCGGCCAGGGCGCTAAACGTGTCATCGGTCGCCGAGCTGCTCGACCCGGTTCCCAATTCCGTAGCGGTTCTCGCCGCGCTCGACGCCAATCGCAAAGCGGAGACGGGAACAGCCGACAAAGGCGTTCAGGTGGCCCAGTGGCATCATCACCATCACCATTGGTATCACCACCACCATCATCACCGGTACTGGCGCCGCCACGTATTATCATCATCACCATCATCATCACTGGTACTGGTGACCCCTGCGCGCCTGAGACGGTTGGGCGCCTCGCCGCCCGCAAGCCGTCTGACCTAAAAGGGACGCTCCGGCCGCGCCGGAGCGTCTTTTCTGCTGGCCTCTAAGCCGGCCCCGGCTCCTTAGCCGCTTTCGCCTTTGCGGCGCGCGCCATGTGCCGATAGGTGCCGTCGAATATGGTGTTTGTCGCCGAGCGCCAGGTCGTGTCGGCGGTGATCGTCGAGCGGGCGGCGTAGATGCGGCGAGAGCGCACTTCGCGCTCGGCCTGCTCTTCCGGCGTCATCTCGACGAGATCGAACTCGGCGGTCTCCGGAATGACGGGAATCTGCGCCATCGGCTCGCCGGGACGGAAAATGTGGGTCTGGCCCTCTCCCGGCGATTTGAACACCATGAAGAACATCATCGGCCACCAGTTGCGGATCAGCGCCGGCACGGCGATCGGGCAGGTTCCCGTCGTGTCGGAATAGAAGCGCGGATGCGGCTCGGTGCGGATCGCGTAACCCTCGCCGGGATTGATGTCGAGCAGCGCCTGATAGGTGAAGAAGGCGTCGCCGAAATTGCGGAAAGGCGGCCATTGCAGACCGGGCTCGGGCGGCGGGGGAAAGTCGCCCTCGATGTGAAGCCGGCCCTCGCGCGTCGCGGCGCGAAGTTCGAAATCGAAGGGATAGAAGATCTCGATGCCGTATTGCGCGCCTTCGCTGAACGGAGTGCAATGCCAGACCTGCTCGTGGGCCCCGTCGGCGCGGGGCGAGCGGTCGCCGGCCCAGCCGGGGATTTCCAGCTTGGTGCGCCGGGGCGCAAGGCCCGGCGTCATGTAGCGCATTTTCACCTGGCGCATCGAACCCGCCTTTCACTTCGCTGACGCCCCGCGGCAATGGGCGCAAGATCCTCCAAGATTTCGTCGCCTTCGCGGCGCGGGGGATCAGGCTGCGCCGTAGCGCAGGCCGGCGCCGAGCATCTGCTCGCAGACGCGGAACACGTCGGCCGGACGCAGCCCATACAGGCACGCAAGCCCCCGCGCGCATGCGCTCGGCTTGTCCAGATAGCACGGCCCGCAGCTCATCTCGCGCTGCACCGCGACCGCCATCGGCCCGAGCGGGCCCCATTCGCGCGCCGAAACCACCCCGGAATGCACGCCGACGGTCGGCACGCCCAAGGCGGCCGCAATGTGGTGCGGCCCGCTGTTGTTGCCGACGAACAATCTCAGCGCGCTGATGAGCGTCGGCGCTTCGCTGAGCTTGGTGCGCCCGACGAGCGACCAGACCCGATCCGCCGCGCGCGTCTGCGCGAGCACCGCTTCGGCGACCGCATCCTCGTTGGGCGCGCCGATCAAGGCGACATTGACGTCGAAGGCCTCGGCGATGAGATCGATCAGCGAAGCGAAATGTTCCGCCGGCCATTGGCGCAGCACGTTGCCGGAGGCTGGATGCACGCCGACGATCGCGCGGTCGAACAGGCCGGGCCGCAGGTCCGCGAACGAGGGCAGCGCGCGCAAGGCCGATATCGCCTCCTCCACGGCGGGGCCGGCGACGAAGCGACGCTCGCGCTCGCAGGCGACCGACACCGCCTCCACGAGGGCGACGTAATCCTGCGCGACCTGCGCGCGCTTTTGCAGATAGGGCTGGTCGGTGTCCCATTCGAGGGCGATGTCGAGCCAGGGAAGGCGCCGCGCTTGTCGAAGCCGGCGGTCAGCCGCGCGCCGCTGTATTTGAGCGCCTCGCGCGTCTCGGCGTGCTTGCGCAGGTCGATGGCGAGATCGAAGCGATAGGGCTTCAGCCGCTCCGCGAGCGCCTTCCAGTCCTCTTCGCCGATCTCGCGCCGACCCTGCTGCGACACGGAGTGGAAAATAGTTGAACTCGATGACATTGCCGATGGCCGGCTCCAGACGCGCGAGCGCGAGAGAGGCGGAGGGCGCGAGCAGGTGGATCTCGGCTTGCGGAAAATGCCGCTTCAGCCGCCGGATCGCCGGCAGCGCGGTGATGAAATCGCCGACGTGATCGAGCTTCTGGACGAGAATGCGCCGCACGCTTTCGCGCGCGATCAGCGGCCCGCCGGCGACGATGACGCGCGCCGGCTCCGGCTCCGGCGCATAGTCGGCGTCGTCGCGCGAAAGGCGCGGGATGAAGGAAGGGATCGCCGAGCGCGAAAGTGTTGCGCCAGGCCGTGTCGAAGCCGGTTTCGTCGAAGACGTCGTCGAGTTCGGCGCGGCTCGCCATTCATGATGGATCAGCGTGGCGTGCGGGCGTATAGACGACGCGCAGGCCCGCCCGCCACATGCGCAGGCAGAAATCCACGTCGTTGTTGACGATCGAATGGCCTTCGTCGAAACCGCCGAGCTCGTCTGAACGCCTCGCGCCGCATCAGCATGCAGGCGCCGGTCACCGCGACGACGTTGCGCTGCGCGGCGGCGAGGCCGAAATAGCGCCGGATTCGTCGGCTTCAGCGAAGCGAAACGCGTGGCGCGCGATGCGGTCGCTGCCAGAAACATGCCGGCGTGCTGCACGCTGCCGTCGGGATAGAGCAGGCGCGGCGCCGACGACGCCGACCTCCGGCCGCTGCGCATGCTCCATCAGCGCGTCCAGCCAGCGCGGATCGATCGACCTCGATGTCGTCGTTGAGAAACAGCAGATATTCGCCGAGCGCCGCCGCGGCGCCGAGATTGTTGAAGCTTCGACCAGTTGAACGGTCCGGGATATTCGACGACGCAATCGGCGTTGCGCTTGAACCAATCCTTCCACGGCGCAGTTCTCGTCGCGGATATTGTCGACCAGACGATCTCGAAGCTGCGGTAGGCGGTGCGCTCGCGCAGCGACTTCAGGCATGTCTCGATAAGCCGCCGCTGGCGATGGTGGGAATGATGATCGACACCAGCCCCTTCGCGCAGCCCGCCGGCGCAGGCGATAGACGCCGGGCGCGGCGGTCGCCCGCACGCCGCCCGGGATCCCGCGCCGCGCCATCGCCGCGCGCAGCGCCGCCTCTCGCGCGCGGAATCGTCGCTGGCGCGCTCGGTCTCGGCGAGCAGCAGCGGCGCGCGGCCGATCTCCGCGGCCGCCTCGGTAGGCGCAGCACCAGATCATAATCGCCGCCGTCGGAGCCTCGGCGAGCGGCAGGCGGGCGTCGCGGAGCAGAGGCCGAGCGCGGCGCACCAGGCGCGGCCGATATAGTTGGTCGACAGCAGCAGGTCGGGCGACCATTCCGGCTTCAGGAACTCGGCCGCCCTGTCCCGCAATGGGTCGTGTCGGCTATCGTCGGCGTAGTGGAAATCCTCCTCCGGCCGGGTGACGATGTCCAGCGCGAACTCCAGCAGCGCATCGGCGCCGAGCCGGTCGCCGGCGCGCAGCATGAGCAGAAACGGCCGGCCGCGTCTCGCCTTCGAGCAGCGTCTCGGCCGCCGCGGCCAGATCCTGCGGCGCGCCGTGCGTCGAAGATGCGCAGGGCAAGACCCGCCTCGCCCGCCGCCGCCATCGCCGCCTCGCCCGCGGCGCGCGTCGAGGGCGATGAGGCCGGCGCGGAAACGCGGATAGGCCTGCGCGGCGAGGCTCTCCAGGGTTTGCGCGAGCGCGCCCTCCTCGCCGCCGGCCAAGATGAAGGCCGCGAACACCGGCGGCGGCGGCGCGGCGTCGATCAGCGCGCGCTTGAGGGCGATTTCGGCCTCGGTGACGAAGCCGCGCAACTGGGCCGCGTTCGGCCTCGATGTCGAGCGGCTCGACCGCGACCTGCGATCTCGATCTCCTTCACTTCCCCGCGCACGGTCGCGCGCGACGATGCGCAGGACGTGCCTGTCCTTCGAAAACACCTTGCGCGGCAGCACGATGGCGTAGCCGCTGATCAGCGAATCCGGCCAGTCCGGATAGGACGCGCCGATGTCCGCCGCCTCACCCCGCGGCGAGGCGACGCTGACCAGCACGCCGTCGAGGAACGCCTCCACCGCCGCCACGCCGTGGCGGGCGATCGCCCAGCCTTCGATCGCCAGCATCCGCCGCACCGGCGCATCGAAAGCGCCGTCCACGACCTTGGGCTGTTCATAGATTCGCCGGCGGTCGTCGAGGGCGCCTTCGCGCAGCCCGTCCGGCGCATGCTGGCGATCGACGGCTGGGCGATCGCGCGCCACGGCGTTGCCGCCGTCGAGATTTTCCTGGACGGCGCGCCCGTCGGCGCGGCGACCCGCGGGCATCCGGCGGGTCGACATCGCCGCCGCCTTCCCCGATTGGCCGGACGCCCTGATGAGCGGCTTCGCGATCATGCTGCCGCGCAAGCTGTTCACCAAGGACCAGCACACGCTGCGCCTCGTCGCGCGCGATATGCGCGGCGCGGTGCGGGAGGTTGAGGCGCTCGTCAACGTCGAGGAGGACGATCTCGAGGACGAGCGCCGCAATTGCGCGCCTTCGTGTTCGAGGCCGAGATCGACGTGAACGAAGGCTGATCGCCGCCGCCCCCGCGCCGCCGGCCTTCGCCTTGCTGATCGGGCCGGGCGAGACCGGCGCTGCGGCGGACCCTGGAGATCGCTCGCCGGGCCAGGCCTTGCGCGATTACTGCGCGATCTATCTGGCGGCTTCGGCCGAGGCGGCCGAGGCGGCGCGGGCGCTCGCGGAGGCGGCGGGCGTCGCGCTGCGGGTCTGGAGCGCGCGCGAGCAGGGCGATCTCGGCGAGGCAGTCACGGCGCTGTTCGAGGGCGAGCCGCGCCGCCCGTTCGCGCTGCGCCTTTCCGCCGGCGACCGGCTGGGGGCCGATGCGCTGCTGGAGTTCGCGCTGGAGATCGTCGCAGGGCCGGAGGAGGATTTCCTCTACGCCGACGATCGCCGCCCGGACCCGGCCGGGGCAAGACCGCCGCGTTCCTCAAGCCGGAATGGTCGCCCGATCTGCTGCTGTCGACCAACTACATCGGCCGCGCCGTGGTGCGCCCGGCCGAGTCTGCTGCGGCGCGCGCGCCTGTCGCTGCCGAGGCGCGCGACGGCGGCGAATACGATCTGGTGCTGCGCTGCACCGAGGCGGCCGCGCGGATCGGCCACGTCGCTGCTCGTCGCTGTGCCGAGACCCGGCCGCAGCGAGGAGCCCGCGCGCGAGCTGCGGCGCTGCGCGCCGCGATCGCGCGGCGCGGCGATCGAGGGCGGCGTGCGCGCGCGGCAGCTGCCGGGCGTCATCGCGCTGCGCCGGCGCGTGCGCACGCAAGGGGCCTGGTCTCGATCATCATCCCGACCTGCGCCGCGCGCGGGCTATCGAGACCTGCATCAAGACGCTGCGCGAGCGCACCGCGTATCGCAATTTCGAGATCGTCTGCGTCGACAATATCCGCGACGACGGATTCGCCTGGAAGATCTGGCTGCAAGCAGCAACGCCGACGCGTCGTCGAATATCCGGGACCGTTCAACTGGTCGCGCTTCAACAATCGCGGCGCCGCGGCGGCGCTGCGGCGAATATCTGCTGTTCCTCAACGACGACATCGAGGTCGATCGAGCCACGACTGGCTGGATGCCTGCTGGAGCATGCGCAGCGGCCCGAGGTCGGCGTCGTCGGGCCGCAACTGCTGTATCCCGACCGCAAGGTGCAGCACGCCGGCATGTTCCTGGCCGCGCCGGCACGGCGCGCCACGCCTTCCGCTTCGCTGCCGGCGGACGATCCGGCTATTTCGGCCTGCCCTGACGCAGCGCAACGTCATCGCGGTCACCGGCGCCTGCATGCTGATGCGGCGCGAGGTGTTCGAGCGCGCTCGGCGGCTTCGACGAGGCGCACGCAGATCATCAACAACGACGTGGATTGCTGCCTGCGCGATGTGGCGAGGCGGGCCTGCGCGTCGTCTACACGCCGCATGCGCAGCTGATCCACCACGAGATGGCGAGCCGCGCCGACCTCGCCGACGAATTCGACGCCAGCCGGCTTCGACACGCGCTGGCGCAGCACTTTCGCGCCGGCGATCCGTTCTTCATCCCGCGGCTGTCGCGCGACGCGACGATATCGCGCCGGAGCCCGAGCCGGCGCGCAGTGATCTCGCCGGCCATCCGCTGTTCGCGCGCGGCGACATCCGGCGCATCCTCGTCGTCAAGCTCGATCATATCGGCGACTTCATCACCGCGCTGCCGGCGATCCGCCGGCTGAAGCGGCATTTTCCGCAGGCCGAGATCCCTGCTCGCGCGCCCCGCCCGTGCGCGCTGCGCGTCTGGAGCCGGCGATCGACGAGGTCATCGAGTTCGACTTCTTCCACTCCGTGTCGCAGCAGGGTCGGCGCGACGATCGGCGAAGAGGACTGGAGCGCGCTCGCGGAGCGGCTGAGCCCTATCGCTTCGATCTCGCGATCGATCTGCGCAAGCACGCCGAGACACGCGAGGTCCTCAAAACAGCCGGCGCGCGGCTGCTCGCCGGCTTCGATATGCCGCGCCGCTTTCCCTGGCTCGACATCGCGCTCGAATGGGACGACCGACCAGCCCTATCTGGAAAAGCGCGCCAGGTCGCGGAGGATTATCGTCGCGCTCGTCGAGGCGGTGTCGGTCGCCTTCGAGAGCGAGCGTCGCTTCGTGGCGGCGCCGCCGGCCGAGAGGCGATCGCGGCTTAGCGCGCTGCCAGCGTTCGCGGAACTGCGCGCCCGGCCGGTTCGACCGGCCCGCTCGTCGGCGTCCATCCGCCGCCGGCAACGTGCTGCGGCAATGGCCGGCGGAGCATTTCGCCTCGGTGATCGATCTCATCGCCGACGCCTTCGACGCAATGTCGCGCTGATCGGCGCGCCCAGCGAGGAGGCGGTCGCCGAAGCGATGCTCGCGAGATGCGCGCGACGGACCGGGTCTGGTCGCTGTCGGGCGCACCAAGCTCGGCGAATTGCCGACGCTGCTCAGCGCGCTCAAGCTGTTCGTCGGCAACAACAGCGGGCCGAACCACATCGCGGCGCGCCTGGGCGTGCCGACGGTCGGCGTGCATTCGGGGGTGGTGTCGGCGCGCGAATGGGGCCCGCTGGGGCCGATGGCGGTCGCGGTACAGCGCGAGATGAGCTGCGGGCCTCGCTAACCGGACAAGCCCAGCGCATGCGGGCGGGGCGCTTGCCTGCCTGAACGGGCTGCGTCCGGCCGAAGTTTTCCGCGTCTGCGAGCATATGCTCGGCGCCGGCCTGCGCTACGGCGCAGCCTGATCCCCGCGCCGCGAAGGCGACGAAATCTTGGAGGATCTTGCGCCCATTGCCGCGGGGCGTCAGCGAAGTGGAAGGCGGGTTCGATGCGTCAGGTGAAAATGCGCTACATGACGCCGGGCCTTGCGCCCCGGCGCACCAAGCTGGAAATCCCCGGCTGGGCCGGCGACCGCTCGCCCCGCGCCGACGGAGCCCACGAGCAGGTCTGGCATTGCACTCCGTTCAGCGAAGGCGCGCAATACGGAATCGAGATCTTCTATCCCTTCGATTTCGAGCTGCGCGCCGCGACGCGCGAGGGCCGGCTCCACATCGAGGGCGATTTCCGCCGCCGGCCGAGCCCGGTCTGCAATGGCCGCCTTCGCAATTTCGGCGGCGTCTTTTCACCTATCAGGCGCTGCTCGACATCAATCCCGGCGAGGGCTACGCGATCCGCACCGAGCCGCATCCGCGCTTCTATTCGCGACCGACCGGGACCTGCCCGATCGCCGTGCCGGCGCTGATCCGCAACTGGTGGCCGATGATGTTCTTCATGGTGTTCAAATCGCCGGGAGAGGGCCAGACCCACATCTTCCGTCCCGGCGAGCCGATGGCGCAGATTTCGTCATTCCGGAGACCGCCGAGTTCGATCTCGTCGAGATGACGACGGAAGAGCAGGCCGAACGCGAGTTGCGGTCCCGCCGGATCTACGCCGCCCGCTCGACGATCACCGCCGACACGACCTGGCGCTCGGCGACAAAAACCATATTCGACGGCACCTATCGGCACATGGCGCGCGCTGCAAAGGCGAAAGCGGCTAAGGAGCCGGGGACCCCTTAGAGGCCAGCAGAAAAGACGCTCCCGGCGGGGCCGGAGCGTCTTAAGGTCAGACGGCTTGCGGGCGGCGAGGCGCCCAACCGTTCAGGGGCGTAGGGGTCACCAGTACCAGTGATGATGATGGTGATGATGATAATAGTGGCGGCGCCAGTACCGGTGATGATGGTGGTGGTGATACCAATGGTGATGTGGTGATGATGCCACTGGGCCACCTGAACCCCTTTGTCGGCTGTTCCCGTCTCCGCTTTGCGATTGGCGTCGAGCGCGGCGAGAATCGCTACGGAATTGGGAACGGGGTCGAGCAGCTCGGCGACCGATGACACGTTGAGCGCCCGGCCGCCTCTTCCGGCGTGACCGCCGCCTGGGCGGTCGCGAAGGGCGCGGCGGCGGCGATCGCCGCGACAAGCCCCATTACGCTTTTGTCCATCTCGTAACTTCTCCTCTAGGAACGAACCCGACTGCTCGGCGCCGTCTACGCCGCGAAGCCGCGAATCGCAGCTTCTCGACGTAGCTTGCGACTATACCCGGCAACCGACTCGAACGCGCCAGTTGATGCAAAGGGCCCCTGAACCCCTGTGAACACGTACTTTTGATTGCTCAAGGCGGCGACTGCTTGGGGAAGATCGCGGCGAAGGCGGAAAGCTCCCGGCGTCGAGGTCGGAGACCGCGACATAGGCGCGCTCGCGGTCGCGCCAGCGCTCGACGTGATAGCCCTCCAGCGTCGCGGCGCCGCCCTCCGCCGCCGACAGCGGCAGTTCGCTTACCGCGATGAGATGTTCGCGCCGGCGATAGACTAGCGTTGGGACGGGACGGCCGTCGACGATGTCGATCCGCCCGCCGAGCAGCGGAAAGCCGGCCGAGGCGAGATCGGGCACGAAGGCCCCGAGCGGCGCCCTCGCGGCGAGCCAGGGCTTGACGGTATGGCGGTCGGAGGAAGCGACGTCGATCGGCTGGCCTGAGAGCGCGGCGCGCTGATAGCCGGCGACAAGCTCCGCAAGTTGCCGGTCGTCGCCGGCCCGGCCCGCCCAATAGCCGCCGAGCGCGGCGGCAACGGCCAGCCCCGCCGCCATCGCCGCCGGAGCCCAGCGTGCGCGGGGCGCGGCTGGAGCCGGCGCAGCGAGCGCCTCGATTCGCGCGCGCAGACCCTCCGGGGCCGCCTCGCGCGGCGCGTGGCGGCGGATCGCGTCCCGTAGGGCGCGAAGGCGCTCATATTCCGCCACGAGTTCCGGCGAGCGCCGAAGCTCGTGTTCGAAGGCGAGCTGGTTGGCGGCGTCGAGTTCGCCGTCGAGCGCCATCTGCGCTCGTGAGAGGGCGTCCTCGCTCATGCCTTTGCTCCGAGCTTGCGGGCGAGCGCGGCGCGCGCCCGCGAAAGCCGCGACATCACCGTGCCGATCGGCGACTGCGTGGCCTCAGCGATCTCGCGATAGTCGAGGTCCTCGATCTCGCGCAGCACCAGCGTCTCGCGCAGCGGCAAGGGGAGGGCGGCGATCGCGCGTCGCACCTGCTCGCCCTCGTCGTGCGCGATCAGCGCGGCCTCGGGGTCGGGCGCGGGATCGCCGGGGTCGAAAGCCTCGACCTCGTCGAGATCGCCGACGAAGGGAGCGCCTTCGGGCGATTGCGACCCATCCAGGTCAGCGCCGCATTGCGCACCACGGCGAGCCACCATGCGCGCGGTTTCAGAGGCGTCGTCTCCAGCCCCGCGAGCGCGCGCATCGACGCCTCCTGCACGATGTCCTGCGCGTCGGCGTCGCTGCCGGCGAGCCATTTGGCCAGCCGGTAGGCGTCGTCGAGATGCGGGAGCACGATCTCGCGGAAACGTCGTTTGGCGGCCTCTGCGTCAGCGCCCGAAACCGCCCGCTATTTCGCGCGCTCGCGCAAATAGGCGATCACGTCGGCGCGGTCCTTCGGGTCGGCGAGATGATAGAACATCCGCGCGCCCGGCAAAAAGGCTTGCGGATCGGTCAGCCATTGTCGAGCGTCGCCTCGTCCCAGACGAAGCCCGCGCCTTTCAACGCCGGGGAATAGGCGAAGTCCGGCAACGACCCCGCCTTGCGGCCGTAGACGCCGCGATGGCGCGGGCCGACGTCGTTCTTGTCGAGCGAATGGCAGTCCTGGCAGCCTTCGTAGACCTGCTGGCCGCGATCGGGGTCGCCCGCCGCGAGGGCGGGCGAGACGGCGAGAGCGAGAAGAGCCATGCAAGCCTCATGACTGCAACGCCTCGTCGGTGATGGCGAGCGGCGAAGTCTTGGGCGCATAAACCACTTCGGCGACGCCGAGATATTTGCGCAATTCCCCCGCCGGCACGAGCTTCGGCCCCGGCCCTGGCGCGGTTCCCGGCGCGGGCTGGGGGAAGGCGGTCGAGCGCGCGGTGTGGAAGGTCACGTGGCCTTCCACCTTCTGCATGAGCTGGTGGATATGGCCGTTCAGCACGGTCGCCGAGCCGAAGCGGTAGAGCATCGAGAGAGCCTGCGCGCCGTCCTGCGTTCCCCAGCCCCAGTCGGGCGCGACCATCCACAGCGGGATATGTGCGAACAGGACAATGGGCGTGGAGGCGGAGCGGCCTTGAGGTCGTTCTCCAGCCAGGCGAGCTGCTCGGGCCCGAGCGAGCCGAGGCCGTTCTTCTCGAGATCGACGACATTGTCGAGGCAGACGAAATGCACGCCTTCGTGGTCGAAGGAGTACCAACCGCCGCCGGTCGCGCCCTTGCCGAAGCGTTCGAGATAGGCGTCGCGGGCTGGGATCGACGATGTCGTGCTCGCCCGGCGCGTAATGCACGTCGAGCCCGGCCTCGCCAATGAGCCGATGCGCGTCGTCGAACTCCTCGCCTTGGCCAGATGCGAGACGTCGCCGGTGTGCAGCATGAACGCGGGCTTGGCCGGCAGCGCCTTGATCTTGCCGATGGCCTCTTTCAGCGTCGCCCGCGCGTCCGGGTTGGCCGGCTTGGCGAAGCCGACGTGGCTGTCGGAGATCTGTACGAAGGAGAAGCCGGTCTCTTCCGCTTTGGCTTGCCCGATCAGCCGCGAGCTCGGAACGCCGCCGTTCAGCGTCCATACGACGCCCGTCCCCGCCCAGACCATGCATTCCAGGACCTGCCGCCGGTCCAGTTTCGCTCTCGTGTCGTCCATTGTTGCCTCCGCTTCGGCGGCGAAAGGCGCCGTTCGGGAGAGAAGACTCAGGGCCGCAGCGTTTTATTCCCGCCTCGCGCGCCTTTTTTCGCGCGGGGGCCTATCCCTTCGGCCAATTGCCAGCACGCGCGCGCCATGCGAGCCAAGAGCGGAAAAAGCGGCCGCAAGACCGCCGGGAAACGCCAGAGGGCAGGATTGTTCTATCGGGAAGCCGGGCAGTACAAGACGAGCTATGCCGCCGACATGGCGGTGTTTCCGATTCGGCAGGACCGTATCGGGCTCGCGCTCATTCTCGCCTTCGCCTTTATGGTCATTCCGGCCTTCGGCGGCGCCTTCCTCATCGAAACCATGATGATCCCGTTCCTCGTGCTGTCATTCGCCGCGATCGGGCTCAACCTGCTGACCGGCTATACCGGGCTGTTGTCGCTGGGCTCCGCGGGCTTCATGGGCGTGGGGGCCTACGCCTGTTACAAGCTCGACACCTTTTTTCCGCAGGTCAACATTCTGGTCTGGATTCTCGCCTCGGGCCTGTTTTCGAGCGCGATCGGCGTGGTTTTCGGTCTGCCGAGCCTGCGCATCAAGGGCTTCTATCTCGTGGTGGCGACGCTGGCGGCGCAATTCTTCCTCGAATGGGCGTTCGCGCGCGTGCCGTGGCTCTACAACAACAATACTTCAGGCGCCATCGAGGTCGGAACCCATACCCTGTTCGGCCTGCCGGTGACGGGGCCGAACGCTTCGCCGGCGACCCGCTATATCGTGGTCCTGACGATCGTGCGCGATGGCCTGGATCGCCTCCAACATCACGCACGGGCGGATCGGGCGGATGTGGATGGCGGTGCGCGACATGGACATCGCCGCCGAGCTGATCGGCATAAGGCTGCTGCCAGCCAAGCTGATGGCTTTCGCGGTGTCGTCGTTCTACATCGGCGTCGCCGGGGCCTTGATGGTGTTCCTGTGGTTCGGCTCGGCGGAGCCGGAGGCGTTCAACATCAACCTGTCGTTCGAGCTTCTGTTCATCGTCATCATTGGCGGGCTCGGCTCCATCGTCGGCGCGTTCTTTGGCGCGGCGGTGCTGCATCTCTTGCCTATCGCGATACGCGCTGCGCCGCCGCTGATCGGGCTTCAGGTGCAGGCGGCGACGGCCGAGCAACTGACCTTCATGCTGACCGGGGCGCTCATCATTGCGGTGCTGATCGTCGAGCCGCTGGGACTGGCGGCTCTGTGGAAGACCGCGAAACAGAAACTGCGCGTCTGGCCTTTTCCCTACTGAGAATAAACGGGAGGAAACCTGATGAAGACATTGAAATGGGCGCTTGCCGTCGCGACGGCGCTGACATCGGCGGCCCCGGCGCTCGCCGAAGATCCATTTACGTGCCGCTGTTCACCTATCGAACCGGCCCGTTCGGCGGCTCCGGCACGCCCATAGCCGACGGCATGCACGATTATCTCAACATGCTCAACGAGCGCGATGGCGGCATCGGCGGCGTCAAGCTCGCCATCGACGAATGCGAGACCGGCTACGACACCAAGAAGGGCCTGGAGTGCTACGATAGCGTCAAGCCGAAGAACCCCGTCATCGTCAATCCGTGGTCGACCGGCATCACGCTGGCGCTGATCCCGAAGGCGAGCGTCGACAAAATCCCGATCCTGTCGATGGCCTATGGCCTCTCGGCGGCGGCGCGCGGCGACATCTTCCCCTGGGTGTTCAACCCGCCGGTCACCTATTGGGACGGCGCCTCGGAAATCCTGAAATATCTCGGCGGCGGTTCGATGGCCGGGCTGAAGGGCAAGAAGGTCGGCTATCTCTATTTCGACGCCGCTTTCGGCCGCGAGGCTTTGCCGTTCTTCCAGTCGGAGGCGAAAGACGCCGGCTTCGACCTGAAACTCTATCCGGTCGCGCCGGCCGACATGCAGAACCAGTCGGCCAAATGGCTCGACGTGCGCCGCGACAAGCCGGACTTCCTCATCATGTACGGCTGGGGCGCGATGAACGCCGCCGCGATCAAGGAGGCGGTGAAGCCAATTTCCCGATGGACAAGTTCGTCTCGGTCTGGTGGCCGGGCGACGCCGACGCCGCCGCCTCCGGCGACGCCGCCAAGGGCTTCAAGGAACTGAACTGGCACGGCCCCGGCGCGGATTACCCCGCCTTCGCCGACATCAAGAAATACGTGATCGACAAGGGCAAGAGCCAGGCGCAGGCCGGCGAGTTCGGCGGCACGCTGTACGACCACGGCGTCTATAATTCCGTGCTGATCGCCGAGGCCATCGCCCAGGCGCAGAAGACGACGGGCAAGAAAGCGGTGACCGGCGAGGACGTGCGGCGCGGCCTCGAAAGCCTGAACCTCGACCCGGCGCGGCTGAAGGCCATCGGCCTCGAAAGCTTCGCCAGCCCGCTCAAACTCACCTGCGCCGACCACAACAGCCACAGCGCGACCTTCGTGCAGGAATGGGACGGCGCGAAGTGGAAGAAGGCGAGCGAGGCGATCCCGCCCGCGCTCGACAAGATCCAGCCGTTGATCGACGCGGCGGCCAAGTCCTACGCCGAGAAGAACGCCGGCTGGCCGCAGCGCAGCGAGCCCTGCGATAACAAGTAAGCGATCAGGCCATCAGCCATTCATGCGCGGGGTCGTTGTGGAAGCGCCAGCTGCGCTTCGGCCCCGCCATCACGTAGAGATAGTAAAGCTCGTAGCCATGCGCCGCCGCGCAGGGATGATAGCCTTTGGGCACCAGCACGACGTCGCGGTCGCTCACCGTCATGGTCTCGTCCAGCGAGCGGTCGTCGGTATAGACGCGCTGCATCGCGAAGCCCTGCGGCGGGTTGATGCGGTGATAGTAGGTCTCCTCCAGCAGCAACTCGCGCGGCAGGTCGTCCTGGTCGTGCTTGTGCGGGGGATAGCTCGACCAATGGCCGGCAGGCGTGATGACCTCCACCACCAGCAGGCTCTCGGCCTCCGCCGTCTCGGAGAGAATGTTGCGGATGTGGCGCAGGTTGGAGCCCTTGCCGCGCGTAAGCGTCTCGACGTCGTTGGGGCCGATGACCCGCGCGCGAAGCTTGCCCGTCGCCGGCGCCGAGCAGAGCGCGATCTCCGCTTCGCCCTCGGCCGTCGACCTTCGCCTCGTCCCCGGCGGCAGATAGACCGACCAAGGCAGGCCTGAGAACACGTCGGCGCGCTCGCCGATCAGGCCGACTGTCGAAGCCCGGCGCCGTTACCCGCACCTTGCCCGAGAGCACGACGAGGCAGACCTCCTTGGCGCCTGTCTCGACGTCCGCCGCGCCGCCGGCCGCGAGTTTGCGGGTCGAAAAGCCGACATAGGTCCAGCCCGCGCTTTCCGGCGTGATGTCATGCAAGTGGCCGCGGCGTCGGCTTTGGCGGGGACGAGAAGTCGTGGCATCGGCGTTTCCTCACGAGGGGTTGGCGTCTCCCCTAAGCGTATTGACGACGGATGCAAGCCTCTGCGCCCGATGTCGGCGGAAACAGTCCCGAGGCGAGGAGGAACAAGGCATTACCGCCGAAAACCTGTCCTCGCCGCCGGCCGCTGGCGCCTGCGCCTCGCGCCCCCTAACGCCGGCCCGCGCTTTGCCTTGGACAAGGCCGGAGGCATTTTAGCGTTCCGTTCGGAAAAACACAAGAAAAAGGCGCGACCGTGAAACAGAGGTTTCGGGGAGCTTCTATGACTGGGATCGGGTGGGAAGGGACTTTGGCACCTGATTTCTGCGACACGTAAACTGTTGATTTTACTCGCGCGGTGGGACAGTGCGATATTCTTGAATTTTGTACGCAAGGGCGGCCCTGCGGTTTCAGTGCTCACATGCACATTCATGGACTTCAAGGTTCGTCCGATGCACATTCCAACTTAGTTGCATTACGGAGGCATCGTGGGCGAAGCTAAGCGTCGTAAGGGGCACGGAAGCAGCACGTTCGAAGATGTCGAGCAGCGTCTCCGCACTCTCGGAATAAACACGTCCAAAATAGGATTTTTGCCAACTTCGGAACCGTTCTTGCGGGCTAGAGAGGGACGACCCAGCCTTTATAGAGCAGTACGCCCGATGGGTTGCTTTACGCCCGCGCGATCCCGCCTACGATGCTCACGTCCACGATGTCGTGCCGCAACTCACAAACACTGTCGCCGAGATGCTACGGGCTGATGGGATGCTCGGCGGCTGTGTTGCGGCGTCGGGGATGATGACCCGTATTCTCGACCGCCTTGGGGTGTGGAGTTTCGCGATACACGGTTGCCTGACACTCGAAGTTAAATCACAGAAATTGTGGCGAGGTTTTGCCACGTGCGATGACATTGACTTTGAAGGCGGGTTGGCGGGCCATACTTGGGTCGTTGCTCCTCCCTATCGCATCGTCGATCCCAGCTTAATACTGCAACACTTCGACGGCGACCCAATTCAACCGTTTGTCCCTGCAACACTGTTGTGCAGCACAGATTTCAAGGCCGTGACACCAGACGTTAGCGACGTCGTGGCGGCCCGTGTGCGTAAAAGACATGCTCTGAGGGAGGGGCGCTTTGACCCTCGGCTCCACCACCGCCTCGAACCGCGTCTCCGCCAATTCGGCCAAATGTTTCCGACGCGAGAGGTCGCCAACGGCGAACTGCTACTCCGGTATGTCCCAATCGCCGTTCGACTAACGGATGTCCCTCTTGAGCTTATAAACACCGAAGGGAAAGTTGGACGTCCCGCTATTGATATATGGCGCGAGGTAATCGCCCCGGCCTTCGGGGTTGCGCCTTAAGTCTCGTGTCAGCTCGGTTCCTTCACAATATATTCTGCGTATTCTGCGTCTTAATTCAGGACGAATTGGAGGGCGGCGGTGATTTTGCTGTGATAAAGCTCGCTAATGACAGTTGAGAGAGCGTAATGGATCACAGCATTATTATCGATATCGCAACGGTGCTTCTTGCCGCAGCCAAGCTTCTCGCTGAGGTGCGTCGATGGCGGAAACTGCTCCGCCACTACGCCAGCCAAAAGCATTGATTTGCTCCATGGGGTTGCAATTCCGGCGCTAGTATGCTATCGTATCCTTGGACTGTTAGCTTAGCTGGAATAGAGCGCTTCCCTGCTAAGGAAGAGGTCGAGGGTTCAAATCCCTCACGGTATTCGAAGGCGCTCCCGAAAGGGTTGAGCGCCTTTTTTTAAACCGTCCTTACCGAAGAAACCACGCATGACGCTCTGTAGTCGCACGCATAGAGAAAGGCGCATCGCCATCGCCGCCGATACCTTGATATCGGCGCACGGATCGCCGCTCCCAATCTCCCAATGGGCGCTCAAATCGATATGCCTGCCCGGCAACATCTGCGTGTCATATAGCGGCTCGCCCGAGCTGGCGGGCAAGGCTTTCCAGCAATTCCGCGCCTCGTTCCCGCTCGGCGCGAATTACTGCGTCGACGGTGGAGTTCTTCGAGGCTTCGAAGCGCCGCGACGAACAACGATTACATAGTTGCGTTTGCCAAGCACGGCGAAGCTCGTCACCGTCCATGACGGTCGCCGCCGCAGCGGCCTCTCGAAAACCCACTGGATTGGCGACAAGAGCGCCTACACGCTGTTCCGCAAGTATGAAATCGAACGCGGTCGCCAATTCGAGCATGGCCGCGCCGTGAACATGGCTGATGTTCGCCGACGAGATGACCGGCTCCCCGGCGAGCGATCTCTATTCGATCATGCGGAACGTCGCCCTCGACAGATCTGCCCCTTCGGTCGGCGGCTTCATTACGGTCGCCAGCAACCGCGATATCGGATTCCGCTTCTCGGCTTACAGCGATGTTCCTCGTTGACTGGCCTTACGGGACTCGATGTTTCCCGGACGCTGGCGCTCACGGATAAAGTTGATCTGCGCGCGTCGGGGGAAAACGACCGATATTCCGTCAGCCAGATTTCGCCGGGGTATTACAACACGAACGCGGTTGCCTTCTATGTCTCTGAAGGGCCGCTTGCTGGTTGTCTTCTTCGAGGCGCAAACCGGCGAAACGGTATGCCGCGCGATCAACGATGTGGAGCCGAACCAAATATCCGCCGCCTTGGACCAGACATTTGGGATCGACTTTCGGGGCGTTGTCCGTCGTGGTCATGTCGGTACAGGTCGGAATTCGATCATCCTATCCCGCGCGAAAACCCCACGTCATGGCATGTCGGGATTCGCATGTTTTGCGAAGTGAACACGATGCCAAAAATCACATGAGGTTCCCGCCGCGAAGATCCGCAAAGGGTCGCCCCGCCGACCCTTCCCCAAA
>CAVZAL010000005.1:0-19094 GCA_963773245.1 uncultured Pseudomonadota bacterium
TGGGCCTAATGACAGAAATGGCGCTCGTCGAGCATCACGCCGAAACCGTGCGGCCGATCGTCAACCAAGCCCACGTGCTCGCCTGCGGAACCCAGATCCGAGGATCAATTGAGGCCTTCGACAGAAAGATCACCAATCACGATCAGTTGAATGCCCGTTTCTGGCGCATCGCGTCCATACCGGGACCGACCAGACGCGGCAGCAGGGGTCGAATTGGCCCGTTCGCCAGGCCGTCGGCGAACGACCGCTATTTGCGTGCGCCGTGAGAAGGCGACGCTTTCCAGTGGGTGCAAGTCCCACCCGGCGAACGCTCCAGCCGGAAGCAACCGGAGCAGTAATGGAGGTGACGAAATGGCTGAAGCCTTCGGTGTAGCAGGTCACGTATAGGTGACGGCGCGAGTGTGCGGGCCGCAACGCGAGTAAACGCCGCGCAAGCCTCGAAAAGGACGATGTGCAGGCCGATCCGACTGCGATTTCGGGGAAGGCTGATACGGCTGGGGAGATGATCGAAGACGACGCCCAGTCGCTGCACCGGGGTACTGGCGGCAGCACGTACACAAGGAAAGGGCGCGCAACACGGGAAGCCCCAGAGCGTGGTCAGGGATGGTCAAACCGGACGCCCGTGAGGGACAGGCTGGGCACTGTGGGGTGGCGGAGAGGCTTTGTAGTACCGCTGAAGCCGGGTAACGCCGGGGGAGGGAAGGGGCCTCGGTTAAAGACAGACGCCAGACGCGGTGAGGGACCAGGAGATTCGGCAACCTATCAACTCCGGTCAGCATTCAGAAACTGCAGACGGCGCTGCACGCGAAAGCGAAGGCAGAACCCGGCTATCGCTTCTATTCTCGCCTGCGCCGGAACCCTGGACAGGGCGTCAACAGTAGCGTCTCTCAAGCCTTCAATCACTTCGGCGCCATGGCCTTGGGCGAGCGCCTTGATCAGTCGAGTCGAATGGTTTAGCGACCCCTTTGGCCGACCCCGTTTTCGTGGTGGAATGATCTGCGCGTCCGACATTGCGAGGGAATAAATACCTATTATTTTATTGCCGTGCCGTCTGGACAAACTTATCCGCCTCGGGCGAAACGATACCCGAATGTTACCCCCCAAGTTATACGTTCGATCGAGCACGCTGCGCAATATCGACAAAACAAGGCATTTCGAGACGCCTATTTGGATCGTGAGCAGCTGACACTAAGTGTCAGGAGACGGGCAAAACCCATCTTTGCATCGCCGTGGCTTCGGCGGTTATTCGCGCCCGCGCCAGAGGGCGTTTCTTCAATTTGGTCGACCTCGTCAATCAGCTCGAACAGGAGAAGGCCGCCGGTCGTAGCGGCCGACTGTCGGAGAACTTGCTGCGCTATGATCTCATCGTCATCGACGAACTCGGCTATCTCCCGTTCAGCCAGCCCGGCGGTCAATTGCTGTTCCACCTGATCAGCAAGCTCTACGAAAACACCTCGCTACTGATCACCACCAATCTCGCCTTCGCCGATTGGCCGCAGGTGTTCGGCGACGCCAAAATGACGACCGCCATGCTCGACCGGCTGACGCACCACTGCGATATCGTCGAGACCGGCAACACGAGCTGGCGGTTCAAAAACCGCTCCTGAGCCAAGTCCCCGCCATCGCAGCGCCGGCGTGTTCCGCGCTGGCCCCGCAAGGGGAGAATTTTCCGTGCGCCGCCGCTGTCGCACCTCCGGTCGGGCTACGCCCTCCCTCCGGCGCGACAGCGGCGGCGCATTCTCATCCCGATTGTCGCGTGCTCATCCCACCAGATTTTTCACGCCGCCAGGGGGGCGGTATTGGCCGCGAAAAGGGGTCGCGCTTGGAAGCGATTTGACAATCCAGGCCCTCAACAGCACCGCAAACCTCCTCGCCGCCGCTTGCAGCGGCCTCGCGGCCTACTTCTGGTTCCGCGCGGCAATGGTTGCTGACTCTCGACGATGTCGCCCACCAAAAACGAGATGATGTCGCCCGTCGTAATGGAATGATGCCGCCCACCGGAACGGAATAATGCCGCCCGGGGTTTTTTGACGGCGACGAGCGCCTCCGCTGGCCTGTTTAGACGGTCCCTCCTTCACTAATCCAAGGGAGTGATCGATGCCAGCGGAAAGAGTTTTGATGCGTCAGGCGCGCGAGATCATCGTCTGAAGTTTTCGGCCAGCCTGCCGACGCGTGAGATCGCGCGGCGTCTTGATCTCACGCCTTCAACGGTTCGGGAGACGTTGAATGCTTTGGAGGGCGCTGGGCTTTCTCGGCCGTTGCCGGAGGGGATCGGCGACGCCGAACTGGAGGCGGCGCTTTACGCCAATCGCAGAAGCAAAGCGGGGACACCGCCGCCACGCCGAGCCGGATTTGGCCTGCGGTCACATCGAGAGTTGAAGCGCAAGCACGTCACTTTGCTGATCGTCTGGGACGAATATGTCGCGGCCAACCCGGGCGGCTACAGCTATTCGCGGTTTTGCGAACTCTATCGCGGCTTTGAAGCGAAGCTGTCGCCGACGATGCGGCAGACGCACGCGGCAGGCGAGCGCTAGTTGAGTTCGCCAACGAGAGCGGCCGGCGGAACAAGGTGGCCGCAGGATGGAGCGGAGCGGCGGCCTTCTTCGCGTTCCTCCGTGGGCTTGCGGGGCATATACCGGATGGACGACGGCACTACATTGAAGTCTCGCGGCGAAGGAAGGGACCACATGGCGGATGAGAGCGGCAGCGGCGCGTCGCCCCTGGTGGTCGTCATCGTCGCGGTGGTGTCGGCGCTCACTTTGAGCGTACTCTGGGGGTCTCGGGGTCCTCCGAGCAGGCTTGAGCGAAGGATTAGCCCGTCGTCCGTCTCGCTCACCCACGGGTCGAAGGGTCGTTTGAGAGCTTTTTGCCAGTCCTGAAGATCGAACGCTTCACCGCTGAGCAGGACGCCCCAAGCAACCCGCGTCCGCCCCGCTTCAGCCATTTACCGACCCCGGCCTCTTTTGCGGTGCGGATCGCGACCTTCGTCTTCCGTTACCCTTAGAGATACCCTGACCCAAACGACGGCCGCGTCCTCTCGTGAAATTTCCGATAATGCATTGATTTTGTTGGCTGGGGGCACCTGGATTCCAACTCAAGATTGACGGAGTCAGAGTTTGCCGCTTCCCTTTGATATAACAGCGGTTTTTCTCCGAAACAGGAGAAAAGAACACCAAGTGGATGCATCAATTGGTTAGAAGCAAAAGCCCGACTAATCCCGGCCAGGCATCGATAAGATTTACAACGCGAGCGCGGGAAGCACATCCGGTTTGCTGTCGTTGCATGGCTGTCGGCGAAGGCTTTGGCGGCGTCAATCAACCGGCCGAAGCGCAAGCGCTTCCAAAGCCTTGCCAATACAACTCTGCTTTAAGCAGAACTGACAGGAGAAGCAATGATGAACAATAAACGGGATCACGATCAGCGTCCCGAGAGTGACACAAGACCTCCGATTTCGATTGGCGCGATGGCTTTTGCGCGAACGGTCGCCGACGAGTTCGAAAAGCTAGAGACCGGATACCGAAACGGTCTCTACAATTGCATCGGGAAGGCGCTGACTTCGTATCGGAAATTTCTCAAGGACCCAGCCGACTACAAAGAACTGCTCGGCGAGGACAACATCACGGGGCTTCCCGAGAAACCCGAGGTGAAGAGACGTCGCGGCTGGTCCTTTACTTCCACACCGGCGCCAAAGACAGATGCCGAGAGGAATACCGCCGGCAAGTATGCCCGGATCGTCGACTACCTGCACAAGGAACGCGTCGAGAACGCTGCCGCCGCTGCCGAGCGCATCCGGAAGGCGGGCGGCATTCAGGAGATCCTGAAAAAGGCGCGGAGGGCGAAGCGCTCAAGGCGGCTGATGACACGCAGCAAGATGATGATCGGGACGTCGACCAAGAGGAGGAACCCGACGACGCTGACGACTTGGCCTCAAGTGACGTGATTGACGACCTGTTCGACCCAGAGGTGGACATCGCGGCCCGCGTCGGGTCGGAACCCTCGAGCGCGTCTTGAGTTCGGAAATACCCATGAACGAAGAGTTCTACCTCGTATGCCGCAAGACGGGCTCAATCGGTCGCAACGGAATTCTGATCGAGGGCCGATTGTACGACCCAGAACTCGGAGTGATGCGCCTCGTTGCCGCCGCTCACAGTCGTCCCGACGACAGGCGCTCGCTCTGCGCGGAACACGATGGCGGCGGCGCGATTGCCGCCGCCACCTTTCCAGCAACGCCCCGACCGGGCCCGCCGCCAGCGGAATATGGCCTCTCTGCTCTGCCTAGCCAGTGCGGTATTAGGTCCGGCGCGCCCGGTCTAAACAAGGTCGCGTCGAACGTCATTAATTCAAATAATGTATAATGCAATTAAATATAACAATGCAATTGGATATAACAATGCAATTGGATATGACAACTATACTGATCATGCAATAATATGATGATACAGTCATGTAATCATGAGTTGTTGGAATCATATGCCTTCAGATAAATTGCTCATATTAGTCGTTGACGACATATGAGATGCATTTCGATAAGTGTCATAGGAAGGAACAACGATGCATAAACTCAGCTAGTAACAGGGGGTCATGGAAAATTATGGACATATTGTCCACATTTTTCCATCGATAAGTGCTCTACAAGAACTCCAGTTACTTTGTTCGGGGGTGCAAATAGACGAAGTTCTGTCAGGGGCTGTCCAGAACCTGTTAAAAACGCGGTGCCAACCAAACCGTCGGCCCGCCGACAACGCGAAAAGACCACCAGCACCTCATCCAACCCAGGAACAACTTCACGAGCGAAGGAGCAAGCCATGCCCCTCAATCAGAGCAACCGCACCGAGCGCCTCATCGCCGAGCCGCTCAGTCTTCGTCTCGGCATCGACCGGCCCGTCACGCCAGCCGTTCCCGCCGCGAAGAATATCGCCGCGCCCGACCCCAGGAGCGTACTTCTGCCCCCCGAGACGAAGCGCATCGTGGACGCCCTTCACGCGATCTGCGCCGCGCCGCCCGGGACCATCGTCATGTGGTGCGGGCGCCCCCATACTTTCGTTCCTCAGCATTATGCCAATCCCGACAAGGGGACGCAGCGACCGCGAGCTTGGCCGTATGCGCGCCGTCGCCGCCGAGCTGCGCGACGCTGTGCTCGCCGGGCAGAGTTTCGCCGAGGCGCTCGGCGCGCGGTCCGATGCGTTTCCGCCGCTCTTCGTCGCGCTCGCGGGGCTCGCCGAACAAACCGCGATGCTGCCGTCGGTGCTGGAGGCGCTGGCGACCGAGCGCGCGCGCGCCGAGGCGCTGCGGCGGCGCATTCTCGACGCGCTGCGCTATCCCGGCTTTCTGCTGCTGGCCGCCTCCGGCGTGCTCGTCTTCTTTCTCACGTTCGTGCTGCCGCAATTCGCCGGCGTGTTCGAGCGACTTCCACGCCAAGCCGGACCCGGTGCTGGCCTTCTTCCTGGCGCTGTCGGCGGCCCTGCGCGAGAACGGCGCGGTCTATGCGGGCTTCGCGTTCGTTCTCGCGCTGGCGCTGGCGCTTGCCCTTCGCAGCCCCCGACGCGCGCGCTCTCTCATCGAGCGGGCGGCGTTGCTCCCCGGAATCGGGGCGGCTTTCGCGCATCACCGGACGATAATGTTCTGTCGCAATCTCGCGCTATTGCTGAGCGGCGGCGTCACGCTTTCGGCGGCGCTGCGCATACTGGTCGACGTGATGGCGGCGACCGGCGCGGGCGCTCGCTGGTCGGTCGTCGTCGACCGGGTGAGACGAGGGGGCAAACTGTCGGATGCGCTCAGCGACGAGGCGCTGCTGCCGCCGATGGCGATCCGGACGCTGCGGCTCGGCGAGGAGTCCAACCAATTGCCGATGCTGGCGGCGCGGCTGGCCGACTATTACGAGTCGCGGCTCGACCGCAGCATCGACAGGATCGTCGGCATCGTCGGGCCGGTGGCGATCATATTCATCAGCGCGATCGTCGGCGGGCTCATCGTCTCGGTGATGACGGCGCTGCTTTCAGTCAATCAAATGGTGGGGTGAGACATGCGCGCGCGCATTGCGAAGGAAGAGCCGGCCGACGGCGAGGCGGGCTTCACGCTGATCGAAATGCTGGTGGTCATCACCATCATCGGTCTCATCATGGGCCTCGTCGGCCCGCGCGTGCTCAATTATCTCGCCGAATCGAAGGTGAAGACGGCCAAGATCCAGATCGAGAGCCTGTCGGCGGCGATCGACCTCTATTATCTCGACAACGGCCATTACCCTTCGCCGAGCGACGGGCTCGACGCGCTCGTGCGCCGGCCGGCCGGCGACGAGAGCTGGAACGGCCCCTATCTGAAAACCGCCAAGCCGCCCGCCGACCCGTGGGGACGGCCGTATGTCTATAAGATGCCCGGCGACCACGGACCTTACGAGATCGCCTCTTACGGTCCCGCCGGGCCGCAGGGCGCCGACGCAACTCATCTGCTGACCAGCGAGGCCAGGTGACGCGCGAGGCCGGGTTCACGCTGATCGAGGCGGTGGCGGTGCTCGCCATCGTGGCGCTGCTCGCCGGCGCTCGTGTTGCCGATGTGGCCGCACGGCACGACGCGGCCGCAACTGCAGGCCTACGCCTTGCGCGTCGCCGCCCTGCTGAAGGCCGATCGCAACGCCGCGCTGCGCCAGCGCGCGCGCGTGGAGACGCTGCTGAGCCCGGCGACGCGCGAGATCGTCTCCGGCGCCGGGGCCGGCGAGGTGCGGCTGCCGCAGGACGTCGCGTTCGACGCCATCGTCGCCGAGACCTGCGCCGGCCGCGCCAACGGTTCGGCGATCGACTTCCTGCCGAGCGGCATGTCCTGCGGCGGCGCGATCGCGCTGGCGCGGCCGGGCGCGGCCTATCACGTAAGGGTCAACTGGCTGACCGGAGGCGTCGACATTGTCGCGGCCGATCCGCCTCGCTAGCTCGCTCGGCGCGCCCGGCGCCCCGAGCGCGCTCTCGCGCTGGTTCGGCGCGCGTCTCGACGACGCCGCCGACGGCTGCGCCGCCGTGGGCGAAAGGCTGCGGCGGCGGCGCAAGATCCTGTTCGTGGAGCAGGAGGACGGAACGCTGGCGAGCGCCGAGGCGGCGTGCCGCCTGGAAGCCGGGCGGCCTCGCGTTCGCCGGGGGAGCGAGGCGAGCCTGCGCGGCGCGCGAGGTCGAGTTCCGGCTCAGCGCCCGGCGCTGCCTGTTTCGCGAACTGGAGCTGCCCGCCCGCGCCGGCGAATTCCTGGAAGGCGTGGTGCGCTCGCAGATCGACCGCCTGACGCCGTGGCGCGCGGGCGATTGCGCGTTCGGCTGGAGCGCGCCGAAGCCGCTCGACGCCAGCCGCATAGACGATCACGGTCGCCGCGACCAAGCGCGCGCCGATTGCGCCGCTTCTGGAGGTCGCGGCGGACGCCGTCGCCGTGACGAGCGCGCGCGAGGGGGAGGCGCCGATCGCCATCCTTTCGCGCCGCGCCGGAGCCGCCTCCCGGCGCGGCCGCTGGCGGCTCGGGCTCGTCGCGGCGCTCGGCGTCTCGCTGCTCTCGGCCGCGGCGGCGGTCGCGGCCGACTGGACGCTCGGCCAGCGCCTGCGCGACGAGACCGACGCGCTGACGGCGAGCCTCGCCGAGCGGCGCGCCGCGCTGCTGCGGCGCGAGCACGCGCTCGACGATCCCGCCGCGCAGGCGCTCGATGCGCTGAAGCGCGCCACGCCCGCGGCGGTCGTCGTGCTGGAGGCGCTGACGCGCGCCATCCCCGATCGACGCCTATGTCACCCAGATGCGGCTCAAGGGCGACAGAATAGAGATATCAGGCGTCGCGGCCGACGCCGCCGCGCTCGTCAAGCACATCGAGCAGTCGCCGCATTTCTCGCGCGCCGTCTTCACCGCGCCGACGACGCGCGGCGCCGACGACAAGGAATCCTTCCGCATCGAGGCGCATGTCGCGCCGCTGTTTCAAGGTCTCGCCGTGAACGCCGCCGCCCGCCGCGCCCTTTCCGCCCTCGGCCTCTGCGCCGCCGTCGCGCTGGCGCTCGGCGCCGCGGCCGCGACCGCGCTCGCGCTGAGGCAAGCGCAGGGCGACGTCGCGCTGCTCGGCGCCGAAGCGCAGGCGTTGCAGGCGCGCGAGACGCGGCTCGGCCGCGGCCGGGGCGGCGATCGCAACGCGGCGCCGTTCTTTCAGGCGCGCTCGATCACGCTCGCCGGCGCGGCGCTGCAACAGCGCATCGAGGCGGCGATTTCGGCCGCGCACGGCCGGCTCATCTCCTCGAAAGTCGATGTCGCGCCGCGCGGCGGCGCAAATCGCATCGATCTTTCCGCCGAACTGACCATCGCCGAGAACGACATGCAGGCGCTTCTGTTCGATCTCGAAACCGGGCGTCCGTATCTGTTCGTCGACGCCTTCGAGGCGCGGGCGCCGGAGGGGGCGGGGACGCAAGGTCTGCGCGTCTCGCTCTCGGTGTCCGGCCAATGGAGCCGGAGCAAATGATGTGGCTTCCGCCTGATCGCCGCGCAATGACGCGCGCGCTGTCCCTGGCTGTCGCGCTGACCTTCGTGGCGCCCGCCGCCGCCGCGCCGCTGAATCCGCTCGACGCGCTGCGGCTCGAAGACCTCGCCGCGACGCGGGCGCGGCCTTTGTTCGCGCCGACCCGCCGTCCGCCGCCCCCGCCGGCGGCGCGGATCGAGCAGGCGCCGAGGCCCGAACCGTCGCCCGTCGTCGCCAAGCCGGAGCCGCCGCCGTTCGAGCTGATCGGCGCGGTCGTCGGCGAGCGCGAAAGCTACGCCGTGTTGCGGCGTCGCGGGAGCGAGAAGGCGGCCCGCTTTCGGCTCGGCGACGATGCCGACGGCTGGCGGGTCGGCGCGATCGGCCTGCGCTCGGTGACGCTGGCGCGGGAGGGACGCACGCAATCGCTGGCGCTGGCGGCGCCGCCGGCGGGTTTCGGGGCGACACCGGCGGCGGAGGTGGCGCAAAAAGCGACCGACGAAACCGCATCGGCGCCGCTGGCCGCCAATTTCCGGCGTTTCGCCCGCAAGGCGCAAGATTAGCGCGGGGCAAAACCGAGGAAGAGCCGCTTGGCCATTTCGCCGCCGACAGCGAATGGCGACGCTTCGACCCACAGTGCGCGTCGCCCCATGGATCGAGACCCAACTTTTAGACCATATCGGGGGCCCGCTCGCTCATTCCCGCCTCCGTATCCAACCAAGTCTATTCGACAAGGCGCCCACTACCAAGGCGGCAATCATTTGAGGCAGTTGCGGAGGCGCTGGCCGAGTTCAGCCTTCTCTGGCGGCGCCGTCGTCAGTCTTTCGCCTCCGAAGGCTCGGCAATTCTGTAGCCGACGCCCGGCTCGGTGCGCACGATGGCGGGCCTGGTCGGGTTGCGCTCGACCTTGGCGCGCAACTGACCCATCAGCACGCGCAGATACTGAATGTCGTCGACATGCGCGGGCCCCCAAACCGCCGCGAGAATATGACGGTGGGTAAGGACGCGGCCCGCGTTGTGCGCGAGCACGGCCAGGAGATCGAATTCCTTCGGCGTGAGCCGGATCGGCGCGCCGTCGCGGCTGACGAGCCGTTTGTCGAGATCGACGACCAGCCCGTCGAGAGTGACGCACTGGGGCTGCGGCGTCGGAGACGCCGCGTGGCGGAGCGCGACCCGCAGACGCGCAATCAACTCGCCCACGCCGAACGGCTTCTCGACGTAGTCGTCGGCGCCGAGATCGAGCGCCTCGATCTTCTCGGCCTCGCGGTCGCGCGCCGACAGGACGACGACCGGCGTCCTCGAAAAGGCGCGGATGTCCTTCAGCACGTCCTTGCCGTCCGATCGGGCAGGCCGAGGTCGAGGATCACGACATCGGGCGCCAGCCGAGATCAGGCTCCGCAGCGCCTCGGCCGCCGTGCCGGCGATGCAGGGTTTCATAGCCGGCGGCGGTCAGCGCGGCCTTGAGGCAGCTTCTGGATCTGCGGCTCGTCGTCGACGACGAGGACGCGCGTCGGCGCTCATGCGCGTCTCTCGATCTGCTGCGGTTTGCCGACCGGCAGCCGCACGACGATGCGCGTCCCCCGCCTGCGAACGGCCGGGCTCTGCGCCTCGATGGAGCCGCCCATCGCCTCCACGAGTCCGCGGCAGATCGAAAGGCCGAGGCCGGTCCCGGGCCTGCGCCCGTCGGCCTTGCCGCCGCGATAGAATTTCTCGAACATCCGCTCCAGATCGGCCGGCTTGATGCCCGGCCCCTCGTCCGTGACGCTCAGCGCCACCCTGTCGCCCTCCCGCCGGGCGTGGATCGCCGCTCCGCTGTCGCTCGCATATTTGTGGGCGTTGTCGAGCAGGTTGAACAGCACCTGTTCGAGCAGTCGCGCATCGCCGCGCACGAGCGGCAGTTCGGCCGCGAGGCTCACCTTGACCGGCTGATTCGGAAAGGCCTTTCGACTGCGCTCGAGCGCGCCCTGAACGACGTCGGCGAGATCGACCCAGTCGCGCGAGACCTTGAGGCCGCCCGCCTCGATGCGCGACATGTCGATGAGGTTGGAGACGAAGCGGCTGAGCCGCGCCGTCTCCTCGTCAATGGACTGGATGAGGTCGCGCGCATCGGCCGCCGAAATCCTGCCGCCGAGATCGCGCAGCGCGCTGACCGAGCCCGAGATCGAGGCGAGCGGCGTGCGCAGGTCGTGCGACAGCGAATCGAGCAGCACGTTGCGCACCTTCTCGTTCTCGGCGAGCGCCGCCGCCTTGACCGCCTCCCCGGCGAGCCGCGCGCGGTCGAGCGCGATGGCGGTCTGATCGAGGATCGCCGTCACCGCCCGCTCGTCCTCCGGCGCGATGGGCGCGGGCGCGGCTCTCGGCTCGAAGCCGCAGACCGCGATGGCACCGCGCGCGGCGAGCAGCGGGCGGAACTGGAAGGCGATCTTCGGCAGCGTGCCGGTGCCCCATCCCGCCGGCTCGCGCCGCTGCAGCGCCCAGCGCGCCGCGGCGTCGGCGGAAGCGTCGAGCTCCGCGTCCGGCGGCCAGGCGGCGCGCAGCTCCAGCGACTCGCCTTCGGGAACCAGCAGCACGACGCGGCCGCCGAAGGTCGCGTGCAGATGCGCCGCCGCCGCCCACAGAACCTCTTCGACGCCGGAGGCGCCGCTCAGCTTGCGCGAGAACTCGTAGAGCGATTGCGTCGCCGCGGCCGCCTTCACCACCCGCTCGCGCTGGTCCCGCATGCGGCCGGCGAGCGAGCCGGTCAAGGCGGAGACGGCGAGAAACACGAACAGCGCGAAGAGCTCATAAGGCTTGGCGACGGTGAAGGTGTAGATCGGCTCGATGAAGAAGAAATTATAGCTGAGGAACGACAGCAGCGAGGCCAGGATCGCCGCGCGCGCGCCGCGCTGCAGGGAGCAGAACAGCACCGCGGCCAGAAAGATGATCGACAGATTGGGCAGCAGCAGCCATTCGCTCAGCGCCTCGCCGACGCCGACCGCGACGGCGACCGACCCCGCCGCCGCCGCCGCGTCGATTCCGAAGCCCCGGCCGGCGAAGAGCGGGCGCAGCGACAGGCGCCGGCGCGGGCGGCCTTCGGCGGGCACGACATGCACCTCGATCCCGCCGCTCATCAGGGCCTGCGGCAGCGAGCGGCGGACGAGGCGGCGCCACAGGCTCGCGCCGCTCTCGCCGAGCACGATCTGCGTGACGTTCTCGCGCCGCGCGAGGCGCAGGATCTCGGCGGCGAAGTCGTGCGCCTCGGCCCGCATCGGCCTGCCGCCGAGCCGCTCGACGAGGCCGAACAGGGCAGCCAGCCGCGCCCCGGCGGCGGGCTCGACGTCGAAGCCCGGCGGGCCGACATTGAGCGCGATCCACTCGGCGTTGAGCCCGGTCGCGAGCTGCGCCGCGCGCGCGCACCACGCGCTCGGAGAGATCGTCGGGGCCGACGCAGGCGAGCAGCCGCTCGGAGGCGCCCAGGGGCCCTCGATGGCCTTCTGCTTGAGCCATGCGTCCATCTGGTCGTCGACGCGGTCGGCGGTGCGGCGCAGCGCGAGCTCGCGCAGGGCGGTCAGATTGCCGGGCGTGAAGAAATTCTCGGTGGCGCGGCGCGCGGTCTCCGGCACATAGACCTTGCCCTCCCGCAGGCGCTGGATCAGCTCGTCCGGCGTGATGTCGACGAGCACGACGTCGCCGGCCTGCTGCAACACCTTGTCGGGCACGGTCTCGCGCACGACGACGCCGGTGATGCGCGAGACGACGTCGGCGAGGCTTTCGAGATGCTGGATGTTGAGCGCCGTCCAGACGTCGATTCCGGCGGCGAGCAGATCCTCCATATCCTGCCAGCGCTTCGGGTGACGGCTGTCGGGCGCGTTGGTGTGGGCGAGTTCGTCGACGACGATCAGCTTCGGCCGCCGCGCCAGCGCGGCGTCGAGATCGAACTCCTCGATCTCGCGGCCGCGATATTCGGTCTTGCGGCGCGGCAGAATTTCGAGCCCCTCGATCAGGGCTTCGGTCTCCGCCCGCCCGTGCGTCTCGACGAGGCCGACGACGACGTCGACGCCTTCGGCCTTCAGCCGGCGCGCGCCGGCGAGCATCGCATAGGTCTTGCCGACGCCGGGCGCGGCGCCGACGAACACTTTGAGACGCCCCGCCGTTTCGCTGCGCGACAGGGCGAGCAGCGAGTCCGGATCGGGGCGTTTGTCGTCACTTCGGTTCAACGGCGCCCTGGGTCGCGACGGGTTTGCGCGGGGATTGTAACCGATCCAGCGCCAGATTGAGCGCAAGAACATTGACGCGCGCTTCGCCGATCACGCCGAGGAAGGGTCGCGCGGTCGACGCCGCCACGAGATCGCGCACGTCGGCTTCCGCCAGGCCGCGCGCCTTGGCGACGCGCGCGGCCTGCGCGAGCGCATTGGCGGGCGACACGTCGGGATCGAGGCCCGAGGCCGAGGTCGTGACCGCGTCGGCGGGAGCCGGCACCGGCGCCGCCGCTCTTGCGCCACGCCGCGACGTCGGCCTTGATCCGGTCGACGAGCTTGGCCGAGGTCGGCCCGAGATTGGAGCCCGCGGAATTGGCGGCGTTGTAGGGCGCGTCGATGGTCTTGGAGGAATCGTTGGGGTCGGCGCCGCTCGTGGCCGAGGGACGGCCGAGGAAGTAGCGGGGGGACGCGAAATTCTGGCCGATCAGCGCCGAGCCGATCACCTTCCCGTCGCGCAGCACGAGGCTGCCGTTGGCCAGGCCCGGCGCCGCGATCTGGGCGAGGCCGGTCACGGCGAGCGGATAGAGCGAGGCCCGTCAGCGCGTGAACAGCGCGAGCAGCACGATGGCCGGGCGAAGATCTTTCAGCATGAGAATTCCTTTCAGGCCAGACCGCAGCGCCGCGACGGCGAGGTCGATCGCCTTGATGCCGATGAAGGGCAGCGACGAGGCCGCCGAGCCCGTAGACGAGCAGGTTGCGCCTCAGCAGCGCGGCGGCGCCGACCGGGCGATAGGCGACGCCCTTCAGCGCCAGCGGGATCAGCGCGATGATGATGAGCGCGTTGAAGATCACCGCCGACAGGATCGCCGACTGCGGCGAGGCGAGCCGCATGACGTTGAGCGCGCCCAGGGCCGGATAGGTCGCCATGAACATCGCCGGCAGGATCGCGAAATATTTGGCGACGTCGTTGGCGATGGAGAAGGTCGTCAGCGAGCCGCGCGTCATCAGGAGCTGCTTGCCGATGCCGACGATCTCGATGAGCTTGGTCGGATTGGAATCGAGATCGACCATGTTGCCGGCCTCGCGCGCCGCCTGCGTGCCGGTCTGCATGGCGACGCCGACGTCGGCCTGGGCGAGCGCCGGCGCGTCGTTGGTGCCGTCGCCGCACATGGCGATGAGGCGGCCGCCCGGCTGTTCCTTGCGGATATAGGCGAGCTTGTCCTCGGGCGTCGCCTCGGCGAGGAAATCGTCGACGCCGGCTTCGGAGGCGATGGCCGCGGCGGTGATCGGATTGTCGCCCGTCACCATCACCGTCGTGATGCCCATGGCGCGCAAGTCGGCGAAACGCGCCTTGATGTCGGGCTTCACGACGTCCTTGAGATGCACGACGCCGAGCAGGCGCCCGTTTTCGCAGACCGCCAGCGGCGTGCCGCCCGAGCGTCGCGACCTGCGTCGACCGCCTGACGAAACTCGGCGGGCGCCTGATCCTGCGTCAGTCCGAGACTGGCGCAGCACCGCGTCGACCGCGCCCTTGCGGATCGAGCGGCCAGGCGCGTCGAGGCCGGAAAGCGCTGGTCTGCGCGGCGAAGGGCACGACCTTGGTCGTCGCGGGATCGAGGCGCGGCTCGGGCAGGCCGAGCTCGCCCTTGGCCAGCGCGACGATGGAGCGGCCCTCGGGCGTCTCGTCGGCGAGGCTGGAGGCGAGCGCGGCGGCGGCGAGCGTCGTCGAGGCCGACGCCCGGCACGGGCAGGAATTCCGTCGCCATGCGGGTGCCGAAGGTGATGGTGCCGGTCTTGTCGAGCAGCAGCGTGTCGACGTCGCCCGCCGCCTCGACGGCGCGGCCGGACGTGGCGATCACGTTGAAGCGGACCAGCCGGTCCATGCCGGCGATGCCAATGGCCGATAGCAGCCCGCCGATGGTCGTCGGGATCAGACAGACCAGCAGCGCGATCAGATACGGTCGTCGACAGATCGTCGCCCGAATATTTCGCGAGCGGCCACAAGCGTCACGCAGACGATGAGGAAGATCAGCGTCAGGCCCGAGCAGCAGGATCGACAGCGCAAGCTCGTTCGGCGTCTTCTGCCGCTCGGCGCCTTCGACCAGCGCGATCATGCGGTCGAGGAAGGTGGAGCCGGCCTGCGCGGTGATGCGGACCTTGATCCAGTCGGACAGCACCGTGGTGCCGCCGGTCACCGCCGAGCGGTCGCCGCCGGCCTCGCGGATCACGGGCGCGGACTCGCCGGTGATCGCCGGATTCGTTGACCGAGGCGACGCCCTCGATGATTTCGCCGTCGCCAGGGATGATCTCGCCCGCCTTCACCAGGACGACGTCGCCGACCCTGAGATCGAGCGCGTTGACGCCTTGCAGCACGTCGCGGAGGCCTTGTAATCGACGTAGCGGTTGGCGTGGGTGTCGGAGCGCGTGCGCCGCAGCGCGTCCGCCTGCGCCTTGCCGCGCCCTTCGGCGACGGCCTCGGCGAAATTGGCGAACAGCACCGTGAACCACAGCCAGGCGGCGATCTGGCCGGAGAACAGCGCGAGGCCGTCGTGGGCGACGAGATCGCGGACAAATAGCAGGGTCACGAACGCGGACACGACTTCGGTGACGAAGATGACCGGGTTCTTCGTCAGCTGGCGCGGGTCGAGCTTGCGCAGCGCATCGACGCCGCGGGCCCGAGGATTTGCGGGTCGAACAGGCCCTTGGGCTGGGGTTTCTCGGACATGGGCGGCTCCGAGCGTCAGAAGGTCTTGCCGCCGAGCATCAGGAAATGCTCGACGATCGGCCCGAGCGACAGCGCCGGGAAATATTGCAGGAGGTAGAGAATGACGATGACGCCGATCGAGCAGGCCGACGAACAGCGGCCCGTCGGTCGGGAACGTGCCGGCGGAGGCGGGGACCTTGCTTCTTGGCGGCGAGCCCGCCGGCGAGCGCCAGCACCGGCGCGACATAGGCGAAGCGGCCGAGCAGCATGGCCAGCCCGAGCGTCGTGTTGAACCAGGGCGTATTGCCGTTGAGGCCCGCGAAGGCCGAGCCGTTGTTGGCGTTGGCGGAGGCGAAGGCGTAGAGGATCTCCGACAGGCCGTGCGGGCCGTTGTTGTTGAGGCTGTCGAGCGCCGTCTTCAGCAACACGGAAGCCGCCGAGAAGCCGAGCACGACGAGCGGATAGATCAGCACCGCGAGCATGGCGAGCTTCATCTCGCGCGCCTCGATCTTCTTGCCGAGATATTCCGGCGTGCGGCCGACCATGAGCCCGGCGACGAACACGGCGATGAGCGCGACGATCGAGGAAACCGTAGAGCCCCGCGCCGACGCCGCCCGGCCAGATGCAGCCGGCGAGCAGGTTGAACATCGGCACGAGACCGCCGAGCGGCGTCAGCGAATCGTGCATCGTATTGACGGCGCCGGTGCTGGTGCCGCTCGTGGCGGTCGCGTAGAGCGCGCTCATCGCCTGACCGAAGCGCACCTCCTTGCCTTCCATGTTGCCGCCGGCCGGATCGACGCCCGAGCGCGTTGAGTAGCGGATTGCCGTAGCTCTCGGCGGCAGTAGAGCGACGCCGACGCCGGCGAGGAAGCAGCACGGCCATCGCCGCGAGGATGGCGCGGCCCTGGCGCGGAGTCGCCGACGGCGCGGCCGAAAGCGAGCACCGATGAGACGGGGATCAGCAGCAGCGCCGCAGATCTCCAGAAGATCGGTCCAGGCGTTGGGGTTCTCGAACGGGTGCGCCGCATTGGCGTTGAAGAAGCCGCCGCCGTTCGTGCCGAGTTCCTTGATCGCCTCCTGGCTCGCCACCGGGCCGATGGAGATGACTCTGTTTCGCGCCTTCGAGCGTGCGTGGCGTCGACCGCGCCTTGCAATGTCTGCGGAATGCCGAGCGCGACCAGAGCGAGGGCGAAGACGATGGACAGCGGCAGCAGCAGATGCAGCGTGATGCGGGTCATGTCGACCCAGAAATTGCCGAGCGTCTGCGCGCTCGAGCGCGCGAAGCCGCGAATGAGCGCGAAGGCCATGGCGAGGCCGGTGGCGGCGGACACGAAATTGTGGACGGTGAGCCCGAGCATCTGGGTCAGATGGCTCATCGTCGTCTCGCCGGAATAGTTCTGCCAGTTGGTGTTGGTGAGGAAGCTGACCGAGGTGTTGAAGGCGAGATCCGGCGGCACGCCGTCGAAGCCGCGCGGGTTTAGCGGCAGATAGCCTTGCAGCCGCTGCAATGCATATAACGACGCGAAGCCGGCGGCGGAGAAGACAAGCATCGCCAACGTATAGCCGAGCCAGCTTTGCTCCTTGCGCGGATCGACGCCGGCCAGGCGAAAGAACGCCGCCTCGACGGGCGCGAGCGCCGGCGAGAGGAAGGTGGGCTGACCGGCGTACAAGCGAACGATCAGGGCGCTCAGGGGAATTGCAAGCGCCACGACGAGCGCAAGCGTCAGTGCGATCTCGGCCCAGCCTGAGATGGTCATGGGGGCGACCTCCGTTCAGAATTTTTCCGGATACATGAGGGCATAAAGCAGATAGACGAAAAGCGCGCCGGCCATCGCGAGCGCCAGGATCAGTTCGGTCATCGCGCCACTCCTAGAGACGCGCGAGGCCAAGCGCGTAAGCGCCTGCCACCGCGAGCGTCGCTATTCCGAGAGCGAGAAATATGACGTCTTGCATGAGAGCCTCCGCGCAACCCGCAATGTCGCGCGAATGGCGTAAGCGCTCCATTTGGAAATGCGTCCTCCCGCATAAAAAAGTCATAAGATCCGCGCGTTGATTCAAATCAACGCAGAACCGAAAGCGCCGCGCTCAGCGGGCGGAGAGGCCGCTCGCTACCGGATTGCGAGCGCCGATGCGGGAGTCGGGCATCCGACAAGCCTCGGAACTATCGCCAATCAGTCCCTAACAATCTCCATGGCCGCAAGCCGCCGACCGTTTGACTTTGCCTCGGCCGGAATGCGACCCTGCCTTGAAACGACCTGCCGGCGAGCCCGATGAAACTTCCCGCCATCCCGTTCACGAAAGTCGCCCTCGCCGATCTCGAGCCCACGGCGGAGGCCGGGGAGACCGGCCGCAGCCTTTCACGAACGTGCGAACTGTCGGGTGTCCGGCTGCGCCTCGTCGAATATGCGGCGGGATATCTGGCCGATCACTGGTGCGATCGAGGCCATGTCTTCCATGTGCTCGATGGCGAGGCGACGATTGAGCTGAAAGACGGTCGCGCCTTTGCGCTCAAAGGCGGGCAATCGTTCGTCGTTTCCGATCACGGCGATTCTCCCCATCGCGTAAGGTCGGAACGGGGCGTCGTCGCCTACATTGTCGATTGAAGCCGGAGCGGTCGGGCCTCGATCGACGCTTTGGGGAAAGCTGTCAGAGGTCGCCGGGCAAGTTGCGCCGTAGCGCCTGCATCCGCGGGGCGGATCGGGGTTGCGGTCGGCGCGGCGAAGCTGCCCTTTGATTGCGAAACCAACGATCGGGTCCGAATGCGGGGATGGACAGCGTACGGTCGAGACCGGATTATTTCTTCAGATCGCGATAGAGCTGCGCGACGCGGGCCGGCAACGCGGCGGGCGTCGGCACGGGCAGAGTGCGCGCGGGACCGACAATCTTGTTGAGTGACTCGAAGGCGCCCGAGCCCAGGCCCATCGCGAAAACGTCGATGCCGTCCCTTCTTGCCGCCAGCGCCGCATGACGCGCGTCGGCGACGAGATAGGCGGGGTCAGCTACGTCGATGTCGGAGGGCTCGCCGTCCGTCAGCACGAGCAGCACGCGCCGGAACGCATGCCGCAGGGAAAGCTCCGACGCGGCGTGGCGAATCGCCGCGCCAAGCCGGGTCGAGTACTCGCTGACGAGTCCCGCAAGGCGCGCGCGCACGAGCGCGTCATAGGGTTCGTGGAAGTCCTTCAGCACCCGGTAAAGAACCCGCTCGCGCCCGTCGGAATTGAAGGCGTGGATCGCCAGGGCGTCGCCTGACTGGTCGAGCGCTGCGGCGAGGATATCGGCCGAACCGCGTTCGGCGTCCAGCACACTGCGCCCGTCGGCGCCGACGTCGCCGGTGGATTGGGAGAGATCGATGAGAAGCAGCGCCGCGAGACTGCGCGGTCCCGGCTTCTGGCTCACAAACACACGCGCCTCGTTGATCGCGTTGACGCGACGCTCGATCACAGCGGCGATGCAGGCGTCGAGGTCGAGCCTGTCGCCGTCAAGCCGCCTGCGCTCTCGCATGCGCCGTCCGAGCTCGGCGCTTTTGGCGACGCCGATTATGCGCCGCGCGGCCTCACGCTCCTGACTTTCAAGCATGCCGATTTCCGCCGCTCGTCGCGGAGTCGCGGGCGCGCCTATGACCGTCGTCCACTCAGGACGTTCGCGGCCGATGGCCTCGTCCCATTCCGGATATTTCGCAAGCGTTACGCCTTCGGCGACGTCGGGTCGCCGCGGGCGGGCCTTCGCGCGATCTTCGCGCGGCGTCGCGTCGGA
>CAVZAL010000006.1:0-267415 GCA_963773245.1 uncultured Pseudomonadota bacterium
GTCGAGACCGGCGAGCGAGCCCTCGGGGGCTTTCAGGCCGAGCAGGTTCAGGAGCAGGCCGAGATTTCTGCCGATTGTATATCCCAGCACGTTGAGCCCGAGGTCGAGCTTACGCGCAATCTCGGCTTTCCGCCTCGCCCGCCCTGACTTGAAACGAGCCGCGCACGACCTCAATGAAAGGAAGGAACGGCGTTTGCTGGCCGTCCGGCGAGCAGTTGCCGGAAAGCACGAAGACGTTCCCGCGCTGAGGCGCTGGCGGAACTCATAGAGCAGGCGCGACTTGCCCATGCCCGGCTCGGCGACGACGTCGATGACGCGCAGCCGGGTCCGCCCCTCGGCGGCGGCCTGCGCCAGAATATCCAGTTCCCGTTCGCGCCCGACATAGGCGGTAAGGCCACGCTGGACCTTGGCCTCGAACCGCGTCGCGTTCCTGCGCAGGCCGTCGAGCCGGTAGACGTTCTGGGGCTCGGCCTTGCCCTTGATCGCCTGCGAACCGACGAAACTCGTTTCGACGAGACCCTCGACGAGACGCTGCGTCGCCTCGCTCAAATACACCGTTCCCGGCTCCGCCAGGGCTTGCGGCGCGCGCCAGATTGACCGTGTCGCCGAGCGCCGTCATGGCCGCGCTTTCGCCGCGAATGCGGGTAACAACCGCCAGACCGGAATTGACGCCAATGCGCATCTGCGGCCTGATCCCGTGCCGAGCCTCTATCTCCGGCGCGAAGGCGGCAAGGCGTTCGTGGATCGCCAGTCCGGCGCGGCAGGCGCGCAGTGGAGCGTCCTCAAGCGCCTCGGACACGCCGAAAAGCGCCATGACGCCATCGCCGGTGAAATCCTTCACTGAGCCGCCTTGTTCTTGGACCGCAGCGGCCATCAACTCGTAAATCGGGCGAATAAGCGCGAAAGTTCCTTCTTCGCCCAGCTTTTCCGAAATCGCAGTATAGCTAACCATGTCGGCGAACAGTACGGTGACCTGTCGCCGCTCACCCAAATGTTCTACTTGGTTCGGCTTTTGCGTTCCGGCGTCACTCATGTCCCGTAATCCTTGGACGTGGCGAACCTCGTGGCTTGGTCGGAAATGACAGCTTTTCAGATCGCTTGCCCCGGCGCAACGGCTACGGTTGCTGGAACGCGGCCAAAACAGCGGCGGCTCCTATCCACGTAGGTATGCCCGCTTCGGATCGCTTGTGAGCATTGCACGCCGTCCGGCTAGGCTTTGCGAAGGCCGGTCAAGAAACTCTGCACGGACTCGCCCATCTGATGGTCCACGTCGTCCTGCGAAATGCCCGACGCCTTGATTTCGGTCTTCGACACGATCAGCGAGTGGTCGCCGCCGGGCACGACGTGCAAGTACGACGGCGCGGCCATCTTCTTTCGCACGTCTTCGAGCAGGTCGAGCGGGCAAAGGGCGTCGCGCGTCCCCTGCACGAATAGGATCGGCGTCCTCAGGGCGATCAGGACTTCGTCACGGAGCTTGGCGCGGTCGCCCGCGCCGCATAGCGGGTAGCCGAAACAAATCAGCGCAGCGACGGGCTCCTCAAGCGCGACATGGCAGCCGACCCGTCCGCCCATGCTCTTGCCGGCTAAGACGACCCGTTCACCGCGTCCGCCAGCGAGATCAGCGAGCGCAGTCCGGTGCGCGGCGATCAGTCGTGGAAGTGGTTCAGGCCGTTTGCGCCCAGCGAGCATGAAGGGATAATCGAACGTTGTGACGGAGCCCAATGGAACGAGCAGCCGGGAGAAGTCCTGCATTCGGGATGCGAACTCGGCGCTCCAGCGCCAGGCGCAAGCAGGAAGGAAAGTCTTGCGCTGGACATGGCTGGAGGATTGTACAGCGCGCGGTGCCGGTCAACGGCCGCGCCGCGCCGCGACCTCCAGCCTCGCCGCTTCGATTTCGACGCGGTGCGGAGGACATGCAGACGACTGCATTTTTCAGCGCCGAGGTCTAAGCTTTGGCGACGGCCAAAGCCGATACAAGGGGCGGCCCACCAATACGAAGCGCAACGAGGGCATTGCCGCCATGCTCCGGGGCGGGGCGTCGTGGACGGCGATCCAAGGCGCACAGGTTGCTCGCGCGCGACAATCGCGAAGATCGCTAGGCGCGCGCGGATTGCGTAGCTCTCGCTCCTGAAGGCGACGAACCGGCTACGACAGGGCCTCCTCGCGCCAGATGAGGTCATGATTCCGGCCTTCTGCGCCGCGCTGAGGCGTAGGAGGGCGGCGCGCAATTCGCGTGCGAGCCTGTCGTACGGCACGGCTTCATCGCCGGTCGGAAGGGAGCCGGCCTGTCGGTAAGCGTCGTGGGCATAAAAGAGTGCGATCCACAGGTCGAGGGGTGACGCTTGAACCGCGCCGGGCCGGCGACATTGCTGGATGACGCCGAGATAGATTTCGCTGGCCCGCTGTTCGTCGCCCACGAGGTCGTAACCGTCGATGAGATCGGCAAGGTCGCAGGCGCTTGCAAAGTCGACGGTGGCGGGGATCGCGGCGAAATCGCCATCGCGCACCTTTCCTATCCAATCCATGAGCTACCTTTCCGTTGAGAAGGTCGTCGATGGCGGGCTGCGGGGTCAGCCCGAGCCGGCGCGCCGCTGATGAGACATCGGCGATCCTTGACAGGGTCCAAGGCCGCTCGTTCATGTCGAGCAACGCGCGCCGGGCAAGCTCGCTCGCAATCTTATCGGCCGGCCAGCCTGCGTGTTCGAGGCCGGCAATCGCTCGTCCACGAGAATCCAGGAAGAGCCGCTGCACGAGACCCGTTTGCGGCGGCCGGGCAAGCTCGGCGACCGAATTGACCCGCTTGATGCTGCCCGCCGGGACGACAGCGGGCTGCGAATGCGGCGAGAGCGGGAAGCGCGGTGAAGATGAGCGCGCAGCGCGTCAGCAAGGCGGCCCAATTTGTTGCTGCTCCTCGGACCGCATCCTCGGTTGGCGACGGCGGGGCCGTCCTCATGATGCTACACTCACGTGGTGTGGGAACGAGCGGGCGCAAGAGGACGCGAAGGCCGGGCGGGCTCCGCTGTGCAGACGTCTGCAGCGGCGGCTTGCCAGTCTTCGCGGCCGGCCCGCGCCCCGAGACGCCCGGCCCCCCCTGCCGGACGCTTGAGTGTCCGGCCTCCTCAAATGCAGAGACGCTCCACCGCATGGGGCAGGGCGTCTCTCCCCGCTGGGAAATATGATGGCGTGAAACTTTTAGTCGTTTACTCCACACGGTGAAATAAATGCAGACGTCTGCACTCCACGCTGAGCTTATGTGCGAGCATACTGCAGTACATAGTCAAAAAAAGTGCTTTACGTTGGTCGATAATAGTGTATAACGCCATCAGAAAATCGATCATTGCGCTGGGGCGCGACGAAAATGACCGGACCAAAAATGCGCGCCAAAGAAGCGGCGGAGTATCTGCGGGTATCTCCCGCTACGCTCGCTAAGTTACGTTGCCTTGGCGGCGGCCCGCGTTTCGCAAAGCCGAGTGCGCGACTGGTGCTCTATGACCGCCAAGACCTTGATGCTTGGCTCGCGGGCCGGATGCTCAACCGCACGGGAGAGAAATCCGTGACCGCTTGCGGCGTGATCTAGGCGCAAAAAATGCAGACGTCTGCAACTGGGCCGAATGTGGCGCACGGATCGAAACTCCCTCCGAGCGCCGTTATCGCCTTGAGCGAAATTCGCGCCGACGCGCTCAAGGCCGTCGAGAAGCTCGTCTTCAAGGACGACACCTGCAAGTCGGCCGTTCTCAAGAGCCTCAGGGCGCGCCTTGACGCTTATCTCGACCGGCTGGGCAAGATCGCGGCCACCAAGAAGGGCGGGCTCAAGAGAAAGCTCGCCTTGGCGAAGACGGAATGGCTCCGCAAGGACACCGCCTTGCTTGCGCTGCTGCGCGTGCTGGCTGCGAAAGGGGAAAAGATCGACGCCGCGAAGGCGTTCAAGCAGGCGGAGAGCCTAACCGTCTTCAAGCCCTTGCCGGAGGCCGTTGTCGTCCGCTGGCTTCCCAAAGCGAAGGGCGGCTTCCGCCTGATCGTGAACCCGGGGCCGATGCGCCGGACTCAGGCGCTGATGGTTCGTGACGCGCTCTCGATGTGCGGCATCGACAGCGAGTTCGACTTTTCGAAACAAGGAGAAGGAGAGAAAGCACTCATACACAAGATAAGCGTGGATATTGAGAACGGTTACAAGGGCTGGTGGAATCCGGACATCAAAGACTGTTTCGGCTCCATCCGCCCCGGCCACTTCGGTTGGCTCCCGATTGACCGTCGGGTGATCAAGAACGTGTTCTTCGTGCCGGAGTGTGCGGGAGTGATAGTGAAGCTCAAAGCCGAGGAGGCGAAGGCGATGCTCCTCTCCGTAGGCTGGAGTCCCACTGCCGTCTCCTCTGTGGACGCACCGCCTATCGTGCGGAGTATCACAGCCTTCCGCGTCCGGCGGGGCCTATCCCAGGGCTCCTTACTTTCACCCCTGCTTGCCCGAGCGGTCGTCGCCAGGGAACTCCGCGCTGCTGTCGCTAACCCCGACATCAGCATCAGTTCTTATTGCGACGACCTGTTCCTCGGTGCCTCCAGCCAGGAGGTTTTACTAGCAGAAAAAGGAGTAGTGACGAAGCACTTTTCGTCGCTCCCCGCCGGACCGATTGAACTGCATGAAACCCCCGTCGTTGATGTTTTGCATGGGGACTTTCTGGGGTACCGCCTTGAGCCCGGAAAGGGGTACGGCCAAAATATCGTGCACTGCAAGCCGGGGCCGAAGCGCATCGCGCGCTTTAAGCGCGCCCTGGCTGCACGGCTCAAGGCCTGCAAACCCGATGAAGACTTGTGCCTTGTGGGCGAACGCTACTGGCGGCATTGGTTCGGAGCGACAGCCGCGTGGACCAAGGTGCCGGAACTCAGTGCGTCGGTTTCTTGGTCGATATCGCTGAGCTACATCGACGATTACCTTCACGGTCTGCCGATGGGCGTGTGGAAAGCCAACGCCCCGATACTCAAGGGACCTGTTGGCGCTGAATCGCCACCGACGTGAGGCGGTGCAGCGATACGCCTAGGGGTCCCTAAACCCGGCAATTGGGGAGGAGGGGCCCCCAGTCCGGGCCTTTTTTTGGGCCTTTGGGCCCCTTTCGGCGAGTTTGGGCCTACTTTTTTTTGCTTTTAGCAGCCGTGAGCTTTGGTTTCTCTTGGGTGCGACGTTAGTATTTTCAGTGGTTTGTGTGGCGCGCCCGGCCCGGCTCGAACGGGCAACCCTCGGTTTCGAAGACCGATACTCTATCCAGTTGAGCTACGGGCGCGTCGTCGGCTCCATAGCACGCGCGCCGCCGGGCTTGAAAGGCCTGCGCGCGCGCTTATCCCCGTCGCGGCCGCGCGACATAGATGCCGGCCATGATGAGCAGGCCGCCGGCGCCTTGCGCCGGCGAGATCGGCTCGCCAAGCAGGAGATAGGCGAACAACGCCGCCGCCACCGCCTCCAGAAAGATCACCAGCGACGAGAACGTCGCCGGCAGCCGCCCCAGCGCCACCGACAACAGACCCTGGCCGCCGGCGTGGCTCACCCAGGACATGCCGAGAAGCGCGCCGACGCCCTTGAGGCTCGCGGGCATGAGCCGCGGCTCGCTCGCGAGGGCGACGGCGAACAACGCCGCCGCCGTGACGACCGACAGCTCGAACGTCGCCCGCGCCGCGCTCACCCGCCGCCGCGCCGCCTCGACGGCGAGGAAATAAAGGCCGAAGAACACGCCGGTGGCGAGGCCGAAGGCGTCGCCGATCGCTCCTGAAGGCTGGAGCCTCAGGTTCTCGGCGACCAGCGCCGCCCCGCCGACCATGCAAAGAGCGAGGCCGATCAGCGTTTCGCGCCCCGCTTTCTCGCCGAAAGAATCCAGCCGAAAGCGACGACCCAGATCGGCGCGGTGGTGGCGAAGAAGGTGGCGTTGGCGACGCTGGTGTGAAGGATCGCGGAATGCCAGAACAGAAGGTCGCCGGCGAAGGCGAGGCCGGCGAGCAGGACGGGCGGCGAGAATCGCCGCGCAGGCTTGGCGCCGCGCTCGGCCAATCGCATCCAAAGGTATAGCGCGGGCAGGGCCAGCACGACGCGCCAGAAGGCGCTGGCGAACGGGCCGACGTCGGCGATGCGCACGAAAATCGGCGAGATTCCCATCGCCATGGCGCCGACGACGAGCGCGCCGAAAGCGGCCGCGCCGCGGCCCGCGGCGAGCGACGCGGTTTCTGACATTCCTGCTTGCGCCTCCGGAGAGGATTGCGTCCTTATTCTCGCCCCAAGGCGCGGGCAAGGGGCGGATATGGACATCGAGACCGTGGAGATTGGCCTCAGCGGCGGTTTCTCGCCCTTCGAGCGGCTCGACGGGCGCCTGGACGCCGGCGTTCTCCTGCTCTGCGACCACGCGCGCAACGCGCTTCCGCCGGTCTATGGGACGCTCGGGCTCGGGCGCGAGGCGCTCGCGCGCCATATCGCCTATGACATCGGCGCGGCGTGGCTGACCCGACGGATGGCGGCGCGGCTCGGCGCCCCGGCGGTCATGTCGACCTTCTCGCGGCTGCTCATCGACCCCAATCGCGGCGCCGACGACCCGACCCTTGTGATGCGTTATTCCGACGGGGCGATCGTGCCCGGCAACGCCCGAATCGACGCGGCCGAGATCGCGCGCCGAACCGAGACCTATTGGCGGCCCTATCGCGACGCCGCCGCGGCGACGACCGAGGCGATGCTGGCCTCGGGCCGCCCGCCGGCGATCGTGTCGATCCACACGTTCACGCCGACCTGGCGCGGGTTCGCCCGGCCGTGGAAAGTGGGCGTGCTCTACGACCGGGACGATCGGATGGCGCGGGCCCTGCTGCGGGCGCTGTCCGAGGACGGGCTGGCGGCGCACGACATCGGCGACAACGAGCCCTATCGCGGCGGCCTTACCGGCGACACGATCGACGCCGTGGCCACCGCGCGGGGCCTGCCCAATGCGCTCATCGAAGTGCGGCAGGATCTCGTGGCGACGCGGGAAGCGGCCGAGGCCTGGGGCGACCGGCTGGCGCGGCTGGTCGACGGCGTGCTCGGCGGCGCCATCGTCGCGCAGGCGAGCTAAGCGTCGGCCAGGCGCGCGAGCCCCGCCGCGGCGGCCGCGAGCGCGAGGAAAACCGCGGCGAACATCAGGGCGCTCGGCGCGTGAAACGGAACGGCGAGGATCTCGCTCGTGTTGAACGGCGCGTCGCTGTAGCGGCGGAGGGTCCGAGCGCCGCGTTATTGGCGAGCATCCCGGTTTCGATCTTGGCGACGAGGGCGTCGACGGCGCGCCGGTCGCCCGGCATTTCCCGCAGATGCATGAGCAGCGCCCGCGCGCCGGCGAGATAGGCGTGCGCGCATTCGTTGAACGGGCTGTTCTCGTCCGTCACGCCGGCTGGCCCAGGCCCCACAGGCAGGCGAAGGACTGGAGGTTCACGTAGCCCTGCAACCGCCGCATGAGAGGATCGGTGGGAAATTGCGCGTCGGCCAGCGCCCGGATCGCCGACAGATTATCGGCGATCACCGCCATCTGGCCATGCGTGAGGCTCGGCGTCGCGGGGACTGATCCGATGCGCCTCGGCGCAAGGGGCGGCGCAAAGAACCAGGCCGAAAAGCAAGGAGCCGCCACGCGGCCATCAGCCGTCCCCCGCGAGCGGGCCGAGGCTGACGAGCCGCCAGCGGCCGGCATGGCCGGAAAGCCGGGCGAGCGACAGCGGGGCGACGTCGAGGCGCCAGAACGAAGCCGGCGGCGCCTCGATCGCCGCGATGATCGCCGCGCGCACGACGGCGGGGTGGGTGATGGCCAGCGTGACCCCGCGCGAGGCGGCTTCAGCGTCGAGCCAGAGGCGGACCCTGGCGAGAAGGGCGGCGACGGATTCCCCGCCATGCGGGGCCGCCTCGGGATCGGCGAGCCATGCGGCGACGGCCTCCGGCTCGCGCCGCTCGATTTCGGCCAGAGTTTGTCCCCGCCAGCGCCCGTAGTCGCAATCCGCCAGCGCCGGCTCGACGGTCGGCGACAGGCCGAGCCCGGCGGCGGTCTCTCGCGCTCGCGCGGCGGGGCTCACGAGGCGGCGGTCCGCGTGCCGCAACTTGCCGCGAAGCGCGCCAAGCCCGGCCGCCGCCCCGGCGTCGAGCGGCTCGTCGTCGCGCGGGAACGCCGCAACCCGCATCCCGGCCGTGGCCGCGTGCGCGAGCAGGAGCAGATGCGCGGTCACCTCTCGGGCCGCTACACCATGCGCAGGCGCGCGCCCGCGCTCGCCGCCTGCGCGCGCTCCGTCAGCGCTCCGAAGGCAAGGCCGATCGTCGTCCACATGATCGCCTGCGCGCCGAGCGAGGCCATGCGGAATTGCCACAGCACGACCGCTGGAAAAGCCTCAGGCGTCTCGTTGACCGAAGGCAGCGCCAGCGCGATGAGGACGACCGCGACGAGGTAGGCGGCGGCGCCAGTCAGCGCCGCGTTCCACTCGCCGAGCCGCCGCACGAGGCGGTTGCGCAGCATCCAGGCCCCGATCATCGCCGCCAGCGAGAACGCGATCATCGAGAAATAGAGCCTGGTCCTGAGGCCGATGGTTTCGGGATCGCCGACCGAGGGCGGATTGGCGGGGTATTTGAGGTTTGGGACGACATAGACCGCGACGAAGCCGCTGACCGCCAACAGCGCCGCCGTCGTGCGCGGGGTGAAAGCCCCCATGCGGCCGTAGGCCAGCGCATAGACCAGCGCGAACAGGCCGCCGAACGCGACATTGTAGACCGTCACCCCGGTGAACAGGCCGATGCCCGCCTGGACCGGCCGGCTGACCAGCTCGGGCGCCGCCGCCTCGACCGGGGCGGGCAGGCCCTTGGCGAGGGCCGCGTCACGCTCGGCTTTGGCCTTGGCCTCGTCCATTTGCGTTTCGAAGGCGATCGCCCGATCGACCGCCGGCTCGCCACAGATCTTGAGGAAGCCGAACGAGAGAATTCCGGCGAGGAGGCCGACGAGCATCCCGCGCAGGAGCAGGTTTCCGACCATCATGGGAAAATCCCCGGCAAGAGGGCGAAAGCAAGCCGTTCCGGGACGCGAGCGCGTCCCGGCGGCAAGGCTCAGCGCAGGGGCGAAAACGCGCCTAGTGGCAGGGGAAGCCGAGCAGATGGCGCCCGTCATGCACGAATTCGTGCACGTACATGCCCTTTATGATCGACGTCGCGCCCTCCTCGGCGCCGACGAAATAGACCGCGAGCATGAGGATCAATCCGGCGAAGACCGCCCAGGGCAGGGCCTCGCGCAGCGGAATGGCGACGGGAGGCGCGTCGGAATGTACGAAACTGGCGACTGTCATATCTAACCCCTTGGGGAATTCGCGTCCCCGTTGCGAGCGGCCAATTGCGGGAGGGGTCTGACTTTCGGCTCATGAAGTCGAAAATGAATCGACACATAAAGCCGATTACAGTGGCGCGACCGTTCCGGACTTGCACCGGATTCCGCTTCCCGCAAAGACGCCGCGCCAAGGTTTAGGCGGCGCGGCGGCAAAGTCAACAGTGCGCGGACGGGCGCTTGCGTTTCCCGGCGTTTTCCGCTAACGCCCCGCCCATTCCACAGGCGGAGCTTCGCGCGCCCTGTTCTAAGGGCTCGCTCCGGTGGCGAAGACTCCTCTTCGCAACATGCTCCGCCGAGGCTCAACCGGAAAGGATACGCAGTGTCTCTGCCTGATTTCTCCATGCGCCAACTCCTGGAAGCCGGCGCGCATTTCGGCCATCAGTCGCATCGCTGGAACCCGAAGATGGCGCCCTATATCTACGGCGCCCGCAACTCCATCCACATCATCGACCTCGCCCAGACGGTGCCGCTCATGCACCAGGCGCTGAAGGTCGTCTCCGATTCCGTCGCCAAGGGCGGGCGCGTGCTGTTCGTCGGCACCAAGCGCCAGGCCGCCGACGAGGTCGCCACCGCCGCGCGGCGCTGCGCGCAATATTTCGTCAATTCCCGCTGGCTCGGCGGCACGCTGACCAACTGGAAGACCATCTCCGGCTCGATCACGCGGCTGCGCAAGATCGACGAGCAGCTCGCCGAGGGCGCCAAGGGCCTCACCAAGAAAGAGCGCCTGATGCTGACGCGCGAGAAGGACAAGCTCGAGAAGGCGCTCGGCGGCATCAAGGACATGGGCGGCGTGCCGGACCTCGTGTTCGTCATCGACACCAACAAGGAGGCGCTGGCGATCAAGGAGGCGAACCGCCTGAAGATCCCGGTCATCGCCATCCTCGACACCAATTCCGATCCCGACGGCGTGGCCCATCCGATCCCCGCCAATGACGACGCGAGCCGGGCGATCCAGCTCTATTGCGACCTCATCGCGAAGGCGGCCATCGACGGGATCTCCCGCAGCCAGGGCGCGGCGGGCGAGGACGTCGGCGCGGCCGAGGAGCCGGTGGCCGAAATTCTGCCCGAGGCCGAGGCGGCGGCGCCGGAGGAGCCGACGGAGCATTTCGAACTGCTCGCCGCCCCGCGCGGCGCGCCGGACGATCTGGGCAAACTCGCCGGCGTCGGGCCGCAGATCGTCAAGAAGCTCAACGAGCACGGCGTGTTCCACTATTGGCAGCTCGCCGCCATGACCAACGACGAGGCCAAAAAGCTCGACGCCGATCTGCACTTCAACGGCCGCATCTCCCGCGACAAGTGGGCCGATCAGGCCAAGGCGCTGATGGCGGCGGAATAAGTCGGGCGGGGCTTCGCCTCGCCCCTGAAGCTGCGAAGGCGCCTCGCGCCGCCCCCTCCCGCCTTCCGCGCGGGAGGGGTTTTCTTGTCTTTCAGACGTTAAGGAGCCCGAGATGGCTGAGATCACCGCCGCCCTGGTCAAAGAGCTGCGCGAGAAGACCGGCGCCGGCATGATGGATTGCAAGAACGCGCTCAACGAGACCAAGGGCGACATCGAGGCCGCCGTCGACTGGCTGCGCAAGAAGGGCCTCGCCAAGGCCGCCAAGAAGAGCGGCCGCGTGGCGGCCGAGGGCCTCGTCGGCGTCGCCGTTCAGGCCAATCTCGGCGTCGTCGTCGAGGTCAATTCCGAGACCGACTTCGTCGCCCGCAACGACGATTTCCAGGCGCTCGTGCGCGGCGTGCTGGCGGTGGCGCTCGATCATGCGCCGGACGTGTCGGTCGAGAAGGTCACGGGCGCCCATTATCCCGGCGGCGGCACGGTGGCGGACGCCATCGCCAACGCCATCGCCACCATCGGCGAGAACATGACGCTTGCGCCGCGTCGCCGGCCTGCATGTGCACGAGGGGGCGATCGGTCATTACGTCCACAGCCAGATCGCCGACGGTGTCGGGCGCATCGGCGTGCTGGTGGCGCTGGAATCGAAGGGCGACGGGGCCGCGCTCAGCGCGCTCGGCCGCCAGATCGCCATGCATGTGGCGGCCGCGAGCCCTCTGGCGCTCGACGCCTCGGGCCTCGACCCCGCCACGGTCGAGCGCGAGAAGAATGTGCTGGCCGAGAAAAACGCCGGCAAGAAGCCGGAGGTCATCGCCAAGATCGTCGAATCCGGCCTCAAGACCTATTACAAGGAGGTTTGTCTCGTCGATCAGGCTTTCGTCATCGACCCCGCGAAGTCGGTCGCGCAGGCGGTGAAGGAGGCGGAGAAGTCGGTCGGCGCGCCGATCACGCTCAAAGGTTTTGTACGTTACCAGCTCGGCGACGGCATAGAAAAGCCGGCCGAAGAGGCTTAAAGCGCCGGCAATCGCAGGGCGGCCCTCGGGCCGCCCAATTCGTATCTGGAGCTTTTCTCATGAGCGAGCCGCTGTTCAAACGCGTCGTGGTCAAGCTCTCCGGCGAGGCGCTGATGGGGCCTCAGACCCACGGCCTGCACACGCCGACGCTGCACCGCTTCGCCGAGGATCTGAAGGCGGCCGCCTCGCTCGGCGTCCAGGTGGCGGTGGTGATCGGCGGCGGCAATTTCTTCCGCGGCCTCGAAGGCGCCGAGAAGGGCATCGAGCGGGCGCGCGCCAATTCCATCGGCATGCTGGCCACCGTGATGAACGCGCTCGCCATGGAGGGGGCGCTCGAGGAGATCGGCCAGCCGGCGCGCGTGCTGTCGGCGGTGGCGATGCCCTCGCAATGCCAGCCCTATTCGCGCCAGGCGGCGCTGGCCCATCTCGTCAAGCGGCGGGTGATCCTGCTCGCCGGCGGCACCGGCAATCCGTTCTTCACCACCGACACCGGCGCGGCCTTGCGCGCGGCGGAATTGTCCTGCGACGCGGTGATGAAGGCGACCAACGTCGACGGCGTCTATACCGACGACCCCAAGAAAAACCCGGACGCGCGCCGCTACGAGCGCCTGACCCACGACGAGGCGATCCAGCGCAATCTGCAGGTGATGGACACGGCGGCCTTCGCGCTGACGCGCGACAACGGGATTCCGATCGTGGTGTTCTCCGTGCACGAACCGGGGGCGGTCGAGGCGGCGCTGCTGGGGCGGGGCAGGGCGACTTACGTGATGCCGTGAGGCGGGCCGGTTCTGTTCCTTCCCATGCATACAATGGTCAGCGCTTTCGAATAATATGCGTCCTCAGCTGCACGCGCCCGCGAAACGTAGCACGGCGCCTGTGCGTATTCCTTGAAGCCCCCCGCACCCGGAGCCCTCATGCGCCGCCGCACCTTCCTCGCCGCGACAGCCCTCACGGCGTTCGCCTTCGCCGCCCGCGCCGGCCAGGTCAATGTCGATGAAATCCTCAACGATCCCGCCGCGCCCGTCGGCGGCGACCCCAAGGGCGACGTCGCCATCGTCGCCTTCCTCGATTACAACTGCCCGTTCTGCAAGAAGTCCGCGCCCGCGCTCGCCAAGGCCGTCAAGGACGACGGCCATGTGCGGCTCGTCTACAAGGACTGGCCGATCCTGACGAAGGCCTCGGTCGACGGCGCGAAAATGGCCCTCGCGGCCAAATATCAGGACAAATACGAAGTCGCCCACGCCGCGATGATGGCGCTCAAGGGCCGCAGCACGGCCGAACAGATGCGCGACGCGATCAAGGACGCCGGCGTCGACATGGCCCGCCTTCAGTCCGATCTCGACGCGCATATCGACGACATCGCCGGGCTCATCAAGCGCAACAACGCCGAGGCCGAATCGCTGGGGCTACAGGGCACGCCGGTCTACCTCATCGGTCCGTTCAAGGTCGCCTCCGCCGTCGACTACGACGAATTCAAGCGCGTCGTCGATCAGGCCCGGGCGCGCCAGAAGGGCGCGGAGCCGCCGGCGCAATGAGGACCGGCGGCTGACGCGGCGGCCTTCCCCTCGGCGGCGTGACGGGCCATAACGCCTCCCTGACAAAATTAACGCGCGGGGAGACGCCATGACCCAACGCGAATCCGTGGGCGGCGAGATCGTCACCCTCGTGCCGGCCCGCCTGGAACGTCTCCCCTGGGGCCGCTTTCACGTCCTCGTCGTCGCCGCGCTCGGGATCACCTGGATTCTCGACGGGCTGGAGGTGACGCTCGCCGGCTCCGTGGCCGGCGCCCTCAAGCACGCCAAGGCGCTGCAATTCAGCGACGCGGAAGTGGGCGCGGCGGGCAGCGCCTATCTCGCCGGCGCGGTGGTGGGCGCGCTGTTCTTCGGCTGGCTGACCGACCGGCTCGGGCGCAAGAAGCTCTTTTTCATCACCATCGTCGTCTATCTCGTCGCCACCGCGATGACCGGGCTCGCGTGGGACGGCTTCGCCTTCTACTTCTTCCGCTTCCTCACCGGCTGCGGCATCGGCGGCGAATATTCCGCGATCAACTCCACCATTCAGGAGCTGATCCCCGCCCGCTTTCGCGGCCACATGGACCTGATGATCAACGGCAGCTTCTGGGTCGGCGCGGCGGCCGGGGCGTTGGTCGCGGTGGCGCTGCTCAATCCGGCGCGGATCGATCCCGAGCTCGGCTGGCGCCTGGCCTTCCTGTTCGGCGCCGCGCTCGGGGCGGTGGTGTTCCTCATGCGCCTGTGGATCCCCGAAAGCCCGCGCTGGCTCGTCACTCACGGCCGCGAGGCGGAGGCGGAGGCGGTCGTCGCCGGCATCGAGCGGCGGTTCGAGGCGGGCGGCGCGAGTCTCCCGCCGCTCAACGACCGCCTGACCTTGCGCCTGCGCCCGCGCTCGCACACCCCGCTTCGCGAGGTGTTCACGACGCTCTTCAGCCGCCATCGCCTCCGCTCGGCGGTGGGGCTCACGCTGATGGCGGCGCAGGCGTTCTTCTACAATGCGATCTTTTTCACCTATGCGCTGGTGCTGACGAAGTTCTACGGCGTCGCGCCGGGCGCCGTCGGCTGGTACATATTGCCCTTCGCGGTCAGCAATTTTCTCGGCCCCGTTCTGCTCGGCCGCCTGTTCGACACGCTCGGCCGGCGCGTGATGATCGCGGCGACCTATGCGCTCTCGGGGCTCCTGCTCATCGCCTGCGGCGCGCTGTTCCTCGCCGGCTGGCTCGACGCGACGACGCAGACGATCGGCTGGATGATCGTGTTCTTCTTCGCCTCTCCCGCCGCCAGCGCCGCTTATCTGACGGTCAGCGAGACCTTCCCGCTGGAAATCCGGGCGCTGACGATCGCCGTGTTCTACGCCATCGGCACCGGCCTCGGCGGCGTGGCGGGACCGATCGTGTTCGGTTGGCTCATCGAGAGCGGATCGCGGGCCAATGTGTTTTCGGGCTACGCCTTCGCCGCCGCGCTGATGGGGCTCGCCGCTGTCGTCGCCGCCCGCTACGCCGTGCAGGCGGAGCGAAAGACCCTGGAGGACGTTGCTCCGCCGCTGTCGGCGGCTTGAGGCTTATTCCGCCGCCTCGGCGCTTCGCAAAGCCGCAGCGCCCGTCTCGAACTGCAACCGCGCCAGCCGCGCATAGAGCCCGCCGGCCGCCAGCAGCGTCGCGTGGTCGCCCTGCTCGACGATCTCGCCGCCGTCGAGCACGAGAATGCGATCCGCTCCCACGATCGTCGCCAGCCGGTGCGCGATGACCAATGTCGTGCGCCCCTTCATCAATTCGTTGAGCGCTCCCTGCACCAGCGTTTCGTTGGCCGCGTCGAGCGCCGAGGTCGCCTCGTCGAGCAGCAGCACCGGCGCGTCCTTGAGGATCGCCCGGGCGATGGCGAGGCGCTGGCGCTCGCCGCCCGAGAGCGTCACGCCATGCTCGCCAAGCTCGGTGTCATAGCCCCGGGGCAGGGCGGCGACGAAGCCATGCGCGGCGGCGCGCCTGGCCGCCGTCTCGATCTCCTCGCGCGAGGCGCCCGGCCGGCCATAGGCGATGTTGTCGGCGACGCTCGCGCCGAAAATGAACGGCTCCTGCGGGACGAGCGCGATTTCGCGCCTCAGCGCCTTCGGGTCGAGCGTGCAAATATCGACCCCGTCGAGCCGCACGGCGCCGGAAATGGGATCGTAGAAGCGCTCCAGAAGCTGGAACAGGGTCGACTTGCCCGCGCCCGAGGGGCCGACGACGGCGACCGTCTCTCCGGGCGCGACCTCGAAATCGACCCCGTGCAGCACGGGGCCCTCCGGCCTCGTCGGATAGGCGAAATTCACGCCCTCGAACCTGACGGCGCCGCGCACGGGCGAGGGCAGGCGCGCCGGCTCGGGCGGCGCGACGATCTTCGGCCTCAGCGCCATCAGATCGCCGATGCGCGCCGCCGCGCCGGCGGCCTGGCTCACCTCGTTCCATACCTCCGACAATTGCCCGAGCGCGCTTGCCCCGAGCACCGCATAGAGCAGGAATTGCAGCAGCACGCCCGCGCTCATGCGATGCTCGATCACGTCGCGCGCGCCGAGCCACAGCACCACGACGACGCTGGAGAAGGCGAGGAAAATCGCGATGCCGGTGACGAAGGAGCGGGCGCGCGTCATGTCGCGCGCGGCCTCATAGGCGCCGTCGGCGGCCTCGGCGAAGCGGCGGGCGGTAAACTCCTCGGCGACGAAGGCCTGCATGACGCGCGCGGCCTCGAGATTCTCCGAGGCGAAGGCGGTGGCGTCGGCGAGCGTATCCTGGGCGCGGCGCGAGCGCTCGCGCACCGAGCGCCCGGCGGCGTAGAGCGGCAGCACGATGAGGGGAATGGCGATCAGCACATAGGCCGAGAGCGTCAGGCTGGTGGCGATCATCATCGAGATCGCGCCGACGAACATGAACAGGTTGCGCAAGGCGATCGAGGCCGAGGAGCCGAAGGTCGCCTTGAGCTGGGTGGTGTCGGCGGAGAGCCGGGAGACGATCTCGCCGGTCTTCTCGGCGTCGAAGAAGGTCTGGTCGAGCGTCGTCAGGTGGCGGAAGAAATCGCCGCGCAGGTCCGCGACGATCCGCTCGCCGATCGTCATGACGAGGTAATAGCGGCTGGCCGAGGCCAGCGCGAGCACGGCCACCACGCCGATCAGCACGGCGAAATAGACATGCACCGACCCCGCGCCGCCGCCGTGAAAGCCCTGATCGACCATCTCGCGGATCGCATAGGGCACGACGAGCGTGGCGAGCGAGGCCGAGACGAGCGCCACCAGCGCGGCCGCAATTCGCCCCATGCGTCTGCGCGCGTAGGGGATGATCGGGCGCAGGGCGGAAAGCGATGGGCGTTTGCGCGCAGGCTCGGTCATCGGCTGGCGTCTCTCCTGGCTTCACGCGGCTCTTAGCTCAGACAGGCGCGGTCGAATCAAGTGAAGCTTTGTCGCGGGTTGCGCTTGTAACCCGCGCGCGGCTGCATTATAGGGGCGCCAACGAGAGCCGCGGGCGCGCCCCCAGCGGCTCTCTTTTGTTGCCCGAGGTCGAGCCCATGAAAGCCGATATCCACCCTTCCTACCACATGATCAAGGTCATCATGACCAATGGCGCGGAGTTCACGACCCGCTCGACCTGGGGGGAGGAGGGGCAGGCGCTCCATCTCGACATCGATCCGAACACCCATCCCGCCTGGACCGGCGGCTCTCAGCAGCTGACCGACCGCGGCGGCCGCCTGTCGCGCTTCAAGAGCCGTTTTGCGGGTCTCGGCGAGATCAAGAAGAAGTAATCGGCGCGTTCACCAGACCTCGCCGAACGGCCGCGCCTCGACCTCGAAGCTCCAGGCGCTGGGGTCCTGCTCGCAGAGCTGATAGACCGTCTCGGCGACGCCCGCGGGTTTGATGAAGAAGCTGTCGGGCTTGTCCGGCATCCGCGCGCGCGTGCGCGGCAGATCGACGACGCCGTCGACGACCACCAGCGACGACATGGATTCCGGCGGGCCACAGCGAGCGCGCCATGGATTCGGCGAGCGCGCGTTGCGCGGCCTTGGCGGGCGCGAAGGCCGCCGAGCGCGGCCCGCCGCGACGCGAGGCGGTGGCGCCGATGAACACGATCGCGCCGCGCCTGGCGGCCTTCATCGCGGGGATGACGGCCTGCGCGCATAAGAGCGCGCCGAAGGCGTTGACCCGCCAGGACGCCTCGAATTGCTCCGCCGTGATGTTTTCGACGTCGGCGAAGACGCCCGCGCCCGCGTTGTAGACGAGCGCTTCGACCTCGCCGAGCTCGGCCCGGATCGCCGCGAAGGCGGCTGCGACGGATTGCGGCGAGGTCACGTCGCAAACGTAAGGCCGCGCGCCGATCTCGCCCGCGAGCCCGTCGAGCGCGTCGCGGCTGCGCGCCAGCAAGGCGACCTTGTATCCGGCGGAAGCGAAGCGACGCGCAATCGCCGCGCCATTGCCCGGACCAACCCCTGCGACTGCAACTACTTTCGTCATCGCCGCGTCTCCTCGGGACGAATGCTGGCACGGATCGGGGCGCGGCTCAAATCACAAGCTTTCGGCGGCGCGAACTCGCCTCGCGGTCACGCGCGAGGGGACTTAGTCCCAGGACAGCTGATTCCTCGGAAGCTCGGCCGCTCGGATCGAAGACCTCGACCTTGTGCGGAAGGCCTTGGCCCCACCGCCAGAGAACAAGGTTCCGGTCGGCGGCCAAGGCTTCGGGCGCGTAGCTCGGGACGAGCGCCCCCGCCGCGCCCTTCGCCACGAGCGATTCAACGAGCCTCCATTGCGGCGGCTTCGTCCCGGCGGCGATGCGCGAGAACCAGCCTGCCGACAGCACGCTTTCCTCGACGTCCGCCGCGCGGCGTCCCGACGCGTCGCTGAGGTCGACTATATCCTCGCAGTCGACGTCATAGGAGCGCATGACATAAGGCTCCATTTTGCGCGTGAAGCCCTGATTGGCTTCCTTGATCGCCGTGACTAAGCAGATATTCGTTGGAAGGCCAACGAATGTCTGCTTAAAGTCTTGATTTAGCAGGATTTTCATCCGAAAACCGGCATCCACTTTTCGGAAATCCTGCTTAGGTCGAGGGAGAGATACAGCGCGGGCATGCCCTTCGGGTTGAAGCGACCGCCGTGGATCGCCGCGCCCTCGCCGGAAGTGGGCCGGAACGACCATCGCGGATGATGCGCGCGATAGGCCGTTCCGACAAATCTCAAGCGAATCCGCCGACAGCGATAGAATCGAGATAGTCACGCAACGCGGCGGCCTGGCCGGAATTCACCAGGGATTCCGCGGTTCTGTCGCCGAAGGCCGAAATCGGCTGAGCGCGATACCAAGCCAGGGCGCGATCGGGCCCGCCCGCCCATTTGCTGACGCGGGTGATGATCTCCGCCATTTCGCCGAGGCGCGCGCGAGCTTTTCGCGCTGCTGCGACGCCGTCCTTGGACGCCTTCAGTTGTCTTTCTTCCTTCGACGCTTTGCCGGCAACGGATTTGACGGCGCTCTTCGACGTCAGAGCGCCTTTCTTGATCCGCGCGTCGGAAGGGGCGGACTTCCCGCCCCCCGATGATTGGGTCGACCGTTTTCGGGTTAACGCCATCCGCCAGATTCCGGACCTATGGGCGACTCTGCAAGTCGCTCCTCGGACAAGTCTATTGGCCCGAGGCCCGAATTCCAAGCGCGCCCGGCGCTCAAATCACATAGCTCTTCAACGGCGCAAAGCCGTTGAACCCCACCGACGAATAGGTCGTCGTATAGGCCCCCGTCCCCTCGATCAGCACTTTCGCGCCGATCTCAAGCGACACAGGCAGCCAATAAGGCTCCTTCTCGTAGAGCACATCGACCGAATCGCAGCTCGGCCCCGCCAGCACGCAGGGCGCGCGCTCGTCCTCGTCGTAGTCGGTGCGGATCGGATAGCGGATCATCTCGTCCATGGTCTCGGCGAGACCGTTGAACTTGCCGATGTCGAGATAGACCCAGCGATGCGCGTCGTCCTGCGCCTTCCTGGAGATCAGCACGACCTCGGCCTCGATGATCCCGGCGTTGCCGACCATGCCGCGCCCCGGCTCGATGATCGTCTCGGGAATGCGGTTGCCGAAATGGCGGCGCAGCGCCCGGAAAATCGCGCGCCCGTAGACCTTCACCGCCGGCACGTTCTTCAGATAGCGCGTCGGGAAGCCGCCGCCGAGGTTCAGCATCGAAAGCTCGACGCCGCGCTCGGCGAGCTCGCGGAAGATCGCGGCCGAGGCTTTCAGCGCCCCGTCCCACATGCGCGGATCGCGCTGCTGCGAGCCGACATGGAAGGAGAGCCCATGCGCGACGAGGCCGAGGCGGTGCGCGCGCTCGAGCACCTGCGGCGCCATTTCGGGAGCGCAGCCGAACTTGCGCGACAGCGGCCATTCCGCGCCCGCGCCGTCGCAGAGAATGCGGCAGAACACTTTCGAGCCCGGCGCGGCGCGGGCGATCTTCTCGACCTCGGCCTCGCAGTCGACGGCGAACAGGCGCACGCCGAGCTCATAGGCGCGCGCGACGTCGCGCTCCTTCTTGATCGTATTGCCGAAGCTGACGCGATCCGGCGCCGCGCCGGCGGCGAGCGCCTGCTCGATCTCGGGCACGCTCGCGCAGTCGAAGCAGGAGCCGAGCCGGGCGAGCAGATCGAGGATCTCCGGCGCCGGATTGGCCTTCACCGCGTAGAAGACGCGCGTGTCCGGCAGCGCCCTGGCGAAGTTCGTGTAGTTTTCGCGCACGACGTCGAGATCGACGACGAGGCGCGGCCCGTCCCCGGGGTTGAGCGAGAGGAACTCCTTGATGCGATCGGTCATAGCGGCATCCCCTGGCGCGACGAAGTCGCGCCGCCAACGAACGATGAGGGAAGTCGGCGATGCGCTATCCGCCCGCGCGCGATGGAGACGCGCGAAGCGTTCGCGTTGACCCGCCAACCGCGACCCCAAAGGCCCGGTCGCTTCGGCGGAGAGCCGTCGCGCCCGACCCTTAGGGGTCAGATGCTGCGCCGTAGCCCCGACAATCGGAGCCATCGTTTGGAAAGGAGGATTCCCTTCCGCACGCCCGGCAAGATAGACAAGCCTCTTCGGTGCGCCGGCCTTTGGAGGGCCGACAGAGACCAAAAAAGCCCGGTCCGTCGTTGCTTCAAGTCGCGTCCCCCGTTGGGCGGGGTGCGCCGGTTCGCCTCCGGCTGTCAGCCTTTTCAGGGGCGGTTGACTGGCCTCTTGTCCAGATCCCCGCCGGCCGACACGCGACCACAGGCACGTGCGTATTGGGCGAGCGGTAAATTGGGCGAATCGTTCGGAATTGCAAGCGCTTTTTTCGCGCCGGGGGCTTTTTTTCGAGCCGTCGCAAATGCGTCATATGCGACCATTTGGCGACGATGTGCGCCGTCCGTTCTTTTTGTCGCGTTTGCGATGGCGGAAACGGGCTGATAGATTATATGGCAAAGCTGCAACTTCTGCGACACAAGGACGGCGAAGTCTCGCCGACGCGACACGTGAGCACCACTTCGGATCTCGGACCCCTATGGGTGAAGCTGGCGAGCGCCGGCGTGCGTCCGACGCGGCAGCGGCTGGAACTGGCGGAGATCCTGTTCGGCAAGGGCGAGCGCCATTTCACCGCCGAGATGATCTACGCCGAGGCGCGGTCGCTGCGCTATCCGCCCTCGCTCGGCACGGTCTACAACACCCTCAACCAGTTCGTGCAGAGCGGCCTGTTGCGGGAGATCGCCTTCTACAATTCGAAGCTCTGGTACGACACCAACACCGGTCCCCACTCCCATTATTATTGGGAGGACACGGACGAATTGTCCGACATTCCCAGCGAGCATATCCCGAGCCTCACCGTGCCGGCGCCGCCGGGCGCGAAGGTGACGGCCGTGGACGTCATCGTGCGGGTGCGCAGCGCCGAGACGGCGCTCGAATGCCCGATGGCGCGTTTTGAACAGTTTCTAAAGTGAGGCGAAGCCTTCCAAACTGACCAAGCTCGCCTTGTTCGCCGCCTCCCCGGTAACTAGTTGATATGGCGTGGGGCGCGTCCGCGCAGGCTTTGCGTGGGTCGCGCCCGTCCATCGCGATGGAGGCTCAAGGTGAGGGCTAAGTTCGTTGGCGCGCTGGGTTTTGCCTGTGCGCTCCTTGCCGGCCCGGCTTTGGCCGACGAGACCCTGATTCAGGTGACGCTGAAGGACCACAAGTTTACGCCCGCCGAAGTCGAGGCGCCCGCCGGCAAGCCGCTGACGATCGAGGTCTCCAATCAGGATACCGCCGCCGCCGAGTTCGAGAGCAAGGAGCTGCGGGTCGAGAAGGTGACGCCCGCCGGCGGCAAGGCGACGGTGAAGGTGCGCGCCCTGAAGCCCGGCCGCTATCGCTTCTACGACGATTACCACGAGAGCACGGCCACCGGTTACCTGGTCGTCAAATAGGCGGGGCGGCGATGCTTGGCGCGCTCATCATCGTATTCCGCGAAGTCATCGAGGCGGGCCTCATCGTCGGCATCGTGCTGGCGGTGACCCAAGGCGTTCGCGGCAGCCGCTGGCTGGTCGGGGTCGGCGCGGCGGCGGGAGTGGCCGGCGCCTGTCTGGTCGCCGCCTTCGCCGGGGCGCTGGCGGGGGCGCTCGCCGGCGTCGGGCAGGAAGTGTTCAACGCCTCGATCCTGCTGCTCGCCGTCGCCATGCTGACCTGGCACAATGTCTGGATGGCGAGCCACGGCCGGGAACTCGCCGCCGAGGTCGGCAAGGTCGGCGCCGAGGTGCGCGCGGGAACGAAGGGCGTCGCGGCGCTCGGCGTCGTCGTCGCCGTCGCGGTCATGCGCGAGGGCTCGGAGGTGGCGCTGTTCCTTTATGGGCTGGCGGCCTCGGCGGGAACGTCCGGCCTGGATCTGCTCGCCGGCGGCGCGCTCGGGCTGCTGCTCGGCGTCGGCGTCACCGCGCTCACCTATCTCGGGCTGGTGACGATCCCGACGCGCTGGCTGTTCCGGGTGACGACGGTTCTCATCGGCTTCCTTGCCGCGGGTCTGGCCGCGCAGGCGATGGCGTTCCTCCAGCAGGCGGGAATCATCAACGCGCTCGCCGACACCGCATGGAACACCTCGGCGATCCTCTCGGACACGAGCCTGTTCGGCCGCGTGCTGCATACGCTGATCGGCTACACCGACCAGCCCTCCGAACTGCAGGTGGCGGCCTATGTCGTGGTGCTGATCGGCGGCTTCGGCCTGTCCAAGGCCTTCGCGCCTTCGCCGCCGCCGCGCCGGCGGGTCGCGGCGGCGCAATAGTCACTTGCCGTTGCGCGTCAGCACGAAGTCGTAAGCCAGCGTGCGGAATGGCGTCGCCATCGCCTTTCCGTCGGGCGCGAGGCCGGGCGCGTGGCCGACGAAATCGGCGATCAGCGCCGGACGCACGCCGAAGGCGACGTCCTCGTCGATATACTGGCTGCCGCGCACGAAGATATGCGTCACCAGGGGATCCGCGCTCTTGGTCTCTATGGCGAAATGCAGATGCGCGGGCCGCCACCAGCGGCGCGTGGTGGCGTTGATGAGTTCGCCGAGCGCGGCGTCCATGGGGGCGGGATAGGCGGTCGGCATGACGCTCCAGAACGCGTAACGACCGTCCGCGTCGGCGCGAATTCGTCCGCGGCCCCACATGTGCGACGGGTCGAAATCGTCCTGGACGTCGTACAATCCGCGTTCGTCGGATTGCCACACGTTGAGGACCGCGTCGACGACCGGCCGTCCGCTCGTGTCGAGGACGCGGCCCGACGCGTAAAGCGGGACGCCGGCGGCGCCGTTGGCGATATCGGCCCCGGACGGGAAGACCGGCGCGTCCTCGATGTAGAACGGCCCGATCAGCGTGGGGATCGTCGCCCCCGGGGGCTTGGGTTGCGAAGCGGCCAGCACCTGCATGCTGAGGCCAATGGAATCGGAAAGCGCGATGAACTCGTTGCGGCCAGGGCCGGTGACGCGCGCCGCCGTGGCGAGGAACGCCATGGCCCGCTCCCATTCGGCCCAGGTGATCTTCGTTTCGCCTACGAAAGCATGAAGATGGCGAATGAGGTTCAGCATGATCTCGCGCAAGCGCGGATTTTCGGTGGTTTGGAAGCGCGCCAGCACCTCATCGAGGATCGCCGCCTGCGTGTCCGAGCCGGTCTCGTCGCATGGCGAAGCGTGTCCATAAGCTTCGTCCCTCTGCGCCAGCGCGGCGGTTCGAAAGGCTAGCATCCGAAGCCAGATAGGACAACCGCGCCCGGGATTTCGCCGCCGGCGGCGGAGCGCGGCCGAGCGGCATGGCGCGTGGCGCGCAGGCAGGCCCTCTGCTCTTGCCAAACAGATCTCGCAGCGTCATGCCTGCGAGGTCAGGGGAGGCCGCATGTCCATTATCGTCGCCGATGCCGATGCTGCGCCGGCGCCGTCGAAACTTGGCGCCGTGTTGCGCGCGACCGGCGGCAATTTCCTGGAGATGTTCGATTTCTTCCTGTTCGGGCTCTATGCGCACCCGATCGGCAAGGCGTTTTTCCACACCGGCAACGACTTCTACGACACCACCATCGCCTTCGTCGTGTTCTGGATCGGCGCGCTGATGCGCCCGCTCGGCGCCATCTATCTCGGCGCCTATGTCGACCGGATCGGTCGCCGCAAGGGCCTCATCCTCACGCTGTCGATCATGGCGATCGGCACCGTCATCATCGCCGTGACGCCGTCCTACGCGACCATCGGCGTCGCCGCGCCGATCATCGTCGTCATCGGCCGGCTGTTGCAGGGCTTTTCGGCGGGCGTCGAGCTCGGCGGCGTCTCCGTCTATCTCGCCGAGATCGCCACGCCCGCGACCAGGGGATTCGTCACCTCGTTCCAGTCGGCGAGCCAGCAGGTGGCGGTGTTCGTGGGCGCGCTCATCGGCTTCACGTTGCACGAGACGCTGTCGCCGCAGGCGATCGACGCCTGGGGCTGGCGCATTCCCTTCGTCATCGGCTGCCTCATCGTGCCGCTCATCTTCGTGCTGCGCGGCTCGCTCGCCGAGACGCCGGAGTTCCTGGCGCGCAAGGTCCATCCGACCACGAGCGAGATCTACGCCGCCGTGCTCGCCAACGCGCGCGTCGTGCTGCTCGGCATGATGCTGGTGATGCTGACGACGGTGTCGTTCTATTTCATCACCGTCTACACGCCCGACTTCGGCCGGACGCTGCATCTGACGCCCAGCGCGGCGCTTTCGATCACGGTGCTCGTGGCGGTCGCCAATTTCTGCTGGCTGCCGATAGGCGGCGCGGTGTCGGACCGCATCGGCCGGCTGCCGGTGCTGCTGTTGGCCGCCATCTGGATGCTGCTCGTCGTCTATCCCGCGCTCTCCTGGGTGGCGGCGGGGCCGAGCTTCGGCAAGCTGCTGACGGTCGAGATGGCGTTCTCGCTGGGCTTCGGCGTTTACAATGGCGCGATGGTGGCGGCGTTGACGGAGGTCGTGCCGCCGCAAGTGCGCGCCTCCTGCTTCGCGCTCGCCTATTCGCTGGCCAATGCCCTGTTCGGCGCCTCGACGCCCTTCGTATCGAAGCTGCTCATCCGCGCGACCGGCTCCGACGTCGCCCCAGCCTTCTGGCTGATGGCGGCGGCGGCGTGCTCGATCGGGGCGGCGGCGATGATCTACAAGAGGAGGGCGGCGGGGTAGTTTGTTCTTGTTATGTTCACGTCAGGCCGCTAACTTCCGCCCCATGTCCGCCGAACCCCTCAAGCCCGCCGAGCCGCAGGAAATCGCCGACGCGCTCGCCTTTGCGCTGAGATACAGCGGACGCAAGCGCGTCCACAATTCCGCCGACATCATGGCCTCCATCGTCGCCAAGCGTCTCGTCGAGCATCTCGACCGCTGCGGCTTCGTCGTCATGCGCAAGCCGCCCGTTCCCGGTAGCGCGCCGCGACGCGCGTAAAGGTTGACGGCGGCCTCGGCTTGGCGCGGACGCCCGCCTTCGCTATGGGAGGTCGGCCATGTGAACGGACGGGGTGGGATGCGCATTCTCGTGACTGGCGGCGCCGGATTCATCGGATCTGCGGTGGCGCGCCGCATCGTGAACCATACGCCGCACGAAGTTCTGGTCTTCGACAAGCTCACCTACGCCGGCAATCTCGCCTCGCTCGCGGCCGTCGCCGGCGATCCGCGCTTTTCCTTCGTCAAGGGCGATATCTGCGACCGCGCCGCCGTCGACGAGGCCTTGGCGCGGTTCCGTCCGCACTGGATCATGAATCTGGCGGCCGAAAGCCATGTCGACCGCTCCATCGACGGCCCGGCCGAGTTCATCCGCACCAATGTCGTCGGCACCGGCGTCATGCTGGAGGCGGCGCTCGCCTATTGGAAGGCCGGCCGACGCCGGAGATCCGCGACGCCTTCCGCTTCCACCACATCTCCACCGACGAGGTGTTCGGCTCGCTCGGGGCCGAGGGCTTCTTCCGCGAGGATACGCCCTATGCGCCGAACTCGCCCTATTCGGCCTCGAAGGCGGCCTCCGACCATCTCGTGCGCGCCTGGTTTCACACCTACAAGCTGCCGACCGTGCAGACCAACTGCTCGAACAATTACGGTCCCTATCACTTCCCGGAGAAGCTCATCCCGCTGATGATCCTCAACGCGCTCGAAGGCAAGCCGCTGCCGGTCTACGGCAAGGGCGAGAACGTGCGCGACTGGCTGCATGTCGAGGACCACGCCGAGGCGCTGCTGACCGTCGTCGAGAAGGGCAGGCCCGGCGAGAGCTACAATATCGGCGGCCGGGCCGAGCGGCGCAATATCGACGTGGTCCACGCGGTCTGCGACCTCGTCGACGAACTGGCGCCGCGCCGCGGCTCGCGGCGCGATCTCATCGCCTACGTCGTCGACCGTCCCGGCCACGACCTGCGCTACGCCATCGACGCGAGCAAGATCGAGCGCGAACTCGGCTGGCGGCCTGCCCGCGACTTCGAGACGGGCCTGCGCGAGACCGTGCAATGGTATCTCGACAACGAGCCGTGGTGGGCGGCGATCCGCTCCGGCGCCTATCGCGGCGAGCGGCTCGGCGTGTCGGCCTGAGAGCGAGGGGGCCATGCAGGTCGAAGACACCGCGATTCCCGCGGTCAAGATCGTCACGCCGAAGAAGTTCGGCGACCATCGCGGCTTCTTCTCCGAGGTCTACAGCCGCAAGGCGTGGCGCGAGGCCGGCCTCGACCACGAATTCGTGCAGGACAACCACTCCTATTCGGCCGAGGTCGGCGTCATCCGCGGCCTGCATTTCCAGATCGCGCCGTTCGGGCAGGACAAGCTCGTGCGCGTCGCGCGCGGCCGCGTGCTCGACGTCGCGGTGGATCTGCGTCGCGGCTCGCCGACCTTCGGGCGCCATGTCGCGGTGGAGCTTTCGGCGGCCAACTGGCGCCAGTTGTTCGTGCCGGTCGGCTTCGCGCACGGGTTCTGCACCTTGGAGCCGGATTGCGAGGTGCTCTACAAGGTGACCAACGTCTATTCGCCCGCGCATGATCGGGGCCTTGCCTTCGACGATCCCGCGCTGGGGATCGACTGGGGGATCGACCTCGCCAAGGCGGTGCTGTCGGACAAGGACCGCAAACATCCCCGTCTCGCCGATCTCGGACCGCAATTCGGGTGACGGCGATGCGGATACTCGTGACCGGAGCGCAGGGCCAGGTCGTTTCGTCGATGCTGGAGCGCGCGCCGGAGGGAGTCGAGGTCGTGGCGATCGGCCGCCCCCGGCTCGACCTCGCCGATCCCGCCTCCATCGCCGACGCCTTCGACGCCGCGGTCGCCGATGTCGTCGTCAACGCCGCCGCCTATACGGCGGTCGACAGGGCCGAGGCCGAGGAGGCGCTGGCGACCCGCATCAACGGCGAGGGCGCCGGGCTGGTCGCCGAGGCCGCGCGGGGCTTGGGCGCGCCGGTCATCCAGCTCTCGACGGATTACGTGTTCGACGGTTCGCTTGACCGGCCCTATCGGGAGGAAGATCCGACGGCGCCCATCGGCGCCTATGGCCGCTCCAAGCTCGCCGGCGAAGAGGCGGCGGCGCGACGCCAATCCGCGCTGCTGCATCCTGCGCACGGCCTGGGTCTACAGCCCCTTCGGCGCCAATTTCGTCAAGACCATGCTGCGCCTCGGCGAAACGCCGCAGCGAGGTCAGGGTGGTGGCTGACCAGCTCGGGAGCCCGACCAGCGCGCTCGACATCGCCGACGCGATATTCGAAATCGCCCGACAGCTCGTGGAAGAGCCGGCGCCGGAGAAATACGGCGTATTCCATATGACCGGCGCCGGCGAGGCGACCTGGGCGGAATTCGCCGAAGCCATTTTCACCCAGGCGCACGCGCACGGCCGCCCTGCCGGTGAAGGTGATCCCCATCACGACCGCCGAATATCCGACGCCGGCGAAAAGGCCCGCCAATTCGCGGCTCGACGGCGCTCGCCTCGCCCGCGACTACGGCGTGAGGCTGCCCCATTGGCGAGACTCGCTCAAACCCGTCGTCGCCCGGCTTCTCTCTTCACAACCATAGGTCTCCCATGCGTGGCGTCATTCTCGCCGGCGGCGCCGGCACCAGGCTGCATCCGATGACGCAAGTCGTCTCCAAGCAGATGCTGCCGGTCTACGACAAGCCGATGATCTATTATCCGCTGGCCGTGCTGATGCTGGCGGGCATGCGCGAGATCCTCATCATCTCGACGCCGCGCGATCTGCCGATGTTCCGCGACCTGCTCGGCGACGGCGCCCAATGGGGCCTGTCGCTCGCTTATGCCGAACAGCCGCGCCCCGACGGGCTCGCGCAGGCCTTCATCATCGGCGAGGATTTCGTCAAGGGCCATCGCGCCGCGCTCGTGCTCGGCGACAACCTGTTCTACGGCCACGGCCTGTCGCAGATGCTGACCGCCGCCGCGCTGAAGCAGGGGCCGGGCGCGACCGTCTTCGCCTATCACGTCACCGATCCCGAGCGTTACGGCGTGGTGGCGTTCGACGAGACCGGCCGGGCGACGTCCATCGAGGAGAAGCCGAAGGCGCCGAAATCCTCCTGGGCGGTGACGGGCCTCTATTTCTACGACGAGCGCGTCTCCGGCTTCGCCAAGTCGCTGAAGCCCTCGCCGCGCGGCGAACTGGAGATCACCGATCTCAACCGCATCTATCTGGAGCGCGGCGATCTGACGGTGGAGAAGCTCGGCCGCGGCTTCGCCTGGCTCGACACCGGCACGCCGGATTCGCTGGTGGAGGCGGCCGAGTTCATCCGCGCCTTGGAGAAGCGGCAGGGCTTCAAGGTCGCCTGTCCCGAGGAAATCGCGCTGAGCCAGGGCTGGATTTCCCCCGCCGCCGTGTTGAGGCTCGCCGAAGGCTACAAGGGCGATTACGGCGCCTATCTGAGGCGGCTGGCGGAGTGAACGGGGCGCCTTACTGCGCGTCGAGCTTCAAATGGCGCTCGATGCGCCGCACCCGTTCGTCGATTTCGGAATAGAGCACGCCGTGGCCGATGGTGGTGGAGTGGTACTCCATGACCGCGCGCCGCAGCGTCGCGATCTGGTCGCCGAGGCGCTTCTCAATCGACAGCATGTCCGAGGCGACGTCGGCGCGCAGGGAGGACATCGCGGACGTGAAGGTCCTGCGCGGACATCTTCGATTTTGCCGTCGAGGCGCGCGATGTCGGCCCATCGCGCCATGTCTGCGCGCATCTCGCGCAGGATCGTGAGGACGAGGCTTTCAGGCTCAGGCATAAACGCGCTCCGGGACGGCGGCGAAACTACGCCGCCGCTTCTGCGCCGGCAAGCTGGCTCAAGCCTTGCCCGCCTCCCAGCCGATGATCGCCTGCTTCCTCTCCAGCCCCCAGTGGTAGCCGGTCAGCGCGCCCGAGCGGCCGAGCACGCGATGACAGGGCACGACGAACGAGATCGGGTTGCGCCCGACCGCCGCTCCCACCGCCCGCGCCGCCGTCGGCTTGCCGAGACGGGCGGCGATGTCGCCGTAGGTCGTGGCGCAGCCCATGGGAACCTTGAGCAGCGTCTCCCAGACGCGAACCTCGAAATCGCTGCCGATCATGACGATGCGCAGCGGCGCGTCGGGCCGCCAGAGATCCGGCTCGAAGGCGCGGCGGGCGAGCGGCGCGCTCGCCGCCTCGTCGGGCTCGAACCGCGCGCGCGGCCAGCGCCGGCGCATGTCGGCGAGGGCGGCCTCGCGGTCGCCGTCGTCGACGAAGCCGAGGCCGGCGAGCCCGCGCGGCGCTGCGACGACGATGGCCTCGCCGAACGGCGACTCGTGGAAGCCGTAGCGCAGCACGAGATCGTCGCGCCGGTAGTCGCCGGGCGTCAGCCGTTCGTGGGTGACGAAGAGATCGTGCAGCCGCCCCGGTCCCGACAGGCCGACCTCGTAGGAGGCGTCGAGCACGGTCGCGGAGTCGCGCAGCAGTTCGCGCGCGCGCTCGATGGTGATGGCCTGCAGGAACGCCTTGGGCGTCAGCCCCGCCCAGCGCTTGAAGACATATTGCAGGTGCGAGGCCGACAGCCCGACGTGATCGGCGATGGCCTCGACCGAGGGCTGGTCGCGCCAGCGTTTCGTGACGAATTCGAGCGCGCGGCGGACGGTGGCGTAGTCGCCGGCGGGAGGAGTGGGAATGTCGAGCATGGGTTCACTCATGGCGAAGGCTTTCGTCTTCCCTGACACGGGCGCGCCGGCGCCGCCACCCGATTACGACGGCTCGCGCGCGTCGGATATCGCGTCCCATCCCCAGGCGAGCAGCGGCAGCGCGTCGCGGGCGAAATCCACGAGATCGTCGAGGAGCGCGGGCGAGGCGATGCGCTTTTCCGCCAGCGGCCGCACGACGACGATCGACTTGAGCCTGAGGCCGGCGGCGAGGGCTTCGTCCTCGACGTCCTCGAAGCCGCGCGGGTTGCGCTTCAGCGCATATTCGGCCGAAGGCGCAAGGCCGCTCCTGGCGAGCTTGGCCAGCGTCTGCTTCCACGCCTTCGGCGCCCTGACGATCGCGTTGCGCAGCCTGGCGAGCGTCTCCGGCGCGGGGTCGTAGAAGCCTGCGGCGGTGAGGCATTCCCCCGGCGAGACGTGCATGTAGAACAGCCCCGGCTCGTTCTTCGCCCCGGCGCGCGTCATCACCGCGCCGACATTGGTCTTGTACGGGCTCTTGTCCTTGGAGAAGCGCACGTCGCGATGAATGCGGAACAGCGAGGACTTGCGGTCGCCCTTGAGGGGGATTTTCGCCCTGGCGAAGGCGGCCGCCAGATCCTCGACGAGATCGCCCATCGGGGTTTTGAGGTCCGATTCGTAAGTCGCCTTGTTGGCCTCGAACCATTCTTTCGTCTGGTGGAAGGCGAGCGCCTTCAGGAAGGGCAGGGCGTTCGGGCCGAAACCGGCGAAAGGCACGTCAGGCTCCTTGCGCGGGCTGGGGGAGGGCGGGGGTCGACGACATGCCGGGCCTCGGTCTTCGGCGGGTTCGGCCGATCATGGGCGAGGCGCAAGCGTTCTGGCAAGCAGGGGGAGGCTGCGGCCGACCGCCGACCTGCGGGCCAGGACGGCGTGACGGCGTTTCGACTTCGTGTCTATATCTTCAGCCTGGCGGCCGCATTTCGCCGAGATCTTTCAGGAAACCCGTCACGAAAGAGGTCGCAATGAAAATGGCCGGATTGTCAGCCGCCCTTCTGTTGTTGTCCGCAACGGCTCTGCAAGCCGAGGACACGCCCTTCGCCGCTCCGCAGGGCCAGCGACCCGGCGAGCGCCCCGCCAATATGTTCAGCCTCGCCGACATCATGGTTCAGACGCAGGTGCGCCACATCAAGCTCTGGTACGCCGGGCAATCCGGAGACTGGGCTCTCGTCGGCTACGAGATCGATCGCATAAGCGACACTCTTGGCCGCGCCGCCATCCTTTACGCCGGCATTCCCATCGAACTTGTGACGGGGGCCTTGAAGCCGATCGGCGAGATGCGCAAGGCCGCGGCGGCCAAGGACGCAAAGGCCTTCAGGCAGGGATACGCCGATCTCACAAGAGCCTGCAACGCCTGCCATCAAGCGGGCGGCGTCGGATTCATAAAGATCCAGACCCCGACTTCGCTGCCGTTCACGGATGAATCGTTCGGGAAATAGGGGAAGCTCCTTCCTCTTTGAACTTCGCCGACCGCCAAAATCGAGAAATGAGACGCAGCCTGAATGACGAACTGGGCAAGCGGAGTTTGCGAAACCAACGGCGTCAGCATCCATTATCTGAGAACAGGCGGATATAAGCCTGCGCTGATTCCGCTTCATGGTTTGACCGGGAGCGGCGCGTGCTGGATTCCGTTGGCGCGCGCCCTCGAAGGCGACTGCGACGTCGTGACGCCCGACGCCAGAGGTCACGGAAAGTCGAGCGCGCCGCCTCATGGTTATCTCTACCGCGACCATGCGAGCGACGTCATCGGACTCATCGAAACTCTCGGGCTTTCCGCTCCGGTTCTGCTCGGCCACTCGATGGGAGGCATGACTGCGGCCGTGGCGGCGAGTCGAACTCGGCGCAGCCATTCGCGGCGTCATCCTGGCCGACCCGACTTTCCTAAGCCTCCAGCGCCAGCGCGAGGTTCACGAGAGCGACGTCATCGAGCAGCATCGCCGATTTCTCAGCCTCAATAGGGACGAGGCGCTGGCTCAAATGCGGCTTCGACACCCGCATCGCTCGTCCGAACTCGTCGAACTCATTACCGATGCGAGGCGGCAGACCCGGACAAGCGCCTTTGATGTTCTGACCCCGCCAAACCCCGACTATCGCGAGTTGGTCAGCGCCATTTGCGTCCCGGTCCTGCTGGTCATCGCAGACAAAGGCGTTGTTTCCCTTGAAACGGCGCGAGAACTGCGAAGTCTCAATCAACGCCTTCGGTGCGAACGAATACCCGATGCCGGCCACGGTCTTCCCTATGACCAGCCGGATCGCTTCGCGGCGGCAGTCAAATCTTTTCTACGCTCGGTGGTCGCATCGTCGGTCGATTAATACCAGAACTCGATGATCGGAACCGATCATCGCCCGACGGCAAAGCGCGAAGCGCGCCCGCGCCTTTGCGCGGAACGAGCGCGACGAGTCGCGCTCGCCTGGAATTGGCATAAGCCGCCCGCCGCGGCTTTCTCCGCCCGCCCCAATTCTCCGCCCAATCCTCCCCTTGCTTTCCCTGCGCGCCTCGACTATATGGCCTCCAAGTCAATCTCATAGCTTCGCGTGAAAATGCGGAGAGGTTTTGAGAGTGGGCCCCGGCCGGGACCCGCTCTTTTTTATTGGCCGCAGGAGTTGGCCGGAACGCATGGCAGCTCAACACCTCGCGCCGTTCGAGGAGGCCCCCGAGGGTCTCGACGAGGCGCGGCTCATCGTCGAGAACGGACAGGCGCGGCGCATCGCCGAGATCGTCGCCGCCCCGCTGCGCTCGCTCGGCTTCCGGCTCGTGCGGGTGAAGCTCTCCACCGCCGCCTCGCCGGTCCTGCAGGTGATGGCCGAGCGGCCCGACGGAACGATGGGCGTCGAGGATTGCGAGGCCGCCAGCATGGCTGTCTCGCCGCATCTCGACCTCGAAGACCCGATCAGCGCGCCCTATCGGCTGGAAATGTCTTCGCCGGGCGTCGACCGGCCGCTGGTGCGCGAATCCGACTTCCGCCGCGCCGTCGGCCACGAGGCGCGCATCGAGCTGGAGCGCCCGCTCGAAGGCCGCAAGCGCTTTCGCGGGATCATCGAGGCGGTCGAGACGGTCGAGGGCCAGCTGGCCGTCGATCTCAGCCTGCCCGACGCCAAGGAGGGCGAGGAGACCGTCGCCCGGCTCGCCGTCGCCGACATGGCCGAGGCTCGCCTCGTCATGACCGAGGCCCTGATCCGCGACGCGCTCAGGCGCGAGAAATCGCAGGTCAAGGCCCGCAAGGAGGACGTCCGCCGCCGGAAGGCGGAGGACCGCCGCCAGCAATCCGAAGCCAGGAAACAGAAGGAAGCCCAGAGACGGCGGACCCCGAAGGCGTGAACGCCCTCAAGTCCCGCGCTCTCTGACTTACAGGAGACCCCCATGGCCGTCAGCGCCAACAGGCTGGAGCTTTTGCAGATCGTCGACGCGGTCGCGCGCGAGAAATCGATCGACCGCTCGCATCGTGCTCGCCTCGATGGAGGACGCGATGCAGAAGGCGGCGCGCTCGCGCTACGGCCAGGAGACCGAGGTGCGCGCCGAGATCAACCCCAAGACCGGCGAAATCCGCTTCTCCCGCCTGCTGCTGGTCGTCGACGAGGTCGAGAACGAGGCGACCCAGATCACGCTCGCCGAGGCGCACAAGAAGAACCCGTGCGCGCGCATCGGCGACTGGATCGCCGAATCGCTGCCGCCCTTCGACTACGGCCGCATCCCCGCCCAGGCCTCCAAGCAGGTGCTGGTGCAGAAGATCCGCGAGGCCGAGCGCGACAAGCAGTACGAATTGTTCAAGGACCGCATCGGCGACATCATCAACGGCCAGGTCAAGCGCGTCGAATACGGCAACGTCGTCGTCGATCTCACCGGCGCCGGCGGCGAGGCGGTGGTGCGGCGCGACGAATTGATCCCGCGCGAGATGTTCCGCCCCGGCGACCGCATCCGCGCCTTTGTCTACGACGTGCGCCGCGAGGCGCGCGGCCCGCAGATCTTCCTGTCCCGCACCCATCCGCAGTTCATCGCCAGGCTGTTCAGCCAGGAAGTGCCGGAGATCTACGACGGCATCGTCGAGGTGAAGGCGGTCGCCCGCGATCCCGGCTCGCGCGCCAAGATCGCGGTGGTGTCCAACGATTCCTCGATCGACCCCGTCGGCGCCTGCGTCGGCATGCGCGGCTCGCGCGTGCAGGCGGTGGTCAACGAGTTGCAGGGCGAGAAGATCGACATCATCCCCTGGTCGCCGGACGCCGGCGACCTTCATCGTCAACGCGCTGCAACCGGCCGAGGTGATGAAGGTGGTGCTCGACGAGGATTCGACCCGCATCGAGGTGGTGGTGCCCGACGACCAGCTTTCGCTCGCCATCGGCCGGCGCGGCCAGAACGTGCGGCTCGCCTCCCAGCTCACCGGCTGGGACATCGACATCCTCACCGAGGCCGAGGAATCCGAGCGCCGGCAGAAGGAGTTCGGCGAGCGCACGCAGGCCTTCATGGACGCCCTCGACGTCGACGAGACGGTGGCGCAGCTGCTGGCCTCCGAGGGCTTCCGCACCGTCGAGGAAATCGCCTATGTCGAGCCGCACGAACTCGCCACGATCGAGGGCTTCGACGACGATACGGCGGCCGAAATCCAGGCGCGCGCCAACGGCCATCTCGAGCGCATCGAGGCCGAGCACGACGAGGCCCGCCGCGCGCTCGGCGTCGCCGACGAGCTGAAGGAGATCGAGGGCCTGACCACGCCGATGCTGGTCAAGCTCGGGCAGAACGACGTCAAGACGGTCGAGGATCTCGCCGGCTGCGCCACCGACGACCTCGTCGGCTGGACCGAGAAGGACCAGAAGCACGCGGGCTACCTCTCCGACTTCGACCTGTCGCGCGAACAGGCGGAAGCGATCATCATGGCTGCGCGCGTGCGCGCCGGCTGGATCGAGGCCGACGCCCGAGCCCGAGCCTGAGGCCGAGGCCGCGGCCGAGGATGGCGAGGAGGCGGCGGGCTGAGCGTGCTGGCGCGCGTCGCAAAAGAGCCGCCGGCGGTCCGAGCGCACCTGCGTCGTCACCGGCGAGACGGGCGCGCCGGAGGCGATGCTGCGCTTCGCGCTGTCGCCTGCAGGGCGTGGTCACCCCGGACATCCGCCGCAGGCTGCCGGGCCGGGGCGTGTGGACGCGGCTCGATTCCGCAACGGTCGCGCGCGCGGCGGCCGAAGGGCGGCTTCGCCCGCGGCTTCCGCCGCCCGGTCGAGGTCAGCGCCGATCTCGCGCGCGAAGTCGACGATCTCCTGGCCGCGGACGCCCTGCAATTTCTGGCGCTGGTCAACAAGGCCGGGCTCGCGGTCGCCGGCGCGGCGAAGGTGGAGGCGGCGCTGCGCGCCGGCCGGGTCGTCGCCCTCATCCACGCCCGCGAGGGCGCTCAGGACGGGATCGAAAAGCTCGACCGCCTGGCGCGGGGCTCCGGGCGAACCGTCGCAACGATAAATCTATTTGAATCGGCGCGATTGGATTTGGCATTGGGGCGGACAAATGTGATACATGCAGCGCTGCATGCGGGGCCGGCGAGCGCGGCCTTCCTCGCCAAAGTCGCGCGCCTGATCGCCTACAGGTCGGGCGAGGCGGCCGGATCGAATCCGGTCGCGGCCGGTTTGACGTAGGAATGCGCGCATCGCCGAGACGGAACATCAGAGCCGGGTAGCTGGAACAACGCATGACGGATACGAACAACAGCGGCGATAAGTCGCTCGGCGAGCCCGAAGCCGACGCTGCATCTGAAGCGTCCGGTTGACGCGGGCACCGTGCGCCAGAGTTTTTCGCACGGCCGCAGCAAGGTCGTGGTGGTCGAGAAGAAGCGGCGCGTCGTCGGGCCCGGCGAAGGCGGCGCGCCCCGCGGGCGCGGCGCGCGATTTCGCTCGCGCCGGCGGCCGCCAAGCCCGCCCCGGCCGGCGCCGGCCCGCGCCGGTCGCCCCGCGCGCGGCCTGACCGTCGCGCCGCGCACGCCGACCGCGCCGCCGCCGCCGCGCACCGGCGTCGTGCTGCAGACGCTGACCGAGGAGCAGCGCGAGGCCCGCGCCCGCGCGCTCAGCGATGCGCGCGCCCGCGAGGAGGAGGACCGGCGCCGCCAGGAGAGCGACGCCGCCATCCGCCGCGAGCGCGAAACGCGCGAGCGGGCCGAGCGCGAAGCGGCCGAAGCGCGCAAGCGCGAGGAGGAGCAGCGCCGCCAGGCAGGAGGCCAATTTCAAGAAGGCGTCGGAGGAGGAGGCGCGCCGGCGCCTCGCCGGCGGCGAGCCTGCGCCGGCGCCCGCCGCGCCGCAGCCGCGCAAGACCCCGGTGGTCGCGCAAGCGCCAGTCGCCGCCTCAGCCGCGTCCGCACGCCGGCCGGCCGAGGCGGGCGCGCCGCGCCCGCAGTCGCGCCGAAGCGCCGCGCTGCCGCAGCTCGCCACGGCCAAGCCCATGCTGCCGACGCCGCGCCCGGCGCGCGGCGCCGAGCCGCGCCAGCGCGGCCGCCTGACCGTCACCACCGCGACCTCGGCGGAGGACGAGCGCACGCGCTCGGTGGCGGCCTTCCGCCGCCGCACCCAGCGCCTGAAAGGGCACGGCCAGTCCGCCAACAAGGAGAAGATCGCGCGCGAGATCGTGCTGCCTGAGATGATCACCATCCAGGAGCTGGCGAACCGCATGTCCGAGCGCGCCGTCGACGTCATCAAGCTGCTGATGCGTCAGGGCCGCATGGTCACGCTGACCGACTCGCTCGACGCCGATACCGCCCAGATCATCGCCGAGGACATGGGCCACACCGTCAAGCGCGTGTCGGAATCCGACGTCGAGGAGGGCCTGTTCGAGAATCCCGAGGACGTCGGGGAGCCGGTGGCGCGCCCGCCGGTCGTCACGATCATGGGCCACGTCGACCACGGCAAGACCTCGCTGCTCGACGCCATCCGCAACGCCAATGTCGTGGAGGGCGAGGCCGGCGGCATCACCCAGCATATCGGCGCCTATCAGGTCACCGCCCCCGGCGGCGAGAAGGTCACCTTCATCGACACGCCCGGCCACGCCGCCTTCACCGCGATGCGCGCGCGCGGCGCCAAGGTCACCGACATCGTCGTGCTGGTGGTGGCCGCCGACGACGGCGTCATGCCGCAGACGATCGAGGCGATCAAACACGCCAAGGCCGCCAATGCGCCGATCATCGTGGCGATCAACAAGATCGACAAGCCCGACGCCAATCCGAGCCGCGTGATCGCAGGAACTGCTGCAATACGACGTGCAGGTCGAGGAGTTCGGCGGCGAGACGCTCTGCCGTGCCGGTCTCCGCGCTCAAGCGCACGAACCTCGACAAGCTGCTCGAGGCGATCGCGCTGCAGGCCGAACTGCTCGACCTCGCCGCCGATCCCGAACCGCAACGCCGAGGGCACCGTCATCGAGGCGCGGCTCGACCGTGGCCGCGGGCCGGTGGCGACCGTGCTCGTGCAGCGCGGCACGCTGCAGGGTCGGCACCATCGTCGTCGCCGGCTCCGTCTGGGGCCGCGTGCGCGCTCTGCTCAACGACAAGGGCGAGAACGTCGTCGAGGCGACGCCCTCGACGCCGGTGGAGGTGCTGGGCTTTTCCGCCGCGCCTGAGGCGGGCGACCGCGTCGCGGCGGTGGAGAGCGAAGCCCGCGCCCGCGAGATCACCGAATATCGCGAGCGCCAGCGGCGCGAGAAGCTGGCGGCCAAGGGCGCCGGCGTCGTGCGCACTTCGCTCAGCGACATGCTGACCAACCTGAAGGTGACCGGCCGCAAGGAAATGCCGATCGTCAGTCAAGGGCGACGTGCAGGGCTCGGTCGAGGCGATCACCGCCGCGCTGGAGAAGCTCGGCAACGACGAGGTCGGCGCGCGCGTGATCCACGGCGGCGTCGGCGGCGTGACCGAATCCGACGTCACGCTGGCGGACGCCTCGAAGGCGGTCATCATCGGCTTCAACGTGCGCGCGCACAAGGAGGCGCGCGATCTCGCCGAGAGCCAGGGCGTCGAGATCCGCTATTACAACATCATCTACAATCTCGTGGACGACGTGAAGGCGGCGATGTCCGGCATGCTGGCGCCGACGCTGCGCGAGACCATGCTTGGCAACGCGCAGATCCTGGAGATCTTCACGATTTCCAAGGTCGGCCAGGTCGCGGGCTGCCGCGTCACCGACGGCGTGGTGCAGCGCGGCGCGCATGTCCGGCTCATCCGCGACAACGTGGTGGTGCACGAGGGCAAGCTCTCGACGCTCAAGCGCTTCAAGGACGAGGTTCCGATCGTCCAGGCCGGCCAGGAATGCGGCATGGCGTTCGAGAACTATCAGGACATGCGCAAGGGCGACGTCATCGAGTGCTACAACGTCGAGGAGATCCGCCGCACGCTGTAGCGGCGTGAGGGCAGGAGGCAGCTCATGCGCGCGGTCACCCGCGCGGCGGAAGGTTTCGACCGCCGCGCCTTCACGGTCAGCGAAGTCCTGCGCATGCAGGAGGCCGGGATCATCTCGGAGGACGAGAACTTCGAGCTGATCGAGTTCAAGGCGGCTCTCGACGCCCGACACGAGTTCCAGGAATATTGGGTGGTCGACGCCGCGGCGCGGCGCGCCTTCCAATTCGCCGGCCCGCGCAGCAAAAGCTGGCGTCGCCGCATTGAGCGCGGGCCGGACGAGGTTCTGACCCGTCCCGCTCTGCCCGGATTTTCGATCCGGCTCTCCGATTACTGAACCGCCGCCGCCGCGGCGCCGCCCTCCCGAAAGCTCCTCCCATGTCCCGCATCGCCCAGAAATCCGGCGCGCCGTCGCATCGGCTCGAACGCGTCGCCGAGCAGGTCCGCCACGCGCTTTCCGAGATCTTCGCGCGCGGCGAGATCGAGGACCCCGTGTTCCACCGTCGGGCCATCACCATCGCCGGCGTGCGCATGTCGCCGGACCTCAAGCTTGCAACGGTCGCCTTCCTGCCGCTCGGCGGCGGCGAATCGCCCGAGACGCTGGCCGCCCTGCAGGCGCACAAGAAGGCGTTGCGGACGCTCGTCGCCCGGCGGGTCAATCTCAAATACGCCCCGGATCTGCGCTTCGTCGTCGACGAGAGCTTCGACGTTCAGGCGCGCATGGACGCAACTGCTGCGCAGCCCGCGCGTGGCGCGCGATCTCAGACAAGACGACGAGGAGACGAAGTGAACAGCGAAACGCACGGCGTAGCGGCCCGGCCCCCCCGGCCGCCGCAGCGCCGCATACCGCGCGCCGAGGTGAACGGCTGGATCAATCTCGACAAGCCCGTCGGCGTCACCTCGACCCAGGCGGTCGGGCGGCTGAAGTTCCTGTTCAACGCCAAGAAGGCGGGGCACGCGGGCACGCTCGATCCGCTCGCCTCCGGCGTGCTGCCCGTCGCCTTCGGCGAGGCGACCAAGACCGTGCCGGTCGTGCAGGACGGGATGAAGTCCTATCGCTTCGCCGTCAGATGGGGCGTCGAGACCGACACCGACGACGCCGAGGGCAGGGCCGTCGCGCAATCCGATCTGCGGCCCGACCCGGCGGCCATTGTCGCCGCATTGCCGCGCTTCATCGGCGTCATCTGGCAGACGCCGCCGATGTATTCGGCGATCAAGATCGCCGGCGAGCGCGCCTACGATCTCGCCCGCGACGGGCGCCGCGTTCGAGATCGCCCCGCGCGAGATCGTCGTGCATCGGCTGGAGCTCGTCGAGCACGGAGCGAGGAATCGATCTTCGAGGCCGATTGCGGCAAGGGCGCCTATGTGCGCGCGATCGCCCGCGATCTCGGCCGCGCGCTCGGCTGCTACGGGCATGTCTCGCTGCTCAGGCGCACGCGCGTCGGGCCGTTTCTGGCGGAGCGGGGCGTCACCTTCGCTCAGCTCGAAGCGGGACCGGAGGCGCTGGCGGCGGCGCTGCTTGGCGTCGAGGCGGGGCTGGCCGAGATGCAGCGGGTGGCCATAGACCGCAACGGCGCGGCGACGCTCCGGCGCGGCCAGCGGCTGCTGTTGCGCGGCTCGGCGGCGCCCGAGGAGGGGCCGGCCTACGCCTCCTGCTTCGGCTCGCCGGTGGCGGTCGGCGTGGTCGAGAACGGCGAGTTCGTCTCGACGCGGGTGTTCAATCTGGGCTGACGCCCGCAGAGCGCGAGACGTCCGCGATCCCCGTCGCGGGCGGCCGCGGCGCGAACACGAATTTCTGATAGACGAGCCCGATGACGATCAGGGCCGCGCCCAGGCCGATGAAGGAGAGGGCGCGGTACATCCCCTCGAGCCCGCTGAAATCGATGAGAAACACCTTGAGGGTCGAGGCGATGACGAAAAACGCCGAGGCGAGCCGGATCTCCTTCGCCCCGCGCCCGACGCCATACACGAGCAGCCCCAGCCCGAGCACCAGCCACACGGCGGAATAGGCGTAAAGCTCGGAATCGAGAAAACCCCGGTCGAGATCGAGCCAGGGCGACTGGAACAGCCGCCGCGTCTCCAGGCTCACATAGGCGAAGACCCACAGGATGGCGGCGACGCTGACTTCCGGGCGTCGCAGGCGCCGCGCCAGGACGGCGGCCAGCGCCGCCGGCGCGAGATAGCCGAGGGCCAGAGAGTTGACGACCAGACCCTCGCCGACGCTCTGTCCCGACCACAGCGGATTGGCGAGGCCGGCGAGCCCCGCCGCGCCGACGACCGCCGCGGCGCGGAAGGCGATGAGCGAGGGCCGGCGCCAGCCGACGAAGTCCATCGCCAGCGCGGCGATGAGCGCGGCGCAAGCGTCGATCCCCAGCTCGATGACCGTGAAATCGCGCAGGAAATCGATGCGTTCGCCATGCGTGAGGACGCGCGCCTCCAGAAACACATAGGCGGCCGTCAGCAGCGCCCACAGCCAGGCGGCGCCCCGGACATACCAATGCGGTCGCACCGGCCGCGCGACGAAAAACAACGCCGCGGCGAGCGCCGCCGGCAGGAGATAGGCGAGGAGCAGGGCGTTGACCACGAGTCCGCCCTCGACCGGCTCCCCGTCCAGGAACGGATTGCGCACGACGAACAGGCCGAGGACGGAGACGCCCGCGCCGATGACGCCCGCCGCCAGCGAAGCGACGCGGAACACGGGATTGGCGCGCGCCGCGTCGAGGCGGGTCAGCACAACGGCGAAGCCGAACGCCGAGACGGCGTGCAGCCCGACCTCGACCAACCCTGAGCTGCGCGCGAAGGGATCGCCGCCATTGGCGTAATGGCGGATTTCGAAAAAGACGAGGAACGCCGCAAACAGCACCGTCAGCGCATCCGCGACGCGCGCCGGCGTATCCTCGGCCCGTCGCCGCAACCTATGCGCCGTCAGGGCGAAGGCCACGGCCGGGACGCCATATCCCCATAGAAGCGCATTGAAGATCGGCGTCGGCGACAAGGGGCCGGCGACCACCTGCGGATTCCACGCGAGCCGGGCGCCGACGAGCACGCCGAGCGCGGCGGTGGCCCAGCGCAGCGCCTTGAGATCGAGCCGATCCGCGACAAAGGCGGTCCCCAGCGCCGACAGCGCCAGCGCCACGGTCAGGGCGCCGCCGTCGAGCGCGAATACGAGGCCGGAGGCCAGCGCGCCGATCGCGCCGGCGGCGAAGGCGCCGAGCCCAAGCCGCGCCGCCGCCCCCTCCTCGGCCGCGAGCCGGCCGTGAAACAGGCGCGCCGCGCCCGTGAACAGCGCCGCCAGAACCGCCGCGACCGCCGCCATCTCCGCCGAAGCGCGCCCCTCCGACAGGCGCACGTCGACGATCATCGCCGCGCCCAGCGGCGTCGCCACGGCGGTCGCCGCCAGAAGCACGGCGGGCAAGTTCGCGAGCTTGCGGCCCGCCAGCAGCCGATAACCCAAAAGCGCCGCCACGCCGAGGGAGACCAAAAGCGCATAGGTGGCGAAGGCCCGCGCGTCCTGCGGCGCGGGCCAGCGCCATTGCGAGAGGACGTCGATCAGCGGGGGCGGCCGGAAAGGCGCCGCCGCCGGCCAGACGGCGAGTGCGGCGAGCGTCGTCAGCCCGCCGAGCGCGCCCGCCCCGGCCGCCGGCGTCGAAAGCATCGCCGCGACGACGAGGGCGGCCACGATCAGCGCGGCGGCCGCGATGAAGACCGCGTCGGCGCCGCCGAAGGCCGGGGCGGCGTAGAGGACGAAGATCGCGAGCGCCGCATGCAGCGCCAGCGCGCCGAATGCGAAGGGGTCTTGCGCGCCCGCCTCCTCGCGCGCCTCGCGATGCGGGGCGACGGCGAGGAACCAGGCCGAAAGCCCGGCATGAACGACGATCGCGACGAGCGCGGCGTGATAGAAGGGCGTTGAGGCGTCGTGCGTCGCTTGCCAGAAGAACAGCCAGCACCAGCCAAGGCCGCCCGCGGCGGCCGAGAGCGCCAGCCAGAGCCAGCGCCGCAGGCGCGCCATCGTCTGGTTGGCCGCGCCCACCGCCGCCAGATAGAGCACGACCGGCCACGGCGAGGGATGTTCGGTTGCGATCAGCAGCGGCGTCGCCAGGGCGCCGAGCAGGCCGAGTCCGGCGAGCGCCGGTCCGTGCAGCGAGGCGAAGACCAGCGCCGCGAAGCTGACCCCGCCGAGCGCGACAAAGGCGAAGGTCGCGTCCAGGAAATGATAGAGCGCATGGGCCGCATAGACGCTGGCGAAGGCGCCGACCACGCCCGCGCCGGTCAGCGTCGCCGGCGCGTTCGCCCGCGCGGCGGCCGTCCCCGGCACGAGCGGCCCCTGGCCGCGCCGCATCGCCTCGCCGAGAATGATCAGCAATGCCGAAAAGCCCATGCCGAGCGTCACGCGCGTGGCCGGACCGAACCAGCCGCGCTCGATCGTCCAGCGCACGAGCAATACGGCGCCGAGCGCCAGCGCGACGCCGCCGACCCACACCGTCCAATGCGCGCCGAGCGTCTCCTCCAGAGATCGCCCGGGCGCCGGACGCCGCGGCGCCTTTTCCGGCGTGGGGGGAAGCGGCGGCGGAGCGAGAGGCGGCGCGCTTCCTGCGTCTCCGCCGCGGGTTCTGCAGCCGCTTCGGCGGGCGCCGGCTCCCCAACCGGTCCGGCCAGCGCGGGCGCCTCGACGGGCGCAGGGGCGGCGGGGCGCGGAGCTTCGGCGCTTTCGCGCCCGGCCGGCGCTCGCTCCTCCCGCGCCCCCTCGGGCGGCGCGGCGGCGGTGCGCGCAAGGCTGTCGAGCTTGAGCTCCAGACTGATGAGCCGCCCCAAGGCGCCATCCAGCCTGGATTCCACCTCCCGCAAACGGCGGCGCGCGCCGAGGGTGAGGAAAAAGCCGATGTGTCCGAGCAGCGCGAGCGCGATCAGGGGAATCGTCAGCAGGACGATGAGCGCTTCCATGGCCCGCTTTCCCCGCCCTCGAATATGCAGATTTTAGCCGCCCGGCGGCGCGGCTTCAAATATACAAATACGATCTATAATATGGTTCCTCCGCGCGCGGAAGCCCGGACCCTTGCGCTTGCACTGCGCGCGGGATGACGAGGCTGGGCACTCGTCGCCTTACTTCCACGCCGCGAGCGCCTGCGCGATGATCTTCTCGCCGTCGGCGCCTTTCTCGAACGTCAGCTTGGCGATGCGGTCGTCGTCGAGCTGCATGGGGAAATCGAACCAGCTGCGCTCGGCGATCTCCTGCGTGTTGCGCGCGACGTCGGCGTCCGACTTGTTGAGTCCGACCAGGAAGTAATTGTCGCTGATCTTCACGCGCACGCCCGTCAGCGCGTCGGAGGCGGGCGGATCGTCGCGGCGCATGAGCGGCAGCGCAATGTCCTTGACGCCCTTGATGGGCGAGCCGGGATCGAAGGCCACGCGCAGGTCGATCGTATGCGACGCCGGGAGGCTCGCGTCGAAATTCTTCCGCAGGATCATCGAGGCGTGCATCTTCAGTTCGGGTATGTCGATCTCCGACTTGACGCCGACGCCCGCGGGTTGGCCGGGCGGCGCCGGCACGATCGACCATACCGCCGTGCCGACGTTGACGGCGGGCTTGGCGGCGTTGGCCACCGTCGCCACCAGCATGGCGGCGCGGCTGGCGATCGGCACGTTCGTGGCGGCGGGAGGCGCGGGCGAGGCGGCCGGCGTTTCCGCGGCCGGCGGGGCGACGGCGGTCGGCGAGGCCGCGACTGTCGGCGAGGCCGCGGCCGTCGGCGAGGCTGCGACCGTCGGCGCCGGGGCGGCCGTCGTCGGCGAGGCGGCCGGCGTCGGCGAGGCGGAGGCGGTCGGCGCGGCGGCGCTCGGCGCCGGGGTCGCCGAGGCCTCGGGCGTAGGCGCCGTCGGGGCTGCGCTCGCTTGGCTCGTCGGCGTGGCGCTCGGGGCCGGCGCCGGCTCGCCGACCCGGCGCGCGGATTTTTCGGCCGACCCTGTCGGCGCGGCCGCCGGCGTCTCGACCGAGGCTGGCACGGACAGATCTCGCAAGGCGGGACGCATCAGGAAAGCTGCGACCGCGATGGAGCCGGCGAAGCCGACCGCCACCGCGCCGAGGATCCAGATCCAGGTCGAGGATTTGCGCCGCAGCGCGTCTGTGAGGACCGGCCGCGCCGGCTCGCGTTCGTAGCGGCTGGCGGCGCCGCCGAGCGGCGGGGCCGCCGCTTCCGCAGCGGCGTCCGCGCGCGCGGCGCCGCCTAGCGGCGGCTCCGACAGGGCCGCGGATTCCGCCTCGTCCGAGGCTTCCGCGCCGCCGAGTTGCGGCGCCTTGAACGCCCCCGCATTCGGCAGGCCGGCCGCTGGGGCCGCAGGCGGCGCGGGAGCGCGCGGGATTGGCGGGCGCGGCGGAATGGCGGGCGGTGACGGGGCCTTCGGGGGCGCGGCGGGTCGGACCTGCGCCGCGGGTGGGCGGGGCGCCGCCGGCGGACGCGGCGGAAGCGCTGGCGGCGCGACGGGCGGCGGCGCCTCCGGGGGCTCCTCGAGATCCGCGGTCGCCGGCGAGGCGCCGACCGGCAGCGGGCGCACCTCGGCGGCGGCCGCCGGCTCGAACTCCGCCTCCAGCCGCGCCACGGCGTCGTCGAGCGCGCGCTCCTCGCGCGCGATGTCGCTTTCCGGCAATTGCGGCTTCAGCGAGCGCAGCTGGTTGGTCAGCGCCTTGCGCGCGCGCTCGTAGATCGCCCGCCGGGTCGAGGGCGGGCTCGACTTCGGCAGATTTGCGACCGCACGCGCCAACAGCGAATAGTAATCGGCCATACAACCTTCCGCATTCGCGCGGTTCTTAGGGCGACGATGCTCAGTCCTGGAAGGGATCGTGCACCAGAATCGTGTCGTCGCGCTCGGGGCTGGTCGATAGTAGCGCAACCGGCGCCCCGATCAATTCCTCTATGCGCCTGACATATTTGATCGCCTGCGCCGGCAGGTGCGCCCAGGAGCGCGCCCCGCCGGTGGCGTCCCGCCAGCCGGGCATGGTCTCGTAGACGGGCTGCAGCCGGCTCTGCGCGGCGGGGTTGGCGGGCATGTAGTCGATGCGCTCGCCGTCGAGCAGGTAATGCGTGCAGACCTTGATCTCGTCGAAACCGTCGAGCACGTCGAGCTTGGTCAGCGCCACGCCGTCGATGCCGGACGTCTTCACCGTCTGCCGGGTCAGCGCCGCGTCGAACCAGCCGCAGCGGCGCGGACGGCCGGTGTTGGTGCCGAACTCGTTGCCGATCTTCCCGATGCGCGCGCCGATCTCGTCGGTGAGCTCGGTCGGAAACGGACCGCCGCCGACGCGCGTCGTATAGGCCTTGGCGATGCCCAGCACATAGCCGATGGCCCGAGGCCCGAGGCCAGAGCCGGTCGCCGCGTTGGCGGCCACCGTGTTCGACGAGGTGACGTAAGGGTAGGTGCCGTGATCGACGTCGAGCAGCGCCCCCTGAGCGCCCTCGAACAGGATGCGCTTGCCCGCCCGCCGTTCGCGGTCGAGCAGGTCGAAGGTCGGCGCCATATAGGGCAGCACCTTCGGCGCGATGTCGAGGAGCTCCGACCTCAACGCCTCCGGGTTCGGCGGCGTCAGCCCCAGGCCGCGCCAGAGCGGGACGTGATGGGCGAGCAGGCGGGTGATCTTGGCCGGCGAGGCTGTCGGGGTCGGCCAGATCCATCAGCCGGATCGCGCGCCGGCCGACCTTGTCCTCATAGGCCGGGCCGATGCCTCGCTTGGTCGTGCCGACGCCCTCGACGCCGCCCTCGCGATGCGCGTCGAGATCGCGATAGATGGAGAGAATCAGCGGAACGTTCTCGGCGATCTTGAGATTGTCCGGGCTCACCTCGATCCCTTGCGCGCGCACCGCCTCGATCTCGCGCGCCAGATGATAGGGGTCGAGCACGACGCCGTTGCCGATCACCGACAGCTTGCCCGGCCGCACGATGCCCGAGGGCAACAGCGCCAGCTTGAACACCTTGCCGCCGATGACGAGCGTATGCCCCGCGTTGTGTCCGCCCTGGAAACGGACGATCACATCCGCCGAGACCGACAGCCAATCGACGATTTTGCCTTTCCCCTCGTCGCCCCACTGGGCGCCGACCACTACGACGTTCGCCATTCCACCACTCGCGCCGGATTTACGAAGCACGCGCGCCACGAGCTTCGCGCCCGCCTACGCGAAACGAGCGCGCTAGTAAAGCGCCGGGAAGCGGCGCCGAGATGACGGCGATGTAATCTCCAGGGCACTTGGCGGAAATGACGAGGCCGCCCATATTCCCCGCCGCGGGGCCTTCGCCCCCAATGGGAGATCCTCATGACCCCCGAAGAACGGCAGATGCTTTCTGGCCTGTTCGATCGCATTCGCGGCGCCGCCAATGGTCCGAAGGACCGCGACGCCGAGGCCTTCATCAACGAGGCGATGCGCAATACGCCCTCGGCGGCTTACGTGCTCGCTCAGACCGTGCTCGTCCAGCAGCATGCGCTGGAGGCCGCCAGCCGCCATATCGAGGAGCTGGAGGCGCAGGCGCAGCAAGCCCCCCCGCAGCAGGAGTCGAGCTTCCTCGGCAACATCGGCCGCAGCATCTTCGGCGGCGGTCCTTCGCAGGCCCCCCAGCAGCGACCCTATGACGCGCGCGGTTACGAGCGCGACGCCGGCCCGCCTCCGGGCTATCCGCCGCAGCGGCCGGGCTATGCGCCGCCTCCGCCTCCCCCGCCGCAGCAGGGCGGCCCCTGGGGCGGGCCGCCGCCCGCGCAAGGCGGCGGCTTCCTGCAGGGCGCGTTGCAGACGGCGACCGGCGTCGCCGGCGGCGTGCTGCTGGGCAATGCGCTTGGCGGGCTGTTCGGCGGCCACGGCGGCGGCCTGACGAACTCCGCGTTCGCGTACGCCGCGCGAGACGGTCAACAACTACTATGAGACTAATCCGGGCGAACAGCACGCGCGGGACACGCTGCAGGACATGGATCAGGACCAGGACGAAATGCAGGACGCCGACGATTACGCGAGCGACGACAGCTCGGGCGGCGACGACGATTACGCCTGAGGCGTCTCGCGCGGCTTGACCGGCGGGCCTGCGGCGTGAAGGGTCGGCGGCGATGCCGACCCCGAACGCCGCGCCGCCGCGCTGAAGGCGAAAGCCGCCGAACTCGGCTTCGACGTCTGCCGCATCGCGCCGGCCGAGCCGCCCCCAGGGGCGGGCGCGCGGCTGAGCGGAGTGGCTGGCGCTCGGCCGCCACGGCGATATGGCGTGGATGGACCATCCGCGCCGCGCCGATCCGCGCGCGCTCATGCCCGAAGTCCGGGCTATCGCGATGGTCGGCGTCAATTACGGGCCCGACCGCGATCCGCTGGAGGCGACCCGTCGGCCAGAGCGTCGGCGCCGTCTCCGTCTACGCCCGCCATCGCGATTATCACGACGTCCTCAAGGGCCGGCTCAAACTGCTGGCCTCGTGGTTCGCCGCGCGCGCCGGCGGCGACGTCAAAGTGTTCGTCGACACCGCGCCCTTGATGGAGAAGCCGCTGGCTCAGGCGGCGGGGCTCGGCTGGCAGGGCAAGCACACCAATCTCGTCAGTCGCGAGTTCGGCTCCTGGCTGTTTCTCGGCGCCCTGTTCGTCACCGTGGACTTGTCGCCCGATCCGCCCGAGCGCGACCATTGCGGCCGCTGCCGCGCCTGCCTCGACGCCTGCCCGACCCGCGCCTTTCCCGCGCCCTATCAGTTGGACGCGCGCCGCTGCGTCTCCTATCTGACGATCGAGCACAAAGGCCCGATCCCGCGCGAGCTGCGCGAGGCGATCGGCAACCGCGTCTATGGTTGCGACGATTGTCTGGCGGTCTGTCCCTGGAACAAGTTCGCCGCAGAGGCGCGCGAAGCCAAGCTCGCCGCCCCGCATTGGCGCGATCCGCCGCTCGCCGAACTCGCCGCGCTCGACGATTCCGCCTTCCGCGCCCGCTTCGCCGGCTCGCCGATCAAGCGCGTCGGGCGCGACCGCTTCCTGCGCAACGTGCTGATCGCAATCGGCAATTCCGGGGATCGCGCCTTGCTTCCGGCCGTCCGCGCGCGGCTCGGCGACCCGTCCGCGCTGGTGCGCGGGGCGGCCGTCTGGGCGCTCGCCCGGCTCGCGCCGGCAGAGGCGGCGACGGAGGTCCGAGACGATCCCGATCCGCAGGTGCGCGAGGAGTGGCGGCTGGCGGCGGGGAAATGAGGCGCGCAATCCCCCTGTTGCGCAAAAGAAAAGCCGCGAAAGCCTGTCTTTCGCGGCGAAGAGAACGGTTACGACCGGACCGGCGCGCCTCTCAAGGCGGCGATCCGGGATTCGACAATCTCAGTGACGCGTCTCGTCTTGCGGCAGATGCTTGAGCCGTTCGATCTCGTCCTTGATCGACAATTTCTTGCGTTTGAGTTCGTGTAACTTCAGCTCGTCCACGGACGCGTGCGATTCTTCGGCCAGAATGGCCTGTTCGATCGCTTGGTGACGACGCACGAGTTCCGACAAGTGCGATTCGACCGACATTCGCCAACTCCTCAGTGGCTTCCTGGACGACAAAAGTGTGACACATCCAACGGCTGGCGCAAGGAGAAAGCCGTCCTCAGGAGTGAAAAAAACTGTCGTTTTGCATTCACAAATTGTCGCATTTCTTTGCCTTATGTCATGCCTCTTGCGCGCCGGCGCGAACTCCAATCATAGTTGCGGCGGCGGGGTGGGGCGGACGTCGCGACATGGCGCAAGGCGGCTTGAGCGAAGAGGAGCGGCGGGCGATCCGCGAGCAGATCGAGCGGCTGCGCGAGGAGCACCGCGACCTCGACGCCGCCATCGAGGCCCTGATGCGGTCGGGCCCGGCCGACCGCCTGCAATTGCAGCGCCTCAAGAAACGCAAGCTCGCTTTGCGCGACCGCGTGAAGCGGCTCGAAGACGAACTGACGCCCGACATCATCGCATAAGCGCGATCTCCGCCGCCTCCTGGGGCGTGGCGGCCAGCGCGTCGGCGCGCGCCGCCACGAGCTCCTCGCGCTCGCCATAGCCCCAAAGCGCGCCGATCGCCGTCACGCCGACCGTCCTGGCGCCGATCATGTCGAATTCGCGGTCGCCGATCATCGCCGCCTCCTCGGCCGCGATCCCGTGCGCGGCGAGTATGTCGCCGATCAATTCGCGCTTGGCGCCGCGCGAGCCGTCGAGCCTGGCGCCGTTGATCGACACGAAGCGCCCGGCGAGGCCGAAATGCTCGAGAATGGCGCAGCGCGTCGCGCTCGTTCTTCGAGGTGGCGACGAAAAGGCGCGCGCCGCGCGCGGCCAGCAGATCGAGCGCCGCCGCCACGCCGTCGTAGACGCTGTTCTCGAACGCGCCGATCGGCTGATAGCGTTCGAGATAATAGTCCATCAGCCGCTCCTTCTCGGCTTCGCCCGCGAAACGGGCGAAGCTGTCGCTGCAGCGGCGGGCCGACGATGAAGCGCAAATCCTCGTCGTCGGGCAGCGCCACGCGCGGGCCGCCCGCCTCGGAGAGCCGCGCGAAGGCGTAGCGGAAGCAGTTGAGGATCCCGGGCCTGGAATTGGTGAGCGTTCCGTCGAGGTCGAACAGGACGGCGCGGATCATCGCATCAGCACGTAGATGTCGACCTGACCGTTGGGGTCGTCGGCCGCCTTCGGCTCGCTGAGATATTCCTCGAGGAACACGTCCTGCGCGTCGGCGCTCTTCTCGTCGAGATAGGCGGTGATCGCGTCATAGGTGGAGTCGATGTCGTCGTAGGCGCCGCGATGCTCGAACTTCATCGCCTTGCCGACCGGCGTCTGCCCGAGCTTGATCGGATCGGGAAGGGCTGGCGGCGGATTGGGCGCGCTTTCGAGCGGCGCCATCGCGCGATAGGTGAAGCCGTCGTCGTCGGCGGTCAGGAACACCGCGATCGGATGTCCCTGAAGCTTCAGCCCGGCCTTTGCGACCGCGTCGCGGATTTTGGCGAGATTGCCCATGATCGCGCCATAGACCTCCTCGCGCTTGGCCTTGGACTCGATATAGGCGGCGGGATGGGTCGTAAGCTCGACGACCGCCCCGATATCGTCGGCCGGGCTCGGCGAAGGGGCGGGCGTCGGCGTCGCCGGGAGGGGCGCGGCGAGCGAAGGGGTCGGCAGCGGCGTCTCCGCCGCCCGCGCGCCGGCGGCGGACAGCAGCGCCAGCGCCAGGATTGCAGCACGCCGACATCCTGCCATGACCGTGCGAGCTCCTCGCGCTTCTACTTGCCCTTTACTATGCGGGCGCACGCGCGGCGCGCAAGTTTCATTTCTTTAGCGATGTCCTTCAGCCGCGGAAGCCCGGATCGAGCCGGTCGAGCTTGCGCAGGAGCGCCGGCCACACGAGCTGCTGCGCGAGCGCCGCCATTCCCGGCGCGCGCGCCAGCGCGGCGTTTTTCTCGATGACCTCGGGCGCGGTCGGATAATCGCCTTCCGGGCCGCCGAGCATGTCGCGTGCGCACCTGCATCGTGCAGGCGCGCTCGAGGAAATACATGCGCAGGAAGGCTTCCGCGCAGGTGCGCCCGACGGTGAGCGTGCCGTGGTTGTGCAGCAGCATGATGTTTTTCTGGCCGAGATCGCGCTGCAGCCGCGGCCGCTCGTCGAGATCGAGCGCGACGCCCTCGTAATCGTGATAGGCGAGATCGGGGAGCACGAGCTGCGCGGTCTGGTTGAGCGGCAACAGGCCCTCTTTCGAGGTGGAGACGGCGGTGCCGTCGGGCGTGTGCAGATGCATGACGCAACCGGCGTCCTCGCGCACCTCGTGCACGGCCGAATGGATGGTGAAGCCGGCGGGATTGACGGGATAGGGCGAAGCGCCGACCTTCTCGCCCTTCAGGTCGATCTTGACCAGCGACGAGGCGGTGATCTCCTCGAACATCATGCCGTAGGGATTGATGAGGAAGTGATGCTCCGGGCCGGGGATGCGGGCGGAGATGTGGGTGAAGACGAGATCGTCCCAGCCATAGTGGGCGACGAGGCGATAGCAGGCGGCGAGGTGGACGCGGATTTCGGCTTCCGTCGCGGCGGCGGGCGAGGCGGGGGCGTTCATGGCGGCGTTCTCCCGTTGATTTCAGCGGGAGCATGCGGCCAAGTCGGAGAACGGGCAAGGGGATCTTTGCGGCCGCGGGCGTTCGGCTTTGGCGGGCGGACGCAGCCTTTCAGCCGCCGAGCTTGATCTCGTCGAGCGCCGCGCGCGTCGAATGCGAGGCGATCGTCGTCGCCGAGCGGGCGGGATGGTTGGCGGCCCGGCGCTCGGCGGATTTCTCCGCCGACTTGGCCTTGCGGGGCGTCACGGGGGCGACCGGCGCCACGGGAGCGACCGGCGAATAGGGGCCTATCGGCGGCACGAGCATCGGGATACAACCTCCGCGTGCTTATGGCGCCATATGGCGCGGCGGAGGTTAAGGCCTCCTTCACGCCATGTCGGTCTGGCTCGCGATTTCGCGCGCGACGATGAGCCGCCGTTGATATAGCGGGAAGGGCGGAGGTCGGGACATGCGCATTCTCGTCACGGGCGCGGCGGGCTTCATCGGCTTTCACCTGAGCCGCCGCCTGTTGGCCGACGGCCACGAGGTCGACGGCTTCGACGGCATGACGCCCTATTACGACGTGCGACTGAAGGAGGCGCGCTGGGCCGAGCTTGGCCGTTCGCCGCGTTTTCGCGGCCGCGTCGCCATGCTCGAGGACGCCGCGGCGCTCAACGCCTTCGCCGAACCGAAGCCCGACATGATCGTCCATCTCGCCGCCCAGGCGGGCGTGCGCTACTCGCTGGAGAATCCGCGCGCCTATGTCGACGCCAATCTCGTGGGAACCTACAACGTGCTGGAGCTTGCGCGCGGCGTGCGGCCATCTGCTTCTGGCTTCGACCAGTTCGGTCTACGGCGCCAACGCCGCCATGCCGTTCCGCGAGACCGACCGCGACGGATCATCCGCTGACCCTCTACGCCGCCACCAAGAAGGCGACCGAGGACATGGCGCACGCCTACGCCCATTTGTGGAAGATCCCGACCACCGCCTTCCGCTTCTTCACGGTCTACGGTCCCTGGGGCCGCCCCGACATGGCGCTGTTCAAGTTCGTCGCGGCGACTTTGCGCGGCGAGCCCATCGAGGTCTACGGCGAGGGCCGCATGAAGCGGGACTTCACCTATATCGACGATCTCGTGGAGGCCATCGTCCGGCTGCTCGACAAGGCGCCGCGCGAAGGCGAGCCTCGGCGCCGATGGACTCGCTGTCGCCGGCCGCGCCTTATCGCGTCGTCAATATCGGCGGCGGGCGGCCGGTCGGGCTGACGCCGTTCATCGACGCCATCGAGCAGCGCGCTGGGCGTGCCGATTCAGCGGCGCATGCTGCCGATGCAGAAGGGCGACGTGCCGGCGACCTGGGCCTCGCCCGACCTGTTGCGGGCGCTGACCGGCTATGTCCCTTCGACCGAGATCGAGACGGGGGTGCGGGCCTTCGTCGAGTGGTATCGCGGCGTCTACGGCGCCTGAGCGCGGCGGACCCTGTCCATCGCCCAGTCCAGCGTCTCGAACACGCGCGGCTCGCCGCTGACGGCGACGTTGAAGCGCATGAAGCCGCGCCAGCGCGGATCGGCGGAAAACGAGCGCCCCGGCGCGAACACGACGTTGCGCTCCTGCGCGACGCGCGCGACCTCCGTCGCATCGAGGCCGTCGGGCAACTCGCCCCAGGCGAACATTCCCGCGCGCGGCTCGACATAGGGCGAAAGGCCGAGGGCGCGGAATCGCTCCATCAGCCGCCCCGTGGCGGCCGCGAGCCTCGGCCGCAGCGCGTCGAGATGGCGCCGGTAGCCGCCCCCGGCGAGAAACGCGTGCATCGTCGCCGCGGCGAAGGAGGAATTGCCGAGGGTCGTGGCGAGTTTCAGATCCACCAGCGCCTCGATCCAGTCCGCGCGGCCGGCGAGATAGGCGATCCTCAGCGCCGCCGTCACCGTCTTGGAATAGCCGCCGACCTGAATGACGCGGGAATAGCCGTCGAGCGCGGCGAGCCGCGGCGAGGGCAGGCTCTCGAAATCGCCGTAGACGTCGTCCTCGACGATGGCGACGTCGTAGGTCTCGGCGAGCCGCAGCACGCGATGGGCGACGGCGTGAGAGAGCGTCGCGCCGGTCGGATTGTGCGGGCCGACCAGCATCAGATAAAGGCGCGGCCGTTCTCTGGCGAAGATCGCCTCCAGTGCGGCGACGTCGGGCCCGTCCTGGGTATAGGGCGCAACGACGATCTCCGCGCGATGGGCGCTCGCCAGCGGCGCCAGATTGAAATAGCGGGGATCGTCGAGGACCACGCGGTCGCCCGGCGAAAGGAAGAAGCGCAGCGCCAGGTCGAGGGCCTGCGTCGCCGAATCCGTGAGCACGATCCCTGCGGGATCTATCGGCGCGCCGCGCTCGGCGAGCCGGGCCGCGATGAGACGGCGCATGGGCTCGAAGCCGCGCGGGGAATCGTAGCGCAGCTTGGTGAGCGCCGGCCCCCGCGCCACCGCCCGCATCGCCTTTTCGACGCCTTCGGCCGGCAGCCAGCTCTCGGGCAGCCAGCCGGAAGCGGGATGCAGGGCGTCCGGATCGTGCTGCAGGGCGCGCCGCACCAGGGCCATCAGATCGACCGCCGGATCGAGCGCCGGGACGTCGGCGAGCTTGAGCGGCTCGGGCGGCGCGGCGACATAGAAGCCCGAGCCGCGCCGCGCCTCGACCGCGCTTTCAGCCGCAAGGCGGTCGTAGGCTTCGACGACGGTGGATTTCGAGACGCCGAGTTCTTCGGCGAGCCTGCGCACGGACGGCAAGCGCGCGCCGCGCGGCAAGGCGCGCGAACTCGATGCGGGCGCGCAAAGTGGCGAGACACGAAGCCGATGCGGCTGGTCGAGGCGCCGAGGGAGTCCAAAAACTGTCCTAGAATTGTACCGGTACAGTTTTTGAGATTGTCGTCAAATTGTGCCTGTCGTCAAGCCGGCGTCGAGCGGCAGGCTGGCGGAGATAAGGAGATGATCCCATGTTCCGCCGCCTTGTCTGGCTGCCCCTGTCGCTGCTGCTTTGGCCCGTTCGCGTCGCCGAGAACCGGCGCGTCATGGCGGCGCTCGGCGCGCTCGACGACCGGGGCCTCGCCGATATCGGCCTGTCGCGCCAGGATCTGCGCGACGTCACCGCGCTGCCGCTCGCGGCTGACCCGACGCCCATGCTGGCCGGGCGGGCCGCGGAGCGGGAAGCCCTGGCGCGGCGGGCGCGCCGCAAGGGCTCGCCGAGCCGCCGCCTCGTCATCGCCGCGGAATAAGCGGCGAAAATCACGCACGCATATTGAAAAAACAAAAAGGGCGCCTTGCGGCGCCCATGCAATATGCGGCGGAGGTCCTGAACTCGATCAGAGGCGATATTTGATCTGATCGGTCCAGAAGCGCTCCAGGCGCGCCAGCGACTGGTTCATGCGCTGGAAGTCGTCGGTCACCACGCCGCCGATCTGCTCCACCGTCATGGCGTGCTTCTCGTAGAGGGTGACGACGATGCGATGCACGTCGCGGCCCTTGTCGGTGAGGCTGATGCGCACCGAGCGGCGGTCGACGCGCGAGCGGGCGTGATGGAGATAGCCCATCTCCACCAGCTTCTTGACGTTGTAGGAGACGTTGGAGCCGAGATAATAGCCGCGGGTGCGCAACTCGCCGGCCGTCAGCTCCTTGTCGCCGATATTATAAAGCAGCAACGCCTGGACGGCGTTGACGTCGGAGCGGCCCCGACGGTCGAATTCGTCCTTGATGACGTCGAGCAGGCGGCGATGCAGCCGCTCCACCATGTTGAGGGTTTCCAGATAGAGGGGGCGCACGGTGGCGATGCGTTCCGCACGAGCCTGACCGTCTTCCTTTTTCGCAAGCATGTTCATGTCGTTCCCGCCTTCCTGTTCCGCCTCGACCGATATTCTTGTTCGGCCTTCGATGTGCAGGACTATAAGGCAGCGGGACTGAATCCGAGTTTAAAGGTCAGGATGAATCCATAGTTTCCTGTTTTCGGTAAATCTCGTCTGAATTCAAACTCGCATTTACTATTGATGTCGCTTAACCATGCGCGGCGCCTGCGAGGGGTTTACTTAAGATAAACGTTGCTTTCCGTTCACCTTCTTTCCTGGTCGGCGCGCCACTTGAGCGTAAATAAAGTGCAATCAGCACGACGTTGAGCGCGATCCCAACAGCGCCCGAGCAATGCCGCGCGCCCGCCGAAAAAGGGCGAGACCGCCTCCAGCGCCGCACAGAGCAGCCACAGCACGCCGCCCCAGGGCGCGGCGAGCCACATGCCGATCGCCGCCAGGAGATCGGCGCCGGCGAAAAACACGATCGTGGTCTGCAAAGCGCGCGGCAGCATAGTGAAATCGCCGAAGCGCGGGTTAAGCCCCATTAACACAGCCCAGTTGAAGAGGCCCTTGGCGACCCATACGCAGGCCATCGTGCGCATGAACCAGACCAGCGTTTCGGCGGCGTCCGGCAGGGCGGCGGCGAATTTGTCGCCGTCTACCGAGCGCGGCGCCTCGTCGACGATGCGAATGACGCCGTCGCGGCTCTGGCGCATTTGGTATCTCACGCAGCCTCTCCTGGAAGATTCAATTCGTCTGCGCCGAGAGGCGCGAAATAAGCGTCGATGTCGGCCGCGGCGGGGCGCTCTCCGGCGGCCGGCCGCCATTGCGGGCGATTGTCCTTGTCGACGATAGCCGCCCGAACGCCTTCGTAGAAGTCATGACCGCGGCAGATGCGCGTTACAATACGAAATTCTACGCGCATCGCCTCCTCGAACGAGAGTTCGGCGCCGACTTCCATTTGCCGCAGCGCGATTGCGACTGAGGTCGGCGATTTCGTCGCCATCATGTCGAGGAGCGCGCGTGCGAAATCCGAGCCATCGGCCTTCAGCGCCGCCTCGATGCTTGCGGCGTCGGCTTTCGCGAAGGCTCTCTCGATCGTCGCCGCCTCGGCGAGAAGTGGCGAGGGCGGCGGCGAAGTCGCGAATTCGCGGATGATGGCGTCCGTGTCGCCCGGCCGCTCCAGCGCCTCGCGCAAGCCGGGCAGGCGTCGGCTTTCGACATAGGCGGTCGCCAGGCCCAGCGCCGCCATGTCGGCGCCCTTGGCGCGCAGGCCGGTCGCGGCCATCGCCACGCCGAAGCGATGGGGAACGCGCGGGAGCGCGAAGGTCGCCCCGACATCGGGGAAGAAGCCGATGCCGACTTCCGGCATCGCGAAGGCGGCCTTTTCGGTGGCGACGCGATGTGAGCCGTGCAGCGAGACGCCGACGCCGCCGCCCATCACTATGCCGTCGATGAGCGACACATAGGGCTTGCGGATAGCGCTTGATGCGCGCGTTCAGCGTGTATTCCTCGCGGAAAAACGCGGATTGCCGGCGTAGTCGCCGGCCCGGCCTCGCTCGTAAAGCCAGCGTATGTCGCCGCCCGCCGAGAACGCGCGATCGCCCGCGCCCGTGACGATTATTCGCTGCACGCCGGAATCGCGCTCGAATTCATCGAGCGCCGCCGAGAAGTCGCGCACCATCTGCAAGGTAAGCGCGTTGAGCGCCTGCGGGCGATTGAGAATAAGACGCCCTGCGCTGCCGCGCTTTTCGACGATGACTTGTTCTTCTTCCCTCACGAAGCGTTGGCCAGGACCGCGTCTATGGCCCTGGAAACTTCGTCGATGCTCGCCATGCCGTCGACCTCCCGCAGAATCCCCTTCGCGCGATAATGCGGCGTAACTGCGGCAGTATCGTGGAAGTAGGCCTCCAGGCGGGTCTTGAACACCTGCGGGATCGTCGTCCTTGCGCACCGGCTGGCCCGCCCTGGCGGCCTCCGCCGCGCGGTTGACGATGCGGGCGACCAGCTTCGGCGCGTCGACCACGAGCTCGATCGGCCGCGTTAAGCTTCAGTCCCTTGGCGGCAAGCAGCGCGTCGAGCGCCTCGGCCTGCGCCACCGTGCGCGGAAACCCGTCGAGGATGAAGCCTTTCCTGGCGTCCGCCTCCTCGATCCGGTCGGCGATGATGCCGACGACGATCTCGTCGGAGACCAGCGCGCCCGACGTCCATCACCGCCTTGGCCTTGAGGCCGATCGGGGTTTCCGCCTTGACCGCGGCGCGCAACATGTCGCCGGTGGAGAGTTGAGGAATTCCGTACTTCTCGGTTAGCCGCGCGGCTTGCGTGCCTTTGCCTGCGCCGGGCGGCCCGAGCAGTATCAGCCTCATCTCTTCCTCCCCCTCAGCTTGGCCTTTCGAATCAGGCCTTCGTATTGGTGCGCCTGCAAATGTCCGTGGATTTGCGCCACCGTGTCCATCGTGACGTTCACGACGATCAGCAGCGAGGTGCCGCCGAACGCGAAGAAGCCCGCGGCATTGTAACGCATCATCTCCGGCAGAACGCAAATCAGGGAAAGATATGCCGGCGCCAAGGACCGTAATGCGAGTGAGGATTTGGTCTATGTACTGCGCGGTGCGTTCGCCCGGACGCACGCCGGGAATGAAGCCGCCGTGCTTCTTGAGATTGTCGGCGGTGTCCTTCGGATTGAACACCGTCGCCGTATAGAAGAAGGTGAAGAACACGATCAGCGCGACATAGATGACGAGATAGAACGGCCCGCCCGGCGAAAGGATCGCCAGCGCCGTCGCCAGATAGGTGTTGCTCGCCGCCCCTTGCGCGAAATTGGCGGCCGTCGTCGGCAACAGCAGCAGCGAGGAGGCGAAGATCGGCGGGATGACGCCGGAGGTGTTGAGCTTCAGCGGCAGGAACGAGCTCTGCCCCTCGTACATCTTGTTGCCGATCTGCTTGCGCGGATAGGTGATCGGCACCCGCCGCTGCGCCCGCTCCATGAACACGATGAAGGCGGTCACGACGAGCACCATCACCAGCACGCCGAGCACGAGGCCGGTCGAGACCGAGCCTTGCCGGCCGAGCTCGAACAATTGCGCGAGCGACTGCGGCAGGCGCGCGACGATGCCGGCGAAGATGATGAGCGAGGAGCCGTTGCCGACGCCGCGCGAGGTGATCTGCTCGCCGAGCCAGACCAGGAACATGGTGCCGCCGGTCAGCGTCAGGATCGTCGATATGCGGAACAGGAAGCCGGGATCGGAGACGATGCCGGGCCGCCCTTCAAGGCCAATCGAAATGCCGTAGGCCTGGAAGATCGCGAGAACAACGGTGAGGTAGCGCGTATATTGGTTGAGCGTCTTGCGCCCCGCCTCGCCCTCTTTCTTGATCGCCTCCAGCGAGGGGATCACCGAGCTCAGGAGCTGGATGATGATCGAGGCGGAGATGTAGGGCATGATGTTGAGCGCGAACACCGCCATGCGCTGCACCGCGCCGCCCGAGAACATGTTGAACATGTCGAGCACGCCCTGCCGATGGCCGGTGAAGGAGGCCTCGAAGGCGGCGGGGTCGATGCCGGGCAGCGGGATATAGGTGCCCAGCCGAAAGACGATCAGCGCGCCGAGCGTGAACCAGATGCGCTTCTTGAGTTCTTCGGCCTTGCCGAACGCCGCCCAGTTGATGTTTGCCGCGAGCTGTTCGGCCGCCGACGCCATGGGGATGCTCCGATTGTCTCAAGCCGCGTCTTGACGCGCGAGGGGCGGCGCGCCGCTCCCGGCGCGCCGCCCCGTGCATATGGTTCAGATGAACCGCAATGTCGACCCCGACAGGGGTCAGGCCGAAGCCGGCGCGGCTTCCGCCGCGAGCGTCTTGACCGAGCCGCCGAGCTTCTCGATGGCCTCGGTCGCGCTCTTCGAGGCGCCGAACACCTCGAAATGCACAACGGCCTTCAATTCGCCCTTGCCGAGCAGCTTCACGCCGTCGCGCGCGCGGGCGCAGACGCCCGCCGCCACCAGCGCATCGGCCGTCACCGGCTTGGCGGCGTCGAGCTTGCCGGCGTCGATCGCGCTTTGCACGCGGCCGATGTTGACCTCGTTGAGGTCGCGGGGCGCCGGCGGATTGAAGCCGCGCTTCGGCAGGCGCCGATGCAGCGGCATCTGGCCGCCCTCGAAGCCCTTGATGCGCACGCCCGAACGCGCGGTCTGGCCCTTGCCGCCGCGGCCGGACTGCTTGCCCTTGCCGGAGCCGATGCCGCGGCCGACGCGGGTGCGCGCGGGCCGGGCGCCTTCGTTGTCTCTGACGTCGTTGAGCTTCATGGCGTTAACCCTCGACGACGCGCACGAGATGCGCGATCTTCTTGATCATGCCGCGGTTGGCCGGCGTGTCCTTCACGCGCGCCTCGCGGCCGATTTTGTCGAGCCCAAGCCCTTTCAGCGTCGCGCGCTGATCGCCGGGACGGCCGATCGGCGAGCGGACCTGGACGATGGTGATGTGGGAGTCGGTCATGGATCGTCCCCCGCTCACGAATCTGGAGGCGTCGGCTTCGACGCCGACGCGACGCGACTGGATCGTCGAGACCTTCAGGCTGCGGCGCGCGGCGACGGCCCGGGGGCTGTCCTCGTTGGCGAGCGCGGCGAAGGTCGCGCGGATCATGTTGTAGGGGTTCGACGAGCCCTGGCTCTTGGCGACGACGTCGTGGACGCCGAGCGACTCGAACACCGCGCGCATCGGACCGCCGGCGATGATGCCGGTGCCCGCCGGCGCGGCGCGCAGAATCACGCGGCCCGCGCCGTGCCGGCCGTAGACGTCATGGTGCAGCGTGCGGCCTTCGCGCAGCGGCACGCGCACGACGCCGCGCTTGGCGGCTTCGGTGGCCTTGCGGATCGCCTCCGGCACCTCGCGCGCCTTGCCGTGGCCGAAGCCGACGCGGCCCTTCTGATCGCCGACGACGACGAGCGCGGCGAAGCCGAAGCGGCGTCCGCCCTTCACCACCTTCGCCACGCGATTGATGTGGACGAGGCGATCGACGAACTCGCTGTCGCGCTCCTCCCGGTCTTCCCTGCGGCCGCGGCCGCCTTCCTCACGAGCCATAATGTCTCACCGTCACTTGCGCGGGAGCCCCGAGGCGCCCGCTCGCTTCAGTTCTAGAAGTCGAGGCCGCCTTCGCGGGCGCCCTCGGCGAGCGCCTTGACGCGCCCATGATAGATGATAGCCGCCGCGGTCGAACACGACCTTGGTGACGCCCGCCGCCTTGGCGCGCTCGGCGATCGCCAGGCCGATGCGCTTGGCGGCTTCGATGTTCGCGCCGGTCTTCAGCTCCTCGCGCATCGCCTTTTCCAGCGAGGAGGCCGCCGCGACGGTGACGCCCTTCGAATCGTCGATGACCTGCGCATAAATCTGCTCCGAGGAGCGGAACACGCTGAGGCGCGGGCGGCCGCCGGCGTTCGCCGCGAGGGCGCGGCGGATGCGCGCCTTGCGCCGCTCGGTGGGAGAAAGTTGCTTGCCCATTACTTCTTCTTCCCTTCCTTGCGGAAGATGAATTCGCCGGCGTATTTGACGCCCTTGCCCTTGTAGGGCTCGGGGCCGCGGAACTCGCGGATCTCCGCCGCGACCTGGCCGACCTGCTGCTTGTCGATGCCGGCGATGGTGATCTCCGTCGGCTTCGGCGTCATGATCGTGACGCCGGCCGGGATCGGGATAGATCACGTCATGGCTGTAGCCGAGCGAAAGCTGCAGGTTCTTGCCCGCCACCGCCGCCTTGTAGCCGACGCCGTTGATCTCGAGCTTCTTCTCGAAGCCCTTGGTCACGCCGGTGACAAGGTTCTGCACCCGCGCGCGCGCCGTGCCCCACATGGCGCGCGAACGCTTGTCCTCGCCGAGCGGCGCCACGAGCACCGAGCCGCCTTCGAGTTTCACCGACACCGCGTCGGGCGCGGTGAATTTGAGTTCGCCCTTCGCGCCCTTCACGGCGACGTGCTGGCCCTCGACCTTGGCGGTGACGCCGGTTGGAAGGGCGACGGGTTTCTTTCCGACACGAGACATTGAGGAACTCCCGTCAGAATACGGTGCAGAGCACTTCGCCGCCGACATGAGCCTCGCGCGCGTCGTGATCCGCCATCACGCCCTTCGGCGTGGACAGGATCGAGACGCCGAGACCGTTGGCGACGCGCGGCATGCCGTCGACGGCGACATAGACGCGCCGGCCGGGCTTGGACACGCGGTCGATCTTGCGGATCACCGGCTGGTTGTCGAAATACTTGAGCTCGATCTCGAACTCGGTGCGGCCGTTGCCGTAATCCGTCGCGGAATAGCCGCGGATATAGCCTTCGGCCTGCAACACGTCGAGAACGTGCTGTCGAAGCTTCGAGCCGGGCGTGGTGACCTTGCTGCGACGACGCATCTGCGCGTTGCGGATGCGGGTCAGCATGTCGCCCAAGGGATCGTTGACTGCCATGATCCGCCCCCTTACCAGCTCGACTTCACGAGGCCTGGGATCAGGCCCTTGTTGCCCAGTTCGCGCAAGGCGATGCGGCTCATCTTGAGCTTGCGGTAGAAGGCGCGCGGACGGCCCGTCACCTCGCAACGGTTGCGCACGCGGTTGGCGGCGCCGTTGCGCGGCAGCTCGGCGAGCTTGAGGCGCGCCTCGAACCGCTCCTCCATGGAGTTCGATTCGCTGTTGGCGATGTCGAGCAGACGCTGGCGGCGGGCGGCGAATTTCTTCACCAGCCGCTGCTTGCGCAGGTTATTCTCGATTGCGCTCTTCTTTGCCATCAAAGGCCTCCGGTTTTCCGCGTTTGAGCTCTAGGTTTCTTCGTCGAAAAAACCGGACTCACTGCCGGAACGGGAAGTTGAAGGCGCGCAGCAGAGCGCGCGCCTCGTTGTCGGTCTTGGCGGTCGTGCAAACCACGATGTCGAGACCCAGCATCGCTTCCGCCTTGTCGTAGTCGATCTCGGGGAAGATGATGTGCTCCTTGACGCCGAGCGCGTAATTGCCGCGCCCGTCGAAAGACTTCGGATCGAGGCCGCGGAAGTCGCGCACCCGGGGCAGCGCGATCGTCACGAGGCGATCGAGGAACTCGTACATGCGCGTCTTGCGCAGGGTCACCTTCGCGCCGATCGGCATGTTCTCGCGCACCTTGAAGGTCGAGATCGCCTTGCGCGCGCGGGTGATGACCGGCTTCTGGCCGGCGATCAGCGCCAGATCGTTGGCGGCGGAAGTCGCCTTCTTGGTGTCGTTGACGGCTTCGCCGACGCCCATGTTGAGCACGATCTTCTCGATCTTCGGCACTTCCATCTTGTTCTTGTAGCCGAACTCCTTGAGGAGCGCGGGCACGATCTCCTGCTCGTACTGGATCCTCAGCCGCGCGACATAATCCTTCGGCGCCGACTGCACCTTGCCGGCGGCGGCGATTTCGGTCTGCGCGGGACGCCCGCCGCCCTTGCCCTTGGGCTCCGGCTTGCCGCCGCCCTTGGGCGCGTCCTTGGGGGCCTTGCCGCCCTTGTCCTTGGCTTCAGCCATCGATCAGATCTCCGGAACGCTTGGCGAAACGGACCTTGCGGCCGTCGTCGAGAACCTTGAAGCCGACGCGCGTCGGCTTGCCGTCCTTGGGGTCGGCGATCGCGAGATTGGAGAGGTCGATCGTCGCCTCCTTGGTGAGGATGCCGCCCTCCGCGTTCTTCGCGCTCGGCTTGGTGTGCCGCTTGACGAGGTTGACGCCCTCGACGATCGCGCGTCCGTCGCCCGGCGAGACCGAGCGGACTTCGCCCGTTCGGCCCTTGTCGCGCCCGGCGAGCACGACGACCTTGTCGCCCTTCTTGATCTTGGCGGCCATTACAGCACCTCAGGCGCGAGCGAGATGATCTTGACGTGGTTCTTGGCGCGAAGTTCGCGCGGAACCGGACCGAAAATGCGGGTGCCGACCGGCTCGCTCTGGTTGTTGATGAGCACGGCGGCGTTGGAGTCGAAGCGGATCACCGAGCCGTCGGCGCGGCGGATGTCCTTGGCGGTGCGCACGACGACCGCCTTCATCACGTCGCCCTTCTTCACGCGGCCGCGCGGGATCGCCTCCTTGATCGAGACGACGATGATGTCGCCGATCGAGGCGTAGCGGCGCTTCGAGCCGCCGAGCACCTTGATGCACATCACGCGCCGCGCGCCCGAATTGTCGGCGACGTCGAGATTGGTCTGCATCTGAATCATGGACCTGAGGCCTTCTGTTTACGGATGGTTTCCGAAGCCCGGGGCTTCAGACCGCGTCCGACGGAGGCGCGGACGCCTCCGGCTTGTTTGTCGTACCGGCGTCTCAGCCGTTGCCTGCGTCGCCGCCCGCCGTCTTCGCTTCGTCGATGACGATCCAGCGCTTCAGCCTGGAGATCGGCTTGGTCTCCTCGATGGAGACCGTGTCGCCGACCTTCTGCGTCTTGTTCTCGACATGGGCGTGATAGTTCTTCGACTTCCGCACCGTCTTCTTCAGCAGCGGATGCGTGAAGCGGCGCTCGACCTTCACGACGAGGGTCTTCTCCTGCTTGTCGCTGACGACGACGCCCTGGAGGATACGCTTCGGCATGGGCGTCAGCCCTCCTTCTTGGCCGCGCCTTCTGCGCGGCGATGGTCTTCACGCGCGCGAGATCGCGCCGCACCACGCGCACGCGCGCGGTGTCCTGCAACTGGCCGCTCGCGCGCTGGAAGCGCAGGTTGAACTGCTCCTTCTTCAGCTTGAGCGCCTCGTCATCGAGCTGGTCCTCGGTCATCACGCGGAGATCCGCGACGCGAGCTTTCGCTTTCATCTCAAATGATCCTACTCGGCCAATTCTACTCAGCAATTCGCTGGATGAAGCGCGTCTTGATCGGCAGCTTGGCGGCGGCGAGCGCGAAAGCCTCGCGCGCGACCTGCTCGGGCACGCCGTCGACCTCGAACATGATGCGGCCCGGCGCTACGCGGGTGACCCAATATTCCGGCGCGCCCTTGCCCTTGCCCATGCGCACCTCGATCGGCTTCTTCGACACCGGCACGTCGCAGAACACGCGGATCCAGACGCGGCCGGCGCGCTTCATGTGGCGGGTCAGCGCGCGGCGGGCGGCCTCGATCTGGCGCGCGGTGACGCGCTCCGGCTCCAAGGCCTTCAGGCCGAACTCGCCGAAGTTGAGCTCGGCGCCGCCCTTGGTGTTGCCGCTGATGCGGCCCTTGAAGGCCTTGCGGAACTTGGTTCGCTTGGGTTGCATCATGGTCGTGAACTTTCAGCTTTACGCAGCGTCGCGCCCACCGCGGCCGCCTTCGCGGTCCCTGCGGTCGCGATGCTCGCCGTCGCGATCGTCGCGGCCGCGACGCTGGCGGTGGGTCGACTGGTTGTCCGCCTCATGCAGGCGCCTGTCCTGCGCCATCGGGTCGTGCTCGAGGATCTCGCCCTTGAACACCCACACCTTGATGCCGCAGGTGCCGTAAGCGGTATGGGCGGTCGCGACGCCGTAATCGACGTCGGCGCGCAGCGTGTGCAGCGGAACGCGGCCCTCGCGATACCACTCCAGACGCGCGATCTCCGCGCCGCCGAGACGGCCCGAGCAGTTGATGCGGATGCCCTCGGCGCCGAGGCGCATCGCCGACTGCACGGCGCGCTTCATCGCGCGGCGGAACGCCACGCGGCGCTCGAGCTGCTGGGCGATGGAGTCGGCCACCAGCGTCGCATCGATCTCGGGCTTGCGCACCTCGACGATGTTGATCGCCACTTCCGACTTGGTCAGCTTGGCGACCTGCTTGCGCAGCTTGTCGATGTCGGCGCCCTTCTTGCCGATCACCACGCCCGGCCGGGCCGAGTAGATGTTGACCCGGCACTTCTTGTGCGGCCGCTCGATGACGATCTTGGAGATCGCCGCCTGCTTGAGGCCCCCCATGAGAACCTCGCGGATCTTCATGTCCTCGTGCAGCAGCTTGCCGTACTCGGTCTTGTTGGAGAACCAGCGGCTGTCCCAGGTGCGGTTGACGCCGAGGCGCAGGCCGATCGGATTGATCTTCTGTCCCATCGCTCTCTCCTCAGGCCGCTTCGGCCGCGCACTTCCCGCACCACGATCGTGATGTTGGAGAACGGCTTCTCGATGCGGCCGGCGCGGCCGCGCGCCCGCGGGCTGAAACGCTTCATCACCATGTCCTTGCCGACCCAGGCCTCGGAGACGACGAGATCGTCGACGTCGAGCTCGTGGTTGTTCTCGGCGTTGGCGATCGCGCTTTCGAGCGCCTTCTTCACCTCGACCGAGATGCGCTTGTGGCTGAACTCGAGATCGGCCAGCGCCGTCGACACCTTCTTGCCGCGGATGAGCTGGGCCAGAAGGTTGAGCTTCTGCGGGCTCACGCGCAGCATGCGGATCGTGGCCTTGGCCTCGTTGTCGGCGAGGCGGCGGGGATTTTTCGGCTTGCCCATGTTAGCCCCTCTTCGCCTTCTTGTCGGCGGAATGGCCGTGGAACGTGCGCGTCGGCGCGAACTCGCCGAACTTGTGGCCGATCATCTCCTCGGACACCATCACCGGAATGTGCTTGTGGCCGTTGTAGACGCCGAAGGTGACGCCGACGAACTGCGGCAGGATGGTCGAGCGGCGGCTCCAGATCTTGACGACGTCGCCGCGCTGGGAAGCGCGCGCCGCGTCCGCCTTCTTGAGCAAATAGCCGTCGACGAACGGCCCCTTCCAAATCGAGCGCGCCATGGCGTTAGCCCTTCTTCTTGCGGACGTGCCGCGAGGCGACGATGAACTTGTCCGTGCTCTTGTTCGAGCGCGTCTTCTTGCCCTTGGTCGGCTTGCCCCACGGGGTGACCGGGATGACGGCCGCCCGAGGTGCGGCCTTCGCCGCCGCCGTGCGGATGATCGACCGGGTTCATCGTCACGCCGCGGTTGTGCGGGCGACGGCCGAGCCAGCGCGAGCGTCCCGCCTTGCCGAGCGAGGCGTTCATGTGATCGGGGTTCGACACCGCGCCGACGGTGGCGAAGCAATGTCCATGGACGATGCGCTGCTCGCCGGAGTTCAGGCGGATCGAGACATAGCCCTGGTCGCGGCCGACGATCTGCGCGTAAGTCCCGGCCGAGCGGGCGATCGCGCCGCCCTTGCCGATCTTCAGCTCGACGTTGTGAACGATCGTGCCGACCGGAATATTGGCGAGCGGCATGGCGTTGCCGGGCTTCACGTCGACGCTCGAGCCCGCCACGACCTCGTCGCCGACGCTCAGGCGCTGCGGCGCGAGAATGTAGGACTGCTCGCCGTCGCTGTATTTGATCAGCGCGATGAACGCCGTGCGGTTCGGGTCGTACTCCAGCCGCTCGACCTTGGCCGTCAGAGTGTTGCGGCGCTTGAAGTCGACCAGGCGATAGGACTGCTTGTGGCCGCCGCCGCGGAAGCGCACGGTGATGCGGCCGAGGTTGTTGCGCCCGCCCTTCTCCGACTTGCCGACGGTCAGCGACTTGACCGGCTTGCCCTTGTGGAGGCCCGAGCGGTCGACGATCGCGAGCTGGCGCAGGCCCGGCGTGCTCGGCTTGTAAGTCTTCAAAGCCATGGCTCTATCCTCACACGCCCGTCGTCACGTCGATGCGGAAACCGTCGGCGAGCGTCACGATCGCCTTCTTGATGTCCTGCTGACGGCCCGGCCGGCCGCGGAACATCTTCGCCTTGCCCTTGCGGACGAGCGTGTTGACCGCCGTCACCTTGACGTCGAACAGCTTCTCGATCGCCGCCTTGATCTGAGGCTTGGTCGCCTCCGGGCGGACGCGAAACACGTACTGGTTGTTGTCCGACGCCATCGTCGCCTTCTCCGTGATGAGCGGGGCGACGATGGTGTCGTAGTGGCGCGTATCCTTGCTCATTTGAAACGCGCCTCCAGCGCTTCGACCGCGGCCTTCGTCAGCACGAGCTTCTCGCGGCGCATGATGTCGTAGACGTTGGCGCCCTGCACGGGCAGCACGTCCACCTTCGGCAGATTGCGGGCGGCGAGCGCGAAATTCGCGTTCACCTCGGCGCCGTCGACGATCAGCACATTGTCGAGCGAGCCCTTCTTGAACGACTCGCGCAACAGCTTGGTCTTCGCCTCGCCGAGAGCGGCGTCGGCCCAGACGATCAGTTCGCCCGCCTGCGCCTTGGCCGAGAGCGCATGGCGCATCGCCAGCGCCCGCACCTTCTGCGGCAGATCGTGCTCGAAGCTGCGCACGACCGGGCCCATGGCGCGACCGCCGCCGCGGAACTGCGGCACGCGCGCCGAGCCGTGACGGGCGCCGCCGGTGCCCTTCTGCTTGTAGATCTTCTTGCCCGTGCGCGCGATGTCGGCGCGGCCGAGGGTCTTGGCGGAGCCGGCGCGGCGCTTGGCGAGCTGCCATTGCACCATGCGCGCGATGAGGTCGGCGCGGGGTTCGAGGCCGAACACCGCGTCCGAGAGTTCGATCGAGCCGGCGCTGGCGCCGTCGAGCGAGGTGACATCGAGTTTCATGGACGTCACTCTCCCTTGGACTCGACCGCGTCCGCCTTGGGCGCGGCCGTCTTGAACTTGCCGGGCAAGGGCGTGTCCTTGTGCGCGGGCTTCTTGACCGCATCGCGCACGGCGATCCAGCCGCCGGCGTGGCCGGGCACGGAGCCTTCGACCAGGATCAGGCCGCGCTCGACGTCGGTGCGCACGACCTTGAGATTCTGGGTCGTGACCGTCTCGACGCCCATGTGGCCGGCCATCTTCTTGTTCTTCCAGGTCTTGCCGGGGTCCTGACGGCCGCCGGTGGAGCCATGCGAGCGGTGCGAGACCGAGACGCCGTGCGTCGCGCGCAGGCCGCCGAAGTTCCAGCGCTTCATCGGGCCGGCGAAACCCTTGCCGATCGTCACGCCGGTGACGTCGACATATTGTCCAACGGCGAAATGATCCGCAGTGATCTCGGCCCCGACGGGAAGGATCTGGTCCTCCGCCACGCGGAACTCGGCGAGCTTCATCTTCGGCTCGACGCTGGCGATGGCGAAGCGGCCGCGCTCGGCCTTGGACACGTTCTTCACCTTCGCCCGGCCGGCGCCGACCTGAACCGCCGTGTAGCCGTTCTTCTCCTTGGTGCGATGCGCGACGACCTGGCATCCCTCCAGCGACAGAACGGTGCAGGGCACATGATCGCCGCCGTCTGTGAAGACGCGGGTCATGCCCAGCTTCTTTGCAATTATGCCTGAACGCATGGCGTCAATCCTTGCGGAGCGCATTCGTCATCTTTCGAAGAGGCGCTCTTTAGCGAGTCCCTCAGATCTTGATCTCGACGTCCACGCCGGCGGCGAGATCGAGCTTCATCAGCGCGTCGACCGTCTGCGGCGTCGGGTCGACGATGTCGAGGACCCGCTTGTGAGTGCGAATCTCGAACTGCTCGCGCGACTTCTTGTCGACGTGCGGCGAACGGTTCACGGTGAACTTCTCGATCCGCGTCGGCAGGGGGATGGGCCCTCGCACGCGCGCGCCCGTGCGCTTGGCGGTCGAGACGATCTCCTTGGTCGACGTGTCGAGCACGCGGTGATCGAACGCCTTGAGCCGGATGCGGATATTTTGCGTGTTCATTTCGATCTCGATCCTAGAGCGAACCCGAGCGGGGCGGACCCCGCCCGGACTCTCAACTCAAGCGCGCGTCACTCGGTGATCCTGGCGACGACGCCCGAGCCGACCGTGCGGCCGCCTTCACGGATGGCGAAGCGAAGCTTCTCCTCCATCGCGATCGGCACGATGAGCTCGACCGTGATCGTGACATTGTCTCCCGGCATGACCATCTCGGTGCCCTCGGGCAGCGTGACGATGCCGGTCACGTCGGTGGTGCGGAAGTAGAACTGCGGGCGGTAGTTGGCGAAGAACGGCGTGTGGCGGCCGCCCTCTTCCTTGGTGAGGATGTAGGCCTCGGCCGTGAACTTGGTGTGCGGCTTGACGGAGCCGGGCTTGCAGAGAACCTGACCGCGCTCGACTTCCTCGCGCTTGGTGCCGCGCAGCAGGCAGCCGACGTTGTCGCCCGCCTCGCCCTGATCGAGCAGCTTGCGGAACATCTCGACGCCGGTGACCGTGGTCTTGGCGGTGGCCTTGAGGCCGACGATCTCGACTTCCTCGCCAACCTTGATGATGCCGCGCTCGATGCGGCCGGTGACGACGGTGCCGCGGCCCGAGATCGAGAACACGTCCTCGACCGGCATCAGGAACGGCTGATCCTTCGGGCGCTCCGGCTGCGGGATATATTCGTCAACCGCTTCCATCAGCTTGAGGATCGCGTCGTGGCCGATCTCCGGGCTCTTGTTCTCGAGCGCCATCAGCGCCGAGCCCTTGACGATCGGAATGTCGTCGCCGGGGAACTCATACTTGGAGAGAAGCTCGCGGACTTCGAGCTCGACGAGCTCCAGAAGTTCCGGATCGTCGACCATGTCGACCTTGTTCATGAACACGACGAGCGCCGGCACGCCGACCTGGCGGGCGAGCAGGATGTGCTCGCGGGTCTGCGGCATCGGGCCGTCGGCGGCGGAGACGACGAGGATCGCGCCGTCCATCTGCGCGGCGCCGGTGATCATGTTCTTCACATAGTCGGCGTGGCCGGGGCAGTCGACGTGCGCGTAATGGCGCTTCTTCGTCTCATACTCGACGTGCGCGGTCGAAATGGTGATGCCGCGGGCCTTCTCCTCCGGCGCCTTGTCGATCTGATCGTAGGCCGTGAAGGTCGCGCCGCCGGTCTCGGCCAGCACCTTGGTGATCGCAGCGGTCAGCGACGTCTTGCCATGGTCGACGTGACCGATGGTGCCGATGTTGCAATGCGGCTTGGAACGATCGAACTTAGCTTTTGCCATTTCCAGGCTCCTTTGCGTATCTCTTTGAAGCTCTTAGAACTCGCGACGCAGGCGCGTCACTTGTTCTTCTCCATGATTTCCTTGGCGACGTTCGCCGGGACCTGCTCGTAGTGATCGAACTGCATCGTGAAGTTCGCGCGGCCCTGCGTGCCGGAGCGAAGCTGGTTGACGTAGCCGAACATATTGGCGAGCGGCACCATCGCGTTGATCACCACCGCGTTGGCGCGCATGTCCTGGCCCTGCACCTGCCCGCGACGGGACAGGAGATCGCCCATCACGAAGCCGGTGTGCTCCTCGGGCGTCACGACCTCGACCTTCATGATCGGCTCGAGCAGCACGGCGCCGCCCTTCTGAAGGCCCTCGCGGAACGCCGCGCGGGACGCGATCTCGAAGGCGAGGGCCGAGGAGTCCACGTCGTGAAAGGCGCCGTCAATCAAGGTCGCCTTCACGTCGACGACGGGGAAGCCGGCGAGCACGCCGGAGCCCATCACCGAGTTGATGCCCTTTTCGACGCCGGGAATGTATTCCTTCGGCACCGCGCCGCCGACGATCTTGGACTCGAACGACGAGCCCGCGCCAGGCTCCGCCGGCTCGAACACGATCACCACCTTGGCGAACTGTCCGGTGCCGCCGGTCTGCTTCTTGTGGGTGTAGTTGATCTCGGTCTTCTTCGTCAGCTTCTCGCGATAGGCGACCTGCGGCGCGCCGATGCTGGCGTCGACCTTATAGGTGCGGCGCAAGATGTCGACCTTGATGTCGAGATGCAGTTCGCCCATGCCCTTGAGGATGGTCTGGCCGGATTCCTGGTCGGTCGAGACGCGGAAAGACGGGTCTTCCGCGGCGAGCTTGGCCAGCGCGACGCCGAGCTTCTCCTGATCGGCCTTCGACTTCGGCTCGATGGCGATCTCGATGACCGGCTCGGGGAACTCCATCTTCTCCAGGATGACCGGCTTCTGCGTGTCGCACAAAGTGTCGCCGGTGCGCGTGTCCTTGAGGCCCGCCAGCGCGACGATGTCGCCCGCATAGGCTTCCTTGATGTCCTCGCGGTTGTTGGCGTGCATCAGCAACATGCGGCCGACGCGCTCTTTCTTGTCCTTGGTCGAGTTGAGCACCGTGGTGCCGGACTCGATCTTGCCGGAATAGACGCGGCAGAACGTGATCGTGCCGACGAACGGATCGTCCATGATCTTGAAGCCGAGCATGGAGAAAGGCTCGGTGTCGAGCGGCCGGCGCACGATCTCCTCGCCGGTGTCCATGTCGACGCCCTTGATGCCCTCGCGATCGGCCGGGGACGGCAGATAAGCGACGACGGCGTCGAGCAGCGGCTGCACGCCCTTGTTCTTGAACGCCGAGCCGCACAGCACCGGCACGAACGTGATCTGCCGGACCGCCTTGCGGATCAGGCGCTGAAGCGTGAGGAAATCCGGCTCCTTGCCGTCGAAATAGGCAGCCATCACCTCGTCGTCGAGTTCGACGGCGGCCTCGATCAGCTTCTCGCGATATTCCTTGGCCTGATCGAGCAGCTCGGCCGGGATCTCTTCGTCGTGATACTTGGCGCCGAGGCCCTCGTCCTCCCAGACGACCGCCTTCATGCGCAGAAGATCGATGATGCCCTTGAAGTTCGATTCCGAGCCGATCGGCAGTTGAATGCAGACCGGGCGGCCGCCCACTTTGGTCTTGATCTCCTCGACGCAGCGGAAGAAGTCAGCGCCGATCTTGTCCATCTTGTTGACGAACACCACGCGAGGCACGCTGTATTTGTCGGCCTGGCGCCATACGGTCTCCGTCTGCGGCTCCACGCCCTGGTTGCCGTCGAGCACGCAGACCGCGCCGTCGAGCACGCGAAGCGAACGCTCGACTTCAATCGTGAAGTCGACGTGGCCGGGAGTGTCGATGATGTTGAGGCGCTTGCCGTTCCAGAAGGTGGTCGTCGCGGCGGACGTGATGGTGATGCCGCGCTCCTGCTCCTGCTCCATCCAGTCCATGGTGGCGGCGCCGTCGTGGACTTCGCCGATCTTATGCGACTTGCCGGAATAATAGAGGATGCGCTCGGTCGTCGTCGTCTTGCCGGCGTCGATATGCGCCATGATGCCGAAGTTGCGATAGTCCTCGATTGGATGACTGCGAGGCATGAGGATGGGTCCCGATAAAGATCGAACGCCGCTTTACCAGCGGTAGTGGGCGAAGGCGCGATTGGCCTCGGCCATCCTGTGCGTGTCCTCCCGCTTCTTCACAGCGGCGCCGCGGTTGTTGGACGCGTCGAGCAGCTCGGAAGCCAGACGGTCCACCATCGTCTTGTCGTTGCGCTCGCGCGCGGCGTTGATGATCCAGCGGATGGCCAGCGCCTGGCGGCGCTCGGTGCGCACTTCCACGGGAACCTGATAGGTGGCGCCGCCGACGCGGCGCGACCGGACCTCGACCGACGGCGCGACGTTCTCGAGCGCCTGCTTGAACACCGCCAGCGGATCGGACTTCGCCTTCGTCTCGACGCCGTCGAGCGCGCCATAGACGATCCTCTCGGCGACCGACTTCTTGCCCTCGTACATGATGGTGTTCATGAACTTGGCGATGACGATGTCCCCGTACTTGGCGTCCGGGATGATCTCGCGTTTCTCGGCGGAATGGCGGCGCGACATGGCCTGCTCCTGAATCGGTTCTTACTTCGGACGCTTGGCGCCGTACTTCGAGCGGCGCTGCTTGCGGTCCTTGACGCCCTGGGTGTCGAGCACGCCGCGCAGGATGTGGTAGCGCACGCCGGGCAGATCCTTGACGCGGCCGCCGCGGATCATGACGACCGAGTGCTCCTGAAGGTTGTGGCCCTCGCCGGGGATGTAGCCGATCACCTCGAAGCCGTTGGTCAGGCGCACCTTGGCGACCTTGCGCAGAGCCGAGTTCGGCTTCTTCGGCGTCGTCGTATAAACGCGCGTGCAGACGCCGCGCTTCTGGGGCGAGGCCTCCAGATGGCGCGCCTTCTCGCGGTAGACCTTCGGCGACCGCGGCTTGCGGATCAACTGACTGATCGTCGGCATTTACAGCCCTTCGTCCCGTCCCGGGCCTTGGCAGGCCCGCCTGTTCAAACTCGTTTTCACCACCCACGCGAAACCAAAAACGCCGCAAAACCCTGTGTCCCAGGGCTTCGGGCGCTCAATACGCAGAGGAGCGCGACATTCCGCCGCGTTCATGCACTCGACCGGGCCGCTTGGGAGCGGCCCGTATGGCTCTCGTCGATGAGATCGTCAGCGTTTAGAGCCGATGGGTTCCGCGCGAGTCGCGCCGAACAACTAAGCTCTACAGCCTGCCGAAAGCGCGCGGACCATATTCACGGCGACCCGGGCCGTCAACTCCTTTTTAAAGTCATGCGGCGGAATTTGCAGTCCGCCGCCGCGGCGTCAATGGCGGACGACGCGTCCGTCGCGCGCTCGGCTCAAGAGGGCCACGACGCGCAACAGCTGATAGGGGTCGTCCGGGTCGGCCTGCATCGGCGCGACATGCAGCCAGAGCTCGCCCTCCGGCGCGGCCAGCCGCAAATGGCCGGCGCGGCCGTCGGTCAGGGCGGCGTCGACGGCCTCGGCGAGCGCGAGATCGGCGCCCCGGTCGCGGGAGCGCAACCGCCCGCCTTCGAGAAAAAGCGAATCGCCCATCAGCGCCGCCGCGTCGGAACTGACGTGCAGCGCCTCGCCGCGGTCGTCGATGAGAATGGCTGCGAGGCCGAGCCAGGCGAGACCATCGGCCACGCCGCGCGCGCGGGCGCCGGCGAGCAAAGGGCCGAGCGGCGGAGGCGGCGTCGCTTCGCGGCGCTCGGGGACGAAAGACCAGGGTTTGTTCATGGGCGACGTTTTTCATGGGCGACAAGGCGTCTCGCGAGTTATGCGGTTAGCTGACACGGCCTTGTCGTCGAATTCACGTCGCAAATGCGGCGTCCGGGCGTCGCCGATAAGGCGCCGCGATGCAGGCGATCGTCACTTCGGGGGCGGGCCCATCATGCCCCCGCCCATCATGCCCCCGACCCATCATGCCTCCGCCCATCATGCCTCCATGGCCGCCGTGCAACATGCGCAGAAGCGGCCCGAATTGGCTCTTCTGCTCGTCGTTGAGGCTGTCGTAGAGGGGCCTGGCCGCGTCGGCGACCTTCCTGATCGCTTCGGAGGCCTTGGCGAGATGGTCGGACATCCGCATCATCATGTCGACCGGAGACGGGCGTTGGCCGCTCTGCATCTTCTCGCGCATGGCGCCCATCGTCTCCATGCGCATCTTCATCATATCCATGCGCATCTTCATGCCGTCGCGCACGGAGTTTTCGAAGGGGGGCCAGAGCTTTTCCTGCTCGGGCGTCAGCTTCAGCACGGCTTTCATGCCGGCGAGTTTGGCGTCGAGCATGAGGCCCTGGTTGGCCATCATCTGCTCGACGCCCGGCGGGCCGGGATTGTCCTGGGCGGCGACGGCGTTGAGGGTGAGGGCCGAGCCCGCGAGGGCGGCGGCCGCGATGGCGGACAGGACCAGTTTCTTCATCGGCGTGCGCCTCCAAGACTTTGCGCCGGGCGAACCTCGGCCCGAAATCCCTGAAATGCAAGTTACAACCTCGTCATGACGGATTGACGGCGGCGACCCGAGCCGCGATGGTCCGGCCGCTTATTCAAGGAGGGATCATGACCGAACCGGTGATCGGCAAGTTCGCCAGGGCGCTTCGCTCGGGCGGCGTCTACAGCGCCTGGGTCGGAATCAACGATCCGCAGATCGCCGAGACGCTGGCGCGCGAGGACTTCGACGCGGTGACGCTCGACATGCAGCACGGTTCGGTCGATCTCGTAGGCGCGGCGAGGGCGATTCTCTCTGTGGCGCTCGCCGGCAAGCCGACGGTGGTCAGGGTCGGCGTCGGCGATTTCGCTTCCGCCAGCCGGATCGCGGACGCGGGCGCGGCGGGCGTCATCGCGCCGATGATCAACAGCGTCGCGGACGCGCGGGCCTTCGCCGATCACATGAAGTTTCCCCCGCTCGGGCGGCGGTCATGGGGGCCGCGCGCCTGCGGACCCTTGAGCGGCTTCGTCGGCCCCGCCTATCTGCACGAGGCCAACGCGATCACCTTGGCGATCGCGATGGTCGAGACGCGCGAGGCGCTCGACGCGCTCGACGATATATTAAGCGTGCCGGGCATCGACGGCGTGTTCGTCGGCCCGTCCGATCTCTCGATCGCGCTGTCGACGGGCGGGACGGTCGAGCCGCGCGGGGCGGCGGTCGAGGCGGCGCTGGACAAGATCGCCGAGGCCGTGAAGCGCCACGGCAAGTTCGCGGGGCTGTTCTGCTTCGACGGCGCGCAGGCGAAAGCCGCGCGCGCCCGGGGCATCGCCTTCACCTCGATCTCCACCGACGCCTTGCTGTTGCGCGCGGCGGCGCGGGGGGAGATGGAGAAGGCGAGGGGGTGAGCGGAGACAGGCCGGGAGCGGGCGTTTTCAAGGGGGCGCCGGCCTCTGTCGCGGTGTAACTGCCAAGCTCAGGGCCGGAAGCAGTGGCTTCCGTCGTGGCCGGGCTTGTCCCGGCCATCCACGCGATTCGGCTCAACGCATGCGCGTCCTGAGCTTGTACAAACAGCAATCCCCTTTGTCGCGGGTTGGCGTGGATGGCCGGGACAAGCCCGGCCATGACCCGCTTGGGTACGTGCAGTTACGTCGCGGTCGCGGGAGGAGGCGTTGGCGGGGCGAGGAATTCGGCGCCTGGCACAGTCGAGGCGGTCGGGAAAAATAAAGCGCAGCGTCACCGGAATTTCGGGGCTAAGCCTTCGGCGCATTTGTCGCGCGCGTTTGGGCGACGCGCATGCGTTTAGCGCCGTGGCGACAACGCCAAATATTTCAATCATTTGCAGAAATAAGTTTCTGAAAATCCAAATCGGCGCTATTTTCGCGCCTCCAGTGGATCAGGCGCGCAAGAAACCGGCCGATCATGTTCCGAAACAACGGCGTGGATGGCCGGGACAAGCCCGGCCATGACCGCTTGTGTACGTGTCGCGCCCTTCTCAGACCCCATGCTTGGCAGTTACCGAGCGACGTACTGCCAGGCCCCCCAATTTGGCGGCCCTTTTGGCTCGACGGCGGCTGAAGTGAAGCCGTCGCTGTGAACGGCTCGGAATTGAAGACCGAACATGGCGCGACAAGCAGTGCCGGACGGCTCTGAAAGAGGGGGCGGCTTGGCTCGCGGACAGAATTGGCGTAACCCGCGGAAATCCCTGCGGGACTGTCGAGGGCCGCCCTCCTTAGCCGATGGAGCCCATCGGGCCGGGATAGCTGACTTCCTCCAGCTTGCCCGTGTCCACGTCGTATATGAAGCCGCGCACGCTGATCGCGTCCGGTCCGCTCGTGGGTATCCAGGGGTGGTTGAGGATCGTCGACACGCCCCGGCGCACATCCCATTGCAGGCGGTCCGTGCTTTGGGCGCTCCGCGGCGCGTCGAGCGGTTCGAGCGGGCCGCGGAAGGCGTGGAATTGCGCGGGGCTGCAAGAGCACTTGCCGGCGCTCACGAATTCGCGGCCCGTCGCCTGACAGAGCAGCTTGCTCGCCGCCGGATCGCCTTCCAGACCCGCCTTGAGCAGGTCGTCGGTGAAAGCAAGCATGCCGCAGCGGGTGTGGTGGATGAGAATGAACTCCCTGGTGTTGAGGAGGTGATGCGAAATCAGAAGGCAGCGAATGGCGTCCTCGGTGACGACGCCGCCGGCGTTGCGGATGATGTGCGCTTCGCCCGTTTGCAGGCCGAGCAGGTCCTCCACGTCCAGGCGCGCGTCCATGCAGGCGACCACCGCCACCCGTCGCGCGGGCTGGATCGGCTGCTTGCCGGGGTAGGCGGGATTATGCGGCGCCTTGCCGCTCGCGTAGTTCTGGTTGTTGACGAGAAGTTCGTCCGTAACGGATCCGGCCATTGCGATCCTCCCTGATTATCGTTTGTTTATGATGAGACACGCAGCCTGTCGGCCCGACGCCTTCGGCGCGGTCGCCGCGGCGACGTTTGGCGACGAAAGCGCGGAAAGGTCGCGTCTGTCCGACCGACCTTTCCCCAGGACGGCGCAGCCGTCCTTGGAGCGAGGCAAGCTTAGCCCGGTTCCGCCCCAGCCGGAAGGGGAATGGCGAGGGGATTTACGGTAACGCTGCATTATATTCCATTCGGGTCGGCAAGCCAACGCAAGCCATGCTGCCGCCGCGGAGCGAGAGGGACGTCGCTTCAAGACAAGCGCCGAGGGCGCCAATAAATCGTCGTTCGCAGAATTCCTTTGACCGTCAATCCAGCCGATGAACGCCTCCTGCAGCTCTGCGACGGCGCAGGTTTCGTTGACCTCGACCAGAGCTTCCGGTCGAGTTGGAACATCGTCAATTGCGAGCGAAGTCGCTTCCGTCTGAAAGGATCGCGATCTAGCGTCGCGTTCGGCTACGCCTACGATGGCGACAATCGCGGGGTCCGATGCTCGCGCTCTCCATATCCCGCAAGGGAATCGCGTTGCGCTAGACTTGCGCGCTGGCTTGTTTACGTTGTAAGCTTGGGCTTGGTCTAAACAAGCAAGGCGATCAACAAGTCCAGGCAGGAGGCGCGGCAATGAAGCACGACACGATGAGAACTACGATCTCGACCGTCGGCTCCTTTGTTGCGGTGCCGTCGGCGTTTCCCGCCGCGGGCCGTGGGCTTGAGAATGCAATCAAGTTGGAGTTCCGCACGATCTTATCGCCCGGAAGCGGGCAGGATCTCGATCTCGAAACGGTATTTTCGACCGACAGATTTCTCGTCGATCCGCTTGGCGCCGACCCGGCCGCGTTTGACGCGCGAAAGATTGCGGCCGACTGCGACCTCGTCAAGAAATTCGTGAGCGAGCGTCCGCAAGACGCGAAAAAGCTCCTCGAAATCTTCCACGGCGAACGCCCCGACATCGACAAAGCCTTCGCCATTGTCAAAGCGGCTGGCCTGACGGAAGAAGCCGCCATCAAGAAGGGCGGCGGGCTGATCGGCCTCATTATCCTGCTCGTCGTCGTGGTGGCGGCGGCCGGATGCGCCCACACCAAGCCCTACAAGAAGCCTGATCCGGCGAAATAGCCCGTTCGCGCTAACGCGGCGCTGATCACGGGGAGCGACCTTGGCCTGCAACGTTTCCGTTCAGTCGGCGATTGCGACCCAGGTCGCGTCGGGCGCCGCCGTCAAGATCCTCGTCTCCGGGACCGTGCTCGACTGCGCGAAGAATCCGCCAAACCCCCAGCGCCCCTTGGATGAAGTCTGGGTCGACGTCACCGTCAGCGTGCTCGTCAACGGCCAGCCTGACCCCAATCAGACGGCGAGCGTCACGGCCATCCTCACGCCGCCGCCGCCCGCCGGGGTCGCCGCGCCGTGGAGCGTCGAGGCCAAGGGACTTCCGCCTGTGACCTGCGGCGGGCTGATAAGGGTGCGCGCCGCCTGCCACACGGACAGCGCCTGCGTAAGCGAAGTCGACATTCCCGTCGACTGCGGCTGCCCCGACGTCACTTTCGACGTTGCGGTCGCCGCGGGCTGCAACGCCGATGGGACGAGGACCGCGACTTTCGCCATCACGCTGTCGCCGCTTCCGCCCGCTGGAACGCCCGTCGTCGGGACGATCCACCTTGGCGACGGCGTTGCGGGCTCGGGCGTGCTGCCCGTGCTTTTCCCGGGCCCCGAATGGACGACCCAGGGAAACGTGGCGACCGGCGCGTTCACTTTCAATTATCAGCCGGGGACCTATCCCAACGTCTCCTTCGAGACGACCTTCCCCACCGCCTGCGCCGCCGTCACGCCCCTGCCGGCCGCGCGCCTGCCGCTTCAGATCGGCGCCTGTTCCCGCACGGACTGCCCCACCGCGGTTACGCTCGAAGTTCGCAATGCGGCGGGCGCGGTCGTCGCGACCGGCGATGGCGCGCCCTGTCTTCCGGCCGGCGACTATACGATCACGGCAACCTCGCCTACCGCGACCGGGCGTGTCTTTACCTGGAGCGTCGACAATCAGGTCGACGCTTCGCCTGGCGTCAATGGCGTAAACCGGAACAACCACCAGCGCACGATCGCCGCGGGTTCGCAGACGACGATTTCCGTGTCCGTCGCCACGCAGGGCTGCGCGGAAACGCCAGCCGGCTCCGTCGACTTGCGCGCCTGCGGCGCTGTCCCGCCGCCTCCGCCTCCGCCCCCGCCGCTCTGCGAGATCGCCCGTATCGGAGGGCTCGCCCTCTTCATCATCGGCTGCGTGCTGATCTTCGCCGGCTTCTGCACCGGGAACGTCTCCCTTTCGGTCCTTGGCGGCGTTCTTGCGGTCGCTGGGCTTGTTGTCCTGGCGCTCTGGGCCGCGTTCTGCGCGCCCTTCAGCGGCGGCTGCCTCTTGCTTCAGCGCCTGATCGAGGGACTGGAGCTTGTCGCCATCGCGCTGCCGATCATCGCCGCCATCCTGGCGGCCATTGGCATGTACCCCTGCGGCATAGGCGTCGTGATCGACTGGGGGCTGGTCGGCACATTGCTGGCGATCCTCAACCGCATCTTCCGCGCGACGCCCTGCCAGTTCCAGTAGGCCGGCGTTTCAGACGGATGGTCCGCCTTCGCCGCATTTACGCGACGGTCCGCCTCGCTTAAGAACCCTGGCCACGCCCGGCCCCGACCGGGGCGGCCGGGGGAGCCCATGTTCGATAAGATCCTGATCGCCAATCGCGGCGAAATCGCCTGCCGTGTGATCAAGACCGCGCGGAGGCTCGGGATCAAGACCGTCGCCGTCTATTCCGACGCCGACGCCGAAGCCCTCCATGTCGAAATGGCGGACGAGGCCGTGCATATCGGCCCGCGCCGGCCGCCGAATCCTATCTCGTCATCGACAAGATCGTCGAGGCCTGCCGCAAGACCGGGCGCTGCAGGCCGTGCATCCCGGCTACGGCTTCCTCTCCGAGCGCGCCGCCTTCGCCGCAGGCGCTCGCAGAGCGCCGGAATCGTCTTCATCGGCCCCAACCCGCGCGCCATCGAGGCGATGGGCGACAAGATCGAATCGAAGAAATTCGCCAACGCCGCCAAGGTCTCCACCGTCCCGGGCTTCCTCGGCGTGATCGAGAACCCCGAACACGCCGCCGAGATCGCCGACGAGATCGGCTATCCCGTCATGATCAAGGCGAGCGCGGGCGGCGGCGGCAAGGGCATGCGCATCGCCTATTCCCGTAAAGAAGTCGCCGAGGGCTTCGCCCGCGCCAGCTCGGAGGCGAAATCGAGCTTCGGCGACGACCGGGTTTTCGTGGAGAAATTCATCGTCAACCCGCGCCATGTCGAGATCCAGGTGCTCGGCGACAAGCACGGGAACGTCATCTATCTCGGCGAGCGCGAATGCTCGATCCAGCGCCGCAACCAGAAGGTGATCGAGGAGGCGCCCTCGCCGCTGCTCGACGAGGCGACGCGGCGCCAGGATGGGCGAGCAGGCGGTCGCGCTGGCCAAGGCCGTCGGCTACGATTCGGCGGGCACCGTCGAGTTCGTCGCCGGCCAGGACCGCAGCTTCTTTTTCCTGGAGATGAACACCCGGCTCCAGGTCGAGCATCCCGTCACCGAACTCGTCACCGGCGTCGATCTCGTCGAGGAGATGATCCGGGTCGCGGCCGGCGAGAAGCTGCGCCTGACCCAGGCGGACGTGAAGCTCGACGGGCTGGGCGGTGGAGAGCCGCGTCTACGCGGAGGACCCGACGCGCGGCTTTCTGCCCTCGACCGGCCGGCTCGTGCGCTACCGCCCGCCGGCCGGAGGGCGTCCACGACGGCGTCACGGTGCGCAACGACACCGGCGTCTACGAGGGCGGCGAGATCTCCATCTATTACGATCCCATGATCGCCAAGCTCGTCACCCACGCCGACGACGCGCGAGGCGGCGATCGAGGCGCAGGCCAACGCGCTCGACGCCTTCTATGTCGAGGGCATCCGCCACAACATCCCGTTCCTGTCGGCGCTGATGCGCCATCCCCGCTGGCGCGAGGGCCGGCTGTCGACCGGCTTCATCGCCGAGGAATTCCCCGAGGGGTTTTCGGCTCAGGCGCCGGCGGGCGAGACCGAGCGCGTCATCGCCGCCATCGCCGCCCATGTCGATCACGTGATGAACACGCGCAAGCGGGAGATCTCCGGCCAGCTGCGCGCGCCCTCCAGGCTCACTTTCGATCTCAAGCGCGTCGTCGCCTTCGGCGCGGCGCGCATCGCGCTGACCGTGGAGCCGCGTCTCGACGAGATCGACATCGTGTTCGAGGACGGGCGGCGGATGCGCGTGGAGTCGCCGTGGACGCCGGGCCAGCCGGTCTGGCGCGGCGATGTCGACGAGCGCCCGGCGGCGGCGCAATTGCGCCCGATCCTCAACGGCTTCGAGATCGCCCATGGCGGCGCGCAGGTCGCCGCGCGGGTCTTTACGGCGCGCGAGGCGGAGTTCGCGCGGCTCATGATGGAGCGCAAGGACGCCGACAATTCGCGCGTGCTGCTGTGCCCGATGCCGGGGCTCGTCAAGAGCGTGGCGGTGAAGGAAGGGCAGGAGGTGAAGGCCGGCGAGGCGCTCTGCATGGTCGAGGCGATGAAGATGGAGAACGTGCTGCTGGCCGAACGCGACGTGACGATCAAGAAGATCCTCGCCAGGGCCGGAGATTCCCTGGCGGTGGACGCGGTCATCATGGAGTTTGCGTGAATTGAGAGTTTGCATGAATTGAGGCCGCCGCGGCGTCGTTCGTCGCCGGAGGCGGCGCACATTTGCGCAACCCAACTGCCTAATATTCTTGCCGAAACAAGCGATCGCGGCTAGTATTCTTTTTGCTTCAGCACCGTTTTTTTCCAATCGACTCCCTCGGCCGGCCTATTTTGATCGGCAACGAGGGAGTCGTTTTCTTTTGGCGCGATCGCGCGATAATGCTGCTCAGCGCAGAGAATTAGTCGTTCGCACAATTTGACTTTGGAGAAGCGGCCGATTGCTTGAGCGGCGGGTTCGCGCGCGCTCGCCGCGCTCGTCTGGGCCAGGCGCTTAGGCGAATGGAAAGAAAGCCCTGCTTGAGTGTGGGCCGACGCGCATGAGGCGCGGGGCAGAGGCCGGGCATGAGTTGGCAAGCGTCCGCGTTCGAAGCGGGGTCTCGAAGAAAACTCCCGTCCTGGCTCATGCCGTCCGCTCGACGTGAAGCTCTCGCGCAAGGCCGTCGAGCTCGTGGCGATGTTCTTCGCGGCCATGTGCTTCGCCTATGTGTTCATGGCGGTGAAGGCGACGCTCGAAGGCAACCAGACCTATCATTTCGGCGATTTCTTCGCGCTGTGGACCTCGGCCTTCATCACCCATGGCGGCGACGCCGCGGTCAATTTCGACGCCGACGCGCTGCATGCGCGGCAGATCGCGCTCGGCATGAATCCGGACGGCTACAACCCGTTCCCCTATCCGCCGACCTTCCTGCTGCTGCTCGGACCGCTCGGGCGCCTGCCGCTGCATGAGGCCTTCTATGTCTTCATGGTCCCGGCCTTCGCCGCCTATCTTCTGGCGATGTGGGCGGGGCGGTGGCGCGAATGGTGGTGGGCGCTCGGCGCCTGCGTCGCGCCGGCGACGGGCATCACGCTGATCTCCGGCCAGACCGGCTTCCTCTCCGGCGCGCTGATGGTCGGCGGTCTCAGGCTCCTGCCGGCGCGACCGTTGCTGGCCGGCGTGCTGTTCGGACTGCTCACCTATAAGCCGCAACTCGGCGTGCTGGTCCCGGTGGCGCTGGTCGCGATGGGAGGCTGGCGCGCGATCGCTTCCGCCGCGGCGACCCTCGCCGTCTGCGTCGCCGCCTCCGGCTACGTCTACGGCTTTCATCTGTGGGGCATGTGGGCGCATTCGATCTTCGAATACGCCACCCGCTTCCATCCCGTCGTCGGCTATATGCCCACGATCTTCGCCAACGCGATCATGCTCGGCGCCTGGCGCTCGGTCGCCTGGGGGCTACAGCTCCTCATCTCGATCCCCGTGGGAATCGTGGTCTGGCGGGCCTGGGCGCAGGGGCCGAGCGGGCGGGCGGCGGCGCTGCTGGTCGTGGGCGCGTATCTGGCGACCCCGCACGCCTTCAACTACGACATGCCGATGATGACGCTGGCGCTCGTCTGGTATTTCGTCGAGCGCCTCAACGGCGAGGACCCGCTCGATCTCGGCGAGATCGTCGCGCTGCTGCTCGCCTTCGCCATGCCGCTCATCATGCTGAACCTGAAGACGGTCGGCATGCCCATGAGCTTCGCCCCGCTCGGGCTGATGTTCTGCCTCATCGCCTGGCCGCGGGCGCGCCAAGCCGGCGCCCGCGTCAGTTCCCGAGGGTCAGAACGCCGCCCAGGCGTAAACGAACAGCGTGTTGTTGCCCGAGGCGTTCTGCGTGCCGTTGGTGGCCACCGGACCGAAGTTGTTGGTGCCGCCATAGAGGTGCAGATACGTTATGTATTGTACGCCCAGCCGGACGTTGAACTGCTTGTCCAGCCCGGGCGCGCCCTTGCTGAAGGGCAGATAGGCGGCGTCGAAGATGAGGCCGTCGCCATCGGGCGAATTGCTGTAGCTGGTCGCCCCCCAAAGCCCGGAATCCGAACTGCCGCGCACGTTGAAATAGCCGCCGGTCAGGCTGTAGGTGTGATCCCAGACGAAGGACGCATTGAGCTTGAAGGCGTTGATCCAGTCCGTCGGATTGGCCGAGATCCCTTGCGCGAACGAAGACTCCAGCCGCTGCCTCTCCATCGTGTCGGCGGCCTTGATCGTGACGCTGTATTTGTCGCCGTCGTACTGATATTGGGTGTCGAAGCCGACATCGAGATATTTGTCGGTTCCCGTGCCGAACATGCCGCCGGGCACGGTTTCGCCGTAAAGGCCGTAGGTGCCGATTTCCCAGTAGTTGTTGCCCCAGTGCGGCTCGACCGCCAGCCGCCAGTAGGGGATGAATCCCGTTTGCGCGTCGGGCGACGGACCTGGCTGCATGCCGAAAGCTTCCAGCGTGCCGTGATCATAGCCGCCATAGGCGGTGAAGTTGGCGTAGACCAGGTTGTTCCACCAGAGATAGGCGCCAGCGCCGGCGACCGACTGGGCGAGCGCGTCGATATGCGTGCCCGGCACACCGTTGGCGGCGAAGCCGGAGCTGACCTCGGGGAAGGCCCAGGCGTCGACCGTGTTCCAGGGGTCCTCGACGGTGGGCGTATTGTTGACGTCGAAGCCGATAAAGGCGTCCTTGCCGAACAACTGGAGGCTCTTGACGTAACGCAGGTCGGAGGCGTCGAACCAGACCTCCTGGGTGACGGGATTGGCCGACACCTGGATGAAGGCGCCGAGGTCGCCGTAGACCTTGCCGGCGTAGAAGCCGGTGACCTGCTGGACGGCGACATTGTCGTTCGTTTTGAGGTGCGGCGCGGGCGGCGTGTCCTGATTGGCGTTCGTGTGCGTGTAGCCCGGCATCAGCATCGCCGCCAACGGCGGGAGTTTCGAGTCGCCGCCCCCGAGCGTATAGCCGCTCAGTTTGAATTGGCGCCCGAACGGCGTGAGCTCGGGAAAAGCGGTATGGCAGGCCGCGCAGGGCTGGCCGGTCTGTCGCGCGAAGCTGGGCACCGCCTGGGCAGGCCGCGCGCCCCACATCGCAAAAAGAAGAAGGCCGGCGAGTGCAAGCGCCAGCCCCCTAATAAAACCCAACGGCTCGCACGAGCCTCGCGTCCGCGGTATTGTCATGTCGCCCCCCTCAGAGCCCGCCACAAATCTATTTGCTCGGCGCTCCCGAAACGCGGAAGCGCCGCTTCGCCCAGGACTTCAGGCCTTCGCGACCCAGAGTTTGCACCAGCCGTTCGGCGAGATCTTTCCGCTCACCGACTTGCAGCTCGAAGGCGCGACGAACAGGTTGCAGCCCTTGCAGTCCTTTCCGTCCTTCGGCGTGTCCTGGTAGGAGACGGCGCTCCTCGGCAGCGACGCGGCCTCGGCGCGGCCGAGAACCAGCACCGGCGCCGCAGCGGCGGCGGCGATGAGAATTGTGCGTCTGTTGACGCCCGTCAGAGTTTCCATGGCCATATCGCTCGTCCCAACTTTCGAGGCGAAACGTCAAAGTTAACGCTCGCCAAGATGCTTACGTCTCACTTCCAGCGAATCTGGATGCGACGACGTATAGAAGTAAATTTGTCCCGTAAGCAACAATCGTAATTGACTTCGCTCAATACGATAATTTGGTAATGTTTGCAGTGTTTACGAAAAAGGGACGAACTTGTCGGTCGTTCGAAGGCATTGGAGTTGCAGCCATTCTCGTCGGACGCGATTTCGAGCCGAGCCGGGCGAGGGCTGCGCGCCGCCGGCGCAGGCCGCGGAAGTCCGGCTGCGGCGCTGAAGAATCCTCAGGCTGTGACCTTCGGGCGACACTTCGTCCGCGACGTTTCGCCGCGCAAGAGCATGGGGTTTTCTCGCGAGATGTGGCCTGCGCTACCGCGCCGGCGTGAAAAACGCCTCACAGTCAAGCAACGTTCGAGAACTGAAAGCGTTGCTTTGCAGTCGAAGAGGGGGCGAGATGGCCACCGCAAAGTCCTGGTACCTCGGTTTCGTCGTCGGGTTCGCGCTGGTCGCTCCGACGACCTTCGCCAACGAGACGCCTCCGCCGGAAGCGCGCGCCGTCCTGGCCGATCAGCTCAACGCCTTCGAGCGCGACGACGCCGTCAGCGCGTGGAGGCTGGCGGCGCCGCAGGTGCGCGAGAAATTCTCGTCGGCGACGGATTTCATCGGCGCGGTGAAGGAGAAATATGGCCCGATCTATCGCCATCGCAGCGTCGAGTTCGGCCCGGCTGCCCGAAAGGGCGACGAAATCGGCATGGTGGTGACGATCGTCGGCGAGGACAGCGAGGTGTGGTCGGCGCTGTTCGTCATGTCGAAACAGCGCGACGGGCAATGGAGAACTTCGGGCTGTCTGCTCGCCAAGGCCCCGCATCAGAGCGACGTATGAGGGCCTGAATCTTCGGCGGCCCGCGCCGCCTTGCGCAGACCACGTGAAACCCCGCCGCCTCTCGCGCGTATAGGAGTCGTCTCGCGTCGGAGAGGCCGTCATGCGCGCGCTGGCGATCGGACTGCTCGGCTTGGTTCTCGCTCTCCCGGGTGCGGCGCGCGCGGACGACGCGGCCGACGTTCAGGCGATCATCTCCTCCCAGCTCGACGCCTTCGCGCATGACGACGCGAAGGCGGCTTTCGCGCTCGCCGCGCCGCCGGTCCAGCAGCGGTTCCCGAATCCCGAGGCGTTCATGGCGATGGTCAAGGCGGCCTATCCGCCGGTCTATCGGCATCGCAGCGTGCAGTTCGTCCAACAGTCGCGCGAGGGCGACAAGATCGAGCAGGGCGTCGTCTTCGTCGATTCCGGCAATGACGTGTGGGCCGGCGTCTACACGCTGGCGCGCCAGAGCGACGGCGGCTGGAAGATCGTGGGCTGCGTGATCGCGCGCTCGAAGCGAGACGAGCCTTTGACCGGCCTTTCGGCGCGCGCCGGCTTCGGCTAGACCTGGGGCGGGCGCGGCTCGGCGTCCTTTTCCTCCCCTGAGAGGCGCCATGACGCTGAGAGCGGGTCTTGTCGGCTGCGGCTTCATCTCCGACATCTATCTGACCAATCTCGCCAGGTTCCGGGACGTCGCCGTCGTCGCCTGCGCCGACATGGCGCCGCAGGCCGCCGCCCGCCAGGCCTCGCGCCATGGGCTGGCGGCGCGCACGGTCGCGCGATCTCCTGGCTGCCGACGACATCGACATCGTGCTCAACCTGACGACGCCCGACGCCCACGCCGAGGTTTCGCTCGCCGCCATCGAGGCCGGCAAGTCCGTCTATTCGGAGAAGCCGCTCGCGGCCCGCCTCGCCGACGGCGAGCGCATAATCGCCGCGGCGGCGGCCAAGGGGGTCGAGGTCGGCTGCGCGCCGGACACGATTCTCGGCCCCGGCTATCAGGAGGCGCGGGCGCTCATCGAATTCCGGCGCGGTCGGCCGGCCGCTGACCGCGCTCGCCGCCGTGCTCTCTCATGGCTACGAGCATTGGCATCCCAGTCCCGCCTTCTATTACCAGCCCGGCGGCGGGCCGGTGTTCGACATGGGCCCCTATTATCTCTCAGGCCTGGCGAGCCTGCTCGGGCCGGTCGCCGAGGCGCAGGCGGTCGGGCGGATCGGCTTTGCCGAGCGCACGGTCACGACGCCGGGCTCGCCGAATGCTCGGCCAGAAAATCCGCGTCGAGACGCTGACCTCGGTGCAGGCGCTGCTGACCTTCGCGAACGGCGCGCAGGCGACGTTTCTGGCGAGCTTCGACGTCTGGCGGCACGGTCTCGCGCCGATCGAACTGCACGGCGAGGCGGCCTCGCTGCGGCTGCCCGATCCGAATTTCTTCGCCGGCGATCTCGCGATCGCTGAGGGGCGCGAGGATTGGCGGCCCATTCCGCTCGGCCGCCGGCTGCTCGGCGCGGCGAACTGGCCGGCGGATACGCCCAAGCAATCGAACTGGCGCGGCCTCGGCGTCGCCGATCTCGCGCGCGCCATCCTGGATAAGCGCGAGCCGCGCGCGAGCGGCGCTTTCGCCTTGCATGTGCTGGCGGTGATGGAGGCGATCCTGACGGCGGCCCTCGAGCACAGAAGCGTGCGCGTCGCGGCGCCTTTCGCCCCCGCCGCTCCGCTTGGCGACGCCGAGATCGGCGAATGGCTGAAGCCGGAGGCGCGCGAAATGCTGGCGCGCGCCGTGAGGGCGCAGCGCAGATTTTGAGCCCATGCTTAACGTTCCTCGCGCAGACCGTAAACTTCGGCCGAACCGCCGACCGGAAAGGGGCCGGCGAAAGCCGAGGACAGGACGATGACGTCCGGGCGCCGCAAACTCTCCGCCGAAACCATCGCTCTCTTCATCATGGGCGCCGTCTTCGTTGGGGCGGGCGCATTGCTATGCGCAACCGCCTATCGGTCGGCGCAGGCCCACGAGTCGCCCGCCTCGCCGCCCCTCGCTCGAGGAACGAGCCCCGCGCTTCCGCCGGCCCAGCCGGCGACCGCCGTATCCAGAGCCGGCCCGTCGGCGTTCGCGCCGCCCCGGCCGGCCTCGATCTTCGCGCCGCCGCGGAGCGACGAAGCGACGACGGCCGCCCGCGAAACGCGGCTCAGGGAGGAGCCGACGTCGCCTTCGATCGAGCTGGGGTCGCTCCCGCCGATGCCGGCGCCGCGTCCGATCGAGCTCAATTCGCGGCTGGCCGCGATCTCAACGGCCTGCGTCGGGACGTCGCGCGAGGCGCGAGTCGGCCTGAAGCCGGCGATCGCTTGGCCAATACGACCGCTACACCGCCGTCTACGACCTCAGCCGCCCACACCGTCTATCTGCCCGACGGCGAGCGGCTCGAAGCCCATTCCGGGCTCGGGCCGCTGCGGGACGATCCCAGCGCATGTCGACGAGAAGGATCGCGGCGCGACGCCGCCGCATCTGTACGACCTGACGCTGCGCGAGGACCTGTTTCACGGCGTGCAGGCGCTGCGGCTCAACCCGGTCGGCGGCGCGTCGTCGATCTTCGACCGCGTCGGGCTGCTCGCCCATACCTACATGCTGGGGCCGAACGGCGATTCCAACGGCTGCGTCTCGTTCAAGAACTACGACGCCTTCCTGCAGGCGTTCCAGATCGGCCGAGATCAAGCGGCTCGCGGTCGTTTCGAGCCTGAAATAGGGCGGCGAGATTCGCGCGAAGGCTCGCGCTTGCGGCGTCAGACAAAGGCGGCGATAGTAACAGGACGAACTTCGGATCGCGCCCACGCTTCGAATCCATGACGCTTCGCCTCGCCATCGAGAATATGGACCGACTGCCCGACGGCGGCCCGGTGAGGGTCGAGCTGAAAGGCCGCGGCCTCGACATCGGCCGCGACGCCCATCTCGACTGGACGCTGCCGGACCCGAGCCGCTACGTCTCCGGCAAGCATTGCGAGATCCGCTATCGCGACAACGAATATTGGCTCTACGACGTCTCCACCAACGGGACCTTCGTCAACGGCGCCCAATTCCGCCTCGACGCGCCCTATCGGCTGCGCGACGGCGACCGGCTGACGATCGGCCCCTACATCGTCGCCGTGTCGATCGAGGGCGGGGCGCCGGCGTCCGGCGGCAGGAGACCGTCGGCGCGGCCGGGGCTCCGGCGGGCGACGTGTGGGGCGCGGTCGGCGACGTCGCGCCGCCCGACAGCCGCGACGCCTATCGCGTGCGCAAAAGGACCGGCGACGCCGGGCGATTTCCTGGATTTCGCGACCGACGCAGGGTCGGTCGCGGCCGCCGCGCCCCCCTCGGTCTGGTCGGCGCCCGCGCCCGGCGACCGACGAGGCGTGGCTTGCCGCGACGCCCCAGCCCCGCCGCCGCCTCCGCCGCCGCCCGATCCGCGCGAACTGCCGATCGTCGAACGGCCGCGGCCGATCCGGCCGGCCGATCCGGTCGCAGCCGCGCCTCCGCCCCCGCCTCCGTCCTCCTTGCGCCGCCTCCGCCGCCTCCGCCCGTCGCCGAGCCGGCGCCGGCGCGCGCCCCGGCCGCCGCCGTTCCGGACTCCGCGCTTCTCGACCGCATCGCCGCCGCCGCCGGCATTCCCAGGAGCGCGCTCGCAGGCCGCGACGCGAACGAAGTCGCCGACGAGATCGGCGCGGTGCTGCGGCTGACCGTGTCTCAATCTCATCCAGATGGCGGCGAGCCGCAGGCAGACCAAATCGGCGATCCGCTCCGTCGCAGCACACCATGTTCCGGCCGACCGAGAACAATCCGCATCAAGTTCGCCGCCGATCCCGAGCCACGCGATGGAGTCCATGTTCGGTCCGCCGAACCGCATCCATCTGAAGGCGCCGGCGGCGGTGGCGCAGGTGTTCGAGGAGCTGAAGGTCCATAACGTGCAGACCTTCGGCGCGATGCAGCAGGCGCTCGACGCCCTGTTCGAGGATCTGAGCCCCGACCGCATCGACGCGGCGACGCCGCAGGAGCGGGGTTTGAGCGCCGTGGTGGCGTCCCGTAAGGCGCGGTTGTGGGACGCCTATGCGGAGCGATGGAAAGCTTTGACCAAACGGTCGGACGGACGGCTGAATGACGCCTTCATGGGGTTGTTCGCCCAGGCCTATGATCGCCTGAACGACAAGGGCGGCTGAAAGCCGGACTGATAACGCGGGGCGCCGTCGGACATGTCGTGGAACGCAAAGGTGCATTGGACCGAGGGCCTGTTTCTCAGGCCCCATCATCTGCAACAGGCCGACCGCTATCTCGAGAATGCGCTCGAGAGCCGGACCCGCCATGTCACGCCCTATCCCTGGGGCTTCGCTTCGCTGGAGATCGACCGCGATCTCGCCCATCAGGGCAAGTTCGCGCTGCGGCGGGCCTCCGGCGTGCTGCCCGACGGCGGGCTGTTCGATTTTCCCTCCGACGCCCCCGCGCCGGCGCCCATCGACGTGCCCGAATCCGCCTCCGGTCAGGTGATCTGGCTCACCGCCCCGGCGCGCGGCGAGAACGCGCGCGAGGTCGGGCCGCTCGCCTCCGAGAGCGCGACCCGCTTCATCATCGGCACCGAGACGGTGATCGACTTCGACCTCGCATCTGCGCGTCGAGGAGGAGATCGAGGTCGCCTATCCCCGGCTCGCCTACGAGATCCGCAAGACGCAGAAGCCGGGCTTCGTCAGCCTGCCGGCCGCCCGGCTCGTCGAGGTCCACGACAAGACGCTGGTGTTCGACGAGAAGTTCGCCCCCCCGCTGCTCATCGTCGCCGCCCATCCGACGGTCGAGGGCTGGCTCGACCGGGTCATCGGCTGGATCGGCGCCAAGCTCGACGAGCTCGCCCGCTACGCCAGCGATCCCACCGCCGGCGGCGGCCTGCAAAGCGCCGATTATCTGATGCTGCAAATGCTCAACCGCGAGAGCCCGGTGCTGGCGCATTTCCGCCGCTCGCACGCCGTGCATCCCGAGCGGCTCTACGAGGAGTTCCTGCGCATCGCCGGGGAACTGGCGACCTTCGCCACGTCCGAGCGGCGGGCGCGCGAATACGATCCTTACGTCCACGACGATCTCGAACGCACCTTTGCGCCGCTGTTGCGCGACATCCAGGATTTCCTCTCCGCCCAGCTCGACCGCCGCGCGATCCGGCTGGAGCTCATCGAGCGCGCGGCCAACGCCTATGTCTCGACGATCAAGGACCGCACGCTGTTCCGCAACGCGACCTTCATTCTCGAAGTCTCGGCGCGCCGGCCGCTGGCGGAAATCCAGTCGAGCCTGCCGGCCTATCTGAAGGTCGGCCCCAACACCAAGATGAACGAGATCGTCCACGCCCATCTGCCGGGCGTGCCGCTGGTGCATCTGCCCACGCCCCCGCCGCAGATCCGCGCCATCACCGATCACGTCTATTTCTATCTCGACCGCACTTCGCCCCTGTGGCCGGAGTTCAGCATCGCCAGCGCCGTCGGCATGCATTTCGCCGGCGACTGGCCTGAGCTTCAGCTCGAATTCTGGGCGATCAGGGAAGGCCGGCGATGAGCGAAGGCGACGATCCGTTCGCCCGGCGCGACCGGACGATCATCCGCCCCAATCCCGGCGGGAGGCTGCCGCAGGCCCCGCCGCAGGGCGCGCCGTCGCCGCAGGCGCCGCCCCGCCTCCGCCTCCGCCTTATGTTCCGCCGCCGTCCTATCCGCCGCCGCCGCCTCCCTCGCAGGGCGGGGCGCCGCCCGTCTCGCGGCCGACGGCCCCCGTCTCCTATCCCCACCGGCGCCGCCGCCGAACGAGGGCGACGCCTGGATGGTCGGGCGCGTCGTCAATCCCTATCTGCCTCAGAACGCCGCCCCGCCGCCGATGACGCCCGCGCCGGCCTCGCCGCATGTTGCGGTCGATCTTGCGATGGTGGCCGACAATCCGCTGATGCGCGCGGCCGCCTCGCTGCTGCTGGCCCTGGGGCGTTTGCGCGCCTCGCTGTCGCGCGCCGGCGCCGGGCCGCTGATGGATCAGGTGGCGCAGGCGATCGAGGCCTTCGAGCGCGATGCGCGCGCGGCCGGCGCGCCCGCCGATCAGGTGCAGGTCGCCAAATACGCGCTCGCCGCCACCGCCGACGACATCGTGCAGAACCTGCCGACCGAGGACCGCCACGTCTGGACGCGCTACAGCATGCTGGTGCGCTTCTTCGGCGAGCGCACCGGCGGCGTCAAATTCTTCCAGGAGCTCGACCGCGCCAAGCAGAACCCGGCCGTCAACCTCGGCCTGCTGGAGCTCATGCACGCCTGTCTGAGCCTGGGCTTCGAGGGCGTCTATCGCGCGGCCGGCGGCATGGGCGCCTTGCAGGGGCTGCGACGCGATCTCTACGAGACGATCCGCCGCGCCTCGCCCAAGACCATCGAGGACCTGTCGCCGCATTGGCGCGGGCAGACGATCGGGCTCGACGGCGAGCCGGCTGCAAATCCCGGTCTGGGCGGTGGCCGCGGCCGCCGGCGTGCTGCTGCTCGCCGTCTATCTCTACCTGCGCTATCTCCTCAGCGGACAGGCCGAGGCGCTCGCGCTCAAGATGGCCGCGCTTTATCCCAACACGGAGATCCAGCTTTTCCGGGAGGTCGCGGTGAAGCCGCCGCCGCCGCCCAAGCCCGAGGTCGCCCCGCAGCTCGTCTGCGTCAAGCGCGCGCTGGCGCCGGAGATCATGGCCGGCAAGGTGAGCGCGGAGCAGACGCCCTCGACGATCTTCGTGCGCGTCGGCAGCGTCGTGCTGTTCCCGTCCGGCGGCGCCAGCGCCAATCCCGCCTTCGCGCCGATCGCCAGGAAGATCGCCGAGGCGCTCAACAAACAGCCGGGCGAGATCACCGTGACCGGCTACACCGACGCCGACCCGATCCACACCCTCCAGTTTCCCTCCAATTTCGAGCTGTCGGAGGCGCGCGCGAAATCGGCGGCGGGGCTGCTCAAATCGGTGCTGAGCGATCCCGAAGCGCCTCGTCATCAAGGGCAAGGGCGCCGGCGATCCCGTCGCCCCCAACGACGTGGAGGCCAACAAGGCGAAGAACCGGCGCGTCGAATTCTCGATCCCGCGCGACGACAGTCAGGGATGCTGAGATCATGACCTGGATATTCAAATCATGACCTGGGCGTTCTGGCTCTGGATCGCTTTGAGCGTGCTCGGCGCCATCCTCTTCGCTTTGCTCGTCTGGTTCGGCGGGCCGCTGATATCGGTGGCCGACTATTCTCCGCTGGACGGAACCGGCGTCCGGCTGACGATCATCTTCATCGTCTTCCTCATCGTCGGCGCGGTCATCGCCTGGCGCGTCGTACAAGCGCATGCGCGCCGCCGCCGCGCTCGAAAAGGCGATGACGGAGGCGGTCGAGGAGGACAGCGACGCCCCCGTCCTCAAGCAGAAGATGGAGGACGCGCTCCAGACCCTGCGCGGCAGCAAGTCGGGCGGGGCGGCGCTCTACGATCTGCCGTGGTATCTCATCATCGGCCCGCCGGGCGCGGGCAAGACCACGGCGCTCGTCAATTCGGGCCTGCGCTTTCCGCTCGCCGTCAGCGGCGGCCCGCAGGCGGTGGCGGGCATCGGCGGCACGCGCTATTGCGACTGGTGGTTCACCGACCAGGCTTTGCTGATCGACACCGCCGGGCGCTACACGACGCAGGATTCCGACGCCAAGGCCGACCGCCGAAGCTGGCTCGCCTTTCTCGATCTCCTGCGCCGCAACCGGCCGCGCCAGCCGATCAACGGCGTCATCGTCGCCATCTCGATCGCCGATCTGCTGACGCTGTCGGCGCAGGAGATCTCCGCCCACGCCGACGCGATCCGCCGCCGCCTCGACGAATTGCACGAGCATCTGCGCATCAGCTATCCCGGTCTACGCCGTCTTCACCAAGATGGACCTCATCGCCGGGTTCACGCCTTATTTCGCCGATCTCGACGAGGCCGGCCGCAACGTCGTGTGGGGCGCGACGTTCCAGACCGCGAGCAAGACCGCCAATACCGTCGCGCAGGTCGGCGAGGAGTTCGATCTTCTCGTCAAGCGCATCTTCGAGCGCATGCCGGAGCGCCTTCAGGAGGAGCCGGACCCCCGCGCCCGCGCGACGCTGTTCGGCCTGCCGGCGCAGCTGACCGCGATCCGCAAGCCGATCGTCGAGTTCCTCAACCGCGTGTTCGAGCCGACGCGCTACCAGACGACCGCGGCGCTGCGCGGCTTCTATTTCACGTCCGGCACGCAGGAGGGCACGCCGCTCGACGCCGTCATCGGCGCGCTGCAAAGGAGCTACGGCGTCGAGAGCTACGGCTCGGCGGCCCATTCGGGCCTCGGCAAGAGCTATTTCCTGCACGACCTCATGACGAAGGTGATCTTCGCCGAGGCCGGCTGGGTGTCGGTCAATCTGGCCGCGGTGCGCCGCGCGCTCGTCGCCAGGGGCGCGGCGTTCAGCGCCATCGGGCTGGCGGCGGCCGGCGTGCTCGCGCTGTGGTGGGTGAGCTACGGCGGCAATACGTCCCTCATCAAGGCGACCTCCGTCGGGTTCGACAATTACGCCGCCGCCGCCGCGCCGCTCATCAAACAGACGACGATCAACGATCCCGACGTGCGGCCGGTCTATGAGCTGATCGGCGCGCTGCCGCCGCTGCCCTACGGCTACGACAATCGAGACAAGGCGACGCCGTTGAAGGACACGTTCGGCCTCAGCGAGCGCGGCCGGGTGCAGGACGCCTCGATCACCGCCTATCAGGAGGCGCTGGAGCGGCTGATGCGCCCGCGCCTCATCCTCTCGCTCGAGCAGCAGATCCAGAAGAACATCAACGACCCGACCTATCTGTACGAGGCGCTCAAGGTCTATCTGATGCTCGGCGGCCAAGGCGCCTTCCGTCGACAAGGAGCTCATCCTCGACTGGTTCACCCATGAGTGGGAGGAGCGCGTCTTTCCCGGCGCGCCCTACGCGCAGGGGCGGGCGCTGCTGCGCGCGCATCTCCAGGCCATGCTCGACATGGACACCGGCGCGCCGCCCAAGGTTTCGCTCAACGGACCCCTGGTCGCCGAGGCGCAGGCGACGCTGGCGCGCATGCCCGTCGCGCAGCGCGCCTATACGCTGCTGAAGAGCCAGTCGCGCAACGCGCTCATCGAGGACTGGGTCGCCTCGCGTCGCGGCGGGCCGGACATGGGGCTGGTGTTCGAGGCGGCGAACGGGGCGAGCCTCGACACGGTGCGCGTGCCCGGCTTCTTCACCTACAACGGCTTCTACAAGGGTCTGATCGACCATATGCCGACCATAGCCGGCGCGCTCGCCAAGGACACCTGGGTGCTCGGGCCCTCCGGCCAGCAGTCGGCGGTGCAGACCCAGTACGATCGCCTGTTCCCCGACATACTCGATCTCTACAGCAACGATTTCATCGCCGCCTGGAACGCGGCGATCACCAATCTCTCGCTGCGCCCGCTGCTCGCCGACCGGCCCAAATATCTGGCGCTGAGCGCGGCCTCGGCGCCGACCTCGCCGATCAAGCAGGTTTTCGAATCGATCCGCAACGAGACCGCGCTGACCCGCGAGCGGCCCGCGCCGCCGGCCGCGCCGCAGAACACGGCCGGCTCCGACGCGGCGGCGCTCGCCGCCAGAGAAGGCCCAGCAGAGGCTCTCCACCACGGCGCGCGAGGCCGTCGATATCGCCCTGAAGTCGCAGCGCCGCGCCGGCGAGCCGGCGGCCGCCACGCCCGGCGCCTCGATCGAGGCCTATTTCAAGCCGATCCAGCTGCTGGTCGACGGCGACGCCGGCTCGCGGCCGATCGACGCTCTGCTCGCCAATCTCAACGAGCTCTATCGCCAACTGACGCTCGCGGCGAGCAATCCCGCGCAGTCGAAGCGGGCGCTGGAGCAGGTCGAGGTCGAGGTGGCGAGCCTGCGCTCCAACGTGACGCGCCTGCCGCAGCCGCTCGCCGGCATGATGGGCAAGGTCGCCCGCGATGCGGCGGGCGACGCCAGCAACCGCACGATCGCCCAGCTCACCGATCAGATGGCGCAGGAGGTGACGGCGCCCTGCCAGCAGGTCGTCAACAACCGTTATCCCTTCTCGCGCAGCGACCGCGACGTCGCCGCTCGCCGATTTCGCGCGCATCTTCGCGCCCAACGGCGTCATCGACAAATTCTTCTCCGCCAATCTCGCCGCGCTCGCCAATACCGGCTCCAAGACCTGGACCTGGCGCAGCAACTCCAACATCACGCGGCCGCTGTCGGTGACGACGCTGCGGCGCTTCCAGCAGGCGGCCGAGATCCGCGACACCTTCTTCCCGACCGGCGGAACGCAGCCGAACCTCAGCTTCACCGTCAAGCCGCTGACCTTGAGCGGCGAGGCGCAGACGGCGACGCTGGCCGTCAACGGGGCGCAATGTCGTCGCCCAGCAGGGCAGCGCCACGCCCGGGGCGCTGCAATGGCCGGGTTCGGGCGCGGGCGCCGCCTCGATCGCGATGGCGCCCGACATGCCCGATCGCAAATCCACGCTCGAGCGCACCGGCGGCGTGGGCGTTCTTCCGCCTCGTCGACGCCGGCGCGATGATCCAGCGCGGCTCGGCGGTCAATGTCAGCTTCATCGTCGGCGGGCGCGAGGTTTCGTTCGAGTTCACCTCCGGCTCGCTCAACAATCCGCTTGAGTCTGAGCGCGTTGCGTCATTTCGAGTGTCCCAACGGTCTCTAAGAGGCGCTCATGCCTGCGGGGTTCTTCGGCAAGCTGCCCGCCAAGCGCGACTTCGTCGCCTATCAGGCGTCGCGCCCGTTCCTCGACCATGTGGGAGCCGTGGTTGCAGGCGAGCCTGGCCACCTCGCGCCAGGTGCTCGGCGAGGGCTGGTCGCCCGCCTATAATCGCGCGCCGATCTGGCGCTTCTGGCTCGGCGCGCAATTCGCGGGCGAGGCGATGCTCGGCGCGCTGATGGCGTCGGTCGACGGCGTCGGGCGGCCGTTCCCGCTGGCTCTGTTCTGCGGCGAGGGCGACGGCCTGCTGCCGCCGCCGGAGATCGAGCCCAACGAGGCCTGGTGCGAAGCGGCGGAGGCGGCGCTGCTCGGCGCGCTCGCGCCGGACATGGCGTTCGAGAGCTTCGCCGGGACGGTCGAGAGCCTGCCCCGCCGATCGCTGCAGGCGCGGGTCGAGGAGATCTCCGGCGTCGAGCAACTGGCGGAGGGCGTCGTGCTGGTGCGCGGGCTCGACAGCCCAGGCCTCGCTCGCCTTTCGCGCCGCGCGCCGGTTCGGCCATCGCGGCGCCTTCGCCGGCCAGAGCTTCTGGTGGACCGTCGGCGGCGAGGGTTTCGAGTCGCTGGCGCTGGCGGTCGTCGGCATGCCGCCGCCGACGCTGTTCGCCGACATGCTGACGGGCGCCTTCGCAAGGACGAGCGCCGATGCCTGATCCGCCGCATCCGCGCCGCCGCCGCCACCAACGTCGGCCTGAAGCGCGCCCGCAACGAGGACAGCCTGCTGATGCGCCCCGAGGTCGGGCCTGTGGGCGGTCGCCGACGGCATGGGCGGGCACGGCTTCGGCGACGTCGCCAGCCGCATGGCGACCGACGCGCTGAACGGCCTCGCCGTCGCGCCGAGCGGCGAGGCGCTGCTGGCGGCGGTCGAGGCGGCGGTCATCGCCGCCAATCGCGACATGCGCGCCTTCTCCGAGCGCCAGGGCCATGCGGTGATGGGCACGACGCTGGTGGCGCTGCTCGATCTTCGGCGAGCATTTCGCGTGCCTGTGGTGCGGCGACAGCCGCGCCTATCTGCTGCGCGCCGGCGCCTTGCGCCAGCTCACGCGCGACCATTCGGAGACGCAGGATCTCGTCGACCGCGGCGTGCTCGATCCGCAGGAGGCCAAGCTCTGGCCGCGCCGCGGCGTGCTGACGCGCGCGCTCGGCGCGATGGAGGCGCCGGAGCTCGATCTCGTCAGCGACCGCTGTCGCCCGGCGATGCGTTCCTGCTGTGCAGCGACGGCCTGACCGCGCATTGCGAGGATTCCGACATAGCCGCGGCGCTCGCGGGCGAGGACCCGCAGGCCGTCTGCGACGGCCTCATCGCGCTGACCCTTCAGCGCGGCGCGAGCGACAATGTGACGGCGATCGTGCTGAGGTGCGGGTGAGGCTGGAACTCCTTTGTTTGTGGTTGTTGCGGCGCCTGCTGCAAGTCCTGAAGCTAAATCCAATCCAAGCAGTTTGGGTCTTCTTCCAATCCACTCAGCGTCATCCCCGCGGACAAGGATTGATCCGGCAGACCGGCGGCGGCGATCGCCTCCAGGCAAGCCTTTGCCTCGGTTGGCGCAACGGAATAGACGAAGTTTGCTGCTTGCAACCGCACCTGTGGGTTCTTGTCAGCAAACAAAGTTAGTAACGACCGTCGCTCCTCGACGCCGCGGCGCTTCAATTCCCGGGTCACGTCAACTAAGAAATCGAACAATTTGTTACGTTTTGAGACATTTTCCGTTTGATACGTACCATACTGCGCCAAACACGCGTCTCGGAATTTAGCAACCAGTTCATTAGTTGCATAAGTCGCAAGATTGTTCATTTCAGCACACCGATTTTGCGAAGCCCCATCAATCCCGACCCGCTGGCGATTCTACCCACGGTTTTCCCTTGAGGTAGTCTCTGGGAGATAGATTTTCGAATTTATCATTTTGTCTCGCATACCACCCATTCAATTCCCAATGCATGAGCTTGAGCGCATCGACGAAGCCATCGCCGGGCCAAGCGGCGGGGCGGCGGCGCCTGATTGCGGAAGTGGTCGAGCGAACTAAGCGTCCTTCGAGGCCCCTTCGGGGCGCCTCAAGCGACGAGGGCAGTGGATGGCGCAAACGTCCGCATCGGGTCGAACGCAGGCTTTACGGGCGAAGTAAGGTTGGGCGCCAATCGTTAGATTTGGACGTTCCGCAATCGCTCTTGTTTTTCGGCGCCTTACGGCTGCGCCTCGGCGAGCGCGGCGTCGATGGTCGCCTTGGCGGCGGCGAAGGCGGCGAGCGTGGCGGCGTCGGGCGGCGGGCGGGAGGCCAGACCCGGCCGCCCCAGAGAGGCGAGGATGCGTCCCTGAACGTCCTTGCCAAGGTGGGGCAGCGGGTCTTCCGGCGTGCCGTTGACGCGATATTCGAAATGCAGGTGCGGGCCGGTCGACAAGCCTGAATTGCCGGAAAGCGCGACGACTTCGCCCTGTTTCACCTTCTCTCCGTCCTCGACGCGGATCTCGGAGAGATGGTTGTAGGTCGTCTCGTAGCCTTCATGCTTGAGCACGACGCGCTCGCCATAGCCGCGCGCCTGCCCCGCGCTTTCGACCACCCCGTCGGCGGCGGCGCGCACGAGGCTGCCCACCGCCGCGCCGAAATCTATGCCGGCATGCAGCCGCGTGATGTGAAGAATCGGGTGGAAGCGCATGCCGAACAGCGAGGTGACCCGCGCGCCGTGGATCGGCGGCAACAGCCCGGAGACCGCGACGGGCGCGGAGCCGCCCGGCCGCTCCCGCTCCGGAGGCAGCGGCGCGCCCGTCCCGCCTGACGAAGGCGCCTGCGGCCGTTCGGGCGCTTCCTTCTGGAAGCAGCCGAACGACCCGTCGCTCAACTCGAAGGCGTAGCAATCGGCGGCGGTCGGACCGCCGAGGCCCGCATAGATGACGCGGCTCGCCTGTCCCTTCGAGCGCGGGCTCGCCGCATAGATCAGCTTCAGCGTCTCGCCCGTCGCGAGCGGCGCGTCGAGATCGACGAGCCCGCCGAGCAGGCGAACGGCCTCGCGAATCACAGGCTCGGGAACGGCGCTGCGCAGGCCCGCGCTGTAGACGCCGTCGGCCAGATTGAAATGCGAGCCGGCCGGCCTCTGATCGGTCTGGTCGAGGAGCCCCTGCGGGATCGTCGGCTCCGCGCCCTCGCCATAGACGCCGTTCTCCGCCAGCGCGACGGTTCCCACATATTCGCGGTCCTGGAAAATCGTGAATTGTGTGACGCGATAGGCGCCGGAGGCGTCGGCGGCGCCGACCGCCAGCGCCACGGCGCCGACGCGCAGGGACTGGATGTTGTAAAGTCGCTTGGCGGCGGCCTCGACGGCCTCGGCGCTCGTCGTCTCGTAGCCGCTCTCGATCAGCAACTGCGAGATTTTCTGGGCGATCGTCGGCCTGAGGATCGCCTCTTTGAGCTGCGAGCGGCCGTTGTCGCCGCCGGCGAGGGCGTCGAGCTGCTGGCTGTTGGCGCCCGTCAACGGCGCGGCGACCGGCGGCCTCCGGAGTCAGATCGCCGCCGTCGTCGTCGGAGCCCTCGCTCTCGCCCGCCGCCGCCGCCGTGTTTATCGCGAGTTCGGCGTTGAGCGCGTCGGCCTCAAGCCCGTTGCCGGTGAATTTGCCGAGATAGCCGCCGCTCGCCGGCGTCAACGGCTCGCTGACATAGAAAGCCCCGCTCTCCGGTTTCGGCGCGTCCGCCGCAAGCCGCGCGGGGACGGCGATCGTGATCTGCCGCGGCGCCTTCAGGACCGCGCGCCGCGCCAGCGCGGGATCGCCTGGCAGATCGATGATCGTGGAGGCGCGCGCGGGCGGAGTGGGTTGCGGCGCCGGCGAGACCGGGATCGGCTGAAGCGGGGCTTGCGGCTGCGGCCGCATGACGACGAGGCGCCAGACGGCGAAGGCGACGGCGGCGCCGATCAGCGCCAGCGCCAAGGCGGCGAGCCAGACAGCGACGACGCGGCGGCTCATCGAACAGCCCCGGCGGCGCCGAGCCGGGCGACTTCAGGCGGCGTCTCCGCTTTCCTCCCCGGCGCGGATTCGCCAGTCGGCCTCGCGCGCCTGCTCAGATGCGCCCCCGCTCCAACGCGCTTGCTCCCGATGCGTTCCGGACGGCGCGATAGTGCGGCGAAAACAGGCGCCGGTAAAGATCTCGACAAACAATGAGATCCCTGCAAACATGAGCCGCGTCTCGATCCCATGGAAAGGCCGGCTCGGCGTGAACCATTCCGTAACCAGGGAGAAAGCAGCCGCGCTGGCGGCCGTCGTTTCGGCGCCCGGAGTGTAGCATGAACGTCCTCTCTCGCAGCTTGGTTCTGCTCGCGATCGCGGGCCATGTGGGACTGCCGGCGGCCTACGCCAATACGGGCGCGAGCGCTTCCGGGGCGGCTGCGCAGGCCAATCGCGCGGGCGCCTCCGAGCGCGTCGGCCTCGATCTCTTGCAGCTTGCGCAGTCGACCGGCGGCGACGGCGGGTCGACAGGCGGCGGCGTCGGAGCGGCAGGCGGTCACGGCGGCGGCGGCGGCTACGCGATACCGTCTTTCGGCGCGCCAAGCGCCGCCACGGCCGGGGCCTGCTCGGCCGGCCTGCTGCTCCCGGATCCCGACGCCTACAAGACCCCCATTGAGGGCCTAGAGGCGATCACCGAGGAGACGCAAAATTATATCAAATACTGCGGCTGCAAATCGCAGGCATGCATCGCGGACGCCCTCGACGAATACGCCAAGGCGCTCGACAAAGTGACGCCGCGTCTGCCCCCCGAGGCGCGCGATGCGTTCAAGAAGCTGCCGGACGTCGTTCACGCCGCCGCCACGCGCGCGCGGGCGGCGCCCACGGTGCGCGCGGCGGTCGGCGAATTGCGCAGCGCGATCGCCGTCGTCCACAAGACGATCGCGCTCATGCGCGCCTCCGATCCGGACGCCAAGCAGGTCGCCACCCGCGGCGGCGATCTCGTCGCCCGCACGCTCAACTCGGCCGCCACCGCGCTGGAGCGCGCCGACACTTTGTAATCGCGCCCGCCTCGCTTTCGCGCACAGGCTACGCTAGCCTCGCGGTCATGTTGCTGACGGCGAGTATTTTCCGCGCGCTTCTGGCGGTCGCGTTGCTATGGGTCGCCGCGACAGCCTGCGCGCATGCGAAAGCCGCGCGCGTCGCGCTGGTGATCGGCGAGGGCGCCTATCGCTCCGCGCCCGCGCTCGCCAATCCGCCCAACGACGCGCATGACGTCGCGCAGGCGCTGCGCACGCTCGGCTTCGACGTGTCGTTGCACGTCGACGTCGATCAGGCGCAGATGAACCGCGCGATCGCCGAATTCGGCGTTCGCGCGGAGCACGCCGATCTGGCGCTGTTCTACTACGGCGGCCACGGCATGCAGCTTCAGGAGCACAATTATCTCGTGCCCGTCGACGCGGTCCTGCGCAACGCCGCCGACATCGCCAGGCAGACCGTCCCGCTCGATTCCGTCGTCGCGGCGATGGCCAAGAGCACGGGACGGCGGCTGGTCTTCCTCGACGCCTGCCGCGAGAATCCGCTGAAGCGCGACGTCGCGCTTCCGACGCCGCCGGGCCTCGCCCGCGTCGGCCAGGCCGCCGATTTCATGATCGCCTTCGCCACCCAGCCCGACGCCGTCGCCTTCGACGGGGCCGGACGCAACAGCCCTTTCGCGCAGGCCCTGCTCGCGCATCTGACGACGTCCGGCGTCGATCTCTCCAACACGATGATCGCGGTCAGGCGCGACGTGATCGCGGCCACGGGCGGCGAGCAGGTGCCGTGGGAGAACTCCTCGCTCACCAAACAGATCTACCTCGCCGGCGAGGGCCCGGCCGACGCGAGCCCCGAGGCGATGCTGTGGCGGCTCGCCGCGCCCGGGCGCGACCCCGATCTCCTGCGCATCTATCTTCAGCGCTATCCCGCCGGTCCGCACGCTCCCGACGTCCAGGCGCTGCTGAAGACCGCGGAGAAGGCGCCGCCGAAGCCGAAGGACCGCTCGGCCGAGGAGGAGATCTGGCGCCTCGCGCTGAGTTCGCGCGAGCCGGCGCTGGTCGAACTCTATCGCGCGCGCTTTCCCAACGGCGCGCATGCGCGCGACGCCGAGGATCTCGCGGAGAAGCTCGCGGAGGCGCAGTCCACCGCCAAGGACCCCGGCGTTCTCTGCGATCGTCTGGCGACCCATCCCAACGACGCCACCGCGAGCGCGCCGGGCGTCGATCTGGCGACGCTCAAGGTCAACGCCCCGACCGCGATCGACGCCTGCGAGAAGGCGCTCGCGGCGAGCTCCGGGCTCGGCGCATTATCAGGCGCTGCTCGCGCGCGCGCATTTCGCGGCCGGCATGTTCGACGAGGCGGTCAAGCTCTATCGCGCGGCGGCCGAGGCCGGCGACGCCCGGGCGCTCGTGAGTCTCGGCCGGCTGGAGGAGACGGGCGACCACGTGCCCAAGAACGTCAGCGCCGCCTATGCGCTTTATGAAAAAGCCGCCCGAGCGCGGCAGCCCGGACGGGGCGATCAACATCGCGGTGGCGCTGACCGAGGGCAAGGTCATGTCGAAGGATCTCGGCCGCGCCTATGGGCTGTTGAAAACGGCGGCCGATGCGGGTTCGGCGATCGCTGCGTTCGATCTCGGCAAATTCGCCGACGACGGCCTCGGCGGCAAGGCGTCCGACGCGCTCGCGCTCTATCGCCGCGCCGCTTCGCTCGGCGAGCCCAACGGCTACCGGGCCGCCGCGGTTCTGCTCGACGAGGGCCGGCACACGGCGAAGGACCCGGACGCGGCGGCCAACGAACTGCTGCGCGCGGTCGCCGCCGATTCCGGGGCTCGCGATCAACGAACTGACCGGCCCCACCCAAAGCTGGACGCCGGCGACCGTCTCGGCCTTGCAGAAGCGGCTGAAGACGGCCGGCTATTACTCAGGCGCGCTCGACGGCCGCAGCGGGTCGGCGCTGGCGCCGGCGCTCAAACGCTGGCGCCTGCTAGGCGACCCCAGAGGGTTCGCCGCTCAATCCGCCAGATGAGCCTCGACCCGGCGGTTGAGCGGGTCGAAGGGGTCCGGCTCGCGCGGCTTGGTGGGGCCGTAACCCTTGGGCATCAGGCTGTCGCGATCGGCGCCCTTCTGCGCGAGATAGTTGACGACCGCCTCGGCGCGCCGCTCGGAGAGGTGCCGATTATAGACCTCCGTGCCGGTCGCGTCGGTGAAGCCGTCGATGGCGAGCTTCTCGCCCTTGAGGCCCTCCCTGACGCGCGGGTCGCGCAGGGCGGCGGCGAACTGGTCGAGATTGGCCTTCGCGGCCGCGGTCAGGTGGTCGGAGTTGAACTCGAAGTTGACCAGCAGATCGAATTTCTTCGGCTGGTTCTCGGGTTCGGCGGCCGCCGGGTCCTGGAGGTGCAGTCCGCGGGTCGCGCCCAGCTTGTTCGCCTTGGACTTCAACAGGAAGTCGACGACCTTGTTGGAATTGTAGGCGGGATCGGCGAAAGCCGGGGTCGCCAAGGACAACGCGAGGCCCGCCATCATCAGGAATGAAGCGCGCATGTTAACTCTCCCTGCGCTCGCCGGGAGCGCCCGCGAACGCCATTTGCGTCCAGTTGCCACGAAGCCCTGCCCCGATCCGCTCGTTAACGATTGGCCGGAACTGGCGCTCGACTGTGTTTTACGGTCTGCATATTATCTCAACCCCCGGGCGAATTGAATTTCTTTCGCGATATAATGGTGACGGCGGCGGCCGGCTGGGGCTAGGCTGGCCAGGCGCGCCGGGACCCGCCTCGTCGCCGGCCCGAAGAGGAACGAGCCGCGGACATGTCCGTCGACAAGACCGTCTTTCAGCCAAAGCCCGAGGGCAGCCTCCGGCAGGGCGTCCGCCTCAACGGCATTTTCGAGATCGAGAATTCTGATCGCCGAAGGCGGGATGGGCGAGGTCTACAAGGGCGTGGCGGTGGCCTCCGGCGATCCCGTGGCCATCAAGCTGGTGCGCCCGGAAATGTCGCGCGATCCCGAGGTGATTGCGCTGTTCAAGCGCGAGGCGCAGATCCTGCACGATCTCCTGCACGACGCGATCGTGCGCTATTACGTGTTCTCGCTCGAACCCGAATTGCAGCGCTATTACATAGCGATGGAGTTCGTCGACGGCGTCTCCCTGCAGAAGCGCCTCGCCGACGGGCCGCTGTCGCCGGCGGAGGCGCGCATTCTGCTCAAGCGAATCGGCGGCGCGCTCGAACAGGCGCACAGCCGCGGCGTCATTCACCGCGACATCTCCAGCGACAACATCATCCTGCCCGGCGGCGACGTGCGCAAAGCCAAGATCGTCGATTTCGGCATCGCCCGCGCCGCGCGGGCGGGCGAGGGCACGATCATCGGCGGCGGCTTCGCCGGCAAGTACAAATATGTGTCGCCCGAGCAGCTCGGCCTGTTCGGCGGCGAGGTGACGCCGAAATCGGACATCTACAGTTTCGGCCTCGTCATCGCCGAGGCCTTGCGCGGCGAGCCGCTCGACATGGGCGGGTCGCAGGTCGAGGTGATCGAGAAGCGCCGCACCGTGCCCGATCTTTCCGGCATCGACGTGTCGTTGCGGCCCGCTGCTGACGGCGATGCTCGCGCCCGACCCGCAGGACCGCCCGGAGAACATGGCGGAGATCGCCGCCTGGGGCGACGGGGCGACCATGCTCCAGTCCGCCGCGCCCGCCCAGGCGCCGCCGCCGAGTGCGCCGAAGCGCCGCGGCGCCGGCCTCGCCATCGCGGCCGCGGCGGTCGCTCGTCGTCGCGGCGGGCGGCGGCGCGGCGGTCTATCTGTTCCGCGACGAGTCTCGGCCTCGGCGGCAGGTCGTCGACCGTGGCGATTTCGACGGGCTCGCCGACGCCCGCCTTCACGCCGCCGGCTCTGGGGCCGAAGGAGACCTCCACGCCGGCCGCCACGTCCGACCCCGGCGGCGACGCCGGCGCAAGGCCGAACCGACCGCGCAGGGCACGACGGTCACGGCGGACGTGCTGCTCGAACAGATGCCGCCGAAGCCGCGCAGACCAGCTTCGTCACGCTCGCCCCGGCGACGGTCGGCGCGCCCTATCGCGCCGAGCTGCCCGGAGTTCGGCGATCCCGCGGGCAAGGGCCTCGTCCTGCATGCGGCGCCCGGCGCCGCCCGCGGGCCTCGCGTTCAAGTCGCTCGGCGGCGGGCGCAGCGAGATCGCCGGCGAGCCCACGGCCGCGGGCCAGGGCGAGTTCGAGATCGTCGCCGTCACGGCGGCCGGCAAGAAGCGCGCACATGAAGGTCGCCTTGACCGTCAATCCGCGTCCGCAAGCCTCGCCGAGCGTCCGCAAGCCTCGCCGCCGCGCCCGCCGCCACGCCGCCGCAACCGGCGCTGGGCGTCCTCGATCTGGAGCCGGCGACGGCCGGGACCGCCTATAGCGCCGGCCTGCCGCCGTTCCGCTCGCAGCGAGGCGGTCGCCGCTTCGCGCGGGACCGGGCCTGCCGGCCGGGCCTGACGCTCAACGATCTCGGCAACGGCCTCAGCCAGCTTGCGGGCGAGCCCAAGGCGCCGGGCAAATACGCCTTCGACGTCGTCGCCAGGACGGCGGGCGGCGCCGAGGGGCGCATGAAAGTGCGCATCGAAGTCGCGCCGGCCGCGCACGCCGCCGAGACGCCCGTCGTCGTCGCCTCGACCCCGCAACCGACCGCTGACGCCCGTCGTCGCTGCGCCGAGCCCGCAACCGACCGCGACGCCCGTCGTCGCGCCCTCGACCCCGCAACCGACCGCACGCCGTCGTCGCGACGCCGACCGCCAAGCCCACGGCCGCCCCGGTCGTCGCAGCGCCGGAGCCTACGCCGACGCCCGCCGCTTCGCCGACGCCCGGCTCGAGCCCGGTCGTCGCGGCGGTCGAGACGCCGCCGCCGGCCGCCTCGGCCGCCGCCTTCCTGCGCGACTATCCCGCCGCGCCGTGTTTCGCCGCGCGTCTGCGGGACGACGATCCCTCCGGACGCACGATCGCAACCGTCGGCGCCGACCCCGCCGATTTCGAACGCTTCGGCGCCGCGTTCCAGCAGGCGGTCCGGGCGGAGCCGGACCTGCGCGGCTATGTCGTCCAGCAGAACCAGTGTCCGGCCGTCGATTTCCTGGAGGCCGCGTCCTCATCGGCCAAGGGCCTGCCGCGCATCGTGCTGGACAGCCCGCTCGTCGGGACCAACCGTCCGCTTTCGGGAACGATCCTGGGACTCGCCGGCCGGCCGTCTGCTGCTTCTGGTCATCGACGACGACGGCAACGCGTTCCGCCTGCGCCCGCATCGCCTCGACCGGCGGCGATTCCGCGACCTTCTCGGCGAACTTCACCGGCGATCCATCCTCGATCGGCAAGCCGCAGCTTCTGATCGCCGCGGCGTCGGACCGGCCGGTCGGCGCGTCCGAGAAGATCGACGGCGCGCAGTCGGCCTCGCTGATGCCCAAGCTCGCCGCGCAGGGCAAAGAGACAAGGCCGGCGCGGCCTTCGCGCTGTTCAAGTTCGTACAGTAATTCCAATTTCTGTCGAGCGCGCCTTATCGCGCTCGATTCCGCGCAAAGGCGCGGGCGCGCTTCGAAAACGGCGATGATCGGTTCCGATCCATCGAGTTCGATTCCCCGCCGCCTCCGCGCGGGCTTGCGGGCGGGCGGCCGCGATCCGGCGCCTTCAGGGCTGGGGCGTCAGCGCGTAGAGGCAGGTCTCCATCAGCGCCTCGTCGCGATCGCTTGTCGTCCTGGCGGCGACCTCGGTCGTCGCCTTGCGGGCGATCATGGAGGACGGCACCGCCTCGATATTGGCGCCGATGCCGCGCGCGCTGCCGAGCAGGCGCTGTCGCAGCGCATAATCGGGGCCGAGGTCCCGCCGCTCGCCCTGGCTGGAAGCGAGCGCGGCCTTGACGCCGTCGAGGAACGGCGCGGATTTGCGCGCCGTCGCCAGCATGATGTAGTCCTCCGCGTCGCTCTTCGGCACGGGAATGTCGATGTCGGGCGAGGTCGCGAGATCGCGGATCGCGCCGGGGCGGGTCTCGTCGAAGGCGTAAAGCTTGGACTGCACGAGCCCGAAATGGCCGACGCGGAAGGTCGCTTTCGGGCCGACCGGCATGCGGTCGTGCGAGGCGAGCGGCGACCATCGCCGCCTGTGCGTCCGAGGAGGGCAGCGAGGGATCGCTGACCCAGACCTGCCAGGAGCAGGCGCGCCCGCCCGTCGATCCGATCTGCGGCGAGACGACAGGCCCCGGCGCCGCGCGCGTCCGGCTGCTCCTGCGCGATGAGGCGCGAGGCGAGGCTGCGGTCGATGGGCGGCAGTTTCTCGACGATCGCGGCGATCTTGGCCTCCGCCTGCGCGCGGGTCGGGGCGACGATGGTCCAGCGCACGAGGCTCGCGCCGGAATAGGCGCGCACGCGCTGGGCGAAAGCGGCGACGTCGGCGTCGCTGTCAAGCGGCGTCGGCGCGGCGCGAGCGGGCAGGCTCAGGGCGCAGAGCGCCGCGAGGGCCAGGAGGAGGGGCCTGAAAAGGCGCTCAGGCGGCGCAAGCATGGGGATCATTGGTGACCCGGAATTGATAGGCGATTTCGGCGCCGACGCGGTCGGCGAGGAAAGTGGTGGTGGCGGCCAGAGCCGAGGCGCCGCTCAGGCCCTTCAAGCGTCGTCCGCAGCTGCGGCTTCGACATTGCTTATAGCCAATTTCGGGTCGCGCGTCGCCAGTACGAACAGCCGCACCTCGTCCTCGACCCGCTCGATCGGGATGGCGGCGACGAGATCGTTGGGGTTGTGGCTCGCGTCCGGCGCTCAGCGAGCGGAAATGCGCGGCGTCGAGGATGACGGGATCGGCGTTGCGCGACACCGAGGCGATGAACAGCCGCATCGGCCGGACGCGGCTGGCGAAGGGCAGGCCGTCCTCGGCGCGCACCTTGAGCACCAGCGTCTCGCCGCCGACGACGAGCGGCTGGCGCTGCGCGTCGAAACAGGGGCCGAGCAGTTCGAGCTTGTCGGTCTTGGCGTCGTAGCGGGCCCGTTGCGGCGCGGCCTCGTCGGCGCTCGCCGCGCCTCGCCGACGCCGGAGGCTCGAAGGCGAGCCGGATCGGCGCATGGGCCAGCGCGGCCCAGACGCCGACGACCAGCGCCGCGACCCCGAAGACCGCCGCGCCGGCGACGGCGCGCGCCGGCGTCAGCAGTTCGGGAATCGTGAACGGGCCGAGCGGCGCTTCGAGCGCGTCGAGCGTGTCGGCGAAGACGGTTTCGAGCTTGATCTGCGACTGCTCCGCTTCTCTTGCGAGCCGCGTCAGCATGGGGCGCTCGGCCTCTTCCAGCGGGCGCCCGTCCTCGGCCTCGGCCGGCAGCGCCACGACGACGCGCTGGCCTTCGAGGGCGGGGCCGTGCTGGGCGAGATAATCGCCGATGAGCGCAAGCTTGCCGCGCACGCCCGAGACCGGCCCGACCCGCGCCGCGCTCGCGCCCGGGGCGCCGGCGGGGAGAATCTCGCCGGTGGCGAAGACGAGGCCGGGGTCGCGCCCGAAGGTCTGGCACAGCGCGGCGATGGTCAGCCCGAGGCCGGCCGAGCGCGCGTTGCCGTCGCTGAGGCGGCCGAGCTGAAGATCGGAAATGCGCAGATGCCAGGGCTTGAGGCGCGCGTTGCGCGGGCTCAGCCACAGACGCCGGCGCCGCGCCTCGACGAAGCTCACCACCGCCTCGCGCGCGCTCTGGCCGACGCCGTAGAGGCCGAAGTCGAACAATTCTGCGATCTGCGGCACGAGGCGGGCGGGATGGTCCTCCGGCGGAGTCTCGCCGGCGATCGCCTCGAACAGATGCGCCGCCTCGCCATGGGAATCGACGAGAGGTACAAACACGCGGGCGCTCATGGCTCGATGAGCTCGACCTCGATCTGGGCGAGCTCGGCGTCTTCGAATTCTTCCGCGGCGAAGTCGAGGCGCACCATGCCGAAGCGGTCGAACGCGCCTTCCCCGAACCAAGTCTCGCCGGCGCGCGCGCGCGCCGGACGCCCCGCATAGGCGGAGACGCCGGCCGCGCCCTGGGCCTGCAGGACGAGCGCGCCCGAGCCGTCCGGCTCGCGGACCAGCCTGGCGAGCAGCAGACCGTCGCCGCTGATGAGCCCTTCCTCGGGAAAGCGCCAGGCGCCGGTCTTGGCGGCGAGCGCCCGGAAGGTGGCGGCGGGCGCGGCCGCGCCGCGGCCGCGCCGCAGATCCTCGCGCGCGACCGCGACGCCCGTCGCGACCCTCAGCGTGCGAAGGAAGCGGGCGGCGTGTCTGGGCTCGAAAATGGTCTCCACGATTTGCTCCTTCGAATTGGGTTGCGACTTTGCGCAAGGTTCCGTCTCGGAGAACCCTTACGGTCTGCCCGCCGCCTCGGCGACGAAACGCGCGGTGCGGGTTGAGAGTTCATCGACATAGGCGGCGACGTCGCCGCCGAATTCCTGCTTGAGCCGCCGCCTGAGCGCGAGATTGTCGCCCATCGCCGACATGAGGTCGCGCCCCGACATGATCGCCTTGAGGAGCTCGCCCTCGGCGGCGCTGAGGGCGCCGGCGGCGACCGCCGCGGCGAGGTAGGGCTGCGGCCTCCTCGGCGTCCATCAGCGGCTCGTCCGCCTCGCTCTCCATCGCTTCGAGCGGGCTGTTCTCGTGGGCGTCGTAGGAGACGAGATAGGTCTGGTCGAGGCCGGCGAGCCGCGTCAGCAGCGCCGCGCCGATCGGCTCGGCCGCGAATTCCTGCGCCGTCTTGAAGCCGGGCACGGGGGCCTTGGCGAAGGCGAGCATCCAGCTCCTCGGCGGTCGCGCGGCGGCCGACCTCGCCGCTGCATCGCCTCCTTCAGCGCCTTGAGGAAGGCATTGGCCGCCTTCAGCGTGTTGACCCCGACCGCGTCCTCGCCGGACAGCCATTCCTTCGGGCAGAGGCCGAGCCGCAGCACCTCGGCGTAGGGGCGGTTGACCGCGTCGAGGCATTTGAGGATGCGGTTGGAAAGCTCGAACAGCTTCTCCTGCGGCTTGAAGCGGCGGATGCGCCCGCCCGCGCCGGTGAGCGCGTTCCAGGTCGAACGCTCGCCCGTTTCCGGCCGCGGCCGAGCGCAGGCCGTGGGAGGCCATAAGCTCGGCGAGATGGTCGGCGGTGGTCGGCTCGCCGCGCCTGGCCGCGATCGGCCGTTGCAGCACGGCGTCGAAATAGAAGTCGGCGGCGTCCTCGGCGTCGTTGGGCGGGCGGATAGGACCAGAAGCCGACCAGGCCTTCGACATAGCGCGGGCTCGTCGCCAGCGTGCGCCGCACTTTCTCGTAGAGCGTGAACGCCTTCACCTCGGCGAAATCCTGGATCGGATCGAGCGTGTCGGCGCCGTTGACGAGATTGGCGAGATGGCCGGCGAAATAGGCGACGATGTTGCGCCCGCCTGAGGCTTTGGGGCCTGAGCCCATCGTTTGGTTTCCCGATTCCGTTGACGCGCGGCCGGCTGCGGCGCCCCGAAATTGCGGCCGAAACCGGCGAATCGCAAGTCCGCCGGCGCTGAAATCGTCCCGTAAAGGCCAGCGTCGGCTCCGCCCCAGGCGATTTCGGCGCGATGGCGGTCGCAAAAGAGGTTGCTACGGCGAATTTTGCGAATTATGCTAACGCTTAAAACTTGTGAGGCGGCGAGCAGGAGGACAACAGATGGCGAAAAATAGCAACTCCGGTCAGAAGTTCATCACCCGCAACCGTAAGCCGAGGGTCCACATCACTTACGAGGATCCCTATGATTCCGAGGAGAAGATCGAACTGCCCTTCGTGATGGGCGTGCTGGCCGACCTTTCCGGAAACGCTTCGGCGGTCGAGAAGCCGGAGATCGAGAACCGGAAGTTTCTGGACACCGACATGGACAATTTCGACGCGCGCATGGCGGCGATCGAGCCCGCCGTCGCCTTCAAGACGGCCAACAAGCTCGGCGGCGAGGAGGCGACGCGGCTCTCCGTCAACCTTACTTTCAAGAAGATGGAGGATTTCGAGCCGGCGGCGATCGCCCGCCAGGTTCCGGCGCTCGCCAAGTTGCTGGCCGCCCGCGAGCAGCTGGCCAACCTGATGCGCTACATGGACGGCAAGGTCGCCGCCGAAGACACGCTCAAGAAACTGCTCGCCGACCCGCAGCTGATGAGCGCCCTCAAGCAGAAGCTCGACGAGCGTCCCGCCACCGAAGAAACGCCGGAATAAGGATTTCCCCAAATGGCCAATCCCCAGCAGGAAGCGGCGGCCGCCCAGCCCGCCCAAGCGCTCGCCGAAGTCGACGACATTTCCTCGATCCTCAAACAGAGCTTCAAGCCGCGCAGCGAGCAGGCGGCGACCGAAGTCGAAAACGCCGTGCAGACGCTCGTCACCCAGGCGCTCTCCGATTCCAGCCTCATCAAGGAGGACGTGATCGGCACGATCGAGGAAATGATCGCGCGCATCGACGAGAAGCTGTCGGCGCAGATGAATGAGATCATCCACGCCAAGGAGTTCCAGCAGCTCGAAAGCGCCTGGCGCGGCCTGCACTATCTCGTCTTCAATTCCGAGACCGACGCCTCGCTCAAGATCAGGGTGATGAACGTCGGCAAGACCGAGCTCTACCGGCACTTCAAGCTGTTCCCCGGCGCGCGCTGGGACCAGAGCCCGGTTTTCAAGTCGATCTACGAGCAGGAATTCGGCACGCTCGGCGGCGAGCCCTATGGGGCTTTGGTCGCCGATTATCATTTCAGCCACTCGGCGGTGGACGTGTCGTTGATGCGCGATCTCTCCAAGATCGCCTCGGCGGCGCTCGCGCCGCTCGTCACCGGCGCCGATCCCAACCTGCTCGGCATGGATAGCTGGCGCGAGCTGATGAATCCACGCGACATCGGCAAGCTGATGGACACGCCGGACTACGCGGCGTGGAAGGGGCTGCGCGATGGCGTCGATTCCCGCTATCTCGCGCTGTGCATGCCGCGGGTGCTGGCGCGTCTGCCCTATGGCGCGAAGGGCGAGCCCGTGCACGAATTCGCGTTCGAAGAGGATACGGACGGGCACGACGGCGCCAAATACGGCTGGATGAACGCGGCCTACGCGATGGCCGCCAACATCAACCGGGCGTTCAAGGAATATGGCTGGACGGTGCGCATCCGCGGCGTGCAGTCGGGCGGCGAGGTCATCAACCTGCCGACCTACACCTTCCCGACCGACGACGGCGGCGTCGATCTCAAATGCCCGACCGAGATCGCGATCACCGACCGGCGCGAGGCGGAGCTCTCGAAGGCCGGCCTCATCTCGATCATCCATCGCAAGAACACCGACAAGGCGGCCTTCATCGGCGCCCAATCGGTCTACAAGCCGCGCACCTACATCGACAAGGAGGCGACGGCGTCGGACAATCTGTCGGCGCGCATTCCTTACATGTTCGCCGTGTCGCGCTTCGCCCATTATCTGAAGGTGATGGTGCGCGACAAGATCGGCTCGACCAAGGAGCGCGAGCAGCTCGAGAAGTGGCTCAACGAATGGATCACGCTCTATGTCGACGGCGATCCCAAGAACTCCAGCGAGGAGACCAAGGCGCGCCTGCCGCTGGCCGCCGCCCAGGTGAAGGTGACGGAGAACGAGGAGAACCCCGGCTATTACTCGGCGGCCGTGCATCTTCGCCCGCACTTCCAGCTGGAAGGCATGGACATCGGCATGAGCCTCGTCTCCAACATCCGGTTGGAGAAAAAGTAAGCTGAACGCCGAAAATATGCGGTTCGCGGGGGTTTCGCGGACCGTAAACATAGCCTGACGGGCGAGGTCGCCCGGCCAGGGCGGACCCCAAGACCCTGACATTCAAATTCCCCACGGAGACATGAAATGGCCCAGGAAGACTATTTCCTCAAGATCGACGGCGTTAAGGGCGAGTCGCAGGACGACAAGCACAAGGACGAGATCCACGTCTCGTCGTTCAGCTTCGGCGTCACCAACGCCGGCACCGGCGGCTCCAACCTCGGCTCGGGCGGCGGCCGCTCGAACGTGCAGGACATGCACTTCACCAAGACCGTCGACGCGTCCTCGCCCAACCTGTTCATCGGCTGCGCGACCGGCAAGCACTTCCCCAACGCGACCGTTACGGTTCGCCGCGCCGGCGAGAAGCCGCAGGAATACCTGGTCTACAAGCTGACGGAAGTGTATATTTCGTCGATCACGACGAGCGGCCACGAAGGCGGCGGCATCGCCCAGGAGAGCGTCTCGCTCAACTTCTCCAAGGTCGAATTGAACTACACGCCGCAGAACGCCGACGGCTCGCCCGGCGCGAAGAACACCAAGACCTACGACGTCAAGGCCAACAAGGCGTCCTGATTTATGCGTGACGTCGAGCGCGGCGGCGACGCCGCGCTCAATTCTTCCCTCTAGGCGCGTCTTTGCAGGCGGAGGCGATGGCTCTCAAGACCAAGGAACGCCTGGCGCCGCCGCTGATGTTCGCTTTTCGCACGGCGCACGAGAAACGCGACGCCAAGAAGGCGCTGGACCTGCGCGACGCCGCCGGCGAGCGCGTGATCGCGCCGCGCCGCTCGCCGAGCCGCGCGCCGATCTCCGAATCGGGACTGCGCCGCGAGGTCAGCGCCGATCTCGTCGATCTCCTCAACACAACCAATCTCGATGCGGCCATCGGCCTCGAAGACGCGCCGCAGGTGGCGCGCTCGGTGCTCAATTTCGGCTTTCCCGATCTTTCGACGCGCACCATAGACGAGCAGCGTCTGGTCGAGATTTCGCGCGAGATCGAGCGGGCGCTGACGATCTTCGAGCCGCGGCTCTCGACCAGCACTCTGAAGGTCGGCCGCGATCCCCTCGTCGACATCGAGGCGCTGCGCCTCAAGTTCTTCATCAAGGCGGACTTGCGCGCCGAGCCGATCGACGTGCCGGTGGAGTTCATCGCCGAGGTGGAGCTCGATTCCGGCAAGATCAAAGTCGATCGGCTCTAGGGCCATGAACCGCGAGTTCCTCGAATTCTACAATCGCGAGCTTAGCGTTCTGCGCGAGCAGGCGACGGAGTTCGCGCAGGAATATCCGGGCGTGGCGGAGCGTCTGGGCGGGCTCATCGCCGACCGCATGGATCCGATGATCGCCGGACTTCTCGAAGGCTCGGCGTTCCTGGCGGCGCGCGTGCAGCTCAAGCTCAAGCACGAGTTCGCCGATTTCACCACCAATCTGATCGACCAGTTGACGCCGCAATATCTGGCGCCGACGCCGTCGTTTCTGTTGACGGAGATCGCGCCGAAATTCGGCGACCCCGCGCTGCGCGAGGGCAGCACGATCCCGCGCGGCGCCTATTTCGAGGCGACCTATCGCGAGCTCGAGCGCAATGTCGCCTGCCGCTTCAGCCTCGCCGCGCCGGTGACGCTGTGGCCGTTCGATCTCGTCAAGGCCGAGTATCTCACGAGCCCCGCCCCGTTGCAGGCGCTGTTGCCCGCAAGCGGCGTCGAGGCGGCGGCGGGCTTGCGCCTGCAATTCACGGTGCGCGCCGCGGCGCGGCGCGAGGACGAACCGAGCGAGGAGGAGGCGTCCAAGAAGGCGGAGTTCTGGGCGAGCCGCTGCAAGACCAGGAGCCTGCGATTTCATCTGCATCGGACCCGAGGCGGACGCGATCGCGCTCTACGAGCAGATGTTCGCGCATTGTCGCGGCGTCTATTTCCGCCGTCTCGACGCCTTCGGCGATCCGGTGGCGGTGCGCGGCGAGCCTCAGATGCTGAGCCAGATCGGCTTTGCGGAGAGCGAGGCGCTGATCCCCAACGATCTCAGGCTGTTTCGCGGCTTCGACTTTATCCGCGAATATCTCGCCTTCCCCCGCAAGTTTCTCGGCTTCGACCTCGTCGGGCTTGACGAGGATCATGCCGCGGCTCGAGGCCAAGACTTTCGACGTCATCTTCGCTTTCGACGAGGTCAATTCGCGCCTCGCCGCGTCCGTGCGGCCGGAGGCGTTTTCGCTCTATGCGGCGCCGGCGGTCAATCTGTTCGAGAAGACGCTCGACCGCATCCCCGTCACGACCAACGCCTACGAATATCCCGTCGTCGCCGACCGCAGCCATCCGCTCGACTACGAGGTGAACCGCATCCTCAGCGTCTTCGCGCATATTCCCGGGACGCCGGAGAAGACGCCCGTCGCGCCGCTCTATTCGGCCGCCGCGGGCCTCAGCCGCTCGGGGCTCTGCTACACCGTGCGCCGCCTGCCGCGCCGCCGCACGTCGCATGAGGCGAAATTCGGCCGCAAGTCCGACTACACGGGCACCGAGATGTTCCTGTCGCTCGGCCAGCGCGCGGACGCCGAGGACGCGCAGCGCGTCACCGAGCTGAGCCTGCGCGCGCTCTGCACCAACCGGCATCTCGCCGAGCAGGCTGCCGGTCGGGCAGGGCGGCGCGGACTTCCGGCTGCTCGACGACGTGACTCTGGAGATGCGTTGCCTTGCCGGCCCGACGCGGCCGCGCGAGCCGCCGATGACGGCGATGATCGGCAAGACCGAGACCGCCTCGACCGGCGAGATCGCCTGGCGGCTCATCAACATGCTGAGCCTCAACCATCTGGGCCTGGTCGATCGCGGGCCGGAGGAGGGCGCGGTCGCGCTGCGCGAGACGCTGATGCTGTTCGCCGATCTCTCCGACGGCGCCACCGAGCGGCGCATCCGGGGCGTCAGAAGCCTGCGGGCCCGGCCGATCGTGCGCCGCATCCGCACCGCCCAGGGCGCCGCGGCGGCGCGCGGGCTGGAGCTGACGGTGCTGATCGACGACAAGGCGTTCGAGGGCTCCGGCGCGTTCCTCATGGGCGCGGCGCTCGACCGCTTCTTCGCCGAATATGTGGCGATCAACCATTTCACGCAGACGGTCGTGCGCACGACCGAGCGCGGCGAGATCATGCGCTGGCCGCCACGGCTGGGCTTGAGGGGCTCGCTGTGAGCTTCCTCGACCGACTCTCCGCCGAGCCCTGGCGCTTCGACTGGCTCGGCGACGATGCGGCGGCTCGAGCGCGAGCATCCCGACAAGCCGCGCCTCGGCGACAGCGCCGCGCGCGCGCAGGAGTTCGTGTCGCTGTCGCAGAACCCTTATCTGGAATTCCCGGATTCGACCATCGAGGCGGCGGCGCGCGACGAAAGCGGGCGGCTGCGCGTCGTCTCGCGTTTCCTCGGCATGTTCGGCCCGCAGGGCGCGCTGCCGCTGACGACGACCGACGAGGCCTATCACGTGGCTGCGCGAGCGCGACGACGCCTTCCCGCGTTTCGTCGACATATTTCAGGGCCGCTTTCTCGCGCTGTTCTTCCGCGCCTGGGCCGATGCGCGGCCTATCGCGCAGAACGACCGGCCGGCTCGAGGACCGCTTCCGCGATTATGTCGGCTCGGTCATCGGGCTCGGCGCGGCCTGGTTCAAGAACCGCGACAGCGTGCATGATTTCGTCAAGCTGGAATATGCGGGCCTGCTCGCGCCGCGCGTCAAGAGCGTGTCGCGGCTGCGGTTCTTTCTCACCGGGCTCGTCGGCTCGCGCGTCGAGATCGAGGAGTTCGTCGGCGTCTGGTTGACCCTCGACGAGAGCGAGCGCACGCGGCTCGGCGCCGCGCGCTCGGGGCTCGGGACCGATTGCATGCTGGGCGCCTCGGCCTTCAGCGTCAGCGACAAGTTCCGCATCCGCGTCTACGCCCGCGATTTCGCGCATTACGAGCAGTTCCTGCCGGGCGCGCCGCTGGCCGACCAGATCGCGGACGCGGTGTTCGCCTATGTCGGCGACGAATACGACTGGGATCTGGAGCTCGCCATTCCCGCCGGCGAAGTCAGGGCGGCCCGCTTGGGCGTCGGCGCGCGGCTTGGCTGGACGGGCTGGATGGCGCCCAACTGGTCGAAGACCGATCAGACATGGCGCGCCGACGCGCGATTTCATTTGATAAGCCGCCGCGGCGCCAGGGCCGCGGCGCGCGACTGAATTGAGGAGGCGGACATGGGCGCAGACATCAGCGTCGAATCGGTCGCCGGCAAGCTCAACCGGATCGGCTACGAAGCGTTCATTCAGGCGTTGCGGCAGGCCAAGAGCGCCGGCAACCGCAATGTCGAGCTTGCGCATTGGCTGCTGCATCTGCTGCAGAAGGACCGCGCCGACCTCGCCATCACCGCCGATCATTTCAAGCTCGACCGCGCGCGCATGATCGCCGACGCGACGCGCGTGGTCACGGGCCTGCGCAAGAACGAAACCGAGATGCCGGGCATCTCGACGCAGGTCGCCGACGCGCTCGACCGCGGCTGGCATTATGCGACGCTGCTGTTCGGCGAGACGCAGATCCGCACCGGCCATGTGCTGGTGGCGGCGCTGAAGTCGCTGGAGCTCAGGCGCGCGCTCATCAACATTTCGCAGGAATTCGCCAAGATTCCCGTCGACGAGCTCGCCGTCTCCCATCTCGCCATCTGGAAGGATTCCGAGGAGGGCAACCTGAGGCCGATGGACGGCTCCGGGGTCGCGGCGGCGGAGACGCCGGCGGGCGAGGCGGCGCTGGGGCCGAGAGGCACGACCGCGCTCGACCGTTTCTCGACCGACCTCACCGCCAAGGCCAAGGAAGGCGGGATGGACCCGATCCTCGGCCGCGACGACGAAATCCGCCAGATCATCGACGTGCTGATGCGCCGGCGCCAGAACAACCCGATCCTCACCGGCGAGGCGGGCGTCGGCAAGACCGCCGTCGTCGAGGGCTTCGCGCAGCGCATCGCCTCCGGCGACGTGCCGCCGCCCTTGCGCAATGTGCGGGTCTGCGTGCTCGACGTCGGGCTCATGCAGGCCGGCGCCTCGATGAAGGGCGAGTTCGAGCAGCGGCTGCGCTCGGTGATCGACGAGGCGCAATCCTCGCCGACGCCGGTGATCCTGTTCATCGACGAGGCGCATACGCTGATCGGCGCCGGCGGCCAGGCGGGCACGGGCGACGCCGCCAATCTGTTGAAGCCGGCGCTGGCGCGCGGCACGCTGCGCACGATCGCGGCGACCACGTGGTCGGAGTACCGGCAATATTTCGAGAAGGACCCGGCGCTGGCGCGGCGCTTCCAGGCGATCCATGTCGGCGAGCCCGATGTCGCGACCGCCGTCGTCATGCTGCGCGGCCTGGTTGGGCCGATGGAGAAGCATCACAAGGTGCGCATCTCCGACGAGGCGATCGTCGCGGCGGTCAGTTTCTCGCAGCGCTATATCCCGGCGCGGCAATTGCCGGACAAGGCGGTGAGCCTGCTCGACACCGCCTGCGCGCGCGTCGCGATCTCGCAGACCGCAAAGCCCGCGGCGATCGAGGATTGCGAGGTCGCCATCGCCTCGCTGGAGAGCGAGCGGCAGGCTTTGCTGAAGGACTCCGATCTCAGCGACGCGCAGGCGCCGAAGATCGCCGAGCTTCAGGAGAAGCTCGCCAAGGAGAAGGAGCGGGCGGCCAAGCTCGACGAAGACTGGGCGCACGAGAAGGCGCTGGTCAAGGAGATCCTCGACCTGCGCGAGAAGATCGCCGAGGCGAAGGGCGAGACCGACATCGAAGCCGATCGCGCCGCGCTGCGCGAGAAGGCCGGCACGCTCGGGCGCCATCAATCCGGAAATGCGCATGATCTACCCGCATGTCGACGAGCAGGCGGTGGCGGCGGTCGTCTCCGACTGGACCGGCATTCCCGTCGGCCGCATGATGGCCGACGAGGTCGAGACGGTGCTCAATCTCGCCGACATCCTCAACCGGCGCATCGTCGGGCAGAGCCACGGGCCTGCAGATGATCGCGCGCCGCATCGAGACCAATCGCGCCCGGCTCGACAATCCCGGCAAGCCGATCGGCGTGTTCCTGCTGTGCGGGCCCTCGGGCGTCGGCAAGACCGAGACGGCGCTGGCGCTCGCCGAGGCGCTCTACGGCGGCGAGCAGAACATCATCGCCATCAACATGTCGGAGTTTCAGGAGGCGCACACCGTCGCGACCCTGAAGGGCGCGCCGCCGGGCTATGTCGGCTATGGCGAGGGCGGCCGGCTCACCGAGGCGGTGCGGCGGCGCCCCTACAGCGTCGTGCTGCTCGACGAGATCGAGAAGGCGCATCCCGACGTGCACGAGATCTTCTTCCAGGTGTTCGACAAGGGCGTGATGGAGGACGGCTCGGGGCGGCGCATCGACTTCCGCAACACGCTGATCCTGCTGACCTCCAACGTCGGCACGGACGATGATCATGGACGCGGCCGAAGCGCCCCGCGCCGCCGGACGCGCAGGCGCTCGCGGCCGAGCTGAAGCCGGCGCTGCTGGAGGTGTTCCCGCCGGCGCTGCTCGGGCGCGTGGTGACGATCCCCTATTATCCGCTGTCGCCGGAGATGCTGGCCGGCATCGTGCGGCTGCAACTGAAGCGCGTCGGCCAGCGCATCGCCGACAATCACAAGGCGCGTATTCGAGACGGACGACGGCGCCGTCGATCTGATCGTCTCGATGTGCAACGATCCCGATTCCGGCGGCCGCGTGATCGACAACATCATCACCAACACCATCCTGCCGGCGCTGTCGCGCGAGATCCTCAAGCGCACGCTGGCGCGCGAGCCGATCCAGTCGGCGAAGGTTTCGGCGCAGGACGGCGCGTTCGTGTATGAAGTGTCCTGAAGGCGCCGGACGGCCTCGCATATTCGCCGCGCTCGTCGCCGCGCTGATTTCGATCGCCTTCGCTACGCCGGCGCGCGCGAGCCTGCGCGTCTGCAACAACACCCACATGCTCGTCAATTTCGCCATCGGCTACACCGCCGGCGACCACTTCGCCACCGAAGGCTGGTGGACGATGACGCCGGGCTCGTGCTCGACGCCGTGGCGCGAGGCCCTGCCCGGCCGCTTCGTCTATATCTACGCCACCGACATCGACGGGGTGGACGTGCTGGCGGGCAAGGTGTCGATGTGCGTCGACCGCGGCCAAGTTCAAGATCTACGGCATCAACGATTGCTGGCGGCGCGGCTTGCAGGCGGTCAACTTCGTCGAGATCGACAGCGGCGGCTCGGCCGATTGGACGACGTTCCTCAACGACGCGCGCAGGTGAGGGTCAGTTGCCGTTCTTCATCGAGTTCGAGATCGTCGGAGGGGAACACTTCGCCGAGCAGGCTGAGGAAGTCGCGCGTCGCCAGCGTCCGCGCGCGGTCGAGCAGATAGGGCGCCGGGTTCGACGGCTCGACGCTGCGCAGATGGGCGGCGACCTGTTCGATCAAGGCGAAGGCGCGCGCCCGGGATTCGGCGGGCGGCGCCTCGCCGGGGGAGAAATCGGGCGCCGGCGCGTCCTGAAGCGCGCTGACGGGAATGGAGAAGGCGTCGCTGGGGCCCACGAACACGCGCGCATTGTCGGCGTGGCGCGGCGCGAGCAGGCGCATCACGTCGTAAAGGTTCTTGCCGAGCGTGGCGCGCGCCTGCGCGATCAGCAGGAGCGCCGGGCTCGAAGGCTCGCGGGCCTGGAAATAGCCGAGCGCGGAGGCGAGCGCGGCGTCGACGTCGGCGAGCGTCTCGAAGGCCCCCGGCCCCGACGGCGCCTCGCCCGGCGCCCTCCTCGGCCGGCGCCTCGGGAGCGGGCGCGAGGCTCGGATCGCGGCGCGACAGCGCCCCCTGGGCGAAGGCGAGCATCTTGTCGACCAGCGGCGTCAACGCTTCGAATTTGACCGCGCGCTCGAAATCGACCCGCTCGGCGGTGATCGCGGTGATGGCGGCGAGGTCGGCGGCCAGACGCGACAGCGCCGCATAGGCGTCGGCCAGCGCCTCGATCTCGATCGTGCCGGTAGATGCGCTCGATGGCGCCGGCGGAGGCGAGCTTTTCGCCCTCGCGCAACTTGGCGTCGCCCGCCGTCACCATGACGGCGCGATAGGCCAGCGGGCCTTCGCGCTCGGACTGCAACAGAGTCGCGTATTGCAGCGGCAGCACGACGACGGGCCCATCGTTGAGCGTGCCGAGCTGGGCGAGCCGCGAGGTGAACTGGCCGCCTTTCGGCCTGCGGGTGGACCTCGTCCCAGAAGTTGGCGAGCGCAAGGGCGATCTCGGCCACCTCGCGCACGAAGCCGTAGAAGTCGCGATTGAGGATGGCCAGCTTGGCGACCGCCAGCATGAGGCGCAGGTCGTGCGTGCGCTTCTTCAATTCGGCGGCGGTCGCGAAAGCGGCGTTGAAGTCGATCGTCTTGCGGTCGAAATTGAAATAGGAATCGGGAAACTGGCCCTCGATCGAGGCGAGGAAATTCATAAAGTCCGCATCGCCCTCCAAGTCGAGATCGGGGCCGCATGGCGCCTCGGGCGAAATCGGCTCCAGATTGGGTTCGAAGGTTTGCGCCATGCCGTCCTGCGTCGTCCGCCCTTCCGTCCGCGCGCTGCGGACCGTAAGGATTGGATACCATAGTTCCCTTTCGATCGGCAGGGAGAGCGCGCGAGAGTTCCGATGAGTGGCCCCAACGACAGCGGCGCCGGCGACACGCCGACCGGCGACTTCAAGCTCCCCACCTTGGACGCGACGACGCCCACGCTGTCGCCGAAGTACCGGCTGCGCCTGCATTGGGACACGCCGCGCCTGCAATGGGCGCCGGTGCTCGCCTTGCGCCCGCCGGCGCGCGACCAGCCGGAATTTCTCAGGCTCGACGATCCCTTCGCCGCCGTGCTCGAGGCGGAACGCTACATGCGCGACGGGGCGCTGCTGTTCGATATGCGCCGCCTGAGCTTCGACGTGATCGACAAGGCGTTCCTCGAAGCGCCGACCGCGCCGCCGAACCTGCTTGCCCAGCTTCGCGCAGATGAAGGCCTGGGAGGAGGACGCCTTCTACCGGCGGCTGGGTCGCACGGCGCCCTTGTTCGGCGCGCCGGCGCCTACGCCATTGCTGACGCCGCCGCTGATCGCGCCGCCGCCGCCGTCGCCGTTCTACAAGCTGCCCGATCCCGCCGCCCTTCGCGCCGAGCCCGCCGCGCCGAAGGCGGGCTCGGTCGGCGACATCCTCAAGGCGCTGATGGGCCTGCCGATCGTGCAGGAGAACCTCAACAAGCTGAGCGACGAGGGGCTGCGCCAGGTGCGGTTGCTCAAGACCGAATGGGACACCGCGCCCTGGCGCGACCGCATCACCGCTGATCGTCATAACCGCGCCGCTCGCCGCCAGCGTGGTCGGGACCGTGCTCGGCGTCGACGACGCGCGCCATTTCGCCTTCGGCCGGCTGAAGGGCGTCGACATACCGGCGCCCTTCGTTCCCGGGCTGTCGCTGCATGTCGACGATTTCGGCAAGGCCGATCCCTTTCTCCTCGGCGCCAAGCCCGCCGACCCCCATCAACCGCAGGCCGTGCAGTTCGGCCTCAAGCTCGACGTGCTGAAAGCCATTCCCGCCATCCGGAAGGTGTTCTGACGGATTCGACTTCGCTCATTCCCCTGCTAGCCTGCCGGTTTGCGCCGGCTCGCATATTCGAGGTTCACATGTCTGATCTGTCGCAGGAAGACCGCATCGGCAAGCTCACCACGCCGGCCGGCGGCGATGTGTTCGTGCTCAACCGCTTCGAGGCGACGGAGGCGACTCGGCGCAGCTGTTCGAGTACCGCGTCGGCGCGCTGTCGCTGAAGGAGAACTTCAATCTCGACCAGATGATCGGGCGCAACTGCAACGTGCGCATCAAGGCCGTCGACGGGCAGGAGCGCCATTTCAACGGCGTGCTGACGGAGGCCAATTACACCGGCGGGCAATACGGCCTGTTCGGCTATCAGCTCGTGCTGCGTCCGTGGCTGCATCTGCTGTCGCGCACGTCCGATTGCCGCATCTTCTCCAACATGAAGCCGAACAAGATCATCACCCAGGTGTTCAGCGATCGCGGCTTCACCGATTTCCGCGAGAACCTGAAGGAGGATTATCCGACGCTGGAATATACCGTGCAGTACCGGGAGACCGACCTCAATTTCGTCTGCCGGCTGATGGAGAAATACGGCATCTACTATTATTTCGAGCACACCGAGTCCAAGCACACGCTGGTGCTCTGCGACTCTCCGAGCTGCCACGACAAGGTACCCGGCCTCCAGCCCGTGCCGCTGTTGCCCGTCACCCAGGAGAGCCGGCGAGAACGCCAGCAGTTCGAACTCCTGGTCGAGCGCGCGCGCGCTGCAGACGGGCAAGGACGCGCTCAACGATTATTTCTACCAGAAGCCGAGCCAGGATCTGCTCGCCAAGAACGACAAGCATGGCCAATACGAGCATTCGACGCTGGAGACCTACGATTATCCCGGCGGCTACGAGACCAAGTCGGACGGCGAGAAATGGTCGAAGGTGCGCATCGAAGCCGTGCAGGCGCTCGACGATCATCGCATCGCCATCGGCGCGGCGCCGTCGCTGTTTCCCGGCGGCAAGTTCACCCACGAGAACAATCCGGCCGGGGGCGACAACAAGGATTATGTCGTGCTGCGCTGCACGCATTCCTACGTCGATCAGACCTACATTTCCGGCGGCGGCGCGCCGGTCGCCTACGCCGGCACTTATGAGATGATGGATTCGAGCCGTCAGTTCCGCTCGCTGCTGACGACGCGCCGGTCGGTGGTGGTCGGCTGGCAGTCGGCGCTCGTCGTCGGCAAGCAGGGCGAGGAGATCGACGTCGACGAAAAGGGCCGCATCCTCGTGCAGTTCTACTGGGACCGCAAGAAGGACAATTCGCGGCGCATCCGCGTGGCGCAGTTCTGGGCCGGCAAGACCCGCGGCGCCTGGTTCTGCCCGCGCATCGGCGACGAGGTGCTGGTGCAATACGAGGACGGCGATCCCGACCGGCCGATCGTCGTCGGCTCGGTCTACAACGGCGAGAACACCGTGCCGACGACGCTGCCGGACAAGAAGACCCATTCCGGCATTCTCACCAAGTCGAGCAAGAACAGCGACGGCTACAACATGCTGATGTTCGACGACACGGCGGGAAGCGAGCGCGTCAAGATGCGCTCGCAGAAGGACCTGATGTTCAAGGCGCTCAACAACGAGCAGCGCGATATTCTGATGGATCAGACCGAGAATGTCGGCAAGGACGAGACGATCAATGTCGGCATGGACATGGCCCACGACATGTCGAAGGGCGGCGGCAACTGGACGCTCAACGCGTTCAAGACCGCGACAATCAATGTCGGCCCGCAGGGCATGCCGCTGACGCAGATCGTCATGACGCAGCAGGACATCACGTTGAACGTCGGCCCGGAGGGCCTGTTCGCCAAGATCGTGATGAACGCGTCCGGGATCACGTTCACCGTCATGGGCGGCCTCACCACGCAATCCTGGAGCCCGTCCGGCGATCACCTCGATGTCGCCGACGATCAGCGAAACCGCCCTGGCGGCGATCACGCATGACCGCGCCGGCGGGCGTGACCGCCGCTGCGACGCTCAACACGCCCGGCGCTCGTGGCCGGCGGCGCGATCGTCGGCGGCATTCCGATCTGAGAGGCCCGCCATGATCTCCCGCATCCGCTTCGCCGACGCATCCGACGTGTTCGAGGCCTTCCCCAGCCTCGAATTATATGCGCCGCGGCCTTCCGGGTCCGTTGCCCCGCTCGATCATGCGCGCGCGCTGCTCGCCTCGCGCGCGGCCCTCGACGGCGCTGGTGTTTCTCGCTCATCTGCTGCCGCGCCGCGAGGCGGTGTGGTGGGGTTGCCAATGCGTCAGCGCCGTTCTCGGCGCGGCGGCCAAGGACGAGGGCTTGCGCCTCGCGCTCCTCTGGGTGCGCGATCCCGACGAGACGCTGCGGCGCGAAGCGCTGGCTTTCTCGCAGGCCGGCGACCTGCGCGCGGCGACGAGCTGGCTCGCGCGCGCGGCCGGCTATTCCGGCGGCAGCATCTCGGCGCCGGATCAGCCGCCGACCCCGCCGAACGCCTGACGCTTGCGCGCTGGCCGTCAATGCGGCGGTGGTCCTGGCCGCCACCACCGCGCAGCCGCTGATGATCCTGCCGTGGATCAGGGAATGCGCCGAGGCGGGCTTGCGCTTCGCGGAGGGCGAAGAGGCGAAGGTGAATGCGCCGCCCTCGCCGCCGCGCTAGCGGCCGGACGCTTCAGATCCGGGGCATCGGACGGCCGCGCAGCAGGGGCGTGAGATCGAATATCTGTGGCGGGGCCGGCTCGGGCCCGCGGCGCACGGAGACGAAGTCCGCGGTCACCAGCACGCTTTCGATGATGGACTTCATGCTCGAAAGGACGACGATCTCGAACACCAGATTGGTCAAGGCGGGTTTGTCATGCCAGACGCCGTTCGGCCCCTGGCGATTGCCGCCATGCGCCCAGGCCCAATCCTCGATGACATATTCGCCGCCCGCGCGCACCAGCGGGAACAGCATTTCGAACGTGGCTTTGCTCTGCTCATAGAGATGGGAGGCGTCGTCGATCACCAGATCGACGCCGTTGGGAAAATTCTCGCGCGCCGCCATCAGCGTTCCCGGCTTGTCCTGCCAGCGCCCGTAGTACATCTTCATCTGAGGATTGTTTTCGATGTAGCGGTCCAACGCGGGGATCGGATCGCGCTTGAAGTCGACGCCGACGATCTTCTCGGGCGAGAACAGCTTGTCGAAATAGACCATCGAGCCGCCCTGAAATACGCCGATCTCCATGATCGTGCGCGGCGCCCGCGGTTTCATTTGCTCGTAGTGGGCGAGCAGGGCGTCGCTCTTGACGATGACGAAGCGATTGTCCTGCGATTGCGCCCGATCCTTTCCGTTCCGAAGGTCGAAGATGAATTCGACGCCGCCGAACGTCATCGTTTTCATTCGGTCAAGCTCCGGACCGCCAAACGGGCGGGGCGACTTATGAACAGCGTCGACGCAAAAGGCAATATGGGTCCGTCGTCGGAGGACCGCGCGTCGGCAGGCCCCCGGCCGAGCTTGCTCGCCGGGAGCCGGCTGATTTCAAGTCACTCGGGCGCTACCGCCACGTGTCGCCCCAATAAGGCGGGACGGCGTAGTAACGATGCAGGCTTTCCTCATAAGCCTGATCGTCCCATTGCGGGGGCGTATCAACAGGGTAGGAAGGCGCGCCCTCCAGATCGCGCGGCTCGATATCCACGACATAGCCGCCCAGGTTTCGGTCATATTTCAGCTTGGCCCAGGGGATCGGATAGGAGTCGCTCCCCAAACCAAGGAAGCCGCCAGACGAGATGATCGCATAGGCCGCGCGGCCAGAGAGCTTCTCAATCATCACCTCGTCAATCGCGCCGAGCCGTTCGCCGTGGGGATCATAGACGGCCGCGCCCTGAACCTTGCTCGCCTCGATGAGCGTGCGCTGCACGGGTTGTGCGTCCTGCATTGCAGATCTCCCTTTTGACTTCTCATCCATCAACCCGGCCCTGCGCAGGAAGGTTCCGGCGGCGGGAGGCGTTCTCGCTGTCAGGAACATTTTCCCGGCCCGCGGCGTTCAAAGCCGCGACGTACGCAGGGGCGTGCAAGAGCGTCGAGGAGAAGTCAAATGCTCGGGACCATTTTGCTTGTCTTGTTGATTCTCGTCGTTCTCGGCGCCTTGCCGACATGGCCTTACAGCGCGGGGTGGGGATACTATCCGAGCGGCGGCGTCGGAATCCTGCTGTTGATTGTAATTGTCCTGCTGGTTTCCGGGCGGATATAGCTTCCCGGGAGCGCAAGGCCGCGCAACGTCGCTGCGGCGATCCCGGAACTTATAAGATATGATTCTCAGTACTGGACTCGATGATCGGAACCGATCATCGCCCTTGGCCAAAGCGCGAAGCGCGTCCGCGCCTTTGCGCGGAATTGAGCGCGACGAGTCGCGCTCACAAAGAATTGGTATCAGTGAGAACGAGAGCGCGCCAAAACCGCCGCGGTTCAGGCAGCGCGCGAAGTCAGCGCGGGATGGAGGCGCTTGAGGCCTCCCTCGCCCAATGCTCCATCTCCGCGAGCGCCCGCGCCGACAGCGCGCGCTTGCGGGCGACCCCGCGCTCCGGTCCGCGCAGGCGCCGGCCGCCCTCGTCGAAGCCCGGCGCCTCGATGGGCGGAAACAGGCCGAAATTGACGTTCATCGGCTGAAACGAGCGCGGCCCCGCGTCGATCGCCTCGATGTGGCCGCCGGTGATATGGTTGATGAGCGCGCCGATCGCGGTCGTCGGCGGAGGCGGGTCAAGCGGCCGGCCGAGAACTTCGGCCGCCGTCATCCGCCCAACCACGAGACCGATGGCGGCGCTCTCGACATAGCCTTCGCAGCCCGAGATCTGTCCGGCGAAGCGCAGCTGCGGGCGCGCCTTCAGGCGAAGGCGCTCATCGAGAAGGCGCGGCGAGTTGAGGAACGTGTTGCGGTGCAGTCCGCCGAGACGCGCGAACTCCGCGCGCTCCAGGCCCGGGATCATGCGGAATATGCGCGTCTGCTCGCCGTATTTGAGCTTGGTCTGGAAACCCACCATGTTGAACAGCGTGCCCAGCGCATTGTCCTGGCGCAATTGCACGACGGCGTAGGGCTTGCGGGAGGGATCGTGGGCGTTGGTGAGGCCGACGGGCTTCATCGGGCCGTGACGCAGGGTCTCGCGGCCGCGCTCCGCCATCACCTCGATCGGCAGGCAGCCGTCGAAATAGGGCGTGTTCTCGAAGTCGCGGAATTCGGTCTTTTCGGCCGCCAGCAGCGCGTCGACGAAGGCCCCGTAGCGGTCGCGGTCGAGCGGGCAGTTCACATAGGCCGCCGCGTCGCCGCCGGGCCCGGCCTTGTCGTAACGCGATTGCCGCCAGGCGACGTCGAAATCGATGCTGTCGAAATGGACGATGGGGGCGATGGCGTCGAAAAAGGCGAGCGATTGCTCGCCGGTGGCGGCCAGGATCGCCTCGCCCAGCGCCGGCGAGGTGAGCGGGCCGGTGGCGATGATGGTCGGCTCCCCAATCCTGCCGGCGGCAGGCCCGCGACTTCGCCGCGCTCGATCGTGATAAGCGGCTCGGCGAGCACCGCGGCCTCCACGGCTTCCGAAAAGCCGTCCCGGTCGACCGCCAGCGCCCCGCCCGCCGGAACCTGATGCGCGTCGGCGGCGCGCATGACGAGCGAGCCGAGGCGGCGCAACTCGCGATGCAGCACGCCGACGGCGTTGTTCTCGGCGTCGTCGGAGCGGAACGAATTGGAGCAGACGAGTTCGGCGAGCCTTGCGGTGCGATGGGCCGCCGTCGCCCGCGTCGGCCGCATCTCGTGCAGCACGACGGGAACCCCCGCCTTGGCGGCGGCATAGGCCGCCTCACAGCCGGCGAGCCCGCCGCCGACGACATGGATGGGTTTCATGCGGCAGCTTCAAACAAAGCCTGCCGCGCCCGTCAAGGCTTCGCACGGTCGGCGAGGGACGGACGAAAAACGCCCGCCGCGCGGTGCGCGGCGGGCGTCACGGGCGCCTGGGAGGAGGAGGACGGCGCCTATGAACGACTTAGAGGCTTGCTCAGGCGGCCTTGCGGGCGGCGCCGGCGGCGACGAACGGAATATCGCCGCGGCGAACGCCGATGTCCTCGAGCTCGCGGTCGGTGAGCTGGGAGAGCTCCCGGACGGCTTCACGGTAGCGCCGCCAAGCGGTGAGCTTTTCGGCGATGGTCTTCAACGGAGTCATGCGACCCTCCTTCTTGGAAACTTGCGGCGTCGGCGTCTCCACCTCGCTGCTGCGCTGCAACATAGTGACGGGAGGGGCCTCGGGGAAGCGATGTTTCGTAAAACCAGCTATGCAAAAATAGCTGAACACAGTGATTATCTATAAACCAAAAATTCATATATCGCCGAATGTGGCGAGAATAATTTTGAAATTCAGGCTACTTATACGGCAAAAGTCCGCATATTTCTCTAAATCAGAAATATCAGGCCGTCTTAGGAATGTGACTGCTTCATGACTAATGTATGTTGTGCGACGCAGCGAGAAATCGTCGCGCCGCGGTCGCCGAGCGCGGCCCTCGGCTTCGTTTCGCCGCCTCCGGTCCCCTAGCACGGCTTGATTTTCATTTGGGCTGCGGCGAAATGCCAGGGGCCGCGGGATGAGCGGCGGCATTGGCTCGAGGAGCGCACCCATGGAAAATCTGATCGCTGACGTCGCCGCAAGCGCCGACGTTGCGCCCGACGTCGCGCGCAAGGCGGTCGCGCTGATCCTCGACTTCCTGAAGCGCGAGGCCCCGGAGGAGGCGATGAACGCTCTGTTCGACAAGGCGCCGGCGCTGCGCGCGATCGCCGCCACCGCCGCCACCGGCGGCGAGGGGCTCGGCACGACGCTTCGCGGGCTCATGGGCGCCGGCGCCGGCGCGATGGGCGGCGGCGGCCTGATGGCGCTCGGCGGCGACCTCATGAATCTCGGCCTGTCCATGGACCAGGTGCAGGAAATCGGCAAAAAGGTGTTCGGCTACGCGCGCGAGAAGGGCGGCGACGAACTCGTCGGCGAGATCTCCGGCGCGATCCCCGGCCTGTCGCAGTTCGTCTGAGGCGGGTTGTGACGGAGACCCCGTTTCCCGCGCGCGCCGAGGCCGACTGGCGCAAGGCCGCCGAGGCCGCCCTGAAAGGCGTCGCGCTCGAGAAGCTCGTCTCCGTCACCGCGGACGGGATCGCGCTCGGGCCGCTTCACGCTGGCCGCGCCGGGCCGCGGGCTCTGCGAGGCGAGCCGGGGCCATGGAAGGCGCTGTCGCGGCTCGACCATCCTTCGCCCGCCGATTTCAACGCCCAGGCGCGGGAAGACCTCGACAACGGCGCCGACGGCCTCGCCATCGTCTTCGCCGAGAGCGCGGCCGCCTACGGCTTCGGGCTCGCGCGCGCCGATTCGGCGAGCCTGCACAAGGCGTTCGAGGGCGTGCGTTTCGACGCGGGCGCCCGCTTCGGCCTGGACGTCGGCGATTTCGCGCAAGCCGAGGCCTTCGCGGCGCTGGTCGAGCGGTCGGGCGCCGAGATTTCCCGCGCCGAGGTCTCATTCGGCCTCGATCCGCTGGGCCGTCGCGCCCGAACGGGGCGAGCGGGCCCGGACGAAGGCGCGCTCAAGACGACGGTCGGGGACTTGCGCAAACGGGGCTTCGCCGGACCCTTCGCCGCCGCCGACGCGCGCGCCGTGCACGACGCCGGCGGAACGCCGGCGCAGGAGCTCGCCTTCGCGCTCGCTGCGGGCCTTGCGTATCTGCGCCAGCTCGAGGACCCGGCGAGGCTCGAATTCCGTCTGGCCGCCGACGCCGACCAGATCGCGACGCTGGCGAAATTCCGGGCGCTGCGGCTGCTGTGGGGCCGCGTCGAGGAGGCCTGCGGCCTGAGGCCGGCGCCGATCCGCCTTTCCGCCTTCAGCGCCTGGCGCATGATGACGGTCGCCGAGCCCTATGTGAATGTGATGCGCGCCGCGCTCGCCGCTTTTTCGGCCGGCCTCGGCGGCGCCGATAGCGTGACCCTGTTGCCGTTCACGCAGGCCGTCGGCCTGCCCGACGCTTTCGCGCGGCGGCTCGCCCGCAACACGCAGCTCATCGAGCTCCGGGAGGCGCGGCTCGGGACCGTCGCCGATCCCGCGGCCGGGGCGGGCGGCTTCGAGACGCTGACCGAGGGGCTTTGCGAGAAGGCCTGGGCTCAGTTCCAGGCGATGGAGGCGGCGGGCGGACTCGCCAAATCGCTCGAACAGGGGCTGATCCAGCAGGCCGTCGCCGAGGCCGCCGCGACGCTGAAACGCGACGTCGCCCGCGGCAAGACGCCGCTGACGGGGGTGAGCGCGCATCCGCATATCGGGGCCGAGCGCATCGCCGTGCTGCCCGACGCCGCCAGCCCTGCGCCCGCCGCGGCGTCCGGCGCGCTGGCGCCGTTCCGGCTCGCCGAGCCGTTCGAGGCTCTGCGCGCGGCGGCCGAGCGCTTGCAGCCGCGCATGTTTCTGGCCGCCATCGGTCCGCTCTCGGCGCATATGCGGCGCGTCGGCTTCGCGCGCGAGACTTTCGAGGCGGGCGGCGTGGCGACCATCGCCGGCGCGGGCGCCGAGGACGCCGGCCGGCTCGCCGAGGCGTTCCGCGCCAGCGGCGCGGCGATGGCCTGCCTCTGCGGAACCGACGAGGCTTACGCCGAGCGCGCCGAGCCTTTCGCCGCCGCGCTGAAAGCGGCCGGCGCGCGCGCGCGTCTATCTTGCCGGGCGGCCGGGCGAGCGGGAGGCGGCGTTGCGGGCGGCGGGGGTGGACGGGTTCGTCTACGCGGGCATGGATATGGTCGCGGCGCTCGCCGAGGTTCTGCGGCGGGCGGGGCTTTAGGCCCGGCTTTCCCGCTGGACTTTCCGCGCCCCCCTCGCCATAGTCCGCCGCGCAATGCGCGCCCGGATAGAGCCTCCTATGTCGATCAAGCTGTATTTGCTGCGGTTTTTCACTTGGTGGAACGGCGCGACTCTCAACACGTTGCGCCACACCCGCGTCCACGGCGAGTTCGTCGGCCATGACGAGTTCGGCAACGCCTATTACCGCACCAAGGGCGGCGCGATCGATCCCGCGCTCGGCTTCGAGCGCCGCTGGGTCATCTACAACGGCGTCTCCGAAGCCTCGATGACGCCGCCGGGCTGGAACGGCTGGCTGCACCAGACCGTCGACGCGCCGCCGACGCAGGAAAACTACCAGAGGCGCCCGTGGGAGCAGCCGCATCGCGGCAATCCGACGGGAACGCCGGCCGCCATCCGCCCCAAGGGCTCCACGCTGAGGCGCGGGCGTCGCCAGGCCAGCGACGGCGACTACGAGGCCTGGACCCCGACCTGAGCCTCGCCTTGTTTTCGCCGGTCTTGCCCGGCATCGCCGGCGCCGCGGTCGGGCAGGCGACGAAACGGAAGTCTATGAAGTTGACGAGAAAGTTCGCCGCCCTCCTCGGCGGCGCCGTCTTGAGCGCGCTGGCCGTCGTCCCCGCCGCGGCCGACAAATACAAGCGCCCGATCGCCGTGTTCGCCGGCCTCGACAAGATCACCGGCCGCATCATCTCCTTCGAAGTCGCCATCGACGAGACCGTGCAATTCGGCTCGCTGCAGATCACGCCGCGCGTCTGCTACAACCGCCCGCTGACCGAGGCGCCGCGCACCGACGCCTTCGCCGAGGTCGACGAGGTCGAGGGCGACAAGTCGCTCAAGCGCATCTTCACCGGCTGGATGTTCGCCGACAGCCCGGGCCTGCACGGCATCGAGCATCCCGTCTATGACATCTGGCTGACCGAGTGCAAAGGCGACGGTCCCGCTCATCAAGGAGGCGCCTGACGTCGCCGAGGCGCCGCCGGACGATTCCGACGATCCCGACGGCGCCGACAAGACCGCCGCCGCCCGGGCTCGACCCGACGCCGAAGCCGACCAAGACCGCCGCCGCCCGAAGCCGAACTCGGCGGGACTGGCGCCGCCCGTCGACATCGGCCGCACGCCGTCGCGGCAGTTCTTCCCCGAGAGCGCCTCGCCGGGCGCGCCCATGCGCATCGGCCGCTGAGGTTGAGCCCCATGAGCTTCTACGGTCTCGCTGCTCGAAGATCGCGTGCTGTTCAAGGGCCGCTTCCCGCTGACGCGCACGCGCGTCGCCCTGCGCGACAGCGAGGGCCAGAGTTTCGAGATCGAACACGAGATCTATCGCCACGGATTCGCGGCCGCCGTTCTGCTTTACGATCCCGACCGCAGCGTCGTCCTGCTCGTCAGGCAGTTCCGCATGGCGCCCTGGCTCGCCGACGGGACGACGGAGATGCTCGAGGTCTGCGCCGGCATGCTCGACGGCGACGCGCCGGAAACCGGCGCGCGGCGCGAGGCGCTGGAGGAGACGGGCGTGGAGGCGCGCGAGTTCGTCCACGCCTTCGACGCCTTCATGAGCCCGGGCGGGATGACGGAGCGCATCTCCTGCTTCACCGCGCGCTATTCGCCCGCCGACCGCAAGCACGCGGGCGGCGGCGTCGACGCGGACGAAAATATCGAGGTCGTGGAGCTTCCGTTCGAGGAGGCGCTCGGCCTCATCGCGCTGGGCGGCGTCCGCGACGCCAAGACGATCGCGCTGCTCTACCACGCTCGAGCCACGGGCCTGATGTGAGCGAGGCGGAGGCCGATTTCCTGGAGGCGGGCCGCAAGCTGTTCGCGGGCGCGGCGGAGTTCTTCTATGCCGCCGCGAAGGCCTCCGGCCTGCCGGAAGCGGGCGCGCCGGAGATCGCTTTCGCCGGGCGCTCCAACGTCGGCAAGTCCTCGCTCATCAACGCGCTGACCGGCCGCAACGGCCTGGCGCGCGCCTCGCACACGCCGGGGCGCACGCGCGAGCTCATCTTCTTCGACATCGGCGGGCGTCTGCGGCTGGTCGACATGCCCGGCTACGGCTACGCCGCCGTCGCCAAGGAAATGTCGGCGGGATGGGTGACGCTGGTGCGCGACTATCTGCGCGGCCGGCCGACGCTGTTGCGCGCCTTCGTGCTGGTCGACGGCCGGCATGGGGTCAAGGCGTCGGACGAGGAGACCTTCGCGGCGCTCGACGCGGCGGCGATGTCCTACGCCGTGGTGCTGACCAAGCGCGACGAGGTGAAGCTCTCCGAGCAGCGCGCGCGCATCGAGGCGACGGAGGCGGCGCTGAAGCGCCATCCGGCCGCCTATCCCGAGGTGTTCTTCGTCTCCGCGCGGACGGGCGAGGGCGTGCCGGAGCTGCGCGCCCATGTGGCGCGGCTGCTGAGCGAACGCGGCGGCTGACGGGCGCGCGGGACAGTCGCGAGGGGTGGGTTTTCAGGGGGGTGGGCGCGCGGTTTCTGTCGGCGGAACAGTCGCTCCGTCATGGCCGCCCTTGACCCGGCCATCCACGGTTCGGCTGAATGCAAGTCTATCGTATTGTGCGCTCGACGTCCATGTCTGCCGGACGGGCTTTATGTGGCTCGGCGTGGATGGCCGGGACAAGCCCGGCCATGACGGCGTGGCGGCCTTCGAGGACTGCTGGCAGTTACGTCCCGCGCCGTACGGCCATCGGGAGGCGACCGGTTCGGCGGATACGGATCGCGGAACGAAGTCGGGCGCGGCGCCGATCGCCGCCGCCATCCTCGCGCTGCTCGTCTTGCAGGGCGCGGTGGAGCTGGCGATGGGGCGGCCGCCGATCTGCGCGTGCGGCTATGTGCAAATCTGGTACGGCGACCTGTTCGGGTCCGGCCTCTCGCAGCATTTCGCCGACTGGTACAGTTTCACGCATGTCTCGCACGGCGTTCTGTTCTATGGGTTGACGAAGCTGGTCGCGCCGCGCGCCTCGATGGGCGCTCGCCTGCTCGCGGCGGTCGCCATCGAGGCCAGCTGGGAGATGATCGAGAACACCCCCTTCATCATCGACCGCTATCGTCAGTCGGCGCTGGCGCAGGGCTACGTCGGCGACAGCGTGCTCAACTCGCTGTCCGACACGCTGTTTGCAATCGCCGGATTCGCGCTGGCCGCGACGCTGCCCCTACGTGTCGCCGTCGCTCTCGTCGTCGTGGGCGAACTGGCTCTGGCCGTTCTCATTCACGACAATCTCACTCTCAACATCGTGCAGTTGATCCATCCGACCGCCTGGCTCGGCGCCTGGCAGGCCTCCGGCGGCCTGATCGGCTCCGGGCGTTGGTGAGGCGTGCTCGCACTTCGGGGGGAGAAACGGTGACGCTGCATAAAATAGCGAGCCGTCCCGAGCGGGATGATTGAGTGCGCTGTGCCCGTAATCCATGTATGCCGCCCCGCGCGCCGCCGTTGACAGCTCGGACCGACGGGCGTTTACTCAAGAACCAGCTTGTTCAGATATTCAGTTTCCGGCCAAAACGATACTTAACGCAATACGACCGGAGTCAGTGATGAGCTGTGGACTTTACCGCGTTCGACGCTCAGGTGACCGGCGCCAACGGCGCGGCAGGTTCGGCGAGCGGCAATATCGATGGCGGCGACGGCGGGAACGCCGTAGATTCCCTCGCGCCCTACAGCAACACGGATTTTTCCCTCGAGCCCAGCCTCGAGCGCGTTTTCCCCACAACGATTGGCGGCGACGGTGGCTCTGGGGCCGGCGGCGCGAATTCGACGGCGACCACCCAAGCGGTTCAGGGCGGGCTCGGCGGCAAGGCCGGCGCGGCATTCATCACCCTGGCGAACGACACTTTTGGTTCCGCGTCAAACCACTATTCGGGTTTCGTCACGATCACGGCGACCGCGAACGTAGCGAGCGGTGGATCGGCCGCTGGGGGAGCCGGCGGCAGAGGCGGGCTCGGCATCACTGTGACCACCGGCGGAAACGGCTCGAATGACAGCACGGGGACCGACGGCGCGGGCGGTGGCGCCGGAGGCATTGCCGAGACGGCGAACACCGATCTGACCGGGATGACCAGCTACGCGACGTCCGACCTCACGATCCAGCTCGTCGCCACCGGCGGCCAGGGCGGTCAGGGCGGCTTCGGCGGGGCCGGCGGGAACGGCAGTCTCTCTGCGGGCAATGGCGGCGCCGGGGCGGCGGGCGGCTCAGGTGGGCCGACCGAGGCGACATTCTCGGGCGCGACAGCATTCAATGATTCGGCGATCTTCGTCATCGAGAAGGTCACCGGCGGCTCGGGCGGCGGCGGCGGCTACGGGGGCAACGGCGGCAATGTCGGTCCGGTCGGTTCGCCGCCGACGGGCTACGGCTCGAACGGGAATGGCGCGGACGGCGGACGGGGCGGCGGCGCTTCCGCAACCGTTTCCGACGATACGCTGACCGGGCCGAGCGCGCAGTTCACCCTCGATGCATATGGTGGGCTCGGCGGCGCGGGCGGCCTCGGCGGCAACGCCGGACCAGCGCTCGGGCAGAACGGCGTCGCGGGAGCCGACGGCGCCGGGTCGATCGTGTTCACCAACAACGTCGTCACCGTCGGGTCCGGAATTCCCGGCGACACGCTGAACAGCGGCAGCAACCTGTTGCTGCTCAATCTGCGCGTCGGCGACATCGGACCAGCTGGCTTCTTCCCCGGCGCGCTCGACGGCGGCATCGGCGGCAACCTGGCGTTCTCCGGAAACACGTTCATCGGCAATGGCGCATCGCGGCTCGTGCTCCAGCTCGGCAGCACGGGAACCGCGACGGTCGATACAGCCTTGAACACGATGAGCATTGACGGCTCGTCGACGAATAACACCTTGAGCGGGTTCAACAATTTCACCCTCGACACCGACGATACGTTTGTCGCCGGCGGCGGCGCCTATCAGGTCACATTCGCGGCGGACGCCGACACGCTGGTCTTCACGCCGAACTCGGGCAATGTCACCCTTTCGGGCATCACGTCGACGAATTTCTTGCTCGACTTCAGGGGCTTCGGCCCTTCGTTCGACGCGGCGGCGCTCGCGAGCGACACGGATGCGAGCACCGGCAGCACTGTCATCACGCTGAGCCCGAACAGCGCGATCACGCTGCAGGGCTACACCGGCGGCATCGCGTCGGGCAACGTGTTGTTTGAGGCAGCGTGCTATGTGGAGGGAACGCGGATCGCCACGCCGGATGGCGAGGTGATGATCGAAGGACTGAAGATCGGCGATACCGTCTCTACGGCTTCGGGCGGCGCGCGTCCGGTGCGCTGGCTCGGCCATCGCCGCGTTGAGCCGCGGCGCCATCCCCGCCCCGCCGCAGTTTGGCCGATACGGGTGTGTGAGGGTGCGTTCGGGGACGGCCTGCCCAGGCGTGACCTTTGGCTCAGTCCGGACCACGCGATCGCGGCGGACGGCGTGCTGATCCCGGTCAAAGCGCTGGTCAACGGACGCACGCTCACGCAGGAGCCACGCGACGCCGTGACCTACTGGCATGTCGAACTCGATGAACATGACCTTGTTCTAGCCGAGGGCCTGGCGTGCGAGAGCTATCTCGACACCGGCAACCGCGCGGCGTTCGAGAATTCGGGTGCGACGATCCAACTGTTCGCCTCGTTCACGCACGATGCCGAGAGCGCATGGGGACACGCTGCCTGCGCACCCCTGGTCGAGCGCGGACCGATCCTCGCCGCCGTCCGCCGCCGCCTCGCCGCCCGTGCGCGGGCGTTGGGCCGCCCAGTTCCGCGCGAGCTGTGCATCCCTCTTACTACTGCTGGACCGACCGGGGCGGACGTGCCGGGCGACGTGGAGGCGATCCGCATTGTGTCATCATCCGGCCTCCAGAGTGGGGATCGGCGCAGGCTCGGCGCACTGATCACAGAACTGCGCATCGACGGCGCGCTGGTGCCGTTGAACGATCAGCGCCTGGGCTTCGGTTTTCAAGAGGTCGAATTCCACGGCGAACAAGCGGTGCGATGGACGGACGGGGATGCGACGATCGCGATCGGACCGTCTGACCACGAGCGGCGCGTGGACATCCATGTAGCCTTCCTTCCGTTCCGCCCGCCCGTGCATCGCGAGGCTTAGAGCCTGACCTAAAATTCGGTTGACCGGCCTCGCGGCTCTTGATTCCCTGGGTTTGCAACAACTTGGGGAGATTCGCGATGCCGTGGAACGAGGCCGATCGTGCGAAATATGATGTCATTCGCGCACGCTATGCAAGCGACATGTCGGAGGCGGAGTTTGCGTTGATCGCGCCGCTACTGCCGCCGCCTAGACGGCGCGGGCGCAAGCCGACCGATCCACAAGCCATTATAAATGCGTTGTTTTATATGATCCGTGGCGGTTGTCCGTGGCGGTATTTGCCGAAGGACTTTCCGCCGTTCACGACAGTGCAGAACAGATTTTACGCCTGGCGCGACAGTGGAGTGTGGGCGCAAATCGTCTCGGTGCTCGTGATGGCCACGCGCGAGGCGGAGGGTCGTGAAGCCACGCCGACCGTCGTGGTCATCGATAGTCAATCGGTCAAAACGACGGAAGCGGGCGGCCCGCGCGGTTTCGACGCGGGCAAGAAGGTCAAGGGCCGCAAGCGCCACCTCGCCGTCGATACGCTCGGAAACGGTGACGCTGCATAAAATAGAGAGCCGTCCCGAACGAGACGATTGAATGCACTGTCATGTCTGGACGGCGCCCCTAGTCAAGGGTTTTGTTGAGGCTTCGCGAACGTCTCGGGTGCGGTCATGTCTTCGGCCTGTGGATGCGGGAAGGATCGCCCCGCCGGCCCTGATAATTCGTCCGCTTGAGGCTCTTTGCCCTCATCACCGTATCGCGCTCGTACCGGCGCCGACAGTGCAACGGGCTTCCAAGCCTTGTCCGTTGGTTCACATCACCCCGTGGTCACCCTCGATCCTGATCGCCGGAAAGCCGCCCTCTCCGACGAAATCCCTTTTTCGGTAGCCCCTTTTACGCCGCGACCGGCCGGTCGTCGTAGCGCCCGCCGCGGGTCAGTATCGCGAACACGATGCGCGCGAGCTTGTTGGCGAGCGCGACCGCCGTCAGCTTGACCTTGAACGCGACGGGCTTGCGCTCCAGAAGCGCCTTGACCCAGCGCCGCAGCGCATCGTTGTGGCCCTCCCGGTGGCGGATCACCGCGCAGGCGCCCACCACCAAGAGCTTGCGCAAGTAGCGATCCCCCATCTTGGTGATGGCGCCGAGCCGCTCCTTGCCGCCGCTCGAATGCTGACGCGGCGTCAGGCCGAGAAAGGCCGCGAATTCCCGCCCGCTCGAAAACGAACTCATGTCGGGAGCCGTCGCTAGGATCGCCGCGGCGGTGAGCGGCCCGATCCCGGGGATCGTCATCAGCCGCCTCGCTTTCTCGTCGGCCTTCGCGGCCGCCTCGATCTCGTCGTCGATCGCCGCGATCGCCGTGTCGAGCGCGTCGATCTGCGCCCCCAGCGGCCGCAGCGACGCGCAGACGCATTCGGGGACGACAATCTCGCCCTGCGCGTCGGCCCCCGCGACCAGCAGGCGCTTCAACTCGTAGGCGTTGCGCGCCCCCTGCGCCGCCACCACGCCGACCTCGGCCAGATGGCCGCGCAGCGCATTGATGAGCGCCGTGCGCTGGCCAACCAGCAATTCGCGCGCGCGGTGGCGCATCAGCTCCGCCTGGTTCTCGATCGAGCGCACCGCAACGAACCTTTGGCCCGGGCGCATCGACGCTTCGCAAATCGCCGCCGCGTCGGCCGCATCGTTCTTGTTACGGCGCACATAGGGTTTCACATGCGCAGCCGGGATCAGCTTGACCCGATGGCCTTGCGCCATCAGCGCGCGGCCCCAGTGGTGCGCCGACGAGCACGTCTCCATCGCCACTTCGCAAGGCGCAAGCTTCGCGAAGAACGCCAACGCCGCGCCGCGCCTGAGCTTGCGACCCGCAACCACTTCCCCCTTCGCGTCGACCGCGTGAACTTGTAGGACGTTCTTCGCCAAATCGACCCCGACGCGCGTGACAGAGCCCAAATTCTCGATAGACTTGCCCATGGACGGCTTCCCTTCAGATGGGGTTTCGACAACATCCATCTTGGCACATCTGATGCCGTCGGGGCGCCGTCCACCCCATCACCGTAACCTGGCAACACGCGCCTTCGGGGCGCACTGAGATATGCGGGCTAGTCCCAACCGGATAAGCTGGTTCTCGCGGCTCGCCATTCAGCAGCTCCATGTGATTGCATGATGATTTATTTATGTAGCGGATCTTTTACATTTTTGAACGATTGGAACTCGACGTTCTGAAGCCGACCAGAGACCTTCTCGACTTTCCTAATATAGATAGTCTGAACTATGTCACGAGTGTCCGGATCGATATATACCGCGCCGCGTGGGCTCTCCCACGCCATGCCTTTCACCGCGGCGATGAACGCTTCACCGTCGGTTTTTCCTCCGGTTTTCTTCAACGCCTCGTAGATCAAATGCATGCCGTCATAACCACTCACGCTAATAAAGTTGGGGTCGAGATCATGATTGGCCTTGCGATATGCTTTAACAAAACTCTTGTTCAATGGTGATTCGTGACTAGACGAATAGAATCCCGCAGTCAATGTGCCAACCATCGCGTCATTCATCCCTGGAAGATCCTGATCATCACTAATATCTCCAGGGCCAATGAGCTTGATACCAAGCTTGTCTAGCCCTCGTTCGTCAAACTGCTTGGCGAAGATCGCTGCTTGGCTAGATGGAATAAATACAAACAATGTATCTGGCGCGTCGTCGCGCGCCCGTTGAAGGTAGGGGGAAAAATCAACGGTTGTAAGAGGAACCTTAATCGTATCGATTATAGCGCCGCCGGCCTTGCGATAGATGTTGGCAAAGACTCCTGAGGCTTCAGCTCCGGGCGCCCAATCCGAATAAATCATTGTCACTTTCTTAGCGCCATTAGCTGCGACGTAAGTGGCAAGAACGCTGGCCTGCTGGGCATGAGTCCAACTGGTTCGAACGAAGAAAGGTGACCGCTCGATCACCGCGGACGTTCCGGAGATCATTATGACGATCGGCGTCTTGCTTTCGGTGGCCAGCGCGGCGATCGCAAGCACGTTTGGAGTTATCCCCGCTCCTAAAATCGATATGTTTTCTGACGTGATAAGTTCCTGGACGATGCGCTTGGAAATTTCGGGCGAGCTTTGGTCGTCTTTCACGACTAACTCGATGCGCCTTCCGGCAACTTCGTTTCCATTTTGGGCGACGTAGAGCATTGCTCCCGCAACGGCCTGCCTGCCGACTACGCCGAGTAGTCCAGTCTGCGGCATAACAAGGCCGATCCGGATCGGGTCAGGTTTTGCGTATGTGTCGCAATCGCAAAGAACCATCGCAAAAGCAAAGACGGACACAATGAGAAGTCGTAGTGATGATCTCAAGAGCATAGCTTTACCTCCCAAAAGGAGTATTCTTGAGGTACAACTTTCCTGCGCAGCACAGCTGCTCACGCGCGACGCATAATCCGTATCACGCGCGACGCATAATCCGTAGCGTCCGCAATGCCATCGTCACACGCCGGGGCCTATCTGTCCAGGCCAGGGCTGATCAACGCTCACTACTGAAGATTATTGAGAATATCGATTTCAGCCCACCGAAGGCGGCGGCGAGGCGGTCCTTAGAGCCCGATTCAAAAGTCATTCAATGGCATGAGAGCCTTGCGATCCTTCGGGTGATCAGGCGGATGGATGCGATGTTTGTCCAGGCGCGCCGTTGCAGAAAAAGGCGCCTAACGCGTTGAAAGCGGGCGGCGCCTGACGGGTTCGCGCGGGCCTCAGCTTCCGACGCCTCGGCCCCTTATCGCCGCCGCCACCTCGTCGAGCGCGGCCGGGTCTTCGATGGTCGCCGGCGTCGACCAGGGGTCCTGGTCGGCGATCTTCTTCATCGTGCCGCGCAGGATCTTCCCCGAGCGGGTCTTCGGCAGCCGCGGCACCACGATGGCCGTCTTGAACGCCGCCACCGGCCCGATCCGCTCGCGCACCAGCGCGACGACCTCCTGCTCGATCGCCTCGTGCGGCCGGCTGACGCCGGCCTTCAGCACCAGGAAGCCGCAGGGCTGCTCGCCCTTGATGGCGTCCTTGATCCCGAGCACCGCGCATTCGGCGACGTCGGGGTGGCTGGCCACCACCTCCTCCATGCCGCCGGTGGAGAGCCGGTGGCCGGCGACGTTGATGATGTCGTCGGTGCGTCCGAGGATGGTGAGATAGCCGTCCGGGTCTTTCGTCCCGGCGTCGGAGGTCTTGTAGTAGCCGGGGAATTCGCTGAGGTAGCTCTCCCTCATCCGCTCGTCCTGGCGATAGAGCGTCGGCAGGCAGCCGGGGGGAAGCGGCAGCTTGATGACGATGGAGCCCATCACGCCGTCGGGAACCGGGCGGCAGGCGTCGTCGACAACGTCGACCTCGATAGCCCGGCATGGCGACCGTCGGCGAGCCGCGCTTGATCGGCATGAGCTCGATCCCCACGGGATTGGCGGCGATCGGCCAGCCGGTCTCGGTCTGCCACCAGTGATCGACGATCGGGCGCTGCACGACCTTCTCGGCCCAGGCGACCGTGTCGGGGTCGGCCCGCTCGCCGGCCAGGAACAGCGTGCGGAAGGCTGAGAGGTCGTAGTTCTGAAGGAGCTTCGCCTCCGGGTCCTCCTTGCGCACGGCGCGCAGCGCGGTCGGGGCGGTGAAGAAGGCGGCGACCTTGTATTCGCTGATGACGCGCCAGAACGCGCCCGCGTCCGGCGTGCCGACCGGCTTGCCTTCGTAGAGCACAGCCGTCGCGCCGTAGATCAGCGGCGCGTAGACGATATAGGAATGACCGACGACCCAGCCGATGTCGCTGGCCGTCCAGAACGTCTCGCCGGGCTTGACGCCGTAGATGTTCTCCATCGACCAGGCGAGCGCGACGAGATAGCCGCCGATGTCGCGCACGACGCCCTTGGGGATTCCCGTCGTGCCGGAGGTGTAGAGGATATAGAGCGGATCGGTCGCCTTGAGTTCGACCGGCGCGGCCTTTCGGCCAGCCGCCTTCGCCGCCGCCATGGTCTCGGCCCAATCATGGTCGCGCCCCGGCGTCATCTCGGCCCGAGCCTGCGGCCGCTGGAAGATGAGGCAGGCGGAGGGCTTGTGGCGGGAGAGCTGCATCGCCGTGTCGAGCAGCGGCTTGTAGGCGACGATGCGGCCGGGCTCGACGCCGCAGGAGGCGGCCAGGATCAGCTTCGGCTCGGCGTCCTCGATGCGGGTGGCGAGCTCCTTGGCGGCGAAGCCGCCGAACACCACCGAATGCACCGCCCCGATTCGCGCGCAGGCGAGCATGGCGGCGATCGCCTCGGGAATCATGGGCATGTAGATGACGACCCGGTCGCCGGCGGCGCACGCCGAAATCGGCGATGACGGCGGCCAGCGTCTCGACCTCCGCCAGAAGCTCGCGATAGGTGATGCGCCGCTTCGTCCCGGTGACGGGGCTGTCGTAGTAGTAGGCGACCTGGTCGCCGCGTCCCGCCGCGACATGGCGGTCGAGCGCATTGGCGCAGGCGTTGCACGTCGCGTCGGGGAACCAGCGGCCGTAGACGCCGGCTTCAGGCGCGAAGATGCGCTCAGGCGGCTTGATCCAGTCGATGGCCTTGGCGGCTTCGGCCCAGAAGGCTTCCGGGTTCTCCCGCCATCGCGCGTAGACGGAAGCGTATCGGCTCATCGTGCTTATCCTCCCGGAGAACTTGGCGGCCGTCATCGCGCCTGGGCGAGGGAAAGGCAACGTGGGCCGCCTCAACACTTAGGCGGAAAGCGGCGCGTTGACTTTTTCGCGGGCCTCGTCGTTATGCGGCCGACTTCGAGACCCGAGCGTGACGATGGACAAGACTTTCGACTTCTCCGCGGTGGAGCGCCGCATCGCCGCCTATTGGGAGCAGACAGGCGCCTTCCGCGCCGGCCGGGCCGAACGCGCCGAGGCCGAGCCCTTCTGCATCGTCATCCCGCCGCCGAACGTCACCGGCAACCTGCACATGGGCCATGCGCTCAACAACACGCTGCAGGACGTGCTCTGCCGCTACTGGCGCATGAAGGGCCGCGACGTGCTGTGGCAGCCGGGCGTCGATCACGCCGGCATCGCCACGCAGATGGTGGTCGAGCGCCAGCTCGCGGCCAAGGGCGAGGACCGGCGCGCGATGGGGCGGCAGGCGTTTCTGGACCGGGTCTGGGAATGGAAGGCGGAATTGGGCGGCGCCATCGTCGGCCAGCTCAAGCGCCTCGGCGCCTCCTGCGACTGGTCGCGCGAACGCTTCACGCTGGACGAGGGGCTCTCGAAGGCGGTCGCCAAGGTGTTCGTCCAGCTCTACCGCGAGGGACTGATCTACCGCGACAAGCGGCTGGTCAACTGGGACCCGAAATTCCAGACGGCGATCTCCGATCTCGAGGTGCAGCAGGTCGAGTGCAAGGGCTCGTTCAAATGGTCGCGAGCCGAGGGCGAGCCGCTCGACGAGGCCGCGCTCGCCAAGGCGCTGGCGAAGAATCCCAACGGCCATCTCTACCATTTCGACTATCCGCTGGTGGACGAGGCGGGCGAGGAGACCGGAGAGGTCCTGACCGTCGCGACGACCCGGCCCGAGACCATGCTCGGCGATACGGCCGTGGCCGTGCATCCCGACGACGAGCGTTACAAACATCTGCACGGCCGCAAGGTCCGCCTGCCGCTGGTCGGGCGGCTCATTCCGGTCGTCGCCGACGAATATTCCGATCCCGGGAAGGGCACGGGCGCGGTCAAGATCACGCCGGCGCATGACTTCAACGATTTCGAGGTCGGCAAGCGTCACGAGGCCGAAGGCGTCAGGCCGATCAACATCCTGGACGCCGAGGCGCGCGTGACGCTGGACGGCAACGTCGCCTTCTTCGAGGGCGTGGAGGCGGGCGATCACGAATTGACGCGGCTGGTCGCTGCGCTCGATCGCGCCGATCGCTTCGAGGCGCGCGTGAAGATCGTCGGCATGATCGCGCGGGAAGGCCGGCTCGCCCGCATCGAGCCGAGCGCGCACATGGTTCCGCACGGCGACCGCTCCGGCGTCGTCATCGAGCCCTGGCTCACCGATCAATGGTACGTCGACGCCAAGACGCTCGCGCAGCCGGCGCTCGCCGCGGTGCGCGACGGGCGCACCGTCTTCACCCCGAAGAACTGGGAGAAGACCTATTTCGAATGGCTCGAGAACATCCAGCCCTGGTGCGTGTCGCGCCAGCTCTGGTGGGGCCATCAGATTCCGGCGTGGACCTCGCCCTGGGGCGGAACCTATGTCGAGGAGGACGAGGAGACCGCCTTCGCCGTGGCGCTCGCCGACGGCGTCGAGCGGGGAATCCTCGGCGCCGAGGAAGCCGAGTCGCTCACCGGCCAGCCGGACAAGCTCGCCGAGATGTTCCCGCGCGACGAGGACGTGCTCGACACCTGGTTCTCCTCGGCTCTGTGGCCGTTCTCGACGCTCGGCTGGCCGCGAGGAGACGCCGGAGCTCAAGCGCTTCTATCCGACCAGCGTGCTCGTCACCGGCTTCGACATCATCTTCTTCTGGGTCGCCCGCATGATGATGATGGGGCTGCATTTCCAGAAGGAGATCCCGTTCCGCGACGTCTACATCCACGCGCTCGTCCGCGACGAGAAGGGCGCGAAAATGTCGAAGTCGAAGGGCAACGTCATCGATCCGTTAAGCCTCATCGACGAATGCGGCGCCGACGCGCTGCGCTTCACCCTGGCGGCGATGGCGGCGCAGGGGCGCGACATCAAGCTCTCTGCCTCGCGCGTCGAGGGCTACCGCAATTTCGCGACCAAGCTCTGGAACGCCTCGCGCTTCGCCGAGATGAACGGCTGCAAGCGAACGGAAAGCTTCGATCCCTTGAGCGCGCGCGATCCGCTCAACCGCTGGATTCTCGGCGAGGCGGCGGCGGCGCTCGCGCAAGTGGCCGGCGGGATCGAGGAATACCGCTTCAACGACGCCGCCAACGCCGCCTATCGCTTCATCTGGAGCGTGCTCTGCGACTGGTGCCTGGAGCTCGCCAAGCCTGTGCTCCAGGGCGAGGCGAGCGAGGCCGCCAAGGCCGAGACGCGCGCGACCATCGCGCATGTGCTCGATCTTTCCTACGCGATGCTGCACCCGTTCATGCCGTTCCTCACCGAGGAGCTGTGGGCGATCAAGGGCGCCGACGGGCCGCCGCGCTCGGGGCCGCTGGCGCTTGAGGCCTGGCCGGACATGTCCTGGCCGGCCGACCCGCGAAGCCGACGCGGAAATCGGCTTTGTGATCGAGCTCATCGAGGCCATTCGCTCTATCCGCTCGGAAATGGCGATTCGCGCAGAACGCGCCGCTCCGGCTGGCGCTGGTCGCTCCCAGCGCCAGCATCGAGGCCTATCTCCAGCGCTGGCGTCCGACCCTGGAGCGGCTGGCGCGCATCGAGGGCGTCGACGTCGCGGCGGAGCCGCCCTCCGGCGCCGTGGCGATTCTCGTGCGCGACGCCCAGGCCGCGCTGCCGCTCGCCGGCCTCATCGATTTCGCCGCCGAAAGAGCGCGTCTCGCCAAGGAGATCGCCAAGGAACAGGCCGAGGTCGCCAAAGTCGACGCCAAGCTCGGCAATCCTGATTTCCTGCAGCGCGCGCCGGAAGAGATAGTCGAGGAGAATCGCGAGCGCCGCGAGGCGGCGCTTGCGCGCATCGGCAAGCTCGAAGCGGCGCTCGACAGGCTTGCGAATCTGTAAAAGAGATCCCTTCATTGCTCCAGTAATCGTGGCATTTGCGCAACAACCTGGGGTCAACTCTGCGAGTTCGAATTTAGCCCGAGTTCACGCCGCGATTGCGCCATAAACGCCGAGCTTTACTCACAGCCGGGCCGCAGAGGCGCAAGCTCGCGCGGTCCGCGCGAGAGTTTGCAGCTAGAGGGGCGGCGGCGCGTTCGCGCGAACGTGGATCGGATCTTAGGACATGTTTGCGGGTTCGTTTGCGGGAAGAAAATCGTCCGCGGGCATCGGCCTCATACGGACTCGGGCTTGCAGTCGCCCTATTCGCTTCACCCGCGCTTGCGCTTGACGGCTCTACGTCGTCGAACGGGCAGAAGATCACCCCCGGCCGCACCTTCAAGAGCGCGCGCGAGGCGTTGCGCATGGGAGTCCTCGATCTTCACGCCGGCGACGCGCAGTCCTCGGTTCAGGCGCTCACCTACGCCGCCCAGGGCGGCGAGACGCTTGCGCAATGGAAGCTCGGGACCATCTACGCCGCCGGCGAAGTCGTGCCGCGCAACGACGTCCTTGCGTACAAATATTTCGAGGAGCTCGTCGACAATTACGACGAGGACGAGACGGACCGACGCTCGCTCACCGCCATCGCCAACGCTTTCGTGCAGGTCGGCGTCTATTGCCTGAACGGGATCGCCGGAAGTTCAATTAAGCCCGATCCCGAGCGCGCCGTCGAAATGTTCGAGATCGCCGCAACGCGATTCGGCGACGCCGACGCCGAGTATCATCTGGCCCGCATGTTCATTGACGGCGAGGGCGGGCTGGAGAAGGACAAGCTGCGCGCCGCCAAGTGGCTCGGCCTCGCGGCGGAGAAGGGCCATCACGGCGCGCAGGCGTTGCTCGGCCACATGCTGTTTCGCGGCGACGGCGTGCCGCGCCAGGCGGCGCGCGGTCTGATGTGGCTGGCGATCGCCAACGCCAGCATCAAATCTCCGAAAGACGGCTGGATCCGCGACCTGCAGGCCAAGGATCTCGCCGCCGCAGGCGAAAACGACCGCAACGCCGCCGCCGCTTACCTTTCCGCACGCGGCAAGCGCGAGATCGCGGCGGAGCTGACGACGCCCGTCCCGCGCCGGCGCCGCAGCGCCGCTGCAACTGACGGGCGCCGCGACGCCGGCGCAATAGGCTTCAGGCGGCCTTCAGCCGCTCCGCCGCCTGCCTGGCCTGCGCAAGGCGCTCCGCGGACCCGGCCTTCATCGCTGTCAGCGCCGCCTCCAGCACTTCGGGAGGCGCCGTCTCGGGCCGCCCCGCGTTGAACGGCGGGGCGGGCGCATATTCCAAGGCGAGCTGCAGACCCTGCGCCAACGCGGGTCCGGCGAGCTCCGCCGCCACGGTCAAAGCGAAATCGAGCCCCGCCGTCACCCCGCCGCCGGTGAAGATGTCGCCGTCGCGCGCGACGCGGGCGGGATCGGGAATCAGCGCCAAACAGCGTCAGCAGCTCGCGCCAGGCCCAGTGGCAGGCGGCGCGACGGCCTCTGAGACGACCGGTCGCCGCGAGAATCAGCGATCCCGTACAGACCGAGGTCAGATAGCGCGCGCTGGCGGCGAGGCGCTCGAATTCGTTCATGAAAGCGCGGTCGTTGATGACGACGGTGGCGTTGCGGCCGCCGGGCGCGAACAACAGATTGCAGCTTTCGATCTCGGCGAGCCGCCTGACGCCCGCGAAGACGAGCCCGCCCTCGGAGCGGACCTCGCCGCCCTCGGCCGACGCGACGATCACCTCGACGCCCGGAAGCCTCGAAAACACGGTGTGGGGGGCGGTGAAGTCTAGCTGCGTCATGCCGGGATAGATCGCTTCGACGATTCGGAAGGGCTGGCTCATTTGAGGCTCCTCTTGGCGGAGGCCTTTTCTTCGCTTACGACGCTCTTGGCGTAAATGACATGTTTCCCTCGTTTCGAGACGTCAATGACGACACGCATCGGAATGCTGCTGTTTCCCGGCTTCCAGATCCTCGACGCCGCGGGGCCAATCGCCGCGTTCGAGATCGCGGCCCGCTATCGCGAGGGCGCCTATGCCCTCGACATCCTCGCCAAGCGCGCCGGATCGGTCGAAAGCTCGTCCGGCGCCGCGATGCAGGCGCGCTCGGCCGAAGAGGCCGGCGCGCCCGACATCCTCATCGTCGCGGGCGGCGAGGGAACGCGGCAGGCCGTGCGCGACGGCGAACTCATCGACCTGATTCGCGCCCAGGCGGCCGCCGCGCGCCGAATCGCCAGCGTCTGCTCGGGCGCGTTTCTCCTGGCCGAGGCGGGATTGCTCGACGGCCGTCGGGCGACGACCCATTGGGGACGCGGGCCGCAATTCGCGCGCGCCTATCCGCGCGTGCGACTCGAGCCGGACCGCATCTATGTGCGCGACGGGGCGGTCTGGACCTCCGCCGGCATCACCGCCGGGATCGATCTGGCGCTGGCGATGATCGCCGAGGATCTCGGCGAAGAGGTCGCGCGCCAGACCGCGCGGCAGCTCGTCGTCTATCGCCAGCGTTCGGGCGGCCAGTCGCAATTCTCCGCGCTGGTCGAGATGGAGCGGAGCGACGGTCGCTTCTCTCCGCTTCTGGGCTGGGCGCACGAGCGTCTCAGCGAGCCGCTCGGCGTCGAACGTTTGGCCGAACAGGCGGCGATGAGCCCGCGTCATTTCTCGCGCGCCTTCGCGCGCGAGACGGGGGTATCGCCGGCGCGGGCGATCGAGCGCCTACGGCTGGAGGCCGCCCGCGCGCTGATAGAGACCAGCGCCGAACCGATCGAGCGGGTGGCCGACAAGGTTGGGTTCGGCGATCCGGAGCGGATGCGGCGCGCGTTCCTGCGTGTCTACGGCCATCCGCCCCGCGCGCTCAGGCGAGCTGCGCAAAATTGAGCGCAGCGTCTTCCGGCGCCGGGATTTTTGCGTATGCTGAAATAGGCGCCGGATTGACTTGACACTGGCGCCGCTGCGCCTGGCTCAAGGCGAGGGGGGAACTCTTGCGAATTACCATCACTTCGGCGGCGCTCTGCGCGCTGCTTGCTATTTCCGCTTGCGCAAAGGGCGATGCGGGAGACAAGGGGCCGCCCGGCCCCAAGGGTGATCCCGGCCCAGCGGGCGCCGTCGGCCCGGCCGGACCCAAGGGCGACACGGGCCCGAAAGGCGAAGTAGGCCTTGCCGGCCCCGCCGGCCCTGCCGGTCCAGCCGGCCCCACAGGCCCCGCCGGCCCGAAGGGCGACCGGGGCGATGCCGGTCCATCTGGTCCAAAGGGCGACATCGGACATGCCGGACCCATGGGACCCCGGGGCGACACCGGCCCCGCCGGCTCGAAGGGCGACGCAGGCGTCGCTGGCTCGAAGGGCGACGCCGGCCCTGCGGGTCCAAAGGGCGACGCTGGGCCTGCGGGCCCGATGGGCGGGCCGGGGCCCGCGGGCCCGATGGGCGAGCCCGGCCCCGCGGGCCCGGCGGGCGCGTCGATCAGGGTCGTTACCGGAGAGGGTAAGGCCGCCTGCGCGGACGGCGAGGCGATGATCAGCGCCTATTGCATCGGCGACAGCTCCGCCGCGCGCATTTCCGACATGAGCGGGGCGAGCTGCGAGGGCCAAGACGCCAAGGCGGTCATCGCGTGCGTAAAGAAATAGCCTGAGATTCGCCCGGGAGGCCAACCCTCTCGGGCGGACGGATCAGGGCGAGGCGTGGGCGAATATGTCCGTCGCCTCGAAGCCCGCGAGATCGAGCCGCACGCGATCCGGCAGATAGCCGAAGGCCGCGCGCGCATGAGACTCGCGGCCTTCGCGCAGGAGCATCGCGTCGAGCCGGCCGCGCAAGGCGTGCAGATGCAGCACGTCGGAGGCGGCGTAGGCGAGTTGCGCCTCGCTCAGGGCGACCGCGCCCCAATCCGAGCTCTGCTGCTGCTTGGAGAGATCGACGCTGAGAAGCTCCTTCACGAGATCCTTGAGGCCGTGCCGATCGGTGTAGGTGCGCGCCAGCTTGGAGGCGATCTTCGTGCAATAGACGGGCGAGGGCATGACGCCGAAGGCGTGGGTCAGCACGGCCATGTCGAAGCGGCCGAAGTGAAACAGCTTCAAGACGTTCGGATCTCCGAGCATGGCGGTGAGGCGCGGCGCCTCGCGCTGGCCGGGCGCGATGCGCACGACCTCGGCGTCGCCGTCGCCGCGGCTCAATTGCACGACGCAAAGCCGGTCGCGGCCGACCGCCAGCCCCATTGTTTCCGTGTCGATCGCGACCACCGGGCCGAAGTCATAGCCCTCGGGCAGATCGCCCTCGTGAAACCTGATCGCCATGACGCCCGCCGCTCTTACCAAGCTATTGACAGAAATAGCAATTTCCGCCCTCGATAGCTAGGTCGGAATTAGCAGCGCGCCCCTTTCGCGTCAAGACGCGCGCCGGCTCGCCTCGAGCCATCGCGCTTGCGCGGCCGAATCGTGCAGGAAGGTCAGCACGCAATAGCGTCGCCCCCGCGTCACCGCCGCCGCCTCATGCAGCAGCGAGCAGGAGAACACGATTCCCGAACCCGCGCGCGGCCGGTAGCGGCGGCCGTTGTATTCCGGGAACAGCACGTGGCCTCCCTCGTAGTCGTCGTTGAGGTTGATCGACAGGGCGAACTGGCGGAAGGCGACGCTGGGAGCGGCGTTGTCGCGATGACGCCGGAAATAGCCGCCGGTCTCGTCATAGCGCGCCAGCAGGATGCGGTCGGTATGGCGGATGTCGATCTGGAACGCCTTCTTCATCTCCGGCAGGCAGCGGGTGAGGATGCCCGCCATCACGGGGCCGAGGAAAGGATCGCGCGGGCCCAGCACGAGATCGTAGCGGTGCTTCTTGCCGCAATCGACCTTATGGGCGAACCTGCCTTCCGCGTCGACCGAGGCCATGCCGCCGAAGTCCGGTTCGCTCGCCTCGAAATGCGCGATCAGCTCGCGGCGGAGCGAAGGGCCCAGGATATTGGGAACGGCCAGCACCGGCGCCGGGCAGGCGTCTTCGCAAGGCGCCTCGCGCGGCAATTCGGCGAGCGCTCCGAGGAGTTCGGCCACCGACGACTCGCTGTCGTCGAGCGGTCCGGCGATGACGCGCCCGCCGCCGTCGAGAGCGACCAGAACCGGCGCGAGATGCGCGAAACGCCAGGCCGCGAACACGTCGGGGTGGGAGAAGACGAGCCGCACATCCGGCGCGAACGGCTCGAGAAATTCGCGCGCCTCATCCCTCTCGATCTCGACGAGCGCCGCGAGATCGGCGTCCAGGGCGGCGAACTCCGCCGCCCGCGCCTGCAGCGCTGCGAGCGCGCCGCGCGCCTCGGCCATTCGCAGGCGCCCGATCAGGGCCAGTACGCAGGGTCGGCCGGCCTGCGAATCGAGTGAGAAGAACGACTGATCGAGCGTCACGCCATGCGTCGTCGGCGCAAAACCCGAAGCCGGCGCCGCCGCCATTCCAGTTGTCATGTTCCGCCGCTCCTTCGCAAATATCGCGGCGGCGAGATTGAGCGGACTGGCTTACGTCGGCCTTGACGCGTCAGTGGCCTCCGCCGCCGCCGCCGGCCATTTGCGGCCGGCGCATGAGCGCGGCGAGCCAGAGCGTGCCGAGATAGACGACGGTCAGCACAACGAAGACGTCGGCGAGCGCCATCACCATCGCCTGCCGGCGCAGCATCAGCGCCATCTGCTTGGTGGCCGCGAGCGCGGCGTCCGAGCCGCGCGAAGCAAGCGCGGCCGTGAGGTTCGTCATCGTCTCCTCGGCGACGCTGCGGCCCCAGATCACCGAATCGCGCAGACGCGCGAGATGCAGGTCCATGCGCTTGTCGAGGATCGTGTTGATGCTCGCCAGACCAATGGCGCCGCCGAGGTTGCGGGTGAGATTGAAAATGCCGGAGGCGTTTTTCATCTTGGCCGGCGGCATGGTGCCGAGCGCCAGATTGTTGATTGGCACCATGCACAGCATCAGGAACACGCCGCGGAAGACCTGCGGCCAGAGCAGCTCCCAGAAATCCCAGTCCGACGTAACGTTCGATGCGAGATAGGTGCCGAAGGCGAAGCCGGCGAAGCCGATGGCGATCATCGCGCGCGGATCGACTTTCGTCATCAACCGACCGGAGATAGGCGCCGTCAGGAACTGGCACAGCCCGGTGATGAACATCGTTTCGCCGATCATCAGCGGCGTATAGCCTCGCACCGCCGCGAGATAGACGGGATAGATGTAGGTGAGGCCGTAGAGGCCGACGCCCATGATCCCCGAGAGCAGGCATCCGGTCCAGAAGTTGCGGTCGCGGAACGCCGTCAGGTCAACGATCGGCTGAGCCGCGGTGAAGGCGCGCCAGAAGAACAGAACCGCGCTGACCGAGGAGACGACAATCGCCATCGTGACGGGTTCGCTCTCGAACCAGTCCTTCGACGGGCCTTCTTCGAGCGCATATTCGAGCGCGCCAAGGAAGCCCGCCATCGCGATGAGACCGGTCCAGTCGAACTTCGGCAACAGGCTCCAGTCCGGCTTGTCGAAATCGATCAGCACCCAGGCCGCGATGGTGACCATGATCCCCGGCGGGATGTTGACGAGAAACAGCCAGTGCCAGGAGTAGAGGTCGGTCAGATAGCCCCCGACGGTCGGCCCGATGGTCGGGGCGAGCGTCGCCACCAGGCCAATGATCGGCGAGACGACCGGCAGTTTCGAGCGCGGAAAGATCGTATAGGCCGAGGCGAACACGGTCGGGATCATGCCGCCGCCGATGAAGCCTTGCAGCGCGCGCCAGACGATCATCTCCTCGATGGAGGAGGCGGTCGAGCACATCAGGCTCATCGCTGTGAAGCCGGCGGCGGAGATCGTGAAGATGGTGCGCGTCGACAGCATCCGCGACAGGAAGCCCGACAGCGGAATCATGATGACTTCGGCGACCAGATACGCCGTCTGCACCCAGGTGACCTCGTCCTGGCTCGCCGACAGGCCCGCCTGGATCTGGCTCAGGCTGGCCGAGACGATCTGGATGTCCAGGATCGCCATGAACATCCCGAACACCATGAAGATGAATGCGGCCAGCTTTCGCTTGTCGAACGCCTCGGCCGCGGGCGCAGGCCGCGGCGGGGCGAGCGTCGCGGTCGGCGGATCGCTCATAGCCGGCCCTTGGCGAGGGCGAGCCCCTTCGCCCAGACCTTTTCGAGCCCGAGCGCGGAGATCAGCGACGGCTTCGGCAGCGACTCGTCGCGGGTCCGGACGGTCGCGACGACCGACAGACCCGGCCGCAGAGTGTGGGATTTGATAACCTCGGGCTCGAAGCCGATGCGCACGGTCACGCGCTGCACGACCTTGGTGAAATTGCCGGTGGCGTTGTCCGGCGGCAGCAGCGCAAACTGCGCGCCTGACGCCGGGGAGATCGAACGCACGACGCCCTCAAGGCTCTTGCCGTCGAAAGCGTCGACGGCGACCTCCGCCTTTTGCCCGGGCTTGATGTCCGCCAGTTGCGTCTCTTTGAAATTGGCGTCGACATAGACCTTGTCGAGCGGCACGACGGCGAGAAGGCGGGTTCCCGGCTGGACATATTGCCCGACCTCGACCGCCTTGTTGCCGATGACGCCGTCGAAGGGCGCGCGGATTTCGGTGAAGGAGAGGTCGCGCTGGGCTCGCTCGACCGCGTTGGCGAGTTCGGCTCGCGTGTGAACGGCCTCGCTTTTCTGGGTCTGCAACACGTCGACATTGGCCTTGGCCCAGGAGATCTGCGCCTCGGCCGATTGCAGCGACGCCTTGGCGCCTGTGACCGCCGCGGCCGTTCGCTTCTTGTCGGCGGTGGCCTGTTCGAGCCGCTGCTGGGAGCCGAAATTGGTCTGGGCGAGTTTTTGCGCGCGCTCGAACTCCAGCGCGGCGCGCTGCTCGTCGGCGGCGGCGCTCTCGGCGGAAGCTTGCGCCGCGGCGACCTGCGCCTCGGCCTGGGCCACCATCGCGCCCTGAGCGTCGATCTGCCGGCCGATGCGGGCGATCGTGGCGTCCTGCGTGGCGACCTTGGCCTTGGCGGCGTCGAGGGCGAGGCGATAGTCGCCGGCGTCGATGCGCGCCAGCACGTCGCCTTCGTGGACCTCCTGGTTGTTACGGACGTTGACCTTGTCGATATAGCCGGCGATCTTCGGCGCGACGATCACGGTGTCGGCGCCGACATAGGCGTCGTCGGTCGACGCCAGGAACCGACCCTCGGTGAAATAATAGTAGCCCCAATGCGCGCCATAAGCGCCCGCGGCGATGGCGACGAGCGGCAGGATGAAGCGCCGCGGCGAGCGCTTGGTCTTGGCTGGCGCGGCCGGCGTCTCGGCGGCGCGGACGAAATTGGAGGAAGCGGCGGCGTCCTGGGCCATGACAAAACTCGGATCAGACCGAACCGTTCGGTCAATACAGCGTTGACATACAGGACCGGCGAGGGTAGAGCAAGACCGAACCGAACGGTTCGGTCAAATAATTTTGATTCGGCCGGGCCTGGAGATGGACATGACAGTGGACGCATGGGCGCCGGAAGCGCGCGAGGCGGGGGCGGATTCGGCCAAGAGGCGGCAGATCCTCGACGGCGCGCGTCGCGTGTTTCTGGCCGACGGCTTCGACGGCGCGAGCATGAACGACATCGCGCGGGTCGCCGGCGTGTCGAAGGGCACGCTCTATGTCTATTTCAACTCCAAGGAGCAACTGTTCGAGGCGCTGATCCGCGAGGATCGCAAGCAGCAGGCGGAGCGTATTGTCTTTCCCGCCGACGCCGGCGATCCGCGCCCGGCGCTGGCGTCGTTCGGGCGGCAGCTCATCGCGCTGATGACGCAGCCGGAAATGATTGCGCAGGTGCGCATCGTGATAGCGGCGACCGGGAAATTCCCGAGCCTCGGTCGCGCCTTCTACGAGTCCGGGCCGTGCTACGGCGAGATCCGGCTCGCCGGGCGGCTCGAAGCGTGGCGAGAGGCGGGAGCGCTCGAGTTCAGCGACGCGCGGCTGGCCGCGCGGCACTTCATCGATCTCTGCAAGTCCGGCGTGTTCAGCGCCTGCCTCTTCGGCGTCACCGAGACCGCGACGCCGGAGGCGATCGCCGAGACGGTCGATCGAGCCGTCGAGGTTTTCATGCGGGCCTACGCCGTCAGGAAAGACCCAACCTGAAGCGGGCAGGCGTTCACGACAGCGCCGCCTCGATGTCCTTGACGAGCGCCGCCGGCGCCTCGCTCGGGGCGTAGCGCCGCAAGACCTCGCCGTCGCGGCCAACCAGAAATTTCGTGAAATTCCACTTGATCGACTGGGTGCCGAACACCCCCGGCGCCGCGCGCTTCAAGGCGGCGAAGAGCGGATGAGCGCCCGGGCCGTTGACGTCGATCTTGGCGAACATCGGGAAGCTTACGGCATAGTTTTGCGTGCAGAAATTCTTGATCTCGCGCTCGTCTCCCGGCTCCTGACGGCCGAACTGGTTGCAGGGGAAGCCCAGCACGGAAAAGCCGCGCGCGGCAAAACGCCGTTGCAGCGCCTCCAGCCCCTCATATTGCGGCGTGAAGCCGCATTTGCTGGCGACATTGACGATCAGCAGCGCACGGCCCGCGAACTCGGCGAGCGTCTTCGGCTCGCCGTCGATGGTGGTGAGCGCAATATCGGGATGAGCGACATGAAGTCTCGCGGCGAAAGAAATGGGCTCCGCCCTTTGTACGCCGCGCGCGCCTCCGGCCCACCTCGCGACCGGATTCGCAGCGCAATCCGCTCGCGGCGCGGGTCAGAACGGGATGTCGTCGTCGAAGGGCTCGCCTGCCGCCTCCGCTCGCCGCGGCGGGGCGACGCTCGGCCGGGGACGAGCGGCCGAAGGACGGCGTGCGATCTTCGGATCCGAAACTCTCGCGCCCCTCGCCGCCGCCGCGCGAGTTGAGCAACTGCAATTCCCCGCGAAAGCGTTGCAGCACGATTTCGGTAATAAATCTTTCGGCGCCGGACTGGTCGTTGTATTTGCGGGTCTGGATCTGCCCTTCGAGATAGACCTTCGAGCCCTTCTTGCAATATTGCTCGACGACGCGGCCAAGATTGTCGTTGTAGATGACGATGTTATGCCACTCGGTCCTGTCACGGCGCTCGCCGGAGTTCTTGTCCTTCCAGGACTCGGAGGTGGCGAGCGGAAAGCTGACGACGCGGTCGCCGGAGTTGAGCGTGCTGACCTTGGGATCCTTGCCCAGGTTGCCCACGAGAATGACTTTGTTGACGCTGCCCGCCATGACGCTCTCCTCGATCTCTCCGCCGCCTTCCTCGTCTCCCCCGCATCGAAAGGGAAGGCCGCCCGCTCACTTGTCCACAGCCGCGCCATTTGGCGTCGCGCCGTTCCGCACTAAATAAGCGCGGGGGCGCTAGTCTGCGTTCTTTTTTTGTTCTAGCCTAGCGAAAATCGCGGCGCAAGCCCCCGCCGCGCGATTCGCAATCTCAAGGTTCGCATGGCGAGCAAGAGCTTGAAACCTGCGCCGCGGTCCGGCCTTCGGCGGCCGCGCGATCGTCATTCGCGGCGCGCGCGAGCACAACCTCAAGAACGTCGATCTGACGATCCCGCGCGACAAGCTGGTCGTGTTCACGGGGCTCTCGGGCTCGGGCAAGTCCTCGCTCGCCTTCGACACGATCTACGCCGAGGGCCAGCGCCGCTATGTCGAGTCGCTGTCGGCCTACGCGCGGCAGTTCCTGGAGATGATGCAGAAGCCGGACGTCGATCAGATCGACGGCCTGTCGCCGGCCATCGCCATCGAGCAGAAGACGACGTCGAAGAACCCGCGCTCCACCGTCGGCACCGTCACCGAGATCCACGATTACATGCGCCTGCTATGGGCGCGCGTCGGCATCCCCTATTCGCCCGCCACCGGCCTGCCGATCGAGAGCCAGACGGTCAGCCAGATGGTCGACCGCGTGCTGGCGCTTCCCGAGCGCACGCGGCTCTATCTGCTCGCGCCCGTCGTGCGCGGCCGCAAGGGCGAATACCGCAAGGAGATCGCCGAGTTCATGAAGCGCGGCTTCCAGCGCGTGAAGATCGACGGCGAATTCTACGAGATCGCCGACGCGCCCGCGCTCGACAAGAAGCTCAAGCACGACATCGAGGTCGTGGTCGACCGCCTCGTCGTGCGGCCTGACATCGCGAGCCGGCTCGCCGATAGCTTCGAGACCGCGCTGGAGCTCGCCGACGGGCTCGCCATCGTCGAATTCGCGGATCCGCCGGCGGCCGGCAAGGACGCCGCAGCGCATCATCTTCTCCGCGAAATTCGCCTGTCCCGTGTCGGGCTTCACGATCCCTGAGATCGAGCCGCGGCTGTTCTCGTTCAACAATCCGTTCGGCGCCTGTCCCGCCTGCGGCGGTCTGGGCAGCCATCTCACGGTCGATCCCGACCTGGTCGTGCCCGACCCGAAGCTGACGCTGAAGCGCGGCGCCGTCGCGCCCTGGGCGAAATCGTCCTCGCCCTATTACATGCAGACGCTGGAGTCGCTCGGGCAGCACTACAAGTTCCGGCTCGACAAGCCCTGGTCCGAGCTGCCGGCAAAGGCGCGCGACGCGATACTGTTCGGCTCGAAAGGCGAGGAGATTCGCTTCTCCTATGACGACGGCATGCGCGCCTATGAGGTTCGCAAGCCGTTCGAGGGCGTCGTCACCAATCTGGAGCGACGTTACAAGGAGACCGAGAGCGAATGGTCGCGCGAGGAGATCGAGCGATTCATGACCGCCACGCCCTGCGAAGCCTGCGGCGGCTACCGTCTCAAGCCCGAGGCGCTGGCGGTCAAGATCGACGGCAAGCATATCGGCGAGATCAGCGAGCTCTCGGTCAAACAGGCCGTGGAATGGGCGAAGGCTTTGCCGAGCAAGCTCGACGCCAAGCGCAACGAGATCGCGCAGCGCATTCTGAAGGAGATCGTCGACCGGCTCACCTTCCTGCGCGACGTCGGGCTCGATTATCTCAACCTGTCGCGCGCCTCCGGCACGTTGTCGGGCGGCGAGAGCCAGCGCATCCGGCTCGCCTCGCAGATCGGCTCGGGCCTCACCGGCGTGCTCTATGTGCTCGACGAGCCCTCGATCGGCCTGCACCAGCGCGACAATGCGCGGCTGCTCGACACGCTGCGCCGCTTGCGCGAACTCGGCAACACGGTGATCGTCGTCGAGCATGACGAGGACGCGATCCTCGCGGCCGATTATGTCGTCGACATCGGCCCCGGCGCCGGCGTGCATGGCGGCGAGATCGTCGCCGAGGGGACGCCGGAGGCGATCAAGGCCAACCCCAATTCGCTGACCGGGCATTATCTGACCGGCGAGCGTTTCGTCGCGATCCCCGCCAAGCGCCGGAAGGCCGAGCCGGGGCGGGAGCTGAAGGTCATCGGCGCGCGCGGCAACAACCTGAAGAACGTCACGGCCTCTATTCCGCTTGGCCTGTTCACCTGCGTCACCGGCGTTTCAGGCGGCGGCAAGTCGACGCTCGTCATCGACACGCTTTACAAATCGGTCGCCCGTCAGCTCAACGGCGCGAGCGATCCCCCGGCGCCGCACGAGCGCATCGACGGGCTCGCGCAGATCGACAAGGTGATCGAGATCGACCAGTCGCCGATCGGCCGCACGCCGCGCTCCAATCCCGCGACATACACAGGCGCCTTCACGCCGATCCGCGACTGGTTCGCCGGCCTGCCCGAGGCCAAGCAGCGCGGTTATGCGCCGGGGCGCTTCTCGTTCAACGTCAAGGGCGGGCGCTGCGAGGCCTGCCAGGGCGACGGCGTCATCAAGATCGAGATGCATTTCCTGCCCGACGTCTACGTCACCTGCGACGTCTGCAAGGGCAAGCGCTACGACCGCGAGACGCTGGAGGTGCGCTACAAGGACAGGTCGATCGCCGACGTGCTCGACATGACGGTCGAGGAGGCGGCGGAGCTGTTCAAGGCGGTGCCGTCGATCCGCGAGAAGATGGAGACGCTGAAGCGCGTCGGCTTGTCTTATGTGAAGGTCGGCCAGCAGGCGACGACGCTGTCCGGCGGCGAGGCGCAGCGGGTGAAGCTCGCCAAGGAGCTGTCGCGGCGCTCCACGGGGCGGACGCTCTACATTCTGGACGAGCCGACGACGGGCCTGCACTTCCACGATGTCGCGAAGCTTCTGGAGGTGCTGCACGAGCTGGTCGACCAGGGCAACACGATGGTCGTCATCGAGCATAATCTCGAGGTGGTGAAGACCGCCGACTGGATCATCGACATGGGGCCGGAAGGCGGCGACGGCGGCGGCGAGGTGGTGGCGATGGGGACGCCGGAGGAGATCGTGCGCAACCCGAAGAGCTACACGGGCGCTTATCTCAAGGATGCGATGGCGCGGCGGCCGATGAAGAGGAAGGCGGCGGCGGAGTAGGGCGAAGCGAAGCCGCGCGCCTTCTCAGATGCACTTGAAATAGTCGAAGGGCTCCAGACAATCTTCGCAGACATAATTGGCCTTGCAGGGCGTGGAGCCGAACTGGCTGACTTTCCTTGCATGCGTCGAGCCGCAACGCGGGCAGGCGATCGTCGGCGCGCCCTGGAGCGCGGCGATCCGCGCCGCGCCGCGCCCATCCTCGACCGGCGGCGCAATGCCGTAGTCGCGCAGCTTGCGTCGGCCTGCCTCGCTCATCCAGGCGGTCGTCCAGGGCGGCGACAGGCGACGCTCCAGCCGCAGCTTCTCGACGCCATGCGCGCGCAGCGCCGTTTCGATGTCGAGGTTGATGATCGCCGTCGCCGGGCAGCCGGAATAGGTCGGCGTCACCGCGACGACGAGCGTGTCGTCGTCGAAACGCACGTCGCGGATGACGCCGAGATCGACCAGCGAAAGAACGGGGATCTCCGGATCGGGGATTTCCCCCAGCCAGTCCCAGACTTGGCGCGCGCTCACCATTGGGCTTGGGGATAGGCGCGGGGGAGGAACTGCATCTCGGCCAAGAGATGGCCGAGCGCCTCCGTGTGGCGGCCGACGCGGCCGCCCTTGTGAGCGAAGGCGGAGGCGGGGGGCGTCAGAGCGGCCTCGGCGAAGACGGCGCCGGTCGCGGCGTCCCACGCGGGCCTGAGGCTCTCGGCCGCCGGCGCGACGCCCTCCTCGGCCAGCCGCGCGTCGATCGCGTCGCCGGCGAAAAGCTCGCCGACGTAAGGCCACAGCGCCTCGAGCGCGGCCTGCATACGGGCGCGGCTCTCGTCCGTCCCATCGCCGAGCGCGATCACCAGCTCGGCCGAGCGCTCGACATGATAGGCGACCTCCTTTTGCGCCTTGGCGGCGATTTCGGCGAAGCGGGCGCAGGTCGAGCGCATGAGCGCCGACATCGCCTCGAAATGCCAGGCGTCGAACAGATATTGCCGCATCAGCGTATGGCCGTAGTCGCCGTTGGGGCGCTCGACCAGCAGCGCGTTGCGATAGGCGCCAGCGTCGCGCTTGTAGGCGAGATCGTCGGCGCTGCGGCCTGCGCCCTCAAGCTCGCCGGCGAGCTCCAGCCAGAGCTGCGCCTGACCGATCAGATCGAGCGCGACATTGGTCAGCGCGATGTCCTCCTCCAGCGCCGGCCCGTGGCCGCACCATTGGCTCAACCTGTGCGAGAGGATCAGCGCATTGTCGCCCAGGCGCAGCGCATATTCGAAATCTATCCGCGCTCACATCTATCGCCTTCACATCTATCGCCTCACATCTTCGAATTACATGGGTCCCACTTCGTCGGGAATGTCGTAGAAGGTCGGGTGACGGTAGACTTTCGAGTTCGCCGGCTCGAACAGCGGGCCTTTGTCGGACGGGCTCGAGGCCACGATGTCGCTGGAGCGCACGACCCAGATGCTGACGCCCTCGTGGCGGCGCGTATAGACGTCGCGCGCGTTGCGGATCGCCTGCTCGGCGTCCGCGGCGTGCAGCGAGCCGACATGGCGATGGTTGAGCCCGTGCTGGCCCCTGATGAACACTTCCCAGAGCGGCCATTCGCTGGACATGGTTGCTCCCGCCTATTCCGCAGCGATCTTCGCCGCCTCGCGCCGCTCGCGCTTCTTGCGCGCATGGGCCAGCAGTCCCTCTCGGAACCAGGCGCCGTCCTCCCAGGCTTTCACGCGCGCCGCGAGGCGATCCTTGTTGCACGGCCCGTTTCCGGCGACGACGTCATAGAACTCGCGCCAGTCCGGCTCGGAGAAGTCGTAGCCCTGCTTCTCCTCGTTCCAGGCGAGCTTGTCGTCGGGGATCGTCAGGCCGAGATAATGGGCCTGCGGCGCGGTCTGATCGACGAATTTCTGCCTGTAGCTCGTCGTTGGTGTTGATCTTGATCCGCCACGCCATCGACTGCGCGGAATGCACGCTGTCCTTGTCCGAGGGACCGAACATCATCAGCGAAGGATACCAGAAGCGGTTCAGCGCATCCTGCGCCATCGCCTTCTGCTCGGGCGTTCCGCGCGCCATCTTGGTGATGAGGTCGTAGCCCTGGCGCTGGTGGAAGCTCTCCTCCTTGCAGATGCGGATCATCGCGCGCGCGTAAGGCCCGTAGGAGCAGCGTTGCAGCGGCACCTGGTTCATGATCGCCGCGCCATCGACCAGCCAGCCGACGGCGCCGATGTCGGCCCAGGTCAGCGTCGGATAGTTGAAGATCGAGGAATATTTCATCTTTCCCGAATGCAGCATCGCGACGAGCTCGTCGCGGCTGACGCCGAGCGTCTCGGCGGCGGAATAGAGATAGAGCCCGTGGCCCGCTTCGTCCTGCACCTTGGCGAGCAGGATCGCCTTGCGCTGCAAAGTCGGGGCCCGCGTGATCCAGTTGCCTTCGGGCAACTGGCCGACGATCTCGGAATGGGCGTGCTGGCCGATCTGGCGGATCAGCGCGCGGCGGTATTCCTCGGGCATCCAGTCCTTGGGCTCGATCTTCTCGCCGCGGTCGATGCGCGCCTGGAAGGCGCGCTCCTCGTCGCTCATGTCCTCGGGGGCCTTGACGCGACTTGTCTTGACCAATTGGGCGTACATGGCCTCACACCCTTTCCAGGATCAGCGCGATCCCCTGGCCGACGCCGATGCACATCGTGCACAGGGCGTAGCGGCCGTTCTGGCGGCGCAGTTGATACATGGCCGTGGCGACGAGCCGCGCGCCGCTCATGCCGAGCGGGTGGCCGATGGCGATGGCGCCGCCGTTGGGGTTTACATGGGGAGCGTCGTCGGGAAGGCCAAGCTCGCGCAAGACCGCCAGCGCCTGCGCCGCGAAGGCTTCGTTGAGCTCGATCACGTCCATCTGGTCGAGCGAGAGGCCGGCGCGCGCGAGCGCCTTGCGCGCGGCCGGCGTCGGGCCGACGCCCATGATGCGCGGGGCGACGCCGGCCGCGGCCATGCCGACGACCCGCGCCTTCGGCGTCAGGCCATGCCGGCGCGCGGCGGCCTCGGAGGCTACGATCAGGGCCGCCGCGCCGTCGTTGACGCCGGAGGCGTTGCCGGCGGTCACCCATTTCTCCGCGCCGTTGATCGGCTTCAGCTTGGCGAGCTGTTCGGATGTCGTGTCCGGGCGGGGATGTTCGTCGCGGTCGACGACCATCGGCTCGCCCTTGGCGCGGGGGATGCGCACGGGGGCGATCTCGTCGCGGAACAATCCGGCTTCCTGCGCGGCGGCCCAGCGCCGCTGGCTGCGCAGCGCGAAGGCGTCCTGGTCGGCGCGCGCGACGCCGTAGTCGGCGGCGACGTTATCCGCCGTCTCCGGCATGGAATCGACGCCGTATTGCGCCTTCATCGCGGGGTTGACGAAGCGCCAGCCAATCGTCGTGTCGTAGACGGCGTTGGCTCGGGCGAAGGCGCTTTCGGCCTTGGGCATGACGAAGGGCGCGCGGCTCATGCTCTCGACGCCGCCGGCGATGACGAACTCGCCCTCGCCGGCCTTGATCGCCCGCGCGGCCTGGCCAACCGCCTCCATGCCGGAGCCGCAGAGCCGGTTGACCGTCACGCCGGGCGCGGTGATCGGCAAGCCCGCCAGCAGCGCCGCCATGCGCGCGACATTGCGGTTGTCCTCGCCGGCCTGATTGGCGCAGCCATAGACGACGTCGTCCAGCGCGTCCCAGTCGGCGTCCGGATTGCGCGCCTTCAGGGCGGCGATGGGCGCTGCGGCGAGGTCGTCGGCGCGCACGCCCGACAGCGAGCCGCCGTAGCGGCCGATCGGGGTGCGCTGCGCGTCGCAGATGAAGGCTTCGGCCATACGATCCTCCCGGAATGCAATCGTAGCCCATAGGACGGCTCCGAGGCAAAGGCGAGCGGTCCGTGAGCAGGTCGGGACGGACCCCGCCTCTGGACGGAATTGCGTCTTGCCTCTAGGCAGGGCGTTCTTTGAGCCAGAGGAGCCCGATGCCCGACGAGGCCGCCCCGCTGACGCCGGCGTCCGAGACCTCCCGCCAGGCTGCGGCGCGGCTCGCGTTCGGCGTGGCCTTGGTATTGCTGGCGTTGTGGACCTTCGCCGAATATCTGCCGGCGCTCGGCTGGGCGGGCGTCATCGCCATCGCCACCTGGCCGTTCTACCTGCGCCTGCGGGCGCGGTTCGACGGAAAGGGACTGGCGCACGCGCTGCCGGCGCTCTTCGCCGTCTTCATCGGGCTTGTGTTTCTCGCGCCGGTCGCGGGGGCCGGCTGGTTCCTGGGCGTCGAGGCGAAAGCGGCGGCGCTTTGGCTGGACGAGGCGCGCAAGAACGGCGTCGCGCCGCCCGAGGGGATCGACAAGCTCAAATATGTCGGGCCGAGCCTTCTGGCGTGGTGGCGCGAGAACCTCGCCGATCCCCAGAGCGCGGCCAACCTCATCAAAGGGTTCGACAAAAAGCCGCTGATCGCCATGAGCGAGCATATCGGCGCCGCGGCGGCCCGCCGGCTGGTCGTGTTCCTGTTCACGATCCTGGCGCTGTTCTTCATGTACCGCGACGGCGACAAACTCGCCGCTTCGCTCGGGCGCTTGAGCGAACGCGCCTTCGGGCCGCGCGGGCGGGAGATCAGCGAGCGCATCGTCGTCTCCGTGCACGGCACGGTCGACGGGCTCGTGCTGGTCGGTCTCGGGGAGGGCCTGGTACTGACCATCGCCTATTACTTCGCCGGCGTCCCGCAGGTGCTGCTGATGGGCGTGGCCACCGCCATCGGCTGCATCATCCCGTTCGGGGCGTTCGTGATGTTCTCGATCGCCTCGCTGCTGCTGATCTACAAAGGCGCGCTCTTCGCCGCACTGTTCATTTTCGCGCTGGGGCTCGTGGTCCTGACGATCGCCGACCACGTCGTTCGTCCCTACGTGATCGGCAATGCGACGCGGCTGCCGTTCCTGTTCGTGCTGGTGGGCATCCTCGGCGGGGTCGAGGCGTTCGGGATGCTGGGCCTGTTCCTCGGTCCCGCCATCATGGCGATCCTCGTCGACATGTGGCGCGAGGCGACGAACTGACGAGGATCTAAGCAGACATTCGTTGGAAGGCCAACGAATGTCTGCTTAGAGTTTTTGATTTAGCAGGATTTTCGTCCGAAAACCGGCATCCACTTTTCGGAAATCCTGCTTAGGGGAACAGCCCGCGCGAAAGCTTGGCCGCCCTCACCCGCTCCACTCCGATCGCCATCGCCGCCGTGCGGGTGGAGACGCCGTCCTTCTCGGCCCGCTCGACCACCTTGTTCCAGGAACGCTCCAGCGCGCGTTCGAGCCGGTCCATCACTTCGTCGCGCGACCAGAAATATTGCTGCAGATCCTGCACCCATTCGAAATAACTCACGATGACGCCGCCGGCGTTGCAGAGAATGTCCGGCACGACGAAGATCTCCTTGCGCTGCGCCAGCATTTCGTCGGCCTCCGGCGTCGTCGGCCCGTTCGCTCCTTCGGCGATGACGCGGCATTGCAGGCGTGCGGCGACTTCGCCGTCGATGACGCGCTCGACCGCGCAGGGCGCAAGCACGTCGCAGGGCAGGGTCAGGAATTCGCGCGGGGTGACGGCCGCGGCGTCGGCGAAGCCTTTCAGCACGCCGTGGCGCGCCGCGTAGGCCGTCGCCGCCTTTGCGTCGAACCCCTTCGGGTCGTAGAGCGCGATCGTGTGGTCGCTGATCCCGATGACCCGCACGCCGCGCGCTTCGAGCCCCAGCGCCGCGTGCGTGCCGACATTGCCGAACCCCTGCACGATCGCGGTCGCGTTGGTCGGCTCGATTCCCAGCCGGTCGAGCGCGCGGAAGGCAAGGAAAGCGACGCCGTGGCCGGTCGCCTCGCGCCTCCCGAGCGTGCCGCCCGAGCCGACCGGCTTGCCGGTGACGATCTCCGGCACGGTTATCCCCTGGTACATGGAGTAGGTGTCCATGAACCAGGCCATGATCTGCTCGTTGGTGCCCATGTCCGGCGCCATGACATCGGTGCGGGGCCCGACGAAGGGGATCATCTCCTGCATGTAGCGGCGCGACAGGTTCTCCAGTTCGCGCAGGGAAAGGCTCGACGGATCGACGGCGACGCCGCCCTTGCCCCCGCCGTAGGGGAGTTCGGCGAGCGCGCATTTCCAGCTCATCCAGATCGCGAGCGCCGCCATTTCGCCGAGATCGACGCCGGGGGCGAAGCGCGTGCCGCCCTTGGCGGGGCCGAGCGTCAGGTGATGCTGGACGCGAAAGCCCTGGAACACCGCGGTGCGCCCGTCGTCCATATGGATCGGGCAGGAGACGGCGATGGCGCGCTTGGGCAGAAGCAGCCGGTCGCGCTCGTCGATGGGGATTTCGAGGTGATCGGCGATGATGTGGAACTGCCGCGTCGCCATTTCGAACACCGGGCCGGCATAGAGCGTCATTCTCGCCTCCCTCGCCGGCGCGACCGGCGTCAACTTTGAAAGGTTCTAAATTCGCGCAAATTCTGCGGAATTTGATCCCGCGCATTTGCGGTAGCTTGCCGACAAGGGTTACGCGAGGGGTATGCCGCCGCGCAAGGAACTTTCTCGTATGACCGAAGCCGCCTCGCCCGCTGCTCGCTTCGATTGGCGCCGGTTTCTGGTCGTCGCCGGTCCCGGCGTCGTCGTCATGCTCGCCGACACCGACGCCGGCAGCCTCATCACCGCCGCGCAAAGCGGCGCGCAATGGGGCTACCGGCTCGTGCTGCTGCAATTCCTGCTGATTCCCGTTCTCTATCTCGTGCAGGAGCTGACCGTCCGGCTCGGGATCGTCACCGGCAAGGGCCACGCGCAGCTCATCAAGGAGCATTTCGGCGCCTTCTGGGCCTGGGTGTCGGTCGGCTCGCTGGTCGTCTCCTGCCTGGGCGCGCTGCTGACCGAGTTCTCCGGCCTGACGGGGGTGGGCGCGCTCCTGGGCGTTCCGGCGCCCCTGACGCTGGCGCTGACCGTCACGCTGCTGCTGGCCATGGCGGTGACGCATCGCTATCTCACGGTGGAGCGCATCGCCATCGCGGTCGGCGGCTTCGAACTGGCGTTTCTGGCCGTCGCCTGGCTCGCCCATCCCGAGGGCCGGCGCCTGCTCGCCGGGGCGGTCTCGATCCCCTGGGGCGACAGCAAATACCTCTATCTCGTCTCCGCCAACATCGGCGCGGTCGTCATGCCGTGGATGGTCTTCTTTCAGCAGGCCTCGGTCGTCGAGCGCGGCCTTGGCGCCGGCGATCTCGCGGCGGCGCGCCTCGACACCGCCCTCGGCGCCGGGGTCACACAGCTCGTCATGGCCTCCGCGCTCGTCGCCGCCGCGGCGACGCTCGCCGAGCGCGGCGGCGATGCGAGCTCTCGACACGGTCGAAGAGATCGCAACCGCGCTGACGCCCTTTCTCGGCGAATTCGCCGGCAAGCTGTTGTTCGGGCTCGGCATGGCCGGCGCTTCGCTGGTGGCGGCCATCGTCGTTACGCTGACGGCGGCGCGGGCGACGGCGGAAGCGTTCGGCATGCCCAACAGTCTCGATCACAGCCCGCGCGAGGCGCCCTGGTTCTACGGCGCCTACGCGGCCGCCCTGATCGTCGGCGCGGTCATCGTTTCGGCTCAGGCCGATCTCGTGGAATTGAGCGTCGCGGTGCAGGTGATGAACGCGCTGCTGCTGCCGATCGTCGTCGGCTTCCTGTTCCTGCTCGCGCGGCGCCTGCCCGAGCCCTATCGGCTGAAGGGCGCCTATGCCGTCGTTGCGACGCTGGTCACGGCGATTGTCGTCGTCATCGGCGTCGTCTCGGGCGTCGCCGGGCTGTGGGGTTGAGCGGCCGTCTTTGCCCGAGGACGTTGCGCGGTTTACGATGCGGCAGCGCCGACCGCAGAGAATCGTCATGAAACCTTCATCCCGGCTCCTCGCCTACGCCGCCGTAGCGGACCACCGCGCAGGCCCGGCGCCGTTGACGGTCAGTTTCGTCAGTCAGAAGGGGGGCGTCGGGAAGAGCACGCTGGCGCGGCTGTTCGCGGTCGGCGCAGCCCATCGCGGCCTGAAGCCCCTGCTCGCCGATTTCGATCTCGAGCAGCTCACCTGCGTCGAGTGGAACGCGATCCGCCTGCAGAACTCGGTCGAGCCCGACATCGACGCCCGCGCCTTCAAGAGCCTGAAGAAGCTGCGCAAGAACGAGGAGCGCGCGGGGATCGTCGTGGCCGACACGCGCGGCCTCGCCGACGACCTCGCCCATGAGATCGCCGAGGACAGCGACGTGGTGTTCCTGCCGACGGGCGCCTCCGGCGACGATCTGCGCCCGACGCTGGCGCTCGCGCGCAAGCTCGCCAAGCACGGCGCGGACGGGCGGCTCGTTTTGGTTCTCTCGAAGGTCGGCCGCTCGGAGATCCAGTTGCAGAAGGCCGTCGAGACGATCGCGGCGGCGGGTTTCGAGCTGCTGCCGGAATATTGGCCGCAGCGCGACGGCTTCCAGAGCGATCTCGACCTCGGCCGCGCCGGGCGCGAAGCGCGCAATCCGCTATCTGCGCGAGGCGGCGGAGAAGATGGAGGCGGCCTTGTTCGCGCGCGTCGAGCGCGCCCGGCCTCGCTGATGGCGGCGCGGGCGGGCAGCGCCGATCTGCCGCTGCACGGCGGCCGCGTGCCGCGATGGCTTGGGCAGCGCATGACCAGACTCGGCGCCGTGATCGCCGAGGCGATCGTCCTCGAATACGGGCGCGACGAATTTCTGGCCCGGCTCGCGCATCCCTTCTGGTTCCAGTCCTTCGGCGCGGTGATGGGCATGGACTGGCATTCCTCGGGGATCACGACCTCGGTGCTCGGCGCGCTGAAGCGGGGCCTTGCGCCGCGTTCGCGCGAGCTCGGCCTTCATGTCTGCGGCGGGCGCGGCGCGCATTCGCGCAAGACGCCGGGCGAACTGGTCTCCATAGGGGAGCGCGTCGGCTTCGACGGCGCGCGCGCTGGCCGACGCGAGCCGGCTGGTGGCGAAGGTCGACAGCGCGGCGGTGCAGGACGGGTTCGATCTCTACCTGCACGGATTCATCGTCGCCGACGACGGCCATTGGGTGGTCGTGCAGCAGGGCATGAACGGCGACGCGCGACAGGCGCGGCGCTACCACTGGCTGTCGGAGGGCCTGAAAAGCTTCGTCGAGACGCCGCACGCCGCCATCGAGGGGCCGGGGCAGGGCACAATCGTCAATCTGACGGACGCGCGCGCCGATCCGGCGCGGCGGCGCGCGGTGGATGTGCTCGCCGATCTCGGCCCCGACGGCGTCGCGCGCGCTCTGGGCGAAGCGCCCGACGATGGCCCGCAGCCGCTGCTGCCGCATCTCGTCATGCCCGCCCATCACGACGTGCGGCCGCAGGACATCGTGACCCGCCGCCTGCACGCCAATCTCGCCGCCGCCGCAGACCGGGGACCGAAGGATTTCGTCGAGTTGCTGCAAGTCCCCGGCGTCGGCGCGCGCACGGTGCGGGCTCTCGCGCAGGTCGCCGAGATCGTCCACGGCGCGCCCTATCGCTTTTCCGATCCGGCGCGTTTCTCGGTCGCGCATGGCGGCAAGGACCGCCATCCGTTCCCCGTGCCGCTCAAGGTGTTCGACCGGACGATCGCGGTCATGAAGAGCGCGGTCGTCAAGGCGCGGCTCGGCGCAACCGAGGAGCTTGCGGCGATCCGGCGGCTGGACGCGCAGGCGCGGCGTCTGGAGGCCGAGGCGAACGGGCCTTCGACCGAGGCTTTGTTCGCCGAAGAGCGCGCCCGCTCGCACGATTACGGCGGGCGCAGCGTGTTCGGCTTCGAGCCGCCGCCGGAGCGTCGCTTACGAGGCGCCTGACGCCGCCCCGAAGCGGTGCAGCCCCGAACCATGCGCCTTGAGCCAGGCCTCCGCCCGGTCGGTTTCGGGAAAAAGGCGGCGCGTCAGCGTCCAGAACATCGGCGAATGGTTCAGGTGGACGATATGCGCGACTTCGTGCGCGGCGAGATAGTCGAGCACGTGAGGAGGGGCGAGGATGAGCCGCCAGGAGAAATTGAGCGCGCCCGCAGAGGAGCAGGAGCCCCAGCGGCTGGTGGTGTCTCGCAAAGCGACGCGGCGCGGCTTGACGGCGAGCGCGGCGGCGTGGCGGGCGACCGCCGCTTCCAGATCGCGCCGCGCCTCGCGCTTGAGAAAATCGGCGACGCGGCGCGGCACATGCGGCGCCTCGCCCGCGACGCAGAGGAGCGCCCCCCGGCGCTCGCCTCCGTCCAGACGACGCCGCGCGCGTCCGGCCGGTGCGCGATGCGGTGGTCGACCCCGCGCAGCGGCAGGATTTCGCCGGGCGCGAAGGCGATCGGCTTCGGCAGCCGCGCGAGCCGCACGCCGATCCAGGCCGCGTGACGCTCGGCGAACTCCCGCGCGGCCTTCAGCGTGCCGCGCGCGGGCATGGTCAGCAGCACGTCGCGCGAGGCCGCGCGAACGCGCAGCGTATAGCGGCGCGAGGTCGCGACCCGGCGCAGCGCGATGCGGTAAGTCTCGCCCGCGTGCGCGATCTCGAGCTCGGACGCCGGCCGGCGGTCGAAGAGGGAGAGCATGCGCGCAGGGTAAGCGGGCGCGGGGTGATTCGCCAATCCTCAGCCGAGATGCAGATCCGGCGCCGGCGCCGGTTTCAACAGGCGCGGCAGGCCGGCCGTCACGGCCACGACCACATCGCAGGCTTCAGCCAGCGCCTGATTGGCGCGGCCCTGCCAATCCTGGAACTCGCGCCCGAGCTTCGAGGGCGGCGTCACGCCGCAGCCGACCTCGTTGGAGACGAAGATCGCGGGCCCCATGAGTTTCGGGACGAGCGCGGCCAGTTCGGCGATCGCCGCCTCCATGTCGCGCCCGGCGAGCAGCAGGTTGGTGAGCCACAGCGTCACGCAATCGACCAGCGCGGCGTGGCCGGGCCGCGCCTCCTCCTTGAGCGCGCCGACGAGGTCGAGCGGCGCCTCGCGGGTCGTCCAGCCGGCGCCGCGCTCGGCCTGGTGGCGGGCGATGCGGGCGGCCATCTCCGCGTCGAGCGCCTCGGCCGTGGCGATCATCAGCCGCGCTCGGCGCCGCCGCTTCCGCGAGGCTCTGCGCATAGCGGCTCTTGCCGGAGCGCGCTCCCCCGAGCACGAGGACCGTGCGGGCGTCCAAGCGGGGACGCCCCTCACCCTGACCCTCTCCCCGCAAGCGGGGAGAGGGGATGACCCGCGCATCGCTCACTTCGTCGCCTTCGACGGCAGCTTGTCGTAGAGCCCGTCCTCGATCCCGTTGGCGTGGGCGACGTAGCTCGCCAGCATCGGCACGAAATCTTCATCGCCTCCGGCGCCGTGGGCCAGCGCGAAAGAATTCTTCACCGCATCCGCCATCGCGCCCGCGATCCCCGCCGCATTGGCCATCGAGGCGAGATAGCGCAGGTCCTTGTAGGCGTTGGCGATGGTGAACTTGTGCGCGTCCGGGTCGCCTTCGAGCGTCCAGCGCGTGAACGTCTGGTAGAAGCCGCAATCCATGCGGCCGCCGCGGATCACGCTGTCGAACCGCTCCGGCGAAATGCCGACCTTGCGCGACAGCGCGAGGGCCTCGGCGTAGATCGCGGCGTAGCCGAGCGAGATGAAATTGTTGAGCAGCTTCATGCGGTGCCCGTCGCCGGGCGCGCCGATATGAACGACCTTGCCGGCCCAGGCGTCGATGACCGGCTTCAGCCGCGCGAAAGTGTCGTCGCTCGCCCCGACCATGGTGTCGAGCTTGCCCTCCCAGGCCTCCTTCGGCGTGCGGCTCAGCGGAGCGTCGACCAGCTCGATCCCGGCCGCCTTCAATTCCTCGACAAGCGCCACGGTGGAGACCGGGTCGCTGGTCGAGCAATCGACGATCACGGAGCCCGGCTTCATCCCCGCCTTGAGCCCGTCAGGCCCGCGCACCAGGGCCTCGACCTCGCGTGAGCCGGTGACGCACAGGAACACGACCGTCGCCCGCTCGCCGACCTCGCGCGGCGTCTGGGCCTCGACGGCGCCGCGGCCGACGAGATCCTCGATCGGCTTGCGGTTGCGCCGGCCGGCGATCACCAGCGGCCAGCCCTTCTCGACGATGTTCTTGGCCATGCCGTGGCCCATCAGCCCGACGCCGATGAAGCCGATCGTTTCCTTCGTCATTTGAACCCTCCCGGTCGCGCTCCCCTATCGACTTCCTCGCGCGAACAGTCCAGAACCTTGCCGACAATAAATCGCGATGAGCGGGCGATGACGATCGACAGGGACGAAATCCGCGCGTGGCTTGAAGCCGAGTGTCCCCCGGAAATGCGCGAGCCTACGCGCGGCGACGAAGATATCTGCTGGGGCGGACGCAACTGGGCGTTCCAGTCGCCGGCGCAGAAGCTGTGGTTCGAACGCTGCCTGGCGCGCGGCTTCACCGTGCCGGCCTGGCCCAAGGAATACGGCGGCGCGGGCCTTACCCGCGACGAGGCGGTCGTGCTCTACGACGAGATGCGCCGCATCGGCGCGCGGCCGCCGCTGACGAGCTTCGGCATCTCCATGCTCGGCCCGGCGCTGCTGGCCTTCGGGACGCCGGAGCAGAAGGCTGAGCATCTGCCGCGCATCGCGCGCGGCGAAATCCGTTGGTGCCAGGGTTATTCCGAGCCGGGCGCCGGCTCCGATCTCGCCTCGCTGCGCACCAAGGCCGAGGACAAGGGCGATCATTTTCTCGTCAACGGCCAGAAGATCTGGACCTCCTACGCCGACAAGGCCGACTGGATCTTCTGCCTCGTGCGCACCAACCCGACGGCCAAGAAGCAGCTCGGCATCTCGTTCCTGCTCATCGACATGGCGACGCCGGGCGTCTCGACGCAAGCCGATCGTGCTGATCTCCGGCAAGTCGCCGTTCTGCGAGACGTTCTTCGACAATGTCGTGGCTCCCAAGGGCAATCTCGTCGGCAAGCTCGACCGCGGCTGGGACGTCGCCAAATATCTGCTCACTCACGAGCGCGAGATGATCGCCGGGGGCGGCTCCAACCTTTTCGACATCCACGCGCTCGACAAAGCCGCCGCGAAAGCGGCCTCCGCCGGGCTGCTCAAAGACCCGATCCTGCGCGCCAAACTCGCCGAGGCCGCCGTCGACACCTACGCCGCCGATGCGACGCGGCGGCGCTATGTCGACGAGATCGCGGCGGGGGGCGAGCTGGGCGCCCGTTCGGCGCAGCTCAAATACGACGGGACCGAACTCAACAAGCGTCGCCACGAACTCGCCATGGCGCTCGCCGGCGCGGAGGGGCTTTATTTCGACGGCAATCGCGGCCCCGGCGTCGCCGAGGGCTGGCTGCGCTCGAAAGGCAATTCCATCGAGGGCGGCACGTCGGAAGTGATGCTCGACATCGTCTCCAAGCGCCTGCTCGACCTGCCCGCGGACTGATCCCATGCTGACGCTCAACGAAGACCAGCGGCTCCTGATGGAGAGCGCGCGCGGCGCGGTGGCCGCCAACGCGCCCGTCAGCGAATACCGGCGCTTGCGCGAGCCGCAGGGCGAGGGGTTCTCGCGCGAGTTCTGGAAGCTCTGCGCCGAGATGGGCTGGTGCGGCGTGCTGGTCCCCGAGGCGCAGGGCGGGCTAGGTTTTGGCGTCGTCGGCGCAGGTCTCGTCGCGCGCGAGATGGCGCGCAATCTCGTGCTCTCGCCGTTTCTCTCGACCGCGGTGCTGGCGGCGACCGCGCTCGCCGAAGGCGGATCGCCCGCGCAGCAGCAGGAATGGCTGCCGCGCATCGCATCGGCCGAGGCGATCGTCGCGCTGGCGCACGAGGAAGCGCCGGGCGCGGAGGCGGCGAGCGCGCAGCGCGAAGGGGCGGGCTTCCGGCTCAACGGCGAAAAGCATTTCGTGCTCGACGGTCACGTGGCCGACGCCTTTCTGGTCGCGGCGCGCATCGAAGACGTGTCGACGCTGTTTCTCGTCGACGGCGCGGGCGCCGGGCGTTTCTCGCCAGACCCGCATTCTCGTCGACGGCCGCCGCGTGGCGAGCGTGCGCTTCGAGGACGTCGAAGCGCCCGAAGCGGCGCAGTTGCCGGGCCGCGCGCTGGCGCTCGAGCGCACGCTCGACGTCGGCCGCGCCGTGCTTGCGGCCTCCGCCTGCGGCGTGGCGGAGGAGGCGTTCCGACGCACGCTCGATTATCTGAAGGAGCGGCGCCAGTTCGACCGCCGCATCGGCTCGTTCCAGGCGTTGCAGCATCGCGCGGCCCTCGCCCATATCGCGGTGGAGAACGCGTGGTCGGCGACGTTGCAGGCCCTGCAGGCGCTCGACGCGCGGGCGAACTCCAGCGCCTTCGACGTCGCGGTGGCGAAGTCGAAGGCGAGCCGCGCGGCCGAGGACGTGACGGCGGAATGTTTGCAGATGCACGGCGGCGTCGGCATGACCGACGCCTTCGACATCGGCCTCTATCTCAAGCGCGCGCGGGTGGAGGCGACGCTGCTGGGCGACGCCGCCTTCCACGCCGACCGCGTGGCGACCATGCTCGGATATTGACGGAAACCTCATGAGCCTGACAGACGAATCCAAACCCGCCATAGCCATCGCGGAGCTCAGCCAGCGCGTCGGCCAGGAGGTCGGACTCTCCCGCTGGTTCCTCATCGACCAGAAACGCATCGACGCCTTCGCCGACGCGACCGAGGACTGGCAGTTCATCCATGTCGATCCCGAGGCCGCGAAAGCGACGCCGTTCGGCTCGACCATCGCGCACGGCTTTCTCACTCTGTCGATGCTGTCGGCGATCGCCTATGACGCTTTGCCGCGCGTCTCGGGTCTGGCGATGGGCGTCAACTACGGTTTCGACAAGGTGCGTTTCGTCGCGCCGGTGCGGGCGGGCCGGCGAATTCGCGGGCGGTTCCGGCTGGAGGCGCTCACGCAGCGCTCGGCGCGCGAGTATCAGTGTCGCAATGCGGTCACGGTGGAGATCGAGGGCGAGGAGAAGCCGGCGCTGATCGCCGACTGGCTGTCGCTCTACGTTCTGGCCGGCTGACGCCTTCTCTCCAACGATCAAACAGGGAGGACCGGATGCGCGCGAATTTGCTGCTCGCCCTCGCGGCCACGCTCGCGGCCTCGGCGGCGCAGGCCGAAGGCGTCGTCGTCGAGGATCACATGATCAAGTCCTCGACGCCGGGCGTCGAATTGTTCGTGCGCAACAAACATCCGGCCGGCATGGCGGCGTCAAGCGCCGATCGCACGCTGCTGTTCGTTCACGGGGCGACCTATCCCGCCGAGACGAGCTTCGATCTGCCGATCGACGGCAAGTCGATGATGGACCTCTTCGCGGAAGCCGGCTTCGACGTGTTCCTGGTCGACGTGCGCGGCTATGGCCGCTCGACCCGGCCTCCGGCCATGGACAAACCGCCGCAGGAGAATCCGCCGGTCGCGACCTCCGATGAGGCGGGCGCGGATCTGGCTTCGGCGGTCGATTACGTGCTCGCCTTGCGCGGCCTGCCCAAGATCAATCTCATGGGCTGGTCCTGGGGCACTTCGATCGCGGGCCGCTATGTGGCGGGCCACAACGACAAGATCGAGCGCCTTGTGCTTTACGCGCCGGCCTGGACCTTCGAGCCGCCCGTCGCGCCGCCAAAGGAGCCGCTGCCCGCCTATCGGCTGGTCGACAAGGAAATGGCGAAAAAGCGCTGGCTGATGGGCGTCGCCGAGGACCAGCGCGAAACGCTGATCCCGCCCGGCGTATTCGAAAGCTGGTGGGAGGCGACGCTCGCCACCGACCCCGTCGGCTCGAAGATGAACCCGCCGCAACTGCGCGCGCCGGACGGCGTGTTCGCGGAGTTCACCCAATATTGGCGCGCCGGCAAGCCGTTCTACGATCCCGCCGCGATCAAGGTTCCGACCCTGCTGATCCACGCCGAATGGGACGCCGATCTGCCCAGCTACATGTCGCACAAGGTTTTCGCGCATTTGACCAACGCGCCCTACAAGCGGTTCGTCGAGCTGGGGCAGGGCACGCATACGGTCATGCTCGAAAAGAACCGCAAGCAGTTCTTCGACGAGATTCGCGCCTTCCTGACGGAGAAAGACCCGACGGCGCTCAAGTAGGCGGTTTACGCCGCCGCCTTGTCGGCTCCGATACGCCACACGCCGTCTGCGCCTTTCTCGAAGCCGCCGTCGCGGTAGAGATGCCGGACCGGCGCGTTGCGCGACGACTCCACGATGCGCGCGGCGAGGCGTCCGTGCGCCGCGACCAGGGCCGCCAGCAGCCGCTGCTCGACTCCCAGACCGATGACGCGGCAACTGAGGGCGAAGCCGACGATCTCGCCCTCGCGCACGACGCCCGCGCCGACGAGGCCATGATCGGCGAAGCGGTCCCTGACCCGCATCGCCAGCACCGAGGCCGCTTCGAGCTCGGCGAGGCCGAACCTGGCGCCGGTCGCGTTGCATTGCGTAGTGCGCCCGAACAGTTCGACGATGCGGGGCAGATCGCCGGGGCCGGGAGAAAAGATCTCGCAAACGATCTCCAGAGACGCCCGAAACGCCGCCTCGTCGGCCGCGCCCGCTCTCAGCCGCTCGCGCGAAAGCTGCGCCTTGACGAGATCGGCGCGGACGGCCGCCTCCGCCGTCACGCGCGGGCGTTGCAGGCGCGGATCGTCGAGCAGACGGCGGCGCAAGGCGTAGAGGTCCTCGCCCCAGACCTCCACCGCCGGCAATTCGGCGCGCACCCGTTCCCGTTCGTGCGGAGAATCGTCGATGAATACGAGCGTTGAGAGGTCGAAGCCGAGCTCGGCGGCGATCTCGCGCAAGGCGGTCGGCTTGTCGCCCCAGCCGATGCGCAGGGTCACGAAATCGTCTGATGTCAGCAGGCGCTCGCGCGGGTAATGGTCGGGATAGCGCCAGAGTTCGCGCACGACCGCCTCGTCGTTCTTGCTCGCGGCGGCCAGCAGAACGCCACGCCGCTTCAGCGTCTTCAAAGCCTCGTGCAGCCCGACATAGACGCCGATATGCGAGGCGAGGCCGGAAATCTCGGGCGTCCAGGCGAACGGCGCGCCGGTCTCGGCGAGCACGCCCGGCCACAGCACGCCATCGAGATCGACGACGACGAGCTTCTTGGCGTCGAGGCCGAGCACGCAAGTCAGGGCGTCGAAATGGGCGCGGGCCGCGATGCGCTCTCGCCGCGCGGGATCGCCGCCGACAAGTTCGGCGACGCTGTGCGGCGCGGGGATGAGGCCGTGCACCGCGACCTTCTCGCTCTCCGGGCGCTGCAACAGCCAGCCGGGGGAGCCCAGATGGTTGAACGAGAGAAGGCCGTCGTCGATCAGCCCGAGCGCCCCCTCGCGCGCCAGCGCATGGGCGATATCGACGACATGGACGTCGGCGAAGCTCTCGGCGATTTCGGCGAGCGCGAGATTGGCGGCCCGAACGCGGTTGCGATGGCCGTTCGCGCCGCGCTCGGCCAGGCCCATCGGCTGCACGGTCGGCTCGGGCAGGTTGTCGATGAGAATCGGCGCGACGCTGCGCGCGCGAAGGGCTGCGAGCAGGCGTTTCGTCTCGTCGACGAAATCGCCGATCCGGCCATCGAGCACGGCGCCGCGCGCGCGCGACGCGCCGACAATGATGGCGTCGAAGGCCCGCTCGGCGACGAAGTCGGGGTCGTCGGGGAAGGTTGCGCCGACGCGCAGGTCGACCGCGCGTGCGCGCGCCTCCAGACGCAGGTATTCGGCCTCCATCTGCACGTCGCAATCGCCGATCAGCGCGGCGTCGAGCCGCCGGCCGGTCTCGGCGAGGCGCCCGAGCGGCCGGGTCTCCTGCGCCGCCCAATAGTCGAGCGCGCCCTCGCGGCGGCGGTTGCGATATTTGTCCAGCATGGCGGCGGGATCGCGCGCGCCGGTCTGGCCGAGTTCGCGGGCGAAAGCCGCCGCTTCGGATTGCGGCTCCAACTCCGTGAGAAAACCGCGCTCCAGGAGAGCGCCGACAGCGCCGGCGAGCGTCCGCGGCTCCTGCCCGAAACGGGCGGCCAGCACGCCGAGGTCGGCGGGCAATTCGCGCGGGCTCGCAAATGCGTCGAGGAGCGCCGCCGCCTCGTCGTCGACGGCCAGGCGCATTTGCGAGACGGCGTGGACGAGAAGCGCGCGCCCGGGCGCGAGCGGCAGGACGTGGGCGAAGGCGGAGCGGCGCAGCAGCATGGCGCGCAGGGTGCGACCGCGACCCCGCGCGAAGCTTGCCGGTCGATACGCAGTCGACCCGAAAGCCTTCCCGCCGCAACACGTTACGATGCAGGAGAATGTTTGAAATGCTTGGCGCGCCCAACGGGAATCGAACCCGTGTTTCCGCCGTGAAAGGGCGGCGTCCTGGACCGCTAGACGATAGGCGCACTCAAAAGGCGGCGCGCGCTCTCGTCGCCCCGCCACCCGTCCCTATACGCGCGCGCGCAAAAGGGCAAGCGCGGGTTCCGCTCCGGCGTCAAGGGACTATATGCGGACCCAGCCGCCATTCCAGTTTGAGCTCGGCGAGGAGAACTCATGCGCGCGATTCGCATCCACAAGACCGGCGGCCCGGAGGTTCTGCAATTGGAGGACGTCGACTTGCCGCTCCCGGCCCGGGGCAGGCGAGCATTCGCCACCACGCCATCGGCGTAAATTACCTCGACATTTATTTCCGCACCGGCCTCTATCCGGCGACGCTGCCCGTTCATCCCCGGCAGCGAAGGCGCGGGCGAGGTGACCGCGCTCGGCCCCGGCGTCGAAGGCTTCAGGGTCGGGGACCGCGTCGCCTATGTGACGACGCCGGGCTCCTACGCCGAGGCGCGCAACGTCGACGTCAAGCACCTCGTCAAGCTGCCCGACGGCGTCAGCCATGAGCAGGCGGCGGCGATGATGCTCAAGGGCCTGACCGCCCAATATCTTCTGCGCCAGACCTATCGCGTGCAGCCGCGGCGACACGATCCTCGTCCACGCCGCCGCCGGCGGCGTCGGGCAGATCCTGTGCCAATGGGGCAAGCATCTCGGCGCGACCGTCATCGGCACAGTCGGTTCGCCCGCCAAGGCGGAGATCGCAAAGGCCTGCGGCGCCGATCACGTCATCAACTACTCCGACGGAGGATTTCGCCGCCCGCGTCGCCGAGATCACCAAGGGCGCCAAATGCGCCGTCGTCTACGACGGCGTCGGCAAGGCGACCTTCCCCGCTTCGCTCGATTGCCTGAGGCCGTTCGGCGTGTTCGCGAGCTTCGGCTCCGCCTCCGGGCCGGTCGAGGCGTTCAATCTCGGGCTGCTCGGCCAGAAGGGTTCGCTGTTCGCGACGCGGCCGACCCTGTTCACCTTCCTCGCCGACCGCGCCCGGCTGGAGACCATGGCGAAGGAGCTGTTCGAGGTCGTCGGCGCCGGGCGTCGTCAAGGTCGACATCTCCGACCGCGCGCCGCTCGAGGAGGCGGCGCGCGTGCATCGCGACCTCGAGGCGCGGCGCACCACCGCCTCGATCGTGCTGATTCCCTGACCCTCACGCTTGGCGTGGAGCGCGCCGCGCTATATAGGGCGGCGGTCGCTCCGCCCGTGGAGCGAGCCCATGAGCGAACCGAATTTGATGAAGTCTCCCGCCAATTCCGTCTCCGCCTCGCATGAAGAGGGCTGGTGGGAGACCGTCAAGGTCATCGTCCAGGCGCTGCTCATCGCGCTGGTGGTGCGCACCGTGCTGTTCCAGCCGTTCAACATCCCCTCGGGCTCGCTGATCCCGACCCTGCTGATCGGCGACTATCTGTTCGTCTCCAAATATTCCTACGGGTACTCGCATTATTCGCTGCCGAGCTTCCTCGATCTCGCGCCCAACGAGATGCAGGGGCGGCTGTTCTATTCGCCGCCGAAGCGCGGCGACATCGTCGTCTTCCGCCCGCCCGGCGAGCCCGACCAGGATTTCATCAAGCGCGTCGTCGGTCTGCCCGGCGACAAGATGCAGATGATCAAGGGCCGCCTCTACATCAACGGGACCGTCGTGCCGCGCGAGCCTGCGCCGCCCTACAAGATGGAGGACGGCTTTAGCCAGCCGACGGAGGTCAAGGCCTATCTGGGAGACGCTGCCCGACAGCCAGGACCAGCCCGGCGGCGTGCGCCATGAGATCATCCAGCTCTCCGGCGACGACGGCGCAGCCTCCAACACCGACGTCTTCACCGTGCCGCCGAACCATTTCTTCATGATGGGCGACAACCGCGACAATTCCGAGGATTCGCGCTTCCCCTCGGGGCCGGTCGGCTATGTGCCGGCGGAGAATCTCGTCGGCCGCGCGGAGATCATCTTCTTCTCCGTCGGCGACGGCGCGGCGGCCTGGGAGTTCTGGCGCTGGCCGTGGACGATCCGCTGGAATCGCCTGCTGATGCGGGTCCATTGACCTTCAAGGCGCCATGACGCGCGCCAGGCCCGAGCTCTGACGGAGCTCGAAGCGCGGCTCGGCTACAGATTCGCCGACGCCTCGCTGGCCGAGCGGGCGCTGACCCATGTGTCGGCGCCGACGGCGGGCCGCGCGCAATCCTACCAGCGGCTGGAATTCCTGGGCGACCGGGTGCTCGGGCTCGTCGTCTCCGAGATGCTCTACGAGGCCTTTCCGCCGGCGAGCGAGGGCGAACTCTCGGTGCGGCTGGCGCGGCTGGTGCGGCGCGAGACCTGCGCCGAGGTGGCGGAGGACTGGAACGTGGGCCCGCATGTCGTGATGGGCGCCGGGCGAGGCGCGCGGCGGCGGGCGCAACAAGGCGGCCATCCTCGGCGACGTCTGCGAGGCGCTGATCGGCGCGGTGTTCCTCGACGCCGGCTTCGAAGCCGCGCGCGCGCTGGTGCGCCGCTTCTGGGAGGCGCGGATGCGCGCCGACGCCGCGCCCGATCCAGGACGCCAAGACCGCCGTGCAGGAATGGGCGCAGGCGCGCTGCGCTCGCCACGCCGCGCTATGTCGAGGTCGAGCGCAGCGGGCCCGGCGCATCTGCCGCGCTTCGTCATGCAGGTGGAGCTCGACGGCTACGCGCCCGAGCGCGGCGAAGCCACCTCCAAGCGCGCCGCCGAACAGGCCGCGGCCAAGGCTTTCCTCGAGCGATGGGCGCACACCATGACCGCCTGCGGCTTCGTCGCCCTGATCGGCGCGCCCAACGCGGGCAAGTCGACGCTCGCTCAACAAGCTGGTCGGCGCGAAAGTGTCGATCGTCTCGCGCAAGGCGCAGACGACGCGGGGGCCGGTGCGCGGCGTCGCGGTCGAGGGACAAGCGCAGATCGTGTTCGTCGACACGCCCGGGCTGTTCGCGCCCAAGCGCCGGCTCGACCGGGCGATGACGCGACGCCGCCTGGGCGCGCCGCGTCCGACGCCGACGTCCTGGCGCTCATCGTCGACGCGCGCGCGGAGGCGGCCTCCGACGGAGATCGCCGAGGACGTGCAGCGCATTCTCGACGGGCTGGCGCGAGCGCGAGCAGCCGAAGGTTCTCATTCTCAACAAGATCGACCTCGTCGAGCGGCCGACGCTGCTGGCCCTGTCGGCGCGGCTCAACGCAGCGCTGCGCTTCGACGAGACCTTCATGATCTCGGCCGAGACGGGAAGCGGGCTCGACCGGCTGAAGCGCGATCTCGCCAAGCTGATGCCGCAGGGGCCGTGGCTCTACCCGGAGGACCAGATCGCCGACGCGCCGATGCGCGCGCTCGCCGCCGAAATCACGCGCGAGAAGATTTTCGAGCGGCTGCACGACGAGTTGCCTTATCAGATCACGGTCGAGACCGAGAATCGTGGAAGGATCTGCCGGACGGCTCGGCGCGCATCGAGCAGACGATCTATGTCACGCGCGAGGCGCACAAGAAGATCGTCATCGGCGAGGGCGGGCGCACGCTGAAAGCGATCGGCTCGGCGGCGCGCAAGGAGATCGCGCGAGGCCAACGAGACGAAGGTGCACCTGTTCCTGTTCGTGAAGGTGCGCGAGAACTGGCTCGACGATCCCGAACGCTATCGGGCGATGGGGCTGACGTTTCCGAAGAAATAGGGCGCGCTATTTCGTTGGTTGATCGCGCGATTCCAAAGCTTTAGGCGCCATTTCCTGCAACTCGGCGGGCCTATGCGGGCCGCCTGCGGCGCCGAGCAGGGCGGCCAGGCCGTGATAGCGGTCGAACTCCCCGAGCAGGGTCGCGAGGGCCGGGATCGCCCGCAGATCGGCCTTGTCCATCGCGATGTCGACGACCAGCATCGCCTTCTGCAACCGGGCGAGTTGCAGGGCGACGTAGCGATCTGCGGAGTCCGGGGCCCGAGCGGCGAGCGCCCGGTCGACCTCGCGCCGCAAGGTGGCGACGCTGATTTCGAAGCGGTCGGCGATCTGCTCGTAAGCGTAGCCGGCGACGACGAGATCGAGCAGCTTGCGCCGCCGCTCGCGTTTCTCCGCCTGGCGCTCGCGAGCGACTTCGCGAAGGCGCGCGCGGGCGCTGCGGGTTTTGGGGAGAGTGCGGGGCATGTTAGAATTTCCCTTAATCAGAATAAATCTATCACAGATTTCTGATTATGGGAATATAAACGTCGGCTCAGGGCGCGTGAAGGCGAAGGGCGGGAGACTGCGCCGGCGCTGGGCGCCGAGCGTCCAGCTTACGGGCCGGCGCAGAATTCAGGTCGGGCGCCAGAGGTACGACGGCCGCCTCCCCGCCTCTCCTGTAGGCATGGCGAAGGGGCCGCGGACTTTGCTACCATGCCGCGGGCTGGATATGGGGAACCCGCGTCGCCGCCCCTGAAGTCTCCGGCCCTCCTGCAACAGATCAGACGACGACGGACAGATTTGGTTGCGCCTTCAACGTCGCGCAGGAAGAGTTTGGTCCGCTTCGCGAAGGCGCTCGACTTCCTCCTGCGTCAGCCCCTGACAACCGCGCGGCGTCCAGATTTTCATATAGTAGCGCACGCTATCCGGATCGGAGCCCAGGGCGAGCGACGTCACGCGGCGCCATGCGGACATGATCCCCAAGCGGTAGGAAATCCAGTCCGGGGCGTAGAGATTGCCGTCGAAGGCATAAGCGATGTTGTAGTCGCCGTCGCGGTAGCTCAATTCGCCGGGCGCCATCTCTGCATTTGCGGCCATCACGGGCAGGACCGCTATCGGCGCGGGGCATCCGGACCTTGCGACTTCGAACCCCTCGAGTCCGGTGATCGGCTCGTGGAAATTACCTGTCGGCTGCAGCCCCGCGCGCGTGATAATCTCACGCATTCGGTCCGGGGATATGATCGCTCCGAAGGATCGGCTCCAGGGCCTGTTCGACACCCAGACGACAACGGAAACCGCTATCAAAATCAGCGCCGCGTAGCGGACGCCCGCGGGCCTCGCGCGCTGCGCATGGACAGCAGAGTCGGGAGCGCGATGGCCGCGAATGTCAGACATATAAACAGGCTCCGCCCCAGACCGTCGTGCCAGTATTGGTAATGCGCCTCCGACAGCGTCATCAGCAGAATACGCGAAACGTTGAGCGATATGATGAGCAAGGCGCCGACGAACAAGGCGGCCCACGCCGCTCCCCTGATCGGCCGGCGGCCCAATTTGAGAAGCGACACCCACACCAGCGCCGCCAGCGACAGATTGTGGAAGGACGAGCACGGATCCAGGATATAGACCGACCAGCCGTTCGGCGCGGAAAGCTCTGCGCCCCGAACTGTCAGTCCCAGTCCCACATCCTGTCCCAGTCTCGCGATCGCGAGCGTTTCGATGCGAAGGATTGGCTCTGAAACGATCCTGAAAAGGATCCGGCCCCAGGCCGCATGGGCCGAGATCGCAATCCAAAGCTGGCCCAGGGACACAAGCGCCTGATCGTCGCGGCGCGAGAACCAGAAATAACCGCCCGCCAGGGTTGCGCCAAGGAAAGGAAAGCTTTGCGACGTCGCCGGCGGCAGGAAGAGCAGGGCCGCCCCTACGATCACCAGGAAATCCACCGAAGTCAGGGAAAGCGTGCGTCGAGCGCCGAACGCAATGGACGCCATCGCGCACAAAGCCAATGCTTCGCCAGCGTTAATGTCCGCGATATCAACTAAACGAACTACGTCCGAGGTGGGGACTTGAAAAAAGCCGACCCACTTTCCGACGACGGCGGCGATGAATACCGCCACGGAGAAGGCGAACACCACATCGGCGTCGGCCAACGTCACGCGCGATGTCTTGGAGGCCGGCGCCATTGCCTCGCCGGCGACCGGCGAGGCGTGCGCGACGAGGGACTTAAATCGTGGCTCGCTCACGCACCATTACTCGACACGCCAGCTTCGGCGGATAATTCCTATCGGCCGCTGAGCGCCGCGCCTCACGCCTGCGCGTTGCGACGCCGACGAACGACGAAAAAGACCAGCGCGCCGGCCATCGCCAAGCCGATAAGGGACGCGCCCATTTCCGGCGCCGGCGCTACCCCATGCGGACCGTGGGGTACACCGGGAGGCGGGCCGTGGGGTACACCGGGAGGCGGCCCGTGGGGAGGCGCTGCAAACGCCGCGCCCGCCGAAAGAACGAAACCACAAATTGCTGCCGAATATAAAAGCGCCCGCATGGCCTTACTCTCCTTAAAATAATTTAACACCTTACTCCAAACCAGTCGGAACACGCAACCCAATTAACCAAGCCGCCCGTTCACACTTTTTTAACATTCTCACCCGCTGCGGCGAAATTGCAAACCAGCGCGTCCGTTCGAGCGTAAGCGTGCTCGCCCAAAGCGGTCAAAATTGGGGTAGCAACGGCGCAAGACGTTGTTGTCCACGATTTTAAATGAAAGGCATATCTAAATAGTCATATTGGACATCTGGACATTCGGGCGCCGGTTACGGTGACGCTGCGTTTAATGGCAGGCCCGCGTTTGCCAACCTGGTCGGTCCGCGCTAGGCTTCGGCTTGCGTTGATTTGCCGCCGGGCCCCGTTGACGGGGATCGCGCGGATGTCTATATGCGCGCCATCCCAAAGCCAGTATGGGTCCGAGCGGTGTGAGCAACCCGCACGGGCCTTTTGCGTTTCGGGCGCTCCGCAAGGGCCGGCCTCCACCGGACGCGGGGCTTCTTTCACCGCGGCGCCCCGGCGCCGCCGACATGGAGCGAGGGGCCGATGGCTCGCATAGCCGGCGTCAATATTCCCACCAACAAGCGCGTCATCATTGCGCTTCAGTACATCCACGGCATCGGCCCCAAGAAGGCCGAGGAGATTTGCGAAAAGGTGCATATCCCCGCCGAGCGCCGCGTCTTCCAGCTTTCGGACGCCGAAGTGCTGCAAATTCGCGAGACGATCGACCGCGACTACATCGTCGAAGGCGATCTGCGCCGCGAAGTGGCGATCAACATCAAGCGCCTGATGGATCTCGGCGCCTATCGGGGCCTGCGCCATCGCAGGCAGCTCCCGGTCCGCGGCCAGCGCACCCACACCAACGCCCGCACCCGCAAGGGCAAGGCGAAGGCCATTCCCGGCAAGAAGAAATAAGCCGCTCGGTTTGGGCGAAATCAGTTTCAGGGCGCTTGAGAGCGCATAAAGGATCGATCCATGGCCAAGGAAAGCACCCGCGTCCGCCGCAAGGAGCGCAAGAACATCGTCTCCGGCGTCGCGCACGTGAATTCGACGTTCAACAATACGATGATCACCATCACCGACGCGCAGGGCAACACGATCTCGTGGTCGTCGGCCGGCACGATGGGCTTCAAGGGCTCGCGCAAGTCCACCCCGTTCGCCGCGCAGATGGCGGCCGAGGACGCCGTCCGCAAGGCCGGCGAGCATGGGCTGCGCACGCTCGAAGTCGAAGTCTCCGGCCCCGGCTCGGGGCGCGAATCCGCGCTGCGCGCCATCCAGGCCGCCGGCTTCAACGTCACCTCGATCCGCGACGTGACGCCGATTCCGCACAACGGCTGCCGTCCCCGCAAGCGCCGCCGCGTCTGACGGATTTCGCGCGCTTCGTCTTTCAGGAGGGCTCACCCCCGTGATTCAGAAGAACTGGCAGGAACTTATCAAGCCGAAGAAACTCGAAGTTTCCTACGGCGACGACCCGCGGCGGGTGGCGACAGTCGTCGCCGAGCCGCTGGAGCGCGGCTTCGGCCAGACGCTCGGCAATTCGCTGCGCCGCATTCTCCTGTCCTCGTTGCAGGGCGCGGCGATCACCTCGATCCATATCGACGGCGTGCTGCACGAGTTCTCCTCGATTCCGGGCGTCCGCGAGGACGTGGTCGACATCGTCCTCAATGTGAAGGACATCGCGATCAAGATGCAGGGCGAGGGCGTCAAGCGCCTCGTGCTGAAGCGCCGCGGCCCGGGCGTCGTCACCGCCGGCGACATCCAGACCTCGGGCGACATCCAGGTCCTGAACCCCAATCTCGCGATCTGCACGCTGGACGAGGGCGCGGACCTGCGCATCGAGTTCACGGTGCAGACCGGCAAGGGCTATGTCCCGGCCGAGCGCAACCGCGCCGAGGATTCGCCGATCGGCCTCATGCCGATCGACAGCCTGTTCTCCCCCGTGCGCAAGGTCTCCTACCGCGTCGAGAACACCCGCGAGGGCCAGGATCTCGACAAGGACAAGCTGACGATGACGATCGAGACCAACGGCGCGCTGTCGCCGGAGGACGCGCTCGCCTACGGCGCGCGCATCCTGCAGGATCAGCTCGGCGTGTTCGTCAATTTCGAGGAGCCGCGTCGCGAGGAGGCGCATCACGCCATCCCCGAGCTCGCCTTCAACCCGGCGCTGCTCAAGAAGGTGGACGAGCTGGAGCTCTCCGTGCGCTCCGCCAACTGCCTGAAGAACGACAACATCGTCTATATCGGCGACCTCATCCAGAAGACCGAGAGCGAGATGCTGCGCACGCCGAATTTCGGCCGCAAGTCGCTCAACGAGATCAAGGAGGTGCTGGCGCAGATGGGCCTGCATCTCGGCATGGAGGTCACGGGCTGGCCGCCGGAGAACATCGAGGAGCTCGCCAAGCGCTTCGAGGAGCATTATTGAAGGCAATAGGCAGTAGGCAGTAGGCAGTGGGGTTTCGCCTACTGCCCGCTACTGCCTGCTCACTACTGCCCTTATAAACCAGACCGGTCGATCCCTTGGCACGGCGGCCGGTATAACCAACGGAGACCGCCCCATGTATCACGGCCGCGCCAAGCGCCGCTTCAACCGCACCGCCGAGCACCGGCAGGCCATGTTCGCCAATATGGCGCAGGCGCTCATCAAGCACGAGCAGATCGTCACCACGCTGCCCAAGGCCAAGGATCTGCGCCCGATCGTCGAGAAGCTCGTCACGCTCGGCAAGCGCGGCGACCTGCACGCCCGGCGCCTCGCGATCTCGCGGCTGCGCGACGCCGACCTCGTCAAGAAGCTCATCGACGTCATCGGCCCCCGCTACAAGGACCGTCACGGCGGCTATACCCGCATCATGAAGGCGGGCTTCCGGCAGGGCGACAACGCCGCCATGGCGGTGATCGAATTCGTCGACCGCGACGTCGAGGCCAAGGGCAAGGATTCCGGCCCGGTCCCCGAGAGGGCGGAAGCCGAGAGCGAAGCGGCGGCCTGAGGTCGCGCTCCCCCGGATTTGACGGCGCCTTCGGGCGCCGTTTTCGTTTCCGGCGCCGCTTGGCCCGTCTTGGCCCGTCGGTTGCGTCGATTCCGGCGAAGCGAACCTTGTGCTCCAGGAGGGTGCAACCATGGCCGACCAGCGCGCCGTTGCGAGACAGCGAACCTATCTCAAGGGCGTCCTGTCGTATCAGAATGGGAATTCGAGCGAGGACTGCCTGGTGCGCGACCTCACCGCGCGCGGCGCCCAGATCGAATTGCCGCATCCGGTCGCGCCCGAGGTCTGCGATCTCCTCGTCCCCTCGCGCGGCCTTCGCATCCGCGCCACCTCCGTGTGGCGCAACGGCGCGCGCCGGGGTCTCCGTTTCGAGCCGGTGGAAGACGCGCCGCCGCCCAGGCCCCGCAAGCCGGCGATGGTCGACGACCAGCGGTATTGAGGGTTTGTTCGCGCCGCCCTCAAAGCCGGTCCGCCTCGGCCTCCGGCCACATTTTCCTTGAAAACGCCGTCGCGACGGGGCGAACTCGCCGCGAAGGGCGCGCCGCGAGCCGCGCGCTCCAGGACGTCGAGCGCGCCACATGGTCGAACTGTTCGGAAAAACGCTGAGCAAGCGCGAGGTCGACGCGCGCGCCGGCCTTCTCTCGCAATTCGCCGGCGTGCGCCTGATGACGCTCGCCGATGGGGTCGAGCGCGGCGTGCGCATGCTCGAATTCCGGACGGGAAGCGGGCTTCGCTTCACCGTTTTGATTGATCGCGCCTTCGACGTCGCCGAATGCGACTATCGCGGCCTGTCGATCGGCTGGCGTTCGCCGACCGGCTTCCGCCATCCCGGTCTCATCGAATACGAGAGCGAGGGCGGCCTCTCCTTCACGCGATCCTTCTCCGGCCTTCTGGTCACCTGCGGTCTCGATCACGCTCTCGGGCCTTGCCAGTCGCCGGCGGACAATTACGGCTACCCCGGGCGCGGAAGCGTCAACCATTCCCTTCACGGGCGCGTCACGACGCTGCCCGCTCAGCTCGTCGGCTACGGCGAGAGCTGGCGCGGCGATTCCTGCGTGCTGTGGGCGGAGGGGATCGTGCGCCAGTCGGCGATGTTCGCCGAGGACCTGCATCTGCATCGCCGCATCGAGGCCGATGTCGGCGGCGCGGAGATCCGCATCCGCGATCGCGTCGTCAACCACGGCTTCCGGCCGACGCCGCATATGTTCTTCTATCACGTCAACGTCGGCTATCCGCTGCTCGACGAGGGGGCGCGCTATCTCGCGCCGATCGAGGACGTCGTGTTCGCGACCCATGCGGGCGAAGCCTACAGGCGCCAGGGCGTCGGCTATCGGCGCATGGCGGCGCCCTCGGACGATTTCGTCGAACAGGTCTGGCAGCACGAGCTGGCGCCCGACCCGGCCGGCGAGACCCATGTGGCGCTGGTCAACGATCGCCTGAGCCTCGGCTTCGAGGTGACGACGCGCAAGGATCAACTGCCCTGTCTCTATGAATGGCAGGATTTCCAGTCCGGCCATTATGCGCTGGGCATCGAGCCCTCGACGCATCACATCGTGGGCGAGCCGTTCGCGCGCGAGCGCGGCGAAATGATCTGGCTCGCCCATGACGAGGAGCGTTGCTACGACGCGCGCTTCCGGGTGCTCGACGGCGCCGCCGCGATCGCCGCGGCCGAGGCGCGCATCGCCAGCGCCGCCAGGCAGCCGGACGAGGATTTTCCCGAGCCTTCGGGGCGGTTCAAACCGCTGACGGGCCGATGAACTTATGAGGAGCGCCCTGGCGCGCGCTTGACCGGACGGGCGGCGCGCGTTCTAGAGTGACCGCCAAGAGGAGACGCAACCCATGCCCGCGAAAAGAATCATCTTCACCGGCGGAACCGGCAAGGCGGGGCGGCACGCCGTGCCGCATCTGAAGGCCAAGGGCTACGAGATTCTCAACGTCGATCTGAAGCCGCTCGATCTGCCTGACGTCAATACGCTGATCGCCGATCTCACCGATTCCGGCCAGGCGTTCAACGCGCTGAGCCAGCATTTCGGCTTCGACGGCTACGACAAGGGCAGGCCGCCCTCGGCGCCCGACGCCGTGGTGCATTTCGCCGCGATTCCGCGCGTGCTGATCGAGCCGGACAATGTGACTTTCGCGAAGAACGTCGTCTCGACCTACAATGTGATCGAGGCGGCGATGAAGCTCGGCGTGCGCAAGGTGATCGTCGCGTCGAGCGAGACGACCTATGGCGTCTGCTTCGCCGAGGGCGACAAGGATTTCCGGCAGTTTCCGCTGGAAGAGGACTACGACGTCGACCCCCAGGATTCCTACGGCCTGTCCAAGGTCTGCAACGAGAAGACCGCGCGCGCCTTCGCGATGCGCTATGGCGCCGACATCTATGCGCTGCGCATCGGCAATGTGATCGAGCCGCACGAATACGGGCCGTTTGCGCAATATGCGGCCAACCCGATGACGCGCAAGCGCAACGCCTGGAGCTACATCGACGCGCGGGATCTCGGCGAGATCGTGCATCTCTGCTTGCAGAAGGACGGCCTCGGCTTCGAGGTGTTCAACGCCACCAACGACACCGCGACGCTCAACGAGCCGACGGCGGATTTCCTCAAGCGCCATTTCCCCAGGACGCCGATCACGCGCACGCTGGGAGAGCGCGAGGCGCCGCTCTCCAATCGCAAGGCGCGCGAGGTGCTGGGGTTCAGGGAGGCGCACGACTGGCGCAACTATGCGCAGACGCGCGCCTGAGAGACGCGGATTCCCATGAGCAAGCCGAGACTTCAAGGCAAGGTCGCCCTCATCACCGGCGCGGCGGGCGGGATCGGTTCGGCCGCCGCGGCGATGTTCGAGGCCGAGGGCGCGAAGCTCGCCTTGACCGATCTCGATGTGTCGGGCCTTGCGCCCTTCGCGCAGCGCGGCGCGCTGACGCTGGCTCAGGACGTGACCGACGAGGCGGGCTGGCGCGAAGTCGTCGAGGCGACGCTTGCGCGTTTCGGTCGGTTGGACGTGCTCGTCAACAACGCCGGCGTCGCGATCGTCGGCAACATAGAGAACGCGACGCTCGAAGACTGGCGCAGGACGCAGGCGGTCAATTCGGAGAGCGTCTTTCTCGGTTGCCGCGAGGCGGTGCGCGTCATGAAGGGGCGCGGCGGCTCGATCGTCAATATCTCCTCGGTCGCGGGCATCATCGGCGACGCCCAATCGGTGGCCTATTGCGCGAGCAAGGGCGCCGTGCGGCTCACGACCAAATCGGTGGCGCTCTATTGCGCGCGCAAAGGCTATCGCATCCGCTGCAATTCGGTGCATCCCTCGTTCACCCGCACGGCGATGGTGGAAGGGTTCATATCGACCGCCCGCAACCCGGAGCGCGTGCGCGAGGGGCTGACCGCCGCCGCGCCGCTCGGCCGCATGGGCGAAGCCTCCGAAGTCGCCGCCGCGATCCTCTATCTCGCCAGCGACGAATCGGCGTTCACGACCGGCGCGGAGATCGTCGTCGACGGCGGCCTGACCGCGCAATGAGCCTCAGATGAAGATCGTCGACCTCAAAACCTTCATCGTCGGCAATCCGCCGCCGACGCGCGGCGGTCGTTATTTCCTGTTCGTCAAGCTTGTGACGGACAGCGGCGTCGAGGGGCTCGGCGAGGTCTACGCCGCCAGTTTCGGGCCGCGCGTGTTCGAGCCTTTCGCGCGCGACGTCTTTGAAAAGCATGTGCTCGGCGCCGACCCCTTCGCCATCGAGGCGCTGTGGCGCAACGTCTATGGGCGCGGCTATTCGCAGCGGCCGGACATTTCCCTGATGGGCATGTTGTCCGGCTTCGAAATGGCGATGTGGGACATCGTCGGCAAGGCCACGGGCAAGCCGATCTATGATCTGCTCGGCGGGCGCGTGCATGAGAAGCTGCGCAGCTACACCTATCTGTACCCCGCCGCGGACGAGGACGCCTACGCCGACAGCGCCGTCTATAACGATCCCGACGAGGCGGCGGCGCGGGCGCTCGAATATGTCGCGATGGGATTCACCGCGGTCAAGTTCGATCCGGCCGGTCCCTATTCCACCTTCGATCCGCGCCAGCCGAGCCTGGAGCGCCTGCAACTGAGCGAGGCGTTCTGCCGCCGCATCCGCGAGGCGGTGGGGACGAGCTGCGATCTGTTGTTCGGCACGCACGGGCAGTTCACCGTATCCGGCGCCAGGCGCCTTGCGCACAGGCTTGAGCCCTATGCGCCGCTATGGTTCGAGGAGCCGACGCCGCCGGAAATGCCGGAGGAAATGGCGAAGGTTGCGGCCGCGACATCGATTCCGATCGCGACCGGCGAGCGTCTGACGACCAAATATGAGTTCGCGCGCGTGCTCGCCTGCGGCGCGGCCTCGATTTTGCAGATGAATCTGGGCCGCGTCGGCGGCTTGCTTGAGGCCAAGAAGATCGCCGGCATGGCGGAGGCGCATTACGCGCAAATCGCCCCGCATCTCTATTGCGGGCCGGTGGTCGGGGCGGCCAACATTCAGATATCGACGTGCTCGCCGAACTTTCTCATTCTCGAGAGCATCGAGCGATGGGACGGGTTCCAGGCGAGGCTGCTGAAGAAGCCGATCCGCTGGGAGAACGGCTATGTGATCCCGCCCGAGGAGCCCGGCCTCGGGGTCGAACTCGACGAGGATTTCGCGCGGGCGCATCCTTACTCCGGCGACGCGCTGCACCTGGCGCCGACTTACGCGCCGGTTGTCTGAGCCCACGCGCGTTTCCAACGTTCGATGGAGGTCATGGCCGGGACGAGCCCGGCCATGACGCGCGAAGTCTTAAGCGGCCTTCTGAGCCGGCGCGTATTTCTCGTAGAAGCTCTCGCCCTTCTCCGCCATCGCCGCCAGTCCCGCGCCCGGCTCGAAGCGCGGGCCGTATTTGCTCGCAAGCTCCTTGGCCCGCGCGACGAACGCCTTCGCGCCGACGCCGTCGATCAGCGAAAGCACGCCGCCGGTGAACGGGGCGAAGCCGAAGCCGAGGATCGAGCCGACGTCGGCCTCGCGCGGATCGGTGACGACCTTCTCCTCCATGCAGCGCGCGGCCTCCAGGGCCTGCGTGTAGAGCAGCCGGTCTTTGAGATCCTGCACGGAGACGGAATCGGGATCGAGCTGTCTTGCCGGCGATCTCAGGCAAGCCCGGCCACAGCGACTTCGGCCCCTGCGCGGGATAATCGTAGAAGCCCTTGCCGTTCTTGCGGCCGAACCGCTGCTCCTTGACGACCATCGCCTCGAGCAGCTTCTCCTGCGCGGGATCGACGGCGTTGGGGCCGAGGTCTTTCTTGGTCGCCTGCAGGATCTTCCAGCCGAGGTCGATGGCGACCTCGTCGTTGAGCGAAAGCGGCCCGACCGGCATGCCGGCCATGCGCGCGGCGTTCTCGATCATCGCCGGCGGCACGCCCTCCATCAGCATCAGATGGCCTTCGCTGATGTAGTTGCCGACGCAGCGGTTGGCGAAGAAGCCGCGGCAATCGTTGACGACGATCGGCGTCTTCCTGATCGCGCGCACGAAGTCGATGGCGGTCGCGAGCGCCTTCGCGCCCGTCTTCTCGCCCATGATGATCTCGACCAGCATCATCCTGTCGACGGGCGAGAAGAAATGGATGCCGATGAAATTCTCGGGCTTCTTCGAGGTCTCGGCGAGCGAGGTGATCGGCAGCGTCGAAGTGTTGCTGGCGAAGATCACGTCGGCGCCGATCACGGCCTGCGCCTTCTCGGTCGCCTCGCTCTTCACGCCGCGATCCTCGAACACGGCCTCCACCACGAGATCGCATCCCTTCAGCGCCGCATAATCCGAGGTCGCGTGAATGCGCGACAGCAGCGCGTCGCGGTCGGCGGCCTTGGCGCGGCCCTTGGCGATCTGCGAGGAGATCAGCTTCTCCGAATGCGCCTTGCCCTTGTCGGCGGACTCCTGATCGCGGTCGATCAGCACGACCTCGAGCCCCGCGCTCGCCGTCACATAGGCGACGCCCGCGCCCATGAAGCCCGCGCCGATGACGCCGATCTTCTTCAACTGCGTCGGCGGGACGTCCGCCGGGCGCCGCGCGCCTTTGTTGAGCTCGCCCATCGACAGGAACAGCGAGCGGATCATCGCCGCCGCCTCCTTCGAGCGCAGGATCTTGGCGAAATAGCGGCTCTCCACGGCGAGCGCGAGATCCATCGGCAGTTGCAGGCCCTCGTAGACGCTGGAGAGGATCGCGCGCGCGGCCGGATAATTGTCGTAGGTCTCGCGGCGATAGAGCGCGTTGGCGGCGGGCCAGATCATCATGCCGGTGGGCGAGAACACCTTGCCGGAAGGCGGCCTGTAGTCGGGCTTGTCCCACGGCGCCTTGGCTTGCGGGTTGGCGAGCACCCAGGCCTTCGCCTTGGCGACGATCTCGGCCAGAGGCGCGGTCTCGTGCACGAGGCCCATCTTCTTCGCCGCCGCCGGCCTTATCTGATCGCCCTTGGCCAGCATTTGCAGCGCGTCCGGCGTCGGCATCAGCCGCGCCACGCGCTGCGTTCCGCCGGCGCCGGGAAACAGGCCGACCTTGATCTCCGGCAGGCCGACGCGCGCCTTGTCGTGATCGGCGAGCACGCGATAGTGGCAGGCGAGCGCGAGTTCGAAGCCGCCGCCCATGCACACGCCGTTGATCGCGGCGGCGAACGGCTTGCCGCAGGTCTCGAGCTTGCGAAGGATCAGCGAATAGCTGGCGCGAGCTTTCGTAGAAGAATTTCATCGCCGCTTCCTCGCCCTGCTCGCGCGCGATCTTGGCGTATTCCGCGCCCATGCCGCCGAGCATGGAGAGGTCGGCGCCGCCGGAGAAACCCTCCTTGCCGGAGGTGATGACGGCGCCCTTGATCGCGGGGTCGGAGGCGATCTGCTCCACGAATTTGCCGATCTCCCCGACGACCTCGGCGTTCAGCACGTTCATCGAACGGCCGGGCGAATCCCAGGTGACGAGGGCGACGCCGTCGGCGTCGGTTTCGAGACGGAAATGCGTGAAGCTCATAAGACGCTCCTCAAGGGGTTATCAGCGTGGTGTTGAACCGCAGCATCAGGTCCGTGCCGCGATCGTAGAAACAGGACTGATCGCCATCGTCCTCGATGATGATCCAGTCCTGGTCGTCGGAGATGAGAAACTGAAAGCCCGGCCCGTCGGGCGAGGCGGTATAGAGAATGCTGCTGGAGCCGAGTTCGCGGTTGGCCCAGTAGCGCAATTGCTGCCCGGCGGTGAACTCCTTGCCTCCGGTCGAGCAGCGCGGCAGGCCGGAGCCGGGCGGGCCGAAATTGTCGCCCGAGGAGTTCTCCGGCATGTCCTGATGCTGACCGAACGTCACGCCGCGGCTCACCAGGCAGTAAGCCGTCGAGGCCGGATCGTCGCGATGCAGGAACAGCCAGCGTTGCGGCAGATGTCCGCGCTCGATGGTGTTTTTCACGAGCATCAGCACGTTGTCGGCCCGGTGATCTCTGCGGAAGGAGAAGGTGTCGACATATTTGTCCGGCCCCGCCGTCTCCTGTTTGATGAAATCGCGCAGCTCCATGCATTCGGCGTGGGCGAAGGAGGGCGCGAGGGCGAAAGCGAGCGCGAGGAGGAGGTGACGCATGGGAATCCCCTGGAGGCGTTGGCCATGCGTCGCTCCTTAAGTCCGTGGCCTTGCGTCAAACTCGCTCAAGGATCGTCGCGGTGCCCATGCCGCCGCCGATGCACAGCGTCACCAGAGCGTGCTCTTGCCGGTGCGCTCCAGTTCGTCGAGCGCCGTGCCGAACAGCATCGCGCCGGTCGCGCCGAGCGGATGGCCCATCGCGATCGCGCCGCCGTTGACGTTGATGCGGTCATGTCGAGATCGAAGGCCTGCGCGAAACGCAGCACGACCGAGGCGAAGGCCTCGTTGACCTCGAACAGGTCGATGTCGGCGATGTTCATGCCGGCGCGGGCCAGAACCTTCCTCGTCACGTCGACCGGCCCCGTCAGCATGATCGCCGGCTCCGTGCCGATATTGGCGAAAGCGCGCACGCGCGCGCGGGGCTTGAAGCCGCGCCTGGCGCCGGCCTCGCGGGAGCCGATCAGCACCGCCGCCGAGCCGTCGACGATCCCCGAGGAATTGCCGGCGTGATGGACATGGATGACGCGCTCGACGTCGGGATGGGCCTGAACCGCCACCGCGTCGAAGCCGCCCTGTTCGCCCATCATCGTGAAGGAGGGTTTCAGGCTCGCCAGCGACTGCATGTCGGTCGAGGGGCGCATGTGCTCGTCGCGGTCGAGCAGGGTCAGGCCGTTGATGTCCTTGACCGGCGCGATGGAGTTCTTGAAGCGGCTTTCGCCCCAGGCGTCGGCCGCGCGTTTCTGCGACTGCACGGCGTAGGCGTCGACGTCGTCGCGCGAGAAGCCGTATTTGGTGGCGATGAGATCGGCCGATATGCCCTGCGGCATGAAATAGTTCGGCACGGCGAAGCGAGGGATCGGCGACCCAGGCGCCGCCGCTCGCGCCGATGCCGACGCGGCTCATCGATTCGACGCCGCCGCCGATGGTGAGATCATGCTGGCCCGCACATGACTTGCGCGGCGGCGAAATTGACGCTGTCGAGGCCGGAGGCGCAGAAGCGGTTGATCTGCACGCCCGGCGACGCTGCTGGCCGAGGCCGGCTGCGAGCGCCGCCATGCGCGGAATGTCGCCGCCCGCCTCGCCGACGGGATCGACGCAGCCCATCACGACGTCGTCGATCTCGTTCTCCTTGAGACGATTGCGGTCCTTGATCGCTTTGAGAGCGACGGTGGCGAGTTGCAGCGTCGGGACGGTGTGCAGCGAGCCGTCCGGCTTGCCCTGCCCCGCGGCGTGCGCACGTGATCGTAGATATAGGCTTCGGTCATGGGCGGTTTCCTGTTAATCGTGATCGGGATGCTGGCGGCTGCCGACGTCGGCGATGCTGCTTGTGACTGAGCCAATCGGCGAGCGAGTGGTTGGGCGCCGTCAGGCGCCGCGTCGAGCCAGGGCACCCGCGTCGGCGGCAAGCTGGCCGGTCGGCGCGACGGCGGCGGGGTCGTCGAGCGAGCCGATGGTCACGCTGATGCGGTGCTGGTCACGTTGCGATAGGTCAGAGGCGAGCCGCAATCCGCGCAGAAGCCGCGCTCGGCGATGTCGGAGCTTCGGAATACGCGACAGCGCGCCGTGCGTGACCTCAAAACCGCTGGCGGCGACGGCGGCGAAGGCCATGAACGGGCCGCCGCTCGCCTTCTGGCACATGCGGCAATGGCAGATGTTGGCGTCCTGCCACGGCTCGCTCGACGCGATAGCGCACCGCGCCGCATTGGCATCCGCCAGTCAATCCTCCCACGACAAGCTCCCTGCCGGTTGCAGGACTTGGGCCTTCTCCCCGTTTACGGGGAGAAGGTGGCCGAAGGCCGGATGAGGGGGCCTCCGCTTACGCCGCCGTCGGCCAAGCTTATACGCCCCTCACCCCAACCCTCTCCCCGCAAGCGGGGCGAGGGGGCGGCCCGCTGTCGGCCCAAAGCTTAAAACGCCTCCGCCGCAAGCGTCATCAGCGGCTCGGCGCCGGTTGTGATGCGGGCGACATGCGCGCCCGCCTCGGGCAGCACGCGCGCGTTGAAAAATCGCGCGAGCTCAAGTTTCGCGTCGAGCGCCGGCGTGCTGGTCCCGGCCGCCCGGCGCTTCAGCACCGCCTTGACGATCCGCGCCCACATATAAGACAGCGCGACGAGGCCGAACAGGTGCATATAGTCGGTCGAGGCGGCGCCGGCGTTGTCGGGGTTCTTCATGCCGTTCTGCATGAGCCACATCGTCGCCTGCTGCAATTGGCCGAGCGCGGCCTTCACGGGCGCGAGATAGGGCGCGAGCGCCGCGTCGTCCTTGTTCTCGTCGAGGAACCCGTTGACCTCGGCGAAAAAGGCGGTGAGCGCCCGGCCGCCGTCCTTGGGCAGCTTGCGCCCGACGAGGTCGAGCGCCTGGATGCCGTTGGCGCCCTCGTAGATCATGGCGATGCGGGCGTCGCGCACGAACTGCTCCATGCCCCATTCCGCGATATAGCCGTGGCCGCCCAGCACCTGCTGCGCCTTGACGGCGTTGGCGAAGCCGAGGTCGGTGAACACGCCCTTCAGCACCGGCGTCAGCAGGCCGATGCGGTCGTCCGCCGCCTGCCGCGCCTTCGGCGTCCGGCGAGGCCAGCGCCTCGTCCTCGGAGAGCGCGACGGAGACCATCAGCGCGCGGGCGGCTTCGTTGAAGGAGCGGATTTCGAGCAGCATGCGCCGCACGTCGGGATGCACGATGAGCGGGTCGGCGGGCTTGTCGGGGTTCTTCGCCCCGGTGAGCGAACGGCCTTGCAGGCGCTCCTTCGCATAGGCCGCCGCGTTCTGATAGGCGACCTCGGATTGCGCGAGGCCCTGCACGGCGACGCCGAGGCGCGCGCCGTTCATCATCACGAACATCGCGTTGAGGCCGCGATTTTCCTCGCCAACCAGCCAGGCTTTCGCCCCGTCGTAGTTCATCACGCAGGTCGAATTGCCGTGGATGCCCATCTTGTGCTCGATCGAGCCGCAGACCAGGGCGTTGCGCTCGCCCGTGTCGGGCAGGAATTTCGGGGCGACGAACAGCGAGATGCCCTTCGTCCCCGCAGGCGCGCCCTCGATGCGGGCGAGCACGAGATGGACGATGTTGTCGGCTGAGATCGTGCTCGCCGGAGGAGATGAAGATCTTGGCTCCCGTTATGGCGAAGGACCCGTCGGCGTTGCGCGTCGCGCGCGTCTTGATGAGGCCGAGGTCGGTGCCGCAATGCGGCTCGGTCAGGTTCATCGTGCCGGTCCACTCGCCGCTGACGAGTTTCGGCAGATAGGTCTGCTTGATCTCGTCGTTCGCGTGGACCATCAGCGCCGCCGCCGCGCCGTTGGTGAGGCCCGGATACATCGCGAAAGCCTGATTGGCGGCGCAGGTGTATTCGCTCATCAGCACGCCGAGATAATGCGGCAGGCCCTGCCCGCCGTATTCCTGCGCGCCGGAAATGCCGACCCAGCCGCCTTCGGCGAAGGCTTTGTAGGCCTCCTTGAAGCCCTTGGGCGTCGTCACGGAGCCGTCGTCGTGGCGCTTGCAGCCCTCGCGGTCGCCGACCGCGTTGAGCGGCTGCAACACCTCCTCGGCGAACTTGCCGGCTTCCGACAGCACCGCCTCGACCGTGTCGATGGGCGCCTCGGCGAAGCGGGGCAGGTTGCCCAAGCGGTTGAGGTCGAACACGTCGGTCAGCAGGAACAGAGTGTCCTGCACGGGCGCTTTGTAGGCGGGCATGGCGACTCCTCCACTCATCGCTGGCTATGGTTTATATATGAACTATTTTCGCGGGCTTTTCAAGAGGGGATTGTTGCGGCCGAGCGTTGCGATGCGGGGCCGGGGGGCCTATTCGGTGCTGCGAACCGCGAACCCGCAAGACCCCATGCCCGCCGAAATCTTCGCCCACCGCCACCTGCTCGGCATCGAGGGGCTCACGCGGCCCGAAATCGAGAACCTGCTCGATCTCGCCGACGCGGCGGTCGACGTGTCGCGTCAGGTCGAGAAGAAGCGCGCCACCTTGCGCGGGCGCACGCTCATCAACCTGTTCTTCGAGGCCTCCACCCGCACGCAATCCTCGTTCGAGCTGGCGGGCAAGCGCCTTGGCGCCGACGTCATGAACATGTCGGTCGCCTCCTCCAGCGTGAAGAAGGGCGAGACGCTGATCGACACGGCGATCACTCTCAACGCGATGCGGCCGGACATCATCGTCGTGCGCCACCATCAGGCGGGCGCGGCGCATCTGCTGGCGCGCAAGGTCGATTGCTCCGTCGTCAACGCCGGCGACGGCGCGCACGAGCACCCGACCCAGGCGCTGCTCGACGCGCTGACCATCCGCCGCAATTGCGGCCGCGTCGAAGGGCTCACCGTCGCCATTTGCGGCGACATCCTGCATTCGCGCGTGGCGCGCTCCAACATCATCGCCCTGAGCGCGCTCGGCGCCCGCGTGCGGGTGGTCGGGCCGTCGACGCTGATGCCGGCGGGGATCGAGGAGACCGGCGTCGAGGTGTTCCACGACATGAAGTCGGGGCTGAGGGACGCCGACATCGTGATGATGCTGCGCTTGCAGCGCGAGCGCATGGCGAGCGCCTTCGTGCCCTCGACCAAGGAATATTTCCGCTATTTCGGGCTCGACGCCGAGAAGCTCGCCTACGCCAGGCCCGGCGCGCTGGTCTTGCATCCGGGGCCGATGAATCGCGGCGTCGAGATCGATTCGCTGATCGCCGACGGCGCGCAATCGCGCATCCGCGAACAGGTCGAGATGGGCGTGGCGGTCAGGATGGCCGTGCTCGAGGCGCTGGCGCGCCATCTGCCGAACGCGGCTTAGAGCGCCGCGTCGGAAGGCATGGCCTCCTCGCGCTCGCGACGGCGGCGCGCGCCGGCGCGGGGAAACGCGCGCAGCGGCGCGGTCAGACGCCCAAGCCGATCCAGCCCGGCGACGAGCCTTTCGCCGCGCGTGAGTTCGCGATCCAGCGCCGCCATCGTCTTGGCGAATTCGGGCGGGGAATCCTCCAGCCAGATTTCGAACACGCGGGCCCAGGCGAGCGCGAGGCCCTGCAGCTTCAGCGCGCCGGCGGGACCGTCGCTGTCGATCTCCGCCGCCTCGAGCATGAAGCGCATCGAGTTGACGGTCAGCCGGTTCAGTTCGACGAGCGCGAGGGGATCGCGCCTGAGCGATTCGAATATGCTGCGCAACGCCTCGCGATAGGGCCCCATGGCGTCGAGCCGGCGCATCAGCACGTCGAACAGCCGGTCGCGCGCGGAAGAGGACGACAGTTCGCCGATCGGGGTGGCGAGCACTTCGCGGTCGATCTTGCGCGAGAAGCCGGCCAGCGCCGCGCCTTTCGAGGGGAAAGCGTCGCGGAAGTCGGCGAGGCTGACGCCGGCCTCGGCCGCGATGTCGCGAATCGAAATGTCATGGAAAGGTCGCTCGCCGGCGAGCTTCATCATCGCCTCGACGATCGCCGATCTCGCGTCTTTCCCGTCCGTCATCGCCGTCTCCTTGCGATTGATCTAGGCTTGTCGACGCCGCGCGCCAAGTGTCACGCGCCAAGTCTCACGCGCCAGTCTCAGCCGCTCAATTCGCGCGCCCGGTCCCGCGCGGCGGTCACGGCGCGGGCCATCAGCGCGTCGAGCCCGTCCGCCGCCTGCAATACGCCCAGCGCGGCGGCGGTGGTGCCGCCGGGCGAGGTGACGTTCTGGCGCAGAACGGCGGCGGGCGTCGCGGGTTCGCGGGCCATCAATTCGCCCGCGCCTTCGACCGTCGCGCGGGCGAGCCGCATGGCGAGATCGGCGGGCAGCCCGACCGCCTCGCCCGCCTTCGCCATCGCCTCGACCAGCGCGAACACATAAGCGGGGCCGGAGCCCGAGAGCGCCGTCACGGCGTCGATGAGCCCTTCGTCGGCGACCCATTCGAACACGCCGACGGCGCGCATCAGCTTTTCGGTCCAGCCGCGCTGGACGGCGGAGACGGCGGCGTTGGCCGCGCCCGCCGCCGCGCCGCGGCCGACCGCCGCGGGCGTATTGGGCATCACCCGCACGAAGGCTTTGGCGAGGGGAAAGCGGGCGGCGAGATCGGCGATCGTCTTGCCGGCGATGACCGAGACGACCAGGGTCGAGGGACCCGCAAGGCCCTGCAGCGTCGGCGCGGCGGCGGGGAGCGCCTGCGGCTTCACCGCCAGCACCAGCACGTCCGGCGCGGCAGGGGCGGCGGGGTTGAGCTTGAAGCCGCGTTCGCCCTGCAAGGCCACAAGCTCCGGCGAGGGATTGGGCTCGGCGACGGCGACGCCGGCGGGGTCGAGCCCGCCCTCGATCCAGCCGCGCAGCATCGCTCCGCCCATCTTGCCCGCGCCGGCCAGCGCCAGCGTTCGCGGCCAATCCGTCATCTCCGACCCCTTGTCGCGCCTGTCCTACATGGTTTCCGGGCTGCGCCAAAGCGGCTTGCGCGGCGACGGCGCTTGTGGACAATGGGGAACGGCGGGCGTTCGCGCTTGCATTCGCGCGAGGCCGCGCCGAACTGGACGCCATGAAATTCCCGCCCGAATTCCTGGACGAGATCAAGGCGCGGCTGCCCCGCCAGCCAGGTCATCGGCCAGCGCGTCAAGCTCAAGAAAGCGGGCCGGGAATGGCGCGGCCTGTCGCCGTTCAACGCCGAAAAGACGCCCTCCTTCTACGTCAACGACCAGAAGCAGTTCTTCCACGACTTCTCATCGGGCAAACACGGCAGCATCTTCGATTTTCTGATGGAGTCCGAGGGCCTGAGCTTCCCCGAAGCGGTGGAGAAGCTCGCCCGCGAGGCGGGTCTCGACCTGCCGCGCCAGGACGCCGAATCGCGCGCCCGCGACAAAGCCCGCGCCAGCCTGCACGACGTCCTCGCGCTCGCCGCCGACTGGTTCGAGCGCAATCTCAACGAATCGCAGGGCGCGCGCGCGAGGGGATATCTCGCAGACCGCCGCCTCGATGCGGGGACCCAGCGCGCCTTCAGGCTCGGCTTCGCGCCGGGCGAGAAATTCGGGCTGCGCGAGGCGCTCGCCGCCAGGGGCGTCGACGCCGAGCAGATGATCGCGGCCGGGCTGCTCGTCCACGGCGAGGGCGTCGCCGTGCCCTACGACCGGTTCCAGAACCGGGTGATGTTCCCGATCCACGACCGCGCCGGCAAGGTCGTGGCCTTCGGCGGCCGCGCGATGGAGCCGGGGGCGAAGGCCAAATACCTCAATTCCCCGGAGACGGAGCTTTTCCACAAGGGCGCGCTGCTGTTCAACCACCATCGCGCCCGCAAGGCCGCCCACGACAAGGGCGAGCTCATCGCGGTGGAGGGCTATGTCGACGTCATCGCGATGACGCAGGCCGGTTTTCCCCAGACGGTGGCGCCGCTCGGCACGGCGCTGACATCAGACCAATGCGCGCTGCTGTGGTCGATGTGCGAGACCCCGACGCTCTGCTTCGACGGCGACAAGGCCGGCCGCAAGGCGGCGTTCCGCGCCATCGAGACCGCGCTGCCGCTGATCGAGCCGGGCAGGAGCTTCCGATTCGCGCTTCTGCCCGAGGGCCAGGATCCCGACGATCTCGCCAAATCCGGCGGCGCCGAGGCGATCTCGGCCGTGCTGGCTCAGGCGCGGCCTTTCGCGGAAATGCTGTTCCTGCGCGAGACGGACGAGCAGATCTTCGACACGCCCGAAGCCCGCGCCGGCCTCGAACGTCGCTTGCGCGAACTGTCGGCGGCGATCGGCGACGAATCGCTGCGCCGGCACTATGCGAAGGACCTGGCGGAGCGGCTCAGCGCCCTGTTCGGCGGCCAGCCGCGCGCCGCAGAGCGGACTTACGCGCCCCGGCCGCGCTGGCGCGGGCCCGGTCGCTTCGACGCCGGCCCGCGCACCGGCGTGGCGAGCCTGCCGATGCCGCCCGTGCGGTTCGCCGAGCGGCGGCGGGAGCCGCAGCGCGAGCTTTTCATCCTCGCGGGCCTGTTGAACCATCCGCGGCTGATCGACGCCTGGGCCGACGAGATCGCGGCGCTGGAATTTTCCTCCGGCGTGCTTTCCGCGTTCCGTTCGCGCCTGCTGGATATCGCGCTCGCCGTCGATCCCGAGCCGCAAATCCTCAGCGAAGCGCTCGCCGCCGCGGGGCTCGCCGAGGAGCGCGCCCGCATTCTGGAGGCGGCCCGGCGCATGCCGAACGCCTGGTCGGTCGCCGAAGGCGCCCTGCCGGTCGACGTGGAGACGGTTTTGCGCCAAAGCATGGCCTTGCAACGCAAAAGCGGGGCGTTACATAGGGAGCTGAAATCGGCGGCCTCCGCGCTGGAGTCCGAGCCTTCCGAACGCAATCTCGCCCGTTTGTTGGATATTAAAGCGAGTTTGGCCGACCTCGGCGACGCCGAGGCGGCGGTCGAAGGGTTTGGATCGGCGAGCGGGCGCGAATTGCCGCCGCTTTAGAAACTTGGGTTAACGCGGGGTTAGGGGCCTCCGACGACATTGGCGCCGCGAACTCTGGGTTCGCGGCCGTTCAGGCGTTTGTCCCTACGGCCCGGTGGCGAAAGATCGAACAGAAGGCGGAGAGGCCGGCATGGCGAGAAACGACGAGCCGAAAGCGGAAGGCGAAGCCCAAGTCGTGGAAGCCGCGGACGGCCCGTTGCTGGACCTGTCGGACGCGGCGGTCAAGCGGCTCATCAAGACGGCCAAGAAGCGCGGCTGGGTGACCCAGGACGAGCTCAACGCCGTGCTGCCCTCCGACGTCAATTCCTCCGACCAGATCGAGGACATCAACGCCATGCTCAACGAGATGGGCATCAGCGTGGTCGAATCCGAGGAAACCGACGAGGGCGAGAAGGAGACCGAGGCCGCCGAGGAGGAGGAGACCGAGACCAGCGGCGGCGAACTCACCGAGGCTCCGCGCGCCACCGCCGTCGCCACCCGCTCCTCGGAGCCCTCCGAGCGCACCGACGATCCCGTGCGCATGTATCTGCGCGAGATGGGCTCGGTGGAGCTCCTGTCGCGCGAGGGCGAAATCGCCATCGCCAAGCGCATCGAGGCCGGCCGCGAGGCGATGATCGCGGGCCTCTGCGAGAGCCCGCTGACCTTCCAGGCCATCATCATCTGGCGCGACGAGCTCAACGAAGCCAAGATCCTGCTGCGCGACATCATCGATCTGGAGGCGACCTACGCCGGCCCCGACGGCAAGAAGACGCCGAAGATCGACATGACCGAGCCGCAGAACGCCGAGGCGCTCGCAGCCCGCATCGCCGAGCGCGCCGCGCCCTCGACCGCGCCGCGCACGCCGCCGCAGGGGTTCGACGGCGAAGGGCCGCCGCCGGACGGGTTCGACGACGAAGACGACATGGAGAACGCCGTCTCGCTCTCCGCGATGGAGGCCGAGCTCAAGCCGAAGGTGCTGGAGACCTTCGACCGCATCGCCGATGCCTACAAGAAGCTGCGCCGCCTGCAGGACCAGAACGTCGAGAACCGTCTGAAGAACGAGACGCTGTCGCCGGCGCAGGAGCGCAAGTACAAGACGCTGAAGAAGGAGATCGTCGCCGACGTCAAGTCGCTGTCGCTGAACCAGAACCGCATCGAGGCGCTGGTCGAGCAGCTCTACGACATCAACAAGCGGCTCATCTCGCTCGACGTGAGGCTGATGCGGCTCGCCGAGAGCCATGGCGTCGCGCGCGAGGACTTCATCAGGAACTATCAGAACTCGGAGCTCGATCCGAAATGGGTTCTGCGCGTGTCGAAGCTCGGCTCGCGCGGCTGGAAGGATTTCGTCCACAACGACAAGGACACGATCAAGGACCTGCGCACCGAGATCCAGTCGCTGGCGCAGGAGACCGGCCTCGAGATCCAGGAATTCCGCAAGCTCGTGCAGATGGTGCAGAAGGGCGAGCGCGAGGCGCGGCAGGCCAAGAAGGAGATGGTGGAGGCCAACCTTCGCCTCGTCATCTCCATCGCCAAGAAATACACCAACCGCGGCCTGCAGTTCCTCGACCTCATCCAGGAAGGCAACATCGGCCTGATGAAGGCGGTCGACAAGTTCGAGTACCGGCGCGGCTACAAGTTCTCGACCTACGCGACCTGGTGGATCCGGCAGGCGATCACGCGCTCGATCGCCGATCAGGCGCGCACGATCCGCATTCCCGTGCACATGATCGAGACGATCAACAAGATCGTGCGCACCTCGCGCCAGATGCTGCACGAGATCGGCCGCGAGCCGACGCCGGAGGAGCTCGCCGAGAAGCTGGCGATGCCGCTGGAGAAGGTGCGCAAGGTGCTGAAGATCGCCAAGGAGCCGATCTCTCTGGAGACGCCGATCGGCGACGAGGAGGACAGCCACCTCGGCGATTTCATCGAGGACAAGAACGCGATCCTGCCGATCGACGCGGCGATCCAGTCGAACCTGCGCGAGACGACGACGCGGGTGCTGGCCTCGCTGACGCCGCGCGAGGAGCGCGTGCTGCGCATGCGCTTCGGCATCGGCATGAACACCGATCACACGCTGGAGGAAGTCGGCCAGCAGTTCTCGGTGACGCGCGAGCGCATCCGCCAGATCGAGGCGAAGGCGCTGCGGAAGCTGAAGCACCCGAGCCGGAGCCGGAAGCTGCGGAGCTTCTTGGATAATTGATCTCGCGCGACGATGCCAACGATCTCCCTCTTCTTCGGCATCGTCGTGCAAATGTATTGGCGCGATCACCCGCCTGCGCACATTCACGCCTATTACCAGGGCTTTGAGGGCGTGTTCGCGATCGCGGACGGAGACCTTGTGGCGGGAGGTCTTCCTCCCGCCGCGATGAAGATCGTTCGCGCATGGATTGAAGAGCGTCGTCAGGAATTGCTGTCGAATTGGGAGCGCGCTAGGAATAATCTACCTTTGGAATCCGTTCCCGGAGCAGATCAGCCTTGATCGAGATCGTAAAAGTGGTCGCTTTGAAAGCCGTCGGCGATAGCTCACTCTGGCTGCGCTTTTCCGATGGACAGGAGGGTGTGCGCGATTGCTCGGACATTTTGGCGCAAGGCGGCCTGATGGTCGAACCTCTACGTGATCCCGCGATGTTCCGGCGCGCGTTCCTATCGTTCGGCGTTCCCAGTTGGCCGAACGGGTTCGATCTTGATGCGATCAATCTTCACATGGAAATGGCCAAGGCGGGCGCGCTGAAGCGGGTGGCGGCCGCGTAAGGTTCTGAGTATTGCGCGAGTGTCGATGGAACGTCGGGACCGTGCGAAAGCTGAAGGCTCCGATCCGGTCGCGGAAGTTGAGGAGCTTTCTGGATAACTGAGAATGGGCTAGGGTGTTGTTGCGAGATTTAATTTATTACCCTGGCGTGACAACAAAGTTCAAACTTGACGATTTTCGCCGAAACGTCCCCGATGACGAGCTTGTCGCCGAGAGACTGTTCTTACCAATCTCCGAATTATTTGTGAGGTCTGCGACATCGGGAAGGGCGATCTTGCCCAGTCCGTTATTCGTCGCTCTGGATACGATCAATAGGGCCGCTGAACGGCGGGGCGTCACCCATTCCGCGCTTATCGCGAACGCCTCGCACGAGAAACTGGTGTGTCTGAGGCGGTCTGGCGGTTGAAGTTGCGTCCCCTTTCGGCGAGGGACTATCAGGAACCAACAGCCCGGAGCCCGCCTATGTCCCTCGCCGCCGAAGCCGCCGACCTTCTCGCCTCTCTCGGCGTGCCGCGCGCCAAATTCGAGGGCGGGAGCCTCCCCGTCCGCTCGCCCATCGACGGCTCGCCAATCGGCGCCGTCCATGAAACCCGCGACCCGGCGGCGGAAATCGCCCGCGCCGCCGCCGCCTTCCAATCCTGGCGCAACGTTCCCGGCCCCCGGCGCGGCGAACTCGTGCGCCTGCTCGGCGAGGAATTGCGCGCCCACAAGAAGGCGCTCGGCCGGCTCGTCACGCTGGAGGTCGGCAAGATCGAATCCGAGGGCCTGGGCGAAGTGCAGGAGATGATCGACATCTGCGATTTCGCCGTCGGCCTCTCCCGCCAGCTCTACGGCCTCACCATCGCCTCCGAGCGGCCGAAGATCACGAGCTGATCGAGCAATGGCATCCGATCGGCCCGGTCGGCGTCATCTCCGCGTTCAACTTCCCCGTCGCGGTGTGGTCGTGGAACGCGGCGCTCGCCTTCGTCTGCGGCGACAGCGTCATCTGGAAGCCGTCCGAGAAGGCCCCGCTGACCGCGCTCGCCGTCGAGGCGATCTTCGCGCGCGCGGCGAAAGCCTTCGGCGACGCGCCCGACGGGCTCTGTCAGCCTGCTCATCGGCGGGCGCGAAGCCGGCGCGGCGCTGGTCGACGATCCGCGCGTGCCCGTCGTCTCGGCGACCGGCTCGACCCGCATGGGCCGCGCGGTCGGCGAAAGGCTCGCCCGCCGCTTCGGCCGCGCCATACTGGAGCTCGGCGGCAACAACGCCTCCATCGTAACGCCGTCGGCCGATCTCGATCTCACGCTGCGCGCCGTCGCCTTCGCCGCCATGGGCACGGCCGGCCAGCGCTGCACACCTTGCGCCGGCTCATCGTGCAGGAGAGCGTCTACGACGCGCTGATCCCGAAGCTCAAAGCCGTCTACGCGCGCATCTCCGTCGGCGACCCCGCCAGCGAGCGACGCGCTGGTCGGCCCGCTGATCGACGGCCACGCCTTCGAGGCGATGCAGAACGCGCTCGCGGCCGCGCGCGCCGCCGGGGCGAACGTGCACGGCGGCGAGCGCGTCGACGTCAACGGGCCGGCCTCGTTCTACGTGCGCCCGGCGCTGGTCGAGGCGCCGCGCCAGGCCGGCCCGGTCGTCGAGGAGACCTTCGCGCCGATCCTCTACGTGCTCAAGTACCGCGAGATCGACGAGGCGATCGCGCTTGCAGAACGGCGTGCCGCAGGGCCTTTCGTCCTCGATCTTCGCCACCGACATGCGCGAGGTCGAGCGTTTCCTCAGCGCGCGCGGCTCGGATTGCGGCATCGCCAATGTCAATATGGGCCCGTCCGGCGCGGAGATCGGCGGCGCCTTCGGCGGCGAGAAGGAGACGGGCGGCGGGCGCGAGAGCGGCTCGGACGCCTGGAAAGCCTATATGCGCCGCCAGACCAGCGCCGTGAACTACGGCCGCACGCTGCCGCTGGCGCAGGGCGTCAAGTTCGACGTGGATTGAGCCGGCCGCGTCCTGGAGCAAACAATCGCCGATCTGCGTCATGGCCGGGCTTGTCCCGGCCATCCGCATCGGGACGCGATAGCCGATCTTAGAACCTGACTGTCGATCTCATGGGACCGTCGCGCCCTCGTTGCGGCGTGGATGCCCGGGACAAGCCCGGGCATGACGGAGAAGCCGACGTTTGTCGGCTTCGTGCGCCCCTGACCTTATTTCGCCAGCGCCTTGTCCGTCACCGCGGTCGTATAGGCGCCGACCGGCTCCTTGGTGATGACCGGGTCCGAGCCGCCGGTCAGCAGCGTCTTCACCGTGCGCTCGTAATCGGCCTTGTCGAGCCGGCCGTCGGAGCCTTCCGTCAGCTTGTTGATCTCGCCCATCATCTGCGTCTGATGATGCTCGGTCTGGGCGCCGGTGGCGTCGTTGTCGAGCACGATCTTGACGGCGTCCTTGGGATTGGCGCGCGCTTCCGCCCAGCCCTTCATCGAGGCGCGCACGAAGCGGGCCATCTTGTCGACGAAGGCGGCGTCCTTCAGCTTCGGCTCCAGCACGTACAGACCGTCCTCAAGCGTCGCCACGCCCTCGTCCTCATATTTGAACACGACGAGCTGGGTCGGCTTGTAGCCGGCGTCGATCACCTGCCAATATTCGTTGTAGGTCATGGTCGAGATGCAATCCGCCTGCTTCTGGATCAGCGGATCGACGTTGAAGCCCTGCTTCAGCACCTTGACGCCGCCCGGCGAGCCGTCGGTCTTGTAGCCGAGCTTGCCCATCCAGTTGAGGAACGGATATTCGTTGCCGTAGAACCAGACGCCGAGCGTGCGGCCCTTGAGATCCTGCGGCGTCTTGATGCCGCTGCTGGCCAGGCAGGTGAGCTCCAGGCCGGAATGTTTGAACGGCTGGGCGATGTTGACCATCGGCTCGCCCTTCTCGCGCGCGGCGAGCGCGGCCGGCATCCAGTCGACCACGACATCGGCGCCGCCGCCGGCCAGCACCTGCTCCGGCGCCACGTCCGGCCCGCCGGGCTTGATCGTCACGTCGAGCCCCTCGGCCTTGTAATAGCCCTTGTCCTTGGCGACGTAATAGCCGGCGAACTGCGCCTGCGTGACCCATTTGAGTTGCAGCGTCACCTTGTCGGCGGCGTGCGCGCCATCGGCGACGAACAAGGCCGCCGCGCCCATCAGACCCATCGCTATGCGTTTCATCCCTGCTCTCCTCCAGCTATTTCGCCCGATACGAGGCGTGCCAAAACGTCGCCCGCCGCTCGATTTCAGCCACGATCGCATAGAACAGCGATCCCGTCACCGCCGCCACCACGATCGTCGCCCACACCATGTCGATCGAGAGGTGCCCGACTTCGGTCGAGATGCGGAAGCCCATGCCGACCGTCGGCGTGCCGAAGAACTCGGCGACGATGGCGCCGATCATGGCGAGCGTGGTGTTGATCTTGAGCGCGTTGAACACGAAGGGCAGGGCGGCCGGCAGGCGCAGCTTCATCAGCGTCTGGCGATAATCGGCCGCATAGGTCTTCATCAGGTCGCGCTCCATCGCGCCGGCGCTTCTCAGGCCCGACGGCGGCGTTCACCAGCATGGGAAAGAACGTCATGATGACGACGACCGCCGCCTTCGACTGCCAGTCGAAGCCGAACCACATCACCATGATCGGCGCGACGCCGATGATCGGCAGAGCCGAGACGAGATTGCCGAGCGGCAGCAGGCCGCGTTGCAGGAACGGCGAGCGGTCGATGAGAATGGCGACGACGAGCCCCGCCGCGCTGCCGATGACATAGCCCGCAAGCACGCCGCGGATGGTCTGCATGAAATCGGCGGCCAGCGTCGGCACGGAGGTCGCGAGCCGCTAGGCGATGGCCGAGGGCGCCGGCAGGATGACCGCCGGCACGCTGGAAGAGCCGCACGACCGCCTCCCAGATCACGAGCACGCCGAGGCCGAACAGCAGCGGCGGCAGAAGCTCGTTGACGCGCGCCTTCATTCGGGAAAGGCCAGCCGCTTGAGCGTGACGCGGCCGATCAGGTCGATGAGCCCGACCAGCGCGCCCGACAACGCCGCGGCGGTGAACAGAGCCGCCCAGATCTGCACGGTCTGCCCGTAATAGGAGCCGGCGAGCAGGCGGGCGCCGAGGCCCCCGTCCTCGCTCTTCGTCACCTCCGCCACGACCGCGCCGACGAGCGCGGCCGCCGCGCCGATCTTCATGCTGGCGAAGAAGAACGGCAGGCTCGCCGGCGCGCGCAGCTTGAGGAAGACCTGGCGCGGCGTCGCGGAATAAGTGCGCATGAGATCGAGTTGCAGCGGGCTCGGGCGAGCGGAAGCCCTTGGCCATGCCGACGGTGATGGGGAAGAACGAGAGATAGGCGGCGATCACCGCCTTCGGCGTCATGCCGCCGATGTTGAACTGGTTGAGGATGACGACGATCATCGGCGCCAGCGCGATGATCGGCACCGTCTGCGAGGCGACGATCCACGGCATCAGCGAGCGTTCGAGGAAGGGCACGGCGACGATCAGCACCGCAAGCCCGACGCCGAGCGCCGCGCCGATGGCGAAGCCGATCAGCGTCTCCTCGAGCGTGATGCCGGCGTGATAGACGAGGCTGCGTTTGGAGGTCGGCGGTCATGACGATGATGAGCTTGTAAAGCTCGGCGGCGATCTGATGCGGGGCGGGCAGCTTCGGCCGCTCCATGTTGAGCGAGGCGCTTATGAGATCGGCGGTCGTGAAGGTCTTGTTGTCGGCGTTGGCGAAGAGGTCGCGCTGCAAAGACGCGTTCATGACGAAGGCGGCGACGTACCAGACGGCGAAGAGCGCGGCGAGCACGGTGAGGAGCGGCAGGATGCGGTTCATGCGGCGGCTCCGCATCGTCGCGCCTCGGCCCGCTTGACGGGGAGAGGGCTGGGCTGAGCGGGCGCCGGTGCGGCAGCGGCGCCGAACAAGCGCCTGCGACGCCGCATCAAGCCGCGACGACCGCCGCACCCTTACCCTCCCCCCTAGCGGGGGAGGGGCCCGGCAGAGTGACGCGCGCCCCTCCTCACACATCGTAGCTATGCCCTTCGCGCAGCCCCTGCCGCACGCGATGCGCCACTTCGAGGAACTCCGGCGTCTCGCGGATGTCGAGCGTGCGGTCGCGCGGAAAGTTGCAGTCGATGACCTCGTGAATCCGCCCCGGCCGCGGCGACATCACGACGATGCGGGTGGAGAGGAACACCGCCTCGGGGATCGAGTGGGTGACGAACAACGCCGTCTTGCCGGTCTTGGCCCACAGCTCCAGCAATTGCTGATTGAGCATGTCGCGCACGATCTCGTCGAGCGCGCCGAAGGGCTCGTCCATCAGCAACAGGTCGGGGTCGAAGGAGAGCGCGCGCGCGATCGAGGCGCGCTGCTGCATGCCGCCCGACAATTGCCAGGGGAATTTCTTCGCCGAAACCCTTGAGATTGACGAGCTCCAGCCCGCGCTCGACGCGCTTGCTGCGCGTTCGGCCTTGTCGATAGCCCATGATCTCCAGCGGCAGCGCGATATTGGCGCCGACGCTGCGCCAGGGATAGAGCGCCGGCGCCTGGAACACATAGCCATAGGCGCGCTTCACGCGCGCCTCCGCGCGGGCTCATGCCGTTGACGCGGATGGCGCCCGCAGGTCGGCGCCTCCAGGTCGGCGATGGCGCGCAGCAGCGTCGTCTTGCCGCAGCCCGAGGGGCCGATGAACGAGACGAACTCGCCCTTGCCGATGGTCAGACTGACGCCGCTCAACGCGCGGACCGGGCCGTCGTTCGTCTGAAACGTCAGCGAAACGTCGTCGATCTCGATCGCCGGTGAGCTTCGTCGCCATGTTCATCAGCGCGCGACCGCCTTGCGGAGCCGTGAGCTGCTTGTATTTGCGCCAGCGCCGCGCGAATCCGGCGAGAACGGCTCGCGCTTGACGAAGCGGCCGCGGCCGTTGTTGGCGAGCACGCGCCCGTCCTCGAAGACCACGGAGCCGCGCGACAGCGTGTAGCGCGGCAGGCCCGTCACCTTCACGCCCTCGAACACGTTGTAGTCGATGACCGATTGCTGGTTGGCGGCGGTGATCGTCTTCGTCGCCTTCGGGTCCCACACCACGATGTCGGCGTCGGCGCCCGGCAGGATCGCGCCCTTGCGCGGATAGAGGTTGAGGATGCGCGCGATGTTGGTCGAGGTCGCGGCGACGAATTCGTTGGGCGTCAGCCGCCCCGTGCCGACGCCATAGGTCCACAAGCACCGGCATGCGGTCTTCGAGGCCGCCGGTGCCGTTGGGGATCTTGGTGAAGTCGTCGCGGCCGAACTCCTTCTGCTTGGTGGTGAAGGCGCAATGGTCGGTCGCCACCACCTGCAGCGAGCCGGCGCGCAGGCCGTTCCAGAGATCGTCCTGGTTCTTCTTGTCGCGGAACGGCGGGCTCATCACGCGCCGCGCGGCGTGCGCCCAGTCGGGGTTGAAATACTCGCTCTCGTCGAGCACCAGATGCTGGATCAGCGGCTCGCCATAGACGCGCTTGCCCTGCTCGCGCGCGCGGCGGATCGCCTCATGCGCCTCGATGCAGGAGACATGCACGATATAGAGCGGCACGCCCGCCTGATCGGCGAGCATGATGGCGCGGTTGGCCGCCTCGCCCTCGACATCGGGCGGGCGCGACAGCGCATGGCCCTCGGGGCCGGTGACGCCCTTGGCGAGATAGTATTTCTGCAAGGCGGCGACGAGTTCGCCGTTCTCGGCATGGACGAGCGGCAGCGCGCCGAGCTCGGCGCAGCGCGAGAACGAGGCGAACATCTCCTCGTCGTTGACCATCAGCGCGCCCTTGTAGGCCATGAAATGCTTGAAGCTCGTCACGCCATGCGCGACGACCTTGCGCCATGTCCTCGCGCACCTTGTCCGACCAATAGGTGATGCACATGTGGATAGGCGTAGTCGGTGGTGGCGAGTTCCGCGCGCTTGTCCCAGGCGGCGATGGCGTCCATCAGCGGCTGGCCGCGGTCGGGGATGCAGAAATCGACGACCATCGTCGTGCCGCCGGAGAGCGCGGCCTTGGTGCCGGTGTCGTAATTGTCGGCCGAGGACGTGCCCATGAACGGCATGTCGAGATGGGTGTGCGGATCGATGCCGCCGGGCATGATGAGGCAGTCCTTGGCGTCGATCGTCTTGTCGCCGGCGAGCCCGGTTCCGATCGCCTTGATCGTCTCGCCCTCGATCAGCACGTCGGCGACATAGGAGCGGTCGGCGGCGACGATGGTTCCGCCTTTGATGAGCGTGGTCATGGAAGCCTCCAGCGAAACTCAGCCGACGATTTCGGCCTTCTCCAGCGCCGCGTGCATCAGCACGTTGGCGCCGGCGGTGGACCATTCGAACTTGATGTCCTCGACCTCGTTGTGGCTGATCCCGTCGACGCAGGGCGTGAAGATCATCGAGGTCGGGCAGACGCGCGCGAGATAGCAAGCGTCATGCCCGGCGCCGGAGACGATGTCGCGATGGCTGTAGCCGAGGCGCTTGGCCGCCTCGCCGCACCGCCGAGACGCAGTCCTTTGTCGAACTCGACCGGCGCGTAATAGAAGACCTGCTTGAGGTCGTAGGTCAGGCCGATCTTCTTGGCGATCTCCTCGACGCCCGCCTTCAGCGCCGCATCCATCTCGGTGAGCGTCGAATCGACGGGGTGGCGGAACTCCGAGGTCATGAACACCTCGCCGGGAATCACGTTGCGCGAGTTCGGGTAGGGGTTCAGCATGCCGACAGGTGGAGACGGCGAGCGGCGCCTTGCGAGAGGCCGATCTTGTTGACGAGCTCGACGATGCGCGCCGCGCCGAGCAGCGCGTCCTTGCGGCGCGGCATCGGCGTCGAGCCGGCGTGGCTCTCGAAGCCGGTGAGCTTGATCTCGTACCAGCGCTGGCCCTGGCCGTGGGTGACGACGCCGACGTCGATGTTCTCGTCCTCGAGAATCGGCCCCTGCTCGATATGCAGCTCGAACGAGGCGTGGATCGGCCAGCCGCCGATGGGCTTGTCGCCCTTGAAGCCGATGCGCGTCGAGTTCGTCGCCGAGCGTCTTGCCGTCGGCGTCCAGGCGGGAATAGGCGAATTCCTTGGTGTAGACGCCGGCGAACACGCCCGACGACACCATCGCCGGGGCGTAGCGCGAGCCTTCCTCGTTGGTCCAGTTGGCGACGACGATCGGCCGGCGCGTCTTGATCTTGAGGTCGTTGAGCGAGCGCACCACCTCCAGCCCGCCGAGCACGCCGAGCACGCCGTCGAACTTGCCGCCGGTCGGCTGGGTGTCGAGATGGCTGCCGATCAGCACGGGCGGCGAGGTCGTTCTCGACGCCGGGCGCGGCGTGGCGAACATGTTGCCCATCTCGTCGACCTCGACCGTGCAGCCCTCCTTCTCGCACCAGGCGCGGAACAGTTCGCGGCCCTGTTTGTCGAGATCGGTGAGGGTCAGGCGCTTGCAGCCGCCCTTGGGCGTGGCGCCGATCTTGGCCATTTCCATCAGCGCGTCCCAAAGGCGCTGCCCGTTGACGCGGACGTTCGAGAGGTCGGCCAAGACTGTGCTCCCGCTGGCGGTAAGATGCGGAAACGCTAGCGTGAATTTGACCGATCGGTCAAATGCCGTCGTCAGCGGGCTTGGCGCCGCCGGAAAAGGCGCCTTACCCTGGCACGATGGACAAGCCGCTCACCAAGCCGAGCATTCGCGAAATCAACGAGCGCGCCATTCTGGCGGCGGCCGAGATCGGTGTTCGCCGAGCGCGGCTTTTCCGGCGCGACCATGTCGATGATCGCGGCGCGGGCGGGCGAGCCCGAAGGCCAATATCCACTATTATTTTCCGACGAAAGAGACGCTCTATCGCGCCGTGGTCGAGCGGGTGCTGACCGCCTGGCTCGACGCCGCGCGCTCCTTCGACCTGAGCGACGATCCGGTCGAGGCGCTGACCGCCTATATCGGCGCCAAGATGGATCTGGCGCGCGAGATGCCGCTGTCGTCGCAGATTTACGCCAGCGAGATGATGCGCGGCGCGCCGGTGGTGCAGGATTTCCTCGACACGACGCTGACGCGAATGGGTGCGGGCGCGCTCGGCGGTGGTGCGGCGCTGGATCGCCGAGGGAAAGCTGAGGCCGATCGAGCCCAAGTTCCTGTTCTACATGATCTGGGCGACGACGCAGCATTACGCCAACGCCGCCCACGAGATGGCGACGCTCGAAGGCGGCGCGGCGCTTTCGGACGAGGCGTTCGAGCGGGCGAAGCGGCAGGTGGCGGAGACGGTGCTGTTCGGGGTGGCGGCGGGTTGAAGCGATGAGAAGGTAAATTCTAGCCGAACTCGTGTGCATCGATCGCAAGTTAGGCGACTTCTCTCGCCTAACCGTGTTGTCTCAAGCGTACTGTAGATCCACCGTTGCGAACGAATTACGCCCTTCGCTAGATAACCAAGCCACTCGATCAAACAGAACTCGGCAAAGAGCAACTAGGAAAGAGCATGCTGATACAAATCGACCCAGATCGCCTCCAGGCGGGGAATGAGATTGATGTTCATTGGATCAGACTTCCATTGATTTGCAAGCCGAAGCAGTAGCTGGCGGTCGGACTTTCGTAAAGATGACGGCGGCCAGTAGAGGGCTCGGGGCAATATTGAACGCTATTTCTCATAACCTGAGCCAATTGCCGCCATTTGCTCCGCGGCTGTTTAGCAGATTTTGTAGGGATGTGAGTTTAGCGAATACGTTTCTTGCTTCGTTGGGGGCAAGATGCCCACCTAATAATCTTTCATCGTTCGAGGAAAGAAATGTGATAAAAATTTTCCAGAATGTACCATGATTTCCATCACTTGAAATCTGTGCTTTTTTAATTGACAACTTGCTTTGAGATGTCTGCAAAATCGTGTGGGGCGATGGAGGTCCCGAGGATGTCGAAATCGTCGACTGATCATTGAAAGCGAGGATCTTCCGAATCCGTCCCGGGCGAAATTATGCGGCTCGATTTTCTCTGAGCCCACCGGAATTGCCTCGGCCGATCTCGGAGTGGCGCTGCATGTCAACGCGGCCGAATTTCGGAAATCCTGCGTGGCCGCCGCCCGATAAACGCTGACCTGGACTCAGGCTCGGCGCTATTTCGGCGTAACTCCAGGGGATTTTTTTCCATCTACTTACAGGCGAAACGACTGTGTCGAGCTTAGCGATTATTTGAAAAGTATCAGCCACCCTTCCTATGATGGAAAAGGCATTAATTTCAAGTCTGCTATCAGCTATTCTAGAAAAATTTTAACGGATTTCATATTGCACGCACGACATCAGAACCGTTGCTGCCCTCGGACCACCAATCTTTTAATATCGAGCAGCTACTCAGGATTTTATATCCATAAATAATCTTGATTCCTGCATGCGATTTAGGCCTATATATATGCATACGGGCACTCGAATTTTGGTTGTCGCTTTAGTAAAGCCAAAAACGCGGTGTTGCCCATCAAGTATAAGAAAGGCCCCTGCGGTCTTCTTGAAGCTTAGCGTCCTTTTGTTGCGCGTGTACTGAATGTCTGCAATATCTTGCGCTGAAAGTATAATACTCGTAGGTATTGTTCCGAGGCCTGAGTTAATATAATTTGCAATATCTTGTGCCCTTTTCTCGTCAAGAGTGCGCTGAAATCCTTTGATGGGGTCCTCATTTCTCGGTTCTACTACGCATGTTTGTGCCAACATGTCGCTTGGCATGGCAAGTGAATAAGAATCTATGTTCCCCCTGGATTATCAGGCTGGCCGTATAGCTAACTCGCTCTCCAGCTTGGGATTGTGGCTCTTCCTCCAAATCGGGTCTGCTTCGATTTGTAGCTCTTTTGGCCACACTAAAATCCCAATATTTTGAAGCGCGAGGGTGCCCGTACGCTTGATGCGCTCGCGCTATGCCATAAGGAGGAAACTACAGCCTTTTTTCTCGAAAACAATAATTGATGGGCACCTCACCGCCCCTCCAACTCCTCCCTCATCATCTCCAGCCGCAGCCATTCCTCCTCCGCCGCCTCGATCTCGGCCTTCGCCGCGGCGTATTGCGCGCTCCACTTCTGCACGTCGCCGGCCGAAGCCGGCTCAGCCAGCCGCGCCTCCAGCTCGGCGAGCCGCCTCCGCAAAGCCTCGATCTGGCCGGGCAGGGCGTCGAGCGCGCGCTGCTCCTTGAACGACAGCTTGCGCCTCGGCGCCGCCGCGCGCTCCGCCTTCGGCGCGGCCGCCTCCTTCGCCGCCGCCGGCCCCGCGACGACGCCGCTCCCCCGCTGGCGTTCGAGGTCGGAATAGCCGCCGGAATATTCCGTCCATGTCCCGTCGCCTTCCGCGAACAGGATCGAGGTGGCGACGCGGTCGAGGAAATCGCGGTCGTGGCTGACGACGAGGATCGTGCCGGGATAGGTCGCCAGCATCTCCTGCAACACGTCGAGCGTCTCGATGTCGAGATCGTTGGTCGGCTCGTCGAGCGCGAGCAGATTGGAGGGCGCCGCGAAGGCGCGCGCCAGCATGAGCCGCCCGCGCTCGCCGCCCGAAAGCTTGGCGATGGGCGTGCGCGCCTGCTCCGGCTGGAACAGGAAATCGCGCATGTAGCCGATGACGTGTTTCCGCTCCCCGCCGATGTCGATGTAATCCGACCCGCCTCCGGTCAGCGCGTCGACGACGGTTGTGGTCGGCGGCAGTTCGGCGCGGAACTGGTCGAGCGTCACGGACGCGAGCCGCGCGCCGAAGGCGACCTCGCCCGAATCGGGGGCGAGCTTGTCCGTGAACAGTTTCAGCAGCGTCGTCTTGCCGACGCCGTTCGGCCCGACGATCCCGAGCCGGTCGCCGCGCAAGAGCCGGAACGACAGGTTCTTGACGAGCGTGCGATCTCCCAGAGCCTTCGTCGCCTTGGTGAACTCGACGACCATCGCGCCCGACGGCTTCGATTCCTGCGCCGTCATCACGACATTGGCCGGCGTCGTGCGCGCCGCCTTCAACTCCGTGCGAAGGTTCGCAAGCTCGCCGACGCGCCGCACGTTGCGCTTGCGCCGCGCGGTGACGCCGTAACGCATCCAATGCTCTTCCGCCGCGATTTTGCGGCCGAGCTTGTGGCGCTCGAGCTCTTCGGCCTCCAGCGTCTCGTCGCGCCACGCCTCGAAGGCGGAGAAGCCTCGCTCGAGGCGGCGCGTCAGGCCGCGGTCGAGCCAGACGGTGGCGGTCGTGAGATCGTTGAGCAGGCGCCGGTCGTGGCTGATGAGCACGAAAGCCGCGCGCAATTCGGCGAGCCGCCGCTCCAGCCATTCGATGGCGACGATGTCGAGGTGATTCGTGGGCTCGTCGAGCAGCAGCAGCTCGGGATCGCCGGCGAACGCCTTGGCGATGGCGGCGCGGCGCGCCTCGCCGCCCGAGAAATGGCGGGGGTCGGCGGCGGGGTCGAGCCCCGCCTCGTCCAGCGTCGCGCGGGCGCGGTAGACTTCGGTCTCGTCGAGACCCTGGGCGACGTAATCGAGCGCGGTGGCGAAGCCGGAAAAATCGGGCGCCTGCTCCAGATAGGCCATACCCAGGCCCGGCTGGACGAAACGCTCGCCCGAATCGGGCGCGATCTCGCCGGCGGCGATGCGCAGCAGCGTCGATTTGCCGGAGCCGTTGCGCCCGACCAGCGCAATGCGCTCGCCGGGCGAAACCGACAGCTCCGCTCCGGCGAGCAGCGGCTCGACGCCGAGCGTGAGATTGATGTCGCGTAGAAATAGCCGGGGCGCCATGAGTTCGATCCGTTTCGCGTGCGCGCTCTAATGGGGTTCGCGCGCAATAGAAAGCGGCGCGGCTGTTGCGAAATGGGACAGGGCGCCTCGCGGCGGGGCGGCGCCGGGCCGAGCCAATCCCGCCACGCGCCCGCCAAAATGCGCGGTGCAAAAGGGCTTTGGCGGGAATTGGAGGCAGGCGGCGGGGCTCGGCCTGAAGCTTGCTCGTTTCGAGATTTTGCGCGGCCAGGGGCCGAGGGGTGAGATCATGTGCGGGATCGTCGGCATTCTGGGCAAGGGCGCCGCGGCGCCGAGACTGGTGGAGGCGCTGAAGCGCCTCGAATATCGCGGCTATGATTCCGCGGGCGTCGCGACGCTCGAGAACGGCGAGCTGCGGCGCGTGCGCGCCGAGGGCAAGCTGCGCAACCTCGAGGCCAGGCTCGCCGAGCGGCCGCTCGAAGGCTCCATCGGCATCGGCCACACCCGCTGGGCGACGCACGGCAAGCCGACGGAGCACAACGCCCATCCCCACGCCAGCGACCGGCTCGCGGTGGTCCATAACGGCATCATCGAGAATTTCCGCGCCCTTCGCGAGGAGCTCGCCGCCAAGGGCTATCGCTTCGCCACCGAAACCGACACGGAGATCGCCGCCTATCTCGTCACCGACGAGCCTCAACGCCGGCAAGTCTCCGGCCGAAGCGGTTCACGCGGCGCTCGGCCGCATGCGCGGCGCTTTCGCCCTGGTCTTCCTGTTCAAGGGCGAGGACAACCTGCTGATCGGCGCCAGGCAGGGCGCGCCGCTGGCGGTGGGGCAGGGCGAGGGCGAGATGTTCCTCGGGTCGGACGCCCTGGCGCTCGCCCCCTTCACCGACCGCGTCGCCTATCTCGAAGAGGGCGACTGGGTGATCGCGACGCGGGAGAGCGTCGAATTCCGCGACGCCGACAACAATGTCGTGCAGCGCCGCTTCGTGAAGACGCCGCTCGGCGGCCTGCTCGCCGAGAAGGGCAACTACCGCCATTTCATGGCCAAGGAGATCCACGAGCAGCCGGAGGTCATCGGCCACACCGTCGCCCATTACGTCGACATGGGCGCGCAGAGGCTGAAGCCTTTCGACTGGCCGGTCGATCCGAAAAGCCTCAACCGCGTCTCCATCGTCGCCTGCGGCACCGCCTATATGGCCGGGCTCGTCGGCAAATATTGGATCGAGCGATTCGCCAGGCTGCCGGTCGAGGTCGATGTCGCCAGCGAATACCGCTACCGCGAGCCGCCGGTCGACAAGGGCGGGCTGACGATCTTCGTCTCCCAATCCGGCGAGACCGCCGACACGCTGGCCTCGATGCGCTACGCGAAGGACAACGGCGCGCGCACGGTCGCCGTCGTCAATGTGCCGACCTCCAGCATCGCCCGCCTCGCCGACGCGACCGCGCCGACGCTCGCCGGCCCCGAGATCGGCGTCGCCTCGACCAAAGCCTTCACCTGCCAGCTCGTCGCGATGGCCTCGCTCGCCCTGGCGCTGGGACGGGCGCGCGGCGCGCTGAGCGAAGCCGAGGAGGGGCGCCTCGTGGCCGAACTCGCCGCGACGCCCGGCCTCGTCGCCGAGACGCTGAAGCTGGAGCCGGCGGTCGAGAAAATAGCGCACACGCTCGCCCAGGCGCGCGACGTGCTCTATCTCGGCCGCGGAACCGCCTATCCGCTGGCGCTCGAAGGCGCGCTGAAGCTCAAGGAGCTTTCCTACATCCACGCCGAGGGCTACGCCGCCGGCGAGTTGAAGCACGGGCCGATCGCGCTGATCGACGCCGCCATGCCGGTCATCGTGCTGGGACCGCGCGACCCCGTGTTCGAGAAGACCATCTCCAACATGCAGGAGGTTTCCGCGCGCGGAGGCCGGATCGTCCTCATCGGCGACGCGCACGCCGCCGAAGAGGCCGCGGTCGCGGTCGAGAGTTTCCTGCCCATGCCGGACATGGCCCCGACCTTCGCGCCTATTGTCTATGCAATCCCTGTGCAATTGTTGGCCTATCATACCGCCGTCATCATGGGTAAGGATGCCGACCAGCCGCGTAATCTGGCGAAATCCGTGACGGTCGAATAAGTAGAGGACGACGCTAAGTCCGCCGGCGGCCGGCGAGGCCCTTGAAATGACGTTCGAACCCCTGCTCCCTCTCCCTGACCCTCCGCACCGCACCTTCTTGCAGCGGCTGCGGTCGTGGTTCTTCACCGGCCTCGTGGTGTTCGGGCCGTTGGGGCTGACCGTCTATTTCGCCTGGTGGCTGATCTCGACCATCGACAATTGGGTGAAGCCGCTCGCGCCCTCCGTGCTGTGGCCGGACAACTATCTGCCGGTCCACGTGCCGGGCTTCGGCGTCATCATCGCCATTTTCGGCATTACGGTGCTGGGCTTCCTGGCGGCCAACATTGCGGGGCGCACGCTGGTCGGCCGCGGGCGAGGCGATGCTCGACCGAACGCCGGTGGTTCGCAGCGTCTACAAGAGCCTCAAGCAGATCTTCGAGACCATCTTCCGCGACGGCGGCACGCAATTCCGCAAGGTGGGGCTCGTCGAATATCCGGCCAAGGGGCAATGGTCGATCGTGTTCCTCTCCTCCGCGCCGCCGCCGGTGATCGCCGACGCTCTGGGAGCGGAGCCGATGATCTCCGTCTTCCTGCCCTGCACGCCGAACCCGACGACGGGCTTCTATTTCTACGTGCCGGTCAAGGACGTGATCGAAGTTCCGATCACGCCCAACGCGGCCGCGCAGCTCGTCATGTCGGCCGGCCTCATCCAGCCGAGCCGCATAGCTTCGCTCAAGGCGCTCGCCAGATTCCGCGCGCGCGCCGGCTCGCGTCGAATGACGTCGAGTTATGTTGCATGGCGCCCAGCCCGACGCTAGCGAAACGCCCGGAATGAGCGGAGCGGGCGCATGGACGAGCTGATCGAGGGCTACCGGAAGTTTCGGGCGGAGGTCTGGCCGGCGGAGCGCGCGCGTTACGAGGCGCTGGCGCATTGGGGCCAGAGCCCGGAGACGATGGTTCTGGCCTGTTCGGACTCGCGCGCCGATCCGCAGACGATCTTCGGCGCGGTGCCGGGCGAACTGTTCGTGCTGCGCAACGTCGCCGCCATCGCGCCGCCCTACCAGCCCGATTCTCCCGGCTATCATGGGGCGAGCGCGGCGCTGGAGTTCGGCGTGCGCGTGTTGAAGGTGTCGCGGCTGGTGGTGATGGGCCATGCCCAGTGCGGCGGCGTGCGGGCGCTGGTCTACGGTCCCCCGCCGCAGGCGCGCGATTTCGTCGCCTCCTGGGTCGAGATCGGCAAGCCGGCCTTGCCGCAGGCAGGCGCGTCGCCGAAACTCGCCGAGGTCGAGGCGGCCCTGGTGCGCGTATCGATGGCGAACCTGATGACATTTCCCTGGATCGCCGAGGCGGTGGCGGCGGGGCGCTTGTCGGTGCAGGGCTTCATGTTCGATATTCACACGGGCGTCTTGACCCGGGTGACGGCCGAAGGGGTCGAGCCGGTAGAATAGGCGCCGCCCAGGGCGAACATGAACGAAGGCGCGAACCCGACGCCGACCCGCCTGACCGCGCGGGCGCTGCTGGTCGGCGACCGGATCGACACCGCGGGACTCGAACGGCCGGATACGCTGTCGCAGGCGCCGCTCGCCTTTCGCGTCGGGACGAACGGCATGGTGGCGCTGTTCCGCTTCGGCGCGGCCGTGATGGTGGGCCTGTCTCCGCTCGAAGAGGAGGATCTGCTCGCTCAGCTGCGGTCCCGCATCGCCGGCTCCCGCGCCGTCGTCGACGACGAGACCGCGACCCTGGAGATCGCGGCCGACGGAAACGAGCCGGTGGAGGCGGGCGGTCCCATCCACATCAAGAACCTCTCGCCCGAACGTTTCCTCGTCGTCGCCGACGCGCTGGCGAAATCGGTGGCGCTGGCGCGCGACGAGCGCGAGGTCAACCGGGTGTTCGACGTTATCGAGCCCTTCGCGCTGCAACTCGCCGACAGCGGCCGGCCGCCGTTCAGTCGCCGCGCCATGCTGCGGCTGATCGGCCAGGCCCTGCTCGCCCAGCACCGCGTCTCCGGCCGGGTCGCGGTCGAGGAAAAGCCGGACGTGCTCTGGGACCGTCCCGACCTCGAGCGACTCTATGCGCGGCTGGAGGACGAATATGAGCTGAAGGAGCGCGCCGGCACGCTCAAGCGCAAGCTGGAAGTTATTGTGGAGACCGCCCACGCTTTGACCGACATCATTGACGCCAATCGCGCGACCCGGCTGGAGGCGACCGTCGTGATTCTCATCGTTGTGGAAGTATTTGTTTCTCTTGCCGAAATTTTCTGGGCTTGGCGCGCGAGATAACCGCCCGCCGTTCACAAAAAAATTTCAATCCCGTTAAAATTCCGTGTGCACAATTTCTCGCCGATGTGGTATGAGGGCAACAAAAGAGAAGCGTGGCGTCTAAGGCGTCTGCGTAATGCTCAGAAGATGCGGGAGGTACCATGAGCCATCTGATCTGGCATGCCTTCTACTATGATCGTCCCGGCGAATGCGCTGCGCCGTGCCGCAGCGAGGTGATCGAGGCGGTCAACGAGGAAGCGGCCGCGCGCGTGGCGCGTGCTCATCTTGGCGAATGCAAACGCGTGAGCCTGGAAGCGGCGCCGTGGATGCGTCCGATGAGTCGCGTCATTTTCGCCGAAGAAGGCGAGCGCCGACGCACTTATCTGCACTGAGCCGCTTTCGTCGCGGCGAGCTGAAGCCGGGCCCTGCGCCCGGCTTTTTGATTCTCCCCCGCCCGCCTTGATCGGCGCTGCGAACCGTCGCATGAGGTCGGCGGGAGACACGACATTGACGGACGCCTACGCCGTATTCGGCAATCCGATCGGCCATTCCAAATCGCCCCTCATCCACGCCGCCTTCGCGCGGGCCTGCGCCCAGGACATGAGCTACGCCGCCATCGAGGCGCCGCTCGGGGGCTTTTCCGCCGCCTTGGCGGCGTTCCGCGCCGCTGGAGGAAAGGGCGCCAATGTCACCGCCCCGTTCAAGCTCGACGCCTACGCCGCGGCCGACGCGCTTTCCGAACGCGCGCGGGCGGCCGGCGCCGTCAATGCGCTGAAATTCGAGGGCGGCCGCACGCTCGGCGAGAATTTCGACGGCGTCGGGCTCGTGCGCGACATCGAGGTCAATCTCGGCTTTCCCGTCGCCGGCCGGCGCGTGCTGCTGCTCGGCGCGGGCGGGGCCGCGCGCGGGGCGGCGCCTGCGATTCTCGCGCGCGGACCCGCGCAGCTCACCGTCGTCAATCGCGACATGGCGAAGGCGGCGGGGCTCGTCGAGGCCTTCGCCGCGCTCGGGCCCATCGAGGCCTGCGGCTACGCCGATCTCGCCGGCAGGCCCGCTTACGGCCTCGTCCTCAACTCGACCTCGGCGAGCTGGCGCGGCGAGGCGCCGCCGGCGCCGTCGAAGTGTTTCGCGCGCGGCGCGCTCGCCTACGAGCTTGTCTATGGCAAGGGGCTGACGCCCTTTCTCGCCGAGGCGCAACGCGCCGGGGCGGGCCGGCTCGCCGACGGGGTCGGAATGCTCGTCGAGCAGGCGGCGGAAGCCTTCGCCTGGTGGCGCGGCGTGCGGCCGCAAACCGGCGCCGTCATCGCCGAACTGACCGTTCCCCTGGATTGAAGGAGCCGCCCATGTCTCTCGCGCTCGCCCTCATCGGCTATGGCGAAGTCGGCCAGCTGTTCGCGCGCCAGTTCGTGCGCGCCGGCGCCTCGGCGGCCGTCTACGACGTGAAATTCCACGACCCCGCCGCCCGCGCGAGGCTCGCGGAAATCGCCGCCGAGGACGGCGCGCGGCTCGCCGAAAGCCCGCAAGCCGCCATCGAGGGCGCCGACATCGTCATTTCGGCCGTCACCGCCGATCAGGCGGTCGCCGCCGCGCGGGCGGCGGCGGAGCCTCTGCGGGCGGGCCAGATCTATGTCGACCTCAACTCGGTCTCCCCGACCACGAAGCGCGTCGTGGCCGAGGCGCTGGGCCCGCGCGCCGATTTCGTGGAGTTCGCGGTGATGTCGCCTGTGGAGGGGCTCGGCATCGCCTCGCCCATTCTCGCAGGCGGCGCGCGCGCGGCCGAGGTCGCCGAACGGCTCAACCGGCTCGGCATGAAGATCGACCCCGTCAGCCGCGAGATCGGCGTCGCCTCGGCGACCAAGCTCTGCCGCTCCATCGTCATCAAGGGGATGGAGGCGATCATGGTCGACCTGAGCCTCGCCGGCGCGAAAGCCGGCGTGACGGAGGGCGTCCTCAAGAGCCTGTTGGCCTCCTACCCCGGCATGGACTGGGACGAGGTCTTGCGCGCCATGCCCGGCCGCGTCGCCCGCCATGGCGTGCGCCGCGCGGCCGAGATGCGCGAGGCCGCGCGCATGTTGGAGGAGATGGGCCTGAGCGGCGCCTTCGCCGAGGCCATCGCCGCTCGGCACGAGGCTTATGCGGCCGAGACACGGAAGGCGTGAAGCGATGGACCTCGGATTGAACGGCCGCGTGGCGCTGGTGACGGGCGGCTCGAAGGGCATCGGTCTCGCCTGCGCCAGGACGCTGCTCGCCGAAGGCGCGCGGGTGGCGATCGCCTCGCGCGATCCCGCCCATATCGCCGCCGCTTTGGCCAGGCTTCCCGGCGCGGAGGGCGTCGCCGCCGATTTCGCCGACGCCGCCTCGGCGCTTGCCGCCATCGACGAGGTCGAGCGGCGCCTCGGGCCCGTCGAGGCGCTCGTCAACAGCGCCGGCGCCGCCCGGCGCACGCCCGCCGACGAACTGGCGCCGGCCGATTGGCGCGCGGCGATGGACGCCAAATTCTTCACCTATGTCAACGCCTTCGATCCGCTGGCGAAACGCATGGCGGCGCGCGGGCGCGGCGTCGTCGTCAATGTCATCGGCATGGGCGGCAAGGTCGCCTCGCCGACCCATCTGCCCGGCGGGGCGGCCAACGCGGCGCTGATGCTCGCCACCGCCGGCCTCGCCAACGCTTACGCATCGCGCGGCGTGCGGGTCGTGGGCGTCAATCCGGGCCTGACCGAGACCGAGCGGCTCGCCTCGGGGCTTGCGGCCACCGCGCGCCAGCTCGGGGTCGATCTGGCCGAGGCCCGCCGTCGCGAGGCCGCCGCCATCCCGCTCGGCCGGATGGCGACGCCTGAGGAGATCGCCGACGTCGTCGCCTTCCTGTGCTCGGACCGGGCCGCCTATCTCACCGGCGTGACCATCGGCATGGACGGGGCGCGCTATCCCGCCCTGTGACGGACGCGATTGTGAACAGCTGTTCATAATCCACGCATTTTTGACGCTAATATTTTTGTTAGTCGACAATCCGCCTGATTCCTGACGTGATGGAACCTGGTTCGGGCGCGAACGATTTCTACGTGGATCGGCGACGCCCGTGACCGAAAGGGCCGGGGCGGCGCTCGTAAACGGGTCTTCGGACTGGGAGTTTAGTCATGTCTATGAAGAGCACGCTCATAGCTTCGGTTTGCGCGGCGGCCCTGGGCCTGGCCGGGGTCTCGTCGTCTGCGATGGCCGCCGGCATGCACATGGGCGGCGGCGGCGGCGGCTTTCACGGCGGCGGCGGTGGTTTCCACGGCGGCGGCGGCGGCTTCCATGGCGGCGGTTTCGGCGGCGGCGGCTTCCATGGCGGCGGCTTCCACGGCGGCGGCTTCGGCGGCGGCGGCTTCCATGGCGGCGGCGTCTACCGTGGCGGCGGTCACTACGCCGGCGGCGGCTTCGGCGGCGGCGGTCGCTATGTCGGCGGGGGCTACGGCGGCGGCGGTCGCTATGTCGGCGGCGGCTACGGCCGTGGCGGCTACTACGGCCGCGGCTGGGGCCACCGCGGCTACTACGGCCACGGCGGCTGGGGTAACGGGTATGGTTACGGATACGGCTGGGGGCCGGCGATTGGCCTTGGCCTGGCGGCCGGCGCGCTAGCGGGATACGGCTACGGCTACTACAACGACGGCTGCTATCAGATGCAGCCAATGTACGACAACTGGGGCAACTTCATCGGCAACCAGTACGTCAACGTCTGCTATTGAGCCGAGACTTTCTCGCCTCGACCCCAATCCTCCCTGGGGCTCGGCGATCCTGGCCCCGCTACGGCGGGGTCTCTTTTCATGGCCGGGGCCAGTGGACGCCGCCGGTCATGGGCCGAGGCGCCCCCGTCGTCGTCGGCAGCGACAGCGGCAATCCGCGCCGCGAGCGCAAAGCCAAATGCGCGAAGCAGGCGGCTTCCACGAAATCCCCGTCCTGGCCGATCGCCTCGACCGGTTCGACCGGCGCCCCGAGCCGGCGCGCGAGCCGCGCCATCAGCGTGGCGTTCCGCCTTCCGCCGCCGCAGACCAGCCAGCGCCGCGGCGCCTCGCGGCACTTGCGCCAGGGCCGCCGCCGTCGCCTCGACGGTGAAGGCGGCGAGCGTCGCCGCGCCGTCGGCGTCGGAGAGGCTTTCCGCGCCAGCCGCCAGCCCATGGAAATGGTTGCGGTCGAGCGATTTCGGCGCCGGGCGGCGGAAATAGGGGTCCCGCATCCAGGCGGCGACCAGATCCTCGTCGACGCGGCCGCGCGCGGCCAGCGCGCCGTTCTCGTCATGCGTGAGCCCTAGCCGCCGTTCTGACGAAATCGTCTATCGGCGCATTGGCGGGGCCGGTGTCGAAGGCGACGATCTCGCCTGACGCCCCGAGATAGGTGACGTTGCCGACCCCGCCCCAGTTCAGAAACATCAGCGGCCGCTCGAGCCCGTTCGCCAGTCGCGGCGTGATAGAGCGGAACCAGCGGCGCGCCTTCTCCGCCCGCCGCCACGTCGGCCGAGCGGAAATCGCAGACGACGTCGAGGTCGAGCCGCCGCGCCGCGCGCGCGCCGTCGCAGAGCTGGCGCGTGTAGCGCGCCTCCGGGCGATGCAGAACCGTCTGCCCATGCAGGCCGACGAGCGCGAGGCTCTCCCGGGCAATCGCGTGGTCGCGCAGAAACGCCTCCACCGCCGCGACATGCGCGTCGGTGACGTCGCGCTCGAGATCGTCGAGCGGACCCGCCGCGCGCGCGGGATCGGCGACGACCGCGCGCAGGCGCTCGGCCAGGTCGGCGGGATAGGGATAGGTCGCGCCGGGGCCGACATGGGCGATGGTCTCGCCGTCGCCGTCGAGCAGCGCGACGTCGATCCCGTCCATCGAGGTGCCGCTGATGACGCCGACGGCGCGCGTCATTCCCAAGTCAATCCGCTTGGCCGATCGCGACGGCGAGCGTTCCCACGCCGTCGATCGCGCAGTCCAGCCTGTCGCCGGGCGCGACGGGGCCGACGCCGGCCGGCGTGCCGGTGAAGATGAGATCGCCGGCGTCGAGGTGATAGAAGCCCGAGAGATGCGCGATGATCTCGGGGACGGACCAGACAAGTTCGCCGATGTCGGCGTTCTGCTTGACGACGCCCGTTCTGGCGCAGCGAGATCGCGCCTTTGATGGGATGGCCGATGCGCGGGACGGGGGCGATGGCCGAGACCGGCGCGCTCGCTTCGACGTCCTTGCCGAGCGTCCACGGCCGCTGCTTGGCGCGCTCGGAGAGTTGCAGGTCGCGCCGCGTCATGTCGAGGCCGACGGCGTAGCCGTAGACGGCGCCGAGCGCGGCCTCCTTCGTCGTCTTGAACGCGGGCCCGCCGAGCGCGACGACGAGTTCGACCTCGAAATGATAATTGGTCGTGCCGGGCGGATAGCCGATCGTCTCGCCGTCCTGGCGCAGGGCGTGCGCGCTCTTGCAGAAATAGAACGGCTTCTCGCGATCGACGACATGGCCCATCTCGCGGGCGTGCTCCTCGTAATTGCGCCCGACGCAGAAGATGCGCGCGCACGGGAAAGCGTCGCGATTCGCCGAGCACGGGCAGCGAGGGAACGGGCGGCGGCGGCGAACAGATATTCGGTCATCGGGTGTCCTCGCGGTGGGCGCCGGGAACCCATAGCACGTCGCTCTGCGCCGCGATCGTTGGCGTAGCGGGCGGCGACGAACAGATAATCGGACAGACGGTTGACATAGGTCGAGCGCCGGCGCGCCGACCGTCTCCTTGCCCGCCAGCAGCACGATCGCCCGCTCGGCGCGCCGGCAGACCGCGCGCGCCTGATGCAGCGCGGCGGACGCCGGCGAGCCGCCCGGCAGCACGAAGGACCGGAGCGGCTGAAGCTCGGCGTTGAGATCGTCGATGGCGCGCTCCAGCGCCAGCGTCTGCGCGGGCGTCGCGCGCAGGCGCGCCGGTCTCGCCGTCCGAGGGCGGCACGCAGAGATCGGCGCCGAGGTCGAACAGATCGTTCTGCACGCGCGCCAGCGTGTGCTCGATGCGGGCGAGAGCCGGGTTGTCGCGCGTGTGCAGCCGCGCCAGGCCGATCACGCAATTGAGCTCGTCGACCTCGCCATAGGCGGCGACGCGCGCGTCGTATTTCGGCGCGCCGCTCGCCGCTGCCGAGGCCGGTCTCTCCGGCGTCGCCGGTGCGGGTGTAGATCTTGTTGAGCCGGACCATCAGTGTCTGCGCAGATAGAGCGCGACGATGATGGCGACGATGGCGACGGCCTGAAGGCCGACGCGCCAGCGCATGAGCGTCTGCGACGTGTTCGGCGAGCCGCCGCGCAGCATGTTGACGAGGCCGAAAACGAGCGCGACCGTGACCAGGGCCAGGGCGACGCCGACGAGGGAGCCGGTGAAAGTATACATCGGCCAATCCTATCCGGGCGCGGGGCCGCGGGGAAGCGCGGTCACGCCGCTCTGACGAGTTCGCCCGCCAGCGCCCTGGCGATCAGCGCCCGCGTCTCGGCGATCCCGTAGAGCTGGATGAACGAGCCGAGCCGCGGCCCGCGCTCCTCGCCGAGCAGCACGGCGTAGATCATGTTGAAGAACTCGTTCGACACGCCCGGCCGCTCCGGCGTCGCGCCCTTGGCCTTCAGGTCCTGATAGCGCGGGATCGGGCGCGCGACGTCATAGAGCGCATGCTGGATCGCCTCGGCCGTCGCGTCGGCCGGCAGGCCGCCGAGCAGCTCGGACACCTGTTCGAGCGCCGCGCGCTCGACCTCGTCGGCGGCGCGGTAGCGCTTCTTCGGCGCGACGAAATCGCGGAAATAGGCGCAGGCGTAGCCGACGAGCTTGTCGAGCCGGGGATGGGTTTGCGGCGAGGCGGTCGGCGCGTAGCGCCTGAGGAAGCCCCAGAGCACCGCGGGATTGTCGCTGTTGGCGACCGCCGCGAGGTTCAGGAGCATGGCGAAGGAGACGCTTGCGGCCGCCTCGTGGCCGTGCGCCAGCGTCTCCGGCGCGGGCGGCTCGCCGGAATGGATGTGCCAGACGGGATTGCCGAGCCGCTCCTTCCATTCCTGGCGGGGATAGGCGTCGAGGAAGCTCGAGTAATCGTCGACCGTGCGCGGGATCACGTCGAAATGCAGGCGCTTGGCCGCCGTCGGCTTCTGGAACATGAACAGGGCCAGGCTCTCGGGCGCCGCGTAGGTCAGCCATTCGTCGACGGTGAGGCCGTTGCCCTTCGACTTGGAGATCTTCTGCCCCTTCTCGTCGAGGAACAGCTCGTAGTTGAACCCCTCCGGCGGCTCCCGCCCCAGCGCGCGCACGATGCGCGAGGAGAGCTTGACCGAGTCGATGAGGTCCTTGCCGGCCATCTCGTAATCGACCTTGAGCGCATACCAGCGCATCGCCCAGTCCGGCTTCCATTGCAGCTTGCAGTGGCCGCCGGTGACGGGGGTCTCGAAGTCCTCGCCGGTCGCGGGGTCGCGCCATTGGATGACGCCCTTGTCGGCGTCCATGCCTGTCAGCGGAACCTGCATGACGACGCGGGTGACGGGATGGATCGGGCAGGAACGGCGAATAGGTCGCGGCGCGCTCCTCGCGCAAGCTCGGCAGCATGATCTCCTGCACCGCGTCGAAGCGGCGCAGCATGTGCAGCAGCGCCGCGTCGAAGCGGCCGGAGCGGTAATATTCGGTCGAGGAGGCGAATTCGTAATCGAAGCCGAAGCCGTCGAGGAAGCGGCGCAGCATCGCGTTGTTGTGCGCGGCGAAGCTCTCGTATTCGCCGAAGGGATCGGGAACCTCGGTCAGCGGCTTGCCGAGATTGGCGCAGCACCATCTCGCGGTTGGGGATGTTGTCGGGCGACCTTGCGCAGGCCGTCCATGTCGTCGGAGAAGGCGAAAGCCGCGTCTTGATCTTGTCGTCGGTCAGCACGCGGAAGGCGTGGCGCACCATGGTCGTGCGCGCGACCTCGCCGAAGGTGCCGATATGCGGCAGGCCCGAGGGGCCGTAGCCGGTCTCGAACAGCACTTCGGTCTGGCCGGTGCGCTCGACGCGCGCGATGAGCTTGCGCGCCTCCTCGAACGGCCAGGCCTTGGAGGCTTCAGCGGCGTCGCGAAGCGCCGGGTCGAACATGAGCGGTATCCTTGAAACGACGCGGCCGCTTCTCCGTCGCAACGGAGACCGGCAAACTTTGCCGCCTTGCATAAAAACCATCACGCTCAAGTCAACCGCTTTTGCGCGGAGACGCGGATTTGGCTTAAAGCGGCGGACCCACAGTTCGGAAACGATGATGCTCGAAGGCCTGCCGCCCAACAACGCCGCGCATGTCATGCGCGTCACCCTGGATGAAACCCGCGCCCGCGCGGTCGCCGATCTCATGGTCGAGAGCTTCGAGCCGGCCGAGGCCGCCTCCACCGCCTTCGAGACCGAGGCGCCCTGGCCCGGCGGCGGCAAGGCCTGGGCGGTGGAGGTCTATTTCGGCTTCGAGCCCGACGAGGAGGCCCTGCGCGAACTGGTCGCCGTCGCGGCGGGCGGTGGACGCCGCCGAGCGGGTCGAATTCGGCCTCACCGAGAAGCAGGATTGGGTGGCGAACTCGCTGGCGGGCCTCAAGCCCGTGCGCGCCGGCCGCTTCCTCGTCCACGGCGCGCATGATCGCGACAAGGTCGGCCTCTCCGACATCGGCGTCGAGATCGAGGCCGGCCTGGCCTTCGGCACCGGCCATCACGGCACCACGCGCGGCTGCCTCCTCCACTTCGACCGCCTGCTGAAGCGCCGCCGCCCCGCCCGCGTGCTCGACGTCGGCTGCGGCGCGGGCGTGCTCGCCATCGCCGCCGCCCGCGCGCTCAGGCGCAAGGTGTGGCTCGGCGACATCGACGCGACCGCGGTCGAGGTCGCCAACGAAAACGCCGCGCTCAACGGGGTCGCGCCCTACGCCAGGGCGATCGTGTCGCGCGGCGTCGAGAACCTGCGCCTGCGCGAGGGCGCGCCCTACGATCTCGTGTTCGCCAATATTCTGGCCAAGCCCCTGCGGCTGCTCGCGCCCTCGCTCGCCCGCGTCATCGCCGCCGACGGCGAGGCGATCGTCTCGGGGCTGCTCATCTCCGACGTCGCCGGCGTGCTCTCCGCGTGGCGCGCGGAAGGGTTTTACCTGAAAGACCGCATCGAGCTGGAGGGCTGGGCGAGCCTGCGGCTTACGCGCTGAGGGCCGCCACGGCCTGCGCCGGCGCCAGAGCGCCCGGCCATTGCACCACCTCGGCCGCAAGCCTGTGCGCGAAGCGGCAGGCCTCGGACGGCGAGCGGCCGGAAAGCCGCGCGGCGAGATAGCCGGCATTGAAGGAATCGCCCGCGCCCGTCGTGTCGCGCGCCTCGACGCGCGCCGCCTCGATCCCCGCGCCGTCGACCCACGCCGCGCCCGCGCCGTTCTTGACCACGATCTCCGCCACGCCGAGCGCGGCGAGCCGCGCCGCCGTCGCGGCCGGCGAGGAATCGCCCCACAGCGCCGCCTCGTCGTCGAAGCTCGGCAGGGCGATGTCGGTGACGGCGTACATCGCCGTCTGCGCGTCGCGGATCGTCGCCTCGTCCGGCCACAGGCGGCGGCGCAGATTGGGGTCGAAGCTCACCTTCGCGCCCCGCGCGCGCGCCCGCGCCAGCGCCGACACGAGGTTGCGCCGGCCCTCGGGCCCGACGATCGCCAGCGTGATGCCCGAGACATGGATCAATTCCGCCCCGGCAAGCTCCGGCGTCGAGCGTCGCGGGATCGTCGGCGAGGCGGCGCGCGGCGGAGTTGTCGCGCCAGTAGAGAAACCGCCGCTCCGCGCCGTCGAGTTCGATGATGATAGAGCCCCATCGTGCGCTCGGGGTCGCGCGCGACCGCGCCGGCGTCGATCCCGCTCTCGCGCAGGAAGGCGATGAAGGCGTCCGACAGCGAATCCGCGCCGACGCGCGTCAGATAGCGGACCGGCTGGCCGAGCTTGGCCAGATACCAGCAGGTGTTGAGCGTGTCGCCGGCGAAGGCGCGCGCATATAGCCCCGCCTCGACGGGCGCGAACTCCACCATCGCCTCGCCGACGCCGACGATCATGCCGGCAGCCCCTTGAGTATCGCGATCGCCTCGCGCGCGGCGAGCGCCAGCGGGGCAGGGGGCGCGTCGAGATCGGCCCAGACGAAGCCTCAGTGCTTGGCGGGCTCGCGATTGACCGGCTCGCCGGCGCCGGATCGCCGCCTCGTAGATCGGCGACACCCAATGCTGATCGTCGAGCCCGATCATCTCGACCAGCCCGAGCGGGCGCGTCAGCTCGATCGTCGACGCCCAGCTCCTCGGCGATCTCGCGCTTCACCGCGTCCGCGACGCGCTCGCCGAAATCGACCTTGCCGCCGGGCAGGCTCCAGCAGCCCGGCCTCCGGCGCTTTCAATCGCTTGACCAGCAGCAGCCGGCGGTCGCGCAGGATCGCCGCGCCGCAGCCGACGCCGGGGCTCACTGGCTCAGGCCGCGGCGAGAATCCGCGCCCAGGACCGCGCGCCCTTGTGGAAGGAGCGGCGCTCGTATTTCTCGTTCGGGCGAATGGATCGCGTCGTCGTCGAGGCCGAAGCCGACCATCAGCGCGTCCATGCCGAGCTCGCGCTTGAAGGAGCCGACGATCGGGATCGAGCCGCCGGAGCCGATGACGGCGGCGGGCTTGCCCCATTCGGCTTCGAGCGCCCGGCGCGCCCGCCGCAGCGCTTCGCCGCGCGCGGGCAGGCCGATGGCCGGCGAGCCGCCGTGACCCAGGAACTCCGCCCGCACGTCCGCCGGCAGCTTCGACTTCACGAAGGCGCGGAAGCTCTGCTGGATCCGGTCGGGATTCTGCCGGCCGACGAGCCGGAACGACACTTTCGCGCGCGCCTCCGCCGGCAGCACCGTCTTGGCGCCCTCGCCGGTATAGCCGCCGACGATCCCGTTGAATTCGCAGGTCGGCCGCGACCACAGCATCTCCAGCACCGAGCGCCCGCTTTCGCCCGCGGGAATCGAGAGGCCGACGTCGCCGAGGAACTTCTCGGGATCGAATTCGAGATCGCGCCATTGCGCGGCGATCTCCTCCGGCAGTTCCTCGACGCCGTCGTAGAAGCCCGGCAGCGTCACCGCGCCGTTGTCGTCGTGCAGCTCGCCGAGGATTTTCGCCAGCACCCGGATCGGGTTGATCGCCGGGCCGCCGTAGAGGCCGGAATGGAGGTCGCGGGAGGCGGCCTTCAGCACCACCTCCTCGAACACGAGGCCGCGCAGCATCGTCGTGATGGCGGGCGTCTCGGCGTTCCACATATTGGTGTCGCAGACCAGCAGCAGGTCGGCCTTCAGGCTCTTGGCGTTCTTGGCGAGGAAGGCCGGCAGCGAGGGCGAGCCGGTCTCCTCCTCGCCCTCGAACAGCACGGAGACGTGGCAGGGCAGGCCGCCGTTCGCCTTGAAGGCGCGGCAGGCCTCCAGGAAGGTCATCAACTGGCCCTTGTCGTCGGCCGCGCCGCGCCCGACGATGCGCTCGCCCCTCGGCGTCGTCTCCAGCCGCGGCTCGAAGGGCGGGCGTCGTCCACAGCTCCAGCGGATCGGCGGGCTGCACGTCGTAATGGCCGTAGAACAGCACATGCGGCGCGTCGCGGGTCTTGGCCTTGGCCGCGCCCATCACCATCGGCCGCCCCTCGGTCGGCTCCTTGCGCGCCTCGAAGCCGAGATCGGCGAGCTGCGGCGACCAGCCAGTCGGCGGCGCGGTCGCAATCGGGGAAATGCTCGGGCTGCGCCGAGATCGAGGGGATGCGGACCAGTTCGAACAGCCGGTCGAGCGCGCCTTGCGCGTTGGCGTCGATGGTGGCGAGTACGTCTTCGAGGGTAGCCATCGGGGCTCCGAACGCGGGATTCTTGGGGCTTCTCTTATCAGGCGGGGCGGAGGCGTCTAGCTCCCGCGCTCAACCCCTTGAACGCCCAGGCTATCGCCTTGTTTCCCGGCCTATTGCGACACGATCCCCGGCGAGCGGCCGCGCAGCACGAATTTCTGGATCTTGCCGGTCGCCGTCTTCGGCAGTTCCGGCACGAAGGACACCCACTGCGGAACCTTGAAATGGGCGAGGTTGTCGCGCGCGAACTGGCGAAGCTCCTCCTGCGTCGCGCTCGCGCCCGCCTTCAGCACGACGAAGGCGTGCGGCGCCTCGCCCCAGCGTTCGTGCTTCATGCCGACGACCGAGACTTCCTGCACGGCCGGATGCGTCAGCAGCACGCCCTCGATCTCGACGGAGGAAATGTTCTCGCCGCCGGAGATGATGACGTCCTTGAAGCGGTCCTTGATCTCGACATAGCCGTCGGGATGAACGACCGCCGCGTCGCCCGTGTGCATCCAGCCGCCCTTGAACGCGGCCTCGGTCGCGGCGGGGTCGTTGAAATAGCCTTTCATGACGACGTTGCCGCGCACGCAGATCTCGCCGAGCGTCCGGCCGTCGCGCGGCGTTTCCGCGCCGCTTTCGTCCGATCACGCGGATCTCGCCGGAGCTCACCAGCTCGACGCCCTGGCGCGCCTTCACCGCCGCGCGCTCGGCCGGCGAGAGCTTTTCGTGCTCGGGCAGCGGCTCGCACAGCAGGATGAGCGGCGAGGTCTCGGTCATGCCGTAGACGTGCAGCACCTCCCAGCCGAGCTCGCGCTCGATGCGGTCGATGGTGTGGGCGGCGGGCGGGGCGCCTGCGGTCAGAAGCCTGACCTTTCGCCCGGCGGCGGGCGCGCGCGCGGCTTCCGGCGCGTTGGCGATGCCGATGAGGACCGTCGGCGCGGCGCAGAGCGTCGTCACGCCTTCCTCGCCGACGAGCTTGAAGATCGCGACCGGATCGACCTTGCGCAGGCAGACATGCGCGCATCCCCGGGCGGTCGCGAGCCATGTGAAGGTCCAGCCGTTGGCGTGGAACATCGGCAGCGTCCACAGATAGCGGTCGGCGGGCGTGACATGGAAATGCGCGAGCGTGCCCATCACGTTGAGATAGGCGTTGCGATGCGTGATCATCACGCCTTTCGGCCGCGCCGTCGTGCCGCTGGTGTAGTTGATGGTCAGCAGGTCGTTCTCGTGGATTTCGACGGGCTCGAAACGGCCGGAGGCGGTCGCGATCTCGGCCTCGTAATCGAGCCAGCCCTCGCGCGCGGCTCTCCAGCGCGACGAAATGCTCGATCTGCGGCAGCTCGGCGCGGATCGCCTCGATCGCCTCGACGTAATCCTTGTCGACGCACAGAACCTTCGCGCCGCAATGGTTGAGAATGTAGACGAAGTCGGAGGCCGCCAGCCGATAGTTGATCGGCACCAGCACCGCGCCGATCTGCGGCGCGGCGTAATAGCCCTCGAGATTGGTGGGCGTGTTCTGCGCGATATAGGCGACGCGGTCGCCCTGTTTGACGCCAAGCTCCTGCAGCCGCTGCGACCAGCGGTCGATGCGGTCGAGAAATTCCGCATAAGTCCGCCGCACGCCCTCGAACACGGTGGCGTCGCGGTCAGCGTAGATGCGACGGGCGCGGGCGGCGAAGGCGAGCGGAGTGAGAGGCGTTTCCATGCGGCGCTCTTTCGGCGGGGCGGGCCGCCGATTTTGCATGCGACCATAGGTTGGCAACAACGCGCGGCGCGCGCCTCAGTATTCCCAATTGAGACCGGCGCCGATGTTCGATTCGCCCTTGGCGTCGACGCCGGTCGAAAGCCGCAGCCGCTTGGTCAGGTCGTAGTCGAGCGAGACGCCGTTGTCCTCCGGCCTCGCGCCGGTCCTGACGCCGAGGCTGAGGCGGCCCCCGATCGCCCGCCGCGCGCCGACCACCGGGCCGCCGTTCGCGTCCGAACCGACGTCGAGGCTGTCGACGCCGAGCGAACGGCGCAGCGAATCGAACGCGCCGCCATTGCCCGAGAGCGCCGCGACGGTGTTGGCGAGCTGCAGCGCCTGGAACGCCGAGAGGCTGCCCGAGGGCTTCTGGAACAGGATGCGCGAAAGGATCTCGTCCTGCGGCAGGGACGGATTGGAGCTGAACGCGAAAGTCGGCTTGTCGGCGGGGCCGGTCACGTCGACGATGGCGGTCGCGTCGGTCAGCGTCTGCTGGGCCTCCAGGTCGAGCCGGGGCGTCGCGTCGCCCTCGAAGCTGACGCGGCCGCGCGAGAACGTCATCGGCCCGCCGATCAGCGTCAGCGATCCCCGGCGCAGATCGAAGCCGCCGACGATCTCCGGGGCGGCCGTCGTTCCCTTGACCTGCAGCTCGCCGCCGAATTCCGCGTCGATGCCGCGGCCGTGCACGGTCACGCGCGAGGGCGCGGAGACGGCGAGGGCGAGGCGGGCCGAAAAGCCGGGGCCGGCGGCGCGGCGTTTCCTGGCGATGAGCGCCAGCCGCGCCCGCGCGGTCGGGCCGGGGTCGATGTGGCGCACGTCGGCGAGCGGCGCGTCGGACCCGGGCAGCCGGCCGGGGATTTCGACGTCGATCGCCTTCACATCGATGCGGCCGGCGACGCTGGGGTCGCGGGCGAGCGGCCCGGAGAGGTCGAGCGCGAGGCCCGCGTCGGCGGTGACGATCTCGGTGGCGACGAGCCGCGCCTTGTCGGCGCTGAGGCGGATCGCGCCGGGGAAGCCGGCGGCCGGGTCGAGCCGCACGCGGCCCGAGGCCGTCACCGTTCCGCCGCCGGGCGTCTTCGCCGAGGCTTTCGCGATTTCGACCTCGTCGCCGCGCGCGGCGATGGTGGCGGAGAGATCGGTCAGCCTCAGGCCGCTGATCTCGTCGGCGAAGGCGCCGCCGCTGAGAACGGCGGTTCCCGCGGCTTTGGGGTGGGCGAGATCGCCGGCGAGCCGGGCGTCGAGGGCGAGCGTCCCGCTCGCGCGCTGGCCGCCCGCGGCGAGGATGCGGCTCAGGCCCGCGACGTCGAGCCGACCCGACGCCTTGAGGTCGAGCGGCCCGTCGCCTCTCAGCGGCGCCGAGCCGGCAACCCGCAGGCTTCCGGCCGTTCCGGCCGAGACGGTCGCGTCGAGGCTGGTGCGTCCCCCGGCGAGCCTGCCGCTCGCCTTCACGTCGAGCGGCGACAGCCCCGCCGAGCGCGAGGCCGGCGCGGCGAGGCCGGCGAGCGCCACCCGCCAGTCGCCCGAGGGCGCGGCGGCCTCGCCGCCAAGGCGCGCCTCGCCGGAGGCGGTTCCCGCCAGTCCCAGCCCCGGCGAGGCGAGATCGGCCAGCGCCAGCGGGATCGCCTCGGCCCTGGCTTGCAGATCGAGTCGGCGCCCCGCCCGGCCTTTCAGGCTGAGCCGCCCGGCGCCGAGCGCCAACGTCAGGTCTTTGGTCGCCACGCCTGCCGTCGTCGAAGGCGAGCGTCGCCGGCTGGACGAGCGTGATCGAAGGTCCCCGGCCCCTGGCGGAAAAGGCGTCGAGCCGCAGCGCGCGCTGGGCCATGTGCAACGCGCCTTTGGCGCGCAGCGCCATGCCGCGCAGGCTCGCGGCGAGATCGAACGCGCCCGCCTTGGCGGCGAGCTTGACGCCTGAAACCGTCTCGCCCGCCGCGACGATCCTGTCCGCCGCCGCCGTCCCGTCCGCGCGCGCGTCGCCGAAGAGGTCGGTCAGGCGCATGTCGACGTCGAGGCCGGCCAACCGCGCGGCGCCGAAGCCCGCCTCGGGGCTGCGCGCCTCTGATCGCCGCGTTCTGGCGCCCGTCCGCCGAGGCGAGCCGCACGTCGGCCCGCAGCGAGCCCGACAGCGGCGTCAGCGCCAGCGGCGAGAGATCGTCGAGACGCGGCGCGGCGACGGTCAGCCGTCCGTCGGCGAGGCCCTTGGCGAGCCTTCCCGCCCCGTCGATTTTCGCGCCGCCAAGCGAGAAGGCGGCGCGGTCGAGCATGATCGCGTCGCCGCCGCGCGCGAGGCGCAAGTCGCCTTGCAGCGCCTTGCCGTCGATCTCGCCGGCGAGCTTGAGCGCCAGCGACGCGCCGCCCTTCGCATGGGCGTCGAGGCTCAGTCGCGGCGCGGAGCGTCCGAGCAGGCGGCCGTCGCTCAGGGTTGCGGTCACGTCGGCGTCGGGCGCGGAGAGCGGGCCGGCGACCTTGACCTCGGCGGCGATGGCGCCGGCGATACGCGGATCGAGCCGATGCGCGTCGGGAACGGCGAGCGTTGCGCGCAAGTTGGAGGCGGTCGCGCCCAGCGCGCCGTCGATGAGCGCCCGCCCGCCGGCGCCGGTCAGCGCGAGCTTGTCGAAGGCGTAGCCGTCGGCGGCGATTTTCACCGCGCCGCGCAGGGACGGGCTCGGGCCGGCGAAGCCGTCGAGCGCCGCCTCGCCCGAGGCGAAGCCCTTGAGCTCCGCCTTGACGTCGGCGGCGTAGGCGCCGCGCGCGGGATCGCCGGAAAGCGCGGCCGCGACATGCGCCGAGCCCTTGAGCTTGAGGCCGGAAAGCGGTCCGAGCCGGGCGAGGTCGTCGGCGTCGGCGGAGAACTGGCCGGAAAGCGCCTCCCGCGCCGCCTTGCCGGCGAAGCGGGCGTGCAGCGCCTCGGCGTCGAGGTTCAGCCCGGCGATGTCGAGCGCGCCGTCCGGCGTCGCGGTCGCCTGAAGCGCCAGCCGGCCGGAATGGCCGACGAGCGCGGCCTGCGCGGGGTCGGCGAGCGCAAGGCCGGCCATGTCCGCCTCGCCCGTCAGCGCGATCGGCGCTTGCGGGTCGCCGGGCTTTGCGGGAAGCGCGGCGAAATGCGCCTGCAAATGGCGCAACGCGCCGGCGGCCGATTTGAGGTCCTCGACATCGAGCGAAACGTCGGCCTGCGGGCGCGGCAGCGGGCCTTTGACGGCCGCCGCGAGGTCGAGCCTGCCGATGTTCGGTCCGGGCTTGGCGCGGGCATGGACGGTGAGATCGGCCTGACCGTCGGCGGCGACGCCGCCGACGACGTCGAGCGCCGCGGCGGCGCTTTCGAGCGTGACGCCCTTCGTCGTCGCCGCTCCGTCGTCGCCGAGCATGACGTCGCCGGAGAGTTTCGTCTGGCCGGCAAAGACCGGAGCGGCGAGCGGGGGCAGCAGGCCGGAAAGGCGCGAGGCGAGATCGAGACGCAGGCGCCTTCCCGCGCCCTCGCGCGTCAGATCGACGCCGCCCCTGGCGTCGATGTCCGCTCCGGCGGCGAAGGCGAGCCTGGCGTGGAAGGCGTCGAGCGGCCCGCTGCCGTCGAGGCGGAAGTCGAGCGCCGGCTCGCCCGGCAGATGCGCGGCTTTCGCGATGAGGCCGCCCTGCGGCTCCTCGGCGTCGAGCGCGAGCGCAAGCTCGGTCGTCTTCGGGGCGAAGGCGAGGCGGACGCTGAGGTCTCCGCCGGCGTCGAGCCGCTTGGCCGAAAGCGCGAGGTCGAGCCCCTCCGACGGGCTCCCCAGCGACGCCTTGCCGGCGAAGCTCAGCGTCGCGGGAGCGCCGAGGATCGGCGCGCCGAGATCGAGGCTTTCCACATGGAAGGATTTGACGATGGCCTTGACCGGCAGGTCCGGCCATTCCATCGAGCCGCCGGGCGCGGATGGCGCCGCCTTGCGGGCCGGGCGCGACCAGACGATATGGCCGATTTCGAGCTGGTCGATCTCCAGCCGGCGGCTCAAGAGAGCGAGCCTGCGCCAGACGAGCCGGGCGCGATCGACCTTCAGCCAGGGGCCGTCGCGGTCCGACAGCACGATGTCGCGGACGGTCGCGTCGCTCGACAGCGCGCCCTCGACCGCGCCGATGGAGACCTGGGTCTCGCGCGAGGACAGCGCGCGCGAGATGAAGCCCGCGAGCAGCCCCTTGTCGTCGTCGCCCGCGTGGGCGGCGAGCGTCAGCGCGAGCGGCGCGAGCGCCGTGGCGGCCAGAAGGGCGCGCCGCATCAGAACGCCTGCCCGATGCTGGCGTAGACCGCGAAACGCGGGTCGCCGGGACGCGGGTTGATCGGGACGGCGATGTCGAGCCTGAGCGGGCCGAAGCCGGTGTAGTAGCGCAAGCCCACGCCGGCCGACATTTGCAGCGGCAGCGAGAAGTTCGGGAATTCCGGTTCGAAGGCGTTGCCGGCGTCGAAGAAGGTCGCGAAGCCGATGGTGTCGGTGGCGCGCCAGCGCATTTCGACGGAGGAGTCGAACTCGCTGCGGCCGCCGAGGATCGCGCCGGAGGGCGTGCGCGGTCCGAGGCTCGAATAGGCGTAACCGCGCACCGAACCGCCGCCTCCGGCGTAGAGCCTGAGATTGGCGGGGATGTCCTCCGAGCGTCGGTCCGATCTCCGATCCGACGCGCGCCCGCCCCGCCAGCACGAAGCGGGAGTCGGCGTCGAGCGCCTGATAGGCGGAGACCTCGGTCTTGGCGGTGTAGAGATAGAGCGAGCCGAACGCCCCGGGATAGGCGGCCACCGAGCCCCGCGCGCGCACGCCCTTCGTCGGATCGAGCCGGTCGTCGGTCGAATCGTAGTTCGCCGATCCGATGACGCCGAAGATATTGTATCTTACCGTCTGGATCGCGTCGGTCGCTTCGCCGGCCTGCGCGTCGAGGCCGACCTGGGCGGAGAGCTCGCGCGAGAAGCGGCGGCGCAGCGCGACGTCGGCGTCGACGTCGTTGGCGGTATAGCCCTGAAAGCCGAAAGTGTTGGTGGTGGCGCGCTCGGCGACGCCGTCGGCGAGCAGGTCGTCGGGGCCGCCGTCGATGGCCGGCTTCATGAAATGCGCGGCGAGCCGGCCGCCGACGTTCTGGTCCGAAAGGCCGAAGATGTTCTCCGTCGGGCCGCTGTTGGCGGGGTTGTAGGTCACGTTGGCTTCGAGGCGCAGATATTCCCCGCCGCCGAACAGGTTGCGGTCCTCCCAGTAGCTTTGCAGCGCCGGACCGTCGATTGTGGAATATTGCGCCTGGACGCCGAGCGCATGGGCCGGCCGGTCGCCGATGTCGACCGAAAGCGGCAGCCGGCCCTCGGCGTCGAGATGGTCGGCCTCCTTGATGCGCACCGCGCCGACCGCAGGGATCTGCCGCAGATCCTGTTTGGCGTTGCTGAGCGCGGCGGGCGAATAGGGGTCGCCGGGCTTCAGATAGAGGAATGAGCGGGCGACCAGCGGATCGAAGGTCTTCGGCCCGGTCAGCGTGACGGGGCCGATGGGGGCTATCGGGCCGGGATCGACGACGAGGGTCAGGTCCATCGCGTGGGCGGGATGGTCGACGACCGGCGCGATCCCGGCGATTCGGGCGAGCGGGCGGGAGCGCGAGCGGTAGAAATCGACGATGCGCGCCTCAGTTGCGCGCACCGCGTCGGCGCCGGCGGGATCGCCCGGGCGCAGCGCGACAATCCGCGGCGGCAGGTCGGCGAGCGGGCGCCCGTCGAGGCCGAGGACCGTCAGCCTGCGGATGACGAAGCGAGGCCCCGGCGCGACGACGATCTCCACGGGCGCGACCGCCTTGCCGCGATAGGCGTCCGCCGCGCGCTGGAAGGCGGTGAAATCGCCGGAGCCGATCGGCAGGCCGACGCCGTCGATGCGAATGGACACCTGCGCGTCGTAATAGCCTTGCGCCCACAAGGCGTCGACGAGCGGCGCAAAATCGCGGCGCGCGCGCAGGGCGAGCGAGAAGCCGTCCGGCGGCGGGTCCTTCCGCAGCGCATAGAGCGAAGAGGCGTCGCGCAAGGAGGAGAGCGAGGGCCCCACGCCTTCGGGCAGCGTGAACGCGACCTTGTAGGGCAGGGCGCCGGGGCTTGGCGCGACCGGCGCGTCGGCGCCGGGCCAAAGGCCGAATCCATCGAACGCGCTCGCCGCCACCGGCGCCAGCGCCGCGCTCATGGCGACGGCGACGCGCCAGCGTCGCAAAATCCCGCCCCTGCCCACCCTCAAACACGCCCCTCGCGCCGATACGCCGCGCCCGACCATGATGGCGGGAAAAATGCTTTGCAAGTCATTAAGATCACGACCCGGTGATCGGAACCGATCATCGCTTTTCGCCGAAGCGCGAAGCGCGCCCGCGCCTTTGCGCGGAACGGGCGCGAGAGTGCGCTGGATCGAAATGGCGTAATGTGCGAGCGGCCGCTCCCTGCGCCTCGCCTGATCCGCCCGTCAGGGCTGGCCCGGGAACGGCTCCGCGTCCGCCGCCTTCTCCGGGACGTAGCTCCCCGGTCCCCTGCGCACGCAGGCGACATGGCTGCGAATCTCGATGTTCTCGATCGCCGGCGTTCGCCCCAATTGATCGATCAGTTCGTAGACCATTTGGGACGGCGGCGGCTGGCCGCCGTTCTCGCTCGTCTTGAGCCCTTTCGGGCCACGCCAGCGCTCGATCACATAGTGACCGCCTTCTCGGACGAGCGGGAACAGCATGTCGAAGGTCGCACTCGATTCGCGGTAGAGGCGCGAGGCGTCGTCGATGACGAGATCGATCCCATGGGGGAAGCATTGCCGGGCCGCTTGCAGCGTCCCCGGCTTGTCCTGAAAGCGCGCGTAAAAGGTCCGAATGTGCGGTCGGGTCCGGCGATAATCCTCCAGCGGCTCGATCGGCGAGGCGCGGCGGTCGAGCCCGACCAGATTGGTCGGCTTGAACAGTTTGTCGAAATAGACCAGCGAGCCGCCTTCGTACATGCCGATTTCCATGATCGCCTTGGGTAGATGCGGTCGAAGGCTCTCATAGAAACTCAGCGTGGCGTCGTCCTTGACGATGACAAATTCATTAGATTTTGATTTCGCGGAGACACGAACGTCTTCCACCTGCAAGAATTTAACGCCACCAATCTCAAAACAATTCATTTTTTCTTCTCAAAATATTGATGCGATCTGTAAGTGAATTCGAGCAGAAATTGCATCTGCGCATGAGTTAACGTGTCGCCTTCCAGGTAATTATATTTATTGTGATCCACAGGAGAAAATAAATTATTGCGGTTTGGAAAATATTTCTCGCAAATTCTGTCGTTTATTTCCTGATAATAAGCGCAAATGCTCTCGCGCGTGGCGCGGGAAATCAGGGAGACTTTCTTGCCCCTGGCGAACATCTCCGGGTCGATCTTGGCCACGAAGTTGAAAAAGCGGTTGTCGTTGAAATCCTCAAACAGGCGCTTGTTGCCCGCCACCAGCGGGGTGATGACGTCGGAAAAGCTGGGATTGACGACCCCGAAATCATACTCGAACGCCGACTTGCGTTCGGCCAGTCCGATCGCCGCCACGTAGTCTTTCAGGAGATCGTTGTCGACCATCGCTTCGCGCTCGAAGATGCGCACGTTCACGTTGCCGGCGCCGACGACGTCCTCCCAGTCCGCAATGAGCCGATCCCAAAGGCCGTAGCTTCTGACCCCTTTCAGCAGCCAGGCGGTGAAATCGGATTCGATCTTGGAGTGCCATTGCTGCCAGGCCGAAGTCAGAAGCTCGTCCTGGCGGCGGATATAGACGATGACGCGCGCGTCCCGGCCTCTCATGGCCTCGATGAGATAGCGATGATTGCCGAGGTTGGAGAGATTCTCCGCCGACATAAGCAACGTCTTGCCGTCGCCTGCGAGTTCGGCCGCCTCGGCGAGCCGCGCGGCGAGCCCCTCCTTGTCCCTGGCGTTGATGCGCTCCTGGATCGCCCAGACATGTTCGCCCGTAATGTTGCCGCCAAGGCCAAGAAAGCGGTCGGGAACGATGAAACCCGATTCAGCCAGGGTCGGCGCGTTGCGACGCAGAAACGTCTGGATCGCGGAGCTGCCTGTCTTGGCGGCGCCGATATGAAATAAGAATCTGCAAGTCACAGAGATTTTCCTGCAAATGAGAAGCCGGCCCCGTCTCGCCTCGCCTTACAAAGTCGCCGAGACTTGCAAATATCGAGGCGCGCGGCGCCGGGAGACTGAAGGTCACGCCGCCGCGGCGGGTCGCCCGGCGACCTTTTTCATGGCCTCCTCATAGACTTCGATGTACTCCCGCCTCAGCGCCCCCATGTCAAAACGCGCGCTCAACCGGCGCGCCAGCGCGCTCGCCCGCTCGCGACGCTCGGGATCGATCATGGTCACCATGGCCTGATAGACCGCCTCGAAAAACAGCGGCGAATTGCGGATATTGTCGACAAGCGCGCCCGCCGTCTCCTTGCCCTCGGCGATCATCGAGGGAATTTCGCCGATCCGGGTCGCAATCACCGGCAAGCCTTCCTGCAGCGCCTGAATGATGGAAAGCGGAAAGCTCTCGCCGCCGAACCGCGTCGGCGCCAACGCGACGTCCGAGATACGGTAGAGGCCGTTGATGCAGGATTGGAAGCCCAGGAAGGTGATCGGAAGATCCTTGGGCGTCGAGGCCTCCACCTCCTCGGCAATGGGGCCCGAGCCGGCCATCAGAACATGCACGTTGAGCTCGGGGCGACGAAGCCGCAGCAGCTTCAGCGCCTCGACCGTCGCGCGCCATCCCTTCTGCTGCACCCCTCGGGCCGCGAAAGCGAACACCACCGCGTCCCGGTCGACGCCCAGATCCCGACGGCTTAGCGGGAAAGGCCGCGGATCCGGCGGCGCCGCGTTGGGAATCTTGCGGAACGCGGAATAGTCGAGCGGCGCGCCGCTGAAAATCTCCAGATTGCGCTCGGACAGATAGACCCACTTGCTGACCCGCCGCAGCATGCGAAACAGCAGCGCGTCGACATTCAGGTCGTCGCCCTGATGAGAGCCGTGCAGGGTCACGACATAGGGGAATTTTTCAAGCGGATTGTGGTTCTTGAAGAACAGATCGTCGATATTGACGACATGGGAGTGGATCAGCGTCGCGCCCATGCGGTTGAGGTAACCCTGCGGTCCCTGGACCTTGGCCTCGGCGGCGTCGAACACCGGCACGCGCGAATCCAGCCGCGCCAGGATGTCCTCGTTGATCTCGGTGAGATTGCTGCACAGCATCGACACCCGATAGCCGGCGCGCACGAATTCGTTGGCCAGATAGATCGGAAAAAGCTCGCCCCCGCCGAGCATGAAGCCGAGGCTGCCCATCACCAGATGCTCGCGACGGCGGGGCGTCGATTGGGCCAGGCCCGGCAGCGCAGCCAGCATTTCGCCATGCCGAGCGGACATGCCGCGGCTGAGCCACGACGAGGAGAGGCTTTCAATGAAGCCAGCGCGCGTCTCCGGCCGCAGGGTCCAATTTTCCTCCAGGCATCTGAGAATCCGCTCGTGCTCCTCGTAGTAGTAGAGCTTGTCGAAGTTGGCCGCCGACGTGTTGCGCCCGTGCTGCCGGAAATAGGCGACCGAGTTGGGGTCGAAGACGATGCGGCCGCCCGCCGCCATCTGGATATAGAGAAACCAATCGCCGCAGATTCGATAGGAGCGCGCCTCGTCCCAGACGGCCTGCGCCAGGTTTTGACGGCGGATCACGCACCCCCCGACATTGGCGATCACGTTGTTGCGGCCGAACGCCCCGGCGAACCACTCGCTGGCGTGCCGGGCGATCGGTTGCGCCCAGACGCCCGGCTCCGCATCCTCGCGATACTGGTCGAGGCCGGCGAACTTGCGCCCGTTGGCGTCGCAGAACTGGATGCGTCCGAAGGCGATCATCACGGAGCGGTCGGCAAAGTGCGGCGCAAGATGTTCGAGCGCGTCGGGTTCGCAGGTGTCGTCGCTCTCGCAAATCCAGACCAGCTCGCCCTGAGCCATCTCGAACCCGCGCCGCCATTGCGCGAACACGTTGCCGGAATTGGACCGGCTATAGGCCTTCTTGACGGGAAACGGCGAGCGCGCGGCCAGTTCGTCGAGCGTCTCGCGGCTGCCGTCGGTCGAACCGTCGTCGAGCAGGATCAGTTCGATATTGCGATAGGTCTGGCTGAAGATCAACTCCAGCCGCTCGCGCAGATAGGGCGCGTGGTTGAAGTTCGGCACCACGACCGAAACCAGCGGGCGGTAGTCCTGCCGCCGCAACCCGAAATAAGGCGCGGCCGGGCGCTTCTCCCGGCGACCGTGGCGCGCATAGTGCACAAGCGGGTTTATGCCCGCCGCCCCGATCTCCGGATTGCTGCGCAGATAGAATTCCGTCGAGAACATCGGCGACGGATTGAGGCGCTGCTTCCAGCCGATCGTCATGAAGTGGCGCAGCAGGTCGAACGGCGCGTCACGCAGGTCCGGATATTGCCTGGCGTAGTAGACTTCGTCGAAGAGATCCCTGACGGCGTCGAGGTCGGCCTCGGTCAGCCCGACCGATTCGAGCGACGGCGGCGGCTCCCGATCCGGCTTCGCGGGCGCGGGAGGACAGGCCGCGGCGTCGCGGGACGTCATCGAGGAATCGGAGAAGGGCGCCGGCGGCGGCGCCGCGCATCCATCGCCTCCTCGATCGGAATCCACGCGCCGTTGTTGACGCGAAACTCCACGCATATCGCGCCCAGCGAACGCGTGTCGCCGGTGACCTCCTCGGGCGATTCGAACCGCAGCCGAACCTGATCCCTTGTCGCTCCAAGGCCGGGCTGGACCTCGAACTCCGATATCTGGCCGCGATTTACGAATCCGGCGGCGATATCGTCGCCTTCCTTTTCCAGGACGACCAGCTTACCCCCGCTTCCCTCGAGCGGCGGCAGATAGAAGCGGAAGGCGAGCGCCTCCACCTCGGACAGTTCGAGGGCGCAGATTTGCGACGCCCAGCGATCGCTGTGGAGCCCTTTGACCCAGCGGACGTTCATTGCGCTTGCAAGAGCCATCGCGGTTTGTCGATCCGAACTTATCAGCGTTCACACCATTATGGGCGCGCAATGTGGCTCGCAACGGCGATCACGCGGCGCATGCACTCTCCCGACGGAACAGGAAGGCTTATCGTTGCATCGGAGCAAGCCCAAACGACGCACAAGATCAATACGCCTCTAACGGCGCTTGGCCATGCATTCGTGCGCCGCGCAGCCGCGGGTTCGCGCGCCGCCGTGGCAAAACGATGGCCAAATGAATCGTTCTGCCAGGGTAGCGCGCGGCCTCGGCGAGTTGTGGATAACTTCCGGAGGAGCGCCGGGACCGCCTCTCAAAGCGCCTTGGCGATTTCCGCAACGCAATGGACATAGTCCATGCGGTGGCCACGCGGAGCGGCGGCCACGTCGGCCTCGTAGGCGCCATAGAACGCGTCGAGCAGCGCCGTCCGCTCCGCCTGCGGTCGAGCGGGATCGAGCGCGCCGGCGAACACGGTCTCGGACCAGGAACGCAAGGTCGGCACATAGGCCCTGGCGAAGGCCGCCGCATCGCCGTGGGCCTCGAAGGCTTCCGCATAGGGACAGGGCGTGACCATGGTGAACAGCGATTCCAGCCGCAGTCCCGCCCGGGAGACGGCGGAGGCGGGGTCGCGGAACGGCGCCGCAAATTCCGCTGGCGTCTTGTAGAATTGCTGGAACGTCGCGTTCTCGTATTCGGCTTGGTCAATCCGCCCGGCGCGGTAGAGGTCGCGCCAGTGTCGCGCGAAGCTGTCGAACATGTCGACGTCGGTGGTGTGGCCGAGATAGCGTCCTTCCTCGTCGATGCAGAAATTGGCGAGCACGAGCCGCCCGCCGGGCTTCAGCTCCCGCGCCCGCGCCAGAAGTATCGTTTCCCAATCCGCCAGCGACTGAGCCCGGAACCGCTCGCGCTCGGCGGGCGCGGCGCCGACCGCCTGCACATGGTCGGCGATCATGCAGGGCCGCCGGCTCAGCCAGTGCATGGCGGTCGCGGAGAATCCGAGCGCGAGCGAGGCGTCGGGAAAGATCTGCCGATAGAAGCTCGCGCCCGCCGCGCTGATGAACACGCCGGGAATCTCGGCGAGCGGCGCTTGCGTCTTCTCGCCGATGAGACCCTGGGTCAGCCGGAACAGGGCCGAGAAATCGTTGTGCGGCAGATCGGTATAGGCGAGCGCGACCTGTCGCTGCGGCTCGCGCTCGCGGATCGCGCCGATCAGGCGGCGTATCATGTCCATCGAGGTGCCGCCGTCGGCGGCCCCGAAATCGGCGATGGAAAAGGCTTCGCCCGGCTTCAGCGGCGGCAGTTTCGCCGCCGCGGCGACCACGAGATCGCCCACCCGGTCGATCACCGTTTTCGCGCCCACCGTGTTGGCGGAATAATAGCCCGCCCCCCGCATGGCGATCGTCGCGCCGCCTGTGCTCATGCCTGGCTCCTCTATTCGTCGTCCACCCGTCCGCCGCCGGCGCCGCGCCTGCGCGAACTCTCGCTTTCGGGAACGTAGGTGCGCGCGGCGTAATCGGATAGCGCGCGCCAGATTCCGGGCTCGATCACGGCGCGCCGCACTTCGTCGGGCGAGGGCGAGCGCCGTATCAGGGTCGCGTCGCCGGATTCCCCGAACGGATCGTCGCATTCCGCCCCGAGCCCCGCCCGGCGCAGCATCGCGTCGAGCCAGATCGGAAGGCCGACGTTGACGAGCCGCAGCCCGACCGCCTCGACGCCTGCGTCCAGAAGCCAGGCCCCGGCGAGGATGGGACAGAGCGGCCATTCGCCGCCGACATCCGCTTCGCCGCGACGCCAAAGCGCAAGCCGCGTCGGCGCGGGCGGCGCGAAAGCGTCGCGGACGCTGAGCAGGGCAAGCAGCGCCGCGCCGAAGTCGCGCGCCCTCGACAGCGAGCGTGCGTGCGGCGCGGCCGATTTCGTCGGCCTGTCCCCATGCGTAGCCGGCCCCGCGCGCGGCCTTGGCGGCGAGCGTCTCGGCTTCGTTGAGCGAAAGATCGATCACGCCGCCGCGTCCCCGCAAACGGCTTCGATAGGCGGCTCGCCCGCGAACAAGGCGATGCGCAGCCAGCGGTCGGAGCGCGGGTCGAAGCGACGCGCGCCGAAAAAGGCGAGCTTGGCGCGCAGGATGTCGATCGGCCGCATGTCGGCGCCGATCAGGTTGTCGCGGATCTCGGCGTAAGGGAATCGGTCGAGCGTCTGCGCGCGGCGCGCGACATGGCGCCATTCCGGATGGCGCAGCAGATAATCGGCGAGCGGCGTCGCCTCGGGCTCGTCGCGCAAAGCCTCCGCAAGGCCGAGCGCGTCGCGCGCGGTGGCGAGCGGCTGTTCCAGCTCCGCGCCGTCCTCCTCGAAGCGTTCGCCGAGGCGCGGCTCCAGCTTGTCGGCGGAGACGTACCAGAAACGGGCGTTGGCGGCGGGGTCGGCGAAGTCGAGCCGCTTCGTCCAGCCGTAGCCATGCGCGATCGTCTCCCGCATCGACCCGCAGGTCATGCGCCCGTCGAGACCGTGGCCGAGCCGCTCGTCGGCCTGCATCTCCTCGGCGAGCTCGTCGATCAGCGCGCCGTGCGGCTCCAGAACCAGGGCCACGCAGGCTTCCTGCCCCTCCAGCGAAAGCCGCGCCTCGGCGAAACGATAGAGCGCGTCCCAGGGGAGGGCGGCGCTGCGCAGGATCTGCGGCGCGGTCTCCTCGAGCAGGGCGAGATCGGCCCTGAGCGCGGCGATCGCGGCCGCCTGACGCGCATCCGCCGTGCGCCATCCCTCGACTTGCGCGCGGAACTCGGCCATCGCCTGCATGAAGGCTTCGCTTTCGCGCGCCTCCGGCAAGGCCCTGACCCGCGCCAGCGCGGTCTCGCGCGCCGCGAACCAGCGATGGATCAGCACGGGATGGCGCACCAGAAACGGCGCCATGCCGAGCCCGGTGGCGTTGCCGACGCCGAGGCTGCGGCGCAGCTCCGACGAAAGCCGCGCGGCGGCCGGCTCCCGGCGCGCGGCGACATGATCGACGAGATCGAAAGAAAAAGCGCGGACGAGCCAGACCGTCAGCATCTCCGCCTGGAACGGCCCGGCGAGTTCGGGCCGCGCGGCGATTTCGTCGCGGTCGGCGATGCCGAACTTGCCGTTGCCGTAGACGGCGGTCGTGCGCAGGAGGTAGCCGACTTCGCTCAGCGCCTGCCGCTCGGGCTGCCGCCCGCTCGCCAGCGCCGCGACCACGGAAGCAAACAGCCGCACGCTCTTGTTGGCGCGCGCGAGCACGAGGTCGCGCGCGGTATAGCGTCCCGCCTCCTGCAAGGGGACATTGGCCTTGAGCCGGGCGATCTCGGCCGCGTCGGGAACGCCGTCGTAGAGCGCGAAGGACGTGTCCCAGGCTTCCGCGATGACGCGGTCGGTGCGGCGTTCGTCTTCGAGCGGCGTCGAGAAGGCGACCAGCGAATAGGCGCGGCGCGGCGTCTCGACCGTATAGACGGCCTCGCCGAAGCCCTCGTCGTCCAGCGCGAAGCGGGTCCGCCGCATGCGCCAACGCTCTCGCTGCGCGCGCCGGATCAGCGCGCGCAGGAAGCTCAGCCGCGTCGGATGCGAAGCGCCGAGCCGCGCCAGCCGCATTACCTCGTCGGGCGGCCTCAGCGCCACGAAGGTCACGCCGCGACCCCCGCCAGCGCCTCGACCTTGGCGAGCGTCGCCGCATCGACCGTCACGCCCTCGCGGGCGGCGCGCGCGCGCGCGGCGAGCCGGCGCGCGCCGGGTAGCCGCGCCTCGCCCGTGAAGGCCGCGGCGACGGTTTCGAGCCGCGAGGCGAAGCCGCCGCCCGAGATGGCGCCCGCATCGAAGGCGAGGAAGAACTGCCCCGTTCCCGGCGGGCCGCCCGCCGTTCCCGAGAACGGGCTGGCGACAAGTCCCGGATTGGCCCCGGCGAGGCAGGCGGCGAACATCTCGACCATCAGCGCGGCGCTTACGCCCTTGTAGCCGCCGGCCGGCGCCATCGCGCCCTTGAGCGCCTCCGCGGGGTCCGTCGTCGGCTGGCCCTTGGCGTCGAACGCCCAGCCCGACGGGATCGGCTCGCCGGCGCGGGCGCGCTTCATCACCTCGCTCTTGGCGACGACGCTGGCGCTCTGGTCGATGACAAATCGCGCGCCGCCGGCGCCGTCCGGCGCGGCGAGCGACCAGGGATTCGTGCCCAGCGCCGGTTTCGCCGCGCCCCAGGGCGCGATGGAGGCCGGCGCATTGGTGAAGCCGAGCGCGAGCAGGCCCAGGCTCGCCAGCCGCTCGGTGTGATAGCCGAGCGCGCCGCAGTTGTAAGAGTTGCGCACGGCCAGACACGCCACGCCCTGCGAACGCGCAAGCTCCGGCAGGCGCGAAAACCCGAGTTCGATCGCCGCGTGGGCGAAGCCGTTGCGCGCGTCGACCGCGAGGGCGGCGGGCGCGGGCTGCGAGAGAACCGGCTCGGCCGCGCCCAGCACCTTGCCGCAGGTCAGATGCTCGCAATAGGTCGGCAGATACATGAGGCCGTGCGAGACGAGGCCGTCGCGCTCGGCGGCGGCGACGCCGGCGGCCAGAGCGCGCGCCTGAAGCTCGCTCGCGCCGTGTTTCCTCAACGCCGCATCGGCGAGCGCCTCGATGCGCTGCGGCGTCAGCGTCGGCATGGACTCTCTCCCGGTTCAAGGAAGATCGCGCGCCCGTCCGGCTTGTCTGAGCCGACAGGCGCCAACATCGGCGATGTTGAGGCGATCGCTCCGTGCGTGTCAATCAAAATCGCGAGCGCGGCTGTCCTGAGCGCGTCGCCGGCTTGCGCCCCTCGACGCAGAAGCCCGGGGCAAGCCCGCCGCCGACCGCCGCCGCCGTCCTGCGCCCGCCTCCGTAGTTCAATCAACGCCCGCGAGACGTGTCGACTCCGCGGAGGCGGGCGGCTAGAGATGCATTGCGCGCGTGACGAACGCGAGCGAAGAGTCTCAACGGAAATGACGACATGAGCGCGCCGCTTCGCATAGATGGCCTGCAATATTGCAACTGGTCGCGCGAGATCTTCCTGCAGATGCGCGCCGGCGGGCTGACGGCGGTTCACGCGACCGTCAGCTATCATGAGAATTTCCGCCAGACCGTGCGAAATCTCGTCGACTGGCGCGCGCGCTTTCGCGAGCACGAGGATCTCATCCTGTTCGCGCGCGACGGCGCCGATCTCGCCCGTGCTCAGGCGAGCGGGCGCACCGCGATCTTTCTCGGCCTGCAAACGCCGATGCCGATCGAGGACGACATCGGGCTCATCGAGATTCTTTTCGATCTCGGGATTCGCTTCCAGCAAATCACCTACAACAACCAATCGCTGCTCGGCTGCGGCTGGATGGAGCGCGAGGACAGCGGCGTGACGCGCATGGGCCGCGAGGCGATCGCCGAGATGAACCGGCTCGGGCTGATCGTCGACCTCTCGCACGCCGGCGAGCGCACGACGCTGGAGGCGATCGAAATCTCTCAGCGCCCGGTGGTCGTCAGCCACGCCAACCCGCGCTGGCGGCGCGACACCGCGCGCAACGCATCGAAGCGCGTGCTGCAGGCGCTGGCGGCGCGCGATGGGATGCTCGGGCTTTCGCTCTATCCCGCGCATCTGCCTGAAGGCGGCGCCACGACTCCGCGGCAATTCGCGGAAATGGCGGCCGAGGCCGCGGAGATCGTCGGCGTCAAGCGGCTGGGAATCGGCTCCGACCTTTGTCAGGACCAGCCCGACAGCGTGGTGCGCTGGATGCGCGAGGGCCGCTGGATGCGGCCGGGCCCGGAGGCGATCGCCTTCCCGGAGCAGCCCGCCTGGTTCCGCTCCAACCTCGATTTTCCGGGCCTCGCCGAGGGGTTGGCGGCGGTCGGATTCCGCGACGAGGAGATCGCGCAGATTCTCGGCGGCGCCTGGGCCGATTTCATCGCCGAGAACGTCGGCAAGCCAGGCTGAGCCGCTCACCTCGTCAGCTCCCGCCATAGACTGTCGGCGAAGCTGCGGCCGACGAGGATCTCGAAGCGATCCGCGCCGGTGCGCATAAGATGCACGCCGATGTGGTTGAACAGGGTGTCGCAGGCGGCGCCTTCGGGAAAGGCGAGCGGGCGCGAGGTCGACGGCGGTTCCCGTCGAGAGCTTGCGCCGCGCGCCGGGGCCGGAGATTTCGAACCGCACGCGGCCGTGGCTCAGGTCGATCAGCGCGCCTTCGGGCGAAAGCGCGCGCTCGGCCGCGCCGAAGGGCAGGGGATCGTCGCCCACGATCAACCAGCTTAGCGGTCCCGCGGCGCGCAGCGCGAAAGGCTGCGGCGCGAGCGCGGCGAGCCGGCTTTCGAGCGCCTGCCCGAACGAAACCGCCAACCAGATACGGCCCGCCGGCAGAGCGCGCAGCCGATAGGCGCCGTCCGGCGCGTCGAAAGCGTCAGACATGCAGCCGCTCCTGCGCGGGATCGACAAACACCGGCGCGACGATGCGCGCCAATGCGTATTCGCCGCCGAGCGCGTTCCAGACCTGCACCGTCTCGCCATGCCGCGCGTCGCCCTGTTTGACGAGCGCGAGCGCGATATGGGAGTTCAGATGCGGCGAGTAGCAGCTCGACGTGACATGGCCCTGATCGTTCTCCAGCCGCGCCGCGTCGTTCTCGCGCAAGATATGCGCGCCCGCGCGCAGAGGCTTTTGCGGATCGGACGGCATGAGGCCGACGAGGCGCAGCCGGTCCGGGGCGTTGAGCCCCTCGCGGTCGAGCATGCGGCGGCCGATGAAATCCGGCTTGGTTCTGGAGACCATCCGCCCCATGCCGAGATCGGCCGCAGTGACGGTCCCGTTGATCTCGTTATGCGTGACATGGCCCTTCTCGATGCGCAGCACGCCCATCGCCTCCAGGCCGTAGGGACAGGCGCCCGGCCTCGCACAAAGCCTCGGCGACGAGCTCGCCTTGTCCTGCGGGCGTCGCGATCTCATAAGCCAGTTCGCCGGAATAGGAGAGGCGGAACAGCCGCGCCTCCACGCGTCCGCTCATCAGCGTGACGACGCTTGCGGACATATGCGGGAACGCTTCGTTCGAGACATCCGCGTCGCAGAGTCCCTGCAACAGGTCGCGCGCGCGCGGCCCCGCCAGCGCCATCTGCGCCCATTGATCGGTGACGGAGATCAACCGCACCTTGAGCTCGGGCCAATGAACCTGCGCGCAGAATTCGAGATGCCGCAGCACGTCGGCGGCGGCGGCGGTCGTCGTGGTCATGACATAGCGATGCTCGTCGAGCCGGCTCGTCGTCCCGTCGTCGAAGACGAAGCCGTCCTCGCGCAGCATCAGGCCGTAGCGCGCGCGGCCGACGGGCAGCTTGGCGAAGCCGTTGCAATAGACCCGATCCAGCAAAGCGCCGGCGTCGGGGCCGACGATTTCGATCTTGCCGAGCGTCGAGACGTCGCTGAGCCCGACGTCGCGGCGCACCGCCCTGCGCCTCGCGATCGACCGTCTCGCGCCAATGGCTTTCGCCTCGCTGAGGGAAATAGGACGAACGCATCCAGAGGCCCGCCTCTACAAACACCGCGCCGCGCCTTCGCGCCCAACCCTCGAGCGGCGAGCGCCGCACGGGCTGGAACTCCGGCCCGCGATGCGGGCCCGTCAGCGCGCCGAAGGACACCGGCGTGTAGAAGGGCCGGAACGTCGTCACGCCGATCTCCGCCGGCGAGACGCCGCGCGCCTGCGCCAACAGGCCGATGGCGTTGAGGTTGGAGAGCTTGCCCTGATCGGTCGCCATGCCGTTGGTGGTGTAGCGTTTGGCGAGTTCGACGTGGTCGTAGCCCTCGCGCACGGCGAGCGCGATGTCGTCGGCCTGCACGTCGTTCTGGAAATCGACGAACGCCTTGCCGCGCGAGCGCGCGACGCGCCACAAGGGCTTGTCTGTTTGCTGGGGCCAATCGTCCTCGACGGCGCCGAACGTCGCCGGCGCGGCATTGCGGCCGAGGTCGGCGAGAAGCGCCGCCGCCTGCGCCGCGCCCCCGGCGAGGGCCTCGGCCAGCGTCGCCGCGCCCATCGCGGCGCCGGCGAGCGGCAGGGCGCCTTCGGGCGCGAGAAAGGCGCCGTGCGCCTCGCTCCAGCGGGGCTTGCCGCCGCGCTGGCAGGCCAGATGAATGCGCGGGCTGTAGCCGCCGCTCATCAGCAGCGCGTCGATGTCGAGTCGGCGACGCCTTCCCTTCTCCTCGATCTCACAACTCGCGAGCCCACGCCCGCCCGAGGTCGCAACCACCGTCGCGCCGCGCCGCGCGTCGATCACTTCCGCGATTTCGACGCCGCTCGCCGCCAGCGCCCGCGCCGTGCGCAACCCCGCTTCGTGAGCCGTGAACACGGCGGCGCGCCGGCCGACCGCGACGCCGTAGCGGCGCGCATAGGCGAGCCCCGCCTCGGCCAGCATTACGCCCGGCCGGTCGTTGCCGCCGAACACGAGCGGACGCTCCTCGGCGCCGGTCGCAAGCAGCGCGCGTTTGGCCACGATGCGCCACAGCCGCTCGACGGGGCGGCGAGGGTCGGGCGATGCGACATGTTTCTGCACGCGCTCGACGGCGGCGAACACATTGTCGTCGTACCAGGCGACGGCGGTCGTGCGCGAAAGCAGCCGGCAATGGGGCAGGCCGGCGAGTTCGGCGAGCATGTCGGCGAGCGCATCCGTGGCCGCGCGCCCGCCGATGGTCGCGGTTTCGTGGAGCAACGAACCGCCCGGCTCCGCGCCTTCGTCGATGAGGATCGTTTCGGCGCCGGCGCGCGCGGCGGTGAGCGCGGCGGCGAGGCCTGCGGGGCCGGCGCCGACGATCATGAGATCGCAATGCGCCCAGACCTTCTCATAAAGATCGGGATCGGCCTCCCGGCCCGCGCGGCCGAGGCCGGCGGCGCGGCGGATCAGCGGTTCGTAGAACCGCTCCCATACGCGCGGCGGTCCCATGAAGGTCTTGTAATAGAACCCGGCGGCCAGGAACGGCGAAAGAAGCCCGTTGATCGCGCCCAGATCGAAGGCCAGCGAGGGCCAGCGGTTCTGGCTTTCGGCGAGGAGGCCCTCGCGCAGTTCAACCATGGTCGCGCGCGCGTTCGGCTCGCGCCGGCCGCCTTCTCCAATCGTGACCAGGGCGTTCGGCTCCGCCGAGCCCGCCGTCAAGACACTCCTCGCGCGATGATATTTGAAGGAGCGGCCCATCAACCGCACGCCGTTGGCGAGCAAAGCCGAGGCGAGCGTGTCGCCGGGATGGCCGGCGTAAGCGCGGCCGTCGAAGCGAAAGGCGAGCGACGCGGCGCGCTCGATGCGGCCGCCGGCCGGTAGGCGATGCGAGGTCACGAAGGCGCGCCCGCGTCGTTGACGGCGAGCGTTGTGTGCGTCGCCGTGTCGCGCGTCACCGTCAGCCAGCGGCGGCAGCCGCCCGTGTGATGCCAATGCTCCTCATGAGGTCCCGCGCGGATTGTCCCTTAGATAGACATAGGCGAACCAAACTTCGCCGGGCGCATCGGGGGCCGGCCGCTTCAGCGCCGCGCCGCGGATCGTGAACTCCTCCCTGGGGCGCGGACCGCAATGGGGGCATCGGATCAGGCTCGCCATCGCGCGTCCTCAATGCAGATTGGGCTGGGCGCCGACGCCCTTTTCGTCAATCAGGAACCCGCGCGCGAAGCGGTCGAGCCGCATCTCGCGTAGCGGTCGGGTGCGGCGCGTCGCGGGCGATGAGATGGGCGAAGCAATAGCCGGAGGCCGGCGTCGCCTTGAAGCCGCCATAGCACCAGCCGGCGTTCAGATAGAGATTCTCTACGGCCGTGCGGTCGATGATCGGCGAGCCGTCCATCGTCATGTCCATGACGCCGCCCCATGAGCGCAACACCCGCAGCCGCGACAGCGACGGGATCATCGCCACTCCCGCCTCCGCGACATGCTCGACAGCAGCGAGATTGCCGCGCTGGGCGTAGGAATTGTAGCCGTCGATGTCGCCGCCGAAGACGAGCCCGCCCTTGTCGGATTGCGAGACGTAGAAATGCCCGGCGCCGAAGGTGACGACCGTGTCGAGAAAGGGCTTCAGCCCTTCGGAGACGAAGGCTTGCAGCACATGGCTTTCGAGCGGCAGGGTCAGGCCCGCCATTCGGGCGGTCTGAGACGAATGACCGGCGGTGGCGAGAGCGAGTTTGCCGGCGCCGATGAAGCCGCGCGTCGTCTCGACGCCGGCGACGGACCCCGAGGCGTCGCGGCGGATCGCGGTGACCTCGCAATGCTGGATGATGTCGACGCCCGCCGCGTCCGCGCCGCGCGCATAGCCCCAGGCGACGGCGTCGTGACGCGCCGTGCCGCCGCGCGGCTGATAAAGGCCGCCTTTGATGGGAAAGCGCGCGCTGTCGAAATCAAGGATCGGAACAAGCCGGCGCACCGCGTCACGGTCGAGCCATTCGGCGTCGACGCCATGCAGGCGCATGGCGTTGCCCCGCCGCATCTGGGCGTCGCGCTGGCCGTCGGAATGGCAGAGGTTCAGGACGCCGCGCTGCGACACCATGCTGTTGAAGTTGAAGCTCTGTTCGAGCCCCTCCCACAGCTTCATCGAAAATTCGTAGAAGGGGTTGTTGCCGGGCAGCAGGTAATTGGAGCGGATGATCGTCGTGTTGCGGCCGATGTTGCCGGAGCCGAGCCAGCCCTTCTCCAGCACCGCGACATTGCGGACGCCGAACTCGCGCGCGAGATAGAAGGCGGTCGCAAGTCCATGGCCGCCGCCGCCGACAATGACGACATCGTAGCGCGGCTTCGGCTCGGGCGCGCGCCAGGCGCGCGACCAATGGCGATTGCCGCGCAGACCTTGCCAGAGGAGCGAAAGGGCGGAGTAGCGCATCGTCGGCGCCAGTCTGCGCCGCGCGGGCGCGTCGCGGCTTGCTCGAATAGGACGCTTCAGGATACATTTGCGCCAACATGCGCGCGCGACCCGATCCCCAGGTTCAGTCCTTCGGCTTTTTGCTGCTGCCGGGCTTCGCGCTGATGTCTTTCGCCGCCGCGGTCGAGCCGCTGCGCGCGGCCAATCATCTGGCCGGACGGCGCCTCTACGACATCGCCTTCTATGGCGAGGGCGCGGTCTCCTCGGTCGGCGTCGCCGCGCCGGGCGCGGCCCTGCCGCGCAGGGCATCCGGCCTATCGACTTTGTTTGTCTGCGCCGGCGGAAGCCCCGGCCGACTGGCGCCGGCCGGACGTGCATCGCGCCTTGCGGCGCATGGCCGGCGAGGGCGTGCGGCTCGGCGGCATTTCCGGCGGGCCTTATCTGCTGGCCGAGGCGGGATTGCTGACGGGCCGGCGCTTCACCATCCATTGGGAGCACGCGGCCGCGCTCAGCGAAGCGTTTCCGCATTTGCGGCCGGAGCCCGCGCGCTATGTCATCGACCGCGATCGCGTGACCTGCGGCGGCGGCGTCGCGCCGCTCGATCTCATGCACGCCCTGATCGCGGAAAGGATGGGGAGCGATTTCGCCGGCCGCGTGTCCGACTGGTTCCTGCATACGCGCGTCGAGCCGGGCGAGGGGCCGCAGCGCGCCTCGCTCGCCGAGCGTTTCGGCGTGCATCATCCCGCGCTGCTCACGGCGCTGGAGAAGATGGCGGGAAATCTGGAGAAGCCGCTGTCGCGCGCGACGGTCGCCCGCGCCGCCGGCGTGTCCGAGCGCCAGCTCGACCGGCTGTTCGCCAATCATCGCGGCTGCGGCTTTCTCGACGATTACCACCGCCTGCGGCTGGAGCATGGCCGGCGCCTGCTGCGGCAGAGCGCGCTGTCGGTCTCCGAGATCGCCTTCGCCACCGGCTATTCCAGCGTCAGCCATTTCGGCCGCGCGTTCCGGCGCCTGTTTGGCGCGACGCCGGGCGAGGCGCGGGCGAAGCCTATGTTTGATTGACGGGGATCAGCGCATCATCGCCGCGACGTTGCCGCCGTCGACGGTGACGACCGCGCCCGTGCTGACGCGCGCCTTGGCGAGATGGACGAAAGCGGCGGCGACGTCGCTCGCCAGCACCTCGCGTTTGACCAGATTGCCGCGCATGTAGGCCTCGGGGCTGAGGCCCCTCGCGCGCGAACGCTCCGCGACCATCTCGTCGGTCATCAGGCCGGTGCGGATGCGGTCGGCGTTGACGGCGTTGGCGGTGATCCCGTCGCCGCCGTGCTCGATGGAATATTGGCGCATCAGCGCCATCAGCGCCGACTTCGAAAGTCCATAGGGGCCGAAATCCGGCCCCGGATTCACCGCCTGTTTGGAGACGTTGTAGATCAGCGCCCCGCCCGTGCCCTGGCGCTTCATGATGCGCACCGCCGCGCGCGAGACATAGTGATGCGACCAGAGATTCAGCGCGAACGCCTTTTGCAGGGTTGCGTCGGCGACATCGATCATTGCGCCCTGAAACGCCGCGCCGGCGTTGGAGGCGACGATGTCCACGCCGCCGAACCGCTCCGCCACCTTCGCGAAGGCGGCGTCGACGGCGGCCGGGTCGGTGAGGTCGCAGGCGACGGGAAGCGCCCCGAGCCTCCTGGCCGCCGCCTCCAGCGGCTCGCGGGCGATGTCGAGGAGCGCCAGTTCCGCGCCTTCCGCGCGAAGCGCCTCGGCGATGGCGAGGCCGAGCCCGCTCGCCGCGCCGGTGACGACCGCGATTTGCCGCGTCAGCGGCTTCTCGACGTTCTTGGTCAGCTTGATCTGCTCCAGCGACCAATATTCGAGATCGAAGAGATCGGTCTCGTCGAGCGGGTCGAAGCCGCCGATCCCCTCCGCTTTCGCAATCACTTCTATGGTCGCCTCGACGACGTCGGCGGCGACGCGCGCCTGTTTGGCGGTGGGGCCGGCGGCGAATATGCCGACGCCCGGCGCATAGAAGGCGCGCGGACACGGATCGAGCATGGTTTTCCCGCCGACGCGGGCGTTGTTGCGCTCGAAATAGGCGCGATAATCTTCCCTGTAGGCGGCGACCGCCTGATTGACGGCCTGTTTGAAGCCGTCGAGATCGTCGGCGCGCGGGGCGGGCAGGGCGAGGCCCTTGCGCTTGATATGGATGACGTGCTCGGGCGTGGCATTGCCGCGCGAGACGAGGCTCTCCAGGTTCTCCGCCGCGCAGAATTCGAGAATGGCGTCATTGGCGCGATGCTCCAGCACGAAGCGGCGCGGCTGGCCCTCGACCGCGCCCGGCAACGCTATGGCGCCGCGCAGGATCGGCGCGATCTCGGCGGCGCTGGCGAGCTTCTGCGGCAGGCTGCGGGCGGAGAACGGATGCGCCTTCCCGCGCGCGAGCCGCTTCTCCGCCTTGTCGATCATCGCGATCATCTGCTCATAGGATTCGCGGGGATCGTCGTGGAAGGTGAAAATGCCGTGCTTGAGCAGGATCATGCCGGCGCGGGTGGGGCGGGCGCGGTACATTTCCTCGCATTTCTTTGCGAGCACGAAGCCCGGCATCACATAGGGAACGACGAGCGCCTCGGGAAACAATTCGCGGATCAGATCCTCGCCGCGCGGCTGGTTGGTGAGGCCGACGATGGCGTTGGCGTGGGTGTGATCGACATGTTTGAACGGCAGATTGGCGTGCAGGATCGCCTCCACCGACGGCGTCGGCGCGCTGGGGTCGATCAGGAGCCGGCGCTGCTGGGCGACCATCTCCTCGTCGCTCAACGTCTCGAAGCGCGTCAGCGCCTTCAGGGGTTCGAGCAGGACGGCGGGCAGGCCCGGCGGTTCGATGGCTCCCATGTCCCAGCCGCTGCCCTTCACGCAGGCGACGTCGATGAGCGAACCGTCGAGATCGCGCCATTTCGTCTTGACCGAGGTGTTGCCGCCGCCGTGCAGCACGAGCGAGGGAACCTGGCCCAGGAGCCGCGTCGTGTAGACGCGGATGGCGAGATCTTCGGGATAGCCGGCGCGCGTATATCTGGCGACGGCGTCGGCCGCGTCGGACGCGCTCCACAGCGATTTCATGGCGGCGGTCTCCTGAAGGGACGGGATGGCGAGTGCGACGGCTTTTCCTGCATTCTCGTCAGGAAAGCCAGGGGGGAGGGCCGCTCGGCGCCCTTCCCGTCAGGGCCGCGGCGACGCAATCGGCGAGGCCGCCGAAGCGGGCCGCGCGTCCCGAAAGCCCCGGGCCGTAATGCGCGTATTTGCCGGAATTGGTCATCAGCGTTCGCGTGGCCGGCGGAAACACCGGCTCCGTGATCGTGCACCAGCATATCTCGGACAGCACCTGAACGCCGCAGTCCTCCAGTCGCTCCAGCAAACCCTCGCGCCGGACGGCGGCGATCACGTCGGCGCCCGCCGTCACGATGACGGCGACCCCCGCCTTCGCCCTGCGGCCCGCGAGCGCGTCGGCGAGCGCGCGGCATTCCTCGATCGAGGCGTGCGGGCTGCCGATCGCCACCAGCTCGATATCTTGCGGGCCCTGATTGAGCAGGGCCCAGGCTTCCGCGAGGTCGGCGCGCGAGATCGCGGCGCGATCGGCGTCCGGCGCCGCGGCGTTTTCGGCCTCGGGCGTCACGCCCTCGATATGCAGCATCGGCGCGGCCGAGGTCACGCCGAAGGCGGCGCACAAAGCCTTGAGGTCGTCGCGCGAAGGCGCGGCTTGGCCGAGGCCGCGCAGCAGCGGAATGCGGTCGGGCGAGAGCCGCCCGGCGACATAGCCGACGAGCGGCCAGAAGGACTCGTCCGCGCCTTCGGGCCGCTCAACGTCGAGGATGCGACGCGCCTTGCGGCCTTCGTCGAGATAGACCCCGGCGAGGGGCGCGCGGCCGGTCAGCGCGATGCAGAGATCGAGGAAGTCGGGATGCTTGGCCGTGCGCGCGCCGAGCACGGAATTGGCGAAGATCACCGCGTTGGATTCCGCCCAACCCACGAACTCTCCGGCCTCGGGCGCGCCGTCGAGCAAATAGGGCGCGCAGGTGCAGGTCGGCCGGCAGCCCATGCGGACATAGGCCTCGGCCAGCCGCGCCGCCGGCTCGCCGAACGACGGCGGCACGCCCTGCGCGCGCCATCTGGCGCGCTCGACGGAAATGGCGTTCATCGTCGTGGGAATGCGGACGCGGGCGCCAAGCTCTGCCATATGCTCGGCGAAGGTCAGATTGGCGGGGCTCGCATAGAGGCAGCCGTCGATATGGGCGCGCGTCACGTCGACGAGCGCGCGCGCCCCTTGCTCAGCCGCCATCGCGCAGAGAATGCGCATGGCGAGGGCGACAGCCGGGCCCTGCTCGCCGGCGAGCATCGCGCGGTCGGCCGCGCTGAGGGCGAGTTTCGCCGGGTCGGGCGGCGAAATGGGAATCGTGAGGCCCTCGGCCTCGATGGCGCGCTCGCCGACGCGCGCGGATTTGACCTGCGTAAGCTGCTCCCATGCCTCGGGCGCAAGGCGCAGCACGGGCAGGCTCTTGCCGAACATCTCGGCGGCCGCCAGTGCGCCGAGCGTCAGCACGTCCTCGGCCTCCCGAAACGCCAGCGCCGCGGGCGCGCGTCCGTTCAGCGCCATGTCGAGAAGGACGCCAGATCCCGAGCACGAACCTCGGCTCGACGGCAGCACGAGAACGCTTCCCGACAGGCAGACGCCCCCTAGCGGGTGCCGCGCGTCGATAACGCGGCCCGTCGCGGGATCGACGCCGCCCCAGAAGCTCAGCGCCTCGCAGGAGGCGATCACCGGCCCCTGCGCGACGCCGCCGATGATGCGGCGCGCGGCTGGGAAATCGCGGTCGGGCAAGGGCGCGCTCCTTCTGCGCCGGCCGGGCGCGCAGCGCCCGGCCGGGGAGATTCGATCGCGGATGAGATTAAGGGTTTCCCGCCGTTTGGCGAAGTCGAGGGCGGGTCAGTCCTGCGCCTGCAGCCCCGCGAGAAACTGATCGAGCGAAGCGAAATATTCGCGCCATTTCGGCGCGGCGAAGCCCGCCACCCGCGCCCTCGCGGCCGCATGATATTCGGCGTCCGACGCCAGCCGTTCGATTTCGCGCCGCCAGCCTTCGCCGTCGAGCGGCGACAGGAGCCGCGCGCGGCCCTGCGACACTTCGCGCGAGGCCTCCGTGTCCGAGGCGACGACGGGCACGCCGAGCGCCAGCGCCTCGACGATCGGCAGGCCGTAGCCCTCGTCGAAGGAGGGCGCGAGAACGGCGCGTGCGCCGGCGATCAATTCGGCAAGCTGGCGCGAGCCGAGATTCGAGGCCTCGACAACATGCGGCGCGAGACTCTCGCTGCGGTCGAGCATATCGAGCACCTGCTCGTTCTCCCAGCCGCGCGCGCCCACGATGACGAGGCGCGGCGGGGCCTCCTGACGCCGCGCCATCTCGCGCCAGACGTTGAGCAACAGCAGATGGTTCTTGCGCGGTTCGATCGTGCCGATGACCACGAAATAGGGATGAGCGATATGGCGTCCCGCCGCTGCGAAGTCGGCGAGCGGCGAGGGGAAGGGCTGCGCCCAGATCGGCCGCGGCTTGAGCCCGCGCGCGGCGATCTCCCGTTGCAGACGCCGGCGCACCGTCTCGGTAGAGACCAGGAAGGCGCGTCCATAGCGCAACGCCGTGGAGATGCGGGCCCGGAACTTCTCGGCTTCGCCCGGCTCGAAATATTCGGGATAGTCGAGCGGCAGCAGATCATGGATCATGAACACGCCGTCGACGTCGGGACGCGCGGCCAGCCATTCGAAGAAGCGCGGATGCTCGAACCGATGGTAGCCGACGTTGATATAGACCGCACGCGGCGGCACGGCCTTGCTCGCGTCGCCGACGAGATAACCCGTCCAGGACAACAGCCGGCGGCTCCAGGCCGGCGCGCCATTCCGGGACTGGGCGACAAGACGAGGCTTCGGCGACGAGCCCGGCGGCGCTTCGAGCCATGCCCACAGCGCCTCGGCCCGAGCCGTCTCCGCCTTCGTCCACACGTTCTGGGCGGCTCGGGTGAACTCCCTCGCCCAGGAGCCGCCGATGCGACGCGGCGGGCCCGAACCGTAACGCACCGCCTCGCATTTTGGCGTCGACGAGAAGAAATGCGAGGCGAAGGCGAGATCAATGCGATCGATCCCGGTGCCGGTCTCGGCGCGCAGACGCGCGATGAGATGGCTCATGTCGTAGACGACGGGCCGTCTGCCGGGCGCGACGGGGGCCGGCCTGGCGACGGCTACGCCCTTTTCCCGCACTCGCGGCGGCAGGGAAATCGCATTACTCAACGCGCGCCTCCCGGATCCAGGTCGTCGGCTTCGCGCAGGCGGATGGCGCGCGAGCCCGCATGATCGAGCGCCCTGGGCCCGCAGCCGGGTTTCGCGTGAAGCGAATATACAAGGAATTCGCCGCCATCGTCTTCGCGGTCGCCGAATTGTCCGAAGCGAATGGACGACGCGACAGGGCCTATGCGCAACGGCTGTGCAAAGCCTGCTTGCGCAATGCGCTGGTCCGACGCACAAAAATCCTTTTCCACGCTTACGCGTCCAACCCGCCGTCCAGCCATGCGACCGCGCCTCACGCCGACTTGCTAAACTCATATACTTAACGGAAAACGTTTCGTCCATTCTCTCGCGTTTACTCTTGACGGCTCGCTTGGCCGCGAATCGCGCCACGCGCAGTTCATCGCGACGTCTTGACTCTAAAGAAGGCGAATATGGGCGTAGGAATACGTTGTACCCTTTTGTTTATTGACGCTACTCATTGTTACGAACCATCAACATAAAAATTTTCTTCATTTCGCAACTGCGAAATTTTGATCGCTACTTGATTTCTTGAATTTATTAATTTTGAAAATAGCTGGTATCGGAATCAATTTTGAACGAGACTATAAATAAATATTTCAGGAATTAAACGGGCCGTTTGGCATAGAATTCGCAAGGAATATTTTCAAAGCCGCTGCTTCATGCGAGTTTCCAATGATACTACGCGCATATGGCGCCCTTTGCCGCCAAGGCGGCGGCCCTCATCGCTCCGCGCAGCAGCGTCGTCCGCAAATTTCCCTTAGGTGCGCCACGCTGGGCGATTGCGTAAGCTAGGGCGCAGAAAATGGGGAATTTTGGGGCGGACCGGGCCGGACGCCCATTGGCGCCCTCGAATAATTGCTGCCCGGGGACCTTGACGACGTAGACTCGCGCGCTCATCCGGGGCCAGACGTTGATCCGGGGGCCGGCCCGACTCTCGTCGGGGCTCGCGATGCGTCGCGAGAAGGCGGTGTTTGGCGTGGTGCAGGGCGAGGCAGGGGTTGAGCTCCAGATCCATTATCGTATCGGTTGAGGAAGCCGCGCTCGACGAGCAGGGCGCGTTCTACGTCAGCGGCTGGGCCGCCGGCCTTGCGCGGGTGGAGCGGATCGAGGTCGTCGTGGCCGGCGTGAGGCTCGGCGAAGCGGAGTTCGGCCGGTCGCGCTCCGACGTTGCGGCCGATCATCCTGAATTCGTCGACGCCGCGCATTGCGGCTTCGCCTTTTCGGGGATGCTCGAAGAACGCGCGCGCCAGGCGCAGCAGGCGTTCGTCATCGTGCACGCCGAGGGACAGGCGGAGACGGCGACGGTGAAGCCGATCGCAAGGGCCCAGGCCCTGGCCTCCGCGATGCAGTCCGACGCATTCCTGCGCTTTCACTGCGACAATTTGGCGCTCTACGACGACGGGCATGTCGAGATCGGCGGCTGGGCCGCCCATATCGGCGAGGTGGAGAGGATCGAGGTCAGCCTCGACGGCGCGCCGCTCGGCGAGGCGCAGATCGGCGGCCATCGTCCGGACGTCGCCAAGTCGCATCCCGCCATTCCCACGGCCGCGCGCAGCGGCTTCACGTTCCGCGCAACCGTGGAGGAACTCGCGGCGGGCGAGCACGAGGCGAGCCTCGCCATCTTCACGCGCCAGGGCGACCGCTTCGTGCGAAGGCTGACGGCGGCCACACAGATCGCGCGCGATTCCGCGCGCGCCGCGGATCGCCAGGACATCCGGCTGTTCATAGATTCGCCGAAGGTCGTGGACGGCGAGCTCGTCGAGCCGGTCCGCCGGATGCTGGCGATCGAGGGCTGGGCGGTCGCTCGCCATGGCGTCGCGGCGGTCGAGCTGTTCCTGGACGGCGCGCCCGTGGGCGTCGCCTCCCGCGGCGTCCGCAGGCTCGACATCGCCGCCGCCTATCCGGACTGGCCGGATTCGCTGATGAGCGGCTATGCGATCCTGCTGCCGCGAAAAGTGTTCGCCAAGGAGAAGCACGTCCTGCGCCTCGCCGTGCGCGACCATCGCGGCGGGGTCAAGGAGACCGAGGTCAACGTCACGGTCGAGCCGGCCGATCTCGAGGACGAGCGCTCGCAATTGCGGACCTTCGTCTCCCAGGCGGAGGTCGATCTCAAGACCGCCCTCCTCGCCGCCTCCGCCGAGCGTCCGGCCTTCGCGGTGCTGATCGCGCCGGGCGAGACGCAGGACGGGCTCGCGCGAACCCTGGAGTCGCTCGCCGCCCAGGCTTATCGGGATTTCGAGGTCGGCTTTCTGGCGCCTTCGCCCGAGGCGGCCCTGGAGGCCGAGGCGCTCGCGGGGCAGGCGGGCCTCTTCCTGCGCATCGTGGACGCCCAGGAGGATCTCGAACTCGCCGACGCCGTCGAGGCGCTCGTCGCGGGCGCCGCGGCCATCGGTCGGAGTGCCCTGCCCACTGCGGAATGGCAAATAGGCCACTTCGCTTCCATCGCTGTTCACTTTGACCACCGGCGCCGGGCCGGATTGGATAAATAAATTTCCTAAGGTATCTTTGTATTCGACGCCGCCATAACCGACCGCAGGCACAAATTTCTGGCTGCCATCATTCAGGTCGAGCGCAAAAATGTTTTCCAGGGCGCCGTTGTTCGCCTGTAGAAGTGGCGCGCGTGTCGGCATTGGTGAGCGGATAAACCCCGCCCCCGGACGTGCCCTGGAGCGTGCCGCTCCACAAGGTATCGGCGGATAAATGCATACGGATGAACACAACTCCCGTGCTGCTCGGCTACAACCGGCCAATATCCGTCAAAGGTGTAGGGAGCCTGGGCGGCGTGGCTGGTTGGCTTGACCCGCCATTGGGCCGTGCCGTCGGTCTCACGAACGGCGTGCACGTATAAATCGGCCGAGCCAAAGATTACCAGGCCGGTTTTGGCGGAATAAGATGCAGGGGTTGAGGTGTTGGCCCCGGCATTATACACCCAGGCCTGGCTCAGATCGGCTGTATTCACTTTGTGGAGCTGGCCGCTGTCCGTCAGCGCATAGACGCTGCTGCCAACCAACAAGACAGCTTTACTCATGCAGTTTCCGGCATTGTACGTTCCCAGGACAGCGATACGAC
>CAVZAL010000007.1:0-670702 GCA_963773245.1 uncultured Pseudomonadota bacterium
ACCGGACGTTTCTCCCTCGACAAATGGGTCCCTGATTTCGCGGAGCGCTAACCCCACAATCGCTTCGACGCGATCGCGGCGCCTTCACTAAGTGACTTCAGCTTGGCCCACGCCACGTCCTCGGCGACCCATTCCCAGCCGGTGAAGGTGCCAAAGCCGCAGTCGACCCCTGCGATAACACGCTCCTTGTCGCCAATCGCATCCACCACTCTCTCGATGCGCTGGGCGACCACTTCGGGGTGCTCGACGAAATTGCTCTTTGAATCGATCACGCCAGGAATGACGGCCATGTCCTTGGGTGGCTTGTTCGCCTTGAGCGCCGCGGTCTCGTGCTGGCGACGCGGGTTGGCGAACTCTAGACCGATCGCACCGACATTCGCCCGATAGATCGGCGGCAGCACCACCTCCATTGCCACGTCGTGGTTATGCGGTCCTTCCCAATTGCCCCAGCAAACATGGAGCCGGACACGGTCGCGTGGAATACCCGCAAGCGCCTTGTTCAGCGCCTCGACATGTCTTTCCGTCTGTTCCGCGAACTCGGCGTCCGTCAAATCCTGATACAGCAGCACCCGCTCCATGGCGAGATCGGGCCCATCGACCTGCAGTACATAGCCGGCATCGACGATGGCCTTGTATTCCTTGGATATCTCGCGCGCGATCGCAGCGAGATAGGCTTCATCCGAGTCGTAATAGGCATTCAGCATCGTACACGCGATGATGCCGGGCGAGGGTGCGTTCATGAACCACTCGGTGACGTGCGCGTTGGCTTTCGCCGCTTGTTGCTTGAGGCGGCCGATCTCTTTCTGCAGCTCCTCTTCGCCGCGGTAGTGAACTTCGCCGATCGCCTCGGGCGCGTCGAACACCCTGCCCGTCTTCGGGATGCGCTGCATCATCCGTTCGGTGAACTTCGGAAACTCGGCGAACTCCTTGCCGTATGGACGGCTCGACTTGCCGCCAAAGCCGCTCCAGCGTTGCGGCACGTAGGTCTGGAATCCGACCCGTCCCTGCTCGCCGTCGTTGGCAATATCAATGCCAACCTCGACCTCTTTCCTTACAATGTAAGCGACGCGCTCGGCGGCGACCTCGTCGATCTTCCGGCGATCGATTCTCTTGCCTTCCTCCTGGTCGATCAGCATCGACCCGAGGGGCTCCCCGCGCGGCATGCTTCCGGCGTGGGTGGTGAGAATCCTGTCCGTGCTGAGTTTCATTTGAATACTAACCCCCTGCGCTGCCCATCCTCGGTGGAAAACCGATTGATCCTAGACTATGGTGTTCGGCTATTGTAGCCCATGTTTGGCTCCAATAAAAATGAGCAAATCCGGCACGGTCCTGACGACATCAAGGGAGGGGACGAATGGCCTCAAGAATGCGACTTATCCTTTGCGCGAGCGCTGTGGCGCTCACCTCGCAAATGGTAATGGCGGCCCCGGCGGGCGCCGAGAACAGTTTCTCGAAGGTCAATCTCGCCCCGGACAAAAAGGGCGGCATCCAGGACATGCAGGACATCTCGAAATATTGCGGCACCAAGCCGCTCAAGGTCGCCTACTCAGACGGTTGGGGCGGCAACTACTGGCGGCAGATCACCCGCGCGGAGTTCGAGAACGAGGCGGCCAAGTGCCCCAACATCACGGAAGTCCGCTACACCGACGGCGAGTTCAAGGCTGAGAAGCAGATCGCCGACATCAAGGGCCTGATCGCCCAGCATTTCGATGTCATCGTGGTTTTCGCCGACACTGGCGTCGCGCAATTGAAGGTCATGCGTGAGGCGCTGAATGCAGGCGTCGCTGTCGTTCCGTTTACCACCGGCGATGCGCCGTTCGGCGAGATCGGCAAAGACTATCTCACACGCGTTACCGAGACCCAGATCGGCCTCGGCGAGATGCTTGCCCAATGGATGGTCAAGACCCTTGGCGGCAAGGGCAACGTCATCGTGCAGGGCGGCACGCCAGGCAATCCGATGACCAGCTCGCAGGCCGTCGGCTGGCGCAAAGTCTTTGACGCTAACCCGGGGATCAAAGTCCTTGAGGGCCCGGTCGACACCAATTGGGATCCAGCGCTCGCCCAGAAGGTGACGGCAGCTGAGATTGCCAAATACGACAAGATCGATGGCATCATGGCTGAGACCACGGGGCCGATCCGTGCATTCCTCGCAGCTGGCCGGCCGATCCCCGCGTGGGCGGGGCAGGACCTCAATGAGCTGAGCTGCCTGTGGCAGGACAACCACGCGGCCAACCCGACCTTCAAGCTGGCGACTGCCAGTGCACACACCTGGCTGGTTCGCCTAGCGCTGCGCAAGGGCCTCGCCGCAGTCAACGGCATGGACAACGACGAGCCCAGCCTGATCGACTTGCCGTTTTCCGAGGACAGCACGTCCTCAGATCCGGCCCTGGCGGTCAAGTGCGACAAAAACCTGCCGCCGACAGCAATTCCCTCGGCGATGGTCTCCGGTGCGAAGATGAAGGCAATCCTGTCCAAGTAATCTGCGCTTTCGGCAGTTGCCGCGATGATACCACCCAGAAGTACGGTTGCGGCCGATCAGCAATCGGAGCGGCGGCGGCCGGAGCGAGCCTGGACGAGGCGTGAGTACAAGGGGCGAAAAAAGCCGCTGCACCGGCTGCTGATCGTCTCGATAGCCGCGGTTGTGCTGCTGGCGGGCGGCGGAATAGCTGCCCCCAGCACCGTCTCGGTCAGCGCGCTGCAATCGATGCTGCCGTTCTTCGCGATCCTTGCGGTCGCGTCGATCGGCCAGCATCTCGTGATCCAGCAGCGCGGACTCGACCTGTCGGTCGCCGGCATCATGTCGTTTGCGGCAGTCATCGTCTCGGCGCTGCCGAGTTCAGAGGCCGGAGTCCCCGAGACCCTGGCCTTCGTCGTGCTCGCGCTCGCGATGGGGCTCGGCGTCGGCGCTGTCAATGGCGCCCTCGTCGCGCTGCTGCGCGTCAACTCGCTGGTCACCACCATCGGCATGAATTCGCTGATGCTGGGGATCACCATGCATGTCACCAGGGGATTCTCGCAGCAGGCGCCCCCGCCGCTCAACAAGTTCGGCGTCGGTAAACTCCTCGGCGTGCCGCTGACGCTCTACGTGATGATCGTCATCGCCGCGATCGCGATCTTTGTCCTGGAGAAAACGACCGTCGGGCGGCGGTTCATTGCGACCAGCGTAAATCCGGACGCAGCGCTTACGGTGGGCATCCGGCTCGACTGGTATCGCGTCGCCACCTACGCGGTTGCCGGCTTCTGCTACGCGGCAGCGGGAATACTGCTGGCGGGCTATGTGCTGTCACCAACGGTGTTCAGCGGCATGCCCTATTTGCTGGCAACGGTTGCGGCGGTCGTGGTGGGCGGCAATCCCATTGGCGGCGGCCTCCGCGGCAGCGTTGCCGCGACCATAGTGGGCGCGCTGCTCCTCACATATCTTGGCCAGCTCGTGGTCGCCGTTGGCTTCGCGACGTCGGCCCAGAACATCGTTCAGGCCATCATCATTATCGCCAGCGTCGGCATTGTCGAAGCTGGCCGACGCCTTCGCTTCGAATGGATCCGCTTTAAATTCTGGGTAACCTCGCCTGACGTCGAGTTCCGCATCCGCACGACGTTCACCCGCATGATGACCCGCCTCGGACTTTCCAGATTGCTGAACGTCGCGCCGGAGGTCAGATGGCGTTGGCGCGCCGCCTACGCCCGACTGAAGAAGCGACTCGAAATCACAGAATGAAGGCCGCCAAACGAAATCTACTTGGCGCCCCAGTCATGGGGATCGTGGGGGCAACCAAATATTACGGCCCCGTGCAGGCGCTCAAGGGCGTCAACCTCACCATCCGGCGCGGCCAGGTGCACGCCGTCGTCGGCGAGAATGGCGCGGGAAAATCGACACTCATTGGCATCGCCGCCGGCGCCGTGCGGCCCGACTTCGCGGTCCTTCGTGTTGCCGGCAAGGAGATCAAGCGCCCCAACGCCAGGAAGCTGCATCGCGCCGGCGTGGCCGTCACCTTTCAGCACCCCGAGTTGGCCGAAGAAATGACGGTCATGGAGAACATCCAGCTCGCAGCGCCCCAACTGACCGGGCGCGGTAGCCGGGCAGAGGCGCAGCGGCTCCTGGCGTCTGTGGGATCCGAACAGCACTTCATGTCATTGGACGCGAGGGTCCGCGACCTGACGCTCGCACAGCAACATGTCATTGAGATCGCGGGCGCCATCGCTGCAAAGCCCAAGGTTCTCTTTCTGGACGAGCCGACCGAGCCGTTTCAGCAGGCCGATGTCGACAAACTATTCGAGCTCATCAGGCAGTTGCGTGAGGAAGAGGTAGCGATCGTCTACGTCTCGCACCGGCTGCACGAAATCGAACAGCTTGCTGACCACGTAACCGTGCTGCGCGATGGCCGGTCCATCGACAGCCGCCCGGCAGCGCGGATCACGACGGGCGAAATCATCAGCATGATCGCGGGCCGCCCCCTCGACCAGGTGTTTCCCGGCAAGATGCAAAACCGAGGCGAGCTCAAGCTTGAGGTCAAGGATCTTTCGGCGGCCGGCTTCGCGAGGATCAATTTTTCCGCCTACGCCGGCGAGATTGTCGGTGTAACCGGGGTCGAAGGAGAGGGTCAGCGCGAATTTCTGCGTACCGTGGCGGGCCTCGAGCGTCGCAAGAGCGGATCGGTGCGGATCAAGGGCAAGCTCGTCGAGGGCACGTCCGCCGCCGCAGCCCGCGGCGCTGGAATCGGTTTTGTTACGGATGACCGTCACGAAGAAGGTCTCTTCCTGACTTTGAGATTGCGCGACAACATCGGCATCGGCGCGCTCGACCGGATTTCGACCGCTGGCGTGATCGACCGGAAGCGCGACTACGCCTTGACCAGGGAAGTGATGGAACGGCTCGGCATCTACACCGGCTATCGCATCAAGGAGCACGACGACACGACGGCTGCGGAGCTGTCTGGCGGCAACCAGCAGAAGATGCTGATCGGACGCGAAATCGCAGGCGACCCCGAGGTCATCCTCATCGACGAGCCGACTAAGGGCGTCGATGTCGGCGCGCGCACCGAAATCTACGAACGCCTACGGGAACTGGCGGTCAGCGGTGTCGCGATGGTCGTGTCGTCGTCCGACGGCATCGAGCTTGCGGGGCTGTGCGACCGGGTTGTCGTGTTCGCGCGTGGCCAGATCGTGAAAGAGCTTGAAGGCGAGTCCCTTACCGACGCGGCCATCACCGAAGCGAACATGACCGCCAGGGTGGCGCGCGAAGGCGGCCCGACCCGCAAGGAAAAGGAAGACGAGGGCTGGCGCCGCATCATGGCCGCTGACCGGTTCCCGGCAGCAGTGCTGGCCGTGCTGACGGCCATCGTCCTGTTCGGCACCAATTCGATCAGCGAGTATTTCCTCTCGGCCTTCAATATCGAGACCATGCTGACCTTCCTTTCGATCCTGGCATTCATCTCGATCGCCCAATTGGGCGCCATCCTGGTCGGCCGGATCGATCTCTCGGTAGGCGCTCTGGCCGGATTCGTCGTCGTGCTAGCATCGTTCCTGACGCCCGACGGCGGGTCGGCTGCCAATGCTCTGTGGGGTTCGGTGCTGATCCTTGCAATCACCGCCACCTTCGGACTGGTCCAGGGCTGGTTGGTCACCTGGCTCAACATCCCCGCGATCGTGGTGACGCTCGCCACCTTCATCGGCTTGCAAGGGCTGTCCCTTGAATTGAGGCCGGAGGCGGCTGGCGCCGTCACGGACTACCTCTCCGATGTGACGCAGTGGACGGTTGCCGGGATGCCCGCCTGCTTCCTCGCCATCCTGGTCATCGTGGCTACGTTTGAATATGTCCTGTTCCGCACCGGGCTCGGGCGGCGGCTTCGCGCCGTAGGATCCAATCCGCTCGGCGCGACACGGGTCGGCATTCGGGTCAACCGGCAAATTCTGCTGGCTTTCTTTCTGTCCGGATTGCTGAGTGGCATCGCTGGTCTCATTCTCGCGGGGCAGGTCGGCATCGGTTCGCCCGCCACCGGAATTGACTACACGCTGATGAGCATCACCTCCGTCGTGCTCGGTGGCACGAGAATCGCCGGCGGGCGCGGCTCGGTCCTGTCCGTCTTGATGGGCGCGGCCCTTGTGCAATCGCTGTCGAGCGCGTCGTCCTTCATCAATCAGGATTCCGCGATCCATCTGATCGTGCTCGGCGCAGTCACGATGGTTGCCGCCACCTTCTTCAGCGTCGCACGGCGCGAGAGAACCGGGTAGAGCCGTCGAGAGGGGAAAGTCTTGCACCATCTGGTGAGAGCGGCGGATTGCCGGCCAGCGCCGGAATACCTCCAACACAGCGTTGGGGGGCATTACGGTGACACGCCCGTCTTTACCTCCAGTATATCCATCGCCGACGATAATCGTCGCCCATGACCTGCATCGCCCGCGCCGTCGTTCCCGGGATGCCGCATCATGTGACTGGGGTCGAAAGCGAACTTGTTGCAACAGAGCCGTTCGGGCGCCACATCTCAGAAATTAACTGATATTACAATAACATAGGAGTGCCCAGTTTCATCCTGTCGGGCACGCCATCACTATGAGCAGTCTGATCTGGCTGCTTTTTCTCATCTTTACTTTAAGAAGATAGGAATTTTGCGCTTTTGCGTTGCGAAACCTCCTGATCCCTATCGATTGCACCCAAACTACATCCATTGTCCCGTCTACGGAAACTTGCTTAGGGTCTGCGACGGGCCGCCGGGTGTTCCGTTTGGCGACGCGCCGAGTTTTTGTTTTGTGATTGGCGCGGCGCGCGCTTTTGGCCGCCGGACCGTTAATTTTGGGGGATCCCGTGGAGCCCGAACGCAGACAGGTGGCGGTGGTCTTCGTCGACATGGTCGGATTCACCACATACTCGCAGAAGAGGGGCGAGGAGGCCTCGTTCATGCTGATGCGCAGCCTCGCAGCGCTCATGAACGAGGCGGTCCAGGACCTCGCCCGCCGCGCGCGTCCATCGTCACACGGTGCGCAAGCTCGAATGCGGCAAGGCGACGCCGCAACGCGGAACCTTGTCGCGGATCGTCGCCGCGCTCGAAGCCGGCGGCGTCGAATTTGCGGGCGGTGGTGTGCAGCCAAGAAAATCCAAAACGGAGTTTTGAGACCAGTACCGCGCGAGGGCCGGGGCGATGCGGCTTGCGTGGTTCGATTTGAAAGGCGGGATGCGGGAATGAGACGCGGGAAAGAGACGAAACAATCTTCGAAGCCGGCGGCGCAGCAGGGCCTTGATGCGGTCCGCCTCGCCTTTTTTCTGCATTGCTAGGCGTCTGTGGTTCCGACGCCGACCGCTAGACATGCGTCTGTGTCCTAACGCTGCCAGTTAATTGGCAGCCCTACGGAGTTTTTGTCCTGGGCAATTGCAATTCGAGACGTATCGCGCGACGCCATAGCTGCGTGAGTTGGGGCAAAAGTTGGGGCAAGCGAAAATGGCTCCAAAAAAATCACCAAAACTTCAAAGACTTACACCGCGGCTTTGGCGGAGACGGAGGGATTCGAACCCTCGATAGGGCTTTACAACCCTATAACGGTTTAGCAAACCGCCGCCTTCAGCCTCTCGGCCACGTCTCCGCGACGCTTCTATAGCGTGGCCGCGACATATGCCCGACCCGGCGCCTCCTGGCAAGCCTGCGCAACCGCCAATCGCGTCCGCGCACAAACGCCGGTTCAACGGACGCAAGGCGCCGCATATCAGCATTGCGCCCGAGCGCCGGACGCGCATTCCTTCGTGAGCGTCGCTCGGCCGCCGCAATCCGCCCAACCCTGGCTCTTGGCGTCCGACGCTAGAATGGCGGCCCATCACGGCTCGGGATTCATTGAAACCGCTTCGTCGTGGGCCAATGTCCGCAACGATCGACAACCGATGCGAAGGGGCGAAACTCGCAATCGTCGCTCCCTCCGCATTCAACCCGGTCGCTTACGGCGCCAGCTTCAAGGGCGCAGCCATCGCCGAGCCGCGGCGTCGACCAATCAAGCCGCTATGCTTCGTCGCTTAGCCTTCCGAGGAGGAGTCGTTTGCCGGCGTCGTCGAAGGCTCGGCGGGCTTGGCCGCGCGCTTGGCCGGCGCGCGCTTCGCCGCAGTCTTCTTGCCGGCCGCCTTCTTCGTCGCAGCGCGAGCGACCGTCTTCTTGGCGGCGGCCTTCTTGGGCGCAGCCTTCTTCACGTCGTCTTCTTCGCAGCGGCCTTGCGCGTCGCCTTCTTGGCCACCACCTTGCGCGCCGCCTTCTTCGGAGCGGCCTTCTTCGCCGCCGCCTTCTTCGCTGGTTTCTTCGTCGCCGCCTTCGCCATGATGATTACTTCCTCTCGTCTGATTCCGTTCGCTCGCGCTCGCCTTTCGCGCGACAGTCAGACGTCAACTAAGGTACGCGCGTTTTCGTTTGTATCAAGACTCGTCATGGCGCCGCGCAGTGCGTTCAGACGCCATCGTCATCGAATAAACGTTCGCGCTCGCACGCGACGATTCGATCATGCGCGCCTTCGCCGAGCGCCGCGCAGCGCGCTTTCGCGAGCCCTCGCAAGCGCCGGACGCGGCGGCTCGGCGTGGCGCGCGATACCTTCACGCGGCCAAAGAATCCGCGCGACCGCGCGCATGTTTGTTTGATCGTGCGGCGCGCCGCGCAGCCGCTTCGAAGCGCCCGGCGCTTTCGTGCGCGTCAGCGACGAAGCGCGTTGCGAACTGCGCGAGGCAATCGAATTTTTCTGCGAAGAAGATGTCGAAGATTCCACAAGCCGCGCGCTTGCGAAGCGCGCGGAATTCGCTTTCTACGCCTCGAATCGCTTGGGATTTGCGCGACTCACGGCAGGCCGAGCTTGCGTTTCAAGGCGTCGCTCACGCTCTGCGGATTGGCTTTGCCGCCGGTCGTCTTCATCACTTGACCGACGAACCAACCGAGCATGCCGGGCTTGGCCTTGGCTTGCTCGGCCTTGTCGGCGTTGGCCGCGATCACCGCGTCGACCGCCGCTTCGATCGCGCCCGCGTCGCTGACCTGCAAGAGCCCGCGCGCCTTCACGAGTTCGCGCGGATCCGCGCCTTTGTCGGGGCCGAGCAGCATCGCCAGCACGTCCTTGGCGATCTTGCCGGAGATCACGCCTTCGCCGATGAGATCGACGAGCGAGGCCAGTGCGCCCGCGCTCAGGCCCGCCTCGGCGACGCTCGACGCCATTGGCGTTGGCGTAAGCCGAGAGATCGCCCATGATCCAGTTGGCGACCGCCTTGGCGTCGCGCCTGGCGCCGCCGTGAAGCGCTGCCTCTTCGAAGAAGCCGGCGGTCTCGCGCTCGGCCGAGAGGATCGCCGCATCATAAGCCGAGAGCCCGTAATCCCGCATGAAGCGGGCCTTCTTCTCGTCGGGCAGTTCGGGCAGATGCGCCTTCAGCTCCTCGATGAAGGCGTCGTCGAATTCGAGCGGCAGCAGGTCGGGATCGGGGAAATAGCGATAGTCGTGCGCCTCTTCCTTGGAGCGCATCGAGCGCGTCTCGCCCTTGGCGGGATCGTAGAGCCGCGTCTCCTGCTCGATGACGCCGCCGTCCTCGATGACGCCGATCTGGCGACGCGCCTCGACCTCGATCGCCTGGCCGATGAAGCGGATCGAGTTGACGTTCTTGATCTCGCAGCGCGTGCCGAACGGGCTGCCTGGCTTGCGTACGGAAACGTTGACGTCGGCGCGAAGGTTCCCCTTCTCCATGTCGCCGTCGCAGGAGCCGATGTAGCGCAGGATCGTGCGCAGTTTCGACACGTAGGCCTTGGCCTCGTCGGCCGAGCGCATGTCGGGCTTGGAGACGATCTCCATCAGCGCCACGCCCGAGCGGTTGAGGTCGACGTAGCTCATCGTCGGCGACTGGTCGTGCAGCGACTTGCCGGCGTCCTGCTCGAGGTGCAGCCGCTCGATGCCGACCTTGATCGAGCGCTCCGGCGTCAGGTCGACCTGGATTTCGCCCTCGCCGACGATCGGGCTCTTGTACTGCGAGATCTGATAGCCCTGCGGCAGGTCGGGGTAGAAGTAGTTCTTGCGATCGAACGACGAGCGCTTGTTGATTTGCGCTTTGAGGCCGAGCCCCGTGCGCACGGCCTGCCGCACGCACTCCACGTTGATGACCGGCAGCATGCCCGGCATCGCCGCGTCGACCAGCGACACATGCGTGTTCGGCGCCCCTCCGAAGGCCGTGGAGGCCCCTGAGAACAGCTTGGCCTTCGAAGTCACCTGCGCGTGCACTTCCAGGCCGATGACGACTTCCCAGTCGCCTGTGGCGCCCTTGATGAGACTGGCCATGTCCTCGCTCCTCCCTCAGGCCCACCAGGGCTCGGGCGCCTTCAATTTCGGCGCCGCCTGCTCGATCGCCGCGCCGAGCGCGAACAAGGTCTCCTCGTCGAACGGCCGGCCGATGAGCTGCAAGCCCAGCGGCAGGCCGGCGGCGGAGAGCCCCGCGGGCGCGACCAGGCCGGGCAGGCCCGCCATGTTGACCGTCACCGTGAACACGTCGTTGAGATACATCTCCACGGGATCGGCCGAGCCTTTCTCGCCGACGCCGAAGGCGGCAGAGGGCGTGGCCGGGGTCAGGATCGCGTCGACGCCGTCGGCGAACACGGTCTCGAAATCGCGCTTGATGAGCGTGCGGATTTTTTGCGCGCGCACGTAATAGGCGTCGTAATAGCCGGCGGAGAGCACGTAGGTGCCGATCATCAGGCGCCGCCGCACTTCGGCGCCGAAGCCGCGCGCGCGGGTCTTTTCATACAAACCGACGATGTCGCCGCCGTCCTCGCGCAGGCCATAGCGCACGCCGTCGTAGCGCGCGAGATTGCTCGACGCCTCGGCGGGCGCGACGATGTAATAGGCGGGCAGGGCGTGGCGCGTGTGCGGCAGGGTGACGTCCACCACTTTCGCGCCCGCGGCCTTCAACCAATCGGCGCCCTGCGCCCACAGCGCCTCGATTTCGGCGGGCATGCCGTCGAGCCGATATTCCCTGGGAATGCCGATGGTGAGGCCCTTCACCGAGCGGCCGACCGCCGCCTCGTAATCGGGCACGGGCGCGTCGTAGCAGGTGGAGTCCTTGGGATCGTGGCCGGCCATCGAAGTCAGCATGATCGCCGCGTCGCGCACGTCGCGCGCGATGGGGCCGGCCTGATCCAGCGAGGAGGCGAAGGCCACCATGCCCCAGCGCGAGCAGCGCCCGTAGGTCGGCTTGATGCCGACCGTGCCTGTGAAGGCGGCGGGCTGGCGGATCGAGCCGCCGGTGTCGCTGGCGGTCGCCGCCAGACAAAGCCGCGCCGCGACGGCCGCGGCCGAGCCGCCGGAGGAGCCGCCCGGCGTCAGCAAGCCGCGCTTGTCGCCGGAGAGCGCGGATTTCGCGCGCTCTGGCGTCCAGTTCGGCGGCAGCCACGGCGAGGCGACGGGGCCGTAGTACGAAGTTTCGTTGGACGAGCCCATCGCGAACTCGTCCATGTTGAGCTTGCCGAGCATCACGGCGCCGTCGCGCCACAGGTGCGACGTCACTGTGGACTCGTAAGGAGGCGCGAACTTGTCGAGGATGTGGCTGCACGCCTGCGTGTGCACGCCTTCCGTCGCGTAGAGATCTTTGATCCCGAGGGCCAGGCCTTCGAGCGGGCCCGCCTCGCCTTTGGCGAGGCGCGCGTCGCTGGCTTCCGCCATTTTCAGCGCGCGGTCGGCGGTGACGGCGACATAGGCGTTGAGGCCCTTCGCCTTGTCTATCGCGTCGAGATAGGCGCGAGTGAGTTCGACGCTGGAGAGGCGCTTCTCGCGGAGCGCCGAGCGCGCGTCGGCGAGCGTGAGAGAGGTCGGATCGGTCAAAGGGGGGCGTCCTATTCGACGACTTTGGGCACGAGGAAGAAGCCGCCTTCCGTCAGCGGCGCGTTGGCGAGCACCTTCTGCGGTATCTCGCCGTCGGTGACGACGTCCTCGCGCATCGGCAATTTCATGGGGATGACCGAGGTCATCGGCTCGACGCCTTCCACGTCGACGGCCGAGAGCTCCTCGACGAAAGACAGGATGGCGTTGATCTCGCCTTGCAGATGCGGGATCTCCTGCTCTTGGACGGCGATGCGCGCAAGCCGCGCGATGCGGCGCACCGTGGCCTGATCCACGGACATGGGGGCTCCTCATCAATTTGTGAGGCGGGAGCTATATACCGGCGGCGGCGTCTGAGGCAACGCGCAGCGTCTCGTCGAGCGTCGCCGCCGGCGTCGATCGCGCGCCAGCCAGGCTCGATCAACGGCTCCGCGCGCTGGCGGCGCGCGACGGCCTCGTCGGCGTCCGAGGCGTCGGCGCGGCGCGCTCCGATGCGGGCGAGGCGCACGTCGAGCGGCGCCTCCAGCCAAAGGCCCGCGAAGGGAACGCCGATCTCCGCGCGCCAGCGCCGCGCTCGCCGCGCGCTCGTGTCCATGCGTGTGCACGGCGTCGATCAGCGCCGACGGCGCCGGCTTCCAGCGCGCGGCGCGCCTTGTCGATCAGCCGCGCGTAAGTCTCCTCGGCTCGCGGCGGCGCTATAGGCCGCGTCGGGCAGCGGCGTCAGCTCCTCGACGCCGAACAGATGCTTGCGCTCGATGTCGCTGCGCAGCCACGCCGCGCCGGGCGCCGCGCCGATCTCCGGCGCCAGCAAGGCGCAAAGCGCGCTCTTGCCTGTGCCGGAAAGGCCGCCGACGGCGATGAGCCGCGGCGGGGCAGGGCGCAGGAAGCCGCATGCGAACTCGAAATAGCGCCGCGCTTCGCCTCGCGCGCCCGCGTTCGCCGCCACCTTGGCGCGGATCGCCGCGCGCAGGCTGAGGAACAGCGGCAGCGCGCCGAGCGCGGAATAGGTCTCGGCGTCGCTCTCAGCGAGATAGGCGTTGAACAGCAGATTGGCCTGGGGCCGGAGATCGCGCTCCCAGAGATCCATCACCGCGAAGGCGAGATCGTAGAGAATGTCGCCGGTGGCGATCGTTTCGTCGAATTCGATGGCGTCGAACGGCGTGGGCTTCGCCGTCGATGAGCGCGATGTTGCGCAGATGCAGATCGCCGTGGCAGCGCCGGACCGCGCCGCGCGCGCCGCGCTCCAGCAATAGCGGCGTCAGGCGCGTCAAGCGCCGCGCGCGACTTTGCGGAGAGCTCGGCCGCCGCGTCGGCGGAGAACAGGTCGGGTTGGTCGGCGAAGGCCTCGGCGTTCTGCTCGATCCACAGGCGCATCGCCGCAATCGCCGGCGCCGCCTCGCGCCTCGGCGCGTGCGCGTGCATGGCGTGGATCGGCTCGCGCCAGCTCGCGCAAGACCTCGTTGCTGAGCTCGCCGCGCGCGGCGACCTTGTCGAGCGTCGCGTTCTCGTCGAAGCGGCGCATGCGCGTCGCCCACTCGACGATCTCGCCATCGCCTTCGAAATCCATAGCCGTCCGCGGTTCTGCGGATCGGCGCGGAGTCTATATATATGTGCGGCGCGTAGGCGCGATTGATCTCGATCTCGGCTTGCGCCGCCGCGCGCCGCTTCTCCAATGTCGAGTAATCGAGGAAGGGCAGACGGATCGCGCGGCGTATCTTGATCGCCTCGTCGCCTTTCAGCAGCACGATGGCGCCCTGCGTGTCGATGCGCTTCGCGCCTCGCGCGAAATGCGCGACGATCGGCGCCTGCTGGTCCTGAGCATCGTCGTTCATGGGCGCCTCGCACTCTACGCGGAGTTGCGCCATGACGCCAACGCGACGACTGCGTCACGACGGACGCTATGGGCCGCCGCGACGTTTCGCCTCAACTTTGAGTAATTCGGGATCGCGCGCCGGGCGCAGCGAGCCTCACTTCTTCTTCGGCATGTACAGATCCGTCAGCGTCCCCGCGTAGGCCTCCGCCGACATGGCGAAGGTCTCCGACAGGGTCGGGTGCGGGTGGATCGTCAGGCCGATGTCCTCGGCGTCGCAGCCCATCTCGATGGCGAGCGCGGCCTCGGCGATGAGGTCGCCGGCGTTGGGGCCGACGATGGCGGCCCCGATCAGGCGACCGCTCGCCTCGTCCCACAGCGTCTTCGTCTGGCCCTCGTCGCGGCCCAGGGACAGGGATCGGCCGCTCGCCGCCCAGGGGAAGACCGCCTTGCCGTATTTGAGCCCCTGCGCCTTCGCCTGGCCCTCCGTGACCCCAACCCACGCCACCTCGGGGTCGGTATAGGCGACCGAGGGGATGCATTTGGCGTCGAAGGCGCTCTTGTGGCCGCTCGCCACTTCCGCCGCCACCTTGCCCTCGTGCGTGGCCTTGTGGGCCAGCATCGGCTGGCCGACGATGTCGCCGATGGCGAAGATGTGGCTGACGTTGGTGCGCATCTGCTCTGTCGACGGCGATGAAGCCGCGCTCGTCGACATTGACGCCGGCCGCCTGCGCGCCGATCGCCCCGCCGTTGGGCCGGCGGCCGACCGAGACCAGCATGGCGTCGAAATCGCCTTCGCCCGCGCCCGCTTCGCTTTCCCAGCTCACATGCAGAGCGTCGGGCCGCGCCTCGACCTTCGTCACCTTGGTCTTCAGCATGATCTTGGCGTAGCGTTTCTCGACGCGCTTGGCGAAGGGCGCGACGATGTCCCTGTCGGCGCCGGGCATCAACTGGTCCATCATCTCGATGACCGTGATCTCGGCCCCCAGCGCCTCGTAGACGGTGGCCATCTCCAGCCCGATGATGCCGCCGCCGAGAACCAGCATGCGCTTCGGGATGAAGCTCAGATCGAGCGCGCCGGTCGAATCCCAGATGCGCGGGTCTTTGGGGATGAAGCCCGGCGCGACCGGCTCGGAGCCCGCCGCGATGATCGCCTTGGCGAAGCGCACGACGCGGCGGCCTTCCGCCGTCTCGACCGCGATCGTGTTGGCGGAGGTGAACTGCGCCTCGCCGGTGACGACCGTCACCTTGCGCTGCCTTGCCAGCCCCGTGAGACCGCCGGTCAGCCGCTTGACGACGCCGTCCTTGAAGCCGCGCAGCTTGTCCAGATCAATCGAAGGCTTGCCGAAGCCGACGCCGTGCGCGCCCATGTGCGAGGCTTCGTCGATCACCTTGGCGACGTGAAGCAGCGCCTTGGAGGGGATGCAGCCGACGTTGAGGCAGACGCCGCCGAGCGTCGCGCCTCGCTCGACGAGCACGACATGCTGGCCGAGATCGGCGGCGCGGAAGGCGGCGGTGTAGCCGCCGGGGCCGGCGCCGAGCACCATCACGTCGCATTCGAGATCGGTCTTCTCGACCGGCGCGGCGGGCTTCTCGGCGGGCTTTTCGGCCGCCTTGGGCGCGGCCGCCGGCGCCGTCGCGCCGCCGCTGGCGTAGGTCGCCAGCAGGTCGCCCTGGCTCACCTTGTCGCCGACCTTGACCTTGATCTCGCCTATCACTCCGGCCTCCGGAGCGGGCACGTCGAGCGTCGCCTTGTCGCTTTCCAGCGTCAGCAGAATGTCGTCCTTGGCGACGCTCTGGCCGGGCTTCACCTGAATTTCGATGATCGGAACGTCTTTGAAATCGCCGATGTCGGGCAGCCGAATTTCGCTCGCCATGAACGCTACCTTGTCAGGAGAAGGTCAGAGCAGGACGCGCCGCATGTCCTCGGCGACGCCGCAGAGATGGCGCATGAAGCGCGCCGCCGCCGCGCCGTCGATCACGCGGTGATCGTAGGAGAGGCACATCGGCAGCATCAGGCGCGGGACGAACGCCTTGCCGTCCCAGACCGGCGCCATCTTCGAGCGCACCACGCCGAGGATCGCGACCTCCGGCGCGTTGACGATCGGCGTGAACGCCGTGCCGCCGATGCCGCCGAGCGAGGAGATGGTGAAGGTCGCGCCCTGCATCTCGGCAGGCGCGAGCTTGCCCTCGCGCGCCTTCGCCGAAAGGGCGCCGAGCTCGCGCGAAAGCTCGACGACGCCCTTCTTGTCGACGTCCTTCACGACCGCCACGACAAGGCCGTCGGGCGTGTCGACGGCGACGCCGATGTTCCAGTAGTGGCGATAGATCAGCGCGTCCTTGGCGGGCGCGAGCGCCGAGTTGAAGGTCGGATAGGTCTTCAGCGTCGCCACGCTCGCCTTCATCAGCAGCGGCAGCAGCGAGACGCGATAGGGCGCCTTCTTGTCGGCCTTGGCCGCGTCGTCGAGCGACTTGCGGAACGCTTCCAGCTCGGTGACGTCGGCTTCGTCCGTGTGCGTGACATGGGGAATGTTGACCCAGGAGGCGTGCAGGCGCGGCCCGGAGATCTTCTTGATGCGCGAGAGCGGCTTGGTCTCGACGGGGCCGAATTTGGCGAAATCGACGGCCGGGATTTCCGGCAGGCCCACGCCGCCGCGCGCGGCGCCGCCAGGCGCTGCGCCGGCGAGCGCCGATTTGAGGTCGTCCTTGGTGATGCGGCCTTTCTCGCCCGTTCCCGTGATCTTCGCGAGATCGACGCCGAGCTCGCGCGCGATGCGCCGCACCGAGGGGCCGGCGAAGACGCCGGAGAAATCGGCGAGTTGCAGCCGGCGCGGCGGAGGGCGGGCGGCGACGGCTCGGCCGCCTTGGGCGCTTCGGCCTTCGCGGGCGCCTCGGCTTTCGGCTGAGGCGCGGCGGCGCCGGACGTCGCGAGCGTCAGGATCACCGCGCCTTCGCTCACCTTGTCGCCGACCTTCACGCGCAACTCGCCGACCGTCCCGTCGGCGGGCGAGGGCACGTCCATCGACGCCTTGTCGGATTCCAGCGTCAGCAGCGACTGCTCGGCCTTCACCTGATCGCCGGGCTTGACCAGGATCTCGATGACCGGCACGTCGTGGAAGTCGCCGATGTCGGGGACTTTGACCTCCATCGCCGCGCTCGCCGCCGCCGCCTTCGGCGCGGCCTGCGGCGGCGCGGCCGCCTTGGGCGCGGCCTGCGGCAGCGCGGCGCGGCGGCGCTGTCCTCCAGCGTCAGGATGACCGAGCCCATCGACACCTTGTCGCCGACCTTGGCGATGACTTCCTTGACCACGCCGGCGGCAGGCGAAGGCACGTCCATCGAGGCCTTGTCGGATTCGAGCGTCAGCAGCGATTGCTCGGGCTTCACCTGATCGCCCGGCTTCACCAGGACTTCGATGATCGGCACGTCGTGGAAATCGCCGATGTCGGGGACTTTGACTTCGATCTTCGACAAGGCTTGTCTCCTCGCGCGTTAGGCGATGGGGTGCTTGAATTGCACATTGGCCGCCATGCCCGGGCTTGTCCCGGGCGTCCACGTCGTCGAACTGGCGGCAAGCCGGGAGCTTTCCTCCCAGACTCTCAACCGGCAAGCTCTCGTCGGGGCGTGGATGGCCGGGACAAGCCCGGCCATGACGGGAGAAACGGTCATGCCCTTACACTTTCGTCGGGCTCGGCCGCTCGGGGTCGATCCCATATTTGGCGATCGCCTCGCTGACGCGCTTGGCCGGCAGCAGTTGATCGTCGGCCAGCGACTTCAGCGCGGCGACCGCGACGTGGAAGCGGTCGACCTCGAAGAAAGAGCGCAGCCGGCGGCGATAGTCGGAGCGGCCGAAGCCATCGGTGCCGAGCACCTTGTAGGTCGCCGGCACGTAAGGCCGGATGCCGTCGCCGATCGCCTTGATGTAGTCGGTCGCCGCGATCACCGGCCCCTGGCCCTTGCCCAGACACTGCTCGACATAGGAGAGGCGCTTCGGCGCCTCCGGATGCAGCATGTTCCAGCGCTCGGCCTCCAGCCCCTCGCGGCGCAGCTCCGTGAAGCTCGTCACGCTCCAGATCTCGCTCGTCACGCCGAAATCCTTGGCGAGCAGCTCCGCGCCCGCCTCGACCTCGCGCAGGATCGCGCCGGCGCCGAGCAGCCGCACTTTGAGCGCCGAGCCGCCGCCCTCGACGGTCTTCAGCTTGTACATGCCCTTGAGGATGCCTTCCTCGGCGCCTTCGGGCATGGCGGGATGCGGATAATTCTCGTTGAGCGTCGTGATGTAGAAATAGACGTCCTCGTTGTCGACATACATGCGCTTGAGGCCGTGCTGGATGATGACGGCGACCTCATAGGCGTAGGTCGGGTCGTAGCCGACGCAGTTGGGGATCGTCGAGGCGAGGACATGGCTGTGGCCGTCCTCGTGCTGCAGGCCCTCGCCGTTGAGCGTCGTGCGGCCGGAGGTGCCGCCGATCAGGAAGCCGCGCGCGCGCATGTCGCCCGCCGCCCAGGCGAGATCGCCGACGCGCTGGAAGCCGAACATGGAATAATAGATGTAGAAGGGGATCATCGGCACGTTGGACGTCGAATAGGACGTCCCCGCCGCGATGAAGGAGGCCATCGCGCCCGGCTCGTTGATGCCTTCCTGCAGGATCTGACCCTTCGAATCCTCGCGGTAGTACATGAGCTGATCGGCGTCTTGCGGCTTGTAGAGCTGGCCGACCTGCGAGAAGATGCCGATCTGGCGGAACAGGCCCTCCATGCCGAAGGTGCGGCTCTCGTCGGGCACGATCGGCACGATGCGCGGGCCGACGTTCTTGTCGCGCAGCAGCGTCGTCAGGATGCGCACGAAGGCCATCGTGGTCGAAATCTCGCGCCCCTCGGCGGTCGCCTGCAACAGCGCGTCGAAGGCCGAGAGCGGCGGCGATCTCCAGCGGCTCGGACTTGCGCCGGCGCGCCGGCAGCGGGCCGCCGAGCGCGGCGCGGCGCTCGTGCAGATATTTCTCCTCCGCGCCGCCCGCCGGCAGCTTGAGGAAGGGAACCTTGGTCAGTTCCTCGTCGGTCAGCGGGATCTGGAAGCGGTCGCGGAAGCCTTTCAGCGCGTGTTCGCCGATCTTCTTGGCCTGATGGGCGATCATCATGCCTTCGCCGGCCTCGCCCATGCCGTAGCCTTTGACGGTCTTGGCGAGAATGACGGTCGGCTGGCCCTTGTGCTCGCTCGCCGCCTTGTAGGCGGCGTAGACCTTGACCGGATCGTGGCCGCCGCGCGTCAGCGCCCAGATCTGGTCGTCGGTCCAGTCCTTCACCATCTCGGCGGTCTCGGGATAGCGGCCGAAGAAATTCTTGCGGATATAGGCGCCGTTCTTCGACTTGAAGTCCTGATATTCGCCGTCGACGCATTCCATCATCAGCTGGCGCAGCTTGCCGTCCTTGTCCCTGGCGAGCAGCGCGTCCCAGCCGGTGCCCCACAGGCATTTGATGACGTTCCAGCCGGCGCCGCGGAAGTCGGCTTCGAGCTCCTGCACGATCTTGCCGTTGCCGCGCACCGGCCCGTCGAGCCGTTGCAGATTGCAGTTGATGACGAAGATGAGATTGTCGAGCTTCTCGCGGCCCGCCAGCGAGATCGCGCCGAGCGATTCCGGCTCGTCCATCTCGCCGTCGCCGCAGAACACCCAGACCTTGCGCTCGGCCGTGTCGGCGAGGCCGCGTCCGTGCAGATAGCGCAGGAAGCGCGCCTGATAGATCGCCATCAAGCGGCCCCAGGCCCATCGAGACGGTCGGGAACTGCCAGAAATCCGGCATCAGCCAGGGATGCGGATAGGACGACAGGCCCATGCCCGCCGACTTCCTGGCGGAAATTGACGAGTTGCTCCTCGCTCAGCCGCCCTTCGAGGAAGGCGCGGGCGTAGATGCCGGGCGACGAATGGCCCTGGAAATAGACGAGATCGCCGCCGTGGCTCGTCGCCGGCCGCGCGCCAGAAATGCATGAAGCCGGTGTCGTAGAGCGTCGCCGCCGACTGGAAGCTCGCGATATGGCCGCCGAGCTCGGAGCTTTCCTTGTTGGCGCGCAAGCACGATCGCCGCGGCGTTCCAGCGCACGTAATGGCGGATCGTCATTTCGAGCTGCCGGTCGCCGGGATGCGGGCGGCTGGCGATCGGGCGGGATCGTGTTGACGTAAGCGGTGTTGGCGGCGAAGGGCAGCTTCGCGCCCTTGCGGCGGGCCGACGTCACCACAGCGTCGAGCAGTTCGTCGACGCGTTCCAGACCTTCGAAAGCTTCGACCGAATCCAGCGATTCGAGCCAATCCTCGCGCTCAAGGTCTCTCGCCTCGGACATCAACGACCTCCCTGCGACGCGACATTTCGTCGCTCCAGAACCGCGGCCCCCTTCTCACGCAAGGCGCAGCTTGGCAAGCGTAGCGCCGCTTGTCTGTTATTCGCACGATGCATGACTTTGCGGGAAAAGCAACGGAGACCGGCTGTCAAAGACCCGCAAATGCCGTTAAACTGTGCTTGAGCGATGAGGATTACGCATGGCTGGATTGACGACGCATGTTCTCGACACCGTGCTTGGCACGCCGGCGGCGGGGGTGGAGATCGAGCTGTTCGAGATCGAGGCCGACGGCGCGCGCGAGCGCATCGCCCACACGCGCACCAACGCCGACGGGCGCACCGACGCGCCGCTGATCCCGGCGGCCGCAGGCGCGGGCGGGGCGGTTCGAGCTTGCCTTCCATATCGGCGACTATTTCCGCGCCCGCGGCGCGGCGACGGCCGATCCGCCTTTTCTGGAGATCGTGCCCATCCGCTTCCAGATCGCCGATCCCGCCGCGCATTACCATGTGCCGCTGGTGGCGACGCCGTGGAGCTATTCGACCTATCGCGGCAGCTGACGCCCGGCCTTTGCGCGGTTGCGCCCGGCTGAGCTAAGAGCGCGAACGGATTCGGGTCCGCCGCTCGGGGTTTTACATGCTTCAGCCGTCGTTTGACGGAAAACGTCGCGTCTGCATCGTCACCGCCGAATTTCACGGGCTGTTCAAGAACGGCGGCATCGGCACGGCCAACACCGGGCTGGCGCTGACGCTGGCGGAGGCCGGCCATGACGTGACGGTGGCCTATGTCGACGCCGGGCTTGTCGATTTCGACGAGCGGGTCGCCGCCGCCGCCGACACGATCGCGGCGTGGGAGAAGCGCGGCGTCAGGCTCGAATTCGTGCCGCGCAACCCGGCGCTGCGCGCCGGCCACGAGGACCATGTCGCCGCCAGCTTCGCGGTGCTGCAATATTTGCGGGGGCGCGGCTTCGACATCGTGTTCTTCAACGAATGCGGCGGGCAGGGCTATTACCCGCTGCTGGCCAAGAAAGCCGGGCTGTTCCCCGACGCGCCGCGCATGATCGTCGTCACGCACGGCGCCAACGCCTGGGTGCTGGAGCTGAACCAGCAGCTCTACTGGAGCCTGCATCCCGATCTCCGTCGATTTCCTGGAGCGACGCAGCGTCGAACTGGCCGACGATCTCGTCAGCCCCAGCCACTACCTCCTGGGCTGGATGCGCGAAAAGGGCTGGCGGCTGCCGACATCGACCCGCGTCATCCAGAACGCGCTGCCCGTCGAGCCGGCGCCCGCCGCGCCGCCGGCGCGCGTCGAGGAGGTCGTGTTCTTCGGCCGGCTCGAGGCGCGCAAGGGCGTCGATCTGTTCCTTTCGGCCTATTCCAGGCTCTGCGACAGCCGCGACATGAGCGGCCTCAAGGTGACGTTTCTCGGGAAGTTCTCGCGCATCGAGGGCGTGCATTCCGGCGTCTATGTGCTGGAGCGCACGCGGGCGTGGCCTTCGCCGCCGACGCTCATCACCGAACTCGGACAGGAGCAGGCGCTCAAATATCTGAGCCGCCCGGGCGTGCTGGCGGTCACTCCGTCGCGCGCCGAGAACTCGCCCTGCGTGGTGGCGGAATGCCTCATCGCCGGCGTGCCGCTCATCGCGACCGACAGCGGGGGCACGGCGGAACTGATCGCGGAAGCCGACCGCGCCCGCGCGCTTTGCGCCAACACGCCGGAATCGCTGGCTGAGAAAATCGCCGCCGCGCTCGACGAGGGCGCTCCGACCGCCGCGCTCGCCGTGCCGCAGGACATTTCGCGCAAGGGCTGGCTCGATCTGATCGCGCAGGCGCCGCCCCCGGGCGAGCCCGCGGGCGTGGCCCCTCGGCCGGTTTCGCTGTGCCTCGCGTTGAGCGCGCCGGTCGCGCCGGAGGCTTGGGATTCCTTCCTCGCGCAGGACTTCGCCGAGATCGTCGTCGTATCGCCGGACTCGAGCGCGGCCTTGCCTGCTGACGCGCGCATCCGCCGCATCGTCGAGCCGGGCTTGGGCGTGGCGCAGGCGCGCAATCTCGCGGCGACGCGGGCGCAGAGCCCGTGGCTGATGTTCGCCGACGAGCGCAGCGTGATCCTCAAACCCGGCGCGCTCGCCGGCTTTCTCGCCGCGGCCGGCGGCTTGCAGGCGCAGGTCGTGACCAGTCCCGGTCTGGAGTTCTCGCACGCCGGTCTCCCGCGCGAGGGCTGGGACGGCTTCATCGAACTTCTGCCGACGGGCGCCAATCTCACGCTCGCGGCCTTCGACAATTGTCTGGGCGAGGGCTGTTTCCTCATCGACCGCGCGAGGTTCCTGTCAGTCGGGGGCTTTGCCGCCGACGTCGGAGAAACGCTGAGAGATCGGCTCATGCTGACGCAAGCCGCGATCGCAGGGGCTTGCCTCGAAGTCGCGGCGACGCCGTTGTTCTGGAAACGCGCGCGTCCCGCCGGGACGCTCGAGATCGGCGAACCCTCCGCCGATCAGCGCCGGCTGTTGCAGGCCTTCGCCCATTGCGAGGCGGGGCTTCTCGCCGGGGCGCTCGAAAGCGTCGCCGCCACGGGCCCGCGCACCCGCGACCGCGTCACCGCCGCGCTGACCGGCCTCGGCGCGGCGGCGCGCGACATGGCGGTCAGGCTGTCGTTCATGCCCCAGCGCGACAGCGCCGAGCAGAACCGGCCGTTTCTCGAATATTGCCTCGCGCGCGGGCGCTTGCGCGAGGCTTTCGCCTTCGCGCAATGGCTCGACGATCCCGAACTCGCCGCGCTCGCCCGCGCCGGCGCGGAGGCGGCGGCCGAGAAGGCCGCGCTCGGCGCCGTGCGCGCGCCCGCCGCCCTCAGGACCCGCAGCGTGTCGCTGCTCGCCATCGCGGCCGACCGGGCGCAAGGCTTCGTCGGTTTGAGCCGAGAGGACGTGCGCAGCGAGGGGGGACAGGCGATCTCACACCCGCTGCGCGGCGGGACGGCGGTAATCAAGGCCGCCAATGTCTGCCCGCCAAACGCAAGGCGGCTGACGGCGAAGGTGAGCGCGGGGCCGGACGCGCGCGTGGCGCTGGTGGTTTGCGACCGCTTCGCGCTGCTCAGGCTCGACGGCGAGGCGCTGACGTCGCAGGATCGTTTCGCCTGGACGGGCTGGCGCGCGCCGGGCGAACTGACGCTCGACCTCGCGCCGCCGTTCGAGGAGACCGCCGACGTGCTCCTCCTCTCCAGGGGCCGGTCGGGCGAGCGCGTTGTCTGGACCGCGCTCGCCGCCGAAATGGCGCTGTTCGACCTCAACACCGCGAGCGCGCTCGCCCTCGAACCCGGCGTGACGCCGCTGCCGCGCCGGCTTCTCGCCAGCGCCGAACTGCTGACGCCGGCCGCCGACTTTCCCGGCCGCTATTTCGTCGGCGGCGAGCCCTCGACCCATCATCCGCTCGTCGGGCGCCCGGCGCTGGTGCGGCTCAAACATGCGCTGTTTCAGGGGGCGACGGGGCTTCGCGCCTCGTTCGGGATCGAGCACGAGCAGTCGCGCCCGGTCGAGTTCGCGCTATGGGCGCGCCGGCCGGGGCCGATCGCGCGCGATGTCGCGGCGCTCGCCGATTCCCCCCATTTCAGCGGCTGGACTTCCGTGCGCGCCGCCTTCCGCCAGCAACAGGCGGAAATCGCGTTCCCCGAGCCGCTGCGCGAGCCGCATGACCTCTATCTCGCCACGCGGGTCGTCGAGTTTCCCGACAACAACTATTGCCACGCGGTGTGGCACGACATTTTTGTCATAGAGAAGACCAAGCGCGTGGCATAAGCCGAACTTCGCCATTCCGGACCCGAGAAACATGCCGATTCAGCGGTTCAAGAACGTGTTGCGCGACCGTTTCGCGCGGGCGGCGGAGTTCAAGGGCGGTCCGTTCGAGCCGACAGGCTTCGGCGTAGTCAGACATTCGGGCGACCAATGGCGCGCGACGGGCGGCGATCCGCAATTCCTGTTTCCCGCGCCGAAACAGGTCTCCTCGCTCGTCCTTTATGTCGCGGCCGAGCGCGATGGCGCGTTGACGCCGCGCATTTATTTCAACTGGGGCGGCGGCTTCTCGCAGGACGACAGCGTCGGCTTCGAGCCGGCCCGCGCGGCGCTGATCCGCCTGTCGTTCGAGGGTTGCCCCGACCTTCGCCGGCTGCGCTTCGATCCGCATGGAGGGCATGGCGGAGTTTTCGTTCCGCTGGGCGGCCGACGCCGAAGGCGAGGCGCTCGCGCGCGACGTCGAGCCCGAGCTTGCGGCCTTCGAGGCGGAGCGTGCGCCGATCCTGCGCGCAAGCGTCGCGCCTTGCCGATTTCGCGCCGGCGTTGCGCGAGCGACCTTTCGGGGTCGCGCGCAAGCCCAGAACCGTTCACGAGCATTTCCTGCACGCCTGCGCTGCTGGCGGCGCGCGAGTTGAAGCCGGAGGCGGCGCCGCCGAAGCCGCTGATCTCCTTCGTCTCGCCGCGTTTACAACACGCCTGTGGCTTATCTCGACGACCTCTTCGCCTCCTTCTGGAGGCAACCCCGAGGCTGGGCCGAACTGGTGCTGAGCGACGACGGCTCGACCTCGGCGGAGACGGCGAAATGGCTCGCCGCGCATGAGAACGAGCCGGGGCTTGTCGTGCTGCGCAACGGCGTCAACCGCGGCATCGCGGCCGCCTCCAACGCCGGCGCTGGCGGCCTCGCGCGGAGGCTGGATCGGCTTCATCGATCACGACGACGCGCTGGCGCCGCACGCGGTCGCCGGTCGTCGCGCGCGCCATCGCCGAGAATCCGCGGCGCGCGTTTCTTCTACACCGACGAGCTCATCGTCGACGGGCGGCTGCGCGGGGTCGACTTCTTCGACAAGCCGGCGTTCGATGACGTGCTGCTCTCCGGCGTCAACTACATCAACCATCTCTCGCTCTATTCGCGCGAGCTCTTCGAGGCCGTGGGCGGCTTTCGCGAGGGGTTCGACGGCTCGCAGGATTACGACCTGCTGCTGCGCGCGCTTGCGCGGCTCAGGCGCGACGAGGTGCGGCACATTCCCTATCCCGCCTATGTCTGGCGGCGCGACGGGGGCAGCTATTCCGTCAAATTCATCGAGAAGGCGACCGCCAACGCGCGCCGCGCGCTGGCGGAGGCTTATGCGCGGGATGGCGCGCCGGCCGAGGTCGAGCCCGCCAACCTGCCCGACCTGCATCGCGTGCGGCTCGATCTGCACAGCGCCGCAGGCCGAAGGTTTCGATCGTCACGCCGAACCGCAACTCCTTCCGCCTGATGAGCCTGATGACCGAGGGCCTGTTCGAGGGGACGGATTATCCCGATTTCGAGCTGATCGTCGTCGACAACGGCTCGACCGATCCCGACACGCTCGCGCTCTACGAGCGGCTGAAGCGGGAGCGGCCGAATTTCACGCTCGACCTGGAGCCGGCGCCGTTCAACTTCTCGCGCGCAGGTCAATCGCGGCGTGCGCGCTGGCGAAGGGCGAGGCGATCCTGCTGCTCAACAACGACGTCGAGGTCGATCGAGCCCGGCTGGCTCTCGGAGATGGTCGGCTGCCTCGCTTACGCGCAAGCCGGGATCGTCGGGGCGCGGCTTGCTCTATCCCGCCGGCGATATCCAGCACGCCGGCGTGGCGGTCGGGCTCGGCGGGCTCGCGGGGCACTGGTACAGCCGCCGCCCGGCCGATTTCCCCGGGCCGATGGGGCGGCTCGCCGTGCGCTCGAGCATGACGCGCCGTCACCGGCGCCTGCATGCTCGATCTCGCGCGCCTGTCTCGACGCGGTCGGGCCGTTCGACGAGGAGAATTTCGCCGTCGCCTATAACGACGTCGACTTCTGCCTGCGCGCCCGCGCCGCGGGCTTCCGCACGATCTACACGCCGTTCGCGACCCTCATCCACCATGAATCGGCGACGCGCGGGCGGGACGATCGCGGCCCCAACCGCCCCCGCTTCCTGCGCGATCAGGCCGCGCTGCTCGGAGCGTGCACGGGACGGACCGGTTTCTCGACCCCGTGCTCAGCCCCTGGCGCGACCGCGAGAGCTCCGAGCCCGCGCGCATCACGCTGGACAGGCTGCCGCCGGCGCGGTGAAAAGTAAGCTTGCTCAACATCTCTTGACATTGTCCGGCTTGCTCTGCGCCTGTTGCGGCGCCAAATGCCAGGACGATCATGCGTCCCGCCGTCGTCACCGCCCTCATCATCGCCACCGCTCTGTTCATGGAGAACATGGACGGAACGGTGCTGGCCACTTCGCTGCCCGCCATCGCCGCCGATCTGCACCGCGACCCCATCGTGCTCAAACTGGCGCTGACCTCCTACATGCTGACGCTGGCGGTGTTCATTCCCGCCTCCGGCTGGGTCGCCGACAGGCTCGGCGCGCGCACCGTGTTCTGCTCGGCGATCGTCGTGTTCACGCTGGGCTCGATGCTGTGCGGCGCCTCCGCGACCCTGGCGAGAACTGATCGCCGCCCGCGTGTTCCAGGGGCTCGGCGGGGCGATGATGGTGCCGGTCGGGCGGCTGGTGCTGCTGCGCAGCGTGCCGAAGTCCGAGATGGTCGATTCGCTCGCCTATCTCACCGTGCCCGCGCTGATCGGCCCGGTCGTCGGGCCGCCGCTCGGCGGCTTCATCACCACCTATTTCCACTGGCGCTGGATCTTCTGGATCAACGTGCCGATCGGCGCTGCTCGGCGTCGCGCTGACGCTGCGCTTCATCGCCAATGTGCGCGAGCGCGACGTGGCGCCGTTCGACGTCAAGGGCTTCCTGCTCTCCGGCCCGGGCCTGCTCGGCCTCGTCTTCGGGCCTGACGCGTCATCGGGCGCGGCGTCGCGCCGTCGGGCGTCGTGGCGGCGCTGATCGCCGGCGGCGCTCGTCCTGCTCGTCGCTCTACGTCCGCCATGCGCGGCGCACGCCCGACGCGATCCTCGACCTCGACCTGTTGAAGCTGCCGACCTTCTTCGCCGGCGTGGTCGGCGGCTTCGTGTTCCGGCTCGGCATCGGCGCGATCCCGTTCCTGATGCCGCTGCTGCTGCAGATCGGCTTCGGCCTGTCGCCGTTCGAATCCGGCTCGCTCACCTTCGCCGCGGCGGCCGGCGCGATGGCGATGAAGTTCACCGCCTCGCGGCTCATCCGGCGCTTCGGCTTCCGCGCGATCCTCGTCGGCAACGCCTTCATCTCGGCCGCGTTCCTCGCCTCCTACGGCCTCATCGGCGCGCAGTACGCCGCATGCGCTGATCTTCCTCGGCCTGCTGATCGGCGGCTTCTTCCGCAGCCTCGAATTCACCGCGCTCAACGCCATCGGCTACGCCGACGTCGTCGCAGGCGCGCATGAGCCGGGCGACCAGCTTCGCCAGCGTCTCGCAGCAGATGAGCCAGGCGGTCGGCGTGGCGGTCGCGGCGGCCTCGGTGCAGGGCCTGCAATGGGTCTTCCACGATCCCGTACTGGCGCCGCGCGACATGCAGACTGAGCTTCTTCGTCGTCTCCTGCGTGACTCTCGCCTCGGTTCTGATCTTCGCCCGGCTCGATCCGCGTGCGGGCTCCGAGGTTCCGGCCACGCCGTCCGCACGCCGCCCGCGCGGCGAGCGCGCCGGCGGAGTAGTTATGCCAGACTCGATGATCGGACCGATCATCGCCTTGGGCCAAAGCGCGAAGCGCGCCCGCGCCGTGCTCTCTGAAAAATGGCTTAGTCGAGCGTCCAGGCAAAATCATAATCGAGCGTGAAGGCGAAGAGGCTCGCCGTATTGCCCGGCGCGTCGGCGACGCGCCATTGCCCCTTGCCCGTGATCCCCTTGAACTTGCCGGTCCCGCCGAGCACGTCGACCGGGCCGCTCTCCGGGCCCTTCGTAAGTCAGATAGAGCTTGTCGCCGTCGGCGTCGGTCTCGACGCAGCTTCCCGTGAACTTGTAGCGTCCTTGCGGGGACCGGCCTTGCGCGCGACCGATTCCTCCAGGCAGCGCATGGCGAGATTGTCGAGCGGCTTCGAGCGGTCGGGCGTCCTGACGATCCCCGTGCAATCGGCCGAGGTGTCGGAGCCGACCTCGCCGAGATCGACGGCGGCGGCGGCGCGGCAGACGGTATAGGCGCGTGTTTGACCGATCCCGTCTTGGGCAGCGGCGCGCCGGCGGCGTGGGCGGCCGTCGCAGGCGGCGAGCGAGCACAGCGAAGCGGCGATGGCTTTTCATTTTGAGCTCCTTTCATGGCGGCGCGCATCGAAAACGCCTGCGCGACCGGCTTGGCCGCGGCGCCGCGTCCCGCTAAGAACCGCCCGGCCGGGCGATCCGGCCCGCGGAGGCTTCATGACCGATATGTTTCCGGGCCGCGCCTATCTCGTCTGCTGCGACGCCCGCACCGGCTCCAGTCTGCTTGCCGCGACCTTGCGCGCGACGGGCCGCGCCGGCAAGCCGTTCGAATATTTCACCCGCGCCGAGATCGACAAGCCGTGGCTGCGCGCCGAATTGCGCGTGCCCGACGATCTCGCCGTTCACGAGCTTTCCCGACTGGCGCGACTATATCCTGAAAGCCGGCTCGGAGATGGGCGGCGTGTTCGCGGCCTCGGTGCATTACTGGCAGCTTCCCCATTGCGTGGAGACGTTCCGCGCGCGAGCGCCGATCCCGCGAACCCGCGCTCGACGTGCTGCGCGGCTTCTTCCCGGACCTGCGGCTGATCTGGCTCCGGCGCGACAACATCGTCGCGCAGGCGATCTCGCATCATGTCGCGATGGCGACCAGCATCTGGAACAGCCGCCTCGGCGGCGGCAAGCGCCCCGGCGAGAGCGATCGCGGCGCGCCTTACGATTTCGGCAAGATCGACCATCAGGTGCAGAGCGTGCTCGCCGCGCAAGCGGGCTGGCGCGAGACGCTGAAGGGCGCCGAGGCGATCACGATGCCGCTCGCTTACGAGGAACTCGCCGCCGATCTGCCGGGCGCGGTCGCCCGCGTCTTCGCCCATGTCGGCATCGCGCTCGGCCCGGAGCCGATCCGCGCGCCGGGGCTGGAGAAGCAGGCCGGCGCGTGGTCGCTGGAGATGGAGCGGCGCTATCGGGAGGAGCGCGCGCGCGGGGGCTGGGGCCGGTGGGGGATGAGGCGGCGGCGGGGCTTGATGTGAGGCTGCCTCGCCCCGGTTCGCCATCGGGGTCAGCGAGAATCCGAGACGCCCGGCTTCGCGGCGGTGTCGACATGCGTCTGGCGTTCGATCAAATAGGAGGAGCTGAAGATCATCAACGACGCCATCGACGGCAACAGCCAGCTCGTTCCGCCCGCCCTGCCGATGCGCCAGTCGGCATGTCGGTCGGCGCCGTGAAGGGCGCGTATCCTTGCGATGGTCCTCAAGGCGCCGTTGAGGACCATCGATTTGCCGAACAAGCCGAGAAAAACACAACATACGATGTTGATGCTGATCGCGTACACTTCCCACGAGGACCCGACGGAGCCGAGAAGAGCGTAAGCGACTACGAACGCGTAGCCGACGGCCTGCTTGCGGTAAAGCAGCCAGTAGCCGGCGAGCAAGGCCGCTTTGAACGACCAGCTCGGCCTCCAGGCGCCGCCCTCCATGCGCCGCCAAAGCGGGGCGTATTGCGGCCAATCGTCACCGAAATAAAGCTTGAGATCGGCTTCCCCGCCATCGGCGTCCCTCCGCCTCGGCGTCTCAACCCCGGCCTCGATTTCGCCCGCTCCCGTATCGAAGGCGGGAAGCGCGCGCGGCGCTGAGGCGAAATGGGGTCGCGGGGCGCGTTCCGGACGCGCCTGAGCGCCACGCTTACCGAAGACGATCCTCGAGTCCTGCATCCATTCGGCTCTTCCAAGACGTTCAAGCTTTTAGGCCGCGATCGACTAATATTGCCTGAACCCCTCCTGCCGCAGGGACATGCGCAGTTGGCGCCCGCGTCAGCCGCTGTTCCTTAACCCCGCCGAGATGCCGTTGATGGTGAGCTGTATCCCCGTCAGCACCTTTTCGCTGGTGGCGTGCGCGCGGTGCAGCTTCAGCAGCTCGACCTGCACATGGTTGAGCGGGTCGAGATAGGGGAAGCGGTTGCGGATCGAGCGCAGCAGCAGCGGATTGTGCGCGAGCAGATGCGGCTGCTGCATGATCGCGTTGAGCGCGTCGACGGAGGCCTTCCACTCCTTGGCTGATGCGCGAGAAGATCGCCTCGCGCAACGCCACGTCCTGCACCAGCCCCGCATAGCGCGAGGCGATGGCGAGGCTCGACTTGGAGAGCACCATGTCCATGTTGGACAGCAGCGTGCGGAAGAATGGCCAGTGCCTGTACATGGCGCGCAGGCGCTCGAGCCCCTTCTCGGGATCGGCGGCGCGATAGGCCTCCACCGCCGAGCCGAAGCCGTACCAGCCCGGCAGCATGAGCCGGCATTGCGCCCAGGAGAACACCCAGGGAATGGCGCGCAAATCCTCGATCGCCTGCGTCTTCTTGCGGCGTCGCCGGCCGCGAGCCGATGTTGAGCGTCGCGATCTCGGTGATGACGGTCGAGGACCAGAAATATTGCACGAAGCCGTCGGTCTCGTAGACGAGGCCGCGATAGGCCTTGTAGGCCGCGCGCCGACAGCGCCTCCATCGTCGAGAGATAGGCGGGATCGGGCGCAGGGGTCTGCTCCTCCAGCAGGCTCGCCTCCAGCGTCGCGGAGACCAGCGTCTCCAGATTGCGGCGGCCGACCTCGCCGTTGGAATATTTGCTGACGAGATGATCTCGCCCTGTTCGGTGATGCGGATCTGGCCCTGCACGGCGCCGCCGGGCTGGGCGAGAATGGCGTCGTAGGAAGGCCCGCCGCCGCGCCCGACCGAGCCGCCGCGACCGTGGAACAGGCGGATGCGCACGCCGTGCTTGCGGAACACCTCGACGAGCCCGATCTCGGCCTTGTAGAGCTCCCAGCCCGAGGTGACGAAGCCGCCGTCCTTGTTTGAATCGGAATAGCCGAGCATCACCTCCTGCTCGCCGCCGAGCGAGGCGACGAAGCTCGCATATTCCGGCGTCGACAGCAGCCGGTCCATCACGCCGACGCAGGCGCGCAAGATCCTCGATGGTCTCGAACAGCGGGACCATGTTGATGCTGGCTCGTCCCGTCCGCGCCGACGAGGCCGACCTCCTTCAACAGCAGCGCCAGCTCCAGCAGGTCCGAAACGCCCTGGGCCTTGGAGATGATCGAGGTGACGATGGCGGCGGCGCCGTACCTCGCCTTGATCTTCGCCGCGGCGCGAAACATCGCGAGCTCGCCCGCCGTCTCCTCGCCATAGACATGGAACGGCAGCAGCAGCGGGCGCGGCGAGACGAGCTCCTTGCGCAACAAGCGCGATGCGCGCGTCCTCGTCGAGCTTGAGATAATCGACGCCGGGCTCGGCGGCGGCGAACAGCTCGGCGACCGTGCGCTCGTGCACGTCCGAGTTCTGGCGCAGGTCGAGCGGCGCAAGATGGAAGCCGAACACGTCGAGCGCGCGCCTCAGGGCTCTGAGGCGCCCATGCGCGAGGATGCGCGCGCCGCTCTTCTCCAGCGATTCGGCGATCGTGGCGAGATCGGCGGCGAAATCCTCCGGCTTTTCGTAGGCCGGCGCATCGCCGGTGGGATGGCGCAGCGCGACATAGTGATCGAGCGTCTCGGCGGTCTTGGCGAGGCGCGAATAGATGCCGGCGATGGCGCGGCGATACGGCTCGTCCTTGCGCGCCGGCGATTGATCCGCCGAGCGGTCGGCCAAGCGCGGCAAGTTCGGGGGTGACGCGCGTCAGAGAGCCGCTGATCGACAGCTCCCCGCCAAGCTCGTGCAGCTCGTCGAGATAATGACCGAGCGCGCGGGCGCTCTGCATCCGCATCGCTTCGGTCAGCACCTGGGCGGTGACGAAAGGATTGCCGTCGCGGTCGCCGCCGATCCACGAGCCGACGCGCAGGAACGGCTTGAGGCGGCGGCCCGCCAGTTTCGGGTCCTGCGCCGCCAGTTCGTCCTGGATCGAGGCGTAGAGGCGAGGCAATTCGCGGAAGAAAGTGTAATCGTAGTACGAGAGGCCATTGGCGACCTCGTCGATCACCTTGAGCCGCTTCTGGCGCAGCATGTTGGTGCGCCACAGCAGCAGGATCGCGCGGCGAAGTTGCTCCTCGTTGCGCTGGATTTCGAGTTCGTCGCCGACGTCGCGCTCGCGCGCGTCGAGCAACCCGGCGATTTCGAGTTCGCGGTTGATCGTGCTCTTGCGCCGCACTTCCGTCGGATGCGCGGTCAGCACCGGGCTGACCAGGGCGTGGTCGAAGAAGTGCACGAGCGCCGCGCTGTCGAAGCCGGCCGAGCGCGCGCGGGCGAGCGCGTGGCGCATCGAGCCCGGCCGCGCCGCGGAGCGTTTGACCACATGGGCGCGGTTGCGGCGGATGTGGTGCTGATCCTCGGCGATGTTGGCGAGATGCGAGAAATAGGAAAACGCGCGCACGATGGCGAGCGTCTGCTCGTTGTCCAGACTGTCGAGGATCGCGGAGAGCTCGCGGCGCGCGCCCGCCTCGTTGTCGCGATGGAAGCGGATCGAGGCCTTGCGGATGCGCTCGACGAGATCGAAGACCTCGCCGCCTTCCTGCTCGCGCACGGTGTCGCCGAGCAGGCGGCCGAGCAGGCGGATGTCGTCGCGCAGCGGCTCGTCCTTTTCGGCGTCGGGGCCAAGCGGCGGATCGATGGCGAGGACGTTGGACATGGCTCGAGCTTCCTGGCGGCGGCGCCTGCAAGCGCAGACGCGCGGCCTCATGTCAAGCAAGCGCCGCGCCAGTCGGCTTCCGGCCGGAAAGGGCGGCTTCAAGCGTCGCGCGCAGCGCCGCAGGGTCTTTGAGCGCGCATTCGTAGACGACGAGCGTGCGCCAGCCAAGCGCGGCGAGCTTTTCGAGGTTGGCGGCGTCGCGGGCGCGGTTACGGGCGATCTTGCCTCGCCAATAGTCGGCGTTGTCCTTCGGCGGGCGGTTCCCGCGCGCGCAGTCGTGACCGTGCCAGAAACAGCCATGCACGAAGATGGCGAGCTTGCGCCGGCCGTAGACGATGTCGGGCTTGCCGGGGAGGTCGGCGCGGTGGAGGCGATAGCCCGGCGCGATCTCGCCGAGGAGTCTTGCGCACCGCGCGCTCCGGTCCGGTGTCGCGGGACTTGACGGCCCGCATGACGGCGGAGCGCTCGGGGGAAGGCGCCTTCACTGATCGCCTTCGATCTCGACAGCAAGGCCAAGCAATTCGCGGTGATATTTCTGCAGACGCTCGAAATGCGCTTGTATCGCGCCGGCGATCTCCTTGGAGTTCTTGACGGCCAGGAAATGCCCGACGATTTGGGTGTAATGTTCGGCCTGGCGGGGCAAACGCAGGGCCGGGTCGCGCTTTTCGCGGATTTCGTCATCCGCCATCACTTGCACGCGCTGCGCGGGCTCGGGCGGCGCGCGGCTCTCGCCGGGCAGAGGCGGCGCCTTGCCGTTCATCAGCGCCGATCGGATATGGAAGGCGTGAAACAGATCCGTCCTCGAGCGCGTCGATCTCGGCCCGATCCGTTACGGGCCAGGCCCAGACCCAGGCGATCTCCCAAACGTCGATTTGCCGATTGGCGATGATGTCGCTGCGCGCGGAGGTCAGATGCCGGTTCACCCGCGCTCTGATGCCGTCAACCGACTGGCCGACGTAGAGCGGGACTTGATCGAGGTCGCAAAGCGCGTAACAGCCGATCTGATTGGTGAGCCTCCGCAGCGCAGCGCGACGAAACGTCAAGTCTATGGCCATATGCTACTCCGCCGCGACCCTCTCTTGCTGCGCCTGGCCAGAAAGAATTGGCTCCAGGAGATTTTCGGCGAGGAAACGGACCACAGGCGCGCAGACCCCGTCGCCACAGACGTGGTAAGCATCGTTGTAGCGGGCAGGCAGGCTGTAATCGTCGGACAGCCCCATCAGCCGCGCCGCCTCTCGAGGCGACAGGAGGCGCGAGCGCACTCTCCTTCCCTCGATCACCAGGACAATCTGTCTGGACGATCCTCCCGCCGGCGTGCGCAGGCACCCGAACACTTCGTCGAAACGCGCCTCGGCCCGCTGGCGTTTCTGTCCGCTCTCGTCGGGCCGGGTGCGCCGATAGGCGGTTCCCACGATGCGGCGCCCCGCTTTCTGGGCCGCCTTGACCTTGTTGCGATTGACGTCCGACATAAGGCTTAGAAGATATGCCGTCTCCTGAGCCGAATGCCAATCGACGCCCGTCGGCTGGTCTTCGATCACGTCCGCGAAGCCCGTGATGCGGCCGGGCGGAGGCGGCGGGCTCCACCATATCCAGCGCCTTTTCGTCTCTTCGCGGAGGCCGGAGTAGGCTCGTCGCAGCGTCGGCGGAACTCCAGACGTCGCTCGGGTCATCGGCGAAGGGCGCGATGTCCATTTCCTCGCCATCCGCGACGGCGACGAAGAACACGCGCGGGCGCGACTGCGGGACGAAGTGGGCCGCGTTAATGACAAGAGCGCCGAAGCGGTAGCCCTCGCCCGCCAGCGCGTCGGCGATGGCTGCGAAATCCTTGCCTGCCCGCGAGGTAAGGGCGCCGTAGACATTCTCCAAAACGATCGCGCGCGGCGCGCGATCCTCCGCGCGCAATGCGCGCATCAGGCGCCAGAACGGCCAGAATGTTCCCTGAACGGGTCGGCGCATTGTCCCGTTCGCGGCCAAGGCCGCGATAGCCGCCCGCGAGCGACAGGTCCTGACAGGGGAACGAGGCCCAGGCGAGATCGACGCGTCCCTTGGGGAGATCGTCGAGCGTCAGCGAGGCGACATCGGCTTCCCGGATGTGATCGGCGCCCCAGTTCGCCGCATAGGTCGCAACCTTCTTCGGGTCGAAATCGTTGGCGAACACACAAGCCCACGCATCCCCGAGGCCGGCGCGCGCCATGCCGCCCCCGGCGAAGAATTCGTAAAAGGTGAACTTGCGCATCGACCGTCCGAACTCGTCTCCGAAACCCTAAGGCGCCGGGCCCTTGAGCGGAAGCGGGGGCGCCCTGCGCCGGCGCGCTCGCCCCTGCAATTCTGTGGACGGCGCGTTATCTCGTGTTCGTGCTTTGTTCTTACCATGGCGCAGGTGGAGGTCGCAAGTCGTCCGGTCTTGACGGGTCGTCGGCAACTTCGCTTTATGCCGGCATGACCTTCGCTTTCCCCGTTCTCGTCTGCGACATCGGCGGCACCAACGTGCGGTTCTCGCTGAAAGAGACGCGCGCAGGCGGAGCTTTCCGCGCCCGATCCACGTCCGCACCGGCGATTATCCCGGCCTCGCCGAGGCCATCGAGGCGGTGACGCCGCAGCTTTCCTCGCAGCCCCGCGCCGGTGATCGCCTGCGGCGCCGGGCCGATCGTCGACGGCAAGCTCAAACTCTCCAACGCCGCCTGGCTGATCGACGGGCGCGAGGTCGCGCGCAAGCTCAAGCTGAGCGGCGGCCTGCTGCTCAACGATTTCGAGGCGCAGGCGCTCTCGCTGCCGGTGATTCCCGACGAATGGACCAAGCCCATCGGGCCGCGCCTGCCCTCGGGCGCAGGCCCGCGCCTCATCCTCGGGCCGGGCACGGGGCTCGGCGTCGCCGCGCTGATCGAGGCCTCGGGGCGGCACACGCCCGTTTCCTCGGAGTTCTGCCACATGGGATTCGGCCCGGCGACGCGACGAGGAATGGGCGATCTGGCCGCATCTCGAACGCGCCCACGGCCGAATCACCACCGAGAGCGTCGTCTGCGGGCAGGGGCTCGCGCGCGTCTATCGCGCCCGGCTCCTCGCCAGGGGCGTTCGAGCCCGAGTTCGACGATCCCTCCGCCGTCACCGCCGCCGCGCTCGCCGACCCCAAGAGCGAAGCGGCCGAGGGCGTGCAGGCTCTATTGGCGCATCGTCGGGCGGCTCGCGGGCGATGCGGCCATCGCCTTCGTCGCGCGCGGCGGCGTGACGCTCGCCGGCGGCGTGCTGCCGCGCATCGTCGATCTTCTCGACGAAGCGGCGTTCCGCGCCGCCTTCGAGGACAAGGCGCCGGTCGACGCGCTCGCGCGCGCCATCCCGACCCGCCTCGTCATGCACGCCGACGCCGTGCTCGTCGGCATGGCGGCCATCGCCGCCGCGCCCGAGCGTTACGCCATCGATTATGCAGGAGCGCTCGTGGACTTGAGCGGCGAGCGCCGTTAATTCGCCGTTTTCCTGGTGTGTGCGAAATTATGTGAACATGCGGTTTGCGGGAGCCGGGGATTGACGGCATGTTAAAGTTGTGTCTGCCGGCCGTCGCAGCGGCCGCCCTGGTCGCTGACCGGCCCGGCCTTCGCCAGCCGGCGATTGCGCCGGCGACTTGCAGAAACTGGCGGCCAGGCGCGAGGACGGCGCTGAAGGGCATCAACCAGATGGTCACCGCCGCGAAGGGCAAGAAGCTTGATCCCGAGGCGTTCTGCGCGCGCTCGCGTCCGCTCAACACGGCCGAAGAAGCCATGCTCGCCTACATGAACAAGAACAAGGACTGGTGCCAGATCCCCGACGATGCGATCAACCAGTTGAAGGCGACGCACGCCAAGAGCGTCGGCTTTCGGCGGCAAGGCCTGCGCGGTCGCCGCGCAGATCGCCAAGATGAAGAAACAGGCGGCGGACGCGGCCCAGCAGGGCGGCGTCGGCGGCGCCCGGCCGAACAGCCGCTGCCGGCCGGCCCGCTTTGAGGCCGCCCGCCGCGGTCCTGCCGGACGCGCGGCCGGCGAGCCTGGCGTTCCGGCTCGCGCCGGACTTCGCGCTGCCCTTCGTCCAGCTCGCCCGCTGGGACCGCCCGGCGGCTGGCATCTGCTGCTGGCGCCCTGCTGGTGGGCGACGGCGCTCGCGGGCGTGGCGGCGCGCCACGGCCCGAATCTGGCGCATCTCGCGCTGTTCCTCGTCGGCGCGATAGCGATGCGCGGGGCGGGCTGCACCTACAACGACATTCTCGACCGCGACCTCGACGCCGGCGTCGAGCGCACCCGAGGCAGGCCGCTGCCCTCGGGCCGGACGACGGCGAAAGCGGCGGCGGTCTTCATGGTCGCGCAGTCGCTGGTTGGGCTGGCGGTGCTGCTCTGCTTCAACCGCTTCACGATCTGGCTCGGCGTCGGCTCGCTCGTCGTGGTGGCGATCTATCCGCTGATGAAGCGCATCACCTCCTGGCCGCAGGCGGTGCTGGGGCTCGCCTTTTCCTGGGGCGCGCTGGTCGGCTGGACGGCGACCTTCGGGCGGCTCGACTGGCCGGCGCTCGCGCTCTACGCCGCCTCGGTCGTCTGGACCGTCGGCTACGACACGATCTACGCCCAGCAGGACTCGCGCGACGACGCCATCGTCGGCATTCGCTCGACGGCGCGGCTGTTCGGCGCGCACGCCCGCGGCGCGGTCGCGGCCTTCTACGCGGCGACGGCGGCGCTGACGCAGGCCGCGATCCTCGGCGTCGGCGGCGGCGTCTGGGCCGAGCTCGGCTGGCTCGCCTTCGTCGCGCATCTGGGCTGGCAGGTCGCGCGCATCGACGGGGCGAGCCCGGCGACGGCGCTGAAGCTGTTCCGCTCCAACCGCGACGCGGCGCTGCTGCTGTTCGCGGGGCTGGCGGTTCAGGGCTGGCTGGGCTAAGGCCGCTGCGCCAGGAACGCCAGCACGCCCTCCTTGTAGACCCGGTCGCCGACCGCGCTGTTGTGATCGCGCCCGGGAATGTCGAGCGCCGCGCCGTTCGGCAGCAGAGCCGCCAGCGCATGCGGCATCGCCGGCCACCGCGTCGGCGGTTCCGACCGCCACCAGCGCCGGCGCCGCTGATCTCGGCCGACCTCCTCGCGCGTCAGCGTCTGCCGCGAGCCGCGGATGCAGGCGGCAAGCGCCTTGAGGTCGCTGCGGTTCTGGTCGGCGAAGGCGCGGAACATGCGCTGCGTCGGGTCGGTCAGCGCGTCGAGCGAGGGCGCCTCCATCGCGTCCGCTATGCCGAGCGGCAGGCCGACGCCCTCGACGAGATGGATGCCGAGGCCGCCGAGGATCAGCGAGCGCACGAGGCTCGGCCGCTCCAGCGCGAGGAACGCGCCGATGCGCGCGCCCATCGAATAGCCCATGACGTCGGCGCGAGCGCAGCGCCGAGATGCGCGAGCAGATTGGCGGCGTCCTTCGCCATGCGCGGGGTCGCGTAGTCTTCGGGGTCGTAGAGCTTCTCGCTCTCTCCGTGGCCGCGATTGTCGAACAGGATGACGCGCCGCCCGGCCCTCGCCAGCGTCGTCGCCCAGCGCGGATCGACCCAGTTGATGCGATGTGAGGAGGCGAAGCCGTGGATGAGCAGGATCGGCTCGCCGAGATCGCCGCCCTCGGCGGGAATGTCGCGATAGGCGATCCTGACGCCGTCGGAAAGGAAGGTCTGCATGGGCGCCGCGATTAAGGCGGCGCGCGGCGATTTGCAAAAGGCGGGCTGCGACGGCCTAACTTGCGGCGAAACGTCCTGTATCCAGAGGGTCGCGCATGAGCACCGAGAAAATCGCCGTCATCGTCGGCAGCCTGCGGCGCGCCTCGTTCACGCGGCGCGTGGCGCAGGCGATGGTGCGGCTGGCGCCGGGCGGCTACGCTTACGAATTCGTCGAGATCGGCCAGTTGCCGCTCTACAACCAGGATCTCGACGGGCCGGACCAGACGCCTCGGGAATGGAAGGCGTTCCGCGACCGCATCCGGCCGTTCAAGGCCGTGCTGTTCGCGACGCCCGAGCACAACCGCTCGATTCCCGCCGCGTTGAAGAACGCGCTCGACGTCGGCTCGCGGCCCTATGGCCAGAGCGCCTGGGCGGGCAAGCCGGCGGGCGTCGTCAGCGTGACGCCGGGCGCGATGGGCGGCTTCGGCGCCAATCATCACCTGCGCCAGACGCTGGTGTTCCTCAACATGCCGGCGATGGCGCAGCCGGAGGCCTATGTCGGCCACGCCGCCGAACTCGTAGCCGACGATTTCACGATCAAGGTCGAGAGCACGCGGACGTTTCTCGCCAATTACATGAAGGCGTTCGAGGCGTTCGTCGGCAAGCTCGGCTGAGCTTTGCGGAGAGTGCGCGCATGATCCCCAACGCCCCGCGACCCTTCAATTTCGACCTCGGCGAGAGCGCCGACATGATCCGCGAATCCGCGCGCGCGCTTCTGCGAGAAGGAGATCGCGCCGCACGCGGCGGCGATCGACCGCGACAATCTGTTCCCGCGCGAGCTTTGGCCGAAGCTCGGCGCGCTCGGCCTGCACGGGATCACCGCGCCGGAGGAATATGGCGGGCTGGGCCTCGGCTATCTCGAACATTGCGTGGCGATGGAGGAGGTTTCGCGCGCCTCGGCCGCCATCGGCCTTTCCTACGGCGCGCATTCCAATCTCTGCGTCAACCAGATCGTGCGCAATGGGTCGCCCGAGCAGAAGGCGCGCTATCTGCCGAAGCTGATCTCCGGCGAGCATGTCGGCGCGCTCGCCATGTCGGAGCCGGGCGCGGGCTCGGACGTCGTCTCGATGAAGACGCGCGCCGAGAAGAAGGGCGACCGCTACGTGCTCAACGGCGCGAAGATGTGGATCACCAACGGCCCCGTCGCCGACGTGCTGCTGATCTACGCCAAGACCGATCCGAGCGGCCGGCCCGCGCGGCATCAGCGCCTTTCTCGTCGAGAAGGGCTTCAAGGGCTTCCGGCCGGGCGACGAAGCTCGACAAGATGGGGATGCGCGGCTCCGACACTTCCGAACTCGTGTTCGAGGATTGCGAGGTGCCGGAGGAAAATCTCGTCGGCAGCCTCGGGCGAGGGCGTCAACGTGCTGATGAGCGGGCTCGATTACGAGCGCGCGGTGCTGGCGGCCGGGCCGCTCGGCATCATGCAGGCGGCGATGGACGTGGTTCTGCCCTATGTCCACGAGCGCAAGCAGTTCGGGCAAGCCATCGGCGAGTTCCAGCTCATCCAGGCCAAGCTTGCGGACATGTATGTGTCGATGAACGCCTCGCGGGCCTATGTCTATGCGGTGGCGAAGGCCTGCGACCGGGCGAGACGACGCGCGAGGACGCCGCCGGCGCGATCCTCTATTCCGCCGAGCGGGCGACGCAGGTCGCGCTCGACGCGATCCAGGTGCTCGGCGGCAACGGCTACACCAACGATTACCCCGCCGCGCGGCTGTTGCGCGACGCCAAGCTCTACGAGATCGGCGCGGGGACGAGCGAGATCCGGCGCATGCTGATCGGGCGGGAGTTGTTCAGCAAGAGCGGGGGGTGAGGCTCACGTCCGTTTGCGGCCGAGCGCCTATTTGAACCAGCGCTTCAGCCCCTCGCGGGCGCGCGCTCTCGCCTGCGAGAGCGTCAACCAGATCGCCAATGGCCGGCCGCGCTCGGGCGACAGACCCAGCGCCCAGTGCTCGAACTCCAGCGCATCGCCCCAGACGCGCCCGATCATCGGATGATCCTCGACCGCGCAGGAATCGACCAGCGCGAGGCCCGGCCGTCTCGGCCAGACGCCGGGAATGGGCGAGCGTCAGTTGCACGCCGGGCGAGGCTTCGGCGTAGGCCTCGTCATAGGCCGTCTTCCAGTAGAACGCGCGATCGCCGGCTTTCAGCACGAGGCCGGCGGCGATGGGGGCGCCGTCGAGGCGCAGCGTCAGCGCGTCGAGCCTGCCGGCGCGGTCGAAGGCGGCGAGCGCCGCGCGGGCGAAGGCGAGCCGGGCGGGATCGTCGGCGAGCGAGGTGCGGCGCGCGCCCTTCCAGCCCTTGCGCTCGACCTCGAAGAACGCCTCGATCCCCTCGGCGCCCGGCGTCGCCTCCAGCTGCGCCTCGCGAGGAGAGCGCCGCGCCTGCCGCGCCCATTTCGTGCGCCGCTTCGGGTCGAGCCGCGCCTCGAAGGCGGCGGCGCCTTCGAGCCGCAGCGCCGCGCGCGTCGTTCGTCCGGCGAGGCTTAGCGGCAGGCCGGCCGTCTGCAACGCGGCGGCGAAAAGCCCGCCGCGCTCGACGAAAGGCCAGACGATGCCGGTCAGCCGCGTGCGCGCGCGCGAGCAGCTCCGGCGAGGGCGGCGAGCGCGGCGGGCGCGGCGTCGCGGTCGAACGCGGCGGCGGGCAGGGCGGCGTAGGGGCTCATCCAGACGCGGGCGAGGCCGACGCGCGGCAGGATCAGCGCGGCAAAGCCGACGAGCCGGCCCTCGGCCCTGACGAGCACGAAGGCGAGGCCGCCTCGGCCGCTCGTAGGCCAGCAGCGGCAGCAGGAAGCCGGGCTCGGCGAAGGGGTTCGGCTCGGCGCGGGCGCAGAGCTCGGCCCATTCCGGCGCGAAGCGTCTCCAGCGCGTCGAAAGCCGACGAATTCGGCGCTCGCTGTCGTTCACAACGGTTTCGCGCCGGAGACGATGGCCTCGAACAGACGCCGCATCGAGGCGGCGATAGGCGCGCAGCGGCGCGGTCGTCGAAGAAGAGCGGCTCGCCGACGCGCGCGGGATCGAAGCCTTCGGCGACCAGCGCGCTCTTCTTCGGCTTGAACGTGCCGGTCGCTTCAAGCTCCGTGCGAAAGCGCAGGAACAATGGCCGCGCATAGACGGGCAGGGCGGCCTCGACATGGGCGCGCAGGCCCTCGAGATCGAATTCGACGATATTGTCGACCACCAGCGCCGCCATGCCGGCGCGGCCTTCGTAGCCGGGCGCGGCGACGCCATAGACGATCGCCTCCTGAACGCCTGGAAAGGTCGTGATCGTCTCGGCGACTTCGGTGGTGGAGACGTTCTCGCCCTTCCAGCGGAACGTGTCGCCGATGCGGTCGACGAAATAGAAATAGCCCCGCGCGTCGCGGCGCATCAGGTCGCCGGTGCGGAACCAGGAATCGCCGGGCTTGAACACGTCGCGCAGGATCTTCGCCGAGGTCGCGGACGGCGTCGGCGTAGCCGTCGAAGCGGGCGGCGGGAAGCCCGGATCGTCGCGGATCTCGGCGAGCAATTCGCCGACCTCGTCCGGGCCGCTCGCGCGGCAGAAGCCGGCGGCGTCGCGCGGGTGGGTTTCGGCGTCGACGTCATAGGCGACGAGCGTCATCGGGAAAGCGCGTGGCGGCCCAGGCGGGAATGCGGCCGATGGCGCCGGGCTGGAAGTCGAAATTGACCATCACCGCATTGCCTTCGGTCGAGCCGTAGAACTCCAGCACCGCGCGAATGCCGAAACGCTTCTGAAACGCCTCGTAGATGTCGGGCCTGCAGGCCGTTGCCGACGCAGGCGCGGATCTTGTGCTGGCGTTCCTCCGGACGCACGGGGTTGTTCATGAGATAGCGGCACAATTCGCCGATATAGACGAACAGCGTGCATTTCTCAGCGATGGCAGTCGCTCCAGAAAGCGGTCGCCGAGAATTTCTCGCGGATATAGGCCGAGCCGCCGACGCTGAGCGCGAGCCCGAGAGCGATGAGCCGCCGTTCGTGTGATACATCGGCAGGCACATATAGACGCGGTCGCTCGGTCTCGCGCCGATCGCCGCCGCGAATCCGAGCATGATCCGCAGCGCCCGCGAATGGGTGATGCGCGCCGCCTTCGGCATGCCGGTGGTGCCGGACGTGTAGATGTAGAGCGCGGGGTCGGCGAGCGTCAGCGCCGGGCGCTCCTCCGCCGCGAGCGGCTCGTCGGAGAAGGCTGCGATCTCCAGATCGAGCCGCGGCTCGCCCTTCGGCCCCTCGCCGTAGAAATAGGCGGGCGCGGCGGCCTCGGCGGAGGCGAACGCCGCGGCCAGCGCGGCGTCGACTATGGCGGCCTTGGCCGAAACGACGGCGAGGCTGTGGGCGAGGCTCGTCCCGGTGAGGTTGGTGTTGACGAGCGCAACGCCGATCCCCGCCCGCGCGAGCCCGAACCAGATGGCGACATATTCCGGCCGGTTCGGCATCAGCAGCGCGACCGCGTCGCCCTTCTTGAGGCCGCGCGCATTCGCCCAGCGGGCGTAGGCGTTGGCGCGGGCGTCGAGGTCGCGATAGCTGTAGGATTCGCGGTCGTTGGAGAGCGCCGGGCGCTTGCCGTACTGCGCCGCCCATTCGGCGAGATGATCGCCGAGCGTGTGGGCCGGCCGCTTGGTGGCGATCTGGGTCGCGCGGACCACCCTTAACAGGCCCGCGGCGTAAGCGAGTTCGCTGCGCAGGCGGGAGATCATGGGGCCTCGGCGTTACAGGACGGCGAAGCGGAAGCTTAGGCGAGGCGAAAGGCCATGGAAAGAGCATGTTCGCAGGCGATGGGAGCTGTCCACGGGATGAGCGCGGGTCGTTTCCGAGTCAGTTTCGCCTGGAGGCATCCGTCAGTCGTCGACGCCCTTGCCCGCCAGGATTTGCGGGACATATTTCTCGATCCTGGCCTCCCGCGTCTTCGCCTGCTTTGCGCCGGCGAAATGGAGCAGATAGGCGCGCTGCCGCCCCGGGCGTCAGAGCCTCGAACGCCGCTTTCAAGTCCGGCAGAGGCATCAAGTCTGGCGCGAAATTCGTCGGGATACGGGAATTCCGACGGTTTTCTTCTTCTCGATGTTCAGCCCGGCTTTTTCGACCTCAATCGCGTTTTCGACATAGGCCTTCAGAACCGCTCTGGCGGCGGCGATCTCTCCGATCTCCGCGAAACGGATCTGCCGGCCGGACTGCACGTTCTCGGTCTGCTGGATCAGCAGGTTGTCGGGGTCCTTCATCAGCGCGCCTTTGAAGAACAGCAGCGCGCAATAGTCCTTGAAGCCGTGGATGACGACGACGTTGCTGTCGTCGAGGGTGTAGCAGGGCTGGCCCCACTTGACGTCCTCGCGAGCCCGCATCTCCAGCACGATCTCGCGCAGCGCCTGCATCTCCTCGCGCCAGCGCGCGTTCCCGGCGATGATGGCGTCGACTCTCGGGTTTCGGCCGGCCTGGCTCATCGCGCGCCCCTCATCCGACCGCGGTCCCGACGAGGTCGTAAGCGTCGGCGCGCTCGATCTTCACGCTGACGATGTCGCCGGCGCGCAGCGGCCGGCGCGAGGTCGACATGGACGACGCCGTCGATCTCCGGCGCGTCGCCCTTGCTGCGGCCCTTGCCGCCCTGCGGGCCGGCCTCGTCGATCAGCACGTCGAGCCGGCGGCCGATCTTCGCCTTCTGCCGGGCGAGCGAGATCTCGCGGCTCTTCTCCATGAACCGGCGCCAGCGGATTTCCTTGATCTCGTCGGGCACGGGCTCCAGCCCGAGGTCGTTGGCGCGCGCGCCGCGCACCGGCTCGTATTTGAAGGCGCCGACGCGATCGAGCTTGGCCTCGTCGAGCCAGTCGAGCAGCAGGCGGAAATCCTCCTCCGTCTCGCCGGGGAAGCCGACGATGAAGGTCGAGCGGATCGTCAGATCGGGCGCGATCTTGCGCCAGGCGCGGATGCGGTCGAGCGTCTTCTCCTGATTGCCCGGCCGGCGCATCGCCTTCAGGACCTTGGGCGAGGCGTGCTGGAAGGGAACGTCGAGATAGGGCAGCAGCCCGCCGCCGTTCATCAGCGCGACCACCTCGTCGACATGCGGATAGGGGTAGACGTAGTGCAGCCTGATCCAGGGCCCGAGCCGCCCGAGCTCGCGCGCGATGTCGAGGAAGCGGGCGGCGACTTGCGCGTCGCGCCAGGGGCTCGTCGCGTAGCCGAGATCGAGGCCATAGGCGCTGGTGTCCTGGGAGACGACGAGGATCTCCTTGACCCCGGCGCGCGCGAGCTTCTCGGCCTCGCGCAGCACCTCCGCCGCCGGGCCGCGAGGCGAGCTTGCCGCGCAGCTTCGGGATGATGCAGAAGGTGCAGGCGTGGTCGCAGCCTTCGGCGATCTTCAGATAGGCGTAGTGGCGCGGCGTCAGCTTGACGCCCTGTTCGGGGATGAGGTCGAGGAAGGGATTGTGCGGGGCGGGCGCGGCCTCGTGCACCGCCGCCATCACGCTTTCGAAGTCCTGCGGGCCGGTGATCGCCGAGACATTGGGGAAGGCGTCGCGGATCGCCTCGGGCTCGGCGCCCATGCAGCCGGTGACGATGACGCGGCCGTTCTCCTTCAGCGCCGCGCCGATCGGCGGCGAGCAACTCGGCCTTGGCGCTGTCGAGAAAACCGCAGGTGTTGACGATCACCGCGTCGGCTCCGGCGTGCGACTTCGACAGTTCGTAGCCCTCCGCGCGCAGGCGCGTGAGGATGCGTTCGGAATCGACGAGCGCCTTCGGGCAGCCCAGCGAGACGAAAGAGATGCGCGGCGCAGCGGACATGGGAGGGGGCTTGCCACGAGGCGGCGCCTCGCCGCAAGGCCGCGCCCTGATCGGCCCTTCGGGCTTGGCGCGAAGGTCTTGGCGCGAAGGTCTTGACGCAAGGGTCTTGGCGCGAGGGCCTTGCCGCGTTATCGCCACGACCGCGTGGGAAGCCCCGCGCGACAAGGAATTGACGAAGCGATGCGAAAGACCATTCCCGCCCTGTCGGCGCTGTGCCTGGCCGTCTGCGCTCCCGCCGCCTTGGCCGAGGATGCGCCGCAGACGGTCAGCGACTACGCCAACGTGATGAACGACGTCGCCGGGCGGCTCGATGCACAGATCGCGGTTCGCCAGAAAGCGGGCGACATGGCGGCGGCGCAGCGTCTGGTGCTGGCGGCGGCGATGGTCAGGCGCTCGGCCGAGGAGTTTCGCGGCGCCGAGCAGGATTGGCTGACCGAAGCGGCGAGCGGACTGCCGGCGCCCGATCCCGGCCCGCCTGATCGCGGTGGTCGCCAAGGCCAAGGAGGCGGAGAAGAGCGCCGCCGACCAGCCCGCGTTCGTGGAGGACGCGCAGCGCACGTTCAACGCGCTGATCGCCGCCTTGCCGGCCAAGACGCCGCATCCGGTCATCTATGGCCTCCTGTCGCGCGATCTCGCCGCCGCGGGCGCGCTGCCGAGCGACATCGTCATCTACGGCTATCGGCTGATCGACCCCGTCTACAAGACCAAGCCGACCGTCCTCTTCGGAAAGACCGAAATTCCTGGCGCCGTCGTCAACGACGACCGGATCGCCGTGACGCTGCCGGAGGACGTGAAGAAGACCGTCGGTTTCGCGCCTGCGCCGTGCGAGGAGCGCGCCAGCTTCGGGCTGAGGGTGCACAGCGCCTATGCCGAGCGGCACGGGTTCTGGCCCTTCGCCTGGCATTCGGAGGTGCTGACCAACACCGATCTTTACGCGCTGCCCACGCCGATTTTCTACACCGCCAAAGTGCTTACCAGCGCGGAGACCGCCACCGAGAAAACCGCGACCGTGCCGTTTCAGGAGAAGTCGAATCTCGCGGCGGCCGATTGCGACCGCACCAGCAAGGTCGAAGTGGTCGTCCCGCTGCCCGAGCATGTAAGGAACGTGACCTGCGCCGCCGATTGGGTGGAGACATCGGGCGCGGCCGAAGCAGACCAGCCGTTGCGCCGCCGAGGGGACGCGCCGTGCGCGCCGTCGGCGAAATCACGGGAGGCGCGCAGGTCTGCTCGCCCGACAAGCTCTGCTCCTGCCCGGCCTCCGCCCAGGGCTTCCTGGAGGCCAAGGGGAGCTATCAGATCGAGGAGGCGGCGGGCGTGGTCAAGGTCGAGGCCGAGGCGGCGCCGCTGACTTTTCCCGCCGGCGGCTCGGCGGTCGGCCGTCTGGTCGTCGGGCCGGGCGTGAAGCTGCGCCATGTCGCGCTGAGCCTGTCGCGACGGGCCTGTCCGACGCAACGTCGATTCGCATCGACCTCACCATCGGCGACGATCCCGAGGGGATGGCGTCGGCGGTGTCCAAGACGGGCGCGTTCCGAGCGTCGATCAAGGGGGCGAGCCTCAGCGTCGGCGCCACCGACGCCTTCGCCGCCGACGTCGACAAAACCCCCTGACGACGGCGTGAACGAACGTTGCCGAATTTCCATTGTCGCGCCGCAATGCCGCCTAACATCGGTCCGGCGCGGACCGCAGGACTGTGGCGCCGCTGTGATGGCAAGGGTCTTGCGGCGGCGCTGCGCGTTTGCAAAAACACTGATGAGGTCCCAGCTTGCCCCCGTTTCTTCCCCAACTTCGTCCTATCGCCGCTGTCTCGAACAGATTTCGAGCGGCGCGGCCATGTTCGGCGCCGAGGTGTGAGACAGTCATGCACTCGACATCTGAACTGCGCTTGGCCGTCATCGGTCTGGGATATGTAGGGCTGCCGCTCGCCGTCGAATTCGCCAAGACGCGGCCGGTCGTCGGCTTCGACATCAACGAGCGCCGCATCGCGGAGTTGCGGCGTCGGCCACGACGTGACGCGCGAGCTTTCGGCGGAGGAGCTTGAAGCAGGGCAAGCTGCTGACGTTCTCGACCAGGCCCGCCGACATCGCCGACTGCAATTTCTACATCGTCACCGTGCCGACGCCGGTCGACGACGACAAGCAGCCCGATCTCGGCCCCGTGCTCTCCGCCTCCGCCACCATCGGCAAGGTGCTGAAGCAGGGCGACATCGTCGTCTACGAGTCGACCGTCTATCCCGGCGCGACCGAAGAGGATTGCGTGCCGGTGCTCGAGAAGACGTCCGGCCTCAAGTTCAACCAGGATTTCTTCGTCGGCTACAGCCCCGAGCGCATCAATCCCGGCGACAAGGACCGGCGCGTGGCGACGATCAAGAAGATCACCTCCGGGCTCGACGCCGGAGGTCGCCGATTTCGTCGACCAGGTCTACAACGAGATCGTCACGGCGGGCACGCACAAGGCGCCGAGCATCAAGGTGGCCGAGGCCGCCAAGGTGATCGAGAACACGCAGCGCGACCTCAACATCGCCATCGTCAACGAATTCGCGCTCATCTTCTCCAAGCTCGGCATCGACACCGAGGCGGTGTTGAAGGCGGCGGGGACGAAGTGGAACTTCCTGCCTTTCCGCCCGGGCCTCGTCGGCGGACACTGCACCGGCGTCGACCCCTGGTATCTCGCGCACAAGGCGCAATCGGTCGGCTATTACCCCGAGATCATCCTGGCGGGGCGGCGGCTCAACGACTCGATGGGGCCGTATGTCGCCAGCCAGGTCATCAAGGCGATGGTGAAGAAGCGCATCCATGTCGTGGGCGCGCGCGTTCTGGTGCTCGGCCTCGCCTTCAAGGAGAACTGCCCGGACCTGCGCAACACACGCATCGTCGATTTCGTGCGCGAGCTAAAGGAGTTCGGCGTCAACGTCGACGTCAGCGACCCCTGGGTCGAGCCCGTCGACGCCCGGCGCGAATACGGCATCGAGTTGCTGAGATCGCCGGAACAAAAGTCCTACGACGCGATTATCGTTGCGGTTGCGCACGACGAATATCGCAATCTCGGAGCCAAGGGCATTCACGCCTTCGGCCGCGAGCCGCATGTGCTTTACGACCTGAAGTACGTGTTGCCTTACGAAGAATCGGACTTGCGGCTCTGATCGGCCCCATGTCGGCCGGACGCGTCGAGAGTCTTCGGGGAGGCGGAGCGTGAGTTACGTCATCGAGTCTAACCCGCTGGCGCCGGAAGGGCCGGCGAGCTCTGGGCCGGGCGTCGGCGTCATCGAGAAGGCGGGTCCGCGTCATTTCCTGCTGGACCGCGCCGGGCTGCAACTGCCGGCCGCGGTGATCGCGGCGGCGGCGCCTTTATTCTATTATACCTGGGACCCCTACGCCTCCACTTCGCTGCTCGGCATGCTCGACGCATACGCCGGGAGCCTCGCCTCGGTGACGCTCGGCTATTATGTGCTGAAGCGCGTCACCAGTTTCCCCACCTCGCACGCCCCGGCGGCGGTTCTGCCGATTTTCGCCGGCAGTTTCGCGCTGGTGCTGGGGATGCTGGCCTCGCTCGGCTGGCGCTTCGACGCCGAGCCGGTGTCCATCGGCTTTGCGCTGTCGGTGGCGTGGCTGACCGGCGTGCTGTACGTCGCCGAGCGGGCGCGCCGCCGGCAGTTCGCGCTGCTGCCGATCGGCCACACGCTGTCGCTGATGTCGCAGCCGGGGCCGCAACTGGAAGGTGCTGGGCGCGACGCCGACCTTGCCCTCGCCCTGCGACGGCGTCGTGGTCGACCTGCGCGCCGACATTCCCGCGCCATTGGGAGCAGTTCCTGACCCGGTGCGTGCTCGCGGGCGTGCCGGTCTTTCATGTCACGCAGGCGCAGGAGATGCTGTCGGGACGGCTGGACATCCGCCATCTCTCCGAGAACATGCTGACCTCGCATGATCCCCACCACGCCTATCTCGCGCTGAAGCGGGTGATCGACACGCTGGCCGCGCTGGTGGCGCTCGTCGTTGCTGGGGCCGCTCATGCTCGTCGTCGCGGCGCTGGTGAAGCTCGATTCGCCGGGGCCGGCCTTGTTCACGCAGGCTGCGCATCCGCAAGGGCGGGTCGAAGTTCACGATCTACAAGTTCCGCACCATGAAGATCGGCGCCGCCGCGCCGCAGTCGCGCAACGACGCGATGACGAAGGACCGCGATCCGCGCATTACGCGGCTCGGGCGCCTTCCTGCGCAAGTCGCGCATCGACGAGCTGCCGCAGATCATCAACATCCTCAAGGGCGAGATGAGCTGGATCGGGCCGCGGCCGGAGGCGGCGCCGCTGGCGGAATGGTACGAGAGCCAGTTGCCGTTCTACCAGTACCGCCACATCGTGCCGCCGGGCATCACCGGCTGGGCGCAGGTCAACCAGGGCCACGTGACCGACCCCAGCGACGTGCTCGACAAGCTGCATTACGACTTCTTCTACATCAAGAATTTCTCGATCTGGCTCGACCTGCTGATCGTGCTGAAGACCTTGCGCACGATGCTGACCGGCTTCGGCGCGCGCTGACATGACTTCCGCGGCGCGGGCGACGCGATCGCCTATCACGAAACGCTCGCGGCCGGCTGGACCGACCGCTACGCCTCCGGCGGTTTCCGCCGCCGCGCCGAGTTCTTCCGCAGCGAGGTGCTGCCGAGGCTGCAAGTCTCGGGCGACTGGCTCGACGTCGGCTGCGGCAGCGGCGTGTTCAGCCGCATGCTGGCCGAGAGCGGGCGCGCGGGTGCTCGGCCTCGACGGCTCGCCGGCGATGGTGGAGGCGGCGCGGGCCGCTGCGAAGGTCGGCGGCGCGCGCTTCGAGGTCGGCCGGGTCGAAGACGTCGGCGCGCTTTCGCAAAGCTTCGACGGGGCGATCTGTCTCAGCGTGCTCGAATATCTCCCCGAGCCCGAGCGCGCGCTGAAGGCGATCGCCGGCCGGCTGAAGCCGGGCGGCCGGCTCGCGCTATCGGCGCCCAACCGCGGCCTCGACGCTGCGCGCGGCGCAACGCCTGCTGCGGCCGTTCGCCGCCGCGGCCGGCTACAAGGCGCTCGCCTATCTCGACAGCTCCCGGCATCTGTGGACCCGGGCGGAGCTTGACGCCATGGCCGGCGCAGCGGGATTGGAGACGGAGTTCGTTCTCGGCTTCGACCCCGCGGCGCCGACGACTGCTGTGGCCGGCGATCTCGCCGAGCCTGTGGTTTCTGGTGGCCCGCCGGCGCGGCTGACGCAAACCTGCGATCGAGGCTGCACAGATTCGATGATCGGAACCGATCATCTCCTTACGCCAAGCGCGAACGCGCCCGCGCCTTTGCGCGGAATGAAGCACGACGAGTCGTGCTCCGCGAATTGAGCGGCAGGTTTCCTTAACGTTAACGATTGCCTGCGAAGGATAGCCGCGATTTCTGCGAGTTGAGGTTTCGTGGCTGCGCGCTCATTCGTTCTTCTGGCCTCGCGCTGGGGGCGGCGGTCCTGGCGCTGAGCCTGGGCGCGGCCTTCGCCGACGAGGCTCCCGCGCCGGCTCCGACGCCAGCGCCGACCTTCACGCCGCCGACCGTCGCGGTGATCGCTCCCGACGTCACTGTTCCGGTCGAACAGTTGATGTCGATCGGGCCGCTGCCGGACATCGCGCAGGGCTCGCCCACGGCGCCGGTCACGATCATCGAATACGCCTCGATGACCTGCTCGCATTGCGCGGCTTTCCACGACACGACCTGGCCGGAGTTGAAGAGCAAGTACATCGACTCCGGTCGCGCGAAATTTATCCTGCGCGAGTTCCCGCTCGACCCGCTCGCCACCGCCGCCTTCATGCTTGGCCGCTGCGCGGGGCCGGACAAGCGCAACCTGCTGCTCGACCAGTTGTTCGCGCAGCAGAAGACCTGGGCCTTCGTCGACAAGCCGATCGAGCCGCTGCTGGCGATGGTCAAGACCGTCGGCTTCAGCCAGACCGACTTCGAGAAATGCCTGCGCGACCCCGATCTCTACGAGCAGGTGAGCCAGAGCCGCGAGCGCGCGGCGGAGGCGTTCAACATCGATTCGACGCCGACCTTCTTCGTCAACGGGCGCAAGCTGACAGGCGAGTTGACGATCGTCGATTTCGACAAGGCGGTCGAGCCGCTGTCCCACTGAGCGGGGCGGCGATTCGACGCGGACCTGGCCTTACCCTGGCGAGGGCGGCGCACGCGCAAGTGCGATTGGGCGGACGAAAAGCCCGCAAAAGCAATCGCTTCTGTGAAAGTTTATTTATCCGCAAGGCGCTGTATTGTCGTGGACTGTGATCCCATTGTCGTGGATCAATGGCCCTATCGCGGCGATCTCAGATCGCCGCGACGAAAGATCTGAATACGGCGATCCGTGATGGGAGACTGACATGATCCAAACCCGAGCGTCGCGCGCGATCGGCGCGCTCGTGTTGGCGGCGGCGGTGCTCGCCGCCTCGTCCCCTTCCCAAGCCGACGGCCGTTGGCGGCACAGAGGCGGCTGGGGCGGCGGACATGACTGGGCCCACGGAGGCGGCGGTTACCGCGGCGGCGGACTACCGTGGCGGCGGCTGGGGCGGCGGCGGCGACGCCGGCGCGGCGATCGCCGGCGGCGTCATCGGGCTTGCCGCCGGCGCCCTTTTGGGCGGCGCGCTCGGCGGCGGTTACGGTTACGGACCGCCGGGCGTCGCCTATCCTCCGCCGGAAGCCGCCTATCCGCCTCCGGCCGTCTACTACGGCGGCGACGGCGACGGCGACGGCGACTGAACGCTCACCCCTTCTCGCTAAACGAACGGAACCCTTTTCATGCGGATCAAACCCTCGTTCTTTATGGCTGCGGCGTTGGTGTTGGGCCTGACCCACGCGCCCGGCGCCCAGGCCGCCTCCGGCGCGCCGGCCGACCGTCAGACGAAGGTGGAGGCGCGCATTCGCGACATGTACGCAACGCTCCACATCACCAAGGCGCAGGACGACGAGTGGAACGCCTTCGCGCAGGTGATGCTGGACAACGCGCAGGCGATGGACGCGGCGGTGAAGCAGTACGGGGGCGACCGGGACAAGCTCAGCGCGCCGCAAATCATCGACAATTACGCGGCGATAAGCGCGCAACACGCCCGGAACGTCTCGCGGGTGTCGGCTGCGCTGGAAATGCTCTACGCCGATTTATCGCCTGACCAGAAGAAGCTCGCGGACGAGATGTTCCGCAAACGCCCGCCTGCCCGGTCGGCCTCTTCCACTCACTGAAGCGGGATCGCGGTCCGCACGACACGCGGCGGCGAGACCCCTCGCCGCCGTGTTTTCCATTCGGGACGCCCGACTACGGTTTCGGCGCTTTGGATGTCGAGAAAGCCGCCGTCCCGCCCGCCGCCGAGGCGTCAGCCGCTTGCCGCTCCCGGCCACGTATCCGACAGCCGATAGCCCTGCGGCCAGGGATCGTCCGGGTCCAGCATGTATTGGTGCACGCCGGTGATCCAGGCGCGGCCGGAGATGACCGGCACGACCGCCGGCCGGCCGGCGAGCGTGGTCTCGGCCTCCAGCCGGCAGTCGAAGGTCGAACCGATGATCGAGCGCGCGACATAGCGGGCGCCGATGCGCATGCGTCCCTTGGCGTGGAGCGCCGCCATCCGAGCCGAGCAGCCGGTGCCGGTCGGCGAGCGGTCGATCTTGCCCGGCCGGATCGCCACGGCGTTCGCGCCGGTCAGGGCTCCGTCTTCTTCTCGCAGCGGTCCGGCGAACTGGCAGAAGGAGATATGGTCCCAGCCGGGATTGGCGGGATGGACGAAGCCCAATTGCTCGTTGGCCGCCGCGACGATCCGCATTCCCGTCTCGGCGAGGTCGCGCGCCTCGTCGGGCTTAAGGGCGAAGCCGAGGGCTTCGGCGTCGACGATCACGAAACTGTCGCCGCCATAGGCCGTGTCGACCATCAGCGTCCCGAAGCCCGCCACTTCCAGCCCCGCCTCGAGCTTGTCGGCGAATGAGGGGACGTTGCGCACGTGGATGCGCTCCGCCTTGCCGTTGCGGCAGGTCGCTGTGACCTCGACGAGGCCGCCGGGCGGCTCCAGGACAGCCTGGTCTCCGGCTCCTGCATCGGGACAAGGCCGGTCTCCAGCAGGACGGTGGCGACGCAAATTGCGTTCGAGCCGGACATCGGCGGCGTGTCGGCAGGCTCCATGATGATCCAGCCCGTCGCCGCGCGCGGGTCCTTGGGCGGGACGAGCAGGTTGACATGCCGGAAGACCCCGCCGCGCGGCTCGTTGAGCATGAAATTGCGCAGGCTCTCGTCGCGGGCGATGAAGCGCGACTGCTCCCAGATGGTCGCGCCCGGCGGCGGCGCGACGCCGCCGACGATGACGTCGCCGACCTCGCCCTCGGCGTGGGCGGAGACGACGTGGATGACTTTCGCGCTGCGCATTCGAAGCTCCCTGCGTGGCCTGAATAGCACGCGCGGGCTGTTTCCCACGGGAAAAGCCGCGGGCCTCTTGATCGCGCGGCCGGGTTGTGAACCGTGGAAGCAGGTGATTCCCTCGCGTCCGGCGAGGCAAGACGGAGACGACAAAGGCGCGATGAAGTTCGAGCGGCTGCGAGTGGCCGGGTTCAAGAGTTTCTGCGATCCGACCGAATTCAAGATCGAGCCGGGCCTTACCGGCGTCGTCGGTCCGAACGGTTGCGGCAAGTCGAACCTCACCGAAGCCATGCGCTGGGTCATGGGCGAGAACTCGTACAAGAACATGCGCGCCTCCGGCATGGAGGACGTCATATTCTCGGGCTCGGGCCGCCGCCCGTCGCGCAACATCGCCGAGGTCGGGCTCGTCATCGACAATTCCGACCGCCGCGCGCCGGCCGCCTTCAACAATTCCGAGACGATCGAGATCGTCCGCCGCATCGAGCGGGACAAGGGCTCGACCTACAAGATCAACGGCCGCGAGGCGCGCGCGCGCGACGTGCAACTGCTGTTCGCCGACGCCTCGACCGGCGCCCGTTCGCCGGCGATGGTGCGGCAGGGGCAGATCGGCGAGATCATCGCCGCCAAGCCCGCGGCGCGCCGGCTGGTGCTCGAAGAGGCGGCGGGCGTGGCGGGCCTTCATTCGCGCCGGCACGAGGCGGAGCTGCGCCTGAAGGCGGCCGAGGAGAACCTCACCCGCCTTGAGGACGTGCTCAAGCAGGTCGAACTCGCAGCTCGAACTCGCTGCGCCGGCAGGCCCGTCAGAGCCAGCGCTATCGCGGCCTCGGCGCGGAGATCCGCCGCTACGAGGCGCTGGCCAAGCTCATCGCCTGGCGGGCGGCCGAGGCGGGTTTCGTGGAGGCCGAGCGCGCCTTCTCGGGTCTGACCGGCGATGTCGCCGAGCGCACCCGATTGCAGGCCGAGACCGCCACGGCGCAGGCGATGGCTGCGGCCGATCTGCCGTCTCTGCGCGACGCCGAGGCGCGCGCCGGCGCCGCGCTGCATCGGCTCACCGTCGCCCGCGATGCGCTGGCCGGCGAGGAGAAGCGCGCCGAGGCGCGCGCCGCGGAGCTGCGCCGCCGCATCGCGCAAATGGGCGGCGACATCGAACGCGAGCATTCGCTCGTCGCCGACGCCGCGCAAACGATCGAACGGCTGGACGTCGAGGCCGAGACGCTGGCTGCGCAGGACGAGGCCGGCGACGCCCGCGCCGAGGCCGAGGCGCGCGAGGCGGAGGCGGCCGAGGCGCTCGCCGAGGCGGAGGCGGCGCTCGCCGCCGCGCAGGGCGCGACGGCCGATTTCACCGCCAAGCGCAACGCGCTGGGCTACGCGCTCGACGAGGAGATCAAGCGCTGGCGCCGGTTCGAGGAGGAGCTGGCCGCGCTGAAGCGCGACCGCGATGCGCTGCCCGGCGGCGAGGCTGACGAGGCGGCCTTCGACGACGCCTCCGCCGCGCTCGAAGAATTGATGGAGACGCTCGCCGAGGCCGAGGCGACCGCGCTGGAGGCCGAGGAGGCGCATGCGGCGGCTCGCGAGGCCGAAGCCCGCGCCCGCGCCCCGCTGGCGGAGGCCGAGCGGCTCGCGCAGCGTCTGGAGACCGAGGCGCGCACGCTCGAGAAGCTGCTGGGTTCGGCTTCGGGCGGCGCCTATCCCCCGGTCCTCGAGGAGATCGTCGCCGAGCGTGGCTACGAGACCGCGCTCGGCGCCGCCCTCGGCGACGACCTCGACGCCTCCACCGCCGAGGGGGCGCCCGCCCGCTGGGCCGGCGCGCCGGCGGACGGCGACCCCGCTCTGCCCGGAGGCGTCGAGAGCCTGGCGGCGCATATCGAGGCGCCGCCGCAGCTGGCGCGGCGTCTGGCGCAGATCGGCGTCGTCGCCCGCGCCGACGGGCCGGCGCTGGCGGGGCGGCTGAAGCCCGGCCAGCGGCTCGTCTCGCGCGAGGGCGACCTCTGGCGCTGGGACGGCTTCGCGGCGGCGGCCGAGGCCCCGACGCCGGCCGCGCGGCGGCTCGTCGAAAAGAATCGGCTCGGCGAACTCATCGAGCAGGGCGAGGCCGCCAGAGAGCGCGCCGAGGCGTTGAAGCAGGAGGCGGCGAGGCTCGCCGCCGCGCTGCGAGAGGCCGCCAACGCCGAGACGGCCGCGCGGGGTCGCGTGCGCGAGGCCCGCGCCGCAGCGGACGCCGCGCGCGAAAAACTTTCCGCCGCCGAGCGCCGCCGCGCGCAGACGCGCACGAAACTCGCCGCGCTGGACGAGGCGCTGGCGCGCGCCACCGCCGCGCGCGACGAGGCGGTCGAGCGGCGCAACGCGGCGGGCGCCGCGATGCAGGCGCTGCCGCCCGGCGATCAGCTCGCCGCCGATCTCGCGCGGGCGCAGGCGGCGGCCGCCGAGGCGCGCTCGCGCCATGCGGAGGCCAAGGCTTTCGCCCGCAACCTCGCGCGCGAACTCGAATCGCGCGCCGCGCGGCGGCGGGCCGTCGCCGAGGAGCGGCGCTCCTGGGCCGAGCGGCGCGCCAGGGCGGAGGCGCATATCGGCGAAATCTCCGAGCGCCGCAGCGGCGCCGAGGAGGAGCTGGAGACGCTCGAAGAGGCGCCGGCGCAATTCGCGCTGCAACGCCGCGCGCTTCTGTCGGAGCTGAGCGACGGCGGAGGCGGCGCGCAAGGCCGCCGCCGATGAGCGCGCCGCCGCCGAGACGCGGCTTGCGGAGGCCGACCGCGCCGCCCGCGCGGCGCTCGAAGCCATGTCGTCGTCGCGCGAGCAGCGCGCCGCCGCCGAGCAACGCCTCGAAGCCGCCGGGCGCCGGCGCGAGGAATTGCTGAAGTCGATCGCCGCCGAACTCGAAACCGATCCGCAGGGCCTCTACGAGCTTGCCGGCCTCAAGCGCGACGAGCCGACGCCGGTCGCCGAGGTCATCGACAAGCGACTCGAAAACCTCAAGAGCCGAGCGCGACCGGCTCGGCGCGGTCAACCTGCGCGCCGACGAGGAGCTCGCCGAGATCGAGGCGTCGCGCAGCAAGATGGCGGCCGAGCAGGCCGATCTCTCCGAGGCGATCAAGCGGCTGCGTTCGGCGATTTCGAGCCTGAACGCCGAGGGGCGCGAGCGCCTGCTCAACGCCTTCACGGTCGTCAACAAGCATTTCGGCGAGTTGTTCACGACGCTCTTCGAGGGCGGTACGGCCGAGCTGCAGCTCATCGAGTCCGACGATCCGCTGGAGGCGGGGCTGGAGCTGCTCGCCCGGCCTCCGGGGAAGAAGCCGCAGACGCTGACGCTGCTCTCCGGCGGCGAGCAGGCGCTGACCGCGATGGCGCTGATCTTCGCGGTGTTCCTGACCAATCCGTCGCCGCTCTGCGTGCTCGACGAGATCGACGCGCCGCTCGACGACTACAATGTCGAACGTTTCTGCGATCTGCTCGAAGAGATGCGCAAGCGTTCCGACACGCGCTTCGTCACCGTCACCCACAATCCCGTCACGATGGCGCGCATGGACCGGCTGTTCGGCGTGACCATGCCGGAGCGAGGGGTCAGCCAGATCGTTTCGGTGGACCTCGCCACCGCCGAGAGCTTCCTGGAGGCGGGCTGAGCATCGGCGTCAGGGCGAGACCAGCGGCGGCGGGCCTCGCCGGCCTGGCCCTTCCGTCGCGGCCCCTGCATGGCGCCGGGCTGTCCGTTGACTTCCACCGCCGCATCCCGGAAGTACCAGCCTTCCCAGAATTTTGCGAGAGACCATGTCCGGATCGAATTCGCCGTCGTCGCATCGCCTCCGCACCCGGCTCGTGCATTCCGGACACGACATCGAGACCTCGCGCGGTTTCGTCAACGTGCCGGCGTTCCGCGGTTCGACGGTGCTCTATCCCGACTCGGCGTCGCTGAAAACCTTCAACCAGCGCTTCACCTACGGCACGCACGGCACCCCGACGACCGAGGCGCTCGCCAGCGCCTGGAGCGAGCTCGCCGGCGCCGCCGGCACGGCGATGACGCCCTCGGGGCTCTCCGCCATCGCCATGGCGTTGCAGACGGCGCTGAAGAGCGGCGATCACCTGCTGATGACCGATTCCGCCTATTCGCCCGCCCGCCGCTTCGCCGAGCAGGTGCTGAGGCCGCTCGGGATCGACACGACCTATTACGACCCCGCGCATCGGCGCCGCGGTCGCCGGGCTCATCCGCGACAACACTCGCGCCATCCTCACCGAGGCTCCGGGCTCGCAGTCCCTGGAGATGCAGGACATTCCCGCGATCGCCGAGGCCGCGCACAAGCGCGGGCTTTGCGTCATCATGGACAACACCTGGGCGACGCCTTTGTTCTTCCCGCCGCATGCGCGCGGCGTCGATCTCGCCATCGAGGCCGGCACCAAATATCTCTCCGGCCATTCCGATCTGCTGCTGGGCCTGATCTCCGCCAACGCCGAATGGTGGCCGCGGCTGAAGGCTTTCGTCGATCTCTATGGCATCCCGCCGGGGCCGGAGGATTGCTTTCTCGCGCTGCGCGGGCTTCGCACGATGGAGCTGCGGCTCAAGGAAGCCGAGCGGCAGGCGCTCGCGCTCGCGCTTTGGCTGGAAACGCGGCCGGAGGTCAAAAGGGTCATACATCCGGCGCTGCCGCACTATCCCGGCCACGACGTCTGGAAGCGCGATTTTTTCGGCTCCTCGGGCCTTTTCAGCGTGGTGTTGCAGCCTGTGCCCGACGCGGCGGTGTCGGCGATGCTGAACGGCCTCAAGCTTTTCGGCCTCGGCTTCAGCTGGGGCGGCTACGAGAGCCTCGTCATTCCCTTCGATTGCTCGACCTATCGCACCGCCACCAAATGGGAGCCGGGCGGGCCGACGATCCGAATCCAGGTCGGGCTGGAGGACATCGAGGATCTGAAGTCCGATCTCGCGCAGGGCTTCGAGCGCCTGACGCGGGTCGCCGCGCAGCACGAGCCGGGCTAGAATTGCAGTTTCTTTGTTCGGCCTCGCTTTGCGAAAGAGAGGAGGGCGTCCGATGTCGAAAGTCAAAACCTGCCTCTGGTTCGGGAAAGACCTGGAGGCGGCCGTCCGCTTCTATGTCTCTCTGGTCCCCGGCTCGACGATCGACCACATTCTGCGCTCGCCGGGCCCTTGGCCGGGCGGCGAGACGGGCGACGTCATTCTGGTTGAATTTCACGCTCGGCGGCCAAAGCTTCCAGGCGCTGAACGGCGGGACGCCCGCCGATTACGGGACCGCGGCCTCGATCTCGGTGGAATGCGCGACCCAGGCGGAGGTGGATCGGCTTTGGGCGGCGCTGACCGCCGACGGAGGCGCGGAAATCATGTGCGGCTGGCTGCGCGACAAATGGGGCGTGCCGTGGCAGATCGTGCCCGAGGTTCTGCCGCGGCTTCTGGCCGACCCTGACCCGGCCGTCGCCGGTCGCGTCTTCGTCGCCATGCAGGCGATGGTCAAACTGGACGCCGCCGCGATAGAACGCGCCGCCGCAGGTTGAACACAATGAGGCAGCGCGGATGCGGACCTTTCTGATCGACACCGACACCGCCTCCGACGACGCGGTGGCGCTGCTGATGGCGCTCTCGGCGCCTGATGTGCGCGTCGCCGCGCTGACCATCGTCGCCGGCAATGTCTCGCTGGCGCAGGGGGCGCGCAACGCGCTTTACACTTGCGAGGTCGCGGGGGCGGAGACGCCCGTCTATCTCGGCGCCGCCGCGCCGCTGATCCGCCGCCATCTCGACGCGCATTGGTTCCACGGCCAGGACGGGCTCGGCGACCGCGGCTATCCCGCGCCGAAGCGAAGCGCGGAGCGCGAGAATGCAGTCGACGCGCTGATTCGGCTCGCCGCCGCCGAGCCCGGACTGACGCTGGTGACGCTGGGGCCGCTCACCAATATCGCGCTGGCGCTGGCGCGGGATCCGGGCTTCGCCGAAAATGTCGGGCGTTGCGTGGTCATGGGCGGCGCGCCGTGCTGCGAAGGCAACGTCAGCCCGGCGGCGGAGTACAACATCTGGGTCGACCCTGAAGCGGCGCGCCGCGTCTTCCGCTCGAAGCTGCCCATCGAGATGGTCGGCTGGCAAGTCTCGCGCGGTCCCGCCGTGCTGAACGACGCGGAAATCGCCGACATTCTGGCGCTCGGCACGCAGAAGGCGCGCTTCGCCATCGAATGCAACGCGCGAGCGAAGGAGGCCTATTTCCTCCAGACCGGCGAACGCGGCCTTTCGCTCGCCGATCCGACCGCCATGGCGGTGGCGCTCGACCGCGATATCGGGACAAGCTGGAGCCGGCATTTCGTCGAGATCGAATGCGCGAGCGAACTGACGCGCGGCATGACGATCGTGGACCGGCTCGACCACGCCAATGACGAGAATAATCGCGCCGCCTGGGCGGACGCGCTCGCTGCGGGCGTCAAGGCCGACATCTGCTGGACCTTCGACGCCGCCGCCTACAAGTCGATGCTCAAGCGCGCGCTGGCGTGAGCTAATCCGCTGGCGCGACCGCGCGAGGCCTCAATCCTCCTTCCGGTCGGCGGCGAAATCGTGCGCGACCGGGGCGTGATTGAGCAGCGCCGCCAGCGCCGTTCCGCCGATCAGGTTTCCCAGGAGCGTCGGCGCGAAAAAGCGCACGAGGTAATCCTGGACCGAGGCCACGCCGTTGACCACGGCGTAGGCGGCCTCCGTCGAGCCCGCGATGATGTGCGGAAATCCGCCGAGGCCGACCACATAGGTCAGGATAATGATGACGAAAGGCGCCGCAGCGCCTGAGTGTCGCAGCACTTCGTGGATGACGCGGGCGCCGACCAGCTTCGATTTGGCGGCCTGTTCGCGTTCCTCTTCCAGGAGAAGCGGCGAATCCTTGCCGGCGGCGTGCATTTCCTCGTCAAGCGCGACAGCCTGGCGCTCGTTTTCCTCACGAGCCAAAGTGCTCGGATTATTGCGCGACATGAGGAGCCCCCGTTCGATCTGGCGAGAACGTGGGCTCTGGAGCGTTGTTCCCGTCTCTCGGCCCTTCTGCGAGGACGGGAGGCCGTCGCGTCATAAGTTGACTTTTTTTGTCGAATGATAAACATCCCCTGCCGCGCGGCGGAACCCGCGCGACGGGAGGAAATTCGATGTCAGCGCCTCACAAGCCGGAAACGCTCGCCCTGCACGCCGGCTGGCGCGCCGATCCCACCACCGGCTCGGTCGCCGTGCCGATCTATCAGACGACGTCCTATCAGTTTCACAGCGCCGAGCACGCCGCCAATCTGTTCGCGCTGAAGGAGCTCGGCAACATCTACACGCGCATCATGAACCCGACCAACGACGTGCTGGAGAAGCGCGTCGCGGCGCTCGAAGGGGGCGTGGCGGGGCTGGCGGTGGCGAGCGGGCAGGCGGCCTCGGCCTTCGCCTTGCAGAATTTGGCTCGCGTCGGGGACAATGTGGTGTCCTCGACCGATCTCTACGGCGGCACCTGGAACCTGTTCGCCAACACGATGAAGGACCAGGGCGTCGAGGTGCGCTTCGTCGATCCCTCCGACCCGCAGAACTTCGCGCGCGCCACCGATGCGCGCACGCGCGCCTATTACGCGGAGACGCTGCCCAATCCGAAGCTCATCGCCTTTCCCATCGCGGAGGTGGCGGCGATCGGCCGGCCGCTCGGCGTGCCCCTCATCATGGACAATACCGCCGCGCCGCTGCTGGCGCGGCCTTTCGATCACGGCGCGGCGGTGGTCGTCTATTCCTCGACCAAATATCTCGGGGGCCACGGAACGTCGATCGGCGGGCTCATCATTGATGGCGGCAATTTCCCGTGGGAGGATTTCGCCGAGCGTCAGCCCACGCTCAACACGCCCGATCCCAGCTATCATGGGGCGGTGTGGACCGCGGCGGTGAAGCCGCTCGGGCCTATCGCCTATATCCTCAAGGCGCGCACGACGCTGCTGCGCGATCTCGGCAGCGCAATGTCGCCGTTCAACGCCTTCCTCACCTTGCAGGGGATCGAGACGCTGCCGCTGCGGATGGAGCGCCACTGCGCCAATGCGCTGGCGGTCGCGAAGTTTCTGAAAGGGCGGAGCGAGGTCGAGACGGTCATCCATCCGAGCCAGCAGGCGGGCGCAGGGGCCGAGCGGGCGGCGAAGTACCTGAAAGGCGGGCAGGGCGGCCTCGTCGGCTTCGAGATCAAGGGCGGGCGCGATGCGGGACGGCGCTTCATCGACGCGCTGGAGCTGTTCTATCACGTCGCCAATATCGGCGACGCGCGCTCGCTCGCCATCCACCCCGCGACGACGACGCATTCGCAGCTTTCGCCCGAGGATCAGCTCGCCACCGGCGTGACCGAAGGCTATGTGCGGCTTTCGATCGGCCTCGAGCATATCGACGATATTCTCGAGGATCTCGATGGCGCGCTGAAGGCGTCGCGAGGCTGACGCCTCGACCAAGGGCTGGCTGGAGGTTGCTCCGGCCAGCGAGGTCCGACGACGGAGCCGCGCTTCCAAAAGCTTGAACCCACCACTATGACCAATTTTTATTGAGCGCGAATTCGTTGCGCTCGATTCTGCGCGAAGGCGCTGGCGCGCTTGGCGCTTTGGTCAAAGGCGATGATCGGAACCGATCATCGAGGTGTTTTGCCAATCTTGGCAAAGCACCTGGCTAAACGTGGGTAGCGCCTCGAATTCCGACCCAATCCGGCCACCGATTCCGATTTGATGCCGGCCGGCATTCCGATTTGAAGCCGGCCACCATTCCGAAATGAAGCCGGCCACCTGAGGCGGTTACGGCCCTCGCCGTCTGCTTCCCGCGGATCGCCAACTGAGGCAATGCCCGCTCGTCGATGATCGACGAGGAGATGGGATGCCGGCGAAGCGGGAACTGAGCATGCGACAATTGCGAACATTATTGCGGCTGCGCCATGACGGGGTGAGCGCGCGGGAGATCGGGCGGCGTCTGGGCGTGGCGCGCTCGACGATCCAGGACAATCTGAAACGAGCCGCGGCGGCGGGGCTGACGTGGCCGCTGGCGGACGACGTCACGGACGAGGCCTTGGAACAGCGGCTTTCGGGCGCGCGGGCGTCGCCGACCGGCCAACGGCGACGGACCGAGCCGGACTGGGCGGCGTTGGCGCGCGAGATGAAGCGGCCTGGGCGTGACGATGATGATCCTGTGGGAGGAATACCGGGAGATCAACCGGGACGGCTACGGCTATAGCCGGTTCTGCGATCTGTTGCGCGGCTTCGAACGGCGGCTGACGCCGGTGATGCGCCAGCACCATGTCGCCGGCGAAAAGGCGTTCGTCGACTATTCCGGCAAGCGGATCGGGATCGTCGATCCGACGACGGGCGAGATCCGCGAGGCCGAGATTTTCGTCGGCGTGCTCGGCGCCTCGAACCTCACCTACGCCGAGGCGACCTGGACGCAAGCTTACCGGATTGGACCGGCGCGCATGTCAGGATGTTCCGCTTCTTCGGCGGCGCGCCGAAGCTTCTGGTTCCCGACAATCTCAAGAGCGGCGTCACCAAGGCGTCGTTCTACGATCCCGAGATCAACCGAACCTATGGCGCTATGGCCGCGCATTACGGTCGGCGTTCTGCCGGCGCGACCTTATAGGCCGCGCGACAAGGCCAAGGTCGAGGCCGGCGTCCGGTTCGCCCAGACCTATATTCTCGGGCGACTGCGCGCGCTGACCTTCTTCTCGCTCGCCGAATGCAACGAGGCCATCAAGCTCGCCATGCGGCGCATGAACGAGCGCCCGATGCGCCATCTGGGCGTGAGCCGGCGCGAGCTGTTCGAGAAGATCGAGCGCGACGCTCTGACGCCGCTGCCCGCCGACGACTGGGAGTTTGCGGAATGGGGGCGGGCGCGCGTCAGTCTCGATTACCACGTCGAGGTCCACGACTTTCTCTACTCGGTTCCGCACGCGCTCATCCGCGCCGAGGTCGAAGTGCGCGTCACCGCGCGCACGGTCGAGGTCTTCCATCGCGGCCAGCGCGTCGCGGCCCACGAGCGCCGCTACATGGGCCGCAAGCACGGCACGACACCCGAGCACATGCCGAGCTCTCATCGCCGTTACGCCGAATGGACGCCGGATCGGTTCCGCCGCTGGGCCAGGAAAATCGGGCCGAACACGGAAGGGCTGATCTCCGCCGTGCTCGCCAGCCGGCCGCATCCGGAGCAGGGCTTCCGCACCTGCCTGGGGATTTTGCGCTCCTATCGCGGGCTCGACGCCGCCGCGTTGAGGCCGTCTCGGCCCGCGCCGTCGAATTGGGCGTGCTGAATTGCAAGGGCGTCGCCGCGCTGCTGGCCCGCAAGAGCGAAACGCCGCCGCCAAGGACAGCTCCCAGCCCCGCTGTTCGACCACGCAAATCTGCGCGGCCCCGGCTACTACCACTGAGGATACGCCCCCATGCTTGCCCATCCCACACTCGACCAACTGAACGCGCTCGGCCTCCACGGCTTGGCCAAGGGCTTCAAGGAACTCGAACACAAGCCCGAGGCGCGCGGCCTCGATCACGCCGAATGGCTCGCACTATTGCTCGAATACGAAACGACCTTGCGCCGGCAGAAGCAGTTCGAAACACGGGCGCGCGCCGCCAAGATTGCGCCACGCCGCCAGCGTCGAGGATGTCGATTATCAGACCCGCGCGGGCTCGACCGCGCGCTGTTTCTCAAGCTCGCCGCCTGCGATTGGATCGCGGAGCGCCGCAATCTTCTCGATTACCGGGGCGTCCGGCCTGGGCAAGAGTTGGCTCGCCTGCGCGCTCGGGCACAAGGCGTGCCGGGAGAACATCTGCCGTTCTTTACACCCGTGTTCCCCGCCTCTTCGCCGATCTCGCCATCGCGCACGGCGATCCGCGCTACTCCAGGCTGCTGCGCGCGCTTGCCCGCGTCAAACTGCTCATCCTAGATGATTGGGGACCGGAGGCGCTCAGCGCCGGCCAGGCGCGCGATCTGCTGGAGATCGTCGAGGACCGCTACGACAAAGGCTCGCTCATCATCACCAGCCAGGTTCCCGTCGCCCGCTGGCACGATCTGATCGGCGTTCCCACCCTCGCCGACGCCATCCTCGACCGCGTCATCCACAACGCCTATCGCATCGAACTGGCCGGAGAGAGCCTGCGCAAGCGCCATTCTCATATCCTGACGCCGACGCTCGCGCCACGGCCGGGTCGCCCGACCGGCGGCGCGTGCAAGGCCGTGGACAAAGCGGGCTACGCTACGGCGCTATGGAGGGCGCGCTACGCCCGCTTTGCCCACCGCCACCCAACCGCCTCGCTGCTCCCGAAGCGCCGACAAAATCCGCACCCGCTTGACCTATCCGCGCCGCCGAAACATGATCGCCACCGATCCGCGGAAGCGGACGCCAGGTGGCCGGCATCAAATCGGAACCGTGGCCGGCTTCGGATCGGAATGGGTGGCCGGCTTCAAATTGGAATGCATGGCCGGCTTCGTCGGTCGCACAGAGCAGAGCTCTCGCCAGGGAGGGCGGCTAGCATGGGGCACACGGTAAGTTTTCATTGTGACGCCTTCGGATACCGCGCCTCGGCAGCGATCGGACGGAGCATGAGCAGCGCGGGCGGTAGTCACGCCGCGCGCTGCGCAGCATGTCGGCTCATCGTGACCGCCAGCAATGACAATCCTACTTGCCCTCATTGCCGAGCCCCTACTGTCAACGTGCAGGCGAAAACGGACATCTCCAGCGCGAGTCGTAAAGCCAGTTTCGAGCCGTGCCCGTCCTGCGAGGCTGGCCGTATGCGCGTTTCCCTTGGGATCCTGTTTGATTGACGGGTCGCGCTCTTGCCGCCTCACGCCCCCGCAAACATCGCTCCCGCCATCTTCTGCCGACGGCGCTCCATCGATGAGGGGATTTTCAGGTTGTCGCGATATTTGGCGACAGTGCGCCGCGCCACGACGATATCGGCGGCGCGCAGCCGCTCGACGATGTCGTCGTCGGAGAGCACCTTGCGCGGATCCTCCCCCTCGATCATTTGCCGGATCTTGAAGCGCACCGCCTCGGCCGGAATGGGCCTCGCCGATAGCCGCTCGACGGCAACGAGGCGGTGAAGAAATATTTCATCTCGAACAGGCCGCGCGGCGTCGCCATATATTTGTTCGACGTGGCGCGCGAGACGGTCAATTCATGCACGCCGATGGCGTCGGCGACGGTCTTCAGGTTGAGCGGCTTCAGACCCGCCACGCCCTCGATCAGGAAGGCGTCCTGCCGGCGCACGATCTCGGAGGCGACGTTGAGAATGGTGCGCGCGCGCTGCTCCAGGCTTTTGGTCAGCCAATGCGCGCTCTGCAATTGCGTGGAGACATATTGCTTGTCCTCCTCGCGCGAGGCGCCGCGCTTGATGACGGCGGCGTAGCTCTCGTTGACGAGCACGCGCGGCAACGCGTCGGCGTTGAGCTCGACGCGCCAGCCGGAATCATTCGCCGCCGCGACGATCACGTCGGGAATGGCGAGCGGCTCCGGCGCGCTGGCGAAGGCGCGGCCGGGCTTGGGGTCGAGCCGCCTGATCTCGCCGATCATGTCGACGAGGTCCTCGTCGTCGACGCCGCAGAGGCGGCGCAGCGCCGCGAAATCGCGCCGCGCCAGCAGCGGCAGATTGGCGATCAGCGCCGCCATCGCGGGATCGAAGCGGTCGCGCTCGACGAGTTGCAGCTTCAGGCATTCGGCGAGGTCGCGGGCGAACACGCCGGTCGGCTCCAGCGTCTGCAAGGTCGCGAGCACGCGCTCGACCCGCTCGAGCGGCGCGCCGAGCTGGGCGGCGATCTCGGCGAACTCGCCGCGGAAATAGCCGGCCTCGTCGAGGCCGTCGATCAGCGCCGAGGCGATGAGCCGGTCGCCGGGATCGGGCAGGGCGACCATCGCCTGACGGGTCAGGAATTCGGCGAAGCTCTCCTGGGTGGCGACATAGGCCTCGATGTCGGCGGCGTCCGTCGTCGCCGCCGCCGCCGCCCGCGCCCGACCACTGGCCGCCGGAAAGGGCGGGGCCGTCGGCCTGCGGGCTGCGCTCGGCGCCGGTGCGGTCGGCGTCGAAAGCGTTGTCGATCTCGGTGCCGAGTTCGCGGGAGAGTTCGGCGGCCTCGACCGGCATCGTCTCGGTGGCCCAGTCGCCGGGCGCGGGGTCGGCGGCCACGGGCGCCGGCGGCGGCTCCGCCTCGTGGCGCTCCTCGGCGCGGTCGAGCAGGGGATTGCGCTCCAGCTCCGCCTCGATGAAGGCGGTGAGCTCGTTGCTCGGCATTTGCAGGAGCTTGATCGCCTGCAAGAGTTGCGGCGTGAGGACCATCGTCTGGCCCTGACGCATCGCAAGCTTCGCCGACAACGCCATACGTTCTCAACCAATCAGACAGGGGCAAGCGCACACGCGGCGCGTTTCTTGCTTGACGAGCGATCCTAGCCCATCCTGACGGGATTGCCTAGCGACTCTTCGCCGCGTCCACAAGGCCGCGTTAACGGCGGCTCGCGTCACCCATGCGTAAACGATATAAAGAGTTCTTTATATGTTTATTGCGCGATTTCGCGGGCTCTGGTAGGAGGCGCCATCCGCAACGCCCCGAGGGCCGACATGACCGCCTACCCCCGATTACGCCGTCGCCGACATGAAGCTCGCCGAATACGGCCGCAAGGAAATCGCCATCGCCGAGACCGAAATGCCGGGCCTGATGGCGACCCGCGCCGAATACGCCGCTTCGCAGCCGCTTAAGGGCGCGCGCGTCGCCGGCTCCCTGCACATGACGATCCAGACCGCCGTGCTCATCGAGACGCTGAAGGCGCTCGGCGCCGACGTGCGCTGGGCCTCCTGCAACATCTATTCGACCCAGGACCACGCCGCCGCCGCCATCGCCGCCACCGGCACGCCGGTCTTCGCCATCAAGGGCGAGAGCCTCAAGGACTATTGGGATTACACCCACCGCATCTTCGAATGGGCGGACGGCGGCTGCCCGAACATGATCCTCGACGACGGCGGCGACGCGACGGCGCTGATCCATCTCGGCCTGCGCGCCGAGCAGGGCGACACGGCGTTCCTCGACAAGGCCGGCAACGAGGAAGAGGAAGTGCTGTTCGCCTCGATCAAGGCGCGGCTCAAGTCCAAGCCCGGCTGGTACGAGGCCAACGCCAAGGCGATCCGCGGCGTCACCGAAGAGACCACGACGGGCGTGCATCGCCTCTATGTGATGGCCAAGGAAGGCAAGCTGCTGTGGCCGGCGATCAACGTCAACGACAGCGTCACCAAGTCGAAGTTCGACAATCTCTACGGCTGCCGCGAGTCGCTGGTCGACGGCATCCGCCGCGGCACCGACGTGATGATGGCCGGCAAGGTCGCGATGGTGGCGGGCTTCGGCGACGTCGGCAAGGGCTCGGCCGCTTCGCTGCGCAACGCCGGCTGCCGCGTGATGGTCTCCGAGGTCGACCCGATCTGCGCCTTGCAGGCGGCGATGGAGGGCTATGAGGTCACGACGATGGACGACGCCGCGCCGCGCGCCGACATCTTCGTCACCGCCACCGGCAACGTCGACGTCATCACCATCGAGCACATGCGCGCGATGAAGGACCGCGCCATCGTCTGCAACATCGGCCATTTCGACTGCGAGATCCAGGTCGCGAGCTTGCGCAACTACAAGTGGAGCAACGTCAAGCCGCAGGTCGACGAGATCGAGTTCCCCGACGGCAAGCGCATCATCCTGCTGTCGGAAGGCCGCCTGGTGAACCTCGGCAACGCGACCGGCCATCCCTCCTTCGTGATGTCGGCCTCCTTCACCAACCAGACGCTGGCGCAGATCGAGCTCTACACCAAGCCCGGCCAGTACGGGCGGCAGGTCTACACGCTGCCCAAGCACCTCGACGAGAAGGTGGCCTCGCTGCATCTCGACAAGATCGGCGCCAAGCTGACCAAGCTCAGCGACAAGCAGTCGGCCTATCTCGGCGTGTCCGCCGCCGGGCCGTTCAAGCCGGACCATTATCGGTATTGAGCCAAGGCCGCGGCGCTTGCGCGCCGCGGCTTGCTCTTGGCGGTTTGATCTGCGAGGGGAGGTCGCCTTGTCGCAAGATCGGATCGCTCTGCGCCTCCTCGTGGAGCCGATCTGCCAGGTAAGCCCGAAAGGTTGGAACTTCAGGAACATGACCGCCGCCGCTGCCTCCGCCTCCGAGCCGCGCGGCTGGCTCGGCCTTCATCCGCGCAACCTGACCTCATCGGCGCGCTGGTCTTCCTCGTCGCGCTGGCCGCTCTCGCGCCCGGCTTCACGGCGGCGAAGAAAATCTACTTCGACGAGACCTGGTACGCGCCGACGGCGCGGCAATGGCTCGCCAACGGCGAGATGCTGCATCCCGAGCATCCCCCGCTCGCCAAAATGCTGATCGCGGCGGGCATGAAGCTGTTCGGCGACAATCCGTTCGGCTGGCGGGCGATGTCGCTCGTCTTCGGCGCGCTCACGGTGACGGGCGTGTGGCTGTGGACGCTGGCGCTGACCTCAGACGTCGCGCTGTCGCTGTTTTCCGCGGCGATCACGCTGCTCGACGGAATCGTGTTCGTGCAATCGCGCATTGCGATGCTCGATATCTTTCTCATTTGCTTCTGCGTGCTGGCGCTGGCGGCGTTCACGGCGGGCGAGAACGCGTCGCACGAAGGGCGCTGCGCTGCGCTGGCACCTCATCGGCCGGCTGGTGCCTGGGGCTCGCCGGCGCCTGCAAATGGTCGGGCTGGTTCCTCGCCTTCGGCCTCATCGCGCTGAAGCTGGCCATCGCGCTGCTGAGGCTTTGGCGGACGCGCTTCGAGGACGCGCGGGCGACCGATTTCTATTCGCCGAACGCGCCGGCGATCGGCGTCCTCGGCGGGCTCGCCGCTTATCTCGTCGCGCCGTTCCTCGCCTATTTCCTCAGCTATGCCCCGCAGCTCGTCCGCGCCCACAGCCTCTATGAGTTCGTCGCCACCCACAAGAACATGATCGACATCATGACCGGCAAATCGGCCGATCATCCCTATAAGTCGCTCTGGTGGACATGGCCGGCGTTGTGGCGGCCGGTGTGGTATCTGTTTGACGCCCCGCCCAAGGAGGCGGGGGGCTGGAGCGAGACGGGCAAGGCGGCCGCCGTGGTGGGCCTGCCCAATCCGTTCGTGCTGTTTGCAGGCGAAGCGGCGATCCTGTGGACGCTTTATGCGGGCGTGTTGCGGCGGGCGCGCGCGCCGCTGATCGTCGCCATCGCTTTCTTCGCGCAATGGCTGCCATGGGCCGATCAATCCGAAGGGGCTCGAATTCTACTATTATTTCTACCCCTCGATCGTCTGCCTCGGGCCGGCGCTGGCGCTGGTCGCGCACGCGCTTGAAGCGCCCGTGGCGCGACGCTTTCGCCTGGGGGGCGCTATGATTGCGCTTGCGACCTTCATCTTCTTCCTGCCCGTGCTCGCCTCCGGCATCGGCGTCGGGCCCGCCGCCTTCGAGGCGCGCGTCTGGCTGCCGAGCTGGCGATGACAGACCAAGCTTCGCCGGGGCGGTCCGGGCTTCGCGCGCGTCGTGGCCGCCTTCTTCATCGGCGGCTTCGCGATATTCGAGCTGCTCTATTGCGTGCAGCCGCTGCTGCCGGAATTCGCGCGCCACTTTGATCTGACGCCCGCAGGGGCGAGCCTGGCGGTGTCGGTCTCGACCGTGGTGATGGCGAGCTCGCTGTTTTTCGCGGGCTTCGCCGCCGAGCGGTTCGGACGCAAGGCCGTGATGGTCGCCTCGCTCGTCGTCTCCGCGCTCGCCACGCTCGCCGCCGCGCTGGCGCCGAACTGGCCGGCGCTGCTGGCCTCGCGCGGTCTGATGGGGCTCTCGCTCGCCGGCCTCCCGTCGCTGGCGATGGCCTATCTCGCCGAGGAGATCGACGGGCCGGCGCTCGGTTTCGCCATGGGCATGTATATCGCCGGCTCCACGCTCGGCGGCATGTTCGGAAGGCTCGTCGTCGGCTTTCTCGCCGACTATGGCGGCTGGCGGCTGGCGCTGGCGGTCATCGGCGCCATTTCGCTGCTGGGCGCCGCGTTCTTCGCGCGCGCTCTGCCGGGCGAGCGGCAGGAGGCGCGCGGCGGCGCGGATTTCTCGAGCCTCGTCCGGTTGGTGCGCGCCCATTTCGCCGACGAGGGGCTGCCGTGGCTGTTCGCGGTCGCCTATCTCGTGATGGGCGCCTTCATCTGCACCTACAACTACATCGGCTTCCGCCTCGCCGCGCCGCCGTTCTCGCTCGACCAGACGCGCATCGGTCTCATCTTCACGCTTTATCTGATCGGCGCGGCGAGTTCGGCGATCATGGGCGATCTCGCCGCCCGCATCGGGCGGCGGCGCGTGTTGTGGATCGCGCTGGCGATCGGTCTCGTCGGCGTCCTCGTCACGCTTCCCGATCGTCTGGGCGTCGCCATCCTCGGCGTGGCGCTGGTGACATGGAGCTTCTTCGGCGCCCATTCGATCGCGTCGAGCTGGGTCGGCCTGCGCGCCAACGAGGGCAGGGCGCAGGCCTCGGCGCTCTATCTGTTCTTCTACTATGTCGGCTCCAGCCTCAACGGCTGGCTGGGCGGGCTCGCCTACCAGCATTGGGGCTGGAACGGCGTCGCCGCGCTGATCGGCGCGCTCCTGGGGCTGGCGTTTTTGGCGGCGCTGAAGCTTGCGCGCGCGCCGCCGCCGCGCCACCTCAGAAAGAGCTGAGAGCGGCGATGGAATGGCGCGACGAAGGCGTGGTGATCGGATTGAAGCGGCTCGGCGAAAGCTCGTCGGTGCTGGAGGCGATGACGCGCGCCCATGGCCGCCATCTCGGCCTCGTGCGCGGCGCGCGCTCGCCTAAGCTGGCGGCGGCTTTGCAGCCCGGCAACAGCCTCGGCCTCGTCTGGCGGGCGCGGCTCGACGAGCATCTCGGCGCCTTCGCCGTCGAACCGCTCGCGCTGCGCGCCGGGCGTTTCCTGCCGAGCGCGACGGCGCTCGCGGGGCTCAGCCTGATCGGGGCGCTGCTGCGGCTTCTGCCCGAGCGCGATCCTCACGAGAGCTTGTTCGAGGCGCTGAACCTCGTGGTCGAAACGCTCGACGACACGGCGAAGGCGCCCGTGGCGCTCGCGCGTTTCGAGGCGCGCATGCTCCAGGAATGCGGTTTCGCGCTCGACCTCTCGGAATGCGCGGCGACGGGCGCGCGCGAGGACCTCGTCTATGTGTCGCCCAAGTCGGGCAGGGCGGTCAGCGCCGCAGCGGGCAGGCCCTATCGCGACCGGCTGCTGCCGCTGCCGGCGTTCCTGCGCGAGGAAGCGAGCGAGCCCTCGGCCGACGACATAGCCGATGCGTTCCGGCTGACCGGCTATTTCCTGGAGCGCGAGCTGTTCGGCCCGCGTGGGCTCAAGCTTCCGGAGGCGCGGGCGGCGATCGTCAGCGCGGCGCGGCGGGGGCGCTGAAGCGGCGCGACGCCTCGACGGGCTCGCGCGGCAGCGATTTCATCGTGAGATAGAGCGCGAACTGGTAGCCGCGCGAATGCAGAGGCGGCGGCAGGCTGAGATCGGCGCCGAAATCATAGACGCGCACGCCGAACCGTCGGCCGGAGACGGCGCGGACCTTGACGCTGACGAGGAGGAGGATGAGAAGAAGCAGCGCGACGGCGGTGAGGGCGAGCATTCCATAGGCCGGTTCGGTTGGATTTGGCATCGGCGTCGGCCTTGAAAGAGGTGGCGCGGGAACGGCGCCTCGTCGGCGTTTTGTTGAAACTTTCTTACAACATGGTTAATGACTCGTAAAGGGCGTTGTGGAGTTTTCCGTCGAGTTTTCCACATATTTCCGCCCATGTGGTTAACAAAAGGTTAACGTGAAAATGCCATGATCTGCATACGTTCTGCGAGTGTTTCGCTGATGTTCAAAAATTCCAAATCTTGATCTCGCCGCAAAGCCATTTTGTTGTCAGGCGCCGGCTTTGGTAGTAGAAAAGTTACACTTAGGTCGCGCGTGCGTTGCGGGCAGGGGACGGTTATGGCCTCGGCGGAGTTTGGCGACCGGACAGCCATCGTCCGGCTGAAGCAGCAACTCAACGAAGCCGTCGAGCGCGCCTACGCCTTGGCCTGGGCGATCGTGAGGCTCGAAGGCAAGCCGGAAGGCGCCGAGGCCGAACGCGCCGCCCGCGACGCGCTCATGGAGGCGCTCGCGCTGCCCGCGCATGAAATTGATTCCAACGTTGTAAGTTTCAGCCGTAGCGATGTAAGAATCCTCGACAGCGGCCGCTCGGGCGACGCCGGCGCCAGCCCGCAGGAGATGCTGCTCGCCATCCTCAAGGAGAGCGAGGCCTCCGTGCGCGAATTGCAGACCGCGCTGGAGGATTACGGCCTGACGATCTCGCCGGGCAATCTCTCGGTGATTCTCTCGCGCATGAACCAGGCCGGGCTTATCCAGCGCACCGGCCGCGGCATGTATCGCTACGCGCGGTAGGCGGGATCAACCGCGCTTGCGTTCGAGCGCCTCAACGGCGCCGCCGGCTTTTCTCCACGCGCCGAAGCCGCCGCCGATGTGGCAGACGCTGTCGAGCCCCATCTCCTTGGCGGTCGCGGCCGCCAGCGCCGAGCGCCAGCCGCCCGCGCAGAAGAACACGAAGCGTTTGCCCGAAGCGAAGACCGGCTTGTGATAGGGGCTTTCGGGATCGATCCAGAATTCGAGCATGCCGCGCGTGCAGGAGAAGGCGCCGGGGATCACGCCCTCGCGCTCGCGTTCGCGGGGATCGCGAAGATCGACGAACAGGACGTCGTCGACTGGCCGAGCAACGCCTGCGCCGCTTCGGGCGCGACCGTCTCGATCCTGGCTTCCGCCTCCGCCAGCAGATCCTTGTAGCCCTTGCGCATCGCTCCGCCTCCCTTGCCGCGAAAGCTTAGCGGCGCCGCAGGCAAGTTGGCTAGTGCTATTGCGCGCCGGTGAACAGGCGGCTGCAGGCGAGGAGGCGCACGACTTCCCGAGCTTCCCGCGAGAAGCCGGCGCCCGCGTCGAAATGCGCATGCCTATGCGCGCGGGGAGTTTTCCGAATGGCCGCGCTTGGCGGCTCTCGGGCCGCCGCGCTGACGCGCCTGGCGTGGCGCATGGAAAGTTTCGCCGCGCGCCAACATGGCGACCAACTCGGCGATGCGACGGGCGCGCGCCTCGGGCTTGGCGTGATGCAGCCGAAAGAGAATGGCGTAACGATTGGCGCCGTCGAGCGCGGCGAAGGATTCCGCGGCGGAAGCGTCGCATTGCAAGGCGGCTGCGAAATCCGGCGGCGTCGTCATTCCGGCGGCGGAAGGGTAGGCCGCCGCCCAGCGGCCGTCCGCCTTCGCCGCCTCGATCTCGGCGAGGCCGCGGCTTCTCATGCGGCCCTGCGCCATCAGCGCCTCGACCCGTTTGACATTGAGGGCGGACCAGCGGCCGCCGGGCTTGCGCGGCGTAAATCGGGTGAGGAAATAGTCTTCGTCCAAGCGGCCGAGTTGGCCGTCGATCCAGCCGTGACAGAGCGCGCAATCGACCGCCTGAGCCTTCGTGAGCGTCGCCGCGCGGCCCTTCTTCGCGAATTTGAGCCACGCCCCGCGCGCTTCCGGATGCTCGGCGAGCCATTGCGCGAACGCCTCGGCGTCGGCGAATTCGAGCAGCGGCAGACCGTCATGCATTGTCGTCATCGCCGCCTTCCCTTCACGCATTTGCGACTTTGCTCGCACAAGCGTCCCCGTGCAACATGCGACGGGGCGTCGAAAGGACCAGCATGAGCGACGGGCGTAACTCCTTGAGCGCGAGCACCTCGCCCTACCTCCTCCAGCACGCCGCAAATCCCGTGGATTGGCGCCTGTGGGGTCGCGAGGCCTTCGAAGAGGCCCGAGCGCGCGACGCGCCCGTGATGCTCTCCATCGGCTACGCCGCCTGCCATTGGTGCCACGTCATGGCGCACGAGTCCTTCGAGGACGCCGAGGTCGCGGCGCAGATGAACCGCGATTTCGTCTGCGTGAAAGTCGATCGCGAGGAGCGGCCGGACGTCGACCAGCATTACATGAGCGCGTTGCACGCGATGGGCGAGCAAGGCGGCTGGCCGCTTACGATGTTTCTCACCCCCGAAGGCGCGCCTTTCTATGGCGGCACCTATTGGCCGCCCGCGCCGCGCTGGGGCCGGCCTTCGTTCGCGCAGGTGCTCGCCTCCGTCATCAACGCCTGGCGGACGAAACGCGCCGGCGTGTTGCAGAACGGCGCCGCGATCACCGCCCATCTTTCCGAACTCGCCGCGCCGCGCAGTCCCGTCGCGCTTACCGCGGAGCATCTGAACGCGGCCGGCGAGGCGCTGCTTTCCATCCTCGATCCCGTCAACGGCGGGATCGGCCGGGCGCCGAAATTCCCCAACGCGCCGATCTTCCGCTTTTTCTGGAGCGAATATTTCCGGCGCCGCGATCCCCGCTTCCGCGGCGCGGTGCGCGGCCTGCTCGACGCTCTTTGCGCCGGGGGAATCTACGATCACGTCGGCGGCGGCTTTGCGCGCTATTCCGTCGATGGCGAGTGGAATGTGCCGCATTTCGAGAAGATGCTCTACGACAACGCTCAGATCCTCGAACTGCTGGCCCTGGCGCAAGCCGAAACGCCCTCGCCGGTTTATGAGAATCGCGCGCACGACACATTTGCGTGGCTCCAGCGCGAGATGCGCGCGGAGGGCGCCTTCGCAGCCTCGCTCGACGCCGACCAGGACGGCGAAGAGGGGCTGTTCTACGTCTGGACGGCGGAGGAGATCGAGGCGGCCTTGGGCCGCGAGTCCTCGCTGTTCAGGACGGCCTACGACGTGCGGGCGGGCGGCAATTGGGAAGGCCGCAACGTGCTGAGGATGAGGAAGCCGGTCGATCCGGCGCTCGAAGACACGCTCGCGCCGGCGCGCGCGAAACTCTTCGGCGCGCGCGAGAATCGCCCGCGCCCCGGCCTCGACGACAAGATCCTCGTTGACTGGAACGGCCTGATGATCGCCGCGCTCGCCCGAGCCGCTGCGGTCTTTGAAGCGCCGGAGATGCTCGAGGCGGCGCGCGAGGCGTTCGATTTCATCGACTTGCGGTTGCGCGACCCGCAAGGCCGGCTCGTCCACGCCTGGCGCGCAGGTCGCGTCGGCGCCGCAGGGCTGCTCGACGATTCCGCGAGCTTCGCCCGCGCCGCGCTGGCCTTGTTCGAGGCGACGGGCGAGCCGCGCTACCTCGCGCTCGCCGAGCGGGAGACGCGCGCGGCGCTCCGGCGCTTCGGCGCGCCCGACGGCGGCCTCTATCTGACGGCGGAGGACTCAGAGGACGCGCCCTCCGTCCGCGCCCGGATCGCCGAGGACGGCGCGACGCCCTCGGGCGTCGGACTGATGGCGGAGGTTCTCGCGCGGCTCTATCACCTCACCGACGCGGCCGAGTGGCGCGAGGCGGCCGAGCGACTGATAGCCGCCTTCGCCGGAGCCGATCCGCGCGCGCTGACCCAATCGCCGCTGCTGCTGGCGGCTTGGGATTTTCTCGCGCGAGGCGGCTGCGTCCTGGTGGAGGGCGCGCAGGCCGAACCGCTCGGCGCGGCGCTCGCCTCCGCGGCGCGCCGCGCGCCCGATCCGGCGCTCGCCGTTCTGCCGCTCGATCGCGCGCTATGGCCGCAAGGCGCGCCCGGCGGCCGGCCGGCGCCGGCCGAGACGCCGGCGGCGATGGTCTGCCGCGGGCAGGTCTGCGGCCTGCCCGAACGCGATCCCGACGCTCTGGCGGCGGCGCTGAGGGGCTAGACCCGCCGTCGCTGGCAGAGCCGCCACAGCGCCACTACGACCAGCGACGAGATGAGGCCGCCGAACAGCACGTCGGACAGGAAATGGCCTCCGACGAGCACGCGCAGCGCGCTCGTCGCGGCGCCGTAGACGAGGGCGGCGGCGATGGCTGCGCCGCGAAAAGGCGGCGGGGCGAGAAGGGCCGGGGCGAGCATCCAGAAGCCGGACGCCGCCTCGCCCGAGGCGAACGAACAATTGCGGCGGCAGGCTCCGTCGAATCGATACCAGGGGCGGAACGCTTCGTCGCCGCCGAATTCGGCGACATGCACCGGCCGGGGTCGATGCGAATGGTTCTTCAGTCCGAGATTGACGACGAGACCCGAGCCGATCGTAAGGCTCGCGATGAGGAAGATCATCGCGCGACCGGAAGGCGAGGCGAGATCCGGCCATTTCACCCGCCGGGCGAGCCACAAGGCGGCGAGCAGGCCGAGCAGCCAGAACGGCGCCAGCCGCAGAAAGTCGCGCACATCGCCGACGGCCGCGTTCGCGCTCCAGAAGCCGCCGTGCTCGTACACGAAACGCGTCGTCGCCAGATCGAGCCCCGGCCACAGGGCGAAAACGGCCCCGACCCCGACGAGGGCGAGAATGAGGCCTGCGAGGATGCGGCGGGTCGGTAAGGCGGGCTCCATGCGCTCCGCCTACGCAACCGCGCCGCCGCAGTAAAGCCCCGTCTCTGCCCGCTGAAGCATTGACGAATAGTCGATGCTGCAATTGCGAGATCGAGTCAATTGAATCGCTTACGAGAGCATTGATGCGCTCGTCGGGGCTCCGACACTCGATTTGCCCAGGAATTCGCCCCGGTTACACTCCCGCCACCCCGCCGCGAATAATTCGGGATAGGAATGTAAAATGCGGGCGTTGCAGCGCCGTTAACAATTTTTCCCTGCTTGCTGCGAACGCATCCTTCCTGCGATAGGACATTTTAATCAATGCGGCGCAGCGTCCTATACTGCCCCGTCCCGCAGCCCTGAACTCGATCCCTTCGAGAATGCCTTCGCCAACCGCCAAGCAATCTTACCGAGAGTGGCAGAGCGAACCGACGCAAGCCTATGAAAAACAGAGTGACCGGCGGCTGAGGTGAGTTATAATATCATATCAAATTTACCGTGGGTATTTGTGATTAAACATCGAGTCATCAAAATTAAGTTGAGTGACGAGTTCGTCCAGGGTGCACCATGACGTGCATTCCTGTTTTGGCCTCTACAGAGACCGCTAGACAAGAACTGCGGTTGTACCTCACGAAATCTCATTCTAGCGCCGATAGATCCAGATCAAGGCGCAGACGCACGCGCGGCGTGACAGAAACGCCAAATCCGATACTGCCGGATATGAAAGACGTCGCGAATCAGAGCCGAAGAAATGTCTAGCGTGAGATCATGATAGGGGCCGCTCCCCAAATAAAGCAGGCTCTTTTGAACCTACGCGGCTTGACCGGCTACTTCGATTGCGTCGATCGGGGTGTCTTAAAGGGATGGGCCATTGACGGCGATATGCCGGAAAACAGGGCGAAAGTCGGCGTCTGGTTCAAGGGCGTTTGCGTCCATGTGGCGCTGGCTGACGTGTTCAGGCCAGATTTGGCTGAGATGTTCGGCACGGACGGACGCCATGGATTTGAGTTCGTCTGCCCGACCGAACTGCGCGATGTCGATATTGGCGACATCGAGGCGATCCCCGTCGGCGCGCGCACGCCATTTCCGAAAGTGGAGCAAATCAAGCGTCTCCATGGCTCCCGTTTGGTTGAGACGGGCGCGCCTCATCCCGGTCAGGCGCCCAATTCTGGCGCTCTTTGGAAAACGCTCAGAAATTCGCCGCCAAAGGCTTTGCGGGGGAGGCGGGAGCCAAGCGTCGGGATCATAATCGTCAATCGCAACGACAGTGAACGGTTGGACCGGCTCTTCGCCAGTTTTGAGCGCCACAACTCGTACAAGGCGACAAAGTTTGTCGTCGTCGACCGTGGATCGGTCGATGATTCCCGCGAAATTTGCGCGCGATGGGCGGCGAAATTGCCAATGACTTTCGTTGATCGGCGAACAGCCTTCTCGGTCGCGGCGTCCAGCAATTATGCCGTGGCTCTGGCCGCAGACTGCGACCTCCTGGTTTTCATGAACAGCGACGTGGAACTCTGCGCAGACGCGCTGCCGCCGATGGTCGCCTTCATGGAGAATGAGGACTGCGGCGTTCTGGGCGTTCGTCTGCGCGCCGGCGCTGAAGGTTCCGACAGCGCGGGCGCATGCGTCGATTATCTGGGAATCGCGCTCGACGATTGCGCGCCGGGTGCGGCTTTTCGCCCTTATAACGTCCCCGTTTCGTGCGCAGACGACGACGTTCCCGGTGGCGCGTGGGAGGCGCCGGCGGTGGCCCGCGAATTCATGATGGTTCGCCGATCGGAGTTCTGCTCAGTCGGCGGGTTCGACGAAGACTATCTCGCCGGGTGCGAGGATGTCGATTTCTGCCTGTTGATGCGCCAAAGGCTCGGGAAAGGCGCCTTCTGCATGGCAGGCGTCCGCGCCCTGAAGCAAGCCGGCCCCGTTCGTTCGCCGCCGCGCGGAGGCAATCTGAAACCGGGCCGGGCCGATCTCAGCCGTCTCGAGCAACGCGCGGGCGCCCTGGTTCGATCGGAAATGATCGCCGATATGTTCCGCCAGCCGCCCTTGTTGCGTCCGCGACCGACGCGCGTCGCGTTCGCCGTGACCAAGGCGGACATGAAAGGAGAGGCCGGAGATTACTTCACCGCTTTCGAGCTGGGCGCGAAGCTCAATCAGCTCTATGGTTGGCATGTCAGATATCTTGAACTGGATCGCTGGTACGATCTCGACTATTTCGACATTGTCGTCGCAATGCGCCACGATTTCGACCCCGGGCAAATTCGCACGGCGAACCCGCATCTGGTTCTGATCGGGTGGGTCAGGAATTGGAGCGATCTATGGTTGAGCAACCCGCAGACGCGCAAGTTCGACCAGATCTGGGCGTCATCCGCCATGAGCGCCCGTTCGTTGGAGGAACGCCTCGGTCGCCAGGTCCCGATCATCAGAATCGCGTCAAACGTCGCGCGTTTCGGCGGCGGCGAGTTCAGCTCGGCTCTTCATTCCGATTATTGCTTCACCGGCAGCTATTTCGAAGCGCCTCGGGATATTATCACCGCTGTCGATCCGGAGTCGGTTCCCTTCGCATTTGCGGTCTACGGACATAATTGGCAAAAAGTTCCCGCGATCGCCCGCTATTCCAGGGGACCGCTCTCCTATGAGCGAATGCCCGACGTCTATGCGTCCACCAGAATCGTCATCGACGATTCCAACCACACGACCTTGAAATGGGGCTCGCTCAACTCCCGCGTCTTCGACGCCCTGGCGAGTGGCGCGCTCGTCCTCACAAACAACGTTATCGGCTCGGATGAGACATTCGGCGGACTATTGCCCACCTGGTCGTCGCGCGACCAGTTGACTCAGCTTCTGCTCCGATATCTCAGCGACGAAAATGCGCGCCGCGCATTGGTCGACGAGCTAAGGGCGAGCGTGCTTCTGCGCCATTCCTACGAGCGCCGGGCGCAGGAAGCGCATGAAACCCTGTCCGATCTCATTCGCCAACGGCGCCGCGTCGGGATTGAGATTGCGGGACCGTCGTCCAACCCGGAGGCGCAGGCGCTCATCGATGCGGTCGCGGGGGCGGTCGACCGTCTGGGCTTCCTGCGTACCCGACGCGAAATAGGCGGCCGTTCCGCCGATGAATCCGGCGCAGGCGATGACTTCAAGATCGTAATCGCTGCGCCCGGGCTGGCAGGCAGGACGGCGCGCCTGCGCGAAGATCAGGTCAATATTCTGATTGCGCTCGGTTCTCCTGACGACATTGCTCCGGCCGAGTTGGATCGGTTCGATGTCATTTTCGTCGGCGATCGCGCAATGGCCGAGGCCCTTTCAACTCGAACGCGCGCGCGGGCGTTCGGCCTTTTCGACCAACCCGGGATGAGGGCTCACAACGTCGTCCGCTTCGAAGAAGGCGGCGGGCGGATCACGCTGATCGACAGCTATCTCCTGCAAGGAGCGATCACGCAAGTCATCGCCCGGCAAGCCGAACTCTGCGCCTCCCTGCTCGCCGCGAAGCGCGAAATGCGCGATCCCTCGCGTTCGAAACCACCAGGCCACGTCAGAAAAGAGGCGTCTTCGCTTCAAGCGGCGCGGCTGGTGTTTTTCCCCGATTATCGCGAGACCAACCCGTACCAGCGATTGCTCTACGGCGGCATGGGCGCCGCCCTGACCATCGGGCCCGGCCCGATTGAGGACGCGATTGAGCTGATCGAGAGCGGCGTCCCGGTCGTCATTTTCCACCTGCATTGGACTTCGGTGATCCTTGGCATGGAGGGCGGCGAGGAGGAAGTCAGAAGCAGACGCGACGCATTCCTTCGCGCCCTCGACCGCTTCCTCGCCTTGGGCGGCCGCCTGTTCTGGACCATTCACAACCGACTTTCCCATGAAACGCCGTTCCCCGTTATCGAGATGGAATTTTACAATCAACTGGCGGAGCGTGCGAGCACGGTGCACGTCCATTCCCGACTCGCGCCTGCCTTGCTCGCGGATTTCATACAGTTCTCGCCGGAGCAACTTCTTATCGCGGAGCACGGCAATTACGTCGACGTGTTGCCCGATCGCATCGACCGGGCGGAGGCTCGAAGGAGGTTGGAGCTGGACGATGCGCCCGCGACATTACTGTTTTTCGGCCAGATCCGGCCATACAAGGGGATGGAAGACCTGCTCGACGCCTTCGACCAACTTTCGAAGGATAGCCCTGTTCAGCTCATCGTCGCAGGCGCGCCAGGCGGCGGCGCAAGAACGAGCAATCCAACTCCGGCTCGCGCGCGGCTGGCGAATACGCCGGGCGTGAGCGCCCATATCAAATTCATTCCGGACGAGGAAGTTCAGGTTTTCTTCCATGCTGCCGACGTCGTGATCCTGCCCTACCGCGCCGTGTTGACCTCGGGGTCGGCAATTCTGGCGATTTCGTTCGGCAAGCCCGTCGTCGCGCCCGCCCTCGGCCTCATCACGGATCTGATCCGCGACGGCGAGGATGGACTTCTTTACGATCCCGATGAACCCGGCGGTCTGCTGCGCGCGATGCGGCGGTTCCTGGATCTCGACGCCCGCGCCCGGACACGGATGGGGGCGGCGGCGCGGGCCACGGCGGCAAGGCTTTCCTGGAAGAAGGCCAGCGGAGCCCTCTATCTGGACGCCTTGGCCGGAGCCGTCGGAAAGCCCGAAATCCTGGGCGCGGGCGAAAATGGGCGCCGATGTTTCATACGACGCGGGGCGATCGCGAAGAGCGACGTCGTCCTCTCGGTCGTGCACGAGGACGATATCGAGAAAACCAGCGCGTGCGTCGCCTCGATAATCGGTCAGCCAGAGGCGATTGTCGACTGTCTGGTTGTTTCGACGAGCGAGAATCCCTCGGAGTTTATGGCGCTATGCGACAGTTTTCCTTCTGCGACGATCGTGCAGGCGCCTCCGGGAACAAACAGCGCGGCGGGACGAAGGCTCGCGCTGTCCGTCGCGAAACGAGAGGGGCGGCGATATTTGGGAATCGTCGGATCCAATCTCGTTTTCGAATCCGGCGCTCTCGCCGGGATCGTGGCTTCGGCCGATCGACATCGGGATCTGAGAGCGTTTTCCGGCGTGACGAAGTTCGAAGGAACGGGGAACGACAGGCGCGCCAGTTACGGCCTTGCGGAGATGAATTCGAGCCGCGACGACGGCTTCTTACACAATTGGCTCACGGCCACAGCGTTTGAGACCGGAGACACAGGAAACATGTTCCTTTTCGGCCCCGTCGATCAATTTGGCGCGGTTCGCGCAAGAGAGCCTCAGGCAATGGCGGGATCGAATGCGTGAACCTCGACCGCGAGGAATTGTGTGTCGCAAAGGGTTCGGAGGCGGGTTGGCTTTCAGGCTTTATGTTGACGCGCCTCCTTGCGATGCCGCCCAATGGCGCTGGCGCGGGCCGATGTTTCGAGCGAACAACGCGTTGGAGATGTCCCACGCATGTTGAAGTTCGACAATTTGGTGTGCATTTATACCTGCGAACGGCACAACGGGCTGCTACGCGGATTTTATCGATCGATTGTGGGAAGGTGTCTTCTCAGCCTGCCATCGACGGGCATTTTTGAGGTCTACGCCGATCCTGACATCCGAGCTTCGTTTGACGACGGCCATCGAAATCATTCTCAGGACGCCGGAGCACTACGGCGCGCTCAGTTTGAAAACCTTCGAGATGATTCGTTACTGCGTCGAAAAGTTCGAATTTCGGCGTCTCATCAAGATCGATGTCACGGTCGCGCGACAGCGCCTGGAAGGAAAGGAATTTGCGGGCCGCAAGGCGGTCGATCTCGATGAACTGGAATCGTTCCTGGCCGAGCTGCCCATGCATTGTGAGTATGACGGCTTCATCCGGCACGAACATAAGGGCCATGCACACGCTATTGCCTGGGCGGCGAAGAAAGGTGGCGAGATCGATTACGAAAGGATCTTCGGATCCGATGCGATGCCTCCCTTTTACGGAGGGCTGTGCTATTGCGTGGGGCGCGACTTTGCGGAATTCATCGCGAGGCGTGGAGCCGAGATGGCTCAAGAGCACGCCTCATATTTGCTGGGCGCGGAAGACGTTATGGTGGGCCGCCTATTCGAGATGTTTGGGGTGTTGACGAAACGGGAACGTCGCGACCCGGCCCGTGACATTTCGTCCGGGGGCGCGCAGGCGGTCGCCGCCGCCGCAAGCGCGCAGCAGAATCCTTACGCCCTCTTCGACAGCGACTGGTACCTCGCGCAGAATCCCGACGTACGGAAGGCGGGCGTCAATCCCCTGGAACATTATGTTCGGTTTGGCGCGGCCGAGGGGCGCGATCCGAATCCGCTATTCGACACCAACTGGTACCTCACACAATATCCGGATGTACGACAGCACGGCGTCAATCCTCTGGAGCATTATGCCCGGTTCGGCGCGGCCGAGGGCCGCGATCCGAATCCGCTATTCGACACCGACTGGTATCTTGCCCGCTATCCGGATGTGCGACAGCGCGAGGTCAATCCGCTGGAACATTATATCCGGTTTGGCGCGGCCGCGGGTTGCGATCCAAATCCGGTGTTCGACGCCTCCTGGTATCTTGCCCGCAATCCCGACGCACGAGGGAGCGACATAACCCCGCTGGAGCATTTCCTGCGGATCGGCGCGTCTCGGGGAAGCAGCGCGCATCCGCTCTTCGATGCGGACTGGTACCTCGAGCAAAACCCCGACGTCCGCGCTTTGGGAGCCAAGCCGCTCGAGCATTACCTGCAATTCGGCGCGGCGGAGGGGCGCGATCCGCACCCGCTGTTCGACAACGACTGGTATCTGAATCAAAACCCAGATTTAGCGGACCGGCAGTTGAATGCGGTGGACCATTTTATGCGCTATGGCGCCGCAGAAGGCCGAAATCCGCACAGGTACTTCAATACGGCCTGGTATCTGCGTACCTATCCGCGAGAGTCCCGAACATACGACAACGCCCTGGTGGACTATATTCACGAGGGCGCTAGCCAGGGACGGCATCCAAATCCGCTCTTTGCCTTGACAGGACTTCGATATGACGATGGCGGAATTTGGTTCGGCGGCCTGCATCAGGTCGTCTGTCAGGCTGATATCGAGAATTTTGTCGGGTCGGTCATCGGGCGCGCTCATCTGACCGAAGATTGGGGAGCGTTGTTTCGGGCCTATGTGGAAGGCGACCGAAATAATCTCCTTCGGCTGACCGAACGCATATTGACTGCGACGACATCGCCGAACAGCCTGTATTCCGATGCGCGCGCGACCCTGTACCGGCTGAAAGCGGAATGCCTCCTCTCGGAGGGCAGAACATCGGAGGCTCTTGAAGCCGCCAAACATGGCGTGATGCTGTCGCCGGAAAGCGAAAGCGCCATCGACGCCTTTCGGCAATGCTTGCTGGCGCGCGAGCTGACGCCCGCGCCAAAGCCAAATTTGGTCGTTCTTCTGATTACATGCGAGAAGTATCAGGAAAGGGCTCTGAAGACCTACCGGACCCTCGTTGACATGGGGCTTTTCGTCAAGATGATTGTTGGCGCGTCAGGCCGCAATCCATGTCGATTGTGACTACGTGCGCGTCGCCGCCGGCGATTTCTATGAAGACCTGCCGTTCAAGGTCAGGGATGCAATCAAGTGGATCTACGAAACCTACGGAGCTTCCGTCAACCTCCTCAAGGTCGACGACGACCTCTCAATCTCGGATACGTCGGGTTTCATGCGGTTCATTTCAGATGTGAGCGGAGGACGGTCCCACTATGTCGGTCAAGCGGCCGGCCCTCCTGGGCGCGAGGATAAACCCGTACCGGTTTGGCGCGACTTTCATTACGGCAAGTGCCACGATGAGTTACACAACAGCAAACCTTATGGGAAGCGCGCCGGTCGCAGATATGCTGTCGGTCTGACATATTATCTCTCCGGAACTGCGGTCGAGAAATTTTATGAATTTGTCCATAAATACCCCGATGAAATTGTGGGCGAGATATTCGAGGATTTATTTGTCGGCAAAGTCATGGAGGCTTGCGACGTCAAGCTGAAAGACGTCCGGTGCAATGAAATGGGGTTGGCGCTGGAATCGCTGATCCGGTAGCGTCGAAGCCCGTGTCGGCGACCACTTGTTTCTGACGGACTGATCGAGGATGAAACCCGGCCGCCGAAACGCCTTCTGCATTGCCTCGCTGGTCCTGCTCGCCAGCGCGATCGGACCTATGATCCGCGATCACCGGGCGATCGAAACCAGTCTCTGCGGGGTCCGGCGAGGCCTCGGCGCCATCAACCCGCAAAATGGGGACACGCATGAAATATGGATTCGTCGGGCTCGGAAATCTCGGCGGCAAGCTCGCCGCCTCGCTCGCGCGCGGCGGCTTCGATCTCGTCGTCTACGATCTCGACCCCCAGGCGGTGGCCCTGCTCGTCGCGCGCCGGCGCGCGAAGCGCCGGGTCGCCGGCGGAAGTCGCCGCTCAATGCGAGGCGGTCGTCACCTGCCTGCCGTCGCCGGCCGTCTCGACGCGCGTGCTCGAAGGCCCGGGCGGAATACTCGAAGGCGCGCGGGCGGGGCTGACCTGGATCGAAATGAGCACCAACGATCGCGACGCGATCCGCGCGCTCGCCGAAAAAGCCGCGCGGAAGGGCGTGGCGACGCTCGAATGTCCCGTCACCGGCGGCGTGCATCTGGCGGCCAGCGGCGAGATCACCGTCATCGTCGGCGGCGAGGCCGATCTTTTCGGCCGCCACAGGCCGGCGCTCGAAGCGATGGGCAAGCGTATCTTTCATGTGGGGCCGATAGGAGCGGCCTCGGTCATCAAGGTCATCACCAACATGCTGGCCTTCATTCATCTCGTGGCGGCGGGCGAGGCGCTCATGCTGGCCAAGCGCGGCGGGCTCGATCTCGCCCAGGCCTTCGAGGTGATCCGCGCCTCGTCCGGCAACAGCTTCGTGCACGAGACCGAGTCGCAGCTCATTCTCAACGGCAGCTACAACATCAATTTCACCATGGACCTCGCCTGCAAGGATCTCGGCTTCGCGCTCGGCTTCGGCCGCGAGTTCGGCGTGCCGCTCGACCTCGCCGCGCTGACGGCGCAGACCTTCATCCGCGCCCGCGAGGCGTTCGGCGGGTCGGAGCAATCGACCGCCGTCGTCAAGCTGCTCGAGGAGGCGCTGAAGACCGATTTGCGCGCTCCGGGCTTCCCCGCCGAACTGTAGGTTCAGCCGAAGCGGAAGGCCGAAATCGTCTTGCCGCCGATGACGTCCTGGAAGTCGCGGACGCCGACGTCCTCGCCCGCCGCCCCGGCCGCCACCATCAGCGGCAAGAGATGCTCCTCGCGCGGATGGCAGGCGCGGCCGGACGGCGCATCGGCCCAGCGGCGCAGCGCCTCGTCGCGCTCGGCCGGCGCGGCGGTGGCGGCCTCGCCGAGCCAGGCGTCGAAGGTTTGCGAATCGCGTCCGTCGCCGTCGCGGAAATGGCGGAGATCGTGGTAGCTCATGCCGCTGCCGACGATGACGACGCCCTCGTCGCGCAAGGGCGCCAGCGCCCGGCCGATCTCGATATGCAGCGCCGGGTCGAGATCGCGTTGCAGCGAGACCATGGCGACGGGGATGCGCGCCTGCGGATCGACGATCAGCATCGGCACGAACACGCCGTGATCGTAGCCGCGCTCGGAATCCTCGGCGACGGGCAGGCCCGCGGCGCGGATCAGCGCCGCCGCGCGCGGCGCCGACTTCCGGCGCGCCGGGCGCCTTGTAGCTCAGCTCGTAGGTATGGGCGGGAAAGCCGTAATAGTCGAAGATCATCCCCGGCGCCGGGTTGACGCTCACCGTCGGCTTCTCCTCCTCCCAATGCGCGGTGACGATCAGGAACGCCTTCGGCGGCGCGGGCAGGCGGGCGACGATCCCGGCGAGATAGACCCGCAGCATTCTCCCACGCCTGGCGCCCGAAGGGCGGCGGGCCGTCGATCCAGAAGCAGGGGCCGCCGCCATGCGGCAGGAAGATCGCGGGTTGTCGTGGCTCGCCCATCTCTTGGCTCCAGAAGGGGTTGAAGCGCCTTGAGGCCGGAACCTATCGGCTTGCCCGGCTTGTGGCGAGACGAACCTTCAGGCGCTCGGCGCCTTTCGGCCGCCGGGCCGCGCATACGAAGCAGTCTTGCTCCGCAACATTATTAAACCCGACGGCGCACTTGCGCAGGCTGCGCGGTTGCGTAAGCGTGGGGGCGAACCGCCGCGGAAGCAGCGCGCTGAGGGGGAGGAAGACTTGAGCGAGATCGAATCGCGCACCATGACGAAAGTGTCGTGGCGGCTCGTGCCGTTTCTGATGCTCTGTTATTTCATCGCCTATCTCGACCGCGTCAATCTCGGCTTCGCCGGCGGGCCGATGAGCAAGGACCTCGGCTTCTCCGCCTCCGTATTCGGCGGCGCGGCGGGCATCTTCTTCCTGACCTATTTCATCTTCGAAGTGCCGAGCAATCTCGCGCTCGACCGCGTCGGCGCGCGCATCTGGATCGCCCGCATCATGTTCACGTGGGGGCTGATCGCCGGGGCCTGCGCCTTCGTGCAGGGGCAGACGAGCCTTTATGTCGTCCGCCTGCTGCTCGGCGCCGCCGAGGCCGGGTTCTTCCCGGGCATCATATTCTTTCCTCACGCTGTGGTTTCCCTCGGCGTATCGGGCGCGCATCGTCGGGCTGTTCATGTTCGCGATTCCCGATCTCGACGGTGATCGGCGCGCCGATATCGGGCGCGCTGCTCAATCTCGACGGCTGGATGGGGCTCAGGGGCTGGCAGTGGATGTTCATCCTCGAGGCCGTGCCGTCGCTCCTTCTGTCGTTCGTCGTGTACTTCTATCTGACCGACCGGCCGCCGAGCGCGCTGTGGCTCGATCCGGACGAGCGGCAATGGCTGCGCGACCGTCTCGCCGCCGAACAGGCGACGCGCGAGCAGCCACGGCGCGGCGTCGTGGCTGCACTCCATGTTCGACCCGCGCGTCATCGCGCTCGGCTTCGTCTATATGGGCTGCAACATCCCGCAATATGGCCTGAGCTTCTTCCTGCCGCAGATCGTCAAGGCGTTCGGGCTAACCAATGTCCAGGCGGGATTCGTCACCGCGCTGCCCTACGCCGTCGGCGCCATCGGAATGATCCTGTGGAGCCGGCATTCCGACGCCACGAAGGAGCGCAAGTGGCACACGATCATCCCGCTCGTGGTCATCTCCATCGGGCTGCTGGCGGCCGCCAATGTCTCCGACCCTACGATCAAGATGATGTTCCTGTGCGTGGCCGGCTTCGGCTTCTTCGCGGTGCTGCCGGTGTTCTGGACGCTGCCGACCTCTTTCCTGAGCGCCAGCGGCGCGGCGGCGGGGATTGCGGCGGTCAATTCGATCGGCAATCTCGGCGGCTATTTCGGGCCGCAGATCTTCGGCCTTCTCAAGGACAGGCAAGGCGAATTTGCGAGCCTCGTCTATCTCGCGGTCTGCGCGCTCATCGGGGCGGCCATCGTTCTCGTGCTTGGCCACGACCCGGCGCTGGAGCGGCCGACGGAAGGGGTGCGTGCGCGGAGCTGAGCGGCCTCTTGCGCGGGGCGGCGGGTTGACCGATCCTCGGAGGACTTCGACGAGGAGACAAGATGTCCGCCGCCTACGACAGCCAGAACATTTTCGCCAAGATCCTGCGCGGCGAGGCGCCGTGCGTGAGGCTCTACGAGGACGACGCGGCGCTCGCGTTCATGGACGTCATGCCGCGCGGGCAGGGGCATCTGCTGGTCATCCCCAAGGCGCCCGGCCCGCAACATTCTCGATGTCTCGCCCGAGGCGCTGGCCGCTCTCATGCCCGTGGTGCAGAAGCTGGCGCTCGCGGCCAAGGCGGGGCTCGGCGCCGACGGCGTCTCCGTCCTGCAATTCAACGAGGCCGCGGGCGGGCAGGTGGTGTTTCACCTCCATTTTCACGTAATTCCCCGTTTCGATGGGGTTTCGCTCAAGCCGCCCGGCGGGCCGATGGCCGCCGCCGCCGAATTGGAGCCCGATCGCCGCCAAAATTCGCGCTGCTTTGGCGAACCTGTAAGCGATTGCATAAAATTTAGGCGCGGCGTGCCCAACTCGCACGCCGCGCCTTTTTGCTGAGCTATCGTTTGGAGGTCAGGCCGCTGCGGACTTGGCGGCCGGAACCTCCGAGATCGTCTTCAGGATCTGCGAAGCGATCTGGTAGGGGTCGCCCATGGAGTTCGGGCGGCGATCCTCGAGATAGCCCTTGTAGCCGTTGTTGACGAAGGAGTGCGGCACGCGGATCGACGCGCCGCGGTCGGCGACGCCGTAGGAGAACTTGTTCCACGGCGCCGTCTCGTGCTTGCCGGTCAGGCGCTTGTCGTTGTCCGGTCCATAGACGGCGATGTGGTCCATGATGTTCTTCTCGAAGGCCTTCATGAGAACCTCGAAATACTCCTTGCCGCCGACGGTGCGCATGTACTCGGTCGAGAAGTTGCAATGCATGCCCGACCCGTTCCAGTCGGTGTCGCCGAGCGGCTTGCAATGCCATTCGATGTCGACGCCGTAGCTCTCGCACAGGCGCATCATCAGGTAGCGCGCCATCCACATCTGGTCGGCGGCGGTCCTCGATCCCTTGCCGAAGATCTGGAACTCCCACTGGCCCTTGGCGACTTCGGCGTTGATGCCTTCGTGGTTGATGCCGGCGGCCAGGCACAGGTCGAGGTGCTTCTCGACGAGTTCGCGCGCGATCGCGCCGACGTTCTTGAAGCCGACGCCCGTGTAGTAGGGGCCCTGCGGCGCCGGATAGCCTTCCGAGGGGAAGCCGAGCGGGCGGCCGTCCTTGTAGAAGAAATATTCCTGTTCGAAGCCGAACCACGCGCCGGGATCGTCGAGAATGGTGGCGCGCGAGTTCGAGGGATGCGGCGTCTTGCCGTCGGGCATCATGACTTCGCACATCACCAGCACGCCGTTGGTGCGCGCGCCGTCCGGGAAAACGGCGACGGGCTTCAGCACGCAATCGGACGAGTGGCCTTCGGCCTGCATGGTCGAGGAGCCGTCGAAGCCCCAGAGCGGAAGCTGCTCCAGCGTCGGAAAATAGTCGAATTCCTTGATCTGCGTCTTGCCGCGCAGATTCGGCACCGGCTTGTAGCCGTCCAGCCAAATATATTCCAACTTGTACTTCGTCATCGCGTTCTCTCGTTGTTGTTCAACGCCCGGCGAGCGCGACCGCCGCGCCGGGATCCCAGTCACCCTCGGATCGGTCGGAATGAAGCATGCGGCGTGCCACCTCGAGCGGGCGAGGCGCGGGGGCGGGCGGCGGCGGTTTTTATGCTGCAAAGCAATATGGCTCTTGATTTGCAGTTTTTTTCATCATGATTGCAGTAGGATCAAAATAACGGCAAACGCGCTTCTGGCGGCGCTCGCGGGCGTGAAAAATCGGAAAATCGTGCTAGATTAGCTACCCGGACGCATCCCGGAGACCAAAATCGAAGGAATTTGACCCATGAGCTCGCAAAGTCGACGGGAATCGGCCGTGATTCTGCAATTTCCGCCCCCCGGAGCCCGCAACCGATCTGGCTCGCGCGCGCAAGCAAACCCAAAGCAAAAGAGCGTCGGTTTTCGAAGCGACAGCTTCCGGTTGCGGCGGCGCGTGGTATCATGAGGCGGCGATCGCCGAGGCCGACAGGTCGCGCAAGCCGTGAGACTGCCTTCGGGACATTGGGAAGGCGGGAGTCCGCGCGAAGGGAACATGCGGGTCGGGCGCGAAGCGGCGCCCGAAAGGGGCGCGCCTAAAGCCAGAATTCGAGGCTGAGCGCGTTCGAATCGCTCGCCTCGTCGAAATTGCGCAGGTCGAGCGCGGCGAAATAGGCTTCGGCGCCGGCATATAGGTCGAGCGCCGCGAATTCCGTGACCAACTCGAAATAACGCTCCTCCAGAACGGTCGAGCGCGGGTCCAGATTGGTGATCGCCACAGAGTCCGGTCGGCTCCGCGTCATAGGTGACGATCTTGAGGTCGGGACGCGCCTTTTTGAGAATGGCGACCGTTTTCCACACGTCGCCCGCCCAAAAAGTCGGTTGCAGGCTCCTGTCCCGGTGTGTCCTGTCTTCGAAGTTGCGCCGCCCTACATACGAGTCAAATGGCAGGCAGTCATGCATCAGCACGATCGAGCCGCGCCGGCAGTGCTGCTCGGTGTTCATGAAATCCCGCAGCAGCACTTCGTAGTGGTGGAGACCGTCGAGAAACGCGAGATCGATCGGCCGCCCGAACAGCTGGGTAGGGTTGCGCTCCCGGAAGAACGCGTCGCTGGTGCAGGCGAAAAAGTAGCAGGCCGGCTTGTTGTTCATCACCGGCGAAGCGATCTGGAACTCCGGATCGACGGCGATCGAAGCGCATTGCGCTAGCGCCAGCGTCATTCCCTTCTCGACGCCGATTTCGAAATAGGCCGAGGGCTTCAGCAGCTCGTGGAAGCGCCTCAGCGCCGCGCGATAGCTCCCGCCCGTCCATTCGGGCCGGGACCAGAAACGGTCCGTTGCGTCGGCGGGCGTATTCATGGGTCCGGCGGCGCCGTTCCGCCTAGTCCGAGCGAGCGTTGCACCATCACGGTGTCGGTCCAATGGCCAAACTTGAAGCCAACCTGGGGCAGGAAGCCGACCTTGCGGAAGCCGAACTTCTCGTGGATCGCCAACGAGGGCTGGTTGGCGGAATCGATATAGCCGATCATTTGCCGGAAACCCGCCGCCGCGCAGGCGTCGATCAGCGCCTCCATGAGCCGCCGCCCGAGCCCGCGCCGCAGGTGTTCGTGGTGGATATAGATCGAATGCTTGACCGTGCAGCGATAGGCCGGGCGCTTGCGGAACGGCACGGCATAGGCGTAGCCGAGCACCACGCCCCCCTCTTCGGCCACGATATGCGGCATCCTGCGCCGGAGCATGGACTTGCGGCGCCGCTTGATGTCGTCGGCGTCCGGCGTCTCGATATCGCCCTGATAGCGCGGGTCGACGCCCGTGCGGATGTGATGGAGATAGATGGCGAGCATGGCCGGCACGTCCGCGTCGCGCGAATTGCGCACGACGACGGGATCGGTTTCATGAGGGCTTCGCGCATCCATCGCTTTGTTCCGCGCCCGGTCTCGGGCTGCCCTTCACCATAGAAGCGCCGCCGATGCAACGCCGGCGCGTCGCGAGCCAGGGCAATCGGGCGCAGGAGCGCGTGACAATGCGATGAGAAGCCGCCCCGCCGCCAATCAACCCCTCACGTCCCCCTCGGCTTCGCCCTCGCCGTCGGCTGAGCTTCGGCCGGGTTCTCCGGCCAGAAGTGGCGGGGATAGCGGCCGCGCAGATCCGCGCGCACGCCGGCCCAGGAGCCGCGCCAGAAGCCGGGGAGGTCGCGGGTGATCTGGATCGGGCGGTGGGCGGGCGAGAGCAGATGCAGCGTCAGCGGAACGCGGCCGCCCGCCAGCGAGGGATGCTCGGTGAGGCCGAAGACCTCCTGCACGCGCAGGGAGACCGCCGGGCCGCCCTCGGCCTCGTAGTCGATGGCGAAGGCATTGCCGGTCGGGGCCGTGAAATGCGTCGGCGCCTCGCGGTCGAGCCGCTGCGCGAGCGCATAGTCGAGCGGCGCCTTCAGCGCGGCGGCGAGGTCGTCGGCGCCGATCTCGGCGAGCGAGGTCTTGCCAAGGAGATAGGGCGCGAGCCAGTCGGGCGAGGCGGAAAGCGCGGCGTCGGAGAGATCGGGCCAGACCTCGGGCTCGGCGCGGCTCAGGAACGCCACGCGGTCGCGCCATTGGCGAAGCGGTTTGGTCCACGGCAGGCGCTCCAGTCCCAGCGCCAGCACGCCGCGCGCCAGAGCCGTCGCCGCGGCCTCGTCGGTCGGGGCGGGCAAGGTCTGCTCGGCGAGCGTGATCGCGCCGAGACGTCGGCGGCGGCGGCGGCGCAAGGCGGCGGCGGTGCGGTCGAAGGTCAGCTCGTCCAGGGTCTCGATGGAGTCGGCTCCCAGCGCCTCGACTTCCTCGGCCGTCAGCGGCGCGGCAAGCAGGATGCGCGCCGCCGCCGCACGGCCGGCGACTTCGGCAATCGCGAGGAACGTCTCGCCCGCCAGCGGCTCGTGCGGCTCGACGGCGGCGGCGCGGCCGTTGGCCATCAGAAATTCGCCGCGCCGGCCCCGGGCGCGAGCGATGCGCTCGGGGAAGGCGCGGGCGAGCAGGACGCCGGACGAGGCGGGCGAGCGGCCGGCGCCAGCTTCGCCAGCCCGCCGCGCCAGCGTCCGCGCCAGCCGCCGCGCGTCCTCGGCGCGGGGGGAGCGGTCGCGGCGGAAGGCGGCGAGGCGTTCGCCCAGGTCGACGGCGTTCCCGCCCAAGCCGCGTTCGCTCAGCAGCGTCGCGATCTCGGCGGCCTCGGCCGCCGCGCCCTCCCGCGCGGCGTCGACCAGCATGCGCGCAAGCCGGGGCGGCAGGGCGAGCTTGGCGATGGCGCGGCCCTCGTCGGTGACGAGGCCGGCGGCGTCGAGCGCGCCGAGCCGCTCCAGCAGCGCGCGCGCCTCGGCGAAGGCGGCGCGCGGCGGGGGATCGAGAAACCGCAAGCTCGCGGGATCGGCGACGCCCCAGAGCGCGAGATCGAGCGCCAGCCCCGAGAGATCGGCGGCGAGGATCTCGGGCGCCGCGTAGGGCGCGAGGCCGCCGTTCGCCGCCTCCTCCCACAGCCGGTAGCAGACGCCGGGCTCGACGCGGCCGGCGCGGCCGCGCCGCTGATCGGCGTTGGCGCGGGAGACGCGGACGGTTTCCAGCCGGGTAAGGCCGATGTCCGGCTCGAAGCGGGGCGCGCGCATGAGGCCGGAGTCGATCACCACCCGCACGCCCTCGATCGTCAGCGAGGTTTCGGCGATGGAGGTGGCGAGCACGATCTTGCGGCGGCCCGGCGGCGCGGGCGCGACGGCGCGGTCCTGCGCGCGCGCGTCGAGCGCGCCGTAGAGCGGGGCGATCTCGACGGCGGGATCGCGCACGCGCTCGGCCAGCGCCGCCGCGACGCGCGCAATCTCGCCCTGGCCGGGCAGGAAGACGAGGATCGACCCTCGCTCCTGACCAAGCGCGGCGAGCGTGGTCCTCACCACCTGATCCTCGATCCGCTGGGCGGGGTCGCGGCCGACATAGCGGGTCTCGACGGGAAAGGCGCGGCCGGCGCTCTCGATCTCGGCGGCGCCCTCCATCAGCCGCGCGACGCGCGCGCCGTCGAGCGTCGCCGACATCACGAGAATGCGTAAGTCCTCGCGCAAGGCCCCTTGCGCGTCGAGCGCCAGCGCAAGCCCGAGGTCGGCGTCGAGCGAACGTTCGTGGAACTCGTCGAACAGTACCGCCGACACGCCCGTCAGTTCGGGATCGTCGACGATCATGCGCGCGAAAACGCCCTCGGTGACGACCTCGACGCGGGTCTTCGCCGACACGAGGCTTTGCAGGCGCACGCGCAGGCCGATGGTCTCGCCGACGCGCTCGCCCATCGTCGCCGCCATGCGCTGGGCGGCCGCGCGGGCGGCGAGGCGCCTGGGCTCCAGCACCAGAATCTTGCCGCCGCGCGCGAAATCCTCGTCCATCAGCGCCAGCGGAACGCGGGTCGTCTTGCCGGCGCCGGGCGGGGCGACCAGCACCGCGCGGTTTCCCTTCGCCAGGGCGCCGGCGAGCTCGCCGAGAACCTCGTCGATGGGCAGAGTTTCGGCGAAGGCGCGCATGAAGGGTCCGGTCTCGAGCGCGCCGCCGTAGCGAGCGGGCGCGGCTAAGGCAAGCCTCGCGCAAGGCGAAAGGCCCAGGCTCGCCAAGGGTCTATGCGTGCGTCGGAGGGAAAAGCGGCGGGAGCCCCGGATATGCCTTTGTCGGGATTGAGCGCAACGAGCGAATACGCGGCCGAGGCGCGCTATCGCGCGCCGGGACGCCGCGCGCCGCAGGACCGTCCGGCCAAGGCGGAGGCGCAGGCCCCGTCCGCCGCGCCGGACGGGTCGTTCGACCCCGACTATTACGCAAGCCGGTTCAAGACCGACCTCAGCCAGCTCCAGGCGTTCGACGGCGCGCGCGAGCCGCCAGATCCGGCGGGCGCCGAGGACGATCAGAAGCTGTTCGATTTCTTCGGCAATCTCAGCGTCCTGCTGCTGGCGGTGCGCGCCGGCGACATCGCGCGCGCCCAAGCCGCCGCCGACGCGCTGGAGATGGAGGCGCTGGTCGAGCGCAGCGCCGGCCGGCGCCGCGGACCCGCCGAGCCTGCGCTCGAAGACCTCGGCGCCTTGTTCGGCGCGTCTCAATCGCCCGACGAAATGGCGGCGGGCGCCGCCGCCGGGGAGTTCGACGGCAATTTCCGCGAGCGCGAACCCGCCGGCGCCCAATGCCTACGCCGATACGGCTGAGCCCGAAGATGGCGGCGCGGCCTATGACACGCTGACGCAATATCTCGACGGCGGCCGCGGCGCGGTCTGAGGCTACGTTAAGGCTCGCGGGCCGAAGCCGCCCGGCCATGCGCGCGGCGCGGTTCCGGCGCCTCGGCGAGTGCGCTATAGCTTCTACGCGAATTCGACCAAGGCGTAGGGCCCCATGATCGACAGCGACGAGACTATCATTCTGGTGGACGAGGAGGATCGCGAAATCGGTCTCGCGCCCAAGATCGAAGCGCATGCGCGAGGCCTCAGGCATCGCGCGATTTCCGTCTGCATCCTCGACAACCGGGGACGCATGTTGCTGCAACGGCGGGCGCCCGCCAAATATCACTCGGGCGGCCTGTGGACCAACGCCTGCTGCACCCATCCGCGCGCCGGCGAGACGGTCGAGGAGGCGGCGCGGCGGCGGCTGCGCGAGGAACTCGGCGTCGATTGCGCGCTCAGGTTCGCGCTGCGCACGCATTATCGCGCCGAGGTCGGCAACGGCCTCATCGAGGACGAGGTCGTGCATCTCTTCGTCGGCGCCTATGACGGGCCGGTGACGCCGGACCCCGAGGAGGCGGCCGACTACGCCTGGGTGTCGCGCGCGGACCTGCGCGCGCGCATCGCCCAGCATCCGGAAGCCTATACCTACTGGTTCCGCCACTATATGCGCCATTACGCGGACGAGATGTTCGCGGGACTTGCGGCCTGACCCCATGATCCGCATCGGCACGCGCGGCTCGCCGCTGGCCCTCGCCCAGGCTCACGAGACGCGCGACCGGCTCGCAGCGGCGCATGGCGGCGAGGCCTTCGAGATCGTCGTCATCAAGACCAGCGGCGACATGATCCAGGACCGCGCGCTGAGCGAGGCCGGCGGCAAGGGCCTGTTCACCAAGGAGATCGACGCCGCCATGTTGCGCGGCGAGATCGACCTCGCCGTGCATTCCTCCAAGGATTTGCCGACGCGGCCGCCGGACGGCGTCAGCGTCGCCGGCTTCCTGCCGCGCGAGGACGCGCGCGACGCGCTCATTTCGGCGAAGGCGACGACGGTGCAGGGCCTGCCGCAGGGGGGCTCGCTCGGCACGGCGTCGCTGCGCCGGCAGGCGCAGGTGAAGCGGCTGAGGCCGGACCTTCGCGTGAGCCTGCTGCGCGGAAATGTCGAGACGCGGCTCGGGCGCGCCGAACGCGGCGAGATCGACGCCACGCTGCTCGCCTACGCCGGGCTCAAGCGGCTCGGCCTCGCCCATCGCGCGACGGCGCTGCTGGAGATCGAGGACTTCCTGCCGGCCGTGGGGCAGGGCGCGATCGGCCTCACGGCGCGGCCGGACGACAGACGCGCGCTTGAGGCGCTGGCGCCGATCCTCGACGCGCGGACGGGCGAGGCGGTCGCCTGCGAGCGGGCGTTTCTGGCCGTGCTCGACGGCTCCTGCAGGACGCCGATCGCCGGCCACGCGTGGAGCGAGGGCGGCCGCTTGCGGTTTCGCGGCGCGGTCTATCGCGCCGACGGGTCGGAGACCTTCGAGGTCGCCTCCGCCGGCGCGCCCGGCGAGGCGGCCGAGATCGGCGCGGCGGCGGGGCGGGATCTGCTGAAGCGGCTGCCGAAGGGCGTGCTGGCGGGCTGAAAGCGGCCCGGGCCGGCGCGCGCCGGCCCGGCATTGCGCGCGGCTCTACTCGAAAAATGCGCACCGCGCTTTGCAGCGTCTGCCACGCGCCCCAGGCGATCGGGAGGCCGACCGCGAGCCAAGCCAGCAGCGAGCCGATCCCGAACTTGCCGGTCAACCCGATGCCGAAGGATTGGCCCTCTACCTGGCGCCGCCGGGGCGGACTTGGCGGGCGTCGTTCTTCATCAGCCATTTGGGATCGACTGGCCGCACCAGCGCGTTGCAGATGAAGCCCGACGATCAGGAAGCCCGCCAGGATGTAGAGCGTGCGGTCGTAGACTTGGCTGCGCTCGACGCCCGCGGCGATCTGCGCGTCGCGGATATAGCCGATCACGCAACGGCCCGACGACGCCCGCCGTCGACCAGGCCGTCAGCAGGCGGCCGTGGATGGCGCCGACGAAGCGCGTGCCGAAGATGTCGGCGAGATAGGCCGGCACCGTGGCGAAGCCGCCGCCGTACATCGACAGGATGATGCAGAACGCGGCGACGAACAGCGCCTTCTGCCCGGAATGGGCGAGCGTCGGCGACGCGCGCGTAGAGGATGATCCCGAGCACGAAGAAGCAGAAATAGGTCGCCTTGCGGCCGATCTTGTCCGAGATCGAGGCCCAGAAGAAGCGGCCGGCGATGTTGAACAGCGAAAGCAGCCCGACGAAGCCCGGCGGCGATCTTGGCGATGGCGGTCTTCTGCGCTGCGTCGAGCGCGGCGAAGCCAGTTTCGGGATGGCCGATCAGCCGACCGCCGAAAATCTCCTGCAACATCGGCGAGGCCATCGACAGCACGCCGATGCCGGCGGAGACGTTGAGGCACAGCACCGCCCAGATCAACCAGAACTGCGGCGTCTTGTGCGCGTCTTCGAGTGCGACGGAGGCGTGGGTGATCATGGCGCGGGCTTTCGGACCGGGCGGCGTCCAGCCGTCGGGGCGCCAGCCTTCGGGCGAGACGCGGTAGCCGAGCGCGCCGGCCGACATGAACACGAAATAGCCCACCCCCATAATCGTCATCGTCTGCCAGGCGCCGACGGAATCGGCGGTCTTGAAATGGGTCATTAGCATGATTGGCGAGCGGCGAGCCGATCATCGCGCCGCCGCCGAAGCCCATGATCGCCATGCCGGTCGCCATGCCGCGCCGATCCGGGAACCATTTGACGAGCGTCGAGACCGGCGAAATGTAGCCGAGTCCGAGCCCGATGCCGCCGATGAAGCCGAGGAACAACCAGATCATCCAGAGCTGGTGCAGATAGACGCCGAGCGCCGAGCCGAGGAAGCCGCCGCCCCAGCAGACAGCGGCGACGAGGCCCGCCTTGCGCGGCCCCGCGCGCTCCAGCCAGCCGCCGAACAGCGCCGCCGAGACGCCGAGCAGCACGATGCCGATCGTGAAAGTTACGAGCAGGTCGCTGACGCGCCAGTTGCAGGTCGTCGTCGAACAGCGAGCCCCAGATCGTCATGTCCTTGCATTCGGCCGGCGTCGCGCCGGCGATCGCCTTGCTGAGCGGCAGCCAGAACACGCTGAGGCCATAGGACATGCCGATGCAGAGATGGATGGCGAGCGCCGCGGGCGGCACCAGCCAGCGGTTGAAACCCGGTTTCGCGATGGTCGCCGCCCGGTCGAGCCAGCCGGGCGCCGCACCTCCGGGCGCAGTTGTCACGGTCATGCGGATCCTCCCCCTTGTCGCCGCCGGCGGCAGACTCAGCCAGCGTTTGTTAATTGTTGTTTCAGGATAGCAAAGCCGCGCGCCGCTGTCTCATTCAAGCTTGATCTCGTCGTGCGCGAGCGCCTCCAGCGTCTCGGCGATCATCTTGGGCGTCCAGAACTTGCGGATGTGATTGGCCACGCCGGCCGCGCCCTGGTCGGGCGGCTGGATGGCGTAGAAGTCGCCGATCTGATTGGCCATGCGGGCGAATTTCTCGATCTTGGCCTGGCTCACGCACTCGGCTCCGACGAAGCTTGAGGCCCTGATCCCTCCGGGCGGTGACGATGAGGGCGAGGCCGGCGGCCTCCGCGGCGTTGAGCGCCAGCGAGGTCGGCGCCGACACCGAAACCAGCGCCGCCGCGCCGAAAGCCGCCGCCTTGGCGACCATTTCATAAGAGCAGCGGCTCGTCACGACGAAGAATCCCTCATCCGGCGCGACGCCGCCGCGCAGCAGCGCGCCGACACATTTGTCGAGCGCGTTATGACGACCGACGTCCTCGCGGACGACGAGGATTTCGCCTCGCGCGTCGCACCACGCCGCGCCGTGCACGGCGCGGGTCGCCGCGTTGAGCGGCTGATGCGAATCCAGCGCCGCGACCGCCGCGCCGACCGCCGCCGGCGCGGGCAGGCGCGACGGGCCTCGCGCCTGCGCGCCTTCGGCAGATGCTCGAAGGTCCTCGATGCCGCAGAGGCCGCAGCCGGTGCGCCCCGCGATGGCGCGGCGGCGCGCGAGATGGGCGTGCAGGCGTTCGCCGGTCAGCGCCACGTTGACGCGCGCCGCGTCATCCTCGACGCGCGCTCGATGGCGCGGATCTCGTCGAAACGTTCGACGATTCCCTCGGTCAGCGAGAAGCCGGCGGCGAAATCCTCGAGATCGGCCGGCGTGCCCATCATCACCGCGAAGGCCTGTGCCGCCATAGGCGATCTCGATCGGCGCCTCGACGGCCACGACTGAGGCGCAGCCGGGCCGGAGAGGCCGGTGTCGTAGCGGAAGGAACGGGAGAGACGGGTGAGGGCGGACTCTGATGAGACGCTCGCGGCGTCGCCGCGAAAGCCTTGCGCGACAGGCGCCGTCATGGCCGGGCCTGTCCCGGCCGCGACGGCGCGAAGACTTTGGCTGGCCGCGCGACCATCACTCCGCCGCCGGGACGAGATTGGCGATGCGGCGCAGCGAGAAGGCTTCCTCGCGGTCGCGCTCCTGCCATTCGGAATAATGGTTGGTGCGCCGCACCTGCACCGCCGTCACCTTGTATTCCGGGCAATTGGTCGCCCAGTCGGAATTGTCGGTCGTCACGACATTGGCGCCGCTGTTCGGATGATGGAACGTCGTGTAGACGACGCCCGGCTGCATCCGCTCGGAGATCTTCGCGCGCAAGCGAGACCTCGCCGACGCGGCTTTGCAGGGAGACCAGATCGCCGTCGCTGACGCCGCGGCTCTCCGCGTCGAAGGGGTGGATCTCCAGCACGTCCTCCTCGTGCCAGCGGCTGTTCTCGGTGCGCCGCGTCTGCGCGCCGACGTTGTATTGCGAGAGGATGCGCCCCGTCGTCAGCAGCAGCGGGAACAGCGGCCCGGTGCGCTCGTCGGTCGGCGACATATTCGGTCAGCATGAACTGGCCCTTGCCGCGCACGAAGCGGTCGACATGCATGATCGGCGTGCCCGTCGGCGCGGCGTCGTTGCACGGCCATTGCACGGAGCCGAGCTCGTCGAGCTTGCGCGAAGCGAGACGCCGCGGAAGGTCGGCGTCGTCGCGGCGATCTCGTCCATGATCTCGCTCGGATGCTTATAGTTCATCGCCAGGCCGAGCGCGTTGGCGAAATCGCGATGCGTCGACCTCCCAGTCGGCCATGCCGGCGAGCGGCGTCGATCGCCTTGCGCACGCGGCTGATGCGCCGCTCGGCGTTGGTGAACGTGCCGTCCTTCTCGAGGAAGCGAGGAGCCGGGGAAGAACACATGCGCGTAGCGCGCGGTCTCGTTGAGGAACAGATCCTGCACGATCACGCATTCCATCGCCCTCAGGCCGCCGGTGATGTGCTTCGTGTCGGGATCGGACTGGGCGATGTCCTCGCCCTGGATGTAGAGGCCCTTGAAGGCGCCGTCGACCGCCTCGTCCATCATGTTGGGAATGCGCAGGCCCGGCGCCTTGCTCAGGGACACGCCCCACATCTTCTCGAACATGTCGCGCGTCGCGTCGTCGGAGACGTGGCGATAGCCCGAGAACTCGTGCGGGAACGAGCCCATGTCGCAGGAGCCCTGCACGTTGTTCTGGCCGCGCAGCGGATTCACGCCGACGCCGTCGCGGCCGATGTTGCCGGTCGCCATCGCGAGATTGGCGATCGCCATGACCGTGGTCGAGCCCTGGCTGTGCTCGGTGACGCCGAGGCCATAGTAGATCGCCGCGTTGCCGCCCTTGGCGTAGAGCCGCGCGGCGGCGCGCACCAGCGCCGGATCGACGCCGGTTTGCGCGGAACATCGCCTCCGGCGAATGCTTCTCCTCGGCGATGAAGCGCGCCCAGGTCTCGAAATTGGCGGGATCGCAGCGCTCGCGCACGAAGGCCTCGTCGACGAGGCCCTCGGTGACGATCACATGGGCGAGCGCGTTGAGCGACCGCGACATTCGTGCCGGGCCGCAGCGGCAGATGATAGGTCGCCTCGACATGCGGCGATCTGACGAGGTCGATGCGGCGGGGATCGACGACGATCAGCTTCGCGCCTTCGCGCAGCCGCTTCTTCATGCGCGAGGCGAACACCGGATGCGCGTCGGTCGGATTGGCGCCGATCACGAGGATGACGTCGGACTTTGTCGACCGATTTGAAATCCTGCGTGCCGGCCGAGGTGCCGAAGGTCTTGCTGAGGCCGTAGCCGGTCGGCGAATGGCAGACGCGGGCGCAGGTGTCGACGTTGTTGTTGCCGAAGCCGGCGCGCACCAGCTTCTGGACGAGGAACACCTCCTCGTTGGTGCAGCGCGAGGAGGTGATGGCGCCGATGGCGTCGCGGCCGTATTTGGCCTGGATGCGCTTGAACTCGCTGGCCGCGTGGCTGATCGCCTCGTCCCAGGAGACCTCGCGCCACGGGTCGTCGATGCGCGGCGCGGATCATCGGCTTGATGATGCGGTCCTTGTGCGTGGCGTAGCCATAGGCGAAGCGGCCCTTGACGCAGGAATGGCCCTCGTTGGCCTTGCCGGCCTTGTAGGGGACCATGCGCACGACCTCTGTCGCCCTTGATCTCCGCCTTGAACGAGCAGCCGACGCCGCAATAGGCGCAGGTGGTGACGACCGCGCGCTCCGGCCTTGCCGTGCTGCGATGATGCTCTTCTCGTTGAGCGTCGCGGTCGGGCAGGCCTGCACGCAGGCGCCGCAGGAGACGCATTCCGACGACATGAAATCGACGCCGCCCGGCGAGACTTTCGAGCTCGAAGCCGCGCCCGAGATCGGTCAGCGCGAACGTGCCCTGCACCTCCTCGCAGGCGCGCACGCAGCGCGAGCAGACGATGCACTTCGAGGCTTCGAAGGTGAAATAGGGATTCGACTCGTCCTTCGGCGCTCGTAGATGATTGGCGCCCTCGTAGCCGTAGCGCACGTCGCGCAGGCCGACGACGCCGGCCTGCGTCTGCAACTCGCAATCGCCGTTGGCGCGTGCAGGTCAGGCAGTCCAGCGGATGATCGGAGATGTAGAGCTCCATCACGCCGCGCCGCAGCTTGGCGAGCCGTCGGTCTGGGTATGCACGACCATGCCGTTCTCGGCCGGCGTGGTGCAGGAGGCGGGCGTTCCCTTGCGGCCCTCGATCTCGACCAGGCAAAGCCGGCAGGAGCCGAACGCCTCGAGGCATGTCGGTCGCGCAGAGCTTGGGGATCGGCGCCTGCAACAGCGCGGCCGCCGCCATCACCGACGTTCCCGTGGGCACGCTGACCTGACGGCCGTCGATGGTCAGCGTCACCTCAACGTCCGCCGACGCGGATCGGCGTGCCGGTGTCGAGTCTCGCTGCGGAAAGCCATCGCGAGTCTCCTATTCCGCCGCCTGCCGCGCGGCGGGGCGGTCGAAATCCTCGGGGAAATGGTCGAGCGCGCTCAAGCACCGGCAGCGGCGTCAGCCCGCCGAGCGCGCACAGCGAGCCGTCGAGCATCGGTCTCGCAGAGATCGCGCAGCAGCGCGACATTGTCCTCGCGCTGCTCGCCGCGACGATCCTGTCGATCACCTCGACGCCGCGCGTCGAGCCGATGCGGCAGGGCGTGCATTTGCCGCAGCTCTCCATGGCGCAGAACTTCATGGCGAAACGCGCCTGGCCGGCCATGTCGACGGTGTCGTCGAACACGACGATGCCGCCATGGCCGAGCATGCCCTTGAGCGCCGCCATCGCCTCGTAGCCGAGCGGCGTGTCGAGCAGGCTCTCGGGAAAGTAGGCGCCGAGCGGGCCGCCGACCTGCACCGCGCGCACTGGGCCGGCCGGAGCGCGTGCCGCCGCCGAAATCCTCGACGAGCCGGCGGATCGTCGGCGCCGAAGGCGAGCTCGACCAGCCCGCCGCGCTTGACATTGCCGGCGAGCTGGAACGGCTGCGTGCCGCGCGAGCGGCCAACGCCATATGCCGCGTAGGCCGCCGCGCCATGCTCGAGAATCCAGGGCGTCGAGGCGAAGCTCAGCACGTTGTTGATGACGGTCGGCTTGCCGAACAGGCCGTGGATCGCCGGCAGCGGCGGCTTGGCGCGCACCTGGCCGCGCTTGCCCTCGAGGCTTTCGAGCAGCGAGGTCTCCTCGCCGCAGATATAGGCGCCGGCGCCGAGCCGGGCCTCGAGATCGAACGCCTGGCCGGAGCCGAGCACGTCGGCGCCGAGCCAGCCGGCCTTGCGCGCGCCTTGTCGATCGCCGCGTCTGAACGTCGGAAGGCGTGCGGATATTCGGAGCGGATGTAGACGAAGCCCTGCGTCGCGCCGACCGCGAGGCCGGCGATGGCCATGCCCTCGATCAGCAGGAACGGATCGCCCTCCATCAGCATGCGGTCGGCGAAGGTGCCGCTGTCGCCTTCGTCGGCGTTGCAGACGACATATTTCTGGTCCGCCTCGACGCCGGCGACGGTGCGCCATTTGATGCCGGTCGGGAAGCCCGCGCCGCCGCGGCCGCGCAGGCCGGAGGCGAGCACTTCGCTTCACCGTCGCGCGCGCCGCCGATCTCGATGGACGCGCTCGCAAGCCCTTGCAGGCCGCCGTGGGCGACGTAATCGTCGAGCGAAAGCGGGTCGATCACGCCGCAGCGCGCGAAGATCAGGCGCTGCTGCTGCTTGAGCCAGTCGATCTCCTCGACCGGCCCGAGCGCCTTGGGATGCGGCGGCCGCCAGGAACCCGCGCGAACGGCCCGGCGTCGTCCGGGCTCGAGCGGGCCATAGCCGAGCGCGCGCCCTCGCGTCTCGACCTCGACCAGCGGCTCCAGCCAGAATAGGCCCGCGCGAGCCTGTGCGGACGATGTCGATCGTCGACGCCCGCGCGGCTCGGCCGCTTCGGCGAAACGCGCGCGCGACCTTGTCGGCGCCGACCGCGAGCGCCGTCGAATCGGCGGGGACATAAACGCGCGTCATCGGCCGGCCTCCGCGAGGCGGCGATCGAGTCGATCTCCGGCGCGTCGAGCCGCGCCATCGGCTCGCCGTCGAGCATGGCGGCGGGCGAGAGCGCGCAATGGCCGAGGCAATAGACGGTTTCGACGTGGATGCGGCCGCCGTATGGGCGTCGGCGACGAGGCCGTGGCCGACGCTCGAGATGGGCGACGAGATCCTCGCAGCCCATCGCCTGGCAGGATTCGGCGCGGCAGAGCTTGAGCACCGGCGCCGTCGACGGGCGCGCGGCGAAAATCGTGGTAGAAGCTGACGACGCCGAGGGTCTCGGCCTTCGACACGTTGAGCGCCTCGGCGATCAGCGGGATCGCCGCCTCGTCGATATAGCCGAAACGGTCCTGCAGATCGTGCAGGATCGGCAGCATCGCGCCCTTCTCGTCTTTCCGGGCGTCGATGAGCGCTTTCGCCTCCGCCTCGCACCAGTCGGCATGAACCGCCATCGCGTCGCCTCCAGGCCGTCGGCGCACGTCGCCAGCGTCCCTCGCTTGAGCCGCCCGGCCTGCGCCAGCTTGAGCCTTTCATTACGCAAGAAACATGGAGTGTCCGAGGTTCAAATCGAACCTAGGACAACAATTGATAGATAAAATCTATCGATCATATCTGCCCCAGATCGGCGTCACGCCGGCGACGATATCGTCGGGCATGCTGCATGGCCATCAGGTTGCGCGCGAGCGGCGCGGGCGGATCGCGGTCGGCGATGATGAGGCCGATGGTGCGCCGCGCCGCCGGCTCGATCAGTTCACAGCGCGCGGGTGTTGGCGGGAATGCCGAAGAATTGCAGCAATTGGCGCGGCACGATCGACGACCAGTGGCCGGAGGCGGCGTGGCTGACGAGGTTGAAGATCGAGTTGGTCTCGACCGAGGGCTTCGGCGTCGCGCCGACAGAGCGGAAAATGCCGTCGATGATGCGGCGGTTCTGCATGTCGGGCGTCAGCAGGCAGAGCGGCGCCTCGGCGGCTTCGCGCCATGTCAGCTCGGTCCGGTCGGCGAAGGGGCCGGCCGACCGGGGTGAGGAACACATATTCCTCGTCGTAGATCGGCCGCGCGCGGACCCGCTCCAGCGGCTCGTTGTCGAGATAGGTGACGCCGGCGTCGAGTTCGAAATCCTCGATGCCGCGCTGGATTTCCTGGCGGGTGAGCGACAGCACGGTGACGGTGACGCCGGGAAAGCGCGCGTAGAACGGCGTCGTCAGATGCGAGACGATCGGCAGCGCGGTCGGGATGACGCCGATCCTCAGCCGCCCGGAGACGCCGCTTGTCGAGCGCCTCGACCTCGCGCTTGAGCTCCTCGGCCTCGGCGAGCACGCGATGGGCGTGCTCAAGCGCGAGCCTGCCCTGCGCGCGTCAGGCCGAGATAGCGGTGGCCGCGCTCGATGATCGGCGCGCCGAGCTCCTCCTCGAGCTGGCGGATCGCGGCCGACAGCGTCGGCTGGGTGACATGGCAGGCTTCCGCCGCGCGGCCGAAATGCTGCTCGCGCGCCAGCGCGACGAGATATTCGAATTGCCGGATAACCATGGCCGCACTCTAGCGCGGCTTTGAAGCCTGTCCACGGGCCGCGCTGGGGCGCGGAGGGTTCCGCTTGCCGCCTATACGGTTATCCCGTATAGAAAGGGATGTGGCGCAGGATTTTGAATGGGACGAGGCGAAGGCGGCGAGCAATCTCGCCAAGCACGGCATTTCGTTCGGTACGGCGGTTCAGTTGTTCGCCGACGAAGGAGCCGCCATCATTCCCAGCATCCGTGAGCGCGATGGAGAAGATCGTTTCAAAGCTATTGGGCGCGTTGAAGATCGCCTTTACACCGTGGTTTACACCGAGCGGAGTGGAGCCAAGCGCGTCATCTCCGCTCGACGCGCGAATTCCAGCGAGGTGAAACAATATGGCCATCGTTCGCTACAGACTTGACCCGACCAATCTGAGAGGCCTTACGCCCGAAGAGCGCGCCCGCATGGACGCAATGACGCCCGAGCAGATCGAGGAAAACGCCAGGACCGATCCGGACAATCCTCCCTCCACCGACGAGGAGCTCGATCGCGGCATATTCGGCCGCACCGTGCGACTCACCCGTGAAAAGCTCGGTCTCTCCCAGAAAGAGTTCGCGACCCGGTTCAACATCAACCTGCGGCGGTTGCAGGATTGGGAACAGGGGCGATGCGCGCCGGATTCCGTGGTTCTCGCCTATCTCAAGATCATCGAGCGGGAGCCGGATTTGGTTAGGCGGGTTCTGGAGGCGGCGTAGGTTCGAATTCGGGCCCGCATTTCCTCGGCCGCGCGGCGATCCGCCTCATTGCCTCCGCCCGTTTCGCGCCTCAAAGCGCCGCTAGCCTTATCTTCGGCTTCTTGCGGGCCACAGGCCGCCGGAAGATGTAAGAGAGTCCCATGCCGAAGTCCGCCCGAAAGCCCTTTCCGACGAGAATCGCCGTCATCGCCGCCGCCGCGGCGCTCGTGGCTGCGGCGCTCGCGGCCTATCTGACGCCCTCGCGCTCGGGCGGGCCGCTGATCGGCGGGGAGTTCGCGCTGCAAACGGCGGACGGCAAGACGCTCACCGACAAGGACATGGTCGGCCATCCCTATCTCGTCTATTTCGGCTACACCCATTGCCCCGACGTCTGCCCGACGACGCTGGCGCAAATCTCCGACGTCCTGCGCAAGATGCCGGACAAGCCGGTCAAGGCGCTGTTCATCACCGTCGATCCCGAGCGCGATTCGGCCAAGACGATGGCCGATTACGTCTCCAGCTTCGATCCGCGCGTCATCGGCCTTTCCGGCTCGCCGGCCGAGATCGAGAAGGTCGAGAAGGAGTTCCGCGTCTACGCCAAGAAGGCGCCGCAGAAGGACGGCGACTACGCGATGGACCATTCCTCGGTCGTCTATCTCATGGATCGAAACGGCCGCTTCGTCGAGGCGTTCAACCTGGAGCGCGGCGCGGCCAAATCCGCTAAGGAGCTCGAAGGCTATCTGTAAGGGAAGGAGAGCGCGCCGATGTCGACCCACAAGATCCTCAGCAATTCCGAAATCGAGGCCGCACTGAAAGGCGCGCCGGGGTGGAAGCGCAACGGCGAGAACATCGAGAAGACGTTCGCCTTCGAGACCTTCCGCGACGCGATCGCCTATATCGTGCTGGTCGGCATCGAGGCCGAGATGATGAACCATCATCCCGAGTTCCATAACTCCTACAACCTCATCTCGTTCTCGTTCTGCACGCATGACGTCGGCCGCAAGATCACCGACACCGACATCAAGCTGGCTCAGCGCCTCAACGAGATCGCAAAGCGCTTCCCCGGAGTGAAATGAGGGCGGCGAGGCGGGCGTCCGCTTTCGCCTCGCCTTGCTCGATCAGCCGGGCCGCGCCCCGATAGGCGGCCTCGTAGACCTCCGCGTGGCGACGCCATTGCAGCCATTGCACGTCGGCGGGCATGTCGGGATGCACGAGCAGGTCCTCGGGGCCGAGCTCCAGCAGCCTGCGGCGGTTGGCGAGCAGGCTCATCACGATAACTTGCATGAGGCTCGGCGCATGAGGCTTGCGCCGTCGCCAGGGCGTCGCCGCGCGCAGCAGCCATTCGCGCGGGCCGGGGATGCCTTCGTAATCGACGGCGTAACGGCTCGGCGCGTCGGCCTGCAGGGCGACGACGAGATTGGGGCCGTCCTTCAGCGATTTCATCAGCGCGAGCGGCACGTTGTCGAACAGGCCGCCGTCGACGAGCATGCGCCCGTCGAGGGTGTAGCAGGGCGGCAGCGCGCCCGGGATCGCGCTCGACGCGCGCACGGCGAACCAGACCGGCCCCTCGCGATGGGCGAAGGGGGCGCGGTGGGTCAGGTCGCTGGAGAGAGCGAAGAACGGCCGCCAGAGATCCTCGATGCGCGCCTCGCCGAACTCGGCCTTGAGCGCCTCGTCGAAGGCCTTGTGGTTGAGCAGCGAGTGATAGGGGAAGTTGAAGCGCCGGAACGCCCGGCGCTTGACGAACATGCGGTGCATACGGCGGTCGACCTCGTCCACGGACAAGCCCATCGCCAGCCCCGCCGCCATCGCCGCGCCTACGCTGGCGCCGCCGAACATGTCGAACTCCGCGCCGGCCTCGGTGAACGCACGGTAGACCCCGAGATGCGCCGCTCCCAGCGCGCCGCCCCCGCCGGCCACGAAGCCGACCGCGCGGCCGGTGAGGAAGCGCGCGACCCGCTCGACGTCGGCGCCGTCCTGGAGGCTCACGTGATGATGCATGTAGATGTCGCGGCCGGAAAGCCAGGCGGCCGTGCCGGTGGCGCGCGGCGCGCGCGTCTCGTGCAGGAGCACGAGACGCCGCGTCGAAGGCGCGTGAACGCCGAAGGCGAAGGTCTCGGCCTCCCCGAGCGCGGCGGGTTCTGCGATCCGCGCGACGAGCAGCAGCAGATCGGCCTGACGGACGCAGGTTCGCGTCCACTCGGTGAGGGCGTCGTCGGCGATGTAGAAGACGAAGGTCGCATCGGCTTCGAGCGCGTTGAGCCATGCGGTCGCGCCGGCGTCGTCCGAAGGCCGCCCGCCGAGCTTGCGCGCCGCGTCGCCGCTCGACAGGAACCGCGTGCGCGCCTGCCCGCCGAGCGCCTTGCGCAACAGCGCCAGAAAACGCTGCGACAGTCTGGCTCCGCCGGCGGCGACCACGGCGACGGTGCGCGGCGGCGCTGCGGGCTTGGGCGCAGGGCGCAGGCGGCCGAGCCTGAGCGCGAGCGAGCGGATGACGCTGTCGCGCACTTCCGGCAGTTCGGCGCTGATCGCCTCGAAAGTCTGGCGATCAAGGGTCAGCACTTCGGAGTCGCGGATCGCCCGTACCGTGAAGGTGCGGGGAATGCGCGCGAAAAAACCGATCTCGCCGACCGGCTCGCCCGGCGCGATCTCGCTGACGGTTTCGTCGCCGTCCTCGACGACGGCGAGACGGCCGGTCGCGAGGAAATGCAGGCTTTCCGACGGTTCGCCGCGCCGCAGAAGGATCTCCCCGCGCAAGAGCGTGCGCCGCTCGGCCGCCCTCGCGAGCCGCAGCAGCGCCTTGGACCCGAGCCCGGCGAGCGGGGACTCGAGCGGGTCGCCCGGCTGGGCGGCGGCTTGCAGAGGACTGTCGGCGTCCATGGAGGCGCCCGGATCGGCGAAAGGGCGCGATCCTCGAACGGACCCCGACACTTTGCAAGGGCCTCGCCGCCGGGTTACGCCAGGAACGGAACGGGAGGTGCGCGATGGGGCCGCTCAGCGGGTTGAATGTCGTCGAAATGGCGGGAATAGGGCCTGCGCCCTTCGCCGGCATGATGCTCTCCGACATGGGCGCGGACGTGCTGCGCATCGACCGCAAGGCGGCGGGATCGTCGGACTCGTTCGAGCGGGTGAAAGCGCCGAATTTCGTCGACCGCGGCCGCCGCTCGGTCCGCGTCGACCTCAAGAACCCGCAAGGCGCCGCGCTGGCGCTCGATCTCATCGCCGGGGCCGACGCGGTGATCGAAGGGTTTCGCCCCGGCGTGATGGAGCGGCTCGGCCTCGGCCCCGAGGTCTGCTTCGCCCGCAACCCGAGGCTCGTCTATGGCCGCGTGACCGGCTGGGGCCAATATGGCCCGCTCGCCGATACGGCCGGCCACGACATCAATTACATCGCGCTGACCGGCGTGCTGCACGCCATCGGCGGGGCGGAGGCGCCGCTGCCGCCGCTCAACCTCGTCGGCGACTTCGCGGGCGGGGCGATGATGCTGGCGTTCGGGGTCGTCTGCGCGCTGCTGGAGGCGAAAACCTCCGGCCGCGGGCAGGTCGTCGACGCGGCGATGACCGACGGCGCGGCGACGCTGGCGGCGATGATCCATTCGTTCCACGCCGCCGGGCAATGGCGCGACGCCCGCGCCGCCAATCTGCTCGACGGCGGCGCGCCGTTCTATCGAACCTACGCCTGCGCCGACGGCAAGTTCGTCGCGGTCGGCGCGCTGGAGCCGCAGTTCTTCGCCGCGCTGCTGAAGGGCCTGGGGATCGCCGAGGCCGAACTGCCCGACCGCTGGAGCCGCCAGAACTGGCCGGCCATCGCCGCTCGCTTCGAAGCCGCGTTCCGGACCCGCAGCCGCGACGCCTGGGCCGAAGTCTTCGCGCAGACCGACGCCTGCGTGACGCCGATCCTGTCGCTCGCCGAGGCGCCGGTCCATCCCCACAATGTCGCGCGCGGCGCGTTCCGCGGCCAGGAGCCGACGACCGCGCCCCGGTTCTCGCGAACGCCCGGCGAAATCGCCGGGCCGCCGGTCACGGCGGGCGAGGGGGCGGAGGCGGCGCTGAAGGCGCGCGGCGTGACCGAGGAGCGGATTGCGGCGCTGAAGGCCTGCGGGGCGATGCAGCCTTAAGCCGCCGCCTGCGGCGAGCTCAATTGCGGGCGCAGCACCGCGAGGGTGACGCTTTCGAGCGCCTGCGCGCTCAGGCAATCCTTGGACAGGAACGCATGCGCGCCGGCGCGGAAGGCAAGGCGGCGAATGTCCGGCTCGTCGAGGTCCGTCAGGACGATGCAGGGGGCGCCTTCGAGCGCGGCCATGGCGTGGATGAAGGCGATGGTCGTCTCCGCGCCCAGCCAGTATTCGAGATAGATCACGTCGAAGCGCCGTTGCGTCAGGAGCGCGTTGGCCTCGTCGAGGGATCGGCAGGGGGTGACGCAGATTTCGAGCTGCTTGGAGCGGGTGGCGACGCGGCAAAGCGTTACGCTGTCGTGCGAGTCGGCGTCGATCAGCAGCGCGTGGATTTTCTCGCGCACTTGCGAGCCGACGTCCGCCGCGGCGCTATCGACATCGTGGGATACGATGTCGGAAAGGATGCTATCGCGAGCGTCGGACAACGTGTTGCGCCTCGCAGTTCAGGGCCATGCGGGGAACGAAACGCACGACGCAGGGCAAAGACGACCTGCGGCGCCTTGAGCGCGTTTGCGTTCCCTATGTTGGCCACCCCTCTTGACCTTTTGTTGTATTTTTTAGTTGATCTAACCTAATTGCGACGCTGAGGCAAGCTTTGCTTGCGTGTTTCAGACCGTTGCTGATCGAGATACGAAGGGTTGATTTGCTACGCCATTTCCGAATTTCTTGTCGCGCCAATGACGTGCGGTTCAATTGTCGCGAGCCGCTGGACTCGGCGGAGGATGTTGGCCAAAGATGACGATTTGGGCCAGCAGGAATTAAATCGCACCGAAATACATCGTTTCCGTTAAGAAATATCAAATCACTTTCGCAATCTATTTGTATAAATCCCGATGAATATATAATAGCAATACAATATAAAGTTGACGTATCCGAGCACAGAAAATGAATTTCGTACGCGGGCAGGGCGTAGAACCCCGCCGTCGTCTCGTAGACGCTGCACGCCAAGTATTCGTAGGGCGCCTTGAGCAGAAGGGCTCAGCAAGTCCGGGCTTTTCCAGCTCGAAAAAACGAGCGCCGGCCGCCCCGCCCATGGCTGGAGAGGCCCGCGGGTTTCCGTCCGCCGCCGCTTTCCCGCGCGGTCGCGAATCACCTAAAGCACGTGGGTCGGGGCGCGCCGGGCAGGCGGGACGGCGGCCCGACCCGAGGAGACCCGATGGCGCGGCCCGATCCCCTTCAGCCCATCCTCACGGGATGCGTGACCGCGTTCGTCGGTTTCGCCGGCTCCTTCGCCGTCGTCATTCAGGGGCTGACGGCGGCCGGGGCCAATCAGGCTGAGGCCGCCTCCGGGCTGATGGCGGCGGCGATCGCCATGGGCCTGGCGGGCGTCGTCCTGAGCTTCGGGCTGAAACAGCCGGTTTCGGGGGCCTGGTCGACGCCGGGGGCGGCGCTGCTGGCCTCCACGGGCGCGGTCGCCGGGGGGTGGCCGGCGGCGGTCGGCGCCTTTCTCATCGCCAACGGCCTGCTGATCGCGGCCGGATTGATCAAGCCGTTCGGCCGCGCGGTGGCGGCGATTCCGGGGACGCTCGCCAACGCCATGCTGGCCGGCGTGCTGTTCGGCCTGTGTCTGGCGCCGATCAAGGCCTTCGTCGCGACCCCCGCGGCGGCGACGATCGTCATCGTCGTCTGGCTCGTCGTTCTGCGCTATCGCCGGGTCTACGCGACGCCGGCGGCCGCGCTGGCGGCGGCGCTGGTCATCGCCCATGACGCGCCGAGTCTGGCCCTCAGCGCCGCCGACATCGCGCCGACGCCGATGCCGATCTGGCCGCGCTTCACCGTCGAGGGCTTCGCCAGCATCTCGCTGCCGCTGTTCCTCGTGACGATGGCGTCGCAGAACCTGCCGGGCGTCGCGGTGCTGAAGGCCTATGGCTACGAGCCCCGGCCTTCGCTGCTGATCGGCGTCACGGGGCTCTTCGGCGCGCTCGCCGCGCCTTTCGGCGGACATGCGGTGAACCTGAGCGCGATCACCGCGGCGATGTGCGCCTCCCCGGACGCTTCGCCCGATCCGGCCAAGCGCTGGATCGCCTCGGCGACTGCGGGCGTCGTCCTTGTCGCTGCTCGGCGTCGGGGCGGGCGCGGTGATGCGCCTCGCCTCGGGCGCGCCGATCCTCATCGAGGCGGTGGCGGGGCTGGCGCTGCTCGGCGCGCTGGGCTCCGCGCTGCACAATGCGCTGATTGAGCCTGCCGAGCGCGAGGCGGCGCTGGCGACCTTCCTGGTCGCCGCCTCCGGCGTCGCCTTCCATGGGATCGGCGGGGCTTTCTGGGGGCTGATCGTCGGCGGCGTCGTGCTCGCCGTCACCCGCGCCGGCGCTTCGCTTCGACCGCCAGCGCCGCCAGCGTGAACAGCACCTGCGCGCCGCATTGCGCGGTGACGTTGGTGGCGTCGTAGTTCGGCGCGACCTCGACCACGTCGCCGCCGACGACGTCTATGCCGTCGCAGCCGCGCAGGATCGCCAGCGCCTCGCGCGGCGTGAGGCCGCCGACCTCCGGCGTGCCGGTGCCCGGCGCGAAGCCGGGATCGAGGCTGTCGACGTCGAAGCTCACGTAGGTCGGCCCGTCGCCCAGCACCTGCCGCGCCTTGGCGACGACGGCCTCGACGCCCATGGCCGCGAATTCCTCGGCGTGGATGACGGTCATGCCGGAATCGTAGGAGAACTCCCAGAGATATTCGGCGCCGCCGCGGATGCCGATCTGGATCACGCGCTGGGGATCGAGCACGCCGTCGAGCACCGCCTGACGGAACGGGCCGCCATGATGGAACTTCGAGCCTTCATAGGGGCCGCCGGTGTCGCAATGGGCGTCGATGTGCAGCATGCCGACCGGGCGCTTCTTGCCGACGGCCTTGAGGATCGGCAGCGAGATCGAATGGTCGCCGCCGACGCTCAAGGGGACGACGCCCGCGTCGACCACGCGGTTCATGAACAATTCGATGTCGTGGTGGCACATCTCCAGCGAGAAGCGCGAGCGCATCGGCACGTCGCCGACGTCGGCGAATTTCGCCAGCGTCAGCGGAGCGCGGCCGAGCGCATGCTCGTAGGGCCCGACGCGCTCGACCGCCCGCACCGCGCGCGGCCCGAAACGGGAGCCGGCGCGATTGGTGACGCCAAGGTCCATCGGCACGCCGATGAGCGCGAAATCGAGCCCGCCGAAATCGGGCAGGTCCTGCGCTTCGGGCCGATAGCGCGCGCCGAGGAGGGTCGCGACATCGGCGAACGGCCATTTGCGCCGGTCTCCGGAGGCGAACTGGCTTTCCGCCACCGCCTTGAATTTCGGATCGAACATCTCCCCGCCCAGCGCCTTGCCGTAGCGCTCGCGCAGCCGCTTCAGATTCTCTTCGTCCATTTCACGCCCCGTAGAGCCAATCGTAACGCTTCAACAGCCGGTCCGATCCGAGGCCGCGCATCGCGAGATCGCGCGCGAGCGCCATCGGTCCGCTCATATGATAGACGCGGGTCTGCGCCATCGCCTCGCGCTGCACGCGGCCCGCTCGCGGGACGCGCTCGGCGGAATAGGCGGCGAGCGCCTGGACGGTGTCCTCATGCGTGGCGAGCGCGCGCGCCAGGGCGCCTGCGTCCTCGATCGCCTGCGCGGCGCCTTGGGCGAGAAACGGAACCATCGGGTGGGCCGCGTCGCCCGCCAGCGCCACGCGGCCGGTCGCGTAGTTTGGCAGGGACGGGCGGGTATAGAGCGGCCAGGCGCGCCAGTTTCGCGGCGTCGCAACGAGCGCCCGCGCCGCCTTCGACCAGCCGGCGAAGGCGCGCATCAGCGCCGGCCGGTCGGCCTCGCCGTTCCAGGGGTGATCCGGCGGCGCGCCGCGCCAGCCCGCTTCGATCACCGCCACCAGATTGACGTAATCCCCGTGGCGCAGCGGATATTGCACGAGATGGGCTTTGGGGCCGAGCCGCAGCGTCACGACCGGCGCGCTCGCCGCGCGGTCGAGCCCCTGCGCCTCGAGCGTGGCGCGGAAGGCGACGCGGCCGGTGAAAGCCGGCGCGTCCTCCGGCCCGAGGCCGAGCTTCTCCCGCACTTTCGAGCGCAGACCGTCGGCGCCGACGAGAAGGTCGCCCTCCTCGGTCATCGACACGAGCCCGCGCTTGACGGCCGCCTGGACCTTGTCCGCATTCGCGCCGTAGCCGACGAGCTCCGTCCCCAGGCGAAGCTCTATCGACGCCTCGCGCCCGACAAGCTCGACCAGGGCGCGTTGCAGATCGGCGCGGTGGATGACGAAATAGGGCGCGCCCCAGCGCTCGGTCGCGTCGGAGAGGTCGAGCGCGGAAAGCAGGGCGTCGTCGCGCCCGCGCAGGACGCGGATCAAATGCGGCGCGCGAGGCGAGCCGGGCGACCGCGTCGAGCGCGCCGAACCTCGCCAGCACGCGCGTGCAATTGGGGGAGAGTTGCAGGCCGGCGCCGAACTCCTCGAGCGTCGCGGCGCGCTCGAAGACGATCGCCTCAAGGCCGGATTTGGCGAGCGCCAGCGCCGTTGCGAGGCCGGCGACGCCGGCGCCGGCGATCAGCGCGCGGCGCATGGGGTTCAGGCTGTCTCAAGCCATTCGCATTCGGCGGGCGAGGCGTGAGCCCCGAGCGCCGGGTCATAGACGAAGCGGGTCGAGCAATAGGAGCAGATCGCCTCGTTGTCGGCGCCCATGTCGATGAAGATATGCGGATGGTCGAGCGGCGGGGTCGCGCCCATGCACATGAACTCCTTGACGCCCACCTTGACGACGGGAACGCCGAGGTCGTTGTGGAAATGGGGAATGGCGTGATCCGCCATGCTGAATCACCCTCGTTTGGCCGCTGTCGGCGGGCTTAAAGCATTTTTGGGGGGCGAGAGGAAGCGGGCGGCGCGCTTGGGCGGCGGCCGCGAGCGGGCCCCGCCCGCTTGGCGATGCAGGATGAACGCGGCGTGTCGCGTCACCGGGCGATCGGGTCAAAGAGATGATTTGCGTCAAGGGTTCGTTGAGCAAGACCGCAACTTACGCAAACTCAGTCTTGCCGCGCCTGCGTCCTCCATCCCACATTAATGGGACTTGATCATGATAAATCTGTTCGATTTGCTGTCGAACAGCATCTCTTAGATCTAAACGCCATTCTGGTGAACTTGGCTAGATTTTTAAAAATTGGAAGCAGTCCGGGCCGTGACTGGCGCTTTGATGGATTGAGCGAGGGGAATGACAATGTTTCGAACGGCCGCCACGAGTTTAGTACTTTTCTTGATCGCGTCCTCGGCGGCGAAAGCCGACGAGTACCGCAGAGCCACCGACATGGAGCGCGTTCGCGCTTATTGTGAGGAGGTGGGAGCGAGCGCGGAGCGCGGGGAGTTCGCTTTTGGCTCTCCCCTATTCCGTGGCCCTCGCAGGGCATCGGCAACGCGATCGGAAACGGCGTGGCCCATCAGCGCGCGTACGACAACTGCATGACGGTGAACGGCTACGTCCGCTCGGACGCGGCTTTCGAGTCCCGACGCCGGCGCCGCGGCGCAACAGAGCGTCAACCCGCAACCGCGCTACGTGGCCCAACGCCGGGCGGCGGCGCCCAGCGCCGTTGGAACCATTCGCTACAAGCTCTATAAACTGGGCGAATAGGAGGCGCGCGCCTTCAGGAAGCCGGGGCGTCGGGCGTCACAGGCCGTGTAGGGCCTGCAGGTCGGCCGGCGCTTGCTCGCGCCGCTCGGTGAGGCCGTAATCGCGCACGATCGCGGCGACCCGCAGCCGATAATCGCGAAAAATCCCATTGCCGCCCCGCCGCCTGCGCCGCGCGATGGGCGGCCGTGCGAGCGCTAGCCCGCGACCGCGGCCTCGTCGCGCCAGAACGACAGCGACAGGAGCTTGTCGGGTTCGATGAGGCTCTGGAAACGTTCGACGGAAATGAACCCGTCCATTTTCTCCGGCTCGCCCTTAAGCTGAGCCGCGTAGGCGAGACTAGTCGCCCTTGCGGCCGTCCGCCGGCGTGACTTCGAAAATAATCGCGATCATGGCTTTTGCTCGTTACGTTAAATCCTACCGCGACAACACCGCAAACCCCCGCAAATGCTCCCCCTTCGCCTTCGGCATATCCCTATCCGCGACATGCCCGACCGGCGCCGCCGCGCCGCGCCACGCGACGCCCATCACCTGCATCGTGTTGTAGAGCCCGACCCTCCAGCCCGCGTCCGCGAACACCGCCAGCCCCGCCGCCACATGCGGCGAGACGAGGTCGTGGAACATGACCAGCGCGTCGTCCGCCATCAGCGGCAGCACGGCGCGGGCGTCGTCGCGCGGGGCGTCGCCCTCGTGATGGCCGTCGATGAAGGCGAAGCTCCAGGGCTTGCGGGCGCACCGCGCGAACCGCCGGCACGACGCTCGGCGAGAAGCCGGCCCACAGCCGCGCCGGGCCGATTTGCGCCAGCGACTCCCGCACGTCGCGCATCTGGTCGGGCTGCCCCGAGCGCGGGGTCGATCACGTCGAGATCGAGGCCGGCGGCGACGAGATGGGCGGTCGACCAGCCGTAATGGCAGCCGATCTCCAGGCCGCGCCTGCCGCTGAAGGGCAGGGCGTTGTTGTAGAGCAGCGTCGCCTCGTCGAGCGACAATACGCCGATGAAGGGGTTGCGCTTGCCGCGCAGATCGCGCCGCCAGATATGCGGGCGCGTCCTTGCGCAGATAGGGCCATTGCAGCTCCGCGACGTCGCCCTCGGCGAGGTCGGGGAAGAAGCGCATCAGGCCGGGATCGGCGAGGCCCGGCGACACATAGTCGCGCCGCCGCCCCGGCCACAGCGTCTTCGCGATCGGCTCGACGGCGGAGAAATCGAGGAATTCGGGTCCGGGCTCGCTCATGCGCGCGATATAGGCGCGCGCGCGCCGCTCGGCAAAGCGCGGCCTAAGCCGCCTCCAGCGCGCCGGGCGCGGGCAGCCGCAGGCGGGCGGTCAGCCCGTGCGGGCGGCGGTTCTCAAGTTCGACGCCTCCCCCGTGGCGCTCGGCGATTTCGCGCACGATGGACAGGCCGAGGCCGAAGCCGCCGCTGCCCTTCTGCGAGCGGGCGTCGTCGCCCTTGAAGAAGGGCTCGAACACATTGGCCAGCATGTTGGCGGGCACGCCGGGACCGTCGTCGCGGACCTCGATCAGCACCTCCCCGTTGCGCCGCTTCACGTCGACCTCGACCGACGCCCCGAATTTGGCGGCGTTGTCGACGAGATTGGTGACGGCGCGGGTCAAAGCATGCGGGCGGCAGGAGATCACCAGCCGGTCGGGGCCGCGATAGACGACATTGCGGCCGGTGTCGGCGAATTGCGCGCAAATGGTCTGCAACAGCGAGGGCAGGTCGGTCGGCGCGGCGGCCTCGGCCTGGCCGACCTCGCGCATATAGGCGAGCGTCTCCGACAGCATCTCGTTGATGGTGGCGATCTCCTCCAGCATCGCCCCCTGCGCGGGATGGTCGCGCAGGCGCTCGATGCGCAGTCTCAGGCGCGTCAGCGGCGTGCGCAGGTCGTGGCTGACGGCGACCAGCATGCGGGTGCGCTCGTCGACCAGCCGTGCGCACGCGCTGGCGCATTTCGTTGAGGGCGCGCGCGGCCTGCGCGACCTCGATCGGGCCGTTCTCGGCGAGTTCGCCGGCCTCGCCGCCGCCGCCGGGACGCCCGAAGGCGCGCGCGGCCGAGGCGATCGAGGACAGCGGCGCGGTGACCCATCTGACCGCCCAGGCGGAGACGAACAGGATGAGAAAAGTGATGACGCCGAGCGTGAACAGCGTCTGCGTCAGCACGAGACTGCCAAGGCCGCCGTAGCGGCGCCACTTCGAAGCGCAGAACCTGACCGTTGCTCCACCTTGATGTAGATGGTGTCGCAGTCGTCGCCATTCGTGATTGTGCGGCAAAGTCTCCAGCCGCCAGCCTTTCTGCAAATCCTGCTCGATGTCGGCGACCATCGAATGCTGCGGCGGCCGTTCGGCGGCCTTGGGGGGCGGGACGTTGGCCCAGGAGACGGAGACCGGCTCGGAGTTGGCGTGCTTGGCGATGTAAGTCGAACTCGCCGAGGCTGCGCGCTTCCAGCACGCCGTTGACGACAGCGGCGATGCGGGCGGCGCGCACCTGCACGAGCGTCTCGTGCGAAGGGCCGACGCCGCCGGAATAAACGAGATAGAACATCACCATCGAGGCGAGGCCGACGCCAAACAGCACCGCCGCCACCACCACGCTGGTCAATTGCCCCGCGACGGTCTTCGGCGTGAGCGCGGCGCAGCAACGTCCTTCATGCGGAGGTCACCTCCGGGGTGAAGATGTAGCCCCCGAGGCGAATCGTCTTGATGAAGGTCGGATCGCCGGGGTCGGGCTCGATCTTCTGGCGGATGCGGCTGACATGCACGTCGACGCTGCGCTCCACGGGCCCCGCGACGCCGCCATGCGTCAGGTCCAGCAATTGCTCGCGCGAGAGCACCTCGCCGGGGTGGGTGCAGAAGGCGAGCAGCAGGTCGAATTCGGCGCTGGTGGTGGTCACGAGCGCGCCCTGCGGGTTGATGAGCTTGCGCTCGGTCGGATGAATGAGCCAGCCGGCGAAGCTGAGCGGGCCATGCCGGGAATGCGCTCCCTCGCTCGCGCGGGAGCGGCGCAGCAGCGCGCGGATGCGGGCGATGAGCTCGCGGGTGTTGAACGGCTTGGTGACGTAATCGTCGGCGCCGATCTCCAGCCCGACGATGCGGTCGATGTCGTCGCCGAGCGCGGTGACCATGATGATCGGAAGGTTGGGGTAGCGCGGCGCGCAGCCGCGTGCAGATCGTGCGGCCGTCCTCGCCCGGCAGCATGAGGTCGAGCAGCACCAGATCGACCTTGTCGCGGGTCATCGTCCGGTCCATCTCATGGCCCGAGGCGGCGATGCCAACGGCAAAGCCGCTCTCGCGCAAAGCGTCGGCCAGCATGTTCTGAATGGTGGAATCGTCCTCGACGAGCAGAATGCGAGCGCCCACCTCGCTCACCGCCTCGCCGTTGCGGGGCCGATCCAGACTCACGTCTCTCTGTCCTCCGATCCCATCGCCTGCGCCCATTGTCCGAGATTACATAAGCATTTGCGCGGCGAAGCGCAAAGCCGGCGCGATAGACTGGCCCTCAGGCAAGCGTCGCGGTAAAAAAGCCCCTCATGATGTACCGCGACGAAGCCGAACGGACGTTGGCGATCAGCCAGCCCGCCCATGCCTGGATCTCCGGCCAGCTCTTGCGGCGGTTCGCGGCGCCCCAGTCGGAGACGCTCCTTCTGGCCGCCGAACTGCACGACCTCGGCTGGCTCGACTGGGAGCGCGCGCCTTCCTTCGACGCCGGAGCCGCGCGTCCGCCCTCGTTCCGCGAGGTCGGCGCGGCGCTCCATGCGCCGATGTGGACGGCGGGCGTCGAGCGGGCGCTCGCCTCCTGGGGGCCGCAGGTCGCGCTGCTGATCTCCCGTCACGGCGGGCGAATCTACCGCCGCTTCGGCCTGCCCTCGGCCGGCCCCGACGACGCGCGGGCGATCCAGGGCTATCTCGCGGCTCAGGCGCCGCGCGAGGCGGAATGGGCGCGGGCGTGCGGGCTCGGCGAAGCCGAGCTCGACCGCCAGTCGGCGCTGATCGCCTTCGTCGACGCGCTGTCGCTGGCGGTCTGCGGGGCGCTGAGGGCGCCGGCGACGCTGGAGCTGCCGGAAGCGGACGTGCGACTTACCGAGGCCGGCCCATGGGATTTACGGCTGTCGCCGTGGCCTTTTTCGGGCGAGGCCTTCGTCATCGAGGGGCAGGGCAGGCCGCTGCCGGCGGGCGGGCGCTTCGCCGACGAGGCGGCGATGCGCGCCTGGATCGCCTCGCCCGCGCGCGCGACGTTCCAGACGCGGCTGGCGCCGGGTTAAAACACCACGACGTTGCGCAAGGCCGCGCCGGCGCGCGAGGAGGCTAACGCCTCGTTGATCCGCTCGAAGGGGAAGCGCGCGCTGATGAGCTCGTCGAGCTTGACCCGGCCCTGGCCATAAAGCTCGACGATCTTCGGCACGTCCACGGGCAGCCGCGCCGAGCCCATCTTGGAGCCGAGAATGCGCTGGCCGTCGGCGGCGAGCCAGCCGGGGTCGAAAGTCGCGCTGACGCCCGAGGGCGGCATGCCGACGAGCACGGTCGCGCCGTTGCGCTTCATCAGCGAGATCGCCTGCTCGGCCGCGCCGGCGACGCCGACGGTGACGAACACGAAATCCGCCTTGGCGCCGCCGGTGATTTCCTTGACCCGAGCCGCGACGTCCTCGCGCTCGGGCGTTGATCGCGTGCGTCGCGCCGAAGGTCTTCGCCGCTTCCAGCTTGTTGTCGGCGACGTCGACGGCGATGATCGGCGAGGCGCCGGCGACGCGCGCGCCCTGCACGGAATTGAGCCCGACGCCGCCGCAGCCGATGACGACGACGCTGCGGCCGGTCGCCCACGCCCGCCGTGTTGACCACGGCGCCGAAGCCGGTCAGCACGCCGCAGGCGATGAGCGAGGCGACGTCGAACGGCATGTCCGCCGGAACGGGCGCGACCTGGCTGTGGTGGACGACGACATGCTCGGCGAAGGCGCCGATGCGCATGCCGTGGACGATGCTCTCTCCGCCTTTGCCCTTGAGCGGGCTTTGCCGGTCGAGCGGGAAGACCTCTTCGCAGAACACCGGCGCGCCGCCCGCGCAGGAAGGGCAGAAGCCGCAGGAGCGGATCAGCGTCGCGACCACGGGATCGCCGACCTTGACCCGCGTGACGCCGGGGCCGACCGCCTCGACGATCGCCCGCCGCCTCGTGGCCATAGACCGCCGGCAGATCGCCGCCCCAGGCGCCCTCCCAATAGAAGACGTCGCTGTGGCAGATCGCGCAGGCCTTGATCTTGACGCGGATCTCGCCCTGGCCGGGCTCGGCGAGGTCGATCTCCTCGATCGTCAGCGGCTGAGCGAAGGCGCGGCAGACCGCGGCGCGGGTTTTCATGGGCGGGCTCCCGATTCGGGCGAAAGGCGCCGCCGACATGACCGCGCCGGCGCGCGACATGCAAGCGAGGGCGGGATCGGATTTTTGTCTGGCGCCATGCTTTCGCGCGCTACTCCGAATCGCCGGTTTCGCGCATAGTCGCGGCCGATGAAGTCGTTTCGCCTCCTGCGCCAAGCCGCCGCCGATCCTCGCCTCGCGCTGATGCTGGGGCTCGGCTACTCCTCCGGCCTGCCGTTCCTGCTGATCTTCTCCACGCAATCGGCGTGGCTGCGCGAGGCGAAAGTGCCGACCGCCGAGATCGGGCTGATGAGCTATTGCGCGCTCGCCTTCTCCTTCAAGTTTCTCTGGGCGCCGGTGATCGACCGCTTCGACGTCCCGGGCCTCGCGCGCCTTCTCGGACGGCGGCGGGCCTGGATGCTGGTCGCGCAGCTCTGCGTCGCGGCGGGGCTTTTCGGGCTCGCCTTCGCCAAGCCGGCGCAGGGGCTCGCCTGGAGCATCGCTTTCGCCGCGCTCACCGCCTTCGCCGCGGCGACGCAGGACGTGACCATCGACGGCTGGCGCATCGACGCCGCGCCGCCGGAGCGGCAGGGCATGATGACGGCCGTCTACAGCCTCGGCTACCGGCTGGCGATGATCTCGGCCGGGGCCGGGGCGCTCTATCTCGCCGATTTCCGCGGCTGGCGGCTCGCCTATTTCGTGATGGCCGCGCTGACCCTCGTCGGCATGACGGCCTGCCTGCTTTCGCCGAGGCTCGACCGCGTCGCCGACGGTCCGGCGCCGACGTTTCAGACTTCCTTCGTCGAGCCGCTCGCCGATCTCGCGCGCCGCTACGCGGCGCGGATCGTCCCGATCCTCCTGCTGGTCGCGCTCTACCGGCTGCCGGATTTCGTCTCCGGCGTGATGGCGAACCCGCTCTACATCGACCTCGGCTTCACGAAATCCGACATCGCCACGGTGTCGAAGCTTTATGGCGTGTGGATCGGCATCGCCGGCGCCTTCGCCGGCGGCTGGCTCTCCGGCTGGCTCGGCCTGATGCCGACGCTGCTGATCGGCGGCGTGGCGGCCTCGGCCTCGCATCTGTCGCTGGCCTATCTGGCGGGCCATCCCGGCCGGCTCGATCTGCTGACGCTCGCCGTCAGCGTCGAGAGCTTCGCCTCGGGCTTCGCCGGGGCGGCGCTGATCGCCTATATGTCGTCGCTGGTGTCGCCGGTCTATGCGGCGACGCAATATGCGCTTCTGTCCTCGCTCTACGCGCTGCCCGGCAAGTTCGTAGGCGGGCTCTCGGGTTTCATGGTCGAGGCGATCGGCTATCCGCGCTTCTTCGCGACGACGGCGTTGATCGGACTGCCGGTCGCCCTGCTCTGTACGATCGTCTGGCGAGGACAGGCGGCTCGCGCCCTCGCTCCGGCGCCGCGCGCCTGACCCTGCCGCGAATTCAGAAGCCCGCCGCCTTGCTGTAGGCGCCGGGATTGGCTACGCATCTCGCGATCTCTGCGTCACGCGCCTTGTCTTTCAAGGCCGGATGCGCCTGAGCGACTAGGCTCGAACAGCCCCTTTTGGGGTTATGGAAGCCCGCGTTCGTCTTCATCGCGCCCGATTGGACTGTCGATAAGGCGAGCGTCGCCGCAATCGCAACCGCCAAAGCGATAGTTTTCGTCATAAACATTTTGAGCTCCCCAAGAGCCAATCCATTCTGAAGCAATCTCGACGATCCTATTCTGTGAAAAAGTCCACGGCGTCGCAAGCGCAAATGCGACCTCCTTCGTGACCTTGAATGTCGATGCGCCGACCCAAGGGCGTCTTGTCAGACTCCGCCAACTCCACCACTATCGCGGAACAAAGGCGGGGACGGGAATGAACGAGCAGAGCACAGGCCGGCGTGGCGGCCGCGAGGCGCGGCGGGCGATGCGGGCGGCGCCGCTCGCCGAGGACACGCGCCCCGTGCGGCCCGGCATGGAGGGCGGACGCTACAGGCCGCTCGACGACGCCGACATCGTGAAAGTCCACCATGCGGCCCTGCGCCTGCTCGCCGAGGTCGGCCTCGCCGACGCGCCGCCCTCCGGCGTCGAGATCCTCACCCGGGCCGGCTGCGAGCTTGAGCCCGAGCGGGCGGCTGCTGTTTCCCGCCGCGCTGGTCGAGGACACGCTGGCCAAGGCCGGGCGGCGTTTCGTGCTGCACGGGCAGGACCCGCGGCACGACATGGAGCCCTGGGGCAAGCGGGTCTATTTCGGCACCGCGGGCGCGGCGGTCAACATGGTCGACGCCGAACGGGCGCTATCGCCACTCCACGATCAAGGATCTCTACGACATCGGCCGCCTCGTCGACGCGCTGGAGCATATCCATTTCTTCCAGCGCGCGGTCGTTGCCGCGCGATCTGCCCGATCCCTTCGACATGGACTTCAACACGTCCTACGCCTCGGTCGCTGCGACGACCAAGCATGTCGGCACGAGCTGGGTGAACCCGCGCAATGTCGAGGCGTCGCTGGAGATGCTCCACGCCATCGCCGGCGGTCGGAGGCGAAATGGCGCGAGCGGCCTTTCGTCAGCCAGTCCAACTGCTTCGTCGTGCCGCCGATGAAATTCGCCACCGACGCCTGCCGCTGCCTGGAGGCGGCGGTGCAGGGCGGCATGCCGGTGCTGCTGCTGTCGGCGGGGCAGGCGGGGGCGACCGCGCCCGCCGCGCTCGCCGGCGCGCTCGCGCAGGAAGTGGCGGAGGTGCTGGCGGGGCTCGTCTACGTCAACGCGATCAAGCCCGGCCATCCCGCCATCTTCGGCCTCTGGTGCTTCGTCTCCGACCTGCGCACCGGCGCGATGTCGGGCGGCAGCCCGGAGCAGGCGCTGCTCTCCGCGATGGCGGGGCAGATGGCGCACTTCTACGACCTCACCGGCGGCACCGCCTCGGGCATGACCGATTCGAAGGTCGCCGACGCGCAGGCCGGCGCGGAGAAGGCGCTCAATCATGCGCTGGTCGGCAATTCCGGCGCCAACCTCATCTACGAAGCCGCCGGCATGCATGCGAGCCTGCTCGGCTTCAGCCTGGAAAGCCTCGTCATCGACAACGACATCATCGGCGCGACGCAGCGCACGATCCGCGGCGTGCGGGTGGACGAGGAGACGCTGTCGTTCGAGACCATCCGCGACGTCTGCCTCAACGGCCCCGGCCATTATCTCGGCGCCGAGCAGACGCTGAAGCTGATGGAGCGCGATTACGTCTATCCGCTCGTCGGCGACCGGCGCAGCCCCAACGAATGGGCGGAGACCGGCTCGCTCGACGCCTTGCGGCGGGCCGAGGCGAAGGCGCGGGACATTTTGTCGCGCCATTGGCCCGCGCATATTCCAGAGGCGCTCGACGAACGCCTGCGCGCGGGCGGACGGGTGAAGCTGCCGCGCGCGGACATGAGCAAATAGCCAACGGCCGCGGGCCTCGGCCCTTCGCAGATTCGCGCGAAACAAGACGGCCGCCGTTCGCCTCCGCGACCAAATGCCACGAAGACGGGCGAAAACCGCGCCAATACGGTTCCCCCAGACATTCTACTAACGGCGCGAGCCGATCGGCTCGTTGACCGGGATCAATGAGCGCGCCGTCTGCAAGGCGCACTTGCTATTCAACATGTCTGTCCGAAGGAGGGGCGAATCGTGTCGATATCCGTAGCGGCGAAGTCCGTCAGGCCGGGCGAGGTGGGACTGGCGGTCGTCCTCGTCGCGCTGGCCTTCGCGGCCATCTTCATTTCGTCGAGGGCCTATACCGAGGCCTACGCCTTCCACGCCGCCCTGTTCGCGCTCGCGAGCTTTGCAGGCGTCGTCGGGATCATGCTGCGCTACCAGCAGCGCGAGGCGGAGACGCCGCTCGTCGATGGACGGGCGGCCGAACTACAATCTCGGTCCCGTCAAGTTCCTCTCGCTGGCCGCGCTGTTCTGGGGGCTCGTCGGCACGCTGGTCGGACTTTATATCGCGCTGGAGCTCGCCTTTCCCTGGCTGAACTTCGACACCGCCTTCATCAATTTCGGCCGCCTGCGGCCGCTGCACACCTCGGCGGTGATCTTCGCCTTCGGCGGCAACGTGCTGCTGGCGACCTCGTTCTATGTCGTTCAGCGCACCTCCCGGGCGCGGCTCGCCGGCGATCTCGCGCCCTGGTTCGTGGCGCTCGGCTACAATTTCTTCATCCTCATCGCCGGCACCGGCTATCTGCTCGGCATCACCCGCAGCCACGAGTACGCCGAGCCGGAATGGTACGCCATCCTGTTCCTGGTCGTGGTGTGGGTGACTTATCTGCTGGTCTTCCTCGGCACGATCGCTCGCCGCACGGAGCCGCATATCTATGTCGCCAACTGGTTCTATCTCGCCTTCATCGTGACCATCGCCGTGCTGGTGCTCGGCAACAACACGGAGCTGCCGGTCTCGGTGTTCAGCTCAAAGTCCTATCCGGTGTGGTCGGGCGTGCAGGACGCGATGATCCAATGGTGGTACGGGCATAACGCGGTCGGCTTCTTCCTCACCGCGGGCTTCCTCGCCATCATGTATTATTTCGTGCCCAAGCGCGCGGAACGGCCGGTCTATTCCTACCGGCTGTCGATCGTCCACTTCTGGGCGCTGATCTTCCTCTACATCTGGGCCGGTCCGCATCATCTGCACTACACGGCGCTTCCGGATTGGGCGCAGACGCTCGGCATGACGTTCTCGATCATGCTGTGGATGCCCTCGTGGGGCGGCATGATCAACGGCCTGATGACGCTGTCGGGCGCCTGGGACAAGCTGCGCACGGACCCGGTTCTGCGCATGTTGGTGGTGTCGGTCGCCTTCTACGGCATGTCGACCTTCGAAGGGCCGATGATGTCGATCAAGGAGGTCAACTCGCTGTCCCACTACACCGACTGGACCATCGGCCACGTCCACTCGGGCGCGCTCGGCTGGGTCGCGTTCGTCTCGTTCGGCGCGCTCTATTGCATGATCCCCTGGATCTACCAGCGTGAGCTTTACTCCAAGCGGCTCGTCGACTGGCACTTCTGGATCGCCACCATCGGCATCGTCTTCTACATCACGGCGATGTGGGTGGCGGGCATCATGCAGGGCCTGATGTGGCGCGCCTACACCGACCAGGGCTATCTCGAATATTCCTTCGTCGAGACGGTGCAGGCGATGCACCCGATGTACGTCATCCGGGCGCTGGGCGGGGCCATGTTCGTCACCGGCATCGTCATCATGATCTTCAATATCTACAAGACGCTGGCGTCTCCGGCGGTGGCGGCGGCGCCCGAACTCGGCGCGCCCAAGCTGGCCCCCGCGGAATAAGAGGCGAACATGTCGAACACATCCACATTTCGCCTTCCCAGCCACAAGATCTTCGAGACCAACTCGCTGATCCTGCTGATCGGCATTATCGTCGCCGTCGCCATCGGCGGCATCGTCGAGATCGTGCCGCTGTTCTATCTGAAGAACACGATCGAGGCGGTGAAGGGGGTGCGCCCCTATACGCCGCTGGAGCTCGCGGGCTTCAACATCTACGTGCGCGAGGGCTGCTATCTCTGCCATTCGCAGATGATCCGCCCCTTGCGCGACGAGGTCGAGCGCTACGGCCACTATTCGCTGGCGGCCGAGAGCATGTACGATCACCCGTTCCAATGGGGATCGAAGCGCAACGGTCCGGATCTGGCGCGCATCGGCGGCAAATATTCCGACGATTGGCATCGCGCGCATCTCAACGATCCGCGCTCGGTGGCGCCGGCCTCGATCATGCCGGGCTATCCGTTCATGGCCAGGACGCCGCTCGACTACAGCCATATCCGCGAGAGCATGATCGCGCTGTCGCGCGTCGGAGTTCCCTACACGAAGGCCGACATCGACGGCGCCGAGACCGACCTGCGCGCGCAGGCGGGCGCCAAGGGCGGCGACGCGCTGAAGAAGCGCTATCCCGACGCGATCGTGCGCGATCTCTCCGGCGAGGGCGAGATCACCGAGGCGGACGCGCTCGTCACTTATCTGCAACAGCTCGGCACGCACGTAGACTTCAAGCTCTACAACGACGCCGCCAACATCCGCTGAAGGGGAGCCTGAGCGATGACCGATTACGAAAGCTGGCGCCAGTTCGCCGCAGGCTGGGGGCTCTTTTACTTTGTGGCGATGTTCACCGTGGCCATGATTTACGCGCTTTCTGCCCTCGCGCAAGAACGTCTTCGACGAGGCCGCGCGCATTCCTTTGAAGGATGATTGATCATGGCCGACGGCGCTCATTCTCATATCGACGCGAAGACCGGCAAGTCGACGACCGGCCACGAATGGGACGGCATCCGCGAGCTCAACACGCCGCTGCCGCGCTGGTGGCTGTGGACGTTCTACGCTTGCATCCTGTGGTCCGTCGGCTACTGGATCGTCTATCCCGCCTGGCCGCTGGTCAGTGGAGCAACCCAGGGCCTGTTCGGCTGGCACTCCCGCGCGGCGGTGGTGCAGGATCTGAATGGCCTTCAGGAGCTGCGCGCGTCCGTCGATCGCCAAGCTGCAGACGGCTTCGCTCGAAGACATCGAGAAGACGCCGGATCTGCTGGCGATCGCGCGCGCGCAGGGCTCGGCGCTGTTCGCCAACAATTGCGCGCCGTGCCACGGCGCGGGCGGCCAGGGCTCCAAGGGCTATCCCAACCTCAACGCCGACCGCTGGCTGTGGGGCGGCACGCTGAAGGAGATCCAGACGACCATCACGCATGGCGCGCGCTGGGACGCCGATCCCAAGACCCATTCGAGCCTGATGCCCTCGTTCGGCAAGGACGGCATCCTGAAGCCGGATCAGATCCGCGCGACCGCCAATTTCGTGCGCTCGTTGTCGGGCCTGAAGACCGAGCCGAACGCCGATCTTGCGCTCGGCAAGAAGACCTTCGCCGACAATTGCGCGCCCTGCCACGGCGCCGGAGGGCAAGGGCAACAAGGAGATGGGCGCGCCCAACCTGACGACCAAGGTCTGGCTCTACGGAAACTCGCTCGACGACATCATTCATCGTATAAACGTGGGCGGCGGCGGCCAGATGCCGGCCTGGGGCGCCAAGCTCTCGGGCGAGGAGATCAAGGCGCTGACGGTGTTCGTGCATAGCCTGGGCGGCGGACAGTGACCCAAATCGACGCAAACGCGCCTTCCGAGATCGACGAGTTCGACGAAGGCCCGCTCTACGAGGCGGCGAAGAAGGTCTATCCTCGCTACGTCGCCGGCTTCTATCGGCAGGTGAAATGGGCGGTGCTCGTGGTGACGCTGGCCGTCTATTATCTGCTGCCGTTCGTGCGTTGGGATCGCGGCCCCAACGAGCCGAACCAGGCGGTGCTCGTCGATCTCGGAGCACCGTCGGTTCTTCTTCTTCTGGATCGAGCTTTGGCCGCAGGAGGTCTATTACTTCACCGGCCTGCTCATCATCGCCGCGCTGACGCTGTTCCTGATGAACGCGCTCGCCGGCCGCGTCTGGTGCGGCTACACGTGCCCGCAGACGGTGTGGACCGATCTGTTTCTCGCCGTCGAGCGGCTGGTCGAGGGCGACCGGCGCGAGCGCATGATGAAGGACGCCGGCCCGCACAACCTTCGCTGGTGGCGCGAGAAGGTCACCAAGCACGCGATCTGGCTCGTCATCGCCTGGTGGACCGGCGGCGCCTGGGTGCTCTATTTCGCCGACGCGCCGCATCTGGTCGTGGAGCCTCGCTGACCTTCCAGGCGCCTTTCATCGCCTATGCCGCGATCGGCGTGCTGACCTTCACGACCTATGTCTTCGCCGGCTTCATGCGCGAGCAGGTGTGCCTCTACATGTGCCCGTGGCCGCGCATCCAGGCCGCGCTGACCGACGAGCACGCGCTCAACGTCTCCTACAAATACGTCTCGCGGCGAGCCGCGCATGTCGCTGAAGAAGTCGCAAGGTCGGCGCTGGAGCATGGCGAGAAGGTCGGCGACTGCATCGACTGCACCTATTGCGTCGAGGTCTGCCCGACCGGCGTCGACATCCGCGAAGGCCCCAATCTCGGCTGCATCCAGTGCGGGCTCTGCATCGACGCCTGCGATCAGGTGATGGAGAAGATCGGCCGCCCGACCCGGCTCATCGCCTACGAGACCGACACCAACATCAAGCGCCGCGCGCAGGGGCTGCCGCCGGTCTACAGGCTGATCCGGCCGCGCACGGTGCTCTATTCGCGCGATCATCGCGATCGTCGGTTCGGTGATGCTCTATGCGCTGACCTCGCGCTCTAACGCGTCGCTCGCCGTCATCCACGACCGCAACCCGCTGTTCGTGCGCACCGCCGACGGCTCGATCCGCAACGGCTACGAGCTGCGCATCGCCAACAAGGCGCCGCGAGCAGCGCCGCTTCTGGCTCAGCGTCGAGGGCGTCGGCGACCTCAAGGTCGAGGTGGTCGGCGAGAGCAAGGGCGCGGCGGCGAGCGTCGAGGTCGGCCCCGACCAGACGCGCGAGGTGCGCGTGCTGCTCACCGCGCCGAAGCCGCCGGCCGCGCCGGCGACGCCGATCACCTTCTCCATCGTCGGCGTCCGACGACAAGGTCGGCGGCGACGGCCAAGGATTTCTTCCGTTCGGACGGCGCAGTAGGAGACGCGCGATGGCGAATACGACGACTGTCACCGCGGGCGCCCCGCTCACCGGGCGCAAGGTGCTGCTGATACTGATCGCCTTTTTCGGCGTCGGTCTTCGCGCGTCAACGGGCTGATGATCTATGACGCGATCTCGACCTTCCGCGGCGAGGTCGTCGACCATCCTTACGAGGCCGGGCTCGCCTACAACATCGCAGATCGCGGCCGCCGACGGCGCAGAGCGAGCGCCATTGGAAGGTCGACGTCACGCTGGCCGGCGGCGGCGTGCGCGCGATCTTCCGCGACGCGCGAGGGCCGGCCGATCGAGGGCCTCGCCGTCACCGGCGTCTTCGCCGCGCCGGCCGACATGAAGCGCGACCGGCGTTTCGCGATGCAGCGAGGCGAGCCGCGGGGCCTATGTCGGCGGCCAGCGCCGCCGCCCGCGGGCGTCTGGGACCTGAAGCTCAAGGCGACGCGCGGCGGCGAGACGCTGTTCCAGTCGAAGAACCGGGTCGCGCTGCGGTGAGCGCGGCGCCCTCGGGCGCCGCCGGAGCGAGGCGAGCGCGAGGCCGATTTCGCGGTGCAGGGGATCACCTGCGCCGCCTGCATCGGCGATCATCGAGCGCGCCGTCGCCGCGCTGCCGGGCGCGCCGAGCGCGCGGCTCAATTACGCGACGCGGCGGCTGCGGGTGAGCTGGCGCGACGAGGCTTTCGAGCCCGCGCGCGTCGCCGAGACGCTGAAGCCGCTCGGCTATGTCGTGCGGCCGTTCGAGATGGGCGCGCTCGAGCGCGAGGACGCCGAGCAGATGCAATATCTGCTGCGCTGCCTGGCGCGTGGCGGGCTTCGCGGCGATGAACGTGATGCTGCTGTCGGTCTCGGTCTGGGCGGGCGAGGCGACCGGCATCGATCCGGCGACGCGCGATCTCTTCCACTGGATTTCGGCGCTGCTCGCGCTGCCGGCGGCCGCTTACGCGGGCCGGCCGTTCTTCCTCAGCGCCGCGCGGGCGCTTGCGCGCGCGCTCGCTCAACATGGACGTGCCGATCTCGATCGGCGTCATCGCTCGCGCTCGGCATGTCGCTGGTCGAGACCGCGCGCGGCGCCGAGCACGCCTATTTCGACAGCGCGCTGATGCTGATGTTCTTCCTGCTGCTCGGCCGCGTGCTCGACGCCGCGATGCGCCGCAAGACGCGCAGCGTCGCCGCCAATCTCGCGAGCCTGCGCGCGACGCTCGGCGACGCTGATGCGCCCCGACGGCGGCCTCGTCGAGACGCCGGCTTCGGCGCTGCAAGCGCGGCGACCGCATCTATGTGCGCGCCGGCGAACGGCTGCCGGCCGACGGGCGCGTCGCGGCGGGCGAGTCCGTCATCGACGACAGCCTCGTCACCGGCGAGACCGAGGGCCGCGCGGTCGGCCCCGGCGCGCCGGTCTACGCCGGCGCGATCAACCTTTCCGGCGCGCATCGAGGTCGAGGTCGCCGCGGCCGGCGCCGGGCACGCTGCTCGGCGAGATCGAGCGGCTGCTGGAGAACGCGACCTCGGCGAAGTCGCGCTATGTCCGGCTCGCCGACCGCGCCTCGCGCTATTATGCGCCGGTCGTGCATCTCGCGGCGCTCGTCTCCGCGCTCGGCTGGCTCGCGGCGGGGGCGAGCGTGCATGACGCGCTGGTGGTGGCGATCTCGGTGCTGATCGTCACCTGTCCCTGCGCGGTCGCGCTCGCCGTGCCGGCGGTGCAGGTGGTGGCGGCGGGCGCGCTGTTCCGGCTCGGCGTGCTGCTCAACAGGGGCGACGCCATCGAGCGGCTGGCGGAGGTCGATACCATCGTGTTCGACAAGACCGGCACGCTGACGCTGCCCGATCCCGCGCTCGAAGGCGACGCGCCGGCCGATCTCGCTGGCCGTCGCGGCGCGGCTGGCGCTGTCGAGCCGTCATCCGCTCGCCCGCGCGCTCGCCGCGCGGGCGGCGGGCGCGGCGCCTTATCGCCGACGTGGCCGAGACGCCGGCGCGCGGGGTCTGCGCCGATGGTCGAGGGCCTCGAGGCGCGGCTCGGCGCGCTCGACTTCTGCGGCGTCGCGGAGCGACGGGCGAGCTTCGACGAGGGGCTGTCGCGCGTCGGCTTCCGCTGGGGCGAGCGGACGGCGGTGTTCCGGCTGCGCCAGGCGCTGCGGCCGGACGCGGTCGCGGTGGTCGGCGGAGCTCGCGCGCCAAGCGGCTATGCGGTGGAAATCCTCTCCGGCGACGGCGCCGCGCGCGGTCGAGGAGGTGGCGCGGGCGCTCGGGGTCGCGCGCTGGCGCGGCGGCGCTGAAGCCGGCCGAGAAGGTCGAGCGGCTGCGCGAGCTCGCCGCCGGCGGCGCCAAGGTTCTGATGGTCGGCGACGGGATCAACGACGCGCCGGCGCTGGCCGAGGCGCATGTCTCGATCTCGCCCGCCTGCGCCGCCGATCTCGCGCAGAACGTCGCCGACGCGGTGTTCCTCGGCGACCGGCTGGCGCCCGCTGGCCGCGGCGATCGCCGTCAGCCGCCGGGCGCGCGCGGTGATGCGGCAAAATCTCGGCGCTCGCGGCGGTCTATAATCTGCTCGCGCTGCCGCTCGCGGCCTCCGGCCATTTGACGCCGCTGATCGCCGCCGCGGCGATGTCGGGCTCGTCGCTGCTGGTGACGCTCAACGCGTTGCGTGCGCGCGGCGCCGGCGAGACCGGCGGACGCCAGCCCGCCGAGGCGCGACGCCGTCGACGCCGTCGCGCTGGAGACGGCGGCATGATTTCGCTTCTGTTCCTGATTCCCGCAGCCCTTTGCCTCGGCGGCGCCGGGCTTGGCGGCCTTCCTGTGGGCGCTGAACAGCGGGCAATACGAGGATCTCGACGGCGCGGCGCTGAGGGTGCTCGACGACGCCGACATCGACCCCGCCGAGCCGGCGCGCGGCAGAACGTGCAGCCGCATTGATGTGGATCAAGCGGTCGCGTTCCGGCGTCGGCACAACGAAAGCGTTTACGCGCCGACGCGGCGTGGCGCCTTGGCCTGCGTTGTTGCGCGTCTAAATGCGAATAAGCATGGGGATTATTCAATGAGATATGGCGCGCCAAGACGCTCACAGACGCGACGGAGCTCGACGAGTTCGCCGCCTGTCGAAGGGCGGCGCCTGGGTGCTCGACGCCGCGACGGGCGAGGCGCGGCTGTCGCAGGGCGCGCGCCGGCTGCATCGGATTGCGGGACGGGGAGCAGGTCGGCGATCTGGTCGACCGCCTGCCCGTCGACGCCGCCTGCCGCAGGCGAGGCGCGGACGGCGATTGCGGCGCTGCGTGACGGGCGAGGCCGATTTCGACCTCAAGCTGCGCTGCGTCGAGGGCCATGATCCGGCCAGCGCTCCGCCTGCTCGGCGGCGCCGTCGGCGGACGCGGACGGCGTCGTGCGCAGCGTCGTCGGAGCGTCTGGCGACACCGACGAGGAGACGCGCCTCGTCGACGAGGTCGCCGATCGCGCCGCGCATCTGCGCTCGATCCTGGAGACGGCGCAGGACGGCATGGTCGTCATCGACGCCGCCGGCCGCATCCATTCCTTCAGCCGCGCCGCCGAGCGCATGTTCGGCTATTGCGAGGCCGAGGCGGTCGGCCAGAACGTCAGCATCCTGATGGGCGAGCACGACCGCGCGCGGCACGACGGCTATCTCGCGCGCTACATGGAGACCGGCGAGCGGCACATCATCGGCATCGGCCGCATCGTCACGGGGCTGCGCAAGGACGGCTCGCAGTTCCCGCTGCATCTGTCGGTCGGCGAGGCCAATGTCGACGGGCGGCGGCTGTTCACCGGCTTCATGCACGACCTGACCGAGGAGCGGCGCAGCGAGAGCCGCACCCAGCAATTGCAGTCCGAACTCGCCCATATCTCGCGCCTGAGCGCGCTCGGCGAGATGGGTTCGGCGCTGGCGCATGAGCTCAACCAGCCGCTGGCGGCGATCGGCAATTACATCACCGGCTCGCGCCGCCTGCTCGCCGATCTTCCGGGTCCCGGCGCGGCGCGGGTCGCGAGGCGCGCTGGAGCGCGCGGCCGAGCAGGTGCTGCGCGCCGGCCAGATCATCCGCCGGCTGCGCGATTTCGTGTCGCGGCGCGCCTCCGAGCGGCGGATCGAGAGCGTCGCGAAGCTGGTGGAGGAGGCGAGCGCGCTCGGCCTCGTCGGCGCGCGCGAGAAGCGGGTCGCGCTCAGGTACAAGCTCGATCCCGAGCACGATCTGGGTCTTCGTCGATCGCATCCAGATCGAGCAGGTGCTGGTCAATCTGCTTGCGCAACGGCCTCGATTCGATGGAGAGCGCCGCGCGCCGCGAGCTGACGGTGTCGAGCCGCCTCGCGGCGCCGGGCGTGGTGGAGATCGCGGTGTCCGACACCGGCGCGGGCATCGCTTCGGAGACGCGATGGCGCGGCTGTTCGAGCCGTTCTTCACCACCAAGGCCGGCCGGGCTCGGCGTCGGCCTGTCGATCTGCCGCGGCATCGTCGAGGCGCATGGCGGCGAGATGCGCGCGGAGAACAACGAGGACGGCGGCGCGACCTTCCGCTTCACGCTGCCTCTGGTCGAGGAAGGGCGCGGCATGAGCGGCAAGGGACTCGTCTATATCGTCGACGACGACGAGGCGGTGCGGGATTCGCTCGAGCTGCTTCTGTCCTCGGCCGGGTTCGAGACCCTCGACTTTCGATTCCGCCGAGTCCTTTCTCGCCCATCCGCACAAGGCCGCGCGCGGCTGCCTTCTGTCGGACATACGCATGCCCGGCATGCAGCGGCGTCGAGCTCATGGAGGCGTTGCGGGCGCGGGGCGCGGCCTGCCCGGTGGTGCTCATCACCGGCCACGGCGACGTGCCGATGGCGGTCGAGGCGATGAAGCGCGGCGCGCACGATTTCATTGAGAAGCCGTTCGACGACGAGCGACTGATCGGCGCGATTTCCACGGCGCTGGCGCAAGCGCAGCGGGACGCGCGAGGCGCCGAGCGTCGATCCGGAGGCCGCCGAGCGCCTTGCGTCGCTGAGCCGGCGCGAGCGGCAGGTGATGGAGGGGCTCGTCGGCGGCCTCTCCAACAAGGCGATAGCGCGCGATTACGGCATCAGCCCGCGCACGGTCGAGGTCTACCGCGCCAACGTGATGACGAAAATGCACGCGGCGAGTCTGGCCGAACTCGTGCAGCATCGCGGTGCGCGCGGGCGTCGCAGCGGATTGACGCGAATCAACGCCGGCCGCGCGTGATCGGCGACATATTCTCCATGGTCGCTGCGAATTCCCATAAGTGTTGACCCGCTTCCGGCGGTCACGCGCTCCGAAGGCGTGCGTCGTCAACGACGACGAAGCCGTTCTGGGATCGCTCAAGTTCGTGTTGGAGACGGCGGGATTCGAGGTGCGCGGCTATGCGAGCGGGCGCGGATTGCTGGCCTCGCCGTCGCTGCGCGCCGCCGATTGCTTCGTGCTCGATCACAAGCCGCGCGGCAAGGACGGGCTCCGTCTGGCGCGGCGGTTGCGCGCGATCGGACTTAACGCCCCGATCGTGCTGACGACGGGGTTTCGCTGCGGCGTGCTGGAGACCTACGCCGGCTCGATCGACGGGTGATTTCGACCGCCCGGGTCGACGAAGAGCTCATCCAGCGTCTCTTGGGCATGATCGAGGAGGCGCGCGCCGCCGGCCTCCGGGAAAATACCTAAGGGCGAGAACGTAGGGGCGAGCCTTAGGGGCGGCGACTTAGGGGTTCGACCCAAATTCCGCATGTCGCCTCGGGCGGCTAGGAGTCTCCCCGCTTTCTAGGGAGACTCGCCATGCTGGATCTGACGATTTCATACGCGGAACGCGGCATGACGGGTTTCGTCCCGCGCGACGACAGGGCTCAGTGAGCCGGCCGTGCCGGCCAGGGCGGGCTTGCAGCCAAGGAGATCTCGTTCGACCGCGAGGAGGAGATCTACGGCGAAGGCGAGCCGGCGGAATATCTCTATTGCGTGCGTCGCGGCGCGGTGCGCACCTTCAAGCTGCTGCGCGACGGTCGCCGCCAGATCGACGCCTTTCACCTTCCGGGCGAGTATTTCGGCATGAGCGCCACCGATACCCATCGCCTCACCGCCGAGGCCGTGGCCGACGCAAGGGTCGCCATCGTAAAGCGGCGGACGCTCGAGGCGCGCGCCAACTCACGACGCCGAGACCGCCTGCGCGCTGTGGCGGCTGGCCGCCGACGATCTGCGCAACGCGCAAGAGCACATGCTGCTGCTCGGTCGCAAGAATGCGATGGAGCGGGTCGTCGCCTTCCTGCTCGAAATGGACCGTCGCCTGGCGGTGGCGGGCGTGCTGGCGCTGCCGATGTGCCGGCGCGACATCGGCGACTATCTCGGCTTGACGCTGGAGACGGTGTCGCGTTCGCTGTCGGCGCTGTCCGAGAAGGGCGCCCTGAGCTTCAACGGCTCCCGCCAGATCATGCTCAGCAACCGCGCACGCCTGAAGGCGATGACGGAGTGAGCGCGAAGCGCGCTCCATGAAATCGGCTACGCCCGCCGCTATCGCGACCAACTGAGACCGGCGGGATCTCGTATCGACGCGCGCATCGTCGGTTGGGACGACCTCGACGTGATCCCTCAGGGAACGTCGCCCTCGAACACCGCCTGATCCGCGAACCGCCGCGCCAGCGCCCATTGCTCCGGGCGGCGCACGGTCCAGACCATCACGGGCTTTCGGCCGAGCGCGCGCATGAGCGTCGGGACGGCGTGCGGCAGATCGTCGACGCACCAGGACAGGAAGTCGGGCGCGGTGCGCCCGATATGCAGGAACGCCGCGCAATCCTGCTTCTGCGCCGCCGTGAGCGCGGCGAAATAGGGATCGTCGTAACTCGCCTCGGCGACGATTCCGAGCGGGCGGGGGCAGCCGCCCGCGCGAAGGAAGGCGATGACTTCGGGATCGAAGCTCTTGAAGGCGAGCGGGCCGTCGTAGGCCTGTCCGATCTCGGCGGCGCGGCCGGAAAGGCGCGTGTCGCCGCCGAAATCGCTCTTGATCTCGCAGACGAGCGGGACCCGTCCGGCGATGAGCCGAAGCAGCTCGGCGAGCGTTGGGATGCGTTCGCCCGTCCCCGCAAGGCGAGTTCGCGCAGGGCGGCGAGCGTCATGTCGCCGACGCGGCCTTGCGCCCCCGTGAGCCGCTCCAGCGTTTCGTCGTGGAAAACGACCGTCTCGCCGTCGGCCGTGCGCTGGATGTCGCATTCGATGGCGTAGCCGGCGGCGATGGCGGCCTTGGCCGCCGCGAGCGAGTTCTCGGGCCGGCCCGGCCCGTGCAACCCGCGATGGGCGATCGGGTCGGGCGACGAGCCAGTCGAAGCTCAAGGCGCGATCTCGAACAGGCCTTCGACCTCGCAGATCGCGTCGAGCGGCAGATGGGCGACGCCGACGGTGGTGCGGGCGTGGCGGCCTTTGTCGCCGAAGACCTCGGCCACGAGATCGGAGGCTCCGTTCATCGCCGCCGGCAGCGCCTCGTGCCCGCCCTCGACGCTGAAGAAGCCGCCGAGACGGATGACCCGCGTGACCTTTTCGAGATCGCCGACGACGGCCTGGACCTGCGCGAGCACGTTGACGGCGGAAAGCCGCGCGGCGGCCTTGGCGGCGTCGAGCGGGCGCCGGGCTTCAGCTTGCCGGTATGGGCGGGCGAGAGCTTGCCGTCGGCCCCGAACGGCAACTGGCCGGAGACGACGACGAGCGTCCCGGCTTTCACCGCGCCGACGTAATTGGCCACAGGCGCGGCGGGCTTGGGCAGGGTGACGCCAAGGGCTGCGAGACGTTCGGCGACGGACATGGGCTTGGCTCCGGGTTGCGCGGGAGCGGGGTTTCTAGCAGGGACGGCGGGTCGAGGGGAGGGCGCTAAGGGCGCTCGGCGTCCGCCGCCTCGACCTTCTCGGCGAGCCAAACCTTGATGAGCGACTGGTAGGGAACGTCGCGCTTGTTGGCGGCGATCTTGATTCGCTCCAACAGGCTGACCGGAAGACGAAGCGAAATCGAGGCCTTGCTCGGCTCCAAGTTCGGCAGCCGCACGCGTGCGGCCTTCGACCAGTCGATTTCACCGACTGAGTCCGTTCGCTCCCAATAAGCGCGCTCTTCCGCCTCGTCGCGGAACGGGCGAGCAGGGTTACCGGTTTTGGGCATAGAGGGCTCGCTCCTTGCTGCTCATGTCGCGGGCGGAAATAATGCGGATCAAAGTTCCGCTCGCGCGGACTGTGAATGTGATGTGCAAACGCCTCCCCGCGTGCGTTGCGCCGAGCGCGTGATAGCGGGACTCCAACTCGCTATGCCTAAGGTCCTGCGCCACGATCAGCGGCTCGTTGAGAAACGTCTCCTCGGCTTCCGCCTGTTCGACGCCGTGCTTGTCCGTGCTCTTGCGCGCATTGCCCGCATCCCACTGGAATCCGACAATGCGCGCCCAGTCGATCATTATTGTATATGCTCATAATATGCAGTTTTCATCAAGGCGCCAATCTGCGCGCCGCTCGCCCCCTCCCTGCCGCTTGTATTCGCGGCCTTTCGCGCATAGGTTTTGGCCAAAGCGGTAATGCGCGCCCCGTTCGGCGCGTGAAGGGATGGTCGCCATGGGTAGCTTGAGCATTTGGCACTGGATGCTGTTCGGCGCGGTCGCGCTCCTTGCTGTTCGGCGGCAAGGGCAAGATTTCCGACATCATGGGCGACGTCGCCAAGGGCATCAAATCGTTCAAGAAAGGCATGTCCGAGGACGACGGAGGCGCCGGCCGCCGCCTCCTGCGCCGCGCACGCTCGAGAGCCGCGCGCGCCGAGCGCGCCGACGTAGGCGACAAGCAGAAGGTCGGCTGAACGCCCGCGTTCGGTCACGCCCTAGCGGGGCGCGTGTGATCTCCATGTTCGATTTCGACGCCGGCAAACTCATTGTCTTCGGCATTGTCGCGCTCGCGGTGATTCCGCCGAAGGATTTGCCGCGCGTGCTGCGCACCGTCGGCAAATATGTCGGCCAGATGCGCCGCATGGCGGCCGAATTCCAGGGCCAGTTCATGGACGGCGATCAAGGAGGCCGAGCTCGAGAGCGTCAAGAAGGAGATCGACGAGATCAACGAGGCCGCCAAGGTCGACACGTCGTTCGATCCCGCCAGCCTGATGCGCGACAACATCGAAAAGGCGGTCGGAGGACAAGCCCGCGCCGGAAGTCGCATGACGAGACCGTCGACCGAGGCCGAGCAGGCGCAACGAGATCCGGATGTCCGGTCGAGCCGCCCGCGCCGCCGCCCGAGCCCGTGGCGGTCGAGGCGGCGCGGCCCGCGGAGAAGGCGACGTCGAGCGCGACATGACCGACGCCGATATCGAGGCCTCCCGGGCGCCGCTGATGGACCATCTGATCGAACTGCGCCAGCGCCTGATCCGCGCGCTCTACGCGTTCTTCGCGGCGTTCATCGTCTGCTTCTATTTCTCGCGCCACATCTACAACATTCTGACCTGGCCCTATGTGCGGGTGGTCGGCGCCGAAAAGGCCAAGCTGATCGCGACCCATTTCCTCGAACAGTTCTACACCAACATCCGCCTCAGCATGTTCGGCGCCGCTGTTCATCGCCTTCCCCGTCATCGCCACGCAGATCTACAAGTTCGTCGCGCCGGGCCTCTACAAGAACGAGCGGCAGGCGTTCCTGCCCTATCTGATCGCGACGCCGATCTTCTTCCTCGCTCGGCGCGCTGCTGGTCTATTTCGTCGTGATGCCGCTGCTGATCCGCTTCTCGGTGTCGTTGCAGCAGGTCAACGAGCCGGGCGAGGCGACGATCGAACTTGCTGCCGAAGGTCAGCGAATATCTGTCGCTGATCATGACGCTGGTGTTCGCTTTCGGCGTCGCGTTCCAGCTTCCGGTGGTGCTGACGCTGCTCGGGCAGGTCGGCATCATCGATTCCAAGTGGCTGTCGTCGATGCGCCGCTACGCCATCGTCGGCGGTGACCGGCCTCGCCGCGATCCTGACGCCGCCCGATCTCATCAGCATGATGTCGCTCGCGCTGCCGATGCTGCTGCTCTACGAGGGCTCGGTGATCGCGGTGAGGATGATCGAGAAGCGCCGCGCGGCGGAGAAAGACAAGAAACCTTGAGGCCGCTCGACATCGCTGGCGGCGCTCGTCGCGGCCGTCGTCTGGGGCCTCACGTTCATCGCCATCAAATACGGGGTCGAGGAGGCGCCGCCGTTCCTGCTGACGGCGCTGCGCTTCGCTTTCGCCGCCTTTCCCGCTGGTATTTTTCGTGAGGCCGCCCGGCGGCGCCGTGGCGGCTCGTCGCGCTCTATGGGGCGCTGATCGGGGTCGGCCAGTTCGGGCTGCTGTTTCTGGCCGTGCGGCTGGGCATGCCGGTCGGGCTCGCCTCGCTGGTCATTCAGATGCAGGTCTTTTTCACCATCCTGTTCGCGGCGGTCGGCTTCGGCGAGCGGCCGACGCGGGCGCAGATGCTCGGCGCCGGCGTCGCGCTGGCGGGCATGGGCGTCATCGCCTCGGCGCGCTGGGGCCACGCGAGCCCCTGGCCCGTTCCGCGCTGACGCTCGGCGCCGCGGCGTGCTGGGGCGCCGGCAATATGGTCGGCAAGCGGATCGGCCGCGTCGACCCGATCGCCTTCGTCGTCTGGTCGAGCCTCGTCGCGCCGCTGCCGATGCTGGCGCTGTCGCTGCTGACCGCGCCGCAGGCCGACGCTGGCCGCGCTTCTCCATCCGAGCCTCAAGCTCGCGCTGAGCGTGGCGACGCCTGTCCTATGGCGGCACGCTTGTTCGGCTATGGCGTCTGGGCCGGCTGCTGGCGCAAATATCCGGCCGCGGCGGTCGGCGCCGTTCGCGCTGCTGGTGCCGGTGGTCGGCATGGTCTCGGCGGCGCTGCTGTTCGGCGAACCGCTGAGCGCGGCTGAGCTTGTCGGGCGCGCTTCTGGTGATGGTCGGGCTCGGCTTCAACGTGATCGGCGGGCGGCTCGGCGGGGCCTTGAGTCGCAGAGCCGCCTGAGGCCGCGATTGAAAGGGCGCTTGCGCATCTGCTAAGCCGCCGCCCAATCCACGAGGCCCGACATGCACGACATCAGAGCGATTCGCGACGATCCCCAGGGCTTCGACGCCGGGCTCGCGCGCCGCGGGCTTGCCGCCCGCGCGCGGCCGAGCTGATGGCGCTCGACGACAGGCGCCGCGCCGCGATCGCCGAATTGCAGAAGGCGCAGGAGCGCCGCAACGCGGCCTCGAAGGAGATCGGTCAGGCGGCTGGCGCGCAAGGACGCCGCGGCGGCCGAGGCGCTGAAGGCCGAGGTCGCCGCGCATCAAGCCGGCGATGCCGGAGATGGAGGCGGCGGAGAAGGAGGCGCTGGCCGCGCTCGACGACGAACTCGCGGCGATCCCCAATCTGCCCGGCCCCGACGCGCCCGACGGCAAGGACGAGAACGACAATGTCGAGGTCCGCCGCTTCGGCGAGCCGCCGCACTTCCCCGAGGGCTTCAAGCCGAAGGAGCATTTCGAGCTCGGCGAGGCGCTGGGGCTGATGGATTTCGAGACGGCGGCGAAACTGTCGGGCGCGCGCTTCGTCGTGCTGAAAGGCGCGCTGGCGCGGCTCGAGCGCGCGCTGATGCAGTTCATGCTCGATCTGCACACGACCGAGCACGGCTACACCGAGATCAACCCGCCGGTGCTGGTGCGCGACGAGGCGATGTTCGGCACGGCGCAACTGCCGAAATTTCGGAGGATCAGTTTCGTGTCGCGGGGACTAAGCGGCGCAAGTTCGCTCGACAATTGGGACAAATTGAAAGATGGCTCAGTTCATGCCCATCGAACATGACGAATTACCTGGATGGCCGACTGGCTCATCCCCACCGCCGAAGTGCCGCTGACCAACATGGTGCGCGAGCAGATCGTCGACGAGCGCAAGCTGCCGCTGCGCTTCACCGCCGGCACGCTGTGCTTCCGCGCCGAGGCGGGCGCGGCCGGGCGCGACACGCGCGGCATGATCCGCCAGCACCAGTTCGAGAAGGTCGAGCTGGTCTCGATCACCAGCGCCCGAGCAATCGGCCGAGGAGCACGAGCGCATGACCGCCTGCGCCGAGGAGGTGCTGAAGCGCCTCGGCCTGCATTTCCGCACCGTCGCGCTCTGCACGGGCGACATGGGCTTCGCGTCGAAGAAGACCTACGACATCGAGGTCTGGCTGCCGGGGCAGGGGCGGTTCCGCGAGATTTCCTCGTGCTCGGTGTGCGGCGATTTCCAGGCGCGGCGCATGAACGCGCGCTGCAAGGCGCCGGACGCGAAGGCGACGCGATTCGTCCATACGCTCAACGGCTCGGGCGTGGCGGTCGGCCGCGCGCTGGTGGCGGTCATGGAGACCTACCAGATGCCGGACGGGGCCATCGAAGTGCCCGAGGCGCTCAGGGCCTATATGGGCGGGGTCGACAAGATCACGCGCGCAAGTTAATGGGCGCAACTTTCGCAGGGGCCTAGGCTAGCGCGCACCGCGACGATATAGATGGAATCGCAACGCATTAGTCTCGCGTTGCGAGGAGGGACTTCATGAGGAAGTTGACGGCCAAGGCGCTCGGCGTCGTTCTGGTTTCGGGGGCTCTGTTGTCGGCGATGACGCCGGCTTACGCGTTGGGCGGGTGCGGTCCGAATCGTCATCGCAATGGTTATGGACATTGCGTCTACGGCGGTCAGAACCAGGACTATTGCGTGCGGCGCACGGGCCATCCGGCCACCCGCATGCCCGACGGGCGTTTGGTTTGCCGTTAAATCCATTGGGCTCCGCGTAGGGCGGAAAGTCGGCGCGTTCGGGGTCTGAGAGCGAACCGAGTCTCGGTAGCGCGATCGCCAGGGGTCCGGAAGTCGTCGAACAGCAACACAGGGTCGCGTCTCATCGCGACTCTGAAGCCTGCACGGCGCCGATTGCCTGGAATGAGCGGCGTCCGCAGGGTTAGGCCGGACCCGTCGTGGCCGGGCAATCGTCGCGGGCGCCCCATTCCGCCCAGGAGCCGTCATAGAGTCCGGCGATCTCGCCGCCGGCCTCCTCGACCGCCAATGCGATGATGGCCGCCGTTACTCCCGAGCCGCAGGTCGTCAGCACCGGCTTGTCCAGCCGACGCCATGCTTCGCGAGGATCTCGATGAGCGCGGCCTTGGGCTTGAGGCAACCGCGATCCAGCACTTCCGCATAGGGCAGGTTGAGCGATCCCGGCATATGGCCGCATTTGAGGCCCGGCCGCGGCTCCGGCGCGCGGCCCTGGAAACGGTCGGCGGGCCGGGCGTCGACCACTTGGGCGGAGCCGCTCGCGAGCGCCGCTTTGACCTCGGCGAGTCCGGCGACCATGCTCGGGTTGAGACGCGGCGTGAACACGGCGGGTTTCGGGTTGGCTTGCCCGCCCTCGACCGGCCGACCCTCGTGCATCCATTTCGGCAGGCCGCCTTCCAGAATGAACACGTCCTTGGCCCCGAAGGCGCGCAGCGTCCACCACACGCGCGCCGCCGCGTAAAGGCCCATGCGAATCGTAGATGACGAAACGCATGCCGTCGCCAAGCCCGAGCTCGCCCATCGCCTTGGCGAAGTCGTCCGGCGCCGGCAGCATGTGCGGCAGGCTGGAGGACGTATCGGCGATCGCGTCGATGTTGAAGAACACGGCGCCGGGGATGTGACCTTCGCGGAATTCGGCGTCGCCCTTGCGCGGCCGTCGTCGGCAGGTGCCAGGAGGCGTCGATCACCCGGAGGTCGGGGTCGCCGAGATGCGCGTCGAGCCAATCCGTGGAGACGAAATTGGCGTGGCTCATCGCCGGCTCATTCGCGCTCGACCCGCGTCCAGCCGTTGAGCCCCAGACGCTCCTGCGGGAGATAGGCGCCCTTGTAGGCCATCTTGCGCGAGCCATCGACCCAATAGCCGAGATAGACATGCGGCAGGCCCATGCGCCGCGCCTTCTCGATGTGGTCGAGAATGACGTAGGCGCCGAGCGAGCGCTTGGACAAGGACGGGTCGTAGAAGGAATAGACCAGCGACAGGCCGTCGGCGAGCCGGTCGGTCAGGCAGGCGGCGAGAAGCGGGCCTGACCCGCGGCCGTGAACGCGGCGTGTCGGGGCCGCGGCGGCGGTATTCGGTGACGAAAGTCTCGATATGGCTGTCCTCGACCATCATGGAATAGTCGAGCACGGACATGTCGGCCATGCCGCCGTCGGGATGGCGGGAGTCGAGATAGTCGCGGAACAGCGAATATTGTTCCGGGGTTGGCTTCGGCGCGGCGATCGCGCCGACGAGGTCGGCGTTGACCCGGCGCACGCGGCGCTGGGTGTCGTTGGGCTGGAAGTCGTCAACCAGCACCCTGACCGACACGCAGCCACGGCAGTTCTCGCAGGCCGGACGATAGGCGATCGTCTGCGAGCGGCGGAAGCCGGTCTGGGTCAGCATGTCGTTGAGCGCGGAGGCGCGCTTGCCGACCAGATGGGTGAAAACCTTGCGCTCCACCATGCCCGGCAAATAGGGGCAGGGCGAAGGGGCCGTCAGGTAGAATTGCGGCGCGTCCCGCACTTCGCGCGTCAAGCGATGCTCTCCAGGCTGGTCGTCCGGATAAAGCTAGTCCGGAACGACTTGCGCGGAAATGGGGCACAGGTAATTTTTTTGTTCAAGGCTTGCGCATCAGCGCCGCCGGGTGACGACCACGCCCGACAGGATGTCGTGCAGGAAGCGCTTGTCTGAGTCGACCAGGGTCACCAGGAACACCAGCGGAAAGAACCAGCTGAGGTAGAAAAACGCCCCGTGCGCCGCCGCGTTGAGAAAGGGCGCCGGCGCGCCGTCGTCGTACATGCAGACTTCCAGGTCCATCGCCCGCATGCCCGGCGTCGCGCGGCGGCGGCCCGATATCGAGAGGCCGCTGTAGAAGAAAGCGACGATCGGCCAGAGCGGCGGCAGAAAGAAGAACGACAGCCCCAGCGTCAGCACGAGAAGCAGCACATAGATGGCGCTCGCCAGCACGCTCACGACAACGAAATCCACCGCCAGCGCCATCAGCCGGCGCGAGCGCACGCCCGCGAGCGCATCGCGGGCGGGGCGTGCATAGACGTAAGCCTGGGACATGAAGCCCTCCTAGAGCTTGCGGCGAAGAATGTGGCGTGCGACCGGGGCGCGATCAAGCCCAGCGCCGACCCATATTTTCGCGGGCGCCGAGCAGCCCGCCCGGCCTGAGAGCCAGCAGCATCGCCAGCAGCGCGTAGGTCGCGACGTCCCGGTAGTCGATGGGAAGATAGGCCGACCAGAACGCCTCGAAGCCGCCGAGCATGAGGCCGCCGATCAACGCGCCGGGCACCGAGCCGACGCCGCCGAGAATGGCCGCGACCAGCGCCTTAAGGCCGAGCGTCGCGGCGGCGTCGTAGCCGACGGCGCCGTAGAACATCGTCATCACGAAGCCGGCGAGCCCCGCCAGCGCGCTCGCCAGCGCGAAGGTCTTGAGGAACACGCCGTCGGGATCGACGCCGAACAGCGCGGCGGCGAGCGCGTCGTCCGCATAGGCGCGCCATTCCCGGCCGAAGCGGCTGAAGCGCATCGCCGCCACCAGCGCGACGCCCGCCGCCAGCGCAACTCCGGCCGAGAACAACGCGTCCGCCGAGGTGGTGACGATGAAATCGCCGGCCCGCGCCAGACCGAAGGGCGCGTTCAGGACCGGGGCCACCCAGTTCGGCGTCAGGCCCTGCGTCAGGCGCAACAGCTCGCTGAGGAAAATCGCGAGGCCGACGGTGGCGACCAGCACCTGCTGGCCGGTCGCGCCGCGCAGAGGGCCCAGGGCCCAGGCGCCGCAGGCGACGCCCCAGGTCAGGGCGACCGCGACGCCGAGCGCGCCCGCCGTCATCAGCACATAGGCCGGCGGCGCGCCGGTCCACAGCGCCGCGCCGAAGGCCGCGCCATAGCCGCCCGCCGCCGCCAGCGCCCCGAAGGCGAAATTGATGCGGCCGATCAGGCCGTAGATCAGGGAATAGGCGGCGGCGAGCAGGGCGTAGACGGCGGTCGAGGGCAGGGCGTTGAGCGTCTGTTGCAGGGCGTAGGCCGCGGGCATGGAGACGCGCGGCAGGTCGGCGACGCGGCCGAGCGGCTGGGGATCGGCGGCGCGCCCCTCGGGCGTGGCGAGCCAGAAGCGGATGAGGAAATAGAGGCTCGTCGCGCCGATCGGCTTCCCGTCGAGCGTAAGCTCCACAAGTTCATTCGAATGCAGCGGCCGGCCCGGGCGGAGGAAGCGGCAATGGGCGGCGCGCGTGGGACCGCCGGGCCGGTCGCGAAAGACCACGGCGACGCCGCGTCCGTCGGCGTCCTCGCGCTGGCTGACGATGGAGACGGATGCATCGCTCGCGCTCAGCGCCGGCAGCGCCATGCGGCAGAGGCGGGCCTGATCGGTTTCGAGCACCCGCGCGCAGGAGGCGAGCGCGAGGGCGAGCAACAACGCGACGACAATCCGCCTCATCGCGGATGCGCCCTCGCGAAACGCTTCTGCTTGGCGCGATTGCCGCAGACCTCCATCTCGCACCAGCGGCGGCTCTTGTTCTTGGTGGCGTCGAAGAACAGCCAGCCGCATTTCTCGCCCTGGCATTGCTTGACGCGGGTCAGATCCGCCTGTTGCAGCAGCGTCAGCGCCGACAGCGAGACCGGCCCGAGGATCGCCTCGACCGGCGCCTCGCGCGGCCGCCACGACCAGCCGAAATTCTTGCCGACCGGCGTCAGCGCGCCGCGCGAGAGCGCGCGGGCGTGGGTGTGGGTCAGGCTTTCGATGCGCTCGGGCGGGGCGGGGCGGCCGGCGGCGATGGCGGCGCCGAGCTGATAGACGTCCTCGCGCAAGGCGAGCGCCTCGGCGATGAGCCGCTCTCCCAATTCGGGCTCGGCCAAGACCGCCTCGGCGAGCCATTGCGCATCGCCGGGCGGCAGGACTTTGGCGTGCGCGGCCCATTGCGCCACGTGCTCGGGGCGCTGGAGATGGTCCTGCTGCGTGGGAAAGCCGCGCCCGGAGCTCGTATTGGCGAAGTCCAGCGCCAGCTCGCCGCCGATAAGGGTCAGCGAGCCGGCGCGGGAAGGGGAGGGATCATAACTAACCATCTATATCTGCTTTACAGGTTATTCTTCGCGCGCTAGCTTCCGCTCGTAACCGGCATCAAGCCAATTGGAGGTTAACATGCGGGGACAGGCTCTGAAAGGGGCGGCGGCCGCCATAGCCGTGTTGGCGGGGCTTCACGCCGCGCGGGCGGACGTCGCCATCGGCGTCGCCGGTCCGATCACCGGCGCCAACGCCTCGTTCGGTCAGCAATTGACGCAGGGCGTCGGCCAAGCGGCGGAAGATTTCAACAAGTCGGGCGGCGTCCTCGGCCAGAAGGTCGTGGTCGAGCCGGGCGACGACGTCTCCGATCCCAAGCAGGGCGTGTCGGTCGCCAACAAGTTCGTCGGCGACGGCGTCAAGTTCGTGGTCGGCCATTTCAACTCCGGCGTGACGATCCCCGCCTCCGAAGTCTACGCCGATAATGGCGTGCTGTTCATCACCCCGTCCGCGACCAATCCGAAAGTCACGGACCGCAAGCTCTGGGACGCCTTTCGCACCTGCGGTCGCGACGACCAGCAGGGCAAGCTGTGGGCGGATCTCGCGCTGACCAAGCTGAAGGACAAGAAGATCGCCATCCTTCACGACAAGACGCCCTACGGTCAGGGCCTCGCCGATGCGGCAAGAGGCTTCATGAACGCCGGCGGCAAGAAGGAAGCGCTCTACGAAGGCGTCAACGTCGGCGAGAAGGACTATTCGGCGGTCGTCTCGCGCGTCAAGGCCTCGGGCGCGGACTATGTGATGTGGGGCGGCCTGCACACGGAGGGCGGCCTCATCGTTCGCCAGATGCGCGACCAGGGCCTCAAGACCGTGATGATCTCCGGCGACGGCATCACCGACGACGAGTTCGCGCAGATCGGCGGCCCCGGCGTCGAGGGCACGCTGATGTCCTTCGGTCCCGAGCCCCGCAACAACCCCCGTGCGAAGGCCGTGGTCGCCGAGTTCAAGGCGAAGGGCTACGATCCGCAGGGCTATACGCTCTATTCCTACGCGGCCATGCAAATCTTCAAACAGGCGGCGGAGGCGACCAAGTCGCTCGATCCGAAGAAGATGGCCGCCTACATGCACTCCGGCCAGCCGTTTCATACCGTGATCGGCGACATCGCCTACGACAAGAAAGGCGACCGCACGACCATCGATTACGTCTGGTATGTCTGGCAGAAAGGCGCCGACGGCAAGATCACGTTCCACCAGCAGTGAGGCGACCTTGTCATGCCCGCGCTCGTCGCGGGCGTCCACGCCGCGGCGTTCAATAAGACGCTGACCCGATAAGGACGGCGTCAAACAACTCTGATCTTTCGATGTGGGCGGCCGGGACGAGCCCGGCCATGTCAACGAGCGCCGATTGTTGGAATCTCAGATCACGGAGTCACGCATGGAGGCGACAAGACCCGGCGGCTTGCGCGCGCTCGCCACGGAAGGCCCGGCGCTGGCGCAAACGCCGAAGATCGCCCGCATATGGCGCGGCCGTACGCCGCTCGCGCGCGCCGACGAATACCGCCGATATTTGTTTGACGCCGGCGTGAGGAAGATCGCCGGTTTGCCCGGCAATCGCGGCGTGCAGCTGATGATGCGCAAGACCGCGAGCGAGGGCGAGTTCATGGTCGTGTCCTACTGGGACTCGATCGACGCGATCAAGGGCTTCGCCGGCGCCGCTTATGAGAACGTGCGCGACCTGCCGCGCGACGCTGAATTCCTCATCGACAAGGAGACGCGCGTGCGCCACTTCGAGCTCGACGTCGATTTCTGGCAGGGGTGAGCGCCTAAGCAGACATTCGTTGGAAGGCCAACGAATGTCTGCTTAAAGTCTTTGATTTAGCAGGATTTTCGTCCGAAAACCGGCATCCACTTTTCGGAAATCCTGCTTAGCGCCGGCCTTTCAGAAACGTCGCGAACGCCGCCAGGGTCGCCTCGGAGGCGTGATGCTCCATGCCCTCGGCGTCGGCCTCGGCCGCCTCCCGAGGCACGCCGATGGCGCAGAGCGTGTCTACGATCAGCCGATGCCGCGCGCGCACCTTCTCCGCGAGCGCCGCGCCGGCGTCGGTCAGAAATACGCCGCGATAGGGGCGGGAGGTGACGAGCCCCTCGCGCTTCAGCCTGGCGATGCATTTAAGCGCGGTCGGATGGGCGACGCCGAGGCGCTTGGCGATCTCGGTCGCGCGCGCTTCCCCGTGGACGGCGTGCAGGTCGGCGATCAGCTCGACATAATCCTCCACCAGCGTCGCCGAGCGGGCCGCGCGCGCCTGCCCGAAGCGGCGCGCCTGGGTGGGCTCGGCCGGCATCTCAGGCTTGGAGTTCGACGCGCTCGCCAACCGGCGCCTCCTCAGCGAATCTTCGCCCCGCGACTCCGTGCGCCGCATCTCTCCCCTAAGCAGACTTGCGCGGAAAGGCCAACAGCGCGCGCGGCGGAGCCAAGCCATCCGCCCTCCCGGCGCGCCCCTTTGACGCAATGCCGCGGCGACATTGGAGCTCCGGCTCGCGGCTTTGCGTCCGGCCCCGGCGCGGGATGGCTTCGCTTACGCTCGCCAACCTGGCGCCGCAAATTCTAATCCATTGAAATCATGAAATATTTTCAAAGCCGCCACAGTAGCCTTTCGGGCTGCGATCCGCTAAGAGGAGGCTCAATCGAATCTCCCCGGAAAATCCCTTGAGCGACACAGCCCGAAAAGCCGTCGGACCCCTCCGACATCAAGCCCGTCTCGATCATCGACGAGATGAAGCGCAGCTATCTCGATTACGCGATGAGCGTGATCGTCAGCCGCGCCTTGCCCGACGTGCGCGACGGGCTGAAGCCCGTGCATCGGCGCATCCTCTATTTCGATGTACGAGCAGAATTTCACGCCCGACCGGCCGTACAACAAGTCCGCGCGCACCGTCGGCGACATGATCGGCAAGTTTCCATCCGCATGGCGACTCGCGGTCTATGACGCGCTGGTGCGCATGGCGCAGGATTTCTCGATGCGCGCATCCGCTGATCGACGGGCAGGGCAATTTCGGCTCGCGTCGACGGCGATCCGCCGGCGGCCTGCGCTACACCGAGGCGCGGCTCGAAAAGGTCGCGATGGCGATGCTCGAGGATCTCGACAAGGACACCGTCGATTTCCGCCCGAACTACGACGAGAAGGAGACCGAGCCGACGGTCCTGCCGGCGCGCGTTCCCGAACCTGCTCGTCAACGGCGCCGGCGGCATCGCCGTCGGCATGGCGACCAACATTCCGCCGCACAATCTCGGCGAGACCATCGACGCGCGTGCTGGCGCTGATGGACAAGCCGGACATGTCGGTCGAGGACCTGATGGAGATCATGCCCGGCCCGGACTTCCCGACCGGCGGCGCTGATCCTCGGCCGCGCCGGCATTCGCGCCGCCTATGCGACCGGCCGCGGCTCGATCATCATGCGCGCGAAGGTGCAGATCGAGACGCTTGCGCAAGGACCGCGAGGCGCTCGATCGTCACCGAGATCCCCTATCAGGTCAACAAGGCGACGCTGATCGAGCGCATCGCCGAACTCGTGCGCGAGAAGAAGCATCGAGGGCATCTCCGACCTGCGCGACGAGAGCGACCGCGACGGCATGCGCATCGTGATCGAGCTCAGGCGCGACGCGGTGGCCGACGTCGTGCTCAACCAGCTCTGGCGCTTCACCGCGATGCAGTCGAGCTTCGGCGCCAACATGATCGCGCTCAACGGCGGCCGGCCGGAGATGATGACGCTGCGCGACATGCTGGCGGCCTTCCTGGAGTTCCGCGAGACGGTGGTCACGCGGCGCACCAAGTTCCTGCTCAACAAGGCGCGCGACACCGCTCATATCCAGGTCGGCCTGGCCATCGCGGTCGCCAATATCGACGAGGTGATCCGCCTCATCCGCACTTCGCCCGACCAGGGCGCGGCGCGCGAGGCGCTGATGGCGCGCGACTGGCCGGCGCGCGACATGGCGCCGCTGGTGGCGCTGATCGCCGACCCGCGCCACGTGCTGCGCGGCCGACGGCACGATCCGGCTCTCCGAGGCGCAGGCGCGCGCGATCCTGGAGCTGCGGCTCGCGCGCCTGACCGCGCTCGGGCGCGAGGAGATCGCCGAGGCGCTCAACAAGCTCGCCGCCGAGATCAAGGACTATCTCGATATATCTGTCGTCGCGCGCGCGGATGCAGGGCATCATCCGCGACGAACTGATCGCGGTGAAGACGGCTTTCGCCAATCCGCGCCGCACCGAGATCGTCGAATCGGAAGCCGACATGGACGACGAGGATCTCATCCAGCGCGAGGACATGGTCGTGCTGGTCAGCCACGCCGGCTACATCAAGCGCGTGCCGCTCTCGACCTATCGCGCGCAAAGGCGCGGCGGCAAGGGCCGCTCCGGCATGGCGACGCGCGAGGAGGATTTCGTCGCGCGGCTGTTCGTCGCCTCGACGCATCAGCCGGTGCTGTATTTCTCCTCCAAGGGGCAGGTTTACAAGGAGAAAGTCTGGCGGCTGCCGCTCGCGGCGCCGCAGGCGCGCGGCAAGGCGCTGGTCAACATGCTGCCGCTCGAGCAGGGCGAGCGCATCACCACCATCATGCCGCTGCCCGAGGACGAGGCGAGCTGGGAGACGCTCGACGTGATGTTCGCCACCACGCGCGGCACGGTCAGGCGCAACAAGCTCTCCGACTTCGCCCAGGTCAACCGCGCCGGCAAGATCGCGATGAAGCTCGACGAGGGCGAGGGCATCGTCGACGTCGCCATCTGCTCGCGAGAAGCGACGACGTGCTGCTGACCACCGCGCAGGGGCAGTGCATCCGCTTCGCGGTCGACGAGGTGCGGGTGTTCAAGGGCCGCAATTCGATGGGCGTGCGCGGCGTGTCGCTGGAGAAGGGCGACAGCGTCATCAGTCTGGCGATTCTGCGGCAGTTCGAGGCCGCCGGCGAGGAGCGCGCGGCCTATCTCAAGATGAGCCGCGCCGTGGCCGGCGAGGCGGCGGAGCGAGACCGAGGCCGAGGAGAACGGCGCCCTCGGCGCGCTGGCGCCGGAACGCTACGCTTCGATGTCGGCGGCCGAGCAGTTCGTGCTGACGATCTCCGAGAACGGCTACGGCAAGCGCACCTCGTCGTTCGAGTATCGGGTCACCGGCCGCGGCGGCAAGGGCATCGTCGCGATGACGGTCAACGCCCGCAACGGCAAGCTGGTCGCCTCCTTCCCGGTCGAGCACGGCGACGAGGTGATGCTCGTCACCGACGGCGGGCAATTGATCCGCTGTCCCGTCGACGGCATCCGCATCGCCGGGCGCGGGACGCAGGGCGTCATCGTGTTCGACACCGCCGAGCACGAGCGCGTCGTCTCGGTGGAGCGAATCTCCGAGCCCGAGGGCGAAGAGGCGGAAGGCTAGGCCGCCCGCCCGGGCGGCCCGCTCCCATCATCCCGAAGTGCGTCGTCAAGCCGCGTCCTGACGCGGGCGTTTTTGCGGCGGCGCGCGTTTAGCCCGCCGCGGATGCGGCGCCTGCCTGGGGCCGATCCGAGCGCCGGACGGCCGCGGCGCGGCTTGCCGAAAAACGGCTCCGATTCCGCGCCGCGGCCCCGATTTCCGGGGCGCCAAGGTTAAGCGCGCCTAAATCCGAAACAGCTCGAAAGCCCCCGGATTTACGAAATCCCCATTTGCCGGGGCGAAATCGTGACATTCGTGCAACATGGCCTGACGAAAGGTGGCGGGGGCGAGGCAAACGTCACGATTTCCGTTTCGATGCGCAGGGCTCTTGGCTATCTTCGTGACTGTGAACGGGATGTTCCCGGTCGCGAGTCGGACGGAGACGCTGGGCATCGGGGGGGACCTCGAAAGGCGGCAAGGTTCGAAGTCATCGGGAGAGGGGGTCGCTCTTCGCGCCGGAATTTAGCCGGTCGGGGGGTGGGAGCAAAGAGACCCGGTCCCATAGGAATGGAATTTGGAGGTCCACAAATGACGCTCATCAAGAGCCTACTTCTGGGATCGGCCGCCGGCCTCGTCGCCGTCGCCAGCGCCCAGGCCGCCGACCTGCCGACCCGCAAGGGGCCGGTGGCGGCGGAATATGTCCGGGTCTGCTCGATCACCGTCGCCGGCGCGCCGGTCGTCGGCTTCGTGCTTCCCGGTTCTGACACCTGCTTCAAGATCTCTGGCTACATCACGGGCCAGGTTGAAGGCGGCAATCTGCAGACTGGTCACTGCCGTCCGCCTACGCTGCCGAACGCCAGCGCGCAGGCGCAGCGCGGGGACGCGAGCTCCGCGAACTCGATTCGGCATGACGACCCGCGCCAACTTCACGTTCGACGCGGTGTCGAACACGGCCTATGGCCCGTTGGTCGCCCACGCCGAGTATCAGCTCAACCACTCGGGCGGCTTCGACAGCCTGAGCTCGGTCGGTTCGGACGGCGGCCTCAACCGCGCTTACGTGACCTGGGCGGGCCTGACGGCTGGTAAGATCGACTCCTTCTTCTCGTTCACCGGCGGCGGCCTCGGGTGGGCCAACTTCTTCTCGCCGGACCGCAAGGGTTACGCGCAGCCCGACGTGCTGGCCTACACGGCCAACTTCGGCGGCGGCTTCGCGGCGACGATCTCGTTGGAAAATCCCTATCAGCCGACCGTCGCGGGCGCCGCGGTCGATCCCGGCACGTATTCGTGCTACCTGGGTTCGGCGACCGGGGCAGGCTGCCCACGGGTGTTGGCGGCATGCGCGTTCCCGACATCGTCGGCGCCTTGAGCGTTCACCAGGCCTGGGGCGCGGCGCAGATTTCGGGCGTTGCGCACAACATCCGCGCGGCCTCCCTTCAGGGCGACGGTGTCGACGATCGACAAGTGGGGCTTCGCCGTCGACGCTGGCGTGTCGTGGAACTTCCCCAACATGCCGGGCAGCGTGATCGGCATCACCGGCGCCTGGTCGCGGAACGCCACCTGGTACTCCGGTCTCCAGGACGGTATGTGGGGTGAGAACGGCGCGGTCAACGGCAATGGCCAGGCGATGGCCATTGGCGACGCGTTCTCCAACGGCGACGGCAGCTGGGCGACGCCTGAGGCGTGGTCGATCAGCGCGTGGGCGAACTTCGCGGTCAGCCCGCAGGTCACGATCGGCGTCGAGGGTTCGTATGGCCAGATGACCTGGACGGGTCGGCTTCCGATTTCGATGCTCTCGAACTCGAGGAGCTTCATCGTCGGCGCGCGTCGCGCACTATGACCCCGTCAAGAACCTCGACTTCGAGTTCGAACTGCTCTACCAGGGCACGCAGACCGACCAGCCGACCGGCTACATCCCCGGCGGTGGCGTCGGTGCTTCGACGTCCTCCTGGCAGGGCGACGCGAACGGCTTCGCCGCTCGCTTCGAGGTCACCCGCTCGTTCTGATCGGCTGATCTGATCTGAATAAAGAGAGCCCGGAGCGAAAGCTCCGGGCTTTTTTCGTTGCAGCGCCGAACGGGACCTGGGACCGTCGAGCGTGGGATCTGCGTCGTCCCTGAGCGTCGGGCGCGGCGGCCGCGCAAAAGCAAGAGCGCCCTCTCCATCGGAGAGGGCGCTCGCTGGCGCTTTCGTGGTGCGTTTGGGCCGATTACTTGAGGGCGGAGCTCACTTCGGAGAACTCGGCCGACAGCTTGGTGCCGAGGTTGGTGAGGATCGTGACGAGGGCGATCGCGATCAGCGAGGCGATGAGGGCGTACTCGATCGCGGTGGCGCCGGACTCGTTGGCGACGAAACCTTTGAACTTGGTCAACATGATATTGCTCCGATAAGGATAAGAAGGGACTTACTATTGTCTCCGCCGAGCCTTGCTCTGTCTTACTCGACATCGCGTCCCGACCCCGGCAAAGATGACGCAACGGACCGAGAACATCAAGATCTAATGACCTACTGGCGCCGTGAAGATTGGGCGATATGATTGATGATTAGTGATACGCAGGAGCGAACTTGCACGGTTAATTGTGATAAAGAGAATGTGGATGCTTGTTTGATGCTTGTAGAGAATAAAAAAGCGCGCCGGAGCGCGCCCAAATATGTTCCCGCATTGTCAAACGAAGAATTGTCGCGTCCGCGAGCGCCGAGATCGGCTTCAGTTCACCGGTAACGAAACATGAATCATTTCAACGCGCTGCTGACTTCGGAGAAATAGTCGCTGAGCTTGATCCCGATATTCGTGAGGCCGGTGATGATCGCCATCGCGATCAAGCTGCCGATGAGCGCGTATTCGACCGCGGTCGCGCCGCAATCGTCTTGGACGAAAGTCCTTATGGGCATTTTCATTTTAGTTTCTCCGGCGGCAATGCGAGGGCGGATCAAGTCTTGCCGAGGAAACTGAGCGCCCGAAATTGAAAAACCCTTGCCGGATTCGTAGACATACGCCCCCGCCCCGGGCGTCTCCCGCGGGTGGTGAAGCGGGGATTAAGGCGACGTCAGCCGCCGGCCGCCTCGACCGCGGCGATCGCCGTCATATTGACGATGCCGCGCGCCGTCACCGAAGGCGTCAGAACATGCGCGGGCTTGGCCGGGCCGATGAGGATCGGGCCGACCGGCAGAGCGTTGGCGATGACGCGCGTCAGTTGCAGCGCCGTGTTGCCGGCGTCGAGATTGGGAAAGATCAGCACATTGGCCTCGCCGTCGAGCCGGCAATCGCCGATCACGCGCGCCCGCGCGATGAGGGAGAGCGCCGTGTCGGCCTGCATTTCGCCGTCGACCTCCAGATCCGGCGCGCGCTCGCGCAACAGCGCCAGCGCGGCGCGCATCTTCAGCGCCGAGGGCGTGTTCGCCGAGCCGAAATCGGAATGGCGAGATCAGCGCGATCTTCGGCGTCGACGCCAAAGCGGCGCACATGGTGGGCGCAGGCGACCGCCATGTCGGCGATCTCCTCGGCGCTGGGATCGTAGCGCACATGGGTGTCGGCGAGAAAGTAGGCGCCGGTCGCGGCGATGACGAGCGACATCGCCGCGAAATCCTTGTGGCCGGGCGCGAGGCCGACAATGTCCTTGATGTGCTTCAGCCGCGATTCGAAGCGCCCCTCCAGCCCGCAGAGCAGCGCATCGACGTCGCCGCGATAGAGCGCCAGCGCGCCGATCACGGTGGGCGAGGTGCGCACCACCGTCTTGGCGACATCAGGCGTAACGCCCTTGCGTCCGGCCACCTTGAGATAATCGGCGACATAGTCGCGATAACGCGGGTCGCTGCGCGGATCGACGACCTCGAAGTCGCGGCCAGCTTTCAGCGCCAGGCCATAGCGGCGGATGCGCTCCTCGATGATCTCCGGTCGGCCGATCAGCACGGGATGGGCGATTCGCTCCTCCAGCACGACCTGCGTCGCGCGCAGCACGCGCTCGTCCTCGCCTTCGGAATAGATGACGCGCTTCATGCGCCTCGCGCGCCTTGGCGAACAGCGGCTTCATCATGAAGCCGGAGCGGAACACGAATCGGGCGAGCTTGTCGGCATAGGCCTCGAAATCGACGATCGCCGCGCCGCGCGACGCCGGTCTCCATCGCCGCGCGGGCGACGGCGGGGGCGATTCGCAGCATCAGCCGCGGGTCGAACGGGCTCGGAATCAGCGAATTGCGGCCGAAGGGCTGCGCCTCGCCGCCATAGGCGCGGGCGACCACCTCGGAGGGCGCCTCGCGCGCGAGGGCGGCGATGCGCGCTCGACCGCCGCCTTCTTCATCTCCTCGTTGATCGCGCGTCGCGCCCACGTCGAGCGCGCCGCGGAAGATGTAGGGGAAGCAGAGAACGTTGTTGACCTGGTTCGGGTAGTCCGAGCGCCCGGTGCAGATCATCGCGTCGGGCCGCGCGGCGACGGCGAGCTCCGGCATGATCTCGGGGGTCGGGATTGGCGAGCGCCATGATGAGCGGATCGCGCGCCATCCTGGCGAGCAGCTCCGGCTTCAGCACGCCGCCGGCCGAGAGGCCCAGGAAGACGTCGGCGCCGCCGATGACGTCGGCGAGCGTCCGCGCGTGCGTCTCCTGGGCGAAGGCCGCCTTCCAGCGGTCCATCAGCTTCTCGCGGCCCTTGTAGACGACGCCCTCGATGTCGCAGACGAAGATGTTCTCGCGCCGCATCCCGAGCGAGACCAGCAGATTGAGCGAGGCGAGCGCCGCCGCGCCCGCGCCGGAGCAGACGAGCTTGACCTCGCCGATCGTCTTGCCGGCGAGCTCCAGCGCGTTGGTCACGGCGGCGGAGACGATGATGGCGGTGCCGTGCTGGTCGTCGTGGAACACGGGAATGCCCATGCGGGCCTTCGCCTTCTCCTCGACCTCGAAGCATTCCGGGCCCTTGATGTCCTCCAGGTTGATTCCGCCGAAGGTCGGCTCCAGCGCGACGACGATGTCGACGAGCCGGTCGACGTCGGTCTCGTTCACCTCGATGTCGAACACGTCGATGCCGGCGAATTTCTTGAACAGGACGGCCTTGCCCTCCATCACCGGCTTGCCCGCCAGCGGGCCGATGGCGCCGAGCCCCAGCACGGCCGTGCCGTTGGTCAGCACCGCGACGAGATTCTGGCGCGACGTGAGATTGGCGGCCTCCTCGGGATCGGCGACGATCGCCTCGCAGGCGAAGGCGACGCCGGGCGAATAGGCGAGCGCCAGGTCGCGCTGGTTGGCGAGCGGCTTGGTCGCGGCGATCTCCAGCTTGCCGGGGCGCGGCTCGCGATGAAAATGCAGGGCGTCGGATTTTAGATCGGCGACGGTGTCGCTCGGCACGTCGAAATTCTCCTTGAGGGCGCCCGGCCTTGATGCAACGCGCCTCCGGCGAGGGCAAGCGAGAATCGTCGGTCGTCTCGCGGGTTCGGATTTAAAGATTTGACCGCCCGTCGCCGAGATCGCGCGAAAAGGTCGGAGCCTAGCGCCCTTCCTTGGCGATGAAGCGCGCGAAACGCTCGGACTTCGGCGCGCCGAACAGCTCCGCCGGCGGCCCTTCCGCCTCCACCAGACCCTGATGCAGGAACACAACCCGGCTCGACACGTCGCGCGCAAAGCCCATCTCGTGGGTGACGACCAGCATGGTGCGCCCCTCCTCGGCGAGCCTGCGCATCACGCGCAGCACCTCGCCGACGAGTTCCGGATCGAGCGCCGAGGTCGGCTCGTCGAACAGCATCACCTTCGGGCGCATGGCGAGCGCGCGGGCGATGGCCGCGCGCTGCTGCTGGCCGCCGGAGAGATGGGCGGGGTAGTAATCGGCCTTGTCGCCGATGCCGACCTTTTCGAGCAGCGCCTTGGCCTCCTCGACGCATTCCGCGCGCGGCCGCTTTTGCACGTGGATCGGCGCCTCGATGAGATTATCGAGGATCGTCATGTGCGACCAGAGATTGAAGCTCTGGAACACCATGCCGAGCTCGGAGCGGATGCGGTCGAGCTGACGCCGGTCGGCGGCTTCTAGCCGGCCGTCGCGGCGCTTGCGCATTTGCAGCGTCTCGCCGGCGACCGTCACCACGCCTTCGTCGGGCGTCTCCAGCAGGTTGATGCAGCGCAGGAACGTGCTCTTGCCCGAGCCCGAGGCGCCGAGAATCGAGATGACGTCGCCCTCATGCGCGGTCAGCGAGACGCCTTTCAGCACCTCGAGCGCGCCGAAGCGCTTGCGCATGTTTTCGACGACGAGCGCGGGGACATCAGAGGACATCGGCGACCTTGGCGACGACGGGACGGCCGCGCAAATGCGGCGAGAGCGCATATTCGAGCGCGGCGAAGACGCGCGCGATGATATAGTTGACGACGAAATAGATCGCGCCGGCGATGATGCAGCGGCGTGTAGGTGACGAGCGTGTCGTTGCGGATCTTGAGCGCCACGCTCATCACGTCCCACAAGCGTCACCAGCGAAACGAGCGCGGTGGCCTTGGTCATCGAGATGAGTTCGGTCGTATAGGCCGGCAAGCGCCTGGCGCAGAGCGATGGGGAAGATGATGCGGCGAAACAGGGTCAGCCGGGACATGCCGCAGGCGCGCGCCGCCTCGATCTGGCCTTGCGGAATGGCGGCGAGCGCCATGCGAAAGATCTCGCTCTGATAGGCCGCGGTACAAAGCGCCAGCGCCAGCACCGCGCAGGAGAACGCCTCGCGCAGGAACGGCCAGAAGATGCTGGCGCGCACGGCCGCGAACGAGGCGAGGCCGTAATAGACGACAGAACAATTGCACCAGCAGCGGCGAGCCGCGGAAGACAAAGACATAGGCGCGCGCGAACCATTTGAGCGGCGTAATTCCGCTCGCGCGCGCCCATGTCAGCCCCAGCGCGACAAGGCCGCCGAGTATGACGGACAAAGCCCAGACTTCGAGCGTCAGCGGCAGGGCGCCCATGAGGCGCCAGAAGGTGCTCGAGAAGGAACGCGCTGTCCATCTCAGGCCTCCGCCTGCCGGCGGCTGCGCGCCGCGCGCGCTTCCGCAAACTCGAATATGCGGTTGGAGAACACGGTCAGCACCAGATAAAGCGCGCCGCCCGCGAGATAGAAGGTGAAGGGCTGGCGCGTCGATCCGGAGGCGACCTGGGACACGCGCATCAGTTCGGCCAAACCCGTCACCGAGATCAACGAAGAGTCCTTCAGCGCGACCTGCCAGAGATTGTTGAGCCCGGGCAGCGCGAAGCGCACGACCTGCGGCGCGACGATGCGGCGGAACATCAGAAACGTTCCCATGCCGCACGCGCGCGCCGCTTCCAGTTCTCCTCGTGGAATGGCGAGAAAGGCGCCGCGATAGAGCTCGGCCTGGTAGGCCCCGGAAATGACGCCGACAGCCAGCGCGCCCGCGGCGAACGCCGGCACGCCGAGAAAGCCTTCGATAGCCGACGGCATGGCCGAGGCTCGTCAGCAGAGCCGAGGAGCCGAAATAGACGAAATAGACCACCAGCAATTCCGGCACGCCGCGAAAGATCGCGGCGTAGGCGTCGCCGACCGCCGCCGGCAGCCGCGCGCGCGAGAGCTTCGCCCAGGCGACCAGCGCGCCGATCGCCGCTCCAATCAAGAGACCGACGGTGGCGACGAGCAGCGTCATCAGCGCGCCTTGCAGCAGCGCCGGCCCCCATCCGCGGGGCCCGAAGCCGAGCGCGACGAACGGGCTCACGGGCGTTCAGACATCAGGGCGTCGTGTCGATCTTGAACCACTTCATCGAATATTTGTGGATCGACCCGTCGGCGAAGGCGGCCTTGAGCGCCTCGTTGAACTTGGCGGTGAGATCCGCGTCGGACTTGCGAATCCCCATGCCGACGCCGACGCCGAAATCGCCGCCGGTGAATTGCGGCCCGAAGGTGGTGTAGTCGGCGGAATCGGGCTTGGCGAGCATCGCCATGATGGTTGGCTGGTCGTCGAGCTCGGCGTCGATGCGGCCGCTCTTCAGGTCGAGGTCGCGCTCGTCGGTGGTCTTGTATTCCTTGATGGTGGCGATGTCCTTGAACGTGTTTGTGAGGAAGGTGGCGTGAGTGGTGGAGACCTGCACGCCGATCGTCTTGCCCTTGAAGGCGTCCTTCAGCATCTTGATGGCGGCCTCGCCCCCGGCCTTGTCCTTGGTCAGGTTGATGATCTTGCCGTTGTCGGGAAGCTTGGCGAGCGGGCTGGACTTGGCGGTGGCGAAGGCGGCGGGCGTCGCGGAATAGGGATCGCTGAAGTCGATCTGTTTCTTGCGCTCGTCGGTGATCGACATGCCGTCCATGATGACGTCGAACTTGCCGGCCTTGAGGCCGGGGATCATGCCGTCCCAATCCTGCGCGATGATCTTGCACTCCACTTTGATGCGGGCGCAGAGGTCCATCGCCACGTCGGGCTCGAAGCCGATGATTTTGCCCTTGGGGTCGGTCATGTTGTAGGGCTCGTAGGCGCCCTCCATGCCGATGACCACGGTTTTCCAGTCCTTCGCGGCGGCGCCGGTCAGCGAGAGCCCGAGTGTCAGCGCGGCGGCGGCCAGGACTTTGATGGATTGCATGGAAATTCCTCCGAACTCTTGCGCGGCGGAGCGGCCCAGCCCTTCCGCTTCCACGCATAGAAGCCGCGAAACCCGCGTTTGTAAACGGGGATGACAAGGGAGGTCCGCTGCGCGCTTCGGCTGCGGGCCCCAAGGGAATGGGGTATAAGGCGGCCATGCGCGTCGCCGATCTCGAACTCATTTTCATTCCGGAAACCGGCCCCGTTTCACCCGACCATTGGATCGCCCGCTGGAGCGCCAAGCTTTCGACCGCCCGGCTGGTATCCTGCGGACGATCCGCTCACGACGACCGCCAGTCTCGTCGCGGCGGCGCGGCTCGCAGAGCGGCCGGCGCTGCTGATCGGCCATTCGACGGGCGCGTTCGCGGCGGCGCTGGCGGCCGAGGCGCTGAGCGAGGCGGACGTGCGCGGCGCCTTTCTCGTCGCGCCGCCCTCGGAGGAGACGCTGGCGACCCTGGACGGCGGACTATGGCCGGCCGCCCCGCGGGCGCGGCTGCCGTGGCCGGCGGTTCTGGTGGCCAGCCGCACCGATCCCTGGTGTTCGCATCGGCAATCGCTGGCGCTCGCCTCCGACTGGGGCGCCGATTTCGTCGACGCGGGCGAGGCCGGCCGCATCGACGCCGAATTCCGGCCACGGGCCGTGGCCGGACGGGCTGCTGAAGCTCGGCGGCTTCCTGAAGAGGCTGGGGTGATCCGCGATCTGACGCGGCTTCTCGCCGAGGCTTCGCCGCGCCTGCACCCGGACGCGGTGGCGGTGGTCGGGCTCGAAGGGTTCGCCATGCCGCCCGCGCTGCCGGACGAGGCCGTCATCGCGACGTTCCGCGAGGCCGAGGGGCTGACGCTCTATGTCGATCTCGCGGCGGCGGAGGCGGCGGGGCTGCCGGTCGCCTTCCGCGCGGCGTGGATCACGATGAGCGTCCAATCGGCGCTCGACGCGGTCGGTTTCACGGCGGCGTTCGCGAGCGCGTTGGCGCGGGCGGGGATCGCCTGCAACGTGATGGCGGGCGCCCGGCACGATCATCTGTTCGTGCCGTGGGAGCAGGCGGAGGCGGCGATGGCGGCGCTGCGCGGTCTCTAGCCGATCTCCACCACGCCCCCGGCCGCCGGCGCGACGAAGCGCTCCGCCGCGATCCCCTCGCGCGCCAGCGCCTCGGCGAGACGGCGCGGCGGCTCGTCATAGGGCTCGTCGGTGAGGCGGAACGTGCCCCAATGGCAGGCGACGGCGCGCTCGGCGCCCGAGCGCGCAGGAAGATCGCCAGACGCCTCGTCGGGATCGCAATGCTGGTCGCGCATGAACCAGCGCGGCGCATAGGCGCCGATCGGCAGCAGCGCCAGCCGGATGCGGCTGATGCCGCGCCGCGATCTCGCGGGAACAGCGAGCCGTCGCCATAGCCGGTGTCGCCGGCGAAATAGATCGCTCCGCCGCGCGCCCGCGATCATGAACGAGCCCCACAGCGCCATGCGCCGGTCGCTGCGCCCGCGCGCCGACCAGTGCAGCGCCGGCTCCAGCGTCACGCGCAGCGGGCCGATCTCGGCGGCGTCGCCCCAGTCGAGCGCGCGCGCGTCGATGCGCGGCGTCGTGCTTGCGCAGGATCGCGTCATTGCCGAGCGGCGTCAGCACCGGGCAGGGGCGGGCGCGGGCGAGCCGCGACAGCGTCGCGAGATCCATGTGGTCGTAATGGTTGTGGCTGAGCAGGATCGCGTCGAGCGGCGGCAGGTCGTCGATGCGGAGCGCCGGCGGCGCGGCGCGCTTCGGGCCGAGCAGGCCGAAGGGGCCGGCGCGGTCGCGACCAGACGGGATCGGTCAGCAGATTGACGCCCTCCGTCTGCACCAGAAAGGTCGAGTGGCCGACGAGCGCGACGCGGATGCTTTGACCCTCGACGCGCGGCGGCGGGGCGGGGCAGGAAAGGGTCGGCGGGTTTTCCGGCCAGGGCGCGCGCAGCGCGCGCGCGTCGCGCATCATGCGCCAGAGGTCGGCCAGCGACTTGTCGCGCGGACCGCCGGGCGGGAAGAACCTGCAGCCCGTCGAAATGATCGGAGACCGGGCCGTCGTAATAGGGATTGCGCGCCCAAGCGTCAGTCCGTGTGGTCGCCGAATCCGTGCATGCGGTTGGCCCATTGCAGGCCGACCAGCGCGCCCTTGACGTGCGGCAGCAGCCAGAGCGACCAACCCAGAGCCAAAGCCGACCAGAAGAGCGCGGGAACCCAGAACGGCGAGTTCGGCGCGATAAACTCGGTCGCCAGAACCCCGGCGATGATGAAATGGCCGACGATGGCGATGGTGAAATAGGCCGGCGCGTCGTCGGCGCGCTGGTGGTGCAATTCCTCGCCGCAGCGCGCGCACGAGTCGGCCACCTTCAGATAGGCGCGGAAGAGCCCGCCTTCGCCGCAAGCCGGGCAGCGGCCGCGAAAGCCGCGTCGCAACGAAAGCCCGACGGGCCGGTGTTTCTCGATCGTCAATGGCAGGTCGGTCATCTGCGTTTCTTCTTGGGTCGCGGCGCGCGCTCGCCGCGCGACAGCATTTCAAACCTCAGCGCCCCGGCGAAGGGCGCGGCTTCCAGCAATTTTACATCGACGCTGTCGCCGAGCCGGAACGTCTCGCCCGTTCGCGTTCCCACGAGCGCCCGCGCCGCCTCATCATAGCGGAAGTAATCGGCCCCGAGCGAGCCCGCCGGGATGAATCCGTCGGCGCCGGTATCGGCCAGCTCGCACGAACAGCCCGACCTTGGTGACGCCGGCGATGCGGGCGCGAAAGCGCGCGCCGATGTGCTGCGACAGATAGGCCGCGATCAGCCGGTCGGCGGTCTCGCGCTCGGCCGCCATCGCTCGCCGCTCGGCGGCCGAGATGCGCTCGGCGATGTCGGCAAGGCCCGCGGCGCCCGTCTCGGTGAGCCCGCCTTCGCCGAACTTCAGCGCGCGGATCAGCGCGCGATGCACGACGAGATCGGCGTAGCGGCGGATCGGCGAGGTGAAATGCGCGTAGCGGCGCAGGTTGAGGCCAAAATGGCCGTAGTTCTCATGCGTGTATTCGGCCTGGGATTGCGCGCGCAGCACCACCTCGTTGACGAGCGGCTCATGCGGCGCGCCCTTCACTTTGGCCAGCACCGTGTTGAAATGGGTCGGCCGCAGCCGCTCGGACTTGGCGAGCTTGACGCCGAGCGTGCCGAGGAACTCGCCGAGATTGCCTAGCTTCTCCTGGCTTGGCGCGTCATGGGCGCGGTAGATCAGCGGCGATTGCGCGGCCTCCAGGGTCTCGGCGGCGGCGACATTGGCGAGGATCATGAACTCCTCGATCAGCCGATGCGCCTCCAGCCGCTCCGGCCAGCGCACGTCCTTGAGCCGCCCCTCGGCGTCGAGAATCAGCTTGCGCTCCGGCAGATCGAGATCGAGCGGATCGCGGATGTCGCGCTCCATCTTCACCGCGCGATGGGCGGCCCACAGCGGGCGCAGCACGTTTTCCAGCAGGGGCCGCGTCGTCTCGTCGGGGCGGCCGTCGATGGCGCGCTGCGCCTGCTCGTAGGAGAGCTTGGCCGCCGAGCGCATCATGATGCGGTGGAACTGATGACGGGTCTTGCGGCCCTGGGCGTCGATATGAAGCTTCACCGCCAGCGCCGGGCGGTCCACGTCGGGCCTCAGCGAGCAGAGGTCGTTGGAGATGCGCTCCGGCAGCATCGGCACGACGCGGTCGGGGAAATAGACGGAATTGCCGCGCTCGAGCGCCTCGCGGTCGAGCGCCGAGCCGGGTTTCACGTAATGGGCGACGTCGGCGATGGCGACGGTGACGACGAAGCCGCCGTCGGGCAGGGCCTCGGCGTGGACGGCGTCGTCATGGTCCTTGGCGTCGGGCGGGTCGATGGTGACGAGCGGCAGCGATCGCCAGTCCTCGCGATGCGCCATCGACGCCGCGCGGGCGTGGGCGGCCTCGGCGAGCGCAGCCTCGGAGAAGGCGTCGGGCAGGCCATGGACGGCGATGGCGATGCGGCTGATCGCCCGCTCCGTATCGACCGGCCCGAGCCGCTCGACCACGCGCGCCGCCGGCGCGCCGAAGCTGCGGTCGCGCAGAGGCGCGAGCGCGACGAGCTCGCCGTCCTCGCGCCGCCGTCGAGGCCGACGGGCACGAAATAGTCGCGCCCCGCCGCGCGCTTCTCAATCGGGTGAACGCGCCCGCCGCCGGTCTCCAGCTTGCGATAGACGCCGAGCGGCCGTCCGGCCGCCTTGTCGAGGATCTTGACGACGCGGCCCGTATAGGTCCCGCTGTCCTCGTCGTAGGCGACGCGCAGCAGCGCGCGGGCGCCGAGCGAGGGCGTCGGCGCGCGGTCGCGCTTGACGCGCGGCGGGCGGATGAGGATGCGCGCCGTAGCGTCGTCCTCGGCGGGCGTCGCGACGAAGGCGCCGTCCGTCGCGCGCTCGACGATGTCGGCGACGACCATGGCCGGCAGGCGGCCCTGCCGTGACAGCGCCTTGCGGCCGCGCTTGACGGCGCCTTCCGCTTCGAGATCGCGCAGCAGCGTTTTCAGTTCGCCCTTGTCGGGGCCCTTGACGCGAAAGGCGCGCGCGATCTCGCGCTTGGTGACGCGGGGGCTGGGCTTGACGCCGGTCGGCGAGGCTTCGCCGGAGAGATAGGCGAGCACTTGCTCGCGGGAGGGAGGGGGATTTGACGGGTTTGCGGGGCATGTTTGCGGGTCGCGACGGAGGGCCGCGTCACCCTGATCTAAGACCGTGCGGTCGATCTCGCAAGACGGCCGCTCCGCGGCCATGGGCCAGCATATTTACGGGTGAATAGCTCGCCGTCGAACGTGTGGGTGCAACACGGGCATTCCGGCGTCATATCGTCAACGTTCAGGGATGGATCGACGCGAGCCTCACCCCTCCAGCCTCTCCGCCATCCGCGCCCGCCAGTCGCCGCCCATCGCCTTGTATTTCGCGACAGTGGACGGCGATAGCCTCAGCGTGACGGCTTCTTTCGGCTCCGGCACTCGCGGGCGGCCCCGTGCGCGCTTGATGGAGGCGGCCAACTCCGGGAAGACCTCGGCGAAGGGCTTGGCTCTGGCGAAATCCTCGGCGGTCCACTCGGGATTGTCCGGGTCCTGGGCGATGCCGGCCTGAATGCGCGCCTCTTCCGCGTCGGTGAGCGGGCGGATTTTCTTGACGCTCACAGGAGCCTCCTTTCCTTTCGGCTGGCGAGGCGCATCGAAACAATGGAGAGCGCCTCCGTTCCCAGCGGGAGAAAGACGACGGCGATGATCGTTTCGCCCCGCAACTCGCCAACGGCGACGAAGCGGCTTCCGTAGGACGGGAACACAACCGCGCCTTCGAAGAACTCCGGCGTGAGGTCAGCGAAATCCAGGCCATGCTTGTTCAGATTGGATATCCGTTTGGCTTCGTCCCAAAGGATCATCGCAAGCAATTTATCGTACACGAAAATTCCATCGACAGTCAACGATCCCGGCCGATCACGCCTCACCCGAGCTCCCCCTCCAGAAACCGCAGCGCCTCCGCCTCCGCGCACGTCCCTGGCGATGAAGCTCTCGCCGATGCCGCGCGCCAGGATGAACGTGAGCCGGCCGCGCTCGACCTTCTTGTCCTGCCGCATCGCCTCCAGCATCGTCTGCGGGGGTCGCGGCGAGCCCGGCGATGTCCTGAATGCGCGTCGGCAGGCCGACGGCCTTCAGATGCTGCTCGACCCGCACGACGTCCTGCCCCGTGCAATGCCCGAGCGCGCGCGAGAAACGGAACGCGCAGGCGAGCCCGACCGCCACGCCCTCGCCATGCACGAGAATCGCGGGGTCGTAATGGGCCAGCGCCTCCAGCGCATGTCCGAAGGTGTGGCCGAGATTGAGCAGCGCCCGCGCGCCTTGCTCGGTCTCGTCGGAGGCGACGACGCGGGCCTTGGCGGCGCAGCTGACCGCGATCGCCTCAGCGCGCGCCGGTCCGCCGGCGAAGACGTCGCGCCAGTTCGCCTCCAGCCATTCGAAGAAGGCGCGGTCGTCGATCAGGCCGTATTTGACCACCTCGGCGTAGCCGGCGCGGAACTCGCGCTCGGGCAGGGTGGCGAGCGCGCCGAGGTCGGCGAGCACGAGGCGCGGCTGGTGGAAGGCGCCGATCAGGTTCTTGCCGAGCGGCGAATTGATCGCCGTCTTGCCGCCGACGCTGGAATCGACCTGCGCCAGCAGCGTGGTCGGGATTTGCACGTAATCGACGCCGCGCCGAAGCGTCGCGGCGGCGAAGCCCGCGAGATCGCCGATCACGCCGCCGCCGAGCGCCACCACAATGTCGCGCCGCTCGATGCGCGCGGCGATCAGCGCGTCGGAAACGCGGGCGAATTCGGCATAGGACTTGGTCGTCTCGCCGGGCGGACAGACGATCGGCGCTCCGCGTCGATCCCCGCCGCGGCGAGGCTCTGGCGCAAGGGTTCGAGCCAATGGGCGGCGACGTTCTCGTCGGTGACGATGGCGGCGCGGGCTCTAGGGAACAACGCCTTGATGCGCTCGCCGGCGCCGGCGATGAGCCCCTCGCCGATCAGGATGTCATAGGCCCGCGTCCCCAGATCGACGCGCACTTCGCGAGGACCCTTCGCGGGGCGCGCGTGGGCGGCCAGCGCGACAAGAATCTGCTCGACCACCGCCTCGTGCGGGCCGTCGCGCGATTCGATGGTGATGTCGGCCAGCGCATAGGTGGGCTCGCGTTCTTCGAGCAGGCGTCGCAAGGTTCCCTCGGGGTCGGGCGTCTGGAGCAGCGGCCGGTTGGAGCGCTTGCGCACGCGCCTCAGCAGCACGTCGAAATCGGGCCTGAGCCAGATCGACACGCCGGCGCGCGCGATGCGCTCGCGGGTCGAGGCGTTCATGAAGGCGCCGCCGCCGGTGGAGAGCACGCAGGGGCCTTGGTCGAGCAGCGCGGGCGATGACGCGCCGCTCGCCGTCGCGGAAATAGGGCTCGCCGAATTTCTCGAAAATCTCGGGGATGGTCATGCGCGCGCCGGCCTCGATCTCCTCGTCGGCGTCGATGAAGGGCAGGCCGAGGCGGGCGGCGAGGCGCTTGCCGACGGAGGTCTTGCCGGCGCCCATCATGCCGACCAGCACCACGGAGCGCCGTGCATGTGCGTGGGGCTTCAAGGAGGAGGTCGGGTCGGGCATGGTTCGGGCAGGTGAGAAACGGCCCGCCTCCCTAGCCAAGTTTACGGCTCCCCGCCAGTGAGCGCGGCGCTTGCTTGAAGCGGAGAAGTCTTGCTATAGGCGCGCGCGCCGGTCATCGCATCGGCGATTGGCCTCGTGGCGGAGTGGCTACGCAGAGGACTGCAAATCCTTGCACCCCGGTTCGATTCCGGGCGAGGCCTCCAATTCCCTCAAGAATCTGCCCCGCCCCAAGAGCGCCCGCGTCGCCTTGTTGCGTCAGGGGGCAATCGCGCACAACGCACCGAAAGATGAGCGGAATTCCGAGACCCAGCCCCCGCCGCGAGTCCGGCGAGGTGCGTCTTACCGGCCGCGCCGCGATTATTCATTTCCGTAGGCCGCGTAAAGCTCCGGCAGGAAGCTCGCAAGGTGGTTCATCTCCTCGGAGCAATGTCGGAGGAGCCGCAACCCGAAGGCGTCCGGCGTCACTTTGAGAGCGCAACTTCGCGAGTGTTCATTTTCTTCGAGATAAACGAGCCGACAACAGGGATGTTTCGATTTTACATGCCCGAGCCAGAACCGGCTCAGCATTTCCGACCCGCCGCTCGTCCTTCTGACAAAATGGATCAAGTACGAAACATCCACGAATTTGCCCTGCAATCCGCCGCGTGCGCAGATCGCCGTTCCGCGCAGCGCAAGCTCCGCCTCGCTGATGCCGACGTCTCCGGGGCGGAGAAAGGCGATTTCAAGCTTGTGGACCTCTTCGTCGCCAATGCGCTCCGCGACAAAGGAGGTATTTCCGATGTACTTCGCTTTCGTGTCTTTCAGGTGCGAACGGTCCTCGGCCATCGCGTTAGAAACATGGTCCCTGGGATGCCAAAGGAGGTAACGCTCGGAGGCAAGGCCGTGCCAGCCGAACCACCAATCCCACATTTCGGGGGTGACGCCGGGCATTTCGGTAAGACACGCAACGACGAGCACGCCATCGCTATTTCGGACGACGGCGTCGACCAGTCCATCGCCCATAGGTTCGATGAGCAGCCTTGCTTCGCTGAAGTGGCAATCCGTTCCGGATTGGACGCCCCGCGCGATGGCGGTCTCGACGCGAGCTGGTATGGGTTTCAGGGGGCGAAGGAATTTCGAGAAATCTCGCGTCTCGCGGATCGCATGGCGCCGCTGCAACACTTCAATCCTCCCCGGAGACCTTCTCGACCGTTCGCCTGAACCGCGGGGCCGTTGTCGTCGAGCGGGTAAGCCTCCCGCCCTCGACCGCCATTCCGGCGCCGCGGCCGGCGTCGCATTCAGACTGCAACCGCCGGCCCGCTGCCGCCTTTCACGCCTCGTAATTGTGCACGAAGTCCGAAGGCACGTTCGGCCCCCAGACATCGAACAAATCTTCCGGCGGATGATCGCCCGAGGGCCAGTCGCAATCGACCGGCACATAGTCGATGTCGGCGGAATATTCGCAGAAGCTGCCCCAGGGGTCCTGCACATAGTGGAAGAAGTTCGAGCCGAGCACGTGCCGGCCGAGGCCCCAGCCCTTGGCGAAGCCCTTGTCGAGCATGTGCATCGCGCCGATGCCGATGTCGTCGACGCTGCCGACGTCCCAGCTGAAATGATGATGGCCGGGCGCGTTGGAGCGCGCGACCGCGATCATGTGATGATCGCTGCCGTGGATGCCGTGCAGGAAGGCGATGTTGTCGCCGGAATGATCGGAGAGTCGCAGGCCCAGCACGCGCGTATAGAAATCGATCGCCTTGCGCACGTCGCGGGTGAACAGCAACACATGGGCGAGCCGGCGCGGATGGGTGCGCTTGACCGACGAGCGCGACGGCGCGCCGCGCATGCCGGGGCCGACGCTCGGCTGGCCGAAGGTCGATTTCTCGTTCGGCGAGGTCTTCGCCGCCGCCTTGATCTCGACCGGCGTGCCGTCGTGGTCATGGAACCACAGGCCATTCGAATCGACGCCCGGCGGCGGGTCGAGCCGCGCGATGCCCATGCGACTTCAGCCGCTCGGCGAAGCGGTCGATGTCGTCCTCATAGGCGCCGAAGCTCAGATAGCCGAGCTTCTTGCGCGGGCCTTCGCCGATCGTGCCCCACACCTGCGGATTGCCGAAGGTGCGCATGGCGAGCCGGTTCGCGCCGCCCTGCATGTCGAGGCCGAACTCCGAGTAGAAGTTCTGCGCGACCGAGAGATCGGGCACGTTGAAGTGGAAATGATCGAGCGAGTGGACGCCGAGTTCGCCGGGCCGGCGGCTCGGCTTCACGAAGCCTTGGATCGCGGTCATCGCCTTGCCTCCTATTCGTCGACGACTGGATTCGACAATACCCCAATTTTCTCGATCTCGACCTCCACGCGGTCGCCGGCCTTCATGAATACCGGGGGCTTGCGCGACTGGCCGACGCCGGACGGCGTGCCGGTGACGATGACGTCGCCGCTCTCCAGCGTGATCGCCTCGCTGATCGTGACGATGAGGGTGGCGACGTCGAACACCATGTCGTCGGTGTTGGCGTCCTGCATGACCTGGCCGTTGAGCCGCGTCTGGATCTTGAGCCCCTTGGCGCCCGCCGGCAATTCGTCGGCGGTGACGAAGACCGGGCCGAACGGGCCGGTGCCGTCGAAGTTCTTGCCGACCGTCCATTGCGGCGACTTGAACTGATAGTCGCGCACCGACACGTCGTTGAAGATGGAATAGCCGGCGACGTGATCGAGCGCCTTCTCGCGGGAGATGTGCCGGCCGCCCTCGCCGATGACGGCGACGAGCTCGCCCTCATAGTCGAACTTGTCGGAGACCTTCGGCCGAACCACCGGCGCGCCCTGGCCGACGAGCGAGGTCGCGAAACGGGTGAACAGCGTCGGATAATCCGGCTGTTTGAAGCCGGATTCGGCGGAATGGTCGCGATAGTTGAGGCCGACGCAGATGATCTTCGGCGGCGCGGGGAAGGGCGGCAGGATCTTGGCCTTGGCGAGATCGACCGCCGGCCCGGAGGCCAGCTTCTCGCCCGCCTGCGTCAGCGCCTTGCGGCCCTTGGCCACGAGCGCGCTGAGGGTCCCCGGAAAGCCGGAATCGCTTTCATGCAGGCCGCGCGCGGCGCCGTTCGCCTCCACCGCGAGGCCGACGCCGCCGGCGTCCTCGAATCGGATGAATCTCACTTCGGCGCTTCCTCTCGTGTCGATGGCTCGCCCTGCGGCGACTGTCGCACCCTTAGGCCCGAGCCAGATCGCTGTCAATGGAAAAAATATTTTCCTTGCATTTCTAGATTTTCCCCCACAAACTAGAAAAATGGACGGGCAAACTGTTTTCGCCAGCGCCAAGACCCAGACCGACGCGGCCTATGCGGCGCTGCGCGAGGCCATATTGTCATGCAGGCTCGCGCCCGGCGCCAAGATCAAGATCAGCGACGCGGCGGCCGAGTTCGATTTCAGCCCCGGCGCGGTGCGTGAGGCCCTGTCGCGGCTCGCCGCCGAGCGCATGGCGGTGGCGACCGCGCAAAAGGGTTTCACCGTCGCCGCCATTTCGGCGGAGGAGCTCGTCGACATCACCCGCACGCGCATCGCCATCGAGCAGCTCTGCCTGCGCTCGGCGATCTCAAAGGGCGACGTCGAGTGGGAGGCGAGCATATTGGCCGCCTATCATCGGCTGCATCGCCTGCCGATCAGCCTCGGCGGCCGCGCGCATCTGAGTCCCGCCTGGGCCGCCGCGCACAACGCCTTCCACGCGGCGCTGGCCTCGGCCTGCGACAGCCGCTGGACGCTGACGATCCGCGAAATGCTCTACGCCCAAAGCGAACGCTACCGCAGCCTCTCGAAGATCGCCAATTCCTCGCGCGACGTCGACGCCGAGCACAAGGGCCTGCTCGACGCATGCCTGGCGCGCGACGCCGAGGCGGCCTGCGAGCGCATCGCCGCTCACCTGAGCCGAACGATGGAGATTCTGCTCGCCTCGCCCGAGCTCTCCGAGCGGGGCGGGCGGTCTTGAGGGGGCGATGCGCTCATGCATCGGGTGATTGTCTCGCCAGACTTGCCATGGTTTGGTGAACGGGAAGCGCGGCCGCGCGACCTGAACACGGTCGGCGCAGCTTTAAGATAAACTGGGAGGAAGCGATGGGAGTGGAAATGGAGAACGCGGGCGGACTGACGCGCCGTCGCGTGGTGCAGCTCGCCGGCGCGGCGCTGGCCGCGCCCGCCTATATCGGTCGCGCCTATGCCGCCAGGACGATCAAGCTCGGCTTCATCAGCCCGGAGACCGGCCCCATCGCCGCCTTCGGCTCCGCCGACCAGTTCATCGTCGGCGAGATCCGCAAACGCATCGGCGACGGCCTTGAGATCGGCGGCAAGAAGGTCGCCATCGAAATCCTGGTGCGCGACAGCCAGTCGAACCCCAGCCGCGCCGCCGATCTCGCCGCCGAGCTCATCACCAAGGACAAGGTCGATCTGATGCTGGCGTCCTCGACGTCGGACACGACGATCCCGGTCTCCGACCAGTGCGAGCTCAACAGCGTGCCCTGCCTGACGACGGACACGCCCTGGCAGCCCTGGTTCTTCGGCCGCGGCGGCGCGCCGGACAAGGGTTTTGATTGGACCTATCATTTCTTCTGGGGCGCCGATCAGGTCGTCACCACCTACACCGGCCTTTGGAAATCCATCGAGACCAACAAGAACGTCGGCGGGGTCTGGTCGAACGATCCCGACGGCGTCGGGCTCTCCGACATGAAGCGCGGCCTGCCGCCGGGCTTCATCAAGGAAGGCTTCAAATATACGGACATGGGCCTGTTCACGCCGCTGTCCAACGATTTCTCGGCGCAGATCGCCAAGCTGAAGGCGGCCAATTGCGACATCGTGACCGGCGTGTTCCTGCCGCCGGACTTCGCGACGTTCTGGAGCCAGTGCGGCCAGCAGGGCTACAAGCCCAAGGCCGTGACCATCGCCAAGGCGCTGCTGTTCCCGGCCTCGGTGGAGGCGCTGGGCGATCGTGGGGCCGGGCTCTCCTCGGAGGAATGGTGGTCGCCGAACCACCCCTTCAAGTCGGGCCTGACCGGCCAGTCCGCCGCCGAACTCTGCGCCGCCTTCACCGCGGCGACCGGCAAGCAATGGGTGCAGCCGATCGGCTTCAAACATGCGCTGCTCGAAGTCGCCATCGACATTCTGAAGCGCGCCAAGAGCCTCGACGATCCCAAGGCGATCCTGGACGCGATCGCGGCGACCAACTATCAGTCGATCGTCGGGCCGGTCAATTTCAAGACGGGTCCGGTCAAGAACGTTTCGACGACGCCGCTGGTCGGGGGGCAATGGGTGAAGGGCAAGAAGTTCAAATACGACATCGAGATCGCCAACAATTCCGCCTATCCCGGCATCCCGACGACCAAGAAGTTCGATCCGATGGCCTATTGACCGAAGTCGCCGGACAGGAAGCGTCGGCGCGATATTGAAACGCCGTCGCGCCGTCATGGCCGGGCTTGTCCCGGCCATCCGCGCGGGTCGGCCGCACGGCCGTCCACCGCCTGGCGCTGCATTTTGCTACTGCCCGGAAATGGCTCTATTGCGGGCCGGCGTGGATGGCCGGGACAAGCCCGGCCATGACGAATGACGCAAACGCGCTTACACGACGCGCCGCTTCTCTCGGGTGAATGATCGAAGATGACTCCCGCGCTCGAGCTAAGACAGGTCTCTAAGGCGTTTCGCGCTATCCGCATCGCCACCGAGCTCGACCTGACGGTGGCGGAAAACGAGGCGATCGGCGTTCTCGGCCCCAACGGCGCCGGCAAGACCACTATCCTCGGCCTCATCACCGGCACGCTGAAACTCGACGCCGGTTCGGTCTTCTATTTCGGCCGCGACGTGTCGCGCGCGTCGACGCAGGAGCGCTGCCGGCTCGGCATCGCGCGCGCCTATCAGGTGCCGCAGCCGTTCGGCGACATGACGGTGTTCGAGAATCTGATGGTCGGCGCCGCGTTCGGCGCGCGCGCGGGATTTGCGCGCGCGCAGGAGCGTTCGCTGCAAATATTGGAGGAATGCGGCCTCGGGACCCACGCCAACACGCCCGCCGGCCGCCTGACGCTGCTCAACCGCAAGCGCCTGGAGCTCGCCCGCGCGCTGGCGACCGAGCCGAAGGTGCTGCTGCTCGACGAGATCGCCGGCGGGCTGACGCAGCACGAATGCGAGGATCTCATCGCGCTCATCAAGCGCGTGCACGCCTCGGGCGTGACGATTGTCTGGATCGAGCATGTGCTGCACGCCTTGCTGTCGGTGGTGAGCCGCGCGCTGGTGCTCTATCAGGGCAAGTTCATCGCCGACGGGCCGCCGCAGGAGGTGATCCGCGATCCCAAGGTCGCCGAGATCTACATGGGGATCGAGGCCGATGCCTGATGCGCCGCTGCTGAGCGTCAGCGCGCTCAAGGCCTTCTACGGCGATTTCCAGGCGCTTTACGGCGTCGATGTCGAGGTCGGGCGCGGGCAGATCGTCGCGGTGATCGGCGCCAACGGCGCCGGAAAGAGCACGCTGCTCAACACGCTTGTCGGCCTCAACGCCGCGCCGCGCGAGGCCATCCGCTTCGAGGGCGAAGCGATCGGCGGGGAAGCGCCTTATAAGATCGTCAAGCGCGGCCTGGCGCTGGTGCCGGAGGGGCGGCGGCTGTTTCCTTCGCTGAGCGTCGAGGAGAATCTCGTCATCGGCGCGCAGGTCGGGAGGCAGGGCGCCTGGACGCTCGACCGGGTCTTCGACCTGTTCCCGATCCTGCGCGAGCGTCGTCGTCAGCCCTCGATGTCGCTCTCGGGCGGCCAGCAGCAGATGGTCGCCATCGGCCGGGCGCTGATGTCCAACCCGACGCTGCTGCTCTGCGACGAGCTGAGCCTTGGGCTCGCGCCGATCATCGTCAAGGAGATCTACGCCTATATCCGCCGCATCGTGGCCGAGGGCGTGTCGGCGATCGTCGTCGAGCAGGACATCCAGCAGGCCTTGAAGATCGCCGATCACGTCTATTGCATGCTGGAGGGCCGCGTCGCGCTGAGCGGGCCGGCCGCTTCGCTGACGCGCGAGGCGATCTCCGCCGCCTATTTCGGGGTTTGAGCGCATGGGGGATTTCGCCAACGCGGTGGTGCAGGGCGTGATGGTCGGCGGGCTCTATGCGATGTTCGCCATCGGCCTCGCCCTCATCTTCGGCGTGATGAAGCTCGTCAATATCGCGCACGGCGATCTCATCGTGCTGGCCGCCTATATCGGCTTGATTGCAACCCAGACGCTCGGCGTCAATCCTTTGACGGCGCTTCTCTTCGTCGTGCCGATCATGGCGGTCGTGGGCTATGCGCTGCAACGCGGGCTGTTCAACCGCACGATGGGCGACGATCTGATGCCGCCTCTGCTCGTCTCCTTCGGCCTTTCGGTCATCATGCAGAACGGCTTTCTCGCGATCTTCTCGGCCGACAACAAGAGGCTGCAGGCCGGCGCGCTGGAAGTGGCGAGCGTCAAGTTGACCGACGCCATCAGCATCGGCGTGCTGCCGCTCATGCAACTCGCGCTCGCGATCCTCGTCATCGCGGCGCTGCAGCTCATGCTCTATCGCACGAAGCTCGGCCGCGCGTTTCGCGCCGTCAGCGACGATCCGCGCATCGCGCAACTGATGGGACTTGATAACCGCCATGTGTTCGGTCTCGCGATGGGTCTGTCGCTGGCGATAGTGGGCCTCGCGGGCGTGTTGCTCGCCATCCGCGCCAATTTCGATCCGGCGACCGGGCCGACGCGCCTCATCTTCGGCTTCGAGGCGGTCATCATCGGCGGGCTGTCGAGCTTCTGGGGGACGCTGGCGGGCGGGATCATTCTCGGCGTGGTGCAGAGCGTGGCCTCGATCGTCGATCCCGGCCTGCAGGTGCTCGCCGGTCACGTCGCCTTCCTCATCGTGCTGGCGATAAGGCCCTACGGCCTGTTCGGGAGGCCGGCCTGATGAGCTATGTCGTTTCGCGCTCGTCGCGCACAACGATCGCGACGAGCCTCGTCGTTATCGCCGCGCTCGCGGCGGGGGCGAGCGCGCCGTGGTGGGCGAGCAACGATCAGCTTCGGCTGATGATCGAGATCTTTCTCTATGTCGCGCTCGCCTGCCTGTGGAATTTCCTCGCGGGCTATGCCGGCCTCGTCTCGGTCGGTCAGCAGGCCTATGTCGGGCTCGGCGGCTACGCCTTGTTCGCGCTGGCCGCGAAGGCGGGAATGGCGCCGCTCTATACGCTGCCGCTCATCGGGATCGGCGCCGCGATCCTGTCGGTCCCCATCGCCATGCTGCTGTTCCGGCTGCGCGGCGCCTATTTCGCCATCACTTCCTGGGTGGTGGCGGAGGTGTTTCGTCTGACCGCGATTCTCATCGTTCCGCTCGGCGGCGGCTCCGGCATGAGTCTGCCGGTGCAGGCGGCCAAGACGCTGGGGCGCACGCCGCATGACCGCTTCGTCGCCATCTATGTCGTATCGCTCGCGCTGCTCGTGCTGGTTCTGGCGCTCATCTTTGTCACATTGCGCTCGCGGCTCGGCCTCGCGCTCACCGCCATCCGCGACAACGAACTCGCCGCGCGCTCCAACGGCGTCGACGTCGACCGCGCCAAGCTCATCGTCTATGTCGCCGCCGCCGCGGGTACGGCGATGATCGGCGCGGTGATCTTCCTCCAAAGGCTGCGCATCTCGCCCGACAGCGGTTTCAGCGTCAACGATTGGACGGCGCTCGTGATCTTCATGGTGGTGATCGGCGGCATCGGCACGTTCGAAGGGCCGATCCTCGGGGCGCTGATCTATTTCCTTTTGCGCGAGACGCTGTCGCAGCTCGGGCCCTACTATCTGATGGCGCTTGGCGCGGTGGCGATAGCCGTTATGCTGATCGAGCCGCGCGGCCTCTGGGGCGCGCTGCGCGCCCGCACCGGGCTGCAATTCCTGCCGCTGAGCTTTATCGTGAGCAAGCGGGGGTAGGGCGCCGCGAGCGCGCCGATAGCGACACTTACGCCGTCATGGCCGCCGCTCGTGATCCGCCTGGACCTCACAAATATTCGTCGTCGCCGGCGACGGCCGAGAAGATCTTGCGCAACTGGCGGAAGCGGCGCACGCCATAGAGCAGCGTGTCCTCTCCGGCCAGATGCCGCGTGGCGATGACGTCGCCAAACAGCACGGAATGCGTGGGCTGGTCGCATATCGAGGCGAGCCGGCAGTCGAACGAGGCGGCCGCGTCGACGAGGGCCGGCGCGCCCGTTTTCAGCTCGGTCCAATCGCCGACCTCGAATTTGTCGCCAAGCCCCGCCATGCCCGCGAACACCATGGCGATGCGGTCCTGGCTCTCGGTCAGCACATTGACGCAGAACCGGCCGGAGCGCAGGATTTTGTCGTGGCTGAGGCCGGACTTGTTGACGCAGACGAGCAGCCGCGCCGGCGCCGCGCACACCGAGGCGACGGCGGTGGCGGTAAGCCCGAACCGCTCGCCGTCGCAGACCGTGGTGATTACGCAGACCGACGCGACATGCTGCGCGACGGCGGCGATGTAATCGTTCGCCGGAACCGGCGGCAGGTCTGCGAAATCGGCGCTCATGTCCTCAAGCCTAGATCACGCCGGTGCCGGGGTCGAGGCCGAGCAGCACGCGCCCGTAAATCTCCGCGCCCGCCTCTTCGAGCAGCAGGCCGTGCATCGTGGTCGCCTGGAGGTTGCGGAAATTGAGCTGGATCGCGCTCTTCAGCGACAGTCCGGCCGCCCCGCCCATGGTCAGCAGCTTCTGCACGGCGTCGCGGCAGAGCTTCGGCACGGTGGTGATGTCCATGCGGATGCGGGCGCGGATCGGCATCGGCATCTTCTCGCCGCGGCGGGCCCAGGCGTCGACGTCGTCGGCGGCGCGGTAGAAGATGAGCTCCGCCGCCTCGATCATCGAGGCCGCCTCGCCGAGCGCGATCTGCAGCGCCGTCCATTCGTGCGAGATGTGCGAGGTGTACATGACGCGCTTGCCCGGCACGACCCTGAGGAACTCCTCGAGCGAGCGGCGCGCGGCGCCGAGCGAGGACGTCGCGATGAACATTTCGAGCGCCGGCCCGGCCTGGCACTTGTGCACGCTCGGCGCGTCGGGGCGGGCGAAGGTCGCGGTCTGGTTTTCGAGCAGCGCGGGCAGCGAGATGTAGCGATGCGCGGGAACGACGGCGTCCCTGACGCGCACGGAATTGGAGCCGGTGCCGGCAAGGCCCGCGACATGCCAGTCGTCGATGCGCTCGATGTCCTCGATCGGCACGGCGAAATCGCCCTCGTCGAGCTTGTTCCCGGCCTCGTCGAACACTTCGGCGCCGAGCAGCAGCCAGTGCGCGGCGGCATTGCCCGAGGCGAAGGGCCAGAAGCCGTTGAGCAGATAAGTCCCGTCGGCGCGGCGCACCGCCTTGCCTCGCGGGCCGATGACGGCGGCGACGGCCTGCATGTCGCCGGTCGTGTAGATCTCCTCCTGCACGCGCTCGCTCATGTGGCCGATGAGGTAGTCGTGCGCGTGATAGACGCCGAGCACCCAGGCGGTCGCCGCGCAGCCTTTGGCCACCGTCGACACCGCGTCGACATGGGCGCGCATGGAAAGCTGCGAGCCGCCCCATTTCTTCGCGCGGAATATGCCGAGCAGCCCGCTGTCGGCGAGCAGCTTGATGTTCTCGGCCGGAACCTTGCGGTCTTTCTCGGTCTGCAATTCGCGGGCGGCCAAAAGGGGAATCAGGCTCTCTGCGACGCCTTTCACGTCGCCCTCGGCGATTTGCGGGCTCACGCGGATGTTCATCAGCTTCCTCCCTTGCGGCGCCGACGGTTCTCGGCGGCACTGAAATTGAACATCATTCAATTTCGAGCGTATGTCAATACCGAATAAGCTATAATGTGCGACTCGTTCATCTTCGAATCGGATTCGATCTTGACGACGGGCCGCTGGCGCCCCATCCCTGCCGCTGAAGGCGAAGGACACTCGATTGCAGCCGCAAAAGTCATCCGGGAAGGGTCGCGTCGCGCTGCGCCAGGAGCGCAATCGCGAGGCTCTGGTGCAGGCGGGCTACAGCGTGATGTCCGAGAAGGGCATCGACGCGGCGACGATGCAGGAGATCGCCGAGCGCGCCGACGTGGGCGCGGGCACGGTCTATTCCTATTTCAAGTCCAAGGACGAGCTTGCCGTCTCCGTCATCGAACGGGTGATGCACAATCTGGCGGTGCGTATCGAAGAGGTGACGAACAATTTTGCGGACCCCGCGCAGGTCTACGCCTATGGCGTGCGCACGGTGATCGAGGCGGCGACCGCCGATCTGCGCTGGCGGCAATTGTTGAACCGTCCGGAGGTGATCGCCGAGGCGATGTTCCGCTGCCATGGACCCTTCGCGATCCGCGATCTCGAGAACGCGGCGCGGGCGGGGCGGTTCACTTTTTCCGACGCGCGACTGACGTTCAAGCTCGCCTGCTACGCCATCGTCGGCGTCAGCCTCGCCATCGCGCAGGAGGAGATGCCGGCCGACGTGATCGAGCCGGCGGTGGTTCGCCTGCTGTGCATGGCCGGTCTTTCCGAGGCCGACGCAATCGAACTCGCCCGCCGCCCGCGCCCGCCGCTCGCGCCCGAATCGCGGCCGATCTCGACCGGGGCGGCCAGGCCCGAGCGCGCCCGTCGCCGGCGGCCTTGACGGTCCGACCGGGCGGCATTTAGGGGCAGTCGCCGGATTTGCGCGGCCGCGCCGGGGAATGGGGCCATTCGGATGTCTGACGCGAAATCGGACGCGCTGCGTCTGCAAATGATCAACGCGCAGTTGCGCACCAGCGACGTCAACGATCTCGACCTGCTGTCGGCCTTCGCCGAGGTCCCGCGCGAGGATTTCGTCGCGCCGGCGCAACGGGGGCTCGCCTATGCCGATTGCGAGGTTCTCTCTTCCGGGCCGCCGGGCCGCAAGCTGTTGAGCCCGCGCACGCTCGGCCTCATGCTGAAGATCGCGGCGCCGGCCAGGGGAGAACGCGCGCTGACGGTCGGCGGCGGCTCGGGCTATTGCGCGGCGCTGCTGGCGGCGCTCGGCCTCGACGTCGTCGCTCTGGAGACGGACGCCGAGCGCCGCCCGGGCGGCCGGGCTCTCCGGGAGTGGAGTGCGTCGAGGGCCCGTTGACGGAGCCGCCGGCGGGCAAGGGGCCGTTCGACGTCATCATCATCAACGGCGCCTTCGAGGTCGGCGCCCGAGCGTCTCATCGGCGCGCTGAAGGACGGCGGCCGGCTCGTCGGCGTCAGCGCCCGCTCCGAGCGCCAAGCACATCGTCCTGTTCGAGCGGGTCGGGCGGCGGCGTCAGCGAGCGCGCGCTCTATGACGGCGCCGGCGACGTTCTGCCGGGCTTCGCGCGCGCGTCCGCTTTCGCGTTCTGACCCGCGGCGCGCAAGGTGTCACAACTTTGCGACATGAGGTCGGAATAACGCAGCGGCTCGCGCGCCGGCGGCGCACGGCGCGGTAGCCTCGCGGGCGAGTTAGGCTTAAAACATCGGTTATTCTGAGCCGGACGAATTCGCAAGAGTTGGCCGGGAGGGCGATGGTGTGGTGAAAGCGGGGATGCGTGACCAGAAGTGCGGTGCAGCGCGCAGGGCCGCCGCGGCGGCCTGTGGAGCGGCTGCTGATCGCGTTGTCGATCGCTGCGCCGGCCGCGCGCTGAGACCATCGGCGGCGCGCTCATCAAGGCCTATCTCAACAACCCCGACATCAACTCGCAACGCGCGGCGGTGCGGGCCGCCGACGAAGGGGTGCCCCAAGCCAACGCCGGCTATTTGCCGAGCATCTCGGCCAACGCCAACGCCGGTTTCACGCGCCTCGGCTCGGAGGGCACCGGCGGGTTCGTCCCCACGACGCAGAGCACGCTGCCGCGCGGCTACGGCGTGACTGTCAAAGAGAATCTTTTTAACGGCCAAAAGACGTTCAACTCCGTGCAGAGAGCAGGAGTCGAAAGTGATGGGCCAGCGCGAGCAGCTTCGCTACACCGAGCAGAACACGCTACTCAACGCGCTCACGTATTACATGGACGTGATGCAAAATACGGCGGTGCTCGATCTCAACCACAGCAACGTCGAAGTGCTGAAGGAGCAGTTGCGCCAGACCAAGGATCGGTTCAACGTCGGCGAGGTGACGCGCACCGACGTGGCCCAGGCGGAGGCCTCGCTCGCGGACGCGCAAGCCAATTACACCGACGCGAAATCGACTTTGCAGACGTCGATCGCGCAACTACCGTCAGGTGATCGGCGATCAGCCGAAAAGATTGGCGCCGGTGACGCCGGTGGCCAGGCTGCTGCCCCCCACGCTCCCGCTCGCGATCGCGATTTCTCAGGTCGAGAATCCCGCGATCACCGCCTTTCTGCACGGCGTTGACGCGGCGTTGCTCAAGGTCAAGATCAACGAAGCGGCGCTTTATCCTACGCTGGATTTGACGGGCTCGATCACCAATTCCTATGACCTCGTGGGCCTGCCCGGCGGCAGCAGGGAAGTGGTCGGGGCGGTCGGCGCCCAGCTCAACATCCCCATTTGGGACGGCGGCACGAGCTTCGCCTCGATCCGCCAGGCCAAGGAGCAGGTGAGCCAGCAGGAACTGGCCACGGATTCGCAGCGCGAGAAAGTGCGGGAACAGGTGGTCGCCGCCTGGGGCGCGAACGAGATTTCGTCCGTTGTGGTCAGGGCGCGCAAGTCGCAGGTGCAGGCCAACGAAGTGGCGCTGGCCGGCGTGCGCGAAGAGGCGAAAGTCGGCCAGCGCACCACGCTCGACGTGCTCAACGCCCAGCAGACGCTGTTGCAGTCGCGCGTCGCGCTGGTCCGGGCCCAACACGATCAGGTCGTCAACTCCTATACGCTGCTTTCCGCGGTTGGCCGGCTGTCGGTGAGGAGCCTCGGGCTCAGCGTCGCGGAATACGATCCGCGCGTGCATTTCGATCTGGTGAAAACCAAGGAGTTCGGCGTGCGCACGCCGGATGGACGCTGACGAGGGGCGGGGCGCATTGGCGGTTGCGCCGGGCGACCGCTTGGGCGAGTCTTGACGGCGAAACGCTCGGCGATTCGATTGGCTTGCGCGACGGGCGCCGCCTGAGACGACGGGCGGCATGGAGGTTCGTATGAGCGTGCCCGCGTCCAGCAACGAGAACTCCGAAGCAGAGGCGCTGCGGCGGGCGCAGCGCGCTCACGAACCTTCCATGGAGGAGATTCTCGCCTCGATCCGCGCCATCATCGCCGACGACCGCGAGCCCGCGCCGCCGAAACCAGGGCCGCAGATCGTCTATTCCAGCGACGCGCCCGCGCGTGTGACCGTTGCGCTTGAACCATCGCCGTCCGAGCCCGGAGGCGCCGCCGGCCCCTCCGACCGTGGTGTGGTCGCGCGACGCGGAATTGGAGGCCGCCAAGCCCGAGCCGCCGGCCCTGGCCGAGGAAGACGAGCCGTTGCTGTCCGAGGATTCGGAAAACGCGGTCGCCGCTTCGTTCCAATCGCTGTCGGAGAGCCTTGCCGCGCATGGCATGGAGGTCGCCGAGGACTTGGCGCGCGAGATGCTGAAGCCGATGCTGAAGGTTTGGCTCGACGAGAACCTGCCGGCGATGGTCGAGCGCCTCGTGCGCGCGGAGATCGAGCGCGTCACGCGCGGTCGGCGCTAGGCCGCGCGCGAGCCGCTTCGTCATATAGAGCGCGACGCCGCCGTTGAGCGGCGCCTCGCGCTCCTTTTCGAAGCCGAGCCGTTCGTAGAAGCGAATGTTGGCCGCGAAGCGGCTGTTCGTATAGAGCCGCAGGCCGCGCAAGTTCGCCTTGCCCGCCAGCCGCTCGGCCAAGGCCATCAACTCGGCGCCCAGCCCCTGGCCCTGCCATGCGGGGTCGACCGCGACATTCACGACGAGCAGGAAATCGCCGTCCGCGACGGTCTCGATCAGGCCGACGAGCCGGCCGTCGCGCTCCATCACGTCGAACCGATGGCGCGCAAGCGCCTCGGCGTAATCGACCTGCATCGGCAGCGGCTCGCGGCCGAGCAAGTCGACCCATTTCGCGTAGGCCTTTCGCGTCAGCCCCGCGATCGCGGGGGCGTCCTCGGCGCCGGCGCGGCGCAGCGCCGTCATCCCTCGAACTTGTTGTTCTTCGGGAAGCCTTTCGGCGGCAGACGGCCGGCTTCCGCGCGGTTGCCGATGTATTCCTTCAGCTCCGGCATGCCGACATTGAAGCTGCGCCCCGCCGAGTCTCGCCAGCCCATGCCCTCTTTCAGCGCGAACACGCGCGCGTCCGAGAGGCCGCCGTCCTTGTAGCGTTGCAGGCGCACGCCCTTGCCGCGCGCCATTTCCGGGACTTGCCCGAGCGGGAAGACCAGCAGCTTGCGGTTCTCGCCGATGACGGCGACATGGTCGCCGTTGGCGGGCGTCGCCAGAGCAGGCGACCGCCGGCGCCTCGACGCCGAGCACGGCGCGGCCCTTGCGCGTCGCCGAGACGAGGTCGTCCTGCGGCGCGACGAAGCCGCGCCCGTCGCTGGTCGCCAGCAGCATTTTCTCGCCCGCCGCATAGGGCCAGACGGCGACGATGGACGCCGCTCGTCGATATCGGCCATCAGCCGCAGCGGCTCGCCGAGCGAGCGCCCGCCGGGCAGCTTGGAGGCGTCGAGCGTGAAGCGTCTTGCCGTCGCTCGCCAGCACCAGGATTTTCGAGGTCGTCTCGGCGAAGAACGAGGTCTGCAGGCTGTCGTCGCCCTTGAAGGTTGCGCGTCGAGACGTCGGCGACATGGCCCTTCATCGCCCGAATCCAGCCCTTGCGCGACAGCAGCACGGTGATCGGCTCGCGCTCGATGAAGCTCTCGGCGAGATCGACCTCGACCTGCGGCGGCGCCTCGAAGCGGGTGCGGCGCTTGCCGATCTTCGTCTCCGGCCCGTATTTCTTCTTGGTGTCGCGGATTTCGTGGGCGATCACCTTCCATTGCTTGCGCTCGGAGGCGAGCAGGGCCTCGATCTGCCCTTTCTCCTCGCTCAGCTCCGTCTCCTCCTTGCGCAACTGCATCTCCTCCAGCCGGCGCAAGCGTGCGCAGGCGCGTGTCGAGGATGTAATTGGCCTGCGTGTCGGTCAGCTTGAAGCGCGCGATCAGCGCCGGCTTCGGCTCGTCCTCCTCGCGGATGATGCGGATCACCTCGTCGAGATTGAGGTAGACGATCATCATGCCGGCGAGCAGTTCGAGCCGGCGCTCGATCGCCGCCAGCCGATGCCGCGAGCGGCGCAGCAGCACCTCGCGGCGATGGTCGAGCCATTGCTGCAAGGCTTCGCTCGAGCGAGACCACGCGCGGCGTGATGCCGTCGACCAGCACGTTCATATTGACGGAGATGCGCGACTTCGAGCTCGCTGAGCTTGAACAGCTGCTCCATCATCACGGCCGGCTCGACCGTGCGCGCGCGCGGCTCCAGCACGATGCGCACGTCCTCGGCGCTTTCGTCGCGCACGTCGGCGAGCAGCGGCGCCTTCTTCTGGTTGACGAGCTCGGCCAGCGCCTCGATCAGCCGCGATTTCTGCACGCCATAGGGGATTTCGGTGACGACGGCGACCCAGCCGCCGCGGCCCGTCTCCTCCTTCGTCCAGCGCGCGCGCAGGCGGAAGCCGCCGCGGCCGGTGCGGTAGACCTCGGCGATGGCTTCGCGCGAATCGACCAGCACGCCGCCGGTCGGGAAATCCGGGCCGGGGACGAAATTGATGAGCGCGTCGACGCTCGCGTCCGGATGGGCGATCAGATAGAGCGAGGCGTCGAGCAGTTCCGCGACATTGTGCGGCGGCACGGAGGTCGCCATGCCGACGGCGATGCCCTGCGCGCCGTTGGCCAGCAGGTTCGGCGCGGCGGCGGGCAGCACCACCGGCTCCTGCTGGTCGCCGGAGTAATTGTCGCGCCAGTCGACGGCGTCCTCGTCGATGCCTTCGAGCAGCAAGCTGCGCGAAATCGGTGAGGCGGGCCTCGGTGTAGCGATAGGCGGCGGCGTTGTCGCCGTCGATATTGCCGAAATTGCCCTGGCCCTCGACGAGCGGATAGCGCGAGGCGAAATCCTGGGCGAGGCGCACCAGCGCCTCGTAGATCGCCTGATCGCCGTGCGGATGGAACGAGCCCATCACGTCGCCGACGATCTTCGCGCATTTCTTGAACGCCGGTGCCGGGGTCGAGCCGCAGCACATGCATGCCGTAGAGGATGCGGCGATGGACGGGCTTCAGGCCGTCGCGCGCGTCGGGCAGGGCGCGGCCCATGATGGTGGAGAGCGCATAGGCGAGATAGCGCTCCTCCAGCGCGTCCCGCAGGTTGACGTCGATCGGTTCCGACGGCGGCGGGGGAGGGGGCGGAGCGACGCGGGCCATGTTGCCGCGTTAGCGGAGGCGGGCCGAAGGGGCAAGGGGTAAAAGGGGAACAAGGGCGCCGGCGCTTTCGCTCATAGGGGTATCCGGGCTAGAGACTCGCGCGGCGCTTGCAGAATTCGCGCTCACGCGCGTCAGGGAGGGGATATTGGCGAAACTCATCGCGATCGAGCCCGGCTATTACCGAATTCCCCTGCCGCAGGTTCTCACGGACTCCACGCATGGCGAGATGCGGGCATTCGAGCTCAATACGGTGCGGGTGCGCGACGCGGACGGCGCGGAGGGCGTGGGCTACACCTACACCGTCGGCCGCAACGGGGCGGCGATCGACGCGATCCTGCGTCGCGAGTTCGGCGAGATCGCCCTCGGCGCGGAGGCCGACGCGATCGAGGCGCTCTGGCAAAAGGTCTGGTGGGGGCTGCACTACGGCGGCCGGGGCGGCCCGAGCGTGCTCGCCCATGTCGGCTTTCGACATGGCGCTGTGGGACCTGAAGGCGAAGCGGGCGGGGCTGGCGCTATGGCGTCTGCTCGGCGGGTTCGACGCCAAAGTGCCGTGCTACGCCGGCGGCATCGACCTGGAGCTTACGCGCGGATGAGCTTATCGAACAGACCAAGGCCAATCTCGCCAAGGGTTTTCGCGCCATCAAGATGAAGGTCGGCCGCGCGCGGCTGGCCGAGGACGTCGCCAAAGTGCGCGCCATGCGCGACTTTCTCGGCGACGGTTTTCCCCTGATGGCGGACGCCAACATGAAATGGTCGGCCGACGCCGCCATCCGCGCCGCGCGCGCGTTCCAGCCTTACGACCTCACCTGGCTCGAAGAGCCGACCGTCCCCGACGATCCCGCCGGCCACGCGCGCATCCTGCGCGAGGGCGGCCTGCCGATCGCGGCGGGGGAAAACTTGCGCACCCTCTGGGAGTTCAAGCAATATATCGCCGCGGAGGCCGTGACCTATCCCGAGCCGGACGTGACCAATTGCGGCGGCGTCACGCCGTTCATGAAGATCGCCCATCTCGCCGAGGCGTTCAACCTGCCGGTGACGAGCCATGGCGCGCACGACATAACGGTGCATCTGCTCGCCGCCTGCCCGAACCGCAGCTATCTGGAAGCCCATGGCTTCGGCCTCGACCGCTTCATCGCCGAGCCGCTGCGCATCGAGGAGGGATTCGCCGTCGCGCCCGATCGGCCCGGCCACGGCGTCGCGTTCGACTGGGCGGGCTCTGGACGGCCGTGAAAGCCTGAACGATGCAGGAGCGGTTCGACCATATCGTCGTCGGCGGCGGCTCCTCCGGCTCGGTCGCGGCGGCGGGGCTTGTCCAGGCGCGGCGCGAAAGTGCTGCTGCTCGAGGGCGGCCATTCGCACCGCCATTACCTGCTCGACATGCCGCCGGGCATCTTCAAGCTGATCCACGGCAGCAAATACATGCGCTATCACATGACGACGCCGCAGGCGCATCTCGGCGGCCGCCAGTCACGAGATTCCGCAGGCCAACGTGCTCGGCGGCGGCTCCTCGGTCAACGCGCAGGTCTATATGCGCGGACGGCCCTCCGACTACGACGCCTGGGACGAGGCGCTGCGCGGCGAGAACGACGATCCCGGCTGGGGCTGGAAGGACGTGCTGCCGCATTTCCGCGGCATGGAGGGCAACAACCGGCTGCAGCAACGATCTGCACGGCGCCGACGGGCCGCTGCTGGTCTCCGACGCCGGCTATATCGACGACATATCGCGCTGGTTCGTGCAGGCGGTGCAGGCGCTGGGCGAGCCCTACAATCACGATTTCAACGGGCCGTCGCAGCGCGGCGTCGGCTTCTATCAGTTCATGAACCGGCGCGGAAAGCGCAGCAGCGCGGCTTATGCGTTCCTCGCGCCGCTGGAGCACGATCCGAAGCTGACGATCCGGCTGCGATCGCGCGCGCGCCGCATCGTCATCGAGAACGGACGCGCGGTCGGCGTCGTCTACCGCGACGCCGACGGGCCAGGACCGCACGGTCTATCGCGGACGGCGAGATCGTCGTCGCCTCGGGCGCCTTGTCGACGCCGCAACTTCTCATGCTGTCGGGCGTCGGGCCGGCCGCGCATTTGCGCGAGCATGGCCTCGATTGCCTCGTCGATCTGCCGGGCGTCGGCGCCAACCTGATCGACCATCCGGAAGTGCCGATGGCGGCGACGACCAACGGCGCTTCGGCTATTACAAGCAGGCCGAAGGCTGGCGCATGCTGCGCACCGGCTTGCAGTTCAAGCTGTTCGGCTCGGGCCGATCCTCTCGGCCGGCGTCGAGGCCGGCGCCTTCGTCAACCCGAGGGACCGCTCGGGCGTGCCGACGATCCAGGCGTTCTGCGTGCCGGCGATCTACGCCGACCCGAAGTCGGCCGGGCTTCTGCCCGACACCTACGGCGTGACGATCACGACGGTGCGTCGTCAAGCCGAGATCGCGCGGGACCGTTGCGGCTCGCCAGCGCCGATCCCGACGCCATGCCGCTGGTCTCGCCGCAACTGCTCGCCGATCCCGCGGACATGGCCGAGATGATCGAGGGCCAGCGCTTCTTTTTCCGCGTCTTCCAGACGAGCCCGATGAAGGAGCGCATCGAGCGCATCTGCATGCCCATCGCCGGACGACCTGAGCGACGCGGCGCTCGCCGAGCATTGCCGGCGCTTCGTCAAGACCAACTATCATCCGAGCGGCACGTGCCGCATGGGCCGCGCCGCCGATCCGATGGCCGTGCTTGACGCCGAAGCTGCGCGTGCGCGGCGTCGAGGGCCTGCGGGTCTGCGATCTCTCCGCGATGCCCGACATCAACGCCGGCAACACCAACGCGCCGGCGCTGATGCTGGGCGCCCGCTGCGCCGAGTTTCGTCGAGCGAAGGCCGCCGGCGCTTCCCAGGGCGCGCGGGCCGCGATAGGCTGACGGGCAAACACAGGCGCCGGGCGAAAGTGCGTCACGCGGGAGGAAACATGGCGGTCAGGACGCTCGCCGACATCGTGGAGCTGGAGCGCACGCCGCTTGGCGAGCGCGGCCTGCCGCCCTCCACCTTCGCCATGCTGCGCGCCTCGGCCGAGCGCTTCGGCGACAAGGTCGCGCTGCGCCATCTCGCGCAGGGCTGCCGGACGAGCCGACGCGCGATATGAGCTATCGCGAGCTTTTTCGCGCGTGACGCAGGCGGCCAACCTGTTTCGCGCGCTCGGCGTCGAGCCGGGAACGTCGGTTTCGATGCTGCTGCCGCTGCTGCCGGAGAGCTTCGTCGCCATGATCGGCGCGCAGACCGCCGGCCTCGCCAATCCCATCAATTTCCTGCTGGAGCCGCATCAGATCGCCTCGCTGCTGGGCGAGGCGCGCTGCCGGGTGCTGCTGGCGCCCGATCCGGATCTCGTGCCGGGGCTGTGGCCCAAGGTCGAGGCGGCGCTGCGCGAGCTGCCCGACGCGCCGGTGCTGCTCAGCGTCGGCGGCGGCGCGGCCGAGGCGCGGGCAGTTTCGAGGCGGCGCTTGCGGCCCACAGCCCGGCGATGCGCTGACCTTCGCGCGCGAGATCGGCCCGCGCGACGTCGCCTCGCTGTTCCACACCGGCGGCACGACCGCGCTGCCGAAGCTCGCGCGCCACACCCATGGCGGCCTCATGCTGCAATGCTGGGCCAACGCGCAGATGCAGGATTTGCGCGAGGACGACGTCTGGCTGACGGGCGTGCCGGTCTTCCACGTCGGCGGGGCGAATTGCGCGGGGCTCACGGCGCTGTCGCTGGGCGCGACCAATGTGCTGCTGACGCCCGCCGGCTTCCGCAACCCCAACGTCATCCGCCATTTCTGGGCGCTGGCGCAGCGCTTCCGCGCCACGCGTCATCGGCATGGTGCCGACGAGCTGGGGCGCGGTGCTCAACGACGCCGAACGACGGCTTCGACCTTTCGAGCCTGCGCTTCTGCGTCTCCGGCGCCTCGACGCTGCCGGCGGAGGTGGCGCGGCAGGTCGAGCGGCGCATCGGCCGCCACATCTGCGAAGGCTGGGGCATGACCGAGACGCACGGCTACGCGACGATGACGCCGGCGGCTCGGCGTCGCCAAGGTCGGCGCGATAGGGCTGCGCGCGCCTTACACCGAGCTCATCGTCGCGGCGGTGAAGGACGGGCGCGTCGAGCGGCTGGCGGCGACGGGCGAGATCGGCCGCGTGCTGGTGCGCGGGCCGATGGTGTTCGCGCGGCTACGCGAACGAGGCGCACAATCACGGCGCCTGGATCGCGGCGCGAGGAGGGCGCGGACTGGTTCGACACCGGCGATCTCGGCCGCATCGACGAGGACGGCTATGTCTGGCTGACCGGGCGCGCCAAGGACGTCATCATCCGCGGCGGCCACAATATCGATCCCGTGGCCATCGAGGAGGCGCTGCACAAGCACCCGGCGGTCGAGATGGCGGCGGCGATCGGCCGGCCCGACGCCTATGCCGGCGAAATCCCGATCGTCTTTGTGCAACTGAAGCCCGGCGCCTCGGCCTCGCCCGAGGAATTGCAGGCTTTCGCGCGCGAGCGCGTGGCGGAGCGCGCGGCGGCGCCGGCCGAGGTGCGCGTGCTGGCGCAGATGCCGCTGACGGCGGTGGGCAAGATTTTCAAGCCGGCTTTGCGCGAGATCGCCGCCAAGGAGGCGCTGGAGCAGGCGATCGCCGGCTTGGTCGAGGGCGTCCGCGTCGAGGTCGCGCCGCATCCGAAGTACGGCGCGCTGGCGACGGTGCGGCGAGCGCGCCGCTGGCGCCGCGGCGGAGGCGGCGCTGCGGGAGCTGCTTGGGCGGTTTCAGATCAGGACGGAGCTGGTGGTGCCGGAGTAGCGGTTGAAGTCAAACGCTTGGCGACTGTCCGCGAATGTCGCCGATGGGCGGATGGCGGACTTGGCGGGAAGCGCCCGGGAAAGCATGCTCTGCGCCCAACCCGGACAACTCGGTCTTGTTGGCTAAGCACAAACTCCTATGGCGGCAGACCGGCCTGACGCCATGCTTCCATCAGCGTTGCGGCCAGCGCGGGCGTGATCCCAATGGCATTGCAGTATCCACTCGAACTGAAGGATGGTTGCAGCACAAGCACCTGCCTGGCGGCGGCTTTGGCTTCCGCTGTTCGCCCGAGTTTGGCAAGCGCCGCCGCCAAGAGGCTCTGGGTCACGCTGAAGCTTGGATTGGACAAGACGGCTCGCCGGGCGGCGGTTGCCGCTTCCTCGTATCGCCCACGTATGAAGTTGCCGACGGCTACGGCTTGGTGACCCCCAAAGGCAAACCGGTCTACAGGGCTGACCCGCAAGGCACGTTCGGCCCACTCGATCGCCCGCTCGGCCTCTCCGGTCCAGGCCAGGAAAATGCCGCCAAGAAAGAGCGCGAAGGCGCAAGAGGCGCTCAGCGCAAGCGCCCGCTCGAATGCTTCACGGGCAGCAGCGCGATCATGCTCCACCAGCCCGATGACGAACGCGCCCAGGGCCATCGCGGTTGCGTCATCGCGACCATGGGTGACTGCTGCGCGAGCGTGGCGAATGGCCGCGATGCGGTCAGTCTCCTTGAAGCCGGCTCGGATGAACAGGAACATGTTGCACCAGGCGAGCAGGCCATGGGCGCCGGCGTAGTCGGCCTCCAGCGCCAGCGCCCGCTCGAGCAGCGGCGCCGCTTTGGCTGCCTCCTCCGGCATGGCCACGTAGATGTGAGGAAGGGCGCGCAGAACGAGATCGTAGGCGTCGAGATTGTCGGGCCTCTTGCGCTTGACGCGTTCGATTTCCGCATCGCGCAAGCTCGGCTCGATTGCACCCACAACGCTTGCAGTGATTTCGTCCTGTAATGCAAAGATGTCGTCGAGACGGCTGTCGTAGCGGTGCGCCCAAAGATGAATGCCGGTTTCCGCCTCCACGAGTTGGGCGCTGATGCGACGCGTTCGCCGCCTTGCGGACGCTGCCCTCCAGCGCGTAGCGCACGCCCAGTTCGCGACCGACCCGCTTCACGTCGACGGGCTGCCCTTGTAGGTGAAGGTGGAATTGCGCGCGATCACGAACAGCCACTTGATGCGCGAGAGCCCCGCGATGATGTCCTCCACCATCCCGTCGGCGAAATAGTCCTGCGCCGGATCGCCGCTCAGGTTCTCGAACGGCATGACGGCAATCGACGGCTTGTCCGGCAGGGCCAACCCGGGCAGCGTACCCTCGGCTCGGGCGTGTTTCCAGGTGGCCGCCGCCGCGCCGCTCGCTCTCGTCCTGACCTCGGCGGCAAGCAGGAAGCCCCGCCGCTGCACGGTGCGAATGATCGCCTGCCTCTCGCCACTGTCGCCGATCGCCCGGCGGGCGGCGTTGATACGGCTGTTGAGCGCCGCATCCGATACGGCTCGGCCGTTCCAGACACGCTCGATCAATTCATCCTTGCTGACGACCCGGTTGGCGTTCTGCGCAAGGTGGAGGAGCAGGTCGAAGACCTGCGGCTCGACGTGAACAACTCCGCCCTCGCCGCCCCTAAGCTCCCGCCGGTCAGTGTCGAGCAGGAATTTATCGAATTGAAACAGCACTTTGTCCGTCTTTCGCAGTTCTCAAGCGAATGACCAGTAAATCCGCCGCGAACCACAAGATCGCCCGAAAGCCTTTGTGCGGGCAAGCGCACACAATGCGCGCGTACCTATCCGGTAACGACCAGGAGAAGGCCATGCGCGACATCGTAAAGACCGTTTCATACGCCACCCGCGCCACCGACGAGCGCGTAACGTATCTGCATATCTACGCAGATGCCGAAGGCAAATCGCACATGGAGGAAGTGGACTTCGCGTTGCTGCCCCGAACCTTCTTCAACGGCCATCCGCCACTGCGTCTGACGGACACGCTTGCGGCGACCGGCTGCAACATCTGCCGGGTGCCTGCCGGCATGGGAGTAGTGGATTGGCACAACCCGCCGCGTCGCGAGCTGGTGATCTGGCTTACCGGCGAAGTGGAATTCGAAACGAGCGATGGCGACATTCGCCGGCTCGCCGCCGGCAGCATCGTGTTGGCGGAAGACAGGACCGGCAAAGGTCACATCTCCCGGCATCCCGGCGAGGGCCAGTTGGTCGTCCACATCGACCTTTGTTAGAGCCGAGTGGCCCGGTCCAGATTCCGGTCGCCATGTCGCCTATTGGCGCATCGCGACCGTTCGCAGGACCAGTCTCGAAGGCGAGGAATGGGTCGACACGCGAACTTTCCAGTCGCGCCCCTTCCATCACCAAGCGCCAAACCTGAACCACCACCGCCGCCTCACATCCGCGTCTCATAAAGCAGCCTCGCGCGGATGGTCCCCTCCAGCGTGCGAATGTCGGCGAGCACGCGCTGGCTGTCGGCGGCGGAGGCGTCGGCGTCGAGCACGACATAGCCGATCTCGCCGCGCGTCTCGTAATATTGCGCGGCGATGTTGACGGCGTGGCGCGCGAACAGGTCGTTGAGCTTGCCGAGCATGCCCGGCAGGTTGCGCTGCACCTGGATGAAGCGCGTGCCGCGCGGGCGCGGCGGCAGTTGCGCCTGCGGGAAATTGACGGCGCCGACCGTCGAGCCGTTGTCGGAATAGTCGATCAGCTTGCGCGCCACTTCCTCGCCGATGCGCTCCTGCGCCTCCTCGGTCGAGCCGCCGATATGCGGCGTGAGGATCACGTTGGGCAGGCCCTGCAAGGGCGAGACGAATTTCTCGGCGTTGGAGCCGGGCTCCTGCGGGAACACGTCGACCGCCGCGCCGCGCAGCCGGCCCTCGCGCAAGGCGGCGGCGAGCGCGTCGACGTCCACCACCGTGCCGCGCGCGTTGTTGATGAGATAGGCGCCCGGCTTCATCGCCGCGATCTCGGCCGCGCCGATCATGCGGTGGGTCGCCGGCGTCTCCGGCACGTGCAGCGAGACGACGTCGCTCTGCGCGAGCAGTTCGTGCAGGGAGCCGCAAGGCTCGGTGTTGCCGTGGCGCAGCTTGTCGGTGTGGTCATGGAAGATGACCCGCATGCCCATGGCTTCGGCCAGATAGGAAAGCTGCGAGCCGATGTTGCCGTAGCCGACGATGCCGAGCGTCTTGCCGCGCACCTCGTGGCTGTCGTTGGCCGATTTGTCCCAGCCGCCGGCGTGCGCGCGTGACCGAGCGCGGGAAGATGCGTCGCAGCAGCATGACGATCTCGCCGACGACGAGTTCGGCGACGCTGCGGGTGTTGGAGAACGGCGCGTTGAAGACCGGCACGCCGAGCGTCTCGGCCGCGTCGAGATCGACCTGGTTGGTGCCGACGCTGAAGCAGCCGACGGCGATGAGCCGGTCGGCGGCTTCGAGCACTTGCGGCGTGAGGCGCGTGCGCGAGCGGATGCCGAGGATATGCACGCCTTTGACGGCGTCGAGCAGCGCCTGCCCGTCGAGCGCCTTGGGCAGCCGTTCGAGGTTGGAGTAGCCGGTCTGCGCGAAGCGCTCGAAGCGCGCTGTCGTTGACGCCTTCGAGCAGCAGGACGCGGATCTTGTCTTTGGCAGCGAGAGGGCGGGGGCGTCGGTCACGGGGCGGCCTCGGGGGTTCGGAGTGGGAGAGATGGGCCCTCCGTGCGGCCAGGACCGGCCAGCGTCAATCGGATTTATCGCGGGCGGCCTCGGCCATGTAGGCGGGCGCAACGAGCCGACGCGCTTCCGCCGCGCGCCGATCAGGAACAGATAGATCGCGAGGCCGATCCTGAGAAAGGATGTAATCTATGTCGCGCATTACTCGGGAACAGTCGTGGAACCTAACGCCAAATCCAAGAGAAGTCGCGACCGCATTTCCCTGTTATCCGCCCGACGGCGACACGGAAAGCGCTGGGATTCTCCGACCCGGATGTGAAAATAAAAAGCAGCCGTTAGCCTTGCCGAAACCGCAATTGAGGCGCATGTACAGAACTCGCTGATTTGGCGGATTGGTTTTGCGGTGTCAGAGACCCGCCATTTTCTCTCGAATTTTCGATAGCGGCTGCATGCGCGCGTCTCGGCGCGGCGGACCGCTTTGGTCCGAAACCGGGAACGAGTTCCGACGCTGACCGCGGATGTACCGGCAGCGTTGGGATCGTTCCGGTCGGGGCAAGCATCGCGGACTGCGCAATCTAGCGGAGGTAGAGGATCGTGGCCAAACGCACTACGCAGACGGATCGTTCGCTTCGCGTCGCCCTTCCTCCTGCCCTGCTTCGAGACGCCTGAGCCCGCCGGGGACTATCGCGTCGACCACGATGAAGAATCCATCGAGGGAACTGCGTGGGTCGCATCGGCGCCGCGTCGATTCCTTCATTCATCTCCCAGCTATCGGTGCGCAGAGGACAACGCATCAGATGGCGCCGATCAATCCCGCGGACCTCCATGCCGCGCTCGAAAAGGACCACAACACATGACGACCACAGCAAATAATGCGCGACGTCTCCCAGCGGCGGCAGGTTCCCCAGTCCACAATGCATTATTTGCGGTCGGGCAGGCTGTCCGCCTGAAGCACTCGCTCTGGGGGTCCGGCAACGTCTATCTGATCACCGCCAGGCTTCCGCCCATCGGAGACGCGCCGCAATATCGCATCCGAAACGAAGGCGAAAAGTTTGAACGGGTGGCGACGCAGGACAACCTCGCACACGCGCTGCACGACGACCGGCGGCGCGAGCGCCGCTCTCCTCGCGAAGTCTTTCGGGCCGTGACGGAAGGACGTGATCGCCGCGCCGATAGCCGAAGCCGGCGAAGGCTCGGGTCGGCGCAACAGAGAGACGGCGATGAAGATCGTGATCGAATTCTATCGTACTCGCCCTGCTGACGACGCGCACGCCGTCGTCGGCCGCCAGACAGCGGACGCAGCCGAATGGACGATGCGATCCGGATCGCGCGACGGCTATGGCGAACGCTCGACATGCCGCAACGGCCCGACGCCATGTCCGTCAGCAATAGCGAAGGCCGCGTGCTCTATTCGGGCGCGTTCGAGGCCTAAAAGGACAGGGGCTGAAGGGATCCGCACATGAATATCCACGGCAAAGTCACCGAACTCGGGCGCAGGGCGCAGGGCGCGCCTTCGCCCTGCGCCCTCGATCTATCAATATGGCCGGAGGGTCGAGATCGGACAGGTCCTGGACCGTCTACCACGTATTCACAGGCGAGCCGGCGCGTATCGACGGCGAAATGCTGACCGGCCTCAACCGCTCGCAGGCGACGGACAGGATGCTATCGCTCAACCGTCTCACCGTCCTGCGCAAACAAGAGCGCAACGCCTGGCTGCGCTCGTCCGTGAACGCTGTCCGCGCCGGGAGCCTGACATGACATTGAACTTTCCCAACCCGACCCGAAGTTACGATGAAAGGCGCAAAGCCGTTCATTTCGTCGGCCATGACGGCGTGTTTGAAATACCGTTCTTCATCGAGGCCGACGCGCTTCGCCCGGGCGCGGCGCCAGGGACACGAAACGTCTGAGGCGGAATGCCTCTCGGCTTTCGACGGATTGCGCTCGGCGATCCAGGACGTCGCGCGCGAGGCGTATACCAACAGCCGCCTGCGCTCCTACACCCTGTCCGCCGCCGATTTCCGCTGAACCATCCCATTCGCGGCGGCGACTTCCACCGGGGAGCCGCTTGAGAGTCCGACTTGGGGTCGCATTTGGTTGCTTGCTGCGACCCCGTCGCCGAACTCGGCACGCGTTCCGTTAGACAGACTGCGCCTCGTCGCGTTCTTCCTCCGATTGCCGCAAAGAGAGGAACGGCGGCGCCGTTCACCTCGTGTGATGCACCTTCTGCAATCCGTAGACCGGCGTCGGAATGCCGGCCTGACGCGCCTTCAGTTGCAGCGCGAGGAACTGCGAGTAGTGGCGCGACTGGTGCAGGTTGCCGCCGTGGAACCATAGCGCCTCCTGCTGCGTCGGCTTCCACATGTTGCGCTGCTCGCCCTCCCACGGGCCGGGGTCCTTGGTCGTGCCGGAGCCGAGGCCCCAGACCTTGCCGACCTTGTCGGCCATCTCGCTGCCCGCAGAGATCCTCGACGAAGCCGTTCATCGAGGAATAGCCGGTGGCGTAGACGATCACGTCGGCGGGGATGACCTTTCCGTTGTCGAGGCGCACGCGCGTCGGGCAGCACCTCCTCGACCTGGCCGCGACAGCGAGCTTGATCTTGCCGTCGATGATGAGCTGCGCGGCGCCGATGTCGATGTAATAGCCGGAGCCGCGGCGCAGATATTTCATGAACAGGCCGGAATCGTCCTCGCCATAGTCGAGCTTGAAGCCGGCCTTCTCCAGCGCGGCGTAGAAGCCGGCGTCGATCTCGCGGATCTTGTCGTAGACCGGCATCTGGAACGCGGGCAGGACGCGATAGGGCAGGGAGGCGAAGATGAGATCGGCCTTGGCCGTCGTCATGCCGGCCTGCACGGCGCGCTCCGAGTAGAGGTCGCCGAGCGCGACCTCCATCAGCGTTTCCGACCGCACGATATGCGTCGACGAGCGCTGCACCATCGTCACGTCGACGTCGTTCTCCCACAGCGCGGCGCAGATGTCGTGCGCGGAATTGTTGGAGCCGATCACCACGACCCGCTTGCCCTTGCAGGCGTCGGGGCCGGGGTGCTTCGAGGAATGGTGCTGGTCGCCCTTGAAGCGTCTCCATGCCCTTGAAGCTGGGCATGTTGGGCTTGGCCGACATGCCGGTGGCGAAGACGAGCTGCTTCGGCCTGCAGCGTGATCTCGCTTGCCGTTCGCGCTCGACCGTGACGGCCCATTCCTTCTTCGCCGCGTCAAAGCTCGCGCTCTTGGCCAGCGTGGAGCCCCAGTAATTGAGCTCCATCACCTTGGTGTACATCTCCAGCCAGTCGCCGATCTTGTCCTTGGGCGAGAACACCGGCCAGTTCTTGGGGAAGTCGATATAGGGCAGGTGGTCGTACCAGACGGGATCGTGCAGGCAGAGGGACTTGTAGCGATTGCGCCAGGAGTCGCCGGGGCGCGCGTTCTTCTCGACGATGACGGTCGGCACGTCGAGCTGACGCAGCCGCGCGCCGAGCCCGATGCGCGCCCTGGCCGCCGCCGATGATGAGCACATAGGGCTGCACGCTGTGGCCGAGCGTCGTCGCCTCCTCCTCGCGCCGCTCCTTCCAGGTCTTGGCGTGCCGGTTGACGCCGTGCATCGCGCCGAGCGGGCGGGTGAAGCCCAGACGCTCCTCATGGCCCTTCAGTTCGGCCAGCGTGGTCAGCAGCGTCCAGATCCCCTCGGCGTTCAGCCGCATCAGGCCATAGCCGCGCCCGACCTCGGTCTCGAACGTGAACCACGCCTCGGTGACGCCGCCGGCCTCGGTGACGACCTCCTTCTCGGCGAGCGCCCAGTTGCGCGGCTTCGTCCTGGACAGGCAGGCGCGCAGCATGTCCTTGATCTCGTCGCGACCCTCCACCGTCTTGATGTTCCAGGTGAAGGAGACGAGGTCGCGCCAATAGCTGTCAGGAGCGAACATCTTGGCGGCGGCCTCGGCGTCGCCGGCGGCCAGCGCGGCTTCGAACTTGCTCAAGAAAGCCTGGGCGCGGGCCTGCGGCGTAGTGTCGAGCATTAAAATCCTCCCTTTCGCTTGTTCGTCGGAATTCCTTGGCGGGACGAAGGCGTCGTCAGATCCCGATGGCCCGTTCGCATCAGACTAACGCAAGGCTGACGTCCGGCCAACGCATTCTTGCGAACACGCATTCTTGCGAACCATTGCACGCGGTGGAGGCGGCAGCCTTTGCAAATTCATTGACTTCACCCGCCCTTTATGCCAACGCCACGCGCGGCTCACAGCCCGGATCGTCACATGTCGCGCCTCGTCAAAACCACGACGAAACCAAGTCGACGAAAATTCGCCGCCAAAGGCGGGACGATCGGTTAATCGCGCCTCCGCTCCGGTTTCCTCCCCCGGCGGGGCGCCGGGGTCGACGGCCTTCGGGCCATAGCGGGGGGAAGAGGGGTTCCATGTCAGGCTTCAAGGTCGCGGTGGTCGGCGCCACCGGCAATGTCGGTCGCGAGATGCTCGCCATCCTCGCCGAGCGGCATTTTCCCGTCTCCGAAGTGGTCGCGCTCGCCTCGACCCATTCCATCGGCAAGGAAGTCTCGTTCGGCGACAAGACGCTGAAGTGCAAGGCGCTCGACCATTACGACTTCTCCGACACCGACATCTGCCTGATGTCGGCCGGCGGCGCGGTCTCCAAGGAATGGTCGCCCAGGATCGCCGCCAAGGGCGTGCTCGTCATCGACAATTCCTCCACCTGGCGCATGGACCCGGACGTGCCGCTGGTCGTGCCGGAGGTCAACGCCGAGGCGGCCAAGGGTTTTTCGCGCAAGTACATCATCGCCAACCCGAACTGCTCGACCGCCCAGCTCGTCGTCGCGCTGAAGCCGCTGCACGATAAGGCCAGGATCAAGCGGGTGGTGGTCTCGACCTATCAATCCGTCTCCGGCGCCGGCAAGGACGCGATGGACGAACTGTTCTCGCAGAGCCGGGCGGTGTTCGTCTCCGATCCGATCGAGCCGAAGAAGTTCCCCAAGCGCATCGCCTTCAACCTCATTCCGCAGATCGACGCGTTCATGGACGACGGCTCGACCAAGGAAGAGTGGAAGATGGTCGCCGAGACCAAGAAGATCCTCGATCCCAAGATCAAGCTGACGGCGACCTGCGTGCGCGTGCCGGTGTTCATCAGCCATTCGGAGGCGGTCAACGTCGAGTTCGAGGAGCCGATCTCGGCCGACGAGGCGCGCGAGATCTTGCGCGCGGCGCCCGGCTGCCTCGTCATCGACCGGCGCGAGCCCGGCGGCTACATCACGCCCCACGAGGCGGCGGGCGAGGACGCGACCTACATCAGCCGCATCCGCGAAGACCCGACGATCGACAACGGCCTCAACTTCTGGTGCGTCTCGGACAATCTGCGCAAGGGCGCGGCGCTCAACGCGGTGCAGATCGCGGAAGTCGTCATCAACCGCGGCTGGCTGAAGGCGAAGCAGGCGGCGGCCTGAGGCCGACATAGCGCGCCCTCGGTCTTATGATCACGCCGCTCTCGGCCTGTTCGAGAGCGTGCGCGATCCAGCCGGCGGCGCGCGCCGTCGCGAATAGCGCGATCGGCGCCTCCTCGGGCAGGGCGTAGGCGTCGGCGACGGCGATCAAAGCGAAATCGACATTGGGGAAAAGGCCGGCGTAGTCGCGCGCGACGTCGCGCAGGCTCGCGAGCGGCGGCGTCAGGGCGAGGCGTGCGAGCAGCGCCTCGGCGCGCGGATCGCGCGCTGATGTAGAGGGGATGGCCGAAGCCGGGCAGGGGCTGCGCATCGGCGATCCGCTCGGCCACGGCTGCGCGCGCTCCGACGGATTCGGCCCTGGCGAGCACCTGGCGGATCGCGGCCGGCGCGCCGCCATGGCGCGGGCCGGTCGAGCGTCGCGAGGCCGGCGAGCGCGGAGGCGGCGAGCGAGGCGCCGGTCGAGGCCGCCACCCGCGCCGCGAAGGCGGACGGGTTCAGTTCATGGTCGGCAAGCAGCACGAGCGTGCGGCGGATCGCGTCCGCCGCCGCGTCCCCGGCTTCGTGTCCCCACGCGCGGGCGAGACGGTCGTGCGCCGCGCCCTCCGCGCTCTCGCCCGTCGCCGCGTCGACCAGCGAGGCCATCAGCGCCGCCGCCTCGCCGTCGAGCGCGGCGCCCCGCCGGCCGGCGAGCGGCGCATCCGCCGCCGCGCGTGTGCTCAAGGTCGTCAACATGCGGGCAATGGCGCTGGCGGCGGTCGGCGGCGCCGGGCGGGTTGCGGGCGGGGCCGTCGCCTCGCCGCCGCGCAGCAAGGCTGCCGTCTCCTCATGCGTCAGTCGCTCGGCCAGATCGACGGCGTCCTGCCCGCGATAGAACAGCCGCCCGTCGGCCACGGTGGAGATCGCGGAAACGAGCGCCGGCTCGCCCCAGGCGAGCGCGCTCTCGGCGATGTCGCGGCGCTTGCGGCTGCGCCGCGTCGCCGCCGCGAGCGCCTCGACGTCGGCGGCGAGATAGCGGCTCCTGCGGGGATCGGCGGGATCGGCCTCGACGCGAAGGCGTCCCCGGCTCGCGTAGGCGTAGAGGGTTTGCGCGCGCACGCCGAGCCGGGCCTGCGCTTGCGCGGCGTCGATCCATTCGGTCATATATTGATTATATGGATCAAGATTGACTAAGCAAGTGCAGACGCCAAGATGCGATGCATCATCCTCGCGAGGAGGGCGTCATGCAGGGTCTGGACGATGTCGTTGCCGCGGACACGGTGCTGTCCGAGGTGGACGGGAAAGCGGGGCGGCTGGTGATCCGAGGCCGCTCGCTCGACGAACTCGCCGGCTCCGCGCGGTTCGAGGACGTCGCGCGGCTCCTGTGGGAAGGTTTTCTCGACCCGCTCCCGGACGATCTCGGCCCGGCGCTGGGCGCCGCGCGGCGCGAGGTTTTCGCTGAGATCGCCGAGACGGGGGCCTTGCCGCCCTATGACGCGATGCGCGCCCTGACGGCGAGGCTCGCCGACGGCGCGGACATAACGACCGCGCTGCGCCTGCTGGCGGCCCCGGCGGTGTTCACGGCGGCGGCGTTGCGGCGGCGCGCGGGGCTTGCGCCGGTCGCGCCCGATCCGAGCCTCGGCCACGCCGCCGACATCCTTCGCATGCTGACCGGCGAAACGCCGGCGCCGGAAAGGGCGGCGGCGCTCGACGCCTATCTCGTCACCGTCAGCGACCACGGCCTCAACGCCTCGACCTTCGCCGCGCGCGTGATCGCCTCCACCGGGGCCGGACTCGTCTCCGCCGCGCTCGGCGGTTTGAGCGCGCTGAAAGGCCCCCTGCACGGCGGCGCTCCGGGGCCGATCATCGCCATGCTCGACGCAATCGGGACGCCCGGAAACGCGCGGCCGTGGCTGGAGGCGGCGCTCGCGCGCGGCGACCGGCTGATGGGCTTCGGCCATCGCATCTATCGCGTCCGCGATCCCCGCGCCGACGCGCTGAAGGCGGCGACGTTGCGGCTCGGGGCGATGGCGGGCGGTCGGCTCGCGCTGGCGGAGGCGGTCGAGGCGGCGGCGCTGGCGGTGCTCAAGGAGCGCAAGCCGTCGCGGCCGCTCGACGTCAATGTCGAATTCTACACCGCGCTGCTTTTGGAGGCCGTGGGATTCCCGCCGGACGCCTTCACCTGCGTCTTCGCGATGGCGCGCATGGCCGGCTGGATCGCGCACGCGCGCGAGCAGGCGCTGACGGGCCGGCTGATGCGACCGCAATCGCGTTATCTCGGCCCGGAACCGCGCCGCGCCGCCTAAAGCCTCGCCATGCGCGCCGGAGCGTGATACGGCGGCCCGCCGCGACAGGAGGCTGCGCGGCGGCGTGGGTTGAGCGATGAGCGACATTTTCCAGGAAGTCGACGAGGAAGTCCGGCGCGACAAGGCCGTCGAATTCTGGACCAAATACCAGAACTACATCCTCGCGGTCGCGGTGGCCATCGTGCTGGCGACGGGCGGCTACCGCTTCTGGCAGTATCAGCAGACGCGGGCGGCGCAGGCCGCCGGCGCCGCGTTCCAGGCGGCGCTGCGGCTCGACGCCGAGGGCAAGACGGACGAGGCGCGCGCCGCGCTCGCCAAGCTTCAGGCCGACGCGCCGCGTGGCTATTCGGCGCTGAGCCGCTTCGTCGAGGCGGGGCTTCAGGCCAAGAAGGACCCGAAGGCCGCCGCCGCCGCCTTCGACGCGCTGGCGGCCGACGCCTCGCTCGATCCGCTGCTGCGCGAGACCGCGAAGCTGCGCGCCGCGCTCGCGCGCCTCAACGCCGGCGAGACCGAGCGCCGCCAAGACGGCGCTGGAGGCGCTCGCCGCCTCCGGCCCCTATCGCGACACCGCGCGGCTGACGCTCGCCTCGCTCGCCCTCGCCGCCAAGGATTACGCCGGAGCGTCGCAAGCGGCTCGATGAGGTGATCGGCGACGCCGAGGCGCCGCAAACCGACCGCCGCGCCGCCCAGACGCTGCTCGGCCTCGTCGCCGCGCAAGGCGTCAAGCCGAAGCCGTGACCCCGAAAGTCGCCATCATCGGCCGGCCCAACGTCGGCAAGTCGACGCTGTTCAACCGCCTCGTCGGCCGGAAGCTCGCGCTGGTCGACGACCAGCCGGGCGTGACGCGCGACCGCCGCGAGGGCGAGGCGAGGCTTGGCGAGTCTCGTCTTCACCGTCGTCGATACGGCGGGGCTGGAAGAGGGCGATCCGGCCTCGCTCGCGGGGCGCATGCGGGCGCAGACCGAAGCCGCCTTGGCCGACTGCGACGCGGTGATGTTCCTCATCGACGCCCGCGCCGGCGTGACGGCGGCCGACCGCCATTTCGCGCAGGCCTTGCGCCGCGTCGACAAGCCGATCCTGCTCGTCGCCAACAAGGTGGAGGGAAGGGCGGGGCGTGACGGCGCGCTCGACGCCTACGAACTCGGCCTCGGCGAGCCGATCGCGCTTTCGGCCGAGCATGGCGAGGGCACGTCCGATCTCTACGAGGCGCTGCGGGCCGTGCTGCCCGAGGCGGCGCCGCAGGCCGAGGAGGAGGCGGCGAGCGCCGAGCGCCGGAGGACGACGAGGACGGGCCGCCGGTCGATCCGACGAAGCCTCTGCGCATCGCCGTGCTCGGCCGGCCCAACGCCGGCAAGTCGACGCTGCTCAATCGCATCCTCGGCGAGGAGCGGCTGCTGACCGGCCCCGAGCCCGGCCTTACCCGCGATTCCATCGGCCTCACGGCGCGCTGGCGCGACCGCGAGCTGAAGCTGTTCGACACGGCGGGCCTGCGCCGCAAGGCGCGCGTGGTGGAGAAGCTGGAGAAGCTCGCCGTCGCCGACGCGCTGCGCGCCGTGCGCTTCGCCGAGGTCGTCATTCTGCTGCTCGACGCGACGATCCCCTTCGAGAAGCAGGATCTCGCGCTCGCCGATCTCGCCGAGCGCGAGGGCAGGGCGGTCGTCATCGGTCTCAACAAATGGGATCTCGTCGAGAACAAGAGCCTCGCCGCTCAGGAGCTGCGCGCCGAGGCCGACCGGCTGCTGCCGCAGTTGCGCGGCGTCAGGGTGATCCCGCTTTCCGGCCTCACCGGCGCGCATGTCGACAAGCTGCTGGAGGCGGTGATCCAGACCCATGAGATCTGGAACAAGCGCATCTCGACGAGCCGGCTCAACCGCTGGCTCGGCCCCGTGATCGAGGCGACGCCGCCGCCGGCGGTCGCCGGCCGTCGCGTGAAGATCCGCTACATGACGCAGCCGAAATCGCGGCCGCCGTTTTTCGTTCTGTTCGGCAATCAGGTCGAAGCGATTCCCGAGAGCTACAAGCGTTTCCTCGTCAACGGGCTGCGCGAGGCGTTCGGGTTTCAGGGCGCGCCGTTAAGGCTCTCGATGCGCTCGGGCGGCGCAGAATCCCTATGCGGGCAAGGGCCGGCGGAAGGGCTAGACTCTCGCCCCCGCGCGGCGCTAAGCCGGCGCGCGGGAAGCAAGCGCATGGCCTATATCGAGATCGTTCCTGCTGCCGGCCGCGTCGTCGTGCGATGGCGCGGGCATGTGGTGGTCGACACCGACGCGGGCGCTCGAACTGCGCGAGGGCGCCTATCCGCCCGTGCTCTACCTGCCGCGCGAGGACGCCGACATGCGGCTCATGAGGCCGAGCCCGCGCCACACCACCTGTCCGCACAAGGGCGAGGCGAGCTACTTCAACCTCGGCGACGAAGACGCCAGCGACGACAACGCCGTCTGGTGCTACGAAACGCCGAAGGCCGGACGTCGCGGCGATCGCCGGCCGGCTCGCCTTCTATCCCGACAAGGTCGAGATCACGCGCCTCTCCGCCTGATCCGAAAGGGCTCCATGACGACCGAAAGCTTTAAAGCCGCGCGCGATCTTCTGCTGGCGCTGCGCGACAATTACGAATTCGCCCGCACCGGTTTTCACTGGCCCAAGCTCAAGCGCTTCAACTGGGCGCTCGAATGGTTCGACGCCGAGCTCGCCAAGGGCGAACATGGCCGCAAGCCCGCGCTGAAGGTGCTGGGCGAGCAGGTCGAGGCGCTGACCTTCGCCGAGCTTTCGCAGGCCTCGTCCCGCGCCGCCAACGGGCTGCGCGCGCTCGGCGCCAAGCGCGGCGACCGGCTGCTGCTGATGCTCGGCAACACGCCGGCCCTGTGGATCGCGACGCTTGCGGCGATGAAGCTCGGCGTCGTCGTCATTCCCGCCACGACCCTGCTGACCGGCGCCGACATCGCCGACCGCATCAACCGCGGCCGGGCGCGCTTCGTCATCGCGGAGGCCTCGCTCGCGGACCGCTTCGCCGGGCTGCCGGCCGATGTCGTGCGCATCGCCGTGCGCGGAAAGGCGCCGGGCTGGCGCGATTTCGCCGAGCTGCTCGACGCCTCGCCGGTCTTTTCGCCCGAAGGACCGACCGGGGCCGACGATCCGCTGCTGCTCTATTTCACGTCGGGCACGACGGCGCGGCCGAAGCTCGTCATGCACAGCCATACGAGCTATCCCGTCGGCCATCTCTCGACCATGTTCGGACTGGGCCTGAAGCCCGGCGACGCGCATCTCAACATTTCCTCGCCGGGCTGGGCCAAGCACGCCTGGTCCAACGTCTTCGCGCCGTGGAACGCCGGCGCCTGCATCCTGGCGATGGACAAGCGTTTCGACGCGCGCGCCACGCTCGACGATCTCGTGACCCACGAAGTGACCTCGTTCTGCGCGCCGCCGACGGTGTGGCGCCAGCTTATCCAGCTTCCGCTCGAAGACTGGAAGGTATCCTTGCGCGAGCTGAACTCGGCCGGCGAGCCGCTGAACCCGGAAGTGATCGACCGCGTGCGCCGCGCCTGGGGCCTGAGCCTGCGCGATTCCTACGGCCAGACCGAGACGACGATGATGGTCGGCAACGCCGTCGGGCAGCGCATCGTGCCGGGCTCGATGGGCCGGCCGCTGCCGGGCTATCGCGTCGTGCTGCTCGACGCCGATGGATTGGAGGCCGACGAAGGCGAGATCGCGCTGCCGCTGAACCCGCGCCCGCTCGGCCTGATGATGGGCTATCAGGAGGACGACGGAACGCTGCGGCCGCTTGAGGGCGCCTATTACCGCACCGGCGATGTCGCGACCCGCGACCCGAGCGGCTTCATCACCTATGTCGGCCGCGCCGACGACGTGTTCAAATCCAACGACTACCGCCTGAGCCCGTTCGAGCTGGAAAGCGCGTTGATCGAGCACGAGGCGGTGCAGGAGGCGGCGGTTGTGCCGGCGCCCGACCCGGCGCGGCTCAATGTCGCCAAGGCCTATGTCGTTCTGGCGGAGGGACGCGCGGCGGACCGCGACACGGCGCTTGATGTGTTCCGCTTCCTCAACGACCGTCTCGCGCCTTTCAAGCGCGTGCGCCGGCTCGAGTTCGCGGACCTGCCGAAGACGATTTCGGGCAAGATCCGGCGCGTCGAGCTTCGCACCCGCGAGGCGGCGCTCGCGAAGGCCGGCGAGCGGGCGGCGGCGGAGTTCCGGATCGAGGACTTTCCGGAGTTGCGCTGAATCCGCAGTCAATCCTTAAAGCTTCGCAGCCAAAAACGTCTGGCTCATCCTGGGATCGCAGCCATGACGGACATAGCCCTGACGCCAGCGCGTATGGATGCGCTCGCCGCCCCGCGCGCCGCCGCCGCTCTCTACGCCGCGCTCGTCGCGCTGGCCGCGGCGCCGGCGGTTCTTTGGCCGATCCCGCGCGGCAACGACATCGTCAACCATTGGGCGCGGCTGACGCTCTACCACATGGCGCCCGGCGATCCGCTCAACGCGCTCTATCGCGTCCATCTCGGGCTGATCCCCAATCTGGGGGTGGATGGGCTCTATCTCGCGCTGTCGCCGCTGCTCTCGGCTCAGACGGTCGTGCGGCTGGCGCTGGCGCTGGCGATCGCGCTGCCGGCCTTCGGCGCGTGGGCGCTGCACCGGGCCTTGTTCGACCGGCCCTCGCCGACGATCTTCCTGATCCCGCTGCTGAGCTATAACGTCGCCACGACGGGCGGCCTGCTCAACTTCGCCATCGGCATGGGGCTCGCCTTCTTCGGCCTCGGCTTCGTCCTGCGTCTCGGCGAGCGACTGCGCGCGCGAGACTACGCGGTGCTCAACCTGTTCGGCGCGGCCCTGTTCTTCTGCCACCTCTTCGCCTGGGGCGTCTTCGCGCTGCTGATGGGGCTGACGCGGGTTCAGACGCTGCGCGCGCCGCCGCGCGAGATCGCCCGGCGCTCCGGCGAGGCGATCCTCGCGCAGGCGCTGCCGCTCGCGCTCGTCTTCCTGCGCGAATCCACGCCCTCGACCTATTCGCTCGGCGGCTCCAAGCTCTCGATGCTGTTCGCGCCGGTCGCCTCGATGACCGGCTCGGACCTGCCGATGCTGCTCCTGCTGGCGGCGGTCGCCGCTTTCGCCCTGGCGCGCGGCCTGATCGTCGCGCCGCAGACGCGGCTGGCGCTCGCCGGTTTCGCGCTCGTCGCGCTTGCCGCGCCCCCGGCGCACGGCGCCGCCAACCTCATCGACGCGCGTCTCGCCGTCTATGTCTGGTATTTCGCCGTCGCGACGACGGCGCTCAGGAAGCCCGCCGGCCTCGGCGTTCCCGCCGCGCTGGCGGCGACTGTGTTGACGGCGGCGCGGCTGTACTCGGTCGCGCCGGCCTGGGAGGCGTTCGAGGATCGCGCGGCGGCGGTTCGCGCGGGGCTGACGGCGCTGCCCCCCGGCGCGCGGGCGCTGGTGGTTGCGCCCGGCCGCTGCGGCGACGCCGATTTCGCGATGTTCGGAAATCTCACGGCCTTCGCCGTCATCGACCGGCGCGCCTATGTCAACGTTCTCTTCGCCCAGAGCGGCATTCAGCCGGTCGCGCCTGCCGATCCCGCGCTCGACGGCGGCCCGACCCTGCCGATGGACGCCCGCTGGCTCACCGAAGCCGGCCGGGCGAGCCTGCCGGCCCATGTCGTCAACGCGCCATGGGCTGCGGCTTTCCGCGACTGGCGCCGGCATTTCACGCATGTGATCGACGCGCATGGCGGCTGCGCATCGACCCTCGACGCCCCCGGCCTCGCGCGCATCGGCGGCGCGGCCGGGATCGACGTCTATCGGATCGAGTGAGATTACATCTGCGCCAATGAGCCGTGGCCCTTCGGCGTCTTGATGTTCTCGCAGGTGCCCTTGGGCACGTATTTCCAGGCGTGCGGGTTGTAGTCGATGGCGGAGGTGCCCGCGCAGGTCGTGCCGGGGCCGGCGGCGCAATCGTTCTTGCCGGCGAGCGCGACGCCGTAGCACTTGTCGGCTCCGGCCGCCGCCGCCGGTGCGGTGGAGGCGGCGTTGGCGAGCGCCAGCGCGAGGGAGCCGGCGAGCGTGGCGGAGAAGGCGGCTTTCATGTCAGGAACCCCCGTGAATTTGATGGAAGGCGAACCCGTCAGGCCCGCATCGTCCTTTTCGTAGCGGGCCCTTCGCGGTTACCGGGGCGCGCGATCACAGAGCCGTGATCGCGCGCCGACCCTCAGTTCAGCGCCAGCGCGACGAAGCGCGCGTCGCCCGTGCCGTTGCCGACCAGCAGCAGCGCGGATTTCTTGCCCTGCTTCTTCAGGGCGGCGATCTGCGAGGCGACGTCGGCGGGCTTATCGACCGCCTGCTGATTGACTTCCTGGATGACGTCGCCCGGCCGCAGGCCCTTTTCCGCCGCCGGCGAATTGGCCTCGACGCCGGTCACCAGCACGCCCTTGATGCCCTCCCTCAGCTTGAAGGTCTTGCGCGTCTCGTCGGTAAGCGGCGAAAGCGTGAGTCCGAGCGCCTTGGCGGTGGCGTCCGGCTTGGGCGTGTCCGAATCCTGGTCATCGGCCTTGGCCATCTGCTTCTCGCCGTCTTCGAGCCGGCCGAGAGTGACGTCGATGTTCATCTCCTTGCCCTTGCGCAGGACCGTCACCTGCGCCTTCGAGCCGACCGCCATCGCCGCGACCATGCGCGGCAGATCGCGGGATTCCTTGACCGGCTTGCCGTCGAACTTGACGATCACGTCGCCCGCCTCGATGCCCGCGGGCTTGGCCGGCCCCTTGGGATCGACGCCGGCCACCAGCGCGCCTTTGGCGTCCTTCAGGCCGAGGCTGTCGGCGATGGCGTCGTCGACGGGCTGGATGCGCACGCCGAGCCAGCCGCGCCGCGTCTCGCCGAATTTTTGGAGCTGCTCGACCACCGGCTTGACCGTGTCGGACGGCGTGGCGAAGCCGATGCCGATCGAGCCGCCCGACGGCGACAGGATCGCGGTGTTGATGCCGATGACCTCGCCGGCCATGTTGAACAGCGGCCCGCCGGAATTGCCCTTGTTGATCGCGGCGTCCGTCTGCAGGAAGTCGTCGTAGGGGCCGGAATCGATGTTGCGGTTGCGGGCGGAGACGATGCCGGCCGTGACCGTCTCGCCGAGGCCGAACGGGTTGCCGACCGCCATGACGCCGTCGCCGACGCGCATCTTGTCGCTGTCGCCGAATTTCACCGTCTTCAACGGCTTGTCGCTGGTGACCTTCAGGACGGCGACGTCGACCTTCGGATCCTTGCCGAGCACCTTGGCCTTCAGTTTCCGGCCATCGGTGAAGATGACGACGATGTCGTTGGCGTCGCCGACGACATGGTTGTTGGTGATGACGATGCCCGAGGGGTCGATCACGAAGCCGGAGCCGAGCGAGGAGGATTTCCGGGGCCGCGGCGGGCCGTTCATGCCGTGGTTCTTGAAGAACTGCTCGAACATGTCATCGAAAGGCGTGCCCTTGGGCAGGTCGGGCATGGCCTCGGCGCTTTTATCCTCGATGGTTTGAGTGGCGGAGATGTTGACCACGGCGTCGGCGACGTCGGCGACGAGATCGGCGAGATTGGTCGGCTTCGTCTGCGCGAGGGCGGGCGGGCCGGAGAGGCCGGCGATCAGCGCGAGCGCGATTACGCCGCGAAGGGGTGGACGCATGGTCAATTTATCCTTTGCCGTTTCGGGACCTTGGGTCGTCAGGGGGGCGAATGTGTAGGCGGAAGCGGGTTTTGTCGAGGCGGAGCGGGTAATTTTGCTGGGGCGGAGACTGGATTTACGAGACGATAGAGGCGGAAGGCGCGCTGGCGCCGCCCGATGTCGGCGTCTCGGCGCCTCTTGAGGAGGTTTTCGAGGTCATCGAGTTGGCGGAACGACGCAAGGCTTCGGCGCGCTGGTCTTTAGAACGTGAATCCCCGCACCGCCCAGACCACCGCGACCCCCACCGCCGCCGCGCCGACGCCGATCCAGCGCAGCCGTCGCGCCTCGACCTGGGACACCTCGGCCATGCGTTTGCGCATCGGCTCGGTGAAGGCGGCCATGGCGAGGCCCTCGATCGCCAGCATTAGCCCCAGCGCGGAGCCGAAATCGCGCATGCGACTCTCCTCAACAACAGGGACGGCGCCCGCCCCGCGGGGCGGCGGCCGGAGGCCCCTCGCCCTTACCGTCTTCCCCTAACCGGGAGAGGGGAGTCCGAGTTAACCCGTCCGCGTCTCCCCGCCGTCACTTCGCCGGCGCGTCGGGCGCCGGGGAGGGCGTCGGGGCCGGCGCTGCGGTCGCCGCGCTTGCGGCCTTTTGCTCCGCGGGAGTCGGCGACAGGAAATAGCGGAAGAAATCGCTCGTCGGCCCGATCACCGCGCGCGCGTTCGACAGCGAGTTCTCATAGGCCTGCATCGAGCGGTAGAAGGCGAAGAAATCCGGGTCGGCGCCGTAAGCCGCCGCGAATATCCGGTTGCGCTCGCCGTCGCCCTCGCCGCGCATCTGCTCGGCTTTCTGCTTGGCGGTGGCGCGCGTCACCGACCGCGTCGCGGTCGGCGTCGGCGCGAATTTTTTGCGCCTGCTGCGCGCCCTCGGCGCGGAACAAAGCCGCCGCCTGCTGCCGCTCGGCCTGCATGCGCCGGAACACGGCCTCCGAATTCTCCTCGGGCAGATCGGCGCGCTTGATGCGCACGTCGATGATGTCGAGGCCGTAGCGCGCCCCGCCCTTGTGCATCTCGTCGCGGATGTCGGCCATCAGCTCGTCGCGCTTGTAGCGCACGATATCCAGAATCGAAGCCACGCTCAGCGTGCGCCTCAGCGCCGAATTGAGCATGCCGCCGAGCTGCGCGTTCGCGCCTCTGACCGTGCCGACGGATTGATAGAACAGCAGCGGATCGACGATGCGGTAGCGCACGAAGGCGTCGACTTCGAGCCGCTGGTTCTCCGCCACCAGCACCTCCTGCCGCTCGTCGTCGAGCGCCAGGATGCGACGGTCGATAGGGTGGACGCGGTCGATGAACGGCGCCTTGAAATGCAGGCCCGAGGCTTCGATCACGTCGCCGACCGGCTTGCCGAAGCGCAGCACCAGAACCTGCTGCTTCGGATCGACGGTGAACACCGACATGAAGAACAGGAGCGCGGCGAGCGCCAGCAGGATGATGAGGCCGAAGCCGAAGTAGGGCCGGTTCATTTGGCCGCTCCCGCAGGCGCCGGCGGCTCGACGGCGATATAGGGCACGGGCGCCGATCCGGCCTTGGCGTCGAGCAGCGTCTTCGACATGCCGCCGAGCACCTTCTCCATCGTCTCCAGATACATCCGTTCGCGCGTCACCTGCGGCGCCTTCTTGTACTGCGCATAGACCAGTTCGTAGCGCGCGGTCTGGCCCTTGGCGTCGAGCACCGATTGCTGTTTGTACGCCTGCGCCTCCGCCAGGATGCGCGACGCGTCGCCTTCGGCCTCGGGCTTGACGCGGTTGGCGTAGGTGTCGGCCTCGTTGACCGCGCGCTGCTGGTCCTGCTGCGCGGCGGTGACGTCGCGATAGGCGGAGACCACCTGCGGCGGCGCATCGACGAGCTGCAACTGCACCTGCTCGACCCTCACGCCGACCTTGTAGCTGTCAAGCACCTTCTGCATGCGGTCGCGCGCGTCGGGCTCCATCTGGCGGCGGTCGCTGGTGAGAATGCCGTCGATCGTCTTCTGGCCGACCACCTCGCGCATGATGCTCTCGGCCACCGATTTGACGGTCTCGCGCGGGTCCAGCACGTTGAACTCGAAATCTTCCGGATGGGCCGCGTCGATGCGCCAGTTCACGCGGAAATGCACCTCGACGATGTTCTTGTCGCCGGTCAGCATCAGGCTTTCCGACGGCACGTCGCCGCGTCCGTCGGAGCGATAGCCGACTTCGGTGATCTGCTGATCCTGCACCGGCAACTTGATGACCTCTCCGACAGGCCAGGGCCAGTTCATGTTGAGGCCGGGCAGCGAACGGCCGGTGTAGCGGCCGAACACGAGATTGAGCGCGATCTCGTTGGCCTGGACGGAGTAGAACGTGCCGAGCCCGAGCCAGAGGATCGCCAGCGCCAGCACGACGGCGATGACCGCCTTCAGGCTCCAGGTCCCGCCCGGCAGGCCGCTGAAGTTCCTTTGCAGGCGCTTTATGGCGTCTTCGATGTCGTTGGGGCTCGGCGAGCCTCCGGGCCCCGAGCCCCAGGGCCCTTTACCGCGCGATTGCCACGGCCCGCCTTGGTTGTTCCAGGACATGCTGCCTCTGTCGCGGCCGCACTAGCCGCCGGCGCGCTATATAGGGGAGCGCGGCCAGTCGGGCAACGTTCCCTCATCTTCGCGCCCGCGCCGCCGCTTCGAGCGCCACCGCCACGCGCGCAGGAAGGGCGTAGGGCCGCGGCTTGGCGGGCGTCGGGGCGGGTTCGGCGGCCCTGGGAAACCGGCCGCGCACCGCGCCCCACGCGAGAAACAGCGCGGACACCGCTGCGAGCAGCGAGCCGCCGAGCCGCCCGTGCAAGCCGAAAATCGAAAGCGGGCCTGCAACCTTGATCGCCAGTCCCGTCGCCAGAACCGCCGCGGCGAGGCAGCCCGCGCCGCAAGTCTCCCCATCGCGAGCCAACGCGAGGAAACGCGGGGCGGCGAAGGCGATCGCCGCCAAAGCCAGACAGCAGAGAAGGCCGAGAGTCCTGAGCACGGCGGCGCGACGCATCGCAAACTCCTGGGGTTGCTGCGTTCGAGCCTAGCGGGCGCGTTTGAAGGCCGGCTTGCGCGGATTGTCGCAATTTTAGCGAACGGGCGGCGCGGTCGCCGCAAGAAGTCGCTGGTGAAACTCGCGCGCGCCCCTTGACCTTGCTTAACGCGCATCGCATCAGGGACTTCCGCCGATGCCCATGCTTCTGCTCCCCTATCCCATTATCGACCCGGTGCTCGTGCACTTGGGCCCGCTCGCGATTCGCTGGTACGCGCTCGCCTATATCGCGGGCCTTGTCGGCGGCTGGTGGCTGATCCGCCGCGTCGTCGCCGACGAGCGTTATTGGCGCGGACAGCCGAGGCCGACGCCTGAAAGCATCGACGATCTTCTCGTTTATTGCGCGCTGGGCGTCGTCATCGGCGGCCGGCTTGGCAACGTTTTGTTCTACGATCCCCGTTATTATTTCGACCATCCTATGGAAATCTTCATGCTGTGGCATGGCGGGATGGCGTTTCACGGCGGAATGCTCGGGGCCTTGGCGGGCGTGATTCTGTTCGCCCGCCGCTATTCCGTTCCCTGGCTGACGGTGCTCGATCTCGCCTGCCTCGTCGCGCCGATCGGCATTTTCCTCGGCCGTCTCGCCAATTTCATCAAGCCGGAGCTGTGGGGCCGGCCGACGGACGTGCCCTGGGCGATGGTGTTTCCGGGCTCCGACGGGCTGCCGCGCCACCCGAGCCAGCTCTATGAAGCCGCCTTCGAAGGTCTCGCCAATTTCGCGGCGCTGTGGCTGCTGACGCGCCACGGCGGGCTGAAGCGGCGCGGACTGCTGACGGGCGCCTTCGGCGTCTTCTACGGCCTCGCGCGAATTTTCTGCGAATTATTCCGCGATCCCGACCCGTATCTCGAAAAGCTAGGCGGCGGCCTGACGATGGGCATGGTTCTCTCCGCGCCCATGGTCGTCATCGGCCTGGGGTTCATCGCCTGGAGCCTGCGCTCCAGCCGGGCGCCCGCATGAGCGAACTCGGCGCGCATATCAAGGCCCTCATCGCGCAGGAAGGCCCGATCACGGTCGAGCGCTACATGGAGCTGGCGCTCGCGCATCCCGAGCTCGGCTATTACATGAACCGCGATCCCTTCGGCGCGGCGGGCGACTTCACCACCGCCCCTGAGATCTCGCAGATGTTCGGCGAGCTGATCGGCCTTTGGGCGGCCGAGGTGTGGAGCATGATGGGCCGGCCCGATCCGCTGCGGCTCGTCGAATTCGGACCCGGACGCGGCACCCTGATGAGCGACGCCTTGCGCGCCGCGCGCATCGTCCCGGAATTTCGCGCCGCGCTCGACGTGACGCTGGTCGAGACGAGCCCGACGCTCGCCGAGATCCAGCACGACACGCTGCTGACCGCCGGCGCGCCGATCTCCTGGGCGGCGACGCTCGCCGAGGCCCCCGAGGGCCCGGCGATCTTCATCGGCAACGAATTCCTCGACGCGCTGCCGGTGCGCCAATACGTGCGCAGCAACAATCGCTGGCGCGAACGCATGATCGCCCTCGACAAGGCGGGCGGGCTTGTCTTCGCGCCCGGGCGTCAGCCCGAGCCTTTCATCCAGGCCGCCGGCGAGGAGGGCGACATCATCGAGACGAGCCCCGCCGCGCACCGCTTGATCTACCAGCTCGCCGGCCGGCTCGTCCGCCAGGGCGGGCTCGCGCTTTTCATCGACTACGGCCACAACGTCACCTCGATCGGCGAGACATTGCAGGCGGTGCGCGGCCACCGCATGGTTGATCCGCTCGTCGAACCCGGCGAATGCGACATCACCGCCCATGTCGATTTCGCGGCGATGGCGCAGGAGCGCCCGCGCGGCGGGGGCGGCCGTCTACGGGCCGATCGACCAGGGCGATTTCCTGCGCGAGATCGGCCTCGACACGCGCACTCAGGCGCTTGTGCGCGCGCAGCCCCGAGCGGGCGGAGGAGTTCGAGCAGGCGCGCCGGCGCCTCGTCGGCAAGGACGTCGACGAAATGGGCGGGCTGTTCAAGGCGATGGTCGTGGCCAATCGCAACCTGCCGGCGCCTCCGGGCTTCGAGGGCCCGCGTTGACCGAGCCGCTTGCTTGCGACGCGCTCCGCCTGCCGGGGGTCGCCCACGCCTTTTTCACGCGGACGGGCGGGGTCAGCGAGGGCGTCTACGCCTCGCTCAACGGCGGCGTCGGCTCGTCGGACCGGCCTGCGGCGGTCGCCGAGAACCGCGCCCGCATGGCGGCGGCGCTGGGGGTCGCGCCGGAACGGCTGCTCGTCCCCTATCAGGTGCATTCGCCCGACGTCGCGACGGTTGCGGAGCCGTGGGAGGCGGAGGCGCGGCCGCGTTGCGACGGGATCGTCACGGCGACGCCGGGGCTGGCGCTCGGCGTCACCGGCGCCGATTGCGGCATGATCCTCTTCGCCGACGCCGATGCGCGGGTCGTCGGCGCGGCCCATGCGGGCTGGAAGGGCGCGCGCGACGGCGTCGTCGAGGCCACCGTCGCCGCAATGGTCGCTCTGGGGGCGCGGGCCGGCGCCATCGTCGCCGCGCTCGGCCCCTGCATCGCCCAGGCTTCCTACGAAGTCGGGCCGGAATTCGTCGAGGCCTTCGCGGCGGACGCCGAGGCGCCGCGTCATTTCGTCGCGAGCCGCAACCCGGGGCGCGCGATGTTCGACCTGCACGGCTACATCGGCCTGCGCGCGGCCCGCGCGGGCATCGGACGCTTCGTCGATCTCGGCCTCGACACCTACGCCGACGAAGCCCGCTTTTTCAGCTATCGGCGCAAGACTCATCGCGGCGAGCGGGACTACGGCCGGCTGGTCTCGGCGATCGCCCTGGCGTGACGCCGCCGCGTTAACCGCGCCCATTCAAGCAAGATCAACTCCTTCGCCATAGGATTCCCAAGATCGGGGGCCAAGAGGCGCGGGTTATCATGCACAACGACGGCGTACCGCAGGTCCCGGCCGGGACCTGCCGATGGCCTGGGCAGGGCGAAACAATTCTTCGCGGCAAGGAGTACGATCAGAGATGAACGTCCCCCACCTGGGCGTCCGGCGCTTTGTCGCGCTGGCGACCGATTACGACGGAACGCTCGCCGAGAACGGAAAGGTGAGCGCCTCGACGCTTGACGCGTTCAACCGCTTCAAGGCGCGCGATGGCAAACTCATTCTCGTCACCGGCCGCGTGCTGCCGGAACTCGAGGAGGTGTTTCCCGAGGTCGGCGTCTTCGACCTCGTGGTCGCCGAGAACGGCGCGCTGCTCTACTGGCCGACATCAGGAGAAATGCAGCCTGCTCGCGCCGCCGCCGCCGCCCGCCTTCGCCGAGAAACTGGCGAAGCTGGGGGCCGAGCCGCTCTCGGTCGGCCAATGCATCGTCGCCACGCGCACGCCGCACGAGACCGCCGTGCAGAAGACGATCGAGGAGATGCGGCTGGAACTGTCGATCATCTTCAACAAGGGCGCGGTGATGGTGCTGCCGAACGGCGTCAGCAAGGCGACCGGTCTTGCGGCCGCGCTCGCGGCGCTCGACCTCAAGTCGGAAGAGACCATCGGCGTCGGCGATGCGGAGAACGATCTGGCGCTCCTGGAGATGTGCGGCCTGGGCGTCGCGGTCGCGAATGCGCTCGACACCGTGAAGGCGGCGGCGGACTGGATGACGCCCGCCGCGCGCGGCGACGGCGTGGCGCAGATTCTCAACGCGGTGATGACGGCGGAGGTGCAAGGCGATTGGAGTCATCCGCGAATCGGAGGGCCGCTTCCGCCGAAAACCTGGCACTACGGAATCTGCTTAGCCGCGCCCCTCCGCTTGGGCCGCCGCGAGAATTTCGTCTGACAGGCCGGGATCGCTCGTCGCGACGCTGCGCGCGAGCGTAAGCGCGCCGACGAGGCCGGCGAAGGTCCGGATCGCCTCGTCGCGCGGCAGCCCGCTCGCTTTTGCGAAAGCCTCGAGATAGGCCGCAAGGCCCGTGGCGTAAGACTCGCGCACGGCCTCGCCCTGCCGCGACACATCGCCCGCGAAGGCGACCATCGGGCAGCCCGCGGCGCTCGCGTCGCGCGCTCGTGGCCGAGACATAGCGGGCGCAATAGTCGGCGAAGCCCTCGCGCCCGCGCCGCCGGGTCGGGCTCTTCGGCTATCGCCCCGATCCGCGCCAGCGATTTCGCGAACACCTCGGCGCAGGCCGCCGCCTCGACGTCGTCCTTGGAGGCGAAATGGTTGTAGAAGCCGCCGTGCGTCATTCCCGCCGCGGCCATCAGCTCGGCGACGCCGACCCCGTCGAAACCCTTCTCGCGAAATAGCCGCGCCGCCTCCTCGACCACGCGCGCGCGGTTCTCGGCCGCTCGCTGTTTCGTGATGCGCATGCTCGCGAACCTCCGCTTGACTAATGATGATGCCTATCATCATAAGCGGCGCCTCGCAAGGAGCCCCCATGTTCGCTTCGTCGCTTTCCCGCCGCCTCTCCGGGGGCGGCCTCTATTATGGCTGGGTGGTCGTCGCGGCGACTTTTCTCGTCGCGCTGACGACGGCGGGAGCAATGGGCCTGCCCGGCGCTCTGCTGCGGCCGCTGCAACGGGAATACGGATGGAGCGAGGCCGACATTTCCAGCGCCCTGGCCATGCGCATTTTCCTCTACGGGCTGATGGCGCCGTTCTCGGCCGCGCTGATCGAGCGTTACGGCCTGAAGCGGGTCATCCTGTCCGCCATCGCGCTGATCGCGGCGGGGCTTACCGGCGCGCTGTTCATGACGAAGCTCTGGCAGCTGTTCGTGTTCTGGGGCGTGGTCGTCGGAATCGGCACCGGGCTCACGGCGATGGTGATGGGCGCGATCGTCTCGACGCGCTGGTTCGTCGAGCGGCGCGGGCTTGTGCTCGGCATTCTCGGCGCGAGCACCGCGACCGGCCAACTCGTCTTTCTGCCGCTCGCGGCGGCCATCGAAACGCATTGGGGCTGGCGCTTCGCGGTGCTGCCGACGCTCTGCGGGCTCGCGCTGGCCGCGATTGCTGTGGTGCATGTTCATGGCCGACCGGCCGGCCGACCTCGGCCTGCCGGCTTACGGAGCCCGAACCGTCGAACCCGCCCCCGCCTCGACGCCGGCGCTCGGCGCGGCGATCCGGGTGCTCGGCGAAGTCGCGCCGCACCCGACCTTCTGGATTCTCGCGGGGACGTTCTTCGTCTGCGGCCTCTCGACCAACGGCCTCATCCAGACCCATTTCATCGCCTTCTGCGGCGATTTCGGCGTTGCGGCCGTGACCGCGGCCTCGGTGCTGGCGCTGATGGGCGCGTTCGATTTCTTCGGCACCATCGGCTCCGGCTGGCTGTCGGATCGCGTCGACAACCGCGCGCTTCTGTTCATGTATTATGGCCTGCGCGGGCTGTCGCTGCTCTATCTGCCGGGCTCCTCGTTCTCCTTCGAGAGCCTGGGCTGTTCGCCGCGTTCTACGGCCTCGACTGGATCGCGACCGTGCCGCCGACGGTGCGGCTGACCGCCTCGACCTTCGGCGCCAGCCGCGCCGGCGTCGCCTTCGGCTGGATATTCGCGTCGCATCAGATCGGCGCGGCCTTCGCCGGCTTTCGGCGGCGGTCTGTCGCGCACCATGCTCGGCGCCTATACGCCGGCCTTCTATATCGCCGGGACGGCCTGCATCGTCGCGGCGCTGTCGATCTGGTTCATCGACGCCAACAAGCGCGCGCTTGCCCCGGCGGCGCGTGAGATTTGCGTCCGGCCGAAAGTCGCGGCTAAGAGCCCGCGGCATGGATGACCAGACGGTTGAGGCGGGCGAGGCCGGATATCGGCAGCGCGATGCGCGCCTTCGCCACGGGCGTGGCCATCGTCGCCTGCGGGCGGGGCGCGGAGCGCGCCGGCTGCGTCGCCACCGCCGTCGCCTCGTTGTCGCTTGCGCCGCCGTCGCTGATCGTCAATTTGCAGCGCGACGGCTCGACCTATCGGCGGCTGAGCGAGGGCGGCGCCTTCTCCGTCAATTTCCTCAAACGCGGCGCAGGAGCCGCTGGCGCGACGCTTCGCCGGCGGGGCGCGGCCGGCGAACGTTTCGTCGAAGGCGCCTGGTCGAGGGCGCGACCGGCGCGCCGGCGCTGGCGGATGCGCTGGCGACGCTCGAATGCCGGGTCGAGGAGATCCTGGAGCGCTACACCCACGCCATCGTCATCGGCCGCGTCGCGGCGGCCCGGTCCGGCGACGGGCCGGCGCTGCTGCATTTTCGCGGACGGTTTGACCGGCTCTAAGCAGGATTTCCGAAAAGTGGATGCCGGTTTTCGGACGAAAATCCTGCTAAATCAAAGACTCTAAGCAGACATTCGTTGGCCTTCCAACGAATGTCTGCTTAGGCGGCTAGGCGCCGCCTCGCCGCCTCATATTCCGCCTTGAGCTTGTCGATGAAGGCCGCCGCCGGCCCGATGCTCTTGACGGCGCCGATGCCCTGGCCGGAGCCCCAGATGTCGCGCCACGCCTTCGCCTTCGAGCCGCCGGCGCTCTCGAAATTCATGGTCTTGACGTCGCCCTTCGGCAGGTTCTCGGGGTCGAGGCCGGCGCGCTCGATCGAGGCGCGCAGGTAATTGCCGTAGACGCCGGTGAACAGGTCGGAGCCGACGATGTCGGCCGCCGCGCCCTCGACGATCGCCTGCTTGTATTCCGGCGCGGCGCGCGCCTCGTCGGTGGCGATGAAGGCCGAGCCGATATAGGCGAGATCGGCGCCCATCGCCTGCGCCGCGAGCATCCCGCCGCCCGTCGCGATGGCGCCGGAAAGCGCCAGCGGCCCGTCGAACCATTCGCGCGTCTCCTGCACGAAGGCGAAGGGCGAGAACTGGCCGGCGTGGCCGCCGGCGCCGGCGGCGACGCAGATGAGCCCGGTCGCGCCCTTCTCGATCGCTTTGCGCGCGAAGGTCTGGTTGATGACGTCGTGCAAAACGATGCCGCCATAGCCCTTGACCGCCTGGTTGACGTCCTCGCGCGCGCCGAGCGAGGTGATGACGATCGGCGCCTTCCATTTCACGGTGAGTTCGAGATCCTCCTCCAGCCGCGTGTTGGAGCGATGCACGATCTGGTTGACGGCGAAGGGCGCGGAAGGCGCCTCCGGATGCGCCTTGTCATGCGCGGCGAGCGTCTCGGTGATCTCGTGCAGCCATTCGTCGAGTTGGCTGACGGGCCGCGCGTTGAGCGCCGGGAAGGCGCCGACGATGCCCGCCTTGCACTGCGCGATCACCAGCGCCGGATGCGAGATGATGAACAACGGCGCGCCGATGACAGGCAGCCGCAAACGGCTTTGCAGGGCGGGGGGCAGGGACATGCGTTTCGCTCCACGACATTCGTTCATAGTTAAACCACTGACGCGCCGCCCGGCAAGCGCGATCAGGCAAGCGCGATCAGGTCGGCGCCGTCACCCAATCGACGACGAATTCGCCCTGGCCGGCGCGCGTCAGCAGCTTCGTCAGATAGGGCATCAGCAGGCGCGCCTCCTCGACGAGCCCGAAAGGCGGGTTGACGAACAGCAGGCCGGTGCGATGCAGGGGGCTGGGCGAATGCGGGCCCGGCGCCACCGCGCCGACGTCGAGTTCCAGCCCCAGCACGTTGGGCGCGCCGAGCGCGCGAATCGCGTTGAGGAAGCGCGCGTCCTCCAGCGCGCCCTTGATCGGCCGCCACAGCAGATAGACGCCGCGCGGCCATTTCGCCGAGCGACTTGGCGAGCGCGGCCGTGACTTTGGCCGCCTCGTCGGCCGCCTCGTAAGGCGGGTCGATCAGCACGAGGCCGCGCCGCTCCAGCGGCGGCAGATAGGCGTTGAGGCTCATGTAGCCGTCGGCGCTGGAAATGCGCAGGCGGCGGTCGCGGCCAAGCGCGACCATCAGCCGCTCGTATTCTTGCGGGTGCGCCTCGCAGAGCGCGATGCGGTCGTCGGGGCGCAGCAGCGCCTGCGCGATCGCCGGCGAGCCGGGATAGGAGAGCGGGCGGCCCGATCTCGGGGTCGAAGTCGCCGACGGCTCCGAGATAGGGGGCGAGGAGCTCCGCGATCGGCGGCGGCGGCTTGGCCTTCAGCAGCCGCGCGATCCCGTCGCGCCATTCCGGCGAGCGGCGGCCGGCGTCGTCGTCGAGATCGTAGCGGCCGGCGCCGGCGTGGGTGTCGATGAAGCGCAGCGGCGCCGGTTTCTTCGTGAGATAGACCAGCGCCCGCGTCAGCAGCACATGCTTGAACACGTCGGCGAAATTGCCGGCGTGGAAGCCGTGGCGGTAGTTCATCGGACCGGCGCGACGTTGATCGAATCGTCGCGGCAGGAGCGGCGCGCGACTTTCGGGCAGCGGGCGAAGGCGCGCAGGTCCGGCGTCAGGCAGAAGCGCACGTCGATGAGTTCGCCGCGCTGGCAGGTGACGGCCATGCTGTCGCGCGGTCAGATTGGCGTTGGCGGCGGCGAATTGCCGCGACGATCTCGCCCGGCGAGATCGGAGAACCGCGCGTGCGGGCCCTGGAAGGCGGCGGGAATCGCGAATTCGTCGCGGGCGTATTGCACGGCGCGGAAATAATGCGCGGCGTCGAGGCCGGTGCAGGTTCCGTGCTCGCGCCATTCGTGGATGGCGAGCCCGCGCGTGGGATAGACGCGCTGCGCCGAGCGCCAGCACCGTCGGCGGGAATGTAGTCGGGCCGAGGCCGCAGGCGCGCGGGGTCGCCGTCCGCGCGCGCTATCCGGCCAAAGGCCGTGGGTGACGAAGCCCGCGCCGGAGCCGACGCCGCATTGCTCCGGCGATTTGCGCGCGCCGCCCGTGTCGCAGAAGCCCGGCGACCAGGAGAGCGTCAGCACGTAATAATCGAACGGGGCGGTGGCGACGAGATCGGCCGGGCGTCGGGCCGCGCCAGCGCGCCGTCGCCGCCGCGACAAGCCAGAGCGCCGCCGCAAGAAGGACGGCGCGCAGGCGGCATCAATATTTCTCGACCAGCGCCGCCGAGCCGAGGCATCGCTCGGCGAAGGGCCGCAGCGAGCTGCACGCCGGCGAGTACGCGAACAGCCGGTCGAGCCCGACGACGCACCATTCGACGCCGTCGCCGATGCCGATGATGCCCTGCGGCCTCCTCGATGTCGTAGATGACCGTATGCACGCTGTCGTCGCTGAAATGGCCGCGCGCGATGCAATAGCGGCGCGGGATATATTCCGCGCCATTGCCGCGGTAGCTCAGCTCGCGCACGCGGTCGAAGCCTGCGATCTGGAGATCCTGCTTCCAGTAGGCGTTCTGCGTGGTGCGGAACACGCTCTGGATGCGGTCCGAGCACCGCCCCAGCGTCGCACTCGTAGACATTGCCGTAATAGGCGCGAAAAGCGCTGCTCGGCCGGATCGGCGTATTCGCTGTCGGCCCTGGCCGTCGCCGAAAGGCAGAGCAGGGCCAAAACCATAACCGCGCGCCTCATGAGCATCACCTTCCAAGCGATTCTGCAGGCGTCTCAAATGCATCAGACGAGCAAGCGCCGCGCCGGTCAAGCCGGGCGCGGCGCGAATTTTGGCGGCCGCGGCGCGGGCGCCACAGGCTCAGTTCAGACGGGCCTTCAGCGCGCCGATCTCGCTGCGACACGAGGTCGGCGCCGGCCGCGCCCTGCGCCTCGCCGCGCAGCAGGATCTCGGCGGCGCGGGCGGCATGGTCGGCGGCGGCGGCGCGCACGTCGGCGGCGGCCTGCGCCTCGGCGAAGGCGATCTTCGCCTCGGCCTGCTTGGTGCGGCGGGCGACGAACTCCTCCATGCGCTCGCGCGGCGTCCTTGGCGAGCTGCTCGGCCTGGACGCGCGCCTCGGCGACGATGGCGGCGGCCTGCGCCTCGGCCTCGGCGCGCTTCCGGTCGAAGCTCGCAAGCAGCGCCTGCGCCTCCTGGCGCAGCTTGGCGGCCTGCGCGAGTTCGTCGGCGATCGCCTTGCCGCGCGCGTCGAGCCCGTTCAGCACGATCTTGTGCGCGCCGAAATGGAACAGCACGAAGACGAAGACGAGAAAGCCCAGAAGGACGAAAAATTCAGCTTCCATTTCGTCCTCCTCAGGCCGCCGCCGAGGCGTCGACCGCCTTGGCCACCTCGGCGGCGCTTCGGCGCGCGGCCGATCAGCCGCTCGACGATGGCGCCGGTGGCGTCGGCGGCGATGGTCGCGCACATTGCCCATGGCGGCGGCGCGGTTGGCGGCGATGCGCTGCTCGGCCTCCGCCAGTTTGGCGGCGAGCTGGTCTTCGAGCGCCTTGCGCTTGGCGTCCGTCTCGGCGGCGATCTTGTCGCGCGCCGCCTGCGCGGTCGCCTGCGCGTCGGCGCGCGCCTTGGCGAGCGACTTCTCATGCTCGGCGGCGGCGGCGTCGGCCTTGGCCTGCATCGCCGTCGCCTCGTCGATGTCCTTGGCGATGCGGGCGCGGCGCGCCGTCGATCACGCCGCCGACGGCGGGCAGGAAGCGCTTCGACAGGTAATAGTACATCGCCCCGAAGATCAGCGCGAACCACAGCAATCTGCGACGGGAACGTGCTGGCGTCGAACGGGGGAAATGTGGCATGGCCGGCCTCGTGGCCGACCTCTGCCTGGGTCGCTTGTTCCGCGGGTGTGGCCATCGACTTAAGGGCGCCTCGGCTGTCTGATCGTGAAGCGGAGAGCGGCGCGAAGGCGCCGCCGCCGGCGATTGCGTCGGGCGTGAGGCTCAGACGGCGAACAGCAGCAGGAACGAGATCAGCAGCGCGAAAATGCCGAGCGCTTCCGTCACCGCGAAGCCGAAGATCAGGCGGCCGAACTGGCCTTCGACGGCCGACGGGTTGCGCAGCGCGCCGTTGAGGAACTGGCCGAACAGCGTGCCGACGCCGATGCCGGCGGCGCCGGTTCCGATCGCGGCGAGGCCCGCGCCGATATACTTGGCGGCGATGGCGAGTTCATGCGGCTCCATCGGATATCTCCTGTTGGGATGTCTATGAGTTACGAGAGAGGATCGGCCGGTCAATGACCGGGGTGAAGCGCGTCGTTGAGATACATGCAGGTCAGCATGGCGAACACATAGGCCTGCAGGAAGGCGACGAGCAGTTCGAGCGCTTCGAGGCCGATCGTCATCGCGAACGGCAGGATCGCGACCAGTTTCACGGCGGCGGCGCTGGCGCCGAGCAGCATGACGACGAAGCTGCCGAACACATAGAGCGTGATGTGGCCGGCCAGCATGTTGGCGAACAGACGCACGGAATGGCTGACCGGGCGCGACAGGAACGAGAAGATCTCGATCGCGACCACGAGCGGCAGAATGTAGATCGGCACGCCCTGCGGGCACGAACAGCTTGAAGAAGTGCAGCCCGTGCTGCGCGATCCCGTAGATCATCACGGTGAAGAACACCACGCAGCGCCAGCGCCGCCGTGATGATGATGTGGCTCGTCACCGTGAAGGAGTAGGGGAAGAAGCCGATCAGATTGGCGAGCGTCACGAACATGAAGATCGTGAACACCATCGGGAAGAACTTCATCGCCTCGTCGCCGGCCGCCGAGCGGACCATGCCTTCGACGAATTCATAGGCCATCTCGCCGAGCGATTGCAGCCGGCCGGGCACGCCGACGGAGCCCTTGGCGGTCATCGACATCAGCCACAGCGCGACAGCGGCGATGACGGCCATGAAGAGCGTCGAGGTGGTGATCGAGACGTCGTAGTGACCGACGATGATGCGCAGGTGCCGGTTCAGCTCGAATTGTTCGATCGGATTGATCGCCGGTCCCGGCTCAGCCACGCTTGTCAAAGCCCCTATTGTTCGCGCCGCATCTCCCCGGGCGACGCGCGGCACGTCTCTATCCAAAGCCCTCGCGCCCGGCAAGCGCGAATTGTGAACGCCATTCGCCTTCTTTCGGCCGAGTGGCGCGGATGACGTTCCAGACGCCGGCCGCCACGCCCACCATAAAGAAAATGATGGTGAAGGCGGGTTTGGTGTGCAGGAGCCAGTCGAGCCCCCAGCCGATCGCCGCCCCGACGACGACGGCGGCGACGAATTCGCTGGCGGCCTTCATGCCCATCGACCAGGCCGCGCCGGCCGAGCGGTCGCCCGGCGGCAGCGGCGCCGGCGACGGCGGCTTGCGCTGGGCGCGATTGCAATTCGCCGGCGAGCCTGTCGAGCCGCGCCTTCAGCGCCTCGTCGTCGTTCGGGCCGTCCGCCGCCATGTCTCCAGGGCCTCGCCGTTCCATATCGCTTGGCTTGACCCCTCGGGCGGTCTTTGGCAAGGGCGGCTCGGGAATTTGCGGAGCGAGGGATGAGCGGGTTGCGGCCGCCGATGCGCGGCGGCGCCTATCTCAACACGGTCGCCCGCCGGCCGCGCCTGCTTGATCGGCGCCGCCGTCGGCGTCGCCGCCTATTTCCTCGCGCCGGGCCATATGCGCGAGGCGACGCGGGCGCTGATCGGCTGGAACGCCGGCGCCTGGGCCTTCATCGCTTCTGGTTTCGCACATGATGATGCGCGACGGACGCGCGATCCGCGAGCATGCGGCGCAGGAGGACGAGAAACCGGCGGCGCTGCTGGCGGTCGCCGTCGTCGCCGCGATTGGCGGCGATGGCGGCCATCGTCTGGGAGCTCGGGCCGGTCAAGGACATGAGGGGCGCTCAACAAGGCGCTGCATCTGGCGCTGGTCGGCGCGACCGTCCTCAGCGCCTGGGCCTTCACCCATCTGATGTTCGCGCTGCATTACGCCGCGCAATATTATGCGGACGGCCGAAGGCGACGAGCGTGCGCGGCGGTTTTCTGTTTCCCGAATTGCGAGGCGCCGGGCTGGGGCGAGTTCTGCTATGAGGCGTTCACCATCGGCTGCGCCTGCGCCACGGCGGACGTCAACCTGACCTCGCGCGGGGCGCGGGTCGTCTGCCTGATCCAGAGCGTCATCGCCTTCTTCTTCAACACGATCATCCTCGCGCTGACGATCAACATCGGCGCCGGGCTCTTCTGAGCAGGGTTCGGGTATGAGCGACAATTCCAGGGTCGAAGCCGTCAAGCCGCGCGGGTTCGCCGACCGCGACGCCGCCGACATCGCCGCGGCCGAGGCGATGATGGCGAAGATCCGCGAGGTCTACGCGCTCTACGGCTTCGAGCCGGTGGAGACGCCGTTCGTCGAATATACCCAGGCGCTCGGCAAGTTCCTGCCCGACCAGGACCGGCCGAACGAGGGCGTGTTCTCGTTCCAGGACGACGACGAGCAATGGCTGTCGCTGCGCTACGACCTGACGGCGCCCTTGGCGCGCTATGTCGCCGAGCATTACGAGCGGCTGCCGAAGCCCTATCGCAGCTATCGCGCCGGCTGGGTGTTCCGCAACGAGAAGCCGGGGCCGGGGCGGTTCCGGCAGTTCATGCAGTTCGACGCCGATACGGTGGGGGCGTCGTCGCCGGCGGCGGACGCGGAGATCTGCATGATGGCGGCGGATTGTCTGGAGGCGCTGGGGGTCAAGCGCGGGCAGTATGTGGTGAAGGTCAACAACCGCAAGGTGCTGGACGGCGTGATGGAGGCCATCGGGCTCGGCGGGGCGGAGAACGCCGGGCGGCGGCTGACGGTGCTGCGGGCGATCGACAAGCTGGATCGGCTGGGGCCGGAGGGCGTGCGCGCGCTGCTCGGGCCGGGGCGCAAGGACGAGAGCGGGGATTTCACGAAAGGGGCGGGGCTCGGCGAGGAGCATAATTGGTCGGATATGTCGATGTTTCAGCTCAGATGGGCGTCGACCGATATGAGCACGATCGATCGTGATGTCGGTGACAACAGACATCGGAATCGCAGAGAATCGATTGCTCGGATATATTGACGCTTCGGTCGCACAGTTGGCAAGATCCGGTGCTCGGCAAGGCCGGCATACGCGAGCTTCGCAGAATTGGCAGATTGCATCGCTCGCAGCGGCCGGTTATACGCGACGGATCGAATTCGTGATCGACCCCTCCGTCGTCCGCGGCCTCGAATACTACACCGGCCCCGTCTTCGAGGCCGAACTCACCTTCGAGGTCAAGGACGAGCACGGCCGTCCCGTCCGCTTCGGCTCGGTCGGCGGCGGCGGGCGTTATGACGGCCTCGTCGCCCGCTTCCGCCCCGAGCCGGTCCCCGCGACCGGCTTCTCCATCGGCGTGTCGCGGCTGCTCGCGGCGCTTGCGCGCCATCAACAGCCCCATCGTCGCCAGGCGCCAAGCCCCGGCCCGGTCGTCGTGCTGGCGATGGATAAAGACCGCATGGCCGATTACCAGAAACTCGTCGCGACCCTGCGCGACGCCGGACATCGCCGCCGAAATCTACCTCGGCGAGGGCAAGATGAACGCGCAGCTCAAATACGCCGACAGGCGCGGCTCGCTCTGCGCCGTCATCCAGGGCTCGAACGAGCGCGAGGCGGCCGGCGGCCCGCAGGTCGTGATCCGCGATCTCGCGCTCGGCGCCGAACTCGCCAAGGCCAACAAGGACCGCGCCGATTATCTGGAAATGCGCGCCCGCGCGCAGGTCGCCGTCGCCCGAGGCCGAGATGGTCGAGCGCGTGCGCGCCGTCATCGCGCGCGGCGGCGCGCCGCTGCTCTGTGAGCGAGGCGGGTCATCTCCTTCTCCCCGCGTGCGGGGAGAAGGCGCGGGATGAGGGGGCTTTCCGCTTGGCGCGAAGCGGCTGGAGATCGCCGCCTGACCCTCTCCCCGCGAGCGGGGAGAGGGGCGGGGAGACGGCGCCGCTGTTCGTCTATCTCGCCTACGGCCGTTCGCCCGCCGCCGAGCGGGAGCTGCGCTACAGCCTCGAAACGCTGCGCGCCGAAGTCGGCGACGCGCCCGTCGCGATCTACACCGACCGTCCGGCCGCCTTCGCCGACCTCGGCGCGACCGTCATTGACGCGTTCGCGCTCATCCGCGAAGCCTTCGCCCACGCCTACCGCCATCGCCTCAAGCCGATGGCGCTGGCCGACGCGCTGCGGCGCTTCGGCCGGCCCTGCGTGATGCTCGACCTCGACAGTTTCGTGCGGCCCGGCTTCGCCGCCTCGGTCGCGCGCGCGCTGGAGCAGGGCGCGGCGATGAATTTTTTCGTGCGCGCCGATCCCTATCCGGATTTCCCGGCCTTCGAGACCGATCTCCCGCATCTCGGCCGCTACCGGCTCGACCGCGCCAAAGCGCGGATGCTGAACTCCGGCCTCGTCGCCGTCGCGCCCGCGCATCTGCCGCTGGTCGAGGACGCCGTCGCGCTGATCGACCGGCTCTGGGCCGGGCGGCCTCACGCGGCACGACATCGAGCAATTCGCGCTCGCCGAGACGTTGCGGCTCGGCGGCGTGCCCATCGCCCTGATCGACGACGCGTTCGTGCATTATTGCGCGCGCTGGTCGCGCCGCTACATGCGCCGCAGGCTCAAAGGCCGCCGGCCGGGCGAGCGCATCCCCTTCGGCAAGGCGCGCGTGCGGCTGTTCAAGGCCTATTGGACTTTGCGGCTCGCCATGCGAAAGGCGCGGCGCTCTCTCGGGGCGCGAAATGGCGGAAAACCTGACCTATGCCGCATCCGGCGTCGACATCGACGCCGGCAACGCGATGGTGGAGGCGATCAAGCCGCTGGTGCGCGCGACCCGCCGCCCCGGCGCCGACGCCGAGATCGGCGGCTTCGGCGGCCTTGTTCGACCTGAAGGCGGCGGGCTTTCGCGATCCCGTGCTGGTGGCGGCCAACGACGGCGTCGGCACCAAGGTCAAGATCGCCATCGAGGCCGGGCATTTTCGACACCATCGGGATCGACCTCGTCGCCATGTGCGTCAACGACATCGTCGTGCAGGGCGCCGAGCCGCTGTTCTTCCTCGACTATTTCGCCACCGGCAAGCTCGATCCGGTCCAGGGCGCGGCCATCGTCAAGGGCGATCGCGGCGGCTTGCGTGGAATCCGGCTGCGCGCTGATCGGCGGCGAGACGGCGGAAATGCCGGGGCTCTACGCGAAAGGCGATTTCGACCTCGCGGGCTTCGCCGTCGGCGCCGCCGAGCGCGGGACGCTGCTGCCGAAGGCCGGGGCTGCAAGGCCGGCGACGTCGTCTTCGGCCTGCCCTCGTCGGGGCTGCACTCCAACGGCTTTTCGCTGGTCCGGCGCATCGTCGCCGGGACCGGCCTTGCGTCGACGCTCCGGCGCCCTTCGAGCCGCAGCGCACGCTCGGCGCAGCGCTGCTGACGCCGACGCGGCTTTATGTGAAGCCGCTTCTGGCGGCGCTGAAGGCGACCGACGCCATCCTCGCGCTCGCCCACATCACCGGCGGCGGCTTTCCCGACAATCTGCCGCGCGTGCTGCCCGACGATCTCGGCCGTCCGCCTCGACCTTGCCGCCTTCGCGCCCGCCGCCGGTGTTCTCCTGGCTGGCGCAGCAGGGGCCGGTGTCGGAGGCCGAAATGCTGCGCACGTTCAATTGCGGGATCGGCATGGTCGCCTTCGCGCGCCGCGAGGCGGCCGAGGAGGCGGCGCAGGCGCTCGGCGCGGCGGGGCTCGCGCCGGTCGAGATCGGCCGCCTCGTCCCGCGTCGAGGGGGCGGGCGTCGTCATGGAAGGGCGGCTCGAGCTGTGACGCGCCGCATCGCGACCGCCATTCTCATTTCCGGGCGCGGCTCCAACATGGCCGCGCTGATCGAGGCGGCGCGGGCGCCGGACTATCCCGCGCGCATCGCGCGTCGTGATCGCCGACCGGCCCGAAGCCGCCGGCCTCGCGCTTGCGCGCGAGGCCGGCGTCGAGGCGCTGGCGATCGACGCGAAAGCGGCGGGAGGAAGGACCGCCTTCGAGTCGGCGCTCGACGCCGCATTGCGCGCCAGGGGGGTCGAGCTGATCTGCCTGGCCGGGTTTCATGCGCATCCTCAGCGCCGATTTCGTCGGCCGCTGGCGGGATCGCGCGCTCAACATCCACCCCTCGCTGCTGCCGGCCTACAAGGGCCTCGACACCCACGCCCGCGCGCTGGCGGACGGGCGCGCGCGAGCATGGCTGCACGGTGCATTGGGTCACGCCGGAGCTCGATTCCGGCGAGATCGTCGCCCAGGCGCGCGTGCCCGTGCTGCCCGGCGACGACCCCGAGCGTCTGGCGGCCCGCGTGCTCGTCGCCGAACACGAGCTCTATCCGAGCGCGCTCGGCGACGGTCTGCCGCCGCCTGCTCGCGCGCGCCTGACCGCCGGTTCCGCCCGGGGCTCGCTGAGAACCGCGAGATAATGCAGATCGGACAAGCGCGCTCGAAAGCAGCTTGTGCGAGGTCTCGTCGACGCCGTCGCCCATCAGGTCGAGCGCCACGCGCAGCTTGGATTCGACGGCGTGAACGGAATCGGCGCGAATGAGGCCGAGTTCGCGCGCGATGCGATCGATGTGCGTCCACAGCGCGTCGGATCTCGGTCTCCGTGCCGCTGCGGCCTTCCAGCGCGTCAGCCGGCGCTGCAGCCGGTTGTACTCAAGCCGCAGACGCCGCGCCTCGATGGCGGGCGAACGGCATTCGCGGACAGGTTGGAAAGAGCGTTTGGGATTGTGAAGCATGGCAGTTTCCCCGCTGCGATCGATGCGTCAGGCGGCGCGCGGCGTCTGGCGTTCTTCGCCAGATTCGCCAAGGCCGGTGGCGGCCAGAATCGAAGCTTCGAGCGCCTCGGAAATCTCCCAAAGGCCCGCGGAGACCGACCCGTGTCTTTCGGTGCGGTGGCGGGCAAGCTCGGGGTTGGGAAGCCCGCATCGCCTGTAGAGGCGCAGCATCCCCGCCTCGTAAACCGAGGTCATGTGACGGACGCCGTTGCGCAGTCCGAACTGGCAGGCGCCGAGCAGAAGCTCGCAGGCGGCGGTAGAGACCTGGTTCGGCTGGAGGCTGTTATCCCCCAACACCACGAACCGCGTCACCTCCCAGATCATGGGCGACTTGAAGCCAACGTCCGGGAACATCGAGCGGAACGGGCCGGACAGCATATGCGGCATGGCCGTGCTGATCAGACGTAGCGACCCCACCAGTTCGCCGCGTTGATCGTGCGCCAACAGATAGCAAGTGTCGTCGCGGTCGAATTCGTCGATTTCGTACTGTCCATCGACGAGATTCACGTCCCACCGCTTTTGATCGTGGAAAACGACTTTCCGCTGGCGAAACATTTTGCTAAAAAGCTCTCTATATTTCTCCCGCTCGTGCCCCTCGATTTGCGTTAACATTAGCGGCCTCCTCTTTTTCGAGGAGGTCAACTTACTGACTGCACGATTACGAAACCATTCCCCCAATCGGGGAGAATTTCAATGCATCAACGCAAATTTACGAACAGTTTTAGCTAATAATGCCGTGCCGGATCGCCTTGGCGACGGCGTGGACGCGATTGAGCGCGCCAAGCTTGAAGCGCGCCGAATCAAGGTGCGCTTTGACGGTTTCGCTGGAGATGCGCATCAGCGTGGCGATGTCGGCGATGCTCTTGCCCTCGGCCGTCCAGGCCAGCGCCTCCGTCTCGCGGCGCGTGATGGCGTTGAGGTCGACGAACTCGCCCGAAGTGTGGAGTTCGTAGGCCTTTTGGTGCATGAAATGCCCGACAAGCACGAGGTCGGCGACGATTTCGCGCCGGCGGCGCGCCCATTCCTGGTCCGAACTCGTTCGAGGTCACGCTGAAGAGCGCCCACATGCCGTTCTCCGCGCCGCGGATCGGGATGGTCAGTCCCTGCGCGCCGACTCCGGCCTCCCGCGACTCGTTAAACATCTTGACGACTTTTCGATTGCTGCGATCGAGCCTCGACCAATCCACCGGCAGCAGCGAGCGCGCGCCGGTGTTCACCACGGGGTCGACGGTTGCGTAATTCGACCGGATATAGTGCGAAACCCATTCCTGCTGGTAGGTCACGACAACAAACGGGTCGTCTATCGGACGGCTTCGGAAGGTCGGGCAATAGTAAACGGCGTTGCGCAAGCCATAGCCGTCGAGAATTTTGCGGACAACTTCTGTGAAATCGCCGACCGTCGGCTTGTTCTCAAGCCGCAGCAAATCGTGGATGTCCAACCCCGCCAGACCGAAAATTTCGGAATCCGTATCCATATTGCGAAAGATCCCGGCCGGAGACGTTGACCCCGCCCCCAAAGCAGCGCCTCCCTATGGAGTTCATGGTAACATAGCTGTCACACAAGCGCGACTGTGATTCGACGCGCTTGAGGACGCGGATTTCTTCCATTTTCGTTGCGATCGGGCGCGGCGTCCGCCTAATTTTCGGATTAAGTGACTGCTCGGAGCCTGTCGAGCCGCGCATTCGGACCAGCTGGGCGGGCGACGCGGCAAGCGAAGGCGGAGGCAGGTTTGGCGAGGCAGATCACGAGACGGCCGACGGTTGTGGCCGGGACAGAGGCTGCCTCCGGCCGGCTCGGATCGCCCGACCGCTTCATCAACCGCGAGATGTCGTGGCTCGAATTCAATCGCCGCGTGCTCGAGGAATCCGGCAATCGCGCCCATCCGCTGCTGGAGCGGCTGCGGTTCCTGTCGATCTCCGCCAACAATCTCGACGAGTTCTTCATGGTGCGCGTGGCCGGGCTCGTCGGCCAGGTCCACGCCGGCATGACCGAGCTTTCGGACGACGGCTCCACGCCGGCCGAGCAGCTGGAACGCATCGGCGGGGGCGTCGCCACGCTCGTCGCCTCGCAGCAGGCGCGCTGGCTGGAGCTCAGGGGCGAACTCGCCGAGGCCGGCATCGTCATCGTCGACGTCGCCGATCTCTCCGAGGCGGAGATCGAGTGGCTGAAGGATCATTTCCTGCTGCACGTCTTCCCCGTGCTGACGCCGCTCGCCGTCGATCCCGCCCATCCCTTCCCGTTCATTCCCAATCTTGGCTTCACGCTGGCGCTCGAACTCGCCCATGTCGAGGACGGGCGCACGATGAGCGCGCTGGTGCGCTTTCCCAACCGCATCGACCGGCTGATGAAGCTGCCCGACGCGCTCGGGCGCAGCGCGCAGCGCTTCATTTCGCTGGAGCAGACCATCGTCGCCTTCAGCCGTCTGCTGTTTCCCGGCTATCGCGTCGTCGGGCAGGGCAGTTTCCGCGTCATCCGCGACAGCGACATCGAAATCGAGGAGGAGGCCGAGGATCTCGTGCGCCTCTACGAGAGCGCGGTGAAACTGCGCCGGCGCGGGTCGATCATCCGGCTGGAGATCGAGGCCGGCATGCCGCATGGCTTGCGCTCTTTCGTCACCGGCGACGTCGACGTGCTGGCCTCCGGCGTCGTCTATATCGAGGGCATGCTCGGGCTCGACGAATTGTCGCGCCTGGTCTCGCTCGACCGGCCGGACCTCAAGTTCGCGCCCTTCATCCCGCGCTTTCCCGAGCGCATCCGCGAGAACGGCGGCGATTGCTTCGCGGCGATCCGGCTCAAGGATTTCGTCGTCCATCACCCTTACGAATCCTTCGACGTCGTCGTGCAGTTCCTCACCCAGGCCGCGCGCGACCCCAACGTCGTCGCCATCAAGCAGACGCTCTATCGCACCTCCGCCGACAGCCCCATCGTGCGCGCGCTCATCGAGGCGGCGGAGGCGGGCAAGTCCGTCACCGCGCTGGTCGAATTGAAGGCGCGCTTCGACGAGGAGGCCAACATCCGCTGGGCGCGCGATCTGGAGCGCGCCGGGGCGCAGGTGGTCTTCGGCTTCATCGAGCTCAAGACCCACGCCAAACTGTCGATGGTGGTGCGACGCGAGGGCGGGCAACTCGTGACTTATTGCCACGTCGGCACCGGCAATTATCACCCCGTCACCGCGCGCATCTACACCGACATCTCCTATTTCACCGCCGAGCCGGAGATCGGCCGCGACGTCGCGCGCATCTTCAACTACATCACCGGCTACGCCGAGCCCGACGGGCTCGAACAGATGGCGATCTCGCCGATCTCGCTGAAAAAGCGGCTGTTGCAGCATGTCGAGGACGAGATCGGCTTCGCCCGCGAGGGCAAGCCCGCCGCGATCTGGGCCAAATGCAATGCGCTGGTCGATCCCGAGATGATCGACGCCTTTTATCGCGCAAGCCAGGCCGGGGTCGTCGATCGAACTCGTCGTGCGCGGCATCTGCTGCCTGCGGCCGGGCGTGCCCGGCCTGTCCGACAATATCCACGCCAAGTCGATCGTCGGCCGCTTTCTCGAACATGCGCGCATCTACGCCTTCGGCGCCGGCCATGGCCTGCCGCATCCCGACGCGGTGGTCTACATTTCCTCCGCCGATCTGATGCCGCGCAATCTCGACCGGCGCGTCGAGGCGCTGGCGCCCCTGCGCAATCCGACGGTGCACGCGCAGGTGCTGAACCAGATCCTCGAAGGCAATCTGAAGGACAACCAGCAGAGCTATCGCCTGCTTGCCGACGGGACGAGCGAGCGCATCTGCCCGGCGCCGGGCGAGGAGCCGTTCGACGCGCACAAGTTCTTCCTCACCCATCCGAGCCTTTCGGGCCGGGGGCAGGGGATTGGCGAGTTGGCCATCGCCGAGCGCCGCCGGACGGCGCGGCGTTAGGAGTTTAAAGCCGGCGCTTCGCGCTGGGCGACCTATGTCGGCAAAGGGCGGGGGGCGGACACCCGAAGCAGACACCAAGACCGACCACAATGCGCAAATAGCGGCCATCCGTAGCTTGACAAGTATCAATGTTTGCCGGTCACGGCGCGCACTATTAGGTGGCCAAGGCTTGGAGACGAGCGGTGCGCCCCGAGCGACGCTGCTTTGATGGGAGACGCATCGAATGAAAGCGATCCGGCAGATCGGTGCGATAGCCATTTCCGCTGTCGCCCTCGCATTCAGTTCCTCTGGCGGTTTCGCCCAGCAGGTGACCGGGATCCTTGGCTCGCCGAGTGCCACCACGACGATCGACGGCAAACAGCTTCCGCCGAATAATCCGCCGTTTGGCGGCGTCATCAAGGAAAAAGCCTCCGAATCGACGCCCTGGTGGGCGCCGCGTATCGTGCCGCCGAAAGGCGCGCCAAACGTGCTGCTCATCATGACGGATGACGACGGCTTCGGCGTGCCAAGCACCTTCGGCGGCGTCATTCCCAGTCCGGCTCTGGATCGCATCGCGAAAGCTGGTCTGCGCTACACGAACTTCCACTCGACCTCGCTGTGCTCTCCGACGCGGGCGGCGCTGATTACGGGACGCAATCACCATGTCGCGGGCTTCGGTGTCGTGGACGAGATAGGGACGGGCTTTCCGGGCTACGACTCGATCATTCTGAGGGCCAACGGCACGGTTGGCACGATTCTAAAGGAGAACGGATACGGGACCGCGTGGTTCGGCAAGGACCACAACACGCCATCCTATCAAGCGACGCAGGCGGGGCCGTTCGACCAGTGGCCGGTCGGAATGGGGTTCGACTATTTCTATGGATTTGTCGGCGGCGACGCGAGCCAGTGGCAGCCGAATCTCTATCGCAACACGACCGCGATCTTTCCCTTCCAGGGCAACCCCGGCTGGAATCTCACAACCGCCATGGCCGACGAGGCCATCCATTACATGAAGCAGCTTAAGGAGATCGCGCCGGACAAGCCCTTCTTTGTCTATTACGTGCCCGGCGGCACCCACGCGCCGCACCATCCGACGCCGGACTGGATCAAAAAAATCAGCGCCATGCATCTCTTCGACGATGGCTGGAACAAGTTGCGGGAGACGATCTTCGCCAATCAGAAGCGCCTCGGGATCATGCCCGAAAACGCCAAGCTGACGGCATGGCCGGACGGACAGGCGGAATATGGCGGCGCAAAGCTGCCGCGCTGGGAATCGCTGAGTTGGGATGAGAAGAAGCTCTTCATCAAACAGGCGGACGTCTATGGCGCATACGAGGCGTATACGGACCACGAGATCGGCCGCGTCATCCAGGCGGTCGAGGACCTCGGCCAGCTCGATAACACCCTGATCATCTACATCAGCGGCGACAACGGCGCGAGCGCGGAGGGCATGCTCAATGGCACGCCGAACGAGTTCACCACCTTCAACGGCGTCAAGGTGCCTGTCAAAGACCAGTTTCTCTGGTATCCATTCTGGGGATCGGAAAGCACCTATCCGCATTTTGCCGCGCCATGGGCGTGGGCGTTCGACACGCCGTTCAAATGGGTCAAGCAGGTGGCCTCGCATTTCGGCGGCACGGCCCAGGGCATGGCCATCTCATGGCCGGGCCACATCAATGACGTCGGCGGCGTGCGCCGCCAGTTCCACCACATCATCGACGTCGCCCCAACGATCCTCGAAGCGGCGGGAATTCCGCAGCCCGACACGATCGACGGCATCAAGCAGCGGCCAATGGATGGCGTGAGCATGGCGTATACATGGGATAAGGCCAACGCCGACGCTCCTTCACGTCGGACGACGCAATATTTCGAGATGCTCGGCAATCGAGCCATTTATCACGAGGGTTGGGTTGCGACGACGACGCCGGCGACCCTTCCCTGGGAACTCAGCACCAAGCCTGCCCCGGACGTGATTACGGGCTACAAGTGGGAACTCTATAACGTCAAGGAGGACCCGACCGAGTCCAACGACCTCGCCACGGCGATGCCTGACAAGCTCAAGGAAATGCAGGACCTCTTCTATACCGAGGCCAAGAAGAACAACGTGCTTCCCCTGGACAACTCGTCTCTCACGCGCTGGAACGCACCCCGCCCGAGCCTTACTGCGGGCCGCAAGACCTTCAGTTATTCGGGCGAATTGAGCGGAGTGCCGGCGAGCGGCGCGCCGAGCATTCTCAACCGCGCGTATACAATCACGGCCGAAGTCCAGATACCCAAGGGCGGAGCGGAGGGCATGATCGTAACCCAAGGCGGCCGATTCGGCGGCTATGGCCTGTTCCTCAGCAAGGGCGAATTCGGATTCGACCGAGGCAGGGTCGTGTTCCTGTATAACCTCCTCGACCTGAAGCGCACGATGTGGGAGGGGCCAGAGTTGGAGCCGGGTCGCCACACGATAGTATTCCAGTGGACGCCGGAAGGCCCCGGCCTCGGCAAGGGCGGCACGGGCGTGCTCACGGTGGACGGTAAAGAAGCCGCCAAAAACACGATGGAGCATTCGACTCCCATAACTTTCCCGGAAGACGAAACCTTCGACGTCGGGACGGATACGCGCACCGGCGTCGCGCTGCTGGAATATCGCTACGATCCGCCGTTCAAGTTCACCGGCAAGATCGACCGGCTGACGTTCGAACTCGGACCGGATCAGGCGTCGGAAGCGAAACAGTGACAAGGTCCGCCGGTCGCCCCGAAAGGGGCGCTGGGGCCGGCCAAAGATGAAGACGGCGCTCCTTCTGGCGGCCGTCGGTGAAGCAGCGACCGGACTGGCGTTGCTGATTGCTCCGTCGCTGGTCGGCCGGCTGCTGCTCGGCGAGCCCCTTGCCGGCGTTGCGGTTCCCGTGGCCCGCGTGGCTGGCATCGCTCTGATCGGGCTGGCGATCGCCTGCTGGCCGGGTCCGGCGCTCTTTGGCATGCTGACCTATAGCGCCGCGGTCACGCTGTATCTCACCTACCTCGGCCTCGTAGGCGGCTTAAGTGGCGTCCTGCTTTGGCCGGCCGTCCTACTGCACCTACTCCTAACTGTCCTGTTGGCTCGGTCATTACGCTCCTCAGCGACCGGAACTGGCTGATCTCTCGCAGCCGCCGCCAAGCGGAGATCGGGCAACATCATCATCCGCATATTGCGTGTCGCCCGGACCAAGCTCGCGCACAATTCGCCGCGATCTTTATGTCCGCTTGACGTCGATCCCCGACGTTCGGGCGCTCGCAATGAGCGTCCGGGTCGGGTCAACAACGGTCTTTCCGAGGCGCGCGATCCAGGGAACCAATCGTTAAATCGTACACCAGCGACCCACGCGCCGATCCCTCGGCCGAACTCGCGGCGTTTGGCCGCGAGCGGCCGGCGAACGGGGCGCGGCCGTCCGCCCGTCAATTCGGCAAGAGGCAGAAATTCGCGAAGCCCGTTCAACTCGACTTGCCGGCAAAACTCTATCTTTACGTCTTGGCGGTTACGTATTCCCACTCGTTTTTCAGGGTCCGATGATGGATTCTCATATGAAAGTCGAAGACGCCGCCGAAAATCCCGCATCGGGACAGGGCGTGGAGCGTCGGGCCCGCCGCGTCATTGGCCATCTGGTGTCGTTGAACGGCATGCACGGGCTCATCGCCTGCGAAATGAACGGGTTGGAGCCCGGCGACTATTGGTCGGTCGGCAATCTGATTTCGGTCGTCCACGACGGCGCGCGCCTCGTCGGCCAGGTCTGCGACATCACGACGTCCGATCAGGCCTGGCGCGCCGACGGCGTCAACATGGCGCTGGTCAAGATCGAGCTGACGGGCGAGATCGTCGACGAAGGGCCGGGCAAGCCGGTGTTCTATCGCGGCATCCGCTCCTTCCCGACTCTCGGGGCGATCGCGCACCGCATCCGCGCCGCGGACCTGCGCGCCATTTTCGCCGTCCACAACGCCCGCGTCGTCGAGGTCGGCACCCTGACGCAGAACGCGACCATCTCCGCGACGGTCAGCATCGAGGAATTGACGCGCCGCCATTTCGCCATCGTCGGCTCGACCGGCGTCGGCAAGACGACCTCGGTGTCGATGCTGGTCAAGCAATGCGTGCGCGAACTGCCGAAACTGCGCATGATGATCGTCGATCCGCACAACGAATACGCCGCGCATTTCCGCAATCAGGCGCTATCTGCTCGACGCCGACAACCTCGAACTGCCCTACTGGATGTTCCGCTTCGAGGAGATGGTCGACGTCGTCTATAGCGGCCGCAAGCCCAATCCCGACGAGGCCGACGCGCTTTACGAGGTCATCCGCGGCGCCAAGCAGCGGTTCGCCGCGGGCGGGCGGCCGGTCGATAACTCCATCCGCCGCAACCAGCCGCAGGAATTCAACTGGGTCAGCGCCGACACGCCGGTGCCCTACCGCATCTCCGACGCGCTGCACATTCTCGACGAATGGTCCGGCAAGCTCGACCCGCGCTACGCGCGCGCCGACCTGCGCTCGCTGAAGAACCGCCTCGACGCGCTGAGCCACGACCCGCGCTATCGCTTCATGTTCGGCAAGGTGATGGTCGAAGACAATATGGCCAAGGTCATCGGCACGCTGTTCCGCTTGCCGATGGAGCGCCAGCCGGTGACGATCGTCCAGGTCGGCGGACTGCCGAACGAGGTGGTCAACGCCGTCGTCTCGGTGCTGGCCCGCATGGCGTTCGAAGTCGCCAGCGCCAGCCACGGCGAGACGCAGGTGGCGCTGCTGTGCGAGGAGTCGCACCGCTACATCCCATCGGATCAGCAATATGGGCTTCGAGCCGACCCGCCGCGCCATCGGCCGCATCGCCAAGGAGGGCCGCAAGTACGGCGCCTCGCTGTGCATCGTCACGCAGCGGCCGAGCGAGCTCGATTCGACCGTGCTGTCGCAGTGCTCGACCATGTTCGCGATGCGTCTCTCCAGCGATCGCGACAAGGACATCATGGCGGCGGCCGGCGGCGCCTCCAGCCAGGGCGCGCTCACCTTCCTGTCCTCGCTCGCCGACCGCGAGGCGATCGCCTTCGGCGAGGCGATCCCGACGCCGATGCGCATGAAATTCTCCGACTATCGGCAATTCAACCAGCTGATTGAGAGCCGCCCGCAAGGCCCTGACGAATCTGTCGAACGGTCGCGCGAACTGCTGCGCCTGACGGTCGCGCGCATGCGAGGCGAAACGGGTCTGTCCGAGGCCCCCGCGCCGCAGGCGGTAAAGATGGCCGCGAACGGCTGAGGCGTTCCCCGGGAAATCCGAAAGACCGATTGCAATCCGCCCGCGTCGAGCCGATATAGAGGCGGCTTGGCGCGGGCGGTTTCGTCTCGCGCGCCAAGTCTATAGAGCCAGACCCCCACCGACGGTCCTTGAAACCGTCAAGGCGAGGAGATGTCATAATGGCGGCAGTCCAAGAGACGGTCGACCGCGTTCGCGCCATCGAAGTGGACGCATATAAATACGGTTTCGTCACCGATATCGAGTCGGAGAAGGCCCCCAAGGGGCTGAGCGAGGACATCGTCCGCTTCATTTCGGCCAAGAAGGGCGAGCCGGAATGGCTGCCCGAATGGCGGCTGGAGGCCTATCGCCGCTGGCTGACGATGGAGCGAGCCGAACTGGGCGCGCGTCGAATATCCGACGATCGACTACCAGGACCTCTATTACTACTCCGCGCCGAAATCGACGGCCGGGCCCAAGTCGCTCGACGAGGTCGATCCCGAGCTGCTGCGCACCTACGCCAAGCTCGGCATTCCGCTGGTGCGAGCAGGAGATTCTGGCCGGCGTCGAGCGGCCGCAGGGTGGCGGTCGACGCGGTGTTCGACTAGCGTCTCGGTGGCGACGACCTTCAAGGCGGAGCTCGCCAAGGCCGGCGTGATCTTCTGCTCGTTCTCCGAAGCGGTGCACGAACCACCCCGAGCTCGTGCGCAAATATCTCGGCTCCGTCGTGCCGGCGACCGACAATTTCTACGCGACGCTGAATTCGGCGGTGTTCTCCGACGGCTCCTTCGTCTACGTGCCGCCGGGCGTGCGCTGCCCGATGGAGCTCTCGACCTATTTCCGCATCAACGAGAAGAACACCGGCCAGTTCGAGCGCACGCTGATCATCGCCGACAAGGGCGCCTATGTGAGCTATCTCGAAGGCTGCACGGCGCCCAAGCGCGACGAGAACCAGCTTCACGCGGCGGTGGTCGAGCTGGTCGCGCTCGACGACGCCGAGATCAAATATTCGACGGTGCAGAACTGGTATCCCGGCGACTGCGAGGGCAAGGGCGGCATCTACAATTTCGTGACCAAGCGCGGCGACTGCCGCGGCGCGCGCTCGAAGATCTCCTGGACGCAGGTCGAGACCGGCTCGGCGATCACCTGGAAATATCCGTCCTGCATCCTGCGCGGCGACAGTTCGCGCGGCGAGTTCTATTCGATCGCGATCTCGAACGGCTGCCAGCAGGTCGACAGCGGCACCAAGATGATCCATCTCGGCAAGAACACGACGAGCCGCATCATCTCCAAGGGCATCGCCGCCGGGCCGCTCGCAGAACACCTATCGCGGCCAGGTGTCGGCGCATCGCCAAGGCGACGGGCGCGCGCAATTTCACCAATTGCGACAGCCTGCTGATCGGCGACCAGTGCGGCGCGCATACCGTGCCCTATATCGAGGCGAAGAACGCCTCGACCGTGTTCGAGCACGAGGCGACGACGTCGAAAATCTCCGAGGACCAGCTGTTCTACTGCCAGCAGCGCGGCCTCTCGGACGAGGAGGCGACGGCGCTGATCGTCAACGGCTTCGTGCGCGACGTGCTGCAGCAGCTGCCGATGGAGTTCGCGGTCGAGGCGCAGAAGCTGATCGCGATCTCGCTCGAAGGGAGCGTCGGCTGATCGCCGGACGACCTGTTCCCGTTAAACCTTCGCTAGTTCCGGCCTATTCTCTCATGCTCGAAGTCAAGAACCTCTCCGTCTCCATCCACGGCAAGCCGATCCTCGATGGCCTCAACCTCACCGTGAAGGCCGGCGAGGTCGCGGCCATCATGGGGCCGAACGGCTCCGGCAAGTCGACGCTCTCCTATGTCATCGCCGGCAAGCCGGACTATGAGGTCACCGGCGGCGAAGTGCTGCTCGACGGCGAGAACATTCTCGGAACTCGACCCGACGAGCGCGCCGCCAAGGGCGTGTTCCTCGCCTTCCAGTATCCGGTCGAAATCCCCGGCGTCGCGACCATGACCTTCCTCAAGGCCGCGCTCAACGCGCAGCGGCGCGCGCGCGGCGAGGCGGAGCTGACGACGCCCGACTTCATGCGCGCCGTGCGCGGCGCGGCGGCGCAGCTCAAGGTCGACCCGGACATGCTGAAGCGCGCCGCTCAATGTCGGCTTCTCCGGCGGCGAGAAGAAGCGCATGGAGATCCTGCAGATGGCGCTGCTTGCAGCCGCGCCTCGGCATTCTCGACGAGACCGATTCCGGCCTCGACATCGACGCGCTTGCGCATCGTCGCCGAGGGCGTCAACGCGCTGCGCGACGCCGGACCGCGCCTTCCTCGTCATCACCCATTATCAGCGCCTGCTCGACCACATCAAGCCCGACATCGTGCATGTGATGGCCAAGGGCCGCATCGTGAAGACGGGCGGGCCGGAGCTGGCGCTGGAGCTGGAGCGCAACGGCTATCGCGATTATGCGGAGGCGGCGGCGTGAGCGTCCATGACGCGTCAACGCCGAAGACCGGCGCCGAGACGGCGCTCGCCCGAGCAGTTCGCGGCGCTGCGCGCCGAGCGAGCCGCGCCGGGCCGCCTTCGCCGCCTTCGAGCGGCGCGGCCTGCCGACCCGTCGCGACGAGGCCTGGCATTACACCGATCTGCGCGCGGCGCTCGCCGAGGCGCGCGCCGCTCGCGCCGGCGCCCGACGCGGCGCGCCTCGAGGCGGCGCGCGCGCTCGCTCGCCGCGCTGCCGCGGCTCGGCGGCGACGCGGCTCGTGCTGGTCGACGGCCGCTATGCGCCGGCCTTGTCCGACGCCGCGCCGGCGGGGCTGACGCGTCGCCGACCTCGCCGACGCGCCGGCGGAGCCGACGACGCCGTCGTCGCGCTCAACGTCGCCTTCGCCGAAGGCGCGCTGCGCATCGGCCTGGCGTCGCGGCGAGGCGGATCGCTGGAGATCGTGCATCTCGACGGCGGCGCCGCGCGCGATCTATTCGCGCGCTCGACGTCTTCGTCGCCGGCGCGCGAGCGCGCACGATCGTCGAGCGCTTCGAGGGCGCCGGCGGCGGCGACGCAGCGCAACGCCGACGCGGTCCTCGACCTCGGCGAGGGCGCGCGCTGCGACTGGACGACGCTGGTCGGCGACGACGCCGCGCTGCATCTCGAGACGCCAGCGCGTCGCAGGCTCGCGCGGCGACGCGGAGCTTCACGATTTCGGCCTCGTCGGCGGCGGCGCGCTCGTGCGGCGGCAGACTCGACGTCGGCCATCGACGGCGCCGGGCGCGAACATCGCGCTCGGCGGCCTGTCGCTGCTCGACGGCGACGCGCCACGCCGACACGACGCTGGTCGTCGACCACGCCGCGCCGCACGGCGTGAGCCGCGAGTATTTCCGCCACATCGTCGCCGACGAGGCGACCGGCGTGTATCAGGGCAAGGTGATCGTCGCGCCCGCACGCGCAGAAGACCGACGGCGGCATGAAGTCGCAGGCGCTGCTGCTCTCGCCGACCGCGGCGATGAACAACAAGCCGGAGCTCGAAATCTTCGCCGACGACGTCGTCTGCGGCCATGGCGCCACCGTCGGCGCGCTCGATCCCGAGCAGATGTTCTATCTGCGCGCGCGCGGCCTGCCGCAGCGCCGAGGCCGAGGCGATGCTGCTGGAGGCGTTCGGCGCCGAGGCGATCGAGCGCGTCGCGGACGAGGCCGTCGCCGGAAGCGCATGGCGCGAGCGCGCTGGCTGCCGGTCGGGCTGAAGGCGCGAGCGGCGGCGTGACGCTACGACGTCGAGCGCGCTGCGCGCCGATTTCCCGATCCTGGCCGAGCGCCCCTACGGCAAGCCGCTCGTCTATCTCGACAACGCCGCCTCGGCGCAGAAGCCGCAGGCGGTGATCGACCGGCTGACGCATGTCTACGAGCACGAATACGCCAACGTGCATCGCGGCCTGCATTATCTCGCCAACGCCGCGACCGACGCCTATGAGGCGGCGCGCGAGAGCGTGCGCCGCTTCCTCAACGCCGCGTTCGATCGAGGAGATCGTGTTCACCCGCTCGGCGACCGAGGCGATCAATCTCGTCGCGTCGAGCTACGGCCTCGACCATATCGGCGCGGGCGACGAGATCGTGCTCTCGATCATGGAGCACCACGCCAATATCGTGCCCTGGCATTTCCTGCGCGAGCGCAAGGGCGCGGTGCTGAAATGGGTCGACGTCGCCGACGACGGCTCGTTCTCGCTCGAGGGCTTCGCCGAGAGCGATCGGCCCGCGCACCAAGATTCGTCGCCGTCTCGCAGATGTCGAACGTGCTCGGCACGGTCGCGCCGATCAAGGAGATCGTCGCGCTCGCCCATGCGCGCGGCGTGCCCGTGCTGGTCGACGGCTAGCCAGGCGGCGGTGCATGGGACTGTCGACGTGCAGCGCGCTCGACGTCGATTTCTCGTCGTCACCGGCCACAAGCTCTATGGCCCGACCGGCATCGGCGCGCTCTACGGCAAGGCCGAGCGGCTCGCCGACCTGCCGCCGTTCAACGGCGGCGGCGAGATGATCGAGGAGGTGACGCAGGAGACCGTCACCTACAACGCGCCGCCGCATCGCTTCGAGGCGGGCACGCCGCCGATCGCGCAGGCGGTCGGCTTCGGCGCCGCGCTCGACTATATCGAGGAGATCGGGCGCGAGCGCATCGCGCGCCCATGAGGCCGATCTGACGGCCTATGCGCACGAGCGGCTCGGCGCCATCAACTCGCTGCGCATCATCGGGACCGCGCCGGGCAAGGGGCCGATCCTGTCGTTCACGATGGAGGGCGCGCATGCGCACGACATCGCGACGCTGATCGACCGCTCGGGCGTCGCGGTGCGCGCGGGCACGCATTGCGCGATGCCGCTGTTGCAACGCTTCGGCGTGACCTCGACTTGCCGCGCTTCGTTCGCGCTCTACAACACGCGCGCCGAGATCGACGCGCTGGCCGAGGCGCTCGTCAGGGCGCATAAGCTGTTCGAGTGAGGGTTCGCATGACGGACACGCTCCGCCCCTGGGCCTGGCGCTGAAGCCGCCCTCGCTCGATGAGCAAGGAGGAGCTTGCGCGATCTGACGGACAGCATCGTCGCGGCGCTGAAGACCGTCTACGATCCGGAAATCCCCGCCGATATTTACGAGCTCGGGCTCATCTACAACATCGACATCGACGACGAGCGCAACGTCGCCATCGAGATGACGCTGACCGCGCCCGGCTGCCCGGTGGCCGGCGAAATGCCGGGCTGGGTCGAGAACGCCGTCGGCGCGGCGCCGGGCGTGAAGGGCGTCAAGGTGAAGATCGTGTTCGACCCGCCGTGGGACCAGAGCCGCATGTCGGACGAGGCGCGGGTGGCGCTCGACATGTGGTGAGGGCCTGAGTGCGCTTTTCGACCGTTTTTGGGCTAATCCCGGTGGCGGCGGCGCTTGGTTTGCTTCCGGCGCCAGCCGCGGCCGTCTCGCAGAAGAAGCCCGCGCTGGTCTTCGAACTGGACCAAGGGTGGGGCAACGGGATCATCCAGAACCAGGATATGGTCGGCCTCAAGCGCATCCTCGCCAATGTGAAGGCGTTCGGCTCCAGGTTCGAGACCTATGCGCTGCTGCCGGCCGCCGCCGCCGAGCGCGCGAAGCTCACCAATGTGCTGGACGAACTGAAGGCGGAGGGCGTGCCTTTCCTGCTTGAGGCCGAATCCTCGGACACGATCCAGCTCAACACCAACGCCGCCAACGCGCCCTACGACGCCGCGCACGGCTTCGGCTCCTCGGTCGCGCAGCTTGAGGCGTTGAGGAAGAAGTATGGCCCGCAGTTCGCCGGCATAAGGTTCATGGAAGTGTTCGGCACAAACCAGCAGATCGTAGGCTGCAAGCGTTTCCGCGCCAACTGGTGCCGTAAGTTCAGCCATGTAATGCCGGACGATAACTTCTTCCAGAAGAACCTCATCGAGCCCTATGTCGCCTTCGCGCACCGCAACGACATGCTTGTGCTGTTCGGCGATCATTACTGGAGCGCGAACTACGATCCGGAGCACGAGACCTATGACGGGCGGCCGTATTTCAGCAAAGCCGCGCGCGTCACGCCGGAGATCTTCGATAAGGAAATGAAGCAGCCGCAGAATGAGCGGGACATTCAAGCTCTCGCGGCCAAATATCCCGGCGTGATGGTGGCGGTCTACGACAACAACGACGCCGCGGGCGGGGTCGACAATTCCACGCCGAAGATCGACACTTGGGCGACGCGCATCATCCGCCCGTTCATCGCCACGGGCGGCTTCAAGGGCTTCGGGCTTTCCGACCAATCCTGGCTATGCCCGGAGCGTCCGCGCGATAATCACGGCACAGAATGTCCGGTGAAGGGGGTGATCGCCTGGGCCGAGAAAGCGCTCGCTCAGGGCGCCATCGTCATCGAGACGGAGCCGCTCTGGTACTGGTTCAACCTGCCGCCAGGCGAGATCGCGCCACGCGATTACACGCGCGAGCCTCGCTGGGCCGATCGCGGCTACGCCACCGACAATCTCAGGGACTTCGCGGCCGCCTTCGGCGTCGAGCTTCCGCCGGCGCCGGCGTCGCACTGACGCCGGCGCGGCCGCGTCAAACCACCTCGAACAGGCCCGCCGCGCCCATGCCGCCGCCGACGCACATGGTCACCACGACATATTTCACGCCGCGCCGCTTGCCCTCGATCAAGGCGTGGCCGACGATCCGCGAGCCGCTCATGCCGTAGGGATGGCCGATCGAGATCGCGCCGCCGTTGACGTTCAGCTTCTCGTTGTCGATGCCGAGCCGGTCGCGGCTATAGATCACCTGCACCGCGAAGGCCTCGTTCAATTCCCAAAGCCCGATGTCGTCCATCGTCAGATTATGGGCCTTGAGCAGCTTGGGCACGGCGAACACCGGGCCGATGCCCATTTCGTCGGGATCGCAGCCCGCGACGGCCATGCCGCGATAGATCCCCAGCGGCTCCAGATTGCGCTTCTCGGCCAGCCGCGCCTCCATCAGAACGCAGGCGCTCGCCCCGTCCGAGAGTTGCGAGGCGTTGCCGGCGGTGATGAAGCTGCCCGGCGTCTTCTTGTGCAGGCCGCCGGCGAACACCGGCTTCAGCGCGGCGAGGCCGGCCATCGTCGTTTCCGGCCGGGCGCCTTCGTCCTGTTTCAGCGAGATTTCCCTGTCGTGGACGGCGCCGGTCGCCTTGTCCTGGACCTTCATGGTCGTCGGCAAGGGCACGATCTCCTTGTCGAAACGGCCCGCGGACTGGGCGGCGGCGGTGCGCTGCTGCGATTGCAGCGAATATTCGTCCTGCCGCTCGCGGCTGATGTCGTAGCGGTCGGCGACGATCTCGGCCGTCTCCAGCATCGACATATAGACGTCGTCGCGATGCGCCAGCAGCCAGGGATCGGCGGCGCGGTGGCGGTTCATGTGCTCGTTCTGCACCAGCGAGATCGACTCGAGTCCGCCGCCGACGGTGATGCGCATGTGGTCGGCGACGATCTGCTTGGCGGCGATGGAGATCGCCATCAGGCCGGAGGCGCATTGCCGGTCGACCGACATGCCCGCGACCGTCGTCGGCAGGCCGGCGCGCAAGGCGCACTGGCGCGCGACATTGCCGCCGGTCGCGCCCTGTTGCAGCGCCGCGCCCATCACGACATCGTCGACCTCGCCGCCGGAGACGCCCGCCCGCCCCAGCGCCGAGGCGATGGCGTGGCCGCCGAGCGTCTGCGCGGGCGTGTCGTTGAAGGCGCCGCGATAAGCCTTGCCGATCGGCGTGCGGGCGGTCGAGACGATGACGGCTTCGCGCATGGGTTCCTCCCTGAACTCAGTCTGCCATGCCCGAGGAGCGCGGCCAATGCAAATCGGTTGCTCAGGGCTTCCGCGCCTCGTTCGGCGCGGTCGCGGATATTTCGTCGCGGAGACGGTCGAACAGAAGCCGGATCACGTCATAGCCGGGCTGATCTTTCGCTAGCCAGCCGTCGACTTCGAGAAGCAGGCAAGCGCCGTCCGTGTCGCCTGCGCTCGCCTTCGTCAGCGCGCCTTCGCGACGATCCGGGATCTCTCGCTGGCCGCAGGCCGCGAACAGGTCCATGACATATCTGGCAGTCCATTTGTTCCCGACGTCGATCGCCAGCGCCCTTCTGGCGTAGGCGAGGCCCTCGTCCAGATTTCGCTCAAATGTCGAAAGCTGGATCATGCCGCCGAGCAGGAGCAGATCGCCGGGATGGGCCTCCAGGGCCTCGGTCAGCGCCCGACGGACCTCATCGAATCGCCTGTCTCGCATCAACAGTGAAATCAGGTGCTTGAGGTAAAATAGATTGGCAGGTTCGAGAATGCAGCTCTGCCGGGCGAAGGAGATCGGCGGCCGCAAGGTCGCCGCCCTCCGCCATTCTCTTGCTTTCAGCGTGGCGACTGGCGGCGTCGGATTTCGCATCCTCCTTCAGGAGGTTCGCCAAATCGGTCTTGAACAACTGGACCGCGACCGCGCGCGCCTGCGGCGTCGCGAAGGAAATGTCGCCGTCGTCGAGCATTTTGGCGGCCTCCTCGCGCTCTCCGAGGCGCCACATGAGCCAGCCGGCTTCGCGCCGGCCCGCGATATAGTTCGGGCTGCCGGGGCATTTGCGCAGCATGTCGCGGGCGCGGAACGCCAAAGCCTTCGCGGCCGACGGCGCTGACTTGCGAATCTTCTCGCCGGCGCTGGTCAGATACGAGGGCGATCTCGCACGGCGCGCGCGGACCTCCCGCCGCAACTGCGCGGGGACCTCGCCGCGCTCCAGAAGCCCGCCCACTAAGGCGCTGAGGAGGCCGGTCTCGGCAAGGAAGCGTGCAACGAGATGACCTGCAAATGGCAGGCGCACCTCTGTCGATGATCCCTGATCTTCTTGAGCTCCGCAACATGGCGGCTGTCGACGCAAAAAGGATCGAACAACACGAAAATATCGGCCGTCCGCGACACAAGCTGAGCCATGTCGTCGCGAATGAACGCTATGGAGGCGGCTTCGCGGGCCCATCGCTCTTCCCATGGGCAGCGCCTGCGGTCGATCGAGACTTGCGGGGCGATGGCGACGACCCTGGTCGCGTTGAGCGTCTTGGAGAAAGCGAGCGCGGCGTAGGCGCCCATGCTTATGCCGTAAGTCACGACCACCGGATGTCGCGCCAGAACGCCGGCGCAGATGCTTCCGAGATCGTCCAGCTCGGGATATTGGAACCAGTCATTGCCGGCGCAAGCGACGTGAATATTGTTGATGGAGCGTCCCAGAAGATAGGCCTTGCCGGGATTGCTGGCGTTCAGGGATGGAAATGTATCCCAGTTTGAGAATGTAATTACGACGAGGGAACTGTCCTCATCAACGATATTGCAGAGGACGCGCGTATTCGATGAAGAGAACAGCTCCACTTCAGATGCGAAGCCCGAGTGGTCTGTGCCGCCCATCCGCTTTTCTCGATGCAACGGCCGCCGCCGATCTCATACGACTTCGTGCAAGCGGCGGCCTCTGTATAGAAACGCGGCGCCTATGCGCCAATGGTCCCCTTGGCGCGCGCCGCCAGCGAGGTGAACTTGAAAGTCTGGCCGAAGGCGTTGTCGAGCGGCAGGGCGGCCGCGCGGTCGGAAATCTCGGAAAAGCGCGCCGCGATCGTCTCCGGCGTGCGCTCGGCTTCCGCGAGATAGAGGCCCGGCGATTCCTCGATATGCGTGACCGCGAAGGCGCCGGCTCCGGCGCCGAGGATGACGCGCGAGGGCGCGTTCTCCGACACCAGGAACAGGAGACCCGGCGTCACCGATTCCGGCGTCAGCAACTCGGCGGCGTCGGCGGGCAGCAGGTTTTCCGTCATCGCCGTGCGCGCGGTCGGGGCCAGCGTGTTGACGCGGATGTCGTGCTTGGCGCCTTCCAGGTGCAGCACGTTCATCAGACCGATCATCGCCGCTTTGGCCGCCCCGTAGTTCGACTGGCCGAAATTGCCGTAGAGCCCGGACGAGGAGGAGGTGAACACGATGCGCCCGTAATTGCGCTCGCGCATCCCGTTCCACACCGCCTTGGCGCAGATCGCCGAGCCCATCAGATGCACGTCGATCACTTGTCTGAAGTCGGCGAGCTCCATCTTGGCGAAGGTCTTGTCGCGCAGGATGCCGGCGTTGTTGACGAGAATGTCGATGCGCCCCCACGCCTTCTCGGCGGCCGCGACCATCTCGGCGACCTGCGCGGGGTTGGAGACGTCGGCGCCGTCGGCGAGGGCGACGCCGCCCGCCGCCTCGATCTCGGCGGCGACGCGCTTGGCCGATTTCGGACGGCGCGCCGCTGGGACCGAGGTCGTTGACCACGACCTTGGCGCCGCGCGCGGCGAGCCCGAGCGCATGGCAGCGGCCAAGCCCGCCGCCCGCGCCGGTGACGATGGCGACGCGGCCGTCGAATCGAATGTCCATCAAACCCTCTTGAAGCTTAGCGGGCGCCGCGCGGCGCCGTGGCGTAGATGAGCGCGGGCGATCTCAGGCCGCCGCGCGGTTCGTCGTCGTCGTCCCGTCCCGCGCGCATCGCCGCCGTGGCGGCGACGACGCCGCCGAAGGTCAGCGCGAACATGCCGACGAACATGATGGTTCCGGCGACGGCGACGTTGGAACGCCACAGCAGCGAACGAAGGCCGAGGAAATCGAAGCCAAGGAGTCCGGCGGCGAGAACCGCGCCGAGGCTCATGCCCAGCGCCCAATGGAAAATCATCATGCGCACGATCCGGTCCATGCGGCGCCAGCGGCGGCGCGAGTCCTCGAACATGGGCGGCATATAGGTCATCGGCTTGCTCCCGCCTCTCTCTTAAGACTTGTTGAGCGCCGCCGCAAAGCGCAAGGCGCCCGGGAGCGCCGACGGAGCGTTTCCGATTTCGACTGCCGAGGCGGTTCGTGCGGCGGCGCCGAAATCGGGAGGAAGGTTACGGTGACGCTGGTTACGGTGATGCTGCGTTTATTAACCGATGCCGCGCATTGCGGCGGCCAATCGCCCTCGCCGCCGCCGCCCTGCGCGGCTATGAAGCCGCATGTCCCTTTCCGAAGACGAACTCATCGCGAGGTTCTTCGCGCCGATCGCCGGCGAGGCCGGCCTTGAGCTGAAGGACGACGTGGCGCGGCTGACGCCGCCGCCGGGACGCGATCTCGTCATCACTGCCGACGCGCTGGTCGCCGGCGTGCATTTCTTCGCCGACGATCCCGCCGAGCTCATCGCGGCCAAGAGCCTGAGGGTCAACCTCTCCGATCTCGCCAGCAAAGGCGCCGCTCCGCTCGGCTTCCTGCTGACGCTGGCCCTGCCGCAGGACGTAACGTCCGACTGGCTCGCCGCCTTCGCTCGCGGCCTCGGCGAGGACGCGCGCGCGTTCTCCTGCCCGCTGATCGGCGGCGACACCGTCCACACGCCGGGGCCGTTGACGCTGTCGATCACGGCGCTCGGCGCCGTCGCGCCCGGCGCGATGCCGGTGCGCACCGGCGCCCGGGCCGGCGACGTGATCTTCGTCTCGGGGACCATCGGCGACGCGGCGCTCGGCCTGGCGCTGCGGCTTGGGCGCGGGCCGGAGCTTTCCCCGCCTCACCGCGAAGAACTCATCGGCCGCTATCTCAAGCCCGAGCCCCGGCTCGGGCTTGCGCCGGCGCTCGCGCACGCCCATGCGGCGATGGACGTCTCCGACGGGCTCGTTGGCGATCTCGCCAAGATGCTGCGGGCGAGCGGCGTCTCCGGGGCGCTCGATCTTCGGCAAGTCCCGTTTTCGCCGGCCGCGCGCGCCTATTTCGCCGCCGACCCCGGCGGGATCGAGATTGCGGCGACGGGCGGCGACGACTATGAGATTCTCGCCGCCGTTCCGCAGGCGCAGGCTGCGGCCTTCGCGGCCGCCGCCGCGGCGGCCGGGATTGCGGTTCGTGAGATTGGTCGGGTGAGGGAAGGCGCGGGCGAGCTGCTGGTCACCGGGCTCGACGGCGCGCCGGTGCGCTTCGCGCGCGGCGCGTACAGCCATTTCTAGCGAGGATGCTGTGGATCTGGAACCGAGAGAGCTTGGCCTGCGCCTTCACGCCGCCGCGGCGATCGCCCGCGAGGCTGGCCAAATCGCGCTCCGGCGCTTTTCCGACCGCAAGTCGTTCACCGTCGGGCTGAAAGGGCCGCAGGATTTCCTTACCGAGGTCGACGGCGAGGTCGAGCGCTTCGTCGCCGGCCGGTTTCATGGGCTGTTTCCAGGCGACGGCTTCATCGGCGAGGAGGGGGAGGGCCGCGTCGCCCATGCGAACGCCCCGACCTGGGTGGTCGATCCCATCGACGGCACCGCCAATTTCGCGCGCGGGACGCCGCATTTCGCGATCTCGATCGCGCTCGTGCGCGGATTCGCAGGCGCTCGCCGGCGTCATTTACGATCCCGCGCTCGATGAAATGTTCGTCGGCCGTCACGGCGGCGGCGCGTTTCTCAACGGCCAGGAAATGCGGGTCTCCTCGACGCCCGACCTGCGTTCGGCGTCGATCGAGGTGGGCTGGAACATGCGCTCCGGCCCCGACAAGTTCCTGGGGATTCTCAGCCGCGTGGTGGCGGCGGGCTCGGCGGTGTTGCGCTGCGGTTCGGGCGCGCTGGCGCTCGCCTATGTCGCCGCCGGCCGCACCGACGCCTTCATCGAGCACCACATCAACGCCTGGGATTGCCTGGCCGGCAACGTTCTGGTCGAGGAGGCGGGGGGCTTCGTCAGCGATTTTCTCGCCCATGACGGCCTGCGCAAGGGCAACGCCCTGCTCGCCTGCACGCCGGCTTTGCGCGACGCGCTCGCCGGCATCGCCGCGCTCGAGGGCGTCGATGTCTGAGGCCGCTCGAGGCCGCGTCCGCCCCCATGCGCGAATCGCGTGACGCCTCCGCGCCCGGCGAGCCGGGAACAGGCGAGGCGCGGCCCGGCGCGAGCGGCGCCGATCTCGCGCGACTCGCGGAAAGCGACATCCTCCTCATCAACGGCGAAGCGCGGCTCCGCGTCGCCCGGCTCGGCGCGGAGGCGCGGGGCTGGAGCGTCGGCGGCGTCGAGCTGCTCTGGCCCGGCGATCCCGAGATCTGGCCGGACGTCAGCCCGATCCTGTTTCCGGTCGTCGGTTGGACGCGGGACGGCGCGCGCGTCGGCGGCCGGCGCTACGATCTCGGCCTGCATGGTTTCGCGCGGGGCCTGACGTTCGAGATCGAGCGCCGCGAGGCGGAATTCGTCCGCCTTGTCGCGCGGGACGACGCCGCGACGCGCGCGGTCTACCCCTTCGCCTTTGCGCTCGCCGTCGAATACCGGCTCGCGGGAAACGAGCTGCATGTCGCCTTGGAGGCGACGAATTGCGGCGATTCCGCAATGCCTTATGCGTGCGGGCTGCATCCGGGCTTCAACTGGCCGTTCGCCGGCGCGGGCAGGGCGGGCGCGCGGGTCAGGTTCGCCGCCTCCGAGCGCGGGCAAGTCCCCGTCATCGCGCCGGGCGGGCTTTTCTCCGACGCCACCCGGCCGATTCCGCTCGAAGGCGGAACGGTCCTGCCGCTCGACGACGCCTTGTTTGCGCGCGAGGCTTTGTGCTTCCTCGACGCCGCCAGCCGGTCGCTGCGCTTCGAGCAGGCCGACGGGTCGGCGCTGGAGATGACGCTCGACGACTTGCCCCATATCGCGCTTTGGACCCGGCCGGCGGCGCCCTATCTTTGCCTGGAGGCCTGGACCGGCTTCGGAGATCCCGTGAACTTTCGCGGCGATCTCTTTGAAAAACCGTCGATGCGCATCCTTGAGCCTCGTGGGAGCGCCCGCCACGGCGCGCTCTATCGCTTCATCCCCGCCGGGAGGCCCGCATGATCCGTCTCGACCCCGGGACCGCCGCCCTGGTGATGATCGACCTGCAAAAGGGCATCCTCGGCCGCGAGCTGGCGCCGCGCTCGGGCGCGGAAATCGTCGCGGGCGCGAAGACACTGGCGGCGAAGTTTCGCGCGGCGGGGGCGAAAATCGTTTGGGTGACGGTGGGGTGGGAGGCGGACTTCGGCGACGCCCTCAAGACGCCGGTCGATGCGCCCATGGCGCGCCCGGCGGGCGGCCTGCCCGCCGATTTCGCCGCGCTCGCCGAAGGGCTGGCTGCGCCCGGCGATCTCCATGTCCGCAAGCGCCAGTGGGGCGCCTTCTACGGCACGGACCTCGATCTGCAACTTCGCCGGCGCGGAATCGACACGATCGCCCTCGGCGGCGTCGCCACCAATTTCGGCGTCGAATCGACCGCCCGCGCCGCCTGGGAGCATGGCTACGCCGTGGTCGTGCTGGAGGACCTTTGCGCCAGCATGGCCGCCGAGCACCACGCCTTCGCGGTGAGCCACATCTTCCCGCGCATCGCCCGGGTGCGGACGAGCGCCGAGATCGAGCTTGAAGTCTTGATCCTCGCGGAGATCGGCGCGGCGGCTGAAGCGGCCGGCCTCACGCTGCGCGGCGGGCTGCGGCTCGACGAAGCGGAGCGGATCGGGCCGCTCGCCCCGGCGCGGACGGTTCTGCTGCTGGGCTTCGTCGGGGCGCGCGGCTGGCCGGTCTTCGCCGCCAGCGCGGAAGCCGGCGACGGGCGCGCCCATCCGCTCGACCGCTGGAGCCGCCGCGTCGTTTCGGGGCTCGCGCGAACGCTTCGGCGCGACGCCGCTGTTCCCGTTCGAGGGGCCGCCGTACTGGCCGTTCCAGGCCTGGGGCGGGCGGGCCGAGCCGCTATTTCCCTCGCCGCTCGGGGTCTTCATCCATCCCCGCTACGGGCTCTGGCACAGCTATCGCGGCGCGCTGGCCTTCGCGCAGGCGATCGACCTGCCCGCGCGCGAAGAGGCGCAAAGCCCCTGCGACACTTGCGCCGGGCGGCCGTGCCTTTCGGCCTGTCCCGTCGGCGCCTTCACCGGCGACGGTTATGACGTTGCGGCCTGCGCGGGCTGGCTCAAGCGGCCGGAAGGGCGGGCGTGCATGGACGGCGGCTGCCTGGCGCGGCGGGCCTGTCCGGTCGGGCGGGATTACGCGCAAGCGCCGCAACAGGCGGCGTTCCACATGGCGGCGTTTCTGGCGGCGCGGGGGTGAGCGCCCGCCTGGGACCGCGCGCTTCTTGCGGGCTTAAGCCCTCAATCCATCACCGCATGCGCCGCCTCTTCCGCGCTCGGCGCGGCGGCGGGGCGGCGGGAGCCTCGGATCAGCGCCAGCAGCGGGAAGGCCGCCAGCGAGACGAAGGTCATCGTCAGGAACGCGTTGGAATAGGCGATGACCGCCGCCTGCTGCGTCACCATCGCCTCGATCGCCGCCAGCCCCTTGCCCGACCGTCGAGATCTTGCCGACGACGTCGGGCATGTGGAGGCCGGGGTTGAAGGGGTTGATGAACTCGGCGAGTTCGCTGTGGAAGGTGGTCATGTCGTTGGTGAGGCTGGCGATCATCAGCGAGATGCCGACCGACGAGCCGAGGTTGCGGATCAGCGTCCACAGCGCCGCCCCGTCGGTGCGCAACTGCACGGGCAGGGTGGCGAAGGCGATGGTGTTGAGCGGCACGAACACGAAGCCCAGGCCGACGCCCTGGCCGATGCTGTCGATGGCGACCGTGCGCGCCGGCACGTCCGGCGTCCAGCCGACCATCTCATAGAGCGTGTAGGTCGCCAGCGTCAGCCCGAAGAACACCAGCAGGCGCGGATCGACCTTGCCGGATAGCCGTCCGACGATCATCATCGCGAAGAACGTGCCGATGCCGCGCGTGCCGAGCAGATAGCCGCTCGCCAGCACGGGATAGCCCATCAGGTTCTGGATGAACGGCGTCACCAGCGCCATGGTGGCGAGCAGGATGATGCCGATCAGGAACATGAAGATCAGCGCGATCGAGAAATTCCAGTCGCGGAAGATGCGCAACGGGATGAACGGGCGCGCCGAGGTGAACGCGTCGGCGAAGAAGAAATAGAAGCCGACGCACGGAAAGGATCGCCTCGAGGATGATCTCGTTGGACTGGAACCAGTTCTGCTCCTGGCCGCGGTCGAGCATCATCTGAAGCGCGCCGATGCCGAGCGACAGCGTGAGAAAGCCGAACCAGGAGAACGGCACGTCGTTGCGCGTCGGCGTCTCGCGCATGAACACGCCCAGGCCCAGCACCGTCAGCACGCCGAACGGCAGGTTGACGTAGAACACCCAGCGCCAGGAATAATTCTCCGTCAGCCAGCCGCCGAGCGTCGGCCCCATGATCGGCCCGAGCATGACGCCCATGCCCCAGATCGCCATGGCCGAGCCGCGCTTCTCCGGGGGATAGATGTCGAGCATCACCGCCTGGCTCAACGGCACCAGCGCCGCGCCGAACACGCCCTGCAACAGCCGGAACCCCACCATCTGCTCGATCGTCTGCGCGACGCCGCACAGCATCGAGGCGACGGTGAAGCCGGCGGCGCAGACGATGAACAGCTTCTTGCGCCCGAACCGCATGGCGGTCCAGCCGAGCGGCGAGGTCATGATCGCGGCGGCGACGATGTAGGAGGTCAACACCCAGTTGACCTGATCCTGCGTCGTCGACAGCGAGCCCTGCATATAGGGCAGGGCGACATTGGCGATCGTCGTGTCGAGCGCCTGCATGATGGTGGCCATCATCACGCAGGCGGTCAGCAGCGCCCGCAGGAGCGGGCTGACCTCGCTGGCGTTCATTTCGCAGCCGGATTGGCCTTGGCCGGCTCGACGAAGGAGCGCGCCCAGGCGATGAGATCCTCCTTCAGTCCGCGCAATGTGCGCACGCGGCCGGTGTCGACCGAGACGATCGAGCTCATGCCGGCGCGCAGGCCCGTGGTGTCCTGGTCGGCGTCGAAGCAGAAGCGCAGCGGGACGCGCTGCACCACCTTGACCCAGTTGCCGCTCGCGTTCTGCGGCGGCAGGATCGCGAACTGGGCGCCGGTGCCGGGAGCGATGGAGCAGACGTGGCCCTTCCACTCGCGGCCCGGGAAGGTGTCGACCGTCACCGTCGCCGGCAGGCCGCGCGTGACATAGGTGAGATCGGATTCCTTCGGGTTGGCGTCGACCCAAAGGCCCTTGTCGGCGACGATGGCGAACACCGGCTGGCCGGCGGGCATGACGCGGCCGAGCTCGATGTTGCTGACCTGGGTCGCCACGCCGTCGATGGGCGCCTTGATATGGGTGTAGCCGAGGTTGCGCTCGGCGTCGTCGACGCCGGCCCTGGCCTGCATGTAGTCGGGGAAGCTCTCGATCGGGGCGTCGGGGCCGCCGCCGAGCTTGACCTTGGCGGTTGCGAGCTGCGAGCGCGTGAACTCGAGGATCTGCTTGGCCTGGACGAGCGCGGCCTGCGAAGTGTCCTCGTTGGCGAGGGTGCCGGAGCGCGTCTCGACCAGCGACTTCTTGCGGTCGAAATCGGCCTGCCGCAGCTTCACCGATTGCTCGCCCATCTGGAGCTGGTCGCTGTTGGAGAGATAGGATTCGCGCAGGTTCTGGAATTCGACCCTGGCGGCGGCGAGCCTTCCCTTCGCCAGCGCGAGCGCCGTCTCATAGGGCGCGGGGTCGATGTCGAACAGCGGATCGCCGGCCTTGAGGTGCTGGCCCTCCTTGACGTGGATGGCGACGACCGGGCCGGTCACGTAGGGCGTGATGAGGGATTTGTCGGCGCCGACATAGGCGTTGTCGGTCTCCACATAGCGCCCGCCCGTCAGCCACCAGGCGAACCCGCCGCCGAGCGCCGCAAGCGGGATCACCACGAGCAGCACGAAGCGGCGCCCGGCGTTGCGCTTCTTGCCGGCAACCGACGCTGGCGCGGCGGGCGCCGTGGTGCGCGTGGCCGGCGCCGCCTCGGGGGCGCGATCCCGCATCGTGGCTGTCGCTTGCGTCAACGATCAATCTCCCGCCTGAAGTTCGGACTTCAAATTGCAGCGAATGCGCTCCAGGCCCTGGCGCAGGCTCGCCAGGGTCTGCGGCTCAAGCCCCGCAAGCGCGCGGCCCATTAATTCCTCCCCCAGACTGCCGAGCCGCTCCAGCGTGGGGCCGGCTTTCTTGGTGAGGAAGAGGCGGTTGGCGCGCCGGTCCTGCGCGTCGTCGCGCCGCTCCACCAGCCCCGCCGCCGTCAGCTTGTCGATGAGCCGCGCCAGCGTGATCGGCGCGAGATCGAGCTGGTCGGCGAGCTCGGACTGCTTGACGCCCTCGAAACGCTGCAACTTGACGAGCACCGCCCATTGCGCGCGCGTCATATTGAGTTCGCGCGCGCGCTGGTCGGCGAAAGTTCGCAGCATTCGCGCCACGTCGTGCAGCGCGAAGCCGATCTCGCGTTCGGGAGAGAAGGCGGGGGCCATGGGCTTATGGGGCTTATGATATGCCTGCTTATAATAAGCAGCGAGCCCGGGTGCAAGGCGCCAGCGGAACGCAGATGCGAAGATGCGCCTCCTCGATTGTCCGAAAGTAATCGGCGCGGATTGCGCGGGCAATGCGCCGCTGCTAGTGTTGTCTGGAGATAAGAAAGGTTAGGCCGCTCGCTTGGACTTCGTCGCCGATATCCCGCGCCTTCAACCGCCTCGACATTCTTCGCATCGGCCTTTTGCAGCCATCCTGCCGGCGCGGCGACCTATCCTTGCCGATGGCGCGCGTGCTCTACGAGATCGCTCACCCGCCGATGCCGCCGACCGCCGCCGATGGGCCGCGCGCTCGTGGCATCTATAAGGCGTTCAATATGGAGGCGGGCGCAAAGGCGTTTTCTGCGATGGCCGCCGACCCAGATGGCGTAAAGTTGCGAGCCGAATCCGAAAATGATCCAGCTTCGGTGTGGGAGGGACCCGAAGTGTGGCGCACCGTCTTCGGCGAACCTCGGCCAGATTTCCCCGTGATGTTGCAGCGCGAATATCAAATGGATCGACGCAATCTGAAACGCGCGGTCGAATTGCTTCCCGAAGTTCAAGCCCTTCGGCCGGATCGCCCGGTCATTGCCGTGATACCCGTTGTTTCGAGCGACATGGCGCGCCTTACCAGGCCGAGTGCAATGAACGGTGCGGCTACAACCGCCTTTATAAGCCGCCGAGGACAGGCCGGGGCGCATCGTCGGGTCGCTGTGTTGGGACCGCACGCGCGGCGAAATTTCTTCGCAGGCCTTCCGACACCGCACGGCGAACGCGAGTCGAGGGTGGGGCAAGATCCCGCCGATCGCCGACAGCTCGATCTCGCCCGGAGGGCGTGATGACGCTCGAAGCCGCCAAACGCATCGATTCGATTTTCGATGTCGAGCTCGACGTCAACGGGCTGAGCGCCGACAAACGACTGCGCGTAAGTCCGCCACCGTCTCTGCCGCAATCGAGCATTTGAGTGAGGGCAAGAAATCGCCGCGAGGGAGGCGGCTGGCGCACTCAGTTCGCTTACTTAAGGGCTGAGCTGACCTCGGAGAACTCCTGCGAAAGCTTCGTGCCGAGATTGGTGAGGATCGTAACGATGGCTATAGCAATCAGCGCGCCGATGAGGGAGTACTCGATTGCGGTGGCGCCAGTCTCGTTGGCGATGAATCGCTGGAACTTGATCAACACATTATTGCTCCGTTTGCGATGGCAAGGGACTGAGCGCATCTATCGAGCCTTCGTTCAGTTTTGCTCGGCGTCATCTTCAGATATTCGCAAAATGACCCAACGCTCCGGGTAAATCAACGTAAAGTGAGCATTCATAACATTCGAGTGCCTACTATGCTTTACGATCGGTGATCGAGTCGCGACAATCCTCGAAGTAAATTGCGGTATGAGAATGAGAATTCTCGTGAAAGACCCTCAAGGGTTCGAGCAAGCTTTGCCGCAGCCTCAGCGAACGTCATCAGGCGAACGGCACGAACGGGCGCCCAATCCCACCGGGCGTCAAAGCCGGTCGAGATGACCGATGCCCAGGAGATTGCGCTGGGCCAAAACGGGCGTAGAGAGATCCGCTGCTACGGCGCCTGTTGCGCGGACAGCGCCACGCCGCGACGGGCGAAGGTCCGCCCCTCGACGAGAGCCCCTGGCGTGTCGATCCCGCGCGCGAAAGTTGATTTGACAGTCTTGTGACAAAGGCGCAGGTTGTGTTTGTTTCGTCGAGCGCCGGGAGTTCCTGGGCGTTTGACGGGAGAAGGGGGCGGCTTGAAAAGCCGCGGCGAAAATGGAGGCGCGATGACTCCACCCTGGCATCTGGATTGACCCTGGAAGGGTCAACGATCGAGGCCCGGCTTTCCGACCGGTCGGATGCGCGGGCTGTCAACAACATATCGGAAGCACATCTCCGCCGAAGCGCGTTGCGTGTTGGCTTCGACGCGAGAGACGAACATGGACATCATCCTTGACGTCCGCAGGGCTCACGCTCGGGCGGCGAAATTCGGACCCCGTTGCCGCTCCCATGCGCCGGGGTCCTATTCTTGTGCGGAAGTTCGCCGCCTGACCCCGAAAAGCCGAAGTTCGTCTCCAATCTGCCGCGATGAAGAATCGCGCCGCCGTTCTCGCCTTCGCTCTTACGCTTGCGCCCCTGGCCGCCTCGGCCGACGGGCCGCTCTATGGTCCGGAGCTTCAGGGCTTCGACTATCCCTATCCGGTGCGCGATTTCGCCTTCGATTCGCAGGGCGAGAAGCTGACGATGCGCTACATGGACGTGGCGCCCGCCAAGCCCAACGGCGCGACGGTGGTGCTGCTGCATGGCAAGAATTTCTGCGCCGCGACCTGGGAGCGCCAGATCGCCGATCTGACCCAGGCCGGCTATCGCGTCGTCGCGCCGGACCAGATCGGCTTCTGCAAGTCGAGCAAGCCGATCCACTATCAGTTCAGCTTCCAGCAGCTTGCGCACAACACTCACGCGCTGCTGCAATCGCTCGGCGTCGGCCGCGCCATCGTTCTCGGCCATTCCACGGGCGGGATGCTGGCGGCGCGCTATGCGCTGATGTTTCCCGGCGAGACGCGAGGCGCTGGCGCTCGTCAATCCGATCGGCCTGGAAGACTGGAAGGCGCTCGGCGCGCCTTCGCCGACGATCGAACAATGGCGCAAGCGCGAGGCCGGGCTGACGGCGGAGAAGATCCGCGCCTACGAGCAGAAGACCTATTACGCCGGAGGCTGGAAGCCCGAATATCAGCAATGGGTCGACATGCTCGCGGGCCTCGCGCAGGGGCCGGGTCACGACGTCTACGCCGACGTCACCGCGCGGATCGACGACATGATCTTCACGCAGCCGGTGGTCTACGAGTTCCCGCTCATCCGGACGCCGACGCTGCTGTTGATCGGAACCAAGGACACCACCGCCATCGGCAAGGATTTCGCGCCGCCCGAGGTTCGCGCCAGGCTCGGCCATTACGCGGAGCTGGCGCCGAGGACGAAGGCCGCCATCCCCGGCGCCACGCTGGTCGAATTCCCCGACGCCGGCCACGCGCCGCAGATTCAGGAGCCGGACAAGTTCGACGCGGCGCTGATCGAGGGGTTGAGCCGGCTGGGGCGATGAATGGACGGCTGGCGCGAGGGCCACTTTGTTCTTGTGGTCAAGCGACGGCGTCGAGTTTATGATTTTCGAAGTGTCAGTATGCAGGGACCTGCGCCATGAGCTACGTCGTTCGAGTCGGTTACGATGAGCGCTTGCACAGGTATTTCGTGCTGGAGACCGATATTCCTGGCCTGAACGTCGAAACTGAGGATTTCGAAGAATTCGTCGAAATCGTTCGCGACGTCGCGCCAGACCTGCTGGGGGCGTCCGTCACGGGGGCCAACATAACGTTCGAGCGCCAGATCGCCCTCGTTTAGACCGTGGGCGGCAACCTCTATCCTGAGCTTGTGCGACTGTGCGTGCGGCGGGTTGTGAATTTGTCCGCCCCGCCAAGGGCTCGCACGAGATTTGGCGGAGCCCGATCAGCCGACGAACCTTCGTCATCCCGCGAAACACGCGGGTCGCTCACACCGCCAACCAGGTACTCAAGGACGCGGGTTTGCCCAAGGCGTTCTGATTGGGCCTATCCTTCCGGCAGCCTCACCGTCGCCAGCGCCATGCAGGCGACGCCCTCGCGGCGGCCGACGAAGCCCAGCTTTTCCGCCGTCGTCGCCTTCACGCCGACGCGATCCACCGTAATCCCCGCGATTTCCGCGATGCGCGCCCGCATCGCCTCGCGATGCGGGCCGACGCGCGGCGCCTCGCAGACGAGATTGACGTCGAGATGCGCGATCCTGCCGCCGCGCGCGCGCACGCGGCCCGCCGCGTGTTCGAGGAAGATCGAGGACGGCGCGCCGCGCCATTTCGCTTCCGAAGGCGGGAAATGGAAGCCGATGTCGCCGTCGCCGAGCGCGCCATAGATCGCGTCGCAGAGGGCGTGCAGCACCACGTCGGCGTCGGAATGGCCCTCCAGCTTGTGCGTGTGGGGGATCTTCACGCCGCCGAGCCACACCGCGTCGCCCTCGGCGAAGGCGTGCACGTCGAAGCCCTGGCCGACGCGCACGTCGGTCAGCGCCGGCGACAGGCGCTCGCCGGCGGCCTTCAGATCGCTCATCGTCGTCACCTTGAGATTGGCGGGATCGCCCTCGAACACATGCACGGGATGGCCGGCGGCCTCCGCCACCGCGGCGTCGTCGGTCATGTCCGCGCGGGCCGCGGCGCGATGGGCGGCCAGGATCAGATCGAAACGGAAGGCCTGCGGCGTCTGCACGGCGCGCAAACGCGTCCGGTCGGGCGAGGCGACGATGCGGTCGCCGTCGATCTCTTTGATCGTGTCGGTGACGGGGGTGGCCGGGACAGCCGCGCCATGGCGCGCGGCGGCTTCGATCGCGCGCGCGACGAGGCCCGGCGAGACGAAAGGCCGCGCGCCGTCGTGGATCAGCACGATGTCGGGCGAACAGGACGCCAGCGCCTCCAGGCCGTTGCGCACGCTGATCTGCCGGGTCTCGCCGCCCGAGGCCGGCGGCAGAATGCGCGCCGCCGCCGCCGGGCTTCTGGCGAGGGCCGCCTCGTAGAGCGCGCGGTCGTCGGGGTGGATGACGACGCAGATCCCATCGACGTCAGGCGCGGCGGCCAGCGCGTTCAGCGTGTGGCTCAACAGCGGCGCGCCGGCGCAATCGAGCCATTGCTTCGGCGTCGGGCCGCCGAAGCGCACGCCCCGGCCGGCCGCCACCACCAACACATGAACCTTCATGCTCGCCCTCGTGAAGCCCGCCCCTTAGCGGCAGGCGCGCGGGCGAACAAGTCAGGCGCCGCAGGCGCTCGCCAGACAGCCGATCATCGCCACGAAGGCGCAGACCGCGCCCAGTTCGAGCGCGTCGAAGAGGAACGTGCGGGCGAGCTGCATGGCGACCTCCGTGTGATCGCTATATGTTCATGTTATGTTCTTTCGCTGCGTCAATCAACAGGTTTTCCACAGCCTGCGCGGGAAGGTTAACTTTTCGTAAACTTGCGCGTGTCAGGCGGCCGGGCGGCTTGGGCGCGCCCACCACAGCGTCAGCGCGGCGAGGCCCAGCGGGGCGAGCGCGGCGGGGTGGCCGAGCGCCGCCATGCCGGTCACGCCGGCCCAGCACAGCGACAGCCAATGCTCGATGAGCGCGACGATCTTCGATTGGGAATGGCGCCTCAGCACCAGCCCGCGACGCGCCGGCGCCTGCCGCCACAGCATCAGCAGCGCCCCCGAGACGCCGGCCCCTGCGCCGCAGGCGAGCGCCAGCGCCGCCGCATAGGGCGAGGCGAGGGCGAGGCCCGCGAGCGGCAGCGCCATGACCAGCCCGACCGGCAGGGCGATGGCGGCGATCTTGGCGCGCTCGATCTCGCCGCGCGTCGCCGGCGCGGTGGCGACGAAATCGGGCGCGTCCTCGCCGCAGAGCGCGATCCAGGCGAGCGAGGCCGAGAGCTGGCCGGCGATGACGACCAGCGTCGGCGCGAAGGCGACGCCGGGCTCGGCCGTCACGCCGCCGTTGCGCCAGAGAATGAAGGCGATGGGCAGCGTATAAAGCGCCTGCAAGCCCATCTGCGAGAGCAGCCACGGATCGCGCCACAGCAGGCGATGCTCCTTGCGCCTGAGCGCCGCCGTGAGGCTGGCGGTGAAGCGCGGGGCGGTCCCCTCGCGCCCCGAGACCGCAGGCGCCCCCGCCGCCCGCATCGCCGCGCGCGCGAACGCGCCCGACAGCGCGAGCCCCGCGAGGACGAAGGCGACGAGCGCGAGGCCGAGCCACAGCGCGAGCGCCCGCGGCGTCTCCCATCGCCGCCCGCACCGGCAGCGTCAGCGCGGCGGAAGACGCGGGCAGGGCGGCGGCCAGCGTCGCGCGCAGGCCATCGGGCAGGAAGGCGGCCGCCTGCGCCGCCAACGCCGCCGAGCCGCCGAGCATCGCCGCCGTAAGCTGCGTGAAGACGCGCGCCCGCGCCGGCCCCAAGCGCGAACGCGAGCCCCAGCGCCAGCGCCGCGCCGAGGCCCGCGCCGAAAAGCCCGGCGCCGAACAGGGTGGGGTAGAGCGCCAGCCAATGCATGCGGCCCTGCAGCGCGCAGACGTCGGCGAGCGGGGCGATGAGCAGCGTCGCGGGGCTGACGCCCTCCAGCCCCAATGCGAAGATCCGCGCCGCGAAGATCGCGCGCGCGTTGGCGGGCGAGGCGAGCAGCAGGTCGAGATCGCCGCGCTGCGACAAGAGCCGCGCCAGCGCCGACATGGGGCTCGCGACCGCCCAGGGCAGCACGAACAGCGCGCCCGTGCGCGTGATCGTTTCCAGCCCGCCCGCCGCCTCGCGCGACCCCAGATAGAGCCCGACCGGCCACGCCGCCGCGTGCAGCGCCAGCAGGACGCCGGCGATGATCGCGGCCCGCGCAAGCGGCGGCTTGTCCCGCAGCGGTCCCATGAGGCCGCGCGCGGCGAGCCTCAGATCGAGCGCGACGAGGCGCGCGAAAGCGGCGAGCACGGTCAGGCGGCGCGGGTGAGGTCGAGGAACACTTCCTCGAGCGTCGCCCCGTCGCGTCCGCCCTTGAGCGCCTCGAACGACCCCTCCGCGACGAGCCGCCCGCGTGCGAGAATGCCGATGCGGGTCGCGATGCGCTCGGCGACTTCGAGGATATGGGTGGTCAGCACGATCGCCGCGCCGGCCCTGGCGCGCGCGGCGAGGATGTCCTTGACGAGGCGGGCCGAGGCGGCGTCGAGGCCGGTCAGCGGCTCGTCGAGCATCAGGAGTTTCGGCTCGTGGATGAGGGCGCCGGCGAGCGCCACCTTCTGCCGCATGCCCTTGGAGAAGCCCTCGCAACGCTGGCGGCGCTGGTCGGCGAGGCCGAGGCTTTCGAGCAGGTTCTCGGCCCGCTCCCGCGCCGTCTTCGGCTCGACGCCCCAGAGGCCGGCGACGAACTCCAGATATTCGAGCGGGTCGAGCTTGTCGTAGAGCTGCGGCTCGTCCGGCAGCCAGGCGACGAGCCTTTTGGCCTCGACCGGCCGGCGCCGCGCGTCGACGCCAAAGACGCTGATTTCGCCGGAATCGGCGGGCAGCAGGCCCGCGATCATGCGCAGCGTCGTCGTCTTGCCGGCGCCGTTCGGCCCGAGCAGAGCGTAGAATTCGCCGGGCGCGACGACGAGATCGAGCCCGTCGACCGCCGGGCGGCCGAAGGATTTGCGCAAATGCCGGATTTCGAGCGCAGGCGTCATGGCGGCTCCTGGACGGAGCCAGTCTAAGCCCAGGGAATTTGCGGGCGCCTTAACGCGCCGAAAGCAATTTTCACGCTTTCGCGCCGGGCGGCGGCGCGTCGAATTCAAACGAAGGCCCGGAATGTCCACGCCGAGCCGGGATTGCCGATATTGCCGCCGCCGGTGACCGCCGTATCGTTCAACTGCCAGGTCGCATATTGTCCGGTCGAGGAATTCTGAAACAGAATCGCCGACTTGTGATTTCCCGCTACGTCCGCGATGCCCATGTAGTTCCAGTCGTAGCCGGGGCTGCCGATGGTCCCCCCGCCGACGATGGCGCTGCCGTTCACGTCCCATGTCGCATATTTGTCGGTCGAGGGGTCGTAGAACAGCAGATCCGACTTGCCGTCGCCGTTGAAGTCGCCGACGCCCTTGAAGCTCCAGTAATATTGGGGAAGCGAGCCGAGCGTGCCGCCGTTGACGACCTGATTGTCGCTGACGTCCCAGACCGCGAAGGTCGGCACGTAATTGGGGTAGCTTACGAAGAGCAGATCGGACGTTCCGTCGCCGTTGAGGTCGCCGATCCCCGCCAGCGACCAGCCCGATCCCGCGGCGCCGATCTTGGCGACCTTCAGGATCTTGGACCCGCTCATGTCCCAGACGCCGTAATTGCCGCTGTCGTCCTCGAAGAGAATGTCGCTCATTCCGTCGCCGTTGAAGTCGCCTATGCCCGCGTAAGTCCAGCCTGAGCCGGGATTGCCGACATTGCCGCCGCCCACGACCTTCGACCCGTCGGTCGCCCAGATCGCATACGTTCCGCTGTCATTGCGAAACAGGAAGTCGGGCTGCGAATTTCCATAGAAATCCCCGACGCCCAGCATCGTCCAGCCGGCGCCCGGGTTGCCGAAATTGGCGCCGCCGTGGTTGATCGAATGCGCGACGTTCCAGGTCGCGATATTGCCCGCGCCATCCTGAAACACGATGGTCGGCGGCAACTCGGGGCGGGCGGCCGGCGGGAGGCTGGGAATCACGTAATTCGGGCCGGGATTGCCGAGGATTCCGCCGCCGACGATGCTCGTGTCGTTGAGGTCCCAGGTCGCATAGTCGCCGGTGAGGGAGTTCTTGAACAGGATGTCGCTGGTCGCCGCCGTCGTGTAGTTGCCGACGGCCTTGAACGCCCATTGCGCGCCCGGCGTGGCGATGGCGCCTCCGCCGGAGATCGCGTCGTTCTTGATGTCCCAGGTCGCGTATTGGCCGTTGGACGGTGTTCTCGAACAGAACGTCGCTGACGCCGCTGCCGTCGAAATCTCCGATTCCCTTGAACGCCCAGTTCAGTCCCAGCGCGCCGAGCGTCGCGCCGCCGCTGATTGTCGCGCCGTTGAGGAGCCAGGTGGCGTAGACCCCGCTGCTGTTCTCGAACAGCAGATCCGACTTGCCGTCGCCGTTGAAGTCGCCGACGCCCTTGAAGGTCCAGCCAGGGCCAAGCTTGCCGATCGTTCCCCCCGCGACGATCGAGGCGCCGCTCATCTCCCAGACGGCGATGTCGCCGTTGGCGTCGAGGAAGAATATATCGCTCGTCCCGGCGCCGTAGGCGTCGCCCGTTCCTATGACTTTCCAGGTTCCGCCGGGTTTTCCGATCCGCACGCTGGCGGTCGCGGAGGTTCCGCTGACCCGCCAGATCCAGAGATCGCCATTCTGGTTGAGCCAGAGAACGTCGCTTTCGCCGGTCCCAAAGAAGTCGGCGCGCCCCTCATAGGTCCATGCGGGCCCGGGATCGCCGATGGCGCCGCCGCCGAGAATTTTCGTGTCGTTGACGTTCCAGGCGACCAGCGTCCCGTCGGCCTGTCCCGGTCCCAGCTGCTCGAACACGATCTGCGAGGGCAGGTTGGGAAGCGCGAACCCCCAGAGGTCGTAGGCCAGCGTATGCGCGGTGATCGAGATCGAAGTGATCGGCGTATTGGGAGTGATGACCACCACCGTGTCGGGATAGGCGGTCTGCGCATAGGAATTTACAATGATCGCCCCCGCGGCGGCGTTGACCGTCAGGTTCGATCCGGGCGCCTCGTTGTTCGGCGTCTCGATCTGGAATGACCATCCTGCGGTGCTGACGGGCGTTCCCTGGTTCGATGCGGTGATCTGAAACGTATAGGGGCCATTGTTGCCCTGATAGTTTGCGCCGGGATCCCACAGCAGGAAACTCATGCCCGCCGGCACGGGGCTGGAGAACGTGTAGGAAATCGTGTCGACGGCGCTGTAGGGATATGATCCCGTCCAATTGGCGAGGCTCCGCGTCAGATAGGGCGCGCCGAGGGCGAGCAAGGCCGCATTGGTCCAGACTGTCCCCGCGAAGAGATCCGCCTCGTCGGCGATCGATCCGTAATAGGCGGTGTACTGGCCGGAATAGCTTTGGCCTATATTGTCGGTGACGGCGCCGACCCACGTTATGTAGCTGTACGCTCCGCCCAGGACGCCGCTCGTCTGAAACGTCTGATTGTTGTTCTTTTTGACTTGCGTGAGCTGGGACATTTGCATTTCCCACAGTCGGACGCGGCAATTTCGACCGAAGCTATATGCGCCAGGGCGGCGCCGCAATCGCTTTCGAATTCCGCTCCCGCACAGAAACGACTTTCGATTTGCTTGCGGAATGCTCTGTCGGAAAGCGGGCGCCGGCGCAATCAACCTCGGCGTATCTGGAAGGCGTGACGCATCCGCCCTTTCGGGCGCGCGCGCCGGGCTCGGGCGTGATATTCCTCCTGCGCGCGCGGAGGCGACGAGCCTTCGCGTGATCGCAGAACGAGGATCGTCCATGCAGCTACGCCGTCTCGGCCGCACCGATTTGCAGATTCCCCCGCTCGTGTTCGGCGGCAATGTGTTCGGCTGGACGGCCGACAAGGCGCGGTCCTTCGCGCTGCTCGACCGCCTCGCCGAGGCCGGCCTCAACACGATCGACACCGCCGACATCTATTCGCACTGGGCGCCCGGCAACAAGGGCGGCGAGTCGAGACGATCATCGGCGAATGGCTGCGGAAATCGCGGCAAGCGCGCCTCGACCGTCGTGATCACCAAGGTCGGCGGCCCAGGCGGCGGGCGCAAGAGAGGGCTTGGCGCGACTATATCGCCGAAGGCTGCGAAGCTTCGCTGAAGCGGCTCGGGATCGAGGCCATAGACCTCTATCTCTCGCATTACCCCGATCCCGAGACGCCTTATGAGGAGACGCTCGCCGCCTTCGAGCGGCTGAGACAAGCCGGCAAGATCCGCTGGGTCGGCGCCTCCAATCTCGACGCCGGCCAGTTGCGCGCCTCGCTCGACGCGGCGAGCAGGGTCGGCCTGCCGCGCTACGAGGTTTTGCAGCCGGAATACAATCTCTACGATCGCGCCAGGTTCGACGGGCCGCTGCGCGAGCTCTGCATGGCCGAGGAGATCGGCGTCATCACCTATTTCAGCCTCGCCAAGGGATTCCTGAGCGGCAAATACCGCCGCGAGGCCGATCTCGCGCAAAGTGCGCGCGGGGGGCGGGTGAAGGGCTATCTCAACCCGCGCGGATTCCGCATTCTGGCGGCGCTCGACGAAATCGCCGCCGCCCGCTCCGCCAAGCCCGCCGAAGTCGCGCTGGCCTGGCAGATGCACCGCCCGGGAGTGACGGCGCCCATCGCCAGCGCCACCACGCTCGACCAGGTCGAAAGCCTCGTCCGCGCGACCTCGCTGTCGCTGAGCGCCGCCGACATGGCGGCGCTGGAGGCGGCGAGCGCCGCCGAATGACGCGGGCTTGATCTCGGTCAGGACGCGTAGCCGCGCGCAGCGCTATTTGCTCCTCCATGGAGGAGCCGATGGCGTGGATCAACCTTCAGGCGCTCGCGCGGGCGCCGCTGACGCGCGAACCGTTCAACTTCACGGTCGTCCCCGACCTCATCGCGCCGTCAAGCGCCGCCGCGATCCGCGCCGACTTTCCGGCCATCGCCGATTCGGGTCTGCTGCCGGTTGAGGCGACTCGGCCGGGCCCGAAATTCCGCGAGTTTCTCGACGAAATAGAAGGCCCCGAGTTCGCGCGCGCGCTCGGGGACAAATTCGGCGTCGATCTCGCGCATCGCGCCAGGATGATCACCGTGCGCGGGCGCTGCGCGGCCAAGGACGGGCGCATCCACACCGACAGCCGCGCCAAGTTCGTCACCGTGCTGATCTATTTCAACGATCCCTGGGAGGCTCAGGGCGGTCGGCTGCGGCTCCTGCGCTCGGCGACCGATCTCAGCGACACGATCGCCGAAGTTCCCCCCGAGGCGGGAACGATGATCGCGTTCCGCCGCGCCGACAATTCCTTCCACGGCCACGAGCCTTACGAGGGCGTGCGCCGCTATGTGATGATCAACTGGATGACGAGCGACCTCGCCGCCGCGCGCGAGCTGATGCGCCATCGCCTCTCCGCGAAAGTCAAACAGGCGGCCAGCTGGCTCGGTCCCGAAGGAGCGGCGCATGCCTGATCCGGCCGCCATCAGCGCCAGCCTGTGCGCGAGCTTCGCCAGCGCCGAGTTCGGCGGACTGCCCTATCGGCATTGGCTGCCGAAGATGATGCTGCCGGGCGAGGTCTGCCGGGCGATCGACGCTTTGCCGGTCGCGCCGCCGCCCATCGCCGATACGTTCGGCAAGCGCGAGACGCATAATTCGACCCGCACCTTCTTCGGCGTCGCCGCGCGCGCGGCGCATCCGGTCTGCGACGCGCTGGCGACAGCCTTGCAGGGCGCGGAGGCGGCCGGCGCGCTGGAGCGGCTTTGCGGCGCGCCGATCCGCGAGGGCTTCCTGCGCATCGAATATTGCCTCGACGTCGACGGCTTCTGGCTGGAGCCGCACACGGACATCGGCGCGAAACTGTTCACGATGCTGATCTATCTCTCCGACGAGCCGGGCTCGCACGCCTGGGGCACGGACATTCTGGATTCCGATCTCAAGCTCGTGGCGACGACGCCCTACAGACGCAACGACGGGCTCATCTTCGTCCCCTCCGCCGATTCCTGGCACGGCTTTCACAAGCGGCCGATCCGGGGGGTCAGGCGCTCGCTGATCGTCAATTATGTGAAGCCGGAATGGCGCAACCGCCACGAACTCGCCTTCCCCGACCGGATGGCGGGCGCGTAAAGACGCTTGCCGCCGCCGGGAGCCTCGGTTAAGAACGCAACAAGAACATTCTGGGGCGGCCGGACCGGGGGAGTGAGGCCATGCGGAGGGGGGCGGCGGTTGTCGCGGCTTTGGCGTTCGGCGCGACGGGGGCGCGCGCCGATTGCGATCATTTCAAATGGCGCCTCGACCAGGAAAAGACGTGGTTCGCGCAAAGTCCGGAGCCGCTACAGGCCGGCGCGGAGATTCCCGCCGCGAAAAACGCTTACGAGGTGGCGCTGAAGCCCGAGAGCGCGGCCGGATTCATCGTGGCGCCGAAGAAGCTGACGCCCGGCGCGTTCGGCGCGGTCGTGCGCATCGCCGCGATCCCGAAGGCCGGGCTCTATCAGATGACGCTCTCGCGGGAAGCCTGGGTCGACGTCATCCAGAACGACGCCCGGGCGCGCACGCGCAACGTCTCGCGACAGCGCGACTGCCCGAGCTTCGCCAAGAGCGTGCGTTTCACATTGGCCGCGGGACCGGCCGTCCTGGAGTTCAGCGGCGTGACAGCCTCGTCCATCGCCTTCGCGCTGGCGGCGGCGGAATAGGATCAATCGTCGTCGTCGACGTCCGCGGGCGGCGCCCGAACGCCGGCGTGACGGCGGGCGAGGGCGAGGAAGGCTTGCGCCTCTTGCGCGTCCGGATGCGCGCGGGTCGGCCACACCAGCGGCAGGCCGGCGCGCGGCCAGATATAGACGAGGCCGGCGACCTCCTCGACCTCCAGCCCCTCCGCGAAAGCCCATTTCCGATCAAGGCCTGCGCCTTCGAGCCGGAAGCCCGCGTCTTCGAGCGTCAGCCGCGCCGGGCCTGCGCGCCGCAGCGCATCGGCCCAGGCGTTCGCCGTCCGGCGCGCGGCGAGGAAGCGCCGCCGCGTCCACAGCCGGTAGGTCATATAGGCGGCCGCCGCCAGGATCAGCGCGATCTCGGCGGCGCGGCGGCTGACGAGCCCGGTCCAGCCCAGAATGGCGGCGAACAGCACCGCCAGCAGAAACGCCGCCAGCGGCGCGAGATGACGGGCGAGCAGCCCGTCGGAGAGCGAAATCCGCCATGCGGCGCGCGCGCCCGCGACCGCCGCCTCCTCTTCGGTCAGTTCGAAGACGAGCGGGGTCATGTCTCGCCGGGCGCCCGCGCATCGAGGCTCAGGGCGTGCACGCCGTCGGCGATTTCGCCGGCGAGCGCGTCGTAGATCAGCCGATGCCGCTGCACGCGCGATTTGCCGGCGAAGGCCGAGCTTACGACGACGATGCGATAATGCGTCTCCCCACCGGGCCGCGCGCCGGCGTGGCCCGCGTGCAAGGCGGACTGGTCGATGATTTCCAGCTTTTCCGGCGCCAGGGCCTCGGCGATCCGCGCCTCGATCCGCTCTTGCATGCGCATGGGTTCTTCCTCCGCTCCGTCGCCGCGCCGGGGATACAGGGCGCCGCCGCGCGCCGCAAATGATCGCATGAACATTACGCTTTACTGTCGTTCAAATGTGCCATATCGCCCGATGCGAGATTTGATGGCGAGGGAGGAGACATGCGTTGCGCGATGTCGAGACCGGGTCTAGTTGGCGGCCGCCCCAACCGGACCGCGAAGCCATGACCGCCGCCCGCAACCGCTCCCCCGTTTACGACCGCCTGAGCCGCGATCAGCTCAAGAGCGCGCTCGCCAGGATGCACCTCATCCGCCGCTTCGAGGAGGCGGCCGAGGACAGCTACATCAAGGGCAAGAGCTACGGCACGATGCATCTGTCGATCGGACAGGAGGCGTCCGCCGTCGGGATCTGCGCGGCGCTGACCGATCGCGACTATATCACCTCGACCCATCGCGGCCACGGCCATTGCATCGCCAAGGGCGCGGACGTGAAACTCATGTTCGCCGAGTTTCTCGGCCGCGAGACCGGCTATTGCAGAGGGCGCGGCGGCTCCATGCACATCGCCGATCCCAGCAAGGGCAACCTCGGCGCCAACGGCATCGTCGGCGGCGGCCTGCCCATCGCGGTCGGGGCGGCCTTCTCCGCCAAGAGGCTCAAGAGCGGCGCCGTCGCGGTGTCGTTCTTCGGCGACGGCGCCAACAACGAGGGCGCGTTCCATGAATCGCTGAACCTCGCCTCGGTGTGGAAGCTCCCGGTGGTGTTCGTCTGCGAGAACAATCTCTACGGCATGTCGGTCTCGACGGCGCGCTCGACGGCGGTCAAGGACGTCGCCGCGCGCGCGGCCGCCTACGCCATGCCCGGCGTGATCGTCGACGGCAACGATTTCGCGGCCGTCGCGGAAGCGAGCTTCGCCGCGACCGACCGCGCCCGGGCGGGCGAGGGTCCGACCCTCATCGAGTGCAAGACCTATCGCACCAAGGGCCATTCCCGCTCCGACCGCAACCGATACCGCACCAGGGAGGAGATCGAGGCCTGGCGCGGGCGCGACCCCATCGCCTTGTTCGAGACCGAGCTCATAGGGCTCGGCCTGTTCGACCGGGCCGAACTTGACGCCGTCGCCGCCGCCGCCGAGCGCGAGGTGGCCGAGGGCGTCGCCTTCGCGGAGGCGAGCCCCGTTCCCTCGCCCGCCGGCCTTACCGAAAATGTCTACACGCCTGCGGGGGCCGCCCGATGACGCGCGAGCTCACTTACGCGCAGGCGATCCAGGAGGCGCTGGCGCTCGCCATGGACGCCGACCCCCGCGTGTTCCTGATGGGCGAGGACATCGGCCTCTACGGCGGCGCCTTCCAGGTGACGGGCGACCTCGTCGCCCGCTACGGCGAGGACCGCGTCATCGACACGCCGATCTCGGAGCTGGGCGGGGCGGGGCTCGCGGTCGGCGCGGCGCTGACGGGCACGCGGCCGATCTACGAGTTCCAGTTCAGCGATTTCTCGATGCTGGCGATGGAGCAGATCGTCAATCAGGCGGCGAAACTGCGCTACATGCTGGGCGGCGCGGTCTCCGTGCCGGTGGTCTTCCGCATGCCGACCGGTTCGGGGCTCGGCGGCGCGGCGCAGCACAGCCAGAGCATCGAGGCGTGGTACGCGCACGTGCCGGGTCTCAAGGTGCTGGAGCCCGCCACGCCTTTCGACGCCAAGGGCCTTTTGCTTTCGGCCGTCGCCGATCCCGATCCGGTCATCGTGTTCGAGCACAAACTTCTTTACAAGGTGAAGGGCGAGGTTCCCGAAGGCCATTACACCGTGCCGATCGGCGAGGCGGCGGTTCGTCGGGCCGGGCGCGACCTGACCATCGTCGCGACCGGGATCATGGTCCCGCGTTCGCTGGAGGCGGCCGAGGCTCTGGCGGGGGAGGGGATCGAGGCCGAGGTGATCGACCCGCGCTCGCTGCGCCCGCTGGACATGCCGGCCATCGTCGAGAGCGTGAAGAAGACCTCGCGGCTGATGTGCGTCTACGAGGGCGTGAAGGCCTATGGCGTGGGCGCGGAAATTTCCGCCGGCATCGTCGAGAGCGACGCCTTCGATTATCTCGACGCGCCCGTCCTGCGCCTCGGCGGCGCCGACGCGCCGGTTCCCTACAGCCCGGCGCTGGAGCGCGCGATGGCCCCGCAAGTCGAGGACATCGTCGCTGCGGCGCGAAAACTCGCGCGAGACTAAGTCATGGCGGTCGAGGTCATCCTGCCGCGCGTCGACATGGACATGGAGCGCGGCAAGCTCACCGCCTGGTTCGCCGGGGAGGGCGAGGCCGTCGCCAAGGGCCAGCCGCTGTTCGAGATCGAGACCGACAAAGCCGCCATGGAGGTAGAGGCGCCGGCTTCCGGCGTGTTGCGCGGGGTCGCGGCGGAAGCCGGGCAGACCTTGCCGGTGGGAGCGGTGATCGGCTGGATCTACGCCGCCGACGAGCCGGTCGTCGCGGCGGAGAAAGCCCCGCAGGCCCCTGCGCCGGCGCCGGTGGCCGTCGCGCCCATGGGAACGCCGGCTCAGGCCTCGCCGGCGCCGGGCCTCGGCGTGCGCGCCACGCCCAAGGCGCGCCGCATCGCCCGCGAGGCGGGCGTCGATCTTTCGGCGCTCAAAGGCTCGGGCCCGCAAGGCCGCGTGCAGGCCCGCGACTTGCCGGCGCCGCGGCGGGGCGGCGCGCTGCACCGGGAATGGCTGGCGAGGGGTCCGAAGCCCCCGCTCGTGCTCATCCACGGCTTCGGCGCCGATCTCAACGTCTGGCGGCGCTGGCTCAACCATTTTCCGCCGGGACGCGGCGCGCTGGCGCTCGATCTGCCCGGCCACGGCCGTTCGCCCCTCGCCGAGCCGATCGAGATCGAGCGTTTCGCCGCCGCCATCGCCGCCACGCTGGCGGAAGAGGGCGTCGGCTTCGCCCATATCGTCGCCCATTCTCTCGGCGCGGCTGCGGCGGCGGCGCTGGCCGCGACGAGGCCCGAGCTCGTCGGCTCCCTCACCCTCATCGCCCCGGCGGGCCTGGGCCCCGACATCAACGGCGCCTTCATTTCGGGCTTTCTCGCCGCGCGCTCGGCGGCGAGCCTGAAGCCGTGGCTTGCCGAGCTTGCGGTCGATCCCGCCATTCTCGGCGAGGCGCTGGCGGAAACAACGTTGCGCCAGCGCCGCGACCTCGGGGTCGGCGAAACCCAGGCGAAGATCGCCGCCGCGCTGCTGCCCGACGGCGCGCAGACGTTCAGCGCGCGCGCGGCGCTGGCGGCCTATGGCGGCCCCGTCAAGGCGATATTCGGCCGCGACGACCGCATCGTGCCGGCCTCCCATGCGCGCGCGTTGCCGGGAACGGTGGCGGTTCACATGCTGCCGGGCGTCGGCCACATGGCGCATCTGGAGGCGCGCGAACTGACGGCGCGGCTTGCGCGCGACAATGCGGCTGCCGGCGACGAGCGCGCGGGAAGTTGAAGATCGCGGGGCGGGCCGGCCCCGCCGCGCACAAACGCGCCGCTTCGGCTTACAGGTTGCATTTGCCTTGGAAATATCCATATCGGAGGCGAACGAAGCTTTGCGTTGCTCGCAGCGTCGGCCGCCTTTGGGCCGGGGGTACGGGAGTTTGGGCATGGATGCGCAGGGATGCAGCGACTCCGTCAGGGTGGCGATCGCGTCGCTGGTGAAGCTCATCAACCTGATCGGCGCGGAAATGCTGGTCGGCAAGCATCGCGACGACGTCGACGCCTTCGAGCAGAGCGTGCGCGCCAAATTATACGCGCATGTGCAGGGCGTATCGCCCGAGGACACGGCCGCCGGCGTCGCGCTCGCGCATTCGCTGATCGAGCCGGTGCTCGCCAATCTGCGCGAGCGGGTGAAGCAGGCGCAATCGGCCTCCACGCCGCCCTTCGCCGTTCCTGACGCGTCCAATCAGCGGCTCAACTGACGCCGCCGTCGCGGGCGCCTCATATCCAGGTAGTCCCGACATCAGCGGCCGAGGCCCGGACATGCGGAAGTACTGGAGCGTTTTCATCGTCCTCGTCGCGGTGGTCGGCTTGGTCGCGGAATGCGTCGATTCGGCAGCGGCGAAGTCGTTCACGGAGCGGTCTGAGCCGGGCCGCGTCATTCAATCGCGAGGGTAGCGGCGCCGTCCCGTAGGGAGGCCCGCCTCGCCCGTCGATAGCCCTCAAAGGGGGGATTGCATGTCAATTCGCGCGGTCAAACGCATTTCCCAATCCACGCCGACTATGGAAGGCGCGGGCGTGCGGCTGCGCCGCGCCTTCGGCTTCGGCGATCCCAGCGAATTCGACCCGTTCCTGATGATGGACGATTTTCGCGGCGACCGGCCCAGCGACTATTCCGCCGGCTTCCCCTGGCATCCGCATCGCGGCATCGAGACGATCACCTATGTGCTGGCCGGCGAGGTCGAGCACGGCGACAGCCTCGGCAATAGCGGCGTGCTCGGGCCGGGCAGCGTGCAATGGATGACGGCCGGGCGGGGCATCCTGCATCAGGAAATGCCGCGCGGCGACGCGCTCGGGCGCATGCACGGCTTCCAGCTCTGGGCGAACCTGCCTTCGAGCCTCAAGATGACCGCGCCGCGCTATCAGGACATCGCCGGGGGCGAGATTCCCGAGGTCACTGACGACGATGGAACCCGCGCGCGCGTGATCTGCGGCGAGTTCTGGGGCGCGAAGGGCCCGGTAGAGGGCGTCGCGGCCGATCCCCGCTATCTCGACGTCAGCGTGCCGCCGAACAAGCGCAAGACCCTGAAGGTCGAGACCTACCGGCAGGTTTTCGCTTACATTTTCGAGGGTTCGGGGCGTTTCCTCAATGCCTCCGAGCCGTTTGGCGCGCTGCGCGAGGACGTTGTGAACGGCGAGGAAATTCTGGTGCGCGATGCGGTCGGCAACCGTTCGCTGGTGACTTTCGACACCGGCGACGAGGTGACGGTCGAAGCGGGCGATCAGGGCATCCGCTTCCTGCTCGTCTCCGGCAAGCCGATCCGCGAGCCCGTGGCCTGGCACGGGCCGATCGTGATGAATACGCAAGCCGAGATTCGCCAAGCGATCTCAGACCTTCGCAGCGGAACCTTCATCCGCTGAATGAAAAGCCCTGCGCGGGGGTCCGCGCAGGGCGACAACTAACCCTAAGCTACGCTACGAACGCAACCTCAGTCCTGCGGCAGCGCAATCGGCCTGGCCGGCGTGGCGTCGGCCACCGGGCCGGGGCCGGCGCCGTCGCGCTTGTAGATGTCGGGGCGGAACTGCACGACGCCGTCAGGCGTCGCCCAGGCGGTGACATAGACCCAGTAGACGTCGACGGGCTTGGTCAGCTTCACGTCGATGCGCTGGCCGGAGCGGATCGTCTCGTCGATCTGGTCGCGGCCCCAGCCGGGATTTTCCTTGAGCAGCCAGGCCACATAGTCGCGCACGTCCTGCACGCGCACGCAGCCGGAGGACACGAAGCGGAAGTCGTCGCCGAAAATGCCCTTCTCCGGCGTGTCGTGCATGTAGACGCCGTAGGGGTTGGCGATGTTGATCCGCACGGCGCCGAGCGCGTCGATGTTCGCGCCCGGCTCCTGCCGGTAACGGTAGTGGGTCGCCTCGTCGGAGTTCCAGTTGATCGCGGTGGGCGCGACCTCCTGGCCGCTCTTGTCGATGATGTGGATCTTCTCTTCCGTCAGATAGTTCGGGTCCGCCTTCATCTTCGGGATCAGATCCTTCTTGATGAGCGAGGGCGGCACGTTCCAGAACGGGTTGAAATTGATCTCGAGCGCCCTGGTGTGCATGATCGGCGACTGCCGGTCGATCCTGCCGACGCCGGCCTTGTGATGGGAATAGACCTGGCCGTTCTCGACCGTCTCCACGGATGCGGCGGGCAGGTTGACCATCACGAAACGCTCCCCGAGATCGCCGGAATAAGAGCGCAAACGCACGACATTAATTTGAAGCTCGCGCAGCCGCTCTTCCGCGGGGACGTTGAGCTCCTTCAGAGGTGGCCTCGTCGACGACGCCGCTCGGCCCCAGGCCGTGACGCACCTGGAAGCGCCTTACCGCCGCTTCGACGAACGAATCGAAAGTCGCGCCCATCCCCGCGTTGGCGTCGAGGTCGCCCGAGAGCGAGAGCCTCTGACGCAGCGCCTGAACGCCGCGGCCCTTCGACCCCAGCCGAAGCTCGTGTCCGCCCGGCACTACGTTCCAGCCGCCGTGCTCGACGACGCCCTGATACTGGCTGATGGCGTTCTCCGTCGCCGCGACGGTTGCAAGCGACAGGGTCGGCGTCGTCTCGCGGCCGATCGAGAGTTCGTCGGAGACTTGCCAGTTCTGCGGCCATTCCGCCTGACCGTCGTCGGCGGGGCCTGCGGCGAGGGCGGGGGAGATCAGCGCCGCCGCGACGATTCCCCCCAGGAATGCGCGCCGACCCCAGGTGAAGTGATACCGATGCGACATCGTTGCCCTAAATCCCCGTCTTTGTTCGTCGAGTCGCCGGGCCGTTCACTTAAATCCTGAGCGACGGGATCGCTCAGGCCAATGATTCGCCGGCTATTTCCCGGACGGCCACTCTGGCGTTGGATGGTAAAGGAACCGCAGCGTTAGGCGTTTTTGTGGCGCGTAGGCGACGGAAAGCGGCGGGCGCCCCTCGTATCCGCGAAGTTTTGTTTATGTGCCCGGAACCGCACGATTGGCGGGCGAGACGCCCGCGGTCCCGGCGGCCGAATCACCCGAACGCCTGCTCCACCACGCCGGCGATGGCCTTGATGATGCCGTTGATGGCGAAATCCTTCGGCGTGTAGACGGCGGCGACGCCCTCGGCCCTCAGCGCCGCCGCGTCCTGCGGCGGGATGATGCCGCCGACCACCACCGGCACATGCGCCAGCCCCGCCGCCTTCATCCTGGCCAGCACCTCGCGCGTCATCTCGACATGGCTGCCGGAGAGGATCGACAGGCCCACGCAATGGACGCCCGTCCTGGCGCGCTCGACGATCTCCTCGGGCGTCAGGCGGATGCCGTCGTAGACCACGTCCATGCCGGCGTCGGTGGCCCGCACGGCGATCTGCTCGGCGCCGTTGGAATGGCCGTCGAGGCCGGGCTTGCCGACCAGGAACTTCAGCCGCCGCCCGAGCTTCAGCGACACGCGCTGCACTTCGGCGCGCAATTCGTCGAGATCGTCGGCGCCCTGGCGCGCCTGCGGGCTGACGCCGGTCGGGGCGCGATATTCGCCGAACTCGGCGCGCAAGCGCCGCGCCCCATTCGCCGGTCGTGACGCCGGCCTTGGCCGCCGCGATCGAGGCCGGCATGATGTTGTCGCCGCTTTGCCGCCGCGGCGCGCAGGTCGCGCAAGGCTTGCCGCACCCGCGTCTCGTCGCGCGCCGCGCGCCAGGCTTGCAGCCGCTCGATCTGATCGGCCTCGGCCTGCGGCGAGGGCCGGTAGATCACGCCTTCGCCGGCGGTCAGCGGCGAAGGATCGGTCTCGGTGAAGCGGTTGACGCCGACGACGATCTGCTCGCCGCGCTCGATCGCCTCCAGGCGCGCCGTGTTGCTCTCGACGAGCTTGGCCTTGAGATAGCCGGTCTCGATCGCCTTGACCGCGCCGCCCATCGCGTCGATGGCGGCAAGCTCCGCCCGCGCCTCGGCCTTCAGCGCCTCGACCTTGGCCTCGATCTCCCTGGAGCCGTCGAACAGGTCGCCGTATTCGAGCAGGTCCGTCTCGTAGGCCATGATCTGCTGCAGCCGCAGCGACCATTGCTGATCGAACGGGCGCGGCAGGCCGAGCGCCTCGTTCCACGCCGGCAATTGCACCGCGCGCGCCCGCGCGCGCTTGCTACAGCACCACCGACAGCATCTCGATGAGGATGCGATAGGCGTTGTTCTCCGGCTGGCTCTCGGTCAGCCCCAGCGAATTGACCTGCACGCCGTAGCGGAAGCGGCGCTTGGCCGGGTCGGTCACGCCGTAGCGCTCGCGCGCGATCTCGTCCCAGAGATCGACGAAAGCGCGCATCTTGCAGAGCTCGGTGACGAAGCGCATCCCCGCGTTGACGAAGAACGAGATCGCCGCGACCACGTCGGCGAAGCGCTCGCCCCGTCACCTCGCCGGAATCGCGCACGCGGTCGAGCACGGCCACGGCGGTCGCGAGCGCATAGGAAAGCTCCTGCACCGGCGTCGCGCCGGCTTCCTGCAGATGGTAGGAGCAGACGTTCATCGGGTTGAATTTCGGCGCCTCGCGCGCGCGACCACAGGATCAGATCCTTGGTCAGCCGCAGCGACGCCTCGGGCGGGAACACATAGGAGCCGCGCGACAGATATTCCTTGATGATGTCGTTCTGCGTCGTGCCGGTGAGCGCCGCGCGCGGCGCGCCCTGCTCGTCGGCGACCGCGACATAGAGCGCCATCAGCCAGCAGGCGGTGGCGTTGATCGTCATCGAGGTGTTCATGGCGGCGACGGGGATGCCGTCGAGCAGGGCGCGCATGTCGCCGAGATGCGAGATCGCGACGCCGACCTTGCCGACCTCGCCGCGGGCTAGCGGATGGTCGCTGTCGTAGCCGATCTGGGTCGGCAGGTCGAAGGCGACGGAGAGGCCGGTCTGGCCCTTGGCGAGATTGGCGCGATAGAGCCGGTTGGACTCGGTCGCGGTGGAATGGCCGGCGTAGGTTCGGAAAATCCAGGGTTTGTCGCGTTCGCCCATGCGGTCGCTCGTCGCTCCGGTTTTGTGCAGAGCACAATCGCAGAAAACGCGGCCGACGGCTACCCGTCGAAGGCCTGAGCGTCGACGTTCTCGCCGACCGCTCACGGCTGCCGTGCAGCGCGAGCTCGGGCGAAGGGGGTCTATGCGCTGGCGGCGCCGCCCGCCGCGACCCGCACGCAACCGCGCGTTACGACGTGCGGTTGCGCACGAAGGCCATCGCCACCAGCATGGTCGCGGTGACCGCGAAAATGGAGGTGATCGTCAGAAAGGGGTCGTGCATTTGGCTCTGGTAGACCGCAGATAGTTGAAACGCACGTAGAGGCCGATAAAGACGCCGCCGAGAACGTAAAGCGCGTTCCAATAGGGGCCGAAGCCCTGGCGCTGCATGACGTAATCGACGAAGAATCCGGCCATCGTTATTAACGTAAAGGACGAGATCCAGAAGGCGGCGAACTCGAATCCCTCGAGATTGTTGAGGAATTGCCAGACCGGTTGCATGGCGTCCATGGTTTGCCTCCCGTGGCGGGGGATCGCGCGAGGGAATTAACTCCAAAAGCTTTGGATTGCGTGAACGCGCATCCGTCGAAAGAACGGGAAGGCGCGGCGACAATACCGTTGATTTCGGTCGCGCGTCCCGTCATGCTGCGGCGCAAAATGCCCGGAAATTAATCCCGGGCCTGCACCAGGGAGCGCCCCCGTCGGCCGACGAGGGGGCCGACAATCGGGGTCAATATGGATCGCATCGCCGCCGCCGCCTCGGGAGAGATCCCGGGCCAGAAGCCCGCCCCGCCGCTGAAGGATCTCTACGAAATCGGCGAGATTCCGCCGCTCGGCCATGTGCCGAGCAAGATGTACGCCTGGGCGATCCGCAAGGAGCGCCACGGGCCGCCCGAGCAGGCCATGCAGATCGAAGTCGTGCCGACCTGGCCGCTCGACAGCCACGACGTGCTGGTGCTCGTGATGGCGGCGGGCGTCAATTACAACGGCGTCTGGGCGGCCCTCGGCGAGCCGATCTCGCCGATCGACGGCCACAAGAACCCCTATTCACGTCGCCGGTTCCGACGCCTCCGGCATCGTCTGGGCGGTCGGCTCCAAGGTCAAGCGCTGGAAAGTCGGCGACGAGGTCGTGGTGCACTGCAACCAGGACGACGGCGACGACGAGGAATGCAACGGCGGCGATCCGATGTTCTCGGCCTCGCAGCGCATCTGGGGTTACGAGACGCCCGACGGCTCCTTCGCCCAGTTCTGCCGCGTGCAGGACCGGCAATTGATGGACCGCCCGAAGCATCTGACCTGGGAGGAGAGCGCCTCCTACACGCTGACGCTGGCGACCGCCTATCGCATGTTGTTCGGCCACGAGCCGCACCGGCTGAAGCCCGGCGACAACGTGCTGATCTGGGGCGCCTCGGGGGGCCTCGGCGTGTTCGGCGTGCAGCTTTGCGCGGCCGCCGGCGCCAACGCCATCGGCGTCATTTCGGACGAGTCGAAGCGCGACTACGTGCTGAGCCTCGGCGCCAAGGGCGTCATCAACCGCAAGAACTTCAATTGCTGGGGCCAGTTGCCGAAGGTCAACTCGCCCGAGTTCAACGAATACATGAAAGAGGCGCGCAAGTTCGGCAAGGCGATCTGGGACATCACCGGCAAGAAGGACGTCGACACGGTGTTCGAGCATCCCGGCGAGCAGACCTTTCCGGTGTCGTGCTTCGTGGTCAAGCGCGGCGGCATGGTGGTGTTCTGCGCCGGCACGACCGGCTTCAACCTCACCTTCGACGCGCGCTTCGTCTGGATGCGGCAGAAGCGCATCCAGGGTTCGCATTTCGCCCATCTCAAGCAGGCGAGCGCGGCCAACAAGTTCGTCATCGACCGGCGCGTCGATCCCTGCCTGAGCGAGGTCTTCCCCTGGGCGCAGATTCCGCACGCGCACACGAAAATGTGGAAGAACCTGCACGCGCCCGGCAATATGGCGGTGCTCGTCAACGCGCCGACGACGGGCCTGCGCACGCTGGAGGACGTGATCGAGGCGTCCCAAACGCAGGCGGCTTGATCGAACCTGTCGGGACCGCGGGCGTTCCCGCCTGCGAGAGCCTTACAGCCCCGCCACGAAGGTCTCCACCGCCTTGCGCGCCTCGTCGCGCGCCTTCTCGCGTTCGGCCTGCGCCTTGCGCAGCGTCTCCAACTCGGTTTCGTCGGCGTCGAGCTTGTGCAGATACCGCTTGGCGAGGTCCGAGCCGCTCGCGACCGCGCCGAGCAGATCCTTCAGCCGCGTCTGGTCGGCCGTCACGGCGTCGATGCGGGTCTGCGTTTCGGCGAGCGCCTGCTCGGCTTCGGCCTCCGCGGCCCGCAGGCCGCCGAGCTTTTGCAGCGAGGCGCGCGTCGCCGCGTCGATCTGGCCGGATTTGGCGTAGACGGCGAGGGCCGCGTTGTCGAGATGGGCGAGCGCGACGAAGCGCGTCTGCGTGCGCTCCTGCGTCACGGCGAAGACCTGCCCGTCGCCTGCCTTCACGTCGAAGGGGATGCGATAGCGCCCGTCCGCCTCCGTCACGCCCGAGGGCCCCGGTTCGGTCAGCTTGCCCCCTTGCAGCTTCGGCGCGAAGACGACGAGCTTGCGCGGCTCAGTGGCCTTGACGCGATAGACCGTGTGGCGGCGCGTCAGGTCGTCGAGGGTCAGCACGCCCTTGGAGATGCGGGCGCGGGCGAGCGAGGTGTTGTCCGAATCGTCCTCCTCGATCGTCGTCTTCTGGTCGAGCGCGTAGGCCATCAGCCGCATTTCGCCGGCGGGCGTCGCGGAGAGGCGGGAATCGCCGACATAGGTCGCGCCTCGCGTCCCCTTGCTCGTAGATCGTCACGATGCCCGGCGGCAGCGCGGTCTTGCCGTCGTTGACGAGTTCGGCCGCGCTCAGCGGATGGCGCATGTCGACCTGCGGATCGAAGATCGTCACGCGCGCGACGGGCGCTTCGCGGTCGACGATGGGCAGCGACAAGGTGCGGCCGTTGGCGAGGCTGACGGGGCGGGGCAGGTGGAAGGCGACCTCGGTCTCGCCCTCCTGCGCCTCGACCGCCTCGGCGGCCGGGCTCAGCGCCTGCCGCTTGGGCGCGCCGCCCGCGTCCATCATCGACGCCGCGCGACGTTTGCCCGCGGCGGCGCCGTCGAGCGGGAGCGGGGCCGGCGCTGCGGCCATCGGCGCCATCGCGCCGCGATCGACGCCGGGATTGAGCTGAGGCCCAAGGTCGAGCGGCGCCTCGGGCCGTTCGACCCTGTAGGCGCGATAGAGCGCCTGCCGGTAGGAAACCGGCCGGCCGGAGACCAGCGTAAGGTCGACGCCGCTCCAGTCCTGGCCGGAGAAATTCTCCAGCGTCGCCCACCCTTGCAAGGCGCCCTTCTTCGCGTCCGGCGCGCGGCCGAGCACGAGCCGGTAGGACACTTTCCAGACCGGCGCCGAAGCGAGATAGGCGACATGCAGCTTGCGCTTGCCTTCGCCGTTGGAGGTGAGCCGCAGCGTGCGCGCGCCGCGCTCGGAATCGGCCGCCACCGCCGTCAGCGCCTTGGCGATCGCCTCGCGCACGGAAGGGTCGGCGAAGCGGACGTTGTCGGCCTGCTCCAGCACGAACTGCTCCAGCCCCGAATCGGTCATCACCGTCACGCGATGGCGCGTGGTCAGCGCGGTCCCGTCCGGCCTCGCCTCGGTCTCCTCGTTCACGGCGACGATGCGGCCCTTCAGCGCCCGCGCGCCGCCGACCTCGACCTCCGCGCCGCGCAGCGCGGTCAGCAGCGCCGGCGTCGATTGCAGATCCTTGGGCGCGAAGGGCAGGGCGCGGAATGTCTCCGCCAGCGGCTTCGGGCCGGCGAGATCGAGGCCGCCGACGCCGCCGTGGTCGTCGAACACGACGACGCTCTTGAGGATGTCGTCGATCTGGTCGAGCGGCGCCTTCCACTCCACCGTCGCGTCGCCTTCCACGTCCGCCTCGTATTCGTAGAGGCCGACGCCGCCGGTCGAAAGCAGCACGCGCTTCAGCGCGAGATCGGCGGCCTCAGCCCCGCCCGCCGCGATCAGCGCCGCCGCCGCGACGCCCATGAACCAACCCGCCTGCTTGTGCGACGCCATCGTTTCCTCCGGTAGATGCGAGCGGCGAAGATCAGTCGCGCGGTGTGGCGGGATTAGGATGCGCGGGGGCGAAAGCCCGGCCGAACCACGTTGAAGTTGTGGTGAACGCGACTCAAGCGGCGACCCGCCGCCGCTCCGCCTGCAGCACGACGAGGCCGCTCACGATGATGAGCCCATTGCCGAGCGCGACAGGCAGGCTCAGCCCGTCGCGCCAGATGAGCCAGCCCAGCGCGGTCGCCCAGAGGATCGCCGTGTACTGGAACGGCGCCAGCACCGAGGCGGGAGTCAGCGCCAGGGCCTTCGTCATCAGCACGAAGCAGATCATCGCGACGACGCCGAGCAGGAACATCAGCATGAGATCGAACGGCGCCCGGCGCGACGAAGGCGAAGGGCAGGGTCGCCGCGCCGATTACGCCCGCGCCGCCGAACTGCCAGACCACCAGATGCAGCCAATGGACGCCGCGCAGCGCCCGCGTGGTCGTCTGTCCGAAGCCGTACATGGCCGCGCCGAGCAGGGCGAGCGGCGAGGCGGTCGAGAAGATCTCCGCCGATGGCCTCAGCGCAATGACGACGCCCACGAAGCCGATCGCCACCGCTCCCCAGCGCAGCGGCTCGACCTCCTCGCCCAGCAGCGCCGCCGAGAGCGCGGTGATGATGATGGGCGCCGCCATGTAGAAGGTCATGACGTCGGCCAGCGGCATCGTGCGCGTCGCGTAATAGAAGCAGAACGTGTCGAGCGCCATGAACAGCACGCGCGCGACTTGCAGGACGAGCTTGCGCCTGTCGGTCAAATCGACCTTGAGCCGCCAGACCATCGGCGCCAGCACGAAGGCCGCCCCGACCGCCCGCAGCGCCAGCAACTGCCCGACGGTGTAGTCGGCGACCAGCCATTTGCCGAGCGCGTCGTTGAGCGCGAAAAAGAAGATCGCGAGCAGATAGAACATCACGCCGCGCCGGCGCGACGCGGAGGCCGCTTCGGTCATGCGGCGCTCGACAACGAGCGATTGAGCGTCGGGCCCATGACGGCCGCGCCGTCATGCCCGGGCTTGTCCCGGGCCTCCACGCCGGCGTGCAGGGACTTGCCCCTCGCAAGTCTCGCCGCGCAGGTCTTCCTGGAAACGGCGCCGCTGTCGGCGAGACGTGGATGGCCGGGACAAGCCCGGCCATGACGGAGAGGGTGCAGCACTTTCGGCTCGCGGCTCTGGGCGGTCCTGTCAGAGAACCTTGCGCACCCAGCCGTATTCGTCGGCGATCTCGCCGCGCTGGATGCCGACGAGCTTGGCCTTCAGCTGTCGGTCACCGGCCCGCCGTCGCCCTCGCCGATGGCGAAATCGCCCTTCGTCGACTTGATCTTGCCGATCGGCGAGACCACCGCCGCCGTGCCGCAGGCGAAGCATTCGCGCAGTCGCCCGCTGGCGGCGTCCGCGCGCCACTGGTCGATGCTGTAGCGCTCCTCGCGCACGGTCCGCCCTTCGGCGCGGGCGAGCGTCAGGATCGAATCGCGGGTGACGCCGGGCAGGATCGTGCCGCCGAGCGGCGGGGTCGAAAGCGAGCCGTCGTCGAAGACGAAGAACACGTTCATGCCGCCGAGCTCCTCGACCCACTTGCGCTCGGCCGCGTCGAGGAACACCACCTGGTCGCAGCCGTTGCCGGGTGGCCTCGGCCTGGGCGACGAGGCTCGCGGCGTAATTGCCGCCGCACTTGGCCGCGCCCGTGCCGCCGGGGGCGGCGCGGGTGTAGGTGTCGGAGAGCCAGACGGTCACGGCCTTCTTGCCGCCCTTGAAATAGGCGCCGACCGGCGAGGCGATGACGACGAACAGATATTCGCTCGCCGGCTTCACGCCGAGGAAGATCTCGTTGGCGAACTGGAACGGCCGCAGATAGAGGCTGCCCTCGCCGCCGGGAATCCAGTCGCGGTCGATGCGCACGATCTCCTCGACCGCGCCGAGGAACAGGCTCTCCGGGACCGGCGGCATGGCGAGCCGCTCGGCCGATTCCTGAAAGCGTTTCGCGTTGCGCTCGGGCCGGAACAGCGCGACGCCGTTGCCGTGCCGATAGGCCTTCAGCCCCTCGAAGATCTCCTGCGCATAGTGCAGCACGGCGCTGGCGGGGTCGATCTGGAAGGCTTCGCGGGCGCGGATCTCCGCGTCATGCCAGCCCTGGCCTTCGGTCCAGCGCACGGTGACCATGTGGTCGGTGAACACGCGGCCGAAGCCGGGGTCGTTGAGCTTGTCCGCGCGCGCGTCCGCCGGGGTCGGCGAGGGATGGGGGATGTGGCGGAAAGCAGCGCGGGTCTCCCGGCTCATGGCGTCCTCGTTGGGTCGGATTTGGCGCAGACCTTTAGGAGCATTTGGGCCGGGTTTCAAATGGCGCGAATGCGGACCGCCGCCGCTTCCAACGGCGGTCCGCCGAGGCTCAGAACCAGCCCTTGACCTTCGACCAGATCGACTTGGCGGGGGCGGGTTTGGGTGGCGCGCTCGCGTCGAGCGAGGGCACGGCCGCGGCGACGACGGTGGGCGCCGGGGCGCCGGGCTTGGCGGCCGCCGGCGCGCTCACTTGGGAGGCCGCCACCTGCGCGGGGCTGATCTCGCCGGCGAAAGCGGGCATCTCGGCGAGCGTGTCCGGTCCGGCCATTCCGTCCTCCTCCAGGCCATGCGCGGCCTGGAACGCCTTGACCGCCTTCTCCGTCGCCGGCCCGAACCGGCCATCCGCCGCGACGCCGAGCGCCTGTTGCAGCTTCTTGACGGTCTCGCCCCGCGCGCCCTGCGACAGCAGCACGAGTTCTAACAGGCCCATGCGGGTGAAGGTGTCGGGCCCGGCGACGCCGTCGGCGGCGAGGCCGTTTTTCGTCTGGTAGGCCTTCAACGCGGCCTCGGTCGCCGGGCCGAATTCGCCGTCGGCGGCCACGCCCAGCTTGGCCTGAAGGATCCTCACCGGCTCGCCGGAAACGCCCTTGCGGAGATAAGACATGGCATCCCTTCCTTTGGCGAAGGCGCCTGTTGCGCGCTGTCGGCGCGGAATGTGAACAGTCGTCTCACCGGCTGTAGTTACGCTCCCCGGCGCCGGTAAGTCGAGACGGTTCGTCGGCGGCGCGCGATTTGACCGGTCAATCCGTCGCGACTAGGAGGGCGCCAGTCCAACGAACCCGCGTCGCGCCGGATGCCCCCCAACCCCCACGTCAAGATCGGCCGCGGCCCCTTCGCCGCCACCTTCGGCGCCGACCTGCCGCTCGCGCTCATCGCCGGCCCCTGCCAGCTCGAGTCCCGCGCCCATGCGCTCGAAGTGGCGGGCGCGCTGAAGGAGATCGCGACGCGCCGCCAGATCGGCCTCGTCTTCAAGACCTCCTTCGACAAGGCCAACCGCACTTCGGGCGGCGCCCAGCGCGGCGTCGGGCTGGAGGCGGCGCTGCCGATCTTCGCCGAGATCCGCGAGAGCCTCGGCCTGCCGGTGCTGACCGACGTCCACGAGAGCGCGCAATGCGCGCTCGCGGCTGAAGCCGTCGACGTGCTGCAAATCCCCGCCTTCCTCTGCCGCCAGACCGACCTGCTCGTCGCCGCCGCGCGCACGGGGCGGGCCGTCAACGTCAAGAAAGGCCAGTTCCTCGCCCCCTGGGACATGAAGAACGTCGTCGCCAAGCTCACCAGCGCCGGCGCCGGCGACGTGCTCGTCACCGAGCGCGGCGTCAGCTTCGGCTACAACACGCTCGTCTCCGACATGCGCGCGCTGCCGATCCTGGCGCAGACCGGCGCGCCGGTGATCTTCGACGCCACCCATTCCGTGCAGCAGCCGGGCGGCCTCGGCGGCGCCTCGGGCGGGCAGCGCGAGTTCGTGCCCGTGCTCGCCCGCGCGGCGGTGGCGGTCGGCGTGGCGGGCGTGTTCATCGAGACCCATCCCGACCCCGACCGCGCCCCCTCGGACGGCCCCAATATGGTGCCGCTCAGGGAGTTCGAGGCGCTCGTCGCCGAGCTTCAGGAGTTCGACGCGCTGGCGAAGCGACGGGCCGCGCGGGCGTGACGGTTTCGTCATCGCCCGGTCACCCCATCGTTTTATGACGGCGTCATGGACCCCTATCTCTTCAGCTACGCCACGGCCAACGATCCGCCGGTCAAGCGCAGTCTGATCCGGCTCGTCGAGCGCGCCACCGGCCAGCCCAGGCTGAAGCGCCTCTATCTCGAAAACCAGCGCAACCCGCGCCCGAACGAAAGCTTCTTCGCCGCCGCCGTTCGCAAGCTCGACCTCGACGTGCGCTTCGACGCCTCTGCTCTTGCGCGCATTCCGAAGACCGGCCCGGTCGTCATCGTCGCCAACCATCCCTATGGCGTGCTCGACGGCATCGTCATTTCCTGGCTCGTCGAGAAAGTCAGGCGCGATTTCGTCGTGCTGACCCACGCCGCGCTGAGGCGGGCGCCGGAGGTGCATGAGTTCGTTCTGCCGATCGACTTCTCCGGCGACGAAGCGGCGACCGAGACCAATCTGAGGAGCCGCGCCGCCGCGCGCGGGCAACTGGAGCGAGGCGGCGCGGTCGTCGTGTTTCCCGCCGGCGCGGTCTCGACCGCCCCGGATCGCCTGGGCCGCCGCCCGGCGATCGACAGCCGCTGGCAGCCGTTCATCGCCGCGCTGATCCAGCGCTCGCAGGCGACCGTCGCGCCGATCTGGTTCGGCGGCCAGAACAGCCGGCTGTTCCAGATCGCCAGCCATGTCAGCGCGACGCTGCGCCTGTCGCTGATCTTCCACGAGGTGGAGGCGCGCATCGGCACGCGATTGCCGGTCGTCGTCGGCGCGCCGATTGCGTTCTCGGCGCTGGCGGAGATCAGGGACCGCCAGGCGCTGGCGGATCACCTGCGCGACCTAACCTACGCGCTCGCCGCGCCCGAGCCCGGCCATCTGGCGCAAGGCGTTTCAAATTGCGGCGGGCGGCCTGAGCCGGTTTCACGAGTTGCCGATGAGAATGCCCACGGCCAGCACCAGCGCGCCGCCGAGCACCACCTTGGCCGTGGCCGACAGCGGCGGCGTGTCCATGTAGCGGTACTGGATATAGGCGATCGCCGCCAACTCCAGCGCCACGACGACGCAGGCGATCACGGTCGCGGTGTAGAAGTGCGGGATCAGATAGGGCAGGGTGTGGCCGATGCCGCCGGCGATGGTCATCAGCCCGCAGACGACGCCGCGCAACAACGGCGTGCCGCGCCCCGACAACTTGCCGTCGTCGGCGAGCGCCTCGGCGAAGCCCATCGAGATGCCGGCGCCGACGGAGGCGGCCATACCCACAAGGAAGGCGTTCCACGGGTCGCGGGTGGCGAAGGCGGCGGCGAACACCGGCGCCAGCGTCGACACCGAGCCGTCCATCAGCCCGACGAGGCCGGGCTGGATGATTTGCAGGATGAAGCGGCGCCGCTGGTCCTCGTCCTCCTTCTTCCGGGCGTCTTCGGTCAGCAGCTCGGTTTCGAGCTGGGCGGCGTCGAGCTGGTGCTGGTCCTCTATGGCCGCGAGATCGCCGAGCAGCTTGCGGATGCCGGCGTCGCCGGTGCGCTCGGCCGCGAGCCGGTAGAAGCGGGCGGCGTCGGCCTCCATCTCCTCGGCCGCGTTGCGCACGCGGTCGATCGGCAGCGGCTTCATGTGCCAGATCGGGCGGCGGACGATCGTGCCCTTGATGTCCTGGCGGCGGATCAGCGGGATGTGGTCGCCGAACTTCGAGACGAACATGTCGATGAGCTTGCGCCTGTGCTCGTGCTCCTCGGCGGCCATGGCCTCGAACACCTTGGCGCTGGAGGGATATTCGTCGCGCAGCGCCAGCGCGTAATCGGCGTAGATGCGCCCGTCCTCTTCCTCGTTGGCGACCGCCAGCGCCAAAATCTCGCGCTCGGAAAGCTCTGAAAAATTACGCATCCCTGGAAGCCCCCGCTCGTCCGGCGCCGCCGGGCGGCGCGGCGACGCTTTATACCGATTCTCGTTGAGCGCGACTCGTCGCGCTCGATTCCGCGCAAAGGCGCGGGCGCGCTTCGCGCTTCGGCAAAAAGCGATGATCGGTCCCGATCATCGAGTCTCGCTCTAAGAGGTCCGCGCGAGGCTGACAACCTCGCTTGAAGCGGCCGCCCAAAAGCTCTATGCGCCCCTCCTCCCCCGCAAACCCTTCGCGAGCGTCAGGTGGCCGAGCTCCCCGATCTGAACCGGTTCAACCGGATCGTCGTCAAGGTCGGCTCGTCGCTGCTGGTCGACCGCGCGGCCGGCGCCTTGAAGCAGGCGTGGCTCGACGCGCTGGTGGAGGACATCGCCGGCCTGCACGGGCGCGGAGCGGACGTGCTCGTCGTATCCTCCGGCGCGATCGCGCTCGGGCGCACGCTGCTGGGCCTGCCCAAAGGCGCGCTGAAGCTCGAAGACAGCCAGGCCGCCGCCGCCGTCGGCCAGATCGCGCTCGCCCGCGCCTGGTCGCACGCCCTGCACGAGCGGGGCGTCGTGGCGGGACAGGTGCTGCTGACGCTCTACGACACCGAGGAGCGCCGCCGCTATCTCAACGCGCGCGAGACGCTTGCGCGGCTTGCGGCGATGCGCGCCATTCCCGTCATCAACGAGAACGACACGGTCGCCACCAGCGAGATCCGCTACGGCGACAACGACCGCCTCGCCGCGCGCGTGGCGACGATGGCGAGCGCCGATTTGCTGATCCTGCTCTCCGACATCGAGGGCCTCTATTCCGCCCCGCCCAAGGAGGACCCCGACGCCAGGCTGATCCCGGTCGTCGAGCGGGTGACGCCGGCCATCGAGGCCATCGCCGGCGGGGCGGCTTCCGAACTTTCGCGCGGCGGCATGCGCACCAAGATCGAGGCGGCGCGCATCGCGACGCAGGCCGGCACGCATATGGTGATCGCCGACGGCCGCGTGCTCCATCCGATTGCGCGCGTGGCGGCGAAGGCGCCCTGCACCTGGTTCCTGACCCCCTCGACGCCGATGCAGGCGCGCAAGGTCTGGATCGGCGGCACGCTGGAGCCCAAGGGCGCCATCACCATCGACGCCGGCGCGGCGCGGGCGCTGGCGCGCGGCAAAAGCCTGCTGCCGGCGGGCGTCACCCGCGTCGAGGGCGTGTTCTCGCGCGGCGATTGCGTGGCGATCCGCGACGAGCACGGCGCGGAGATCGGCCGCGGCCTCATCGCCTATGACGCACTCCACGCCGAACAGATTCGCGGCCGCAACTCCCGCGACATCGCCCATGTCCTCGGTACGCCCGGGACGCGCCGAGATGATCCATCGCGACGACATGGCGCTGGCCGTGGGGGAATGAGGGGCCGCGACGGGACTTGCCCGATGCGCCCAACCCCTCCCGCTACAGAGCAAAATTCGGCAGCAGCCGCCGGGCCTCAGACTCTGCGAGCCTGCCGCACGTCTCCTTGCGGCGGATGAAATGCACCGTCCCCTCCGGCGCGATATGCGTCACGCCGGCCTCGACGGTCGCGAGGTTGAACGCCCAGTCCTCGTGCCCGAGCCCTGCCTCCAGCGCATTGGCGCGGAAAGGAAAGCGCCGGTGCAGATCGGCGCGCGCGAAACTCGCGCTCGTCCAGAAATTGCCGGCGCGCAGCAGCGAAAGGTCGAGGGGGTCGCGTCTCCATGTCCGGATGCTCCCAGACGATCGGCGCGACGTCGCGGCCGAAGACATAGTTGAGCCGGGGATGGGCGATCACGTCGCGCCCCTCGCGCGCGCTTCAGCGCCTCGGCCGCTAGCCGCAGCCACGATTCGCCCATGAGGTCGTCGCCGTCGAGGAACGCGACGAACGTCCCCCTGGCCCGCTCGACCCCGAAATTGCGGGCCAAGCGCGGGATCGCCGAAATCGCAGGTCTCCGCCCGCAGCGGCCCGTCGAAGCGGGCAGAGCGCCCGCATCGTCGGCTCGTCGCCGCGGTCGACCACGGCGAGGATCTCGCAGGCGAGCCCCGGCGCGGCGGCGATGGCGCGCGGCGGCGCTGCGCAGCGCCGCGACCGCGAGGCGGCCCTCGCGCGTGCAAATTGACGATGACGCTGACGTCAGTCATGCGGCGCGCCCCTGTGAAGCTCAGCAGCCGCCCGACTGCGCCTCGCGAAGGCCTCCGCCGAATGGCGCTCGCGGATGCGCGCGGCCATGCGGCGAGCGCCCGCGCGATCGCCTCGTCCGGCCGCGCCAGCGCGTCGCGAATGGCTGCGGCGAAGGCCTGGGCGTCGGCGTCGAACGGGACGAGCCAGCCCGTCGTCTCGTCGACGAGATCGGCGACGCCGCCGACGTCGCGGGCGACGATCGGCAGCCCGGCGAGGCCCGCCTCCAGCAGCACGTTGGGCAGGCCCTCCCAGCGCGCGGTGTGCAGGAACAGCGACGCCTCGTGCAGCGGCAGGTCGGCGAAATCGTCGAACGGCCCGCCGGCGACGAAATTGGCCGGCCCGCCGCGTCGGCGCCGCCGAAGGCGCGGACATCGACGCCCTCCAGCCGCCGCGCGACTTCCGCCGCGACGTCGAGCCCCTTCTGCGCGGCGAAGCGGCCGGCCCAGAACACCTGATGGCGCCGGCGCGCCCCTTGCGCGAGATTGACGGCGGCCTGCGCGGCCGCGCCGTCGAGCCGCTCGTCGACCGGCAGCGGCAGCGCGAAGAACTTCGCGAGATCGGCGGCGTCGAAGGCGTGATCGGCGGCGAATTCGCGGATCGTGCGGCTGTTGTCGCTGACGAGCAGCGTCGAGATTGTCGATGGCGCGGCCGAGCCGCGTCCAGGCGTAGCCGGCGCGCCGGCCGGCGCTCGTCGTAATCCTGGCAGAAGGCGAAGCCGTAGAGGCGCATCAGCAGGCCGCAGCGCGTGGCCGTATCTCTCGATCAGGTCCCAGCCGAAGCGGCTGTTGACGACATAGAGATGGCGGCAGCCGGCAAAGCGCAGGAAATTGCAGAAGGCGACATAGGTGTCGTGGACCTCGTCGATCTCGCGGGCGATGCGGGCGACGCTGAGGCGCTGGCTCGGCGCCGCCCAGTCGAGCGCCTCGACGGCGTCGTCTTGCGTGCAGGCGATCAGAACGCGCGCGGCCGGGTCGCGCTCCAGCAGCGCGCGCGCCAGATGCAGCGCGGCGCGGTCGGCGCCGCCGCGCTTGAGCCAGGGCGCCAGGATCACATGCGCGATGCGCGCTTGCGTCCGGCGGCCTTGGCGAGCAGCCGATAGAGCCGGAACTCGCGGCGCGCGAGATCGTAGCCGCGCATCAGCGGCGTCGCGAGCGGATCGGCGAACGGCTTGACGATATCGGGATCGAGCCGCGGCCGCCGCCTCGATGTCGGCCGCGACGCGGCCGATCGGGCCGCGGTCCCGCGGCGCCGGCCGCCCCGTCGGAGCTCGCCGAAGCGCGCGTAATGGACGAGCGGATTGAGGCCGACGCGAGTCCGGATAGAGGCGGCGATAGCCGAGGCCGTCGAAATCGGCGGACGGGTTGACCGCCTCGGGATCGCTGGCGAGATAGAAGATCAGCGCGGGGCGGTCGTCGCGCGGGTTGAGGCGCCGCTGCTCGGCGGCGAGAAGGCGGGATCGACGAGCCGGTGCGGCTTCAGCTCGGGCCGCGCGATTGCAGATAGGCGAGGAGCGGATCGCCGGCGAAATCGGGCGCGAGCTGCGAGCTGGATGAGCTTGAGATCGACGAGCGGGTGCGGGTCGCGGCCCTCGCGGTGGCCGTTTTCGAGATAGTGTTGCAGCAAATTGACGCCGGCGGCCACCACGTCCGGGTTGCGCTCGGCGTAGAAGGCGGGATCGAACAGCGGGATGCGGCGCGAACCCGCGCCGCGTCGCCCTCGCGCAGATAATGGTCGAGCGGATCGAGCCCGCCGAGCGAGCCGCCGCGCGCGGCCAGCGCGGCGACGTAGAATTTGGCGTCGAACAGCGGCGACTGACGCAGGCGGAGCGCGCGGATCGACGGCGACCGCGGGCGTCCCGCGTCCGGTCGCTTCGGCTCCGCTGGCAGGCGTCAGTCTCAGTTTCACGTCGTCATGTCGCTCGCGGCCGCCCAAGGCCGAAACGGCCCCGCCGCGGTCGCCTCGCGATCCGGAGCAATGTTGACTATACTCACAAGGGAACCGGCGCAACATCGAGGCCGTCGCGCTAGGCTGCATGATGATGCTGCCGCGCATGGTGCGCTCCATCAACAGGCCGATGAAGATCGACACCGCGGCGAAGCCCAGCAGATATTGCTTGTCCAGCAGTTCGCCCAGGCCGTAGCCCTCATAGAAGGCCGAGCGCATCCATTCGACGCCGACGAGGATCGGGATTCCACGACAGCCAGTAGCGGGCGGTCTCCGGCAATTCGTCGGGCACCATGATGACGCCCGAGGCGATCCACAGCAGATCTGGAACAGCGAGAACGGCGTGAACCAGAACGTGAAACATGCCGGCGATGACGCCATTGACGATGCCGAAGCCGAAGCCGAGCAGCAGGCAGGCGACAGCAAGGCGTACATGGCCTCGAGTCGGCCGCGGCGGCCATACGTCGATCGCCCATCGCCGTCAGGATGATGACCGTCGACGATCACCACGACGGCCGCGTTGAGCACCTCCAGAATGGCGCGCGCGATGAGGATGTCGCCGACTTTGACGATCGGGATAGCCGAGCAGCGGCTTGTTCAAGCATCACGCCAAGCATCGTGAAGCGCGACATGTAGTTGAAGCACATGAACGGCACCAGGCCGGTGGCGAAAAACAGCGCCGCGCTGTCGCCGTAGGGCGGGGCGCGGCCCATCGCGGCGTTGATGAAGAGCACGATGAAGATATGCGACACCGGCCAGGCGATGGCGAAGATGAAGCCGATCGCGCGTGCCGAAAAATCGCGTCTGCACGTCGCGCAGGATGAGCGCGACGAGAATGCGGGCGTGCAGTTTTCAACAATCCGGCGATCGCGTAGCCCTCGGCGCGGACGGTCTCGGTCGCTCTCACAGCTTGTGATCCTCGACGAGCGCCGCCACCAGCGCGACGATGCCCCAGACGATGAACAGCGCCAGAGCGATGAGAGCCGAGGAGATCGACGCGCTCGGGAAACAGCGCCTCCTGGGGCAGGGCGGGGGGCACGAAAACATTGACGTAGATGGTCTGCGCCTCCGCACGCAGCCGCGCCCGCTCCAAGCCGTCGGCCGCCAGCGCGTAAAGCTTGTCGGCGAAAGTGTTGCGCATGAGCAACTCCTCGTATTTCGGCAGGAGATTGGCGAGCGCCTTGGGGTCCTTGGACTGGCTCGTGAGCTTGGCCTTCTCCACCGCGATCTGAAGGTCGATTTGATCGAGCCTCGCCTTCAGCGATTGGAGGGTCGGCGCCTCCGGCGACATCGCGCGGCTGGAGACCTCATATTCGGTATGCAGGCGAATCCGCTGCCCGATCAGGTCTTCGAGGATACGGCCGACCGATTCCGCCTGGAATTTCGGATCGATGAAGCCGGCTTTCTCGCGGAAATCGCGCAGGTCGGCGAGCGAGGCCGCCACCCTGTCCTCGGCGCTCGTCACCTCTTTCTCCGCCGACTTCATCACGTCCTCGCGGGCGCGGGCGGAGACGTCGTTGGCGACCTTCTCGCTAGCCTTGATGATGGCGTCGGCGATCGCCAGCGCGTCCTCGCGCCGGAACGCCGACACCGACACCGTAACGATGCCCGAGGGCGGGTCGACATAGGAGGAGACCATGTAGTCCCAATACTTGGTCAGTTCCTCGGGGCTGGCGTCCGCTTTCAGCCGCGCCCAGACATCCGCTTCGGGGCGGCGGAAAATCTCGCGCAGGTTCAGCGTGCGCGACACTTCGTCGATGCAGGCGCGGCTGCGGATATAGGCGGCCACCATGTAGGAATCGTCGGTGGAGGCAGTCAGGCCGCCCATGAACGAGGCCGTCGTCGAAGCCTTGCTCGATTTCGAACTGGGCGTGACGGTGTCGACGAAATTCGAATGAACGGCGAACCGCGCTTCCGCGATATACTGGTCGGAGGCGATCAGCGCGAAGTAAAGGGTCGCGGCGAACGACGGGACGACGAAGATCGCCAGGAAGCTCCACATGTAACCGGAGATCCGCCGTCGCGGCGGATCGGATGTCCCGACGCTGACGGGCTGTGGCGAAATCTCCTGCGACCCGCGCCGCAAACCGATCCGGTCGAGCCAGCCCCGCGAGCGGACCGGCGCCTCGAAGGCGAGTTCGGCCGTTCCCCGTCACTTCCCGTGCGCTAGTCTCGATGTCCGGCACTCGCGATCCTTTCCTGAGCGCGGCTTATAGCCCAGCCGGCTGCGCCGGGAAATCGGTCCGCGCGGCGGCCGAGCCCCGGTAGGCCTCGGCGATGTGGCTGTAAAGCGCAAGGTCCTGCTCGATAAGCCACTCGGCCTCGCGCGTGCGCTTCAACATGCGACCGAGCGCCGCGACGCCCGGCAGCTTGGCGCTGTCGGGCGGTTCGCTGTCGAGCTCCATCAACTCCTTGACGGCGCTCGCGAAAGTCTTGGGCGCGCGTCGCAGTCCGACCACGGCGAAGGAGGAGAGCGTCGTCAGCGCGGCGGCGACCGCCCTCTTGTTCGGCATCTCCTCCGGCGTCGTCGTCGTCAACTGCCGCACCACGGGATTGGCGAGCACGCGCGCCACCGGACTGGGAATGTCGCGCAGCGCCCGCGCCAGGCCGCGCTCGTCGGCGAGCGGCAAGCCTTGAGCGAAGGCCATGGTCGGCTCCAGGCTCATGTTCTCGCGCAGGCCCAGAATTCCGCTGCCGGACTTCTTGATCTGCGCCAGCACGATCAGCCGCTCCGCCAGTTCCTCGTAGGGGTGATGCATGGAGAATACGACGTCGAAATGGCCCTCGATGAAGTGCTGGAAGGCGCGGTAGAGCAGGCGGCCGGAGAGATAGACAGACGGGATCTGGCTCAGCAGGAACATCTGCGTGGTGGTCTCTCGCCCGCAGGCCTCGATCTGGTTGGCCGAATATTGGAAGCTGTCATTCAGCGCGTTGTCCAGCCGCCACAGCGGAAACACATGGGTTTCGAGCCGCAGCACCCGCTTCATGACCTGTCGGGGACGCGGGCGACGGTACACGAGCGCGCCGCTCGAAATGTCGCGTATTTCGAGATCGTGCATCTCGGCCAGGCCCGGGATGGCCTTGTCGTCGAAAGTGAACCCGCAAAGCCCGGTCCGGTGTCGGCCGGCCGTGACCAGGGCCTCCCGCGGCTGATCTGCGAGCCCCTCGTGAATGACGGCGCCGCGGCTCGACAGGGTGATGCGGGCGGTGTCGACGAAGCCGTCGCAGACGACATAGCCGCTGATGAAATCGCCGCGGTCTTCCTCGACGTTGAAAAGCACGTCGCGCCCTCAAGCCATGTTGTTGCGCACAACCGCCCCCAGCGCCACGAGTATCCCCCAAAGCGTCAGGCTCGACACCGCGACCAGAAAGATGTCGAGGCCGCGCGTCGGATACTCCGATTCCTCCGGCAAGCTCGGGCGCACATAGACCTTGAGATAGATCATCTTGAACTCTGCGGCGATGCGCGCATGCTCCAATGCGCTTGCCGCGTTGGTGTAAAGCTCCTCGTCGGCTTTCCGCTCGACGTCGAGGGCGCCAAACGTGGTCATGGCGGCCGCGACCGTCACATCGCCGCTGGCGAAATCCGCGTCCGATGCGACGCCCGGGCTCGTCGTCAGCTGGCCCTCCAGCTTGACGATCTGGCCTCGCAGCACGTCGATGCGCGACTTCTGCTCCTGCATCTGCGGCGTATCGGCGTTCATGTATTTGAGCTCGGCGTCATAGGCGCCGCTCATGTTCAACAGCGATCCCCTGAGCTGCTTCAACAGCGCGGAGATTGCGTCGGCCGACATTTTCGTTTCGAGAATGCCCGACTGGTTGCGCTCGACCTCCTCGGCGGCGAGAGTCTTGGCCAGCCGCTCGCTGGCGCGTTGCAGGCCGACCTCCGCAAGCGACAGCGCATCGCTATTGATGCGCGCATTGAGATTGTTGACGAGATCCTCGCAGAGCGCGAGCGTAGTGTCCGCCATCAGCTTGGCGTCCTGCGGCGAGAAGGCGCGGACGCTGAATTTGACGAGGCCGCCCGGCAGCTTGACCGAGGCGCGGGAGACCCGCTTCCAATATTTGACGAGCCGCTCGACCGGCCTTTCCGGATTGAAGCGCGCGAAATAATCGGCTTTGTCGGTCGAGTAGAGGCGCCTGATCCCGACGCGCTCTTCGAGTTTGTCCACCATTTCCCGGCTGTGGATGAAATTGGTGATGATCTGGGTATCCTGCAGGATCAGTTGCGAGGGAATGCCGGTCAGGGAGGCGATGCCGTCGCGCATCGGCGATTCGCCGGCCGAGACCGTGAACTCCGCCTCCGCAACATATTGGTTGGCCGCGATCAGGCCGAAATAGAGGATCGCTCCCAGCGTCGGGACGAGGAATATCGCGATGAAGCTGCCGATCAGCAGATATCGCGCCAGTTTCGCGCCGCGCCGGTCCTCGAAGCCGCCCGAAGAGAGCCGCGCCGCCCGGCGGGAGGAGAGCCGGCTGCGCCGTGCGGCCTCCGAGAGCGCCAGCGACACCGCGCGCACGCGGGCCAGCGCCGTGCCGGGTTTGGTTTCGCCGGTCGGGCCCGCGTCGATCTCCAGTTCGGTGTCTTCGGTCTCCATGCGCGCTTTGGGCTCTACCGATTGAGACGATTATAGGCCTCGATGGCCGTATCCACATTGGAAAACATGATGATCTGCCCGTCGACGATGACTCCGCCGCGTTCGCAGTAATCCTTGATCGTGTCCATGGAGTGGGAAACCATGATGACGTCGGCGCGCTTGCGCCGCTGGCTGAAGGCTTCCTGGCAACGCGCCTGAAACCGCGCGTCGCCCACCGCGGTGATCTCGTCGACGAGATAGCACTCGAAGTCGATCGCCATGGACAGGCCGAAGGACAGACGAGCCATCATGCCCGACGAATAGGTCCGCACGGGCACGTCGATATAGTCGCCGATCTCCGCGAAATCCTCGACGAAGTCCAAGGTTTTGCGAACATCGGCGCCATATATTCGCGCCACGAATTTGACATTTTCGCGGCCGGTCATCTGCGGATGGAACCCGCCGGCGAAGCCCAGCGGCCAGGAGACTCGCGCCTCGCGTTTGATCCTTCCCGAATTCGGCAATTCCGTGCCGGCGATAAGGCGCATGGTGGTCGACTTGCCGGCGCCGTTGACGCCCATCAACCCGTAGGAGAAGCCGGCTTCGAAGCGCGTCGAAACGTGATCGAGCACAATCTTGACGACCCCGCCGCTTCGATAAAACTTGAAGACGCGGTCAAGTTTGATCATTGCGCTCCGTAGACCTATACGCCGACGCCGCGTCAAGAGGCGGCGCGCGCGGGACCGTCCATGACACAAAAGAGCGGCGTTCTCAACGCGCTCGCGAGACTCCGACGCCGCCTTGGCCGCGCGCCCCGGGCAGGCCAGCGCCTTGATCCGCAACGGTTTCTCGCCCACGTCACCGAACTCGCCGCGAAGGCCGCGCCCCCGCCGCCGGGTCTGTGGCTCAGCCTCATCGTCGACGCCCCGCCCGCGCGGCTCGCCGCCGACTGGCCGAAAAACGGGCCGGCCGAGCTTGTCGTCTGCGACGCGCGGCTCGGGCGGCCCGCCGCGCGCTGGTCGGAGGCGCTCGCCCGCGCCCGCGCGCCCTTCGTCGCCCGGCTCGATGCGGACGGGCGGCTGATCCCGTTCGCGCTGGAGCGAATCGCCGCCGCGCTCGCCGCCCATCCCGAAGCCGAGGCGCTCTATACCGACGAAGCCGTCGCCGACGAGAGCGGCGCGCCGGGCGAGATCGCGCTGAAGCCCGCCTTCGATCCGGTGCTGCTGGATTCCTTCGACTATTTCGGCCGGCTGGCCGTCTACCGGCGCGAGCGCGTCGCGGCGCTCGGCGGCTGGGGGGAGGGCGAGCCTTCGGCCGACTACGAACTTGCGCTGCGCGTGGCGCATGCCGCGCCCAAGGGCGCGATCCTGCATCTGCCCTATCCCGCCTGTCTCGGTCCGCCCCGGCCCGGCGACGGCAGGGCGGCCGCCGCCGCGCTCGCCCGCGCGCGCGGCGTGACCGCCTTCGCGGCGGCCATCGCGCCCGACCGGCTGCGCCCGGCGCTGACCCCGGCGGGCGGATGGCCGAAGGTCAGCGCCGTCATTCCAAGCCGCGACGCGCCGGCGCTGATCGGTCAGACGCTCGCCGGCCTGTTCGAGCGCACCGATTACCCCGATTTCGACGTGACCGTGATCGACAACGGCTCTACCGACCCCGAGACGCTCGCGCTCTACGGCCGCTACGCCGGACCGCGCTTTCGCGCCGAGGTGAAGCCGGCGCCGTTCAATTTCTCGCGCGCGGTCAATCGCGGCGTCGCGCTGTCGGACGGGCCGCTCGTTCTGCTGCTCAACAACGACGTCGAGGTGATCGAGCCCGGCTGGCTCAAGGAGATGGTCGGCTGCTTCGCTTATCCGCAGACGGGAATCGTCGGCGCCAAGCTTCTCTATCCCGATGGGACGTTGCAGCACGCGGGCGTCGTCGCGGGGCTCGGCGGCTACGCCGGCCATTGGCATATCGGGCGACCGGAGAGCGAACTCGGAACGCAGCGCCGGCTCGCCGCGCGCCAGTCGCTGAGCGTCGTCACGGGCGCCTGCATGCTGGTCTCGCGCGCCTGTTTCGAGGCGTTGAACGGCTTCGACGAGGAGACCTTCCCGATCGCCTACAACGACGTCGATTTCTGCCTGCGCGCGGGTCCGGCGGGCTGGCGCGTGGTCTGGACGCCTTTCGCAAGGCTCATCCACCACGAATCCGCCTCGCGCGGCAGCGACGAGACGCCGGAGAATCGCGCCCGATTCGCGCGCGACAAGGCGGCCTTGCAGGCCCGCCACGCGACCGACGTCTTCGAGGACCGCGCCTATAACCCCTGGGCCTCGCGCTCCCATTCCGATCCTTGGCCGGCGGCGCGCGCCGATCTGCCTGCGGCCCGGGCCTAAGCCTTGAGGACCTCCACCTCGGCCAGATGCAGCACGCCGGGGCGCGGCAGGCGGACGCGCAGGTAGCGCGCCTCGACCGGCGGATTGAGGGCGATCTCGATCGGCCTCGCCAGCAGAGCCTTGCGGTCGGCCGGATCGTGCGCGTAGGCCTTCGCCCAGGAGAGGAAGTCGAGCGAGGTCTCGACCTCGAAGCCGCGCAGGCGGCCTTCCGCCCCTCGGCGATTGAAGAGGCGCACGAGGCGTAGCGGATAAACGGCGCCGAGGTCGACCGCCCACCACGGCCCCTGCTCATGGCCGGTGTGGAAGCCGAATTCGACCGAGGGGTCGCCGTCGTTGCCGCCTTCGGCGTCGCGGCGGGGATCGGAGGCGCGCGCAAGCGGCGAGACCGAGCTTTGCCATGCCGCGCGGCCGAGCGCGACATTGTCGAAGGCCGGCGTGCGGGCGATGGCGAGATCCAGCCGGCCGAGCTGGATCGCCTCCAGGCCGAGGCGCATTCGCCGCCGCGCGAGCGCGATCAGCAGAGCGTCGGCGACGCGCGGGTCGGAAAGATGGGCGCCACGTCCGCGAGCGCCCCGGAGGCGCCGAACAGGGCGGCCGGATCGTCGGGAACCCGCTGAAGCCGCTCCGTCATGAGGTCGGCGAGCGCGGCGCGATATTCGTCGTGCGGAAAGTCGGGGTCGGCGCAGGCCAAAGCCGCGCCGAGATCGAGCTTGTAGTAGGATTTGCGCGCTTGCAGATAGGGCGCGCCCGCCCGCACGGCGTGGTGGATCTTGTTGTCGGGGGCCCCGAGCGCCGAGGCATGGCGCAGCAGGTGCGGCGCAAACGTGGTTTCGTCGTAGAATGAGCCGTAGGCGTTGAAATCGGCCATGGACAGGCCCATTTCGTGCGCCGCCGAACACACGAAGCCTTCGTCGTTCGGCCAGTTCTCCTCCGGGTTCAGCTTCGCATCCCTGCAGGCGCTCCGCCTCGAAGCGCCGCCGCGCCAGGAGCTGCCCGGTAGCCTCCGCCGACAGCCGCACGACGGGAAACAGCGCGCTGTAGACGACGGGAAAACGCCGCGCCGTCCGCTCGCGCCAGTGCCAGTTCCTGTCGGCGACTTTCAGGCAGGCGAACAGGCAATCCTCGCTTGCCGTCGCGTCGAAGAAGCGGAAGAAGTCGAGGGGATCGGCGAAATTGACGGCGACGTCGTATTCGATCAGCCAATAGCGCCGGTAAGGGCGGCCAAGGGCGAGGGCGTGGTAAAACGCATAATCGCCGCAGCGCCACAGCGGCTTGTCGAAGCCCACGCAAAGGCCGAGCCGCGCGGAGGAATCCAGCGACATCGGCAGTTTCGCAAGCCCGCGCGTCTCGACGGCGCCGGCCGTCTCGTCGACGGCGAGCATGACGTCGTAGTCTGCGCCGGCGGCGAAGCTTCTCGCCATCGCGGCGATGCGGTCGTCGACGAAATGGGTGCGGATGAGGATGAGCCCGCGCTCGGCCCCGGTCATGGCCGCTCCCGCTTCAGCCAGTCCCGGTAGTCGTCGGACATATCCATCAGCCCGCGCCCGGCGAGCGTCACGCTGTCTTCAAGCTCGCGCGAGACGCCGGGCTTGACGAGATCGGCGCGCCAGATTTTCGCGAGCCGGGCCGCGTAGCGGGAATGGCGGCGGATCGCCTCGACGTCGGCGTCCTTCTCGAGAAACGCCGTCCCCGCCTCTTCGACCGTCGCGTCGCGCCCGCGCAAGGCGACGTTCATCATCTTGTAGTGCAGCAGGGCGGCGGAGACGTCGGCGAATTGGAGATGCGTCGTCTCGTGCGAATTGATGAGCAGGCCCGCGTCGAGCCGCCACAGCGGGATCTTGTGCAGGAATTCCTTGGCTTCGAACAGCCGCGCCCTCACCCCGCCGCCGGGGTGCAGATAGGGCGGCCGCTCCAGACCCATGAGATAGTAATCGTCGTCGTAGAAACGGTAAGCCTCGAACGGCGCCGGTTCGCCGCGCTCGTCGAGGAGCCGGCGCGGGAACACGTCGAACATGTAGCCGCGCAATCCCTCGAAGCCGCGCGATTCCAGATAGGCGATGAGCCGGTCGATCCCGACGCTCTCATAGCCGGGATAGATGAGATGCTCGTCCATATCGAGCTGAAGGCCCCAGCCTCTAGCGCCCTCGCGGGCGACGATCTCGTTGACCCAGCGCCGGCCCGACCAGGCCAATTGGTAGCTGTCGGGGCAATCGTAGAGGATCACGTCGGGCTCGTTCAGCGCGATGACGCGGCTCTCGTCGGTCGACATATGATTGAAGAACACGAAGCGTCTGACGCCGAGCCGCCGGTGATGGGCGAGAAAGCCCGGAATTTGCGCCGCCTCGTTGCGGAACACGACATAGGCCGTCACGCCGACCTCCGGCCCCGGCCGGTCGTCCGGACTCACGCGGATCAGTTCGCGGATCGGAGCGTGGACCGCGGCGTAATAGTTCGTGGCGATCGACTGGCGCCAGAGGCCCTTGGCCTCCTCGCTTCGGCCGCGCCTGGCCGCGGCCCAGGCGCGGATCTCCAGGAAATCGCGGCGCACGTAGCGTTTGGGGATCGCGTCGATGAGCGCCAGCGCCGCCTCGTCCTCGCGCCGCGCGATCATGAGGCGGATGCGCATCAGGTTCAGCCGCGCGTTGCCGGGAAAGCGCGCCGCCGCCTCCGCCATGATCGCGCCGCCCAGCTCAAATCCCCAGGGCGTGCGTGCGTCGAGCAAGTGCATAGGCGACCTGCATGGCGTCGGCGACATCCCACTCGCGCGCTTGCAGGAAGCGCTCGGCGTAGGCGTGCAACGCCTCGTCGCCGCGATCGGCCTCAAGTCGCAGGCGCGCGGTGAGCGCGAAGCCCGGCGCCTCCTCCGCTTCGAGCGCCTTCACCTCGCGCTCGGCCTCTTCGAGCCGGCCGAGGCTCAGGAGAATCCACACCCAATGCGAACGCAGGTTGAAATCGGCGGGAAATCGCGCGCGCGCCGCCGAGATCATAGCCTTGAGATCATCGTGGCCGTGCTCGAGCTCCTTGGCGAGCCGCAGCCGCTCGCCTTCCGCCAGCGCGCGAGTCGGGAAAGCGCCGCTCCAGCTCCGCGAGCGTCGCGGCGCCGGCCTCATAGTCCCTGAGGTCGTGATGAGCGCGCGCGAGCGCGGCCCACCATTCCGGCCGCGACAATTCAACGCCGCACTGAATAAGCCGCGCGAACAGATCGCGCGTCCTCGCCGACCTCGCCGAGCTCGGCCGAGATCGAGGCGAACTCGCGCAACGCCTGGACGTTGTCCGGCTGACGCGGCGAGGAAGCCCTCCAGCGTCTGGCTCGCCTCGTCGACCCGGCCGAGCCGAAAAAGCGCGCGGGCGCGCCCGATGGCGGCCTTCGGTTCGTCGCGCGCCGCGTCGCGAGCCCGGTAATCCCCCCAGATCTCCAGCGCGCGCGCCCATTGGCCGCGCTCCTCGGCGACTTCGGCCAGAAGCGGCGGCGTGCGACGATCTTGCGGAAAACGGCGGGCGCCGTCCTCCAGCGCCGCCAGCCTCTCCTCGCGCCGCCCCAGCGCCTTCAGCGCATTGGCGAGGCTGACGAACCATTCGAGCTCCGGCTCGGGGAAACGCGCGAACAGTTCCCGCCAGACCTCCAGCGCCTCGGCGGGCTTCTTCCGCCGCGACAGCAGATTGGCGAGAAAGACACGCGGCAGGACCAACGTCGGGGAAGCGCGCGACGGCCTCGCGGACGGCGGCCTCCCCCTCGTCCTCGCGCTTCTGGCCCAGCAGGCAGCGCGCGCTGGCGATCCACCAATGCGCGGCCGCGCGCTCGGGGAAGCGCCGCATGAGGTCGTCGATGTCGGCGAGGCCGGCGTCGAAATCGCCGGCGAGCTGATGCAGCTTGGAGCTGGTCATCCGCGCCCAGACGCCGAAATCGCTTCTGTCGCGGAACCGCTCGACGATCTCGCGCAGACCCTCGACGCGGCCGGCGTCGATGAGATGGTTCGCCGCATCGCGCATCTTGTCGGGATCGTTGGCTTCAAGTCCGCGCGCGATCGGCCCCGGAAAGGTCGCCAGCGCGCGCAAATCCGCGCAGGCGGCGGCGATGTCTTGGGCGGATGCGGGTTGCAGGCTCATCGGCCTATCCCAATGCAATTTCGAGCGCGTCGAGCGAAAGGGCGGGGTGGAAATAGGGATCGTCGCGCAGGCGCCGCGCCCAGCGCTCGCGAAAATAGGCGTGTTCGGCGGCATAGCGCGCATCGAGCCGGGGATTGGAGCCGCGCGAGGCGCTCTCGCGATGCATGAGCCGCGCGCGGGGTTCGAATATGCATCTGTAGCCGCGTTCCGATAGCCTGAGGCAAAGGTCTATGTCGTTGTATTCGATCGGCAGCCGCGCCTCGTCGAAGCCGCCGACCTCGAAGAACTTGCGCGCCTCTATGGCCAGACAGGCCCCCGTCACCGCCGCCACCTCGCGCGGCCAGGCGAGCATTCCGAGATAGCCGGGATCGTCGGCGCCGACGGCGCGCTGCACATGGCCGGCGAAGCCGTCGAGCCCGAGCACGACGCCGCCATGCTGGAGCCGTCCGTCGGGATAGAGCAGCTTCGCCCCGACCGCGCCGACGCCCGGCTCGGCGGCGAATTGCAGCATCCGCCCGAGCCAGTCCGGCGCCAGCGCCTCGACGTCGTCGTTGAGGAACAGCAGGAAGGGAAAGCGCGCCTCGCGCGCGCCCGAATTGCAGATCGCCGAGAAATTGAACGGCCCGGGCCGTCGCAGCACGCGCACGTTCGGCTCGCCGGCGAGCTTCTCCAGATAGGCGAGCGCGTCCGCGCGCGCACTGCCGTTGTCGATGACGAGGAGCTCGAATTCCGCGCCGGCGGGATAGCGGGTCAGGCTCTCCACGCAAGGGCCGAGGAGGTCGGGCCGGTCGCGCGTGGGTACGATGATCGTCGCCTGCCGCCGCATCTCGATCGGGGCGGGCGGCGGCGGCGGCGCGATCGGCGAAGGCTCGGCCCGGCTCAGCGCCATGCGGCGCACATGGCTCACGCGGGCCGTCGCGGGATCGAAGCCGCCGACCTTCCAGGCTGCGCTACGGATCGCCATCGGCGCGCCGGCGTAGCCGCTCCGCGAGAACAGCGGGCTCCAGTCCGGCTTGAAGCGCGGCGCGGCGCGCGCCTCGCCCATGAGCGCGTCCTCGTCGGCGTAGAGCGCGTCGGGCTCCTTGTCCTGGCGGGCCCGCGCGGCGAGCTGGGCGAGCGCTTGCGGCTCCAACCGGTCGCCGCGCCCGAGCGTCAGCACATAGTCGTCGTCGGCGGAGTCGAGCCGCTCGCCGGTCAGGCCCAGCGTCCAGTGCGGCCAGATCTGGCGCGCAAGCATCGGATGGAGGATGGCGGCGGCGTCGGAATCGGGCGCAACGACATGGAACCGCAGCGGCGCCTCCGCCGCGCCGGCGCCGTCGAAGGCGGGGTCGAAGGAACGCTCGCGGGCGCGTCGCCAGGGTTCGTAGTCGCTGAGCGGCGTCGCGCCGAGCGCGCGGCGCGCCTGCAGGCGCGCGAACTGGTCCCAGCCGCGCAGCCGGCCCCACAAGTATTTGAATGCGCGGCTCGCGCCCGAAGGACCGAAATGGGCGAGCGCCTGCGGCGTCGACAGCACGTCCCAGGCTTCGATGCGAAACGCGAACGGGCCTGCGTCGAGCTGCGGCGAGATCCAGACCTCGCGCAAGTCCTCGGGCAGCCGGCCGATCCAGACGGCGCGCCCCAGCATCGCCGCCGGAAGCAGCTCGTCGTGAACGGCGTCGCGGCCGACGAAACGCAACACCGGGCGAATCAGGGGATCGAGCAGGCCGGAGGCGTATTCCAGCCGGACCCAGCGCCCCGCGCTCGGCGGGACCTCGCAGCGCAGCCACGGCTCCGGCGCCGTCGCCAACCAGCCGCCCGCCGTCGGCGCCACGTCCGTCAACGCCGTGAGGCGGACCTCGCGACGCGGCAAGGCGCCCTACTTGATCGTTGCCGCCGACGCAGCGGCATACGTGCTCTGCGTCACGGGAGCCACTATTCCGTTGAATATGTCGACGGCTTTCTGGAATCCGACCGAAGGCGCGTTGGAGACGAAGAGCAGGTCGCGATTGGCGACCTGGAACTGCTGCTCCATGAACATGCTGTTCGGGTTGGAGAGGTCCAGGCGATAGACGACGGGGAACCGGCCGTTGCGGCTGGCGAGCGTGCTGTCAGGCCGCAGCGCGCGAAACACGTCGGGCTGCTCCAGGCGGAAGACGAATACCCCGCGCGCGTCGGCGCGATAATCCGCCAGGCCGCCGACCTTCACCAGCGCCTGCGCCAGCGTGACTCGTGTCCGTGCCGAACGGGATTTCGCCGTTCGAGTTCGTCGCGCCGTACATGAGGAAGGTCTGGGGATCGCGCACCAGCGTCACGACGTCGCCCGGCCGCATGTAGATGTTCTCGTGCGGATCCGCGGTGATGCGTTGCAACGGCACGCGCTCCGTGACGCCGTTGCGCTGCAACAGGACGACGAGGTCGTTGACGGCCATGCGCACGCCGCCGGCCTCGGCGATCACATCGAGCAGCCGGTCGCCCTTGACGCTGAGCGGCAAGCGCTGGGAGGCGCCGACGCCCTCGCCGCCGATGGTGATCGTCGCGCTGATCGGCTTGTTGTCGGTGACGAGCACTTGCGGCTGGATCGCCTTGCCTTCGAGGGCGCGCTGTATGATCTCCTGCACCGCGCGCGGCGTGCGTCCGGAGACCGTTACGCGGCCAGCGTAAGGCACGGTGATGGCGCCGTCGCGACCGACGACCTGCTCGGGGATGGTGGCGCTGTTGGCGCCGGCCGAAACTCTCTCCAGGGCGGCCGGGGAGGAGAACAGGCCGCCCGAGCTCGCCTCCCAGATCGTGACGGTGATCATGTCGCCGACGCCGATGAGCGGCTCGACCGAGGGGCGATGGTCGCCGAAACGCGAGGCGAAACTGCCCTTCGGGCGGCGGGACAAAACATCGATCGTGGTGGGATCGATGTCGATCACCGCATAGGGCTCGGCGGTCTTGTCGATGGTTTCGGGACCCATGACCTCCAGCGCGGTCGGCCCCGAGCTTGGCAGGTCAGCGCAGCCGGACAAGCCCAGCGCCACAAACGCGAGGGGAGCCGCAACCAGGACTACTTTCAAACTTCGAACCAATTCCCGCAGCTCCCGCTTTGGCAGGGTCGCTATAGCGACTAAAGGTTAACCCGTCCAACCCGAGCGAATGGCGGCGCGGCGCTCGCAGGCCGCTGATTTCAGAGACATAGCGCAGAAGTCTGCGTCATTTCGGTCACACTCGGATAGTTTCGCGCAAGGTCGCGCGCAAGCGGTCTGGGCGCCCCTGCGGCGCCCCTTTGAGGCGCGGCGCGAAATCTCGGGGCTAACGCTTGCGCGCGGTTGGACTAATCCGACCGGGCCGGCCGCCGGGCGGGGGTTCGGCGAACCGAAAATCGTTAGGATTGCGTTAAGCATCGCAAGCCTTAAGCCGCGCTTAACCATGACACGCGACGGCGGTTCGCGAACCGGGATCGGGCGTCCCGCCGCGCCCGCTTGCCATCGCGCCGCGGGGCGCCGCATGCTGGTGGACGGGCCATCAGGGGGACGCCATGAAGTCCGACATGGAAATCGCGCGCGAGCACAGGCTCGCGCCGATCGCGGAGATTGCCGCCAGGATCGACGTTCCCGAATCGGCGCTGCGCCCCTATGGCCGCGCCGTCGCCAAGCTCGACCGCGAATATCTGGAAACTCTCGAAGGCCGCCACAGGGGCAAGCTGATCCTCGTCACCGCGATCAACCCGACGCCGGCCGGCGAAGGCAAGACAACGACCACCATCGGCCTCGGCGACGCTCTGAACAAGCTCGGCAAGCGCGCCGCGATCGCGCTGCGCGAGCCCTCGCTCGGCCCCTGCTTCGGCCAGAAGGGCGGGGCGACAGGAGGCGGACGCGCGCAGGTCGCGCCGATGGAGGAGATCAACCTGCATTTCACCGGCGATTTCCACGCCATCTCGACCGCCCACAATCTGCTCGCGGCGATGCTCGACAACCACGTCTATTGGGGCAACGCGCTCGACATCGACCCGCGCCGCGTGTCGTGGCGGCGCGCGCTGGACATGAACGACCGGGCGTTGCGCGAAATCACGGTGGGCCTCGGCGGCGTCGCCAACGGCTTTCCGCGCACCGACGGCTTCGACATCACCGTGGCCTCGGAAGTGATGGCGGTGTTCTGCCTCAGCCGCACGATTGAGGAACTGGAGGAGAGGCTGGGGCGCATGATCGTGGCGGAGACCCGCGCGCGAAAGCCGGTCTATGCGCGCGATCTCAAGGCGCCGCCGGCGATGGCCGCGCTGCTGCTGCGCGCGATGGAGCCCAATCTCGTGCAGACGCTGGAGGGGACGCCCGCGCTGGTGCATGGCGGGCCGTTCGCCAATATCGCGCATGGCTGCAACTCGATCGTGGCGACGCAGACGGCGCTCCGGCTCGCCGATTACGTCGTCACCGAAGCCGGTTTCGGCGCCGACCTCGGCGCGGAGAAGTTCTTCGACATCAAGTGCCGGCAGGCTGGCCTTCAACCGGTCGCGACGGTCGTGGTGGCGACCGTGCGCGCGCTCAAGATGAACGGCGGCGTGGCGAAATCGGAGCTTGCGGCGCAGAACCTGGCCGCTCTGCGCCATGGCCTGCCCAATCTCGAACGCCACGTCGATAACGTCAGAAAATTCGGGCTGGAGCCGGTGGTGGCGATCAATCGCTTCGTCAGCGACAGCGAGGCGGAGCTGGAACTGATAGTCGACGCAATGCGGGCGCGCGGCGTCGTCGCGGTCGTCAACGAAAGCTGGGAAAAGGGCGCGGAGGGCGCGGTCGCTCTGGCGCAGGCCGTGCTGGCCGAGATCGAGCGCGGCCGGGCGGAGTTCCGGCCGCTCTATCCCGACCACATGCCGCTGCTCGAAAAGATTCGCACGATCGCCCGCGAGATCTACCATGCGTCGGACGTTGTGGCCGACGCCGGCGTCATGGCGCGGCTCAAGCAGTGGGAGCAGGCGGGCTACGGCGATCTGCCGGTCTGCATCGCCAAGACGCAATATTCGTTCTCGGCCGACCCGACCGCGCTCGGCGCGCCGGAGGGTTTTGCGATGCCGTTGCGCGAAGTGAGGTTGCGCGCCGGCGCCGGCTTCGTGGTGGCGCTGATGGGCGAGATCAACACCATGCCCGGCCTGCCGCGCGTCCCGGCGGCGGAGCGGATTCACGTGGAGGAGGGGCGGATCGAGGGGTTGTTTTGAGTAAATATACGTTCGAGATAAATATAATAAAAAATCTATATTTGGCTAGAGACCAAGGAATTTCTTGGCTGTAGCTGATGCAACATCAGAAATAATTTTAATTGCAACTTCGTAGCTTGTAGGTCTCCCAGGCGCTTCAAGATCGCCTTAATATGCAAACTTGCGTTCTCAGCGGCCGGTGTGTCGGATATAAGATCTGGAACGAGTGCTGTCACTTCATCGCCAAATTTATTACCAAGTTCCGTTTGAATCAAATTGATCAGGCTATGCATTTCGACTAAGCGAGTCATTTGTTCCGGTGCACCGGGTGCCGTGTCGTAGTAAGTCATAATAGCGCTTGCAAGCCTTATCAATTTAATTGCCGACTCATTATTCCAAGGAGAGACCTGAATTTCCGCGCAAGCACGACTTAAGGCTCCTATTTCATCGCCATACCTGATTGTCGAGCCTGAATACCATTGCGCTTTCGAAGTCGAGCTCTTGAGCTGCTTTCCGAAAAGTATCAAGAAAATCAAAACACGCGTCAGATAAGGACATCCGCGGTTCCCTTTGCTGAATCCATCATGCTGGCATTCACCCCCGCTCCCGCCTGTTCAAAAACGCCAGCCGCTCGAACAGGTGCACGTCCTGCTCGTTCTTCAGCAGCGCCCCGTGCAGCGGCGGGATCAGCTTGCGCGGGTCCTTCTCGCGCAGCGTCTCGATGTCGATGTCCTCGCTGACCAGGAGCTTGATCCAGTCGAGCAGCTCCGAGGTCGTCGGCTTCTTCTTCAGGCCCGGCGTCTCGCGCACGGCGAAGAACTGCCGCAACGCCTCCTCGATGAGGCGCGGCTTCAGGCCGGGGTAATGCGCATCGACGATGGCGCGCATGGTCTCAGTGTCGGGGAAGCGGATGTAGTGGAAGAAGCAGCGGCGCAGGAAGGCGTCCGGCAGCTCCTTCTCGTTGTTGGAGGTGATGACGACGATCGGCCGCCGTTCCGCCTTCACCGTCTCGCCGGTCTCGTAGACATGGAACTCCATGCGGTCGAGCTCCAGCAACAGGTCGTTGGGGAACTCGATGTCGGCCTTGTCGATCTCGTCGATCAGCAGCACCGGGCGGCTCTCGTGGGTGAAGGCGTCCCACAGCTTGCCGCGCTTGATGTAGTTGCGGATGTCGGAGACGCGCGCGTCGCCGAGCTGGCTGTCGCGCAGGCGCGAGACGGCGTCGTACTCGTAAAGGCCCTGCTGGGCGCGGGTCGTCGACTTGATGTGCCAGGCGATCAGCGGGGCGTCGAGGCTGGCCGCGATCTCCTGCGCGAGCAGGGTCTTGCCGGTGCCGGGCTCGCCCTTGATGAGCAGCGGCCGCTCCAGCGCGATCGCCGCGTTGACGGCGGTCTTCAGCTCATCGCTGGCGATATAGGTCGCGGTCCCGGAAAAACGCATAGTGACCTCTTGCCCCGGCTGCGGCCGGCGTCGTCAGCGTACATTGCGCATTTCCCGTCTGCGATCAATCACGCGATGGGGCGGATGAAGGCCGAAAGAAACCCGACGTTTACCGCGGTTACCAGTTGTGAGCGACGGCATAGGCGGCGACCACGGCGGGGAGGACCAGAACCACAAACATCGCCGCCAAGATCAGACAGAAGATTCCAGCCTTGTCGAAAATCGCGAGGCCGGGCCAAACGCGGGCTAGCACGCGCGGATACGCGGAGGGCGTCAACAAAGCGGGAAAGCGAAGCATAATCGAGACGCTTATCAAAATCAGGTAGAAATTTCCAAGTTCGGTATAAAAATCACTTTTGTTTTTGTTGTGGGCATGAAATATTAATGAGGCGATTGCGAGTTCTTTCGCAGTATTTATTACTCCGAAATAATATTTCTTGAATTTCTCTCCGCCGCCCATGACTTGCCCTTTCTCTAGGGGCGCGCGCCGGGTTTTGCGGGTGAATAACGTGATCAATGAGCGCGTCCGGCGGAGAGCCCCTTTCGTTTGGTTACGGGACGACGATCAATGAAGGGCGTCTCGCGGCGGAGCCTTTGACAATATTCGCCGGCCGCGTGGCTCCATCGCTGCGCGGCCGGCTTCCTTCCGGGGTTCAGTCTCGCTACGTCACGCCTGCCGTGCGCCGACGATTCGAAACCGTCTCCAGTCCCTGCGCTCAGCCCTGCGACGGCTCGCTCGGGGCGCCGGGCTCGGGCGGACGCTGGCGGCGCTCGTTCATGAATTGATCGAACTCGGCGCGGTCCTTGGCGAAGCGCAGACGGGCGAGGAAATCCTTGAACTCGCGCTGCTCGTCCTCGAGCCGCCGCAGCGTCTCCTCGCGATAATCGTCGAAGGCGCGGTTGCCGCTGCCGGCCGGCCCGCCGAACCAGCCGCCGCGGCCGAAGCGGCGCTCCATCCGCTCGCGCACGCGCTCGACCTTGTCCTGCGCGTGCACGACCTTGCGCTCCCAGTGATCCATGCTGTGATTCCAGTCCGTCATGGGTCCATCGCCTGCATACATCGGGCGCCGCCAGCACCTTCCTCGCGCAAGGAGGAAGCCGAGGATGAGGAGTCCCAGCGGCCACCACCAGATGAAACTCAGGATCATCAGAATTATCGCCATGACGCGTCCTCCGCGTGAATGTAATAAACATTTACATGAGGCGACGGCGATGTCAAGCCCGTTCCGGCGCGGGGACCCACGGAAAGCGGGGGCGCCTTTCAGGCGGCTCTGACGCCGAGGCCGCGGAAATAAATGAGCGCCTGCGCCTCCAGAAGCTCCTCCGGAGACATCGGCAGCGCCCTTTGGCCGCCGTCGCCGCGCCCGAACAGCGAGGCGACGCCGTGGGCCATCGTCCAGATGTGCAGCGCCACCATCAGGGCAGGCGGCCGTCCGGCGGCCGGCATGCCGGCGCACAGCGCCTCCGCCGCCGCCCGCAGCACGGAAAAGGCGCGGTCGCTGGCCTCCCGCAGCTGCGCATTGCGGCCAACCGCGATCGCCGCCTCGAACATGGCCGCGTAATAGGCGGGCTCGGAGCGGGCGAATTCCAGATAGGCCTTGCCGAGCCGGTCGAGCGCGGCGAACGGCTCAGGGCGGCCGCCGTTCCACGCCTGCGCCAGCGCGGCCTCGAACCGCTCGAAGCCGCGCAAGGCGACGCTCTCCATAAGCTCGTCGCGATCGCGGAAATGGCGATAGGGCGCCGCCGGGCTGACGCCGGCGAAGCGCGCCGCCTCGGCGAAGGTGAACCCCGCCGGCCCCTTCTTGGCGATGAGCTCCAGCGCCGCGCGGATCAACTCCTCGCGCAAGTTGCCGTGGTGATAGCCGCGCGGCCCGTCCTTGCTCCAGTTCATGTGAAGATGCTTTACATGAGATCGGCGAATTCGGCGACCCCCGCGCGCGGCCGGCGCGCGGGATCAGCTCATCGCGCCTTTCACGGTCTCGATCAGCTGCTTGAGCGTGAACGGCTTCTGCATGAACTGGAATTCGAGCCCTTCCGGCAGGTTGCGCGCGAAGGCGTCGTCGGCGTAGCCGGAGACGAACACGACCTTGGCCATCAGGCCGCGCTTGCGCAATTCCGTCAGCATGGTCGGCCCGTCCATCTCCGGCATGATGACGTCGGAGACGATGAGGTCGATCTTGCCCTCTGCCTCCTCGAACACCCTCAACGCCTCGACGCCGTTCTCCGCCTCCATCACGGTGTAGCCGCGCGACATCAGCGCGCGCGCCGCGAAGGCGCGCACCGCCTCCTCGTCCTCGACGAGCAGGATCGCGCCGCGCCCGGTGAGATCGGCCACAGGCTTGGCCTCGACCTTCTTCTGCGTCTCGACGACGGGCTCGGGCACATGGCGCGGCAGCAGGACGCGGAAGGTCGCGCCCTCGCCCGGCTCGCTGACGCAGAACACATAGCCGCCCGTCTGCTTGACGATGCCATAGACCATCGACAGGCCGAGACCCGTTGCCCTTGCCGACCTCCTTGGTCGTGAAGAACGGCTCGAAAATCTTGTCGCGCACCTCCGGCGGAATGCCGTGGCCGGTGTCCTGCACCTCGACCAGCACATATTCGGCGGGAACGAGCGACTTCTCGCCGAAGGAGGGGCATTCCCCGGGGGCGACGTTGCGCGTGCGCAGCGTGATGCGGCCGCCCGCGCTCATCGCGTCGCGCGCGTTGACGACGAGATTGACGATCACCTGCTCGAACTGGTTGAGGTCGGCCCTCACGAGCCAGAGGTCGCGCCCGTGCGCGACTTCGAGCTCGATCTTCTCGCCGACCAGCCGGCGCAGCATCATCTGCAATTCGGAGAGCACGTCGGCGAGTTGCAGCACCTGCGGACGCAGGGTCTGCCGGCGCGAGAAGGCGAGCAGCTGGCGCACCAGACCCGCCGCGCGATTGGCGTTCTGGCGGATCTGCATGATGTCCTGGAACGAGGGGTCGGTCGGCCGGTGGTTGACCAGCAGGAGGTCGGAATAGCCGATGATCGCCGTCAGCACGTTGTTGAAGTCGTGCGCGATGCCGCCGGCGAGCTGGCCGATGGCCTGCATCTTCTGGCTCTGCGCGAAATTCTCCTGCAGCTTGCGCTGCTCGGTGGTGTCGAGCGCGATGACATTGGCGCCGTCGCCGGACTCGACGGCCGAGACGAAGAAGCGCACGTTGCGCTGCTCGCCCTTGCCCTCGACGGTGGCGTCGACCGGCGAGATATCGGCCTTGCCTTGCGCGGCGGCGGCGATAGCCGCTTTCAAAGCCGCATGGTCGCGCTCGGCGACCGCGCTGTAGAGCGTCACGCCGCCGCCCTTCATCGCGGCGGGGGCGAGGCGGGCGAAGGCGCCGTTGGCGCGTTTCAGCGCGCCGTCGGGACCGACGGCCGCCAGCGGCAGGGGCGTGGTGTTGAACATGCGCGAGAAGCGCGCCTCCGCCGCCTCGCCGCCCTGGGTCGGCGGCGCGTCGGCCGTCGCCTCCAGAACCAGCGTGCGCGACGGGGCGGGGACGCCGTCCTGCCCGAAGGCGACGCGATGGATGAGCCGGGCGGGCTTGGAGACGCCGTGGCGGCGCTTGAGGTCGACCACGGTGTCGACGGTCTTGACCTCGCCGGGCGCGCCGGCGACGACGCCGAGCAGCGCCGCGCCGTCGGCGGCGACGATGTCGGAGAGCGTCATCTGCCCCGGCGTAAACTCGGCGATGTCGTAGTCGAGCCAGTTGGCCAGCGTCGCGTTCATATAAGCGATGGCGCCGTCGGCCTCGGCCGAGAAGAAGCCGGCGGGGGCGTGGTCGAGATAGTCGATGGCGTGCTGAAGGTCCTGGAAGAAGGTTTCGTGGCGATCGCGGTCGTGCGTGATGTCGGTGATCGTCCACAGCGCCGCCAGGGCCTGCGCCGGGCCGTTCAGCGGCCGCACGCGGATGCGATACCAGGCCGCCTCGGCCTGGCCGGCGAGCGGAGGCGACAGGCGCAGCTCCTCCACGCCCGAACGGCCGGTGCGCGCCGCCTGCGCCAGCCGGTAGATCGCCTCCGAAGTCTCCGGCGCGCCGGCGAACAGCCGCTCGACGCTCTGCGCCTCCCCGTTCCTCGCGCCCGAAAGCTTCCGGTAGGCCTCGTTGGCGTAGACCACCCGCGAGGCGCCGGCGGTGACGAGCATCCCCTCCTCGCTTGTCTCGGCGATGGCGCGCGCCAGATCGAATTCGCTCGCCCGGCCGATGAAGCGGGCGAGGCCGAAGGCGTACATGAGTATCGAAAAGACGCCGAAGATCGCGAGCGCGGCGATGGTGAAGGACACCGCGCGGCGGCCGAACTCGCCGGGAACGAACACCAGCGCCGTCGCCGAGATCACCACGGCCAGCAGCATGAGCGCCGCCAGTCCCGGGCGGGCGACCCGTTCGAGGCCTTTGGAGGCCGGCGTCGTGGAGAGGGACGTCATCTCAGCTGATCGCCTCGTTTGCGCCGCCCGGGGCGCGGCCGGAATCGCCGATTCTCGGGCCGGGCGAGCATGCGTCGGCCAGTCGAGAATCGCAATGATGGGGGCTCGACCTTTCCCAACAGTGTTTTTGACTGGACGAGCACGCCAATCTCAGGTTTTCATGCAGGTCTTAATTTGATACCACGTTTCAAGCTTAAACGCGTTCGACGCGGAGTTTTGCGCTCCGTGCAAGGGAAGCGCGCCGTCTCCGCGGCGAAGCGTTGGGTTAAGGCGTGATTTATGTGGCAGTCGTTAAGCAACCTTATCTCCGGCGACAGCCGCGTGTTGCAAATCCTGGTCGGCGTCGTCGTCGTCCTGGTCGCTCTTGCTTTGCTATACGGGCTTTACCGGCTCATCTTCGCGCATCGCATTCGCGCCCCCGGCTCGGCCCGGGGCAGGGCGCCGCGGCTTGGCGTGGTCGACGTCTATTCGCTTGACGCACAACGTCAGCTTGTCATCGTAAGGCGCGATAATACCGAACATTTGCTGATGATCGGCGGTCCGAACGACCTGCTGATCGAGCCGCAGATCCTGCGCGGCGCCGTCAATGGCGTCGCCGCCCGCGAGACCGCCAAGCCGGCGGCGCCGCCCGAGCCGATCATGGAGCCGGCGCCGCGCCCGGTCGCCCCGGCCGTCGCCCAGCCGCGCCGCGCGCCGACGCCGCGCGCGGCCCCTGCCGCCGCCGAGGCCGCGCCGCCCGTCGCCGTCGCGCCGGCCGAGCCTGCTCCCGAGCCGCCGGCCGTCGAGCCGCGCCCGCGACCGGCTCCTCCGCCGCGAGCCGAAGCCGCGAGCAAGGCGCCCGCCGAGCCGCCGCGCGCGGCCGAGACCGCCGCGACGGAGCCGAAGCCGGCCGTCGAATCTCCATCTCCTCCGGCGCGCAGGCCGCTGACGGCGCCGAGGCCGCTCGCGTCCATTCCGCGGCCCCATTTGCCCTCGCCGATCACGCCGCTGCGGCCGCGCGGCGCTCCCGAGCCCGCCCCGCCGGTCGAGCCGCCGAAGCCGGCCCCGTCCGGCGAAGCCTCCAAAGCGCCGGAAGTCGTGATCACGCCGCCGCCGCGCGCCGGCCGCGCCGCCCGTGCTGACCCCGCCGCCCGCCCCGCCGGCTCCTCCGCGCCGCCGCCTCCATCGGACAAGGGCGCGCGCTCGCGGGGCGAGGAAAGCTTCTACGATCTCGAATCGCTGGAGGCGGAAATGGCCCGCCTGCTCGGGCGCGAGAGCTGATCGCGCAGTCCTTCGCGCTACGGCGGGAGGATTTTCCTAGTCACCTGCAGGCCGGCAAATTCGCAAAATCGGACTGCCGGCGCGGCGTTGCGACTCGCCGCGCTCCGGCGCAAATCCGCGCTTAATCCTCGCGATAGACCCGTTCGCGCCGCTCGTGGCGCTCCTGCGCTTCGATCGAGAGGGTGGCGATGGGGCGCGCGTCGAGGCGGCGCAGCGAGATCGGCTCGCCGGTGTCCACGCAATAGCCATAGGTGCCGTCCTCGATGCGAGCGAGGGCCGCGTCGATCTTGGCGATCAGCTTGCGTTGCCGGTCGCGCGCGCGCAATTCGATGGCGCGGTCGCTTTCCGAAGAGGCGCGGTCGGCGATGTCGGGATGATTTTCGCTCTCGTTCTGCAGAGCGGTCAGGGTTTCCTTGCTTTCGGCGATGATCGATTCGCGCCACGCCATCAGTTTGCGGCGAAAATAGTCCTTCTGCCGCTCGTTCATGAAGGGTTCGGCGTCGGAAGGCTTGTAATTCTCAGGAACGACCGTATTCACTCCCATGACATCGCTATCCTTCGTCGCAAGCGCGGCCCTTATAACGACAGAACGGTATAGGAACAATGACCGCTGTAGCGTCCTCGGTCGGGAAACAATAACCGTGATAAAGTCGCTGTTTGCGGGCGGTCCCGGCCGCGCGCCGCAGCATTGGGAGGATGCAGATGTACCGTCGCATATTGCTCGCCGTCGATCTCTCCGACGAGGCGCCGAAGCCCAAGGGCCTGGCTGAGGCGCTCGAGGTCGCCAACTCCTCGGGAGGCGAACTGCGCCTCGTCAACGTGCAGCCGCTCCTGCCCGCGACCTTCATGGAATATGTGCCCGCCGATTTCGACGCCGAGCAGGAGCGCCGCGCGCACGAGGCGCTCGACGCTATCGCGGCGGACATTCCGCTCCCGAAAGAGCGGCTCTCCTGCGCGGTCGCCAGCGGCGGCGTCTATCACGAATTGCTGCGCGAAGCGCAGGAATGGGGCGCCGACCTCATCGTGATCGGCTCGCACCGGCCCGTGATGTCGGATTACCTCCTCGGCTCCAACGCCAAGACCATCGTGAAGCACGCGCAATGCTCGGTGCTGGTCGTTCGCACCTGAACCCGCCTTGAACGCAGGCGCGTTTCGCGCCAAACCCCCTTCGGCGGGAAACGCCCGCCACGGGGATCGCTCATGACGGCTTTGACGATGACGGCGCGCTTCGGCAGCGGGCGCGAGGTGAAACGCATCGAGGACGAGGGTCTGTTGCAGGGCGTCGGCCGCTTCGCCGACGATTTCGCCCCGGCCGGCCATGTTCACCTGCGCTTCGTGCGCTCGCCGCACGCCCATGCGCGGATCGTCTCGATCGACGCCGGCGCCGCGCTGGAATCGCCGGGCGTGCTGGCGGTCTATACCGGCGCGGAGCTTGCGGCGGCGGGCGTCACGCCGATGCCCCTCGCGCCGATCTTCCAGCGTCCCGACGGCTCGCCCGGGGAATCGCCGCTGCGGCCGGCGCTCGCCGTCGAGGTCGTGCGCTATGTCGGCGAGCCCGTGGCGGCGGTCGCGGCCGAGACGCCCGAGGCGGCCAAGGACGCGCTCGACCTCATCGCGGTCGAATACGAGCCCTTGCCGGCGGCCGTCGGCGTCGTCGCGGCGACCGCCGAGGGCGCGCCGCTGGTCTGGCCCGCCGCGACCGGCAACATCGCCGCGCGCATGCGCCACGGCGACGCCGCCGCGGCGGAGGCCGCCTTCGCCAAGGCCGCCCATGTCGTGAAGCTCGATCTCGTCAACCAGCGCCTCGCCGCCTCGCCGATGGAGCCGCGCGCCTGCGTCGCCGAGCCGAAGGACGGGCGCCTGACGATGCGGCTCACCACGCAAATGCCGTCGAGCGCCCGCGATTCGCTGGCGGGGGCGCTCGGGGTCGATCCGAAGACGATCCGCGTCGTCGCCGACGACGTCGGCGGCGGCTTCGGCATGAAGACCGGCATCTATCCCGAGGACATCGTGGTGGCCTACGCCGCCCGGGCGCTCCAGCGCCCGGTGCGCTGGACGGCCGAGCGCAGCGAGGACTTCCTCGCCGCCAGCCACGGCCGCGACGTCGTCACCCAGGCCGAACTCGCGCTCGACGCCGAAGGCAAGGTTCTCGGATATCGCGTGCGTTCGCTGGCCGACGTCGGCGCCTACGCCGGCACCACGGGAGTCATCATCCAGGTGCTGATCGGTCCCTGGGTCTCGACCTCGATCTACGACATCCGCACGATCGACTTTCAGTTCGACGCGGTGCTGACCCACACGCTGCCGACCGCCGCCTATCGCGGCGCCGGCCGCCCGGAGGCGATCTATCTGATCGAGCGCCTGTTCGACGCCGCCGCGCGCCAGACCGGCATAGACCCGGTCGAGATTCGCCGCCGCAATCTGATCGCGGCCTCGCAGATGCCTTACACCAACGCGATGGGGCAGGTTTACGATTCCGGCGATTTCGGCGCCGTGCTCGAAGCGGGCCTCAAGGTCGCCGACTGGAACGGCTTCGCCAAACGCGAGGCGGAATCGCGGGCGCGCGGCAAATTGCGCGGGCGCGGCTTCGCCTCGTTCCTGGAATGGACCGGCGGCAACGCCTTCGAGGAGCGCGTCACCTGCGAAGTGTCGGGCGACGGCGGGATCGAGGTCTACGCCACCACCATGCCGATGGGGCAGGGCATCGCCACCAGCTATGCGCAGCTCGTCGTCGACACCTTCGGCGTCGACATATCCAAGGTGAAGGTCGTCACCGGCGATTCGGACCGCGGCACGGGTTTCGGCAGCGCCGGCTCGCGTTCGCTGTTCACGGCCGGCTCGGCCATCGACGTCGCCTCCAAGGAGGCGGTCGCCAAAGGCCGCGACCTCGCCGCCGACGCGCTGGAGGCGGCTTCCGCCGACATCGAATATGCCGAGGGCGAGTTCCGCGTCGCCGGCACCGACCGCGCCATCGGCCTGTTCGAGCTGGCGGCGCGCCAGCCGGAGCGCCGCATTTTCGTGGATTCGACGACCAAGGTGGCGGGCCCGAGCTGGCCGAACGGCTGCCACGTCTGCGAGGTCGAGATCGATCCCGAGACCGGCGTGGTGGAGGTCGTCGCCTATGCTTCGGCCAACGACGTCGGCCGCGTCGTCAATCCGATGATCGTGCGCGGCCAGCTCGACGGCGGAGCGGCGCAGGGCCTCGGCCAGGCGCTGACCGAGGCCGTCGTCTACGACGAGAACGGGCAGGCGCTGACGGCCTCGTTCATGGATTACGCGATGCCGCGCGCCGATCTCGTGCAGGATTTCCAGCACGAACTGGGGCCGGCCGTGCCCTGCCGCAACAACCCGCTGGGCGCGAAGGGCGTGGGCGAGCTCGGCACCATCGGCGCGACGCCCGCCGCCGTCATCGCCGTCATCGACGCGCTGACGCGCGCGGGCAAGGAGGCGGCGGCGATGAAGCTGCAGATGCCTTTGACCCCGCCGAAGGTGTGGCGGGCGCTGCAATCGACCTAAGCAGGATTTCCGAAAAGTGGATGCCGGTTTTCGGACGAAAATCCTGCTAAATCAGAAAACTCTAAGCAGACATTCGTTGGCCTTCCAACGAATGCCTGCTTAGTGGGTGGGCGGCGAGCCGGAAAGCAGCCAGGCCGCGAACATCGCCAGGCACGCCAGTACGAACGTCGCCACCAGCACCAGCAGGACCGGCACTCCGAGCGGTCCCTGGCGCGCCGTGTCGGAGGTGACGATCTCCGGCTGGCCGTCCTCCTCGGATTTCGACGGGGGGGCCCTGTTGTCCTCCTCGACAAAATGGAGGGGGTCCTTCTTGACGAGTCTAGTCATGTAGGCCTCCTGCCTATAGGCGGAGAACGCGACGCCCTACGGCCGGTTCCGGGATCGGCCGTTGCGGTTCAGTAACCGAACTGCTCGCGCAGGATGCGCTCGTCGAGCGAGTGGCCGGGGTCGTGCAGCAGCACCAGCGTCGTGTCGTGGTCGGTGGCGACCTCGACCCTGGCGACGCGGCGGATCTCGAAATGATCCGCCGTCGCCGCGACCGGGCGCTTGTCGGCCTCCAGAATCTCGATGGCGACGCGCGCCGTGTCCGGCAGGAGCGCGCCGCGCCAGCGGCGCGGGCGGAAGGCCGAGATCGGCATCAGCGTCATCAGCGGCGCGCCGAGCGGCACGATGGGGCCGTTGACCGAGAGATTATAGGCGGTCGAGCCCGCCGGCGTCGAAACCAGCATGCCGTCGGCGATCAGTTCGGCGAGCCGCACCGCGCCGTCGATGCTGATCGACATTTTCGCCGCCTGCGAGGTCTGGCGCAAGCAGCGACACCTCGTTGATGGCGCGCGCGAGGGTCTTCTGGCCCTTGACGTCGAGCGCCTCCATCGACAGCGGGTGCAGGATCGAGGGCCGCGCGGCGGCGAGCCGCTCGGGCAGGTCGCGCTCGGAATATTCGTTCATGAGGAAGCCGACCGAGCCGAAATTCATGCCGTAGATCGGCTTCGGCTTTTCCATCATGCGGTGCAGGGTTTGCAGCATGAGTCCGTCGCCGCCGAGCGCGACGATGACGTCGGCCGTCCTCGGGCGCGCTATCGCCGTACTGCGCCGACAGCCGCGCCCGCGCCTGACGCGCATCGGGCGCATCAGACGAGAGAAAGCTGATCGCAAACGTCCTGGTCGACGCCGATTGCGCGTCCATGCCGAATTCCCCCTGGCCGACAATCTACGCCAGCCGCCGCCACGCCGTAAACCGGCGCCTCAGACCGAGGGAAGGCGCCGACGGCGCATCTCCAGGCTGATGACGAGCAGGCCGCTCGCCAGCACGATCGCCGCGCCGACGAAGGTGCGCAGGTGCGGCCAGTCGCCGAACACCACGTAGCCCCAGAAGATCGCATAGGCGAACATCGAATATTCGAGCGTCGCCAACAGCGACGCCTCGGCGTGCCGCACGCCCTCGAACCAGAGATATTGGCCGAGGCCCCCGACCAGCCCGAGCCCGAGCATCGCCAGCGTCTCGTTAAGGCTCGGCCTGACGCCGATGGAGGGCAGCATCGCGCCGCAGACGCCGAGGAAACTGATCGACCCCGCCATCATCATCGCCGGCGTCGAGATTCCCTTGGCGAGCGAGCGGGCGAGAATGGTGGTCAGCGCCCAGGCGAAGGCGGCCAGCAGCGCCAGCCCCACCGGGGCCAGCGGCGAACCGCCGCCCGGCTCGGCGGAAATCACCACGCCGCCGAAGCCCAACAGCGTCGCCAGCCAACGGCCGATCCCGACCCGCTCCTTCAACAGAGGCGCCGACAGCGCCACCACGAACAAAGGCGCGACGAAATAATAGGTGACGAGCTCGGCGAGCTGCAACGTGCGCGAGGCGCGGTAATAGGCGAACCACGCTATGAGAATCAGCGCCGAACGCAACGCCATCTGCCTGAGATGGGCGGGCACGGCGAGCGCCCGGTAATCGTCGCGGTTGAGAAAGGCGATCGACAGCGCGACGATCACCACCGAGCGCCCGAACAAGACTTCCGGCACCGGCAGCGTCACCACCAGCGCCTTGACGATGGCGTCCTGCAGACTGAAGACGGCCCAGCTGCCCAGACACAGCGCCGCGCCCAGGAGGGCGCGCGGCGCGCGGTGGACAGGGACCGCCGCCGTCTCAGACATGCTCGTCTTCGATATGGGCGCGGATGATGGCGTCGAAATCCTTCTCCGCCTGGAACCCCAGCGCCTCGGCGCGCCTGGCGTCGAACTGGCGCGGCCAGCCCGCGACGATGCGGCGGATCGTCTCGTCGGGCTCGCGGCGGATCAGCGAGACCGCCTTTTCGCCGGCGACCCGGCGTAGCGCCTCGATCTGCTCGGCCACCGTCACCGACACGCCCGGCATGGTCAGCGCCCGCCGCGCGCCGAGCTTCGTAAGGTCGAGGCTCGCCGCATGGAGGAGGAAGCCGACGGCGGCGCGGGGCGAGGCGTGGTGATGGCGCACGTCGTCGTCGACCGGCAGCACCGCCGGCTCGCCCTTCAGCGGCTCGCGGATGATGTTGGAGAAGAAGCCCGAGGCCGCCTTGTTCGGCTTGCCCGGCCGACGCAGACCGTCGGCAGCCTGATCGCGATCCCGTCGAACAGGCCGCGGCGGGAATAATCGGAGAGCAGCAACTCGCAGATCGCCTTCTGCGTGCCGTAGCTCGTCAGCGGCGTCGAGAAGAATTCGTCGCCGATCTTCTCCGGGAAGGGCGCGCCGAACACGGCGATGGAGGAGGTGAAGACGACGCGGGGCTTGTAGGCGCCGCCGGACAGCGCCTGCTCGCGGCGCAGGGCGTCGAAGATCATGCGCGTGCCGTCGAGATTGATGGCGTAACCCTTGTCGAAATCGGCCTCCGCCTCGCCGGAGACGACGGAGGCGAGCAGGAACACGACGTCCGGCCGCCCGGCGGCGAGCTTGCCCGGCACATAGAGCGAGGCGATGTCGCAGGCGTCCGTCGCGATGGGGAAGGGGGCGGCGGGCGGCGTCGGCGCGAAGATGTCGACCGCCGTGAGGGCTTCGATCTTCCGCCCCGCCAGCGCGCCGTCGCGCGCCAGCCGTTCGACAAGCTTGCGGCCGATCATGCCCGCCGCGCCGATCACGAGAACCTTCATGCGCATCTCCTCCTCTGCGGCGCGGACCCAGGGCCGCCCGCGATTCCGTTCAGGCGGCCTTACCCGGCAAGCCTCTGATCTCCAATAGACGGATGGCTTCGGCCGGAGGGCGCTGCAATGGCCCCGGCCGCGGCCTGCTGTAGCGCGCGCCCGCGCGCCGAGGCTACCCCCGCGCCGGCCGCGCCCACAGCGAAAAATGCGATCGGCGACGCAAGGAAACGCATGCTGGCCGCCGGGTTATCCACAGTCAGGCGGCCGAAAAGAATAGCGTCGTTTTTTCGACGCATTCCACGGTAAAACCCTCGCGTCGAGGGAGCAAATACCAGGAGGCGCTGCTTACGCTTGGCTACCAAGGAGATGTAATGAAGCGTATGATTTTGGGATTTCTTGGCGCGTTGACTTTCATGTCGACCGCCTCCGCCGATGAATACGGGATCGCGACATATTATTTCCATCCGCGCTATCCCCACAGTCTGATCGCCGCGCATAAAACCCTGCCTTTAGGCACAAGGGTGCGTGTTCACGATCTCGACAACGGACGTCAAGTCGACGTCACCATCGTCGATCGCGGGCCCTTCGCGCGCGGTCGAAATCATCGACCTCTCCACGGTCGCCGCGAACGCCCTCGGCATTCGCTCGGTCGGCGTCGCCCATGTGCGGCTGGAGCGGCTGTAAGGCCTTATGCCAAAACGCGATGATCGGAACCGATCGTCGCCCGACGGCAAAGCGCGAAGCGCGCCCGCGCCTTTACGCGGAACGAGCGCGACGGGTCGCGCTCGCCTGGAATTGGCCTAAAGCCGGCGGATCGAGGTGATCTCGCCGCCGCCGCTGGCGGAGATGCGCTCGCGCGCCTCCGCCAGCGGCTCGCAGACGACGGCCATGTGATAGCCGTTGGCGTGCAGCAGCGTCGCGGAATCGCGCATCACGCCGACATGGCCCTTCCAGAACACCAGATCGCCGCGCGTGAGCGCCGCCTCCAGCGGCAAGGCCTTGCCGAGCCGCTCCAGCATGTCGCTGTCGCGCGGGGCGGCGAGGCCGGCGGCGGTCAGCGCCGCCTGCGTGAGCCCCGAGCAGTCGATCCCCTCCGACGTGCGCCCGCCCCAGAGATAGGGGCAGTTCTCGAACCTTTCGGCCACGGCGACGAAATCAGGCTCGGCGCTGGCGACGGGCGCGAGATGCCGCGCCCAGAAATGCCGGCCTTCGCCGTCGACGAGGAAATCGCCGGCCTGGCTCCCGATGCGCACCCGCGCGCCGAGCGAAAGCGCCAGCGCGTGCGGCAGCTTGATGCTGGGGCCGGGATAGGCGTGCGCGCGCAAGGCGGCGACGCGGTGCGTCGCCGCCGCCGGCTCGCCCAGCGCCGCGCTTTCGAGATAGCCGACATAAAGGTCGCGTTCGAGCTGGACCCAGGCCCAGCCGTCGCGCTCCTCGTAGACGGTCGCCATCTCGCCGTGGAGCGCCTCGGTCTCCCAGGGCGCGGCGCTCTCCGGCCGGCGCCGCAGCGCGGCGCTCGCCGCCACGATCCGCGCCCGCCGCCCCTCGACGAACCGCGCCGCCTCGACCTGCCCGCGCAGGTGAGCGGCGGCGAGATCCGGGCGGGCGGGGGTGAGGCGCGGGTCGAGGGCGGGCATGAGGGCGGTATTACATCCTTCGCGGATCGACGGCCAAGGCGCCGCGAGCAAGCCGTCGAAACCGCCCGCCTTTTGTGGTACGAAGGGCGATATGAAACGCGACGAGATCATACAGGACTTTGCGGGAGCGCGAGGCCGATTTGCGGGCGCATGGCGTCAGGCACGCCGCGTTGTTCGGCTCCGTCGCGCGCGACGAGCAGCGGCCGGGCAGCGACATTGACATATTGGTCGATCTCGACCCCGCCGTCGTCGCCACGATGTTCGATTACGCGGGCTTGAAGGATTACGTCGCGAGCCTGTTTCAAGGCTCCGTGGACGTGATCGACAGGGAAGCGTTGAAGCCGCGCCTGCGCCCGCGCGCGGCCGCCGACGCGATCTATGCTTTCTGACGCCGAACGCGACGCGCTGGAGGACATAAGCGACAACATCGCTCGCGCGATGCGCTTTGTTGACGGCCTTGACCTCGACGCCTTCCTTGCCGACGACAAGACCTTTTACGCTGCTACGCGATGCCTCGAAATCATTTCCGAGGCGTCGCGCCGCCTGCCGCCCGCCTTCAAGGAACGGTTTCCCGAAATCCCTTGGAAGCAGGTCGCCGGTTCCGGCAACATCTATCGGCACGCTTACGAGAACATTCAGGAGCGGCGAATCTGGGCGACGATCCACGAAGCCCTGCCTGCGCTTCGCGCCGTCGTGGACGCCGAGTTGAACGCGTGATCTTTTTCCTCATTTAAGCCAAGCCAGGGCGCAGACCAAATGGAGGCCGGCGAGAAAGTTGCGGGCGGTTTTTTCGTTGCGTGTAGCGATGCCGCGGAACTGTTTGATAAACTGAAAGAAACGCTCCATCAGATTGCGCTCTCGGTAGAGCGTAAAATTGCAATGGCGTTTGGTTTTGCGATTTGCCTTGGGAGGAATGACCGGCGTTATCTCACGCACTTCGAGACTCTCGACGAAGCTGTCTGAGTCATATCCTTTGTCGGCAAGGAGCGCCTTGGGTTCGACTTTGACCAGAAGCGCTTCGGCTTGGGTGATGTCGTGAGTTTGTCCGCCGGTGAGGCTCAACTCCAATGGATTGCCCAAGGCGTCGACGACGGCATGAATTTTGGTCGACAAGCCGCCGCGCGAGCGACCTATGGCTTGGTCGGCACCCCCTTTTTCGAGCCCCGGCGCTGTGCTGGTGGGCTCTGACGATGGTCGCATCGATCATGGCGTACTCGTTGTCGGGGTCATCGGCCAAGGTCTTGAAAAGATTCTCCCATACGCCCGCCTTCGCCCAACGGGAGAACCGGGTATGAATATTCTTCCAAGGGCCGAAGCGTTCGGGCAAATCGCGCCACGGCGCTCCCGAGCGGAACTTCCAAATGACAGCATCAACGAAAAGTCGGTTGCCCCGCTCGCTATCGCGACCGACGTAGCCGGGACGACCCGGCAGCAAATCCTCGATGCGCGCAAACTGATCGTCGCGCAATCCGTAGCGCCTCATTCAAAAGCCCTCCTTCGGAAGGCTCCTCATGAATCACGCTTTTCCTGATTTGCGAATCCCCTAAATGAGGACACGCCCTAGCGCCACAGGTTCATTTGCTCCAAGTTTTGGTCTTCGCTGTCCTGGTTCTTGATGTAGTCCGGACGACCGCTTCGTCTCGACCGACGGTCGAGACGAAATATCCCCGCGCCCAGAAGCTTTGACCGACGAAGCCGCGCTTTCGCTCGCCATAAACCCGAGCAAGATGGATCGCGCTCTTCCCTTTGATATACCCGATCACCTGGCTGACCGCGTATTTCGGCGGAATCGACAGCAGCATGTGAACATGGTCCGGCATTAAATGCCCCTCCTCGATCCGGCTCTCGCGCTGCTCAGCGAGTTGCCGAAACACCGGCCCAAGATATTTCTTCAGTTCGCCATACAGCGCCTTCCGGCGGTATTTCGGAATGAAGACGACGTGATATTTGCACTCCCACTTGGTGTGACTTAAGCTCTCGAACTCGTCCATCGTGATTTGACCCTTCGTGTGCTTGGCGGCTCACAACGGAAAAAATCACGGTGGACCCCCGTAAAAGTCAAACTTCTACGGCCACCCCGGCAAAGCCGGGGGATCTCTTAAATTTGGTTAGGAGCAATTATTGGTTTGTGTTTTATTCCGAGCGTATGGATCAGATGTGGATAATGACTTCAGAAGAATTTGATCGTGAAGCGGTGAAGAACAAAAGTGGTAAAAATATTGGAAAACGATCAATTTGGTTCAACGGCAAGCGGTCAAACAAAGAAACAGGACTTGTCGAAGAGTATTGTAGACCGCAATGGAAAAAATATCTGGCGGATGATTTTGACCGCATTGCAATTAATGACCTTAAGTGTGACTAGGGCGATCCCGCGCCTATGCAATGCGCGACCACTCGTGAACCGAACTCACCAGCGTCCCCGCCCTTCAACCTTCCCTCCCACACCGCCCATACCGAGCCCACAGGCACCCTTCCTAGCAAAGCCGGCCCGCCCGCGATAAGCTCGCCGAAACGCGACAAGGCAGGCCGCCCATGACCGTCAACGTCCCCGTCCGCGAACTCGTCGAGAACGTGAGCGTGGCGTTCGAGCGCGCCCGCGCCATGCCGCGCAGCGTCTATACGAGCCCGGACTTCCTCAAGGCCGAACTCAGCGACGTGTTCGCGCGGGACTGGGTCAGCGTCGGCCGGGCGAGCGGGCTCAAGGCGCCCGGCGACTACATCGCCTTCGAACTCGCCGGCCAGCCGATCCTCGTGCTGCGCGACGGCGAGGGGCGACTTGCGGGCGATGTCGAACGTCTGCCGGCACCGCATGTCGACGCTGGTCGAAGGCCGAGGCTCGGCGCGCGCCATCGTCTGCCCCTATCACGGCTGGACCTACAATCTCGACGGCAGCTTGCGCGGCGCGCCGGCGATGACGCGCAACGAAGCCTTCTGCAAGGAGGACTACAAGCTGCCGCCGGTGCGCTGCGCGGAATGGCTCGGCTGGATCATGGTGACGCTGAACCCGGACGCGCCGCCGGTCGCCGAGGAGCTCGCCGAGGTCGAGGCGCTGATCGAGGATTTCGACATGGGCGCCTATGTCGAGACCTTCCGCGAGACGCACCGCTGGGACACCAACTGGAAGGTGCTGGCCGAGAATTTCATGGAGAGCTACCACCTGCCCGTCTGCCATGCCGGCACGATCGGCGGGCTTTCGCGGCTCGAGGACATGGTCTGCCCGCCGGGCAAGCGCATGTTCAACTATCACACGATCCTGAAAGACAATTCGCTCAAGATCGCGCTCGCCCATCCCGACAATACACGGCTCAAGGGGGACCGGCGGCGAACGACCTTCCTGCTCTCGGTCTATCCGAGCCTGCTGGTGACGCTGACTCCGGGCTATTTCTGGTATCTGTCGCTGCATCCGCATGGGGCAGGGCAGGTCGACATCGTCTACGGCGGCGGCATGTCGCCGGACTTCGCTCAATTCGCCCGAGGCGCAGGACCATTTCGCGGCGGTGAAGAAGCTGCTCGACAAGGTGAACGTCGAGGATCGCGGCTGCACGGAGGCGGTCTATCGCGGGCTATGCTCGGATTTCGCCGCGCCGGGGCATCTCAGCCACCTGGAGCGGCCGAACTTCGATTTCGCGCAATATCTGGCGGAGCGGACGGGCGGGTTCGAGCGGCGGTTTGCTTGATAGGCTCAGGACGCCAGCGCCTTGCGGGCGGCGTTGGCGAGGAACCCTGAGCGAGTGAAGCCTTTCGAGGCGGCATAGGCGTCGATCTCGCGCAAGACGTCCTCGGGCAGCGTGATATTCGACGCGCACGGCGCGGATCGGCGTCTCGGGCGCCGGGGACGAGAATCGCAACGCCATCCCTATTGTCCGGATCGGACATGATGGCTTCCAGAGACGAGGGCGGCGGGATCGGGTCGCCATCGGCTGCGAGGCCCTTCCCGATGCAAGGCGAGCGCCTCGGCGGCCATATCGCGCGCATCGTCCAGATCGACGCCCGCCGAAACACAGCCGGGCAGGTCGGGAAAGGAGACGCCGTAATCGCTATCCGCGTCCTTGTGGATAATGGCGATGTATTGCGGCATGTTACCTCAGGCGCAGGCCGGATTGCTTCTCAATCGCGCGCAGCGTGCCGAGCGGTAGATCCTCGTTTCGGGTGCGGAACGGTCAACGCGCCCAGGCAAGGAGGAATGCTTGAACTGAACGTGGCTGCCCTTCTGAGCGACCTTGCGCCATCCGGCGGCCTGAATGCGCCTTGATGACATCTTCGCTACGCATTTGTGTATTTATACACATCGAAGGTGCGCCGTCAAGAGCGTCGACGCCCGCCCTCAAATCAGCATCGCCGCCCCGCGATCCAGATACGTGTCGAGGAACTGCTCGATCCTGGGATGCCTCGGCTTGCCGAACACCTCCTGCGCGTCGCCCGCCGTCAGCACCTGCCCTTGATCGAGGAAGGCGATCATCTTGCCGATGGTCGCGGCGAAGCCGATCTCGTGGGTGACGATCACCATCGTCATGCCGTCCTCGGCGAGCCCCCGCATCACCGCCAGCACTTCGCCGGTCAGCTCCGGGTCGAGCGAGGCGGTCGCCTCGTCGAACAGCATGATCTTCGGCTCCAGCGCCAGCGCGCGGGCGATGGCGACGCGCTGCTGCTGGCCGCCGGAAAGCTGCGAGGGGTAATGCCCGGCGCGCGCCTCCAGCCCGATGCGCTTCAACTGCGCCATCGCGCGATCCTCGGCCTCGCGCGCGCGGCAGCCTGCGCACCAGCTTCAAGCGCCTCGCTGACATTGCCGAGCGCGGTCATGTGCGGCCACAGGTTGAACTGCTGGAACACCATGCCGATCCCGGCGCGCACCTTGCGCAGCTTGGCGGCGGGCACGCGCGCGCGCCGCCCTGCGCGTCCTCGGTGAAGCCGAGCGGCTCGCCGAAGACCTCGATCGTCCCGGAATCCGCCTCCTCCAAAAAGGCCAGGCAGCGCAGCAGCGTGCTCTTGCCGGAGCCCGACGGCCCGATCACGCAGGTCGCAGCGCCGGCGGGGATTTCGAGGTCGATTCTCTGCAAGACCTGCGTCTTGCCGAACGACTTGCTCAGATGTCTGACGGAGATGGCGTTGGTCATGAGACGGCGAACCGGGCAAGCCGCCGCTCGGCCACGCGGCCGAGCGCGGCGGCGATCTCGACGAGCGCCCAATAGCCGAGCGCGAGCAGAAACAGCGCCTCCACGAAGGCGTAGAACTCGGTGCCGATGGCCTGGACGGTGAAGGTCAGCTCCTGCACCGTGATGACGGAGAGCACGGACGTGTCCTTCAACAGGCTCACGGCGAGATTGACGCTCGCCGGCAGCACCAGCACCGCCATCTCCGGCAACAGGATGCGGCGCACGATCTGCGCGCGGCTGAGCCCCGCGCATTCGGCCGCCTCGACATGGCCGCGCGGCACCGCCTCGAAGCCGGCGCGGAACACCTCGCTGAAATAGGCGCCGCCATAGACCGACAGGCCCATCAGCCCCGCCGGCAACGCGTCGAGCGAGAGGCCGACGTAAGGCCCGCCGTAATAGAGCAGGTACAATTGCACCAGAAACGGCGTGCCGCGAAACAGCTCGACATAGGCGGACAGGAGCCAGTCCAGCCAGCGCGGCCCGTAGCGGCGCGCCACCGCGACCAGAAATCCGAGAACGCCCGCCCCGACGAGGGCCGCCAGCCACACGGCTATGGTCATGCCGAGCGCGCCGAAGACATCGGGCAGCTTGGAGAGGATGAGCGCGAAATCGAACCTCACCGGCGCCCCCACGCCAGGCGCCGCTCGGCCAGCGCGCCCAAGGCCGCCACGACGCGATTGATGAGGAAATAGAGCAGTCCCGCCGCGCTGTAGAGCGGGACGGGCTCATAGGTCGAGGTCGCCAGATCCAGCGCCATCTTGGTCAGTTCGACGACGCCGACGACGGAGACGAGCGAGGAGGCTTTCAAAATAAGGATCGCCTCGTTGACCAACGCCGGCAGCGTCAGCCGGAAGGCGATCGGCGCGCGGATGCGCACGAGCTGCTGCCAGGGCGAGAGGCCCAGCATGTCGGCGCTTTCGATGAGGCCTTTCGGAACGCTCATGAACCCGCCGCGCAGGTTCTCCGCCTGATAGGCGCTGGTGCAGAGCGAGAGGCCGGCGACCGCCGCCACCCCGCTCGGCACGTTGATCCCGACCGCCGGCAGCAGATTGTAGATCACCAGCAATTGCACGAGCAGCGGCACGCCGCGGAAGAAGCTCACATAGACCCGCGCCGGCCAGGCGAGCGCCGCATTCTTCGACGCTCGCGCCGCCGCCACGCCCATGCCGATAGTCATGCCGAGCACGATCGAAACGACGCTGATGAGGATTGTGTAGAGCGAGGCCTCGACGAGCAGGCCGAAGAGGGTGAGGGTCATGCGCTAGAGCCGATTGGCCGGAGGCGCGACAACCCCCTGCCCCCTTGATCGGGGAGGGTTAGGGTGGGGGTGAAAACCTCGGCGCTTTCAGTGGGTTGCTACCCCCTCCCTAACCCTCCCCACAAGGGGGAGGGGACGCTCGCGACGACAGTCGAAGACGTGGCGCGCCTCAGATATTCGGCGTCGTCACCGCGTCGGGCGTGTCGAAGCTGACGCCGAACCACTTCTTTTGCAGCGCGGCCATGCGCCCGTCCTTCTTCATCTTGACCAGCGCGGCGTCGACGGCCGCCATCAGGCTCTTGTCGTCGTCGCCCTTGCGGCCGATGTAGCCGAAGTAGGTCTTCACGCCGAAGGTCGGCAGCACCACCGCGAACGCATCCGGCCGCTGCTTGGCGACGAAGGCGATGTTGGGCAGCGAATTGCCGACCGCGACGATGCGCCCCGCCGCGAGATCGGCGTAGGCCTCGTTGAAGCCGACATATTCCTTGATCGTCACGCCGCCCGGCAGCTTCTCGCCGAAGGCCTTGAGCTGGGCGAGCTGGGCGGTGGCCTTGGCGCCGCCGATGGTCTTGCCGGCGATGTCCTCGGGCTTGTTGATCGACTTGTCGCTCGCCCGCTTCATGATCGCCACCGTCGCCTCGGCGATCGGCGCGGAGAACACATAGTGCTCCATGCGCGCCTTGGTGATCGTGGCGGGGCCGGCGACGATGTCGAACTTCTTGGCCTCCAGGCCCGGCAGCACGCCGTCCCACGGCAGCGTCACCCACTCGATCTTGACGCCGAGCTCCTTGCCGATCTCGTCGAACAGATCGACGTTGAGGCCGACGTGCTTGCCTGCGTCGATGAAATCGAACGGGGCGAATTCCGTCTCCGTGCCGACCTTCATGACGCCGGCCGCCTTGACCTTGGCGAGCGTATCCTCGGCGAAGGCCGTTCCGCCCATCGCCAGCGCCAGCGCGGCGCCGAGCGCCAGCGAGTAAAATCCACGCCTGTTCATGCTTACCCCTCCTTCACGCTAAGTTGTCTATCGACGGGAAGCCGCGCCGCATGTCAAGCGGGCGACGCGCCGATCTTTCGCTCGTCCGCGCCCCGAATCCGGGCGCCTCAGGCCGCCGCGCGGCGGCAGAAGGCGGCGACCGCCGCGAGAGTCTCGGCCGGGCGCTCGAATTGCGGCGCGTGACCGCATCCGGGCAGCACGAGCGTCTCTACGCCGACGCGGGCGCGGGCGCGGATTTCCTCCACCTGTTTGAGCGTGCCATAGGCGTCGTCCTCGCCCTGCACGACCAGAGCCGGGACGCGCCAGCGGTCGATGTATTCCGCGACGCTCCACCGCTCGAATTCCGGATCGAGCCAGGCCCGGCTCCAGCCGTGGAAGGCGCCTTCGACGTCGGCGTGATATTTGGCGAGCCGCGGCTTGAGGTCGCCTTCGGCGAAGGCTCGCTCGGCGGCGCGGATCGCCTTGAGGCCGTGGCTTTCGGCGAAGAAATGCGGCGCGATCAGCGCGATTGCGCGCAAGCGCGGATCGTCGAGCGCCCCGGCGTGGATCGCCGCGATCGTGGCGCCGTCGCTGTGGCCGACGAGCACGGCCCGCCCGACGCCGGCGGCGTCGAGCACGCGCGGCAGCGAATCGACGGCTTCGCGCGTCATGTAGTCGAGCGGGCGGGGCAGGGCGACGGGAGACGACCGGCCGTAGCCGAGACGGGAATAGACGAACACGCCGCAGCCCGTCGCCGCCGCGAGCTTCTGGGGGAAGTCGCGCCACAGCGCGACGCAGCCCAGCCCCTCATGCAGCAAGACGATCGTCGGCGCGGCGTCTGGCGGCGGCCCCGCCCATGCGAACTCCAGCCGCGCGCCGTTCACGTCGAGAAACCCGGCCTCGGCCGCCCCTCGGACGTTTATGGTCATCCTGCCCCCTTCTCGCGCTGGCGGCGCCCCTCTTAGGACGGCGGCCGGCTCTTGACCAATGTGGAGTACTCTGTAATACAGAGTAATCTGCACTCGCGTCGCCCATGCGGGTCGCCGCCTTCCCGGCGTCGAACTCATGGACATCGCGTGAGAGCCGCCCAGGGGCGCCCTGACATGACCCAAATCGTCGCCGCGCTGCGTTTCGTTCTCGCCGAATTCGGCCCGCTCATCGTCTTCTGGACGCTCGCCTCCCTCTTCGACGTCAGAACCGCGATCGCCGGCTCGCTCGCGGCGATTCTCCTGGATTCCGGCTTCAGGCTCTATCGCCGCCAGCCCTTCACCCGGCTCTATCTCGTCATCAGCGCGCTGACGCTCGCCTTCGGCGCCGTCGATCTCTGCGTGGCGACGCCGTTTCTGCTGGTCTACGAGGCGCCGATCTCCAATGCGCTGGTGGGCCTCGCCTTCCTCGCCGGCGCCTTCGGCGAGAAGCCGATGGTGCAGGAGCTCGCCGAGAAGCGTCCCGGCGCGGACATTCCGCAGACGGAGGAGGTTCGCCGCTTCTTCAGCCTGTTCACGCTGATCTGGGCGACCTATTTCTTCCTCAAGGCGCTGGGCTATCTCTATCTCGCCGCGACCCTGCCGCTGAAGGAGGCGCTCGCCTTGCGCTCGGCGCTGGGATCGCTGAGCCTCGCTCTGATGATCGCTCTGAGCGTCACGCAAGGGCGCCGGATGTTCCACCTGTTCCGCCGCCTGGGCTGGCTCGGCGTCCGGACGGCGGAGGCGCGCGGATGACCTTCGGCAAAGCGGAAGCCGACGCCGAGCTCGCCGCCATCGACGAGGTGGTGAAGCGGGTCCGGCAATCGCGCGTCTATCGCGTCGCCGGCGACATCACGATGATGTGGGGCGGCCTGCAATTCCTGCAATACGCCGTCGCCGCCGCGCTTCCGCCGCCGGGCGGAGGCTGGAGCTGGGTCGCCGTCGACGCGCTGGGCGTCGCCCTGACGCTCGTCATGTTGCGGCGGGCGACGCCGGGCAAGCCGATGCGGCTCGGGCGCGCCTTCGCGGCTTTCGCGCTGTTCTACGGCTTCGGCTTTGTCTGGTCTTATGCGCTCGGCCATTTCGGCGGGCGGGAAATGGCGGTGTTCTGGCGCACCCTGTTCCTGTTCGGCTTCTCGCTGGCGGGCCTGTGGTTCGGCTTCGGCTTCCTGGCGATCGGCCTCGGGCTCACCGCCCTGATTCTCGCCGTCTATCTGTTCGCGGGCGCGGCCTTCTGGCCGCTGATCGCGCTCGTCACCGGCTGCGGCTACATCCTGTGCGGGCTCTGGATGCGGCGGGCGTGATGGGCGCGCCGGACGAGATCATCCACCAGCCGATTCGCCTGCGCGTGATGGCGGCGCTGACGGCGCCGGGTTGCGACGCGCAGGGCCTCGACTTCACGCAGCTGAAGAAGCTCACCGGCGCGACCGACGGCAATCTCGGCGCCCATATCGACCATCTCGCGCGCGCCGGCTATGTCGAGACGCACAAAGCCTTCGTGGCGCGCAGGCCGCGCACCACGGTCAAGGCGACGGGGGAAGGCCGGGCGGCCTTCGCGCGTCATGTGGCTTTTCTGAAGGAGATTATCGCGAGCGGGGGGTAGCCGCTCAGTGGCGATATTGCTGGATGCGGGTGGTGCGAAGCCCCGCCAGTCCGAACTGGTCGATCGACACCTGCCAGCTCAGGAATTCGTCGACGGTCAGCGTGTAGCGCGCGCAGGCCTCTTCCAGCGACAGCAGGCCGCCGCGCACCGCCGCCACCACTTCCGCCTTGCGGCGGATCACCCACCGCTTGGTCGAAGGCGGAGGAAGATCGGCGATCGTCAGCGGGCTTCCGTCGGGACCGATGACGTATTTCACCCTCGGCCGCAGCGCTTCACTCATCGAACTCTCACACGCGAACGCAACCCGTTGTTACCGAAACTAAGCGCGTCCGCTTAAAATTTGGCTAAGCCGAAACGTCGAATTCGCAGCGTCTTGCGAGGCGTGGGCGGTCAAGAGGTGGCGGGCGGGGCGGAAATGCTCTATCTGCACTTGTGCGCCGGCCTGCGGCCTCCCAGATCGGCGTCGTCTGCTCCGTTGAGACCGCCGATGCCCCTCGCCGCCGCGCTCGCGCGCCCCCCCGTCAACTCCCTCGGCGTGCCCAAGGCGCCGCAGGAGACGCGCGTGGTCGTGGCCATGTCGGGCGGCGTCGATTCGAGCGTGGTCGCGGCGATGCTGGCGCGCGAAGGCTACGACGTCGTCGGCCTCACCATGCAGCTCTACGACCACGGCGCGGCCGTGCACCGCAAGGGCGCCTGCTGCGCGGGCCAGGACATCCACGACGCCCGCGACGTCGCCGCCAGGCTCGGCGTGCCGCATTACGTGCTCGACTACGAGGAGCGTTTCCGCGAGAAGGTGATCGAGCCTTTCGCGCGCGCCTATGTCGCCGGCGAGACGCCGATCCCCTGCGTCGCCTGCAACCAGTACATGAAATTCGTCGACCTGTTCGAGGCCGCCGACGATCTCGGCGCCGACGTGCTCGCCACCGGCCATTACGTCGTCAGCCGCGACGACGGCGCAGGCGGCCGCGCGCTCTATCGCGCCGCCGACCCCGAGCGCGACCAGAGCTATTTCCTGTTCGCCACGACCCGCGAGCAGCTCGCCCGCCTGCGCTTTCCGCTCGGCGAGCTGCAGAAGCCCGAGGTGCGCGCGCTCGCCCGCGAGTTCGGCCTCGCCGTCGCCGACAAGGCCGACAGCCAGGACATCTGCTTCGTCCCCGCCGGCCATTACAGCGCCATGATCGAGCGGCTGCTGCCCGGCGCCGCCGAGCCCGGCGAGATCGTCCATGTCGACGGGCGCGTGCTCGGGCGACACGAGGGCATCCTGCATTACACGATCGGCCAGCGCCGCGGCCTCGGGATCGCCGCCGGCGAGCCGCTCTATGTCGTGGCGCTCGACGCGCAGCAGGGGCGCGTCGTCGTCGGCCCGCGCGAGGCTCTGGCGACGCCGTTTGTCCAATTGCGCGACTTCAACTGGATCGGACCGGGACAGCTCGAGGAGGTTCCGCACAAGGGCCTGAAGGTCGGCGCGCGCGTGCGCTCCACCCGCCCGCCGGCGCCGGCCGTCCTGTTCGCCGACGGCCATGTCGCCTTCGGCGAGCCCGAATCCGGCGTCTCGCCCGGCCAGGCCTGCGTGCTCTACGAATCCACCGATCCGCACGCGCGGGTGCTCGGCGGCGGCTTCATCGCCGCGCGACGGCCGGGCTGAAAGGGCGGGGCGATGGCTTCATTCGACGAGGAGGCGGCGTTCGGTCAGCCTCGCCCCAAGCCCGCGACGCATGTGATCGGCGAGAACGTCGACACGCTCTCCGCCCCCGAACTCGCCGAGCGCATCGAGTTGTGCCGGCGCGAGATCGAGCGGCTGGAGGCGGCCAAGGCCGCGCGCGACGCGACCCGTCAGGCGGCGGACGCATTTTTCAAAAGCTGACAGTCCCGTTTTGAGGCGCCTGCGATCCCGTTAACCGTACGTTAAGGAATTTACCGTTACTATGTGGATGCTGATCGGAATGATTGGATGGCTTCCTGTTCCGATTTCGCCTCCCTAGCTACCTTGAGCCGCCCGAAAAGGCGGCTCTTTTTACGACTGCGGCCCGCCGGACGGCCGTTAACCTTATCAATAAGCAAACTTTCGAGTACGCTTAAGGCGGCGCTATGCTTGCAACGTTCTCGCCCGACGGGGAGGCGTCGCGCCGAATTGGCACAAAATCGGCCGATTTGGCGGTTCGCGCGTCTCGAGGCGGCTCGAGGAGTTTGAGGCATGGGCGTCCGAGGTAATTTTACGAATGGCGGCGATCGGCGGCAGGGACGAGGCGATTTCCTTTCGTCCTTCGCCACACCAATTCCGAAGCGTTCAGGGCGTTGTTCCGCGAGGGCATGGCGCTGGTCGAGGAGAGCGCGAGCTATCTCGACGGGCCCGGCCGCGCGGCCTCGAAGACGCTTTGCCGCCAGGCGGCGCTCGCCTACGCCACCGAGAGCATGCGGCTGACCACGCGGCTCATGCAGATCGCCTCCTGGCTGCTGCTGCGCCGGGCCGTCAACGAGGGCGAGCTCTCGCCGGCCCAGGCGATGACCGAGCGCCATCGCGTGCGTCTGACCAAGCAGGAACTGTCCTGCGACGACGCCATGCTGGCCGAGCTTCCCGTCGAATTCGTCGAATTGACCGAACGCTCGCTGCGGCTGCAATCGCGGGTCATGCATCTCGACGGTTCGTTCTCGCCGCGCCCGCGCCGCCCGTTCCGGCCGTGCGCGGTCGATCCGCTGGCCGCGCAATTCGCGCGCGTCGAGGCGGCGTTCCGCAGCGCCTGAGCGCCCCGTTTTGGCCGCAAGGCGGTTATAGCCCGGCGCGTCATGCCCGACGCCGCGCCTCTATCTCGTCACTCCCGCGCTCAGCGCGGCCGACCTCGACGCCTTCGCGCCGCGCTTCGCCGAGGCGCTCGGCGCCGGCGACGTCGCCAGCGTCCTCGTGCGCCTCGCCGAAGCCGCCGAAGCCAAGCGCATCGTCTCGCCGCTTCTGGAGATCGCCGCCGCCCATGACGCGGCGCTGCTGATCGAGCGCGACATGCGGCTCGCCGCGCGCCTCGGCGCCGACGGCGTCCATGTCGGGGCCGGTCATGTCGCCGAGGCGGTCGAGAGCTTCAAGTTCCAGCGCATCGTCGGCGCGGGCGGCCTGAGATCGCGCGACGACGCGATGACGGCGGGCGAGGCGGGCGCGGATTACGTGATGTTCGGCGAGCCCGGCGTCGCGCCCTCGTTCGAGGCCGCGCGCGAGCGGGTGCGCTGGTGGGCGGAGATTTTCGAGACGCCCTGCGTCGGCTATGCGGCGAGGCTTGAGCAGGTCGAGCCGCTCGCCGCCGTCGGCGCCGATTTCGTCGCGCTCGGCGCCGCGATCTGGGACGCCGCAAGCCCGGCCGAAGCGGTGCGCGACGGCGATGACGAGGCTCGGGAGGCGCTCATGAGGCTTTTGGCGACGATCGCGGCGATCGCGGCGACGAGCGGCGCGGCCCTCGCCTTCGACCCGCGCTCGCCGATGTTCGAGGCGCCGGCGCCGACCCAGGTCGGCCCCGACGCGCCGTTGAAGCCGAAGCCCGGCGATCCCCCGGGCGATATCGCCTTCGGCGCCTATCAGCGCGGCTATTACATCACCGCGATGCGCGAGGCCGAGAAGCGGCTCGTCCGCCAACCCCAAGGACGCCGCGGCGATGACGCTGATCGGCGAGATCTATCACGACGGCCTGGCGATCAAGCGCGACGACGAGGAGGCGGTGCGCTGGTGGCGGCTCGGCGCCAAGTTCGGCGACTGCGCAGGCGGCATACGAATACGGGGTCGCGCAGCTGGCGGGAACCGGCGTCAAGGTCGACAAGGCGGCCGCGCGCACGGCGTTCCTGCAAGCGGCGGCGAACGGCAATCTCGGCGCGCTCTACAATCTCGGCGTGCTGGCCTTGCAGGGCGTGCCCGACGGCAAGCCGGATTTCGCGCTCGCCGCCGATTATTTCCGCCGCGGCGCGGAAGGAGGCGACGGCAATTCCGCCTATTCCTACGGCGTGCTGCTGCGCGAGGGCAAAGGCGTCGCGCTCGACACCGACAAGGCGGCCTTTTGGCTGAAGCGCGCGGCGGACGAAGGCATCATCGCCGGGCAGGTCGAATACGCCATCATGCTGTTCAACGGCGTCGGCGTGACGAAGGACGAGACGGGGGCGGCGAAGATCTTCCGCCTCGCCGCCGCCCGGCACAATCCGATCGCGCAGAACCGGCTCGCCCATCTCTACATGACCGGCCGGGGCGTGCCGAAGGACGTCGTGCGCGCGGCCCTTTGGGGCGGCCTCGCCAAGGCGGCGGGGCTGAAGGACGACAAGCTCGACAAGGAGATCGGCAAGCTGACGCCCGAGCAGACGAAACAGCTCAACGACCTCGCGCGCCAGCAGGCGGAGTTCTGACGGCGGCGATTCCGGAGGGAGCCTCGGGTTTCGGCGCGTAGCGGAAACCGCTCGGCGCCGGCCGCTTTGATTGCGGCGCGGCCCGACTCGAAGATCGATGAGCGTTAGCGCGGCGACGGCGTGTTGAAAGCCCGCCGCCGCCTTCGGCCTTCAGCGCGCGGGCTTGTAGATTTTGGCGACCTCGCCCGCCGTTTTCAGGGCTTTCAGGCCTTGCTCGGCGGTCATCAGCAATGTCGTCTTTGACGACTTCAGCGCGCCGCCTGCAGTGACGGCGATGGCGAGGCCCGCCGCGCTTTCCTCGCTCGGCATTTCGGCGATCAACACCAGATCATATTCGCCAAAGCACAGCCAGCCGCCAATGAATTTTCCTCCTGCGGCCTCGCAGCACGGGCGACCGACGCCCTCGACGCGATTGGCCGGATGTTTCACCTGAGCCGCCCACGACTCCGCTGTATACGCCATTTGGATCATATAAATAGCCATCGCTGCCTCCTTTGGAAACACGCTAGGCGCGCAGCCGGAAATGCGGCTGCGCGTAAATTCTACGACGAATTGCAGTGGGGGACGAATCGAAATCGCGAAGAGCCGCCGTTGGACGGATTCGAATCCGGAAGCGCAAATCACTAACACGCTATCGCGGCGGGGATCATGTTCAATCGGCGGCGGCGTTGCGCTAAGGCTTGGGCTTCCCCTGCAGGAGCGCATCATGTCCGACGCCGAATACACGCCGCCGAAAGTCTGGGTCTGGAACAAGGACTTCGGCGGTCGCTTCGCCAACATCAACCGGCCCATCGCCGGCCCGACTCACGAGAAGGCGCTGCCCGTCGGCCGCCATCCGCTGCAGCTCTATTCGTTGGGCACGCCGAACGGCGTCAAAGTGACGATCATGCTGGAGGAGCTGCTGGCGGCCGGCCATTCAGGCGCGGAATACGACGCCTGGCTCATCGACATCGGCAAGGGCGAACAGTTCGGCTCCGGCTTCGTCGAGATCAACCCGAACTCGAAGATCCCCGCGCTCCTGGACCGCGGCGAGAACCCGGCCGGTCCGCGTGTTCGAATCGGGCGCGATCCTCGTCTATCTCGCCGAGAAGTTCGGCGCGTTCCTGCCGACGGAGCGGGCCAAGCGCGCCGAGTGCCTGTCGTGGCTGTTCTGGCAGATGGGCAGCGCGCCGTTTCTCGGCGGCGGCTTCGGCCATTTCTACGCCTATGCGCCGGTCAAGATCGAATACGCCATCGACCGCTACGCCATGGAGACCAAGCGCCAGCTCGACGTGCTGAACCGGCGCCTGGCCGAGACGCGCTACATCGCCGGCGACGACTACACCATCGCCGACATGGCGATCTTCCCCTGGTACGGCGGCACGGTGAAAGGCTGGAGCTACGGCGCCGGCGAATTCCTCGGCGTGCACGAATATACGCACGTGATTCGCTGGGCCGACGCGCTGCTTGGAGCGTCCGGCGGTCAAGCGCGGCCGCATGGTCAACCGCACGCACGGCGATCCCGCCATGCAGTTGCGCGAGCGCCACGAGGCCAGCGATTTCGAGACCAGGACGGCCGACAAGCTCACGGCCGAATCGTAGCGCCGCGCGCCCCCCGCAAAAAATCTATTCCCCCGCCGCAAAATCTTCTTTGCCGAAACAGGCCCGCGCGGCTGAGATCGTCCCCACATCAGGGGACGTCATGAAAAGCTTCGATTACGTCATCGTGGGGGCGGGCTCCGCCGGCTCGGCGCTGGCGAGCCGGCTGAGCGAGGACGGCAGGCATAGCGTGCTCGTGCTGGAGTTCGGCGGCTCGGACCGCTCGATCTTCATCCAGATGCCGGCCGCTTTGTCGATCCCGCTCAACATGAAGGCCTATAATTGGGGCTATTGGAGCGAGCCGGAGCGCGAGCTCAACAACCGCCGCATCTCCTGCCCGCGCGGCAAGGCGCTCGGCGGCTCGTCCTCGATCAACGGCCTCGTCTATGTGCGCGGGCACGCGCTCGACTTCGACCGCTGGGAGGCCGAGGGCGCGCGCGGCTGGTCCTACGCCAAGCTGCTGCCCTACTTCCGGCGGGCGGAATCGTTTCGCGGGACGCCGAGCGAGTACCGGGGGACGGACGGCCCGCTCGTCACCACGCCGGGCGGGCGCAAGAACCCGCTGTTCGACGCCTTCATCGAGGCGGGCCGGCAGGCGGGCTATCCCGTCAGCGCCGATCTCAACGGCGCCGAGGGCGAGGGCTTCGGCGGCTTCGACATGACGGTGAAGGACGGCGTGCGCTGGTCGGCCGCCAACGCCTATCTGCGCCCGGCGATGAAAAGGCCGAATCTCGCCGTCGAGACCCATGCGCTGGTCACGAAGATCCTGTTCGAGGGCCGGCGCGCCGTCGGCGTCGCCTATGAGCGGGCAGGCAAGACGCATCAGGTCCGCGCGGGCGAGGTGATCCTCAGCGGCGGGGCGATCAACTCGCCGCAATTGCTGAAACTGTCGGGCGTCGGGCCCGGCGCGGAGTTGCAGGCCCTGGGGATTCCCGTCGTCCGCGACCTGCCCGGCGTCGGCGAGAACCTGCAGGATCATCTCGAATATTACTTCCAGCTCGCCTCCCGGCAGCCGATCACGCTCTATCGCCACACCGGCCTCATCGGGCGCGGGATCGTCGGCCTGCAATGGCTGCTGCGCGGCACCGGGCTGGGGGCAAGCAACCAGTTCGAGGCCGGCGCCTTCATCCGCTCGCGCGCCGGGATCGAGCATCCCGACATCCAGTATCATTTCCTGCCGCTCGCCGTGACCTACGACGGCAATACGCTGGCCAGCGAGCACGGCTTCCAGGCGCATGTCGGCTCTTTGCGCTCCAAGAGCCGCGGCCATGTCCGGCTGCGCTCGCCCGATCCGCGCGAGGCGCCGCGCATCGTGTTCAACTACATGACCCATCCCGACGACTGGACGGAGATGCGCGCCTCGTTGCGGCTGACGCGCGAGATCTTCTCGCAGCCCGCCTTCGCGCCCTATGCGGGCCGCGAAATCCAGCCGGGCGCGGCCTGCCAGAGCGACGCCGAGATCGACGAGTTCCTGCGCGAGAAGCTCGAAAGCGCCTATCACCCCTGCGGCGCCTGCAAGATGGGCTCGCCAGCGACCCGATGGCGGTGGTCGACCCCGAGACGCGGGTGATCGGGCTGGAGGGGCTTCGGGTGGTGGATTCCTCGATCATGCCGTCGATCACGAGCGGCAATCTCAACGCGCCGACGATCATGCTCGGCTGAGAAGGCCGCCGACATGATCCTCGGCCGCGATCCGCTGCCGGCCTCCAACGCGCCGGTGGTCGTTGGCGCAGGGGTGGCGGGAGCGGCAGAGGTAGGGCGCCGAGCGCCTCGCATAGAGGCGGCTCCGCCTTCCATTCCCAATTGGATCGCGCAGCTTGCGCGAATGCTGGCTGCGACTCCGAAATGCCATAGGGGTCAACGCCTCCAGAGCGACGCGTTCGTGCAGCAACTCGCCGGCAACAATTGACCACACTATTTACGCCGCGCGCGCCCAGAGGTAGATATTTGCGTTCCGCCTGCGAGGTGTCTCGCGACAATTCGGCGCCAAATAGATTTTCTACTGTATTCACCTTCTGACGCGCAAGAAACAAAAAAAAGGGGGCGTGAGTTGCCAGTTTTCGAGCCGACGCAAGTCAAAACGAAAGATCTGCCAGTACTGCGGGCTGCGTACTCGGATAGAACCGCGGCGTTGATGGCTACACTTGCAAGACTGGCGTATGAATTCCCGCCACCGGGTTGCGCGCCAGGCCCAGCTGAGATTATTCCGGCTAGCTTCCAAGCCCTAGGCTTTGATAGGATTACATATTTTTGCAACCTCCCTCTCGACGCCTGGGCGTATATCGTCGAAGGGGCCGATATCGTCGTACTGGCGTTCCGAGGGACGGAGTCGATAACCAATTGGCGAACAAATTTTCAGGTGGAGATGGTGCATCCACAGAAGACAGACCCAAGATTGCGAGTACACAAGGGATTTCTCGCGGTGTTCAACGAAATCGACGATGGTCCGCAAGGGCTCGGCAATGCGATCCAACAGATAAAGGGCGTGACCAAGGAAAAAGGCATCCCGATCTATATAACCGGACACTCCCTCGGCGGCGCGCTCGCGCAAATCGCCGCCGCCATATACGGATCAGACCAAATCGCGGCATGCTACACTTTTGGCTCGCCCCGCGTCGGCAACGCCTATTTCGATCTTTGGGTGAAACCGCCGAGCTACCGCGTTGAAAATTATGCGGATATTGTTCCGCAAATTCCGTGGTTCGCTCCTCACCTGCCGCTTCCCATCCCTTACCGTCATTCCGGCGATCCTAGGTATTTGCCGGAACAATCGCAAAGCTCGCCCTATCGTTACGAACCGGGATTGGTTACCCGCGGCTGGCAACTGCTCAAAGGTCTCATTCAGTTCGCCGAGGCCCGCGCGATTCTCGGCATTAGGGACCATGCAGTCGAGAAATATGAGCACAAGCTTGCCGATATTGCGGGGGTTCGGACGCAAGCTCGCTGACGTATCTTTTCGCGCCGGAACCTTGGCGGACGCCGCCGGGCGCGAAGAATGTTGTATTCTATCAGACCGTCAAGGCCGCTTGGCGATGAGCCGCACCACCGCGCTCAGCCCCACATGCAGCGTCCCCTCGCTCAAGTCCGTCTCGGTCTCCTGCAGCAGCTCGATCTCCGCGCCGGCGAAATCCGCGCGCAGGTCCTCGGCGCTAAAGAGCAGCGCCGCGTCGCGCGGTCCCCCGCGCGCGCCCTGGCGCTGCTTCTCCAGCTGCGCCGGCGTGAACGCCTCCAGCACGATGCGCCCGCCGGGTTTCAGTGCCGCCAGCGCCCGCGTGTGCAGCAGCCGCCGTCCGGGCGGCGGCAGATGCAGATAGAGCAGGGCGATCACGTCGTAAGCGGCGACCGGCCAGTCCCAGGTCAGAACGTCCGCCTGCCGCGCGTCCACGGTCACGCCGCGCGCCGAAGCGAGCCGGCGCGCCTTGGCGACGCCCTCGGCCGACAGGTCCAGCGTTTCGACCTTCAGGCCTCGCTCGGCGAGGAACACGCCGTTGCGGCCCTCGCCGTCGCCGGGGACGAGCGCCCGCATGCCCGGCTTGAAGGTCTCGCTCAGCGAAGCGAGGAAAGCGTTAGGCGCCTCGCCATAGGCGAAGTCCGCGCCCGCGTAGCGTTGATCCCAGAATGCCGCGTCCATGACGTCCCTCAGCGATAGGCGGCCCCGATAGCCAGGAAATCGGCGGCCTTCAGGCTCGCCCCGCCGACCAGCGCGCCGTCGACATTGGGCAGACTGAGCAATTCGCGCGCATTGGCCGGCTTCACCGAGCCGCCGTAGAGGATGCGCACCCGCGCCCCCGCTTCGCCGAGAATCTCGCCGAGCAGGACGCGGATCGAGCGGTGCATCTCCGCGACGTCGTCGGGCGTCGGCGTGAGCCCCGTGCCGATCGCCCAGACGGGCTCATAGGCGACGACGAACGTCTCAGGCGTCGCGCCCTCGGGCGTCGAGCCGCGCACCTGCGCGCTCACCACGGCCAGGGCCTCGCCGGCGTCTCGCTGCGCGCGCGTCTCGCCGACGCAGACGATCGCCGTCAGCCCGGCGCGCAGCGCGGCCTCGCGCCTTCGCCTTGACCATGGCGTCGGTCTCGCCGTGGCCGGCGCGGCGCTCGGAATGGCCGACGATGACATAGGAGCAGCCGGCGTCCTTCAGCATCTCGGCGGAAATGTCGCCGGTGAAGGCGCCGCTTGGTTTCTCGTGGCAATCCTGGCCGCCGAGCCCCACCGCGCTTCCCGCCAGCGCCGAGGCGGCGTGGGCGATGAGGGTCGCGGGCGGGCAGACCGCCACTTCCGCGACGCCGGCCTCGCCCCGCTCCACGGCGGCGCGCTTGGCGGCGAGTTCTCCGAGCGCGGCCTTGAGCCCGTTCATCTTCCAGTTTCCCGCCAGCAGCGGGCGCACATTTGGAGTCATTTCGCTCTCCGTTCCGGCCGGCCGGTAACATGGGCCGCCCGCCTATGCAAAGCCCACATCGCCCGCTAGAGAGGCGCGCGAGGAAGAGAGCCAGGCTCAAATGCTCGACGGAATACGGAAAGCCACGCAAGGCGCGATCGGCAAGGCGGTGATGACGGTGCTCATGGGGCTCCTCATCGTGAGCTTCGCGGTCTGGGGCGTCGGCGACATGCTGCGCGGCTTCACCTCCGACACGGTCGCCAAGGTCGGCTCGACGAAGATCAGCCAGCAGGCCTATTCCAACGAGCTGCAAAGCCAGCTTTACCGCCTGCAACGCCAGCTTCATCAGCCGCTGACGCCCGCCCAGGCCCGCGCGCTCGGCCTCGACGCCCAGGTGCTCGACAGGATGATCGACGAGGCCGCCCTCGACGAGCGCGCCCGCGCGATGGGGCTTGCGATTTCCGAGCGAGACGATCGCCGAGGCCGTCCGCAACGATCCCGGCCTGAAGGGCCCGGATGGCAAGTTCGACAGCGCCAAGTACAACCAATATCTGCGCGACGTCGGCCTTTCCGAGCGCGCCTTCATCGCCCAGCAGCGCAACGTCTATCTTCGCCAGCAACTGCAATATTCGCTGATCGACGGCCTGACCCCGCCCAAGGCGCTCGTGCAGGCGATCCTCGACACGAAGGCCGAGACGCGCGAGATCGCCTATTACACTCTGCCGCCCGCCGCCGCCGGGGAAATCCCGCCGCCCTCCGACGAGGCGCTGAAAACCTTCTTCAACGCCCGCAAGAGCGAGTGGCGCGCGCCCGAATACCGCAGCTTCGACGCGCTCCTCATCACGCCGGCGACGCTCGCCAAGCCCGACAGCGTCACCGACGATGAGGCGCGCGCGTTCTACGAGAAGGAAAAGGCGACGAAATACACCGTCCCCGAAAAGCGCAACCTGCAGCAGATCGTCTTCCCGAGCGAAGCGGAGGCGGACGAGGCCGGCGCCAAGGTCAAGGCGGGAACGTCGTTCGAGGACATCGCCAAGGCGCGCAAGCTGGCCGACGCCGATCTCAACCTCGGCGAGGTGACCAAGGCGGGCGTCTTCGACCCCGCCGTCGCCGAGGCCGCCTTCGCTCTGCCGAAGGACGGCGTCTCGGCCCCGGTCAAGGGCCGGTTCGGCTATGTGCTGGTCAAGGCGCTGTCGATCACGCCGGGCAGCGTGAAGCCGTTCGACGAGGTCAGGGGCGCGATCAAGGAGCAGATCGCCGCCTCCCGCGCCGTCGATCAGGTGCAGAGCCTGCACGACAAGATCGAGGACGCCCGGGGCAACGGCAAATCCCTCGCCGAGGCGGCCAGCAGCGTCGGCATGACGGTTCGAACCTATGACGGCGTCGACCGCGAGGATCGCAACGCCGCCGGCGCCAAGGTCGACCTCGTCGACAAGGATCTGCTGCTGCCGGCCGTCTTCGCCTCCGACATCGGCGTCGACGACGAGCCGATCCCGACCAAGGACAACGGCTTTCTCTGGTTCTCCGTCATCAGGATCGACCCCGCGCACGACCGGACCTTCGAGGAGGTGAAGGACAAGACGGCCTCGGTCTGGCGCGCCGAGGAGACCGCCAAGCGCCTCGCCGAGACCGCGTCGCAGGCGGTGAAGAAACTCGACGCCGGCGCCGACATCGCCGAGTTGGCCAAGGCCGCCAATGCGCAGGTCAAGACCGCCAAGGACATCCGCCGCGAAGGCGGCGCCGGGCTCGCGCCCAATGTGGTGGCGGCCGTGTTCGGCGTCGGGCCGACGGCGGCCGGGTCCGCCTCGACTGCGGACGGCCAGTTCGTGTTCAAGGTGACTTCCGACACGATTCCGCCGCCCGCGCCGGGCGACCCGCAGGTGATGGGAACCGAGGACCGGCTGAAGAACGAGATGAGCTCCTCGGTGGTCGAGCAATATGTCGATGCGCTGAAGCGCCAGATCGGAGTCTCGATAGACCGCCGCGTGATGCAAGGCGCCGAGGGCGGGTAATGGACATAGAGGCCCTCTACGCCGAAGGCCGCGCCTCCGTCCTGACGACGACGCTGGTCGCCGATCTGGAGACCCCGGTCTCGGCCTATCTGAAGCTGGCGGCGAGGCGCTCCGGCGACATGTTCCTGCTGGAATCGGTGGAGGGCGGCGCGCAGCGCGGCCGCTACTCCATGATCGGGCTCGACCCGGATTTGCTCTTCCGCTCGAACGGCTCCAAGGCCGAGATCAACCGCCGCCCGGCGCAGGACCGCGACGCTTTCGCGCCGCTCGAAAAGCCGCCGCTGGAGGCTTTGCGCGACCTGCTCGCCGAATCCCGCATCGACCTGCCGCCCGGCCTGCCGCCGATGTCGGCGGGCGTGTTCGGCTATCTCGGCTACGACATGGTGCGGCAGATGGAGCGCCTGCCGCCGGCCAAGCCCGATCCCATCGGCGCGCCCGAGGCGCTGCTGGTCCGCCCGACGGTGATGGTGGTGTTCGACAGCGTGCGCGACGAGATGGTCGTCGTCGCGGCCGTCCGCCCCGCGCCGGGGATTAGCGCGCGCGCCGCCAAGGCGGCGGCTGAGGCGCGCATCGAGGCGGTGGTGGAGGCGCTCGAGGGCCCGCTCGATCATGTCGGGCCGGCCGTCGATCCCCTGCTGACGGCCGAGGAGGCCGTCTCCAACACGACCGAACCCGAGTTCCTCGCCATGGTGGAGCGGGCGAAGGAATATATCCGCGCCGGCGACGCCTTCCAGATCGTGCTGTCGCAACGCTTCACCAGCCGCTTCGAGCTGCCGGCGTTCTCGCTTTATCGCGCGCTCAGGCGGGTGAACCCCTCGCCCTATCTCTGTTTCCTCGACTTCGGCGGCTTCCAGATCGTCGTCTCCAGCCCCGAGATTCTGGTGCGCCTGCGCGAAGGCAAGGTGACGATCCGCCCCATCGCCGGCACGCGCTGGCGCGGCGCGACGCCGGAGGAGGATGCGCGCCTCGCCCGCGATCTGCTCGCCGACCCCAAGGAGCGCGCCGAGCATCTGATGCTGCTCGATCTCGGCCGCAACGACGTCGGCCGCGTCGCCGAGATCGGCTCGGTGAAGGTGACGGACTCCTTCTTCATCGAACGCTACAGCCATGTCATGCACATCGTCTCCAACGTCGAGGGGCGCTTGCGGCCCGGGCTCGACGCGGTGGACGCGCTTTGCGCCGGCTTTCCCGCCGGCACGGTGTCGGGCGCGCCGAAAGTCCGGGCGATGGAGATCATCGACGAACTGGAGAAGGACAAGCGCGGCATCTACGCCGGCTGCATCGGCTATTTCGGCGCGGGCGGCGAGATGGACACCTGCATCGTTCTGCGCGCCTCGGTGGTGAAGGACGGCATGATGCACGTGCAGGCGGGCGCGGGCGTCGTCTACGATTCCGATCCGCTCTACGAGCACCGGGAATGCGTCAACAAGGCGAAGGCTTTGTTCCGCGCGGCCGAGGAGGCGGTGCGCTTCGCCACGAGGGCGAAGCGGGGGCAGTAACGCCAGGACTCGATGATCGGAACCGATCATCTTCCTTCTTCAGAGACAATTGACGCGAGCGTTTTGTTTGCCGCTTATACAAGAACGCGTAGACGTCGACCTATCAGATCGCTTGGCCCGTCATGGCCGGGCTCGTCCCGGCCATCCACGTCGTCCCGCCGAAAAGACGCATCAAGAGCGAATTCGACAGCTTGTGAAATAGCTTAAACGCATAGCTCGCTCGCCGACGTGGATGCCCGGGACAAGCCCGGGCATGACGTAGCGGACGGCTCATGGGTCACTGTCTCTGCGGCTCGGTATTACTCAATCATTGCGGCTTTCTTTTCCAGGTTACATCAAGATTGAGAGTATATGAAAATAATTTAGTGGAGTCGCGGGGAGCGACGGTAACACTCAGGTCCCCAGAACCACTAACATCTTTGTATTTGCCAGTTCCGCCAATCCACTTCAATTGGCCGGTCTTTGACCCCTCGTAGGTCATGAACAGCTTGTCTCCATCTCCGTCGATCTGCACGCAGGTCCCGGAATATTTGTACGAGTCCGGCCGGGCGTTCGTGGCCTCCAGACAGTGTATGGTAAGATTGTCGGGCTGCTTTTGGCTGTCGAGGTTTCTGACGATGCCGTTGCACTCCGTGGAGGATGTGGAGCCCGCAGAGCCCAAGTCGATCGCCGCCAGCGGGCGGCAGACCTGATAGGCCGCGAGTTTGGCTGCGCCATTTTCCGGCAGCGCTTCACTGGCGGAGGCCGGCGCGCACAATTCGATCAAGGCGATGGCGAGAAACAATGTGCCAAAGACTCGCAAGGATGCCTCCTTTGTAAGCCGCCGAACAATGGATGCGTTTCGCTCATTTTGCAAAGGGAGGATCGGCGCGCAAGGAGGTCGCCGAGGGGCTGAAGCGGCTCCACGGAAGATCGTTCTCAGTCGGCAGGCGGTCGTGTCCCAGCGCGCGCCAGACGCTCGCAGAAACGCTACATCGCGCCGACCGGCCTCACCGCCATCACCTCGATGGAGGATTGCGGGATTTGCAGGTGCGGGTGATTCTCGAACGCCTTCGCCGCCGCCTCGTGGGATTCCGCCTCGACGAACGAGATCAGCATGATGTCGTTCTTCGCGTCGGCGACGCCCGCGCCCGTCACCCGCTTGGTCTTGCCGCCCGCCTCGGCGCTGAGGATCATGGAGGCGTGCTCGCTCATCCATTGCCGCCACTCCGCCTGCATCTTCTGCTCGGCGGGTTGCCGGATCGCGGGATCGGTCTTCGCCCAGTCCGCGATCGCCGCCGCGGGCGCGAGATAGAGAACCAGAAACTTCATCTTTTCCGGTTGGCTCATGGGATTTCCTTCGTTTGTCGGCGTGCGGCGAGCCGAGGCCGGGTGTTTCAGGTCAATCGTCGCTCCGCCATCTCGTCCGCCGCCTTCGCGAAAGCCTCCGCCGGCCAGCCCGCGTCCAGCGCCTCGGCCATCATCCGCGCCGGGGTCTTGGGCGCGAGGCCGCCGATCGGCGGGTCGCGGTCGAGGTTCGTGGGGAAAGCATAGCCTTCGGCTGAGGCCGCGATGGCGTTCGCGCGCGCGCGGCCGGAAAGCCCGCGCAACGCCGGATACAAAGCCTTGCTCATCTTCACCCGGTCCACCAACTCCATCGCCCGCCCATAGGCCGAGGACACCTGCAACAGATTGGCGATGCGGCGAATGTCGGAAGACCGGTTATGCCCGGCCGCATGGAACAGCGCGGGGTTGAAGAACACCGCGTCGCCCGTCTTCAGCGGCAGTTGCACATGATTGGCGTTGAAGAACTCGGCGAACTCGGGCTTTCGCCACGCCAGAAATCCGGGCGCGTAATCCTGGCTGAACGGCAGATAGAGCGTCGGGCCGCTCTCCAAGGGCATGTCGCAATGCGCAACCGCCCCTTGCAGCGTCAGCATCGGAGACAGCCGATGCGCGTGGGCGGGGAAGCGCTCGATCTCCTCGGCGGTCTGGAACCCCATGTGATAATCGCGATGCACGGATTGCGCCGCGCCGCCGGGGTTCACGCAATTGACCTGGGAGGTGATCTGATAGCCGGTCCCGAGCCACGCCTCGGACGCCATCGCGATGGCGTCGTTCGCGTAATAGGCCGCGAAGGCTCGGGGATCGCGCAGCGCCAGCTTTTCCAGCGCGTTCCACACGCGGTCGTTGGCGCCGGGCTTGGCGAAATGGTCGCCCGCCGCCTTTCCGCTCGCCTTCTCCTCGGCGATGATGGCGAAGAAGGCCTTCGTCACCGCCTCGACCGGCGCGATATCGTCGAACGCCTGCGCCAGCACGACGATGCCGGCCCCTTCGAGCATCACGCTCGCCCATTCCGCCATCATCTCCCGGCGCGCCTGCGCATTGCCGGCCGCCCGGCGAATCGCCGAGCCTTCGTAGATCGGCACGTTGCGCTCGATGCGCGCCGCAAGCGGAACGTCGGCGACAGTCGTCTCGCGCGCGATATGGCGCTTGAACTCCTCGAGATCGCACGCCTCGGGCGTCAGCCAGGTTTCGCGCGCCCTTCGGGCGATGGCGGATTCGTCGCGCATGTGGTCTCCTCCGTAGATCAGCGCCGGTTATAGAACGAATATTCCAATTTCGATAAAAAAGGAAGGGGCGTTTCATGCGGCTGTGGATCAAGAATCCGCTAGCGATTTTCGCGGCAGGCGCCGAGGGCGGCCTCGTCGTCGAGGACGGCCGCATCGTCGAACTGGTCGCCCGCGCCGCCGCGCCCGCCGCGCCCGTGGACGCCTCGTTCGACGCCGGCCGCCATGTCGTGCTGCCGGGGCTGGTCAACGCCCATCATCATTTCTACCAGACGCTGACCCGCGCGCACCCGCAAGCCATCAACAAGGAGCTGTTTGCCTGGCTGACGGCGCTCTATCCGATCTGGGCGCGGCTGAAGCCGGAGCAACTGAAGGTCGCCGCCAAGCTCGCGCTGACCGAGCTGATGCTGTCGGGCTGCACGACGGCGGCCGACCATCATTACCTCTATCCCAAGGGCCTCGAAAACGCCGTCGATATCGAGGCCGAGGCCGCGCGCGAGATCGGCATGCGCATGACGATCACGCGCGGCTCGATGAACCGCTCCGCAGAAGGACGGCGGCCTGCCGCCCGACAGCGTCGTGCAGGACTCCGACGAGATCCTCGCCGACAGCGAGCGCGTGCTGAAGCTGTTCCACGATCCCAGGCCCGGCGCTCAAATTCGCGTCGCGCTCGCGCCGTGCTCGCCGTTCTCGATAGACCGGAGGCTGATGATCGAGACGGCGAAGCTCGCGGAGCGTTACGACTGCCAGCTTCACACCCATCTCTGCGAGACGTTCGACGAGGAGCGCTTCTGCCTGGAGATGTACGGCGAGCGGCCGGTCGACCTTCTCGAGGAGACCGGCTGGCTGTCGAAGCGCACGTGGCTCGCCCATGGCGTCCATTTCAACGACGAGGAGATCGCGCGGCTCGGCCGCGCGGGCGTCGGCGTCGGCCATTGCGCGACCTCCAACATGGTGCTGGCGAGCGGAATCTGCCGCACCTGCGAGCTGGAGCGGGCGGGCGTCGCGGTGGGCCTCGGCGTCGACGGCTCCGCCTCCAACGATTCCTCGAACATGATGGAGGCGGTGCGCCATTCGCTGATGATCGGCCGCCTGCGCTACGGCGCTTCGGCCATCACGCATCTCGACGCTCTGCGCTGGGGAACGGAAGGCTCGGCGCGCTGCCTCGGGCGCGACGACATCGGCAAGATCGAGGTCGGCCGGCAGGCCGATCTCGCCCTGTTCACGCTCGACGAGCCGCGCTTCTCCGGCGCGCAGGACCCGCTCGCGGGGCTCGTGCTCTGCGGCGCCCATCGCGCCGACCGCGTGATGATCGGCGGGCAGTGGCGCGTGATCGACGGCGCGCCCGTCGGACTCGATCTCGAAAAACTGATGGCCGAACACGCGGAAGCCGCGCGCCATTTCGCTTGATCGGCTCGCGGTTTGCGGGGAAAGGGCGGGGATGGCCTCCTGGATCGTGCTCATCCTCGCCTCGCTCTGGGCCGGCGCGCAGAATGCGCTCGCCGGCGGCGGCTCCTTCATCACATTGCCGTCGCTGATGTGGACCGGCATGGACGCACGCGCCGCCAACATCACCTCGACCGTCGCGCTGTTCCCGGCCCAGATCGTCATGGGCCTCACCGGCCGCAGGCAGGCGGAAAGTCCGCCGGGCGTGCATTTCCTGGCCCTGTTCGTGATCTCGCTGATCGGCGGCGCGCTCGGCGGCCTCATCCTGCTGGCGACGCCGCCGAGCTTCTTCGCCAGGCTGGTGCCGTGGCTGGTCTTGTTCGCCACCGCCGTCTTCGCCTGGGGCAGCTTCTTCCGCGCGCCACCGCCGCCGGGGACCGCCGCGATCCCGCCGCGCGCGGAGATGGTTATCCAGTTCCTCATCGCCATTTACGGCGGCTATTTCGGCGGCGGCATCGGCTTTCTGATGATGGCCTCGCTGACGCTGGCGGGCCTCGCCGTGCGCGCGGCGGGGGCGACCAAGAACGTGCTCGCCGGCGTGATGAACGCTTCCGCCGTGGCGATGTTCGTGTTCTCGCGCGACGTCTACTGGGCGCAGGCGCTCGTCGCCGCCGTCGCTTCCTCCATCGGCGGCTATGCGGGGGCGCGGATGCTGAGCGTGGTCAACGAAAAGGCGCTGCGGCTGTTCGTCGTGGCGATAGGCGCGGCGCTGACGGTCGGGCTGTTCTGGCGGGGTTGAGCGGACCGCGGGCGTCCCGCCCGCCAAGCGCGCGAGACGCGCGCGGTCCGAAGCAGCCTCACCACGTCAACCACCGCCGCCCGGCCCACGCGCCGACCGCCGCGACCGCCGCCGTCGCCAGCGGATACCAGGTGGCGACGAACAGGGGCGAATCGTCGGTGCAGTTGGTCGCATAGATCGTCGCCGAGACGCCCGCCGCCGCCAGCCCCGCCAGCGCGCCGGTCAGCGCGGGATAGCGCGGCGCGCCCTCGCGCAGCGCCAGGATCATGGCCGCCAGCGGCGGCAGCGAGAAGATCGGCACCAGCGACAGGCAATGATACCAGTTCCTGCCGACGAGCTTCCTCAGCCACAGGTCGCTCGGCACGGTCGCAAGCTCCACCGCCACCGCCAGCGCGAGCAGAACGACGGGCGCGAGCAGCCACATCAGCATCGTCCCCGCCCTCACCTCCGGCCGCGACATGCGCAGGCACAGCAGGAAGGCCGGCGTCAGCAGCGCCAGCGTGTCGAGGAACTTCAGGTCGAAGCGCATCGTGCGCATCGCCGGCACGATGTCCGGCCGCGGCCCCAGCATGGCCATGAACACGGCGAGACTTACGCAGGCGCCGATCGCCAGCGCCAGCAGCACGCGCAGCTTCAGCGACGGTCCGCTCGGCCGCGCGTCGGCGCTGAGCGCCAGAATGAAATCGTCCGTCCTCATGACTGCATGGCCTTCCAGGCCTGACCCAGCGCCTTCAGCGCCCGGTGCAGCGCGACGCGCACGGCGACCTCCGTCATGCCGAGCCGCGTCGCGGTGGCGCCGATCGACTGCTCCTCCAGCGAGATCGAGCGCACGATGTCGCGCGCGCGGGGCGTGAGGCTCTCCATCAGCCGCTCGACGTCCGAGCGCGTGTGCGGGTCGGCCTGCTCGGGCGCGGCGAGCGTGGCCTCGAAATCCTCTATCGGCTCGGCGCGCCGCGCGCCTCGCCGGCGCATCGCGTCTATCGCCTTGTGGCGCGCGATCGCCGCGACCCAGGGCGAGACCTTCTGGCCCGGATCCCAGGTCTGCCGCTTCAAATGGATCGCCAGCAAGGTTTCCTGCACGACATCCTCGATATCCCCGTCGCCCAGCCGCGCGCGCGCAAAGGCGCCGCGGATGGTCGGGCGGATGGCGCGGCCGATCTCGGCGAGCAGGCGGCGATAGGCCGCCTCGTCGCCGGCGAGCGCCGCGCGCATGGCCGCCGCCCAGGCTTCCTCGCGCGCGTCGCTGGGGACAGGGGCCATTCGTCCTTCGCCGTCGGGTGAGAGATGTTACGGACCTAGCGGATTTTTTCGAGATTGAACGTTTGGCGCGAAAGCCGTGTAACACGCCGCCGCGCGTTGTCGAATAGGCCGCTGAGCCCCAGGGAGACAAGCCCATGAGCAGCCCCCGCGTCGCCGCCGATCTGCCGCCCGAAGCCGGCGTCGGCTTCAAGCCCGAGCATTTCGAGGCGATCATGGCGGAGAGCGCGCAAGTCGGCTTCTTCGAGATCCACGCCGAGAATTACATGGGGGAGGGCGGCCCGCCGCATCGCCGGCTGGAGGCGCTGCGGGCGCGCTATCCGCTGTCGCTGCATGGCGTCGGCCTCTCCATCGGCGGCCCGCGTCCGCTCGACCGCGAGCACCTGAAGCGCCTCGCCGCGCTGAGGCGGCGCTACGAGCCGGGCCTGTTCTCGGAGCATCTGGCCTGGTCGAGCCACGACACGGGCTTCCTCGACGACCTCCTGCCGCTGCCCTACACGCGCGAGACGCTGCGCGTCGTCTGCGACCACATCGACGAGACGCAGGAGGCGGTCGGGCGGATGCTGCTCGAAAATCCCTCGACCTATGTGCGCTTCGCCGAGAGCGACATTCCCGAGGCCGAATTCCTGCGCGAGATCGTGCGCCGCACCGGCTGCGGCCTGCTGCTCGACGTCAACAATGTCGAGGTGCAGGCCGGCAACCATGGCTTCGACGCTTTGGCCTATCTCGACGCCTTCCCGCTGGAGGCGGTCGAGGAAATCCACCTCGCCGGCTACGCCGAGGCCAGCGACGATTCCGGCGCGGACCTGCGCATCGACGCCCACGATTCGCCGGTGAGGCCGCGCGTCTGGGCGCTCTACCGCCGCGTCGTCGGCCGCATCGGCCGCAAGCCGACGCTGATCGAATGGGACAACGACGTGCCGGACTGGCCGACGCTGCGGGCCGAGGCGGCGCGCGCCGACGCCGAGGCGGCGCAGGCCGAGCGTAGGGCGCTCGCCGATGTCGTTTGAGACGACGATCTCCGCCTTCGCCCGCGCGCTGACCGATCCCGCCGCCCCGCCGCCGGAGACGACGCTCGGCCGCCAGGGCCGGCCGGACGCGCGCCGCTTCGCCGTCTATCGCAACAACGTCGCCGTCGGCCTCGACCAAGGCGCTGGAGGCGCGTTATCCCGTGACGCGGCGGCTCGTCGGCGACGCCTTCTTCCGCGCCATGGCCGGGGCCTTCATCGCCGGGAACAAGCCGCAAAGCGCGGTGCTGCTGCGCTATGGCGCCGATTTCCCCGAGTTCGTGCGCGGCTTCGCGCCGGCCGCCGAGCTTCCCTATCTCCCCGACGTCGCCGCGCTCGAAAACGCCTGGGTCGAGGCCTATCACGCCGCCGAAGCCGAGCCGCTGCCGCTCGCCGCGCTGGCTGACGTCGCGCCGGAGCGGCTGGAGGGCTTGCGCTTCGTCTTCCATCCCGCCGCGCGGCTGCTGCGCCTCGCCACGCCCGCCGCCAGCATCTGGGGCGCGCACCAGGGCGAGGGCGAGCCCGAGCCGCCGCAGACATGGACGCCGCGAGGACGCGCTCGTCACCCGCCCGCACGCCGAAGTGCTCGTCCGCGCGCTGCCTCCGGGCGGCTACGAATTGTTCGCGGCCTTGCGCGCCGGCGCGACGCTGGGCGAGGCCGCCGAGCCGCTGATCGCGGCGGGCGGCGATCCCGGCGCGCATCTCGTCGGCCTCATCGAGGCGGGCGCGGTGTCGGCGCTCGCGTGAGCCCCCGCCGCGCCGGCCCTCCGGCGCGGCGACCTTCCCCGAAATTATCCGCGCCGTTCGCGCCATTGCTGGAGCTTGCCCATGTCTCTGGTCGCCATCCCCTTCGCCCAGCCGTTTTCGCGCGTCACGGCGGGGCTGTTCGGCCTGTGGCCGCGTTCGCTGACCCTGCTCGTGCTGCGCGTCACGCTCGCCATGCCGTTCTGGGCCTCGGGCCTCACCAAATGGGACGGCTGGTTCACGCTGTCGTTCGGGGCGAAGGCGCTGTTCGAGGACGAATACCGAATCCACTGGTTCGGCGCGCAATATCCGTTCCCGTTTCCCGACCAGATGGCGCTGGCTTCCGCCATCGGGGAGCTGGCGCTGCCGATCCTGCTCGTGCTGGGCTTGTTCACGCGCTACGCGGCGGCGGGGATTCTCGCGATGACGGCGATCATCCAGCTCACCTATCCCGACGCCTGGCGCAATTTTCATTTGCCCTGGGCGGCGATGGCGCTGGCGATCCTCACTTTCGGCGGCGGCAGGATCGCGCTCGACGGGCTGCTGGGGCTCGACGCGGGGCCGAAACGCTAGGGGTTCGAAGCCATCGCAGGGCGCCCATTGCCGCGTCGTTGGTGCGCCCGGTCGGCGGTCGCGGGTCAGGCGGCCGGCTGCGTAAATAAACTCGATCTCGTACAGAGAGATCGACTGCGCGCATTGACGCACCCGCCGATGCATCAGGCGGCGAAAGGTATATTAGGCGCGCTCTGGCGTGCGGCCAGCGCACGGCGCATCAATGTATGCATTTTGAAGCGTAACGTTGACCATAAATTGGCCGCAATGGGCTGGAGACCGCCAATAGAAGTATTGCTGCCGTTACCCCGAGCGCGATAATGCGGCTGCTAGAGATAGGCGTGAAGGGGCCGAACGCAGAAAGCGACCTACTAACGGAAACCGAAAAAGAGAATAATAACCGGCTGGTGAAGTTGTTAAATTTTTTCCGTTTCAAGTAATTCCAAATTGTAAAGCAAATACTTGAGCCGCGTCTGCATTAGAAAGTGGTCACTAGCGTTATTTTCTCTTGGCCCGAGGTGGCGATCACGCCGGCCCGCCGCTCGCCGACACGGGTGGAGAAATGCTCGGCCAAGACATGCGCGGCGCGCCGCCATCCCGGCGCGAGGACAGGCAGGACAAGCGCTGCGAGCGCTTGCGCCGCCTCGGCGGCGAGCTCCGCCTTGAGCCTTCGCTTCGCCTTTGTGCGCGCGCGGTGCTTGGCCGGCATATGGTCGAGGATGTCGACGAAGCGGGCGCGGTCGTAGGCACGAAAGGCCGCCGCCTTTCCGGCGTGGCGCTGAACGGCCGCGAAGAACTCGTCGTAATTGCGCGTCAGCGCCTCGGCGTTGCGCTCGGAATAGGAGGGCTGAAGCCGGGCGGACGCGCCAAGGATATGGCGGACGCCCAGCCGCTAGGCAAACAGCCCTGCAAACGGCCTGCGAACAGCACCGCCTGCGGGGCGATGTAGCGCGGAACCATCCATGGTGGCAAGGAATCGTGATGTCCTCGAACGACCGCGCCGCGCCCTGCATAGCGCCGAGATCAGCGGGACCGTCGGCTCCTCGGCGCGGAAGATCGCGCCGGGACGAAGCTGAAACCCAGCGCATAAAGCTCCTCGCCGCCGACCATCAGGTTCAGCGACAATTCGCCCTGGTTCGGCGCCTTGCGGTTGACCGTCAGCCGGCAGGAGGCCGCGACCTCGCCTTCGGTGCGCGAAAACAGCTCGACGCCGTCGCCGTACAACGCCAGCAGCGCGGCCGGCGAGAATGTCTCGCAGAGATAGGCGTAGTTGTGGAAATGACATTCGAGCCGCTCGGGGGCGGTCAGCGTGCGCGCGAGATAATTCGGCTGGAGGAATATCTGGACCGGGCGGTAGGGCGGGTCTTCTGCGCGGCACAATTCAATTCAAGTCCGCGCGCGAGCTTGGCGGCCTTGCGGCCAGCCTACCGGCCAGCGTCAGGTTGAACCCCAAACGCCGCGCACGATCTCGGCCATCGGGTCGTCGCCGAGGCCGGCGATCACGCCTTCGCGGTCGGCGTCGTTGCGGTTCTGGCTCGCCTTCCACTTGCCGCGCAGGTCCGAGATCGGAATTTCGATGCCGACGATGGCGCGCAACTGGCTGGCGATGAAATCCTCCGGCGCGTCGCCGACCGCCCAGGGCGCTGCGCGCCCCGCCTCGCGCTCGCGCGTCAGTTGCTCGACCTGCGCGCGCAGCCAGTCCGCGGCCTCGAACGCGCTGGGCTCGCCGCGCGCCTGAACCATCACATAGTTCCAGGTCGGCACGACCTTGCCGGTCTCGCGCTTGGTCGCATACCACGACGGCGTGATGTAGCTGCTCGGCGCCCTGGAACACGACCAGCGCCTCCGCACGCCTCCGCCAGATCGCGCCATTGCGGATTGGCGCGCGCGACATGGGCGCGCAGCATGCCCGAAGCCCGACGCCGTCGTCGACGAGCGTGAACGGAACCGCGTTCGCCAGCAGCCCGCTCGGGCCGTGGCTGACCAGCAAGCCCGAACGGCCGCGGCGCGGATCAGCGCGTGGATTTCGGCGAGATCTTCCTGGCGGTGCAGCGGCGGCTCGTACATTCTCACTCCGCCGCCTGCGCCCTTGAGGCCGAAGCGGCGCTCGATGTAATCCTCGACGATGCTCTTGAACTCGCGCGCGATGCCCTCGCCGCGCAGCGTCATCGCCTTGGCGCCGTCGATGAACACGGGCGCGGCCGGCGTCTCGCCGGTGCCGGGCAGCGAAATGCCGATGTCGGCGTGCTTGCTCTCGCCGGGGCCGTTGACGATGCAGCCCATGACCGCGACGTTGAGCGCCCTCGACGCCGGGATAGCGCGTCTTCCACACCGGCATGAACTCGTCGAGATAGGTCTGGATGTCGCGCGCGAGCTCCTGAAACACGGTCGAGGTCGTGCGCCCGCAGCCGGGGCAGGCGGCGACCTGCGGCGCGAAGATGCGGAAACCCATGGTCTGCAGGATTTCCTTGGCGACCTTCACTTCCAGCGTGCGGTCGCCGCCGGGCTCGGGCGTCAGCGAGACGCGGATCGTGTCGCCGATGCCCTCCTGCAACAGCACGCCGAGCGCGGCGGAGGAGGCGACGATGCCCTTCGAGCCCATGCCCGCCTCGGTGAGGCCGAGATGGATCGCGTAATTCGAGCGCGCCGCCAGCATGCGGTAGACGGTGACGAGATCCTGCACGCCGGAGACCTTGGCCGACAGGATGATGCGGTCCTGCCGAGGCCGATCTCCTCGGCGCGCTGGGCCGAGAGCAGCGCCGAGCGCGTCATCGCCTCGCGCATGACCGCGCGAGCGTCGAGCGGCGCGCGCCGATCTGGCGTTCTCGTCCATCATCGCCGTCAGCAATTCCTGGTCGAGCGAGCCCCAGTTGGCGCCGATCCGCACCGCCTTGCCGTACTGGATCGCCTTCTCGACAATGGTGCGAGAACTGCACGTCGCGCTTGTTCTTGAAGCCGACGTTGCCGGGGTTGATGCGGTATTTGTCGAGCGCCTCGGCGCAGGCGGGATGCTCGGTCAGCAGCTTGTGGCCGATGTAGTGGAAATCGCCGACGATGGGCACGTCGATCCCGCGCGCCCGCAGCCGGTCGCGGATATGCGGCACGGCGGCGGCGGCCTCGTCGCGGTCGACGGTGATGCGCACCATCTCCGAGCCCGCGCGGGCGAGCGCCGCGATCTGGCGGGCGGTGCCCTCGATGTCGGCGGTGTCGGTGTTGGTCATCGACTGCACGACGACCGGCGCCCCGCCGCCGACGGTGATCGCGCCCGCGCCTGAGCCGACGCGGACCGCGAGCGTCTCGTGGCGGGGGCGGGGGCCAAAGGATTCTGGGGCGGTCATCGAGGGAACTCCGGGCGGGCGGGCTCTATCTAGACCGCGCCAGCGTCAGGGAAAACCCCGGACGGCGCACAAAAAGGCTCAATTCGGCCGTGAGGAGCCGCTCTGTCGCGTCATGGCCGGGCTTGTCCCGGCCATCCAGGCCGTCCCGCCGAAAAGACGCATCAAGAGCGAATTCGACAGCTTGCGCAATAGCTTAGACGCATAGCTCGCTCGCCGGCGTGGATGACCGGGACAAGCCCGGGCATGACGCGCGGACGGATCATGAGTCACTGTCTCTGCGGCTCGGCATTATTGATCATAGACGGTTACAAGCTTTGAAGCGCCGCCGCTGTTCTCCGGCGTGGATGACCGGGACAAGCCCGGTCATGACGCCGCGCCCGCCTGGAGCCAAAAACAAAAACCCCGCTCCTCTCGGAGCGGGGCTTTTCTTTGCCTCAGGTCTGCGGCTGCGGCGCAAGCCCCGGGTCGGGCCCGTAGCTGCGGGGCTTGCCGGTCGCCGGCACGGCGGTGCGGGGCGGCGGCGGCTCCTTGCTGTCGGCGACCTCGCGCACCGGGCGAACGCCCTGCAACAGCGCGACGATCTCCTCGCCCGTCAGGGTCTCGTACTCCATCAGGCCGTTGGCCAGCGTCTCCAGATCGGCGCGGCGCTCGGTGAGGATGCGGGTCGCGCTATCATGCGCCTCGTGGACGAGCCGGCGCACTTCCTCGTCGATGGTCTTGGCCGTCTCCTCCGAGATGTTCTGCTGGCGGCCCATCGAATAGCCCAGGAACACTTCCTCCTGGTTCTCGCCATACATGACGGTGCCGAGCTTCTCGGAGAAGCCGAGCCGCGTCACCATCGCGCGGGCGATCTTCGTCACCTGCTGGATGTCGCCGGCGGCGCCGGAAGTCACCTTGTCCTTGCCGAAGACGAGCTCCTCGGCGACGCGGCCGCCCATCGCCATCGCCAGCATCGAGATGAGCTGCTCGTAGCTCTGGCTGATCTGGTCGCGCTCGGGCAGCGATTGCACCATGCCGAGCGCGCGGCCGCGCGGGATGATCGTCGCCTTGTGGATCGGCGTCGAGGCCGGCATCGACAGCGACACCAGCGCATGGCCGCCCTCGTGATAGGCGGTGAGGCGCTTCTCCTCCTCCGTCATCATCAGGGTGCGGCGCTCGGCGCCCATCATGATCTTGTCGCGGCTGTCCTCGAACTCCTGCCGCGTGACGACGCGCTTGCCGCGCCGGGCGGCGAGCAGGGCGGCCTCGTTGACGAGGTTCATCAGGTCAGCGCCGGAGAAGCCGGGCGTGCCGCGCGAAATGACCTTGAGGTCGACGTCCGGCGCCAGCGGCACCTTGCGCACATGCACGCGCAGGATCTTCTCGCGGCCGATGAAGTCCGGGTTGGAGATCGTGATCTGCCGGTCGAAGCGGCCGGGACGCAGCAGGGCGGGGTCGAGCACGTCGGGCCGGTTGGTGGCCGCGATGATGATGATGCCCTCGTTCTGCTCGAAGCCGTCCATCTCGACGAGCAACTGGTTGAGCGTCTGCTCGCGCTCGTCGTTGCCGCCGCCGAGGCCCGCGCCGCGATGGCGGCCGACCGCGTCGATTTCGTCGATGAAGATGATGCAGGGCGCGTTCTTCTTGGCCTGCTCGAACATGTCGCGCACGCGGCTCGCGCCGACGCCGACGAACATCTCGACGAAGTCCGAGCCCGAGATCGTGAAGAACGGCACGTTGGCCTCGCCCGCCACGGCGCGCGCGGTCAAGGTCTTGCCGGTGCCCGGGAGGGCCGACGAGCAGCACGCCGCGCGGGATCTTGCCGCCGAGCTTCTGGAACTTCTGCGGGATCGCGCAGGAACTCGACGATCTCCTGCAGGTCCTCCTTGGCCTCGTCGACGCCGGCGACGTCCTCGAAGGTCACGCGGCCCTGCGCCTCGGTCAGCAGCTTCGCCTTCGATTTGCCGAACCCCATCGCCTTGCCGGCGCCGCCCTGCATCTGGCGGGACATGTAGATCCACACGCCCAGGAACAGCACCAGCGGCAAGCCATTGATGAGCAGGGTCAGGAGCCAGGAATTGCCGTCCGACGGCGGCCGCGCGGTGATCGCCACGCCCTTGTTGAACAGCTTGTCGACCAGGCCCGGGTCGCTCGGCGCATAGGTCTGGAAGGCGTGGCCGTCCTTGTAATGGCCGGTGATCTCGGGGCCGGCGATCGTCACGTCGCGCACGCGTCCGCCGTCGACCTCGCTCAGCAATTGGCTGAACATGATCTCGCTGTTGGACGTCTTCTGCGCCGGGCTCTGGAATAGAGTGACCAAAGCCAGGACCAGCAGAAAGATGATTACCCAGAGGGCGAAATTGCGTAAGTTGGCGTTCATCGCGATCCTATTGACCTCGATCGCCCCGGTCCGGAGCCTCTCGCGGTCCCAATTGTCCATTTAAGCTTAAGCGTGCCGATTGCCAAGGGAAGCGGATTACACGAAAAGACCCCGCGAAACTGAATTTCCGGTGAACTGCGGCGCATAAGCAACTTGACCCGCGCCCGCGCCTTCGCGGGGCGCGCGGGCGTCAACCCGCCCGCAAAACCTCGGCCGGCTTGCGTCCGAGCGTGCGCCAGGCGCCGATCAGCCCCAGGAACACGGTGAGCGCCAGCCCGCCGAGCGCCGCCAGCAGCGTCTGGCCCCAAACGAAGCTGAAATCGAAGTCCATCACGTGGGCCACGATCACATAGGCCGCCAGCGTCCCCGCGCCGACGCCGAAGGCGGCCGTCGCCGCGCCCAGCGCGGCGAACTCCATCAGCGAGGCGCCGATCAGGCGCTTGCGCGTCGCCCCGAGGATCTTCAGCGTCACCGCGTCGATGAGCCGCGCCCGCTGGTTGGCCGCCAGCGCGCCGGCCAGCACCAGCACGGCGGTCGCCAGCGCGACGCCGGCGGCGGCGCGAATCGCCATATCGAGCCGCGCCGCCAGCGCCTCGACGGTCTGCAACGCCTCCTTGACGCGCACCGTCACCACGTCGGGAAACTGGCGCGCGGCGTTGCGCACCAGCGTCAGCTCGGCCGAGGGCGGCGCGCCCTTGGCGAGCTCGGCCGTCATCAGCATCGAATGCGGCGCGCCGCGAAAGGCGTCCGGCGAGAACACCAGCACGAAATTGATGGCGAAGGAGCGCCAGTCCACCTTGCGGAAATTGGCGACCTTCGCCGTCACGTCGCGGCCGAGCACGTTGACCGTCAGCGTGTCGCCGAGCTTGAGGCCGAGGCCCTTGGCGATGTCGCCGTCCACCGACGACCAGCGGCGGCCCCGCATAGTCGGCGGGCCACCATTCGCCCGCCTCGATCTCGGCGCCCTTCGGCGGCGTCGCCGCGAAGGTGACGCCGCGGTCGCCGTCCAGCACCCATTGCGCGTTCTCGCGCGCGCGCACCTTGTCGGCCGCGACGCCGGCGACCCGCACGATGCGCCCGCGCATCATCGGCGCCTCGACGAGCCGCGCGCCCGGCGCGTCCTTGTCGAGAAACGACTTGAAGGCGTCCTCCTGATCGCTTCTGATATCGAGGAAATAGAAGTTCGGCGTGCCCGCCGCCCCGGGCGTCAGCTGGGCGCGCAGGTTGGCGTCGACCAGCGTCAGCGCGACGATGACGGCGAGCCCCAGACCCAGCGACAGCACCACCGCCGGCGTCGGCGCGCCGGGCCGATGCAGGTTGGAGAGCGCCAGCCGCCATTCGACCGGGCCGCTGCGCGGCAGGCGCCGCGCCAGCGCCATCGCGGCCATCGCGACGCCGCGCAGCGCGACGAGCGCCAGCGCCGTCGCCGACGACCACCGTCACCGCCACCGTGCGTTGCGGGCTGGCGACGATCGCGAGCCAGCGCCAGCGCCGCCGCCGCCGCCACGGCCGCCAGCGCATAGCGCGGCCGCGTCCGCGGCGCCTCGGCGGCGACGAGATCGCGGAAGAGCGCCGTCGCCGGCAGATCATGGGCGCGGCCCGAGCGGCGCGATGGAGAAGGCGAGAGCCGTCAGCAAGCCGTAAAGCGCGCCGAGCGCGAGCTCGCGGGGGTAGAAGCCGGGCTCGATGGGGTAGGGCAGCGCCGCGCCCGCCAATCCCGCGACGAGATAGGGAACCGCCGCGCCGAGCGCGAGCCCGATGACGACGCCGAGCGCGGCGACGATGAGGAACTCGATCACCGCCGCGGCGACGATCTCCGCCCCGCTGGCCCCGAGCGCCTTCAGGATCGCCAGCGACGGGCGCTTGGCCTCCAGGAAGCCGCCCGCCGCATTGCCGACGCCGACCCCGCCGACCACCAGCGAAATGAGCCCGACCAGCGCGAGAAATTCGCCGAAACGGTCGATGTTGCGCGAGAAATTCGGGCGAGACGTTGGCGCGGTTGCGCACCTCCCAGCCGGCCTCGGGAAAATTCGCCTTGGCGGCGGCGGTCATCGCCAGCACCTCGCGCGAGCGAGGGCGGCGGCCCGCCGGGGTTCATCGTCACCCGCGTCGTGTAGCGCACGAGCGAGCCCGGCTGGACGAGCCCGCTCGGCGCAAGCGCCTGCTGCGAAATCAGCACGCGCGCGCCGAAGCCGATGCCGGCGCCGAGCCGGTCCGGCTCGTTGACGATCCGGCCGCGAACGACGAGCCTGCGCGGCGCCGATGCGGAACGTGTCGCCGACCTTCAGCGACAGCCGGTCGAGCAGGATGTCGTCGACCTCGGCGCCGTAGGCGTCGCCGTCGCGCGCGAAGGCGGCGGCGGGCGTCATCGGCGGGGCGAATTCGGCCTTGCCGAGCGGCGGCCAGCTCGGCCCGACCGCCTTCACGTCGGCGAGCGTCGCGTCGCCGGCTGCGTTGCGCGCCATCGCGCGCATCGCGGCGATGTCGTCGAGACGCCCGCGCGCGGCGAGCCAGCCGCGCTCCTCGGGGCTCAGCTGCTGGTGGATGACCGAGAACGAGGCGTCGCCGCCGACGATCCTGCGCCCCTCGCGCGCCAGCCCGTCCTGCAACGAGCGCGCCAGCGAATTGACGCCGACGATCGCCGCCACGCCGATGGCGATGCAGGCGAGAAATATCCGCAAGCCCCCGAGGCCGCCGCGCAGGTCGCGCAAGGCCAGCCGCGTCAGCGCCGCCAAGCCTCACGCGGCGGGCTCGATCAGGCCGGCGCGCATGCGCAACGTGCGGTCGCACAGCGCCGCGAGCGCGGGGTCATGCGTCACCAGCGCCAGCGTCGCGCCGCGCTCGCGCGGCAGCGCGAACAGCAGTTCGATGACGCCGCGCCCGGTCGCCTCGTCGAGATTGCCGGTCGGCTCGTCGGCGATGACGAGCTGCGGGCCGCGGCGCCAGCGCGCGGGCGAGCGCCACCCGCTGCTGCTCGCCGCCCGAAAGCTGCGCGGGATAATGCGAAAGCCGCTCGGCGAGGCCGACGGCGGCCAGCTCCTCGCGCGCGCGCCGCCGCGCGTCGCGCGCGCCCGCCAGCTCCAGCGGGACGGCGACGTTCTCCAGCGCCGTCATCGTCGGGATGAGCTGGAAGGACTGGAACACGATGCCGATGCGCTGGCCGCGGAAACGGGCGAGCGCGTCCTCGCCCATGGCGTGGATCGGCTCGCCGTCGATGAAGATTTCGCCGCTGTCCGGCCGCTCCAGCCCCGCCATCGCCATCAGCAGCGTCGATTTGCCGGAGCCCGAGGGGCCGACGAGCCCGACCGCCTCGCCGCGCGCGATGGACAGGCTGACGCCGCGCAGGATATGCACGCGCGCCGCGCCCGCCCCGAGGCTCAGCTCGACATTGCGCAATTCGACGGCGGGGACGTCCTTGAAGGACTTGGCCGCCGCGCGGCGGACGAGGGCGAGTGGTCGGCGAATCGCTGGGAGAAGTCATGAAGGTCTCGAAGGCCCGAGCGACATATGGGATGTTTCGCCGCGCTCGTCCAGGCTCTCGCGCTTTTCGTGCGGCCTCGAGCGCGGCGCAGGGCACGGACCTTGAAGCTCGTGGCCTTCGGCGACAGCCTCACCGCCGGCTACGGCCTCAAGCCCGGCCAGCGCTTCCCCGAGGTTCTGGAGAAGGCGCTGAAGGCGAAGGGCTACGACGTCGAGCGTGGCCAACGCCGGCGTCTCCGGCGAGACGGCCGAGGACGGCCTCGCGCGCTTCGACTGGAGCGTGCCGCCGGACACCGACGCGCTCATCGTCGAACTCGGCGCCAACGACATGCTGCGCGGGCCTGGCGGCCGAGGGCGCCAAGCGCGCGCTCGCCGCCATTCTCGCCAAGGCGAGCCAGGCGCATATCCCGACGCTGCTGGCCGGCATGAGGGCGGCGCGCCGAATCTCGGGCCGGACTACCGCGCCGACTTCGACCGCATCTATCCCGAACTCGCCGCGCAATACGGCGTCGCGCTCTATCCGTTCTTCCTCGACGGCGTGGCCGCGGACCCGAAGCTCAACCAGCCCGACGGGCTGCATCCGAACCCGGAGGGCGTGAAGGTCATCGTCGCGCGCATCCTGCCGGCGGTGGAGGCGCTGCTGGGCCCGGCGAAGAGGTGAGCGGGAGCGCGGCTCCCTTCAGGCCGAGACGAACTTCATCATCGACGCGGCGATCCGCGCGGGATCGCGGGCCGCCAGCGCCCGGTGCGTCTCGACGCCGTAGGGACAGGGATGAATGGACCATTGCCCGTTCATCGCGATCCCCTTGCGGCTGAGCAGCGCCTCGAAGGTCAGGCGCTGAATGTGGCCGTTGCCGTCCCAGAACGGGTGAATATAGCCGAACGCCGAAATCAGCCGCGCCGCCCAGAGCACGCAATGGCCGGCGTCTCCGTCCGTGGTCGCCAGAAAGCGGCCCATCAGGCTCTTGTAGTGGAACATCATCGTGGCGACGGCCTCGGGACGGGCGAGAACGCCGGTTCCTTCGTTCTCCGTGAAGGCGAAGGCGACGACGAAATTGGCGAGATCGGGATGCGGCGAGCCGCGATAGGCCCCGGCCAGATGTTGAACGGGGCCGGCAGCGCCGGCCCGTACAGTCGCCGGTGAAGGGCTCTCGGGTCGCCGAGCCGCGCCAGCAGCTCTTTTTCCGGCGCGGCCCGCAACTCCGCCGCCGCCTGCGCGCAGAGAGCGGCGAACAGCCGCGCCTGCGGACCGGAAACCGGCGGCCAGGGCGTCAGGTCGACGGCCATTACGGCGCCCGACCTTCAAGCGGCCTGTCGAACCTCATCTCAAGCAGGTTCCCCGCACCCACCATTCCGGCCGGCGCCTTCTCAGCCAGCCCGCGGCCCGCGCCGCCGCGTGGCGGTCGGCGTAGAGCGCAAAGCATGTCGCGCCCGATCCGGACATGCGCACGAGCCGCGCGCCGCCGGCCTCGCCGAGCATGCGCCAGCGTCTCCGTTATCGCCGGCGTCAGCCGTTCGGCGCTGGCCTGCATGTCGTTGCGGCCCTCGGGCGAGCGCGGCGATCGCGTCGCCGTCGAGCGGCTCGGCGAAGGCCGCCCGCGCCCGACGATTGCCCGCGCGCAAGCCCCATGCCGGCGAACACCGCCGGCGTCGGCGAGGCCGCGCGCGGATTGACCAGCACCGCCGGCAGCGGCGGGAGCCCCAAAGGCGCCGACAGAAGCTCGCCGATCCCGCCCATGCGGCGCGCGCGCGGGTCGAGGCAGACCGGCACGTCCGCCCCGGTCGCCCGCGCCGCCTCGCGCGAGCGCGGATCGTCGGCGAGCGCGAGGCCATTATGGGCGGCGAGCGCCCGCAGCGCCGCCGCCGCGTCGGAGGAGCCGCCGCCGAGGCCGGCGGCGACGGGAAGCTGCTTGTCAAGCACGAACCGGCCGAGCCGCAGCCCCGGCGCGCGCTCGGCGAGCGCGCGGGCCGCCTTCAGCACGAGATTGTCGCCCTCCGGCCCCGCAGCCTGCGCCGTCGGCCCGGCGACTTCGAGCCCGAGCGGCTCGCCGGGAACGAAGGCGAGCCGGTCGCCGACGCCGGCGAAAGCGACGAGGCTGTCGAGCTCGTGGTAGCCGTCGGCGCGCCGGCCGAGGATGTGCAGCGTAAGGTTGACCTTGGCCGGCGCCCGAAAGAGCCGCATGCCCTCAGCCGCCGGTCTTCGTCGGCTCCGGGCTCGGCGCGGCCTTGGCGGCGGGGCCGGGAGGCGTGCGCCGGGCAGGCCGTCCTTGATCTTCCCCAGGATCTTCTTGAGATCGTCCGGCTCGGGTCCGAAATCGCGCGCATGGTTCCACTGGAAATGCGCTTCGATCTTGCGGCCGACCCGCCAATAGGCGTCGCCGAGATGGTCGTTGACGACGGGATCGACGGGCTTCAGCTCGACGGCGCGCTCGAGTTCCCGCGTCGCCTCCTCGTAATGGCCGAGCTTGAAATTGGCCCAGCCGAGGCTGTCGACGATATAGCCGTCGGTCGGCTTGAGATCGACGGCGCGGCGCAGCATCTTGAGCGCCTCCTCGAGGTTGACGCCCTGATCGACCCAGGAATAGCCGAGATAGTTCAACACCAGCGGCTGGTCGGGATAGAGCTTCAGCGCCTCCTTGAAGTCGGCCTCCGCCTTCGGCCACTGATGCGTGCGCTCGTAGGCGATGCCGCGGAAGTAAAAGAGCACCCAATGGGCCTTGTCGGGAGCCGGCAGCTTCGAGATCGCCTTGTCGTAGGATTGGGCGGCGGCCGCGAAGTCCTTGGCCGAACGCTGCAGCGTGCCGAGCGCGCTCCAGGCCTCCGGGTCCTCGGGATGTTCGGCCACGACCTGCTTCAGCAGCGCCAGGCCCTTGTCGGTCTGGTTGAGCGCGTCATATTCGATCGCCGCCTGGATCATCGAGCTTTCGGCGAGCGGCGAGGTCTTGGGCACGGCGAGATAGGCGGCGATCGCCTCGGTCCCGCGCTTCATGTCGGAAAGCAGGTTGGCGACGCTGATCTCGGCGAATTCGTGGTCGGGCCTCAGCGCCAGCGCGAGCCGGAGATAGATGAGCGAGGCCAGTTCGTCGCCCTGGCGCGTGCCGGCGCTGCCGAGCCCGTAAAGCGCCTCGGCCGCGCCCTCCTTCGGATTGCGCACGATCGGCGCGACCGGCCGTCCCGAATTGATCTCCGCGAGCGCGGCCTTGACCACGGGATGGTCCGGCGTGCGCGCCGAGAAATCGGCGTAGACCTTCTTGGCGCCGGCGACGTCCTTGTGGCGCGCCAGGAAGCGGGCGTAGGCGTCGACGAGCCGCAGGGTCTGGGAATCGCGGGCGTAGGCGAGCTTGAAGCGGCGCAGCGCCTCGGCGGGGTCGCCGAGCGCGTCGGCGATCAGCGCGGCGTGATAGTCGCGGAACACCTGGACGTTGGGATCGTTGATGCGGTCCACCGATTCCAGCGCGTGCCTGAGGTCGCCCGCGCCCGCCCAGGCCCAGCCGGTCAGCAGCAGCGAGGTGACGTCGCGCGCCTTGCCGGCGTCGCCGGCGGCGAGCTGGGCGCGCGCGCCGGCATAGTTGCCGTTGGAGAAGGCGCGCACGCTGAGCGCGAGCCGCGCCAGCGAATTGCTGGGATCGCGCGCCGCCAGACGGTCGGCGAGCCCATAGGCGTCCTTGGCGTCGCCGCTGACGAGAGTTGCGGCGAAGGCGCGCTCGATGAGATCGATATTGCGGGGATCGGCGCGCAGCGCCTCGCGGAAATAGACCGCCGCCGCCGCGGAGTCGCGGTCGGCGCTGGCGATGATGGCGGAGAGATAATTGCCGGGCTCGCTCGCGGCGAGCTGATAGCGCGAGGCGTCGGGAACGGCGGCCAGCGCCGGGGAGGCGAGGAGCGAGGCGACTAGGGCGACGCGGACTTTGGTCAGAGGCAAGGCGTGGCTCACAAAGGTTCTGCGCGGCTATCTAACCCGGATTGAGTCGAAATGGGAATCGCCGCTCGCAGGCGAAGCCAATTTACGGGCCGGGCGCGTCCCGGGATCGCCTGCGCTCAGGCGGGAATCGCAAGCCCTTTCTGCACGGCCGGCCGCGCGAGGCCGAGATCGAGCCAGCGTTGCACGCGCGTGAACTCGTGCCACTCGACGAGATCGCCCGCTTCGTAGAATCCGACGAGATTGCGCACCCAGCCGAGGGTCGCGACGTCGGCGATCGAATAATCGCCCATCAGCCAGTCGCGATCGCCGAGGCGGCGCTCCAGCACGCCGAGCAGGCGCCGGGTTTCCTCGACATAGCGTTGCAGGGGCCGCTTGTCCTCGTATTCGCGGCCGGCGAATTTGTGGAAGAAGCCGAGCTGCCCGAACATCGGCCCGATGGCGCCCATCTGGAAGAACACCCATTCGAGCGTCTCATAGCGCGCCGCGCCGGCGGGCAGGAGCTTGCCGGTCTTCTCCGCGAGATAGACGAGGATCGCCCCCGATTCGAACAAGCCGAGCGGCTTGCCGCCGGGGCCGTCGGGATCGACGATGGCGGGGATCTTGCCGTTGGGGTTCAGCGCCAGGAACTCGGGCGAGCGCGTGCCGTCCGCGCCGAACGGGATGCGATGGGCCTCGTAGGGCAGGCCGATCTCCTCCAACATGATGGAAACCTTGACGCCGTTCGGGGTCGGCACGCTGTAGAGCTGCAATCGGTCGGGATGCGCGGCCGGCCATTTGCGGTTGACGCGAAACGCGCTGAGGTCGGCCATCAAGCTCTCCGAAGTTCCATGCGCGCTGCATATGGTGTAGATTCGCGGCCATGAAAAGATTTGTTGCGGCGCTGCTGGCCCTCCTCCCCACGCCCGCTTTGGCCGACGGGGCGCTGACGATCCCGCCGTTGCAGATCGACCCCCACCCCGCGCCCTCGGTGTGGGATGGGCTCTATGTCGGGACGGGCGTCACCTTCGCGGCGATCAAGGGCCAGAAGGGCGCCTTCGGCGGCGACGTGTACGCCGGCTACGATCACGAGTTCAGCAACAATTTCGTGCTCGGGGTGCAGTTCGACACGGGCTACGCCCCGTTCCCGACCTTTGGGGGGCGGTTTCAGGGCTTCGATTATGCGCTGGGCGAGGCGAGGGTCGGCTACGATTTCGGCCGGCTGCAGCCCTATGTCTACGCCGGCGGCGGCCTCGCGCGCGAAACCGCCTTTCCCTCCGAGTTCCCGGACGCCAACGCGACGATCAACGGCCTGTTCGGCCAGGGCCCCGGTCACGGCGTGACCGTGTTCGGCGCGGGCTTCGACTATCACCTCACCAAGAACGTGACCGTCGGCCTGTCGGCGGGGGTGATAAACGGGCCGGGCGCAGGATACTAAAGAAGCCCGCGCCATCGGCGCGGGCTCGGGATTACTGGATCAGACCGGCTGGAGATCAGTGGACGTGCGCGCCGCCGCCGAAGCGGCCGCCGCCCATGCCGCCGCCGAAATTACCGGCTTGCGCCTGCATGTTGCGAGTTTGATTTGCGGTGTCCTTTCGGGAGGCGCTGGGATCCTGGCGGGAAACTGACCGCACCCGCGGACGACGCGCCCCGCAGGCTCCCGTTCATGGGAAAAGAACGCGACAGGCGTCGCGGCGGTTCCTGAGGGCGAGAAAACGGTGACAGTGTACTTATTATGCCAAATCCTGCGCCTGCGAACGAGGCCGGTCGCAAAGCTGCGCTCCGCCCGCTCGATGCCCTGAACACCGACACGGCAAAGCCCGGTGACGTTGCATTTCACCGAGACGCCGCACGGGGGCCTTTCGCTTCGCCGGGGCAGGGGCGCCCGTCGCCTGCAAGCGGCGCCGGGCGTCGTCCGTTGCGGTCAGTGCATGCGCGCCCCGCCGCCTCCGCCATGGGAAGCCGCCGCCTCCGCCGTGGAACGCGCCACCCCCGCCATGGAAGCCGCCGCCCACTCTGGCCCCGCCCCCGTAGAAACCGCCGCCCACGCGCGGGCCGGGATACGCTCCGCCGTACCGGCCGGGACGGTTACAATAACCCGGGCGGTTATAAGCGTAACCGGGGCGGTAGTAGCCGGGACCGGTTGTAATAGGGGCGGTTGTAGTAATAAGTGCTGTAGTATGGCCAGGTTCCATACCAATACGAGCCGACATAGCCGCCGTAATACGGCCACGTATAGTATGGCCCCCCGTAACCGTAAGAATAATAGTCGCCTGTGATGTTCAGATACGCCTGGCTTGCCCAGCCCATGTTGCCGCGATAGGCGACCTGGCACCAACCGCCGCCGCAACCCGTGGCGTCAACGATGTCCCCTTGGGGAATCACGGCGACGACCGGATACCCGGTTCCCGGACCGCTTCGCACATTGAGGTCGACGACCGCGACGGCGGACATCGCGGCCGCAGTTCCCACGCTGAACAGCAAGGCCGCAGCGCCGATGAGCAACCGAGATGCGAGTTTCATGACGTTGTCCCTTCCGGTTTTTCGGGTTTCCGTCGCGCGTCCTCCCCGGCGTCCGGGGCGCACAACATCAGGCCCCGCTTTTCGGTCCCTCGGGCGACAAGAGCGAAGCGATGGGTCAGAAGGTTGCGAAAATGCGTGCGGCGCGCCCGGCAGCGCCGATCCCGCGAACGGTGTAGGCGCAGTTTAGCACAGTGTCACCGTAACCCCAGCTCCCGCCTCAGCGGTCGAACCAGAGATACTGAAGGGTCAGCCCGACCGTCTGGAAAGTTCCGCCGTTGCGCGCCATCAACCAGCTTCCCCAGAACGCCTTGGCCGAGTAGCCGCGTCCAAGCGGCACGGAGGCGCTGACGCCGTAGCGCGCGACCGACTGGTAATTATCCCCGGCGACCCCGTCGACCGCGGCCCTGCCGCCGCCGTAACGGTTCAAGTCCAAAGCCGCCCAGAAGTTGGGGCCGAAATTGTATCCCGCGTGCGCCTGAAGAGTCCAAAGCGGCTCCTGCGCACGGACATGGCCGCCGAAGAAGTCGTCGTTGACGGTATAGGCCCAGACCCCGGCCGAACCCTCGACGAACCAGTTCCCGATGGGAACCGAACCGCCGATTTCGGGCCGGAACGCCCAGCGATGGGAACTGACGTTGATGAGATATCGCGAATCGTAGGCGCCCGTGGGCGCGACTACGGCCAAGCTGACGCCGAGCGTCGGTTCGGGCGCGCGCCGCGCGAATTCCTCCGGTGTGAGCGCCGGACTGCCGATCAGGTTCTCGGAGAAGCGAAATGCGACGTCGCCCAGGCCCTCCCTGACGACCTGCCGGCTCGCGTCGCCGACGTCGCCGCTGAAATCCCCTCGCAGAGTGGGCACGAGGATCGCGGCGCTGGCGGTCCGCCCGAACAGATCGAACGTGCGATTGTAGGCGAGAACGGCGGAATTGATGTTGGCGAGACCTAAAATTCGGTTGACCGGCCTCGCGGCTCTTGATTCCCTGGGTTTGCAACAACTTGGGGAGATTTGCGATGCCGTGGAACGAGGCCGATCGTGCGAAATATGAAGTCATTCGCGTACGCTATGCAAGCGACATGTCGGAGGCGGAGTTTGCGTTGATCGCGCCGCTACTGCCGCCGCCTAGACGGCGCGGGCGCAAGCCGACCGATCCACAAGCCATTATAAATGCGTTGTTTTATATGATCCGTGGCGGTTGTCCGTGGCGGTATTTGCCGAAGGACTTTCCGCCGTTCACGACAGTGCAGAACAGATTTTACGCCTGGCGCGACAGTGGAGTGTGGGCGCAAATCGTCTCGGTGCTCGTGATGGCCGCGCGCGAGGCGGAGGGTCGTGAAGCCACGCCGACCGTCGTGGTCATCGATAGTCAATCGGTCAAAACGACGGAAGCGGGCGGCCCGCGCGGTTTCGACGCGGGCAAGAAGGTCAAGGGCCGCAAGCGCCACCTCGCCGTCGATACGCTCGGGCTGCCTATCGAATGCCAGATCACGGCGGCCAGCACGCAAGACCGCGACGCTCTCGCGCCATTGCTCAAGGCCGTCAAGTCCAAGAGCCCCTGGGTGAAAATGTCTTTCGTTGACGGGGGTTATCGAGGCGAAGAGGCGCAACGCGCGGCGTTCGAGGCGAGCCGCATCGCGGTCACGGTCGTCAAGCGGAGCGATAAGGAAGTCAAGGGATTTATCGTGTTGCCCAAGCGTTGGGTGGTGGAGCGAACACTCGGTTGGCTCAACCGCGCGCGGCGGTTGTCAAAGGATTTCGAGGCGACAATCGAGTTGGCGCTCGCATGGTTGCTGCTGGCGCTCGTCTTCCTCATCATGCGACGAGCGGCGAGGACACTGAGATTTGTGATGGGGAGCGAAGGGTCAAGCGCCACGTCGCCTTTCGTGAACCGGTAGCTTCCGACCAGGAAATTGGCGCCGATAGGCGCCGCCGAATAGGATCGCGGCTCCATCTCCTGACCATGCGCCAGGTTCGCGTCCCACACGAACACACTCACCGCGAGCGCGGCCAGGCGCAGGGATAGTTCAAACACGACGGGTCGTACTCATCCGACCGACAGTTCCGGAGGAAATTCGGGACCCGAAGCGGCCTCTCGCGCAAGAAAACGCAATCAACATATCACGACTGCTGTTGATTTCCACCGAGAACCGGCCCCGACGCGCGTGACAGAGCCCAAATTCTCGATAGACTTGCCCATGGACGGCTTCCCTTCAGATGGGGTTTCGACAACATCCATCTTGGCGCATCTGACGCCGTCGGGACGCCGTCCACCCCATCAGCGTAACCCGACAATGCCGATTCAGCGCCGCCGTTCGAGGACGTCGGGACGCTCTTCCGGTCGCGTGAGCCAATTTTTTGCGAACATTTTTTTTGAACATGATGTCAAGGCGGCGGAAGAAGCTTCAGATCATCGAAGGCCGAGGCTTGTCCCGGCTATGACGCGCTCGAGCCGGCGCGCCGATTCGGCCAGGCGTCAAGTGCCGTTCGAGCAGTTACAGGCGCAGACATGTCATCGTGCACGCGTCTGTGTCCGGCGCGTTCGGACTGAACAGATGGGGACGTCGGCTACGAGGAAGCTCTCGACCGAGCGCCGGCCGCGCCACTTGGCCTGCTCGAGCGTGGATGCGCCAAGCGCGCTCGTGAAGCAGTTGGAACGCACCGTCGCTCAGGGCGAGAAATGTACGCTCGGCATCGAGGCTCGAAAAATTCATGGATCCGCCGGTAAAGAAAAAGACATTGCCACCCGATTTGTCGGAATCGACGACATTCCTGAGTGCCAGGGACGATAGATCGTCACCTAAGCATCTCGCGCTCAGCGCTCGCCTTTTCGATCTTGGAGGAGTCTTGCCATCCACCTAATCTCATCCGCACGATCGATCAATGAAAGAGAGCAGTTTCTCTATATTCGCCCGAATACGCCCATCTGGCGACGCCCATCTAAGTGCCCTACGAACCTGCTTGCAGCGAGTCGTAACCACGGGGTCTTCGATAGCAGCGAAGTCTCTATGTTGTGACTGAGGCTTCCGCTAGGATTGAGTTTTGATGCGATGACGGGCCTGCAACAAGGCAGACAAGCGCAGAGGCGTTTTAGATTGACAGAGCCGTGCGCGATCGCCGGGCCGAACTTCCAGCGATGGGCAATAGAACAAGAACGCGTCTGCAGCGCTCAACACCGTATCCGCTTCGGCGCTGTTGCGAATAACGCGCTTATTGTAAGTAATGACAATCAGTTCGACAACGATCGGTGCAAGTGAAAAAGGCGACGAAGCCCGAAAAGCGTCGATACAAATCTGGAATTCTGTCGACATGCCTGTCATAGAATCGCTATGTCCGGCATAACGTAGTTACGGGATATCATCGCTAATCCCCGGAATATGGTGATTGCATGCTCTTCATCGCGTCGAGCGGTTGTCGAATATGACGGACTTTTGTTCCGTAAATATCAGCATGCCATTTCAGCTAGCGACGCAAACTTCGTGGTCTCATTCTTCAACTTCACGACAATTTCAAATGAGTACTCACGCGAAGGATAGCTGAGATGGCATTGTCGCAGTTCTCTGTCCCAGGCAAAAGAGGCCTTCGACCATCGGGCACCTCGTGATCACATTCGAGCGCGATGCGCGGGCAAATGAATCTCTCGTTGCCCAGACTGGTCGGCTTTCAGACGCTCAAGAGCCTAGCCGGGCGTGCAACTGCCGGACTTGCCGCGAAAGCATATCAATAACGATACTAGCTCAGGCGCTCCCTGCCTGCATTGCGCAGAGTGGGACTGCGTTAAAAATACGTTGATCCTATCGTGATATTTTTGTCCTTATGGTATTTCGGTGACAGTGTTCTAAACTACGAAAATCCGGCGCATGCTCCCGGCCTCGGCGCTTTGAATCCATCGAGCCGAGGCGGGAGACGCAGGCTCGCCCAGGCGGCGAGGCCGAATGGCGCTTCCAAGGGCGCCGGACCAGGCAAATCCGACCGGAGCGCCGGCAAAGACGCCTTTCGGCGCCCAAAACCCTGAAATCGCGAGATCCCGTCCTGTCCCCGCCTATTCCGCCGCCTCGGCCAGCCCCGCCGCCTCCGCCTTGGCCCATACCCTTATGTCGTGGAACGCCGCGCCGCCGAACGGCGCGACGCTTCGTCGGAGGTCAGCGAATTGATCCCGCGCCCGTCGAGGAAATCGCGGTTCTCCCACAGGCCCTCGCTGACGATCACCCCCGGGCGCACGGCCTGCGACACCTTCGCGTGCAGCCTCACCGAACCCCGCCCGTTGCCGAGCCGCACGATGTCGCCGTCCTCGACCCCGAGCCGCGCGGCGTCGTCGGGGTGCATCAGCGCCGTCGGCCGCCTCTCGCGGGCGCGCGAGGTCGCGGTGCCGTTGAAGCTCGAATTGAGGAAGCTGCGCGCCGGCGAGGTCGCGAGCTTGAACGGGAATTCGCCGCCCGCCGCCTCGTTGACCGGCCAATGGTCGGGCAGGGTCGGCATCGCCGCCCAATCGCCCTTGAGCCCGTTGTTGGAATAGGGCGTCGTCGCCCAGTCGGCGCGGAAATGGAACTTGCCGTCCTTGTGGCCGAAGCCGTCGAGATAATGCGCCTCGCGGAAGGAAGGCCGGCAGTCGAGCCAGCGGCCGGCCTCCAGTCTCCGCCAGCGTCCCGCGCCCCGAGACGCGCAGCGTCTCGTCGATGATCTCGCGCGGGCTCATGGCGAAGCCGCGATGCTCGGCGCCGAGCCGGCGGGCGAGTTCGCACACGACTTCATGGTTGGAGCGGCAGCCCGGCGGCGGCTCGATCAGCTTGCCGCCGAACTGCAAATACTGATGCGCGCTCGCGGTGTAGATGTCGTCGTGCTCCATGAACATCGTCGCCGGCAGCACGATGTCGGCCATGCGCGCGGTGTCGGTGAGGAACTGCTCGTGCACGACCGTGAACAGGTCTTCGCGCGAGAAGCCGCGCCTGACCTTCTCCTGATCGGGCGCGACCACCATGGGGTTGGTGTTCTGGATGAACAGCGCCTTGACCGGCCCGCCGCCGGCCAGAGCCTCGCGCTCGTGCGTCAGCACGGCGCCGATGCGGCTCTGGTGCATCCGGCGCACGCGCTCGTCCCTCACGTCGAGCCCCTCGATCAGCGTCCGGTCGAGCTTGTAGATCGCGCTGGAGGAATGCAGCGCGCCGCCGCCCTCATGCGCCCAGGCGCCCGTCACGGCGGGGATGCAGAGCGCCGCGTGCATGTTGGCCGCGCCGTTGCGCTGGCGCGAGAAGCCATAGCCGAGGCGGAAGAACGTGCGCTTGTTCCGCCCGACCAGCGCGGCGAAAGCCTCGATCTCCTCGACCGTCAGCCCGGTGATGGCGGCGGCCCAGTGCGGGGCCGCGGCTCGCCACATGCGCTTCGAGCGCCTCGGGCGCGTCGGTGTATTGCTTCATATATTCGCGGTCGGCGAGGCCGTCGCGGAACAGCACATGCATCACGGCGACGGCGAGCGCGCCGTCGGATCCCGGCCTCAGCTTCAGCGCCATGTCGGCCTGGCGCATCGTCTCGGTGTCGTAGATGTCGATGACGACGATCTTCGCGCCGCGCTGCTTGCGGGCGCGGGTGGCGTGGGTCATCAGATTGACCTGCGTCGCCACCGCATTGGTGCCCCAGATGACGACGACGTCGGCCTTCTCGATCTCGTCGGCGTTGACGCCGCGCATCTTGCCGGTCCCGGCGATGTAGCCGGGCCAGGAAATGCCGATGCAGATGTCGCCGAAATAGCGGGAATAGCGTTTGGCGTGGGTCAGCCGCTCCAGCCCGTCGCGCATGACGAGGCCCATCGTGCCGGCGTAGAAATAGGGCCAGACGCTCTCGGCTCCGTGCTCGCGCTCGGCCTTGAGGAAGGCCTCCGCCGTGCGGTCGAGCGCCTCGTCCCAGGAGATCGGCCACGAATTGCCCCGAGCCTTTCGGGCCGGCGCGGCGCAGCGGCGTGTCAGGCGATTCGGGCTGTGGATGCGTTCGGCGTAGCGCGCCACTTTCGCGCAGACCACGCCCGCCGTGTAGGGATGGTCGGCCGCGCCATGCACCCGGCCGATGCGCGCGCCGTCGATCACCTCGACGTCGAGGGCGCAGACCGACGGGCAGTCGTGCGGGCAGACGGAGGGGCGGCGGACGGTCGACATATTCGAGCTCCCGGAGGCTCGAACCACAATGAACGGCTTGAGCCGTCCTCGCAAGTTTCGCGCAATCGCGCGGGCTTAACCGGGTCGCAACGAGTTTCGCGTTCTGTTCTCTCTTATTCTCGCACCGAGAACCGATCCTTGCGCCTGTTCTGGCTTCCGTTTCTCGCTCTTTGCGCCGCCGCCCAGGCCGCCACGATCGAGATCCATTATTCGCCGGCCGAAGATCTGGAGCCGATCGACGTCGCGCTTCTGAACGACGCCGGCGCCTCCATCGACATGGCGGCTTACGTGCTGACCGACGACGCCGTCATCGAGGCGCTCGCAGACGCGGCCGACCGCGGCGTGGCGGTAAGGCTCTATCTCGACCGCAGCGAGTTCGGGGGCCACGCCGACAAGCTCGCCCGCCTTCTGGCCAGGCCCGGCGTCTCGGCCCGGATAAAGCCCTCGGGCGTGCTCATGCATATGAAGGCCTACGCCGTGGACGGGGCGCGGCTGCGCACGGGCTCCGGCAATTTCTCGCGCTCGGGCCTGTCGCGGCAGGACAACGACCTGCTCGTGACCGACGACAGGGCGGCGGTTCAGACGCTTCGAGCGCGATTTCGACCGCATTTTCGCGCAAGGGGCGCCGCCTGCAGGACCGTCGCCGGGTTTTGAGGACAACGCCAAAAGACGCAATGGCGTTCGGGCTGAGCCCGTGGTATAGGACCGACGGCCTCCCCATATCTTTGCGGGGCGGTCATTATCGGCCGTACTCTCGGCCCAACTTATGGGATTAACCATGGCCTCGGAAAAAGCGCAAAACTTGCAGGACACGTTCCTGAACCACGTGCGCAAGAGCAAGACGTCGGTCACGATTTTTCTCGTCAACGGGGTGAAGCTGCAAGGTTTCGTCACCTGGTTCGACAATTTCTGCGTGCTGCTGCGCCGCGACGGCCATTCGCAGCTCGTCTATAAACACGCCATCTCCACCATCATGCCCGCCGCGCCCATCCAGATGCTCGAAGCGGTCGACGACGGCGATCATCATTGACGGACGCGAAGAACCCGAACGGATTCGATCCGGGCTTCGGCCGGCGCGAACAGGCCGTCGCCGCGCACACGCGCACGCTGGTCGTCTGCCCCTATCTCGCGCGCGACGCCGGCCGTCCGCACGCCGGAGGCGCGGCGCGAGGAGGCGGTCGGGCTCGCCAGCGCCATCGATCTCGCCGTCGTCGGCTCGCAGATCGCGACGCTCGCCGAGATCCGCCCGGCGACCTATCTCGGCAAGGGCAAGGTCGAGGAGATCGGCTCTGCGCGTGAAGGAGGAGGAGGTCGCGCTCGTCGTCATGGACTGCGCGCTCTCGCCGGTGCAGCAGCGCAACCTGGAGAAGGCGTTCGCCGCCAAGGTGATCGACCGCACCGGGCTCATCCTCGAAATCTTCGGCCGCCGCGCCCGCACCGCCGAGGGCTCGCTGCAGGTCGAACTCGCGCATCTCGAATACCAGAAGTCGCGGCTGGTGCGCTCCTGGACCCACCTCGAGCGCCAGCGCGGCGGCTTCGGCTTCCTCGGCGGCCCCGGCGAAACGCAGATCGAGACCGACCGCCGGCTTATCCAGGAGCGGATGATCCGCATCTCGCGCGACCTCGAACAGGTCAAGAAGACGCGCGCGCTGCATCGCCAGAGCCGCAAGCAGGTCCCGTTCCCGATCGTCGCGCTGGTCGGCTACACCAACGCCGGCAAGTCGACGCTGTTCAACCGCCTGACCCGCGCGGACGTGATGGCGGCGGACATGCTGTTCGCCACGCTCGATCCGACGATGCGCGCGATCCGCCTGCCGCACGGCGGGACGGCGATCCTCTCCGACACGGTCGGCTTCATCTCCGATCTGCCGACGATGCTGATCTCGGCCTTCCGCGCCACGCTCGAAGAGGTGCTGGCGGCCGACGTGATCCTGCACGTGCGCGACATCTCCCATGTCGACGCGCAGGCGCAGGCCGAGGACGTCGAGGCGATCCTGGCCGATCTCGGCGTCGACCGGCGCCGACGAGAAGCTGATCGAGGTCTGGAACAAGGTCGACCGGCTCGACGAGGAGCAGCGCGCCGCGCTCGGCGCTCGGGTCGCGCAAAGCCCGTCGCCGTCTCGGCGCTGACCGGGGAGGGGATCGACGACCTCCTGGCGGCGATCGAGGCGCGGCTGGCGCGAGGGACGGCGCACCGTCGACCTCGATCTCGACGGCGCCGACGGCCGCTCGGTGCATTGGCTCTACGAGCACGCCGAAGTGATGAGCCGCCGCGACGATCCCGACGGACGGGTTCACATGACGGTGCGCGCCGCGCCGGAGACGATGGCGCGCATCCTGCGGCAGATTTGCCTGACCGCAGTTGCGTCGCGGCCAACCGGGCGCCGCCTCGCGGACGGCGCGACGGGCGCGAATCTGTCCTTGCGGCTAACGCAAGGTCCCCGCAGCGTCCGGTCCGTCCATCGGCCCGATAGCAACGTGTCGCCCGCCCGCGGCGCAATTCGCGCGGCCTTTGCTCGCGGGAACAACGTAACGGCAAGCGGTTCTTGCGTTATTGCTCGCCGATACCTGCGCCGCCCTCACGGAATTGCTGGATTTCGCAAATTAACATACTTGCCGAGTGTGAAGTTCGCCTATTAACCATTATTATTATGTCTAATTTCGCATATTTGCGTCGCATTTAACGAATGACTCGCTGCGGAAAGACGGCATCGCCGTCTCGACAGCGGGATTTTTAGAGATTAAACTTACGCATCGCTGATAAGAACATCACAAGTCGGGCCTGCGCACTGCAAACGGCTAGGGTTGTTTCAAAGCGCAGAAACGCAACCTATAATGCTGCGAGCCGGGCCAGTTGTGGCGGTGCGGCAGGGTCCGCAGTGGTCTTCAACCAATAAAGACAATAGAGGGCGCCTTGAGCGACGCAAACATCACAGAGTTGACCGCTGACGTTGTGAAAGCGTTCGTGGCCAACAACGCCATCCCCGCGAGCGAGCTGAAGGTGCTCGTGGAATCCGTGCATGCGACTTTCGCGCGACTCTCGAACGCGCCGGCCGCGGCCCCCGCGCAACCGGCCGTCGCGACGCCGGCGATGATCCGCGACTCCGTGACGCCGGATTATCTGGTCAGCCTGGAGAACGGCAAGAGGTACCGCACGCTGCGGTTCCATCTCGCCAAGCTCGGACTGACGCCGGAGTCCTATCGCCAGAAGTGGCGCCTGCCGCCGGATTATCCGATGGTCGCCGCCTCCTTCGCCGCCCGGCGTTCCGAGCTCGCCAAGGCGAGCGGCTTCGGCAAGTCGCGCAAGGGCAAGTCGTCGCGCGGACTGGCCAAGGCCGCCCGCTGACCTCGCGGCTCAGGCGGCGGGCGCGGCGTTCTTGACGACGCCGTAGAGCGTTTGCGGCGCGGCGACGCCGCGCAGGACATGCGATCCCAGCGGCGCGAGGCGTCCGCCGCAGAGATCGGCCGCGCGCGCGAAGCGTTCGGACGCAAGGATATGGCGGCCGAGGGCGTCGCACTGCTTTTCGATGCGGGCCGCTTCGTTGACCGCCGGCCCGATGACGGTGAAATCGAGCCGGTCCGCGGCTCCGACGTTGCCGTAAAGCACGTCGCCGACATGCAGGGCGATGTCGGCCTCGACGGTCGGCAATCCCGCTTCGGCGCGGCGGCGGTTGTTCTCGCCGAGCAGGTCCAGGGCCTCCTCCGCGGCGTCGAGCGCCCGCCGGCAAACCTCCGCCTCGGGCTCGCCGTCGACGGCGAAAATGGCGAGCATGGCGTCGCCGATGAATTTCAGCACCTGCCCGCCGCGGGCTCTCAGCGGCGCCGTCAGCGCCTCGAAGGCGTCGTCGAGCATGTCGATGATCGCCGGCCCTGGCCAGCGGTCGCTGACGGCGGTGAATCCCTTGAGATCCGCGTACCAGATGACGGCGCTTAAGGTGTCGCGTCGCGCCGCGAACCACCGCCCCCGCATGGACGCGCCGGCCCGCGTCGTCGCCGAGATAGGCGCTGAGAAGGCTCGCGGCGATGTTGTGGCCGGCATGCGCCTTCAGGGCGAGCGCGAGGCCGGGCAGCGTCGCCTCCATCAGCATGATATGGGCGTCGTCGAAGCCTTCCGGGTGCGTCGGCCGCGAAGGACAGCACCACGCCCGCGCCATGCGCGGCGTCGCCCTTGAGGCCATAAGTGTAGACGATGGCGAAATAGTCGGTCGCGCCGGCTTCGTGGAACTCGGCGAGGGCGGGAAAGTCGCGCTCTTGCGGACCCGAGCGCGAGGCGGCGGCGCATCGAAGGCGTCGCCTCGCCGGCGCGCGCGCGGTCGATGAGAGGCAGGAACGGGCTTTGCAGCCAGGCGGAAGAGGGCGATGCTACGCGCGCGAACTGCTGTTCCTGCACGGCGTTGAGCTGGCGGGTCCAGAGGTAGCCGTAGCCCGTCCATTGCGGATGCAGGGTCTGCGTCGAGACATAGCCGCGCATGAGCGGGACGCCCGATTCGACAAGGCCACGGCAATAACCGTCGAACAATTCGCCCGCCGTCGCCCCGTGCAGGCCCGCCTCCATCGTCGACACATGCAGATCGGCGATCGAGCGCGCCTGCGGATCGGCGAACAAGGCCCGCGCCCTCGCCAGCGTTCGCCTATCCGCGCCGCATGGGATTCCCTCGCCGTTTCGCCCAAGTTAACGAGGGTCCACTAACATGGACGAAAGGAGTGCGCGACGATGCGCGTCGAATCGGTTGAGTTTCCCGCGGAAAGCGCCGTCAAGCCGCTGCGCGTGCCAGGACGGCTGCGCTTCGCCGAGACGCCCTCGCGGGCGGTCGTGGTCATCGCGCACGGCTCTTCCGGGCCCGACAGCCGCGGGCCGGCCTATGCCGAGGCGCTGGCCGGGGCGGGGGTTTCCAGCCTGGAGATCGACATGTGGACGCCGCGCGGCCTCAAGGGCGGGCTCGACCGGCCAAAGAGCGTCGCCGACACCCTCCCCGACGTCTTCGGCGCCTTCCGCTACCTGACGACGCGGCCCGAGTTCGACGCCTTGCGCATCGGGGTGATGGGCTTCTCCTGGGGCGGCGTGCTCTCCATGCTGACGGCGACGCGCGCCGTGGCGCGACGCTATCTGCGCAATGGCGAGCGTTTCGCCGCCCATGCGCCGCTCTATCCCGTCTGCTGGCTCTACAATCGCGTCGAGGGCTACGAATTCCGCGACCTCACCGGCGCGCCGATCCTCCTGCAATGCGGCGCGGCCGACGATTACGACGCGCCCGACGCGGCCGAGACGCTCGTGAGCGGCCTCGACAGCTTCGATCGCGACAGCATGCGCGCCATCGTCTATCCCGGCGCGACGCACGCCTTCGATCAGGTCGGCGAGCCGGCGAAGGTCGTGAGCCGACCCCTTCGCGCACCAGGGCCGCGGCGGCGAGGTCGCCTTCACCCCGAACCCCGAGGCGGGCCGCGCGGCGCGCGCGGCGGCGGCGGAATTCTTCCGCCGCACGCTGATCGGGCCCTAAGCAGGATTTCCGAAAAGTGGATGCCGGTTTTCGGACGAAAATCCTGCTAAATCAAAGACTCTAAGCAGACATTCGTTGGCCTTCCAACGAATGTCTGCTTAGGCGCCGAGCGGGTCAACCGAAGGATGCGGCAGGCCTCGCCCGCGCGCGCCGCCGGCGCGTGCGGGGCGCGAACGATCAGCGCCTCGGCCTCGGCGAGCGTGCGCACCAGCGAGGAATCCTGATCGGCCGAACGGCGTCGCCGAGCCAGCCGCCGCCGTCGGGCGCGATCGTCGCGCGCATGTAGTCCTGACGCACGCCGTTGGCGGGCAGATCCACGGCGAGCCTCGCCGGCTCGCTGGCGTCGGCGCCGGCGGCGGGGTCGCCTTGCAAGCGCGCGCAGCAGCGGCGCGCAGGAACAGCAGGCCGCAGACCGCCGAGGACGTGGGATTGCCCGGCAGCCCCAGCGCCAGCATGGCGCCGATGCGGCCGAACATCAGCGGCTTGCCCGGACGCATGGCGATGCGCCAGAAGCCGAGCTCCATGCCGGCGTCCGTCAGCGCCTTCTGCACGAGATCGTAGTCGCCGACCGAGGCGCCGCCGAGCGTGACGAGCACGTCGGCCCGCGCCGCCCGCGCCGCCGCGATGCGCTCGGCGAGCGCCTCCGGCCGGTCGGCGGCGATGCCGAGGTCGATCGTCTCGGCGCCTTCCGCCAGCGCCAGCCCCGCGACGAAGAAATTGTTGGAGGCGACGATCTGCGCCGGCCCCAGCGTCTCGCCGGGCGGACGCAATTCGTCGCCGGTCGCGAGAATGGCGACGCGCGGCTTGCGCCGCACCCGCGCCGTCGGCCGGTTGGCCGCCGCGATCAAGCGCGACGTCGCGCGGGGCTGAGACGCCGGCCCGGCCGCCAGCAGCGGCTCGCCCTCGCGGAAATCGAGGCCGACGACCCGCACATTGTCGCCGACGCGCGCGGCGGCGTTCGAGAATGACGAAATCGCCGTCGCGCCGCGCCTCCTCCTGCACGGCGACGGCGTCGGCGCCCTGGGGCAGGGGCGCGCCGGTGAAGATGCGCGCCGCCTCGCCCTCGCCGATCTCGCCCGCGAACGCCCGTCCCGCCGCCGATTCGCCGACGACGCGCAGCCGCGCGCCGGGCGTTGCGGCGTCGCACGCGCGCAGGGCGTAGCCGTCCATCGCCGAATTGGCGAAGGGCGGCTGCGTGCGGCCCGGCCGCCACCGCCTCGGCGAGCGTGCGGCCGAACGCCTCGGCCAGCCCGAACTCCTCCGCCTCCAGCGGCCGGGCGGCGGCGAGCACGCGCGCGAGCGCCTCCTCGACGCTGATCATCGGCTCTTTCATCTTTCCTCCGCGCGCCAATGGCCGGACTTGCCGCCCGACTTCTCGATCAGCCTGACGCCCTCGATCCGCATGCCGCGATCGACCGCCTTGGCCATGTCGTAGATCGTCAGGCAGGCGACGCTGACGGCGGTCAGCGCCTCCATCTCCACGCCCGTCGCGCCTTTCACGCGCGCCCGCGCCCGCACGCGCAATCCCGGCAGCGCCTCGTCGGCGGCGATCTCGACCTCGACGCCGGTCAGCGCCAGCGGATGGCAGAGGGGGATCAGCTCATGCGTGCGTTTGGCGGCCATGATCCCGGCGATGCGCGCCGCGCCCAGCACGTCGCCCTTCTTCATGTCGCCGGCGCGGATCAGCGCGAGCGTCTCGGGGCGCATGACGACCGCGCCTTCGGCCGATCGCGACGCGGTCCGTATCGGCTTTGGCGGTGACGTCGACCATGCGCGCCTCGCCGGAGGCGCTTATGTGAGTGAGGGTCATGAGGTTCGCGTCCTGGGCGCCGAGGTCGGCGAGAATGCCCGATTTCGGCGCCGCTTCACAAGGCGCTGCTGGCGATCAATCGTGCGTACGGCATCAAGAGCGCAGGCGATTTGGACTATATATAGGGAGAGGGCGGCGCCGCGCCGCCTGACAGGAATGCGCGTCGCAAGGCCGGGACGGACCGGCCCGCAAGTGGCGGCCGATCCGATCTCGACTCCTCGGCGACGCGCCGGGTTGAGCCTCGAAGGAGGACGCCGATGACTGCGATCCATGTCTATTTCGGTCCCGACGCGCTGGCGTCGCCGCCTGTCATCCGCAAAATGGGGATGTCGGACGCCTTCGCCGCGCTCGCGGAAGGGTTCGAGGACTTCAAGGCGATGCCGTCGCATCTTGTCTTTCTCGCGATTTTCTATGTCGGCGCGGGGATCGCGCTGACGGCGTTGAGCTCGTTCGGCGGCGCGCTGCAACTGGTGTTTCCGCTCGCGGCCGGCTTCGCGCTGGTTGGGCCGTTCCTGGCGATCGGTCTCTACGAGCTGAGCCGCCGGCGCGAGCGGGAATGGAGGTCGGCCTCGCCGACGCGTTCGTCGTCGCCAATTCGCCGGCCTTGCCGTCGCTGGCCACCCTGGGGCTCGCCCTGGTCGTGATCTTCGCCGCCTGGATCGCCGTGGCGCAGGGGCTCTATGTCTGGCTTTACGGACCCTCGGCGCCGACTTCCGCCCTCGACTTCCTCAAGGACGTGGCGACGACCCAACGCGGCTGGCTGCTGATCGGGATTGGCGGCGGGATCGGGTTTCTGTTTGCGGCCTTCGTGCTTTGCATCACCGTCGTCTCGTTCCCGCTGATGCTCGATCGCGACGTCGGACTGCGTGCCGGCGGTGGCGACCTCGCTGCGGCTGAGCTGGACGAACCCGGCGGCGGTGGCGACCTGGGGCGCGATCGTCGCCGCTTTGCTGATCCTCGGCGCGTTGCCGTTGTTCATCGGGCTGGCGGTGGCGATGCCGGTGCTCGGCCACGGCACCTGGCGCTTCTATCGCCGCGCCATCGAGCGCGACCCGCGCACGAGCAGCATCCGCAATGGCCTGATGTCGCGCGCAAGCCCGCGCGCTATTATTCGACGCCGCATTCCGTCATCTTCCCTCTGCCGCAGAAGGGCGAGGAATAGGCGCTAAGCAGGATTTCCGAAAAGTGGATGCCGGTTTTCGGACGAAAATCCTGCTAAATCAAAGACTCTAAGCAGACATTCGTTGGCCTTCCAACGAATGTCTGCTTAGCGCATGCAGTCGCCCGGCGGCTTGCCGCCGAGCGCGATCCTGTCGAGCGGCAGGGGATTGCGAAAGGCGACGAGGCCCGCCTCGGCGAGCTGGGCGAGCAGCGTCGCCTCATCGACATAGCCGTTGATGCGCAGCTTCTCGTTGAGCTGCGGGCCGCTCATGTCGATCACCGCCACGGTGGAGCTGAACGTCGGGTCCATGTGCAGGGCGGCCACGAGGCGGGCCGCATCGCTCGCCTCGTCCGTGACCGGAAGCGGGATCAGCACGAAATGCGCCTGACCGGCGAGCGTGTTGAACGTCGGGCAGCGCAGCACATTGGCGAACAGCCCGCCGTCGTCGCCTTCGGTGGCCACCACGACGGGCAGGCCGTCCTGCGCGGCCGCGCGAAAGGCGAGGCGCAAATCGCCGATGCGCCAGCCGATGCGCGCGCCGGGGATCTGCATCTGCGGGCGCGGCGCGAGCGTCGGGTCGCGCGGGCCGATCGCGGCGAGATCGGCTGTTTCGGCCGCCGCCGGGACGGCGAGCGCGGCGGTGAAGGCGAGGCCGGAAAGAAGCTGGCGCATCTACGCAAGTCCTTCGCAACGCGGAACGCAAGTCGAAATACATCCCGCGTTAACTTGGCGCAAACAATGTCGTTAATCAAGGTTAACAGGCGCGGCCCCGCAGCGCGGCTGTCGATCTCGCGAAAAGTCGAGGTAATGCGCGTTTTTCAGGGAGCGCCGGCGCGCTTCGCGCTTTGGCCCGAGGACTGGTTTTATCCCTCGATCCCCGTCAGCAGCGCCCGCGTCGCCGCCGCGACGTCCTTCTTGCGCATCAGCGCCTCGCCGACGAGGAAACATTCGATGCCGGACTCCGCCAGGCGGCGGCAGTCGGCGTGCGTGAATATGCCGCTCTCGCCGACGATCACGCGGTCGGCGGGCACTAGCGGGGCGAGGGTCTCGCACACGGAAAGCGAGGTCTCGAAGGTCTTCAGGTCGCGATTGTTGACGCCGATCAGCCGCCCCTCGAGCGCCAGCGCCCGCTGCGAGCTCCTTCTCGTTATGCACTTCGATCAGCACGTCGAGCCCGAGGTCGTGCGCGGTCTTGTTGAGCGCGCGCGCGGTCTCGTCGTCCACCGCGGCCATGATGATGAGGATGCAATCGGCGCCCCAGGCGCGCGCCTCCAGCACCTGATAGGGATCGTAGAGAAAATCCTTGCGCAGGATCGGCAGATGGGTCGCCGCCCGCGCCGCCTTCAGATGTTCGGGCGAGCCCTGGAACGAGGGCGCGTCGGTCAGCACGGAAAGGCAGGCCGCGCCCGCCGCTCTGATAGGCTTTGGCGAGCCCCTTCGGCTCGAAATGCTCGCGGATGAGCCCCTTCGACGGGCTCGCCTTCTTGATCTCGGCGATGAGTCCGAAGCGGCCTTCCTCGCGCGCGCGTTCGAGCGCCTTCAGGAACCCGCGCGGCGGCGACTGGTCGCGAATTTCGCGCTCCAGCGTTCCGCGCGGCACGCGCACCTTCGCCTCGGCGATCTCGCGGCGCTTGTAGGTCCCGATCTGAGAGAGGATGTCGCTCATCGCGGTCTCATGCGTTGGAGACCTCCACAAGTCTCTCAAGGGTGGCCGCCGCTGCGCCCTCGTCGATCGCCCGCGCGCCGCGCGCGACGGCGTCGGCGAGGTCGCGCGCGAGGCCCGCCACCACCAGCCCCGCCGCCGCGTTGAACAGCGCGACGTCGCGATAGGCGTTGCGCGCGCCGGCCAGCACTTCGCGCAGCGCGGCCGCGTTATGCGCGGGATCGCCGCCTTTCAGTTCGGCCGGCGTCGCGCGCTTGAGGCCGACGTCCTCGGGCGCGACCGAAAAGCCGCGAATCTCGCCGTCCTTCGAGCTCCACGATCTCGGTGGCGGCGGTGGTGGTGATCTCATCGAGCCCGTCGCCGCCGTGGCAGAGCCAGACCCGCTCCGAGCCGTGATTGCGCAGCACCCGCGCCATCGGCTCCAGCCACGCGGCGGAGAACACGCCGATCACCTGCCGCTTGACCCCGGCGGGATTGGAGAGCGGCCCCAGCAGGTTGAAGATCGTGCGCGTGCCGAGCTCCGATCGCACCGCGCCGACATGCCGCATGGCGGCGTGATGGGTGGTCGCCATCATGAAGCCGATGCCGGCTTCCGCCACGCATCGCTCGACGCCTTCCGGCGGCAGGCCGATCTTGACGCCGAGCGCGGCCAGCGCGTCGGAGGAGCCGGATTTCGACGAGGCGGCGCGGTTGCCGTGCTTGGCGACGGGAACGCCGCAGGCGGCGACGATGATCGCGGCGAGCGTCGAGACATTGTAGGAGCCGGCGCCGTCGCCGCCGGTGCCGACGATGTCGATCGCCTCGTCCGGCGCCCTGACGCGCAGCATGCGCGCGCGCATCGCCGCCACGGCGCCGGTGATCTCCTCGACGCTCTCGCCGCGCACGCGCAAGCCCATCAGGAAGCCGCCGATTTGCGCCGGCGTCACGTCGCCCGACAGCATCGCCTCGAAGGCGTCGAACGCCTCCGCTCGCGTCAGCTCGGCGCCGGCGGCGACCTTGGCGATGAGCGGCTTGAAGGCTTCCATGTCAGTGGGCACGCGCGAGATCGAGGAAATTGGCGAGGATGGTCTTGCCGTGCTCGCTGGCGATGCTCTCGGGATGGAACTGCACGCCATGCACGTTGTAGCGGCGATGCGACATCGCCATGATGAGCCCGTCGGCCTCCGCCGTCACTTCGAGTTCGTCGGGCGCGCTCGCGCGCTCGACGACGAGGCTGTGGTAGCGCGTGGCCTGGAACGGACCGTTGACGCCGCGAAACAGCTTCTGTCCGCTATGGGTGACGGACGAAATCTTGCCATGCATCGGCAGCGGCGCGCGCACCACCTTGCCGCCGAAGGCCTGACCGATCGCCTGATGGCCGAGGCAGACGCCGAGGATCGGCGTCTTCTCCGCCGCCGCGCGCACGAGATCGAGGCAGACGCCGGCCTCGTTGGGCGTGCAGGGGCCGGGCGAAAGGACGATGGCGTCAGGCTCGTCGGCGAGCGTCTCCTCGACGCCGCGCGCGTCGTTGCGCCACACGCTGACCTCCGCCCCCAGCTCGCCGAGGAAATGGACGAGGTTGAAAGTGAAGCTGTCGTAATTATCGATCAACGTGACGCGCATCGCGGCCCCCAGTGCGCGCTGTTTCCCATGGGCCGAGCGGAGAGCGTCAAGCGAGGGGCTTCGGATCGGCGGCCCTCGCGGCGTCGGTCAATGCGCGCAGGCGCTCGCGCTCGTCGCGTGAGAGCGTTGAAACCGGATAGATCGTTGCTCCCGTGGCGCGGTCGAAAAAGGGATGCGGCCAGACGCGACCGCCGAGCCGCCATCCGAGCACTTGGGCGATGGTGGTCGCCATCAGCCAAGGGCGGATCCCTTTCGTCCCGGGCGGCGCTCCGCCGATTGCGTATTGCCCCAGATCGCCCCGCGCGGCTTTCCGAACAGGGCGTCAGGGTCCTGGCCTTCGACGCGAAACGACGAGGCCAGAAGGCCGACGAAGGGGATGGCCGGCGTCATCGTATTTCCGAGCGGAGCGCCGCAGCAGCTCGCGCGCCAGCGGTGCAAGCCCTTGGCGGTCAGCCGCACGCCGGCGATTTTGTCTTTCCCCTGCGTGAAGGTCAGCGTCGCTGGCGGAATTTGAACGATATCGGAGCCGCCCCGCTCATCGAGCAGATCGGTGCGCTTCAGGTAATGGGCGAAGGCCTGGCAATCGTCGTAATAGCAGGTCACCCGGTTCGCCAGTCGCGGCTCCGCGGGGCGGACTTCGCCGCGAACCTCGCCGCACGTGCAACTGATCCAGGCCATGTCCCGCCTCACGTCCGATCGCTGCTTGCCCCCGCCCAGCAGCCCCCCAAGAATCCCGCCCGCGACCCCCAGCGCCGAGCCGACCGCGACGCCGCTCGCCGTGGAGCTCGCCCCCGTTTCGCCGCCGCGCGGCAGATAGCGGGCGATCTCCTCGGCGAGGTTGAGGATCGGCATGCTTTGCAGCCAGACATGGCCGGGGCCGGTGAGGGTCGCCAGAAACAGCCCCTCGCCGCCGAACAGGATGTTCTTGAAGCCCTGCACCATCTGGATGTCGAACGACACCGTCGGCTCGAACACGCCGACATGGCCGGCATGAACCAGCAGCCGCTCGCCGACGCCAAGATCGCGCTCGACCAGTTCGCCGGAGAGGTCGAGCCAGACGACGCCGGGGCCGGTGACCTTTTGCAGGATGAAGCCCTCGCCGCCGAAGAAGCCGGCGCCGATACGCTTCTGCCAGGCGATTTCGAACGAAACCGACTTCTCCGCGACCAGAAACGTCTCCTTGCGGCAGATCAGCGATTGGCCGGCGTGCAGCAGAGCCGGAATGATCGTTCCGGGAAAGCGCGGCGCGAAGGCGACATGGCCTTCGCCCTGCGCCGTGAAATCGGTGATGAAGAAACTGCCGCCGCCGAAGGAGCGTTTCAGACCGGCGAGGAAGCCGCCGCCGGTGTGGGTGTCCATCGTCACGGCCTCGTTCATCCAGCACATCGTGTTGGTCTGGCTGTAGACGGTCTCGCCGGGGCTCAGGTCTATCGCCACCGTCTGCATGATGTTGCCGGAGATCTGATAGCGCATGAAGGGCCTCACATCGTCGTCGACTGGAACTTGCTCATCAGATAGGGGCCGGAGCGGACGGGCGCGTATTTCGGCGCCGCGCCGGGCAGGGGCTCGATCTCGGCCTCCCAGTTCGGCTGATGGAAGAAGGCGAAGGACTGTCGCCGCTCCGCCCCGCCGTCCTCGGGAATGACGACGCGATGCAGCGTCGAGACCCAGCGGTCGTTGGTCCAGCGCGCCATGAGGTCGCCGATGTTGACGACGAAGGCGCCATTGCGTCGGCGGAACCTCGATCCAGCGGCCCTCGGGCGAGAATATTTGCAGGCCCCGCGAGCCGGCCTGCGGCAAAAGGATCGTCAGCGAGCCGTAGTCGGTATGCGCGCCGGCCCGGATCTGGCCGGGCGCGGGCGGATGATCCAGCGCCGGATAGTTCAGCGCCCTCAGCGCGCTGATCGGCGCGTCGATGAAGGGCGCGAAGAAATCCTCGCGCAGGTCGAGCGCGACGGCGAAGACGCGCATGACGCGGGCGGCGAGGTTCTCCATCGCGCGGTAATAGGCGATCCAGGCTTGCCGGAAGCCCTCGGGACGCTCGGGCCAGATCGTCGGCGCGTAGCAGAAGGCGAGCGCCTGCGGGTCGTCGAGGCCGGGCGGCGCGGCATTCGGGGCCGCCGTTGAAGCTTTCCTTGAGATCGGGCGGCAACTCCACGCCCTTGGAGCGCGCCAGCGCCTCGGCGAGCGGCGGCAGATAGCCATAGGGGTAGCCGGGGTAGGGCGCCTGCGCCGTGAGTTTCGCTTCTGCCGGCAAGCGCGAAGAACGCCTCGGCCCGCGCCACAGCGCGTCGATGGTCGCCTGCGGGCACGCCGTGGCCGACGAGGTTGAGGAAGCCGGTGGCTGCGGCAGATCGCGTCGACCTCCGCGCCAAGGGCGCGCCGCCCTGCGGCGAGGCAGCCTCGAATTGGGCGAGATCGAGGGCGGGAAAATCCATAGGTGCAAGGTAGCATAGGCGCGCGCGGCGCGAGCGCTCGGCGCGAAGCATTTTTGCCGCATGACGCCGCCGTCGCGCCTTGCTCTTGACGCCGCTCGCCCAACCGTGAAACCCCTCCTCGCCGAGGACACGGGAGGCAAGCGCCGATGAGCGAGCATCTCACCCAGAAACTCATCAACGCCGGCGCCGACGCGGTCGACGAGATGCTGGAGGGCGTCATCGCCGCGCACGGCGACAAGCTGCATCGCCCCTCGCCCCGCGCCATCGTCGCCCGGCACGGCCCCCGCGCGGGAAAAGTCGCGCTCGTCATCGGCGGCGGGTCCGGCCATGAGCCGACCTTTCTCGGCTTCGTCGGCAAGGGCCTCGCCGACGCCGCCGCCATCGGCAATGTGTTCGCCTCCCCGCCGCCGCAGCCGGCCATCGACGCGGCGGTCGCCGCCAACGGCGGGGCGGGCGTGCTGTTCATGTACGGCAATTACGCCGGCGACGTCATGAACTTCGACATGGCGTCGCGAAATGCTGAGCCTCGACGGCATAGAGGCGCGCACGGTGCTGACCACCGACGACATCGCCTCCGCGCCCCGCGCCGAGCGCGAGAAGCGGCGCGGCGTCGCCGGCAATGTGTTCATCTTCAAGGCGGCCGGCGCGGCGGCGGACCGCATGGCGCCGCTCGCCGAAGTCGAGCGCATCGCCCGCCACGCCAACGCCCGCACCTATACGCTGGGCGTCGCGCTCGCGCCCTGTTCGCTGCCGCAGACGCGGCGGCCGAATTTCGAGATCAAGCCCGGCGAGATGGAAATCGGCATGGGCATCCACGGCGAGCCCGGCATGCGGCGCGAGACCCTGCGCCCCGCCGACGCCGTGGTCGACGAGATCATGGACGCGATCTTCTTCGAGATGGACGCCAAGCCCGGCGACCGGGTGGCCGTGCTCGTCAATTCGCTGGGCTCGACGCCGCTGATGGAGCTTTACATCCTGCACCGCCGCGTCGCGCAGCGCATTGCGGCGGCGGGGCTCAAGCTGCATTCCTCGCTGGTCGGGCCCTACTGCACCTCGCTGGAGATGGCCGGCGCCTCGATCACGCTCATGCATCTCGACGACGAACTGCAATCGTTGCTGGAGCACCCCTGCGATTGCGCGATGTTCCAAGTGGCTGAGAAAGTCGCCGCGAAATGAGCGAGTTCACCGCCGCCGATTTCGCCGAGAGCCTGCGTCGCGTCGCCGAGATGCTCGCGCAACATCGTGACGAGCTATGCCGCCTCGATGGGATCGTCGGCGACGGCGATCACGGCCTCGCCATGGCCGACGGCTTCGCCGCCGCCGCGAAGGCCGCCGAGGACGCAAAGGCCGGAACGCTCGCCGATGTCGGCAACGCGGCGGCGAAAGCGTTGCTCAACGCCGTCGGCGCCTCGTCCGGCCCGCTCTACGCGACGGCTCTGATGCGTGCGGCCAAGGCGGCCGGACCTCGCCCCGCCATGCCGCTCGGCGAAACGCCGGCTCTGATCGCCGCCATGGCGGAGGGGATCGTCGCGCGCGGCAAGGCGGCGGAGGGCGAGCGCACGATGGTCGACGCCTGGGCGCCGGCGGCGCGCGCGGCGTCCGAGGGCTTCGCGGCCATGCGCGCGGCGGCGGAGGCCGGCGCCGAGGCGACCAAGGCGATGATCGCCACGAAAGGCCGCACGTCGCGGCTCGGCGAGCGGGCGCTCGGCCATATCGACCCCGGCGCGGCTTCGGCGGCGATGGTGATCGAGGCGCTGACGCGACACTGGGAGAGCCTCTGAATGGCGTTGAAATGGGTCGGCACCTCGTGGAAGATGAACAAGACGCTGGCCGAGGCGCGCGCCTTCGCCAAGGCTTTGCGCGCCGCCGACGGTCGAGCGCGACGCCGCGCATCCAGCGCTTCGTCATCCCGCCGTTCACGATGATCCGCGAAGTGAAGGCGATCTTGCGGCGAGACGAGCGTCAAGGTCGGCGCGCAGAACATGCATTGGGCGGACGGCGGCGCCTGGACCGGCGAAATCTCGCCGTCATGCTGAGGGACTGCGGCATGGACATGGTCGAACTCGGCCATTCCGAGCGGCGCGAATATTTCGCCGAGACCGACGAAACGGTCGGCCTCAAGGTCGAAGCGGCATTGCGCCACGGCCTCGTCCCGCTGATCTGCGTCGGCGAGACGCTGGCGGACAAGGAGAGCGGCCGCGCCGCCGAGGTTCTGGCGCGCCAGACGCGCGGCGCGCTGGCGAAGCTTTCGCCGGAGCAGAAGCAGCGCGGAGATCCTGTTCGCCTATGAGCCGGTCTGGGCGATCGGCGAGAAGGGCGTGCCCGCCAGCCCCGAATACGCCGACGCCCGGCAGGCGGAGATCGTCGAGGTTGCGGCGGCAATCCTCGGCCGTCGCCCGCCTTGCCTCTACGGCGGCTCGGTCAATCCCGGCAATTGCGCGGAATTGATCGCCAAGACCGCATATCGACGGCCTGTTCATCGGCCGATCGGCCTGGGCGCCGGAGGGCTATCTCGATATTCTCGCCCGCTGCGGCGGCGGCGATCTGACGCGGCCGCGCGCGGAGAAAACGACATGGCTGGACAGCTCGATTGAAGGCCGGTGGGAGACGGGGCGCGGCCCGGCGACACCGACGAGCGCGGCGGCTTCGTGCGCAGGCCGACGACCTTCCGCAACTGGATCACGAAGGACGGCGCGCCCGGCCCGACGGGCGAGGGCGGCTTTCGCGCCGAGGCCGGGCGCTATCATCTCTATGTCTCCTACGCCTGCCCCTGGGCGCATCGCACGTTGATCTTCCGCCGGCTCAAGGGCCTTCAGGACATGATCGGCGTGTCCGTCGTCCACTGGCTGCTCGGCGACGACGGCTGGACCTTCGCCGACGGCCCCGGCGTGATCCCCGATACGGTCAACGGCGCCCAGAAGCTCTACGAGATCTATGTGCGCGCCGAGGTCCGACTATACCGGCCGCGTCACCGTGCCGGTGCTGTGGGACAAGCAGCGCGGAACCATCGTCAGCAACGAAAGCGCCGACATCATCCGCATGTTCAATTCCGCCTTCGACGGCGTCGGCGCGACATCAGGCGATTATTGCCCCGCCGCCCTGCGCCCGGAGATCGACGCGCTCAACGCCGTGATCTACGAAACCGTCAACAACGGCGTCTACCGCTGCGGCTTCGCCTCGTCGCAGGAGGCCTATGACGAGGCGGTGGCGGCTCTGTTTGCGACCCTCGACGATCTGGAGGCGCGGCTCGGCCGCAGCCGCTTCCTGCTCGGCGACGCCCCGACCGAAGCCGACTGGCGGCTGTTCGTGACGCTGCTGCGCTTCGATCCCGTCTATGTCGGGCTGTTCAAGTGCAATATCCGCCGCATCGCGGACTACCCGAACCTGAGCCGCTATCGCGACGCCTTGCGCGCCTGGCCGGGCGTTGAGGAAACCGATCGACCTCGACCACATCAAGCGCCACTATTATCAGAGCCTGCGCTTCATCAATCCGACCGGGATCGTGCCGGCCGGGCCCGCCTGAAGGAGACTCCCATGCGTATCGCTCTCGGCGCCGACGGCGCCGGCAAGCCGCTGCTCGACGTGATCGCCGGCCATCTCGCCGCCAAGGGCGAGCACAAGGTCAAGGACCTCAGCGAACCCGGCTTCTACGCCGACATCGCCGCCTATGTCGCCAAGGCGGTGCTCGCCGGGGAATACGACCGCGCCTTCCTTTTCTGCGGCACCGGCATCGGCGTCTGCATCTCCGCCAACAAGGTGCCGGGCATCCGCGCCGCGCTGACCCACGACGCCTATTCCGCCGAGCGCGCGGCCAAGTCCAACAATGCGCAGATCATCACCATGGGCGCCCGCGTCATCGGCCCGGAGCTCGCCAAGACCATCGCCGACGCATGGCTCGCCTCGGAGTTCGATCCCAAAGGCGCCTCGGCCGCCAATGTCGCGGCCATCGACAAGCTCGACGCGGGGCGCTAGCGCGTTGCGAGATCGGCCGGAGGCGTCGAAACTCCCTCCCCCTTGATGGGGGAGGGCTGGGGTGGGGGTGAGAGCCTCCGCGCTTTCAGTATCTTGATCCCCCTCCCTAACCCTCCCCCACAAGGGGGGAGGGGACTTTCGAGATATCGGTTGAATGCGGATCGCTCTAATCGGAATCCGCGAGCGTCAGGCCCGTCGTCTCCGGGAATTCCGCCGTCAGCTCGCCGGCGAGCGCTTCGAGCGCATGGCGGACCGCGTCCGGGGCGACGTTTTCCGGCGCCTCCAGCAGCGCCTTGGCGTGAAACATCGACGCCGCCGCTGAACGGGGCCGGGCGCAGGTCGGACTCGAACTCCGCGATATTGACCCCGAGCGCCGCCAGCGCCCGCGTCGCGTCGCGCACGATGCCCGGCCGGTCGAGGCCGAGAAGCTCCAGCCGCAGCCGGCGCTTGGGCGGCTCCGCCGACGCGCCGCCGCGCGTGACCGTGAGGCTGAGGCCGGGCAGGGCGGCGAGCGCCGCTTCGAGCGCGCTCGCCTTTTCCTCGGGCGCGTCGGCGCGCACGACGCCGGCGAACTGGCCGGCGAGCCGCGCGAGCCGGCTTTCGAGCCAGGTTCCCCCATGCGCCGCCACCGCGTCCGAGACCGCGCTGACGAGCCCGGCGCGATCCGGGCCGACGAAGGTGATGACGAGCGGAATGTTCATGCGCGGCGCTCCTCGGACGTCGCGACATTATAGCTCAGACGCCCACCGCTTGCCGCTCCTGCGAGCCGAAATCCATGGCGTCGATGCGCTGCGCCCGGCGCGCGAGCTTTTCGGCCGAGACCAGCGTCTCGCCGAGATCCTCCTGCGCGGCGCGGAAATGGCTTTCGAGCTTGGCCGCCCGCTCCGCCAGCCGGCGCGCGTCGGCGGCGAGCTTGCCGACCTCGCCGCGGATCGCGTGCACGGATTCGCGCACCGCCGCGTCGCGCAGCATCGCCTGCGCGACCTGGATCGCCATCATCATCAGCGACGGCGAGACGATCACCACCCGCGCCCGGTGCGCGCGCTGCACGACATCCTCGAAATGCTCGACGAGATCGGCGTAGATCGAATTCGGAGGGCACGAACATCAGCGCCACGTCCTGGGTCTCGCCGGGGTTCGAGATATTTCTCCTCGATGTCGGCGACGTGGCGGCCGACATCGGCGCGCACGCGCCGCGCCGCGAGCTTGCGCGTCTCCTCGTCGCGCGCGCGGCGGAAATCGGCGATGCCCTCCAGCGGGAATTTCGCGTCCACCACCAGCGGGCGCGGGTCGCCGGGCAGGCGGATCACGCAATCCGGCCGCGATCTTGTTGGCGAGCGTCGCCTGGAACGCATAGGCGCCCGGCGGCAGGCCGTCGCGCACGATCGTCTCCATCCGCCCCTGGCCGAAGGCGCCGCGCGTCTGCTTGTTGGCGAGGATGTCCTTCAGCGACACCATCTCCTCGGCCATGCCGGAGAGCCGGCGTCTGCGCCGCGTCGATGACCGCGAGCCGCTCGTTGAGCCGCGTCAGCGTCTCGCCGGTCGAGTCGCGGCCTGCGCGTCGAGCCGCTCCGCCATCAGCCGGGCGAGATCGGTCTGCCGCCCGCCGAGCCATTCGCCGAGGCTGGCGAGCCGGCCGGACGAGCTCCGCGATGCGCTCGCCCTCGCCCGACCCGCGCCTCAGCGCCGCGATCAGCGCCACGCCCAGGGCGAGGCACAGCGGCGCAGCGCCGCCGCCAGCGTCTCGCCGACGGTGACGGGGAAGCCTTCGAGCGACGAAAAGGACGGCGTTCATGGCTCAAGCTTCTACACCAGATCCGAGGCGGAAAGCGAACAGAATAGGAACGCATTTGACCGCGACCTTGCCCGACGATTAAGGCGTCACTACCTCCGCCCCTAAGACCCCCATGGCCATCCGCGACATCATCACGCTGCCCGATCCCAAGCTGCGCCTCGTCTCGAAGCCGCTCGAGCGGGTCGACGACGATTTGCGCCGGCTGATGGACGATATGCTCGCGACCATGTACGAGGCGCCGGGCATCGGGCTGGCGGCGATCCAGATCGCCGAGCCGATCCGCCTTCTCGTGGTCGATCCCGCGCCGAAGGACGCGCCGCGGACGCCGATGTGCCTCGTCAATCCCGAGATTGTCTGGTCCTCCGACGAGCGCAACACCTACGAGGAAGGCTGCCTGTCGATCCCCGAATATTACGAGGAGGTCGAGCGGCCGGCGAGCGTGCGCGTGCGCTACGTCGATCGCGAGGGCAAGGCGCAGGAGCAACTGGCCGAGGGGCTGCTCGCCACCGTGTTGCAGCACGAGATCGACCATCTCAACGGCGTGCTGTTCATCGACTATCTCTCCAAGCTCAAGCGCGACCGCGTCATCAAGAAATTCGCCAAGATCGCGCGGCGGGACGACGGGAAGGGACGGCTGTGAAGATCGACGTCGAAGAAGCTGAAGGTCGCCGAGGGCGAGAAGCTCGCGCTGGCCGACCGCCCGTCGGCGGTCGCGCCGCTCTATGACGGCAAAGGGCTCCTATCAGAAGGCCCTGGAGGACCACGCCAAGCAGTTGGAGAAGCGCCACGAGCGCCTCTACGCCAACGGACGCCACGCGCTTCTGGTCGTCATGCAAGGCATGGACACCGCCGGCAAGGACGGCGCGATCAAGCACACGCTGCGCGGCGTCAACCCGCAGGGTTGCCGCGTCGCCTCTTTCAAGCAGCCGACGCCGACGGAGCTGCGCCACGATTTCCTCTGGCGCCGTCAGCCGGAACTGCCCGAGCGCGGCGCCATCGCCATTTTCAACCGCTCCTATTACGAGGCCGTGCTGATCGAGCGCGTGCATCCCAAGCTGCTCGCCAACGAGGGCATCGATTTGCCGAAGGATCTCGACGCCTTCTTCGACGCCCGCCTGCGCGCGATCCGCGAATTCGAGCAGCATCTGACCGACAGCGAGACCAAGATCGTCAAGATATTCCTGCACATCTCCAAGGACGAGCAGAAGCGCCGGCTGCTCGCGCGGCTCGACGACGAGGAGAAGAACTGGAAAGCCTCGATGTCGGACGTCGAGGAGCGCGGCTACTGGAAGGATTACCGCGCGCCTACGAGGAGATGCTGCCCGCCACCAGCGTCAAGGCCGCGCCCTGGTTCATCGTGCCGGCCGACGACAAGAAGAACGCGCGGCTCTATGTCTCGCAAATCCTCATCGAGGCCATGGACACGCTGCCGATCGTGACGCCGAAGCCCGACGCCGCCCGCAAGAAAGAGCTGAAGGAGATCCGGCAGAAGCTGGAGGCTTGAGCGCGCCCCTCTCCCCGCTCGCGGGGAGAGGGTTGGGGGGCCTAGATTTCAGCCCCTCAGCGCCGCGATATTGGCCGCATATTGCGCGGGCTCGCCCTTGAACACCGCCGAGCCCGCCACCATCGCGGTGACGCCGGCCTCGATAAGCCTCGGCGCCGTGTCCGGCGCAACGCCGCCGTCGACCTCGATCTCGATCGGCCGGTCGCCGATCATGCGCTTGAAGCCGGCGGATCTTCTCCAGCACCGCGGGAATGAACGACTGGCCGCCGAAGCCGGGGTTGACCGTCATCAGCAGCACGAGATCGAGGCGGTCGAGCACATATTCGATCATTTCGAGCGGCGTCGACGGGTTCAGCGCGACGCCCGCCTTCTTGCCGAGCGCCTTGATCGTCTGAAGCGAGCGGTCGAGATGGCGCGTCGCCTCGGCGTGCACGGTGATGAGGTCGCGAGCCCGCCTTGGCGAAGGCTTCCAGAAACGGGTCGCAGGGCTCGATCATCAGATGGCAGTCGAACAGCTTGTTCGAATGCCCGCGCAAGCTTGCGATCGACCGGCGGCCCGAAGGTGATGTTGGGCACGAAATGCCCGTCCATCACGTCGAGGTGGATCCAGTCGGCGCCGGCCTCGTCGACGGCGCGCACTTCCGCGCCGAGCTTGGAGAAATCGGCGGACAGGATCGAGGGGGCGATCTTGACGCTCATCGGCTGAGGAGCTCCTTCGCCGCCGCGACCACGGCCTCGGCCGTGATCCCGAACGCCTTGTAGACCTCCGGCCCCGGCGCGCTGGCGCCGAATCCGTGCATGCCGACGAAACGGCCGCGCTCGCCGATATAGCGGTCCCAGCCGAGCGAGATCGCCGCCTCGACCGCCGATGCGCGGCGCCGAGCCCAGCACCGAGGCGCGATAGCCCGCGTCCTGCGCCTCGAACAGCTCCCAGCACGGCATCGAAACGACCGCGACCTTGATGCCGCCTCTCGCGCCGAGCGTCTTGGCCGCCTCCACCGCCAGCGAGACCTCCGAGCCGGTGGCGAGAATCGTCAGGTCGCGCCCGCCGTCGGGCTCGCTCAGCACATAGGCGCCGCGCGCCGACAGGTTGACGTCGCTGGAGGTGCGCAGGGTCGGCAGGTTCTGCCGCGACAGCGCCAGCGCCGAGGGCGTCTTCGTCGAGCCCAGCGCCAGCTCCCAGCATTCCGCGCATTCCACCGCGTCGGCCGGGCGGAAGACGTTGAGATGGGGCAGGGCGCGCAGCGAGGCGAGCTGCTCGACCGGCTGATGCGTCGGCCCGTCCTCGCCGACGCCGATGGAATCGTGGGTCAGCACATAGATCACGCGCACGCCCATCAGCGCCGAGAGCCGGATCGCGCCGCGCGCGTAATCGGAGAAGATGAGGAACGTGCCGCCATAGGGCATGAAGCCGCCATGCAGCGCGATGCCGTTCATCGCCGCCGACATGCCGAATTCGCGGATGCCGTAGCGCACATAGGAGCCGTGGAAATCCTCGGCCGTCAGCGAGGCCTGGCCCTTGGTGAGGGTCAGGTTGGAGTGGGTGAGGTCGGCCGAGCCGCCGAGCGAGTTCGGCAGCGCGGCGTTGATGATTCCGAGCGCCATCTCCGAGGATTTGCGCGTGGCGACATTCGGCTTCGAATTCGACGAGGCCGCGCTTGTAATCGGCCATCTTGCCGAGGAAATCGGCGGGCAGGTCGCCGGAGACGTCATGCGGCGAAGGCCGCCCATTTCGGATGCGCCTTGGCGCTGCGCCTCCCAGGCCGCGCGGGTTTCGCGCGACCGCGTTCCCGCCTTGCGCCAGATGGCGAGCAATCTCGCCGGGGATCTCGAACGGCGGATAGGGCCAGTTGAGGTTCTTGCGCGTCGCCTCGATCTCGGCCGCGCCGAGCGGCGAGCCGTGCGTCGATTCCGAGCCCTGCTTGTTGGGCGCGCCGAAGCCGATGGTGGTGCGGCAGGCGATGAAGCTCGGCCGGTCGGAGCTCTGCGCCTCCTTGCAGCGCCGCCTCGATCGCCTTGCGGGTCGTGGCCGTCGATGGCCGTCGTGCGCCAGCCCGCCGCCTCGAACCGCTTGAGCTGGTCCGTGCTGGTGGCGAGCGAGGTCGGGCCGTCGATGCTGATGTGGTTGTTGTCCCACATCACGATGAGCTTGTTGAGCCTGAGATGGCCGGCCAGATCTATCGCCTCGTGGCTGACGCCCTCCATCAGGCAGCCGTCGCCGACGATGACATAGGTGCGGTGGTCGACGAGATCGGCGCCGTAGCGGGCGCGCAGCGCCGCCTCCGAGATCGCCATGCCGATCGACATGGCGAGCCCCTGGCCGAGCGGCCCGGTGGTCGCCTCGACGCCCTGCGTGTGGCCGTATTCCGGATGGCCCGGCGTGCGCGAATGAAGCTGGCGGAAACGCTTGATCTCGTCGATCGTCATGTCCGCGTAGCCGAGCAGGTAATGCACGGCGTATTGCAGCATCGAGCCGTGGCCGGCCGACAGCACGAAGCGGTCGCGGTCCGGCCATTTCGGATCCGTCGGATCGATCTTGAGGAACTTGGTGAACAGCACCGTGGCGACGTCGGCCATGCCCATGGGCATGCCGGGATGGCCGGATTTGGCTTTCTCGACGGCGTCCGCTGCGAGGAAGCGGATCGCGTTCGCCAGCAGGTCGTGAGAGACATTGGTATCAGGCATGAGCGCGCCTTTCTGGTTCCAAGGACTTTGTGCTGGCGGGGCGGTTTGGTCTTAGCGGAACGGGCGGCGCCGTCAATTGCGGGCGGCGTCCGTTCAGCGCGGCGCCGATCAGCGCGGAGACGCGGCCAATCAGCGCATCGCTGTCGATCGGCTTGCGCAGCAGGGCGAAGTCGGCCTCGCCCGCGGCGTCGGCCGCCTCGCTCGCGTAGCCGGTCAGCACCACCACCGGCAGGCCCGGCCGGCGCTTGCGCGCCTCGCGCGCGAGCGTGACGCCATTCATATCCGGCATGGCGAAATCGGTGATCAGCAGGTCGACCGGCAGGCCGGATTCGAGCTGCTCGATGCGCCGTGGCGGCCGTCGCCGCAGACGGTGACGCCGAAGCCGGCGCAGCGCAATTGCTCGCCGACCAGCTCGCGCACCAGCGGATCGTCGTCGACCAGCAGCAGCCGTCCGCGCCCGCCTTGCGACCGCGCGGGCGCTTTCGGCCGCGCGGCCGGGCGACCGGCAGCCAGAGCGCGATGGTCGCGCCCTTGCCCGGCTCGCTGTCGATGCGCAGGCCGCCGCCCGACTGGTCGGCGAAGCCGCTGCGCCATCGAGAGGCCGAGCCCCGCGCCCTGGCCGCGCGGCTTGGTGGAGAAGAACGGCTCCGCCGCGCGCGCGCGCACTTCCGGCGTCCATGCCGTGGCCGGTGTCGCCGATCTCGATGCGCACATAGGCGCCGGGACTTGAGACTGGGCGCTGATAGCGCGAGGCCTGGGCCTCGGCCGGCGTGTCCGGCTGCGCCCTGAGGCGTCAGCACGCCCGCCGCCGTCCATCGCCTCGCGCGCATTGGCGGCGAGGTTGAGCAGCGCGGTCTCCAATTGCCGGCGGTCGGCGAGCAGGGCCGGGCAATCGGGCGCGCATTCCGGTCTCCACCGTCACGCTGAGGCCCAGCGTGCGGCGCAGGATGCCCGGCGACCTCCTCGATCAGCCGCGCCGGTCTCGACCCTCTCGGGCTCCAGCTCCGCGCGGCGCGAGAAGAGAGAGCAGGCGGCGCGAGATCGCGCTGCCGCGCCGCGTCGCCTCGCGCGCCATCCGCAGGTAGCGCGGCAGGTTCTCGGCGTCGGGCTTGCGCTCGATGAGGTCGGCGGCGGCCTCGATGGCCTGCAGCACGTTGTTGAAATCATGCGCGATGCCGCCGGCGAGCTGGCCCAGCGCCTCCATGCGCTGGGCGTGGGCGAGGCGGGTCTGCGGCCTCCGCGAGCTCGCGCGTGCGCGCCTCGACGAGCCGCTCGAGCTCCGCGCGGTCGCGCTCCAGCACCGCCGCGGCGTCGCGCAACGCCGTCACGTCGAGCACCACGCCCATCATGCGCGCCGCCCGGCCGCTCTCGAACAACGTGCGCCCGCGCGCCGAGACATGCCGCATCCGCCCGTCGCGCCGGTTGACGACGCGATATTCCGCTTCATAGCCGCCGTCGCCATGCGGATCGTGCGAAGCCGCGATGGTCGTTTCAAGCCGCGCCGCGTCGTCGGGATGCAGGCCGCGATAGAAATCGGCGATGGTGATGCGGCGCATCCGAGCTCGATCCCCCAGATCTCGCGCACCCGCTCGTCCCAGATCAGCTTCGCCGGTGGCGAGGTCCCAGTCGAAGGTGCCGACCTTGCCGATTTCGAGCGTCAGGCGCAGGCGCGCCTCGCTCTCGCGCAGCGCCTGCTCGGCGGCGCGGGCCTCGGTGACGTCGCGCTGCAGGCCGATGCAGCCGATCGGCCGGCCGGCCGTCGTCGCGGCGCACCTCGCGCCGCTCGGCGATGCGGCGCACCGCGCCGTCGCTGAGCCGCGAGATCCGGTATTCGATGGCGAGCGGCGCGTCGGCGATCGTCGAGGCCCTCGGCGTAGGCGACCACCCGGCCGCGGTCGGCGGGATGGACGCGCTCGTACCATTGCTCGAGGTCTCGCGCCGCCGCGCTCCGGCAGCCCGTGGATCGCCATCAGTTCGTCGGAATATTCGGTGACCGGCCGAGGAAATCGCGCTCGAAATTGCCGGCCCTGCCGACGCGCAGCGCCTGCCGCAACTTCGATTCGCTGCGCGCGAGCGCGTCGAGCGTCGCCCGCTCGCCGGTCACGTCGACGGCCATGCTGACGTTGACGGCGCGGCCGGCGGCGTCGCGCCCGATCGAAAAGGCGCGCACCATCCATCTGCCGCATCGAGCCGTCGGCGATGCGGATCGAGAATTCCCAGTCGCGGTGCAGCGGGCCGGGCGGCGCGTCATAGCCCGCCCGATGGGCGGCCTATCACCTTCTCGATGTCGGCGGGATCGTCGAGAACGAGGTCGAGCCAGGCCGCGAGGGTCGGGATCTGCTCCGCCCGATAGCCGGTGACGCGCAACAGCTCCTGACTCAGATAGCGGATGCGCCCGGTTTCGTCATGCGCGAGCATGGCGACCGGAACGTTCTCCAGCGCCAGAACGAAGCTGACGCTCGTTGAGGTCGAGAGTCATAGAGCCCTTCGACGCGCCCTTATGTCACCGCGCAGCGCGCCGCTTTCGCGCAATCGCGCCGCGGTTAGGCAATATTGCGGGAGGGCGCGGAAGGCATCTTCACCGATTCACACTTTTGCGACGAGGTTTCAGCGCGGTCGCGCTAAGAACACCGCGGCGAGGATAGTCAGTCCCCCCGCCATCTGCATTTGGGTCATACTTTCGTCCGAGCACGACCCAGGCGATGAGCGCGGTGACCGGCGGCTGGGCGAGCAGGACCAGAGCGACCTGCGCCACCGGTATCCGGCCGAGCGCCACCGAGGTCAGGCCCTGTCCCATCGCGTGGCTGACGAAGCCGAGCAGGCAGACGATCGTCCAGCCGAGCGCGCTCGATGGGCACGAGCTTCTCGCCGCGCGCGGCGGCCGCGCCGGCGAGCAGGAAGGCCGAGACGACCGCGGAGACCAGCGTCGCCGTCGGCCCGTCGAGCCGGGCGCGGGCGCGCTTGATGAACATGAGATAGGCGGCGTAGGCGACGCCGCGTTGAGGGCGAAGGCGTCGCCCCATTTGACGGCCTGCGGCGAGGCCATGCCCGCCATCATCCAGGCGCCGACGAGCGCCAGCGCCAGCGCCGGCCACACGCCGCGGCGCGGCGCGCTCGCGGAAGAACAGGGCCCCGCCGACCATCGCCAGGATCGGCGCGACATTGCCGATGAACGAGGCGTTGGCGACGTTCGTTCCCGTCAGCGACATGTGGAACGAGCCGACGTCGACGGCGAAGGCGAGGCCGGAAAGGGCGAGCGGCAAGCGCGACGGCGGCGAGGTCGCCCGCGACGTCGCCTGCGCCCGCGCGCGCTCAGCTCGCGACCAGACCGCCAGCGCCGGCGCGGCCAGCCCCATGCGCCAGGCCGCGCCCGCGAGCGGCCCGACGTCGAGGAAGCGCGCAAGCACGCCCGACCAGGCGATGATCGCGGTTCCCGTGAGCAGCGCCGCCCAGCCCGCGCGGTCGACGCGGGCGGGCCCCGCCACCGACCGCGAAAACGTCTCTGTCATGTTCTTTCCGTCCGCCGCCGATTCCCGCTCGGAAGGTCGGCGGAGCGCTTTTGCATCTTGCCGGCGCGCGCGCTAGAGCGGCGCATGACACCCGCCGCCCGCGTCCAGGCCGCTCTCGAAGCGCTCGCCGACATCGAAACCCGCCGCCGTCCGGCCGCCGAGGCGCTGAAGGACTGGGGGCTCTCGCATCGCTTCGCCGGCTCCGGCGACCGCGCGGCGATCGCCAGCCTCGTCTACGACGCGCTGCGCCGCAAGGCGTCCTCGAGCTGGCTCATGGGCGAGGACAGCCCGCGCGCGCATGTGCTGGGCGCGCTCGCGGCCCTGCGCCGGCTGGGGCTTGCCGAGATCGAGGCGCTGTTCTCCGGCGAGCGCCATGCGCCCGCGCCGCTGACCGAAGCCGAGCGCGCCCGCCTCGCCGCGCCTGCGCCCGACGGCGCGCCTGACCATGTGCGCGGCGACTATCCGGAATGGCTCGGCCCCGCCTTCGCCGAGAGTTTCGGCGCGGACGCGGCGGCGGCGGGGGCGGCGCTCGCCCAGCGCGCGCCGGTCGACCTGCGCGTCAACACGCTGAAATCGAACCGCGACAAGGCTTTGGCGGCGCTCGCTCACCTTGGCCCCGAGCCGACGCCGTTCTCGCCCGTCGGCTTGCGCATCGCGGTGAAGGGCGACGGGCGCGGGCCGGCGCTCAGCGCCGAGGCGCTTTATGTCAAAGGCCATGTCGAAGTGCAGGACGAGGCGTCGCAACTGGCGGCGCTGGTCAGCGGCGCGGCGCCGGGGGCCCAGGTCCTCGACCTCTGCGCCGGCGCCGGCGGCAAGACGCTGGCGCTTGCGGCGATGCTCGCCAGCAAGGGCCAGGTCTACGCCACCGACGAGGACGGCCGTCGGCTCGCGCCGCTTTACGCGCGGCTGGAGCGTTCGGGCGCCCGCAACGTGCAGGTGCGCTCGCCGCGCGGGCGCGCCGATCCGGTCGCCGATCTCGCAGGGCCGCTGCGATCTCGTATTCGTCGATGCGCCCTGCACGGGCTCCGGGCGCGTGGCGGCGAAGCCCCGACGCCAAATGGCGCATCCGCCCCGGCGCGCTCGAAGAGCGCGTGAAGGATCAGACGGAAATACTTGAGAGGGCGAAGACATTCGTCAAGCCGGGCGGGCGGCTCGTCTATGTCACCTGCTCGGTTCTGAAGGCGGAGAATGAGGATCGCGTCGCGGCTTTTCTGGAGGCGCACGCCGATTTCCTGCCGCTCGACGCGGCGACGATGGCGCGCGCGGCCGGCTTGCCGGCGCTCGCCGACTTCGCCTCGAAGGTCGGGGCCGGGATTGCGCCTCGATCCGCTGCGATCGGGGACGGACGGGTTCTATATCGCGGGGCTGACGAGGGCGGAGTAGCCGGTTTCCCCGGCGGGGGCGCGGCGCGTCAGCGCAACAGCTTGAACGCGTGCGGCGACCAGTCGCCGCGGGCGATGCCGGGAATGCACCACAACATGCAGAGCGGCTCGATGGCGCGCGCGGCTTCGACGGCGCCCATGTCCTCCGTCTCCCAGCCGAACTGGTCGAGTATTCCGGCGACCGCCTTCTTGGCCTCAGCGTCGGCGCCGCAGATGAACATCGTCGGCCGACCGCCGGCGAATTGCGGGTTGACCATCTGGCCGGATCCGACGCTGTTGAAGGCCTTGACGAAGCGGGCGCGCGGAAACGCGGCCTGCAATCGCTCCATCAGCGACTCGGTCAGGCTGGTGAAGAAGCGCAGCACGCCGTTGACGGGCGGGCCGCCGCCGATCGGATTGCAGGCGTCGATCACCACCTTGCCGTTCAAGGCTTCCTCGCCGGCCAGCTTGAGCGCGTTCAGGGCGAACTCGCCCCCGACCGCGAGCACGACGAGGTCGCCGAAGCCGGCGGCCTCGGCAAATGAGACAATCCTGGCGCGCGGATGGGCGGCGCTCCAGTCGGCGAGCTTTCCGGCGTCGCGAGTTCCCAACGCGACGTCGTGGCCATGCCTGAGGAAACCGTCGCCCAGCGTCTGGGCGACCACGCCCGAACCGAGGATCCCGATTTTCATGACGGCGCTCCGTTCAAGCTCCGCGGCCTCATGTGGGGAAACGCCGGCCGTAGCGCAAGCGTTCGTCCTCCAGGCAAGCCGGGCGCACGCCCCGCGTCCTGAACGCGCCAGCCCCGCGGCCGGCGCCATTCTCGGCGCCGCGTCGCCGTGATAAACCCCCCAACATGACCCGCCTTCTCGATTTGCGCCCGCGCCACCCGGAAAAGGCGCATCGGCCCGATAACCCGATTCAGCGCAAGCCCGCCTGGATCCGCGCCAAGGCGCCGGGCTCGCCGGGCTATGCGGCGACGCAGGCGCTCGTGCGTCAGCACAAGCTCTCAACCGTCTGCGAGGAGGCGCGCTGTCCCAACATCGGCGAATGCTGGGAGAAGAAGCACGCCACCTTCATGATAATGGGCGAGATCTGCACGCGCGCCTGCGCCTTCTGCAATGTCGCCACCGGCCTGCCGCGGCCGCTCGACGCCGACGAGCCCGCCCGCGTCGCCGACGCCACCGCCAAGCTCGGCCTCTCCCATGTCGTCGTCACTTCGGTCGACCGCGACGATCTGCCCGACGGCGGGGCCGCGCATTTCGCCGCCGTCATCCGCGCGATCCGCGAGGCCGCGCCCGCGACCACCATCGAAGTGCTGACCCCGGATTTCCTGCGCAAGGACGGCGCGCTGGAGATCGTCGTCGAGGCGCGGCCGGACGTGTTCAACCACAATCTCGAAACCGTGCCCGGCAAATATCTCGCCGTCCGGCCGGGCGCCCGCTACTTTCATTCGCTGCGCCTGTTGCAGCGCGCCAAGGAACTCGACCCGACGCTGTTCACCAAGTCCGGCATCATGATGGGCCTGGGAGAGACGCGAAATGAAGTATTGCAGGTGATGGACGACCTGCGCTCGGCCGAAGTCGATTTCCTCACCATCGGCCAATATTTGCAGCCGACGCCGAAACACCACGCGGTCGAGCGATTTGTCACGCCCGAGGAATTCGAGGGCTACGCCTCCGTCGGCATGGCCCGGGGCTTCCTGCTGGTCTCGTCCTCGCCTTTGACGCGCTCCTCGCATCACGCGGGCGAGGATTTCGCGCGGCTGAAGGCGGCGCGGCTGGCGAGCGCCTGATAGCCGCTACAACCAGACCAGCCTTGAATGGAGCGCCGCCGCTCGCGCCCGAATCGTCGCCCTATTTTGATTTTGGTCAATGTCGCAGAGGTAAAATTTCCTTAACTATTAAATGCGGGTTCATATTGCTGATTGAACGGGAGGACGGACTGATGCCAAAGAATATTTCTGCGCCCGAGACTTTCAAGGGAAGTCTGGAGGGTTTGGCGAGTTGTCGAGAGCTCCTGGCGACGTTGGCGGGCGCCGGCATATTTGCCGTTTTGCCGGGAGAGGCCCATGCGGTCACCAAAACGCAGAAGCGGGTTTTCGTCGCAACCGTCAGAGCGATCAATGATTTGGCGTCGTATTACCATAACCAGGCTGATTCTCCGCTGTGGAAGCTTCTTGATCCGAACGTAGAGGTCTATAATCTTCATACGAAGACACAGAAGCGTACACAATATAAGGGACGCCATGAACTATTTCTATGGCCTTATTGTTAAAGCAGGTGTTTGTCCAACCCTTCCTCATACTGGTAGTGATCTGGTGGGACCGAGATTTAATCCCTTTGGCCCGCCCCCGGCGCCGCCGACTCAGTGGAGATCGTATGGACCGCCTAACTACAGGCAGGCGGACAGGATCAGCGGCACAGCTCTTTGGCTGGACACGGACTGCTCTTCCAACGAAGTGATCCCATACACTTTCACCTTCAACGGGAACTTGATCAATAAAATAATCCCCAGGATAGGATAAGTTACCGGGCGATTAAATGAGGGCGGCGGCCCTTCTTTCGCCCGGTCCGGTCTGCTAAGCGCGGGCGCACCACCCTTCTGGGAGTGCAAACCCTTATGCGCGCGACGCTGCTCGGTCTTTTCGCCGTACTCGCCCTCGGCTTGGGTCTTTACGAACAAGACGGAATGGCGGTCGGCCTCGCCGTCGCCGCCGCGCTCGGCGCGGCGGCGTCCTGGCCCTCGATCCGAATCCCGACCTTCCTGAAAATGATGTCGGAGCTGTTCGCGGTCGAGACCGTCGTCTTCGGCCTCATTTCGATGGCCGAGGTCGCGCACGCCTGGCCGGATTCGCTGGCCGGATACGCCCCGCCGCGCTATCTGCCCGTCGCCACCGCGCTGTTCGTCGTCGCCCTGACGCTGGTCTCGTTCATCCCGTTCGTGCAGCGCATGATGCGCATCGCCGATCCGTTCTTCGAGGCGAGGACGCCGATCGCGCTTGAACCCCCGCTGTTCGGCCGCGTGCTGATGAGGCAGCATGTCTATGGCCGCGTCTGCGTCATTTTCCTGATTCTCGTCAACCAGTTCCAGGTCGCGCTGGGAGTGCGCCTCAACTATTTCCAGATGGCTTTCGGCAACGCGATCCAGGTCGCGGACGAGGCGCATCGCGTCGCCTTCTGGCATCAGCTCCTGGAAGTGTTCCTGCCGCTGGCCCTCATCCTCATCACCTCGCTGATGATCGAGTTCTACGTCGCCTCCAATTTCGTGCTGCAATGGCGGCGCTGGATGACGGCTTCCTACACCTCGCGCTGGCTCATCGATTCCATGCATTACAAGCTGGCGCTCGGCGGCCATAGCGCCGACAACCCCGACCAGCGCATCTCGCAGGACGTCGGCGCCTTCATCAACGGCTCCGGCACCGGCTCCAACTCCGGCAACGTCGGCATCTACAACTACTCCATCGCGATGATCGCGGCGGCGACCAATCTCGTCGCCTTCTCGATCATCCTTTGGGGCCTGTCGCGCGGGATGACGCTCCCGTTCATCGGCCTCGACTTTCCGGGCCTCCTGTTCTGGGTGGCGACGCTCTATGCGCTGTTCGCCACCGGCGTGACGCAGCTCATCGGCCGCAAGCTCGCGCAGCTCTATTTCAGGCAGCAGGCGGTCGAGGCGAATTTCCGTTTCGATCTGGCCCGCATCCGCGAATACAGCGAGCAGATCGCGCTGCTGAAGGGAGAGAAACGCGAAATCTCCCACGCCAGCGAAGTCTTCGAGGACGTCTTTCGCACCATCCAGCGCATCATCCGGGCTCGAGTCAGGCTGATCGCCTTCAATAGCTTCTATTCGCAAATCTCCGTCATCATCCCCTACGTAATTATCGCGCCGTTCTATTTCGCCAAGAAAATCTCGTTCGGCGCGTTCAATCAGGCGGCGGACGCTTTTAGCAACGTCAACAGCCAGATGAACTTCTTCGTCGACCGCTATATCGGCCTGGCCGATTTCAGCGCGACGATATCCCGTCTGACCTCCTTCGAGGACGCTTTCGAGCGTACCCAGGACGCCTGGCGCGCCGCCTCGCGCGTCGAGGCCAAACCTGGGCTGGGCGAGGCGCTCGCCATCCCCGATCTGCAACTCGAACTCCCCGACGGCCGCAAGCTCGCCAGGATCGGCAATCTCGTGCTGGCGCCGCAGGAATCGACGCTGGTGATGGGGCCGAGCGGGGTGGGCAAATCCACGTTGCTTCGCGCCATCGCCGGACTGTGGCCCTACGGCAAGGGCGAGATCGAGCAGCCTGCCCACGCCAAGCTGATGCTGTTGCCGCAGCGGCCCTATATCCCGATCGGACCGCTCAAGGACGCCATCGCCTATCCGTTCGAGGCCGCCCAATATACGCCCGAGCGCCTCCGGGCCGCGCTGCTCGACGTCGGACTGACCGAGCTCGCCGACCGCCTGGAGGAGAGCGACAATTGGCAGATGCGACTCTCCGGCGGCGAGCAGCAGCGTCTGGCCCTCGCCCGCGTGCTGCTCGCCAAGCCCGACTGGCTGTTCCTCGACGAGGCGACCGCCTCGCTCGACGAGGAGAGCGAGAATGAGCTCTATCGCGTCGTCGCCAAGCAGCTGCCGAAGGCGACAATCGTCTCGGTCGGCCATCGCTCGACCTTGAAGGCGCTCCACGAACGCGAGATCCATCTGCAAACGCACGCCGGCCAGCCTGCGACAATCTCGGCCTGAGTCTGGGGAACCGCCCGCGGCGCACCGACGTTTTATTTGACGCGGTTGCGCTGGCGCAGAATTATGACGCCCCAGAGGCGTTAGGTTTTCTGCTGCGAAAATGCGGAGGGCTGGGAATGCTCGAACTCGTCTCCGGCGATCGGCGATAATTTTCCGCCTATCGAATTGCCGCCGCCGCGCCTGGACCACTTGGCGCCGCTGCGCAATGCGTTTCGCCTGCGCCGCACCGGTCAGGTCTTTTCCTCCAGGATGCTGGAGCCGCAGACGCTGTCCGATCTCCTGTGGGTCGCCCGCGGCGTTCAGGAGGAGCGGGACGCTTCCAAGGCCGCGCCCGTCGCCGACGCCACGGCCAGCAACGCTCAGGAGATCGACGTCTATGTGGCGATGGAGCAGGGGCTCTATCTCTACGATCCCGAACGCGCCCGGCTCGCGCCCGTGCTTTCGGGCGATCTGCGGCCGCTGGCGGCCGCGTCCTGGCTGCCGCGCAGCGGCGACGCGGCGCCGGTGAGGCTCGTCTATGTCGCCGATGTCGACCGCCTGGAGCAGTCGCACGACCACAGCGTCGCGATCGCCGCGGACCCGGAGACGCAGAAGGCTTATTGTCTCGTCGATTGCGGCATCGTGGCCGCCAATGTCTATCTGTTCGCGGCGGCTGCGGGGCTCAGCGCCTGGTTTCACGAATGCGACCGGGCCGCTCTCGCCAAGCGCCTGCCGCTGAGGGCGGGCCGGCGCGTTCTGTTCGGTCAGACGGTCGGTTATCCTCGCTGATCCCGGCTTGCCTATCGGCGGGAAAGTCGGCAAAAGACGGCGTCCTCCGGAGCGTCGTTCCATGAAGATTCGCGGTCTCCTTCTCGGCTTGGCTTTGAGCCTTGCGGCGGCGGGGGCGCATGCCGCGCCGACGCCGGAGCAGACCGTCGACATGGCGCAGGTTCTGAAGCCCGGGCCGCTGCCTGAGCTTGGCGTCGGCCCCGCCAACGGCGCGCCCGTAATCGAATACGGCTCGGTGACCTGCCCGCATTGCGCGGCCTTCGACCGCGAGATCCTGCCGAAGCTGAAGACGGCCTATGTCGACACGGGCAAGGTGCGCTACATTTTCCGCGAGTTCTCGCGCAACCCCCTCGACGTCGCGGCCTTCACGCTGGCGCGCTGCATCGGCGGCGAAGACACGGGCAAGACGATGGCGGTGATCGAGCTGGAGTTCGCCACCCAGGACAAATGGGCCTTCACCGACAATCCCTTGCAGCCGCTGCTCGACGCGCTGCGGCCCACCGGCCTTTCCAAGGAAAAGGCGATGGAATGTCTCAAGGACAACACGCTGATCAACAAGGTGCGCTCGATCACCGACACGGCCGAGAAGGTCGTCAAGATTCAGGGCACGCCCACCTTCGTCCTCGGCGGCAAGTCCTACGGCGGCGAATTGTCGATCAAGGATTTCGACGAGCTGCTGAAGCCGCTGGTCAAGTAGGAAACGGGCGTCGGCCAGAAAGGCGGCGACGCGCTCGATCCGGCGCCTGATGGCGGCGGGCGCATCGTCAATTCGCCGCGCCCGCCGTCGGCGGCGACAGCCGCGTAAGGTCGAGCACACGGTGGCCACCTTGGTCGGGCAGCGCGTGTATCGGGCATCGCGCTGGGATACGAAGATCTCAACGACCACGACGAACTGCGCCACGATCCGGTGATGGCGGTCCTGGCCGGCAAGCTCGAAGCCTGGCGGTCGAAGACTGCGCCGCCGTGGCCGGCAAATCGACGCTGAACCGGCTCGAACTGTCGCGCGACACGCCGACGAAATATCGAAAGATCGCGCACGACCCGGCCGCGATCGAAGGCGTTGTTCGTCGATCTCTTCATCGAAGCGCACGCGCAAAGCGCCCAAGCAGATCATCCTCGACCTCGACGCCACCGACGACCCGCTGCACGGCGAGCAGGAGGGCCGGTTCTTCCACGGCTACTACGACTGCTACTGCTATCTGCCGCTTTATGTGTTCTGCGGCCGGCATCTGCTGGCGGCCAAGCTCAGGCCCTCCAACATCGACGGCAGCGCCGGGGCGACAAGAGGAGATCGCCCGGATCGTCGCGCAAATCCGCGCGCGCTGGCCGCGAGTGCGCATTCTGCTGCGCGGCTGATTCCGGCTTCGCGCGCGAGAACCTGATGAGTTGGTGCGAGAGCCGACCGCGTCGATTTCCTGTTCGGACTGGCGCGCAATCCGCGGCTCGTCGACGAGATCGGCGTCGAACTGGCCAACGCGGAGGAGGAAGCGTTGCAAACGGGCAGGTCCGCGCGTCGGTTCAAGGATTTCTTCTATCAGACGCTCGATAGCTGGTCGCGGCGACGGCGGGTGGTCGGCAAGGCGGAATGGACCAGCGGAGAAGCCAATCCGAGGTTCGTCGTGACCTCGTTGAGGCCCGTCGGAGATGCCGGCGCGCGCAGCTGTACGAAGACGTCTATTGCGCGCGCGGCGGATGATGGAGAACCGCATCAAGGAATGGCAGGGCGATCTGTTCGCCGACCGCACCTCGACGGCGACGATGAGGGCCAATCAATTGCGGCTCTGGTTCGCCTCTTTCGCCTATGTTCTTTTGTGCGCGTCCTAGCGGCTCAGCGCATCCGGCGGCCGGCGGTAGGGCCAGCGGGTCGCCTCGTCATAGGCGCGGGCGAGCGCGAGCACGCCGAGTTCGTCCTGGACGCGGCCGACGAGTTGCACGCCCATCGCCCGGCCCGAGGCGTCGAAGCCGGCGGGCAGGGCGATGGCCGGGGCGCCGGCGAGCGTCGCCGGGACCACGCATTGCATCCATTCGTGATAGGTCGACATCGCCCGCCCGCCGATGCGCTGGGCCGTCTTCGCCTCGGCGGGAAAGGCGAAGCATTGCGCCGTCGGCAGCGCCCAGAAGTCGTAACGGCCGTGGAAACGGGCCAGCGCCGCGTGCCAGAGGCTGCGCGACTGCGAGGCGGCGGCGACGTCGTAGGCCGTCAGCTTCAGCCCGTTCTCGATCTCATAGATCGCGCTCTCCGGCAGCTTGGCGCGCGTCGCGGGGTTCTCGTAGAACGGCAGCAGCGTGGCGTTGTGCCAGTGGCGCAGGGTCAGGAACGCGCGCCAGAGCGCGGCGACGGGCATATCCGGCCGCGCCTCCTCGACCGTGCAGCCAAGATCCTCGAACACGCCCATCGCCGAGCGGGCGAGCTCCATCACGCCGGGGTCGAAGGGGATTTCGCCGCCGAAGTCCCCGACCCAGGCGATCCTGAGGCCGCGCGCGCGCGGCGGCGGCGCCGGGTGAAAGGCGCCGCCGTCGCCGGGCAGCGACAGAGGTGCGGCGGGGGAGAACCCCGCCTGGACCGACAACAGCAGCGCCAGGTCCTCGACGCTGCGCGCCATGGGCCCGACCACGTTGAGCGTCGGCGTCCACACGTCCAAGTCGATCTTGGGAATGCGGCCGTAGCTCGGGCGGAAGCCGTAGACATTGTTCCAGCCCGCGGGGTTGCGGAGCGACCCGCCATAATCGGTGCCGTCGGCGAGCGCGACCATTCGCAGCGCCAGGGCGACCGCCGCGCCGCTGGAGGAGCCGCCGGCCGTCAGCCGCTCGTCATAGGCGTTGCGGGTGATTCCATAGACGGGATTGCGGGAATAGGAGCCGAGCGCGAATTCCGGCACGTTGGTCTTGCCGATGAAGATGGCGCCGGCCGCGCGCAGCCGCGCGACCATCAGGCTGTCGGCGGCCGCGGGCGCGAGGGGCAGCAGCGGCGAGCCTTTTGTGGTCGGCAGGCCCATGACGTCCTCGAGGTCCTTGATCGCCATCGGCAGGCCGTGCAGCGGCCCGCGCGTATCCGCCGCGTCCGCGGCGCGCGCTTCGGCCATGAGAGCCTCGCGCGGGCGCAGGGCGACGATGGCGTTGTGGCGGGGGTTCAGCGCCTCGATCCGGTCGAGCGTGGCCGCCATCAACTCCGCCGCCGAAAGCCGGCGGGTCGCGATCGCGCGCGCCAGGTCGCAGGCGCTCGTCTCCAGAAGGTCGGGCATGTCTCCTCCGTCGTCGTCGGGGGAGTTACGTCTGCCCGGGGGGCGAGGCAAGCCTCCGTCGAGGCGTCTCGGCGCCGCTTACGTTTGCCGTTGATGCGGCTCAAGCCGATGGTGCGCGAGGCGCGCGAGGGAGGCGGCGAGCCTCAGACTGGGCGCTGCAACCGCCAGCAGCGCGAAGGGGACGTAGAACAGTTCCGCCTTGAGGCTGTGGAGGGACAACAGTCCCACGAAATCGGCGATGAAAGCGTAAGCGATGTAATTCATGCCGACGGCGCTGAGGAGACGCCATCGCTCCGGGCCCAGGGCGCTGCGCATCGGCTCGAACGAGAACAAGGCAAGAGCGTAGGCGAATATCGCCGCGCCGCCGAAGAAGATAAATACCCCGGTGGCCGGGGGTGTCGCGAGCGCGCATAGAAGACCGACCAGGCCCACATGGACAGCCAATGCGGCTGCGAAGGCGAGCCCAAATTCGCGCGCCTTTCTTCGCAGCGGATCGAACGCCGGGCCGAACAGCGAGGCCAAGGCGCCAGCGCAATAGGCCGGCCAGAACGCCAGGAACGCCACCCTGGCGGTGAACATGAGGGCCAGCACGATCCCGCGTTCGTTCGCGCCCTTCATGATGAGGATTGCGGCGGCGGTCGCTAAGGCCGAGCCGAACCCGGACCCCATCCACAACGCGTCTCCGGGTCGGAGCTTCATGTGGAAACTCCACGCAACAAACCCGCGCGGAAACTCAGCTAACCCAAGACTTTATTCCCCCTCGCGGGAGTCACAAGGTCGCTGCGCGCGAGATTAACCATAATCCTGGAGGGAGAAACAGTAAAACATTGCGCAATCAACTTTGCGACATCGAAGTTTTTCGGAGGGCGGAGGCGATCTTTGTTGTCGGCAGGCTGTTGCGGCGAACAGATATTCGGTCTGAGGTTATCCGCGGCCGGAGCCAATCCGCCAACTGACCGCGCCAATTTCCGCGGTTTGGCCGCCGGACGACAGCCGCATAACGCAGGAATGCGCGGAGGCCCCATGGAGGCGCCGCTCGGCAGCGACGCGCCATGGCGAGGCGGTCGCCAATTCGCTGGAATGGCTGATCAACGCGCCTGCGATTCGGAGGCAGGCGCGCCGTGAAGGGTTCAACCGAAAACGGCCGCGTCGTTGAGCTGATCGCGACGGCCGCGCAGGCGATAATAGATCGAGCGCGCAACGCGCCGGGCCTCGGAGTACAGCCGCGGGGGAGGTTTTCGGCAAAACGCGACCTTGCGGATGAAGCCCTTGACCTCCCAGGTCGCAACCGCGCCGCGGGAGAAGTGAATCAAATCGCCGGCGCCGTAGCGCTTGGCGGGCTTGCCTCCGATGGAGATCAACACCTCGCCGTCCAGAAAATAGATGGTCTCGTCGATGCTGTAACGCCAGGTGAACACGCCGGCGGAGCATTCCCACAGTACTGTCGAAGTCAATCTGTCGTCGGAATAAGCCAGAAGAGCAAGATTCGCTTGCGGATTCCCGCTTTCTATCCAGTCTTTATTGATTGGCGCGGCGATCATTTTTGCGCCTTTCATTTTATCCCGCACGAACTTGTCGAGCATCACTATGTCCTCGAAAGACGAATGGCCGCATTATATTTACATATGGAATGTTTACACACATTCCTGGCATTCTGCAACATTTTTTAAGAAATGTTTCTGGCACTCCTTCGTTAGCGTTAACAGGCGGTTGAATGGCTCAGGCGTATAGCAGATCGCCGGCCGCGAGTTGCAGTTTTTGGCGCCTAAATCCCTGAACCGGCACGCTCCGCCTCCGACGGTACGCGGCGCTTGGTTACCAGACCGTATAGCCCGCGTCCGCCATGACGACCGCGCCGGTCATGACGCTGGAGGCGGGCGAGGCCAGGAACAGGGCGATGGCGGCGATCTCGTCCGGCCGGCCCATGCGGCCCATCGGCGTGAACTCCATCCAGGTCCTGAACATCGCTTCGTCCTGGGCGCTCTGCCGGGTCATGGCGGTGTCGATGTAAGTCGGGGCGATCGAAAGATCTGACGACGGTCGCATCGATCATGGCGTACTCGTTGTCGGGGTGATCGGCCGAGGTGTTGTAAAGCTTCTGCTATACGCCCGCCTTCGCCTAACGGGAGAACCGGGTATGAAGATTCTTCCAAGGGCCGAAGCGTTCGAGCAAAGCGCGCCAAGGCACTCCGGAGCAGAACTTCCAATTGACAGCATCAGCGAGAAGTCGGTCGCCCCGCTGGCTATGGCGACCGACGTAGGCGGGACGACCCGGCAGCAGACCTTCGATGCGCGCGACCTGATGTCGAGCAATCCGTAGCGCCTCAACCAGACGCCCTCTGCGGAAGGCTCCTCATAAATCACGCTTTTCCTGATTTGCGAATCTAAATGAAGACAGCTAGGACAATGCCTGCGCCGTGCTCGGCCAGAGCCTCGGCGCAGGCAAGCCCGATGCCCCGCCCGCCGCCGGTGACGACCGCCCGCGAGCCGCTGAGATCGAATTTCTCGCGATACATGCTTCCTCCCGCTGAGATCGGAACCGCCTAGCGCCCGCCGGAAACGTCGAGGATCGCGCCGGTCACATAGGACGCCGCATCGCTCAACAGCCAGCAGATCGCGGCGGCGACCTCTTCGGGGCGGCCGGGACGGCGCATGGGCGCGGTGGCCCCAAGGGCGAAGGCGCGGTCGGGTTCGCCGCCGCTGGCGTGGATGTCAGTGAGGATCAGACCGGGCCGCACGCCGTTGACCCGCACGCCTTCGTCGCCGAGTTCGATCGACAGCCCCTTCACAAGCGTGTCCAGCGCCGCCTTCGCGCCGGCATAGTCGACATAGAGATTGGGCGAGCCGAGCCGCGCCGCTGCGGAGGAGACGATGACGATCGAACCGCCGGGACCGCCGAGCCCCGTCGAAAGCCGCCGCGCCGCCTCGCGCGCGGTCAGATAAGAGCCGAGCACGTTGACGTCGAACACACGCTTCATGCGCTCCGCCGACATCTCCGTAAGCCGCGCCGTCGGCGCGATGACGCCGGCGTTGACGACCACTCCGCCGAGCGGCCCAAGCCTCGCTGCCGCCTCGAACAGGCCGATCACGTCCGATTCGACCGCGACGTCGCCCTTCAGCGCGACCGCCGCGCCGCCGTCCCGCGCGATCGCGTCGACGACCTCGCGAGCCGCCGCCTCGTCGCGCGCGTAATTCACCGCGACCCGCCATCCCTCTTTCGCCGCCGCCAGCGCGGTCGCTCGGCCGATGCCCCGCGAGCCGCCGGTAACGAGCAGCGTTCTGTCTTTCATCCTGGGTCTCCGCGAAAATTCGTCTTGTCGGCTCGGGCCTTAGGGGGCGCCCTTGATCCCCGTCCCCCCCGAGTGCATTGTTAGCGAATAATGGCTTCAAGGGAAGGCCGAAGGAACGGGAGGTTCCTCATGAACGTCGCGCAAATTCTCAAGCAGAAGGGCCGGGACGTGCTGACGACCGCGCCGCACTACAGCTTGCGTGAAGCCGCAAAGGTTCTGGGCCGGCGCCGGGTCGGCGCGGTCGTGGTGGCGGACGCGGCTGGCGCGGTGCTCGGCATACTCTCCGAGCGCGACATCGTGCGCGCTGTCGGCCTGCACGGCGCCGAGGCGCTGGCGGAGCCCGTCTCCCGCTACATGACCGCCAACCCGACGTTGGTGGGCGAAGAGGCGGACATCGACGAACTCATGCAATTGATGACCGCGGGCCGCTTCAGGCATCTGCCGGTGGTCGAGGGCGGGCGGCTCGTCGGCATCGTTTCGATCGGCGACATCGTCAAGCACCATGTCGACGAGTTGCACCACGAGCGCGACTCGCTGCGGGAATATATCACTTCGGCGTGAACTCGCTCGGACGTGAGTTCAGCCTGCGCCGGCCGCCGGCCGCCTGATGGCGGCCGGTTTGCGGCTCAGGTCTTGTTCTTGGGCCCGTCGCTGTTGACGAGGAAGTAAAACTCGGCGACGCCCATGTCGGTGATGACGTTCGCCCGCAGCCGGGTGTTCACCCGCTGCATCAATGCTTCCATCATGGCGCCGATGTCGACGCGGTCGAGATGGCGAAAGTCGATCTTGTCGTCGCCGTAGATATACTGGAACGTCTCGTCGACGACGAAGGGTTCGGGCGGCGCCGGGAGCTTCTTGGCGGCCGCCAGATCAACGACGTAGTTGAGTTGCACCGCGACATAGCCCTTCACCGAGCCGTCGCGGATGATCGGCACGTTGAGCTCGCGGCTCTTGCGCGTCTCGAAGGCCTGGTCTTCCGTCTTGGCGACCGCCTTCGACCCCTCCATCTTCATGACGTAGGAGGCGCCGAAACTCGCGCCCATCAAGACCGTCGCGCTCCAGATCGCGACAAACAAAGTCTTGATCATCGCCGGTTCTCGCGCCAGATCTGCTCGGAATAGGTGCCGTCGGACTGGCCTTCGCTGATGGCGCGAGCGACGACTTCGGCGACGGTGCGCGCCGCCTGCAGCTTGGCGTGGAGCAGCCTCTGGTTGGAGTCGAGCTTCGCCAGGAGGTCGCCGAGCGCGACGCGCAGGCGCGGATGGCCGCGCATGGTCGAAAGCGTCGTCTCCAGACGGCTCAACTCCAGGAGGCCCTGGCTCTTGCGCTGACTGTGGGCGCGATAGTCGATCGGACCCGGCCCGCCGAGTTCCCGGGTCTCGCGCTCAACCGCTTCGGTCAACCGTTCGATGACGGCGAGCACGAAGGGCAGGGGACTCTGTTCGGACGGCGGCGTGCGCGGCTTCATAGCGCCTTCGACCGTCCGAACAGAAACGCGCCGTCTTCGATTTCGGCGCCGCTGGGGCTCGACAGCGCATTGGCGCTGGCCTGATCGGTCTGAGCCTGCGCGAGGCCGCGCAAGTGTTCCGGCGCCAGCAGCTTCGAGGCGCTCGACAGCGGATGGCCGGCGAACAGGCGCGAGGCTATCCCGAGCCGTCCGGAGGCCGCGATCTGATCGGCCACCCGCTCGGCGAGCATCGAACGCCACATGTCGCCAGCGTAGCCCTGGCCATAAGCGCTCGGCGTGTCCTTCGGCAACATTTCGCCGATGAATTCACTCAGAAGGACCGACTCGAGCTTCGTCTCCGCCTTTCGGGCGCGCGACGTCGCGTTGGCCGTCGGAGCGACCGGCGCGCCTTGCGCCGAGGCCCCGGCCGCCGAATTGAGCGCGGTTGCGAAGTCCTGCGGCGAGCCCGCCCCTTGCGCGGCGAGCGCCTTCAACTTCTCGACGACGGCGGCGGCTCGGTTCGGGTCGGCGGCGCGGGAGACTTCAAGGACGATATCCGTGGGGGGCGCCAGACTCATGACCAGGCTCGCGGCTTGCGATCGTGTGACGAAATCTCCCTTTCAACGCTTGCGCGAGGCTGTGTCGGTCGCCACCGTCGCCTCGATCAGCTCCTCAAGGCTTCGCCGCTCCTGACCGTCACGCCACTCATCGCGAGCCGCGTCCAAAGAGCGGTCGGCGAGCGTGGCGAGCCGCCCGTCGTCGAGCGCGCGCCTTTCCAGATCCTTCTCGATGACGTCGGCGATCGCCAGTTCGCGCTCGATCGCGCGCACCCGCCGCGTGCCTGCGACCGAGGCCGGGCCATAGGCCATCAACCCCTCGCCGAGCGCCTCGATCATCTCGGCATGGGTAGCGGCGAGCTTCTCGCGCTCCTGCGCAACCAACGCCAGTCGCCATTTCGATAATTCGTGAAGGCGCCTTCGCAAGCGCTCTATGCGCTCCAACCGCTCGATCTTGCGCCGCAACGACTTGCTCCTTCGTCAGCCTGACCCGAGCCAGCTTGAAAACGCCGCCATGAATTCGCCGACCTGACCTCGGATCGTGAAGTAGAGAAGGACGACCCCGCCCGCGACGATGAACGGCGGCGCGATGAAGAAGATCGCGATTTGAGGCGTGACGCGATTGATGAGCGCCATGGCGAAATTGACGATGATGGAATAAAGAAAGAACGGCGAAGCGACGCGGACCGCGACCAGGAAAGACTGGCCCAGCACGTCGCCGATCTCGGCGAGCGAATGGCGAGCGTCAAAGGCCGAGCCGAATGGAATCGCCCGATAGGAATCGACCAGGGCGATCACGATCTGCCAATGGAAATCGGCGACGAAGATCATCGTCGTCGCGCCGAGCGCGATGAGGGACGCAAGCGGCGGCAGCGACTGGTTCTGGTCGACCTCGACGCCGAACGGATTGGCGAGCGCCAGCAGGCTCGCCGCGGCGTAGGCCAGCGTCTCCAGCGCGGAAAAGAACAGCCGCGCCAACACGCCGATAACACCGCCAACCAGCAATTCGCTTACGACAAGCCGAGACATGCCGATCGGGTCCAGCCTGACGTCGTGAGCCTGACCGATCAGCAACGGCGTGAGCGCCAGTGTGGCGCCGACAGCCACAAATAGACGAACCTGCGTCGGGATCTGCGAATTGCCGACGCCGGGAATAATCATGAGGCACGCGCCGACGCGACAGAACAGCAACAAGACGGCGAAGACGATCGCCGGACCGTTCATTGCCCCATCCTCATGCAACGACGCCGAGCGAACGCACTTCGATGCCGCGCGCGATTTCGAGCTGACTGAGGACGGGCAGCGTCGGGAACATGCGTTCGATAATCATGCGCACGAACGGCCGCGTCTCCGCCGTGGTGACGACGGCGAACATATGTTTCTCCTCAAGCCGCTTGCGGATTGCAGCCGAAACCTGGGTTGCGAACTCCTCCATGAGCCGGGGATCGATGTCGAACTCCGCAACCTCGCCCTTGGCGTCGCGCTTGAGGCTCTGGTGGAAGACCATATCCCACCGGTTGCCGAGCCTGAGCACTTTCAGGACGCCCTGATCGAGGATCGCGCCGCATATCTGCGGCGAGATCCGCACGCGCACATGCTCGACGATCTGCTCCGGCCGGCGGATGTGCGGCGCGATTTCGGCGATCGCCTCAAGGATAAGATTGAGGCTTCGGATCGACACGCGTTCCGCCAACAACAATTTGAACACGGCGAGAAGACCCGAATGGGAAATCTGCGAAGGGCAGATGTCATCGAGGAGCCGCTTGTACTCGGGCTCCAGACGGTCGAGCAGGCCACGCATGTCGCGATAGGACAACAGCCGCGCAAGATTGTTGTGAATGGTCTCGGAGAGATGCGTAAGCATCACCGAGATCGGATCGATGGGTCGGAACCCCTCGCGCCTTGCGTCGGCGGCGAGCGCCTCGGGAATCCAAATCGCCTTCATGCCGAAAGCGGGCTCGCGGATTTCGTCGCCGGGCGTAGAGGGCCGCCTGCCGTCGCCGACGACCACCAGCATCTCATGGACACGCAACTCCTGCGTCGCCGCGACAGTGCCGTGCAGCCTTATCTGATAGGTCTTCGAGGGCGCGCTGATCTCGTCGGTGAGCCGGATCTCCGGCACCACGAATCCATATTCGCGGGCGAACTTGCGCCGCATCTTGGCGACGCGATTGGCGATTTCGGCGTGTTGCGACAGCAGAGTGGCCGCAAGCTCCTTGGAGAAGCAGAGCTCTACCTCGACCGGTTTCAGTTGCTCCTTGATCGAAGTGCGAGCGTCGGCGCGCGCGCGTTCTTCCTGCTGGGCGCGGGCGGCGGCCTCCGCTTGTTCCTGCTTGCGCGCGCGCGCGGGGACGTCGAAGCCGACGAAGGCGAGCAATCCGCCGAGCGCGGCGAAGGGGATGAGCGGCAATCCCGGAATAACGCCGAGAATGAACATCAGCGCCGCCGCCATGAACAGGGCGGTGGGGTAATGACCGAGCTGGCCGAGCACCGCCTTCTCCGCCGAGCCGCGCGTGCCGCCCTTCGCCACAAGCAGACCGGCGGCCAGGGAGATGATGAGGGCCGGAATTTGAGAGACCAGACCGTCCCCGACCGACAGTTTGGTGAAGACGTCGGAGGCGCTTGTCAGCGTCATGCCGTGGCGCGTGACGCCGATCACCACCCCGCCGAAAATGTTGACCCCAAGAATGATGAGGCCAGCGATGGCGTCGCCGCGGACAAACTTCGAGGCCCCGTCCATGGAGCCGAAGAAGGCGCTCTCCTCCTCGAGCTCCCGGCGCCTCTGCTGCGCGATCTTCTCGTCGATGAGGCCCGCCGACAGGTCGGCGTCAATCGCCATCTGTTTGCCGGGGATGGCGTCGAGGGTGAAGCGCGCGCCGACCTCGGCGATGCGCGTCGCGCCCTTCGTGATGACCAGAAAGTTGATGATGACCAATATCAGGAATACGATAATTCCGATGACGAAATCGCCGCCCATGACGAGACGCGCGAAGCCCGCGATGATGTATCCAGCCGCCGTAGCGCCGCTGCTGCCATGCGAGAGAATCAACCGCGTCGTCGAGATGTTGAGGGCCAACCGCAACACCGTGGCGACCAGCAGCACGGTCGGAAACGCAGAAAATTCAAGCGGCTTCTGGATCCAAAGCGCCACCATGAGAATGAGAACGGAGAGCGCGATCGACAGCGCCAGCCCGAAGTCGATCAACAGCGACGGGACCGGCAGGAAGAACAGGCAAAGCACCAGCACAATGCCGATGGCGAACCCGACATCGCCGAGCGAGCGAGGCGTTGCAGTCGCCGGAATGGCCGTCGCCGACAATTGTTGTCTCTCCGCAGCAGTGGCCTACAGATTGAACCCCGCGTCCTTGCGCGAGGCCATCCGCGCAGCGATTGGTTCAATGATCGAAGCCGCGCTCGATTTGGGCATAGACCCGCTCGGTGAAGACATAGAATTGCGCGCCGACGAAGGACGCCGTCAGGCTGAAGACCACAAAAACAACGATCAGCTTGGGCACGAAGGTAAGGGTCATTTCCTGAACCTGCGTCAGAGCCTGAAGCAGCGCAATGGCGACCCCCACGACCATCGAGGCGAGCACCACCGGGCCGGCCCCTACGACGACCATCCAGATCGACATCTGCAGGAGATCGAGGACGTCCCCTTCGGTCACTGGACCGTCGCGCCGGTAGCAAGCGGAACCTGGGTTCCATCGGTCAGGGTGGCGACGGTCCCGGTGCTTGAGACGGTCACGGAACTCACGACGCCGGTGGTCTGACCGTCGGCGGAGGTGATCGTCTGTCCGATCATGGTTTCCGCCTGCGACAGCGAATTGGCGGTCAGCAGCGCGCTCAATGTGTGATTTGCCTGAACCGACTGGCCGACTTCGGAGACGGTGGCGAGTTGCGAAACCATCTGCGTCGGGTCCATTGGCTGGGTCGGATCCTGGTGCTGCAATTCCGTCATCAGCAGGCTGAGGAAGTCGTCGTAGCTGAGCGCGTTGGTCGCCGCGGCGGAGGTGGTTGAAGTAGAGCTGGTTGTTTGCGAGGCTGCTGAGTTCGAAACGGAGGAAACGGCATTTGTCGTCATCTGCGGCTCCTGTCTAGGCAGCGTGCGAGGCGTGGCTGGCGGCGTCGGGAAACATCTCGGCCTGCTCAAGCGCGTACATGGCGCGCAGGGCCTTCATGCCCTCGAAATAGCGCGCCCGACCGATGAGCTCGAGGATGCTGTCGAGACCATGCCGGATCTGCGCTGACTTAAACGCCTCTTGCGCCTTTGCGATGAGCGAGGTCGCCAGTTGGGCCGTGCTGCGAGAGGACGCGGGGTCCATCAGCATGACCTGAACGACAAAGTAAATCTGCCGTAACGGGGTTGTCGCATCCTCCGCCTTCATGACATGGGTCTCAAGGAGGAAGGTGGCGTCGTTCATGAGTTCGAGCGTCGCCTTGCGGTCGACCCGAAGCACGGCGCCATTTATGTAAATCCGCTCGCCCGCTCTCAAGGTTATGTTCATGTCAGCCTCAGTTCAATCCGTCGCGAATGATCTGGTTTATCTCTATCAGCGGCGTCAGATCGCACTCGTCGCCGCCGCGCAGCCTTTCGATTTCCTTGACGACCCAGATGCCGATCGAGATCAGTCGAGCGCGCAGCGCCGTCGGAAGCCCATTCTCGGCGCCGTTGAGATCCTCGAGAAAAACCGTCCAGAGCGTGCGCAACTGATAGAGGGCGTTTATCCCTTGGCGGGACTTCGGACCAGCCGATTGGGCTTCGCGCAACAGGGAGATCACGCGGTCAAGCGCCCGGGCCTCTTGCGCTCGCATGGACCTCGACGATTCCTCGACAATTTCGTTATAGGCGAATTCATACATAAGCTATGACCCCGTCTCAGGCCGGCAGATACTGCGCCAGGTTCAAGTTGTGGATCTGCGAGGTGAGTTGGTAGGAGGTCTCCAGTTGCGTACTGAGCGTGGTCAATTCCGTTGCGATCTGGGCGGGATCCACGTTGTCGCTTCGCCCGATCTCGGTTTGAAGGAGCGTCATCTGACTGCTCATGGTATCGTTGGCCTGGGTGACCTGGCTTTGCGTGAGCCCAAGCTGCGCCTGCGTCGCCGTAATCGAGCCGGCGCCCTGGAGTATGAGGGTGGACGCCGCCGAGACCACAGCCGCCTGCGCGCCGGAGCCGAGGCCGATGTTCGCAAACTCGCTCAGCATCGAGTAGCCTTGAGCGAGTTGTTGGAATCCGGGCGCGTTGGCGTTCGCTGACGTATCCACTACGTTGCCGGGCGAAATCTCGGAGGAAGTATTGGCGTCCGATGCATTCGACCAATAGCTGCCCCAGTTCGGGCTCTGGAACTGGGCGGCGAACGGGCCGGAGAGGAAGCTTTGCATCTGCGTGGTTGTGATATTGGCGACCTGGGGCGAGCCCGTCGAAAAGCCGAAGTAGGATTGGAAGGCGGAGTTTATCGCGCTTTTGGCCGTGGAAGTTGGTTGCGCGTAATAATCATCGAGCGGCGAGGCCTGATTGTTCTGGCCGCCAAAGACGTACCCGCCTCCGGCCGTCGTGTTCGCGAGAGCAATGAGTTGATTGCAGATTGTTCTGGCCGACCGATTGAAGCGTAACGGCGCCGTCGGCCGTATAGGAGGATTGGGACAGGTTCTGGGCGGCGGTCTGCGCGGCTGAATGGATAGACGATAACGCGGTCTGCGCCGTAGAGAGGTTGGTCTGCACGACGCCGTTGGCGGAAGTCATCGCCTGCAGGAGATCGTCCTGCGCGCGCAGCGAGAGTTCATAGCCCGACTGGCTCCCCAGCTGCTGCCCAAGATCGGCGTATTGACCGGTCGCGGACTCGACTTCGAGAGTGGCGAGTTGGGACTGGGCCTGACGGACGGCCGGCAGCAGGGCGCTGGAGAGATACGCGGAGGAAACATTGGATATCGTCATGGCTCAGACCGCGTTAACGAGAGTATTGAGCATGTTTGTGACCGTCGTAACCAGCTTGGCGGAGGCGGTGTAGCTGTTCTCGATCGTCAACATGTTCGTCAGCTCGGCGTCGAGATTTACGCCTGTGGCGTTGCTCAGGGCCGCCGAAGCCTGGGTCAGCAATGATCCCTGATAGGCGACTCCATTCGACGCCGTCTGGGTGGCGGCCTGCAGCCAACTGACGGAGTTGTTGGCGTAAGTGGAGATCGTGTCGGTGACGCCAAGGCCCGCGTCGGGAGAAAAGCTCACAGGCGTTTGCAGCGCGGCGGCCAACTGTTGCAGGCGACCGGTATAGCCCGCGTAGCCGTTGGTGTTATAGGTGTAGTTCAGATTGCTCGTGTCGGAAATGCCGCCGTCGCGCAGCAGAAAGGCGTCACCGCCTTGCGTCGGGTCCACGGAGGGATTGATCGTTATGGCGTTGGCCAGTCCGGTCCAGTTCGCCGAAGAGGGCACGCTCGTGGCGCCCTGGGTCGTGAACAGGCCGGGGAGGTTAGGCAATCCGGTGGCGGTCGCGGACTGGTCGCTCTCCTGGAAAACGGTCATGAGATTGCCCGCCAGCTGATCCAGCTGCGCCTGATACTGCGGGGCGATGCTGTCGCGAAGCTGGACGAGCCCGGCGATGGCGCCGGACTGGATGGGCATGTTGGAGGCGACGCCAGTTATCGGGGTTCCGTTCACCAAAACCGCGGACCCGCTTTGGTTGGGACCCAACGCCCCGCTCGGCGAGAAGGTGAGTTGATACGGAATCGACTGAAACAGCGGTACGCCGCTGTCGGTGAAGATCGACATCGAGCCGTCGGAATTGACGGAAGTGGTGACGCCGATCTGTTGTGCGATCTGGGTGACGAGAGAGTCCCTCTTATCCTGGAGGGACCCGACGTTCGCGCCGCTTGCGAGTCCGGCCACGACAGAGGTGTTGACGCCCTGGAACTGGGTGAGCAGCGAATTGACGCTGCTAACCGCCTGAGCGATTTGTTGATCGGCCTGGGAGCGCACCTGGGTGACGGTCTGGGCGCCTGCGTTGAGAGAGGCGGCGACACTCTTGGCCGCGGCCACGGCGGCCTGGGCCGCGCTTACGCTTTCCGGTTGCGCCTCGAACGTCGCTATGGCGGTAGTGAAATTGCTGAGCATGGCGTAGGGAGAGGCGCCATTTTGCAAGGCGCCTGTCGAAGTTGACGCGGCGGAGTCGGAGACAGTCTGGGCAAGGGTCGCCAAACCGGTGGAAATGGCGTTCTGGGCGGCGGCGTCGGAGGTTGTGGAGTTGAGTTGCGCCGCGAGGGCCGCATTCGCCTCGCGCGTGACCGAGTAGACCGTGACGCCGTTGTAGGCCGTCGTGCCGAGATTGGCGACCTGCCGCGAGTAGCCGGGGGTGTTTGCGTTCGCGACGTTCGAGGCGATCGTGGAGCTTTGCGTCGCGATCGCATTGAACGACGTATTTATGATGTTGAACGCGGAGGAAAGCGTCATAGGATCGCCTCGGGTCGAGCGCCGCTCGGCTATGCCTGGATGTTGTTGAGGACGTCGAGGATCTTCGCGCCCGCCTGGAATACCTTGGAATTGGCTTCGTAGGAGCTTTGCGCCTGCACCATGTTTGTCAGCTCTGTGGCGAGATCGACAGTCGAGCCCTCCAGGGAGGAGGAGTTGATCGCGCCAAGGCCGCCGGAGCCGGCGACGCCCACCTGAGGCGCGCCGGATTGCGGATTGGTCCGAAAGGCGTCTCCAAGCACCGAAGACAGATTATCGGGGCTCGCCACTTTGGCGAGGGGGATCTTGTATGCGGGCGCCGTGAAGCCGTTATCGTACTCGAATGACAATGTGCCGTCCTGTGCGATATTGACGCCGGAGATTGTGCCGGGCGCGCTGCCATTGATGTTGGTGGAGGGGACGGAGAAGTTTGCGGCGAGTTGGGTGGTTTGGCTTAGATCGACCGTGAGCGTCTGCCCGCCCGGAACAGTGAGAGCGAGCGGCGAACCGCTCGTTATGGCTCCGGAGTTGGGATCGAAGGTGAGCGTCTGGGTGGCGAGGGGACCGGAGCTGTACGGGAACCCCCCGCCGGTCGCCGCGTTTGCGGAATCGAACGCGTCGACCTCCCAGGTGTTGGAGCCGGTCTTTGAGAAATAGAAGTTGATGGTGTGGGAGGCGCCAAGGTTGTCATAGGCGACCAGGGAAGTTTCCTTTGTGTACTGGGAGGCGGCGTTGTTAGCGGAAGGAAGCGCGCCGGCGACAGTTGGGGCCGCGGAGGGGAGATTGGCCACCATCGTGGCGGCTGTGGAAGGAACGGAGGTATCGGCGGCGTTGCTGACGTTGATCCTGACGAGGCCGGAAAGCGAGTTGAGCGTAACGCCGCTTTGCCCGGCGGGGGAGCCCAGAAGAAAATAGCCGGCGGAGTTGACGAGATCGCCCGCAGCGTCTGGAACGAACGAGCCGTCGCGCGTCAGGAAAATGTTGTTGTTGGAGTCGGAGACGATGAAATATCCCGTCCCCTGGACGGCGAGGTCCGTTGTGGTCGTCGTCTGCTGAACCTGCCCCTGCAGCCCATTGAGCGCCCGTGTCGATGTCGTGACGCCGTCGTATTGCACCTGGGAATTCTGAGCGGCGGCGACTAGCGAGGAAAAGTAGGTCTCGACGTTCTTGTAGCCGGGGGTGTTCGCGTTGGCGACATTCTGCGCGATCGTGGTCAGCCAATTGGTGTTGCCCTGCATCCCGGAGACAGCGGTATTGAGAATGCTCATGAGAAGAAAGCTCCAGCGGTTCGCCGGCATTTGACCCGGGTTGGCTTGTCCGAGGCTCGCCTCGTCATGAAACCGAACGCACGAGGCTTCCGATCAGGAGGTTCCATCCGTCGACCATGACGAAGAACAGGAGTTTCGCGGGCAGCGACAACACGGTCGGCGGCAGCATCATCATGCCCATCGACATCGTCAGCGTCGCGACGATCAGGTCGATGACCAGGAAGGGCAGGACGACCATGAAGCCGATCTCGAAGCCGCGCCTCAACTCGGAGATCATGAACGCGGGGATGAGTATGCGAAAATCGACGGTCGAGCGGTCCTTGATCTCGAAGCGGCCGCGCGAGAGGTTTTCGAATAGCGACATGTCCTTTTCACGCACCTGCGCGAGCATGAAATCGCGGAAGGGCTGGCCGATGGCGGCCAGCGCCTTGTCCTGCGGCATGGAATTGTTCATGAGAGGCTGCATGCCCTCGCGCCACGCGCGATCGAAGGTCGGAGCCATCACGAACAGCGTCATGAACAGCGCCAGCGAAGTCAGTACGATGTTGGGCGGCGAGCTCTGCAAGCCGAGGCCGGATCGCAGAAACGAGAGCGCTATGACGAAGCGCGTGAAACTCGTCACCATGATGAGCAGTCCCGGCGCGACGGAGAGCGCGGTAAGGATGACGGCGATCTGCAGGACGCGCCCTGTCGCGGAGGCCCCGCCGGCCGGGATCAGGGAACCGAGATCGACGTTTTGGGCAACGGCCGCGGACGTCATGGCGATGAAAAGCGCAGCGGCGAGCGCGAGCCGTCTCATTGCAGCACCAGAGTCCTGAGCAGGAGATCGCTGACCTTGCCGCCGGAGCGAACGAACGCGCGGTCGCGCAAGTCCTGCCTGATGTTTTCCAGACCGATGGGCCCTTGCAACTCGGCTATGGAGACGGTGTGCAGGTAGGCGAGTTCGTCGGTGGCGATCTCTGCGGCGACGACTTCCGGGTGCGGCAGCGTCTTGGCGTCAAACACAATCGAGGCTTCCAGGCGGATCCAGGTATCGGCGGGAGTCGCAATATTCGTGACGATGGGCGGCATGTCGATCAAGTTGGGACCTCCTGACCCACAGGCGGCGGCGCTCTCCGGCTTCTCTCCCTGCTTCTTCTCCGGGGCGAGCTTGCCGGGGCGCGGCTTGTCGGCTGCTGTCGAGTCGGGCGGCGGCGGGTTCATGGCGGTCAGCGCGACGCCAGCGCCGCCCGCGATCAGCGTGACGAGCAGGAACTCGATGAGCTTTGACATGAACGAGGGCTTCTTCTTGCCGCCCGCCGGCGGATCGGGCTCGGCCATGGCGAGGGGCTCCCGTTCAAAAGGGTTTGGCGATGTCGTAGAGTTGCTGGCCCCAGGCTGGTTGCTGCACCTCCGAGATGCGTCCCCGGCCTCCGTAGGAGATGCGCGCTTCGGCGATGCGATCGTAAGCGATCGTGTTGTCGCGCGAGATGTCGTAGGGCCGCACGATTCCCGCGATCGTCAGTTCCCGGAGTTCAAAGTTTACTCGCAGTTCCTGCGAACCCTTGATGACGAGATTGCCGTTGGGGAGAACCCGGGTGACGATGGCGGGAACGGAGAGCTGAATCTGCTCGGAGCGATTGATGTCGCCGGCGCCCTGCGATGACGACAGGGAGTTGAAGTCCTGCTTGTAGTTCAGAGGCATCGCCTGAGCGGCGGCAGGGTTGTTGCTCATCGGCGTAAACAGCCAGTCGAAACCGAACGTGCCCTTGGACGTCGTCGAGCGATCGGAGGAGTTGCCGACGACCGCCTTGTCGTTGATGGAAATGTTGACCGTGAGAATGTCGCCGACATGCGCGACGCGCAAATCGCTGTAGAGATTGACGGGCGTCAGCGGCGCGGCGGCTTGCGCCACCGGCGGCAGATGGATCTGCGTGTCCGGCGAGCCATCGGCGATTCCGGCGCCGACCGGCGAGAGGTCCGGCGCGCGCATGAAGTCCCTGATCGGCGGCGCACAGCCCGAGAGCGCGAGAGCAAACGCCAGGAGAGGCAAGCGTCGGGTCATGACTTCTCCGCGCCGAGGGCGCCGGCGATCAGCGTCGAAAGCTTGGCCGCTTTGTCCGCCCCCATTTCCCCGAGTATGGCGCCGGCGGTCTGCGGCTTCAGCTTTGCGAGCACGGCCGCGGCCATGCCTTCGTCCATCGCCGACAATTGGGTGGCCGCGGCGTCGGGGGACATTTTTCCATAGATTGCGACGACGTCGTCGGTCGCCGCTTTCATCATCGTCTCGCGTTTGGTCACCCATTCGCGCGCCGCTGTTTCCTTGACTTCCAGCTTTTCGACTTCTTCGCGCACCTGGCGCTCGAGATCGTCGAGCCGGCGCAGTTGGTAGGCGGCGCGCGCTTCGGCGGCGGTGGGCGCGAGCGCGGCGCAATAGCGCGCGATCTCGCCTTCCGCCGAGCGGTCGGGCGCAGGCGCCGATTTCGGCTTCACGTTGTCCTGCGCGTTCGCCGCCGTCGCGAGGAGGGCGCTCGCCAGCGCGGCGGCGCGAACCGGTCTGAGGACGGCGCGGAGCGGCATGGAGAGTGATCTCATGGGGAAATCGTTAAGAGCGGTGGCTTATCCCGGCCTGACGCTATTGCACGATGAGGTCGGCCTGGAGCGCGCCGGCTGATTTGATCGCCTGGAGTATGGCGATTACGCCGCTCGGCTTTACGCCCAGCCGGTTGAGGCCGGATACGAGCGACCGCAGGCTCGACCCGCCGACGATGGCGACTTGCCCGCCGGATTCGTTGACCTTGACCTCGGTTTGCGGGGTCACGACCGTCTTGCCGTTGCTGAATGGGGCAGGCTGCGAGACCTGCGGCGCTTCGGTGATGCGCACGTTGAGCGTGCCGTGGGTGACGGCGACCGTCGATATCTGCACGTCCTGTCCGATGACGACGGTTCCCGTGCGCGAGTCGATGACGACGCGGGCGGCGGTGTCAGGGTCTATCAACAGGTCGCCGATTTCCGACATCAGCCGCGGCGTGCTGACGTTGCCGGGGCGGAAGAGTTCGACGGAGCGCGCGTCGCGCTCGAAGGCGATCGACTTGCGGAAAGTCCGCTGCGAAAAGGCGTTTATGGCGTCGATGATGCGCATCGCCGTCGCGTAATCTGGATTGCGCAGCTCCAGGAACATCCGCAATTCCTCGACCGGCGCTTCGATTGGTCTCTCCACGATGGCGCCGTTGGGGATGCGGCCGGCGGTCGGAACGCCCTGCGATACATTCTCCGCCTGCCCGGCGGCGTCGAAGCCGGTGACCGTGACGGCGCCTTGCGCGCTGGCGCGGGTTTGACCGTCGGGCCCGGCGAGTTGGGTCAGCAGCAAAGTGCCGCCCATCAGCGACGTCGCGTCTCCGAGCGAGGAGACTGTGACGTCCAGGCGCTGGCCGGCGTCCATTCCCAGCGGCATGTCGGCGGTGACGATGACCGCCGCGACGTTCTTGTTTCGAAGCGAATTGCTCCGCACGGTAAGGCCCATCTGGCTCAGCATGGATTGCAGCGCGTGGTCGGTGAAAGGGGCGTTGCGCATCGAATCGCCGGTGCCTTGCAGACCCACCACCAGGCCGTAGCCGATGAGCTGAGCGTCGGTGACGCCGCGCAGCTGGGTGACGTCCTTGATGCGCACGGCCGCGAGGGCGTGGCCCAGACTTGTCAGAACAAGAAGCAGGGCGAGGAGCGCGCGCATCATCCGCCGCTCACCAGCACCGAGCCATCGGCGCGCACGCGGCCGGTCACCGTGACGCCGGAATCGTCGTTGCGCAGCTTCACCATCTGGCCGACGACGCCGTCCTGCAAGGCGCTGCCGACGGCGGTGATGGTGAGGCCCCCTTCGACGTACAGCATCGTAACGGCCGCGCCGGCGCGCACGACGCGCGGCGGGCTCAGCGCCGAGATGGGGATGGGCTGGCCCGGCAGCAACGTGCGCGCAGCCATCATGCCGACGGCGTCCTCGGGCGCCAGGGCCACAGGACCGCTGCGGCTGGACGCCTCGATCGGCGCCTCCGCCAGCATGTCTTCGGTGATCGTGTCGCCGGGGTAGATCACGCGTTTCGGCGAGGGCGCGCGCATCTCCTCGGCGGCGGTTGGCGCGGCTGCTGCGAGAACGAGGCTCGCGGCGAAACCCAGGGCGGCGATGAGAACCTTTGCGCGCATGACGCCTCAGGCGCGCATGTTGGAGATGGTGCCCGACATCTGGTCGGCCGCCTGGATGACCTTCGAGTTCATCTCGTAGGCGCGCTGCGCGGAGATGAGGTTGGTGATCTCGGAGACCGGATCGACGTTGGAGGCTTCCAGATAGCCTTGCTGGATGATGCCGAAAGCCACGTCGCCGGGAACGCCGATATTCGGCTGCCCCGAGGCCGCCGTCTGCTGGAACAGATTGCCGCCGAGCGCGAGCAGGCCCGCGTCGTTGACGAAATTGGCGAGCGTCAGCTGTCCGAGGGTCTGCGGCAGCGCCTGGCCGGCAACGGTGGCGGTCACCAGTCCGGATTGGTTGACCTCTACCGAGGTGGCGTTGGGGGGAACGACGATATTCGGCGAAACGAGCAGGCCGTCGGAGGTGACGAGCTGTCCCTGCGCGTTGGTGCTGAAGGCGCCGTCGCGGGTATAGACGGTGTCGCCGTTGACGGTGGTGACCTGGTACCAGCCGCGTCCATTGATCGCCAGATCCAGCGAATTGCCGGTCGAGGTCAGCGAGCCCTGGATATTGACGGAGCGGATCGCGGCGGTGCGCACGCCGAGCCCGATTTGCGCGCCCTCCGGCACCGTCGCGTTGGCCCCGCGGCTGGAGACGCCCTGCAACCGCTCGTTCTGATAGATGAGATCGGTAAACTCGGCGCGCGAGCGTTTGAAAGCGGTTGTGTTGATGTTTGCGACATTGTTCGCAATCACCTCGATATTGCGCTCCTGCGCGCTCATGCCTGTCGCCGCGATCGCCAACGCCCGCATGACTTGAACTCCTCTTCCCGTAAAGCTCCGCCGGAGTTTCCGCCCGCCGAGTGGCGCGAAACTGGAGGCGGCCTCAGATCGCCATGCGCGCGATCTCCTGATAGGCCGAGACCACCTTGTCGCGGAGCGAGAGGCCTTCCTGGAGAGTGCGCTGCGCGCTCATGACGGCCTCGACAACCTTGAACGGCGGCGCGGCGCCGGTGAGGCCCTGTATCGCCGCCGATTCTCCGGATTGAATGGTGTTGACGCCGTCCGATATGATCCGTCCGAGCATCTCGGTGAACGAAGGTCCGTCCGCCGACGTGGCGGGGGCCGGCGCCGAGGCGCCGGAACGCGCCGTTGCGCCGAGGCTGCCGATGGAGGAGAGAGCCGTAACGTCCATGTCGCTTTCACGCGCGCTTCAATCGCGCGCGCCCCCTTTAGGTCTGCGCCCGGGACGGGCGTCAGACGTCTTTCAACAAACCGACCGTCTGGTTCATCAGATCGCTGGATTGTTTGGCGACCTGGAGATTGGCTTCGTAACTGCGATTGGCCTCGCGCAAATCGGCGAGCTCGACGAGAACGTCGACGTTCGGCAGCTTGACGAAGCCCTTGTCGTCGGCGGCCGGGCTGCCCGGGTCCTGTTCGATGCGAAAGGGCGAGGAATCGCGGCCGATGTCTTTGACCCTGACGAGTTGGACGCCCGAGGCGCGGTCGAGCGCGTCCTCGAAGGATATGGTCTGGCGGGCGTAGGGATCGCCGCCATGAACGCTCGCCGTCGACTGCGCGTTCGCGATGTTCTCGGAGATGACGCGCAGCCGCGCCGACTGGGTCTCGAGACCGGAGCCTGCGATGCGCAGCGACGCTTTCAGACTGTCGTTGGTCGCCATTATTTGAGCGCCTGCATGAACATCTGATGGAAGATCTTCTTGAGTCCGGTCGCTTCCGTGAAGTCGCGATTGACTTCGCCGAGTTTGACCATTTCCCCCTCGATGTTGACGGAATTGCCCGAGACGGTGGCGTTGGCGGCGTCGTCCTCGCGCGCCGCCGGCGGATCGAGCTCCTGCGCGGTCGGGGTCAAATGGAGAGGATTCGTCACCGCCATCGAAATGGCCGTCTCCTGCAGCGCGGCGGAGAACGGCTTCAGATCGACGGCCTTGTAGCCGGGCGTATTGGCGTTGGCGACGTTCGCGGCGACGAGCGTCTGCCGCGCCGAGAGATAGCCGGTGCGCTGCGAGGCGAGCTTGAAGAGATAAACATCGGCCAAGGCGGGGACTCCCAAGCGGGTCGCGCCCCGTTCAACGCCAAACAGCTTGTCCGAGCCTGATCTGCCGCGGCGCGCGCCAGGGCAGCCCGGGGCAAGTTTTCGGCGCGACGAACATCGTCTTCGCCGCGAAGGTCGAGGCCGACATGCTCAGCGCTGCGCAACCCCGCGATTCCGCGTCCGCGTTTTATGAGGAGGCGCGACGCCTCGTCGATAGCGGGCGCGACGCAGAGGCGTCACAGCGGCTGGACGCCGCCATAAAGCTCAGGCCCGACTTCGCCGAGGCTTTCAGCCTCGGCGGCTATATTCTCGAGCGCGGCGGCAAGCCGCAAATCGCCATTCGCTTCTATCAGCGCGCGGTCGAGTTGCAGCCGGCATTGTCGGTCGCCTGGTTCAACCTCGGCAAGCTCCTGACCCGACAGGGCCGCTTCCCCGATTCTCTCGCCGCGCTGGACAGAGGATTTGAAATCTCGCCCAACGATGCAGATGCGCTCAATACGCGCTCGGCGGTTTTGCGGTCGATGTGGCGGCTCGATGAGGCCGCGGCCGCCGCGCGGGCGGCGCTGCGCAAGCGCCCGAATTTTCCCGAGGCGGCCGTCAATCTCGGCACGGCGCTGCTGAAATCGGGCCAGCCGGAGCTGGCGCTCGCGGCCTATCGAAAGGCAAGCGCGCTGCGGCGCGACTATGGGGACGCCATTTGCGGAGAGGGGCTGGCGCTGCGGGCGCTTGACCGCCTCGATGAGGCGCGGGCGGCGTTCGATCTCGCCGTGTCTCTGGGCTGCCGCGAGGCGGTGAGCGGCCTCGGATGCCTCGATCTGACGCTCGGCGACTTCGAGCGGGGCTGGGAGGGCTATGAGGCGCGCTGGGTCGACGGCAAGTCGATCGCCGAGGCGGTCGGCGTGCGCTATCCCCTGTGGCGCGGTCCAAGCGCGCCGCCGCAGCGCGTGCTTGTCATCAACGATCACGGGCTCGGGGACACGATCCAGTTCGCGCGCTACCTGCCGCTGATGCGACGCGCGGGCGCCGAGCCGCATTTCCTTTGTCCCGCCAAGCTGCATCGGCTGATCGGCCCCGCAGCCGAAGGCCGCATCTTCGAACGCGAGCCGGCGGACGTGAATTTCGACGCGCAAATCGCCATTTCGAGCCTGCCGCGCGCCTTCGCCACGCGGCTCGACGGCATACCGGCCGAAGTCCCCTATCTATCCGCGGAGCCCGACCGCGTTCCGCGCTGGGCGGATGAGATCGGCGCGCAAGGATTTCGTATCGGCTGCGTCTGGCAGGGCAACGCCAATCCGGAGGCCGACATCGCGCGCTCCTTCGCCCTCAAGGAGCTGGCGCCGGTCGCGGCCGTCCCCGGCGTTCGGCTCGTCTCGTTGCAGCGCGGCTTTGGCGAGCAGCAGCTTTGGGACGATCCGCCCGACTTCGAGATCCAGCGGCTTTCCGCCGATTACGACGTCGGCGCCCACGCCTTTCTCGATGCGGCGGCGGCCATGATGAGCCTCGATCTCGTCGTCACCTGCGACACCTCGATAGCGCATCTCGCCGGCGCCCTGGGACGGCCGGTCTGGGTTGCGCTGAAGCGCGACGCAGAATGGCGCTGGCTGCGCGGACGCGACGATTCCCCGTGGTATCCGACGATGCGGCTGTTCCGGCAGAAGACGGCGGGCGACTGGCGCGGCGTGTTCGCGGCGATGGCTGCGGCGCTTACGGCTTCACGAACTTCAGCGTGAAACGGTCGCTCTCGCCGATCGCCTGATATTTGGCGCGGTCGACGTCCTTCAGCCGATAGGTCGGCGGCAGCGTCCAGACGCCTTTCGGATAATCCTTGGTGTCCCTGGGGTTGGCGTTGACCTCGGAGGCGCCTGCGAACTTGAAGCCGACGCCCTCGATGAGCTTGACCGCATAATCCTGGCGGACGTAGCCGGATTTGGCGAGCGGGTCCTGCGGGACGGTCTCAAGACCGCGATGATCCTCGATTCCGAGCACGCCGCCGGGCTTCAGCGCTGCGTAGAAGGCCTTGAGCGACGCCTCCGCCTCGCCCCGCTTCATCCAGTTGTGCAGGTTGCGGAAGGTCAGCACGAAATCCGCGCTGCCGGGCGCGGCGATGGGATGGCGGTCGGCGCCGAAGACGCTCGTCTCGACTTTTCCGTAGGCGGAGGGGTCGCCGGCGATCTTGGCGGCGAAGCCCTCCGCGCCCCGCTTGGCCTCGTCCGTGACCGGCTCGGGATTGGCGGCGATGTAGCGGCCCTTTTCCTTGAGATAGGGCGCGAGAATCTCCGTCCAGTAGCCCGCCGCGCCGGGATCGATCTCCACCACGACGCTGTCCGGCTTCACGCCGAAGAACGTCAGCATCTCGCCGGGGTGACGATAGACGTCGCGGGCGCGGTTCTTGGCCGAGCGCAGCGGCGCGTCGACGGCTTTTTGCAGCCCCGGATCGACGGTTTCGGCGCGGGCGGGCAGGGCGGCGACGAGGGCGAGGAGGATAAGGGCGCGCAGAAGCATGGCCGGAGTAAAGAACGGCCGACGCCGTTGCGCAAGCGCGCGTTTGCCGGGCAAGATCGCGCCAACCCCGGAGGCTTTCATGCCGCTTGCCCGCGACATTCTCATCGACATCCTGCGCGACGAAGGCGTCACCCACATTTTCGGCAATCCCGGCTCGACCGAGATGCCGCTGATGGACGCGCTCGTCGACGCCGCCGACCTCACTTATGTGCTGGGCCTGCAGGAGGCGACCGCGGTCGGCATGGCCGACGGCTGGGCGCTGGCCTCCGGCAAGGTCGGCTTCGTCAACCTGCACGCGATGGGCGGGCTCGGCAACGCCATGGGCGTGCTGGTCGCCTCCAAGGCGAGCGAAACGCCGCTCGTCGTCACCGCCGGCCAGCAGGACACCCGCCACCTGATGAGCGAACCCTGGCTTTCCGGCGATCTCGTCGCGCTCGCCGCGCCCGTCGTCAAATGGGCGCGCGAAGTGCGGCGCGGCGAGGACGTCGGGCAGGCTCTGCGCCGCGCCTTCGCCATCGCCCGGACCCCGCCCGGCGGGCCGGTGTTCCTGTCGCTGCCGATGGACGTGCTGGACCAGGAGGTCGCCGGGCCGATCCCCCCGGCCTCCGAGCCGCCGCGGCTCGGCGCCTCGCCCGACGCGCGCCGGCTCGGCGAGCGGCTGGCGGGGCTCGATCCCGACAAGGTGTTCGTGCTGCTCGGCGACGATCTGCCGGCCGGCGCCAGTCCCGGCCTCGTCGCCTTCGCCGAGAGCGCGGGCTTTCCCGTGCTCGGCGCGCAGCTCACCTCGCGCGCCGCCTTTCCCTCCGACCATCCCTGCTGGGCCGGCGTGATGAAGCCGGATTTCGCCTGGATGCGGGCGCGGTTCAAGCGAGGCGCAGGCGATCGTGCTGGTCGGCGGGCGCGCCTTCGTCGCCTATCCCTATCGCGAGGAGCGCCCGGTTCCCGAGGGCGTCGCCTTCCTGCATGTCTGCGACAACGCCGAGGCCTTCGGGCGCGAGCACGCCGCCGATATGGCGCTGCTGGGCGATATCGGCGCGACGCTCGCCGACGCCGCGAACACGATCCGCGTCGGCGCGCCGACCGTGAAGCCGTCGCCGCGCGGCTCGCCGCGCCTTGCGGCGCGCCGCAAGGCGGCGGACGAACGCGCTGCGCGCCAAAATCCTCGGCGAGACGGGCGCGCCGATGAGCGCCGACGCCGCCGTGCTCGCCGCGCTCGACGGCTGCACCGGAAGGCGCGCTCATCGCCAACGATTCCGCCGCCACTTTCGGCGCGGTGCAGGAGCTGATGCGGACGCGGCCCGGCCGCTATTTCTTCGCGCGCGGCGGCGTGCTCGGTTGCAACATGCCGGCGGCGGTCGGGGCGGCGCTGGCGACCCGCGACTGGGTCGTCTCGCATGGTCGGCGACGGCGGGGCGATGTATTCGCCGCAGGCTCTATGGAGCGCCGCGCATTATCGGGCGCGGGTGATCTTCGTAGTGTTCAACAATCGCCGCTACGGCGTGTTGCAGAACGTGGCGCGCTCGCTCGGCTACGCCAACGCCAAGGCCGGCCGTTTCGTCGGCATGGAGACGGTCGATCCGGCGATAGATTTCGCCGCGCTCGCGGCGTCGATGGGGACGCCCTATGCGAATGCGCAGACGCGGGAGGCGGTGCTTGCGGCCTTCGCCGAGGCGGTGAAGCGCGAGGGGCCGACGCTGATCGAGATTCCGATAGGCTGATGGCGCGGCCCGCGAAGGCCGCGCCGCTTTGCATTATCCGACGATCTCGTTGCCCGAGAACCATTGCGCGATTTCCTGCGCGGCGGTTTCCGGCGCGTCGGAGCCGTGCACGGAATTCTCGCCCATCGACAGCGCGAATTCCTTGCGGATCGTGCCGGCGGCGGCCTTTTCCGGATTGGTCGCGCCCATGACCTCGCGGTACTTGGCGATGGCGTTCTCGCCTTCGAGCACCTGCACGACGACCGGCGCGGCGGTCATCATCTCGACGAGCTCGCCGAAGAACGGGCGTTCGCGATGCACGCCGTAGAAGGTCTCGGCCTGGCCGCGCGTCATGTGCACGCGTTTTTGCGCGATGATGCGCAGGCCCGCCGCCTCGATGCGCGCGTTGACGGCGCCGGTGAGGTTGCGGCGCGTCACGTCCGGCTTCAGAATGGAGAAGGTGCGTTCGATGGCCATTTTTCTCTCGTGAATGGGTAAGCGGCGCGCTTATAGCGGCGGGGTAGATGAGCGACAAGGCGATCAGCGTCACGGCCAAGGGCGGGGCGGACCCGCTCCGCTTCGAGGTCCGCGTGGGCGAGGGCCGGGGCGAGACGCGCCATGAGGTGACGCTCGCCGCCGCCGATCTCGCCCGGCTCGGCGGCGAAAGCAGCGGCGCGGCGCTGGTCGAGGCGGCCTTCGCCTTCCTGCTGGAGCGGGAGCCGAAGGAATTGATACTGTCGCGCTTCGATGTGAGCGTCATTTCCCGCTATTTCCCGGAATTCGAGCGCGAGCTGCCGCGCTATCTGGCGAAGCGGACGTGAGACAGGCGACGCATGTTTTGCGCGTCGATACGCGCGGGCGCGGGCTCGTCGAGATCACGGACGAGGTTGCGGACTGGCTGACGGGGCAGGGGATCGCGACGGGGCTCATGACCCTGTTCTGCCGCCACACCTCGGCGTCGCTGGTGATCCAGGAGAACGCCTCGCCCGACGTGCGGCGCGACCTGGAAGCGGCCTTCGAGCGGCTCGCGCCCGAGGCGCCGGGCCTCTACCGGCACGCCGACGAGGGGCCGGACGACATGCCCGCCCACATCCGCGCCGCGCTGACGGGGGTTAGCCTGTCGATCCCCGTGCTCGGCGGCCGGATGGCGCTGGGGACGTGGCAGGGAATTTTCCTGTTCGAGCACCGCCGCCGGCCGCACGGGCGGGAGGTCGTGGCGCATGTGATGGGGGAGTAGGGGGGCCGCCATCACATGCGCCGCGACCTCCTGTTGAAGACCGAGGCGATCGGAGTCCTGCGCCGGGACCGGGGGCCGCCAAAAAAGTTTATATATATCAGATGATTATAATATTTGCTTGGCTTTTCGAGTATTTACGGTCATATTTGTAGATAGTGAATCTGATGACGAGCCAGCCGCCAATGCCGCTTTTTCCAGGGTTGAGGCAGGCGCGCCAGCGTTGAGACGGCGCAGGACAATTCTTGGCGCCTAAGCCGCTGAAATAATTGCGTCGCGGACTGTCCGCTCAAATCCCCTCCACCGCCTCGATCAGCAGCCTGACATCCTCTTCCCTTGACAGCCGGTGGTCGCCGTCGCGGATCAGCGTCAGCGTCACCGGGTCCATCGGCATGTGCTCGACCAGCGTCATGGCGTGCTGTAGGGCACGTCGGGGTCCTTCATGCCTTGCAGGATGCGCACCGGCGCATGCGAGCGCACGATGCCGCCGAGCAGCAGGCGTTTGCGTCCGTCCTCGAGCAGCGCCCGCGTGTAGACATAGGGCTCCGGCGAATAGGCGGAGGGGCGTTCGTAGCGCCCTTCCGCCAGGATCGCCGCACGCGCTTCCTCGGGCAGGCGCGGCCACAGCAGCGCCTCGGTGAAATCGACGGCCGGCGCGATCAGGACCATGCCCGCCAGACGCCCGGCTTCGCCCGCCGCCGCCAGCTCCCGCGCCGCCAGCAGGGCTATCCAGCCGCCCATCGACGAGCCGACGAACACATACGGCCCCTCGGACGACGGCGCGGATGACGGCGAGGCTCTCTTCCAGCCAGCGCCCGATCGTGCCCTGCTCGAAATCGCCGCCCGAGACGCCATGGCCGGAATAATCGAAGCGCAGGCAGGCGCGTCCCTCGCGGCTGCAAAAGGCGTCGAGGGCGAGCGCCTTTGTCGATTCCATGTCCGACTTGAAGCCGCCGAGCCATACGACCCCGGGCTTGCCCGATCCGCCGGAAGGGCGCAGGCGATAAGCGATGCGGCGCAAATTGGCGCCTTCGCCCACGTCGAGAAATTGCGGTTGTCCGGAATTCACGCTTTCATGACCCCGATGATTCGCGCCGAGCCCCAAGAGCCCGATTGCACCCTGCCGCGCGCGGCCGCCGCCCGCAAGCCTCGCAGGCGCCGATGATCGTCGCAACCCGGGCCTTCTCGCAGACGCGGCCCAGCCTCGCGGGCCGCACGATCCTGCAGATCCTGCCGCGCCTCGACGCGGGCGGCGCGGAGCGCACCACGCTCGACGTCGCCGGGGCGATCGTCCAGGCCGGCGGCCGGGCGCTGGTCGCCTGCGCGGGCGGGCGCATGGTGAGCGAATTGCAAGTGCTCGGCGGCGTCTGGCTGCCGTTCCCGGCAGAGGTCAAGAACCCCGTCAAAATGCTCTTCAATGTGCGCAAGCTCGCGCGGCTCATCGTCGAGGAGCGCGTCGACGTCGTCCACGCCCGCTCGCGCGCGCCGGCGTGGGTGGCGCTCGGCGCGGCGCGCATCGTCGGACGGCCGCTGGTGACGACCTATCACGGCGCCTACGGCGGCGCGTCGGCGCTGAAACTGCGTTACAATTCCGTGATGGCGCGGGGCGACGCGGTGATCGCCAACTCGCAGTTCACCGCCGATACGATCCTCAACCTCTATCCCTTCGCGCGCGACAGGCTGAAGGTGATCCATCGCGGCGCGGACTTGCGGGCGTTCTCGCCCGCCGCCGTCGATCCCTCGCGCATCACGGCGTTGCGCGAGCGCTGGGGCGTGGCGCCGCACGAGCGCATCGTGCTGCTCGCCGCGCGACTGACCGGCTGGAAAGGCCAGCGGCAACTGATCGAGGCCGCCGCGAAGCTGAAGCCTCAAGGCGTGCGTTTCATTCTGGCCGGCGATCCCCAGGGACGGGACGGCTATGTCAAGGAGATCGACCGCCTGATCGAAGCCAGGGGTCTCTCTGGCGTCGTCAGCCGCGTCGGCCATTGCCTCGACATGCCGGCGGCCTTTCTGACGGCCTCCGTCGTCGCCGTGCCCTCGACCGAGCCCGAAGCCTTCGGCCGCAGCGCCGTCGAGGCGCAGGCGATGGGGGCGCCGGTCGTGGTCTCCGACCTCGGCGCGGTGCCGGAGACGGTGCTGGCGCCGCCCGACGTCGGCCCGGAATCCCGCACCGGCTGGCGCGTGCCCGCCGGCGACGTGGACGCGCTCGCCCATGCGCTCAACGCCGCGCTGAACCTCGGCGCCACGGCGCGCGAGGCGATGGCGCGACGCGCCCGCGCCCATGTCGAGCGCCATTTCTCGCTGGAGCAGATGACGCGCGAGACGATCGACGTCTACGCGACGGTGCTGGGGATCTGACGCCTACATATCCTGATAATTCGGCCCGCCGCCGCCTTCGGGCGGAACCCAGGTGATGTTCTCGGCCGGGTCCTTCACGTCGCAGGTCTTGCAGTGCACGCAGTTCTGCGCGTTGATGACGAAACGCGGATCGGTCCTGTTGGCCTCGTCGGCGTAGACGACTTCGTAGACCCCGGCCGGACAATAGAGGCGGGCGGGTTCGCCGAAGCGGGGCAGGTTGACGCGGATCGGGATCGTCGGGTCGGTCAGCCTGAGATGAACCGGCTGATCCTCCTCGTGATTGGTGTTGGAGAGGAACACCGAGGAGGCGCGGTCGAAGGTGATCTTGCCGTCGGGCTTGGGGTAGACGATCGGCTTGACCTCGCCGATCGGTTTCAGCGAGAGCGCATCCTTCTTGCCGTGCGAAAGCGTGCCGAACAGCGAAAAGCCGAACAATTCGTTGGTCCACATGTCGAGCCCGCCGAGCGGCACGCCGAGCGCGAGGCCGAAGCGCGTCCACAGCGGCTTGACGTTGCGCACCAGATTGAGGTCGCGACCGATATCCGAGCCGCGCCAGCCGGTCTCATAGTCCGTCAGCTCGTCGTGCGCGCGGCCGGCGTTGAGCGCCGCGTGCGCGGCCTCCGCGCCCTGCATCCCCGAGAGGATCGCATTGTGCGAGCCCTTGATGCGCGCGAAATTGACGAAGCCGGCCGAGCAGCCGATCAGCGCGCCGCCGGGAAAGACGAGCTTCGGCACGGACTGCACGCCGCCGGAGGAGATCGCGCGCGCGCCGTATGAAAGCCGCTTGGCCCCCTCGAACACGCCGCGCATCATCGGATGGGTCTTGAAGCGCTGGAACTCCTCGTAGGGAGAGAGCGTCGGGTTTTGATAGTTGAGGTGGACGACGAAGCCGACCGCCATCAGGTTTTCGCCGTAGTGATAGAGGAAGGAGCCGCCGCTCGCGCCACGGCCGAGCGGCCAGCCGAAACTGTGCTGCACCAGCCCCTTCTCGAAGCGATCCGGAGCGACCTGCCAGATTTCCTTGAGCCCGATGCCGAATTTCTGCGGATCGCGGCCGGCGTCGAGCCCGTATTTCGCGATCAGCTGCTTGGCGAGCGAGCCGCGCGCGCCCTCGGCGATAAGCGTATATTTGCCGCGCAGCTCCATGCCGCGCGTGAACGTGTCCTTCGGCTCGCCGTCGCGGCCGACGCCCATGTCGCCGGTGGCGATTCCGACCACCTCGCCGCGATCGCCGTACAGCGCCTCCGCCGCCGCGAAGCCGGGGTAGATCTCGACGCCGAGCGCTTCCGCGCGCCCGCCGAGCCATCGGGTCAGCGCGCCCAGCGAGCCGATGTAATTGCCGTGGTTGTTCATCAGCCTCGGCATCGGCCAGTTCGGCAGCCGCACGCCTCCGGCGGGGCCGAGCAGATAGAAGCGGTCCTCGGCGACCTCGGTCGTCAGCGGCTGCTCGGGATCGTCGCGCCAGTCTGGCAGAAGCCGGTTGAGGCCGATGGGGTCGATCACCGCGCCGGAAAGGATATGCGCGCCGACGACGGAGCCTTTTTCCACGACGACGACGCTGCGTTCGGGATCGAGCTGCTTGAGCCGGATCGCCGCCGCGAGACCCGCAGGGCCGGCCCCGACGATGACGACGTCGTACTCCATCGCCTCGCGCGGGGGCAGTTCTGTCTCGCCGGCCATGGACGCAGCTCCTCTTTGCGCCCCGGCGATACCAGAGTTCAGCCGCCGCGCAAGCGGGTTAGGCTGACCATTATGTCAAGCCGCGTTCGCGGAAATCAACGCGGTTTGCGCCGTGAAGGAATTGTGGAAGCGGTTCGTTTTGGCTGGCTGAACAGTTCCAGCGCGGTAAATCCGACGATCATCGAAAGGGCGAGAAAAGTCGCCAGGAGCGCAAGCAAAATAAGGAACGGGTATCCGACCAGGTACACCATCGCGACGACGAAGATCGCGACGTTGGCGGCGAAATAATATTTCGCATCCGGCAAGCCGTTGATGGCGTCGTGGACCATCCATCCCAGGACGGGCGTCCGCAACGCCAGACGAGCGACAACGGGCATGCAGGGCTCCTTCGCTGGAAAGTGTGGGACCGCGCCGGGGGGCGCGGTCTTGCCCGGCGACGATGAGTTCGGCGCGCGCGGCCGTCAGGCCGCCTGCGCGACCGCCGCGCCGCGCATCGCGGTCCGAGGCTTGGGCGGCGCTATCAGATCGATCGCCGTAAGTCCGACGAGCATCGCAATCGCAACGAAAGCGGCCAGCACCGCCAGAGAGATCACGAGCGGATAGCCGAACTGGTAGATCGCCGCTACGAACGCGACCAAGCCAATGACGGCGAAATGATATCTGCCATCCGCCACGCCGAAGAAACCGGTGTTGGCGGACGATTTCCGCTCATGTGCTTCAGGCGGCGCTGTGTCGGTCATAGGAAAGTCCTCTCGAGGCAGGCGAGCTTGCGCCGTCGCGGCGCAGCGTCATCGGCGGGACTCTATGGCCGCAAGACCGCCATGCTGCAATGCAGCATCGTGCGGCGTTTCGCCTCAACCCCGAAGAGGTCCGCCTTCAACGACTGCTATGGCGAAGGCGTAGATGCGGGCGACGTCTTCGAGCCGGTCAAACCGTCCGGGCGCGCCGCCGTGGCCTGCGCCCATGGCCGTGTGCAGCAGGATCGGTCCGCCGCCCGTCATGGTTGCGCGCAATCTGGCGACCCATTTCGCCGGCTCCCAATAGGTGACGCGCGGGTCGGCGAGTCCGCCCAGCGCCAGAATCGCTGGATATTTCTGAGGTTTGACGTTGTCGTAGGGGCTGTAGCCGGAAATGACGGCGAAGGCTTGCGGGTCGCGCGCGGGATCGCCCCATTCCAGCCATTCGGGCGGCGTCAGCGGCAGGCTCTCGTCCAGCATCGTGTTGAGCGTGTCCACGAACGGCACGTCGGCGACGATCCCTGCGTAAAGTTCCGGCGCCATATTGGCGATCGCGCCCATCAGCAGACCGCCCGCGCTGCCGCCCTGTGCGACGATCCGCCGCGGATCGGCGTAGCCTTTGGCGACAAGCGCGCGGGTGGCCGCGATGAAATCGGTGAACGTGTTGGGCTTGCGTGACAATTTGCCCGCTTCATACCAGCCGAAACCCTTCTCCGTTCCGCCGCGCACATGGGCGAGGGCGAAGACGAAGCCGCGATCGACGAGCGACAGCCGGTTCGGGCCGAAACTGGCGTCGAGACTGTAACCATAGGCGCCGTAGCCGTGGACCATAAGGGGAGCCGAGCCGTCGAGCGGCGTGTCGCGCCGGCGCAGGATCGAAACCGGCACGCGCGCGCCGTCCGCCGCCTCGGCCTCGATCGCTTCGACGACATAGGCGCTGGCGTCGAAGCCCGGCGGCATGGCCTGTTTCTTGACGAGCAGGCGCTGGCGCGCCGCCATGTCGTAATCGTACGTCTCCTGGCTGCACGCCAGCGTGGAGTAGCTGAAACGACAAATGGGCGTGTCGAACTCGAACGTCGTCTCCAGCTTGAGAAAATAGGTCTTCGCCTCGAAGGCGATTTCGTGCTCCTCGCCATTTCGCAGGTCGCGCACCAGTATGCGCGGCCGGTTGTCCTGACGCGCCAGCACGACGAGGAAGTCGCGGAACGCCATGACGTCCTCGATCAGCCGGCCCTCTACGCCCGCCATGAACGGGCGCCAGTTTTCCGGCTGCGGCGACTCAGCCGGCGCCGTTACGATCTCGAAATCGCGCGCGCCGCCGGCGTTGCTCTTGATGAAGAACTCGTCGCCGTGGTCGCAGGGCTCGTAACGCACATTCAGCCGGCGCGGCGCGATAAGGCGCGGGGGAAGCTGAGGCGCGTCGAGGTCGATGACGTGGAACTCCTGCGCGTCGTGGCCGTGCACGCGGATGAACGCGCGCTGGCCGAGCCGCGTCGCGCGCAAGCCCAGGAACCAGGCCGGGTCCGGCTCCTCGAAAATGAGCGTATCCGCCTCGGGCGGCGTTCCGAGCCTATGCAGCAGGATGCGGAACGGGCGGTGATGCTCGTCCTGCAGCACATAGAGCAGGCTCGCGGAATCGCGGGTCCAGATGAAATCGCCGGTAGTGTTGGGGATGCGGTCGGGGAGGTCGGCGCCGGCGCCGATGTCGCGCGCGCAGATCTCGTACATTTCCGAGCCGGTCGCGTCGGCGCTCCAGGCGAAGCGGTCATGGTTGGGAGAGTGGCGGGCATGGCCGAGCTGGAAGAAGCCGCTCTCCCCGGCCCGCGCGTCGCCGTCGATAAGGACGGTCTCGCGCCGCCCGGCGCGCGGGCGACGGCAATAGAGACGATGCTGGCCGCCGTGTCGGTAGCGCGAGTAATAGCTCCACGGACCGTGCGGGGCGGGCGGATCGCTGTCGTCCTCCTTCAGTCGCGCCCGCATCTCGCGCACAAGCTGCTTTCGCAGGCCCGCGAGCGGCGCCAGCATGGCGTCGCAATAGGCGTTCTCGGCTTCGAGCCAGGCGCGGATGTCCGCCGGCAGGGCTGCGGGATCGCGCAGCACCTCGCGCCAATTGTCGGCGCGCAGCCAGGCGTAGTCGTCGCTCCATGTCCGCCCTTGGGCCGAGACCTCGCGCGGCCGCCGGGGCGCCTGGGGAGGGGCGGGCCTGCTCACGTCTCCATCCGCACGCCGAGCCGGCCGGCCAGATCCTGCACGAACTGCCATGCGGTTCGGCCGGAGCGCGAGCCGCGCGTCGTCGCCCATTCCAGGGCGTCGCGCTCGACTTCCTCGCCGGGCGCCGTCAGGCCGTAATGGGCGCAATAGCCGCGCACCATCTCCAGATATTCGTCCTGGCTGCACTTGTGGAAGCCGAGCCAGAGGCCGAAACGGTCGCTGAGCGACACTTTCTCCTCGACCGCCTCGCCGGGATTGATGGCGGTAGAGCGCTCGTTGTCCATCATGTCGCGCGGCAGGAGGTGGCGGCGATTCGAGGTCGCGTAAAACAGCACGTTCGCCGGTCGCCCCTCGACGCCGCCCTCGAGCGCCGCCTTCAACGATTTATAGGAGGCGTCGCCGCCGTCGAAGGAGAGATCGTCGCAAAAGACGATAAAGCGGTGCGGATCGGCGCGCACGAGCCCCATGAGAGCGGGCAGGCTCTCGATGTCCTCGCGGTGAATTTCGATGAGCTTGAGCGGCCGCTCCTCGCCGCGGGCGGCGTTGACGGCGGCGTGCGCCGCCTTCACCAGCGAGGATTTGCCCATGCCGCGCGCGCCCCACAGAAGCGCGTTGTTGGCGGGCAGGCCGCGCGCGAAGCGCCTGGTGTTCTCCATGAGAGTGTCGCGGGCGCGGTCGACCCCCTTGAGCAGCGCGATGTCGACGCGATTGACGCGGGCGACGGGTTGGGCCGATTCGTCGCTGGCGCGCCACACGAAGGCGTCGGCGGCGCGGAAGTCGGGCGCCTCGGGCGGCTTGGGCGCAAGACGCTCCAGCGCCTCGGCGATGCGGGAGATGAGAGAGAGGGTTGAGAAGTCGGTCATCGCCGCCGCTTTGCCACAATGGGCGCGCCGAGGCGAGCCGCCCCTTCGAAAACGCGGCGCGGGATGCTATATCTTAGTGTGACGTCCCGGGCCTTGAACCCGGCGCACGGAGATATGGCAGATGGCTTCGCGACTGGCGCGCAGGAAGTTGATGAGTTTGACGGAGGCCGCGGCCTCCCGGGTCAAGGAGATCATGGCGAAGGCGGAGAAGCCCGCGGCAGGCCTGCGGGTCGGCGTGCGCAACGGCGGCTGCGCCGGCATGTCCTACACGATGGAGCTTGCCGAGCAGGTCGAACCGCTCGACGAGGTGATCGAGGACAAGGGCGTCAAGGTGCTCATCGACCCGAAGGCGGTGCTGTTCCTGCTCGGCGCGGAGATGGACTTCAAGTCCGACCGGCTGGGCTCGTCCTTCACCTTCACGAACCCGAACGAGACCTCGGCCTGCGGCTGCGGCGAAAGCGTCGCCATCACGCCTGCCGATCCCGCGCAGCTCGAAGCCTCCGCCTGATGGACGCCGAGGGCCTGAGGGAGCTGTTCGCGCCCTTTGGCTCCGTGACCGTCCGTCGCATGTTCGGCGGCGCGGGGATTTACGCCGACGGCCTCTGCTTCGCCATCGAGTCGCGCGGCGAGGTCTATATCAAGGCGGACGCCGAGACGCAGGGCGCGTTCGCCGCCGCGGGGTCGGCGGCGTTCGTCTACGAGATGCAGGGCAAGCCGAAGGAGATGGCCTATTGGCGGCTGGTCGCGGAGGCCTATGACGATCCCGAGGCGCTGAAGCACTGGGCGGCGCTGGGTTTCGCGGCGGCGCGCCGAGCGGCGGCGGCCAAGGCCGCCAAGCCGAAACGGGCCCGGACCAAGACATCGCCGAAACGCGGCTGATCGTGGACGAGCGGGCGCGCCCATGTTAAGGGCGCGCGCCTTTTTGTTAACGGCGCCGTCGAGGCGCAGGAGAGGCCGGCTGCGCCGGCGGAGATCTGACTGAGATGATGCAGGTGCTCATCGTCGTCCACCTCCTGGTGGTGGTTGCGCTGGTCGGCGTGGTTCTGTTGCAGCGTTCCGAGGGCGGGGCGCTCGGGACTGGCGGCGGCGGCGGATTTATGACCGGCCGCGGCCAGGCCAATGCGCTCTCGCGCGCGACGGCCATTCTTGGCGGCCTTTTCTTCGCGTCCGCCCTGCTGATGTCGATTATCGCCGGCTGGAGCCGCGCGCCGCGCTCGATCATCGAGGAAAGCGCGCCCGCGACCAAGTCCTCCACGGAGAAGCCGGCCGAATCCAACCTCCTCGATCAATTGAAGGGCGGCGGGGGCGCGCCGGCGGCGCCGGCTTCGACCCCGGCGAAGTAAAGCGTCGGGGATGTCGCTTCCGTTCGCCATCGCCGTCTATTACACGATCTGGTGGGTGGTGCTGTTCGCGGTGCTGCCGTTCGGCGTCCGCAGCCATGCGGAAACCGGCGCCGAACGCCGATCGGAACCGACGCCGGGTCGCCCGTCGTCACGCGCATGGGCGTGAAGCTTCTGGCGACGACGCTCATCTCCGCCGTCCTGTTCGCAGGCGTCTACGCGTTCATCGCTTACGAGGGTTGAGCGTGCCGTCGTTTCGAAGCGCGCGCGTGGTCCGCCACAGCCCGGAGGAGATGTTCGACCTCGTCGCCGATTGCGACAAATATCCCGAGTTTCTGCCGCTTTGCGTCGGCATGAAGACGAGGCCGCGCGGTCAGGACGCCAACGGAAACGCCGTCGTGCTGGCGGAGATGGAGGTCGGGTACAAGGCGATCCGCGAGCGTTTCGTCACCCGCAATACGCTCGACCGCAAGGCGATGAAGATCATCGTCGAATATGTGGAAGGGCCATTCAGCCGCCTTCGCAACGTCTGGAACTTTGTTCCCGAGGGAGAGGGCTGCAAAGTCGAATTCTACATCGACTATGAATTCAAGTCGCGCCTCATGGCCGCCTTGATGGGCTCAATGTTCGACGCGGTGTTTCGCACCTTCGCCAGCGCCTTCGAGACGCGGGCCGACAAGATTTACGGAAAGCCGGCGGCCTGAACGACGACGCCGTGGCGCGCATTTTTCGCCCCGGTACTCGGCTTACAATGACCGGTCTGTCGAGGCGATAGCCGGAGGCGCAGAGGTCTTTTCCCGGCGTAGCGAGGCGCAGAGCCCGCCGTCGCAGCGCCCGCGGCGATCAAGACCGTCGCGGCCGTCGCACCCGCGTCATTCAGCATATTCCCCATCCCCGATAAGCTTAATAGGCTTGGGGAGGCGGCTCTCGCAATACCAGCCGCCGTCCCACCAGGGATGATAGACAGTGCCGGGCGGGCAATAGCGGTTCACTTGCGCGACGTTGGGTTGGCAATTGCCGCCGGCGTCCGCATGGTAGCCGGACGCACAGGCTCGCGGGAATTGCTGGCCGAGGCCGAGCCCGCCAGTCGCATGGGCGCTAGCGGCGAAGCCCGCTACGCATGAAGCGGCGACTGCCGCCACAAGATGAACAGTTCGCATTCGACAAGCTCCTCGTACAAATAGCAGCGGCGTTCCGCTGAGGATATTTGCGTTATATTTACGGTTGGCAATGCGCCGGGATTACTTTTTCCGAACAGGCGGTCAACTGATCGTGAAGCGAAAAAGGCCGCGTCCCGCTCGCCGTAGCGCGGTTCAGTCGCGCCCCCGCGCGGCCGCTTCGATCATCGTCAGCGCCTGCTCGACGGAGGCGAGCCGCACTGCGCCCCGCCCGAGGTCGCCGAGCCGCCGCTCCGCGGCGACGCGCCGCTCGCCCGGCCCGTAACAGGCGAAATGCACAAGTCCGACCGGCTTCTCCGCGCTGCCCCCGCCGGGCCCGGCGACGCCGGTGACGCTTAGGGCGATATCGGCCCGCGACGCCGCGAGCGCGCCCGCCGCCATCTCGCGCGCCGTCGCCTCGCTCACCGCGCCGTGACGTGCGAGCGTCTCGGCGCTGACGCCGAGGAGCTCGCGCTTGGCGTCATTGGAGTAGGTGACGAAGCCGCGCTCCACCACGTCGGACGAGCCGGCGATCTCGGTCAGGAGCCCCGCGACAAGCCCTCCTGTGCAGGATTCGGCAGTCGCGATCTTCAGGCCGCGCGCTCGGCAGAGGTCGAGCACTGAGCGGGCCGAGGCGACGAGCGCCTCGGGGAATACGGCGCCGTTCACCACCATTTCCTCCACTTGAACCAGGCCAGCGGCAAAAGCCCGCTGAGCGCGATCACCGTCAGGACATAGGGATAGCCCCAAGACCAGTCGTATTCGGGAATGTTCTTGAAGTTCATGCCGTACATGCTGGCGATCAGCGTCGGCGGAATGCCGATCACCGAGACGATGGTCAGCAACTTGAAAATGTCGTTCTGCTCGACGCCGATCAGCCCGAGGCTGGCGTCGAGCAGAAACTGGATCTTGTCGGAGAGCCGACCCTCGTGTGAGCTCAGGGACTGCACGTCGTGGACGATCCGCTCAAGCCTGCCGCGGGTTTCCGGGGTCAGGCGCGGCCCGAGCTCGGTTTCGAGGAACGGGACGGCGCGCGACATCGTCAGCAACGTCTCTTCGACCAGGGAGTTGAACTCCCGGAGCCGGCCGATGTCGGGGATGACGGTCTTCAACAGCGCCCCGTGCAGCCCCGGGGACTTCGCCGCGAAGGGCCTGGCGAAAATCTTGCGCGAGCGTTCGTCGAGCCGCGCAGTCAAGAGCTCCAGTTCGTCGGCGAGGTGGTCGACGATGCCCTCCAGCAAGGCGATCGTGGCGCCGATGGCGCTCGCCGGCGCGCGTTCGACGCCCAGCGCCTCCAGATGCAGGGGGTCGCAGGGCTTCATATCCTCGTAGCGCACCGTCAGCAGCGCCTCCGGCGTGACGATCAGGGCGAGCGGATGGGCGGCGACCACGCCGTCGGTCTCATGGCCGGGCAGGGGAATCGTCACGCAGACCGCGTCGCGCACGCGATAGAGCCGGCTGGAAGTTTCGATCTCCGACATTCTCGCCAGGGTTGGCGGCTCTACGCCGAGCGCGCGCTTGAGAAAGGCGGAATTCCTCGGGCGTCGGCGACTGGGCGTCGATCCAGGTCGTTCCCTCCGGAAAATCGGAGTCGCCCGGCCAGGACTGATAAGTCGCGTTGGCGAAATCGTGGATGGTCAGCACGGCGAAATTCCCAGCTTGGCCCGACCGGGATAGCGAAATCGGCGGCGCGGCGATAGAAGGCGACGCCTTTCCCCGGCGGCGCTTTTCCGCTAGAGCCCGCGCCCAATCGCCTCCAAAGAGATGTTGCCTGTGACGCTTCACCGCTACCGTTCGCACACCTGCGGCGCCTTGAGCCTCGCTGACGCCGGAAAGGAGGCGCGACTCTCCGGCTGGTGCCACCGCATCCGCGACCACGGCGGCGTGCTGTTCATCGACCTGCGCGACCATTACGGCATGACGCAATGCGTGGTGGACCCGGACTCGGCCGCCTTCGCCGCGGCCGAGAAGCTTCGCGCCGAGACGGTCGTTCGCTTCGACGGGCTCGTGCGCAGGCGCCCCGACGGCACCGAGAACCCCGACATGGCGACGGGCGAGATCGAGCTTTATGTGCGCGACCTCGAAGTGCTCGGCCCGGCCGGCGACCTGCCGCTGCCGGTGTTCGGCGACCAGCCCTACCCGGAAGACACGCGGCTGCGCTATCGCTTCCTCGACCTGCGCCGCGAGAAGCTGCACCAGAATATCGTGCTGCGCGGGAAGATCGTGGACTCGATGCGCAGCCGCATGAAGGCGCAGGGGTTCTCGGAGTTCCAGACGCCGATCCTGACCGCCTCCTCGCCGGAGGGCGCGCGCGACTTCCTCGTGCCGTCGCGCATCCATGCGGGCAAGTTCTACGCGCTGCCGCAGGCGCCGCAGCAGTACAAGCAACTTCTGATGATGGCGGGCTTCGACCGCTATTTCCAGATCGCGCCGTGCTTCCGCGACGAAGACCCGCGCGCCGACCGGCTGCCCGGCGAGTTCTACCAGCTCGACATCGAGATGAGCTTCGTCGAGCAGGAGGACGTGTTCGCGGCGATGGAGCCGGTGCTGCGCGGCGTGTTCGAGGAGTTCGCCGGCGACAAGCCCGTCACGCCCTCGCCCTGGCCGCGTATCCCCTACGCCGAGGCGATGCGCAAATACGGCTCCGACAAGCCGGACCTGCGCAACCCCATCGTCATGCAGAACGTCAGCGAGCATTTCCGCGGCTCGGGCTTCAAGGTGTTCGCCCGGCTTCTGGAGACGGCGAAAAACGAAGTCTGGGCAATCCCCGCGCCCAGCGGCGGGCAGCGGACCTTCGCCGACCGCATGAATTCCTGGGCGCAAGGAGAGGGACAGCCGGGGCTCGGCTATATCCTGTTCTTCGACAAGGCCAAGGACGAGACGACGCAGAGCCAGACGCCCGGCGCCACGGGCGTGGGCGGGCGCGGGCCGCTCGCCAACAATATCGGTCCGGAGCGGGTGGAAGCCGTGCGGGCGCAACTCGGCCTGAATGCCGGCGACGCGGCGTTCTTCGTGGCGGGCGATCCCGACAAGTTCGCGAAATTCGCGGGATTGGCGCGCACGAAACTCGGGCAGGAGCTGAAGCTCGTCGACGAGAACCGGTTCGAATTCGCCTGGATCGTCGATTTCCCGATGTTCGAGTGGAATGAGGACGAGAAGAAGGTCGACTTCTCGCACAATCCGTTCTCGATGCCGCAGGGCGGCCTGCTCGCGCTGACGGAGCAGGAGCCGCTGACGATCAATGCCTACCAGTACGACGTCGCCTGCAACGGCTACGAGCTGGCGTCGGGCGGCATCCGCAACCACAAGCCCGAGGCTATGGTGAAGGCCTTCGAGATCGCCGGTTACAGCGAGCAGACCGTCATCGACCGCTTCGGCGGCATGTACCGCGCCTTCCAGTACGGCGCGCCGCCGCATGGCGGCATGGCGGCCGGCGTCGACCGCATCGTCATGCTCCTCGCGGGCGAGCAGAACTTGCGCGAGGTCGCGCTGTTCCCGATGAACCAGCGCGCCGAAGACCTGCTCATGGGCGCGCCGAGCGAGGCGACGCCGAAACAGCTGCGCGAGCTGCATCTCCGGGTGAACCTGCCGGAGAAGTGACGGCGGCGCCTCCGACGTCATGCCCGGGCTTGTCCCGGGCATCCACGCCGACGGGCGGGCCTACGCTTTGAAATCGGCAATAACCGCCTACATATCAATGTGTTGCGTGATAATTATAAACTGTCAGCGCGCCCTCGGCGTGGATGGCCGGGACAAGCCCGGCCATGACGGCCGTGCGGCGCAATCACATCTTGATCTGTAGTTTCACGTCCCTCGGCCGCCCTTCCGCCGCGCGCTCGAAAGCCGCGATGCTTTGCTCGAACGGGAATGTCGCGCTGATGAGCGGCTTCAGATCGACCTTGCCGGAGGCGATCATCGCCAGCGCGCGATCGAACACATTGGCGTAGCGGAACACCGTCTCGATTCGGATCTCCTTGGCGGCCAGCGAGGATATGTCGAGCCTCACCGGCTCGACCGGCATGCCGATGGCGACGAGACAGCCGCCCGGCCGAATCAGCGCCTGGATGTCGTCATAGGCGCGGGGAGAGCCGCTCGCCTCGAACACGATGTCCGCGCCCCAGCCGTCCGTCGCAGCGCTCACGGCGTCGGCGAGCCTCTCGCGTTTGACGTTGACGGTGGAGACGCCGGGGTAGCGGCCGGCGATGGCGAGCTTGTCGTCCACGAGATCGGAGAGGATCACGCGCGAGCAGCCGCCGGCCAGCGCCGCCAGCGCCGCCATGATGCCGATCGGCCCGGCGCCGGTGACGACCGCCGTGTCGCCTGGCCTGATGCCCGCCTTCACCGAGGCCCAGAGACCGACCGCGAAGGGCTCGACCATCGCGGCCTCGGCGAAGCTCACATTGTCCGGCAGCTTGAAGGTGAAGGCGGCGGGATGGACGACAAAGGGCGTCAGCACGCCATGCACCGGCGGCGTCGCCCAGAACACGACGCTCGGATCGACGTTGTAGAGCCCAAGTTTCGACGCGCGAGACGAGAGGTCGGGAACGCCCGGCTCCATGCAGACGCGGTCGCCGACCTTGAGGCTTTTCACGTTGGCGCCGACCTCGACGACGACGCCAGCCGCCTCGTGGCCGAGCACCATCGGCGCATTGACGACGAAACTCGCCAATGCGGCCATGCGTGTAATAATGCACGTCGCTGCCGCAGACGCCGACAGTGTCGATCTTGATCTTCACGTCGTCCGGCCCGACCTCCATCGCCAGGTCGATGTCGCGCAAGCTGAGTTCGCGCACTTTCTCAAGAACCAGTGCTTTAGCTTTCATATCGTTACCTCTTGGGTCGCGCCGCGGGCGGCGGCTCAGTTGATGAGAAAGCCGCCGTCGACCGGCAGATCGACGCCGTTCACCATCGCGGCGTCGTCGGAGAGCAGGTAGGCGATGACGGAGGCGACCTCGGGCGGTTCGACGAAGCGACCGAGCGGGATGCGATTCAGCATGGGGGCGGACTTGGCGGGATCGCTCCACGCCTTCACCGCCATCGGCGTCAAAGTGATGACGGGATGCACGCCGTTGACGCGGATGCCCTTGCGGCCGAGTTCGTTCGCCATCACCCGAGTGAGGCCGTCGAGCGCGCTCTTGGAGGCGCAATAGGCGGCATGGTCGGCGAAGCCGATGAACGAGGCGACGCTCGAAACGTTGACGATGGCGCCTTTTTCCCCGCGCGCGATGCGGTCGCGCGCATATTCTTGCGCGACGATGAGCGGCGCGCGGCAGTTGACCGCCATCACCATGTCAAAATTCTCGATCGTCGTGTCGAGAACGGATTCCAATGCGGTGATCCCGGCGTTGTTGACGAGATAGTCGAAGGGCAGGGCGGCGCGGACGGCGGCGCGCGTCGCCTCAGCGTCGGCGAGATCGACGGCGATGGTCCGACAGCCCTGTTCTGCCTCCAACTCTGCGAGATCGGACGGTGTGCGCGAAAGCGCAATGACTTTCGCCCCGCGACTGATGAGATCGGCGACGGTCGCGCGGCCGATGCCCTTGCCGGCGCCGGTGACGAGAACGGTCTTGCCTTGGAAGTTCATCGCGTCAGGGCTCCATAATCACAAGCGCCCGGCCTTCTGGCGTCTGCACGTTCCAGACGTCGCGCTTCCCAGGGGTAATTGTCGAGACGCCAGAGGGGGCTTCGCGCGCGTTGGCGCCGATATGTTCGACGACGGGCGCTTTGCCCGGAGCCTGTTCCTTCGGCGTCACGCGTGGGTCCTCCCTGACGTGACTCACCATGCAGCGCCGTTCGCCGCAAATCCAGGCTGAACTGGGGACGCTCGAACGGGGAGGCGGCCGGCGAGGAGGAGTTCAATTGTCGCAGCGCGGCGAACTCGCCAAAAACCGAGCGAGCGCTCGCTCATTTTTTTCTTTTCGCCCCTTTCGCTTCGCCGCCTGGTCTGCCATGCTCCCTGTTAACTTGCCGCACTCAAAGGGGCGACGGAAGGGGAGGAATGGCGTGCAAATCGCGCGTCAAAGGCCGTGGGCGGACGCCGTCACGACCGAGGCGCTTTGCGCCCGCATATTCGAACGGCACAGGGCCGCGATCCGCGTCCAGAAGACGGAGATCGCCGTCGCGAATTTGACCCGCATCATCGACGCCACGCTGAAACTCTCCAACAAGCACGGCTTTCACGCCACGAGCCTGCGCGAGCTCGCCAAGGCTTCGGGCCTGAGCATGGGCGGGCTTTATTCCTATTTCGACAACAAGGCCATGCTGCTGTCGATGATCCTGCGCGAGGTGTCGAACACAGCGACCGAGATTCTCAGCGCGCCGCCGGACCATCTCGCCAACGCCCCGCGCGCCCATCTCGCTTGGGCGATCGACACGCACATCCGCCTCTCGGAGGCGTTGCAGCCGTGGTTCGTCTTCTCCTTCATGGAGGCGAAATCCTTCCCGCCCGCGGAGCGCAGAATCGCGCTCGAGGCGGAAGCGGCGACGGAAGAAATCTTCGCCGCCGTCATCGTGAGAGGCGTCGCCGTCGGCGACTTCTTCGACGACGAGGCCGGGCTCGCCGCCTCACTTATCAAGCCGCTCCTGCAGGACTGGTACGTGAAGCGCGCCAAATACCACAAGCGCGGAACGTCGATCGAAGCCTACATCGCCGCCGTGACTCGTTTCGTAGAAGCGGCGTTGACGGCCAAAGCGCCCGAGCGCGCGCGCGCCGCAGGTTAGGGAGGGCGGAGATGGACCTTGGGCAACGTATGCGAAGCGAGAGACCCGCCCGCCGTATTCGACCCATCGTCGCCGGCGGTTTCGCGGCTGGCCCCCAAGGCGCGCTCGCGGCGAACGGCAGGACGAGGAGCGCGGAATGAGACGCGTGCGGGTAACACAGCAGGAGATCGTCTTCGTCGTATTCGCCGCATTGTTCGCGGCGTTTTCGATCTTCCTGCACGGTTTCCTCACGCCCGACAACATGCTGACTCTGCTGCAGAACGTGGCGGTTCTCGGCATTCTCGGGCTGGCGATGGCGATCGTCGTGCTCGGACGCGGCATCGATATTTCGCTCATCGCCGCGCTCGCGGTGCCGCCGGGGCTTGTCCTGCAAATGGTGCAGAACGGCCACTCGCTTTCCGGCTCGATCGTGACCGCCCTGCTTTTCTCGTTGGCCTTCGGGCTCGTCAACGGCTGGCTGATCGCCTTCGCCGACGTCCCCTCGCTGTTTGCGACGCTGGCGACCGGCATTTTCGTCGCCGGGCTAGGGCAGGCCTTTCTGTTTCAACTCGACGTCGTGCAATGGAGCCCCGGCATGGCGGGCTTTCAACGGCTCGGGCAGGGTTCGATTCTGGGCGTACCCACGCCGATCGTCATGTTCGCCATAGCCTGCGTCGTCGTGTTCTTCTTTCTGCGCTGGACGCGCTGGGGCGCATATGTCTACGCGATTGGCGACAATCCGAACGCCGCCCGCGTGACCGGAATACCCGCGCGGCCGATAATCGTCCTTCAATATGTTCTGGCCGCCCTGATCGGCTGCTTTGCGGGCCTCGTCCTGGCCGCCTCGGTCAACTCGATGCCGACCCGCATTTTCAACTCCACGCTCATTTACGACGTCATTCTCGTTGTCGTCCTCGGCGGCATCGGCCTGTCGGGAGGGCGGGGCGGCGTGCTCAACGTCATCATCGGAACGCTGCTGATCGGGACGATGCTCAACGGCATGACGATCATGGACATCCCCTACGCCGGGCAAAACCTCATCAAGGGCGTGGTGCTTCTGCTCGCCGTCATTACGGATTCGTTCCTGAACCCGCGCAACGAGGAGACGGCGCAGCAGGGCGATATTTGAGGCGACGAAGTCCCCGCTAGGGCTTAACCAAGGAGGAAACGATGGCTCTGAATCGCATAGCAAGATCGGCGCTGATTGCGCTCGGACTCGGGGCGGCGGCCTGCGCTCCGGCGCTCGCCCAGCAGGGGCTCGACGAGCCTTTCCAGAAACCGTTCCGGGAGGCGCTTGCGGGAAAGACGGTCGCCTTCGTGCCGGTGGCGATGAACTTCGACCTTACCGAGGGTTGGTTCGCGGGCCTCAAGAAGGAGCTGGAGCCCTATGGCGTCAAGTTTGAGCTGCGCGATCCGAACTGGAACACCAATGCCGGCGCGCAGGCGGTCACGTCGCTGATCTCGCAGAAGCCGGCGGTCATGGTCATCCACAATCCGGACGTGCAGACCTACGCCAAGCTTCTCCAGAGGGCGGAAAACGCGGGCATCTACGTCATCCAGATCAATATGGGTTCGGCTTATCGCAGTACGGGCTTTGTCGGCGCCAACTGGATCGAGATTGGCGAGAAGGACGCCGAGGCGGTGGTGAATGCCTGCCAGGGCAAATCGAACAAGATCGCCATCATACAGGGCGCGCTGTCGGCCGCAGCGAGCGCCTACACGCTGAAGGGCGTCGAGAACGTGCTCGCCAAGCATCCGGAGATCAAGGTCGTCTCCAGCCAGGCGGCCGACTGGGACGCGGCAAAGGCCAAGGCGATCACCCAGACCGTCCTCAAGCAGAATCCGGATCTCTGCGGCATCGTCGGCTTCTGGGACGGCATGGACATCGGCACCGCCGCCGCGGTCAAGGAGGCTGGGCTCACCGGCAAAGTCTTCGTCGCCACGTCCGGCGGCGGCGAGCGCAAGGGCGCCTGCAACCAGGTGAAGACCGGCGCCTTCGATCTCGATCTCAGCTACGACGTTCCGACGCAGGCGGCGCAGATGGCCGGGCTTATCAAATGGCTGCTTTCGTCCGGCGAGAAGCCGGGAGCGGTCAAGGGCTCCTCCTATACGACCCTGATTCCGATCACCAAGGCGAACGCCGATTCTGAGACCGCCTGCTGGAACCTCAGCGACCTCAAGAAGTAGCGGTCGCGCTCGGACGGACGCCGCGGGAGAAAGCCTCAGGCGTCCGTCTTCTCCTTGTTCATCAACGCCACCCATCGCCCGGTTCTCGATGCACGAAACCCTCACCCGCTGGCGTTACCGGTACTGGCCGGACCACCTGCTTGGCGAGATCCTCTCCAAGCGCTGGACGGAGACGGCCATTCCGGTCATCGTCCTGCTCATCGTCGGCTTCGCGCTAAGCCAGGTGATCGACAATTTCCTGTCGCCGACGAGCCTCGCCGACACGGCCAGACAAGCGGCGGAGATCGGGTTCATCGGTCTCGGCGAGGCGCTCGTCGTCATCGTCGGCGGCATTGATCTGTCGGTCGGATCGATGTTCGCGCTGACCGACTTCTGCGCGCTGTTCACGCTCGACGTTCTGAAATGGCCGGTCGCCGCAGTCATCCCCGCGACGATCGTCTGCGGCGCGCTGCTTGGCGCCGTCAACGGGTTGCTCATAGGCTATCTGAGGCTGAGGGCGTTCATCACCACCCTCATCACGCTCATCATCTACCGATCCGCTTTCGACCTGCTGATCCAGCGCTACTCGAACCAGATCGCCTCGGCGTTCCCGGATTTCCCGTCCTGGAATTTCATCGGAGGCGGCGACGTGTACGGCGTCCCCAGCATCGCTGTCGTCTATCTCGCGGTCGCGATCTTCGGGCACATTTTCCTGACCCGCCTGAGGCCCGGCTGGCACATCACCGCGATCGGAGGTTCGCGCCGCTCGGCCTATAATTCCGGAATCCCGGTCCGCCGCACGATCGCGCTCTGCTACGTCGCCTGCGGCGCGTTGACGGCGCTCGGCGCGCTCTTTTTCGCCGCTCGCCTCGGCACGGTCGGCGGCGACATCGGCGTCGGCCTGGAGGTGATCGTGCTGACCGCGACGGTCCTGGGCGGCATCACGCTCGGCGGCGGCAAAGGATCGGTGACGAAGTCGGCCGTCGGCACGCTGATCGTGCTTCTCATCACCAACGGCCTCACCACGCTGAACGCGCGCGGCGGCTTCAACCGGCTGGCGCTGGCGACCATTCTCCTTGTCGCCGCGATGATCGACATCCGCTGGCAGAAAAACCGCACGCGCATCATCAGCAAGGTCTACGTCAGCCCCACCTATCACGACCTGCCGCCGCCCCCGACGACCGACATCGGCAAGGGCGGCCCGTTCGAGCAAAACGACAGATTGCGCGACGTAGAACTGATCGGACTCGGCCAGATCGAGGCGCCGGAGGACGTCATCCTCGATCGCCACGACAATCTCTACGCCGGTTCGCGCCACGGCGACGTCATCCGCTTCCTGCCCCCCGACTATAAGCGGATGGAGGTGTTCGCGCATATCGGCGGCCAGCCGCTCGGCATGGCGTTCGATCGCAGCGACAACTTATTCATCTGCATCGGCGGCATGGGCCTTTACCGCATCGCGCCGGACGGAAAGGTCGAGAAGGCGACCGACGAGACGAACCGCAGCTGGCGCTCCGTCAATGACGACAGCCGGCTTCGGCTCGCCGACGACCTCGACATCACCGACGACGGCCGCATCTTCTTCTCCGAAGCGACGATCCGCTACGAGATGGACGAATGGCCTGTCGACGGCCTCGAGGCTCGCGGCAACGGGCGGATCATCTGTTACGACACGAAGACGGGCAAGACCCGGACCGCCGTGCGCGGCCTCAAGTTCCCGAACGGCATTTGCGTCGCCAGCGACGGGCAGTCGATCCTGTTCGCGGAGACCTTCGGCTGCTCGGTCAAACGCTATTGGTTCGACGGGCCGAAGAAAGGTCGGGTCGAGGTCGTGATGGACAATCTGCCCGGCTATCCCGACAACATCAATCTGGCCTCGGACGGGAATTACTGGCTCGCTCTCGTCGGCATGCGAAGCCCCTCGCTCGATCTCGCCTGGCGCATGCCGGGTTTCCGCACCCGGATGGCCAAGCGGCTGCCGGTCGATGAGTGGCTCTTCCCCAATATCAACACAGGGTGCGTCGTGAAGTTCAACGAGAAGGGCGAGATCCTCGATTCGCTCTGGGATCTCCACGGCGCCAATCATCCGATGATCACCTCGATGCGCGAGCATCGCGGCTATCTCTATCTAGGCGGCATCGCCAACAATCGCATCGGCCGCTACAAGCTCGCCAACGCCGATCCGAATTTCGTCCAATACGAGAGACGCTGGGGGCGGCTTCCGTGATCGTCGCGATTCAGCAATTCGCCAATCGGCTGCTCGGCCGAGGCGACGCGGCCATCGCCGTGCCCACCTTCGACGGCGCGCTGAAAGCGAACCAGAAGCTGGAGGCGGCCGAGACCATCCTCGAATGCGCGGCGCCCGAAGATCTCGCGACGGACGGGCGCGCCGTCTATCTCGCGGACGGAGCAAGGCTTCTGAGGATAGACGGCGACGCCGCGACCGAATTGCGCAGCTTCGACCAACCCATTTCCGCGCTCGCTGCAATGCCGGGAGGCGGCATCGCCGTGGCGCTCGCCGGACGCGAGGTGCGCATTTATTCCGAGCCTTCAGCGGCCAAGCCGTCCAGCGTTTTCGCGACCGGCCTCAACGCCGTCAACGCGCTCGCGCCGGGCCCTAACGGCGCGCTGATTGCGACCGACGGCTCTGCGACGCGAGCGCCGGAGCAATGGGCCTGGGACCTTCTCGAGCGGGGGCGAAGCGGCCGCGCGCTCATCCTCGATCCCTCGACCGGGGAGACGAAAATCCTGGCGAGCGGCCTCGCATACGCCTTCGGCGCGCTCTCGGCGGGGGATGAGGTTCTGGTCAGCGAGAGCTGGGGGCATCGCCTCATCGCCGTGGCTCGGGATGGGTCGACGCGGGTCGCGCTGCCGCACTTGCCCGTCTATCCCTCGCGCCTTTCGCCGGCGTCCGGCGGCGGCTACTGGCTTACCGCCTTCCTCGGCCGGAGCCTGCTCGTCGAGTTCGTTCTGCGGGAGCCGGCCTATCGCAAGCGCATGATGGCGGAGATCGATCCGGAGCATTGGATCGTCCCTCGCCTGAGATCCGGCCTGTCGTTCAAGGAGCCGCTGCAAGGCGCGCATATCAAGACGATGGGCGTCATGAAGCCCTGGGCGCCGCCGCGTTCCTACGGGCTCGTCATCCGCCTTCAGGCCAACGGGGCGCCGAACTATTCGCTGCACAGCCGTGTCGACGGGAGGAACCATGGCGTCGTCGCCGCCGTCGAGTGCGGGGGCGAGCTCTACATGATCGCGAAGGGCCCGGGGCGGGTTCTCAAGCTTCCCATTGCTCCGCTCGACAAGGAATTCGGCGCATGAGCGGCGACGTCGTTCTTACCCTGACCAAAGCGACCAAGCTCTATGCCGGCGTTCCCGCCATCGAGGGCGTCGACTTCGAGCTCAGGCGAGGAGAGGTCCATGCTCTGGTAGGCGAAAACGGCGCCGGCAAATCGACGCTGACCAAGGTGATGGCGGGCGTCGTGACGCTGACGTCGGGAACCATGACCATAGACGGCGCGCAAGTCTCGCCGCAGTCGCCGCTCGATGCGCGCAATCTCGGCGTCGCCATGGTGTTCCAGGAGAACAGCCTCGTTCCCACGATGACGGTGGCGCAGAACCTCTTTCTCGGCCAGGAGCGCTTCTACAATCGCCTGCGCGGCATCTACATCGCGGCTCAACAGTTCCTGCAGTCGTTGAATTTCGACGTCACGCCGACCGCCACCGTCGGGGGGCTCGGGGCGGCCAAGAAGCAGATGGTCGAAATCGCCCGCGCCGTGCTTCACAAGGCCAAGGTCATCATCTTCGACGAACCGACGGCAAGTCTGACGCCTGAGGAGAAGAAATATTTCTTCGACCTCGTGCGCGACCTCAAGAAGCGGGGTGTGTCGATCATCTTCATATCGCATGCGCTCGAAGAGGCGCTGGCTCTCGCCGACCGCATAACGGTGCTGAGAGACGGCAAGAAGGTCGTCACCGACGACGCCTCCAAATTCGATCGCGCGCGCATCGTGCAGGCGATGGTCGGCCGCGATCTCTCCAACACCCTTTACGGCTTGCGCAAGACGACGTCGCGCAAGGGCGGCGACCGGGTCCTGGTGGTGCAGAACCTCAAGATGGCGCCGATGGTGAAGAACAATTCGCTGTCCATTTTCGCCGGCCAGATCACCGGCGTCTTCGGCCTCGTCGGGGCAGGGAGGACGGAGACGTTCAAGATCGTCTCGGGCGTGCTGAAGCGCGATTTCTTCTACGGCGGCGAGATCTTCCTGCGCGACAAGCCGGTGCGCTTCCGCGTTCCGGCGCCGGCCATCCGCGCCGGCGTCGCCTATGTCACCGAGGACCGCAAGGTCGAGGGCTTCTTCGAGACGGCCTCAATCTCCCGCAACATCTATCTTGGCCTGCTGGCGAAGTTCGCAAAAGGGCGCGCGCTGCTGTCGCGCAAGGAGGCGGCTTCCGTCGGGTCGAACTGGGTCAAGGCGCTGAACGTGCGGGCGATCGGCGACGAGGCGAAGGTCGTCGAACTCTCCGGCGGCAACCAGCAGAAGGTCGTCATCGCGAAGTCGCTCGTTCAGGAGCCCGAGCTCATCATTTTCGACGAGCCGACCCGCGGCGTCGACGTCGGCGCGATCGTCGAGATCCACGAGCTCATCAACCGCCTCGCCGACGAGGGCAAGGCGGTTGTCGTCATCTCCTCCTATCTGCCCGAGATCATGGCGCTTTCCGACCGGATTCTGGTGACACGGCAGGGCAAGGTGGTCGAGGAGTTTTCGGCGTTGGAAGCCACGGAGGAGAAGATTATGTACGCGGCGATTCACTGAGCCCGCGCCTCCGGGAGGAACGCCATGGACAGTTGGTTTGACCGCGGCGATGTCCCCGCCACCCGCTTCGAACTGCGCTTCGGACAGCGGCTCGTCCGCTGTTTCGCCGAGCGGCCGAAGAGCGTCCACGCGATGCTGGAGGACGCCGTCGCCCGCCGCCCGGAGGGCGCCGCCCTGGTCTGCGGCGACGAACGGGTCACTTATCGCGAGCTCGACGACGCGGTCGCCGAGGCGGCCGCCGGGCTCAGGGCGCTCGGGGTAGGCAAGGGCGACCGCGTCGCGCTGGTGCTCGGCAACAGCATCGAGTTCGTCGTCGTGCTTTTCGCGCTCGCGCGGCTCGGCGCCGTCTCCGTTCCCCTCAACATCCGCCACCAGCTCGCCGAGAATCGTCACATCCTCGAAGATTGCGGCGCGAAGGTCGTCGTACACGAGCCCGATCTCTCCGATCGCGTTCCCGCGCCTGGGGGGCTGCCGAGCCTCAAACATACGATTGCCGTCCGGCGAGACGGCGGCCCGCCGCTCGCCGCCCTGCAGGGGGCGACCCCCGTAACGCGGCCTGAGCCGGTCGACGAGGAGGAGACCGCGACGATCCTCTACACCTCCGGGACGACCGGAAGGCCCAAGGGCGCGTTGCTGACCCATTTCAACATCGCCCATTCCGTTCTCCACTATCGCTTCGCCATGGAGCTGACCGAGGACGACCGCGCTCTGCTCGCCGTGCCCATGAGCCATGTGACGGGCCTGATCGCGCTGGTCGACGCCATGATCCTTTGCGCGGGGACGCTCGTCATCATGCCGGCGTTCAAGGCCAGCGAATTCATCGCGCTCGCCGCGCGCCACCGCATCACCTATTCGCTGATCGTGCCGGCGATGTTCAACCTCTGCCTCATCGCGCCGAATTTGGACGGCGCCGATCTCTCCGCCTGGCGCGTCGCCGGCTACGGTGGGGCCATCATGCCCGAGGCCACGCTAGAGCGCCTCGCCGAAAGGCTGCCGAAGCTGGAACTCCTCAACTGCTACGGCGCCACGGAGACCACCTCTCCCGCCGCGATCATGCCGCCGGAACAGACGGTCGCTCGCAAAGAGTCCGTCGGCCTCGCGGTTCCCTGCGGTCACATCCTGGTGATGGACGCCGACGGGCGCGAAGCCGCCCACGGCGAACCCGGCGAGATATGGATCGGCGGCGCCATGGTGGTCCCCGGCTATTTCAACAATCCCGAGGCGACCGAACGCGAGTTCAAGGCGGGATACTGGAAATCGGGCGATCTCGGCGTCATGGACGAGAAGGGCTACCTGCGGGTCGTCGATCGCATCAAGGACGTCATCAATCGCGGCGGCTACAAGATTTTCGCCTCCGAGGTCGAGAACGTCCTTCTCGACCACCCTGCGGTCGTCGAGGCCGCAGTGGTTGCGAAGCCATGCCCGGTGCTTGGCGAGCGCGTGCACGCCTTCGTCGTATTGCGAGACGCGACTGAGGACGCCGAGCTTCAGCGCCACTGCGCCGATGTTCTCTCCGACTACAAGATCCCCGAGGCGTTCCACCGCCTCGAAGGAACGTTGCCGCGCAACGCAAATGGCAAGGTTCTCAAGCGTGACCTGCGCCAGATCCTGGTCGCCTGATCCCTCTCTCCACGTCAGCAGGCCGAAGACATGACCGCGCCCGCCGTCCTGACATGAGACCGAAGCGTCAGCGGAAGCCGCGTTTCATGTGATCGAGCGTGTCCTCGAATGAGACAATGCCGGCGTCCGAGCCCAGGCCCGTCGCCACGAGCGCCGCGGCGGCCTGGGCGAAACGCAGCGAGGTCTCGACATCCATCTTGTGATGCAGCGCCGCGATGAAGCCGGCGTCGAACGCGTCGCCGCAGCCCGTCGTGTCCACCACCTTGACGGGATAGGCCGGCATCTTCAGCCGCGAGCCGTCGCGATGCGCGTAATAGGCGCCTTCGGCGCCGAGCGTGAAGACGCAGCATTGCGCGCCCTTGTCCAGATAAAAGGCGGCGCAGTCGTCAGGCGCGACACGTCCGGACATGTCCCTGGCCTCCTCGATGGAGGGCATGAAATAGTCGATGAAGGGCAGCAGCGGCTCGACGATCCCTATCGTCTCCGCGCGTCGCCGCAATGAGATCGAAGGTCACGGTGCGGCCGCGCCGCTTGGCTTCGGCCAGCAGAACGCGGCTGCGCTCGCCGTCGAGGCGGCGCAACAATCCCGTGCCGCCAAGGTGTACGATCGGCGCGTCGAACACCTGGTCGTAGAGTTCCGGCGGCACGTCGAAATGATCCGAAGCGCCGCGCACGTGCAGCGCCGGACGCTCGCCGTTCGGCCGCACGTTGAGGATAGTCGCCGAGGTGGGCACGCCCTCGAGGCGCTGCATCGCCGAAACGTCGATGCCGAATTTCTGCATCGTCGCGAGCACGAAATCAGCCTTCTCGTCGTCGCCGACCGCGCCGACCGCGAGGCTCTTGAGGCCGAGCTTGGCGGCGTCGATCACGGTGCCGCCAGCCGTTCCGGCGACGGTGAGGCGGATCTCGTCGATAAACTCGACATTGCCGCGCTCGGGGATCTTCTCGACCGGCCGCCCGAGAACGTCGAGAATAAAGAGCCCGATGATTGAAACGTCGTAGCGCATGAGCTCCTCCCCTTCCCGCTCTCTCCGCCGTCCTACAACGAAACGCGTTCGCCGTCGGCGAACAGCATGAATCGGTCGCGCGGCGCGATAAGATGGACTGGCTCGCCGACTTTGACCGGCGGGCGGCCATTCGTCTTGACCTTGACCATCGCGGCGCCGAGATCGACCTTCGTCAGATAGCGCCCCGCGATCCCGATGGACTGGTCGACAAGCACGCCCTGGATCGACCCGTCGACGGGCGTCGCCCGCATTTCGATCCATTCGGGGCGAATGCCGATCGTCAGTTTCGCCGCGGCTGACACGCTCGGCGGCGCGCTCAAAGGTTCGGCCAGCAGAACCGATTGGATCCGCCCGTCGGCGACGGCGGCGGGGGCGAAATTCATGCCCGGATTGCCGAGGAACCATCCGCCGAACTCGGCGCTGGGCTCGTTGTAGAGCTCATGCGGCGGCCCATACTGGCTGATGCTGCCCGTCGCGCATCAGTGCGATCCGGTCAGCGAGCGTCATCGCCTCGGTCTGGTCGTGCGTCACATAGACGATGGTTTGCCTCGTCCGCTGCACCACGGTCTTGAACGCGCGGATGAGCTGCAGCTTGGCGTTGACCTCGACGTTGGTGGTGGGTTCGTCGAACAGGACGATGTCGGAGCGGCGGGCGACCGCGCGGCCGACCGCCACCTTTTGCCGGCTGCCGGCGTCGAGCTCCTCGATGAAAGCGTCGGCCAACTCGCGCATGTCGAGAATGTCGAGCATCTCGGCGACCCGCCGCTCGCGCTCGGCCGCGTCGACCGTGCGGTCCTGCCGCAGGGGCAGAGCGATGTTCTCGGCGACCGAGAGGGTAGGGTACATGACAGGATATTGGAACACCATGCCGACGTTTCGCCGGCTCGTCGGATGCGCGGTGACGTCGCGACCGCCAAACAGGATGCGCCCGGCGTCGGCGTTTCGAGGCCGGCGATGATGCGCATCAGCGTGGTCTTGCCGCAGCCGGACGGACCCAGCAGGCAGGCGACCTCGCCGTCGGCGAAGCGGATGGAGAGATTGTCGAGGGCGGTGAAAGAGCCGAAGCTCTTGGTGATGCGATCGACGACGATCTCGGTCATGCCGCCGTCTCCAGGGCGCGATGGGGCAAACGCCGACCGCTCGAAGGGTCGAACAGCAGGATGTCGGCCGGTGCGATGCTGAACGGGATTTCGGCGTCGAAGGAGGGGGCCGGCCGCTCCGTGACCGCGAAAACTCATCACCATGGGCGCGCCCGCCTGCTCGACATGGATCACATATTCTCCGCCAAGATTCTCCACGATCGTGACGCGGCAGCGCCCCTCGACGCCCAGTCCGCTCTCCGGCTTCAGCGCCTCGGGTCGGAAGCCGACCGCCACGGCGCCCACAGGCGCGCTCGCTCGCCCAATCGAAGCGCAACGGTCCGGCCTCTATGGTTTTGCCGTCGCTGACGCCTTGCAAAATGTTCGCCTGCGGAAAACCGATCAGCTCCAGCGAGCGCAGGTGTTGCGGCTGGTGGTAGACCTCGTCGGCGTCCCCGTGCTGAACGACGCGGCCGCGATCGAGCACCACCAGCTTCTGCGCCATCGTCAGCGCCTCCAGCGAATCCGATGTGGCGTAGAGAAAGGTCGCTTTCAGCTCGGCGCGCAGGTCCTTCAGCTCGTCCATCAGCCGCTCGCGCAGCTTGTAGTCGAGGCCGACGAGCGGATCGTCGAGAACGAACAGCTTGGCGTTCTTCAGCAGTCCGCGCGCCACGGCGGTCCGCTGCTTTTCGCCGCCGGATAGCTGGTCCGGCGTCTTCTTCAGAAGATGGCCGATGGAGAGGATGCCGGCGGCGCGGTCGACCCGTCGGGCGATTTCGCCGCGCGCCACGCGCGCGAGTTTCAGGGGGTAGGCGATGTTGTCGTAAACCGTGAGATGAGGAAACAGCGCGAAGCTCTGTGGCACGTAGCCGATCGGCCGCATCGCCGGCGGCAGAACGGCGATGTCCTGGCCATCGACTTCGATCTTGCCGCGATCGAGTTTCTCCAATCCGACCAGCACGCGGAAAAGCACCGACTTTCCCGACTTCGGCGGGCCGCATAGCACGGTGAGGCTCTCGGATTCGATTTCGAGATCGAGTTCGTTCAACGCCGGCGCGCCGTGGTAGGTCTTCGTGGCGGATCGGAAGGCGACCGACGACATCAGCGGCCCATATTCGAGAGAACGGGCACGAGCCAGACGCCGAGCGCGTAAAAACGGCCAGCACCACGAGCGAGAATCGCCAGGCTCAAGACGACGCTGCGCGCGGCGGAGGCGTCCGCCGGCAGATTGCCGACGGCGATTTGCAGCAAGGTCGCGCCCACCAGAAGGACGAGGCCCCAGCGATAGACAAGGACCGAATAGCGCTGCGCGATCATCACGATGCCAATCACCATGGCGGCGATCAGCAATTGCGCGGCGCGCTCGGGAAACGAACCGTGCCTCAACATCTCAGACCTCGCCGCGCACGGTTCCGAAGGTCATGCCGACCAACAGATATTTCTGGAACAGGTAGATGAACACGGTCGGAGGCAGGACGTAAATCGTCGTCAAGGTCGCGATGAAGGGCCAGGCGAGCCCGCCGTCGGAATAGGTGCCAACCGCCAGCGCATAAGGGATGTTCTGCGTCGCCACGCCGCCGATGATGAAATTGAACAGAAATTCGTTCCAGACGAAGATCAGATTGAAGATGAATGCGGCAATCAGGCCCGGCTTGACCTGCGGCAGCACGACCTTGAAGATCACGTGCGCCCACGAGCCGCCGTTGACGATGCCCGTCTCGTCGTAGCGGATGGACACGCCGTCGAGGAAACCCTTGAGAATCCAGACGGAGAACGGGATCGAGAACATCGCATAGAACAGGATCAGCCAGACATGGCTGTCTTTCCAGCCGAAGGCCGCATACATGAGATAGACCGGCAGGATGACCGCCGGCCCCGGCAGCATGCGGATCGACAGGAGAAGGAACATCAGAAAATCTGTTCCCTTCGGCTTGAAACGCGAGAAGCAGAAAGCCGCGAGGAACGAGACGACAATGGCGATCACCACCGGCGGTCAGCGACAGCACGATGGAATTGGTGATTTGCAGCCAGATCTGCCGGCGTTCGAACAGGTGGACGTAGTTCTCGAGCGTCGGGGTGAAGATCAGCTTGGGCGGCGAAGCGAGAATGTCATTTCGCGTTTTGAAGGAGGAGAGAACGATCCACAGCACCGGCGAGGCGAAAGCCAGCGCGACGAGCCAAAGCAGAAGATAATAGGCTGACGCCTTGAGCCTGGCGCCGATCATGCGCGCCTCCGGCGGCGAAGGTTCAGGATGAAGATGAAGACCGAGGTCATGGCGATGGAGACCAGCAGCAGAATGACCGAATAGGCCGACGACCAGCCCATGTTGAAGCTCTCGAACGCCTGCTTGTTGAGTTCGAGCGCCACGAGACGCGTCGCCTGGCCGGGGCCGCCTTTCGTCATGGGGATGATGAGATCGAGCGTCTTGAAGCAGTCGATGGTGCGCAGCAGAACTCCGAGCATCAGGATGAACTTGCCGTGATGCCAGATCACCAGCGTCAGACGCTGTCGCCAGGGGATGCGGTCCACGTCCGCCGCCTCCAGTTCCGCCTTGGGAACCGAACCCAGCGCCGCCAGCGTCATCAACGTCATGAACGGCGTCCACATCCAGCAATCGACCGCCAGCACCGCCCAGTACGCCGTGTCGGGCTCGGTGAGGAAGGCGATCGGCGGCGTCCCGAACAGGCCGTGCAGGATCGCGTTGAGCACACCGAAGTCGGGATCGTAGATGAAGCGGAAGAACGTGCCGGTTGCGACCGGCGTCAGCACCATCGGCATGAATAGCAGCGTAAGCGCCACCCGCCGCCCTGGCATGGCCTTCGATCCCCAGAACAGAAAGCCTAGCGCCAGCCCGAGCACAGTCTGGATGGAGACTCCGAGGCCGACGAAAACGAAAGTGCGCGACAGGTCGAACCAGATGCCGTTGCGGTTGTGGAAGATTTGCCAGAAATTGCGGAAGCCGATGTATTCCGGCGGCGTGCCGCTGGTCAGCGAGTAATTGTAGAAGGAGAGGCCGAGCAACCAGAGCGTCGGGATGGTGTTGAAGACGATGAAGAAAGTCAGCACCGGAGCAAGCAGGACGACGACGAGCGCGCCGCGATTGTCGGATATTCGTCCGGCGGCCGAGCGACGGGGGATTTGGATGTCGGCCGTGCTGGTCATTTCGCATCTCGGATGAAAAGGCCGCCGCGCCGCAAGCGACTTGGCGGCGGCCTTCGGATGGGGGGCGACGGCGCGGCTCGCGCCGTCGCACGGAGCGTCAGAGCGAGACGCTGCCGCACTTGTCCGAGGGCGCAGTTTTCGCGAAGCCCTCGTCGTTCAGGATCTGCTGCTGTCCGCAGGCGATATAGTCGAGCGCCTGCATGCGCGCTCTTGGTGCGGCCCGTCATGTAGGAGGTGAAGCCCTCCTGCTGAAGCGCGAGCATCTCCGAATATTTCGGATCGTGCCAGAAGTCGCGCGAACGGCCGGGTTCGAGCATGAACTTGTAGGCCCGGTTCCAGGGGTTGATGCTGTCGAAATCGGGCTTCGAAAGGGTCGCCTTGTCGCAGGGATTTCCGCCGCGCTTGGCGTATTCGAGCGTCGTCTCCGGCAGGTACCACCACTTCATGAAGTCGAGCGCGACGCGCATCTTCGAGTAGTCGTTGAAGGCGTTGATGACCCAGGGCTGGCCGCCGATGGTGTAGATGCGCTTCGCGCTCGCGCCCGCCCCGTGCTTCGGCGGCGGCACGACCATCACCTTGTCCTTGTTGTCCTTGGTGATCATGGCGAGACCGACGGCGGCCCACTGGAAGCAGGAGAACACCTTGCCCTGCGTGAACACGTCCACTTCCTCGGCGATGCCGTAGTTGAGCGCCCCCGGCGGCTGGTATTTGAGCCATTCCTTGGCCCGCTCCATCGCCTTGGCGTTGGTCTGCGAGTTGAGAATGCCCTCGACCTGCCCCGTCTTGGGGTCCCAAATCTCGCCGCCTGTCGACCACATGAACGGATAAAGGTAGCACGTGCAGAAGTCGTAGACCCGGCTGTATTGCATCGCCGTGCCCCACAGCTGCTTGTCGGGGCGCGTGAAGAAGGCCGCGACCTTCTCGAACTCGTCCATGGTCAGATTTTCGAAGTCCTCGAAGGTGCGCGGCAGCTTGGCGTTGTATTTCGCCTGAAACGCCTGCTGCTCGTTGGGGTCCTCCAGCATGTCCTTGCGCACGTAAAGCGCGATCGTATCGCCTTCCTGCGGCAGGCCCCAGAGGTTCTTCGTGCCGTCGGGATAGACCTGATAGGCGTCGACGATCGTGTCGGAATACCAATCGATCTGCAGTTCCTTGTTCTGGGCGATGATGTCGTTGAGCTTGAGGATCCAGCCGGCCTTGGCGAGCGCGCCCAGCCACTGCGAATCGGAGATGATGATGTTGAACTCCTGGCTCTTGGTCGCCAGCGAGGTGGCCGCCTTCTGGAACAGGTCGGAGAACGGCGCCTCGGCGAAGCCGAAGGTCACGTCGTATCCGTAACGCTCCTTCACGTAATCGGCGAAGAGCGGCGACATTTTCACGCCGAGCGAGGAGGGCAGCCAGCCGGCGATGCCGAGGATGTTCATCTCGATCTTCTTGCCGGCGAGCGGATGCGCTTCCTTCGCCTTCAGCCGATTGATGAAGGGCGCTCCCATTAGCCCGCGATAGTCCCGCGACCGCCGCGCCTTTCAGAACGGTGCGACGCGGGATCGCCCAATCGCCAGCGCCCATATCGGTGAGCTTCGCCATTTGTTTCCTCCTTCACACAACAGGCGCTTCACGCCCTGCTTCGGTCCGTCGCCGTTTACGCCGATCGGAAATTTCACAACCCCTGTGTGGCCGCGAGCCGGAACCCGGCCCCTGGGTGTTGCGACATTATTCAAAACGAATATAACAAATGTCAAGATGCAGCACAGCCGCGCCATCAGGAAGAACGGGAGGCCTGGTCGATCGGGGGAGGGCTCGCCGCCCATTCCGCCGGAGTTCCGGGGCGACCCCTACGTCTGGGCGAGCTGGCTGTATTTCCAGGACGGATTGACTCAGAACGAAATCGCCGACGTCATGGGCGTATCGCGGGCGACCGTGAACGGTTACCTCGCCGAAGCCCGCTCCCGCGGCGTCGTCAGCGTGAACATCGACCCCGCGCGCCTCGCAGCCGTCAGCATCGCGAAAGCGATGAAGGAGCGCTTCCGCCTCGACGAGTGCGTGGTCATCCCCAGCGACGAAGGCGCTCGCCCGCTGGCGACGCGCATCGGCGAGGCGGGCGCAGCCGTGCTCAGAGCGTTGCTCCAGCCCGGCGACACGCTCGCCGTCGCCTGGGGCCGCACCGTTTTCGCCGTCGCCGACAAGATCGGCGCCATCCGCATTGCCGACCTCACCGTCGTTCAGGCCACGGGAAGCGCCCCTGTCAGCTTTGATTTTTCGCCCGAGATTTGCTCCGCCCGCCTCGCCGCCGGCCTCGGCGCGCGCGCTGTCAGCCTGACGGCGCCGGCCGTCGTCTCGAGCGGCATCGTCAAGAAAATTCTTCTCGACGAGCCTTTGATCCAGGAGCAGCTCGCAATCGCGCGCGAAGCCGACAAGATGATCTTTGGCGTCGGGGCGACCCGGCCCGGCAGCTCCGTCTACGAAGGCGGGCTGATCGACCCGGCGACGGCCGCCTATTATCTGCGATGCCGAGGCGCTGCGGTCGTGGCCGGCCGTTTCATGGACGACAATGGGTCGCCGCTCCACGGCCCTCTCGATGAACGGATGATCGGCCTGTCGCTGGAGGAGATTGCGAGAATAAAGGTGCGAATAGCCGTCGCGGGCGGAATGGACAAAGTGCCGGCCATTCGCGCCTGCCTGCGCGGCGGCCACGCCACTGTCCTGGTCACGGACGCCGCGACGGCGCGCGGCGTGCTCAAGGCCGACGGCGCGCCGGATCTGACGGGCGATCCTTTGACGAAGGCCAAAAAGGCGGACGACCTTGGGAGGAGCGCGATGAAGACCAAAAAGCTGATCAATGATCCGAAGTCGATCATTGAGGAAATGCTCGAGGGCGTCGTAAAGGCTCATCCCCGTCATCTCATGCAGATCCCCGGCCACCCGCGCGCGATCGTCGCCTGCAATGGGCCGCGACCCGGCAAGGTTGGACTGGTCATCGGCGGGGGCTCCGGTCACGAGCCGACGTTCCTGGGCTTCGTCGGAAAAGGGCTGGCGGACGCCGCCGCCATCGGCAACGTGTTCGCCTCTCCGCCTCCTGACCCGATTTACGAATGCGCGAAGGCCGCAAGCGGCGGCGAGGGCGTTCTCTTCATGTACGGCAATTACGCCGGCGACGTGATGAACTTCGACATGGCCGCCGAACTCGCCGCGACGGACGACATCAAGGTTCGAACCGTGCTCACGACTGACGACGTGGCTTCGGCGCCCGCGGATCGCAAAAAGGAGCGCCGGGGCGTCGCCGGCAATTTCTTCATCTTCAAAGCCGCCGGCGCGGCTTGCGACAAGATGTGGTCGTTCGATGAATGCGAACGAGCGGCCAGGAAAGCCAACGACCATACTTACACCATGGGCGTGGCCCTCGCGCCCTGCTCGTTGCCCCAGACGTTGCGCCAGAATTTCGAAATCGGCCCGGACGACATGGAGATCGGCATGGGCATTCACGGCGAGCCCGGCGTGGCGCGGGAGCCGCTGAAAAGCGCCGACGCCGTCGCGGATGAGATCCTCGACCGCATCTTCGCCGAAATGCCGGCTTCACGCGGCGATCGGGTCGCCGTACTGGTGAATTCGCTTGGCTCCACGCCGCTGATGGAGCTCTATGTGATGAATCGCAGGGTGCGGCGGCGGCTCGACGCGAAGGGGATTGGGGTCCACGCAACCTGGGTCGGTCACTACTGCACGTCGCTTGAAATGGCCGGCGCTTCGCTCACCCTCATGCTGCTCGACCGCGAATTGACGGAGCTCATCGACCATCCCTGCGACTGCGCCATGTTTCGGACGCCCTAGCGTCCGTTGTCGTCCTTTCAGCTGGCGAGCGAACCCATGAGCAACATCTCCACGCCCGATCTCCTGCGCATGTTCCGCGCGACCGCGGCGGCGATTGAGGATCAGAAAGGCCGCCTTTCCGAACTCGACGGCGTCATCGGCGACGCCGACCATGGCGTCACCATGGCTCTCGGTTTTTCCGCCGTCGATGAGGCCCTCGCCCAGATCGACCCGAGCGCGACGGAGCCGACCGCCGTCCTGAACATGGCGGCCAAGGCCTTCTTGAACGCAGTCGGCGCCTCGTCTGGTCCGCTCTACGCCACCGCCTTCATTCGTGCGGGCGCCGCGGTGAAAGGCCTGACGGAGCTCGATCGCGATGCGTTCGTGGCTATGCTGACGGCGATGGCCAAGGGCATTCAGGAGCGCGGCAAGGCTGAACGCGGCGAAAAGACCATGATCGACGCCTGGCTTCCGGCGGCGGAGGCTGCGCAAGCTGCGCGCGACGCCGACAAGGATCTCGCCTCCTGTCTGCGGGACTCCGTGGCGGCGGCGGAGGCCGGCGCCGAAGCGACCAAATCCATGGTCGCCTCCAAAGGGCGTGCGTCCCGCCTGGGCGAACGCGCAATCGGCCATGTCGACCCCGGGGCGGCCTCAGCGGTGATAATTCTCAGGACTATGGCGAGCGCTCTTGGCGCATAGCGCAGCTTCGAGGCGCGTCGCGCGCCATAGCGGAACCCTTGGTTAAGCGCATAACTGGAGTTGGATGATCCAACTCAGTATCCCGTGAATGAAACGACGATGCGGATCTTTCTCTGCGGCGACGTGATGCTCGGGCGCGGGCTCGACCAAGCGCTTCCCTGTCCGTGTCCGCCTGCGCTACATGAGTCTTATGTTCGATCGGCAAAGGATTATGTGACGCTCGCAAGGCGCGCTCACGGTCTGCCGCCTCTCCCCCTGCCGGTCGATTATCCCTGGGGCGCAGCGTTTGAGGAATGGGCGATCGCGCGGCCGCAGGCTCGCATAATCAACCTCGAAACCAGCATTACTCGCAGCGAAACCTTTGCGGAAAAGGCCATCAACTACCGCATGAGCCCGGAGAATGCCGCCTGCCTGACCTCCGCGGCGATCGATATCTGCGTTCTCGCCAACAACCACGTGCTGGACTGGGGCGAGTCCGGTCTGCTTGAGACCTTGAATACGCTGCGCGGCCTGCGCATTCGCTGCGTCGGCGCCGGCGCCAAGGTCGGCGAAGCGCAGAGGCCGGCGATCATGGATGTTGCGGACGAGGGGCGTATCGTCTTGCAAGCGTTCGCCCATCCCTCAAGCGGAACGCCGTTGGCCTGGTCGGCTGGGCGCAACCGGGCCGGCGTCAATTTGCTGCCGACCCTTGACGACGCCGCTGTCGCCCGAGTGGCGCGTCAGTTCGAGGCGGTTGGTCGTCCGCGCGACATTCGCGTGGTCTCGCTCCACTGGGACGCCAACTGGGGTTACGATATTCCCGACGGCCATCGAAGATTCGCCCATGCATTGATCGACGAGGCCGGCGTTTCGATCGTCTATGGCCATTCCTCCCATCACGCCAAGGCGATCGAGGTCTACAGGGGTCGGCTCATCCTCTACGGCTGCGGCGATTTTTTGAATGATTACGAGGGCATAGAGGGCTACGAAGGTTTTCGTGGCGATCTCGCTATCATGTATTTCGCAGATATCGACGCGCCGACGGGACAATTGCGCGCGCTGACGATGACCCCTTTGCAGATCAAGCGATTTCGGCTGAACCATCCCCGTCCTTCCGACGTTGATTGGCTGCGACAAACGCTCGATCGCGAGAGCCGAGCCTTCGGCGCAAGTGTTTCGATAGACACGGAAAAGCGATTGCGGCTCTCGTGGGCGCCCAGCGCATCTTGAGGGATTTGCGGCGGCTGGGATCGCGAATTGCGATTCATCATGGCGCGCCGCGCGCGGAGCTCTAAGTCTGGCGCATTCCTCTCTTGAGGGGGAAGATCGAGGAGCTGGCTCAAAGTTTTGCTTCGTTCGATAGTCCATTATAGCCGCGTAGATCAGAAACCTTGTCATTTCTGCGGTTCTGATCGAGCGTGGGATACGTGAGGCCCTCGCCATGAAGAAAAAATCTGCGCAGACCGAAACGCCGGCCGACGAGATTTCCCCGGCGCTCGCGATCTCGCCCGAGAAGGTGTGCTTCATCATTGTCAAGGCGCGAGCCTTCGACGCCAAGGATATGTTGACTGAACCCGATCCGGGATCGAACCCCTCCGATGACAGGGACGCGGCCGTCCTGGAAACCCATAAGGACGACCCCGAGGTCGAAGAGTTGACCTCGCTCATCGAACTCGCTGTCCGAGGACGAGCAAATCGATCTCGTCGCGCTAACGTGGCTCGGGCGCGACGACTATTCCGTCGCCGACTGGCCGGCGGTCCGCGAAGAGGCGGCCCGCGCCCACAATGCGCGCACCAGCAACTATCTGCTCGGGACCCCGCAGCTCGGCGACTTCCTCGAGGAAGGCCTTTCGATGCTGGGGTATTCCTGCGAAGAATTCGAAATTGGCAGGCTCTGACAATTCCCGCGCGTTGTCATGGCTGAACCGGAACATCGACCGGCAGGGACACCCTTCAATGTTCTGGCGGCCGAACGTCTGCGCGAAGTCGCCGACCTTCTCGCCCTCCAGGACGGCAATCCCTTCCGGATCGCCGCCTATCGGCGTGCAGCCGATGCCGTCGCCAAGCAGGACAAGGACTTGCGCAGCCTTCTTGCGGCGGGCGGCGCCGAGGCCTTGAGGCAAATTCCCGGCGTCGGCGAGCATATCGCGCGGGGCCTTGCCGAACTCGCGGGCGCCGGCCGCTGGGCGTATCTCGAGCGGCTGCGCGGTTCGACTGAGCCGCAAGACGTGTTTTGCGCCATTCCGGGCGTAGGTCCCGCGCTGGCTACGCGCCTTCACGAGACCCTCCACGTCGACACGCTCGAACAGCTCGAGGCCGCCTTGCATGACGGGAGCAGAACCGCGCCCGGCGTCGGCCCGCGACGAAGGGCGGCGCTCCGGGCGGCGCTCGCCCAGATGCTGGCGCGGATTCGACCCTTGCGCTCCGCCTCGGCCGATGAGCCTCCGGTCGAGATCTTGCTCGATGTCGATCGGGAGTATCGCGTCAGGGCCGAAGCCGACGATCTGAAAAAGATCGCCCCCAAACGTTTCAATCCAGACCGCGAGGCGTGGCTGCCCATTCTTCATACCGAGCGCGGCTCGTGGCGCTTCACTGCGCTTTTCTCAAATACCGCCCGCGCGCACGAACTCGGCAAGCTGCACGATTGGGTCGTGATCTACTTTCACGCCGACGGCGGCGCCGAAGCGCAGCGCACCGTCGTCACCGCGACGCGCGGTCCTCTGGCGGGACAACGCATCGTGCGCGGGCGGGAAGAAGAATGTCTCTCGTTCTACGAACGCGCCTCTCATCCAGAGCGGCATGACGTGATCCCAGGCGCCTCGACTAAAGCGCCTCCTCAGTAGAGCCGCCGGCGTCTGAGCTGCTGTCTCTGCACGCGGAAGGAGTCCGGAAGCTCGGCTTCCTGATCCAGCCGCGCGGCTATCTCGGCGTTCTGGATCGGCATGGGCTTGGCCTTTCGGCCACGCAGGGCGCTCAGCGTTCGAAAATTCCCGTGAGCGCGCATTGCGAAACGACATGTTTTTCGGCCAGACGCTCCACGTCGCGGCAATGCGCATCGGCCCGCGCGGGGAGCTTGTTTACGGAAAGCGCCATCAGGCGAAAGCGGTACCGATGCGGACCATGGCCCTTCGGCGGACACGGACCACCGTACCCCCTGTTTCCGAAATCGTTGATCGCCTGACGAAATTCTCTCGCGCTTGCCTTCCCCGCACCCCGGGGGAGGCTCCGGACTTGAGCGGGAATGTCGAACGCGGCCCAGTGCCGCCAGATTCCGCCGGGAGCGTCGGGGTCGTCGCAAAGCAGCGCGAAACTGAGCGCGCCATCTGGCGCGTGGTCCCAATGCAGCTCAGGCGAGAGTCCTGGCCCTCGCATGTAAAGAGCGTCGGAATCGCGCCCTGATCGCGAATGTCGGTCGAAGCGAGGATCATTGTGGCTCCGCTTGCCGGCGTCCCGTGCGCGCCAATGCGCGGCGTCGCCGCCGTCGAAACATCCACGAAAATGCCTCTTTCCTGGCGTTTCGCATTGCGCTGCCGCAAACACCGCGAGCCGGACGGGTCGCGCTCCACCGGAGCCAAAGACAGGGCCGGTGTTGACTCACGTCAAGGCCCAGGCTCGGCGTTTGGCCAAAGAGTATATGACGATTCCATCATCGGCGACTGTACGCGCGCGAGGAAATAATCGGTAGCCAAAACCTCGGCTCGAACACGGCGAGCGTCGTGTCGCCGCCACGAAAGGAGGCCGTGTCATGCAAATCCCGGCTGAGATCGTCTTCAAACATTTCGAGCCTTCCGACGAGGTCCGGGCGGCGGTCTCCAAGCAGATCGAGCGGTTGGAGAAGTTCAGCAAACGCATTACCTCATGTCGGGTGGTCGTCGCCGCGCCTGCGACGCGGCATCGTCACGGCGACCATTACGAAGTCGACCTTCGCATCGGTTTGCCGGGCCGAAAGGAAGTCCTCGTCGCCGAACGGCATGGCGACGCGCCGGAACTGGAGCATCCTCTGGTCGCCATCAAACGCGCCTTCGACGTCGCGGTGCGTGAAGTCGAGGACGCGGTGCGGGATCTTCGCGGCGATGTGAAGCTTCACGCCGAAGAGGCGCACGGGCGGATCGCCAAGCTGATTGCCGGGGAGGATTACGGCTTCATCGAAACGTCCGATGGGCAGGAGCTATATTTCCATCGCAACGCCGTGCTTGATGGCCTGTTTGATCGGCTGACGGTCGGCGCCGAAGTGCGCTTCGTCGAGGAGGCGGGCGACAAGGGCGCGCAAGCCAGCACGGTGCGGCTGATCGGCTAGAGCGTCGCCGAGTAGAGGAGGCGGCGGACGCGTCGCCTGCAAGGACGAACCGGCATGGCGCAGGGCGGCGGCGAGCAGGCTTCCACCGCGGCGGTCGATCTGCGGGAGAAGGTGAGATTTCTGGCCGATCCCCGCGCCTATGGCGGCGCCGTCACGGCCGTCCAAACCGTCGAAACCCATATGTCTTTCGTGTTTCTGGCGGGAGACCGGGTTTACAAGCTGAAGAAGCCGGTCCGTCTGCCGTATCTCGACTTCTCGACACTCTCGGCCCGCGAAGCGAATTGCCGCGCCGAGCTTCGTTTGAACCGCCGTCTGTCGGGCGACACTTATCTGCGCGTCGCGGCGCTTACATCGTCCGGCCGCGACGGATTGGCGATTGATGGAGCCGGCGAAATTGTCGACTGGCTCGTCGTCATGCGCCGTCTGCCTGCGGAGCGCATGCTCGACGCGCTGATCCGCGACGGCCCGCTCGACCTGGGCGCGATCGATCGCCTCGCCGCAAGACTCGGCGACTTCTATCGCACGGCGGAGCGGCCGCAGATCGCGCCGGATGCCTATTCTCTGCGCCTGCTCGACGAGCAACGCGAGAATCGCGACGTCATCACCCGTCGCCGCTTCGCGATCGACCATGGAGGCGCGGGAACGACGCTCGCGCGGCTGGAGGCGGCTTTGCACGCGCATCGCCCGCTGCTGGAGGCGCGCGCCGCGGGCGGCTTCATCGTCGACGGGCACGGCGATCTGAGGCCGGAGCATGTCTGCTTCCAGAACGGGGTCGTGATCTTCGATTGTCTGGAGTTCAACGACACGCTGCGCCAAGTCGACCCGATCGACGAGATCGCCAATCTGTCCGTGGAGAGCGCGCGGCTGGGCGCCGATACGCTGGGGCCGAGATTGCTGGCGGGCGTCCTCGCCGCGCTGCAATGGCCGGCCTGTCCGGAACTCTACCTCTTGCACTCGGCGCGGCGAGCCGTCCTGCGCGCCCGCCTCGCGCTCGCCCATCTCCTCGACCCCGTCCCGCGCCAGCCGGAGCGTTGGGAGCCGCAAGCCTCGCAATATCTCGTCTTGGCCAAATCGGCGCTCGACGGCCTGGGAGCGGAACCGGGCCGCTCCCGCTAATTCTCATGCTCCAGCAGGTCGTCGATCGACCCGTCGGAATGGCAGCAGGCGATCACATCGGCCAGCAACGGCGCCAGCGACGCGACTTTCACTCGCCCGCGCGTGACGGCCGCCTCGATCGCAGGCGCGAAGGCCAGCGAATCCGTGACCCAGATCTCCTCGAGGCTCGCCGCGCCGAGCAGCGTCTCCGCGCCGCCGACAAACAGGCCATGCGTCGCCACGGCGATCGCCTCGACGGCGCCTCGCGCCCGGCACGCCTCCGCGGCGCGGATCATGGTGCCGCCCGTGGCGATCATATCGTCGAGAACAATCACGGTTCGCCCCTCGACGTCGCCAGCGAACATTTCCCCCGCGACCTTGCCGCGACTGCGCGTTTTGTCGATGAGCGCCTTCGTCACCGGCTCGCCGAGCGCGCGTTCGAGCGCCCGCCGGAACAGTTCGGCTCGCTTCTCGCCGCCAGGGTCAGGCGAAGCGACAGCGACCCGCCGCCCCGAAAGACGCCCGGCGAGCGCGCGCGCCCAGAACGCGTGGGTATCGAGGTGGATGGCGTCGCATCGGAATGCGTTCTGGAAGGCGGCGAGATCGTGCGCGGTAACGCTGACGATGCGGTCGAGGCCGACCGCTTCGAGAATTTGGGCGACGTAACGGGTGACGACGGGATCGCGCGGTTTGGTCTGCCGTTCCTTGCGCGCATAGCAGAGGTAGGGCGCGACGAGCGTCGCCTCCCGCGCGCCGGATTGTTTGAGCGCGCCGAGGAAGAAGAGAAGTTTGCAAAGCTTGTCGTTCACGCTCTGACCGGCCGAAGACGCGAGATCGGCGACCACGTAGACGTCGCGATTGCGCACCTCCGCCCGCGGGCGGATTTTGTGCTCGCCGTCCTCGAAATCGCGTTCTTCATGCGGCGAGACTTCAATTCCGAGCCGCGACGCGATTGCGCTCGCCAGCCCCTGCGAGCCGCCGAGCGCAAACAGCATGGGCGCGGGACGGGCCATCGCCACATGCGGCGTCGGCGCCTCGCCCGCGAGGTTCCGCGTCTCGCCCGAAACAAGCGCGCCCCTCGTCTGACCGTCCGCGTCCGCCAGCGGCGCCGCCAGCACGTGGACGACAGCGGCGCCGCCGTGGCGTTCGATTTTGAAACTTGCGAGCACGGGCTCGCCTTTCTCGATCACATGATCCAGCAAGCGACGCAGGCGGACGGCGTCCCGACGGCGCCGGGCCGAGGCAAGAGTTTCGCCCACCTTGAGAGGACCGAGCAAGGCGTCGAAGGCAGGTCCCCTCCACGCCAGTTCGTAATCGCGCGTTCCCGGCTTGCGCAGGAATACGGCGCTGCTCGCGCCCAGTTCGGCCGTTGGCGTCGGCCATCTCGGGGCCGCGTTTCGACCGCGCAGGCGCGTCCAGGCCGAGAGCACGGACGCAAGAGCGATGTCGGCCGGCTTCGGGGCGAAATCCAGCCGGTCGAACAATCGCCTCAGCGGTGGGCTGGCCTCAGCCAAGATGGTCATTTGCGCCTCCATCGACGCGGGGATCATTTACGCCGTTCGCCGCGCTAATGGCCCAAACAAAGAGCGGACAATAGGTTTGCGTTCTTCTAGAATGTTGCGGGAAGGCGCCGCCATGGTTGACCCAAGTCAAGCGAGTCGCGCAAATGTCCCATATTTAGGAGTTCGTGGGATCGCCAGCGCCTTGGCGCGCCGACTTTCGGGGAGGCGAGGATGATCTTTCGCGATCGTACGGAAGCGGGAAAGCGTCTGGCCGCCGCCCTTGCGCCTTATCGTGGGCAGTCCGTCGTCGTATTCGCGCTGCCGCGAGGCGGCGCGCCCGTGGCGGCGCCGATCGCCGAGGCGCTTCAAGCGCCGCTCGACCTCGTTCTGGTCCGCAAAGTCGGCGCGCCCGGCCAGCCGGAGCTCGCAATGGGAGCGGTGGCAGACGGGGGCGCCGCGGTCGTGGTGCGAAACGAGGACGTGATCCAAATGGCCGGGGTCAGCCAGGCGGAGTTCGACGCGGCGTGCAAAGCCGAATTCGCGGAGATCGAGCGCCGCCGCAAGGCCTATCTCGGCGGTCGGCCGCGTGCGGCCGTCGAAGGCCGCGTCGCCATTGTCGTCGACGACGGCGTCGCGACGGGCGCGACTACGCGCGCGGCGCTGCGCGCGGTGCGGGCGGGCCGGCCGAAATCGCTCGTCCTCGCCACGCCTGTCGCGCCCCCGGACGCGCTCGCCTCTCTGCGCGAGGAGTGCGACGACATCGTTTGTCCCGAAATTCACTCGGAATTTGGCGCAATCGGGCGCTTTTACGCCGACTTCCGTCAAATCGAGGACGCGGAGGTCATAGCGATCCTGGACCGGTTGGGCCCGAAACGGAATTCATCGCCGCAATCCGGAACCCCTGGCGGCGCCTCGGAAGGCGCCATGGGTTCGTGAGCGCGGGCGGCGACCCACGATCCCCCCGCGCGGCATGATGATGGTTTCAGGGTCAAGCGGGCGTCAAATTCCGGGATTTCTCCTTTGCGAGTTCGGAGGCTCCCGCCGGGCTGTGCTTGAATTGGAAGCCGTCGTTTCCAAGTTCGAGACTGCGGCAGAGGCGGCTGGCCGGATCGAGCAGCGCCGTGGTCATCTTGGCGTCGCCGAACGCGGCGACCCGCTCGCCGAAGCTGAGATTGGTCGTGACGAAGACGCTGGTGCGAGTTTTGAGCTGCTGAGCAGGTGGAAGAGCAGGGCGCCGCCTTCCTCGCATGGTGGCGCGCCGGGCTGGATGTGCGCTCTTCTAGGCCCCAAACATGCCGCCAATATGAGCGTCGTCGCGCTGACGAGAGGAGAGCGAAATGTCGGACCCCGCCGATAGTTCGACGCCGCAGGACGTAGCAGCGCCGGCGACAGTCGCGGTGGGCGCGCCGCCCGCGCTTTCGCAAGGCGGAACGGCGCTGCCTGCTCCCCTCCCGCCGCGCAAGAGGCGCCGCTGGATCCGGCCGCTCGTTCTCGCTGCGCTCCTGGCCGCGGCAGGTGGGGGCGGCTACACTTACTGGCGCAATCTTCCGTCGCCATTGCCGCCGGGTCTGGCGTTCGGAAACGGCCGCATCGAAGCCGACGAGATCGACATCGACACCAAGTTCGCCGGTCGCATCGCCGAACTGAAGGCTGACGAGGGCGATCTGGTGAAACAGGGCCAACTGCTGGCGCGCATGGACACGCGCGACATCGAAGCCTCGCTCGCCAAGGCGCAAGCCCAGGTTCAAATCTCCAGACACGCGCTCGAAGAGTCGAGCGCAAATCTCGACGCGCAGCAGACGCAGGTTACGCTCGCCAAGCAGGAGCTCGATCGCACGACCAGACTGGCCAACCAGGGCTTCGCCACGATCGAACTCCTCGATCAGCGCCGGCAGGCCCACAACAGCGCCGTCGCCGCGCTCGCCGCGGCGCGCCAACGGGTCCGCGTGGCCGAGCGCGCCATCGACGCAGCCTCGCACGATGTCGAGCTTTACAAAATCAACATCGCCGACAACTCGCTAGTCGCGCCGAAAGGCGGACGCGTCCAATACCGGCTCGCCAATGTCGGGGAAGTGCTGCCGGCAGGCGGCCGCCTCTTCGTCATGCTCGACACCAGCTATGTCTACATGGACATCTATCTGCCGACGTTGGACGTGGGAAAACTCAAGATCGGCGCCGACGCGCGCATCACGCTGGACGCCTACCCCAATGTTTCCATTCCCGCCAAGATCGTGTTCATCGCGACGCGGGCGCAGTTCACGCCGAAGATGGTGGAGACCAGGGACGAGCGCGACAAGCTGATGTTTCGCGTGCGGCTGAGGATCGACCCTGCGCTATTGAAGGCGCATGAGGACGCCGTGCGCAGCGGCCTGCCGGGCGTGGGATACGTAAGGACCGACCCGAATCTCGCGTGGCCGGAAAAGCTCGCCGGGAACGTGAAGTGACCCCCGGAGTGATCGCCGTCGTCGAAGGCGTGCGCCAGACCTACGGTCGCGTCGTCGCCCTCGATTCGCTCGACCTCGCCATTCCCGCCGGAGTGGTGGCGGGGCTCATCGGGCCGGACGGCGTCGGCAAGTCGACGTTGATGGGTCTGCTCGCCGGCGCGCGGGCGATCCAGGAGGGCCGCATAGAGGCGCTCGGCGGCGACATGAGCCGAACGGCCCATCGCAACGCCGTGTGTCCGCGCATCGCCTACATGCCGCAGGGCCTCGGCAGAAACCTCTACGCCGATTTGAGCGTCGCCGAGAACATCTCCTTCTTCGGCCGCCTGTTCGATCAGGGAAGGCGCGAGCGCCAACGCCGGATCGCGGAACTGGCCGAGGCCACGGGCCTCGCGCCCTTCGTCGACAGGCCGGCGAAAAATCTCTCCGGCGGCATGAAGCAGAAGCTCGGACTCTGCTGCTGTCTCATCCACGATCCCGACTTCCTGATTCTCGACGAACCGACAACCGGCGTCGATCCGCTGTCGCGCCGCCAGTTCTGGGAGCTCATCGCACGCATGCGCGCGCGCCGGCCCGGCATGAGCGTGCTTGTCGCCACCGCCTATATGGAGGAGGCCGAGCGGTTCGACTGGCTCGCGGCGATGCATCGCGGGCGCGCGCTCGCCAGCGGCTCGCCCGCGCAATTGAAGACGCATGTCGGCGCCGCGACGCTGGAGGACGCGTTCATCGCGCTGCTGCCGGAGGCCGAGCGCGCCGGCCATCATGCGCTCGCCATTCCGCCGCGCACCTGGCGCGACGGGGCGCCGATCATCGCCGCCCGCGACCTCACCTGCCGTTTCGGCGACTTCACCGCCGTCGATCGCGTCAGCTTCGACATCGCCCGCGGCGAAATCTTCGGGTTCGTCGGCTCCAACGGTTGCGGCAAGACGACGACGATGAAGATGCTGACCGGCCTCATCGCGCCGACTGCGGGCGAAGCCCTGCTTTTCGGCAATCGGCTCGAAGCCGGCGACATACGCGCGCGCTATCGCGTGGGCTACATGTCGCAGTCGTTCTCGCTCTGGGCCGAGCTTTCGGTGAGACGGAACCTCGTCCTGCATGCACGCCTGTTTCACCTGCCGGCGGCCAAATTGCGCGCGCGCGTCGCCGAATTGCTCAGGGAGTTCGGGCTCGAGAATTATGCCGACCAGGAGGCGGGCGCATTGCCGCTCGGAATTCGCCAGCGCCTGTCATTGGCGGTGGCGCTCGTGCATGAGCCTGAGATTCTGATCCTCGACGAGCCGACCTCGGGCGTCGATCCTCTTGCGCGCGACCGCTTCTGGGAAGCTTTGATCCATTTGTCGCGCGACAAGGGCGTGACCATCTTCGTCTCGACCCATTTCATGAACGAGGCGGCCCGCTGCGACCGCATCGCGCTGATGGATTCGGGCCGCGTGCTCGCGTGCGACGCGCCGGCCGAAATTGCGCGCGCCAGACGCTCCGCGACTCTCGAAGACGCCTTCATCGACTATCTCGAAGAAGCCTCACCGGAGCGCGCGGCCCCAGCGGCGGAGGCGCCCGCCGAAGCCGCCACGGAGCCGCCCGCGCCGGTTGCTCGCTTCAGTCCGAGGCGACTCTGGGCCTACGCAATTCGAGAGAGTCTGGAGTTGTTGCGCGATCCGATCCGGCTCAGCTTCAGCTTGTTCGGAACGACCTTGCTGATGCTGGTGTTCGGGTTCGGCGTCTCGACCGACGTCAACAATCTGACTTTCGCTGTTCTCGACCGCGACAATACGCCGGAAAGTCGGGCGTACCTCGCGGAAATGCGCGGCTCGACCTACTTCGCCGAACAGCCGCCGCTCGCCAATTACGCCGATCTCGAACGTCGCATGCGCGCGGGCTCGATCAAGGCGGCGATCGAGATTCCCCCCCATTTCGGGCGCGATCTCGAACGCGGGCGGCCGGTCGAGGTGTCGGCGTGGATCGACGGCGCGATGCCATATCGCGCGCAGACGATCCGCGGCTACCTCACCGGCATGCAAGCTCTCTATTCTACCGACACCGCGATCAAGACGACCGCGCCGACGCGACGGCCTCCCGCCGACGTCGAGGTGCGTTTCAAATACAATCAGGATTTTGACTCGATCTACGCCATGGTGCCGGCAACGATGGCGATGATGCTCGGTCTCTTCCCGGCCATCCTGATGGCGCTCGGCGTCGTGCGCGAGAAGGAGCTCGGCTCAATCGTCAACCTCTATGTGACGCCGGTCACGCGCCTGGAGTTCCTGTTCGGCAAACAGTTGCCTTATGTCGTCGTGGCGCTGGTCAATTTTTCAATTCTGTTCGCGATGTCGCAGTTCGTGTTCGCCGTGCCGCTGAAGGGCAGTTTTCCTGCGCTGCTGCTGGGCGTCGCCCTCTTCGTGACGACGATGACGGCCTATGGAATGCTGGTCTCCGCTTTCACGAAGACGCAGATCGCGGCGCTGTTCGGAACCGCGATCCTCACCGTGCTCCCGGCGACCCAGTTTTCCGGCATGATGACGCCGGTTTCGTCGCTCGCGGGCGCGGCGCAGTGGATCGGGCGGGCGTTCCCGATGTCCTATTTCATTCCCATCAGCATCGGCGCCTTCACTAAGGGCCTTTATTTCACCGACCTCGCCCGCAACCTCCTGGCGCTCGCAATTTTCATCCCGATTCTTACGCTCTTCAACGTGTTGCTCTTGAGGAAGCAGGAGCGCTGAGCGGCGATGGCGTCCTTGAGCAACATCTTCTGGCTGGGGCTGAAGGAGCTGCGAAGCTTTTTCAAGGATTTCGTGCTCTTGGCGCTGGTGGTCTATGCGTTTTCGCTTGCGATCGTCATGCTGGCCCGCTCGAACTCCCAGGAACTCCACAACGCGTCTGTCGCAATCGTGGACGAAGACCATTCCGTGCTCTCGCGCCGACTCGCCGGCGCCTTCCTGCCGCCTCTGTTCCAACGCGCACGATATATTGAGGAGCGCGACGTGACGCCGCTGATGAACCGCGGCGCCTATACCTTCGTTCTCGATATCCCCCCGCATTTCGAGCGCGACGTGCTTGCCGGCCGTTCCCCGAATATGCAGATCAACGTCGACGCGACCGCCATGGTGCAAGCCGGTCTTGGTTCAGGCTATGCGCAACAGATCGTCAGCCAGGAGATCGCCGATTTCGTTTCCCGGCGCGAGGGAACGCCGCCGCCGCAGGTGAACTTAGTCACGCGCATCGCGTTCAACCCCAACATGACGACGGCGTGGTTCACGAGCGTCATGGGCGTCATCAACAACATCACGATGCTCGCCATCATTCTCGCCGGCGCCGCGGTGGTGCGCGAGCGCGAGCACGGCACGATGGACCATCTGCTCGTGATGCCGCTGACGCCATTCGAAATTGCGATGTCGAAGGTCTGGGCGAACGGCCTCGTCATCGCCTGCGCGGCGGCCCTGTCGCTTTATCTCGTCGTGCGCGGGCTTCTGTATGTGCCCATCGCGGGGTCGATTCCGTTGTTCATCGTGGGCGTCGCGATCTATCTGTTCTTCGCCACCGCAATCGGCGTTTATCTGGGAACGGTCGCGCGTTCGATGCCGCAACTCGGGCTTTTGTTCTTGCTGGTCTATCTGCCGATGAACCTGCTGTCGGGCTCCAACACGCCGCTGGAGAGCATGCCGCCCTGGCTCGCCTCGACGATGCGGCTTTCCCCCTCAACCCACTTCGTTTCTTTCGCGCAGGCAATCCTCTATCGCGGGGCGGACCTCGACGTTGTGTGGCCGGATTTTCTTGCGACGGCGGTTATAGGGGCGCTATTTTTCACCCTTGCGATTCGACGCTTTCGCAAGACGGCGGCGCAGATGACCTGAGGCCGCGCGGTGGCGAGTTAGGGTCGCGGTCGTCAGAACTGTTACGCTTCCGCTCCATTCCTGCATGTCGGAGCAGACTTCTTCCACCTTAGCCACTGGTCCTCGACGCCGCTTAGCGTACGATGTGGGGAAGGTTCTGCGATGACCCCATCTCGGCGGAAATCGACACTGAACCCTCTGGAAAGCGATCACGTTCCCGCGCCGGTCTCTATCCGCGCGACCGCATAGGCGTCCAGGCTGACCGTTCCTTTATCCAGATCGCGCGCTGCGGAATCGAGATAGTCGGGCGCGGTGGTCATGCGTTCGAATGAATCCGCGTCGAGAATCGTGATTCGAACTCCCCCGCTGTTGCCGGGCGGAAGGCTCACTTCAACGGTCGAGGGGGTCAGGTTCGCGAGCCAAAGGACCGTTTTGGAGCCGTCTTGCACAGCGAGCGCGTCGACTGCTCCCTTTCGTGAAAGTCGTGTGGACAGAAGCGGAGCGCCGGCAAGCCGCGTCAGTCCCGCCATGACATGGTAGCCTGGGTAGACGGCCACATCCGAAAGTGCGTCGAAATACGGCTGTACGAAATCGGTCTTGCGACTGATGTGGCCGAACGGACCGGTCGGCGCTCCGAGCGCAATCGCAGAAATCCCGCCGCGTGCAAAGTTGGCGACGTAGCTCAGGCTCCAGGCCGCGTTGAAAAGGCCACGCTGGCGCGGATCGACACGGCTAAGGCAGACACGGCCGTTGCCCGGGTTCGGCGCGGTGCTCTTGCCATAGGGGTTCTCTCGGCAGCCGAGGTGGCTAGGTCCGATGCGATATTCGATCTTCTCCCCCATGAAGGCCCGCGTCGACAGGATTTGATAGGGAAGCGCCTCCATGGTCTCCATGACGGAGCGGTCGTCAGCGGCATGCACGTTGGGGCATGTGCAGTGCGTGACGTAGTCGAGGAGCCCTGCCGGCGGACGCTTGCGGTTCAGTTCCGTGAAATAAGTCGCCATTCCGCCGCCGAGCCTTGCTTCGGGGAACGTCTTGCGCGCGGCCGCGTAGATTTCCTCGAAACTCGGCATGACAGGCCCTGGCGACCCTGGAAGAACCGACTTCAGATCCTGCGCCGGGAACACCGCGATCGCCGCGGGAGAAAGGCCCGCCCTTGCGACCGCGCCCGCCAGTTCGTTCAGTTCGCTGTCGGGATCAAGCCCGCCGCCGGTCACGATTTCGAGCACGACCTCGGCTCCGGTCAACTCGCCGAGCGATTTGTAACGCCCGAGTTCCTGAAGCCCGCGCCCATCCCGCAGATCGACCTGGCAGAGCAGCCACTTTGGTCCCAGTCTCTGGATCAGCGCGGCGTTGCCGAGCGCGTGTGCGGCTTCGTCGGCCGGTACCCCAAGGCCCACCGCCGGAAGCCTGCCGATGATCCCGCCGAGTTGAACCTCGACGGGTTCCCTTGCCTTGCTGGCGGCCGGCGCCGGCAGCTTCCCGGAAACGGAAAGCCGCACGGCCTGATCGAATCGCTCGCCCCTGGGAAGGGTATAGGGCCAGGGGCGGGCGAGCGGGCGCACATAGGTCTTGTATGATGCGTCGGACCAGTTGCGCTGGTCTTCCATCTCGAACGCGTCGCCTTCCATGGTGCAGGTGGCCCAGACGCCGGGCGCGATTTCGTGCGATAGCGCACGAATATCCTGGAACGGGCACATGGGATCGATCTCTGCGGGAAAGGCCGACTCCTCCTGGCCGCCGTCGACGTGGAGAACTTTCACCGGCCGCCCGGCCACGCCTTCCACGGGATGAAGGACGATAAACCCCGTCCGGTTCGTTCTGAAGTCGGTTGCAGGTTCCGCGATGACCTCGAAATCGAGCGATCCGTCCGCTTTCCCATCGATGCGCGCATGGTAGGCGAGCCGGCCATTCCCGTCGCCGCATTCGGCGCGGTAGGCGACCGAGAAACGGTCGGACTGCTCGTCGACTTCGAGTCCGACGATCGACGGCGCATAGGTGCCCCAATTCTCGTCGCGCACCAGAAAGGCGATGGCGCGTATGACTTCGATCCCTCCGACCCGGACGTAGCGGAGCGCGCCGTTGTCGAGTTCGACCGACAGCGCCCCGGCCGTCAGGATGCGGGTCGGCTCGTCTACAGCCTCCGTGCCGTAGAGTTTCACCGCGCGAGAGATCATAGCTTCCTCCCGTTAGAGAGCCTTTTCGGTCTCTGCGTCGAAAAAAGAGGCGCGCATCAGATTGATGTCGACCGTGATCCGCTCTCCCGGCGCACTCACGTCATGCGCCTGCAATTCGGCCATGATCGACTTGCCCGCCAGATCGAATGTGGCGTAGCTGCGCGACCCGGTCGGCTGAATCAGTTCGACTGTCGCCACGTGGCGGACGGTTCCGGGCATCGGCTCGCCTTGCGCACGCGTGACGTGTTCGGCGCGCAACCCGAGGAGAACCGGCATGCCGTCCTTTGCATTTGTCAGCTTCCTCCCCTCCGGCAAAGCCAACGTCAGCTTGCCGTCGCCGAGCCTCACACTGCGTGCGCCATTGCAGACAAGCGCGCCCGGCAGGAAGGACATTTGTGGCGATCCAAGGAAGCCGGCCACGAAACGGGTCGCGGGACGTTCGAACAGCTCGAGCGGAGCCCCTTCCTGCTCGATCCTGCCGTCGCGCAAAAGGACGATCCGGTCGGCCATGGTCATCGCCTCGATCTGATCGTGCGTGACGTAGATCATCGTGGTCGAGATTTCCTGGTGGAGCCGCTTGATCTCGCCGCGCATCTCGTCGCGCAGCTGCGCGTCGAGATTGGACAGAGGCTCGTCGAACAGGAAGATGCGCGGATTGCGCACGATGGCCCTGCCGATGGCCACCCGCTGGCGCTGGCCGCCCGAAAGCTGTCGAGGCAGCCTGTCCAGGAATTGGGTAATGCCGAGCATCTTTGCGGCGGCGCGGACGCGCTCGGCGGTTTCCGCGGCCGGGAGCTTTCGCGCCCTCAGACCGAAACCGATATTCCGTTCGACCGTCATGTGCGGATAGAGCGCATAGTCCTGGAAAACCATGGCGACGTCGCGGTCGCGCGGACGCATGTCGTTGACGACGTCGTCGCCGATCTCGATCTCGCCTTCGCTGATGTCCTCGAGGCCGGCGATCATTCTGAGAAGCGTGCTTTTGCCACAGCCCGAGGGACCGACGAGGACGGTGAATTCGCCGTCCTTGATGTCGAGGTCGATGCCGCGCACGGCATGGAAGCTTCCGAAGTGCTTGTGCAGCCCCTTGATCCTGACTCGCGCCATTCTGACCTTACCCTTTGATAGATATTCTCATCCGCGTACCGCCCCGAGCGTCAGCCCGCGCACGAGATGACGCTGGGCAAGCACACCCAACGCGATCGAAGGCGCCAGCGATACAATCGCCAATGCGCTCGCCTCGCCATATTGCGCGCCCTGGAATCCGAGGAATGCGCGGAAAACGGTAGGCAAAGTGAAAGCGTTCTGACTCGTAAGCACGAGCGCGAAGAAGAATTCCGTCCAGCATGCAATGAATGCGAAGACGGCCGCGGCCACGATCGCAGGCGCGGCGAGCGGCGCAGCGACCTGCCAGAAGGCCTGCCAGCGCGTACAGCCGTCGACAAGCGCGGCGTCCTCCATCGACTTCGGCATGCCGCGGAAATAGGCGAACATCATCCAGACCGAGACCGGCAGCGTCATCACCGTGTAGGCTATGATGACCCCGAAGCGCGTGTCGTGCAGACCGACGTCCCGGTAGATGAGGAAGATCGGCAGGATGACGGCGACCGGCGGCAGGAAGCGCTGCGAAAGCACCCAGAATGACAGATGCATCCCGCCCGTGTTGAAGCGAGCGAGACTATAGGCCATCAGGGTTCCGAACAGCGCGGAAAGGATCGTCGCGGAAATCGAGATGATCAGGCTGTTGGTGAGGCCCTCCAGGCCCCGATAGTCGAAAAGCGCCGCGGCGTAGTGCAGATGAGGTCGGCGCTGTCGGGAACCAGACCGGTGGTACGGCCAGATAGTCGGTGCTCGGCTTGATGGAGGTCACGAACATCCAGTAGAGCGGCACGAACAGGAAGCACAGGAATGCGCCGATGAAGATGGCCCGGCCGATAGGCAAGAGGCGCAGCCTTTTCCGAGTGTATGCCATTATGTCGCCACCGGTTTGAGAAGGCGTCTTACGAGGACGCTCACGACAACGGCCGTGATGATGAGGAATATCCAGCTTCCCGCCGTCGCTTCGGACAGATGAAATTGAGTGAAGCCGACGGTATAGAGGTAGTAGGACGCCGAATACGTCGTCGTTCCCGGCCCGCCGGCCGTCATGATGTAGATCGTGTCGAATAGCTTGATCGTGTCGAGAAGGCGGAACGTGATCGCCAACAGGGCCATCGGCTTCAGATAGGGCGCGGTGATGGCCCAGAACGCCTGCCAGGCGTTGACGCCATCGAGCTCGGCCGCTTCGTAGAGGTTTGGCGGAATCGAGGTGAGCCCCGCCAGAAGAATGACGAACATAAACGGCGTCCACTGCCACACGTCCGCCAGTATCAGCGAGAAGAAGACCCATGGGCTCTGGCTGAGCCAGTTGATCGTCACATCTTGCCCGAAGATCTGGCTGAGAACATAGTCCGTCGGCCCGAATGGCCTTTGCAGAAGAAGCGCCCACGCCTGTCCGACGATCACGGGACTTATGAAGAGAGGCACGATGATGAGCAACATGACGGCGCCGCGTCCGCGAAAGTTCTTGACCATCGCCAGCGCGAGCGCGAGGCCGAGGATGAACTCGATCGTCACGTTGGCCGCCGACAGCGTCGCGGTAACGACAAGCGACCAGCGCGCCACGGGATCGGAGACGACCGCGTCGAAATTGCCCAGGCCGACGAAGGCGTGGCCGGGAATCAGGAAGTCGTAGTTGATGAAGGCTACCCACGCCGAAAAGAGCAGCGGATAGACCGAGAGCGCCAGGATGAGAACGATCGCCGGCGCAACCAATAGCCATTTGAAATGACGGTCGCTCCAATCCGATAACGGCGAAAGGCGCGGCAGCGAGCCGACCGACGCTGCACCCGTTTTGACGCTCGTGCTCATTGTCCACGGTCCCTATCCGCGCGATGCGCCTTGCGCATCACGCCGATCCGGCTTTCTTCCTGCGCGCCATTTGGAATCGCATTGTCGGCGTCTGCCGGCCATTTGCGCCGGCAGACCCTTCGTGTGCTTGGTGGCGGCTCAGTCGAGCTTCACGGCCATGCCCAACGCGGCGACCGTATGGTCGGCCGATGAGCCCGGCAACTTCAGGAACTCCTCGTAGAAGCCCTTCTGTTTTTCGGCGCCGAGCCGCTGGGTCGTCGTGTTCCACTCGTTCGCCGCCGTCTGGAGCGCCTTCCTCGGATCCGTGCCGGCCCAAACGGAGGAGCACATGCGGTCGAGCGACAGCGCGTAATCCTGCCAGCCGGGCATGATCATATCGAGAACCCCGACATTCGCGGAGTTGTTGAGGTTGATAAGATACTCCTTCGCGTCCGGCCAAAGCGCCCGGTAGAGCTCCGACTTGTAATGCGACAGCCGATAAGGATCGCGCAGCGAATAGGGCAGCATGCAACGGGCGAGCGACACCGGCGGCGACGTCACCCACTGCATGAAGAGATACGCAGCCTCAGCGTTCCGCGAATCGCTCGTCAGCGACTTGACGTATCCCGACGCCATCTCCGGATTGCCCGGAACGACCGCATAGCCGACCTTTCCCGCGATCTGCGACTTCGGCACGAAGTTGATAGCCTTGGCGCTCTGCGAGTAGTTGGCGGCCATGCGTCCCGTCGGCGGCCACGAATAGATCATCGCCACCTTGCCCTGCAGGAACGCCGCCCACAGCGAGACGGCGTCGAGTTCGCTGTTGCCCGGCATGGAGGCCTTATTGGCGGCGAGCATGTTCTCCAGCGTCTTCATGCCGGCGGGGGAATCGAGCTGCGCCTTCATGTTCTGGTCGAACAGGACGCCCTTGTTTGCTCGGAACTGCTGCATGAAATCGAACTGGTTGCCGGGGCTGCCGGCCTTGCGGAATTCACCCGCGCCGTACACCTTCGGGGCCAGATTGTCGGTGATGAATTGGGCGACCTGCGCAAAGTCCTCCCAGGTCTTCGGCACATCGAGCGGCTTGTTGAACTTCTTCTGATAGGCGTCTTTGAGCTTCGGATCGTCGAAGATGTCCTTGCGGTAGTAGAGGGCCAGCATGTCGCCGTCGTCGAAGAACCCCCAGACCTTGCCCTTGTAAGTTGGCAGGGCCTTGTAGAGCGGGTGGTAGTCGTCGAGATCGGCCTTGTTGATGTATTTAGCCATGAAATCGTCGAGCGGCTGGATTACGCCGCCATCGGCCATCGACGGCACCCAGGCCGGCTCGATGTCGAGGATGTCGTACGCACCCGACCCGGAAATGTGCTCCGCGATCGGCTTCGAATACTGGTCGGGATGCGACAGCTCGACGACATTCGACTTCATACCGGTCAGCTGTTCCCACAACGGGCCGGAGAAGTTGCGAGGATCAAGCGCCTGCAGACCGGCCTCGTAGGTCATGCTGAGGGTCACGCCCTTGTGTTTCTTGGCCGCCATCGCGCCACGGTAGGCGGAACCGTCGGTCGGCCCCTCCATTGAGGCCTTCAATGCCGCCGCCTGCGCCTTTCCGAGCGGCGTCGACGGATCGGCGAGGTCGAGCTTCGGCGTCCGCCAGCGCCCATTCGGTCGCCGCGCCCAGCATGCCGCCGGCCAGCGGCAGCATCCCGATCGCCTGCCCGAACCTGACAATGAAGGTGCGACGTGTCGGCTCTCCGCGGAGCCACGCGTCGACATCGGCCGACAGCCCCGCCTCAAAATCTCGCTTTTGACGATCATCCATGGCTTTTGTTCCTCCCTTTGGCTGCGCCCCGCCACTTTCGGCGATCGCGCTTTCTTATCGTTACTCATTGGCCGCGCCGCGGGCGCTTCGGTCGGCCCCTTTCCTCAACCTCTCGTGTCGCCCGAATTTCCAAACCCGCCCGGTTAGCCGCCAAAGCGCGCGGCATAGTCTGCGAGGCGCTTCTTCCAGACCTCGCTCTCGAGCACCGCTCGGTTGACGACGCCGCGCGGCGCGCGTCCGTGCTGAACGTCGAGGACCGCTTTCACGTCGGCCGCCCCATTTCCCGCGAAACACTGATCGGTCCAGCAAAGCGCGTGCGGCGCCAGGATGACATTGTCGAGCGACAGGATCGGATCGTTGGGATCCGGCGGCTCCTGTTCGAGCACGTCGAGCCCGGCCCCGGCGATCCATCGCTCGCGGAGCGCCTGGGTGATCGCGGCCTGGTCGACAACCGGTCCGCGCGCGGTGTTGATGAGATAGGCCGTCGGCTTCATGAGCTTCAGCCGGTCCCGGTTGACGATGTGACGCGTCTCGGGCGTGAGCGGCACGCTCACGGAAAGTACGTCGGCGCGGACAAAGAGGTCTTCCAGACCGACCAGCTCCACGCCGAGTTCTGCGGCCATCGCCCTGTCGGCATAGGGATCGTGTGCGATCAGCTTCATGTCGAAAGGCTTCAGAAGCCGGAACGTTTCCGCGCCGATATTGCCGATCCCGAGCGAGCCAAAGGTGCGCCCGACCAATCCGACGCCCATGTGCTCCGATCGCTTGGCGTATCCGGGAGCCGCCTCGCGGGTGAGCCGGTCCTTGATCATCAGCTTGCCGGTGAGCGCCAGCATGAAGGTCACGACCGAGACGGCGACCGGCCGGCGCACGCCGTCGGGGGTGATGACGAGCGCGATGCCCGCCTTCGTGCAGGCATCGACATCGACCGTGTCGTAGCCGACGCCAAATCGGGCTACGACCGAGAGCCTGCCGCTCTTCGGCGCGCTTTCGGCTCCGAAGCGATGGACAAGCAGGATCAGCGCATCGAAATCCTCAAGCTGTTCGGCGCGAATCGGGCTCTCCGATTGCAGATATTCAACTTCGACGCCCGGCGCCGCCAAGAGCGGGGCGAGATCAAAGTCAGGATAGGTGGGCGAGCCGTCAGACTTCTTGAAGTCGCCCGAAAGGGCCACGCGGAACTTTCCAGCCATCGCGAGCCTCCTATTTCCGTCCGCAGCCTTCGCGCAATTTCGAGATCGCGTCAGCCAGCGCGGCGTGAAGCACCCAGGCATCGCCGGAGTAGCAAACGAAATCAAACCCTTGGGCGTTTATCTCGATGCCCTGCTCGACCGTCGGCACGAGTTCGGCCAAGCGCCTTGTTGTGCTTCTTGGTCGCCGCGGCCGTCTTTTCGATCGCCGCCTTGAACTTGGGATGATCGAACTGACCCGGAATGCCCAGTGACACCGACAGGTCGAAATGGCCGACCCAGAGGCAGTCGACGCCGTCGATGGCGGCCATGGCGTCAGCGTTCTCGACGCCTTGCTCCGTCTCGATCTGGCAGAAAAGGGTCGTGCGCCGGTTCGCGGCCACGAATTTTTCGTCGACGGGGCCTGGCCTGTATCGGTCGTGGGCCACCTGGAGCGCCACGCCGCGCTTGCCGATGGGATAGTATTTCATGGAATTGATGATGTGGCGCACCTCGTCGGGATTGCTGACCATCGGCAGCATCAGGCCCTCGGCGCCCATGTCCATGGCGCGGGCGATGTGATGGTATTCGCGTGACGGCGTCCGCACGATGGCGGGAAGTTGCGCGGCCTCGAAATAGCGCAACGCGCTCTTCACGGTCTCGAACCCGAAGCCCGAATGCTCAAGATCGAACAGCACGAAATCACAGCCGGCCGATTTGAGGATATAGCCGATCCCCGGCGTCGCGAACTCGACTATGAAGTGCCCGAACTTCGGCGACCGGGTCGCCGCCATAGCCTTGAGGCCAACGTCCGCCATTCCATCCTCCCTGTGTTGACCGCACTTCCCCGCGCAGCCTGCTTTGCTTGCGCCATCAGCCTCGAGGCGGGGCCCCGCCATCAAATGCCAGCGTGCAGTGGGTCACCGTCTTGGCGAGCACGAGCGGCGCGCTCTCCAGGTCGAACATCTCGAAATGGCGTGAGCGCGCGTGGGCGGCGAAGGCGGCTTCATCGTCGTAGATTTCGTAGAGGACGACACGGTCGCCCTCCTCCTGCGGCTCCAGCACGTCAAAGCGGCGGCAGCCAGCCTCGGTCTCCAGCGAAAGCCGCGCATTGGCGTCGATCAGGCGGCGGAACGCATCGAGGGCGCCGGGGTTCAACCGGAAGTCGACGATGATGGCGTATCCGCTCATCGCTGCCCCTCCACCACTTGGCCGTAACGCCGGGCGACATATTCGAGATGTTCGCGCATGGCCTGCTCGGAGCGGTCGGGATCGCGAGCGGCGACCGCCTCGTAGATTGCGCGATGAGCCTCATAGGCCCTGACGTCCTCGCCAGGGGCGAGGGTCGTCTGCCGCTGTTCGAGCAACCATTCGGCGAGCGCCGCATGGATCGCCGTGAAGATCGAATTGCGGGGTATGATTGCAAATACGTAATGGAAATCGACATCGGTGCGCTCGAAGCGCTTCAGGTCGCCGATCGATTGCCGATTGATCTCGAGCGCGTCTTCGAGTTTGGCCATATCGGCCTTGCTGGCGTGCATGGCGGCGTGACGGGCGAGCCCCACCTCGAAGAAAATGCGCGCGTTCTGGAAGTTCAGGACGCCGCCGGGCGCGGCCATCATGTGACGCGCCGATCCCGACAAACTCTCGATCACGACCTCCGGCGTCGGCCGCGTCACGCGGGCGCGCTCCCCGGAGCGAACTTCGACCAAGCCCATCTTGCGCAAATGGAAGAGCGCCTCGCGGACCGCCGGCCGGCCGACGCCGAAGCGGCGCATCAGCTCCCGTTCTGAAGGAAGGTGCTCGCTTTCAAGGAGTTCGCCCTCGCAGATCATTTGCTCAAGGCGCTCTGCGACTTCCTCGTACAGCCTCCGATGCCGAACCACTAAATCGCGCATGTCTGGCATACCTTTTATACCAGCGCGAGATTACGTGATGTCATATCGGGAGTCAAAGGGTTTGGCTTGACCACGGGTCAATCGCTTGAAGGGGTGGGGGTTCACGTGGATATAGCCATGGTTCATGGGTGGCCTCGGATCAGCGAGGCTTCTCATTGTTGCCATCCGCCCTGTTGGTTTCGGCCGTTCGCCAACGAACATGCCAACAGAATTTGCGGTCACCAACGCGCGCCCTGGGACGTACTCAGACGTCAAGAAGCACGAAAATAGCTTATTTCATTAGGTTTTTGGACGACTATCGCCTGGTCGGCGGCGAGGCGGCGGTGCTGGTCGTCGACGACGCGGCGCGGCCGAAGGAGGATTTGCATTCGGTCGGCGTCGCGCCGCAATAGGCCTCCGCGCTCGGCAAGACGGCCAATTGCCAGACGCTGGTGTCGCTGATGCTCGCGCAGAACGAAGTCCCTGTCATGATCGGCCTGCGCTTGTTTCTTCCGGAAAGCTGGACCGGCGACGCCGATGGCATGACGAAGGCCGGCGTGCCCGAGGAGGCGCGCGCGCCGCGCACGAAGCCGAAGATCGCGCCCGCCGAGATCGATTGCGTCCTTGCGCTCGGCGTTCGCTTTGGCGTGGTGCTGGCCGACGCCGGCTACGGTGTTTCCGCCGCCTTCCGCGAGGGCCTGAACGCCCGCGCTCACTTGGGCGGTCGGCGTCCCAAAACATCAAAAGGTCTATCCCGCAGACGTCGGATTGGCCTTCCCGGTTGCGGGGCGTAGGCGACCCCGCAAGCGTCACATCCCGGATCAGCTCTCCGTGTCGGCGGAAGAGATGGTTGCTGGCGCCAAATGGCGGCGCATCGGTTGGAGAAAGGGAACCCAGGGATCGATGGCGGCTTCTTTCGGTCGGCGGCGTTGCGGCGGTGCTGGTCGTCGACGACGCGGCGCCGCCGAAGGAGGATTTGCATTCGGTCGGCGTCGCGCCGCAATAGGCCTCCGCGCTCGGCAAGACGGCCAATTGCCAGACGCTGGTGTCGCTGACGCTCGCGCAGAACGAAGTCTGTTGATTTCCACTGAGAACTGACCCGGCAGCGCAGGTTTTTCCACCGAGAACTGACCCATGTTCGAACCTCGCCCCCTTGGCCTACGCGGGGGCAACGGAGTGATCGACATGGAGCTATTGAGCGTCATCCGACGCTGGCGATATCGGGACCATTACTCGATCCGGGAGATCTCGCGGCGCACGGGGCTGTCGAGGAACACGGTTCGCAAATACCTGCGCTCGGACAGCGTCGAGCCGAAGTTCAACGTCCCTGACCGGCCGAGCAGGCTGGACCCTTTCGCCGACAAGCTGTCGCACATGCTGCGCCAGGAGGCGGCGAAGTCGCGCAAGCAGAAGCGGACGGTCAAGCAGTTGCACGCCGATCTGATCGCGCTGGGCTACGACGGCTCCTACAATCGCGTGGCGGCCTTCGCCCGCGAGTGGAAGGCCGCCCGGCAGCGGGAGCAACAGACCTGCGGCCGCGGCGCGTTCGTGCCGCTGGCGTTCCTGCCGGGCGAGGCGTTCCAGTTCGACTGGTCGGAGGACTGGGCGATCATCGCGGGCGAGCGGACCAAGTTGCAGGTCGCCCACCTCAAGCTCTGCTACAGCCGCGCCTTCATTCTGCGCGCCTATCCGCAGCAGACCCACGAGATGCTATTCGACGCCCACAACCACGCCTTCCGCGTGCTGGGCGGCGCGCCGCGGCGCGGGATTTACGACAATCTATGGACGCCTCCCTTGCAAGGCGATTTTGATGAAGTCAGCGGCGCAGGATGCGCGAATTTATCCGGCCTGTTGCGGAGCGATGACGCTCCTGGCCATGATGGGAGTCCGCAGCTTGTAGCCTCATAACATGATCGGCCTCGAAGGCCTTGTCGTAAATCAGGCTGTCAAACGACGGTCCCTGCCGACGAGCCATCAGTCTTCACCTCGCATTCGGTTGGCGAACCGCGATAGTCGCAGTCGCGCCGTGGTTACGCCGCCAGATATTCCTCCTTGCGGGTCAGCAGAACCCAGGCAATCCTTGCGGTCTTGTTCGCCAGGGCGACGACCGCGCGGTTAAGGCCGCGCCTGGCCGCCAGATCCTTCAGCCATTTTGACCTTCGGTCGTCGTGCTTGGCCAACCGGCTGATAACCGCTCGGGCGCCGTGAATCATTTGTCGCCGCAGGTAGTGGTTCGCTCGCCGACCAATGCCGCCGAGGCGAGGCTTTCCGCCGGTCGTATATTGACGCGGGGTCAAGCCAATCCATGCGGCAAGCTCGCGTCCCGAGTGAAAATGTCGGCCATTGTCCACCGCCGAGACAAGCGCCGTGGCGACTACGGGCCCGACGCCCGGAAGTTTGGTCAGCCGCCGACATGCGTCATCGGTTCGGCAGATTTCGGCTAGCTTTTGATCGAGTTTTCTTAGTCGACTTTCAAGCATGGCGAGCTGATCGCGCAAATCATCGAAGAGGTCTCGCGCCAAGTCCGTCAGGTCGGCTTCGGCTATTGCGGCGGGCGCCTGAGCTATAAGCCGCCATGGCCCCTGCGGCAGAACGACGCCGTATTCCGCCAGCAGCCCTCGTAAATGGTTGATAAGGGCGGTTCGCGCGCCAATGATGTGCTCCCGAACGCGATGGAGCGACTGCAAATCCTGCTGGCTCACCGATTTGACGGGAACGAAGCGCATCGTCGGCCGCTGCGCCGCCTCATAAATCCCTTCGGCGTCCGCTGCGTCGTTCTTCGAGCCTTTCACGAAGGGCTTGACGAAGCGTGGATTGATGAGCCGAACCACGCGACCCGCCTCGAGGAAGCGCCGTCCCCAATAGTGGGCGCTGGCGCAGGCTTCCATCGCAATTGTTGTCGGAGCAAGAGCTTCGACCGTCTCCCACAGCTTGACGCGGCTGACCTTGCGCGAAACGACCACGCCGTCGCCGCCGATGGCGTGGATGTGAAAAGAGCGTTTTCCCAGATCTATAGCAAGAAGGTCGATTGACATGGCTTCCTCCGTGGGCCGGTTCTTCATCAACTCCGGTCGGGTGGGAGGCGTCCATCCGACAACATGCGCACGGCGGTCGACAAGGTCGGGCGGGGAAAGGAGCGCAAGGTCAACACGCGCTTCTCGGCGATGGTCAGCCACTTCCTGTTCGAGGCCGAGTTCTGCAATCCGGCCGCCGGATGGGAGAAGGGGCAGATCGAGAAGAACGTCCAGGACGCGCGTCATCGGCTTTGGCAGCCGACGCCGAGCTTCCCCTCCTTGGCGGCGCTGAACGACTGGCTGGAGGCGCGATGCCGGGAGCTGTGGGCGCAAACCCCGCACGGCTCGCAACCGGGCACGGTCGCCGACGCCTGGCGCGAGGAAGCGCAGCACCTGGCGCAGCTTCCGCGCCCGTTCGACGGCTTCGTGGAATACGCCAAGCGCGTCTCGCCGACGTGCCTGATCCATCTGGAGCGCAATCGCTACAGCGTGCCGGCCTCCTTCGCCAATCGCCCGGTCAGCGTGCGGGTCTATCCCGAGCGCGTCGTCGTCGCCGCCGAGGGGCAGATCGTCTGCGAGCACGCCCGCGTCTTCGCCCGCTCGCATGACCGCAAGAGCAGCGCGACGGTCTACGACTGGCGGCATTATCTCGCCGTCATCCAGCGCAAGCCCGGCGCGTTGCGCAACGGCGCGCCCTTCGCCGAGATGCCGCCGGCCTTCCGGGCGCTGCAACAGCGCATGCTCAAGACGCCGGGCGGCGACCGCGAGATGGTCGAGATCCTCGCCCTCGTCCTCCAGCACGACGAGCAGGCCGTGCTGACCGCCGTCGAACTGGCGCTGGAGGCCGGCGCGCCGACCAAGACGCACATCCTGAACCTGCTGCACCGCCTGGTCGACGGCAAGCCGATCGACGCGCCGCCGGTGAAGCCGCCGAACGCGCTGACGCTCACCACCGAGCCGCAGGCCAATGTCGAGCGCTACGACGCCCTGCGCAAGGCCCGGGAGGCGCGCCATGCGTCATAATCCCGCCGCCGGCGCCATCGTCATCATGCTGCGCGCCCTCAAGATGCACGGCATGGCGCAAGCCGTCGGCGAACTGACCGAGCAAGGCTCGCCGGCCTTCGAGGCGGCGCTGCCGATCCTGTCGCAACTCCTGAAGGCGGAGACGGCCGACCGGGAGGTGAGATCGACCGCCTACCAGCTCAAGGCCGCGCGCTTCCCGAACTATCGCGACCTCGCCGGCTTCGACTTCGCCTCAAGCGAGGTCAACGAGGCGCTCGTGCGCCAGCTCCACCGCTGCGAGTTCCTGGAGGACGCCCACAACGCCGTCCTGGTCGGCGGGCCCGGCACGGGCAAGACGCATCTGGCCACCGCCATCGGCGTCCAGGCCATCGAGCATCACCGCAAGCGCGTCCGGTTCTTCTCCACCGTCGAACTCGTCAACGCCCTCGAACAAGAAAAACACCAAGGAAAACCCGGGCAGATCGCCGGACGCCTCGCCTACTCCGACCTCGTCATCCTCGACGAACTCGGCTACCTGCCGTTCAGCGCCTCCGGCGGCGCGCTGCTGTTCCATCTGCTGAGCAAGCTCTACGAGCGCACCAGCGTCATCATCACCACCAACCTCAGCTTCGGCGAATGGGCCGGAGTCTTCGGCGACGCGAAGATGACGACGGCGCTGCTCGACCGCCTCACCCACCGCTGCCACATCCTCGAAACCGGAAACGACAGCTTCCGCTTCAAGAACAGCTCGGCGAAAGCCGCCAAACCCGCAAAGGAGAAGACCCGAAACTTGACGAACGCCTGACCTTCAAACCATCATCAACCCGGGTCAGTTCTCAATGGAAACCCCGGGTCAAATCTCGGCGGAAATCGACACCCTGGCGGCCCGCGCTCATTGGCTGCGCGTCGAATGGCTTCCCAAATACGCCCCCGAACTGAACGATATCGAAACGGTCTGGCGAGACCTCAGGGCCCATCACCTCGCCCACCAGACCTTCGCCGATGTCGAAGACCTCAATCATGAAATCCTCGACGCCGTCCACGCGCTCAATGCCGAGAGAATGACCGTTCCGTTGGACAGCTCAAGAATCTCTGCTTAGAGCATGTGGTTCCCAGGTCTCTTCCGCCCCTCTCCGGCGGCTTTGTCCGCTTTTTCCTCCGGCGGCCCTCGCGCGCGCTATGTTCTTTAAACCAGCTTCCGCATAGGGTCGCATGTGCAAAACATGTTCTGCTCTTGCCCAAGTATATCCGAGTACACACGCAATATATAAAGCGAGCATGGTTTCAGATGCTTCGGAATGCACTTTTATTGACGCGGATCGTTCCATTATTTGCAGTTTTTCAAAATGAAAATAGGAAATCTCGGCGGAATAATACATCTATGTATAATATTTTCCGCAGATTTTACGTTTGCGGTCAAAATACATTGTGTCATCTAACGAGATTTTCTCAATTCCGAAATGCCGCTTTATGCGCTCCACAATAGCATAAACAGGATGTCGGCCGTATTTGCGCGAAAGCATCGTTACGTTATGCATAATGATCGGTTTATCCAGAGAAATCGCAGCACGGCGTAGGAGCCAATCACAGTCGGCTGAAGGCGGCCGGGCATGGAGACGTCGAGTACGTCCGAATGGTCGGAAGTGCGGCCTTCGACGTCGGGGGCCTGCCCGGATCCTGACAACAGGCGTACATGCCTCGCGCGCACCGAGGCGTGCGACGTACTGATCGCGAGCCTTGCGGTGTCGCCCTCCATCAGGAGCCATTCCTCAAAATAGGCTTGAAGTCCATATGTGCTGATCCGCCCTGGCTCGTGGCGCGCCCTCCTGGCGCGGTCGCAGCCAATCTTTCATCAAAGGGCCGCCAGCGCACAAGTCCGCGGCGTGCGGCTTGAGACACGCACACAAAGAAAGTTGTACGGCGGACACGCGCGCTCTGCTGGCCTCGCGCGAGGAACGTCTCATCCACTCCAACCATCCCTACTGGCCACGCTCTCGCCGCTTCGTTGTGCGAAGCGACCCTGGCGGTCAACAGTAGTCTGCGCAGCGTCACAGAAATGGACAGCATTGCTTCGTGTTCGCGCGGAACCGGCAGCCCGTTCGCTAGCCGCGAGTCACGTAACCTGCAACTCGGGAATGTGTGGCCTATGTATGAGCTGGTGCGGAATCTCGAAACCGATCGGCGTATGAAATGTTTGATTTTCCTGACTCAAGCCGGGTCAATGTCTCGCGCCGTGTGACAGCATTGGATTGTTCATGGCGAGGTGAATCAAACGAAACTGCGCCGAATCGGCTTAGTTTTACTGTGTCAAAAATTGGCGCTGGCAACAGGGGTTCTGAACAGTCGGCGCGCAAGGGCGCGCGTCAGACTAATGCGGGGGCTGGCGATCGACGCCTCGATATGGCGCTCGGGGCGGACGGGAGGATCCGCGGGGTTGATAATCTGCGGGCAGGCAGGCGCTTGGACGATTGAGATTTCGGGTCCTGAGGGGGGAATCAGAACTCCGTTCGGAGATCAGGAATCCGAAGGCTGCGACACAGTGCGCCAAGTGATGATGGAACCCTCGCCAACCCCGGCCCTCGTAGTAATCGAGGCCGAGTTCTTGCTTGAGTTCGGCGTCACATCGAGGCAGTCGCGCGCGGCGAGCAGGCGCAGGTCGTGACCTTCACCGACCATCACGCGGTTGGAGAAGCCGTAGACGCCGGCGAACGAGATGTGCAGATAAGGCAGAATGCGCACCGCGCTGCGCTCGATGACACGGCGGCGGAAGCTGGCGAAATTGCCGGGCCCGGCGCTGCCCGTGTCCACGCAGGTCGTCGCCGCGCTGCGGCGCGCATAATCCTCGGCGTCGACGCCGAGCGACGCGCCGCCCCAGTACACATGCGTGTGCAGATCGATGAGGCCGGGCGTGACAGTGAGGCGCGAGACGTCGCGAACCTCGGGCCGGCGGCCTCAAGCCGCCGCTCGTCGAGCGCCGCCACGCGGTGGTTCGCGAAAGCGATGTCGGCGACGCGGTCGATACGCTGCGAGGGGTCGATCACCGGCCGTTGCGGAGAACGAGATCGTAGTTCATGAGTTCCTCCGAAAGACCGCCGCATCAATCGGAATCGCCCGGCAGCAATTCGACGTCGAGCAGCGTCTCGCTGCGCTCGAACGCATCTTGCGCCAGCCGCCGCAGCAGCAGCGCCGCGCCGCGCTTGCCCATCTCATAGGCCGGAGACAGCACCGTCGTAAGGCGCGGGCGCACGTATTGCGCAAACTCGAACGCATTGCATCCTATAATCCGCAGGTCCCGAGGCGCCGACAGCTGCCGGTCGAGCGCCCAGGTCAACGCGGCGATGGCCATCTGATCGTTGCCGCCCATGAATACGTCGGGCAGGCCCGCGCGGTCGACGTAGCGCGCAATCGCCTGCTGCGTGTCGGAAATGCTTTCGCTGCCGCAAACGACCGTGTCGCATCGGACGCCCGCCGCCCCCGTCACCTTGCGCACGCCCTCCTCCCGTTCGATCATCGCCGGCCATTGCTGCGACGGCGTCAGCAGCGCGAGCCGCCGGGCGCCGCGCGCGACCGCACGCTCGGCGATCAGGCGTCCGGCTTTGCGGTCGTCCTGACGCACGCAGGCGGCGTCGCGCATGAAGCCGGGCGCCTTGTCCTGAAAGATGAGGATCGGCCGGCCGGTCTCCTTCAGCTTGAGATAGAGCCGGCGCCGCTCTTGCGCGGGGCCGGAGGGAATGACGCAGAGCGCGTCCGTCTGATCGCGGCGGATCAAATGCGCGTCCTCTGCGGCCGAGAGACGCAGGCCGGTCAGCAGCAGGCCGAAGCCATTGACGTTGAGCGTGTTGGAGAATCCGGCGATGATGTTGGAGTTCATCGCGTCGGTGAGGAAATGCGGCGACTCGTCGACGACGATGAGGCCGATCGTCCGCTTCTGCGCGAGGCGCAGACTGCGCGCGCCCTCGTCCGGCCGGTATTTGAGCCGCCGCATCGCGCCCTCGACCCGCTCGCGCGTGGGGCCCGACATCATTTCGAGCCGGCCGTTGGCGACATTGGAGACGGTCGTCACCGACACGCCAGCCGCCGCGGCGATGTCGGCGAGCGTCACGCGCGCTTTGCGGACCGGGACGTCCGGCGCGGATTTGCGCGGCCCTGGCAAATCGAGACTCCCCTGCGGCGACGGCTAACCCTGTTTCAATCAGGAGCGCGACCCTGTTCACGACGCAGCCGCGCCGTCTCGGCCTCGTCGATTTCGCCATCGTCCGTCAACGCGACGCGATAGACCGCGCGCGCCCGTTCGCGGCTCACCCAGCCCTCGCGCACGTCCTCGGCGACGCGCCAGGGCGCGCGCTCGGACGGCGGGCCGTAGCCGCCGCCGCCGCAACTGACGGACACCATCGCCTCGCCGGGCGCGATCCGCACCTCGGCGCAGCCCGGCGTCGGTTCGAGCGTCCCGTCGCGGCGCTTGCGGAATTGCGACGACGGACCGCCGGAAAGGCCGCCGCGCACGCCCTTGGCGGGATTGGCGCCGCCGTCGCTGACGTAGGCGACCGTCATTTCGCAGCCGAGCGGCGAGAACTCGGAATAGGCGCTGAGCGCGCCGCGAAAACGCCCCGCGCCTTCGGTGTCGGGCATCAGCCGCCGGGCGTGGACCAGGATCGGATGCCGCAATTCGTCCACTTCGATGGAGTCCTGATAGCACATGCCCGCGTTGCCGACGTGCATGATCGTGAGCCATCCGTCAGCCGAAGGCGCGCCGGCGCCGCCGGTGCAGCCGAGATAGACCTCGTTGACGAAGGGCTTGCCGTCGTGGACGCCGGAAATGACGCCGCGACGAAGCGGGAATGCAGGCCCCGGCCTCGGCCAGCCCGAGCCCGTCGGCGATTTCGGCGAGCGCGTTCTGCACAGGATTTGCGACGCGGTCGGCGAGATTGGTGGTGGCGACCGAGCACGACGTCGGATGGCGGGGAACGCCGACCGCGCAACCCTCGCGCAGCTTGACGCGAATGCGGCGAAAGCTGCCCTCGTTCTTGGGCACGCCGGCGTCGATGGAATTGAACACCCCGACCATCGGCGCCGAGCGCGCGCAGGCCTCCGACAGGTTGAGGCCGTTTTCAAAACAATCAGGATTGTCTGTCGTGTCGATGTCGATGTAGCCGGCTTGCGGATCGATCTCCACGGCGACCTTGATCTCGACGCCGTCGGGCGGCGTTCCGGGAAAGGGGTCGTGACGGCTGGAACGCACGAGCCGCCGCGCCGGCATGGCGCGGATGGCCGAGATCATGCGGCTCTCGCTGTAGTCAAACCATTGCCGGACATAGGCCTCCAGCGTGTCCCAGCCGAGCTCCCGCCCGAGCGCCAGCACCTCGCGTTCGCCGACGCGCGCGGCGCCGAGGGTGGCGAGATAATCGCCCCACCATTGCTCCGGCACGCGGATGCGCATCTGGCACATGCGCACGATGTCCATCTGATGCTGGTAGTCCGTCTGTATCTTGACCGCGGGAAAAATCAGCGCGCCTTCGGCGTAGACGTCCTTCGCCGCGCCCATGTAGGTCGTCGGCAGCGCATTGCCGCAATCGGCCTGATGGCCCTTGGCGAGCACGGTGAAGCGATGCACGCCCTCGTCGTCGATGACGGGAACGAGGATCGTGTGATCGGCGGGATGGGTGCAACCGTGATAGGGCGAATTGTGCAGGAAGGCGTCGCCTCGCCGCAGTACAGGATGATTGGCCGTCATCGTGCGGCTCATGATCTCCGGTCCGCGCAGTACGTGGATCGGCAGGCTGTCGGCGGCGGTGACGAGTTCGTGCCGCGCCGTCAGCACGATGCAGGAAAAGTCGCGCGCGATGGTGAGGATGCCGGAGCGCCCCGTGCGATGCAGCGTGTTAGCCATCTTGCGCGCGACGCCTTCGAATCGCGCGGTGAGAACGGCGAGCTGGACGCCGGTCAGACTGTTGGAGCCGACGCCGGTCATGCGCGGAGATCCCCATTTTCGAGTTCGATCACGAGACAGCCCGAAGCGTCCTTGTACGCTTTCGCTCCCGGATCGAGGACGATGGAGGTGAAGCTCGAATTCGACGACCGCGGGTCCGACCGCCGTCGCGCCTTCGGGCATGGTCTCGAACCGGATCGCCTGGGCCTCCGCCCAACCCGTTTCCGCAAAGTAGGCGCGGCGGGGCCGCAGCGGCCCGGCGGGTGCGCTGAGTCGCAGGCGCCCCGCGCGCGCCGAACCGATGCCGCAGCGGACCGTCGCGCCCCAGCCGACCATCTCCACAACCGATTTCGGATCGTTGACGGCGAATATCTCTTTGTGGAGTTCGTGAAAATCCTCGACGAGCCGCGCGACGTCGGCGGGGCCCGCGAAGCGGCTCCCGCGCAGCGGCGCTTCGATCTCCCACGCCTGATCCAGATAGCGCGCCTCTGTCGTCCAATCGATGGAAACGGTCTCCGGCGGTCCGCCCGTGGCGGCCTGGAACGCTTCGCAGCGCGCCTCAAGCTCGGCGAGCGCGGCGTTGACGCCGGCGTAGTCGAAGGCGTCGCTCGTCGTATGACGCATCGCCTGATGATGCGCCGCCAGATCGGAAATGAGCGCGCCCGCGGCGGCGAGAGCCGCTCCGCTCTCCGGGACATAGACGCGCCGGCAGCCGAGTCGCCGGGCGATGGCGACGCAACCCAATCCCGCCGCGCCGCCGCCGGCCACGAAAGCCGCCGTCGCGGGATCGACGCCCTGCGCGAGCGTGATGTCGAGGATCGCCTGCACCATATGCTCATTCGCAAGTTCGACGATGGCGGCCGCCGCTGCCTCCAGACTCTGGCCGGCGCGGTCGGCGATCTCCGCGCGGATCGCGGCCTCCGCCGCGGCGCGGTCGAGCCGCATCCGCCCGCCCAGGAAATGATCGGGATCGATGTAGCCGAGCGCCAGCGCCGCATCGGTCACGGTCGGCCGCCGCCCGCCGCGGCCGTAGGCGACGGGGCCGGGAACCGCGCCCGCGCTGATCGGCCCGACATGCAACAGCCCGCCCTCGTCGATCCAGGCGATGGAGCCGCCGCCGGCGCCGATGCTTTTCGTGTCCACCGACGGCATGCCCGTCATGTGACTGAGGAACGGACGCCCGAGCCAGGTCTCGCGCGTGCGCGGGATGCGGCCTCGGCGCACCAGCGAAACATCGAAAGTCGTGCCGCCGGCGTCGCCGACGATGAGCGTCTCGTCGTCGCGCGCGGGCGTATAGGCCTTGGCGCCGAACGGCGCCAGCGACGGACCGGAATTTATGAGATGCACGGGCGCCGCCGCCACGTCGGCCGCGTCCATGACGCCGCCCTGCGAGGTCACGACGAGCAGGCGGCCGCCGAAGCCCGCCTCGCGCATGCGCGCGCCGAGCCCCTTCATATACGCGCCCATGATCGGCTTCAGCGAGGCGTCGAGCGCAGTGGACATCGCACGGCGGTATTCGCGGATCGAGGGATTGACGCGGTGCGACAGCGTATAGGGAATACCAGGGAGATGGCGTTCGATCAGCGATCCGACCGCAATCTCGTGCCGCGGATTCGCCACCGACCACAACAGGCAGACGGCGACCGCTTCGACGCGCAGCCGTTTGCAGCGGCCGAGGATCTCGACCACCGCCGCTTCATCGAGCGGCGCATGAACCTCGCCGCTGCCGAGCGTGCGCTCCGGAACTTCAAAGGTCAGCGCCTTCGGCACGAAGGGGGCTGGATAGGGGATCGTGAAGTCGAAGGCGTCGCGCCTGCCCCCTTCGCGGAAGACGAGCGTGTCGGGATGACCTGCGGTTGTGAGGAACGCCGTGCGCGCCGTGCGGCCGGTGACGATGGCGTTGATCGCGTGCGTGGTGCCGTGGACGAGAATGTCGCCGCGCGCGAGATAGGCGGCGAGCGGCTCGCGCGCCGCCTCCGCCGCCGCGCCCATCACGGCGAGAACGCCCGCCACAGGGTCGTCCGGCTGCGTCGAAGCCTTGAACATTTCGAAGTCGCCGGATTCGTCGGCGACGATCAGATCGGTGAACGTGCCGCCGGTGTCGACGGCGAAGCGCAAACGACCGCCCCTACCCTGCGGGCTCATCCTCAAGGGCTCCTTCGGACCGGACTCGTCGTCAACCAAGAACCTCCCGCTCCGAGCCTGCGCCCGGAGGGGAGCTAGAGCACACCGAATTGCTCATAGACATCCGCCAGCAACCGGCCCCGCCGCAACTCGTCGCGCGTGCGGTTCTCGCGCGAAACCTTGTCGAGCGCGCGGGCGAACGCCTCGTCCCGGATCGCTTGCGGAACGACAATCACGCCGTCGACGTCGCCGAACACCGTGTCGCCCGAGCACACGCGCACGCCGCCGCAGACGACCGGCCGGTCCATCTCGATCATGCGCGCGCGGCCCTTGCTGTCGAGCGGGCCGATGCCCCCGTGGAAAACCGGAAACCTGATGGCGCGAATGTGCCTGACGTCGCGCACCAGGCCATCGGTGACACAAGCCGCGGCGCCGCGCGCCTGCGCGGCCGTGCTCAGGAGTTCGCCCCAGGGCGCGATGCGGTCGGTCGGACCTCCGCACGCGATCACGGCGACGTCGCCGGCCTTGAGATCGTCGATCAGCCTTATCTCAAGCTCATAGGGATTCTCGTCGTCGAGGACGGAAAAGGTCTCGGCGTAGAGGCCGGTGCGCGCCCGCCCCACAAAGCTCAGGCTCTCGTCGAGCGGGCGCACGAAGGGCCGCAGCGCCTGATGCGGATGCCCCATGTCGTCCAGCACATCCGAAAGGACCGCGGTGTAGAGCGTGTCGAGCAGATCCGACGTCATAGGGGCGACCCTCCCAGATCTCTGTATCGATACAGGTCGCACGTTCGCCGGGTCAATACGCCAACCGCTGCGATCACGATTGCTTGAACTGTCGCGCCTCGCATTGCGGCGCCGGCTTGCCGCGAGTCGCATTCGATCCACGGAAACGTGATGTTTCGAGGACATATGGCTTGTCGGAACCGCTGCCGTTTCCGTCACCTGTATCGTTTCATAAGCGACTTGACGGGCTCGCCGCCGCTGCGGCAGTCTGCCAATGCGGTTGTCAGAACCGCGGATTGCGCCGAGATCTCTGGCCGACAACTGACGCGGCGCTGAGAAAGCACGGGAGGCGTTTCCATGTCAGCGGGGCTTACGCGAGGCGTCGACCGGCGCCGGTTCCTGAATCTTGTGGGCGGCTCCCTCGCCGCTCCCTATCTGATGAGCGCGGGGCAGGCGCGCGCCGCCGGCCTTTCCGGCAAGATCACGATGATCAAAGGCCCGCACTCCGCCGACGAGGCGAAGTTCGAGGCCGAGATCATCGACGATTTCAAGAAGGCCAATCCCGGCGCGGACGTCGTGTTCACGACCTACGACTGGGCCAACATGAACGCCCAGCTGATGGCCGGCTTCGCCTCCGGCTCGCCCGCCGACGTGCAGTATCTCGTCGATCTCGTCTACCCCGCCTACGCCCAGCGCGGCGTGTTGCAGGACATGTCCGCCCTCGTCAACGACCCCGCCTGGAAATCGGAGCACGACGCGATCCAGCCGTTCGCGTGGACGCTTGCGAAATCCCCGAAGGGAATTTGGGGCGTGCCGGTGCTCGGCGCTGTCTACAACATCTTCATCAATCTCGATCTGCTCAACGCTGCGGGCGTCGCCGACAGCTGGAACAAATCCTACGACGCGATGATGGCGGCGGCGAAGGCCTGCACCAAGGGAGACGTCTACGGCGTTTCGCTGCGCACCCGCGTGTCGGACTTCGCGTTCTGGGATTGGTTTCCCTATATCCACAACGCCGGCGCCGACATTCTCAACCCGGATTGGACCGCCTCAGGATTGGGCGGCGCCGAGGACGCCATGCAGTTCCTCATAGACCTGCACAAGGCCAAGGTGACGCCGCCCGTCGGCAGCGTGGACTGGCAGGGACAGTTCGACCTGTTCAAGGCGGGCAAGATCGCGATCTATCACGGCGAAACGCCGCAGATCAACGAGCTCCTGGCCAAACCGCCCGGCTTCAAATGGGACGTCGCCTATGCGCCGCCCGGCCCCAAGGCGCAGACGGTGATGGGCAATTTCGGCATCCTGTCCATCGCCGCCGCGAGCAAGAACAAGGATCTCGCCTGGGCCTTCATCAAGCACTGGGCCTCCGCGCCCGAGGTTTCGCGCTTCGCGAGCGAGGTCAACCTTCAGGTGGTGAGGACCGACGTCGTCGACAAGCTCTACGCCGACAAGCCGCCGATGCAGAAGATCCAGAAGGACTTCGTGCCGCGCGTGAAAGGCGTGCAGCCCCATCCGAAGATTCTGACCATGCTGCAACAGATCTGGCCTGTGGCCGAGAACGCCTATCTCGGCAATCTCACCGGCAAGGCCGCCATTGAGCAGATGAGCGCGATCGTCGACAAACTCGCGAAATAGATGGGATCGGTCCCTCAATCGCTGCATATGCCGGCGGACGAGCACCGCCGGCAGCGCCGACGCGCGGCGCTGCGGCGCAATCTGGCAGCCTATGGCTTCCTGGCGCCGTTCCTCACGGCCTTCGCACTGTTCCTGGCCGCGCCTATCGTCTGGTTGTTCTACCTGACCTTCATGCACGACGGCGTCATCGCACCCGCGGAATTCGCCGGACTTGACAACTGGCGCAACGTGTTCTCCGATCCGCTCGTCCTGCAATGCGTGGTCAACACGCTATATTATTGTCTGCTGGCGATTCCCGCCGTTTTCGCGCTCGGCATGATCGTCGCGCTGTCGCTGCAAACCGTGCGGCGCGGCGGGGCGCTGTTGCGCATCGTCATCTACTTTCCGACCTTGCAAGCCTCGCTGATCGTCGCGCTGATCTGGACTTTCGTGATCCATCCCGATTTCGGCCTTCTCAATCTCGGCGTGCGCGCCCTGACCGGCGCCAAGATCAACTTCCTCGGCGACCCGCATTCCGCCATGCCGACGATCGCCATGATCGAGGTCTGGAAGGGCCTCGGGTTCTGGGCGATCCTGTTCTTGTCCGGATTGCTCGCCTTGCCGAAGGATCTCTACTACGCCGCGGAGCTGGACGGCGCCGGGCCGATCCGGCGCTTCTTCAGCCTCACGCTGCCGCTGATGCGCCCGACCTTCTATTTCGCCGTGATTTTCGCGACCATCGTCAACCTGCAACTTTTCGATTCGGTGTTCGTCCTCACCGACGGCGGTCCCGTGAATTCGACGGCGACGATAGCGTGGTACATCTACCGCAGCCTGTTCACCTTCTCGGACCCCGGTTTCGGCGCGACCCTTTCGTTCGTGCTGGTCGTGGTCGTGGTCGCGCTGACGGGCCTGCAAACCTGGCTGCTGCGGGAGCGGGCGTGATGGGCGGCCAGCCGGCGCTCGCCCTTCGTCGCGGCGCCGCCGCGCGTGCTCTGAGCGGGCTCGTGCTGGCGCTGACGGTCGCCGTCTCGCTGGCGCCGTTCTTCTATGTCGTCTCGACCTCGTTGAAGGAGACGAAGTCGCTGTTCGGCTATCCCCCGCATTGGATTCCCGATCCTCCCTATTTCGGCAATTACGTCGCGCTGTTCACGACGCATCCATTCGGCTGGTGGCTCCTCAACACGCTCATCGTCTCCGTCTCCGTCACGGCGATCAAGCTCGTAATCGACGGCATGGCCGCCTATGCGCTCGCCAAGCTCGATTTCACCGGGCGGCGAGCGATCCTCACGGGGCTCATCGCATCCGTCGCCGTGCCGCTTGCCGCGTTGTTGATCCCGCTGTTCCTCATCGTGCGCGGCATGGGGCTGATCGACACGCGTCTGGCGTTGATCCTGCCGCCGCTCGCCAATCCGCTCGGCGTGTTCATGATCCGATCTTATATCGTCGGCCTTCCCGACGAACTGATCCATTCGGCGCGCATGGACGGCGCCGGGGAGATCGAAATCCTTCGCCGGGTCGTCGTGCCGCTGATCCGGCCCGGTCTGGTCGTGCATGCGACCTTCATCTTCTCGCTGCAATATACAAGTTTCCTCTGGCCGCTCGTGGCCGTGCGCGATCTCGACCGGCAGGTGATCACGGTCGGCGTGTCAAGCCTGCGCGCCATCTTCACCGTCGATTGGGGGCTCATCAGCGCCGCGAGCCTGGTCGCCGCCGTGCCGCTCACGCTGATCTTCGTGACGTTCCAGCGGGCGTTCTTCCAGCAGAGCCTCGCCGGCGCCTTGAAGGAGTGAGTCTTGGACGCGTCTCCGGCCAGGCCTTGTTTGGAGCTTTCCGAGGTCAGCAAGAGCTTCGGCGCGGCGCCGGTGCTCGATCGCGTGAGCCTGCGGGCCAATGAGGGCGAGTTCGTCGCATTGCTCGGCCCCTCGGGATGCGGCAAGAGCACGATCCTGCGCATCATCGCCGGCATCGAGGCCTGCGACGAGGGCGAGATTCTGATCCAGGGCAAGGTCGTCAACTATAGGCGTCCGGCGGAGCGCAATGTGGCGATGGTGTTCCAATCCTACGCGCTCTATCCGCACATGAGCGTGCAGCAGAACATCGCCTTTCCTTTGACGACCGGCCGCGGCCGGCAGGATCGCGCGACGGTCGAGCGCCGCGTGCGCGAGGCGGCGCAACTCGTGGATCTCGGCGACAAGCTGCACCGCCTGCCCTCGCAGCTTTCGGGCGGTCAGCGCCAGCGCGTCGCGCTCGCCCGCTCCATCGTGCGTCAGCCCGCGGCTTTTCTCATGGACGAGCCGCTCTCGAATCTCGACGCGCTGCTGCGGCACGAAATGCGTCAGTCGTTGATCGATCTGCATCGGCGGGTCGGCCGCACGACGCTCTATGTCACGCACGACCAGTTCGAGGCGATGACCATGGCGAGCCGCATCATCGTCATGGATCATGGGCGCATTCAGCAGGTCGGCCCGCCGCGCGACGTGTTCGAGCGCCCGGCCAACCGTTTTGTCGCGGGATTTGTCGGCCTGCCGTCGATGAACCTGTTGCCGGGCGCCTGCGTAGAGGGGCGCTTTGTCAGCGCGCACGGGCTTTCCGTGCCGCTCCCGCCCGGCGCATTCGCGCCGGCCGATGCGCCGCGCGTCGCGCTCGGCCTGCGGCCGACCGACCTCGCCATCGGCCCGGCGCGCGAAGGCGAGATCGCGCTCAAGGGCCATGTCGCGCGCGTCGAATACGGCGGCGCCGACATTTTCGTCGATCTCGCGCTCAACGAAGCCGAGCGCGTGCGCATCCGCGCCGCGCCCGAGCACGACCTTGCGCCCGGATCGGCGCTGGAGGCGCGCATCGCGGCGCGCGCGCTCCATCTCTTCGGCGCCGACGGCGCCTCCCTGCGAATCTGAGGGCGCGGCGTGAAACTCACCGGCTACAGCGATCGGGTCTGGATGCGCCCTGGCGAGAGTCTGGGTTTTCACATCCACAGCGACGGTCCCGAAGTCGAATATCAACTCGTGCGATTGCTTCATGGCGACGAGAACCCGCGCGGGCCGGGTTTCCAGGAGCGCGAGATCGCCGCCTGCCCCGGCGGACGCGCTGAAGGCGGGGCCGCAGGAAATCCACAAGGGATCGTTCGCCGTCCTGGAGACCGCGGCGCCGCTGCTGGATGACGAAGACTTCGAGATCGATCTCTGGCTCTGGCCGACGCTGCCCGCCGCCGGCCCCCAGGGCGTTCTTTCCTGGCGCGCGCCTGGCGCGCCCGGCGCGCTTTGCCTCGGCCTCGACGCAACGGGACGGGTCTGCGTCGAAGCGACAGGGCGTTGTCTCGTCAGGAGCCGTGAAGCGCTGATCGCGCGCGCCTGGGTGCGGGTGAATGTGAGCGGTCGCGGCGGGCGCATCGCGCTCTCGGCGACGCCGCGCGATTTCTCGCCGCGTTATGAGACGCCCGATGTTGCGGAGGCGGCGCTCGACGCTCGCGCGCTGTTCGGGCCGCGTATGGCGCTTGCCGCAGCCGAGGTCGAGACTCGCGGCGCGCGGCGGGCGCCGCGCCAGGTCTACAACGGCAAGATCGCCCGGCCGCTGCTGCGCTCCCGCGGCGAGACGCGCTGTGCGCTCGACCTGGCGGCCGAGCCGCAGGGACGGCGTCTGCTCGACGCCGGGCGCGGGCTCGCGGCGCAATGCTACAACCGTCCCGCGCGCGCGATGACCGGCCCGGCCTTCGGCGTCGCCGCCATCGAGGGACCGACGCACGACGCCGTGCATTTTCATGACGACGACGTCTGCGACGCGCAATGGCCGGAGACCTTCCGCTTCGCCGCGCCGGAGGATCTGCCTTCGGGCGTCTATGCGATGCGGCTCAGAAGCGATGGCGCGGAAGATCACATTCCCTTCTTCGTCGCGCCGCCGAAGGGCTGCGCGACGGCGCCGCTCGCGCTGTTGATGCCGACCTTCAGCTATCTCGCCTACGCCAACGAATCGATCGACGCCACGGATTCGCTGCGGCTCGCGCCACGGCAGGACATGGGGCTGAACCCGGAGGCTTACGACTATGTCGCGGCCAACGGGCTGAAGAGCCTTTACGATTCGCACGGCGACGGCAGCGGGATCTGCCTTGGCTCGCGCCGGCGTCCAATCGTCGACTTCCGGCCCAAGGCGCGCTGCCGTACGTTCGACGCGCCGCATCAGTTCGCCGCCGATCTGCATCTCGTGCATTGGCTGCACGCGCGCGGCTACGCGGTCGACATCCTCTGCGACGATCTCCTGCATGCGGAAGGCGCGGAGCTGCTGGCGCCCTATCGCGCGGTGATGACGGGAACGCATCCGGAATATTGGTCGCGACCCATGCTCGACGCGCGCGACGCCTGGCTCGACGCCGGCGGGCGGCTGCTCTATCTCGGCGGCAACGGCTTCTACTGGGTCACCGCCGTCGCCGGGGACGAACCCGATGTGATCGAAGTCAGGCGCTACGCCGGCACCGGCACGTGGCAGGGCGAGCCGGGCGAGGATCATCTGGCGCTTACCGGCGAGCGCGGCGGGCTCTGGAGTTCGGCGGGCCGGCCGCCGCAGGCTCGCACCGGCGTCGGCTTCTGCGGCCAGGGTTTCGACCGCGGCGCGGCGTACGCGAAGACTGCGGCCGGCAAGAGCGAACGCTGGTCCTGGGTGTTCGAAGGCGTCCCCGGCGACACGTTCGGCGCCGGGCCGGCTCTGGTCCTCGGCCATGGCGCGGCGGGCTTTGAGATCGACCGCGCCGACGCCGCGGCGGGAACGCCGGAGCACACGGTCGTACTGGCGAGCGCCGACGGCTTCACCGACGCCTATCAGACCGCGAGAGAACTCGTAACCGCCATCGCGCCCTGGCACGGCGGCTCCGATCCGCGCTCGGGCCTGCGCGCCGACATGACGATCACTTTTCAGCCGCAGGGCGGCGCCGTCTTCGCGGTCGGTTCAATCAGTTACGCGTCCACCCTTTGTTTCTCTGACAACAACAGCGACACCGCGCGGATCCTCGCCAACGTGATCGAGGCGTTCTTGCGCGATGAAGGCGGCCTGTAAGCGAGACAGGGGGGCGACAGGAGCTTCGCCGACGGACCATATCGCGATGCGCGATCCTCGGCGCTTGCCGGGCGCGATAAAGGCAAGCGCGCCGGACTGACGACGGACGAACGGAGCGGCTGAAGGCGCTGGAGCACGAGAACCGCGAGCTTCGCCAAGCGAATGAGATTCTCCGTGAGGCGTCGGCGTATTTCGCCCAGGTGAAGATCGACAGCCGGTTGAAGCGCACGGCGGCGCGGCTGATGCGCGCCAGGCGATGCGGCTGCGCTGCGCCCAAGCCAGCATGGCGTTCCTTAACCACTCCACATGCAGGCCGACAGGCGGGCGTCAGGTCACGCGCGCCCTGCTTTCCATGGCTGCATCCTCTCAAGAGTTGGGGTCTGCGGCGAAACTTCGCGCCGCTGGCGGCGCCAAGGCGAACGCCCTGGTTCGCGACGCCATGTTGACCCCCCAGTTGGCCGGCGAACTGTTAGGACAGCCCGTCAGACCGAATGCGCCGACTGAGCGTTCGGTGGCGAAGATGCTGATGCGCAGTGCGATCTATCCGTCGACGCACGCGGCGACGGCCAGCCGACTAGCACCAGTGCTTTTCACAAGACCCAGCGGGAACGCAAATCGTTGCGCAGTTCTCGCATGCCGACAATCTCCAGGCCGAATTCGTCCGCCCATTGTTTGGTCTTGCCGCTCTTGAAGAGCGCATATTCATCGGTACGGATGTAGGCGTGAGAGGGCTCTACGACTTCGAAATCGCCGGGCGCATTGAAATGCAGGGACAGGAAAGTGAGGCCGTCGGGCAGCCTGCGGAATATCTCGCGATAGGTGGATTCCGCGTCTTTCGGCCGGTCCCAGACCGTCTCCTGCACGAGGTCGAAAACGGCGAAGCCGCTGGCGCGGGCCCGCTTCAAGCGCCGCGTTATAATTGTCGTTCGACATGGGCCCCGAATAGCTGCGCGGATTGAACGAGTTGTAGTCTTTCACCAGCAGGATCGGGAGCTTGTAGTCGAGCCCAAGCCGCACATAGATGTCAACGAACTCCGGGCACAGGGCCGTGCCCATATGCGCATCGAGATGCGTCACGTCGATCCCGGAGGCGAGCGTCACGTCGATCTGAGCGCGCAATTCGGTTTCGACCGCCTTAGGATCAGCCTTGCGCGCGTTCGGAACGTCAGGCCAGAAATAGCCCATGGGATCGGTCAAGCCGGACGACGCAGGCGGCGTCGTCAGCGGGCGCCAGCGGTAGGGTTTCTTCTCGCTCGTCAGCGTCAGATGCACGCCAAGATCGAGCTTGTCGTTGCGCTTCGCCAGCTCGACGGCTTCCGGGAACCATGGGCAGGGCGGCATGACGGAGCCGGAACTGCAGGCGCCGAACTCCGACAGCTCCACAAACGCCGTGTTGGCGCCGTGGGTCATGCCGACGTCGTCCTCATGAACGACGACAACTTTACGACCGGGCTCGAGACTCCTGAAATCCATGCCTTTGGCCTCCTTGATCCGCGAGATCGGCGCCCGTGCGCCGGTTCAAGCCACGCGCGCCACCAGATCCATAAGCTCATCGAGCTCGATCTCGTCGCGGCGGAAATGCGCGGCGACCCTGCCCTGCGCGAGCACCGTCAGATCGTCGGCGACGGACAAGGCATGACGGAAATTGTGCGTGATGAAGATGACCGCCTGTCCGGAATCGCGCGCGGTCAGGATGTGGTCGAGAACCTTGCCGGCCTGGCGCACCGCCAGAGCCGAAGTCGGCTCATCGAGAATGAGCAGCGTGGAGCCGAAGAACATCGCTCTCGCGATCGCCAGCGATTGCCGTTCGCCGCCGGAAATATTGACGCCGCGCTCGTCGAGCCCCCGCTCCCAGCGCACGCCGAGCCGCAGCAGCGCGGAGCGCGCCATCTCGTCCGCGCGCTTCATGTCGAGCCAGCGGAACGGGCCGAAGCCCTTGGTCGGCTCGCGCCCCAACACGACGTTGCGCGTCACCGACAGCAGATCGCAGACCGCCAGATCCTGAAAGACAGTTGCGATGCCGAGGCCACGCGCATGCGCAGGATTGGCGAATCGCACGGGTTCGCCACGAAACCGGAGCTCGCCGCGATCGGGGGGAAACACGCCGGAAAGAATCTTGATGAGCGTCGACTTGCCGGCGCCATTGTCTCCGAGCAACGCGAGGACGCGCCCCGCATAGGCGCGCAGAGACACATCGACCAAAGCGGTCGTCGCGCCGAACGCCTTGGAGAGGTTGACCGCCTCCATGACGGGCGTCGCTCCGGCGGGGATCGGCTCGACATTCCGGCGCGGCGCGTGCGCGTCGCGCCAATTGTCGCGTCCGGCGTCGCGGCCCGAACCGGCGACATCCGTCATCGTCCGCTCCCCCGGGTAGCGCCTTCCGTCTCCGCCGACGCAGCGGCGAGCGCCGCATCGCTCTCGGCGTTGCCGCGGCGAAAGCCGGCGAGCGGTCGCGAACGCGCCATTCGCCGCGCCACCGTCGTGTTGAGGATCACGGCCGCGACGACGATGAAGCCCGTCAGGGTGCGGAAGAAATGTCCGGGAGCGCCGGCCAGAACCAAACCGACCTGAATGACGCCGAAGGTGACTGCGCCGAGCATGGTTCCGATCGCGCTGCCGTAGCCGCCCGAAAGCAAGGTGCCGCCGATCACCGTCACGGCGACGGCCTGCAACTCCATGCCCTCGCCGCGCAACGCATCGACGGAAGCGAACCGGGCCACCTGGACAACCCCCGCCATGGCGCCGAGCGCCGAAGTCATCATGAACAGATAGATCGTCACGCGATCGACCGGCACGCCGAGATTGCGGGCCGCCTGTTCGTTCTGCCCACGCGCCTGAACCCAATTGCCGAACCTCGTCCTGGTCAGGACGAAAGTTCCGAGCAGACCGATTGCGAGAAACCACAGCATGGACATCCGGAACCCGAACAACAAAGGACCAGACATCACATCGCGAAACAGCGGCGGAATCGGCGCGATGATCGGAAATCCGCCGGTCAATGCGATGACGACGCCGCGCCAGATCAGCATTGTGCCGAGCGTAACGACGAAGGAATGGATGCGAAATCGGACGACCAGCGCGCCATTGATCGCCCCGAGCAACGCCCCGACCGCAATCGCCGCCGGCGCCGCAATGATCGGGGACAGATGCGCGTCGCGCATCAGCACGGTCGCGATATATGAGGCAAGCCCGAGAACCGCGCCGACCGACAGATCGAAGTGCCCGCCAATCATCAGCAAGGTGACGCCGATGCTGACGATTCCGAGCTCCGAGGCGACCGCCATCACGCTGATATAGGTCTGTTTGGTGGGAAAAAGGTCGGGGCTCAAGAACGAAAAGACCGCGAACAGGATCAGCAGCGCCGCGACCGATGTCGCTTCGGGACGCAACAACAGACGCCGAAGCGCTTCGCCGTAGACAGCGCTCCGCCCCGGCGGCTCCGCCCAATCCTTCGCGACCCGCGTCTGTTTTATCTGTTCCGTCATGGAGCCGCCGACCGCACCCGCGCCGGGGCCGTCGCCGGACGGCCCCGGCGACATTTCAACGATAGCCTTCGGTCACGAGTTTCGCGACCCGCTCTATGTTGGACTTGTCGACGATCGTCGGACCGGTCAGGAAATAGTTGGCCTCCATCAGTCCATATTTGAGATAGTGGGTCAGCAGCAGGACCGGCATGTAGCCGCGCCAGAACTGTTGCTGATCGATGGTGAAGGACTGCCGACCATCCTTGATCGCGGCCAGCGCCTGCGCGTCAAGATCGTAGCCGGTGATGATGAGGTCCGACTTGCCGCTGTCGTTCTTCGCGGAGAGGAGGCCGGCGCTGATGTTGCAGACGCTGGTCGCCGCGGCAGTGTCGGGATGCTTGCGCAGATAGTTGACGACGAGTTCGGATTCCTGTCCCGGATCCATCATGGACTCGACGAACTCGGCCTTGACGCCGGCCGCCTTCAGCGTCGCGATCTCGGAGTTCGGCGCGATCGCGGCAGGTCGCGTCGCCGGGCTGCTGATCGACGACCGCCACATTGCCTTTGACGCCCATGGCGATCAGCCGCTTCCCGGTCAGCGCCCCGGCGGCTTTCTCGTCGGAGCCGGTGCGGAACAGGAATATGTCGTTGGGATCGCGCACCTGCATGCCCGCGGGCGGCGCGGCGGCGCTGCCGAACGCGATGCCGGCTTCCTTGGCGCGCTTGGCGACGTCGACATAAGCCGCGTCCTGCGCAAACTCGCAAAGCGCGATGCCGTTGGCCTTCGCCGCGATCGCCTCCTCGATCTTCTGCACCTGGTTGGGAATGGTGAGCTCGTCGGGATAGATGTAGGTGACCTTGACGCCGAGATTCTTGCCCGCCTCCGTCGCGCCGCGCGCGAGATAGCCGTGAAACCCGGTCGGCGCCGCGCAGCCGACGAAATAGATCGACAGCGGCTTGTCGTCGGCTCTTGCGGCGACGCCGCCGGCCGCGCAGGCCAAGGACGCGATGACGAGCGATTTAGCCCAACGGGATGCGGCGCAAGAGCACAAGTCCGAACATGCCTACCTCCGAATTTGACGTTCCCCCAACAAACGCCCTCAGGCGCTGACTTTCATATCGAACTTCTGCGCGTCCACGGGTTTGACGTTGCGAATGTCGGCGTCTTCCCGCTTCAGTCCCCCGAAAACCACGCGCGCGGCGACGCCGATGTTGTGGATCATGTCTTCGATGTCTTTCTCGCTGTGCAGCGGATGCATCTGCGCCATCACCGTCCGGTTGAGGATTTCGAGAGAACGCGCGCACATGTCTTTGGAGTAAGTCTTGCGGCATCGCGCATTGGCGGGAAACTCGAAGGGATTCATGGCCGGGTGCGCCGCGCCAAGCCCCATCAGACACCTGGTCCCACTCGGTGTAATTGTGCCGTCCCGTCTTGCCGGCGATCACGCTCGGAAAGATCGAAGCAAAGCGTTCCGCGCTTTCGGCGGACGGGAGGGTCAACATCGCCTGCGTAGAGCAATCATGGTCGGGGCTGTTCATCGGCGCCGGCCTGACGCCGAGATTGGCCAGGGGCGCGACGCCCTCCAGCACCCTGCGCCGCTCGCGACGCATCGCCGTCACCATGCCGTCGAGCCGGTCGAGCTGCACGTTCAGCATGGCGCCCATCAGCTCAGAGGCGCGCGCGCCGTTGGCGGAGAACGGCTGCTCCGTGTCGTGCCGCCCCTGCCAGTAGAAATGGCAGGGGTCGATCGCGCAGCGCGCGCGCTCGGCCCAGGCGTCATTGTTGACCGCGACGCCCCCGCCCTCGCCGCTGGTCATGTTCTTGTAGTAGTTGAAGCTGAAACAGCCGACGTCGCCGATCGCGCCGAAACGGCGGCCCTCGTAGCCGCCGCCGACGCCCTGGCAGGCGTCTTCGATCACCAGCAGGCCGTGCTTGCGCGCAATCCTCATGATGGCGTCCATGTCGCAAGCGGCGCCCCACATATGCACGGGCACGACCGCCTTCGTGCACGGCCCGATCGCGTTCTCGAACGCCTCCGGGGAGAGCGTCAGGCTTTCGTCGATGTCGACGATGACGGGGATGGCGCCGACCGACAGAACGGAGGTCGCGGTCGCCATGTAGGTGTGGGCGGGAATGATGACTTCGTCGCCCGGCCCTAAACCGATGGCGATCATCGCGGCGGCCAGCGCATTGCTGCCGCTTGCGGCGAGAGCGAAATGCTTGACGCCGAGATAGTCGGCGTACCGCCTCTCGAACCGGTCGCATTCGCCCCCGACGCCGTAGCGAAACAGCGCCCCGGAGCGAATGACCTTCGCGATCGCCGCGATCTCTTCCTCGCCGACTAGGTACACGGATCTGCTCCGGTTTTCTTGTTTCGGCGACGCTAGCACGGCACTGGCCCCCCGAACAGAGCCAGTTTGAGACGATTCGACAGGGCCAGTTAACGTCCTTGTCTGACCTTCTCTTGCTCCAGAAAGGTTCTCCGCAATGCGCGAACCGCCTTTTCCGCTTGGGCGGTCGAGATCGCGGCGAAACCCAACAGCAGCCCGCCTTCGGGGGCGTCGCAGTGGTAGTCGATCGACACCGGTTGGACGTCGACGCCGTGACGAAGCGCGGCCTTGGCGAATTCGCAGTCATCCGACGGCTCGACGAAACGCGCGAGCACCTGCATGCCGGAATCGTTCTCCTCGACGCGAAGCCATGGTCCAAGGAGATCCCGACATAGCGCGACGAAGGCGGCCTGTCGGGCGGCGTAGAGGCGACGCATGCGCTTGAGATGGGTCGCGAAATAGCCCTCACGGATGAAATCGGCGACGGTCACCTGAATGAGAGGCGGCGCGAATTGGCCGGAAACGCTCAGAGCCCTGCCGAAAGCGGGCGCCAAATCGCGCGGCGCGACGAGGAAGCCCAGGCGCAAGGAGGGGAACAGAGTTTTGCCGAAGGTGCCGACGTAAATGACCCGGTCGGCGCCGTCGAGACCGCGAAGCGCCGGCGCCGCCTGGCCGCGAAAGCGGTACTCGCCGTCGTAGTCATCCTCCAAGATCCAGGCGTTGTGGCGCTCCGCGAGCGCCAGCAGCCGCAGCCGCTCGTCCATTCGCATGACCGCGCCGAACGGCCATTGGCAGCTCGGCGTCACATAGATGATGCGCGGCGGCGGAGCCGCTTCGTCGTCCAGGATCCATCCCCTTCTGGAGACCCTCAGCGGCGCCAGACGCGCGCCGCTGCCGAGCAGCGCGCTTCGCGCGCCGCGATAGCCTGGCTCCTCCATCCAGGCCCAGTCGCCGTCATCAATCAGAATCCGCGCCGCGAGATCGAGGGCGGCCTGTGCGCCGGTGACAGCGATGACTTGCTCGGGCGCGCAATCAATGCCGCGAGCGCCGCCGAGATAATCGGCGACCGCCTCGCGAAACCGTGGATGACCGGCGAAATCGTGGATGCCAACCACGCTCTCGTCGAGCTTTCGCGCATTGCGCGCCAACAGCCGCGACCAGATCGAGATCGGGAAAGCGCTGGCGTCGGGGACGCCAGGGTATAATTGAATGGCGCCGGGCGTTCTCTGCGGCTGAGCAATGCTCGCGATCAGCGCGCCCCGCCTTGAAAGACTGCCGCACGCCGCCCCAGCGCTTGGCGAGGCCTTTTGTCGTCGGTTCGCGTGAGCAACTCGGCGACGCGGGTGACCGAACCGGGTCGCGCCTCGACGAGTCCTTCCGCCTGAAGCTGATCGTAGGCCGCCGCCACCGTATTGCGGCCAACGCCAAGACGTTTGGCGAGATCGCGCGACGCCGGCAATTTGGCGCGGGACGGGATGCGGCGATCGAGAATGAAGGCGCGGATTGAGGCGTATATCTGACGGTGGATCGGAGTGCGCGACGTGCGATCCACTCTCAGAGCTTCGAGCGAGACCTCGCCAGCTTTGCGCAAACCTTGCCCTATGTATTTCATTGCAATCGGCGATTTGAGTGATATTAGGCTCGAATTGGGCTAGACGCAATTTTTGCGAGCGTCTTTCCTTGCGTTTCGTGGACGGCGTAATCCATCGACTGGAGTGAAGTGGCCCCGCGAAGCGGGACCGATTTGGAGTTCGATTTAGATGGAAGTCCGTCCGCCGGCCCACGACGTGGGGATACAGTCAGGCCGGAGCGCGTTTCAATTGTGCGCCAGGACAGGGCTCATTTCACCCAGAAGGGTCGGCACGAGTTCCGACACAGTGGGATGAATGGGCATCGCGCGTCGTAGCGCCGTGAATGGCGTCCGGGCGTTCATCGCATCGAGGATTCCGTGGATCGCCTCATCACCGCCAACGCCAAGGATGGCCGCCCCGAGTAATTGCTGCGTCTCGGCGTCGGCGATCGCCGTCATGAACCCCTGCGTTTCCCCTTTCTCGATCGCGCGGCCGACGCGGGTCATCGGACGGCGGCCAACAAGGAGCGGACGTCCGGTAGCTCGGGCCTGCGCCTCGGTCATGCCGACGCGGCCGAGCGGAGGATCGACGTAGAGCGCGTATGCCGGAATGCGATCGCTCAAACGCCGCCGTTCGCCATCGAGAAGGTTGGCTGCGACAATCTCAAAATCGTTGTATGCGGTGTGGGTGAAGGCGCCTCGACCGTTGCAGTCGCCCAGCGCCCAGACGCCCGGCGCGCTGGTGCGCAGTTCATCGTCAACGACAATGTATCCGTGCGGGTCGACTTCAACTCCTGCTTTGTCGAGAGCCAAGTCATCAGTGTTAGGCCGCCGCCCGAGCGCGAGCAGTACGTGGGAACCCACAACCTGGGGGCGCCGGACGCGCAGTCGACCCCCACGGTAATTCCAACGTCAGTGCGACTGAAACGAATGCACTCTGCATTTACGCGCACCGCGACGCCCTCAGCTTCGAGGATCTGTCTGATAGCGGCCGATACGTCCTCATCCTCACGCGGGATCAGCCGCGACGACTTCTCCACGACAGTCACCTCGGCTCCAAAGCGGCGGTACATCTGCGCGAACTCGAGGCCGACGTAGCTGCCGCCGACAATAATCAGATGCCGCGGCAACGCGTCAAGCTCAAGAATCGATGCATTGGTCAGCAGGCCGACTTGATCGAAGTCCGGGCAGGTCAGGAACGCTGGCGCGGCCGCCCACGTTGACGAAAATGCGGTCCGCTGCGATGCGGATTTCGCCCACTTGCACCTCGCGCGGCGAGACAAAACGAGCGTGGCCGCGGTAGACTGTGCAACGCTGCATCCCTGCGAGCGAGGATTCTACTCCCTCTCGCGCCCTCGCCGAGATCATGTCCTTGCGCGCCTTCACGGCCTTCATGTTTACCGCGACCTCGCCCCCGGTGCTGACGCCATATTCCGCCGCGCGGCGCGCCATGCGCGCGGCGTAAGCGCTGGCGATCATCGTTTTGGTTGGGATGCAGCCCGTGTTGACGCAGGTCCCGCCGAACAGCTTGCGCTCGATCAGGCCGACCGACATCCCAGCCTTCGTAAGCCGATCAGCCAACGGCGGTCCGGCCTGGCCGGCGCCGATGATAAGGGCGTCGTGGGTGTTCGTCATGAAGGACCTCCTACGCCGCGTCATTTCCAGTTTGAGACATATTGAAGCGCGTGGTGACGGCCATCGTCGTTACAGATCGAGGACGACATCACCTCGCGGGTGCGAACAGCAGATAAGAACGCTCTCGGACGCCGGCGGAATGAGCGGTTCGGGATCGTACGCAACCGCCCCGGCGACAAGGCCGGTCTCGCATGTGTGGCAAACTCCCGTCCGGCACGCCCATCTCGTCGGCACGTCGCAGGCCTCTGCGAGTTGAAGGAGGTTCTGATAATTCGCTCCCCAATGGACGCTCACGCCGCTCCGAGCAAAGGAGATCAGGGGACCCGCGCCCGAAGCCGCTGCAGGGGGATGCGGCGGACTGCGCGGTGAGTTCGCAATTCCGGGCGTAAGAGACGGCCCCGACCCGAAGGTCTCAGTGCGGACACGGCCGGGAGCAACGCCCCAGTCTGCGAGACCGGCGGTCAATTCGCTCAAAAATGCGGATGGCCCACAGAGGTAGAACTCGGCGTCGCGCGGCGCTTCCAGTTCTCGCAGAACCCCAATACTCAAGCGTCCTGAGGCGTCGAAGTCGACGCCTGGCCTATCATCGGGGCCGGGCGAGCTGTAACGTATGTGGCTGTGACTGCGGGCCATCTTCTTCAGAAGGCCTTGAACCTCATCCGCGAAAGGATGTTCGCTCCGGTTGCGCGCGCCATATAGCCACCAGATTTCTCGCCGCGACGCCTCGGTCGCCAATGTATGGAGCATCGCGAGAACAGGTGTCGCCCCCACCCCTGCGCTCAGCAGGACTACCGGGCCATCGCCCGGTCGAAGCGTAAACTCGCCCCGTGGCGCGCTCATCGCCAGCACGTCGCCAATTTGCGCCTTCTCGTCGATATAGGCGCTTGCTGCGCCCTGCGGCGCGCGCTTGACGCTTATGCGGTAGCGACGGGCGCTGGGTTCGCCCGACAATGAATAGCTGCGCATTTGCGGTTGCGCGCCGGGCCCCAAATCCAAGCGCAGTACGACGAACTGGCCAGGAAGGGCAACAGTCAAGGGAAGCGCATCGATGGGCTCGAGCGTCAGTGACGTCACATAGGCGCTTTCACGACTCTTGTGCGCCACTCGCATGTTTCGGAATCCCGCCCATGCCGGCGCACCGGATCTCGCCCCATTGCTCGTTGCTCCATCGTCCTTCTCTTGTTCGAGCAGCGCTTGAAAGGAGCCCCGCCAGCCCGCGCTGAGCGCCGGAATGCGCAGCGCACGCTCAAGTTGGCAGCGGGATCGAACCGGCAGGTACAGCAGCGCATTGACTTCAGAGACTGTCATGCGCTCGGGACCTGCCCCGACCTGGACGATTTCGTCCCCCGCTTCTACCTGGCCCTCTTCGAGAACTCGGAGATAGAAGCCAGGCCTTCCCCTCTCAACCAACCGCGCGGCCATCTGCGGATCGCCCAACCGGATGCCTACCCGGTAGCAGGTGACGCGCGGCTGCGTCACCTCAAACAGCGCGCTGCCGACTTGATAGCGGTCGCCTATGCACACCTCGTTGTCAGGCAGGCCCTCGACCGTGAAATTTTCTCCGAACTGTCCATAGATGAAATCATTCCGGCCGAGTTCCTTCTCCCAATATCGATAAGAATCCATTTGATAGACGAGTATCGCCCGATGCTCGCCGCCATGCCCGGCTAGGTCCCCTTGCCCGTCGCCATCGATGTTGAGCCGGCGCACGAATTGCGGGCCTTGAACCGCCGATTTCCATACGGCCGTGCGGACGGTTTTTCCCCGCCACGAAACGTCACGCGGCAGGCCTACGTTGACCGAAAGTAGATGTGCGGGCATCTATCGTCTCGGGTTCATTGTACTCTGGGGAATAAATCCGGGCACGCCGGTCTCTACCACTGAATTGAACCTTACGCTCGTGGAGATGAGCTCTCGAATCTCCCGCATAGCGTCCTCGGGGAGAGCCGAAATGTCGAAATTCTCCTGAATGCGTTGAGGTTTGGTCGAGGTCGTCAAGAACGCGGAGCCGCGCTGTACAGCCCAGGCCAACGCAACTTGAGCTGGTGTCTTCTGCAAGCGCCGCGCGATGGAGGTAATCACGGGATCACCTATCACGCTTGGCTCCATGGCGTGTCCCAAAGGTGCAAACGCCAACAGCACAATCTCTTGCTCCCGACAGAAATCGAGCAACTCCCACTCGGGGAGATACGGATGGGATTCGACTTGCACCACCGCAGGTTTGATCCGCGCAGCCGAAACGATCTCACGGAGTTTCTCCAACCCGATATCCGATAAACCAATTGACTTGCACCGACCCTCGTCCATGAGATGCTCGAGCGCGCGCCACGTCTCCATCAACGTCACCCCCGGATCATAAATGACCTGACCGCGCTCGTCCCTCGGATCCTGCTCCTCGCCGGGTCGAAAGGCGAAAGGAGTGTGAATGAGATAGCAATCGATATAGTCGACCCGAAGCCGCCGGCGGCTGGCGTCAAACGCCGGCCTGACCCGCTCGGGACGATGATTGGTATTCCACAGCTTCGTGGTGACAAAGACGTCCTCCCGTCGAACCGTCCCCGCTTTGAACGCCGCCTGCATCGCATCGCCAACCGCTTCTTCGTTGCGGTATCGCTCGGCGCAATCGAAATGTCGAAACCCCACTTCCAGCGCGGTCTTGATCGCTTGTCCCGTCGCAAGAGGATCCGGTATCAGCGTGCCAAACCCCACGGCGGGCATGGAGCCGGATCCATGGATTATTGGAATCCTCGAATAGCGGAGCCTATCGGGCGTATTCATTATCATAATCCCTCGTCGGACCAGGCGCCATATTCGTCGTGGACGCACCAGGCGCAGTGTCCCAACTCCGCTGATCCGACATCGTCAGTTGGTGTCGACGGACTCAATTCGGACATCCTCGTCTAGCTGGGCCGTCTCAATCAAATGCGCCTCCGCACAGATAAAGCGTTCTGAAGTCGCTGACGGCGATCATCACCACACCAGAACAGCCGCGCCCGCGCGCCCTACTCGCCGCCAATCCGGGCGCCCTTCTCCGCGACGGAGCGTTTCATCAACAGTACAGCGAACAGAAGCGCGACCATCACAACAGCCAGCACCCAGAACACATCGAAGTAGGCGAGCGCCGACGCCTGCTGCTCGCGCAGATTCGCGAGCGATTGCAAGACCATTTGCCCCGAGGCGACGGGATCGCCGGTAAGCTGCCGGAAATGGCCGGAGGCCTGACCAAGGTAGAAGCGCGCAGGCGCGTTGAAAGGATCGAGCCACTCGCCAAGGCGGAGAGCATGGAACTGTTCCCGGCGCTCATGAATCGTCTGGGCCAGCGAAGTTCCCATGCTGCCGCCCTCGTTGCGCAAGAGACTCAACAGGCCGACTGCGGCGCCGCGCATCGCGAGCGGAGTATAGAGGTACGCCGCCACGTTCGCCGGGGCGAAGCACAGGGCAAGCCCTATGACAAGCACAACCCTCGGCCAGACAACCTGGCCGGGACTGACGTTCAGGTTCATCTGGGACATCCAATAATTTCCGGCGGCCATGGTCAAAAGACCCGCGGCGATCACCCACCGCGCATCGGCTCCGCGACCAAGCGCGCGCCCCACAATCGGCATGGCGAGGAGGGCAAAGAGTCCGGCCGGCGACATGATCAGTCCCGCGCTGAGCGCGTCGTAGCCGAACAGCGACTGAAGAAGTGCGGGCAACGAGGTGCTTGCGCCATAAAGCACCGCAAAGGCGCCGAAGATGATGATGCAGCAGGCCGCGAAATTCCGCTCGCGCAAAGGGCGGAAGTTCACCACGGGACTCGGGTGGCGCAGCTCCCAAACGATCAGCGCCGTCACGCCCGCGACGAACATGATCGCCAGGGTTTGCACGCGCCACGACGGGTCGCCCAGCCAGTCCCACTGCTGACCCTTGCTGAGCATCACTTCCCAACAGACTACGACGATGACCAGCAGCGAGAGGCCGATGCCGTCAAAGTTAAGCGGTCGCCGGCGCAACTCCATGCGTTGCGTTATGAGATACTCGGGATCCCTGAGCGTGACGGCGCAGGCGGTCAGGGCCAGGAGGCCGGTGGGAATATTGATCAGAAACACCCACCGCCAGGAGTAGTTGTCGGTTATCCAGCCGCCGAGCGTTGGACCAACGACAGGCGCGATCAGCGCCGCCAGGCCGAACAGCGTCATGGCCATGCCTTGACGCTCGGCCGGGAAGGCGTCCAGCAGCACCCCCTGGCTCGACGGTTGAAGCCCTCCTCCGGCGAGGCCCTGCAGCACACGGAACAGGATAAGCTGGCCCAGCCCCGTGGCCATGCCGCACATCGCCGAAGCGAGGGTGAACACGGCGATCGAAAGCAGGAAATAGTTGCGGCGCCCTAGGCGCGCGATCAGCCAGCCCGTGATGGGCAGGATGACTGCGTTGGCGGCAAGGTAGCTGGTGATGACCCATTCGCCGTCATCGACCGTGGCTGACAGCCCGCCCGCTATATAGCGAAGCGCCACCACCGCGATGGTGGTGTCGAGCACTTCCATGAAGGTCGGGACCACGACAACCGCCGCAACGATCCAGGGGTTTATCGCCGCACTGGATCGGGACTCCGGCGCCGCCGTCGCTAATGCGGCTGTCATTTTCTTTCACCGGACGCGCTGACAGCCGCACCACGCGGCACGGATTGCGCCGCATCGGCCTGGAGAAACTTTCCGGCATTGGGGCCGGTTGGCGGTTTCTTGAAATACACGTACGGAACCACCGAAGAGCCGATGAACAGCGGCGTGCGATCGGCATCGTAATCGACGAGATCGATGCGAACCGGCAAGCGCTGCACCACCTTGATGAAATTGCCCGTGGCGTTTTCGGGCGGCAGCAATGCGAGGGTCGATCCGGTCCCCATGGTGAAGCCGGAGACCCGCCCCTTGAAGATGCGCCTGTCGCCGTACATGTCGACGTACAGGTCGACCGGCTGCCCGATGCGAAGGTCGCGCAGCTGTGTCTCCTTGAAGTTCGCGTCGACCCAGATCTCTTCGAGTGAGCAAATCGCCATCAAATTCTGCCCGGGCTGAACATAGTCGCCAGGATTGACGTTGCGACGCGTCACGACCCCGCCAATCGCCGCCACGACATCGCAGTAACGTAAGTTCAACTCGGCCTGCGCAAGATCGCGCTCGGCCGCTTCGAGGTTCGCCTCGGCCTGTTTGACCGCCGGGGCATTGGCCGCATATTTGGTGAAGGTCGCGTTGATGTCGCCCAGCCGTTCGAACTGCTCGATCATCGCCTTTGGACCCTGATCGAACGAGTGCACGACGCCGAGCTGAGCGGCGCTCTGAATGAGCTCCGCCTGCGCCTCGAGTACCTTGGAAAAGGTCTCGTCGAGGTCCGGCGGTGTCTTGCTGAGGTCGCCGCCGCCGACCGGTTGGGCCGGCAGCCCCAGTGACGCCCGGACCTGGTACACTTCGGCCAACGACTGCGCGAACTCGGCGCTAGCTGTGGTCAGTTCCGCCTGGCGCTGGTCGTACACCTCCCGTGACACGTCCGCCTTGGGCAGGAGCTCCCGCACCCGATTGAATTCGAGCTGCGCCAGCGCCATTACTGCCTTGCTCTTGTCGACACCGGCGACGCGCGCGTGCAGCAGCGCGATTTGGTTGTCGACATCCTGCACGGCGTGTTGCAGGTTCCAGCGGCGGCTCCTTGCCTGCGCCTCGATCGCCCGCACTCCAGCGATGGCAGCCTGTAGGTTTGCCCTTGCGGTGTCAACCACCGCCTGCTTCTCGGAGACCGCAACCAGATATGGCTCTTGGTCGAGTTTGGCGATAATATCTCCCTTGCGCACACGGTTGTTGTCATCCACCAGGACCCGCGAAATTTGTCCCGCAATACGAGGCGCGACGAACGTCACGTGTCCGTTCACGTATGCGTCATCCGTGGAGACGGTGTTGACCATTTCATCGATCCACGGGAAACCGAACTTGATGAAAGCCGCCAGGACAATTACGCCGAGCACAATGATCAGAGCCTTTTGCTTCCAACCACTCCGCCGACGGTCCTGAGGTGCGGTGGCGGATGCCGCCGTCGCCCCCGTGGATTGCGAGCCCCGACCAGTCGAGACATCGTCGTAACCCGTCGGTTGCGCATTCATCGCCTCCGCCATGTTGCTTTCCTCGGTCATGTCGGCCACCTCTTGAAAGGCGAGGAACCCCGAATGCTACACCGGGTTGCCGCGCGTCGAACGGCGCCAGTCTCTCAGCGACCCGCCGCCGCCCAGTTCAGCGCAGCCAAGCCGCCCAAAGATCGCGCGGACACCACATTCGCCGACCCATACCCCGGGCCAGGCCCCGGGAAGCGCGACTCCTTTATCTGTTGTGGGCCTGCGGGCCGCTGACAAACCGATTGCCGCGCACGTAGAAGCGCAGCCGTTTGCTCGCCGCACGCGTGATGCCGATCCTCTTGCTCTGGCCGATTTGGAATGGCGTCGCGCCCTCAAATCCCAGCCATAGCGGGCCGATCTTGCAAAGATCTATCCCATCGAGCCCGCGGTCAATCTTCAACGCGCGGCACAATCGTCCGGGCCCACGCGTCAAATCTCGCATTCGCTCGACGCCGCGATTTTGCCGCATGATCGCCAGGCCGAACATTGGCTCGATCGCCCTGATCAAGACACCGGCGCCTACGCCCGCCGGCTCGCTTGAAATGTTCAGCAAGAACGACACTCCATATGCGAGATAGACATAGGCGTGCCCGCGCTCGAGAAAGAGCGCCCCGTTACGTGGGGTGGCGCCGGGATAGGCGTGACCCGCGGGATCTCCGACGACGTAGGCCTCGGTCTCGACAATGCGGCCCCCCGCCACGCCTTCGGCGAGTGTCCGGATCAGTCGCTTCCCGATGAGAAAGCGAGCGAGTTCGCCCGTGTCGACAGGCAACTCCGCCCTGTCCAACACGCGCACCCGCGTGGCTTTCGCGTCGATTTCATCCCATTCGCTCGACCCATTGCGCGCGCGAAGGCCCGGGCTCGAACGCGTCGGCGAAATATTGCGTCTCGCGGGCGACCTTCCCATCCACGAACTCCATGACGCCAACCGAATAGGACGGCCGCCCATCATAGGCCAGGATGAACTCCGTGATCCAGACGTCCCCTGAGCCGGCGATGCGGCGCACCGTGAACCGCTTCGAATTCGGCTGTGCGACCCGAGAGGCCTGGATGTTGCGCCGACCTCTGATGCGCTCGCCCGACTGCCCATACTCGAGCACCGCGTCCTCGCGAAGATTTGATGTTCCAGGTCAAGGTCATTCGCGTCCGACGCTCTCCAGTGGGCCTCCAAAGAATGGACGTTGTCGAGGATTGCCGCTCCGTGTGAGCCCAATTTGGAGTGATCCAGATCGTCGCTTCGCGGTGTTCGGCCTTGATGCGACGTGGTCAACGCGGCCGGTCGTGGGCGCCTGACGGGGGGCGCGGCGGATGGCGGCGGATCGCAAGCCGATTGAGGACGCATATTTGCGCTCAAAGGGGTATCGATGACGCAAGAGAGGAGCGGATTCGATGGTCGCGAAATTCGGGCGGCGGGCACAAGCCGCGCCAGGAAGCCTTCGCGCACGAGATCCTCGTAGACCGGCTTGGTGGCGAGGAAGCGCGCTTCGGGCGTTGCATGCCGGGCGAGAAGCGCCGGCACTTCGATCAAGCGTGTTCTCGCGAAGGCGCGGGCTTTTTCGCGCAGGTCGCGTTGAGCGGATGAGAGAGAGAAGTCCATTTCGGCTCCGAGAGTTTCGGCAAACGTCGCCCTCCCAGCTTAGGCGCATCGCCCCGGCGGCCTATGGCGGGAGGCGAAAAGGCTGTGGACCCAGGCGAACGCCTCAATGATCCAGATGCGCGATACCCGGGCGCCCCGACGCGCTACTGTTTCCGAAGTGGACGGACGCGCCGTGGGCAGGTTCGTCAGGAGCGCGCCACAACGACAGATCCGACTCGTCAGGCGAAGCAGCGCGTTGACGTGAGTTCGAGGACGCGCGCCATCGCCTCGCGGCTGGAATGCGTCTCGATCTGGATCAACAGACGCCGCGCAATCCAACCCAATGCTTCGTTCGGCGGCGTCAAACAGTCGGAAGTCCCGAGTCGAATCTGGCGTCGACGGGCTGAGGGAAGTTCGACCATTCAGACCATATTCTGCTGACCCGCAACGACTGAAACTGATGTTCGGTGAGGCGAGAGCACGGCGTAATCGCCCGCCCGCGCGCGGCGTTCGAAACTTGACCCGCCGCAGGTTCAACGAAAGGCGGGGCTCACAGCGCAGCAGTTCAGCGCGGACGCCTCGAAACGGGCGAGCGCGGTCGAATGCCTGCCTCCGCCGGTGAGCGACCTGTCGCCGGACGCCACGCTGCGAACGCGAACGAGCGTGGCGGCGCGTGTCGACCCGGCGTTCGACGGCTCGCCCCGTGGCGCCGCGTAACGCGCCTTTCTGTTCGATAATATCGAGTTAGTTCGTTCTTATCAAAATTAACTTGCCGCACGCCCGGCATGCTGCTAAGAAGGCGCGGCTCTCGACAGTTGGCGCTCCCAGGGAGGAGAGGACGTGTCCGCGAACCCCGAGATCGACTATCAAGCCCTGACCTTCCCCTATGCCCGCCCGCCGGAACTGAGCGGCTCCAAGGGCAGGCGCTGGCCTGTCGTGGTCGTCGGAGCGGGCCCGATCGGTCTCACCACGGCGATTGACCTCGCGCAGAGCGGAACCGACGTCCTGCTTCTCGACGACGACGACCGCCTCTCCACAGGCTCCCGCGCCATCTGCTTCGCCAAACGCACATTGGAGATCTTCGACCGTCTTGGCTGCGGGGAGCCAATGGTCGCCAAGGGCGTCGGCTGGAGCAGGGGCCGGGTTTTCTTTCGCGAGGACGAAGTCTACAGCTTCGACCTTTTGCCGGAGCAGGGACACCGTCGCCCCGCGTTCATCAATCTCCAGCAATATTACGTCGAAGGCTATCTCTTCGAGCGCGCCCGCGCGCTGCCGAACCTCGAACTTCGCTGGAAGAGCAAGGTGGTCGGCGTCGACCAAGACGGCGAGCAGGTCTTGCTTGAGGTCGAGACTCCGGACGGAGTCTACCCGCTCGTCTGCGATTATCTCGTCGCCGCGGATGGAGCGCGCAGCTTCATTCGCAAGGCGTTGGGCCACGAGAGCAAGGGTCAGACGTTTCGCGACCGTTTTCTGATCGCCGACGTGCGCATGGAGGCGGACTTTCCGGCGGAGCGCTGGTTCTGGTTCGATCCGCCGTTCCATCCCGGCCAGTCGGTGCTGCTGCATCGCCAGTCCGACAATGTCTGGCGCATCGACTTCCAGCTCGGCTGGGACGCCGATCCGCAAGTGGAGAAGCAGCCCGAGCAAGTGCTGCCGCGCGTGCGCGCGCTGCTGGGCCGCGACGCGAAATTCGAACTTGTGTGGGCGAGCGTCTACACCTTCTCCTGCCTGCGCATGGCCTCGTTCCGCGACGGCCGCGTGTTCTTCGCAGGCGACAGCGCGCACGGCGTCTCGCCGTTCGGCGCGCGGGGCGCCAATTCGGGCGTGCAGGACGCCGAGAATCTCGATCTGGAAGCTGAGACTCGTGCTGGAGCGCAAGGCGCCAGACGAACTGCTCGACACCTATGGCGTCGAGCGCGAATTCGCAGCAGACGAGAATATCCTCAACTCGACCCGCAGCACCGACTTCATCACGCCGAAGAGCGAGGCGAGCCGAACCTTCCGCAACGCCACGCTGCAACTCGCGCGCGACTGCGGCTTCGCTCGCCAGCTCGTCAACAGCGGACGGCTGTCCAAACCCGCGACGCTCGCGACCTCGCCGCTCAACACACCGGACGAGGAGGCTTTCGCCGGCGTCATGTTTCCGGGCGCGGCGCTCGCCGACGCGCCGCTGCTTCGCGACGGCGCGCCGGCGTGGCTGCTCGAACAGACCGGAGATTCTTTCACCCTGCTGCACTTCGGCAAAGACGCGCCGCCCGAGGACGCGCTGCGGCGGCTAGCCGAGGGCGAGATTCCCGTGCGCACGGTCGTGATCGCGCCGAAGGACGCCGCGCAAGGCGCCGGCGGCGACAAGTCCTATATCCGGGTCGAGGACATCGAGGGTCTGGCGGCGCAACGGTTCGACGCCGCCGCCGGCGCCGTCTATCTCGTCCGCCCAGACCAGCACGTCTGCGCGCGCTGGCGGCGCTTCGACCCGTTAAGGATTCGCGCGGCGCTCGACCGCGCCGTGGCCAAGGCGTGACCGGAGTCCGACCCATGCTGATCCTCGAGCCCAATCTCGCCCGTCCGGACGACTTCTACGAGGCGCTCATCGAGTCGCATCGGGGCCTCAGCGGCGAACAGAGCGCGACGCTCAACGCCAAGCTCATTCTGCTGCTCGCCAATCAGATCGGCGACCTCGACGTGCTGCGCGCCGCCATGGCCAAGGCGCGCGAGGGGATCGAGCCCGCCGGCGAAGACGCCACGATCACGGCCCTGGCGTAAGGAGATCCGCGATGCGGCTCTACGGATATTACCGCTCGACCGCCGCATGGCGGGTGCGCATCGCCCTAAATCTGAAGGGCGTGCGCGCGGAACATCAGGCGCGTCATCTGCGCCGCGGCGAACAGCGCGCGCCCGATTATCTCGCAATCAATCCGCAAGGCCTCGTGCCAACCCTTGAGCTCGACGAGGCGACGCGGCTTACCCAATCGCTCGCTATCTGCGAATGGTTGGAGGAGACGCATCCCGCCCCGCCGCTGCTGCCCGGCGACGCGCTCGCCCGCGCGAAGATCCGCGCCTTCGCGCTCACGATCGCCTGTGACGTGCATCCCGTGCAGAATCTCAAGGTGCTGGCGCGGCTGCGCTCGCTCAGCCTGCCCGAGGACGAGGTGACGGGCTGGGCGCGCTGGGTCATTGCGGAGGGCCTCGGCGCCTGCGAGACGTTGATCGCACAAACGCCCGGGCCGTTCTGCTTCGGCGATGCGCCGACGCTCGCCGACATCTGTCTGGTCCCGCAACTCTACAACGCGCGACGCTTCGGCGTGGACCTTTCGGCGTTCCCGCGCCTGCTGGAGGCGGAAGCCGCCGCAGCGGCGCTGCCCGCCTTCGCCGACGCCGCGCCCGAGCGGCAGCCGGACGCCGAATAGCCGAGAAGGAGACCCCCATGACCGGATTCGCGAGCACCAGGGACCTCGCCGAAAAGAAAGTCTCCTTCGAGGAGCTGGGCCCGGGCCTCTACGGCTACACCGCCGAGGGCGACCCGAATTCCGGCGTCGTCGTCGGCGACGATTCCGTGCTCGTCGTCGACGCGTAGGCGACGCCCGCTATGGCTAAGGACGTGATCGCCCGCATCCGCAAGGTCACCGACAAGCCCATCAAGCATGTCGTGCTGTCGCATTATCATGCCGTGCGCGTGCTCGGCGCTTCCGCCTACCAGGGCGCGGAGATCGTCGCCTCCGATGTGACGCGCGCCCTCATCCTCGAGCGCGGCCGGCAGGACATGGACAGCGAGATCGGTCGCTTTCCCCGGCTGTTCCGCGGCAAGGAGAGCATCCCCGGCCTCACCTGGCCCCAGGTCACGTTCTCCAAACAAATGACGCTTTGGCTGGGCCAGCGCGAGGCGCAGATCATCCACATCGGCCGCTCGCACACGGCCGGCGACACGGTCGTCTGGCTGCCGAAGGAGCGCGTGCTGTTTTCCGGCGACACGGTCGAGTTTGGCGCGACGCCCTATTGCGGCGACGCGCATTTCGAGGACTGGCCCGGCGCGCTCGAGGCGATCCGCAAGCTGAAGCCCGAGAAACTGGTGCCCGGCCGCGGCCGTTCGCTGATGAATCCGCGAGAGGTCGAGGAGGGCCTCGCCGGCACCGCCGCCTTCACCTCCGATCTCTTCGCCATCGCCAAGCGCGCCGTCGCGACCGGCTGGGACCTCGGGCGCACCTACCGCGAGGCGATGGACCGCATGCGCCCGAAATATGGCCATTGGGTCATCTTCGACCATTGCATGCCCTTCGACGTCGCGCGCGCCTACGACGAGGCCAAGGGTCTCGACTGGCCGCAGATCTGGACCGCCGAGCGCGATCTCGGAATGTGGCGCGCGCTCGAAGGCGACAAAGCCGTCAAATCCGCCGAAGTGCACAGCTGAGGAGTTCGAGCCATGAATCAAGCCACGCGAGCCAATCTGGCTTTGACCGCCGCCTCGCGCGCCGGCTCGCCGGAATATCTGACCGGCTTCGGCAACCAGTTCGAGACCGAGGCGCTGCCGGGCGCGCTGCCTGTCGGCCGCAACTCGCCGCAGAAATGCCCCTACGGCCTCTACGCTGAGCAGTTGAGCGGCTCGCCCTTCACCGCGCCTCGCACCGCCAACGAGCGCAGCTGGCTCTACCGCATCCGCCCGACCGTCGGGCATTGGGGCAAGTTCGCCAGGACCGACATCGGCCTCTGGCGTACGGCGCCGGCGCCGGAAGTCGAAATGCCCATCGCCCCGCTGCGCTGGGATCCGATCCCGATCCCGAAGGCGAGCCTCTCCTTCGTCGAGGGCATGCACACGATCACGACGGCCGGCGACGCGGCGACCTCGGCCGGCATGGGCGCGCATGTGTATATCGTCACGCGCTCGATGAAGGACGAATATTTCTACAACGCCGACGGCGAATTGCTGATCGTGCCGCAGCAGGGCGAATTGCGGCTCTGCACGGAGTTCGGAATTATGGACGTCGAGCCCGGCGAGGCGGCTATCATTCCGCGCGGCGTGAAGATGCGCGTCGAGCTGCGGAACGGACCGTCGCGCGGCTATGTCTGCGAGAACTACGGCGGCGCGTTCACGCTGCCCGAGCGCGGCCCCATCGGCGCGAACTGCATGGCCAACCCGCGCGATTTTCTCACCCCCGTCGCGGCCTATGAAGACCGCGAGACGCCCGGCAAGATGTTCGTCAAATGGGGCGGCGCGCTCTGGGTCGCAGACATCGAGCGCTCGCCGCTCGACGTCGTCGCCTGGCACGGCAATTACGCGCCCTACAAATACGACCTCAGACGCTATTCGCCAGTCGGGCCGATCCTCTACGACCACGCAGACCCCTCGATCTTCACCGTGCTGACCTCGCCCTCGGAGACGGCGGGCACGGCCAACATCGATTTCGTGATCTTCACCGACCGCTGGCTGGTCGCGGAGAACACCTTCCGCCCGCCCTGGTACCACATGAACGTGATGAGCGAGTTCATGGGCCTCGTCTACGGCGTCTACGACGCCAAGACCGGCGGCGGCTTCGCGCCCGGCGGCATGTCGCTGCACAACACGATGCTGCCGCACGGACCGGACGTCAACGCGTTCGAGACCGCGAGCAACATCGAACTTAAGCCGCACAAGCTCGAAGGCACGCTCGCCTTCATGTTCGAGACGCGCTTTCCCCAGCGCGTGACCAAATTCGCGGCGGAGACGGCGTCGCTGCAACAAAGCTACGGCGACTACGGCCACGCGCTGAAGCGCTATTTCGATCCGTCCAAGCCGTGATCGCTCATCTGTCGAAAAGAGGACGCCGCCGCTCGTGCCGACCTTAGACGAAACTCACGCGCCCGACCTTCAGAGCTGGGTCGCCTCGGCCGAGGGACATGCCGAGTTCCCGATCCAAAATCTGCCGTTTGGCGTCTTCCGCCCCGGCGGGGACCCGCCGCGCGGCGGCGTCGCCATCGGCGACGAGATCCTCGATCTCGCCGCGCTCGCCGCCGCCGGATCGTTGCGATCCGAGGCGCAGGCGGCCTGCGAACAGGCGGCGCGACCGGCGCTCAACGCGTTTCTCGCCCTGCCGGCCGCCCAGCGCAGCGCGCTGCGTCAGGCGCTGAGCGCGCTTCTCTCGCGCGCGCGCGCCGGCGCGCCCGGAGCTGTTGCACGCGGCCGCCGATTGTCAGATGCAAATGCCGGCGCGGGTCGGCGACTACACGGATTTCTATGCCGGCATTCATCACGCGACCAATGTCGGAAAGCTGTTCCGGCCCGACAATCCGCTGATGCCGAACTACAAATGGGCGCCCATCGGCTATCACGGCCGCGCCTCGTCTCTGCGGGTGTCCGGGGTCCCGGTGCGCCGTCCCCGGGGACAGAGGAAATACCCCGACCGTGCTGAACCGAGCTTTGGCCCGTGCGAGCGGCTCGACTACGAACTGGAGCTCGGCGTCTGGATCGGCGCGGGCAACGCGCTCGGCGCAACGATTCCTGTTGCCGAGGCGGGCGGGCATATCGCCGGCTTCTGCCTGCTCAACGACTGGTCGGCGCGCGATTTCCAGGCCTGGGAATATCAGCCGCTGGGGCCCTTCCTGGCGTAAGAACTTCCACACGACGATCTCGCCCTGGATCGTCACGCCCGAGGCGCTCGCGCCTTTCCGCGCCGCGCAGCCGGCGCGTCCGCAGGGCGATCCCGCGCCGCTGCCTTATCTGTCCGATGCCGCCGATCAGGCGCAGGGCGCGCTCGATCTCGAACTCGAAGTGCTGCTGATTTCGGCGGCGATGCGCGAGAAAGGGCTCGCCCCGTTGTCGCTCTCCAAGGGTTCGGCGCTCAACATGTACTGGACGGTCGCGCAACTCGTCGCCCATCACGCCTCCAACGGCTGCAATCTCAATCCAGGCGACCTCCTCGGCACCGGCACGATCTCGTCGCCGACGCGCGACGGCTACGGCTCGCTGCTCGAACTCACCGAAGGCGGCCGGACGCCCATCGCACTGCCCTCCGGCGAGACGCGCACGTTCGTTGACGACGGCGACGAAGTGATCTTTCGCGCGCGCGCAAGACGCCAGGGCTTCCGTCCCATCGGATTCGGCGAAGCGCGCGCCGCCGTCCTGCCCGCCTTGTGACATGGGAAGCGCGGACATGGACGTTTCGGGGCGCGGCATCGGCTCCATCGTGATCGGCGGCCGGCTGCTCGCCGTGATGGCGAATGCGGGCCGGCCGCTGATGCTGCGCGATATCGCCGCAGGGGCGGAACTCACCTCGGCGCAGGCGCACGCCTATCTCGTCAGTTTCCGCAAGATCGGCCTTGTCGAGCAGACGAGCGAATCGGGTCTTTATCAGCTCGGACCTTTCGCGCTGCAGCTCGGGCTCGCGCGCATGCGCAGCGTCGACGCGCTGCGGCTCGCGACGCGCGCGGCGCCCGAACTCGCGGTCGAACTCGGCCTGATGACGACCGTCACCGTCTGGGGATCGCTCGGCGCGACGGTCGTTCAGGTGAACGAGGCGGAAAACCAGGTGCATGTGAACCTGCGCGCGGGCACGGTCTATTCGCTGCTCCACACCGCGACGGGCCGCGTGTTCGCGGCCTTTCTGCCCAAGGAGGTGGTTGCGGCGCATCGCAAGACCGCCGCCAAGATCAGCGGCCTGCTGGAGCCCGCCAACGCCGAGCCGACCGAGGAACTGCTCGTCGAAGTGGAGCGCACCCGCGCGCGCGGCTACGCCACGGCGGTTGGCTCGCCGATCCCCGGCGTCAACGCCGTCGCGGCGCCGATCTTCGATCACACATGCGGGCTCAAGGTCGCGTTGACCGTCATCGGCCCGGCGTCGCTCGTCGACATTTCGCCAGACAGCGCCCTCGTCGCCCGAGTGGTCGCGTTCAGCGCGGCTCTGTCGGCCGAACTGGGCCTGCTGGCGGAGGCGAACGAGATGCGCCCTGCGCCGGGAAACAGTTCGCAAGCCGGCGAGCGCGGCGCCCGCAAGAAGGGTTTTGGAGAGAGAGCCGATCTCTAGGCCGTTCGATTTCTCCGACGCATGACTTCCAATCAGGAGGCTGCATGTCAGCGATCTCGCCCACGATCGCGCCGCGCGCCGTTTCCGTCGATGACGAAGAGAGACGCGTTGTCGCCGCCACGCTCGTCGACGCGGCGATCGAATGGCGCGATTAATTGACCTATGCGCAGGCCGCAGGTCTGGTTTTGTGCCCGCAGTTCTTCGCGCCTGCCGCGAAGGAGAATCCGGCCGCTAACCCAGATCCTCTCCTCCGCGAGGACCGGCATTTCCGTTTGTTCCGGCCGCTTGGCGCTCTCGTCTGGGGCGCCTCGGAGACCGTTTCGAGAAGGCAGGCTTGAACGTCCGATGAAAGTGCGAAAGGTCGGAATAGCCGCAGCCGAATGCGATCTCAGCGATCGAGCGTCGGTCCTCGAAAGCGCCGGCGAGCGCGCGCCCCGCCGCCTCCAGCCGCGCGGCGGCGAGAAGTTCGGAAAATGTCGCGCCCTCGCGCGCGAGCAATTTCTGCACATGCCGCTCCGTGACGCCGAACACGGCGGCCGCCCGAGCGGAACTCAGGTTGGGATCGCGGAAACTCTGCGCGACATAGTCGCGAATTCGTTCGGCCGAGACCTCCGGGCGCTTCGGCGCGACAGCTTCGGTGATCTCTTGCGCGGCCAAAGCAAGAAGATCGAGAAAGTGGCGGCCGGCGAGCGACACCGCCGCTTCTCCGCTCGTGGGGTCAAGCGCCAGCGCGACGTGTCCCAGCAAAAGTCTCGCAAATTCCCGGCCCTTTGCGGTCCGTGAAAGCGCCAGTCCGCCCGCGCCAGATAGCGGCGGCGGCGCCTGCTCTCGCGGAACGGCGGCGCAGACGAGTTCGAAAGCGCTGCAATTCACAATACGGAAAGGCGCGAGAGTGTCGGCTACGGCAAGGTCGAGCGGGCCCGTGCGTCGTTCGCGACCATGCTGGGCGGTGAGGCCCGATCCGGCTACTTGCACATTGACGAACAGGACGTCCGCAACGGCGGCGTGCAAGTGTTCAGAGCAGCGGCGCACGCCATGCGGGGTCGCCCGCACCCGGGAAATTCTGAGCGGACCGGCGTCGATCTGTTCAATCGTTCCGGCGAAAGGCTCGCCGCGCGGGCCTTCAAAATCAAGCCGCACGAAAGCCTTCGCGAGACCGTCGGCTCAGGAGTTCGTAAGATTCGCGTCCCGCCCCCCGCCGGAGCGCCAAAACTGCCGCGTGGGCATGCGCACCTCCCTGTGGCTACCCTCCGGCTAAGCCGCAGTGAGAGCGGTTGGTATTACTCCCCCACCTCGTCGGCGACGCATTTCTTCACGCTCGACGTCTTCGCCGCGCCAGCCAGCGGCTTGCCGTTCTTGTCGACCGCCTTGGTCTCACAGTCGGCCTTCGCGTCCTTCTTGCACTTGGACATGAACGAAGTCTTGGCGGCGCCCGCCAGGGGCTTGCCGTTCTTGTCGATGGCCTTGCTCGCGCAGGTTTCGGCCGAAGCCGCAGACATGGCCGCCAGCGATGCGGCCAAAGCGATGACAATGACTTTCATGAATGGCTCCCTCAGTCCTGCCGCGTCCGGCGGCCCCCGGCGGCGAACCATGCCGCAATGACGTAAGACCTATCCGCTTCCGCGGCGGCGGCCAAGGCGGAAAACGTCGGACGGGGGCTCAGCGTTCCGTCAGTTTCAGCTCGATGCGCCGGTTGCGCGCATAGGCCGCCTCGGTCTTGGCGGTATCGAGCGGCTGGAACTCGCCGAACCCGGCGGCGGCCAGATAATGCGGATCGACGCCCTTCGAAACCAGATATTGCACGACCGAAATGGCGCGCGCCGCCGACAATTCCCAGTTCGACTTGAATTGCGCCCCGGCCGCGATCGGCTGCGCGTCGGTGTGGCCGTCGATGCGCAACACCCAGGGAATGTCGGGCGGAATTTCGCGCTCCAGGTCGAGCACGCCCTCGGCGAGCCGGTCGAGCGATTTCTTGCCGGCCTCGCTCAGGTCCGCCTTCCCCGTGTCGTACAGCACCGAGGACTGGAACACGAACCGGTCGCCGACAATCGCAATGTCCGGCCGGTTGCCGAGGATCTGCCGCAGGCGACCGAAGAAATCCGAGCGGTAGCGGGCAAGCTCCTGTACCTTCTGGGCGAGCGCCAGATTGAGGCGCTGGCCAAGATCGGAGATCTTCATCTGGGCCTGTTTCTCCGAGGTCTTGGAGATGTCGAGCGCGTCCTGGATCGCCGCAAGCTGGCGGCGCAAGGCGGAGATCTGCTGGTTGAGCGCGTCGACCTGCGCCAGCGCGCGGGCGGTGATCTGCTTCTGCGAATCAAGCGCGGAGATCGCGGCGTCGGCGCGATGGCCCGCGACCGCGGCGCCCTCCCCGCCGCTCGCCGCCACCGCCTCCAACTCGTTCTTGTCCTTGCGCGCCTGATCGAGCGTCGCCGCCAGCCGCGTGATCTTGTCCTGGTCGACGCCGGCCTGGCTGCGCTCCATGGCGAGCAGCGAGGTCAGCTCCTCGATCTGGCGGTTGAGCTTCTCCAGCGCGCTATCCTTGCCAGTCACTTCGCGCGACAGGAAATATTGCGACAGCATGAACACGGACAGCAGGAAAATGATGATGAGCAGCATCGTCGACAATGCGTCGACGAAACCCGGCCAGTAATTGACGGGTTCGAGCCGCCGTCCTCGCGCCAGCGCCATCCCTCTGGCTCCTTAAAGCTGCTTTTCGCGCTGGTCGGAGAGACGGCGCAACAGACGGCGCATGTCCTCCTGAACGGCGGCCTGCCGCTCGACCCATTCGCGGATCTGCTGCTGCTCCTCGCGCATATGCCCGACGAGTCCCTGTATGCCCTCGGCGAGCTGGGCGATGGCGGCGGCGCTGCGCTTGGGGTCGGGCGCTTCGCCGGGGCGGCGCGTCTCCTCGACCGGGCCCGACGGCGTCGTTTCGACATGGCCGGCGAGGAAGTCTTCGAGCTCGGTGTAGAAGCGGTTCTGCGCCTGTCCCGCCTGAAGGTCGAGAAAGCCGAGGATCAAGGAGCCCGCGAGGCCGAACAGCGAGGAGGTGAACGACACGCTCATGCCGGACAGCGGCGCGGCGAGGCCGGTCTTCAGGTCCTCGAACATATTGGCGTTGTTGCCGCCGGTCTTCATGCTGTCGATCACCGCGCCTATCGAATGGACCGTTTGCAACAGGCCCCAGAAGGTGCCGAGCAGGCCAAGAAACACCAACAGGCCGACGAGATAGCGGTTGAGCTCGCGGCCCTCGTCGAGGCGCGTGCCGACGGAATCGAGGATCGCGCGGGTGGTGATCGTCGACAGACCCCGCGCGCCGGCGCCGGCGTTAAGCAGGGTCGCCATAGGCGCGAGCAGGACCGGCGCCCGGACGCGGCCGGGATCGGCCGCGACCAGCGAGTTGACCCAGGCGATCTCGCGAAACAGCCTGAACACCTGGCGGTACGCGAACATCGAGCCCAGCGCCAGCACGCCGAAAATGAGGCTGTTGAGCCCGGGATTGGCGTAAAAGGCGATGGCGATCGGCTTGTTGAGGATGAAAGCGACGAAGCCGACGATCGCCAGAAACGACGTCATGCCGATGAGAAAGATCTTCGGCGAGGTCAGAAGTCGAACGTCGTATTCGGTAGCCATGGGCGGCCGTGCATTTTCTCGTCGCAAATCAGTTCGCGGCGATGTTAGCAGATTCGAGGTCCGAACCGAAACCGAGCGGCCTCAGGCGCCGCCCTCGTAGGCGCAATCCGCCCCGCCGCCGCCGTTCTCGACGATGAGGCTGGGCGTCAGCGTGCAGGAAAGGCCGTTCACCGCCTCGAAGATCGACCCGGCCGCGCCCTGGCTCTGCACGCCCGCGGCGGCGAGCGTCGCAAACACCGCGTTGGCCGCCGCCCCGGTCAAGGCCTGGGTCCGGCCGCCGAAGGTCAGCAGACAGGACCGCGCCGTGATGGCGACACTGCTGACGCGACAAACGATCTTGTCCGCGCGCACGACGATGCGCCGTCCGGCGGGGTAACGGGCGTGCGTGCGGCCCGCGAACAGATCGGCGACGACGGAGCGATCCGCGGCGCTCAGGACGTGATCGTGTTCGGCGACCACGCCGGCCAGCGCCAGCGCATAGGGTCCCGAAGCCTTACCGGCCTCGGCCGGCGCCGCGGCGAGCGTCATTCCGAGGGCTGCGACCAAGACGGCGCGCATCACGGGCGGCTCCTGTTCACGGAAATCTCAAGTCTGCCTCTCGCGCGCCGCGCCGTCGAGCGCATTTTCGAGCCGCAATCGCGGCGCTTGCCAGCGGCGCCCGCGCGTCTAGACTCCGCCGACGCCGCTCCGGAGCCCCTTGATGACCGATCCCGCCTTCCTCGCCCGCGCCGTCGCCCAGGGCCGAGGCGTCGAACCCGCCGATCTCGTCCTCAAGGGCGGGCGGGCGTTCGACCTCGTCTCGGGCGAACTCGTCAAGGGCGACGTCGCCATATGCGGCGACCGCATCGTCGGGCGTGGCCGCCGATTACAGGGGCAAGCGCGAGATCGACGTCAGCGGGCAGGATCGTCGCGCCGGGCTTCATCGACACGCATTGCCATGTCAAGTCCTCGCTCATCACCCCGCCGGAGTTCGACCGCTGCGTGCTCGCCCACGGCGTGACGACGGCGATCTGCGATCCGCACGAGATCGCCAATGTGCTGGGCGTCGCCGGGCCTGAAATATTTCCTCGACTCCTCTCTGGCGACGGCGATGGATCTGCGCGTGCAGCTTTCAAGCTGCGTGCCGGCGACGTCGCTCGAGACCTCCGGCGCGCGGCTCGATGTGGACGACCTCCTGCCCTTCGCCGACCACCCGAAGGTGCTGGGCCTCGCCGAGTTCATGAACTTTCCCGGCGTTCTCGCGCGCGACCCCGGCGCGCTGGCCAAGCTCGCGGCGTTCCAGGGCCGCCGCATCGACGGTCATGCGCCGCTGCTTCGCGGGCTCGACCTCAACGGCTATCTCGCCGCCGGCATCCGCACCGATCACGAGACGACCAACGTCCCCGAGGCGCTGGAGAAGCTGGCGAAGGGCATGCAGATCCTGGTGCGCGAGGGCTCGGTGTCGAAGGATCTGCACGCGCTCGCGCCCATCATCACCGAGCGCAATTCGCCGTTCCTCGCCTTCTGCACCGACGACCGCAATCCGCTCGACATCGCCGAGGAGGGCCATCTCGATTTCATCATCCGCACCGCGATAGCGCTGGGCGCGCCGCCGCTCGCCGCCTATCGCGCCGCCAGCATCTCGGCGGCGCGCATTTTCGGGCTGCATGACCGCGGGCTGGTCGCGCCGGGCTGGCGCGCCGATCTCTGCGTGATCGACGATCTCGCCTCCTGCGCCGTCTCGACGGTGCTGACGGGCGGAAGGATCGTCGACGACGCGATTTTCGCGGACCGGCCGCGCGTCGCCCCGGTCGGGCGGGCGAGCGTGAAGGCGCGGCGGGTGACGGCGTCCGATTTCGCCGCGCGCGGCCAGGGGCCGTCGACGCAGGCGATCGGCGTCATCCCCGGCAAGATCATCACCGAGCGCGTGCCCGCCGCCCTGCCCTTCGCCAATGGCCTGCGCGGGATCGATCTCAGCCAGGATCTCGTCAAAGTCGCCGTCGTGGCGCGCCACGGCGTCAACGACAATATCGGCGTCGCCTTCGTGCGGGGCTTCGGCATGAAGCGCGGCGCGATCGCCTCCTCCGTCGGCCACGATTGCCACAACATCACCGTCGTCGGCGCCGACGAGGCGGACATGGCGGTCGCGGTCAACCGGCTGATCGAGATCGAGGGCGGCTTCGCGGTCGCGGAAGGGGGCAAGGTGCTGGCGGAGCTCGCGCTGCCGGTCGCGGGGCTGATGAGCCTGATGAGCTTCGAGGAGGTGCGCGCGGCGCTCATTCCCTTGCGCGCGGCGGCCAAGAGCCTGGGCGTGGTCCTGCCCGAGCCGTTCCTGCAAGTCGCCTTCCTGCCGCTGCCGGTGATCCCGCATCTGAAGATCACGGATCGCGGGCTGGTCGACGTGGATCGGTTCGAGTTCGTGAGGGATTAGACCGCAGTCCCCGCGCGGGCTGACGACGTTGGCTTCGCCGACCAGGTCGGTCCGTCCCGATCGGCGGAGGTTGGAGCCTGCGGCCAAATCGCCGCAGACTCTCGCCGGCGAAGCTCAAAGCCGCCGGGCTTGCGCCGCAGCGCCGGCCTCGCGCCGGCGCCAACGACTGAGGAGGAGTGGGCTGCTACGCCCTCAGTGGCGCCTTCGCCGCCGCCACCGCCACGGTGAACCGCCACCGCGCCACCGCCATGGTGAAGCCGCCGCCGCCGTGCCAGCCGCCGCCGCCATGGTATCCGCCGCCGCCGTGCCAGCCGCCACCGCCGCCGTGGCAGCGGCCGCCGCCGCCGTTAACGGCCGCCGCCGCCATGGTAATAGCCGCCGCCGCCGCCATGCCAGCCGCCATGGTAATAGCGTCCGCCACGCCAGTACATGCTGTTGCCCCGCCAAGCCCAGTTGCGCCAGCCATAGCCGCCGCCCCAACCCAAGCCCGAGCGCCAAGCGTAACCGCACCAATACCAGCCAGGTCCCTGCCACCCGGTGTCGTACCAACAGTAGTTCTGGCCGCCATAAAGGTACTGCACACGCTCAACAGGCGCATTCTCGGTCGCCAGATTCCGGACGCCCGCTGCGCCGGCGCTGATGCCCGCCTGCGCCGCGGAGGTCGCCATCACGGGCACCGCCAACGCGGCAATGACAGTCGCCATCCATTTCATTGGGTCCTCCTGTTCCCGTCCCGCGCCTGGCGCCTTGCACAGTCGATATGTCTCGGCGCAACCCTCCGGCTCGACCCGGCCCGGCCGCGGACATCAACTGTATCCCATGAGACTCGGATATCCCAATCGCGAAAACGTGTTACGGTTACGATCCGCGCCGCCTCGTGAGCGCGCGCAGACTGGATCCCGAAACACAACATTCGGCCGTAGCATCGGGTTCCCTAGAGCCGGAGCTTCGTCTTCACCGTCTCCGGCCAGCACGCAACGTCGACGCCGTGCCGTGCGAACAGCGCCACCGCGAGCCGGTCGACGCCGAAGGCCACGCAGGCCGTGTGCGCCGGCTCGCCGTCGGCCGTCTTCATGCCCCAGGTGACCCCGAAATGGTCGCGGTGACAGTTGAAGCTCATGCAGGCCGTCGGCTTCTCGGTCGAGCGCACGGGGATCAGCATCTCGAACTTCAGCGCGTTCGCCACCTGGAAGCGCCCGACCATCTGTCCCTCGCGGCCGAAGAAGGGGTCGCTCGCGGCGTCGATTGTGTGGGTCACGCCGAGGTCGGCGGCGATCTCCGGCGCGCGCGCCATCCACTGGTCGCGGAACGCCGAAATCTGCTCCGGCGCGCCGATGGCGACGAACTCGCGCATGCGGAACGACTGGAAACGGTCGATGTCTTTCGACGGCTCGCGGCGGAAGCAGTCGCTCGCCACGTCGAACAGCATCGGCTCGGCGCCGATCGCCCCGCGCGTGGCGGCGATGGGATAGATCGGATAGCAGGCCGCCGGCGCCAGCACGAGCTCGCTGGCCTCCGCGCTATCCGTCCAGGTTCCGCCCGCCTCGTAGCGCGCCACCGCCTCCGTCACGCGCTTGACGTCCGTCCCCAGCGAGCAGACGCAGCCGAGCAGATGCGGGAAACTCTTCAGATAGCCCGATTTCTCGATCAGCGCCCGGCTCACGACGGGCGGAAAGCGGAAGACCTCCGCTCCCTTCGGCCGCAGCGTCGAGATATAGCGGCCGAGACCCTCGACCACGTCCTCATAACGCTCCGGTCCGGCCATAGACGCCGTCGACGTTCATCGGCGTGAACAGGCGCGCGAGCATCTCCTCCGGTGCGGCGGCGAGCTTTTCGAGATCCGGCGTTGCGATCGACATCGGCGCCCTCCTTCACTGGCTCAGCGCGGCCGGCGGCGCGCTCATCAGCACCGAGGCTTCCGCGCTCGCGAGAATGCGGTCGTTGTGGATCATGATGGGCGACGACAGGATGTCGCGCAGCGCCCGGCCCATCGAGAACTCGGTGTCGTTGCGATAGCCCGACAGGCCGCAGGCGCGCATCGCGCTCATCACCGTCTCCACCGCGAGCTCGGACGCCTCGACCTTGAGGAAATTGAGCGCGAGCTGTGCGTCCATCGCCGTCAGCCCACCGGGCTCGCGGGCGTGGCGGTCGAAATTGGCGAGGCCCGCCTGAACCGCCGCCCTCAGCGTCTCCAGCGAAACGCGCGCCTTGGTCAGATGCTGCGCTCCGGGCGGCATGCGTCCGCCCGACTGCCGCGAGGCCATGCGCACGAAGGCGCGAGCCGTGGCGAAGGCGCCGGTGGCCACGCCGCACCAGGCCGACGACCAGAACAGATGCGCATAGGGCGCCATGGTCTGAGTATGGATGCGGTCATAGGGCTCGGCGAGCACCTGATCGGCCTCGCCCTCCGCGCGCAGAATGATAGCCGACGCTGCAGGTGCCGCGCATGCCGAGCGTATCCCAGCTCTTGGTCGGCTCCAGCGTGTAATTCTCGCGCTCGAACACGACGAGCACCTGATCGGAATTGGCGGCGGCCTCGCCGCGCCGCGCCGTGCTGACGATGCCGTCGGCCGAGGCGCCGTAGGAGATGCAGGAGGCGTCGCGCGTCAGCCGGACCTTCGGTCCGTCGAGCTCGATCGGCGCCTCGCTGGAGCGGATATTGCCGCCGCCCACGCCCTCCGTCGTCGAGGAGGCGAGCAGGAGTTGCTTGTCGGCGCATTTGCGCAGGAAATCGAGCTGCCATTCGTTGTTGCGGTGATGGCGGATCAGGCAGGCGAGCTTGACCTGATGCATGGCGAAAATCATGCCCGTCGAGGCGCAGGCCGCGCCCAGGATGGCGCAGACGTCGGCGACGTCGGAGGCCCGCGCGCCCATCTCCGCCAAGCTCGGTCGGGATCATCATGCCGAGCAGTCTCTGCTCGCGCAGCGCCGCGAAGGTCTCGGCGGGAAAGCGGGAGTTGGCGTCGACGTCGGCGGCGTGTTCGCTGGCGATCTTGACGACCGCTTCGGCGCGCGGGATGAAGGAGGCGTCTTGGCGCGGCTCGGACGAACTCGCGCGGCGCTCGGTTCGGGAAAGCGTGTTGACGAATGCCGACATCTCAAAGAACTCCCAGGAACGTTATGAATTCACGACAAGCAACGTGGAGGCTTTCCCCCTGCGCCGGGCTTCCGTCGCGCTTTCTTCTTGATAACACGGAATAGGCAGCTTGATTACAAGTTGTCCTATTCATCATTAACTGACGGACGGGCGTTATCTAAATTTATCTGATCATTTTAACCCCCCGTTAAGGTTTAACTAGCCTCGACGCAGACAATTTGACTTAAATAGGCTAGGAATACTTGGCTCTCGACAAGGCAGCTTGATGTTGGACAAGACCTCAATCACCTCGATCTTACTCGATCTCGCCAGGACGGCGGCCCCTCGCCTGAGCGAAGCGACCGGCGACCCGCGTACAGCCAACCTGCGCGAGGCGGGCATGACCTCGGTCGCGGCGGTCCGGTTCATGCTGGAGATCGAAGCCGCCTTCGACATCGCGATTCCAGACAGCGAACTGACGCCGGAAAATTTCTCCAATGTTGATAGTGTAGAGCGGCTCGTCTTGCGCATCAAGGCGTCCGCCGCGCATTGACGGCGCCTGTTCTTGATCGGGCCGCGCGCCGTTTTCTCGACGCGCTGAACGCCGCCGCAACGGCCAAAACGGGCGGCCCCACCGTCGCGGAGCCTGCGGGCGGCCGCGTCCGAACTCGCGAAACTCGCCTCTCCCGCCCCTGCCGCCGAGCGACGAAATGACGCGCTCGAACTCTGCGGAAGACGCGTGGCGCTGCGCATTTATTCGCCGCCGGGTCAGCGCCGACGACCGAGCTTCCCGGCCTCGTCTATTTCCACGGCGGCGGCCTCGTCGCCGGCGATCTCGACACCCATGACGCGCTCGTCGCCACGCTCGCCGCCGGCGCCTCGTGCCGCATCGTCGCCGTGGATTACGCGCGTGCGCCCGAGGCGAAATTTCCTGCCGCCCGGAACGACGGCGATCGCCGCGACGCTCGCGGCCCTCAGCGATCCCCGCCGTTTCCGGCTCGATCCCGCCCGCCTCGGCGTCGGCGGCGATTCCGCCGGCGGCCAGCTCGCAGCCCTCGCCGCGCGAGAGTTCGGCTCGGCGCTGGCGCTGCAATTCCTGCTCTGCCCGGTGATGGATTGCCTGGCGCGGGCGCCCTCGCGCTTTCAGCTTAGCAAGGGCTATCTCATCGACGAGGCGACGATGCGCGCCTATTGGGACGCCTACCGGGTCGAGGGCCTCGACGCGCGCGATCCGCGCGTCGCGCCCGCTCGCAGCCGCGGACTTTTCCGGCCTCGCTCCGGCGCTGATCCATGTCGCGGACGGCGATCCGCTCTGCGATGAGGGCGCCGAATATGCGCAGAGGCTGATCGCGGCCGGCGTTTCCTGCCGTCTGACCCGGCACGCCGGCCTCATCCATCATTTCTACGGCCTCGGCGCCGTCATCCCCGCCGCCCGCGCCGCGCTCGCGGCGATCGTCGCCGACCTCAAGGCGGCCTTCGCAGGCCGCGGCGTCACAGCTTGAGCGCGCCCGTAGCGATGTCATCGAAGACGGCGGCCGTCAGCGACGCATAGCCGTCGCGCGCAAGAATGAAGAGCCGATCTCCGCATTTGCCGGGATCGAAACCTTCCGCCACGTAAGACGCGCGCTTAGGTTTGAACGTCTCGGTGCGCGCGATCTCGTCGGTCAGGCGCAGAAACACGGGGCGCGCCCAGCGCGGCAACGCCTCGAGGCGGAGCTCCAGCTCCCGCATGTCGAAGGCGCCCGCCAGCGCCGCCATGCCGGCGCGTCCCTCGGCGCCGGGAACCCTCACGCCATAGACCAGCGCATCGGTGACTCCGGGGCAGCCGCGCAAGCACGGAGGCGACCTCGGCGGCGGCGACGTTCTCGCCTTTCCAGCGGAACGTGTCGCCGACGCGATCGACGAAATAGTAGAACCCCTCGGCGTCGCGCCGCATCAGGTCGCCGGTGCGCATCCAGGCGTCGCCGGGCTCAAACACGTCGCGCAGCACCTTCTTCTCGGTCTCCGCCTCGTCGCTGTAGCCCTCGAAGCGCGAGGCCGCGTCGCCGGCGATGCGCCCCAGCGCTTCGCCTTCGTCGCTCGCGATGCAGAAGCCGTCCGCCGCCGCGCGCCGGCGCTTGCGTCTCTTCGTCGAACCGGGCGAGCGCGACCGGCGATTTGGCGGCGAGAAGGGCGGCAGTCGGCCGAGCGCGCCAGGGCCTGCCCTCGACGTTGTAGAGCCAGACATTGCCTTCCGTCGAGGCGTAGAACTCCAGCACGCGCACCTGCGGGAAATCGCTCGGCGAAAGCCGTCCAGACCGAAGGGGCGAAAGGCCGTTGCCGAGCGCGAGCCTGAGCTTGGCGCGCGGCTCGCGGATATGGGTCGGCGCGGCCGTCGAGATAGCGGCACAATTCGCCGATGTACTGGAACGCCGTGCATTCCCAGCGCGCGACGTCGTCCCAGAAGCGGCTCGTCGAGAATTTCGGCGCGATCGCCGCTGCGCCGCCGCCGACCAGCGGCGCGCCAATAGCGACCACGCCGCCGACGCTGTGATGCATCGGCAGGCAATTGTAGAGGCGATCCTCGTCCGAAAGTCCCGCAAGCCCCGCAAACCAATGCGTCCAGGTCACGACCTTGCGATGGCTCACCTCCGCCGCCTTGGGAAATCCCGTGGTGCCCGAGGTGAAGATGCGCAGCGCCCGATCGCCGAGGCTCACCGCCGGGGCGTCGGCCTCAGCAAGCGGAGCGCCGGAAAAGAGTTCGACCGTCTCGTCGAGCCGGCGTTCGTCGGGGCCGTAGGTCCAGATCGGCCCGCCGAAGCCCGCCGTCCGGATCGCCGCTGCGCCCTCTGGCGAGGCGATCGCGGAGCGCGCTTCGCGCCGCGCGCAGCGCGTGGGCGAGCGCCGCGCCTCGCAAATCCGGACTGATCAACGCCACGACCGCGCCGATGCGGGTGAGGCCCAGCCAGATCGCCGCATATTCCGGGCGGCTGCGCATCATCAGCGCCACCGTCTCGCCCTTCCTCACCCCTTGAGCAAGGCCGAAGCGCGCATATTGGTTGATGCGCGCGGCGAGCCGGCAGAAAGCTGTAGGTTTCCTCGTCGCCGATCAGCGCCGGCCGGTCGCCATAGCGCTCCGCCCATTCGGCGACGGCGCAGGGCAGCGTGCGTGCGGGATCGCGGGTGGCGCGCGCGGTCAGTTCGAGCGCGCGCATCCAGGCGCGCTGCGCGGGGTCCTTAGGGCCGGACGCAGAAGAGGCGCGCTCACGCCAGCGCCTCGAAGCGGCTGCGCCAATGCACCAGGGCCGGCCCCGCCTCGCCCTTCGAAACGGCGGCGGCGGTTCCGATGAGAATGACATGCGTGGCGTGCTCGACGGTCCGCTCCAGTCGGCAATCGATGACCGCCAGCGCATCGCGCAAGGCCGGCGAGCCCGTCTCCAGCGCGCCCCAATCGCCTTCGGCGAACCGCTCCGCGCCGCGCACCGTCGTCGCGGCGAAGCGGCGCGCCAGATTCTGGTGGCGGTCGGCGAGAATATTGACGGCGAACACGCCGCTGTCGCGAACGCAGCGCAACGTCGACGAGTCGCAATTCGAGACAAACGAGCAGCGAAGCCGGATCTCAGCGACAGCGACGCGAAAGAGGAAACCGCGCAGCCCGACCGCGCTTGCGCTCGAAGGCGCTCGTCACCAGCGCGACGCCGGAGGCGAGCTCGCGCATGACGTCACGAAAATCCTCGCGCCTCGACGACCGCGGCGCGCGACTTCGAAACTCCGCGATCGACACAACACTCGCTGAACGCCATGCTCACCCTCCAACCCGCGCACGCGACAAGCTCGGTCCGTTCGCGGCGCTCTTGCGCGCCGCGATCGGCCGCCAACCAATTGCCAACCACCTTGCGCGCCACGCTCGCGCCAGCTGCGGCTGCGGGCCGTTCATCGCATATTGCGGCAGATGCGGCGCCTCGGTCCCGGCCATCATGCCCGCCACATGCGCACGCAAGCGGCAGCTCCGTCTCGGGGGCGTAATAGTTGGCGGGCGGCTCGGGCGCCGTCGCGCCGCTGAGCGCGCGCCCGACGTCGCGGCGATATTCGCGCGCCAGCGTATCGCCGTCATACTCGGGGTGGCCCTGAAAGAACAACGTCAGATGGTCGTCGTCCTTGGCGAAAATATCGACGCCGGCGTCGCCCGCGCGCGTCAGCACGACATAACCTTTGGCGACGAGTTCGGCCTCGTCCATCCCATTCCAGCGCGAATGCGGCATGACGCCCGCGCTCAAGCCCTCGATGAGCGGATGCGGCGCGACGATCTCGGCTGGGATAGAGCCCCGACCATTTGCGTCGGCGAGCGCCGGCGGCGCACGCCGTCGAGATGCAAGCGCCAGCGCATGAGCGGCCAGGCAGGAGGCGAGCGTTCCGATAGGTCCGCTCGCGCGCGGTATCGAACAGAGTTTGTGAGCTCCGACCAATAGGGCTCCTCTTCGAGCTCGGCCGCACGCGGCTCGGCGCCCGTCACGATGATCGCGTCCGGCGCCTCGGCGCCGAAGTCGGACGGCGCGCGGTAGAGCTCCGCCATTTCCCGCCGCGCCTCGTCCGATCGCTCGACCGATGCAGTGTCATAAGCCCGAACGATACGTCGAAGGCCTTGCCGCCCTCCTCCAGCAGGCGGATGAACTGGCGTTGCGTCGTGAGCACCGCCGCGTCCGGCATGTTGTTGACGAGTTCGATGCGCAGGCCGCCGGCCGCGATCCGCAAGGACGCCGCGCCGCAGCCGGCGCTCGCGTAAGTTCGCCACCCGACGGCGGCGATGGCCTTGATGAGCGTGACCGGCATGGCTTCTACTCCGCTGCGAGCTTGGAGGCCGCGCCAACGGCCACGCCAGCGCCTGATCGAGATCCTCCCAGAATGTCCTCGACATGCTCGACGCCGACGCAGAGCCTGACCGTCTCCGGCGAAACGCCGGCGCGCAAGCTGCTGTTGCGGCGTCATCTGGCGATGCGTGGTGGAGGCCGGATGGCAGCACAAGCGTGCGGGTGTCGCCGATATTGACGACGCGCTTGATGAGCTTCAGCGCGTCGTAAAAGCGCTTGGCCGCTGGATGGCCGCCGCGCACGCCGAAGGTCAGCAGCGACGGCGGCCGCCCGTCCAGATATTTGTTGGCGAGCGCATGATAGCGATGATCCTCGAAGCCCGCATATTCGACCCAGGCAATGCGCGGATCGTCGCGCAGCGCGATAGGCGACGCGCCGCGCATTGGCGACATGGCGCTCGACGCGCAGCGGCAGCGTCTCGATGCCTTGCAAGGATGAGGAACGCGTTCATCGGCGCGAGCACCGCGCCAGTCGTGCGCAGATAGACGCTGCGGGCGCGCGCGATATAGGCCTTCGTCGCCGAAGCGGTCGACATAGACGAGGCCGTGATAGGATTCGTCGGGCTCGACGAACATGGGGAAGCGCTCGCGCGGCGGCGCGCCAATCGAAACGGCCGGAATCGACGATCGCGCCGCCCATCGCGACGCCGTGGCCGCCCATGAACTTGGTCAGCGAATGCACGACGATGTCGGCGCCGAACTCGATCGGGCGCATCAGGATGGGCGTCGCCACGGTATTGTCGACGATCAGCGGAACGCCCGACGTCATGCGCGACTTTCGCGATCGCCTCGATGTCGCAGATATTGCCCGCGGGATTGCCGACCGTCTCGCAGAACACCGCGCGCGTGGTGTCGTCGATCAGCGCGGCGATATCCTGCGGCCGGTCGCTCGCGGCGAAACGCGCCTCGACGCCATGGCGGCGCAGCGTGTGGGCGAGCAGCGTATGCGTGGTGCCGTAGAGCTGCGGCGGCGCGACGATCGAGCCGCCACGATCGGCGACATTGAGCAGCGCCGCGCACATCGCCGCCTGACCCGAGGCCAGGTCGCGAGACAGCCGACGCCGCCTTCCAGCAGCGCCACGCGCTTCTCCAGAATATCAACCGTCGGGTTGGCGATGCGGCTATAGCGGAAGCCGGGGATCTCCAGATCGAACATTCCCGCCGCCTGATCGGCGCTGTCGAACTCATAGGCGACGTTCTGATAGATCGGCGCGCGCGACCGCGTGCGTCGCGGGATCGCAGACGAATCCGCCGTGTATCGAGACCGTCTCGCTTCGCATCCGAATGCCTCTTTTAAATGAGCGATGCGGAGAAATCGCCTGTCTCGCCGCCATTGAAAATGCGCGCCTTTGTCGAATATTTTCAATAAAATGCTATCGGTCCACGCTGGAAAGGTTAAGCTAGGTCCATCGCAGGTTACAAGTCTTGGGTAAATGCGGATTTACCCGCAAATCTTAAATGACACCTATTCGGGTTAATTGACGTTCGGGAAATGACGCGTATCGTTCAACGCAATTATTGGCCCGCCGTTTACCTTGGCAAGAGGATGAGCGCGATATTGGCTCAAATTTGAGGTATTATTGATCCCACGGTGAAAAAGGGATGCGTAATATCATGTCGATCCGAGATCTGGTATCTACAGGAAATTCGCAGCTGTCGCGGCCGAACAGGATAAGACATTGCCGCCGCTCACCGACGAGCTCCCGTTGCTGGAGTCGGGCCTGGACTCGCTGTGTTTCGCCATCCTGGTCAGCCGGCTCGAGGATGCGACGGGCCGGGATCCGTTTGCAACCGCTAATGCGTCGGAGTTTCCGCGCACCGTTGGCGAGTTGATCGCCTTCTATGATCTCATCCATGGCTGAAGCCATGACGCTTTCCGCGCTCATCGCCCAGGTCGGCGCCGGCGCGCGGGAAATTTCGACCCGCGACTCATCGCGTGAGCCTCGAGCGATTTCGCCAACCCGCTCCGCCTTCGGCGCCGAGCGGCGTCGCTTCGCCGGGCGCAGCGTCATTCTCGCCGTCGGCGACATGGCGAAGGCCGCCGCCGCGCCTTATCGATCTCGACGGTCTGGCGCGCCGCATCCTGCTGTGCCCGCCGGGCTTGGACGCCGATAAGATCGCGCGCGCCGCCGCGCTCGTCGAGGCCGACGCGCTGGCTTATGACGACGAGGCCGCGCCGCCGCTTTAGCTCGAAGTCGCGCTGCCTGTGCGGCTGCCGCTTGCGCCGCGCGGAAAGGACGACGCGCCGACGCTCGCGACCGAATGGGTGCTGCCGACCTCCGGCACCAGCGGGCCGCCGAAACTCGCCGTGCATACGTTGCAAACGCTCGTCGGCGCGATCGCGCCGGCGCCGTTGCAGCAATGGGCGACGTTTTACGACATCCGCCGCTACGGCGGCTTGCAGATATTTCTTCGCGCGCTGAGCGGCCAGGGCTCGCTGCGCCTCGCCAGCCCCGACGAGCCGATCGAGAGTTTTCTCGATCGTCTCGGCGGTTCGGCGATCACCCATATCTCGGGCACGCCGACGCATTGGCGCAAGGCGCTGCTGAGCGGCGCGGCTCCGCGCATCTCGCCGCAATATGCGCGCCTTTCCGGCGAGATCGCCGACGAGGGCGTGCTGGCGGGCTTGCCGCCGCCTATCCGCCAACGCGCGCATCGAGCACGCCTACGCCTCGACGGAGGCTGGCGTCGTCTTCACCGTCGGCGACGGCCGCGCAGGTTTCCCCGCCGCATTGGCTGGATCGGTCGGCGCCGTCGAAATGAAGCTCGTCGACGGCGCGCTTGTGCGTGCGCAGCCCCCGCCGCGCGCTGAGATTGCTCGGCGCCGACGCGCCCGCGCTGATCGACGCCGAGGGCTTCGTCGACACCGGCGACATGATCGAGTTGCGCGACGATCGCTGTTATTTCATGGGCCGCCGCAACGGCGTCATCAATGTCGGCGGCGCCAAGGTGCATCCGGAGGAAGTCGAGGCGGCGCTGAACAGCCTCGCGATGCGTGCGCGCCTCGCGCGTTTTCGCCAAGCCGAGCCCGATCACCGGCGCGCTCGTGGCCGCCGAGATCGTGCTGAGCGATCCTTCGCGGCCGGGCCGCGAACTCGAACGCGAGCATCATCGCCGCCGCGCGCCGGCGATTGCCCGCGCATATGGCCCCGGCGCGCATCCGCTTCGTCGCCGATCTGCCGATGACGGACGCGGGAAAGCTCAGCCGCCATGGATAACGTCGTCGTCACAGGCGCCAGCCGCGGTCTTGGCGCGGCGATCGCCGAGCGGCTCGCGGCGGACGGGTTTCACGTCGTCGCCGTCGCGCGCAAGATCAGCGAGGCGACGGCCGAGCGCATCACGCCGGTCGCCTTCGACCTCGCCGACACGGCCGCGATTCCTGATTTCGTGCGCTGGCTGCGCCAGCGCTTCGGGCCGATCTACGGGCTCGTCAACAATGCCGGGCTCGGCACGGAAGGGCTGCTCGCCAACATGCCCGACGCCGACATCGAGGCGCTGATCCGCCTCAACACGCTGTCGCCGATCGTGCTGAGCAAATATGTGGTGCGCGGCATGATGGCGCAGGGGCGCGGCCGCGTCGTCAATATTTCCTCGATCGTCGCCTCGACCGGCTTCAACGCCTTGTCCGTCTATGCCGCGACCAAGGCGTCGCTCGTCGGCTTCACGCGCTCGCTCGCGCGCGAGGTCGGCCGCGTCGGCGTGACCGTCAACGCCATCGCGCCCGGGCTTCATCGACACCGAGATGACGCGGGGTTTGGGCGAGAAAGACCGCGAGCGCATCGTCTCCCGCAGCGCTCTGCGACGTCTGGCCGAGCCCGCCGACGTCGCGGCGATGGCCGCCTATCTCATGGGCGAGGGCGGACGCAACATCTCCGGCGCGGTGCTGACGGTGGACGCCGGCGGGACGGCGTAGAGCGCGCTCGTCATCGCAAGCGAAGCGGCCGATGCCCAGCAAAGCCAGCTTGCGGGGCATTGGCTGATGCGTCGCTTGCGATGACATCATGCCTGATAGCCGAGCTTCGGCGTTCGCGGCTCCGCCGGGCGGCGGAAAACCCCGTCGCCGCCTTTGTTTGCATAACCTTCATTTGATTGATCTCGGCTGCGCGCCGCGTCAGCGCCTCCTCGCGAGACCCGCCGCGTATTGTTTGGTACGACGTCGCTAGGCGTCAACCAAAGATAGCGACCATCGTTCCGCCCGGCACACGGCTTGCGCCTTCCCTCTCAAATCGCCAAGCCCTCGTCTCCATCCGGGAGTGATGTGCCGAAATGGCGCGAAGCCAGCTTACATTCGCCGCCTCGCGCGCAAGCCGTCTCCCATATTGCGACAGCAGGTCTCGAGCCGGCCCCGCACCGCGCCCGAACTGGCGGCTTGGGACACCTCGGCTTCGGCTACGTCGCCGCGCTCGCCGACGCCGTCGCGATTATAGCCGCGGCGGTGGCGACGGCGCTCCTTGCGCTCGCCTTGCTCGGCGGCGTGATGAACGGGTTGCGCACGGGCTTCGACATCGGGCTCATCGTCGCCGTGCTCGTCGTGCTGGCGGAACTGCACAACGGCGGTTACGCGCCCGCCCGCTACACCGACCCATCCGGCCAATTCTCGCGCGCCTTTCCGCTGTGGAACCTGACGACGCTGGCGGCGCTCGCGCTCGGCGTCGCCACCCGCGCGATCGGCGACTATCCGCGCCTGGGCCTGGCGCTGTTCTATGTCGTCGGACTGGCGAGCCTCGTCCTGACGCGCCGCGCCGTCGCCGGGAGGGCTGTGCGGCGCTGCATCGCGCGCGGCCTCGCCCCGCGCCGGCGGGTCGCGGTGGTCGGGTTCGAACAGGCGATCGAGGAGCTCAAAATTCCCTCGGGCGTCGGCGAGGACGGCGCCGAGTTCGTCTGCCGTTTCGCGCTGCGCGAGACGAAGTCGTTCTTCCTGGAGGATCTCAAGCTGGCCGTCGCGGCCATCCGCCTGCACCGCCCCGACGACGTCTTCATCGCGCTGCCGTGGTCGCGCGCCGATCTCGTCGAGACCTGCCTCGTGGCGCTGATGAAGTTGCCGATTGCGGTGCATCTGGGCCTCGCACGACCGTTGCAGGCGCTGGAGCACGTCGAGGTCGCGCAGGTCGGAACGGTCAGCGGCCTTACCGTCACGCATCGGCCGCTCGGGCGCCTCCAGCAGATCGAGAAACGCGCCTTCGACATATCGGTCGCCGCGCTGGCGCTCCTTCTGCTTTCGCCCCTGTTCGCGGTCGTGGCGCTGCTGATCCGGCTCGACAGTCCGGGGCCCGTCATTTTCCGGCAGAAGCGCTACGGCCTCAATCAGGAGCCGTTCCGCATCTTCAAGTTCCGCACGATGCGGGCGATGGACGACGGCGCGGTGGTGAAGCAGGCGACGCGCGTCGGACACCCGCGTGACGCGGATCGGCGCGCATCTGCGCCGCCTCTCCATCGACGAATTGCCGCAGCTTATCAACGTGCTGATCGGCGACATGTCGATCGTGGGGCCGAGGCCCCACGCCCTCGCCCACGACCAGCTCTATATCGAGAAGCTCGCCCGCTACGCGCGCCGCCACAATGTGAAGCCGGGCATCACCGGCTGGGCGCAGGTGCACGGCCATCGCGGCGAGATCGCCGACGACAGCGCGATGCTGGCGCGGCTGCGCCACGACCTCTACTACGTCGACAACTGGTCGTTGTGGCTCGACGTCAAGATCGTGCTGATGACAGTCTTCTCCCGAAGCGCCCACGCCAACGCCTATTGAGGGGGCGGCGAAGCTTTACCCAGAGTTCGATAATCGGAAACGATCATCGCCCTAGTCCAGCGCGCAAAGCGCGGGCGGATTTGAGCGCCGCAAGTCGCGTTCGTCGAAAATTAACGCTAGAGATTTTGTGGTGGGCAGTCACAAGACGCCCACTTTCTTGCGATAATGGCCGCCCGATTCGCCCCTCGTGCCGAGAGTCCGCATGAAGATTTCCCGCCGCGCCGTTCTCGCGGGCGCCGTCGCCCTCTGTGTCTGCGCCCCGGCGTTCGCCGACGATCCGACCGCGCCGCTGGACCTGCAGTCGGACAAGCGGATCAAGCCGCCGAAGGACCGGCCTGCGGACGCGCCGAAGCTCACCGACGACCAGATCGTGGCCAAAGCCAACGATTTCCTCAATACGACGCGCTTCATGAGCGCCGATTTCGTGCAGATCGGCCCGGACGGGAGGCGCTCGGAGGGGCTGCTCGTGGTCCAGCGGCCGGGCAAGATGCTGTTCCGCTACAAGCCGCCGCAGAAGATGGAGATCGTCGCCGACGGCCGGTCGGTCGCGATTCGCGACCAGAAGCTCGGCACCCAGGATCTCTACCTCATCGGCCAGACGCCGCTCAAATTCCTGCTTTCCGACCACATCGACCTCGCCAAGGACACCTCGATCAAGCGCATCGAGATGGACGGCCGCGCCGCCAGCATCGAAATCGTGGACAAGGCGACTTTCGGCGGCAAGTCCGACATCACCCTCGTCTTCGATCCCGACACTTTCGAGCTGAAACAGTGGACGGTGATCGACCCGCAGGGCTTCCGCACGCTGGTCTCGCTTTTCGCCCTCGATCTCGTCACCAAGCCGGACCCGGACTGGTTCCATATCGACGACAGCGTGCAGCCCAACCTCACCCGCGTGCGCTGAGCGGCTTGACTTCGCCGCGAGCGGAGGCCATGTCCCCCGGCTTTGGGGCGGCAATTCCGTTCAGGGTCGCATGCGTTCCTATTTAAGCTTCGAGCAACCGGTCGCCGACGTCGACGCGCGCATCGACGAGATGAAGGCGCTGGCGGCGAAGGGGGATTCGCCTGCCATCGAGGAGGAGATCGCCAAGCTCGAGGCCAGGTCCGCCAAGCTGTTGGCCGACCTCTACGCCGCGCTCACCCCCTGGCAGAAGACCCAGGTGGCGCGCTGCCAGGGCCGGCCGCATTTCGCCGATTACGTGAAGGGGCTCATCGCCGACTTCACCCCGCTCGCCGGCGACCGCCGCTTCGGCGAGGACGCCGCCATCGTCGGCGGCCTGGGGCGATTCCACGGCCAGCCGGTCTGCGTGATCGGCCACGAGAAGGGCGACGATACCGCCAGCCGGCTCGCCCATAATTTCGGCATGGCGCGGCCCGAAGGCTACCGCAAGGCGACGCGGCTGATGGAGCTCGCCGACCGCTTCGACCTGCCCGTCATCTCGCTTATCGACACCGCCGGCGCGTGGCCGGGCATCGACGCGGAGGAGCGCGGCCAGGCGGAGGCCATCGCGCGGGCGACCGACGCGAGCCTGGCGCTGGGGACCCCAAGCGTCGCGGTGGTCGTCGGCGAGGGCGGCTCGGGCGGCGCGCTGGCGATTGCGGCCTCGAGCAAGGTGCTGATGCTGGAGCATGCGATTTATACGGTCGCTTCGCCGGAGGCCGCCGCCTCGATCCTGTGGCGCGATTCCTCGCGCGCTCAGGACGCGGCGACGAGCATGAAGATCACCGCCGCCGACCTCGTAAAATTCGGCATCGTCGACGGCGTTGTTCCCGAGCCGGTCGGCGGCGCGCACCGCGATCCCGCCGCCGCCGTCGAGGCGACGGGCAAGGCGATCGCCGGGGCGCTGGAATCGCTCGGCAATCTCTCCCGCGAGGAGTTGCGCGACGCGCGCGCGGCGAAATTCCTGGCCATCGGACGGAAGATTTAGCCGGCGACCGAAGCCCACCCGAGGAAACTTGTGGAGCTTGGAGGGCGGCGCGATTTTCTGTGTCTCGCGGCGCGCCCCAATCGGTCGTTCGCGCCGCTGCGATGAAATCGGGGAATGAACGCTCGAAGGCGTCCCGCAGGCAATCTGCGCAGGAGGCCGGCGCGTCTCAAATGTCTCTGGCGAGCCTTGCGCGCAATGCGGCCGGCTCGCGGATTCCGATTACGCTGTAACCGGTTTCGATCAGCCCCTCCCCTCCAAGCTCCGCGCTGCCGGCGACGAGGCCGTACATGCCCCCCGGCGGATCGTTGATCGAATAGATTGTTTCGCCTGATAGACAGGACGGCAGCGAGAGACGGGCGAGCACGGCGTCGCGGAAACCGGCGGGCGTTTGGCTCAACCATCCGCGCGAGGCGACGACACATTTGGCCTGTTCGGGTGTCATCATGCGGACATCCAAACTGACATACTTTTGATTATACACATAAGCGTTCTTGTGACCAATTGTCCACCAGCGTTCAATTTGAACCCCCGTATTGTCTAAAGTTCATTCGTGTCGTCCAGAGGGAGAGCAAGCATGAGAATACCCAGAACTCCATCCGGGGCTTTGATCGCCGCAATCTGCATGCAATCGGCCTTCGTCGCGCTTCCGGCGCTGGCGCAGGAGCAGAAGAAGCCGAATATCATCGTCATCATGGGCGACGACGTCGGATGGGAGAATATCGGCGCCTATCATCAGGGGCTGATGTACGACACGACGCCCAATCTCGACAAATTGGCCGGCGAGGGGATGCGGTTCACCGACTATTACGCCGAACCGAGCTGCACCGCAGGCCGCGCCAATTTCATCACCGGCGAATTGCCGATCCGCACCGGCCTCACCACCGTCGGCCAGGCCGGGGCGAAGGTAGGCATGCCGGACGAGGCGCCCACGATTGCGACGGCACTAAAGTCGATGGGGTACGAGACCGGCCAGTTCGGCAAGAACCATCTCGGCGATCTCAATCGCTATCTCCCAACCGTACACGGGTTCGACGAATACTTCGGCTACCTCTATCACCTCGACGCGATGGAGGACCCGTTCTGGCATTCCTATCCGCCGGCGCTGAAGGATGTCGTCGGGCCGCGCAATTTGCTGCACACTTTTGCGACCGATGTCGACGATCCCACGGAGCAGCCGCGCTGGGGCAAGATCGGCAAACAAAAGATCATCGACGAAGGCCCGCTGCCGCCCCATCCGATGCCGGGCATCAAGCATAATATGGAGACGATCGACGAGGACATCCTCGATTACACCGTGAAGTTCATCGACAAGGCCGAGAAGGATAAAAAGCCGTTCTTCGTCTGGCTGAATCCGACGCGCGCGCATGTCATTTCGCACCTTTCGCCGAAATACGCGGGCAAGCTGACCGGCGAGAACGGATGGTATCTTGAAGAAGGCGTGATGTCGCAACTCGACGATGTCGTCGGCGGGGTCATGGCCAAATTGAAGGCCGACGGCCTTGACGACAATACGATCATCGCTTTCACCACCGACAACGGAGCGGAAAACTTCACCTGGCCCGACGGCGGCAACACGCCTTTCGCCGCCGGAAAAGGAACAATCATGGAAGGCGGAATGCGCGTGCCCATGATCATCCGCTGGCCGGGCCACATTCCCGAGGGAAAGGTGCAGAACGGCATCATGTCCGGTCTCGACTTCTTCCCGACTTTGGTCGCGGCGGCTGGCGATGCGAACATCAAGGAGGAATTGCTGAAGGGCAAGCAGCTTGGCGACAGGACCTACAAAGTCCACCTCGACGGATATGACCAGACGGCGATGCTGACCGGCAAGGGGCCGTCAAATCGTCATGAAATTTTCTATTTCGCGGAAGGGACTCTGGGCGCCGTTCGGTTGGACGATTACAAATTCCGCATGATCGACCAGCCGGGCGGATGGCTTGCCGGTACAGTCAAGCTCGATTGGCCGATCCTCACCAATCTCCGCCTGGACCCGTTCGAACGGCTTGGGTTCCAGAAAGGCAATGACGGTTCGTTCGAATATATCGATTTTTTCATACACGAGTTCTGGCGCTTCGTTTTCCTGCAGCAGAAGGTCGCCGAATACGCGCAGACGTTCGTAGAGTTCCCGCCCATGCAGCGGGGCGCCAGTTTCAATCTTGAGGCGGTCAAGGCGCAGATCCAGGAGCAGATCAAACAAATGAAGGGAAAGATGGAATAGACCCAGGTTTTCCCGAAACCGCCCGCCCAGCGCGCACATGCCTGGGCGGGCTTTCTTTCTCACGACTTTGCCAGCCGGGAGTCATATTCGCCATCGTCGATTTCCTCCTGCGCGTCGCTCGATTCGCCGACCCGCCCCGCCAACCAACGGGACCGCCCGCGATGATTTCTTCGATCGCCCGGGGGCCGGGCATCAAACATGGCGCCCGCAATTGCGACGCGGCGCGGCCGCCTTGGCCGAGGCTCGTGCGGCGCGCGTCCTGGTTTCCAAGGAGGCTATATGAGCAAACATCTATCCGGCCTAAATCGGCGTGCAATTCTCGGCGGACTGGCAAGCTTGCCACTTCTTGCCGCGCCTTTTCTCGCAGGTCGTGCGACAGCCCAATCGGAATCGGACGATCCCCTGCCGTCATGGAACGAAGGACCCGCCAAGGCGTCCATCATCAAACTGGTCAAATCGACAACCGACGCTGCGAGTCCGACTTTCGTTCCGCCGGAGGCCCGCATCGCCACGTTCGATCAGGACGGCACGACTTGGGTCGAGCACCCCATCTATTCGCAGCTTATCTATTGCCTCGACCGCGTCCCCGCGGTCGCCAAGGAAAATCCGAAACTGGCGGCGACCGAGCCTTTCAAGACCGTGCTCTCCGGCGACCGCGCGGCGATCGCGAAGCTCACCATTCCGGATCTCGAAAAGATCGCCGTGGCGACGCTTACGGGAATGGACGTCGAAACGTTCCAGGCGCAAGTGGCCGCGTGGCTGAAGACCGCCGAGCACCCTCGTTGGAAACGGCCATACACGGACCTTGTCTACCAGCCCATGCTCGAAGCGATGCGCTATCTGCGGGCGAACGGCTACCGGACCTATTTCGTCACCGGCGGCGGGCAAGACTTCGTTCGCGTCTACTCGCAACGCGTTTACGGGGTTCCTCCCGAGCAAGTCATAGGCTCCGCGCTCAGCGTTAAATTCAGCTATGACGCCAGCGGCAAGCCGGTGCTCATCAAGGAGCCCAAGCTGCTGCTCAACGACGACAAGGCCGGGAAGCCGGAGGGCATCCATCTTGAAATCGGCATGCGCCCGATAGTGGCTTTCGGCAATTCGACCGGCGACCGGGAAATGCTGGAATATGTCACGGCGGGCGCGGGCGCGCGTCTGGGCTTGTTGGTTCTTCACGACGACCCCATTCGCGAATACGCCTATGGCCCCGCCCGGGGCTTGCCCGACACGAAGATTGGAGCTTTTACGCAGGCGCTCGACGACGAAGCAAAGCAGCAAGGTTGGCAGGTCATCAGTATGAAAAACGACTGGAGGAAGATTTTTCCCTTCGACAACTAACGTCTGACCCCGATTGAGGCCGCTCAAGGAATATGTTTACAATGCACGCTTAAGCGTTCATGAATGGTCCCTGCCCCGGCGGCGAAGCGCGGGCGATGAAAATGCTCGAATTGGCTAAACCGTGTTCCTCGATTGCAACCAGAAGCGGCGCCGCTGCGGCCTTCGCGCTGGCTTTGACGCTTGGCGCGGTTTCTCCGCGACTGGCTGAGGCCCAAGATACGCGCGCCGCTGCTGAAGACGACACTAACGCCCCTGACAACTCAGGCGCTCCCGAGACCGAATTCCTGCAGCCGCGAAACCTGATCGAGATTTCGCCACAATACCGCGAGACCAACGGCTCGCAACGCCCCCTCGACACCTATCGATTCAATTTCAGAACCGATCGCAAAATTCCGCTCAATGAGCAATGGACGCTCGGTCTGCGCTTCGACGCGCCTTTCCTCACCCGCAATCCGCTCAATGCTTCCAATCCCACCGGCGATTTCATCGCCGGCCTCGGCAACATCGACGCCCAGGCGGCCATTATTAACAAGATCAATGAACGCTGGGCGGCCGGCGCCGGCGCGCGGATTTATGCGCCGACCGGCGGGGACGACTTTGGTTCCGGCAAATGGGTGATCCTGCCCGGCGCCGCCTTCCGCTTTGCGCTGCCGGAGATCAGCGGCGGCAGCTATATCGAGCCGGAACTGCGTTACGCCCAAAGCTTCGCCGGCGATCCGACACGGCGCACGATCAGCAATCTCCAGTTCGCCCCGACCGTCAATTTCGGCCTGCCGCGCCGGTGGTTTTTCACGCTCTATCCGAGCAACGACATCAGATGGAATTTCGGCGACCCGATCACCGGACAGACGGGCCGCCTTTTTCTGCCGATCGACGCTAAGATCGGCAGAAAGCTCGCCGATAACATTTCCGTCTCGTTTGAAGCCGGGGCGCCGATCATTCAGGACTATCCCGTCTATAAGCTCAAGGCGATATTCAATTTCACCGCCTTATATTGAGCGACGGCGCGGGCGGCGCGAGCGGCAGACCAAAGATTTCAATCATAGGAGCAGCAAATGTCATTTGTGAGGAGACTTTCGAGCGCCCTGCTTTTGTCGACGGGCCTCGTCGGCGCGGGCGCAGCGTTCGCGCAGACGCCGGCGGCCAAGGACGACGCCAAGCCGAATATTGTTGTCATCTGGGGCGATGATATTGGCCAGTCGGACGTCAGCGCCTATTCGCATGGCCTGATGGGCTTCCGGACGCCGAACATCGATCGCCTCGCCAAGGAAGGCGTCATGTTCACCGATTTTTACGGCGAGCAGAGCTGCACGGCCGGTCGCGCATCCTTCATCACCGGGCAGTCCGGCCTCAGAACCGGCATGACCAAGGTCGGTCTGCCGGGCGCGAAGCTCGGACTGCAGAAGGAAGACCCGACCATCGCCGATCTGCTCAAGCCGCTGGGCTATGCGACCGGACAATTCGGCAAGAACCATCTCGGCGACCGCAACGAATATTTGCCGACCGTGCACGGCTTCGACGAATTCTATGGCAATCTCTACCACCTCAACGCCGAGGAAGAGCCGGAACTGCCAGACTATCCGAAAAATCCCGCTTTCCACGCCCAATATGGGCCGCGCGGCGTGCTCGACTGCAAGGCCTCGGACAAGGACGATCCGACGGTTGATCCGCGCTTCGGCCCGGTCGGCAAGCAGGTCTGCACTGACACCGGACCGCTCACCAAAGCGCGGATGGTGACGATCGACGACGACATAGCCAATCGCGCCGTCGATTTCATCAAGCGCGAGCATACCGCGGGCAAGCCCTTCTTCGTCTGGGTGAACTTCACCCATATGCATTTGCGCACCCACACCAAGCCGGAAAGCCTCGGGCAGGCAGGCAGATGGCAGAGCCCCTACCACGACACGATGATCGACCATGACAAGAATGTCGGCCAAGTTCTGAAAGCGCTCGACGATCTCGGCATTTCCGGCGACACGTTCGTCATGTATTCGACCGACAACGGCCCGCATATGAATTCGTGGCCGGACGGCGCCATGACGCCTTTCCGCAACGAGAAGAATTCGAATTGGGAAGGCGCCTATCGCGTGCCGGCCATGTTCCGCTGGCCGGGCCACCTCAAGCCTGACACCGTGTCGAACGCCATCGCCTCGCACCTCGACCTGCTGCCGACGATTCTGGCGATGGCGGGCGATACGGACGCCACAAACGAACTGCTGAAGGGCAAAACCATCGGCGACATGACCTACAAGGTTCATCTCGACGGCTTTAATCTAATTCCTTATCTTTCCGGCCAGACGGAAAAGGACCCACGCGAGTCGTTCTTTTATGTCAACGACGACCAGCAATTGGTCGGTCTGCGCTACGACAACTGGAAGCTCGTGTTCATGAAGCAGACGACCCCTGGCACGCTCGCCATCTGGGCCAATCCCTTCACGACGTTACGGGTTCCCGAACTCTACAATCTTCGGACCGACCCCTACGAACGGGCGTCAATCACCTCCAACACCTATTACGACTGGTTCCTCGACCATGCCTTCATGCTGGTTCCGGCGCAGGATTATGTCGGCAAATTCTTGATGACCTTCAAGGATTATCCACCGCGGCAGAAGGCCGCGAGCTTCAACATGGACGAAATCATGGAGAAATTGACCCAGCCGGGCGGCGGCTCGCCGGACTGAACCGAGATCTCCTTGAACAGTCCCAACCGGCGCGGCGGCTTTGAGGCCGCCGCATCTTCTTTGCGCTCATGGCGTTATCGGCGCTATCCTTGTTTGGCGCACCCGTGATCGGGCCGCGATAGGCTGGAAATGAAGAAGCTCCTACTGGCGCTATCCCTTCTGTTGGCGTTCGCCGCGGCCCCTGCGCGGACGGGCGACCATCCGTCGTCCGGCGGCCGATCGGAGGCCCAATTCGTCGGCTCGGCCGCCTGCTCCAGTTGCCACAAAAAGGAGGCCGACGACTGGAGCGGCTCTCATCACGCCGCCGCCATGCAGGAGGCGAGCGACAAAACGGTCCTGGGAAAATTCGACGACGCAACATTCGGCAAGGGCGAGGAGGAAAACCGCTTCTTTCGCCGCGACGACAAATATTTCGTCCACGCCGCAGGCCCGGACGGCGCGGCGAAGGATTTCGAGATCAAATACACCTTCGGCCTTTATCCGCTGCAGCAATATCTGATCGAATTGTCGGGCGGCAGGCTACAGGCCTTCGGCGTCGCCTGGGACTCAAGGCCGGAGGCGCAGGGCGGTCAGAAATGGTTCGACCTCTATCCCGACCGCAAGCTCGCCCCGGGCGATCCGCTGCATTGGACGGGAATCGACCAGAACTGGAACTATCAATGCGCCTGGTGCCATTCGACCGATCTGCGCAAGAATTACGATCCGAAGAAGAACAGCTTTGCGACTCATTGGTCCGAAATCAGCGTCGGTTGCGAAGCCTGCCACGGGCCGGGTTCGCGCCATCTCGCCTGGGCGCGGAACGGGCCCGACGTTTCGGCGGCGGAAAAGGAGAACCACGGATTTTCGGTACGCCTCGATCAGCGCGTAGGCGTCAAATGGCGGCTCGACGCCGCGACCGCATCCCGTTCGCCGCCGGCGGGCAAGAATACGGAGGAACTGGTGTGCGCCGGTTGCCACGCGCGGCGCGGTCAGTTCTCCGACGCGCCGCTCGACGCCTTGCATTTCTATGACGCTTTCCGCGCCGCCACGCTCGACCACGGCCTCTATTTTCCGGACGGGCAGCAACTTGAGGAGGACTACAATTTCGCCTCCTTCGGCCAGAGCCGGATGCACGGCGCGGGAGTGACCTGCTCGGATTGCCACAATCCGCATTCCGGCAAATTGCGCCTCGCCGGCAACGCCGTCTGCGGCCAGTGCCACAACGCTAGGGTTTTCGACGCGCCGTCGCATCATCATCACCCGGCGGGTTCAGCCGGCGCTCAATGCGCCGCCTGCCACATGCCGACGAGAACTTACATGGGCGTCGACGCACGCCACGATCATTCCATCCGAATACCGCGGCCGGATCGCACCATCGCGCTCGGGACGCCCAACGCCTGCAACCAATGCCACAAAGACAAGGACGCCGCCTGGGCGGTCGCCTCGCTGAAGTCGTGGCGCATGACCGGCAATCCCGGCGCGCAGACCTTCGCCGAAGCCTTCGCGCTCGCCGATTTCGAGGGCCCGCACGCGCGCGAGGCGCTTATGCGCGTGGCCGGCGACGATAGCCAATCCTTCATCGCCCGCGCCAGCGCGCTCCATCGGCTGAGCCGGCTTGCGGCGCCCGATGTGATGGAGCTCGCCGGGCGCTTGACGACGTCCGCCGAGCCGATGATCCGCGCGGCTTCGGTCGAACTTCTCGCCAACGCCGATCCCAAGGATAAGGCAAGAGCCCTGGCGCCCCTGTTGCGCGACGAAACGCGACTCGTGCGGATGCAGGCGGCGCGAGCGCTCGCCGGAGACGGCGAAAGGTCGCTGGCGCCTTCCGACCTGACGGCGTTCGACAAGGCTTTGGCCGAATATGTCGAGGGCGAAATGTTCAACGCCGAGAGACCGGAATCGCATTTCAATCTCGGCCTGCTCGCGGGGGCGCGCCGGCGCCCCGAAGAAGCGCAGGCGCAATTCGAACAGGCTTTGTCGCTCGACAAGACCTTCGCGCCGGCGGCGATCTCGTTGGCGGAATTGGCGCGCGGTCGGGGCGACGAGGCGGCGGCGGAAAATATCCTGACCAAGGCGCTCGCGGATAATCCGCAATCGGCTCCGCTCGCCTACGCCCTCGGCCTGAGCCTGGTGCGGCAGAAGCGTTTGGCGGACGCCATGGCCAAGCTTGAGCAGGCGGCCCGTCTGGCGCCGGAAGAGGCGCGCTACGCCTATGTCTATGCGGTAGCCGTTCACGATATGGGCGACCCGGCCAAGGCCAATGAAGTCCTGCGGGCGGCGCTGGCGCGCAGCCCCAACGACCGCAATATATTGTCGGCGCTCGCCTCCTATGCGGCGCAGGCCGGCGATTACGCGACGGCCCTCGACTACGCCCAGAAACTCGTGACGCTCGAACCCGACGACGCTCGCCTGCGCAGATTTGAAGAGGGGCTGAAGGCCCAGGCCGTCAAGCCGTAGAACCGGCGCCGAGGCGGGACATCGCCTTTCAGCGAAGCTCATTTCCTGCCAGCCATTCATCGAACTCGGACGCGCCGCGCATCGCGGCTCAGCGGCATGTCTGAGACGCCCCGCGATTGCTCCGTGGACCTCGGTCGACAGAGTGGATTGAGCGACAAAGCAACAGAGGATCTACGCTCCCGGCCCGACGGACCCGCAAGCTGGCGCGCGTGACAGACACGCCGAAATATGCGATAGCGCAATCGCCAACTATAGTGGGGAGCGCGCCAATTGAATACGTCGGAACTCGCGGCACGGGTTGCCGAGGCTCATGATATAAGCAAGGCTAAAGCGAAAACACTCATAGACGCCTTCTTGAACGAGCTTATAGCCGAGGCGGCCAATGGCGTTGAAGTCGCCCTGCCCGGCTTTGGCAAGTTCAAGGTCAAAGCGACTCCCGAGCGCGAGGGCCGGAACCCGGCCAGCGGCGAGAAGATCACAATACCCGCGTCGAGGAAGCTCACCTTCGCGCCCGCCAAGGCGATTAAGGATGCGCTGAACGGCGCGACGCCGCCTAAGCTTCCAGCCGCCTGATCTTCGCGAATACCTCTGCGGCCATCGCCTTCGCATCCCCTGCCCCGATCCGCCCGTCGGGCGGGATGAGGGCGACGCTGGCGCGGGTGTCCCAGGAGACCGGCGCAAAAGGGTCATGGCGCAGCCCTCCGGCATCCGGCCGGATTTTTCCTTCACGTCAGCCAACGCGCAGCTCTACATCCTCCCCTTCCGCTCGCGGCGGAAGGGGAGGACGAAGTCGCCCGTCATGCGCGTCGGTCGGCAAGAAAACCTCGGACCCGCAAAACGGCGCGGCGCTCAGGCCGGGCAGACGGCGAGCACGCGCAACGGGCTGCCCGAGCCGCCGCCGATCTTAAGCGGCGCGGCGACGACGAGCGAGCCGGTCGGGGGCAACTGGTCGAGATTGCACAGGCACTGCAAGCCATAGCGCCCCGCGCCATGCAGCAGCGTATGGGCGGGATACATCGGCGTGAATCCGTGCGCCTGACCGGCGTCGGTGCCGATGGGCTCGACCCCGAAGCCGATCACGTCGCGCTCCTCGATCATGAACTTGACCGCCGCTGCAGAGGGGCCCGGCGTATGCGCGCCGTCGGCGCGCATGTTGGCGTATTCCGCGCCCTTGCGCTTCGACCAGTCCGTGCGCATGAGCAGCCAGCTTCCCGGCGCGATGCGGCCGTGACGGGCACTCGAAGGCCGTGATGTGATCCGGCTCCAGCAAGAAATCGGGATTGGCCGCCGAGGCCGCCGAGCAGTCGATGACGACGGCGGGCGCGAGGAAATGCTGGGGCGAGATGGTGTCGACGGTGTTGTTCGGCAGATCCTTGCCCGTGACCCAGTGCACCGGCGCATCGAAATGCGTTCCGGTGTGCTCTCCCATCGAGATGTTGTTCCAGTACCAGGCCGGGCCCTTCTCGTCGTAGCGGCTGATGACCTCCTTCTTGAAAGGCGCGGAAGGGCCGAACTGCGGGGGCAGTTGAATGGTCGGGAACTCGGAATCGAGCGTCTGCGTGAGATCGACGACGCGCAAGCTCCCGGATTTTACGCCGGCGGCGAAGGCGCTGAGAAGGGCGGTGTCGTTCATATTTCCTCCTACCAAATACGGTGGCGTTCTACCCGACTGTCGTCGTTCTCGGGTTCCTGGTTTGCGTCAGGCGCTTCCTGCGCGCCCGACGGATGCGAGAAACTTTAGGTTCAAAGTTTCTTCGCTTCAAGTGAGAGGGGCGCGCGCGATTTGTCATCGCCGCCACGGCGGGGAGACCAGACGGCGCTTGCGGTCCGGCGTCAGCAGCGCGCCGGGCGCCTCCAGGTCGAGCCGGTCCCAAAGCTGGCAGGTGACGGGCTTGTGCTTCTGGTCCAGCGCCTCGCAATAATTGGTGAATTCGCAGGTGCGCACCTCGTCGCCGCGCCCGAGCGCGATCTTCAACGCCCAATCCGGATCGGCCAGCGATTGCCGCGCCGCGCCGACGATGTCGCAGACGCCTTCGGCCAGCCAGCGCTCCGCCATCTCGAAATTGTGGACGCCGCCCGCGCAGACGACCGGCGTTTCGCACCCGGCCGCGCGCACGGCGTCGCGGATCGCCTTCGTCGGCGCGGCGTTGCGGCCGAAGGGACCGCGCGCGTCGGAGATATATTGCGGCATGCATTCGTAGCCGCTCGGCCCGGTATAGGGGTAGGCCGCCGCATTGACCGCCGGCTGCGCCGCGTCGTCGAACTTGCCGCCGCGCGAGGTCGAGAGAAAGTCCATGCCGGCCTTCGCGAAGGCGACGGCGATTTGCGGCGTCTCCGAGAGATCGTTGCCGCCGGCGATGCATTCCTCCGCGAGAAACCGGCAGCCGACGACGAAATCGCGCCCGACCGCGCCGCGCGTCGCCGCGAAGACCTCCAGCGGCAGGCGCAGGCGGTTCTCCAGCGCCCCGCCATATCCATCCGCGCGGGTGTTGGAGCGGGAGAGAAACGACGCCATCGTGTAAGCGTGCGCATAGTGCAATTCGACGCCGTCGAAGCCCGCCCGCTCGGCGCGGCGGGCGGCCGCCGCGAAAAGCTCCGGCAGCGCTTTCGGCAAGTCGCGGATGTGCGGCAAATCCGTGTCGGTGACGCGCTCGCGATAGCCTTGAGCAAGCGATTCATATTCGCGCGCTGTCAAAGCTTGGCGCCATCCCTCCGGCCCGAGCGCGAGCAGCCGCGCGCGAATCTCGGCGTCCGGCAGGCCCTCGCCGCCGACCGCGCGGCGATGCGCTTCGGTGAGCGTCAGAAACCGTTCGAAATATTTGGCCGGCTCCGGCCGCCGGCGGATCGCGAGAAAGTCGATGAGCTGGATGAACAGCCGCGTCCGCCCGCCGCTCGCGCGCTTGACGGTTTCCGCCAAGCGCGCGAGCCCCTCGACGTAACGGTCGTGGCCGATGCGAAGCAGCGGCCCGCTCGGAACGTCGCGTATGCCGGTCGCCTCGACGACGACGGCGCCGGGCTCGCCCTGCGCGAAGCGTTCGTACCACGCGAGCACTTCACGGGAGACGAAGCCGTCCTCCGTCGCGCGCCAGGGCACCATGGCGGGAACCCACGTGCGCTGGGCAAGCGACAGACGCCCCAGTTGCAGCGGCGAGAACAGACGCGAGCGCGCCGCCTCATTCGCGTCGGGGATCGCCCCACGACCGGCTTCGAAGCGGATGCGTTCGCGCGGACGCCACATGTCAGACCGTCTCAGATCGCTATTTCGCGGGATCCTTCGGGCTCCAGAGCACGGTCTCGGCGCCCTTTTCGTAGGCCATGCCGTCGGGATAGGAAATCGCCTCGAATTGCAGGCCCCAGGGCGCCTTGAAATAAAGTATGGCTTGGCCCGCCGCCGGGCCTTCCTTGATCGGCACCGGGCCGAAATGCGTCCATACCTTGTGCGCCTTGAGAAAGGCGTCCGCGGCTCTGATGTCGTCGACATAGAAGGCGATGTGATAACCCCCGACGTCGCTGTTCCTGGGCTGCACGACTTTCTGGTCGGGCGACTGGTAGCTGAACAGTTCGATGTTCGAGCCGGAGCCGCAGCGCATCATGGTGATCTGGGTGATGACAGCGCGCGGATTTACGTCCAGCACGTCTTTCATGAAATTGCCCTTTGGGTCCGAGAACGGCCCGAAGGACATCGCCTTCTTGCAGCCGATGATCTCGGTGAAGAACTTCACCGCCTGATCCATGTCCGGCACGGTGACGCCGGTGTGGTCGTGGCCGCGCATTCCCGGCATGCCGTCCGCATGGGCCGGGGAAAGCGCGGCGAGCGCGCACAGGATCGCCGCAGCCGCCGCCCCAAGATGTTTCCTCATGTCTCCCTCCTCTTTGTCGCCCCGCGCATTTGCGCGGCGCTCGCCACGCTGTCACTCCACAGCCGTGTCTCTTTGCAACCAACCGGGATCGGGGCGCGGCGACGGAATCGCGTCGAGCAGCGCGCGCGTATATTCGTGTTTCGGCGCCTCGAAGACCTCGTCGCAGCGCCCCTCCTCGACGACGGCGCCATGTCGCAGCACATAGACGCGATCGCAAACGGCGCGGATGACCGAGAGATCGTGGCTGATGAAGGCCATCGAAAGCCCGAGATCGCGCGACAGCTCCTTCAACAGATTGAGCGCCTGCGCCTGCGTCGACACGTCGAGCCCGGAGACGATCTCGTCGGCGAGCACGAAGTCCGGCGCAAGCAGCGCGGCGCGCGCGATGCCGACGCGCTGGCGCTGTCCGCCCGAGAGTTCGTGGGGGTAGCGGGCGAGACAGGCGACCGGCAGGCTGAAGCGGTCGAAGATCGCCGCGCGCGGCGCTCGGCGTCGGCGGCGTCGGTCGCGACGCGATGAAACAGCAGCGGCTCCGTGACGATGCGCCGGATCGTATGGCGCGGGTTGAGCGACGCCATCGGGTCCTGGAAGATGAGCTGCATGCGCCGCCGCAGCGGGCGCATCTCCGTTTCGCCGAGCCGCGTGATGTCGCGCCCGTCGAAGACGATGCGGCCGGAGGACGGTCGACGAGTCTGCAGCAGCGCGCGCCCCAGGGTCGTCTTGCCCGACCCGCTTTCGCCGACGATGCCGACGGTCTCGCCGCGACCGACGCGCACGGAGACGCCGCGCAGAGCCTTGACGGTCGGACGTTTGCGCCCGAACGCGCTGCGCCCGGCGCCGAACGCGACTCCAGATTTTCCGCAACGAGAAGATCGTCGGTCATGGCGCGGCGACCTCCCGGCGAAGGCGCGCGATCAGCTCGGGCGGAACGGGGCGCAGACCAAGCTCCGGCCGGTCGTTGCGCGGGCAGGCGTCGAGCAGCGCGCGCGTGTAAGCATGCTTCGGCGCCTCGAGCACGTCCGCGACGGGTCCGTCCTCGACCACCCTGCCGGCGAACAGCAGCGTGACGGAATCGCAGATCTGCGCGACGACGCCGAGATCGTGGGTGACGAAGATGACCGCCGTGCCGTGGGCTGCCTGCATGTTGCGCATCAGCCGGAGGATTTGCTTCTGCACGGTGACGTCGAGCGCCGTCGTCGGCTCGTCGGCGACGATGAGCGTGGGCTCGAGCGCAAAGGCGGCGGCGATCAGCACGCGCTGGCGCATGCCGCCGGACAATTCGTGCGGATAGGCGCGCAGCACGCGCTCCGGCTCGCGGATGCGCACCTCGTCGAGCAATTTCAGAGCGCGCGTCCGGGCCGCGCTCGCCGAGGCGCCGCGGACGAGCCGCAGGCCGTCGGTCAGTTGCGCCTCGATGCGCCGGCCGGGGTTGAGCGCGGTCATCGGGTCCTGCGGGATGAGCGCGATGCGTCGCCGATGAGGCGGCGCAGCTCGCCGCCGGGCATGGCGAGAAGATCGCGGCCCTGAAACAGGATCTCGCCGGAAGTGACGCGCACCGCGCGCGGCAGGATGCCGAGGATCGCCTTGCCGATCGTCGTCTTGCCGGCGCCGCTTTCGCCGACGAGCCCGCGCGTCTCCCCGCGCGCCAGCGTCAACGAGACATGCCGCAGGATCGGCGTTTGGTCGCGATCCGAGACGGCGGAGAGGCCGCGGATGTCGAGGAGCGGCGCGCTCATCGGCGCATCACCGGATCGAGCGCGCGGCGCAAGCCCTCGCCGAGCAGGTTGAAGGCGAGCACGGTGAGAAACAAGAGGCTCAGCGGCGCCGCCAGAATCCACCAGCCCTGATGCAGGAATTGCCGCCCCTGCGCGATCATGCCGCCCCAGGTCGGCGTGTCCGAGGAGACCGAGAGACCGACGAACGACAGGATCGCCTCGACGATGACCGCGATGCCCATTTCGAGGCTGATCAGCGCGATCAGCACAGGCAGCACGTTGGGGAAGATCTCGCGCAAGAGAATGCGCGCAGGCGAAAAGCCGACGACGCGCGCGGCCGTCACGTAGTCGCCGCTCGCCTGCGTCATGGTCTCGGCGCGCACGACGCGGCAGAAGCGCGTCCAGTCGATGATCGCGATCGCCGCGATCACCGATCCGACGCCCGCGCCGAGGACGGCGACGAGCAGGATCGACAGCAGCACCGGCGGGAAGGCCATCCAGATTTCGACCAGGCGCGACACGGCCGCATCGACCCAGCCGCGCCGCCAGCCCGCCACCAGGCCGAGCGCCGATCCGAAGGCGGCCGCGAGCGTCGCGGCGACGAAGGCGACGGTGAGCGCGACGCGCGAGCCGTAGATGACGCGCGAGAGAATGTCGCGGCCGAGGTCGTCGGTGCCGAGCCAATGCCCGGGCTCGGCGCCCGGCAAGCCAGACGGGCGGCGTGACGCCGAGGACGAGGTCCTGTTCGAGCGGATCGTGCGGCGCGAGCCACGGCGCGGCGAGCGCGATCACGCAGAGAAGAAGCACGAACCCGCCGCCGACCACGACCTTGGGGTCGCGCAGGCAGGCGACGATCCATTCCCATCGCCGGCTCCTCGCGCCCTCCTCCCGCGCGCGCGGCAAAGCGCCATCAACCATGACGCAGCCGCGGATTGGCGAGCGCGACGAGCAGATCGACGCCCATGTTCACCAGGATGAACAGAGCGCCGAACACGAGCGTGAGCCCCTGGATCAGCGGCAGGTCGCGGTTGATGACCGCGTCGATCGCCATGTTGCCGATGCCGGGATAGGAGAAAATGCGCTCGACGATGACCGTGCCGCCGATCAGGAACGTGAACTGGACGCCGGTCAGCGCCAGCGTCGGGGCGATGGCGTTGCGCAGCGCCTCCTGCAGCACGAGCCGCAGCTGCGACTTGCCCTTGAGCCGCGCGAGCAGCACGTAGTCCTGCACCATGGCTTCGCGCAAGGATTCCTTGAGCACGCGCGTGATGACCGCCGCGAGCGGAAGCGCCAGCGCGAGGGTCGGCATGATCATATGCCTGACGACGTCCCAGAAGATGGCCAGGCGCAGCGTGACCAGGCTCTCGATGAGATAGAACGGCGTGACGAAATCCGGGTCGAGCGTCGGATCGATGCGTCCGGACAGCGGCAGGATCGGCGCCAGCACGCCGAACGTCAGCACCAGCATGAGCGCCCAGATGAAATCCGGCACGGCGAGAAACAGGCCGTTGACCGTGTCCACGACCGGCGCGGCGCCATAGTCGCTCATCAGCGCCGCGAAGACCGCCACCGCGCCGCCGAGCAGCACGGCGACGGCAGCGCCGCGACCGCCAGCTCCAGAGTCGCGGGCAGGCGCTCGGCCAGAAGCTCCAGGACGCTGCGATGCATCGAGATCGAGACGCCGAAATCGCCGCGCAACAGATCGCGCGCCCAGACGACGAATTGCTGCGCGATGCTGGCGTCGAGACCGTAATGCGCGCGCAGCGCCGCGATGTCGGCCTTGGAGGCGCCGGGGGAGATCATCATCGCGATCGGATCGCCCGGGCACGACGCGCAGCAGCACGAAAATCGTGACGGCGACGCCGGCCAGAGTGATCGCCGCCATCCCGAGTCGGCGCAGGATCGTCGATGTCATCTCACGCCGGCCTCGAACGCGGGAAGCGCCGCGGCGAACCGGGCGCTTCCGAGCCGCGTTCAGGCCTTCGCGACCAGCGTCGGCTGCAACGCGCCTGTTCCATTCGGCGTCACCTTCAACGACGACTTGTAGACGATCGGCTGCGAATACTGGAAGAGCGGGATCACATAGCCCTTCTCGGCGATATATTTGTCGACCGCTTTCCAGCCGGCGATGCGCTTGGCCTCGTCCTTCTCGCCCCACAGCGGGCCGATCATGGCGTCGAGATCCTTCGACTTCCAGGCCGAATGCGGCGAGGGCGAGAACATCGCAAAGCCCGTCGAGGTCGTGGGATCGCCGATCGCGTTGCCCCAGTTGTAGAAGGCCATCGGCGCGAGCTTGTGGCCGGCGCGCAGTTCATAGTGCTTGGCGATCTCGTAGACCTCGATGTCGGCCTCGATGCCGACCTTGCGCCACATGCCGACGATCGCCTGGATCGTCTCGTAATCCTTCGGCTTGAAGCCGCGCGTGGTCTGGATCTTGAACTTGACCGGCTTTTTCGGCGAGTAGCCGCTGGCCGCGAGCAGCTTCTTGGCCAGCTCGGGATCGTAAGGCGTCTTGATCGAGGGATCGTAGGCCTCGTAGCCCGGCGCTTCGAGCGTCTCGATCGGGGTCGCATAGCCGCGCAGGAGCCGCTTGGCGATGGCGTCCTTGTCGATCGCATGGATGGCGCCGAGGCGCACGTTCTGGTCGAGCATTTCCTTCTCGACATTGGTGATGAAGATCATCCCGATGTCGGTGACCGGGCTTGCAGACGCCGGCGAGGCCGGGCTTGGCCCTGAGCCGGTCGTATTCCTCATAGGGAATTTCGAGCGTGACGTCGGACGAGCCGCTTTCGATCTCGGCCACGCGGCTCGTCGCGTCGGGCACGAACTTGAAGATGACCGTCTCGAAGGCGGGCTTCGGACCCCAGTATTTGTCGTTGCGCTTCAGCCGCAGGAAGGCGTTGCCCTGATATTCGTCGACCATGTAGGGGCCGGTGCCGATCGGCTTCTTCTCGAAGCCTTCGGCGCCGACCTTCGTGTAATAGGCCTTCGGCATGACATAGCCGGTCAGGAACGCCATCCACTTGAAGAGCGTCGGATCGAAGTTCTTGCCGTCGGCGGTGATGCGGCTGCCCTCGATCTTGAAGTTGCCGAGCGAGGCCCAGACGAAAGCGACGGGATTGCCGCTCTTGGGGTCGCCGGCGCGCTCGAGCGACCAGACGACGTCCTCGGGCGTGAACGGCGAGCCGTCGTGCCAGACGACGCCTTCGCGCACATCCATGCAGACCTTGGTCTTGTCGTCGTTCCAGCCCCATTTGGTCAGCAGCCCCGGGCGCGAGCGACAGATCGGCGTTCTGCCCGATGTACTGATCGAAGATCGAGCGATAGATCGCCTGGATGGTCGGATTGACGGAGGACGGGCCGACCGTCGGATCGAAGGCCGGCAGATTGACGTTGAAGGCGATCGTCAGCTTGTCGGCGGTTTGCGCGAGAGCGCCCCCGCCGAACATCAGACTGGTGAGAAAACTTGCGCCGCCCGAGCGCGAGCGCTTCGCGCCTACTCAATTCGACCATGCGAGACCTCCCATCCCTGTCCGCGCTAGGTTTAACGCCGAAATTGGCGCGCCGGCGAGCGGCGAATTTTTGTGAGCTCGCGCCGCCCTTTCGCGGAGCGACGCGAATTACATGCACATTCATAGATATCCGCGACTTTCGTTTAGGTGTCAAGCATAAGCGGCGCCAGCGGGAGCATGGCCAGAAACCAGCGGCCGAGAACGGATAAGATTGAAGATTGACAGGCCGCGTGCTCGAAAAATATGCTTATGCAGATTTTTGCGGCCAACCGCGAAACATACGGAGGGCAGAAATGGCGGAACGCTCTTTCGCGCGCGAAGTCGAGGATCTGCAGCTCGGAGCCGGCGAGGTCTTTCGCGGCGAGGGCATTCTCGCGATCACCAAGGCGCTGCTGCAATCCGGCGTCTCCTATGTCGCGGGCTATCAGGGCTCGCCGATCTCCCATCTCATGGACGTGCTCGCCGACGCCAAGGACGTGCTGCAGGAGCTTGGCGTGCATTTCGAGACTTCGGCCTCGGAAGCGACGGCCGCGGCGACGCTCTCGGCCTCCGTCATGTATCCGCTTGCGCGGCGCCGTGACCTGGAAATCGACCGCCGGCACCAATGTCGCCGCCGACGCGCTCTCCAACCTGTCCTCGGGCGGCGTCACCGGCGGCGCGCTGATCATCATCGGCGAGGATTACGGCGAAGGCTCGTCCATCATGCAGGAGCGCAGCCACGCCTATGCGCTGAAATCGCAGATCTGGCTCCTCGATCCGCGCCCCAATCTGCCGACGCTGGTGCGCATGGTCGAGGAAGGCTTCGAACTCTCCGAGGCCTCGAACACGCCGGTCATGCTGGAAGTGCGGATCCGCACCTGCCACGTGCACGGCCAGTTCGTTTGCAAGGACAATCGCAAGCCGGCCTTCACCCTGCGCGAGGCGCTGGAGAATCCGGTCGCGCGACGTCAGCCGCATCGTGCTGCCGCCCGCCTCTTTCGTGCACGAGAAGGAGAAGCTCGAAAGGCGCAGGCCGGCGGCGATCGAGTTCGTGAAATCGCGCAAGCTCAACGAAATGCTGGGCCCGAGCGAAGGCGAGGTCGGCGTCATCATGCTCGGCGGCATGTACAACACCACGATGCGCGCGCTCGAATATCTGGGCCTCGCCGACGCCTACGGCGAGACGCGCGGTGCCGCTCTATGTGCTCAACGTCGCCTATCCGCTCATCGAGGACGAACTCGTCGCGTTCTGCGCGGGCAAGAAGGCGGTGCTGATGGTCGAGGAAGGCGCGCCGGATTATATCGAGCGCGATCTCAACACGATCCTGCGCCGCCGCGACATCCAGACGAAAGTCTCCGGCAAGGACGTGCTGCCGATGGGCGGCGAATATACGGCGCCGGTGATGATCAAGGGCGTCACCGAGTTTCTCGTCGCGCCACGCCCGCGAGTTGCTCGGCAACGGCCCGCCGCCGCCCGATCCCTCGCCGGTCCTGTCCGATCCGCGCGTGAAGGCGCTCGCCGAGGTCGTGCCGCCGCGTCCGCCGGGCTTCTGCATCGGCTGCCCGGAGCGGCCGATCTTCGCCGCGATGAAGCTGGTCGAAGCAGGAGCTCGGGCCGCATCACGTCTCCGCCGACATCGGCTGCCATCTGTTCTCGATCCTGCCGCCCTTCAACATCGGCGCGACGACGATGGGCTACGGCCTGGGCCCGGCCTCGGCCTCGGCCTTCAACGTGCCGGCGGGCAAGCGTTCGATCTCGATGCTCGGCGACGGCGGCTTCTGGCACAATGGCCTGGCCTCCTCGATCGGCAACGCCGTGTTCAACAAGCACGACGGCGTGACGCTCATCGTCGACAACTTTTATTCGGCCGCGACCGGCGGGCAGGACATTCCCTCCTCGCGCGCGCTCAATCCGCGCCGCAAGACCAACAACAGCATCGTCGACGCGGTCAAGGGCATCGGCGCGCACTGGGTGCGGCAGATCGACCGCACCTACGACGTCGGCCGGATGCGCGACACTTTGCGCGAGGCGCTGACGACGAAGGACGAGGGGCCGAAGATCATCGTCGCCTCCTCCGAATGCATGCTCAACAAGCAGCGCCGCGTGAAGCCGGCGACTCGCCAAGGCGATCAAGTCGGGCGAGCGCGTGGTCAAGGAGAAGTTCGGCGTCGACGCCGACATTTGCACCGGCGACCACGCCTGCATCCGGCTTTCCGGCTGCCCTTCGCTCACCGTGCAGCACACCGACGATCCGCTCAAGGACGACCCCATCGCCGCCATCGACGAGAATTGCGTGGGCTGCGGCAATTGCGGCGAGGTCGCGGAGGCGGCGGTGCTGTGCCCCTCCTTCTACCGCGCCGAGACCATCCACAATCCGACGCGCCTTGGACCGCTGGCTGCATCGACTGGCGCGGCGCCGTCATCGATTGGCTCGAAGCGCCGCCGCGAGCGCGGCCGCGTGCGGCTCGCGGGAGGCGCAGGCGTGAGCGCAGCTCACGGGCGCCTGGCGCAAGGCCGGCGCCGGCCGCATCTCGATCGCCATTCTCGCGATGGGCGGCCAGGGCGGCGGCGTGCTCGCCGACTGGATCGTCTCGCTCGCCGAAGCGCAGGGCTGGGCGGCGCAATCGACCTCGGTGCCGGGCGTCGCGCAGCGCACCGGCGCGACGATCTACTACATCGAGACTGCGCCGCCGCGCGGCGAGCGCGCAGCCGGTCTTCGCGCTGATGCCGACGCCCGGCGACGTCGATTGCGTGATGGCGGCCGAATTGATGGAGGCCGGCCGCTCGGTGCTGCGCGGCCTCGTCACGCCCGAGCGCACGACGCTGATCGCCTCGACGCACCGCTCGCCCGCCGTCGTCGAGAAGGAGGCGCCGGGCGACGGCGTCGGCGATCCCCACGTCGTCGTCGCGGCGACCGATTTCGCGGCGCGGCGCACGATCGCCTTCGACATGGAGCGGATGGCGAAATCGCACGGCAGCGTCATTTCGGCGACGATGTTCGGCGCGCTGGCGGCGTCGGACGTGCTGCCGTTTCCGCGCGAGGCGTTCGAGGCGACGATCCGCGCCGGCGGGACCGGCGTGGAGGCGAGCCTCGCGCGCCTTCGGCGCGGCCTTCGAGCAGGCGCGCGCAAAGCCGGTCGAGCCCGTGCGGCGCCTGCCCGAGAAACGGTTCGCGGCATGGCCGCCGGCGACGGGCGAGGCCGAGCTTGATCGCCTCGGCGCGCGCATCGCCGAGTTCCCGGCAGCGGCGCAACCGATGATCGCGACCGGCGCCCGGCGCCTCGTCGACTATCTCGACGCCGCCTATGCTGCCGAATATCTCGACCGCCTGACGGCCTTCGCCGACGCCGACCGCGCCGCCGGCGGGGAGGCGCGGGGCTTCGCCTTCACCGTCGCCGCCGCCAAATATCTCGCCGGCGCGATGGCCTATGACGATCTGCCGCGCGTCGCCGATCTGAAGATCCGCTCCGCGCGGCAGGCGCGCGTGCGGCGGGAGGTCGGCGCGAAAGACGACGCGATCGTGACGACGACCGAATATTTCCATCCCCGCGTCGAGGAACTCTGCGCGACGCTGCCGGCGAAGCTGGGGCGACTGGATCGAGGCGCGGCCGGGCCTTGTCGCGGGCTTGCGCAAGTTCGTCGACCATGGCCGGCGCATCAGCCCCAACACGATCTCCGGCTATCTGATGCTCGCCTTCGTCGCGCAACAGGGGCCGAAGCGGCGCGGCTCGCTGCGCCATGCGCGGGAGATCGGCGCATATCGAGGCCTGGAGCGCGGCGGCGCTGGCGGCGCTGCGAAGCCGTTACGATCTTGGCGTCGCGGTGCTCGGCTGCCGGCGATTGGTCAAGGGCTATTCCGACACGCATGCGCGCGGCCTGTCGAAATTCGACCGCGTGATGAGCGCCGTGCCTCTGCTGGAGAAACGCGACGACGGCGCAATCTGGCTCGACCGTCTGACGCGCGCCGCGCTCGCTGACGAGAAGGGCGCGGCGCTCGACGGCGTGTTGAAGACGATCGCGACCTTGTAAGCGTCTGAACGGCGCGGGATTGGCGGCTGTAGTATTTCACGACAGAATTGAAACGCCAAAGGCGTCAGACGCCGTGCTTGCGGATGTTGGCGATCAGCTTGTGCAGCGTCGCGGTGAAGGCCTTGTATTCTTCGTTGTCGACGCCCTCGAACACCTTGAGGAGCAATTCGTACATTTCCGGCCAGACCCGCGCGAAGGCGGCCCGGCCGGGCTCGGTGATATGCACGTCGCGCACGCGCAAGTCCTCGGGGCGCGGTTTGCGCTGAATGAAGCCCTGCTCCTCCAGGGCGTCGAGCGTGCGGCTCATCGTCGATTGCTCGGTCAGCGCATAGAGCGACAGTTCGTTGATGGTGACCGGCGAGGCGATGGAGAGGATGGCGAGCGCGCGCATCTTGGTCGTCGTCAGATCATGCGCCTTCAGCGCCGCGGCCAGATGCGTCGTCCAGCTCTGCGACACCGAGTTGATGAGATAGGGCGCGAATTGCTGCAGGCCGATCTGCCCGAGCGACGGCCGCGCGCCCGCGCCTCGCCGCGCTCCAAAGCGGCGCTTCGAAGGGAAGGCCGCGCGCATGGGTTCTGGTCGGTCATTTCACGCTTTGGGCGAAGAGGAAGCCCGAGCCGCCGCCGAGGCCGGGCCCGGGATGCGTGGAGGCGCCGATGAGATAGACGCCGGGCGTCGTCGTTTCGTGGTTCTTCGAGCCGGCGAAGGGACGCCACAGGAAGAACTGATCGAGGCCGCAATAGCCGCCATAGGGGTCGCCGCCGACCAGATTGACGTTCATCGCCTCGAGATCGGCGGGCGAGAACGCCTTGCGCGCGATCACATGGCGGGAGAAGTCCTCGATGTGCCGGGAAAACAGCGCCTCGACCCGGTCGGCGTAAGGCCTCGCGCACCGCTCGCTCCAGCGCCCGTCCGCCGGCGTCGCGATCTCGCCCTTCGCGTCGCCTTTGAGGACGCGCGGCGCCTCCGGCAATTGCAGCCAGAGAATGGCCTTGCCCGGCGGGGCGCGCGTCGGATCGAGCGCGGTCGGCTGGCCGACGCAGATCGTCGGCTCCGCCGGCAACAGACCGCGCTCGCATTCGTTGGCGGCGCGAGACACGCCGTCCAGGCCCGGCGTCACATGCAGCAGCGCCACCTTGCCGAGATCCGCCCCGCCCTTCCATTTCGGCGGCGCGTCAAGCGCATAATGGATCTGCATGTCGCCTTTGCCGTAGCGATAGGATTTGAGCGCCTTGCGCCCCTCCTCGGCCCGGCCTTCGTCTCTCAACAGGCGCCCGTAGAGCTGGTGAGGCGTCATCGAACAGACGACGCCCTCGCCGACTTCGATGCTTTCGCCGGAGGCGAGGCGGACCGCGCGCGATGCCCGGCCCGCGCGGTCGGTCTCGATGCGCTCGACGTCGGCGCCGCATCTTATGACGCCGCCATTGTCCGCGATGAGCTTCTCGAACGCGCCCAGCAACGTTTTCGCGCCGCCGACCGCGACGGGACAGCCCGCCAGCTCGACCGCGAAGGCGATCACCTTCACCATGGCGGCGGAATAGGCGCTTTCCGGATTGAGACCGCAATGCAGGCCCCAGGGCGCCCATAGCGCATGCAGCGCATCGGAAGCGTAGGTCGATTCCAGATAGTGCCGCGAGGGGCGCAGCGCCTCGCCGACCCAGGCCGCGAGCGCGCGCGGGCCGCGCTTCCAGGCCTCGCGCGCGACCAGCATCGCCGTCTCGCGCGACCACAGCCGGCCGCCGAGCAGAGCGAAAAGAAAGGGCGCATCGGCGCCCATTCGCGTCATCTCGCGCGCGAAAGCCTCGCCGTCGCCCGCCGCGCAAGCCTCGAACGCCGCGACGTTGCGCGCGCGATCGCGCGAGAACAGCACATGCGATCCGTCCGGGCGGAGGACGCCCGTCGGCAAATCCGATTGCGCGACGGAAAAGCCCCGCGCCTCCAGATCCTTGCCGATGGCGCCATAGGCGGGCGAGGTGAGAAACAGCACGAGCGTCGTCGCCATCACGTCGTGAACGAAGCCGGGCGCGGTGATCTCCTCGGTGCGCAGGCAGCCGCCGATGCGGTCGTTGCGTTCGAGCACCAGGACCTTGCGGCCCTTCTTGCCGAGCATGGCGGCGGCGACGAGGCCGTTGATGCCGGCCCCGACGATCAGCATAATCGAATGCGGCCATGCCGCGCCCTCCCAAGCGCTCGGCGGGCGAGGCGCCTCGATCCGTCTCCCCGCCGCCGCCCAAATCACTGCAGAGGTTAGGAAGGAAAATATGAAATTGCAAGCAACGAACCGCCCCGGCCACGCCGGGCGAGGCCACTTGCGGCGCCATCGATCTTGCGGCACCATGAAATTTGCGGCGAACAGCGGGCATCGGCGCGCTGCGGCCGGAAGTCGGGGGCCACGAGAAGCGTGGCGATGCATAGAAGATCAGGGACGGCGAGCGCCAGATGAAATATGACGCGGTCATTGTCGGGGCGGGCCACAATGGGCTGGCGGCCGCCGTGCGCCTCGCTGAAAAGGGCTGGCGCGTCGCGGTGATCGAGGAGAAGGACGCGCCCGGCGGCGCCGTGAAGACGCGCGAACTGACGTTGCCCGGCTTCCGCCACGACCTCGCGGCGATGAATCTGTCGATGTTCGCGGGCTCGCCGTTCTTTCAGGCGCACAAGGACGCGCTGCTGAAGCACGGGCTCGCCTTCGCGCCGGTCGAGGATTGCTTCGCCAGCGTATTTCCTGATGGAACCTATCTCGGCGTCAGCAAGTCGCTCGACGCCACGCTCGCGCGGATCGCCGCCGTTTCGCCTAAGGACGCGGAGGCGTGGAAGGCGATGTTCGAGCGCTTCGGCGCCGACGCGCCGCATATTTTCGCGCTCCTCGGCGCCGCCATGCCCTCCTTCGCCGCCGCGGAGGCGGTGTGGAAGGCGTGGCGGGAACGCGGCGCGGGCTGGCTCTTCGACACGCTGAAACTGCTCGTGGCGAGCCCGCGCGACTTCCTCGACGCCCATTTCGAGAGCGACAAGGTGAAGGCGATGATGGCGGCCTGGGGGCTGCATCTCGATTTCGCGCCCGACGTCGCCGGGCGGCGCGCTCTTTCCTTATCTGGAGAGCATGGCCGATCAGGCCTTCGGCATGGTGATCGGACAGGGCGGCGCGGACACGATCGTCAAGGCGATGGTCGGCGCCATCAGGGAGAAAGGCGGCGAAGTGCGGACGGGCGCGCGCGTCGCCGCCATCGACGCGCAAGGCGGCGCCGCCACGGGCGTGACGCTCGCAAGCGGCGAGAAGCTCGCCGCCAAATATGTGATCGCCAACGTCCACCCGAAGCTGGTGTTCGGCGGGCTGGTCAAGGAGGAGGCGCAGACGCGGCGCTATCGGGCCGCGCTGGAAAAATTCCGCGCCGGCCCCGGCGCGATGATGATCCATCTCGCCCTCGACGATCTGCCGGACTGGCGGGCCGGCGAAGCGCTGCGGCGCTTCGCCTATGTCCATATCGCGCCCGATCTGGAGATGATGGCGCGCGTCTACGCGCAGGCGACGGCGGGCCTGCTGCCGAGCCGAGCCCGTGCTCGTCGTCGGCCAGCCGACAGCGATCGACCCTTCGCGCGCGCCGGCGGGCAAGCACGTGCTGTGGGTGCAGGTGCGCGTGCTGCCCGCCGAGATCCGCGGCGACGCCGCGGGAAAGATCGCCGCGCGCGCCTGGGACGAGGCCAAGGACGCTTACGCTGAGCGCGTTCTCGACCTGATCGAGGCGCATGCGCCGGGCCTCAGAGCCCGCGTGCTGGCGCGCGCCGTGTTCTCTCCGCTCGATCTCGAACGCGAGAACCCAAATCTGATCGGCGGCGACAGTCTTTCGGGCAGCCATCACCTCGACCAGAACTTCTTCCTCCGGCCGGTCCCCGGCTGGTCGCGCTACGCGACGCCGATCCGCAATCTCTATCTCTGCGGCGCCTCGACCTGGCCCGGCGGCGGCACCGGCGCGGGCTCCGGATTCCTGCTCGCCAAGGCGCTGGCGGGCTGAGCGAGACTTTTGAAATTTCAAACGTCGCGGAGCAAAGGCGGCGGCATGGCGGAGGGAAACGAAAGCTCAGGACCGATCGCTGATCTCGAAATATTGGTCCATGGCGCGGGCGCGGGCGCGAGCGTTTCACGGAAATGGCGCGCGCGCAGGAAGGCTGGCTCAAGGAGCTGATGGCCGACGTCGAAGAGAAGACGCTCCAGGTCGCGCTCGAGGCGCTGGCGCAGGTCAAAGCCGCGGCGAGCCGGCGAGCCTCGGCGCAAGAGGGCGAGGAAGCTCAGCCCGCTCAGCGACGCCTCAGCGTTTCGCGCGGCGTCTCGCCGAAGCGCGCCTTGTAGGCCGCCGCGGCCCGGCCGAGATGGCCGAGGCCGACGGAATAGGCGATGTTCGTGATGGTCGCGGGCTCGCCGGGGTCGGCCAGACGTCGCCGGAACAGGTCGAGCCGCCGCTCCTGGATATGCTCGGTCAGCGTCTTGCCGCGCGCCCTGCGAAAGGCGCCTTGCAGGGAGCGAAGCTGGACTTGCGCCGCCCGGGCGATGTCCGCCGCCGACATCGCCGTCGCAATATGCGCCTCGATATAGGCCTCCGCGCGCCTCACCGCCGCCGGCCCCGCCTCCCGCGGGGCCGCCGCGAGCGCGGCCGAGCGATCGTGCGGAAGCGATGTCAACAGCAGCGCCGTCAGGGCGTCGCGAAGCAGCGTTTGATAGGGCGCAGGCGCGCCGGTCTCGGCGGATGAGATCATCAGCTCGAGATGGCGGCTGATGCTCAGCCCGGCGCCGGTCGTCATCGGCACGCCGACGGCGAACTCCACCGCTCGCGCCGGCTCCCCCGTCAGCGCCTCCCACTGCAGGGCCACGAGTTCGCGCTCGACAAGCGCGATCACCTTCTCGCAGCCCTCGCGCCAGACCATGCGCGTCGGCAGGGTCGGCGACAGCAGCGAGGCGCAGCGGCCCGCGCCGACTTCGGCGCGCTCGGCGCCGCAGCGCACTTGCGCCGCGCCGCGCACGGGCCATTGCAGAAGATAGAACCTCGACAATTCGCCGGGATCGATCTCCACCTCGGCGCCGTAAGCGACGAAATTCATGGAGAACCCCGCCTGCCGCGCCGAATGATGACGCGCATGGAAGCCCTCGGCGCCCCGGCGCAGCGGCATCAGGAAATGCGGACAGAAGATGCGGCCGACCTGTTCGCGCGCCTCCTCCGGGCTGCTCGTGTCGACGCGGACATAGTCCGCGAGCGGCGCTTGGCCGGCTAGCGGAGCTTGGCCGGCTAGCGGCGCTTGGCGAAATCCTTCCCACATGTCCGCCTCCGTCGCTGTCGCGACTTTCGCAATGCGGATGAAGCTTGCGCGAAACGGATAGAACCTCCGCGCGAGCGCCTCCAAACTAGTTGAAATTTGAAATTTGGGAAAGCGTGTCCGCATGACCGAGGCCGCCCCGTTCAAGCAGGCCATGCGCCGCGTCTCCAACGCGGTGACCATCGTCACGACCTGCGGCCCCGACGGCGAACGCCGGGGCGTGACGGCGACCGCGGTCTGCTCGCTGTCGGCCGATCCGCCGTCTGTTCTCGTCTGCATCAATCGGGAGACCTGGGTCGGGCAGATCGCTCCCCGCAGCGGCGTCTTCTGCGTCAACGTGCTGGCGCGCAGCCAGCAGAGGATCGCCGAGACCTTCGCGGGCCGCACCGGCCATGTCGGCGAGGCGCGATTTTCGGTCGGGGAGTGGAGCGTTTGCGCTCCCGGCGCGCCGGCCCTGCAGGGCGCCGTCGCCTCATTGGGTTGCAAGGTGGCGCGCTGCGTCGACTTCGGCACGCACGTCATCCTCATCGGCGAGGTCGATCGCACCGTGCTCGGCCCGCCGGAAGCCAGACCGCTCGTCTACGTCGACGGCGCCTTCGGCGGCTCGGCGGCCCACCTCTGAAAAGGAGCAATCCATGAAAGGCTTGAAAGGCCGGACCGCCATCGTGAGCGGCGGGGCCACGATCATCGGCCAGGCGGTCGTCGAGTCGCTCGTCGGCTACGGCGCGCAGGCCGTCATCGCCGACATCAACGAAGCCGACGGCGCCGCCGCCGCTGCGCGCCTCGGCGCGAAATTCATCCGCGCCGACATCACGAACGACGCCGACATCGCCGCTCTCGTCGAGAAGACGGTCGCGACGACCGGCCGTCTCGACTTTCTCGTCAATGTCGCCTGCACCTATCTCGACAACGGCGCCGACACGAGCCGCTCCGACTGGCTGAAGGCGCTCGACGTCAATATCGTCGGCTCGGTCATGCTGATGCAGGCCGCGCGCCCGCATCTGAAGGCCAACAAGGGCGCGATCGTCAATTTCGGCTCCATCTCCTCGCGCGTCGCGCAGACGGGCCGTTGGGTCTACCCGGTCTCCAAGGCGGCCATTCTCCAGCTGACCCGAAATCAGGCGATGGACCTCGCGCCCGACGGCGTGCGCGTCAACGCCGTGTCGCCCGGCTGGACCTGGTCGAACATCATGGCCGAGCTTACCCACAACAACCGCGCAAAGACCGACCGGGTCGCGGGAGCCTTTCATCTTCTCAAGCGCGCGGGCGACGCCGGCGAGGTCGCGGAGGCGGTCGCCTTCCTGCTCTCCGACCATGCGAGCTTCATAACCGGAACCGACATCCGCGTCGACGGCGGCTACACCGCGATGGGTCCGGAGCGCGCCGACCCGGCCATTCCGCTGCTGATGGACTGACGCCGTTCGATCAATCAAGAGACGTGGGAGAGAACATATGACGCGCAAACGCAGGATCACTATTGTCGGAGGCGGTCAGTCCGGCCTGCAACTGGGCTGCGGCCTGCTCGATCACGGCTATGAAGTCCGCATCGCGCAGGACCGCACCGCCGAGCAGATCCGCAACGGCCGCGTCCTGTCGAGCCAATGCATGTTCGACGCCGCCTTGCAAAACGAGCGCGACATCGGCCTCAACTTCTGGGACGATAGCTGCCCGCCTGTCGAATCCATCGGCTTCACCGTTCCCTCCCCTGAAGGCGGCGGCAAGAAGGCGATCGACTGGAACGGCGTGCTCGACAGGCCCGCCCAGAGCGTCGACCAGCGCGTGAAGGTCCCGGCGTGGATGGCGGAATTCCAGCGAGCGCGGCGGCGAATTGACGATCGTCGAAGCAGGCGTCGCCGAACTCGAACGCTTCGCCAGGGAGAGCGATCTCCTCATCGTCGCCTCGGGCAAGGGCGATGTCGGCCGCCTGTTCGAGCGCGACCCCGCTCGCTCGCCGTTCGACAAGCCCCAGCGCGCGCTCGCGCTCACTTATGTGAAGGGGCTGACGCCGCGTCCCGAGCGGTCGGCGGTCTGTTTCAATCTGGTTCCGACGGTCGGCGAATATTTCGTCTTTCCCGCGCTGACGTTGAACGGTCCCTGCGAGATCATGGTTTTCGAGGGCGTCCCCGGCGGCCCCATGGACTGCTGGGCCGACGTCAAATCGCCGGAGCAGCATCTGGCGAAATCGAAATGGATTCTCGACACGTTCGCCCCCTGGGAGGGGGAGCGGGCGCGCAACGTCGAGCTTACCGACGCCAACGGCATATTGAGCGGCGCCTTCGCTCCGACGATCCGCAAACCCGTCGCGAAGCTTCCCTCCGGCGCGCTGGCGCTCGGCCTCGCGGACGCGGTCTGCCTCAACGATCCCATCACCGGCCAGGGCTCGAACAACGCATCGAAGGCGGCGAAGGTCTATCTCGACGCGATCCTCGCCCACGGCAGACAAGCCCTTCGACGCCGCCTTCATGCACGAGACGTTCGAGACCTATTGGGCCTATGCGCAATTCGTCGTCGGCTGGACCAATGCGCTGCTGCTGCCCCCTCCCCCGCATGTCCTGCAACTGCTGACGGCGGCGCAGACCTATCCCGCGCTCGCCCGCCGCATCGCCAACGGCTTCGACGACCCGCGCGATCTCTTCCCCTGGTTCGCCGTGCCCGAGGAGGCGGACAATTACTTGAAGCGGCTCGCCGCCTGACGCCCGTCAATCCGAAGAAGGCGACGAGCCTTCTGCGGCCTCTCGGCCGGGACAAAGGCGCTTGACCGGGCGTGAGTCTTCAGATAGTTTAAACTTCAAGTAATGACGCCAGGTCGGAGGCCGGGACGTGCGGATCGTTTGCATCGGCGGAGGGCCTGCGGGGCTCTATTTCGCTCTGGTGATGAAGCGCCGGCATCCCGAGCACGACATTACCGTCGTCGAACGGAACCGGCCCTACGACACGTTCGGCTGGGGCGTCGTGTTCTCCGATCAGGTCGTGGAGGCGATCCGCAAGGCGGATCCGGAGAGCGCCGCCGAGATCGCCGACGCCTTCAACCATTGGGACGACATCGAGCTTCTGTTCAAGGGCCAGCGCCTGCGCACGACCGGCCACGGCTTCATCGGCATCGGGCGCAAGCATCTGCTCAACATTCTGCAACGGCGCTGCGAGCGGCTCGGCGTGAAGCTGGTGTTCGAGCGGGAGGTCGAGTCCGATCTGGAGTTTCCCGACGCCGATCTCATCATCGCCGCCGACGGCGTGAACTCCAGGATCCGCGAGCGATACAAGGATATCTTCAAGCCCGACCTCCTCGTTCGGCCCGAACCGGTTCATATGGTTGGGGACGCACAAGCTCTTCGACGCCTTCACCTTCGACTTCCGGCGCACCGAGCACGGTTGGTTCCAGGCGCACATCTACAAGTTCGACGCCGAAACCTCGACCTTCATCGTCGAGACGACGGAAGAGGCCTTCCTCAAGCACGGCCTCGACAAGCTCGATCAGGAAGGCTCGATCGCGTTCTGCGAGCGGGTTTTCGCGGAGACCCTCGACGGCGCCAGGCTCATGACGAACGCGCGCCATCTGCGCGGGTCGGCATGGCTCAATTTCAATCGTCTCATCTGCGAGAAGTGGACGCATTACAACGGCCGCTCTCACATCGTCCTGATGGGCGACGCGGCCCATACCGCGCATTTCGCCATCGGCTCCGGCACCAAGCTCGCCCTCGACGACGCCATCGAACTCGCCGATCAGTTCGACCGGCTCGGACATGGCGCGCGAGAACATCGAGGCGGTGCTGGCGGCTTATGACGAGGCGCGCCGGGTCGGCGTCGCGCGGGTGCAAAACGCGGCGCGCAACGCGATGGAGTGGTTCGAGGTCGTCGGCTACCGTTATGCGGACACGCTGGAGCCCAAGCAGTTCTTCTATTCGATGCTGACGCGCTCGCAGCGCATCAGCCATGAGAACGTGAGGCTGCGCGACCCGCATCGGACTGGCGGAATATGAGCGCTGGCTCGCCGAGCGGGCGGGCGCCGAGGTCGACCCCGACGACCAGCCGCCGCCGCCGATGCTGACCCCCTACGCCGCGCGGAGCGTCAAGCTCGCCAACAGGATCGTCGTGTCGCCGATGGCGATGTATTCCGCGCCAGACGGGCTGCTCAACGACTTCCATTTCGCCCATCTGGGCGCGCGCGCGATGGGCGGCGCGGCGCTGGTCTTCGCCGAGATGACCTGCGTCTCGCCCGACGCGCGCATCACGCCGGGCTGCCTCGGCCTGTGGAACGACGAGCAGGCGGCGCTTTGGAAGCGGCTCGTCAACCTCATTCATTCCGTCGGCCATGCGAAATCCGGCGTTCAGCTCGGCCATGCGGGGCGCAAGGGCGCGACGCGAGCTGGCGTGGGAAGGCATCGATCAACCGCTGGAGCGCGGCGCCTGGCCGCTGATGTCAGCTTCGCCCCTGCCCTACTCTGACCAACAGTCAGGTTCCCCGCGAAATGACGCGCGAGGACATGGAGCGGGTGCGCGACGACTTCGTCGCCGCCGCGCGGCGCGCCGCCGCGGCCGGCGTCGATTGGCTGGAGCTGCATTGCGCGCACGGCTATCTGTTGTCGAGCTTCCTTTCGCCGCTCACCAATCGGCGAACGGACGAATACGGCGGCGCCCACGAGAATCGCGCGCGCTATCCGCTCGAAGTCTTCAAGGCCGTGCGCGAGGCGTGGCCCGAGGACCGGCCGATCTCCGTGCGCCTTTCCTGTAACGACTGGTTCCCCGGCGGCAACACGCCGCAGGACGCGCTCGTCTTCGCCAGGATGTTCAAGGCGGCCGGCGCCGACATGATCGACTGCTCCTCGGGTCAGGTCGTCAAGGAGGAGCGGCCGGTTTACGGTCGCCTGTTCCAGACCCCGTTCGCCGATCTCATCCGCAACGAAGGCCACATTCCAACGATCGCCGTCGGCGCGATTTCCGAGGCCGATCACGCCAATTCGATCATCGCGGCGGGGCGCGCGGATCTCTGCGCCATCGCGCGGCCGCATCTGGCCGATCCCGCCTGGACCTTGCACGAAGCCGCCAGGATCGGCGCGAACATCGTGCCGTGGCCGAAGCAATATCAGTCCGCGCGCGCCCAGTATGAAGCCAATCTCGCGCGCGCCGGCGAGCGCGGCCAAATGAGCGTGCTGGCGGGCCGCCATGCTTTGGTGACGGGCGCGGGCTCGGGCATCGGCGCGGCCATCGCGGAGGCGCTGGCCGGCGCCGGCGCGCGCGTGAGCCTCGCGGGCCGGCGCGCCGAGCCCCTGCGCGAGGTCGCGGCCCGGCTGCCTGAGGGCGCGGCGCTCGCGCTCGACGGCTTCGACGTGACCGACGCTGAGGCCGTCGCGCGGGGTCTGCAGAAGGCCCGCGCCGCCTTCGGACCCCTCGCGATTCTCGTCAACAACGCCGGCGCGGCGCCGAGCGCCCCCTTCCGCAAGACCGACGCTTCGATGTGGGCGCATGTGCTCGCCACCGACTTGACGAGCGTCTATCTCGTCACGCAGGCCGCGCTCCCCGACATCGAAAGCTTCGGCGCCGCCGGCCGCATCGTCAATGTGGCGTCGACGGCGGGCCTCACCGGCTACGCCTATGTCTCCGCCTATTGCGCGGCCAAACACGGCGTCGTCGGCCTCACCCGCGCCCTCGCGCTGGAACTCGCGCGAAAAGGCGTAACCGTCAACGCGGTCTGTCCGGGCTTCACCGAGACGCCGCTGATCGAAGCGGCGATAGACAATATCGTGGCGAAGACCGGACGCACGCGCGAGGACGCGCGGGCTGAGCTTTCCTCGGCCAATCCGCAGGGGCGCCTTGTCACGCCGAAGGAGGTGGCCGATTGCGTCCTGTGGCTCGCCTCGCCTGGGGCCGGCTCCATCAATGGTCAGGCGATAGTCGTCGCCGGCGGAGAGGTCATGGCGGGATGAGCCGGATTCGGCGATGGCGGGCGCGTCGGCGCTCATCATCGCCAATCGGCCGGCCTTGGCCAAAGTCCCCCTTCGGTCCATGCGACGGCCTCTTCCAGCGTCAGCGGTTCGCCCGCCCCGCCGGTGAGAGCGGGGTCGATGTTGCGGTGGCGACGCAACTCCAGCTTTCCGATCTGATTCCGATGCACCTCGTCCGGCCCGTCGGCGAGGCGCAGCAGGCGCGTCGTCGCGAAGGCCGCAGCGAGGAAGTGGTCGTTGCTGGTGCCGCCGCCGCCGAAGACCTGAATGCCCCAGTCGACGATCTTCTGCGCCATGTTGGGCGCGATGACCTTGATCATCGCGATTTCCTGGCGCGCTTCCTTGTTGCCGACGGTGTCCATCATATAGGCCGCCTTCAGCGTCAGCAGGCGCGCCTGCTCGATCATGATGCGCGCTTCCGCGATGCGCTCCAGCGTCACTGTCTGTTCGGCAACCTGCCTGCCGAAGGCGAGGCGCTTTTCGGCGCGACGGCAGATGCGCTCCAGCACGCGTTCGGATAGGCCGATGAGCCGCATGCAGTGGTGGATGCGGCCGGGCCCGAGCCGCCCCTGCGCGATCTCGAAGCCGCGACCCTCGCCGAGCAGGATGTTGTCGGCCGGCACGCGAACACTCGTGAACGTCACCTCGGAGGCGCGGTCCGGCACGCCATAGAAGCCGAGCACGGGCAGCGACCTGATGACGCGCACGCCGGGCGTGTCCTTCGGCACAAGGATCATCGACTGGCGTTTGTGCCGATCCGGATGGGCCGGGTCCGTCTGACCCATGAAGATGATGATCTTGCAGCGCGGATCGGTCGCGCCGGTCGTGTACCATTTGCGGCCGTTGATGACGTATTCGTCGCCTTCGCGCCGGATCGAGCTCTCCACATTGGTGGCGTCGGAGGAGGCGACGTCGGGTTCGGTCATCGCGAAGGCGGAGCGGATCTCGCCGGCGAGCAGCGGCTTCAGCCATCGCTCCTTCTGCGCCGGCGCGCCGTAGCGCAGGATCGTCTCCATATTGCCGGTGTCCGGCGCGTTGCAGTTGAACACCTCCGGCGCGAGATGCGAGCGGCCCATGATCTCGCACAGCGGCGCATATTCGAGATTGGCGAGGCCGCCCGCGTGCTCCGGCAGGAACAGGTTCCACAGGCCCGCCTCGCGCGCGAGCGGCTTCAGCTCCTCCACAACCGGATGCACGGCCCAGGGGCCGAGCCGCTCGGCCTCCTGATAGAAGCGCCGCTCGTTCGGATAGATGTGCTTCGCCATGAAGTCTTGAATGCGCGATGCGTAATCAAGGCTTCGGCTGCTCTGGGTAATGTCCACGCGTCCGCTCCCGCCGGTTGTCGCTCTGGGCCTTCAGAGGCGCCTGCCGTTCTGGTCGTAACGATGCCAGCCTCGGCCCGCCTTACGGCCGTTATAGCCCGCGGCGACGAGTTGGCGCATCAGGGGGCGCGGCAGGAAACGTTCGCCGTAGGCCTGGTTAAGGATTTCGTGGACCCGCAGCGAGAGCGAAATCTGCGTGTTGTCCATCAGTTCGAACGGACCGATCGGATGCCCGAGGCCGAGCTTGCATGCGGCGTCGATGTCCGCCGGCGAACAGACGCCCTCCTCGACAAGCCGGACCGATTCGATCACCAGCGCATGCAGCAGCCGATTGACGGCGAAACCGACGACATCCTTGACGCGGACCGGCGCCTTGCCGATGGCTGTCAAGGTTTCCGTGATCGCCTCGACATAGGCGGCGTCGGTGTCGACGGCGGGGATCACTTCGACGAGCCGCATCCGCGAGACCGGCGAGAAGAAATGCGCGCCTACGAAGCGCCGGCGCCGCGCCTCCGAGACTGCGGCGCTCAGCGTCGTGATGGAGATCGACGAGGTGTTGGAGGCCAGGCCCGCCTCCGGCGCAAGATCGCGTCCAGGCGCTTGAACACCTCGCGCTTCAGCGTTTCGTCTTCGAACACGGCCTCGATCACGAGATCGCGGTCGGCATAGGCGTCGAGCCCGTCGACGGCGGTGAGATTGCGTCGCGCGGCCTCTGCCGCCTGCGCCGTCCAGAAGCCGCGCGTCAGGCCCTTTTCAAGCACGCCGTGCAGCCGTTCGATCGCGCGCTCGGCCGCGTCCCGGCTTTGATCGGAGATCAACGTCGGATGGCCCGCCAGCGCGAAGACGAGCGCGATTTCCGACCCCATCATTCCGGCGCCGACGACGCCGATGTTTCGAAACGCGCTCATCCTCTCTCTCCCTTTTCGTTCGCGGACCTCTATTGTCTCGCCAGCGTGCCGCCGTCCACGACCAGCACCGTGCCCTGGCAATAGGTGGATTCGTCCGAGCCGAGATAGAGGCAGGCGTAGGCCATTTCCTCGGGGGTGCCGGGCCGCTTCATCGGGCAGAGGCGGTCGGCCACTGGCGGATCGTCGAACAGGTTGAGGACGGAGGCGACCATCGGCGTGTCGATGAAGCCGGGCGCGATGCAATTGCAGCGGATGTTGTCGCCGCAATAGGTGATCGCGATCGAGCGCGTGAGATTGATCGCGCCGCCCTTGGCGGCGGTGTAGGTGTGGGCGACGGGCAGGCCGAGCAGGCCGGAAATGCTGGTCACGTTCACGATCGCGCCGCCGCCCTGCTTCTTCATCTGCGGGATGGCGAGGCGGCACATGTGGAAGAGCGAGTCGAGATTGATCGCCATCACCTCGGCCCATTTCTCGGGCGTGGTGTCGTCGATCGGCCCCATGGAGCCCGGGCTCTTTTCGAGCCAGCTGTAACCGACGCCGGCGCTGTTGACGAGGATGTCGATCCGGCCATAGGCCTTCAGCGTCGCGTCGACGGCCTTCTGCGCGCCGGCCGAGGTCGCGAGATCCGCCGCGACGACGACGCCTTCGCCGCCGGCCGCCTTCACCTGCGCCAGCGTCTCGTCGAGATTGGCTCTGAGTGCGCGATGACGCCGACGACCTTCGCGCCCTCGGCGGCGAACAGCTTCATGCACGCGCGGCCGACGCCCGTTCCCGCGCCGGTGATGAGCGCAACCTTGCCTTTGACGCGATCCACCATGCGTTCCTCCCTGCGGCTCGAATGCGGCGGCCCATATCTGGACATTCCCATCGCCCGACGTTATTGTATGAAAAACTTGTAGGACATGAAAAGCGGAAAACTGCTTGCGTCCCGCGCCAGTCAGGGAGGAGCCCAATATGAGAGCCGCCGTCTTTCATGAGCTCGGCAAGCCTTTGCAGGTCGAAAACGTCGCAAAGCCCCAGGCCGGACGGGGCGAGATCGTGCTCAAGGTCCATTATTGCGGCGTCTGCGGCTCCGACCTCCACGCGACCCATCCCGGCGTGTTCGTCGTTCCCGACGGCACCATCCTCGGGCACGAATTCGCGGGCGAAATCGTCGAATCCGGGTCGCCGCTGTGGAAGGTCGGCGAAATGGCGACCGCGCTGCCGAACAACGCCTGCGAGGACTGCCGCAAGCTCGGCCTGATGAAGTGCAAGGACGACATGGGCATCATGTGTCCGAGGAACACGCTGACCGGTTTCCATCCCTCGGCGCAGGGCGCTTACGCCGAATATGTGAAATTCAGCTGCGAGGAGGCGCTTCGGCTGCCGAGCGCAGTGAAGGCCCGCGAAGGCGCGGCGGTCGAACCGCTCGCCGTCGGCCTGCACGCGGTCAACAAGGGCAAGGTGGCGCTCGGGGAGCGCGTGCTGATCCTCGGCGGCGGCCCGATCGGGCTTGCGACGGCGGTGTTCTCGAAGCTCGCCGGCGCACGGGACGTCATCGTCAGCGAATTCGCGCCGGCGCGGCGGGAGGCGGCCGGCGCTATGGGGGCGACCGGCGTGATCGACCCCTCGAAGGAGGACGTCGCCGAAGCCTTCGCGCGTCAGGCCGGCGGCCCGCCCGACATCATCTTCGAATGCGTCGGCGTGCCCGGCATGATCCCGAAGGCGGTCGACCTTTCGCGCACCTGGGGCCGCATCGTCGTCGTCGGCGTGTGCATGGTCGAAGACCCCTGGGTCCCGATGTCGGCGATCTTCAAGGAGACGAATATCCAGTACGTGCTCGGCTACGGACGCCCCGACTGGCGTCTGGTGCTCGACCTGCTCGATTCCGGGCGCGTCGATCCAAGGCCGATGATCACCGACATCGTGTCACTTGACGAGCTTCCCGCGGCGTTCGAGGCGCTTCGCAAACCGAGCACGCAGATCAAGGTGATGGTGCGGCCGAACGGCTAGACGAAAACGTAGGACAGGATCGTTCCTTGATCGGTCGGAAGCCGCCCATTAAGGAAGCCGAAATACACTTTTGTCGGTTTCCATCACCATCGGCGAGGCAATGGAACGTCATCAAGCGGACATGACCGCCGCCGCGGCCGCTTCCCGGAGCCGCGGCCGGGCTCAGGCGGAAGCGGAGGCGATCGAGCGCGCCAGCATGACCTCGCCGGATCGCGTGGTCGATTCGATCATCCGCGCGATACGCGCCGGCGTCTATGTGCCGGGTCAGCGTCTCATCGAGGCCGATCTCACGCGCGAATATCAGGTCAGCCGGGGGCCGGTGCGCGAAGCCTTGAAGCGTCTGGCGGCCGAGGGCGTGCTGACCCTGACCCGGCATCGCGGCGCCTATGTGCGCACGCTGACCCGCGCGGAAGTGCGCGACAGCCTGATGGTGCTCGAAGTGCTCGTCGGCCTGATGGCGAAACTCGCCGCCAAGAGCATTGGCGAAGGCGACAATGCGGAGCGAATGCGCGACGCCTTCGATCGCCTGCGCGCCTTCAAGTTCGACGGCGGCACGTCCGCCTTCCTTGACGAGCGCCGGAAGTTCTACGACACGATCTTGCAGATCGGCGCCAATCACGAACTCAAGCGCATGCTGCCGCTGATGCAGATCCACCTTCTGCGCATGCAGTTCCAGGCCTACATCACGCCGCGCGATCGGGAAAAGCAGTTCGCCGAATACAAGACGATCACCGATACGATCCTCACCGGAGACAGCCTGCGCTCGGAGAAGGTCGCCTCGCTGCACGTCCGGCGCACTCGCCTGAGCCTGATGCGCCTGCCGGACGAAGCCTTTCCCTCCATCAGAAGCTCAGACTAGGCATGACGATCCTCATCGCGGGCGGCACGAAGGGCATCGGACTGGCGATCGCCAGGGCTTTCGCGCCCGAAGCGGGGGACGTGTTCCTGGGCTACCACAGCGACGTAGCGGCGGCTGAGGCCGCGGCGCGCGCGGTCGAGGCCGCAGGCGGCCGCCCGCATCTCGTCAAGGCCGACGTCGGCTCGCCCGAAGGCTGCGCGCGGCTCGTCGAAGCGGTTCGCGCCGCCGGTCTCGGCGTCGACCAGCTCGTCCATTGCGCGGTCGACCCTTACGGATCGCCGGCGCTGGAGGCCGATCCCGAGCGTTTCGCGCACGCAATCACCACGAACGGAACCAGCCTGCTGTTTCTCGTGCAGGCGGCGCTGCCGCTGATGCGGCGGGGGTCGAGCGTCTTCTATCTGTCGAGCCGCGGCGGCCGCATCGTCGTGCCGAATTACGCCGCCGTCGGCGTCGGCAAGGCGCTTGCGGAGAGCCTGATGCGCTATCTCGCGACCGAACTCGCGCCGAAAGGAATCCGCATCAACGCCATAGCGCCGGCGATCGTGGAGACCGACGCGGTGCGCGCGTTGTTCGGCCCCAATGCGGCGAGAACTCGTGCGCTCGTCGGCCGCTCACAATCCTTCGGGCCGGGGCGTAGAGGACAAGGATTACACGAGCCTCATGCGCTGGCTCGCCTCGCCCGAGGCGGAGTTCGTTCAGGGGCAGGTGATCTTCGTCAACGGCGGCGCGAACCTCAGCGCGTGAGCGAAGCTCACAGCCGCTCGATCAGAGTGGCGTTGGCCATGCCGCCGGATTCGCACATCGTCTGCAACCCATAGCGCCCGCCCGTTTCCTCGAGTCGCGCGAGCAGATTCGCCATCAACCGTCCGCCCGAAGCGCCGACGGGATGGCCGAGCGCGATGGCGCCGCCATAGGCGTTGACCCGATCCGGGTCGGGGCGGAACTCGCGCGCCCAGGCGAGCACCACGGAGGCGAAGGCCTCGTTGACCTCGAAGGCGTCGATGCGATCCACGCTCAGGCCCGCGCGCGCGAGCAGCTTGCGGGTCGCTGGCATGATCGCGGTCAGCATCATCACGGGATCGTCGCCGGCGACCGCGAAATGCGTGATCGCGGCGCGGGGCTTGAGCCCGTGACGGACGGCAAATCCCTCCTCCGCGATCAGCGCCGCGGCCGCGCCGTCGGTGACCTGGCTCGAATTGCCCGCCGTCACGCTCCAGGCGATCTCGGGAAAGCGCGCGGCGGCGGCGGCGTCCTCGAAGGCGGGCTTCAGCGCGGCGAGCTTTTCGAGCGACGTGTCGCGGCGCGGGCCCTCGTCGCGCTCGACGAGCGCGTCCCGCCTCGGCCGCGGCGTCTCGACGGGCGCGATCGCGCGTCGCGTGATGCCGGCGTCCTCGGCCGCGATGGCGCGCTGGTGAGATTGCAGCGCGAACAGGTCCATCTCCTCGCGGGAGATGCCCCACCGCGCCGCGATGAGCTCCGCCGAGATCCCCTGCCTGACCAGTCCCTGCGGATAGCGGCGGTGGAAGCGCGGGCCTTCGTTGTCCTTGCCCATGCGGTTGATCTTCATCGGCACGAGGCTCATCATTTCGACGCCGCCGGCGATCACGCAGTCATAGGCGCCGGCGATCACGCCCTGCGCGGCGAAATCGACCGCCTGCTGGGCCGAACCGCATTTGCGATCAAGCGTGACGGCGGGCGTGCTTTCCGGAAATCCCGCCGCGAGCGCCGCCTGCCGTCCGATATTGCCGGATTGCTCCGCGACCTGAATGACGCAGCCCGTGATGACGTCCTCGACGAGCGCGGGGTCGAGCCCGGCGCGCGCGACAAGCGCCTGCAATACGCCCGCATAGAGATCGACGGGGTGCAGCGCCGATAGCGCGCCGCCCGCGCGGCCGCGACCGAACGGCGAGCGGACGATGTCTACGATGACGGCGCGACGCATGGGCCTCTCCCGATCCGGCGCTAGCTGGCGTGCTGATAAAGCTCCAGCGACATTTTCGCGGTGCGCACCTGCACGACCGGCGCCTTCGCCGCCCGCATCAGCTTCTGCGCCTGTTCGAGCTCCGGCGAGGAAAGCGTCGGATAATCCCGCTTCACCGGCCCCGCGGCCCGCATCTTCTCGAGATCGGGCTCGGGCACGAGCGCGCGCAGGATCAGTTCGTCGTCGTCGTCGGTACCGTAACGCTTGCGAAGCTCCTGGATCGTCGGCTGCTCGGGCGGGCTCGCCGCGACCTGTTTGGCGCGCGGCGCCGCCATGATCATGTCGAGCACGTTGGGGTCGATCGGGGCCACGGTCTGGCCATAGAAGCCGGCCGCGTATTGGATGACCTCGTCGGGCACGATGCTGTAGCGCTTGCCCGTTACGATGTTGAGCACCGCCTGAATGCCGACGAGCTGGCTGAACGGCGTCGCCATGCCGGGATAGCCGAGATCGCGCCTGACTTCCGCGGTCTCGCGCAGCACGTCGTCGAGCTGGTCGGTCATGTTGTGCTGGGCGAGCTGCGCCTTCAGCGTCCCCGTCATGCCGCCGGGGATCTGATGACGGATCGAGAGCACGTCATATTCGTTGTGCTGATTGACGAGGAAGCCGGCGGCCTTGCCGACCCGCTCGAAATGCTCGGCGACCGGCGGCAGCAGCGACTTGTCGATGGAATGGGTGTGGCCGAGCAGCTCGACGTTGTGCAGCATGATTTCGGTCGAGGGCATCGAGGGGCCGTTCGCCATCGGCCGGCTCGCCGTGTGAAGGATCGTCACGCCGAGATCGATCGCGTCGAGATAGGCCTTGGCGGATTGTCCGAGAATGTTGTTGGCGTGGAACTCGATCGGCTTGCCGCGCGCCTTGGCCATGATCGCAGGCACGAGCGTCTTGAGCCGTTCCTTGTCGAGCACGCCGGCGGTGTCGTAGAGCAGCAGCGTGTCGATGTCGGGCGAGGCGGAGAGCTTGTCGGCCTTGTCGGCGTAGTATTCGTCGGTATGGACGGGCGAGAGCGCGAACATGATCGCGCCGGCGACTTCCGAGCCGAATTCCTTGGCGACCTTGGCGAGCCGTGCATCTTGTCGATGTTGAACAGCACGTCGTAGATCCAGAAGCTGCGGCAGCCGTGACGGTTGAGCTGCCGCATCCAGGCGTCCATCAGCGAATCCGGCGTCACGCCGAAAGTGACGGAGGCGTTGGAGCGCATGCCGCCGCGAATGCGCGTGCGCGGCATCGCCTGCACGAGCAGGTCGAGCCCCTCCCAGGGATTTTCGCGGCAGTTGCGGATCATCACCTCGAACAGCGAGGAGCCCGCGAGATCAATGACGCGAAAGCCGCTGCGGTCGATCAGCGGCGCCACGGGCAGCGCCATGCCCGCCTGCATGCGCATGCCCCAGAGGCTTTGCTGGCCGTCGCGCATCGTCTCGTCGAGGAACTCGATGTGGGCCATGTCTATTCCCCCTTCTGGCCGTAGTGCGGCAGGAAAACGCTTTCGAGCCAGCGCGTGTCGAGGCGATTGTCGAGAAAGTCGGGATGGCCCGTCACGGCGCGCAGCAGTTCGATATTTGTGGCCACGCCCTCGACCTCGAAGGCGTCGAGCGCGTCGCGCAGGCGCTGCCACGGCGCGCGGCCGGTCCGGCGCATGGACGATCAGCTTGGCGATCATGCTGTCGTAATAGGGCGGGACCATCGCCCCCTCCTCCATCGCCGTATCGAGCCTGACGCCCTCGCCATGCGGCGGCCGCCAGCGCGTGATGCGTCCGGGGCACGGCAGAAAGCCGCGGTTCGGGATCTTCCGCGAGAATGCGCGCCTCGATGGCGTGGCCGTGCGGGACGATGTCGCGCTGGGCGGCCGGCGGCGGCGCGCCGCCGGCGATTTCGAGCTGAAGCCGCACCAGATCGACGCCCGAGATCATTTCCGAGACGGGATGCTCGACCTGAATGCGCGCGTTGACCTCCATGAAATAGAAATCGTCGCGGTCGACGTCGTAGAGGAACTCGACCGTGCCCGCGTTGCGATAGTTGATCGAGGCGAGCAGATCGACGGCCGCATTGTGGAGCCGCGCCGCGCGTGGCGTCTGGCAACGCGGCGGCCGGCGCCTCCTCGATCATCTTCTGATAGCGGCGCTGCATCGAGCAGTCGCGCTCGCCGAAATGCAGCACGCGCCCGTCGCCGAGGCCGATCACCTGCACTTCGACATGACGCGCGCGCTCGACGTAGCGCTCCAGATAGAGCGTGCCGTCGCCGAAGGCTTCCTTGGCCTCGATGGAGGCGCGCTCGAATCCTTCCGCCAGCGATTTCGCGTCCCGCGCGACGACCATGCCGCGCCCGCCGCCGCCCGCCGAGGCCTTGGTGACCACGGGAAAGCCGATGTCTCAGCGAAGGCGACGGCCTCCGCGGCGCTCGCGAGCTTCGCGCTGCCCGGGGTCATCGCGACGCCCGCCGCCTTGGCGAGACGCCGCGCCGCCAGCTTGTCGCCGACGGCCTCGATGGATTGCGAACTGGGGCCGACGAAGGCTATGCCCTGATCCTCGCAGAGCTCGCCAGCGCGGCGCGCTCGGACAGGAAGCCGTAGCCCGGATGCAGCGCGTCGCAGCCGGTGGATTTCGCGGCGTGAACGACGAGCTTGGCGTCGAGATATGAGGCCCGCGCCGGCGCCGGGCCCAGCACGACGACGCGGTCGGCTTCGCTCGCGGCGAGGCTGTCGCGATCGGCGCTCGACGCGGCGAGCACCGTTTCGAGCCCGAGGCTCTTCGCCGCGCGCACGATGCGAAGCGCGATCTCGCCTCTGTTGGCGACGAGGATGCGACGAATCCGCATCTCACGCGTCGGGTTCGATCAGGAAAAGCGCCTGGTCGAATTCGACCAGTTCGGCGTCCTCCACCAGAACCTGCCGCACGAAGCCGGACACGCCCGCGAACACGGAGGTGAAGAGCTTCATCACCTCGATCAGACAGAGTTCGGTGGTGGGATCGACGTGCTGCCCGATCCTGACATAGGGCGGCGCGCCGGGCTTCGGCGCGCGATAGAACGTGCCGAGATTGGGCGCGCGCACGGTGACCCAATTCGGGCCGGAGCGCCGCTATGGCGCGTCGCTGCGGCCGGGGGCGGAGACGGCGCAGGCGCGGCGGGCGGCGACCGGCGCCGGCGATCTCTGCGAAGGTCTGTAGGGGACGCGCTCCCGGCGTCTTGGAAAAGAACAGCTCCAGACCGTCGATCTTGAGCTTCATCTCGCTCCAGTTGGAGGCCTCAAACGTTTCCAGCAGCGCCTCGATGTCTCTGGGCGTGATTTCGCTCATTTGTCGTCCACCTCGGCGAGAGCTTGATCCTCGGTCGCCGCCCTCGCCGCGGCGAGCAGGGGGGGCAGAAGCGGTTCGGCGACGATGAATTCGAGCCCGGCCCTCATCGCGGCCCGCACGCCCTCGTCGGAGGCGATGGCGCCGCCGCGCGCGCCTTTCAGGCCCGTCAAGCGCCGCCGAAATCTTCTCGGGGTCGGCGGCGTCGTCATGTTGATGAGAGATCGGCCGCCGGCGGCCGCCTCGGGCGACGAGGGGGCAACCACGCGCAGCGGCGAAACCTTCGCCGCCCATTCGGTCAACTGCGACGAGCGCTTCGTGTTCGCTCTCGTTGGGCGCCTCGATTTCGAGCGCGCCTGCGTAGATCTTGCCGGCGCGGCCGTCGACCGTGACGACGCGGCCCGCGAGCGCCTCCAACGCGCCCTTGCCGCATCCGACCACGCACGGCAGGCCGAGCGCGCGGCCGACGACGGCCGCGTGGGACGTTCTGCCGCCCTGCTCGGTGACGACGGCGCGCGCCGCGATCATGCCGTGCAGATCCTCGGGGCTTGTCGTCGGCCGCGCGAGGACCACCGCCTCGCCTGCCTGAGCGCGCCGTCTCCGCCTCGTCCGAGTCCGAAACGACGACGCCGATGCCGACGCCGGGCGAGGCGGCTTCGCCCGAGGCGAGAAGCTGCGCGCCTTGCAGGCGCGCTCTCGCGGATATGCGGGCTCAGCAGGATGCGCACCTGATCGGGAGTCACTCGCAACACCGCCGCCCGTTCGTCGATGAGCCCCTCGCGCGCGAGATCGACCGCGATTTGCGCGGCGGCGTGCGGGGCGAGCTTGGCCGCGCGCGATTGCAGCAAATAGAGCCGGCCGCGCTCGACCGTGAATTCGATGTCCTGCACGTCGCGCCCTGCTTGCTCCAGCTTGCGCGCGGCCGACGAGCAGGCTCTCGCGAGCGTCTCCGGCATCTGAGCGCCTAGCGCGGAAAGCGGCTCGGGCGTGAACTTGCCCGACACGACGTCCTCGCCTTGCGCGCGCGGCAGATATTCGCCGTAGGGCTCGCGCGCGCCGCTCGTCGGATTGCGCGAGAACAGGACGCCCGTGCCGGAGCGCTGCGTCGAGATTGCCGAACACCATCGCCTGCACGGTGACGGCGGTGCCGAGATCGTCGGGAATATTGTGATGCTGGCGATAGCGACGCGCGCGGCGGGAGTTCCACGAACTCGAACACGGCGCGCACGGCGAGGCGCAACTGCTCGCGCGCGGCCGAGGGCGCGTCCGCGCCGCAATGGGCGGCAATCGCCGCGCGCCATTGCGCGGGTCCTTCCGTCTCGTCGAATTCCGGCGCCGTCGAGCGCAGCACGATATGCGCATAGAGTTCGAGGAAGCGCTTGTGCGTGTTGCGCGCAAAGGCGGGATCGCCGCATTCGGCGGCGAGCGCCGCCTCCGTCTCGTCGTTGACGCCGAGATTGAGCACGGTGTCCATCATGCCCGGCATCGAAACCGGCGCGCCCGAGCGGACCGAGACGAGCAGCGGATGCGGGCCGTCGCCGAAGCTCCGGCCGGTCTTCGCCTCCAGCCAGCCGATCGCGGCGTCGATCTCCGCCTTCGAGGCCGGCGGCTCCGAGCCGGAGGCGAGAAACGCCTTGCAGGCCGCCGTCGTGACGACGAACGCCGGCGGGAACGTTGAGGCCGAGCGACTGCATGCGGGCGACGGACCAGGCTTTGCCGCCGATCAGATCGCGGCGCGGGCAAGCCCTCGCCGTCGAGCCCAAGCGTCCATTGTCCGAAGGCGACGGTCATCGGCAATTCGCCTATTCGCTGCGCTCGCGCCGCATCAGGCGCAGCAGGTCTTCGTGGAGTTCGAACCAGACGGTGTGATAGCTCTCGATCTTGGCGTCGCTGACCCAGGCGATCGCGCCCTTCTCGGCCTTCTCCAGCGCCGCCTCGAGCTTCTCGCGATAGATCGCCATGCGCGGCAAGCGCGCTCGCGAGCTTGATCGATCACGGTCTCGGCGCGCTCGTGCAGATCGCCGAGCCGGTCGATGATCTTAGCGTCGTAATCCTTGTCGCTGTGATCGTTGGGCAGCGCGCTCGCCGCGCACCGGGAATGGTCTGCCAGTCGGTGATCAGTTGTTTCAGCGTCGGATTGAGGCGCTCGAAACCCGGCATAGCCCGCCTGGAAAGCGGGATTGGCGCGCTCGTCCTCGTAGATAGCGCGCATAGTCGGCGTCGAGCAGCATCCGCGCGGCGGGGCGCGAGCATGTAGCGGCCCTTGCGCTTCGACGGCGCGCTTGGCCGCGACGAGCTTGCGCCAGCGTCTCGCGCACGACCTCGCGATCGAGACCGAGAACGCCGGCGACGTCTTCGGCGCTGGCGTGTTTCTTGATCGCCAGCCCGTGCATGACGAGATGCATCTCGTTCACTTCGACATCTCCCGCCGCGGCTTCGGGGGCCTGCGTCCTTCATGCGTGCGAGCAGTCTGTCGCGGACCGCCCGGCGCAGGATCTTGTTGGCGGAGCTCTTCGGCAGACTCGGGCCAGATCTCGACGCCCTTCGGGCGCTTGTAGCTGGCGAGCTTTTCGCGCGCGTGCGCCAGGATCGCGCTCGGCGTCGAGGCCCGGCCGGCCGGAGACGACCGCATGGATCCGGTCGCCCCATTTCTCGTCGGGCAAGCCCGACGACCGCGGCTTCGACGACGCCCTCGCAGGCGAGCAGCACGTCCTCGACTTCGCGCGGATAGACGTTGTAGCCGCCCGAGATCAGCATGTCGTTCTTGCGGTCGACGAGATAGAAGAAGCCGTCGTCGAATCCATGTAGCCGACGTCGCCGGTGTGCAGCCAGCCGTTGCGAAACGCCTGCGCCGTGGCCTCGGGATTGTTCCAGTAATAGGCCATGGTCTGCGGCCCGCGACAGACGATCTCGCCGCGTTCGCCGGGCGGCAGCGGACGGTCCTCGTCATCGAACACGGCCACGTCGACGATGGTGAACGGACGGCCGCAGGAGCCGACGCGATCGTGGTCCTCGGGCTTCAGGCAGGTGATGACCATCGGGCTTTCGGCCTGGCCGTAGGTCTGGGCGAAGATGCGGCCGAAGCGCTTCTCCGCGCGCTGCAGCAGCGCGGGCGCGATCGGCGAGGCGCCGTAGCAGATGGAGCGCAGCGCGAAGTCCGCCGTCTCCACGTCCGGCGCTTCGCAGAATCATGGCGAGCATGGTGGGAACGAGGAACGTGTGTTCCGCGCGATGCTCGCGCGCGGCGAGCGCGACGAATTCGGCCGCGTCGAACTTCGACATGACCAGCGAACGAAGCGCCGCGCACCAGCGAAGGAAGGAAGAACGCGCCCGAGGCATGCGCGATCGGCGCAGCGTGCAGGAAAGTCTCGCCCTTGCGCAGGTCGGGCGTGAGGTCGGTGAGAAACGCGGAGAGTTCGGAGAGCTCGCCGCGCGTCGTCAGCGTCACGGCCTTGGAGCGCCCGGTCGTGCCGCCGGTGTAGCCGAGGCGGTAGGGCGCATCGAGCGCCCGGTCGATCGCGCAAGGCGTCTCCGCGCCGCCTTCGCGGTCATGCGCCGCGAGTTCGATCGGCGCCGATTGGGCATTTCGACGCCGAGCCGCGCGATTTCTGCTGGGTCGGACAGCGTTGTGGATCACGCCGCGGCTGCCGCTGTCGGCGAGCTTGAAGGCGTGATTGTCCAGCGTCTCGCGCGTGTTCATGCCGACGCGCACGAGACCGGCTTTGGCGAGCGCGTAATAGGCGACGAGACAATCGACGCCGTTCGGCAGCAGCACGCCGATGCGATCTCCGGGGACGAAGCCCGCCGCGAGCAACGCATTGCCGAGCTTGTCGGTGAGCCGGTCGAACTCCCGGAAGCGACACGACCCGCTCGCCTTCGACGAGGCAGGGCGCCTCGCCGAAATGAAGCGCGGCGCGCCGGATCAGGCTGCCGATCTGCATGAGAGCCGCCCAGGTCTCGTTCAGCGCGCCGCGTTGCGGAGCTTCTCGACGTCGGCGCGCTTCAGCGACGAGCCTTTGCCTTTCAACAGCCGCGAGTTCGCCTGTTCGACCTTGTAAAGCTCGTCGGCGAGCGGTTCGCCGGCGTGATACTTGACCCAGGTCTCGCAGAGATGGCGGTATTTCGGTTCGAGCGCCGGCGGCCGGATTTCCCGCGCGAGGCGATTGTATTCCTCGAGGCCGATCACGCCGCGCGTGGTGTTGTAGCGGTCGACCTTGGCGGGCAGGTGGCTGGAGCCCGGATAGATCGGGCCGCACGAGGGCGTGTAGTCGTCGCCCTGCAGCACCGAATAGGGGATCAGCGAATAAGAGCCGCTGCGGCCCGTTGGAATGCTGCATCATCGTGTATTCGCTGAGGCGATGCGACGTGTGCGTGCCGATGCAGAGCGCGACCAGCGCGTCGCGGCTGTATTCGTCGTTGAACAGCGGACGGAAACGCTCGGCGCGCTCGTCGATCATCATCCAGTCGTTGACGTCGTAGACGCCCGCGACATGGGCGAGATCCTTGACGATCGAGAAATAGGTGATCGCGCCGGCGTCGATCATCTGGTCGCGCGACCAGCCGGCGACGCGCCGCCACAGCTTGTTGTTGGCGTCCTTCACCTTTTCGGTCAGCGAACGGAAGCAGGCGGTCAGCTCCTCGCGCGAACCCATGGCGACGGGGAGTGTAACTGTCGGAGAGCGTGTCGGAGGTGTAGAGACCGACGCCCACGAGCTTGTCGGCGGTGAATTCCGGCTTCGATTCGAAGCTGCCCCAATCGTCGACGAGATAGAAGTGGCAGTCCTTCACCGCCATCGTGACGGTGAGATTGTTGTAAGGCACGTCGGCGGCGACGCCATCGAGCCAGGGGAAATCGCTCTCCGAGAGATCCATGAAATCGCGCACGATCATCTCGCGATCTTCGGCGAGCTTGTAAGGTCCGGAATTGTGCAGGCTGATGCGGCTCTCGCAGGAGATGAGGAAGCCGTATTGCGAGGCCGCGGCCATGAAATTCTGCGCCGCCTCATGCAGTTCGTCGCCCTGTTTGCAGTCGAACATGTCGGCGTGGAAGATCTGGACCTTGCGCTCGGGCAGGAACTGGCCGCGATGGCCGAATTCCTTGTTGGTGATGTGGCCGTTGTTGCGATGCCAGGAGAGCTGGAATCGCTTCCAGAAGTCCATGACGTAAATGAGGTCTTCGAGCGCGTCCTGCGGGCGGATGAGGCCGAGCGAAATGAGCCATTCGCGGCCGAGCAGATAGAATCCGGGCAGCGCCCATCCCATCGAGGGATTCTGGATCTTGATGCCCGCGTTGCGCGCGCGGTCGCCGATCTCCTCCGCCGACATGCGCGATTCGATTTTGCGCAAGCAGCGAGGGATAGCGATAATAGGACATCATGTAAGAAAGCATCATATAGGCTGGCACCGGGAACAGCTTCGATTCCTGAACGGTGCGCGTGACGCAGAGCCAATAGGTCTCATCGGCGCTGGCCTGGATGAGATTGTTGGTCTCCAGAAGCTGCGCATAGGTGATGCGGCTCGAACCCATCGGACGATCCTTCCCGAATTTCTGTTGCGTTATTTGGTCAGCCGCCAGACCTTGGCGGTCATTTCGACGCCGGTCTGGTAGGCCTCGGCCGTCTTGGAGGCGGCGGTGCATTCGATCTCGACGCGGTCGCCTTCCTTGATGCCGCTGATCTTGGCGTTCATCACGCAGGGAATGCCATATTCGCGCGTGAGAATGCCGAGATGCGAGCGCACGGTGCCGCCAGCGCAGATGACGCCCTTGAACCGCTCGAGGATGGGCGCGGTCAGCGTGCCGCCGCTGTCGTCGATGATCGCGACGGTGTCGGCGGGGACGCCGGAGGTCAGCAACTCCAGCACGCGATCGCTCGAACGGATGTAGCGCGCAATTCCGACGAGGTTGTTCGGATATTTGACGACGTTGTCGCCGATCCCGCGCTGCTCGCGGCCCGTTGGCGTCCGGCGGCGGCGACGACCGCTTCCGGATGCTCGAACGAGAAGGTCCTGCGAGGTCTTCGCCGACGCCGGTGGCGGGCTTGTAGGCGTCCGGCCGCTCGCGCACCGAGATCATCGCCGACCAGTCGAAACGATGGCCGGTGGCGAGCAGGTTCGCTTCTCGATCGCGGCGAAGTCGGCGGCCGTGATGAGATCGTAGGATTTGTCGAAGACGAAGCTCGCCCAGTCGCCGCCGCAGGCGTCGAGCTTGCGCCGGATGAGATCGTGGATCGCGGCATGATAGGCGTCCACGACGACGGAGGCGTTGGGTTCGGCGTATTTGTCATTGTCAACGAGGAGCTTGGCCACGTCTTCCTCCCTGGCCTGATAAAGGCGCGTCTCGACCGGAAGTGACGCTTGCGTTCGTCCTCCCGGTTCGTTGCCGTCAGGATGGCGGGACGGAGTCCGCATGTCAACAACATCTTAGGACAAAAATGTAGGACAGATTCATCGGCCGCCAATTCGCCGGCGAAAGGCTCCCGCAATTCCCGCTTGAGCACCTTGCCGGCGCTGTTCTTCGGCAGACTGTCGACGATGCGCCAATGTTTGGGCCGCTTGAAACGCGCGATGCGCGCCAGACACAGCGCGTCGAGTTCCGCGACGTCGAGCGGCGCCGTCGCGCGGGCACGATCAAGCGCCATCACGCTTTCGCCCCATTCCGGATCGGGCACGCCGATCACCGCGGCTTCGGCGACCGAGGGGTGTTCGAGCAGCACGTCCTCGATCTCGCGCGGATAGATGTTCGATCCGCCGGAAATGACGAGATCCTTGGCGCGATCGAGCAGCGTGAGGAAGCCCCGCCGTCGAGCGCGCCGAGATCGCCGGTATGGAGCCAGCCGCCGCGAAGCGCGGCCGGCGGACGCCTCCGGCAGGTTCCAGTATCCCGCCATCACCGTGTCGCCGCGCACGACGACTTCGCCGACCTCGCCTGGGCGGCGAGCGCGCGGTCCTCGCCGTCGAAAATCGGCGACCTCGATGCCGGTGCGGGCGAGGCCGACGCTGAAACCATGCGCGCCTCGTCGCCCGCCTGCGATCGCGGCGGCGAGCAGCGGCTTCGGCATCGCCGTGATCGTGCAGGGGCTTTCGCCCTGGCCGTAACCGTTCCAGAGTCGCGGCCCGAGCGCCTCGTAGCCCGCCTTCAGGTCCGCGGCGTAGACCGGCGCGGCGCCGAGCAGCACCGTGCGGATGTTCTCGAGTCTCGCGCGCGGCGAAGGCGGGATCGCGCAGCAGGCGCCTGAGGCCCGTCGGCGGCACGAAGAAGGTCGCGCTGGCGATGAGACCGCAACAGATCCGCGAGTTCGCGCCGGCGAGAAGCCGCCGCTCGGCGGCAGCACCTGATGCGTCGCCTTGGCGATATGCGGACAGGCCGAAGAGGCCCGTCGCGTGCGACTGCGCGGCGAGATGAAAATGCGTATCCTCGGGCGTCAGCAGGTCGACGTCGGCGAGATACAGCACCGCCATCGTCATCAGATTGCGATGGCTCAGCATCGCGCCCTTCGGGCCGTCCCGTCGTGCCGCTGGTGTAGAAGATCCAGGCGAGATCCTCGCCGCGCGCGCTCGGCGATCGGGGCCGGCTCGGCGCCGGCGAGATCGCCGCCAGTCGTCGCTCGCCGAGCGCGACGAGCCGGATCTGGGCGCCGAGCGATTCGCGCGCGAGCGCCGCGGCGAGATCCGGCGTCGCGAGGCAGAGTTTCGCGCCGAACAATCGGCGGCCATGAAGGCGATCTCGCGCGCGTGCAGCTTGGCGTTGGCGGGCACGGCGACGAGGCCGGCGCGCCAGATCGCGAACAGGACGCGGCGAGATATTCGGCATTGTTGGTCATCGCCAGCACGACGCGGTCGCCGGGCTGCAAGGCCGAGCGCCGCGCAAGCCGCCGGCAAGCCGCGCCGCCAGCGCCCCATAGGCGGCGATAGTCGTAGAGGCGGCGGTCGCCGACCGAGACCGCCGGCCGATCGGGAAAGCTCAGAGCGGCGGCGTCGAGCAGGCGGGCTAGATTCATCGGCCCCTCCCGCTGCCCCGCCAGGATCGTGATCGCGACAGCGGCCTCCTCGATGCCGCGCAAGCCGCCGCCGTTCTCCACGAGGCCCGACCGCGCGCCCTGAACCTGCCGCGGCCCCGCCTCGCCGCGCAATTGCGACACGATCTCGAACACCTGTCCGAGGCCGGTCGCGCCGATCGGATGGCCCTTGGATTCCAGGCCGCCGGAAGGGTTGAAGGGAATGCGTCCGCCGAGCCTCGTCTCGCCGCGCTCGGCGGCCGGCCCGCCTTCGCCAAGGCCGAAAAACCCGAGCATCTCGCTCTGCAGGATTTCCCCGAACGCGGTCGCGTCGTGGCACTCGACGACATCAACGTCCTCGGGTCCGAGCGCCGGCCTGTTCGTAGGCCCGGCGCGAGGCCTTGCGCGCGACATGCTCTTCGAGCCGGTCGGGATCGCGGTGGTCGCCCGACATCACCACGCTCGCGCGGATCGCGACCGCGCGGCTCGCCTGACCCAGCCGCCGCGCATATTCGGGCGTGCAGACGAGCGCGGCGGCGGCCCCGTCGCTGATCGGGCTGCACATCGGCAGCGTCAGCGGCCAGACGATGGGGCGCGCGGCGAGCACCTCCTCGATCGTGAAGGCGCGGCGATATTGCGCGCGCGGGTTCTCGACGGAATGAGCGTGGTTCTTGGCGCTGACGGCCGCCATCTGGCGCTGCGTCGTTCCGAACTTCGCCATGTGGTGGCGGCAGAAGGCGGCGTAGACGTCCATGAACACGCTGTGCGGCCCCTCGCCCTCCGCGCCCGGCGGAACGGCCATGCCGCGCCCCATGGCGACGAGTTCGGCGAGGGTCTGGTCGCGCCGGCTGAGGTCCCAGCTGCCCTCGAAGGCGGCCATCGACTTCGCGGGATCGGGCGTCACCATTTTTTCCGCGCCGACGGCGAGCGCGCAGTCGTAGGCGCCCGATCCGACCATCACATGGGCGAGGTTCAGCGCCGTCGAGGCGGAGGCGCAGGCGTTCTCGACATTGAAGACGGGCGCATTGCCGAAGCCGCAACCATCGAGCGCGGCCTGGCCGCGAATGCCGTGCTGGCCGTCGATGGCGCCCTGCGTGGCGTTGGCGAACACGATCGCCTCTACGGAGCGGGGCCCGGCGTCTGCGTCGGCGAGCGCCTCGCGGGCCGCCTGCGCCGCCAGGTCGCCGAGGGGGCGATCCAGGAATCGGCCGAAGCGGGTCATGCCGACGCCGATGATGCAGGTCTCCCGCATGGCGAGTCGCCTCCCTGTGGCGTCTTGGTTTGTCCTACGTTATTGTAGTATGATCTTACTTGGAGCCTCCCGCAAGACCCATCCCGACAGAGCCCGAAACAGAAAGATCGAGGGAAATGCCCGAACTCGCGCCGCCGGCGGCTCAAAGCCAACACCGCATCCTCGTCGTCAACGACGACGGGATCGAAGCGCCGGGAATCAAGCTTCTCGAGGAGCTCGCGCGCGAGATCTCCGACGACGTCTGGGTGGTCGCGCCGGACGAGGAGAAATCCGGCTTCTCGCATTCGATCTCGATGACGATTCCGGTCCGCGTGCGCAAGATCGACGCGCGCCATTTCGCCGTCAAGGGCACGCCGACCGATTGCGCGCTGCTCGCGATCCACGATTTCATGGGAGACCGCAAGCCGACGGCGCTGCTTTCGGGCGTCAACCGCGGCGCCAATCTCGCCGAGGACATCACCTATTCCGGCACCGCCGCGGCCGCGATGGAGGGGGCGCTGCTGGGCGTGCGCTCGATTGCGCTGAGCCAGGTCTTCGAGATCGGCGGCGAAGTGCATTGGGCGACGGCGCGCCGCTTCGCGCCGGACATCCTGCGCCGGCTTCTGACCTGCGATTGGGAGCCGGGAAGCTTCGTCAACGTCAATTTTCCCGACTGCCCGCCGGAGGCGGTGACGGGCGTCTCGCTGACGACGCAGGACCGGCGGCAGCCCGGCTCGTTCCGCCCGGTCCGTCGCGTCGACGAACGCGGCGTGCCCTATTACTGGATCAAGCTCGCCTACGACGACGGCGAGCATGCAGGCGGGCGGAGACCTGCTCGCGATTTCCCAGAACGCGATCTCCATCACGCCGATGCAGATGGACATGACGGCCAATTCGTTCCGTCATTATCTCGAACGGACGTTCCGGACCGGCGGCTAGGGCGCTTCCTCGGTCAACAATTCGAGCAGCCGCCTTCGCGTCGCCTCGTCTATGCCGAGACCGCGCGCGAGATAGGCGTCGATCGAACCGTAGCGCGCATCGATCTCGTCGAGCGCCGCGCGGATATATCCTTGCTGCGCCGAGAGCAGCCAGTCGATGACCTCGCGCGGCGTCTGCGGTCCGAACAGGTGGGCGACGTCGCGCACGTATTGGTTGGTGAGCAGATAGTCCTGCTCGACGATCTCGCGCGGCACGCCGACGGCCCGCAGCAGGATCGCCGAGCCGAAGCCCGTGCGGTCCTTGCCGCTCGTGCAATGGATCAGCAGAGGATAGTTCTCCGGGTCGGCCGCGAAGGCGACCATGCGAGCGAAAGTATCGGCGTGATCGGTGACGAAGCGGCGATAGTGCGCGAGCACTTCGGCTTCGATCTCGGAAACGGTGATCGCGCCCGCGCGCACGCGCGCCAGCATTTCGAGGGTGCCGGCCGGCAGAAAGCCGAGTTCGAGCCGTCGCGCGCGCGCGCCTTCGGGAAGCCGGTCGGGATGGGCGATGCGCTCAAGTTCGATTCGGAAGTCGACGAGGCCGGCGATGTCGAGTTCGGCGAGGCGGCCGAGATCGGCGCCCGTGAGCCCCGCGAGATTGTCGGCGCGGAATAGCGCGCCGCCAGCGCGTGCGCCGGCCCGCCGCCGCGGGATAGCCGCCGAGATCGCGGAAGTTGGCGGCCCCCTCGAATTCGAGGCGGCGAGAAAAGGCGTCGGTCATAGGCGGGCGATCACACGGCCGGCGGGAAGGAGGATGTCGTATTCCATATAGACCGCCTTGACGATCTTGCGCACCGGAAAGCGGTTGACGGGATCGAAGACAGAAGCGTCGGGAAAGGAGATCGAGGCCGGTCCCTCCCAGGCTGCGCGAATCTCGTGCTGGGTGTCGGCGGCGATCAGTTCGGCGAGCGCGGGGCGCGGGTTCGCCGGGGTCGGCGGAGGGAATGATGCGCAGCCCCGTCGTCGGACCGTTGGAGCCGAGCCCGGAGACCGGCTGTTCCGGGCGCATGACGACGGTCGCGAGCCTCACGCCTGCCGGCCGTTCGAGCTTGCCCACGATCATGTCGCGGTCGCGCTCGAAGGCGATCGAGGCGAGCTTCTTCGGGAAGCCCCACACCTCGCGCCCCGCCAGCATCGGCGGCTCGGTGTCGACGAAGATCTGCTGGACATAGGTCAACGGCTTGCCTTCGTGGCGCGCGTAGAGCCTGAGGATGCACTCGTGGTAGGGGCCGAAGGTCGTGAACGGATACCAGTAGAATGAGAGGTTGCCGCAGGCCGGTTCGATCAGTTCGAGCGGCGCCGGCAGCACTTCGAGCGCGGCGTCGCGGTCCGTCTCGAACTTGATCGAGACCGCCTGCGCGTTGCGGTAGTGATAGGGCGGCGCCTGAAAGGCCGGCGCGTCCGCAGGCATGGAGTAGCCGAGCTTTTCAAGCGTCAAACGGCCTCTGGCGGACATGCGACTCCTCCTCGATGGGCGTCAGGCGATGACGTACTGGCCGCCGTTGACGAAGATCACCTGCCCCTGGATCATCGCGGCTTCCGGGCCGGCGAGAAATTCGACGAGCCCGACATAGTCTTCGTGGCCGATGTTGCGGCCGCTGGGATTGCCGGCGGCCTCGGCGGCGAGGAAGGCGTCCGTTCCCTCGCCGAACAGGTTGCGCACCGCTTCGGTGTCGAGCGTGCCCGGCGCGACCGCGTTGATGCTGACGCCAAGCGGCGCCAGTTCCGGCACGAGATAGCGCATCAGCGCCTCGGCCAGCGCCTTGCCGGCGCCGATCGCGCCATAGTTGGGCACGACCTGCCGGCTCCCGCGGCTCGAAAGAAACACGACGCTGCCGCCCCGCTTCAGCAACGGACGCGCCGCCTGAACGAGAAAGACAAGGGAGGCGCCGTTGACGACGATCGCCTTCGCGAAGGCCTCGGGGTCCAGGTCGAGCAACGGGCCTACGAGCACGGTGACGGCGCCGTGGACGATGAGATCGAGGCGATCCGTATGGAGGGCGACCTCCTCGACGAGGCGCCTGGCGCCTTCGGGCGCCCCGACATCGGCCTTGATCGCGCGCGCCTTGGCGCCAAGCCCCTGGAGTTCGGCGACCGCGCGCGCCGCCGCGCTTTCGTCGGAGAGATAGGCGAGAAACAGATCGTGGCCGCGCTGCGCCATCCGCCGGGCGATGGCGAGACCGATGCCTTTCGTGCCCCCGGTGATCAACACGGCCATGGTCCCGCCTCCCCCGGGACCCGCGCGGCCCGGCATTGTGTCGTACGTTTTTGTATGACAAGATTGAGCCAATCGATCGCGATAATCAAGCGGTCAATGGGAGGAACTCCATGCGCGCGGTCGCCTATGCGAAGGCGCTTCCGGCCTCCGACGAAAATTGCCTTCTCGACGTCGTGCTTGATCGCCCGGAGTCCCCGACGGCTTTCCAGTGTCCGGCCATCTTGTATGACAAAAATGTTCTCCAAGACTGTTGACGATCCCGCGAACTGCGACTACGCTTCAAACAACTAAGGATCGCGGCGCGTCTGCCGGCGCCGCGAGGAGGAGCGCGTAGGAGCGTGCGGACCCGATCTCCGAAGGGAGACCTGCGCCTTGGTCAGGGGCGATCAGCGCAAACCTTCGGGCGCGCTGAATTCGGGGCGCGACCTCTCTTGCGCAAGAGCTCATGCTCGACAGGGAGGAAACCATGAAAATGAAGACCTGGGTCGCGGCCGCTGCGGCCTTGCTGGCGACAGCGGCCCTGACCGGCGCGGCGGTCGCGCAGGAGAAGTCGAAGACCAAATTGAAGGTCGCGGTCTTTTCCGTGAACGGCGCCTCGCCGACCATTCATACGATGATCGAATCGGCCACCGCCGCCGCCAAGGAGCGCGGATGGACGGTCGAGACCTACGACGGCAACGGCGATCAGGTGGCGACCAACAATCAGGTCAACACCTACATCACGCGCGGCTTCGACGCGCTCATCAACGTCGCTTCCGCGAACACGCAAATGGGCGGCGTGATCGCCAATGCGGCGAAGGCCAAGATTCCCTTCGTCTCCACCTTCTCCGGCATGGTCCCGGGCATCACCGTCGACATCGGCTCCAACAATGTCGCCGACGGCGTGTTCTCCGCCTCCGCGCTCGCCGCCCGCATCGACGGCGAAGGCGAGGTGCTGAAGCTCAACTGGACCGTTCTGCCCGCGCTTGCCGAGCGCGACGCCGGCTTCCACGCCGTGATGAACGAATACAAGAAGATCAAGGTCACCGAGATGGAGATCAAGGTGCCCGGCCAGGTCGACGACACCTTCAACAAGGTCACCGATTTTCTGACCGGCCATAAGAACGTGAAAGCGATCTGGATGGGTTGGGACGAGGTCGGCGTCGCCGCGGCGCGCGCCGTCCAGCAATCGCATCTCGAGAAGAAGCCGTTCGTCGTCAGCATGGACGGCAACGACGCGGCTTACGATCTCATCCGCGCGGGCTCGCCGCTCTGGCTGACGATCGCTTATGACGTGCGCGGCATGGGCGTGCAGGCGGTGCAGGCGGTCGCCGACGCCGTCGACGGCAAGAGCTTCCCCGAGCGCCAGATCTACAAGAAGCCCTGCCTGATCACCAAGGACACCGCGCCGCCGAAGGGCCAGTACCCCGACTTCAAGACCTGCGTCCTTTATTCCGCCGATCTTCCGAAGTCCAATTAAGGCGAAGCTTGCTCGCAGAAGCGGAGATGTCCGGGACGCAAGGCGCAAGAGCTCCTGTCGAGGGCGGCGGCGTGGCGCCGCCGCCCAAGGACGAGGTGTTTCTTGCGGTCGAGCGGCTCGTCAAGCAATTCCCGGGCACGCGGGCGCTCGACCGCGTCGACCTCACCGTGCGGCGCGGCGAGATACACGCGCTGCTCGGCGAGAACGGCGCGGGCAAATCGACGCTGATCCGTCAGATCTGCGGGGCGAGCCAGCCCAACGAAGGGCGCATCATGGTCGAGGGCCGGGAGGTTACCCTGCCCTCGCCGCAAGCCGCCGCCGCGCTCGGCGTCGCCGTCGTGCACCAGCATTTCAATCTCGTGCCGCAGATCTCGGTCTGCGAGAATCTGTTCCTCTCGGAGAACCTGCCGAGGCGCCTGGGCCTCTTCGTCGACTGGGGGGAAGCCAGGCGCCGCGCGGCGCAGCTCATGTCGCGCGTCGGCCTCTCGATCGATCCGATGGCCGAGGTGAGCGGGCTCAGGCCCGACGAAGCCGCGATGGTCGCGATCGCCAAGGCGATCGGCACGAACGCCAAGCTCATCATTCTCGACGAACCTACCGCCGCTCTGCTGCCGACGGAGGTCGCCGTGCTGTTCGAGCACATGCGCGGCCTTGCCGCGCAAGGTCACGCGTTTCTTTACGTCTCGCACCGCCTCGCCGAGGTTTTCGAAATCGCGGATCGCGTGACGGTGCTGCGCGACGGGCGCAACGCCGGCACTTGGACGCGCGCCGAGATGTCGCGCCGCGCGATCATCGAGGCGATCGTGGGCCAGAAGAGCTTCAGCGAGGAGGCGCTCGCGGCGCCGGCGAGATCGGGCGAAACGCTGCTGAAGGCCGAGGGTCTCGCGGGCGGCCGCGTCGCCGAAATGAGCTTCGAATTGCGCGCCCATGAGATCCTCGGCGTCGCGGGCCTTCCCGGCAGCGGCGCGGAGGAGGCGCTCGATCTGCTCTACGGGCGGTTTCCCGCATCGGGCGGCCGGCTGAAAGTCGGCGGCGCCGAAGTCTCGTTCCGTTCGCCGCGCGACGCGAAGGCGGCCGGATTGGCGCTGGTTCCGAAGGACCGGCACGCCGAAAGTCTCCTGCCCGGCGCCAGCGTGCGCGAGAACATTTCGCTCCCCAATCTCGGCCGGTTCCTCACCGATCCCGTTCTGCGCATCGTTCGGCGCGGCAAGGAGCGCGCCGAGGCCGAAAGCGTGGCGCATCGCCTGTCGGTGAAGATGACGAGCGTCGAGGCGCCGATCAGTTCGCTGAGCGGCGGCAATCAGCAGAAGGCGATCCTCGGACGCTGGCTTGCGAGCGGCGCGAAGATCTTCATGCTGAATTCGCCGACCGCGGCGGTCGACATCGGCGCCAAGGCCGAGATCTACGCGTTGATTCGCCAGATCGCCGCCGAGGGCGCGGGCGTGATCTTCACCTCGACGGAAGTCGAGGAGTTTCCGCGCGTCTGCCATCGCGTGATCGTGTTCCGCGACGGCCGCGTCGCCGGCGAACTCGTCGGCAAGGACGCGAGCGAAGCCAATATCCTCAATCTTGCCTCTGGAGGCGTAGAATGAATGCAGGCGCCGGGGCTCCGGCCGCTTCCGCGCAGCCGCGTACGGATCTCACGCTCTGGTTCGCGCGCTACGGCACTCTGTTATCGCTCGTCGCGCTGCTCGTCGTGTTCTCGCTCGCGCGCTCCGACGTTTTTCCGACGGTCGACAACATCCTGAACATCATGAACCAGATTTCGATTCTGGGAACGATGGCGTTCGGACTGACGGTCTGTCTGGTGATGGGGCTGTTCGATCTCTCGATCGCGGCGATGGCGACGCTCGGCGGCTATGTCGCGACCTTCCTGCTGGTGCAATATCCCGATGCGATCAGCGTGCCGCTCGCCGTCGCGATCTCTCTCGGCGTCGCCGCCGCGATCGGCGTGCTGAACGGCGTCATCGTCAGTTATCTCGGCATCTCCGCCTTCATCGCCACGCTCGCGACCGGATCGATCATCACCGGCGCGATGCTCGGCATTTCGAATTCCAAGACGATCATCACCGGCATACCCGACGCATTCATGGTGATCGGGCAGGGCTCCATCTTCGGCGTCTCCAATCCGATCCTCATAATGATCTCGGTCGGCGCGCTGCTCTGGCTGCTGCTCGAACACACGCAGCTCGGCCGCCATCTCTATGCGATCGGCGGCAGTTCCGAGGCTTCGCGTCTGTCGGGCATCGCGGTCAAACGCTATGCGCCGCTCGCGCTTGCCATCTGCGCCGCCTGCGCGGGGCTCGGCGGCCTGATGGCGGCGGCCGTGCTTGGCGCGGGCCGGCCGCAGGGGGTCGGCGACGGCTATCTGCTCAACGCCTTCGCGGCGGTGTTCATCGGCGCCTCCTCGCTGCGTCCCGGCAAGTTCCATATCCTCGGCACGATGATCGGCGTGCTGCTGATCGGCGTCATCAACAACGGCCTTTCGGTGATGGGCGTGCCGACCTACTGGCAATACATCGTGCAGGGCGTGCTGCTGGTCGCGGCGCTGTTCAGCGCCGGCGTGCTGACCATGCGACGACATTGACCGGCCTCTCGATGGCGGGAACGGTGAGATCCGCGCGATACGGATCTCGAACCCGCCCGCCAACTCGCTGACGCCGGCGACGGTAAACAGACTGATCGCGGCGCCGGACGCGATCAAGCGCGACACGGAGGCGTGGGCGCCCGGAGCTCCAAGCTTTCGGAATGCGGAGAGTGTGACGCGACCGTCGCGGCTCCGACGCATCCGACGACAACTCTCACAGCGCGCCCGACTCGGGAGCGCCGAAAGTTGCGACCGCCAGAGCATTTGGCTTTCGGGTAAGCCCGTCATTGAAGGAATCTATCTTCGAGAGACTGTGGTTCGGCCGGAAAAACCGGCTTCGGCCGAGGCGCGGAATGCTGGTTGCTTCGCGCCGGGCGAACGCTTCGCGGCTCCCAGAATTCGCTACATCCCGAAAGACTTTAGCGAAGCCATGCTTCCGAACGGGGCTTGCTGACGAGGCTGTACAGAGCCCATCCGGTAGAGGGTTGGATTACCTGCGTCACGGCGTTTTATCAAACAGAACGGAGCTTCGCTTTCGATAGAAAACATCTATCGTGCGATAGCATTTTTCACCATTGATCTGGTGTGGAAACTTTGCGAGTTTTTCTACGTTCGCCCACGCAGGTGGGATCACGAACGGAAACAAAGAACTTGGGAGGGATCCAAGATGAGAGCATTAACGGCCGTCGCCGTTGTTGCGGCGGCGTGCGTCGGAATGGGGACTGCGTATGCGCAGGAAGTCCCTAAAACTCCCGCAGAGGTCGCGCAGCCCGGAGGCCAGATCGCAGGAGCTCCCAAACTCGCGCTCGTCAAGGTTGCTGATGGTTTCCACGATCCCGTGGGCGTCACCGCGGCCAATGATGGGTCCGGGCGCATCTTCGTCGTGGAGCGCGTCGGCCGCGTCCGCATCGTCGACAAGGACGGAAAGGTTCTGCCAGATCCTTTCATCGATCTGACCAACTTCAACCCGCTCGGCTCGGACGTTCAGACCGGCTTCGTCGAGCAGGGTTTGTGGTCAATAGCCTTCCACCCGAAGTTCAAGGAAAATGGTTACGTCTACGTGCATTATGCGTCGCTGCCCTTCAACGGCGCGTCGATGATCTTGCGCGTCACCGTCGATCCCAAGAGCCCGAACAAGGTCACAGCCGACCAGCTCAAGGAGACTGGCAAGGTCATCATGAACATCCCTCAGCCGTATTATAACCATTACGGCGGCGGCATGACCTTCGGGCCTGACGGCAAGCTCTACATCGGCAAGGGCGACGCAGGTTGGGAAGGCGATCCGCTCGACGCCGGCCAGAATCTGGATGTCCTCTGGGGCAAGATGCTGCGCATCGACGTCGACACCGACGCGGATACCGCCTATGCGATCCCGAAGGACAATCCGTTCGCCAAGGCCGACAAGCCGCAGCTGATGTCGCTGTTCGGCATCAACGAGCAGGGCTTCGCCAAGAACAAGATCGGTTCGCGGCCGGAGATCTGGGCCTACGGCCTGCGCAACCCCTACACCTTCCAGTTCGATCCGAAGTCCGGCGATCTCTTCATCTCCGACGTCGGTCAGAACCACTGGGAGAACATCTTCTACCAGCCCGCTTCATCCAAGGGCGGCGAGAACTACGGGTGGAAGTTGCGGGCGGGCAGCCATTGCCATCCGGCTTTGGCTCCGGGCCAGAATTGCCCGCTGATCGGCGCCCTGCCGGCGGCGACCTATCCGCATGCGGAAGCCTATGAGGACGGGACCAAGGCCAACAACGGCGGCTGCTCGGTCATCGGTCTCGGCGTCGCCAATTTCGGCGGGCTGAACAAGACCTACATCGCCAGCGACTGGTGCTCCGGCCGCGTTTGGGGCGTCGCCTGGGACGGCGGCGCCAAGAAGTGGCAGATGCAGGAGTTCCTGCAGGCCCAGTTGCAGTTCACCTCGGGCAATCTCGACGCGGACGGCAACAGCGTGCTGGCGACCAACTGCTACTGCTTCTATACTGCCGACAAGGGCGCTATGAACAACCCGGTCGGAGCGCTCTGGCGCATCGAGCCCGCGGACAAGGTGCCTGCGGGCGCCGAGACCGCCAAGGTGAGGTATAACTAGTATAACTGAGGCCGAACACATTCGGTCGGGCGCGCCGCCTCTTCAAGGGCGGCGCGTTGCCGTGAGAAAGCGCGGCGCGGTCGCGAATCGTGTCGCGCATTCATCAATTCCTCAGAAGCGGACGAAGGAACAAATGATGGATGGACGCTGCGCACAGCGTTACAACTGGTATGGTTGGCGGATTGGTGATTGGCTGTATGGTTCTGGTTTCGGCCTCGAAGGCCGGCGACTTGTCGGATTTTAAGAGTCCATGGGACAATTCACCCATGAAGTTCGAGCCAGCGCCGGGAGAAGTTGAGACGCCGGCCGTCAAGAAGTTCAAGCAGACAGGCGTCAACGAATATCGCGGAAACGCGGAGGCCATCGCGACCGGCAAGCAACTCTACGTGACGAACTGCGTAGTCTGTCATGGCGCGGACGCCAAAGGCAAGATGGGGCCGACGCTGGTCGGAAACGACGTTGTGTATCCGCAAGCCAAGACCGACCCCGGCATGTTCTCGATTATCTACGGCGGGGCGAGCGGCGCCATGCAATCTTGGCATATGCGCGGCATGGCGCAGGATGATATGCTGAAGATTATCGCCTACGTCAGGACGCTGGAAAATGATGGAACCAAGCACGCCGAACGTGATCGTCTGCGACGTCGCGTCGCTTCGGATGGCGCTAGCCAGTAAGACGCTCGCCTGCCCCTGCTGCAACGGGACGCTGACCCCGGAGAAACTCATCCGGTTGCTCGGCGAAGTGCAGAGCCTAACGCAGCCGGGGGGCCAGGAGGAGGCGAAGATGCGCGAGGGGGCTCCCTCCCCCCGCATGATCATCGACTCGCACGCCCACATGATTTCGCGAACGACCGATGACTACGAGGCCATGGCGAAAGCGGGCGTCGTCGCGGTCATCGAGCCGGCGTTCTGGTTGGGACAGCCGCGCACGAATGTCGGAAGCTTCATCGATTATTTTTCGATGATTTCGGGCTTCGAGCGGTTTCGGGCCGCGCAATTCGGCATTCGGCACTATTGCACGATCGGACTGAATCCGAAGGAGGCGAATAACGAGGCCGTGGCTGATGCGGTGCTCGACGCGCTGCCGCGCTTTCTCGTGAAGGAAGGCGTCGTCGCGATGGGCGAGCTCGGTTACGACGAGCAGACCAAGCTCGAAGACAAAGCGCTACGAGCGCAGATCGAGTTGGCCAAGGAATATGATCTGCCGATCATGATCCACACTCCGCATCGCGACAAACGCGCCGGCGCCTGGCGGACGATGGACGTGCTTGAGGAGCATGGATTCGATCCTGGACGCTGCGTCATCGACCATAACAACGAAGAAACGCTCAAAGAGGTTCTCGATCGCGGTTACTGGTGCGCGTTTTCCATCTATCCCCAGACGAAAATGGGCTCCGAGCGCATGTCGGCGATCGTGGCGAAGTTTGGACCCGAGCGGTTGATTGTCGATTCGGCCTGCGATTGGGGAGTGTCGGATCCTCTGGCTGTCGCCAAGACGGCCCGCCTCATGGAATTGCGCGGGATAGATCCGGCCGCCGTTCGAAAGGTCGTCTATGAGAACGTTCTGGCCGTCTACGGCTTGAACGGCGAAATGGACGAGAAGCACTGGCTTGCGCCGCCAGCGATCGATCAGCGATTGCTCTACGAGGGCAACACCGTGCTGCGCGGCGGCCAGACACCTCGGATCGAGCAACCGGGTCGCCCGGCCGACGAGTTGCAGATCGTCTGAAGCGCGAGGCCGCCGGCCCAGGGCCAGCGGCCGCCACGCGACATCAACCAAAGATCATGTCGAGCAGCAGCGGCTTGATCTCGCGAGCGGCGAGCGTCTGTCGGTCTCGAAGTCTCGGCGCGTCCGTGATGACGAGAGGACCGTCTTCGGTTTTTTCGGTGAGGCGACCGTGCGAGCCCCGTACGAGAGATGCGTCCACCGGCGTGACGTCCATCAAAGCGCGAAATCCGAGTTTCCTTAGCAGCAGACGCTTTCCGATCGCCAGCTTCGGCGATTTGATCGCCGGGTCCAGGAACAGTTCGACGGGGTCGTAGCCGGGCTTGCGATGAATTTCGACCGTGCGCGCAAAATCCGGCGCAAGCGCATCATCCAACCAGTAATAGTAGGTGAACCACGAACGCGCATCGGCCATGGCGATCAATTCCCCGGAGCGCGGATGATCCAGCCCGATCTCTCCCTTATCGGCATCGTCATACACCCGCTCAACGCCCGGTAAGGCCTGGACGATCTCTCGAACTTTCGGAAGCAGCGCCGGATCGGCGACATAAACATGCGCAACCTGGTGGTCCGCCAGCGCGAAGGCCTTTGAAGTCATCGGATCAAGCAACTCTCCGCCGTCTTCCTCCCGGACGGCGATCAGACCCGCGTCGCGCAACGCCCTGTTGATATGGATCGGACGGTCGACCGACGTCATGCCGTATTCGGAGAGAACGACGACTGAACGACCGGACGCGCGCGCCGCATCTGCGAGATCGCCGGCGACCGCATCAATCTCGGCCAGTGACTGCCTGACGGCCGGATGGCTTTCATCGGGGCCGAAGCGTTGCAGGTCGTAATCGAGGTGCGGCAGGTAAGCGAGCGTCAGGGTCGGATCGTATTCCTTCATGACCATCTTCGTCGCCTCCGCGATCCAGCGCGATGAGGCGATCGACGTCGCCGGACCCCAGAACTGAAATAGCGGAAAAGTCCCCAGCTGTTGCGTCAATTTTCCGCGCAGATCGGGGGGAACGGTGTAGCAATCCGGAAGCTTGCGGCCGTCAGCCTTGTAGATCGGCCGCGGCGTGGCGCCGATGTCGTGGCTCGAAGCCATATTGTACCACCAGAACATGTTGGCGCATGTGAATTTTGGGTCGCGCTTCTTGCCAGCCTCCCAGATCTTTTCGCCGCCGACGAGCCTGTTCGACTGCCGCCAGAGCAGCACTTCCATCTGATCGCGAAACAGCCAGCCATTGCCGACGACTCCGTGCCCCGAGGGAGGCAGGCCCGTCATGAAACTGGCTTGAACCGTGCAGGTGACCGCAGGCGCCGCGGTTTCGAGCGCGGCCACGCTTCCCTCGCGCGCGAGAGCCGCAAGTCTCGGAGTCAGGGGACCCAGATGACGTGGCGTGAGTCCCACCACGATCATGGCTACCAACGGCTTCAAAGTTTGCCTCCCCATGTGATCGACCGACTTGCATTCGCCTGCGGACGGGCCTGGGTCGGCGACGCGACGAGCGACCGAGCACGAAAATCATGCTCGACGACGGTTAGCAACTTCGATCGCGATGGCCTCGGAAATTTTCCGCAAAAAGCTCGCGGGCGCGCGTTCCGGGCGACCCAGGGACGGCGACATTTCGCGGACCGCAACGGTTGCGGCGAAGCGCGCCTGGAGCGGAGCATGTTACCGGGCGCCTTCATTACATTCGCGACTACCCCAAAGACCAAACTCGCCGCGCCGCGCCCCTATCTCTTGAGGCTTGAACAAACAGACAGCTTGCCAAGCGGCGCCTCGTAATGCAAAAACGAGCGCAGCGTCGTGGGGTGAAGCGAGGCCAACGGATCGAGTGGCGGCCGCGGGGCGAAGGAGGGAGCAATGCTTCATAGCCCCGTTCAAAGGGCGCAGGACGTCAGAATCCAGTCCTTCAGCGTCAATTACGAATATCCTGTGTATTTTACGAGAAATGCCTTTGCGCCTGCGAACACGTGCCTGCTTGAGGCTTTGACGCGGCGGGAAGCCGAGAAGCGGCACAGATTTCTCGTCGTCGTCGATCAGGGCGTGCGAGACGCGACGCCCGATCTCGCCGACAATATTCAAACCTACGCCGAGGCCCACGCCGGCAATTTGCAGCTGGTCGCCGAACCGCTCGCGCTCAGCGGCGGCGAAGCGTGCAAGAACGATCCGAACACGATACCTTTTCTCCTCGAGGCGCTGTCGCGACATGCGATGGATCGGCACTCCTATGTGCTGGCGATCGGCGGCGGCGCCGTGCTCGACGCCGTCGGCTACGCCGCGGCGATCTTCCATCGCGGGGTCAGGCACGTGCGGTTTCCGACCACGGTGCTCGCGCAGGACGACAGCGGCGTCGGGGTCAAGAACGCCGTGAACCATTTTGGGCTGAAGAATCTCATAGGGACATTTGCTCCGCCTTGGGCTGTCATCAACGACAGCGCGTTCATCGATCTGCTTCCGGAGCGCGAGAAACGGGCCGGCATGGCCGAAGCCGTGAAAGTCGCGCTCATTCGCAGTCCCCACTTCTTCAACTGGCTCGAGGAGCATGCGGAGTCGCTCGCGCAATTCTCGCAGGCGCATCTGGATCGCATGATCAAGGAATGCGCCGAGCTTCATATGCGCCAGATCAGGCTCGGCGGCGATCCTTTCGAACTCGGCTCGGCGCGTCCGTTGGATTTCGGCCATTGGTCGGCCCATCGGCTGGAACGCCTCACGAACCATGAACTCAACCATGGGGAGGCGGTGGCGATAGGCGTCGCGCTGGACACGCGCTATTCGGTTCTGACCGGACGACTCCCGGCGGGCGGCGACGAGCAGGTCGCGCGTCTTCTCGAGCGTTTCGGTTTCCGCTTGTGGCACGACAAGTTGCGCGAGCGCGACGCCGCCGGGCGTCTCGCGCTGTTGCGCGGTCTCGCCGATTTTCGCGAGCATCTGGGCGGCGAATTGACCGTCACGCTGCTTTCGGAACTCGGCCAGGGCGTCGAAGTCAACGAAATGGACGAAGGCCTCATCGCCGCGGCGATTGATTGGCTCGAACAGCGCAGGAGCGGTTGACCGGTCATGAAACTGCGGAAGTCTCCCGACCAGGTTCATCTCTGCTATTGCACCAATATTCACGCCGGCGAAACGTGGGAGAACATTCGGGCCAGTCTCGATGAGTTCGTACCGCCGATAAAGGCCGCGGTTGCGCCTGGCGAACCCATGGGGATCGGCCTGCGGCTATCCGGCCAGGCGGCTCGGGAGGCCAGGAAGCCGGAATCGATATCGGCTTTTCGTGAGCAGTTGTCGGCCCTCGGCGCCTATATTTTCACGATCAACGCGTTTCCCTATGGCCCGTTTCACGGAACGCGCGTGAAGGAGCAAGTCTATCTGCCCGACTGGCGCGAGAGAGAGCGCGTCGCGTTTACGGCGGACAGCGCCGAGGTTCTGGCGGCGGTCTTGCCGGATGGCCTGGAAGGCAGCATCTCGACGGTCCCCGGCGCTTTCAAGACAAACGCAGAGACGCGGGACGCCGTCGAATCCATAGCGACGAACCTCATGTCGGCGGTGGCTGATCTCGTCGATGTCGAACGAAGAACCGGCAAACGGATTGCGCTCGCGCTCGAACCGGAGCCGTGCTGCTTTCTCGAAACCACGGACGAGACCGTAGCGTTTTTCGAGGGCGTGCTTCTGAAACCGGACACGCTCGCCGCTCTCGCGCGAGCGGCGGGAGTGGATCGTCGGGAAGCCGAGACGATGCTGCGCCGGCATCTGGGCGTTTGCTACGACATCTGCCACGGCTCGATCGAGTACGAAGACATTCCGGCCTCGCTGGATCGGTTGCTCGCAGCGGGCATTTCCGTCCCCAAGATTCAACTCTCCGCGGCCATGCGCGCGCCCAAGATGACGAAGGAGCTGATCGCGGCGGTTATGCGCTACGACGACGGGGTTTATTTGCACCAGACCATCGTGCGCAACTCGTCCGGTCTCACGCGTTTCGTCGATTTGCCCGAGGCGGTATCGGCTTTCGAGTCCGGCGATGCTGGCGGAGAATGGCGCATCCATTGCCATGTGCCGGTCTTCCTCGACAATCTCGGCGACATCGGCTCGACGCGAGCCGATCTCGTCGCGACGCTCGGGGCGCTGCGGGAGAAGCCGCGATCGCGACATCTCGAAGTTGAAACCTACACTTGGGACGTCCTGCCCGACCATGTTCGCACCGGTTCGAAGGCCGCAGACATTGCGCGAGAAATCGCCTTCTGCCGCCAGGAGCTGGAACGTTGAGCGCGATCGCGGTCCGAACGCCCCGACCGCTGACGCTGTTGAAGCTTGGTCGGGTCTCGAACCTGCCCACTGTCTGGACCAACGTCGTCGCCGGCGCCGTGGTCGCGAGCGCCTCGGCGAAACCCGAATGGCTCTTGCAGGTCGGGTTGGCGATGACGGCGTTTTATGTCGGCGGCATGTATCTCAACGACTATTTCGACAGGGAAATCGACGCCCGCGAGCGCCCCGATCGTCCGATTTGCGCAGGCGACATCTCCGCCGGCTCCGTCCGCGCGATCGGTTTCGGACTTCTGGTCCTCGGCGTTCTGCTGATGGCGCCTTTTGGAATGACGGCCGCCGTGTGGGGCGTGGCTCTCGGCGCCGTCATTGTGCTCTACGATTTGTGGCACAAGGGCAACGCATTCGGCCCCATCATCATGAGCGCCTGTCGGGCGCTCGTCTATTGCGGCGCGGGCGTCGCTATTTCGGGAACACTCCATCCCGCGTTGATCCTCTGGGCCGTCGTGCTCGCCGCGCACGTCGTGGGGCTGACCTATGCGGCCAAACAGGAAAGCCTCAATCAAATCGGCAGCCTTTGGCCTCTTGCGGCGCTCGCCGTTCCGTTGATTGCCGCGCTTGCCTCATTATCACACGGCTGGCCTCTCGTCCTGTGCCTTGCGCTTCTCGCGCTCGTCGACATCTACGCCGTTCGCCTGCTGAGGGAGCGATCCGCGCCCGGCGCCGTACCTCGCGCGGTGTCGGTTCTGATCGCAGCCATTTCGATCGTGGACGCCTTGGTCGTGAGTGCGAACGGGGGTGGAATTGCGCTGGTCGCCGCCTGCATCGCGGGGTTTGTGCTTACCCGACTTTTCCAGAAGCTTGTTCCGGGGACGTGACGCTCGTGGCCAGTTCTCCCCAAGCGAGCGATCGACAATCCGGCGAAGATTTCATTGCGCTTGCGCGCGAATGGATCGCTCGCGCGTCGAGCCCCAAGGGGCTGGACTGGTTCGATAGCGCGTTGGATGGCGTCAGACGGGCAAGCGACAAGAACGCGCTGTCGATCGCCATGGGTCGCGCCGCCCGAATGCTCGGGAAGGGCGATCTCGCCCTGTCGTCCGAAGACAGGGCCCGGGCGGCAGTGGTGCGGAAGAATATCGATCCGAGCGACTGGAGCGTGGATCAGCTTGCTCGTATCGCGTTCACGTGTGCAGCCTACGACGGCGACGATGCGAAGTTCGTCGCGCTCTTCGGTGCATTCTGCGATACCGCTGAGATCAACGAGTTGATTGCGCTCTACCGGGGATTGCCTATCTATCCGTCCGGGCGGATGCTGGAGCCGCGGGCGCGGGAGGCGATACGCTCGGGCATGCGGCCCGTCTTTGAGGCCGTCGCCCACAGGAACCCTTATCCCACTGAATATTTTGATGAAGACGCCTGGAACCAGATGGTTGTCAAGGCCATGTTCATGGGATCGAGACTCTGGCCGATTTCACGGCCTCGATCTCCGCGCCAATCCCAGGCTGGCTCGCATGCTGGTCGGCCTCGCGCAGGAGCGCTGGGCGGCGCAACGCGAAGTGAGTCCGGAAATCTGGCGATGCGTCGCGCCTCACGCGGACGACGAGGGGGAGGCCGCCCTCGTGCGGGCTCTATCCGCGGCGACGGGCGACGATTTGCGCGTCATCGTCGCCGGCCTCAGAGGAGCGTCCGAGGCTCTGCGCGAAAGGACGGCGAAGCTGAGCGGCAAGAAGGCGGAGATAGATCGGCTGCTCTCTGAACTGGGGACAACGACGTTCGACTGGGCGCGCGCCGGATGAGCGGGCAACTGGCGCGTGTCCTTTTGAGGGTTGTCGCCGTCGCGCTGCTGGTCGGTTTGTTCTTTCAGTTGTTCGCGGCGGGTATGGCTGCGATGACCGACCCCTATTGGTGGAGCTACCATGTGGCCGCCATCAAATATACGCAATGGCTGGTCGTTCTGCTTCCCTTTCTCGCGTGGTTCTGCGGCCGCGAACGCCGCGGACGTCGCCTTATTCTATCGCTCTGCCCGACGGCGCAGATCGGGCTGCAGTATGTTTTCGCGCATCGCGCTCTCGATGGCAGGCTGCCGATCGGATTGGGCCTGCATGCCGTAAATGCGGGGCTGTTGCTGCTCGTTGCCGCAGCTATGGCTACAGGCGTTTTGGATCCCGAGCATAGGTCCATCGACGGCGCGGCCTGAGCCTTTTGCGCGCGGACCGGCGATCTCGACGACGCCATCCGTCGCTTTACCCGTCGCCTCGATTTCTCATCCGGGGAAATCAGATTCGTCTGCTTGGGGCCGACGATCGGCGCGGTCTCCCAAGGCCGACCCGCGTCGCGATTTGCTGAAAACGTCGAGCGCGGAGGGGCAGAACGACCAAGGCGATCTACGTCTGGACGGTCGCCGCGCGGGGCCGATGTTCAGTCGCCGCGCCGCCCCCGGAAGCAGGGGCTCCGCATTCCTGAGATTGCGATTGACAAGCAATTTTAGCGTGGGCATAATTTTACCGACACTAAAATCGAGGCCACGAGAAACGAGGCAAGGCGTTGGACCCGAAATCGGTTCAGGCGCAAGAGGACGATTGCCCAGCCGGCCCTCTTGGAACCCGGCTGCGCGAGAGGCGTCAGGAACTCGGTCTGACCTTGAAGGAGGTGGCCGACGGCGCGGGACTTTCCGTCGGCTTCATATCGCAGATTGAGCGGGGCATCACGACGCCGTCGCTGACGTCTCTGGTCGGAGTGTCGCGCGTGCTCGACATGCATGTCAGCGACTTCCTGGCCCAGCCGCGCGGCGGCGCTCCGCTGACCCGCCGCGCCGAGCGTCCGCATTACGCCGTCGGCGGCAATTCACTGACCTACGAGCGGCTGTCGGCGAGCTTTCCCGGCAGCGTGCTGAGAAGCGTCATCATTCACGAGCCGCCAGGCCATCGCAGCGAGCCGATCGCGCACGAGGGCGAAGAGATTTTCTTCATCCTCGAAGGCGCACTGACGGTCGAGGTCGAAGGCGAGCGCACGATTCTCGATCTCGGGGACTCCATCCATTTCCCCTCCACCAAAACGCATTCCACCTGGAACCATACGACTTCGCCTACAACCATCCTGCACACCTGCACAATGGATGTCTTTGGCGACGAACCACGTGAGCAGCACAGGCATGCCGACCTGACGACAGCCAAGAGCGCTGGCCGCAAGCGCGCGGCCAGGAGTTCGAAGAAGGGGGAGCGAATATGATCGTGAAAAGTTTTGCGGCGACCTTGGCCGCATTTTTGCTGGCCGCGACCTCGGTCCCGGCCCTGACGACCGCGGCCGCGAAGGCCGAAACCGTACTACGACATGACGAGTCCGCGCCCGGCGAACTCGATCCGGCGAAAGCCGCCGACTATGCCTCCTCGGTGTTGGCGTTCAACGTCTACGATACGCTCGTGCTGCCCAAGCAGGGCGGCCCCGGCGCCCAGCCGCATCTCGCCGAAAGCTGGACGATCGACGGCCCGACCTACACATTCAAGCTGAGGCCGGACGTGAAGTTCCAGAGCGGCAATCCGCTCTCCGCCGATGACGTTGTCTTCTCGCTCGATCGCATCAAGGCGCTGAAGCAGGGTCTCTACTTCTTGTTCACCAACGTCAAGAGCGCGGAAGCGGTGGACGCTCATACGGTCAAGTTCACATTGTCGGGGCCCTACGCTCCGTTCCTCTCGGCTTTGTACCGCTTGCCGATCGTGGACAAGAAACTGGTGCTCGCCCATCTCGGCCCGGGCGACGGCGAGTTCAAAGACTGGGGCCAGGCCTATCTGAGCTCGCACGGCGCAGGGACGGGCGCCTACAAGGTCGTCTCGCAAAATCCGCAGCAGGAAACGGCGCTCGCCAAGAACCCCGATTATTTCCTTGGCGTTTCGCCGAAGGCGCCCGACGTCGTGCATCAGCGATACGGCCTCGAGGCGGCGACCGTTCGCACGCTCATCGCGCAGGGCGAACACGACATCTCCTCTCAGTGGCTGCCGCCTGAAGTGCTGAAGGCGCTTGCCGCCGGCGGCTCGCCGCTCGTGACCGAAACGGGCATGACGGGCTTCTACATCAAGATGAACACCGCCAAGCCGCCGCTCGACGATATCAACTGCCGGCTCGCGCTGGCGAAGGCCTTCGACTACGACGCAGGCATCAAGATGGTCGCCGTGACCAGCAAGATCTCGCAGGGCACGCCATCACGCGGCGCGATTCCCGCGGGCCTCCTCGGCTATGACGACAAGGCGCCCGTGCAAAAGCGCGATCTCGACGCCGCCAAGAAATATCTGGCTCAGTGCAAATACAAGCCGGGCGACTTCACCCTCGAGCTCTCGTGGATCGGGGAGGTGCCGCTCGAGGAGCGTTTCGCTTTGCTGATGCAGGCCAATTTCGCGGAGATCGGCGTCAAATCGGAGATCAAGAAGATCCCGTGGGCGCTGTTCGTGCAGCAGGTCACCAAGCCGCAGAACACGCCCAACATTTCGCAGGTCTTCGTCGCCACCGTCACCGGCGATCCCGACACGCTGCTCTACGGCATGTACCATTCGAGCGCCGCCGGCACCTGGCAGTCGCCCGAGTATTTGAAGGACGCCAAGGTCGACGAACTCCTGGACAAAGGCCGCACCGTGAGCGACGACGCCGCGCGCGCGGCGGCCTACAGGGAGCTCAACAAGCGTCTCATCGAACTTGCGCCTGACATCTTCGCCTACGATCAGACGGCTGTCTTCGCCACCAGCAAGCGGGTCACGGCGCCGACGCTCTCCGATCCCTCGAAGGCGTTCGGCCTCTCGGGCATGAACTTCACCTACCGCCTGTTCGAAATGAACCCGTAATCGAACCCCCGGCGCGGTCCGCCGTTGGATGCGGCGGGCCGCGACGGTTCGAAAGGCAATCTCATGCCGCCGGTAGTCCGCCTCCTCGCGAAGCGGCTAGGAACCTCGTTGATCGTGCTGATCGGGGTTTCCATGCTGATTTTCGCCATCGCCCGTGTGATTCCGGGCGATCCCGCGCGCATCGCGCTCGGGCCCAACGCGACGGCGGACCAGATCGCGGCGCTGAGCCAGAAATTGCATCTCGATCGATCGATCTTCGAACAATACGGCTACTTCGTCATTGAACTGCTGCACGGCGATCTCGGCGTCTCGCTCTACACCAACCGACCCGTCACGACGGACATCGCCCAGTTCCTGCCAGCCACCCTGGAGCTCATCTTTGTCTCCGGCCTGATGATGGTCGGCCTCGGACTGCCGCTCGGCGTCCTGTCGGCGCGCTATCGCAACAGCTGGACGGACAATGTCATCCGGCTCATCACGCTGCTCGGCGTATCGGCGCCGGCCTTCGTCTGGGCGGTGATCCTGATGCTGCTGTTCGCCTATTTTCTGCCGCTGTTCCCGATCGCGGGCCGCATCACGGACACGATCGTCGTGCCCCCTCGCACCAACTTCCTGTTCTTCGACACGCTGCTCGCCGGCAATTTCAGGGCCTTCGGCGACGCGCTTTGGCACGTGCTGCTGCCGGCTTTCGCGCTGGCGCTCGCAGGCATTGGGCAAGCGGCGCGGCTCACGCGCGCCAACATGGTCGAGACCTACGCCAAGCCCTATATCGAAATGGCGCAGTCCTACGGTTTCCCGGAGCGGCGCATCGCCAACCGCTACGCGTTCCGCCCTTCGCTGATCCCGTCGCTCACCATCATCGGCCTCGATTTCGCGGCCATGCTCGGCAATGCGTTCCTCGTCGAGTTGGTGTTCGCGTGGCCGGGACTGTCGCGCTATGGCGTCGCCGTCATCCTGCGCAAGGATCTGAATGCGATCATCGGCGACCGTGCTCGTCATTTCCGCCATGTTCCTGATCGTGAATGTCGTCGTCGATATCCTGATCGCATTCATCAATCCGCGCATCCGCCTTTCGCAGAGGACCGCATGAGCCGCGTCCTCGCCATACTGACCGCAAACCCTCTGTCGCTGCTCGGTCTCGTCCTGGTGGCGATCGTGGTGTTGTCGGCGATCTTCGCCGACTTCATCACGCCCTTCCCGACGCATGTCGGAGCGGTCGTGGACTTTCGCGCATTTCAATCAACCGCCGGCCTGGCCTCATATTTTCGGCACCGATCTCGTCGGGCGCGATCTGTTCACCCGCATCATCTTCGCCTATCGCATTTCGCTCATCCTCGGCGTGGTCGTCCTCGCGATCGCCGTGCCGATCGGCGTCACGATCGGACTTGCGGCCGGTTACCTCGGCGGCTGGATCGAATATGCGCTCATGCGGGCCACCGACGTCTTCCTGTCGATCCCGCCGCTGGTGCTTGCGATGTCGATGATGGGCCTGCTGGCGCCGACCCTCACCAACGGCATGATCGCCGTGACCGTCATGTGGTGGCCGTGGTACACGCGGCTTGTCTACAATCTGACGCGCTCGGAGAAAGAGGAAGGCTATGTGCTGGCGGCGGAGGTGATCGGCGCGTCGCGCGCGCACGTCATGTTCCGCGAGATCCTGCCGAACTGCGTGCCGTCGATCCTCACCAAGATGACGCTCGACCTCGGCTTCGTGATTCTCATCGCCTCTTCCCTTTCCTTCCTCGGCCTCGGCGTGCAGCCGCCGACGCCGGACCTCGGCTCGATGGTCGCCGACGGGGCGAAATATCTGCCGGATTCCTGGTGGCTGACGGTCTTCCCGGGCCTGGCGATCCTGATTGCGGTGTTCGGCTTCAACCTGATCGGCGATTTGTTGCGCGAGATCCTGGGGGCCGATCAATGAGCGCGCCGACCCTGCGCATTCGCGATCTGAGGCTCAGCTTCAAAGGCTATACCGGCCTTGTGGAAGTGCTGCACGGCGTTTCGCTGCACATTGGCAGGGGCGAGCGCGTCGCGCTGGTCGGCGAGTTCGGTTCAGGCAAATCGGTTACGGCGCGCATCGTGCTCGGTCTGCTGCAGGAGTTGAGAACGGCCCGCGTCAGAGGCGCGGTCGAATTCGAGGGCCGCGACCTCGAACGGCTCTCGGCGGCCGAACGCCACGAGCTGCGCGGCACGCGAATGTCGATGATCTTTCAGGATCCGACGTCCTCGCTCAATCCGGTCTACCGCATTGCGCCTCAGTTCCACGAAGTGCTGCGCCGCCGCGACAAGGACATCACCGAAAAAGCCGCGCGGGCGCAGGCGGCCGCGGCGCTTGCCGACGTCGCCATCGACGAGCCGGAGCGAGTGCTCGATTCCTATCCCTTCCAGCTCTCGGGCGGCATGAACCAGCGTGTGATGATCGCGATGGCGCTCGCCAACGAGCCGTCCTTGTTGATCGCCGACGAGCCGGGAACCGCGCTCGACGTGACGGTGCAGGCGCAGACGCTTTCGCTGATGCGCGACCTCGTCGAGAAGCATCACACCGCCGTGCTCTTCATTTCGCACAATCTCGGCGTCGTGCGCGAATTCGCCGACCGCGTCTATGTGATCTACAAGGGCCGCATCGTCGAACAGGGTTCGACCGCCGCGCTGTTCGAGGCGCCGCGCCATCCCTATACGCGCACGCTGATGCGCGCCGTGCCGCGGATCACCGGCGGCGGCGTGCCCGACGTCGCCGAGGAGACGGAGGAATTTCGCGCTCCGCTCGTCGTGCATGAGGGCTATGGCGAACCCGGAGGCGCGCCGTGAGCCCGCCGCTGCTTGCGCTACGCTCGGTGTCGAAGATCTTTCGCCACGGCGCTCACGAGGTGCGGGCCGTCGACGACGTGTCGCTCGATATACGGGAGGGCGAGTGCCTGGCGATCGTCGGCGAGTCCGGCTCGGGCAAGAGCACGATCGCCAACATGATCCTCGGCGTCTATCCGCCGTCCACGGGTTCGATTTCCTTCCGGGGCGGCCTTCTGCCTGCGCGCAGGGAGCTCTCGCATCGCCGCGCGATTCAGCTCGTGCAGCAGAACCCGCTTTCCTCGCTGAACCCCAAGCGGTCGGTCGGCTCCTCGATCCGCCTCGCGCTCGATGTTCACGACATCGGCGAGCGGGCGAGGCGCAGGGATGAAGTCGGCAGGCTGCTCGAAGAGGTCGGGCTTTCCGCCTCGCTCGCCTCGCGTCCGCCCTCGGCGCTGTCGGGCGGCCAGCGACAGCGCGTCGCGATCGCAAGAGCGCTCGCCTGCCAATCGGCGCTGGTGGTGCTCGACGAACCGACCTCGGCGCTCGACGTGCTCGTGCAGGCGCGCGTGCTGAGGCTGCTCAGCGAGCTCAGGCGCAAGCGCGGACTGACCTATGTCTTCATCACGCACGACCTGTCGGTGGTGCGCAACATCGCCGATCGCGTCGCCGTTTTCGACAAGGGCAGGCTGGTTGAACTCAATCCGACCGAGACGATCTTCAGCGCGCCCGAACACCCCTACACGCAGCGACTCCTGAGCGCCGTCCCCGTCGTGACGAGCGAGGAGCTGGAGTTGCGCGACCGGATCACAGGGAAGAAGGACGACCATGGAAACGCCGGACTACAGGGAATTCACAAGAGCGCTGGCTAAGGCGGGCGGTCAGCCCCGTACGGCCTTCGACGCGCTCTGCGCGCTGACGGTCGAGCACGTGGGCGTGAAGCTCTTCACGATAATGACGCGGGATCCCGAGAACGGCGAGGCCGAGCGGATCTATTCCAACATGCCGGACTCCTATCCGGTCTCCGGCCGCAAGCCCGCCAACCGGTCGCGCTGGTCGGAGGTGGTGATCGAGCGCCGCCGCACCTTCGTCGCCAACGACATCGCCGACATCGCGGAAGTCTTCAGCGATCATGAGCTGATCCGCTCGCTCGGCTGCGAAAGCGTGATCAACGTTCCCGTCGAGATCGACGGCGAGGTCGTAGGCACCATCAATTGCCTGCATGAGGCCGGCTTCTATACGCCGGATCGAATCGCGGCGGCCGAGGCGTTGAAACTGCCGGCGGCCGCCTGCTTCCTGCTCAACGAGCGCAGCGCCAGGAAAGGTCCCTTGTGATGGCTGGCAAGACCATTCGCGTCGCCACCGACGTCGGCGGCACCTTCACCGATCTCGTCTGTTTCGAGACCGACAACGCGACCGGGCAATCCCGCATCGTGACCGCCAAGTCCGACACCACGCCGCCGAATTTCGAGCAGGGCGTTCTCAATGTGCTGAAGAAGGGCGGCGTCGAACCGGCGGCGGTCGATTTTCTCGCGCATGGCACGACCGTCGTCATCAACGCGCTCACCGAGCGCAAGGGCGTCAAGGTCGGGCTCATCACCACGGAAGGCTTTCGCGACACGCTGGAGATCGCGCGCGGCAACCGACCCGATTTCTTCAACCTGCACTACCAGAAGCCGAAGCCCTTCGTGCCGCGCTACCTGCGCCGCGAACTGCCGGGACGCATGAGCTACAAGGGCGTAGAGATGCGGCCGCTCGATCTCTCGGGGCTCAAGGGGATTCTGGACGACTTCAAGGCCGATGGCGTGCAGGCGGTCGCGATCTGCTTCCTGCACTCCTACGCCAATCCCTCTCACGAGAAGGCCGCGCTCGCAGAGACGCAGAAACTGTGGCCCGGCGTCTCGGCGGTGTCTTCGCACCAGATCACCCGCGAGTGGCGCGAATACGAACGCACCAACACGACCGTGCTCTCGGCCTATGTGCAGCCGATCGCGGAGCGTTATCTGTCGCGCCTCGATCAGAGCCTGAAGGAGCAAGGCTTCAGGAAAAGCCCTTACATCATGCAGTCGAATTGCGGCGTCGACTCGCTGGAGGCGGTGTCGAAAATTCCGATCACGATGGTCGAATCGGGCCCGGCGTCCGGCTTCTGGGGCGCGGCGGAGCTCGGCAAGCTGATCGGCGAGCTGAATGTGCTGGCGCTCGACATCGGCGGCACGACGGCCAAATGCTCGCTGATCCAGAACGGCGAGATCGCGATCAAGACCGACTACTGGATCGAGCGCGACCGCACTTCCGCCGGCTACCCGATCATGGTTCCCGTGGTCGATCTCGTTGAGATCGGCAACGGCGGCGGCTCGATCGCCTGGGTCGACGATTTCGGCAAGCTGCATGTCGGCCCGCAATCGGCGGGCGCGGTTCCGGGGCCGGCCGCCTATGGCCGCGGCGGCGACAAAGGCGACGACGACCGACGCCAATCTCTGGCTCGGCCGGATCAACAGGGATTATTTCTGCGGCGGCGAAGTCGTCGCCGACATGAAGGCGACCGAGGCGGCGATGGCGGCCGTCGGCGAAAAGCTCGGCGTCGACCCGGACGAGGCGGCGCGCGGCGTCATCCGCATCGCCAACAACAACATGGTCAACGCCCTCAAGCTCGTTTCGCTCAACCGAGGCCACGATCCCCGCGATTTCACGCTCGATCGCCTTTGGCGGCGGCGGCGGGATGCATGCGGTCGCGCTTGCGGCCGAACTCGGGGTCAAGGAAGGTCGTCGTGCCCGCGGCCGCGTCGGTATTTTCGGCTTGGGGCATGATGATGTCGGATCTGCGCCGCGATTATTTCCTGACGAAGCTCGCGGACCTGAAGCCGGGCGCCGCGAAGGGCGTCGAAGCCGTCTTTCAGGAGGCGGAAGAGCTCGCCCGCAGCCAGTTCGCCGCCGAGGGCGTCGCGCCCGAAAGGGTCAAGATGCTGCGCTACGGCAAGTTCCGCTATCAGAACCAGGAACACACAACCGAGGTGCTGATCGAAGGCGGAGCCGTCGCCGAGGATCGGCTCGCGGAGATCGAGAAGGCGTTCCACCAGACTTACGAGCGCGAATACACCTACCGGCTCAACGCGCCGGTCGAGATGGTCGGCATCCACCTCGTCGCGTCGGCCGAGGTCGGCAAGCTGAAGATGGCGAAACGCGAGGGGAGCGGCGCGCACTCGCAAGCCGCGCTCAAAGGCAGGCGCAAGGTCGACTACGCGCTTGAGGGGGTCTGGGAAGCGGCGATCTACGACGGCGCAAAACTGGAGCCGGGCATGACGTTCGCAGGCCCCGCGATCGTCGAGGACGCGGGCGCCACGGTCGTCATTCATCCGGGCAACCGCGCCGAGATCGACGGTTACGGCAACATCCACATTTCGCTGCAAGCGTAGGGAGGCTGCGATGCAAGGCAGGACCAACGACCCGATCACGCTGGAAATCATCCAGAACTCGCTGCAGGCGACGGCGGACGAGATGTTCGCGGTGATGAAGAAGACCGCGATGAGCTCGATCATCTACGAAGTGCTCGACATGGGCACCGGCATCACCGACGCCAGGGGCGCGCTGGCCTCCTCCGGGGCCGGCATTCCCGCTTTCATCGGCGTGCTCGACAAGTCGGTGAAGGTGATGGTCGAGAAGTTCAACAGGCCCGGCGACATCGAGCCGGGCGACGTGTTCGCGACCAACGATCCCTATTACGGCGGAGTCACGCATTTGAACGACATTGTCGTCGCGATGCCTGTCTTCGCCGAGGGCCGCATCATCGCCTGGACCGCCAACATCGCCCATAATTCCGATGTCGGCGGCATGGCGCCGGGATCCCTTACCGGCGAGGCGAAGGAAATATTCCAGGAGGGCCTCCGGCTTCCCGCGATCAAGATCATCTCCAGGGGCGAGCCGATCCGCTCCGTGATGGACATCATCAAGGTCAATTCGCGCATGCCCGACGTGCTGGAGGGCGACGTCTGGGCGGCGATCGCCTCCGCGCGCATAGGCGCGCGGCGGCTCGTCGATCTCGCGGAGAAATACGGCGTGGAGACCTTTGAGAACGCCATGTCGTCGTTCATGGACTTCGGCGAGCAGGTTTCGCTGGCCGAACTCGCCAAGCTTCCGAAGGGCTCGTTCGAGCTTTCCGAGGAGCAGGACGACGGGCGCATCTTCAACGTAAAGATCACGATCAGCGACAAAGAGTTCGTTGTCGATCTCAGGGACAACCCGGATCAGTCCGACAATCCCGTCAACACCAGCGTCGAAGGCGTGATGGTCTGCGCTCAGATGCTGTTCAAATCGCTGACCGACCCCTATTCGCCCGCCAACGAAGGCTCGTTCCGGCCGATCCGCCTGTTGACGCGCGAGGGCTCCGTGTTCCACGCCAAGGAGCCGGCGCCGCTCGGCTTCTATTATGAGATCGAGCTGCGCGTTTACGACATCATGTGGCGCTGCCTCGCTCCGCACATGCCGGAGCGTCTGGCGTCCGGCCATTTCGCGAGCGTCTGCGGCACCTTCATCGGCGGCGTCCATCCCGACACCGGACGCCAATATACGATCATCGAGCCACAGCTTGGGGGCTGGGGCGCGAGCTACGGCCGCGACGGCAACAGCGCGATCTTCTGCGGCTTCCATGGCGAGACCTATAATTGCCCGGCCGAGATCAACGAGGCGCGCAACGGGCTCATCGTCGACCGCATGGAGCTCAATCTCGAGCCCGGCGGCGAGGGCAAGTACGCCGGCGGCCGAGGCATCGTGATGGACTATCGCATCCGGGCCGACAACGGCTTCCTCACGGTGGGCTACACGCGTTCGAGGTTCCCGCCGTGGTCGCTCGACGGCGGCCGCGAGGGCTCGCCGAACTATGTCCGCGTGCTCGGCCGGGACGGCTCGGACCAGCGGTTCTCATTCGTCTCCGGCCTGACGACCCACACCGACGACGTGATCCGGGTCGTGACCGGCAACGGCGGCGGCATCGGCGATCCAAAAGAGCGCGACCGCGCGGCGGTGGAAGCCGACATCAAGAACGGCCTCATCACGCGGGAGCGCGCGAAGGAGGTCTATGCGTACTGACCTGCGTCGGTGGATCGTTGAGTATTCGGGGATTCGCACGGAAAGGGACGCGCCATGACGCTGCAGAAACCGCTGAAGATCATGTACCTTGATCCGCTGGCCTCGTCGGTGAGCCATGAGGCGGTTTTCGCCGCCATGGCGCGCGAGCATAAGCTGCCGCAGACGGAGGTTCACGTCGCCTCGCTGCCGGAGAGCGCGGGCGGCTTCACCCATATCGAATTCCGCGCCTACGAGGCGATGGTGACGAGAAGCATCATAAAGGCGGTGCGCGCGGCGGCGCGGGAAGGCTTCGACGCCTTGGCGATCGGCTGCTTCTACGACACCGGGCTTCATGACGCGCGCGAAATCTCCGGCGGCATGATCGTCACGGCGCCTTGCGCGGCGTCCTGCGAGATCGCCGCGAGCCTCGGCAATCGCTTCGAAATCGTCGTCGGCCGCCGCAAGTGGGTCCACCAGATGCATTCGACCGTGCGCGACTATGGACACGAGCACCGGCTGTCAGGCTTCTACCACGTCGAACTCGGCGTGAACGACTTCCAGAAGGACCATGCCGAGACCGAGCGCCGTCTGACGGAGGCCGGACGCAAGGCGGTCGAGGAGGATTTCGCGGAAGCCGTCATTCTCGGCTGCACGATGGAGATCGGCTTCTACAGGGATCTCGAAAAGAAGCTCGGCGTTCCCGTCATCGATCCCTCGGTCGCGGCGCTGAAGCGGGCCGAATACGCCGCCATGCTCAAGCAGCAATGCGGCTGGGCGCCGAGCCGCCGATGGTCGAGCGAGTCCCCGTCGGAGGAGGAGATGGCGCGGTTCGGCGGCTTCGACGATGGCGAGGCCTTCGGCAGCCGGACAATCGTTCCCGCCGAGACGACCGGGCCCGGACGCAAGGCGGCCTGACGCCGCGGCGAACCTATTGAGGAAGATCCGCCATGACAGATACTTCGAGACGCCTTGCCGCGCTTCGCGAGAAGATGCTGAAGACCGGGACCGATCTCGTCGCGGTCGGCCCAGGCTCGCATATGCAATGGATCGCCGGGTTCCACCCTCATCCCGACGAGCGGCCTTGCCTGCTTCTCGTCGGGCCGCGCAACGAGGCGTTCCTGATGCCGGCCCTGAATGCGCAGGGGTCGCGCGAGCATACCGACATGCCGTTCCATGGCTGGAGCGACGAGCAGGGCCCGGACGCCGCTTTGACCGACGCGCTCGCATCGGTCGGGGCGGCTGGCGCCAAGCTCGTGGCGCTCGACGAGACGATGCGGGCGGATTTCGCGCTTCTGCTGCTCGGCGCGCTGCCGGGCGCGAGCCATACGTTCCTCGCCGATACCGTCGGCGCGCTGCGGATGCGCAAGGACGCCGGCGAGTTCGCCAGGCTCAAGATGAACGCGGGCATCGCCGATCGCGCCATGCAGGCGGCGTTCGCGGCGATCCGCCCAGGCATGAGCGAACTGGAGCTTGCAGAGGTCGTCAAGGCCCGCTTCGGTTCGGAGGGCGCAAGCCCCGCCTTCTGGATCGTTGGCGGCGGACCGAACGGCGCCTTCCCGCATCACCACGCCGGCGAGCGCAAGCTTCAGGAGGGGGACGCAGTCGTGATCGACATTGGCGGACGCAAGAGCGGCTACCCCAGCGACATTACGCGCATGGCCGTCGTCGGGCGTCCGCCGGAGGGTTACGGGCAGATACACACGATCGTCGAGAAGGCCGTGCAGGCGGCGCTGAAGGCGGCGCGCCCGGGCGTCCAGGCCGGCCAAGTCGACGCAGCCGCGCGGCGCGTGATCGCGGACGCGGGCTACGGCGAATATTTCGTTCACCGCACCGGCCACGGCATGGGGGTGGACGGCCACGAGCCGCCCTACATCACCGCCTCCTCCGAAACCGTGCTCGAGGAAGGCATGGTTTTCTCGATCGAGCCGGGGATCTATCTGCCGGGGCGTTTCGGCATTAGGCTCGAGGAGATCGTGATCCTGCGCGCCGACGGGCCGGAGATATTCTCGTCTCTGCCGCGCGATCTCTACATCGCGAAGACCTGACGGCTCATGAGCGCCGACCCGATCACGACCACGGTCATTCAGGCGAGCCTTGCCGCCGCGGCCGACGAGATGTTCGCGGTGCTGAAGAACACCGCGATGAGCCCGATCATTTACGAAGTGCTCGATGTCGGGACCGGCGTCACCGATCCCGACGGCGATCTGGTGTCGTCCGGCGCCGGCATTCCCGGTTTCATCGGCGTGCTCGACAAGGCGGTCAAACGGATCGTCGAACTGCATCGCCTCGAAAGCATTCGCGCGGGCGACGTCTTCATCACCAACGACCCCTATTTCGGCGGCGTCACCCATCTCAACGACGTCGTCGTCGCGCTGCCGGTGTTCTTCAACGATGACGCTCGTCGCCTGGACCGCCTCCATGGCGCACTGGAACGACGTCGGCGGCAAGACGCCGGGCTCCATGGCGGTCGATGTGACCGAGATCTTCCAGGAAGGGCTGCGGCTGCCCGCCGTCAGGCTGTTCGAGAACGGCGAGCCGATCCGGTCCGTGTTCGACATCATCGTGGCCAACTCGCGCCTGCCGGATTTCGTGAGGGGCGATCTCTGGGCCCAGATCGCCGCCAGCCGAAAGGCGGAAGCGCGCATCCGGCAGGTGCTCGACGCCTACGGCGTCGAGGCCTATCGCGCGGCGCTGCAGCGATCTGTTCGAAGAGGGAGAGCGGCGCGGCCGCGCGGGGCTCAGGCTGCTTCCGCAGGGCGTTTATCGGATCGAGGAAGAACAGGACGACGGCGCCGTCTGGCGAGCCACGATCACGATTGACGAACGCTTCACGGTCGATCTCAGGAACAATCCGCCGCAGCGCGACGCGCCCTACAACACGAGCCGGGACGGGTCGGTGATAGCCGCCCAGTCGATCTTCAAGGCGCTGACGGATCCCACGCGCTACGCCAACGGCGGCTCTTTCCGGCCGCTCGAGGTGATAACCGAGCCCGGCACGATCTTTCATGCGACGGGCGCGGCGCCGCACGGCTATTATTTCGAAACGCGGATCAGGCTCTACGACATGCTCTGGCGCTGCATGGCGCAGGCGCTTCCGGAGCGCCTTCCTGCAGGGCACTTCGCCTCGATATGCAGCACCGTCATCGCGGGCGATCATCCCGACACCGGCCGGCGCTTCACCATGGTCGAGCCGCAAATGGGCGGATGGGGCGCCACCGCCGAAAGAGACGGGCTCGACGCGATGTTCTCGACCGGCCACGGCGACACTTTCAACTGTCCGGTCGAAATCTGCGAGGCGCGATACGGGCTCACTGTCGACTACAAGCGACTGAACGAAACCCGCGAGGGATCGGGGCTCCACTCCGGCGGCAGAGGCATTTCGCTCGCCTATCGCCTGCGCGGCCGCGCCATGTTGTCCGCGGGTTACAGCCGCAACGTGCAGCCGGTCTGGGGCTCGGCGGGCGGCGAGCCCGGCGGGCGGAACGGCATCGCGGTCACGCGCGCCGGCGGCGAAAGCAGGAGCTATGCGTTCGTCAGCGGCGTCGAACTCGCGCCGGGCGATACGGTTACGATCACGACCGCGAATGGCGGGGGATGGGGCCGTCGTTGAGCGGCGCCGACTTGGCGCCAGCGCGGCGAGGCGCAAAGGCCAGGAACCGGCTCCGCCCTATTGAGTGCTATGGAATGATCCGCAGCTCGCTAAGGAGCGAAAGGATTCGTCTCGCGTGCCCGACATGCTTCCATCTCCTCGCCCCCTCCTCGTGACGCCTTTGACCCGCGAAGCTTTCCTGCGGTTCGGCGACGTGCTCGACGCCTCGGGTCCGGCGGACGACGTCGCGAATGCCGGCGCGGCGCAGGTTTTTCGCGACCGCGCATATCCCGACTTCGACGCCCAAGGCGGCCGCATAGGCTTCAATGTGGTTCGCACCGCGCCGAGGCGCCTGCCCCTCAAGGTCGAACTTCTGGAGCGCCATCCCCTGAGCAGCCAGCTCTTCTCGCCGCTTGGCGGCTCCCATTGGCTCGTCGTCGTCGCGCCGGCCGGGCGGCTCGACCCCGACGCGATCGTCGCGTTTCGGGCGCCTCCGGCCAGGGCGTCAACTACCGACGCGGCGTCTGGCATCATCCGCTCATCGCGCTGGACGCCGCCAGCGACTTTCTCGTGATCGACCGTGCGGCGAGGGCGAGAACCTCGACATCGAGCGGCTCGCTGAACCGCTGCTTATCGAGTCTCTCGGAGAATGAAACGCGCGCTCACGGCCAGCCGCTCCTCGCGGCCGCGCACGATCTGCGAGAGCGTGACCGCGATCACCAGCGCGCCGCCATAGAACAGATCCTGGACGAAGGTGCTGACGCCGATGATCGACAGGCCGGTGATGCCGGTCACGAGGAAATAGACGCTGATGATCGGTTCCCCAGGGGTTGAACCGGCCGGGACTGACGCTGGTCGCGCCGAGAAACGCGGCGGCGAAGGCGGGCAGCAGGAAGGTGAGCCCCGAACTCGGATCGGCCGCCGCCGTGGTGCCGACATAGAGCACGCCCGCGACCGCGCCCAGCAGGCCCGAGCAGATGAAGCCGCCCAGACGCATCCGATCGACCGCGATGCCGCTGAGCCGCGCGACCTCCCGGCCGCGGCCGACGAACAGCAGCCGCCGGCCGAGCGGCGGTGTAGCTGAAACACGTACCAGATGACCGCGCAGAGGATCAGGGCGTAGTAGAAGCCAAGCGGCACGCCGAGGCAGCGCCCGACGATCACCGCGTTGACGAGCACTGTCCGAGACGCCGCTGATCGTCTGCTGATCGCCGAGCCAAAGCGTCAGGCCATGCGTGAAACGTGCCCACGCCCATCGTCACGATCAGCGAATTCATGCGGAAATAGAGCACGAAGAATCCGTTCACGAGGCCGATGACGACGCCCGCGGCCAGCGCGGCGGCGATCGCCACGCCGATCGGCAGCCCGTGATTGACGTTGAGCACCGCCAGAAGGGTGCCGCGAAGGTGAGGTCGCTCGCGATCGAGAGATCGTAGTCGCCGGCGGTCAGAGGAATGATGAGGCCGAGCGCGGTCACGACGATGACGGACTGCGAGCCGAGGATGGTCGCGAAGTTGGACCAGGTCAGGAAGCTGTCGGGCCGCAGAGACGCCGAAACAGCGCGATCGTCAGCCGCCCAGACGAGCACCAGCGCCAGCCGCTCGAACCAGTCGACGAACGGCCCTGCTCCCGCCGACGCGCCCCGTCTCGCCGCGTCTCTCGCAATCGCTCTTGTCAAAGCCAGGTCTCCATCGCTTTCACTCTGACGCGGTAGCAGGCCTGCGCGATCGCGGACTTGCTGATCTCTGCCGCCGACGAGTTCCTCTGATCACCGCGCCCCGGGTGAAGACGAGGACGCGGTCGCAGATCGCCGTGAGTTGCTCATAGTCCGAACTCGCGCACAGGACCGCCGCGCCGCGCTCGCCGCCTCCGCGATCGCCTCGAACACCTGCGCGCGCGCGCCGACGTCAACGCCCTGCGTCGGTTCGTCGAGCAGGATGAGGCGCGGGTCGCGTCTGGAACCATTTCGCGAGCAGCGACCTTCTGCTGATTGCCGCCGCTCAGCGCGCCAAGCAGCCTCTCGGGGTCGCGCGGCCTGACGTCGAAGCGGGTCGCGAGCGACGGCGGCGTTGCGCACGAGCGCGGCATTGAGCCAGCGCCCAGGCCCGGCTGATCCTGCGCCAGCACCGGCTGGTTGACGTTCTCGCTGACTGCTCAGGGTCGCGCACCGCGCCGGACGCAGCCGGTCGCCGGGAATGAGGACGCAGCCCACGCGCGATGGCGCGGCGCGGGTCGACATTCCGCTGAGCTCGACCGGTCGCGCCGTCGATGTCGAGCCGTCCCGAAGCCGCCGGCGTCGCGCCGTAGAGTCATGTAGATCACCTCGTCGTAGCCGGAGCCGATGAGGCCCGGTCAGCCCGACGACTTCGCCGGGCGAAGAGCGAAAGCGAGAACGAGCGCGACGCGCGCCGCCGCTCAGATCGGAGATCGAAAGATGGACGGCGCCGGCAGCGTCTTTGGCGCGCGGACGCATCGCTTCGAGATCGACATGGCGGCCGACGATCAGACGGATCACCTCGGCCTTCGTCATCGCGGCCGTCTCGAACACGCCGGCGACGCGCCCGTCGCGCAGAACCGTCGCCCGGTCGGTGATCTCCAGCACCTCGTCGATGTCGTGCGAGACGAAGATGACGCTTGCGCCGTCGGCGACGATCTCGCGAATCGAGCTTGAACAGCGCCTCGACGTCGTGCGCCGGAAGGAACGGCGTCGGCTCGTCGAGAACGAGCAGGCCCCGCGCGTGCGCTCCGCATGCTTGCGCGCGACGCAGCTGGTCAAACGCGCGCACGATCGCGAGCTGCGCGCGCGCGACCGGCGTCAGCCGCGACAGCGGCGACAGCGGATCGAGGCTCGATGTCGTATCGCTCGAACAGTTCGCGCGCGCGCCGCGCTTCCGCGCGCCAGTCGATGAACCAGCGGGTTCTCGACCGCAAGATCGAGCAGCAGCAGGTTTTCGAGCACCGTCAGCGAGGGCATCAGGCCGAGATGCTGATGCACGAAACTGACGCGATGCTCCCGCAGCGCGTCGGGCTCGACGGGCAAGCGTACGCGCGCGGCCGTCGATCACGATCGAGGCGTCGCCGTCCGGCGTCGTGAAAGCCGCGAAAGGATCTTGATGAGCGTCGATTTGCCCGAGCCGTTCTGCCCGAGCAGGCCATGGACTTCGCCGTGGCGAACGGTCGAGGCTGACGTTGTCGAGCGCCGTGACGCCGCCGAAGCTCTTGTGAAAGCCCCTCGATCTGCAGAACGGGCGGCTCGAGGCTGGCGGTCCGTGACCTTCGCCTGGGCTCAGCTGCAGCTTCCACAGCTTGCCGATATCCGTCGATATAGGCGTCGCCGTAGCCCGTGTTCACCTGCGGCGGCTTGCCGGCGGTGTCCGCGTTGCTCCTTGTCGAAGATCAAGCAGCGGAATCTTCGGGTCCTTCACGGCGGGCAGGCCGCAGAGCATCCGCATCTCGGCGTCGAGGACCGCGTCGGCCGATCCAGTCGAGATTTTCGCCGATGTCGACCTCGACCTTGCCTTCCTGGACCAGGCCGATCGCGAAGGGCGTGCCGTTGAAGGTCGCGATCTTCACCTTGTCGGTGCGGCCGGTGATCGTCACCGCCGGCACGACCCACTGCGTCAGCACGTCATAGATCGGGATCACGTAGTTGACCTGGGGTCCGCCGGTCAGCGCCGACTGCACATTGGTCTGCGTCTTCGTCGCCATCTCCGGGATGGTGACGTTGATATAGTTCGATCTTGCAGTTCGCGCACTTGGCGAACTCTTCCTTGATGCCGCTCATCATCGAGTCGGTCGAGAGAACGTCGTTGATGCCGACGACGACGGCGTTCGCTTTGCCGTCGGTCTTCCAGATCGCCCAGTCGGCGAGCAATGCGCCGGCGCGCTTGTAGTCGATCGGCACGACGCCGGTGACGCCGCCTGGAATGGGCTGCTCGTAGCCGGTCAGATGCGCCGCGACCACCTTGAGGCCCGCCGCCTCGGCCGCCTTGACCTGCGGCTCGAGGAAGCGCGGATCGGCGCCCGCGAGAAGATCGATCAGATTGAACTTGTTGTTGATCGCATAGTCGAAGCCCTGCACCCATTGCGTCGGCTGGCCCTGGTTCTCCCAGATCTTGAGGTTGAAGCCGACGTCCTTGGCGACCTTCCATCGAGGTCTGGATCGTCTTGATGAACGGCACCGCGCTCGAGGCGGGGATCGAAAGGATCGACTTGTCTTTCATGCAGGCGGCGGCGTCGAAGGCCTCTCCCGGCGCCTCGAATTTCGGCAGCTGGCGATAGGGTTCGAGCTGCTCCTTGGCCCGCGCCGCCTCGGGGCTCTCCGCCAGCGCGGCGCCGGCGACGAGTTGCAACGCCGCGACGAGACTTGCGACCGCAATGCTGCGCTTCATGAGTTCACTCCCCTGCGATGCTCGGATGCGGTCGCGCCAGAAGGCTGCTTGAACCGCCCCGGCTAGACGCAAATATCAAGTCCGTATGCGAGACGCAATGTTCAATTCTGTCATCGGGAATTGGCAATCATGGCGCGCCGGCGCAGCGAGACCTTCTCGGGGCTCGCGATGAACGGCCTCGACGAGGACCGAGCGCATCGCCGACCTTCGCACGCTCGCGACATTCGGAAAGACGGGACGCGGCGTGCAACCGGCCCGCGTTGTCGGACGCCGATATCGCAGGCGCGCGAATGGCTCTGCGACCGCATGCGCGAATGCGGACTTGAGGCCGCGATCGACGGCGTCGGCAACGTCTATGGCCGCGCGCCGGGCGCCAAGCGCGTCGCATTCTGCTCGGCTCGCATTCCGACAGCGTGCCGCTGGGCGGCTGGCTGGACGGCGCGATGGGCGTGATCTTCGCGCTCGAAGTCGCGCGCGCGCGCCAGGCGACCGCATCCCGGCGCTGCGGTCGGCGTCGACGTCGTCTCCTTCTCCGACGAAGAGGGAACGTTCCTCGCCTGCCTGGGCAGCCGCGTCGTTCTGCGAGGCTCATCTCGCAAGAGGAATTGACGCTCAGGCGCGCAACGCGCCGGGCGATGCGCTTGCTCGAGCGCCTGGATGCGCTCGGCCTCGCCGGACGGCCGCGCGCGCGACTCGATCCCGCTGCGGCATCGCGCCTATCTCGAGGCGCATATCGAGCAGGGCCCGAAGCTGATCGAGGCCGGCGTCGACATCGGCGTCGTTACGGGCATCGTCGGCCTGCGCCGCTTCCGCGTGCGGTTTCAGGGCCAGGCCGATCACGCCGGCACGACGCCGATGGCGATGCGGCGCGATGCGGCCGCGGCGATGTTTTCCTTCGCGGTCGCCGCGCCGAGACGGCTTCCGCGCCGCGGGCTCCGCGGACTCGGTCTGGAACCTCGGCGTCGTCAGCGTCAAGCCCGGCGCGGCGAATGTCGTGCGCGAGCGAGGCGGAACTCGTCGTCGAATTCCGCGACGTCTCCGACGCCGTGATGGACCGGATGGAGCGAGGCGCTGGCGCGCGCTTGTCGCGCGAGCGCGACGGCGTCGGCGGCGTCGCCGTCGTCGCGCAGCCGATCGGAGTCGATCGAGCCGACCGCCATGGACGAGCGGCTGGTCGCAACGAATCGACGCCGCGGCGGCGGCCGAGGGCGCGAGCCGCTTGCGCATGCCGAGCGGCGCGGGCCATGATGCGATGATCGTCGGGCGGCGCGTGCCGGCCGCGATGCTGTTTGTGCCGAGCATCGACGGCCGCAGCCACGACGTCGCCGAGGACACCGACGAAGAGGACATCCGGCGGGGACTGCGCGTTTACGCGCGCGGCGGTCGAACGCGATGCTCGAAGCGCTCGGGCCCGACGGCGAGCGGCGCGCTGTGAGTCGCAAACGAGAGGTCGCGGACGATGAGAGTGATCGGCGTGGATGTCGGCGGCACGTTTACCGACATCGTCTATTGCGACATGAGCTCGGGCGACGTCGCGATCCACAAGGTTTCGACGACGCCGGACGATCCGTCGCGCGCGATCATCGCAGGGCGTGACCGAGATCTGCGCCGCGAACGGCGTCGCGCCCGGAGTCGATCGACTATCGTCCTGCACGGCACGACGACGGCGACCAACGCCGTGCTCGAGCACAAGGGCGCGCGCACCGGCATGGTGACCAACCAGGGCTTCCGCGACATCGTGCATATCGCGCGCCACCAGCGCGTCGAGCACTACTCGATCATGCAGGAACTGCCCTGGCAGAACCGGCCGCTCGCGCCGCGCCGCCACCGCAAGGTCGTCCGGGCCGGCTCGATTCCGCCGCACGGCGAGGAGCTCGAGCCGCTGGACGAGGACGGATGTCGTCGCGGCCGCGCGCGCGCTGAAGGCCGAGGGCGTCGAGGCGGTCGCGGTCTGCTTCCTCTTCTCCTATCTCAATCCCGCGCATGAGGACGAGGCCAAGCGCATTCTCGACGCGGGAATTGCCCGGGCGTGTTCATCACGACCTCGTCGTCGGTATCGCCGCAATTCCGCGAGTTCGAGCGCTTCACGACGGCGGCGCTTTGCGCCTTCGTCGGTCCGAAGATGCGGACCTATATCGGCAGGCTCGACGCCTCGCTGCGAGAGGCGGGCCTGCGCGCGGACCTGCGCATCATGGCCTCGAACGGCGGCGTCGCGACGCCGGCGATGGTCGACGGAGAAGCCGGTCGATGACGCTGCTCTCCGGCCTGGCGGCCGGCGTGCTCGGCGGCGCCTGGGTCGGCGCGCTGAGCGGCCGGCGCAAGCTGATCACCTTCGACATCGGCGGCACGAGCGCCGACATCGGCCTCGTCGTCGACGGCCGCTACGCCGAGACCGACCCGCGCAGCACCTCGATCGCCGGCTTCCCGCTGCTCATGCCGATGATCGACATCCACACCATCGGCGCCGGCGGCGGCTCGATCGCCTATGTCGACCAGGGCGGCGCCTTCCGCGTCGGCCCGCGCAGCGCCGGCGCCGTGCCGGGCCCGGCCGCCTATGGGCGCGGCGGGACGCAGCCGACCGTCACCGACGCCAATGTCGTGCTCGGCCGGCTCGACAAGGACGATTTCCTCGGCGGCAGCATGAAGCTCGACGACGGCGGCCGTCGCACCGCGTGATCGACGAGCTGGCCGAACGGCTCGGGCCTGGCCAAGCTGGAGGCGGCCGAGGGCGTGCTGACCGTCATCAACAGCAACATGGCCAACGCGATCCGTTCGCGCACGGTGCAGAAGGGCGTCGATCCGCGCGAATTCGCGCTGGTCGCCTTCGGCGGCGCGGGGCCGCTGCATGGCGCGGAGGTCGCGCAGATGCTGGGCATCCCCGAGGTCATCGTGCCGCCCTATCCCGGGCATCACCTCGGCCATGGGCCTGCTGACGACCGACCTCAAATACGACACGATCCGCACGCAGTTCCAGGTCAGCGGCAAGATCGACCTCGACCGGCTCAACGCCGATCTCGCCGAGATGGAGCGCCGGCTTGCCGCGCAGTTCGCCGCCGACCATCTCGACCCCGACAAGCTCACGCTTCGTGCGCGACGGCGACCTGCGCTACGTCGGCCAGGGCTACGAGCTGAAGATCCCGATCGCCGAGCGGCGAACTCACGGAAGCGAGCCTCGACCGAGATCTGGGAGCTGTTCCATCGAGGCGCACAAGCGCGAATACGGCCATCTCTTCCGCGCAGAACCCGATCGAGATCGTCAACGTGCGCGTGACCGGCGTCGGCGCGATGCCGAAGATCCGCAAGCTTCAGGCGCCCGAGGGCGGCTCGCTGGCGGCGGCGCGACCCGCGACGGGGCAATGCGTGTTCCGCGTCGACGGCGAGCTGAAGACCTTCGAGACGGCGTTCTACCGCCGCACTCTGCTGCCGGTCGGCGAGACGATTCGCACGGCCCGGCGATCGTGCTGCAGAAGGACAGCACCACGGTCGTTCCGCCGCGGCTGGTCGGCGATCAACGACGCCGCCGGCAACCTCATCCTCACGATCGACGGAGACGCCTGATGGCCACTTCGAAGGCTCCAACACGCCGCGTCCAGCCGGCGACGCGCGTCGATCCGATCACCGGCGCCGTCATTCAGGGCGCGCTCGAGAACATCGCCATCGAGATGGGCCACAAGCTGATGCGGATGAGCTATTCCAGCATCATCCGCGAATCCGAGGATTTCGGCGCCGCGCTGACCGACGCGGAAGGGCGCCAGCTCTGCGAATGCAAGATGAGCACGCCGCTGCAGTCGGGGCCGATCCCCGGCTACGTCCGCGGCATCAAGCAACGCTTCGCCGCGCGCGGCGACGTGTTCCGCCCCGGCGACGTCATCATGCACAACGACCCCTACGGCGGCGCCTCGCACGGTCCCGACGTCGCCTTCTGCGTGCCGGTCGTTCGACGGCGACACGCTGATCGGCTTCTCGGTCACGACCGCGCATCATCTCGACATCGGCGCCCATACGCCGGGAAGCTGCGGCATCGTCGACGCGGTCGACACCTATGCCGAGGGCCTGCAGTTCAAGGCGATCAAGGTCGTCGACCAGGGCAGGCGCAACGACATGCGTCTGGCACATGATCCGCGACAACATCCGCATCTCCGATCTCGTCGTCGGCGACATGGAGGCGCAGATCGCGCGCGGCGCAGATCGGCGCCCAGCGCTTCCTCGATCTCGTGCGCCGCTACGGCCGCGACGACCGTGACGGGCGCCAGCGAGGATCTCATGGATTATTCCGAGCGCCTGATGCGCGCGGCGATCCGCGACATCCCCGACGGCGTCTACACGGCCGACGACCCATATCGACGGCTACCTCGACGATCCCGAGCCCTCGCGGCGCGACCTGCACGATCGCCGTGACGATCACGGTCAAGGGCGACGAGATGCTGGTCGATCTGGCCGGCACGGCGCCGCAGGTGCCGGACCGGCCGATCAACATGCCGTTCGAGGGCACCGTCGATTGCGCGGTCTGGCTGACGCTGCGCTCGATCCTGCTCGACAGCGTCGTCTACGGCCCGATCCCGCAGAACAGCGGGCTGACGCGGCCGATCAAGATCGTCGCGCCGAAGGGCTGCCTCGCCAATCCGATCTTTCCCGCGCCGGTGATCGCGCGCTTCTGTCCCGGCAACGCGCTCGCCGACACGGTCATGAAGGCGCTGGCCCCGGCCGTGCCGAACCAGATCAGCGCCGGCATCGGCAATCTGACCGTCATCGCCTTCAGCGGCGTCGCCAACGAGCAGCAATGGGTCCACATGGAGATCCTCGAGGGCAGCTACGGCGGCCGCCACGGCATCGACGGCATGGACACCGTCGACACGCTCTACGCCAACACGCGCAACAACCCGATCGAGGACATCGAGTCGCATCTGCCGCTGCGCGTCGACTCGCTACGAGCTGCGCGAGGACATGGTGGCGGCCGGCGAGTGGCGCGGCGGCATCGGCTCGGTGCGCGAGTTCGTCTATCTGACCGACGGCGGCTTCTCGGTCGAAGGCGACGGGCACAAATACAGGCCCTGGGGCTTCGAAGGCGGCGCCGACGGCTCGCCGAGCGCGCTCATCCAGGCGACTGCCGCGGGCGAGCGCATCGAACTGCCCTCGAAAGTGCCCTACCGCAAGGCGAAGGCGGGCGACCGCATCATCGCCTACGGACCGAGCGGCGGCGGCTATGGTCGACCGCTCGACCGCGCCGCCGCAAGCGGTGCTCGACAACGTGCTCGACGGCCTCATCTCGCCGCGACCTCGCTCGCGAGCAATACGGCGTCGTCATTGCGGGCAATGCGGTCGACGAGGCCGCGACCAAGGCGCTTCGCGCCGAGATGGGCGGGAGCAAATAGATGCGCGCCATCGTCGTCAGCAAGCCGGGAGGCGAGATTTCCGTCGCCGACGTCCCGGAGCCCAAGCCCGGACCCGGCGAGGTCAGCATCGAGGTGTCCTACGTCGGCTGCAATTTCGCCGACACGATGATTGCGAGCGGCAGCTATCCTCATCCCAAGGGCTATCCGCTCGTGATGGGCCTCGAGCCGTCCGGCCGCATCGCCGAGATTGGCCCCGGCGTCGAGGGCTTGGCCGTCGGCGACCGGGTGGCGTCGTTCTCGGAGAACGCCGGCGCCTTCGCCGACCGCGTCGTCGTTCCAGTCGAGCGCCTCGTTCGCATTCCTGATGCGATGGGACTCGATGTCGCCGCCGCGTTTCCCCTGCAGGGGCTGACCGCATGGCATCTTCTGCACAATGTCAGTACGACCCGACCCGGCGACACGATCCTGCTTCATGCGATCGGCGGCGGCGTCGGCCTGATGGCGACGCAGATCGCGGTTACGGCCGGCGCGAAGGTGATCGGCACGGTCGGCACGCGCGGCAAGGAGAAGCGCGCGCTGGAGTTCGGCGCGGCGAAAGTCATCAACCGCGACGACGAGGATTTCGTCGCCGCCGCGCTTGAATTCACCGGCGGGCGAGGCGTCGACAAGATCCTCGATTCCACCGGCGCGAGCATCCTCGACCGCAGCTTCGCCACGATCCGCAAGCTCGGCCATGTCGTCAGCTACGGCGAGGCGGAGGGCCGCCCGTTTCCCAATCTGTGGGAGCGGCTCGTGCCCAAATCGCTGACCTTCACGCGCTTTCATCTCGGCCATGTCGACTTCCAGGGCGAGCTCTGGCGGCGCAGCGTGCAGGAGACGACGGACGCGGTCGCGTCGGGGCGATGGAAAGCGCCCATCGAAGAGGTGTTCGCCTTCGAGCGCGCCGAAGCGATGTTGCAGAGACTCGCCTCGCGCTCGGTCGCCGGCAAACTGCTGCTCGCCGTGAAGCCGGAGCAGAGAGCTTCCCAACCCTGACCGGGCAAGCTCGCTCTACGCGTTGAGGAACTCGATCCAGCGGCGCGCCAGATAATTGTGGTCGTCCATGATCGTGTTCCAGACGCGCACGCGCGACATGCGTTCGACATAGGCGCCGCCGTCGCGCATTTCGCCGGCGCGCACGCAGATCTCGCCGAAGGGATCGGGCAGGTCTTCGCGCGCGGGCTTGCCGTCGTACCAATAGTCCCACTCGGCCGGCGACAGGCGCCGCCGTGTCGGCTCGCGCGCCGACATGTAATAGCCCTGTCGCGCGAGGATCGCGCCGGGCGCGCCTTCCAGCCACCAGTTCAGATAAGAATAGGCCGCCTCCAGCGCTTCCCCGTCGGCGCGCGCGGACAGACAAAGATCGGAGCGCCAGCCGCGCGTGCCTTCCACCGGCATGGCGCTGGCGACGTCGAGGCCGCTGCGCCGCAGTTTGATGATGGCGGGCGAGAAGATGCTCTGCACGACGACGCCGCCGCGCTCCATCAGGCGGGCGGCGTCCTCGTAGGTCTCCCACAGGCCGCGGAAGTGGCCGCTGCGCTTCTTCTCCTTGAGAATGGCGATGATCGCGTCGATCTCCTCGATCGACAGATTGGCGATGTCGCCGAACTTGAGAATGCCCGCGCCCTCGATGGCGAGCGCGGCCTCGATCATCCCGAGCGTCGGATCGCGCAGCATCGCCACCTTTCCGCGCCAGCGTTCGTCGATCAGCCATCGCCAGCTGTCCGGCTCGCCGGGCGCGAGATCCTGGCGCAGGGTCGCGAGAAACCCGAGCGAATCGGCGCCGTGAGATCGTCGGCAGCATCGCGGCGCGGCCGGTGCGGCGCGCAGCGAGTCGGCCGTCGTCCTGCACGTATAGCTGGCGGAACAGATCGTCGCAGATGGTCACGCCGTTGTGGCGAAGCGACGCCAGCGCCTCGATTTCCGGCCAATGGGCGATGCGGGCGATCTCGATCGGCTGGATGGAGGAGGCCGTCCACATGAGGTCGACCGAGTGCCACTGATGGTAGACGTCGAAACTCTCAGGAGCCGTCGCGGCCTGGCGAATCTCCTCGGCGCCGTCCAAGAGCTCGAAGGCGATATCGAAGCCGAGGTCCTTGACCGCCTGCCGCTGGATCGGCTCCAGAAGGATTTCGCGCCGCCCCAGCACCCGCAAGGCCGCGCGCCGCCTGGCCGGCCTGGACCGACGCTCGACGCGCGCGGGCTTCGCGTTGCGTTCTTCAACCAGGGGCGCCATGTAGGGCGCGATCTCGCGCGCGGTCAGAACGGACAAAACCTTGAGTCGCGCGCGCGTGCGCTCCATTCCTGCCCGCAGATGGCGCTCCAGAGCTCCCGCCGCGCGCTCCCAGTTCCCATTGAGAAGCTCCATGAAGACGAGATCGTGCTCCGTCAGCATGGCTTCGGTTTCATGCAAACCGAAATGCTGCGCGAACAGCCGGTTAATGATATCAGGCAGACGGCTCTGGCGGATCGCGGCCGCCAGGCGGCGGTTGGGGACCGGAGCCAGGCATGTTTCGTGGAGATCGCGCTCGAGCTCCTCGAAGGCGCCCACAGCGTGGGAATCGCCGGCGCGACGGGCCGCCGCCACGCGGGCGCGCATCGCCTCGATCGCCGCCCGCTCCAGAGACGGCGCCGACAGTCTGAGCGCCGCCGGCTCCAGAAGCAGGCGCATCTCATAGTGCTCCTGCACGTCGCGCGCCGTGAGCGGACCCGCCGTCCAATGCGACCACCGGTCCTTCTCGATCAGGCCGTCGTGATTGAGGCGCGCCAGAACGTCGCGCACGACCGTCCGGCTTACCTCGAAATGCGAGCACATCGCCGATTCCGAGATCTGATAGGCGCCGAACGGCGTGCAGGCGACCACGCTTTCCGCCACCTCGCCGTAGATCTTCTGCCAGGTCGCGCGCTGCGCGTATTCCTGAATTTCGCCGGAGACCTCAAGGCCCAGCGTCAGCAGCTTGACCCGGATCGGCTTGACGCCGTTCGCGGCGCCGCCGACCAGATAGCCGCGACCGCCGAAGCGCCGGATCAATCCGTCTTCCGCCAGCAGTTCGAGCGCGCGCTTGACCGGCCCTCGGCTGACGCCGAGCAGGGTCGCGATCGGGCCCTCCAGCAGCACAACGCCAGGCCAGAGTTTGCCGGCCGCGATGTTGCGCGCGAGTTCGTCGCGCACGAGTTCGTAATAGGGCTTGCCCGTGGCGGCGACGGCGGCCGCTTCGAGGGCGTCGGACGATCCGGCGGTCAGGGAGTCAATCTTGATCTGATTCATGGAAAGGCGGCTCGCCGGAAATGACGCCGGCGTTGTGGCCGCCTATAGGCGCATTCCGCGCGCTTTTAAAGGCCCTTCCCACGATCGTAAATCCTGTTTCGACGCCTTGCGGCCCGCCGCGAGCGCAGGCTGCGCCTGGCCGACCGCCATTCGGGACAAGACCAGCTCCGCCCGACAGGGCGAGCCGAACGGAGTAACCTCGTCGTTGAAATCGCATTTGCTGCGGGGCGCCTCGGCGCCGACCCGGATACAGGCGCCGGGCCGGGCTTCGAGCCTATTGGCGAACTCCTCGCCGCCCATGTTGGCGCCGGCTTCCGGCGTCACGGGGTCGGAACCGGTCCTGAGCCAGCCCGGAAAGCGCGTTGATAGAACCGCGCAACTTCTGAGCGAACTGACCCGCGCTTGGGCAATCGGGCTTGGGCAATCGGGCTTGACCAGAAATTACACCTCTGATTGTGCGTATATCAAAGCAGCCATGCTCGGGTCATTTGGTATCCGACGCCCGCACGAATAAACAGCACGCCGCGAGAATTGCTTCTGACCGAGCGTTGCCAGGAACCCATATCCTTTCAACGGGCTGAATTTCGATTCGAACTCCAAGAGAATTGGCTTGCGCCCATTTAAGGTTTATGCAAATTTTAAATGTAAATAACAAAGCACTGCTGTAGCGCTCGGAAATTGCATGTCCGTCGGACACCAGTTCCCGCAGGGCGAGGAGACGGCGATATGCACGAGGCGGAAAGGTCGACATGCGCGCCATGGCGCGTGTGCGTACTCTTCTCGCGCACCGGTTTCATGTCGATCATCGAAGAGACGCAACTGAAGGGTACTTTGCTGGCCATCGACGAGATCAACGCCGCCGGCGGCATACTCGGTCGCGAATTGTCGGCGGTGGCGTATGATCCGGGCTCGGAATCGACGGCGTTTGGCCATTTCGCCAAACGGTTGATCGTGGAGGACGGCGTCTAAACGATATTCGGCTGCTATACTTCGTCGAGCCGCAAAGCGGTTTTGCCCGTCGTCGAACGCCTCAATGGCCTGCTATGGTATCCAACCCTTTATGAAGGGTTCGAGGCTTCGCCGAACGTCATATACACTGGGGCGGCCCCCAACCAGAACAGTTCGGCGCTTTGCGATTTTCTCGTCGAGAACTTCGGCTCCCGGTTCTATTTCGTGGGATCGGATTATATCTACCCTCGTGAATCCAATCGCGTGATGCGCGACATGCTTCGTGGGCGCGGAACTGTGGTGGGCGAGCGCTATCTCAATCTGCGGGCGCGCTACTCGGATTTTCTGCCTCTCATCCAGGAACTAAAGCGGGTGCGGCCCGACGTCATTTTCTCGACGATCGTTGGGGAAGGCGCCGTGCATTTTTATCAGGCCTACGCCGACGCCGGGTTTGATCCGAAGACGATGCCGATTGCGAGCCTGACCACGACCGAGGCGGAAGTGCGGTCCATGGGCTTCGACGTCGCCGAAGGTCACATTACATCGGCTCCCTATTTTCAAGGCGTCGGCGGCGCAGCGGAAACCTCGTTCGTCCAGCGTTACAAGAAGCGTTTCGGCGAAAGCGAGCCTACCAACATGTGCGTCGAGGCGGCCTATTTCCAGGTCTTCCTGTTCGCCAAAGCGCTGGAGCGCGCCGGCACGCTAGACACCAATGTCTTGCGCGCCGCGGCGCTCGGCGTTTCGCTCGATGCGCCCCAAGGACAGGTTTCCATTGACCCTGCGTCCGGTCACACTGACCTCTGGACCCGCGTAGGCCGCGTCAATCGCAGGGGCCTGTTCGATATCGTCAGGGAGTCGTCATCGTCCGTGCGCGCAGATCCTTTCCTGATTTCGTGCGCTGGGATTGCTGCGGGCGTCAATGGCTGAAAACAAGAGCGTGGGTTCTCCGTCGTCAGGGGCCGCGCCCCTCTTGCGGGGGCGGGAGCCCGGTCGGGACGCGCGGCCGATCAAGCGCGCGTCGCAGGAGCCGTCTTTTCTGGAAGTCATCGTCGTCGCGGCGGACGATGACCAGACCCGCTTCCTCATCCGGGAACTGCAGCGGCTGCGCGCCCGGGTTCGTCATGTCTGGCCGATGCAGGAACACCTGCCGGCGGACGCGGACATCGTATTTTGCGACTATTCGCCCGATCTCCCGCGGCGACTGCAATGGGCGCCCGGCGACTCTCGCGCCGCACTGGTAGTGATCCTGCCAACCAACGAGGAGCTGGACCCGAACGCGCTCTGCAATGCGACCCCGCAAGCTTTCATTTCCAAGCCCTTCTCGGTCAACGCGATCGTCGCCGCCTACTTTCTCTCGAACAGTCAATTTCGTTACGAGCGACGGCTCCGCGACAAGATCGACAAGTTGGAGGACAATTTGCGCGCGGCCCGGATGGTGGAGCGAGCCAAAGCCATTCTGATGGCGAGCCGCCACATTGCGGAAGACGAAGCATATAATCTTATCCGGCGTCAGGCGATGGACCGCCGCGTAGCGGCCAGCGTGGTCGCGTCGGCGATTGTGTCCAACGCAAAGTAGAAATGTCCCGTTGGGCGGCAAAGTAGAAGAGTCCCCTTTTTGGGTCGGTCAGAGGGGTTGGGTGGGGGTGGATAACGGCTCGGCGACGCGCGCCCCCATAGCGCTGTAGCTAGCCGAGCCGTTATCCACGCCCTTGCGTGCGCTGAGGTTCGAGCCTGGAGCGTTTCGGGCGATGACGGCGTCGAGGCGAGCGTCGAGGGTCTTGTCGTCCTCGGCGGGCGGCGGCGCGGCGAGGGTCCGGAACGGCGTGACGGCGAGGTCGCGGGTCTTGAAGCGCACGCGCAACGACCCGTCGAGCATGTGCAGGAGCGTGATCTTCGCGCCGCGCAGCGCCGTTCCCGGGCCTGATGTCTTGACGGCGTAGCGCGTCGCGCCGCTGGAGAAGGTGAGGGCTTTCGAGAGCGTGCGCTCCTCGCGCCGCGCCAGCGCCTCGGCGAGGTCGGCGCGCGAACCCGTCCAGGGCCGGTGCGCGTCTTCGTCCACGCGCGGCGGGCGGGCGAACCTGGCGTTCCAGCGCTCCACGAAGCCCTCGGCGAAAGCTTGCGCCGCTTCGATCGACGACACCCCCGCCAGCCGCATTTCCTTGACCAGCCGATCCTGCAAAGTCTGGTTGGCGCGCTCGACGCGGCCCTTGGCCTGGGGCGTCGTGGCGTGGATCAGTTCGATGCGCAGCCGCTCGGCGACGCGGCCGAATTCGGTCAATCCGTCGCCATCCCGAGCCTCCTTGGCGTTGACGCGGAAGATGCCGTGCCGGTCGGAATAGAAGGCCAGCGGCGCGCCATGAGCCAGCACATGCGCCTCCAGCGCCGTCAGATAGGCCTTGGTCGTCTCCGCCGGCGCGAATTGCAGCCGCGTCAGCCGGCCGGTTGCGTCGTCGATGAATACGATCAGCGCGCAGCGCGGCCCCCGCCCCTCGAACCAATCGTGCGGGCTGCCGTCGATCTGTATCAACTCGCCAAACCGCGGGCGGCGCTCGCGACTTCTGAAACACCCTCTTGGCCCGCCGCCGCTTCGGCCGATGCAGCCCAAGCCCAATCTGGATCGCCCGAACCGTCTCCCGCGACACCGCGATCTTCTCGATCTCAGCCAAGTTCTCGCGCGCCAGCGTCGGACCGAAATCCGCATAGCGCTCCCGCAGCGCCGCTTCGATCCGCGCCCGGGTCGTCTCGGCGAGGCGGTTGTTCGACGGCTGCCCGCGCTTGCGCGAAACCGCATCCATGGTCCCGGGCGAAGAAACGGAGATTTTCGCCGAGGCCTGCCGCAAGGCCAAGGTGTGGGGCGTGTTTTCGCTCACCGGCGAGCGCCATGAGGAGCATCCGCACAAGGCGCCCTACAATACCTTGATCCTGATGAACGACAAAGGCGAGGTCGTTCAGAAATATCGCAAGATCATGCCGTGGGCGCCGATCGAGGGCTGGTATCCCGGCAATTGCACTTACGTGTCGGACGGCCCGAAGGGGCTCAAGATCAGCCTGATAATCTGCGACGACGGCAACTACCCGGAAATCTGGCGCGACTGCGCAATGCGGGGCGCGGAGCTGATTGTTCGCTGCCAGGGTTACATGTATCCGGCCAAAGAACAGCAGGTGATAATGGCCAAGGCGATGGCCTGGGCGAACAATTGCTATGTGGCTGTGGCCAACGCGGCCGGGTTCGACGGCGTCTACAGCTACTTCGGTCATTCCGCCATCATCGGGTTCGACGGCCGCACGCTCGGCGAATGCGGCGAGGAGGATATGGGGATTCAATATGCGGCGCTGTCGAAGTTCCTGATCCGCGACGCGCGCAAGAACATGCAGTCGGAGAATCACCTCTTCAAGCTCGTCCATCGCGGCTACACCGGCATGATCAACTCGGGCGAGGGCGACCGGGGCGTGGCCGCCTGTCCCTATGATTTCTACAAGAAGTGGATCACCGATCCGGAGGCGACGCGCGAAATGGTCGAGAAGATGACGCGCGACACTGTCGGGACGGCGGAAGCGCCGATTGAAGGCATTCCGCATAGCAAGGCGGCCGCGCATCGTTGATCCGATCGTTGGCGGACGCTGACGGGGGCGACCGGGCCGGTTAGATTCCGTCGGCGCGTTCTGGGGCGCACTCGCGGTGGACGCGGACCTGAGAAGTGCGACGGCGAAATGCCGCCGCGCCTTGTCGCCTTCATCGCGCGCCCCTGGACGACCGAGCAACTGGCCGCGTCGGGTCGGTTGATCGGGCGTGCTTGCGGCGGCGAACCCATTGACGTCGGGCATGTCGGCGAAAGGTTCAAACAGCTCCCGGTGTCTTGATTTGGGGCGGGTGGACAGCAAGTGCGGGAGGCGTTGACATTGCCTGACAAGAAAGCGGCGGAGCTTGACGCCTTCCGGGTGGCCGAGGAGCCGTATTACCGCGCGGTCGGCGACGAGGCGAGAATATTCGAAGCCGCCTACGGCGAGCGGCTGCCGGTCATGTTGAAAGGGCCGACGGGGTGCGGCAAGACGCGGTTCCTCGAATATATGGCCTGGAGGCTGCATCGGCCGCTGATCACCATCGCGGCCAACGAGGACATGACGGCTTCCGATCTGGTCAGCCGTTTTCTCCTGGCCGACGGGGAGACGGTTTGGCGCGACGGGCCGCTGACCTTGGCGGTGCGCGGCGGCGCCATTTGCTATCTCGATGAGATCGTCGAGGCGCGGCAGGACACGACCGTCGCGATCCATCCGCTCACGGATTCGCGTCGCGTCCTGCCGCTCGACAAACTGAACCAGCAGGTCGCGGCGCATCCGGATTTTCAGCTCGTCATCTCCTACAATCCTGGATATCAGAGCGTCATCAAGGATCTCAAGGAATCGACCAAACAACGTTTCGTGGCCATCGACTTCGGCTATCCCGCAGTTGACGTCGAGGCGGAGATTGTCGCCCGCGAAGGCGCCGTCGACGCGTCGCTGGCGACTTCGCTTGTAAAGATCGGCGGATTGTCGCGAAACCTGCGTCAGCTTGGCCTGGCGGAGGGCGCCTCTACGCGCATGCTGGTTCATGCGGCGCGGCTGGCGCGGCGGGGACTTTCTCTGTCGGGCGCGGTGGAATCTGCGATCGTTCTGCCCTTGAGCGACGACGAGGATCTGCGCCGCGCCTTGCGCGACGCCGTCGCGGCCAGCGGGTTCTGAGGGAGGGGGCCACGTCCCGCGACCCTATCGAACAGGCGTTGGCAGGGCGCGAGGCGCTATGGGCGGCGTTTCGCGCCGCGCGGGCGCGCGCGGCGGAAGATGTTTCCTGGCGACAGGGCGCAACGGCGCTTCTCAACGGCAACGCCGGCGAGGCCGCGTTGATTGCATTCTTTGGCCTCGTCGGGCGCGGTCCCGTTCGCGGCGTAGGCGAGGCGGCGGCCGTTATCTGCCGGGAAGCCGGAGCGGGCGTGACCGTCATGGCGCTGGAAGGCTGGGAGCGGCTGGGGCCTCCCGACTGGTGGGCGGCGCTTGGCCGCCTCGCGCGGGAAGCGCCCGACTGCGTCGGCGCCGCGATCGAACATGCCGGCGAGGCTATCCAAAACGGCGGGGTTGCGAGCTTCGCTGAGTTTGTGGCCGCGGGCCTGCGCGCTTTCGCCGCCGCGCCGGCCCGGCGAAGGCGATATTTCCGTCTCGAGGAGCCGCTCGCGCGGCAAACGCTCTCTCATGCCTTGTCGAGCGATCTGCTCGCGCGCGAGCGCCGGTTGCGGCTTTTCGTCGCCGCGCTGTCGGGCGCCGCGCCGCCGCTGCGCGCGCATCCGGTCGCGAACGGCCGTCCAGCTCCCCGGCGCGCCAGCGTGATCGACGGCGTGATCCTGATGCCCGAGACTTTCGCCGGGGCGCCGCCGGGATCACAGGATCGTCTGTTTCTCGCGTCGGCCGCGCATGCGGCGGCGCATTTGATGTTCAGTCAAGGCCGGCGGAAGATCGCCGCCCTGAAGCCGCTGCAACTTGCAGTGATCGGACTGATCGAGGATGCGCGGGTCGAGGCGCTCGCCATCCGCCGCTTTCCGGGCCTGCGCCGCCTGTGGACTCCCTTTCACGTCGCGCGCGCGGAGGGAAGCTCCTGCCCGTCTCTGCTCGCCCGCATCGCGCGCGCGCTGCTCGATCCCGATTTCGAGGATGGCGGCGCGCTTTCGGTCAAGGCGCGCGAGCTCTTCGCCGCCGCCGATCTCGAAGATCCCTCGATGGCGAGGAGGATCGGCGGGCTGTTGGGCAATGACATCGGGCAGATGCGCGTCCAGTTCAATGCGCGGACGTGGACGATCGAACCCAGCTACCGCGACGATAATCTCGGGCTCTGGGACTATGGCGAGCAGGCGGACTTGCCGGCGCAGGAACTCGACATCGAGATCGAGGCGGCGCGCCTGAGGCGGGAGCAGAGCGAACAG
>CAVZAL010000008.1:0-236191 GCA_963773245.1 uncultured Pseudomonadota bacterium
CGAAGACCAAGCTCTTAATTTATCTCGAAATCCTTGTTCGAAGGGTATTCCCTCGTTCCGCTTTCAATCCTTCATGGATCTCGGTCATTTTTTCATGAGAAGGTCGCGTTTTTTCGGAGTCGCCGCCGCGAGCGTAGTTCCTTCCATATCTTAGTGACGTCGGCACGCATGAACTTCATGCGGGGGCGGTCCCACACTTCCGAACAGAGCTGGCGCCGCAAAACTGGACAGGACGATAAGTGGATTTTCTGCCTGACAGCGGCGAGAATAGCCGTAATTCAGGAGTGCAAATGACAAAACGGGCCCGCCGGAACCACACGCCGACCTTCAAGGCGAAGGTGGCTTTGGCTGCGATCAAAGGCGAGAAGACGCTGGCCGAACTGGCGCAGCAGTTCGACGTCCATCCGAACCAGATCACGCAATGGCGCAGTCAGCTTCTCGAAGGCGCGGCAGGAGTTTTCGGGCGCGACACGACGCAGACAGCGACGCCTGCGGTCGATTTGAAAGCTCTCCATGCCAAGATCGGAGAGCTGGCGCTGGAGAACGATTTTTTGTCCGGAGCGCTCGGCAAGGCCGGCCTGTTGAGCGCAAAGCGATGATCGACCGCGGGCACGACTTGCCGATTTCCCGCCAGGCGAGGGTTCTCGGCGTCAGCCGCGGCTCGGTCTATTACAAGCCGCGTCCGGTTTCTCCGGAAGACTTGTCGCTCATGCGGCGGATCGACGAACTGCATCTGGAGCGCCCGTTCGCTGGGTCCCGCATGTTGCGCGACTTTCTCGCTCGCGAGGGCGTCGAGATCGGCCGCCGGCATGTCGCGACGCTGATGAAGCGCATGGGGATCGAGGCGATCTATCGTCGGCGAAACACCTCGAAGCCCGCGCCGGGACACAAGATCTATCCCTATCTGCTGCGTGGCGTGAAGGTCGAGCGGCCGAACCAGGTCTGGGCTTGCGACATCACCTATATCCCGATGGCGCGCGGCTTCGTCTATCTCGTCGCCATCGTCGATTGGTTCACCCGGCGGGTTCTTTCGCATCGGGTGTCGATCACGATGGAGGCGGGCTTCTGCGTCGAGGCGCTGGAGGAGGCCTTCGGCAAATACGGCAAGCCCGAGATATTCAACACCGATCAGGGCAGCCAATTCACCAGCGAGGCGTTCACGGGCGTCTTGCTGGATCGCAAGATCGCCATCAGCATGGACGGCAAGGGAGCTTGGCGCGACAACGTCTTCGTCGAGCGGCTGTGGCGCAGCGTGAAATACGAGGAGGTCTATCTCAAGGCCTACGACACGGTCGCAGAGGCCCGCTCGTCGCTGGGCCGATATCTCGACTTCTACAACCGGCTGCGTCCGCATTCGAGCCTTGACCGGCGCACCCCGGACGAGGCTTACTTCCACCCCACGTCGCTCGCGGCGGCGGCATGAAATTTTCCGCGCCGCATAGGGGTTGGACCTCCGGTCGGGCTACGCCCTCCCTTCGTCCCAACCCCTATGCGGCAAAGACATCAACCCCGGCAGGACGCCACTTATCGCTCGCGGAAATCTGTGCAGACAGCCGGGACCAGCTCTTAGGTCAGCGAAGAGGCGCGATTTGATGTGCCGGGGAGTCGGGTTTGGCTAAATACCTCAGCCAGAGTTGCTCGACCGAAATCCTTTAGCATTAGCGAAGGTGGAGGCTCAGGCGTCGGGGGAATCATAAGGCCCTTCGGTCTCGGAGGCGGTGCATACTCTACCCACTTTCGCCAGCCACTGCGCGCAGGATTCCACTGATCCCGGACGGCATCGATAGAGCGCCAAATGAACCAAGCGGCGGCCATCGGCAGCGTCCATTCTTCTTTCCTGCATCGGATCGAATGCAGACGGATCAGGCCGATTTTCAAACGGCTCCAAGCCCAATCCCCGCAATCGGGCGTCGGCCTCGACGGGGCTTAGGCCCCCGTACTGGACTTCCCGATACAGCCGCTTACATATACGGGCTTCAACCGGCGTCATCGCCGCCTCCGAGTGGCTTCTTTACGGACGGCTCGCGTCGAACTCGGCGGCGCCCCTCCGCGTTCTCTATCCAATGACGATCAATTTTTTACTTCCTTCTGCGGCGCACCGACCGGGGCGCGGCCGTTCATCGCCGTGGTGATCGTCTCGGTGATCGTTTCGACGGCCCGCTTCATCGGGTCGGCATCGAGATGTGCATAACGGGCCGTAGTGGACGGTTGCGTATGGCCGAGAAGCCTCCCGATAATTGGTAAACCGAGCGACGCGCCGGCCCCGATGCTGGCGAAGGAATGGCGGAGATCGTGAATGCGAAGCCCCGTCAGCCCTGCAGCCTCGGTAACGGCTCGCCAAGGGTTCTTGAGATCGGCTCGCGGCTTGTCGGGTGTCAGTCCGGCGATCACGTAAGGGATGCCCTCGATGCGCGGAAGTTTCGCGAGAATTTCGAGCGCGGCCGCTCCGAGATAGACCGGCTTCCGCCCCGTTTTCGAGTCGGGAAGGAAAAGGATGCCGCGTTCAAAATCTACGTTCTCCCATCGGGCGTGTAGAATTTCCCGAAGGCGGGCGCCGGTGAGAATGAGCAAGCGGATCGCGGCGGCGGCATAGGGATCAATAATTCGCTTTCGGTTCTCAGGCTTTCGCGCGTGTTTCGCTTTCGGGCCGTCCTGATTGATTTCGTAAGGCAGGCCCTTGGTCTCGCCCTTGGCCAGCGCATCGCCAAGCCGACGGAACTCATCGGACGACAAAAACCTTTCCTTCGCGGACTCGGGATACCGGGTGATGGCTCTCGCGGGATTCTCGCCAAGCGCCACCAAATCCCGCTTCGATGGCCAATTCCAAATGGCCGACACGAGAGCCACCGCACGATTGGCCGCACCCGGCGTCGCGGACATCTTGGCGTGCATTTTCGTTACGTCGGCGCGCCGCAGCTCGGTTATCCGGATAGGCCCAATCGCGGGATTGATATGCCGGTCCACGAGGATTTTGTACCCGTCGTGGGTCCTAGCCTTGCGCTTGGCCTTGGCGTGCAGGGACAAAAACTCCGCCGCGATCTCCGAAAAAATTTGGACCTGCCGCTCAGCCTTCCTGGCCGCAATCGGATCTTCGCCTTTCTCGACGCTCCCGAGAAGCTTCTTCGCCTCTGATCGGGCCTCATCTGGCGTCAGACGCCCGTGCTCGCCGATGGCGCTCCGACGCGACCGCCCGTTTTGTCGGTATTGGACGACGTAGGCCTTCTTGCCATTCGGGTAGGCGGCGACGCCGAAACCGGCCAGAGCGTCGTCCCACAGAAACACGCGGTCGTGCTCCTCGCGGCAAACGAGGGCATCGACCGACTTCTTCGAAATCCGACCTTTTGGCATAGCTATCGTGTATTTCGGTAAGCGCTCGGTAAGCAGTTCTTTGGAAAGTCAGGGAACCACCAAGAGCTATCATAAATACACTATCTGTGCAATAACAATGTGTTAGTAATGAGTGGATCGCACGGGGAAGCTCGGGGAAAGTCGCTGTATCGGTCTTCGAAACCGAGGGTTGGGAGTTCGAGCCTCTCCGGGCGCGCCAGATCCGCCTCATGGCGCTGTGCACGGCTTGACGCCCCAGACGCTGGCGGCGTACTCGCCTATCGTGCGATCGCTGGAAAACCGCGCGGAGCCCGCGATATTCGCTATCACCTTGCGCGCCCACAGCTCCTTGTCGCGGTACTGCGCCGTCAGGCGGGCGTCCGCTTCCAGATAGGAAGCGAGATCCGCCAAGTGCATATAATGATCTCCCCCATCGAGCAGAGCCCCGCGCAACGGATCGAATATGCCCGGCTCATCTCGGTTGAAATGGCCGGAGAAGACGAGATCGAGCGCCGCCCGCGCTTCCGGCTCGTTGTCGTAGTGCCAACGCGGATTGTACCAGCCCCTGGCGGCGGCGACCTGATCGGACGTGAGACCGAAGAGATAGAAATTCTCGTCTCCCGCCGCCTCGGCCATCTCGATGGTGGCGCCGTCTCGCGTCCCGATCGTCAAGGCGCCGTTCATCATGAACTTCATATTGCTGGTGCCGCTCGCCTCGTAACCCGCCGTGGATATCTGATTGGAGACGTCAGAAGCGGCGATGAGCCGCTCGGCCAGGCTGACGCTGTATTCCGGGAGGAAGACTACGTTCAGTCTCCCGCGAACGGCGGGATCGTCCCTAATGACGGCCGCGATGTTGTTCACGAACTTGATGATGAGCTTGGCCAAGGCATAGGCCGGCGCGGCCTTGCCGGAGAAAAAGAAGGTGCGCGCCGGCGTTTCGCTCTCGCGATTCGCCCGCAGCCTGTTGTAGAGCACGACGATCCGCATCGCGTTCAACAGCTGGCGTTTGTACTCGTGAATGCGCTTCACCTGGCTGTCGAATATCGTCTCGGGATCAACGACGACCCCCGCGCTCTCCTTCAGCCAAGTGGCGAAGCCGGACTTCGCTGTCCGCTTCGCCTTTCGCAACTCCTCGTGAAACCCTTTATCCCCGATGAGCGGCTCGAGCTTCGCCAACTCGTTGAGGTCGGTTATCCATCCCTCGCCGCGTCGCGGGCCAGATGCGCCAGGCATGTATGATGCCGTTCGCCATGGCCTTGCTGCGCCGAGTAGCGATCCGAGATCCACACTTTCGGCTCGTGTCCCGCCATCATCTCATCCACGACACGGCCGGCGCGCGAATAGTCGGGCTGATGCGCGAGTGCGTCTTTGCCATGGAAAACCCAGTGGTAGGAGTTCGTCCCTTCGATGCGAACGCCGGTCTCGTTGCTGGCGACAACCCTGGCTGCGCGGAGAATGGCTTTCGCCCTCTCGGCCTCGATCTCGAACCGGGGATGCGAGCGGACGAACATGTTCATCAGCGCGCCCTCGCTCACGCTCAGCCCGAAGGCGTCGCGAAAGAGGCCGCGCAGCCGTTCGTAGGACAGCGCCTGAAAGCCCTTGAGATAAATAGCCAGCGCATGAATGCGCGGCCCGAACGGCGTCGTCGTCGCGACGGCGGGCGCGACGGCTTTCGCCGCGACACCGCAATGCGCACATCGGCACACCCCACGGCCGCCGAAATCGTCCTTGCGAGCGCCGGATTGGACAGCAGCAACCAACGCCGCTGCGTCACTCCGTTCGTTATGTTCCTGAAGCGCTCGGGAAATTGCTCGGCCAGATCCTTGACCGTCACCGCGCGAAGCAGACGCGAATGTATTTCCGCCACGCCGTTCGTGCTGTGTGATCCCACGATGGCGAGGTTCGCCATTCTGATCTTCCGCACCGCCCCTTCCTCGACCAGGCTGACCCGAGCGACGCGCTGATCGTCGCCGGGAAAGCGGCTTCGCACGTCGTCGAGAAGACGCCGGTTGATCTCGAATATGATCTCGAGCTGGCGCGGCAGAAGCACCTTGAACCAAGGAAGCGGCCATTTCTCCAGGGCCTCGGGCAGCAACGTATGATTGGTGTAGGCCAGCGTCCGCTGAGACAGACGCCAGGCCTCCTCCCAACCCATGCCGACGTCGTCGAGCAGAATACGCATCAGCTCGGGAATGGCGAGGCTCGGATGGGTGTCGTTGAGCTAAATCGCGACTTTATCGGGAAGCGCGCTCCAATCCTCGTTCGAGCGGCGGAACCGCCGCACCGCATCCGCCAGAGAGCACGCGACGAGAAAATATTCCTGCACAAACCGCAACGCCTGGCCCATGCTTGTGGAATCGTCCGGGTACAGGACGCGCGTGAGGGATTCGGCTGCAAGTCGCTCGGCCAGGGCGCTGACGAAGTCCCCCGAGCTGAACGCCTGAAAGTCGAAGAAGTCCGCCGCAGACGCGGCCCAAAGCCGCAGAGTGTTGATCGTCTTGCCGCCATATCCGACCACGGGCCGATCGAACGGCTTCCCCTGGAGAATAGACGGCCTGTCGGCGACCACCGCCAGCGAGCCGCCGCGCACTTCGAAGGAGCAGCCGAGCCGAATCTCGACTTGCTCCTGCGGCCGAGCCACTTCCCAGGGATCGGCGCGACGGAGCCAGTTGTCGGGCTGTTCGTGCTGCCAGCCGTTATAAATCGTTTGTTTGAACATCCCGTATTCGTAGCGCAGACCATACCCCATGGCCGGAAGCCCCATAGTCGCCATGGAATCGAGGAAACAAGCGGCAAGCCGTCCCAGGCCGCCGTTGCCGAGGCCGGCGTCGGGTTCCTGTTCCAGCATAAGCGCCCAATCCAGGTTCCGCCTGGCCAGGACGCGATCAACCGCTGGCTGCAAAAGAAGGTTCATGACATTATTGGCGAGAGAGCGCCCAATAAGAAACTCCATTGAGAGATAGTAGACCCGCTTGGGGTTCTCACTCTCATAAGTCTGCTCCGTTTTCAGCCACCGCTGAGAGAGCACGTCTCGCACGGAGTGGGCGAAGGCCTCATAGCGCTCTCGCGCTCCCGACTCTCGCAAGTCGATCACATTGTCGAATAGGAGGTGTCGCTCGTATAGAGACTCGGACGATCCCACCAGGGGAATGGGTCCGGCGCTATATTGGTCGACCAGCTCAGCTGACACGAGGTTCGCCAGGTCGGTCGCTCCGGCGTCTTTGCCGTTCATTGCAACGCCCTTCCGCAAGTTAAATTACTATTGTTGGAGGATTGCTCACAGAACCACGTTCCCGGGGGCGGCGCCGACCTCGCGCACGGCCGCAGCCTGGGCCCTTCGCGCCTCGGTCGCCCGCGCCCAGACCATCCTCACAGGTTGTCGGCCTCGGTCGACTTTGTTTGACCGACCGCCGCGCCGCGCCAGGACCAGCCCGCCACGTCCGGCATGTCGTCGCCGTATTCGCGAATGTACTCCCGATGGTCGATCAGCTTGTCGCGGATGGCCTGCTTGGCGTAGGCCGCCTTCACGCCCAGCTTCGGCGCGCGATCGATCACGTCGGCCACCAGATGAAAACGGTCGAGATCGTTGCGAACGCACATATCGAACGGCGTGCTCGTAGCGCCTTCTTCCTTGTACCCTCGCACATGGAGATTTTGGTGCCCGGCGCGTCGGTAGGTAAGCCGATGGATAAGCCAGGGATAGCCGTGAAACGCGAAAATGATCGGCTTGTCCGTGGTGAAGATCGCATCAAAGTCGGCGTCGGACATGCCGTGCGGATGTTCGCTTTGCGGCTGCAGCTTCATGAGATCGACGATGTTCACGACGCGCACCTTGAGTTCTGGCGCGTATCGCCAGAGAAGCTCGACGGCGGCTAACGTCTCCAGTGTCGGCACATCTCCGCAGCAGGCCATCACCACGTCCGGCTCAACGCCTTTATCGTTGCTGGCCCACTCCCAAATGCCAAGGCCCGCGCTGCAATGTTTTATGGCCTGATCCATGGTGAGCCACTGCGGCGCCGGCTGCTTTCCCGCCACCACGACATTCACATAATTGCGGCTTCGCAGACAATGGTCGGTTACGGACAGAAGACAGTTTGCGTCCGGCGGCAGATAGACGCGAATAACCTCGGACTTCTTGTTTACCACATGATCAATGAAGCCGGGGTCCTGATGACTGAAACCATTGTGGTCTTGACGCCAAACGTGGCTTGACAAGAGGTAATTCAACGAAGCGATCGGACGACGCCAGGGGATCTGATTGCAGACCTTCAGCCATTTGGCGTGCTGATTGAACATGGAGTCGATAATGTGAATGAACGCCTCGTAGCATGAGAAGAACCCATGTCGGCCCGTCAGAAGGTAGCCTTCCAGCCACCCCTGGCACTGGTGCTCGCTGAGCACTTCCATGATCCGTCCGTCGGACGCCAAATGATCGTCCCAAGCATATGTATCGGCGAGCCAGGCGCGATTGGTGACGTCGAGTACGTCTTGCCAGCGGTTCGAATTGTTCTCGTCCGGGCTGAAGAGGCGGAAGTTGCGCGCGCTCATATTCAGCTTCATGACGTCGCGGAGAAAAACTCCCATGACGCGCGTCAATTCCGCCGTAACCGCGCCAGGAGCGGGAACCGCGACCGCGTAATCCCGGAAGTCGGGAAGCCTGAGGTCTCGCATCTTGACCCCGCCATTGGTATGCGGGTTGGCGCTCATACGGCGTTCGCCGGCCGGAGAAAGCTGAGCCAACTCCGGCCTCGGCCGCCCGTCATTGTCGAAGAGCTCGTTCGGACGATAGCTCTTCATCCAGTTCTCAAGAATGCGAACGTGTTCGGCATTCTCGTGCATTTCGCCCATTGGGACCTGATGCGACCGCCAGTAGCCCTCGGTGCGTCTGCCGTCGATCTCCTTCGGACAGGTCCAGCCCTTCGGTGTGCGCAGAACGATCATCGGCCAACGCGGTCGGGTGGGCGTCCGAGACTGCCGCGCTTCTCTTCTGATCCGAAGAATCTCGTCGATCGCCTTGTCCAACACTCCGCCCATCAGCGGATGCATCGCCGCGGCATCGTCGCCTTCCACGAAATAGGGCGTATAACCGTATCCCCTGAACAGCTGATCGAGTTCTTCGTGACTGATTCTGGCCAGCACGGTCGGATTTGCGATCTTGTAGCCGTTGAGGTGCAGGATCGGCAGGACGGCGCCGTCGGTCGCCGGGTTCAGGAACTTGTTCGAGTGCCAGCTCGTGGCTAAGGGGCCGGTCTCCGCCTCACCGTCTCCAACCACGCAAGCGACGATCAGGTCCGGATTGTCGAAAGCTGCGCCGAAGGCGTGGGAAAGGGCGTATCCCAATTCTCCGCCCTCATGAATGGAACCGGGCGTTTCCGGGGCGACGTGGCTCGGAATTCCGCCCGGAAACGAGAACTGCTTGAAGAGGCGCTTCATGCCCTCTTCGTCCTGCGAGACGTTTGGATAGACTTCGCTGTACGCGCCTTCGAGATAGGCGTTCGCGACCAGGGCGGGTCCGCCATGTCCTGGGCCCGTGATATAGATCATGTCGAGATCGTGACGCTTGATGACGCGATTGAGGTGCGCGTATATGAAATTCAGGCCCGGCGTGGTGCCCCAATGCCCAAGCAATCGCGGTTTGATATGTTCTTTGGTAAGCGTCTCCCTGAGCAGCGGATTCGCATAGAGATAGATCTGGCCGACGGATAGGTAATTTGCGGCGCGCCACCAGGCGTCAATCAGGGCCCACTCGCCGTCCGGCAGCTCCTTGATCATGTTCGCCTCCGTCGCGACCGCTGAATTATTGGCGTCCTGGAGCCATCAGACCGTTCGCACAAATTTTGTTCTTAGCATTGGGCCAGTCGCCCGGCGACGCTTTGATCCGCGTCAATACCACGCTAATGCATCGAGGTAGTTTTGCAGGAGTGCTGGAAAGGGGACAAGATGCGCAAGCCGATATCCGAGGCGACAGCAGCGTTGCTTATTTTCTCCGCCTTGCTTTCGTCCCATGACGCATACGCCGGCCAGTTGGATCGCCGTCTGATCGGCGCGTGGGCCCAATCTGCGTCCGACTGCAAGAGGGTGTTCGAAGTCCGGAACGGAAGGTTGGCATTCCGACAGCCGGTGAACGAATTCATCCCTGCCTTTATCATAGATCCACAGCATATTGTGGCGGCGAATGGCGAGTGTCGGGTGGGGAAGGTCGCCGTCAAGGGCGACGAAATCACCGCATCGCTCGACTGCAACAACAAAATCGGCTTCGCGCCCGTATCGGCTCGATTCAAAGTGTTGGACGAAAACGAGATTCTCTACGGGTCGACCGACAACCCGCTTCTGGACTCCAACTACGAAAGATGCCGCTGAACCGTCTTGTTGCGGAATCGACGAGGGGCCGCCATCGTGCCATCGGGGCCCGATCCGATGTGAAGCGAGACGACAGTCCCAAACGAAACTCGGCGCGTGAGTTCACGGCGCCGCCTTCGCGTCGACCCCGGAGGCCGGGGACGACGATCTTCCGGGCGTCAGGTCTTCGGCCACACGAGTTGAGGAATGCGCTTGTACTGGTATTCCGGTTCGTTATAGCCATGAGGCTTCTGCCTCTTCGGCAAGTCCGGCTTCTGTCGCGGCAAAGTCTCGTAGGGTATTTGGCCCAGAAGATGGGTGATAAGGTTCAGGCGCATTCGCCTCTTGTCGTCCGATTGGACGAAGAACCATGGGGCCCAAGGCGTGTCCGTGGATTGAAACATTTCGTCGCGGGCGCGCGAATAATCGTACCACATCTCGAACGACTTGAGATCCATTGGCGACAACTTCCAAATTTTGCGCCCATCATTGATGCGGGACTCAAATCTGCGCTTTTGTTCGGATTGCGATACCTCCAGCCAATATTTGAGCAGAACAATTCCCAAATCGACAAACGCCTTCTCTACAGCCGGGGCCATTTTGAGAAAGCGAGCTGCTTCGTTTTCCGAGCAGAAACCCATCACGCGCTCGACGCCGGCGCGATTGTACCAACTGCGATCGAAGATTACCATCTCGCCGGCGGCGGGAAGATGGGGAATATAACGCTGCAGGAACATCTGCGACTTTTCCCGCTCGGTGGGGCTCGGGAGCGCGACAACGCGGAAAATGCGCGGGCTGACGCGCTCGGTTATCGCCTTTATGACCCCGCCCTTGCCCGCTCCATCTCGTCCCTCGAATATCACGCAAACCTTCAATTTTTCGTGCGTAATCCATTGCTGGAGCTTGACGAGCTCCACATGCAGGTCCGCAAGCTCGCGCTCGTAGGCTTTGAGGCCGAGCTTTTCCTCGTTCGCCGAGGCGGAGACCTCGTCTTGTTTGGATCGCCGGTCCGAATGAGCCATGGTCTCACCCTTTCCCTCCGGCTTGGCCCTAATGACCTGCCGACCAACGGTTTTTTAGTATGGAGTAATCGCGCCGTGGATGATCTAAATCAAGAAGGGGGCGGATCGCCCCTGTAGGATTGGGGTCCCTTCTCGAAGGAGCATCGCAAATGCGCTCCCGCTGGCTTATCATTGCTCTAGCCGCCTTGCCGATTGCGGGGGGCGGGTTTTCGCTCTCGCCGGACGTACATGGCGGTCGATGGACCGTCGCATTCGCTCCCGCGGCCCACGCCCAGTCCCGGGTGCGCAATCTTCTCAATCGCCTGACGGGAGCAAAGATGCCGAAAGGCGTCGTGAAGACCAATGGTCGCCTTGAGGCGACCCAGGTCGACGTGTCGGCGAAATATCCCGGTCGGCTGACCGACATGAAGGTCGAGGAGGGAAGCAACGTCACCGAGGGCGAGGCGCTCGGTCGGGTGTCGTCGCCGGAATACGAGGCCCAGCTCAAGGCGGCGCAATCCAACGTCGAGAAGGCCAAGCAATCGCTTACCGAGGCGCAGTCGCAGGTCGTGCAGAAGCAAACCGTCTTGGAATTGGCCAAGATGAACTTCGAGCGCGGGCAGGAGCTGATAAAGAAGCAGGCCATCAGTCAGGTCGACATGGATCAGCGCAAGCGCAACTACGAGGCGGCGGACGCCGGCCTGAGTGGCGCCAAGGCGCAGGAGCAGCAAGCGGGGTCCTCGATCAAGAGCGCGGAGGCGGAAGTAGAGCGTATCGACGCGATTTTGAAGGAGCTCGTTCTGGTTTCGCCGCGGATCGGGACGGGTTCAGTATCAACTGGCCCGGAACGGCGAGGTCGTCGCCGCCGGCGCGAAAGTCCTGACCGTCCTCGATCTCAAGGACGTCTATATGACCATTTTCCTTCCCGCCGCGAGCGCCGCGAAACTCGAGATCGGCGGGGAAGCCCGGATCGTGCTGGATCCGGTGCCCCAATACGTTATTCCCGCGACGGTGAGCTTCGTCGCGGCCGACGCGCAATTCACGCCCAAGACGGTGGAGACCGCCGAAGAGCGCGAGAAGCTGATGTTCCGCGTCAAACTCAAGATCGATCCGAAGATGCTGGAGAAATTCTACAGCAAAGTGAAGACTGGCGTGCGAGGCCTCGGCATCGTGCGGACCGACGCGACGATCGACTGGCCCGAAGATCTTCAGGTTAAGGTGCCGCAATGACGCCAGCCGTCGTCGCCCGCCTGGAAAACGTTTCACATCGATACGGCGCGACTATCGCGCTCGACAACGTCACGATCGATGTTCCCGCGCGAGTGATGGTCGGAGTGATCGGGCCTGACGGGGTCGGCAAATCGACAATGCTGGCGCTGATATCTGGGGTGCGCACAATCCAGACCGGCGAGGTCGTCGTATTCGACAAGAGCGTGGCCAATCGCGCCCACCTCAAGGCTGTCCGCGGTCGAATCGCCTATATGCCGCAAGGACTTGGCCGCAACCTGTATCCGACGCTCTCGGTCTTCGAGAACATCGACTTCTTTGGCCGCCTGTTTGGCCAGTCGCAGGCGGAGCGAAGGGCGCGGATCACGGAGCTTCTGACTTCGACCGCTCTGGATCCGTTTGAAGACCGTCCGGCGGGAAAGCTGTCGGGCGGCATGAAACAGAAACTCAGCCTCTGCTGCGCGCTCATCAACGATCCGGATCTTTTGATACTCGACGAACCGACGACCGGCGTCGATCCGCTTTCGCGAGGCCAGTTCTGGGACCTCATCAACACCATTCGCGCACGCCGGCCCCATATGAGCGTGATGGTCGCGACCGCCTACATGGACGAGGCGCAGCGATTCGATTGGCTCATGGCGATGGACGACGGCAAGGTCATCGCCAGCGGCGCGCTGAGCGAGTTGCTCGAGCGCACGGGCAAGCCGAATTTGGACGAGGCGTTCATCGCCTTGTTGCCCGAGGAGAAGCGCGCGGCTCACCACCATGTGATCGTGCGTCCGCGCCAGGTGTCCGAAAACGCCGTGCCGGCGATCGAGGCGGAGGGACTCACGCGGCGGTTCGGCAATTTCGTCGCCGTGGATCACGTCAACTTTCGCATCGAACAGGGCGAGATCTTCGGATTTCTCGGGTCGAACGGCTGCGGCAAATCCACGACGATGAAGATGCTGACCGGGTTCCTGCCCGCCACCGAAGGCTGGGCGAAATTATTCGGGAGCCCGATGGGATCAAACGACATGGAGATGCGCCGGAACGTCGGCTACATGACGCAGGCGTTCTCTCTCTACAGTGAGCTGACCGTTCGGCAAAACCTGGACTTGCACGCCCATCTCTATCATCTGCCGCCAGAGAAAATGGCAAAGCGCATACCCGAACTGCTGACGCGCTACGATTTGGAAGACGTCGTGGACAGCCGGCCCGAAAGCCTGCCGCTGGGAATCAAGCAGAGGCTTCAGCTCGCGGTCGCCGTGTTGCACGAGCCCGCCATTCTCATCCTGGACGAGCCGACCTCCGGCGTCGATCCGATCGCGCGTGACGCCTTCTGGCGCACGCTGATCGATCTCTCGCGCGACGACGGCGTGACGATTTTCCTCTCGACCCATTTCATGAACGAGGCCGAGAGATGCGATCGAATCTCGCTCATGCATGCGGGCAAGGTTCTCGCGGTCGGCGCGCCGTTGGATCTCGTCAAGGAGCGCGGCAGCGACTCTCTGGAAGACACGTTCATCGGATATCTTGCCGAGGCGGCCGGGTTGGACAGGTCGAAAACGGTGGAGCCTCCGCCGCCTTCTGCGGCGATTATCGAGGAGGCGCCGGCGGGCGCGCCGAAGCGCTTCGACCTTGCGCGCCTTTGGGCTTATGCGCGGCGCGAAGCGGTCGAACTGTTGCGCGATCCCATTCGCATCGTCTTCGCCCTCTTTGGGCCGATCGTTCTCATGGCGGCGTTCGGCTACGGGATTTCGTTCGACATCGAAAATCTGCAACTGGCGGCGTTCGACCAGGACGATACTCAGCAGAGTCGCGACCTGCTGCAGGGGTTCTCGGGGTCCCGATATTTCTCGGTTCAACCGCCGATAGCGTCCGCTGCGGAAGCGGAGCAGCGCCTGAAAAGCGGCGAGACGCAAATTGTCGTCGAGATCCCCAGCGGATTCGGCCGCGATCTTCTGAAAGGGAGCCGGCCGGAGGTCGACGCGTCCGTGGACGGAGCGATGACGTTCCGGGGAGAAACGGCGAGAAACTACGTTAACGGAGTTGTCAGGAGGAGCGCGCAGGAGATTCAGCGCGCCGAGCATAAGGCAGGGACTCCGGACGCCTGGAACGACGAAAACATCGAAACGCGCTTCCGGTACAATCAGGCGTTTCTGAGCGTGAACGCCATGGTGCCGAGCGTCTTCATGCTGATGCTGTGTCTGATCCCAGCGATCATGTCGGCGATCGCCGTCGTGCGCGAAAAGGAAACCGGCTCGATCGCCAATTTCCGCTCCACGCCCATTACGAAGTTCGAGTTCCTGATCGGCAAGCAATTGCCCTACATCGCCGTCGCGATGGTGAACTTCGTCTTCCTTTTCCTGATGGCGATCTTCATCTTCAGAGTGCCGATCAAGGGGCCGTTTCTGACGCTTCTCATCGCAACGGTGGTGTATGTCGTGGCGACGACGGGTTTCGGCCAGTTGATCTCGTCGTTCACGCGCACTCAGGTGGCGGCGGTGTTCGCAACGGCGATTCTCTCCATCGTGCCGGCCGTCAATTTCTCGGGGCTGTTCGCCCCTGTGTCGTCGCTGTCCGGCACGGCGAAGGTTCTGGGGTTGACGTTTCCCTCCGCCTGGTACCAGCCCGTGACGGTCGGCGTTTTCGCGAAGGCGTTGGGAATGGCGGACCTTTGGCGGAACATCGCGGGGATTGTAATCATCGCGTTGGCCTATCTCGTTCTCTCGCTTCTGTTCTTGCGCAAGCAGGAGACCTGACATGCCTCCAGACAGCGCGGCTCCCGGCGCACGACTGGCGGAGTTCAAACCGCTGACGCTGATGGGGCATGTCGTCAATATTCTTCGGCTTGTGGTGAAGGAGCTGAGAAGCATTCGCGCCGACCCGACGATGCTCATCCTCGTCGCCTACGCCTTCAGCATTTCCGTGAATACGGTTGCGACGGGCGCGGTGACGGAGGCGACGAATCTGTCCGTCGGCATAGCGGACGAAGACGGCTCGGATCTCTCGAGAGAGATCGCCGAAGGTCTCGTGCGCCCGACCTTCCAGCCGGCGGTTCATATCAGGACGAGCGACATCGATTCGAAAATGGACAAAGGCGAGCTCCTTTTCGTCGTGGAGGTTCCGCCGAAGTTCCAGGCCGATATTCTCGCCAATCGAAAGACTTCGCTGCAGATCAATGTCGACGCGACGGCCGTGGCGCAGGCCGGCAATGGCGCGAATTATCTGAAGACGGCCATTTCCAACACGATCCAGGATTTCATCGCCCAAAGGGGCGGACCACCCGCCAGTCCGATCAATCTCGTGGTGAGGGCGAGATTCAACCCGAACCTGAAAACGGCCTGGTTCTCGGCGATGACCCAGGTCATCAATCAGATCACGCTCTTGACCGTTATTCTGACCGGCGCCGCGCTGATTCGCGAGCGCGAGCAAGGGACGGTCGAGCATCTTCTGGTCATGCCCGTGGTGCCGGCCGAAATCATGCTGGCGAAAATGTTCGCCAATGGCCTCGTCATCCTCGTAGCGGCGATGCTTTCGCTGCAGTTCGTGGTGCATCTCTGGATCGGCGCGCCGATCGCGGGGTCACTGTTGCTATTCCTGTTCGGCGCCGCGCTTTACGCTCTGGTCGTCGCGGCGCTCGGCATTCTGCTTGGGACGCTCTCCACGACGATGGGCCAGTTCGGCCTGCTGGCTATGCCCGTTCTTATGGTCACGCAACTCCTGTCGGGCAGCAGCACGCCGATGGAGAGCATGCCTCTATGGTTGCAATATGTCATGCGGACCATCAGCCCGACGCCGCATTTCGTGGCTTTCGCGCAGGCCGTGCTGTTCCGCGGCGCGGACATCACGATCGTCTGGCCTTTGATGCTCGCGATGCTTGTGATCGGCTCCGTCTATTTCGCAGGCGCGATGATCCGATTCCGCAAGGTGATTTTCGGGGGCTGAGCGAGAGCGGAATCATTGCGCCGAAGATCGCATCCTTCTTCGCTCTGGCTGAAGGCTGCGGCGTCGCGCGGCTCGCCACGGTTCAAACCATGCCCGGCGGCGTCGGCGCACCGCGCGCAGAAAGTCGACGGCGGCGCTCCAATGCGTTTGTTGCGGACGCGCGCGAAGCAGCGCCCGATGAGCGAGGAGTGCCAGTCTTCGCGATCGCCCTTCCCTCTCACCACGAAGCGCGGGCCTTCGACGACATGGCCCCGCCCGCCGCTGGCGCAGGCCAACCCGATTGACAATCGCAAACTACACCTGTCGCCTCCGCGCTCATGCGCGGCGCATCAATCGCAAAGGCTAGCGCCCAAGTTACCCCAGTTCTCAGGAGTAACTTATCTGTGAGGACGCCGCCAAGAAAGCCGCATTGATTAGAGTCAATGCGGCTTCGCGTCATTAATCCGACAAGGTCGACCGGCATGGCTATCATGACATATGCTTGACAGTAACAGAACTTGCGCGGAGAGGATCGGTGCCTTCAGAGCAGCAGCCCCCCACTCCCGGTCCTCAGGGTCCGTTCCAAGGCGTAACGGCTGCGCTTGACTATTGGATCGACGCCGCCGAACGCAGCATGTTGTATCTGGACGTGATGCGTCAGCGCGGAAATCAATATCGCGAACACCTCGCCGAGACGGTTCCTCATGTGCTCAAATATGAGGCCGAACTCGTCGCCGATGGTCGCTCGTTCCCGCGCCCCGTCAATTATGTACTCGTGCGGATCATTCCGCCGGCCGGGACCGCGGTAGATCCGCGACGCCGCCCCTTCGTTGTCGTGGACCCGCGCGCCGGACACGGACCCGGCATTGGCGGCTTCAAGGCCGATAGCGAAATCGGCGTCGCAATCAAGGCCGGCCATCCCTGCTACTTCGTCGGATTCCTGCCGAACCCCATGCCGGGCCAGACGATTGAGGACGTCGCGCGAGCCGAAGCCGTGTTTCTCGAGAAAGTCATAGCTCTTCACCCTGAGGCCGAGGGCAAGCCCTGCGTGATCGGCAATTGTCAAGCGGGCTGGGCGATGGCGATGCTGGCGGCGATGCGGCCGGAGCTTTTCGGCCCTCTTGTGCTTGCGGGATCTCCGCTGTCGTACTGGGCCGGCGTCCGTGGGAAGAACCCGATGCGCTACGCCGGCGGCCTCCTCGGAGGAAGCTGGCTCACGGCGCTGACCAGCGACCTCGGCCACGGGGAATTCGACGGCGCTTGGTTGGTGCAAAACTTCGAGAGCTTGAATCCGTCGAATACGCTATGGTCCAAGCAGTATACTCTCTACGCCAGCATTGATACCGAGGCGGAGCGCTACCTGGACTTTGAGCGGTGGTGGGGAGGCCATGTCGTACTCAATGCCGAGGAGATTCAATTCATCGTCGACGAATTGTTCATCGGCAATAAGCTGGCGGCGGGGGAGATAAAATCCTCGGACGGCGTGACGTGTCGATCTGCGCAACATTCGCTCACCGATCGTGGTGTTCTGCTCCAAAGGCGACAATATCACGCCGCCTCAACAGGCGCTGGGATGGATCCTCGATCTCTACAAGGACGTGAACGATATTCGGTCCTATGGGCAGACGATCGTATACACGGTCCACGAGACGGCCGGGCATCTGGGCATATTCGTGTCCGGGGGCGTCGCGCGTAAGGAGCACGACGAGTTCGCCAACAATATCGATCTGATCGATGTGCTTCCGCCCGGTCTGTATGAGGCCGTATTTGAGCGGAAGAGAGAGAGCACGAAGAACGCCACGCTCGTCAAAGGCGACTGGGTTATGCGTTGCGAGCCGAGAACTCTGGACGACATACGCGCCCTGGGCGGCAATGATGCGGACGACGAACGTCGCTTCGCGACCATGGCGCGCGCCTCGGAGGTCAATCTCGCCCTGTACCGCGCCTATGTTCAACCCTTCGTCCGGGCTTGGAGCCAACCGTGGATGACCGATGCGCTTCGCCAGTTGCATCCTCTACGAATGCAATATGAATTGCTGGCCGACAGCAATCCGGCCATGGCGCCGATCAAGGAAGCCGCGGCCCGCGTTCGCGAAAATCGCAGGCCGGCAGGCCCCGGAAATCCATTTGTCGCCATGCAGGAGACGGCCTCGCAAATGATCGTGGCCTCGCTTGACGCGTGGCGGGATCTGCGCGACAGCGCGCAGGAAAATCTGTTCCTGGCCCTGTACGGCTCGCCTGCGCTTCAGCGGCCGTTGGCTTCAATCGAGCCGACGCGCAAGCCTTCCGAAAGGCCCCCGAGAGTTTGCTGCACCAGGAGCTGATCCGCAAGCGCATGTCGGACCTCAAATCGCGAATGGAGATGGGGGGCCTGCGCGAGGCGCTGATACGCGCGGCGCTCTACGTCGGAATGAGCCACGGTTCTCTGGACGAAAGAACCGCCGAGGCCATTCGCCGAATTCGCGCCACAACGACCCCGGCCGAACGGCTCAGCCCGATTGCGTTCAAGGAAATGGTTCGTGACCAGTACTTCATGTTGATTATTGATGAGAAAGAGGCTCTGGCGAACCTCCCCAAGCTGCTGCCGACGAGTCGGGAGGAAAGGCGGCGCGCCTTTTCTCTTCTGGAGAGCATTTGGAGCGCGGGCGACCACGAAGAAGACGGGGAGCGAGTCAATGAAATCCGGCGTCTCTTCGATATTGGCGAGGACGACCTCGAGCGCGCGCGCGTGAGGCGCCTGTCGCGCTGAGCGCAATCGATGGTCATGCGAACTCCTGCTGGCGGAGCGCGCTCGAGCAGGTCCTGCGGCATGAAGAGAGCCTGACGAATGACCCCATCCAAGAAGCAACCGCTCACTAAATACGACAAGCTGGTCGCCGCCGCCAAAGAGAGCTCCGCCGCAAGGACGGTGGTTGTCTACCCTTGCGACGAAACCTCGTTGCGTGGCGTTTGTGACGCCGCCAAGGCGGGCATAATTACTCCCGTTCTGGTTGGACCAGCCGACCGAATCGCGAGCCTGGGGCGCGAGTTCGGGCTGCACTTGCGCGACTTCGAAATCGTCGACGCCGACAGCGCCGAAGGCGCCGCGGCGCGGGGTGTCTCCCTCATCCACGAAGGACGCGGGGATTTGTTGATGAAGGGGAGCCTCCATACGGACGAGTTGATGCGCGCCGTAACCGCTTCGAAAGGCGGATTGCGCACCGCGCGACGCATCAGCCATGTATTCGTCATGGATGTCCCCACCTACGCCGAGACCCTCTTTATCACTGACGCAGCAATCAACATCCTTCCGGATCTCGACGCCAAAAGAGACATCGTGCAAAACGCCATCGATCTCTTTGCGGACATCGGATTGGGCGCGCCCCGCGTCGCCCTGCTGTCGGCCGTCGAGACAGTCACACTGAAGATACCGTCGACCGTTGACGCCGCGGCTCTCTGCAAGATGGCCGACCGTGGCCAGATCACCGGCGGTCTGCTCGACGGGCCGCTCGCCTTCGACAATGCGGTCGATCCGGAAGCGGCGCGGATAAAGGGGATCCGATCGGAGGTCGCCGGCCGCGCGCAGATACTCGTCGTGCCGGACCTGGAGGCCGGCAACATGCTCGCCAAGAACCTCATATTCCTGTCCAAGGCCGACGCCGCCGGGCGTCGTGCTCGGGGCGCGCACGCCCATTGTTCTCACCTCGCGCGCGGACTTTGTTCGGGCTCGCCTGGCCTCCTGCGCAGTCGCCGCGCTCTACGCGCGCGCGCGGCAGGCGAAGACCGCCCTAACTGGGGCTTAGCACAATGGACGTCCTCCTCGTCCTCAACTCCGGCTCCTCGAGCGTGAAGTTTCAAATCTTTCGACATCAGGGCGCGACCGACCTCGAGAGATTGATCAAGGGCCAGATCAGTGGCATCGGCGTCAGACCGCGTCTGGAGGCCCAGGACTCCGGTGGAACTCCGATACTGGACCGAGCTTTTGCTGCGGAAGAAGTCGCCGACGTCGGCGCTGCGCTTGCAGCAGTCAGCGAATGGCTTCGCGGTCGCCACGGCCTGACGCCGAGAGCAGTCGGCCACCGCGTCGTTCACGGCGGGCCCGACTATTCGGCGCCCATTCTGATTGATCGCACTGCGCTGCTCCGGCTCGAGCAGTTCGTCGCGCTGGCGCCGCTGCATCAGCCCAACAATCTCGCTCCCATTCGTTCGCTCCTTCAGAGCCACCCCGATCTGCCCCAAGTGGCCTGCTTCGATACGGCGTTTCATCGCAATCATGGGCCGCTGGCGGACCGCTACGCCATCCCGGAAGAGCTCTACGGCGAGGGCGTGCGACGATACGGTTTCCACGGGTTGTCTTACGAATACATCGCAGCTCGCCTGCCTGAAACCGCGCCGGAGGTTGCAGCGGGGCGCGTCATCGTCGCCCACCTCGGCAGCGGCGCCTCCATGTGCGCGCTTCATGGCGGACGCAGCGTCTATAGCACGATGGGATTTACCGCGCTCGACGGCATCCCGATGGGAACGAGACCGGGTCAACTCGATCCCGGCGTCGTTCTCTACTTGATTGGACAAAAGCGCATGAGCGCAGACGCGGTCAGTTCGTTCCTCTATCACGAATGCGGCCTGAAGGGTTTGTCGAGCGTGAGCAACGACATGCGAGTGCTTGAGGCGAGCGCCGACCCGCGAGCGACCTTTTCGCTCGAGTACTTTGCGCATAGCGTCGGCCTGTATGCGGGGATGCTTGCCGCCGCCATGGGCGGGCTCGACGCGTTCGTTTTCACGGCGGGGATTGGCGAGAACTCCGCGGCAATGCGCGCAAGGATCGCACAGAGATTGACGTGGCTTGGCGCATCCATCGACCCTGCGGCGAACTCGGCGCACAAGCCTCTGATCTCGAAGCCGGGAAGCCGTGTTTCGCTCCATGTCATTCCGACTGATGAGGAGATGATGATCGCGCGGCACACGCTCGCTCTCATCTCCGGCGGCGCTCGCCCGCAAGCATAATGGGGGTCTCCATGGCTATTGCTCTGGCCAAAGCCGCTCTATTGGAGGGAAAGAGGGGGCTCATAGTCGGGGTCGCCAACGAACACTCCATCGCGTGGGGCTGCGCCAAAGCCTTCCATGCGCTGGGCGCTCAAACTGCGATCACCTATCTCAACGATAAGGCGAAGCGATTCGTAGAGCCTCTGGCCAAAGAGATCGACGCGTCCCTCCTGTTGCCCATGGACGTACGCGCTGAAGGTCAAATGGAGTCTGTCTTCGATCGGATAAAACAGGAGTGGGGGACCCTCGATTTTGTCGTCCACTCCATCGCCTTCTCCCCAAAGGACACATTGGAGGGTCGCGTGACGGATGCGCCCAGAGACGGATTCCTCACAACCATGGATGTGTCGTGCTGGTCTTTCATCAGAATGGCGCATCTGGCCGAGCCGCTCATGCCCAACGGCGGGGCCCTCTTCACGATGACGTACTATGGCAGCCAGATGGTCGTCGAGAATTACAACATCATGGGAGTCGCCAAAGCAGCCCTCGAATGCGCAGTGCGGTATATCGCGGCCGAACTCGGTCCAAGGGGCATCCGCGTCCATGCCATATCACCCGGCCCGCTGTCGACCCGAGCCGCCTCCGGGATTTCCGACTTTGACCAGCTTCTGGGAAAAGCGAAGGTGAAAGCTCCCACGCGCAGCCTGGCGAACATCGACGACGTTGGCATGGCCGTCGCGTTCCTTGCGCACGACGCCGCCAAATTGATAACCGGAGAGACGCTCTACATCGACGGCGGTTATCACATCATAGATTAGCATGCGACGCGCGCAATGCGTCGCCCTGGACCTGCATTCGCCCGGTGAATGCGCGCGAACCGGCGGGATGCGCGCGGCGACCCTTATTGCATCAGGCGGTCCGATTTTGATCGTTGCCGCCGACAATCAGGCGGCGCAAAATGTATTGATGCGTCTTTGCGCCGCCTGACGCAATTGCGCCTCGGCTGCACGCGCGTCAAGCGCGTGATCGGTACACGGTCAGTAATTGCTTTCTCGACGCGCCGTCCGCGCAAAACCCCATTATTCCCGCCCTGCCCGCCATCCTTGGGTCTGATAGAGATCGGCGAGTCCGCATTTTGTTTTGAGAGACGCCAGGCGGGCCAGAAGCGTTCTTTCATCATCCGCCGAGTGCGGCTTCGCTAATTGGTCATCGACCGCGCGCTGGAAGGCGGTAACCGACATTGCATAAAAATCCGAACTGTGGATAAAGTGGCGACCGGCTATTTCTTCGGCGCGCTGACGCAATTGCTCGACCGACAAGCCGCCTTTGAAATAGTCCTTTATGCTCTCCAGGATCACTCGATTGGCGCGCAGGCGGCGAGCGCGATAGAATATTGTTGCGGCCACCAGGACGGCGAGCAAGACGCCCAATATGATCGCAGCTTTGTCCATCGCGTGCTCATACTAAGTTATATGGTTGCTGGCACGGCGTTTCGAGAGCGTCCGGGTAGCATCGCGCTCCGTGGGCGACGTTGATTCAAGTCAACACGGAGCGATCGCTCCGATAATCGCCGCGCATTTCGGCGATGAGGACTGGGCCGCAGCCTCGCCGGGGCGCGTCCGGCCCGCGCTAAAACGTTGCGCGGGATTCACCCCCGCGATCGAGCGCCCTTCGAATGGGCGACGCCGCGGCGGACGGGACCCACGTGCGCCGGATACGGCAAAATGGCGTCGCAATTTTGATACATGTCAATGCGGCGGTCTGCCCCGTCCGATCAGGATAAATATATATAGTTGAGTTACAGGGCCATGGGTATGGACCGGCGAACGGTGGCGTCGCCATCGCGGTGGCAAGCCTCAATTTCCCCGGCGATAAGGTCTTGCAGAGCGTTGTCATCTATCATCTCATCATCAGCGCTATCATCTCGCTGCCGTACATCGCCTGGCAAGGACGGGCGCAGGGCGCAGCGAAATGAGAGGAGATCGAAGTTCATCGCTCCGTGTTCGACGCGTATGGCCTCAAGCGTCGGCGGTGGCTTGCAACTGGCTTGTCGGCAGTCGATAGGTCGCCGCGGCGAAGCGATCGGCTTTCTTGTTTCCTGGCGCGGCGAAATGTCTTCTCATCGGCCCGCGTCGCCTTGCGGAGTGGGTTGAGGGCGCGGCCTACTCGCCCGTCCCCGTTTCCTCGCGCGCTCAATATGCCACGCTCCGCGTAGCGGACGCGTTCCTCCGCTATCGCTGTAGAATCGGAATTCTGCGCAGCGCGCCTCTGGCGAGCGGACTTGCGCTGACGCCGTGCGCGATGACGCTCAGAATCACCGTACAAGCGGTCGTGACGGCCACTATCTCTTTTCCGGGCGCGTCGGCGTCAAAGATGATGACGGCGAATACGATGCTGGCGAGGCCGCGCGGACCAAACCATCCTATGAACAGCTTTTCGCGGGCCGGCATCCTGACGCCAATCAACGATATAAGCACCGGCGCGACGCGGACAACTGTCAGGCTCAATAGGGCGTATAGGGCGATCCCCCAGGTCATGCGTCCCAACAGCAATCCAACGACTGGCCCGCCGAATACGACCCATGTCAGCATCGACAGGACTTCGCCGGCGCTTGCGGCTCCAGCAACCATGTCCCTGGGATTTTCATGCAGGGAGCCAAACAGAAGTCCGCCGACGAAGCAGGCGATGAATCCGCTGCCGCCGATCAACTGAGCCGCCGCAAAGCAAAGCGCGGCCAGGGCCACGACCGGCACGTGGGCCCAATGCGGGGTCAGCCAGTCGTGGCGCGCGGCGACGCGCAAACCCAGTATCGCAAGGGCGCTGAGAGCCGCGCCGACCAGAACGCCGAGGCCGATTTCCTCCAGGATGACCTCGACGACCCGTCCAATCGGGTTGTGCTGCATCTCCACTCCGACCGCCAAATCAAGGAGGACGACGACCAGCGGCACGCAGATTCCGTCATTCAACCCGCTTTCGATATTCAGGGCTTCGCGCGCTTCGATCGGCGCCGTCTCGTCGGCTATAACCGGCGCCCCGAGCGCAGCGTCCGTCGGCGCCAGCACCGCGGCAAGCATGGCCGCGGTGAGAAGACCCGCCGTCGGAAACAGGGCCGTCGCAGCGAGGAACCCAAGAGCGATTGTGAGCGGCAGGCCAATCAACAGCAGCCGCCCCGGCAATGCAAGGCTGCGGCGGACTACGCCGATATTGGTCGACGCCGCATCGGTGAAGAGCGCCATCGCCAGCGAAGCTTCCGCGATCAATTTCAGGTCGGCGCCGGTGAGTTCGAGGCGTAGCGCGTTGAGGCCCAACGGGCCGAGAGCGAAGCCAGCTCCAGCAAACAGGATCGGGCCGCTCAACCACGAACGGGCAATTCCGCCCGCCATCACGCTGTATGCGAAAACGAGAGCAGCGAGGAGAGCGGCATTCTGGTACATGGCGCCTGCGCCGTTATCGAGATTATTGAATCGGTATAAGAATTGTCACAGTCCGGCGTCCGTCGCCATGCGCCGCCTTAACCCCTGGTCGCGACCGCTTCCTATGTGCTGGCGCGCGCGTTGCGTCGCGCCCTTGCGATGCTCGGCCACCGCAATATGCGATGCGGGTCACAGTCGATCGCTTTCTCGGCGCGAGGCCCGAAGGCCGGACGGAGTTGCGATACGCTCACTCGATCGCTGTTGTCGGGGGTCGATCTTCGGCGCCTGTTCGCATGTCACGACTTCCCCCCATCGCCTTCGAGCGTCTCGGCGGCCCAATTCGTCCCTGAGCCGCAACGGCGAAGCGCGGCTGTTACGACCGCAAGCGGCGTCGCGCTGGGTCGGACTTTCGACCGCTCTACGATGAAAACACTACCTGCATGGGGATTCGGCGAGTTTGGAATGAAGATCGCCAGCCAGTTCTCGCTGATCGTCTCCGTCATGACGCCGATCCGCCAGGAGTCGCCAATGCGGGCAAGCACAACCGGCTGCGCTTCCGTTTCGCTGGCCCCCAGAACACTTGCCCCTTCCTGTTTGAGGTATTGGTAGCCGGGGAGAAAGGAGAGGAACCGCGCCTCGATGGATTGGACGAGTCTGCTCGCCAACCGGCTTCGGGCCAAAAGGCCGGCAAGAAAACAGAGGAGGACGAGCAGGAGCCCTGCAATAACATATACCTTTGCCGCGCCAAGGCCGAGCGAAACCGGAATCCGATCCGCGAGCGGCTTGATCGCCTTGGCGGCCAAAATCACGGCCTTATTGAGCACCACTCCCAGCACAACGAGCGGAGTCAGAAACAGCACCCCGCCAACGATCGTCGCGCGCAAGAACGCCATCAAGCCGCGCATGAAAACTCCGCCCGCAGAGGTTCGATCGCGATGTAGCTCCGCGCTTATATAGCACCGACAATCGCGTCCCGCTTGATCTCGATCATACACCTGTGTTTTCTTGATGCTATTGGATATCGTGTTTTTGTTCGCCGCTGCAGTAGCGGCGTCTCTCTTCGTGCAAGCGCCGAAACGTGTGAGCGCAGGAATCTAAGCGAGATGGAGGCGGGGATGGAGGCGCGAATTCTGAAGAGAAGCGTGGGCGTGCTCGCGGCGGCGCTATTGATGGTTCCGCCGGAGCTCGCTACGGCGCAGGAGGCCGCCCCCGCGGCGACGCAGCCTGCCGCGGCGCAGCCCGCGCCCGCCCAACCGCTTCTGTCGCAAGGGGAGCTCGAGGCTCTGGTGGCCCCGATCGCGCTCTACCCCGACAATCTGCTCGCGCAAGTGTTGATGGCTTCGACCTACCCGCTTGAGGTGGTGGAGGCGGAGCGATGGATCTCCGCCAACAAGGCCCTCAAGGGCGACGCGCTTCAGGCCGCCGTCGTCAAGCAGAGCTGGGACGACAGCATCAAATCGCTGACGGCGACGCCGGACGTGCTCAAATTGATGAGCGATCAACTCAGCTGGACCCAGCAGCTTGGCGACGCGGTTCTCGCCCAGCAGCCTGACGTCATGGATGCAATCCAGCGGCTTCGTCTGAAGGCGCAGGCGAACAACAAGCTCGTTTCGACCCCGCAGCAAACGGTCGTGACGCAACAACAGGATGGACGGCAGGTCATCGCAATCCAGCCCACGCAGCCGAACACGGTCTATGTGCCTTATTACGATCCCGGCGTTGTCTACGGCGCCTGGGATTATCCTTCTTATCCGCCTTCCTATTGGCCGAATTATTGGCCCGGCTATATCGGGGCCGGCGTGATCGGCGCGGGCATCGGCTTCGGTCTCGGCTACGGCCTCGGCAACTGGAGCGGCGGCTGGGGCGGAGGCTGGGGCGGAGGCGTCAACTGGGGCAACGGAAATATCAACGTCGGTAACATCAATCGCCCCACTCAATGGCAGCATAATGCCGCGCATCGCCAGGGCGTGCGCTACAACAACGCCAATGTCGCGAACAGATTCGGCGGGAACGCCGGGCGCGGCGGCGCGCAGAACCGCATGGATTTCCGCGGGCGCGGCGGCAATCAGGTGTTGAGCCCGGGCGGCGGGGTCGGAAACCGGCCAGGCGCAGGCGCAGGCGCGGGGGCTCGTCCCGGAGGAGGAATAGGAGCAGGAGCTGGAGCAGGCGCTCGTCCCGGAGGAGGCGCAGGCGCTCGTCCGGGAGGGGGCGCGGGCGCTCGCCCTGGAGGGGGCGGCGCTCGTCCGGCTACTCGGCCCGCAGGGGGCAATCGTGCTGGCGGCGCCTTCGGCGGCGTGAATTCCGGGCGCATGGCTGGCGCCGCGGGCGCTCGCGGTCGCGCCAGCTTCGGTGGCGGAGGCGGCGCCCGCATGGGCGGCGCAGGCGGCGCCCGTATGGGCGGCGGAGGCGGCTTCCGGGGCGGCGGGGGCGGCGCTCGCATGGGCGGCGGAGGACGCGGCGGCGGAGGACGCGGGGGCGGCGGCCGGCGTTCGGACATTCGGCTGAAGCACGACGTCGTGCTGCTCGGTCGCCTCAATGACGGCCTCGGCTATTACCGCTTCGTGTACAACGGCGGCCATACGGCTTACGTCGGCGTGATGGCGCAGGAAGTTGAAAGGGTCATGCCCTCGGCGGTTTTCCGCGGACCCGACGGCTATCTGCGCGTCAATTACGAAAAGCTTTCACTGCCTTTCGAGACCTATCAGCAATGGCTCTCCACGGGCGCCGCCTTGCCGGTTGTCGAGCCGCAGGCGGAGTGACTTGCCGAAATTTCGGAAACGCGAACCATCGAGGACGTCATGCATCGGTTTCCCGCAATCCTGAGATCGCTTTCGGCGGCCGCGATCGTTGCGACGATCGCGCTTCCCGTCGCCGCCACGGCGCAACAGGCCTTCAAGACGCCGCAGGAGGCGGCCGATGCGCTTGTCGCGGCCGCCAAGACCGACAACGTGCAGAAGGCTCAGATCGTGCTGGGCCAGGGCAGCGCGGACATTATGTCGTCCGGCGATCCCGTCGCCGACAAGGCGGCGCGGGAGAAATTCGTCGCCGCCTACGACGCGAAGCACCAGATCTCCATGGACGGCGCCGACAAGGCGATCCTTGTCATCGGCGACAAGGATTTTCCTTTCCCCATTCCCCTGATGCGACAAAAGAACGGAAACTGGAACTTTAACGTTTCGGAAGGCCGCCGCGAGATCCTCTTTCGTCGTATCGGCCGCAACGAGATGAGCGCGACAGAGACCTGCTCTTGCCTTCGTCGACGCCGAAAACGATTACGCCGAGAAAGATCACGGCGAGGGGGTCGGCGTTTATGCGCAGCGCTTCTTCAGCACCGCCGGAAAGCAGGACGGTCTCTACTGGCCCACGGAGGAGGGGCAGCCGCCGAGCCCCCTTGGCGAATTGTTCGCCGAAGCCTCGGCCGAGGGCTACACCGTCCAGGGCGCCCCCTCGCCCTATCACGGCTATTACTACAAGATCCTGACCAAACAGGGACCCGCCGCCGAAGGCGGCGCCGTCGATTACGTCGTCAATGGCAAGATGATCGGGGGATTTGCGCTCGTCGCTTATCCCGCGGAATATCGTAATTCCGGCGTGATGACGTTTCTAGTCAATCACAAGGGCGTCGTCTACCAGAAGGATCTCGGCTGGAACACGGCGCAGATCGCCAAGGCGATGACCACGTTCAATCCCGACGCCTCGTGGACGAAGGCCGATACGTCCTTCACTTCCAATCCGGATTGGGCGAAGGCCGACGACGACGCGAACTGAAGCGACAGAAATCGCCAGAGCATCGCAAGGCAAGCGCATATCGTGCGCGGCCATGCGCGGGGAATGTTGGCGACGCTTCCCGCGCCGGCGGAACGCCGGCGCTGCGTTCCATCGCCCCGCCGTTTAGGCCTGGCGTAAGCTCCCCGCGATGCGCTCCCGCGCCGCCGTAGTGTCGATCACCCCATTTTCCGCGCGCATCGCCTCGCCCAACGCCCGCGCTCAGGGCATGATAGGAGGGCTCATTTCGTCAGACGGGAGACATCGATGAAGTTCGGCATCTACTATTCCTACTGGGAGCAGGAATGGAGCGCGGATTGCCTTAAATACGTGGAGAAAGTGGCCAGGCTCGGATTCGACATCATCGAAATCGCCGCCCATCACCTCAACGCCTACAGCCCCTCGCACATCTCGGAAATCGCCCGCTCCGCCAAGGCGAACGGCATTGCGATCACCGCTGGCCTTGGCCCGTCGCCGCAGAAGAACCTGTCCTCGGCGGATCCCGAGATCCGCAAGGCGGGGCGCGCGTTCTTCGAGGAGACGCTCACGAACATGGCCAAGCTCGACGCGCATGTGATCGGCGGCGCGCTGCATTCCTACTGGCCTATCGACTATTCCAAGCCCGTCGACAAGGCGGGCGACCGCGCGCGGGGGCTTGAGGGCATCGCGGGTCTTGCGGATTTCGCGGCCGATCTCGGCGTCAACCTCTGCCTGGAAGTGCTCAACCGTTTCGAGAACCACGTGCTCAACACCGCCGAGGAGGGCGTCGCTTTCGTGCGGGAGGTCGGCAAGCCCAACGTCAAGGTCATGCTCGACACTTTCCACATGAACATCGAGGAGGACAGCTTCGCCCAGGCGATCCGCACGGCCGGGCCGCTGCTCGGACATTTTCACACCGGCGAGGCCAATCGCCGCGTTCCCGGCAAAGGCCGCCTGCCGTGGCATGAAATCGGCTCCGCGTTGCGCGAGATCGGCTACGACGGCGCGGTCGTCATGGAGCCCTTCGTCAAGATGGGCGGGGCGGTCGGCCGCGACATCAAGGTCTGGCGCGATCTCAGCGACAACGCCGACGAGGCGAAGCTCGACGAGACCGCGCGGCAGGGGCTCGCGTTCTCGCGCTACGTGCTGGGTTGAGACCGTCACTACGTGCAGGATCGCCTGACGGTCGCGCAGGTTGCGGGCGAGGCTCTTGAGACCGCCCTCGATGTCGGCGGCGCGGGCCAGCAGCCCGTCGCCGTCGGCGTCCTCGACCATCGCGCGCAGCGTCTCGGCGCGGCCGACGAGCGCGAGGTCGCATTGCAGGAGGCGATGCAACGTCTCGGCTTCGCGCCGATAGCGGTTGGTCATGTGATCTTCTTCGGGAACGGGATGGGCGCGGATCTGGCCTTCGAGCGCGCCGATGTCGCGCGACATCGCCTCCAACCTGCGCGCCGTCTCCGCCGCCGCCGGGTCTGGCCGCGGCTTTTCGCGGGTCGGCGGGGGCAGATGCGCGCGGCGATAGGCGCTCTCGGCGCGCTCGATCTGCTCGCGCGCCTGGCCAAGCAGCCAGCCGACCTTGGAGCGCACCGTCAGGTCGTCGGCGCGCAGATGGTTCTCCAGCCGGTAGAAATTATAGCCCCAGCCGTAGAACAGGTTGATGGCGATCTTCTCCAGCGCCTCGAAGTCGTCGAAGACGGGCGTCACTTGGCGAGGCCCGTTTCGTCGGAGACGTTGTAGAAGCCGACCGGCGGCTGGCCGCCGATCGAGAAGGGCGCGCCGACGGCGGCGTTGGGCGCCGAGACGAGCCCCTTCTCCGCCATCTTGAGCGCGAGATAATAGCGCACCGCCTCGATCGGCGTCAGCCCCAGCGCCTGCAGGGAGATGAGCTCGCGCATGCGTTCGTCGCGCGGCAGCACCAGCACTTTCAGGTCGTTAAGCATGATGCCGTAGACGCGCAGGAAATCTGAGAGGTGGGATTTCACCGCCTCTCGCAATTCGCCGATATGGGCGTTGATATCCTCCAGCTTCGTCACCTGCACGATCTGGTTGATCGCCTGCTCGATCGCCGGCCCCGCGTAGTCAGCGACCTCCTTGGTGTCGATGTGCTGGCCGTTGAACGGCAGATGGGTGATGAGATCGAGCGCCGCCTCGCGCGAGTCGACGTGGATGTAATAGTCGACCTGATAGGAGACCTCCGCCATTTCGGAGCTGGTGGCGATGCCGCGATTGCTGACGAGCAGCTTCGAGCGGTTGATGTAGATGACCTCGTAGACCCACGGCGAATTGCCGCCGAAGAAGCCCTGCACGATCGAGCCGACGATCGGCTTGTCAGGGGTCGTCAGCGCATATTGTCCGGTCTCGTAGACGTTGAGCACGGCGCCGCGCGACTTCAGCACGCAGAAATGGTTGCTCTCCACCGTCAACAGAGAGCCGGAAACGATGCTTTCGTCGATCAGCTTGACGGCGATGTTCTTCGTGCCGAGCATGTCGGAGCCGTCGCGCTCCAATGCGGTGATGACCTGGCGGGTGATGGCCATGAAGGACTCCTCGGAGGGGACTCACGCAGTTTAGCGCAATTCCCATCCGCTGACAGCGCATTTGCGCGCCAAACGGCGGGCGGGGGGCGCGGGCGCCCTCCTCCGCCGCTGGTCTCACTTCGCCAGCGAGGGCAGCGGCGTCGTATCGCTGCGGGTCGGCAGGATCGGGTATTCGATCTTCGGCATTTGCCCGGTCAGCGATTGCAGGAAGGCGACAATGTCGTTCACCTCGCTATCGGTCAGCTTGGCGCCGAGCTGCAACTCGCCCATCACGGCGACGGCGGTCTTCAGCGACCAGACCTGGCCGGAGTGGAAATAGGGCGCGCGCAGCGCCACGTTGCGCAGCGGCGCGGCGCGGAACACATATTCGTCGCTCGCCGTCTTGCTGATGTTATAGCGGCCCTTGTCGTCGGGCGGCAGCACTTCCGCGCCCGGTTTCTCGACCACGCCGAACGGGAAATAGGCGGCGCCGCCGACGTTGATTCCGTCGTGACAGCCGGCGCAGCCCTTGTCGATGAAGAGTTTCAGTCCCGCCTTCTGCTGGGCGCCGAGCGCGTTCTCGTCGCCTTCGAGAAACTGGTCGAAAGGTGCGGCGGGCGTAATGAGCGTGGCCTCGAAGGCTTCGACGGCCTTGGCGAAATTGTCGAAACTGACCGGCGACGCTTCGTTCGGGAACGCCTTCTTGAACAGTGCGACATATTCCGGCATCGAGGAAAGCGTCTTCACGACATGCTCGGGCGTGGCGTTCATCTCGACCGCCGCCTGAACGGGGCCTTTGGCCTGCGCCTTCAGGTCGGCGGCGCGGCCGTCCCAGAACTGGGCGATGTTGAATACGGCGTTATAGACCGTCGGAGCCCGGCGCGGCCCCCTCTGCCAGCCGTGGCCGACCGAGGTCGGCCCGGCGTCCACGCCACCCGTGCCGACGTTGTGGCAAGTGTTGCAACTGATAATTTCGCTGGAGGAAAGTCGCGGATCGAAGAACAGGAGCTTGCCGAGTTGGACCTTGTCGCGAGTAATGGCGTTGTCTTTCACCGACGGCACGATCGAGGGAATGGGTTTGAACAGGCCCTGGGCCTGTTTCATCAACGAATCTTCGGCGAAGGCCGAAGTCGCAAGGGCAGTCCCAACGACCGCCAGAGCCAATGGGAATTTGCGCATGCAGGCCTCCAATTTGGGGCTCCGCTCGGCATGCGTCGCAGCCGGACTCGGAAAGACTGTTTTTATACTGACGTCGCGAGCCTTGCTTGACTTGAGTCAATCGGCGGACCGACGGCGGAAAGGCCGATAATCGCGGCCCATGCCAAAATCAGGCGCCGGCCGCGGCATTACGTCTGGCGCAGCCGATTGTCAGGCGCCACGGCTTTGGCCTATCCTTGTCGGTGCGAGGCGCCGACGCGGATTCGTCCGCGAAGGAGAATTGGGAAGCCGGTTCGCAAGCCGGCGCTGCCCCCGCAACGGTAGGGGAGATAAAGCCGGAGAGAGAAGGCCGGACATCCGCCACTGGGCCGTCATGGTCTCGGGAAGGCGTTCGGCCGGGTCCGGATCGGACCGCTCTCAAGCCCGGAAACCAACCTCGCCAAGGATGCCACGGGAATCGCGGAGGGCGATCGAGGGGCGAAGGGCGCGACGCGCGCTTTGCTTGCTCAAGTCTCTGCGCTCCCTGAGCCGGCGAGGAGTCCATGCGCGCGCAAGAAAACGCCATCGCTTTGCTGAAGAGCCGCCGGCCGGGCCACACGCTGCCGCGCGCCTTCTATGTCGATCCCGAGATCTATCAGCTCGACCTCGACCACGTCTTCTACACGCAATGGCTGTTCGTCGGCCACGATGGCGAGATGAGGCGGCCGGGCGATTACGTCACGGCGCAGGTCGGCGACTATCCGATCCTCGTCGTGCGCGGCCGCGACGGGGCGCTGCGCGCCTTTCACAACACCTGCCGCCATCGCGGCTCGCGCATCTGCTCGGCCTCGAAGGGCTCGTCGGTGCGGCTCGTCTGCCCCTATCACAACTGGAGCTACGACCTCGACGGCCGGCTTCTGTTCGCCCGCGACATGGCCAAGCCCTTCGACCCCAAGGCGCTCGGCCTCAAACCGATCGCCTGCGAGAGCGCCGCCGGCTACGTCTTCGTCTGCCTGAGTCCCGAGCCGCCGGATTTCGAGCCGTTCCGCGCGGCGATGACGCCTTATTTCGCGCCGCACAAACTCGGCGCGGCGAAAGTCGCGTTCGAAAGCACGATCCTCGAAAACGGCAACTGGAAGCTCGTCTGGGAGAACAACCGCGAGTGCTATCATTGCTCGCCGAACCATCCCGAGCTTTGCCGCACCTTCCCCGAGGCGCCGACGGTCGCCGGCGTCAGCGGCGCGGCCGAGGATCCGGTGATCGCCGAGCATTGGGCGCGCATGGAGGCGGCGGGCCTGCCGAGCGGCTTCGCGATTTCTCAGGACGGGCAATACCGCATGACGCGCATGCCGCTGCTGCGGGACGCGACGAGCTACACGATCTCCGGCCGCGACGCGGTCGCCAGGCCGCTTTCGCCTGAGGTCGGGGCGAGCGCCGTCGGCTCGCTGCTCACCTTCCACTATCCCTCGCTCTGGAACCACGTGCTCGGCGATCACGCCGTCTCGTTCCGCGTGCTCCCTGTCGGGCCGAAGCAGACGCTCGTCACCACCCGCTGGCTGGTCAACGCCGAGGCCGTCGAAGGCGTCGACTACTCGCTCGACGAACTGACCGAGGTCTGGCTCGCCACCAACGATCAGGACCGCCGCATCGTCGAGGAGAACCAGCTCGGCGTCGCCTCTCCGGCCTTCGAGCCGGGGCCGTACAACGCGGTTCACGAGGGCGGCGTCATCCAGTTCGTCGACTGGTATGCGGCGACGATGGAGCGTTCGCTTGCCGGCAAGGGCGCGCGGATGGCGGTGGCGTAAACGCCCGCGCGACGGCGCGAGCCTTCCGGCATTGGCGCGGTCGGCCCTTGCCGGCGGCGTCTCGCTCAGCCGCTGGCCGATAACCAAGCGGCCGAAATCCGGTTGCGCGCAATCGACGCTTATCGTTAAAGATTCGTTAAGGAACGGCGGCCGGCGGCCGGCGTTGCTTAAGTCCGGGCACGAGGAGAAGGCGATGGCGTCGCGCCGCGCGCCGCGCAAGTCTTTGTCGAGGCGTTCCCATTGCTTGAGGCGCCCCGATGTCGGGGCGCCTTCTGGCCGCCATGCTCCTCGGCGCGGCGATTCCCGCGGCGGGCGTGTCCGCGGATCGCGCCGCGGCGCAATCGCAAATCTACACGCTGGTCCCGGTCACGCCCTATCGGGCGGCCGTCAAGCTCCTTCCGCTCACTCCGAACGCGAGCGAATCCGACAGGCCCCTCAGCAATTCCGCGGGCGCGCGCATAACCGTAATCACCGGAAACGGCGACGTATTGAGCGATTCGAATGGTCCCGGCGGCGACGCGGTCTGCGTGCGGCTCTGCGACGGGTCTTTCTTCCCTCTGCCCGCCGCCGGCGACGCGGCGTCCGAGACCGCCGCGTGCCAGAGCCTATGCCCGGATGCGGCGACAGAAGTCTATTACCGCAACGGCTCCGACCGGATCGAGGACGCCGTATCGGCCGAGGGCCGGCCCTATACGGCGCTGCCGGCGTCGCTGCGTTATCGCGAGACGGCCGTCAACGCCTGCGTGTGCCATCGCGGCGTCCCCGCCTATTCGCCGCTCGGCGACCCGACGCTGAGGTCCGGCGACGCGATCATGACGCCCGCCGGCTTCGTGGTGTTTCGCGGCGCGGAGGGGGCCGATCATGGGCCCGACGACTTCGCGCCGCTCGCCCGTTCGGGCCTGCCGTCCGCCGAGCGCGGCGCGCTGCAGGCGATGGAGCGCGTCAGCCTCGAGGAAGGTCATCCGACGCTCAAGCAATGGCTGGCGTCGCAGACGTCGTCGGCGCTCGCCGAGGGGCGGCCCGGACGCGCCGCGTACGGCCACGGCAAGATCCGCCTGCTGGTCTGGCGCGGCGGCGCCCAGGATTGAGCGCGCCGCGCAAAATCGCGCTATAGAAGACATGACGCCGGGGCGCGATTCGCCCAAACGGCGAGGGTTGGTGCATGCGTCATTGGGGAATAGCGACGGGTGTCGCGCTCGGCGCCGCGTTCGGGCTTTCCCTGGGACTGATGAACTGGCCGATCGACCCCGGCCATGTCCGCCGCGATCTCGCCGCCGCGTGGGGGCCGGTCGAAGCCCCGGCCACGGCGACCCTGAGGCTGCTGCCGCGCCCGACGCTGCGCCTGAAAGACTTGAGCCTGCGCGCGGCCGGCGGCGCGGTGACGGCGCAGGCGGACTATGCGGAGGTGACGCTGCGCTTCGACCGGCTGCTCGTCGGAGCGTTCGAGCCGCTCGGCGTGACGCTGCGCGACGCTGAGTTCAATATCGACCTCGACGCCGCCGAGCGCGCGGTGAAGACGCTCGAGCGCCCGCCGATCTCGCAAGTGATCGTGCAGGGCGCCGCGGTCACGGTCGTCTCGGCCCGGCGCGCCTTGCGCACCCATCTCGAACTCGGCGCCGGTCGCATCGATTGGCCCTCCCCGGACAGGGCGTTGCGGGCCGCCGCGACCGGGCGATGGCGCTCGCAGCCGGTGGAGGTCACGGCCGAACTCGACGCGCCGCTGGCGGCCGCGCATGGCGAGAAGAGCACGGTCCGCTTCGCGCTCGACGCGCCGCTCGCGCAATGGCGCGTTTCCGGCGAATGGTCGCCGCGGGGGCGGCCCGACGGCGCGAGCTATCGCGGGCAGGTCTCGGCGCTGATCCCCTCGCTCGCCCGCTTCGCCCGTTGGATCGGCCGGCCGCCGCCGGGCCCGGCGCCGGCGGGACTTGAATTCGCGGCCCGCGTCAGCGCGGACGCGGCTCAGTTCAAGCTGTCCGACGCCGTGCTGACCCTCGGCGGCCAGCGCTTCGAAGGCGATCTTGACGTGTTGAGAGCGCCGACGGGGGTCTCGGTATCGGGCACGATGGCCGCCGACACGGTGGACCTCGACGCCCTGATCGGCCCGCCGCCGACGCTCATCGACGACTCCGGCCAGTGGTCCAAGGCGGCGGCGTTGCCCGAGCCCAGCCGGGACCTCGACCTCGATTTGCGCGTTTCGGCGACGCGCGCGGTCTGGCGCGGCCACGCCATCGACAATGCGGCGGCGGCGGTGTCTCAGCGCGACGGCCGGTTCGGCGTCAAGCTGCTCGACGCGGGCTTTGCGCGCGGCTCGCTGAGCGGGGAAATGTCGATCGAGGACAAGGAGGGCGCCTGCCAGAGCCGGATCGCGCTGGCGCTGGAGAACGCCGACCTCGGCGCGCTGCTCGCCGATTTCGGCGACCGCAATTTCACCGGCCAGGGCGGTCTGAAACTGTCCTTCGCCGCGCGCGGCCGCTCGCCGGCCGAGATCGTCGCCACGGCCGACGGCGAGGGATCGCTGGAGATCGCCGACGGCGCCTTGCACAGTCTGAATTTCGAGGAGGCGTTGCGGCGCGGGCGGCGACGCCTCATCGACGTGGCGCGCGACATGGCCGCCGGCTCGACCCGCTTCGGCGCCGCGCACGGGCGGATCGAGATCAGCAACGGCGAGGCGCGTTTCGTTGACGTCGCGACCCAGTCGCCCGGCGTGTCGCTGGCGGTGACGGGGGCGGTCGATCTGCTCGGGCGCGCCTGGCGGGCGCGCGTGACGGCGCGGGAAAGCTCGGCCGACGGCAAGCCGACGCCCGACGGGGCGCACATGGATTTCGCGCTCTACGGGCCGTGGCGCGGCCCGGTTCTTGCGCCCCTCGATCCTCCGGCGGATTGACCGGCCGTCGCGGTGTCGGATTTAAGCGCCGCAGGCCATCGGGGAGAGTCGCATGAAAGCGCCGCGCAGATATTTCGAGCCGCTCGCCATCGGCGCGCCGGCGCCGCTCAGGGAATTGCCGGCCAGGCTCGAGCGCATGATCCATTTCGTGCCGCCGCACAACGAGAAGGTGCGCGCCAAGGTCGGCGAACTCGCTCCCCAGGTCGACGTCGTGCTCGGCAATCTCGAAGACGCCATTCCCATCGAATCGAAGGAGGCCGCGCGCGAGGGCTTCATCGCAATGGCCAAATCGGTCGATTTCGGCTCGACCGGCTTGTGGGTGCGGGTCAACGCGCTGAACTCGCCCTGGTTTCTCGACGACCTCGCCCGCATCGTCGCCGAGGTCGGCGACAGGCTCGACGTGGTGATGGCGCCGAAGATCGAGGGGCCGTGGGACATCCACTTTCTCGATCAGTATCTGGCGCTGCTCGAGGCGCGCCATCGCACGCCAAAGCCGATCCTCGTGCATGCGATCCTGGAGACGGCGCAGGGGGTCAACAATGTCACGGCCATCGCCGCCGCCTCGCCGCGCATGCAGGGCATGAGCCTGGGGCCGGCCGACCTCGCCGCGTCGCGGGCGATGAAGACCACGCGCGTCGGCGGCGGCCATCCCGATTATCGCGTGCTCGGCGACGGCGCCGGTCCCTCGCGCGCGAGCGCGCAGCAGGACCCCTGGCATTACACGATCGCCCGCATGGTCGACGCCTGCGCGGCGCACGGGCTGAAGCCCTTCTACGGCCCGTTCGGCGATTTCTCCGATCCGGAGGCCTGCGAGGCGCAGTTCCGCAACGCCTTCCTGCTCGGCTGCGCCGGCGCCTGGAGCCTGCATCCGAGCCAGATCGCCATCGCCAAGCGGGTGTTCTCTCCCGATCCCGCCGAAGTCGCCTTCGCCCGGAAGATCCTCGCGGCGATGCCGGACGGGTCCGGCGCGGTCATGATCGACGGCAAGATGCAGGACGACGCGACCTGGAAGCAGGCGCGGGTGATCGTCGATCTGGCGCGCCAGGTGGCGGCCAAAGACCGTGATTTTGCTCACCTCTATGGCTTTTGACCGTCTCGCGAAATTGACATCGAAGGCGGCGCTGCTTTACGAAAGCGCCGAAGCGCAAAGTCATGCAGTCCCGCTCCGCCAAATTCGCCATCGGTCAGGTCGTCAAGCACCGCGTTTATCCGTTTCGCGGTGTGATTTACGACGTCGATCCGATCTTCGCCAATACGGAGGAATGGTATCGCGCCATTCCCGCCGAGATCAGGCCGTCGAAGGACCAGCCGTTCTACCATCTCTTCGCGGAGAACGACGAAACGCAGTATATCGCCTATGTCTCGGAGCAGAATCTGCTGCCCGACGATTCCGGCGCGCCGGTCCGTCATCCCCAGGTCGAGCAGCTTTTCGTGCGGGCCGATACGGGTTTCTACAAGCGCCGCACCAACAGCGCCAATTGAGCAGGCGGCCCGTCGCCGAAAATCGCAGGAATTGCGGGCTCGCCGTTTTTTAGCGCCGCGCCTCGACCCCGTTGCCCCAATTTACGTGGCCCCCGCAAGAATTCCTACTTTGCCCGTCGCTGTCTGGCGCAACAGACCGGTCCGCGCTTCCCAATGGCCCCCGGGGCGCGCCGCGCACGGGCTCAAGCTTGCCAGCGCATCGAAATTCGGCGATGTTCGCTCGCCAACCCGATCACATGTTCTTTCGGAACGCCAAGCGGAGCGGGAGCGGCATGCGAGCTGATCTGAGTCTCTTCAGACCCGATGCGTTCCGCTGCGAAAGCGCGCTGAAGGCGATCGACGCCGCGACGCAAAGCCCCCTCGATACGTCGGCGAGCCTCAGGGCCGCGGCGGAAGTTGTCGCTCGCGAGGGGCAGCATCTCGAACATTATCCAAAGATGGCGCTTTTGCGGATCTTGAACGATCCGTCGTGGCGGGCGGCCATCAAGCAAGCTGCGCCCGATCAGAGATCCTTGCGCGCGCTCTATGCGCAGGCCAGGGATCGCTCGTGGCGGCTCGATCAATACCCGATGCTGCGGGCGGCGCTTGGAAATCTGCCGCGCAACGTCGCGGCGGACGTAGCCGCGCTCCGCGGCGCCGCTCGCCGGCTGCTTAAGGTCGATGCGAACAAGGAGAATTTCGTAGCGCTGCGCCGCCAGGATAGGTCTGGACACGCCAGAAGCGGCGGCGGCTCCTACGGCTCGGAAGTGATAGATATTTGGAACAATCCCAACATCCAGGACAACCCGTTCCAATGGGCCGCCATATTCCTCCTCTACTCGATGGAGGCGTTGGGGGAAGCGATGGACAGGCTCATTACGCCCTCGATGGCTTTGTTTTGCGCCCGATATCTTGCTTGTCTGAGAGACGCGGACGCTAGATATGCCGCCAGTTTGCAGAGCGCCCAGGGGCAATCCAACCCGCTAATTGGCTCCATAGGGGCCAATATAGGGGCAGAGGCCGCATGCGCCGGGCAATGCATCATCGACAAGTCCGTCTGCATAATGAAAGCATACGTCGCAGGCGTAACCGGGCTCCCGTCCAACCCATGACAACCCGCCCGGAGGTGGCGTCAGCGGTCCGGCCTGTCGCAACGCATTCGCCGTGCGCGCGTTTCCCGCGCAAGCGCAACCGCCGTCGATCAAGCGCCGCGTCAAAAAAGACGCGCCGGACGGTTGGCCGAGCGTCCTTGGGAACTATCCGGCCCCAACGGGCGGAGTCGTTCCCCAGAACGGTCGGGCCTCACTTCTTCGGCTTGGCCGCAGGCGACGCGGACGGCGAGGCCGCTGGGGCGGCAGGGGCCGACTGCTGCTTCTCGATCTGCTCGCGCTGCTGCTGCGCCCGCTTCTCGAGCTGCTCCTGCAGCGCCTTATTCTGCTCCTGGATCTTCTTCGGGTCGACGGCCGGGCCGTCGATAGATGCGGCGAAATCGTGCATCGGCACGTTGAACGTCACCTCCGCGCCGACCTGATTGCGCACCACGATGGAGGCGATCGGCGCCTTCTTCAGCAGGTTGAGCTGGGAAGTGGTGATGTCGGCCTCCGCGAAGCACGAGCCGCTGGCGCAGATCGAAAAGCGGCCGTCGATCGGCTCGCCCTTCTCCAGCATCAGCCGGAAGCCAGGGCGCAGCAGCAGCCCCTCGGGCAATTGCACGCGCACCACCTTCTTCTCGTCGCCGGTCAGCGTGTCGATCGCCACCGCCAGCGTCGGCGGCTGGTCGACGGCCTGGCCGAAGGCGCGGATGGTGCGGCAGAATTCCTTGGCGCCGGTCGGGTCTTTCTGGCAGACTTTCGTCCACGGCGCCTGCAACGGGATGAGGTCGAGCTTGATGGGCTGCGGCGCGGTGGGCGCGGCGGGTTTCGGCGATTGGGCGAACGCGGGCGAGGCTGCGAGTACGGTCGCGAGGGCCAGGGCGCCGAAGCGCATGAGCCGGAATTTCATCCGTCGTCCTTTCGTTTTCGACGCAAGCGCGGGAGCGTCGCCGCGAGGTCGCGAAGCTCTGGAGCGCCCGTCCTTGCTCGGAAAGCGCGCCCTCTTTCCACATTCGCCGACGCAATCCAACATCTTTTTCATTTCAACATTTCCATGGGCCGAACTCGGGCTGGCGGCGGCGCTGGCTTTGGCCCCGATCTCGCCGGCCCGCGCCGACGCGCCTGCTCCCGCCATCGCGATGCACGGCGCCCCCGCCTTGCCCGCCGGCTTCTCCGCCCTGCCCTACGCAAACGGGGAAGCGCCCAGGGGGGGAACGCTGAGGCTCGCCTTTCTCGGCACATTTGACAGCCTAAATCCGTTCAACGTCAAGGCCCTCTCGACCGCCGAGGGACTGACCGGCCATGTCTTCGAAACGCTGATGGCGCGCTCCCGCGACGAGCCGTTCACGCTCTACGGCCTCATCGCGCAGAGCATCGAAACGGACGCCGCGCGCGATTACGCGACCTTCCGCCTCAATCCTGGAGCCCATTTCTCCGACGGCTCGGCCATCACCTCCGACGACGTGCGCTTCTCCTTCGAGCTTTTGCGCGATCACGGCCGACCGCCGCAGCGCGAGGCCTACGCCCTGGTCAAATCGGTGGCGACGCCGGACGCGCTGACGATCCGCTTCGACCTCTCCGGCGCCGACGACCGCGAGCTGCCGCTGATTCTCGCGCTGACGCCCGTGCTGTCGCGCGCCCATACCGACGTCGCCCGCTTCGACGAACCGACGCTCGCGCTTCCCGTCGGCTCCGGCCCCTATGTCGTCGACAGCATCGATACCGGCCGGCGCATAACCTATCGGCGCGACCCCAATTATTGGGGCCGCGATCTGCCCGTCTCGCGCGGTCTTTACAATTTCGACCGCATCGAGATCGACTATTATCGCGACAAATCGTCGCTGTTTTCCGCCTTCGCGGCGGGGCTCTACGACGTGCGCTTCGAGGACGACGCCGGGCGCTGGCGACGGAGCTACGATTTTCCCCGGCGCAGACGCGGCGAGGTCGAGGTCCAGTCGTTCCCGATCGGCCTGCCCAGGGGCATGTCGGGTTTCGCCTTCAACACGCGCCGCCCCATGTTCGCCGATCCGCGCGTGCGCGAGGCTTTGGCCTCGATGTTCGATTTCGAATGGATCGACGCGACGCTGTTCGGCGGCGCCTATGCGCGCGACGTCAGCTATTTCGGCGACAGCCCGCTTTCGAGCGCCGGCCGGCCGGCGACGGCGCGCGAGCGCGCGCTGCTGGCGCCGTTTCCGGGCGCCGTGCGGGCGGACATTCTCGAAGGACGCTGGCGCCCGCCGGTTTCAGACGGCTCGGGGCGCGACCGTGCGCGCGCGCGACAGGCCCTCGCGGAACTCGCCCGCGCCGGCTATGCGCTGAAGGACGGCGCCCTCAGCGACGCTCGCGGGGCGCGCCTCGGCTTCGAGATCCTCGTCAAGACGAATGCCGAGGAGCGGCTGGCGCTCGACTATTCGGCGATGCTCGCGCGAATCGGCGTCGCCGCGCGGGTGCGGCTCGTCGACGAGACGCAGTTCCAGCGCCGCCGCCAGCGTTTCGATTTCGACATGATCCCCGCAAGCTTCCCCGCCTCCGCCTCGCCCGGCGCCGAGCAGCGCGGTCGCTGGAGTTCGGCCGCGGCCGACATGGAGGGCGCCTACAATGTCGCCGGCGCGCGCTCGCCCGCCATCGACGCCATGATCGCGGCGCTGCTTTCCGCCAAGAGCGAGGACGATTTCGAAGCCGCCGCGCGCGCGCTCGACCGCGTGCTGCTGTCGGGCTTTTACATGGTCCCCTTCCACCACGCGAAATCGCAATGGGTCGCCTATTCGGCGGCGCTCGGCCATCCCGCCAGGACGCCGCTCTACGGCGTCGATCTCGACGCCTGGTGGCGCAAGCCGCGTTGACTTCCCGGCGGTGCGCCGCACTATGATCGCTCAAATTCGCATGGAAGGGCCTCCGATGCCGCAGCCGCTTGTCATCGACGTCGTCAGCGACGTGGTCTGTCCCTGGTGCTATCTCGGCAAGAAGCGGCTGGAGGCGGCGCTGAAGAGCGAGCCGCAGGCCGAAATCCGCTGGCGCCCGTTCCAGCTCGATCCGACAATTCCCCCGGAGGGGCTCGACCGCAAGGCCTATATGCGCGCCAAATTCGGCGACGGGCCGAGGCTCGCCGAGGTCCAAGCGCGGTTGAAGGCCTTGGGAGCGGAGGTCGGCGTCGCCTTCGATTTCGAAGCGATCCGCCGTTCGCCCAACACGCTCGACGCGCATCGGCTGATCCGCTTCGCGACGGAGGCGGGCGTCGCCGACGCGGCGGCCGAGCGGCTGTTCGCGGATTACTTCGAGCGCGGCCGCGACATCGGCGACCGCGCCGTGCTCGTGGAAGTCGCGCGCGACTGCGGCCTCGGCGACGTCGCCGCGCGGCTCGACGGCGACGAGGGCGTAAACGAGGTGCGCCAGGAGATCGAGGCGGCGCAGCGTATGGGCGTCGAGGGCGTGCCGTTCTTCATCTTCGCCTCGAAATTCGCGCGTCTCCGGCGCGCAGCCCGTCGAGGTCCTCGAGCAGGCGCTGGCGCAGGCGCGCGGCTGATGCGGATCGTAAGGGGCGATCTCGCCGATCCCCGCGTTCTGGCGCTGCTCGAGACGCATCTCCGCAATGCCGGGGCGAGACGGCGCCGGGCAGCGCCCATGCGCTCGACGTGACGGGGCTCGCGGCGCCCGATATCGACTTTTTCGCCGCCTTGGACGGCGAGACGCTCGTGGCCGTCGGGGCGCTGAAGCGGCTCGGCGACGGGCGCGGGGAAGTGAAGTCGATGCACACCGGCGCCGAACGCCGCCGCTCGGGCGCGGGCGCGGCGATGCTCGCCCATATCGTCAGCGAGGCGCGCCGCCACGGGCTCAAGCGGCTGAGCCTGGAGACCGGCTCATGGGACTTCTTCCATCCCGCCCGCCGGCTCTACCGCCGCTTCGGCTTCCGAGACTGCCCGCCCTTCGCCCCTTACAAGCCCGACCGCAACAGCCTGTTCCTCACCCTCGATCTCGGCGACGAGACGCCGGTCGCCGCGACGCGAGCGGCCGTGGAGGCCGATCTGCCGGGGATCCTTGCGATCTATAACCACATCATCGCCACTTCGACCGCCATCTATCGCGACGAGCCGACGACGCTGGAGGAGCGCGCGGCAGTGGCTGCATGCGCGCAAGGCGGCGGGCTTCCCGGTGCTGGTCGCCGAACGCGACGGGGAGGTGCTGGGTTTCGCCTCCTATGGCGACTGGCGCGGCGCTTTCCCCGGCTATCGCCACAGCGGTCGAGCACAGCGTGCATGTCGCGGAGGCCGCGCGCGGGGCGGGCGTCGGGGCGGCGCTGATGGGGCATTTGCTGGACCTCGCCCGAGAAGGCGGCGTCCATGCGATGGTCGGCGCGGTCGACGCCGACAATGCGGCCTCGCTCAAGTTTCATGACCGGCTCGGCTTCGCCAAGGCCGCGCATTTCCACGAGGTCGGGCGCAAATTCGGGCGCTGGCTCGATTTCGTGTTCGTGGAGAAAGTTTTCCCGGACGCCGATCCGGTCAGCTAAAACTAGGGTCTCCGTCATTGCCGGGCTTGTCCCATAGGCGCTAACTTGGACAGGTAAGTCAGCGCCCTATCCGCGTCTTGACCGGGCTTGTCCCGGTCATCCATGCGGTGGAGCGCAGCGAGGCGCGAAGATTTATCTGGCAATCGTCGAATAACACCTCGACGTGGATGCCCGGGACAAGCCCGGGCACGACGGAAAGCGACAGCCCAGCGGCCAAAGTTAGCGCCTATGGGGCTTGTCCCGGCCATCCACGCGGTCGGCTGGGCACCTCTCGCGCGCCAATCAGAAATGGCTTTGTCGCGGGTCAGCGTGGATGGCCGGGACAAGCTCCGGCCACACCACGCGGCCTCCAGCCGCGACTCGCGTCTCCCGCAGCTTCTCGCCCACCGCCTCGACCGCGCGCATCGCGCGCAGCGCATTGCCGTTGGCGATCTTGGCGATGTCGGCCTCGGAGAAGCCGCGCCTCATCAGTTCGGCGACGAGATGGGGGAAGCGGCCGACATGCTCGAGCCCGAGCGGCTGCGGTCCGCCGAAGAAGTCCGAGCCGATGCCGACATGGTCGAGCCCCGCCGTCTCGACGAGATAGACGACATGGTCGGCGACCTCTTCGAGCGTCGCCTTCGGCGCGGGTCCGTGGCGGGCCTCGATCTCCTTGAGCTGCGCCTTCGGATCGCTCGCCAGCGGCGCCTTGCCATAGGCGTCGCGCGAACGTTTCAGCCAATCGCGCAGGGGCTGGCTGACGAAGCCCGGCACGAAGGTCGCCATGACGATCCCGCCATTGTCCTTCAGCCGCTTCAGCACGTCGTCGGGCGCGTTGCGCGGGTGGTCGCAGAGCGCGAAGGCGTTGGAGTGCGACAGGAACACCGGCGCCTCGCTGACGTCGAGCATCATGCGGATTCCGGCGTGGCTGACATGCGCGCCGTCGACGATCATGCCGAGCCGGTTGCACTCGGCGATGACGGCGCGGCCGAAGGCGTTGAAGCCGTTGTGGCGCGGCGCGTCGGTGGCCGAATCGACCCAGTCCAGCGTCTCGTTGTGGCAGGGGATCAGCATGCGCGCGCCGGCCGCGTGCCAGACGCGCAATGGCGCCAGCGAGTTTTCGAGCCCGACGCCGCCTTCGACGACGATGAAGGAGGCGATCTTGCCGGCCTTGCGCGCCTTGGCGAAATCCGCCGACGAGCGCGCGGGATGGAACACGTCCGGGTGCGCCTGCTCGATGCGAAGGATCGTGTCGATCATTTCGAGCGTGGTGCGGGCGGGATGCGGGGCGCTGGTCGGCTGGAAGGCGGACCAGAACTGCGCGCCGACCAGGCCTTCGCGCAGGCGCGGAATATCGGTGTCGGCGCGTTCGTGGACGACGGACAGGTCATAGGCGATGACGTCGCCGCGGGCGGCGGCGTCCTGGCGGATGACCCAGGGCAAATCATTATGGCCGTCGAAGATCGGCGCGCGTTCGAGCGTGGCCTTGGCCAGAGTGAGAAAATGTGAATCGTCCATGCGGCAGGCGCCTCCGTGGCCGGAGAAGAAAGCATTTATGGCGCGGCGGGGAAAGGGCGGATCGGGCGCGGGCCGCGCCCTGACCGGCAACCCTCGGGCGGCCTTTCGGTTTCGGGACGCCGCTTGCGCAATTTCGCGCGCCCCTTGACGGGCGGCCGGCGGCGTCGCCCTATCCGTCCGCTCGAGGGGGCCATTCATGTTCGAACTCATGCGGGCGCGACGCTTCGCGCCGCTGTTCTGGTGCCAGTTCCTGTCCGCCTTCAACGACAATTTCGTGCGGCAGATGCTGGCGCTGCTCATCCTGTTCCGGTTCGGCGGCGGCAACGAGGGCGTGAAGATCCAGCTTGCTGCGGCCTTGTTCGTGCTGCCCTCGATCCCGCTGTCGCCGATCGGCGGCGAGATCGCCGACGCCAACGACAAGGCGGCCATAGCGCGCAAGCTCAAATTCGCGGAAATCTTCGTGCAGGCGATCGCGGCGCTGGGGTTCCTGACCTCCTCGCTCGCCCTGCTCTATCTCGCCCTTTTCGGGCTCGGCGTGATCGCCGCCCTGTTTGGTCCGATCAAATACGGCATCCTGCCCGATCATCTGAAAAAGGAGGAGCTGGTCGCCGGCAACGCGCTGGTGGAGGGCGCGACCTTCGCCGCCATCATCTGCGGCCTCATCTTCGGCGGCTATGCGGCCGCGCACGGGCGCTCGCCGGTCTCCGTCGTGCTACAGCTCGCCGCCGTCGCCCTCGCCTGCTACGCGACCGCGCGCCGGATACCGCCCACGCAAGTCGGCGCGCCCAATTTGCGCATCAACTGGAACCCGTTCACCGCCACGCGCGACATCCTCGGCGAATTGCGCGCCAACGACAAACAATGGGTCGGCTGTCTGGCGGTCAGCTGGTTCTGGATGGTGGGCTTGCAAACACTGTCGCTCGCGCCGGTCATCATCAAGGCGCGCATCGGCGGCGGGGTCGAGGTGGAGACGGCCGTCAATCTGTTCTTCGCCGTCGGCGTCGCCGCCGGCTCGCTGCTCGCGGCGCAGATTTCGCACGGGCGCATCCGGCTGGGGCTCGCGCCCTACATGCTCGTCGTCATGGGCGCCATCGCCATCGACTTCGGCCTCGCCACGCACGCGATGCCGCAGGCGCGCTCCGAAATCGATCTCGTCAAATTCTTCACGAGCCCGACGGGCCTGCACGTCGCGCTGGAGCTCCTCGTCTATTCCTGCGCGGGCGGATTGTTCGTGGTGCCGATCTTCGCGGCCGTGCAGGCCTGGTCGAGCGTCGACCGGCGCGCGCGCGTCATCGGCGCCAACAATACGCTCAACTCTCTGTTCATGGTGGGAGGAACGCTCGCCGCCTCGATTGTCCTGAAGACGACGGGGATCGACGAGTCTGCCGCGCTGGCCGGAGTCGGCGGCCTCAACCTCCTGGCGGCGGTCTACTTCTGGCGGCGACTGCCGACGGGAACGGACGCTTAGCACCAAAACTCGATGATCGGAACCGATCATCGCCCGACGGCGAAGCGCGAAGCGCGCCCGCGCCTTTGCGCGGAACGAGCGCGATGAGTCGCGCTCACCTGGAATTGATCTTAAGTCTCGGGTTCGTTCTTCTTGCGGTGCATTTCGATCGGGCGGAAGCTGCGGTCGATGGCGAGCGCGCCCTCGGCGACCACGCGGCGCGCGCGTTCGGCCTCAAGCTCGGCCACGAGCTGCGATTCCTTTTCCTGCAAGGTGCGGATCGTGTCCCCGGCCTCCGATTGATAGGTGAGGAAACGCCGCTCGAAATCGGCGAGCGTGGCGTTGAGCTTGACGCTCTCGGCGTTCTTTTCGCGCAGCGCCCCGATCATCGGCTTGACCCTGCGCAGCATCGATTGTTGCAGCCGCTTGGATAGCGCGAGCTTGTTGGCGAACTGGTCGCGCGCAGCCTCGCCGGTTTCGGTGCGCGTCATGAGTTCGCTGGCGGCGAGCTGGGTCTCGGCGAGCTGAGCCTCCAGTTCGGCGACCCGGCCGCGGGCTGTGGCCAGCTCCGCCTGCGCCGTCGCCAACAGTCGCTGATGCGCTTCGTCGCGACCGCAAGCCTGTCCGAGATCGTCCTTGAGGCGGCCGACCGTTTCGTTGAACCTTTCGGCCTCCAGGCTCCAGGCGGCGCGGGCGGAGGAAAACTTCTCGCCGAGATCGCGCAGCTGCGTCTCCAGCGCCGCGATGCGGCTCTGGGCGCTCGCCATATTGACGCGCTCCTCGTCGAGCCGGACCAGCGCGCCGGCGCATTCGCCGCGCGCCTCCTCGAGCGCTCTTCCGGAGGCGCGCGCGGTCTGCTCGGCGATCTCGCAGCGCTCGTGCAGCGTCGAGATTTCGCCGACCTTCTGCGCGATGAACCTGTTGGCGGAGTTGAGCTCCGTCTTGGTCGCCTCAAGCTCGCGTCGCACGGCCGCCTCGTCGGAGCGCACGCTCTCGATTTCGGCCTTCGTCGTCTCCAGATGCTCCGTCAGTTGCGCGGCCTCGGCCTCGCTGTGCATGAACTTCTCGTTCGTCTGCAGCAGCGCGGCCTCGAGACGTTTGACTTCGGGACGCAGCCTCTCCAGCTCGGAGGTGGCCTGGTGGTAGGAAGCGGTCATGCCGGCGAGCCGCTGCGCGGCGACTTCGCGGGCGTCGTGCTCGAATTTCGCGACCGCCTCGGCCTTCGCGAGCTGCGACCGCGCCTCGGCGAGATGCTCCAGCGCCTGATAGGCGCGATCGAACGCCTCCAGCAAATCCTCCTGGAGCGTGTTCAGCGTCGCCGCCTTGGTGAGAATGACGTCATGGTTGCGACGGATGTCGGCGCTTTCCTGCGCGACCGCGAGCAGGCTCTGCTCAAGCAAAGTCGGCGCGGTCGACGGGCTCGTCTCCACGATCATCGGGGGCTCCGGCGCCTTGAGCTCCTGCTTCTGGGTCTTGGGCAAGAACGTGTTCTTCAAGGCGTTAACAGCGTCGTTGGTGAGGCTCACGTGAACATCCTCGCACGGGCAATTCGCTCTAATTGAATGGATACATAAAGCCTAATGCCGGGGCGCTCTACAGATTAGTTTATTTTTGGTAAATATTGGAAGGGCTTGGTTAAGATGAACAAGATTTAACCTTTTTCAGGTTAACGCGCAAGGCCAACGATTTCGGCGCGACGCCCTCGCTATAGAAAAAATTGAGCGATCGCCTGCGGCGCGTCAGGCTACCGAAGAGGCCGCCATCGCTCGCGGTCCCGGCGGCGTCTTGGGGATCGTCACCAGCACCACGGTGCCCTCGCCGAAGCGCGAGGAGATGTTGAGCGAGCCGCCGTGCAGTTCGGCATAGGAGCGCGCGATCGCCAACCCCAGCCCCGAGCCCTTCATGCCGTTGGCCATCGCCTTGCTCGCCTGCTCGAAAGGCCGGCCGAGGCGGGCGAGATCGTGTTCGGCGATGCCTGGCCCGTCGTCCTCGACATAGAAATAGATGTGCTCGCGGAAGGTCTGCGCGCCGATCGACACCGAGCCGCCGCGCGGCGCGAACTTGACGGCGTTGCGGGCGAGCGTCGTCAGCACGCGCGAGACCGCCCCCCGGTCGGCGTGCAGCGAGGACGACCCATCGACCTCGACGCGCAATACGACCTCCTTCTCGCGCGCGACGTCGGCGACGTCGGCGACCGCCGCCTCGACCGCCTCGATCGCCGGGAATTTCTGGTAGTGCAGCTGGATGCGGCCGGATTCGAGGTTCGACATGGCCAGAACGTCGTCGAACACCTTCAGCAGCGACTGGCCGCTGTCGAAGATATTGGCGGCGTAGTCGAGATATTTGGCCGCCAGCGGTCCGAGCGTCTCGCAGCGCATCATGTCGGAGAAGCCGATGATGGCGTTGAGCGGCGTGCGCAGCTCGTGGCCCATATTGGCGAGGAATTCGGCCTTGGCGCGGTTGGCGGTCTCGGCCTTGGCCTTCTCTTCCAGATAGCCCTTGGCGAGCTCGGCCATCTGCTGCGCCTGCGCCTCCAGCGAACGGCGGCTCTGGTTGAGCTGCGCCACCGTCTGCAACAACAGGCGCTCGGATTTCTGCAGCTCCTCTTCGTTCTGTTTGATCGTGGTAATGTCCGTGCCGACCGAGACATAGCCGCCGTCGCGCGTGCGGCGTTCGTTGACTTGCAGCCAGCGCCCGTCGGCGAGCCGGGCCTGATAGGTGCGCGAGCGTCCGTCGAGCGGGGCGACGTCATTGGGATTGACGACGATCTCGTTGGAGACGATCGGCGCCTGTCCGAGCCGGGCGAGCTCGGCGTAATGCGCGCCGGCGCGGGTGGAATCCTGCGGCAGGTTGTGCAGAAGCTGATATTTGGAGTTGCACAGCACCAGCCGGTTGCTCGAGTCCCACAGGACGAAAGCCTCCGAGATCGCCTCGATGGCGTCGCGCAGACGCTGGTCGGCGGTCGCCGAGATCTCGGCTTCGCGCATCCGGTCGGTGGCGTCGAGCGCTATGCCGATGAGCCGGCGGCGCCTCGCGCCCTCGTCCTCGACGATATCGGCGCGCAGGTCGAGCCAGATCCACTCGCCGTCGGCGCGGCGCAGCCGGCGTTGAAATTCGATCGGCCCCAGCGGGGCCGCGCGCGCGGCCTCCGCCATCGCCTCCAGCGTCGGCTCCTCCGGATGAAGAAACCGCGCGACCTCCGCCAGCCCCAGCGTCGCGCTGCCCTGCGGCGCCCCTACGAGATCGAACATCGAGGCCGACCAGCTGAAGCGCCCGGCGTCGAGGTCCCAGGTCCACAGCCCGCAGCGGCCATGGCGCAGCGCCATGTCGAGACTGGCGCGCCGGACCGCGGCGAGCTTGGCCTTTTCGCGCGCGCGCTGCGCATCGAGCCAGAACGCCGCCGTAGAACCTGCGAGAATGAGCACGACCGCCGCCAGCAGCGCCGCCAGCACGCGCGCGCTCGCCCGCCAGTTCGAAAGCATCTCGCGTTCGCTGGCGATCAGCGCGACCTGGCCCCGCCCGCCGGCGAGCGTGCGCAGCGCCGCGTAGCTGTCGACGCCCGCAGGCGCTTCGACCCGCATCGCGCCGGCCTTGTCGCCGAACAGCGGCAGCAGCGCGTCGCCGCCCAGCGCCTCGGCGAGCGTGGCGGGCTCCCCGGCGCGGCGCGGCCACGCCGCGCGCACGGCGCCTTGGGAATCGGCGAGAAGCGCGACGCCGAAATCGCTGGTCTGGCGGCCGAAGGCGCGGCCGAGCAGCTCTTGCGGGCTCGCCTCCGGCGCATCGCGGAATCCTTCGTCGAGCTTGCGCACCAGTTCGCCGGCGCGCAGATCGAGCAGGCGCGCGGATAGATCGAGCGCGGCGCGGCGCGAATGCTCCAGCCGCCAGGTCACGACGCCGGCTATGACGATAAGAATGATCGTCGCGGCGATCGGCCCCGCAAATCCTGACGTCCGCCGCAACCTCGTCCGCATCCTCGACCAGCGCCCCCCGATGCGCCCAAGGACGCGAGGTTTTCGGGGGATGTCGAATGCAAACGACCTCCCAGCAGCCGCGCTAACGCGCGTCATGCACGACCCCTGCCCATGTTGGTGACTTCGGCGCAACTCGCACGCAAGACCGAATCACGGGTATAAGAATCCTACGCGGATTCTTTGTCCAGGGGTTTGTGAGGGCGGCGCCAAAAATCGCTCCGGCGTGGCGCGCCGGACTCGCGAAGACTAAGGCTTCAGGCGCGCTCCAGGCTGCGGGTCACAATGTCGCGAACGTCGGCCGAGAGCGCCTCGCGGCGGCGATGCGCGTCAGCGCCGCCTCGGCCTGGGCGCGCCGGCCCGGCCTCCAGCGACCGCCACGAGCGCAGCGCCGTCAACAGCCGCGCGGCGATCTGCGGGTTCGAGCCGTCGAGATGCAGCACGATGTCGGCGAGGAACTCGTAGCCCGCCCCGTCGGCGCGGTTGAACTGCGTCTGGTTGGCGGTGAAGCCGCCGATCAGCGCGCGCGTGCGATTGGGATTGGAGAGCGAGAAGGCGTGATGGCGCATCAGCGCCTGCACGCGGTCGAGCGTCGTCAATTCGCCGATCTGCGCCTGCAGCGCGAACCATTTGTCGAGGATCAGCGGCTCGGCGGCGTAGACGCGGCCGAAATTCTCGAACGCGTTCTCGCGCGCCGGGCTCGGCAGGATCGACAGCGCGGCCAGCGCGCCGAACTTCTCGGTCATGTTGTCGCGCCTCGGCGTATTGCGCCGATGGCGAGCTCGGCGCCCTCGATGGCGTCGCCGGCGACGATCATCGCCAAGCGCGCCGTTGCGCAGCGCGCGCCGGCCGGCGCTGGCGGGATCGGGGCTGAACGGGCCGGCGTTGGCCATGCCGGCGTGCAGCGTCTTCAGCGCGGCGGCATGCGCGCGCCCGAGCCGGCCGCGCAGCGCCTCGCGCGCGGCGCGGATCGCGTCCGGGTCGACGTCGCGGCCGATCTCGCGCGCGATGTCGGCCTCGCTCGGCAGCTTGCAACGCGAGCGCCGCGAAGGCGGGGTCGATGCGCCCGGCGAGCGCGTCCTCGACCACCGAGCCATAGGCGCGCGACGAAAGCCGGATCGACGAGCGGCGGCTCGCCGGCGCGGATCGCCGTCACCGAGCGCTTCAGCAGATCGACCGCCAGAGTCTGCAACGCCTGCCAGCGGTTGAACGGGTCGCTGTCGCGCGTCAGCAGCGTGAGATGATCGGCTTCGGTCGAGGTCGTCGTCGACGTTGCACCGGCGCGGAGAAGCCGCGCAGCGCCGACAGCGCCGGCCGGCGCGGCGACGTTCGTTGAAGGTGAGCGCGCGGCTCGGCCGTCTCCAGCGCGAAAACGCCGGCGGCGAGTTCGTCGGCGCTCGCGTCGTCCGAGACGAGCGGCAGGTCGCCCGCTCTCGGGATCGACGAGGCCGAGCCGCACGGGCATGGTCATCGGCAGCTTCTCCGGCTGGCCGGGCGTCGGCGCCAGCGATTGGGCGAGTTCGACGCGGAAGGTCCTGGCCGCCTCGTCATAATGCGTGCGCGATCTTGAGCCGCGGCGTGCCGGCCTGACTGTACCAGCGCTTGAAGTTGGTGAGGTCGCGGCCCGAGGCGTCGGCGAAGCAGGTCGAGGAAATCCTCGACCGTCGCCGCCGTGCCGTCGCAACGCTCGAAATAGAGATCCATGCCCGCTGCGGAACGCCTGCGGCGCCGATCAGCGTCTTCAGCATGCGGATCACCTCGGCGCCCTTCTGATAGACGGTCGCCGTGTAGAAATTGTTGATCTCGTGATAGACCTCCGGGCGCACGTTATGCGCGAGCGGGCCGGCGTCCTCCGGGAACTGCGCCGCCTTGCAGCGCGCGCACGTCGGCGATGCGCTTGACCGGCGCGGAACGCTGGTCGGCCGAGAAATCCTGATCGCGGAAGACGGTCAGGCCCTCCTTCAGGCAGAGCTGGAACCAGTCGCGGCAGGTGATGCGGTTGCCCGTCCAGTTGTGGAAATATTCGTGCGCGATGACGCCCTCGATGCCGGCGTAATCGTCGTCGGTCGCGGTCTCCGCCGAGGCCAGCACATATTTGTCGTTGAAGACGTTGAGGCCCTTGTTCTCCATCGCCCCCATGTTGAAGTCGGAGACGGCGACGATGTTGAACACGTCGAGATCGTATTCGCGGCCGATAGACCTGCTCGTCCCAGGCCATGGAGCGCTTCAGCGCGTCCATCGCGTAGGCGGCGCGCGCGTCCTTGCCGGGCTCGATATAGACGCCGAGCTCGACGCGCCGGCCGGAGGCGGTGACGAAATGATCGCCGAGCCTGGCGAGATCGCCGGCGACGACGGCGAACAGATAGCACGGCTTCTTGAACGGATCGGACCAGACGGCGTAATGGCGCCCCGGCCCCGCCTCGCCGCGTCTCGACGAGATTGCCGTTGGCGAGCAGCACCGGCGCTTCCGCCTTGTCCGCCTCCAGCCGCACGCGATAGATCGACAGCACGTCGGGCCGGTCGAGGAAATAGGTGATGCGGCGGAAGCCCTCGGCCTCGCATTGCGTGCAATAGGCCGAGCCCGAGCGGTAGAGCCCCATCAGCTTGGTGTTGGCGGCCGGCGCGAGCTGCGTCTCGATCCTCAGCTTGAAGGCCCCGCGCGGCGGCTGCGGGATCGTCAGCTCGCTGCGGGCTCGCGGCGTAGGCGGCGGGGTCGAGCGGCGTCCCGTCGAGCGCCACGCGAGACCAAGGTCAGCTCGTCGCCGTCGAGCCGCAGCGGCGCGCTCGGCCTGCCCGCGCGGATTGGGGCGCATCGTGAGCTCGGCGACGACGCGCGTCGCGTCGCGGTTGAGCGAGATGTCCATCTCGACATGGTCGATGAGGAAATCGGGGACGCGATATTCCGCCAAGCGAACGGGCTGGCCGGCCGGACTGCGCATGGGACGATCCTTGTCGAAGCCCGCGCGCGGGCGCGTTAAGGTGCGGAGCTAATCGTCAGGCCGCGCTCTCGCAAGGCTTTTTGCAGCGCGGGCGGCGCCGGCGCGCCGCTGGTGAAGATGCGCTCGCGACGAATTCGCGCGCGCTGCGCGGCCCGACCGGCCCGAGCAGCGCGTCGACCCGCCGCGCGATCGCCGGCCCGGGATCGACGAGCGCGGCCTCCCACGGCGCGAGCGCGCGCGATGCGCTCGGCAGAGCAGCGGGAAATGCGTGCAGGCGAGCACGATCTGGTCGGTGCGCCGCCCGTCGCGCTCGACGAAGGCCGGCGCGATCTCGGCGGCGATGTCGGTGTCGGCGACCGGCTCGCCGCGCAACGCCCGCTCGGCGAGCCCGGCGAGGCGCCGCGAGCCGACCAGCGTCACCTCGCAATCCCCCGCGAATTCGCGGATGAGCCCGCGCGTGTAATCGCGCGCCACCGTGCCCGGCGTCGCCAGCACGGAGAGGAGCCGCGAGCGCGAGGCGAGCGCGGCCGGCTTGATCGCCGGCACCGTGCCGACGAAGGGCAGGTCGGAGAAGCGCGCGCGCAAGGGGCCGAGCACGAGCGTCGAGGCCGTGTTGCAGGCGACGACCACGAGATCGGGCTGCAACGCCGCCGACGAGTTCGCCCATCAGCGCGACGACGCGCTCGACAAGCGCCGCGCTCGGAAAGCTCGCCATAAGGGAAGAAGGCGTCGTCGGCGACGTAGATCAGCTCCGCGTCCGGCCGCGCGGCGGCGATCGGCGCAAACACGGTGAGGCCGCCGAGCCCGGAATCGAAAACGAGAATGCGCGGACCGGCGGAATCGAGGCTCATGTCGCGCAGAATACGCCAACGATCGCGGCGCGCCTAAGCTTCGCGATTTCCGCCGCCGTGAGGCTCGCCCCGGCCGCCTCGCCGGCCCCGGCTTCCCCGAGCGCGGCGGCCGGAATAATGGCGTGCGGCGCGGCGAGACTGACGCCGGCCCGGCGCGGCGACGCCGCGACCGGCGCGACGAAAGCGACCAGCCGGCCCTGCCGGTCGAACAGCGGCGCGCCCGAGGCGGAAGGCCCGAAGGCCCCGATCACCTTGCCCTCGGCGCCGGGCGCGCTCTGCGCCACGGAGACGGCGAGCGTCGGCTTCGGCCGCGCTCCCCGAAAGGCTCAGCGCGACGAGTTCGCCCTCGCCCCGCCCTATCGGCGGCGCCGTCGCCCCGGCGCCGAATTCGCCGCCGAGCCGCGCGAGCGGGCCCTGCGCGCCGAGGAACCGCGCCGGCTTGCCGGCGATGGTCGGCGCCTTGCATTGCGCGGGATCGAGCGCCGTCACCGCGACGCCCGGCGCGACGACGAGCGCCGTCGCCGTCAGCTTCGGCCCCTGGGGCGTTGGCGTGGCGTCGGCGTCGGCGCGGGCGCGGCCGGCGTCGAGGGGAACGGATCGAACGTATTGGCGAGGGCGAGCGCGACGGGATCGAGCGCCTTCGCCCGCTTCTTCGGATAGAGGAAGGCGAAGCCGCGCAGCTTGTCGTCCGCTCGCCGCATAGCGGCGATAGAACTTGTTGTCGCCCTCCTCGCCGGTGGCGACGAAGAACGCGTCGGGCTTGAGGAATTTGTAAGTCACCTTGCGCGCGACCGGCGTCGGCGCTCAGAGCCTTGAAGAGGCCGGCGAGGTCGCCCTTGGTCTCCTTGAAATAGAGGCCGACGGACCCGTCCTTGCTGAAGAGCGCGGCCGTCCCCGCCCCGCTTTCGCGCTTCTCCAGCAGCTTCATCGGCGCGCCGATGCGCACGCCCGTCGCGGGATCGTCGATGACCCGGAAGCCGACCGCCGCTTTCGCCTTGGCCGCGCCGTCCTTCAAGCGCCGCAGGGTCCTGGCCGTCATAATTCCGTCGGCTTGCAGGCCGACGCCTTGCTGAAAGGCGGTTAACGCCTCGATGGTGCGCTTGCCGAAGGCGCCGTCGTCGACGCCGTTGTAGAAGCCCAACCAGCCAAGCGCCTCCTGCGCGGCCTTGCGATCGGCCTCGGAGAGCGCGAGAAATGCGCGCGCCTGCGCGCGTCGCGTCCGCGGCTTTGCGCGCGGGCGCGGCGGCGGCGGCGGCGGTCTTCGTCTCGACAGCGCGCGCAGGGACGGCCGCCGCGAGCAGCAGCGCAAAAATGCGCATCATCTGCGTTTTCTGCAACCGAAGTCTCCCCCGCGCCAGGCGCCGCATGATAACATTGCGTCCAAGACTCATGCGTCGCCGGGGAATGATAGATCATGCCCGCGCCGTCCGCGACGCCCGGAGGGGAAACATGGCAAAAATGCTTCGCCTGGGGTTGACGCTGCTGTTCCTCGCCGTGTCGCTGCGCGCTTTCGCCGGCGAGACCAAACCCTTCGCGCGCGAGGATCTCGCCAGCGACGTCGTGCGCCTGACCGAAACCCTGCGCAAGGAAACAATCAGGATCGGCGCCCAGATCAAGGGCCGCAACGGCGATCAGTTGCTGCAGGCGGCGGTCGCCGCCGCGAACGCCGCCGATTACAGGAGCGCCGCGCTGCTGATCGGCGCCGCCATCGCCGCCGCGCCGAAGGACGCGACCGCCTGGCTGGCGCTCGCCCGGCTCGGCGCAGGCCGCCGACGACGCGAAGGCCGATGGACGCTACGACCTGCTCATCCGCGCGACCACCGCCGCCTACGCCGCCTATGCATACGCCAAGGGCGCGGCGCCGCCAGGCCGAGGCGCTCGCCGCGCTCGGCAATCTGGAGGCCCGCAACGAATCCTGGCGCATCGCGCTCGACGCCTATCACGCGAGCCTCGACCGCAAGGACGACCCGGACGTTCGCGCCGTCTACGAGGACCTGCGCGAGAAGCACGGCTTCCGCATCCTCGATTACAAGGTGGACAACGAAGCCGCCAATCCCCGCGTCTGTTTCAACTTCTCCGATCCGCTGGCGCGCAAGACCGATTTCACGCCTTATGTCGCCGTCGCCGGCGCGACCAATGCGGCGATCTCCAACGAGGACCAGCAGCTTTGCGTCGAGGGCCTCAAGCACGGCGAGCGCTACGCCATCGTCATTCGCCAGGGCCTGCCCTCCAGCGTCGGCGAAAGCCTGCTGAAGAACGCCGATTACGAGATCTACGTGAAGGACCGTTCGCCGCAGGCCCATTTCGCCGGCCGCGCCTATGTGCTGCCGCGCCTCGGCCAGCTCGGCGCGCCGCTGACCACCGTCAATACCTCGAAGGTCTCGGTCGACGTCTACCGCGTCGGCGACCGCAATCTGCTGTCGCAGATCGCCGGCGACGATTTCCTCAAGCCGATCTCCAGCGGCCGCGCCGCCGCCATCGAATCGCAGGACGGCGCGAAGGTCGTGGAGCGGCTCGATGGACGTCGCCTCCGAGCTCAACAAGGACGTCGTCACCGATTTTCCGCTCAATCAAGCCGTCGGCCAAGTTGCAGCCCGGGCCTCTATCTCGTCACCGCCAAGCCGTGGACGCCGCCGAAACCGGCCGGCGCCGAGGAGGACAGCGTCGATCAGCTCGCCACGCAATGGATGGTGATCTCCGATCTCGGCCTCACCGCGCTTTCCGGCGCCGACGGCGTGCACGCCATCGTGCGCTCGCTCAGCACCGCCGCGCCGCTCGCCGGCGTCGAGCTGCGACTGGTCGCGCGCAACAACGAAGTGCTGGCGACCAAGACGACCGGCGCCGACGGCCGCGTCGATTTCGACCCCGGCCTGTCGCGCGGGACCGGCGGCCTCGCGCCCGCGCTTGCTGGTGGCGACGCTCGCCGACGACTACGGCTTCCTCAGTCTGACGCAAGCCGCCTTCGATCTCACCGACCGCGGCGTCGCCGGCCGCGACGCGCCGGGGCCGCTCGACGCCTTCCTCTACACCGAGCGCGGCGTCTATCGCTCCGGCGAGACCGTCTATGTCGCGGCCCTGCTGCGCGACGCCAAGGGCGCGGCCAAGACCGGCCTGCCGCTGACGCTCGATCGTCAAGCGCCCCGACGGCGTCGAATACAAGCGCGCGACGCTGGCCGATCAGGGCCTCGGCGGCCGTTCGCTCAGCGTGCCGCTGGCGAGCGACTCGATGGCCGGAACATGGTCGATCGACGCTTTCGCCGATCCCAAGGCGCCGGCGATCGGCCACGCGCAGTTCCTGCTCGAGGATTATGTGCCCGAGCGGCTCGACTTATCAGCTGAAGCCCGGCGTCGCCTTCGCGGTCTCCGGCGAGCCGATCCCCGTCTCGCTCGACGCGCGCTTTCTCTATGGCGCGCCGGCGGCCGGGCTCGACGTGACCGGCGCGATCCGCCTCAAGGCGGTCGACGGCGCCGCATTGCCTGGCCATCCCGGCTATCGTCGCGGGCCTCGTTGACGAGCAATTCGATCCCGTCGAGGTCCAGTTTCCCGACAAGGTCGCAGACCGACGACAAGGGCCACGCCGATCTCTCCATCGACCTGCCCGAGGGCGACGCGGTCAAGCCGCTGGAGGCGCGCATCATCGTCGATGTCGCGGAATCGGGCGGGCGCACCGTCGAGCGCGTCGTCACGCTGCCCGTTCGCTCGAAGGCGCGCGATGATCGGCGTGAAGAAGGACTTCGGCGGCGATCTCTCAAGCGGCGAGAGCGCGACGTTTCGAGGCCATCGCCGTCGCGCCGGACGGCGCAAACCTCGCGCGCAAGGACGTCTCCTGGTCGCTCTACAAGCTCGACAACGACTATCAATGGTTCAACGTCGACGGCCGCTGGAGCTTCGAGCCGGTCAAGTCCTCGCGCAAGCTCGCCGACGGCACCTTCGACATCTCCGGCGACGCGACCGGCGAAATTCTCCGCCCGCGTCGGCTGGGGCCAGCATCGGCTCGACGTCAAGTCCGCCGAGGGCGAGACGACGAGCTTCACCTTCGACGTCGGCTGGTCCGGCGCGGCGAGCGCCGACACGCCCGACAACGTCGTCGTGACGCTCGACAAGCGAGAACTACGCGCACGGCGAGACCGCCAAGCTCAGCATCGCCTCGCGCTTCGCCGGCAAGGCGACGATCGCGCTCGTCGGCGACAGGCTGGAACGGCTGATCGACGTCGATCTCAAACAGGGCGACAATGTCGTGCCCTTCGAGGTCGGCGGCGATTGGGGCGCCGGCGCCTATGCGGTGGCGATCACCCATCGCCCGCTCGACGTCAAACAGAAGCGCATGCCCGCGCGCGCCATGGGCGTCGCGTGGTTCCGCATCGACGAAGCCGCGCACAAGCTCACGGTCTCCATCAAAGCGCCGGAGAAGACGCGGCCGCGCCAGACCATCCGCGTCGCCCATCGAGCTTGCGGGGCTCGAGCGCCGGCGAGGAGGCGCGGGTGACGGTCGCCGCCGTCGACATCGGCATCCTCAACCTCACCCATTATCAGACGCCCGACCCGAGCGGCTATTTCTTCGGCCAGCGCAAGCTCGCGCTCGATATCCGCGATCTCTACGGCTATCTGATCGACGGCATGCAGGGCGTCGTCGGCGCGCTGCATGTCGGCGGCGACGGCGGCGGCGCCCTCGAAGGCAATCTGCCGACGCAGGCGCCGCTGGCTCTGTTCTCGGGCGTCGTGAAGGTCGGCGCCGACGGCAAGGCCGAAATCCCGCTTCGACCTGCCCTCCTTCAACGGCGCGGTGCGCATCACCGCCGTCGCCTGGACGGGCGCGAAGGTCGGCGCGGCCTCCGCCGACATGATCGTGCGCGATCCCGTCGTCGTCACCGCGAGCCTGCCGCGCTTCCTCAACATCGGCGACCGCTCGCGATCTGCAGTTCGACATCGACAATGTCGAGGGCGAGGCCGGCGACTACAAGCTCTCGCTCGACATCCACGGCCCGGTCGCGGCGGCGGCCGACGCGCTGACCCGCACAATCAAGCTCGCCGCGCACGAGAAGACCAAGGTGACGATCCCGATCGAGGCCAACGGCGTCGGGAACCGCCACGCTCGATCTCGACGTGAGCGGCCCCGGCTTCTCGGGCCCGCAGAGCTTCGCGCTCGGCGTGACGCCGGGCACGCCCGACGTCTATGCCCGCAGCATCTCCGATCTCGCGCCCGGACAGACAACCGGGATCGACGATTCGTCGCTGCAAGGCTTCGTGCCGGGCACAGGCTCGCTGTCGCTGTCGGTCTCGCCCTTCGGCGCCATCGACGCGCCGGCCGTGTTGCAGGCGCTCGACCGCTATCCCTACGGCTGCTCCGAGCAGGTCGTGAGCCGCGCCATGCCGCTGCTCTACGCCAACAGGCTCGCCAGCGCCGAGCATCTGGCCATCGATCCCGATCTCGACGGCCGCATCAAGGCGGCCATCGACAAGCAGATGACGCGGCAGGGCTCCAACGGCGCCTTCGGCCTGTGGTCGGCGGATGCCGAGGGCGACGACCTCTGGTTGGACGCCTTCGTCACCGACTTCCTCACAAGGGCGCGCGAGCGCGGCTTCGCCGTGCCGCAGCTCGGCTTCGACAATGCGCTCGACCATCTGCGCAACACCGCCGTCAACGCCGGCGAATCCGGCGACAGCGCCGCCGCTCGCCTATGCGCTCTACGTGCTGGCGCGCAACGGCCGGCCGGTGATCGGCGATCTGCGCTATCTCGCCGACACCAAGCTCGACACGTTCAAGACGCCGATGGCGCGCGCGCAGATCGGCGCGGCGCTGGCGATGCTCGGCGACCGCGCCCGCGCCGGCCGAGTGTTCGGCGCCGCGCTGACGATGCTGGAGACGCAGCAGGTGAGCCTCGCTGTCGCGGCCGGACTATGGCTCGAAGCTGCGCGACGCGGCGGCCGTGCTGGCCCTGCTCGCCGAATCCAGGCTCGACGCGAGCGAGGCGCCGGCGGACGGGCCTCGCGCGCGCCAGCGCCGTGCTCGACGCCGCCCGCGCCGCGGTCGACTATACCTCCACGCAGGAGAACAACTGGCTGGCGCTCGCGGCCGAGGCGCTCGCCGAACGGCAGCCGAAGGACGCCATCACCATCGACGGCAAGCCGGTCAAAGGCGCGCTCTATCGCCGCTGGCAGGCCTACGCCGTCGGCGCGGAGCTGGCGACCGTCGGCAACAACGGCGAGACGCCGCTCAAACTGGTGACGACGATCTCCGGCGCGCCGCTCGAGCCCGAGCCCGCGGCGTCGCACGGCTACGAGATCGCGCGCGCGTTCTACACGCTCGACGGCAAGCCCGCCGACCTCAACAGCCTCACGCAGAACCAGCGCGTCGTCGTCGTGCTGAAGATCACCGAGCGCGGAGGCGAAATACGCGAAGCTGCTTGTGGTCGACCGGCTGCCGGCGGGGCTCGAGATCGACAATCCCGCGTTGTTCGATTCCGGCTCGACCGAGGCTTTCGGCTGGTTGAAGCGCGACATCGAGCCCGTGCATGTCGAATATCGCGACGACCGTTTCGTCGCCGCCATCAACCGCGAGCAAGGCCAGTCCGCCTTCTTCTCGCTCGCCTATATCGTGCGCGCCACGACGCCCGGCCATTACGTCTATCCGGCCGCGACGGCCGAGGACATGTATCGGCCGACGCGCTTCGGCCGCACCGCCTTCGGCGAAGTCGAGGTCAAGGCGAAGTGAGCGGAGCGCGATGCGCTGCTGGCGCGCGGGCGCGATCGCCGGCGCGCTCGCCGCGCTGACGATCGTCGCGTGCGTTCGCCCTGCCCGTCGCGTTCGATCGCTATCTGAACATCGCTCGGCCCGCTCGATCTGATGAGCGCGCGCGCGGGCTCGACGGTGGTGGAGGATCGCGACGGGCGGCTGCTCAGGGCGTTCACGATGGCCAACGGCCGCTGGCGGCTGCCTGTGACCCACACGGAAGTCGATCCGCGCTATCTCGCCATGCTCATCGCTTATGAGGATGTCCGCTTCCGCCGCCATCACGGCGTCGATTTCGAGGCCGTGGCGCGCGCCGCGCGCGCAGATGGCGACGCACGGCCGCATCGTCTCCGGCGCCTCGACGCTCACCATGCAGGTGGCGCGGCTGATGGAGCCGCGCGAGCGCTCGTTGTCCGCCAAGATCCGCCAGATGGCGCGCGCGTGGCAGATCGAGCGCGCGATCAGCAAGGACGGCGTGCTCGACCGTTATCTGACGCTGGCGCCGTTCGGCGGCAATCTCGAAGGCGTGCGCGCGGCTTCGCTCGCCTATTTCGGCAAGGAGCCGCGACGGCTGACGATCGCCGAGGCCGCGCTGCTCGTCGCGCTGCCGCAGGCGCCGGAGGCGCGACGGCCGGACAGGCGTCCGGAAGCCGCGCGCGCGGCGCGCGCCCATGTGCTGCAGCGTGCGCTTTCGCGCGGGATCATCGACGCGCGCGAGGCCGAGATCGCCAATGGCGAGCCGATCCCGCGCATGCGCCGCGAGTTCCCGCGCCTCGCCGCCCATGCCGCCGAGGAAGCGGTCGCCGGCGACCGCGCGCCAAACAGATAAGATTGTCGCTCGACGCGCGCCTGCAGCGCAAGCTGGAGGCGCTCGCCAGGGAGCACGCCGAGCGGCTCGGGCCGAAGCTCTCGGTCGCCATCGTCGCGCTCGACAACGCCAGCGGGCAGATCCGCGCCCGCGTCGGCGCCGCCGATTACGACGACGCCACGCGCGGCGGCGCCGTCGACATGTCCCTGAAGCCGCGCTCGCCGGGCTCGGCGCTCAAGCCCTTCATCTATGCGATGGCTTTCGAGCAGGGGCTCGCGCATCCCGACACGATTCTGTTCGATCGCCCGGCGCGCTACGGCGCCTATGCGCCGAAGAATTTCGATCTGGGCTATCAGGGCGCGATCACCGCGCGCCGGGCGCTGCAACAATCGCTCAACCTGCCGGCGATCGAACTGCTCGCCGACGTCGGCCCGAGCCAGTTTCTCGCGCGGCTGCACGGCATGGGCGCCGACATCGTCCTGCCCAAGGATACGCCGATCGGCCTCGCCATCGGCCTCGGCGGGCTCGGGATTTCCCTGGTCGACATCGCGCGGCTCTACGCGGGCCTCGCGCGCCGTGGCGAGGCGCCGGCGCTCTACGAGCGCCTCGACGGCGCGCCCGCGCTCACGCCCGCGCGCCGCGTCACCGACGCCGTCGCCGCCTATTACGTCGAGGACATCCTGCGCGGCTCGCCGCCGCCGCCGAACGCGCTCTCCGGCCGCATCGCCTTCAAGACCGGCACCTCCTACGGTTTCCGCGACGCGCTCGCGATCGGCTTCGACAAGCTGACGACCATCGCCGTCTGGGTCGGCCGGCCCGACAACGGCCCGACGCCGGGCTTGATTGGTCGCGAGACCGCGGCGCCTGATTCTGTTTGACGCTTTCGCGCGGCTCGGGCGCGCGATCGAGCATGGGCCGCCGCCGAGGGGCGTGCTGCATGTCGCGCGATCCGCCGAGCTGCCCCCGCCGCTGCGCCATCTGCGCCAGGACGCGCCGAAGACGATGGCGGCGACAGAGCGCGCCGCGCTGCGGATCTCGTTCCCGCCGGACGGCGCGGAGGTCGATCTCTCCGGCGGCGCCGACCGGCTCAGCCTCAAGGCGCTCGGCGGGCAATTGCCGCTGACGTGGTTCGTCAACGGCGCGCCAGTCACGCAAGGCGACTTCCGCCGTCAATCCTCGTGGAAGCCGGACGGCGCGGGCTTCGCCCGCGTCACCGTGATCGACGCGAAGGGCGCGACGGATTCGGCGATGGTGCGCATCGAGTGATGCGGGCGCGCGCGGTCCCGGGGGCGGCGGGGCTCAGTGCATCTCCGGCAAATTTTCCACGCGCGCGAGATTGCCGAAGCGCGTCAGCTCCGCCTCGAAGGCGAGCTCGACAGTGCCGGTCGGCCCGTGGCGCTGCTTGCCGATGATGACTTCCGCGCGGCCGTGCGCGCGCTCCATCTCGGTCATCCAGGTCACATGCTCCTCGGTGCCGGGGCGCGGCTCTTTGTTCTTCAGATAATATTCCTCGCGATAGACGAACATCACGACGTCGGCGTCCTGCTCGATCGAGCCGGATTCGCGCAGGTCCGAAAGCTGCGGCCGCTTGTCGTCGCGCTGCTCGACCTGACGCGAAAGCTGCGACAGGCCGAGGATCGGCACGTTCAGCTCCTTGGCGAGCGCCTTCAGACCGGTGGTGATTTCGGTGATCTCCTGCACGCGGCTGTCGCTGCGCGACTTCGCGCCGGACAGGAGTTGCAGATAGTCGACAACCAGCAGATCGAGCCCGCGCTGGCGCTTCAGCCGCCGCGCCCGCGCGGTGAGCTGGGCGATGGAGATGCCGCCGGTCTGGTCGATGTAGAAGGGGATGCGCTGCATGTCCATCATCGCCTGAGAGATGCGATGAAAATCGTCCTCGGTGATGTCGCCGCGGCGGATCTTATAAGATGCGACGCCGGATTGCTCGGCGATGATGCGGGTGGCGAGCTGCTCGGCCGACATTTCCAGCGAGAAGAAGCCGACGATGCCGCCGTCGACCGTCTGCGTCGAGCCGTCGGCGCGCGGCTCGCCGCGCCAGGCCTTGGCGATGTTGAAGGCGATGTTGGTGGCGAAGGCCGTCTTGCCCATGCCGGGACGGCCGGCGACGATGATGAGATCGGAAGCCTGCAGGCCGCCCATCTTGTGGTCGAGATCGATCATGCCGGTGGCGACGCCGCTCAAATGGCCGTCGCGCTCGTAGGCGCGCGCGGCCATGTCGACGGCGGTCTTCAGCGCATCGGAGAAGCTCTGGAAGCCGCCGCCGTATCTGCCGCCGTCGGCGATCTGATAAAGGCGCTTCTCGGCCTCCTCGATCTGTTCGCGCGGGCTCGCGTCGACGGGCGAATCAAAGGCGACGTTGACGACGTCCTCGCCGATGCGGATGAGTTCGCGCCGCGTCGCCAGATCGTGGATCGAGCGGCCATAATCGTGGGCGTTGATGATCGTCGTCGCCTCGAGCGCGAGGCGGGCCAGATATTGCTGCACCGTCATGCCGCCGCCGAGATCGTGCTCGCCGAGGAAGGTCTTCAGCGTGATGGGCGAGGCGATCTTGCCGGCGCGGATCAGCGAGCCCGCGATCTCGAAGATGCGGCGATGAATCTCCTCGACGAAATGCTCGGGCTTGCAGGAAATCGGAGACGCGATCGTAGGCGTCGTTGTTGATGAGGATGGCGCCGAGCAGCGCCTGCTCGGCCTCGACATTGGCGGGCGGCGTACGCGGCGCGGCCTCGACGCGCGCGGGCAGTCGGTTGGGAAACGCCTCGACAGTCGCCATGATCTCTCGTTCGGCCTCGTTGGGACCAACGCCGTGCGGCACGCCTCAAACTACGGAGACGCCGGCGGGCTTTGAGCCCGCGCCGGCGAGGCGGCGTTTCTCTCACAAAACGTTAAGCTTGGCGAGCCCCTCGCGACTTATCCCCGCTATTCCGGAGCACGAAATTTTTTTCTGAATCGCAACCGGCGCTCGGCCCTTGACAAGGATGATTCGCGGCTCAAATCCAGCGCCGAGTCGCACGCGCGTAGGCCTCGTAACGCGCGCCGAATTTCCTCGTCATCGCCCGTTCCTCCGGCAGAATTTGAAAGCGGGTAATGTAGGCGACGAAGGCCACGGGTCCGAGAAAATCGATTGGCCGAATCAGATAGACGGCGTAACCGCACAACAACAGCGCCAAGCCCAAATACATCGGGTTGCGGGTGAAGCGGAAGACGCCGCCCGTCACCAGCACCTCGCCCTTGTCGATGCGATGCGGGTCGATGCTCGCCCCCGCGCGCCTGAACGCGAAGAACCCCGAGGCCGCTGACGCGAGCCCCAATCCCGTCAGCGCCGCCGCGAGGGCGAACCTCAGAACGCGCGGCGCGTCGAGCGGAGCGCCGGCCCGCGCGGCGCCCCACATCGCCGCGCCGATCAGCAGCGCGACCAGCGGCGGCGGAACGAGATGTTCGAGCCTGCGCATCGGCGGCTCAACGCTTCTTGCGCGCCTCGCGGAAGGTCTTCGCCCAGCCGGGCTTCTCCGACTGCGCGCCGCGCGCGACGGCGAGCGCGTCGGCGGCGACGTCCTTCGTCACTACGGAGCCCGCGCCGACGATCGCGCCGTCGCCGACCTTGACCGGCGCGACGAGGGCGGAATTCGAGCCGATGAAGGCGCCGGCGCCGATGTCGGTCTTGTGCTTGTCGAAGCCGTCGTAGTTGCAGGTGATCGTGCCGGCGCCGATGTTCGCGCCGGCGCCTACGCGCGCGTCGCCGATATAGGTGAGATGGTTGACCTTGGCGCCCGCCTCGATGCGCGCGGCCTTTATCTCGACGAAATTGCCGACGCGCGCCTTGCCCTCGATCTCGGCGCCGGGCCTCAGCCGCGCGAACGGGCCGATGGAGGCGCCGCTCGCCACGCGCGCGCCTTCCAGATGCGAGAAGGCGTGGATGACGACGCCGTCCTCGACACGCACGCCGCGGCCGAACACGACATGCGGCTCGATCGTCACGTCGCGGCCAAGCTCGGTGTCGTAGCTCAGGAACACTGTCTCGGGGGCGATCAACGTGGCGCCGGCGCGCATCGCCCTCTCGCGCAGGGCGCGCTGCATCGCCGCCTCGACGGCGGCGAGCTGCACGCGGTCGTTGACGCCCATCACCTCCTCTTCGGAGGCGATGCGCGGGACGGCCGAAAGGCCCCGCCTGCCGGCGATCTCGACGACGTCGGTCAGGTAGAATTCGCGCGCGGCGTTGTCGTCGCGCACCTCGTCGAGAAGGGCCAGAGCATGGGCGCCGGCCAGCGCCATCGCGCCCGCGTTGCAGCGGCGGATCGCGCGCTCCTCGGGGCTCGCGTCCTTCTGCTCGCGGATGGCGACGAGGTCGCCGTCGCGCTCGATGAAGCGGCCGTAGCCGGTGGGGTCGGCGGCCTCGAAGCCGAGCGCGCAGACGGCGACCTTGGGGCCGAGCCCGTCGCGCAGGCGGCGCAAAGTCGAAGCCGCCAGCAGCGGCGTGTCGGCGTAATGCACGATCACGTCGTCGTCGGATTTCGCCAGCGCCGCGCGGGCGGCGAGCACGGCATGGGCCGTGCCGCGCCGCTCGCTCTGCACGAAGATCTCGCGCGTCGGAATAAAGCGCGCAGGCCGCCCTGGCGAGCGCCTCGCCGCCGGCGCCGGGGCCGACCACGACGGCGATTCGCCGGCAGCCGGCGTCGATCAGAGCGGCGAGCCCATGGGCGAGCATCGAGCGGCCGGCGACCTCGTGCAGGGGCTTGGGCAGGCTCGACTTCATGCGCGTGCCCTCGCCGGCCGCCAGCAGCACGCCGAGGCATGGACGTTCCGTCGTCTCAAGGGTCATCGCCGCTCTCCCCATTCGCTTGCGGGCCTAGCCCGGCGGGCCTGGCCCGTCAAAGCCGACGCCGTGGAAAGCCGAACGCGCCGTCAAACAGCGGGAACAGCGCGAGGCCTCCGACGAAGCCGCCGATGTGGGCGATCCATGCGACCGGCGCGTCGGAGGCGCCGAGCGCGCGCGCCCCGGCGCCGAACACGAAGTTGGTCGCCAGCCAAATGCCGATGAAGATGAGCGCCCTGCGGTCGGTCAGCACTTCCACGAGCCCAGCCGCCCGCATCGGCGGGCGCGCCAGTCCCCCGGGTCCGAGCGGCGCGCCGGGCTGGAACATGAAGCGCGCCGCCCCCGCCATGAAGCCGGACGCGGCGGCCGAGGCGCCGATCAGCGGCATGAAATCCATCATCGACGTGAGCCAATGCAGCAGCGCGCCGCAGGCGGCGGTCGCCGCGAAGAACAGGTAGAACCGCACCGCCCCGAAGCGCCGGGCGAGCGGCGGCCCGAAGGCGACGATCCACACGCAATTGAGCGCCACATGCGTCCAGGAGCCGTGCAGGAAGGCGTAGGTGACGAAGGTCCAGGGCTTTGCGCCGGGATGCGAGAACGAAGTGGCCCGCCACATCCGCGCGACGTCGAGCGCGTGCGGATCCGTATTGGCGCTGGCCAGAAGCTGCGCCAGCCGATCCGGCCACAGCGCGACGGTGAACCGGCCGGGGATGAATCCGTAATCGAGATAGACGGTCTCCTGCGTGGGAACGGAGGCCCAGGTCATGGCCGCGTGGATCGCCAGGAGGATCGAGACCAGCGCCAGCACCGGCGCGGGAATGAAAACCATCGGCTCGCGCGCGCGGGCGCCGCTCGAGGTGAAATCCAGCATGAAAAACGCGCCTCTCGTTGCGCGGGACCTGCTCCCGCCGATAGCAGGCCGCCCTCGATAAGGCGAGTTCCCTAGCGTCGCAGCGACGTCCGCGATTCGCCGCCGGCTCGACACGGGTTTGTTTTCGCACGACTTTCGTGAAAAACCAACTCCTCTCGTTCGCGCCGTCGCGACAAAGAAAAAGAGGGGAGAGCCGGAGCAAGCTCTCCCCTCGTTACTGGGCGGCGACCCGGCGATGCGGCGGCGCGGGTTCGCCTGACGGCGCCTGAGCGGGGAGCAAGGACCGCTCTGGGCCTGAAAACCGGAAGCGATCTCTCGGCTGGAGCGGGCCGGACCGACGTTTCCGATTTGGTAACGGCACAGTGCCACCGCGCCTCTCCGCGCGCAACCTCATGCTCTTGATATTGTTAACGCTGGCGGGAAAGCGCGCGGATTCTGCGCTGGCACGGCCAGTGCAGCGTCCCTTGCGCCTCGGCCGCCGAGGCGCGTCTTCTGTTCCATTTTGACGCAGAAGCCGTGGGAATGCAGGAGAAAGTCCTTTGAAACTTGCGCCCAGCCTCGAGCTTTACGCTTATTGGGACGCCTTGCGCGGCGCGCGCGGCGCGCCCGAACGCAACGACATCGAACCGGGCGCTCTGCGCGGCGTCCTCGCCGACACGTTCATTCTCGAATTTTCGCGCGAACAGCGGCTTTCCCTTCCGCGTCGTCGGCAGCCGCACCAATGCGCTGTTCTGCCGGGAGCTGCGCGGCGAGCCGTTCCTGAACGTTTGGACGCGCGACGACGCCGAGGAAGCCGCGCGGGTGATCGAAAGCGCGGCCGACGGGGCGCAGCCCTTCCTCATCGGGGCTCACGGCGCGCCAGAGGGCGCGGCGGCCATCGATCTGGAGGTGCTCATCCTGCCGCTTCGCCATCACGGCGCCACCCATGCGCGGGCGCTCGGCTGCTTCGCGCCGAGCGTCAGCGCGCCCTGGTTCGGCCTGTTGCCGCTGCGACGGCTCCAGATCGCTTCGCTGCGCGCTTTGACGCCCGCGCCGGAGACCGAGCTTCGCGCCGCTGCGCGCTCCGCCGCCGGGCATCAGCAGGCGCGGGCATCTTTTCGTTTACTCTTCGCAGAGCTGACCCAGGGGAATAGTCTTACTCTGCATCTCCGGCATCAATGCCATGTTAACGACGACGAGGCTAGGATGGCTTCCGGCGGGTCTTGCGGGCGTCATTTGACGTCGCCTGGCTCGCGTGTGGGGAGATACTGGCTTTGACCGCCCTCGCTATGTTGACGGAGCACGAACCGCGCGCAGAGGAGCGTCGGCGCCACTCGCGCGTCAAGGTGCGTCTGCCCGGCCAGTTCATGCGAGAGAACCGCCAGGAATTCCCCTGCATCACCGTCGACATGTCGCCGGGCGGCGTCGCGCTCGCCTCGGAAGAGCGCGTCGAGATCGCCGAGCGCATCGTCGCCTACCTCGATCATGTCGGGCGCATCGAAGGGCGAGTGGCGCGCGAATTCCAGGGCGGTTTCGCCATCGCCATGAAATTGCCGGCGCTTAAGCGCGAACGGCTCGCCGATCAATTGACGTGGCTCGCCAACCGGCAGGAGCTCGGCATGCCCGAGGACCGCCGGCACGAGCGCATCCGGCCGCGCAAGTCGCGCACCACCTTGATTTTGCCGACCGGCCGCGAAGTGATGGCCTCGATCGTCGACGTCTCGCAATCCGGCGTCGCGGTGTCGCTCGCCTCGCCCGTGGCGCCGCCGGTCGGAACGCCGGTGACGGTGGGCGCGACGAAGGGCCGCGTGGTGCGTATCTTCGCCAATGGGCTGGCGGTCGAATTTACCCGCATAATCCCGCAATCCGAGTTCAGCGAAGACGTCGCGCTCTGACCTGCGCGAGGCGGGGCGGGCGGCCTATTTCGCCGGACGCAGCCAATCCCATTTCGGGAACGCAAGCTCCAACCGTGGCGCGCCGCCGCCGGAAAGCGTCAGCCCTGCGTTAGCGAAGCCTTCAGCACGCCGAGCGTCGGGGGCTATTCGCTAAAATTGCGGCCAATCCCGGCAGGGCGCCGCAACCGACACGAGGTTAGAGTCTGCGCGTCACCGCTTGAGGACGCGCATGTCGAAGCTCGCCCCCCGCCTCGCCTCCGTCGCCTTCGTCGGGCTGTGGCTTTGGAGCGGCGCCGCCGCGAGGCCCGCGCTGGCGAGCGAAACCGGCGCCCTGCCGCCGCCCGCCGCGCGTCTCGGCGAGGCCCTCGCCTGCCGCATCCTCGCGCCCCGCTTCCAGCCCGGCGGCTCGCGAGCGGACCGCGCCGAGGCCGCGAGCTTTCCCGGCGGGGCGAAGCTGCGCTTCCTCGTCGCCGCCCCCTGCCCGCGCCGCCGGAACCGGCGATATCTAGAGGGCTCGATGATCGGAACGATCGCGGCCAAGTCGCACTCATCGTAAAGCTGATCTAGATCGCCTTGAGCCCCGCCGCGAACCGGCGCCAGTTGGCGACATAGTGGTCGCGCGGAAACCTTCAGCGCGGCGATGGTCGCCTCATCCAGCGCGCGCACGACCTTGGCGGGCGAGCCGACGATCAGCGAGCCGTCGGGGAAGCTCTTGTTCTCCGTCACCAGCGCGCCGGCGCCGATGAGGCATTCGGCCGATCCGCGCGCCGTTGAGCACGATGGCGCCCATGCCGATCAGCGCGCCGTCGCCGATATGGCAGCCATGCAGGATCGCGTTGTGGCCGATCGTGCAATCGGCGCCGATATGCAGGGGAAAGCCGGCGATCGGTGTGCAGCGTCGACGCCTTCCTGGATATTCGAGCGCGCGCCGACGGAGATGCCGCTCGTTGTCGCCGCGAAGCACCGCGCCGAACCAGATTCCGACGTCCTCGTGCAGCACGACGTCGCCGATGAGCGTCGCGTTGGGCGCGATCCAGTAGCGTCCCTCGGGCGGCAGTTGCGGCTTGACGCCGTCGAGCGCGTAGACCGGCATGGGCTGTTCCTCACACCTCGTCGAGATCGATGTCGAGAATCGCCATCTCCAAGGTGAAGCTCTTGGCCTTGGCGTCGTCGATCGTCAGCACGCCGATGTGATCCGGCCCGTTGTTGAGTTCGACGGAATCGGTCTTCTTCATCCGCGCGGCGATGGTCAGCTTGTCGTTGCCGAAGCGCTTGCGCAGGAAACCCTGCAATTCCGCGCGCTCGACGGGAACCTTCATCTCGAAGAAGAACGAGCGGTCGCCGTCCTCCTCGTCGGCGACGATCTCGCCGAGCTTGGCCTCGCCGAGCGTCACCTCGGCGGCGTCCTTCTTGCGCGAATGCGGCTGCACGTTGATGCCGTCGCAGCCGAAAGACTGCGCAGATGCGCCCGCAGTTTCGCCAGTTCCGCTTTGTCCATCAGGCCCTCGCCGCTTCTTCAGCCGACGCGTTTGCCACGGATCGGCCGTGAGCGGCAAGCCTCAGGCGTCGGCCGCCTTGTCGGCGAGGATCTGGTTCATGTCGCGCGCGGGCTCGGCGCAGCCGGCCTCGCCGACGATGCGCGCCGGCACGCCGGCCACCGTCTTGTTGTGCGGCACCGGCGACAGCACCACCGAGCCGGCGGCGACGCGCGAGCAATGGCCGATTTCGATATTGCCGAGGATCTTCGCGCCCGCGCCGATCAGGACGCCGTGACGGATCTTCGGGTGCCGGTCGCCCGTCTCCTTGCCCGTGCCGCCGAGCGTGACGCCCTGCAGAATCGAGACGTCGTCCTCGATGACGCAGGTCTCGCCGACGACGAGGCTCGTCGCATGGTCGAGGAACACGCCCTTGCCGATGCGCGCGGCCGGGTTGATGTCGACGCCGAAGACCGCCGAGGAGCGGCTTTGCAGCAGCATCGCGAAATCGCGCCGCCCCGCCTGCAGCATGGCATGGGCGAGCCGATGGGTCTGCAAGGCGTGGAAGCCCTTGAAATAGAGCAGGGGCTCCATCATGCGCAGGCACGCCGGGTCGCGGTCGGCCACCGCCATGAGGTCGGCGCGGAAGGCGACGCCGATCGAGGGATCGCGGGCGATCAGTTCGTCATATTCCTGCCGGATCAGCGCCCCGGCAGATCGGGATGGGAAAGCCGCTCGGCGACGCGGTGGGAGATCGCGTGCTCCAGCGTGTCGTGGTTGAGGATCGCCGTCATCAGGAAGGCGGCGAGCGCCGGATCGCGCTGCGCCGCCTCCTGCGCCTCGATGCGGATGCGCGCGAAGAGCGGGTCGTTCTTGCCGAGCCCGACGAGTTTGGCGACATGCGGCATTGAACAACCTCCCCCGGAACCGGACGCGATCCTACCACGCCCCGGGCCGGCCGCGAAGCGCGGCCGGCTTACCGTCTGCACTTAGGCCGATCCGCGCTTTTTCAAGGGCGGCCGTCGTCGAAGATCGCCACCGCCCGCGTCCAGCCGGCCGAGGCGCGCGCGATCTTCACGGGAAAGCAGGCGATCATGAAGCCGTGCGCCGGCAGGCTCTCCAGATTGTGAAGCTTCTCGATGTGGCAATAGCCGATGTGCCGGCCGGCCTTGTGGCCCTCCCAGATGAGCGCTGGCGTCATGCGTCTCGGCGTAGCGCCTGGCGGTGTGGACGAAGGGCGCGTCCCAGCTCCAGCCGTCGGTGCCGGTCAGCCGCACGCCGCGCGTCAGTGAGATAGAGCGTCGCCTCCGCCCCCATGCCGCAGCCGGAGGGGACATAATCCGGCCGGCCGTATTTCGCCCCGGCGCTGGTGTTGACGACGACGATGTCGAGCGGCTTCAGCTCGTGGCCGATGCGCTTCAACTCCGCCTCGACGTCGGCGGCGGTGGCGACATAGCCGTCGGGGAAATGGCGGAAGTCGAGCTTGACCGCCGGCTGGAAGCACCATTCGAGCGGCACTTCGTCGATGGTGTAGGACCGCTCGCCGTCGTTCATGGTGGGGTGATAGTGCCAGGGCGCGTCGAGATGCGTGCCATTGTGGGTGGAGAGCGTGCACCTTCTCCACCGCCCAGCCCTTGCCGTCGGGCAGATCCTCTTTCTTGAGGCCGGGAAAGAACGGCAGGATGCCGGGCACGCTCTGCTCGTGGTCGATATATTCGATCGACGGCCCGGGGCCGAGATCGGCGGGCACGTCGTTTTCGAGCGGCACGGAAAGGTCGATGATGCGGCGGGCCATGGGGTCTCCTCAGTCCTGCGCGACGACGCGATTGCGCAACACGCCGATGCGGTCGACATGCAGTTCGATCGTGTCGCCGCTTTGCAGGAAGCGGCCGATCTCCAGGCCGCAGCAATTGCCGACCGTGCCGGAGCCGAACACCTCGCCGGCATGGATCGTCTCGTCCTGCGAGGCGTAGGCGAGGATCTGCGGGAACGAGAACAGCATGTTGGCCGTCGTCGCCCTTGCGCGCGCGTCTCGCCGTTGACGCGCACCTCGACGTTGAGCGTCTGCGGGTCGCCGAGTTCGTCGGGCGTGACGATCCACGGGCCCAGCACATTGCCGCCGTCGAAGCTCTTGCCCTTGGCCGGCCCGAGCCGCCCGGCCATCTCCAGCGCGCTGCCGGTCGCGGGCGGAGAAATCGTTGAAGATCGTGTAGCCGAAAATGTGATCGCCGGCCTCGGCCTCGGGAATGTTGGCGCGCGTGCGCCGGGTGACGATGGCGATCTCCAGTTCGTAGTCCATCACCCGGCTGTAGCGCGGCCAGCGCACCGTCGCCTCGGGGCCGACTACGATGAAGCGGTTGGTGATGTAGTAGATCGGCATCTGCCGGTAGACCTCGGCGCAGCGGCTCGGTCGGCGCGGCCAGCGCCGCCTGGAACGCCGCCTCGCCGCCCTCGCGCGCGCGCCTCCAGCGCCCGCGCCGCCGCGTGCCGGATTGGCGGATATGGCGTCTCGAACGACATCGCGTCGCGCATCTGCCGCGGTTCGGGCAGCGGCGCCAGCAGGCGCACGGCGGCGAGCGGCGTCCACAGGCCGCCTCGCCGGATCGGCGAGCTCGGCGGCGAGTTCCAGGCCCATGTCGTCGGCGTCGATCAGCGCCAGCATCGAGGCGAAGGGCGCCGGGTTCCAGCCGACGCGCGACGCGCGGCGGCGGCAAGGTCGAGGACGGCGCCCCTTTCCGTGTCGACGACGCCGATGCGGGCGCGCCGCCTCGCTTCGTAGGTCGCGAGTTTCACGCGCTGTTTCCTCCCTTGCGTTTCGCTGGATTATATACGATCCTATTTTTTGTCGATAATCAAGCGGGCCGTACGCGCCCCGGAGGATACGCCTTGAGACTGAACCACGCCTTGGCTCGCCCTCGCCCTGATCGCCGCTCCCGCCGCCGCCGATCCCGTCAAGATCAAGATCGCCTGCACCGCGACCTCCGACTGCGCCTCGGCGATGATCGCGACCTACGACGGCATTTTCGCCAAGCACGGCATCGACGCCGAGATGATGCTGATCGGCATCAACACCAACATTCCGCCCGCCATCGCCTCCGATTCGATCCAGATCGGCGGCCCGACCTCGACGGTGTTCCTGCAGGCGGTCGACGGCGGCCTCGATCTCGTCGCCATCGCGGGCGCGTCCGTGATGGAGCCCGGTCACCAACGATCTCATCGCCGCCGTGCAGCGCACCGGGCTGTCGATGAGCAAGCCCGCCGATTTCGTCGGCAAGAAGGTCGGCGTGCCCGGCATCGGCGCTTTCCTCGACGTGCTGTTCCGCAAATGGCTGATCGACGGCGGCGTCGACCCGCGAAGGTCCATTTCGTCGAGGTGACGTTTCCGACCCAGAACGACGCGCTCAATTCCGGCGCCGTCGATGCGGTGCTGACCGCCGAGCCGCTTCACCTCGCGCATCGCGGCGGCGCACAACGGCACGCGTCGCCGCCCATTACGCAGCCGACCTCGCGCGCACCGACCCGATCATCGAATATGTGGCGACGCGCGCCTGGGCGGAGAAGCATCCCGACGCGGTCAAGGCGTTCCGCGCGTCGATCGACGAAGCGGCCGAAGATCGTCAATTCCGATCACGCCAAGGACGCCGCGGCGCAGGTCGCGCTTCACCAAAATGAACGTCGACATCATCAAGAAGATCCCGCCGAGCGTCTCCAAGCCCGAACTAAAGCCGGACGACTTCACCTGGTGGCTCGAAGTGATGAAGCAGCAGGGCATGCTGCAGGGCCAGATCGACAAGGCCAAGCTGGTCCTGCCCGTGAGCGCGACGCCGGCGACGCTGAGCGCGCGCGCCGCGCTGGCGATCGAGGCCGACATTCTCGCCGGGCGCCTCGCGCCCGCACAGCCGCCTCGGCATCACCGAGACGGCGGCGCGCTACGGCGTCGGCGCCACGCCCTTGCGCGAGGCGCTGTCGCGGCTGGCCGCGCGCGGGCTCGTCCACGCCGAGGGCCATCGCGGCTTTCGCGTGACGCCGATCTCGCGCGCCGATCTCGCCGACATCGTGCTGATCCGGCAGGCGATCGAGCGCGAGGCGCTGCGGCTTGCGATGGCGCGCGGCGACGCGGCCTGGGAGGCCGACATTCTCGCCGCCCTCCACAAGCTCAAGCGCGGCGTCGCCGCCGACCCGCGCGGCTTTCGCGAAGGCGACGCCGCCTTCGACGCGCTGCACAAGGCCTTCCACGCCTCGCTGATCGCCGCCTGCGGCTCGCCGCGCCTGCTCGCCGCGCAAGGCCAGCTCTACGACGAAGCCTATCGCTACCGCCGGCTGATGATGGCCTCCTTTCAGACCCCCGACGAATTCCTGGACGAGCCACGAGCGACTGGCCGAACTCGTCATCGCCCGCGCCGTCGCGGCGACGGCGGCGCTGGAGCGCCACATCGCCTCGACGCTGGCGCTGGTCTATCCGGAGCGCGCCTCGTGAATGCGCCGCTGATCGAGTTCCGCGACGTGCAGCTCGCCTACGGCGACCAACTCGTGCTCGGCGGCCTCAGCTTCGCGATGGCGCGCGGCGAGATCCTCTGTCTCGTCGGCCCCAGCGGCTGCGGCAAGACGACGGCCTTGCGCGTCGCCGCCGGCCTCGTCTCGCCGACCTCCGGCGAGGCGAGCTTCGCCGGCGCGCCCGATCAAAGGCCCGCGCCGCGACGTCGCGGTGGTGTTCCAGGATTACGCGAAGGCGCTGCTGCCCTGGCGCACGGCGGAAGGCAATGTCTCGCTGGCGCTGGAGGCGATGGGCTGCCCGCGCCGCGAGCGCGCAGAGCCCGCATCGCCGCGCTGCTCGAACGCGTCGGCCTGAAAGGCCAGAGCCACAAATATCCGAGCCAGATGTCGGGCGGCATGCAGCAGCGGCTGCAAATCGCGCGCTGTCTCGCGCAGGATCCGGCCGCGCTGATGATGGACGAGCCGTTCGGCGCGCTCGACGCCATGACGCGCCAGGACCTGCAGGACCAGATGCTGGAGATCGCCCGCGCGACCGGCGCGACGATCCTGTTCGTCACCCACGATCTCGAAGAGGCGATCTATCTCGGCGACCGCGTGATCGGGCTCGCAGCCGCATCCCGGCCGCATCGGCATCGAGCTGAAGGTCGACCTGCCCCGCCCGCGCGATCAGGTGGCGACGCGCGAGAGCCCCGCCTTTCTCGCGCTGCGCCGCCAGCTCTACGATTTCATCCACGGCGTCGAGGCTCAGGCGGCGATGAAGGGGCTCGTGCTGCCGGCGCTGCTCGTCGTCCTCGCCGAGATCGGCGCGCGGCTGGCATGGGCCGAGCGACGTCGATCGCGCCGCCGAGCCAGGTGGCGCTCGCCTTCGTCGGAGCGATCGCCGACGGCTCGCTGCTCGCGGCGACGCGCGACACGCTGATTGCGGCCTTCGGCGGGCTGGCGCTCGGGGCGGCGATAGGGCTCGCGCTCGGCATTGCGCTCGGCCTCTCGCGCGCCCTCGACCGGCTGATGGAATTGCCGGTCGAGGTGTTGCGCCCGATCCCCTCGGTGGCGGTGATCCCGGTCGCGCTGGTCGCGCTCGGCTTCGGCTATCGGTCTGGAGATCGCCATCGTCGCCTTCGCCTGCGTCTGGCCGATGCTGATCTTCACCCGCGCGGCGGTCGCGGGCGTCGAGCCGCGTCTGCTGGAAGTGGCGCGCGCGCTGCGGCTGACGCCCTGGGCGACGGTCTTCAAGATCGTCGCGCCGGCGGCGCTGCCGCGCATCTTCGTCGCCTTCCGGCTCGCGGCGGGCGTTGCGCTGATCGTCGCGGTGACGGTGGAGATCGCCGTCAACCCGCAGGGCCTCGGCGCGGCGCTGATGACCAGCGGACAGGCGCTGCGGCCCGATCTGACGATCGCCTTCCTCGTCTGGGTCGGCATCGTCGGTTTCGCGCTCAACCAGGGCCTCATCGTTCGCCGAAGCGCGGCTGTTTGGAAGGGCCTCGCGATGAAGGCGCTCGCCTGGCGGCGTCGCGAGCCTCGCCGTGCTTGCCCTCATCGTCGCGCTGTGGGCGGAGATCGCGGCGCTTGAAGCTCGTGCCGCCGCTGTTCCTGCCGACGCCGTCCCGCACCTGGACGGCGCTGATCGCACGGCTTCTCGCACGGCGATCTCGCGCTGAAGCTCGAAGGCACGCTGACGCACATGCTGCTCGGCTGGCTCGCGGCCTCGCTCGGCGGCGTCGCGCTCGGCGGGCTCATCGGCTCCTCGGCGCGGGCGCGCGAATATATCGGGCCGACGCTCGAATTCCTGCGGCCGCTGCCCGCCTCCGCCGTCATTCCCGTGGCGATCGCGATGTTCGGCCTGACGCCGCTCGATGGCGATCGGCGTCATCGCCTTCGGCTCGATCTGGCCGATGCTGCTCGCGACCGTTCACGGCTTCGCCCATGTCGAGCCGCGGCTCAACGAGGTGGCGCGGGCGCTCAGCATGTCGCGGCTCGCCGCGGCCTTCAAGATCGCCCTGCCCTCGGCGCTGCCCGACATTCTGGCGGGCCTGCGGCTCGGGCTGACGGTGGCGCTGATCCTCGCGGTCATCTGCGAGATGATCGCGGGCCTCGACGGGCTCGGCTCCTGGGAGCTGGTCGCCGCCCGCGCCTATCGCAGCCCCGACATATTCGCCGGCGTCATACTTGCTGGGCGCGATCGGCCTCGTCGCCAATTCCGCGCTGTCGCTGGTCGAGGCGCGGGCGCTGCGGTGGCGCGGGGACTAAGCAGGATTTCCGAAAAGTGGATGCCGGTTTTCGGACGAAAATCCTGCTAATCGAAACTCTAAGCAGACATCGTTGGCCTTCCAACGAATGTCTGCTTGAACTCCGTCCAGTCGGCGTTGTTGTTGGCCGCGCCGCTGGCGACGGCCAGCTTCGCCGGGCGCAGCGCGCGCGGCGCCGGCGGGACGGCCCTTGCGAAGGCGTGCGGCGCCGCCGATCTTGAGATCGCGCCGCAGCCGCTCCTCGGAGGGATCGCCGACGCGGAATTGCTCCATGAGCTTCGTCAATTCGTTCATCTCCCGCGACAGCGAATGGCTGGCGGCGGTGGATTCTTCAACCATCGTCGCGTTCTGCTGCGTCGACTGGTCCATCTGGCTGATGGCGGCGTTGATCTGTTGCAGGCCCGTCGCCTGCTGCTGCGCGCCCGAGGCGATGTCGGCGACGACCTTGTTGATCTCCGACACCTGCGCGATGATGCTCTCCAGCGCCTTGCCGCTTTCGGCGACCAGCTTGACGCCGGTCTCCACCTGCGCGCCGGAGGTCGAAACCAGCGTCTTGATCTCCTTGGCGGCCTCCGCCGAACGTTGCGCGAGCGCCCTCACTTCGGAAGCGACCACCGCGAAACCCTTGCCGGAATCGCCCGCCCTGGCCGCCTCGACGCCGGCGTTGAGCGCGAGCAGATTTGTCTGAAAGGCGATCTCGTCGATGACGCCGATGATCTGGCCGATCTTGTTTGAGGACTCGGCGATGGCGTCCATCGCCTCGACCGCCTTGCGCACGACGACCGCGCCGTTCTTTGCGTCGGAATCGGCGGCGGCCACGACCTCCGCCGCGTGCTGCGCGCCCTCGGCGGAATGTTTGAGCGTATTGGTGATCTCCTCGAGCGCCGCGGCGGTCTCTTCGAGGCTCGCCGCCTGCTGCTCGGTGCGCTGCGAGAGATTGTCCGAGGCGCTGGAGATCTCGCGCGAGCTCGAATGGATCGCGCCCGTGGAGACGGCGACGGCGGAGAGGGCGGCGCGCAGCTTGGCCGCGGCGGCGTTGAAGTCGTCGCGCACCTCGGCGTATTCGGCCGAGAAGCCTTCGCCGAGACTGACGGTCAGGTTGCCGTCGGCGAGCCGCTTCAGGCCCTCGCGCAGCGCGCTCATCGCCGCGGCCTGCTCTTGCGCCGCGCGGGCGCGTTCGGCGGCCGCGCGCTCGCGCTCGGCCTCCGCCGTCTTGCGGTCGGCCTCGGCCCGCCCCTCGACGCCGCGGCGCTCCAGGGCGTTGGTCTTGAACACCTCCACCGCTTCCGCCATCTCGCCGATCTCGTCGCCGCGGCCGCGGCCGTCGATTTCGACCGACAGGTCGCCCTCGGCGAGCGCGCGCATTTCCTCTGCGAGCTGCTTCAGCGGTCGCTCGACGCCCGTCATCGTCATCCAGAACGAAACGGCGACCGCGAAGAGCGCGCTCAGCGCGCCGAGCGCGGCGAGCGTGACGACGGCGCTGCGGGACTGGGCGTGCAGGGCCTGCGCAGCCTCGGCGTTCTCGCGCAGCAATCCGTCGTAATAGGCCCTCAGGTCGGCGACCAGGGCGCGAGAGGACGCATCGACTACCGCGGCCGCCTTCGCCGCCTTTGCGAGCGCGTCGAGCTGCTCGGGCGTGAACGCCTGTCCGAGATCGAGCCCGGGCAATCCCCCGGCCAGATGAAAGGCGATGGTCGCGCTCACTCCGAGCTTCCGCGCGCGATCGAGGAATTTCGCGATGTCGGCGGCGCGCTCGGGCAGCGCGTCCGCCGCCTGCCGGAGCAGCCGGTCGGCCTCCGCCGGCGAGGCCGACAATTCCCTCCTCGACGCGGCGTTGGCGGCCGTGCCGTCGCTGCTGAGGATCGCGGCGTCGACGGAATAGGGAATCTGCACGATCATGCGCCCCGCCCGTATGAGATTGGCCGCCGCGAAATCGCGCTTCTCGATGATGGCGCTGGCGCTCGCGCTGACGCCGACGAGGCGATAGGCGCCGAACGCCGACCATGCCGATCACCGTCAACGCCATGATTCCCAGAGGAATCAGAGATTTGGTGCGAAGTCTCAGATCGTCGATGCTCATGCGTCAGGTTCCCCGGCGGCGGGCCGGCGCGAGCCCGCGGCCGCGCGCAACCTAGAATTGTGCGGTAAAGCCCGGGTTAATCGGTCCCGCCGTCGCCGGTTACAAATCGTCAATCGTTTTCAGCATCCGGTCGACGTAATCCTGCAACCGCACGCGCTCCTCGCCCGTGAAACCTTCGAGCAGCCGCCGCTCGCGCTCCCTGGCCGCCTCGACGAGCTCGTCGTGGAGTCGCAGGCCCTCGGGCGTCAGCGCCAGCACGCTGCGCCTTCGCGGCGGCGCCTCGCCGCTCGCCTCCACCAGTCCGGCCTCGCGCAGATCGCGCAGCGAGCGGCTGACCGCCGCCTTGTCGAGCCCGGTCGATTCGGAGATGCGCACCGGCGCGATCCAGGGCTCGGCGGCGAGCAGCGCCATGATGCGCCAGTCGGTCACGCCGACGCCGAAGCGCGGCCGGTAGGTCGCCGAGGCCGTCGCGCTGATCTTCTGCGCGAGCAAAGTGATCGCCGCCGGCGTGAAGGCCCGCAAATCCAGGGCTTTCGCCGAGTGGCGATCCGGCGCCGGGCGCGGCGGCTGCGGGCGGAGCTTGGGCAAGAGCGCTTTCTTTCGTCGGAGGGAGCCTCGCCGCTTATGCCGCAACGTCTCCGCCTTGTCGCGCCTGTAAAATTGATGAGTCAACTTTTTGTTGACAAATCAACTTACGCAGCTAATCTGTCGCCAAGCCAACGAGGAGGACGCCCGTGACCGCCGAACGCGCCTATCCCCTGAACGCCTGGTATCCCGCCGCCTGGGCCCACGAGATCGGCCGAGCCCTGTTTCCCCGCAAAATCTGCGACCTCAACATCGTGCTCTATCGCCGCCAGGACGGCGCGGCGGTGGCGCTGGAGGACGCCTGCTGGCATCGCCTGCTGCCTTTGTCGCTCGGGCGGCTGAAGGGCGACGAGGTGGTGTGCGGCTACCACGGCCTCGTCTTCAACTCGGCCGGGCGATGCAGCTTCATGCCCGCGCAGAAGACGATCAACCCTTCCGCCTGCGTGCGCGCCTTTCCCGTCGTCGAGCGCCACAGGCTCGTCTGGATCTGGCCCGGCGATCCCGCCCTCGCCGATCCCGCCAGGCTACCCGATTTCCACTGGAACGACGGCGCCGAATGGGTCGGCGAGGGCGGAACCTTCGTCAGCCTCAAATGCGACTGGCGGCTCGTCGTCGACAACCTGATGGACCTGACCCACGAAACCTACGTCCATTCCGGATTCGATCGGCCACGACGCGATCACGGAATCGCCCGTTCGAGGCGACGCACGACGAGCGCACGGCGACGCTGACGCGCTGGATGATCGGCATCGAGCCGCCGCCGTTCTGGGCCAAGCAGCTCGGCAAGCCCGGCTTGGTTGATCGCTGGCAGATCGTGCGCTTCGAGGCGCCGGCGGTCGTCGTGGGCGACGTCGGCGTCGCCCCGACAGGCGCGGGCGCGCGCGAGGGCGACCGCTCCCAGGGCGTAAACGGCGCCTTCCTCGCCGCGCTCGCGCCGGAGACCGCGACGAGCTGCCATTATTTCTGGAATTTCGTGCGCACCTTCCACCGCGAGGACGCAGGCCTGACGCGCGCGTTGCAGACAGCCCATGTCAACGAAGGCAAGGGCGTCTACGACCAGGACCATCGCGTACTGGAGGCGCAGCAGCGCGCGATCCTCGAAAATCCGCGCATGCCCTTCTACAATCTCAATATCGACGCGGGCGCCCTGTGGGCGCGCCGGCTGATCGACGAACTCGTCGCGCGCGAGCGCGGGCGCGCAGCGGCGGAGTGAGCCGATGCCCGCTCCCGTCGAATGGCGCCCCGCCCGAGTGGTTGCGACCCGCGATCTTACGCCCGACATCCGCGAGATCGAGATCGCGCCCGAGGGCGCGCTCGAACCCGCCGCGCCCGGCGCGCATCTGAAGATCGCGCTCACGCTCGACGGACGCGCGGATACGCGCAGCTACTCCATCGTCGAGACGACCGCGCAGGGCTACCGCATCGCCGTCAAGCGCCTGCCCGAAAGCCGCGGCGGCTCGGCCTATATGCACGGGCTGACGCCGGGCGCGCGGCTCGACGTCGCCGGGCCGCACAATCATTTCGCGCTCAATCCCGGCCGGCCGGATTATCTGCTGGCCGCCGGCGGAATCGGAATCACGCCGATCTTCGCTCACGCCCGCGCGCTGGCGCGCGCGGGCGCGAAGTTCCGCGTCGTCTATGGCGCGCGCTCGCGCGCGGATCTCGCCTTCGCCGGGACGCTCGCGGCGGCCGTCGGCGGCCGTCTGGAAATCTTCGTCAGCTCCGAAGGCCGCCGCATCGATCTGGCGGGCGAATTCGCGAAGCTCTCGCCCGAGGGCGAGGCCTATGTCTGCGGGCCGATCCCGATGCTGGAGGCGGCCAAGCGCGAATGGCGCGCCGCCGGAAGGCGCATGGACATGCTGCGTTTCGAGACTTTCGGCGCCAGCGGCGCCTGGCCGACCGCGGCCTTCCGCATGAAGATCCCGCGCCTCGGCCGCGACGTCTTCGTGCCCGCAGGCAAATCGATGCTGCAGGCGTTGGAGGATGAAGGCGTCGCCATGATCTCCGACTGCCGCAAGGGCGAATGCGGCCTGTGCGCGCTGCGCGTGATTGAAGTCGACGGCGTCGTCGATCATCGCGACGTGTTCTTCAGCGAGGAGGAGAAGGCGGCGAACGACCGCATCTGCACCTGCGTCAGCCGCGTCTACGGCCGCTCGATCACGCTCGACACCGCCGACCGCTAAGCCCGGACCGCGGCGTCCCGCCCGCTGCACGCGCGACCGCGCTCCCGGCAAGCCTATCCCGGCACGGCGTAGTAACGCCCGCGCAGCGCCGCGCGGTCGCTGGACTTCAGCGGCGTCGGCGCGACATGGGCGACGAGCCTTGCGCCGACCAGGCGCCCGCGCCGCCACGCGAGCGCGGCCGTCGCCACCTCCCCGGTCAGGTCGAGATGCACGCCGAATCGCGCCGGCACCCCGCAATTCCTCGCCAGCGACAGACGCAGGCCGCTGGCGGACATATCCAGGATCGCCGCCTCGCTGAGGAAGGCGCCGGCGCCGTCGAGGATCTTGGCGGATTGCAGATGCGTGCGACGCCGCGCCGCGCCGCGCGCCTCGATGCGATAGGCGGCGCGGCCCTCGCGCAAGAGCCGGCGCAACAGCGACTCGTCGGCGCCTGCCGCGACCGCCTCGATCACAGGGGGAAAGGATTTCATGACAGCTTCGCCGCCGCGATCGCCTCGCGCAGCCGGTCGGCGCCGCGAGGCCCCGCCTCCTCGTCGAACAGCACGTCGACGACCTCCACCGCAGCCCGGCTCCCGCCGATGATGAGGCGAAAGAACGCCGTCACGTGATCGTGGCGGAACTCCATGTCGAGGCTCACGCTCGGCGTCGAGCCCCACCCCAGCGCGCAATCGGCGCTGAGCCCGTAACGCAGCGCGCCCTTCTTGAAGAACAATTCGCTGGAGGAATTGACGAGGTCGGAGATGTTGGCTTCCTGCTCGCCGCGCACCAGCAGAATGAACTCCGTCGGATCGGACAACCGCAGTTCGGTCGCCACGTCGACGATGGCGTCGGCGAGCGTCTTCTCATGCTCGGCCAGATCCTTCTCCAGCTGATACTGCGTCAATTCAGCCTCCGTCGACTGAGCGGCCAGGCGGCGCGTTTGGATTGGATGAGATGCACGATCTCGGCGACCGCGCGATAGAATTCCGGCGGAATGACCGCGTCGACCGCGACCGCGTCGTAGAGCGAACGGGCGAGCGCCTTGTCCTCGATCACGGGAATTTCGTGCTCGAAGGCGACCTCCCTGATCTTCAAGGCAAGCAGATCGACGCCCTTGGCGATGACGACCGGCGCGCCGCCCTCCGAGCGCATGTAGCGCATGGCGACGGCGTAATGGGTGGGATTGACGATCGACCATCGTCGCCTTGGGCACGTTCTTCATCATGTTGCGCCGCGAGCGGTCGAGCCCCAGCGAGCGCAGGCGCGCCTTCAGCATTCGGTCGCCCTCGGCCTGGCGGATCTCCTCTTTCACCTCGTGGCGGCTCATGCGCTGGTCGCGCCGCCAGTGGATGCGCGTCCAGGTGAAATCCGCGCCGGCGATGACGAGCACGGCCAGCGTGATCGCCGTCGTCGCGCCGACGGTCAGCGACATCAGGCGAGGGGGCAGCGCCGCCACATCGACGAACATCGCGTCGATCAGCGAAAGCCTCTGCGAGGCGACGAGAAGCCCGACGACGCTGCCGACAACCGCGAGCTTCAGCGCGCTCTTGGCGAACTCGGTCCAGCCGCGCGGGCCGAACAGGCGCATGAAACCGGCCATCGGCGAGAGGCGCTTGAAATCGGGCGCGATGCGCTCCAGCACCACGCGCGGCGCGTTCTGGAGCGCCGCGCCGGCCACGCCGAAGGCCATCAGCAGCAACGCCGCCGGCCCCACGAAGCGAGCCACGATCGCCGCCGCCGCGCCCATCAGAAGCTCGGCGTCGCCGCCCGTCTCCAGCCGCCAGCCCGAGGGATCGTCGATGAAATGCGCGATCGCGGCGACGAGATCCGGCGTCGCCGACGGCAGCACATAGATCTCGATCAACAAATAAGCCAACAGCGAGGCGAGGAAGGCGACCTCGCGCGAAAGCGGCGTGTTGCCCCGCTCGATGGCGTCGGCGAGCCGCTTCTCCGTCGGCTCTTCTGTCTTGTCGTCGTCGCTTTCGTCGGCCACTCAAGTCTCGCTCTCAGGCCGCCGCCATGCCGTCGTGAATGTCGTTCGACGGCAGCTCCAGTTCGCCCCGCTGCGCCATCGCGAGCACGATCTTGACCACTTCCCTGCGCGCCTTGGCGATCTCGGCCGGCGGCGCGAGCGCGGGCGAGGAGAGCTCGCCCTCGACGAGACGACGCGAGCGCTGCGCCATCGCCGACAGCGGCGACCTCGCGGAACTCGGCCTCCGTGCCGCGCAGCGCCAGCACGACGAGATCGGTCGTGAGCTTGTCGAACAGCAGAGCGCGGGCGCGCTGCGACAGCCGCGGCAGATCGAGGAACGAGAACAGCAGCGAGCGCACCGCCTTGGCGTCCTGCGGGCGCGCGACTTCGAGCGCCTTCATGACGTCGTCGGCGTCGGCGGGCTCGAGACCGTTGATGATGTCGGCGATGCGCGCGCGCGCCTCGTCCGCCGACCCGCCCGTCGCCCCGCCGAGCAGCACATGGCGCAGGCCGCGCTCCAGCACGACCAGCGATTCCGGCGTGATCTGCGGCGGCGCGATCAGCCTGACGAGCGCCTCGTTGCGCATCGCGCGCGGCAGTTGCGCGACCAGACGCGCGGTGAGCTGAGGATCGAGCCGCGACAGGATATAGGTGACGATCAGCGGATGCTCGTCGGCGAGAAACGCGGCGAGGAACTTCTCGGGCAGGCTGGCGATCCCCTTCCAGACGTCGACGGGCCCGGTATCGAACGCCGATTGCAGATAGCTTGTGACGAGATCGGGCGTCACGGCGTTGCCGATCAGCTCGCGCGCCTGCGCCTCGTCGCCATGCAGGCCCGAGGCCTCGATGAAATCCTGCTGGAAACGCTCGACAAGCACTTCGAGCGCCGAGTTCGGCACGTCGCCGAGCCGGGCGGCGGCGACCGTCACTTCGCGTATTTCGTCGGGCGAGAAATGGCGCAGCAGCGCCTGCGCGGCGGTGCGCTCCATCGCCAGCAGCAGCGCCGCCGCGCGCTGCGGCCCGGCCATGGAGTCAGCGGGCGCGAGCCCGCCGCCGGCGAAGGCTTCCTCGCTCACGCCTTGGGCGCTCCGACGATCTCGGTCAGCGACACGCCGTAGCGGGCGTTGTCCTCGTCGACCACGACCACCTCCCCGCGCGCCACCACGCGGCCGTTGACGAGAACGCCGACCGACGCGCCGACCTTCTGATCGAGCGTGATGACCGCGCCGCGGCCGAGCTTCATCAGCCTGGCCACCGGCATCGAGGTCTCGCCGAGCACCACCTGTACGGTGACGGGAATGGATAGGATGGCGTCGAGGCTCGGGACCGACTCCGCGTCGACGCCGCCGTCCTCGAGTTCAGGGCTCGTATCCATGGTTCAGACCATCTCCGCAAAACTTTCAGAGCCACAGGTTCAGTTCGACGCGGTCGTCGCGGGATAGGGGCCCTCGAGGGGCCGGGCGATGATGTCCTCGACCTCCAGCGCATAGCGCCCGCCGCGCTCGCCGAGGCTGCAAATGAATACGCCGCGCTCGCCGCTCTCGATGCGCACCCTGCCCTGCCCGCCGTCGGAGAGCGGCAGCACGTGCCCGACCCTCAGGCTCGAGACGTCGGCGAGACTCATCTGGAACTCGTCGAGAATGGCGGTCAGCGTCAGGCTCGCCTCGGTGACGCGCCGCTCCATGCGGCTCGACCAGACCGGATCGAGCTTGGCCGCGCCCGGCGCCGGCCCGCGCGCGAAGGCCGCCATCAGCGCGGTGAGGAAGGGATGCGGCATCATGAGCGTCACGCCGAACGTCCCCGCCGGCGCCTTGATCGTCAACGGCGCGAGAAGCGAAGGGGCGTCCTTGGGGCCGAGCAGCGCGTCGTCCTCGATCGTCTCGCAGATTTCAACCGCGATCTCGAAATCGGCCACCGGCGCGAAGGCGTCGCGCAACGCCTCGGCCAGCGCCTGGCCGACCTCGCCGATCATGCGCATCTCCAGCGCCGTCGGCGCCTGAGGCGCGTCCGGCCCCGCTTCGTCGTTGGCCGCCTCGAAGCCGAACATCGCCGCGATCAGCAGGCCGACGACGCCGCTCTCGAACAGCACGGCCACGCGCGCGTCGAGGGTCGGGCTGAAAAGGGCGACCGCCGGCTGGTTGATGTGCTCGACGAGGCCCGCAAAGGCGTCCGTGTTGCGCGTCTGCTCGGCGGCCGCGGTGAACAGCGCGCCGAAGGTCGCGCCCAGCCGCTCGCCGGCCCGCTCCGCGAAGCGCGACATCGAGGCGCGGAACTGCGGCGTCTTCTCGACCGGATGCGTCGCGCTTTGTTGTCTGCTCTCGCGCAGCCAGCCGCCGCGGTCTCCGCCCGTCAGCGCCATGGCTTAGGCCGCCTCTCTCGTCGCCGCCCCGCCGAGCGAGGTCTCGTTCTCGACCGTGTCGATCGAGGGCCGCTCCTTGTTGGGGATCGTCTTGCGGCCGAACTCGACGGCGACCTGCGGCATGGCGCCGTTCATGTAGGCGATGAGGCTTTGTTTGACGAGCACATAGAGGTGCAGTTGTTTGTCGCGCACGGTCTTGACCTTCGTGGCGATCGGCCCGATCACGCCGTAGGAGAGGAAGATGCCGCCGAAGGTGCCCACGAGCGCCGGCGCCGATGAGGCCGCCGAGCACTTCCGGCGACTGGTCGAGCGCGCCCATCGCGTGAATGACGCCGAGCACCGCAGCGACGATGCCCAGCGCCGGCAGGCCGTCGGCGATCGCCTGGAAGGCGTGCGAAGGCTTCTCCTTCTCGTGATGCAGCGTCTCGATCTCCTCGTCCATCAGCGCCTCGACCTCGTGGCTCTTGGCGTTGCCGATGATGATGATGCGGCCGTAGTCGCAGATGAAGGTGACGAGATCGGCGTTGGCGAGCAGCTTCGGATAGCCCTTGAAGATCTCGCTGTCCTTGGGATTGTCGAAATGGCCTTCCACTTCGCTGCGCGATTTGGCTCTGAGCTCGCGCATCAGGGCGTGCAGCACGCTCAGCACGTCGAGATAGTCGCGGGGCTTCGGCACCTTGTCGGCGATCGCCTCGACGAAGGCCTTGCCGCAATCCTTGATGGTTGAAAACGGATTGGCGACGATGAAGACGCCGAGCGAAGAGCCGCAGATGATGACGAATTCGAACGGCTGCACGAGCACTTCCAGATGCCCGCCGATGGCGGAATAACCGCCGATCATGCTGGCGACGGCGATAACCAATCCGATGACGAAGTTCACGCTTGTCGTCCCTGCTACTGACGCCCGCCAAGAGGCATGGGGCCGCAGTCTTGCGCGAGACTGGCGCCGTTCGGTCAGCCTCGGACAAGTCCGCCGCGACAGGTTCGGCGGCGAGCGCGCCTCAGAAAACCCATTCGCGCGCGCAACCTCAGTCGGCGCGGATGCAGAACGGTCTCTATGTCTCCCTCTCGGCCCAGATTTCGCTCGAGCGCCGCCTCGAGACGATCGCCGCCAACGTCGCCAACGCCAATACGCCCGGCTACCGCGTCGACGGCGTGACCTTCGCAACCGAGCTCGCCAAGGCCGGCGATTCCAGCGTCTCCTTCGTCGGCGAGGGCGACGGCTATATCTCGCGCCGCTCCGGCCCGCTGATCCCGACCAGCAATCCGCTCGACATGGCGATCCAGGGCGAGGGCTGGTTCGCCGTGGAATCGGGCGGCCGCACGATCTACACGCGCGACGGCCGCATGACGATGAACGAAAACGGCGGCCTCGTCTCCATGACGGGCGCGGCCATTCTCGACGCGTCCGGCTCGCCGATCGAGCTCGATCCTTCCGCGGGAACGCCGTCGATCGCGGCCGACGGCATGGTCTCGCAGAACGGCCGCCAGGTCGGCGCCGTCGGCCTGTTTTCCATCGACCCCGCCGCCAAGCTGACCCGCGCCGGCAATTCCGGCTTCGTCACAAACAAGCCGGCCGAGCCGATCCTCGATTTCCGCGCCAACAGCGTCGTGCAGGGCGCCGTCGAGGGCGCCAATGTCGATCCCGTGCGCGAAATGACGCGTCTCATCGAGGTCACCCGCACCTTCGACGGCGTCACCAATGGCGTCGCCCAGACCGAGAATTCGCTGCAGGACGCGATCAAGACGCTAGGCGGCGCCGCATGAGCGACGCCGCGCCGGAGCCCGCGCAGAGGTCGAGGCCGAACGCGCTCGACCGCCTGGAGACGGCGCTGGCGCGGGGAGCGAAATTCGCCCCGAGGGTCGCGGTCGGAGGCGCGGTGACGGAGATCGCCACGTCCCATTTCCGCGTCGCGGGCCTGTCGCGGTTCGTCAGGATGGGGGAGATCGTGCGGCTCGGCGCAGGCGAGCGGGCGCGCCTCGGCGAGGTCGTGCGCATCGACGACGCCGCCATCACCGTCAAGCCCTTCGACACGCGCTGCGACGCCGAGATCGGCGATCGCGCCTATCGCGCCGAAAGCCTGACGCTGTGGCCCGACGAAAGCTGGAAGGGCCGCGTCATCGACGCGCTCGGCCGCCCGCTCGACGAGGCGGGGCCGCTTTCGCCCGGCGCCCGCGGCATGGCGCTCGACGCCGAGCCGCCGCCGGCGCTGAAGCGCGCGCGCGTGCGCGAGCCGATCAAGACCGGCATCCGCGTCATCGACCTGTTCACGCCGCTCTGCGCCGGCCAGAGGATCGGCGTTTTCGCCGGCTCCGGCGTCGGCAAATCCTCGCTGCTCGCCATGCTCGCGCGCGCGCCGGATTTCGAGGCCGTCGTCATCGCGCTCGTCGGCGAGCGCGGCCGCGAGGTGCGCGAGTTCCTCGACGATACGATGGGCGAGAACCGCCAGAACGCGGTCGCGGTCGTCTCCACGGGCGACGAAAGCCCGATGATGCGCCGCCTCGCGCCGAAGACGGCGATGACGGTCGCCGAATATTTCCGCGACCAGGGCCAGTCGGTGCTGCTGATCGTCGATTCCGTCACCCGCTTCGCCCACGCCGCGCGCGACGTGGCGCTGGCGGCCGGCGAGCCGGCGGTGGCGCGCGGCTATGCGCCGAGCGTGTTCTCCGACCTGCCGCGCTTGCTGGAGCGCGCCGGCCCCGGCGCCGAGGGCTCGGGCGCGATCACCGGCGTGTTCTCCGTGCTGGTCGACGGCGACGATCACAACGATCCCGTCGCCGACAACATTCGCGGCACGCTCGACGGCCATATCGTGCTCGACCGCGCCATCGCCGATCAGGGCCGCTACCCGGCCGTCAACGTCTTGAGCTCGATCTCGCGCATTCCGCAGCCGAAATGGACCGCCGAACAGCGCGCGCTGGTGACGCGGCTTCGCGGCCTCATCGCCCGTTTCGAGGAGACGCGGGAATTGCGTCTGATGGGCGGCTATTCCGCCGGCGCCGATCCCGTGCTCGATCAGGCGGTCAAGACCGTGCCGCGCATCTACGAGGCGATGACGCAGTCGCTTTCCTCGCCGCTCTGCGACGATCCCTTCGTGGAGCTCGCCGCCGCGCTGCGCGCCGCCAACAAGCCCGAGGAGCCCGCGCATGGATAAGAAAAAATCGCTCGCCGCCCTCGCCGGCGCCGCCTTCGGTTTCGGCTTGGCGCGACTGGGCGACCTCGCGCTGATCGGCGGCTCTCTCGCCACCGCCGCGGGCGCCGTGACTTTCGCCGGCTACATGACGATGCGGGGCGGCGGGACGCCGCACATCAACGGCATGCAATATCTCGCCATCTTCGCGCAGCCGCACCATCACGCGCGCGGCGACGAATCACAGGCCCCGCACGGCCTCGACATGAACCCCGTCGGCGCGATCCCGCGCGCGCCGAAGGCCGACGTCGCGGGCTATGCGCTGGTCGGGGCGAAGGAGAGCTACGCCTGGCTGCGCGACGGCAACCGCATCTTCGCGGTGCGCCCGGGCGACGACGTGCCGCGCCTCGGCCATGTGGCCTCGATCGAGCAGCGCGAGGGCCGCTGGGCGCTCGTGGACGACAAGGGCGCGACGCTGATCGTCAGCGCGCTCGCCGAGCTTGCGCCGGTTGGAGGCGGACGCTTCGACAAGCGCATGATTTTCGGGAACGACAGATAAGCTCGCGCGGCGGAGCGGCGCTCGCCAGCTTTCGGAACAGGTTGCCCCGTCAACGGTCGGCGAGGTGAATCAAATCGAGGCGCCGCTCTCTCCCTACCTGTCCGCGGCGCGGCGGTTGAAGCCTGCGAAAATCCGCCGCAGCCCGTCGGAGCGCGACGGCGCCCTCCAGAACCTGACCCATCCGCCCTTCTCGCGGCGCCTCGATCATGCGCGCCGGGCGAGGCGAAACGGCGCCGGTTCAGCGCAGCCGCTCGACCGCCTGCATGAAGCGCCGCACGCGCTCGCCGTCTACCGGATTCCACGTGACGCCGTCGACCTTCAGATGCGTGCCGATGATCGCGCCGTCGGCGAGGCCGAGGATCGCGCCGACATTGTCGAGCGTGACCCCGGTATTGGCGAATACCGGGGTATCGGGCAAGGCCTCGCGGACCTTGCCGAGGCTCGACTGATCGACCGGCTCCCCGGTCAGCGGACCGGAGACGAGGATCGCGTCGGCGACCGAGGAGAACACGGCGCTGCGCGCCCTGAGCTCGATCGGCCGCTGGTCGAGCGAGAAGGCGAATTCGGCGTTGACGTTGAACATCAGCTTGAGGTCGGGCCGGTTGAGCTGCGCCCGCAGCCGCGCCGCGCCCGCGCAGTCCGGCGCCCAGAGCCCCATGTCCGAGGCGAAGACGCCGGTGAAAATCTCGCGCACGAATTGCGCGCCGGTCGCCGCCGCGATGGCGACGCTGGCGAGAGGATCCCAGAGATAGTTGACGCCGAAGGGAACGCGCAATTCCGGCTTGACCGCCTGGATGACCGCGGCCATCGCGGCGATCCCCTCCGGCGGCGCCTTCAGTTGATAGGGGCGGTCGAACTCGTTGCCGAACATCACGGCGTCGACGCCGCCGTCCTGGAGCTTGCGAATGTCGGCAAGCACGTCATCGACGAGCTTCCCGACGCCGCCGCCGGAATCGTAGGCCGGCGCGCCGGGCAGCGCGCCGATATGGGCCATAGCGATGACGACCTTCTTCTTCGCGCCGAAAAACCCGAATGGCATCTGTCTGCTCCCTTGATCGCCTCAGCCGACGGCGCGCGCCACATCCACGGCGACGCCGGCCGCCGCGAGCGCGGCGGCGATGTCGGGCGGCGGAGCGGCGTCGGTGATGAGCGCGTCGAAATCGCTAAGCGGAGCGATCCGCACCAGCGACATCGCGTTGAACTTCGAGGAATCGCAAAGCGCGATCTTGCGCGTGGCGCGCTTCAGATAGACGCGCTTCATCTCGGCGTCGTCGAAGGAATAATCGTAGACGCCCTCGGGCGTCAGGCCGGAGACGCCGAGAAAGGCGACGTCGAACCACAGAGCTTCGAACTGCGCGATGGCCGAGGGGCCGGAGATCGACATTTCGTCGCCCCTGAGCCGCCCGCCCGGCAGATAGACCTCGGCGCGTCCCTCGCCGAGCCTTGCGGCGATGCGCAGGCTGTTGGTGAAGATCTTGGCCTGCCGCCGCTCGCCGAGAAGGCCGGCGAGCCAATAGGTCGTGGTGCCGACGTCGAGCGCGATCGCCTGCGCGCCCTGGGCCGCGACCGCGGCGGCGGCGGCGATGGCGCGCTTGGCGAGCGCGTTCTTGTGCAGGCGCGATTCGAAGGTCGGCTCGGCGGCGATGCGCGGCGCGGGCGCCGGCGCGCCCGCGCGCACCGCCCCGCCGTGGGTGCGCGACAGCCGCCCCTCGCGTTCGAGGTCGCCGAGGTCGCGCCGGATCGTCATGTCGGAGACGCCGAGCCGGGCGGCGACGTCGGCCACGGTCACCGCGCCGACTTCGCCGAGCGCGCCGAGGATGAAGGCGTGACGGACGGCCGCGGGAACCCTGGCCTTCTCTGGCGCGGAGCGTCGCTCCGCCGCGACCGTGCTGTCCATTTCGAGTTTTCCCATGCGACCGCGACGGGATTAGCGGCTGAAGCGAACAGATTCAAACATTTTCTTGATTGATATGTACGTTTTTGTTGTTATATGAACGCGAAAGACGACGGGAGCCAACGGCCGCATGGGTGCAGCGATTTTCCCTGAACTCAAGGGCGCGAAGGCGATCGTCACCGGCGGCGCGACCGGCATCGGCCGGGCGATCGCGACCGCGCTCTGCCGCCAGTCCGCGCAAGTCACGATCGCCGACATCGACCTCGCCGGCGCCGAGAAGACAGCCAGGGAGATCGGCGCCTACGCGGTCGCCCTCGACGTGCGCAAGCGCGCCTCGGTCGAGGCGGCTTTCGCCGAGGCCGAGCGGCGGATGGGCGGCTTCGATCTGCTCGTCGCCAACGCCGGCGTCTCGACGATGCAGCGCGCCCTCGATCTCACCGACGAGGAGTGGGATTACAATTTCGACGTCAATACGCGCGGCATTTTCCTCGCCAACCAGATCGCCGCGCGCGGCTTCGTGGCGCGCGGAAAGGGCGTCATCGTCAACACCGCCTCTCTGGCGGCGAAAGTCGGCGCGCCGCTGCTCGCCCATTATTCCGCCAGCAAGTTCGCGGTGCTCGGCTGGACGCAGGCGCTCGCGCGCGAGCTTGCGCCTTCGGGCGTTCGCGTCAACGCCGTCTGTCCGGGCTTCGTCAAGACCGGCATGCAGGAGCGCGAGGTCGTCTGGGAGGCGCAATTGCGCGGCGTGACCCCTGAGCGCGTCGTCGAGGATTACGTCGCGCAGACGCCGCTCGGGCGGCTGGAGACGCCGGAGGACGTCGCCGACGTGGTTGTGTTCCTGCTCTCCGATTCCGCGCGCTTCATGACCGGCCAGGGCGTAAACGTCACCGGCGGCGTCTATATGACCTGAGCCCATGGCCTCCATCGTTTTCGACAGCGTCGGCAAGCGCTACGCCGACGGTTTCGCCGCCGTGCGCGGCCTCAACCTCGAGATCGCCGACGGCGAATTCCTCGTGCTGGTCGGCCCGAGCGGCTGCGGCAAATCCACCGCGCTGCGCATGATCGCCGGCCTCGAGGAAATCACCGAGGGGCGCCTGTTCATCGACGGCGTGCTCGCCAATGGGCTCTCCCCGCGCGACCGCGACGTGGCGATGGTGTTCCAGTCCTATGCGCTCTATCCGCACATGACGGTGGCGGAGAACATCGGCTTCGGCCTCGCCTCGCGCGGGGCGCCGAAGGCCGAGATCGCCGCCAAGGTGCGCGAGACGGCGCGGCTGCTGGAGCTCGAAGAGCATCTCCACCGCAAGCCCGCGCAGCTTTCCGGCGGCCAGCGCCAGCGCGTCGCGATGGGCCGGGCCATCGCGCGGCGGCCCAAGGCGTTCCTGATGGACGAGCCGCTGTCGAACCTCGACGCGCGGCTTCGCGGCCACATGCGCTCCGAAATCGCCGAGCTTGCAGGAGATGACCGGCGTCACGACGATCTACGTCACCCATGACCAGATCGAGGCGATGACGATGGGCGACCGCGTCGCGGTCATGCGCAACGGCGAGTTGCAGCAACTCGGACCGCCGCGCACGCTCTACGATCATCCCGCCAACGTGTTCGTCGCCGGCTTCATCGGCGCGCCGACCATGAATTTCCTGCGCGTCGATCTCGTCGCCGAGGATGGCGGCGCGGCGGCGGTCGCGGAGGGCTTTCGCCTGAGATTGCCGGCCGCGCTTCTCGCCGCCAGGCCGCGCCTCACGGCCTATGTCGGCCGCAAGGCGATGCTCGGCCTGCGCCCGGAGGCGCTGAGCCGCGCCGGCGACGAGGCCGACGGCGCGCTCGTCGGCCGCGTCGCCTTCGTCGAGGATTTCGGCGCCACCCAGCTCGCCCATCTCGACATCGGCGCCGATCTCAGCGACATCGGCGCCGAGCCCGACGAAATCCCGACCGCCCCGCGCCTGCGCGCCCTGCTTGATGCGACGACTCCCGTGCGCGCCGGCGAACGCTTGCGGCTCGCGGTCGACGCCCGCCGCGTCCATCTCTTCGACCCCGAAACCGAACATGCGCTCTGACGCCCCCGCCGTCGTCGGGCTCGACATCGGCACGACCTCCACCGTCGCCGTCGTCGATGCGCCCTGACGGCGAGGTGCTGGCCTCGGCCTCGCGTCCCGCGCGACTGTTCTCGCCCGAACCCGGCTTCGCCGAAGCCGATCCCGCCGAGTGGTGGGACAATGCCTGCGCGACGCTCCGCGAGGCGGTCGCGGCGGCGGGCGTCGCGCCGGCCGGCGTCTGCGTCACCGGCATGTTGCCGGCGGTCGTGCTGCTCGACGCGGCCGGGCGCCCGCTGCGGCGCAGCCTCCAGCAGAATGACGCGCGCTGCGTGCGCGAGCTTGAGGAGCTATCCGCCGAGATCGACGAGGCGGCGTTTCTCGACGAGACGGGCCAGGGCGTCACGCAGCAGCTCGTCGCGCCGAAGCTGCGCTGGATCGCGCGCCACGAGCCGGAGATTTTCGCGCGCACGAGGCATGTGCTCGGCTCCTACGATTACATCAACGCGCGCCTCACGGGGCGGCTGACCATCGAGCGCAACTGGGCGCTCGAAGCGGGCTTCGTCTGCCTCGCCACGCACGCGCTCGACCCGAAGCTGACGGCGCTGACCGGCCTGCCCGCCGCCGCCTTTCCGCCGCTCGTCGCCGCCCATGAGCGTATCGGCGCCGTCACGCCGGAGGCCGCCGCCGCGACCGGGCTGCCGGCCGGCGCGGCGGTGTTCGGCGGCGCGGCGGATCACATCGCCTCGGCGCTCGCCGCGGGGCTCACCGACGCCGGCGACGTGCTGCTCAAGTTCGGCGGCGCCGGCGACGTCATCGCCATATCCGAGCGCGCCGAGCCCGACCGGCGGCTGTTCCTCGACTATCATCTCGTGCCCGGCCTCTACGCGCCGAACGGCTGCATGGCGGCCTCCGGCTCGCTGCTGAAGTGGCTGGCGGCGCTCGTCGGCGGCGGGCTTTCGCTGCCGAGCTTGACGCCGAGGCGGCGGCCGTTCCCCCCGGCGCCGAGGGCGTGCGCATCCTGCCCTATTTCCTCGGCGAGAAGACGCCGATCCACGATGCGCTCGCGCGTGGAACGATCACGGGCCTCAGCCTCAGCCACGGGCGCGGCCATGTCTGGCGGGCGGCTCTGGAGGCCGTCGCCTGCGGCTTCCGCCACCATCTCGACGTGCTCGAGGATCGCGGCCGCCCGGCGCGCCGCCTCTACGCCTCGGACGGCGGCAGCCGCAGCGACGTCTGGATGCAGATCGTCGCCGACATCTGCGGCCAGCCGGTCGCGACGCTCGCCGACGCCTATGGCTCCTCGGTCGGGGCGGCCTGGGTCGCGGCGGTCGGCCTCGGGCTTGCCGAATGGGGCGACGTCGCCAGGGCGCGACGGCTCGGCAAGACCTTCGCGCCGACATCGGGCGCGGCTTCGCCCTATCGGGACTATCGCGCGCTCTACGAAGCGTTGCGGCCGTTCTTCCACCGGGCCGGCCGATGATCCGCGCGGTGGCCTGGGACATCGACGGCACGCTGATCGACAGCGAGCCGACGCATCACGCGGCGCTGACGCAGGTCTCCGCGCGCTACGGCGCGCCGATAGCGCCCGACGATCCGCGCTTCCTCGGCGTGGCGATGGAGGAGGTGTTCGCGCTGCTCGCGCCGGTCTATCCCAGGGATTTGAGCCTTCAGGCGTGGAGCGACGAGATCGTCACGGCTTACGTCGCTCTGGCGGGCCGGTTGGCGCCGTTCCCCGGCGCGCGCGAGGCGGTGACGGCTCTGCATCGCGCGGGCGTGCGGCAGGCCTGCGTGTCCAACTCGGTTCGCCGCATCGTCGAGACCAATCTGGCCCGGCTCGATCTTCGTGAGACCATCGCCTTCTCGATCGCGCGCGAGGACGTCGTCAACGGCAAGCCCGACCCCGAGCCCTATGCGCTCGCCTGCCGGCGCCTCGGCGCGGCGCCGCACGAGACGCTGGCGGTCGAGGACAGCGACGTGGGCGCGGCTTCCGCGCGGGCGGCGGGTTTGCGCGTGCTGCGCGTCGATCCGCGCGGCGAGGTCTTCGCCGAGGTCGTCTCTCAATGCACGCCTCTGGCGACGCCCTGGACGAAATAGCGGTTGAGCAGCAGCACGATCAGCACGATCGGGATCGTCGAGAAATGCGCGAGCGCGCCGAGCGTGCCCCAGGTGATGTCCTTGGTGCCGTAGGCCGAGAGCAGCGCCACCGAGATCGGCTTGGAGTCGAGCCGGGTCAGGAACATCGGAAACAGGAAGTCGTTCCAGGCGAACAGAGTGCAGAACAGCGCCGAGGCGATGACGCCGGAGCGGGCGGCGGGCAGCGCGACCTTGTAGAAGGCGCCGAACTGCGTGCAGCCGTCGGTCAGCGCGGCTTCCTCCAGCTCCTTCGGCAGGCTGCGGAAGTAGGAGAACATCATCCAGGTGACGAAAGCGGAGTTCAGCATCGCAATTGATGAGCACGACGCTGACCCAGCTTCCCAGCAGATGCAGATCGCGCATCATCAGATAGAACGGGATCAGCGCGGCGACGGCGGGAATCATGCGCACGGCCATGAAGGCATAGGCGACCGCCATCGCCAGACGATTTTGCGAGCGCGCCAGCGCATAGCCCGCGGGAACGCCGAGCGCGAGCGACAGCAGCGTCGAGAAGCCGGCGATCAGCAGGCTCGATTCGACGAGCGAGGCGATGTCGAAGACCTGAAAGGCGCTGCGAAACTGATCGAGCGTCGGCGTGAAGGCGAGGCGCGGCGGAATCGAGAAGATCGCCGAAGACGGCTTGTAGGCGGTCGTCGCCAACCAGAGGAACGGCGCCAGGAAGAAAGCCAGCAGCGCGAGCAGGAACAGCCGCCGCGCCAGATCGAGCGCCCGCCTCATCGCCCGTTCGCCTTGCGGTCGGCGCTGCGGATCAGCGCGATATAGACGGCGGCGATCAGCGCGATGCAGAGCAGCGTCGCGTTGGCGATCGCCGAGGCGCGGCCGATGTCGAAGAAGCTCAGGCCCTCCTTGACGGCCAGCAGCATCAGCGTGGTCGTCGCGTCGCCCGGGCCCGCCGGCGGTCGTGACGAACACGATGTCGAAGACGCGGAAGGCGTCGATGGTGCGCAGCGTCAGCGCGAGCAGGATCGCCGGCAGCATCAGCGGCAGGATGATCTTGCGAGGCGCCTGCAGGGCGCTCGCGCCGTCGACGGCGGCGGCTTCGAGCAGATCGTTCGGCAGCGCCTTGAGGCCGGCGAGCAGGATCAGCGCCATCAGCGGCGTCCATTCCCAGACGTCGACGAAGACCAGCGTCGGCAGCGCGGTCGCGGTCGAAGCGAACAGCCCGCGCGGGCTGCTCAGGCCCCATCGCGCGAGCCAATAGCCGACGAGGCCGTAATCGGCGAGCAGCAGGCCCTTGAAGATGAGGCCGACGGCGAGCGGCGTGATCGTGACGGGAATGAGGATCAGCGTCAGGCAGATGCGGTTGAAGCGGTCGTCGCGCCAGAGCGCCAGCGCGACGGCGAAGCCGAGGATGAGTTCGATCGTCACCGCCGCGACGGTGAAAAGAGCCGTGTTGAGGAGCGCCCGGCGCATCTCATCGTCGCCGAGGAGATCGAGATAGTTGCCGAGGCCCGACGAAATGGGTGCGGCTCGGCTGCAGGAGATTGTAGTCGTAGAGGCTGTAGACGACGCCGCGGGCGAGCGGATAGACGCCGAACGCGACGACATAGAGCGACCGCCGGCGCCGCCATCGCGATGAGGAACAGACTGCGGCGCTGCGGGAAACCGAGCGCGTGAAAAAGACCGGCTCGCTTCGGCGCGAGCCGCGGGGCGTTCATGGTCGCGCCGGGCGAAGAGCTCACGCGCCGCCTCCTACCCGCTTCGGTTCGAAGGCGCAAAGCGTGCGATCACCGTCATGGCCGCCGATCCGGCGGCGATGGCGTTTGTTGACCAGCCCAATTCGCTCAGGCGCCGTCATGGCCGGGCTTGTCCCGGCCCTCCACGCCGGCTTGCGCCAGATCAGTCTGTTTTGTTGATGCAAGCTGATGACACGATGAGTTCTTGAAGTCCTGAAGCAGAAGCATCGCACTCCGGCGTGGATGCCCGCGACAAGCGCGGGCATGACGTCGAATGGGTCTGCCGACGCCCGCCTCTCAGAACAGCTTCGCCGCCTCCGCCTGCGCGCGGTCGAGCGCCGCCTTCGGATCGGTGTCGCCGACCAGCGACCGAATTGACCGCCGTGCCGAGAATGTCCTGGATCTTCGGATATTCGGGGATGCGCGGGCGATAGTCGCCGTCGCCGTGCTCGAAGGATTCGGCGATCACCGGCAGGAACGGGAACTTGGCCTTCAGGTCCGGGTCGGTCAGCTCGCTCTTGCGCAGGAAGCTGCCGGCGCCCATCAGGTTCATCTCCTTGTGGACCGGCTTCGAGGTGATCCACTTGATGAACGTCCACGCCGCTTCCTTCTGCTTGGCCGAGGCGTCGGCGTTGATGGCGAGGCCCCAGCCGCCGATGCCATAGATCTTCGGCAGGCCCGCGCCGCGCGGCGCGACCTTGATGGCCACCTTGCCGACGATCTTGGAGATCTTCGGATCGTAATAGCCGGGCGCGCCGACCGACCAGGTCTGCATGTTGGCGGCGAGCCCCTGGCGGAAGGATTCCTCGCGCCCGCCCCAGTCGTAATCCGCCGCGCCCGGAGGCGCGGCCTTCTGGAACAGGTCGCGATAGACGGTCAGGCTCTTGATGTTGGCGGGCGAATTGAGCGCCGGCTTGCCGGCGGGCGAGAGGATCGAGCCGCCCATCTCGGCGTTGTACTGCATCCAGTCCTGCGCCACCGCCGGGCCCTTCTGGCCGTTGGCGACGAAGCCGTAGTACCTTCTTGGCGGGATCGGTCAGCTTGTAGGCGTCCGCGACCAGCTCCTCCATCGTCTCCGGCGGCTTCAGACCCGCCGCCTCGTAGAGGTCCTTGCGATAGGCGAGCACATTGGCGTAGCCGGCGAAGGGGAAGGCGACCTGCTTGCCGTTGTAATTGCCGAGCGCCTTCATCAGCACGGGATAGATGTCGTCGACGTCGATCTCCTTGGCGTCGCGCTTGATGAGGTCGCTGAGCTCGACCGTATAGTTGTTGGCGGCGTACTGGCCGGCCCAGACGATGTCCATCGTCACGACGTCGTAGCCGGCGGAATGGGCGATGAAATCGGCGGTCGTCTTGGTCAGCAGCGAGCCGTAGTCGAGAATGTCGACCTTGACGGTCGCGCCGGTCTCGTCCTTGAACTTGGGCGCGAGCTTGGCCATGACGGCGGCGAACTGATCGTTCTGCGAGGCGACGTTGAGCGTCACGCCGTCGAGCGGTTTGGCGGCGGCGCCGATCGTCAGGGCGACCCAGCCGCATGTCGCCAAGCCCAGCAGATTCCGTTTGGTGAGCGCCATGTTCCCTCTCCCCGTCGAGACCCCGGTTCAAACTATACATCAAACAAAAGCGCACTCAAGCGCACTTGACAAATTTTGCCTATCCCGCCAAATGTCACAAAACAGAACATTATCGCGCAAGAATGATCGAGATTCGCATGCAGGGCGGCGCAAGAACAGGCAGCCCGAGCTTGGGCAAGCCTGACGCCCGATAGGAGATGGCCCGATGAGCCTGGACGCGACGCTCGCCCGCGCCCGCGAGGACAGCGCCGAGTTTCCCTACTGCCTCGCCAATCATGGCCCGATGGTCGCCATCGCGCTCGACCGGCTCGGCGCGCGGCCTCGCGCGCATCGCGGAATGGTTCGAGGGCTATCGCGAGGCCGAGCGGCCTCGTTCCGCCGCCCCCGCCCGTCGCGCCGATCGCGGCCGAGACCTGGGACGCGGCGCTCGGCGAACGCGCGCGCGAAGCCGACTATCGCGCCTTCTTCACCGGGCGAGACGCGCCGGCTCGGGCTCGCCGGCGCGACGCGGCGCTATCTGCCGCGCGCTCGCCGCGGGCGTCGCCGGCAGCGCGCTGCATCCGCTGATGCGCCTCGCCTACGCGACGCTGAAGGACGACGCGGAGGAGGCCGGCGCTGCGCTCGGCTATTGGGCCGCCTGCTACATGCCGCTGCCGGCCGCCGGCGCGCGCGCGCCCGACACCGACGATCCCGGCGAGGTGCTCGCCGGCGTCGCGGACGATCGAGGGCGTGCGCGACTGCGAGCCCGAGACCGATCTGCTCTGGCACAACATCCGAGCCGTCGCCGCGCTGCCGGGCTTCGCGCCGGTCGTCGACCGGCTCGCCTTCGGCCCGGAGACGCCGCGCCGGCTGGCCGCGACGGCGCTGGCGCTGTTCGCGGCGACCGAGGATTTCGCGGCGCTGCACGCGCTCACCGGCCTGCACTGGATCCGCCTCGTCGCGCCCAACCTCGACGACGCCGAGCCGCTCTATCGCGCGTTCTGGCAGGTGATCGCCGCTCTCGTCCCCAAGATCGGCTTCCCCTCCCTGCCGAGCGCCGAGGCGCTGGAGGAGATGCGCGCGCGCCGGGCGCCGCCATGGCCGGAGATCCGCGCCAAGGCGTCGCCTGCGCCGACGAGCACGACATCAGCCTGACCTATTCGGCCTTCGCGGAAGAGGCGGTGTGGGGCGATCCGCTCTATCGCGTCGTCGCCGCGCGCCGCGTCGGGCTCATCAACTAGGATCCGAAATGTCGCTCATCGTCGTCAACGCGCGCGCCCCGGACGGCGCGCCGACCGAAGTTGCATATCGCCGACGGCCGCTTCGTGGAGCGCGCGCGAGGGCGCCGAACGCTTCGACGCGGGCGGCAGGCTGGCTCTGCCCGGTCTTGTCGAAGGCCATGTCCATCTCGACAAGACGCTGATCGGCCTGCCCTTCCAGCCCCATATTCCCGGCGACACGATCGCCGCCCGCATCGCGGCGGAGCGGCGGCTGCGCCGCAGCGTTCCGCTCTCGGTCGAGGCGCGCGGCGGCCTGCTGATCGAGCGTCTGTCGGCGCTATGGGACGACGGCGCTGCGCAGCCATGTCGACGTCGACGCCGAGGCCGGGCTCTCCGGGCTCGAAGCGTTGCTGAAGCTCAAGCAGCGATACGCGCATCTCATCGACATGCAGATCGTCGCCTTTCCGCAATCGGGCATCCTGCGCGAGCCCGGCGTCGCCGATCTCCTCGACGCGGCGGCGCGCGAAGGCGCCGATCTCGTCGGCGGCCTCGATCCGCAGGGCATCGACGGCGACGCCAAAGCGCATCTCGACGTCGTCTTCGGCGTCGCCGAACGGCGCGGCGTCGGCGTCGACATTCACCTGCACGACCGCGGCGCGATAGGCGCGCGCGAATTGCAGATGATCGCCGAGCGCGCCGCGGCGCTCGGCCTTGCCGGCCGGGTCGCGGTGAGCCACGCCTTCTGTCTCGGCGAACTCGACGACGCGCTTGTTCGAGGCGACCGCCTCGGCGCTGGCGCGCGCCGGCGTCGCGATCATGACCACCGCGCCCGGGCCCGTGCCGATGCCGCCGGTCAAGCGCCTGCAGGCGGCGGGGGTGCGCGTGTTCTCCGGCTCCGACAATATCCGCGACGCGTGGTCGCCGTTCGGCAACGGCGATCTCATCGAGCGCGCGGGAATTGTCTGCGACCGCCAGGATTTTCGCGCCGACGCCGATCTCGCCCTCGCCTTCCGCCTCGTGACCGAGGACGCGGCGGCGGCGACGGGCCTGCCGGGCGGGGCGGCTGGCGCCGGGAGCAAGCGCCGATTTCCTGCTTGTCGAGGCCGGCTCGCTCGCCGAGGCGGTGGCGTCGCGTCCGCGCGAGCGCATGGTGTTCAAGCGCGGGCGACGCGTCGCCTGACGCGCGCCCGGATACTCGAAGTTGCGGGAACTATCCGGCCTTCACGCCGCCAGGGCGAGCTTCACCGCGCGGCCGGTCGCGACGAGGCGATGCAACCGCAGCCCCTCGCATGCGCTGCCCTTGCATTCCTCCACGGCATAGGCGATCTCCACCACGCCGTCGGCGCCATATTCCTCGGCCTCGCGAACGAGAGCGCCCAGCGCGATCTCGCGGTCAGCCTCGCCGAGCTCCCGGTCGACCCCGCGCCAGGGCGTGTGCGCGGAGACGCGGCCGATCGTGTATTGGGCGCGTTTCGTGTCCAGCGACGCAGTAAAACTCACTTGCATGACGATACCCATGTCAAACCGCTCCCCAAAATCTGGATGCGGGGCCTTGCCGTATGGTTAAGGGCTTCAGCCCGACTTGGTTGATCTGTCGATATAGTTGACGAACTCGAAGTTCGACGCTGTGATAAAACGCACAGGGCGGCGCTGGCGAGGCGCCGCCCTGGCGATATCTTGGCGAATAAGGGCTAAAGGCTTTATCTGAGACCCTGTGTCTTCGCCGCCACGGCGCGCCCGCGCGCGCCGGACTTCACGAAGCGGCGGCCGCCTCCTTCTTCTCCAGGTCCTCGCCGGTCTGCTGATCGACGACGCGCATGGAGAGCTTGACCTTGCCGCGCTCGTCGAAGCCCATCAGCTTGACCTTCACCTTGTCGCCTTCCTTGACGACGTCGGTGGTCTTGTTGACGCGCGTCTTGGCGAGCTGCGAGATGTGAACGAGGCCGTCCTTCGAGCCGAAGAAATTGACGAAGGCGCCGAACTCCATCGTCTTGACCACCGTGCCCTCGTAGATCTGCGCCGATCTCCGGCTCGGAGGCGATCGACTTGATCCAGTTGACGGCCGCCTTGATCTTGGCCGCGTCGCTGGAGGCGATCTTCACGGTGCCGTCGTCCTCGATATTGACCTTGGCGCCGGTCTTCTCGACGATCTCGCGGATCACCTTGCCGCCCGTGCCGATCACCTCGCGGATCTTGTCGGTCGGAATCTTCATCTGCTCGATGCGCGGCGCGAATTCGCCGAGCTCGGCGCGGGCGCCGGTGATCGCCTTGCTCATCTCGCCGAGGATGTGCAGGCGGCCCTCCCTGGCCTGGGCGAGCGCCTGCTTCATGATCTGCTCGGTGATCCCCGCGATCTTGATGTCCATCTGCAGGGAGGTCACGCCCTCGGTGGTGCCGGCCACCTTGAAGTCCATGTCGCCGAGATGGTCCTCGTCGCCGAGAATGTCGGAGAGCACCGCGAAACGCTCGCCTTCGAGGATGAGGCCCATGGCGATGCCCGCCGTCGGCCGCTTCATCGGCACGCCCGCATCCATCAGCGCCAGCGAGGAGCCGCATACGGTCGCCATCGACGAGGAGCCGTTGGACTCCGTGATCTCCGAGACGACGCGGATCGTGTAGGGGAACTCGGCCGGGGTCGGCAGCATCGGACGGATCGCGCGCCAGGCGAGCTTGCCATGGCCAAGCTCGCGCCGTTTCGGCGAGCCGATGCGGCCGGTCTCGCCGACGCTGTAGGGGGGGAAGTTATAGTGCAGCAGGAAGCGCTCCTTATAGGTGCCTTCCAGCGCGTCGATGAACTGCTCGTCCTCGGAGGTGCCGAGCGTCGCCACCACGAGCGCCTGAGTCTCGCCGCGCGTGAACAGAGCCGAGCCGTGGGTGCGCGGCAGTACGCCGACCTGCGCGAGAATCGGGCGGACGGTGACGAGATCGCGGCCGTCGATGCGGCGGCCGTGGTCGAGGATGTTCCAGCGCACGACCTTGGCCTGCGCATTGTGGAAGGCTTCCGCGACCTCCTCCTTCGTGAACTTCGCTTCGCCTTCGGGCGGGCAGAGCGCCGCGAAGACTTTCGGCTTTGACGGCATCGACGGCAGCGTAGCGCTCCTGCTTGACGGTGATCCCATAGGCCGCGCGCAAGTCGGCCTCGCCGATTTCGAGCACCGCCTTCTCGACCGCCGACTTGTCCGCCGGGTTGAGATCGCGCGGCTCCTTGGCCGCCTTCTCCGCGAGCCGGATGATCGCCTCGATCACCGGCTGGAACGAGCGGTGGCCGTCCATCACGGCCTTCAGCATCGTCTCTTCCGAAAGCTCCTTGGCCTCGGATTCGACCATCAGCACCGCATCCGCCGTGCCGGCGACGACGAGGTCGAGATCGGAATCTTTCATCTGATCGAGCGTCGGGTTGACGACGAGCTCGCCCTTGATATGTCCGACTCGCGCCGCGCCGATGGGCCCCATGAAGGGAATGCCGGAGAGCGTCAGCGCGGCGGAAGTCGCGACCATCGCCAGGATGTCGGGATCGGTCTCGAGGTCATGACTCAGCACGGTGACGATGACCTGCGTGTCGCAGCGGAAATCATCGGGGAACAGCGGACGGATCGGCCGGTCGATCAGGCGCGAGGTTAGCGTCTCCTTCTCCGAGGGCTGGCCCTCGCGCTTCTTGAAGCCGCCGGGAATGCGGCCCGCCGCATAGGCCTTCTCGATATAATCGACAGTGAGGGGGAAGAAGTCCTGGCCGGGCTTCGCCGTCTTGGCGGCGACGACGGTGGCGAGCAGGGTGGTCTCGCCCCATTGCGCGAACACCGCGCCGTCGGCCTGGCGGGCGATGCGGCCGGTCTCAAGCGTCAGCTCGCGCCCGCACCAGTTCAGTTTCTCGCGTTGTATGTCAAACATCTCTGCATCCTTCCTCGTTGTTGTGAGGATGCGAAAGCCCCTAAGCAAACATTCTGAAAAACGTCACCGGCAAGACGGCGAGGGGCTCGGCCCTGTGTTGGGCGGAACCCCTGGCTATCCTGCCATGACGAAAGCTTTCGCATCTTCTTGTCGGCCGCGACGGACAAGCCCGGCGCGGCCTCGCCCGCTCAGCGGCGAATGCCGAGGCGTTCGATCAGCGTCCTGTAGCGCCCCTCATCGACCTTCTTCACATAGTCGAGCAGCGTGCGGCGCTGCGAAACCATCTTCAGAAGGCCGCGACGGGAATGGTTGTCCTTGACGTGGGTCTTGAAGTGACCCGTGAGATTGGTGATCCGCTCGGTGAGGATCGCCACCTGCACCTCGGGGGAGCCAGTGTCGCCCGGCTTGACGGCGTAATCGCGGATAAGCTGAGCCTTGCGCTCGGCGGTGACCGACATCGGGATGTCTCCGGTTTGGGGGGATCGGCCGAGCCGGGATGTCGTCCAGGTCGGTCGGGGCCCTCGGCGGACCGAGGGACGCGGCCTTATACAGGTTTTTTCGCCGGCGCCTAGGGGGCGCCCGGCGAGCTTCACCCCCGCCGCGCCTCGATCCGCTCCCGCAGCGCCGACAGAAACGGAATTTCGGCGAACTGGTCCGGCCGCACCTTCGCCCAGTCGACGCCGGCGGGCGCGGGATGGGAGGTCCGCGTCTCGATCAGCTCCGCCTCGGTCGCAATGAAATGCAGCGCGGAATCGTGGCTCTGCATCACCACCGCCTCCGTCTCCACGACCTGGGACGAATGCACCGTCGTCGCGATGGGGGTCGAGGCGTCCACCAGGCCGAGCTCGCGGAAAATGCCCTGCTCCAGATCGGCGAAGCCCGCGCCCTTGCCCGTCCGCCCGCCCGCCCGCGTGACGGCGACGCAGCCGACGACGCAGAAATCGAGCTTCGGCATGTCCTCGAAGCCGACCGGCTCGCCATATTGCTGGAACCCCTGCGCCGTCGCCGCCGTCTCGAAATCGACGCCCTGGGCGGCGAGCTTCTCGGGGTCGATGCGCAGATAGGGAAAGCCCTTGGTGAGATAGGGCACCGGCGAGAACAGCAGCTTGCCGTCGTAGAGCGCGCGCAGGCGCACCGGGATCTGCGGCGGGTCCGGGTTGCACTTGACGACCCGCGCCGCCTTCCAGGCGGGCAATTCGCTGAGCCTTTTGGCGGCGACGTCGGCGCCGACGAAATTGGGGATGCGGTCGAAAGTCGGGCCGACATTGACGCCCTCGCGCGCCAGACCCTCCCAGACGCGCAGGCGCACCGGCGTCTTGGCGGGTTCGCGCGCGCCCCAGCGCGAGGTCTGGCTCATGCGGCGGCCCTCTGCAAAGCGGCGAACGGCGCCGTCCATCCGACGATCGCCCCCTGCGCGCGGATCATCTCGATCGCGGCCTGTTTGAAGGCGGGAAAATAGGAGGCGGTCGCATCCTCGATCAGCAGGCATTCGTAGCCGCGATCGTTGGCCTCGCGCATCGAAGTCTGCACGCAGACTTCCGTGGTGACCCCGCAGAACACGAGTTGTCTGACGCCCATCTTCTTCAGCTTCTCCCCGATGTCGGTCGCGTAGAACATACCCTTGCCGGGCTTGTCGACGACAATCTCGCCCGGCGAGGGCTGCAGCTCCGGCACGATGTCGGCGCCGGGCTCGCCGCGGATGAGAATGCGCCCCATCGGCCCGGGATCGCCGATGCGCAGCGAGGGCTTGCCGCGCAGCCTCTTGGCCGGCGGGCAGTCGGAGAGATCGGGCGCGTGGTTCTCGCGGGTGTGGACGACGGGCCAGCCGCTGGCGCGGAAAAGCGCGATGAGCGCGGCGACCGTCGGCACGATCGCCTTGACCGGCGTCAGATCGTTGCCGAGCGTCTCGCCGAAGCCGCCGGCTTCGAGGAAATCGCGCTGCATGTCGATGACGACGAGCGCGACGCGCTCGGGGTCGAAGGAGAAGGCGAAGGGCTCCGCCTCGACGTCAATCATGGTCGCCTCTCGGCTCCGTCCAGAAATGCGTCACGGTCGCCGCCGTGCCCGCGCTCGTTCCCGGCATCCACATCGCGAGGCTCAGTGAGAAAGCTCCAGCGGCTCGGCCGCTTGCCGGGCGGCGGCGGGTCCGCATCGGCGTTTCGCGACGCGGCCGGCCGGGGCATGCCCGGCCATGATTGCCTCGGCTCACGCATGCTCATCCCTCAGTGCCCCGCCATGTGGCGGCCGATGGTGGTGCGGTCGGCGCCCGCCGCCGGCGTCTGGAACGCGACGCTGGCCGCCCGACATCACGGCGATGCGGTCGGCGAGCTCCAGGATCTCGTCGAGATCCTCGGACACCAGCAGCACCGCCGCGCCGCGATTGCGCTGCTCGACGATCTGCGCGCGGATGTCGGCGACGGAGGCGAAATCGAGCCCGAAGCAGGGATTGGCGACGATCAGCACGTCGACGTCCTGCGAGAGCTCGCGCGCCAGCACCGCGCGCTGCACGTTGCCGCCGGAGAGATCGCGGATCGGCGTCTCGGTCGAGGGCGTCTTGACGTTGTAGCGGCCGATGAGATCGCGCGCCTTGGCGCGCATCGGCCCCGGCGACAGCCAGAACGACAGCGAGGCGATCGGCGGCTTGTCGAAATCGCGGAACGCCATGTTCTCGGCGACCGACATCGTCGGCACGGTCGCGTTGCGCAGCGGCTCCTCGGGCAGGCCGAACACCTTGAACCTGGCGAAATGGTCGCGCTTCGGCTCGAAATCCTTGTCGTCGATCAGCACCTGCCCGCGCTTGATCGGCCGCTGGCCGGAGAGCGCCTCGACCAGTTCGCTCTGGCCGTTGCCGGAGACGCCGGCGATGCCGACGATCTCGCCGCCCTTGATCTTCAGGTTGAAGTCGACGACCCTCTCGCGGCCCTCGTCGTCCTCGACGGTCAGGCCCGCGATCTCCAGCGTCGCGTTGCTTCGGCGGCGCCTCGACGCGCGCGGCGGAGGGGCGCACCACGCGCGTCGCCGATCATCATCTTCGCCATCTCGCGCGTCGAGACGACGCCGACCTCGCCGCTCGCCGACCTTCGCGCCGCGCCTGAGCACGCGTGAAGGCGTCGCAGAACGCCTCGACCTCGCGGAACTTGTGGGAGATCATCATCACCGTGATCTCGCCGCGCTTGGCCATGTCGCGCAGCAGCCCCAGAATCTCGTCGGCCTCGCCCGGCGTCAGCACCGAGGTCGGCTCGTCGAGAATGAGGAAGCGCTGGTTGAGATAGAGCAGCTTCAGGATTTCGAGCTTCTGCTTCTCGCCCGCCGCCAGCGAATTGACGCGGCCGGTCGAGCGGCACGCTGAACGGCATGCGCTCCAGAAAGGCGTTGAGCCGCGCCGCTCGGCTGCGCCAGTTGATGACGGAGGGCGCGTCGGCGCGGCTGACGACGAGATTTTCGGCCGCCGTCAGCGCCGGCGCGAGCGTGAAATGCTGATAGACCATGCCGACGCCGAGCGCCTGCGCGTCGCGCGGGTTGCGCACCTCGACCTGCGCGCCGTCGAGCATGAGCTGGCCCTTGTCGGGCGTGTAGAAGCCCATGATGCATTTGACGAGCGTCGATTTGCCGGCGCCGTTCTCGCCGAGCAGCGCGTGGAACGTGCCCGCCGGAACCTTGATCGAGACATTGTCGAGCGCGCGCAGAGAGCCGAAGGTCTTGCTCATGCCGACCGTCTCCAGCGACGGACCGCGGCGCGCGGCGAGCGCGTCTGCGACGGCGTCGGCGACTGCGCTCATGGATCAGACTCCCGGCGTTTCGACGATCACGGCGACCGGCCCGCCGCCGTCCGGCCCCTGATGCTCGGCGCCGCCGGAGACATAGATCTCGGCGTGGCCGACGAGGCCGGCGAGCGCGCCGGCGACGAAGCCGCGCGCGTGGCGGGTGGGGGAAATGTCGCTGTCGTTGAGCATGGTGTGGCGCTTGCCGCGAAGCGCGCCGTCGGAGCTCGCCTCCGCCTTGGCGAGCAGCGCGACGACCGCGACGCGCTGCGCGGGCGCCAAGCTGTCCCTGCGCGCCGAGCCCGAGCCGCGCCAGCGCGGCGCGCACCGGCTCGATGTCGATGGCGTCGCGCATGACGGCGTGGTCGATGCCGAGCGGCCCCGCCCAGCCCGACGAGGCGCCGAGCACGACGATCTCGTGATCCGTCAGCTCGACGCCGGCGGAGGTCGAGGCGCGGCAGGAAAACAGCGAGAAGTCGCGCCCGATCGCCGCCTCGGTCAGGCTCGCGCGCGATGATCTCGCCGAGCGCGACCGCGACGCCGAGCGCGGAGGCGGCGCGCGACAGCGCCCATCGATTTCAGCGTGTCGCGCGTCGCCGTGGTCTTGCCGCGCCGCTCGGCCGCGGCGATGCGGTCGGCGGTCAGCAGCGGGCATTTGATCTGCACGAAATGCGCGTCCGCCGGCGAGGCGAGCCCGGCGTCGCGGATCGCCTTCGCCACGCCCTCGGCGACGAGATCGACCTGACGCAGCCGCCCGAGATCCTCCGGCGCCAGGGCGGGCGTGCGCGCGCGCCCGACCGCAAGCGCGCCCGGGCCGCGCCGGCTCGTCGACTCTCGCGCGCCTCCAGCACGAGCGATATGCGGGCTCAAAGCCGCCCTCCGTGCCCCCGGACATGACCAGACAAACCTCGGCGGGATCGGCGCCCGCCTTGCGCAGCGCGTCCGACAGGGCGCGCGTCGCAAGCCGCGCGAGAAATCGTTGACGCAGCCGTTGCCTTCGGTCTTGCCGAGAATGGCGACGACGCGCTCGCGCGCGGATGGCGCCGGAGGCGAACGCCGCCTCGAGCGCGGCGACGTCGTCGGGCGCGCTCATCGGCAGGCGATGCGCGTAGGCGCGGCGCGTCACGGCAGGCCCGCGATGAAGGCCTGCGAGTTCGACGACCGCGCCGAACACGCCGCCCTGCATCTTCACCATCTTGATCGCCGCCAGATGATTGCCGTGGTCGGTCGCGCCGCAGCAATCCTCGAGCAGCAGGCATTCGAAGCCGCGATCGTTGCCCTCGCGCATCGTCGTGTGCACGCAGACGTCGGTGGTGATGCCGGTCAGCACGATGTTCTCGATGCCGCGCGTGCGCAGGATCAGTTCGAGGTCGGTCGCGCAGAACGAGCCCTTGCCGGGCTTGTCGATGACGATCTCGCCGGGGATCGGCGCGAGTTCGTCGATGATCTCCCAGCCGGGCTCGCCGCGCACCAGGATCTTGCCGCAGGGGCCGGGATCGCCGATGCCGGCGCCGATGCGGCGCGAGCGCCAGCGTTTGTTTGCGGGCAGGTCGGACAGGTCCGGCCGATGCCCCTCGCGCGTGTGGATGACGTGATAGCCCTTGGCGCGCGTCGCCGCGAGCAGCGCCTTGATCGGCTCGATCGGCGCGCGCGTGAGCGAGAGATCGTAGCCCATCTTGTCGACATAGCCGCCGCGCCCGCAGAAATCGGTCTGCATGTCGATGACGACGATGGCGGTGTTCTGAGGCCTCAGATCGCCGTTGTAGGGCCAGGGATAGGGGTCGGCTTCGACGGTCGCCACGGCTCGCCTCACTTGGCCATGCTGAGTTCGCCGGGCATGTCGGCGGCCGAATGTTTGGCGCTCGACGTCGCGATCATGATGGCGAGCGTCAGGATGTAGGGCGCGGCGTTGAAGAAATAATAGCCTTGCGTGACGCCGATGGATTGCAGCGACGGGCCGATGGCGCCGGCCGCGCCGAACAGCAGCGCCGCCAGGACGCAGCGCAGCGGGCTCCAGCGCGCGAAAATCACGAGCGCCACCGCCATCAGGCCCTGCCCGGAGGAAAGGCCCTGGTTCCAGGAGCCCGGATAGGACAGCGACAGAAACGCGCCGCCGACGCCGGCGAAGAAGCCGCCGAACGGTCGTCGTCATCAACCGCACGCCGATTGACCGAGACGCCCATCGCGCGCGCGGCCGCCGCGCTGTCGCCGACGGTGCGCACGACCAGGCCCCAGCGCGTGTTGCGCAGCGCCCAGGCCAGCGCAATCGCCGCCGCGATGCCGACGAAGAACAGCGGATTGACGTCGCAGCGCGCTCTTGAGGTTCGGCGCTGTCGCTCCAGAAGCCGAAAGGTATCGAGTGCAGGCGCGGCGCCTCCGGCTGGATGTAGGGCTTGCCGAAGAAGAAGGCGACGCCGACGCCGAACAGCATCATCGCGATGCCGACGGCGACGTCGTTGACCCGCGGCAGCGAGCAGATCGAGCCGTGCATCGCGCCGAGCAGGCGAGCCCGCCAGCCCCGCCGCCAGCACGCCCGACCCAGGGCGAGCCGGTGTGATAGGAGATGGCGTAGGCGGTCATGGCGCCGAGCACCAGCGTGCCTTCGAGACCGAGATTCACCCGGCCCGATTTCTCCGTCAGGCATTCGCCCAGCGCGACGAACATGAACGGCGTCGAGACGCGGATCGCGCCGCCGAGCATGGCCACGAGCACGATGAGGATCGGCGATTCCATCAGCGCCCCTTCGGCTTGAAGATCGAGAACCGTCCGTAGAGCGTCTCGGAGGTCAGCAGCACGACGAAGATGAGGCCTTCGAGCACCTGCACGGTCGCGTCCGGCAATCCCATGCGCCGCTGCACGAGGCCGCCGGCGGCGACGATGCCGCCGAACAGGATCGCCACCGGCGGGATCACCAGCGGATTGTGGCGCGCCAGAAACGCCACCAGAATGCCGGTGAAGCCATAGCCCGCCGCGAGCGAGGCGTTGGCGCGGCCCTGGATCGCCGCCACCTCGAAGAAGCCCGCGAGCCCCGCGCAGGCGCCGGCGATCGCCGTGCAGGCGACGATGAGCCGGCCGACCGGCAGACCCTGCGCGAGCGCGGCGCGGAAATTGCCGCCGGTCACGCGCGCGGCGAAGCCGAAGGTCGTGCGCGACATCAGCAAATAGAGCCCGACGCACAGCACGAGGCCGAACGAAGAAGCCCCAATGCACCGAGGTGCCGGGCATCGGCCCGATCATATAGTTGTCGGCGAAGCGGCTTGGTCGAGGGCTTGTTGGGATTGGAGAGATCGCGCAGCGGCCCCTCGACGAAGAAATTCATGATCGCAATGCCGATATAGGTCAGCAAGCAGCGACGCGATGGTTTCGTTGACGCCGCGCGCATAGCGCAGGAAGCCGCAGATTCCGATCCAGAAGCCGCCGGCGATCATGGCGGCGAGCGCCATCGCGACCAGCGTCGGCAGCGGCGGGAGGACGCCGACGAGGGGAACGGCGAGCGCGGCGGCGGCGAAGCCGCCGAGCACCAGCGCGCCCTCGCCGCCGATGATGATGAGCCCGATGCGCGCGGGGATCGCCACCGCCAGCGCCGTCATGATGAGCGGCGAGGAGCGTTGCAGCGTGTTCTGCAACGAGAACGCCGTGCCGAATCCGCCGCGCCAGACAAGCTCGACGAATTGGATCGGCGACTTGCCGTTCGCAACAAGAAACAGAGCGAACAGCAGGAACGAGGCCGCGATCGCCAGAACGGGAATCACGACATATTCGGCGTCGGAGCGCCAACGCGAACTGCCGAGCGCGGGCGCCGAAGCGATCGCGCGCGGAGCGGATTGGGCGAGAGGCGCGTCCGACACCTTGGGCTCCCTCAGGTGATCGAGCCGACGACGCCTTCGAGCAGATAATTCATCTGGTCGAGATAGGGATCGAGATTGCCGTAGGTCTTGTCGATGACGACCTTGCCGGTCTTGTTGTCCTTCAGCGGGCCAACGTAGATCGGCTTGCCCTTGCGCAGGCCCTCGATGGCGGCGACCGCCGCCTTCTGGCCCTCCGGCGAGCAGCCGGCGCCGAACGGCGAGTTGCGCACGAAGTCGACCTCATATCCGCCGGCGGTGAAATTCGACAGCGTCTTGCCGGCGGCGAGATCGGCGGCGTAGCCTTTGTAGATCGTCTCCCACTTGTATTCCGCGCCGGTGACGAAGCCCTTCGGGGCCAGCGGCGCCTGGCTGGCGTTGTGGCCGCAGGTCTTGACGCCCCGCTTCTCGGCCGTCTCGATGACGACCTTGGGGCCGTCGACATGGCAGGTGATGACGTCGCAGCCGGCGTCAACCAGGGCGTTGGCGGCCTCCGCCTCGCGAACGGGCATCGACCAGTCGCCGGTGAAGATCACCTGCACCGTCACTTTCGGATTGACGCTGCGCGCGCCAAGCAGCACCGAGTTGATGTTGGAGAGCACGCTGGCGATCGGCTTGGCGGCGACGAAACCGATCTTGTTGCTCTTGGTCGAGAGCCCCGCGGCGACGCCGTCGACATAATGGGCTTGATTCAGATAGCCGAAATAGGAGCCGGCGTTCTTCGGGTCCTTGTCCTTGTTCCACAAGGGCGCGGCGTGGCGGAACTCGACCTTGGGATATTTGCGCGCGAGATCGACGACGAAGGGCGTGTAGTAGCCGAACGAGGTCGCGAGGATGAGCCCCGCGCCGTCGAGGTTGATCATCGATTCCATCGACTTGGAGACCGCGTCGGTCTCCGGCACGTTCTCCTCTTCCACGACCTTGACGCCGGGCACCTGTTTGAGCGCCTTGATCGCCACCGCATGCGCCTGGTTCCAGCCGAAATCGTCGCGCGCGCCGACATAGACGATGCCGACGGTGAGATCGGCCGCGCGGGCGGTCCGCCAAGGGCCCAATCCTAGCGACGCGCCTGCTGCGCCGAAGGCGGCCGTGCGCAACAGGGCGCGGCGGGAAATGTTTGCACTCGACATGGCTTCTCCCTCGAATGAGGCTGCGCGCGCCTTTGACGCGCCGAACTCGCGGAAGAAGGGTGAGCAAGAGCCGTGCCGCCTCTCAGCGCGAAGCTCCGGTTGTGAGAAAGAACCGGCGTCGGCGACGATGTGGCCGCCCCGGCCGCCGCCAGCCCCGTTTCGTCAACAAACAGTCAACGCGGCTTCTTCCGATCCCGCCCCGGCGCCTCTGTTATCGGCGCCGACTGGTCAGACATTGGGCGCCGCTTGCGCCGGCGGGCCGCGACGCGGCTAGCGCGCGGCTTGCATCCTCCGGCCCCGCACGTTTGAATGACGCGCCCGAGGGGAATCGCATGACATTGACTTTGGCCGCCACCGTCGCGGCGCATCGCGCCGGCAAGGCGCCGGCGCAGACGATCAAGGAGACCTATGCGCGCATCGCCGCCCATGCCGACCCGGCGCTGTTCATCGCGCTGCGGCCCGAGAGCGAGGCGATAGCGCAGGCCGAGCGGCTCGCGGCGTCGGGGCCGGAAGGCAAGCCGCTTTACGGCGTTCCCTTCGCGGTCAAGGACAATATCGACGTGGCGGGCCTGCCCACCACCGCCGCCTGCCCCGCCTTCGCCTATACGCCCGAACGCTCCGCCTTCGTCGTGCAAAAGCTCGTCGATGCGGGGGCCATCCCCATCGGCAAGACCAATCTCGACCAGTTCGCCACCGGCCTCGTCGGCGTGCGCTCGCCATACGGAATCCCGCGCAACGCGCTGCGCGCCGATCTCATTCCCGGCGGCTCGAGCTCGGGCTCGGCGGCGGCGGTCGGCGCCGGACTCGTGCCTTTCGCGCTCGGCACCGACACGGCGGGATCGGGGCGCGTGCCGGCGGCGATGAACGGGATCGTCGGGCTGAAGCCGAGCCTCGGCGCCCTGTCGGCGAGCGGCGTCGTGCCCGCCTGCCGCACGCTCGACACGATCTCGATCTTCGCGCTCGACGCCGCCGGCGCTTTCGCCGCGTTCGAGGTCGCCGCCGGCTACGACGCCGCCGACGCCTATTCGCGCGCCTGTCCCGCGCCGGCGCTTCGCAGTCCGCAGGGCGTGCGCATCGGCGCGCCCAAGGCGCCGGAGTTCTTCGGCGACGGGGAGGCCGAGGCCGCCTTCGCGCGCGACGTCGCCGCCGTCGGGCGACTCGGTTTCGAGGTCGTCGAATTCGAGTTCGCCCCTTTCGCCGAAACGGCGCGGCTGCTCTACGAAGGCCCGTGGGTCGCCGAACGCTACGCCGCCACCAGACCGCTGATCGAGACGAACCCGGAAGCGCTGCATCCCGTCACCCGCGCCATCATAGAAGGCGCGCGCAAGTTCGACGCGACCTCGGCTTTCGAGGCCTTCTACAAGCTCGCCGCGCTGAAGCGCGCGACGGCGGCGGCGTGGCGCGATTTCGACGTGATGCTCGTTCCGACGACGCCGCGCGTCTACACCGTCGCGGAGGTTCTCGCCGACCCCGTGCGGCTCAATTCGCGGCTTGGGACCTACACCAATTTCGTCAACCTGCTCGATCTCGCCGCTTTCGCGGTTCCCGCCGGGGTCCGCGGCGACGGCCTCCCGTCGAGCGTGACGCTGATCGCGCCGGCCGGCGCGGACGGGTTGCTGGCGGCGCTGGCGGGCGAAATCCAGGCGCGCTGCGGCGCGCCGATGGGCGCGACCGGCCTCATGCCCGGCCCGGCCCCGAAGCCAAAGCCAACCGATGGGCGCATCGAGCTCGTCGTGGTCGGCGCGCATCTGACGGGCCTGCCGCTCAACCGCGAGCTGACCGAACTCGGCGCCCGCTTCGTGCGCGAGGTCGAGACGACGCGCGACTACCGGCTCTTTGCGCTCCCGGGATCCACGCCGCCCAAGCCCGGGCTCCTGCGCGTCGGCGACGGCGAGGGCGTGGGCGTCAAGGCGGAGATCTGGTCGCTGGACGCGGCGGGGTTCGGCGCCTTCGTGGCGAGGATTCCGCCGCCGCTCGGGATCGGCACGCTGCGGCTCGCCGACGGCGCCTCGGCCAAGGGCTTTCTGGTCGAGGCGGCGGCGACCGAAGGCGCCGAGGACATTTCGGCCTTCGGCGGTTGGCGGGCCTATCTCGCGCGCAAATAGCCTCAGTGGTAAAGATGTGATATCGTCATGTAAAACGGCTTTGCGAAGCATAAGTTTCGAGACAATATCTAGCTATTGGGGGCTTGACTGCTAGTGAGAATAAATTACGTAATACAATAAAGTGGCTTGGAACGCTAATATGGTCACTTTTGTTGGTCGCTGAGGGCAGACAAATGTCGGAAATATGTCAGAGTCTAATGTCTAGAATTTATGGCGATAATATTTGGGATGGATTTGTCCCTAGCGAGGTCCCTGCTGACGTTCAGGGGTGGAACGGGACGCATTTCTCACTCTCGAGGGTGTTGCCGTCGAAGAAGCAACAAATTATCGTAGACGTTGGCGTGTGGAAAGGGCAGTCTACAATAACTCTTGCAAATAATTTGCGAAAGAACTCAATAGACGGCGTTGTTATAGCTGTGGACACATTCTTGGGATCGTTTGAGCATTGGAGGCAACACGGGCGCCTCTTCAACAGAAAAAACGGTGTCCCAGATTTGTACCGAACGTTTCTATCAAATGTGGAGCGGGCTGGACTGTGCGAGTATGTTATTCCAATGCCTCAAACGTCGAGTACCGCGTGCAAGATTTTAAAATCGTTCAATGTTAGGCCGACGATTGTGCACGTTGACGCGGCGCATGAATATAGAGAAGCTCTCATGGATATCGAGGATTACTGGGAGATACTGGACGAAGAAGGGTACTTGATCGGCGATGACTATCACCAAACGTGGCCTGGCATTGTTCGCGCTGCTGGTGAATTTTCTGCAAGAGTATGTAAGCCTCTAGCAATTGAACCGCCGAAATTCATAATAAGGAAATAGGAAATAGTTGAGTGGCTACTCGAATAGTTATTCGAACCGTTGATCGAACGTGCTCCATCACCATAGTCAGATCAGAACCACTCGATCTCCTGCGTCGGGTTCAGCTTCGACTCGAAGGCCGGGGAATCCTGAAGCGACTCGTAGAGGATCACCCGGTTGCGGCCGCGCCGCTTGGCGACATAGAGCGCCTGATCGGCGCGGCCGAAGGCGGCCGAGCCGGTGTCGTGCAGCCTGACCGAGGTGACGCCGATGCTCACCGTCACCTCCCCGACCTGCGGAAACCGATAGGCCGCGACGGCGGCGCGGAAACGCTCGAACGCCGCCAGCGCGTCGTCGATCCCGCAATTCGACATCAGCGCGACGAACTCCTCGCCGCCGAAGCGGAACAGCTTGTCGCCGTCGCGGAAAACGTTGCGCATGAGACCGGCGAACAGCACCAGCACCTCGTCGCCGTAGGGGTGGCCGAAGCGGTCGTTGATCTGCTTGAAGAAGTCGATGTCGGCGACGCCGAGATGGGCGCGGGCGTTCAGGACGTCGCCGATCCGCTTGGCGCCGTTGCGGCGCGCCTCGGCGAGGGCGAGACGGCTGAACTGTTCGTCGAAGGTGCGGCGGTTGGCGAGCCGCGTCAGCTCGTCGGTGTCGCCATAGTCGAGCGCCGCCAGATGGCTGCGGTAGATGCGCAACATGCCTTTGAGCAGCGAAATGCGGTCTTGGTCGAGCTCGGCGGAAAGCTCGATCTCGATGAGGCCGAGCGGTTCGGCCTCGCTCGTCACCGGCAGCACGCAACCGGTGCGTCGCGTCTTGCGATCGCGCCAGCGCACCAGGTTCTTCAGCTCATAGGCGAGCCGGAGCGGGGAGCCCGCGGCGGCGAGCGGCAGGTCGTCCTCCTGCGGCTCGCTTCCCGCCGCCGTCGACGGCAGCGCCACCCGTTTCCTCAACCACACGCCGTCCACGCGCCGAAAGACGCGCCAGAGATTGAGCGCGCGCGCCCCCGCCAGCTCGAAAGTGACGTGCGCCAACGTCACTTCGAGCCCTTCGCGGTCGCGCTCGTCGATGAGATCGGCGACGCTGTGCATGAGGTCGATCATCGCGCAGCGAGCCTGCGGGCGCGGCCTTATGCGGACCTTGCGCCGGAGGCCGCTTGCGGAAATCGCCCCGTTCGGTCAGCGCGGGAGCCGGCACGCCGCGAATGCCGGCTCCAGCACCGGGGCTCGATGAGCTGAACCGATCATCGCCTTTCGCCAAAGCGCGAAGCGCGCCCGCGCCTTTGCGCGGAATGGGCGCGACGAGTCGCGCTCGACGGAAACTGGTATAAGACAACAGAACGCCCGGAGGCGGCAGGCGCCGACCAGGCGCCGGCGGCGGTGGGGAGGCCAAGGCTTGCAACACGACGTTTCGCTTTTCGTCGCGACGTTCACCACATTGCTCGCAATCATCAATCCGTTGGAGGTGCTGCCCGTCTATGCAAAACTGCTGAATGGGTCGGACGCCGCGACGAAGCGCGATGTGGCGTGGAAGGCCTGCCTCTATGCGCTGTTGCTGTGCTTGTTCTTTCTCTTGTTCGGCAATGTGCTGCTGAGGCTGTTCGGCGTTCCTCTCAGCATGGTTCGCATCGTCGGCGGCCTCATTCTGATGAAGATCGGGTTCGAACTGTTCTCCCCGTCGCGATCGGGCTCCGAATTCGACGCGCCCGCGCGGGCGGCGAGCGATTCCAACATCGCCTTCGTTCCTCTCGCCATGCCGCTGATGTTCGGCCCCGGAGCCATTGCGACCATCATGGGAATGACGGCCAGCATCAGACAGTCCCCCCGGGAGATCGTCTCCTTCACAGCGGTCGTCATCGCCATCTTCGCGACGATGGCGTCTACATACGTCTGCCTGATCTACGCCGAGAAAATAGTGCGGAAGATCGGCCCGCTGGGGTTGGACGCGGCGACGCGGATCGTCGGGTTCTTCGTCTCGGCGATGGGCATGGGCCTGATCTTCAACGGCGTGATCGAGGCGCTCGAATCGCACGGACTCACTACGCTGCATTGACGCTGGCGCGGCGCCTCGCGGCAAAGCCGATTACACCGCCAGCCGCTTGCGCACTTCCTCCTCGACCATGTCCTTGCGTTCTCCCGCCAGCACCACGGCGCCGCGGTCCATCACCACGTAATCGTCGGCGAGATCGCGCGCCCATTCGAAATATTGCTCGACGATGAGAATGGCGAGATCGCCGCGCTGGCGCAGATAGACGATGGCCCGGCCGATGTCGCGGATGATGGAGGGCTGGATGCCCTCGGTGGGCTCGTCGAGGATGAGCAATTTCGGCCGCGTCAGCAGCGCGCGGGCGATGGCGAGCTGCTGCTGCTGGCCGCCGGAGAGATCGCCGCCGCGCCGGCCGAGCATGTCGCGCAGCACGGGGAAGAGATTGTACACCTCCTCGTCGATCGCGCGCCGGTCGCGCGGCTGCGCGACGAGGCCGGTCATCAGGTTCTCGCGCACGCTGAGCAGCGGGAAGATCTCGCGCCCCTGCGGCACGTAGCCGAGGCCCTTTCGCGCCCGCACATAGGCGGGAAGCGCCGAGATCTCCTCGCCTTCCCATTGCATCGACCCGTCGCGGATCGGCTGGTGGCCGACGATGGCGCGCAACAGCGAGCTCTTGCCGACGCCGTTGCGCCCGAGCACGCAGGTGACGCGGCCGATCTCGGCCTTCAGCGACACCGAGCGGAGCGCCTGCGCGGCGCCGTAATAGAGATTGACGTTCTCGACCTTCAGCATGCCGTCATCGCCCGAGATAGACTTCGACGACGCGCTCGTCGGCGCTCACCTGATCGAGCGAGCCCTCGGCCAGCACCGCGCCCTCGTGCAGCACCGTCACCTTGACGTCGAGTTCGCGCACGAAGGCCATGTCGTGCTCGACCACCACGACCGAATGCTCGCTGGCGATCTCCTTCAGCATGGCGGCGGTGGCGGCGGTCTCGGCGTCGGTCATGCCGGCGACCGGCTCGTCGACCAGCAGCAGCTTGGGGTCCTGCGCCAGCAGCATGCCGATCTCCAGCCATTGCTTCTGCCCGTGCGACAGCGAGCCCGCCTGCCGCTCGCGCACGTCGGTCAGGCGGATGCGATCGAGAATGCGCGCAATCGTCTGATCGGCCTCGGCCAAGGCGCGCGCGGTCAGCGTCGCGCGCACCGTGCGCGGCGCCTTGGCGGCGAGCAGGATGTTGTCGTTGACGCTGTGGTTCTCGAACACCGTCGGCTTCTGGAACTTGCGGCCGATGCCGAGGGTGGCGATGTCGGCCTCGTCGAGTTTGGTCAGATCATGCCGGCCCTCGAAATAGACCTCGCCGACATCGGGGCGCGTCTTGCCGGTGATGACGTCCATCATCGTCGTCTTGCCGGCGCCGTTGGGGCCGATGATGGCGCGCATCTCGCCGGGCGCCAGCGCCAGCGAAAGGCCGCGCAGCGCCCGATAGCCGTCGAACGTCACCTGCACGTCGTCGAGATAGAGCAGCGACGAGGTGAGCTTGGGGTTCTCCTCGCTCATGCCGGCGCCCCCGTCGCGGCCGGCGTCGACGCGCGCCGCGCCGTGAGCCGCGTGAGGACGCCCAGGATGCCGGCGGGGAAGAACAAAGTGACGCCGACGAACAGGGCCCCGAGCGCGAACAGCCAGTAATCGGGCAGCGCGCCGGTGAAATAGGTCTTGGCGAAATTGACGGCGATGGCGCCGATCGCCGCCCCGACCAGCGTGCCGCGCCCGCCGACCGCGACCCAGATCGCGATCTCGATCGAATTGCCCGGCGCGAATTCGCCGGGATTGATGATTCCGACCTGCGGCACGTAGAGCGCCCCGCCGATCGCCGCCATGATCGCCGACACCACGAAGGCGAACAGCTTGATGTTCTCGACGCGATAGCCCAGGAACCGCATGCGGCTCTCCGCGTCGCGCACCGCGATCAGCGCCTTGCCGTATTTGGAGCGCACGATCGCGCGCGAGACCAGATAGCTGAGAATGAGCGCGACCGCGCTGATCGAGAACAGCCCCGCCTTCACCGCGTCCGATTGCAGCGAGAAGCCGAGAATGTCCTTGAAATCGGTCAGGCCATTGTTGCCGCCGAAGCCGAAATCGTTGCGGAAGAACTCCTTGTAGAGCGCGAACGTCATCGCCTGGGTGATGATCGACAGATAGACGCCGGTGACGCGCGAGCGGAAGGCGAACCAGCCGAAGGCGAGCGCCAGCAGGCCCGGAACCAGCACCATCATGAGCATGGCGTAGGCGAACCAGTTGAAGCCCCACCACGCCACCGGCAGCGAATGCCAGTTGAGGAACACCATGAAATCGGGCAGGATCGGATTGGCGTAGACGCCGCGCGCGCCGATCTGGCGCATCAGATACATGCCCATCGCATAGCCGCCGAGCGCGAAAAACGCGCCGTGGCCGAGCGAGAGGATGCCGCAATAGCCCCACACCAGATCGAGCGCCACGGCGAGAATGGCGTAGCAGAGATATTTGCCGAACAACTGAACGAGATAGGTCGGCATGTGCAGGGCCGAGGCGTCCGGCGCGCCGAGCGCGGCGAACGGCACGAGCACGGCCGCCAGCGCGATGACGGCGACGAAGATCCAGCCGGCGATGTCGAGTTGGCGGCTCATGACTCCACCGCCCTGCCCTTCTGGGCGAACAGGCCGCGCGGCCGCTTCTGGATGAACAGGATGATGAAGACCAGCAAGACGATCTGCCCCTGCACCGCGCCGATGATCGGCTCCAGGATCTTGTTGGCGAGCCCCAGCAGCAGCGCGCCGAGCGCCGCGCCCCAGAGATTGCCGACGCCGCCGAACACGACGACCATGAAGCTGTCGATGATGTAACCCTGGCCGAGATTCGGCGAGACATTGTCGATCTGGCTCAGCGCGACGCCCGCGATGCCGGCGACGCCCGAGCCCAGCGCGAAAGCGAGCATGTCGACGCGCACCGTCGAAATGCCCATCGCCGAGGCCATGCGCCGGTTCTGCGTGACCGCCCGCATCTGCAAGCCCGAACGAGGTCGCGCGCAGCACGAACAGCAGCGGCGGCGAATACGGCGCCCGACAGCAGGATGATCCAGAGCCGGTTCTGGGTGATCTCGAGCCCGCCCAGATGAAAGGAGCCGGAGAGGAACGGCGGCGAATAGACCTGCCGGTTGCTCGCGCCGAACAGGCGTGCGCACCGCCTGTTGCAGGATCAGCGACACGCCCCAGGTCGCGAGCAGCGTCTCCAGCGGCCGCGTATAGAGATAGCGGATGACCGAAGCGCTCGATGACGACGCCGGCCGCCGCCGAGACCAGGAAGGCGACCGGCAGCGCCAGCACGATCGACCAGTTCGCCATCGAAGGCGGCAGCGACCAGCTGCACGATATAGGTCGAATAGGCGCCGAGCATCACCATCTCGCCATGCGCCATGTTGATGACGCCCATCACGCCGAAGGTGATCGCGAGCCCGATGGCGGCGAGCAGCAGCACGGAGGCGGCCGAGAGCCCATACCAGCCGTTCTGCGCGAGGCCCCAGACGAACAGCGAGCGGTCGATGCCGGCCACCGCCGCGCTGGCGGCCCCGGCGATCGGCGGGGTCTTTGTGTCTGGCGGCGAGCGCGTTGATATAGTTCTTCGCCGCCTCGTCGCCGCGCGCGGCGAGCGCGTCGATGGCGCGCAGCGCGTCGGCCGGGCTGGCGTCGGGGATCGCGGCGATGATGGCCGCGCGCGCCTGCTCCAGCGCGGCCTTGGCGCCGGCGTCGGTCTCCTTGGCGAGCTGCGCGTCGACGATGGCGAGCGCCCTTGGGGTTGGGATTGTGGAAGAGATCCTGCGCGGCGCGAATGCGCTTTTGCGGATCGGCGGCGCCGACGCTGAGCGCGCCGACGGCGGCTTCGAGCGCGCGCCGCACGCCATTGTTGACGCGCACCTTCTTGAGCCCCTCGACGCTTTCGACCTTCGCGCCGCTCCTGGCGTCGAAGGCCTCGCCGGCGGTCGTCTTGTAGATCACGCGCTTGTTGGCCGCATCGACATAGAGGCGCCCGTCGCCGAGCGCGTCGAGGATTTCGGCGCCATGCGGCGGCGCGGCGGCGGCGATGCCGGCGATCGCCTGTTCGGTCTGCGCGAATTTGTCGGCGAAAAGCTTGGCGAAGGCGTCGTCCAGGGCGTCGGCGAAGGCGACGCCGGACAGGCACGCGAGCAGAGCGGCGACAAACAAGCTCGCCAGCGCCCGACCCGGCCCGCCGGACAGGCGCGCAAGCGCGCGCCGCGTCCTTATGAGAAACTCTCTGACCATGATTTGCGGCGCACCCGGCGAGGGGAGCGCCGCGCGCTCCCTTGAGGAAGACCCCGAACGAGCCTGCGGCTCGTTCGGGAAGTTGGGGCCGTCAGAGCGTCAGCCGCCGCACTTGTCGGTCTTGACGTTGAAGTTGCCGCAGGAGAGCGGCTTGCGCCAGTCGGCGATGAGATCGCGCGAGCCCGACAGATAGGGCGACCATTCCTGCGCCACAACCGTGCCCGGCGTCTGCCAGACCACGTTGAACTGGCCGTTGGCCTGCACCTCGCCGACATAGACGGGCTTGGTGATGTGATGGTTCGGCATCATCGTCGCGTAGCCGCCGGTCAGGTTCGGCACGCTGACGCCGATCATCGCGTCGATCACCTTGTCGGGATCGGTGCTGCCGGCCTTCTCCACCGCCTTCACCCACATGTTGAAGCCGATGTAGTGGGCCTCCATCGGATCGTTGGTGGTGCGGCTCGGCTTCTTGGTGAAGGCGTGCCACTCCTCGATGAACTTCTTGTTGGCGGGCGTGTCGATCGATTCGAAATAGTTCCACGCGGCCAGATGCCCGACGAGCGGCTTGGCGTCGAGGCCGGCGAGCTCCTCCTCGCCGACCGAGAAGGCGACGACGGGAATGTCGGTGGCCTTGACGCCCTGGTTGCCGAGCTCCTTATAGAACGGCACGTTGGCGTCGCCGTTGATGGTGGAGACGACCGCCGTCTTCTTGCCCGCCGAGCCGAACGCCTTGATCTTCGACACTTCCGTCTGCCAGTCGGAGAAGCCGAACGGCGTGTAGTTGATCATGATGTCCTCGGGCTTGACGCCCTTGGCCTTCAGATAGGCTTCGAGGATCTTGTTGGTGGTGCGCGGATAGACGTAGTCGGTGCCTTCCAGCACCCAGCGCTTCACCGAGCCGCCGTCCTCGCTCATCAGATAATCGACGGCGGGAATGGCCTGCTGGTTCGGCGCCGCGCCGGTGTAGAAGACGTTGCGCTCGCTCTCCTCGCCCTCGTATTGCACGGGATAGAACAGGATCGAGTTATATTCCTTGAAGACCGGCAGCACCGACTTGCGCGAAACCGAGGTCCAGCAGCCGAACACGGCCGAGACCTTGTCCTTGACGATGAGCTCCTTGGCCTTCTCCGCGAACAGCGGCCAGTTCGAGGCGGGATCGACGATCACCGGCTCAAGCTTCTTGCCGAGCAGGCCGCCTTTCTTGTTCTGCTCGTCGATCAGCATCAGCATGACGTCCTTCAGCGTCGTCTCGCTGATCGCCATGGTGCCTGACAGGGAATGGAGGATGCCGACCTTGATCGTATCCTCGGCCCGCGCGGCGACGGCGGAAAGCGACGCCGCGCCGAAGGCGAGCGCGCCAATCGCGCTCACAACAAAACGCCTGGTGAATGACATAAGCGCACCCCGTGATGGTCGAGCGGGCGCGACGTCGCGCTCCGGCCCATGCGGCTGGCGGATCGCAAAGCGCGTGCCAGCGGCGCGGGGCGGTCGGCGCCTCAAATCCGCGTTATCGTCGGCGGTATGATGAAATCCTAGGCGCCCGCCGTCACTTTGGCGCGCGTTTGGCCAATATGCGCTGCAGCGTTCGCCGATGCATGCTCAATTGCCGCGCCGTCTCCGAGACATTGCGATCGCAGGTCTCGTAGACGCGCTGGATATGCTCCCAGCGCGCGCGGTCGGCGGACATCGGATGCTCGACTGTCTCCGGCCGCTCGCCGTTCTCGGTCGAGAGCGCGGCGACCACCTCGTCGGCGTTGACGGGCTTGGCGAGATAATCGAAGGCGCCGAGCTTGACCGCCGTCACCGCCGTGGCGATGGCGCCGTAGCCGGTGAGGATCACGGCGCGCGCGTCCGGGCGGCGCGCCTTCAGCGCGCGCATCAGGTCGAGGCCGCTGCCGTCGCCGAGCTTGAGGTCGAACACGGCGTAGGCCGGCGGGGCCTCGGCGAGCAAGGCGGCGCCCTCCGCGACGCTGTTGGCGGTCGTGGGGACGAAGCCGCGCGAGGCCAGCGCGCGCGCCAGCCGGTCGCAGAACGGCTTGTCGTCGTCGACGATCAGCAGGGAGCGGTCTTCTTTGGCGGCGGGGTCGTCCATGGCGTCACAATGATTTAGTCGAAGCGTCGTCGCCCGCAAGCTTGAGTCGCTGCTGCGAGCCGAAAAGCCGGCGCGGCCAGACGACGGCGGCCCGGGCGCCCGTCTGGGGCGGCGTCAGGTTGTCGATCTTCAGCTCCGCGCCGGTGCGCTCCAGAAGCGCCTTGGCGATGAACAGGCCAAGGCCGAGGCCCTCCTCGGCGTCGGCGCGGCGGGCGGCGCTGCGATCCGATATATAGGGCTCGCCGAGCCGCTGGAGCACGGCGGCGGGAAACCCCGGCCCGTCGTCGCTGATGGAGATTTCGACCTTGTCGCGGCTCCACGCCGCCTCGATGCGCACCTCGGTCTCGGCGAAGGCGACGGCGTTTTCGACGAGGTTGCGCAACCCATAGATGAGCGCGGGATTGCGGGCGCAGGAAGGGCGCGGCTCGGGACCGTTGGCGGAAACCTCGATGTCGATGCCCTGCAGGCGATGGGGGCCGGCGACTTCTTCGAGCAGCGCATCGAGATCGACCTCGCCGAACGGCTCGCCGCCGACGCGGTTGGCGGTGGAAAGCTGGCCGAGGATGGTGCGGCAGCGCGCCAGCTCCTGCCGGGCCAGCGTGAGATCCTCGCCGCAGAGCGCGGCGACCTCGGGCTGGTTGGAGAGCTCGTGCGCGATGACGGTAAGGGTCGCCAGCGGCGTGCCAAGCTCGTGGGCCGCCGCGGCGGCGAGCCCGTCGAGCTGCGAAAGGTGCTGGGCGCGGGTGAGGATGAGCTCGGTGGCGGCCAGCGCCTCGGCGAGCTGGCGCGCCTCCTTGGCGACCTGCCCGCCGTAGAGCGCGACGAAAATCGCACTGACGACGATGGCCACGAGCATGCCCGCCGTTTCGAACGCCGGCGGATTTATGAGCGTCCCGTCGGGGAGCTGCATGGGCACGCGCCAGAAAGCCAGCACGCAGGCGCAGAAGATGGCGAACACCAGCAGCTTGCCGGTCTCCAGCCACGTCTGCGACATCGCCGAGATCATCGTCGGCGCGATCAGCAGCACCGCGAAGGGATTGGAAAGGCCGCCGGTCAGGAACAGCATGACCCCGAGCTGGCCGATGTCGAAGGCCAGAATCAGGGTCGTCGCCTTCTCCTCCAGCCGCTTGGAGGGGGAGAAATTCAGCAGCAGCAATGCGTTGAAGGCGAGCAGCAGCCCCGCGCAAAGCGCCGCCGCGCCGATGGGGAATTCGATGTGCAGCGCGAAGCGCGCCACGAGCAGCGCCGCGATCTGACCCCCGGCCGCGATCCAGCGCAGTCTCACCAGCGTGCCGACGCGCAGCCGCCGCGCCTCGTAGCCGAAATTCATGTCGGCCACGTCGCGCCCCTCGCCGTCCCCGGCGGCGGGCGCCCGCCCGCTCCGCCGCGCCAGGGCGCCGCCGATCAGGTCGACGAAGGCGCGCGACGACCGGGCGCTCATCCCTCCACCACCCTCTCGCCCTCGAACCAGGCGCGCCGACGTTCGAGCGCCTCGCCGAGGAAATCGTAGACCGCCCGCACGCGCGGCGTGCGCAGCGCGCGCTCGTGCGCGAGCAGCCACACTTCGCCATCGAGGTCGGCGTCGGCCTTGCCGATCTGGCGCAACTCCGGCTTGGCGATCGCGACGAAGCAGGGCAGCAGCGCCACGCCGACGCCATGCGCGGCGAGCTCGGCCATCAGAATGTCGTCGCTGGCCGTCGCGCAGCGCCGCCAGCTCTCGACATGGCGGTCCAGCCACCGGCGCACGCGCGACGGGCCGAAATTCTCGGACGGCACGACCCAGTGCGCGTCCGGCCTAGGCTCGCCGGCCGGCGTCGTCAGCGCGGGAACGGCGTAGATCGCCCAGGGCAGCGCCGCGATCCGCCGCCCGATGAGGCCCTCGGGCGGCGGCTCGTTGAGGCAGCGCACCGCGATGTCCGCCTCGCCGCGCTCCACGTCCAGCAGCGATTCCGTCAGGACGAGATCGACATGCAGGGCGGGATGGGCGGCCGCCAGCGCCGCGCAAATCCCCGGGAGCACCAGCGCGCCGAGCGAATGGAGCGTCGTCAGGCGCACGCGGCCCGACAGCTTGACGTCGTTATGGGCGATGCGGCGCTCGAACTCCTCGATCGTGTCGCCCATCAGCGTCGCCAGGGCCACCATGTCCTCGCCCGCCGCGGTCGGCCGGTAGCCCGAGCGTTCGCGCTCGAACAGCCTGATGCCGAGCCGCGCCTCCATCGCCGCGAGCCGGCGAAAGAGCGTGGAATGGTTGAGCCCAAGCCGCTCGGCCGCGCCGCTCAGCGACTGCGCCTCGGCGATCGCCCTGACGATGCGAAATTCGTCCCAGTTGAGCGGCTCGGACATCGCTGCTCAGTCCGCTGGCGGGGGGCGCGGCGCGGCGGCGCGGCGCAGGCGATCGTTGATGGCGGCGCCGAGCCCGCGCTCGGGGATAGGCGCGACGAAAATCGCCGGCGCCCCGGTCGCGTCGAGCGCCCTGAGATGCGCGAACAGATGGGCCGCCGCCTCCTTGAGGTCCCCGGCGGGGGATAGATCGAGCCGGGGCCTTACCCCCTCTGCGATCTGGCCGCCGAAATCGAGCGCGGCCGCCTCCGGCGGGGGTTGCACCGCGTTGAGATGCAGGAAGGCGCGCGGCGCGTAATGCGAAGCGAGCGCGCCCGGCGCGACCGGCGCCTGCCCCGGCGCCGCTTCGGCGAGGGTGAGGCCGAGCGCCGCCTGGATCTCCTCGCGCGAGACCGCGCCCGGCCGCAGCAGGCGCGGCGCGCCGCCGAGACAGGCGACAACCGTGGATTCGACGCCCCAGCCGCAGGGGCCGGCGTCGAGAATCAGGGCGATGCGCCCGTCGAGGTCGGCCAGCACGTGCTCGGCGCGCGTCGGGCTGACGGCGCCGGAGCGGTTGGCGGAGGGCGCGGCGAGGGGCGCGCCGACAGCGGCGATGAGCGCGCGCGCGATCGCAAGACCCGGCACGCGAACGGCGAGCGTGTCGAGGCCGGCGCGCGCGAGCAGGCTGACGCGGCAATCCGCGGCGACCGGCGCGACCAGCGTCAGCGGCCCCGGCCAGAAACGCTCGGCGAGCCTGAGCGCGACGGCGTCGAGCCGCGCCTCGCGCGCAGCGGCCTCCACGCTTTCGAAATGCGCGATCAAAGGGTTGAACGTCGGGCGGCCCTTGACGGCGTAAATCTCGGCGACCGCCGCGTCCGAGGTCGCCAGACCCGCCAGGCCATAGACGGTCTCGGTCGGAATGCCGACGAGGCCGCCGGCGCGCAGGATCTCCGCCGCCTCCCTCACGCCGTTTGCGTCAGCGGGTACAACGCGGGTTCGGCGCGGTTCGGCGCGCCTGTCCGATGAGCCAATCATTCCTGACGAATGCTAAGTCCACAAGGCGCAATCATGGCGCAACTGAAGCAGCTTTGATCCTGGAAATTGTATACCCAGCCCGCCTTGAAGGCGAGTTGCGCAGCATCAAATGTAGATTCCGCCCCCCTCCTCGGCGAAGCGGCTCGGCGCGCCCTCCCATACAATGCGCGCATGTTCAAGCACATAAACGCGATCCGCATGCGGCAGGGCGAAAGTGACGTTCTGCTCGCCGAGCAGCACGGTGATGTCGGTGGTCTGGCGCAGCCTCTCCAGCGCCTTGGAAATCTGCTCCATGACGATCGGCGCGAGGCCCAGCGTCGGCTCGTCGAGGATCAACAGATCGGGCTTGGTCATCAGCGCGCGCGCGATGGTGAGCATCTGCTGCTCGCCGCCGGACAGCGTGCCCGCCGTCTGCCGCACGCGCTCCTTGAGGCGCGGGAACAGTTCGAACAGCCAGGCCAGACGCTCGGACCTGTCGCCGGCGCTGAGCCTCAGCGCGCCCATGTCGAGGTTCTCGCCCACCGTCATGTCGGTAAAGAGGTCGCGCCCCTCCGGCGCCTGGACGACGCCGCCCGACGCGATCGCCGCCGCCGAGACGCCGGCGAGCGAACGCCCCTCGCGGCGAATGTCGCCGCGATACGGGATCAGGCCGGAGATGGCGTTGAACAGCGTCGTCTTGCCCGCGCCGTTGAGCCCGACCACGGCGACGAACTCGCCGCGATGCACGTGGATCGACACTTTCTCCAGGGCCTGCGCGCGCTCGTAGAACACGTCGAGGCCCTCGACCTCCAGGAACGGGGTCGCCGCGTCCTTGAACGCGCTTTCCGGCCGCGCGGCGGTCGTCAGCGCGCCGCCGAGATAGACGCGCCTCACGGTCTCGTCGTTCATCACCGCCTCGGGCGGCCCCTCGGCGATGCGCTCGCCGACATACATCGCGAACACGCGGTCGGCGAGCGAGGCGACGCTCTTGACGTTGTGATCGACGATCAGCACCGCCCGCCCGTCGCGCCGCATCTCGGCGATCAGCTCGGCGAAGGCCGAAGTCTCGCGCGAGGTGAGGCCCGCGAAGGGCTCGTCGACCAGCACCACGGCGGGATCGCGGGCGATGGCCTTGGCGAGCTCGATGCGGCGCAGGTCCGCGAAGGGCAGCGTGGCCGGCTTGCGGTCGAGCACGCCGGAAAGGCCGACCCGCCCGGCGATGGCGCGCGCCTTGGCGAGCGTCGCGGGGTCGGGCAGCAGGCGCAGCAGCGAATCCGGCGTCAGCGCCAGCGCGATGTTTTCGAGCACGGTCTGGCGGTGCAGCGGCCGGGAATGCTGGAACACCATGCCGACGCCCAGGCGGGCGATTTTGTGCGGAGGCCAGCCCGCGACCTCCACGCCCTTGACGCGCACCGAGCCGGCGCTCGGCCGCTCGACGCCGAGAATCGTCTTCATCACCGTCGACTTGCCGGAGCCGTTCGGCCCGATGAGGCCGAGAATCTCGCCGGAGGCGACGGAGAAGCTGATGTCGCGCGCGGCGGTGAGGCCGCCGAAGCGCTTCGACAGATTTTCGACCTCGAGCGCCTTCATGCGGCCTCCCGCGAGCCGCCGAGGAGGCCGATGAACCCGCCGGGAAAGACCAGCACGACGACGAGCGCGACGGCCGAGACGATGAAGGTGGCGAGATCGCCCAAGGGGCGCAAGAGTTCGCCCGCGCCGATGAGGAAGATCGCGCCGAGCGCGCCGCCGAGGATCGTGCGCCGGCCGCCGAGCACCGCGCCGACGATCACCTGCACGCCGACGGTGACGTCGACGAAGGTGCCGACCGAGGCCGCGCCGAGATAGAACACCATCAGCGCGCCGGCGAGGCCCGAGAACAGAGCCGAGACGATGAAGCTCGCGAGCTTGTGCTTGACGACGTTGAAGCCGAGCGCGCCCGCCTGCACCGCGTCCTGCCCGCTCGCCTGCAGGATGAGCCCGACCGGCGAGCGCGACAGGCCGTAGAGAACGAGGCCGCTGAAGGTCATGAAGCCGAGCGCGATCCAGTAATTGATCTTGTCGCTGGCGGTGATGACGTCGGGCACGGTGAGGCCGATCTCGCCGCCGGTGAGATCGGCGAACACGACGATGAAGTTCTGCAGCATCAGCACGGCGACGAGCGTCGTGAGCCCGAAATAGGGGCCGCGCACCCGCAGCGCCGGCAGGGCCAGCACGACGCCGCCGATGACGGAGGCGAGCGCGCCGGCGGCGACCGAGACGGCGATCGGCGGCTGGTAGAGATTGTCGAGAATGCCGGCGGTGTAGGCGCCCAGGCCGATGAGGAAGGTCGGCCCGAAATTGACCTCGTTGGCGAAGCCGAACAGGAGGTCCCAGGCCATCGAGAACACGCCGAAGTAATAGGCGGTCGTCATCAGCCCCAGCACGTAGCCGGAGACCCAGAGCGGCAGGAACGCCAGGCAGAAGCAGACGACGAGCGCGATCAGCGCGGGAGCGAAGGCGCGCTTCATCCCGGCGCCCCTCGCGCGTTCCCTCTCCCCGCGAGCGGGGAGAGGGTCAGGGTGAGGGGCGGCCGCCTCATGTCAGCGCCGCCCCAGAAGGCCGCGGGGCCGCACGTACATGACGACCACGAGCAGCAGCAGCGCGGGAATCGCCCGATAGGCCGGGGAGATCAGATAGGCCGTCAACGTCTCCAGATAGCCCACGACATAGGCCGCGATCAGCGAGCCGGAGACCGACCCCAGCCCGCCGAGCACGACGATGGAGAAGGCGCTCGCCGTCAGCGGCCCGGCGCTGTAGGAGGATACGCCGAGAAACATGCCGAGCAGCACGCCCGCCACCCCCGCCAGCAGCCCGTAGATCGCCCAGACGCTCAGATAGACGCGCGACAGTTCGACGCCGAGCAGCGTCACGCCGCGCGGGTTCATCGAGGCCGCCAGCAGGATTTTGCCCGCTCGCGAGCGATTGACCGCCAGCCACAGCGCGAGAATGGCGATCCAGCAGACGAGCGCCGTGAACAGCTCGTTCCTGGGCGTCCTGACGCCCGCCAGTTGCACCACGCCCTCGACGATCGGCAGCACCGTCTTGGCGTTATTGGTGAAGAAATAGGCGATCCCCTCCTGGATCATGATGCCCCACAGCAGCGTGGCGGTGAGGATGAAGATCTCCTTCTCCTCCTCGCGAATCCTGGAGCTGAGTTGCAGGCGCCTCACGATCAGCGCGTAGGTCGCGAGCGCCAGGACCAGACAGGCGGCGACGCCGACGGCCGCGCTCGCCGGCGCGCCGAAGCCCCAGTAGCTGCCCGCGGCCCAGGCCCCGACAGCCGCGGCGACCATGAGACTGCCGTGCGAGAGGTTCAGCACGCCCGTCACGCCGAAGATCAGCGTGAAACCGGTCGCCCCAAGCGCATAGAGCGAGGAGATCGCGAAACCGTCGATGAGGATTTGCCAGAAAAGCACGGTCTAGCCGCCAGACTTTGGGCGCGCGGCGCGGGTTAGGTCATGGCGCGAGCGCGCGAAAACTGCGCGCGCCCGCCGCGCGCCAAATGGCCTGGCTTCGATCGCAACGACGGCGCCCCCGGCTTCGCGCAGCCCTACTTCGCCGTCCCGACTTTCACGAAGGACGGGAACATGATCTTCCCCTTGGCGAGCTCGGCCGGCCACAGATTGACCTGCTTGCCGTCCTGCCATTGCAGGAACAGGCCGGTGATGTAGCCTTTGCCGATGCGCAGCCCATGCACGCTCGGATTGCCCTTGGGCAGGAACTGCACGCGCCCGATCGTGCCGACGTAATCGGTCGCCTCCATCGCCGCGACCAGCTTGTCGCTGTCGGTCGAGCCTGCCCGCTTGACCGCCTCGGCGATCATGTAGACCTCGTCATAGGCGGTGTAGCCGGCGTAGGAGGGCAGGTTGCCGAACTTCTTCTGGAAGGCGTCGACGAAAGGAAGCGTCTTTTCGGTGACCGCGACGCCGGGGCCGGACACCGCCTGATAGAGCACGCCCTCGGTCGCGCCGTTGGTGTCCTTCCAGAAGGTCGAGTTGGTGGCCTGCGAGGAGACGCCGAACATCGGGATCGGCACCTGCTGGCTCTTCCATTGCACGGTCGGCTGCACGCCGACATGGCTGATGCCGGTGATGATGACGTCCGGCTTCAGCCCCTCGATCTTGTTGAAGATCGGCGTGAAGTCGGTGGTGTCGGGCGCGAAGCGGATCTCGTCGAGCGTCTTGAGCCCGACCTCGGGCAGGCATTTGAGATATTCGACGTCGAGCGGCTTGGTCCAGGCGGCGTCCTCGCTCATCACCACCGCCGTCTTCATCTTGTATCCGTCGACCAGCATGTCCTTGGCCGAGTCGCAGACGAGCCGCGCGATCGAGCTCGAGGTCAGATAGCCGTGGAACGTGTATTTGTTGGCGTCGTAGTTCTTGGCGATATTGGCGGTGATGACGTCGGAGGCGGCGCCCGGCGTGATCATGACGGTCTTCAGCCGCGCCGCCCAGGGCTCCAGCGCGAGCACGACCTCGCTGGTGTAGCTGGCGATGACGGCGTTGACGTGATCGTCGTTGACCGCGCGCTGGAAGGCGCGCACCGCTTCGGCCGAGGAGGAATGGTCGTCGTAGGAGACGAGCTGGATCTTGCGCCCGCCGATTCCCCCCTTCGCGTTGATCTCGTCGGCGGCGAGCTGGGCGGCCAGCGGGATCGAGGAGCCGGCGACCGCCTGATTCTCGGCGATGACTCCGATCTTGATCGCCGCCTCGTCGGCGCGCGCGGTCGTCGCCGCGAGCGCCGCGGCGACCGCCGCCACGCATGCCGCCCCGCGAAGGGAATGAATCATGCCCTGTCCTCCCGAATTGTCGTCCCGCGCCGCCGGGCTCTGGCCGCGATCTTGACCTGTTTTTCCCTGCCCGACAAGCGCAGGCGGCAGGCGCCCAGCGACGATTCGCCGCGCAAAGCTTGGGCGAACGACGCAATATTCACCTCGATTCACCTCGCCCCGCGCAAAATTCGAGCGCGCGGGCGCTCCCGCCGCCTGCGCCCCTTGCGCGGGCCGAACGCCGTCCCGATACTGTCGATTCGGGTCCCATCGAAATCGGCGAGGCGCGTACATCCAAAATGATGCGGCAGTACGAATTGGTCGAACGCGTCAGGCGCTACAATCCCCAGGCGGACGAGGATCTGCTCAACCGCGCCTATGTGTTCGCCATGAAGGCGCACGGCGCGCAGAAACGCGCCAGCGGCGATCCCTATTTCTCGCATCCGCTCGAAGTCGCCGCCATCCTCACCGAATTCAAGCTCGACGACGCGACCATAGCCGCCGCGATGCTGCACGACACCATCGAGGACACGCCTGTCACGCGCGATGAGCTCGACCGCATGTTCGGCGCCGAGATCGGCGGGCTGGTGGACAGCCTGACCAAGCTCAACAAGCTCGACTTCGCCTCCAAGCACGCCGTCCAGGCCGAGAACTTCCGCAAGCTCCTGCTCGCCATCGCCGACGATGCGCGCGTGCTGCTCATCAAGCTCGCCGACCGCCTGCACAACATGCGCACGCTCCATTTCGTGCCGGCCGCCAAGCGCGCGCGCATCGCCCAGGACACGCTGGAGATCTACGCCCCGCTCGCCGGCCGCATGGGCATGCAGGGCCTGCGCAGCGAGCTTGAGGATCTCGCCTTCCGCTACCTGATGCCCGAGGCGCAGGCCCTCATCATGTCGCGGCTGGAGGAGCTCAAGACCAAGAACGGCGCGCTGATCGCGCGCATCGCCGACGAGCTGAAGGACCAGTTCGCCCGGCGCGGCATCAAGTGCGACGTGCGCGGGCGGCAGAAGCAGGCCTATTCGATCTGGCGCAAGATGGAGCGCAACCAGATCTCGTTCGAGCAGCTCTCCGACATCTACGGCTTCCGCATTCTCGTCGACAAGGTCGAGGACTGCTACGCGGCGGTCGGCGTCGCGCATACGACCTGGCCCAGCGTGATGGGACGCTTCAAGGATTACATCTCGACCCCGAAGCAGAACGACTATCGCTCGATCCACACCACCGTCATCGGCCCCGGCTCGCAGCGCGTCGAGTTGCAGATCCGCACCTTCGACATGCACGAGATCGCCGAATACGGCATCGCCGCCCACGCGCTCTACAAGGACGGGCGCACGCGCGCTCGGCGCCGGCGAGAGCAGCGCCTATCACAACCTGCGCCAGATCATCGAGACGCTGTCGAGCGACGATCCCGAGAAATTCCTTGAGCACACGAAGCTGGAGCTGTTCCAGGACCAGGTGTTCTGCTTCACGCCGAAGGGCCGGCTCATCGCGCTTGCCGCGCGGCGCCACGGCAATAGACTTCGCCTACGCCGTCCACACCGACGTCGGCAATTCGGCTGTCGGGGCCAAGATCAACGGCCGCATCGCGCCGCTGATCTCGTTGCTGCGCAACGGCGACGAGGTGCAGATCATGCGCTCGGCGAGCCGCACGCCGCCGGCCGCCTGGGACTCCATCGTCGTCACGGGCCGCGCGCGGGCGGCGATCAAGCGCGCGACCCGCGAGGCCGCCAAGGCCCAGTTCGGCGGCCTCGGGCGCCAGATCGTCGAGCGCGCCTTCGAGCGCGCGGGGCGCAAGTTCTCCGACGCCAAGCTCAAGTCGGCGCTGCCCAGGCTCGCCCGCCACTCCATCGACGACGTCTTCATCGGCGTCGGGCGCGGCGAGATCTATTCGGCCGACGTGGTGCGCGCGATCTATCCCGACTTCCAGGAGGAGCGGAAGGCGGGGCCGGCGATCTCGCCCAACGAAAGCGGCTGGTTCGGCCTCGCCAAGGCCAACCAGCTCGTGTTCCGCGCGCCCGGTCAGGACCCGACGATCCCGCTGCGCGGGCTCGATTTCGACACGCCCGTGCGCTTCGCGCCGAAGGGCGGCGCGGTGCCGGGCGAGCGGATCGTGGGCATCCGCACGCCCGGCGAGGGCATCACGATCTATCCCATCCATTCGCCCGCGCTCGTCGAGTTCGACGACCGGCCGGAGCTGTGGCTCGACGTGCGCTGGGACCTGGACAAGGCCAAGAAGTCGCTGTTTCCCACGCAGATCCTCGTCACCACGCTCAACGAGCCGGGAGCCTTGGGCACGGTGGCGACCACGATCGGCGAGACGGGCGCCAACATCGACTCGGTCACGTTCAACCCGACGGGGCCGGATTTCCGCGAGATCCGCTTCGATCTGGAGGTGTCGGACATCCAGCATCTCAACGCCGTCATCGCGCAGTTGCGCGACAGGCCGGTGGTCAGCAAGGTCGTGCGGATCAGCGGGTGAGGGGCGCTCGCTGGAAGGCAGCCACGGCGGCGAGTAACGGGAACTCTTTACAATTGGCCTGGCGCTTGTGGCCTGGCGCTTGTCGCCCGTCGCCAGACGGTTTACACTTGAGTATGATCAAGCGGTTTCGCCACAAAGGGCTTGAGACGCTCTTCGTGACGGGAAGCGCGAAGGGCGGTCGACGCGCCAGGCCTTGCCGCCGAGTTGCGGCGCATTCTGGTCCGTTTGCAAGATGGCCCGCTGCCCGAGGCGATGGCGCTGCCGGGATACCGGCTGCATCGAAATCAAAGGCGACCGGAAGGGAAGTTGGTCGGTTTGGGTGTCGGGAAACTATCGCGTGATCTCGGCGACGTAGTCGAGGAGAGCGACGGCGAACTGATGGGCGACTGGGTCAATATCGCTGCGCGGCTGGGAGGGATTGCAGAGCCCAGTGTGCAATCTGCATCTCCGAAGACGCCTATCGGCAGGTGCGCGACAAGCTGAAGAGGACTTCGTCGATCTTGGCGACCGCAGCTGAAGAATATCGCTCTACCGTTCGGGTCATGCGCGCAAGAGCCGGCGCGGCGGGCTCAAGGTCGCGCTTTCTCGGCTGAACATTTAGGGCCACCTCGTCTGTCCATCATGGTGCTGCCGTTCGCGAACATCGGCGGCGATGTCGATCAAGAATATTCGTCGACGGGGTGACCGAAAGCCTGACTACAGATCTCTCGCGCATGCCCGGCATGCTTGTTATCGGGCGCAACACCGCCTTCGCTTACAAGGGAAAGTCTAGCGACCTGAAGCAAATCGGCCGAGAACTAAATATTCGCTACGTGCTGGAGGGGAGTGTCCAGCGCGGCGGTAATCGAATGCGGGTGAACGTTCAGCTGATCGACGCCGAAACCGGCAATCACATTTGGGCAGAGCGATTCGACAAGCCGTGGCCGACCTTTTGACATGCAGGACGAAATCGTCGCCCGGCTCTCCAATTCGCTCAACACGCAGCTCAAAACGGCGAAGCGCGTCGCGCCGAGCGCGCGCCGAACCGGACTCATGGACCTGTATTTCCAGGGCATGGCGTGGCTAAATAAAGGGCTCACGCCTGAAAATCTGTCGAGGGCCGAAAATTATCTCGAAAAGGCGCTGTCGCTCGACTCGAACAACGTGGAGGCGCTTGTCGGCATGGCGCTAGTGAATAGCCTTAGGCCGGCACGCAACGTCGGACGATCGCCCCTCTCGCAGGCGGCGAGCCGAAGCGTTTGCGACAGAGCGTTCTCGCTTGCGCCTGACGACCGCTGGGGCGCACATGCCTCGGTCTCGCCTACATGTATCAACCGGGCCGCCAAGGCATCGCGCAATGCGAACGGCGCTGGCCATTGACGGAAACTTGGCCTTGCCCACGGCTCCACCGGCATGGCTAAAGGTTTGCCGGTCGGGGGGAGGAGAGCGAGGGTCATATCGAAGAGGCCTTCGGCTCAGCCCCCGCGATACGAACGCCTACAACTGGACGGGATTGTCGGGCATCGCAAAAATTTTCCATGGCCAGTATGAAGAAGCTGTTCCGATATTGCGTCGATCAATTGAAATCAAAGGAAATTTCTCCGCTGTTCACTTTTACCTCGGTGCTGCGTTGGCGGAACTCGACCGTTTGGATGAGGCGCGGATCGCGGTAAACAATGGGCTCGTAATCGAGCCCACGTTTACCGTTCGCCGCTATCGTGACACGGCGTCCAAGCGACAATCCGAGGTTCATGAAGCTGCGCGAACGAATCTATATTGCGATGCGCATTGCGGGTGTGCCTGACGGATGAAAGCTGCCGTCGAACCCCTCACCTCTAATGACCGCACTCCGCCCATTGGAGCAAAAGGCTGCCTCAAAACCCGCCCCAGCCCCCATGCCCCTCTATTTCGCCTACGGCGCCAACATGGACCGCGCCGCGATGGCCGCGCGCTGCCCGCGCTCGACGCCGCTCGGCCCGGCGGTCGCTCGCCCGCCACCGGCTCGCCGTCATGCGCGAGGGCTGGCTGACGGCGGTGCGCGATCCCCACGCCCGCGTCCACGGCGTGCTGTGGGATCTCGCGCTCGCCGACGTTCCCGCGCTCGACCGCTTCGAGGGGCTGGCCGAGGGGCTTTACGTCAAGGCGGCGCAGCCGGTGATCGCGGCGGGCGGGGCGAAGCGGGCGCTGGTCTATTTCGGCGCCAATGCCGGGCCGGGGCGCGTCCGGCCGGGCTATCTCAGGGACATCATCGCCGCCGCCCGCGCCTGGGAACTGCCGCGCGAGGCGGTCGCGGCGCTGGAGCGGCTCGGCTAGGCGGGTCGCCTACGCTGGCGCGAGGCGCCCCTCCCTGCGCTGCGCGAGCTCCAACGGGCGGCGCAGCGCCGCCCAGCGCGGCGCGAAGGCCGAGCCGTCGATGAATTCGAACCCGCCGGCGGCGTTGCAGGTGTGCAGCCGCCGGCCCGGCCAGCCCGCGCCCGGCCGCAGGATCGCCTCGACGGTCTGCGCGAAGCCGCCCTCGTCCAGACGATCGACGCGCGCGAGCCCGATCGCCGCGCCATAGCCGGCGCGGCAATCCTGCACCGGACGATAGAGCGCCCCGCCCGCCGCGAACATGCGGCCCGCCGGCCGCGCCGAGGCGATGTCGATGAGCACGGGATTGCGCGGATGGGCCGTCCACGGCCCGCGAAAATCCGGCGCCGACCAAAGCCACAGCGCGTCCGAATGGGCGCCGCCGCCGTCGCGGACGGTGGCGAACATCCACCAGCGCCCGCCCCATTCCACGAGCGTCGCGTCGCTGGCGACGACGCCGGCCACGAGCGTCGCCTCCAGCCGCCAGGAGAACGGAAACTCGCGCGCGCGGTAGAGGTCGATGGTCCCCGTCGCGCAGCTCTCCGGGATCATCCACATCTCGCCGTCGCCAGCGAACACATTGGGATAGGAGAGATGGCCGGGGCGCTCCAGCGCGGGCTCGGGCGTCCCCAGCGGCCCCTCGGACCCGAACTCCGCGACCGAAATGACGCCCTTGCCGAGCCGGTGCTCGAAGTCCTCGACGAACAGAAACGTCCGCCCGCGCCAGACCAGGGGGAACGGGTCGGCGTAGAACCGCCGCCCGTCGTCGGGAAGGTCATTCCAGCCCTCGCCGAGCCCGCCGCCGACGCCGCCCCCGCCGCGCCGCCAGCCGACCCGCCAGTGCGGGGAATGGCAAATCGCGGAATAGGCCGCGCGCACCGCCCGCTGCCTGACCGTCTTGCCCGCGCGCGCCAGCCACCGGCGGGGGGCGAGCGCGGCGGCGTCGAAACCGGAGGAAGGCTCGCCGGGAAGCGGCGGCGGCGTCGCGACGGCCGCTCCGTCCAGCGCGGCCTCGATCAGCGTCGCCGTCCGCTCGAGCCAATCCTCGAAGGTCGCCTTGACGAGGCCGACGCGGTCGGCTCCCGGGCGCGCCGCCGCCAGCGGCCCTCTCGGACCCAGAACCCTCACCGTTGGCGAACGGCCGGCGAGCGCGGCGGCAAGCAGCCCCTGCTCCAGCCCGGCGCCGTCGCACTCGACGCGAATGACGCGCTGACCTGCGTCGCCGGGATCGCGGGCGAGGTCGATGACGAGATAGGCCTCGCCGCCGTGGGCGAAGCGGCCGAGCGCCTCGGGGCCGATCCTTTCGGCCGCGCCCTCCCGCCCAAGACCGAACAGCAGCGTCTCGACCTGAAACAACGCGGCCTGCGCAAGGCCGACGCCTTGTCCCTCCTCGAGCCTGAAGCCGATCTGCGCGCCAGGACGCGCCGCCAGCCGCTCGGCCAGCGCCAGATGCCAGCGCCGAAGCGCGCCGCGCTCCACGCGCAAGTCGATCCTCATGTCCCCTCCGGCCCCGGATGCGTCGTAGCGAACGACTTATGGGCAAGAACCCGGCCATCGCCAAATAACGGATTTCATTAGTGTAAATGCATTATTAATGGAATGCTGCCAACACGTTAAGGCGCGGCGCGCTCGTCGGCTCCCGCGCGCAAGCCAGGGCCAACGAGACGGGTAGATGCGGGCCGAGATCGCTGCGACGCCGGACCTTGTGACCCTCGCCCCCGTCCCGTCGCCCGAGCGCGAGGGCGCGCGCGCGGGCGCGGAGGTCGAGACCGCGCTGATCGGCCGCGTGCTGTGGCGCCGGCGCAGGCAGATCGCGCTCGCCGCCGCCTTCGCGGGCCTGGCCGCCCTCGGCTATTGCCTGCTCGCGACGCCCCAATACGCCGCCGTCGCCGAGATCCTCGTCGATCCCCGCGACAAGCAGGTCGTCAGCAACGACGTCAACCCGAGCTCGATCGCCGCCGACGGCGGCGTGACGCAGGTGGAGAGCCAGGGCAGCGTGCTGCAATCGAGCGGCGTGCTGCTGCGCGCCATCGCCGCCACGCATCTGGAGAACAATTCCGAGTTCAACGGCGCCGGACTGTTCAGCGGCGTCTCGCGGCTCGTCTCGATGCTGTGGAAGGCGCCCAATCCCGAGGAGATGGCCGAAAGGCTGAAGGCTCGCACGCTGCAAACCCTGCGCAAAAACATCACGGTCAAGCGCGCCGAGAAGGTGCTGGTGCTCGATCTCTCGGTGCGCGCCAGAAGCGCCGACAAGTCCGCCGAGCTCGCCAACGCCATCGCGGACGCCTATCTCGCCGACCAGGCGCAGGCCCGCGCGGACGCCAGCCGCGAGGCCTCGAAGGCGCTGACGAGCCGGCTCGGCGAATTGCAGGCGAGCGTGCGCTCGGCCGAGACCGCCGTCGCCGACTATCGGGCGAGCCACGATTTCGTCGTCTCCTCCGGCCAGCTCGTCAGCGATCAGGAGCTCAACCAGACGACGGCGCAATATTCGGCGGCCCAGAACCGCGCGGCGTCGCTGAAGGCGCAGCTCGATCAGTTGCGCCGCGCGCCGGGCGCGCAGGGCACGCCCGAGGCGATGGTCTCCGGCGCGATGGTGCGCCTGCGCGACCGCGAAAGCGCCATCGTCGAGAAACTGGCGAGCGCCGAGCAGGCAGCTCGGGCCGCTTCATCCCGAAATCGCCTCGCTCAGGCAGTCGCTCGCCGACGTGCGCGGCCTCATCGCCAGGGAGACGCAGCGCCTGCGGCAGGCGGCGGAGGCCGATTACGCGCGCGCCGTGGACGACGAAAAGACGCTCGCCGAAAAAGCTCGACGCGATGAAGGCGAAATCGCTCGACGACGACATGGCCGACGTCCACATGCGCGAATTGCAGCGCCAGGCGGAGGCGGCGCGCTCGATCTATCAGGCCTTTCTCGTGCGCGCGCGCGAGACGATGGAGGCCGCCAACGTCGACACGACGAACGCGCGCATCATAACCCGCGCCCTGCCGCCCTTGCGCAAATCCTGGCCGCCGACGCTGCTGCTGACCCTGGGCGCGGCGTTCCTCGGCCTCAGCTTCGGCGCGAGCGGCGCGCTCGCCCACGAATATCTGCGCCCCTCGCTCCATACCCCCGCCCAGGCGGCCGAGCTTCTCGACGCGCCGGTCCTCGGCCTCGTGGCCGCGCGCGAGCTGGAGACGGGCGGGCGCGGCGCCGACGCGCTGGCGCGCGCGGCTTTGCGCCGGCTCGGCGACGGCGAGGCCGCCAACGGCCCGGCGATCGGCCGTTGCGTCTATCTGGCCTCGCCGCCGGCGGCCGCCGCCCCGCGCCGGCGCCTCGCCGAGCGGATCGCCGCGCTCGCGGCGAGCGAGGGCCGCGAAACGCTGCTGATCGACGGCGATCTATCCGCCGCCGCGTCCGAAAGGCCGGGCCTGCTCGAACTGCTGCGCGGCGACCGGACCATCGTCGACCTCGCCTATCGCGACGGCGACGAAAGCTTCGCGCGGCTCGCAAGAGGCGGCGGCGATCCCTTCGCCGCCTCCCCGCGCCCCGGCGCCGACGCCTTCCGCCTCAGGCGCGTGCGGCGCTGCTACGATCTCGTCGTGCTCGACGGCGGCGCGACGAGCGACAATCCCCGCCTCGCCGCGCTCGCCGCCCAGGCCGATCTCGCCCTGCTCGTCGCGGCGGTCGGCGAGCCGCAGGCCGACGCGCTGCGCGAGGCCGACGCCGCGCTCGCGGCCGGCGCGCGGTTCGACGCCGTCGCGCTGATCGACGCCGGCCCCGCCTGAACGATGCGGGAGCCCTCGCCCGCGCTGAAAAAGGCGACCGTCGCGGGGGCGGTCCTGCTCATGGCGGTCTCCGGCGGCCTGTTGTGGGATCTCGGCTACAATTACGACGGCCTTCTCGGCAGCCCGCTCACCAAGATCCACCCCTTCACCTATTTCATCTTCGCCGCGCTCGCCTGGCGCGCCCTGCAGAGCGGCGATCCCCTCGCCTATGTCCAGACGGCCCTCGCGCGGCGGCCGGCGGCGAGCTGGCTGCTCGTTGTCTCGGGCTTCCTCGTCGTCGTCACGATCCTGCGCGGCGGCCCCGGCATGGCCGGCTTCATCGACACGTTCGCCGGGCCGGCGGCCCTGGCGCTGCTGATCGACGAATTCGACGAGACGGATCTCAAGCCGCTTCGCCTGACGCTGCATGTCGTCATGACCGTCAACGCGGCGATGGCGTTGTTCGAGTTCGCGACCCGCCATCTGATCTTCCCCTACCGGCTCGACGGCGTCGCGCATCTCGAAGACACGCGCTCGACCGCGTTGCAGGGCCATCCGCTCATCAACGCCGCGCTGACCGCGGTCTACGTTCTTTCGCTGATGGCCGGCGCGAAATCGCTTCCCGGCTGGCTGCGCGCCGGCCTCATCGCGCTGCAATGCGCCGCGCTCGTGGTGTTCGGCGGCCGCACGGCGATCGTCGTCACGCTGGCGCTGACGCCGCTCTTCGTCCTCTACAATCTGTTCGCGACGCTGAGACGCGGGCGGGTTTCGCTGCTCGGCGCCGCCGCGGCGGCCGCCGGCGCGCCGCTGGTCGCGCTCGCCGTCATGGGCGTCGTCGCCTCCGGCCTCGCCGACCCGCTGCTGATGCGCTTCGTCGACGACAGCGGCAGCGCGCAAGCGCGCGTCATCATGTTCGATATGCTGAGCCCGTTCAGCCTGCCGCAGCTTCTCCTCGGCCCCGACATCGCCGAGGTCGAGAGCCTGCGCCGCCATTTCGGCCTCGAGCAGGGCGTCGAGAACCCGTTCATCCGCATGACGCTCTATCAGGGCGGCCTCGTGATGGCCGTCGTGTTCGCGAGCCTCGTATGGTTCTTGCGCGAACTGCTGAGAGGCCGCGGCTTGCGGGTGATCGGGCCGGTCGTCGCCGTGGCGGTGCTGCTCAACGCCTCCGAGAGCATATCGGTGAAGACCGACATCCTCGCCAAGCTGGTCCTGATCTTCGTCTGTCTGTTCCCGCCTCTGAGGCGGGCGGCTCATGTCTCTCAGCGCGCCCGGAGCCCGAGGGCTGCGACCATCGCCGGATCGAGGGCGCGGCTCGCCTCGTCCATGAGGCCCATGCCGTCGAACAGGCACCAGAACGCCCAGGGAAAGCCGAACGCCTCGGCGCTCTCGCGCACGTCCCTGACATAGCGCGCGCGATCGGCCGCGCGCGCGCCGAAATATCGCGCGTCCCTGCGCAACGCGCCGAACTCGCCCATCAGCACATGTTGGTTGGAAAGGCCGTGGCGCTTCGCCCAGGCGTCGGCGGCGCCGAGATAGCGGTCTATGAAGGGCCGCGCGGGATCGGCGTCGAAATAGACCTTCATCGCCTTCGCGGTCTCGGCGAGCGCGGCGGCGCGTTCGTCGCGCGAGAGCGAGGCGTCGGCGTCGAGCCGCGCGCGGGTCTCGCGCATCGTGGCGTCGAAGGAGCCTTGCGCGGCAGGCCAGGGCACGCCGGCCAGCGTATGATAGAGGCGCTCGCCCATCCACGGCGCGCCCTGATGCGTGAACAGATAGGGTTCGTAGAAGTGGAGCGTGTAGAGGACCGGCGCGAAGGGCGCGACCGAGGCGGGGTCGAAATCGCTCAAGCCCTGGACGAGACCGCCGCATCCGCCCGAGGCGACGAGCGTCAGGTCGGGCGCGGCCTTGCGCGCCGCCCCGAGCAGCGCCGCGCGCACTTGCGCCGTCTGAGGCGCCGCGCAGGCGCCGACGGGCTCGTTGATCGGCTCCAGCGCCGCGCGGTCCGCCGGCAGGCGCGCCGCGATTTCGGCGACGAAGGCGAGATAGGCGGGAAATTCCGGCGCCTCGGTCGAAGCGGTCATGCGCTCGGGCGTCCAGTAATGCGTCGCGGCGTTGGCCTGAACGTTGACGACGACGCTGAGGCCGTGGGCGAGGCAGAGGCGCACGGCGGCGATCAGTTCGTCCGTCAGCTTGCGCCGCTCGCGCGCCGGAAGCCGCCAGGAACGGGCCGGGATCGACCGGCAGGCGCAGGAAATCGAAGCCGGCGCCGGCGAGCGCCGCCAGATCCCGCGCCGTCGGGACCGGGCGCTGCGGCTGGAACGGCGGCGAGGGGTAGTCCTTGCGCGGCGCCGGATATTCGCGCGTGAGCTGAAACCAGGGAAAGGCGTTGACGCCGCGCCTGAGCTTCAGCGGCGCGGCGCGCGCGCCGGCCGGCGCCAGCGAGGCGGCGAGCGCGGCGGCGGCGCCCGAGAGCGCCGCCCTGCGCGAGATCAGCCCCATCGCGCCGTCGCGGGCTCCAGGGCCTCCACGGGCCGCGCGCCGCGGGGAGCGGCGAGCGCCACGCATTCGCGCTCGTAGGCCAGCAGCACGTCGCGCCACTGGAACGCCGCCGCCGCCCTCGCGCGCGCGGCCTTGCTCAGGCGCGCCACGAGAACGTCGTCGGCGAGCGCGCGCGCGATCGCCTGCGCGCAGCTTGTCGCGTCGGTGAACGAGATCGCGGCGGCGCCGGCCGTCCAGCGGTTATAGGCGTTGTCGTGGGCGATGACGGGGTTGCCCGCCCAGAGAGCCTCGACCAGCGAGGGATTGGTGCCGCCGACCATGTGCCCGTGCAAATAGGCGCGGGCGTGAAAGCGCAGCGCGCACACGACCGCGCCATCGTAGATCGCGCCGGTAAAGACGACCTCGATGCTCGCGGCGGCGCGCACGCGCCGGTGATAGGGATTGTCGTCGTCGAGCTTGCCGACCACGACGAGCTTCGCCCCGCGCGGCGCGGCCGAGAACGCCCTGACGATGGTCAGGATGTTGTTGTCGGGCTCGATGCGGGCGACCGAGATCAGATAGCGGCCGGGCTCCAGGCCGAACTTTTCGAGCGGCTCGACAGGCGCCCGCGCGACCGGGTCGCCGCCATAAGGAATGACGACGGTGGCCCCGCGCGACCGGCGCGTCGCCAGATGCGCGGCGATGGCGGGATGGTCGGCGACGAGGCGCTGCGAGGTCCAGGCGGCGATCCATTCGTTGACGTAGAACCAGGCGCGCACCGGCAGCGGCCATTTCGGCCGCCTCCACTCGATTCCGTCCATGTTGGTGAACACTTTGCGACCAAACAACCTTAACGCCGGCAGGAACGCCGCGCCGTTGTAGCCGAGCACCAGACAGACGCCCGGCCGGGTCAGCGCGTCGCGCACGCATTTCCAGTCGAAATCGAGCGCGCCGAGGCCGCCCTTGCGCGCGGTCTGTATGAAAATGCGGGTGATTCCGCGCCAGACGTCGGTGCGCGGGCCGCACGTGACCTTCTCCACGTCCTCCTGGCAATAGACGCTGACGCGCCAGCCGCGCTCGGCCAGAAACAAGGCGTAGCGTTCGGCGAAAGTCTCGAATCCTCCGTGATTTGCCGGCACCCCTCGCGTTCCCAGGATGAGAAGGGTCTTCTCCGGTTGTTCCATTTTGGCTCGCCCCCTGTCCGCATCTGACGCGCTTAAGGCCGCGTTCGGTCTCACCGGCGTAAGGGGAGCAATCCGGGGGCCTGGCACGTGGATTGCGCGGGACACGGCGCGTCGGCGCGGGGTTCGGTTTTGGCAATGAAGATCGCCTGCATACATCAGGGCTACGAGCTCTACGGCTCGGATCGTTGTTTCGTGGAGAGCGTCGCCGCGCTGCGCGAGGCCTATCCGTCCGCCGAGATCGAGGTGGTGCTGCCGCGCGAGGGGCCGATCGCGGCGGCGCTTGCGCCCCATGCGAGCCGCATCGCGTTCGAGCCGCTGTTTGTTTTAAGGCGCAAGGCGCTCGCGCGTCTCGCGCTGACGGGATGGTTCGCCCTGCCGCTCGCGCTCCTGCGCGCCGCGCGCCGGATCGCGAGCGCCGATCTCGTCTATATCAACACCTCTGTCGTGCTCGACTATCAGCTCGCCGCGCGCTTCTTTCCCGGCAAGACGCTGCTGCACGTTCACGAGATCGCCACCGGCCCCGCGCGCGCGGCGCTGCGGGGCCTTGCGCTCTGGAGCGGCGCGCGGCTCGTCTTCAATTCGCGCGCCACCCGCGACAGTTTCGCGCCGCCGCGAAAGCGGGCCTGCGACGTCATCTACAACGGCCTCGACGGACCGCCCGACGCGGCGCCGACGACCTACGACGGCAAGCGCCCTCTGCGCGTCGCGCTTCTCGGCCGCATCAACCGCATCAAGGGGCAGGACGTGCTGATCGACGCCCTGACGCGCCTGCCCGAGGAGGTCCGCGCGAGGATTTCCGTGCGCATGGTCGGCGGGGCGTTCGAGAATCCGGCGCTGGAGACGCGGCTGCGCGAGGACGTCGCGGCGGCGGGCCTTTCCGGAATTGTCCGCGTCGAGCCTTTCGTCGCCGACACGGGGCCGGTCTACGCCTGGGCCGACATCGTCGTCGCGCCTTCGAAACTGCCGGAATTGCTCGGGCGCACCGCCATCGAGGCGATGAGCTTCGGCCGCCCGCCGCTCGTCTCCGCCATCGGCGGGCTGACCGAGGTCGTGGCCGACGGCGAGACCGGCTGGCATGTCCCGCCCGGCGACGCCGCCGCGCTCGCCGGGCGACTCGCGGCCATCGCGACGCGACCGCAGGACTGGCGCGGCTTCGGCGAACGCGCCCGGGCGCGCTACCAGCGCCTGTTCAGCCGCAAGGCGGCGGCGGACGCGCTCGCCGCCGCGGCGGCCCGCACGATCGCCGCGAGCCCGCCTGGCCCCCGCGCCGCAACTGGCGGCCGAGACGCCGATGAGCTTGCCCTCCATGTCAGGGGAATGGCGGCGCCTCGCGCTCGCGCTCGGCGGCGAGGGCATGCAGAGCGGCCTGCATTTCGCGCTCAATCTCGCGCTGCTCGCGCTGCTGCCGCCGGAGGAATACGGGGCCTTCGCCTTCTCCCTCGTGCTCGGCGGGGCCGGTCTCGTCTATGTCCGCGCCTTGGCGGCGATGCCCGCCAGCACCTACATCGGGCGCGCGCAAGGGGCCGCCGCCGCCGATTTCTACGAAGGCGCCTTCGGCGCCGCCGCGCTGGCGGTGAGCCTCGCGGCGGCCGCCGTCGCCGGCGCCATCCTTTCGATCTGGTCGACCCGCGCCGCGCTCGGCGGGGCGGCGATGGTGGGATTGTGGAGCCTGCGCTCGCACCTGCGCACGGTCGGCTTCGCGCGAAAGCGCGCGCTTGCCGTGACGATCGGCGACGCCGTTTTCGCGGCCTCGGGCGTTCTGGCGAGCGCGGCGGGGCTGTGGCTCGATCCCGACCGGCTGGAGGGCGCCCTGGCGGGGCTGGCGCTGGCCAATGTGGCGGGGACGGCGGCGATGGCGCTCGCGCGCGGCGAGCGCCCGCGCGTCGGATTTCGGCCGCCGCGCGCGTCAGTTCTATTTCCGGCTGGCGCGGCGGCTCTCATGGTCGCTCTACAGCGTCACGGCGGCGATACTGCTCGGACAGGGCGTGGCGTTCCTGGTGGTGGCTGAGGCCGGACCCGGGGCCTTCGCCCCGATCGCGGCGATGCTCGCCTTCTTCGCGCCGCTGCGCGTCTTCTCGGTGTCGCTCTCCAACCTGCTGCAGCCTGAGATCTCGCGGCTGGCGGCGGCCGGCGACGATGCGGGCTGGCGGGCGCTGCGCGCGACCTGGACGGCGCGGGCGCTCGCGCTCGCGCTGCTCTACGGCGGCGCCGGTCTCCTCGTGATTCCGCGCCTGCATCTGCCCGCCCTCCAGCATCAGCCCATCGCGCTCATCGCGATCTCGGCCTGGACGCTCTATGCGGTGGTGCTCGCCTATCTGGCGCCGCGACTGCTGCTGGAGACGCGCCTGCGCTTCCGCGAGATCGCGGCCATCACGACTTTGGGCGCGGCCGTCGGCCTCGCCGCGACCGCGGGCCTGCTCCTGGCCGCGCCGCCGGCTTATGCGATCCTCGGCGGCGTGCTCGGCGAGAGCGTGGCGGCGGCGGCGACGTGGAAGGCGGCGACGCGGCCGCTGACGGCCCGCCGGCGCCCGGCGGAGGGCCGCCTCTGGCGCGCCGAACTGGCCGCCGCTTCCGACGCAACCTGAGAGGCGAGACTTCCGGCATGATCGGCGGCGCTGTTTCGAACCTCTCCCCCCGCGAGCGCGGCCAGGCGCCGAGGCCCCGCCCCTCGCGGACGCACGTGCGGCCGCTCGTCGAGGACGATCTGGAGGGGGTCGCCGATCTGTTCCTGGAGCGCTTCCGGGCCACGCGGAAAAGCCCGCGCGCGAAGGCCGAGGTCGCCTCCTGCATGAAGGCGCTCTATCTCGACCGCCCCGGCCGCGCAGGCGACGCCGACGCGCTGGTGGCGATCGACAGCGCCGGCGCCGTCGCCGCCTTCTGCGGCGGCGCGCGCGCCCGCTTCCGGTTCGACGGGCGGCCGGCGAGCGTGTGCGTCACCGGCGCGCTGATGGCTTCGACCGCGCCGGGCCATGCGCTCGCGGCCGTGCAGATCCTCAAGGAAAGCCGCAAGCTCGGCCACGATCTCATCGTCACCGACAGCGCCAACCGCGCCTCGCTCGCGATGTGCCAGGCGATCGGCTATCAGCCGGTTTCTCCCGACAGCCTCGAATGGGCCTGCGTCTTCGAGCCGGCGAGCCTCGTCCTGCACAAGATCCGCCAGCGTCTCGGCGCGCCCTGGCTCGGCGCGCTCAAGACCCCTGGCGCGTCTCGCCGACGCCGCGGCCGCGCCCGCCCTGCGACGGGCCGAGAAAAACGCGAAACGCTCGGATTGGCGCGACGAGGAAGTGGACGACGAAACCTTCGTCGAGATCGCCCCGCGCTTTCTGGACGCTGTTCCGACTTCCGCCCGGATTACACGCGCGAGGAATTTCTCTGGCTCATCGCGATGGCGCGGCGGCGGCGCAGCGCGGGCCCGCTGCATCTCCAGGTCGTCTACGACGGCGCCGGCGCGCCGGCCGGCGCTTACGCCGCCTTCGGCGGCAAGGGCGACGTCGCGCGCGTCGTCGAGGCCGTCGCCGCGCCGCACGCCTGGGGGCGGCTCTTCGACAAGATGAGGCAGACCGCGCGCGAGCGCGGCTGCATCGGCGCCCACGGGTCCCTCAAGCGGCCGATGATGGCGCACGCCTACGCCTGCGCGGCATGTTCTTCTATTACGCGGGCGGGCTGCTCGCCTTCTCCGACCGGCCCGACGTGAGGCAGGCCGTCGAGAACGGCGAAGCCTTTCTCGGCGGCTTCGCCGGCGACCGCTGGACAGAGCTGGCTTCCGACAGCTTCGGCTGAGGGAGCGCGCTTGCGCGGGCGGCGCCCACGTCGCGTCAGTCCAGTTGCGCGCCCATCAGCTTGCGCGCCTGCGCGGCGGTCATCGGCAGGCCGAAGGCGAGGCCTTCGGCGAATTCGGAGCCGAGCTGGGAAAGCTCGACCGCATCGGACTCGTTGTCGACGCCGTCGGTGATGACGTCCATGCCGAGGTCGTGCGCCATCGCCACCGCCGAGCGCAGCAGCACCGAGCGGCCGGTGCCGCCGCGCGGGCGGGCGAGCGCGGGGCCGATCTTCAGCGTATCGAAGCGATAGCGCTCGAGCTCGCCGAGCGAGGTGTAACCGGCGCCGAAATCGTCGAGCGCGATCCCCGCCCCCAGTTCGCGCGCGCGCGGCAGCAGTTGGGCGGCGAATTCCGGGTTCTCCATCACCAGCGCCTCGCTGATCCCGAGCTTCAGCGAGCCGCGCGCGACATTGTGGCGCCCGAGCGTGGCGCGCAGGTCGCCGAGCAGGTCATGGGCGAGCATCTGGCGCGAGAACAGGCCGAACAGGCCGAAGATCGGCGGATTGACGTCGAGCCCGCGCTGCCAGGCGGCAAGCTCGCGCGCCGCGAAGTCGAGGGCGAAGGCGCCGATCTCGGCCATCGCCAGCGCCCCCTCGGAATCGCGCAGGAACTCGGCCGGGCTCAGCACGCCGAGCCGGGGATGGCGCCAGCGCGGCGAGGCGTCGAAGCCCGCGACCGTGCGATCCTCCAGCCGCACGATCGGCTGGAACAGCACGAAAATCTCGTTGCGCGACAGCGCATGGCGCAGCTCCGCCGCGAGACTGCCGCGCAATTCGCGGGCGTTGCGCATCGCGCGCTGGAACACGACCGAGCGGTCGCCGCCGCCGGCCTTGGCGTTGGCGAGCGCGATCTCGGCCTCTCCGAAGAGGTCGGGCGCCTTGGCGTGGCTTGCGCCGTCGAAGACGGCGAGCCCGACGCTCGCGGTCACCGAAACTTCGCGGTCGCCGAAGCTGATGGGAGTGGCGAGCTGCTGCGCGAAGCGAGTCGCCGAAGGCGGCCGGGTCGAAGCCCGCCTCGCGCGGCAGGATGGCGCCGAAATGGTCGCCGCCGAGCCGGGCGAGCGTATCGCCGGGCTTCAGGTCGCGCGCGGCGCGGCGGGCGATGGTCAGCAGCGCGGAATTGCCGAACGACATGCCGTGCGTGGCGTTGATCGCCGCCAGCCGGTCGATGTCGAACAGCGCGACGACGAGGCCGAGACCGCCCGGCCGCCGCGCCGCGGTGACGGCGTTCTCCAGCCGGTCGAAGAACAATTCGCGGTTCGGCAGTCCCGTCAGGTGGTCGTGAATGGCGTCGTGCAGGATGCGCTCCGCGGCGGCGCGGGTTTCGGTCACGTCCTCGAAGGAGCCGATCACCCGGACCACGTCGCCGCTGGCGTCGAGAACGGGGCGCGCCTTCAGCAGGAACCAGGTGTAGTGACCGTCGGCGCCTCGCAGCCTGAGATCGTGGTGGATGCGGCCCGAGCGTTGCAGCAAGAGACCGTCGAGCGCGGCCGAATAGCGGTCGCGGTCGAGCGGGTGCAGCACGTCCAGCCAGTTGGCGGCCGGCCCTTCGAGCGCGCCGCGCCTCAGGCCGAGATGGGTCTCCGCCTCGCCGCTCACGTAGATGCGGTCGGCGGTGACGTCCCAGTCGAAGATCGCGTCGCCGGTTCCCGTCATCGCCAGCGCCCGCCGCTCGGAGTCCTCGCCGAGCGCCCTCAGCGCGCCCGAGCCCGAGAAGGCGGTCTGCATGATGGTGAAGCCGATCAGCATGACGATCAGCACCAGCCCGCCGATGAGGCCGGGCGAGGCGAGGTCGTTGGAGACATAGCCGAGCGCCGTCGCCGCCGCCGCCATGACCCAGACGCCGAGCAGGAACCACGTCGGGTATGAGCAGGATCGCCCGATCCGAGCCGCGCGCGGCCAGCGTCAGGATCAGCATGAGGCCGATGGCCGCCACGCTTGCGATGGAGATGCGCGCCACCCCCGCCGCGACCGCGGGATTATAGACGGAGAGCCCGACCACGATCGCCATCGCCAGCATCCAGGCGAGCCCGATGTGGAGAAAGCGCGCGTGCCAGCGCCTGAGGTTCAGATAGGTGAACATGAACACGATCAGCGTCGCGCCGATCGAGGCCTCTATCGCCGCCCGCCAGATGCGCTCGGTGGCGTCGTCGAAGCCGAAGATCTTCTGCCAGAAGCCGAAGTCGATGCAGACATAGGCGAACACCGCCCAGGCCAGGGCCGCCGCGGCCGGAAACACCAGCACGCCGCGCACCACGAACACGATGGTCATGAACAGCGCGAGCAGCCCCGCGATGCCGATGACGATGCCGCGATAGAGCGTCAGGCTCGCCACATTGGCCTTATAGGCGTCGGGCTCCCACAGATAGACCTGCGGCAGCGTCGACGTGCGCAGCTCCGCGACATAGGTGATGGTGGAGCCGGGGTCGATGCTGAGACGGAACGCGTCGGCCTCGGCGACGTCCTCGCGCTCGGGCGGGTCGCCCTGGCTTGCGGTGATGGTGGCGATGCGCGCCGAGCCCAGATCGGGCCAGACGACGCCGGAGCCGACGAAGCGATAGTGCGGGACGACGAGAAGGCGGGTCAGTTGCTCGTCGGTGTCGTTGGTGAGCGCGAACACCATCCAATGCGGATTGGCGCCGGCCTGCAGCGCGCCGACCTCGATGCGCCGCACGATGCCGTCCGGCCCCGGCGCCGTTGCGACCTGCAGCTTGTCGCCGGTCCCGGAGAAATATTCGATCGCCGAGGCCAGATCGATGGCGTCGTCGGTGGTGGCGAGCCGCACGATCTTCTGCACCGCGAAGGCGCCCGGCGCGCAAAACGGCGCGGCGGCGAAGAGAAGGGCGAGCAGCGCCAGAATCAGTCCGAGGCGACGCGAAGGCGCGAGACGACCGGGCCCCCGGAACGAACTAGAAGGCACGCGACGCCTCGTGCTCGAGCAGGGCGTAGAGAACGTGGTCGCGCCAGGAGCCGTCGATCCTGAGATAGGCGCGCGCCAGTCCCTCGCGGCGGAATCCGTTGTGCTCGAGCAGCGTCATCGAGGCGATGTTCTCCGGCAGGCAGGCCGCCTCGATTCTGTGCAGGCGAAGAGTGGAGAAACCGTAGCGCGTCGCCGCCGCCACCGCGCGCGTCATGCGGCCCTTGCCGGAGTGCCGCTCGCCCATCCAGTAGCCCAGGGTCGCGGCCTGCGAGACGCCGCGCCTGACCCCGCCGAGCGTGAGCCCGCCGAGCAGCGAGTCCGTCCGGAATCGAAGATGAGGAAGGCGAAGGATTCGTCGCGCGTCATGTCCTCGACCTGCCGACGCAGGCGGCGGCGGAAAGCGGCGCGGGTGAGATCGTCCTCGGGCCAGGTCGGCTCCCAGGGGGCGAGAAAGGCGCGGCTCTCGGCGCGCAACTGCGCCCAGGCGGGGAAATCGCCAGCCGCCGCCGGACGCAGATAAAGCCCGTCGCCGCGGATCAGCGGCTCGATTTCCGGCGATTTGGTCAGGCGGAAAAGCGACATCGCCGAGCCTTACGCCGCCGCCAGCCGTCGCGCGACTTTTTCCGCCGCCATCACCTTGCCCACACGGCCGATCGCGGCCACCGTCGGGGCGCTCGCGAGCATCGCCGCCCCCATCCGGCGCACCGCGGCGGCGTCGATCCGCTCGATGCGCGCAATCGACTCCTCGAGATCGAGGATGCGGCCGTAGGCGAAAAGCTGGCGGGCGAGCTGCTGCGCGCGCGCGCCCGGCTGCTCAAGCACGCTGAGCGTCGCCACCTTCATCTGCGCCTTGGCGCGCTCGACCGCCGCCTCGTCGAGCCTCAGCGCCCCTTCGGCCAGCGTATCGAGCGCGGCGGCCATCAGCTCGCCGGCCTTGGACGCCGCGCATCCCGCATAGAGGCCGAACAGGCCCGCATCGGCGAAGGACCAGTGGAAGGCGTTGACGGCGTAAGCGAGGCCGCGCTTCTCGCGCACCTCCTGAAACAGGGGCGAGGACATGCCGCCGCCGATGGCGGTCGCGAACACCTGCGCGGCGTCGTGCCCCTCCTCGCCGATGGCCCGGCCCGAAAAGCCGATGACGATATGGGTCTGCTCCAGACCTTTCCTGGTCAAGATTTCGCCGCCGGTATAGCGCGCCGGCGCCGGCGGCGTGGCGACCTCGCCGCCGAGGCTTCTGAGCGCCTTCTCCGCCCGCTCGACGATCTCGTCGTGATCGACGGCGCCGGCGGCCGCGACCACGGTCGCGCCGGCGCGGTAGTGGCGTCTGAGATAGGCTTCGATCGCGCCGCGATCGAAGCCGCCGACCGTCTCGCGCGTGCCGAGGATCGGCCGGCCTATCGCCTGCCCCGCCCACGCGGCGGCGCTCAGATGATCGAACACCAGATCGTCCGGCGTGTCCTCGACCGCGCCGATCTCCTGGATGACGACGCCCTTCTCGCGTTCCAGCTCGTCGCGGTCGAAGCGGCTGTCGCAGTAGATCTCGGCGAGCAGGTCGAGCGCGAGGCCGACGTCCTCCTTCAGCACATGGGCGAAATAGCCCGTCTGCTCGACGCCGGTCTCGGCGTTGAGGTCGCCGCCGACGTTCTCTATCGCTTCGGCGATCTCGCGCGCGCTGTGCGCGCCCGTGCCCTTGAAGGCCATGTGTTCGAGAAGATGCGAAAGCCCATGCTCCTCCTCGCGCTCGTGGCGCGAGCCGGCGGCGACGAAGAGGCCGACGGCCGCCGTGCGCAAGAGCGGATTGGCGTCGGTGACGACGCGCAGGCCCGAGGGCAGCGTGGTGAGGCGCGCGCTCACGAGAGCTTCCTTGCGTGGGCGGAGAGATAATCGGCGACGGCGCGCGCGTCGTTCGGCAGCCGCGCGACGCGCTCCGGTCTCTCCATGAGATCCGAAAGATGGGGCGGCAGGGCGGGACGGACGCGCGTGGCCTTCTCGACCGCGTCGGGGAATTTGGCGGGATGGGCGGTGGCCAGCGCCACGACCGGGGTCTTCGGATCGCGCCTCAGCGCCGCGCGCGCGGCGTGGACGCCGACCGCCGTATGCGGGTCGATGAGCGCGCCGCTCTGCGACCAGACCCGCGCCATCTCGGCTTCGCATTCCTCCTCGGAGCAGCGCGCGGCGTCGAACTCGGCGCGGATCGCCTTCAGCGCGTCCTCGGGGATCGTAAAGCCGCCCGACTGCTTGAGCGCCGCCATCAGCCCGCGCACCCGCTCGGCGTCGCGGCCGAGCCGCTCGAACAGCAGGCGCTCGAAATTGGAGGACACCTGAATGTCCATCGACGGCGATTGCGTCGGCCTGACGCCGGCCGGCCGGTATTCGCCGGTGGCGAGCGCGCGCGCGAGAATGTCGTTCTCGTTGGTCGCGACGATTAGCCGCGCGACGGGAAGCCCCATGCGCTTGGCGTACCAGCCCGCCAGCACGTCGCCGAAATTGCCGGTGGGAACGGCGAAGGAGACGGGACGATGCGGCGCGCCCAGCGCCGCGGCGGCCGTGAAATAATAGACGATCTGCGCGAGGATCCGCGCCCAGTTGATCGAGTTGACGCCGCTCAGCGACATCCGGTCGCGGAAGGCGAGATCGCCGAACAGGCTCTTCACGATGTCCTGGCAGTCGTCGAACGAGCCGTCGATGGCGAGCGCATGGACGCCCGGACGGTCGAGGGTCGTCATCTGCCGGCGCTGCACGTCCGAGACGCGCCCGTGCGGGAAGAGGATGAACACGTCGGTGCGCTCGCCGCCGCCGAAGGCCTCGATGGCCGCAGCGCCCGTGTCGCCCGAGGTCGCGCCGAGGATGACGCCGCGCGCGCCCGCGCTCGGCGAGCGCCCGGTTCATCGCCCGGCCGAGGAACTGCATGGCGAAATCCTTGAACGCCAGCGTCGGCCCATGGAACAGTTCGAGCAGGAAAAGATTGTCGTCGAGTTGCCTCAAGCGGCGCGCGCGCGGCGTGGCGGAAGCCGCGATAGGCCTCCTCCGTCATCGCCCCGAGGTCGGCGTCGCTCCAGGCGCCGGCGACGAAGGGCGCCATCAGCCGGGCCGCCGCCTCCGCGTAGGGCCGGCCGGCGAGCGCCGCAATGTCCGGGGCGCTGAGGCTCGGAACGGCGTCCGGCGTATAGAGGCCGCCGTCGCGCGCAAGGCCGGAGAGCATGGCGTCGAGGAAAGCCTGGCGCGGCGCCTGGCCGCGCGTCGAGAGGTAGTCCACAAGAAGTCCTGCGATGTCGGGCGAAGCGTGCTCTACCCCAGGTGAGGCGGCCTTGGAAATGGACGACGGGGAGCCTCGCCGACATATTCGCCCGATCCGGGCGACAATTCAACTTTGAGTTGCATTTCCGCTGCGCTCGTCTACAAGTAGCTGGTCCCGGCGACTCCGCGCCCCGGGCGGCCGACGGCGGCCCCGGGGCGATCGAGAGAGTTTTAGGACAGTTTTAATGAATGGCGGGCAACCATGACGGTGCAGTACGAAAAACGCGCGGAAGGGTTGAGTATGTCCGACGCTGGCGAAGTGAGAGTCGCGCTCGCCTCCCTGGTCAAGATGATAAACCTGCTGGGAGCCGAGATGTTGGTGGGCAAATATCGCGAGGACATCGACGTCTTCGAGAACAGCGTGCGCGCCAAGCTGTTCGCCAATGTCGAGGGCGTTTCGCCGGAATTGACCGCCGCCGGCGTCGCTCTGGCCCACAGCCTCGTCGACCCCGTGCTCAAGCACCTGCGCGAGCGCGTGCGCAATCTGCAAGCCGTCGAGACCGCCGCCGCGATCTCCGAACAGGCCGCCATCGCCCATCGCCTGAACTGAAGCGGGCGTTCCGTCCCGCGCCGCATCGCGGGTGGCGCAAGTGGTCCAAATCTAACGCTTGGCGCCCAACCTTCGCCCGTAAAGCCTGCGTTCGACCCGGCTGCGGACGTTTGCGCCACTCCACTGCCTTCGTCCTGAATTGGATCCGCGCCAAAGCGGGCCCTCGTGCCCGCAGCCAAGTATGACGCAAGCGGCGTTGACTTGCACGTCCCGCCGCGCCCGCTGGAGCGTCCTTCGAGGCCCCTTCGGGGCGCCCTCAAGGACGAGGGCGGTGGATGGCAAAAAGGAGGGGTGCGCAATCGGCCCATCGGCGACATTCCAGGTGGGCGCCAAGCGTCGGATTTTGACCGCTAGATCCGCGCCTCCTCGTAGATCGGATCGACCGAGCCGCCCCACGGGCCCTCGAAGCGGTCGAGCCACGCGCGCGCCGGCTCGACGCCGCCCTCGACGATGGCGTCGAGCGGATCGAGATAATGGGTCTCGTCGCGGCCGCGCCCATCGCGCCGCGCCCGGCGCGCAAGCCCGCCGCGCGCCAGCGCCAGCATGTCGCGGGCGACGTCGCGCGCCGACCGCCCGCCGATTCGGGCCTTGAGCCCGAGCCGCGGCGCCTCGTCGCGAAACGCCTGCCGCTCCTCGGCGCTCCAGCGGCGGATCAGCTCCACGGCGCCGTCGAGCGCCCGCGCGTCGTAGTAGAGCCCGACCATCAGCGCCGATTGCGCGACGATGCGCTCGGGCGGCCCGACGTCGGCGCCTCGCATTTCCATATAACGCTTGAGCCGCACTTCCGGGAAAATCGTCGAGAGGTGGTTGGCCCAGTCCGAGATCGTCGCGCGCTCTCCGGGCAGCTGCGGCAGCCGCCCCGCCATGAGATCGCGGAAGCTTGCGCCGGAGACGTCGTGATAGCGGTCGCCGCGCTTGACGAAGTACATGGGCACGTCGAGCGCGTAATCGACGTAACGCTCGAAGCCCATGCCGGGCTCGAAGGCGAAGGGCAGCATCCCCGTGCGCGCCGGGTCGGTATGGCGCCAGATCTCGGAGCGCGCCGATAGAAGCCCGTTCGGCTTGCCCTCGGTGAACGGCGAGTTCGCAAACAGCGCCGTCATCGCCGGCTGAAGCGCGAGGCCGACGCGCACCTTCGCCGTCATGTCCGCCTCGCTCGCGAAGTCGAGGTTCGCTTGCGTGGTGGCGGTGCGGTACATCATGTCGAGGCCGCGCGTTCCGACCTTCGGCATGTAGGCCGTCATGATGCGGTAGCGGCTTTTCGGCATGCGCGGCGTCTGGAGATAAGTCCATTGCGGGCTCATGCCGAGCGCGAGAAAGCCGATCCCCAGCGGCGCCGCGGCCGCGTGCGCGGCCTCGAGATGGGCGGCAAGTTCGGCTGAGAGCGCGTGAATGTCGGCCAAGGGCGCGCCGGAAAGCTCGAACTGCCCGCCCGGCTCCAGCGAAATGGCGGCGCCGCCCTTCGCGTCGTAAAGGCCGATCAGCTTGCCGTCGTCCTCTATCCGGTCCCAGCCGAGCCTCGCGCCCATGCCTTCGAGCAGCGCGCCGACGCCTCGTTCGCCCTCGTAGGGGACAGGCGAAAGGTCGGAGAGGTAGAAGAGAATCTTCTCGTGCTCGGAGCCGACCTTGAAGTTCTCGGGCGACTTGCAGCCCGCTTCCAGCCAGGCGACGAGATCGCGCCGCCCGTTGACCGGCTCTGCGTCCGTTACATCCCGCGCCATGCCATGTCCCGAATCCCCCTCAGGACGCCCTAGATAGGGGCCGGGCGGCGACAACGCAATGAAGCGGCGCCGCGGGCTATTTCGGCAGGATGTCGTCGAGCGCCTGCGCATGCTCGGCCGGAACCGCTACGCCCGGCGCGAACATATTGATAAGCGTCGATAATCCAGATTGCAGGTCGCCGCTGGAGCCGCCGCTCAGCGCCCCTCCGACCGCCGAGACGATCGAGCCGAGGAGGCCCCCGCCGCCCGGCGCGGGCGCGGCCTGGCCGAGCACCTCGCCGTGGCCCTGCGTCTGCAAGGCGTGCGAGAGGCCGCCGAGCGCCATCGAGGCCACCGCCGGCAACAGGCCGCCGACGACCTGCGGGTCGAGCCCCGAGACGCGCGAAATCTGCTGCGCGATCTGCGCGGTCACGGCGGGGCCGCCGAAAATCTGACCGAGCGCGCCGGAGCCCGTCGCCGCGGCGGCGCCGGTCTGGGCGGGGTCGGCGTAGGAGCCGGCGTGCGCGCCGCTCGCCATCTCGCTGATGACGCCGCCGAGCGCGCCCGGATTCTGCGCCGCGCGCTGCAGGCCGCGGCTCAGCGCCGGGATGATCGCCTGCATCGCCGCCTGCGTCTGCTCCGGCGTCAGGCCGAACTGGCTGGCGAGATTCTGCAAGCCCGCGCCGCCCTGCGCGCTCTGGATGATGTCGTTCAGCGTCATGACCTCGATCCTCCGCCGCGCGCGCAAGCTACGCCGGTTTGGCGCGGCTGGCGAGACGCCCGACGAGCCCGTAGGCGGCGCCGACCGCGCCGAGCCCGAAGATCGCCGACCCCAGGATCAGGCCAACCATCGCCCCCGGGACGCCGCCGTAGCGCGCCCCGATCATCACGAAGGGAATGGTGCCGAGCGTCGCCCGCCCCCAGTTGAACAGCATCGCCATCAGCGCGAAGCCGAGATTGTTGAAGGCGGTGTTGGCGACGAACAAGCAGGTGATGAACACCCAGGCCATGGCGCCGTAGCGACAGAACAGCAGCACGAAGTCGGCGCTGGCGCCGCTGGCGCCGAACGCCGTCACGACGAGCGGCCCCAGCAGCGCGAGCAGGCCCCAGGCCGCGAGCGAATAGCCGACCGCCAGAACCAGGGAATCCGTCATCGCCCGCTTGACCCGCGGCATGAGCCTGGCGCCGTAGTTCTGGCCGATGATCGGCCCGACGGAGCCGGTCAGCGCGAAAATGACGCCGAAGGCCAGGGGGATGACGCGATCGACGATCGCCCCGCCCGCCACCGTCGCCTCGCCGAAGTCCGACCAGACGCGGGTCACGTAGATCGCCGAGACGGGCGTGGCGAGATTGGCGAGGATCGCGGGCAGGCCGATGGCCGCCAGCGGCCGGAAATCGCGCACGAGCCCGGCGAAGCTCGGGCGCCCGACGAGACGGTGCACGCGCGAGGCGCCGTGATAGCCGACCGCCAGGAGCACCAGCCGCGAGATCAGCGTCGCCCAGGCCGCCCCGTAGACGCCGAGGTGCAGGCCGAAGATCAGCGCCGGATCGGTGAAGGCGGTGATGACGCCGCCGGAGAGCGTCACATACATGGCGCGGCGCGCGTCGCCGCAGGCGCGCAGCACGCCCGACAGCGCCATTCCGAGCCCGAACGGGATATTGGCGGGAATGGTGATCGCCAGCACCCCGCTCGCCACCTGCGCCGCTTCGCCGCGCGCATGCATGAAGCTGGTCGAGCGCGAAGTCGCGGTAGCGCCACATAATCGCCGACAGCACGATCGTCGAAAAGAAGGTCAGCAGCAGCCCGGAGGCCGCGAAGCGGCGCGCCTGGCTTCGGTCGCCGGCCCCGAGCGCCCGCGAGACGCGCGCGGAAATGGCGATGGTGAGCCCGATATTGATCGCCATCAGCATGAAGGTGAGCTGGCTGGCGTAGCCGATCGCCGCCTTGTAGCTCTCCACGCCGAGCCGCGAGACCCAGAAAAGCGACAGCGCGTCGACCGCGAAAATGGCGATGAGCCCGATCGACCCCGTCGCGGTCATCACCGCGACGTGGCGCATCAGGCTGCCCTGAGTGAAAACGGGCGCGTGCGGACGCGCGGCGGCGTTGGACAAAAGATTCCCCTCAGCGCGAAAGCGCCCGTGTTTAATCGCCGCCGCCGCCTTGCGCCAGACGAAAAGGTCTCAGTTGAATTCGAGCGGTCGCCTCGACGCTCTCGCCGGGCTCGTCCCGGCCGCGCCGATCCGCGACAAAGCTCCTTCCGCCTCCCGCGAAAGCGGCGTAGCGGCGAGACCGCGCATGCGCGCCCCGCCCGGGCACGCCCGCGAACTATCTCTCACGAACAGGGCGGTCGGGGCTTGGCGGCCCCGGCCGCCGCAGGCTCAATTGTCCGAAGGCGCCGATTGCGACTGCGCCGTCTGTGCGCTGTCGGAAGCCGACGCCGATGTGGTCTGCTTGTGATAGTCGCAAGCCGACGCGGCGACGCTCAGCGCCGCGACGAACGCACAACTCATAGCCAAAGACGCGAGAATCTTGCGCATCCTAGCCTCCCGCAAAAGCCCGCCAGCCCTCGCGGATGGTAAACCAATCGCGGCCGCGCGCAAGCGAAAGTCCCAAGCGGGTCTTCGCGCGCCGTCTTGGCCTCGCCTCGCCGCCGCCCTAAACTCCGGCCGGAAAGGGAGGACGCTATGGCCTTGGGATACGGGACAACAGGCAAGGGCGCGCACAAAGTCGTCGTGCTGCACGGCTGGTTCGGCGACGAAACCTTCATGGCGCCGATGCGCGACGCGCTGTCGGCGGACGAGTTCACTTATGTGTTCCCCGCCTATCGCGGCTACGGCGCCTCGAAGGCTCAGACGGGCGCCTGCACGGTCGAGGAGATCTCCGCCGACGTGCGCGCGCTCATCGATTCGCTCGGCTTCGACAAGGTGAGCCTCGTCGGCCACTCCATGGGCGGCAAGTTCATCCAGAAGGTCGCCGTCGACTTGCCCGGCCGCGTCAAGCGCATGGTGGCGATAACGCCCGTGCCGGCCGCGCCCGTCCCCTTCGACGAGCAGGGTTGGGGGCTGTTCAGCGGGGCGGCGGAGAACCTCGGCAATCGCCGCGGCATCATCGACTTCACCACCGGCTCGCGGCTATCGGCCGCCTGGCTCGACCACATGGCCGCCGCCTCCTGGGGCAACTGCACGAAAGAGGCCTTCGCCGCGTACCTGCTGGCCTGGGCCAAGACAGACTTCCATCAGGCGGTGATGGGCAGCGAAATCCCGATCAAGGTCATCGTCGGCCAATACGACGGCGCCATCACCGCCGACGCGATGAAGGCGACTTTTCTGACCTGGTACAAACACGCCGAGCTGGAGACGATGCCCAACGCCGGCCACTATCCCATGAACGAGACCCCGGTCGCGCTGGCGACGTCGATGGAGAGATTTCCTGCGCGGCTAGCCGGCGCCGCCGCGCGCTGCTAGATGCGCCCGCGATGGGGGAGCGGGAAAAAGCGACGCTGATCGGATTCGGCGCGATTGTGCTGTGGTCGGCGCTGGCGCTGATGACGGCGGCGTCCGGCCGCGCGCCGCCGTTCGAACTGGCGGCGCTGACCTTCGCGATCGGAGGAAGCGCCGGCCTCGTCTACGCCGCCGCGCGCGGGCGACTGGCCGCGCTCCGGCAGCCGTGGAACGTCTGGCTCGTCGGCGTCGGCGGGCTGTTCGGCTATCACGCGCTCTATTTCGCCGCCTTGCGCGCCGCCCCGCCGGCGCAGGCGAGCCTCGTCGCCTATATCTGGCCGTTGCTCATCGTGCTGTTCTCGGCGGCGCTGCCGGGCGAGCGGCTGCGCCTCAAGCATGTCGTCGGAGCGGCGCTCGGCTTCTGCGGCGCGGCGCTGCTGCTGTGGGGAAAGTTCGGCGACGCGCGGCCGGGCTTCGGGCTCCTGCTCGCGCTCGGTTGCGCGCTTGTCTGGTCGAGCTATTCCCTCGCCTCGCGCTTTCTGAAGTCCGCGCCGACCGAGGCGGTGGCCGGCTTCTGCCTCGTCACGGCGGCGCTCGCCGCGCTCTGCCATATCGCCTTCGAGACGACCGTCTGGCCGTCCGCTTCGAGCGAGATCGCGGCGATCGTCGGGCTCGGGCTCGGGCCGGTGGGGCTGGCCTTTTATCTCTGGGATTACGGCGTCAAGCGCGGCGACATCCGGCTTCTGGGCGTGGCGGCCTATGCGGCGCCGGTTCTGTCGACGATCCTGCTGGTTCTGGCGGGCTTCGCGCCGGCGACGGCGACCCTCGGCCTCGCCTGCGCCGCCATAGTCGCCGGCGCCCTCGTCGCCTCTCGCTGAGGGACGCAGGCTCGGACGCGGCTCCAGCGCCAACGGGTCCAGATCTAACAATTGGTCGCCCAGCCGCGAACGTCGCTGAAGAGCGGAGGGCGACCCTTTCCGCACATGATTTCGGGGGTAGCGCGACACTGTTCCCAGAAGTTTTTCGTAGAGCGCAATTCTGAGTTCAATTTTGACTTCTGTCAGGTTCATTCCGCGTGACCCGTCGTAGAAAATAATTGGGCGATTGAAAGGGAGGCTTTGGGTGGCGGGAATGGACTTTGATCCTGCCAATCGCAATGACCTCGCGCCTCCGGAGGAGGGAGACGTAAGTTTATCTGTGGCATTCTGGATAAATTTAGTTCTCGTAAATATTGTTCTATTATTTATAGGATATTTTTCTCTTACATGCGGCGGAAATTACAACAAGGTATTTGAAACTAGAGAAACATGCTCGCTTATATTTTTCACGACGGCATTGATACTTATAATTTACAGCGTATATTCCGCGAGGAAAGTTTGGAAATGCGCAAAACGGTACGACGAAACAATTGGTAGTAATCGAATATTTAGTAATATTGCGAGAGCAGTTTCGCTTGTCGTCGCGGGCGCAATTCTTATTCCCTGTTTCCTTCTCTTAGGATTCCTTGCTCTCTGGATAATTTCGGGCGCCAGCCTCTAGGTCTAAGCTCGCGCAGTTCGCACATTCGACTACAAACGCATTCCGCTGGTCTCATGCGGCCGACCACGCAAGGACCGCAAAAGGTCGAAAGCTCGCATCGCCGCCGACGCGCCGGGGACCTCTACGCCGTCTTCCCCTCCCAGCCGCAGAGGTCGGCGATCGCGCATTTCCCGCATTCCGGCGCGCGCGCCTTGCAGACGTAGCGCCCATGCAGGATGAGCCAGTGGTGCGCGTGCGGCAGGAAGCGCGGCGGGACGACCTTCATCAGCCCGTCCTCGACCTCGCGCGGCGTCTTGCCCGGCGCGATCCCGAGCCGGTTGGCGATGCGGAACACATGCGTGTCCACCGCGATCGTGTGTTCGCCGAAAGCGACGTTGAGCACGACATTGGCCGTCTTGCGCCCGACGCCCGGCAAGGCCTCCAGCGCCTCGCGGTCGCGCGGGACCTCGCCGCCGTGGCGCTCGATCAACGCCTGCGACAAGGCGATCACGTTCTTGGCCTTGTTGCGATAAAGGCCGATGGTCTTGATCCTGTCGCGCAGGGCCTCCTCGCCGAGGGCGACCATTTTCGCGGGCGTGTCGGCGATGGCGAAAAGCGGCCGGGTCGCCTTGTTGACGCTGGCGTCGGTCGCCTGCGCCGAAAGCGCGACGGCGACGAGCAGCGTGAAAGGGTTCACATAATCGAGTTCGGTGCGCGGCTCGGGCGTCGCGGCCGCCAGCCGCTCGAATATTTCCGCCGCCCGCGCCTTCGCGCCGGCCCCTCGCTTTGCTTGCCCCATCCGCCCCCTATATGACAGGCTGGTCCTGTTCGCCAGAACGTGAGCCGGCATGACGCCCGATCTCGACGCGCCGCTGTTCGAAGATACGCTGACGCCCCACCGCTCGCTGGGGCGCAAGGGATTTCGCACGCTGATGATCGCCGCCTGCTCGGCGACGACGGCGCTCAGCGTGCCGTTCTATCTCGTGGGCGCCTGGCCGATCGTCGGCTTTCTCGGGCTCGACGCGCTGGCGATCTATGTCGCCTTTCGCGTCAATTATCGCTCAGGCGCGCGGCTTCGAACATTTCCGCCTGACCTATTTCGAGCTCCTCTTCGCCCGCGTCAGCTCCGCCGGCCTCGGCGGGAGTGGCGGTTCGCGCCGGCCTGGGTCAGGCTCGAGCGGGTCGACGACGAGGAATACGGCCCGCAACGCCTGACGCTGGTCAGTCGCGGCAAAAGCTGGCAGATCGGCCGCCACGTCGGCCCCGAGCGCAAGGCGCAGTTCGCCGGCGAACTCGCCCGCGCGCTCGTCGAAGCGCGGCGCGGTCCCAGATATTCTTGAACGGAACAGCAGATGACTCCGCGCATGCGCAAACTGGTCGGCGGCTTCGGCATGCTCGCCTTCGTCCTGTTCTACGCCCTCGTCGCGATGGCGCTCGCCGATTCGCGCCCCGTCAGCCAGGCGCCGGAGCTCATACGCTCGGCCATCTACATCGCGCTCGGGCTCGCCTGGGTCTTGCCGATGATGCCGCTGATCGTCTGGATGGAGCGGGGACGCTTCACGCGACGTTGAGCCTTCGGCCCCGATTCCACAAGCAGGAACGGCGCGCCCGTCAGCAGCACCTCGAGATAGCTCAGGTTCTGCCACAGCCCGTTGAGGGAGACGCGCGGCAGCGCGAGCAGGTGGCGGGCGTGTTCGGGAAACAGCATTCCCGGCCGGGTGGTCACGGCGATCCTGTAGCCGGCCTCGCGCGCCAGAGCGAACTCGCGCGGACCGGCGCTGGTCGCGTCGCCGACGGGATAGGCGAAGCTCGTCACCGGCGCGCCGAGCCGCGCCTCCAGCGCCGCCTTGCAACCGGCGAGCTCCTCGCGCGCGACCTCGGCCGGCCAATGCGCGAGGCGGCGGTGGCTGAGGCTGTGCGCGCCGACGGCGACGAGCGGATGGCGGGCGAAGGCCAGGGTTTCGTCCCAGGTCAGGAATTCGGGCTCCGCGATCTCGGCGCTGCTGAGGCCGGCCTCGGCGGCGAGCGCGGCGGTCGCGTCGAGCAGTTCCGCCTCCGGCCGCGCCCTCAGCGTCCAATAGACCCGCTCGAAGGCGGCGCTTTTCTCGCGTGGCGAGCGCGCCGGCAGGCGCAGCCGGCCTGGGCCCAGGGCGAGGTCGACGGCGTCGAGGCGCCGGATCGCTTCTTCGAGCTCCAGCCACCACAGCCGCGCCGTGCGCTCGATGAGGCCGGGGGCGAAGAACACCGTCGCCGGCGCGCCGTGGCGCTCCAGGACGGCCAGCGCGACATCGCGCGTGTCGCGATAGCCGTCGTCGAAGGTGAGCGCCGCGAACGGCGGCCCGCCTTCGGCGAGCCGTCGCGCCGCCTCGGCCAGCGTCACGAATTCGAAGCCGCGCGCGGCGATGAGCGACAGCGCCGCGTCGAAAAACTCCGGCGTCACTTCGAGCAGCCGGTTCGGCGCATAGCCCGGCGTCGGCGTCGCGAAGGGGCGCACGCGATGCAAGGCGAGGATGAACCCGAGCCCCGGCGCGGCCATCGCCCGATGCAGGCCGGTCGCCCGCATCGCCGCGAAGCCCGCGCCGATCACGGTTCGTTTGAAGGACAAGATGGTCTCCGCGCTCGCGCCGCCGCGGGCCAATCTAGCGCGCCGGTCTTTACGCCTTGTAATCTTCCTCGCCCTAGGGTTCGGCCATGACCCCCGCCCAGCCCTTGCGAAGGGGCGAGTGACCTTCGCGCTCGCCAGCGCCGCCCCGCGCGCCCGCCTCGCCCGTCCTTTCGCCTCGGTCGAGGCCCACGGCGACCTCGCGGCGGCGCGCGACGCGTGGCGGGAACTCGCGCCGGCGGGCGGCGCCTATCAGTCGCCACGCCTTCGCGCAAGCCTGCGCCGAGGCGTTCGGCAGAGCGCCTCGCCATCGTCGTCGCGCGCGACGAGACGGCGAGGCCCGTCGCTTTATTGCCGCTGCGACTGCGACGCTTCGGCCCGCTCACGGTCGCCGGTTTCCTTGGCGGCGCCTGGGCGAACTATCACATGGGCCTGTTCCGGCCCGGCCTCGGCTGGGACGCCGGCGATCTCGCCGCGCTGCTGCGCGCGGCGGGCGCGCGAGGCGGGGATCGACCTCTTCGCCTTCTCCAACCTGCCGGCGCGCTGGGAAGGCCTCGACCATCCGCTCGCCCTTCTGCCCGGCGCGCCGTCGCCGAGCCCGGCCTTCGCCAGCGCCTTGCCGCGCGTCCATCGCGACTGGCTTGACGCGCGTTTCTCGCGCGCCGCCCAGAAAAAGCTGCGCAAGAAGGCGCGCAAGCTCGAGGCGCTCGGCGCGCTGGCCCATGTGCGGGCCGAGGGCGGCGACGAGGCGGCGCGCCTCCTCGAGGCTTTTTTCGCCCACAAGGCCGCGCAGGCGCGCGCGCGGGGCGAACGCGATCTGTTCGCGCGACCCGAGGTGCGCGACCTTCTGCGCCGGCTCCTGGACTGCGGGGCGATGGAGATGCACGCGCTGAAGGCCGGCGAGCGGATCGTGGCGACCTTCGGCGCTCTGCCCGGCGGGCGGCGGCTTTCCGGGCTCGTCGTCTCCTACGACGGCGACCGGGAGGTCGCGGCGGCCTCTCCGGGGGAATGGCTGATGATCGAGGTCGCGCGCGACGCCATCGCGCGCGGGTTCGAGGCCTTCGACCTCGGCGTCGGCGAAAGCCGCTACAAGCGCGAATTGTGCGAGATCGAGGAGACGTTGCGCGACGCGGCCTTCGGGGTGACGGCGCTCGGGCGCCTCGCGGCGCCTTGCTATCTCGCGGGGCGCCTGGCGATGGGCGAGATCAAGCGCCGCCCGCGGCTGTTTCTTCTCGTCCAGCGGTTGCGTCGCGCGCTCTGAGCGCGGCGAAACCATTGCCCAAATCGTCGCCGCCGAGCCCCTGACTTTCCGCCGCGCCTCGCCCAAGCGCGACGATCAGGAACGTAACTGCCAAGCAAGAAGCGTTGCAAGATTTAACTAGGCCTCGAGGCCATCATAGCCGGGCTTGTCCCGGCCAACCGCGCCAATTCGGTCAGCCCTTTCCGACCGGCGCCAAGCCGAAGCTGGTCAAACGAAACAAGTACTTGCAACCGCGCGGCGTGGATAGCCGGGACAAGCCCGGCCATGACGGACGCCGCTACCTTCAATTCAGCTTGGCAGTTACACAACTTGCGGCGTTACGCTTGGTCGCAAACTCTGGTTGTGGCGCACAGGGCCAAATCTTGGCTGATACAATAGTGGAATGCAGCGTCACCGCAACTTCGGGCATGACATGAACTTTCATGCTTAGCGTCAAGAACGTTTTTCAGGTTAAAAGCATCAGCTTTGGTCTTGATGGAGGGCCGTCGCCGGTCCCGTACATGGAGCGGAGTTCGTCAACGAACTCGACGAGCAAGAGAGCGAGCTCTTCTTCGGAATATCCAAGAGACTTCTTGTACAGGTCAATCACGCGCGGCATAACGGTAGGAAGTTCTTTGGCAAAATCGAATTGTGGTGGCTCACGCATCCTCAAGCCACGGATACTGATTTGTTTCCACAGATACTGGTTCTGACCATCTGTCAAAAAACCAAGCTTGTTGGCGCGCATCAGGATGGATTGCATAGACGCCATCCACTCCGGTTTAAGGGCACCAAGCAAAGCTAAATCTATTTTCCTGCCGCGAAACGCTTGGCGCATATCATTCGCTGGCAGCAGTAGGCACGAGGCGAATTCATGCGCCTCTTCCTCCATCGTCGCTCGCGGAAATTTGTGCATTACCAAATGTCCGATTTCATGCGCTAACGTAAACCGCAATCGATCAGCCGGTTGGTCCTCGTTGAGCATTACAATTGGTGGTATGCCAGGGACAGAGAAAGTCACCCCGCTTACAGCGGTTCCCGCCATGTTGGAATGCAACACGACTATACCAGCGCGTTCCGCATACACGGTCAAGTTCTTGATAGGCCCGCTCGGTATTTTCCAGTGAGCCCGAACTAAGAGCGCTATTTTTTCGATATCTTCAAATTCGTCTATGTCCAAGCGCGGTATGTCCGCTTTTGTCTTTAGCTCTACGCCTTCAAGAAGACGCCTCAAGTGCATCGCCCTTACATTTAAGTTCGCAACAATGCTGTCCACGTCTTTCGCGGATACGTCGGTCTTTTTGCGCCACATTGGGTGGACGCTGACGGGTGGCCCGTAGACGGTATCTGTACAAAAAAACGCTCGAGGGATTCGATATGCAGTTTCTGCGCGCCCAAGCAGTTCGTCGGTAGCCACTGCGAGGTCGTTCTCCACACGCGAGAGAATCGGTTGTTCTACACCGAGCATGGGGGCCGCATCCTTTTGATGCAACCCTCGGCGCTGACGAGCCAACCGGAGCATTGCCCCATTCGCTGGCATGATCCTTACTCTTCCTCGCCCCGTTCTTCCTTCTTGGCCGACTTCGGCTCAACTTCGGGTGGCAAAGCATCCGGCGCCACTTTTGGAAACGGTACAACATCCGCGCTCGCGCCGCGCTCGTCGCGGTCAATCTCGTAGCTCCAGAGCTTCACGTCATTGTCCCGAGCGGTGACGTGGACCGACGCGATTTCGGCCCCTGTTGGGTCTTCAAAATAGCAGATTTCAATCTTGTGAACTTCGCCAAGCAACCCTGGAATACTGGGTTCTTGGCGTATGAAGTCCATCACTTCCTGCGTGTAGATATTCGACCCGAGCCCAGAACTATTTGCCTTCTTCACGCGGCACAAAACTTCGTCGCCAACAAGTAATTTGATCGTTTCGTTTTTATGAATAAGATGAACAGTCAGATCGCCATCAAATTCAGCAAGCAGGCTGCCCGCAATAAGGTCAAATACTATGTTGGCCCTTGTTCTCGGATACAAGAACTTATGGCGACATGGGATAGCAAGATACTGGCTCCACGCGCCGTCTATTACCCGCCGAATTCGCCCCTCATAGGGCGCAAGCTTCCAGCGAACAAATTCCTCTGCAACGGCCATACCTGCCCCTCCGGCTGATTCGAATGGATCCTACCAGCCAGGTGTCTAAAATCAAGGAATTTTATGCAAATTCCATTTTTATGTTCTCTTCCAGCGGTTTAGAGCGGCTTTTTGCGATCTCTGCGCGCCGCTCAGACGGCGTCTTCTCCGCCCGAGCGGCCCCTCAAAATTCAAACTGAGACCTACCCAAGCCCGGCTATGACGGACGCCGCTATCTTCAATTCAGCTTGGCAGTTACCGAAGTCGCAGAAAACGGCGCCTAACGCTCTGGAATCGCCGGCGCCGGGACTGGCCCGGCGCCTGGCGGCGTCACGCGCCCCAGGCCCTCACGTCTACGAAGCGCCCGGCGATCGCCGCCGCCGCCGCCATCGCCGGCGAGACCAGATGCGTGCGGCCCTTGTAGCCCTGGCGGCCCTCGAAATTGCGGTTCGAGGTCGAGGCGCAGCGCTCGCCGGGGGCGAGCTTGTCGGGGTTCATCGCCAGACACATCGAGCAGCCGGGCTCGCGCCACTCGAAGCCGGCGGCCAGGAAGATCTTGTCGAGCCCCTCGGCCTCGGCCTGCGCCTTCACAAGTCCGGAGCCGGGCACGACCATCGCGTTGACGCGCTCGGCGATCTTCCTGCCCTCGACGATCTTCGCCGCCGCCCGCAGATCCTCGATGCGCCCGTTGGTGCAGGAGCCGATGAACACGCGGTCGATGGCGATGTCGGCGATCTTCTCGCCGCCGTGGAGGCCCATATACTCCAGCGCGCGCTTGATCGAGGCGCGCTTGGCTTCGGTCGCCCCGTCCTCGACGCGCGGCACGATAGCCGTCGATGGTCGCGACGTCCTGCGGGCTCGTGCCCCAGGAGACGATCGGCGGCAGGCTCGCGGCGTCGAGCCTGACGATCTCGTCGAAATGCGCGCCCTCGTCGGTGCGCAAGCGCGTCCCAGTAGCGCCGCGCCTGATCCCACAGCGCGCCCTTCGGCGATTTCGGCCGGTCCTTGAGATAGGCGAAGGTCTTCTCGTCGGGCGCGATCATGCCGGCGCGCGCGCCGCCTTCGATCGTCATGTTGCAGACGGTCATGCGGCCTTCCATCGTCAGCGCCTCGATGGCGGAGCCGGCGTATTCGATGACATGGCCGGTGCCGCCGGCCGTGCCGATCTTGCCGATGATGGCCAGGATGATGTCCTTGGCGGTCACGCCGGCGGGCAGATCGCCGTCGACCACGACGCGCATGTTCTTGGCCTTCGACTGGATCAGCGTCTGGGTGGCCAGCACATGCTCGACCTCCGACGTGCCGATGCCGTGCGCCAGCGCGCCGAAGGCGCCATGCGTCGAGGTGTGGCTGTCGCCGCAGACGATCGTCGTGCCCGGCAAGCGTGAAGCCCTGCTCCGGCCCGATGATGTGGACGATGCCCTGGCGGCGGTCGAACTCGTTGTAATACTCGATGCCGAACTCGGCCGCGTTCTTGGCGAGCGCCTCGACCTGCTGCCGGCTCTCCGGGTCGGCGATGCCGGCGCGCCGGTCGGTGGTCTGGATGTTGTGGTCGACGACGGCGAGCGTCTTCTCCGGCGCGCGCACCTTGCGGCCGGACACGCGCAGGCCCTCGAAGGCCTGCGGGCTCGTCACCTCATGGACGAGATGGCGGTCGATGTAGATGAGGCTCGCGCCGCCCTGCGGTCTCGATGACGTGGTCGTCCCAGATCTTGTCGTACAGCGTGCGCGGCTTGGCCATATCCTGCTCCGGCGCCCTTGTCGGCGCTTGCGTTTCGAGAAGAGGCGCTATCTAAGCCCATCGGGCCGCCAGGAAAAGAGGCGGCGAGGCCGGGAAGCCGCATGAAGTTCTATTTCAACGGATCGCCGAACCCGACGAAGGTCGCGCTGTTTCTCGAAGAGGCGGGGCTCGCTTACGAGCCGATCCCGGTCGACACCCGCAAAGGCGACCAGTTCGACCCGGCCTTCCTCGCCGTCAATCCCAATGGAAAGGTCCCCGCCATCGTCGACGGCGACGCGGTCGTGTTCGATTCCAACGCCATCCTGCTCTATCTCGCCGAGAAGACCGGCAAATTCCTGCCTCCCGCCGGCGACAAGGCGCGCGGCGAGATGCTTGTCGTGGCTGATGTTCGTGGCGACGGGGATCGGGCCCTACTCGGGCCAGGCCGTCCATTTCAAGCATTTTGCGCCCGAAACGGTCGAATACGCCCACAAGCGCTATCAGTTCGAGTGCGGCCGTCATTTCGAGATCCTCGACGGCCGGCTCAGGGGACGACGTTACGCGCTCGGCGACGCCTACACCATCGTCGACATGGCCGCCTGGGGCTGGGCGCGGATGATCCCCTTCGTGCTCGGCGAGCAAGCCTGGGAGCGTTTCCCCGAAATCAAGCGCTGGCACGACGAGATCGCCGCCCGTCCCGCGGCGGCGCGCGCCTTGGCGCTGAAGGAGAAGTTCACGTTCAAGACGACGATGGACGACCAGTCGCGCGCCGTCATGTTCCGGCACCTCGCGACCTGACGAAAACGGCGAACGAAACTTAACACGCCGGCCGGCGGCCGGAGACAAGGACGCGCAAACTTCCGACCAAAATCGGCATATACCGCTGGGCGGAAGGGATTTTCTTCGAGAGGAATTCGCCGTCATGGCCAGTCTGGTCGAGGATTTGCGGCAGGCCATCGAGCGCGATCAGTGGGTCGCCCGCCCGCTCCTGCACGATCTCGTCGAGCGGCTGCCGAAATCGGTCGAAGCCGGGCGCTGCTCGCGCAATCCTATCTGCGCAGCCTCGAGGCCCGAACCGCGCTCGAGCATTACCGCATCGCGCACGAACTCGACCCGAAAAACATCGCCATCCGCCATCAGATGGGTCTTTGCGCCACCGCGATCGGCGAATACGAGACGGCGCTGACGATTTTCCGCGACGCGAACGTGTTGCAGCCGAACGAACATTCGCAGACGATGAGCGGCCTGTTGCTGCATCGGCTCGGCCGCCTCGGCGAGGCCATCAAGACCTATTCCGACCTGTTCGCCAAGCTCAAGCGCGACCATCTGGAAGTCCCGCACGCCCTGCGCGGCCTGGCATGGTCCTGCGCGACGCCGGGCTGCCGCTCGCCTCCGACCGGATCCTCAGCGAACTCATAAATCTCTACCGCCTCGACCCGTTGCGCATCGCCGGCTTCCTCGCCGAGCGCGACAACTCGATCGACCATCCCGGCTGGACGCAATTCGCCAGCAAGGCCGAATTGGCGCTGGCGCTGCGCCGCACCAAGGGCCAGCCGTGGTCGCCGCGCCATCCCGCGACCTTCCTCATGGCCGAGGACCGCGAGGCGCTGATGGCCTATCGCCGGCGAGAACCCCGGCGCCCTGTTCATCGCCAAGCCGAGCCGCGGCACCGGCGGCCAGAACATGACGATCTCGCGCGACGTGGCGGCGCTTGCCGCCAAGCCCGACGTCGTCGTCCAGCGCTATGTCGAGCGGCCCTATCTCGTCGACGGCCGCAAGGGCCATGTGCGGCTGCACGGCGTGGTGACTTCGCTCGATCCGTTCCGCGCCTATCTGCACGCCGAAGGCGTCGTCCGCTTCGCGCCCGAGGCCTACGACGTCAGCGACGCGGGGCTCGCCGACGTGCACGCCCACATCACCAATACCGCGCTGCACAAGGACCATCCGAAGCTCGTCGTCAGCCAGAAGGCGGAGGAGGAGAACGTCGGCGCGGTCTGGTCGCTTTCCGCCTATCTCGATCGGCTGAAGGCCGACGGCGTCGACGTCGGCGCCTTGCGCGAAGAGCTCAAGAGCCTCGTGCGCGGCTTCCTGCGCATGGTTCACGCCGAGGGCGTTTTCGGCGCGCAGGCCCGATATCCCCGCCGCTCTTTTCCGGCCAAGCTCTTCGGGCTCGACGTGCTGATCGACGCCGACGCCAAGCCCTGGCTCATCGAGGCGCAGCGCAAACCCGCGATGGCGGGCTCTCCGCTGGTGCAGAAAATCGCCGGCCGGGCGCTCGCCACAATTTTCGAGATGAACGCCGGTTTTTTGCTCGAAGACGCGATGCCCGCCGAGCGCATAGCCATCCTGGCCAAGGACCGGAGCGCCATGGCGGCCCGCGAAGCCGAGCACGAAGCCGCATTTCGCGGTCAATTCGAAGCACTTTAAACGGCTTCTTTACGCTTCCGTATCGTGAATGGATTGAAATATAATGCGCGCCACATTGTAAGCGTAAAATTTTCCGAAGGTCTGAGCGCCGAGGGGCCGAGGGGATGTCGAATTGCCGAGGCCGGTTGAATTGGACGAGGGGACGGACTGCGAACGACGGAAATCGTCGGCGCACGCCGCGATAGGGTTCGATTTCATGAGTGATACTGCCTTCAAGGACAACGCCGCGGTCAGGGACGCCGCAACTCCGCCCCCGGCGCCTGCCGTCGATTCCGGACTGATGGGGCTCTCCCTGATCGCCGGCTATTACCGCATCGCCGCCGACCCCGCGCAATTGAAGCATCAGCTCGCTTTGATCGGCCGCTTCGCCAACGAAGAGGACATCGTCCGCGCCGCCAATATCCTGGGCCTGAAGTCCCGCATTCTGCGCGGCGTCACGGTCGAGCGGCTCGGCGCCATTCCCTATCCCGCGCTGCTTCGGCAGAAGGGCGGCGGCTTCGTCGCCCTAGGCGTCGGCTCGGCCAAGGGGCGGGTGCGCATCGTCGATCCCGTCACCCGCGTCCCCACCGACGTGACGCTGGAGGAGGCTTGGGGCGGGAGCGCCGGCGAGGTCGTGCTCATCACCCGCCGGATCGGCGGCGCGGGCGTCGACCCCAACACATTCGGCTTCCGCTGGTTCCTGCCCTCGCTCCTGCGCTATCGCAGGCCGCTGGCGCAGGTCGCGGTCGCCTCGCTGTTCGTGCAATTGTTCGCGCTGATCACGCCGATCTTCTTCCAGCTGATCGTCGACAAGGTGCTCGTCCACAAGGGCATTTCGACGCTGCTGGTGCTGATCATCGGCATGGTGACGCTCGGCCTGTTCGAGACCGCGCTGCAATTCCTGCGCACCTATACGCTGAGCCATACGACGAACCGGATCGACGTGGAGCTCGGCCGGCGGCTGTTCCATCATCTTTTCCGGCTGCCGCTCGCCTATTTCGAGACCCGCGCCGCCGGCCAGACCGTTGCGCGCGTTCGGGAGCTGGAGACCATCCGCAGCTTCCTGACGGGTCAGGGCCTGACTTCGCTGCTCGATCTCGTCTTCACCCTCGTTTTCTTCGTGGTGATGTTCGTCTATTCGCCGAAGCTGACGCTGATCGTGCTCGGCTCGATCCCGGTCTATGTCGTCATCGCGGCGCTGATCCGCCCGGGCCTGCGCGAGCTCATCAACGAGAAATTCAATCGCGGCGCGCGCTCGCAACAGTTCCTGGTGGAGTCGATCGTCGGCGCGCAGACGCTGAAGTCGGCGAGCGTCGAGCCGGTGATGCAGGCGCAATGGGAGGAGCGGCTCGCGGCCTACGTGCGCACCTCCTTCGATTCCGGCGTGCTCGGCGCCGTCGGCCAGAACGCCATTCAATATGTCTCCAAGGTGACGACGGCCCTCATCCTGTTCGTCGGCGCGGAATCGGTCATCGACGGGTCGATGACGGTCGGCGAGCTCATCGCCTTCAACATGATCGCTTCGCAGGTGGTCCAGCCGATCCTGCGGCTATCCCAGCTATGGCAGGATTTCCAGCAGGTTCAGGTGTCGGTGGCGCGCCTCGGCGACATCCTCAACGCGCCGACCGAGCCGGTCCCGCAAAATCTTCTGACGCTGCCGCCGCCGCGCGGCGCGATCGACCTGCGCGGCGTGACGATGCGTTACCGGCCGGACGCGACGGACGCCTTGAAAAACATCAATCTGCAGATCGCCGCCGGCGAGGTGATCGGCTTCGTCGGCCATTCCGGCTCCGGCAAATCGAGCCTCGCCAAGGTGATCCAGCGCCTTTACAGCCCGCAGGGAGGTCAGGTGATGCTCGACGGCGTCGACATCGCGCAGCTCGACCCGGGCTGGCTGCGCCGCCAGATCGGCGTCGTGCTTCAGGAGAACCTCCTTTTCAACCGCTCCATCCACGAAAACATCGCGCTCGCCGATCCGGCCATGCCCCGCATCGTCGTCATGCAGGCGGCGCGGCTCGCCGGCGCCGACGAGTTCATTTCGCAATTGCCGCAGGGCTACGACACGGTGGTCGAGGAGCGCGGCGCCAATCTCTCCGGCGGCCAGCGTCAGCGCGTCGCCATCGCCCGGGCGCTCGTCACCAATCCCCGGATCCTCATTTTCGACGAGGCGACCTCGGCGCTCGACTACGAGAGCGAGCGCATCATCCAGGAGAACATGAAGGCGATCACGCGCGGCCGCACCGTGATCATCATCGCGCATCGGCTCGCCGCCGTCCGCCCCTGCCATCGCATCGTCGGCATGCAAAAGGGCGAGATCGTCGAGATCGGCACCCATGAAGAGCTGTTGCGCCGCCGCGACAGTCTCTACGCGAGGCTCTGGTCGATGCAGAGCGACGGGAGGGTCTCATGAACGAGCGCGCGACCCCTCCGCAGACGCCCAACAGGATCGAGGCCCTCAGGAAGCTGGTGCAGCCGGCGCCAAGTCTCTCGCCGGTCAAGGGAAAGGATCGCGAGTTCCTTCCCGCCGCGCTGGAAATTCTGGAGACCCCGCCCTCGCCTATGCCCGTGGCGCTGATGCTGACGATCTGCGGCTTTTTCGCCGTGGCGCTGGCGTGGTCCTTCATCGGCAAGCTCGACGTTCACGCCGTCGCGCCGGGCAAGATCGAGACGATCAACCGCGCCAAGGTGGTGCAGCCCTTCGACAACGGCAAGGTCGCCGCCATTCATATCGCCAATGGCCAGCATGTGAAGGCCGGCGAGGTGCTGCTGGAGCTCGACCAGGCGGAGGCGATGGCCGACGCCGACACCGCGCGAGACGCGCGCTTCGAAAATGTCGCCGAGATCGCGCGGCGCGGCTATGTGATCGCCGTCGCCAAGGCGATCGACAGGCGCGAGATGACCGCGGAATCGTCCAAGAACTTCGAGCGCGCGGCGATCGACCAGGCGGCCGACGAGGCGGAAACCAAGATCGACTTTCCCGCCGAAATTCCCGAAGATATCCGCTTGCGCCAGCGCGGCGTGCTCGTGGCCGATCTCAACGAACTCGCCGACCAGCTCGCCGCGCTCGACAAGCAGATCGCCCAGAAGGAGGCGACGAGACAACGCCTCAACATGAGCATCGCCTTCGAGAACGAGCTGATGGTCACGCTCAATGACCGCGTCGAGACCCGCAAGGAGGCGATAAAGCTCAAGGTCGGCACCAAGATCAATCTCTACGACGCCAAGGAGGAGCTGCAAAAATCACAGTCCCAGCTCGCCTCCGACCAGGGGCAATTGATCGAGACGGAAGCCGCGCTCAACGAGCTGCGCAGCGAGAAGTTCAAAGCGATCTCGCAATTCGTCGCCGACAACCAGAACAAGGCGGCCGACGCGGCGCGCAAGGCCGACGACGCCAAGCAGTCGCTGGCGAAAGCCAGCGCCAAACTCGCACGCACCAAACTCATCGCGCCTATCGACGGGGTGGCCCAGCAATTGGCCGTCACCACGATAGGCCAGGTGGTGACGACGGGGCAGCAACTGCTTGTGGTCACGCCGGACGCGGGACCGTTGCAGGTGGAGGCGCTGGTCGCCAATCTCGACATCGGCTTCGTCAAGATCGGCCAGCCGGTCGTCATCAAAGTCGACGCCTTTCCCTTCACCCGCTTTGGAACCCTGACCGGAAAGGTGGCGAGCATCGCGCAGCAGGCGGTCGACGAGACCGAGGCCAAGCGCTCGCTCGCCAACGTGACCACGCCGACGAATACGATGCCCCCGCAGACGAGCGGCCCCGGACAACCCGAGAGCTTCGTCTTTCCCGTCACCGTCTCGCTCGATCAGACGTCGATGAAGGTCGGGCGCAACGAGATCCCCTTAAATCCGGGCATGACCGTGACCGCCGAAATCAAGACCGACAGTCGCCGGGTGATCGATTACCTGCTTTCGCCGCTGTCGAAGGTGGGCTCGGAGGCGTTGCGCGAACGCTGAGGCTCGATCGCATAGAAGCGAACTCTTAAATCCGCCGCGCCCGCGCCTCATGATAGGCGCCAACGAGGCAGAGCGGAGCCAAGTCGCTTGGCGAAGATACTGATCGTCGACGACGAGCCCCTCATCGCCATGCTCGTCGAGGCCTGGATCGTCGACATGGGCCATGAGCCGGTGGGGCCGGCGCATTCGCTGGCCGAGGCGGAGGCGCTGCTCGACAACTCGTTCGACGCGGCGATCGTCGATTTGACCCTCGGCGGCGAAAGCGGGCGCCCGATCGCCGAGGCGCTCGCCGCCAGGGGCTCGCCCTTCGTCTACGCCACCGGCCAGTCGCAGACCCAGCTGGACGACCTGCCGCCGTCCTCCGGCGTGTTGCTGAAACCCTTCAGTTTCGAGGCTTTCGAGGCCGCCCTGCAGGCGATGCTGCACGACGCCTGAGGTTCTGCTTCCCCTCACCCGCGCGCCCGGTATAGACGGACTCCATTCCCAAGGCGCGTAGGACGATGACACCATGAAGCGGGGCAAGGCGGGACGCGCGCGCGAAGGCGAGGTGGCGCGCCTCTATGGATTTCACGCCGTCGCCGCAGCGTTGAGCGCGCCGCGGCGGAGACTTGTTCGGCTCTACGCGACGCCGGCGGCCGCCGAGCGGCTCGGCGCCGACATCGCAAGGCGCGGCGTCGAGACGCGCGTCGTGTCGGCCGAAGAGATCGCCGCGCGACTGCCTCGGGATGCGGTGCATCAGGGCCTCTTGCTCGAAGCCGAGCCGCTTGAGCCGCTCGATATCTCCGAATTGCCGGAGAAGGGCCTCGTCGTCGTGCTCGATCAGATCACCGATCCGCACAATGTCGGGGCGATTCTGCGCACCTCGGCCGCTTTCGCGGTCGACGCGCTGATAACGACCGAGCGACATTCCCCGGAATTCTCGGGCGCGCTCGCCAAGGCCGCGAGCGGCGGGCTCGAACATGTGCCGATCTCGACGGTGACAAATCTCGCACGAGCGATGGAGGAGCTTGGCGATCACGGCTACTGGCGCGTCGGCCTCGATTCGGAGGCGCCGGCGATCTTCGGCGCCGAGCCGCTGACCCGACCGCTCGCTCTCGTGTTGGGCGCGGAGGACAGGGGTCTGCGCCGGCTGACGCGCGAAAAATGCGACGCGCTGGCGCGGCTCGACCTCCCCGGCGCCATCAAGAGCCTGAACGTCTCGAACGCCTGCGCGATCGCGCTGGCGTTGGCGAGCCGCGCCGCTACCTGACGGAGGCCGGGATCTCCTTGGCGAAGTTGAGATCGTAGGTCTTGTTGCGCAAGGGATCGAGCCTCGTGCCTTCCGAGGCGTCGAAACCGCGCCCGTGCATTCCGGCCGGCGCGACGATCGCGGGGACCGCCACAGCAGCGGTCGACGCGCCCTTGGCGTCGACGAACAAACCCTGGCCAAAGCGCGACTGACGCGCGCGCAGGTCCGCGAGCGCGGCCGGCGACAAAGGCGCCGAGGCGACGGAGGCGTCCCCTGCGGGCGCGCCGGCGTCGTCAATGGGGGCGGAGGGGTCGTCCGAACCGGGCGGCGGGTCGTTGACGCCCGTCACGACCAGCAAGTCGATGGCGCCGCCGCCCAGATTTTTCGGCGAGAGCGCGCCGCCTGCGCCGACGAGGGCAGCGACCTTGCGCCGCGAATTGGCGACCTTGGACAGTTTGGATGCGAGCGCCGTCGCCGCTGGCTCGGGCGCCGCCGCACCCGCAAAGGCGAGCGCGCCAAAGGCTTGAGACTTATCCGGGCCGCCGGGCGCCAGCGCGCCGTAGCGGCTGCCCGTCATGTCCGGAATCTCGCCGCGAATATTGTTGGCGGGCGGGGTGACCTCAGGACTGAGATGGTCCTTGGCGTCCTTGGCGTCCTTCTCGATCTGCCGCCAGCGCGCGACGTTCTTCTGATGCTGGTCGATCGTTTCGGCGAAGGCGTGGCCGCCGGTCCCGTCGGCGACGAAATAGAGGTCTCGGCTGCGGGCGGGATTGGCGACCGCCTCCATCGCCGCGCGGCCGGGATTGCAGATCGGGCCGGGCGGCAGACCGTCGATGAAATAGGTGTTGTAGGGCGTCGCTTCCTGCAATTCGGCCTTGGTGATGGAATGGCCGAGCGTGCCCTTGCCGAACGCCAGACCATAGACGATGGTCGGGTCGGATTGCAGTTTCATGTGCTTCTGCAAGCGGTTGATGAACACCCCGGCGACCCGGGGGCGCTCGTCCGCCTTGCCCGTCTCCTTCTCGACGATGGAGGCGAGCGTCACGAGCTCGCCCGGAGACTTGATGGGCAGGTCGGGCGCGCGCTTCTGCCAGACGGCGGTGACCGTCTTGGTCATTTCGGCCACCATATGGGCGAGAATGGCGTTGCGCGATTCGCCGCGCTCGAAAACATAGGTGTCGGGATAGAGCGCGCCCTCGCGCGGCGTCTCCTTGATCTCGCCGACCAGCAGATCGTTATCGCGCAGGCGCTCCACGATCTGATCGGTGGTCAGACCCTCGGGGATCGTCAGCTTGTGCTTGACGACCTTGTGGCGCGCGAGCATGTCCTCCACTTCGAGCATGCTGACGCCGGCGGGGAATTTGTACTCGCCGCGCTTCAACTTGCCGCGCTGGCCGTCGAGCAGCGTCATAATCGAAAACAGCGCAGAGTTCTCGATGACGCCAGCTTTCTCCAACTGGTCGGCGAGCGGTCCATCGTCGTCCTCGCGAGTGAGCACGACGACCTTTTCCTGCCCCAGCGGCCCCGGGCGACGCTCGGCCAGAAGCACGGCGACGAAGCCGCCTATCACGACAAGCACGGCGACGAGCACGAAAGAGATGAATGCGCTGATCTGCGACAGGCCGGAGACGCGCCGGCGCCTCACCTTCGGCTCGCGTTGCGGGGGAGGCGTCGGCGACGACGGCTTGGACGCGCGCGAGAACAGGCTGGCCTTGCCTTTCTTCGGGTCCCCGGATGGGTTTGCGTTTGAGTCCATCGCTCCGCCGGTTCGCTAGCTCAAACCCTTACGCCGCGATAGCTTAACATCGAAACCGCGCGCGGCGAAATTATGTCGCGGACCGCGCCGGCGCTCAGCCTCACTCCACGCGGCGGAAAATGACCGAGGCGTTGGTGCCGCCGAAACCGAAAGAATTCGACAGGGCGATGTCGATTTCGCGCCGCTTGGCTGTATGCGGGACCAGATCGATGGCGGTTTCGACGCTGGGATTGTCGAGATTGAGCGTCGGCGGCGCGACGCCGTCGCGAATCGCCAGAACCGAGAAGATCGCCTCCACCGCGCCCGCCGCGCCGAGCAGATGACCGATCGACGACTTGGTCGAGGACATCGACACGTTTCCCGCAGCGTTGCCGAGCAGGCGCTCGACCGCGCGCAACTCGATCTCGTCGCCCATCGGCGTCGAGGTGCCGTGGGCGTTGACATAGTCGATGTCGCTGGCGGTCAGGCCCGCCCGCTTCAGCGCCGCCGCCATCGCGCGATAGGCGCCGTCGCCCTCCGGCGATGGCGCCGTGATGTGATAGGCGTCGCCGGACAGGCCGTAGCCGATGACTTCAGCGTAAATCCTCGCGCCACGCGCCCGCGCGTGCTCGTAATCCTCCAGCACCACGCAGCCCGCGCCTTCGCCCATCACGAAACCGTCGCGGTCGCGGTCATAGGGGCGCGAGCCCTGCTTGGGCCGGTCGTTGAAGCCCGTCGACAGCGCCTTGCAGGCGGCGAATCCCGCCAGCGCCAGCCGGTTGACCGCGGATTCCGCGCCGCCGGCGACCATCACATCCGCGTCGCCGAGCGCGATCAGCCGCGCCGCGTCGCCAATGGCGTGCGCGCCGGTCGAACATGCGGTGACGACCGCGTGATTGGGGCCCTTCAACCCGTGGCGGATCGACACTTGCCCGCCGGCGAGATTGATGAGGCAGCCGGGAATGAAGAACGGCGACACGCGGCGCGGGCCCTTTTCGTGCAGCGTCAGCGCGGTTTCGGCGATGCCCTGAAGGCCGCCGATTCCCGAGCCGATCAGCACGCCGGTGGCGATCTGGTCTTCATAGGTCTTGGGCGCCCAGTCGGCGTCCTTCAACGCCTGGGTCGCCGCCGCCATGGCGTAGATGATGAACTCGTCGTTGCGGCGCTGCTCCTTCGGCTCCATCCATTCGTCGGGACGGAAGGCGTCCGGCGCGTCCCCGCGCGGAACCTGTGCGGCGATCTTGCACGGCAGGTCGGAGACCTCGAAGGTCTCCACCCGCGCCGCCGCCGCCTCGCCGGCGATCAGACGTTTCCACGTGGCCTCGACGCCGCAGGCCAGCGGCGAAACCATGCCGAGACCCGTCACCACGACCCGCTTCATCTAACTTCCTCAAAACCTCAGTCGCGTCCGCAAGGCCTTGTCAGCCCATGCGCCGAGGGCCGGATGCTTCTCCGGTCCTGCGAATGCGCGGCTCGAAACTTCGCCGGCGTCACTTCGGCGCGCCGGACGCCTTCTCCAGGAATTTGACGGCGTCGCCGACGGTCGTGATCGTCTCCGCCTGATCGTCCGGGATCTCCACCCCGAACTCCTCCTCGAAAGCCATAACGAGCTCGACGGTATCGAGCGAATCGGCGCCGAGATCGTCGATGAAATTTGCGGATTCGACAACCTTGTCCGCATCGACGCCGAGGTGCTCGACGACGATTTTCTTCACGCGTTCTGCGACATCGCTCATTTTTCGGTCCCCAGTGCGGCCAAGTCACTCCTCGGCCATGATTGCCAGTTATACTTCGACCGTCGGATTGCGACGCCCGATGCGCCCCAGTCGTGCTCTTTCTTAGCCCGCCGCGCGATCCCATGAACTTCATCGCCGGACAGGGCGATGCGGCTCATTAGCATATGGGTTGCAATAATGCGAGGGGCCGACCCTTCTGCTTTTCAAGCTCAAATCATCGCCATTCCGCCGTTCACATGCAAGGTTTGCCCAGTAACGTAGGCAGCTTCCGCGCTGGCGAGATAGACGACCGCCGCGCCGATGTCTTCGCCCGCGCCCAACTTGCCCATGGGCACATTGGCGAGGATCGCCTCGCGCTGCTTTTCGTTGAGAGCGTCGGTCATCGGGCTTGATATGAAGCCCGGCGCGACGCAATTGACGGTGACGCCGCGGCTGGCGACTTCCTGCGCGAGCGCCTTCGACATGCCGATCATGCCCGCCTTGGCGGCGGCGTAATTGCCCTGGCCGGGATTGCCGGTGACGCCGACGATCGAGGTAATCCCGATGATGCGGCCGTACCGGCGCTTCATCATGCCCTTCAGGCTCGCCCGCGCCAGGCGGAAGGCGGCGGTCAGATTGACGGCGATGACCGCGTCCCAGTCCGAATCCTTCATGCGAAGGAAGAGATTGTCGCGCGTCATGCCGGCGTTGTTGACGAGAATGTCGAGCCCGCCCATCGCCGCCTCCGCCGCGGGGACCAGCGCCTCGACGGCCGCCGAATCGCTCAGGTCGCAGGGCAGCACATGCGCGCGTTCGCTCAAGTCCGCCGCGAGCCGCTCCAGGGCCTCGCGCCGCGTGCCGGAGAGCGCGACGATCGCCCCTTGCCCGTGCAGCGCGCGCGCGATGGCGCCGCCGAGACCGCCGGAGGCGCCGGTGACCAGCGCGGTTTTGCCCGTCAGATCGAACATGCAAGCTCCCTCATCGCGCCGCCTTGAAGGCCTCGACGTCGGCCGGCGTCCCGACGCTGACGGCGCTCGCGCCTTCGGCGATGCGCTTGACGAGCCCCGCCAGAACCTTGCCGGCGCCGAGTTCGACGAACCGGGTCACGCCTTGTCCGGCCATATAGGCGACGCTCTCGCGCCAGCGCACGGTCCCCGTCACCTGTTTGACGAGACTGTCGCGGATCGCGGCCGGATCGGTCAGGGGCGAAGCGCTCACGTTCGCAACCAGCGGAACCTTCGGCGCTGCGATGGCGGTTTCTGCCAGCGCCTTGGCCATAGCCTCGGCCGCCGGCGTCATCAGCGTGCAATGGAACGGCGCGGAGACGGCGAGCGGCAACGCCCGCTTGGCGCCGGCGGCCTTCGCGAGCTCCATCGCCCGCTCCACCGCCGCCTTGGTGCCTGAGATGACGACCTGCCCGCCGCCGTTGTCGTTGGCCGCCTCGCAGATCGCCGCCGTCAGATAAAGGTCGCGCGCGGCGGTATGGGCGATCATCGAGACCTTTTCGAAATCGAGCCCGAGGATCGCCGCCATCGCGCCTTCTCCGGCGGGAACCGCCCGCTGCATGGCCTGACCGCGCAGCCGCAGCAGCCTGGCGGCGTCGGCGAGCGTCAGCGCGCCGGCCGCGCAGAGGGCGGAATATTCGCCGAGCGAATGGCCGGCGACGAAAGCCGCGTCGCGGGCGAGGTCGAAGCCGGCTTCCGCTTCGAGCGCCCTGAGCGCCGCCATGCTGGTCGCCATCAGCGCCGGCTGGGCGTTGGCGGTCAGCGTCAGCTCAGCCTCCGGACCCTCGAAGATCAGCCGCGACAGCTTCTCGCCAAGCGCCGCGTCGACCTCCTCGAACACGCGGGCCGCGACGGGAAAGCGCTCGGCGAGCGCCTTGCCCATGCCGACGGCCTGCGAGCCCTGGCCGGGAAAGATGAGGGCGGTCTTCAACATCGGCTCCTGCGGCGGCCCGGAAGGGCGCGGATGGCGATGGGGCGCCCTGAGACACGCGCGCGCGCCCCATGTCAAGCGGGGGAAAAGCGCAATTCACCGGTCGTCGCATACGGCAAGGGCCGCCGCGGTAAGAGCCATGACCGGAAACACCTTGACGAACGGCCCCAGCGGGTCGGCCCATAGCTCGGGCGCCAGGAGGCTCCCCCCGACCAGATAGGCGCCAGCCAGGGCCAGCGCCGCCAGGAGGCCGAGCCGGCTCGATCGCCGCGTCGCGATCAACGCCGCGACGACGAGATCGAGCCCGCCCGTCAATGCGACGAACCCGGTCGCGGCAGGCGGGGAAAAGCCGCGCGCGGTCAGCGCGGCCTTCGCCGAGCCGAACCCGGCAGTCACGGCGATGAGCCCCGACAGCGCGAAGAACGCCGCCAACGTTGCGATGACCGCCGCCTTCAACAGATACAGCCGCGCGAACCATCGCTCCTGGACGCTGGGCGCGATCTCGTCCAGCGCCTCGTTCAAGGTCTTCGGCGTGAGGCCGGTCTCGCGCATCCAGACGGAGGGATCGCCGCTCACGCCGCGGCGCAATTCCTTCAGCGCCGTCGATCGGACCGGCGCGCTCCACCCGAGCGCGGCGACAGCGTCCGCGAGCCGCGCGCCCAGCCCCAGCAGCGCGGGCGGCAGCGCCGCCCACGGCCTGGGCCCGCCGAAATGGCGGCGAAACCCCGCCACGACGTCGCCGACCGTGGTCGGCGACGCGCTCATCACGTCGAAATCGAGGGCGAAATCGCGCCGCCCGTTCCCCCATGCGGCCGCGGCCCAGGCGACGGTCGCGGTCACGTCGGTCATGGCGACGATGCGAAACGGCCGGTCGCTTTCGGCGCGCGGGAGCCGGAACGGCCATGCGGCGAGCGCGCGAACGAGCGCGCCGCCGCCATAGGCGCCGGCCGAAATCACAAATCCCGGGCGCAGCTGCACATAGGGGAGACCCAATTCCTCGATGGCGATTTCGGCGCGGCGCTTGGTGCGGCTGAAGGCGGTTTCGCCGAACTCCGCGCCGGGAATCGAGACGTGAACGATGAGCGACGCCCCATCCAGCGCCCGCATCGCCTCGACGAGGCGCATCGGGAACTCCACATGCGCGGTCTCGGCGCGGCCCGAGGCGCCGCTCTGCAACACCCCGACGCAATTGACGACCACTTCGACCCCATGCTCCGCCAGCGTCTTGCGCAACTCGTCGGCGCTCATCTCGGCGAAGGGAGCCTCGATGCGCGCCCGCGCAGGCGCGCCGCGATCGGCGGGCCCGAAGCGCCGCGCCACGGCCACGACGGGGTATCCCCGGCGCCTGAGATCGCGAACCACGGCGGCGCCGATCAATCCGGCGGCGCCGAACACCGCCACGCACGGCTTCTCCATGTTTCAAACTCCGGACTTGGCGATCATCAGCCACAGGATCGCCAGCGTCGCGCCGAAGCCGGGAAAGCCGAAGACGAACCAGACGCGGAACAGCCGACGATAGGCGGCCGGCAGGGGAGCGCCCGTCCGCGCGGCCTCCCGCGCAAGGTCGCGCAGACGAATCTGAATCCAGACCACAGGCAGCCAGAAGGCGCCCGCGGCCAGATAAAGCGCGATCGCCGCCGAAAGCCAGGGTTCGGAAAGCGAGACGCCGATCTCGCGCGAAAGCCAGTAGCCGGTGATGGGCTGCGCGACGACGGCGGTGGCGGTGAACAGCGCGTCGGCGATCACCACGATCCCGGCGGTCTCGGCGATGAAACGAGCGTCGCCCCTGCGGTGGGCCATCAGCATGAAAAACGCGATGCCGGCGCCGGTCCCCATCAGCACGACCGCGCCCAGCACATGCGCGAATTTCACGATGAAGTATGTCACGCCTGCGCCCCGGGATTCGGCGCGCATTCAACACATGCCGCCTCGCGGGGCAAATTACGCGAAAACGCGTTGACAGAATTTCCGGGCGGCGCGAAGTTTCTGACCGATTGGTCAAGTTTTCGGCGAGGGACTCGATGGCTTTGATCGCAGACACGGGCGGAAGCGCCGACATCGCCGCGGGCCGGCTGGCGCCGGATCAGCTCAAGGCCAATTTCGCCGACCTGCACCCGCCGCTCGACGCCCACGAGGCTCTGGTCGAGGCCGAGCGCTGCTATTTCTGCTATGACGCCCCGTGCCAGCAGGCCTGTCCGACCTCAATCGACATTCCCCTGTTCATCCGCGAGATCGCGGCCAGAAACCCGCTCGGGGCGGCCAAAACCATTCTCGACTCCAACATCATGGGCGGAATGTGCGCCCGCGTCTGCCCGACCGAGGAGCTTTGCGAGGAGGCTTGCGTGCGCGAGGCGGCGGAGGGCAAGCCGGTCAAAATAGGCCAGCTGCAACGCCACGCCGTCGACGCGATGATGGCGACAGGCAAGCACCCCTACGCGCGGGCCGCCTCGACCGGCAAGCGCGTGGCGGTGGTCGGCGCCGGGCCGGCGGGACTGGCCTGCGCCCATGCGCTGAGCGTGGCCGGTCACGCCGTGGTCGTTTTCGAGGCGCGGCCGAAGGTCGCCGGCCTCAACGAATATGGCGTCGCCGCCTACAAGACGCCGGACGATTTCGCCGCGCGCGAGGCGGCGTTCATCCTCGGCGTCGGCGGGATCGAGGTGAAGACCGGCGTGACGCTCGGCCGCGACGTTTCGCTTGAATCGCTGGCGAAGGATTACGACGCGGTGTTCCTGGGGCTGGGCCTGCCCGGCGTCAACAAGCTGGGTCTTCCCGGCCAGGACACGCTGAAGAACGTCGAGGACGCCGTCGCCTTCATCGCCGAGCTGCGGCAGGCCAAGGATCTGACGCGGGTTCCCATCGGCCGCAGGGTCGTGGTGATCGGCGGCGGCATGACGGCGATCGACGCGGCGGTGCAGTCGAAGCGCCTCGGCGCCGAGCTTGTGACAATCGCCTATCGCCGCGGTCTCGAAGACATGAAGGCCAGCCTCTACGAACGCGAACTCGCACAGACCAACGGCGTGATGATCCGCCCCTGGGCGCGGCCGATCGCGCTCGAAGGCCACGACGGCGCGGTGAGCGGCGTCGTGCTCGAGCGCACGCGGCTGGAAGGCGGCAAGCTCGTCGCCGACGGCGCGCCGTTCCGGCTGGAGGCGGACGTCGTTTTCACCGCCATCGGACAGACGGGACCGGGGGATATTTTCGGCCCGGCGCCGCCGAAGATGCAGGGCGGCAAGATCGCCGTCGACGAAGAACGGCGCACGAGCCTGCCCAAGGTGTGGGCGGGCGGGGATTGCGTCGTCGGCGGGCTCGATCTGACGGTCGCCGCGGTCGAGGACGGCAAGCGCGCGGCGCGCTCGATCATCTCGGCGCTGGCCTGACGGGAGGACGGCATGGTTGATCTCAGCACAAGCTTCCTCGGCATCAAGTCGCCCAATCCGTTCTGGCTCGCCTCGGCGCCGCCGACCGACCGCAAGACCAACGTCGAGCGCGCCTTCCGCGCCGGCTGGGGCGGCGTCGTCTGGAAGACTCTGGGAGAAGCCGGCCCGCCCGTCGTCAATGTCTCCGGCCCGCGCTACGGCGCCATCCACGGTCCCGACCGTCGGGTGATCGGCTTCAACAATATCGAGCTCATCACCGACCGCGATCTCGAGATCAATCTTCAGGAGATCAAGCAGGTCAAGCGCGAGTGGCCGGACCGCGCGCTTGTCGTCTCGCTGATGGTGCCCTGCGACGAAGATTCCTGGAAAAGCATCCTCAAGCGCGTCGAGGAGACCGACGCGGACGGCATCGAGCTGAACTTCGGCTGTCCGCATGGCATGAGCGAGCGCGGCATGGGCTCGGCCGTCGGTCAGGTGCCCGAATATATCGAGATGGTGACGCGCTGGTGCAAGCAGCATTCGCGCATGCCGGTGATTGTGAAGCTTACCCCCAACATCACCGACATCCGTCCGCCCGCCAGGGCCGCCAAGGCCGGCGGCGCGGACGCCGTGTCGCTCATCAACACGATCAACTCGATCATGGGGATCAATCTCGACAGGATGACGCTCGACGTCGAGATCGACGGCAAGGGCACGCATGGCGGCATGTGCGGCCCCGCCGTGAAGCCGATCGCGCTGTCGATGGTCTCCGAGATCGCCCGCGATCCCGAGACCGCCGACCTGCCGATCTCGGGCATCGGCGGCGTGACGACATGGAAGGACGCGGCCGAGTTCATCGCGCTCGGCGCCGGCAACGTGCAGGTCTGCACCGCGGCCATGACCTACGGCTTCAAGGTGGTGCAGGAGATGATCTCGGGCCTTGCGCAGTTCATGGAGCGCAAGGGCTATTCCTCGATCGAGGATTTTCGCGGCGCCGCCGTGCGGAAGGTGACGGACTGGCAATATCTGAACCTCAACTATGTCGTGAAGGCTCAGATCGACCAGGACACTTGCATCAAATGCGGGCGCTGCCACATCGCCTGCGAGGACACCTCGCATCAGGCGATCTTCCCCAAGGTCGACGGCGAGCGCAAGTTCGTCGTCAACGAAGCGGAATGCGTCGGCTGCAATCTCTGCGTGCTAGTGTGTCCGGTGGAGAACTGCATCACGCTGGTTCACAAGACCGAGGGCGTCGATCCGCGCACGGGCCTGCCTTACGATCGGCCGCCTGGGGATTGGACGAAGCATCCCAACAATCCGGCGGTTTACAAGCAGGCGGCGGAGTGATGCGATCGCCGCGGCGAGCTTCGGGGGCGCCGCCATACGTCTCTAGAAGTAGAGGCGACTCGCATGGCCGACCGAGATTTGGCAGAATTGGAGCGGACCGTCGCAGCGCTCGCTGACCGCGTGGCGGCCCTTGAGGCCGTCGTCCAGACGAGGGGCGGCTACGTTACGATCGCGGCGCCGAGCGGCCTCACCGTCGTCTCCTCTGGCGAACTTCATATCACCGCGGCCGGCGACCTCATCGTGGAGAACGGCCGCAATCTTTCGCTGTCGACAGGCGCCAATGCGACTTTCAATATCGGTTCTTCCTACGCGCTCGCCGTGGGCGGAAGTGCACCGCAAGGTTCGGCGGCGCCTACGCCGCAACGGCGGGAACCACGGCGACGATCGCCACCGGCCAGGCGTTCTCGCTACGAGCGCAGAACGCCGCGGTCGCCGTGACCGGAGCGCTCTCCGTCCAGGCCGGCGGCGACGTCGACGTCGTTGCCGGAAGGGACATGCAGGTCTTGGCGGGCAAGAGCGTGACCGCTAGGGCGTCGAACGCCTGCGACGTCCAGGGCGTCTCCGTAACCGTCGCGGCCAGCCATGACGTGACCATCAAAGCCGGCCATGACGCGACTGTTAAAGCCAGCGGCGCGGTTGTGCTCAAAGGCTCCAAGATCATGCAGAACTGACGGGCCAACCCGCGCGAACGAAACAGGCTTCGCTTGCGAGGAGTCGGCGCGAGGCGAGGCGGCGCAAAGGCGCGGCAAAGGTCTGGCCCAAAGCGGGCGACATAGCGCTCAGCCCTTAAGCGCCGCCACGATCGCGTCGCCCATCTCGCTGGTCGAGACCGTCGCCTCGCCGCCCTGCGCGATGTCCTTTGTACGCAGGCCGTCCGCCAGCACTTTCGCGATCGCGCCCTCCAGCCGGTCGGCGAGTTCCCCGAGCCCGAAGGAATAGCGCAGGCACATCGCGAAGGAGCCGATCATCGCAATCGGATTGGCTGCGCCTTTGCCGGCGATGTCGGGCGCCGAGCCATGCACGGGCTCGTAGAGCGCCTTGCGCTTGCCGGTCTTGGGGTCGACGTCGCCGAGCGAGGCCGAGGGCAGCATGCCGAGCGAGCCGGTCAGCATGGCCGCGACATCGGACAGCATGTCGCCGAACAGATTGTCGGTGACGATCACGTCGAACTGCTTGGGCCAGCGCACGAGCTGCATGCCGAGCGCGTCGGCGAGCTGATGCTCGAGCGTCACGTCCGGGAACTCGCGCTTGTGCAGGGCGGTGATGACCTCCTTCCACAATACGCCCGACTTCATCACATTGTGCTTCTCGGACGAGGTCACCTTGTTGCTGCGCTTGCGCGCGAGATCGAAGGCGACGCGGCCGATGCGCTCGATCTCGTAGGTGTCGTAGACCTGGGTGTCGATGGCGCGCTTCTGCCCGTTGCCGAGATCGGTGATCGTCTTCGGCTCGCCGAAATAGACGCCGCCGGTCAGTTCGCGCACGATGAGGATGTCGAGCCCCTCGACCACCTCGGGCTTCAGCGACGAGGCGCTGGCGAGCGCGGGATAGCACACCGCCGGGCGCAGGTTGGCGTAAAGCTGGAGATCCTTGCGCAGCCGCAGCAGGCCCGCCTCCGGGCGCGCCTCATAGGGCACGTTCGCCCATTTCGGGCCGCCGACCGGCGCCGAACAGCACGGCGTCCGACGCCTGCGCGCGCTCCATGTCGGCCTCGCTGATCGCAGCGCCATGGGCGTCGAAGGCGCAGCCGCCGACCAGGCCCTTCTCGGTCTCGAAGCGGACCCCGCCTTCCCCATTGAAGAACGCGATGACCTTCTCGGCCTCGGCCATCACTTCGGGGCCGATGCCGTCGCCGGGGAGCAGGAAAAGCTTGTAGGTCGCCATGGGGTTTCCGCCTTTAGAGATCGGCTGGCTCCCTAGCGCAATTCGCGCTAACGCAACAAGGCGTTTTCAGGGAAGACCGGCTTGGCCATCGTCAAAAGCGAGCAGTTCGAAGCCTTCCTGGCCAAGCCGCCGCGCGGCGCGGCGATGTTCCTGATCTACGGATCGGACACCGATCTCGCCAGCGAGCGGGCGCGCCGGCTCGTCCCGACCCTCGTCAACGACGTCGCCGACCCGTTCCAGGTCGTGCGCCTCTCGGCGGATACGCTGGCCAAGGATCCCGGCCGGCTCGCCGACGAGGCCTCGGCGATCTCGATGTTCGGCGGCGCCCGCGTGATCTGGATCGAAGCGGGCGGGCGCGACTTTGCGGGGCTCATCGGCGCGGTCGCCGACGCGCTGCCGGCGGAGACCTTCCTTGTGGTGGAGGCCGACAGCCTCAAGAAGGGCGCGCCGATGCGCACGCTGTTCGAGACGAGGCCGAAGGCCGTGGCGATCGAATGCTACGCCCCGCCGCCCGCCAGCCTCGCCGAAATGATCGACGCCGAGGCGCGGCGCGCCGGCGTGCGGATCGCGCCGGACGTGCGGGACCATTTCGTCGGCGCGCTCGCCGGCGACCCCGCGGCGGCCCGCGGCGAGATCGCCAAGCTGATGCTCTACGCCCAAAGCGCGGGCGTGCTGGAGTTCGCCGACATCGACGCCCTGGCCTCCGGCGGCGGCGCCTCGCCGGCCGACGCGCTGGTGGATTTCGCGCTCGCCGGCGATCTGAAGTCGCTCGAACGCGCGGTCATGCACGGCCTGTCCGAGAGCGCAGAGGCGGCGCTCGCCGCGTCGCGGCTCGCCGCAAGGGTCGCGCTGATGCTGGAGATACGCCAGGGCGGCCAGCCCGAGCGCTTGAACCGCCTGCCCTTCTCCGTGCGCAACGCCGTGGTCGCGCAGGCCAACGCCTTTCCGCCGGAGGCGCTGGCGCGCCGCCTGCCGGCCCTGCTCAACCTGCTCGTCTCGACGCGGCGCTCGCCGGGGCTGGCGAGAGCCTCCGCTTTCCGGGCGCTCAGCGCCTTCGCGCTCGCCGCGCGGCGCAGCGCCGAAAGCTGACGCCCTACATCAGGCCCGGCAGCAGCAGCGCGATCTGCGGGACGGCGATGAGGATGCCGAGCCGCACGAGGTCGGTGACGATGAAGGGCGCGACGCCGCGAAAAATGGTCGCAAAGCTCACGTCCTCAACGGCGGTCTTGATGACGAACACGTTCATGCCGACCGGCGGGTGGATGAGCCCCAGCTCCACCGTCATGACAATGATGATTCCGAACCAGACGGGATCGTAGCCGAGCGCCGTGACGGCGGGAAAAACGATGGGGACGGTCAGAATAATCATCGCCATCGCGTCCATCAGGCAGCCGAGCACGAGATACATCAGCATGATGAGCAGCAGCACGCCAAGCGGCGGCAGGCCGAGGCCGGTGAGGAAGCCCGTCACCTTCTGCGGCACGCCGGTGACGGTGAGGAAATAACCGAACAGCAGCGCCCCGATCAGCACGGTGAACACCGCCGAGGCCGTGCGGGTGGCGCGCAGAAGCGCCTCCAACAGGCCGCGAAGCCCGAGCTTGCGCCGCACGACGCTGATGAGGAAGGCCCCGCAGGCGCCGACGCCGCCGGCTTCCGTCGGCGTGAAAACGCCGCCATAGAGTCCGCCGATCACGAACACGAACAGCAGCAGCGACGCCCAGACCCTCGACAGCGCGGCGAGGCGCTCGCGTCCCGAGGCGCGCTCGCTGAACGGCAGAAAGCCGGGGCGGACCCGCGCTATGATGGAGATGGTCGCCATATACATCGCCACCGCCAGGACGCCCGGCAGGATGCCCGCGACGAACAGGCGGCCGATGTCCTGCTGCGTGATGAGCCCGTAGACGGCGAGCACGGTTGAGGGCGGAAAGATCGCGCCGAGCGTGCCGCCCGCCGCGATGACTCCGGTCGAGAAACTCTTGGGGTACTCGTGACGCCGCATCTCGGGATAAGCGACGGTCGCGAAGGTCGCGGCGGTGGCGACCGAGGAGCCGGAGATGGCGGCGAAGCCCGCGCAGGCCGCGATGGTCGCCAGCCCCAGCCCGCCTCGCCAATGGCCGATCATCGCGTTGGCGGCGCGAAACAGCTCCTCGCTCATGCCCGATTGCGCGACGATGGCGCCCATCAGCATGAACATCGGGATGACGCCGAAGGTGTAGTCGGTCACCGTCCGCATCGAAGTGAGCCCGACCATCTTCAGGGCCGGCGTCATGCCGACGATCGAGGCGTAGCCCGTCACGCCGACGAGCCCCATCGCCATGCCCACCGGCACGCGCAGCAGGATCAGCGCGAACAGACTGACGAAGCCGATGATCGCAACGTAGTCCGGGTTCATGGCGCCCCGCGGCCGGAAACAAAATTCCAGGCGCGCACCGCGATCAGCACGACCGCCGCGACGTCGCCGGCCCAGGCGACCGCGAAGAACGGCCAGGTAGGCCAGTGCAGGTCATAGGTCAGCACATGGTCGAGATAGGTCGAATAGACCTTGCCGAGCAGCATCCACGAATGCACGGCGACCACGAACAACAGGACGGCGGTGGCGAAAACGTCGATGGCGCGCTTGCCTCCGTCGCCGCAGGCGCTCCACAAGAGATCGACCGTGATGTGCGAGCCGCGATAGCTCGTCGCGGCGATGCCCCAGAAAATGAGGATGCCGAGCAGCATCCGCCCGAAATCGTAGGAATCGGGGATCGAGACTCCGAAAGCGTAGCGCAGCGCCACCGAGACGAACACGTCCAGCGCGACGATGCCGATGAAGGCCGCCGCCGTCCATTCGATCCCCGCGATGACGCGGTCCATGAAACTCACGGCGCCGCGCCGGCCTTGGCGATCTCCGCGTCGAGCTTGGCGCGCGCGTCCTGGGGATCGACGCCGGCTTGTTTGACCGCCGCCGCCCATTTGTCCTTGAGCGGCTGGATCGCCGCTTTCCAGGCCGCGAGCTCTTCCGGCGTCAGCTTGTACAAGTGATGGCTGGGATCGGCGCGCGCTTTCTCGCGGCCGGCCGCCTCGAAGTCGCCCCAGACGCCCGCAAGCTTCACCGCCCATTCCGTCGTGCAGTGCGAATCGAGCACGGCGCGCTGGGCCGGCGTCAGCGAGTTATATTTGTCCTTGTTGACGTTGTAGGTGAATACGGTGGTGTAGAGCGGCGCGTCGATGTGGTGTTTGACGACCTTGTCAATGCCGAACAGATAGAGCGAGCCCCAGGGGAAAGTGATCGCGTCGGCCACGCCACGGTCGAGCACCTCGCGCGCTTCCGGCGCCGAGGCCTGAACGTTCGTGCCGCCAAGCTCCTTGACGAGCTGGCCGATGGTGCCTTGCGCGGGCCGCACCTTCAGGCCCTTGAGATCGGCAGGCGAAGTGATCTTGCGCTTGGTGTGCAGCGTGCCCGGATCGTGGATGAAGGCCAGGCAGAAATGCGTGTCCTTCATTTCCTTGCCGGCATAGGCGCGATACCATTCGTCCAGCGCCTCAGCGCCCTTGCGCGCATCGCCGAAAGTGAAAGGAATTTCGCCGACGGCGATGATCGGAAAGCGCCCGGGCTGATAGCCGGGATTGACATAGGCCATATCGACGATGCCGTCGCGCGCCATGTCGTAATGGTCGAAGGCTTTGCCGAGCTGCTCGGAGGGATAGATCGTAACGGTCAGCGCGCCGCCGGATTGCTTGGCGATGTCGTCCGCCCAGGCTTTCGTCGCGACCACCAGCGGATGGGCCGGCGGAACCCAGAACGAAAAACGCAGATTGGCCGGAGCGTCAGCGGCGAAGGCCGTCGCCGAAGCGACGAGCGCGAGGCCGGCCGCCGTCGCGCGCAGATAGGTTCGCAAGCCGCGCATGTTTCCTCCCCGTGTCGGGCCGATGTCGCAGCGGCGTCGGCCCCGTGTCAAGGGCGGCGTTGGCGCGCCCCCGCAGGTTCAGCCCTTCGCCATCATGCGTTGCACGGCGCTGAGGATCGCTTTGAGCGAGGCGGTGACGATGCTCGGGTCCATGCCGACGCCATTGACGATATTCCCGTCGCCGTCCTGGATTTCGACATAGCTCGCCGCGGTGGCGTTGGCGCCCCGCCCGACGGCGTGCTCGTGGTAATCGAGGAAGGAGAAGCTGACGCCGAGACCCTTCTGCAAGGCGTCGACGAAGGCGTCGATCGGGCCGTTGCCCTCGCCGTCCAGCGTCAAAATGGTCCCGTCGGCCTTGCGGAGCTTGGCGATCAGCTCGCGATTCTCCGGGCCCGTGGGAGTGAGCTGCTGCTTGACGAGCGTCATCGGCGCGTCTGTCAGGTAATAGGTCTTCTGGAACAGCGACCAGATGTCGTCGGAGGTGAGCTCCTTGCCCTCCTCGTCCATCTTCGCCTGCGCGATCTTGGAGAACTCGATCTGCAGCGCGCGCGGCAGATCGAGGCCGTGGTCGGTTTTCAGGAGATAGGCGATGCCGCCCTTGCCCGACTGGCTGTTGATGCGGATCACCGCCTCATAGGTGCGCCCGACATCCTTCGGGTCGATCGGCAGATAGGGCACCTGGAACAGCGGGACGTTGCGCTTCTCCTGCGCCTCGAACCCCTTCTTGATGGCGTCCTGATGCGAGCCGGAGAAGGCGGTGTAGACGAGCTCGCCGACATAAGGGTGGCGCTGATGGACGGGCAATTGGTTGCAATGCTCGACCGTCTCCCGGATCGCGTTGATGTCGGTGAGGTCGAGGCCGGGATCGACGCCTTGCGTGAACAGGTTCAGCGCCATGGTGATGATGTCGACGTTGCCGGTGCGCTCGCCGTTGCCGAACAGAGTGCCTTCGACGCGCTCGGCGCCCGCCATCAGCGCGAGCTCAGCGGCGGCGACCGCGGTGCCGCGGTCGTTGTGCGGGTGAACGGAGAGGATCACCGTCTCGCGATCGGAAATCTTGCGGCCGAACCATTCGAACATGTCGGCGTAGGTGTTGGGCGTCGCCATTTCGACGGTGGCGGGCAGGTTGAGGATGAGACGGTTCTGCCGGGTCGGTTGGATCACGTCCTTGACCGCCTCGCAGATTTCCAGCGCGACTTCGAGCTCGGTGCCGGTGAAGCTCTCGGGCGAATATTCGAAGATCCACTCCGTCTCCGGGGCCTTGGCGGCCAGCGCCTTGACCTGGCGCGCGGCGTCGACGGCGATCTGCTTGACGCCCTGGACGTCCGTACGGAACACGACATCGCGCTGCAAGGTGGAAGTCGAGTTGTAGAAGTGCAGGATGACGCGCTTGGCGCCTTTGACCGCCTCGAAGGTGCGCTCGATGAGCTCCGGCCGGCACTGCGTCAGCACCTGGATCGCTACGTCATCGGGAATCTTGTTCCCTTCGATGACGGAGCGCACGAAGTCGTAATCGGTCTGCGAGGCGGAGGGAAAGGCGACCTCGATCTCCTTGAAGCCCATCCCGACCAGCAGGTTGAACATGCGGTTCTTGCGCTCGACGCCCATCGGCTCGATGAGCGCCTGGTTGCCGTCGCGCAGATCGACCGAGCACCAGATCGGCGCCTTCTCGATGGCGCGCGAGGGCCACTGCCGGTCGGGCAGGACGATCGGCTTGAACGCCTGATATTTTTGAATCGGCATCGTATGCATGGCTTGGGCCTTGGCGACGCGGCCTCGCAGGGCGCGCGGAATAAACGGGAAAAGGTTGCGAAGTCGAACGAACGCGTCCCGGCGCTTCAGAGCGCCGGGCGGCTAAGTCGAAGGGTAAGGCTCGAAACCCAGTTTCGCATGGAGCCCTTCCAAGCAGAATTTGCGGCCAAAAGCAACCGCCCGCGCTTAACTCTGACGCGAGGGCGGCTTAGTTTCGCCGAAACCTGATGCGAACGCAGGCTACTGGACGCCGGTTAACGCCATGCTGAAAGCCGCCCCGCTCGCACTCGCCGCGCTTGCCTGCGCGTGCGGTCCGGCGCTCGCCGAGCCCGCCAATACCCTTATCGCTCTATACGCCGAGTTGAACCGCTGCCTTGCGACGGTGCGGGTCGCCGAGGGGACCGACGTCACCGTGCGCTTCATGCTGAACCGGCGAGGCGCCTTGATTGGAAAACCGCAGATCACCCACGCGCAATGGGCCGGCGACGAGGCGCAGCGCAGGGCCTCGGCGGCCTCGATCGCCGAAGGGTTCGATCATTGCCTGCCGGCCTCGATCACCGACAGGCTCGGCGGCGCGATCGCCGGGCGTCTGATCGTCTATCGTTTCCTCGGCCGCCCGGCGAGCGAGGAGAAGATCTAGGCGGCCTCGTCCCGCGTCGCGCTGGCGTTTGCGACGGCGAGCCCGAACAGGATCAGCGCGAAGGCCTGATGCGCGAGCGCGGCGTGCAGCGGCACGACATAGACGAGCGTGACGATCCCGAGCGCCGCCTGAAGCAGCGCGGCCCCTGCGACGACGAAGGCGCGCCGGGCGAGCGCGCCGCCGACCCGCGCCGCCGCGGCCGCCAGGGCGAGCGCGAACAGCACGACGAGATATGCGACCATGCGATGATCGAACTGCGCCGTCGTCACATCGTCCCAGATCGCGCGGATCGCGGGCTCAGTGGCGAACAGGCCCTTCGGAATCCAGCGCCCGTCCATCAGCGGCCACGTGTTGTAGATGAGCCCGGCGCGCAGGCCCGCCACCAGCGCGCCGAGGCCCAGTTGCAGCAAAATGAGCCCGGCCAGCAGATGCGCCGGCCAAGCGAAGCCCCGCGCGCCCTTTTGCGGCGTCCGGCTCCTCAAGCCGACCGCCGCGTAGATGAGCGTCCCGAAAGTCGCGGCGGCGATAAGAAGATGGATCGCAAGCCGCTGCTGCGCGACCTCGGTGCGCGCGGACAGGCCCGAGGACACCATCCACCAGCCGACGATCGGCTCCAGCGCCAGCAGCGCCGTCGCCAGACCGACGCGCGCGCCGATGCGGCCCTTCAGCCGGCCTGTCGCCCAGAAATAGAGCGCGGGCGCGATGTAGATCAGCCCAAGGATCCGCGCCAGCAGCCGGTGGCTCCACTCCCACCAGAAGATCGTCTTGAACCCGTCGAGCGTCATGTCAGGGTTCATTTGGGCGTATTGCGGGATCTGCTTGTAGCGGTCGAACTCGGCCTGCCATTCCGCCAGATTGAGCGGCGGAAGGACGCCGGTCACCGGCTTCCATTGCGTGATCGACAGCCCGGATTCGGTGAGCCGCGTCGCCCCGCCCACCATCACCATCGCGAAGATCAGCGTCGCCGTCAGAATGAGCCAGCCGCGCAGCAAGGATTCGCTCGTCGCCGCGCGGGCGGCGCTTTGGGGCCAAACATGCTGAACCGTCATGCCGTAGTCCGCTACGCCGGGCGCGAGGGGCGCGCCCGGCGCGGGTTTAGGCCGTCGCGCCCGGCGAGACAATCGCGCGTCAGCCCCCGAGCGTCACTTTGGTCTCCGCCGCGCCCCCGGCGTCCTCGACCGTCAGGCTGACGTCGATCGGCGGCTTCGCCCCGTCGGGGGCCTGTTGAAGGATCAGCGCGAAGCAGCGCCCGTCCGCCTCGCGCTTCGGCTGGACCCAGAAGCCCTCGGGCGCTTCGACGAACAGGTCCTTCGGGGCCTCGCTGAAACAGACCCGCCACGATTTCGGGCCGACCGTGCGGACGACGGCGCCGAGCTTGGCGGCCTCGACCTTGGCCGGCACGCGCTCCCGCGCCTCGGCGAGCGCCTTTGCGAAGGGCGAGGCGTCTTTCCCGCCGAGGGTCAGCTCGGCCTTCGCCTTGGCGGGCAGGCAGAGCTTCTCGCACACCGCGTAATCGACCTGCGCCTCCAGCCGCACGGGCTTGGCCGGATCGGCGGGGGTTACGCGGATCGGCAGGATGACGCTCTGACGATAGCCGAAGGCGATGCTGCCGTCGGGCTCCGGAATGCGCTCCGGCGCGGGAAAATCGACCTCGGCCTTGGCGAGATTGTCCGACCCGGAGAAGCTGAAGGTCGGCGGAACGCCCGCCTCGCCGGGATCGCGCCAATAGGTGATGGCGCCGGGCGACAGCGCGATTTCGAGGCCCGCGCCGCGCGCGTCGGCGATCAGCCGGGCGCGCGATTTCGCCGAGACCGACCAGTCCGAGTCGAAAGCGCCGGCGGCGAAGGCGGGAGCAGCGAGGAGGAAGGTCAAGGCGGCTATGCGCAGCATGGCCATAGGTCTAGCCGACCGCGCCCCGAAGCGCATCCTTTTTTCATTTTGAAAGCCGGGCGTTGGAGCGTAACCTATCCACTATGAAACGGCCCGCGGGTCCCCCGATCGAACACAGCTACGAGGGTAAAGTGCTGATCGCCACGCCCTCCCTGCGGGACGGCGTGTTCACGCGTGCGGTCGTCTATATGTGCGCCCATCGCAGCGACGGCGCCATGGGCATCGTCGTCAACCAGCGCGCCAACGAGATTCGGCTATCGAAGCTCCTGGTGCAGCTGGAGATCGTCAAAGAGACGGACGCGATCCGGCTGCCCCGCGAGATCGACGAGATCCGCGTGCTGCGCGGCGGCCCCGTGGATACGGGCCGCGGCTTCGTCCTGCATTCCAACGACTATGCGGCCAGCGACTCGACCGTGCAGATCGACGACGACATCAGGCTTACGGCGACGCTCGACATTCTGCGCGCCATCGCCAGCGGGGAAGGGCCGAAGCGCGCGGTGCTGGCGCTCGGTTGCGCCGGCTGGGCGGCGGGCCAGCTCGAAGGCGAGATCCTCGCCAACGCCTGGCTCATCGGCCCCGCCGATCCGGAACTGCTGTTCGGCGACGATTTCGCCGGCAAATACGATTACGCGCTGGGTCTCATCGGCGCCCGCGCCGCGCATCTCTCCTCCGACGCCGGCCACGCTTAAGGCGCGCGCGAGACCTTCCCGTCCGCCACCTCGTAACGCGCGCCCTCGAGCGTTGAAAACGCCGCAGGGTCGGCGCCGGTGAGGAACGCCTGGCCGCCGATGCGCGCCAGGGCCGAAAACAGGGCCTCGCGCCGGCGCGGATCGAAATGCGCGGCGATCTCGTCCATCAGCGCGATGGGCGCGATGCCGGACATGTCCGCCACCAGCCGCGCATGGGCGAGCACGATCCCGACCAGCAGCGCCTTCTGCTCGCCGGTGGAGGCGCGGGCGGCGGGGGCGCCCTTCGGCCCGTGCGTCACGTCGAGATCGGCCAGATGCGGGCCGATCAGCGTGCGCCCCGCCGCCGCGTCGCGGCCGCGGTTGTCGCGCAGCGCCCGACGGTAGCGGTCCTCCGCCTCCAGCGCCGGTCCCTCCTGCGCCATCGTCTCCACCTCGCCTTGCAGGGCGAGGCCCGCCCAGGGAAACGGCCCGTCGTCGTCGCGCTCGGCCAGAATGGCGGCGGCGAGCCGGCCGACGCATTCCGCCCGCGCCGCCGCTATGGCGACGCCAAGCTCGGCCGCCTCGCGCTCCACCGCGTCGAGCCAGGCGCCGTTGCGACCGCCCTCCTCCAGGAGCCGGTTGCGACCGCGCAACGCCCGCTCGAACTGCCCGACGCGCGCGCCATGGCCGGGGTCGATGGCGAGCACCAGCCGGTCGAGAAACTTCCGCCGCTCGCTCGCCGGGCCGCCGAGCAGCGGGTCCATCGCCGGAGTGAGCCATACGAGCCGCACATGATCCGAGAAGGCGCGGGCGGAGGCGACCGGCGCGCGGTCGATCCGATTGACCCGCTCCGGCCCGCTGGCCCCGGGCTCCAGCCCGAGCCCCATCGGCCTGAACTCGCCGTCCTCCTCGACCTCGATGGCGACCGTGAAGCCGCCCGCCCCGCCGGCGCGCGCGCATTCGCCCGTCTCCGCCCGCCTGAGGCCCCGGCCCGGCGAAAACAGCGACAGGGCTTCGAGCAGATTCGTCTTGCCGACGCCGTTGTCGCCGACGAAGGCGACGGTGTCCGCGTCGAACCTGACGTCGAGCGCCGCATAGGAGCGGAAATCGCTGAGGACCAGCCGCCGCACGCGCGGCCTGCGGCGCAGCGTCTCGAAGGAAGCGGACATGATCCCGCGCATGTGGCACGGCGGCGCTCGCAAGCAAAGCCCCGCCTTGCCGAGCGGGCGCCGATCAGCGCATGTTGGCCCCCGAATCCTGAAAGGAGAGACCGGATTGACCTATGACGTTCTGATGCCGGCGCCGGGCATGGCCATCATCGCCGAGCGCATCGCCAAGCGCGCGACGCTGCATCGGCCGTTCGAGGCGCCGGACCCGGCCGCGGCGCTCGCCGAAGTCGCCCCGCGCATTCGCGCGCTCGTCGTCACGCACCACACGCCCCGCATCGACGACGCCTATATGGCGCAATTCCCGAAGCTGGAGATCGTGTCGAGCTTCGGCGTCGGCTACGACCACATCGACGCTCGCGCCGCGGCGGCGCGCGGCGTCGTCGTGGCGCATACGCCGGGCGTGCTCGACGCGGAGACGGCCGATACGGCGGTGGGGCTCCTCCTCAACGCGGTGCGCCGCTTTCCCGCCGCCGAGCGGTATTTGCGCGAGGGGCGATGGGCCAAGGAGGGTCCCTTCCCGCTTTCCGCTTCGCTGCGCGGCCGCACGATGGGCGTGCTGGGCCTCGGGCGCATCGGCAGGGAAATCGCCAAGCGCGTCGCGGCCTTCGGCGTCGACATCGTCTATCACGGCCGCAAGGCCCAGCCGGACGCGCCCTATCTCTATTATCCCTCGCTCATCGCGATGGCGAAGGCGGTCGACATCCTGATGGTCGCCGCGCCCGGCGGCGCGGATACGCGCAACATCGTCGACGCCGAGGTGTTGGCGGCGCTGGGCCCCGACGGCGTTCTCGTCAATATCGCGCGCGGGTCGCTGGTGGACGAGCAGGCTCTCATCGAGGCGCTTCGCAAGCGCACGATCCTTGCCGCCGGGCTCGACGTGTTCGCGCATGAGCCGCATGTGCCGGAGGGATTCCTGTCGCTCGACAATGTCGTGCTGACGCCGCATGTCGGCTCCGCCTCGACGGTGACGCGGCTCGCCATGGCCAATCTCGTCGTCGACAATCTCTTCGCCTTCATGGACGGCAAGGGACCGATCGCGCCGACGCCCGAGACGCCCTGGCCGATGAAGCGCGGGTGAGGCCGCCCGGCGGGGGCGGATCGAGCGGCGCGATGGCGCGCGGCGCCGGCGAACCCAGCGCCCGCCGGCGCAAAAGTTAAGTGAAACGAGGCTTGCGATTCCCCGCGCGTTCGGCCAAGCCCGGCGCGACCCTCCCGCGAGCCTTCAGCCCATGCCGAGCCCCTTCGACGACATCCGCGCCCTCCTGGAAAACATGCCCTCGGTCGACGACGCCGCGCTCGGCGCCGCGCGCGAACGCCAGACGCAACTGACCAAGCCCGCGGGCTCGCTCGGCCGGCTCGAGGAGATCGCCGAATTCATGGCGGCCTGGCAGGGCGGCGCGCCGCATGTCGACAATCCGCTGGTCGCCGTGTTCGCCGGCAATCACGGCGTGGTCGCGCAGGGCGTGTCGCCGTTTCCCGCCTCCGTCACCGAGGCGATGGTCGCCAATTTCCAGGCCGGCGGAGCGGCGATCAACCAGATCTGCAAGACCTTCGACATCTCGCTCAAAGTCTACGAGCTCGCGCTGTCGCAGCCGACCGGCGACATCACGTCAGGGCCGGCGATGGACGAGCGCGGCTGCGCGGCCACCATGGCCTTCGGCATGGAGGCGCTGGCCGGCGGGCCGGATCTGCTCTGCCTCGGCGAAATGGGCATCGGCAATACGACGATCGCGGCGGCGATCTATTGCGCGCTGTTCGGCGGCGAGCCGGAGGAATGGGTCGGCCGCGGCACCGGTGTCGACGACGCCGGCCTCAAGCGCAAGGCCGACGCGGTGCGGCGCGCGCTGGAGACCCACAGGGAACATCTCGACGATCCGCTCGAAGCGCTGCGCCGGCTCGGCGGCCGGGAAGTCGCGGCGATGGCCGGCGCCATCCTCGGCGCGCGGCATCAGCGCACGCCGGTGCTGCTCGACGGCTTCGTGGTATGCTCCGCCGCCGCCGTGCTGCACGCGATGGACCCGCGCGCGCTCGATCATTGCCTGGCCGGCCATGTCTCGGCGGAGAATGCGCACGCGCGCGCGCTGCGCGAGCTCAACAAGGCGCCGCTGCTGAGCCTTGGCATGCGCCTTGGCGAAGGGTCCGGCGCGGCTCTGGCGGTCGGCGTCGTCAGGGCGGCGGTCGGCTGCCATAATGGCATGGCGACCTTCGCCGAAGCGGGAGTCGCCGGCAAGGAGGGGTGAAACCCGTTCGACGCCTTTGTCAGGCCAATGACCAGGAGGGACGCTTGCGACGACTGCTCACTCTTTTCGCGTGTCTGGCGGCGCTCGGCGGCGCCCGGGCTGAGACGATCATCGACGACTGGGCGAAGGTGACGGCGCCTCCCGCGCCGGAGCTCAAGCCCGTCATCGTCGATCCCAAGACCGACGCGCTTCTTCTGCTCGATTTCAACGGCTCGGACGCCGCCAGCAGCGGCCCCTGCAACAGGACGACCAGGCCGCGCTGCCTCGCTTCGCTGCCCAAGGTGAAGGCGGCGCTGGAGGCGGCCAGGGCGCATGGCGTCTATGTGGTCTACAGCGAGTCGCCGACGGGCAAGCCCTCCGACATCCAGCCGGACGTGGCGCCGAAGGACGGCGAGCCGATCGTCAAATCGGGCCCGAACAAGTTTCTCAACACCAACCTGCGCCAACTGCTTGACGGCAAGGGGATCAAGCGGGTCATCGTGACGGGAACCGCCTCGGAGGGCGCGGTGCTCAACACGGCCTCGGACGCCGCCTTTCACGGCATGAGCGTCGTCATCCCCGTCGATGGCATGTCCTCCAGCGAGCTTTACGCGGAGCAATATGTCGCCTGGCACATGACCCATGCGCCCTTTGTCGCGGCGAAAACGACGCTGACGCGCTTCGACATGCTGAAGTTTTAACCCTTCGTCAGCCCGTAATCAGGGCGCGGTTTTCGCCGCGACGGCTTGATCGTGCAATACACGGACGAAGACCTGGATGCGGCGGTGGGCGCCGGGACGATATCGGCGGAAGCCGCGGCCGCCCTTCGCGCCTTCGTCGAGCGGCGGCGCGACGCGCCGGCGGCGGACGAGGAATCCTTCCGGCTGCTGACCGGCTTCAACGACATCTTCGTCTCCATCGCGCTCGTGATGACGCTGGCCGCGCTGGGCTGGCTGGGCGAGCAGGTCGCAGGCAGTCTCGGCCGCCGCGCTGGTCGCCGCCGCAAGCTGGGGGCTCGCCGAATATTTCACGCGGCGGCGGCGCATGGCCCTGCCGAGCATCCTGCTGCTGCTTGCCTTCGTCGGCGGCGTCGGCGCGACGGCCTACGTCCTGTCGCCATTCGCAACGCATTACGGGCGTCCCCTGCCGCATATTCTGTTCGTCGGCGGGGCGGCGACGCTCGCCGCCTTCCTGCACTGGCGGCGGTTCATGGTCCCCATCACGGTCGCCGCCGGCGTGCTGACATTCGGCGGCGCCGCCGTTCTCTCCGTCGCGGCGCTCGCCAATTCCGATAACGTCTATCTCTTCGCCCTCCTCGCCGCAGGCCTTGCGAGCTTCGCGCTCGCGCTGGCCTGGGACGCGAGCGACCCGGCGCGGAAAACCCGTCGCTCCGACGTCGCCTTCTGGCTGCATCTGCTCGCCGCGCCGGCGATCGTGCATCCCGCCTTCTCGCTGCTCGGCCTGACCCGGCTGTCGCCTTTCGGGCCTGATCCTGCGACGTCGCCGGCCACCGTGGGGGCGGCGCTGCTGGCCTTCGCGCTCTATGGGCTGCTTGGATTGATCGCGCTGATCGTTGACCGGCGCGCGCTGATGGTCTCCTCCCTCGCCTACCTCCTGGTGGCGATGGACAGCCTGTTCCGGGCGACAGGAGCCTTGACTATCAGCGTCGCGCTGTCGGCGCTGTTCGTCGGGGCCGGATTGCTGTTGCTGTCGGCCTTCTGGGCGAAGGCCCGGCGCGGCGCGCTGCGGTGGACGCCGGCGTCCTGGCGCTCCCGGCTGCCGCCGGCGGCCTGAGCCGGCCGATCAATCCAGATCCTTGCGGTTTCTGAGCCGCTCGGTCGAGCGCCGCTCCCTAAGCACGAAGGCGCCGACGATGGTGATGGCGAGCAGCACGCCATCGGTCGCCATCAGCTTGAGGAATGTCTCCGGCGACCAGGGCTGCAACCACAATTGCGCAAGGAATACGGCTGCGCCGGCGACGAAAAGGGCGAATCCGACAACGACGGCCGGGCTCATGACCGCGCCGCCTCGACCACCACGGCCGAGCCGTAGCAGATCACTTCGGTGACGCCGCTCATGATTTCGGTCGCGTCGTAGCGCATCATCACCACGGCGTTCGCGCCATTGGCCTCGGCCTGCTCGCACATCATGCGGTAGGCCTGCATTCGCGCCTGCTCGCAGAGGTTGGTGTAGACGGTGATGTTGCCGCCGAACAGCGTCTGAAACGCGCCAGCGATATTGCCGACGACGGAGCGCGAGCGCACGACGATGCCGCGCGCGACGCCGACGTTGCGCACGATGCGAAAGCCCGGCAGTTCGAACGAGAGACTGACCATCTCCGGACTCATGCCGACCTCCTCGCGAAACCGGCCGAATGTCCGCGCGGACGCGCGGGCGGAACGACGCCAAATTACGCGAGGGTCATGAACAAAACCTTTGGCGCCGCCCTTGAGGACGTCGGCTGCCTTCCGCCGGCAAGTCGGCGAGGCCGAGGGCGCGGCGCGCCGCGCGAGTGAGGCCCGCGCAAGCAAGCTCGTGGGATTTTCTCAGATAGGCGCGCAGATCCTCGTCGGACAGGCTCGAATTCGTCAACGCGTTGCAGCCAGGTTAGGCCGCGCGAGGCGAGATAAGGCGCAGGCCTCAGGCCGGGCGCCGACTTCATCATTTCGAACGCCAGCGGCGTCGCCTTGAAGGTGAAGGCCGGCCGATCCTCCGCCCAGCCGCCGATGGCGAACACCTTGGCCCCGACCTTCCAGACATGCGCCCCGCCCCATTGCTCGACGTAAGTCGCGGCCGTGAGGGACGCGCAGAAACGGTCGAACTCCTCGTAGGTCACATGCCGCCGAGATATTCGGCGACCGAGAAGATGTCTTTGTCGCCGCGCCCGCACATGTTCATCACCATCAGATGATCGCGCGGAAGCTTCGGCGCGAGCTCCATCACCTTGGCGAGCGCATGGGCGGGCTCGAGCGCCGGGATGATGCCCTCGAGCCTCGAGCAGAGCTGGAACGCCTCGAGCGCCTCCTTGTCGGTGGCCGAGAGATAGGAGACGCGGCCGGTCTCCTTCAGCCAGGCGTGCTCGGGGCCGATGCCGGGATAATCGAGGCCGGCGGAGATCGAATGGCCCTCGTTGATCTGCCCATCCTCGTTCATCAGCAGGTAGGTGCGGTTGCCGTGCAGCACGCCCGGCCGCCCGCCGGCGAGCGAGGCCGCATGGCCGTCCGGCACGTCGAGCCCGTGGCCCGCCGCCTCGACGCCGAACATCTCGACGCCCTCGTCGTCGAGGAAGGGATGGAACAGGCCGATGGCGTTGGAGCCGCCGCCGATGCAGGCGACGAGGCTGTCGGGCAGACGACCCTCCGCCTCCATCATCTGCTGGCGGGTCTCGTTGCCGATGACGCTCTGGAAGTCGCGCACCATCGCGGGATAGGGATGCGGGCCCGCGGCGGTGCCGATGCAATAGAACGTGTCGGCGACGTTCGTCACCCAGTCGCGCAAAGCCTCGTTCATCGCGTCCTTCAGCGTGCGCGCGCCGGACTGCACGGGGACAACCTCGGCGCCGAGCATCTTCATGCGGAACACGTTCGGCTTCTGTCGCTCGACGTCGACCGCGCCCATGTAGACGACGCATTTGAGGCCGAAGCGGGCGCAGGCGGTGGCGGTGGCGACGCCGTGCTGGCCGGCGCCCGTCTCGGCGATGATGCGCGGCTTGCCCATGCGGCGAGCGAGCAGGATCTGCCCCATCACGTTGTTGATCTTGTGCGCGCCGGTGTGGTTGAGCTCGTCGCGCTTGAAATAGATCTTCGCGCCGCCGAGATGCTGGGTCATCCGCTCGGCGAAATAGAGCGGGCTCGGGCGGCCGACGTAATGGGTCGCGAAATGCTGGAGCTCCTTGTGGAAGGCGGGATCGTTCTTGGCCTCGCCGTAGGCCTTCTCCAGCGACAGGATGAGCGGCATCAGCGTCTCGGCGACGAAACGGCCGCCGAAAATGCCGAAATGGCCGCGCTCGTCGGGGCCGTTGCGGTAGGAATTGGGCTTGTCGATCTTGGTCAAGGCGGGCTCCCGTCGTTGAGCGTCCCTTAGCCCCGCCCGCGCCCGCCCGCAATCACTCGCTCTCGACCGCCGCGAAACCCGCCCGCGCCGCCTGGATGAACGCTGCGATCCTCAGCGGACTCCTTGACGCCGGGCGCGCTCTCGACGCCCGAAGACACGTCCACCGCGCGCGCGCCGCTGTCGCGGATCGCCTGCCCCACATTTTCGGGCGTGAGCCCCCCCGACAGCAGCCACGGCTTGCGGGGAGAGAAGTTCCGCACGAGCCCCCAGTCGAAGGCCACGCCGTTGCCGCCGGGCAGCGTCGCGCCCCTCGGCGGCTTGGCGTCGATCAGCAGCGCGTCGGCGTCGGCATAGGCGTCGGCGAGCGCGAGATCGGCGGCCTCGGCGACGCCGATGGCCTTGATTACCGAGACGCCGTATTTCTCCTGGATCTCCGCGACCCGCTCCGGGCTCTCGTTTCCGTGGAGCTGGAGATAGTTCGGCCCGACCCGCCGCAGGATCGCCTCCAGAGTCACGTCCGGCGCATCGACCGTCAGCGCGACGACCTCCGCACGCTCGCGGCAATGCACGGCGAGCTGGCGCGCCGTGTCCAGACCGATGAAGCGGGGGCTCGGCTCGTAGAACACGAAACCGACCATGTCGGCCCCGGCCTGCAGCGCGGCGGCCAAAGCTTCCGGCGAATTGACGCCGCAGATCTTGACGCTCGTAGACATAAGCCAGTGTGGCGCCGCGCGGGCGGGCTGTCAAAGCGTCACGAGTTCGCCGCCCGCGTCGAGCGCAGCCGCTCCGCGTAGATGTTGATGACGAGCGCGGCGAGCAGGATCAGGCCGCGAATGAGGATCTTCAGGAAGCTGTCGATCTTCACGTAGTCGAGGCCGTTGTTGAGCACGCCGAGCACGAACAGGCCGACGATGGTGTTGCCGATGCCCCCGCGCCCGCCGAACAGGCTCGTGCCGCCGACCACCACCGCCGCAATGGCGTCGAGCAGGAAAGTGTCGAACTCGTTCTGCTGCGCCGAACCGAAATAGGCGACGCCCAACATGCCGGCGACGCCCGAACAGACGGCCGAAATCGTCATCACCGCCCCGGTGACGAAGCGCACGTTGACGCCCGAATATTCCGCCGCCTCGCGGTTGCCGCCGACCATGTAGACATAGCGGCCGAAGCGCGTGTGGCTGAGGACCAGATGCGCGACGAGCAGCATCGCGGCCGCGAAGATGGTGATCCACGGTACGCCGTAGATCGATTTCGAGCCGAGGGTCAGGATGAGCGGCGGCACGCTATAGGCGATCTGCCCGCGCACCAGCACCGCCGAGACGCCGGCGCCGATCTGCATCATCGCGAGCGTCATGATGAAGGAGGGAATGCCGATCCTGGTGACGCCGAACGCCGTGATGAGCCCGAGCCCGGCGCAGGCCGCCAGCGCAAGGGGAATGGCCAGAATCCCCGGCAGCGGCAGATTCTGGATGTTCACGTAATCGGGCTGCTTGGTGAAGAAGGTCAGCACGATGGCGGTGGCGCCGGCCACCGCGCCGACGCTCAAGTCGATCTCGGCGGTGAGGATGACGAAGGTGAGGCCTACCGCGATCATCGCGGTGACGGAGACCTGTTGCAGGATGTTTTCGAGATTGCCGAGGGTGGCGAAGGAGGGCGCAGCGACGCTGAAGAAGCCGACGAGCAAAATCAGCGTCGCGAACGGCGCGATATTGCGCAACTGATCGCGCAAGAGACGGCCGAGATCGAAGCCAGATGCTTTGGCGCCGAGTTCGCTATCGGCCATTTAGGAATGCTCCAGGGTTCGGGCGATTCGGGTCGGCCGGCCGCGACCCTCTCTCCGATTGCGGGGAGAGGGCGAGAGTGAGGGGCGTTTGCGATTGTGGCCCTCACGCCGCCGCCAGCAGTTTGTCTTTGCTGATCGCGCAGTCCGCGAATTCGCTGGTGAGCTCGCCCTTGCGCATGACCAGCACGCGATCGGCGAGCGACAAGACCGTCTCCGGCTCCGTCGAGAGCACGATCACCGCCATGCCCTCGGCGGCGAGGCTCTTGACGATATGCACGACGTCTTCCTTGGCGCCGACGTCCATTCCGCGCGTCGGTTCGACCAGCACCAGAACCTTCGGCGGCCGCGCCAGCCATTTGGCGAGCGCCACCTTCTGCTGATTGCCGCCCGACAGCGCGCCGAGCCGCGCCTCGACGCCGGCCGGGCGCACGCCGAATCGCTGGGTATGGGCCTTGGCCGCCGCGCGCTCGGCCGCGGGGCGGACCCACAGCTTCGAGAAATGTTCGAGAAAGGCGATCGAAACGTTGCGGTAGATCGGCTCCTCGCGGAACAGCATCATGCGCCGGCTCTCCGGCACGAAACCGACGCCGGCGTCCTTGGCGTCGGTCGTGCGCTTGAACCGCGCGACCCCGCCCTCGAGGCGCAGGCGCCCCTTCTCCGGCTTCAGCTTGCCGAACAGCATGCGCGCGAGCTCGATCTGTCCGCAGCCCATGAAGCCGTAAATCCCGAGCACTTCGCCGGCGTGCGCCTGGAACGACACATCGCGGAAATAGGGCTCCAGCGTCAGCCCCTCCGCCTCCAGCACAACGGGCGTCTGCGACCGGGGTTTGAGCGCGATGTCGTGGAGGTAGCTCTCGCCGAGTTCGTCGCGGCCGGAACCGATCATGTTCTCGATCATCCAGGCCTTGTCGACGCCAGGGCCGACTTCAGCATGCGCGACGCGGCGGCCGTTGCGGAAAACCGAGACCTCGTCGGAAATTTCGAGGATGTCGTCGAGGAAATGGGAGATGAAGATGAGGCCGCGGCCGCTCTCGCGCACGCGGCGCAACACGGCGAACAGTCGCGCGATTTCCGGCGGCGACAGGGCCGAGGTCGGCTCGTCGAGAATGATGATGCGCGCGCCGGAGAACAGCACGCGCGCAAGCTCCACAAGCTGCTGCACGCCGATGGGAAAATCGCCGAGCCGCGCGCGCGGGTCGATATCGAGGCCGAGGTTCTTGAGCTGTTCGGCCGCTTCGCGCGCCATGCGGCCCCAGGCGATCGTTCCCAAGCCGTTGACCGGCTGGCTGCCCAGAAACACGTTCTCGGCCACGCTGAGGTCCGGCGCGACGCTGAGCTCCTGATGGACCATGGCGATTCCGCGCGCCCGGGCGTCGCGCGCGGAGCGGAAATGGACGGGCTCGCCGTCCACTTTGAATTCGCCGGAATCGGCGGGATGCACGCCGGCGATGACCTTCATCAGCGTGCTCTTGCCGGCGCCGTTTTCGCCGGCGAGCCCGTGGATGCTGCCGGCTTTGAGCGCGAAATCGACGCCGCGCAGGGCCTGAACGCCGCCGAACGTCTTGACGATGTTTGTGAGTTCGATCAGCGGCGTCATGGCGCTTCAGGTCGTCAGATGAGGAACTGATCCTCCATCCACAACATGCCGTCGGCGTTGGCCTTGGTGACGACGGGACCGTCGGTGACAATGTTCTTGGGAATGTCCTTGCCCGTCTTGTCGCCATTCACGACCGCGCCGACGCCGGCGATGATCGCGCCGCCATGGATGCGGCAGGACGGGTTGCGCACCGTCGCATACATCGTGCCGGCCTGCACCGCCTTGATCGCCGGGGGCATCGCGTCGACGCCGCCGATCTTGGTCTCGGTGCGGCCCTTGGCCTGCATCACCTTCGAGGCCGCCAGCGCCATGTCGTCATTATGGAAGAAGGCCGCGTCGATCTTGGGATATTTGGTCAGCAGCGCTTCCCAGATGCGCGCGACCTTGGTCACGTCCCAATCGGCGGGCTGCTCGTCGAGAACCTGGATCTTCGGGAATTTCGAGACGACGGACTTGAAGCCGCGCGCGCGCCCTTGAGCGCCCGTGTGGCCGAGCGCGCCCTGCGTCATCACGATCGTGCCTTCGCCGTTGATCGCATTGACGAGCGCCTGGGTGACGGAGGCGCCCATGAACTCGTTGTCGGGGGCGAGGAAAGTGTGGACGTTGATCTGATCGAGCGGCGCGATCAGCGTGTCCATGTCGATGACCGGGATGCCGGCGTCGATCATCTTGTTGACGGGCGCGGTCAGCGTGCCGATGCCGAAGGCCTGAATGGCGACGAAGTCCCACTTCTGCGAGGCCATGTTGTCGATGGCCGAGCGCTGCTTGACGGCGTCGAGCTGGCCGTCGAACCAGGTGACGTCGACATTGAACAGCTTGCCCCAATATTCGGCCGCCTGCTTGCCCTGCGCGCACCAGGTCGCCTGCAGGCCGGCGTTGGAGAAGGCGGCCTTCAGGGGCTTGGACGACCGCCCGGCTTCCTTGGCGATGGCCGCGGCCATCATCGGATTGACGCCCATCCCGCCGAACAGCGCGCCGGCGCCGAGCGCCGCGCCCTTCATCATGTCACGGCGCGAATGACGGCCGGAGTCCTTGAGTTCCCATGGTGCGTTTCTCCCGTTGACGCGTACGTCCCCGCTAGCTCGGGGCCTTAACGCCGCAGAATCAAGCTAACATGCCAATTCGGCGGCTGGCAACGGTCCGCGGCGCCTTTCGGGTCACGGCGCGATTGAGGCCGCCTGTCGAACCCAGCGCTCCAGGCTCGCCGCGTCCATGGCGCCGGCGCGCTGGGCGACGACCTTGCCGTCGCGCAGCACGAACAAGGCGGGGATGCCCTGCACGCCGAAACGCGCCGCCGCCTGCGGATTGGCGTCGACGTCCACCTTCAGGAATTTCGCCTTCGGCTCCAGCGCCTCCGCGGCGCGCGCGAACGCCGGCGCCATGGCGCGGCACGGGCCGCACCAGCCGGCCCAGAAATCCACCACCAGCGGAATCCCGCTGCGTTCGATCTGCCGGTCGAGCCCCGCTGCGTCGACTTCCCTGGGATGGCCGTCGAACAAGGCCTCGCCGCAACGCCCGCAGCGCGCCTGGCCGGCCGGCTTGTCCTCGGCCACCCGGTTGACCTGTCCGCAGGACGCGCAAACGACATGGACGCCCGACATGAAACCCTCCTCCTTCAGCCGCCTTTCGCGAGCCAAATCGCATATATATCAGCAATAACTAATTTAAAGGGGCCGCAAATTCGGCTAAGCAGGATTTCCGAAAAGTGGATGCCGGTTTTCGGACGAAAATCCTGCGAAATCAAAGACTTAAGCAGACATTCGTTGGCCTTCCAACGAATGTCTGCTTAGTCGTCGGCCCAGGGCGAATGGCGCCAGAACGGCAGCGCCAGAAAATAGGCGGCGACGAGCAGAAAGCCGATCTTCACCGCGAGGCTCGCTTCGAAATTCTGGGCGATCGCCGCCGCCGACAGCCCGAAGAAGGCGACCGAGGCGAAGAGATTGAGCAGGCGCAATTCCCTCACCCGCATCGGATGAACGAACACGACCGGCGCGAACATCATCGCGACGCCGGCGAGGATCAGCGCCGCGCTGACGAACGGAGGCGGCCGCAGCACGAACAGGTAAATCGCCAGCACGTTCCACAGCGCCGGAAAGCCGCGGAACCAATAGTCGCTCGTCTTCATCCGCGTATCGGCGAAATAGAGCGCAGAAGCGAACACCACCAGGACGCTGAGCCAGAACGACAGCTTCGACGGCATGAGATCGGCGCGCCACAGCGCCACCATCGGCACGAGCACATAGGTGAGGAAATCGATGACGAGATCGAGCACGTCGCCGTCGATGGCGCTGGCCGTCTCTCGCACCCGCGCCACGCGGGCGAGCGTGCCGTCGACGCCGTCGATCAGCAGGGCGAGGCCCAGCCAGGCGAAACAGGCGGCGAAGTTGTGGTCGATGGCTGCGTAAAGCGCGAGCAGCGCCACGGCGCTGCCGGAGGCCGTGAAGAGATGGACGGAAAAACCCGCCGCCCGTCGCACGCGACGGGGCGCGCCGTCGCCCCCGATACCCAATCCCGCCTCCGATGACGCGCCCGACTGCGGCGCAGCGTCGTATGGACGCTAAAAAGCACGCGTGCGAAAGGGTAGCAATGGCCGACGCAGTTTCATCCCCCGCCTTCGACGTCGTCGTGGTCGGCGCCGGGCTTGCCGGACTCGCTGCGGCGCTTGGCGTGCGCCGGGCGGGGCTGAGGGCGGCGCTGGTCGGCCGGCTCGAACGCCCCGCCCCGGGCCGCACCGTCGCCCTGCTTGGCCAGACCCTTGATTTTCTGGACAAACTCGGCGTGCTCGCCGCCGTCGAGGCTCAGGCCGCGCCGATGCGAACGCTGAGGATCGTCGACGACACGGGCTCGCTGTTCGCGCCGCGCCCGGTCGAATTTCGCGCCGCCGAGATCGGCCGCGACGCGCTCGGCTGGAACATCGAGAATGCGATCTTCGCGCCTGTTCTCTCCGAGGCGCTTGGCCAGGAGGCGCGGTTCGAGGCCGACGTCGTCGGGTTCGAGTTCGCTGAAGACGCCGCGCGGCTCACTCTGAGCGACGGGCGAACGCTGAAGGCGGCGCTCGTCGTCGGCGCCGACGGCCGCGGTTCGCCATCGCGCAAGGCGGCGGGAATCGACGCGTCGGTTCGAGGCCTGGGCCAGACCGCGTTGACGCTGCGCCTCAGCCACAGCCGGCCGCATGACGACGGCTCGACCGAGTTTCACACCCGCGAAGGGCCGTTCACGCTGGTGCCGCTGCCGCCGAAACCCGGCGCGCCGCACCGCTCCAGCCTCGTCTGGCTGATGCGCGACGCCAGCGCCGCACGGCGCATGGCCCTGAACGACGCCGAACTGGCGGCCGAGGCGCGCACGCGCGCCCATGCGATGCTCGGCGACATGCGGATCGAAGGCGGGCGCGGCGCCTTTCCCATGACGATCCAGCGCGTGGCGCGGCTGACGGCCCGGCGGCTCGCGCTGGTTGGCGACGCGGCGCACGCCTTTCCGCCGATCGGCGCCCAGGGGCTCAACCTGGGGCTGCGCGACGTCGCCGAGATCGTCGCGGCGGCGACCGAGGCGCGCGACGAAGGCGCCGATCCCGGCGGCGAGGCGACGCTGCGGCGCTACGCCGCCGCGCGCCGGCCCGACATTGCGCTGCGCACGCTCGGCGTCGGCGCGCTCAACGCCTCGCTTCTGACGCCGCTTGTTCCCGTCGACGCCGCGCGCGGGTTCGGCCTTGCGGCCCTCGCCGCCGTCAAACCGCTGCGCAAATTCGCGATGCGCGAAGGGCTCAGGCCTTTTCTGGCGCGCTGATCGACTTTTCGCCGCGCGACAATCTGCGCAAGTTGGCGATGTCGCGGAAATGCTCGCGCGCGGGTTGAGCGGGCACGCCGAACCAGCGCTGGCCGGCAGGCACGTCGTTCATCACGCCGGAGGCGGCCCCGATCTGCGCGCCGGCGCCTATGTGCAGATGGCCGGCGAGGCCCACCTGGCCGCCGAGCGCGACGAAATCGTCGATCACGCAGGAGCCGGAAATCCCGACCTGGCTGACGATCACGCAATGGCGGCCGATGACGACGTTGTGGCCGACCTGCACGAGATTGTCGATCTTGGTGCCCTCGCCGATGATCGTGTCGCGGTTGGCGCCGCGATCGATGGTGGAGCCCGCGCCGATCTCGACGTCGTCCTGGATGATGACGCGACCGATCTGCGGCACTTTGAGATGACGGCGCGGGCCCAGCGCGAACCCATAGCCGTCCTGCCCGATATGCGCGCCGGGGTGAACGATGACGCGGTCGCCGATCAGCGCGCAGGCGATGGTGGCGCCGGGGCCGATCGCCGCGTCGCGGCCGATGCGCACGCCGGGGCCGATCACGGCGTTGGCGCCGATCACCGTCCCCGAACCGATTTCGGCCTGAGGCCCGATTACGGCGCCGGGATCGACCACGACGCCCACCTCCAGCCGCGCCTCGGGGTGCACATGCGCCGCCGCCGAGACGCCGCGCTCGTCGAAACCCGAGCGCCGGCCGCGCGGCGGACGGGTAAAGCCTGGCCATGGCCTCGGCCATCGCGCGATAGGGCTGCGGCGTCACCAGCGCGGCGCAGGAGGCGAGGAACTTCGCCCCGATGCCGGGCTGCACGAAAACGGCCGCCGCGCGCGAGGTCTTGAGCTGCGGAAGGTAGCGCGGATTGTCGAGAAAGGTCAGATCGCCGGGCCCTGCGGCGTCTATAGCGGCGACGTCGCTGACGCGCTCCTCGCCCCGCGCCGCGTCGGCGAGCGACGCGCCCGTCCAGGCCGCAATCTCGCTGAGCGTCGGCGACGCGGCGGGCGGGAAGAACACGATCTTTCGCGGACTGGCCAAGCGGGGCTCCTGCGCTAAGCGCGCGACGCGATTAGCGCAGATTCGCGCCAACGCAAACCTTACGCCGCGACGCGAAACTCGTGCAGATGGGGTTTTGAAACAAAACCGCGCGCCAGTGCTTCGGCGCGCGGAAGGTCGAGCGTCAGGCGGCGATCAGAAGGTCGCGCCGCCGCTGAAGTTGATGTACTGGACCTGGTCGTATTTGCCCTTGATCACGGGATAGGCGAAGTCGATGCGGATCGGCCCCAGCGGCGAGGCCCAGATCAGGCTGGCGCCGACCGAGGTGCGGATCACGTTCTCGTCGTCCACGCGCAGACAGCTCGGCTGCGTCAGCGGGAATCGTTCCCGGCGGCGGACAATAGGTGATAGCCGAGCAGCGAGGCGAAGTTCGTGCTGCCGCTGAAGCCGGACAAGCTGCCTGCGTCGACGAACAACGCCCCCTTCAGGCCAATCTCGCGCGGCAGGCCGAAGATCGGGAACTGAACCTCCGCCGTGCCGCCGAAATAGGTCGTGCCGCCGAGCGAATTGGCATAGATGTTGTTCGGGTCCGAAATGTCGCGCGGGCCAATGCCGCCCGGCGCGAAGCCGCGCACCAGCGTCGGCCCGAGGTTGAAGTTGTCGATCAGCGGCAGGGTGCCGCTGCCGATCTGGTCGATCCGGCCGCCCTGCAGCCGCAGGAAGCCGATGAGGTCGTCGGTGATCGGATAGTAGACCTTGCCGTCGATCGTCTCGCGCACGAAGTGCGACTGGCCGCCGAGGCCCGCGATGTCCTGATGGAAATTCGGCGTAGGCGCCCTGCGTCGGGTTCTTGCGGTTGTCGAGCGAGTCCCAGATCAGCGAATAGCCGACCAGAGAGGTGATGATCTGGCCCTAGCGCCGCCTGCTTCCTTGATCGCGGCCGACGCTTCGCCGTTGATCAAGCAGTTGCTGAATTCGTAAAGCGCGGTCTGCGGCGTGGCCGTGCCTCCGGGGATGTACGGATCCGCCGCCACGGGCTGCCCGGCGGAAAGCCAGGCGTATTCCGCAATCGTTATAAGGCTGCGAGCTGTCGTTCGGAATCGTGATCTGCGACGCGTACAGCGAGTAGTTCGGCTGGAACGTCAGCTCCTCGGTGATCGGCACGCCGAGCCGCAGGTTGATGCCGGTCGTATTCGTCGTGTAGAGGGCGTAGATGTTCTGCAACATGCTGCTTGTGGTAGATGTCGAAGCCGCCCGCGAGCCGCTGGTCGAACAGATAGGGCTCGGTGAAGGTGACGCCCCAGCCGTTGCTGAATTGGCCGCGCGAGGCGCTGAGCCGCACATATTGACCGCGGCCGAGGAAGTTCGTCTCGGTGAACGCGACTTCGACGAGCGCGCCCTCCAGCGTCGAATAGCCGCCGGACAGGCTGACCGAGCCCGTCGGCTTGTCCTCGACCTGGATGGTGACGATGATGCGGTCCGGCGCGGAGCCCGGGCGCGTCGAGATATGCACGCTCTTGAAGAAGTCGAGGTTGTTGAGCCGGCGCTCGCCGCGCTCGATCATGGCGTGGTTGTAGGGGTCGCCTTCGCCGATGTCGAACTCGCGGCGGATCACGTAATCGCGCGTGCGCGTGTTGCCGACGATGTCGATGCGCTCGATATAGACCTTCGGCGCGTCGTCGATGGTGAAGGCGAGCGCGATCGTGTGGTTGGCGTTGTCGCGCTCGCCGTGCGGCCGCACGTCGGAGAAGGCGTAGCCGAGACGTCGCAAGCTGCGCGCGTCATCGCCTCGACCGACTTCTCGACCGCAGTCGCGTTATAGACGTCGCCGGCGTGCTGAGTGACGAAGCCCTTCATCTGGTCGCCGGACACGTGCGGCAGATTGCGACGTCACGGTGACGCCGGAGACGCGGATATTGCGGCCCCTCATCCAGACTGATCGTGATGATGTAGCCCTTCTCCGAGGGATCATAGACGACGGCGGTGTTGGTGATGCGGAAATCCGCGTAGCCGTAGCGCATGTAATATTTGCGGATCGCCTCCTCGTCCGAGGCCAGCGTGTCGGGATTGTAGACGTCGCTCGTCTTGAACCACGACAGGAAGTTCATCTCCGTCGTCTGCATCAGGCTTTTCAGCCGCCAGCTCGAGATGTTGTTGTTGCCGATGAAGACGATCCTCTTGACGCCGGTCTTGTCGCCCTCGTCGACCTTGAAGACGAGATCGACGCGGCCGTTCGGCAAGGTGCACGAGACGATAGGTCACCGTCACGTCGTTGCGGCCGATCTTCTTGTAGGCGTCCTTGATGCGCTGGATGTCGGCGTCCGCGACGGCCTTGTTGAAGGCGCTGTAGCCCTTCGACTGCACCTCGAGCGCGAGCTGGTCGCTCTTCATCTTGTTGTTGCCCTCGAAGGCGACGCGATTGATGATCTGCGCGCCCTCGACGACGTTGACGACGACGGTGTCGCCGACGATCTTGCGCCGAGACCTTGCTGAACATGCCGGTGGCGGAGAGATCGACACCGCGCGGTTGACGCTCGCCTGATCGGTCCCCGTGAAAATAGCTCTTGATTTCCGCGACGTCGCCGCGGCTAGCGCCGTTGACGATGACTCTTGTTGGCGACCGGCGAAGCTCTGAGCGTAAGCGCTTTGTCCGCAAGGCGAGCACCCCGAACGAGACGACGATAGCGACCAGAAGTCCCCATAACGCCGTCCTCGCCCCTAACATTCTGGACAAGTTCATTGTGCTCGACTTCCCCGTATCGCCACTCGACGCTCGACCCGGCTTGACGCCGGCGCCGCCCGCAACGCAGCCCGCTTCCGGCCAGGCCGTCGGTTCAAGCGCAAATTACTGCGACTCTCAAACGCCGGCTGCCTCCCGTCGCACATTCACAAAAACGGAAGGTTACCGGGCTTTTACCGTTTTCGCGAGGAGCGTGCAAACGCTATTTAGACCGAGATTACACCATTTGCGCTGGGCGTGGCGCGCGCGACACAGGCGTGGTTGATCGGGGGTTAACCACGGCCGAAAAGCCTGCATGAATGTCGTGCGCCGTGGTGAAAATCATCAGGCTGCCGACCAGCGCGATGCCGATCCGCATGCCGAACTGCTGCACGCGCTCGCTGACCGGGCGGCCGCTGCACCGCCTCGATCAGGTAGAACATAAGATGGCCGCCGTCGAGCAGCGGCACCGGGAACAGGTTCATCAGCCCGACCGAGACCGAGAACAGCGCCGCCAGGTTGATGAGGTCCCACAGGCTCACCTTGGCGATCGCCCCGGTGATCTGCGTCATGCCGACCATGCCCGGACATCTGGTCGACCGATTCGCGGCCGGCGAACAGGCCGCCGATATAGGCCAGCGTCGCGCGGGTGATGAAGCCGACCTGCCCGCCCGCCCAGGCCACGCATTGCGGCACGATCGCAGCGCTCGTAGGTGACGTCGCGCGGGATCGCGCGTCGAGCCGAGGCCGAGATGGCCGACGCGGCGCTTGCCGAGCGCGCCCTGATCGACCAGCATCACCTTCGGCGCGGCGTGGAGGGTCAGCGTCTCGCCGTCGCGGTCGACCACGAAGGTCATGTCGAGGCCGGTGTTGAGCACGACGGCCTGCTGCAAGTCCTGAAACTGCGGATCGGCTGGCCGTCGATGGCGGTGACGAGGTCGCCGACGCTGGAAGCCCGCCGCCGCCGCCGGCGATCCCGGCTCGACGATAGCCGACGCGGGCGTTGTGGATGGATTGGCCGAAGGCCAGGAACAGGCCGGTGAACAGCACCATGGCCAGGATGAAATTGGCCGCCGGCCCCGCCGCGACGATCGCGGCGCGCTTGTAGACGGACTGCGCCGCCAGCGTGCGGCCGCGATCGGCGGGATCCACGGCGGCGAGCGCCTCCGCGTCCTGCCCGCTCGCGGCGTTGGCGTCGCCGAGGAATTTGACATAGCCGCCGATGGGAAAGAGCGCGAGCCGCCAGCGGGTGCCGCTGCGAATCGACACGCGCCAGCAATTCCGGGCCGAAACCGAGCGAGAAGGCCTCAATCTTCACCCCGCACCAGCGGCCCACGAGATAATGGCCGAGTTCATGAAAGAACACGATGCCATTCATGACAACAATGAACGGAACGATGTACCAACCCAACCAGCGATACGAATTCGACAAGCGCATGCAGCATCGGCATCGATTAGCCTCCGCGGGACGCTCATCCGCCTCGCCGCGCCGCCGCCAAATGGTTACTAGATCGTTACTATGACGCAGCGACCCGTCAGGCCAAGAGGGCTGCCGCCCGATCTCGTGCGACATGGTGAATCGCCAGCGCCTCTGCAATGTCGGCCGGCGTCGTCGATCTCGCCGGCCGCGCGCATCGCCTCCAGCGTGCGCTCGACGATGCCCGCCAGCGCGCCGAAGGCGATCCGGCCGTCGAGAAACGCGGCGACGCGCGATTTCGTTGGCGGCGTTGAGCGCCGTCGGCGCGCCCGCCCCTTCCGCAAGCGCCTCGCGGGCGATGCGCAGCGCGGGAAAACGGTCGAGGTCGGCCGGCTCGAAGGTGAGCTTCGACAGCGCGAGGAGGTCGGGCGCGGCGACGCCGCTCGGCACGCGCTCGGGATAGGCCAGGCAATGGGCGACCGGCGTGCGCATGTCGGGATTGGCGAGGCCGGCGATCGTCGAGCCGTCGGCGAAGGAGATCAGGCCGTGCACGATCGATTGCGGATGGACGACGACGGCGAGCTTTTCGGCGGGAATCGCAAACAGATGATGCGCCTCGATGAGTTCAAGGCCCTTGTTCATCAGGCTCGCGCTGTCGATGGTGATCTTCGGCCCCATGCTCCATTTGGGATGCGCGAGCGCCTCGGCGCGCGTGGCCTCTGGCGATGCGCTCGGCGCTCCATTCGCGGAACGGGCCGCCCGAGGCGGTGATCGTCATGCGCGGAGACTTCGGACGCGTCGCGGCCGCCGAGGGCCTGAAAATCGCGTTGTGCTCGGAATCCAGCGGCAACAGCGTCGCGCCATGGCGTGCGACGGCCGCGCATGACCGGCGCGCCGGCGCAGACCAGCGTCTCCTTATTGGCGAGCGCGATGGCCCGGCCGCACTCGATCGCCGCGTAGGTCGGCCCGAGGCCGACCGCGCCGACGATGGCGGAGACGACGAGATCGGCCGGCCAGCGCGCCGCCGCCTCCATCGCCTGCGGGCCGCAGGCGGTCTCGATGCCGCGGCCGGAAAGGCCGGCTTTCAGGTCGGCGTAGCCGCCTGGCTCGGCGATGGCGGCGAATTTGGCGCTCGAGCTCGATGGCGGTGCGGGCGAGCGCCGCGCCGTCGCGGCCGCCCGACGACCGCCTCGACCGAGAAGCGGCCGGGATTGTCGAGGATCACGCGCGCGCAGGATTTGCCGATCGAACCGGTGGCGCCGAGCAGGACGAGGCGTTTCGGGGCGCCGGCCCCGCGCGGGATGGACGTCAAATCGAAATCCTCGCCGAACTCACCATTTAAACAGTCCCGGCGCGATCCACGGCCCCTCGGATCGCGCCCAGGCGACCGCCGCCGCGAACGCCGCCGCTACGATGAAGCCGTCGAGCCGATCCATCAAGCCCCCATGGCCGGGAATGAGGCGGCTCGAATCCTTCACCCCCGCGCGGCGCTTCATCGCCGATTCGAAGAGATCGCCCGCCTGCGACATCGCCGAAGTCACGAGCCCGAGCTCCAACAGCGGCGTGGCCGACGCCGCCGGGAACCGTCAAGGCCGCGAACAGCACGCCAAGAACGGCCGAGACGACGGCGCCGACGAGCGCGCCGGACCAGGTCTTGCCCGGCGAGATCGCCGGCCACAGCTTCGGCCCGCCGATCAGTGCGCCCGCCGAAATAGGCGCCGATGTCGGTGCCCCAGACGACCGCGTAAAGCCAGAGCATCGCCGCCAGCCCCTGGGTCGGGCTGCCGCGCAGCAGCGCCGGCGCCAGCATCGCCGCGCCGGCGTAGAGCGCGCCCGCGCCCGCGGCGATGCGCCGGTCGGGTCGGCCGCCGCGCCCGCCGCGACCGCCGCCGGCGATCAGCATGAGCGAGCGCGACGAGGGCCGTGCGCGTAGAGCGCCCAGGGCGCAGCCGCGACGAGGCCGAGCACGCAGGCCGCCACGCGCAACGCCAGCCGTCCGCCGCCGATCAGCCGCTGCCATTCCCAGGCGACGCCGCTCGCGGCCAGGCCCCAGAAGGCGAGGAACGGAAAGCCGCCCACCCAGGTCGCCGTCAGCGCCAGCGCGACCATGACGACGCCGGAGGCGACGCGCGGCTTCAGATCGTCGCCGCAAGGCGAAGCGCGGGCGCGCGCGCCGGCGCCGCCATCAGGAGGCCGATTTGACGGCCGCGGCGTCGGCCGTCAGCCCGCGCCCGCCGTAGCGCCGCTCGCGCGTGGAAAATTCGTCGAGCGCGGATTGGAACGCGGCGTGGTCGAAATCCGGCCAATGCATCGGCAGGAAGACGAATTCGGCATAGGCCGCCTGCCACAGCAGGAAATTGGACAGCCGCTGCTCGCCCGAGGTGCGGATGATGAGATCGGGATCGGGAATGTCCGCAGCTCGACAGCGCGCTCGCGAAATGCTCGACGCCGATGGCGTTGGGATCGAGCTCGCCCGCCGCGGCCTTGGCCGCGAGCCGCCGCGCCGCCTCGACGATCTCCTGCCGGCCGCCGTAGTTGAAGGCGACCGCCAGCGTCAGGCCGCCGTTGGGGCGGGTCAGTTCCTCGGCCTCGACCAGCAGCGCGGCGATGTCGGGGGCGAGCCCGTCGCGCCCGCCGATCACCCGCACGCGCACGTCGTTGGCGTGCAATTCGGCAAGATCGTTGCGGATGAAGCGCTTGAGCAGCCCCATCAGCAGCGACACCTCGTCGGCCGGGCGGCTCCAGTTCTCGGTGGAGAAGCTGTAGAGGGTCAGGAAGGAGACGCCGATATCGCTCGCCGCGCGCACCGCGCGCCGCACCGCCTCGACGCCGCGCCGATGGCCCTCGATAGCGCGGCAGGCCGCGCGCCTGCGCCCAGCGGCCGTTGCCGTCCATGATGATGGCGACATGGCGGGGCGCCTTGCGGGCGGAGGGGCGGTTTCCGATAGGCGGCGACATGCGCCAGACCTCGACGCGACGCCGGCTAGACCTGCATGATTTCCTTTTCCTTGGAGGCGAGCAGGTGTCGATGTCCTTGATCGCTTCGTCGGTCGCCTTCTGCACTTCGGCCTCGTGGCGCTTGCCCTCGTCCTCGGGGATGGCGTGCTCCTTGAGCAGCTTCTTGAGGACGTCGAAGCCGTCGCGGCGCACGTGGCGCACGGCGACGCGCGCGTCCTCGGCGTATTTGTGCGCGATCTTGACCATCTCCTTGCGGCGCTGCTCGTTGAGCTCGGGAATGCGGATGCGCAGCAGCGTGCCCTCGACGGTCGGCGACAGGCCGAGATTGGCGTCGCGGATCGCCTTGTCGACGGCGTGCACCATCGTCTTGTCCCAGACCGAAACCGAGAGCGCGCGCGGCTCGGGCACGCTGATCGAGGCGACCTGGGTCGAGCGGCATGCGCTGGCCATAGGCCTCGACATGGACCGGCTCCAGCAGCGCGGCGCTGGCGCGGCCGGTGCGCAGGCCGTTGAGCTCCGTCTTGAGCGTCGCATGGGCGCCCTGCATGCGGCGCTTCAGATCGTTCAGGTCGAATTTCGGCAACGCCGCCATGGGGATCCGTCCGGTCGCTTCTGTCTGGCCGCGCGGGCGCGGCGATTTGGCGCGCGTGTAACCCGCGCCGCCCCTCTCTATCACAGCTTCGCCTGGGCGATACAGCGCGATTGCGGCGCTCCGGCGGCGCGTCATGGCGCCGACATGAGAATCTGAGCAAAGGAGTAAAGGCCCACGTCCCACGCAACGGAGAACGCCATGCCCCGCCCGCGCGAAATCGCACGTTGGAGCGTCGGCCGCCCACCGCTATCGCACGATCTTCCTCTCCGACCTGCATCTGGGCACGCGCGGCTGCCAGGCGCAGCTCATCCTCGATTTCCTGCGCCACAACGACGCCGACGATCTTCTACCTCGTCGGCGACATCATCGACGGCTGGCGCATGACGCGCGAGCTTCTACTGGCCGCAGGCCCACAACGACGTCATCCAGAAGCTGTTGCGCAAGGTGCGGCGCGGCGCGCGCATGGTGTTCGTGCCCGGCAACCACGACGAATTCGCGCGCCAGTTCATCGGCCTGACCTTCGGCGGCATCGAGATCGCGCGCAACGCGAAATATGTCGCGGCCGACGGCAAGCGCTATCTCGTCATGCACGGCGACGAGTTCGACGTGGTGGTGCGCCATTCCAAATGGCTCGCCTATCTCGGCGACTGGGCCTATGACTTCGCGATCTTCGTCAACACGCATTTCAACGCGGTCCGCCGCAGGCTCGGCTTCCCCTATTGGTCGTTCTCGGCCTGGGCGAAGCTGAAGGTCAAGAACGCGGTCAATTTCATCGGCTCCTTCGAGACGGCGCTCGCCGAGGAGGCGCGCCGGCGCGGCGTCGACGGCGTGATCTGCGGCCACATCCATCACCCCACGATCCGCGACATCGACGGCATAACCTACGTCAATACCGGCGATTTCGTGGAATCCTGCTCCTATGTCGTCGAGCACCACGACGGCCGGCTCGAAGTGCTGCGCTGGTCGGCGCCCGCTGCGCGACGGCGGCGCCGGAGGTCGAGGCGGAAGAGCCCGTCGGCGTGGTCGAAGCGGCCTGATGCGCATCCTGCTGGCGACCGACGCCTGGCGCCCGCAAGTCAACGGCGTCGTGCGCACGCTGGAGAACATGACGGAGGCGGCGCGCCGAGCTGGGCGCCTCGTTCGATTTCCTGACGCCGGAGGCGTTCCCGACCTTTCCGCTGCCGACCTACGCGGAAATCCCGGTCGCGCATCCCGAACCTAGCGCGAGGTCGCGCGCCGCATCGACGCCGCCGGCGCCGATCACATCCATATCGCGACCGAAGGGCCGATCGGCTGGGCGGCGCGGCGCTATTGCCTGGAGCGCGGGCGCCTGTTCACCACCGGCTACCACACCCGCTTTCCCGAATATGTGCGCGCGCGCTCGGCGTGCCCGAGGAGTGGACCTATAGCCGTGCTGCGGCATTTTCACGCGCCCTCGGCGGCGGTGCATGGCGCCGACGCCGTCGATCCGCGACGAACTGACGCGGCGCGGCTTCGCCGGCGTGCGGGTGTGGACGCGCGGCGTCGATCACGCGACGTTCCGCCCGCGCGCCGGGCGCGCGACCTCGGTCTGCCGCGGCCGGTTTTCCTCTACGTCGGGCGCATCGCGGTGGAGAAGAACCTCGAGGCGCTGCTGTCGCTCGACCTGCCGGGCTCGCGTGGCGCTCGTCGGCGACGGGCCGGCGCGCGAGCGCGCTGGCGCGCCGCTTCCCGAACGCGCATTTCCTCGGGCCGCGCTTCGGCGAGGCGCTGGCGCAGACCTACGCCAGCGCCGACGTCTTCGTCTTTCCCTCGCGGACCGACACGTTCGGCGTCGTGCTGCTGGAGGCGCTGGCGAGCGGCCTGCCGGTGGCGGCCTTTCCCGCGCCGGGGCCGCTCGACGTGATCGGCGACAGCGGCGCCGGGGTGTTGAGCGAGGATTTGCGCGAGGCCTGCCTCGCCGCGCTGGCGATTTCCCGCGAGGCGGCGCGGCGGCGGGCGCTCGAATTCACCTGGGGGGAAAGCGCGCGCCAGTTCCTGGGCCATATCGCCGAGCGGCGCGCGGCGCTCCTCAGCCGAACAGCTTGAGGCCGCCTTCGAGGTCCTGCTCGTCGAGCGCGACGAGCCCGGCGAAGCGCCGCTCCAGGCCGCCCGCCTTCACGGTCTCGCGGCGCGTCTCAGCCTCCTCCATCGCCCGCGCCCGCAAGCGTGCGTCGGCCAGCGGCCGCAAGTCCTTCAGCACTTCCGCGAGCTGGCGCACGACCTCGGCCGCCCTTTCGCCCTCAAGGCGCTGGCGCGCCCGCTCGGCATCGCCGCGGACCGCGTGGGCCTCGATGCGGTCGATGGCTTCGAGCAGGCGGGCGGCCTCCTCGGCGCGGCCGGCGCCTGGCGTATTCGGCGAGAAACCGCCGTCCCCGCGCTGCGTCCCATGAGCGACGGACTGAATCGCCGCGAAATCGCTCGGAGAGATCGGGGAGCGGCGCGGTCAAGTCAGGCCACTCTCGACCGGCGCGCCGCGCGGGCCCGGGCGAAGCGCTGTCCGCGCGCTTTGTTCGCAGCTTCCTCGTCGCAGCGATGAGAGACGGCGGCATTTTCGTCTGCTTTCTGTAGAAAAGCGTAGGGTTTTTCGTCCGATGATCCGACCGGGCCGATCCCTTCAAGGCCAGAACAATCGACGCGGCGACGACATCCCTCGGCTTGCGACGCCGACCCAGTCGGCGAGGCGCCGCACGCCATATATACTATAGTGTTTATCCGAGCACATAGTTAATGACATCTTTCCACATCCACGACTTTTCCCCGAAAAGGCGCCGCACAAGCAGACGGCCGATGCACGGCGCCTTCGCGTCCGGCCCTATATTTACGTAGCGTCATTTAAATATGGCGCGGCGGCTCAAGCGACCAAGCGATGTTCGAAACATCGCCGCCCGCATGGCTTTGCGATGCGACGCTCGACATCGCTCTCGATTGTCGACCCCTTCGCAATCGCCCCGGGAGGGCGCGGGCGCGGCGCGCATCTCTTTTCTCGTCCGCCTCGGAGCAAAAACCGGTTTCCCGGCGCCCAGGGCCGAGGGTAGAGGAGGAGGGATCGAGGTCGGAGACGATGTGGACATGACGGGCGCGATGCGCACAGGGCAGGGGCGGTCGCGTAGACCGGTCGCGGGTCATCGGCTTCAGCTTCGACGGCAGGCGCTATCAGGGGCTGGCGGGCGACACGCTCGCCTCGGCGCTGATCGCCAACGGCGTCCATCTGATGGGCCGCTCGTTCAAGTACCATCGGCCGCGCGGGGTCGCTGTCGATCGGGCTCGGAGGAGCCGAACGCGCTTGTCGCGGTCGACGCCGGCAAGGGCCGCGTGACGCCCAATCTGCGCGCGACGCAGGTCGAGATCTACGAGGGGCTGAAGGCGAGGTCGCAGAACGCCTGGCCGTCGCTGCGAGCATCGACGCGATGGCGGTCAACGGCGCGCTGTCGCGGTTCTTCCCGGCCGGCTTCTACTACAAGACCTTCATCGGCCCGCGCGGCGCCTGGGAGCATGTCTACGAGCCGATGATCCGCCGCGCGGCCGGCCTCGGCGTCGCGCCGACCGACGCGGACCCCGACCATTACGCATTCGAGCACCGCCATTGCGAGGTCGCGGTCGTCGGCGGCGGGCCCGGCGGGCCTCACGGCCGCGAGGGCGGCGGCGCGGGCGGGCGGACGGGTGATCCTGTTCGACGAGCAGGCCGAGTTCGGCGGCTCGCTGCTCGCCGATTCCCATGTCGTCATCGACGGCAAGCCGGCTGCGGACGTGGGTCGCCGAGGTCGTGGCGGAACTGGCGTCGCCTGCCCAACGTCACGCTGCTGCCGCGCACGCAGGTCTTCGGCTATTACGCGCAGAATTTCCTCGCCGCCGAGCAGCGCGTCACCGACCATCTCGCCTATCCCGATCCGAAGCTGCCGCGCGCGCGGCTCTGGCAGGTGCGGGCCGAGCGCGTCGTCGTGGCGGCGGGCGCGCACGAGCGGCCGCTCGTGTTCCCCGACAACGACCGGCCGGGAATCATGCTGGCCGATTCGGCGCGCACGCTGGCGGTGCGCTATGGCGTGAAGCCGGGCGCGCGCATCGTCGTCGCCACCAGCCACGACGGCGGCTATCGCGCCGCGCTCGATCTCGCCGAGGCCGGCTGCGGGATCGCGATGATCGTCGATTCGCGCGAGGAGGCGAACGGCGCCTTGCCGCAGGCGGCCCGGGCGAGCGGGCTGCCGATCGAGACGCACGCGCGATGCTCGGGCTCGCGCGGGGGGCTGCGGGTCACCCATGCGCGCGCGGCGCGGCTGTGGTCGGACGGGCGCCCGGGCCAGCCCGACGACATCGCCTGCGACCTCATCGCCATGACCGGCGGCTGGACGCCGAGCGTGCATCTGTTCTCGCAATCGCGCGGCAAGCTGCGTTTCGACGTCGGCGACGCGCACGTTCCTGCCGGGCGAGCCCGCGCAGAACATGGTTTGCGTCGGCGCCTGCGCCGGCGTGTTCGACTTCGGCGAGGCGCTGGCCGAGGCCGCGCGCGCCGGCGCCGAGGGCTCGCAGGCGCCGCGGGTCGAAGGCGCCGACCCCTTCGACATCGGCACGATCGGGCTCGTCGCGCCGCTGCCGGAGGAAAAGCTCGCCAAGGCCTTCGTCGATTTCCAGAACGACGTCACCGCCCGCGACATCAAGCTCGCGACCCGCGAGGGCATGCGCTCGATCGAGCATATCAAGCGCTACACCACGACCGGCATGGCCACCGATCAGGGCAAGACCTCCAACATGAACGCGCTCGCCATCGCGGCGGACGCGCTCGGGCGCGAGATCGCCGAGGTCGGGCTCACGACGTTCCGCCTGCCCTATACGCCGGTCACCTTCGGCATTTTCGGCGGGCCGTCGAAGCGCGAGATGCTCGATCCCGATCCGCGAGACGCCGATCCATTCCTGGTACGTCGCAAAGAACGCCGTGTGGGAGGAGGCGGGCCTGTGGAAGCGCGCGACCCGCGTGCCGCTGCCCGGCGAGAGCGCGGAAGAGACCGTGCGCCGCGAATGCCTGACGACCCGCGCCAAGGCCGGCATCATGGACGCTTCGACGCTCGGCAAGATCGAGGTCGTCGGGCCGGACGCGGCCGAGTTCCTCAACCGGCTCTACATCAACTCCTTCACGAAACTCGGCGTCGGGCGCTGCCGCTACGGGCTGATGCTCAACGAAATGGGCTTCATCTACGACGACGGCGTGGTGATGCGGCTCGCCGAGGACCGCTTCCACATCACCACGACCACCGGCGGGCGCGGCGCATGTCTTCGCGGTCATGGAGGATTATCTCCAGACCGAGTGGCCGGACCTCAAGGTCCGCTTCACCTCGATCACCGAGCAATGGGCGACCATCGCCATCAACGGGCCGCTCGCGCGGGACATCCTCGCGCCGCTCGTCGAGGGGATCGACCTTTCCAACGCCGCCTTCCCGCACATGAGCGTGCGCGAGGGCCGCATCGCCGGCGTTCCGACCCGGCTCGCCCGCGTGAGCTTCACCGGCGAGATGGGCTTCGAGGTCAATGTGCCGACCGACTACGGCCTCGGCGTCCATGAGGCGATCTGGGCGCAGGCCGAGCCGCGCGGCGCCTGCGTCTACGGCCTCGATACGCTGCACGTGCTGCGCGCCGAGAAGGGCTTCATCGTCGTCGGACAGGAGACCGACGGCACGGTGACGCCGGACGACGTCGGCATGGGCCGGATGGTCGCGATGTCGAAGCCGGATTTCGTCGGCAAACGCTCGCTCTCGCTCGCCGACCTCAAGCGGCCGGGGCGCAAGCAGCTTGTCGGCCTCCTGGCGGACGATCCCGCACCACCGGCCCGACGAGGGCGAACAGATCGTCGCCGGCCCGCAGACGCCTCCGGGGACGGAGGCGATCGGCCACGTCACGTCTTCTTATATGAGCCCGACGCTCGGCCGCTCGTTCTGCCTGGCGCTTCTCGCCGACGGTCGCGCCAAGATGGGCGAGACGATCTACACGGTCGGCCTCCATGGCGCCCATGCCGCCAAGGTGGTCGAGCCGGTGTTCTACGACAAGGAGGGGGCGCGTCTTGACGCTTAACGCAGTCCGCCGCTCGGTTCTCGACGGCCGCGCCTTGCCGGCGAACGGGCGCGTGAAAGCCTATCCCCTGCCCTTCGCGACGCGGCTCAACCTGCGCGGCGGCGCGGATGTGGCCGCGCCCCGTGACGCAAGTGCTTCGGCGTCGCGCCGCCGACGAAGCCGATGGGTTCGGCGGCCTCGGGCGAACGCGCGGCGCTCTGGCTCGGGCCGGACGAATGGCTGCTGCTGGCCGAGGAGAGCGCGACCGGCCTGATGGGCGATCTCGAAAAGGCGCTTGCCGGCGTGTTCCACAGCCTCGTCGACATTTCGCATCGGCAGGTCGGCGATTGCGCTCGAAGGGCCGGGCGCGGCGCGGCTGCTCGCCGCCGGATGCCCGCTCGACCTCGATTTGCGCGCCTTCCCCGTGGGCATGTCGACGCGCACGCTGCTGGTGAAGGCGGAAATCGGATTATGGCGGCGGGACGAGAACGTGTTCCGCATCGAAATCCTGCGCTCGTTCGCGCCCTATGTGGCGCGCATCCTCGACGAAGCCGCGAGGGATCAGGGCTGAGGCTCGCGCTCGGCCTCGACGCCGCCTGGACGGCGACTGAGCCAAGCGGCGTCGCGCTGGCGGGCGAACGGAATGGCCGCTGGCGCCTGCTGGCGGTCGAAAGCTCCTATGAAAGGTTTCGCGACCGCGCCGCCGGCCGCAATCCCGAGGCCCGGCCGCGCGGCGAGCCTCCGGACGTCGCAACTCTGCTCGACGCCTGCCGGCGTTCCGGCGGCCGAGCGCCCGACCTCGTCGCGGTGGACATGCCTTTGGCGCGCACTCCCATCGTCGGACGGCGCGCGAGCGATCTCGAAATCTCCCGAAAGTTCGGCGCGGCCAAGGCGGCGACGCACTCCCCGAGCGCGCTGCGTCCCGGTCGTCTGGCCGATAAATTGCGCGAGGAGTTCGAGCGCGCGGACTATTCGCTCTGCACGGCCGAAGGGGTGCGTACGCCGGGCGTCATGGAAGTCTATCCCCATGCGGCGCTCCTGGCGCTGAGCGGCGACAGGGTGCGGCTGACCTATAAAGCCGGCAAGACGACGAAATATTGGCCCGGCGCCGCCCTACCCGAGCGCCGCGCCCGGCTGACCGAAGTCTGGCGCCGGATCGTCGCCATGCTGGAGACGCAGATTGCGGGCGTCGCCGAGGCGCTGCCGCCTCCCTCGGTCGGGTGCAAAGGTCGGGCGCTGAAGGCTTACGAGGACCAGCTTGACGCCGTCGTCTGCGCCTATGTCGCCATCCGCGCCCTTGACGGCCAGGCGAAAGCCTATGGCGACGAACTTTCCGCGATCTGGGTCCCGACCCCGGAAAGCGGGCGTTAATCTCGCCTTGCAACGCTCCCGCGTCGCCCCGAGCGCAGCCTCGCCCTGATTCCGTCGGTTTCCGCCGATAGATGCGCGCGTTCAGGAAAAAAAGATGGAAACCCGAGCCAATTTCGTCGCCATCGGGGCGTTCACGCTGGCCGTCGTCGCCGGCGCGTTCCTGTTCGTGCTGTGGATGGCGGGTTACCGCGGCGGCGCCGAGCTCGCGCGCTACCGCGTGGTGTTTCAGGGCTCGGTGTCGGGGCTGGCGCGCGGCGGAACGGTGCTGTTCAACGGTCTGCGCGTCGGCGAGGTCAAATCGGTCGATTTTCTCGCCAACGATCCGAGCCGCGTCGCCGCCGTCATCGAGATCAGCAGCCGCGTCCCCGTGCGGCAGGACACCCACGCTCGCCTGGAGATGCAGGGCCTGACGGGCGCCTCGGCCATTGCTCTGACCGGCGGCGCCCCTGACGCCAGGCCGATACGAGCCAAATCCGACGAGCTTGCCGACGCTGATCGCGGAGCCGAGCCAAATCCAGAACCTGCTCGTCAACGTCCAGAACATCTCGGCCAAAGCCGACTCGGTGCTGACCCGCGCCGACGCCTTGTTCGCCGAAAGCGGGCCGGCCTTCTCCGACACGATGAAGAACATCGACAATTTCTCCAAGACCCTCAACGACGCCTCCAGCGGCCTCAGCGGGCGCGATCACCGGCATCGGCGAGATCGGCCGCAAGATCGGTCCGCTCGCGGGCAAGCTCGAGAAGCTCAGCGAAGACGCCGACAAGCTCATCAACGCCGTCGACGAAAAGAAAGTGCGCAAGAGCGTCGACGATCTCTCAAGCTTCGCCGCCTCGCTCGGCGACAAGGACGGCCCGACGCAGAAGACGCTCGCCGACGCCGCCGCCTTGATGAAACATCTCAACCAGACCGCCGCCAAGCTCGACGCCGCGCTCGCCGATCTCGACGGCGTCGCCAAGGCGTTCGACGCCAAGAAGGTGGCGACGCTGATGGACGGCGCCGCCGCCGTCGGCCAGACGCTCAAGGACAACAGCGGCAACCTCGACCGCACGCTGAAGGACGCCGCCGACATCGCCGCCAAGCTCGACAAGTCCGCCGACAAGATCGACGGGCTCATGACGAGCGCCCAGAGCTTCCTCGGCGCGCCGGGCACGAAGGGCGCCATGAGCCAGATCGGCGACGCCGCCAGGTCGATCAGGGAGCTCGCCGATCAGATGAACCAGCGTGTGCGGCAGATGTCGACGGGGCTGGTGAAGTTCAGCGGTTCGGGCCTTCGGGAATACGAGGGCATGGCGGTGGACGCGCGCAAGACGCTCAACGATCTCGACCGCGTCATCCTCTCCATCGAGAACCACCCGACGCAGCTCATTTTCGGGAAGAAGTGAGGCGTTCGAGATCCTCGACGCGGCGCGCCCAATGCGCCAGCATGAGGTTGAGCCAGCCGCCGACCTCGGCGAGCGGGCGCGGGTCGAAATGGTGGTAGCGCTCGCGCCCGCGCCGCTCGACCTTGACGAGCCCCGCCCGCCGCAACACCTGCAAATGCTCGGAGACCGCCGGCCGTCGGATGGGCATGTCGGCGGCAAGCTCCGAGGCCGAGCGCGCGCCGGTGCGCAGCTCCATCAACAGCCGCCGCCGCACAGGATGGGCGAGAGCGTCGAACACGTCGGGGTCTTTGGTCTCGCCGGGCATCGCGTCTCCCGTCATGTCGGGGATTTCCGACGCATTAGCCGAGCCCATGAGACGGGAACAAGGCCGACGCAGCCCTATTCGATCAATTAAACTCGCGCGCGCCTACCTTTTAATCATATGGTTTTTCTGAGTTTCTGGGCGTGCCTTGTGGCTCATTCCCTCTTTCGTCAAAACGGTCGAAATCGCGGCTTGGCGGCGTTGCGAATGCATCGCGCCCGTGATACCTGACCGCCGCCGCGCGGCTCCGTCCACGCGGCGCGAAATCTTGACGAGGACTGCGGGGACGTCCGGCGCGAGCCGGAGCGTCGTCGGTTGTCCCAACAAGGGCTGGACCTTGGCCGACGAAAGCGAACATGTTTCGGGCGTAGCCGGACGGTACGCGTCCGCGCTCTATTCGCTCGCCCACGAGCAGCGGCAGACGGCCGAAGTCTCCGCCGCGCTCGCAACAATCCAGGCGATGATCGCCGGAAGTCCGGACCTGCAGCGACTCGTGCGCTCGCCGGTGTTCTCCTCGGAGGAACAGGCCAAGGCGCTCGACGCGATCATGGCGAAGGCCGGCGTCTCCGGAATCGCCGCCAATTTCGTGCGCCTCGTCGCCGCCAAGCGCCGGCTGTTCGCGCTTTCCGACATGATCCGCGACTACAACAAGCTCTACGACCTCGCGCGCGGACTGACGCGCGCCGAGGTCACCAGCGCGGCGCCGCTCAACGATGCGCAGATCGCCGCGCTGAAGGACCAGTTGCGCGGCACGGCCGGCGGCAAGGACGTCGAGCTTTCCGTCAAGGTCGATCCCGCCATCATCGGCGGCCTCATCGTCAAGCTTGGCAGCCGCATGGTCGACGGCTCGCTTCGCACCAAACTCAACGCCATTCGAACCGCCATGAAAGAGGTCGGCTGATGGACATCCGCGCCGCTGAAATCTCCTCCATTCTGAAAGCCCAGATCGCCAATTTCGGCGCCGAGGCCGAAGTCACCGAAGTCGGCCAGGTGCTGAGCGTCGGCGACGGCATCGCCCGCGCCTACGGCCTCGACAAGGTGCAGGCCGGCGAGATGGTCGAGTTCGAGAACGGCACGCGCGGCATGGCGCTGAACCTCGAAAACGACAACGTCGGCATCGTGATTTTCGGCGCCGACCGCGAGATCAAGGAAGGCCAGACGGTCAAGCGCACCGGCGCCATCGTCGACGTGCCGATCGGCAAGGGCCTCCTGGGCCGCGTCGTCGACGCGCTCGGCAACCCGATCGACGGCAAGGGGCCGATCCAGTATCGAGAAGCGCGCCCGCGTCGACGTGAAGGCGCCCGGCATCATTCCGCGCAAGTCGGTCAACGAGCCGATGGCGACGGGCCTCAAGGCCATCGACTCGATGATCCCGATCGGCCGCGGCCAGCGCGAGCTGATCATCGGCGACCGCCAGACCGGCAAGACCGCCATCGCGCTCGACACGATCCTCAACCAGAAGTCGCTCAACGTCGAAGGCGCGCCCGAGAGCCAGAAGCTCTATTGCGTCTATGTCGCGATCGGCCAGAAGCGCTCCACCGTCGCGCAGTTCGTCAAGGTGCTCGAAGAGAACGGCGCGCTCGAATATTCGATCATCGTCGCCGCCACCGCTTCGGACCCGGCGCCGATGCAGTTCCTCGCGCCGTTCTCCGGCTGCGCGATGGGCGAGTATTTCCGCGACAACGGCATGCACGCCGTGATCGTCTATGACGATCTCTCCAAGCAGGCCGTCGCCTATCGCCAGATGTCGCTGCTGCTGCGCCGCCCGCCGGGCCGCGAAGCCTATCCCGGCGACGTGTTCTATCTGCACTCCCGCCTGCTCGAGCGCGCGGCGAAGATGAACCCCGACTTCGGTTCGGGCTCGCTGACCGCGCTGCCGATCATCGAGACGCAGGCCAACGACGTTTCGGCCTACATCCCGACCAACGTCATCTCGATCACCGACGGCCAGATCTTCCTGGAGACGGACCTGTTCTATCAGGGCGTGCGCCCGGCGGTGAACGTCGGCCTCTCGGTGTCGCGCGTCGGCTCCTCGGCGCAGACCAAGGCGACCAAGAAGGTCGCCGGCAAGATCAAGGGCGAGCTCGCGCAGTACCGCGAAATGGCGGCCTTCGCGCAGTTCGGCTCCGACCTCGACGCGGTGACGCAGCGCCTGCTCAACCGCGGCGCGCGCCTGACCGAACTCCTCAAGCAGCCGCAGTATTCGCCGCTGAAGATGGAGGAGCAGGTCTGCGTGATCTACGCCGGCGTCAACGGCTATCTCGACAAGCTGCCGCTCGGCAAGGTGGCGGCGTTCGAGAGCGGGTTCCTGGCGACGCTGCGCTCCAAGCACGCCGATCTCCTGGAATCGATCCGCGCCTCCAAGGACCTGTCCGACGCCGACGCGGCCAAGCTGAAGGCTGCGGCGGATGCGTTCTCGGCGAGCTTCTCCTGAGCGATTGAGGGCTGAGATGCCGTCGTTAAAGGACCTCAGGAACCGCATCGCCTCCGTCAAGTCGACGCAGAAGATCACCAAGGCGATGCAGATGGTGGCGGCCTCGAAGCTGCGCCGCGCCCAGGCGGCGGCGGAAGCCGCGCGCCCCTACGCCGACAAGGTCGAGACGGTGCTCTCGAACCTCGCCGGCGCGAGCGGCGGGCGGCGGCGAGGCGCCGCGGCTGCTGGCCGGCAACGGCTCGGACCAGACGCATCTGCTCGTCGTCTGCACCGGCGAGCGCGGCCTCTGCGGCGCGTTCAACACCTCGATCGTGCGTCTGGCGCGCGAGAAGGCGAACGCGCTCGCGGCCGCCGGCAAGACGGTCAAGATTCTCTGCGTCGGCAAGAAGGGCTACGACCAGCTTCGCCGCACGCATGAGAAGCAGATCCTCGACCTGATTGATCTGCGCGCCGTGCGCACGATCAGCTATTCGACGGCGCAGCCGATCGCCGCCAAGGTGATCGAGATGTTCGAGAGCGGCGCAGTTCGACGTCTGCACGCTGTTTTATTCCCGCTTCCGCTCGGTGATCTCGCAGATTCCGACGGCCCAGCAGCTCATTCCGCCGGAGCTTGCGGAGAAGGACGAGCTCGCGCCGTCCTACGACTACGAGCCGGACGAGGGCGAGATCCTGACGCAGCTTCTGCCGCAGGCGGTGACAGTGCGCATTTATCGCGCGCTTCTGGAGAACGTCGCCTCGTTCTTCGGCGCGCAGATGAGCGCGATGGACAACGCCACCCGCAACGCCGGCGAAATGGTGAAGAAATACACCTTGCGCTACAACCGCACGCGCCAGGCGATGATCACCAAAGAACTCATCGAAATCATCTCGGGCGCCGAGGCGCTCTAACCCTCTCGCGAAGGACGACATCACAATGGCGAGCGCAAACAATATCGGCCACATCACCCAGGTGATCGGCGCGGTCGTGGACGTGAAGTTCGAGGGCGAACTGCCGGCGATTCTCAACGCGCTGGAGACCATCAACAACGGCAATCGGCTGGTGCTGGAAGTGGCGCAGCATCTCGGCGAGAGCACGGTGCGCTGCATCGCGATGGACATTTCCGAAGGACTGGTGCGCGGCCAGGAAGTGACCGACACCGGCTCGCCGATCGCGGTGCCGGTCGGCGAAGGCACGCTCGGCCGCATCATGAACGTGATCGGCGAGCCGGTCGACGAAGCCGGCCCGATCCCGATGGAGGCGCGCCGCGCCATCCATCAGCCGACGCCGGAATATATCGAGCAATCGACGGAAGCGCAGATTCTCGTCACCGGCATCAAGGTCGTCGATCTGATGGCGCCTTACGCCAAGGGCGGCAAGATCGGCCTGTTCGGCGGCGCGGGCGTCGGCAAGACGGTGCTCATCCAGGAGCTCATCAACAACGTCGCCAAGACGCACGGCGGCAATTCGGTGTTCGCCGGCGTCGGCGAGCGCACCCGCGAAGGCAACGACCTCTATCACGAGTTCATCGAGTCCAAGGTCAACGCCGACCCGCACCATCCCGATCCGAGCGTGAAGTCGAAATGCGCGCTGGTGTTCGGGCAGATGAACGAGCCGCCGGGCGCCCGCATGCGCGTCGCGCTCTCCGGCCTGACCGTCGCCGAATATTTCCGCGACCAGGGCCAGGACGTGCTGTTCTTCGTCGACAACATCTTCCGCTTCACGCAGGCGGGCTCGGAAGTGTCGGCGCTGCTCGGCCGCATTCCCTCGGCGGTCGGTTATCAGCCGACGCTCGCCACCGACATGGGCGCGTTGCAGGAGCGCATCACCACGACGACCAAGGGTTCGATCACCTCGGTGCAGGCGATCTACGTGCCCGCCGACGACTTGACCGATCCGGCGCCGGCGACCTCGTTCGCCCATCTGGACGCGACGACCGTGCTTTCGCGCTCGATCGCGGAAAAGGGCATCTATCCCGCCGTCGATCCGCTCGACTCGACCTCGCGCATGCTGACCGCCTCGGTCGTCGGCGAGGAGCACTACAATACCGCGCGCGCCGTGCAGCAGGTGTTGCAGCGCTACAAGTCGCTGCAGGACATCATCGCGATTCTCGGCATGGACGAGTTGTCCGAAGAGGACAAGCTCACGGTGGCGCGCGCGCGCAAGATCGAGCGCTTCATGTCGCAGCCGTTCGACGTGGCGGCGGTGTTCACCGGCACGCCCGGCGTGCAGGTCAAGATCGAGGACACGGTCAAGGGCTTCAAGGGGATCGTCGAGGGCAAGTACGACCACCTGCCGGAGGCCGCCTTCTACATGGTCGGCGCCATCGAGCAGGCGGTCGAGAAGGCCAAGCGCCTGGCCGAGGGCGGCTGAGGCTTTGAGAACGCGGCAGCCCCTCGCGCCTATGCGCGAAGGGCGCGACATACGGAACTGAACGCATGGCCGTCTTTCACTTTGAACTCGTCTCGCCGGACAAGGCGCAATTCAACGGTCCCGCGCAATCGGTGCTGGCGCCGGGCAGCGAAGGCGACTTTCTGGTGTTGCGCGAGCACGCGCCGGTAATGACCGCGCTGCGGCCCGGCGTCGTCGTCGTCGAGGACGAGGGCGGCAAGACCTCGCGCTATTTCGTGCGCGGCGGCTTCGTCGACGTGAACCCCGGCGGCTGCATCCTGCTGGCGGAGACCGCGATCCCCGCCGAGGACGTCAGCGCCGCGCATCTCGACGAGGAGATCAAGAACGCCGAGGAAGACCTCGCCGACGCCTCGGAGGAGAACAAGGCGCGCGCGCAGGAGAAGCTCGACCAGTTGCGCGAACTGAAAGCTGCGATGAAGCTGTGAGGCGCGCGCTCGCCCTCTTCGCCGTGGCGTTGTGGGCGCTCGGCGCGGGCGCTGCGGAGCTGCCGTCTCGCGGCGTCAAGATGAAGGCGCCGCATGACAAGGTCCACGTCTGCTTCATAGGCGGCGAGCGCGGTATCGAGACGCCGGGCGGAACCTGTATCAGCGTGGGCGGCTATA
>CAVZAL010000009.1:0-17985 GCA_963773245.1 uncultured Pseudomonadota bacterium
CTTAGTTCGTGGCGGAGGAGGCGGGATTCGAACCCGCGATACGGTTTCCCGTATACACACTTTCCAGGCGTGCGCCTTCAGCCACTCGGCCACCCCTCCACGAACGAGCGCGCGCATATCACCGGCTCAAGGCCCCGCGCAAGCCCTTCAGTCCTCCGCGAGCGCCTCGGCGAGCAGACGCGCCAGCGTCTCCGGCTCGCGCGGGAAGCCGGCGCGGATCCATTTGGCCTGTAGCGATTTCAGCGCCGCCCCCACCCCGCGCCCCGGCGCCATCCCGCGCGCGACCAGATCGGCGCCTGAGAACGGCAGACGCGGCGGCGGCGTGTCGGCGAGAAAGCGATAGGCGGAGGTCCAGCGCGCCTCGTCGGCCGCAGCGCCGCTCTCCGCATGCGCAAGCGTCGCCGCGTCGGTCGCCGCCGTCCGGCCGCGCTCGAACAGCAGCACCCTGAGGTCGCCGAGCGAAGGGGGCGCGTTCAACCCATGCAGCCCCTCGAGGGTCGCGCGCGGCGCCTTCGAGCCGCTGGCTCTCCGCATTCGACAACCTCAACCGCTCGCGCAGCCGCTCGGCGTCCTCGCGCACGACCACGGCGAGGGCGGCCAGACGCAGCAGGGCGTCGGGTTTCGCTCGCCTGGCCGCCTCGATGGCGGCGACGCGCAAGAGCCGCGCCGGCCGCGCCACGCCGCCGATCAGCGGCCCGACGAGCCCTGCGCCGTCGGCTTGCGCGATCGCCGCCGGGCCGTGACGCGCGATAAGGATTTTCAACAGCTCCGCCCGCACGCGCTCGGCCGAAAGGGTCGCAAGCCCGGCGCGTTCGGCGATCGCGGCGGAAAAGCCTTCCGGGTCGAGCCGGCCGTCGCCGAACCGCGCCGAGAAGCGCAGGAAACGCAGAATGCGCAGATAGTCCTCGCGAATGCGCGCGCGGGGGCGCCGATGAAGCGCACGCGCTCGGCTGCGAGGTCGGCGAGGCCGCCGACGTCGTCGTGCACGCGACCCTCCGCGTCGAGCGACAGCGCGTTAATCGTGAAGTCGCGCCGGCGCGCGTCGCCGGCGAAATCGCGGCCGAAACGCACCTTGGCGCGCCGCCCGTCGGTCTCGACGTCCTCGCGCAAGGTCGTCGTCTCGATGGGCTTTCCCTCGAGGATAGCGTCACCGTTCCATGGGCGACGCCGGTCGGCGCGAAGTCGATTCCCGCCGCCTTCGCCCGCGCCATCACGACGTCGGGCGTTGCGGTGGTGGCGAGGTCGAAGTCGCCGGGCGGCTGGCCCAGCAGCAGATCGCGCACCGCGCCGCCGATGAGCCGCGCCTCCTCGCCGTCGGCGTTGAGCAGCGCCAGCGCGCGCTGAAGCGCCGGGGCCTCGAGCGCGGAAAGGTCGGCGAGCCGGCCATCGTCCAGCGCCAGCTTCATTCGAACCGTCCCGGCACGATGACGCCGTTTTCGAGATGGGCGGGCACATAGCGGCCATGGCCGCGCGGCGCCAGCACATTGGCCGCCACCAGCCCCGCCGCCGCCGCCGCCAGCCCCGCCACCGCCAGCCAGCTCAGCCGCCCGCGCGTCCAATGCTCCACCGCGAGCGGAAATTTCGCGCGCAGCAGGAGGTAGACGGCGAAGGCCGCGAAGGGCGCGAGAAACAGCCCGACAATCTCGATGAGCGCGCGCGCCATCAGCGGCTGAGCCTCTCCCAGAGATTGCGCAACATGCCGGCCGTCGCGCCCCAGATATAACGGTCGTCGTAGGGCATGGCGTAGTAGCGCCGCCGCGCGCCGGACCATTCGCGCTCGTGAATCTGGTGGTTGGCCTCGTCCATGAGGAAGGCCAGCGGCGTCTCGAAGGCGGCCTCGACCTCGTCGTCGTTCAGGGTCAGCGTGAAGCCCGGTTCGACCAGCCCCACCAGCGGCGCGATGCGAAAGCCGGTGCCGGTCAGATAGGGGTCGAGCCAGCCGAGCGGCTCGACGAATTGCGCGTCCAGGCCGATCTCCTCGCGGGCTTCGCGCAGCGCGGTCTGAAGCGCGGTTTCGCCGGGGTCGATCTTGCCGCCGGGGAACGCCACCTGGCCGGAATGGGCGCGCAAGCTGGAGGCGCGCTGGGTCAACAGCACGGTCAGGCCTTCCGGCCGCGCGACGATGGGGGCGAGCACGGCCGCCGGACGCGACGGCGGCAGATCCGGCGGCGGCCCGCCGTTCAGCGCGAAATCGTTGGCGCGGGGGTGCGGCGCGAAAGCGTCCTGCGGCAGCTCGGCGTCCAGTTTCGCACGCGCCAGCGCACGGAAAGCTTCGGGGTTCTGGGGGATCATGCGCGGCGCCGTCTCGCCATCCCGCGGGATCGGGCGCGAAGCCGGGAGGAAAAGGCGGGTAGCGGGTCAATTGTGCAGCGCAACATCAAGGGCTTAGCTGCCAAAAGTCGGTTTTTGCGCGCGTTCTGCACAAGTCATTTCAAAGTGTTAGGCGCCAAAACCCGGTTTTTACAGGGGGGAGGCGCCCCTGACGGAGCGTCTTCGGGAGACGTTGGACGCCATTCTAACGCAGTTTTGCCGGAGGAAGAAATGATTTGCCGGGGCGCGGGCGGTTTCCCGGGTGTGGGGGAGCAGAGGCGGGAATGGGTCGAGCCTCACGCTTGGGGTTCGTCGGCGAAGGTCGGCAAGGGGCGGGAGCGGACTCGTCCAGAATGACAGGAGCTTCGTCCACTGCTTTATTCGACCACCTCGTCGGCGGCCGCGATGCCGACAGCTGCAGTAAAGTGACGCCGTCTCATCCGACTGCCGATCCCCTCGCCAGTGGCAGCGACCATGTACAGGTCGGATGAAGAATTAGGGCACTACGCGAGCTTGCCAAATGTCGGCAGCGGATCAACAGCGGCTAACGACGGCCCAATTCGAGGAAAAAGGCCTCCGTAAGCGCGCACAGATTGAACCAGGGTCTATCGATGGTTCGGCCATAGACTATCCTTGTGCCTATTTGACGCATGTCAACTGAAGCCAGCCAATAATTCGCTAATGGACTGCGGGCGCCGTCCCCGGCGCGCCCGCTTCGCCAAACGAGGCTGAACTCCTCGGCTTCACTTTGGCGATACGTTTGTGAAGCCGACAGAGTTGCCCTGCGAGTCGCTGAAGGGAGACCTTACATGCGGTACAAATTCCTGACCCTCGCCTCCGCCGCGCTGAGCCTTGCCGCCCTCGCGGCCGGCCCCGCCGCCGCCGACCATATTTCGCTCTGGGACAGCGGCGTCGGGCAAGCCATGCACGATCAACACGCCGGACACGGCTATTCTAACTGGAACGGCAGCCCTAATAATCCCCCCGCTTACATCGTGGCCGGCGCCGTTGTCAGCTGCCCGTCGGGCTCCCATCTCAGCGCGGACCATCTCTGGTGCTTGTCGCACTGAGGCGCGAGTGGCGAACTGCGGGGGACTGATGGCGTCCCACGCCATTGCCTTTTCAATTTGCTCGACGGTGGACTGCATACGCTAGGCGCGACCTCGCCGCCCTATTCCGGCGATCGCGCTCGTTGGCCTACCTCTGAGCAGGTACGATTGGAGAGTTTCTGGTCAAGCCGCAGATTGACGGGAACGCGAGCCGTGTTCGAATTCCAAGTGAAAGTGTCAGGGAAGTCCAATAACTTCAAAGCCTACGTTGACTCACATCAAGATGGCTGGAGCGCCAGCAGCTAGTTTAGCCCTCGTAATTTGTTTGGCCGATGGCAGGAGGAGAAAATGGTCAAGATAGCGACGGCTTTAGTTCTCTGTCTCACGCTTGTTTCGGCGGCACAGGCGATACCGGCGGCGCCGTTTGATCAACCTGAGACGTTGATCACCGAGGCTCGCATGGGCTGTGGTGCGGGCATGGTTATGCGCGCGGGTCATTGCGTCTCAAGGCACGAAGTTCGTCAGGCAAGGCGCTGCGTGCGCTGGAATGGCGCGGTTTGCGCCGTTTGGCACTAAAATTCTATCGAGCGCAACTTGCAATCTGGCAATGCAAACTCGGCCAAGTTCCTATAACGGACTTGGCCGAAGCGTCGGGCCCGGAGACGAGAGCCGGGGCATCGGAGGCGGCGGCAATTTGCCCAGCGCTTGATCGTGCCAAGATGAGCGACAATTTGTCGCACACTTCTTCAGCTGCGAAGGCCTGATCAATAACAGGCGCACCGTCGAGCACGCCGTTTCACGACCAATCCGAGGGTCCGGTACTAGCGCCGCCAAGCGGCACGCCTGCGGTAAACCATATCGAAACCATACTGTGATTAGTTATAAACGCCGGCCAAGTCGCGTTGGGCCCGCGCGTTCCAAAGCTTCGGGGCCGCCGCCCGTCCCGCTAGGGCGCGGGTTAGGCGGCCAATGAGAGCAAAAGCCTACCAGGTTGAATTCGCCGTCTCCGTCATTGCGAGCGAAGCGAAGCAATCCATGTTTCCGCTTCCGGGCGCCTTCAGGAAACGGCACTGAGGCCGAAGCGTGGATTGCTTCGCTTCGCCCGCAATGACGATGTTTCAACCTGATCGGTACGCGCTCTAGCCCCTCCGCTCCATGAGCACGACAACAGAAATCACGGAGGTGTGGCGTAAAGTCATATAGTTGGGGCCCCAACTATGATCTTCGTTAGACGGCAAATTGAGGGGGCTATCAATTAACTCTTGGTCCAACCTTTGGCGGCTGCAAGCAAATCCTTGATCATCAGCGGGGCAGCTTTCGCCGCCGATCTGCCGACTAGTAAGGAGCCTGCATAATGGAAGCTTATGAGAACGATGCCGCGTCCGCGTAGGTCCGCAAAGGGTCGAAAGCGCGTATCGCCGCCGACGCGTCGAAGGGCGCCAAGCGTCAGAATTGGACCCGACCCATAGCCTGACCACACGTCCCCCTCACAGCCCCTCGATCTCGCGCGCCGGCCGCATGGGAAAGAACACGCCCTGCCGACCGCACGCCGAACCAGTCCTCGCCCCCGTGCGGCTCGACGACGCCGATCTCGACGAGATCGTAGAACAAGCGCGCGTTTCACCAGCGCCCAGAGGTCGCCGCGGATCCGCACATAGGGCTTTACCCCCTCCGCCGCGCCTTCCTCGAAACGCAGCGGATGCTCGGGGCCGACCCAGACGAAATCGTCGACATGCCGTGCGAAATCCGACGCGCCCCTCCTCGACGCGCATCTCCACCGCCAGGAACGGCGCGTCGTCGACCCGGATTCCGACCCGCTCGACCGGCGTCACCAGCACATAGCGGTCGGGGTCCCTGCGCAGGATCGAGGAGAACAGCTTGACCAGCGGCGCGCGGCCGATCGGCGAGCCGAGGTAATACCACGTCCCGTCGGCGGCGATGCGCATGTCGATGTCGCCGCAGAACGGCGGGTTCCACAGATGCACCGGGGGCAGGCCGCGCGCGGCCGCAGCCCGGGCCTCGCCAAGACCCGCCAAAGCCTGATCGGGCGCCTTGTTCTGCGTGTTTGCGACATTATTTCCATTTCGGAACTTTGGCCGCCATATTCTCGCGTCGATTGCGCGCCAAAGCCTGCTCGACAGGTCCGCGCCAAAGCCTAATCTAGGCGCGGGAGGGCGATTTAGAAAATAGAATCGCGGCGTCCGCCATGGACGCCCGTCAGGAGAATGGAATGCCGGTTACCGAATTCGACGCCGCGCTCGCCAAATCGGCGGAGGCGACGCTTGAGCGCGTGAGCGCCGCGCGCGAGGCGGTCGGCGCCGTGATCTTCGGCCAGGAGAAGGTCGTCGAGCAGACGCTCGCGACGCTGCTTTCCGGCGGCCACGGGTTGCTTGATCGGCGTGCCGGGCCTCGCCAAGACCAAGCTCGTGGAGACGCTGGGAATCGTTCTCGGCCTCGACGCCCTGCGCATCCAGTTCACGCCCGACCTGATGCCCTCCGACATTCTCGGCGCCGAGGTGATGGAGGAGGGGCCGGACGGGCGCGCGCTCGTTCCGCTTCGTGCGCGGGCCGATCTTCGCCCAGCTCCTGATGGCCGACGAGATCAACCGCGCGAGCCCCCGCACCCAGTCGGCGCTGCTGCAGGCGATGCAGGAGCGCCATGTCACCATCGCCGGGGCGAGGCACGACCTGCCGCAGCCCTTCCACGTGCTGGCGACGCAGAACCCGCTGGAGCAGGAGGGCGCCTATCCGCTGCCCGAGGCGCAGCTCGACCGCTTCCTCATGCAGATCGACGTCGGCTATCCCGACCGCGCCGCCGAGCGGCGGGTGCTGATCGAGACCACCGGCGTCGCCGAGGCGAAGCCGAAGCCCGCCATGACGGCGGAGGATCTGATGGCGGCCCAGCGCCTCGTGCGCGCCGCGCCGATCGGCGAGAACGTCGTCGAGGCGATCCTCGATCTCGTGCGCGCCGCCCGTCCCGGCGAGGGCGATCCGGAGCTGACCAAGCCCATCGCCTGGGGGCCGGGGCCGCGCGCGGCGCAGGCGCTGACGCTCGCCGCCCGCGCCCGCGCGCTGATCGACGGGCGCCTTGCGCCCTCGCGCGACGACGTGGTGGCGCTCGCCGAGCCGGTCCTCAAGCACCGCATGGCGCTGACCTATCCCGCGCGCGCCGAGGGCGAGACCATCCCGGCGGTGGTTGCGCGCCTCGTCGCCAAATACGTGCGGTGAGCGTGGCCGCAACCGCGCAGCGCGCCCCGCCAGCAGGCCGCCGAACTCAGCCATCGCCTGCCCGACCTCGTCGTCGCGGCGCGGCGGCTCGCCCACAGCCTCATGCACGGCGTTCATGGGCGACGGCGCGCGGGGCCCGGCGAGAATTTCTGGCAGTTCCGCCCCTTCGCCTCCGGCGAGCCCGCCAACCGCATCGACTGGCGCCGCTCCGCGCGCGGCGCGCAGGCCTTCGTGCGCGAGCGCGAATGGGAGGCGGCGCAGACGCTGTGGCTGTGGTTCGACCGCTCTGCAGACCATGAGTTTCCGCTCCGATCTCGCGCCCGCAGACCAAGGTCGACCGCGCCGCCGTGCTGACGCTGGCGCTCGCCGATCTGGCCGTGCGCGGCGGCGAGCGGGTGGGCTTGCTCGGCCTATCCCGGCCGATCGCGGCGCGCGACGTGATCGACCGGTTCGCCGAGATCCTCGCCGCGCCCGGACCGGAGCCGGCGCCGCTGCCGCCGTCCTCCGCCGATCGCGGCGCGCGCCAAGCTCATCCTGATCGGCGATTTTCTGGCGCCTTCCGCCGAGGTCGCCGCCGCCTTCGCCGCGCTCGGCGGCGCGGGCGTCGAGGGCCATGTCGTCATGATCGCCGACCCCGTCGAGGAGATCTTTCCCTATCGAGGGCCACGTGGATTTTCTCGACATGACGGGAGCGCCGCGCTGGCGGGCGCCGCGCGCCGAGGATTTCCGCGAACGCTACCAGGAACGTCTCGCCGCCCAGCGCGCTGCAGTCGAGGCCGCGGCGCGCGTCGCGCGGCTGGGATTTCCTTATTCATCGCACCGACGCCTCCGCCGCCAGCACTCTGCTGACGCTGCATGCGCGGCTGGCCGAGCCGATCGCCTGACATGTTGGGACTGCCGCTCGCCTTCGTCGCTCCCGCCGCGCTCGCCGCGCTGATCGGCCTCGTCGCGCTCTATTGGCTGCTGCGCGTCACGCCGCCGCGCCCGCGCCGCCAGATCTTTCCGCCCGTCCGCTTGCTTCTCGGGCTCGCGCCCAAGGAGACGACGGCTTTTCGCACGCCCTGGCCGCTGCTGCTGCTCAGACTCGCCGTCGCCGCGCTCGTCATTCTCGCGATGGCCGGGCCGATGTGGCGGGCGCTGACCGCGAAGGCGGGCGCCAAGGGACCCGCTGCTGATCGTCATCGACGACGGCTGGCCGGCGGCGCCGACCTGGGACAAGCGCATCGCGCTCGCGCGCGAGGCGGCCGAGAGCGCGGCGCGCTCCGGGCGGCCGGTGGCGCTGGCGCCGCTCTCGCGCGGCGCCGAAGAGATCGCCGCCGCCGAGGGCGAAACGGTGGAGGCCCGGCTCGCCGCGCTGACGCCCGCGCCCTTTGCGCCGCCGCGCGCCGCCGGCTCAGAAGGCGGTCGCGGGCTTCCTCGCCGCCCATCCCGACGCCGAGACGCTCTGGATCGCCGACGGCCTCGATTTCGGTCAGGAGCCCGAATTCGCGCGGAGCCTGGAGGGGCGTTCGGCGGAGGTCGCCGTCGACCCGCAGACGCCGGCGGCGCTCGTCGGCGCCGAGAGCCTGCCCGCGGCGCTCGATGTCTCGCTCGCGCGCGCCGGCGAAGGCGGGCGGACGACGGGCGATCGTGCGGGCCTATGACGCGCGTGGGCGCAACATCGGCGAGGCGCCGTTCGATTTCGGCGCCAAGACGACGGCGACGGCGCGCTTCGAGCTGCCGGTGGAGCTGCGCAACGACATCGCGCGGCTCTCCATCGAGGGCGAGGCCTCGGCCGGCGCCGTCTGGCTGGTCGACGAGCGGGCCAAGCGCCGGCGCGTCGCGGTCGTCTCCGGCGCCAGCGCCGACCTGCGCGAGCCGCTGCTTGCGCCCGAACTATTACATTTCCCGCGCGCTCGCCCCCTTCGCCGACGTGCGCGAGGCCAAGCCCGGGACGACCGATCCGATCGCCGACCTCATCGCCGAGCAGCCGTCCGCGCTCGCGCTGGCCGACATGAACGTCAGCCCCGGCCCCGATCACGACAAGATCGCCGCCTTCGTCGAGGGCGGCGGCGTGCTGATCCGTTTCGCGGGCGCGCGCACCGCGGCGGCCGACGACGATCTGCTGCCGGTGGCGCTGAGGCGCGGCGGGCGCACGCTTGGCGGCGCGCTGTCCTGGGAGACGCCCAAGCATGTCGCGCCCTTCGAGCCGCCGAGCCCGTTCGTCGGGCTCAAGGCGCCGCAGGAGGTGACGGTGTCGCGGCAGGTGCTGGCCGAGCCGACCGAGGGCCTGCCGGACAAGACCTGGGCGCGGCTCGCCGACGGCACGCCGCTCGTAACGGCCGTGCGGCGCGGCAAGGGGCTCATCGTGCTGTTCCACGTCACCGCCGACACCACCTGGTCGAACCTGCCGCTCTCCGGCCTGTTCGTCGACATGCTGAAGCGCATCGTCGCCGAGGCCAGCGCCGCCCCGCCTGCGGCCGGCGGCCACGCGAGCGCGGCCAGGGCCGCGCTGCCGCCGTGGCGCACGCTCGACGGCTTCGGGGCGCTTGGGCGAGCCGCCGGCCTCCGCCAAGCCGCTGCCGGCCGGGCTTTTCCGGCGCCGCCGACGCCGAGCATCCGCCGGGCTTCTACGGCGCGGCCGAAAGCGCGTCCGCCGTCAACGCGCTGCACGACGGCGCGACGCTGAAGTCGGCCGACTATGCCGGCCTCAAGCGCCGCGCGGGCGGGCTGACCATCGCGCCGCCGCGCGATCTGAAACCCTGGGCGCTGCTTGCTGGCCTTCATCGGCTTCCTCGTCGACGCGCGCGGCCAGTCTCAACCTGAGCCGCGCCGTCTTTGAGGTGGCGGGCGCGCCGCCCCGCTCGCGCTGGCGCTGCTGCTCATCGCGCCCGCGCCGCGCGCCCGCGCCCTGACGCCGACGTCGAAGCCGCGACCGCGACGCGCCTGGCCTATGTCGCGACCGGCGACGCGGACGTCGACGAGACCTCGCGGCTCGGCCTCGAACAACTGACCCGCGCGCTCGACCAGCGCACCTCCGCCGCGCTCGCCGAGCCGGTCGCGCTCGATCCCGCGCGCGACGAACTCGCCTTCTATCCGGTGATCTACTGGCCGATCGCCGCCGGCCGGCCGCAGCCGCCGCCGGCGGCGGTCGCCCGCATCGCCGCCTTCATGCGCAACGGCGGCACGGTCATCTTCGACACCCGCGACGCGCTGACCTCCCGTTCCGGCGGCTCGGCGAGCCCGGAGACGCTGTGGCTGCGCAAGCTGCTGAAGGGCGTCGACGTGCCGGTGCTGGAGCCGGTGCCGCGCGACCATGTCGTGACCAAGACCTTCTATCTGCTCAACGGCTTCGTCGGCCGCACCGAGAACGGCCAGACCTGGATCGAGGCGCTGCCGCCGATCGACCCCAAGGACCGCGTCAACCGTCCCGCGCGCGCGGGCGACAGCGTGTCGCCGATCATCATCACCTCCAATGATCTGGCCGGCGCCTGGGCCGCGCACGAGGACGGCTCGCCGCTTTATCCGCTGACGCCCGGCGGCCCGCGCCAGCGCGAAATGGCGCTGCGCGGCGGCATCAATCTCGTGATGTACGCGCTGACCGGCAATTACAAGGCCGATCAGGTGCATGCCCGCGATCTCCTGGAAAGGCTGTCGCGGTGAACGACTGGTCGCTCGGCCTTCGCGCCCGCCTTTCCGCTGTGGGCCTTCGCGGCGCTGGGCGCTCGCCGCGGTCGCGGTCGTCGCGCTCACCGCCTGGACGCGGCCGCGCGCGGCCTTCCTGCGCGCGCTGCGTCGCGGCGCTGCTGCTGTTCGCCCTCGCCGACCCCTCGCTGAAGCGCGAGGACCGGCGGCCGCTGAAGGACGTGGTCGCCGTCGTCGTCGACCGCTCCGCCTCCAACCGCATCGGCGAGCGCGCCGCGCAGACCGAGGCGCGAAGGCGGCGGTCGCCAAGCAACTCGCGGCGATGGACAATGTCGAGGCGCATTTCGTCGACAGCCCGCGCGAGGACCCCGACAACAAGGGCACGCGAGCTGTTCGCGGCGCTGCGCAACGCGCTCGCCGACACGCCGCCCGAGCGGGTCGGCGGCGCGATCCTCATCACCGACGGGATCGTCCACGACATTCCCGCCAACGCCGACGCGCTCGGCTTCCACGCGCCGCTTGCACGCGCTCATCACCGGCCACGAGGGCGAGCGCGACCGGCGGCTCGAGCTGGTCGAGGCGCCGCGCTTCGGCATCGTCGGCAAGGACCAGACCATCGGCGTGCGCGTGCTCGACAGCGACGACCACGGCGAGCCCGCGATCGTGACGGTCAAGCGCGACGGCAAGGCGATCGCGACCTACGACGCCGACATCGGCGAGCGGCTCGACATTCCCGCCCCGATCGACCACGCCGGCGACAATATCTTCGAGCTCGAAGTCGCGGCGCTGCCGGGCGAACTGACCGCGATCAACAACAAGGCGGTGGTGACGATCGACGGCGTGCGCGACAAGCTGCGCGTGCTGCTGGTTTCGGGCGAGCCGCATCCCGGCGAGCGCATGTGGCGCAACCTGTTGAAATCGGACGCCAATGTCGATCTCGTCCATTTCACCATTCTGCGCCCGCCGGACAAGAGCACCGACGGCACGCCGATCAACGAACTGTCGCTGATCGCCTTTCCGGTCGCCGATCTGTTCGGCCGCAAGATCAAGGATTTCGACCTCATCATCTTCGACCGCTATTCGACGCAGGCGGTCCTGCCGCAGGTCTATCTCGAAAACATCGTGCGCTACGTGCGCAACGGCGGCGCGCTGCTGCTGGCGGTCGGGCCGGAGTTCGAGACGCCGGAGGGGCTCTACAACACGCCGCTCGGCGAGATCTCGCCCGGCGCGGCCGACCGGCGATGACCTCGTCCGCGCCTTCCGGCCGGAAATCTCGCCCGACGGCGCCAAGCATCCGGTCACGCGCGACCTCCCCGGCGCCGAGGCGAACCCGCCCGCCTGGGGCCGTTGGTTCCGCGCCATCGGCGCGAAGCTGACGTCGGGCGTCAACGTCATGCAGGCGGGGCCCTCGACGCCGCTGCTGGCGCTGTCGCGCGTCGACAAGGGCCGCGTCGGCGCTGCTGCTGTCCGATCAGATCTGGCTGTGGGCGCGCGGCTACGACGGCGGCGGCCCGCATCTCGACCTGCTGCGCCGCCTCGCGCATTGGCTGATGAAGGAGCCGGAGCTCGAAGAGGAGGCGCTGCGCGCCCGCGCCCGCGGCCAGGAGGTGACGATCGAGCGCCAGAGCCTGAAGGACGCGATCCCGCCGGTGACGCTGACCGGGCCGGACGGCGGTCTCGCGCGCGGTGACGCTGACGCCCGCCGAGCCCGGCCTTGTCGCGCGCGACCGTCCATGTCGACGACGACGGGCTCTATCGCGCGAGCGACGGCGAGCATGTCGCGCTCGTCAATGTCGGGCCCGACAATCCGCTGGAGTTTCAGGAGGTCGTCTCGACGACCGAAGCATCTGCGCCCGCTCGCCGAGGCGACCGGCGGCTCGGCGCGGCGGCTCGGCGATCCCGCGGTCGCTGCGGCTCGTCGCGATGCGGGAATCGCCGATCTACGCCGGCGCCGGCTATCTCGCGATCAAGCGCACGGGCGCGAGCGCGCTGATCGGCGTTCGCGCTGGCCGCTGGCGCTGGGTCTTAGGCGGGCTCGCCGTGCTGATCGGGGCGCTGGTGGCCATGTGGGTGAGCGAGAGCGGGCGCAGGTTGTGGCGCAGGCGAGGGTGAACTCGCCCGATCCCTGCGCCGGCGACGACGGCGCGAGGCTCGCTTTCCGCGCAGCGGGCAGGGGGGCGGCGCGGAGGAAGGCGGCCTCGCCCCGGCGTCCTTCTTCCTGAGCGGGAAGACCGGACGCTGGCCGTTTCGATATTTCCTTCGCGAGCCGCATTCGGATGGACGTGAGCGAAGGCCTGTGCGGGGTGTTTCGCGCAATCGTTTACGATGGGCGCCGAATTGCAAGCGGACGGCTTTCGGGCGCCGGTTTGCAGGACGAAAGAAAGCGAAACGATCATGACAATGCCGGAAGCCGCCGAGGGCTATCTCGCCAAGCGGTTCAACGTCGTCAAAGGCGCTTCCTCGAAAATCTCGGCCATCATCGCCGCACGCCTGCTTGCCGCCCAAAGCGCCGAGGGCGTGCGCGGCCATGTCGCGGAGATCGGCGTCTATGAGGGGCGGTTCTTCATCGCCCTCGCGCTGTGCTGCCTTCCCGGCGAAAAGGCGATCGCGACTGACGTCTTCACTTGGCCCGACGAAGACGTCGCCAACCGCTTCCTGGAGAATTGCAGATCGGCCGGCGTGAACATGGATAGCGTCGTCGTTCAGAAGGGGGCGACCCAAAACCTGACGCGAGAAGCTTTCCGCAAGACCGCCGGCGGGCCGATCCGGTTCCTGCACATCGACGGCGCCCATGTCTACGACCTCGTGCTGCATGACCTGCAGCTCGCGAAGGCCGCCCTTCATCCGCAGGGCGTAATCTGCCTCGACGACGTGCTGCATCCGCGCTACCCGGCCCTCACGATTGCGGTCGGCGACTGGCTCAAGGCCAATCCGGAGTTCACGATCTTCGCGATCATCGATCGCGAATTGTTCGCCGCCGCCTGCAAGTTTCTGGTTTGCCGGGTCGAGCGCGCCGAATTCTATCGCAACGCGCTCATCGCGCTGGCGCCCGAACACGTCATGAAATTTCGCGCCAACTACTTCGGCGCCGAGGCGCTGATCGTTTCGCCCAACCCGGCCTAACCGGACGTTCGAGAGAAAACGGCCGCCAGTCCCCTGGAATCCCTCGCGCTCGTTCAGCCCCGGCGCGGCGGCGCGCCTCCGAGGGCTTTGGCGAGAAACAGACCGGCGTGCCTCAGCCCGCCATTGTCGATGCCGTGCCCGACCCCCATCGACAGATGCCATTGCGTCGGCAGATCGGCCGCCGCCAGCTGATCGGCGGCGATGAACATCGCATCGACGGGGATCATCGGGTCCTGGTCGCCGTGAATGAGCAGGATCGGCGGCGGCAGTCCGCGCGCGTCCCGCGCCCGCGCCTCCGCAAGCCGCTCCGGCCCGACCAGCAGGCCGGAAAATCCGACGATCGCGGCCGGCGCGCGGGGACGGCGCAGGCCCACATGCAGCGCCATCATCGCGCCCTGGCTGAAGCCGCACAAAGCGAGCCGGCTCTCGTCGAGCCCGAGCCTTGCGAGCTCCTCGTCGAGGAAAGCGTCGATCACGGGCTGGGCCGCCTCCGCGCCCTTGAGCCGGTCGCCCGCAGAGCGCGCGTCGTCGACCCCGCGCGCCGCGCTGAGGGCGAACCATTGCCGGCCCATCGGCGCGCCGGGGCAAAGCTCGTGCGCGTTCGGCGACACGAAGACGGCGTCGGGCAGCAGCGCCCGCCAATGCGTCCCGAGCTCGATGAGGTCGTCGCCGTTGGCGCCGTAGCCGTGCAGCATCACGACGAGCTGCCTGGCTTGGCCGCTCATGGCTTCGAGGCGCGGTCCGGTCAGTTTGGCGGTCATGAAAGGGTCCTTGAAGAAGTCCCAAATCGTCTATCCCGTCTCCGGGGACTGAGCCAAGTCGCGGGATGCGTCGAGGTCGACCACGCCGGCGCGCCGCTTGGCGACGCGGTAATAGGCCCACAGCATGCGCGCCGCGATCGCGCGATACGGCCGCCAGCGTTCGGCGATTCGCTCGAGCTTGCGCGCATCGGGGCGGGTCTTCAGGTCGAGCGCCAGCCGCGCCGCCTCCTGCAAGGCGAGATCCCCGGCCGGGAAGGCGTCGGGATGGCCGAGGCAGAAAAGCAGGAAGATATCGGCCGTCCAGGGGCCGATCCCTTTGACCGCGACGAGCGCGCGATGCGCGTCCGGCGCCGGCATATGGGCGAGCGCGGCGAGGTCGAGGCCTCGGGCCGCCACCGCCTCGGCCGCCGCCGTCAACGCCCGGATCTTCGGGCCGGAGAGGCCGCAGGCGCGCAGGCCCTCCTCGGCGGCGGCGAGCGCCGTCTCCGCCGACAGCGGATGCAGCGCGGCCTCCAGTCGGGCGAAAATCGCATTGGCGCTGGCCACCGACACCTGCTGCGAGACGATGATCGCGGCGAGCCCGGCGAAACCCGGCTCGCGGCGGCGAAGCGGCGGCGGGCCGCCGATCTCGATCGAGGCGGCCGATCGTTTCAGGGTCGAGCGCCAGCAGCGCCGCGCTCGCCTCGGTCAGCGCTTCCTCGCAGTCGACGAGCCGGCCGGGCTCGTAGCGCAGCGCGGGCGCCGCCTCTGGCGACTTCGCCGTCTTGCGCCGGCCGCGACCGCGCGCCTTCGTCGCGGCCGTCTTCGAATTGGCCTTCCTCGCCACTGTTTTCTTCGCCTTCGGCTTTTTCGCCACCCTGCCGGGCGCTATCGTCTTGGCCATGCCGGTCCTCCGTTTCGCGCCGACGCCCAACGGCCTGCTGCATCTCGGGCACGCCTATTCCGCGTTGCGCAACGCCGAACTCGCCGCGCGAATCGCGGGCAAGCTCCTGCTGCGCTTCGAGGACACCGACCCGAGCCGCTGTCGACCCGAATTCGAGGCCGCCATCCTCGAAGATTTACGATGGCTCGGCGTTTCTTTCGAGCCCAACCCGCGACGACAGAGCGAGCACGCAGGCGACTACGCGGCGGCCTTCGAGAGCTTGCGCCGGCGCGAACTCGTCTACCCCTGCTATTGCACACGCGGGCAAATCGCCGCGGCGAGCCCCGAGCGCGATCCCGACGGCGCGGCGCTGCATCGCGGCCGTTGCGCGGCGGTCGGCCCCGAGGAGACTCGGGCGCGGTTCGCGCGCGGCGAGCCGGCCAACTGGCGGCTCGATCTCGCGCGAGCTCTGGCCGAGACGCCGCCCCTCCAGTGGACGGAGTTCCATGAGGGCGACGAGCCGATCGTCGTCGAAGCCGAGCCGGAGCGGTGGGGCGACATTCTCATCGCAGCCAAGGACAGGCCGGCGGTCTATCATCTGGCCGTCGTGGTGGACGACGCGCTTCAGCGCGTCACCGACGTCGTGCGCGGCCGTGATCTCTTCCCCTCGACCTCGCTGCACCGCCTCTTGCAGGCGCTGCTCGATCTTCCCGCGCCGCGGTATCGCCATCACCGCCTCCTGCTCGACGCCGCGGGCGCAAAACTGTCGAAGAGCGCGAAGTCGACGAGCCTCAGATCCTTGCGCGCGGAGGGGTTCTCGGCGGCGGACGTGCGCGCCGCGTTGGGCTTCGGGCCGCCCGGCGAGCGTCCGTTCGTGGTCGCGCTCAGTTGACCTTGGCGGTCGGCCCGGGCGCGGCGGCGCTGGCGCTGGGCGCCTGCGACATCAGCCCCTCGACGCGATCTCGCTCCGTCTTGAACTGGGCGAGCATGCGCCCGTCGAACTCGCGCGTGCGCGGAAGCTTGATTCCCATCGGGTCGACGAAATTGCCGTTGATGACGACCTCGTAATGGAGGTGGGGCCCGGTGGCGAGGCCGGTCTGGCCGAGATAGCCGACGACCTGTCCCTGCGTTACGTGGACTCCCTCGGTTATGCCGCGGCCGAAGCCCGACATGTGGTTGTAGGTCGTGACGTAGCCGTTGTTGTGCTGAATCTCCACGCGGCGTCCGTAGCCGGAGTCCCAGCCGGCCTTGATGACGACGCCGTTGCCCGCGGCGAGAATGGGCGTGCCGACGGGCGCGGCCCAGTCGACGCCGGTGTGCATGCGCGGTGAAGTGAAGTATCGGGTGGTAGCGCATGCCGAAGCCTGAAGTCAGTTCGCCGTTGGCGATCGGTTTGCGCAGCAGGAATTTACGGGTCGAGCGGCCGTTCTCGTCGTAAAAGTCGACGGCGTTGTCGTCGGGCGTGCGGAAGCGGTAATAGCGGAACGTCTGGTCGCGGACTGTCAGAGCGGCGTAGAGCAGGGTCGCGTGCGGCTCGTAGTCGTCGGGGTCGGCGACAAAGGCGGTCATGGCGTCGCCGGGTTGCGCCGAACGCTGGAAGTCGACGTCGTTGACGAAGGCGTGGACGAAATCCTCGATGACGGGCTTGGACAGTCCCTGCTTGAGCGCCGTCTGGTAGAGACTCTGGTAAAGGCTCAGGCCCCCTTCCGAGGCGTTCGGCGTCGAGCGGCGCGCGGAGTCGCCCTGCGGGCGGGCCACATATACATATTCGCCGTTGTCCTTGACCGCGACGGCGGCGCGCAACTGGTCGTCGCTGTAGATGTCGACGCGGGCGATGCGGCGGCCGAGATCGGGGTCCTCGGCGTCGGAATATTGCAGGATCACCTTTTGCCCGTCGGCTACCGGCGACCCGCCGCGCTTGGTTCCGAACGCCGCCAGAATGGCGGCGGCGATCGCGGGCGTCGCCCCGTTATCGCGCAAGACCTGGTCGAACGGCGCGCCGTGCTTGGGCCGGATCAGCCGCTCCGAGGCGGCGCCCACTCCTCCCTCCTCCGTGCGCGGCACGCTGGTCACGTTCTCCGGAACCATGCGCACCGCCAGCGACGGAAACGATACGCCGGGCGTCAGATCGCCGGCCGGCGCGTAGGGGAGCGCGCCGAGCGGATCGACGCCGGCGCGCGAGGTGCGCATCAGCAGCAGTTGGGGCGCCATCGCGAAGCGGCGCTCGCCCGCCTGCTCATCGCGGATGAATTCCTCGACCTGCGCCATCGCCTGGGCCAGCGACAACTCGCCGGTCACCGCGGCGACGTCCGCGGGAGTTATGTCATGGCTGGTGAAGGCGACCTCGGCGTCGTCCTGCGGGGGAGGAACGTCGGCCTGCGATTCGTCTTTGCCGAAGCGATCGGCGGCGGTTTTCAACGGATTGAAGGAGGGGACCGCGGCGGCGAACTGGGTCGGCGTCGTGGTCAGGGTCGTCGACAGCAGCGTGTAGGGCCGGGCCTTGACGATCTCCTTTTCGCCGATCCTGATCGGCTGCGTGACGTGATAGTCCTGTTTGGCCGCCACGATATCGACGGGGCGGACGAGGCGATCTCCCTTGCCGCGTTGACGCGCTCCCCGCCGGCCTCGCCCGGTTGCGTCGCCGATACGAACTCGGGCCGCGCGGCGAAAGATGACTGGCGGTCGAGATCGAGATAGAGCGCCGAACCGATCAGGGCGAGACCGCACAGGCCAGAGAGCGTGACGCCCGCCACCCAGCGCCACGGCGCCCGCGCGCGATCGGCGGCCTCCCAGAGGGATCGCCCCATTGAATAGGCGGCTCGTGGCCGAGATCCGCCTGTAATCTTTCTCCCCGCCGCAGCTGCCGTCCCGGCGTGGGAAATCAGCATCGTTTGCGCGTCCTGGTCATCTGTCTTGGATCGCCCCTTCCCAGCTTAGGCCTATCCCGAATGTCTTACGAAGTCCAAGGCCGGGGTTCAGGTCATTGGGGAGCGTGGCGTTTTCCAGGCGGCGACCCGCGCGGCGGGGC
>CAVZAL010000010.1:0-48942 GCA_963773245.1 uncultured Pseudomonadota bacterium
GTGCCGTCGAGGAAAAGAGCGAGCCGCCTGGACATATGTCACTCCCAGCTTTGCTAGATACGATGAAAGGGGCGAAATTCATCCGCTGGAGCGCCGAAGAAATGCCGCCGGAGCTCAGGAAGTTGTTCGCGCGCCTCCGCAAACGCGCGGTCGCGCATTTCGGAAATGCGAGCGGCGTTGTCCAAAGTGTATCGCCCTCCGGGCGCCATCTGATCGATGCGCCAGATCGCTTTGCGGTCATGCACGTCGCCCGTGATGATCTTCGCCGTGCCAAGCGCGCTGTGCGCCTGCCCCGCCATGAAGAGCCGAGCAACCGATGCCGCCATGGGCAGCTTGCCCCGCAGCCGCGGCAGCTTGCCCGGTTCGGCGATCGTGCCGATCGAGAGGATCTTGAGCCTGTCGGCCGGCCAACCCAGCAGTCCGATCGCCTCGATGGCGGCGACGCCGATGGGATTGTTGGCCCACACGCCGCCGTCGACGAGCTCGACAGCGGATTCCGTCATATGCGGCTTGAGGAACGTCGGCGCGGCGGCCGTGGCCATCGCGGCGTCGATCGCGGGCTGCTTGTAGTCGGTTTCGAGCCTCGGATGGTGCGCCGTCTTGTAGATGTAGACGCGTTCGAGAACGGGATGCCATGCCGGAATGACGAGTCGCGTGCGGCTTTCGCCGAGCTTGCGCCGGCCGAGCACGTCCTCGAGCGCGCTTCCGCAGCGGCTCCGACGAATGCTTGGTGACGAACAAGTGCGCCATGCTCGCGCAGCCTCTGGCGAATCCAGTTTCGACGGCGCCATGCTCTTGGTCGAAGATCGCCGGACCCTGCTCGACATAGAGCTTGAGGATGTCGCTGGCCGGAAGCCCAAGCCCGAGGCCGATGGCGATGATGCCGCCGGTCGACGTGCCGGCGATGAGGTCGAAGTAGCGGCCGATCGGATGTTCGAGATGCTCTTCGAGACGCGCCAGGAAGGCGGCCGGAAACACGCCGCGGATGCCGCCGCCGTCGAGCGACAGGATGCGGAAGAACTTCTGTCGCCCGCGGTGCCGTCGAAGAGATCCGTTCATGCGGCCTCCTCATTGTCGTCGTCGCCTCGGGGTGCATGCCGCCGCCCTTCCAGTCGTCGGATGCGAGCCACTCCTCGAAGTAGAACAGCCAGAGCGCCGTCCACGGCACGATCGTCTGATCAAGCCGCATCCACGACTGCCATTCGTACGTTTGGGCAGATAGAGGCAGAGCTTCGGCGGCTTCTGCTGATAGAGATGAGGAATGCGCCGCCCGCCGGCCAGCGCGTGCAAATCCGGACTCTTCGACGAAGATCTGGGGCCTGTCCGCCCTGCTTAAAGTCGATCCTGATGTCGTAGTCCCGACCGAGGGGCGAAGGCGTCGCCGTATAGCGCCAGGTGAGCCGCCCCGCGCGCAGTCGCCCGCTTCCGCGGCTGATCGGGTTGCCGCGGAGATTGACGAACTGCTGCGCCGCCGTCAGCGGCTTGCGGCGCCGGCCCACCTCATCGCTAGCGATCGCTGCCGAAGAACGTGTTGGCCCGCACCGGAGTCGAAGCCGGCAGAGCGCCGACGCTCAGGCCGATCGATCGGAGCGACGCTGCAGAGTGCCGGCGCGGCGCGCCGTCGAGACCTGCTCGGTGAGGAGTCGATCGCGGCAGTCGCCGGCCGCGAGCCGAACAGGCCCTTCAAGGACCTCGCCCAGCCGGTCAAGCCCGTTGACGGTCTCGAGCTGCAGCCAAATCCGAGCAAAAGCGCGCATGCCAAGCGTAGAAGGCCTCGGCGCGTTCCGGCCGCCGGTTCCATTTCTCGGCGAAGTTCTCGCCGGCGGTGGTCTCGTTCCAGATGAACCAGACGGTGCCGCCATCGACGTGACGGATCTCGATCGTGTCGGGCATGTGCTGGATGACGTCGAGCACCAGTTCGAGCTCGTTGTCGTATTCGCGATTGCGGACGCACCATTCGTAGCTGCGTGAGCAGAGCGTGGTGATGATCACCGACAGCGGCGCGACGTCGTGATCGTCGACGAACATGATGTCGCGGTGACGCTTCGCGATCTGCACCGTGCGGCGCAGGATGCCCTTGAAGCCGCCGGCCTCCGGGTAGGGCTCGACGCTCGATCGAGCGCTGTCGGCAGCGAGTGCTTGCGGAGGCGGATGACGGGCGCGAGCTTGGCGCGCTCCTCGAACAGGCGCCGGTAGCCCTTCGGGATTCGAGGCCTTCCACATCTTGAGCGTCTTTGTCGGGAACGAGCTCGCCGCCGAACCGGCAGGCCGGATTCGGAATCGAAGGGGTGATGTCCATGTGGAATTCGTTCGCGTAGCTCAGCCGCCAGCACCGCGGCATCTCTTCGAGCAAGGGCGCGTAGTTGCCGTTGGCGCGCAGGCAGTCGCCGATGGCCTTCTTCAGCGCTGCCGGCGAAATCTCGACGTCGGGGTCAGGCACATGCGCGACCAGGTCAACATCGTGCTCGTTCACGCCGATCGGCCGCACCGTCGTCCGGAGGGCGGTCGAGCCCTGAAGGAGATGGCGATCGTCTGCAACAGCCGGCTTTCCGAGCCTGCCAGACACGCGCCGACGCCTTCGTAGCGCTGCTTGGCCAGCGCGAACTGCGAAGACGAGAGCTCGAGCGATTCGCAAACCGATCTCAAGGGCTTCGACAATCTGGCTCCGGCGAGCCTGAGGTTTCGGATCGACATAATTCATCGCATTTACGGCTCTTCTCAGCTAACCTGATCTGGCGTGCCGCCGACCGAACCGGCTTTCCGCCCTTTGTCCGGATATGCCGGCCAGGGGCTGGTTTTCGGACTTGGGATTTTCGAGACGGGCCGAATTTTTTGTCCGAAACCGCATCGCACGCGGGCACATGGTGGCGAGCAAGCAATGAACGACGCGAGACCTTCTCTCGCTAAAGACCTTAGCGAGCCCGAAACCCGCCCACCTCTCCCCCGATGAGGTGGTGGAGCGGCTCAATTCGCTCACTGCGGATGAGCTTCAGCGTCTTTGGCTTATCGAGAGGCGGCGGATCGACGGCACGGACTTCAGCCCGCGCATGCTGTTCCAAGAGGCGGTGTGCCAGGCCATCCTTGGCGAGCGGCGCTGTCCTCGCAAGGTGTCGTTTGTCGCGTTTTTGGCGCAGTCGATGCGAAGCGTGGCTTCGCATCGACGGGAGCGCTTGTCGCGGCAGGTCGCAGCCAACGACGATGCCGTTCCGGGGCGGCAAGCGGTGGTCAGCCTTGCCGCCGATCAGGTCGATCCCGAGCAGACGCTCATCGAGACCGAGGCTGACGACATCGTCAAGGTAATGACCGATCTGCTTGAGGGCGACGATGAAGCGCAGTTGACGATCATGGCGATCGCCGACGGCAAGAAAGGCAAGGAGCTGCGCGACGAGCTTGGCATCGACCAGGCCCGTTTCGACTACATCATGAAACGCATCAAGCGCGCCGCAGCCAAAAAATATCCTAAAGGGTGGCCGGTATGACGGACAAGAAACGAAGATCGAGCGATGTGCTTAGAGATTTGAGCGACGCGTTCGACGAGGCTGACCTCGACGCGTCCGAGGCCGATATCCATGAGGATTTATCGCTCTTGGGGGTCGATGCAGCTAAAGTAGCCGCCGACATGCGCGCGGCCGCCGAGGAAGCTAAGAATTCGACCAAGCGCGTCAGGCTTATGCGGGCCAAAGAGGGTGCGTCGAAATTCCGTAGCGCAACGCGAGACGCCAAGCCGACAGACCGGGCCGCGCTTCAGGCGCGCTTCCAGGGGATTCGTTCTGGAACCAACCCCGACAGCGTCTTGATGGCCGCACGCAAAGGAAAGCCATTCTGCCGACGGACGAAGACGGCATTCTTGACGACCTTGCGCAGCTAGAATCGCTCGAATCCGAGGACCCGAAGGCGTCGGAAGAATGACGGCGGCTGAACGCATTCTCCACGCTCTTGGTATTTCTGCGCCGCAAGAGATCGATCTTGAGGCCATTGCGTGGGACCAAGGCGCCATCGTAAATTACCGGCCTCTCGAAAGTTGCGAGGCCCAGATCATCGGGTCATCGCGAAAGGCGGTTATTTCCGTCAACTGCCGAAGCCCCCAGAAGCGCCAACGTTTCTCGCTTGCCCACGAGTTGGGGCATTGGCACTACGACCGCGGACGGGTGCTGTTCTGCGATAAGGCCGATATCGGAAATCATAGCTCGCCGGTGTTCAATCCGGAAAAGCGGGCGGACTCATTCGCGTCGGACCTAATCCTGCCCGATTTCCTTCTGGCTCCGCGCCTGAAAAAAATCAAAAGGCCAACGCTTGCCGCAGCCCGCGACATGTCCGAGGAATTTTGCGCGAGTTTGACGGCCACCCTGCTCAAGATGACGCAGTCAAATTCATTTCCGATGACGATCGCTTGTTACAACAAATCGAAGAGACGACGCTGGTTCGAGAGAGCGCCGATGAATTCAGCCTTGGTGGCTTCCCGTGCAAATACTCGATTCAGAGACCTACGCGGCTGATTTGCTTTTGAATGGAGCGGCCGAACAAACCCTTCCACGCAAAATGCCTGCCGACGCTTGGTTCGATTTCAAAGGTGCCGGCCGCTTCGAGGTTTCGGAGCAATCGTTTTTGTTGCCGGACGACGAAATGCTTGTAGTCCTCACGTTGCCCGATGACGCTATCGTCTGAGGTGTTCAGCAGTTCAACCTTTTTGGAGATGGCAAGAATCGCGCTCACCGAAACTCGATCTTGAGGCTCGGATCAGTCTCCACGTCTTGGATGATCTCGTTTTAGCGAGTAACGAAGTCCGACACGGCTATGCGACGCCCATCCTGCTGTGAATGTGGTTCGAATTGGGGCCCCGTTGTTCGACCCCGCTAACATATTGATGAATATAGCTATTTATCCGATATTCGCGGGGTCCCCCTTCGGGCGCACATGGGACCCCGCCCACAATCGCTTTATTGCTTTCAATCAGTAGGTTATGCGAACCAGATTGGGGGTCCTGCTTCGGCGCAAAATGACACCAAGATGAACGGCGTCGATCCGCAGGCGTGGCTCGCCGACGTTCTCGACCGCATCGCCGCACATCCTGTGCATCGTCTCGATGAACTGATGGGGTGGACGGCGCCCCGACGGCATCGAACGTGCCAAGATGGTCGTTGTCAAACCCCATTTGTGGAGAGCCGTCCATGGGCAAGTCTAGCGGCCTTATGTAGCAGCCACCACCGGCCGACGCTTCGTGCGCGGCGGCCGAGCCCCTACTCTTCCGGCTGATTGCTGCTGGCAATAGGGGATGGTGATGAACGGGCCGTCGGTTGTCTCGTCTTTGCGCGAGAAGCGATTGGAATTGATCGGAATTCTTGATGGTCTTGAACGCCAGGCCAACGCGCGTCGCGCCGATCTGGCGCATTTGGACGCGACCATTCGCCTGTTCGATCCCAACGACATCCACGTCGCGGCTCAGCCTGCGCGGCGACGCCGCTATAATGACTGGTTTCGCCCTGGCGAGTGTCGTCGGAGAATCCACGATGTCTTGCGTGACGCGACGGAGCCGATGACGACGCGAGAGATCGCGGAAAAGATCATGGCCGCGAGAGATATAACGAGCGACGATGCTCGTGTTCGCGAGCTGATCCACAAGACGGTGCTCGGCTCGCTCAATCGGGCCTCCGCAACGATCGAGCGGACGCAAGCGGCCGGTAGCGCGGCTTGGCGGGTGATCTAAGCGGCTTTGGCCCGCTGCCAATATCCGCAAAAATCGACCGATGGCCCCAGTCCCATCGCCAACCTGACGACGCCATCGACCTGTTCGCCATTGGCGAGGCGGCGGTAGTCCTCGCGCCACGCCGCTTCCTGCGCATATCGGGCGAAATAGGCGCCGGCGATGTGGTGATGATGTCCCAGCTCGCCGCGCCGCATCCGCGAAAAATAAGACTCCGCGCCGTTCGTGCAGGCGTCGTCCACGCTGTAGCCTTCTTGGTGGTTGATCCGCTTCATCGCGAACCGGGCGTGTAGCGCGTTCCAGGCCGGGCTCTCGTCCGCGTGAACCTCGGTCCCCTTGGCGATCCGAGCGCGGATGAAGGAAACCGCGGCGTCCTCGGAGGCGAAAACGCTGGGCAACGTGCGGCCGCCGCGCTCCCGCATCACGACGACCACCTTGCGTTTTCCCGACTGGTTCTCGGCGAGCCGGCGGTCAATCCGGTCCGCCGCGAGATTGCTCGGCCGGACATGGCCGCCGAAATACGCGCCATCGATTTCGGCGACTTTGCCCTCGCCGCCGATCGTCAATCCGCGCATGGCGGAGGCCATCGCCTCGCGCAGCTTATGCGCCAAGACAAACGCCGTCTTGTATTGAACGCCGAGGTCGCGGGACAAGGCGAGCATGCTCTTTCCCTTAACTTCGTTGCAGAACGCCACGATGGCCAGGAGATAGGTCTTCAGCGGCAACTTGCGCCAAGCGAACAACGTGCCCGACGTCACCGAGAAATCGGACCCGCACGCTTTGCATCGCCAACGCGCGCTCTCGCCTCGGCGGCAGTCGTGGCAAGTCGTGCAACCGCAGCTCGGACAAACAGGCTTGCCGTCCGTGGTCGGCCATCGAAGCCGCGCGAAGACGTTGTGGGCGCCACGCTCGGACATCCGCATGACCTTGCCAATGCTGAGCGATCGAGCTGCCGCCGACAGCAGAAAATGTTGAGACACGAGGTCCTCGCCGTCCAGAACAAATCATGAACATTCTGATTCGCCGCGAGAGCCCTGTCAAGCTCGGTGGTAGCTGCTACATAAGGCCGGACAATCCTACGCTGCCGCTGCCCGGCCTGTCATCTGTCGGCGGCAAGCGGGTCGAGGTCAAATTCGACGGCGGGCTGCTGTCATCGGACGGCGGCGTTCTGGCGCTGCGGGAGGTCGAAGCGGGCTCTGACGGCCTCGCGAAAGACGCGACGGTCTTGATCGCCGATCTCGCGAGGATGGAACAGCGCACGGAGCGTTCGATCCGGCAGACGCTCTCGCTGGCTTTTCTCGATCCCGCCCTCGTCAAGGCGGCTTTCGAAGGCCGACTGCCGCGCGGCTTTGGGCTCAAGCGCCTGATGGACCTGCCGCCGGCTTGGCCGGCGCAATGGGCCGCGCTCGGGCTCGATGCTCCGGCTTTAAGGGATTGACGGGGCCGCAATCGCCGGTAGCAGTCTCATCCATCACTAACCGCGCTTGGGACGCTAAAATCGACTTGCCGCTTCGTCGGCGCCATCGCTCCGGGAAACGGAAATTCCCGCGCAGAGACTTGCTCGCAATTTAGGCCCCGCCTTCCCTGAGATATGCGGCGGAGACGCACACAGACTTCTGAGCCGCCCGCTAACCCGCGGACTTGTCGACGCAGTTAGTCGCCGAGGAAATTCTCTACGTTTTCAATGACTTCTTGGTGGAGCTGAGGGGATTCGAACTGGTGATCATCCCAGTCTCTGGCTCGCAGTTTGACGATAAGCTGGCTGCGCACCTTCAGTAACGGAGAAATCTCGCGCTGAAGGTCAAATAGGACTGGATTCCGTCGCAAAGAGAGCGTGAGTGTCCTTGCGGACGAGCGGCGCGTATGGCGCCGAGCGAGCCCGAAGCCCCGGCGGGACCCGCCGATCCGGGGCTCGCGTCAGTGAGGGGCCGAGGTTGGCTTGGCCCCCGACGACGCGAGAGGTTCTCATATGCTTGACAAGATGTCTGAAGCGCGGCGGCTGATGCTGCTGGACGCGGCGGCGCGCGAGGATCGACTTCTGACGCCGCCGCTGAAACCGCGGGCGGCCGCCATCGCAAACCTTGCCGGCAAGTTGCTCGAGGCCGGCTGGGTCAAGGAAGTCAAGGCTCGCAACGGCGCGCCTGTCTGGCGTAAGGATGCCGCCAGCGGTGAGACCTATGCGCTCAAGCTGACCGCGAAGGGCCTGAAGGCGGCGACGGCAACGATCGAGGCGGGCGGCGCGAAGGCGCGCCGGCTGCCGCGCACGCTGTGAAGAAGACCGGGGCGGTGAAGAACCGCGCGCACGCCTGTTGCCGAACAGACGTCGCCGGTGCCGGACGCCTCGGGCGACCCTCCCTCAGCTGCCCAAGCTCGCGCTCCGCGCGCGACTTCGAAGATCGGGCGCATCCTGGAGATGCTCGCCGCCGACGCCGGCGCCACGATCGAAGAGCTGACGACGGCGACCGGCTGGCTCGAACATACGACCCGAGCCGCCCTGACGGGGTTGCGACATCGCGGCTATGAGCTGAGCCTCACGCGGAAGGAGCGGGACGGCGCTTCGGTCTACCGGATCGTCGCGCGTGGCGGAGAGGCCGCACGATGATCGCCGCTGAGCACGCGCCCGGCGCGACCGGCGTCGCTCCCGAGCGCGCTGACACCGAGGAGCAGGCGGCGTCTTCGTCCACCTCGCTCCTGCAATCGCGCCTTGAGCGGCTGCAGGAGCTCGACGGTTCGGCGTTGCGGGAGGAATGGCGGCGGCTCTTTCGCTCGGAACCGCCGCGCATCAGCCGCGATCTACTCGTGCGCGCCCTAGGGTATCGCCTGCAGGAACTCGAATTCGGCGGCTTGCCGAAATGGGCGCGCCAGAGCCTCGCGGGATCGGCGGCCGATTCCGCCGAAGCAGGCGGCGCGCTGACGCCTAAGCCCACGCTGCCGCGCCTGAAGCCCGGCGCTCGGCTTGTCCGAGAATGGCATGGCCGAACCCATGCGGTCATCGTTCTCGACGACGACTTCGAGTTCGAGGGAAAGCGCTATCGCTCCCTGACCCAGATCGCGCGCGAGATGACCGGCGCGCATTGGTCGGGCCCGCGTTTCTTCGGACTGGTGAAGCGAAAGATGGGGGCCGAATTGGACCCCGCGCCCGCGCTTCAGAATGATCCGGAAGAGTCCGGCGGTCTCGCGCCGCTGGCTCAGGGCGCGCCGGCGATTGAGGCTCGGAACGGCGTCGCTGGCGCTGAATCCGGCGACGCTCGCCGCCCCAAACAACCGGCAAGGGAGAGCGCCCATGGCTGAGCGGAAAGGCGGCGCCGAGCGCGGGCGGTCCGCAGCCAAGGACGGTCACAACCCGCGCAGCGGCCGCGTCCGCTGCGCGATCTACACCCGTAAGTCTTCGGAGGAAGGGCTCGAGCAGGAGTTCAACTCCCTCGACGCCCAGCGGGAGGCCTGCGAGGCTTACGTCCGCAGCCAGAAGCACGAGGGCTGGCAGGCCTTGCCGGCGCTCTATGACGACCCCGGCTATTCCGGCGGCAATATGGAGCGGCCGGCGCTCAAGCGCCTGCTCGCCGACATCGCGGCCAAGCGGATCGACGTCGTGGTGGTCTACAAGGTCGACCGGCTGACCCGCGCGCTCGCCGACTTCGCCAAAATCGTCGAGATCTTCGACGCCACCGCGGTGTCGTTCGTTTCGATCACGCAAGCGTTCAACACAACGACCAGCATGGGGAGGCTTACCCTCAACGTGTTGCTGTCCTTCGCCCAGTTCGAGCGCGAGGTCACGGGTGAGCGCATCCGCGACAAGATCGCCGCCTCGAAGAAGAAGGGTCTGTGGATGGGGGGCCAGCCCGCCCTGGGCTATGACGTCAAGGAACGAAAACTCGTCGTAAACGAGGCGGAGGCCGAGACGGTGCGGACGATCTTCCGCCGCTATCTCGACCTCGGCTCCGTGCGCGAATTGAAGGCGGCGCTCGACGCGGAGGGCGCGGTCAGCAAGCATCGCGTCGCGGCGGACGGGAGCGCCTATGGCGGGCAGTCCTTCTCGCGCGGCGCGCTGTATCAAATGCTGCAGAACCGGGTCTATCGCGGCGAGATCGTCCACAAGGGCGCGGCCTATCCCGGCGAGCATCCGGCGACCGTCGACGAGCAGCTCTGGCGGCAGGTGCAGGAAAAACTCGAAGCCAACGGCGTCGAGCGGACGGGCGCGCGCGACCGAGCGAAACTCGCTTATCTGCTCGCCGGGGTCCTGTTCGACGCTGAGGGTGAAGCGATGACGCCGACCCATGCGGTCAAGAAGGGCGTGCGCTATCGTTACTATGTCTCGCGCCGCTTGATCATGGACGTCAAGGCGAGCGGGCAACGCGATCAGGGGCGGCGCGAGCAAGGGCAGCGTCTGCCGTCGGGCGACATCGAGCGCCTGGTGGTCGAACGCATCAGGACCTTCTTCGCCGATCCCGAAGCCATCTCGAATTCTCTGCCGCAGCGACGTCGCAGCGCGCCGAACGTCAAGCGCGCGCTCGGCGCAGCGGCGGAGTTCGTACGAGTCATCGCAGCGGAGGATGAGGGCCAGACTTTCGATCTCCTTCGACCGCTTGTCGTCCGCGCACAGGTCCATCCCGATCGCATCGACACCGAACTTGCGGCGGATCGGGTCACGGACGTGCTTCTCGGCAGCGAAGGGTCGACCGAGGATCACCTCGGCGTGAGATACGAAGCCGATCCCGAAGCCGAAGCAGATGACGATCGCCGCATCCTCTTGACGATTGAGGCCCAACTCCGGCGCGCAGGCATGGAGATGCGGTTCGTGATCGACGGCGTCGAAATTGGCGCGGCGCCCGACGACGCGCTCATCCGCCTTCTGGCACGCGCGCATTCGCTTGCGCGCCGCCTGGCGACAAATCCGAGCGTCACTCTCGAAGAGGCCGGCGCTGCGGACGACATAGGCGCGCCCTATGCGGCGCGGCTGATGCGCCTGAACTTTCTCGCGCCGGACATTGTCGTCGCGATCCTGAACGGTCGCCAGCCTGCGGTCCTCACCGCCACCAAACTGATGGCCGACACCCGCCTGCCGCTCGCTTGGACTGAGCAGCGTAAGGCCCTGGGATTCGCCTGAGTCGAAGCTCTCCCCGAGCCGACATCCGCGAGGCGATCAGAGCGCCGAGGCCGGCAACGCCGCCCCCTCGACCATCGTCGTCGCGCGGCGCGAGACGGCCCCCGACCAGCAACCCTGGGACGCAGTCAGAGACGCCCGTACCACCGAAAAAGCCAAAAGGAGACAGAACGCCCTGAAAGGCGGAGAAAATCGCGTTTTTCGGTCTCTCCCGTACCCACCTTTCGAATCCTGCCCGCAAGCCCTTGAAAAATCGGTCACAGTTTGATTGGTAAGGCGAAAAAAGCGCAGTTATATCAATAGCTTAGTTCGTGGCGGAGAGAGATGGATTCGAACCCTCGGTACGGATTTTCGTACTCGCCAAAATTCCATCTTCGGCGCGTTCGGGGCCGTGAGAAAAGGCGCGCCGGAAGGCTTGGCTCGAATCGTCGCCTAGGCCAAAGAAAACCGCGCCTCTGAGCAGATACGACTGGACTTCGCTCGCGGGAAGAGCGTGTGTGTCCTTGCGGCCGAGCGGCGACGCTCAAACACCGCACCAAACCCCAGCCCCGAGGCCGCGCCGATCCGGGGCTCGCGTCAGTGACGGGGCCGGATTGGCCGGCCCCGGTCGCAATGCAGGGGTTCGCAGGTGGCCATCAAGCTCAACGAAACGCAACGGGCTCTGCTCGGCGCGGCGGCGCAACGCGGCGATCATCTTCTTCACCTTTCCCGAAGGCCGCCGATTGGCGGCGGCGCGGCAGGCGGCGAACAATTGCTGGCGGCCGGATTGGCGCGCGAGGTCCGCGCCCGTGGCGAAGCGCCCGTCTGGCGTCGTGACAAGGACAGCGAATGCGCGTTCGCTCTCAAGCTGACCGCCGCCGGGGCGAAGGCGATCGCAGCTGTCGCAGATGATGGCAAAGGCGGCTCGCGACGAAAGCCAGATGGCGGCGTCGGAACGGAGCCCAGAAGGACGGAGCGCCCATCGCGGCGCATTGCGAAGGCGATCGCAAAGGAACAGGCGCCCGCATCGATCACCGCGCCCCGCAGCGGAACGAAAATCGATCATGTCGTCAAAATGCTGAGTCGGCCGGAGGGCGCGACCCTTGAGGCGATCATCAAGGCGACCGGCTGGTTGCCGCATACGACCTACGCCGCTCTCACGGGATTGCGCAAGCGCGGCTACGCCCTCGAGCGCTCGCGCGATGACAATGTCGGCCCCTCTGTCTATCGCTTGACGCCTGCCGAGCCAGACGGGCGCCTGATCCATGCCCCGGAGAGAGATCCATCGATCAGGGGACGCAACGCCTGCTTGCGCCGCCGTCGCTGCCGCCGCGCCGAGGGCGCCCGGCGTCGCGGCGACGGATGCGGCGGCGTCTTCCAAGCCGGCGTCGCTCGACGCCGGACTTGACGACGCTCGCGTCCGCTCGCCGTCCGCGGCTCCTGCCGCGGGCGGCGGCGCCGAGCTCCAGGCGCGGCGGGCGCGCACGCGTTCCCACGAACCGTCGTCTGTCGCGTCCGCGCCGGTCGAGGCCGACATGAAACGAGGGAAGCGCCAAAGGCTCCCAAGCGAGCGCCACTGGATGGCGATCTCATCCGCCGCCGTTGGCGCTCACTCATCGGCCGCCATCCGCCCAAGACCTTGTCTCATGCGCTGATGGACCGCATCCTCGCCTGGCGCGAGCAGGTCGCCGAAGGCGGCGACATCAGCTCGCGTTCACGCGCCATCCTCGCCGCGGCTCTCGCCGGCAAAATGACTGGGGCCGGGAAGGACGGTCAGGTTCAAGACAATGCGAACGAGAAGGACTCTGGCGCGCATCGCCGTCGACCTCGCGCGCCGCTTCGCGTCGGGACCGCATTGGTTCGCGAGCACGCCGGCGTTCTGCATCGCGTCACGGTCGTCGCCGAAGGCTTCGAATGGGAAGGGCGGATATACGCCAGCCTCTCCGCCGTCGCGCGCGCCATCACCGGCGTGCGATGGAACGGACATCGCTTCTTCGCTCTCGACCGCGGCGCGAGACGAGCGGGCGCGCGAAAGAGCCGACGAGCGGGACGCCGCCGCGCGCACGCACGTCGCGCGAGCCCAGCGAACCGTCCCGCGCTGGAGACGCGACATGACCGCCGCCGTTCGCTGCGCCATCTACACCCGCGTCTCCACCGACGCGGGCCTTGAACAGGACTTCAATTCCCTCGACGCGCAGCGAGAATCCGCCGAGGCCTATATCAAGAGCCAGGCGCACGAGGGCTGGCGGCTCGTTCGCGAGCGCTTCGACGACGGCGGCTATTCCGGCGGCTCCATGGAGCGGCCGGCGCTGCAAAACCTCCTCAATCGCGTCCGCGAGCGCCGGATCGACGTCATCGTCGTCTACAAGGTCGACCGGCTGACCCGCTCGCTCGCCGATTTCGCCAAGCTGGTGGAGGCGTTCGACGCGCACGGCGTCGCCTTCGTCTCGGTGACCCAATCGTTCAACACCACGACCAGCATGGGCCGGCTGACCCTCAACGTGCTGCTGTCCTTCGCCCAGTTCGAGCGCGAGGTCACGGGCGAGCGCATTCGCGACAAGATCGCGGCGTCGAAGAAGAAGGGCATGTGGATGGGCGGCGTCGTGCCGCTCGGCTATCGGGTTGAGGACCGCAAGCTCCATGTCGACGAGGAGGAGGCCGCGATCGTGCGCCTGATCTTCGCGCTCTATCTCGAACTGGGTCGGTTTGCGCGCTGCAGACGGGAATTGCGGCGGCGAGACATTCGGACCCGCGTCCGCAACGCTCGCGACCGGCAGGACGATTGGCGGCGTGCATCTGACCAACGGCCCGCTCGCCCAAATCCTGCGCAATCGTCACTATCTCGGCGAAATCAACCATCGCGGGCAATCCTGGCCCGGCGAGCATGCGGCGATCATCGACGCCGAGACATTCGCCAAAGTTCAGGCGAAGCTCGACGGGCAGCGCGTCGCGCGCGCCGCCCGGCTCAAATCCAACGCGCTGCTGCTCGGCAAGCTCTTCAACGAAACCGGCGAGAGGCTGACGCCGAGCTACGCGATCAAGCAGGGCGTGCGCTATCACTACTACATCTCGACCTCGGCGATGCAGGCGAGAGATCGCGTCGCCTCTGTCGACCCATCGCCTGCCGGCGCCCGCGCTCGAGGCCGCCGTCATCGACGCGCTGCGCGTCGGCGATTGAGAAGCGAGGCGCGCGAACGCCGAGAGCGGCGCCAGGATCGCGGCCGCTGCGATTGAAGCCGCGACCGAACCTGTCGGCGGTCCACGCAGGCCGCCCGCGCCTTCACGGCGCCGACCGTGACATCTTCCGCCTGCCGAGCAAGCTCGATCCCTGGTTGACGCCCATCTCGTTCGCGTCGTCGTCCGGGCCGACAAGCTGGAGATCGAATATCGCGCCGATCCCAACGATCCGCATGCGACCGAAACCTTGTCGATTCCCTGGACCAAGCCCGCCGTCCCATGTGCGGCGCGCCCTTCTCGAACCGTTCGTCGGACGCGCCCAGCCGCAGGATGGAAGCCGAGGAGCGCGACCGCCTGATCCTCGCCATCGCCACCGCGCGCTCTTGGCTCGATGGGCTCGTCAAAGGAACCATCTCCGACATCGCCGAACTCGCCGCCCGCCACAAGCGCAGCGAGCGCTCGATCCGCCAGACGCTGTCGCTGGCCTTCCTCGACCCGGCGCTGATCGACGCCGCTTGCGCAGGAACCCTGCCGCGCGGCTATGGCGTCACGCGCCTCATGGATCTCCCGCCGCGCTTCGCCGATCAATGGCGCGCCCTGGGTCTGCAGCGGCCCGCCTGACCACCGCCTCGTCAACAGCCAAACAATCCTTCTTGACGCGGGCGCGCCAGCCTCCGGCGCGAGATAAACAATCTGGCAAACCCGGCCCGGTTCATCGCGCCAGCGTGAAATCCTCGGAGCGCCACGGCAAACTTGTCGTCGAGCAATCGCCAATCCGGGGCGGTTGTCGCCGTCCGAGCCGTTTCGAACCGGGCTCAGGCGTCTCGAACCGAGGTCTCTCGCGGGAATCGCCCGCCGCCCTCGCGGAAACACAAAATCCGCCGCCAGAGACAGGGCGCCGATTTCGCCCCCGAGCGCCGCAAACGACCCGCCGAGAGACTGAAATTCGCCGCCGCCGGTCCACATCCGCGCGCCATCGCGGCGATAGACGCGCAGAACCGAAAACTCAATAAAATCAGTTACTTGTTGGTGGAGCCAGACGGAATCGAACCGACGACCTCTTCAATGCCATTGAAGCGCTCTCCCAACTGAGCTATGGCCCCATGCTTTGTCCCGAAACGCATCGTCCGGGAGTTCCCGCAGCTTCCGGTTGGGGCCGGAAGCCGTTCGCGGGCCGCTCCTATAGCGGCCCTCGCCCGCCGCCACAAGGGCCGCGAGCAAGATTTTATCGCGCCGTCAGGGCTCTTCGTCCGGCGCAATCTCGCCGTCGATCAGCGAGCTCACGTCGTCCTCGTCCTCCTCCTCCTCCTCGAGGAAGGCGTCGTCGGCGCCCTCGTCGTCCTCGACGTCGATGTCGTCCACCACCGCCTCGGCGGATTTCTCCTCCGCCGCCTCGACTTCGTCGAGCGACACCATCTCGACGCCGGCGGCGCTGGCCTGCTCGTCCTCGCCCTCCTCGTCCTTGGCGGTCGCCCGCTCGGCCCGCATCGTCGCGCCCTGGAACACGGTTCCGCACTTCGGGCAGATGATCGGATCGCGGTTGAGATCAAAGAATTTCGCGGCGCAGGCTTGGCATTGGCGCTTGGCGCCGAGTTCAGGTTTCGCCACGGCTAAATCCCAGGTGTTCGAGAGTCGGCGAGCCCGTTAGTCGTACAGCCGCGGCGTGTCAACGCTCGCGTCGACGCCCGCTGCGCGGCGTGCTAGGGGCCGCGCATGACAGACGCCGCCAAGTTCCCTCTCGCCAGCCGCCGGAGCGGCCCGCTGACCGGCCGCGTGCGGCCGCCGGGCGACAAATCGATCTCGCACCGCGCCTTCCTTTTCGGGCTGCTGACGCGCGGCGGCGTCGAGATCCACGGCCTGCTGGAGGGCGAGGACGTGCTGCGCACCGGCGAGGCCTGCCGCCAGCTCGGCGCCGAGATCGTCCGCCGTGGACCCGGCCGCTGGAGCGTCCATGGGCCGGGCCTCGGCGCGCTTTTCGAGCCCCGGGCGATCCTCGATTTCGGCAACGCGGGCACCGGCTCGCGGCTGATGATGGGCGTCGTCGGCAGCCACCCGATCGAGGCGACCTTCGACGGCGACGCCTCGCTTCGCAAGCGCCCGATGCGGCGCATCCTCGATCCGCTGCAGGCAGATGGGCGCCCAGGTGATCGCGGAGGCCGAGGGCGGGCGCTGCCCCATCACCCTGCGCGGGCCGGACGCCGTCTCGCCGATCCTCTACCGCACGCCCGTCGCCTCGGCGCAGATCAAGTCCGCGGTGCTGCTCGCCGGGCCTCAACGCGCGCGGCGACGACCACCGTCATCGAGGCGGAAGCCTCGCGCGACCATACCGAAAAGATGCTCGCCCATTTCGGCGCCGACGTGCGGGTGACGGTCGAGGGCGAGGGACGGCGCATCGATCTCGTCGGCCAGCCCGTCTTGCGGCCGGCGCCGGTGCATGTGCCGGCCGACCCCTCCTCGGCGGCGTTTCCGATCGTCGCCGCGCTGATCACGCCGGGCTCCGACATCGTCGTCGAGGGCGTGATGATGAACCCGCTGCGCACGGGGCTGCTGACGACGCTCCTCGAAATGGGCGCGCGGATCGAGATGCTCGACCAGCGCGACGAGGGCGGCGAGCAGGTCGCGGATCTGCGGGTGCGCGCCAGCGATCTCAAGGGCGTGGACGATGCCGGCCGCGCGCGCGCCCTCGATGATCGACGAATATCCGATCCTCGGCGTCGCGGCCGCTTTCGCCGCCGGCGTCACTCGGATGCGAGGCCTGCACGAGTTGCGGGTGAAGGAGAGCGACCGGCTGGCGGCGGTCGCGGCGGGGCTGGCGGCGGCGGGGGTGCGCCACGAGATCGTCGGCGACGACCTCCTCGTCGAGGGCGGCGCGGTTCGCGGCGGGGGAGAGGTCGAGACCAAGCTCGATCACCGCATCGCCATGAGTTTCCTGGTCATGGGGCTTGCGTCGGAGAAGCCGATGCAGGTCGACGACGCGGCGACGATCGCCACCAGCTTCCCGAATTTCCGGCCGCTGATGGAGAGCCTCGGGGCGGCCTTCGGGTGAAACGCGAGACCCCGCGCAAGACTGTCTGGTCGTGGGAAGTTTCAGGCGGTTAGGCGCCAAATCCTGTCAGTCGTCGCAGGCGCGATGGACGGCTCGCGGCTGCTCTGAGGCCGGTCGATCTTGTTCTAGGTTTTGTTATTTCTGCACTGTCAACGTAACGACGTGGATGGACCGTTACCTTGGCGAGTTCGCTTTCCGCTCAAACCATCGGCAGATGCAAGGCGCGATGTTCGATCTTCTAATTGCCGCGCTTTGATGACTTTGGAAACCGCGCCGTCGAAAGCGGCGCGGTCAATCTGGCCGACGCCGCGCGCTTCCTCTTGAATGGCAAACTCAGCTAGCCGCCCGCCTCTGATGGCTTCCGCCAACGATAATGACATTCGCCTAGACTCCAGAGTTCCGCTCAATATACCCTTTGTAGGGGCCTCGCGAAACCGCGCCGAATTTTTTGGCTAAGACGTTGAAAGCCCTAGCTTTTCTAGCGAATCTCGAGGCACTCGAGTGGCCAAAAAGCCGAGCGATGACCAACTTGTCTTTGATTTCGAGGGGCTTCTGCCGCCGAAGCAGGAGCTACGCGATCTATGGACACCTGACGACATTTTCAATGCCGTTACAGCAGAAGGAGGTGCGCTCCTCGTCGAATTCAAAGAAGACAACCGGGTAGAATGGAAGTCGGTAAAATATTCTGTTCGTGAACTGTCAGATTATTTCTCGATGTGGGCGAATACGCAGCCGTTCGGGGGCCTGATTGCGGTCGGGATTGAGAAAGACGGAACTGTAACGGGCTGCAAGAACGCCGGACTTGCAAAAGTATCAGAGATAGAAAGCGGATGCGCCGAACAATGCCCGGATGCGCGATTTGAGGTGCAGAGAGTTGGAGCGAAAAGCGCTTCCGGCGAGGACGATTATATACTTCTGTTTCGTGTTCACTATCGCCAAGACAAACTAGTTGAAACGGTCCGCCTTGAGGCGTTCGTCCGATCTGGAAGCAACAAGCGGCGTCTCAGCGAAGATGAGAAACGGGAAATACGGATAAGTCGCGGCCAGATTGCGTATGAGAAGGAACAAGTTGATCTACGGTATCCAGATGAGTTTGACGATATACTAATAAACGATTTCTGTCGCGAGTTCCGCGCCAAGAGGAACCTGAAAACTAACCAAAGCCGTGAGCAAATACTAAGGATAAACCATCTCGGCACCATAGTGGACGGCACATTCAGACCAAATCTCGCTTGTGCGCTAATTTTTGCCCTCGACCCTCGAAGCGTAGTTCCTGGTGCTCGAATCAGGTTCCTGCGATACGACGGGACAGAGGAAAAGACTGGAAAAGACATAAATGAGTAGTCAAAGACATTTTTATAGATGGATCGCTTCCAAGAGTGAATAACTGAAGTTGAGGAAGTTGTTAAGTCGCAAATGCGCGATTTTACTCGACTTGGAAAGGATGGAAAATTCTACACGCGCCCCGAATATCCGCTCGGCGCGTGGAGAGAAGCGATTGTAAACGCCTGCGTTCACAGATAATATAATCTGAAAAACATGAATATATTTCGTAAAGATGTTTGATAATCGTTTCACCGTTGAAAGCCCAGGCGGTTTTCCGCCGCCAGTTATGCGGCAACCGTGTACGAACATCACAATCCGCGAAACCCGCACTTGATGAATGCCCTGTATTATTTTGATTATGTGAAATGTTCCCATGAGGGACAAAATCGAATGCGCGAAGAAAGATGCTAGAGGCAAGTCTGCCAGCCCCTGAGTTCGCGCAGAAGGAAATAGGTGTACATCAAGTACACGTAACTCTCAGCAACAACATCGAGGCACGGAAAGAATTTGTCGATGCAGGAGCGTTAAAACTAATCGGAGAACAAGTTTACGGCACGCTGGGGTGACGAAAAGAATGTTATCAATTTCATTGCTGAGAAGGGAACGATAAACGTCAGTGACACAAACCGTCTTTTACATAAGGATTGGCAAACAGCCAAAAGCATTTCAAGCGTTAGTCGATAAAGGAATCCTAATGAGACGAGCTAAATCAGAAAAGGCGCGCTCGGCGGCTCATTTCATACTTCGTCGCCCCGACGACAGAGGGAAGCGAAATCACAAGTCGTAGGTGTACCTGCCTTAAGGGGTATTCCCCATACATTTTGATCGGGCGTAATTATTCAGAACAAATCCCTCGTCCGCCGCTGGGCTGCGGCGCGACGGATGGTAGGAAGGAAAGGCGTATTATACTAAAACGCGTAGACATCGACCTATTGGATCGCTTGGCCTGTCGTGGCCGGACTTGTCCTGGCTATCCACGGCGTCCCGCCGAAAACACGCATCAAGCGAGAATTCTACAGCTTGTACAATAGCTTAGACGCGCAGTTCGCTCGCCGACGTGGATGCCGGGACAAGCCTGGGCATGACGTAGCGGGCGGGTCCAGTGCGGCTGTCGGTCCAGCGCAGCCAAGCTCATGGGCGGCAAAGGCCGGGGCGCCCGCTGGCGGAACAATTGCACTGTCGCCGTTCGCTCCGCCTCAATCTTTCGCCCGATAATTTTCGCCAGGCGCACTGTCGCTGACATAAGTGCACTGTCCCCGTTATGCGTTGGCAACCACGCCGTTGACGCGCGCAATGGTTGCGGCAATGTGCCGCTCATGTCCCACCTGTGGCCGCCGATGCTGGTGTTCTGCCTGGTGCTCGCTGCGACAGGCGTCGGCTTCTTCGCCAACAGGCGGCTCGCCGAGCGCCATCGCACGTCCAGAGTCGATCGAGCTGATCAATCTCGCGATCACCTTGCAGGTGACGTTCACGGCCATCGTGCTCGGCCTCCTGACGACCTCGGTGAAAACGGGCTTCGAAAGCGCCTATCAGGCGCGCGGGCTTTACGCCGGCCGTCTCGCCCAATTCGACCGCTGTCTGCGCGATTACGGCCCGGAGACGGCCCCGATCCGGACGAAACTTCACGGATATGTCGCCGCCGTCATCGCCTCGACCTGGCCCGAGGAGCCGCGGCCGAAAGGCGTCGCCTATCCCGACACCTCCCACATGCCTCGCACCGGGGAGGATGCGTCCCTCGCCGACGTCATGGACCAGGTGGGCCTGGACACGCGCGCCTTGACGCCTTCAGATCCGCTGCATCGCTCGATCGCCGCCGCCTGCGTCGCCGACTACGCGGACGTGCAGCGCAGCCGCTGGGCGGTGATCGAAGGCCTGCACGGCGCGATCTCGACGCCGTTCTACTGGGTTCTGGTGTACTGGCTGTCGATCATGTTCGGCTGCTTCGGCCTGCGCGCGCCCGCCGACCCGGCTCAACATCATCGTCATCGTGATGTGCGCGACCTCGGTCAGCGTGGCGATCTTCATCATCCACGATCTCGACTTCCCTTACGGCGGCCTGTTCGGCGTGCCGAGCAACTCCATGAGAAACGCGCTCAAAGACATGTTGCGGTGAGCGGCGACTTATACCAGAACGCGTAGACGTCGACCTATCAGATCGCTTGGCCCGTCGTGGCCGGGCTTGTCCCGGCCATCCACGCCGTCCCGCCGAAAAGACGCATCAAGAGCGAATTCGACAGCTTGTACAATAGCTTAGACGCATAGATCGCTCGCCGACGTGGATGCCCGGGACAAGCCCGGGCATGACGCAGCGGACGGATCATGAGTCACTGTCTCTGCGGCTCGGTATTATACCAATTCATGTTGAGCCCGAACTCGCGGCGGTCAATTCCGCGCAAAGGCGCGGGCGCGCTTCGCGCTTTGGCCAAAGGAGATGATCGAGTCCCCGCATTACTTCGCCGTCGCCACCGTCCATTCCACGATCTCCTTCGCGACCCCGTCGAACGCCTGGCTCAGGGCGTCGGCCGCCTTCTCGCCGTCGCCGACCGAACACGGCGCCTGGCCGTGAAACAGCTTGGCCGCCAATACCTTCCCGTCCTTGCTGACCAGCCGCGCCGATAGATCCACGACCGCCTGCTTCTCGCCGAGATCGACCTCGAACCGTCGCAGGTCGAGCATCAGCTGGAAGTCGGGCTGCCCGGAATCGAAGGTCCGGCTCACCGAGCCTCCCAGATGCGCGTTCTCGAACGCGTCGACGAGCTTGATCTGCACGAGCTTCGGCGCCACGTCGGTCCATTGCGAACTCCCCCAGCGTGATCGGACTGTCGGGGCCGGCGCGGCTCATGATCTTCTGCGTCTGGAACGCGACGGGCGCGAAGACTTCGGCGACCGCGATCTGCCCGGCGGGCGGCGGCGATTTCCGGGAAATCGCGCGGGGCGCGCAGGGTCAGGAACTGCGGCGGCGGCGGCTTGGGGCCCTTGCCGAGGAACTGTTCGAGCCCGGCGACGATGCCGTCGAGCTTGCCGGAATTGCGGCTGAGCGCTTCGGAGAACGTATCTATGTTCTTGAAGATGTCCTTCAGCGGCGCCCTGTTATCATCCACCACGGATTGAATGCCGCGACAGCGCCGTCCGCGCCTGCTCCATCAGCGGCAGCGAGGAGGTCGCCCGCAGCACGGCGCCGGGCGGAAGCAGCGGCGCGTCGGCGCTGACGCCGTAGATCTCCACCACCGTCGTGCCGAGAAGCCCCTGCGACTCCACGCCCACCCTCGCGTCCGCGCGCAACGGGGCCGCCGTGTCGACGGCGAGATCCGCGTCGACCATGTTGGCGCGCGAGGGATCGAAGGCGATGTGCGTCACCTCGCCGATCCTGACCCCGTTGAACTGCACGGCCGAGCCCGGACGCAGGCCCGTCGCCGAGCCCGTGAACTCCACCTTGAGCCTGCGCGTGTTCGATAAGGCCGCCGGCGGCGTGCATCCAATAGACGAACAGGAATACGCCGACGACGGCGGCCAGCGCGAAGGCGCCGACGATGATGAAACGAACCCGCGTCTCCATGCGCCCTCGCTTAAGCTAAAGCCGCGCGGCCGCGCGCGCCGCGAAAATAGGCTTTGATCCAGGGATGATCGGCGCCGCGCACCTCGGCCAGCGGACCGATGGCGACGATCTTGCCGCCATAGAGCGCCGCCACCCGGTCGCAGAGCGAACCGAGCGAATCGAGATCGTGCGTCACCATGAACACCGTGAGCCCGAGCGTCCTGCGCAAGGTGCGGATGAGTTCGTCGAAATCGCCGGCGGCGATGGGATCGAGGCCGGAGGTCGGCTCGTCGAGCAGCAGCACGTCGGGGTCCAGCGCCAGCGCGCGCGCGAGAGCGGCGCGCTTGATCATGCCGCCCGAAAGCTCGGCCGGGAATTTCAGCGCGTCGTCGGCGGTCAGCCCCACCATTTCGAGCTTGGCGATCGCCACCTCGCGGCGGAAGCCGACGGAGCCGCCGAGATATTCGCGCATCGGGAATTCGAGGTTTTCGAGCACGGTCAGCGAGGAGAACAGCGCGCCCTGCTGGAACAGGGTCCCGCAGCGCCGCCCGATCTCGCGCGCGGAGCCGGCCTCGCGCAAGCGGCCGAGGATCTCGATGCGGCCGGCGCGCTTGGGAAGCAGGCCCAGCACCGTGCGCAACAGCACCGACTTGCCCCCGCCCGAGGCGCCGATGAGGCCGAGGATCTCGTTGCGGCGCACGTCGAGCGGTGAGCGCGTCGATGACGGTCTTGCGGCCGAAACCGACCGTCAGATCCTCGATGCGGATGGCGCTGTCGGTCACCGGCGGCTCACATCCCGATCGAGGCGAAGAAGATGGCGAACACGCCGTCGAGCACGATCGCCAGGAAGATCGACTTGACGACCGAGCTCGTCGTGCGGGTTCCCAGCGATTCCGCGCTGCCCTCGACCTTGAGCCCCTCGTAGGCGGCGACGATCCCCACCACCAGCGCCATGAAAGGCGCCTTGATCATGCCGACCTTGAACGAATCGCATCGACACCGCCTCGGACAGGCGCTCGATATAGATCGCCGGGGACATGCCGGCATAGATCCAGGCGACGGCCCCGCCGCCCGCCAGCGCCGCGATCGCGCCGATGAAGGTCAGCGCCGGCACGGCGAGAATCAGCGCGAGCACGCGCGGCAGGATGAGGAATTCGGCGGGGTCGAAGCCCATCGTCGAAAGCGCGTCGATCTCCTCGCGCATCTTCATCGAGCCGAGTCTCGGCGGTATAGGCGCTGCCCGACCGGCCCGCCGCCATGATGGTGACGAGCAGGACGCCGATCTCGCGCAGGATCAGCACCGCGACGAGGTCGACGACGTAATCCTCGGCGCCGAATTTGCGGAAATGGAAGAAGCCCTGCTGGGCGATGATGGCGCCGACGAGAAAGGTCATCATCGCCATGATCGGCACGGCCTGAACGCCGACGCGGTCGAGGTGATGAACGATCGAGCGCAGCCGGAAGGCGTGGGGGTGGCGAATCGCGTACAGGAAGGCGAGCGTCACCCGGCCGAGCATGGCGGCGAAATCGACGGCGTCGCTCGCGAGCGCGCCGAGCGCCCGGCCGAGCGATTCCAGCGTGTCGGCGAAGCGGTTGCGGCGCGGAAGCCGGGGCGCGGCTTCGCGCGGCAGGCGCGCGACCGCCTCCAGGAGGCCGCGCTGGCCCTCGCTGACGCCCGTCAGCGCCGCCTGCCCCTTGAGGCGCGAGATCGCCCAGGCGCCGAAGGTGTCGACGCGCTCGACGCCGGCGACGTCGAGCGCCGCCGGCGCGCCGGGCGCGGCGTCGATGAGGGCCTGTCATCGCGTCGGCGTTGTCGGCGATCCACGCGCCGGAGGCCTCCAGGCGCAAGCCGCCGTCGGCCTGAACGCGGGCGAGTTTCGGCTCCGTCAACGGCGACGCCTCCATGGCGGTCCCTTCGCCAGTTCCGGCGACGAGCGTCTCGACCTGCTTCAACATCCCGCCCCCGCGTTGCGCCCGCCCCTGCGGCGCACTAGAACGGCCCGACTTCATCAGACAGGACGCCTCATGTCGAGACTTGACGACAAGCTCGCGCGCATTCGCGCCGGAAACTACCGCCGCCGCGACTTCATCATCGCCGACGCCAAGGACCCCGACATGGGGCCCGGCCTGCACGCCGTCGGCCCCGTCCGCAACCCCGACGGGGCGACGCCGCGCCTGCGCACCCGCGCCGAGTTTCTGGCCCAGTGCGCCGACATCGTCAAACAGGACGTCGTCGACATCCTGCTCGCCTCCGCCTCCAACATAGAGGCGCTGGTCGAGGACGGCGCCTTCAAGGGAACGGGCGTCAAGCCCGCCATCCGCGCCAACGACGCCACCGACGTCTGGCGCCATCGCGGCGCCAAGCACCACGAGACGCCCTCGCGCGCCTTCCGCACCGCCTCGCTGAAGCGCGTCAAGGGCGGCGGCCTCACCGATCTCGGCCTCTACTCCCTCACCTTCAACAACGTCACCGACGCCGACGTCGCCTCGCTGGAAGCCTTCGCCGCCTTCCGCGCCGACGCCGAGGCCAGCGATTTCAAATATTTCCTCGAAGTGTTCAACCCCAACGCGCCCGCACGGCCTGTCGGAGGCGGACATGCCGGCCTTCGTCAACGATTCCATCGTGCGGTGTCTGGCCGGCCTCACCAGGGCCGAACGGCCGCAGTTCCTCAAGATCGCCTATAACGGCCCGCGCGCGCTGGCCGAGCTTGCCGAGTTCGACCCGTCCCTCGTCGTCGGCGTGCTCGGCGGCGGGGCGGGCACGACGCGCGACTGCTTCGAGCTCATCCATCAGGCGGAGAAATACGGCGCGCGCGTCGCTTTGTTCGGCCGCAAGATCAATCTGGCGGAAAGCCCGCTCGACGTGGTGCGCTTCATGCGCGCGGTGGCCGACGGCGACATCTCGCCCAAGGAGGCGGTCGCGGCCTATCACGACACGCTCGCCAAGGCCGGGATCAAGCCGGCCCGCGCGCTGAGCGCCGATTTGCAGATCACGGAAGCCGTGCTGAAGGCGGCCTGAGCCCATGCGCCGGGGCGTGCTGACGGCGGGAACCTGGTGCGTCGACCTCAACAAGTCGATCCCCCTGTGGCCGGCCGAGGACACGATGACCACCATCGCGCACGTCGACCGGCAGGGCGGCGGCTCCGGCTGCAACATGGCCATCGACCTCAAGCGGCTCGATCCCGCCTTGCCGGTGGAGACGATGGGGCTCGTCGGCGACGACGGCGAGGGGCGCTTCCTGCATCGCCGAATGCGACCGCTACGGGATCGAACGCTCCGGCCTCAAGGTCGCGCCCGAGGGCGCGACCGCCTGCACGGACTGCTTCAATTCGCTGGCGAGCGGCCGGCGCACGCATTTCTACGCGCCGGGCGTGGCGGCCGGGATGTCGCCGGACGACTTCGATTTCTCGCGCGCTCGCGCGCGGCTGCTGCATCTCGGCCTTCCCGGCGCCCATGCGACGCTGGACGCGCCGTGGGCTGAGGATTCGACCGGCTGGGCGACGGTCCTGCGCAAGGCGCGCGCGGCGGGCCTGAAGACCAATCTGGAGATGGTGTCGACCGAGCGCGAGCAGGTCGCGCGCTTCGGCCGCTCCTGCCTGCCTTATCTCGATATGCTGATTGTCAACGATTACGAGATCGGCTGCGTCGCCGATCTCGAAACGCGAGCGGCGGGCCGGGCCTCGGGGCCGCGCGTGGCCGAGGCGCTGAAGCGCGCGCTGGAGATGGGGCCGCTCGATTTCGCCGTCGCGCATTTCCCCGAAGGCGCGATTGCGGCGACGAAGGACGGCGGGCTCATCGCGGTCGGCTCGGTCGCGATGCCCTCGCAAGACATCGCCGGCGTCAACGGCGCCGGCGACGCCTTCGCGGCGGGGGTCGTCTACGGCTGGCATGAGGGCTGGGCGCTCGAGGACGCGCTGCGGCTCGGCCACGCCTCGGCCGCCGCCTCGATGCGCGAGGTCTCGACCACGCAGGGGGTGGCGAGGGTCGCCGAGGCGCGGGCGCTCGCGGCCCGCCACGGTTTCCGGCCGAAGCCGCTGTGAGGATCGCTCTCCCGCACCGCCTCTGGTTCATCCGCCACGGCGAGACCGACTACAATCGCGAGGGCCGGCTGCAAGGCCAGCGCGACATCCCGCTCAACCCCAAGGGGCGCGAGCAGGCGAGCGCGGTCGGGCGGACGCTTGCGCAAGATCGCCGGCCCCGAGATCGACCGGCTGGAGGGCGCCTTCGTCGCCTCGCCGCTCATGCGCACGCGCCAGACGATGGAGCTCGCGCGCGCCGCGATGGGGCTCCCGCCCGGCGATTACGCGCTGTGCGACGACCTGAAGGAGCTGACCTTCGGCGACTGGGAGGGCCTCACCTGGCCCGAGGTCGAGGCGCGCGACGCCAAAGGCGCCGCCGCCCGCGCCGCCGACAAATGGGATTTCACGCCGCCGAACGGCGAGAGCTACGCGGCGCTGGCGCGGCGGCTGACCCCGTGGGTGAAGTCAATCGACCGCGACCTGTTCGTCGCCTCGCATGGCGGGGTGGCGCGGGCGCTGATGCATCTCCTCGGCGGCGTGGCGCCGGCGGTCGCGGCGGAGGCCAACATCCATCAGGGGCGGGCGCTGCTGTTCGCCGACGGCGGGTTCAGGTGGATGGGATGAGGGCTTGGCGCGGCGCCACGGCGGCCGCGCCTGAACCACACAGGTCGATTCCCGTCATGGCCGGGCTTGTCCCGGCCATCCACGCCGTCCCGCCGAAAAGACGCATCAAGAGCGAATTCGACAGCTTGTGCAATAGCTTAGACACATAGTTCGCTCGCCGACGTGGATGCCCGGGACAAGCCCGGGCATGACGCAGCGGACGGATCATGAGTCACTGTCTCTGCGGCTCGGTATGAGCGGCGTCTTCGCGGCGTGTTTCTGTGCGCTCAGACGGGCGCTGCCTCGATCAGGCTGACGGACGTGCTCGTGGGAACGATCCGTCGTACCCGCATGTCCGCCGCCGAAAGAAATGAGCGGTACTCTGCTTCGGTGCGCTCGCGTCCGCCGGTGCGCACGAGCATGGTGAGATCCATCAGCATGTCATCCCGAACGCCCGGGGACGCCGCCGCCTCGATCCTGTCGGGGAGAACCGGTTCGACCAGCAGCAGTCGCCCGTCCGCGCCCATCGCGCGGCGGCAGTTCGTCAGGACGGCGACCGCGCGGGCGTCCTCGAAGCTGTCGGCCACGCGCGATAGAATGTAGATGTCGCCGCCCTTCGGCACGCCGGCGAACATGTCCCCGCCCACAACCTCACAGCGGTCCACAACGCCGGCGTCCGCGAGCAGCCGCGGGGCGTCCGCGATGACGGTGGGCAGGTCGAAAAGCACGCCGCGCAGGCCGGGAGTCGCCCGAAGGATGTCCGCGATCAGGCGCCCCCGGCCGCCGCCGACGTCCACCACCAAGCCGGTGGCCGGGAAATCGTAGGCCGCCACGACAGCGGCGGCGGTGGTGGCCGAGAGCGCGGTCATGCCCGCGTTGAACACCGTCCCGAATTGCTTGTCGGCCGCATAGCGCCGGAACGCATCTTCGGCGCCGAAAAGGAGTTCCGCCGCCGTTCGCCCGGTGCGCACGCACCGCTCCAACTCGGCCCAAGTGGTCCAGTAGTCCTCGTCGCCCCACATCAGCGCCAGGTCTCGCACGGATCCAGTCGACCCGGCGCGCAACGGAGCGCCGATAGGGCCAAGCGCAAAGCCGCCGTCATCGGCCTCACAGAACACCCCGTAGGCGCAGAGGGCGCGCAGAAGTCGCCGGAGCGATGGCGCGTGCGAGCCTGTGTCCGACGCAAGCTCCTCGACCGACCGTGGACCATCGGCCAGCCGATCCGGAAGTCCCAAGCGCAGGGCCACGTGCAACGCCCTCGACGCTTGGTAAACTGTCGCCAGGCGCAACGCCTCCGCGCCCGCCGCTTCCGACTGCGCAGCGGCGCCGCCGAGGCCGCCAAAGGCCCCCGCCATCCGCAAACCTCCAAGCCGGGAGCCCGACGGTCGGGTTTCCGCGTCTCGACATCCCGGCGTCCCCCATTCCGACCACTACGTCAGCCGGTCGTCAAGGAACGGCAAGCATGACTTCGGCTTCTCCCTTTGAATGACAGCTTGGGGTTGAGCCTGGCCCTCCCTTCAACGGCCGAAGCGGGCGCCAAGCGCCAGATTCGATCCATTGTGCAATTCCGGCGCGGGTGGCCGGAAGCAAGCCCGGCGGCCAGGTGCGACAGCGTCGGCAGGCGCGGCCCAAGAGCTTCACTCGCAAGCTTTCCCCAACGCCGCCGTCAGCGCCGTCGCGTCGCCTTCAATCGCCACCTGCTTGAGCCGCGACTTCGCGCCCGACGACGATCCGCGCCCGCGAGGCCGGCGCGCCCGCCGCCTCGGCGATCAGCCGGCACAGAGCGGCGTTGGCGCGCCCGTCCTCCGGCGGCTCGCGCACGCGGCACGCCAGCACCGTCGTCCCGTCCGATAAAACCCTCACGCCCTCGATGGCGTCGCGCCCGCCCTTCGGCGTCAGCCGGCAGGCGACGACGATCCCTTCGGCCGTCGCCCGCCACGGCGCGCTCATGACTTGAGCGCGTTGCGCGCCAGCGCGCCGGCGAGCGTCACGAACTCGCTCGGCATCATCACGATGGTCATGGTGTTCTGCTCGGCGCCGACTTCGGTCAGCATCTGCATGCGGCGCAACTCCAGCGAGCCCGGCGAGGAGGCGATGATGTCGGCGGCCTCGCGCAGCAATTGCGCGGCCTCGCGCTCGGCCTCGGCCTTGATCTGGCGCGAGCGCTTCTCGCGCAGGGCCTCGGCCTCCTGCGCCATCGCGCGCTGCATGGTCGGCGGGATCTCGATGTTCTTCATCTGCACCTGCTCGACCTTGACGCCCCAGGGCTCGGTGACGGCGTCGAGCTTCTTCTGCAATTGCGCCGAGACGGACTCCTGATCCTTCAGCACGTCGTCGAGCGTATGCTGGCCGATGGTCGCGCGCAGCGCGGTGACGGCGGCCTGCGTCACCGCGTCGGTGACATTGGCGACCTCGATCAGCGAGTTCTTCGGCTCCATCACGCGCCGCCAGATGACGGCGTTGATCTTCACCGGCACATTGTCCTTGGTGATCGTCTCCTGCTGCTCCACCGTCGTCGTCGTCGTGCGCACGTCGACGAGCGTGCGCCATTCCAGGAACGGCAGCATGAAATAGAGGCCCGGCCCGGCGGTGCGGGAATAGCGGCCGAGAAAGAAGATCACCGCGCGCTGGTACTGGTTGCAGACGCGCACCGTCATCGCCAGCAGAACGACGGCGACGACGAGGATCAGAAAATTCGGCGAGGCGAAGAACGGCATATTATTCCCCCGGGATCAATCGCTCTCGTCGGCGAGCGGGTGCAGATCGCGCACCATCGCCTTCGCCCGCTCGTCCAGAACATGGGTGTAGATTTGCGTGGTGGAAATATCGGCGTGGCCGAGCAGATCCTGCACGACGCGCAGATCGGCGCCGTTTTGCAGGAGGTGGCTCGCGAAAGCGTGGCGCAGCACGTGCGGGCTGACGCGCGCGGCCGACAGGCCCGCGGCGGCGGCGACCGTCTTCAGGTCGCGCGCGAAGGCCTGCCGCGTGAGATGGCCGCTCTCGCTGTCGGAGGGGAACAGCCAGGGGCTGGCGCTAAGACCCGGCGCGACTTCCTCCATCAGCGCGCGGTAGCGTTTTATCGCGGCGCGCGCGGGCTCCGAGAGCGGGGCCAGCCGGTCCTTGTCGCCCTTGCCGCGAATGGGGATCAGCGGCGCCTTCGAGCGCGAAAGCGAGCGCGGCAGCGAAATGAGTTCGGAGACGCGAAGCCCCGAGGCGTAGAGGAGCTCGATCAGGCAGGCCATGCGCGCCGCCGCCAGCCGCTCGCGCGCGGGCCGCGCGGGATCGTCGAGGCCCTCGCGGGCGACGTCGATGAGCTTCTCGACCTCGGCGACGGCGAGCACCTTCGGCAGCGGCCGGCGCCGGCGCGGGCCTTCGAGCGCGAGCGTGGGATCGTCGGCGCGCTCGCCCTCGACGAACAGATGCTTGTGGAATTGCTTGATCGCCGAAAGGCGGCGGGCGACGGTGGCGGGGCTCAGGCCGCGCGCGGCGCCGTCGGCCTGAAGCGCGCGGATGTCGGCGTCGGCGGCCTCGAGCGGAGTTTTGCCGGCGCGCGCGAGGAAGGCGACATAGGCGTCGAGGTCGCGGCGGTAGGATTCGATGGTGTTGCGCGCCGCGCCGCGCTCGGCCGCGATGGCGTCGAGAAACGCCTCGACCAGCGCGGCGGCGCTCATTTCGGCGCCTTCGGCAGTTCGACCGTCTCGCTGATCTCGTGCGGCGCGATCTTCACTTCGTTCGCGAGAAAATACAGGCCGCCGTAAACCAGCGCCGCCAGGCCGCCGAGGATGATGACGAAGCGAATCAGCGAGGGCAAGCGTCGGCTCCGTGGGCGTCGGCCACAGTGTAGTCGCGCCGAGGGCGTGAGGAAACAGCCCGCCTGTCGGACGCGCTCGCCGCAACGTCTCGCAAGCGAGGCGAGAAAATAGCGACGGCGGCGGACGGGGGCTGGAAATGGCCGGCGTTTCGTGTTGCTTGGGATCGAGGAAAGCCAAATGCCGACCAACACGCAGAACTTCGCCGCGCGCGCCGGTTCACGCCGATGAATGTCCGCTGCGCCCCGACCAGGCCCGGCGCGCTCGCGGCCCGGCGCGAGCGCGCGCATCTGCCTGGGAGCGCGCGATGACGGCGGCGTTGACGGCTTTCGCCGGCGTCGATTTCCGCGGGACGCGGACCTCGCGCGACCTCTGGACGGACCCGCCCGCCCATGTCGACGACCTCAACGGCGATCCCGCGGATCGGATCGTCGCCGAGTTCAACGTGCGCACGCGCGCGCCCAGTCCAATCCTGCGGGCCTCGTTCTCTCCGGCCCCGCAGGTTCGGGGAAGACCCATCTGATCGGCGCTCCTGCGCCGCCGCGTCTGGGAGGGCGGCGGCTGGTTCGTGCGGATCGGCATGTTCGGCGGCGCCGATTTCTGGACCGCCGTCGCCTCGGATTTCGTCAGGTCGCTGTCGCGGCGCATGCCGGACGGACGCACGCAGGCGGGCGCGATCCTGCTCGCGGCGGTGAAGAAGGTCAGCGCCGATTCCTCAGCCCTGCAAGCGGCGGCGAGGGCGAAGCCGAATCTCGCCGGAGCGAGCGCCGTCGATCTGCTGCTCTCCATGCTCGAAGCGAGCGAGCCGGCCGGGACGCTGCGCCATCGCGACGTCGTGCGCGCGCTGGCGCTGATGGAGTCGCGCGACTTCGTCGGCCGCCGGCTTCGCCGGCCTCTGGCTGCAAGGGCTGGAAAGCGAGGCGACCCGCCTGCGCGAGTTCGACTTTCCAAGCCCGACCCCGTCGCCGGCGGAGATCGTGCGCGGCCTGCTGTGGCTCATGAGTCTCGCCGGCCCGACGCTCGTCGTCGTCGACGAGATCGACGCCGTCGCCGCCGAGGCGGGGGCGGCGGGCGAGGAGGCCGAGCGCGCCGAGGCCCTCCTCCAGACGGTCGCCAGCGGCCTGACGGAGTTGCACGACATCAAGCGGCGGGCGCTGACGGTGGTTTCCTGCCTGGAGCCGACCTGGGCGATCCTCAGGCGGCGCGCGGGCGCCTCCTTCGCCGACCGCTTCCGCGAATTGCGGGCGTTGCCGCCGGTCGGCGCCGCGCTTGTCGTGGAGCGGCTGATCGCCGGACGGCTGGCGCCGGCCTATGCGCGCGCCGGCTTCCGCCCGCCCTATCCGACCTTTCCCTTCACCCGGGCCGCCATCGACAGCGCCGTGGGATTGCGGCCGCGCGAGATCCTCGCGCGCTGCCGGGCGCATCGGGAGGCCTGCCTCGCCGAAGGGGCAATGCGCGAATGCGCAACGCTCGCCGGCCCGCCGCGCGAAGCCGCCCCCGCCGTCCCGCCCGCGAGCGCCGAGATGGACGCGCTCGACGAGGCCTTCAAGCTTGCGCGGGCGCGGGCCGCGGCGCCGAAACTGGCGGACGAGGCCGCCGTCGCGGCGCTGCTCGCGGCGGCCTGCGAACTCTTTCTGCGCCAGTTCCAATGGCCGGATTCGATCGAAGCCGAGGCGATCGCCGACGCGGCCGGGCAAAATCCGGCGCTCCACGCCGGGCTCGTCTTCGTCTTGCGCGACCAGAACGGCCGCCAGCGCCGTTTCGGCTTCCTCGCGATCTCCGAAGGACGATCCCGTCGCCTTCGGGGCGCGGCTCAAGGCGGCGATGGTCGCCTCGGGGCTCGACGCCGGCCTGAAAGGGCGGAAACTCATCGTTCTGCCCGGCGGCCCGCCGCCCGCCGGAGCCGGCGGCCTCGTCAAGACGATCCTGGCCGCCGGAGGCCTGTTTTTCGCGCCGCCGGCAGAGGATTTCACGCTTTTCGCGGCGTTGCGCGAGCTGAGCCGGCGACCGGCCGCCGGCTTCGGGGAATGGCTGCGGCGACGCAAGCCGTTGTTCGAGGCCAAGCTGTTCCAGGCTGCGGGCCTGGCGCCGCCGGATTTCCTCGAAGCGCCGAAGGCCCCGCCCGCGGAAGGCTCAGTTTCGGAACAAGGCGAAATAGATCACGTAGATCCAGCCGAGCAGGCCGTGGATGATCGCCCACAGGAGGGAGTGATTGTTGCTGTAGGAGATCGCGATCGCGAGCGCGGAGCCGAAGCCGACGCCGTATTTGGCGCCGTCGACCCGGATGCTATAGGCCCTGCCGTTCATGAACGCGGCTCCGATTGAGACTGCCCGTCATATAAGGGCCGAGGCGGCCCGGCGTCCACAAGCGCGCAAGGCGGCGGGCCTCACTTCGTCCGGTCGGGGCGGGGAACGATCACGTGGCTGCGGGGCTGCTGCTTGCGCTTTCTGACGACGGCGATGGAATTGAAAAACGCGATGCTTTCGATGTCGGGCATCGAGGAGGGCGTGTTCAGTCCGCGCTCGTAATAATGCCTGTGCATTTCGTCTATCTTGGCTTTCAGGAACTCGATCGCGGCGCCGGGTCTTCTGACGCCCCCCTCCATCTTCGGCCAGTAGGAGGTGTGAAGGTCTTCGATCACGTAGAGTCCGCCCTCGCTCAAGCGCGCAAACAGGATCTCGAAACTCGCCCGCTGGTGGCTCGCGATGTGGGAGCCGTCGTCGAGCACGACGTCCAGACCGCCCATTTCCTCGACGACGCGCGTCATGAAGGCCGGATCGTCCTGCGAGCCGATGCGCACGCGCGCGTATTTGCCGTCGAAGACGGCGCAGTTCTTGTCGATGTCGACGCCGAAGATCGTGGCGTCCTCGCCCAGCAGCTTGCGCCACATTCGCAGCGATCCGCCCTTGGACACGCCTATCTCGAGGAATCGGACTTTCGATCCGATGAAGGGCGAGAAGATTTCGTCATAGATGGGCAGATAGTGCAGCCATTTGTGCGCGGTCTCCTCCTCGGTCGAGAAGAAAAGCTCGGCCGACCGCCCTCGACAGGCGGCCCTGATCTCGTCCGTCGCCTCGCCCGAAAAATCCGAAAAGCGCGGAATGCGCTTGCTGAACAGACGCCAAAGGCGGTTCTCGAGTCGCATCTGCAAGCGATGGGGGAGAAGCCGCATAATCCTGCCCGAACTCGAAAAATGGCGCGGCTAGGCGAAAGCGCGATATCGGCGCCCTGTCAACCGATCCCGGGCGGGCCTCGAGAAATCCGGCGCCCTATCGGCGCCATCTCGGCCCTCTGATAAAAGCTGTCGCGACAACGACCTCGGGAAGGCGACCGCATGGAATGGGAGAATACCCCGGAATCCTCGAACATCGAGGATCGGCGCGGGCAAGGCATGAGCGCCGGCATGGGCGGCGGCGGCGCCTCGTTCGGCACCGGCGGCATGGGGATCGGCGTCATCGTCATCGTGCTGATCATCAGCTATTTCACCGGCATCAATCCGGCGATCCTGTTCGGCGGCGCGCAGATCCTGACCGGCAGCGGCGGGCAGCAGCAGATGGCGAACGCCCCGCCGCAGACGCGTCCCGTCGATCAACGACCGCACCACGCAGCCTCGTCAGGCATGTGCTCGGCGAGACCGAGGCGGTGTGGTCGGAGATCCTGCCGGCGCAGAAGGGCGTGCGCTACACGCCGACGACGCTGGTGCTCTACACCGGCGGCACGCGGTCCGGCTGCGGCGGCGCGCAAGCGGCCATGGGGCCGTTCTACTGCCCGGACGACAAGAAGATCTATCTCGACACCTCGTTCTTCAACGAGATGCAGCGCAAATTTGGCGGCGGCGGCGATTTCGCCTATGCCTACGTGATCGCCCACGAGGTCGGCCATCACGTCCAGGATCTGCTCGGCATCCTCGACAGGACCGACGCGGCGAAGGCGCAGGCTTCGCGCACCCAGGCCAACGCCATCTCCGTTCGCATCGAACTGAGGCCGATTGCCTGGCCGGCGTCTGGGCCGCCAACGCCAACAAGAAATGGAACCTGATCGACCAGAACGACGTCGCCCGCGCCATCGCCACCGCGCAGGCCATCGGCGACGACAATCTTGCAGAAGGCGGCGCGCGGCTACGCCGTGCCCGACAGCTTCACGCACGGCTCCTCGGCCATGCGGCAGAAATGGCTGACGATGGGGTTGCAGAGCGGCGAGATCAATTCCTGCGACACCGGCGTGATGTGAGGTCAGGCTTTGGCGGGAAAGCCCGCCGCCTCCATCGCCAGATGCACCTTGTTCTGGAACGTCGCGTCGTCGCCGCGCGCGAGCAGCGCCGCGTTGCGCGCGACGGCGTCGCATAGAGCCGTCACCCAGCCCATCTCGGCCTTCGAGAAATCGCCGAGCACGAAGGGATACACCAGCTCCTTCGCGCCGGGATGGCCGATGCCGAGGCGCACGCGCTTGTAGTCGTTGCCGATATGGGCGGTGATCGAGCGCAGGCCGTTATGGCCGGCGTTGCCTCCGCCGACCTTCACGCGCAGCTTGGCGGGCGCGAGATCGAGTTCGTCGTGCAGCACGACGACGGCCTTGAGGTCGAGCTTGAAGAAGCGCATCGCCTCGCCGACGCTCTGGCCGGAATCGTTCATGTAGGTCTGCGGCATCAGCAGCGCCACGCGCGTCTCGCCGATCGTCCCGTCGGCGACGAGGCCCTGGAAGCGCGAGCGGAACGCAGGAAAGCGATGCTCGCGCGCGATCGCCTCGACGCCCATGAATCCGATGTTGTGGCGGTTTCTTGCGTAGGCTGCGCCCGGATTGCCGAGGCCGGCGATCAGCAGCATGGCATGCCCTCGAACGAAAACCCGCCCGCGCGGATCAAGCGCGAGCGGGCATGGCGCCCCGACGAGGCGGCGCGCTACTTCTTGGCCGCGGGCTTGGCCGGGGCGGCGGCCGGCGTCCTTGGCCGCCGCGGCCGGCGCCTTGGCCGCCGCGGCGGGAGCCGCGGCCGCGCTCTCGGCCGGCGTCTTCCTCGGGCAGCACGCTCGGCGGCACGATGGTGACGATGGTCGCGTCGCCCTTGGTCTCCGTCGGGCGGCAGCCCTGCGGCAGCTTCAGGTCGGAGATATGGACGGCGTCATGGAAATCCATGCCGGCGAGATCGACCTCGATCGACCTCGGGAATGGCGTCGGCCGGCGACAGAAGCTCCAGCGTGTGGCGCACGATATTGACCGTGCCGCCCTTCTTCACGCCGGGCGCGGCGTCGCGGTTGACGACGTGGATCGGCACGGCGGTGCGCACGCGCGAGCCCGCGCGCAGGCGCAGGAAATCGACATGCAGCGGCCGGTCGGTGACGACGTCGAGCTGGTAGTCGCGCGGCAGCACGCGCTCCTTGCGGCCCTCGATCTCCAGCTCGAAGATCGTGGTGAGGAAGTGTCCGGCGTAGATGTGCTTGTTGATGTCCTTGAAATCGACCGAAATCGGTTCCGGTTTCTCGCCGCCGCCATAGATAACGCCGGGTACGCGGGCCTCGCGACGAACGGAGCGGGCGGCCCCCTTGCCTGTCCCGCTACGCGTCACGGCCGCGAGTTGCTTGATCGCCGCCATGTCGTGTTTTCCTTAATAAGTTGATCCCGCCTCGCCTCCAGGGGTGTCGGAAACGGCGGGCGCGCGCTTATAAGGGAAGGCCGCGTGGCGGGCAAGGGGCCGCCAGCAGCGCCTTGCAGGCCGCGACTAGGGCAGGGACGTCGTAGCGCGCGAGGCCGTTTTCGGGCGCTCCCATGACGACGCGGCGGAACGGCGCGCTCATGCCCGTCTCGATGAACAGCCGAGCGAATGCCAGTCAGGATAGCCGGGGACGGTGATCTCCAGCACCCTCGGGCTTTCCGAGAGCACGGCGTTGGTGATGCCCGCCCCGTGCAGCCCGAGGATCAGCTCGCTATTCACAAACGCCCGCAGATATTCCTCGACGCCCAAACCGCTGACGACGAGGGGCTCGACGCCGAGTTCGCCAAGCGCGAGCCGCAGCTCCTCGGAATTGACGAAGCGCGGCTCGCGGTCGTCGCCGCGACTGGAATCCTCCCGGGAGATGAAGATCCGGCGCTTGACCGGCTCCCGATATTCCGCGAGCGCGGACGAGAGCACGCCCATCAGGCGCGCCACGGCGCCACGTGCGATCGCGTGGTTCGCTGGCGAGAAATGGGTCGTCGGGACGAACAGCCGGCTTACCCGGTAGAACCTGTTCCTGAGGAACATCGGCGGCTTCGCGATCGGCCGGATCGGCCTCTGGAACACTTGCGCCATGACGGGATAGTGGAAGCCCGGCCCGACGAGCATCGGCGTCAGATCCTGCCCCGCCTGCGCGCAGGCGTCCTGGTAGGTCGGCGACTGGATGATCGTGTCGTGCACGAGATGGGCAAAATTGCACCACGTGAGCCGCGAGCTGAAGAGAAACGCGGGCTCAGGCAAATCTTCGATGTCGGCGGGTACGCTGAGAAGACAGTTTTCGCGCCAGATGTCGAGCTTGTGAATGAAATTGTGATCGAAGATTCTTCGCACGAGCTCTGTCAGACCCGCCCTCGCCGCCGCGCATCCAGCCGTTCGGCAGGATCTGGGTGTTGAAAACGAGGCGGTCGCCGGTCACGAGGAAACCGAACGGCGTGACGATGGCGTCGGCGAGCTCGACGAAGCCATATCTGATGCTGTCGGGCCAGCGGATGTCGGTCGAGACTCAGTATGGCGTTCTTGCTGAAGGCGAAATCGTCGATGCGCGATATTCGCAAGGCCTTGGCGATACGGCCGGCGGGAACCGGCGTTTCGGCGAGAAGATCGTCGCAGCCGTCTTCGGCTTGCCTCCGACGACGGGGCGAGGAGGGCGGTCAGGGGATCGGCGGGAGGTTCAATCGGGAAAGCCGGCGCTTCGGCGCCGGCAGGCGCGCGGCCAAGGAAGCGTTTCGCCAAGGCCGAAAGCGACGGCGTCCGCCCGGGCGCGGACGCGCCGCGCTGGCCAGCGTCTTGCGCCATGTGGCGCCCCTATCTCGCCGACAGCCGCGCCCACGCGGTGCGGAACGCCGCCGCTTTCGCGCGCGTCGTCGTCGCCTCGTCGCCGGGCCGATAAAGCGCCGAGCCGAGGCCGAAGCCGGCGGCGCCGGCCTCGACATAGGGCGCCATCGTCTGCGGCGTCACGCCGCCGACGGGCAGGATCGCCGTCGCAGGCGGCAGGACCGCCCGCCACGCCTTTATCGCGGCGGGCGCGATCATCTCGGCCGGGAAGGCCTTCACGGCGTCGGCGCCCGCCGCCAGCGCCGCGAAGGCCTCGGACGGCGTCGCCGCGCCCGGCAGGCAGAGGAGCCCCAGCGCCTTGGCCCGCGCGATGACTTCGGGATTCGTGTTCGGCGTCACGATGAGATCGCCGCCGGCCCCGGCCACCGCTTCGACTTCGGCCGGCGTCAGCACCGTGCCTGCGCCGACGAAGACGCGCGCCGGGGCCATGCGGCGAACGGCTGCGATGCTCTTCAGGGGCTCGGGCGAATTGAGCGGAACTTCGATGAACTCGAAATTCTCCTCCAGCAGCGCCTCGGCGATGTCGGGCGCCTCCTGCGGCCCGACCCCGCGCAGGATCGCCACCAGCGGCAGTTTGGCCATCGCGGCGTGAAAGCGGGCGTTCATGCGGCGGCTCCGTCTCGTCTTGCGGAGGCCTTTTGGGCGCAGGCGCGCACAGAATCAACCGCCCCTGTTTCCGCGAGCCCCGGGAAGCGTCAAGAGGCCGCGCCAATTCCCAGTTCCGTCGCTGTCCAAAAACGCCCCGGCTTGTGATTCCCTCCCGCTTGCCCCATATGCGCCCGTCGCAACAGGACGGGCGGGCATGAAAGTTGTCATTGTCGAGTCGCCGGCCAAGGCGAAGACCATCAATAAATATTTAGGCAAGGATTACGACGTTTACGCCTCTTTCGGCCACGTCCGCGACCTCGAAGCCAAGGACGGCTCGGTCGATCCCGACCACGACTTCGCGATGAAATGGGAAGTCGACGCCAAGGCCGCCAAGCGACTTTCCGAGATCGGCGTGGCGGTCAAGGACGCCGACCGCGTGATTCTGGCCACCGACCCCGACCGCGAGGGCGAGGCGATATCCTGGCACATTCACGAAATCCTCAAGAACAAGAAGCTCTTGAAGGACAAGCGCGTCGACCGCGTCGTGTTCAACGCGGTGACGAAAGAGGCCGTGCAGGAGGCGATGCGCAACCCGCGCGAGATCGACCAGGCGCTGGTCGACGCCTATCTCGCCCGCCGCGCGCTCGATTATCTCGTCGGCTTCAACCTGTCGCCGGTGCTGTGGCGAAAGCTGCCCGGCGCGCGCTCGGCGGGGCGGGTGCAGTCGGTGGCGCTGCGCATCGTCTGCGACCGCGAGCTCGAGATCGAGAAATTCGTCGCGCGCGAGTACTGGTCGCTCGTCGCGCATCTCAAGACGCCCGCCGACGCCGCCTTCACCGCGCGGCTCGTCGGGGCGGACGGCAGGAAGATCGGCCGGCTCGACGTCGGCTCCGGCGAGGAGGCGCGCGCCTTCGAGGCGGCGCTCGCTTCCGCCCGCTTCTCCGTGGTCTCGGTCGAGGCCAAGCCCGTCAAGCGCCATCCGCAGCCGCCCTTCACCACCTCGACGCTGCAGCAGGAGGCCTCGCGCAAGTTCGGCTTCGCCCCGGCGCGCACCATGCAGATCGCGCAGCGGCTTTACGAGGGCGTCGACATCGGCGACGGCCCGGTCGGACTCATTACCTATATGCGCACCGACGGCGTCGATCTCGCGCCCGAGGCGGTGGCGGCGGCGCGCAAGATGATCGGGCGCGAATATGGCGACGCCTATGTGCCGCCGAGCCCGCGCAAGTACATGGCCAAGGCGAAGAACGCGCAGGAGGCGCACGAGGCGATCCGCCCGACCGACGTGGCGCGCCGGCCGAAAGACGTCGAGCGCCATCTCCAGGACGATCAGTTCAAGCTCTACGACCTGATCTGGAAGCGCACGGTCGCCTGCCAGATGGAGAGCGCGGAGCTCGAACGCACCACGGTCGAGATTCTCGCCGAGGCCGCGGCGCGCAAGCTCGACTTCCGCGCCACCGGGCAGGTCGTGCGTTTCGACGGCTTCCTCAAGGCCTATCAGGAGGGGCGGGACGAACCGGAGGTCGCGGCGGGCGCGGCGGGCGCCGAGGCCGAGGACGAGGACTCCGCCCGCCTGCCGCCGATGAACGCCGGCGATCGCCTGAAGAAGGACCGCATCGAGACGACGCAGCATTTCACCGAGCCGCCGCCGCGCTATTCCGAAAGCGCGCTCATCAAGCGCATGGAGGAGCTCGGCATCGGCCGGCCCTCGACCTACGCCTCGACGCTCGCGGTGCTGCGCGACCGCGAATATGTGCGGCTGGAGAAGAAGCGGCTCGTGCCCGGAGGACAAGGGACGGCTGGTGACGGCGTTCCTCGAGGCGTTCTTCGGCCGTTATGTCGAATACGACTTCACCGCCGACCTGGAGGAGCGGCTCGACAGGGTCTCCAACAGCGAGATCGACTGGAAGGATCTGCTCAGCGACTTCTGGCGCGAGTTCTCCGCCTCGCTCGGCGAGATCAAGGACCTGCGCACGGGCCAGGTGCTCGACAGCCTCAACGAACTCCTCGGTCCGCATATTTTCCCCGCCAAGGCCGACGGCGGCGATCCGCGCGCCTGCCCCTCCTGCGCCGCCGGCCAGCTTTCGCTGAAGCTCGGCAAGTTCGGCGCCTTCATCGGCTGCTCGAACTATCCCGAGTGCAAATACACCCGCGTGCTGTCGCCGAACGGCCAGGACGGCGCCGAGGGCGAGCGGCCGGGGGTGACGGTGCTCGGCGTCGATCCCGGCAGCGGCGAGGAAGTGACGCGGCGCAGCGGCCGCTTCGGCGATTACGTGCAACTCGGCGAGGGCGAGAAGCCGAAGCGCAGCTCGCTGCCGAAGGGTCTCGCGCCCGGCGACGTGACGCTGGAGAAGGCGCTCGCGCTGCTGTCGCTGCCGCGCGAGGTCGCGCGGCATCCGACGTCGGGCGATGCCGATCCTGGCGGGGATCGGCCGCTATGGCTCCTATGTGCAGCACGGCAAGACCTACGCCAATCTCGGCAAGGACGACGACGTGCTGGAGATCGGCGCCAATCGCGCCATCGACCTCATCGTCGCCAAGGAGAGCGGCGCCGGGTCGCGCTTCGGCTCGGGCGCGGGTCGCGTGCTCGGCGAGCATCCCGAGGGCGGGCCGGTCACCGTCAAGTCCGGGCGCTTCGGGCCTTACGTCAACCACGGCAAGATCAACGCGACGCTGCCCAAGGGCGTCAACGCCGACGCGCTGACCCTGGAGCAGGCGCTCGAGGCGCTGAAGGCGAAGGCGGCGGGCGTCGTGCCCGGCGGGCGGCTCATCGGCGAGCATCCCGAGGGCGGACCGATCAACGTGCTGAGCGGCCGCTTCGGGCCTTACGTCAAATGGGGCAAGGTCAACGCCACCATCCCGAAGTCGCTGTCGCCGGAGACGATCACGCTGCAGGATGCCGTCGAGCTGATCGCCGAGCGCGAGGGCCGGCCGGCCAGGCCCGCGCGCAAGGCGGCCGCGCCGAAGAAGGCGGCGGCCCCGAAGAAGGCTGCGGCCCCGAAGAAGGCGGCCGGCCGCAGCGAAGCCTGCAGCCAAGACCGGCCGCCAAGACCGCCGCAAGCCCCGCGCCGCGAAGGGGGGCGGCTGCAGGCCGCTGTTGCGCCTCGCCGGAAAACGCGCTTTGCTGCCCGTTTCGGCCGGGCGTCGAAGGGGGAGCGCATGAAAAGGTCTGTCTGGTTGGGACTGGGGCTCAGCGTCGCTTTGGCGGGCGCGGCGAGCGCCAAGACGCTGGTCTATTGCTCCGAAGGAGCCCTGAGAATTTCCAGCCGGCGATCAACACCACCGGAACCAGCTTCGACGCGGCGCGGCCGGTCTACAACCGCCTGACCGAATTCAAGCGCGGAACGACGGAAGTCGTCCCCGGCCTCGCGGAAAGCTGGGACATCGCCGACGGCGGCAAGACGATCACGTTCCACCTGCGCAAGGGCGTCAAGTTCCACTCCAACAAGGAATTCAGGCCGACGCGCGACTTCGACGCCGACGACGTGCTGTTCTCGTTCAACCGGCAGTGGAAGCCGGACAATCCCTATTACAAGGTGTCCGGGGGCAAATACGATTATTTCAACGACATGGACATGCCCTCGCTGCTCAACTCGATCGAGAAGCGGGACGACTACACCGTCGTCTTTCGTCTGAAACAGCCGAACGTGGCGATCCTCGCCAATCTCGCGATGGATTTCGCCTCGATCTCCTCGGCCGAATACGCCGATTATCTCCTGAAGAAGGGCAAGCCCGAGCAGCTCGACCAGATCCCCGATCGGCACCGGCCCGTTCTCCTTCGTGTCCTATCAGAAGGACGCGGTGATCCGTTACAAGAAGAACCCCGACTATTACGGCGAGAAGGCGCTGGTCGACGATCTCGTCTACGCCATCACGCCCGACGCGACCGCCCGCTACGCCAAGCTGAAGGCGGGCGAGTGCCACATCAACGGCTATCCCCGTCCCGCCGATCTCGCGGAGATGCAGAAGGACGCTTCGCTGAAGGTCATCAGCATGTCCGGCCTCAACATCGCCTATTGGGCGTTCAACGCTCAGAAGCCGCCGTTCGACAAGAAGGAGGCGCGAGCAGCTTTGGCGATGGCGATCGATCGCGACGCCATCGTCAAGGACGTCTATCTCGGCGCGGCGGAGAAGGCCTCGACGCTGATCCCGCGCACCATGTGGGCGTACAACCCCGATATTGCTCAAGTCCCCTACGATCCCGAGAAGGCCAAACAAATGCTGGCGGCCGCCGGCGTCAAGACGCCGCTCGACATCGACCTCTGGTACATGCCGGTGTCGCGGCCCTACAATCCCAACGGCAAGCGGATCGGCGAGATGATGCAGGCCGATCTCGCCAAGATCGGCGTCAACGCGAAGCTGCAAACCTACGAATGGGGCGAATATCGCAAGCGCGTCGCCAACGGCGAGCCCATCACCGCGCAATATGGCTGGACCGGCGACAACGGCGATCCCGACAATTTCTTCTTCCTGCGCGGCTGCCCCGGCGGCAAGCCCGGCCCAGCAATCCGGCGAAATGGTGCAACAAGGAGTTCGACGATCTGCTCGTCAAGGCGCGGATGATCTCCGATCAGGCCGAGCGCGCCAAGCTCTACAGGCGCATGCAGGAGATCGAGCACGACGAGGCGCCGGAGCTGCTGCTCGTGCATTCCACCGTCTATGAGGCGACGCGCGCCAATGTCGTGGGCTACAAGCAGAGCCCGCTCGGCACGCATATTTTCGAGGGCGTCGGTCTGAAGTGAGGAGCCGGCGCGACAATGGCGCGCGTTGACGCGAAGCTCCGTCATGGCCGGGCTTGTCCCGGCCATCCACGTCGGTTCGGGTTCAACCGAAGCGGTCAGTTCTCCGCGGCCCGCAAGCGAAACAAACATTGTGACTTCGTCCAATCAGCAGGCGCTCGCCCCGGAGCGTGGATGCGCCGGGACAACCCGGGCATGACGTCTATCGCCCCATGCTGATCTATCTCATACGCCGCGTCGCGCTGACCGTCCCGACGTTTCTGGCGCTGATGTTCCTGACCTTCGTCGCGATCCGCCTCGTGCCCGGCGATCCGGTCGAGGTGCGCATGGGCGAGCGCGGCGTTTCGCCGGAAAGGCTCGCGATGCTGCGTCATCAGCTCGGCCTCGACCAGCCGGTCTGGAGACAGTTTCTCGACTACGCCGGCCATGTCGCGCGCGGCGATTTCGGCGTGTCGCTCGCCACGCAGCAGAAGGTGCTGACCGAGTTCCTCACCCTGTTCCCCGCGACGCTGGAGCTGTCGTTCTTCGCGATGATGTTCGCCATTCTGATCGGCGTGCCGGCGGGAGCCATCGCGGCGGTGAGGCGCGGCGGCTTTTTCGATCAGGCTTTGATGACGGTTTCGCTGTTCGGCTATTCGATGCCGATCTTCTGGTGGGGCCTCGTGCTCATCATGTTCTTCTCGGTGACGCTGGGGATCACGCCGGTCTCCGGCCGCATCGACCTCATCAATTACAGCTTCGACCAGCCGACCGGCTTCATGCTGATCGACGCGGCTTTATCGGATCAGCCAGGCGCGGTGTGGGATGCGCTGAGGCATCTCGTTCTGCCCGCCATCGTGCTCGGCACCGTGCCGCTCGGCGTCATCGCGCGCATGACGCGCTCCTCGATGCTGGAGGTGTTGAGCGAGGACTACGTGCGAACGGCGCGCGCGAAAGGGCTGTCGCCGTTGCGCGTCGTCGGCGTGCATGCGCTGCGCAACGCGCTGCTGCCGGTCGTCACCGTCATCGGCCTGTCGATCTCCGGACTGATGGCGGGCGCGGTGCTGACGGAGAACATCTTCTCCTGGCCGGGCGTCGGCTCCTGGCTCATCCAGTCGATCTTCCGGCGCGACTATCCGGCCTTGCAGGGCGGCGTGCTGCTCATCTCCGGCGTCGTCATCCTCGTCAATCTGATGGTCGATCTCCTTTACGGCCTCATCAACCCGCGGATCCGCCATGCCCGCTGACGTGGCGATGGCGGCGCAGAGGAAGGCGCTGAGGCGCTCGCGCAGCCCTCGCCGCTTCGTCGCCTTCGCCGCCGCCTTCGCCGAAAATCGCGGCGCGATGATCGGGCTTGCCGTGCTCGCGCTCATCGTGCTGGCGGCGCTCGCCGCCGACGTCATCGCGCCGCATTCGCCGATCGAGCAGTTCCGCGAATTCGTGCGCGCCAAGCCCGTCTGGGCGGGGGGAAGCTGGCGCTTTCCGCTCGGGACCGACGGCGACGGCCGCGATCATGCTGTCGCGCATCATCTTCGGGGCGCGCATTTCGCTGTTCATCGGCGTCTCCGTGATGGCCTTCGCCGTCGTCATCGGCGTCGCGCTCGGGCTTGCGGCGGCGATGGCGGGCTCGCTGATCGATGTCGATCGTCACGCGGCTGATGGACGTCATCATGGCGACGCCGAGCCTCGTGCTCGCCGTCGTCATCGTCGCCGTTCTCGGCCCGAGCCTCGCCAACACCATCGTCGCCGTCACCGTGGTCGGCCTGCCGCGATACGTGAGGGTCGCCCGCGCGGCCGCGCTCGGCGAACTCGCCAAGGATTATGTCACAGCCTCCCGCGTCGCGGGCGTGCGTCCGCTGCGGCTCGCGCTGACGACCGTGCTGCCGAATTGCCTGGCGCCGCTCATCGTGCAGGCCGCGCTCGGCGTCTCCGACGCGATTCTGGAGGCGGCGGGCCTCGGCTTCCTCGGCTTGGGCGCGCAGCCGCCGACGCCGGAATGGGGCTCGATGCTGGCCGATTCCCGCGAGTTCATCCGCTCCGATCCCTGGATCGTCACGCTGCCGGGTCTGGCCATCCTCGTCACCGTCGTCGCGATCAACCTGACCGGCGACGGGTTGCGCGACGCGCTCGACCCGAAGATGCGGAGGGGATGATGCCGCTGCTCGAAGTGCGCAATCTCACGGTCCGCTTCCCCACCCGCCGCGGCGCCTTCACCGCGGTCGACGGCGTCGACATCGACGTCGACCGCGACGAGGCGCTCGCCATCGTCGGCGAATCCGGCTCCGGCAAGTCGGTGGCGATGCTGGCGGTGATGGGCCTGCTGCCGCCGCAGGCCGAGGTCAGCGCCGACGTCATGCGCTTCGACGGCCAGCGATCTCCTGACGCTTGCGCCGAGGGCGCGGCGCGCGCTCGCCGGGCGCGACATGGCGATGATTTTCCAGGAGCCGGCATGTCGTCGCTCAACCCCTGTTTCACCATCGGCTTCCAGATCGGGGAGGCGCTGAAGGCGCATCTGAAGCTTTCGCGGGCGGAGCGCAAGGCGCGCGCGGTCGGGCTGTTGCGCGAGGTCGGCATTCCCGATCCCGAGCGCCGCGTCCACGCCTTCCCGCATCAGCTTTCCGGCGGCATGAGCCAGCGCGCGATGATCGCCATGGCGCTCGCCTGCTCGCCGAAACTGCTGATCGCCGACGAGCCGACCACCGCGCTCGACGTGACCATGCAGGCGCAAATCCTCGACCTGCTGTTGAACGCTGAGACAGCGACCGGCATGGCGCTCGTGCTCATCACGCACGACATGGGCGTGGTGGCCGAGACGGCGGATCGCGTCATCGTGCAATACGCCGGCCAGCAGGTGGAGGCCAACGCCACGCGCGCCTTGTTCGAGGATCCGCATCACCCCTATACGGCCGCCCTGCTCGCCGCGCTGCCGGAGCGCGCGACGCAGCGGCGCCTGCCGGCCATTCCCGGCGTCGTGCCCGGCCAGTTCGACCGGCCCAGGGGCTGCCTGTTCTCGCCGCGCTGCGACTTCGCCTTCGCCGCCTGCCGCGCCGCGCCGCCGCCGGTCCAACGGCGGCGCTCGGCCATGCGCGCTGCCTCGCGCCGCTCTCCAACGCCGAGGCCGCCGCATGAGCGCGGTGCTCGAAGCGCGGGGCCTCGGCCGCGAATATCCGGTCGCGCGCGGGCTGTTTCGCCGCAAGGCGACGCTCAAGGCGCTGCGGGACGTGTCGTTCTCGCTTGACGCCGGCCGCACGCTGGCGGTCGTCGGCGAATCCGGCTCCGGCAAATCGACGCTGGCGCGGCTGTTGACGCTGATCGAGACGCCCGACGCGGGCGAGCTGCTCATCGAGGGCGAGGACGTCGCGAGCGGACGGCGCGCGGCGGCGCGCGCTGCGGCGCGACGTGCAGATCGTGTTCCAGAACCCCTATGGCTCGCTCAACCCGCGCCAGAAGATCGGCCGCGCGCTGGAGGAGCCGCTGCTGGTCAACACCGGGCTTTCCGGCGCGGCGCGGCGCGAGGCGGCGCTCGCGATGATGCGCGAGGTCGGCCTGCGCCCGGAGTTCTATCACCGCTATCCGCATATGTTCTCCGGCGGCCAGCGCCAGCGCATCGCCATCGCCCGCGCGCTGATGCTGCGCCCGAAAATCCTCGTGCTCGACGAGCCGGTGTCGGCGCTCGACATCTCCATCCGCGCCCAGGTGCTGAACCTCATCGCCGAATTGCAGGAGACGCTGCGCCTCGCCTATGTGTTCGTCAGCCACGATCTCTCGGTCGTGCGCCATATCGCCGACGAGGTGATGGTGATCTATCTGGGCTCGGCCGTGGAGATCGGCGATAAGGCGGGGCTGTTCGAGGCGCCGCTGCACCCTATACGCGCGCGCTGATGGCGGCGACGCCGGTCGCCGACCCGCAAGCGCGCAAGGTGCGCGCGCCGCTGATCGGCGAGCCGCCCTCGCCGATCGATCCGCCGGCGGGCTGCGCCTTTCATCCGCGCTGCCCGCTGGCGATGGACATCTGCCGGCGCGAGGCGCCGGCGCTGAGCAACAAACACGGGCGCGAGGTCGCCTGCTGGGCGGTCGAGGCATGACGGAGACTTACGATTACATCGTCGTCGGCGCCGGCTCCGCCGGCTGCCTGATGGCCAACCGCCTGAGCGCCGATCCCCGCAACAAGGTGCTGCTGCTGGAGGCCGGCGGGCGCGACAACTGGATCTGGCTGCACATTCCCGTCGGCTATCTCTACGCCATCGGGAACAAGCGCGCCGACTGGCGGTTCCGCACCGCGCCCGAGCCCGGCCTCAACGGCCGCGACATCGCCTATCCCCGCGGCCGCGTGATCGGCGGCTGCTCCGCCATCAACGGCATGATCTATATGCGCGGCCAGGCGCGCGACTACGACGGCTGGCGCCAGTTCGGCCTCGACGGCTGGGGCTGGGACGACGTGCTGCCCTATCTTTCTGCGCCATGAGGACCATTGGGCGGGCCGGCGCTCGCTGCATGGCGCGGGCGGCGAATGGCGGGTCGAGCGGCCGCGCATCGCCTGGGACATTCTCGACGCCGTGCGCGACGCGGCGGACGGAGATCGGCATTCCCAAGATCTCCGATTTCAACCACGGCGACAACGAGGGCTGCGACTATTTCGAGGTCAACCAGCGCCGGGGCCTGCGCGTCAGCGCCGCCAAGGCGTTCCTGAAGCCGGTGCTGAGCCGCCCCAATCTGCGGCTCGTCACGGGCGCGCACGCGCGGCGCATTCTCGTTCGACGGCGCCCGCGTCGACCGGCGTCGAATACGAGGCGAGGGGCGGGTGGTCACGCGCGCAGCGCGCGCGAGACGGTGCTGAGCGCCGGCGCGATCGGCACGCCGCATCTGCTGGAGCTCTCTGGCGTCGGGCGGCCGGAGGTTCTCGGCCGGCTCGGCGTTCCCGTGCGCCACGCGCTGCCGGGCGTCGGCGAGAACCTGCAGGACCACCTGCAATTGCGCACGATCTTCCGCATCGAGGGCGCCAAGACCCTCAACGTCGAGTTCCAGTCGCTGTGCAAGCGCGCCTGGATGGGCCTCGATTACGCGCTGAACCGGCGCGGGCCGCTGACCATGGCGCCCTCGCAACTCGGCATTTTCGCGCAATCCTCGCCCGACTACGAGACCGCCAACGTCGAGTTCCACGTGCAGCCGTTGTCGCTGCCGAAATTCGGCGATCCCCTGCACGATTTCCCCGCCATCACGCTCAGCGTGTGCAATCTGCGGCCGGCGAGCCGCGGCTTCGTCCATGCGGCGAGCGCCGACGCGCGCGAGCCCCCGCTGATCCAGCCGAACTATCTCTAGCGAGGAGGAGGACCGGCGCGTCGCCGCCGATTCGATCCGGCTCGCCCGCCGCATCGCCGCCGCGCCGGCGCTCGCGCGCTTCAAGCCGGTGGAATATCTGCCGGGCGCGGAGAAGGTCAGCGAGGCGCGAACTTGCGGCGGCGGCCGGCGACATCGGCACGACGATCTTCCACCCCGTCGGCACCGCGAGGATGGGCCGGGCCGACGACCGCAACGCGGTTGTCGATGGCACGGCTGCGCGTGCAAGGCTTGGCGGGCTTGCGAATCGCCGACGCCTCCGTGATGCCGCTCATCACCTCGGGCAACACCAATTCCCCGACGCTGATGATCGCGGAGAAGGGCGCGGCGATGATCCTGGAGGACGCCGCACGGTGACTCTGGCTCTGGTCGACGGCCGGCAATCGGAGACCGCGCTCGCGATCGCGCGCGGCGTCCGGCGTCTGTTGCGCGCGCAGGGCTATTCGACGGTGACGGAGCTGGCTCTGAGCGACGGCCGCCGCGCCGACATCGTGGCGCTCGGCGGCGACGGGACGATCCTCATCGTCGAGATGAAATCCTGCGTCGCCGATTTCCGCGCCGACCACAAGTGGCGCGATTACGCCGCCCATTGCGACCGCCTCTATTTCGCGATTTCCGAGGCGACGCCGGCCGAGATCATGCCGCAGGAGGCGGGGCTCATTCTGGCCGACCGATTCGGCGCGGCGATCCTGCGCGATCCCGAGCCGCATCCGATTGCGCCCGCGACGCGGCGGGCGATGCTGCTGCGCTTCGCCTGCGCCGCCGCCGACCGGCTGCACCGGCTCGTCGATCCGGAAACGGGCGTCTGAGGCGCGTGGCGCTTGCCAGGCCGGTTAACGGTTTAGAGGGCGGCTGAGGGACAGCCAAGGCGCTCCCGCTTGCGCCCGTAGCTCAGCTGGATAGAGCACCAGACTACAGATCTGGGGGTCGGGGATCGAAGATCTCTTCGGGCGCGCCAA
>CAVZAL010000011.1:0-35826 GCA_963773245.1 uncultured Pseudomonadota bacterium
GCATTGTTGCGTTCGACCGTCTTGTGGAGAAATTTCAGGGCGACCGCGATGCAAGAGCGACGACCAGCAGGTCGCATCTTGTGGCGATGTTGTTGGCCCAGACGAGCGGTCTCAACAGCCTGCGCGACGTCGAGACCAGCATGGCCAGCCATGCGCGCCAGTTTTATCATCTGGGGGCCAAACCGGTGTCGCGCTCGGCCCTGGCGACGGTCAACGCCCGTCGGTCGCCGGAAATATTCAACGGCCTGCTGGCCGCGCTGATGGCGCAACTTCAGGCCGGATATCGGCGCAAGATCGGCGATTGCGTGCGTTTGATCAACTCCACGAGCGTCAGGCTGAGTGCGTTTACTCAGCGGTGGGCGAGCTTTTCGAACGAGGTTTGCGGCGCCAAGGCGCATTGTCTACGATCCGGACGCCCATCAGCCGCTTTATTTGATGGTCACGCCCTCCAACGTGAACGACATCACCGCGGCCAAGGCCATGCCCATCGAACCCGGAGCCACTTACGTGTTCGATCTCGGCTATTACGATTTCGGCTGGTGGGCGAAACTCGACGAGGCAGGTTGCCGGATCGTGACGCGGCTTAAAAAGAATACGCCATTCAAGGTCGTCGAACAACGCGAAGTGGCGCCGGACGGACCTGTACTCAGCGATAGCATCGGCCATCTCCCACTCGCCTGGCGGCTTCGCGGCGAAATCCGATGTCGAAACCAGTGCGCGAAATCCGCGTCGTCAACGATAACGGCAAGATTTTGCGCATATTCACCAATGACCTGACCGCTTCGGCGCAAGAGATCGCCCATCTCTACAGGCAGAGATGGGCGATCGAATTGTTCTTCCGGTGGGTAAAACAAACGCTCAAGATCAAGCATTTTTTCGGCACGTCGGAGAACGCCGTGCGCATCCAGATTGCTGTGGCGTTGATCGCGTTCATGCTGATGAGGTTGGCGCATGAAGCCAACAAGATCGTGGAGAGCCCATTGACGTTCGCCCGGCTTCTGCGCGCCAATCTCATGCATCGCCGGGAAATCCGCAATTTGCTCGCTCCGCCACCGCGCCGAGCAAGTCCGCAGTACGAGTTCGACTTCGGCCGTGCGTCGTTCGCGCGGCCGAAAAAACGCGCTTGCGCGAACGCGCTCCCGCCCGCTCAGCTTGTCGCTCTATGCTAAGCAATTGCGATGCCGGACAGCCGTGGGACAAGCCCGGCCATGACGGATGCTATCTCCGGCTACCGCTTGGCAGTTACCGGGCAAGATCACGTCACCAGGATCGCGCGGAAATCGTTGACGTTGGTCAGCGTCGGCCCGGTCACGACGAGATCGCCGAGCGCTGCGAACACGGCATAGGCGTCGTTGCCGGCGAGGCTGGCGCGCGCGTCGAGGCCGACGCCGCGGCGCGCGCGAGCGTGTCGGGCGCGACATAGGCGCCGGCGTTGTCCTCGCTGCCGTCGATGCCGTCGGTGTCGCCGGCGAGCGCGTAAATGCCCGGCCGCGCCGTCGAGCGCGAGCGCAAGCGCCGAGCAGGAATTCGGCGTTGCGCCCGCCCCTGCCCTCGCCGCGCACGGTCACCGTCGTCTCGCCGCCCGAAAGCAGCACGCAGGGCGCCGCGCGCCGGCTCGCCGTGGAGCCGGCCGGCGAGCGCGATGCCGGCCAGCGCCTTGCCGACCTCGCGCGCCTCGCCCTCGATGGCGTCGCCGAGGATGAGCGGCGCGCAAGCCCGCGCGGCGCGCGCCTCGGCCGCCGCGGCGTCGAGCGAAAGCGCGGCGCGCGATCAGACGGTTCTCGACGCGCGCGAAGCCGCGGTCGCCCGGCTTCGGCGTCTCGCGAGGCGCGGTCGCGCAGATGCGCGCAGCACGCGCGCGGGCGCGGCGATGCGCGTAGCGCGCGAGGATCGCCAGCGCCTCGGCGAGGTCGTCGGGTCCGGCGACCGTCGGGCCGGAGGCGATGACGGAGAGGTCGTCGCCGGGCACGTCGGAAATGATGCAGGCGTCGACCACGCGCGCCGGCTGGGCGGCGGCGGCGAGGCGCCGCCCTTGATCGCCGAGAGGTGCTTGCGCACGCAATTCATCTCGCGCGATGTCGGCGCCGCTGTCGAGCAGCGCCTTGTTGATCGCCTGCTTGTCGTCGAGGCTGAGGCCGGGCGCGGGCAGCGGCGAGCAGCGCCGAGCCGCCGCCGGAAATCAGGCACAGAACGAGATCGTCGGCGCGTGAGGCCGCGCACGGCTCGCAGAATGCGCGCGCGCCGCCTGCTCGCCGGCCGCGTCCGGCACGGGATGGGCGGCCTCGACGACCTCGATGCGGCGCGTCGGCGCGCCGTGGCCGTAGCGGGTGACGACGAGGCCTTCGAGCGGCCCGTCCCAGGCTGCCTCGACCGCGGCGCGCCATCGCCGCCGCCGCCTTGCCGGCGCCGACGACGAGCGTGCGGCCGCGCGGGCGCTCGGGCAGGAACGAAGCGAGCGTCTTCTCCGGCCGCGCCGCGTCAATCGCCGTCTGAAAAAGGCCCGTCAGGAAAGTTCGTGGATCGCGCATGTCGGCCATCGTGTCTGTCGAGAGAGGGGGCTTACACCATCCCCGTCGGACGCGACAAATTGTCGCGCCCGGCCAGGAGCGAGGGCGGTCATTTTTTTCGCCCGTTCGGCTCGGCGAATGCGCTCGCAAAACATAAGCTTAGATCAGCGCCCGCTCGCGTGCGCCTGGGAGAAGTCACGCCATTCATTAACATTAAATGACTGCGGTATTAACCTTTACTAACAAATGATTACCGGAATGCATTTAAAATGTTATGCTTATTCGAACGTTACCACGGCGGGCTTTTGGTTCATTCAATTTGTAACGGGGGTTAGGCGTGGCGGTCGTCATTCACGAGAGCAATGTAACCATTAATGTCGGCTCGAACGCCGACTACGTCGTCTACGGCAATGACGATTTGATCCTGATGGGCGACGACAGCACGTTCGTCGGCTGCGGGTCCGCGATTTTCGTAAACGTCTACGGGACCGGCGACGTCGTCACGATAGGCGGCAATGGCGCCGGCGCCGCCTCGAGTCTGGTCAACGTCGTTTTGCTACGCCAGGGCGGAACGGTGCACCAGCTCGCCAATTCGAGCGTCGAGGTCATCGCCGACAATTCGAAAGTGACCATGGCGGGCGACGACACGCTCACCGTCACCGGCTCCGGCGACAATGTCTATGCTACCGGCGTCGGCAACGCGCTGTCGATCGGACAAAACGGCTCCAATGCGACGGGCGCGGCGCGCGACAATGTGCGAGGCCTGAAAAACAGCACGCTTTCCCTGTTTCAGAACTCCAGCGTCTGGTCCTACGGGACCGGCTACACCGCAACGATGAACGGCCAGGACACGCTGACGGCCATCGGCTTCGCCGTGACCGTCAACGCCACCGGCGACGACAATGCGCTGACCATCGGCGCCAATGGCCAGACGCCCGGCGTCGACGACGACATCGTCCATATGGACGGCGGCGTAATCAGCGTGCTCAGGGACTCCAACGTACAGATTTTCGGCAACGGCCTGCTCGTGCGCGCCAACGGCGACGACACGATGACCATGACCGGCGACGACGACAGCTTCGTCGGGCGCGGATTGGCGCTGTTACTGGACGTGTACGGGTCCAACAATTCCGTGAATATCGGCGGCAACGGGGCCGGGGCCGACGCAAGCCAGCTCGACGTTGTGACGCTTCACGACGCAGCGACGCTTCGTGAGATCGCCAATTCGAGCGTCTACGTCACCGCCGACAATTCGAAGCTGACCATGGTCGGCAACGACAAGCTGACCGTCGTCGGCTCCGGCGACACCGTTTACGCGACGGGCCTCGACGACGCGGTCTGGATCGGGGGCAACGGCGTCGGCGCCACGGGCGCGGCGCTCGACAGCGTTCTCGGCCTTGAAAATGGAACGCTCGCGCTGTTCCAGAATTCCAGCGTCTGGGCGCACGGAAGCGGCTACAGCGCCACGATGACCGGCGACGACACGCTGACGGCCACTGGCCTCGGCGTGAATGTCACCGCGACGGGCGACAACAATACGCTGACGATCGGCGGCAATGACCAGACGCCGGGCGAAGAAGAAGTCGTCCTTATGAACAACGGCGTCATCAAGGTGCTGAAGAATTCCAGCGCACAGGTCTTCGGCGACCATCTGGTCGTGCGCGCCCTCGGCGGCGATGCCTTGAACGTGATCGGCGACGCCGATCGCGTGGCGCTGGGCTCTTTCGGCAACAGCATCACGATCGGCCAGAACGGCGCCCCGATCACCGCGCCGGACGTCGTCACCTTCTCCTATACGCCCCTGACGACTCAGGTCACGGTGCTGCAGGAGTCCAGCGTCCGTGTGGTCGGCTCCAACGCCAACGTGACCCTCGGCGGCCACGACCAGCTGACGCTGATCGGCTATCAGGAACAGATCGTCGACCAGACGGGCAACAATCACATCACGATAGGCGGCAACGGCTCGGTCTTCTTCCAGCAATTCAACAACTACGTGACCCTCGCCCCCGGCGACGTCGTCACGATGCTGGCGAACTCCAACCTGACCCTTTTCAGCGACCCGTCGTCGGCGAATGGCGAATACGCCGTCCACATGGCGGCCAAGACCGCCTTGTCCGTCGATACCGGCATGACCGTCTACGTGCCCGTGGCCGTCGGCGACGACCTTCTGTTGAATTTCGGCCCGACCGATATTCTGCAACTGGCTTCGCACTATTCGAGCGTCGACGACCTTCTCGCGCACACGTCGCAGGACTTCATGGGCCGCGCGGTCGTCAGTCTCGATACCGCCAACGACACGCTGACGCTCGGCATGGACAAGGCCACGTTCGCGGGCTACGCGCAGCAGGGCCTCGTCAAGTTCTCCTGAGCGGGCCGATTGCGCCGCAGGCGGCGTTGGCGTCATATGACGCCGACCGAAATTGCGCCGAACGGAGCCAGCGCCGCCCATGATCCCGGAAGTCCGCCGCCGCGAAGGCCCGCTGCCGCCTCAGACCGTGAAGGCGCTCGTCGGCGACCTCAACGCCCAATTCGGCAATCGCATCGTCACCTCCGAGGCCGTGCGCGAGCAGCACGGCCACACGCTGACCTGGATTCCCAATTCGCCGCCTGACGCCGTGCTGTTCGCCGAACAGCGCGAGGACGTGATCGACGCGGTGAAGATCTGCGCCAGGCACGACGCGCCCATCGTGCCGTTCGGGACGGGCTCCTCGCTGGAAGGCCATGTCAACGCGCTTCATGGCGGGCTCTCCATAGACTTCAGCCGCATGAACCGGGTGCTCGAAGTCCACGCCGAGGACCTCGATTGCGTGGTCGAGCCGGGCGTCACCCGCAAGGCCCTCAACGCGCATTTGCGCGACAGCGGCCTGTTCTTCCCCATCGACCCCGGCGCCGACGCCTCGATAGGCGGAATGGCGGCGACGCGCGCCTCCGGCACCAACGCCGTGCGCTACGGCACGATGAAAGACAATGTGCTGTCGCTGGGAATCGTTACGGCGGAAGGCAAGTTCATCCGCACCGCTTCGCGCGCGAAGAAATCCTCGGCGGGCTACGACCTGACGCGGCTTTACGTCGGCTCGGAGGGCACGCTCGGCGCCATCGTCGAAGTGACGCTGAAGCTCGCGGGCATTCCGGAATCGATCTCCGGCGGCCATTGCCCGTTTCCGGACGTTCGCTCGGCCTGCCTGACCACCATCGAGACCATCCAGTCGGGAATTCCGGTCGCTCGCATCGAATTGCTCGACCGGCTGATGGTGCAGGCGAGCAACGCCTATTCCAAGCTCACGCTGCCCGAGACGCCGATGCTGTTTCTGGAGTTCCACGGCACCGAGGCGAGCGTCGCGGAGCAATCGCATCGCTTTACAGAAATCGCGGAGAGCAACGGCGGCGGCCCATTCGCCTGGACCACAAACCCGGAGGAGCGCACGAAGCTCTGGCAGGCGCGCCACGACTCCTATTGGGCCGGCCTGGCTCTTCGCCCTGGCGGGGTCCGCGCGTTCGCCACCGATGTCTGCGTGCCAATCTCAAGGCTTGCCGATTGCGTGGAGGAGACGCAGGCCGACTTGGCCGCGAGCGGCCTCATCGCGCCGATCGTCGGTCACGTCGGGGACGGCAATTTCCATGTCTCGCCGCTGATCGACATGAACTCGCGCGAGGAGATCGAGAAGGCGGAGGCGTTCGGCGAGCGGCTCGCCCTGCGCGCCATCGGCATGGACGGCACCTGCACCGGCGAGCACGGCGTCGGACAGAAGAAGATCCCCTATCTCGTCGCCGAGCACGGCGAGGACGCGCTCGACCTGATGCGCAGGCTCAAAGCCGCGATCGACCCGCAGAACCTGTTCAATCCGGGCAAGATCTTTGCGGTCTAAGCAGGATTTCCGAAAAGTGGATGCCGGTTTTCGGACGAAAATCCTGCTAAATCAAAGACTCTAAGCAGACATTCGTTGGCCTTCCAACGAATGTCTGCTTAGGTCAGGCGCCCGGTTTTGCGTCGCCGACAAGGGAGAATTCGGCGGCCGGCGCTCCCCAGATCGTCGCGCCGGAGGCGAAGCGGACATCCACCCGGTCGGCCGCGCCTGAAGGGTCGGTCAATACGCGATAAGAGCAAAGCACCGTGCCGACCGCGTCGCCCGAGACGCCCCATTCCCTCTCGGCCAGCGCCGGGCGTCGCGGACGCAATCGCTGGCCTTTGCGAAGCATCGAGCTCATTGGGTCTTGCCCGCTGCGCCGCCGCGCCTCGTGCGCGGTGTGCATAGCGAAAGATTATTGTTGCGACGCAAGAAAGCAAACGGATTCTGGGCTCTGCTCAACTTTTGTTAAGGTTTTCGGACAGTCGCCTAACGCAGAGGCGAAATGCCCAAATATTCGGCGATTTCGGCATGGCTTTTGCGCCAGACGCATTCGCCGTAAAATGACGGCTCGGAACGAGAGGCTTTCCCGTGGCTGAAAACGACATGGCCGCGCGCAAGGCGGCGACGGCGGCGTGGTTCGCCGAATTGCAGGAAAAGCTGCTGGCGGAGATGGAGCGCCTCGAGCGGGAATGCCCTGGCCCGTTCTACCCCACGGCCGATGCGTCCGGCCGGTTCGAACGCAAGGCCTGGAAGCGGACCAATCACGACGGCGCCGAGGGCGGCGGCGGGACCATGGCCCTGCTGCGCGGCCGCGTGTTCGAGAAGATGGGCGCGCATGTCTCGGCGGTGCACGGAACCTTCGCGCCGGAATTCGCCAAGCAGATTCCCGGCGCCGAAGAGGACCCGCGCTTCTGGGCGGCGGGCGTGTCGGTCATCGCCCATCCCTGGAATCCCAATGTTCCGACCGCGCATATGAACACCCGCTTCGTCGTCACCTCGAAAGCATGGTTCGGCGGCGGCGGCGACCTGACCCCCGTTCTCGACCGCCGCCGGCGTCAGGAGGACCCGGATTCACAGGCCTTTCACGCCGCCATGCGCGGGGCGTGCGAGCGCCACGAAGCGCCTTACGACACTTACAAGGCGTGGTGCGACGACTATTTCTGGCTCAAGCATCGGGGCGAGCCGCGCGGGATCGGCGGCATTTTCTACGATTATCTCAACAGCGCGGGCGATGCCGGGAATTCCGCATGGGACGCCGATTTCGCCTTCACCCGCGACGTCGGCGAGAGTTTCCTGAAAGTCTATTCCGAGATCGTCGCCGCCAATTACGCCGAGCCCTGGACGCCGGCCGACCGCGAGGAGCAGCTCATCCGGCGCGGCCGCTATGTCGAATACAACCTGCTCTACGATCGCGGCACGATCTTCGGGCTGAAGACCGGCGGCAATGTGGAGTCGATCCTGTCCTCGATGCCGCCGACCGTCAGATGGCCGTGAGGACTAGCCTCCCTCGCCGTCATGCCCGCGCTTGTCGCGGGCATCCACGCCGATCCGCAACAAAGCCTTATCCGGCTGGCGCGAAGTTGACGCGCGACCAAACGACAAACACGCGCGTAGCCGAACCGCGTGGATGGCCGGGACACGCCCGGCCATGACGGCGAGGGCGCCTCATCCTCGTCAACGCGAGCCGTTCAGGGCAAGCTGAGCGATTTCGCAGAATACGCCTCGCCGCCCCTACCCCCGCGCGCCCCGCTCGGCCTTGTAGAGCGCCCGATACCGCGCAAGCCTCGGCGCGTGCAGCGCGGCGCGGGCGGGATCGGGGACGAAGCGGCGCTGCGTCTGCGGCCGCGCGCAGATCGCCCGCTCCTCGCCGGCGTTGGCCGCCAGCATGCCGAGCCGCGCCGCGCCCAATGCGGCGCCCGCCTCCGCGCCGGCCGCGAGGTCGATCTCCAGCCCCGTCACGTCGGCGATCATCTGGCCCCAGAAGCCGGAGCGCGCCCCGCCGCCGACCAGCAGCGGCGTCACAGGCGCGGCGTCCGCCTCGCGCAGCACGTCGACGCCGTCGGCGAAGGAGAAGGCGACGCCCTCCATCACGGCGAACAGCGCCGCCTCCGCGCCGTGGCTGGCGGTGAAGCCGGCGAACAGGCCCGTCGCCTCGGGGTCGTTGTGGGGCGTGCGCTCGCCGGAGAGATAGGGCAGGAAAATCGGGGCGGCGCGCAGCGCCGCGGGATCGCGGGCAAAGGCCTCCGCGGCGTCGACGCAGGACGAGATCTTGTCGCCGCGCCCGACGAGATTGGCCGCCCAGGTCAGCGAAGCCGCCGCCGACAGCATCACCGACATGCCATGCCAGCGTCCGGGCAGCGCGTGGCAGAAAGCGTGCAGCGTTCGCTGCGGCAGGCTCACATATTTGTCGGTGACGGAGAAGATGACGCCCGAGGTGCCGAGCGAGACGAAACCCTCGCCCGGCCCGATCGCCCCGACGCCGACCGCCGAGGCCGCGTTGTCGCCGCCCCCGCCCGCGACCGGAATCCTGCGTCCCGCAAGCCCCCAGGCGCTCGCCGCTTCCGGCGACAGATAGGCGGAGACCTCCGAGCCTTCGACGAGCCCCGGCATGTGCGACAGCGTGAGGCCAGAGGCGGCGACGAGATCCTCGTCCCAGCGCCGCCCGGCTATGTCGAGCCAGAGCGTGCCGGCGGCGTCGGACATTTCCGAGACCGCCTCGCCGGTCAGACGCAGCCGCACATAATCCTTCGGCAGCAGGATGCGCTTCGTCGCCGCGAAGGTTTCCGGCTCGTGCCTGGCGAGCCACATGGCTTTCGGGGCGGTGAAACCGGGCATGGCGAGATTGCCGGCCCTTTCGAGGAACCTGGGCACGCGCCGCGTCAGTTCCTCGCACTCCTCGAACGAGCGGCCGTCGTTCCACAGGATCGCCGGGCGCAGCGGGCGGCCTTCGCCGTCGAGGAAGGTCGCCCCGTGCATCTGGCCGGAAAGGCCGACGCCGGCCAGACGCGCGAAGGCCTCCGGGGCGCGGCGGCGAAGCGTGTGGACGGCGGCCTCGACGCCTTCGACCCAGTCGTCGGGATTCTGCTCGCTCCAAAGCGGCTGGGGCCGCGACACGTCGAGCGCGACGCTGGCCTCCGCGACCGTGTGCTGATCGGCGTCGATCAGCAGCGCCTTGACCGAGGACGTGCCGATGTCGAGACCGAGGAACGTTTCCTGACCCATAAGCGCTTTTCCCGACCGAAGAGGCGCGCAACATACGACAGGCGGCGAGCCTTGTCAGGGTTCGCGCGCCCGGCCGCGGGATGTGATAAGAGAGGCGCCATGAACGTCGCGCTGCGCAAACCGATGACGCTCGCCGAATTCCTCGCCTGGGAGGAACGGCAGGAGTTGCGTCACGAGTTCGACGGCTTCGCTCCCGTCGCTATGACCGGCGGAACGGCGGGACATACCGCCATTCAGGGGAATTTGGCCGCCGCGCTTATTTCGCGCCTGCGCGGTTCGCCCTGCCGCTTCTACGGAAATGACCTCAAATTCCTGACCGCCGAGGAGACTGTTCGCTACCCCGACGGAATGATCGTCTGCGGTCCCGTCGACCGGCGGGCGAAATTCATCGAGAATCCGACCGTCGTCTTCGAAGTCCTGAGCCCGAGCACGACCCAGACCGACCGTATCGCCAAGGCGCGCGAATATCAGGCGACGCCCTCGGTCCAGCGTTATGTCATGCTGGAGCAGGACGGCGTGGCGGCGGTCGTCTATGCGCGCGCCGGGACGGTGTGGACGCACGAAATCCTGGTTGCGGAGTCGGTTCTCAAGCTGCCGGAAATTGGCGTCGAATTGCCCCTGGCCGAGCTTTACGAGGGGATCGAGTTCGAGCCTGCGGACGACGCGGGCGACACGCCGCAAACCGCCTGACCGCCGGAAGCGGGCCGCTCCCCGCCCTTGCGGGCCGCTCTGCTCCCCTCTATCTGAGCGCGGCTTCCGATCCGAGACCCGTTCATGCTGCAAGCCCTGCTCTCCGAAGGCCGCCCGTTGCTCGCCGACGGCGCCACCGGCACCAATCTGTTCGAGATGGGGCTCGTCTCCGGCGAGACGCCGGAACTGTGGAACGACGCGCAGCCGGAAAAAATCCGTTCGCTGCATCAGGGCTTCGTCGACGCCGGCGCGGACATCGTCCTCACCAATTCCTTCGGCGGCAACCGCCGCCGCCTCATGCTGCACGGCCTTCAGTCGCGCGTGCGCGAATTGAACCGCCTCGCCGCTGAAATCGCTCGCGACGTAGTCGACAAAGCCGGACGGCGCGTCGTGGTCGCGGGCTCGGTCGGCCCGACCGGCGACCTGCTCGCGCCGCTCGGGGCGCTGAGCGAGGACGAGGCGACGGAAGTGTTCTGCGAACAGATCGACGGGCTGAAGGCCGGGGGCGCCGATGTCGTCTGGATCGAGACCATGTCCGCACCCGAAGAGATCCGCGCCGCCGCCCGCGCGGCCGCCGTCCTCGGGATGCCCTATACGGCGACCGCCAGCTTCGACACCGCCGGTCGCACCATGATGGGCCTCACGCCCGAAGCCTACGCCGAATTGTTCGACAGCTTCGAGGCCGCCCCGCTCGCCTTCGGCGCGAATTGCGGAGTAGGCGCCGCCGATCTGCTTGTCTCCGTGCTCGGCATGACGGCCAGGCGGCCCGAGGCGAAGATCATCGCCAAGGCCAACGCCGGGGTGCCGCACTGGCATGGCGCGCGAGATCTGCTATTCCGGCACGCCGGAGCTGATGGCCGATTACGCGCGGCTCGCGATAGATGCGGGGGCGCCGCCATCATCGGCGGCTGCTGCGGCAACAAGGCCGCCCATGTCGCGGCCATGCGCCGCGCGCTCGATACGCACGCGCGCGGCGAGCGGCCGACGGTCGAGACCATCGTCGCCGCGCTGGGGCCGCTCGTCTCGCCGGCGGCGGAGGAGGGCGCTGCGCCGCGCGCCCGGCGGCGCGCGCGCCAAGCGACGTGAGCCTGACCTTCCCCGTCGGTTCGCAAGCCGGCGACCGGCTCGACCGCTTTCTCGCCGGCGCGGCCGAAGGTTTCTCGCGCACCCGGCTCAAGGCGCTCATCGAAGCGGGTTGCGTGCGCGTCGACGGCGAGATCGCGGCCGACCCGGCGCTGAAGCTGGGACACGGCGTCGTGGTGACGCTCGACGCCCCGCCCGCAGAAGAAGCGGCGATCGCGGGGCAGGACATCCCCCTCGACATCGTCTACGAGGACGAGCACCTGATCGTCGTCAACAAGCCGGCGGGGCTCGTCACCCATCCCGCGCCGGGCCATTCCGACGGCACGCTGGTCAATGCGCTGATCCGTCATTGCGGGGATTCGCTCTCGGGCATCGGCGGCGTGAAGCGGCCGGGCATCGTCCATCGGCTCGACAAGGACACTTCCGGCCTCATCGTCGTCGCCAAGACCGACGCCGCGCATCAGGGGCTCGCGGAGCTTTTCGCCGATCACGGCCGCTCGGGCTCGCTGGTCCGCGAATATGTCGCGCTGGTCTGGAACGGCTTTCGGCAGAAGTCAGGCGTGGTCGATGCGGCGATTGGCCGCCATCCGCATTCGCGCGAGCGCATGGCGGTGGTGGACGAAGAGCGCGGCCGCCACGCCGTCACCCATTGGCGCGTCGAGGAGGCGCTGGGCCCCGTCGCTCTCGTGCGCTGCCGGCTGGAGACGGGACGCACGCATCAGATCCGCGTCCATCTCGCCCATATCGGCCATCCCTTGCTCGGCAATTCGGTCTATGGCGCGGGATTCAAGACCAAGGCGAACCGGCTCGGGACGGAGGCGCGCGAGGCGCTACATGCACTTAATCGTCAGGCTTTGCACGCTCAGACGCTGGGCTTCGAGCACCCCGTGACCTCGGCGCCGCTGTTTTTCGAGCGTCCGCCGCCGCAAGATTTCCTGAACCTCGTCCAGGCCTTGCGCGTATAATGCACGGGGCGTAATCGCGGGGCCGGTTTACCGATTCATGAACGAAGCTTCATGTATTGGCAGGCTCGGGTCGTGAAAGCGCCCTCTTTCGGTCACTGTTGACCGGACTATATCTTGAGGCGCGCGTCTCTGGGCGCGCGTGTCGGTCGTCGGACCTTGAATCCGGCGCCCGCTTGGAGGACCAAATGGCCGCCGCTCTGCCCATCATTGCCGGTGAATCCGGCCTTGCCCGCTATCTTGCCGAAATCAAGCGGTTCCCGATGCTGGAGCCGCAAGAGGAATACATGCTCGCCAAGCGCTGGCGCGAACATGAGGATCGCGACGCCGCGCACAAACTCGTCACCTCCCACCTGCGTCTCGTCGCGAAGATCGCGATGGGCTATCGCGGCTATGGCCTGCCCATCGGCGAGGTCATCTCCGAGGGCAACGTCGGACTGATGCAAGCGGTGCGGCGATTCGAGCCCGACAAGGGGTTCAAGCTCGCCACATACGCAATGTGGTGGATCCGCGCCTCGATTCAAGAGTATATCCTGCGCTCGTGGAGCCTCGTGAAGATGGGCACCACCGCGAGCCAGAAGAAGCTGTTCTTCAACCTGCGCAAGGCCAAGAGCCGCATCTCCGCGCTCGACGAAGGCGACATGCGCGACGATCAGGTCGAAACCATCGCCAAGCGCCTGGGCGTGCCCAAGCAGGAAGTGATCGAGATGAACCGCCGCCTCGGCGGCGACGCCTCGCTCAACTCACCCTTGCGCGAGGAGGGCGAGGGCGAGTGGCAGGATTGGCTCGTCGACGACAGCGCCAGTCAGGAAGTCGCGCTTGCCGACCGCGAGGAGGCCAATACCCGCCTCAGCGCGCTCAGGCAGGCGCTGACGGTGCTGAACCCGCGCGAGCGCCGCATCTTCGAGGCGCGGCGACTGGCGGACGACCCGATCACGCTCGAGGAGCTCTCGACCGAATTCGGCGTCTCGCGCGAGCGCGTGCGTCAGATCGAGGTGCGCGCCTTCGAGAAGGTGCAGGCGGCGGTGAAGGCGGGCGTCGCCCGCTCGCAGGCTCCGCGTCGAGCCCCGGCGGCGCTGCCGGCCGCCTGACCTGGGGATTTCGCACACGATTTCGTGCGCCAAGTCCCGTTTTCGTGCGCCAAGTCCCGTTGACTTTGCTAACATTGCACCAAGCGTCCGCTCAGATCGAAATGAGCGGGCGCACGCTCACATTGGGGGGCTTCATGTCGCACTGGAAACGCATGCTGCTGCGCGCGGGGCTCTGCGCAGCGACGGCGCTGACGCCGCTAGCCCCCGCTCTGGCCGCCGATCGGCCGGCCGACGACGCTGGCGCGCGCGCGATCTCCGATTTCATCGCCGCCTACATGGGCAAGGTCGCTTTGCCCACGGTCAAGATCACGCCAACGGGATCGGGCTATCTGGTTTCGGTGGATCTCGCCGCCGTGACCCAGGGCCTGCAGGGGACCGGCTTCGCCTACGATCCGGCCGTGCTGCAGTTCAAGGTGTTCCAGCAGGACGATGGCGGCTGGCGCGTCGAATCGGACCAGATTCCCCCGATCAGCGGACACATGACGCCTCCCGTCGGCCAAGAACGGCGCCAAGGTGGACGTGCGGGTCGAAACGACCAATCTCAAGCACGTCACGCGTGTTCGACCCGAAACTGAACTGGGTGGCCTCCAGTCAGGGCGGGGCCGACAAAATCAGCCTCGTCGAGCGCGGCCCGGGCATCGAGGAATTCGTCGAATTCACGGGAATCAAATTCGACGGCGCGACCAAGAGCGGCGCCTCGGGCCTCGTCACCACGGTCAGCGAAACCCTGGACTCGCTCAATTTCGTGATGGACGTCGATCCCAAGGGGATCGACGCCGCAACCCACGGCCCCGCCAAGCCCGTTCACGTTTCGGCTCAGGGCGGAAAGGGCGAGATCAACGTCAAACTCGCCGATTTTCAGCCCGGGCCGCTGCTCGACGCGTGGCGCTTCGCCGCCGCCCGTCGCGAGCGGGCCGATTACGCCAGGGATTTCGAGGGGCTGAAGTCGGTCCTGACCGCGCTGGTCGCCGACCACCTCACGCTGGAGGAATCGTTCAAGCTCGACAAGCTCGACGTGATGAGCGAGGTCGGCCCGGTGAAGGTCGAAGGCCTGGTCGCCGGCGGCGGGATCGTCAGCAAGGGCGCGGACTCCGGCTTTTCCGAGCATTTGGCGGCGCGGTCGATCAAGCTGCCGGAGGGGCTGGTGCCGCCGATCTATGCGGCAGTCACCCCGACCGCCTTCGACATCGGCTTCCAAGCGCACGGCTTCGACGTGGAATTGGCGGTGCAGGAATGGCTCGCCGACGTCAAGCTCGCCGGCGACGGGCCGGTGCTGAGCGACGCCGATCAGGACAAGGTCCACGAAAAGCTCATCGGCTCGCGGCCGATCGTGATCGACATCCTGCCTTCCCACATCACGGGCCCGAGCCTCAACCTCGCCTTCCAGGGCAAGGTGACGGTCGAAAGATCCAAGCCCACCGGCGCGATCACTATCAAGCTGCAAGACTTCGACAAGACCGCGACGGCGGTGCGGCGTCTCGATCCGAAAACGGAGCAGCAGCTCACGCCGGTCATCGCCATGGCCAAGGGACTTGGCAAGCCCGACGCGGACGGCGCGCTGATATGGGTGTGCTCGCTCGGAGCCGATCACGTGATTAAGGTCAACGGCCTGCCTCTCGGCAAGGCCCCGTTCTGAGCCGCCCTACCGGCTGCCGCGCAAGGCCGAGGCGGCGGAGAGCGCCGCCAGCGCGGCCGAGATCAGGATGTTCCAGTTGGCCAGCGACAGGCCGAGCACCCTGAGGCCGACCTCGTCGCAGCGCACGACCTTGATCGTCTCCAGCTGCTTGAGGAGATCGCCGCCATCGGAGGCGAGCGCCCCGCCGGTGCAGGCGGTGGGGCCGGCCCAGAATTTGGCCTCGACGCCGGAGTGGTAGACCGCAAGGCCGGCGTTATAGAGAAACATCGCCGTCAGCAGCGCGAACCCGACCGTCAGCACGGTGCGCGGCGCCTTGGCGGCGGCGGCCGCCGCCGTCAGCAGCGCCAGCGGGACGCCGGCGTAATAGGCGTAGCGCTGCTCAAGGCACAGGTCGCAAGGCGGGTGTCCGGCCCATTGAAAGCCCCACGCCCCGGCGATGGTCGCGAAAGCCAGCGCCGCGATAGCGAGGGCGCTAAACGCCGCCGCGTCCTTGGAAAACACGTTCAAGTCGCCCTCGCCTTACAGCGCGTGCGCGGCGATGAAGAAGCCGAGCACGACGAACGCCACCGAAATGGCGACGAATGCGGCGAAATGACGTTCCAGCACGCCGCGCAAGCTGTCGCCGAACAGATTGAGCGCCCCGGCGACCAGGAAGAACCTGAGACCCCGCGTCACGATGGAAAGAACGACGAACAGCGCGAAATTATAGCCGAGCAGGCCGCTGACGATGGTCACAAGCTTGTAGGGAATCGGCGTCAGCCCTTTGATCAGGATCACCAGCGCGCCCCATTTGGCGTAGGTCTCCTTCAGCGCCGCCACGCGGTCGCCGTAGCCGTAGAGATGAATGAGCCATTGCCCGAGCGTGTCGAACAGCAGCGCGCCGATGGCGTAGCCGAGCATTCCGCCGAGCACCGAGGCGACGGTGCAGATCAGCGCGAAGGTCCAGGCGCGCTTGGGGTTCGCGAGCGCCATCGGCGCCAGCAGCACGTCGGGAGGAATCGGAAACACCGAACTTTCGGCGAAAGCGACCGCCGCCAGCGCATAAGGCGCGCGCGGGCTGTCGGCGAGAGCGATCAGGCGGTCGTAAAGGGGTCGGAGCATGAAGTCCCGTCGGCGGGAGGGCGTCAAACTATAGGCGTTCCGGGTTAACGTTGCGCGACGCCCTGCCCTTTCAGGGCCGCCGCCGCGCGCGCGAGCTCCTCGACCTTGCCATAGTCGCCGCGCCTCCAGCGCCGCCTTCGGCAGCATCCACGAGCCGCCGACGCACAGCACGTTGGGCAGCGAGAGATAGGACGGCGCCTTGGCGGCGTCGATGCCGCCGGTCGGGCAGAACACGAGATCCGGGAGCGGCGCGTGCAGGGCGGCGAGCAGCTTCGCCCCGCCGACCGCCTCGGCGGGAAACAGCTTGAGCGCCCTGAAGCCGAGCGCGCGCAGCGTCATCGCCTCCGAAGGCGTGGCGACGCCCGGCAGGAACGGGATGGGCGCGGCCGCCGCCGCGGCGGCGAGCGCGGGCGAGGTTCCCGGGCTCACGAGAAATTTCGCGCCCGCCTTCACGGCGGCCTCGATCTGCGACGGCTCGACGATGGTGCCCGCCCCGACATGCGCGCCGGGCACGGATTTGGCGATTTCGGCGATCGCCGCGAGCGCGGCGGGCGTGCGCAAAGTCACCTCGATGGCGGGAAGGCCGCCGGCGACGAGGGCGCGGGCCTGCGCCACGCCGTCGTCGACGTCGCGCACGGTCAGGACAGGGATGACGGGCGCGAGCTTCATCGTCGCGACGACGGCTTCGTGACGGGCGTTGGCGTCCATGCGGGCCTCCGGTCTGGGCAGCCGTGTTTAAGCGAGGCGTCCGCGCAAATCCACCGGGGTTAACATGCGGCGCGATTGGCTTAAAACTCGCAGGCAGAATCTTCGGGAAGGGCTAGTGCAGGCACACAACGAATTTTCGGTCTACCGCGAGGCGCTGCTTTTTCTGGTCACAGCCGGGATCGTCGCGCCTCTTTTCTTGCGGCTGCGGATCAGCCCGGTGCTCGGCTATGTGCTCGCGGGCGCGGCGCTCGGCCCCTTTGGGCTGGGCCGGCTTGTCGCCCAGGCGCCCTGGCTCAGGGGCGCGCTGCTGAGCGACGTCGGAGAAATCCGCGTGCTCGCCGAGTTCGGCGTCGTCATGCTGATGTTCACCATCGGGCTCGAACTGTCGTTCGAGCGGCTGAAAAGCCTGCGCCGGCTGGTGTTCGGGCTGGGGCCGGCCCAGCTCGTCGTCTCGACCGTGCTGATCGCCGGGGCGGCGCTCATCGCCGGGCAGAAGCCGGCGGCGGCCGTCGTGTTCGGCGCGGCGCTGTCGCTGTCCTCGACGGCGATGGTCGTGCCGGCGCTGGCCGAGGCGAAATTGCAGCGCGGGCCGGTCGGCCGATACGCCTTTTCGGTGCTGCTGTTTCAGGATCTGGCGGTCGCGCCGCTGCTGTTCATGGTCTCGACGATGAGCGGCGGCGGCGCGGAGGGCTTCGCCTGGCGGCTGACGCTGACCGTCGCGCCTGCGGCCGCCGCGGTCGGCGCGGTGATCCTGATCGGAAGGCTCGGCCTCAGGCCGCTGTTCCGCTCGGTGGCGCTGACGCGCAGCCCCGAGTTCTTCATGGCCGCCTGCCTGCTGGTGGTGCTGGGCGCCGGGCTCATCGCCGCCTCGAGCGGGCTGTCGATGGCGCTCGGCGCCTTCCTCGCCGGCCTCCTGCTCGCGGAGACCGAGTTCCGGCGCGAGATCGAGGTGACGATCGAGCCGTTCAAGGGCCTCGGACTCGGGCTGTTTTTCGTCTCGATCGGCGCCGAGCTCGATCTTTCGCTCGCGGTGGCGAAGCCGGGCGCGGTGTTCGGCGCGCTCGGCGTCTTCGTCGGGCTGAAAGCGGTCTCGTTCTACCCGCTGGCGAGGTTTTTCGGGGCGAGCCGCGCCGCCGCGCGCGACGTTTCGCTGGCGCTCGGGCCGGGGGGCGAATTCGCCTTCGTGCTGGTCGGGGTCGGCCTTGCGGGCGGGCTCATGGAGCCGGAAACCGGCCGCGTCGTCATGCTGGCCGCCGCCCTCTCGATGGTGACGATCCCGTTTCTGGGCCGCGCGCTCGCGACGCTGGAGGTGCGCCGGCGGGCGCGGATCATTCCCGCCGAAGCGAAAGTGGCGCCGCCCGAAGACGGCGAGGCGCGCGCGATCCTCGTCGGCTACGGCCGCGTCGGCCATCTGATCGGCGATATGCTGGAGGTTCACGGCATCCCCTATATCGCTGTGGATTTCGGACGCCAACGTCGTGGCCGTCGCGCGGCGCGAGGGAAAGCCCGCCTATTTCGGCGACGCCTCGCGCGCCGAGTTCCTGAAAAATTGCGGCATCGAACGCGCGCGCGCCGTGGTGGTGACGATGGACGCGCCGCTGAAGGCCGAGCAGGTCGTGGAGCTCGTGCGCGAGTTACGGCCGGACGTGACCCTGGTCGCCCGCGCCCGCGACTCCGAACACGCGCGCGCGCTCTATCGCCTCGGCGTCACCGACGCCGTGCCGGAGACCATCGAGGCGAGCCTGCAACTCTCCGAGGCGGTGCTCGTCGACATCGGCATTCCGATGGGGCTCGTGATCGCCTCGATCCATGAGAAGCGCGACGAGTACAGGAAAGTGCTGGTGGCGGCCGGCGCGACGGAGCGCCAGCAAGTGGCCCGGCGCAAGCCGCTTCTCCGGCCGGGGGCGACGGATCGCTGAGGTCCTGCGTTTTGCGCAGGCGGGCTTCCCGCGCTTGAGGCCGCCAGTCTTTGCGCGCCTACTGGTCGACCTTGGCGCCGACGCCTTCGGCGGGCGCGCGATAGCCCTTCGGCGGGTCGACGAGGCTCTCGCGCTCGGGCTCGGGGCCGAGCGTGGCCTTCCCTTTCTTTTGCAGACCGACCCAGGTCAGCGGGTTCCATTCTATGCTGCCGTGCGCCTGGTCCGGGCATTCGCCGGTCTTCGGATCGGGGACTCGGCAGGAGGGCCCGTGCTTGTCGAATCCGGAGGTGGTGACCTTGACCTCGTCGCCCGGCCTGATGAGCTGGAAATCGCGATCGATCATCTGGCGGGCGGAGGGCGCGGCGTCCTCGATCTTCTTCGCCTCCTTGGCGCGCGCCGTCTCGATATTCGTCGGCCAGGACGGATCGTAGGTGGTCGCGGCGCGCCCCGGCGGCGGCAGCGTCAACTTCGGCGGGACGACGATGCGGCTGCGCTCGCGGTAGTCGATCTGCGGATCGTCCTGCTTGGTCAGGCCAAAGGTTGAGGCGAGACCGGAAATGAGCGAGGCCTGCCCGTCCTCGCCGGCGCGCGAGGGCGCGGCGACCAGGCAGAGGCTCAGCGCCGCGACGGCGGCTCCCGCTTTGCGACCGAAGGCTGCGTTCATGGCGTCAGATCCCCCGAAACTTTCACGTCGGCGCCAGCCCGCACCGCTAGCGCCATAACGCAAACTTTGCGTTGGCTGCGGAATTCGGCAATTCGATGGCCGCCCCCGCCGCTCGCCTTCCGCGCCGTACTGTTTTATAGGACCGCCGCCTGGGCGCCAAGCACGCGCCCGCACGAGGAAGTCATGTCGCAAGTTCGTTGGAGCCCGGAGAGCTGGAGGGTCAGGCCGATCGCGCAGGCGCCGGCCTATCCCGACGCCGCCGCGCTCGCCGAGGTCGAGCGCCAGCTCGCCGGCTATCCGCCGCTCGTCTTCGCCGGCGAGGCGCGCAAGCTCAAGCGCGCGCTCGGCCAGGCGCAGCAGGGTCAGGCTTTCCTGCTGCAAGGCGGCGATTGCGCCGAGAGCTTCGGCGAGCATTCCGCCGACAACATCCGCGACTTCTTCCGCGTGTTCCTGCAGATGGCGGTCGTGATGACCTTCGCGGCGGCCTCGCCCATCGTGAAGGTCGGCCGCGTCGCCGGGCAGTTCGCAAAGCCCCGCTCCGCCGACACCGAGACGGTCGACGGCATGACGCTGCCGGCCTATCGCGGCGACATCGTCAACGACATCGCCTTCACGCCGGAGGCGCGCGTCCCCGACCCGCGCCGGCAGTTGGAGGCCTTTCGCCAGTCGGCGGCGACGCTCAATCTGCTGCGCGCCTTCGCGACCGGCGGCTACGCCAATCTTGAGAACGTGCATCGCTGGATGCTCGGCTTCGTCAAGGACAGCCCGCAGTCCGAACGCTACCAGGAGCTCGCCGACCGCATCACCCAGACGCTGGGCTTCATGCGCGCCATCGGGCTCGACGCGGAGGCGCATCCCGAATTGCGCCAGACCGATTTCTACACCTCTCACGAGGCGCTGCTGCTCGGCTACGAGCAGGCGATGACGCGGCTCGAATTCGACCTCGGGCGAATATTACGCGACCTCCGGCCACATGCTGTGGATCGGCGACCGCACCCGCCAGCTCGGCGGCGCGCATGTGGAATATGCGCGGGGCATCCGCAACCCGATCGGGCTCAAATGCGGGCCGTCGTTGCAGCCGGACGATCTGTTGCGACTCTGCGACGCGCTCGATCCGGCGCGCGAGCCGGGCCGGCTGACGCTCATCACCCGCTTCGGCGCGGACAAGGTCGAGGCGCATCTGCCGGGGCTCGTGCGGGCGATCGCGCGCGAGGGCCGGCCGGTGCTGTGGGTCTGCGACCCCATGCACGGCAATACGGTCAAGACCTCCACCGGCTACAAGACCCGGCCGACCGAGCGCATCGCCGCCGAGATCAGGCAGTTCTTCGCGGTCCATCGCGCGGAAGGGACTTACGCCGGCGGCGTGCATCTGGAGATGACCGGCAAGAACGTCACGGAATGCACGGGCGGCGCGCGCGTCATCAGCGAGGAAGACCTGCACGACCGCTACCACACCTATTGCGACCCCCGGCTCAACGCCGAGCAGGCGATCGAGATCGCTTTCCTGGTGGCGGATCTGCTCAACGAGGAGCGCGCGTTGCAGCCCCTGCCCGTCCGGGCGGCGGAGTAAGCCTCCGGGAATGGGCGCAGCCGTTGGCCATTTCCCTCTCCCCGCACGGCGGGGAGAGGGCAAGGGTGAGGGGTCCGCGGCCGCGGAGCTCGACCCCTGTCCCGAGCGGAGAGCGGAGGCGCCGATGAAATTCAGCGACGAGGAGATCGAACGCTACGCCCGCCAGATCATCCTGCGCGGCGTCGGCGGACCTGGGCAGCAGAAGCTGAAGGCGGCGCGGGTTCTCGTCGTCGGCGCGGGCGGGCTCGGCTCGCCGGCGCTGCAATATCTCGCCGGCGCCGGCGTCGGGACGCTCGCCATCGTCGACGACGACAAGGTCTCGCTCTCCAATCTGCACCGGCAGATCCTGCACGGGACGCCCGACATCGACCGGCCGAAGATCGAAAGCGCGGCGGACGCGATTTCTCGCCTCAACCCCAACGTGAAGGTCGAGGCCATCGCCCGGCGCGTCGGGCCGGACAACGCCGGCGAGATCGTGCGCGGCTACGACGTCGCGCTCGACGGCTCCGACAATTTCGCCACGCGCTACGCCGTCTCCGACGCCTGTTTCCATGAGGGCGTAACGCTGGTGACGGCCGCGCTCGGCCAGTTCGACGCGACGCTGACGACGCTGAAGCCGCACATGAAAGCCGCCGACGGACGGCCCAATCCCGACCTATCGCTGCCTGTTTCCCGAGGCCCCGCCGCCCGGCAGCATCCCGACCTGCGCGGAGGCCGGCGTGCTCGGCGCGCTGGCGGGCATGGTCGGGGCGATGATGGCTCTCGAAGCGATACGCGAGATCGTCGGCGGCTTCGAGGAAGGCGACGAAGGCCTCGTCGGCAGGCTGCTGATGATCGACGCGCGCGCGATGCGCTTCGAGACGATGCGCTACGGCTGGGACGAGGAGAATCCGCTGAACGGGCGGGCGACCGCCTCGGCCGGCGCCTGAAGTCCATTCACCCCGTCTTAACCGCGTCCTTCAACGGCCCGCCAACCATGCGCGGCGAATCGTGTTTAACGGTTCACGCGCGCGCGTATCCTCGCATTCACCATGCCGGCGCGGGAGCGGCGCCGGCGGGAATCAGCGTCAGGAGCGTTTCATGCGGCGCGTGCTCGCGTTATCGGCCATCGGGCTGACCATTCTTTTTGTACCAAATCCCGCCTCGGCGCAGGATTATCCGCGCGCCGGGACCGGCGTCCATCCCCCGCAGGAGGCCGAGACCACGGATAATCTCGGCGGAGGATTCATCGAGCTGCTGCTGACGGGCTCGACCCGCCCTGCCCCCGTCCGGCGCTACGAGCGCCCCGTCGCGGCCTACGATCCGCAAGCCTATGCGCCGCAGCGGGCCGATTCATGGCCGGCGGCTACGCGCGCAGGCGCCGCTATGCGGCGCTGCGACCGACGAACGAGCCGAGGTCCCCGAGCAATACCGCCGTCAGGAGGTCAATTACCCCACCTCCGAGCCGCCGGGCGCCATCGTCATCGATACGCCCAACAAGTTCCTCTACCTCGTCGAGCCCGGCGGCAGGGCGATACGCTATGGCGTCGGCGTCGGAAGGCCCGGCTTCGAATGGGCGGGCGTGAAGCAGATCTCGCGCAAGGCGGAATGGCCGGGCTGGACGCCGCCGCCGCAAATGCTGCTGCGCCGGCCCGATCTGCCGCGCCATATGGACGGCGGACCGGGCAATCCGCTCGGCGCCCGCGCGCTCTATCTCGGCTCGTCGATGTTCCGCATCCACGGCACCAACGAGCCGTGGACGATCGGCCAGAACGTCTCCTCCGGCTGCATCCGGATGATGAACGACGACGTCATCGACCTCTACGGGCGCGTGAAGGTCGGAACGAAAGTCATTGTAATGTAGAATTTTCACTTTGGCTGCGTGGCCGCGAAGCTCGGCCGCGCCGCCATCGCGGCCTGCGCCCGGCGCACATTCGGGCAAGCCGCCAGCATATCGGCGCCTTCGGGGAAAAGGCCGAGATAGGCGACGGCGGGCGCGAGCAGGATGTCGGCGAGCGTCGGCCGCTCGCCGACGAGATAGTCGCGCCCATCGTAGCCCTGCTCAAGGATCGAAAGGCCCTTGCGCATCGCCGGCAGCGCGCCCTCGATCTTCGCGCGGTCCGGCTTGCCGTCCGGGCCGCTCGGGAAAATATGCGGGAGCACGTAATCGCGCACGAAAGCGCGGTCGAGATAGGCGTTGAAGGCGCTGATCCATTGCTCCACGCGCGCGCGGTCGAAGGGATCGGCGGGCATCAGCGCGGGACCGGGATAGGCCGCGTCGACATAGTGCAGGATGGCGCTGGTCTCGTAGAGTTTGCGCTCGCCGAGTTGCAGGCCGGGCATGCGGCCCCAGGGGTGGACGGCGAGCATCTCCGGCGTATTCGGCCGGCAAGGCTGCAACTCGTAGGCGATGCCCTTCTCCTCGAAGGCAATTCGCGCGGCGCGCACATAATTGGAGCGTGCATCGCCGAACAGGACGGGTCCCGCGCGCACCGCCTTGGGCTTGCCGTCAAGCGCCAATTCGAGCTCGCCCAGCGCCGAGTTCCAGCCGTCGCGGTGGCCGACCCGGAACTCCTCCTGCGCGAAGCCGGTCTGCACGAGTTCGAGGTCGGTGCCGCCCTCGCGCGGGGTGAAGGTGAGGGTCACCACGGTCTCGGGATTGCGCCCTGTCCCGTTGAGCCAGCCCCAGGTGAAGACGAGCCTGCGCGGCGCGTCGATCTCGGTGAATACGCCGGTGACGATCGAGACATTGCCCTCCGCGCCGTGCATCTCGACGCGATAGGCGCCGCCGACCCGCGCGTCGACCTCGCAATGCGGGATCGTCATGCGCTCCGGGCCGTACCAGCTCTGCATCAGCGCCTTCTCGGTGAAGGCGGCGAACACCCGCTCCGGCGGGGCCTTGAAGTGACGGTTGAGCACCAGCGGCTGAACGCTCATGGCTTTTCCTCCTGCGGTCGATTTTCGGCTTGAAGAAGCGCGTCGAGCCGGTCGAAGCCCTTCTCCCAGAAGTCCCTGACCTCGGCGATCCAGGCCGCCGCCTCGCCGAGCCGCTCGCGCTTCAGCGCGCAGACGCGAAAGCGCGCCTTGACCTTGCGCTCGATGAGCCCGGCCTGTTCGAGCACCTTGAGATGCCGCGACACCGCCGGCCCGGACATGTCAAAGGGCGCCGCAAGCTCGCCGACCGTCGCCTCGCCGGTGGCGAGCCGGGCCAGGATTGCGCGCCGCGTCGGGTCGGCGAGCGCGCCGAAAGTCTGGGTGAGCACGTCCATGACCTTCATTTAACATATAGGTTAAATGAAGGTCAAGCAGAGTCGGCGGTCCCTTGACGCTTCGCTCGCCATGACGGGGCGGGTCGCGCCAGGAATTTCCAATTACAGCCACCCGCCGACCAGCTCGGCAGGTCGCCGATGTCGGCGATGACGTAATCGGCGTGCGGCGCGAGTTCTTCGCGCGTCGCGACGCCGGAGAGCACCGCCACCGCGATCGCCCCGGCCGCCCGCGCGCATTCGAGATCGTGCAAGCGTGTCGCCGACCAGCGCCACCTGCCGCGTCTGCGCGCCGATCTCGCGCGCGAACGCCTCGACCATGCCCGGCGCGGGCTTGGCGCCGTGGCCGGAATCGTAGCCGGCGACGAAATCCATCCACGCGGTCAGCCTCAAGCTGGTCGAGATGGCGACGCGCGCTCGCCTCGGCGTCGTTGGTGGCGAGGCCGGTTTTCAGGCCCATCGCCCTCAACGCGCGCAAGCACTTCGGCGGGCTGGCCGACCGGCGTCAGCGTATGCAGGCACTCGACGGCGGCGAGCGCGTCGATTTCGGCGCGCAGCGCCGGGAAATCGTCGCGTCCGAGCGCTCTCGCCCAGTCCATGCCGTATTGCGACGTCGCGCCGCCGATGATCGGCGAGGTCGGCGCGGAACGCGGCGCGGTCGATGTCGAAATGCAGGCATTCGGCCTGCGCGCGCACTTTCGCGGCGTCGCCTTCGGCGAGCGCGTGGATGACGGCGTGGATCGCCGGGCCCCAGGTCAGTCTGGAAGTCGATCAGCGTGCCGTCCTTGTCGAACAGCACGCCCTTGAGCCCGCGCGGCGCCATTTCGACACCCGCGTTAACCTCACCGCTTAAACCGCCTTTAACTGAACTCATCCAATGTTTCCTCAACGGGCTCGACTTGCGGGCCCCAGTGTTCTCGTGCAGTAGAAGTCGTCATGCGTCACGACATTTCCGCCATTCCCGACGTAATTGAAAAGCCCGCGGGCCGCAGCCGTCTGTTGTCGCGGCTTTATCACGAGATCGGCCTCGCCGCCGTAGCGTTCGAACTCGACGTCGAGGTGGAGAAACTGGAGCCGGAATCCTACGAGGCGATCCGCCGCGGCGCGCGTTATCTCAATTTCGAGCTGCTGGATCTCGCGTCCTAGGACGCCCCGCGAGAAGGCGGTATCGCCGAAGTCTCCACCGACCCAGAGCCGCTTGCCGGTTCCTTCGCTCTGCCCGCTCATACGGGGTTAGGGCGAGGGGCGGCTCGGCTTTGCCGACGCCCGATCGGGCGGCTTCGCCCTCCCTTCTCCCCACAAGTGGAGAAGGCCGCGTGCGACGCGGCGGCGCAAAGCCTGCCGGCCTTGCAGAATTGACAGGAAGCCGGCGCTCTTCGGAAAATCGGGGCAAAAAGAAAGGCCGGCCGCATTGCGGCCGGCCTCCCTGCCCCATGCAGCCCCCTCGTTAGCTGCGCACAATCACCGGCGTGCCGATATGCACGCGGCTGTAAAGGTCGATCACGTCGAGGTCGCGCATGCGGATGCAGCCGGAGGACACCGCCTGGCCGATCTCCTCGGGCTCGTTGGTGCCGTGGATGCGATAGAGCGTGTCCTTGTTGCCCTGGTAGAGATAGAGCGCGCGCGCGCCGAGCGGGTTGTCCCAGCGGCCTTCGAGCGGCCCGTGCTTGATATAGACCTTGAACTCCGGCCAGCGCGACATGATCGAGGACGTCGGCATCCAGGTCGGCCATTCCGTCATGTGGCCGACCGTAGCGCGGCCGGTCCAGCCGAACGCCTCGGCGCCGACGGCGACCGGATATTCCATCGCCTGGTGGTGCGGCAGCACGAGATAGAGCTTCTTCTGGCTGTTGTAGATGACGATGGTGCCCGGAGGCTCGCCGGTGGGGTCGGCAACCTTGCGGCGGATGATCGGAATCGACCATTCCTGCGGTTCGGCGAGCGCCATCATCTTCTTGTCGCGGGCGGTGAGTTGGCGCCGTCGCCGGCCATCGCTCGCCCTCACGCCGACGAACTGCTCCTGCGGCGCGCAACCCGCCAGCGCAAAGCGCTGTCGCAAGCGCCGCTGCAATCGCCTTCCATTTCAAATTCATAACCCTCGCCCCGCTACAGTTCGACTCAAACAGGCGACCATCGTTTCGGTCGATTTACCCGCTCTTTTTTCGCATGGCCACCTTAATTGCGCCTTGATAAGCGGCGGCCATGCGCATTTGTTTACGCAGTGTGACATTGATGCCGCGCTTGCCCGCGGCGCCCCGCTTGCCCTAAGGGGGCGGGCCAAATGCGACAAGGAGACGCGCCGCTGAGAGAACCCGTCGTCGACGAGGCCCTTGCCGTCGCGCACGGCCTGAAGCCGGACGAATATCAGCGCTTCGTCGCCCTGATCGGCCGCACGCCGAGCTTCACCGAGCTCGGCATCGTCTCGGCGATGTGGAACGAGCATTGCTCCTACAAATCCTCGCGCCGCCATCTGCGCGGGCTGCCGACCAAGGCGCCCTTGGGTCATCCAGGGCCCCGGCGAGAACGCCGGCGTCATCGACATCGGCGACGGCGAGGCCTGCGTGTTCAAGATGGAGAGCCACAACCACCCCTCCTACATCGAGCCCTATCAGGGCGCGGCGACCGGGGTCGGCGGCATCCTGCGCGACGTCTTCACCATGGGCGCGCGGCCCGTCGCGTGCCTCAACCTCCTGCGCTTCGGCGCGCCGGATCATCCGAAGACGCGCGCATCTCGTCTGTCGGGCGTGGTGGCGGGCGTCGGCCATTACGGCAACGCCTTCGGCGTGCCGACGGTCGGCGGCTCGGTCGGCTTCCATTCCCGCTACGACGGCAACATTCTCGTCAACGCCATGGCGGTCGGCGTCGCGCGCGCCGACTCGATTTTCTACGCCAAGGCGACGGGCGTCGGGAACCCGATCGTCTATCTCGGCTCCAAGACGGGACGCGACGGCATCCACGGCGCGACCATGGCCTCGGCCGCCTTCGAGGCGGACGCGGAGGAGAAGCGCCCGACCGTGCAGGTCGGCGATCCCTTCGCCGAGAAGCTGCTGCTGGAGGCCTGCCTGGAGCTGATGGCCTCCGGCGCGGTGGTGGCGATCCAGGACATGGGCGCGGCGGGGCTCACCTCCTCGGCCGTGGAGATGGGCGCCAAGGGCGATCTCGGCGTCGAGCTCGACCTCGACCACGTGCCCTGCCGCGAGACCGGCATGAGCGCCTACGAGATGATGCTGTCGGAGAGCCAGGAACGGATGCTGATGGTGCTGCATCCGGAGAAGCAGGCGACGGCCGAGGCGATCTTCCGCAAATGGGGGCTCGAATTCGCCGTCATCGGGCGGCTGACGGACACCAAGCGTTTCGTGGTCAAGCGCCGCGGCGAGGTGAAGGCGGACCTGCCGATCAAGGAGCTTGGCGACGAGGCGCCGGTCTACGACCGGCCGTGGGTCGAGACGCCCAAGCGGCCAGTCTGTCGACGAGGATTGTGCACGGCGGAGAGGCACGAGGACGTCGGCCGGTCGATCCCCTCCCCCTTGTGGGGGCCCTCCCAGCCCTCCCCCACAAGGGGGAGGGAGGTAGCGCCGTCGATCCGCGACGCGCTGCTGCGCCTGCTCGCCTCGCCCAACCTCAGCTCGAAGCGCTGGGTCTACGAGCAGTACGACTCGCTGATCCTCGGCAACACCGTGCAGGGTCCCGGCGGCGACGCGGCGGTGATCCGGCTCGGCGACGGGCCGAAGGGCCTGGCGCTGACCACCGACGTCAACGAGCTCTATTGCGAGGCCGACCCGTTCGAGGGCGGCAAGCAGGCGGTGGCGGAGGCCTGGCGCAATCTCATCGCCGTCGGCGCGAAGCCCCTGGCGCTGACCGACAATCTCAACTTCGGCAATCCCGAGAAGCCCGAGGCGATGGGCCAGCTCGTCGGCTGCATCCGCGGCATCGGCGAGGCCGCGCGGGCGCTGGACTTCCCCGTCGTCTCCGGCAATGTCTCGCTCTACAACGAGACCATGGGCCGCGGCATCCTGCCGACGCCCGCCATCGGCGGGCGTGGGGCTTGTCGCCGACGTGACCAAGACCGCCTCGATCGCGTTCAAGACGCGCCGGCGAGGACATTCTGCTGATCGGCGGGGCGCCCGGCTGGCTCGGCTGCTCGGCCTACGCCTCCGTCTGTTGCGGCCGCGAGGACGGCGCGCCGCCGCCGGTCGATCTCGCCGCCGAACGGCGCAACGGCGAGTTCGTCGCCGGACTGATCGCGGCGGGCCGGGTGAGCGCCGTGCACGATATCTCCGACGGCGGCGTCGCCGTGGCGCTGGCGGAGATGACGCTTGGGCGCGGCGTCGGCGCGCAGGTCGCGGCGCCGGGCCTCGCCTGGGCGTTCGGCGAGGATCAGGGGCGCTACGTGCTCTCCGCGACCCCCGAGGAGGCCACGCGCATCGTCGCGGACGCGGTGTCGGCGGGCGTTCCGGCCGCAGCGCATCGGCGTCACCGGCGGGGCGGCGCTGATCTTCGCCGGCGAGGCGCCGATAGAGATCGCGGAGCTGGCCCGGGCGCGCGAAGTCCTTCCTGCCGTCGCTGATGGAGGCGGAGATTTGAAACTGGTGGCGATCAAGGCTCTGGCGGGCTTCAACTATGTGCGTCCCGACGCGGTGTTGGCGATCGGCGCGACCGACCCGGCAGATGCACGATCTACATGGCCGGCGGCGTGGCGATCCCCGCCAGCGAGCCGGCCAAGGACGTGATCGCGAAACTGGAGGCGGCCGAAGCCGCTCCCTCTGAACCGCAGGAGACGAAATAATGCCGATGCCGCGCGCCGAGATCGAACGCCTGATCCGCGAAGCCCTGCCCGACGCGCGCGTCGAAGTGCGCGCGCTGGCCGACGACGAGGACCATTACGAGGCTCTGGTGGTGAGCCCGTCGTTCGCGGGCCTGTCGAAGGTCAAGCAGCACCAGCTGGTCTACGGGGCGCTGAAGGGGCGCATGGGCGGCGAGCTGCACGCGCTGGCGCTGACGACGTCGGCGGGTTAGAGCTTGCCGCCCAAGCGGCCCTTTTGATGGGTTGGGGTCAATCGCAATCGGTTCTGCTGCGGGTTTCGCTGTTCCCCATGTCGTCGCTGCGGTGAACGGTCCTGGTCTCGCAGCCGTCGTCCGTCGCGCGGCGCTCGATCACCCTCTCGTGGGGCTCCTCGGTTCCGAGAATGCAGGCGCCGGCAGGACCGAGATGGAAGCCTACCGCGCAATCCACCCTCTGCAGGAGGGAAGTATCGTTATGAAGGGCCGGAGACATCGCGGCTTGCGCCGCGCCGCCGGACGTTAACGCGCCAATAGTGACCGCTGCCGCGGCGCCCGTGATCCAACGAATATTCATCGTCTTGCCCTCTCATCAAGATGGCTGCTTCTGAGAACACTGTATGGGCATGAATGGTTCCGGGGTCGATTACGTGGATTGGCTTCCGCCGTGAATTGGCCGGCGGGTTCAAGCGGGTCCGCCCTGCAAGCCCCGACCTCCCTCCGCGGGAATCACCTCCAGGCGGTCTGCGGGGCGCGGAGCTTGCGGGCGCCGACGACGAACGCGGGGTGAGGCTCAGAGCCTGCCGTCGGTGAGATTGCTCTTGTTGAGGAATCGATTGTCGATCATCGTCTCGAAATCGTTCGGGATGAGGTCGAAAAGGTCTTTCGGCAGCGGCTCGTCCTGTTTCGCCATCAGATAGCAGCACAAATACGCGGCTTCCCACGCGAGGCCGGGGAAGGTCGCGACCTCTTGCGCAATGGGCGCGGATCGGAGCGTCGCAATCGCCTCGGACACGCGGCCGAGGCTTCGCAAGAGTTGCGCCCTCTTGAGCGCCAGCAAAGACTGGCTATTAGAATCCGCAGCAGCGGCGTCTAAGACTGCGAGCGCCTCCGAGTAGCGTCCGTCCCGCTCAAGCAGAAACGCGCGCCAGTAAGCAATCGAGCGTCGCTCCTCTTGATCCTTGCCAGGGGAGCGCTCGTCGAGAAGACGCTGGCAGGATTGCGCCCCTTGGCTTCGGTATAAAGCAAAAATCTGATCGCCCAACGACATGAAATGAGCCTTTCACACCTTGTTTCCGCCGCATCGCATGCTGACGAAGCCTTTAGCGCAACCGTGGATCGTCGTATGTCCCCCGGTAAGCGCTCTCGGAGGATTTGGCATGTCTAAAAGTTCGGCACAGTACGCGAGTGCGCTTTTCCATTCCTCGTCGCATCCCTCGGGCATCAAGACTGCAACCTGGCTTTCGTTTTGCTGGTGAGTTTCGTCTCCTCCACGGGGTTGGTGTCCCAGACCCGTCCCTGGTCGATTGCCCGCCTTCCCTGTTGCCTGCGGGAACACGAGGCTGGTCGGTTCTATTTTTTGAATTTTCGTCGTTTTCGTGATCTGCAATGTTTGTTATCGCAAGAAGACCGCGAGGCGAAAGGAAACCTCTTCGCAGCAGGCCGGCCGCGATGTGGAGCTTGCGACAGTTCTCCTCGTCGGTGGGGGGCGTTGGAATTGCGAGAGCGAGGCGCATGGGCGGGGAGCTGCACGCGCTGGCGCTGACGACGTCGGCGGGGTGAGGAGGGAAGGCTGGGAGCTTTCCTCGACGCCTCGGGACATACGGGGTGGTGCAGAATTCAAAAAGTCTATGATGACTATTTTAGGCCGAAAATGAGGGGCTTTTGAGATACGCGAGCGGCAGGAGTTCGACTTGGCGCGGAGAAGTCCCCGATGCGGGCAGTGAACACCAATAATATAAGCGGCCACAGGCGCAATGAGTGGCGGTTCAATAATTATCGAAATGTTTCACCTTTGTTGCGAGACAAGTGCGTCGAATTGGAATACGCCGCCGCTGGTCGGTCAGAAACCTAAATCGTCGCACAGCGAAAAAAGAGCCCGCGCAAATGGCTATTCCCAATTGGAGAAATGAACTCCCATCTGTTTTCGTCGCCGCCCTTGACCAGGCAAAACTGTCTGATCACATCTCCGGTGCGGTCGTCGCCCACCACAATGGAAAGCAACATCTTGAGGTCTTCCCGCGTCGTGAACTGGATAGCGAGCAGGCAAAACAGTTCAACGAGCGCCTCAATGCTGCCATTGGGGACAAGATTGATTTGTCCGTCGTGTTGCCAAATTCTTGGCCGTCCGCACGCTCGGATGCTTGCTGAAAAGCTTTGAGAAATGACACATTGGTTGCCATAGCTTTGCCGCGTGCGAAGGGCGAAGGTTTCCGAAACGCACTTGCGCTGACGGACAGCCCGCCCAAAATGCCTGCCTAAAATTCCAAAACGACAGAGTGGCATGATGCTCGCGGCGCGTGTTTTTTTGACAGCAGGACTTGTGCTCACTTCGCTTCTGCCCGCGTGCGAAGCTGCCGAGCTTGTCGTAGAACAAACAAAGCGTTTTGATGGAAAACCCTTTTACGTTCTCACATTGACGGGTGAAATCAAGGACGGTGACGCTGTAAAATTCGAGCGGTTGCTAGATGGACTATCCGTTGAAGAGGAGAGACCGTCCCCTGCGGCGTTCGCTATTGTTTACCTCAACAGTTCCGGCGGAAGCTGGAATGCCGGTGTTAAGCTAGCGAGACATTCTATAAACGTTCAGTATCAACCGCTGTTCGCGGCAATGACGAGTGTTACTCGGCTTGTGCGATCGCATTTCTTGGTGGACGTTTCAGAGTGTGGTCAGATGGGTTTTCAGTTATAAGTAGAAACATATCGGCAAACGCGAAACTCGGCTTTCATGCGCCTTATCTAAGCTTGAATAATTCGACGTATACAGTTGATGACATCAATACTGCTTTCCATCTCTCGCTGGAGGCGATGACCACGGTAATTGATGAAAAAAATATATTTGGTCTTGAGGACCGTCAGATTGTGGACATATTCAAGACGAAGCCAAATAAGCTATTAACCATTGATACAGCCGGAGATTTGTTGGAATATAAAATTGGATTGTCGGCTCTATGAACATAAAAATGAAAACAAATCTGATCGTGGCTAAAAATATGTGTGTGAACGAGTTGAGATATTCAAGTAGTTTATCGGGACAATTAGAGGTGCAAGATATAATTGATGGTGCTAATTTACCGGCATCGGTGAGAACGGTGCAGTCACGATATTTTTCTAGTCGAGATGAGGCGGCAAAGCGGGTCACTCAAATTAATGTTGAATGAGGCCAGTCATTTTCGAGATAACAGAGATACCGTGAATGCGCAGCGGAATTTTCTGACGACGCGTTTTTGTTTAATTGCCGTAGTTACATAAAAGCGCGCAGTTTTACGGAATCAATGCACTTTTTGGATCAAATTACTACATCAGAAGAAAGTGTAAAGAATTACGTCGAGTGCCCAAATATGGACGTAAGTATCAAGACCCGAGTAGTAGTTCAACATGGCAGTCAATGGGAGTTATTAATGAAAGGCGTAATTTTATCGAGGCAGTGGAATCGTTTACCCCAATCAACAAAATTAAAATCGAGGTTGAGGGAGCTAAACAGATGACGGCGAGATAACCGTTTTCAGTTGGGAGCTTGGCGGGAGATGCTTAGAAAACTCAAGATTTTTGCACCCCTGATCGGCGTCAACAAAATCAGCATGCTACGTATTGCGGAAATCAAGTGCGGAAAGGTCCGCCCCGGCCGCGCCGCCAAGATTTCGCTCGAGCGTGGGGTGCTAGTCCCGACCCGTCCCTCCCCCACCTCATCGCCTTCAGCCGCCGACAATCCCGCAGCCCGAATACCGCATCTCGCCAGTACTGCTTGTAACCGCCGAACGGCGAGCCCACGTCCCGCGCGGGACAAACCGAAACGCCGGCTCCAAAGCGCCCCTCCTTGACGCGCGCGCGCCCCTTGCACGAAAAGCCCCGCCCATCGGCGCTTTCCGCGCCTTATCCTACATAAGGCCGCCCGCCGGCCAGGGGCTCGAACCATGCGCGTTTATTACGATTCCGACGCCGATCTCAATCTCATCAAGGGCAAGAAGGTGGCGGTCGTCGGCTATGGCAGCCAGGGCCACGCGCATCTGCTCAACATGCGCGACAGCGGCGTGAAGGACGTCGCCGCCGCGCTTCGCCCGGGCTCCGCCTCGGCCGCCAAGGCCGAGGCCGAGGGCCTCAAGGTGATGAGCGTGCCGGACGCCGCCAAATGGGCCGACGTCGTGATGATGCTGACGCCCGACGAGCTTCAGTCCGACATCTACCGCGCCGAGCTCGCGCCCAACATGAAGAACGGCGCGGCGCTGATGTTCGCGCACGGCCTCAACGTCCATTTCAACCTCATCGAGCCGCGCAAGGACCTCGACGTGCTGATGGTGGCGCCGAAGGGCCCCGGCCACACCGTGCGCTCCGAGTACAAGCGCGGCGGCGGCGTGCCCTGCCTGATCGCCATCCATCAGGACGCGAGCGGCAACGCGCATGACCTCGGCCTCTCCTACGCTTCCGCCATCGGCGGCGGCCGCGCCGGCGTCATCGAGACGAGCGTTCCGCGAGGAATGCGAGACCGATCTGTTCGGCGAGCAGGTGGTGCTGTGCGGCGGCCTGGTCGAACTGATCCGCGCCGGCTACGAGACGCTGACGGAAGCCGGCTACGCGCCGGAGATGGCCTATTTCGAGTGCCTGCACGAGGTGAAGCTGATCGTCGACCTCATCTACGAGGGCGGCATCGCCAACATGAACTATTCGATCTCCAACACCGCCGAATATGGCGAATACGTCACCGGCCCGCGCATCATCACGCCCGAGACCAAGGCGGAGATGAAGCGGGTGCTCGCCGACATCCAGTCCGGCCGCTTCACGCGCGACTGGATGCTGGAGAACAAGGTCAACCAGACCTCGTTCAAGGCGACGCGCGCGCGCGTCAACGCCCATCCGATCGAGGAAGTGGGCGCGAAGCTGCGCGCGATGATGCCGTGGATCGGCAAGAACAAGCTGGTGGACAAGGCGCGCAATTAAGGCGCGCCCCGAGGGTAGACACGGCTCCGCCCCTTTGCTAAGGGGCGGGCCTCATCGCGGGAGACCTTCCGCGACGGGCGCATAGCTCAGTTGGTAGAGCAGCTGACTCTTAATCAGCGGGTCCAAGGTTCGAGCCCTTGTGCGCCCACCACTCTAGCCAACGAAATCTAAAACGAAATCGGAACCGGACGCTCCGCAAGTCACAGCGCTTGATTGGTCGGGCTGCCACCGGGATACCACGGCGCACGGCGTGTTCTCCAGCGATCCTTGCCGAGGCGGAACGATACCCCCCGAGGCCGACAATGCCCGGCTGGCGAGGGCAGCGGTCGCCCGGTTGGAGGGCCTCACTTCCCAAACCGTCACGACGGGTTTGGCGAACTTCGTCAAAAACCCAAAGAAATCAGCGCGTCGCAAGCTGCTATGGCGCTCCCAAGGGGACTCGAACCCCTGTTTTCGCCGTGAGAGAGGGGTAACTAGGACGTTCCCGAACACTGGCGAACAAACGGGAATTGCAATAGAAGCACAAGGACTAGCTATTTTGTCCTTGCCTGTTCGCCCGTGTTCGGCTACATTTTTTCCGTATAATTTCCGTACGGAAAAATTCGACATGGCGCGAACCGTCAGAAATGCGAAGCTCGACACACGCTCAGCGCGGACGAAATGCGAGGTTCGGCGCGAGCCGCATTGGCAGAAGATTTCAAAGGGCTGTTTCGTCGGCTATCGCAAGAGCGGCGACGGCGGGACATGGATTGCTCGCCTTCGCGACGAAAAGGGCGCTCAGCATTACGAAGCCCTCGGCGCGGCCGACGATCATCGCGAGGCGGACGGCTTGACGGTTTTCAGCTTCGCCCAGGCCCAAGAGCGCGCGAGGGCGTTCTTTGATCGGCGCGGGCGCGAGCTTGCCGGCCACGAAGAGCCGCAAGCCGGTCCCTATACGGTTCGCATGGCGGTTGACGACTACCTTGCGCATCGCCGCCGCCGAGGATCGAAGGGCGTCGCGGCCGATACCTCTTCGGCAAACGCGCGCATCCTGCCCGAACTTGGCGAAATCGAAGTCGCGAAGCTGACGGCGCGACGGATGAACGTTGGCAAGACGCGCTGGCGTCCGCGCCGCGTCTCGTGCGATCCCGAAAGCTCGCGACCGAACGAAAGACGCGCGCCGTTGACGCGAGCGACCCTGACGAAGTGCGCAAGCGGCGCGCGACGGCAAACCGGGTTTTCACGGTCCTCAAGGCCGCGCTGAATTTCGCCTACTCGCGGGGCCGCGTCGCCAGTGACGACGCTTGGCGGCGCGTGAAGCCTTATCGCGAGGTCGAAGAGGCGCGCATTCGCTACCTTCGGCCGACGAATGCCGGCGGATTGTAAACGCTTGCGGGGCTGACTTCCGCAAGCTTGTGCAAGGCGCGCTGGCGACGGGCGCTCGCTACGGCGAATTGATCCGGCTTCGCGTTTCCGATTTCAACGCCGAGGCGGCGACGATAACCGTTCAGATATCGAAATCGGGAAAGGCTCGACAATCGCGCTCGCCGACGAAGGCCGCGACCTGTTCGCCGAGCTTGTGACCGGCAAGACCGGAAACGAATTGATCTCAAACGCGACGATGGCGACGCCATGGGCAAGTCACATCAAGCCCGGCCGCTTATCGAG
>CAVZAL010000012.1:0-127663 GCA_963773245.1 uncultured Pseudomonadota bacterium
TAAAAAGTGGAGGGAATTATGTTCGCTCTACGTGCCGGCTCCTTCGACGGGCCGGTTTACCCGCAACTCGGTCCGATCCCGCGGCTTCGCCGTCGGAATGCGCTTTCACGTCGTGCCTCTGAAATAGGGCGCCGCCTTCGTCGACTTGATCCGAAGGCGTCAAAGGCGCCGGCATTCCCTCGCGCCCGTGCGGCCGCCTCATGTTGACTTCGCGCCGCGCCGCCTTGGCCATGATGGCCGCCTCGCTTCTGCCCGGCTCGCCACGGCGCACCCTCGCTTCGCCTGCGTCGTCGATCAGCGTCGGTCTTAACCCGCTTTTCCTCAACTCCGATATCGAGCTGCTGTCGATGATCCGCAGCTATTTGAGCTCCCGGCTGCATCGGCCTGTCCTCCTCGTCCGGCGCAGGACATATCAGGAAATCACGGCTCTGCTCCTCTCGGGACAGCTTGACGCCGCATGGGTCTGCGACGACCCCTACGTGCAGCACGAAGATCAATTGGCCCTGCTGGCGACTCCCCTTTACCAAGGTATGCCGCTCTATCAGACCTATGTGATTGTCAACGAGAATTCACCAGCAAAGACGTTCGACGAACTCGCCGGGACAATCCACGCGTTTTCCGATCCTGACAGCACATCCGGCTACCTTGTGACCCGATTTTTGCTTGCCATTCGTCACCTTACGCCGGCGACATTCTTCCGCGAATTCTTCTTCACTTATGGGCATCGAAATGTTGTGCGGGCTGTTGGGTCTGGCTTGGCGGAAAGCGGCAGCATCGACGGATACGTATGGGACGTCATGCGCGAGCGTGAACCCGAACTGACCGCTCGGACCCGGGTTGTCTACCGATCCGAACCTCTCGGCTTTCCGCCGATTGTTTGTCTCAAGTCGTACAGTCAGACAGAAGCCGCCCAAGCTCATCGCACGCGCCTTTCTCGATATGCCCCAGGATGAGCTTGGCCGGAAACTCCTGGCCAACTTGCGATTGGATGGCTTTATCGCTTCGACGCCCGACCTCTATGCCGGGACGCTTGCAAAATGGCTTGTCGTCAAGGCGCAGACGTGATGTCTATGATCTCAGAATTTCGCAGCTGGCCAGTTTCATGGAAGGCTCCGCTGCTCGCGGCGGGGCTTCTGGTCGCGATCTCCGCTACGATTTCGCAATTCGTCCTCACCCGTTTGGCGACGGATCAGGAAGCCAACCTTCTGAGCTTGACAGACGCCTATCTGGACGGAATTTCCGCAGCCGTCGTTCAGCCGGTGCTTCGTGGCGACGTCTGGGAGACGTTCGATGCGCTCGATCGCGCCAGAGTTCACTACGCGGGGGTTGCGGCCAGGTATGCGATTGTCGAGACCGTAGACGGGCGAGTTCTCGCAGCCTCTGAACCCATGCGGTTTCCGGTTCGCACACGCCTTCCTGACATCGTCGCAGGCCGCTTTCCGGTCGCTGACGGAATGATTCTGAACGCTGGCGAGGGCAGAGCCTGGCTGACGCGGACCTTGAAAATTGAGGGGCATTCCGTCGGTAAAGTCTTGGCTGAAATCGACATCGCTGCTTTGCTCGACGTGCGACGGCGCGTGTTTTGGACGCTGGTTATAGTGAACGGCGCTATCACCTTAGCCTTTTCCGCCATCGCATATTTGGCCTTGAAGCGCATGCTGCGACCGCTGGGAACTCTCACGAACTATGTCGAGCGCGTTCGGGTTGGCCGGGCGGAGCCAATTCCCGAGGACGCTCGATACAAATTGTCGGCGGAATTTCGGCGGCTATTTGATCGCTTCAACGCCATGGCCAGCGCGCTCAACGAACGGGAGGAGCTGACCGCTCATTTGGCGGCGCAGGAGAGACTGGCCGTGCTTGGGAAACTGGCGTCCGGAATGGCGCATGAAGTCAACAATCCCCTGGGGGGGATTTTCAACGCCTTGGATACGCTGCAACGCCACGGCGCGGACCCCCAGGTGCGCGAATCCACCGTGAACTTGTTGCGACGCGGCTTTGTCCACATTCGCAATGTCGTCCGGTCTACCCTGGTGGCCTACAGACCGGAGGGGCCGCTCTATGCCTTGGCTCCGTCGGACTTGGACGATCTGCGCGTACTCGTCGAGCCGGAGGTTGCACGCAAGGCCCTTTTCCTTGATTGGAGAAATGAGCTCGACGGCCCCGCGCCTGTCGCAGCCGGAAGCGTGCGACAGGCGACCCTGAACCTCTTGCTCAATGCCTGCGCCGCGACCCCTTCGGGCGGGAAAATCGGATTTCATTCGAAGGTTGAGGCGGGCGCGCTGGTTATGCAAATCGTGGACTCAGGCCCGGGCCTTGCGCCGGCTCTCGCGGCCTACCTGACGGAGGGGCCGGATGCGGGTTCCGTTCCATCTGATGGGCTTGGACTCTGGATTGTTCGTCGAATTGTGGGCGACGAAGGCGGCGTGATTTCCGTCTCCTCGGGACCGCGCGGAACCTCGATATGCGTAGCGTGGCCCTTGAAGGTCGCCGGCTCGACAATTGATGGGCTCGCACCCGCTGCAAGAGAGGAACTTGCGGATGCCAAGTAATCGGGGGTCAATTGCGGTTGTCGAGGACGATCCGATCATGGGCAAGTCGCTACAGCGCGCCTTGGAGTTGGAGGGATGGAGTGTGACGTGGTGGCGATCGGGAGGCGAGGCCCTGCGGTCCGTCGCGCGCCTCTGGCCCGATTTGGTTGTTTGCGACATACGACTTGGCGATATGGACGGTGAAGACTGGTATTTGAGCGCGCCAATGAGCTTGATGCGGCGCCTCCGTTCATATTCATGACCGCCTTCGGTCAGATCGAGCAGGCCGTGTCGCTGGTGCGGGCAGGCGCCCGCGACTATCTGACGAAGCCATTCGAGATCGCGGCGTTGCTGCAGAAAATCGACGCGATTGTCGCCAATCGAATGCGCCATGCCGCGCAAGGCGTGCTTGGCGTATCGCCGCAGATGCGACAAATAGAGGGGTTGCTGCGCCGGATGGCGACACGCCCGATGCCTATACTTCTCACGGGAGAGACGGGCTCCGGCAAGGAGGTGTGCGCGCGATTTCTTCACGGACTTTCGGCGGCTACGAAAGCGCCGTTTATCGCGGTCAATTGCGCAGCGATCCCCGCCGATCTCTTGGAAAGCGAAGTGTTTGGCCATGAGAAGGGAGCGTTTTCTGGGGCGCATCAGCGCCATCTGGGGTATGCCGAGCGGGCGCGCGAGGGGTTCTGTTCCTGGACGAGATTGGCGACATGCCAATCGCTTTGCAAATAAAGCTGTTACGGGTTCTTGAGGAGCGGAGCTTTCATCGCGTCGGCGGAGAAGCCAGCGTTCCCCTCAACGCACGAATTGTCTGTGCGCCACCAGCGCCGATTTGACCGACCTGATTCGGGCGAGGGCGCTTTCGCGAGGATCTGCTTTATCGGATCAACGCGGTGACGATAGAGATGCCACCGCTGCGGCAACGACCTGAGGATATTGTCTGGCTGTTGACCCGCTACTTCGAGGCTGCTTCGGAGCAGACTGAGGGAGCGGTGAGAGGCGTAAGCACCCTCGCGGAACAGGCGGCGTTGACGCACCCTGGCGCGGCAACGCGCGCGAACTGCGCAATCGCGTCGAGCGCGCCGTCGCCTTAGCCTCGGGTCCCTTGCTGACGCCGACGGACTTGTTTCCGGAGATGACGCATGGCCTCCGGGAGCGCGTTGACGATACGGCCTTTCGCTTGCGGCGGTCCGAGACGCGGCTGAAAAGCGAGAGATAGAGCGCGTCTTGACGGAGACGGCGGGCCAGTTGTCGGAGGCCGCACGCCGGCTCGAAATTTCGCGAACGACACTATGGGAAAAGATGCGGCGTTTGGGCATTCGGATCAGCTTCTCTCGCCTGAACTGATCGCTGCCGGCCGTTCGGATTTCCGGATGGCCGAATGGCCAGACGTTCGAGAAACCGAACGGCGGAAGCGCCGACTTCGTAGGATAGCCCCATTGATTTCATTGAGGTAATTCGTAACAGCCTTTCTGGCACGCTTCCTGCGCCTCCCCCTTGTTGAAACAACAAAGTGGGAGGACGACATGGAGCGGTGCGATCGAAAAGTCGACATAGGTCGTCGCTGGTTCTTGTCGGGCGCTGGCGTCGCGGCGGCCGGAGCCGCGGCGGCGAGCGTACTGCCGAAACGGGCCGAAGCCGCGCCGTCGCTCGCGCGCGTCAGCTATCCCTCGAACCGCCTCGCCAACGTCAACGATCTGAAAGCAAATACGCCGTTCCAAGTTGCGTATCCAGACGCGGACGCGCCCGGCGTATTGCTTAAGCTCGGAGCCAAGTTCTCGGGCGGCGTCGGCCCTGACGGGGACATCGTCGGCTTCACCACCATTTGTCCGCACAAGGGCTTTCCGCTCGCCTTCAATGCTTCGGACAAGACGCTGAACTGCCCCGGTCATTATTCGCGCTTCGATTGCGAGAACGGCGGCCAGGAGATCTGGGGGCAGGCAACCTCCAATCTTCCTCAGTATCTCCTGCGCGTCGACGCCAAGGGCGACATCTACGCCGAGGGCATCGACGAACTTCTCTATGGTCGTCTGTCGAACGTTCTGGAGGGCTGAACCATGACATTCAAACGTCACATCGATCGCCTCCCGATCATTCCGGCCGGCGCCAAGGAACACAACGTTACCTGTCAGTTCTGCATCGTCGGCTGCGGCTACAAGGCCTATACGTGGGGTGTCAACGAACAGGGCGGCGCGGCGCCGAAGGACAATGAATTCGGCGTCGACCTCTCCAAACAGCAAGAGGCGATGACGCCGAACTGGTATGCGCCGTCAATGTACAATATCGTCAAACAGAACGGCAAGGACGTCCACCTCGTTATCAAGCCGGATTCGGAATGCGTGGTGAATTCCGGCCTTGCTTCGATCCGCGGCGCACGCATGGCGGAGGAATCCTTCTCGCAAGCCCGCAGCACCCAACAGCAGCGCCTGACTGAGCCGATGGTTTGGCGTTACGGCCAGATGCAGCCGACAAGCTGGGATGACGCGCTCGACCTCGTTGCGCAGGTGACGGCGGGCGTGATCGCGGAAAAGGGCGAAGACGGTCTGTTCGTCTCCATGTTCGATCACGGCGGCGCCGGCGGCGGTTACGAAAATACCTGGGGCACCGGAAAGCTCTATTTCGGCGCGATGAAAATCAAGAATGTTCGCATCCACAATCGTCCGGCTTACAATTCCGAGGTTCACGCGACCCGCGATATGGGGGTGGGCGAGCTCAACAATTGCTACGAGGACGCCGGAAATCGCCGACACTATCGTCGCCGTCGGCACCAACTCGCTGGAAACCCAGACAAACTATTTCCTTAACCACTGGATTCCGAACCTTCGCGGGACGACGCTCGACAAGAAGAAGAACCTCATGCCCGATGAGCCAGCACGCGGCCGCTCGCATCATCTTCGTCGATCCTCGTCGAACAGTGACGGTGAACGCCTGCGAAGTGGAGGCGGGCAAGGACAATGTCCTCCATCTGGCGCTGAATACGGGAACGGATCTGGCCCTGTTCAACGCCCTCTTCACCTACATCGCCGACAAGGGCTGGGTGCAGAAAGAGTTCATCGAGAAGAGCACGTTGCGCAAGGCGGCGACGCGGCCGCCGCTTTACCCGGCGCGAGGCGATTCTCCGGCCTTGCCGGGCCATCTCACGAGCTTCGAAGCGGCGCGCGAGGGATGCCGCATCTCGATTGACGAAGCGGCCAAGATCACCGGCCTCAATCCCGCCGACATTATCAAGGCGGCCGAATGGATCGCGATGCCGAAGGAGGGCGGCAAGCGCCGTCGGGTGATGTTTGGTTACGAGAAGGGCCTCATTTGGGGTAACGACAACTATCGCACCAACGGCGCCTATGTGAACCTTGCGCTCGCCACCGGCAATGTCGGCCAATTGGGCGGCGGCGTCGTTCGCCTCGGCGGCCACCAGGAAGGATATGTGCGTCCCGACTACCCGGGTCCGCGACCCGCCCCATACATCGACAAGCTTCTGATAGAGGGACAAGGGAGGCGTTCATCACATTTGGGCGTGCGACCACTATAAGACGACGCTCAACGCCGACCAGTTCAAGCAGGCTTACAAGAAGCGAACGGACTTGGTGAAGGACGCAATGTCGACCGTTGCCGTACGGGGATCGAAAGGCCATGGTCGCCGCGATCATCTCGGCTATTGGCAAGGGCGGGCTATTCTCGGTCGATGTCGATATCGTGCCGAGCAAGATCGGCCAGGCGAGCCACGTTTGGCTGCCGGCTGCGACGGCGGGCGAGATGAATCTGACCTCGATGAACGGCGAACGACGGCTCCGGTTGACCGAGCGCTACATGGACCCGCCCGGCCAGGCCATGCCCGATTGCCTGATCGCCGCGCGCATCGCCAACGATATGGAGCGCGTCTTCCGTGCGATCGGCAAGAATGACGAGGCCGACAAGTTCAAAGGCTTTGACTGGAAGTCCGAGGAAGACGCGTTCATGGACGGATATCACCACCACGCCAGGGGCGGCGAATTCGTGACCTACGAGCGTCTTCGCGCCATGGGCACAAATGGCGTCCAGGAACCGGCGACGGCGTGTACAGGATGGCAAACTCGTAGGCACACAACGCCTCTACACTGACGGGGTCTTCTCGACCGAAGATGGCAAAGCTCGCTTCATGGATGCGCCCTGGCGGGGTTTGGAGGCGCCGGGCAAGGAGGAGGAAGAGAAGAAATACGCCTTCCTCATCAATAACGGTCGCGCCAACCAGGTCTGGCAGAGCGCCTACCTCGACCAACAGGAGGATCTTGTCACTGACCGTTGGCCTTATCCGTTCATCCAGATGAATCCGGACGACATGAAGGATCTTGGCCTGTCCGCCGGCGACCTGGTCGAGGTCTACAATGAGAACGGCGCGACGCAGGCGATGGCCTATCCGACCCCGACGGCGCGACGCAAGCAGACGTTCATGCTTTTTGGGTATCCGACCGGCGTCCAAGGCAATGTCGTGTCGGCGGGGGTGAACGAATTGATCGTTCCCAACTATAAGCAGACCTGGGGCAACATCCGCAAGATTGCCTCCGCCCCTGAAGCAGCCCGCCGAACCAGCTTCAAGTCCTGGGAATACAGCGCTTAAGGAACTTACGAAATGCCGCGCGATGGACATTCGCGTCAGATCGCGCGGCACTTGTGTTCCACGACGTGGCGTTTAGGCATTTCTCCCTTGGACAGGAAGTGAAAAGATGTTGAGCGGTCAAGCCGACGGAGGAGGCTCGGCGCGAGGCTGAACTCATTTCTCTCGACGGCGCCTGCCGGCGCGCGCTGCAATATTGCGCGCCGATCGAGCGGGTCAAGCGCTTGCCGTTGGTCGACGCGATCGATCGGGTTCTAGCGGAGGAGATCAGAGCAGCAGTCGCCATGCCGCCGTTCGACCAGTCGGCAATGGATGGCTATGCGTTGGCCGCCGCCGCGATCAAGCGCCTCGACGCCGAACTTCCCGTTGTTTCGCGCGTGCCCGGCGGGGACCTCGCCCCTGCGCTGCCTACGGGCGCGGCCGCGCGGGTGTTCACCGGATCGCCCGTGCCCGCCGGCGCAGACACCGTGGTGATGCAGGAGCATGTGTCGGCGCAAGGGCGGCTGCATTGCGCTGGACGGCCTGCCCCGCCCCGGCAGCAACATTCGACGTCGCGGCGAGGATATCGCGGCGGGTGAGCTTTTGCTCCGGCCGGGTCAGCGACCTGGGTCCTCACCACATCGCGGTTGCTGGCGGCGCAGGGCGTGGCTGAGGTGCGTGTGCGCCGTCGGCCTCGCGTGGTGATCGCCTCCACCGGAGATGAACTCCGCCAGCCCGGCGAACGTCTGAGCGACGCGGCGGTCTATGACGCGAACAGGCCGATGCTGCTCGCCCTTGTCCGTCAGGCGGGCCTTGCTGTAGTCGACGGCGGCTGCATTCCCGACAACCTCGATGTGATTGCGCTGCGCCTCGCCGAGTTCGCCGACGAGGCCGAGTTCGTGGTCACAACTGGGGGCGCCTCAATCGGCGAGGCAGATCATTCCGCGGGCGCTCTGAATAGTTCGCAAGCGCGCTTCGAGGCGCTGAAAATCGCGCTTAAGCCGGGCAAGCCGGCCATAGTCGGACGCGTTAAGCGCGCCGCCTATCTCGGCCTGCCAGGAAATCCTGTCGCAGCCCTGGTTTCCTGGTTAACCCTCGGCAACGCGATGCTTGCGGCCCTTGCCGGCGTCCCACACCACCGCCGTCGGGGGGTCCAAGTGCCCATCATTGCCGGCTTTGAGCGTGCGCCGGGGCGGAATGAGTTCGTTCCCGCCCGTCTCGTGCAAACTGACTCTGGGGATCCGCTTGGAAATACTGGGGCGAGGCGGTTCGGCGCGGCTGAAGCCGTTGATCCATGCCGACGGCTTGGCCGAGATCGACGCGGCGGCTGGAAGCTTGTCGCCGGGCGACAGTGTTAGCTTTCATTCTTTCCGAGGCGGCTTTTCGGTATAGCCTTCCGCAGACATTTGGCGGCACGACGGTCCCAACAGCGCTGGCCTTGGTCGTTTGAACAGTTTCCGCGTTCCGATGTAAAACGCGCGGGGTCTCTTTCCTATCCTCCAACGCCTTGGACGCCTTTGCCGCGTCCGCGTTCGGCATGCGAGTCATGTAGTATAATAGTAGGAACGACTCCTATCATGCCGGTTCATTGATTTTGTAGGTCCACCTGTGGAGGACAGGTTCGCGGTTTGCGAGGTCGATGGCGTCGAGGATTCGTTGGCGTAGTTCCTCCATAGAGGCGACGCGGATATGGCGAAGGGCGGAACGAGCGAGCTTTGAGAAGAATCCCTCGACGAGATTAAGCCAGGAGCCGTGTTTGGGCGTGAACACGAAGGTGAAACGGCCTTCGGGTTGGTTGGCGAGCCAAGCCTTGGTTTCCTTGGATATATGGGCGGAATGATTGTCGAGGATGATCTTGATTGCGGTTCGCCGGCGCATAGGCGTCGTCAAGCCTTTCGAGGAACGCGACGAATTCGCGGGAGCGATGCCTCTTCTCGACGCTGGCATGGACGATGCCAGTCGACAGATCGATGCCCGCCAGCAAGCTGAGGGTCCCCAATCGAACGTATTCGTGGTCGCGCGCGACGGTTGGATGGCTGCATGGGCTCGGGCGGCAGGTCGGGCGCGGTAGTCGCGAGCGCCTGGATGCCCGGCTTCTCGTCGTAGGAAATGATCGCAACCGCCGGGCGCTTCCTCGCCGCGCTCCTCGCCGCCCTGCGCCTGAGCGGCCTGCATTCAGCAACGCGACCTCGCGATAGACGCAGAGCACTTCCGCCATTTTCTCGGCGAATTCGGGATCGCGGCGTTCGAGATAGTAGCGCACTTTGTGCGGCTTGATCTCGTGCGCGGCCAGTATCTTGCACAACGTTCCCTGAGCGAGCTTGGCCAGACACGACATGTCCGACCTGCGGGACCTCGTTCTCGCACATACCTCGCCAGAAGCCGCGTCGTCCACAATTCATGCGGGTAGCCCAAATCCTTGGGCTTGCGGCAGGCCAGATCGACAATGAACGTCCGCGCTTCGCTGGTGATGGCCGGTTCGCGCCCCGGACGCGGACTGTCGTCGAGGGCCGCCATGATCCCGAAGTCTTGCGCGCGGCGCAGACATCGCTCGACCGTCTGATGCGTCACTCCAACGGCGCGCCCGGTCGCGTAAAGCGAAGGCGTCTCGCGATAGGTCAGCAAAATGCGCGCCCGCTCGACACGTCCCGCAGGCTCGGTTCGTGAACGCGAGACCCGTGCGAGATCAGCCAATTCCTGTTCCGAAAACGCCAACTCGATCACACGCCGAGGCGCCGCCATTTCGTTCTCCCCCTGTCCGGCAAATCGCCGAAGGGATACTTAGGAGCGCCCCAAGGAAACCGGAATCCCCCGATAGGGGCGGATTCTCGGAATCGATGTACTAGACAGGTTTTCATGCTTCGCTTTCGCGCTCTGGACGCCCCGACGCCGTTCCTCTTCTTCACGGGAAAGGGCGGCGTCGGCAAGACCTCGCTGGCGTGCGCAACCGCCATCGACCTCGCCGACCGTGGGTTGCGGGTTCTGCTCGTCAGCACCGATCCAGCTTCCAACCTGGACGAGATGCTCGAAGTCGCCCTTAGTGACGCCCCAAAGCCCGTGCCGAACGTCGCCGGGCTCTCGGCTATGAACATCGACCCTGAGGCCGCCGCCGAAAGCTATCGAACGCGCGTGCTCGATCAACTCGGACCCGCGGCGACGCAAACTGAAAGGTCGACCGTCCGAGAGCAGTTGTCAGGCGCTTGCACGATCGAGATCGCCGCCTTCGATGAGTTCGTGGGGCTTCTCGATGGCGATATTTCGGGTTTCGACCACATCATCTTCGACACGGCCCCGACCGGGCACACCCTGCGGCTGCTCAGCCTTCCCAAGGCGTGGACAGGTTTCCTGGAAGGTAATGACCAGGGTGCGTCCTGCCTCGGTCCACATTCAGGTTTGAAGATGCAAGAGGAACGCTTTCGCGAGGCCCTCCAGGCTCTGGGCGACGCCAATCGCACCACCATCGTCCTGGTCACCAGAGCCGACGGGGGCGCTATCCGTGAGGCCGCGAGAACTTCCGTCGAACTTGGCGCGCTCGGTCTCTCGAACCAATTTCTCGCCGTCAACGGGCGGTTTCATGCCGCCGACCCGAGCGATGCTGTCGCGGCCGCGCTTGAGCACGATCAAGATGAAGCTCTGGCCGCGATGCCCGCGTCGCTCGCGAAATTGCCGCGAGACGAGGTTCCGCTCGTTGGTTTCGACGTTGTCGGGCTCAGATCGTTGCGGGCGTTCCTGTCTTCGTCCAATCCACCGCCCCCAACTCCCGCGGAACAAAAAGCCGAGCCGATCCAGTTACCCGGCCTTGACCGGCTCGTCGATGATATCGCGGAAGGCAAGCGTGGCCTCGTCATGGTCATGGGAAAAGGCGGCGTCGGAAAGACGACCATTGCCGCCGCCGTCGCCGTGGGCTTGGCAAAACGCGGCCATGCCGTCCACCTCAGCACGACCGATCCGGCGGCTCATATCGCGTTCGTCGTCGATGGAACGGCGCCCGGTCTCACGGTTGATCGGATCGACCCCGTGGTGGAGACGGAAAAGTATATCGCGAAAATCATGGCGACCCGTGGCCGAAACCTGGACGAACAGGGCAAGGCGCTGCTGCGCGAGGACTTGGCTTCTCCCTGCACCGAGGAAGTCGCCGTGTTTCACGCCTTCTCGCGCGTCGTGGCCGAGGCCCGGAGCGCCTTCGTCGTGCTCGACACGGCGCCAACAGGCCACACGCTGCTGCTGCTAGATGCGACCGGCGCCTATCATCGCCAGATGACGCGCCAACTCGAAGAGAGCGGAGCCGGGCGCGTCGTTACGCCGCTCATGCGGCTGCAGGACCCCGACTACACCCGCGTGATCCTGGTGACCCTGCCGGAAACGACACCAGTTTCCGAAGCCGCCGCGCTCCAGGATGACTTGCGGCGCGCAAGCATCGAGCCGTTCGGCTGGGTCATCAACAAGAGCCTCGCCGCGACCGGAACCCACGACCCCCTGCTTCGATCGCGGCTCGTCGGAGAGCGGACCCAGATCGCTCGCGTGCGGCATGGTCTTGCGAAGAGAGCCTATTGGCTTGGCCTACGGACCGAACCGCCTGTCGGTGTGGCCAAGTTGCGCGCCCTGACCTGACGCATCCAAGGACGTCACTGACGAACGCGCTCGCTCACACGCGGGCGGGTCCACGGGAGACGCCGCGCCGTCGCGGACCGGAAAAATCACAACCCTGGCCACGTCTGGCCTGGAGATTGAAGTCGATCAGTCAACCCGTTCGAGCGCCAGCGCAATACCCTGACCTGTCATTCGGCTCCAGGATTTGACCCTACCGTCGACAATATTCTCAAAGGGTTATGACGCCGATCGGCGTCGGGACCCCCGCCGATTCACAGCGAAGCCCGCGATCCGGAAATCGTGCGCCGTCTGATGCGCGATGACCCGCCTGCTCAGCTCCTGCTGACAGATGAACCCTATGACGCGCCAATCGTGGGCAATGTCAGCAAAGGGGCACATCGTGAATTCGTTTTGGCGTCCGGCAATGAGCGAAGCTGAATATCTCGCTTTCAATCTGGCCTGGATGACCGCCTTTGCTCCGGTCCTCGCCGACGGCGCGATAATGGGGACTTTCATCGATTGGCGCGGCTATCCCATTGTTCATGCGGGCTTTGTCACGGCACGTGAGCTTGCAGCTTTTACCTAACCTGGTTAGTCAATATGGATGGCGAAACTCAGTTACGCCGGATATCGCTTCCCGCCCGAGGTCATTCGCCAGGCGATTTGGCTGTATCTCCGGTTCACGCTCAGCTTGCGTGACGTCGAGGACTTGCTTGCCGAGCGAGGGATTACCGTGTCCTACGAAACCGTTCGACGATGGGTAAACCATTTCGGTCCGATCATCGCGGCGGATTTGCGAAAGCGCCGGCCGAAACCTCACTCGATTTGGCATCTGGATGAAGTCTATCTGAAGATCGACGGCAAGATGACGTATCTCTGGCGCGCCGTCGACGCCGAGGGCGAGGTTCTCGACGTGCTCGTTCAATCCAGTCGCGACAAGCGAGCTGCGCTGAAATTGATGCGCAAGCTTCTCAAGAAATACGCGATGGTCCCCGATCGGCTGGTGACGGACGATTTGCGATCCTACGGCGCCGCGGCCCGCGACCTTGGGATCGAAGGTCGCCATGAGCGGGGAAAGTGGAAGAACAATCGAGCGGAGAATTCGCATCAACCAACGCGCCGACGCGGAGCTCAAGATGCAGCGTTTTAAGAGCGCGGGTTCGGCACAGAGATTCTTGTCGATGCACGCCGCCGTCTTCAACACCTTCAATGTCCAACGCCATCTCACCTCAGCACAGACCCATCGGACGCTTCGCGCTGAGGCGATGAACACTTGGCGCGATGCACTGCCGCAGCATGACAGGTCCCGTCGCGAAAGGAACAATCACGTCAGACACCTACCCAACGTGACAATGCCGTCTCACATTATGCAGGAATACGAGGGTTGCGTCGGGTGAACCGGCGCCGAGCCCCATGCATAGGAGACGGGTCATGAAGCATCATATCATCTATGTCGGTCTTGATGTGCATAAAGACACTATCGCGGTCGCTCTGGCGGAAGGGAGTGAGCGAGATGAAGTTCGGGATCACGGGAAGATTTCGAATACGCCGGCGGCGCTGAAGACGCTGTGCGCCAAGTTGGCGCGGAACGGTGGCAAGCTGCGACGCGGTCCGACTTGTGGACTTTCTCCGCCAGCGCGACGCCGCAGGCGATCGGCAAGCCGGCACCGACGATCGCCGCGGTCGGAAGCAGGTAACAGGGCAAATTTCCGGGCATCGGGGGGAGTCGAACGGTCGCGGATGTAATTCTCTCCGCGCGTGCTGGATATACCCGTTGATTCGCTTGAAGGGTTTAGCGCGACCGAACTGGTGGCGTTGCTTCGACGCGCGCTATCGGAGTTGGAGCAGGAGCGGGCCGAGAAGATAGAACTGAAGTCGGCGTTTTTCACGATGCCTGGCCGCACCAGTGGAACCATGGCCCACCAAAGGATGACCCAATGGGAACAGGCATTTTGCCACCGGCGCGAAGACTGGCGAGCGCGGGGGATGAGGGCGCCACGATGCGGGCCCCGGCAATGGCGATCGCGCCGTCGCCGGCGGGAACGCCCTCGATGAAGTTCATCGCCGGGCTGCCGGCAAATCCGGCGACGAAGACGTTGACCGGATCGTGATAGATGGCGTGCGGCGAGGCATATTGCTGCAGGGCGCCGTACGAAAACACGGCAACGCGATTGCCGAGCGTCATCGCCTCGATCTGGTCGTGTGTGACGTGGATGGTCGTTACGCCGAGGCGCGAATGGAGCCGGCCGAGTTCGGCGCGCATCTGGACGCGGAGCTTCGCGTCGAGGTTGGAGAGCGGTTCGTCGAGCAGGAAAGCCTGCGGATGGCGCACGATCGCTTGGCCCATCGCCACGCGCTGACGCTGACCGCCGGAAAGCTGCTTGGGTTTGCGATCGAGCAGCAGGCTGAGATCGAGGATGCGCGCCGCCTCGGTGACGCGCTGGTCGATCTCGGCGCGCGACAGGCGTCGCTGCTCCAGCGCGAAGCCGATGTTTTCGCGAACCGTCATATGCGGATACAGCGCCGCGGGCGGCGCGCCCCGGCGCGGCAATCTGGTCGATCTCATTTTTGACCTCGACCGGCTGCATCTGTTCGACGCCGCCAGCGGCGCCAGCCTCGTCAGGAGAAGCGCGTGCGCGGCCTGATCGCGGCGACGGGAGGGTAAGGCATGCGCGTCGCACTGAAGATGCCGAAAGTCGGTGACGCCGCCGACAATGCGCTGGACATAGCGGTGAACGCCATGCCGGGAGACCGCGTATCGGAAGGGCAGATTCTGATGCTGGTCGAAACCGACGAGGCCAGCGTAGAGGTACCTTCGCCGATGGCCGGCACGGTGGCCGCCGTGCGTGTAAGCGAGGGCGACGAGATCTCGACCGATGCACCCACATTTGCGATCGAGGGCTGAGATGGGTCGCATCTTCTCGGTGCGCGATCGGCGGTTCGGAGGCTACCTCGAGGACTACGAGCCTGGCGACGTCTTTCGCCATTGGCCCGGCAAGACCATAACTCAGGCGGAAGGTCATATGTTTTGCCTGCTCACTCTGGCGGCCAGTCCGTTGCATGTGGACAGCCACTGGGCGCAGACCGAAAGCGAATACGGCCGCAATGTCGTCGTCGGCACCTTTGTCTACTCGCCGCTGCTGGGCATGAGCGTGCCCGACATTTCAGGGCGCGCCATCGCCAACCTCGGAGTGAGCGACCTGCGCCACGTGGCGCCGCTGTTCCACAACGACATGCTCTATGGCTCGACGGAGATCCTGTCGGTTCGCTTGTCCCGATCGAGGCCCAACCGGGGCGTGCTGACGGTGCGGACGGAAGGGTTCAACCAGGACCAGCGCCTCGCCTGCACGTTTACGCGCGCCGTGCTGCTCCCGTGCCGGCCGGCGGGGGAGGCATGATGGCGAACGCCGCTCCCGGTCCGCTCGACGGCGTCCGCGTTATTGAACTCGCCACTGTCGTAGCCGGCCCGGGCGTCGGCAAATATCTCGCGGATTTCGGCGCGAGCGTGATCAAAATCGAGGCGCCGGGCGGCGATCCGACGCGGCGCATGGGATGGACCGGTCCCAACGAGACCAACTCCTATTTCTGGAAAGTGCTGAATCGCAACAAGCGCGCGATGTCGCTCGATCTGAAGTCCACGGCGGGCCGCGATACGTTGTGGGCACTGCTCGCAAACGCGGACATCCTCATCGAGAACATGCGGCCGGGCAAACTCGAAGCGCTATGCTTCGGTCCCGCCGATATTCACGCCCGCAACCCGAAAGTCGTGACGCTGCGCATTAGCGGCTTCGGCCAGGACGGGCCCTATGCGCTTCGTCCAGGGTTTGCGACCATTGCGGAGGCGTTGAGCGGTCTCGCCTCCCTTCTGGGCGAGCCCGACGGACCCCCACTGTTGCCGCCGATCGCCTTGACCGACGAAGTGACCGCGTCGGTCGGCGCGTTTGCGACGCTGGCCGCGCTTCGGCACGCAGAGAAGACGGGCGAAGGGCAAGTCGTCGACGTGAATCTGCTCGAGTCAATGTTCCAGCTCATGGGGCCCCTCGTCTCCGCCTTTGCTCATCTCGGCTATGTCCAGCCGCGTCTCGGCTCCGGCATCCCCTACACGGTTCCGCGCGGGACCTACTGTTGCGCCGATCGCAAGTGGGTGGCGATTTCCGCCACCGCCGACAGTGTCGCCGCCCGCCTGCTCGATCTCCTGGGGCTAAAGGGTGATGCGTGATTCGCCGACTTCCAGGCGCGCAGCGCCCATCGCGAAACGCTCGAACAATACGTGCGAGACTGGGTCGGCGCGCGCGCCTTCGACGAGGTGATGCGCGAGTTCCAACAAGTCGACGCCGCGATTGCGCCGGTCCTCGACATGAAGGACATATTTGCGGATCCGCATTTTCGCGCCCGCCAGATCATCACCGAGGTTGACGGCATTGCCATGCAGAACGTGGTGGCGCGACTTCGAAGACCCCCGGCGCGATCCGCAATCCGGGTCGGCCGCTCGGTATCCCTCCGGCGGCGGCCGCCTTTCCAAAATTTGAAGAAGCGTGATGCTGCGCTGCTAAGTCGGCTTTATGAGCGAGGTTAGCTGCGCAGCATGGGACGCATGACGTTGATCACTGGGGACGAACGCCGACGTCGGTGGAGCGAGGAAGACCGGGCGCGGATATTGTCGGCGATCGAGGCGCCTGGGGCCGTGATCGCCGAAGTGGCGCGGCGCGCGGATATCTGCACGAGCCTCGTCTACAGGTGGCGGCGCGAGGCGCGGAAGGCGGCGTGCGCGAGCGTGTCGGGATTTGCGCCCGTGGTCATCGAGGCGTCGCCGGCGGCGTCGGCTTCGCAGCCCGCCGCAATTGGGCCTGACGTCATTGTGGTGGAGGTGAACGACGCGCGCGTGCGCATCGGTGCTGGCGCGCCTTCGGCGTTGATCGCGGCGACCTTGAAGGCGCTGCGTCCGTGATCCCGATCCCGAGCGGCGTTCGGGTGTGGATCGCGACGGGCCACACGGACATGCGGCGCGGCATGCAGGGTCTGGCGCTTCAGGTTCAGGAGCAGCTGAAGCGCGATCCTCATGTCGGCGATCTCTACATCTTTCGCGGGCGCCGCGGCGACCTGGCGAAGGTTCTCTGGCACGATGGGATCGGGCTCTCGCTCTACGCCAAGCGGCTGGATCGGGGAAAGTTCGTCTGGCCCTCGGCGAAGGAGGGCGTCGTGGCGATTTCGGCGGCGCAAATGGCTTACATGCTGGAAGGAATCGACTGGCGGAATCCCCAGCTCACGTGGAGACCCAAGAGCGCGGGCTGAGCGAAGAAAAATATGGGGTCACGCGCATTTTAGGGCGCCACAAATCGCACGAGTTGTGATTCACTTTGTCTCATGAACGCCGCCGGTCACGCTCTCGCGCAAGAAATCGCCGCCCTGAAGGCGGCGCTGGCGAGCGCTGAAGCCAGGGGCCTGCAAGCCGCCGCCGAACTGGCGGTCGCGCGGGCGAAGGCGTCGGAAGATACGGCGCTGATCGCGGCGCAGAAGCTGCGGATCGCCAAGCTGGAGCGCCAGGTCTACGGACAGCGGTCGGAGCGTTCGGCGCGGATTATCGAGCAATTGTCGCTGGAGTTCGAAGAACTGGCGGCGAGCGCGACGCAAGACGAACTGGCGGCGGAGATGGCGGTCGCGAAGACCACCAATGTGCGCGCCTTCGCGCGCCGCCCGTCCGAGCGCAACACGTTCCCCGACCATCTGCCGCGCGAGCGCGTGGTGATAGATCCGCCAACGGCCTGCGAATGCTGCGGCGGCAGTCGACTGCGCAAGCTCGGCGAAGACGTGACGCGAACGATGGAGAGCGAGCCGCGCCGCTGGAAAGTGATCGAGACGGTGCGGGAGAAGTTCACCTGCCGGGATTGCGAGAAGATCAGCCAGGCGCCGGCGCCGTTTCACCCGATTCCGCGCGCCTGGGCGGGGCCTAGCCTGCTGGCGATGTCTAGGCAAATGCGCAGCATTTGTCCGGATCGTGTTCGAGAAGTTCGGCCAGCACCAGCCGTTGAACCGGCAGGCCGAGCGCTACGCGCTGGAGGGCGCGCCGATCGCGTTGTCCACGATGGCCGACGCGGTGGGCGCCGTCTGCGCGGCGCTCGACCCGCTGCGCGGCCTTCTTGAGGCCCACGTGATGGCGGGCGAGCGTCTGCACGGCGACGACACCACCGTGCCGGTGATGGCGCAGGGCAAGACCGTCACGGGGCGGCTTTGGACTTACGTCCGCGACGACAAGCCGTTCGGCGGCGTCGGGCCTCCGGCGGCGATCTTCTACTACTCGCGCGATCGGCGGGGCGAGCATCCGCAGGCGCATCTGGCAGGGTATTCCGGCATTCTGCAAGCCGATGCGTATGACGGATACAACGCGCTTTATCTGCCTGCTCGAAAGCCGGGCCCGATCCGGGAGGCGGCGTGTTGGGCGCATGCGCGACGCAAGTTCTTTGAGTTCGCCGACGTCGAGGGCAATATGCGCCGCAAAGCTGCGGGCAAAAAGGAAATCCCGCTCTCGCCGATCGCCATCGAGGTCGTGCGCCGCATCGACGCGGTGTTCGAGATCGAGCGCGTGATCAACGGCAAGAACGCCGAGGAGCGGCTTGCGGCTCGACGAACCGCGAGCCGGCCTCTGGTCGAGGATCTTCACGCCTACCTGCGCGAGCAACTCACGAAGCTCTCGCGCGGGCACGATCTCGTCAAGGCGATCAACTACATGCTCAAGCGCTGGCCGGCGTTCACGCTGTTCCTCGACGACGGGCGTGTTTGTCTGTCGAATAACGCAGCGGAGCGGGCGCTGCGCGGGGTCGCTCTGGGAAGAAAGTCGTGGCTGTTCTGCGGCTCCGATCGCGGAGGGCAGCGCGCCGCCGCCATATACAGCCTGATTGTCACGTGCAAGATGAACGGCGTCGACCCGCAGGCGTGGCTGGCGGACATTCTCTCCCGCATCGCCGAGCATCCGGCGCATAGGCTCGATGAGTTGCTACCGTGGAACTGGCGGAAGACGATCGTGAGCCATGCGAAAGCCGCTTAGACCGCACGCCGCATTTTCCGCGACCGAAAAGGCCAACGTCACGCAGGCGTGCGAACGATTGATCCAGGAATTCCTGAAGCCGAGATTCTTGCCTGCGATCCAGCCTACCGAGTTCAATTATCCCGTCGATATCCTTGGCAAATGGCATGGCGCCAAGTATCGCTTCATCCAGCGCTATCGCTCAGGGTTCCCGGAAAACCTGGGCGAAGAGTTCGACGCCCCCTTCGCTCGCCTCGACTGGGTAAGCCCCGACCGTTTCGACATCCAGTGGCATCGCCACACCGGCGAGTGGTTCCGCCTTCATCGCGGTCTCACCCTCCTCAAGGCTATCGAAACACTCAGAACCGACGGTATCCTGCATCCCGTATGAACAACCGCCGGTCGCCGCCTTCGGCAGACGGCGCCCTGCGGCCTACGCCGCATGCTTACGATTCTCAACCTTGCGCCGGTAGAGGTCGGCGAGGCCCGGATGAAGCAGCACGGGCTCCTCGGTATCGTCCTTGGTCTGCTCGGCCAGCGCCGCCTTGCGCGCCTCCAGCGCCAGCACCTCGTCCTTCATCGACGGCGCGAACAGCCCGGCCTTGACCGCATCGACGATGTTGCGGATTTGCCGCTCGATCTTCGTCAGCTCCGCCCGCGCCACGGCCTGCTCGTTTGCCTGCTCGCGCCGTAGGCGATTGAACTCGCGGCTATATTCCTCGACGAATGCACGGATCAGATCGGGATGAAAGAGATTGTTCTTGAGGCCGCTCAGCACGGTCTCCTCCAGCACATCGCGCCGGATCGTCAGGCGGTTGTCGCAGGTTCCGCGATTGCGGGCGTTGGCGCAGCCGTAATGCCGCGCGCCGACCATCGTGTAGCCGCCGCCGCAAGCGCCGCAGGTGAGCAGCCCCGAGAAAAGGTAGCGGGGACGGCGCGCGTGCTCAGGCCGCGCGCTCTCGTTGAGGCTGTCCTGCGTGCGGGTCTCCGCTTGTCTGGTCCTTGGCCTTGGCCCACAACTCGTCATCTGACGATACGGAGCGCGGCGACCGCCTCGACGACCCATTCGCTTTCGGGGTTGGGCCGGGCCTGCCGCCGCCCGGTCTCGGGGTCTTTCACGAACCGCTGCGGGTTCCAGACGAGCCTGCCGGCGTAAAGCTCATTGTTGAGCACGCCTGTGCCGCGCCGCCAATTGCCGCAGATGGTCGAAGCGCCCCAAGGTTTTCCGCTCGGCCCCCCGCGGCGCGACGGTTCAGTTCAATGGCGATAGCGCGCGGGCTCTTGCCGGCCGCGAAATCGGAAAAAATTCCGCGCACGACGTCGGCCTCAAAGGGATCGATCACCCGCTCGCCAGTGCTTGGTGCTCCGCTCCGCCGCCGCGCGCAATGCGGTAGCCGTATGAGAGGCCGCCGGCCGAACGGCCTTCGCGCACTCGACCCTCCAGCCCTCGCCGCGTCTTTTGCGCCAAGTCTTTCAAAAGTAACGCGCTCATCGTGCCTTTGAGCCCGACGTGCAGTTCAGAAATCTCGCCCTCGCCGATTGTCAGCAGCGTCACGCCGCCGAACGACAAGTGCTTGAATAGCGCCGCCACATGCTCCTGGTCGCGCGAGAGGCGATCAAGGCTTTCGGCGACAACAACGTCGAACAATTGCTTGCGCGCATCGGCCAGCAAAGCCTGATAGCTCGCGCGCAAATGCGACGCGCCGCTCGCGCCGTGATCGGAATAAATGCGACCGAGGCTCCAACCTTCCGCCTCGACCCGGCGGCGGCAGACGCGAACTTGATCCTCGATCGAGGCGTCGCGCTGTAGTTCGGAGGAATAGCGGGCGTAGATCACGGCGCGCATGGCGATCTCATATGAGGTGAGCGGTTCCGGCCTGAGCCTAACCCAAAGCCGGCCCGTGTGACACGGCCTTCATGGCCACTCCCCGCCACGCAGATGGTCGAGCAGGCCGTGATAGCGCCGGCTCGCTTCAAGGCCACGCGCCTGGTTGTAGTACCGCTCGCTGGTTCTCGGGTCGGCATGGCCGAGTATGTCGCCGGCGACGCCGATGTCCGCGCTGGCCTCCACGGCGAGCGTCGTGGTCGCGCGGTCGCGGAACAGGTGCGGCGACATGGCGCGCCCGAGATGGCGTTCGATGAGCTGTCGCAGCTTTCGGGAAATGGCCTTGCCGGTCATCGGCTGGCCTTCCGCGCCGAGCCACAGCCCTCCCGTATCTGGTGCGTCCGACCTGCACCTGAGCGTCTCGCGGGCGGTCTTGCAGTAGAGGTCGAGATGCGGTGTCAGCCAATGCGGCAGATCTGCTTCGAAAGGGCGATGGTTCTTCATCGCCGAGGCTTCGAAGGCGACGCGATAACCGATCTCGTTGCGCAGCAGGGTCTTATCGAGCCGTAGCGCCTTGAAATTGCTCCGCCGCAACAGGCAGGCGACGGCGAGCACAATCATGCAGCCATCACGAACGGCGACAGCCGAGAGCATATGATCCCGGTTTGGATTGGCCGCGCCGTGCGCGATCAGGGCCTCGCCGAGCTCGATCAGTGCGCGGTGGTCTGCCACGCGCGGCAGTTTCGAGCGTGGCTTGGCGTTGGCCTTGAGCGCGCTGACGGCGTCGCGGAGGTAAGAGTGATCGAATCCAGGGTGCATGACGCGGATCGCCTCGTAGAGGCCGTGGAGCACGGGCGGCGAGGGAGGTGCTGGCGTGTCTGGCGCCGTATTGCTCAACGAAGGCCGCGATCATGTCAGGCGTAGCGCGGGCGATAGGCGCGGCTTCCGGCGCGAGGCGTTCGCCGTCGCGCAGCCACCACAAGAACACGCCATAGCGATAGTAGACAGTCTCGCGCGTCGCGGGGCGACAGCCCGATGCCGGTCCGCCCGGCCGCAGGAACGTCTTCGGCGCCATCGCGGCCTGCATCAGATCGCGGTCGATCTGCGGCCAGTCCCCGAACTTGAGCGAGCCGAAGATTTTCGCCCGGGCGGCCGTAGCAGGGATCATTTGCCCTCTCCGCGCCGCCGGCCGAAATCGAACGCCGTCAGAGCCAACTCGCTTGGCGCGCTTCTGATCGTTTCGAGCACCTTGTGATAGCGCCCGTAGGAATGGCGCTGGTCAAGGTGTGCGTGGAATTTGCGGGTAGTGTTGATCGACTTGTGGCCGAGCAACTGGCGCGCCGTCTCGAAATCGGCAGGGTTCGTCTGCACCCAGAGCCCGGTCGCGAAGCCGCGCATCAGATGTGCGTTCATCACCAGACCCGTCTCGCGGCGGATGAACTCGGCGAACTGCGACGACACCGTCGAGCGCCGCTTCGCGTCTCCCGAACGCCCCGGAAACAGCGCAGTCGAAAGCTGTTCGGCTATCGCCGGCCTGAACACCGCGAGTAGCGATCGAGCAACGCGCTCGTCGCTTCCGTGAACTCGCCGTCGATTGTCTCCGCGTTCTTCACCTCGTGAGCGGCGATCGAGACGAGCCATTTGCCGGTGCCGGGACCGACACGGCCCTGGAAGTGCCGGGCGAGGTCGAGATCGGCCACATTGCCGACCCGGATCGGCAGTTCTATCAGCACAGCGACAATCGCCGCGTTCTGGACCTCGCGCGCCTGCTTAAACGTCGGCTTCTCGACCCCGACGTGTCGCGCGAACACGCGCGCCGGCAGGTCGAGTAGCAGCTTCAAAGCCCTGTCGTCAGAGAACTGACCGAGGCGCGCCTTGTTCTTCGCCGTCATGCCCCGGCGCGCAACCCGGGTGCTGGCGGCGATCTCGTCGAACCGCTTGAGGACCGCGGGCTCGGCTTTCATGTACTTCGCCAAGCTCAGCGCGGCGTAAGCGACCTGGGTCACGATCGGCACGGGGTCATCGCTATCGCCGGTCGGCGGCGCGGTCATCGGGTCGGTCGGCCCTGCGCGCCGCCGCTCGCGGTCGGCGAGCACGTCATGTTGGATGCGCTCCAGACCGCGCAGGAGCAGGTCGGGATCGACGAGGGTATAAAGCCCGTTGAAATAGTCCGGCGCCACGCCATCGCGCACGAGATAGCCGCAGAACAGGACGAGGCTGCGGGCATAGCCGTCCGCCGTGGCGGGTCTCAGCGCCTTGTGGCTAGTCCGCGCGCGAGGCGTTCGGCGAGCGCCCCGGCGGACCCCGCCGCGCCGGATTTGACCCCGAACAGGATAGGGCGCACCAGTGCATCCTTGTAAGCCTTCAGCTCGCGCGCGAAACGCGAAGGCAACTCGTCGAGCGGGATCAGCCGGGCCTTGTCGTCGAAAAGGCTGGCGATGCTGGACTAGGGGCTCCCCTCGAGAGCGACCGCTTCGTTCCAGATTCGCCAGGCGCGCCGCCAGCGTTTCCTGACATTGTGCTGGATCGACTGCTCCGAGAGGAACGCGAAATAGTCGGCGAAGGTCGGCTGCGCGACCGCCTTTGGCGTGATCCCGCGCGCCGAGCACCAGCCCGCAAATTTGCGCAGATCGACGCGCGCCCGTTCCGTCAGGGTCGCGAGCAGTTTGCCGGGCCTGATGTGGGCGTTACTCATCGATAAGCTTTCCGCTTCTCGATCGTTTCGCCCGTGCGAGCGGTGCGGTCGAACGCTGTCGGGCAGGAGCCACAAGCGTTTCTGCTCGGAGGCGGACGATCCTGCCTGCTACAATTCGCGGCGCGCCGGCGACAGACGAGGAGAGCGCGCGCGACATTAACCATCGCAAGACAGCGTCGGCCCACGGCGAGAGAGGCGGCAGGCCGCCGCCTCGCTAGGCCGGACCGGCGCAGACGGCGCCTGTAATGAACTCATCCCCGCGTGCGCGGGGAACACCGGATCAGCAGCCACGCGGTCGACGACGGGCCCCGCGTGTACGCCGAGGCCGCGAAGCACGGGCTCGAAGGCATCGTCAATGCGGTGGACGAGCCCTACAGGCCGGGCAACCGCGGCGTCTGGGTGAAGACGAAGGCGCTCAACCGGCAGGAGTTCGTCGTCGTCGGCTGGACCGATCCCGAGGGATCGCGACCGTGGCTGGATTCGCTGCCGCTCGGCTACTATGACGAGGACGGCAGGCTCGCTTACGCCGGACGCGCCGGGACCGGCGTGACCGATTCTGAACTGAATGGGCTCGTCGGCAAGCTGCGGCCGCTCGCCGCCGACAAGATGCCCCTGCACGCTCCGCCGCCGAAGAACACGCGTGGCAAGCCGCTCGTCCTGTCGCGCGTGCATTGGGTCAAGCCCAAGCTCGTCGCGGAAGTCACCTGCCTGACCTGGGCGGCGGATGGGCTGCTGCGCCACATCGTCTACCAGGGATTGCGCGAGGACAAGCCGGCGCGCGAAGTCCGCCGCGCCGGCTGATTCCGTTTCAGACTGCGCCGCCTACTAAGCGCCGGGGCCACCGTAGGCGTCGACCTGCGAGCTAGGCATCGCGTGGCTTTTCCCCGCCCCGCCGTGGTCGCCGCGCCGTCTCCAAGCGGATGATCGATCAGGTGGCGCTCTGTTTGGCGGGGCGGTTGACCCTGCTCTCCGCGATCCCGGTAAGCTTCGCGTCGGCCACCTTGTGTCGATTTCCGCCGAGATTCTCGGTGGAAAAACCTGCCCTGACTGGGTCAGTTCTCAGTGAAAATCAACAGTTAAGATCAGGAGGGCCGTCGGTCCGCCAAACGGGTCCGCCATCGGCCGCAAGCTGCGCCGGTGGGCGAGAAGGAACGCGGCGGAAGCCCGCTTCAGTTCGCGATGAGGATTTCAATGCCCCTGGCTTCAAACGCCTTCGCGTCCTTGTCACGGATGCCGTCGTCGGTGATGAAGGAGTGGATCACGTCGAGCGTGCCGAGGCGGGTGAAAGAGGGACGGTTGATTTTGGTGGAATCGGCGACGAGATAAACCCGTGAAGCAGCCCGGATCATCGCGCGCTTGAGCTGGAGATCGGCGAAGCTCGGATAGGTGAGGCCGGTGTCGAGCGCGACGCCAGCGGTTGCGAGGAACAGCTTGCCTGCGTAGACATCCTCGAAATATTCGGCGGCCTTGTCGCCGCTCAGCGAGAGCGTCGGCGCCTTGAACTGGCCGCCCGGCATATGAATGGCGTAACCGGGCACGGCGCCGAGCATGAGAGCGATGTTGAGCGCGTTGGTGATGACGGTGAGCGATCCGCGTCCCAGCAGATTATGAGCGATCTCCGTGGTGGTGGTCCCCGCGTCGAGGATGATCGTTTCCTCTTCGCCGACAAGGCTCGCCGCTTTCAGACCAATCTTCCGTTTCTTTTCGATATTCTCCATATGCTGAAGCGAAAGCGTCTCGACCTGTTTCGGCACCGTTTGCAGGAACGCCCCGCCATGCTGTCGAGTGATGTGGCCCTCGGCCTCCAGCTTCTCCAGGTCCTGCCGGATCGTGGCTTCGGAAACGGCGAACGCCGCGCTGAGGTCGCGAACCCGGGCGCTGCCTTCCTCCTTCAGCCAGTCCAGAATCTTCATCCGGCGCGGCTCCGCGAGCAGCCCGTTCAGATCGGGATCGGCCTGCCGCGCGCCACCGGTGCGCGGAGATCTTCGAGGAGCGCTAGCTTTCGAGACCCGCATGTCCTTGCTCGTCCAATCGATTTTTGCCTAGGCGTCGCCCCGTCCGCTGTCCTTGCGATCACCGCCCGACGGGGGCGGCGGCCGAAGTTCGGCGAGTTGCGCTTCGGGGGATGGTATCGCAATTCCCGAGCCAATCGCAAAACCTCCGTAATTTCCTGCGCTCAGGCAGCCTGCGCCATCTGTTGCAGCGCCACTCGGGCCTGCAGTTTGCGCTGCGCCTGATCGACCACGACCGCCGCGATGATGACAACGCCCTTGATAACCATTTGCCAGAACGAGCTGACGCCCATCATGACGAGCCCGTCGGAAAGGATGCCGATGACGAAGGCGCCGATGACCGTGCCGCCGACCGTGCCGCGCCCGCCCGACATCGAAGTGCCGCCGAGAACCGCCGCCGCGATTGCGTTCAGTTCGAATGTCTCCCCGGTCGCGGGATGTGCGGCCATCAACTCCGAGGAGATGACGAGGCCGACGATGGCGGCGCAGAAACCGGAGAACATGTACACGAACATCTTCACGCGGTTGACTCGAATGCCCGAAAGCGCCGCCGCGCGCTCATTGCCGCCGACAGCGAAGATGTGGCGCCCGAGCGGGGTCCAGCGCGCGAGATAAGCCGCGCCAAGCGCGACGGCGACGAGAATCCAGATCGAGATCGGCAGGTGCAGGAAGGAGCCGGCGCCGAGGAAACCAAAGCCCGTCGTGCCGAGAGCCGGATTGCCCTCTAGATTGGGGAAAGTCGCGCCTTCCGAGACTGAGCAGAGCGGCGCCGCGCGCGACATAGAGCGTGCCAAGCGTCGCGATGAACGGCGCCACGTTGAGGCGAGTGATGAGCAGGCCGTTGATGAGCGCCGATGAAAACCCCGAGCGCGAGCGTGATGAGAACGATTTCATAGACGTTGAAGAAAGCGGTGTAGCCGATCGGCAGGGCGATCCCGTGCAGGATCAACCCGCCCGCCGATCATGCCGCAGAGGCCGACGATGGAGCCGACCGAGAGGTCGATGCCGCCGGTGACGATGACGAAGGTCATGCCGATGGCGAGAAAGGCGTTGAGCGCGACATGCTTCGACATCAACACGAGATTGCGCCGTCGACAGGAAATTCGGCGCGGCGAAGGAAAAGACGATCAGCACCGCAAACAGCGCGATGAAAGTGCGCAGCCGCATCAGGTTGAGCGTCAGCGAGCCGCCGCCGCGGCGGGCGGCGCGCGAATCAGCGGCAGCGGTCATGGATGGGTTCCTTGGTGGCGGGTTTGGGGACCGTGGCCGGCGGAGGAGGCGGCGACGATGGCGGCTTCGGTAGCGTCGGCGCGGTCGAGGAGGGCGGTCAGGCGGCCCTGGCTCATAACCGCGATGCGGTCGGAGAGAGCCAGAGCCTCGTCGAGATCGGACGTGACGAAGACGACGCCGAGGCCCTTCGCGGCGAGGCTGGCGCATGATGCGGAAAACATCGCCCTTGGCGCCGATGTCGATGCCGCGGCTCGGCTCGTCCATCAGCAGGACCTTGGGCTCGGTCAACAGCGCCTTGCCGATCACGACCTTCTGCTGGTTGCCGCCGGACAGCGAGGAGACGGGCAGCGCGGCGATCGGCGACCTTGATCGACAGGTCGCGCACCTCGCGCTGCACCGCTTCGGCCTCGCGCGCGCGGGAATGTGAAACGACCGCGCGAGCTGGCGTAGGCTCGCCATGGTCGAGATTTTCGGCGACGGAGAGGATCGGACCAGTCCGTCGCGCTGGCGGTCCTCGGGGATAAGCGCGAGGCCGCGGGCGATGCGGCCGCCGATGTCGCGCTCACGCACCGGCCTTCCCGTCGATGAAAATGCGCCCGGTCGCCATGCGGATGGCGGCCCATGACGCATTCCAGAAATTCGCTGCGCCCGGCGCCCATCAGCCCGTAGACGCCGAGGATCTCGCCGGCGCGCACGCGAGAGCGAGACATGGTCGACCGCGTAGCCGCCGGTGATGCGCGGCAAGCAGATGTCCTCGAGCGCGCAGCGACTTCGCCGCCGAAGTCGTGATCGCCCGGCGTCGAAAAGTCCTTGGCGTCCGAGCCGATCATCTGGCGCACGATCCAGGGCACGTCGACATCGGCCATCGGCCGCGCGCCGGTGACGCGGCCGTCGCGCAGCACGGTGATGTAGTCGCCGATGCGCATCAGCTCCTCGAGGCGGTGCGAGATATAGACGATCGCGACGCCCTTCGCCTTGAGGTCGGCGATGACGCGGAACAGGATCTCGACCTCCGGCGCGCTCAGCGCCGAGGTCGGCTCGTCCATGATGAGGATGCGCGCGTTGCGCGCCACCGCCTTGGCGATCTCGACCAGCTGCTGCTGGCCGATCATCAGATCCTCGACGTGCGCGCGCGGATCGACGCCGGTCTGCAGGCGCTCCATCAGCGCCGCGGCCTGCCGCTCCTGCTCGGCGTGGTCGATGCGGCCGCGGCGCATGATCTCGCGGTTGGCGAAGATGTTCTCGGCGACCGATGAGATTGCCGAACAGGTTCAGCTCCTGAAACACCATGCCGATGCCGTGCGCCATGGCGTCGGACGTGTCGGCGAAGGCGACCGGCTTGCCGTCGAGCAGGATGCGCCCGGCGGTCGGGCGCTCGACGCCGGCGATGATCTTCATCAGCGTCGATTTGCCGGCGCCGTTCTCGCCGACGAGCACGTTGACCGCGCCGCGCGCGCACCTCGAAATCGGCGTTGCTTGACGCGCGACGGTGCCGGAATAGACCTTGGTGACGCCTTCGAGGCGCAGGACGACGTCGGCGTCGTCTGCGGCGCGTCGGCCGTCGGTCACGGCTTCGGTCCGATCTTGATCTCGACCGGCGTCACCAGCGGCGGCTCGCCGCCGAGCCGAGCGCGATAGGCGCCGATCAGCGTCACCTTGCGGCCGACGAGGTCTTCGCGCGGCAGCGATCTCGAGCGTCGTTGCGATTGACGTAGGCGTTGAACGCCTTGCCGAAGCGGGCGAAGTCGATCTGGTTGGTGAAATCGTTGAACGAAACGAAATCGAGCGCATCGCGGATCGCGGTGCCGCGCATGGCCGGGCCGATCTGCACGGTCGCGTCGGTCTTGCCCTGTCCGGTCGCGTCGACGCCGATGGTGGCGGCGCGCGACTTCGGTGTCGGCGGCGACGATCGTCGCCCTCGAGCTTGACCATCAAGGTCCACGGGCGTGCCGTCCGCTTTGGCGCGGTAGCCGTATTTCGCGCCGGCCTCGTCGGGCGCCTTGGCGGCAAGGTCGCGGACCTCGAGGAAGGGTCCGGCCTTCTCCTCGAAATAGGGCACGACTTTCGCCGTCCAGATCTTGGCGACCATCTTGTCGGGATCGAACGGCGCGGCGCCGTTCTTCAGCGCCGCCGCGCCGAGCGCCTCGACGTCCGACGGTCGGAACAAGCCGGCACGAGGCGAGCAGGAGCGCCAGCGATCAGCGCCGGCAGCGCATCCGACCCAACGCATCCTCTCGACTCCTGATCGTGAGGCGACGCGGGAGCGGGCGATCCCGCGCGCCGCCTCCAGTGCCTGCGCCTTACGGCTTGAGCTGCGAAGGTCTCGAGCTTGTCGGCGTTGGCGCTGTTGATGAGCACGCAGTCCATCGACTGCTTCTCGGTCTTCGGCGCCGTCTTGGTCTTGATGTAGGCGTCGGCCTGCTCGACCGCGAGCTGCGCTTCGTGATAGGCCGGCTGCAGCACGGTCGCCTTGATCTCGCCCTTCTTGATCGAATCGCGCACGTCGTTGGAGCCGTCGAAGCCGACGACGATCACGTCCTTGCGGCCGGCCGCCAGCAGCGCGGCTCGCGCGCCCATCGCCATCGTGTCGTTGCCGGAGATGACGCCCTTGATGTCCGGGATTGGCCTGAAGGATCGACTCCATCTTCGAATAGGCCTCGGTCTGGCTCCAGTTCGCGGACTGGCGCGCGACCATCTTGAGGTCGGGATACTCGTCGATGACGTCGTGATAGCCCTTGGAGCGGATGCCGGCGTTGGTGTCGGATTCCTTGCCGACCAGCTCGACGTAAGTTGCCCTTCTCGCCCATCAGCTTGACGAACTCCTGGGCGCCGAGCTGCGCGCCCTGGTAGTTGTTGGAGACGATCTGCGCCAGCGCGACGCCGGAGGCGTTGATTTCGCGGTCGATCAGGAACGAGGGGATGCCGGCGTCCTTGGCCTTCTTCACGGCCGCGACGGTGGCGTCGGCGCCGGCGTTGTCGAGAATGATCGCCTTCGCTTTGCGCGCGATCGCGGTGTCGATCAGCTGCGACTGCTTGTTGGCGTCGTCGTCATGGACGAGCGAGATGACGTCGTAGCCGAGCTCCTTGGCCTTGGCCTCCGCGCCTTCCGCTTCCGCCTTGAAGAACGGATTGTCGTGCGAAGGCGTGATGATGGCGATCAGATCGGCGGCATACGCCGGAGCCGCCGAAACGCGGCGCTCGCGAAGCAGCGCGCCGGCCAGAGCGTGACGTAATTTCATTGCTAACCTCCCATTTCATTTCATGCGCATCGTAAGATCCCGCGCCAGCGGACGCTCGAGCGTGGCGCACCCTTGGATGCCGACAACGCGCGCAGGACTTCAGGAGATTCGGCGGCGTGTGAGGTGCGCGGCCGGGCGTGCCGAGCGGTCGCCGGCTCCGCGGTGCCTGCCTGCTGGATTCACGCCTGAGTTCGGCGCTCTCCCTTTGCGATTATTGCGATTGTTTGCGATATTCTCCATCGTTTCGCATCGCTGTCAAGATGCGAAGTCTGCTCGCGGCAAATTCGGGCTCAGATCCGCTGGCGCGCTGCGCATGGCGGTCGCGTTCCGGGGCGGACCGGATGCGAGCCCCTTTACAGATGCACATAAATTGATATTAAATGCGAAAAATCGAAAGCAATCGAAAGCCAGGAACGGCGAGAGCGAGGGGTCGGCGGCGACGCGCCCGACGCCGGCTCGCGAAAGCGGGGCGCACAGAGCCATGACCAAGCGAAATCTGCGTCCGGTCAAACTCGGGCTGGTCGTCGGCAGCCGCGAGTTCTTCAACGCCGCGCCGGCGCTCGAGACGCGCGCGGCAGCTCATCGCGCAACTGGAACGATCTGGGCGTCGGCTACAGCATCCTGCCGGTCGAGGCGACCAAGAACGGCGCGGTGCAGTCGCGCGAGGACGCGCGGCGCTACGCCGCGCATTTTCGCGCGCAGCGCGAAGACATCGACGGCCTGGTGATCTGCCTGCCGAACTTCGGCGACGAGATCGCGATTTTCGAACTCGTCAACGAGGCGCGCCTCGACGTTCCGATCCTGCTGCAGGCGAGCAACGACGAGATCGACAAGGTCGACGTCGCGAGCCGCCGCGACGCCTTCTGCGGCAAGTTCTCGGTCGCCAACAATTTCTATCAGTACGGCGTCCCCTTCACCGACACGACCAGCCACACCAGCGATGTCGACGGCGCCGAGTTCGCCGCCGACCTCGACCGCTTCGTGCGCATCTGCCGCGTCGGTGCGCGGCCTGAAGCGCGCGCGCATCGGCGCCATCGGCGCGCGCACCGGCGCCGTTCCAGACCATGCGCTTCAGCGAGAAGCTGCTGCAGGCCTCCGGCCTGACCGTCGTCACCGTCGACCTTTCGGAGATCATCTTCGCCGCCGCAGGCGCTCGCCGACGACGCGCCGGAGGTCAAGGCCGAGCTCGACGAGATCGCCGCCTATGGCCGCATCCCCGCGCACATCAAGCGCGAGAACATCGTCAGGCAGGCGAAATGGACGATCGCGGTCAACCGCTGGATCGAGGAGAACGAATGCGACGCCAGCGCCATCCAGTGCTGGCGCAGCCTGCAGGACAATTTCGGCTGCGCGACCTGCCTGACGATGAGCATGATGGGCGAGAAGCTGATGCCGAGCGCCTGCGAGGTCGACGTGATGGGCGCGATCTCGATGTACGCGCTGGCGCTCGCCGCGGAGCGCGCCGTCGGCGATCCTCGACTGGAACAACAACTACGGCCGCGAGGCCGACAAGTGCGTCTGCACGCATTGCGGCAATTACCCCAAGAGCTTCATCGGCGACGACGCCGGAGATCTCGCGAGCTCGACGTGCTCGGCACGCGTGCTCGGCAAGGAGAAATGCTTCGGCGCGGTCAAGGGCAAGGTGAAGGCGGGGCCGATGACGTTCTTCCGCGCCTCGACCGACGACCGGCACGGGACCGTCAAGGCCTATGTCGGCGAGGGCGACTTCACCGACGATCCCTTCGCCATGGACGGCGGCATCGCCGTGACCCAGGTGGCGCGGCTGCGCCCGCTGCTCGGCTTCGTCGCCCGCAACGGCTTCGAGCATCACGTCGCGATGGTGCGCGGCCATCACGCCGAGCGCCGTCGACGAGGCGATCTCGCGCTATCTCGGCTGGCCGACCTACCGCCACGAGGCCGAAGCCGGCGGCGACGCCTACGCTTCTCCGTGTTCAGCGGTGAGCCGATGACTGCTCAATCCGACGCGGCAGCGCGACCGCGAGCGCTGAGTCGCCGAGATTCGCGCGCAAGGCGCGCGCTCATCCGCCTGCACGCGCTCGACCATGGTGTACGAGGCGCGGCTGGGCCATCCCGGCGGCGACATGTCGGTCGCCGACATTCTGGCGACGCTCTATTTCGGCGTGCTGCGCGTCGATCCCGCAGAGCGCCGCGCGAGCCCGGATCGCGACCGGCTGCATTCTGAGCAAGGGCCACGCGAGCGGCGCGCTCTATGCGACGCTTGCCGAGGCCGGCTTCCTCCCGGTCGAGGCGCTGCCGACCTACATGCAGCCGCTGTCGATGCTCAACGGCCATCCCAACCGCAATTACGTCGCCCGGCGTCGAGGCCAATACCGGACCGCTCGGCCACGGCATGCCGATCGCCGTCGGCGTCGCCATTGCCGGCCAGATGGATCGCGCCGACCTTATCGCGTCTTCGTCGTCACCGGCGATGGCGAACTGCAGGAGGGCAGCAACTGGGAGGCGGCGATGGCGGCCGGCCATCGCAAGCTCGCCAATCTGACGCTGATCATCGACCGCAACACGTCTGCAGCAGGGCGCGCGCGTCGCCGAGACCAACGATCTCGAGCCGCTGGCGGACAAGTGGCGCGCCTTCGGCTGGGACGTCGTCGAAGTCGACGGCCATGACCCGGCGGCGCTGCTCGACGCTTTCGCGCCGCGCGACCGTCGCGCCCGGCCGCTGTGCGTGATCGCGCACACGATCAAGGGCAAGGGCGTATCCTTCATGGAGGACCAGGTCGGCTGGCACCACGGCGTGCCCAACCGAGGCGCAATTCGATCAGGCGATGAAGGAGTTGAGTCAGGCATGAGCGCCGCCAGCCCCCGCATCCGGCCTGTTCGACTGCCGCGACGCCTTCGCTGCTGCGCTCGATGACGTCGCCGAGCGCGACTAGCGCATCGTCGATCGTCGTCAACGACAGCGTCGGCTCGTCCAAGCTCGCCGGCTTCCGCAAGCGCTGGCCCGAGCGCACGATCAACGTCGGCATCGCCGAGCAGAACATGGTCGGCGTCGGCGCCGGCCTGGCCAACGGCGGCAAGATCCCGTTCGTCAGCGCCGCTTCGTGCTTCCTCACCGCTCGTGCGCTCGAGCAGATCAAGGCCGACGTCGCCTATTCCAACGCCAACGTGAAGCTCGTCGGCCAGTCGCCGGGCGTCGGTTACGGCGAGCTCGGGCCGACCCATCATTCGATCGAGGACATCGGCTGGCTGCGCCTGTTGCCCAACCTCGCGATCGTCGTGCCCGTCCGATCCGTGGGAGACCGCTCGAGGCGGTCGAAGGCGGCCGCGGCGCATGACGGTCCGGTGTTCATCCGCGTCAGCCGTTTCGGCGTGCCGGCGTTGCCGCGCGCCCGCCGGTGCCGAGTTCCGGCATCGGCAAGGCCGAGACGCTGCGCGAGGGCGGCGACGTCGGCGATCATCGCCAACGGCGTCATGGTCTGCGCGCGCGCTCGAAGCGGCGGACGCGCTCGCCGCAGGCGGCGTCTCCGTCGCGGGTCGTCAACATGGTCGTCGATTGCGCCGCTCGACGTGGAGGCGATCCGTGCCGCCGCCGAAATCGGCGCCATCGTCACGGTCGAAGAGCATTCGCGTGCGCGGCGGCCTCGGCGGCGCGGTGGCCGAGGTCGTCGCCGGCTATCGGCCGTGTCCTATCCGCATCCTCGGCTTTCCCGGTTTCATGCCGACCGGCTCGGCCGATATCTGTTCGAGAGATATCGGCTTGACGGCGCGAGGCATCGCCGACGGCGGCTCGCGAGGCCATCGCGGCGCGCATGCTATGAATTCGCGCTACGTTCTCGCCATCGACCAGGGGACGACCAACACCAAGGCGATTGCTGATCGACGAGAGCGCGCGCATCGTCGCCCGCGCGCCGTCCCGATGCCGGTCGTCTATCCGCGACCGGGCTGGGCCGAACAGTCGGCCGCCGAGATCTGGCGCGTGACGCGCGAGGCCATCGACGGGTGCCTCGCGCAGCTCGGGGAAGGCGCGCGCATCGCGGCGATGGGGATCTCCAACCAGCGCGAGACGGTGCTACTGTGGCGACCGCGCGACGGGCGAGCCCATCGGTCCCTGCGTGACCTGGCAGTGCCGCCGCTCCGCCGAACGCATCGACGCGCTGCGCACGCCCGAAATCGAGGCCAAGGTCGCTGCGATCACCGGCCTCGGCCTCGATCCGCTGTTTCCTGCCGCCAAGATCGGCTGGCTGCTCGAAGATCGCCCAGATGCGCGTGATCTCGCTCGGGCCGGCGATCTCTGCGCCGGCACCATCGAATTCCTGGCTGCTTTTCAACCTGACCGGCGGCGCGCGTCACGCGACCGATGCGAGCAACGCGTCGCGCACGCAATTGTTCGACATCGCCGCGCAGACATTGGAGCGAGGATCTCGCGCGTCTGTTCGATGTGCCGCTCGGCATCCTGCCCGGCGTCGTGCGGTTCGGACGCGCGCTTCGGCGAGACCGTCGCTGTCGGGCGCCTGCCCGCCGGGGTTCCGGTGCATGCGATGATGGGCGATTCCCACGCGGCGCTGTTCGGCCACGGCGTCCGCGCGCCCGGAGCCGTTAAGGCGACCTATGGAACCGGCTCCTCGCTGATGACGCTGACAGCGACGCCGCTGGCAAGCCGGTCCGGGCTGTCGACGACCGTCGCCTGGCGGCGCGGAGGCGAGGTCGCCTATGCGCTGGAAGGCAATATCTCGGTTTCCGCGCAGGCGGCGGCATGGATGGCCGAAATGCTCGGGCTTGCCCGACGTCGCAGCGCTTACGGACCTGGCGCGCACGGCGAGGGGCCACAGCGGCGTGACCTTCGTCCCCGCGCTGGCGGGCCTCGGCGCACCCTGGTGGAACACGCACGCGCGCGCCGCGCTGACCGGCATGTCGCTGGCGACAGGCCGCGCGGATATTGCCCGCGCGGCGCTGGAGGCGATTGCGCAGCAGATCGCGACGTTTTCGCGGCGATGGAGCAGGACCTCGGGCGCCGGCTCGACAAGCTCTCCGTCGACGGCGGCCCTACGCGCAACGAGGTTCTGATGCAGGCGCAGGCGGACCTGCTCGGCCGCCCGGTGCGCCGGCAAGGTTTGACGGAACTCAGCGCCTTCGGGGCGGGAACGATGGCGGGCGTCGCCTGTGGGTTATTCGACGAGGCGGAAGCCTTGGCGCGTGTTTCAAAATCGATTGACGAGATTAAGCCGCTGATGGGCGAAAGCGACCGCGTTGCGCTGCGCAAAGTCTGGAGTTCGGCGGTTCAGGCTTTGGGCGGCGGTGCCCGGCACGATTGAAATGGGCTGCGTCACGTCGGACGCGCGCCGGTTTCGGGATCGAAGAAGTGGGCGGCCGGCGCATCCAGCGTCGGACGAATTGTCTCACCCTCTTTGATGAAAAGCCGTTCGCGAAGCACCGCAACGATTTCAACATCGGCCACTCGGGCGGTCATGTGCGTTTCGGGTCCGGTGGGCTCGACGAGCGACAAGACAGCGGGCAGGCCGTTCTCGGGATCGATGCGCACCGCCTCCGGCCGAACGCCATAGGGGATCGAGCGGCCCCCTTGCGCAGTCGGGCATTGCACCGAGGCGCGCAGACGCGCCGCCGGAGAGCCACATACGCGGGTATAGGCCACGGGCTGTCCGAGCCTGCGAGGCGCCGTCTGCAGAACGACCATAGATTGAAGGTCAGTAGTAATCTGGGGCGGGGGGATGTCACGATCTCATCGGCCTTGGGCGATTTCGCTGGGCCGAAGATGACAAGCGAGCCTGGGCAGATAACGCTGGTAGCGGGCCCCCGCAACCAAACGATCAAGCCCCTGAAGCCGAAACGCTCCAGGGGCTTTTTCGTGCGCGCTCAATCCTCACGCCTCGCGCGTCCCGTCGATTTTTGCGCCAATTGGCGCGTCTGTGACCGTTCCGGCGCGCAATTGCGCCACCGTCGATCTGGGATCGTGACCAATTTGCCACATTGGATGGCGAAGGCGGCGGTTTATAAAAAGTGTCACAGAATTGTTATCGACCACATTTAGCCGTAATCACGCGAATTTCGGGCGTAAAAACTGCGCCTTCAAGGCTCGCGCAGGCGAAGACGCGGCAAACGTCGAAGCCAAGCGCGCCCGAATTCGCCAGACCGCGCACGTCGGCCCCGTTGGGTCGTGGAGCGATCGATCGACGAATGTAGAGGGGCTGAAATGAAAGTTCTGTGTGTCTCGCTCGCGGCGCTGATGGCGTCGGGCGCCGCGTACGCGGCGGACCTTCCGACAAAGAAAGGCGCGCCGGTCGCGCCCGAGAAGCCCTCGTGCTTCTCCGATGTGCTTCACTACTTCAATTCCTCGCCGGCGGACTGCCCGCTGAGCGCCTATGGCCTCACCTTCTACGCCACCATCGACATGGGCGTCGGCTACGAGACCCATGGCGTGCCGTTCAACGGGACCATGCATACGGGCGTGCAGGAATTGCTCGGCAAGAACGGCTATCGCTCCCTCTGGTTGCCGACGCCGAACGGCTTGAGCCAGTCGCAGATCGGCGTGAAGGGCAAGGAGCCGCTGGGCTACGGCTGGTCGCTCGTCGGCGAGCTCGCGACGGGCTTCAGCCCTTACTCGCTGGAACTGGCCAACGGTGTCGGCGCGCTGGTGCAGAACAACACGAGGACGATCCTCGACCAGAGCGCCAACGCCGACTCGAGCCGCGCCGGCCAGTGGGACAACTCGGTCGCCTATGGCGGCTTCAGCCATCCCGTCTTCGGTACGATTACCGCCGGTCGACAGAACTCGCTGACCCTCGACACCGTCAACGCCTATGATCCGATGGGCGGCTCCTATGCGTTCTCGGTCATCGGGTGGTCGGGCAAGGTCCCCGGCGCCGGCGGCACCGAAGACGCGCGCATGGGCACGGGCGTGAAATATCAGATCCAATATGGCAATATGCGCGGCAGCGCGATGGTGCAGCTGGGCGGCTACAATCTCAACAACGGCTCAGATAGCGACGTGCAGGTGGGCATCGGCGGCGATTTCCAGCAACCTGTCGTTTGACGCGGTTTACTCCCACATCACGGATCAGGTGAACCTCGGCACCTACAACGGTCCGGTTCCGGCCGGCTTGCCGAACGACGCGTTGAAGGCCACGCTCTCCGATAACGACGCTTTCATGCTGGCCGCCAAATATGCGTGGAATCAGTGGAAGTTCTACGGCGGCGGTGAGTGGATCCGCTACCAGAACCCGAGCAATTCCCATCCCGGCGGCTTCACGAACATCGGCGGCTATCCGGTATACGGCGTTTCGATCACTTCCACCGCCTTCAGCGTTCCCTCGGACTTCTACGCGTTTTGGACCGGCGCCAAATACGCGATCAACGACAGGCTCGACGTGACCGGCGCCTACTACCTCTATTATCAGCCGTCCTTCACGCATCCCGGAGACAGCTGCGCCGCGGCGGCGCCGAACGTCCTTGGAAAATCGGTGGGAACGGCTTCCGGCCATTGCCAGGGCTTTGAGAATGCGTTCTCGGCGATGGTGGATTGGCGACCGCTCAAGCGCGTCGACCTCTATGCTGGCGTCTTCTACCAGGTCGTCAGCGGCGGCATAGCGAACGGCTACCTCGAACCCGACAACTTCGCTCCCACGGCCGGCATCCGCATCAGGTTCTGATTCAGACGCCAGTCTCCGGAATTTGGGGCCCCGGACGTTCCGGTCCGGGGCCCCTTTGTCTTTCGTTCGGGGCGCGAGGCCGCTGCGGCGTTTAGGCGCGGGACTTTACATTAAAGTTTGTTTTATAAAAACATTCGGATGACGCTCTCGGGGCTATGTATAAGCGAAATGCGAAATGTGGACACGCGACGCCAATCCGCTTTCCGCTTTGGCGCCCATGTTGGGGGGATGCAAAACGATGTCGAGGGACTCGGCAAATCCACGCATCGTCGCCTGCCGGTCCGCGCCGGGTCCTTCCGATATTATGACGCGGATTGGCCGAACTTCTGTAATTTGGGCTAGAATGGGCTAATTGGCGGCCGGCGGCTATCTGAGCTGAGCCGGCGCGAGCGTGAAAGGATGCAACCGCAATTGGGCGATCCCTTATGCGAGTCTGTGCTCCTCATCGAGGACGAGCGCGAAGTCGCGGAGGAAATACTCCGCGAACTGCGGGGCTTGGGATATAAAGTCGAGTGGGCGCAGACGCTGGAGGCGGGTCGTGAGGCCGCCAGCCGCACGGACGCGGCGCTGCTGGTCGTCGATCGCATGCTGAACGGCGAAGACGGTTTGTCGCTGGTCGAGGCGCTTCGACAGGAAGGCAACCAGGCCCCCGTGCTTGTCGTCAGCGGCCTGTCGACGGTGGACGAACGTGTCCGCGGCCTGAAGGCCGGCGGCGACGACTATCTCGTCAAGCCGTTCGCGCTTCCCGAACTTTCGGCGCGGGTCGAGGCGCTGCTCAGACGCAGCGCGGCCTCGCGCGCGACGCGGTTGAAGGTCGGGGCGCTCGAACTCGACCTTGTCGAGCGCACCGTGCGTCGGGACGGCGTGCGGATCGACTTGCTGCCGCGCGAGTTCAAGCTGCTCGAATATTTCATGCGCCGGCCCGGCCAGATCGTCACCCGCGCCATGCTGCTCGAGGACGTCTGGAACTATAAATTCCTGCCGCAGACCAACGTGGTCGACGTGCATATCGGCAACTTGCGCCGCAAGCTCGACGCGGGCGACGGGCGGCGATTCATCGTCAATGTCCGCGCCGCGGGCTTCAAGCTTGACGCTCCAGTCTGACGCGTTCGGCGCGCGTCCGTTCCGTCTCGCGCTCGCGTTCGCGCTGGCGATCTCGGCGGCGACGATCGCCGCCTTCGCGCTGATCTATCTGGCGGTGTCGCGCGAGAACGTCAGTCGCATCAGCATCATACTCGTCAACGAAGCCCGCCTGAACGCCGATGCGCCCGACGATCGGCTGCGCGCCGCGCTCGATGTGCGCCTGACGCGCGAAATCCGTCGAATCGATTATCTGGCCCTGTTCGACGCCAAGGGCGCGCTGACGTTCGGCAACATCGCGCGGCTGCCGCCGATAAAGACGAACGGCCGCGCGTACTTCCGCAGCGCCGCCGAGATGCAGGAGATCGGCGCCGCGCCGGAATCGGCGATCCTCGTGGCGCGACGGCGGGCCGACGGCGGAATCCTGTTGTTCGGCCGCAATCTGCAAGACGCCCATGACGTCGAGGCGACGCTGTTGCGCGCCCTGGCGCTCGCGCTCCTGCCGACGGTCGCGGTGATTCTGGCGATTGGCGCGCTGTTTGCGCGCCGCGCCTCGCGCCGGCTCGCGAATGTGCATGAGGCCATCGCGCGGATCATGCAGGGCCATCTGCATTCGCGCCTGCCGGCGGCCGCCGACGGCGACGAGATCGATCGCATCGCCCATGCCGTCAATCTGATGCTCGATGAGATCGAGCGGCTGCTCGACCAGTTGAAGAGCGTCGGCGACAATATCGCCCACGACTTGCGGGCGCCGCTTGACGGTCGCGCGCCTCAAGGTCGATCGCGCGCTCGAAAGCGCGCCGGAGGAGATGCGCGCGCAACTGGAGGCCGCGCTCGTCCAACTCGATCGCGCGGCGGTGACGATTGCCGCGCTGCTGCGCATTTCCGCGGTCGAGAACGGCCCGCGCGGCAAGCATTTCCAGGACGTCGACCTCGCCGCGATCTGCGCGCAGGCGGTCGAACTCTATGAGCCGCTCGCCGAGGCGAAATCGGTTTCGCTCAGCGCCCAGCCGTCGGAGCCGCTCTGGATTCGCGGCGACGAGGACCTGCTGCGCGAGGCGATCGCCAATCTCGTCGACAACGCCGTCAAATTCACCCCCGCGGGCGGAACGGTCACGGTGGCGGCGACCGCGACGGCGATCGATGGCCGGCCCGGTCGTCGAGGTGCGCGACAGCGGCCCCGGCGTGCCGGCCACCGACCGCGATCTCATCTTCCGCCGCTTCTATCGCGCCCCGAGCGGCGACGGGGACGTCGGCCACGGCCTGGGGTTGAGCATCGCGCGCAACATCGCGCGAATTGCACGGCTTCGAGCTCAGCGTGGAGGACAATGCGCCGGGCGCGATCTTCGTAATGCGCGCGGCGGCCAAGGCGTCATTGGCGCGCGGACTTCGATAGGCTACTGGACTAAACTATGCGCCCAAAATATTATTTAGTGTATCCGACGCCATCCGGCGCCTATTTGTCCGTGCGCCGAGGCCGGCGCGTAGCCGCGCAAGCGGGCCGATAAAGCGCGCCCGTGGCCGTTCGACCGAAGAGATAAATGCTCGCAATCGTCCGTATCGCGCTCAGCCGCCCCTACACGTTCGTCGTCATGGCGATGCTGATCGTCATTTTTGGCGTCGGCGTCCTGGATCAAGACGCCGGTCGACATATTCCCCAATATCGGCATTCCGGTCGTCGCCGTCGTCTGGACCTATGGCGGCGAGTCGCCGGAGGACATGTCCGAGCGCATAATCTATTATTATGAGCGCACGCTGAGTTCGCAGGTCAACGACATCGAGCATATCGAGTCGCAGTCGCTGCCGAACTACGGCATCGTCAAGATTTTCTTCCAGCCCGGGGTCAACATCAACGGCGCGCTGGCGCAGGTCACGGCGGCGTCGCAGACGGTGCTTAAGTATCTGCCGGCCGGCATCACGCCGCCCTATGTGCTGAGCTTCAACGCCTCCAGCGTGCCGGTGCTGCAACTGGCGCTGTCGAGCCAATCGCTGGACCAGGCGCGGATTTTCGACAAGGGGCAGAACTTCATCCGTCCGCAGCTCGCCAGCGTCGCCGGCGCGGCCATTCCCTCGCCCTACGGCGGCAAGGTGCTGCAGGTGCAGGTCGATCTCGACCAGAACAAGCTGCAGGCCTACGGCCTGTCGGCGCAGGACGTCGTCAACACCATCGCGCAGCAGAATATCGTCACGCCGGTCGGCGACGCCGTGATCGGCAAGTTCGAATATGTCGTCAATCTCAACGGCTCGCCCGACAAGATCGAGGAGCTCAACAATATTCCGCTCAAAGTCGTGAACGGCGCGACCGTTTTCCTGCGCGACGTCGCCTTCGCGCACGCCGGCGCGCCGCCGCAGATCAATATGGTGCGCGTGGACGGCAACAATGCGGTGCTGATGACGATCCTGAAGGCGGGATCGGTGTCGACGCTCGACGTCATCAACGGCGTCAAGAAGCTGCTGCCGAGACTGAAGGAGACATTGCCGGAGAGCCTCAAGCTCGACGCGGTCGGCGATCAATCGGCCTTCGTCAAGCAGTCGGTCAATTCGGTCATTCGCGAAGGCATCATCGCGGCCGCGCTGACCGGCCTGATGATCCTCATTTTCCTGGGCAGCTGGCGCTCCACGCTCATCATCACGACCTCGATTCCGCTCGCCATCCTCTCCGCCGTCGCGCTGCTGGCCGCGATCGGGCAGACGATCAACGTGATGACGCTCGGCGGCCTGGCGCTGGCGGTCGGCATTCTCGTCGACGACGCGACGGTGACGATCGAGAACATCAACTGGCATCTCGAACAGGACAAGGACATCGAGACCGCGATCATGGACGGGGCGCGACAAATCGTCATCCCCGCGACGGTGTCGCTGCTGTGCATTCTGCATCGTGTTCGTGCCGATGTTCAGCCTCGGCGGCGTCGCCGGCTATCTGTTCCGTCCGATGGCGGCGGCGGTCGCGTTCGCGCTCATCTCGTCCTACGTGATCTCGCGCACGCTGGTCTCGACCATGGCGCGCTATCTGCTCGCCGGCCAGGCGCACCATCATCACGGCACGGCGACGCCGCCGCCGACCCGCAATCCGCTCGTCATGTTCCAGCGCGGGTTCGAGCGTCGGTTCGAGGCGATGCGCTCCTTTTATCTGCGGCTGCTCGCCACGGCGCTCGGCGGGACGATATATGTTCATCGCCGGCTTCATGCTGGTCGTCATCTGTTCGTTCGGCTTGGCGCCGTTCCTGGGCCAGAACTTCTTTCCCTCCGTCGAAAGCACCCAGCTCAAGCTGCATGTCCGCGCGCCGACGGGTTCGCGCATCGAGGAGACGGCCGCGCTCTGCGATCGCGTCGAAGCGACGATCCGCGACAGCCTCCCGCCGGGCGCCGTGAAGACCATCGTCGACAACATCGGGCTGCCGATCAGCGGCATCAATCTGGCCTACGGCAATTCCGGCACGGTCGACTACTCGCGACGCCGACCTCCTGATTTCGCTGCGGGAGGGCGAGGCTCCGAACTCGAAGGAATATATCAAGAAGCTGCGGGAGGTCCTGCCGCGGCGGTTCCCCGGCGCGACCTTCGCGTTCCTGCCGGCCGACATCGTGTCGCAAATCCTCAACTTCGGCCTGCCGTCGCCGGTCGACGTCCAGGTGGTCGGGGCCGAATCGCGAGGCGAACCTCAAATACGCCAGCAAGTTGCTGCGCAGCATCGCGAAGGTTCCCGGCGTCGCCGACGCGCGCATCCAGCAGGCGTCAAACTATCCGCAGTTCGACGTCAACGTCGACCGCACCCTCGCCGCGCAGATCGGCCTGAACGAATTCGACGTGGCCAAGAGCTTGCAGAACACGCTGTCGGGCAGCTTCGCCGTGGCGCCGACGTTCTGGATCAATCCCGAAGAACGGCGTGGCCTATCCGATCATCGCCCAGAGTCCGGAATATTGGGTGAATTCCGTTTCGGCCCTGGGGAACATGCCGGCGTCCCAGAACGACTCGTCGCAGATTCTGGCCGGCGTCGCCGAGATCAAGCGCAGCGTGACGCCCGCGGTCGTGTCTCATTACAAGGTGCAGCCGGTCATCGACATCTTCGCCACCAACTCCGGGCGCGATCTCGGCGCGGTTTCGGCCGACATCAACAAGATACTGGCCGAGAACGACGAAGGATCGGCCGCGAGGCTCCACCATCGTGTTGCGCGGCCAGACCGCCACGATGACGGCCGCCTATTCCCAGCTGTTCATGGGCATCGCGCTGGCGGTCGTCCTGATCTACCTGTTGATCGTCGTGAATTTCCAGTCCTGGCTCGATCCGTTCGTCATCGTCACGGCTTTGCCGACGGCGCTGGCCGGCATCGTCTGGATGCTGTTCATCACCGGCACGACGCTTTCGGTTCCCGCCCTCACCGGCGCGATCATGTGCATGGGCGTGGCGACCGCCAACAGCATTCTCGTCGTCAGCTTCGCGCGCGAGCGGCTGGCCGAGGGCGACGATCCGCTTACGGCGGCCGTGGCGGCGGGCTACACCCGTTTCCGCCCGGTGCTGATGACGGCGCTGGCGATGATCATCGGCATGGGGCCGATGGCGCTCAGCGCCGAGCAGAACGCGCCGCTCGGCCGCGCGGTCATCGGCGGCCTCGTCTGCGCCACTATCGCGACGCTGTTGTTCGTTCCCGCGGTATTCCGGCTGGTGCATGAGCGCCGGCCGGGCGCGGCAACTCGGCCACGATTCCGGCATGACCCATGAGGCGAGCTCCGCATGAACCACGATCCCGCGAAGGCTCCCGAGGGCGGGTCGCCGACGCATCGGCCGGTCAAGGCGATGCGCTTCGTCGTCCTGCTCGTGCTCGCCGCGCTGCTCGTCGCCGCCACCGGCGTGAACAACCGGCGCAAGGACGAGAGCGAAGCTCGCGAGCTGGACGATCGAGCAGGCGGTGACCAATGTCGCCGTCGTGCGGCCGCAGGCCCGAGACCGAAATGAAGACCGTAACGCTTCCGGGCGACGTCGAAGCCTTTTACGCCGCGACGATCCACGGCCAGGTGAGCGGCTATGTCCAGAACTGGAAATACGACATAGGCGCCCGGGTCAAAAGCGGAGAGACGCTGGCGGTCATCGACACGCCCGAGGTCGATCAGCGCGTCACCGCCGCCCAGGGCGAACTCGCCAAGGCCAAGGCGAAACAGGCTCTGGCGCATGTCACCGCCCAACGCTGGCGAACGCTGAGCGGCTCGTCGGCGGTGTCGCAGCAGGCCATCGACGAGAAGGAGGCCGACGCGAGCGCCGCCGACGCGGAGGTGGCGGCCGCCAAGGCCAATCTTGACAAGCTGCACGCGCTGAAGGCGTTCGCCAAGATCAGCGCGCCGTTCGACGGCGTCGTCACGGCGCGCAATGTCGACATCGGCTCGCTGGTGTCGACTGAACGCGGCGAACAAGCCGCCGCTTTTCATCGTCTCCGACGTAAGCCAGATGCGCGTTTATGTGAGGGCGCCGCAGGTCTATGCGGCCGCGCTCAAGGTCGGCATGAAGGCGACGCTGGCCCTGCCCGAATATCCCAACCGCACCTTTCCGGCGGTCATCGCCACCACTTCGAACGCCATCGATTCCAAGTCGCGCGCGCTGCTGGTCGAGCTGCACGCCGAGAACAAAGACAACCTGCTGATGCCCGGCGCCTTCGCGCAGGTGAGCTTCGAGCTTCCCCCAAGCGCCGAAGCGATGACGGTCCCGGCAAGCGCGCTGATGTTTCGCGACCTTTTCACCTTCGTCGCTCTGGTCGACAATCAGTCGCGCGTGAGGTTAAAAAGAATACAGATCTCGCGCGACTACGGTTCGCGCGTGGAGGTCGCCGGCGGGTTGACGCCCGAGGACAGGATCGTGCGCAATCCGCCGGAGTCTCTGGTCGAGGGGGACGAAGTTCGCGTCGTCGACGAGGGGCTCGGCAAGACTGCGGACGGCGGGGAAGACCGATCCGAAGCTCGCCGAGGACGCTCGGAAGTAGGCGCCGCGGCGCGCGGGGAAGGGCGGTCAGGGGACGCATGAAATATCGTCTTTGGCTCGCGCTGTGCGCGGCCTTGAGCGTGGCGGGCTGCGACCTCGCATCGCCCGACAGCGCGCCCCCGGTCGCGCTGCCGTCGCAGTTCGGCGACGCGGCCGGCGGCGGGACGTCGCCAGGCTATTACTGGTGGCGCAACTTCAGGGACCCCACGCTCGACCGGCTCGAATCGGAGATCGACGTCGCCAATCCCGATCTTGCGGCGGCCCTGGCGAACTATCAGGCCGCGAAGGCCAATGCGGAGGCCGCGACCAGCGGCCTGTTCCCCGAGATCGATTTCAACGGCGGCTTGTCGTATAATAAACAATCCGCCGATCGTCCGCTGCGCTCGGCGAACCAGCCGACTTACTTCGGCGCCAACCAGGTCTTCGCGGGGATCGCCGGATACGAACTCGACGTGTGGGGCCGGGTGCGCGATCTCGTCAATGCGGCGAACGCCAATGCGCAGGCGGTCGGCGATGCGCTCGCCGACGCCCGGCTCAGTTTGCATGCGGAGATGGCGCGCGATTACGTCGAATCTGCGCGGCCTCGACGCGGAAGCCAAGCTGCTTGCGGACACGATCCACCCTCTATACCTCGGCTCTGAAGCTGACGCGCGAGCGGCTCGAGGCGCAAGATCGCCCCGCCGATCGACGAACAGCGCGCCTTGACGGAGCTCAACAAGGTCCAGGCGGAGGCCTCGGACCTGGCTTTGCGCCGCACCGCCCTGGTGGACGCGATCGCGACGCTGGCCGGCAAGCCGGCGGCGGGATTTCGTCTGGCGCCGGCGCCGGGACGAATGACCTATCCGCGCCGGCCGCGCGCGGCGCCCGGCGACGTGCTGCGCAACCGCCCGGACGTGGCTCAGGCCGAGCGCCAGACCGTCGCGGCGGGGGCGTTGGTCGGCGCGGCGGCGGCGGCGCGCTATCCCCGTTTCACCATCGGCCTGCTGGGCGGCACGCAGGACACCGGCCTCGATCTGTTAAATATGCAGAACAGCTTCTGGTCGCTCGGGCCTGCGATGTCGGTGCCGCTCATGGATTTCGGGCTGCGGGAAGCGCAGCTGAGAGAGGCGAAGGCGCAATTCACCGCGAGCGCCGAGCGTTACCGCTCCACGGTGCTGAAAGCCGTCCGCGAGGTGCAGGACGATCTCTCGGCATTGCGCTGGCTCGCCGCCGAGGGGCGGCAGACCGATGCGGCGGCGGCGGCGGCGCGCCGGGCGCTTGACATGTCGATGGCCCTTTATCGCGACGGCGCGGCTTCCTATCTAGATGTTGTCACCGCTCAAGATGCCGCATTGACCGCGGAGCGGGCTGCGATCGGGGTGCGAACGCGCCAGCTTCAGACCAATGTCGCACTGATCCTGGCGCTGGGCGGCGGATGGTCGGCGCCTACGCCGGCCGAGATTGCCGAAACCAACAAGACGAAGGACGAACCATGACGGACGTACCCGCGCGAAACTGCGGGGAATGCGCCTTTTGGAACCGCTTGCACGATGTGGTCGGCATCTGTCGGCGCCACGCGCCGCGAGGCGACCTTTCGCTCGGACGAGGTCGCGCATTGGCCGGAGACCCGCGAAGGACAGGTCTGCGGCGAGGGCCGTGTCTCCGACAAGGGCCTTGTCGCGACCTGCGCCAGTTGCATCTACTGGCGCCGCAAGTCGACGGGGCTGAATCCCGTCGACCGGGGCGATATGCCCAGAGCCTGGTGGTCGCGCGCCGGCCTATGCGTCCGCGGCGGGCCTCGGCCTACCGCTGAGCCTGGTCCCCGCGCCTTCTGGCAGGCGACGGGAGGCGAGGACGGCTGCGGCGACGGCGTCGAGCGGCAAGCCGGGGCGCCCGACCCCAACTGAACCAGAACGCCGGCGGCCCGTCGATGGCGAACGGCGGGCCGGACGCGTCGGCGACGTAGCGGGAATAGAAGGGCCGGTTCGCGCCGAGCCGCCGCTTCGGCTTGCCCGTCATCGCGTAGCAGGCCTCCACGGTGACGAGCAACCAGGGCGGAGCTGGCGTCGGCGGCGCGAAAGCTCGGCAAAGGCCGGATCAGTCATGCCGGCGCATCCCGCTCTCTGCTGCGCTCGGAAGCGCGCAAGGCTTGCATGGGCGCGAAGTTGCGAGCGGGCGACATCGCCGCTCGGCGGTTCGTCTCGACGTCCCACTGTAGCGGCCGCGGCCGGCGCGCCACGGCCACTTCCCGTCCCCGCCGTCGTGACCTATGTCAGGTCGTCGGCGCGTCCGCGGACGAGCCCGAACAGGAGACCCGCATGGCCTCGTCGCGTCAGATCAAGCTCGGCGCCTTCATGCGGCCGACGACGATCCATACCGGCGGCCTGGCGCTATCCCGGCGCCTACAGCGACGCCAATTTCAATCTCGGCCACATCACGCGCTTCGCCCAGCGGCTCGAAGAGGCAAGGTTCGACGCCTTCTTCATGGCCGATCACCTCGCCGTGCTCAACATGCCTGTCGAGGCGCTGAAGCGCAGCCACACCGTCACTTCGTTCGATCCGCTGACGCTGCTTGCCGGCGCTGGCGGTGCGACCAAGCATCTGGGCCTGATCGCGACCGCCTCGACGACCTTCGAGCCGCCCTACATGGTCGCGAGCCGTTTCGCCTCGCTCGATCATATCAGCGGCGGCCGGGCCGGATGGAACATCGTGACGACCTCCAATCCCGACGCCGCGCTCAATTTCGGCCTTGAAGAACATATGGACCATGACGAGCGTTATGCGCGCGCCCGGGAGTACTACGACGTCGTCACCGGCCTCTGGGACTCCTGGGCCGACGACGCTTTCGTGCGCGACGTCGAAAGCGGCGTGTTCTTCGATCCCGCCAAAATGCGCGCGCTCAATCACAAGGGGCGCTATCTCTCGGTGCGCGGGCCGCTCAACATCGCGCGGCCCGTGCAGGGCTGGCCGGTGATCGTGCAGGCGGGCGCCTCGGAGGCGGGACGGCAGCTTGCGGCGGAGACGGCGGAGGTGGTGTTCGCGGCCGGCTCGCCGGCTCGCCGACGATCAGGCCTTCTACCGCGACGTGAAGACCCGCGCCGAGAAGGCCGGGCGCGACCCGGAGATCGATCAAGATCCTGCCCGGCGCCTTCGTCGTCGTCGGCGACAGCGACGACGAGGCGCGCGAGAAGCGTTTCAGGCTCGACAGCCTCGTGCATTACGAAAGCGCCATCGCTTCGTTGTCGATCGCGCTGGGGACGGACGCTTCGAAATTCGATCCCGACGCGCCGCTGCCGGAAATCCCCGAGACCAACCAAAGCCAGTCGGGCCGCGCGCGCGCCATCGCGTCTGGCCCGGCGGGAGAACCTCACCGTGCGCCAGCTTGCGCAGCGCCTCGGCGGCTATGCGGGCGCTCGCCTTCGTCGGCTCGGCCAGGACGGTGGCCGACCAGATGGAGCAATGGTTCGTCGAGCGCGGCTGCGACGGCTTCAACGTCATGTTCCCCTACCTTCCGGAGGGGCTCGAGGATTTCGTGACCAAGGTCGTGCCGGAGCTGCAGCGGCGCGGCCTGTTCCGCCGCGAGTACGAGGGGCCGACGCTGCGCGACAATCTCGGTCTGAAGCGGCCGAAGAACAGGTTCTTTTCCTGAGCGGCGAGCGGGTCGGTCCCGCCGCCGCTAAGCGACATTCGTTGGAAGGCCAACGAATGTCTGCTTAGAGTCTTTGATTTAGCAGGATTGTCGTCCGAAAACCGGCATCCGCTTTTCGGAAATCCTGCTTAGCCCCCGCGTCGCTTGGCCTCGCTCAACGCCGCCGCGAGTTGGTCGGCGACGAAACGCGCGTGGAAGGCGACATGCGGCAGGCCCATCAGTTCGCCGAAGGCGCCGCGCGCCAGCGGCCCGGCGACGAACAGCGTCGCGTCGGGCTCGCCGCTCGCGCCGACCGCCCGCGCCTCCAGGGAGGCGCTGATCCCCAGGCCCGTCGGGTCGGGCGCGAGCGCGCCCTGCGCCGCGAGCTCTCCCAGGAACGGCTGCCCGCGCAGGATGTCGCCATGCGCCGGGCCGGTCGCGACGCACGATGCGCTCGAACGTTTCGGTCGTCGCCGCCTTCCGGCGCAGGTCGCGCAATTCGACCGCCAGCGCCTCGCCCCGCCGCGCGACCGCGCCGAGCCGCGCCTTTCGCAGCACGAGCGAGCCGTCCGCGAGCTTTGCGGCGAGCTGCGCGTCGAGCTGCGGGGCGAGGCGGAACCGGTGCGCGTCCCAGAACGGGCGCAGATGGCGCGCGACGCGCCGGCGCGCGTCGGGGGCAAGGGCGCGCCAGATGTCGCCGCCCTGAAGGCGCAATGTCTCGAACACGGGATGCCAGCTTCGTCCGGCCTCTGTCGCTTCGGTCACGGCGGCGCGCACGCGGGCGAGCAGTTCGGTCGCCTTGCGCGCGGGATCGCCGACGAAATCGCTCTCGGCGGGATAAGGCGTTGGCGGGTGGCTGCGCGAACGCAGGCCCCTGCGCGAGATCATCGTGATCTTTCCGCGATGGCCCTGCGCTTCGAGGCCGGCGACGAGATCGGCCGCAGTCAGCCCCGCGCCGACGATCAGCACGCGCTCGTCGCGGCCGACCGGCGCCAGCGCGCCCTCGGCGAGGGGGTCGAGCGATCAGGCCAGCGTCGCCGCAGAAGCGGGGCGAGCTCCGGCGGCAGGCCGGCTTTGGGATGGGTCGTCGCAATGACCGCGAGGCGGGCGCGGAAAGTCTCGCCTGCTCGGTCCGGATGCGCCAGCAGCCCGCCGACCTTTCGCATCGCCACGACCGAGGCGCGGATATGCCGCACCGCGCCGGATTTGAGGAGCGGCTGCAACTGGGCGTCGACATAGCGGCCGAATTCGCCGCGCCGCGGATAGGCCTCGCCGCCGACGACGGCCTGCGGGTCGTCGCCAAGCGCGTCGGTCTCGGCGAGCCAGCGCGCGAAATGGCCTTCGTCGTCCGGCAACAGCGACATGCGCGAGGCGGGCACGTTGACGCGGTGCGCGGGATCGTCGCCGCCATAGGCGAGCCCGCCGCCGAGCCGCCCGCGCGGCTCGAACACGAGGATGTCGGCCTCGGCTCCGGTTTGGGCGAGGTGAAACGCCACCGCCGCGCCCGTAAAGCCGCCGCCGACGATGGCGACGGCCGCCCGCGTCGCCCGTCGTCGCGCCGCTCCGTCGGCGCCCGGGAGCCGGTCGCCCGTGCGCCGTTGCGTCCGCTGAATCCATGCGCGCGAACGCCTCCTGCGACTCGCGCGATAGTGGCGATCGTCGCGCATTACGAAGGGACCAAGCAGACGAAACGCCGTCAGGGGCGCCGGCTGGATAAGGCGTGAGCTTTCATGTCCGCGAAATTGCGAGCAAACTTTCGCCTTGCGCCGCACTAGGGGTATGGAAGAACGCGCCAAGCCGGGTTTCCGGGTATGATTTTGACCCGTTGTCCGGCTTGCTTCTAACTTCGCCTTGCCGACCCGGCTGGGGGCTCTGCAGAAGCTTCGCTCGCCACGGCGGCGTTGGTCGCACTCTGGAAGCGCTTAGGGTGGAGAAGAATCTGGCGCTGCGGCCGGGCGAGCGCGAGGCGAGGCGGACCGCGAGATGGGCGTGTTCAGCCAATTGATCGCCGCCGTCGACGCCGAGGGCGCCAGGCGCGCTGGTCACTGTCACCGAGGCCAGCGGCTCCAGCCCGCGCGAGGCGGGCGCGCGAATGGTCGTGCGTCCCTCGGGAGCGTTCCACGGCACGATCGGCGGCGGCGTCCTGGAATGGGAGGCGCTCGACGCGGCGCGCCGCGCGCTGGCGCGCGGGCGCGGACCGGCCCTGCGCCGGCGGGTGCTGCTCGGGCCGCATCTCGGCCAATGCTGCGGCGGCAGGGTCGACTGGCTGATCGAAACCTTCGACGCCCGCGATCTGGACGATCTCGCGCGACTTGTCGAGGCCGAACGCGCCGGCCCCTTCGCCACGCGCGCGCGCCCCGGCGAGGACGGGCGAATGGTCCGCATCCTCGGCGAGCCGGCGCACGCGCCGGAGGCGACGCCCGTCGCGACGGAGGCCGACGGCTCGCTGCGCGAGGCTTTCGCCGAGGCGCGCACGCCCGTGCTGCTGTTCGGCGCCGGCCACGTCGGGCGCGCGCTCGCGCTGGCGCTGGCGCCGCTGCCGTTCGACGTGCGCTGGATCGATCCGCGGCCCGACGCTTTCCCCTCTCGCGCGCCTCTGAACGCGCGCATGGTCGCGCGCCCGAACCCGTCGCGGAGCTTGCGGCCGCGCCCGACGAGGCTCTTGTGGTGATGATGACGCATTCGCATCCGCTCGACCTCGCCATCGTTTCGGCGGCGCTGGCGGCGCGACGCTTCGGCTATGTCGGGCTGATCGGCTCGGCGACCAAGCGCGCGCGCTTCCTGTCGCAGATGCGCGCCGCGTGCCTGAGCGAGGAGGCGCTGTCCGGGCTCATCTGTCCGATCGGCGCGCCGGGGTCGAGGGCAAGGAGCCGGCGGTGATCGCGGCCGCGGTCGCCGCGCAATTGCTGATGTTCCGGCGCCCTCAGGCGGGCGATGAAACCGCAGCCGGTTCCGCGCCGTACAAATTGCGTCGCCGCCGGCTGGTAACAAATGCCCCGCGCGCCGACGAATATGCCTTAGGATCGGAGGATAGCCCATGATGGACCGACGCGCGTTTCTGGCTTTCGTTCCCGCCTATCGGGTTCGGGGCGAAGGCTTTCGCCGCTCGAAACCTACGCCGTGACCCATACCGACGCGGAATGGCGCAAGCTGCTGAGCGCCGACCAGTTGCCGTGCTGCGTCAGTCGGCACCGAGCGGCCGTTCACCAGCCCGCTGCTCAACGAGCATCGCAAGGGCGTGTTCGCCTGCGCGGGCTGCGCGCAGGACCTCTATTCCTCGGAGACGAAATACGACAGCGGCACCGGCTGGCCGAGCTTCTGGAAGCCGCTCGACCAATGCGATCGTGGAGAGCCAGGACCACAGCTTCGGCATGGTGCGCACCGCGGTCTCGTGCATCCGCTGCGGCGGCCATCTCGGCCATGTCTTCGACGACGGGCCGAAGCCGACGGGCCTGCGCTATTGCATGAACGGCCTCGCGCTCGCCTTCAAGCCCGCGACGCCTGAATTCGGCGCCGAGCCGGGACGACGCTTCTCCGGCCGGCCTGAAGCCATGAATGTCCGCACAGCGAGCGCGAGGATGCCCGGGACAGTCCGGGAGCGATCCTGCTGCTGCTGTGCTTCTGCCTATCTCGGCGGGGCGCTGACCATCGTCAGCCCCTGCATCCTGCCGGTTCTGCCGTTCGTGTTCGCCCGCGCGCGACCGGCCGTTCCTGTCGAATGGCCTGCCGATGCTGGCGGGGATGGCTGCGACCTTCGCCGCCGTCGCGACGCTGGCGGCGGTCGGCGGCGGCTGGGCGGTGGAGGCCAACACGATCGGCCGCGGCGTCGCGCTGGCGCTGCTCGCGGTCTTCGGCGTGACGCTGCTGTTTCCCGCAAATCGCCGAGAGGCTGACGGCGCCGCTCGTCGCGGCTCGGCGACCGGCTGTCGCAATCGGCCGACGCGAGCCGGGCGGCGGGCCGCTCCTCGGCCGGCGCCTCGCTGCTGCTCGGCGTCGCGACCGGCCTCCTGTGGGCGCCCTGCGCGGGGCCGATTCTCGGGCTGGTGCTGACCGGCGCCGCCCTGCAGGGCGCGAACGCGACGACCACGCTGGCGCTTCTCGCCTATGCGCTGGGCGCTGCGACCTCGCTGGCGCTGGCGCTGCTGATCGGCGGGCGCGTGTTCGCCGCGATGAAGCGTTCGCTGGGCGCTCGGCGAATGGGTGCGGCGCGGGCTCGGCGCGGCGGTGCTGGCGGGCGTCGCGGTGATCGCGCTCGGGCTCGACGCCGGCTTCCTGACCCGCGTCTCCGTCGCCGCCACGACGACGCTGGAGCAGGGTCTCGTCGACCGGCTCGGCGCCCGCAGCGGGCGTCCTCGGTCGTGATGAACGGCCCGGCGATGAAGGCGGGCGGCCCCGAGATGATGATGAAGGGACCGCGCGCCGCCAGGCCAGGACGATCTGCCCGTCGAAGGGCCGGCGCCCTCGCTCGCCGGCGCGACGCAATGGTTCAATTCGCCGCCGCTGACGACGGACGCAGCTCAAGGGCAAGGTCGTGCTGGTCGACTTCTGGACCTATTCCTGCATCAACTGCCTGCGCTCGATCCCCTATGTGCGCGCCTGGGCTGACAAATATCGCGACCAGGGCCTCGTGGTGATCGGCGTGCACGCGCCGGAGTTCGCCTTCGAGAAATCGCCCGCCAATGTCGAGAAGGCGATCGCCGATCTCAAGATCGACTATCCCGTGGCGCTCGACAACGATTACACGATCTGGCGCGCCTTCCATAACGAATACTGGCCGGCGCATTATTTCATCGACGCCCAGGGCCGCATCCGCCATCACCATTTCGGCGAGGGCGATTACGCCGAGTCCGAGCGCGTGCATCCAGCAATTGCTGGCCGAGGCGGGCCACAAGATCGCGGCGTCCCCGCTCGTCAAGGTCTCGGCGAAGGGGGCGGAAGCGGCGGCGGATATGGCCGACGTCCAGTCGCCGGAGACCTATATCGGCTACGACCGCGCCGAGAATTTCGTCTCGCCCGGCGGCGCCGAGGAGGACGAGGATCACGCCTATGCCGCCGGAGAGCCGCAGCTCAACGAATGGGGCCTCGCCGGCGACTGGCGCATCGGCGCGGAGCGGGCGACGCTCGCTCAAGCCCGACGGCGAGATCGTGTTCCGCTTCCACGCGCGCGATCTGCATCTGGTGCTGGCGCCGGGCGAGGACGGCAAGCCGGTGCGCTTCGAGGTGAAGATCGACGGCGAGCCGCCCGGCGACAGCCACGGCGTCGACACCGACGCCAACGGCGCGGGCGAGGTCGATGGGAGACCGGCTCTATCAGCTCGTGCGCCAGAGCGGGCCGATCCGCGACCGCACCTTCTCGATCCGCTTTCTCGATCCCGGCGTGCACGCCTACGCCTTCACCTTCGGATGATGGAGATCGTTCATGAGAACCTTTACGCTTTCCGCCGTTCTCGCCGCGCTTCTCAGCCTGCCCGCGATGGCCGAAGGCGCGCGGCTGACGCCGCCGCCGACGCTTGACCAGCCGCTCGCCTCCTCGCCCGGCAAGGAGACGATCGTGCTCGCCGGCGGCTGCTTCTGGGGCGTGCAGGGCGTGTTCCAGCACGTCAAGGGCGTCACCAACGCCGTGTCCGGCTATGCCGGCGGCGACAAGAGCACGGCCGAATACGAGACCGTCTCGACGGGATGCGACGGGCCATGCGGAATCGGTGCGCGTCACCTACGATCCGAGCCAGATCACGCTAGGCGAGATCCTGCGCGTCTATTTCTCGGTCGCCCACGACCCGACCGAGCTTAATCGCCAGGGCCCCGACAGGGGCACGCAATATCGCTCGGCGATCTTCCCGCAAACGCCGGAGCAGGCGCGCATCGCGAAAGCCTATATCGCCGAGATCAATCAGGCGCATGTCTATAACGCGGCGCTGGTGACGAAGATCGAGCCGGGCCGCGCGTTCTATCCGGCGGAAGCCTATCATCAGGACTATCTGACGCTGCATCCTGACCAGCCCTATATCGTCTACAACGACCTGCCCAAGCTCGCCGAGCTCAAGGCCGACGCTGCCCGCGCTCTATCGCGAGAAGCCGGTGCTGGTCGCCAAGGCCGGCCTGTCGAACTGAGCGCCCGTCGCCTCTACCGGGTCGCCGTCTGGATTTCGTGCGTGAGGCTCCCGTCGGTTCCGTAGAGCGGGATCAGGCAGGCTTGCAGCGCGTGATAGATGTCCGGCTTGCCGGCAAAATAGCCGGGGATTGGGCGCAATTCGTCGTCGAGCTGGCAGCGCCAGCCGCCGTGGCGGGCGTCGATCAGGCGGCGCGCGGCGAAATCCCAGAACCGGCGATACCAGACTTCGCAAGACCCGCTCTCGTCGAGCGCGCCGAGGAAATGCGCCGCCCCTATGCCCTCGCAGACCGGCCACCAAAGCCGGTCGCGCACGCGCGGCGACCCGTCGTAATTCAGCGTGTAATAAATCCCGCCTCGGCCGGAATCCCAGCCTTGCGCGACCGCCTGCTCGAAGAGGCCGGCGGCGGCCTCCGGCAGCCATGCGAGCCGCCGTCCGCCCAGCGCCCATAATTGCAGGGCGAGCCGGGTCCATTCCAGCGCATGTCCCGGCGTATAGCCGAAGGGGCGGAACATGTCGGAGCCGCGATATTCGAGATCGACCGTCCAGTCCGATGCGGTAATGCTCGGGCACGCGCCACCCGGCGTCCCTGGCGCGGCGGCGAAGGATGAGGTCGGCGACGCTCTCGGCCTTGGCGAGATAGGCGGCGTTCCCCGTCGCCTCGAAGGCGGCCATCAAGGCTTCGGTGAGGTGCATGTTGGCGTTCTGGCCGCGATAGTCGCTGAACGGCGTCCAGTCCTCGCGGAACTCCTCCGCGCTCGCGCCGTGGCGCGCCTCCCAGAAACGGGCGTCGAGGACTCTCGGTGATGTCGGCGATCAGCCGGTCGGCGTCGGGGTGGCCCGCGCATTTGGCGCTGGCCCCCGCCAGCAGCACGAAGCCGTGGCCATAGGCGAGCTTGTCGCGCTCGCGCGGGCCGTCGGCGTCGAACGACCAGAAATAGCCGCCGTGGGTCGCGTCGCGATGGCGCCGCCAGAGAGAATCCATCGCGTGATCAAGCAGATCGTAGGCGCCGGGCCGCCCCAGGAGCACGCCGATGGCCGCGCAATGCGCCATCCGGCTCGTCTGATGCAGAGGCCGCTCGGTCTGCGAGGGGATCGGCTCGCCGGTCTCGTCCAGGGTGAAGAAGCCGCCTTGCGCATCGAGCGAATTCGCCTCGTAGAAGCGAAACAGCCGGTCCGCTTCTCCCTCCAGCCAGCGGCGATGATCGCCACGGTCGCGCCAGGGCTTGTCCAAGGCGAGTTCTCCTGAAGAAAATGTTAAGCGCCGGTGGCGCGCGCGGGACGCGCGCTGGCATAACATGGGCATGAGCCGAATCGAAAGCATCGCCGCGACGGCGGATTTGGCGGGCCTCGGCGATCCCGGGTTCGCCGTCTATGTCCACTGGCCGTTCTGCCTGGCCAAATGCCCCTATTGCGATTTCAACAGCCATGTGCGGGCCACGCCGCCGGACGAGGCGCGTTTCGTGCAGGCCTTCGCGCGCGAGATCGCCCATCGCGCCGAGCTTACCCCCAAGCGCCAGGTGCGCTCGATCTTCTTCGGCGGCGGCACGCCCTCGCTGATGTCGCCCCGGACCGTCGGCGCCATCCTCGACAAGATCGCGAAAGCCTGGCGGATCGAGCCCAACGCCGAGATCACGCTGGAGGCCAATCCGACCAGCGTCGAGGCCGGCCGCTTCCGCGGCTATCAGGGGGCGGGGGTCAACCGCGTCTCCATCGGCGTGCAGGCGCTCAACGACGCGGACCTGCGCGCGCTCGGGCGCCGGCACACCGTCGCCGAGGCCATCGCCGCGCTGGAGACGGCGAAGGCGATCTTCCCGCGCATGTCGTTCGATCTCATCTACGCCCGCGTCGGCCAGAGCGAGAAGGACTGGCGCGCGGAGCTGGAGCGGGCGATGAAGCTCGCCACCGAGCATGTCTCGCTCTACCAGCTCACCATCGAGCCCGACACGATCTTCGAGCGGCTGTGGCGCGCGGGCAAGCTCGCGCTGCCCGACGACGACCTCGCCCGCGCCCTGTTCGATGCGACGCAGGAGATCGCCGAGAAGCACGGGATGCCGGCTTACGAGACCTCCAACCACGCCCGCGCGGGCGCGGAATCCCGGCACAATCTCGTCTATTGGCGCTACGGCGACTATGTCGGCATCGGCCCCGGCGCGCACGGCCGCATCGCCGTCGGGCGCACGCGACGCGCGCAGGCGACCGAGAAGCACCCGGAAATGTGGCTCGCCCAGGTCGAGAGCGAGGGCCACGGCCTCATCAACGACGATCCCCTGAGCCAGGAGGAGCAGAGCGACGAATACCTGCTGATGGGCCTGCGCCTGCGCGAGGGCGTCGACATCCACCGCTACGAGGCGATCAGCGGCCGGCGCCTGAGCCGCAGCCAGATCGAATCGCTGGCCGCGGACGGCTTCGTGACCGAATTGGGCGGCCGCATCCAGGTGACTCCGATGGGCGCGCCGCTGCTCGACACGATCGTCGCGGATCTGGCGGCCTAGGGCCGCATCGTTGCCGAAGGGGCCGGACCGCGGGCGTCCCGCCCGCCGCCGCGGACGGTCCGGGAGGCGGGGCCGATCATGACGTTTCCGCGCACCGGCGCCTTGATCGACACGTTGCGGTTGGCCTCCGGGCTCACCCTGTTCACGTTCGCCCTGTTCCATTTTCTCAATCACGCGCTTGGGCTCTGGAGCCTCGACGCGATGGCGGCTTTCCAGGGCTGGCGGCTCGCGGTGACGCGCTCGGCCCCGGGCGCGTTCGCGCTCGCGCTGGCGCTTGTCGTCCATCTGACGCTGGCGTTCCTGCGCATCGCGCGCATGAAGACCTGGGCGTTGCCGCGCGTCGCGCTCTGGCAATTGGCGAGCGGGGTTCTGATCGGACCCCTGCTGCTGCCGCACTTCTTCGAGGCGGGGGTCGGTCCGCGCGAGGTCGGGCGGGTCATGAGCTATCCCGCCGAGCTTGGGCTGCTGTGGCCGGGCATGGCCGTGACCCAGTCGCTGCTTCTGCTCGTCGTTTGGGTTCACGGCTGCATCGGTCTGCACCAATGGCTGAAGAGCGAGACATGGTGGCGGCGTAACATTCCCGCGCTCGCCGCTGTGGCTACGCTCGTCCCGGCCGCTGCGCTCGCGGGCTTCCTTGTCGCGGGCCGCGAGGTCGAGCGGCTCAAGGCGGCGCAGGCCTTTCCCTTGCCCTATCCCGCGAGCGAGTTGCCGGTCTTGCAGGCGCATGCGGCGGCGGCCGGTCGCGCCTCGTTCGCCGTGCTGGCGCTCGCGGTCGAGCTTTGCGCTCGTGAGCGCCGCGGTCGCGCGCGGGCGCCGGCGGCTCGCCATCTGCTACGAGCCCGGCCCGAAGGTGCTGACCGCGCCGGGCCCGACCCTGCTGGAGATCAGCCGCGCCCATCGCGTGCCGCATCTCTCGGTCTGCGGCGGCAAGGCGCGCTGCTCGACCTGCCGCGTGAGGGTGCTTGACGGCGGGGAGGGGCTCGCGCCGCCGTCGGAAGCGGAATCGGCGCTGCTCGCGCGCATCGGCGCCGACGCCGACGTGCGCCTCGCCTGCCAGATCCGGCCGCGGCAAGCCCTCAGCGTCACGCGCCTTCTGAACCCCGAGACGGCGGCGCCGGCCTTGCGCGACGGACTGCAGGCGGCGGGCGTGGTGCGGGTCGCTGCGGTGCTGTTCCTCGACATCCGCGGCTTCACCGCCTTGAGCGAGGCCAAGCTCGCCTTCGACATCGTCTATATCCTCAACACCTTCTTCGCCGAGGCCGGCCGCGCGGTCGAGGCGAGCGGCGGCCGCGTCGACAAATACATGGGCGATGGCATGATGGCGCTGTTCGAGCACGCCGACGGCCTGGGGCCTGCGACGCGCAACGCGCTGAGCGCGGTCGCCGCCATCGACGCGGCGCTCGCCCGGGTCAACCGGCGGCTCAAGGGCGAGATCGAGGCTCCGCTCAGCCGTGGCGATGGGCCTGCACGGCGGAAGGCTCGTCAGCGGCCGCATCGGCTATGGCGAAGCCGGACGGCCGACGGTGATCGGCCGCGTGGTCAATATCGCCAGCCGCCTGGAGGGTCTCGCCAAGGCCCGCGACGTCGAACTGGCGCTGTCGCTCGATTGCGCGACGGCCGCGGGGCTCGCAACGTCCGAACTTGCGACCGAGGCGGCCGATCTGCGCGGCCTCGACTCGGCCTTCCCCGTCGCGCTCATCCCACGCGTGGCCGACCTCGCTAAGCTTCCTCCAGAAACCGTTTCGTCTCGCTGAGGAACGCTTCGCGCTGGTCGTGGTGCGCCCAATGGCCGGCGTTCTCCAGCGTCACGACGCGCGCGTTCCGGAAATGCTGCGCACGTCCGTCGGCGACCGGGTTCGAGGCCCAGGACTGCGCGCCATAGACGAGCAGGGCGGGACATTCCACGAGCGACCACAGCCGCCACACGTCCTCGGCCGCCATCTCCACCGGCGGGAAGACGCGCAAGGCGGGATCGAACTTGAAACTCGCCGTTCCGTCGGGATGTGTGTTGAGGCCGCAGCGCGTCAGATGCGCGGCGATCTCGGGATCGAGGCGGGGATGCTCGCGCGGCGAAATGCGCCGTCGCCTCGGCGAGCGAGGCGAAGCGGCGCGGCGGCTTCTGCGCGATCTCGCGCTGGCGGGCGATCCATTGCTTGAGCCGCGCCTCGATGGGGACCGCGCGCTGCTCGGCGACGAGCTTGGGCGAATGGCTGAGGCCCTCGATGGCCACGATGCGCGTCACCTTCTCCGGGAATAGCGCCGCGTAGCGCAGCCCGATATTGCCGCCGAGCGAATGGCCGATGAGAGCAAAAGGAGGCAGGCGCTCCGCAAGCTCGGCGAGGTCGAAGACATAGCCTTCGGTCGGATAGAAGCCGCCTTTCGCCCATTCGCTGTCGCCGTGTCCGCGCAGATCCGGCGCGATCACGCGATAGCGGTCGGCGAAGGCGGCGGCGACGAAGTCCCAGGCGCGCGCGTGATCGCGCACGCCGTGCAGCAGCACCAGCGGCGGCGCCTCGGGCGGCCCCCAGGCGCAGACGTTGAGCCTGAGGCCCTGCGAGACATAGGAGAAGGTTTCGGGTTCGCGCATCGGCGTCCTATAGCCAGAGCCGAGGAGCGAAACGCATGACGCGGCATCTCGATCAACGCCTGAAGGTCCAGCATTTCCGCTGCATCGAGGCGATCGCCGCCAACGGCAGCCTGCTGAAGGCCTCCGCCGCCCTCGGCCTCACGCAGCCGGCCTTGTCGAAATCGCTGCGAGAGGCGGAGGCGATCGTCGGCAAGGCTTTGTTCGAGCGCCACGCGCGCGGCGTGCGGCTGACCGACGCGGGGCTCGCGGTTCGCGACGCCTCGCGCCGCGTGATCGCGGAATTGCGGCGGCTCGACGAGACGCTCGAAAGCCTCGACTCGCCGGGCCGCGGCGCGCTCGCGCTCGGCGTGCTGCCGGTCGCCGCCTCCGGCGTGCTGCCCGGCGCGCTGACGCGGCTCAAAGCCGCCGAGCCGCTGATCCGCGTGCGGCTGGAGCAGGGCCGCACCGAGGAACTGCTGCCGCTGCTGGCGGCGGGCGAGATCGATCTCGTCGTCGGCCGGCTCTATGAGCCCGTCGTGCCCGACGCCTTCGCGCGCGAAAGGCTGTGGACGGAGCCGATGTCGATCCTGGCGCGCGCCGGCCATCCCCTGTTTTCCGCGCCCCAAATCGACGCGGCGGCGCTGCGCGCCTATGATTTCGTGCTGCCGACGGTCACGCAGCGCGTCGGGCAGGAGGTCGAGCGGCTGCTGGCCGAGCTTGGGCTCGAAGCAGCCACCGCCTTCCGCTCCTCCTCCTACGGCTTCATCCGCGAGATGCTGCTCGGCGGCGATTGCGTCGCCGTCATGCCGAGGCTGATGATGGTCGGCGATCTCCTGCGCGGCGCGCTGCGTCTGGCGCCGCTGCCGATCGAGGCCGCCGAGCGCCCCGCCGGCCTCATCCGCCGCCGCGACGCGCCGCTGACGCCGCCGACGGCGTTGTTCGTCGAGACCTTGCGCGGCTATGTCCGCGACCTCGCCGCGCGCGGACTCGCCTGATATAACCAAACGTCATATCTACCGCCGGACTCTCGATAAGACATTTGCGCGTGCAGCGCGTTATGTCCAATCTCGTTTTGGTTCGCGGAATGGGAGGCCGGCGAAGTTTTGACAACGAGAACGCTTGCGATCGCCCTCGGCAATTATCCCCATACCCGGGCCTTGAAAGCGGGCGAAGTCGCGTCCGACCTGTTTGCGCTCGATTTCAAGGAGATCACGCCGGTCAACCGGGCGTTTGCGCCGATGGCGCGCGAGCGGCGCTTCGACGTCAGCGAAATGGCGATCGCCACGGTGTTGCAGGCGATCGCCTATGGCGTCGAGATCGCGCTTCTGCCGGTCGTGATGGCCTCGCGTTTTCAGGAGGCGGCGCTGTTCGTGCGCGCCGACAGTCCGCTCGAGGGCCCCGCCGATCTCAAGGGCAAGCGGGTCGGCGTGCGCGCCTATAGCCAGACCACCGGCCTGTGGCTGCGCGGCATCCTGAAAGAAAGCTTCGGCGTCGCGCCGACCGATGTCGCCTGGACGACTTTCGAGGGCGCGCATGTGTCGGCCTATGTCGATCCGCCCTTCGTCAGGCGCGCCGAGGCCGGAAAGGACCTTCTGACGATGCTGCGCGAGGGCGAACTCGACGCGGCCATCGTCGGCAACGACGTGCCGGACGATCCGAATTTGCGGCTGCTTTTCTCCGATCCGGCGGCGGCGGGCGAGGCGTTCTACGCCCGCCACGGCTTCGTGCCGATCAACCACATGGTGGTGATGAAGACCGAGCTCGCCAGGGAGCCGGGCCTCGCCGCCGAGCTATGCCGGCTGTTTGCCGCCTCCAAGGCGGCGGCGGCGCAGCAGGGGCGCGACCGGGCGCCGATCGGGCGCGGCGCGGTCGCCGCCTCCGTGCGGCTCGCCGCCAAATTCGCCTATGAGCAGGGGCTGACGCCGAGGCTTCTGGGCGAGGACGAGATCTGGCGCTATTCGCCGGAAGGGTGGAACTGAGCGCGGGCGTTCGCGCCCAAGGGAGGAAGCGATGAAGGCGGTGCTGTTGATTTCGGCCGTGGCGCTGGCTGCGGGTATGGCGTCGGCTCAGGCCGAGGATGTCACCGTCGGCATGATCCTGCCGATGACCGGCCCCTCCGCCTCGACCGGCAAGCAGGAGAAGGCCGGCGCCGAGCTCTACATCGCCCAGCATGGCGCGACGGTGGCCGGCAAGACGATCAAGCTCGTCATCAAGGACGACACCGGCGCGGCCGACGTCACCAAGCGCCTCGCGCAGGAACTCGTGACCAACGACCACGCCGCCGCGCTGATGGGCTTCGGCCTCACCCCGCTGGCGCTCGCCACCGCGCCCATCGCGACCGAAGCCAAGGTCCCTGAGATCGTCACGGCGGCGGCCACCGCCGTCATCACCGAGAAGTCGCCCTACATCGTGCGCACCTCGTTCACGCTGCCGCAGGCCTCGGCGCCGATGGCGGAATGGGCGGCCAAGAACGGCATCAAGAAGGTCGTCACCATCGTCACCGACTACGGCCCCGGCATCGACGCGGAGAAATGGTTCGGCGCGACCTTCAAGAAGGACGGCGGAGAGATCGTCGAGGCGATCCGCACGCCGCTGAAGAACCCGGATTTCGCGCCGTTCCTGCAACGGGCGAAGGACGACAAGCCGGACGCGGTCTTCATCTTCGTGCCTTCGGGCTTCGGCGCGCTGTTCATGAAGGAGTTCATCGAGCAGGGTCTGAGCAAGGCCGGAATCAAGCTGATCGGCACAGGCGACGTGACCGACGACGATCAGTTGAACGGCATGGGCGAGGCGGCGCTCGGCGTGGTGACGACGCATCATTATTCCGCCGCCCACGACTCGCCGGAGAACAAGGCCTTCGTCGCCGCCTTCGAGAAGGCCAACGGCTTCCGCCCGAATTTCATGGCGGTCGGCGCCTATGACGGCATGGCGTTATTCTATCACGCGCTGGAGGCGACCAAGGGCAAGACCGACGGCGCCCGCGCTCATCGCGGCGATGAAGGGCGCGAAATGGATGAGCCCGCGCGGGCCGGTCGAGATCGACCCGGAGACGCGCGACATCGTGCAGAACATCTATGTGCGCAAGGTCGAGAAGAAGGACGGTCAGCTCTACAACGTCGAATTCGAAACCATTCCGATGGTCAAGGACCCGTTCAAGGCTTCCAAGAAGTAAGGGCGCGTCCGTGCGTCATGCGCTCCCCGACAGTCCGCGATACCCTCTCCCCGCTCGCGGGGAGGGGGCCGGGTCGAGGCGGATGTTTTCCTCTCACTCGCCTCTCACGATCGCAAACGCCCCTCATCCCGGCCTTCTCCCCGCAAGCGGGGAGAGGGGCGTCAGCGCCGCCGAAGTCGCCAATGCTGACCCTTCTCCTCGACGGCGTCGCCTACGGCATGCTGCTGTTCGTGCTGAGCGCGGGGCTGGCGGTGACGCTGGGGCTGATGAACTTCATCAACCTCGCCCACGCCGCCTTCGCCATGCTCGGCGGCTATGTCACGGCGCTGTTGATGAACCACGCCGGCGTTCCCTTCCTCGCGACGCTGCCGCTCGCCTTTCTCATACCCGCCGTCGTCGGCGTCGCGCTGGAGCGCACGCTCTATCGCCGGCTCTATGGCGCAAGCCCGCTCGATCAGGTGCTGTTCACCATCGGCCTCGTGTTCATGGCGACGCCGGCGGCCGATTATCTCATCGGCAATCAGCCGCTGCAGATCAACCTGCCCGCGTTCCTGCACGGCCGGCTCGAATTCCAGGGCGTCAGCATCGCCTCCTATCGGTTGTTCACGATCGTGCTCTGCGGCGCGATCGCGGCCGCGTTGCAGATCTTTCTGGTCGGCACGCGCTTCGGCGCGCGGCTGCGCGCGGCGGTCGACGATTCGCGCGCCGCGTCGGGCCTCGGCGTCAATGTCGATCTCCTGTTCGCGATCACTTTCGCGGTCGGCACGGGGCTGGCGGGCCTCGGCGGCGCGCTGGCGCTGGACGTGGTCGGCGGCGTCGATCCGGGCTTCCCGCAGCGGTTTCTCGTCATCATGCTGATCGTCGTCATCATCGGCGGGCAGAACGGCATTCTCGGCGCGCTGTTCGGCGCGCTGCTGCTCGGCGTCCTCGACGTCGCCGGCAAATATTACGTCCCCTCGATCGGCGCTTTCATCATCTATGCGGCGATGGTGGTCACGCTGATCGCGCGTCCGCGCGGGCTGTTCGCCAAGGGCGATGGGCGATGATCGCAAGCGAACATCGCGCGATGACCGACATTCTCGGCCATCTGAGGCGGCGCGAACGCTGGCGCTGGTGGGAGTATCGCTTTCTGGCTCGCGCTGGTCGCCGTCATCGTCGCGCTGCCCTCGCGCGCGGCGCTGATCAACGAGGCGCTGATCTTCGGCCTGTTCGCGCTGTCGATCGACCTCATTCTCGGCCTCGCCGGCGTCGTCACGCTGGGGCAGGCGGCCTTCTATCGGCATGGGCGCCTATACCGCCGGCATCCTCGCCAACGCGGGCTATGACGATCCGCTGCTCGGCCTCGTGGCGGCCGTCGTCCCGGCCGCGCTGGTCGGTCTCGTCACCGCGCCGCTGTTGCTGCGCGGCGCGGACCTCACAAGGCTGATGGTGACGATGGGCGTGGCGCTGATGCTCGGCGAACTCGCCAACAAGCTCGACTGGCTGACCGGCGGGGCGGACGGGCTCAATTTCACGGTCGCGCCGTTGTTTGGCCGCTTCTCCATCGGCGCGATCGGCGAGGGGCCTCGCAACGCCGCGCTGTTCAGCCTTGCGGTGCTGTTCGTTCTCTTCTACTTCGCGCGACGGCTCAAGTCCTCGCCCTTCGGCCTGTCGCTCGCGGCCGTGCGCGAGAACCGGCTGCGCGCCGGCGCGGTCGGCGTCTCCACCTCGCGCCGCATCGTCGCGATCTATGCGCTCTCGGCGGCTTATGCGGGCGTCGCCGGGGCGCTGATCGCCGAGACGACGCAGATCGTTTCGCTCGACCTGTTCGCGTTCCACCGTTCGGCCGACACGCTCCTGATGCTCATCATCGGCGGCGTCGGCTATCTCTATGGCGGGCTCATCGGCGCCGGCGTGTTCATCGTCATCCGCGACGTGATTTCGGCCGCGACGCCGGAATATTGGGAATTCTGGATCGGCGCGTTGCTTGTGGCGCTCGTGCTGTTCGGCCGCGAGCGGCTGGCCGCCCTGGCGGGGCTGAAGCGATGAGCGCGCCGGCCCTGGAGGCGCGCGGCCTCGTGCGCCGCTTCGGCGGCCTCATCGCCACCGACAATGTGAGCTTCGCGGTCGAGCCCGGCGCGCGGCAGGCTTTGATCGGCCCCAACGGCGCCGGCAAGACGACGCTCATCAACCTGCTGACCGGCGTCATCAAGCCGACCGAAGGCGCCGTGCTGCTGCAAGGCCGCGACGTGACCGGCATGTCCGCCAGCAAGCGCGTGCGATTGGGGCTCGCCCGCACGTTCCAGATCAACCAGCTTTTCCCGGACCTGAGCCCCGTCGAATCGCTGGGGCTCGCCATCTCCGAGCGCGAGGGGCGCGGCTACGATTTCTGGCGACCCGCCGGCAAGGCGGAGATCGTCGCCGAGATCGAGGACCTGCTGACCCGCTTCGGCCTCAGCGAGGTCTACGATCAGCCGACGCGCTCGCTCGCCTACGGCAAGCAGCGGCTGCTGGAGATAGCCCTCGCGCTCGCCTGTCGCCCCAGGGTGCTGCTGCTCGACGAGCCCGCCGCGGGCGTGCCGGAGGAGGAGCGCCACGACATTCTCGCCGCGCTCGGCCAGTTGCCGGCGGAGGTCGCGATCCTGCTGATCGAGCACGACATGGACCTCGTGTTCTCCTTCGCCACGCGCATCTCGGTGCTGGTGGCGGGCCGTCTGCTCTGCGAGGGGACGCCGGCGGAGATCGCGGCGGACGAGCGCGTGCGCGCCGTCTATCTCGGCGAGGACGGGCATGGCTGAGCTTCTCAGCGTCGAAGGGCTGTCCTCGGGCTACGGGCCGGCGCGCGTCGTCTCCAACGTCAGCTTCGCGCTCGAAGCGGGCCGCTCGCTGGCGCTGCTCGGGCGCAACGGCGTCGGCAAGACGACGCTTCTCAATTCGCTGATCGGCGTGACGACCCGCCACGCCGGCCGCATTCGTGCTGGAGGGCGTCGATTTCACGAAGCTGCCGCCGCACGCGCGCGCCGAGCGGGGAATCGGCTGGGTCCCGCAGGAGCGCGACATTTTCCGTTCGCTCTCGGTCGAGGAGAACCTGACGCGCGATCGCGCGGCCCGGCCCCTGGACGGTCGAGCGGGTCTACGAGATGTTCCCGCGCCTCAAGGAGCGCCGGCGCAACGGCGGCCGGCAGCTTTCAGGCGGCGAGCAGCAGATGCTGGCCATCGGCCGCGCGCTGGTCCTGAACCCCAGGCTGCTGTTGCTCGACGAGCCGACCGAGGGGCTCGCGCCGATCATCGTCGACGAGCTGCTTGCGGCGTTCCGGCGGCTGGCGGGCGAGGGGCTTTCGATGATCCTCGTCGAGCAGAAGCCGAAGAAGATCCTCCCCTTCACCGACGAGGCGATCATCCTCAACCGCGGCGCGATCGCCTATGCCGCCAGCGAGCGCCGACCTCATCGCCGATCCCTCGGCGCTGGAGGCGCATCTGAAGGCGGCGGGCTAGCCGCGCCGCCTCGCGAGGCCGTCAGTCGGTCCCGTAGATCACCTTGGGGCCGTTTATCGTCGGCTTCTGGCCGATATAGATGATGTGCGGACCGGTGGGACCAGGCGGCGGCGCGTAGCTCGGGCAGAGCTGCGCCGGGGGAAGCACGATGGTGGGCGGCGCTTCGGCGACGGTCGGCTGGTTGGGCGCCGGGAAGGTGGGTACGATTTCCCCGCCGAACGGATCGAAGAAGACGTTGCTGCCGCCCCGGGGATGGCCGGGTTTGCCGGGATGGCCAGGGCCTCCGCCGGGATGGCCGGGGCCTCCGCCGGGACGGCCGGGTCCGCCGCCGGGATGGAAGCCCCCGTGAGGCCCCGCCATGATGGCGATTCCGGCATAGGCACGGCGAAGCGGCGACGGCGGCAAGGCAAACGGCGAGGATGGCCAACGCTTTCATGGCGTCGCTCCTTGAGAGAATCGAGGCGGCCTCCTCGCCGACAAGGTTAGCAAAGGGTTAAAGGGCGGCCAAGGCGGATTAGTGAATGTAGTTAACCTCGCCGCGCCCCGCGCTTGTGAGGCGACCCGCCCGCGACATATAAGCCGCAAATGCCAAGCGTCGACGTCAAGCCCGCCAGCAACCGCAAGCCCGGCCAGAAACCGGAATCCGGCAACGAGCCGTTCAAGCGCGCGCTTTCGGCCTGCGCGCGCGCGATGTCGCGCCATCCCGAGCTCGAAGTCGCGTTCAGCGCCGACAAGCCCGGCCTGACGAGCGGGCCCGAAGGCGCCAAGGCGCGCCTGCCCGAGCCGCCGCGCAAGCCCAACGCTCGCGAGGCCGCCGTCCTGCGCGGCATGGCGGATGCGATGTCGCTGAGGCTCGCCTGCCACAGCGAGGCGATCCACCGCCGCCACGCGCCGCAGAGCCCGCCCGCGCGGGCGCTGTTCGACGCGGTGGAGCAGGCGCGCGTCGAGGCGATCGGCGCGCGGCGCATGGAGGGCGTGGCGGCGAACCTCACCGCCATGCTCGACGACCGCTATCACAAGAGCCCGGCGGCGGAAGCGCGCGACCGCGACGAGGCGCCGCTGGAGGATGCGGTGGCCATGATGGTGCGCGAGCGGCTGACGGGCCTCGAACCGCCGCCCGGCGCGCGGCGCATCGTCGATCTCTGGCGCAAGGCGGTCGAGGACAAGGCCGGCGCGGAGCTCGACAGGCTCACCGGCTCGATCGAGGACCAGCGCGCCTTCGCCAGGGCCGTGCATAAGCTGCTCGCCTCGCTCGATCTGGAAAGCAATCGCGGACGCCGAGGACGAGGAGCGCGAGGAATCCGAGGAAGACGAAAGTGCGTCCGATCAGCCCGAGGACTCCGAAGGCGAGGGCGAGCAGCCAGGAATCGAAAGAGTCGATGGAGATCGAATCGCTCCAGGATTCCGCCGACGAGCTGGAGGAGGGCGCGATGGAGGCGGCCGACGCTCCTTCCGCCGAATATCCCGACGAAAGCGACGCCGGCGAATCCGAGGAGCCGTCCGAGAACCGCCCGGTTCCCTCGGGCGGGCAGGAGAAACGCGGGCCGGACTACAAGGCCTTCACCACGAAATACGACGAGGTGGTGGACGCGGCCGAGCTCTGCGAGCCCGAGGAATTGCAGCGCCTGCGCGACTATCTCGACAAGCAGTTGCAGAATCTCTCCAGCGTCGTCGCCCGGCTCGCCAACCGCCTGCAGCGGCGGCTGATGGCGCAGCAAAGCCGCTCCTGGGAGTTCGACCTCGAAGAGGGCGTGCTCGACACCGCGCGGCTGCCGCGCATCATCATCGACCCGCAGCAGCCCCTGTCGTTCAAGCACGAAAAGGACATGGAGTTTCGCGACACGGTCGTCACGCTGCTGATCGACAATTCCGGCTCGATGCGCGGCCGGCCGATCACGGTGGCCGCCACCTGCGCCGACATTCTCGCGCGCACGCTGGAGCGTTGCGGGGTGAAGGTCGAGATCCTCGGCTTCACGACGCGCGCCTGGAAGGGCGGACAATCGCGCGAGGCCTGGCTGCAGGCCGGCAAGCCGCCGAACCCCGGCCGGCTCAACGACCTGCGCCATCTCATCTACAAGTCCGCCGACGCGCCGTGGCGGCGGGCGCGCAAGAACCTCGGGCTGATGATGCGCGAGGGTCTGCTCAAGGAGAACATCGACGGCGAGGCGCTCGACTGGGCGCATCAGCGTCTGCTCGGCCGGCCCGAGCAGCGCAAGATCCTGATGATGATCTCCGACGGCGCGCCGGTCGACGATTCGACGCTCTCGGTCAATTCCGGCAATTATCTGGAGCGGCATCTGCGCTACGTCATCGAGGAGATCGAGACGCGCTCGCCGGTGGAGCTCATCGCCATCGGCATCGGCCATGACGTGACGCGCTATTATCGCCGCGCCGTGACGATCGTCGACGCCGAGGAGCTGGGCGGAGCGATGACGGAGAAGCTCGCCGAATTGTTCGAGGAGGCGCCGCCGCCGCGGCGCACGTCGACCAAACGCCCGCGCGCGGCCTGAGAGGCGACTTCCGCAGAGGAAACTCGTATTGACTTCGGTCTCTATATGTTCTAATTTCGTTCCGTCCCTAACGGAGCGAAATTCGATGTCGGTTATCGAGGCCTGCTACGACTTTGCGCGTAACGCCATCGCAGCTCAGGGCGCCGGCGGCTTCGAGGAGGGCGAGAGCCGGTATCGCGCTTACGAGGACGTGTATCAGCGCAAGTTCCGCCATTGGCGCGGCCGCTCGGGGCGCTCCTATGTGTTCTCCGTCTACGCGCCGACGGAGTGCCCGCCTTACGAGAACACGGTGCTGGTCGCGGCCCTGCGCGGCGGCGGCGAGGTTCTGGCCTGCCTCGACCTCGGTACGTTCCCGGAGGCGCGGCTGTACAGGCTGCGGCGACGACTGCATGAGCGGCTCGACGACGTCGAGTTCCAGATTCACGTACTGGCCGAGCGCGAGGGCGACCGGCAGGCGCTGATCGACGACCTCGCGCCGCTGGCCGCGTAATACCGAGCCGCAGAGACAGTAACTATGATCCGTCCGCTGCGTCATGCCCGGGCTTGTCCCGGGCATCCACGTCGGCGAGCGAGCTATGCGTCTAAGCTATTGTACAAGCTGTAGAATTCGCTCTTGCGTCTTTTCGGCGGGACGGCGTGGATCGCCGGGACAAGCCCGGCCACGACGGGCCAAGCGATCTCATACGTCGACGTCTACGCGTTCTGGTATAAGCGGACCGGCTCAGGCTTCGCGCAAGGCCGCCTCTCGCGCGCGCAACGCATCGGCGACGCGCTCGACCAGGGAATCGCGGATGCCGAGCCCGGAGAGATTGGCCCAGGTGTTGATCGCATATTCGTGGTTCGGCCCGGCGACGCCGGCCGCGCCGGCGATGATCTCCACCGCAATCTCGAAATCCGTCATCGCCACATATTGCTCGTGCGCGGGATTGGCGACGTAGGTGCAAGCCTCGTAACGGGCGCCGTCGCGCGTCTCGATGCTGACCAGCGTCTCGTGGTAGACGGCGGTGATGAGTTCGCGTTCGCGCAGGTACAGCATGGTCGCGGACTTCAGCTCGCCTGCGACGCGATAGCCGACGCCCTCGCATTCTCCGCCCTTTTCCAGCCCCAGCACGAGGCCGGGCGCCTCCGGCGTGCCGCGATAGATCTGCGAGCGGATGCAATAGCGGCGATGGTAGCCGGCCAGTTTGGCCGGCTCGCGGGATTTGTAGGAAAACCCGGGGTTCCAGATCAGCGAGCCATAGGCGAAGACCCAAAAATCCTCCGGCGCGGCGTCCGCGCCTGAGGAGAAGCGGGAAAACGTCGATTCGCTCATGTCTTCAGTTTGTCCCGCGCCGCCTTTCCGCGCCCTGAACGGGGGCCGCGAACAAACGACAAAGCCGGCCCGCTGGCAAGCCTTTCGCCTGCGCGCCTAACCTTGCAAGTCTCTTGCCGGGGGAGGGGCGTCGTCCTCCTCCTCCTGCGCGCGCCGGCCGAAATCGGGCGCGGCGGTCTCCTGGCCGAGTTCGACGATGCCGCGCCGGATGGCGCGGGTGCGGGTGAACAGGTCGAACAGGCCCTGCCCGTCGCCGCGCCGGATCATGCGTTGCAGGGCGGTGAGGTCCTCGTTGAAGCGGCCGAGCATCTCCAGCACCGCCTCGCGGTTGTAGAGGAACACGTCGCGCCACATCGTCGGATCGGACGCGGCGATGCGGGTGAAATCGCGGAAGCCGCCGGCGGAGAACTTGATGACCTCCGAGCGCGTCACCTCTTCGAGATCGGCCGCCGTGCCGACGATGTTGTAGGCGATGAGATGCGGCACATGGCTGGTGATCGCCAGCACGAGGTCGTGATGCTCCGCCGTCATGATCTCGACATTGGCGCCGAAGGCCGCCCAGAACGCGCGCACCTTGTCCACCGCCTCCGCGTCCGTTCCCGGGGGCGGGGTGAGGATGCACCAGCGGTTGCGGAACAAAGTGGCGAAGCCGGCGTCCGGGCCGGAATGCTCGGTGCCGGCGACGGGATGGGCCGGCACGAAATGCGCGCCCGGCGGCAGACGCGGCCCGACGTCGGCCACCACCGCCGACTTGACCGAGCCGACGTCGGAGATGATTACGCCGGCTTTCAGCGCCGGCGCCATCGCCTCGGCGATCCCGGCGTTGGCGCCGACGGGGGCGCAGAGGATGACGAGATCGGCGTCGGCGACGGCCTCGGCCACGGAGCCGGCGTAGGCGTCCCCAAGGCCGAGCGCCTCGGCGCGCGCGAGCGCGGCCTCGTCGCGGTCATGGATGACGAGGCGCGCCGCCGCGCCGGTCTTGGCTGAGGCGTGCGCGATCGACGAGCCGATCAGCCCGACGCCGATGATGGCGACGGTCGAGAACAGCGGGGCGGGCAGGCGGGGCAGGGCCACGCCGGTCACGCCGAAAGGAAGCGCTGCAGCGCCGCGACGACGCCGGCGTTGGCGTCCTCCTCGCCGACGGAGAGGCGCAGGCAATCGGGCAGGCCGTAGCCGTCCATGCCGCGCAGCACGAAGCCGGCGGCGGTGAGCGCCGCGTCGGCGCGGCGCGCCTCGGCGGCGTCGCGGAAGCGGATGAGCAGGAAGTTGCCGCAGCTCGGCGGGACCTCCAGCCCGAGCGCCTGGATTTCTCGCCTGAGCCACGGCAGCCAGCGCGCGTTGTGGGCCACCGCCCGCGCCAGATGCTCGGCGTCGCCGAGCGCCGCGACGCCGGCGGCCTGCGCCGGGGCGTTGACGTTGAAAGGCCCGCGAATCCGGTTGAGCGCGTCGATCAGATAGGGCCGCGCATAGGCCCAGCCGATGCGCAGACCCGCCAGGCCATAGGCCTTGGAGAAGGTGCGCAGCATCACGACGTTCTCGTGCGCGTCGACCAGCTCGGCGCCGGGGTCGTAGGTCTCGTCGGCGACATATTCGGCGTAAGCCGAATCGAGGACCAGCAGCGTGTCCGCAGGCAGGCCGGCGTGCAGGCGGAGAAGCTCGCCGCGCGGCAGCAGCGCGCCGGTCGGATTGTTGGGGTTGGCGAGGAAGACGATCTTCGTCCTTTCCGTCACGCGCGCGAGCAACTCGTCAACGCTGGCGGTCCAGTCTCGCTCCGGCGCGACGACGGGCGTTCCGCCGGCGGCGCGGATGGCGATGGGGTAGGAGAGGAAGCCGAACTGGCTGTAGAGCGCCTCGTCGCCGGGCTTGAGGAAGACTTGCGCCAGCAGGCCGATCAGCTCGTCCGAGCCGTTGCCGCAGAGGATTCGCGCTGGATCGAGCCCGTGCCGCTCGCCGATCGCGCGGCGAAGCGTCTGGGCCGCGCCGTCGGGATAGAGCGCGAGCGTGGCCGCGGCGTCGCGGAAGGCCGCAATGGCGCTGGGCGAGGGGCCGACAGGCGATTCGTTCGACGAAAGCTTGTAGGTCTTGCTCGCGCTGGCGGGGGCGGGCTTGCCGGGGACATAGGCCTCGATGGCGAGAAGTTCCGCGCGGGGCTGCGGGCGGGAGGCGTGTTGCGACATGGGGGTCTCTGACGCGCGAGGGAAGCCCGGCTTTTCGCGAAAGGTTTGGGGAATGGCAAGGGAGAGGGATTTAAGGGTGTGGCGCGCCGTTGAGATTGATGCGGCGCATGCCGACCTTACCGACCTTTAATTGCGACCGATTTGAGAGCCGAGCACAGGGAACCGCACTGTGACGGCTTCACTTGATCCATGCCGCGTTTTACATACGCGAACGCCTGATGTTGCGACGCACTCATTTTTTCTGAATGATTGCGTGAGCTCCATGTCTGCAAATGATCATCCGCGCGTGATGTCGTCAAATAGAATCGAGATCTTCAGCTCGCTAAGGTGCATTTCAGCCGTCCGCCCGAGATACGTGCAGAGTCAGCTTTCGCGCAGCGAGACGTGATTACTGGCGAGCGTAGTTCAGGAGTGAACGTGGAGACGATTTGTATAGCTGCGCGTTCTTGACTCTGCCGCTTGATTTTGGGAGCTGCCCCCCTATCGGGCGGCGGAAAGTCGTGAATCCATGGGGGGATGGACCGGACTGATTTGCAGCGGCTGAGCAAGGACGAGTTGATCGAGTTGGTGCTGCGGCTCCAGCGGCCGGACAAGACCTCGCGCAATTCGTCGAAGCCGCCCTCGACGGACAAGAAGGAGAAGCGCGAGAACTCGCGCCCCGGCGGGGCGAAGTTCGGGCATGAGCCGCATAACCGCCGGCTCGCCGACGATCCTGACGAAGTTCGCGACCATATGCCGGAGCGTCTGCGCGGCGTGCGGCGGCTCGTTTGCCTCGGATGCCGAGCGAGAGTTGATCGGCGAATACGACGAGATCGAGATTCCGCCGCTCAAACCCTATGTGATCCGCCATCGCCGCTTCGCATGCCGATGCGCGCATTGCGGCGTCGCGGCGAAAGCCGCCAGCGCCCGCCGTCGCGACGACGACGCCGTTCGGGCCGCGCATTCACGCGCTGGCGATTTATCTCAAGGGCTTTCAGGCGCTGTCCTATGAGCGGCTGCGCGGCCTTTTTCGCGACGCTTTCGGGCTGAGCGTGAGCGAGGGCGCGCTGATGAACATGTTCATCCGCTCGCATCCCCGGTTCGAGATCGAGGCTGAGAAGGCGAAAGCCATTCTCCGCGCGGCCAAGGTTGTCGCCAGCGACGAGACCGGCGTTCGCATCGAAGGGACGAACTCCTATCACTGGGTTTTCCATGGCAAGGACGCAGTCGTGCATCAGCCCGACTATTCGCGCGCCGGCCGCGTCGTGGACGAGATGATGGCCGGACACGAGCCGAAAGTGTGGATCTCGGATCGCTACTCGGCGCAGCAAGGCCACGGCGAACGGCATCAGACATGCCTGGCGCATCTGGCCCGCGACGCGGCTTTCGCGCTTGAGCATGGCTCGGACGATTGGCCCTTCCGGTTCAAGCTTTGGTTGGGGGCCGCGTTCGATCTCGCTCGCGGCATAACCGGCTTAGCCGCCTCACGGTGACGGGGAAGAAAGAAGAGCTGGAGAAGCGGCTCGGAGCGCTACTGGCTGCAGCCGACCGGATGCGATCTCGCCCGAGAATTGCAAGCCAAGATCGGGCGCGCGCGAGACCAGCTTCTCACCTTCTGCGACTTTCCCGGCGAGGTCGATCCGACCAACAACACCTCGGAGCGCAAACTCCGCCCCTGCGTGATCCAGCGAAAGGTCACAAACCGCTACGCGCCATGTGGGCCGCCCAAGGCTGAAGCGACGTGCGAACCACTGTCATATGCTCAGGTTAAATCGTTTGGAATTCCCAAGGCCGTGGGCGCTGATTCTTGAAATGTGCCCCCCTGTCGCGAATTCGCAATCGACAGAGAAATCTTCCGACCGCCTGAGGCGACGGGCGCGCGCGACCCGGCGGGGCCGCGCGGCGCGGCGCGCGCGCGGGCGCGCCGGGGGGCGCGCCCCGGTGATCTCGCCGCTTGGGCTCGATTGAATTGTCAGAAGCCGGTAAGCGTCTCGGAAACGGAATGGCCCCGCTTTTCGAGCGCCGATCGGAGCGCGGCGGCCAGCACGTCGCGACGAAAGGGTTTCTCGACGAGGGCGAACCCCTCGGCGACCGTTTCCGATGCGTGGCTACTATAACCGGTCGTGAGGATGACCGGCAGGTCTGGGCGTCGATCACGCAGGGTGCGGGCCAGATCGAGGCCGCTGACGCCGCCGGGCATGACGACGTCCGACATGACGAGCGCCAGCTTCGGATCGTTCTCGACAATGGCGAGCGCCGCCATTCCATCGCCGGCCCAGCGAGTGTCGAAACCCATGTTGCGAAGCAAGTCTTGCGTCGCCTCGGCGACTTCTTGGTCATCCTCGACCACCAGCACGCGGGCCGAGCCGGGGTCGAACTCCGTTTGCGCCGCAATTTCAAGGGCCATCGCGGGGCCGGCGTCAGCGCGCGGTAGAAGCAGCGTGATCGCGGTCCCCCCGTTCGGCGCCCTGGCAAGCGTCGCGCTGCCGCCGGTCTGTTTCGCAAAGCCATACACCTGTGAAAGCCCGAGCCCCGACCCGAGCCCCGCAGGTTTGGTCGTGAAATACGGCTCGAAGGCTCGCGCCATCACCTCGTCCGACATGCCCGTCCCGGTGTCCGTCAGAGTGATCGCGACAAACTCGCCATCGAGGCCCGCGCCACCCGTCTCGCCTGCGGAGCGCGTATTGCGCGCCACGAGCTGGAAAGCGCCCCCGTTCGGCATAGCGTCGCGAGCGTTGACGGCTATATTGAGCAAGGCCAGTTCGAGCTCCCCTGGGTCGACCATCACCGGCCAAAGATCTGCGGGCAGATCGATTGTCACCGCGATGTCCTCGCGCAGCGAGCGGGCGATCAGTTCCTCGATCTCAGAGGCGCGCTCTTGCAGTGCGATAGTTTCCGGTCGCAGCATACGGCGTCGCGAAAAGACGAGCAGTTGTCGAATCAGACGCGCTCCACGGTCGGCAACGCTTAGAATGGCCGCCGCTCGCTTTCGCGTCGGCTCGTCCGCCGCACGATCGCGCAGCATCGAGGCGTTGCCGATGACGACGGTTAGCAGGTTGTTGAAATCGTGGGCGATACCGCCCATAAGGTGGCCCATCGCTTCGAGCTTTTGCGCTTGGTGCAACGCTGCCTCGGTCGCCCGATGTTCGGCCATTTCGGCTTGCAAACGCAGATTGGCTTCGCTCAAGCGAACGTTGGCCTCGTTCAGTTTGAAGCGCAGCCGGAGCGCCTCTGTGAAGATTTGGCTGAAGTGCCTTCCGGCCACCGACAGCGCCGCCACGAACACAGCGATCATCGCTGCGAACGCGCTGTCGGTGGTCGAGCCTTGCGCGAAGAAGCGCAAAGCCATTGGCGTTCCTGTCGCCAGGACGAAGGCAAGCAGTGACGGCAGATGCGCCGCACTGATCGCCATCGCGCCGGCGCACATGCCACCCATCACAGTGATGAGAAAGAGCTGGCCGAACGCCGGGAGGACCGGAAACAATATGACTCCGCCGATCCCCCAGGACAGACCGCTGAACAGCGAACCGCAAGTCGCCAACCGTGACCAACGGCGAGTGTTTTCCGGCTGAACGCGGGCGCGGCGATAGCGCAGCCACAAAATCCCGCGACCTATCGTCACCAGCAATACCGCTCCGAACCAGGCCAGCGGAAACGACGGTCGGGTCGCCAGCGGGGTGAGCACGATCGCAACCAAAGCCGCATTGACGAGATTGATCGAGAGCGCCAACGGCATTTGTCGGAACAGGCTGCGTACTTGCTCGGCATGGACCGAGCTCATCACGTCGTCTTCCGCACCCATTGGCGTCACGCCCCTAAGATGTGCGCCGCAGTGACCCCACTCGCAAATTCAGCGAGCTAGCCGTCGGCGGTCGTCTTGTCCGCGCCACCGTTTTGAACGGCGATCTTCAGATCAATCAGCCCGCGAGGCGGTCTTTGAGGCGCGCGAGCCTTCCCGCCCCGTCCGCTTCCTTGGGCCACGAACAGCCAACGGCGGTAAGGATCACAGCGAGCCTTTTCGAAACCGCCTCCCGACCCAACATCGCTTCCCCGGCGGCGCGCGCTTCGACAGGGAGTGCGACGCGGCGGACCACGCCAAGCATCCTCTCGAGGCGAAAGCAAGGCAACATAAACAAGGAGGCAAATTCCTCCCGCGATGGGGTCATCCTTTGATGCGAAGGATTAGGTCAATTGGCTTTGATCCAAACCGCCAATTCGGCCCGCGCGGACTCAGTGCCTGCTCTGGCTGACCAATGCGGAGGCGAATCGACTGGCGACGCCGCGCCGACCCGGAGTCCTATGGCGAGGCGAGCATCTTGCTCGCGAAGGAGCTCGACAGCTGGTCGAGGTGCGGCAATGGCATGCGCCGAAGTGAATGTCCCGGGGCGGTGAAGGCAATTTCGTGTTTGCAATGGATTTATGCCAATGCGCGAACTCCGCTCCTTCTCGGCGCGCTCCGTTAGATCCCCAATCCGCCCTTCGCGGTCGCCCGACTGCGCCAAGAACCCTCGCGCCCGAACCTTACCGGCCCATCTCGAACCGCGGCGCGTGGCTCCCCACCTCCCGCGCCCGCACGTCCCGCGCGCCGGCCTCGCGCAGCGCGTAGGTCAGCGCATCCGGCGCCGCATCGCCCGGCCGCGCCGCCAGCACCGAGAAGCCGTGGCCGTAGGCCGCGTCGCCGATCACCTCGCCGCCCGCCGCCCGCAAGGCGCTGGCGAAATCGGCGCGCCAGCGGTCGAGCCACAGGGCCTCCAGCACCACCTGCCGCGCGCCGCCGTCGCTCAGCGGCTTGGCGATGACATAGACCGGCAGGCCCGCGGGATGGTCGGGCCGCTCGACGAACGGCAGCCGCGCGATCACTTTCGGCGCTTCGGGTTCGGCGAGCCGCATCCACCAGGCGCCGGCCGCCGCGCCGCCGTCGAGGGCGAACATGCCGAGATCGCCGGCGCTGCGCGCCACCGAATCGATGACGCCGGCCGCTCCGAAATGCGGCGTCACCGGCACCGTGAAGCCGAAATGGAAACGCTCGCTGTCGCGGATCGCCGATTCGCCGCGCGAGACGTCGATATGCACGGTGTAGGGCGCCTGAACGTAAGTGAAAGTCGAGATGATGATGCGCCAGATGCCCTCGACCGTGTCGACCGGCAGCCGGCCCTCGTGGCGCTCGACGATGGCGCGAAGCATCGAAGCCTCGCGCGCGGGCCGGAACGCCGAGCCGCCGCCCTGGCCGCGCTTGATCTCGATCAGGCGCTCGATGACGCCCGATCGCGCGATCAGGAGCTTGTGCATCTCGGCGTCGATACGGTCGATCTCGCGCCGGATGTCGTCGAGCGTCGCCAGTTCGCTCACGTGTTCATGGACTCGAAGAAGTTGGCGTTGGTCTTGGTCTCACGCAGCTTGCCGAGCAGGAACTCGATGGCGTCGACCGTGCCCATCGGGTTGAGGATGCGGCGCAGCACGTACATCTTCTTGAGGATGTCGGGCGGGACCAGCAGCTCTTCCTTGCGGGTGCCGGAGCGGGTGATGTCCATCGACGGGAAGGTGCGCTTGTCGGCGACCTTGCGGTCGAGGATGATCTCCGAGTTGCCGGTGCCCTTGAACTCCTCGAAGATCACTTCGTCCATGCGCGAGCCGGTGTCGATCAGGGCGGTGGCGATGATGGTCAGCGAGCCGCCTTCCTCGATGTTGCGCGCCGCGCCGAAGAAGCGCTTCGGCCGCTGCAGCGCGTTGGCGTCGACGCCGCCGGTCAGCACCTTGCCGGAGGACGGCACGACCGTGTTGTAGGCGCGGCCGAGGCGGGTGATCGAATCGAGCAGGATCACCACGTCGCGGCGGTGCTCGACGAGGCGCTTGGCCTTCTCGATCACCATTTCCGCGACCTGCACGTGGCGCGCGGCGGGCTCGTCGAAGGTGGAGGAGACGACCTCGCCCTTCACCGAACGCTGCATGTCGGTCACTTCCTCCGGCCGCTCGTCGATCAGCAGCACGATGAGGTAGCATTCGGGATGATTGGCGGTGACGGACTGGGCGATGTTCTGCAGCAGCACGGTCTTGCCGGTGCGCGGCGGCGCGACGATCAGCGCGCGCTGGCCCTTGCCGATCGGCGCAGACGATGTCGATGACGCGGCTCGACATGTCCTTGCGGGTGGGATCGTCGACTTCGAGCTTGAGCGGCTGATTGCGGATAGAGCGGCGTCAGATTGTCGAAAGGGACCTTGTGGCGGGTCTTTTCCGGGTCCTCGAAATTGATCGCGTTGCACTTCAGCAGCGCGAAATAGCGTTCGCCCTCCTTCGGGCTGCGAATCACGCCCTCGACCGTGTCGCCGGTGCGAAGCCCCAGGCGGCGGATCTGGCTTGGCGAGACATAGATGTCGTCGGGGCCGGGCAGATAATTGGCGTCGGCCGAGCGCAGGAAGGCGAAGCCGTCCTGCAGGATTTCGACGACGCCTTCGCCGATGATCTCGATCTCGCGGCTCGCCAGCTGCTTGAGGATGGCGAACATCAATTCCTGCTTGCGCATGATGGAGGCGTTCTCGACCTCCTGCTCCTCGGCGAAAGCGAGCAGCTCCGTCGGCGATTTCTTCTTCAAGTCTTTGAGTTTGATTTCCCGCATGGGGCTCTCTGCAGATGGGCGAGCTGTTACGGCTCGGGGCGCGCGCGCGCGAAACCTTGAACAAGGACTTCGAGGGATGCGGCGCTGCGAGGCGTGCGAGGATCTCGACGCTGTCCGATGAGGTGGGCGAAATCCCCATAGAGAGGTTCGGCGAATTTGGCAATGGCGGCAGGCGGGGCCTTGCGCGGAGGCGTGGCCTCCCGAAAACCGACCCTCCGCGGCCGCTCCGCCGACGGAAATTTTGCTGTTCCGACCGTCGCGAACGGTAATGAGGGCTGCATCGAGCGCAAGGGCGCCGAGGCGTGCCCCTTCGGGCGGCCATGGGCGGGCAACGCCGAAGGAATTGGATGTCTCACGTCGAAGCCAGCGCCATGACCTCTATGGCGCCTGCGATCCGCTACCCGCACGAGGCCGCCAACGTGCTTCGGCTGTCGGTCGCGCAGGCGCTCGCCGGCGCCAACACGGCGGTCGCCTATGCGACGGGCGCCGTCGTCGGCCACACGCTGGCGCCGAACCCGGCGCTGGCGACGCTGCCGATCTCGGTTCTGGTGGTGGGGATGGCGGCGTCCACCCTGCCGGCCGGGGCGATCGCCAGGCGCTACGGCCGTCGCGCCGCCTTCCTGGCGGGAACGGGATGCGGCGTCCTCGCCGGCCTTCTGGCGGCCTCGGGGTCGTCATGGGCTTGTTCTGGCTGTTTTGCGTGGCGATGGTCTTCGTCGGCGCCTACGCCGCCGTGGGCTTCTCCTACCGGTTCGCCGCCGCCGATTGCGTTCCCCCGCCGCGGCATTCGCGCGCCATGTCCGCGGTTCTGGCCGGCGGCGTGTTCGCCGGGGTGATCGGTCCGCAGCTCGTCACCTATACGATGAACCTTTGGTCGCCTTTCCTCTTCGCGGCCACCTATCTCGCGCAGGCCGGCGTGGCGCTCCTGTCCGCGCTCGTCCTCGTCGGCGTGCGCATGCCCGCGCTCCGGAGGCGGACACGGCGGCGGCCGTCCGCTCGGCGAGATCCTGCGCCAGCCTCGCTTCATCATGGCCGTGATCTGCGGGGTCGTGTCCTATGTGCTGATGAATTTCATCATGACGGCCGCGCCTTTGGCGATGCGGCTCTGCGGCCTGCCGCAGGAGACCGCCAACCTCGGTCTGCAATGGCACGTCATCGCGATGTACGCCCCGAGCTTTTTCACCGGCCGGCTGCTGGCGCGCTTCGGCGCCCCGCGCCTGGTGGGCGTGGGTCTCGCGCTGATCGCCGCCTCCGCCGTCGTCGGACTGACGGGGACGGACGCCGCGCGTTTCTGGCTCAGCCTGATCCTGCTCGGCGTCGGCTGGAACTTCGGCTTTCTCGGCGCCTCCGCTATGGTGCTGGAGTGCCACCGGCCCGAGGAGCGCACGCGCGTTCAGTCGCTCAACGATTTCATGGTGTTCGGCACGATGATCCTCGGCTCCTTCTCCTCGGGCGGCCTGCTGACGTCCTTCGGATGGAGCGCGGTGCTTTGGGTGTCGTTCGCGCCCCTCGCCCTGGCGCTCGCCGCCCTCGCGTTCACCGCGTCGTCCCGCGAACGCCGCGCGGCCGGGTGACGCGCGCGGACGATCCCCGTCCGGCAATTTCGAGGCGTTCGGCCCGCGTTCGGCTCCTCGGTGTCCGACACCGGGAACGGATAGGGGATGCGCAGGCCCGCGGCGCGCATCCGGCTCATGATGTCGAAATTGAGCTCCGCTGCGCACCCGCTCCCCCATCAGCGCGTCCTCGACAAAGACGATGAGCTGGAACTTCATGCCCCAGTCGCCGAATTCGCTGAACAGGGCGAGCGGCGCGGGAATCGACAGCACCGCGTCCTGCGCCTTGGCGGCGTCGATCAGCAGACGCGCGCACGACCTCCGGATCGCTCTCGTAGGCCGCGTTGACGGCGATGATGATGCGCCCGACGCGGTCGGTGTGCATCCAGTTCTTCACCGAGCCGGTCACGAGCGTCAGGTTCGGCACGATCAGCGTCGCGCGCTCGAAGGTCTCGATCTCGGTCGAGCGGGCGTTGATGCGGCGCACGAAGCCCTGGTCCTGCCCGACCACCACCCAGTCGCCGACGCGGATGCCGCGCTCCCACAGCAGGATCAGCCCGGAGACGAAATTGTTGGCGATGCCCTGCAGGCCGAAGCCGATGCCGACCGAAAGGCCGCCGGCGATCCAGGCGAGCCGGTCGGCGTCGACGCCGAGCCGCGACGCCGCCGGCCAGCAGCGCGATCACCACGCCGAGATAGCCGAAGATGGTGCGGATCGAGTTCTGGACGCCGGCGTCGAGCTTGGTGCGCGGCAGATAGCGGTCGCTGAGCCAGGTCTGCGCCGCCCGCGTCGCCGACCAGAATCAGCACGAAGGCGATGGGCCGCCGCCAGCAGCGACGAGACGGACAGCGTGACGCCGCCGATGCTGACGCCGAAATAGGCGGTGCGCAGCGTCGCGAGCAGATCCTGGCTCGGCATGCCGAACGGCCCGATCGCCACCACCAGCGCGACGACGATCACCGACAGCCGCGCCGACGCCCTGAACCAGAACGACGATCTGCTCCAGCCCGCCGCGGCGCAGGCCGAGCAAGGCCGTGAGGCTCTTGGCGGCGGTCGACTCCGGCCGCAGCAGCCGCTCGCAGCGCCTCCTGCAACAGCGCGTCGCCGAGATAGAGCACGGCGACGCACGCCGACGAATTGCAGGGCGTGCTCGACGAGATAGGTCGCCAGCGCGATATAGCCGGTCAGCGCGCAGGCGAAGATCGCCACCAGATAAATCCAGACGAACGCGCGCTGCCGGCCGGCCGGTGTCCCTCGTCGAGGAGGCGTCGGAGAGGCGCGCGAGGTTGCGGAACGTGTCGGCGGCGAGCCCGGCGATGACGATCGCCGACAGTCCGCGCGTCAGCACCAGCATGTTGTAGGACAGCACCGATTCGGCGACCGCCTCGACGAGACGGGAGATCGACCAGACCACGGCGACGGCGAGGGCGAGCCGGGTCAAGCCGTCCCGCCGCCTCGTCGCCGATCGGCGCCAGCCGCCACGCCTCCTCCTTGGGGGCGAGCAGCGAGCGCGCGATGGCGTTGGCGAGCGCGATGCGCCTGAGCCCGTCGAGCGCGGCGCCGACGATGCCCTGCAGCCGCGGGTCGGAGAGATCGAAGGCGTCGAGCGCATAGGCGACGATGCTGAGGCCGACCAGCGGCAGCGCGGCCAGCACCGCCAGCGTCCAGAGGGCGACCAGCGCCTTGCGCAGCCGCTCGGGCGTCTTCTCCTGCGCCGCCGAGGAAAGCACGCGCCGGGCGACCCATCGCAGCGGCGCGGCCAGAAGCAAGATCGCGGCGACGACGCCGAGAAATCCGCCGAGCGCGCTCCAGGTCGCGCGCGCCGCCAGACGCTCGCCCGCGTCGGCGACCAGGCGCTGGAAGCGCGCGCGAATCGCCGGGCAACTCGCGCAGCACGGAAAGCCAGAGCAGCGGGCTCAGCACGCTGGTCGAGCGCGCGAAGGTCTGCTTGGTGAAGATTTCGCGCCGCTTGGCGCTGATGCGGGCGATATAGTCGTCGACCTGCAAGAGCGCGGCCCGGGCGGAGCGCAAATCCGCGTCGAGCTTGTCGAACTTGGTCTGCTCGGCCTTCAGCTCATCGGCGGCGGGGTCGGGCTGCGGCGGCCCCGTCATGGCTCTTGGGCTTCAACTCCGCGAGCCGCTTGCGCGAGGCGTCGAGCCGCGGCGTCAGATCGGCGATGACCCCCTGCAACTGGCCGGCCAGCGGCTCGGCGCGGGCGCGCAACTTCGAAAGATCGTTGTCGGTCAGGGTGTCGAGCTTCAGCTCGTCGTCGACGTCGCTCAGCGCCGCCTTGACCGAATCCAGCGTCTCGCGCGGGCTGTCGTCGGCGGCGTGGGCGAAGCCGCCGAGCGCCAGGCCCATGAGAGCCAGGGCGAGGAACAGACGGATCGATCTCAAGCGATTCCCCCAGATGCGCCGAAGACGCCTACCATGCCGCTCCCGCCATAAACGCGCCAGCGTGGCCGTCCGAAGGCGAAGGACGCATTCACCTTGCCGGCGAAATAGGCTGCGGGCGAGGCCAGGGTTTGTTAGAGAGGGCGCCAGCAAAAGGGGAGCCTCGTGCGTCCATTGTCCAGCGCCGAACGCTCAGGCCGCCGCGCCGCCGGCGAAGCGCGCCCTGCGATTCTTCGAGGAGGCGGGTTTCGTGCGCGTCGAGCCCGCGATCCTGCAACCGACCGCGCCGTTCCTCGACATGTCCGGCGAGGACATTCGCGGTCGGCTGTTTCTCACCGCCGGCCCCGACGGCGAGGAGCTCTGCCTGAGGCCGGACTACACGATTCCCGTCTGCCTCATGCATCTGTCCGAACCGCGAGCGGGCGGGCGAGACGCGCTACTGCTATCTCGGCCCGGTGTTTCGCGCCCGCGCCGGCGCGGAGGGCGAGCTCGTCCAGACCGGCCTCGAAAGCTTCGGCCGGCGCGACATCGAAGCGGCGGATGCGGAAATTCTGGCGCTCGCGCTGGAGGCGGCGAGCGCGGCCGGGGCGGGGCCGCTGAAAGTCAGGATCGGCGACGCGCGGGTGTTCGACGACGTCATCGGCGCGCTGGGCCTGCCCGAATATTGGCGACGGCGCGTGCGGCGCGGCGTCGCGCGCGGGCTTTCGCTGGACAAGCTCGTCGACCGCAGCGGCCTGACGCCGTTCTCCAAGGCCGGGGTGCTCGCGGCGCTGGAGCGCGCCGACCACGACGGCGCCAAGGCGCTGGTGCAGGATCTGCTGTCGATCGCCGGCATCGCCAATGTCGGCGGCCGTTCGCTCAGCGAAATCGCCGACCGCTTCCTGGAGCAGGCGGCGACCCGGCAGGACGAGGGGCTGGCGCCCGAGCCGATGCAGGCGCTGGAACGCTTTCTGTCGATCTCCGGCCATCCCGACGCCGCCTCGCGCGCCTTGCGCGCTCTGGCCAGGGACGCCCGCCTCGACATCGACAAGGCGCTCGCCTCGTTCGAGGAGCGCGTCGGCTTCATGGCCGCGCGCGGGCTGCCGATCGACGAATTCACCTATTCCGCGGCCTTCGTGCGCGATCTCGATTATTACACCGGCTTCGTGTTCGAGGCGTCGGACCCGGCGCGTCCGGGTCCGCCGTCGGTCGGCGGGGGACGCTACGACGGGCTGGCGCGCAAGCTCGGCGCGGCGCAGGAGACGCCGGCGGTGGGGGCGGCGATCTGGCTCGACCGCCTGAAGGCGGAGAACTGCGCATGACGCTGACCATCGCCGTGCCCTCGAAAGGGCGCCTGCAGGAAAACGCCTACGATTATTTCGCCCACGCCGGGCTCGACATCCAGCAGGGCCGCGGCGCGCGCGACTATCGCGGCGCGATCGCGGGGGTGGCGGATGTCGAGGTCGCCTTCCTTTCGGCTTCCGAGATCGTCGGCCAGCTCGCCTCGGGCGCGGTCCATATCGGCGTCACCGGCGAGGACCTCGTGCGCGAGCATGTCGCCGACGCCGACAGCCGGCTCGTGCTCCTGACCAGGCTCGGTTTCGGGCGCGCCCATGTCGTCGTCGCCGTGCCGCAATCCTGGATCGACGTGCGCAGCATGGCCGATCTCGAGGACGTCTGCGCTCATTATCGGGCGCGACGCGGCGAGCGCATGCGGGTGGCGACGAAATACGTCAATCTGACGCGCCGCTTCTTCAACGAGCACGGCGTCAGCGATTACCGCATCGTCGAAAGCCTGGGCGCGACCGAGGGCGCGCCGGCTGCGGGCTCGGCCGAGTTCATCGTCGACATCACCACGACCGGGGCGACGCTCGCCGCCAATGCGCTGAAGATCATCGAGGACGGGACGATTCTCAAGAGCGAGGCCAATCTCGCGGCCTCCCTGCGGGCGGACTGGAGCCCGAAAGCCAGGGTCGCCGCGCGCGCGATCCTGTCGCGCCTGGCCGCTGCGGAAACGGCGCGCCGCGCGCGCGAAGTCCGGGCGATCCTGCCGACGGGCGGGGCGCGGACGATCGCCGAGGCCGCCGCCCGCTTCGACGCCAAGCCGGATCTGGCGGGCGAGGGCGCCGTCGCCTTTCTCTGCCCGCGCGACCGGACGGCGGAGCTTGCCGATTTCCTGCTGTCGCAGGGCGCCAAGCGCGTCGTCGTCCAGAGCGTGGAGCAGGTGTTCGAGACCGAAAACCCGCTCTACGCGGCCCTCGACAGCAAGGTTCTGTCGAAAGCCGGCTAAAAGGCCCCGGGCCTGAAACCCGGGGCCGCGTCGCGTTACGCCTTGCCGCGTTACGCCTTGGGGAACTCGAAGGCGACGAAGCGGGAGCCCTGCGCGGTCTTGATGAGCATCAGGACCGCCTTCTTGCCCTCCTGCTTGGCGTTCTGGATATTGGTCTTCACCTGACCCGGCGAGCTGACGGGCTTGCCCGCCACCTCCAGGATCACGTCGCCGGAGGCCACGCCTTTCGCGGCGGCCTGGCCCGTCGGGTCGACGTTGACGATCTCGACTCCCTTCCCGTGCTCGACCGGGGCGAGCTCGACGCCGAGCGTCAGGGCGCTCTTGGCTCCGGCGCCCTCATCCGCCGTGGCCACCTTGTCGCCGGGCAGCGAACCGAGGTTCACTTCGGCGGTCTTCTCCTGGCCGTCGCGGATGTAGGTCACGTTCGCCTTGTCGCCGGGCTTCAGCGAGCCGACCTTGCGGGTCAGGTCGCCGGCCGAGGCCACCGTCTCGTTGTTGAGCTTGACGATCACGTCGCCGGACTTCAGGCCGGCGCTTGCGGCGGGCGTGCCGGGCTGGGCCTGAGCCACCAGCGCGCCGTCGGTGGTCTTCAGGCCGAGGCTGTCGGCGATGTCCTGCGTTACCGGCTGGATCTCGACGCCGAGATAGCCGCGATGCACGCCGCCATGCTCCAGTTCGCCGACGATCATGTCGACCGTCGAGGCGGGAATGGCGAAGCCGAAGCCGACGCTGCCGCCCGACGGCGAGAAGATGGCGGTGTTGACGCCGACGACCTCGCCCTTGAGGTTGAAGGTCGGGCCGCCAGAGTTGCCCTTGTTGATCGGCGCGTCGATCTGGATGAACTGGTCATAGGGGCCCGAGCCGATGTCGCGGCCTTCCGCCGAGACGATGCCGGCCGTCACCGTGCCGCCGAGGCCGAAGGGATTGCCGATCGCCAGCACCCAGTCGCCGATGCGCGGCAACGTCTTGGCGAATTTCACGTAAGGATAGTCCGAACCCTCGGTCATCTTCAGAACCGCGAGATCGGTCTTCGGGTCGGTCCCGATCACCTTGGCCTTCACTTCCTTGCCGCTGTCGAGCGTCACGGTGACGGTCTTGCCGCCGTGCTCGACGACATGGTTGTTGGTGACGACATAGCCGTCGGCGGAGATGATGAAGCCGGAGCCGAGCGCGACGCCGTGGCGGACGATCGGCTTGCCGAAGTTGCCGCCGCCGAATTGCTGGAAGAATCGCCGCATCTCCGGCGGCAATTGGTCGGCGCCTTCGCTGTCGTCGGAGTCCGCGGCGGCTTCCTCGATATTCACTTTCACCGACACGACGGCGGGTTTCACTTTCGCGACGACGTCGGCGAAGGAGGGAGCGGCCGTGGCGGCGGAGGCCGGCGCCTCTATGGCGCCGGCCTGCGCAGTCGCTGCCGGCTGCATCGAAAAGGCGAAGACGCCGGAGGCGACGAGGGCGAGGGCGGCGGCGGAGGCGAACAGGGGTCGCCGGCTCGCAAAGGCATAGGGCTTATTGTCGAACATCTTCAGTCTCCGGTTGTTGGCGAACTGTGGATGCCGACAAGATAGGGAGCCGCCATGAGGGGGAGATGGCGCGGAAATTAATGTCCGTCCATGTGGTTAAGGCGCGTCGTCCGCCGTTTCCGGTTGCTTGCCGGAGGCTCTAGCGCTGGCGATTCGAAGGGGCGCGCGGAACGGGATCAGGGGGATATTCGGGCAGGCAGAAGTTGGGATAAAGCGGGCCTTCGCCGCGCCGCTGCCTGTCGCAGATCGCGTTCATCTCGCGAATGTGAGTGCTGGGGTCGCCCATGCCCCCGGCGGAGGCTTGCCCGAAAGGCAGCAGAGAGGCCGAAGCGGAGAGCAACGAAAGAAGCAGAAGTTTGGACATGTCGTAGCTCCATTGCCCGGGGTCGCGCGGCTGCGCCGCGCACCGCATATGTAGACCAGCTGACCTATGTCGACCCCCGGGGCGATTTCAGGCGCGCCGGCGGTAAACCCCAATGGACAGCTCCGCCTCGCCCAGCGAGATCTGAATGCGGCTTTGGCGTTCCCACGCGGCGTCGCCGTCGAGTTTGGCGAACGCGCGACCCGGCGGCGTCAGTCGCCGCGCCCGCGCGCTCCACTCGTTGGAGATTACCAGACTTCCGGCCGGCGCGATCCTCCGGGCGCATTCCGCGAGGACCGCGTTCGTCTCGCGCGCCGACAAATAATAGAGAACGTCCGAGAACAGGCAGAGGTCGAACCCGTCGGCGGGAAATCCGTCGCGGATATCGGCGACGCAAAATTCTACGTGAGGCAAGGCGCGGCAATTCTCGCGCGCCCGTCGCACCGCCTCCGCCGACAGGTCGCAGGCGACCACGCGATCGGCGCGGCGAGCCAGCCGTTCGCTCAAGAACCCTTCCGCACAGCCGACCTCCAGCGCCGTCGCGAAACGCGCCTGAGGCAAAGCCGCCAGAATGGATTCGGCGCGGCGCTGGTGCATCGGCGAGGCGCGATAGCCCCATACGTCGGCGTCGCGCGACGCGTATCGCTCCGCGAAGTCCCCGGCGCTCCAGCCGCGTCCGGCGAGCCAAAGCCATTCTCGCCGCAACCGACGAAAGGCCAACATCGACGTCACCGCTCAACATCGCGGATCTTGCAGATCCGCTGCGTAACGACTTCGCGAGGCGCCTAAGCAGGATTTCCGAAAAGTGGATGCCGGTTTTCGGATGAAAATCCTGCTAAATCAAAAACTCTAAGCAGACATTCGTTGGCCTTCCAACGAATGTCTGCTTAGCGCGCCCGTCGCGTATCCATCAGCCGCAGGACGAACCAGACCGGCACGACCACCATCGCGCCCGTCAGCAGGATGCGGCCGAAATGGCGCAGGTCGGTGAGCCCGATATTCGATGACGTGGCGGACGAGCTCGACAAGCCGCCCGTAAATCGTCTCCGGCTCGAAGCCGAACATCGCCAGGAGCAGGCCGACGACGAAGGAGACGACCAGCAGCCGCACCGCGACGGCGGGAAGCGATCCGCCGAGAAAGGCATTCATCGGGCTCTGCTCCGCGACATCCGCCCTGCGCTTGCAACGCCGATCCGGCCGCCTGGCGGCCGGATCGGCCGAGGCTTACGCCCCTTTGGGGAAGTTGACCACCGTCGGCGATTTCGCCGGCTGCGCCTCGCCCGCCTCGCCGCCGACCGGCTTGCCGTCGATGGTGAGACGGCCGTGCGCGGCGCTCACCTTGACCGTCTGCCCGTCGCGCACCTCGCCGGCGAGGATCGCCTGCGCCAGCGGGTCCTGCACCCATTTCTGGATGACGCGCTTCAGACGGGCGCGCGCCATAGGCGGAGTCATAGCCCTTGTCGGCGAGCCACTGGCGGCCCTTGGCGTCGAGCGCGAGCTCGATCTTGCGCTCCTCCAGCAGCTTCGCGAGCCGCTTGAACTGGATGTCGACGATCGACCCCATGTCCTCGCGCCTCAGGCGATGGAACAGGATGATCTCGTCGACGCGGTTGAGGAACTCGGGCCGGAAATGGCCGCGCACGACGTTCATCACGTCCTTCTCGACCGCCTTGGTGTCCTCGCCCTCCGGCTGGTTGACGAGATAGTCCGAGCCGAGGTTCGAGGTCATCACGATCAGCACGTTGCGGAAGTCGACCGTGCGGCCCTGGCCGTCGGTCAGCCGCCCGTCGTCGAGCACCTGCAACAGCACGTTGAACACGTCCGGATGCGCCTTCTCGATCTCGTCGAACAGCACGACCTGATAGGGCCGGCGCCGCACGGCCTCCGTCAGCGCCCCGCCTTCGTCATAGCCGACATAGCCCGGAGGCGCGCCGATCAGCCGGGCGACCGAGTGCTTCTCCATGTACTCGGACATGTCGATGCGCACGAGCGCGGTCTCGTCGTCGAACAGGAAGCTCGCGAGCGCCTTGGTCAGCTCGGTCTTGCCGACGCCGGTCGGCCCCAGGAACATGAACGAGCCGATCGGCCGGTTCGGGTCCTGCAAGCCCGCGCGGGCGCGCCGCACCGCGGTCGAAACGGCGGCGACCGCCTCGGCCTGGCCGACGACGCGCTTGGCGAGCTCCTGCTCCATCTTGAGCAGCTTGTCGCGCTCGCCTTCGAGCATCTTGTCGACGGGCACGCCGGTCCAGCGCGAGACGACCTGCGCGACATTGTCCGGCGTCACCGCCTCGTTGACGAGCGCGGCGCCCTGCGAGGCCTCGGTCTCCGGCGAGCTTCTTCTCGAGATCGGGGATCACGCCATAGGTGAGCTTGCCGGCCTCGGCGTAGTCGCCCTTGCGCTGCGCCTGGGCGAGCGCGTTGCGCGCGTTCTCAAGCTCCTCCTTGAGCTTCTGCGCGTGCGCCGAGCTTGTCCTTCTCCGCCTTCCAGCGCTGGGTCAGCGCGTCGGACTTCTCCTGCAGGTCGCCGAGTTCGGCCGCTGAGCTTCGTCAGCCGGTCGCGCGAGGCGGCGTCGGTCTCCTTGCGCAGCGCCTCCTGCTCGATCTTGAGCTGCATGATGCGGCGGTCGAGCTCGTCGAGCTCCTCGGGCTTGGAATCGACCTGCATGCGCTGGCGCGAGGCCGCCTCGTCGATGAGGTCGATCGCCTTGTCGGGCAGGAAGCGGTCGGCGATGTAGCGGTTCGACAGGGTCGCGGCGGCGACGATGGCGGCGTCGGTGATGTGGACGCCGTGGTGAACCTCGTATTTCTCCTTCAGCCCGCGCAGGATCGAGATCGTGTCCTCGACCGTCGGCTGGCTGACGAACACCGGCTGGAAGCGGCGCGCGAGCGCCGCGTCCTTCTCGACGTGCTTGCGGTACTCGTCGAGCGTGGTCGCGCCGATGCAATGCAGCTCGCCGCGCGCCAGCGCCGGCTTCAGCAGGTTGGAGGCGTCCATCGCCCCGTCCGCCTTGCCGGCGCCGACGAGCGTGTGCATCTCGTCGATGAACAGGATGATGCCGCCTTCGGCCGCCGTGGTCTCGTTGAGCACGGCCTTCAGCCGCTCCTCGAACTCGCCGCGATATTTCGCGCCGGCGATCAGCGCGCCCATGTCGAGCGACAGCAGCCGCTTGTCGCGGATCGACTCCGGCACGTCGCCGTTGACGATGCGCAGCGCCAGGCCCTCGACGATGGCGGTCTTGCCGACGCCGGGCTCGCCGATGAGCACGGGGTTGTTCTTGGTGCGGCGGCTCAGCACCTGCATGGTGCGGCGGATTTCCTCGTCGCGGCCGATGACGGGGTCGAGCTTGCCGGTCTTGGCGGCCTCGGTGAGGTCGCGGGTGTATTTCTTCAGCGCGTCATAGGCGTTCTCGGCGCTCGCCGAGTCGGCCGTGCGGCCCTTGCGGATGTCGTTGATGGCGGCGTTGAGCGTCTGCGGGGTGACGCCGGCGTTGGTGCAGGATTTTCGCGGCCTCCGCGCCCTTCTCCAGGGCGAGGGCGACGAGCAGCCGCTCGACGGTGACGAAGCTGTCGCCGGCCTTCTCGGCGAGCTTCTCGGCGTTGTCGAACAGGCGCGCGGTGGTGGGGGCGAGATAGAGCTGGCCGGCGCCGGCGCCCTGCACCTTCGGCAGCTTCTTCAGCGCCAGCTCGACCTGCGCGAGCGCCTCCTTGGACCGGCCGCCCGCCTTGTCGATGAGGCCCGCGCACAGGCCCTCGCTGTCGTCGAGCAGGACTTTCAGCACATGCTCGGGCGTGAACTGCTGATGGTTCTCCCGCAGCGCGAGCTGCTGCGCGGACTGGATGAAGCCGCGTCGCCCGCTCGGTGTATTTTTCCAGGTTCATAAGCGAACTCCCCTATGGCCCGGCGCGCCCGCCCCGAAGCGACGAGGCGCCGTCCGCGAATCGCCGCGATCACGCGGCGTTGAAGAGGAATGTAGGGAGGGGGGGCGGGGGCGGAAGGGGAGCAAGCGGAAAGATCGCTCGGCTTTTGCGTCCTTTAGGCCGCCCAATCGACCGCATTGAGCCCCGGCACGCGCTCGAACTCCCTGAGATTGTGCGTGACCAGGATCGCGTCGCGACGGCGGGCCTGCGCGGCGATGAGGAGGTCATATGGGCCAATCTCGCGGCCCGACCTTCGCAGCCGCGCTCGAATATCTCCCGCTTCCGCCGCGTCGTCCGCATCGAACGGCACGACCTCGATCCCGGCGCCGACGAACGCGTCGAGCACGCGGGAGTTTTCTTCGCGGCGCACGCTGTTGGCGGCGCCGAAGCGCAGTTCGAAAAGGGCAATGCTGGAAAGTAGCGGTTTGAGGTTGCCCGACCGCGCCTCGGCATATCGCCGCCGCACTTGCGGACGGCGAGTCCCGAGCAGGTCGATCACGACATTCGTGTCGAGGAAAATCACGAAGCCGATCCGTCGAAATCCACCACTTCGTCGAGATCGGGCCGCAGATCCTCATCGCTCACATTGGGGAACGGAATCCCGCCCGAAAGCGCGTCGATCCGGGCGAAGAACGCCTCGGCGTCGAACTCCGTGTTGGGACCAATGGGCTCCAAAAGCACTGCGTCGCCGACGCGGCTCACCTTGACCTCCTTGCCGGGAAGCCGGAACTCCTTGGGCAGCCGGACGGCCTGACTGCGGCCGTGCTGGAAAATCTTTGCGGTGGCCGTCATCGGCTCCTCGGCGATGGTATCTACCAGGCAATAGATACCACAGGTCGAGCTATACTTCCAGGTTCCGCTCAAGTACGCCAAGAAGTTATGCTCAATAACTAATTGCCCCTTCGTCCGCCTCGCGCTATCCTCTCGCCAACGGAGGAGCCCCCATGAACATCGACGATCTCGTCGCCATCGACGTCCACACCCACGCCGAGGTCTCCTGCCGCCAGCCGGGGACGGACCCGTTCTGGGAGCCGTTCGAGACGGCGGCGAGCAAATATTTCAAGGTCGGCAAGCGGCCGACCATCGCCGAGACGCTCGCCTTCTATCGCGAGAAGAAGATCGGCCTCGTCATGTTCACCGTCGATTCCGAGTTCCAGATCGGCAACCGCCGCATTCCCAACGAGGAAATCGTCGACGCCGCGCGCGACAATGCCGACATCATGATCGCCTTCGCCTCCATCGACCCGCACAAGGGGGTGATGGGCGCGCGCGAGGCGCGCGACCTCATCGAGGGCGGCATCGTCAAGGGCTTCAAGTTCCATCCGACCTGCCAGGGCTTCTTCCCCAACGACCGCATGGCCTACAAGCTCTATGAGGTCATCGCCGAATATAAGCTCCCCGCCATCTTCCACACCGGCCATTCCGGCATGGGCACGGGACTGCGCGGCGGCGGCGGCTTGAGGCTCAAATATTCGCAGCCCATCCATATCGACGACGTCGCCGTCGACTTCCCCGACATGACGATCATCATGGCCCACCCCTCCTGGCCCTGGACGGACGAGGCTTTGTCGATCGCGCTGCACAAGTCGAACGTCTACATCGACCTCTCGGGCTGGATGCCCAAATATTTCCCGCCGCAGCTCGTGCAATACGCCAACACGCAGTTGCGCGAGAAAATGCTGTTCGGCTCGGATTTCCCGCTCATCTCGCCCGACCGCTGGATCGCCGATTTCGAGAAGGCGCCGTTCAAGCCGGAGGTGCGCCCGCTGATCCTCAAGGAAAACGCCATCCGGGCGCTGGGCTTGCGCAAGGCGGCGTAACGGCGCCCGTCAGGCCGGCCACATGCGCGCCAGCACGCCGTCGCGCCGCACCAAGCCGTGCCAAAGCGCGGCCAGAACATGGGCGGTCAGCAGCGCGCCGATCGCCAGCGCGAAGACATAGTGAACTTGGCCCGCGCCGGCGTCGACCTGCTCGCTTCGCGCGACGAGGCTCGGAACGGGAAACAGGCCGAACCACTTGAACCCGTGTCCGCCGGCCATGGAATGCACATAGCCGCTGACGGGCAGGGCGACCATCGCCACATAAAGCAGCCCGTGCGCCGCGCTCGCGGCCATGTGGTTGAGCCGCCCTAGCGGCGGCCGATAGGGCGGCGTCCGCGAGGCGAGCCGCACCATCGCGCGCAGCCCGACCAGCGCGAGGGCGGTCAATCCGAGCGACTTGTGGATGTCCAGGATCTCCACCCGCGGATGCGTCCCGCGCGGCAGGAAGGTCGCCCAGACGCCGAGGCCGATGGCTGCGAAGATGATCGCCGCCATCAACCAATGCAGCGCGCGCAGCGGCGCGGAATAGGATTCGGCCATACCCTGAGCCCTCGCGCGCGAAGGCGTCCGAATTGCGACGCCTCAGGCCTTCTGCGCCTCCTCCATCGCGAGCCTGGCCATCAGCGGGACGCCTGCGCCCATCTTGAGGCCGCGCTGCGGGTTGGAGGCGTTGCCGTCGAGCGCGCGCTTGTAGACGCCCTGCACGATCGCCGCGATGCGGAAGAAGCTGAAGGCGATGAGGAAGGGCCAGTGCGGCACCCCGTCGATGCCGGTGCGACGGCAGTACGCCGCGACATAGTCCTCGTCCGAGGGAATGCCGAGCGCGGCGCGGTCGAGACCGGCCAGGCCCCGGAAATCGCCGGCGTTCGGCAGCCGCCATTGCATGCACTGATAGGCGAGGTCGGCGAAGGGATGGCCGAGCGTCGACAGCTCCCAGTCGAGCACCGCCAGCAGCTTCGGCGAGTCGTGAGCGAAGATCATGTTGTCGATGCGGAAGTCGCCATGAACCAGCGACACGCGCCCGTCGTCCGGCGGCATGTTGGCGCAAAGCCAGTCGATGAGCCGGTTCATGTCCGGGATCGTCTCGGTCTCGCTCAAGCGGTATTGCTCGGTCCATCGCTGCGTCTGGCGGGCGAAGTAATTGCCGGGCTTGCCGAAGTCCGAGAGACCCGCCGCGGCTGTGTCGATCAAATGAAGCTGCGCCAGCCCCTGGTTCATGGAATCGTAGACGCCGGCGCGCTCCTGCGGGTTGGACTCCGCAAGGCCGGGGTCCCAGAAGATGCGGCCCTCGACATGCGCCATCAGATAGAACACCGAGCCCGCGACGCTCTCGTCCTCGCAGAGCGCCAGCGCCTTGGGCGCGGGGAAGCCGGCCTTCTCCAGCGCGCGCAGCACGCGGAACTCGCGCTCCACCATATGCGCGCTCTTCAGCAGCTTGCCGCGCGGCTTGCAGCGCAGCACATAGGCCTTTGTCGGCGTCTCGATCCGGTAGGTCGGGTTTGACTGGCCGGTTGGATATTTGATCGCCTTCGAGGGGCCGGCGTAGCCCTCCACATGCTGAGCCGCCCAGGCGTCGAGACGGCTCGTGTCCTCGGGAAACTCGCTCAACGTTCGCCGCCTTCGTTGCTGTAGCGCTTCAGCTCCGCCTTCGAGATGACGCGGCGATGCACGGCGTCCGGCCCGTCGGCGAGGCGCAGCGTGCGCACGCTCGTCCACATGCGCGCGAGCGGGAAATCCTGGCTGACGCCCGCCCCGCCGTGCATCTGCACGGCCTGGTCGATCACTTCGAGCGCCATGCGCGGCGCCACCACCTTGATCTGAGAGATGAGCGGGGCGGCGGCGCGGTTGCCCATCGTGTCCATCGCCCAGGCGGCTTTCAGGCAAAGCAGCCGCGCCATTTCGATGCTCATGCGCGCCTCCGCGATGATGTCGCGGTTCGCGCCGAGCTGGGCGAGCTTCTGGCCGAACGCCTCGCGCGACATCGACCGTCGGCACATGGCTTCCAGCGCCCGCTCGGCCTGACCGATGGCGCGCATGCAATGGTGGATGCGCCCCGGCCCGAGCCGCCCCTGCGCGATCTCGAAGCCCTTGCCGCGCCCGAGGATCAGCGCGTCCTTCGGCACGCGGACGTTGTCGAAGCGGATGTGCAGATGGCCGTGCGGCGCATCGTCGGCGCCATAGACCTGCATGGCGCGCAGCTTCGTGATGCCGGGCGTGTCGGCGGGGATGAAGAACATCGAGTGGCGGGCGTGCTTGGCCGCGTCGGGGTCGGTCAGGGCCATCGTCACATAGACCGCGCAGCGCGGATCGCCGGCGCCGGAGGACCACCATTTCTCGCCGTTGAACACCCAATGGTCGCCGTCGAGCTTGGCGCTCATCGCGATATTGGTGGCGTCGGAGGAGGCGACGCCGGGCTCGGTCATCAGATAAGCCGAGCGGGTCTTGCCGGCGAGCAGATCGGGCAGCCAGCGCGCCTTGTGCTCGGGCGAGCCGTAGCGTTCGATCACCTCCATGTTGCCGGTGTCGGGCGCGGAGCAGTTGAAGACCTCGGAGGCGATCGAAGACCAGCCCATTTCCTCGGCGAGATAGGCGTATTCCACGGTCGTGAGGCCATAGCCCTTGTCGGAGCCGGTGAGCCAGAAATTCCACAGGCCCTTCGACCGCGCCCTGGCCTTCAGGCCCTCCATGATCTCGGTCATCCGGGGCGTATATTTGAAACGGTCGCCGGCCTTGCCGACTTCCGCTTCGTATTCGTGCTCCACGGGGATGATCTCGTCGCGCACCATCGCGCGCACGGCCGATACAAGCGGGCGAACTTTGTCGGTGACGCCGAGATCCATGCTTTCCTCCCTAGGGCTCGGCCGCGTTATGGCGCGGAATCGCCGGAGCCGGCAAGTTGGGGTTTGACCGGAATCCGCGCATCCTCACATCGGCGGCCAGCGCTCGAACTGTCTCATGCCTTCGGGGATATTGTGGTAGGGCTGCTTGTCGGCGACCTGGATCGCGACGCGCGGCTTGAACGACGAGGGGTCGTCCAGCGCGCCAACCTTCACGATCACGAAGGGCCAGTTCGCGTTGCGCGTCGCCAGATGCGTGCCGCAATCCGGGCAGAATTCGCGCGTCACCGCGTTGGGAGCGCCTTCGCGCGTGAACGTCTTGGGCGCGCCTTCGGTGTAGCCGAAGCTGTCGACCGGCATGGCGAGAAAATTGTTGGGCGCGCCGCCGGAGACATATTGGCACTCGCGGCAGTAGCACTGCCCCTTCATGAGCGGCTCGCCGTTGGCTTCGAAGCGCACCCGCCCGCAATAGCAATGTCCGGTCAGTGGCATTTCCGATCCTTCCCAGGGACGCCGGCTGGCCGCCGGCGCTTGAATGTTAGCTTGGGCGCCGGGGCTTGGGAACGGGGCGGACGGCTTTCGGGCTTGCCGGTCTAAAGCCCCAGATCGCTCAGGGAGGGATGATCGTCCGGTCGCCGGCCGAGCGGCCAGCGAAACAGGCGGTCGGTCTCCTTGAGCGGCAGATCGTTGATGCTGGCGAAGCGGCGGCGCATCAGGCCGTTCGCCTCGAACTCCCAGTTCTCGTTGCCGTAGGAGCGGAACCAGAAGCCGCCGTCGTCACGCCACTCATAGGCGAAGCGCACCGCGATGCGGTTGTCGCGGAACGCCCACAATTCCTTGATGAGCCGGTAGTCGAGCTCGCGCGCCCATTTGCGCGTCAGGAACTGCTGCACCTGATCGCGCCCGACCGGGAATTCCGCGCGGTTCCGCCAGACCGTGTCCGGCGTGTAGACCTGGACGACGCGCGCGGGATCGCGGCTGTTCCAGGCGTCCTCGGCCATGCGGACCTTCTGGATCGCGCTCTCTTCGGTGAAGGGCGGCAGGGGAGGCTTCGTCTCCATGCTTCATTCTCCTCCGGCCAAAGCCGCCAGCGCCTCGCCGTCGAGGCGGCAAAGCCGCCAGTCTTCGGCCAGTCGGGCGCCGAGCGAGCGGTAGAAGTCGATCGCCGGCCGGTTCCAGTCCAGCACCACCCATTCCATCCGCGGCCAGCCGCGCTCCGTACATTCGCGCGCGAGCTTCGCCAGCAAGCGCCCGGCCGATGCCCCGTCCGCGAAAGGCGGGGCGCACGTAGAGGTCTTCGAGATAGAGGCCGTTGCGGCCGCGGAAGGTCGAGAAATTGGCGAACCAAAGCGCCTGGCCCGCGACCTCGCCGTCCCATTCCGCGATGTCGCAGCGCGTCGAAGCGCCAGGCGCGAACAGCGCCTCCTCGACCATCGCCTCGGTCGCGTCGACATTGTCGGCGAGCTTCTCGTATTCGGCGAGCTCGCGGATCAGCGACAGGACAAGGCCGCCCTCGCCGGGCTCAGCCGGGCGGATGCGGAGCGCCATCTCAATGCCCTCCGGCTTTGGAGAAAAAGTTGATCACCATCACGCCGGCCGAGATCAACGCCAGCCCGACGACGGCGGGCAGATCCAGCGGCTGGCGTCCCCAGATCCAGGCGACCAGCGTGATGAGCACGATGCCGAGGCCCGACCACAGGCCGTAGACGACGCCCGTCGGCATGACCTGCAACACCAGCGAGAGCAGATAGAAGGCCGCCCCATAGCCGACGACGACGACGACGCCGGGGCCGAGGCGAGTGAAGCCGGCCGAGCGGGCGAGCGCCGTGGTCGCGGCGACTTCGGCGACGATGGCGGCGGCGAGCAGCAGATAGCGCGTCATGCCGGCGCGCTCACGCGAACCGCTTCATCAGCCAAATGCGGTCGAAGCCCGGGGGAAAATCGGTCAGCCGCCCGAATTCGCGATAGCCCTGCTTGGCGTAGAACTGCGGCGCCTGGAAGCTGAACGTGTCGAGATAGGCGCCTCGGCAACCGCTGGCGCGCGCCTCCGCCTCGACGGCGTCGAGGAGCCGCGAACCCTCGCCGCGCCGGCGCCAGGGTTCGGCGACCCAAAGCCAATTGACGAACAGCCATTCGAAGACAGTGATGTAACGCACGCCGCCCTGGACGACGCCCGCCTCGTCGCGGCCGACGAGGAAGCGCGGCCGCCAGTCCGCATCGGCCCGGAAGCCGGCGTTATACGAATTCAGCCCGTCCTCGATCGCGCGGATAGTCTCGGCCGCCGGCTCGATCTCGTGGGTCAGACGGAGCGAAGCCGGCAAGGCGCCTCACTTGGTCGGGAACGGAACCGGCGAATCGGACAGGGTCCGTAGATAGGCGAGGATGTCGGCGCGCTTCTCGGGTTCCTGCTCGCCGGGATAGGTCATCTTGGTGCCGGAGATGTAAGCCGAGGGCTTGGTGATGAATTTGTTGAGATCCTCATAGGTCCAATCGCCGCCCTTGGCCTTCACGCCATCGGAATAGCCGAACCCGGCGATCGAGCCCTTCGCGCGGCCGACCACGCCGTAGAGCGGCGGCCCGACCTTCGCGGCGCCGCCCTTGTCGAAGCTGTGGCAGGACTGGCAGACCTTGGTGTCGGCCTCGCCCTTCTTCGGGTCGGCCTTGGCCAGCAGCACGGGCAGCGGCGTCTCCTTCGGCGCTTCCGCCTGCGCGGTCTTCTCGCCCCCCGACGGCAGGTTGTACCCGGGCTTGGCCGCCTTGTCCGGCGCGTAGAGCGCGTTCGAAAACACTCCCAGCGCCATGGTGAGAAGCAGCACCATCATCACCGCCAGGGCGGTCTTGTTGGTATCGGTCGTGGTGATTCCGCCGCCAGACACGTGGTCGAAACTCCAAGCTGCCAGCGCCCCCCTTTGGACGCCACGGTCGCATCGCTGATTAGCCGCTTTGCCCGCGGCTTGGCAACACGTATAAGCGCGCTCGCTCACGATCAGGCTTATTCCAAGTTGCGTCCCATCGTCCTCATCCCCGCGCGCATGGCCTCGACCCGGCTGCCGCGAAAACCGCTCGCCGACATCCACGGGACGCCCATGATCGTTCACGTCTGGCGGCGCGCGCGGGAGGCGGACGTCGGGCCCGTCGTCGTCGCCGCCGACGATTCGGCCATAGTGGCGGCGGTCGAGTCCGCGGGCGGCCGCGCCATTCTGACGCAGGGCGATCACGCCTCGGGCTCCGACCGCATCGCCGAGGCGCTCGCCCGCCTCGACCCCGACCGGCGCCATGACACCATCGTCAACGTGCAGGGCGACCTGCCGACGATCGAGGCCGAGGCCGTGCGCGCCGCGGCCGCGCTCGGAGAAGCCGACATCGTCACCCTCGCGACCCCCATTCTCCGCGCAGAGGAGCGCGACGACCCCAATGTCGTGAAGGCGATCGGCACGCCGATCGGCGAGAGGCGGCTGCGCGCCCTCTATTTCACCCGCGCGACCGCCCCTTCGGGGCCGGGCGAGCTCTTGCATCACATCGGCCTCTACGCCTATGCGCGCGAGGCGCTGGAGACCTTCGTGCGCCTGCCGCCTTCGCCTTTGGAGAAGCGCGAGCGGCTGGAGCAGTTGCGCGCGCTGGAGGCGGGCATGCGCATCGACGTCGAAATCGTCGACGTCGCGCCGCTCGGGGTCGATACGCATGAAGATCTGGAGCGCGCCCGCGAGCGGCTGGCGCCTTAGAGGACGGACATGAGCAGAGTGAAGATCGCCTACCAGGGCGAGCCGGGCGCGAATTCGCATATCGCCTGCGTCGAGAATTTCCCGGACGCCGAGCCGCTGCCCTGCGCGACCTTCGAGGACGCGTTCGCGGCGCTGCGCGACGGCGCGGCCGAGCTTGGCATGATCCCGATCGAGAACTCGATCGCCGGCAGGGTGGCCGACATCCACAACCTGCTGCCGGCCTCCAGCCTCAACATCATCGGCGAGACCTTTCTGCCGATCCATTTCCAATTGCTCGCGCTGCCCGGCGCCGGGCTGTCGGACCTGCGCAGCGTGCACAGCCACGTCCACGCGCTCGGCCAGTGCCGCAAGATCATTCGCGAACTCGGCCTCAAGCCGGTGATCGCCGGCGACACGGCGGGTTCGGCGCGCGAGGTGGCGGAGGCGGGCGATCCGAGCCGCGCCTCGCTCGCCACGAGTCTGGCCGGCGAGATCTACGGCCTCAAGGTGCTGCGCGAGAATGTCGAGGACGAGGCGCATAACACCACGCGCTTCGTCGTATTGTCGAAGACGCCGAAATGGGCGCCGGCCCACAACGGGCCGGTCGTCACCACTTTTGTATTTCGCGTGCGCAACGTGCCGGCCTCGCTCTACAAGGCGCTCGGAGGCTTTGCGACAAACGGCGTCAACATGACCAAACTCGAAAGCTACATGGTCGACGGCGAGTTCACCGCCACGCAATTCCTCTCCGACGTCGACGGCCATCCCGAGGACCCGCCGCTCGCCCGCGCGCTGGAGGAGCTCGGCTTCTTCTCGCGCGAGGTGCGCATTCTCGGCGTCTATCCCGCCCATCCCTTTCGTCAGCTCGTGGCCTGAGGCTGCGAAGCGGCGGCATCGGTGATATGGAGGCGGCGGGCCGGGCGGGTTCGGCCTCATGGTGCGGGTGAGACGCGTGCAAGGGCCGCCGGCCGAATTGCGGACGAGACACATCCAGGCCGCATATGAGGCGGCGGTCGCGGAAGGCCGCTACGAGGCGCCCAAGGCGCGCCGGGCGCCGACGCCTGCGCGCCTCTATCGCGATGGCCGGCTGACGCTGCTCGCGCCCCATTTCGACTATGCCTATTACGCCTTCGAGAACCCCGATTTCGCGGCCTCGGGCCTCGACGAGCTCGAGCATTTCAATTTCTTCGGCTGGCGCCATCTGCGCAATCCCGCCCCCTGGTTCGACACCGCCTATTACCTGGCCAGCAATCCCGACGCGCTGGCCTCCGGCGACAATCCGTTCTGGCATTATATCTTCAAGGGCCGTGCGGAAGGCCGGGCGACGCGCCGCCCGCGCGCGGCCGAGCGGGCGATCCTGGAGGGCCTGTCGCCTCCCGAGGCGCAACGCGAAGAAGCGGGTCCGCCCGACCTGCCGCGTTTCAGCGCCGACGACCTCGTCGCGCGGCTTGAGCGCAAACTCGCCGACGCGCGAGGCCTCGTCTACAGCTTCGATCCCGGCGGCCTCGCCGCTGCGCCTCCGGCGAGCGCCGAGGAGGCGCGCCATTGCCGGGAGCGCGGCTTCATCCATCTGCAAGCGTCCCCTTGGCGGGCCGCGCAGACGCTCAAATCCATGCCGGCCGCCTGGTCGGAGACGATGCTCGCGCTCGACGGCGAAACGCTCGGCGTCGTCACCGACGCCGGGATAGCCAGGGCGCTCGCGCGCCTTGGGCGATGCGTCGCCGCCGCGCCGCGTTCTTCTCGTGCATGGCGTGCTCGGGGCTTCCCTCGAGGGCCTGCTCGCCGTCGAGGCGGCGCTGCGGCCGGACCGGCGGCTGTTCTTTCTGCGCGACTACTCCTCGCTCTGCGCGAGTCCGCGCCTGTTGCGCAACGACGTCGCCTATTGCGGCGCGCCGCCGCCAAATTCCGAGGCTTGCGCCATCTGCGTTCACGTCGAGGCGCGGCGGGCGCTGCTGGCGGGGCTGGAGCGGCTGTTCGAGCGTTGCCGGTTCACGATCGTCGCGCCGTCGCAGGCGGCGCTCGCGCTGTGGCGCGGCGCGACCGCGCTCCCTTATGAAGCCGCGACCGTCGTCGAGCCGGCGAGCCTCGAAGAGCTGGCGCAGCCGGCGGAGATCGGCGAGGAGGGCGAAATCGGCGCCGAGGGTCGGCCGGTGCGCGTGGCTTTCCTCGGGGCCCCTTCGCTCGTCAACGGCTGGCTGACGTTCGAGAGCCTTCTGGAGGCGTGCGGCGAATTGACCGCCTACGCCTTCCACCATTTCGCGGCCGCCGAGGATCTGCGGCCGAGCCGCAACCTCGTCAGCATCGAGGCCGACAGACCGTTGCGCGATCTCATGATCGCGGCCCGCGTCGATTTCGTCGTCATGGCGAGCGAAAGTCCCGAGCCGTTCTCGGCGCCGGCGCTCGAGGCGCTGGCGGGGGGCTCAGACCTCGTGGCGCTCCGTCGCAGCGGCCATCCCGCCGCGCTCGTCGAGAGCGAGCGGCGCGGGCGCCTGTTCGAGTCCGATGACGAGATCGTCGAGTTCTTCGTCACCGGCAAGGCGATCGCTTACGCCCGGGAGCGCGGCCGCTTCCCCCGCCATGTCCAGGCCGTTCGCGGCCGCGACGCCCTCGCGGCGCTGTTGGCGTAGGAGCGCGGGAGCGTGGCCGGCGGCGTCGTCGCATTCACGAGTTTCACCTGCGCCGAACTGGCTCCGGCGCTGACGCTGGCGCGCAGTCTGCGGACGCGCCATCCCGCCTGGCGGCTCGTCGGGGTGCTGGTCGATCGCGCGCCGGCCGGGATCGACCAGGGCTGGCGGCGCGCCTTCGACGACGTGCTCGACGCCGAGGCGCTCTACGGAGGGAGCTGGCGGGGCTTCGTGTTCAAGCACGACGCCGCTGAGGCCGCCGCGGCGGTGAAGGGCCGCGCGCTCCTCAGCCTTTTCGGCGAGGGCGCCGAGAAGGCGCTCTATTTCGCGCCGGGCGTCGCTGTCTTCGGCGATCTCGCCGAGGTCGAGGCCCGGCTCGACGCGGCCTCGATCCTGCTGACGCCGCATCAGGCCGAACCCAACGAAGGCGCCCAGGCGATCGCCGACAACGAGGCGCTGGCGATGCGCTACGGCGTTTACAGCCTGAGCTTTCTCGGCGTCCGCAACGACGCGGCGGGGAGCGCGCTCGCGCGCTGGTGGGCCGCGCGGCTCGACCGCGCCTGCTACGACGACGTCGGCGGCGGGCTCTACAACGACCAGAAATATTTCGATCTTGTCCCCGCGCTGTTCGACCGCGTCGAGGTGCTGCGCGATCCCGGCTGCCACGTCGCGAGCTGGAACCTGAGCCGTCGCGAGATCGGGATCTCCCTGGACGGACGGATTCTCGTCAACGGCCGCTTTCCCCTCAAATTCTACAATTTCGGCAACCCTTACGGCGACGGCGCGATCCTGACCGAACGCTACGCGGGTCGGCGTCTGGCCGTTTACGAGCTCGCCGCCTGTTACAAGCGCGCGCTCGCCGCCTCGGGCGCGCCGGCGCTTCCCCCCGAGGCCTGGGCCTATGGCCGTTTCGACGACGGCGCGCCGATCGCCGCCATGGCGCGGCGGCTCTATCGAGGCGATCCCGAGCTTGAGGCGCGCTTTCCCGATCCCTTCGCGGCGGGCCCCGACACCTATCGCGCCTATCTGCTGGCGAACCGCCCGGATCTCGTCTGACCCGCTCAGCTCGATCGCAGCACGACGCAGGCGCCGCCGACCTTTTCGAGTTTCGCGCAGAGCCGTTCGGCCTCCAGCCGCGTCTGCGCCGGCGCACGCACGCGGTAATAGGGGCGGTAGCCGCGGTTCAACAGCCGTCCGGCCAGCACCATCGGCTGCACGCCCCCGAGAATGGCGGAATAGGCCGCTTCCGCGCGCGCATACTGGCGCAGCGCCGCCGCTTTGCTGAAGGAGCCCGAGATCTGCACGCCCCAGGGCGCCCAGAATTGGGAATGGGCGAACAGGGTCGGCTCCGCGCGGCGGAACTTGGCGACGATCTGCACGCAGGAGGCGTCGGGGAACACCGCTTCGTCGGTCAGTTTGGCGGCGTCCTTGCCGCGCCACTCCTCGGCGGAATGCCTGGTGACGATGGAGACATAGTCCTGCGTCTCCAGGGGCAGGCCGCCCTGGCCGGCGAGGAAGCGGGCGACGCGGCCGGGGCCGGCGTTGTAGGCGGCGGCGGCGAGGCCGAGATTGCCGAACTTGTCGCGCAAATCGGAAAGCAGCGCGGCGGCCTTGGGGATGGCGGATTCGGGGTCGAAGGGATCGGCGAGGCCGCGCGCGTCGGCGGTGGCGGGCATGAATTGCGCGATGCCGCGCGCGCCCGCCGGGCTCACCGCGCCCGCCTGGAAATTGCTCTCCTGCCAGATGAGGCGGGTGAGAAAAGCCACCGGCAGCGTCTGCGCAAGCGCCGAGGAATCGATCAGGTCGCAGATCGAACCGATCACGGACTCGCCGGCTTTCGCCTCGGTCGTCGCGGCGAGCGCGGCGCCGAAGGCCAGCGCCGCGAAGAGCCGTTTCTCTCGGCCCATTGCGTCCTCCGTTCTGGCGCGAAGAAAGACGATGGAGCGCCGTCCCGTCAACCGCCCTCGCGCGGCGCACTTCGGCTCGCTTCTTGCGCGCTCCGGCGGCGAGGCCTATCTGGAGGCGACCCCAGAGAGAACGCCGATGTTCATTCAGACCGAGCCGACCCCCAATCCCGCCACGTTGAAGTTCCTGCCCGGGCGGCCGGTGCTCGACTCCGGCACCTTCGAGGCGACCAGCACGGAAGAAGCCGAGCGTTCGCCGCTCGCCAAGGCGCTGATGGAGATTCCCGGCGTGCGCGGCGTGTTCCTGGCGCCCGACTTCATCTCGGTGACCAAGGGCGATGGCGATTGGGGGCATCTGCGGCCCGCCGTGCTCGGCGTGGTGACGGAGTTCTTCCTGTCGGGCGCGCCGGCGCTTTCCGGCTCGGCTTCGGCGACGGAGGAGTTTTTCGAGGCCGGCGACCAGGACATCGTCGACACGATCAAGGAGCTCATCGAGACGCGCGTGCGGCCGGCGGTGGCCGGCGACGGCGGCGACATCATTTTCAAGGGCTTCCGCGAGGGGATCGTCTATCTCGGCATGAAGGGCGCCTGCTCGGGCTGCCCGTCCTCCACCGCCACGCTCAAGCACGGCATCGAGAACCTGTTCCGCCACTTCCTGCCGGAGGTGAAGGGCGTCGAGCAGATGTGAGGCCTAAGCAGACGATTTCCGAAAAGTGGATGCCGGTTTTCGGACGAAAATCCTGCTAAATCAAAAACTCTAAGCAGACATTCGTTGGCCTTCCAACGAATGTCTGCTTAGCGTTCCGGCGCCAGCAGCCCGTCGAGAAACACGTCGATCAGCTTCAGCGCCAACTCCCGCCATCCCGGCTGATCGTTGAGCACGCAGAAGCCGAGCACGGCCCGCAGCAGTTCCTGCGGCGCGATCTCCGCGCGCAGCGCGCCGGCGGCGCGGACGCGGCCGAGCAAGAGCCCTGCGGCCTCCGTGAGCCGCGCGAAGGAATAGGCCGACAGATCCTTGTTGTAGGCGGCCAGCGCCAGAGCGGCCGCCATCCCCTTTTTCGTGGCGACGAACTCGACATTCGCCTTCACCCAGCGCCTGAGCCCCTCGGAGGGCGACGCCGCGGAAAGCGACGCCTCCGCCAGCGCCGCCAGTTCGTCGACCTCGCGCCTGTAGACCGCCTCGAACAAAGCCTCGCGGGTCGGAAAATGCCGGTAGAGCGTGCCGATGCCGAGCCCCGCGCGGCGCGCGACCGCCTCCAGGCTCGCCTCCGGCCCGCCGGCGCTGAAGACGGCTTTGGCCGCGCTCAGCAGAAGCTCGCGATTGCGCGCGGCGTCGGCGCGCGGGCCGCGCGCCGGCGGCTTTGACATGACTTCACTCATTCGTGTCCATGCCCGGCTTGCAAAACGGAGGAAGCCTCCGTATTTTCCCTCGCGTGGATAGATCGGCGCTATACCTGAGCCGGAACATCGCATCACTTCAATTCTGATCGACTTGCCGCTCCTGAAAGAATCGGCGGTCGATCGCTCCCCGGAGTTTCGCATGGACCTTGCGATCTCGGCGACCATCAACGGCGTCCGGAGCGACGTCGCGTTGGAGGACGCCCGCGTCACGCTGCTCGACCTGTTGCGCGAGCGGCTGGGATTGACCGGCGCCAAGAAGGGCTGCGACCGCGGCCAATGCGGCGCCTGCACGGTGATCCTCGACGGCCGGCGCGTCAACGCCTGCCTCGTGCTGGCCGCGACCTGCGACGGCGCCGACATTCTCACCATCGAGGGCCTCGCCGAGGGCGAGCATTTGAGCGCCGTGCAGGCCGCCTTCATCGAACACGACGCGCTGCAATGCGGCTTCTGCACGCCGGGCCAGATCATGAGCGCCACCGCCTTTCTCAAGGAGGGCGGCGACTGGCGCGATCCGGAGGCGATCCGCGAGGGCATGAGCGGCAATCTCTGCCGCTGCGGCGCCTACGCCGGGATCGTCGAGGCGGTGCAGGAGGCCGGGCGGCGGCTCGAAACGCGAAAGGACGCGGCATGAATGCGTTTGAATTCGTTCAGCCGCGGACGCTCGATGAGGCGCTCGCGGCAGGCGCTGCGGAAGGCGCGGCTTTTCTGGCCGGCGGCACCAATCTCGTCGATCTGATGAAGGCCGGCGTCGCCCGGCCCGCGCGCCTCGTCCATATCGGCCGCCTTGCGGGGCTCGACCGCATCGAGACGCTGCCGGACGGCGGCGTTCGGATCGGCGCTCTCGCGCGCAACGCCGATCTGGCGGGGCTTTCCGAGCGTTATCCGCTCGTCGCCGAGGCGACGCTCTCCGGCGCCTCGGCGCAACTGCGCAACGCCGCCACCGTCGGCGGCAACCTGATGCAGCGCCCGCGCTGCAACTATTTCTTCGACCCCGCGAGCGCCTGCAACAAGCGCGAGCCCGGCGCCGGGTGCGACGCTGTCGGCGGGGAATCGCGCAGCGCGGCGATCCTCGGCGCGAGCCCCGCTTGCGTGGCGACCCATCCCTCCGATCTCGCGGTGGCGCTGGCCGCGCTCGACGCCGTCGTCGAGATCGCCGGGCCTTCCGGGCGGCGCGAAATTCCGCTCGACGGCTTCTATCGCCTGCCGGGCGACGCGCCCGAGCGCGAGACCGAACTGAAGGCCGGCGAGCTGATCGTCGCCGTGCGGCTTCCGCCGCCTGAATTCGCCAGCCATTCCCGCTTTGTGAAGGCGCGCGACCGCGTCTCCTTCGCCTTTGCGCTGGCCTCGGCCGCGGCGGCGCTCAGGCTCGAGGGCGGCGTCATCGTCGAGGCGCGGCTCGCGCTCGGCGGCGTCGCGCCGAAGCCTTGGCGCGCCCGCGAGGCGGAGGCGGCGCTTGAAGGCGTGAAGCCGTCCGACGGAAGCTTTCGCCAAGGCCGCCGCCGTCGCGCTCGCCGGGGCGAAGCCCGTCGGCGAAAACGCCTTCAAGATCGAACTGGCGCGTCGCGTCGCGGCGCGCGCGCTGAAACTCGCGGCGGCGGGAACGCGTCTTTCCGCTCTGCCCGCCTCGCCTTTCGGAGCCGCCTGATGATCGACATCGCCCTTTCGCGCGACCCCGCTCGCGCGCGTCACGGCTCCAACGCCGGCCAGTCGATGACCCGTCTCGACGGGCCGCTGAAAGTGACGGGACGCGCCACTTACGCGGCCGACCAGCGCCCGCAGGGCCTGCTCTACGCCGCGCTGGCGGTCTCCACGGTCTCGCGCGGACGGGTCGTCTCGCTCGACGTGGCGGCGGCGAAAGCCCAGCCAGGCGTCGTCGATGTGATGACGCCCGGGAACAAGCCGCAGATCTTCGTCGATCCCGACAAACACGATCAGCCCTTCAATTTCTGTTTCGAGGCGCTGCAAAACGATCGTGTGCGTTACGCCGGCCAGCCGATCGCGGTCGTGATCGCTGAGACGCTGGAGGCGGCGACGGAGGGCGCGGCGCGGCTCGAACCCCGCTACGAAACGGCGCCGCCACGCACGCATCTCGACGCCAACGAAAGCTACGTCCCGCCCTATGTCGGCATCGGCCATCCCGCCGTCGTCGAGAAAGGCGACGTCGAGGCGGGGCTTTCGAGCGCGGCGCTGACGATCGACGCGACCTACGAGACGCCCGCTCAGTATCACAATGCCATGGAGCCGCACGCCATCGTCGCCGCCTTCGAGGACGACCGGCTCGTCGTCGACACCCCGACCCAGGGGCTCGTCATGACACGCGCGCGGATCGCCCAGATTTTCGGGCTCCCGCCGGCCAGGGTGATCGTGCGCAGCCCGTTCCTCGGCGGCGGCTTCGGCGGCAAGGGGCTGCTGAACGGTCCCATCGTGCTCGGCGTGATGGCGGCCAAGCTGACCGGCCGCCCCGTCAAGCTGGTGGCGACCCGCGCGCAGCTCTACGGTCCCTTCGGTCACCGCCCGCCGACGCGCCAGCGCCTCAGGCTCGGCGTCGACCGCGAGGGGCGGCTGACCGCGCTCGCCCATCACGCGAAGATCGCCACTTCGAGCTTCGACGATTTCTACGAGCCCTCCGCCGACGCCTCGCATACGCTCTATGCGAGCCCGGCGATCCGGACTTCCCACGAGGCGGTGAGGCTCGACACGGGAACGCCGCTGTTCATGCGCGCGCCCGGCGAGGCCTCGGGCTCGATCGCGCTGGAAAGCGCCATCGACGAGATGGCGGCGGCGGCGGGGATCGATCCGCTGCAGTTCCGGCTCATCAACTACGCCGAGACCGAGCCGATCTCGGGCAAGCCATTCTCCTCCAAGGCTTTGCGCGAATGTTTCGCCGAAGGCGCCAAGGCCTTCGGCTGGGAGGGGAGACCGCTTCAGCCGCGCCGGATGCGCGACAAGGACGGACTGCTCGTCGGCTGGGGCGTCGGCGTCGCGACCTTCCCGGCGGTGATGTTCCAGGGGACCGCGCGCGCCGTCGTGAAGGCGGACGGAACGGGCGCGGTCGAGGCGACGGCGCACGACATGGGGCAGGGCGCCTTGACGGCGCTCGCCCAGATCGGCGCCGACGCGCTGGCGTTGCCGCTCGACCGGTTCGAGCTGCGCACCGGCACCTCCGAGTTTCCGGACTTCGGTCTCGCCGGCGGCTCCGGCCATACCGCGACGGCCGGGCTCGCCATTCACAACGCCGGCGCCGACGCCCTGGCCAGGCTCGCCGAGATCGCGACGCGCGACCCGCAATCGCCGCTTTTTGGGGCCGGCAACGCCGGCGTCGTCGCGCGCGACGGCCGGCTGCTGCGCCGGGACGACGAGACGCGCGGCGAAGCCTACGCCGCGATCCTGGCGCGCGCCGGCCTTGCCGAGATCGTCGGGGAGGGTAGCGGCGCGGCCGATCCCGGGGCGCAGAAGCAATACGCCATGCACGCGCATGGCGCGGTCTTCGCCGAGGTGAAGGTCGATCCCGATCTCGGCATGGTGCGCGCGACCCGCCTCGTCGGCGCCTTCGCGGCCGGGCGGATCATCAATCCGCGGCTGGTGCAGAGCCAGTATTTCGGCGGCATGATCTGGGGAATCTCGTTCGCGCTGCACGAGGAGGCCGTCGTCGACCGGCGCACGGGGCGTATCGTCAACGCCAATTTCGGCGAATATTACGTGCCCACCAACGCCGACGTTCCCGCCATGCAGGCCATTCTCGTCGAAGAACGCGACCCGTTCGTCAATGCGCTGGGGATAAAGGGGGTCGGCGAGATCGGCGTCACGGGAACGGCGGGCGCGATCGCCAACGCCGTCTGGCACGCGACGGGCGTGCGCGTTCGACGGTTCCCGATCAGGCCCGAGGCGCTGATGTAGTCAGACCCTCACGCTCTGCAGGACCGCGAGGACCGACGGCAAAGTGGCGATGGGCAAAAGCAGCTCCAGCGTCGCAACCCCGTCGCCGTCTCGGCGTCAGCCGCGAAAACACGATGCGGACCACGCCGTTATGTACAGCCAGCGACTGCACGGCGTCGCAAAGGATCGCAGGGGCCTCTTTTGCGGCGGAGAATTCCGCTGTCCGCGTTTCTTTGTTCAAATTAGCTCCCAAAAATCTTTATCCGCGTGCACTTCCATTTCGATGCGCGCTATCAGAGCCCAACATAGTGGCAAAAAGACTTGTCCGCAAATTTGACATTAGTTTTAGCGGCCGCCCGGGGAGCGCGGCGCCGCGCCTGCTATCCGCTCAATCGGCGCTCGGCAGCCTGCGCATCGTGAACTCGATGCGGCCATCCTCCAACTCGCGCCAGAACTCGATTTCCGTGAGATAGGCGGCCTTGGGATAGCGGTCGAACCATTCGCGCGCCTTGCTGCGCGCCTCGGCGCGCGGCAGCGTGAAACTTTCCCGCCGCCAGGCGTCGCCCGCCTGCGTCGGGCCGCGGGCCGCGCGGCGACGCGAGACGCGGTCGGCGAGATCCTGCGGACGCCTGTTCTCGAACGCCATCTCAAGCCTCCAAGGGAGGAAGGTAGCGCAAGCGGCGGGCTGCGTGGAGTTGTTTGTTGGCCCGCGAAGCGTGCTAGAGGCTGGCCCATGTCGAGTCTCACCACGCCCCGCGCGCTCATCGAAGCCGGCCTCGGGGGCCCCGACCGGGAAGCGGAATGGCGGGCGGTCGCCGAGCGTTACGCGATTTCGGCGCCCCCGGCGCTCGCCGCTCTCATCGACCCCGCCGATCCCGCCGATCCCATCGCCCGCCAGATCCTGCCGGACGGGCGCGAGCTGGTCCGGCGGCCCGAGGAGCGCGACGACCCCATAGGCGACGATCTCAAGAGCCCGACGCGAGGGCTCGTGCATCGTTATCCCGACCGCGTGCTGTTGAAACTCAATTCGGTCTGCGCGGTCTATTGCCGCTTCTGCTTTCGCCGCGAAAGCGTCGGCCCCGGCGCGGCCGGGCTCGATGCTTCCGCCTTCGCCGCGGCGCTCGACTATGTCAGGGCGAGGCCGGAGATTTGGGAGGTCGTGCTGACGGGCGGCGATCCGCTGACGCTATCGCCGCGCCGGGTGGCGGAGGCCACGCAGGCGCTTGCGGGCATCGGCCATGTCAAGGTGCTGCGCTGGCACACGCGCCTGCCCGTCGCGGCGCCGGAGCGGGTGACGGAGGCCCTCAGCCGGGCGCTGACGGAGGGCCATGACAAGACCGTCTATGTCGCTCTGCACGCCAACCATCCCCGCGAACTGACGGCCGAGGCGCGCGCCGCCTGCCGGCGTCTGATCGCGGCGGGCGTGGCCATGGTGAGCCAGACCGTGTTGCTCAAGGGCGTCAACGACAATGTCGAGACGCTGGAGGCGCTGATGCGCGCCTTCGTCGAGATCCGCGTGAAGCCTTATTACCTGCACCACCCCGATCTCGCGCCGGGCACCTCGCATCTGCGGCCGACGATCGCTGAGGGGCAGGCGCTGATGCGGGCGCTGCGCCAGCGCGTCTCCGGCCTCGCCCTGCCGGCCTACATGCTCGACATTCCCGGCGCGCGGGGAAAGATCCCGATCGGGCCGAACTATCTGGAGGGCGGAGGACCGGATTACGTCGCCGTCGACCCGAAAGGCGGACGCGCGCCCTATTGCGATTTGGGCTCGGACGTCTGAGCCGCGGCGACCGGATGCAGCGCCTTGTTCAGCGCGTCCTGCTCGGCCGCGCTCGGGGCGCCGAAAAAGGCCGGCGGCTCGTCCTTGCCGCCGAGCGCGCCCCAGGCGTGCACGCCCTCGGCGTCGAACAGCACCGCGAATTTGTGGCCCAGGCAATCCTCGGGCTTGCAGACATAGGAAAGCTTGTAGGGCTTGCCGTCGATGGTGATCGCCTTCATCTCGCCGGCCGCGCCCTCGAAATCGCGCTGGAAGCGCATGAGCCAGTCCGGCGTCGGCTGCACCGTCTTGACGAGCCGGTCCCAGGAGATGCGGAAGTGGGAGTTGCGCAGCGCGTCGAACAGGAACCCCGGCTCCTCGGCCTTGGCCGCGCCGCAGACGGCCAGGGCGGCGATGAGAACGATCGTGCGCATGGGGAATCCTCGGATCAGAAAGCGCGGAAGGTGATGAGGGTGCGGGTGTCGGCGATGCCGGCGATCGAGTGCACCTTTTCCCCGACGAAGTGGCCGATGTCCACGTCGCGCTCGACATAGAACTTGGCGAGAATGTCGAACTCGCCGGCGATGGAGTAGATCTCCGAGGCGATCTCCGCCTCGGCCAGAGCATTGGCGACCTGATAGGTCTTGCCCAGTTCGCATTTGATCTGCACGAAGAATGTTTGCATGGCGGCCCCTAGTTGGTCGCGCCTCTGGCCAGCACTTCCACGTCCCGGTCAATACCCGAAACGACGGTGAATGTCGCCTGATAGGTTCTGGCGTCGTGGCGGGCGACGACGACATATTCGCCTTCGGCGAGCACCAGGGAGGGAAACGCGCCGGCGAGTTCGCGCACGATGTCGCCGCCGGGCGTCAGCACGGTGAAGGTCGAATTGGCGAGCGCGCCGCCGCCGGGCGCGCTGACGAGCTTGATCGTCAGCGTGGCGACGCGGTGACGCAGCGTCACGTCGACGATCTTGCCGGTGGCCACGTTCACGTCGCCGGAGGAGATCGAATTGGTGGGGATGGCCGCGCCGGGCCCTTTGCTCTGGCCGAGCGTGCCGATGCTGATGGTGTCGAGATAGGTCGAGGAGATGTGGTAATTGCCCTCGGGCACGCCGATCACCTCGTTCTCGCGCGCCTTGGCGTAGACGAGCTTGGCGGTGGCGTTATTGCGTTCGGGCACGTAGATGGCGAGCGAGACGTCGGCGGGATTGACCGGCTTGTCGCCATTGGCGGTGCAGTGGATGCGCAAGGCGCCCGCCGAAAGGGTGAGCTTCACGTCGAGCGCGTCCGAGCCGACCGAGACCAGTTTGGTGGCGCTGGCGAGGCCGAAGGCGACATGGATGACATAATCGCCGGAGGACATGGTGAGGCTTGGCTGCGCCAACGCCGATTCGACGATGACCCGATGCTGCCCGTCCGAATCAGGCGTCGCCTTGAACACCCGCCAGCGCAGGCCCGCCTTCAGCGGCGCGCCGGCGCCGAGCGCGGCCGACAGGTTCAGCGTGCCCTGGCCGCCCTCGTTCTCCTCGGCGGCCGCCGGGGCGGCGAGCGCCAGCCCCAAAGCCGCAATGAAAGTACGCCGATCCATGATGCGCGGAGCGCCTCCTTGCGCGCTCCTGTAACGAGAGTTCGGGGCGAAGCAAGGGCCGGTTTACAGCGCCGCGAATTCCGTTCAGGGAGGGCGCGAACCTCCGGGAGCCCGCCTTTGACCGACGCCCTCGCGCTGCTTTCCCGCCGTCGCTCCGTGGGACCGGCCTTCCTGACCGGCCCCGCGCCCGACGCCGCCGAGATCGAGACCCTGCTGCGACTGGCCTCGCGCGTGCCCGATCATGGCAAACTGGCGCCGTGGCGATTTGTCGTTTTCGCAGGCGAGGGCCGCGAGCGGGCGGGACGAATTGCGCTCGAACTGAAGCTCGAAGACAATCCCGCCCTCGACGAGGCGGGGCGGGCCGCCGAGATTCAGCGGTTCTCGCGCTCGCCGCTGGTGATCGCCGTCGTCTCGCGCGCCGCGCCGCACGTCAAGATCCCCGAATGGGAGCAGGTGTTGTCGGCCGGCGCCTCGGCGATGGCGCTCGAAGTCGCCGCCGCCGCGCTCGGCTTCGCCTCGACGTGGCTGACCGAGTGGTGCGCCTATGACGCGCGCTTTCGTGAACGCATCGGGCTGAAAACGCACGAGAAAATCGTCGGATTCATTCATATCGGTCGGGCCGGGCGCCCGCCCGAGGACCGCCCCCGGCCGGCGCTCGCCGATATCGTCGCCTATTTCTGAGTGAGAGCCCATGTTCTACGAGACACGCGCGCGCGACAAGGCGCTGCTGCCCCACGATCCGTTCAAGGCGATCATCGCCCCGCGACCGATCGGCTGGATCTCGACGCGCGCCAGGGACGGGCGCGTCAATCTGGCGCCTTATTCGTTCTTCAACGCCTTCGCGTCCTACGAGGCGCCGATCGTCGGCTTCTCCAGCGAGGGATACAAGGATTCGGCGGCCTTCGCCGAGGAGAGCGGCGAGTTCGTGTTCAATCTGGCCACCGAGGATCTCATGCGCCAGATGAGCGAAACCTCCGCGCCGCTGCCGCGAGGAACAAGCGAGTTCGAGCACGCGGGCCTCACGATGGCGCCCTGCCGCCTTGTGGCGGCTCCGCGCGTGGCGGAGGCGCACGCCAATCTCGAATGCAAACTCACCCAATTGATCCGCCTCAAGGACCACAGAGGCGCGGATCTCGATAATTACCTTCTGCTCGGCGAAGTCGTCGCCTTTCATCTCGACGACGCGCTCATTCGCGAGGGCCGCTTCGATACCGCCCGAGCGCGACCGCTCGCGCGTTGCGGCTACCAGGATTACGCGGTGACGGATCGTCTCATATCGCTGTCGCGACCTTCGGGCGGCGGCGACGAACGGAATATGGCGAAAGGCGGGACATGACGACCTACGACAGAACGACCATCTTCTTTCACTGGACGACGGCCGTACTGATCGCCGCGCTTTGGGCGATCGGTCAGACGGCCGATTCGTTTCCGCGCGGGGTCTTGCGGGACGCCGCCTGGTCGACGCATTTCACCTTGGGCGCGACTGTCGTCGCCCTCTGGCTCGTCCGCATCGTCTGGCGAATCACCTTGGGAAAGCGGCTGCCGGGGCTGGGGTCGCCGACGCTCGTCAAGCTCGCCAAGGCGGGCCATGGGGTGCTGTATCTGGGGATCGCCGTCGTCTGCGCGCTGGGCGTCGCCAATCTTTACGCGCACGGATCGAACGTCTGGGGCCTCATCCATTTCGCCAAGCTCGAGGACAAGACCGTGCGCGCCCTCATCGCCGAGGGCCACGAACTGGCCGCCAACCTTCTCCTGGTGCTCTCGGCCGGACACGCGGCCGTCGCGCTGGTCCATCAATATGTCTGGCGCGACGGCGCGCTGACGCGGATGTGGCCCGGCGTCGCGCGCGGCTGATGCTGCGTCAATTCAGATTGTAGCGCACGCCGACGTTCAGGCTTTGCATGACGCCCTTCACGCCGCCGGTGATGTCGGTGGTGGTGAGGTGGTAGCCGAGATCGAGCGTTCCCGATTCGCTGATCTTGATGCCGACGCCGGCGGCGAGCTGGGCGGCGAAGGTGAATTTGGTCTGGTTGATCGTGCGGTACCAGTTCTGTGGCGCGATCATCATTTGCGGGCCCTTGCCCGCGGAGTTGACGAGCGGAACGTAAATCTTCTGGTTGCCCTGGTCCACCTGGCCGCTGTCGACGACCCACGTAGCGGGCGCGCTGCCGAGGACCGCCGGGCCGTTGTAGACCGTTCCCGTATTCGAGTTGTAGTAGTTCATCGTGCCTGAGATGGTGTTGGCGTTGAGGCCGAAGCCGGCGCCGAGATAGGGGCTGAACAGGCCCCAATGGCCGAGATCGACATAGGCCATGGCCATGCCCATGTTGTTGTATTGCGTCATGTTCAGGTAGCCGTTGCAGGTGCTCCAGTCATAGGTGTAGCCGACCGGCACCGCCGTGCCCGTGGTGGCGATCGGCGTGGCGTAAGTATAATTCGAGACGGCGGCGGCCTGGCCGGGGCAATAGACCTGGGTCTGCGCGCCGAATCCGGGCCCGTGGAAGAAGCTGTAATCCGCTTCGAGACGCAGCCAGTCGTTGACGCGATAGCCGAAGCCGAGTCCGAAGACGGGCGCGACGTTCGATTGGGCGTTGCCGCGCGTGACGTTGACGGGCGAATTGGCGTCGCCGATCGGCGCGCCGTTGAATTTGATGGTGGGATCGAGCGCGAAGCTCTGCTGGACGGGGAACAGGCCCGCCGACGGCACCACGGCCGCCTGGTCGATCACGCCGTAGCCGACGTCGCCGCGGATATACCAGTTTGAGCCGAGCTCGGTCTGATCCATGGGCACGGACATCGGCGGGGGCGCGCTGTCGAATAGGTCGGCGGCGTAGAGCGGCGAGGTCGCAAGGCACACGCCCGCCAGCCCGGCGGCGACAAGAAGTCTCATCGGATATTCCCCGTCACTCGGTTCGACGCGACATGACGAACCGGTAAACGAGACTATCGCCGGCAATACTTAATTTGAGTTTAACCCTAACGGAATTTTGCGAGATGCTGCGACTGGCGAGAGATCGTTAATAGTAACGCTTTGTTAAACATCCACGAAGCGGCAAGTCGCGAAAAAGGCGCGCAGCGACGCCGCAAAGCGGCGCCGAAGCGGCGTCGAAGCCGGCTTGCGCCGGGCCGGCGGGCGCGCTTTGGCCCGCCATTCCGGAAACGGCGCTGTCGCAAACCAATCGGCGTAGGCGCGCGAAAACCGCCCCTCGCCGCGCCAGGCCTCATAATGCCATGGCTTCGGCTGATTGACGAAATGCAGCACGATGGGGGCGATCTCGTCCTCGAGCCCGGTCAGGAAGAAATCGCCCATGAAATTGTAGCGCGGGCTGAGCCGCGCGAAATCGCCCCGAATAAGCGAGTTGAGCGCGTCCTGCTCCATGAACGGGTAGCGCTCGGGCGTCTCGCGCAGCCGCAGGGCCGCCTCTTCGGCGAAGCCCGCCTTGCGCCAGGCCGCGCGGTCGATGGTCATCAGCCCGGCGTTGAAATAAGGCGTTTCGAGATCGAGGCCGAGCGCGCGGCGGTAGCCCTGGAACTCGCGGGCGAGCGGGCCGCCTTTGTGATCCATCAGATAGATCATGTCGAAGGCGGCCGCGAGCGCATGGCCGCCGAGGTCGATCTGCGTCAGCCGCGAAAGGCCGGGCCGCACGATCAGCATGTCCGAATCGATGGAGACGTAACGCTCGTAGGTTTCGGGCAGCAGGCGGTCGAGGAACAGCCGGCGGAACACCGCGCGCGAGAACCGCCCCTTCGGCGCAAGCCCCGCATCGAGCGCGGCGAAATCGAGCGTCATCAGATTGACGCGCGCGCGCAGGCCGGGGTCGAGATCCCGGAAGCCGGGCTCGACGTCGGCCTCCTCGCAAATGATGAAAATGTCGAAGGCGTCCGCGTCGCCCTGATCGACGATCGAGGCGACGGTGCGGACGGCGGGGGCGAAGAAACTGCGATCCGGGGTGAAACAGAGCGCCGTGCGGACGCCTGCGCGGCTCAATGGGCGGTCTCCGCCCCTTCGCGCGCAAGCTCGCGGTAATAGCCGACGACCCGGTCGCGCCAGAGCCTTCGCGACTCCATATGTTCGATCCCCGGCGTCCTGGTCGGCAGCGCGAGCGCGGTGACGAGTTCTTCAATCTCGCGCCGGGCCGAGATTTGAGAGCTCGTCAGCGCGCCATTGTTGACGCCCTCTTCGATCGGATCGAGCGCGGTGAGGCCGATGGGGAACAATTCGCGGAAGATGACGCGGTCGTGCAGGCCGTCGGCGACGCGAAACTCCAGATCTCGCGACAGCCGGCCGATGCTGACGGCGATCTGTTTGGCGTTGTTGCTGGACAGCGAGGCGATGCGATTGCGCACCATCACCCAGTCGATGACGCCGTTGTCGACGATGCGCCGCTTGCGTCGCGCCTGCAACACGAGATCGGCGTAATGGGCGACGCCGCCGCGCCGGTCGCGATCGTGGTGCACGCGGGAGAAGACGTCGACGTCGATATAACTGTCATTGAGGGGCGAGACGAGCGTGTCGGCGAGCGAATGGGCGAGCCGCATCAGATAAGAATTGCTGGCCGGCGTGTCGATGACGACGAATTCAAAATCATGCTCGACGTCGCTGATCGCCTGCGCGAAGGCGGCGAACTCCTGCGCTTCGTTGGCGCGCACGTCGTTGCTGTCGCCGCGCCCCATCGCGCAATGGCGCGGCAGCTCGATCGGCCAGGTCGAATGTTTGGACCATGACTCGCGATTCTCGAAGAATCGCGTCATCGTCTGTTGACGAGTGTCGAGATCGATGCAGGCGACTTTGTGGCCAGATTTCAACAGCGCCACGGCGATATGGATCGACAGCGTCGATTTGCCGGCGCCGCCCTTCTCGTTGCCGACCACGATGACATGCGCGCTGCGAAGGTCGGGACTTTCGTTCTCGAAATCCATGGGGCCGCGAATCGGGGACGAGCTTGCATCAAGACATAGAAGCTTTGTCCTTCATGAGCAAACGCCTGCCCGCCGCGCCGCGGAACGCTTGGGGCGTAGCCTTTTTACGCCGGAGCCGCTCCCGCGCCCATCGCTATCCTGATAACGCAGCGTCCGCCGTTCGGACGGGAGCCGTTGTCGACGTATAGTTTCTCCAGGCGAAGTTGAAGGGATCGTCTCTACGTCCCGCTCGCCGCGCCGCGGCGAAAGCCGTCGTCAACGGATCGAGCGGCGATCATCCGCCCATCGCCATTCCCTTCGGAAATGCTTGCGCGAAAGTCCGCCGGCGCGAAAAAAACCTAACGGAATGGCGCAACCGATTTGCGCCGGTTCTCGGGGCGGCGCTGCGCCGACGACCGGCAATCGGCGCATCCGCCGGCATTCGTCTCCTTCTCGCGGGCTCATTGCGGCTCCGCGTGACCGATGATGCGCGAGATCATCGGGAATTCCGCGCGCGCGGCCCGCTCCAGCGCGTCGACCTCGCGGTGGACGGCCTCGACTGTCGCTTCACGGTCGGCGCGGCAATGAAAGACGCCGTAGTAGCCAGCTTCCGACGCGCGGATACGCACGTGATGCACGTCGCGCAACAACCGCGAAGCCTGCGCCTGGCGGGCGAGGCGCGCCTCAACCGCCACGGCGAGCGCGGGATCGGCGTCCTGGCCGGGCAATTCGCGCGTCTCCATCGGCTCGATATGGGTGTCCACCTCGACCTCGCCGTCGAATTCGGCCGCGATCGCCTGTTCGAGGGCGCTCGCCGTCTCATGCGCGATCCCCAGCGTCGTTCGGCCGTCGACCTCGAGGTCGAGCGACACGGCGACGCGCTCGGCGACCCGCTGGATCGTCACGTGATGCACGAACAGCCGCCGCCGCGCGGCGATCAGCAGCACGCGCTCCAGCACCGTCTCGTCGTCGAGGGCCATCGGGTTGGCGGCGATGGTCAAACTGAGGCGCGGCCATCGCCGGGCGATGAGGGCGGCCGCGCGCGCCTTGATGGCGGCCGTACGCTCCAGCGACTGCGTGCGCGACACGAAGAGGCCGAGTTCGCCGACGGCGCCCGCGCCGCTGCGGCGCAGCCGCAGGTAATCGACGCCGACGACGCCGCCGACCTCGCCGAGCGCCTGGCGCACGTCGTCGGCGAGACCTTCCGGCGCCGCGTCGACGAGCGCGTCGACGGTGCGCGCGCCGAGCCGATAGCCGGAGACCGCGATGAACACGGCCACGCCCATGGCGGCGAGCGCATCGGCCGCCGGCAGTCCCGCCCGGCTCGCCGCGAGTCCCACGAGCACCAGAGCGGAGGCGACGAGATCGCCGGCGTAGTGCAGCGCATCCGCCGCGATGGCGTCGCTGCCGGTGTATCTGGCGACCCGGTTCAACGCGCGCCACCGGATGATGTCGACGGCGATCGAGGCGATGACGACCGCGAAGACGAAGCCGCCGGCCTCGATCTCGGCCGGCGCGCCGATGCGGCGCACCGCAAGCGCGGCGACGCCGACCGAAAGCACGAACAGGAAGGCGGTCTGGGCGAGCGCGGCGATCGCCTCGACCTTGGCGTGGCCGAAGGGATGCTCCTCGTCGGCGGGCTTGTCGGCGATTCGGACGGCGAAATAGGTGAGGGCGCTGGCGGCGATGTCGAGGGCGTTATGGACGCCTTCGGAGAGAAGCGCGAGCGAGCCGGAGAGGACGCCGGCGGCGAGCTTCAGCAGGGTGAGGCCGGCGCTGGCGGCCACCGACATGAGCGCCGCCCGCCGCTTGGCCTTCGCTTCGTCCATCGTAGCCCTCGTTGGCGCCCGGGCTTATAAGGGCTGGGGCGCAAATGCCAACAGGCCCGGGAGCATACGCATGCGTTATCTGCACACCATGATCCGCGTCACCGACCTCGACGCCTCGCTCGCCTTTTTCGTCGGGAAGATGGGGCTCGTGGAGACGAGGCGCCACGTGGACGAGAAGGGCCGTTACACGCTTGTGTTTCTGGCGGCGCCGGAGGACGAGGCGGCGGCGCGCCAGAGCAAGGCCCCCCTGGTCGAGCTGACCTACAACTGGGATCCCGAGGTTTACGGCGGCGGGCGCAATTTCGGGCACCTGGCCTATGAGGTCGACGACATTTACGCCTATTGCGCGAAGCTCCGGGACGCCGGAATCGTGATCAACCGTCCGCCGCGCGACGGCCGCATGGCGTTCATTCGCACGCCCGACAACATTTCGATCGAACTCTTGCAGAAGGGCGAAGCCCTGCCGCGCGCCGAGCCTTGGGCGTCGATGCCGAACACCGGCGCGTGGTGATCGGGAGCTTCGGCGCGCAGATCGCTGTAGATGGTCGTCGCGGCTTCGGAATCGAAACGGCCGAGGAAAGTCATGTCGCACGCAATCGGGAAAGCGCGTCAGCCCGAGCACGAAGCGCAGGGTGTGGCGAGCAGGCTGTTGACGAGCGGGGCGCAGACCAAGTAGGGAGACGCGCCGGTCGCAGGGCCGGGCGCGTCCTTTTGCAGCTCGTCGGGCGGAACATATCTTTCGCGATCGGCGTCGCCGTCGATTGTCGAATGAGTTTCGCTGGTTTGGCTTAGGGGCGAGTTTTTGAGATAGATGCGTAGGGCGAAAGCCTATTGAGATGCCGCAATAGCTCAGCTGGTAGAGCACATCATTCGTAATGATGGGGTCGGGGGTTCGATTCCCTCTTGCGGCACCAATACACCTTCGGACTGTGGAACATAGCAGAACATTTTCCGAAGAAAATCAAAGAGATACGACGAAAACCGTGAACATAGCCGCTCATGGGGGTGGATTGCTTCGCGTCATTTTCTGGGTATGATTCCGGGTCACGCGCGATACCCGCAGAAGTGATACCCACATGCCCCTCAGTTTTTTCGACGTGAAGGCGGCCAATCCGAAAGACAAACCATACCGCCTCGCCGATGGAGACGGCCTGTATCTCCAAATCCAGCCCAACGGCAGCAAGCTCTGGCGCTTCCGCTACCGCTTCGCCGGCATGGAGAAAATGCTCTCGGTCGGCGCGTTTCCGATCGTCTCGATCGCCGACGCGCGCCGCAAGCGCGACGACGCCCGCAAGCTCCTGGAGGGCGGCATCGACCCGACAGCGCAGAAGCGCCTCGACCGGCTCGCCGCCGAGACCGCAGCGCGGACAACCTTCGGCCTGGTCGCCGAGGAGTACCTATCGAACCTGGAGGCGAACGGCGTCGCCGCCTCGACCCTCTCCAAGAACCGATGGCTCCTGGAGAACCTCGCGAAGCCGCTTTCGAGCCGGCCGGTTTCCGAAATCACGCCGGCCGAAATCCTCGACCTCCTCAAGCGGGTCGAGCGATCCGGCCGGCGCGAATCGGCGCGCCGGTTGCGCGCCGTCATGAGTGCGGTGTTCCGCCTGGCGGTTGCGACTTTGCGCGCGGCGAACGACCCGACGTACGCGCTACGCGGCGCGCTTCTGCGAGTGAATTCAAAGCCGCGCTCCGCGATCACCAACGAGCCGAAGTTCGGCGAGCTCCTGCGAGCGATCGACGCCTTCGACGGTTGGCCGACGATCCGCGCGGCGCTGCAGTTCTCCGCCCTCACGTTCGCGCGGCCGGGCGAAGTACGCGGCGCGCGACGCGAAGAGATTTTCTTTGAGAAGGCCCTCTGGCGCATCCCGGCCGAACGCACCAAGACGCGAAAGCCGCATGACGTGCCGCTCTCCCGCCAGGCGCTCGACGTGCTTCGGGACATCTGGTCGCTCTCAGACGGCGGCGAGTTGATCTTCCCGGCGATCACGTCGCTTGCAAAGCCGCTCTTGTCCGTCTCTCACCGTCCGAAGCGCATGTATAAGCGTCGGCCGCTGCGTGCGACTACTGGCCTGGGTAAAAGAGCACCACTCGGCACTGTTCCAAAACCACATAGGCACTTGGAGAAGAAATTCTCCCTGTTTCTTGTCAGGCGCGACACGATAGACCCGTGCCTTTAGCGGTTGCCCCTCTTCAGCAAACGCTCGTGAATATTCCCCGGAACTCTATGCCGAGTCGCAAGAGGGGCGGGATGATCGCCTAACCCTCCACATCCGCGACGGCGAACGGCATTCCGGCCGGGGTACGGGCGGGTGCGCAACGGTGTGGACCTCGCCTCCACGGCGGGCGGTGAAGTTAATCGCAGCGTCCCCGTAATTCGTGCACCGGGTCGGCGCCGCGCATTGTTGCTTTCTGTGGCGCACGCGTAACAGTCATTTGCGCCAGCAACTGTTACATAAACCAGTGCGCGCCCTAGCTGCGGCAGGAATATAGACATGAAGCGGCAAGTTCAGGACCCGATTCGCGGGGCGCGGAGATGGGTCTTAGTCTCCGCGGCGGCCGCGGTGAGCGTCGCAGCCGCGCCGCTGACTGCTCACGCCGACGAAAAGGGCATCAGTTTCTGGCTTCCGGGGCTGTTTGGCAGCTTCGCCTCGGTTCCCGTCGATCCCGGCTGGAGCGGAACGGTCATCTACTATCATACGTCGGTCGGCGCCGCCGCTGGCGCGAACTTCCAGCAAGGGTCGAAAATTGTCGCCGGAGTCAGCGGCCAGGGCGATCTCGCGCTTTACGGGGTCACCTATACTTTCGCGCAACCCGTGGCCGGCGGACAATTCGCCATGAGCATGTATAATGTCGCCGGACGCAACGGCGTGGACGCAGCGGCGACGCTGAGCGGTCCGTTCGGCAACCAAATCTCCGGCTCGCGAAGCGACAGCATCACGGCGTTCGGCGACCTGATTCCCCAGGCGACGCTGAAGTGGAACAGCGGCGTCAACAATTTCATGATTTACGGGACCGGCGACATTCCCGTCGGCGCCTACGATCCCAACCGCCTCGCAAATATCGGAATTGGTCATGGCGCTATCGACGGCGGGGCGGGCTATTCCTACTTGAATCCCGCGACGGGCTGGGAATTCTCGGCGACGGGCGGTCTGACTTATAATTTCGAGAACATCTCGACCCAATATCAGAACGGCGTCGACGGCCATCTGGATTGGGGTCTGTCGCGCTTTCTGACCAAGCAGTTCGATATCGGGGCGGTTGGATATTTCTATCAGCAGCTCACCGGCGACAGCGGTTCGGGCGACAGGCTCGGCCCGTTCGAATCCAACGTCGTAGCCGTTGGCGGCCAGGCCAACTATCTGTTCCCGATCGGGGACAAGGTCAAAGGCGTGGCGAGCGTGAAGATCTACAAGGAACTCTACTCGAATAATCGGCCGGATGGCTGGAACGCCTGGTTGACCCTCAATCTCTCGGAGGCTGCGGCGCAATTGCAGCCCGTCACCGCGAAATACTGAGATCGCAGCGAGCAGCCCTTCGAGACGAACAGGGCTGCGAAGAGAAGAATTTCCGCCGCCGGCGGGCTTATCGGTTCGGTTATGCCGATCGCCGCTTCCGGCGGGCTCCCTATCCCCCCTCCGCCACCGTAATCGCGATTCGCTTGAACTTCTCAGGCGGGGACAGAAGCCGCGTCTGGAAGGCGACCTCCTGCGAGGCCCGCAATTCGGCCCGCGTCGGCTTCGTCTTCCAGGCGTAGAGCGGCCGGTCGTCTTCGCCGATCAGCGTGACGAGCAGCGTCGGCGTCTTCAGCCGGCGCTTGCCCGTGTTGCGCAACTCCCCCTCGACGTAAAGGATCGTCCGCCCGTCGATCTCCGTGCGCCGCGCGTGGGTATCGCCGATCCTGATCGCCGGCTCCGCGGGTGAGCCGACGCGGAGGAGCGGGCTCAGCACGAAGGCCGCCCTGGCGCGCGCCACCGGGTCGGCGTAGAGCGTCCAGCCGCAGAGGAGCGCCACAGAGACCAGCGCAATCTTCTGGCCTCGTCCCGGCGAAGACCGGGCCGGGTGCGAGACGCCGCGCGCCAGCGCGCCTCTCGACAAGCGCGCGGCAGAGGCTGGCGTCTGGGGATAAGGACGGGCTAACATGCCGAATCGCTCGCGTCGACTTCAGTTAGCTTGGAGTTTCCATCCGGTTATCGTTAAGGCTCGGTAAAGAGGAAGCGGGCGAGGGAATCATTGCTTCGTTTCGAGAACGTCGGACTGCGCTACGGACTGGGGTCGGAGATCATTCGCGACGCCAGTTTCAACATCGCGCCGCAGAGCTTCCAGTTCCTCACCGGCCCCTCGGGCGCAGGCAAGACGTCGCTGCTGCGGCTGATGCTGCTGTCGCTCAAACCCACGCGCGGCCGCATCACCATCTTCGACAAGGACGCGGCGACCCTCGACGCGGAGAAGCTGACCGGCGTGCGCCGGCGCATCGGCGTCGTGTTCCAGGACTTCCGCCTGCTCGACCACCTGACCACCTTCGACAACGTCGCCCTGCCGCTGCTGGTGCAGGGCCGTTCGCCGCAAGCCTACCGCGCCGAGGTCGTCGAGCTGCTCAAATGGGTCGGCCTCGGCGACCGCATCAATGCGCTGCCGGCGGTGCTCTCGGGCGGCGAGAAGCAGCGGGCGGCGATCGCGCGCGCCCTCATCGCGCGGCCCGAGCTGCTGCTCGCCGACGAGCCGACGGGCAACGTCGATCCCGAAATGGCCTGGCGGCTCTTGCGGCTGTTCGTCGAGCTGCACAAGTCCGGCACCTCGGTCGTCATCGCGACCCATGACGTGACGCTGATGGAGGCCCTGGGCTCCGTGCGCAAGCTGGTGATCGCCGACGGCCACGTGCAGGTGATCGACGAGAACGAGACATGAGTGAAGAGGAAGAAGACCCCGTCGGCGTGACCTATACGCCGGCCGCCGCGCTCATTCCGCACGACACGGTCTCCGGGCGCGCGCTGACGGCGGTGATCGCGATCCTGACTTTCCTCGCCTGCCTCTGCACGGGCGGCGGGGTGCTGCTCGCCGCCTCCTCCGCCTCCTGGCGCAGCGAGGTGTCGCGCGAGATCACCATTCAGATCCGCCCGCGCGTCGGGGCCGACACGGACGCCGAGGTCAACAAGGTCGTCATGATCGCCTCCGGCTCGCCGGCAATCGCCTCGGTCAGCGCGATGAGCCGCGCCGACACCGAGAAGTCGCTGGCGCCCTGGCTCGGCTCGGGGCTTGCTCCTTGAGGTACTTGTCGAGGCTTCGCCCGCGCAAGGACTCCATCTCGATGTAGCCCATCGAGTGGGTTCGCTGGAAGTCGTAGACGACCACCGCATTGGGGTGCTCAAGCTTGGCCATGAGCCGAGCCTCGCGCTGGAACCGCCTCCATCCCTTATCGTTATGGGCGATCTCGGGCTTGATCAGTTTCAGGGCGATCTTCCTGTCAAGGTGCAGGTTGTCAACCAGCCAGACTTCGCCCATGCCTCCCTCGCCGATTTTTTCGAGGAGCCGGTACTTGCCGAAGAGGTCTCGCCCCTTCGCGATCATGGGGGGCGGAGCAATGTTCCACCCGTCAGACTTCTCGCTCGCCGGCTGCGGCGAACCGTCGTCCGATTCCCCACTTTCCTGGCTATCCCCGGGCGAAGTCGGTGTTAAGGATGGCGGGGTCAAGCCCAGAGTACTCTGCTCACTTTCCTGGCTATCCCCGGGCGAAGTCGGTGTTAAGGATGGCGGGGTCAAGCCCAGAGTACTCTGCTCACTTTCCTGGCTATCCCCGGGCGAAGTCGGTGTTAAGGATGGCGGGGTCAAGCCCAGAGTACTCTGCTCACTTTCCTGGCTATCCCCGGGCGAAGTCGGTGTTAAGGATGGCGGGGTCAAGCCCAGAGTACTCTGCTCACTTTCCTGGCTATCCCCGGGCGAAGTCGGTGTTAAGGATGGCGGGGTCAAGCCCAGAGTACTCTGCTCACTTTCCTGGCTATCCCCGGGCGAAGTCGGTGTTAAGGATGGCGGGGTCAAGCCCAGAGTACTCTGCTCACTTTCCTGGCTATCCCCGGGCGAGGTCGGTGTTAAGGATGGCGGGGTCAAGCCCAGAGTACTCTCGTTGATCTTCGAACTCTCACGGGACGAGGACCCCAGGTCAGATCCGTCCCACGTCTCGAGGTCCCGCTCACCAAGACGCTCATGCGGCTGCGGCTGCATGTGCGGTCGCCCGAAATTGGGCGATACTGACCGTGCTGGAAACCGATGACGAAAAAACACCTTGAAAACGATTTGAAGAAAGTCAGTGAGTCTCATTTTGGTCACATCATTAACATAATGAGAAACGCGAATTTCAGCACACGCTCCTCGGGCCGAAATATTGCGATGTGGCCGCCGGAACGTTAGAGTATATCGCCGCTTGCGAGCACTCCTGATAACTTCACTGTATCCGCATTGAGCTTACGATCGGAAGTCCTCTCCCCGGATCACGGCACTCGTTCACTGACTGATTGACCATCGTTGCTTGTGATCAAGATGACTTCTCTCCCCTCGAACACGGCATCGTCGGGGTCGTGATCGAACTCTTGACTGCGCAACCAGGTGTTCCAGCCAAGCCTGGCTCCGAAGGCCGTCTCTTCTTCGAGCTGACACTCGGGAACCTCGGATTTCTCGAGGACCAGTTGAGTATCGAAATCCAGTGTGATGCCAACATAGAGCTTGACCAGGTGAATGAGAAGGTACAGTGCCTTGCGATGGGGAATCGGGCTGCGATCAGGGAGAAACTCGAGAAACTGGTGATAATCGAGGGGGCCGAGTCGGAGCCGGAACTTGCTCTGGATGTCCCACACGCGCTCTCCGACGACCGTCGTGAAACCGAGTTGATTGTTGACGTTGTCCTCAAGCCGTGACGGTTCAGCTCGTCGATCTGGAGCCACTGGCCCTGGTACTGGCAAACCCGGACGGGGAGCTGGAAGTGGTCCTGGAGGCTCGCTTGTAAACCGGCCGCGGAACGCACCTGATGTGCCAGCAGCCCGCCGTACCGGAGCAAGGTCAGATTCTCGATTCTCGCCAGGACCCGCTCCTGGGATTGTCTTGCTTCAGACGGAATGGGAAAAACGGACCGCTCGAATAAGCCACAATCTCGAGTGGAGATTTTCGACACTTCTCGCCGAAGCCGACAGCGTTTCGGCATTTCCCAACTGCTCTTGACAGAGGAAGTTAAAGCCTGCGTGCTGGAAGATATGGTTCCCCAACGAAGTCCCCCGGAGCACGCAGGTCACGTGGGGCATCGGGGTCAGACCGATTTTGGGGCATCGGGGTCAGACCGATTTAGAATTTTTTGTTGAATGAGACACGGCACGATGATTCAATGGGGTGATGGCAAGACGATTGAGGATCCAGTATTCCGATGCCATCTATCATGTCATGGCACGGGGTAACGGCAGGCAGGACATCGTCCAGGACGATGCCGACCGCGGGCGGCTGGTGGCTTGCCTGGAACGCGCCGTTAGGCGGTCGGAATGGTCGCTCTATGCCTTTGTCTTCTTGACCAATCACCTCCACCTGGTCCTCCAGACGCCTCGCCCCAACCTCGCCAAGGGCATGCAACTGTTCCTCTCGTCGTACGCCAATGGGTGGGCTCGTCGCCACCGCCATTGCGGGCACCTCTTCCAGGGCCGCTACCGGACCGAGCTGGTCGAGGACGAGACGTATCTCTGGGTCCTGACCCGCTACGTCCATCTCAACCCCGTCCGGGCCGGCCTGGCCGCGACGCCGGAGGCCTGGATATGGTCGAGCTGCCCCGGCTATTTCCGCCGCCGCGATCGCCTGGACTGGGTGGCCTACGACGCGTTGCTTGCGGCCTGGGCCGGCGAGTTCGGACGGACCGATCCGGAGGCATCCTACCGTCGCTTCGTGGCGGCCGGTCTGACTACCCCGCCTGCCCCCCCGTGGGCCGAGGCACGGCATGGATGGCTCCTCGGAAGTGAGCGATTCCTGGATCGTCTGCGCCAGCGCCTCGGCGATCAGACCGATCGCGACCTGCGCCGGGAGCGACGCCTGCTTCGAGGATTGGATCTCGCCCGGGTGATCGAGGCGGTGTGCAGCCGGTACGGGGTCGACCGGGGCCAACTCGCCGCGCGTGGCTCCCGCTCGCCGGCCCGCGCTGCCCTCGCCTACCTGGCGAAGCACCATACCGAGGCCACCCGCGCCTAGCTCGTGCCGATCCTTGGCCTCTCCCGCCCCGAGAGCGTCCCTAACCTGTCGGCGCGATTCGCCGCTCTGCTCCAGAGCGAATCGAACGCGAGGCGAGATCTCATGGCACTGGAACGCGCCCTTGGCCTGAGCGGAGAAAATTCTAAATCGGTCTGACCCCAAAGAACCTACAAAGAACCTAAATCGGTCTGACCCCAAAGAACCCCCCAAAGAACCCCTGTGTGGAGTACGGAATTAAGAAGCTCTACTTTGTCGACCTCATCCTGCCACACCGTTTCTTTGAGTCGCTGCTTCCGCGCCTCGCCCGGGCCGATCTTGGGTTGACAATCTTCTACGAGGTCAAATCGAATCTGACGTACCATCAGATCGAGCTGCTGGCCTCGGCTGGAGTGCGTCTCCTGCAACCGGGGATCGAGAGCTTAAGCACTCCGATTCTCAGGCTCATGCGGAAAGGTGTCACGGGCTTTCAAAACCTGCGGCTATTGAAGTGGGCCGCAGAACTGGGCGTGGACGTAGCCTGGAACCTTCTGTACGACTTTCCAGGGGAGGATAAGGGCGAGTACACGCAAATGGCGGCCCTGGTTCCCCTGATCTCCCACCTGCAACCCCCGCACGCGGGCTGCCGTAGGGTCCGGATCGACCGGTTCAGCCCCCTCTTCTCTGACAAGGATAGGTTTGGCCATAAATCACTCAGCCCATACCCAGCCTACGAAACCGTCTTCGGCCTTCCTCCGGAGCGGCTAGGCAAGCTGGCGTACTACTTCGAGCCGA
>CAVZAL010000013.1:0-110861 GCA_963773245.1 uncultured Pseudomonadota bacterium
CTAAGCTGACCCTCGTTCGGCTACAGGCGGCGGCTCGCTCGGGAATTGCCAGCCGGCTCCGCCCCGTTCGAGGGCCGCCCGCGAATTTCGCTTCGCCCGCGAAGGCAAGGGGAACTGTGACTCGAAGGGCTCGGCGCCTTTGCTCATGCGCATTCTCGTCCGCCGGGCGCTGGCGAGACGCCGAAGCGACCGCCGAGTTGCTCGAAATGCATCCCCGGACTCTGAACCGGGCGCAGCAGATGCGCGGCCGACCGCCGCGGGCGCACTCCCGGCTTTGCTACGCGCGAACGGCGGCGGCCTTTCGACCCCGCGCTTCGAGCGGCGCCTTACGCCGCGCTCTCGGCCGCCGAAATGGCGTAGACATGTTGCAGCGGATGCGGCAGCCCGAGATAGCGGGCGTTCCCGAACTTCTCGAGGTATTCTTTGGTGACGATGGCGTCGCCAAAGACTTTCATGCCGGTCAAGTCGCCGCCGGAATCGAGGAAGGCCACGCCGTCGCGCTCCAAAGCCTCGTTTATCTCTTCGGCGCGACTTGGATATTTGTGGTCGATGAACTCGCGGTCCCGCACGGTCAGGTAGAGCGCGCCGCCCGGCTTCAACCCCTTCAACAACAGGGGGATGTTGTTCGCGAACGCCCGGGGCGACAGATGGGTGAATACAGAGAAACTGGTGATGAAGTCGTATTTCCCCTCGGGAATTTCTCCCTCCGCGAGCAATTCCGAGACTTTGAAGATGTGGTTCCGGTATCCGAGCCCGACGATGTGGTTGAGCGAAGTCTGCCAGGCGTCGCAGGCGTCCAATTGCTCCGGCGCGCCCTTGGACAAGAGGGCGGAGGGAAAGCGGCCCCAGCCGCAACCATAATCGAGCCCCTTCCAGCCCTCCTTGAACGCGCCGTCGGCGTCGAGAATGGCGATGTAGCTGAAGGCCCGCTTCAGCAGCGGGGGCCCTTCGAAGGCCGTATAGCCGCGCTGCAAGGATTTCTCGGGCCATCTCGGGCCGAAGCGGCCCGATATGAGGCCGTCGTACGCTTCCTGCAAGCTCAAGCCTGCAAACGGATTCTTGTGCATCAGACCGTCTCGGCGGCGAAGTCCGGTTGAAATATCCACTTCGGCTTTCGGCTATCCTGGCAATTTCCGCGACGAATACAGGGGCGGCAATTCCCGATCAAGCCTTCGGCGGGATTGCGTCGCGCCGCGCGGGACCGCCGCAATGCTTGGACGGATCGTCTTCAATCAAATAACCCGGTACGACGGTCAGGCCATATATTGTCCGCGAACATGCTCGTTTTCGGGCGAATTCCGAACTGGATCTATCGGCGCTTCACCGTCGAACCCTGCCATCCGCTGGCCGACGCGCAGGATGTTTTCAGCGAGCCCATGAGCGGCGCGCCGGCCCCCTTGCGAACCTGAGCGTGACTTCGGCGTTAAATCGAGCGAAAGCGGCGGGCGCGTACCGCGCTTCGAAACTCGCACAACGGACTTCCCATGCATATCAGCGGATTCACCCTCGGCGTCGCTCATATCCAGCCGATCGTCGCGCTGGTCGCGGGCGTGCTGATCCTCATCGTGCCGCGACTGCTCAACTATATCATCGCGATTTTTCTGATCCTGTCAGGACTGCTCGGCCTCGGAATCCTGCGCTGACGCGCCGCGGAACCCCGTCGCCAGCACATACATTTCCGCGCTGTCCGCCCGGCTCGCCTTCGGCTTAAGGTGGCGGACGACGGCGAAATCACGCTTCAGCCGCGTCAGCAAGGTCGCCCTCCGAGCCGCCCTGGAACACCTTGGCGAGGAAGAACCCGCCGGGCGCCAGCACGTCGCAGGCGAATTCGGCGGCGAGCTCGGCGAGGTCGATAATGCGCAGATGGTCGGTCTTGCGATGGCCGGTGGCGTTGGCGGCCATGTCCGACATCACCCCGTCCGCCCGCCCGCCGAGCCATTCGCGCAACAGCGCCGGCGCCGCGGGATCGTGAAAATCCATGACGCGGAACTCGGCCCCGGCGATCGGCTCGATCTCCAGCAGGTCGATGCCGATCACCCGGCCCCTGCCCTCGCGCGATTTCACGCGCTCGGCGGCGATCTGCGCCCAGCCGCCCGGCGCCGCGCCGAGATCGACGATGCGGCCGCCCGGCTTGAACAGGCGGTATTTGTCGTCGATCTCCATCAGCTTGTAGGCGGCGCGCGAGCGGTAGCCTTCGAGCCGGGCGCGCGCGACATAGGGGTCGTTGAGCTGGCGCTCCAGCCACAGCGTCGAGGAGAGGCTGCGCTTGCGCGCGGTCTTCACCCGCGTCTTCAGCGCCCGGCCGCCCTCGCGCCCGGAGCCGCCCGCGCTCACGAGCGAACCCGCGCCGACGGGCGGTCGGCGCGCATCATCTGCGACAGGATGCCCTCGCGCAGGCCCCGGTCGGCGATGCGGATGCGCTCGGCGGGAAAACGGCCGCGGATCGCCTCCAGAATGGCGCAGCCCGCCAGCACCAGATCGGCGCGCTCGATGCCGATGCAGCCGTTGGCCGCCCGTTCGGCGTAGCTCATCGCGCGCAGCTTGCCGACGGCGGAATCGATCTCGGCTCGCGTCAGCCACAGGCCGTCGATGGCGCGCCGGTCGTAGCGCGGCAGATCGAGATGGACGCCGGCGAGCGTCGTCACCGTGCCGGAGGTGCCGAGCAGATGGAACCGGTCGCAGCGCCGTTCGGCCGACACCCGCGCGGCGAAGGGCTCCAGCGCGTCGTCGACGTGCGCGATCATCGCGGAGAAAATCTCCGGCGTCACATCGTCGCCGCCGAAGGTCTCCGCGAGCGAGACGACGCCGAGCCTCAGCGACTCCCACGCCGCGACGCTGCGCGCGCCGTCGGGGCCGCGCGTCATCCAGACGATCTCCGAGGAGCCGCCGCCGATGTCGAACAAGCACCGTCGCCTCGGCGCTCTCGTCGATGAGTTCGCCGCAGCCGGCGGCGGCGAGATAGGCCTCGGTCTCCCGATCGACGATCTCCAGATGCAGGCCGAGCTTGTCGCGCACCTGGCGAAGGAATTGCGGGCCGTTGCTGGCGGAGCGGCAGGCCTCGGTCGCCACCAGCCGCGCGCGCGTGACCCCGCGGGTCCGCATCTTGTCGCGGCAGATGCGCAGGGCCTCCATCGTGCGCTCGATCGCCGCCTCGTTGAGGCGCCCGCTCTGCGACAGGCCCTCGCCGAGCCGGACGATGCGCGAGAAGGCGTCGATGACGCGAAATCCCCCATAGGACGGCCGCGCAATCAGCAAGCGGCAATTATTCGTGCCCAGGTCCAGCGCGGCGTAGACGCGCGACGGCGGCGGGCGGGCCTCCGTCCGCGCCGAATCTGCACCCCACGGGCCCAACGTGGTCGTTGCGGCCAATCTTCAAACTCCCGGAGGCCGTCGTCGGCCCCATCTGTCGTCCCGACCGTAGCATGACGCGTGCCGGATGCAATTGCGTCAGAACGAAGGAGAATTTCGCGCAGGCTCAGGCGGCCATGCGCAGCGCCTGCGCGACGGCCGGGCGGCGCGGGCGCAGGCCCGACCGGCCGCCGTCGCGATGGGTCATCACCACGGCGTGCTTGAGCGCCTCCATCGTGTCGCGCATGTCGACGAGCGACTGCTCCAGCGCGAGCATGGCGTTTTCGTCGTTGCGGGCGCCGTGATAGCGCCGCAACGCCCCGACGGCCGAGGAGACGCTGGCGTCGGCGCGCTTCACCTGCGGCCATAGCGAGGGAAAGTAGAAGCTGACGAGCATCCGCGCCTTGGCGGATTCGCGGGTGAGCCTCGCCCAGCTCTCGTCGCCGTGCGGCGCATAGGCGCAGCCCTCCGCGATGAGCGCGCAGGCGTGGGCGAAATGGGCGACGACGCCCTGATCGAAGGCTTCGACCAGCGCGTAGAGCTCCTCGGCCTTGGCGGAGGAGAATTGGCGCGCCTCCCGGCTCTCCAGGATGAGGTAGCTGGTGACGCCGGCCGCCGCCGCGCAGGCGATCATTTCCAGCAACGTCAGAATTATCGACATCATCGGCCTTCCACTCCGGGGACGCCGCCATTTCTGAATTGAATTGGTTAATGCCGCCATAAACGACACAAATGCCCGCCGCTTTATCGCCGCGGGCTTCTTTCGCCCACGCGGAAACAGGCGTGCGCGATGTGGCCGCCGTTGCCGCTCGGGGGCGGCGGCGCGCCGGGCGCAAGCAGCGCGGCGATCTCGCGCGGACCCAGGTCCATGATCCCCGTGAAGCCGAGTCCGCCGAGCAGGCGATGCAGGTCGGGCGTGGCGAAATAGCTGCGGAAAGTCTCGCCGAGGTCGGCCACCCGCGCGGCCATGCGCTCGTGGAACAGCCGATGTCCCGGCGAATCGATGGAGTCCGGCGGATTGGAATAGTCGAACACGATGTCCGCCCCGCCGCCGATCCCGGCGACGAAGCGCAGCGTCGTCTCCACGGCTTCGGGCGTCAGATAGGGCGTCACGCCGAGCCAGAGGAAGGCGGCGCGGGCGGCGACGTCGAAGCCCGCCGCGGCGAGCGCCTCGCCGAGGCGCTGGCGCTCGAAATCGCAGGGCGCAAACCGCAGATGGGACGGCGCAACGACGCCCGCCGCCTGGAGGCGGCGGCGCTTCTCGGCCTGGGTCGCGGGATGATCGACCTCGTAGACCGCGAGGCCGTCGAGAGGCGGGACGCGGCAGCCGAACGTGTCGAGCCCGGCGCCGAGCACGACGACCTGCCGCGCGCCCTCGGCGATCGCCTTTTTCGCGACGTCCTCGGCGATGCGGCTGCGAAGCGCCACGAAAATGCGCAGAGGCCGCAGCACCGGGTCGCCGCTATGCGCCATGAGCCCCGGCAGATCCTCGCCGAGCACGGCCGCCGCCAGCGGATCGGCGAAGACGCTCGCGCCGTCGAAGATCTGGTGCGCGGCGCGAAAGCCTGCGGCCGAAAGCGCGGTGCGGCTGAACTGGCCTTCGATCATGCGGCGAGTCTCCCTGCGAGCCGGATCGGCATCATAGCGGCTGACCGCCGCGCCGTCGCGGCCGGGACGAGCCCCGCCACGACGGAGACCATCGCCTCAGGATCGGTTTTCGAGCCAGACCCCGATTGCGGAAGTCCGCCAGTTAGGCCAGTCTGCGGCTTGCGACAGCCGGGTAACGGCGGCAGGGAGGTTACGCATGCTCGGGCTTATGCAGAACCGTCCGCTTCTGATTTCCGGAATTCTCGAATATGTCCAGCGTTTCCACGCCGACCGCGAAATCGTCTCGCGCGATCCCGACGGGGTCATCTATCGCACCTGTTACGGCGACGTCGCCTCGCGCGCCGGGCGGCTCGCCCATGCGCTGAAGGGCCTTGGCTTGAACGCGGGCGACCGCGTCGCGACGCTCGCCTGGAACACCTATCGCCATCTCGAAATCTACTATGGCGTCACCTGCTCGGGGTTCGTGCTGCACACGGTCAATCCGCGCCTGTTTCCCGAGCAATTGCGTTACATCATGCACCACGCCGAAGACGCCTATGTGTGCTTCGATCCCGTCTTCGCCCCGCTCGTCAGTTCGCTCGCGCCCCACCTGCCGCTGGTCAAAGGCTGGATCGCGCTTTGCGACCGCGACCACATGCCGGACGCCCAGGTCGCCAATCTGCTGTGCTACGAGGATCTGCTGGCGGAAGGCGCGCCAGATTTCGTCTGGCCGAGTTTCGACGAAAACACCGCCTGCACGCTCTGCTACACGTCCGGCACGACCGGCAATCCCAAGGGCGTGCTTTACAGCCACCGCTCGACGCTGCTGCATGGCTTCGCCGCCAACGGCGCCGACGCGCTGGCGCTGACCGCGCGCGATTCCGTTCTGATGGTGGTGCCGCTGTTCCACGCCAACGCCTGGAGCCTGCCGTTCACCGGGGCGATGGCGGGCGCCAAGATGGTGCTGCCCGGTCCGAAGCTCGACCCGGAAAGCCTTTATATGCTGATGGAGAACGAGGGGATCACCAAGGCGTTCGGCATCCCGACCATCTGGCTCAACTTCATCGCCTGGGTCGAAGCGAACAAGACCAAGGCCGACCTCGCGCGACTCAAGCTCAAGATGGTCACCAGCGGCGGCTCGGCCGCGCCGCGCGCCACGATCGAGAAGTTCCACGACCTGTTCGGCGCCTACGTGCTGCACGCCTGGGGCATGACCGAGACGAGCCCGCTGGCGACCACCGGCGCGCCGCTCGCCAAGCACGAGGGCGTCCCGCAGGCCCAGCTCGTCGATATGCAGATCAAGCAGGGCCGGCAGGTTTTCGGCATCGAGGTGGAGCTGTTCGGCAATGACGGCGAGCGGGCTGCCCCACGACGGGGTTTCGGTCGGCGAATTGAAGGTGCGCGGAAACTGGGTGATCTCCGGCTATTTCAAGGGCGCGGGCGGCAAGGTCATGGACGACGAGGGCTGGTTCGGCACCGGCGACGTCGCCACGATCGACCCCGACGGCTACGTGCGGCTGACGGACCGGCTGAAGGACGTCATCAAGTCCGGCGGCGAATGGATCTCCTCGATCGACGTCGAGAATATCGCGCTCTCCCATCCCGACGTGTTCGAGGCGGCGGTGATCGCGATCCCGCATCCCGTCTGGCAGGAGCGGCCGCTGCTCATCGTGCATCCCCGCCCCGGCCGCACGCCCACCAAGGAGTCGATCCTCGATTTCCTGTCGACGCGCATCGCCAAATGGTGGATGCCCGACGACGTCGTGTTCGTGGACAGCCTGCCCCACACGGCGACCGGCAAGCTGCTCAAGACCGAGTTGCGCGAGAAATACGGCGGCCGGCTGGCGGTGACGGGATGATCTTTTCGCAGCGAGGCTGACGTCCGATCCGCGCGGGCGAAAGTCAGACAAAAAGAGAGACCCCGCCGAAGCGGGGCCCCAGGGGCGTAATGCGCTGTCGGGGTCAGCCGGGATCAGAGCGGCCCCGGTTGCCAGGAGTTCCAATATTGCGGCCCTGGCGAGTAGTAGTCGGGCGCTGATTGCGCCTCATAGCGGGGCGTCGACCCCCAGTAGTGCTCTGGCCCAACCGGCCCTGTAAGACCCCGAATAGCCCGGCCCGTAGATGTTGGGGCCGAACCCCGTGCCCGGATTGCTCCCGGTCATGCTGCCGGTCACCCCGGGGGCGGCCGGAGCGCCGGCTTCCTGCGCAAAGGCGGGCGCGCTCAGCGCCATCAATGCGGTCGCTGCTGCGACGGTGAGAAGTGTTCGCATGAGTCACCTCCTGCTATCTGTTTCTCTCCCCGCACTCACCCTAACGGCTCGCGCGCGGATGTGTTCCGAGAAAAATTCGTGAATAATTTCAAACATATATTGTATTTTAGCAACGCGACCTTTGCGATGCGCGTTTCGTTCGCCGGCAAGACGGACGGTCGCGCCGGGAAGGCTTCAGGCTTTGAACCCGCGGCTTGCCTTTTCGTCCTCGCCCGGCCATGAGGGCGCCCATCTCTCATTCGGACGGCGGGGCATGGGTTTCAAATGCGGCATCGTCGGCTTGCCCAATGTCGGCAAGTCGACCCTGTTCAATGCGCTGACGCAGACGGCGGCCGCCCAGGCCGCCAATTATCCGTTCTGCACCATCGAACCCAATGTCGGCGACGTCGCCGTGCCTGACGCGCGCCTCGAGACGCTGGCGGCCATCGCCGGCTCGAAGGAGATCATCCCGACGCGGCTCACCTTCGTCGACATCGCGGGGCTGGTGCGCGGCGCCTCGAAGGGCGAGGGCCTCGGCAACCAGTTTCTCGCCAATATCAGGGAATGCGACGCCATCGCCCATGTCGTGCGCTGCTTCGAGGACGGCGACGTCACCCATGTCGAGGGCAAGATCGATCCCGTCTCCGACATCGAGACCATCGAGACCGAGCTGATGCTCGCCGATCTCGAAAGCCTGGAGCGCCGCATCCTCGCCCTGGAGAAGAAGGCCAAGGGCGGCGACAAGGAGGCCAGGGAGCTATACGACCTCGCCGCCGCCGCTCTGGCGGAGCTTCGCGAGGGCCGGCCGGCGCGCGCCGCGGGGATCGCCCCCGATCAGCGCAAGGCGTTCAACTCGCTGGGACTCCTGTCCTCGAAGCCGGTTCTTTACGTCTGCAACGTCGAGGAAGCGTCGGCGGCGAGAGGCAACGCCTTTTCCGCGCGCGTCGCCGAGCGCGCCAGGGCGGAGGGCGCGGCGGCGGTGGTGGTCTCGGCCAAGATCGAGAGCGAAATCGCCGTGCTGCCGCGCGAGGAGCAGAAGGATTACCTCGAAGCCGTGGGGCTCGACGAGCCCGGCCTCAACCGCGTGATCCGCGCCGGTTACGAGCTCCTGCATCTCGTGACCTTCTTCACCGTCGGCCCCAAGGAGGCGCGCGCCTGGACGGTGGAGACCGGCGCGCGGGCGCCGCGCGCCGCGGGCGTCATTCACACCGATTTCGAGAAGGGATTCATCCGCGCCGAGACCATCGCCTACGAGGATTACGTCGCCGGCAAGGGGGAGGCGGGCGCGCGCGAGGCCGGCAAGTTCCGGCTCGAAGGCAAGGACTATGTCGTGCGCGACGGCGACGTCATGCATTTCCGTTTCGCCAATTGAGGGACGGCGTCTTGCTGCATTTCGAGGATTTTCCCGTCGGCGAGGTCGTCGTCTTCGGCGACAGGCTGGTGACGGAGGAGGAGATAGTCGCCTTCGCCAGGGAATGGGATCCGCAGCCGTTCCATGTCGACGCGGAGGCCGCCAGGGATTCCCAGATCGGCGAGCTTATCGCCTCCGGCTGGCACACCGGCTGCCTGCTCATGCGCATGATGTGCGACGCCTATCTCCTGGACTCCGCGAGCGAAGGCGCGCCGGGCGTCGATGAATTGCGCTGGCAGAGGCCCGTCAGGCCCGGAGACCGGCTCAGCGTGCGGCGCACGACGCTATCCGCCCGCGCCTCGCGCTCGCGGCCGCAAATCGGGATCGTCGCGTTCCAGTTCGAGGTGATGAACCAGCATGGCGAGACGGCGCTTCTGCTGAAAAGCTCCGCGTTCATCCGCCGCCGCGCCGGCGCCGCCTAAGCAGGATTTCCGAAAAGTGGATGCCGGTTTTCGGAGGAAAATCCTGCTAAATCAAAAGATTTTAAGCAGACATTCGTTGGCCTTCCAACGAATGTCTGCTTAGAGATCGGTGGGAGCGACCTCGACGAGGTCGGAGTGTCCGAAACCCAGCGAATAATCGAGCACGGACACGATGTGCGGGATCGCGGCGAACATCGCCATCTCGGCGAGGTTCGCCTCGCCCATCATCCCCGAATATTCCGGATATTTCTTCGGGAGCAGAACCGTCATCACGCGCCGGATCTGCTCGGCGTCGTCGACGGGAAGAACATGGGCCGCCATGGACAGGCCGCGAATGGTCATGGGATCGGGAACGTCGCGGTCGATCGTCAGCGAAACACGATTGTCCCCCGCGATATTCGCCGCTTTTTGACTCACCCGGCCGCAAATGAAATAGAGCCGCAAGCCTTCGCTGACATAGCCGACGGTCGTCGCCTGGGGCCAGCCGTCGGGTCGCAGCGTGGCCAGCGTCATGATTCGATGCTCGTCGAGCAGTCGTAAAATCTTCGATCGAAGGGTCGGGTCCATTTCGCAACTCCCGGCCGCGCGGAACCCTAGACGCGGACGCGAAATGCGCATTGATGTGCGTCATCGGTTCAGGAAAGAGGAAAATCGCGCGACATGATGGCGTTTTTCGAGGAGATCGAGATCGGCGAGGAGCGGCTGCTGGGCGTGCACGCCTTCACGCGCGAGGCGATCATCGACTTCGCGCGGCAGTTCGATCCGCAGCGCTTCCATATCGACGAGGAGGCGGCCAGGGACTCGATCTTCGAAGGGCTCTGCGCCTCGGGCTGGCACGTCGCCGCCGCCGCCATGCGCGCCATCGTCGAGACGAGAACCAAGGGGCTGGCCGAGCGCGCCGAACGAGGAGAGGCGCTGCCGCCGCTCGGCGTCTCGCCGGGGCTCGAGAACCTTCGCTGGCCCAATCCGACGCGGCCCGGCGACGTCGTCACCTTCTACAACCGCGTGCTCGCCAAGCGCGAGACGAAACGGCCGCAATGGGGGCTCGTCTTCATGCGCACCTGGGGAGTCAATCAGCACGGGCGCGAGGCGATCGTCATGGAGAACCGCGCCTTCGTCGGTCTGCCGCAACGGCTGACGAGGCCGCTCACGCGTCCGGCATCGCGAACACTTCGCAAGGCGCCGCGATGCCGCGCAGCGCGTGCAGCCCCATCGGGACCAGCGGCGCCTCGACGTTCGCGGCCAGCGCGCCCGAGACGAGCGCGGACTGGCCCAGCGGATTGCAGAGGCCCTCAAGCCGGCTCACCAGATTGACCGCCGGGCCGATGGCGGTGAAATCGAGCCGGTTGGCGGCGCCGACATTGCCCCACACCATCTGGCCGAGATGCAGCGCGACGCCGAACGAGAGCTCGGGCGCCCCCTGCCCGCTCCGCATTTCGTTGAGCCGCGCCATGCCCGCGCGCGCGGCGACGACCGCCCGCAGCGCCGCCTCGCAGGCGGACCTCGGAGAGCCTCCCGCGACGGGAAAGATTGCGAGCACGCCGTCGCCGATGAATTTGAGCACCTCGCCGCCAAAGGCGTGCGCCGCGCCGGCGATGCGGTCGAACCACGCGTCGAGCGCCTCGATCACGAGATCCGGCGGCTGGCTCTCCGACAAATCGGTGAAGCCGCGCAGATCGGCGAACAGCAACGCCGCCTCGATGGTCTCCCCGACGACGCGCCGCAGAGGCGACGCCAACGCCTGCGCCGCGCTGCGGCGGCCGAGATAGGCCTCCAGCGTCGCCGCGAGCGTCGCGCGCGCCGAAAGCGCGGCGAGCGGCGCCGACGCCGCCCGCGCGACAAGCGACAGCCGTTCGGCTTCTTCGGCCTCGAAAGGCCGTGGCCCGATCCAGGCGAGCCACGGCCCATCGGGCTTGCGGCCGACGATCCGCTCGTAGACCCGGCCCTTCGCGAGCCCGGCGAGCCAGCGCCGCTCCGCCTCGTTGGGCGCCGCCGCCGGCGCGGTCAGGCTGGCGGGCGCGAAGCCAAGGGCCTCGATCACCTCGCCGCGGTCGGCGCGCCACAGCCAGGCGCGACGGGCTATCAGCGGATGAGCGACTTCGAGCGAAAGCGCGCCGCCGGCGATTGGCAGTCCTTCGGCGGCGAGCCGCGCGCCGAGCTCGCCGAGGAAGCGGTCGGCGCCCTCGATGTCGGCGGCCTCGTCGATGAGCCAGGAGAGCGCCGGAGAGAACTGCACAAAAACGATCCCTTGCATTGACGCGGCGACCCGGCCGTCCTTCATGTCTTACAGCTGCCGTCGCCGCGCTGAAGGAAGAGGCCGATGTCCGATCCGCTCCTGGTCCACCGCGAAACGTTCATCGCCGCGCCGCCGGCTGCGGTTTTCGCCTATCTCACCGATCCCGAAAAGATCGTCAGCTGGATGGGATCGCACGCCGACGTCGATCCCCAGCCCGGCGGGCTCTATCTCCTGAAGGGCGTCGGTCGAGGCGCGGCCGCGCGCGGCGCGTTCCGCGAGGTGGCGCCCGTCCACCGGCTCGTCTATTCCTTCGGCTGGGACGGCCAAGCGGAGGTCCCCCCGGGTTCGAGCCTCGTCGAGTTCGACCTCGTCGACAAGGACGGCGGCACGCTTTTGCGCATCACCCATAGCGGCCTGCCCAACGCCGAGCAGTGCGCCAGCCACGAGCGCGGCTGGACGCACTATCTCGGGCGGCTGGCGATTGTCGCGGCGGGCGGCGATCCCGGCGCCGACGCCGGCCCCACGGGCGCGCGTATGTAACGCGCATGTAAATCGTCCGAAATTATCGAACCGGCTTGCCACATCGGACGCCATTGCCCTTCGGGCTGTGGACGCAAGCCCGTCCGCGTGATCGCGCCTCACTCGGCGCCCCGCTTTTGTCGCAATTGCGCAACAGGGTTGCCGAATTAACACAAGATGGCGCAACACCGACAAAACGCGGAGGTTGGTTCGGGCGTGCAAGCTGAGACCCCGCGCGCGGAAGCGCCGATCGTATTACGTGGAGGGCCTGCCGGAGAGCTGGGTCTCGCGGCGCATAGGCCCCTGGGCGGTCGGCGCGGCGCTGGCTCTGGCGGTGGCGACCTTCGTCATTTTCGCCGGTTTCACGCCGATCATTCCCACCACCTATGTCGTGCTCGGCATTCTCGTCGGCGACGGCGTGGTCGTGGCCGTGCTGCTCGTCTTCATCGTCATGGAGGTGCAGAAGCTGCGCGCGGCGCGGCGCGTGGCGCGCGCGGGATCGCGCCTGCATACGCGCCTCGTCGTGCTGTTCTCGCTGGTGGCGGCCATCCCCGCGCTTTTCACCGCCGTCATCGCCACGGTTTCGGTGGAATGGGCGATCAACCCCGCCTTCATGCGCAATGTCTCGGCCTTCATCAACGAATCCGGGGCGTCCTCGCAGCTCTATCGCGAATCGCAATGCCAGTCTCTGCTGCGCGACGCCGAGTTGACGGCGGGCGATCTCTCCGGCGCGGCGGCGCTGTTGAAAAACAATCGCGATGTGTTCCAGACCTATCTCGACTCGCGCGCCAAGGCGCTCAATTTCGCCGTCGCCGCGATCGTCACCACCGAAGGCAATGTAACCATTCTCTCCGTCAATTCCGACGGGGGCCTCATCGCCAAGCCCGCGCCGCGCGACTTCGCCGACGCGCGCGCCAAGCAGCCGTTCTGCAGCCTGCTCGCCAGCGGCGGCGCCTTTATCGCGCTGCGCCCGATCGACGCGCTGCCCAACTCTTTCTTCTACGCCGGCCGCGCCATCGACCCGATCGCCGACCGGGTCAGCCGCGACGCGCTGCAAGTCACCGCCGCCTTCGCCAATTTCGAGGCGCATCGGCACAATATCGAACTCGGCTTCGCCGCCGTGTTCATCATGCTGTCGCTGACGCTGCTGATCTCGGCGGTGTGGACGGGGCTCACCTTCGCCAACCGGCTCGTCAGTCCGATCCGCCGGCTGATCCGCGCCGCCGAAACGGTCGCCTCCGGGGATTTCTCGGTGCGCGTCCCGACGCGCAAGTCGGAGGGCGACCTCGCCCATCTCGGCGAGAGCTTCAACAAGATGACCAACGAACTGCGCCGGCAGCGCGAAAGCCTGGTCGAAGCCAACCTGCTCAACGAGGAGCGCCGCGCCTTCATCGAGGCGGCGCTGGCCGGCGTGCCGGCGGGCATCGTCGGCGTGGACAAGAACAACAGGGTCGTCGTCTGCAACGCGGCGGCCGAAAGGCTGCTCGCCGCCGCGGACGGCGCGCTGATGGGCCGGTCGGTCGAGGAGGTCTTCCCCGCGCTGCAGCCCATTCTCGCCGAAGCCTCGGGCTCGCGGGCGCGCGTGCATCAGGCGCAGGCGACGCTGACCGCCGGCGGACGCGAGCGGCTTCTCAACGTGCGCGTCACCGGCGACCCGCGACGGCCCGATCTCGGCCGCGTCATCACGCTCGACGACATCACCGATCTCGTCACCGCGCAGCGATCCTCGGCCTGGGCCGACGTCGCCCGCCGCATCGCCCACGAGATCAAGAACCCGCTGACCCCCATCCAGCTCTCGGCGGAGCGGCTGAAGCGGCGCTACGGCCGCAACATCGTCGAGGGCAAGGAGGTGTTCGACCAGTGCACCGACACGATCATCCGCCAGGTCGACGACATCAAGCGCATGGTCGACGAGTTCTCGAGCTTCGCCCGCATGCCGCGCGCCCGGCTGACCCGCGACGATCTCGCCGATTGCGTGCGCCAGGCCCTGTTCCTCGCCCGCGTCGGGCGGGCGGACGTCGACCTTCGAGGATGATCTGCCGGCCGAGCCGCTGATGGTCGATTTCGACCGCAGGCTCGTCTCCCAGGCGCTGACCAACATTCTCAAGAACGCCGGCGAAGGCATTGACGCGCTTGGCGACCCCGACCTCAAGGGTCGCGTTTTCGTTGCGCTTGCGACCGACAGCGAGGGGCGCGCGCGCATCAGCGTCAGCGACAACGGGAAGGGCTTTCCCGCGCAGGACCGGCACAAGCTGACCGAACCCTACGTGACGACGCGCGCCGAGGGCACCGGCCTCGGCCTGCCGATCGTCCTGAAAATCTTCGAGGACCATCAGGGCGGCGTCGAGCTGCTCGACGGCCTCGAACGATCCGACGGCGGACGCGGGGCGCAGGTTGTGATGACCCTGCCCTTGCACGCCGCCGCCCAGCCCGTCCCTCAAGCCGCGAGTTGACGACATGGCCGCCGACATTCTCATCGTCGATGACGAAGACGACATCCGCGAACTCGTCGCGGGAATCCTCGAAGACGAGGGCCACAAGGCGCGCATGGCGCGAAATTCCGACGAGGCCATCGCCGCCATCTCCGCGCGCCGGCCGCATCTGGTGCTGCTCGACATCTGGATGCAGGGCTCGAAGCTCGACGGCCTGCAACTGCTCGAAGTGCTGAAGCAGCAGCATGTGAGCGTGCCTGTGGTGATGATCTCCGGCCACGGCAACATCGAGACCGCCGTCACGGCCATCAAGATCGGCGCCTATGACTTCATCGAGAAGCCGTTCAAGGCCGACAGGCTCATCCTCGTGGTCGAGCGGGCGCTGGAGACCTCGCGGCTCAGGCGCGAGGTCAACGAGCTGCGTTCGAAGGCGGGGGCGGAGCTGAAGCTTGTCGGCAATTCCTCGGCCGTGACGAACCTGCGCCGGCTCATCGAGCGCGATCGGGCCCGCCAATTCGAGGGTGCTGATCTCCGGGCCCGCCGGCTCCGGCAAGGAGCTCGCCGCGCGCATGATCCACGCCCATTCGGCGCGCGCCGACCGGCCCCTTCGTGGTCGTCAACGCTCCGGCCATCACGCCGGAGGGCATGGAGCCGGAGCTGTTCGGCGTCGAGGCCGGCCCCGACCGGCCGCGCCGGGTCGGCGCGCTCGAAGAGGCGCACGGCGGCACGCTCTATCTCGACGAGGTCGCCGACATGCCCCCCGAGACGCAGGCCAAGATCCTGCGCGTGCTCGTCGACCAGAGCTTCCGCCGCGTCGGCGGCACGAATCCCGTGCAGGTCGACGTGCGAATCATTTCCTCGACGAGCCGCGATCTCGCGCAGGCGATCACCGACGGCCATTTCCGCGAGGATCTGTTCCACCGCCTCTCGGTGGTGCCGATCCGCTCGCCCTCGCTCGCCGAGCGGCGCGAGGACATTCCCGCCCTGATCGAATATTTCCTGGAGCGCATCAGCGCCGACATGGGCGCGCCGCCCAGGCCCATCGCGGCCGACGCGATGGCGGTGCTGCAATCGCACGACTGGCCCGGCAACATCAGGCAGTTGCGCAACAACGTCGAGCGGCTGATGATTCTGGCCGCCGGCGACCCGGACGCGGAAATCACCGCCGCCATGCTGCCCAACGAGATCGGCGCGCTGGTGCCGGCGGTGCCGAGCGGGGTCGGCGGCGAGAAGCTGATGAGCCTCGCCTTGCGCGAGGCGCGCGAGGTGTTCGAGCGCGAATATCTCGTGGCTCAGATCAACCGCTTCGGCGGCAATATCTCGCGCACCGCCGAGTTCATCGGCATGGAGCGCTCGGCGCTGCACCGCAAGCTGAAGTCGCTTGGCGTGGATTGAACCCGGCCCCGGCGACGACGCGAGACGCCCGTCGCCTCCACGCCCACGCCGGGCGTGAACATGAAAAAGACTCATTCCGAGGGGATAGTTCTCCCGTCGTGTTTCGGCCAAAGGCCTTGCATTGCGCGCTGGGCGGAGGTCTGACGCGCTTACGAGCTTCCTCCTGAACAACGATGACCACGAAGACGAGCGCCGCGATGCGCTCAACGGCCGCGCATGCGCGGAAGGACTACGGAATGAAAACTGGCACTGTCAAATGGTTCAACGCCACCAAGGGCTTCGGCTTCATTCAGCCTGAAGACGGCGGGAGCGACGTGTTCGTTCACATCAGCGCCGTCGAGCGCGCCGGTCTGCGCAGCCTCTCTGAAGGCCAGCGCGTGAGCTACGAACTCGTGGCTGACAAGCGGACCGGCAAGACGTCTGCGGACAAGCTCGCCGCCGCCTGAACCTTGAACTCAGTCGGCGCCGGCCACGGATGAACTGGCGGCGTTCGGTTGATATGGCGGCGTCCAAGCCCGAACGGCTTGGCGTCGCGATATTTCGAGCCTCTGGCGCCCGTTGGGGCCAGCGGTTTTTCTTGGCTGCAATATAGATCGACCGGTTGGCCCCATCCCGAACACGGGGGGCGAGCGCGGAGTATTGCGCTCCGTCGATTACGTGAAGTTGGCCTTCGCCTTGAGGCTCGCTCAGCACCAACCTCCGTCCCGACAGGAGTCACCGATTTGCAGGTTCTCGTACGCGACAACAACGTCGAACAGGCGCTTCGCGTCCTGAAAAAGAAGCTGCAGCGGGAAGGCGTTTTCCGCGAGATGAAACGCAGGCGGCACTACGAGAAGCCGTCCGAAGAGGCCGCGCGGCGCAAGGGCGAAGCAATTCGCCGCGCGCGCAAACTGGCCCGCAAGCAACTGATCCGCGAAGGGCTGCTCGAAGCGCCGAAAAAGAAGCTTCCCGACGCGACGCGACCCAGGTCGCCAAGGTTCCCGCAGACGCCCTCCTCGCCCGCCCAGGCCGAGTAGAGGGGCCGCGCCGTTGCGGAGTTCGCAAGCCCGACGCGGCGCGATTCGACGGCCCCAAGCCGCTCGAACCGCTTTGGCGAGCGGACCGCTCGCGCCCCAGTGTTTCTGGCCGCAGCGTTTCTGGCCGCTTGTCACGTCCGTTTCGATTTGTTAGACGGCGCTCCTCTTCGCCGGGGGCGGGTTCCGCGCCCGAGCGCAAGCGGTCATGGCGGAATTGGTAGACGCGCTAGCTTGAGGTGCTAGTTCTTTAACCGGAGTGGAGGTTCGAGTCCTCTTGACCGCACCATAATTTACGGCGACCCTTCGGGGTCGCCGTTTTTGTTTTGGGTTTCGATTTCTTTTCAAGGGCAGGGCTGCGATTTCAAGACCCTGACGCCGGCAGCCCGGCCCGCAATAAAAATCGGGAGGAGCCATGAGCACGACCTTCGGGCTGCATCGCGCGATACAGTTTCATCCCGACGCGCCGGCCACCTTTTTCGAGGATCGAACCCGGACCTGGGCGGAGGTCGCCGACCGGGTCGCGCGCCTCGCCGCCGCCCTGCGCGCCTTGGGCGTCGCAAAGGGAGAACGCGTCGCGATTCTCATGCTGAACCAGGACCGCTATTTCGAGCTCTACCTCGCTCTCGCCTGGGCAGGCGCGGTCGCGGTCCCCCTGAACATCCGCTGGAGCGCGACGGAGAACCTTGATTGCCTCCGCGACTGCCGGCCGAAGCTCCTCGTCGTGGACGCCGCCTTCGCCCAAATGGGCGCTGGTCTCGTCCAGGCGGCGGGCCTGCCGCTCGTCTATCGCCGACGACGGCGCGGCGCCGCCCGGGGCGCTGGAATACGAGGCGTTGATCGCCAGGGCCGAGCCGATGCCAGACGTCGGCGCCCACGAAAACAGCCTCGCCGGCATTTTCTATACCGGCGGGACGACGGGCCGCTCGAAGGGCGTCATGCTGAGCCATCGCAACCTGCTCGCCAACGCCCGCAACGTTCTGACCTATTCCGGCAAATTTCTGCGCGCCGGAGCCAACGTGTACCTGCACGCGGCGCCGATGTTCCATCTCGCAGACGTGTCCGCGCTGCAGAGCAGCACGCTGGGCGGCGCCACCCATGCGATCGTGCGCATGTTCTCGCCGGAAGCGGTCGCGCGCGCGATCGCGCGATTCCGGGTCGACCAGACGGTGCTGGTGCCGACCATGATCCAGATGCTGATCGACCATCCCGCCGCGGCCGAATCCGACCTGAGCTCCCTGAAGCTCCTCTTCTACGGCGCCTCGCCGATGCCGGAGGCGCTGCTCGACCGGGCGATGGCCGCGCTGCCGCATGTCGAGTTCTATCAGGCCTATGGCATGACCGAGCTTTCGCCGGTGGCCACGATACTGCCTTGGGAGGAGCACCTCGGCGAAGGGCGCGCCAAGGGGCGCCACCGCTCGGGCGGGCGCGCGGTCCCGATGGTGGAGGTGCGAATCGTCGGGCCGGACGGCGCGACCCTGCCGCGCCGCCAGGTCGGCGAGATCGCCGCGCGCGGCGACGTCGTCATGATGGGCTACTGGGAGCGGCCGGAGGAGACGGCGAAGGCCATCGTCGAGGGCTGGATGCGCACCGGCGACGCCGGCTACATGGACGAGGACGGCTACGTCTATCTCGTCGACCGGGTGAAGGACATGATCGTCACCGGCGGGGAGAACGTCTATTCGGCGGAAGTCGAGAACTGCGTGATGAGCCATCCCGCCGTCGCCATGTGCGCGGTCATCGGCATTCCCGACGATCGCTGGGGCGAGGCGGTGCACGCCATCGTCATGCGCAGGCCCGGCGCCTCGGTGACGGAGGCCGAGATCATCGAGCATTGCCGGGAGCGCATCGCCAATTACAAGACGCCGCGGTCGGTGAAGATCCAGGACGAGCCGCTGCCGCTCTCGGGCGCCGGCAAGATCCTCAAGCGCGAATTGCGCGAGCCGTATTGGGAAGGCCGGACGCGGCGGATCAACTGAGACCAGGACTCGATGATCGGGACCGATCATCGCTTTCTGCCGAAGCGCGAAGCGCGCCCGCGCCTTTGCGCGGAATCGAGCGCGATGAGTCGCGCTCAACAGAGATTGGTATGAGCCGCCTCACCGCGCCTTCACCCACCCGCCCTCGTCGCCCTCGCGCCAGTAGCTCGTCGTCGCGCCGGCGTCTCTCAGGGCCTTCCACGAAAGGCGCGCCGCCGCCATCGCCTCGTCGTCGCGCGCCTCGAACACAACGATCACCCGCTCGGCCGCGTCCGCGAGATATCGCGGCGCGTCGGCGGGGTTCAGCAGAACCCGCAGCCGCGCCCCGTTCGGGTTCTCGTCGGCGTCGGTCAGAAAGATCGGCTGCGTCGCCGGGTCGCCGTCGCCCGCGGCGCCATGGGGCAGGAAACTGTCCTCGCGATAGGTCCACAGCCGCTCGTTGAGGGCGTCGCGCGCCTCGCGGCTCGGCGCCTGCACGACGACCCGCAGGCCCTCGCGCGAGCGCGCCCTCCAGGAGATCGGGCAGCGCGGCGTCGAGGCGGCGGCGCTCCAGATGGTGAAAGCGGAATTCGGGCATGGGCGCGAGATCACTCTTCCTCGCGACAATGACGAAGGAGCGGTCGAGCTCGGTGAAGATCATGCCGACGCCGACGCCGCCGGGCTCGTGGCGCTCGGTCTTGCCGGCGACATAGACGTCGCCGCGCTGGCGCGAGGCGGTCAGATAGTCGTGCGCCTCGCCGGCGAGCCCGCGCGATTCGGATTTCGCCTTCGATTCGTCCCAGCCGAAGGCCGCCTTCATGGCGAGCTGTTGCAGGCGCTCGAAGCCCTCGGCCGCCTTGCCGCGCATCGGCTCCAGCGCATGCGCCTCGAAGCGAATGAACCGGTCGCCGCGGCAGACGAGCGTGCCGTCGACGTCGGAGCGGGTCGACAATGTCGAAATTGGCTGTCGAGGCATGCACGCGCGACACGACGAGCGCGCGCGAATAGTCGAGCCCGAGGTCTGTCCCTTCGGCGCGCATTTTTTGCAGGAACGCGTCGCATCCCGGCAGCGCGGCCGCGGGCGAAGCGAACGCCAGACTCGCTCCGACCGCCAAAACGGCGGCCTAGGCCCAACCTGTTCATATCGTCCTCGTCAGGGCGCCCTAGCGCTCCTCGTAATGGTCGGCGACCAGCCGGTCGAGCAGCCTCACCCCCCAGCCCGAGCCCCAGGAGGTGTTCGTCTCCGTGGCGGGCGAGGACATCGCCGTGCCGGCGATGTCGAGATGCGCCCATGGCGTGTCGCCTACGAATCGCTTGAGAAAATGCGCCGCGGTTATGGAGCCCGCATGGCGCCCGCCGGCATTTTTCATGTCGGCGAATTTCGAATCGATGAGCTTGTCGTAAGCCGGCCCCATCGGCATCCGCCAGACCGTCTCGCCGGTCGCCTTGCCCGCCTCCGTCAGCCGCGACGACAATTCGTCGTCGTTGGAGAACAGGCCCGCGTTCTCGACCCCCAGCGCCACCAGGATCGCCCCCGTCAGCGTCGCCAGATTGACCATCAGCTTCGGCTTGACGTTCTCCTTCGTCCACCACAGCGCGTCGGCCAGCACGAGGCGTCCCTCGGCGTCCGTGTTGATGACCTCGATCGTCTGGCCCGACATGGATTTGAGGATGTCGCCCGGGCCGGTAGGACCCGCCGCCCGGCATGTTCTCGACGAGCCCGATGACGCCGACCGCGTTGACCCTGGCCTTGCGCCGGGCCAGCGCGTGCATGAGGCCGACCACGCAGGCCGCGCCCGCCATGTCGCCCTTCATGTCCTCCATGCCGGCGGCGGGCTTGATCGAAATGCCGCCGGTGTCGAAGCACACGCCTTTGCCGACGATGGCGACCGGCGCCGCTTTCTTCGACTTCGCGCCCTTCCAGCGCATGACGACGAACCGGCTCTCGCGCTTGGAGCCCTGCCCGACCGCGAGCAGCGCGCCCATGCCGAGCTTGGCCATCGCCTTCTCGTCGAAAACCTCGACATCGACGCCGAGCTTCCCCAACTCCTCCGCGCGGGCGGCGAAGACCTCGGGATAGAGCGTGTTCGGCGGCTCGTTGACGAGGGTGCGCGCGCATTCGACGCCCTCGGCCACCGCCTCGCGGCGCTCGTAGGCGTGGCGCGCGGCGGTCTCGTCGGCGACGAGGATCGTCACGTGCTGCGAGGTTTCCCCGTTCTCTTCGTTGTCGGGCTTTTTCGTCTTGTACTTCTCGAACTTGTATCTGCGCAGGCGATAGCCCAGCGCGAATTCGGCGGCGTCGGCCGCGCTCCATTCGCCCTCCGGCCCCTCGAAAAGGACGTGGACGGACTTGGCCTTGCGAGAGCTTGCCGGCGACGAAGCCGCCGAGATTGGCGAAATCGAGCGGCTTGTCTCCGGATTTGACGGACCGACGCCGACCACGAGCAGCCGCTCGCTCGCGAGCCCGGCCGGCCGCACGAGGTCCATCGCGCTCGTCGCCTTGGACTTGAAGGCGAGCGTCTCGGCGGCGTCGCGCAAAAGATGCATGTGCGCCAGCAGAGATGCGAGGCCGTGTTCGCGCCCGAGCTTGAGATCGCCGCCGCCGAAAACGACGAGCGCGCCGCCGTCTGGGGCTGCGAAGCGGGGCGAAGGCGATCTTCGAACTGATGTTTTCGGACATGGGGCTCCCGCGGGCGCTCAAGAGGACGTCGCCGTTCTCTTCGGAGGCTTCGCTCGCGCCGTCAACCGCCTTAACCGATGGCCGCAAATGAATTAACACATGCCTAACGATGCGGCCTTGCCTGCGCCGCCATGCGCGGCTAGCCCAGGCTCCGGGGACATGACGAACGGCGACATGTTGCGTCTGGAGAGATATCTTTTTCGCATGGCGGGCATGGCGTTTATTGTCAGCCTTGCACGCTGACGGCGATCGTGTGGATCACCGGCGCCTTGAGGGAGATCAGCCTGCTGACCGCCAAGGGGCAGACGATCCTGGTGTTTCTCGCCATCACCGGCCTTGGCCTGCCCTTTCTGGTCGCCTTCGATCGCGCCGATCGCGCTGTTCGGCAGCGTGCTTTACTGCCTCAACCGGCTCAACGGCGACAGCGAGTTGATCGTGATGGCGGCCTCGGGCGCCTCGCCGGGCCTGCTGGCTGCGGCCGTTGGTCGGTTCTGTCGGCGCTGGTGTTCGCCGGGCTCCTGGCCTTGCAAAACTTCGTGATTCCGCTATAGCTTCAACGCCGTCGACGAAATGTCGAAGCGCATCCACGCCGATTTCATCGCCAATTTCGCCCGTCCCGGCGCGTTCAACCAGCTCGAGGCCGGGTTCATCTTCCATTATCGCGAGCGCGGACCCGACGGGTCAGCCTGCGCGGCGTGTTCATTCAGGACCGGCGCGACCCGCAGCAGATCTCGACCTTCATCGCGGAGGTGGGCGAACCTGGTCGAAAAGAACGACGACGTCTATCTCGTGCTGCGCAAGGGCAGCGCGCAACGGCCGCGCGGCGCCGGCGATTCCTCGATCGTCACCTTCGAGGATTACGCCATCGACCTCTCGCAGTTCCTGCGCCGCGGGCAGGACGTCGAGCAAGCCCCGGCCGCGCAACCGCGACACGCTGGCGCTGCTCAGGTTCGACCCCAGGCGACCCGGCCGAGCGTCCGCTGGCGGGCGAGGCGCGCGCCGAGCTTTACGACCGGCTGACGAGCCCGCTTTATGCGCTGGTGGCCGGCCTCGTCGCTTTCGCGGCGCTCGGCGAGGCGCGCACGACGCGGCAGAATCGAGGTCTCGCCATCCTCGCCGCCATCGCCGTTTTCGCGGCGGCGCGCATCTTCGGTTTCGCCGACGCGCTGGTGCTGCGCGGCAAGGGCGCGGCGGCGCCGCCGCTGTGGTCGATGATCGGCGCCTGGGGCGGGCCGCTCCCGCCGCTCTCTTGTCGCTGGACGCGATCTTCGTCGGGCCGGCGTCGCGGGCGCTCTCGGCCTTGCGGGCGCGGCGATGATGTTCGGCATGCTCGGGCGCTATTTCGCGGGCCGCTTCGCCCGGGCCGTGCTCGGCGTGTTCGCGCGCGGTGCTCGGCGCTCATCTTCACGCTCGATTTCGTCGATACGCTGAGGCGCGCCGGCGAGGCGCAAGCGGGGCGACCGGCGGCCTTATCGCGTGGCTCGCGGTCCTGCATACGCCGATCATCGCCGAGCAGGCCCTGCCCTTCGTCGTGCTGATCGGCGCGATGACGGCCTTTCTCAACCTGTCGCGGCGGCTGGAGCTGGCGGTGGCGCGGTCGGCGGGAGTGTCGGTGTGGCAGTTTCTGGCGCCGGCGGTGGTCGTGTCGCTCGCGTTCGGCGTCGGCGAGGTGGCGGCCTTCAACCCGCTGTCGACGACGATGAAGCGGCACGCGGCGGGCCTGGAGGCCAAGCTGTTCGGCTCCGGCGCGCGCGACGCCGGCGGCTTCTGGCTTCGGCAGAAGACGATGGACGGCCAGTCGATCGTCCATGTCGACGGCCGCGATCTCGAGAAGGATCGTTTTCCTCGGCGTGGAGGTGTATAATTTCGACCGCGACGGCGCCTTCAACCAGCGCGTCGACGCCAAGAGCGCGGTTCTGCAGCGATGGCTATTGGGAGCTGCGCGACGCCGAGGTGGTGACGCCGGGCGCCGAGCGAGACGCATGTTGACACCTATCTGCTGGCGACGTCGCTGACCCGCGGGCAGATGGCGCAGAGCTTCGTGCCCGCCGGACACGGTGTCGTTCTTCAGCCTCGGCGCGCTTGCCGAACAGGTCAGCAGCGCCGGGCTCGACGCCACGCCCTACCTGCTGCGCCGCCAGCAGCTTGCTGGCGCTGCCGCTGTCGCTGATGGCGATGACCCTTGTGGCCGCTTGCTTTTCCTTAAGATTGTTCCGGATGGGCGGGGTGCAGCGTATGGTTTTGGGTGGCGTGGCGGCGGGCTTCGTGCTTTATGTCGTCACGAAGATCATCGGCGATCTGGGTACGGCGGGGTTGGTGTCGGCGCCTTTCGCTGCGTGGTCGCCGGCGGTCGGGGGCTGTCTGTTCGGCGTGTATGTGTTGCTCCACCAGGAGGACGGTTGATGGGCTCGGCCCTCGTCCGTCTTAGCCGGAATATCCAGCAGGCGGGCCGTGCGGTCGCGCTCGACGGTGGCGTTCGCGCTGTGCCTTGCCGGGCTCGGCTCTCGCCCAGAAGGCGCCGCCCAGACCGCCGAACGCGACCCCGGAAAGCTCTATCTCGACGCCGACAAGCTCGTCCTACGACAAGGACCGCGACATCGTCACCGCCGACGGCGACGTGGTGCTCTACTACAAGAATCGCGTCTTGCAGGGCGACCATGTCGTCTATGACCGCAAGGCCAAGCGGGTGTTCGCCTCCGGCCATGTGAAGGTGACCGACGAGCACGGCAACGTCACCTATTCGCAGCGCGCCGAGCTTACCGAGGATTTCGCCAGCGGCTTCGCCGATGCGGTGCAGGTGCTGACCGTCGACAAGACGCGGCTATCTCGTCGCCCCGCATCGAGCGATCCAACGACACGGTCACGGTGATGAAGAACGGCGTCTACACGGCCTGCGAGCCGTGCAAGGCCCATCCGGAATGGCCGCCGCTGTGGCAGGTGCGCGCCAAGGAGATCACCGAGGACCAGAGCACGCACACGGTCTATTTCCGCGACGCCTATTTCGACGCCTTCGGCGTTCCCGTCGCCTATATCCCGTTTTTCTCCGCCGCCGATCCGACGGTGACGCGAAAGAGCGGCTTCCTCGCGCCCGACCTACGTCAGCAACAGCTATCTCGGGCTAGGCGTCACGACGCCCTATTTCTTCGCGCTGGCGCCGAACTACGATCTCACGCTCAGCCCAAGCTTCTACACGATGCAGGGGCCGTTCATGGACGCCGAATGGCGCCATCGCACCGAGAACGGCGCCTATAGCGTGCGGCTGACCGGCATCGACCAGTTGCAGCCCGACAAGTTCCTGCCCGAGCCCTACGGCGCCGGCAATCTCAAATTCCGCGGCTCGGCGGAGACCAAGGGCAAGTTCTATCTCAATCCGAACTGGACCGTCGGCTGGAACCTGACCCTTCTGAGCGACCGCTTCTACCTCACCGACTACCGGCTGCTTGCGCTCGACACGACGCAATATTTCTTCCAGGACGTCGTCAGCCAGGTCTATCTGCGCGGCCAGGCGGGGCGCGGCTTCTTCGATCTGACGGGCTATTCGTTCCAGCCGACCGGCGCCTTCCTCGACACGCGGCAAGATCCGACCGCCGTTCCGACCTTCGACTACCATCGCACCTTCTCCATCGACCCCGTTCGCTCCGGCGGGATCGGCGGCGAGGCGACGGTGGAGCTCAACGCGGCCAACATCAACCGCGAGGAGGCGCTCTATCAGTCGGTCGGCGCGCAGCGCCTGGATTCCGGCCTACAGCCTCTATCAGGTGTGCGGAACCGGGACGACCGTGGCGGGCTACGCGCCCGGAAGCTGCCTGCTGCGCGGCATCGGCGGCGATTACACGCGCGGGACCGAGCAGGTGTCCTGGGCCAAGAGGATGGTCGATCCCTACGGCGAAGTATGGAAGCCCTTCGTCTTCGAGCGGGCGAGCGGCGAAGCGACGAGCCTTTCCAACGGCGTATTCTCGTATAACAGCGCCGTCGGCTCGGCGATCATTCCCAATTATGCGCAGCCCGCCTTCTTCGCCGGCCAGAGCGAAGGCTCGGCGGCGACGGGCATGGCCGGCGTCGGGCTCGAATATCGCTTCCCCTTCATCGCCGACACCCCCTTCGGCGAGCAGATCATCCAGCCGATCGGCCAGATCATCGCGCGGCCCAACGAGATTCTGCCCACCCTGCAGCCCAACGAGGACGCGCAGAGCCTGGTCTTCGACGACACCACTCTGTTCAACTGGAGCAAGTATTCCGGCTTCGACCGCGTCGAGGGCGGCACGCGCGCCAATTACGGCTTCCAGTACGTCGAACAACCTGCCGAGCGGCGGCCATGTCAACGTCGTCGCCGGCCAGTCTGTTCAGATCGCCGGGCAGAACTCCTACACGCTCGTCGACGCCACCAATACCGGCCTCGAATCCGGCCTCGACAAGCGCTGGTCGAATTTCGTCGCCGGCGAGACCTTCCAACCGACCGCCGCGCCCCTGACGCTCGGCCTCAAACAGCAGTTCGACAGCAGCAATCTGAGCCTTGCCCGCTTCGACGCCATTTTGGGCGGCACATGGGGCGGCTTCGTCGGCAGCTTCGACTATGCGAATTACGCCGCCCAGCCGCTGCTCGGCTGGGCCTTTCCGCGCGAGGGCTTCATCACCAAGGCGAGCTACAAGTTCGAAAACGGCCTCACGGTCAGCGGCGGCCTGACGCGTCGACATGTCGCGCCGCTTCTACGACCCGGACTACGGCTCGCCCTTCTACCCCACGCAATATAACCTGGGCCTCGCCTACGAGGCCAACAACTGCACGACCGTGAAAATCGCCTATAACAACACCATCGCGGTGCCGATGAGCACCATGCCCGGCGCGCCCGCCGCCCCGGCGTTCCGCGACCAATCGCTCCTGTTCGAGATCAGCCTGCGCACCCTCGGCGACATCAAGAGCTCGGCGGGCGTGCAATGACCCAGGCGCCAATCGCGCTGACGATGGGCGATCCCGCCGGGATCGGCCTGGAGCTGGCGCTCGGCGCGTGGCGGCAGGGGGCGGCGCTGCGGGCGCCGTTCTTCCTCCTCGCCGACCCCGACGCGCTCGCGCGAGTCGACCGCGGGCTCGGCCTTTCGACCCCGATCGAGACGACGACGCCTCAGCGCGCGGCCGATGTGTTCGCCCACGCTTTGCCGGTCGCGCCGCTCAAGGCGCGCGCCTCGGCCGAGCCCGGCAAGCCGGACCCCGCCAACGCGCCGGCGATTCTCGAATCGATCGAGCGCGCCGTCGGCTATGTCCGCAGCGGCGCGGCGCAGCGCCGTCGTCACCAACCCGATCGCCAAGAAGACGCTTTACGACGCCGGCTTCGCCCATCCCGGCCATACCGAATATCTCGGCGAGCTCGCCAGGGCCTGGGGCGGGCCGGCGACGCCGGTGATGATGATCTGGTCGCCGCTGCTCGCCGTCGTCCCCGTCACCATCCACATTCCGCTGAGCGCGGTCCCCGCCGCGCTGACGCGCGGCGCGATCGAGGCGACGGCGCGCATCGTCGACCGCGACCTTCGCGCGCGTTTCAAGCTGGCGCGGCCGCGCATCGCGGTCGCCGGGCTCAATCCGCACGCCGGCGAGGGCGGCGCCATCGGGCGCGAGGAGATCGAGATCATCGCCCCCGCCGATCGCGACGCTGCGCGACGAGGGGCTCGACATCTTCGGCCCCCTGCCCGCCGACACCATGTTCCACCCGCGCGCGCGCGAGAACTACGACGTCGCGCTGACCATGTACCACGACCAGGGCCTCATCCCCGCCAAGACGCTCGCCTTCGACGAGGGCGTCAACGTGACGCTCGGGTCTGCCGTTCGTGCGCACCTCGCCCGATCACGGCACCGCCTTCGACATCGCGGGTCGCGGCATCGCCGACCCGACGAGCCTCATCGCCGCGATCGAATCTCGCGGCGCGACTGTCGGCGTGACGCTCGCCGCCGACGGATTGCCGCCGCTGCGGGAGGTGGTCGCCGCGCATGGCTTGCTGCGCGAAGAAGTCGCTTGGCCAGAATTTCCTCTTCGACCTCAACCTGACCGGCCGCATCGCGCGGGCCGCCGGACCGCTCGACGGCGTGACGGTGATCGAGATCGGCCCCGGCCCCGGCGGGCTCACCCGCGCGCTGCTGGCGGCCGGCGCGCGCGCGTCATCGCCATCGAGCGCGACGCGCGCTGCCTGGCGGCCCTCGCCGAAATCGCCGCCCATTGGCCGGGACGGCTGGAGGTCGTCGCCGACGACGCGCTCGCCGTCGATTACGCGGCGCTGGCGTCGAAAGCGCCGAGGGCCCGTGCCGGGTCTGCGCCAACCTGCCCTATAATATTGCGACGCCGCTGCTGGTCGGCTGGCTGGAGAGCGAGCCCTGGCCGCCGTGGTTCGACCGGCTGACGCTGATGTTCCAGCGCGAGGTCGCCGAGCGCATCGTCGCCACGCCCGCGACGCGCGCGGCCTATGGCCGGCTCGGCGTGCTGGCCGGCTGGCGCTGCGAGACGCGCCTTTTGTTCGACTCTCGCCCGCGGCCTTCACGCCGCCGCCGAAGGTCGACGTCGAGCGTGGTGGAGCTGGTCCCGCGCGCTGCGCCCGCGCCCTGCCGGCCCGCGACGCTCTCCGCATTGACGCTCGCAGCCTTCGGCCAGCGGCGCAAGATGCTGCGCCAGTCGCTGAAAGGCTTCGCCGCCGCGCGCGGGCTCGATCTCGCTCAGTGGCTCGGCGAGGCGGGCCTGGCGCCGACGGCGCGGGCCGAGGAGGCGAGCGTCTCGGCCTTCGCGACGCTGGCGCTCGCCGCCGACCGCGGCGCGCCATAGACGAAGCGCGCCGAGCGCCCGCCGCGCCGAGGCGGCGGTTTCGCGCGCCAAGTCCAGCGCGGCCCTCCGATAAGGCGCGACGAAGCGGCTCGCCATCTCGTGCAGCGCCTCGAACTTCGCGTAGGCCCAGGCGAACCAGGGCAGCGCCAGCAGCCTCTCGCGCGTGATCTCGAAGATGACGGGCACCAGGACGAGGCCCAGAAGCCTTCATCAGCGCGTAAAGCGCGATGCCCGCCAGCCACATGCCCCGTCGCCATCATGACGACGCTGATGAACGAGCCAAACTCCGCGACGGCGAGCGGCACGCCGAACAGCGCCACCGAGACGAACGCGGGCATCCGCGCGACGCCCGCCGCGCCGCATCGCGGAATCGCTCCCAGTGCAGGAGGCTCGCGATGAACCGCGCCAGCGCGACGAGGTTTCGCCAAACCCAGGTCTCCAACAGGAACGCGAGCGCCAGCGGCAGGGCGGCGATCCGCGAAGGGCGCTTGTCGAATTCGTCCAACGGCAACAGTCCTCGCGGCGTGAAAAGTTGACGGCGCTTACCTGAGAAACGCGGCGGGATTACGATAGGTTGCGCTGTTGCACGAATATGACACCGCCAACGCAAACGCCGCGCGGAGGCCGCCCGCCGCAATGCGGCCATCAACTCTGGATTAATCACGCCCGCGCGAGCGGCTGGGGTTTTCCCGGTCTCGTCAACGCGCGGTCAAGGTTGATGGAACCTTGGCTTAATACGCGACTTCGCTATGCCCTCGCCCGCGGGGGTCCTGAGCGTCGAGGAGTTGTTGCACCATGCCTAATTTCGCAGCCGCGCGTCTGCCTTTCATCGCGTCGCGCTTGGTCTGGCGCTGGCGCTGGGCGCCTGCGCCAAGAACACGGCGGAGTTCGGACGGCATCAACGGGGCGGCCTATGGCGCCGGCGGCGGACCCGGCAGCTACCAGGAGTTCGCCGGCTCGGTCGGCGATCGCGTGTTCTTCGACACCGACCAGACCGACCTCTCCGACCGCGCCCAGGCGACGCTCGCCAAGCAGGCGGCCTGGCTCAATCGCTACAGCCGCTACAATTTCACCGTCGAAGGCCACGCCGACGAACGCGGCACGCGCGAATACAATTTCGCCCTCGGCTCCCGCCGCTCCGAGACCGTGAAGAACTATCCTCATCTCCAAGGGCGTCTCCGCCTCGCGCATCAAGACGATCAGCTACGGCAAGGAGCGGCCGGTGGCGACCTGCGACGACATTTCCTGCTGGTCGCAGAACCGCCGCGCCGTCACCGTGCTCAACGGCGCGCCGGGAAGCTGAGCCGCCGCAGGCCTGCCCGTTCCTCGCCTTCATTTTGTCGGGGAAGCGGCGCAAAGGAATCGCGTCGTCGTGACAGATACGGGGTTTGACAGGTGAAGGCGGCCCGCGTTTCGCGCGTTCTCGGCGCGGGCGTACTGGCGATCGGACTTCTGGGCCAGGGCGCCCTTGCGCAGGACTACAATCAGCCGCCCGCGGACATGCCGGGCGGCGGCGATCCGCAGAGCGAGGCAGGCGCGCTGGCGCTTCCGAGTCGACCGGCTGGAGGCGGCGTTGCGCCGCGCGAACGGCCAGATCGAAGACCTCCAGAACCAGAACCGCAAGCTCGCCGACGATTTCAGGCGCTTCCGCGAGGACGTCGAGTTCCGCCTTTCCGGCAAGACAAGCTCCGCCGCCCCTCCCCGCGCCGAGCGCGGTCGCCGCCGCTCCGGCCGGCCGCGGCCCCGGCCGCCGAGCCGGCGAAACCCGGGCGCAAGGGCGACGCCTTCGATCCCGACGCCGACCCCAACGCGCCCGGCGCGCCCAAGCAGATCGGCACCACCGCGCCGAGCGCGCCGCTGGTGCTGTCCTCGCACGCGCCGGACGATCCGACGACTGAAGCCCTTGCCGACGCCCTCGCCGCAGGAGCAGCGCCAGGCCAAGGCGGAGGACGGCGGCAGTCCGACTTTCGTGCCGAGCGGCGTGCCGTTCTCCAATTCGAGGGAGCAGTACAAGTCGGCGCTCGCCGCCTACAAGGCCGGCCAGTACGCCGACGCGGAGGCTCTGTTCAAAGCCTATATCGAGGCCAACAAGGGCGCCTCCAATGTGCCCGACGCGTTTGTTCTATATCGGCGAGACCTATATGCAGCGCGCCCGTCCGCGCGAGGCGGCCGAGCAATATCTGAAGGTCTCCACCGAATATCCGAAGTCGTCGCGGGCGCCGGAAAGCATGGTGCGGCTGGGCCTCGCGCTCGCCAAGCTCGGCAACAACGAGCAGGCCTGCGCGACCTTCGTCGAGATCGGCAAGCGATACCCTGCCGCGCCGAACTTCGTCAAGCGCTCGGCCGACCGCGAGATCCAGGCGCACCGCTGCTCGTGAGCGGCTCGCCGCTCGATCCGCTGAGGCGCGAGGCCGCGCTTCTCATCGCCGTCTCCGGCGGCCCCGATTCGACGGCGCTGCTGGCGATGGCCGCCGAATGGGCGCAAGGCGCTCCGAAGCTTCACGCCGCCACCGTCGATCATGGCTTGCGGCCGGAGAGCGCGGCGGAGGCGGCGGCGGTGGCCCGGCTCTGCGCATACTCTCCGCGTTCCCCACGCGACGCTCGTCTGGGAAGGCGAGAAGCCGGCGGCGCGGTTGCAGGAGCGCGCCCGCGAGGCGCGCTATGATCTGCTGACCGCCGAGGCGCGGCGCGTCGGGGCGGGCGTGATCGTCACCGCGCATCACCTCGACGATCAGGCCGAGACGGTGCTGTTCCGGCTCATGCGCGGCTCCGGCCTCGCGGGGCTTGCCGGCATGGCGGCGCGGACGCGGCGCGGCGAGGTCGAGATCGCCCGGCCGCTGCTCGGGCTCGGCAAGGCCGAGCTTGTCGCCTTCTGCGAGGCGCGCGGCCTCGCCTACGTCAGCGATCCCTCCAACGAAAATCCCCGCTTCGCCCGGCCGCGCCTGCGCCGGCTCGCAGGCGCGCTGGCGGCCGAGGGGCTCGACGCCCCGGCGCTGGCGCGCCTCGCCCGCCGCGCCGCCGTCGCCGAGGCGGCGCTCGTGCGCCAGACCGACATGGCCGAGGCGCGGCTGCGGCTGGCCGGGACGGCCGCTGCGAGGCGGCCCCGCTCGCCGCCGAGCCCGAGGAGATCGTGCGCCGCTTGCTGACGCGGGCGGTCGGTCCGGCGCCGCTGGAGGCGATGGAGCGCATCGCCGCAGAGCTGATCGCCGCCATCGCCGAGAGCCGCCGCTACGCCGCCAATGTCGGCGGCGCGCTCATCGCCTATGACGGGCGGGCCGTCGTCAGCGTCGGCTCCGAGCCGCCGCGCCGGGCGGGAGCAGCGGCGCGTCCGGTCAGCGCGATGCCGGCGATGACCAGCGCCAGCCCCGCCCAGGCGGAAAGCGCGATCGGCTCGCCGAGAAAGACCGCGCCGAGCACGAGGCCGACGAAGGGCACGATGTAATTGTTGAGCGCGGCGAAGGTCGCGCCCATGCGCAGGACCAGCGTGAAATAGAGGAAATAGGCGAGCGCGGTGTTGAACACGCCGAGCGCCGCCATGGCCATGAGCGACGGGGCGGGAATGGCGGCCAGCGTCGCCGCCGAGCCGCCGCTCACGCGCCAGGCGACGAGAAGCGCGACCGACGCCATCGTCATCGAGGCGGCGGCGGCGGTGGATGGCCCGACCGCCCGCGACGGCCCGCGCGAGACCGTCGCGCCGAAAGCGTAGCAGAAGGCGGTGGCGAAGCCCTCGATCGCGCCCGAACAGGCTGCCGCCGCCGGGTCCGCCGACGCAGACGGCGACGCCGATGAGGCCCAGCGCGAGCCCGAGCGCGGAGACGAGCGTCCATGTCGGCCCCTCGCCCATCAGGCGCGAGAGCACGAAGGCGAAGATCGGCGCCGCGCCCATCATCAGCGCGAGATCGCCGCTGCTGACCCGCCGCGCGGCGTCGCCGAGCAGCACGAAGGGGATCGCCTGCCCGAAGACCGCCATCGCCGCGAGCGTGAGCCACAGCGAGCGCCCGCGCGGCCAGCGCCGCTCGATCGCGAAGGCGATCGCCCACAGCGCCAGCGCGCCGATGGTGACGCGCACGAAGGCGAAGCTCACGGGATCGAAGCCGCGCGCGGCGATGGAGATGAGCGGGAACGACGAGCCCCACAACAGCGAGAGGCACGCGAGAAGCAGATAGGGCAAGGCGGGGACCCGAGGCGGCGGCGCGGCTCGCCGTTTAGCGCGCTTTGCGCGCGGCGTCAGCGGTTTAGGCCTTCGCCAGCTCGCGCTTCAGCACCCGCCAGCGCGAGTTGATCTCGTCGCGGTCGACATAGGCGCCTTGCAAATGCCGCGCGCCCGAGGCGGGGTCGAACTCGCGGCGCGCATGCAGCACGCGGCGATTGTCGAAGGCCCACATGTCGCCGGGCTTCAGACGGCGCTCGATGTAGAACCGCTCGTCGCGGGTCATCGCCTGGAACAGCCTGAGCGCGGCGTAAATCCCGGCCATCGCGCTTTCCGGCGCGTCGATGGGGCCGCGCAGGAAATTGGCGAAGCGCACCTCGTCGAGCCCGCCTTGCGGATCGAGCGCCAGGATCGGCGCGCTCCAGCGATAGTCCGTGCGGTTGTCGCGGTTCCAGAACGCCATCGGCGTCGTGGCGAGCGTGCGGAACTCTTGCCCGTGGTCGCGCCGCATCGCCTCGCCGATGGCGAAGCCGTCGACGAACACGCTCTCCCCGCCCGTCGCGTCGTTGACGAGGCAGTGGAGGAACTGCACGCCCGGTTGCAGTTCGCGGGTCGGCAGGTCGGTGTGCGGCGGCAGGTTGACCGCCGTATAGGCCGCGCTGTCGGCCTGCGGCTTCGATTTGACGTCGAACACGCGGCCGAAATTGGTCTCGCGCAGATGCGAGATGCGCGCGATCGGCTTCAACAGCGCCTCATGCTCGGCCGGCACGCCGGTCACGAGCGTCATGCCTGAGGATTTCAGCGCGTCGAGCCAGGCCGAACAGCGCGCCGTCGTCGGCCATGATGTCGGCGTAGGTGAAGGATTGCAGCTTGTCGGCGTATTCGCGGCCCCAGATGAAGGGCTTCGGCTGCGCCTCGGGCGCTCGCGGCGCGAGGCGTCGTCGTTGGCGTTGGCGCGCAGCCAGCCCGGCGCGTAAAGGCTGCGGTGGCCGTCCGACCAGGCGACTTTCAGCCCGCCGTCCGAGCGCAACGGCCCGCCTCGGCGACGGCAAGATCGGCCGGGGCGTCGACGATCTCGAAAATCTGCTCGCGCGTCAGCGGCAGGAAGCATTGCGTGCAGGCGCAATTGTCGCGCAGCCAGAACTTGTGATGGCGCGTGCGCCGCCCGTCGCTCCAGACGACGGCGACATCGTCGCCGTCGCGCTCGGCGCTTTCGAGGGCGAAGGGCGTGGAGAAGGTTCGCCAGTCGGCGACGATGTCGTCGGTCATGTTTCGTCCCCCTTTCGCTTGCGCGACGCATGACTCATATAGGCGCGGCTTCCGCCAGGATGCGGCTCTTGACCTTGTCGGGCAAGCTGTTCGCCGTCACTATATCGACCTCTACGCCAAGCAATTCCGTAAGTTCGTTGAGGATGGCGCCGAGATCGAACAAGGTCATCCCGACCGGGTCTACGAGAATATCGAGATCGCTTTCCTCCGTGTCCTCGCCTCGCGCCACCGATCCGAAGACGCGCGGATTCGAAGCGCGATGCGCAGCGACGATGGCGCGGATCGCTTCGCGATGGGCGTTCAGACGTTCAGACGGTTTCATATCGCCTTTTCAGTCTATCAAGGACGCGACCTGCCCCGCCTCAATGGAAATTCCGCCCGCTCGGCAGCGCGCGTTTCAGCTCCGGCGCGAGCGGCGCGCGGGCGGCTGAACGGCGCCGCCGGGATCGGCGAAAAGCTGGACTTGCGCGAAGCGGTTGCCCTGGCGCTTCTTCGACACCGGAAGCTGCGGCCGTTTGACCTCGTCGGCGGGGCTCAGCGTCGCGATGGAGCGCCCCTCCTCGGAGAGCTGGCCGAGCGTCGGCGTCCAATCCTCCATGCGCTCGGCGATGAGGTGGATGACGCCGAACTCGTTCTGCAACTTGCCCGTCGCGGCGACGAAGCGCGCGCCGATGACGAGCGCCCTCAGCCGCTCGAACGCCTTCGGCCAGACGATGATATTGGCGATTCCCGCCTCGTCCTCCAGCGTCATGAAGATGACGCCCTTGGCGGTGCCCGGCCGCTGGCGCACCAGCACGAGCCCGGCGACCGTCACGCGCTGGCCGCTCTTCGTCTGTGTCGAGCGCGTCGGTGCGCAGGATTCCGCGCGCCGCCAGCCGGCTGCGCATGAAGGCGACGGGATGGGCCTTCAGCGACAGCGACAGCCGGCGATAATCCTCCACCACATGCGCGCCGAGCGGCATCGGCGGCAGGTGGGCGTCGGGCTCGGTGGCGCGCTCGGGCCGCGAGGCGGCGAACAGCGGCAGATCGTCCTGGTCGCCGACCCGGTTCAGCGCCTTGACCGCCCACAGCGCCTCGCGCCGGTCGAGGCCGAGCGAGCGGAAGGCGTCGGCGTCGGCGAGCTTTTCGAGGCCGGCGAGCGAAACCTCGTCCGCGCAGCCAGAGATCGCGCACGGAATCGTAGCTCCCGCCGCGCCGCTCGACGAGCGCCCGCATCTCCTCCTCGCGCGCGCCGAGGATCTGGCGCAAGCCCAGCCGCACGGCGTGGACGCTGCGGATATGGTCCGCCATCTCGGCGTGGCGGCGGTGCAGGCGCCGCTCTCCCTCTCCCCCTTGCGGGGAGAGGGTTGGGGTGAGGGGTCGTCCGCGCCGCGCTCCAGCGTCGCGTCCCAGTCCGAGAAATTGACGTCGACCTCCCGCACCTCGACGCCATGCTCGCGCGCGTCGCGCACGAGCTGGGCGGGGGCGTAGAAGCCGAGCGGCTGGGTGTTCAGCATCGCGGCCAGGAACACGTCGGGATAGCGGCACTTCATCCAGCACGAGGCGTAGACCAGCAGCGCGAAGCTCGCCGCGTGGCTCTCGGGAAAGCCGTATTCGCCGAAGCCCTCGATCTGCCGGAAGCAACGCTCGGCGAACTCGCGGTCGTAGCCCTTGGCGGTGAGCCCGGCGACCATGCGGTCGCCTGAAAGGTCTGGATCGTGCCGACGCGGCGGAAAGTCGCCATCGCGCGGCTGCAGCTTGTCGGCCTCGGCGGGGGTGAAGCCGGCGAGGATGGCGATCTTCATCGCCTGCTCCTGAAACAAAGGCACGCCGAGCGTCTTGCCGAGCACGGCCTCCAGCTCGGGCTTGGGGAAGACCACCGGCTCCAGCCCCTGCCGGCGGCGCAGATACGGATGCACCATGTCGCCCTGGATCGGCCCGGGGCGGACGATGGCGACCTCGATGACGAGATCGTAGAATTCTGCCGGCTTCAGGCGCGGCAGCATCGACATCTGCGCGCGGCTCTCGATCTGGAACACGCCGATCGTGTCGGCGCGCTGGATCATCGCATAGACGCAGGCCTCCTCCGGCGGCAGCGTCGAGAGCCTGAGCGGCTGACCGTAATGCCGGTCGAGCAGTCGGAACCCCTTGGCGAGCGCGGTCAGCATGCCGAGCGCCAGCACGTCGATCTTCAACAGGCCGAGCGCGTCGAGATCGTCCTTGTCCCATTCGATGGTCGGTGCGGTCGTCCATCGCCGGTGTTCATGATCGGCGCGACCTCGTCGAGCCGGTCGCGGGTGATGACGAAGCCGCCGCTGTGCTGGGTCAGATGGCGGGGAAAGCCGGAGATCTGCTCGGCCATCTCGAGGCTCAGCATGAGGTTCGGGTCGCGCTCGAGGCCCGCCGCCTCGGCGCGGCCCTCGGCCTTGGCGTCCTCCCGCCCCCAGCTCAGCGAATTGAGCGCGACGACGACGTCCTCGGAGAGGCCGAAGACCTTGGCCGTCTCGCGGATCGCCGAACGGGCGCGATAGGTCGTCACCGCGCTCGCGAGCCCCGCCCGCTCGCGGCCGTATTTCGCATAAATGTACTGGATGACCTCGTCGCGCCGCTCGTGCTCGAAATCGACGTCGATGTCGGGCGGCTCGTTGCGCTCGGGCGAGACGAATCGCTCGAACAGCAGATCGAAGCGGGCCGGGATCGACTTCGGTGATCCCCAGGCAGAAGCACACCGTCGAATTCGCCGCCGAGCCCCTGCCCTGGCAGAGAATGCCGTGCGCGCGGGCGAAACGCACAATGTCGTGCACGGTAAGGAAATACGGGGCGTAGTTGAGGTTCTTGATGAGCTCGAGCTCGTGCTTGAGCGCCTGCGTCACCGTCTCCGGGAACGCCTTCGGGATAACGCTCTCGGGCGCCGGCTTCCGCGAAAGCCCCCAGCGCCTCCTGCGGCGTCGCGTATCCCTCGCGCAGTTCTTCCGGATAGACATGGGCGAGCTCGTCGAGCGAGAAGCTCAGGCCGTCGAGAAAACGCGACGCTCGCCTCGACCGCCTCCGGCGTCTCGGCGAACAGCCGCGCCATCTCGGACGGGCTCTTGAGATGCCGCTCCGCGTTGGCCTGGGTCAGCCGCCCCGCGCCTTCGAGCGTCACGCCCTCGCGGATGCAGGCCAGCACATCGGCGAGCGGGCGGCGCTCGGGGACATGCATCAGCGCGTCGTTGACGGCCAGAAGCGGCGCGCCGAACTTGCGCGCCAGCGCCGCCGCCCTGGCGAGCGAGGCGCGCATGTCGGCGCCATAGGTCGAGGCTCGCGCCGATCCAGCAGGCGCGTCGCCGAAAGCGTCCTTGAGCCTGGGCAAGCGCGCCGGGCCTGGCGTGCGGCAGCGACGATAATCTGCAAGCCCTCGCCGAAGGCGAGAAGGTCGGCGAGATCGAGCCAGCATTGGCCTTTCGGCGCGCGCAGGTTGCCGGTCGTCAGCAGCCGGCAGAGCCGGCCATAGGCGGCGCGGTCTCTGGGATAGGCCAGCATGTCGGGCGAGCCGTCGCGGAAGACGAGACGCGCGCCGACGACGACGCGCATGTTCCCGAGCGCCGCCCGGTTCTCGCGCGCGAACACATGCGCGCGCACGACGCCGGCGAGGCTGTTGCGGTCGGCGATGCCGAGGCCGGCGAGCTTCAGTTCGCCGGCGCGGGCGACCATCTCCTCCGGATGCGAGGCGCCGCGCAGGAAGGAGAAATTGGTCGCCGCGGCAAGCTCGGCGTAGCGGGAGCGAGACGCGGATCATGACCCGCCCCGTTCGCTGCTGGGATCGCGGGCGTCCCGCCCGCCAGGGCGCGCGAAAACGGACGGAAACTCGCCCCGGTCCATATCCGCTGTTCCCTCGTTCGCTGGACGAAAGGAACATATGTAGAACACGAGCGCGGCGCAAACTCAAGGCGCCCGACCTGCGTCGAAGATCGATGCGCATTTATCATACGCATGCCCTTTGACGACCGCTGCTTGCCCGCGTATTATTATACGCATGATACGCGATGCTGACCGTCGAGACGAACGCCCGCAAGATCGTCAGGCGGCTGGAAGCCGCGGGCTGGCGCAACGTCGGCGGCGGTTTCTCATGACCGCTTCGTTCATGATGACCGCCACCGGCGAAAGATCGTCGTTACCCCTGCATCGCGAATTCTCGCCGGCGTCGAAGCCGCTCGATCGCCAAGCCGCCCGATGGACTCGAAGACAGGAACCAGGAGAGTGACGAATGACGACCTATGTCGGCGATCCTCGACTGGATCGCGGAGAGTGTCTGGGCGTCCGCTTTCCGGATACTGACGGATGAGTAGGCGGCGGCGAAACCCCGGAAGCCGCGATCAGCCGACGCGACCATCGCGTTGCGCGACGTCGCCGCTCATACGCCGCAGTTCGGATCGCTCCATGCCTGGACCCCTCCACCGTCGCCGGGTTCTGGCGAGCGGCGAGGTGGCGGCGAACGAAGCGGTAGTGTTAAGTCTCCGCTCATTCTGGACGCCGGGCGCAACGGTGCGTGCGAACCTCACCCTCGACGCCGGATTGCTGGAAGCCATCGACCAAGCCGCCGAACATCGCGGCGTGACCCGCTCCGCATTCATCGCCGACGCACGCGTAAAAGCTGATGCGTGCGTGACGCCATCTCACCCCCGCCGCATCGCCCCGCTCGCCGCGTCCGCGATCGACCGCGCCCCGAAGGCGATGAACAGCACGCCGACGACGCGCGTCACGATCACGCCATGCCGGAGGAAGAACCGGCGCACCGGGGCGAGGCCGGCGGCGAAGATCAGCGTCGCGTCGGCCGCCAGGAACCCGAGGAACGCCGCGCCCATCAGGCGCGGCGCGTCGGCGAGGCTCAGCTTGCTCACATAGGGCGCGACGATGGCCGAGAACATCGCCAGCGCCACGGGATAGGCCTTCGGGTTGGTGAGGCCGAAGGCGAGGCCCGTCAGCAGCGGCCGCTCGGCGCCGATGGCGCGCGGCGGCGCGTCCTTCTTCGTCGTCACCGCCCGCCAGCCGAGATAGATCGAGATAGCAGCCGCAGCCGAAGCCCAGCACTTCGAACAGCGTCGCGCCGAGCTGGTTCGCCCCGACGATGGCCGCGACCGCCAGCGCGCCCCAGGTGACGTCGCCGACGAGATGGCCGCCGATGAATTTCGCGCCCGGCGCCCGCCCCTTGGAGGCCGGCGAGCGTGAACAGCGCGAGAAAGGCGGGGCCCGGCGAGATCACATAGAGATAGGCGGCGATCCCGCTCGCCAGCAGAATTTTCGCGTCCATCACCCCTCCGCCGCCATCCGCTTGAGTTCGTAGAGCATGGCCTGCGCCTCGCGCGGCGACAAGGCGTCGGGGTCGAGTCCGGCCAGCATTTCGCGCAAAAAATCGCGCGTCGGCTCGGGCTCGGGCGGAACATGGGCGAAAAGCGGCAGCGCGGTCGCCGCGCCGGCGCCCTCCAGCTCCGCGAGCAGCGCCCGCGCGCGCTTGACCACCGCCGGCGGCAGGCCGGCGAGCCGCGCGACCTGGACGCCATAGGAGCGGTCGGCGACGCCGGGCGCGACCTCGTGCAGGAATACGAGTTGCGCCGCGATGCTCGCGCACGCGCATCGTCAGGTTGAACAGGCGCGGCATGGTCTCGGCGAGCCGCGTCAGCTCGTGGAAATGGGTGGCGAACAAAGTGCGGCAGCGGTTGACGTCGTTGAGCCGCTCGACGCAGGCCTGGGCGATGGAGAGGCCGTCATAGGTCGCCGTGCCGCGCCCGATCTCGTCGAGGATGACGAGGCTGCGCTCGGTCGCCTGATTGAGGATGGCCGCCGTCTCGACCATCTCGACCATGAAGGTCGAGCGCCCGCGCGCGAGATCGTCGGCCGCGCCGACGCGGGAAAACAGCCGGTCGACGATCCCTATCCGCGCCGCCCTCGCCGGCACGAAGGAGCCCATCTGCGCCAGCGCGGCGATCAGCGCGTTCTGCCGCAGATAGGTCGATTTGCCCGCCATGTTGGGGCCGGTGACGACGGCGATGCGGCCGCCCTCGCCGTCCGCGCCGGAGAGGTTGCAGTCGTTGGCGACGAAGGGCTCGCCGCGCCTCCGCCAGCGCCGCCTCGACGACCGGATGCCTCCCGCCCTCGATGGCGAAGCCGAGCGAGGCGTCGACCTGCGGCCGCGTCCACTCGCGCTTGACCGCGAGCTCCGCGAGGCTCGCGGCGACGTCGAGTTCGGCGAGCGCCGCGCCGAGGCCGCGCAGACACGTCGGAGGCGGCGAGCGCGGACCGCTTGAGCGCCTCGAACACATCGAGTTCGAGCTTCAACGCGCGATCGGCGGCCGAAGCGATGCGGGATTCAAGCTCGATCAGCGCCTCCGTGGTGAAGCGCATCGCCCCCTGCATCGTCTGGCGGTGGATGAAGGTTTGCGCATGCGGGGCTTTGAGCAGCGTCTCGCCCAGGGCCTGCGTCGCCTCGATGAAGAAGCCAAGGAAATTGTTGTGCTTGATCTTGAGCTTCGCGCCCGCCTCGGCGGCGTAGCGCGTCTCCATCTCGACGATCACGCGCCGGCTGTCGTCCCGCAAGCGGCGGGCCTCGTCGAGTTCGACGCTGTAGCCCGGCTTGACGAAGCCGCCGTCGCGCTTGTCGAGCGGCAGTTCATCCGCGAGCGCGGCCTCGATCTCGGCGCCGAGCGGGCCCTCCGCCTTGGCGAGCGCGGCATAGGCGCGCGTCACCTCGGCCGGGGCGTCCGGCGCCCGCTCCAGCAGCGCGGCGGCGGCGGCGCCGGCCCGCCAGCCCTCGCGCAGCGCCGCCAGATCGCGCGGGCCGCCGCGATCGACCGCGAGCCGGGCCAACGCGCGCAGGAAGTCGGGAGCGGCGGCGAGCAGGCCGCGCAGGCCCGCGCGCAAGGCCGGCTCGGCGACGAAAAAGCCGACCGCGTCGAGCCGCGCGGCGATGGCGTCCGGGTCCGTCAGCGGGCTTGCGAGCCGTTCGGCGAGCAGCCGGGCGCCGGCGGGGGTCTCTGGTCAGGTCGAGCGTCGCCAGGAGCGAGCCGCGCCGCTCGCCGCGCCAGCGTCCGCGTCAGCTCCAGATTGGCGCGGGTGGCGGCGTCGATCTCCATATGCGCCGAGCGCGGCGCGTCGGGTCGGCGGGGCGAGGTCCGGCCGCTGCTCGATCTGCGTGCGCTCGATAAAGGCCAGCGCCAGCGCGCAGGCGGCGATCTCCGCCGCGCGAGAAGGCGCCGAAGCCTTCGAGCGTCTCGACGCCGTAGAACTCGCGCACGCGCCGCTCCTGCGCCCCGGCGTCGCTCGCCTCTCGGCCCATGGGCGTGGCGGGCGCGCCGGCCTCCTTGGCGAGGCGGGCGAAGGCGGGCTCGTCGAACAGGCTCTGCGGCGCCACGATCTCGCGCGGCTCCAGCCTCGCGATCTCGGGGGCGAGGCCGGCTTCGTCGGTCTCGCTCAGGGTCACGGCGCCGGTGGAGATGTCGACGGTCGCCAGCCCAAAGACCGCGCGGCCCTCGGCCTTGACGCGCTGGATCGCCAGCAGCGCATTGGCGCGGCCCGGCTCCAGCAGGCGCTCCTCGGTGATGGTGCCGGGCGTCACCAGCCGCACCACGCCGCGCTGGACGACCGATTTGGCGCCGCGCTTCCTCGCTTCCGCCGGGTCCTCCTTCTGCTCGCACACCGCCACGCGATGGCCGAGCGCGATGAGGCGATGGAGATATTCGTCGCGGCGCTCGACCGGCACGCCGCACATCTGGATGTCCTCGCCCAGATGCTTGCCGCGCTTGGTCAGCACGATGCCGAGCGCGCGGCTCGCGACCTCCGCGTCATCGAAGAACATCTCGTAGAAATCGCCCATCCGGTAGAACAGCAGGCTGTCGGGATTGGCGGCCTTGATTTCGAGATATTGCGCCATCATCGGCGTCGGCCGCGGGGCGGCCTCCGCTGCGGCGCTGTCGGGGCGGGCGGTCATGGCCTCTTGGTAGCAAAGCGGGCGGCCACGCGGAACGCAGAGTGCGTGGTTTTCAAGCGTTGAATTCTTCGGACGGGCGCCGAATCTGAGCTATATCATGGTATATACCGTTCGGAGGCGCTCCATGACCCAGACCGCGAAGCTGTTCAAGAACGGCCGCAGCCAGGCCGTGCGCCTGCCGGCGGAGTTCCGCTTCGAGGGCAAGGAAGTGTTCATCCGCCGCGATCCCGTGACCGGGGACGTCGTGCTTTCGCGTCGACATCCGGATTGGGATCGTTTCTTCGATTTGCTGGAGAAGGCCGACGTACCCGAAGATTTCCTAAGCCCCGAAGAGCGGGATCAGGGTCCGCAGGATCGCGACCCGCTCGCGGGACTCGAGGAATGACGCGCCTGATGCTCGACACGAACACCATCGGCTATCTCATGCGCAAGAATCCACGGATCGCGCGCCGTCTCGCCGATACGCCCTCCGATAAGATCTGCGCTTCAGCAGTGACAGAGGGAGAGGTGCGGTTCGGCCTCGCCAAACGGACGGGCCGCCCGGAGTTGGAGGCGGCCATCGACGCCTTCTTTGCGACGATCGTCGTCCTGCCGTGGACACGCGCGACGGCCGACGGTCTACGGCAAGCTGCGCGCCGATTTTCAACGTCGCGGCCGCCCGCTCGCGCCCCTCGACATGATGATCGCCGCGCACGCTGTCGAACAGGGCGTCCTTATCACCAGCGATCGCGCCCTGCTCGGCGCGCCGGGCTTGACTTGCGAGGACTGGCTCGCGCCCTAAGCAGGATTTCCGAAAAGTGGATGCCGGTTTTCGGACGAAAATCCTGCTAGATCAAGACTCTAAGCAGACATTCGTTGGCCTTCCAACGAATGTCTGCTAAGCCGCCGTCCGCCGCGCCTTCAGCGCCCTGGCCGCCATCGTATAGCCGCCGCCGGCGCCGTCGATGAAATGCAGATGGCTGCGTCCCGCCGACAGCGGCGAATAGCAGGTGATCTGCGCGCCCTCCTGCCGCACCGTCCCCCATTCCACGAAAGGCGCGGCGGCGAGCCGGGCTTCGAGCCTGTCGGCGAAGGCGGGCGTACAGTCCAGCGTCATCCGCAATCCATCGTCGAACTTGCGGAAATCGGCGTTGGCGACCATGTCGCGCTTGTATTGCTTCATGTCGAAATCGCCGACTTTCAGGTCGAAGGTCTTGAACAGCATGCCGACCCCGTAGAAGGCCGCCGCCTTGAGCCTCGAGGCGGCCCCCGACGAGCCGCCAGCGCGAAATACCGCCAATTCCAGGCCGATCGCCGACCCTGCCGGGCCAGCGATCAGGGAACTGACGGTGACGGGCCGACCGCCGTCTTCGATCTCCAGAACCTCGCTCACGATTTCGGCCAGAAACGGCGCGAAACGCGGATCGTCGCCGCGCGGGGCGACGATCAGCGACAGGATGAGGCCGCGACGGGCCGGCGACACGCCCCATCGGCAGGAAAGATCGGAGAGATCGGGGCGCGCGCCGGCGGGCGCCGGCTGAAGCGCGAAGCGGCCGGCCTTGGCGGCGGCGTCGAGCCAGCTCAGTCCACCGCCGTCGAACATCGCATAGGCGCAATGGGCGGAGGGTCCGTAGCGGGCGACGCGCACGTCGCGCCCGCCGGCGCGGATTTCGGCGAGGTCCGCCATGGCGATGCGCAGATCGAACTCGAATTCCTCGCGCGCGAAGGTCGCCATCGCCCGCAGCGCGGTCTCGGCCGCGGCCGCGTCCCTGGGCGCGACGGCGAAGCTCGCCCCGTCGCCGCCGAACACGAACGGGAACGGCTTTCGACGCAGCGCATTGGAGACCGCCGCCACCACGCCCGCGCCGATCATGTTGACGGACTTGTAGCGCCCGGCCGCGACCGCCTCGGTCGACCCCTTCACGTCGGCGAGGCCCACCCGCCAATCGTCCGGCAGCGGCCGATAGGCCTCCGGCGCGACGGCGCGGGCGAAATCCTCGATCGCGGGAAGCGAGGCGTAGAAATCTTCGGCCATTTCCCCTCCCCGGCTCAGGGCGCCGGGATCAGCGGCCCCGGCCCCTTGCCCAGCGCGAGTTCGCGCCCGTTCTCGATCGCGCGGCGGGTGAACGCCTTGGCGCGATCGACCGCCTCGACGAGGTCGAGACCCCTGGCCATATAGGCGGCGATGGCGCTCGATAAAACACATCCCGTGCCGTGCAAGTTGCGCGATTGGATGCGCGGGGCCGAGAATCGGCGCACGCCCTCCGGCGTCACGAGCAGGTCGACCGCCGCGCCGGCGAGATGGCCGCCCTTCATCAGCACGGCTGGCGCGCCGAGCGCGTTGAGCGCGCGTCCCTGCGCGACCATCTCCGCCTCCGTGCGCGCTTCCGGAAGTCCGAGGAAGCTCGCGGCCTCCGCGAGATTGGGGGTGAGGAGATCGAGGCGCGCGAACAGGCGCTTCGCCGCGTCCACGAAGCCCTCGCGCGCCAGCGCGTCGCCGGAGGAGGCGACCATCACGGGATCGTAGACCACGCCCCGCGCGCCCGCGAGCGGCCTCGCCGACCGCCGAGACGATCTCAGGCGTCGCGAGCATCCCGAGCTTGATCGCGGCGATGTCGAAATCCTCGCGCACGGCCGCGATCTGTGCGGCCACGACCTCGGGCGGCAGGGGGTGAACGTGGCGGACGCCTTGCGTGTTCTGCGCGGTGATGGCGGCGATGGCGCTCGTCCCATAGACGCCGAGCGCGGCGAAGGTCTTCAAGTCGGCCTGGATTCCCGCGCCGCCGCCGGAATCCGAGCCCGCGACGGTCAGCGCGACGGCGATCACGCCGCGCGTCGCCTCGAGCCACGCCCGCGTGCGGCCTTCCGGGTCGGCGTTCAGGGTGATGTCGGTGACGACCGAGACGACGTCGGCGCCGGCGGCGAGACACGCCACGCCCCGCTCGATGTTGAGCCCGCCGATGGCGACGAGAGGCAGATCGCCGACGAGCCGCTTCCATTCGCCGATACGCTCCAGGCCCTGCGGCGCGAACGGCATCGCCTTGAGGATCGTCGGGTAGATCGGGCCGAGCGCGACATAGTCGGGATCGAGGCTCAAGGCCCGGTCGAGCTCCTCGTGGCTATGGGTGGAGACGCCGAGCTGGAGCCCCTTGGCGCGGATGGCGCCGACATCGGCCGTGTCGAGATCGCCTTGGCCGAGATGCACCCAATCGGCGCCGGCGTCGATCGCCGCCTGCCAGTGGTCGTTGACGACGAGGATGGCGCCGGAGCGGCGGCAGATCGTCAGCGCGTGGTGCAGCTCGGCGCGCAGTTGCGGCGGGCTCGCGTCCTTGATGCGCAATTGGATCAGCTCGGCGCCGGCGCCGACGAGGCGGCCGACCCAGGCCGCGCTGTCGACGATGGGGTAGAAGCGGGGAAGGGTCACGACAGATTCGCCTTGCCGAGTACGGGAGTCGAGGGCGCGGCCATGTCGCGCGCCGGCATGGGCCCCGCGAGATAGGCGGCGCGGCCCGCCTCTATGCCGGCGGCCATCGCTCGCGCCATCGCGACGGGGTCGCCCGCCTTGGCGACCGCCGTATTGAGCAGGATCGCGTCGTAGCCGAGCTCCATCGCCGCGCAGGCGTGGCTCGGCAGCCCGACGCCGGCGTCGACGACCAGCGGCACGCCGGGAAAATGCGCGCGCATCGCCCGGAGCCCGAAGGGATTGTTGAGCCCCTGCCCCGAGCCGATCGGCGCGCCCCAGGGCATCAGCACGCGGCAACCGGCCTCCAGGAGCCGCTCGGCGACGACGAGATCCTCGGTCGTATAGGGGAACACCTCGAAGCCGTCGGCGGCGAGGATGCGCGCGGCCTCGACGAGGCCGAACACGTCGGGCTGCAAGGTGTCGGCCTCGCCGATCACTTCGAGCTTGATCCACGGCGTATCGAAGATTTCGCGCGCCATCTCAGCCGTCGTGACCGCCTCCTTGACCGAGTGGCAGCCGGCCGTGTTGGGCAGCACGCTGACGCCGAGGTCGCGGATCAGGCGCCAGAAGTCCTGGCCCTCGCTGCAGCCGCGCCCCTTCCCGGCGCAGCGACACCGTGACGATCTCCGCCCCGCTCGCCCGCACCGCCTCGGCCAGGATGACGGGCGAGGGATATTGCGAGGTGCCGAGCAGCAGGCGCGAGGCGAACGCCCGGCCGTAGAACTCCAGCGGCTTCATTCAGCCTCCCTGTCGCGGCGCGACGATTTCGATGCGGTCGCCCTCGGCGATCGGCGTGTCGGCGCGCTTGCGCTTGGGCACGAACTCGCCGTTGAGCGCGGTGGCGACGATCGCCGCCTCGTAGTCGAGGGCGACGAGCGCCTCGGCGAGATTGCCGGCGGCGATCTCGCGGGGTTCGCCGTTGATGGTGATGCGCAGGGCCTCCAACAGCCGGCGCCGTCAGGCTCGCCGTCATTTCACTATCCCAAGGAACAGCGCGAGCAGCCGTTCGAGTTCCGCCATGAAACTCTCATCGATACGCCCGAAGCTGGGCCGTACTCTTGTTCGCGAGATCGTGGACGTCTTGTCGATCATCACCTGAGACATCGCGCGCAGCCCGTTTGCAGGATCCGCGCGGAACCGTCACGCGCAACAACGGCGCATCGCGACATCTCGCTGGTCAGCGGCAAGATCGTTACCGAGGCGTGGTCGCGAAAAAGATCCGATTGGATAACCAACGCCGGCCTCGGCTTGCCGTAGTCGCTCGGGAAGCGAGACAAGTCTGAGGTCGCCTCGCCTCACTTCCAGTCGCCGGACACGGCCACGTCCTCGAGCGCGCGCATCCATGAACGCGGCGAGATCTCGATCTTCCTCTCGGCGTCGGCGATCAACCGCGTCTGGCGTCGGCATTCCTCCGCGAACCCGGGCTTGCGCGAATCCGGCGCCCAAAGCTGCACGGGGCGAAGTCCCGCGATTATCGCAGCGCCTCGCCTTCGCTTTCGAACCCGATCCGCAAGTTGTCGTGGCCATCCGAAGTCTCCCGCTACGTCTTCATGTAACAGCTCGACCTGTTGATTGGCAAGTCTCGCCCGCTCTGCAGGGCGGCAATCTCCGCCGCCGCCTCCGCCAGATCCGGCGCCAGCAGAAATCCGTGCCTGTACGCGCCGTTGAGGCAGAGACGCCCGTCGCGCTCGATCAGGCGCGGCTCGTTGTCGGCGAAAGCCGGCCGCACGTCGGCGCTCATTTCGACGACCTGCGCCTCGCCGAAGGCGGGGTGCAGCGCGAAAGCGGCGCTCAGGAGCTCGATGGCGGAGCGCGCCGTCACGCCGCCTTTCTCGGCGCTCTCGATCATCGTCGCGCCGATCATGAACAGGCCGTCCGCGCGCGGCGTGATGTAGAGCGGGATGCGCGGATGCAGGAGCCGCACCGGGCGCGACAGCCGCACCTCGCGCGTGCGCACCAGCAGCATCTCGCCGCGAACGCCGCGCAATTCGGGCAGCGCGTCGCGCGCCGCCCAGCCGCGGCAATCGACGATCACGTCTGCGCGCTCGTCGCCCGGAAACGGATGCCCAAACTTAAGCTCGGCGCCTTTGGCGATGAGCCGCTGGCACAGGGCGTTCATCGCCTCGCGCGCATCGACATGGCCCTCGGCTTCGAAGAACAGCCCCTTGCGGAACCGCCCTGCGAGGTCCGGCTCCAGCTCGGCCAGCCCCGCCTCGTCCAGCCATCGCCACGCCTGCGTGCGCTGCGCGAAGCGGTCGAGGTCCGGCGCGTCGCGCGGCGGCGCGACCACCAGCGTGCCGTTGCGCTTCACGGGAACGTGCCGCGCCCACCACTCCACCGCCCGCTGGCCGCGCTCGACAATGCTCGCCGGCGCGCTCTCGCCCTCGCAAAAAGGCGCGAGCATGCCGCCCGCCAGCCACGAGGCGTTGCCGCCGAGGCCGGGATTGCGCTCGTAGAGCGTGACGGCGAAGCCGCGCTCGGCGAGTTCGGTCGCCGCCGCGAGGCCGAACACGCCGGCGCCGACGACCGCGGCGCGCATGCTTATTCCGCCGCGTCGACGTAGAGCTTGCCGCCGCCCTCGACGAACTCCTTCGACTTCTCCGCCATCCCCGCCATCGCCTCGGCCTCGGCGCGCAAATCCTGCGTGATCTTCATCGAGCAGAATTTCGGCCCGCACATCGAGCAGAAATGCGCGACCTTGTGGCTGTCTTTCGGCAGCGTCTCGTCGTGATAGGCGCAGGCCGTGTCGGGATCGAGCGACAGGTTGAACTGGTCCTCCCAGCGGAAGGCGAAGCGCGCGCGGCTCATCGCGTCGTCGCGGATCTTCGCGGCCGGATGTCCCTTGGCGAGATCGGCGGCGTGGGCGGCGATGCGATAGGTGATGACGCCGGTCTTCACGTCGTTGCGGTCGGGCAGGCCCAGATGCTCCTTCGGCGTGACGTAGCAGAGCATCGCCGTGCCGAACCAGCCGATCATCGCCGCGCCGATGCCGGACGTGATGTGGTCGTAGCCCGGCGCGATGTCGGTGGTCAGCGGCCCGAGCGTATAGAACGGCGCCTCGCCGCATTCCTTGAGTTGCTTGTCCATATTGACCTTGATCTTGTGCATCGGCACGTGGCCGGGGCCTTCGATCATCACCTGGCAGCCCTTGTCCCAGGCGACTTTCGTCAGCTCGCCGAGCGTCTCCAGTTCCGCGAATTGCGCGGCGTCGTTGGCGTCGGCGATGGAGCCGGGACGCAGGCCGTCGCCGAGCGAGAACGAGACGTCATACTTGCGCATGATGTCGCAGATCTCGTCGAAATGCTCGTAGAGGAAGCTCTCGCGATGGCCGGCGAGGCACCAGCGCGCCATGATCGAGCCGCCGCGCGCGACGATGCCGGTCACGCGCCTGCGCGGTCAGCGGCACATGGGCGAGGCGGACGCCGGCGTGGATGGTGAAATAATCGACGCCCTGCTCGGCCTGCTCGATCAGCGTGTCCTTGAACACCTCCCAATCGAGCTTGAGCGGATCGCCGTCGACCTTCTCCAGCGCCTGATAGATCGGCACCGTGCCGATCGGCACGGGCGAATTGCGCAGGATCCAGGAGCGGATGTTGTGGATGTTGCGGCCGGTGGAGAGGTCCATCACCGTGTCGGCGCCCCAGCGGATCGCCCACACCATCTTCTCGACCTCCTCCGCGACGCCCGAGGAGACCGCGGAATTGCCGATATTGGCGTTGACCTTGACCAGGAAATTGCGGCCGATCGCCATCGGCTCCAGTTCGACGTGATTGATGTTGGCGGGAATGATCGCCCGGCCGCGCGCGACCTCGGACGCGCACGAATTCCGGCGTCACGAAATCAGGGATTTCGGCGCCGAAGCTCTCGCCGTCGGCGATCGGGCCGCTGCGGCGCCCTCGACGCGCCGCCTCGCGAGCGAGGTTCTCGCGATGGGCGACATAGATCATCTCCTCGGTGACGATGCCGGCGCTTCGCGAACTCATATTGCGTGACGAGCTGGCCCTTGGCGCCGGCGCGCAGCGTGCGCGTCGCCGGGCAATGCGGGGCGAGCCGGTCGGCGGAGACATTGCCGTTGTCCTCCGGCTTGATCGCGCGGCCTTCGATGGCTGCATAGCCGCGCGCGGCGATCCAGGCCTCGCGCACGGCCGGCAGGCCGGCGGTCAGGTCCGGCGCGAAGCCGGCGTCGGTATAGGGGCCTGACGGGTCGTAAACGCGCACCGGCGCCTCGTTCGGGTCGGTCAGCGCGATTTCGCGGAAGGGAACGCTTGAGGTCCGGCCGCTCCTTCGGCGCGGCGTAGACTTTGCGCGAGCCGCGAATCGGCCCGGTCGTCACGCTGGTCGGCGCGGCGTTCTTGATCTTGGCGTGCTGGTTCATTCGGGCGCCTCCGCTCGTCCGGGAGCGGGGCGAAAGGCGGCGGGGCTTTTCTGAGCGAAGCCTCGTCCCTACGCCGGCACGACCCGGATCAGGTTCAAAGGGTCCGGCTCGTTCACCGTCTCAGCCTTTTCGGGCTCCCCTCGAGTAACGCTCAATCTGGCCCCGAAGGTCCGCAATGTCAACGCGAGCGTGTCAGCCGAGCCCGCCCGCCTTCGGGAACAGCTCGATCAGCCAGCCGGAGGCCGCCTGCACGCCGCCGGTGAGGAACGCCACGCCCGTCAGCACCAGGGCGACGCCAACCGCCTTCTCAAGCCGCGCGAACTGGCTGCGGAAGCCGCGCGCGAAGGCGAGGAACCGCTCCATCACCAGCGCCGCGACCACAAAGGGAACCCCGAGGCCGAACGCATAGGCCCCCAGCAAGAGCGCGCCCTTCGCGACCGTATCCTCGGATCCGGCGACGGCCAGAATGGCCGCCAGGATCGGCCCGATGCACGGCGTCCAGCCGAAGGCGAAGGCGAAGCCCATGAAATAGGCGCTCCACAGGCCCGGCGGCTTCTCGATCTCCAGCCGTTTCTCGCGATACATCCACGAGAGGCGGAAAATTCCGAGGAAGTGCGCGCCCATCGCCATGATGCCGACGCCGGCCAGGATCGACAGCGGATAGCTCCATTGCCGCAGCAATGTCCCGAACACGCTCGCCGTCGCCCCGAGCGCGACGAACACCGTCGAGAAGCCGGCCACGAACAGGAGCGAGGCGAGGAAAATGTCGCGCCGGGCGCGCACCTCGGTTTCGTCCGACAGCGCCTCGACCGACGCCCCGGCGAGATAGCAGAGGTAAGGCGGCGCCAGCGGCAGCACGCAGGGGCTGAGGAACGAGGCCAGCCCGGCGACGGCGGCGGCGGGAAGCGAGATGTCGGTCATGGGCGCTTTCTTGCTGGTCTCGGCAATGGATTGAAAGTCTTCGGATTGCAAGCCTTCGCGCTGCGCGCGCCCCGCGTTACGCAGTCGCGGGTTTTTCGCGCGTCTTGGCCTGCGTCCACAAGACGTCCATTTCGGCGAGCGTGGCTTGAGCGGGCGTGCGTCCCTCGGCGGCCAGCGCCGCCTCGATATAGGCGAAGCGGCGCTCGAACTTCGCGTTGGCGCCGCGCAGGGCCGTCTCGGGATCGGCCTTCAAATGTCGGGCGAGATTGACCACGACGAACATGAGATCGCCAAGCTCGGCCTCGGCGAGATCGGCCCGCCCCGCGTCGAGCTCCGCCTCGACCTCGTCGATCTCCTCGCGGATCTTGGCGATGACGGCGCGGGCGTCGTTCCAGTCGAAGCCGACCTTGCCGGCCTTCTCCTGCAACTTGAGCGCCCTCGTCAGCGCGGGCGCCGCGACGGGCACGCCGGCGAGCGCCCCTTGCGCAGCCTTGTCCGGGCGGGCGCGCCTTTCCGCCGCCTTGATCTCGCCCCACAGAGCCTTGACCTGATCCGGCGACAGATCGCGCGCTTCTCCGAATACATGCGGGTGGCGGCGGATCATCTTGGCCGTGATCGCCTCGACGACGCCGCCGAAGTCGAACGCCCCCTGCTCTTCCGCCAGACGCGCGTGAAAGACCACCTGCAGAAGCAAGTCGCCGAGTTCGTCGCGCAAGTCGGCGAGGTCGCCGCGCGCGATGGCGTCGGCGACTTCATAGGCTTCCTCGATCGTATAGGGAGCGATGGTCGCGAAGGATTGCTCGAGATCCCAGGGACAGCCGGTTCCCGGCGTCCGCAGCGCGGCCATGATGTCGAGAAGGCGACGCAGATCGCGCGAGGGAGTCGCGGAGACGCCCTCCTTCGCGAGATCCGACACGCCGCCCTGGGGCTTCAGATCGACAGCGAGATCGCCTCGCGCCCCTTGGGCGTGACGACGACGCGCATGTTGACCGGCTGGCCTTCCGCGAGATGCGAAATCCCGGACGGGCCGAGCACGGAAATATGCACGAACACGTCCTTGCCGCCGTCGTCGCTGGCCACGAAACCGAAGCCCTTGACGTCGTCGAACCACTTGACGCGGCCGCTGACCGACACCGCCGTCGACGGATCGGGGGGCGCGCGGCGCGGACGCGGCCCGTCGCTGCGAGGCGGCGGCGGACGATCGACCACGCCGGCCATGTCGACCTCGACGACCCGCGTGACCTGCGCGCCCTTGGCGCCGGCGCCTACGATCACCTTGAGTTTCGCGCCCGCGGGGACGAACTCATGGCCGGAGGCGTGCAATGCATTGGCGTGCAAGAAGGCGTCGCCCTGGCCATTGGCCAACTCGACGAATCCATAGCCCTTGTCGGCTTTGAACCATTTGACGACGGCGTCCACCGTCGGCCCGGTCGCCGCGGGCGCCGAACGCTGCATATCCATCGGTGGACCTCCGAAGCCTGCATCCGGGCCGCCGCCAAAAGTGCGCGTACCGCGCGGGCGCGGCTCGTAAGGCATCGGCCCGTCATCATCGAACCCCCGCTTGCGAGGCGCCCGAAAATCCTTACCCTTGCTCATGTTAACCCAATTCTCCGCCCATTTTCCCTGTTCGCCCGTCCCTATGAAACCCTGTAAAGGAACGTCCGTCGCCTTACGCAACGGGGTGCTATCACCTCGCCGCGCTTGGAGCGCCACCATATCGGAATATCACAAGCGTGCGTCCCGGTCCGAAAACCCGCGGCGCGACGTCGTCGCCCGACAGGCGCACATGCGCTGGGGATTCGACGACCGATGCCGCCAGCGCCCGACCAAACGTCGGGAAAACAACAGTTTTTTTCGCCCGCATCGTCTAAACCCGCCCCGCCGATCACATTGATGTCAAGCCGGGGCCAAAATCACATTAACGCATTTCGCAATACTTCGCTAGTGTTCCGGCGCGCATTTTCGTGATGCAACGATTTCGATAACGCCTGATGAGGCGGGGCTTTCAGCCTTCACCGGCCCCGATCGTCGCAAGGGCCTATCACGACCACGCCGCTCTTGACGGCGCCGGTCGTAGCGTAATCTATCGCATTGAATCGCGGCCGCGGCTTTCGCCGTTTGCGTCGGCGGCGGCGAGACTTTGGCCGCATAATCCTGAGCGGCCTGCCCGATGAACAAGCAACTCAGGGCAACCGCAAAAGCGGTCACGCCCGCGAACTCGAGCCGCCGCCACGACACGCGCCGGATGTCTTCCTCGTCCACGATACGCCCCCGTTAACCACGCCGACCTGTTTAAGCCGATATGGTTAAAGGGGAGTTCAACGCCGCTCCCGATCGCGAAACAGGAGCGCCGGCTCGCCATCGAACCGCTCACACGTCCACCAGCTCGCGCGCCCGCGGCGCCCGCTCCTGGATGAAGACGAAGCGCGCCTCCGGCTTCGAGCCCATCAGCCGCTCGACCGCGTCGGCGGTGCCCTCGGGGTCCTCGATGACGGCCACGCGCAGCAGCGTGCGTCGCGCCGGGTCCATCGTGGTGTCGCGCAAGTCCCTCATCGGCATTTCGCCGAGGCCCTTGAAGCGGCTGACCTCGATTTGGCCCTTGCCGGTGAAGCCGTGCTTCATCAGCCGCTCCTTGTCGGCGTCGTCGCGCGCGTAGATCGACTTCGCGCCCTGGGTCAGCCGATAGAGCGGCGGCGCGGCGAGGTAGAGATGGCCCTCCTCGATCAGCTTCGGGGTCTGCCGGTAGAAGAAGGTGATGAGCAGCGAGGCGATATGGGCGCCGTCGACATCAGCGTCGGTCATGATGATGACCTTGTCGTAGCGCAGATCCTCGCCGCGATAGGCGTTCCCGATCCCGACGCCGAGCGCCTGAGCGAGATCGGAAAGCTGCTGGTTGGCCGCGAGCTTCTCGCGCGTCGCCGAGGCGACGTTGAGGATCTTGCCGCGCAACGGCAGCACGGCCTGCGTCGCCCGGTCGCGCGCCTGCTTGGCCGAGCCGCCCGCCGAATCGCCCTCGACGATAAACAATTCCGAGCCTTGCGCCGAGGAGTTCGAGCAATCCGCGAGCTTGCCGGGCAGCCGCAGCTTGCGCGTCGCGGCTTTTCTGGCGACGTCCTTCTCGGCGCGGCGGCGCAGCCGCTCCTCCGCGCGATCTACGGCGAAGTCGAGCAGCTTGGCCGCCTGACTCGGCGCGCCGGCGAGCCAATGGTCGAATTCGTCGCGCACCGCGCTTTCGACGATGCGCGCCGCTTCAATGGTTTGCAGCCGTCCCTTGTTCTGGCCCTGGAATTCGGGCTCGCGGATGAAGACGGAGATCAGCGCCGCGCAGCCCGACATCACGTCGTCGGCCGTGAGAGCGGCTGCGCGCTTAGACTGGCCGATGCGCTCGGCGTGGTCGCGCAGCCCGCGCAGGATCGCGGCGCGAAGCCCCGTCTCGTGCGTGCCGCCGTCGGGGGTCGGGATCGTGTTGCAATAGGAATGGACGAAGCCGTCGTCGACGGTGAGCCATGTCATCGCCCATTCGACCGAGCCGTGCTTGCCGGCCTTCTGCACGCTGCCGATGAAAGGCTGCTCGACCACCGCCTCCTGGCCCTCCACGTCGGCGGCGAGATAATCCTTCAGGCCGCCGGGGAAGTGGAACACGGCTTCCGCCGGCGTCTTGCCGTCGGGGTCGACCAGCGAGGGGGCGCAGCGCCAGCGGATCTCGACGCCGCCGAAGAGATAGGCCTTCGACCGCGTCATCTTGAACAGCCGCGCCGGGTCGAATTTGGCGTTCGGGCCGAAGATTTGCGGATCGGACTGGAAGCGCACCTTCGTGCCGCGCCGGTTCGGCGCGCGGCCGACGACTTCAAGCTTGGTGACGGGCTTGCCGCGCTCGAAAACCTGCCGATAAAGCGTCTGCCCGCGCGCGACCTCGACTTCGGTGCGCGCCGAGAGCGCGTTGACCACGGACACGCCGACGCCGTGCAGGCCGCCCGAGGTCTCGTAAGCGCCGCTGTCGAACTTGCCGCCGGCGTGAAGCACGGTCATGATGACTTCGAGCGCGGACTTGTCCTTGAACTTGGGATGCGGATCGACAGGCATGCCGCGCCCGTTGTCGGTGACGCTGACCCAGTTGCCCTCCTCCAGCGCCACCTCGATCGTCTTGGCGTGGCCGGCGACCGCCTCGTCCATGGCGTTGTCGATCACCTCGGCGAAGAGGTGATGCATGGCGTTGGCGTCCGTGCCGCCGATATACATGCCGGGCCGACGGCGCACCGGCTCAAGCCCCTCCAGCACTTCGATCGAGGCGGCGTTGTAGTCGCCCTCGCCGGGCGTTCCTTTCACGGGCGTCTTCGGCTTGCGGCGCGGCTCTTCGGCGCCGAACAGGTCATCGGTCATGGAGTGATTTTGGCTGCGATTCGAGTGAGCGAGAGTAACACGCGCCGGGCTCAGAACAAACGCAGAACACGAACGACGGCGCGCTTTTCTACCTGCCCGACCCCGGCAGCGCCAGCCTCACGAGCGGCGAGGCCGCGAGCGCCTTCACCGCCGCCTCGATTTCGGCCTTCGAGCGCGGCTTCGCCGCAAGCTTGAGCCCGTAAAGCCCGCTCGCGCGCGGGCCGCTTACGATTGTCGCCTGATGCTCCGTCAGAAGCGCGGCGACGTCGGCCATCTTCGCGTCCGGCGCGAAAGCCACGAGCGCGTCGGCGGTCGAGGTCGTCGCGGTGACGGTCGCGTAGCCGGACTTCTGCCCGCCCGGGCGCAGCAGCGATACGATGGTCGCGGCCTGCGCGGCGATGACGAGCGCCGCCGCGACGCCGGCGAGCGCCGGCCACGGCGAGCGCCCCTCCACGCCGTAGCCGAACCAGGCGGCGAGCCGCTCGCTCACGGCGGGCTTGTGCGGCGACGCTGCGACGCCTCTCATCACGCGCGCCCAGACTTCCGGGCTCGGCCCCCCGAGCGTCTCGTTGAGCGCGACCGTCTCGCCGAGATCCTCCTCGACGGTCGCAAGGCTCGCTCGCAGTTCGGGGCGCGCCGCCAGCGCCGCCCCGACGGCCGCGCGCTCCTTGTCGGAGAGCGCGCCGGCCGCATACCAGGGCAGCAGCGCCTCGATCTCGTCGATCTCGTCGGTCATGGCCAGCCCCTGTCGATCCCGGCCGCCTTCGCCAGCTCCGCCAGTTTCTTGCGCGCGTGGAACATGCGCGTCTTCACCGTTCCCTCGGGGATTCCGAGAATCTCGGCCGCCTCCGCGACCGATTTGTCGTGGTAGTGGACAAGGTCCATCACTTCGCGGTGCTCGCGGCTGAGCCTGCCGAGACAGGCGCGCAGCAGTTCGCCCTTGTTCTTCTTTAGCGACGACGCCCCGGGCGCGTCGCCTTCGTCTGCAATCGCCTGCGCGGTTTCCTCGTCGAGCTCGTCCTCGCGTCGCTTGCGCAAGTGCGAATAGGCCTTGTTGCGGGCGATCGCGAGCAGGAAGGTCGAAGCCTCCGCCCTGCCCCCGAAATTCGCCGCCTGACGCCAGACGTCTCCAAACACGTCCTGCACCACGTCCTCCGCGTTCGACTCGGACCGGAGGATCCGCATCGCGAAGCGGAAGATTTTCACGTGGTGGCGCCCATAGAGCGTCTTCAGGGCGAGCTGATCGCCGGCCTTGATGCGCTCGATGAGGTCGCCGTCCGTCTCGACCATTCCGCTTCGCCCGTCAGTCGCAGGGGCAGCGTGAAAGGTTCAAACTCAATCCGCAAGACAAATTGCAAAGTACATCATGGAGGCGGGAAAACTCACCCGCGCTCGACTATATCAGGCGTGCGCCAGCCGAGATGCTGGCCGGCGTCGACGCACAGGATCTGCCCCGTCACGTTCCTGGCCCGCGCCAGGAACAGCACGGCCTCGGCGATCTCCTCGCCCGAAATGGAGCGGCCGAGCAGCGTGCCGGCGGCTTCGTGGGCGAGGCCCGCATCGCCCTCGCGGGTGCTGGGATAGGTCGGCCCCGGCCCGACCGCGTTGACGCGGATTCGCGGCGCCAGGGCCTGCGCAAGAGTGCGCGTCGCCGTCCAAAGCGCCGATTTGGCGAGCGTGTAGGAGAGATATTCCGGCGTCAGCTTCAGCACGCGCTGGTCGATGACGTTGACGACCGCGCCCTCGCAATTCGCGGGCAATTGCCTGGCCATGGCGGCGATGAGGAAAACCGGCGCTTCCAGATCGACCGCGAACTGGCGCCGCCATACGGCGAGATCCAGGCGGTCGATGGCGTCGTCCTCGAACAAGGCGGCGTTGTTGACGAGCAGCTCCACCGGCCCAAGCGCGGCGGACGCCTCGGCGAACACGCCGGCGGCGCCTTCGGGGTCCGTGAGGTCGGCGAAATAAGCGCGGGCCTCGCCGCCTCCCCGCGCGATCTCCGCCGCGAGCGCCTGCGCGCCGTCGAACGAGGCGTTGGCGAACAGCGCGACGGCGTAGCCCTCGCGCGCGAGCCGTCGGGCTATGTCGGCGCCGATGCGCCGCCCCGCCCCCGTCACCAGCGCGACTTTGCGCACGTTCGCCTCAGGCGGTGCGGTTGTAGACGTCCTCGATGCGGACGATGTCGTCCTCGCCGAGATAGGAGCCGGTCTGCACCTCGATCAGCTCCAGATTGATCTTGCCGGGATTGGCGAGCCGGTGCGTGACGCCGATGGGCAGATAGATCGACTCGTTCTCGTGCACGATCGTCACCTCCTCGCCGCGCGTGACCTCGGCCGTGCCCTTGACGACGATCCAGTGCTCGGCGCGGTGATAGTGCTTCTGCAGGCTCAGGCGCCGGCCGGGCGTCACGACGATGCGCTTGACCTGATAGCGCGCGCCATTGTCGATCGACTGATAGTAGCCCCAGGGCCGGAACATGCGCTTGTGCTCGGTCGCCTCGCGGCGCTTGCGCGCCTTCAGCGCCTCGACGACCTCCTTGACGCGGTCGCCCTGGTCGCGCCCCAGCACCAGCACCGCATCCTGGGTGGTCACCACGACGACGTCGCTCACGCCCACGAGCGCGGTCAGCATCCCGCTTGAGCGGACATGGACATTTTTGGAATCGATAGCGAACCCGTCCTCGCCGTGGAACGAATTGCCCTCGGCGTCGCGCTCGGAGAGCTTCCACACCGCGTCCCAGTTGCCGACGTCCGACCAGCCGATGTCGGCCGGCACGACGGCGGCCCGCTTGGTGCGCTCCATCACCGCATAGTCGATGGACTTCTTCGGCGATGCGCCGAACGCGGCGAGGTCGAGGGCGAAGAAATCGAGATCGGTCTTGGCGGCGGCCACCGTCGCGGCGGCGGCGCGCGCCATCTCCGGCTCGAAAGCCTGCAATTCCTCGATCATCGTGTCGGCGCGGAAGAAGAAATTGCCGGAGTTCCAGAGGTAGCCGCTCGCGACGTAACGCCCGGCGGTCTCGCGGTCGGGCTTCTCGACGAAAGCGTCGACGCCGAAGACGCCGTCCTCGAGATCGGCGCCGGGGCGGATGTAGCCATAGCCAATCGCGGGCTCCGTCGGCTTGACGCCGAGGGTGACGATATAGCCGCGCGCGGCGGCCCTCGCCGCCTTGGCGCAGACGTCGAGAAAGGCGTCCAGCTTGGTCACGACATGGTCGGCGGCGAATACGGCCACGACGGTCTCCGACCCGCGCTGGGCGGCCAGTTCGGCCGCGACCGCCACCGCCGGCCCGGAATCGCGCCGCACCGGCTCGGTGACGATGGTGGCGGAAGCGCCGATCTCGTCGAGCTGCTCCTTCACGAGGAAGCGGTAATCGTGATTGGTGATGACGATGGGCGCCTCGAACATCGGCCCGGTGACGCGCGCCACCGTCTCCTGGAAGGTCGAGCGGGCGCCGATCAGCGCGATGAATTGCTTCGGGTAGGTCTCCCGCGATTCCGGCCAGACGCGCGTGCCAGCGCCGCCGCACATGATGACGGGAAGAATTTTCGTCGACATCGCCTAATTATCCTGAGACCCGGCAAGGGCGTCGCTCTACCCCAAACCTCCTTAATAAGTCACGCTCCATTGCTCCATGGCGCGCCGGTGCGCCTCGGGAATGGCGACCGGGCGGCCGGTCGCCCGCTCGACATAGACATGGGTGTAGCGCCCGTCCGCAGCCGCGAACTCGGCCCCCTGCTTGAACACGGCGAGCCGGTAATTCACGGAGGAGCGGCCGATCGCCTCGACCCGCACGCCGACCTCCAGAGCGTCGGGAAAGGCGAGCGAGGAGAAGAACCGGCAGCGGCTTTCGACCACGAGGCCGATCACGTCGCTCCCCGCGGGATCGAGCAGCCCGCGCTCGATCAGCAGCTGATTAACGGCGGCGTCGAACAATTCGTAATAGACGACGTTGTTGAGATGGCCGTAGGGGTCGTTGTCCTTCCAGCGCGTCGTCATGGCCACGAAGACCGCGAAGGCGGTGCGGTCGGGCGCCGGCTCGCGCTTGGTCTCGGTCTCGTTCGCCATTAAATGCCCCCATATGCGGCTTCGGTTATAGAGACCGGCGAAAGCCGGCGCCAAGCGCGAGGAACAGCTTTGAACGATATCCCGGAAGACGCGCCGAGCGGCGTAGTGGAGACCCTCGCCCCCGGCCTGCGCCGGCTCGTCGCGCCGAACGCCTCCGCCTTCACCTATACCGGCACCTGCGCCTATATCGTCGGCGAGGGCGAGGTCGCGATCCTCGATCCGGGGCCGGACGACGAGGAGCATTTGCAACGCCTTCTGGCGGCGACGAAGGGCGAGCGGGTCGCCTATGTCGTCGTCACCCACACCCACCGCGATCATAGCGTGCTCGCTGGCCGAAGCTCGCGGCGGCGACGGGGGCTGCAGATCGTCGGCGCGCGGCCGCATGTCCCGCGCCCCGGCGCGCCGCAGGGGCTCGACGCCGCGCACGATCTCACCTACGCGCCCGCCCGCGTCCTCGGCGAGGGCGAGAGCCTCGAGTTCGGCGATCATCGGCTCGTCGCGCTCGCGACCCCCGGCCACGCCGCCAATCACCTCTGTTTCGTCTGGGGCGATTCTCTCTTCAGCGGCGATCACGTCATGGCGTGGTCCACGTCGGTCGTAGCCCCGCCCGACGGCGTGATGGCCGATTACATGGCCTCGCTCGAACGCCTGCGCGAGCGCGAGGACGCGATCTATTGGCCCGGCCATGGCGGGCCCGTGCGCGATCCCAGGCGCTACGTGCGCGGCCTCATCACCCACCGCCGCCAGCGCGAAACGGCGATTCTCGCGCGCCTCGATGCGGGACCCGCCACGATCGCCGAGATCGTCGAGAAAAACTACGCCGGCCTGTCGTCGCGCCTGAAGGGCGCGGCGGCCCTCTCGACGCTCGCGCATCTGGAGGATTTGCTGGCGCGGGGTTTGGCGACGCGCGGCGAGGCGCGCCGCTGGAGGCGGTTTACGTGCGGTCTTAGGCCGCCGAGTTCGTCCGAACCGGCCGGATCAGAACCTCGGCGGAGATGCCCAAGTTTTCGTGCAATTTGCGGATCATCTCTAGCGACAGGCCGCGCTTACGGTTCAGCACTTCCGACACGCGATTGCGAGCGCCGAGGATCGGTTCCAGGTCTTTGCGGGTTAGGCCCTGCTGCTCCATCCGGAACAGGATCGCCTCTATGGGATCGGGCGGATCGATCGGAAAATTCTGCGCTTCATAGGCGTCGATCAGCGTCGCCAGCACATCCAGCCGGTCGCCTTCGGGCGTGCCCGATTTCGCGCCCCACACGCGTTCGACTTTCTTTAGCGCGGCCTCATAGTCCGCCTCGCTGCGGATGGGTCTTAACTCATCGCCCATATTCGACCTCCGAGACGTTGATCCTGTCATAATCGGCGTGGGAGCCGATCCATTTGATCCACACAATCCCCTTTTCGAAATCCACCGCGACGACAAGCCGATAAGCGTTGCCTTTGATATTGAACACTATGCGCTCGGCGGTCACGATGCTCGCCGTCGCATAGCGCCGCTTCACGTCCGCGGCATTCGCCCAATCGGCCCTCGACACTTCAGCAAACCAAGCGTCCAGGGCCGCCTTGACCGCGGGCTGATCTTTTTGACTGGCAAGGCCATCAAGGAAGGCGCGAAGCGTTCGGCGGGCTATGACCCTCATCGACGAACGCTATCCCGATCCCAAACCGGGATCAAGCGTTTCTGCCGTCAAGCCGCCCCGACCGTCTCGAACATCGCGAAATCCATCGCCTCGCGCGGGTTGCGGCCGGCCCAGAGCACGAACTGGAAGGACTGATAATAGGTCTCGCAGGCCTTGATCGCCGCCTCGACCAGCGCGCGGCATTGCGCCTCGCTCGCCCGCGCGCCGCCGGTCAGGCAATGGGCGTGGCGGAACATCACGATGTTCTCGTGGCTCCACAGGTCGAAATGGCCGAGCCACATCTGCGCGTTGATGAGACGGATCAGTTCGACGATGTCGGCGCGCTTGCGCTCGGGAACCTTCAGGTCAAAGGCGCAGCTGAAATGCAGCGCTTCGGCGTCCGGTATCCAGGTGATCGCCACCTCGTAATGCGCCCAGGCGCCGTTGACGAGAATGGCGATCTCGTCGTCGTCCTGGCGGTCGAAGGCCCATTCGTGGAGGGCGGCGATGCGTTCGACCACGTCGACGGGATGTTCATGACGCTCGGCGGCCTCGTTCTCGATGGCGTGCATTCGGAAGCTTTCGGAAGGCGTTGACGATACGCAGGCGACGACGCACGCCGGCGCTTCGCGCCAGCAAGCCGCCTCGAATCATGAGCCGGGCTTGCCGCGCTCCCGCGCCGCGGGAACGCCTCGAACCTTCCAGATTCGCCCGCTGACGTACAGTCCCCGCGCGAATGTCTTCCACAGAATCTCCCAACCGAATCAATCGCGTCGATGATTCACTAAGCGCCCGTGCTCCCTTGCCCGAGCTTCTCCTCGAGCGCGGCCACGCGCGCGGCGAGCTTGTCGTTCTCCTCGCGCGCCTTCAGCGCCATTTCGCGCACCGCCTCGAATTCCTCGCGGCTGACGACGTTCATCGAGGCGAGCATCCGTTCGAGCTGCGCGCGCGCCAGCGTCTCCACCTCGCGCCGGGCGGTGTCGGCGAGACCCGCCGCGTCGGTGAATATACGGGACACGTCGTCGAAGAATTGACCGCGAGTTTGAGGCATCGCCGGGCTCCCTGCTTGGCGCCTGCTATCTGGCGCGGCCGCGCGTCCGCCGCAAGTCTCACTCGGCGGGTTGCGCCTTGCGGAGCGGCGCCCGCGCCGGCCAGCTGAGCAGCACGATGCCGGCGGCGACCCCGGCGAGCGCGATGAGAAAGCTCGGCGTCGGCGTCTCGCCGAGCATGAGCCAGCCTTCGAGCACGCCGACCACCGGCGAGATGAAGGTCAGCGCCGAAAGCTCCGGCGCGCGATAGCGTTTCAGGATCCAGAACCATATCAGATAGGTGATCGCGACTACGAACACGGCCTGATAGAGCAACGCCGCCACCGCCGCCCCCGAAGGGCGCCACGGAAACGGCTCGCCGAGCCAGAAGGCGAGCGGCGCCGACAGAAGGGTCGCCACGATCACCTGATAAAGCAGCGTCTTGGTGGGATCGAGCGCCTTGAACCGCGTCGCCTTGATGACGAGCGTCGTCGCGCCCCATGCCGCCCCGGCGGCGAGCGCCAGCGCGTCGCCGAAGAAGCTCGACCCCGCCGCCGGCCGGTAAAAGCCGAGCGCCACGCCGACGAAAGCGACGACGACGCCGAGCCATTGCCGAGGCGCAAGCCGCTCCGCCGGCAGGAGCGCGACCGCGCCGAGGGCGACGAAAAACGGCGCCGTGAACAGGAACACCACGGCGCTCGCCGCCGTCGTGCGCTCCACCGCGAAGAACAGGAACACGAACTCCAGCGTGAACAGCACGCCGACGAAGACGCCCAGCGCCGCCGTCCCGTCGCGGCGGAACACCTCCGGGCGCAGCGCGACGGCGTAAAGCGCGACGAGAATCGCGCCGATCCCGTTGCGCAGGGCGCATTGCGTCATCGGCCCGAAATCGGCGAGCGCGATCTTCGCCGCCACCTGATTGCCGCCCCAGGCCACGCAAAGCACGCTCATCACGATGACGGCGAAACGGTCGAGCGGCCTGGACATGCCGTCTTGGGCCATATCGGACGGCGGGCCGCAAGGCCCGCCTTGAAAAAAGGCGGAGGGGCGGGCCTTTCGTGGGACCCGCCCCTCGCTTCGCCGCCGCTCGCCGAACCGCTGTTGTCTCGTGGCGTTCGGGTCGCGGCGTCCCGGCCGGCCGGCCCTGCGGCCCGCCGACGTTCCGCTCGCCGCTCGAACCCTCAGAGGCCGGCGAGATAATTGGTGGGATCGACCGGCGTCTGGCCCTTGCGCAGTTCGAAATGCAACTGCGGCGTGGACACGTCGCCGGTCTGGCCGGATTTGGCGATCACCTGGCCGCGCTTGACGACGTCGCCGCTCTTGACGTCGAGCTCGCCGTTGTTGGCGTAGGCCGTGACGAAGCCGTTGGGATGGCGGATCAGCACGAGATTGCCATAGCCCTTCAGCGCGCTGCCGGCGTAGGCGACCTTGCCGTCCTCGGCGGCGCGCACCGAGGTGCCCTCGGGCAGCGCGATATTGATGCCGTCGTTGCCGCCCGCCTTGAAGCCCTGAATGATGCGGCCGCGCGCCGGCCAGCGGAACTGGCCCGGCTCGGACGCGCTGGAGCTCGCGACGGCGGCGAGATTGCCGGTAGGCGCCTTGTCGATCTCGGCTTTCCTCGGCAGTTTCGTCGTCTCGGTCTTGGCGACTTCCGTCTCGGCCTTCTCGCTCTTCTCGGCCTTGGCGTGCTTGTCGGCTTTGGCCGATTTCTCGGCCTTTTCGTGCTTGTCGGCCTTCTCCGCCTTGGCGAGCTTCTCGCTTTCTTCCTTCTTCAGCCTCTCGGCCTTTGAGAGCTTCTTCTCCGAGCGGTCGTCGGCGGCGTTGTCTTCGTCGCGCTTCGCCTCGGCCTTGTGCTTCTTGCGATCGGACTTGCGGTCGCCGTCCTCGGCCTCGCGCCGCGACGCCGCGGCGCGAATTGTCGCGAATGTCCCGCCCCTCGTCGGCCCTGGCGACCCGCGTATCGCCGTGGGCGCTAAAGACCGGGACGACGATGCGCATGTTGGGGCGGATCTCGGAGCGCGAGCGCAGGCCGTTGGCGCTGAGCAGCGCGGCCTCGGGCACGCCGTAACGGGCCGAAAGGGTCGCGGCGTCGTCGTTGGCGCCGACGACGATGGGCGAGCCGCCGACGGCGCTCCAGCCCGCCGCCGAGCCGCCCACGGGCTGCGCGCTGGATCGCGCCGGTGGCTTCCGGGGTCGGAGGCGCGGTGGAGGCCACGGCGGTCGGGCTCGGCCGCGCGGCCGTGGCGTAGCCGCCATTCTGCGACTTGGCCGCCGACAGCGGCTCCGAGGAGACCCGCGGCGTCGGCGCGACGCCGTCGTTGGACGCCGTCGAGAACGGATTGGAGAAAGGATTGGACGAAAACGGACTCGATGCGAAAGGATCGGGGAGTCGGCGAACCGTCGCGTCCGCACAGCCCGAAAGCCAGATCCCTACGATTCCCGTCAGCGCGAAACGAAAAGCGTTTCGACGAATGACCCCTGCGACGCCCTCACTCATCGGCTAACCCACCCACGCAACCCACTCCGAAGCGCAGCATCGCCGATGGCGGTTAAGGCCGGGTTTAAGATGAATCTTTTGTGTTCAAAGTCGGTAAAAAGGGTTCTTTACAAGGCGCGCATGAGGCCGACGACGAGCGGCGTGAGCGTGCGCACGGCTCCCAGGGCCTCCGCCTGGATCTCGCTTTCGGCGTCCGAGCTTCAGGCGCACGATGCGCTGCGCCTCCTCGTCGGCGATGGCGGCGACCAGCGCGCCGCCGGGCTCCAGCCAGCGCGTCAGCCGGGGCGCCGGCGGCTCGATCAGAGCATGGGCGATCACCCGGTCGAATCGCCCTTCGACGGCCTCGGGCGCGAGCCCGTCGGCGAAGACGACGCTGACATTTTCGAGGCCGAAAGCGCGGAGCCGCGCCGCCGCCTCGACCGCCAGCGACTGGCATCTCTCCAGCGACACGACCTCGGCGGCGAGCTGGCCGATGAGCGCCGTCGCGTAGCCCGACCCCGAGCCGATCTCCAGCACCCGATGCGTCGGGCCGATCTTCAGCGCCTCGACCATGGCGGCGACGGTGGAGGGCGGCGGCGCGGTCTGGCCGCCGCCGATGGGCAGCGCAATGTCGCGCGCGGCGATGTCGGCGTAGCGTTGCGGCACGAAGAAGGAGCGCGGCGTGCGTTCGAGCGCGCGCAGCACGCGAATGTCGCTCAAGCCCCGCTGGCGCATCCTCAGCGTGAACTGCGCCCGCTCCCTTGTCTCCGTCTCCGTCCCCAGCATGTCCGTCAGTCCGATGCGAAGGCCTCGGCGTAGCGGCGGCGCTCGGCCTCGTCGGTGAGGTCGATGCGCAGCGGCGTCACGGCGACCTTGTGCGCCGCCAGCGCCTCCAGATCCGTGCCCGCCCCGGCGTGAAGCCCCGCGCGCTGGAACATCAGCCAGTAATAGGGAATGTTGCGCCCGTCGCGCCGCTCTTCGATGCGCATGAGGTCGGCGTCGCGCCGCCCCTGCGAGGTGACCGCCACGCCCTTGACCTCGGAGGCCGCACAGGGCGGGAAATTGACGTTGACGAGCACGCCGGGCGGCACGCCGATGCTCGAGAATCTTGTCGATCGCCTGCGGCGCGAAAGCCTCCGCCGCTTCCCAGATCGGCCGCTCGCGGCCCTCGATGCCGCCGTAGGATTGCGACAGCGCGATGGAGGGAATGCCGAGCAGCGTGCCCTCGATGGCCGCCGCGATGGTGCCGGAATAGGTGACGTCCTCGGCGACGTTCTGGCCGCGATTGACGCCGGAGAGCACGAGATCGGGCTTCTTGTCGGCGAGCAGGCGCCTGACCGCCATCAGCACGCAATCGGTCGGCGTGCCCTGCACCGCGAAATGCTTGGGCGCGACCTCGCGCAGGCGCAGCGGGGTCGACAGCGAGAAGGAATGCGCGACGCCGGACTGATCGGTCTCGGGCGCGACGATCCACACATCGTCGGAGAATTGCTGGGCGATGCGCTCCAGAAGCTTGAGGCCGGCGGCGTGCACGCCGTCGTCGTTGGTGAGCAGGATGCGCATGGGCGGTCTCGTCTTACAGGGAGTTGAATGCAGTCTTAGCGCGGGTGCGCGATTTGCGCGACTGCGCAGTGTCGACACGGATGCCCGAGGATGAGACGTTAGGCGTTCACGATCGGAACCCGGCAACTGCGGAAGTTCGTCGACGATGATCCGCCGCGCCGCGTTGGCGCTGCGGACAATCCTGCGGCCGTCCAGGCCAATCGAAACCACTTGCCCGGACTTTGCCGCCCAAATCGTACCAGAATATCCGTCAATCTCTTCAAGAGAAGATCGGGCCGGTTGACCGGCAGTAGCGACGATCGCAATTCGCAACCGCTGGAAACTGAGTTGAAAACCTATGTTCTTGTCGCTCGTGAGCAGAACGGCGTTACCCGGCCTGTCGACAGCCGCCAGCAAGACGCCGTTCGCAAAGCCGCGCCATTCGCGCGAACGGGTCTACCGCCGCGCCGAGACGACCGTTCAGAGGCGCCACGATGTCTTCCGGCACTCCTGCATCGAGGACAGATTTCACGTCAGCTCTCGGCTCGGCCAAACGCGCCGAGTCGCTCCAGGACGCGCACGACGTCCGACCGATCCAACGTCTTGAAGCTGGTCAGTATTTGCAGTCCAGCGACATGCCCGCTCGCCAGATTGTCGAACAGCGCTCCACGGGCACCCGCGTGTTGCGGAACACGCGGCGTCCGCCGAGATCTCGGGATCGGAGGTTATGAGTTCGTCGAGATCGCAGGCTCCGCACTTCGGACAATGGCCGTTCTCCCGGTGGCAAGTCTACCACGCCGAAGCCTCGCCGCGAAGCTCGCGAATTTGCGAAAATGCAAAGCGGGCGCTCGTCGCCGAGCGCCCGCTGCAACTTCGCTTCCGCGCGCGCTTCAGTGCGCCAGGATCGCCAGCAGCAGCAGCGCGACGATGTTGGTGATCTTGATCGCCGGGTTCACGGCCGGGCCGGCGGTGTCCTTGTAGGGATCGCCGACGGTGTCGCCGGTCACCGACGCCTTGTGCGCGTCCGAGCCCTTGAAGTGCTTGACGCCGTCCTTGTCGACGAAGCCGTCCTCGAAGCTCTTCTTGGCGTTGTCCCAGGCGCCGCCGCCCGAAGTCATCGAGATCGCGACGAACAGGCCGTTGACGATGACGCCGAGCAGCGAGGCGCCGAGCGCCGCGAAGGCCGTTGGCCTTCGAGCCCGAGATCGCCAGCACGCCGAAATAGACGACGAACGGCGCCAGCACCGGCAGCAGCGAGGGGATGATCATTTCGCGGATCGCCGCCTTGGTCAGCATGTCGACCGCGCGGCCGTAGTCGGGCTGCTGCGTGCCCTGCATGATGCCGGGCATTTCCTTGAACTGCCGGCGCACCTCGACGACCACCGAGCCGGCCGCGCGGCCGACCGCCGTCATCGCGATGCCGCCGAACAGGTAGGGGATCAGGCCGCCGAAGATCAGGCCCGCCACCACGTACGGGTTCGACAGGTCGAACGAGCACGCCGATGTCCTTGAAGTAGGGCGAACTTCTCGGGGTTGGCGGCGAAGTAGCTCGAGGTCGTTCGAATAGGCCGCGAACAGCACCAGCGCGCCGAGGCCCGCCGAGCCGATCGCGTAGCCCTTGGTCACGGCCTTGGTGGTGTTGCCGACCGCGTCGAGCGCGTCGGTCGACTGGCGCACTTCCTTGGGCAGGCCCGCCATTTCGGCGATGCCGCCGGCGTTGTCGGTGACCGGGCCGAAGGCGTCGAGCGCGACGATCATGCCGGCCAGGCCGAGCATCGTCGTCACCGCGATCGCCGTGCCGTAGAGGCCGGCGAGCTGATAGGTGGCGATGATGCCGACGACGATGACGATGGCCGGCAGCGCCGTCGATTCGAGCGAGACCGCGAGGCCCTGGATCACGTTGGTGCCGTGGCCGGTGACCGACGCCTGCGCGATCGAGACCACCGGGCGCTTGCCGGTGCCGGTGTAATATTCGGTGATGACGACGATGAGGCCGGTGATGATGAGGCCGACGATGCCGCAGATGAAGAGGTTGACGCCCGTCAGCGTGCGGCCGGCGACTTCGCCGAACGTCGCCCCAGCCGACGACCAAAGTGGTCGCGATGGCGAGGCCGACGATCGACAGCAGGCCGGTCACGATCAGGCCCTTGTAGAGCGCGCCCATGATCGAGTTGTCGGCGCCGAGCTTGACGAAATAGGTGCCGGCGATCGAGGTGAGGATGCAGACGCCGCAGATCGCCAGCGGATAGATCATCGAGGGCAGCAGAATGGCCGTGCCCGCGAAGAAGATCGAGCCCAGCACCATCGTCGCGACGACCGTCACCGCATAGGTCTCGAAGAGGTCGGCCGCCATGCCCGCGCAGTCGCCGACATTGTCGCCGACGTTGTCGGCGATCGTCGCCGGGTTGCGCGGATCGTCCTCGGGAATGCCGGCCTCGACCTTGCCGACGAGGTCGGCGCCGACGTCGGCGCCCTTGGTGAAGATGCCGCCGCCGAGACGGGCGAAGATCGAGATCAGCGAGGCGCCGAAGCCGAGCGCCACCAGCGAGTCGATCACGACGCGGCTCGGCGGGCGCATGATGCCCATCGGGCCGGTCAGCGCGTAGAAATAGCCCGCGACGCCGAGCAGCGCCAGGCCCGCCACCAGCATGCCGGTCACCGCGCCCGACTTGAAGGCGATGTCGAGGCCGCCGCGCCAGCGATTCGCTCGCCGCCTGCGCGGTGCGCACGTTGGCGCGCACCGACACGTTCATGCCGATGAAGCCGGCCGCGCCCGAGAGCACCGCGCCGATGGCGAAGCCGATGGCGACGTCCCAGGCACAGCAGGAACCAGAGGCCGATGAAGACGACGATTCCGACGACCGCGATGGTCGAGATATTGGCGGCGCAGATAGGCCTGCGCGCCCTCGCGCACCGCGCCCGAAATCTCCTGCATCCTGGCGGAGCCCGCCGGGGCCGCCATCACCTGGCTGACGGTGACGCCGCCATACACGAGCGCCAGTAGCCCGCACAGAATAATAAGCCCTAGCCCCAGTGCCATAGCGTTCGGCCCCCCGAAATACTTGCCAATACGGCGCATGTTATCGCGCCGTCAGATCGGATCGGGCGCCCTCTTGCCAGAAACATAGCGCCGCCGCAACGCACACAAGCGCCTAATGAGGCGTTTATGCGCCGAAAGTCGGCGCCGCGGACGTCGCGACGCACCGCCTAGAATTTCGGCGCGCGGTTAAGCCCTTTCGCGCGCGCGGCCGGCGGTCAGCGTGTTGGCCATCAGCATGGCGATCGTCATCTTGCCGACGCCGCCGGGCACCGGCGTGATCGCGCCGGCGACTTTGCGCCGCCTCCCCATAGGCGACGTCGCCGACGAGCCGCGTCTTGCCCTCGCCCTTCTCCGGCGCGGGAATGCGGTTGATGCCGACGTCGATGACGATGGCGCCGGGCTTGACCCAATCGCCTTTCACCATCTCCGGCCGGCCGACGGCGGCCACCAGCACGTCGGCGCGGCGCGCGACGGCGGGCAGGTCGCGCGTGCGCGAATGGGCGATCGTCACCGTGCAGTTGCGGGCGAGCAGCAGTTGCGCCATCGGCTTGCCGACGATGTTGGAGCGGCCGATGACGACCGCCTCCAGCCCGTCGAGCTTGAGGCCCAGCGCCTCGCAGGCGCGGTCGACGAGGATCATCGAGCCCGCGGGCGTGCAGGGAATCAGCGCCCGTTCGAACACGCCGCTCGCCGCGAGCCCGACATTGACGGGATGAAAGCCGTCGACGTCCTTGGCGGGGTCGATCGCCTCCAGCACGCGCGTCGCGTCGATCGCCTTCGGCAGCGGCAGTTGCACGAGGATGCCGTGGATCGCCGGGTCCTCGTTGAGGCGCGTCGATGAGCGCGAGCAGTTCGGCCTGGCTCGTCGTCTCCGGCAGGTCGAATTGCAGCGGAGTGAAAGCCGCAGAGCTTGGCCGCCCTGCCCTTGGAGCGCGACATAGACCTGACTCGCGGGGTCGGAGCCGACGAGCACGACCGCGAGGCCGGGCGTAAGTCCAAGCGCGCGCGCGGCCTCGGCGACGCGGGCGAGCGTCGCCTCGGAGACGGCCGCGCCGTCGAGAACAAGAGCGGACAAATGAACACCCCGGGCTTTTGGACGGCGCGCTCTATAGACCGGGGGCCGGACCCTGTCGCGCCGAAAAGCCGCGGGGTCTCATGACCGGCGCGGTCAATCGCGGAAGACCTCGCGCGCCGCCTCCTTCAGCCGGCCCCTCAGCCATATGATGCCGGGGTCTTCGGCGCGCGTCGCCGCGACGACCGTCGTCGAGCGGCAGGCGCTTCTGCCGCAGCGGCGGTTCGTGGAGAGCGAGCCCGAACTGTCGGCGAAGCGGCGCGCCAGCGCCGCCGACAGCGTCGTCACGCAGTCGCTCGCCCCGACCGCCGCGAGCGTCGCCAGAAAATGCGGGCTCGTGAACACGATGCGGCGCACGAGGCCGGCCTCGGCCAGCTCCGCGTCGATCTCCGACAGGCGGTCGCCGAAGATCGAGACGGTCGCATGGGTCGCGGCCGCGTATTCCGCGAGCGTCCAGGGCTTGTCGAGGGGCCGGGCGCCGCGACGGACGACGAGCGCGAGCCGGTCCTCGGCGAGCGGCTCGCTATAGGCGCCGGGCGGCAGCGGCGTCGTCGCCATCGCGAAAGCGAGGTCGATGTCGCCGGTCTCGATGCGCTCGCGGACATTCGCCTGGATGGCGAGAAACGACAGGCTCGCGCGCGGCGCTTGCGCCCGGATCGACGCCAGCAGCGGCGGGCCCAGGAGCAGCGCCTGCACGTCGGTGGCGGCGATGCGGAACGTGCGGTCGAGCGCCTCGGGCGCGAAGGCCGGCGGGCGCAGGACGCCGCCGACCCGGTCGAGCGCGGCGGTAAGGTGCGGCAGCAGCGCCTCGGCGCGCGCCGTCGGCGCGAGGCCGCCCGGCGGCCTTGACCAGGATGGGATCGCCGAGAGCCGCGCAGCCGCGCCAGCGCCCGCGACATCGCCGGCTGGCTCAGGCCGACGTCGCGCCCGGCGAGAGTGACGTTGCGGCGGCGGATCAGCGCCTCCAGCGCCGGCAGCAGGTTGAGATCGACGCCGGCTAAATTCATTTCGCGCATAGGCATTGATGATAACAATGCATTTCCGTCATGGGCAAGCCGGCGTTATCTTCCTCGTGGCATTTCACGGAGGTCGGGTCATGAATGAGAGCGTTCTGGTGATCGGCTATGGTCCGGTCGGCGCGGCGACGGTCGCGATCTTGAGCGCGCGCGGGCAACAGGTGCGGGTGGCCCAGCGCAAGCGGCCGGCGGGGCTGCCGGCGGACGTGGGTTTCACAGCTGCGACGTGACCGAGCGGGCGTCGCTGCGCGCCGCCGCGCAGGGCGCGGCGCAGATCGTGCTGTCGATCGGCCTCGCCTATTCCGGGCCGGTCTGGCGCGACACCTGGCCGAAGATCGTGACAAACGTCGTCGAGACCGCCGCCGAGACGGGAGCGCGCGTCGTTTTCGTCGACAATCTCTACATGTACGGCCCGCAGACCGAGCCGCTCAAGGAGACGATGCCGCTCTCCGACTATCCGCTGAAGCCCGCCGCGCGCTCGGCCGCGACGCGGATCTGGCAGGCGGCGAGCGCAGCGGGGCGGGTGCGTTTCGCGGCCGTGCGCGGGCCGGATTTCTATGGTCCGGGCGTCAGGCTTCCGACGCTCGGCGACACTTCGCTCGGCGCGCTCGCGCGCGGCAAGACGGCGTTGTGGATCAACGACGCCGACATTCCCCACGACATCGCCTATGTCCCTGATTACGCGCGCGCCGTCGTGAGCCTGCTCGACGCGCCCGACGACGCTTTCGGGCAGGCCTGGCACGTGCCCTGCGCGCCGATCAGGCGCCCGCGGGAGTTGCTGGCGCTTGCGGCCAAGACGCTCGGCGTCCCCTTGCGCGTGCGCAACCTGCCGTTCTGGGCGATGCGCGGCTTGAGCGTGTTCACGCCGGAACTCGGCGAATTCGCTGAGATGCGCTTCCAGTGGGATCGGCCCTATAGGGTCGACGCCTCGAAGTTCAGGGCGCGCTTCTGGTCGGACCCGACGCCGTTCGAGCAAGGCATACCCGCTCGCCGCACGCTCGTTCGCGATGCACGCGGCGGCGTGAGACTCAGGTCTGGATATGCCCCCATTTCACGAGATCCGCCACCGCGTCGGCGATGGCGGCGCGGGCCGGGCGGAACGTCAGGCCTAACTCGCGGCGGATCTTGCCGTTGTCGTAAGCGGAGCCTGCGGCCGATGTGGCTGCGCAGATAGGAGCCGACGCCGGCGGGCTGGGATGTAGGAGGCGAGCTTCACGATCGCCGTGCCGAGGAAGTTGTCGAGCGGCAGCCTCGGCAGCTTCGCCTGCGGCAGGGCCGCGCGCAGCGCGGCGACGGTCTCGCGCATCGTCAGTATATCGCCGGCGCAGAGATAGCGCCCTTTGCGCCGACGGCGTCTCCAGCGCCGAGCACATGGGCGCGCGCGACGTCGCGCACGTCGACGAAGCCCCAGGTCAGGGCCAGCACGCCGGGATAGACGCCCTTCGTCATGTCGGCGAGCATCCTGTTGGATTCGTTGAGCGCAGCGCGTATAGCTCGGCCCGATCACCAGAAACGGGTTGACGACGACGAGATCGAAGCCGGGCTTGGCCTCCTCCATGAAGCGCCAGGCGGCCCGCTCGGCCTGCGTCTTGGAGAAATAATAGGGATTGCGGGCAAGCGAGCTTTTCTCGTTCCAGTCGGCCTCGGTCAGCGCGTGGTCGGCCGGCGGCTCGTCGGTGATCGCGGCCATCGACGAGGTCAGCACGACCCGCCTGACGCCCGCCTTCGCCGCCGCGGCGAGCACGGCCCCGGTTCCCTTCACGGCGGGATCGACGAGATCGCGCTGCGGGTCCTTGACGTTGATCGCGTAGGGGCTCGCGATGTGCAGCACGGCTTCGCAGCCCTGCGCCGGCGCCTCGAACGAGGCGGCGTCGTAGCAGATCGGCCTCGACCAGCTCCAGCCGCTCGGCGCCGGGAATGCGCGCGAGCGCCGCCTCCCTCAGCGCCCGCTCGCGCGAGCGCACCGTGCCGCGCACGTCGTAGCCATGCGCGAGCAGATCGGCGATGGTATGGCTGGCGATGAACCCGGTCGCGCCGGTGACGAGAACGCGGGCCATGCGCCGCTCCTTTCCTATACCGCTGAACTCGCACGATATACGGATCGCCCCGATGACGTCTTCCGGTCTTGCGAACGCGCGGTCCGCGCGTTGCTGGGCCTGCCCGCCAGACTAAGCCCGCGACCTGCGTCGAGCGTATCCCCGTCGTCCACACCGAAAGGCCCCATGCCCGAATTCACGGCCCGCACGATCCCCTCGCTCGACCGCGTCCCCGCCGAGGCCTGGGACGCCTGCGCCAATCCGCCGGACCTCACCGAAAGCGGAAGCTGCCGGAGAGCGCTACAACCCTTTCATCAGCCACGCATTCCTCTCCGCGCTGGAGCGGTCGCGCTCGGTCGGCGGGCGCACCGGCTGGACGCCCGCGCACGTGCTGGTGGAGGATCGCCGGCGGCCGCCTCGTCGCCTGCGCGCCGGCCTATGTGAAGTCGCACAGCATGGGCGAATATGTGTTCGACCATTCCTGGGCGCACGCCTACGAGAACGCCGGCGGCAGCTATTACCCGAAATTGCAGGTCGCCGTGCCCTTCACGCCTGTCACCGGCCGGCGCCTGCTGGTCGCGCCCGACGCCCCGCCGGGCGCGCGCGGAAACGCTGATCGCGCGCTTTGCGCGGCCTGCGCGACGCGGTCGAGGCCTCCTCCGTCCATGTCACCTTCGCCGAGCGCCGCCGACGCCGAGGCGCTGGGCGCCGCGGGGTTCGCGCGCCGCACCGGCGAGCAGTTCCATTTCCTCAACGAGGGCTACGCCGATTTCGAGGCCTTCCTCGCCGCGCTCTCCTCGCGCAAGCGCAAGACGATCAAGCGCGAGCGGCGCGAGGCGCTCGGCGACGACATCGAGATCGACCTGCTGACGGGAAACGACATCAAATCAAAGCCACTGGGACGCGTTCTTCGCCTTCTACATGGACACCGGCTCGCGCAAATGGGGCCGGCCCTATCTGACCCGCGCCTTCTTCACCGAGATCGGCGCGACGATGGCGGACCGGGTGCTGCTGGTGATGGCGCGGCGCGAGCGGGCGGCATATCGCCGGGGCGATCAATTTTCTCGGCGAGGACGCGATCTACGGCCGCAACTGGGGCGCGATCGAGGAGCGGCCGTTCCTGCATTTCGAGGTCTGCTATTATCAGGCGATCGAATACGCCATCCGCCACGGTTATGCGCGCGTCGAGGCGGGCGCGCAGGGCGAGCACAAGCTGGCGCGCGGCTATCGGCCCGTCGCGACCTATTCCGCGCATGATTTCGCCGATCCCCGCTTCGCCCGCGCCGTGCGCGATTATCTCGTGCGCGAGCGCGAGGCGGTCGACGAGCAGATCGCCGATTACGAGGCGGGCCTGCCGTTCAGGAAGGGGGACGAGCTGCGGCGAGGCGGAGAGCTTCGATCCGGGCGACGGAATTCGCTATAGTGAATTCATGACGCAGTTGCTCGACCGGGCGATAGAAGTCGCGCGCGCTTTGCCCGAGCGCGCGCAGGATGAGATCGCGCGCCTGATCCTGGCGGCGGCGAAGGCGAAGGCGATCCGGTCGTCGCGCTATCGGACGAAGAAGAGGCTTCGTTCGATGAGTCGATCGCACAGGAGGAGCGCGCCGAGTTCGTCGGCGACGGCGAAGTGCGCGCCTTCTGGACGAAAATCGGCGCTTGAGCATCCGATACACTCCGCGCGCCTTTGCCGAACTGACTGAAGTTTATCAGTATTTATTCAGCGTTTCGCCGCAGGGCGCGGTTTCCGTCATGAGCCGCATCCACGGTCTTCTCGACGCCGTGGCCGCCCAGCCGCGAATCGGTCAACGGGTAGGATCGCGCGGACTGCGGCGCGTCTCGGCGCAGCCCTACCCTTATTTCGTCTTTTATCGCATCGCCAGATCGGGCGATTGTCGTCCACGGCGTCCGTCACGCCGCGCGCGACCCGAAGACCATGCCAGTCTGAACCGCTCCGCCGCTCAAAAGGCCAACCTGCACGCCGATCAGCGCCAGGGTGCCCGCCAGCAGCGGCCGCAGCACGCGGTCGGGCACGCGCGAGGCCAGATGGCTGCCGATGGCGATGCCGGGGATCGAGCCGATCAGCAGCGAGGCCAGCAGCGGGAAATTGACCGAGCCCATCCACCAATGCCCTGCGCCTGCGATCAGCGTCAGCGGCACGGCATGGGCGATGTCGGAGCCGACGAGCCGCACCGTCGGCATCTTCGGATAGAGCATCAGCAGCGCGGTGACGCCGATGGCGCCGGCGCCGACCGAGGAAAGCGTCACCAGCACGCCGAGCACGCCGCCGAGGCCCGTCGTCATCGCCGAAATCTGCCGCTCGCTCGCGCCCTCCAGCATCCGGCCGTAGCGGCCGATCAGCCATTTGCGGAACAGCAGCGTCAAGCGCGGTCAGCAGCAGCGCGAAGCCGAGCGTCATCGTGATGACGTGGTTGGCGGCGTTCGACCCCTGGCCGAAGAGCGACAAGACCGAACAGCGTCAGCGCCGCGGCCGGGGCGCTGCCCGAGCGCCAGCCGCCGCACCACCTTCCAGTCGACCGCGCCGTTGTAGCTGTGGACCGCCGAGCCGCTGATCTTCGTGAGCCCGGCATAGAGCAGATCCGTGCCGACGGCGGTCGAGGGATGGATGCCGAACAGCAGCACCAGCAAGGGCGTCATCAGCGAGCCGCCGCCGACCCCGGTGAAGCCGACCAGCAGGCCAACCACGAGACCGGACAGCGAGTAGAGCGGGTTGATCGCATGCAGCACGGGCCGCCTCCGGACTGGAAGTGGCTTCATCATAGGCATTCTATAAATTCTATCAAGTTATTTCCCGGCGCGACCTCAGGCGCCAAGCGCCCGCTCAAACGGCGAGCGCGATGGCGACCGCGCCGACGCCGATCAGGCTGCCGGCCCACAGCTTGTCGAGATTGATCCAGGCGGTGGAAAGCGTCCTCAGCCCCAGCCAGTAATAGACCGCCGCCGCCGCCGCGCCGCCGGCGGCCATCATGGCCAGCGTGTGCGTCATCGCCACGAGCGCGGCCTGAAAGGCGCCCTCCCGCATCAACGCCCCCGCCGCCGCATGGCCGGCGTCCGGCCGCGTCGGCCGCGCAAATGCCGAGATAGATCGGCAGCAGCATCAGCGCCGCGCCATGCGCGGTCGCCACCAGAAAGGACCACAGCGCCAGACGGTGCGGCGGCACGCGTTGCAGGAAGCGCGGATGGCGTCGCGACAGCAGCAGAAAAACGCCCAGCCCAATCACCACCGCCGCCGCGGCGAGACGGATCTGAAGTTGCAGCGCCGCCAGCGAAGCGACAATCGAGAACGGCGCGAGCACAACAAGCATCGCCAAGAGATGCCCCGCCCCCAGCGCCGCCAGCGCCTTAACCAGCGCGGCGGCGCGGCGCTCGAACATCGCCGCCGAGACGGCGAGCGGCCAGCCCATGCCGGGATTGGCGCCGTGATAGAGGCCGGAGGCGACCACGGCGCGCCCAGAGCGCCGCCGTCGAATGCTCAGGCCACATCGCCTTTAGCGAACGGACGGATAGCAGAAGCTGTCCGTCGAGCAGTCGCCGCCCTCCAGACGGATCTGGTGCGCGCGATAGCCCTCGGGGAATTCGACATAGAAACTCTTGTCGAGCGTCAGCCCGCCGTCGGCGCCGACATCCGCCTTGACCATCGCGGCCGGCACGCCGCCGGGATAGAACTGATCGTCCCAGCTGGAATAGAGCGAGTTCGTCCAGTAGACGCGCTTGGCGTCGCGGCTGATCTCCACCATCTGCGGCCCGCCGCCGAACGGCTTGCCGCTGGAATGCGCGCCCTTCCGCACGATGCCGCCGATGGGGACCGAGCCGGACAGGCGCGGATTCATGGGATCGCTCACGTCGTACTGGCGCATCTCGCCCGTGCCCCAGCAGGCAACGTAGAGATGCTTGTCGTCGAGGCTGAGGTCGATGTCGGTGATGAGAGGCGGCACGGCGCCGAAGCCCTTGAGCAGCGCCGGCAGATCGTCGGCCTTGGCGGCTTCCGGCGGAATCGTGATCGTCTTCTTCGCCTGGAACTTGCCGTCCTTGCCGCGCCACCAGGTCCAGATCGAGCCTTCGAGATTGGTGGTGTCGACGACGACGCCGCAGAACCCGTATTCCTTGACCGGGTCATGGGCGGGCCTGATCTCCAGCGCCATCTGGTGATTGGCGCCGAGGTCGATGGTCTGCACGTTGCGGCGCTCGCGCAGGTTCCAGAAATGCAGCTTGTGGCCGTATTTGTTGGCGAGCAGATCCTCGGGCACGATGCCGTGCTCGAATTGCGGCGGCAGTCCCCATTCGCTCGACACCATGTAGTCGCGCGGCAGGTTCCACCAGAAATCGTATTGCTTGTCCTGCTCGCCGCGGTCCATCTCGTAGCGGCCGATGACGTCGAAAGTCTCGCAATCCATCAGGAAGATGCCGGGCGGGCCTTTCGTTCCGTCCTTGCCGGCGCCGCCGAGCGTCGACACGTAAATCCCCTCGGGCCCGCAATGGATCGTGTGCGGGCGCGAATAGCCGGTCTTGGCGAAGACTTCCTCGGGCTCGATGATCTTGTGAATCTTCAATTCCTGCGGCGCATTCTTCACGTCGACGATATAGATGCGCGAGGAGCGGATGCCGGGGATGATGAGATAGCGGCGCTCCAGGAACGGATGGCCGTTGAGGGGCGAGAGCGCCGAGGAGCAGGCGTTCCAGCCGAAATGATGAAACTCGTCGCCATTGTAGGGCATGAAAAGCGTATTGAGCACCTTGCCGTAGGTCGCCGACGACGGCGCGACGTCGACCACCGCCAGACCGTCCGGTTTCGACGCGTCGGGGCTCAGCAGCAGCACATAGGCGATCTTTTCCGGGGGCGCGCTCATCGCGATTTGCGGCGACGCGTAAAAGGTTGGATCGGGTCGAACCGTCATGCGGGCATCCTCCCTTTGTCATTATTTTGGGAGACATGCTGTTAACATGGGCGCGCGACTGTCAAGGTATTTCGATTTGCGGATAATTAATGTGCGTGGAGAAATAATTCAAAAATGCTTAGTGTAACGAGTTCGACGGACATCTTCCTTTCGTAAAATAGCAGGAACAGCCCGCAGCCGACCACCAGCCCGGCGCCGAGGAAGGTCGCCGCCGGCGGCCAGTCGCCGAACACGAGCCAGCCCGAGGCGATCATCCACAAAAGCTGGGTATAGCCGAAGGGCGCCAGCGCCGAGGCCGGCGCGAGCTGATGCGCCTTGATGAGGAGCGCATGACCGAGCGCCCCGAGAGCGCCCATGCCGGCCATCAGTCCCCAGCCCAGCGCATCGGCGGGCGCGGTCCAGAACCACGGCAGCAGCGGGGTCAGCGCGACGACGCCGGCAAACTGGGTCCATAGCAGCGTCGTCTGCCCGGAATCGTGTTTCGCCAGGCTGCGGGTCGCCAGGAAATAGCCGGCGTTGCTGAGCGCGCCGGCGATGGCGACGAGAACGATCGGCTGGAAGGCGTGCGCGCCCGGCCGGGTGGCGACCAAGACGCCGAGAAAGCCGACCGCGATCGCCGCCAGCCGCGCCCGCCCCGGCCATTCCCCCAGCACCGGCCCCGCCAGCAGAGCGACGAAGATCGGCGCCAGGAACGAGATCGTCGAGGTCTCCGCCAGCTGCAATTTCCTCAGCGCCAGGAAATTGGCGACGGTGGAGCCGAACAGCAGGAGCGAGCGCAGGCTCTGCAACAGCGGCCGGCGCGAGCGCAACAGCCGCGGCCGCGCATAGACCCGCGTCGCCGCCGCCGCCACCAGCGCCGCGCCGAGATAGCGCGCCCAGACGATCTCGCCGGCCGGCAACTGGCGGCTCAGATATTTGGCGGAGCTGTCGAGCCCGGTGAAGCAGACGAGCGCCAGCGCCATCAGCCCGATCGCGACGGCGCGCTCCCGCCGAAAGCGCGGCGCGGTCATGGGCGGGTGCGAGGTCAGACTGAGGCTCACGCCATCGGCCCGAAATGAGCGGACAAGGGAGAATCTTTTCTGCGGAGACGCGGCGTTGCTTACGAGCAACACCGTTGCATGACAAGCTTTGTGCGGCGTTTGCGTGCGTTGACTCGTCTCACGATTGCGTTGACCCTTGCGCGAATTTGAAAGGGGGCGCGCGTGCGCCGCGTGGCCGACAGTCGGTGGGGAGAGCGACGGACGGGGTTCGCCGCGATTTTTGCGCGCGTCGGCCTGTGGCTCGCCGCGTTCGCGCTGCTCTCGCAAAGCCTGGCCCTCGCCGCCCCGCCGATGTTCGAGCCGGGCGACGCCGGCTCGGCCGCGGCGGAGCTCAGCGCCCTGCTCGGACAGGGCGTCGTGGTCTGCTCGCAGGCCGACGAATCCGGCGCGCCGCATCACCCCTACGATTGCCACGACCAATGCCCGCTCTGCCGGGTGGTCGCCGACGCCTCCGTTCTCAGCCTGCCGTCCGCCGAGCCCCTGCCGGCGCCGCCGCTCGTGGCGACGGGCAGGATCGAAATCATTCCGCAGCCGCGCCGGATACCCCCTCCGCCTCCCGGCTTTTCCCTCGCCCGAGGACCGCCTTCGCAGACCTGATCGAACCGAAAACTTCGTTCAATCACGTCTCGAAAGGCAAATCCGTGTCACCTCCATTCCACCCGCGCGCGCGGCGGCGCTCGCGCTTGTCTCGGCGTGCGCCTTCGCCACGCCAGCCTTCGCCCATGCGGTCTGCGGAAAACGCATCTTTCCCGCGACGCTCGGCATCGACGATCCCGGCGTCAGCGACGAACTCGCGCTGCCGACGATCACCTATCTGCCGACCAACGCCGACGGGCAGAACGAAGCCGACGTCAGCTTCGAATAGATGAAGACGATCTACCCCAATGTCGCGGTCTCCGTTTCGGACGGCGCCACCTTCCTCAATCCCCAGGGTTGGGGGCGCGGCAGCCTCTCCACGGCGGAGAGCTATCAGTTCATGTGCATCCCCGATACCGAGTTCATGGGCACGGTCAGCTTCGAGCAGGAATGGGGCAAGACCTACACCAACGGCATGGGCGACGACTTCAACACCTATACGCCCCAGCTCGATCTCGGGCTCGGCTTCGGCAGCCTGCCGACGAGCCTCAATCTGCTGCGGCCGTTGGCGCTCACCGGCCAGATCAGCGCCGACATTCCCGGCCAGACCTGGACAGCGGGCGAGCAGAACTCGACCAATTTCAACTGGGGCTTCACGATCCAATACAGCCTGCCCTATTTCAACGCCAACGTCGCGGAGATCGACAACGCGTTCCTGAAGCACCTGATCCCGCTGACCGAATTCACGTTCTCGAAGCCCGTCGCCAATTTCGCGCCGGGCGGCAATGTCACGACCGGGACGATTCAGCCGGGCGTCATGTATCTGGCCGGCGCCTATCAGGTCTCGCTGGAGGCGATCCTGCCAATCAACAGCGCCAGCGGACACGGCGTCGGCGTCGTCGGGGAGCTGCACTTCTTCCTCGACGACATTTTCCCCAACACCCTCGGCAAGCCCATCTTCGGAGCCGGCAGATGACCAAGCGTTTCCTCCTCCCGCTCGCCGGGCTGATCGCCGTTTCTGGCGCAGGCTCAGCCTTCGCGCATGCGCAGTTGGAAAGCGCCTCGCCGCCGGTCGGCGGGACGGTGGCGCCGCCCTCGGAAATTCGGATCACCTTCTCGGAAGGCGTGGAGCCGAAATTCTCGGGGATCGCGCTTTCGGGAGCGAAGGGCGCCGTGCCGGTCGGCAAGGCCGGCGTCGCGCCCGGCGACAACAAGACGCTTATGGTCCACATCGGCCAAAAGCTCGTGCCGGGAACCTACACCGTCAAATGGCATGCCGTGTCGGTCGACACACACCACACACAGGGCGATTTCGACTTCACGGTGAAGTGAAACGCCAAGCCCCGCTTATAGGAGAACACCCATGAAAACGCTCGTCTCGGCCGCCTTCGTCGCGCTCGCGCTCGCCGCCGTCCCTGCCCGCGCAGAACTCCGTCAAAGTCGGCGACCTGAAGATTGAAACCCCATGGGCGCGCGCCACGCCGAAGGGCGCGCCCGTCGGCGCCGGCTATCTGACGATCGAAAACGACGGCGCGACCGCCGACCGCCTGACCGGCGTGACCGTCGATTTCGCCACCGCGCAGGTGCACGAAATGAAGATGAACAAGGGCGTCATGGAGATGCGGGAGGTCGCCGGCGGCCTCGAAATCCCCGCCCATGAGACCGTTACGCTCAAGCCGGGCGGCTATCATCTCATGTTCGTCGATCTCAAGCATCCGCTGGTCAAAGGCGAGACCTTCAAGGCGACGCTGACCTTCGAGCACGCCGGGCAGGCGACGGTCGATTTCCCGATCATGGGAATCGGCGCGGCCGGACCGGGCGGCGGCCACGACATGAAAGGCATGAAGAAGTAGCCGCCGTCTCGCCGCGACGATGGATCTGCCCCTCGTCGTCGCGAGGTTCCTGCATTTCGCGGCGACGACGACGCTGTTCGGCGCGACCTTCTTCGCCGCCGTTCTCGCGCCTGCTTCGCTCGGCGCGGATCTCGCGCCTCTCCTGCGCCGCTCGCCGCGCCGCTGGCGCTGCTGGCGCTTGTAAGCGCCTTCGCCTGGGGCGTGTTCGTGGCGCGCGAGATGGCGGGCGGCGCGCTCGATCTCGACACGTTCGGCGATGTGCTCGCAGGCACGTCGTTCGGCAGGGTGTGGCAGGCGCGGCTGGCGATCCTCGTCCTGCTCGTCGTCGGCGGCGCTGCGGCCGGACCGGCGCTGGCGGGCGCCGGCGATCGTCGGCGCGCTGGCGCTGGCGAGCCTCGCCCTCGTCGGCCATGCGGCGATGCAGGACGGCGCGCTCGGCGCCGCGCATCGGCTTCAGCCACGCGATCCATCTGCTTGCGGTCGGCGGCTGGCTCGGCGGCCTCCCGCCGTTCCTCGTCTGCCTCGACCGCCTGATGCGCTCGCGCGAACGCCGCGACGCGCTGGCCGCGATGATGCGCTATTCCCGCGTCGGCCATTTCGCGGTCGCGGCGGTGTTCGTGAGCGGCGCGCTCGACGTCGCCATGACGACCGGCGCCCTGCCCTGGCCGCCCGACAGTCCGTACCGGCTCGGGCTTGATGCGAAGGTCCTGGTTTTCGCGGCGATGACCGCGCTGGCCCTGGTCAACCGCTACGTTCTGGCGCCGAAAATCGGCCGCAGCGCCGCCGCCGCACGGGCGCTGGCGGCGGGCGCGGGCGCGGAAATCGTGCTGGCCCTCGCGGCGATCGCGCTCGTCAGCGCCTTCGCGACATTTGACCCCAAGCAGCAGATGTAATTTGCGCCGCGCCGACGGCAGTGTCATATAGGCGGCCAGGGGGAACGGGCAGCGAGGCGGCGCCGTGCTAAATGAAGACGCCCTGAGGCAGTTGGGGACTATTGATCGACAGATTATCGAGCGGCGGATCAGGCTGCTCTTCGACAGATGGTCGGCGGGCGATATCGATGGCGTTATCGACTGTCTCGCGCCGGACGTAACCTTTCCCGCGAACGGATTTTGGACGAACGTGAGTGCGCCGGTGCGCGGTCGCGACAAGGCGGCCGACCATCTGCGCAAGTACGCTCACGCTGCGGACAGCGTCGTCACCGTCCTTCACGAAATTGTCATCGACGGCGATCGCGCGGTGGTCCACCGCACGGCGGTCGGCCGCTGGCGCGACTCCGGGCGGCGCTATCAGTGCGATTTCATCGATTTCCTGCGCTTCCGCGACGGGCTCGTCGTCGAATTCTCGGAATATCCCGACGCGGCCTGGACGGAAGTCGACGCCGTGGCCTGAGGGCTTACGGCCGCTCGATGCGAATCACCTGCGGCTTCTCGCGCACGACGCCGTCCTGCAACGTCAGCGCCAGCGCCTCGCGGACCGAGGTCTCGGTCGTGGCGTGGGTCACCATCACCACGGAGACGTAGGAGCTTACGTCGCCGCCGGCGCGCTTCTGCACGACCAACTCCAGCGAAATCGCGCGATCGGCCATGCGCCCGGCGATGATCGCCAGCGAGCCCGGCCGGTCCAGCACCGAGAGGCGCACGTAATAGCCGCCCTCGTGCCGTTGCAGCGAGGCGCGCTCGCCTTCGACGAGCATGGGCGCCGGCCGCCCGAAAGCCGGGGCGACGTTCCCGCGCGCGAGATCGTAGAGATCGGCGGCCACCGCCGAAGCCGTCGCCGGACCGCCCGCGCCGGGTCCGATCAAAGTGAGCGCGCCGACCGCATCGCCGTCGATCGTCACCGCATTGAGCACGCCCATGGTCTGGGCGAGCGGCGAGGATTTGGCGACCATCGTCGGATGGACGCGCTGCTCGACGCCGTGGTCGGTGCGCGCGGCCACGCCGAGCAGCTTGATGCGGAAGCCGAGTTCGTCGGCGGCCGCGAGATCGGCGAGCGTGATGCTCTCGATGCCCTCGACCGAAACCGCCTCGGCGTCGATACGCGCGCCGAAGGCGAGCGAGGCGAGGATCGAAAGCTTGTGCGCGGTGTCGAAGCCGCCGATGTCGAAGGTCGGATCGGCCTCGGCGTAGCCGAGCCTCTGCGCCTCTTTCAGGCAGGCTTCGAACGACAGCCGCTCGGTCTCCATCCGCGAGAGGATGTAATTGCAGGTGCCGTTGAGGATGCCGCTGACGCGATCGATGCGATTGCCGGCGAGCGCCTCGCGCAGCGTCTTGATGACCGGCACGCCGCCGCCGACCGCCGCCTCGTAGGCGAGGCCGACGCCGGCCCGCTCCGCCATCTCGGCGAGTTCGAGACCGTGCGCGGCCAGCATCGCCTTGTTGGCGGTGACGACGGGAAGGCCGCGCGAGAGCGCCGCCTTGACTGCGGCGAAGGCCGGCCCGTCCGCGCCGCCGATCAGCTCGACGAACACGTCGATGTCGGCGCGCGCGGCCATTTCGGCGGGATCGGCGAAGAAGGCGGCGCCGCCGAGCGGCAGTCCGCGGTCGCCCGAGGAGCGCGCGCTATAGGCGACGATCTCGGGCGTGCGGCCGCTGCGGGCGGCGAAATCCTCGCGGCGTGCGGCGATCAGCCGCACCAGCGCGCCGCCGACGGTGCCGAGGCCCGCGAGCCCTACCTTGAGAGGTTTTTCCGGCATCGCGGCCTCGGCAGTTCGGGCCGGCTTAGCGGCCCCAGCGTTCGGCGACGCTGAGCTTCTTCTTCTTGCGCTCCTTGCGCGCGGCGTAGCGCGCGTCGCGCTCGAGCTTCTTTTCGAATTCGACGCGATCGAGTTCCGCGCGCTGGACCGCTTCGGCCTCCTGGCGGGCGATTTCCTCGAGCCTCAATCTGCTCCTGGCGGGCGGCCTCCTCGGCGGCCTTGCGCGCGGCCTCGGCGGCCTCCTGCTCGGCCTTGCGCTTGGCGCGCTCTTTCTCACGCTCGGCGCGGGCTTCGAGAACCTTGCGGCGCTCGGTCTCGCGCGCGACGATGGCGGGATCGTTGGGATCGTATTTGGGACGCGCCAGAAACTTTTCCGCCATCGCCTTGCGGGCTTTGGCGGCGGCTTCCTGGCGGTCCTGGAACTTGTGTGAGTTCAGGAACGACATTGCTATCCGGATTGGGTTACGGGAACGGCGGGTCCATGCCACAGACGCGACAAAACTTCAACGACGCCCGCGGCGGACCCGCCATTCCGCATATGCAGAGCGCAGACGCCGCTTTCAAGAGCCGAAAAAGACGCGGTGCATGATTCGCCCGGGCCATAGCGTAAACAGCCCGGTGACGATCAGCGCGAGAAAATAGATGAGCCGCATGCCGCGCGCGTGGGCGCCGATTCGGCCCCGGCGCGCGGCCATCACCGCGAGAGGCGTGACCGCCAGCGTGTAGATCGACAGGAGATAAATCGCGCTGAACGGCCCGAACGTGCGGATCGTATGAATGAACAGCGACGAGCCCGCCACAATCAGCATCACCGCCGCCCACGTCCGCCCCAATGCGCGATGGGCGCCCGTTCCCTTCGGCAGAACCAACTGCGCGGCGCCCAGACCGATGGCGGCGAAGGCGGCGTAGGCATGCGGCTTGAATTATCGGCGAAGCGGTCGTCAGCGCGGCGGTATTCATGCCTGGGTTCTAAATGAGAACAGAGAGATCATGAAGGCGAAGCGCCGTCGGGTCGCGGCGTCAGGCGGCTTGCGCGGGGGAGCGCGAGGCCATAAACTAGGCACAATGGGAATTGCTCAAAATTTAGGCACACCCGAGCCGGCTTTCCGGATCGGAAAGCTCGCGCTCACTGGCCGCGCGCTGCTCGCGCCCATGGCCGGGGTCACCGACGCGGGCATGCGCCGGGCCGCCGAACGACGCGGCGCGTCGCTCACGTTCTCGGAAATGGTCGCCTCCGCCGGCCTGCTTGAAGGCGACGCGGAATGCTGCGCGCGCGCCGAGAAGGTCGAGGGCGCGCCCTTCGCCGTGCAACTCGTCGGCCGCGATCCCGCCTCGATGGCCGAGGCCGCCAGGCTGCTGGCGGCGGAGGGCGCCGAGCTCATCGACATCAACATGGGCTGCCCCGCCCGCCGCGTCGCCGGCGCGCTCGCGGGCAGCGCGCTGATGCGCGATCTCGACGCCGCGTCCCGCATTCTGGAGGCGGTCGTTGAAGCCTGCGACGTTCCCGTCACGCTGAAGACCCGGCTCGGCTGGGACGACGCCAGCCGCAACGCCGCCGCGCTCGCCGAGCGCGCCGAGGGCGTCGGCGTGCGGATGGTCACCATCCATGCGCGCACGCGCTGCCAGTTCTACCAGGGCGCGGCGGAGTGGCCGGCGGTCAGCGGACGTCGTCGAGGCGGTGAGCATTCCGGTCGTCGTCAACGGCGATTGCCGCGGCGTCGAAGACGCGCGGGCGATGCTGGCCTCCTCGGGCGCCGAGGCGGTCATGATCGGCCGGGCGGCGACGGGCGCGCCCTGGCTCGTCGGCGCCGTCGCGCGGGCGCTGGAGAGCGGCGGCCCGGCGATCCCGCCGGCGCCCGAGGAGCGCCGCGCCGACGCCGTCGAGCATCTCGACCATCTCCTGACCCGCATGGGCGCGAAGGCGGGACTGCGCCATGCCCGCAAGCATCTCGCGGCCTATGTCGCAAACGAAGGCGCGCAGGCGGCGCTGCGGCGCGAACTGGTGACGACGGAGGAGCCGGGGCGCGCCCTCCGCCTGCTGTCGAGCGCCTTCGATCCCGAAAGCAAGAGGGCGGCGTGAACCGGCGCGAAGCTCCCCCGAAAACGCGGCCCGACCCGCTGCGGCTGCTCAACGCCCTGCCCCAGCCGCTGCTGGCGCTCGACGCCTCCGGCGCGATCATCGAGGTCAACACGGCGGCGGAGAATTTCTTCGAGATGGGCCGCGCCGCGCTGACGCGCTCGACCCTGCAAGACCTGCTGCCGTTCGGCTCGCCGGTGTTCGCGCTCATCGCCGACGCGCTCGCCTCGCAGGCGACCGTCAACGGCTACCGGCTCGACATTTCGACGCCCCGCTCCGGCCAGAGCCGGCTGGTGGACGCCTTCGTCGCTCCCCTGCCCGGCCATGACGGCGTGACCGTTCTGCTGCAGGAACGGTCAATTGCCGAAAAAATGGACAGACAGCTCACCCATCGCAGCGCCGCCCGCTCTGTGACGGCGCTGGGCTCCATGCTCGCGCACGAGATCAAGAACCCGCTGTCGGGCATACGCGGCGCGGCGCAGCTTCTGGAAAGCTCGGTCGGCGACGAGGACCGCGCGCTGACGCGGCTCATCTGCGAGGAGACCGACCGCATCGTCAAACTCGTCGATCGTATGCAGTCGTTCTCCGACCAGCGCCCGGCGGCGCGCGAAAGTCTCAACATCCATGCGGTGCTCGACCACGTGAAGCGCCTCGCTCAGGCCGGCTTCGCGCGGCACATCCGCATTACCGAGACCTATGATCCCTCGCTGCCGCATGTGATCGGCAACCGCGATCAGCTGATCCAGGTGTTCCTCAACCTGATGAAGAATGCGGCCGAGGCCATCGGGACCGACAGCATCGACGGCGAGATCGCGCTGTCCACCGCCTACCGGCCGGGAATGCGGCTCAAATCGCGCTCGAACTCAGATCCCATCAGCCTGCCGCTCGAAATCTGCGTGCGCGACAATGGCGGCGGCATCGCGCCGGAAATCGCGGCCAATCTGTTCGATCCGTTCGTGACTACAAAGTCGCAAGGGTCTGGCCTGGGACTTGCACTTGTGGCGAAAGTCATTGGCGATCTTGGCGGTATAGTTGAGTGCGAATCCTTGCCACGAAAAACGACCTTCCGCGTATTGATGCCGGTGGAAGCCGGCCGCTTGAAAATAGAGGCGTGAGGCCCGGGCGAAACGCCCCGGGGTTGCGCGGGAGATAGGACATGCCGACCGGCAGCATCATCGTCGCCGACGACGACGCGGCGATCCGCACCGTACTCAGCCAGGCGCTCTCGCGCGCGGGCTACGAGGTGCGCACCACCGGCACCGTCGCCGGGCTCTGGCGCTCGGTCGCCTCGGGCGAGGGCGATCTCGTCATCACCGATGTCGTGATGCCCGACGACAGCGCCTTCGAGCTCCTGCCGCGCATCAAGCGCATGCGGCCGGAACTGCCGATCATCGTGATGAGCGCGCAGAACACGTTCATGACGGCGATCAAGGCTTCCGAGCGCGGCGCCTATGAATATCTGCCGAAGCCCTTCGACCTGAAGGAGCTCGTCGCCATCGTCGGCCGCGCGCTCGCGCAGCCGAAGGCCCGGCGCGAGAGCGAGCGCGACGAGGAGGCGACCGAGAACATGCCGCTCGTCGGCCGCTCGCCGGCGATGCAGGACATATTCCGCTCGCTCGCCCGTCTCATGCAGACGGATCTGACCGTGATGATCTCCGGCGAGTCGGGCACCGGCAAGGAGCTCGTCGCGCGCGCGCTGCACGATTACGGCAAGCGCAAGAGCGGACCCTTCGTCGCCATCAACATGGCCGCCATTCCCCGCGACCTCATCGAGAGCGAGCTGTTCGGCCACGAGAAGGGCGCTTTCACCGGGGCCAACGCCCGTTCCGTCGGCCGCTTCGAGCAGGCCGAAGGAGGGACGCTGTTCCTCGACGAGATCGGCGACATGCCGATGGAGGCGCAGACGCGGCTTCTGCGCGTGCTGCAGCAGGGCGAATACACCACCGTCGGCGGCCGCACGCCGATCAAGACCAACGTGCGCATCGTCGCCGCCACCAACAAGGATCTGCGCAACGCCATCGCGCTCGGCCAGTTCCGCGAGGATCTGTTCTTCCGCCTCAACGTCGTGCCGCTGCGGCTTCCCCCGTTGCGCGAGCGGTCCGAGGACATTCCCGATCTCGTGCGCCATTTCTTCCAGCGCAACGTCGCCGAAGGGCTCGCCGCGAAATCGCTGGAGCCGGCCGCGCTCGACCGTCTCAAGCGCTATCCCTGGCCCGGCAATATCCGCGAGCTGGAAAATCTTGCCCGGCGACTGGCCGCGCTCTATCCGCAGGACGCCATCACCGAGCAGATCATCGAGGCCGAACTTAGCCTCGCCGCGCCGTTGACCTCGCCGGGAGCGACGGCGGCGATCGACGGCGGCGAGGCGCCGCGCATCGTCGTCTCGCACGATCGCGGCGCCGGAAACGAGCAATTCGCCGCCGGCCTCGACCGGCATGTGGCGGAGCTGTTCAAGTCGTTCGGCGAGCAACTGCCGCCGGTCGGGCTCTATCACCGCGTCCTGCGCGACCTGGAGGCGCCGCTCATCGCCGCCACGCTCGCCGCCACGCGCGGCAACCAGATCCGCGCCGCCGAAATCCTCGGCCTCAACCGCAACACGCTGCGCAAGAAGATCAAGGATCTCGACCTCAGGCCGATGCGCGGCCTGCGCTGAGCGTAGCGCCTCTCGCACAGTCAAAGCTAAAGGGCATGGAGTAATCCGCCTGTGCATTGACCCGTCATTGCGAGCGGCGCGAAGCAATACACGTTTCGGATAACGTGTATTGGCCGGAAAATAACTTCCCCTGCGGCAGGAGAGGCATCGAGACCTTCAATATTCGTAATGATAATTTCATCAAATAACCAATAGGCTTGCCACAAATATATTTATTATCACAATATAAATGACGTAACGTAATCCGTATCAACCCGTTAACTGTGACAAAGCGCCGTTTTTAACCACGATATTCCTTCACCCGGAAGTAACGCGCAAACCGCAAAGCTCCCGCCGAAAGCGCAAGTCACAGTCCGCGGCGCGATTCGCGGGCGGCGAACTTGGGCTCCCAGGGTTTTGCGGCGAGTGGCGCGTCATGTCGAACCAGCAATCGACGTCGGGGACGATTCTCATCGTCACGCCGTTCAATGTCCTGGCGGGCTGCGTCGTCACGGCCACCAGCGCGATCTTCTCCCCGGTCATGATCTACGGCGCGACCGACGACGCGATCGGCGGCGTGTTGATCCTGCAGAGCGGCGCGGCAATCGGCGCGACAATCTCGTTCTTCGGCGGCGGCGGCGAGTTTCACGACCAGAGCGGCGCCGTCGGCGCCTATCAGTTCTACGGCGGCGGCGGCGTGATCCGCCTCTCCTGCGCCGGGGCTTCAGCGACCATCGCCAACACCGCCGGCGTCTGGGACAGCGTCTATGGCTCGGCTATCAAGGTCAACCTCAATGGCGGCGAGGCTAACGTCGTCGGCGGCGGCAATTTCGTCAGCTTCGGCCAGGGGACGCACAATCAGGTGAGCCTCTATGGCGCGACGGCGCAATGGGACACGGTCTCAGGCGCGAACGGCGTCGCCGTGCTCAACGGCGGCCACGCCTCCATCGTCGGCGGCGGCGACACGATCTACGCGACCGCCGGCTCCTCGCTGAGCCTTTACGACACCGGCGGCGCGGCGGACACGGTTTACGCCTCCTCGGCCTATCTCATCCTCAACGGCGTCGAGGCGCAGGTGGTCGGCGGCGGCGACAGCATCGCCTTGACCGCGCCCTCTACGGTCACGCTATCCGGCGGCCACGGCGCGTGGGACGCCATCGCCGGCTCCTTCGGGACGGTCCATCTCGAAAGCGCCAACGCCACGATCTGTCGGCGGCGACGAAACCATCTCCGCGACAGCGGGCGCGTGGATGAACCTTTGCGGCACGAACGGCCATGCCGATTCCGTCACGGCCACGGGCGCGCATGTCATCGTCAGCGGCGCGCAGGCTGCGATCGCCGGGGGCGGCAACGAGATTGTCACAGTCGGCGCGGCTTCCGTCGCCCTCAGCGCGACGGCGGGAAACTGGGACATCGTGCGCGGATCGGGCGCGCAGATCGCGATGACGGGCGCGCAAGCCTCCATCGTGGGCGGCGACGATGCGATTGCGGCGTCGGCGAGCTTCGTCAGCCTCTATGCGACGGCGGGCCAAGCGGATTCCATCACCGGGGCCTACGACACGATCGCGCTCGTCAACGCGCAGGGGCTTCTGCAAGGCGGTCACGATTCCGTCCGTTTCAGCGGCGCTTCGTCGTTGACCGTCTCCGGCTCCGACGACGCCTTCTGTTTCGGCGCCGCGTTGGGCCAGTCCTCGATCGCAGGTTTCAATTCAACCGACTCGCTGCATCTGAGCGTCGCGGATTGGACGAGCTATAGCGCCCTTCTTTCGAGCGGCGACCTCATGCAGTCGGGCGCCGATACCGTGATCCGGCTCGACGCCTCGAATACGCTGACCCTGACCGGCGTGCAGGCCGCGAATTTGACGGCCGCGCAGTTCGTCTTCGGCTGAGGCGCCCGTCCTCAGAGGTCCTTGAAGCCCTTGCCCTCGGCGACGAGCTTCTCCAGCAGCGCCGAAGGCTTGAACGCCGGCGCCCATCTTCGCCTCGAAGCCCTTCATCGCCGCGAGCACCTTGTCGAGCCCGATCGCGTCCGCCCAGAACATCGGCCCGCCGCGTATAGACCGGCCAGCCGTAGCCGTTGATCCAGACGATATCGATGTCGGAGGCGCGCTGCGCCTTGCCCTCCTCCAGGATCTTCGCGCCCTCGTTGACCAAGGGATAGAGGCAGCGCTCCAGGATCTCCTGATCGGAGATCGCGCGCCGGTTGATCCCCTTGCCGGCGAAGCGAAATCGAGGATGATCTTCTCGACCAGCGGCGAGGGCTTCGCGTTGCGGTTCTCGTCGTAATCGTAGAAGCCCGCGCCCGTCTTCTGGCCGCGCCGGTCCTGCTCGCACAGGATTTCGCGGATGGTGGAGGAGGACGACTTCTCCTTCGACCAGCCAATGTCGAGCCCGGCCAGATCGCTCATCGCGAACGGCCCCATCGGCAAGCCGAAATCGTAGAGCACGCGGTCGACGTCCCAGGGCATCGCGCCTTCGAGGATCAGCGCCTGCGCCTCGCGCTGGCGCTGCGCCAAGCATGCGGTTGCCGACGAAGCCGTGGCAGACCCCGACCACGACGCCGATCTTGCCGATCTGCTTGGCGACCTTCATCGCAGTGGCGAGCACAGGCTTCTCGGTCTTGCCGCCGCGCACGACCTCCAGCAGCCGCATCACGTTGGCGGGCGAGAAGAAATGCATGCCCGAGCACCGAGCCCGGCCGCGCCGTGGCCGACGCGATCTCGTCGATGTCGAGATAGCTCGTGTTGGAGGCCAGGATCGCGCCCGGCTTGGCGATCTTGTCGAGCTTGGCGAAAATCTCCTTCTTGATCGCCATATCCTCGTAACACCGCCTCGATGATGAGATCGCAATCGGCGAGCGCGGAGAGATCGAGCGTCGGCGACAGGAGCCCCATGCGGGTCTCGACGTCGGCCGCGCTCATGCGGCCCTTCTTGGCGGTGTTCTCGTAGTTCTTGCGGATGACGCCCAGGCCCCGGTCGAGCGCGGCCTGCGCGGTCTCGACGATGGTGACGGGAATGCCGGCGTTGAGGAAATTCATCGAGATGCCGCCGCCCATCGTGCCGGCGCCGATGACGCCGACCTTCTTCACCGGCGAGCGTCGGCGTGTCGTCGGCAACGTCGGCGATCTTCCAGACCTGCCGCTCGGCGAAGAACACATGCCGCTGCGCCTTCGACTGCGCCGAGCCGAGCAACTCCATGAAGGCCGCGCGCTCGCGCTTCAGCCCCTCCTCGAACGGCAGCTCCACCGCGTCGCGCACGGCGTCGATGGCGCTGCGTCCAGGCCTCGAAGCCGCGGAACTTGCGCGCGTTGGCCTTGCGGATCGCCTCGAAAATCTCCGGCTTGCCGCGGAACGGCGCAACCTTCTCGTCGCGGTCGCGCACCTTCACCAGCGGCAGCTTTTCGTCGATCGACGCGCCGCGCGAAGGCGAGCGCGCCCTCGCGCAGATGGCCCTCCTCGACGATCTCGTCGACGACGCCCCAGGTCTTGGCCTGCCCTGCCGGGAACGGCGTCCCCGACAGGATCGCCTCGGCCGCCGCCTCCGGCCCGATGAGCCGCGGCAGGCGCTGCGTGCCGCCGGCGCCGGGGATGAGCCCGAGCTTGATCTCCGGCAGGCCGAGCTTGGCCGAGGGAACCGCGACGCGATAATGGCAGACGAGCGCCACCTCGAAGCCGCCGCCGAGCGCCGTGCCGTGGATCGCGGCGATGACGGGCTTGCGTGCAATTCTCGATCGACGTCCTGCGCCTCGGGCAGGCTGACGCCGGTGAAGGGCTTGCCGAATTCCGAGATGTCGGCGCCGGCGATGAAGGTGCGGCCCGCCGCAGATCAGCACGATCGCCTTCGACGGCGGGGTCGGCCTCGGCCTGCGTCACGCCGTCGCGGATGCCCTGCGCGAACGTTCGCCGACAGCGCGTTGACCGGCGGCGAATAGATCGTCAGCACGGCGATGTCGCCTTCGCGCGTCAGGTCGGCGACGGAATTGACGGCGGTCATGGGGCCTCCCTGTGAAATCGTCGCCGGCATAGCGCGCGTTCGGTCCGCGCGCCAGCCTCAGAGCAGCGACGCGCCGAGGAGATTGCGGAACAGGTTGCGGAAGTGCTCGCGATATTCCGCCGCCTGAACCATCAGGATCGCGAACATGTCGAGCGCCGGCGAAACGACGAAGGCCGTGCCCGCCACGCCGCCCCAGAAGAAATCGCCAACCGCCCCCGGCGTCGGCGCGAGTCCCGGCGCGGTGCGCACCGCGAAGCCGAGGCCGAAACCGTGGCCCGGCGGCATCAGCGGCGTGTCCTGGATCGCCATGTCGGGCGACAGGTGGTTGCTCGCCATCAGCGCCAGCGTGCGCGACCCCGAGGATCGGCGCGCCGCCGCGCGCCAGCATCGCGCAGAAGCGCGCGTAGTCGGCGAGCGTCGAGATGAGGCCCGTCCCCGCCATTTCGAAGCGCGGCGGCGGCGGTGTGGTTCATGCGGTCGACGCCGGCGCGCGTCGAGCATGGCGAAGCCATGCGGCTCGGCGCGGCGCGCGAGCTTCTCGGGCGGGGTGAAGAAGGCGGTGTCGGTCATGCCGAGCGGGTTCAGAATGCGCTCGCGCAGCACCTCGCCAAGCGAGCGCGCCGGCGACGATCTCGACCACGCGGCCGAGCACGTCGGTCGAGAGCCCGTATTCCCACGCCGTCCCCGGCTGATGCATGAGCGGCAGCGAGGCGAGCGCCGCCATCGCCTCCTCGGGGTCTCGCGCGGAATTGATCAGCCCGGCGGCGTGGACCTCGCGCTGCACCGGCGAGGTTCCGGTGAAGCCATAGCAAAGGCCCGACGTGTGGCGCAGGAGATCGTGGATCGTGATTTCGCGCCGCATCGCGGCGCGCTCCACGACCGACCGTCGCCGTCTGGAACGCGGGCAGGTATTTCGACACGGGATCGGTGAGGAACAGCCGGCCCTCCTCGACCAGCGTCATCGCCGCCACGCTGACGATCGGCTTGGTCATCGAATAGATGCGAAACAGCGCGTCGAGCGGCATCGGCGGGCCGTCCGGGCGCGGACGCGCCGAAGGCCCGCGCAAGGCCGATCTTGCCGCGCCGCGCCACCATCAGCGCCGCCCCCGGCGCGCGGCCTGCGGCGATTTCGCGCGCCAGCACGGCGGCGAAGCGTTCGAGACGCCGGCGCCGAGAGGCCGATCGCCTCCGGCTCGGCGACAGGAAGGCCGGCGAATTCGTCGGACATTTCGGCTCCTTGAGCAGGCGCAGCTGCGACAATCTGGAACGGAACGGGTTCCGAATTCAACTGCTTGTCCGGGGCGGCGCGTCGAGAAATGAACGGGCCTCGCCATTGGGCCGCAGCTCCACGTGTAACGCATCGCGACGCGGAGGGGCGGACATGCGATTACGAAATGGGTCGCCGCGCGTGTGCTGTCGCGTCCGCGCTCGCGCTTTCCGGCTGCGAGTGGCCGTGCTTCGATCCGAAGGGGCCGATCGCCGCGGCAGGAGAAGCAGATCCTCGTCGACTCGGTGGCGATCATGCTGGCGATCGTCATTCCCACCATCATCGCCATCGTCGCTTTCGCCTGGTGGTTTCGCGCCGGCAATACCCGCGCCCGCTATCGGCCGGATTTCGAATATTCCGGCCAGATAGAGCTCGTCGTCTGGTCGATCCCGGCGCTGACGGTGATGCTGCTCGTGCGGCGTCATCTGGATCGGCTCGCACGATCTCGATCCGGCCGCGCCGGTCGAAGGGCGCGGGCAAGCCGCTCGACGATCCAGGTCGTCTCGCTCGACTGGAAATGGTTGTTTCTCTATCCCGACCAGAAGGTCGCCAGCATCAACGAGCTGGTCGCGCCGGTCGGCGCGCCGCTGCGTCTGAGCTGACTTCCGGCAGCGTGATGACGGCGTTCTTCGTGCCGCAATGGGGCAGCATGATCTACATGATGAACGGCATGACGTCGCGCCTCAACCTGCGCGCGGACGAGGCCGGGGACTATCTGCGGCGAAGCCGCGCAGATCAGCGGCGACGGCTTCTCGGACATGAAGTTCACGGCCCGCGCCGTCTCTCGCCGGCGATTTCCGAAATGGGCGAAAGAAGCGCCGCCGGGCCAACCCGCCTTCGACGCGGCCGCCTACAAGGAGCTCTCAAAACAGGGGCTGGCCAGCCCGGCCGGTGCGTCCGCTCGCCGACCCGAATCTGTTCAGCGACATCGTCAGCCAGAAGATTCCGCCCGCCCCGGGGCCGACGCCTGCGCTCCACCCCACGACCCTGGGAGACTGACGTGCTCGGCAAGCTGACCTGGGACGCGATCCCCTTCACCAGCCGATCCCGCTCGTCGCGGGCGCGCTGGTCATCGTCGGCTGTGCTGGCGGTGCTGGCCTATGTCGACGATCAAGGGCTGGGTTCCCTATCTGTGGCGCGAATGGGTCACCAGCGTCGATCACAAGCGGATCGGCGTGATGTATGTCTTTCTCGCGCTCCGTCATGCTGCTCAGAGGCTTCATCGACGCGCTGATGATGCGTTCGCAGCAGGCCATTGCGTTCCGCTCGCAGGGCTATCTGCCGCCTGAGCATTACAACCAGATATTTCTCCGCCCACGGCACGATCATGATTTTCTTCGTGGCGATGCCGCTGATGGTCGGTCTGATGAATTTCGCCGTGCCCTTGCAGCTCGGCGTGCGCGACGTCGCCTTCCCGACGCTAAACTCGGTCGGCTTCTGGCTCACCGCCACCGGCGCGCTGCTCGTCAACGTCTCTCTCGTCGTCGGCGAGTTCGCCCGCACGGGCTGGCTGCCCTTTCCCGCCTTTGTCGGAAACAACCTACTCGCCCGGCGTCGGCGTCGACTATTATCTCTGGTCGCTGGAGATCTCGGGCGTCGGCACGTTGCTGTCGGGCGTCAATCTCGTCACCACCGTGCTGAAGATCCGCGCGCCCGGCATGTCCTATCTGCGCATGCCGATGTTCTGCTGGACCACTCTCGCCTCCAATCTCCTGATCGTCGCCGCCTTCCCCGTGCTGACGGCGACCTTGGCGATGCTGCTGCTGGACCGGTACCTCGGCTTTCACTTCTTCACGAACACCGGCGGCGGCAACATGATGATGTTCATGAACCTCATCTGGGCCTGGGGCCACCCGGAGGTCTATATCCTCATACTTCCGGCGTTCGGCGTTTTCTCGTCCAGGTCGTCTCGACTTTCTCCGGCAAGCCGCTGTTCGGCTATCGCTCGATGGTGATGGCGACGATGGCGATCTGCCTGTTGTCCTTCATGGTCTGGCTGCATCACTTCTTCACCATGGGCGCCGGGCCCGACGTCAATTCGGTGTTCGGCGCCGCGAGCGCGATCATCGCGGCGCCGACGGGCGTGAAGATCTTCAACTGGCTGTTCACCATGTACGGCGGCCGCGTGCGCTTCCAGACGCCGATGATCTGGTCCGTCGCCTTCATGATCACCTTCATCCTCGGCGGGCTCACCGGCGTTCTGCTCGCCGTGCCGCCCGCCGATTTCGTCCTGCACAACAGCCTCTTCCTGGTGGCGCATTTCCACAACGTCATCATCGGCGGCGTGGTTTTCGGCGCCTTCGCCGGATTGCCTATTGGTTCCCCAAGGCGTTCGGCTTCCGGCTCGACGAGGTCTGGGGACGGCGGGCGGCCTATCTGTGATCGCCGGCTTCTACGTCGCCTTCATGCCGCTCTATGTGCTCGGCCTGGAAGGCATGACGCGGCGGATGCAGCACTATGACGTCGCCGGAGTGGCGTCCGTGGCTGATCGTCGCGGCCTTCGGCGTGTTGCTCATCCTGTCGGCGGGATCATTTGCCAGATCACGACGTTCTACGTCAGCATTCGGGATCGCGAGCGGTTGCGCGATACGCTCGGCGATCCCTGGGACGGCCGTTCGCTGGAGTGGGCGACCGCTTCGCCGCCGCCGGCTTTCAATTTCGCCGTGCTGCCGCGCGTCACAGGAGGACGAACCTTACTGGGACGCCAAGCAACGCGCGCGCAAGCGCGGCGAACTGGATCCGGAGCCCGCATATGAGGACGTCGAGATGCCGCGCAACAGCCCGACCGGGTTCGTTTGCGCCTTCTTCGCCACCGTCATGGGCTTCTCGCTGATCTGGCATATCTGGTGGCTGGTCGGCGTCGCCTTCGTCGGCGCTTATGCGACCTTCGTCGTCTTCGCCTGGCGCGATCGCGAGGAGGAGACGATCCCGCGCGATGTCGCCGCCGCCGCCGACCGCGCCAACCGCGCCGCGCGCGCGCAGGCGTTGAAGGCGCGCCGCATGAGCGACGCCGCGCGCCATCGCCACTGAAGCCCGCCGCGCACGGAACCGGCTCGGCCGCCAGCCATCTCGGCCCGGCGCCGAAGCGCATCGTCGTCGGCTACGGCTTCTGGATTTTCCTGCTCAGCGACTTCATCATCTTCGCCTCGCTGTTCGCGACCTTCGGCGTGCTCGTCCACAACACCGCCGGCGGCCCCGACCACGCACGATCTGTTCGAACTCAAGGGCGTCGCCATCGAGACCGCCGCCCTGCTGCTGTCGAGCTTACGCCTGCGGCATGGCCAGCATCGCCGCCGAGCGCCGACAGGCGGCCGGGTTTCATGTCGCCATGCTGATCACGGCCGCTTTCGGCGCCGTCTTTCTCGCCTTCGAGATACGGCGAATTCTACGGCTTTGTCGCCCAAGGCGCGGGGCCGCAGCGCAGCGCCTTTCTGTCCTCGTTCTTCACCCTGGTCGGCTGCCACGGACTGCACGTCAGTCTCGGCATGCTGTGGCTGTTCACGATGATGGCGCAGGTCTTCGCCAAGGGCTTCCGCGCCGGACATCCTGCGCCGCGTGCTCTGTTTCTCGCTGTTCTGGCATGCGCTCGACATCATCTGGGTCGGCATTTTCACCGCCGTCTACCTCTACGGAGTTCTATCTGTGAGCGACGCCAACCGGCGAACTCGATACGGCGCCCGGCGACGAGGCCGCAGGCGAAGCGCAAGAATCGGCGGCGGGGTCATCGGCTATACTGATGGCCTCGGACTCGCCGCGCTGCTGACGGCGGTGTCCTTCGTGCTGCCGACGCTCAACTCGTCTGGGCGCCGAGCCTGCCGATCGCGCTCGCCGTTCTGGCGATCGCGCAGATGGGCGTGCATGTCGTGTTCTTCCTGCACGTCACGACCGGGCCCGACAATGTCAACAACGTGATGGCGCTCGCCTTCGGCGCGCTGATCGTGCTTCTGGTGATCGGCGGTTCGTTGTGGATCATGCACGCGATGAACGCGAACATGATGGGCCCCGCCATGCACATGTAGCGGCCTCAGCCGCCGACGAGTTCGGCGACCTTCGAGGCGGCCTTGAGGCCGGATCCGCTCAGCACGACGACGACGCGCTCGCGCGCCCCGATCCGCCCGACGGCGGCGATCGCGTCGAGCGCCGCCGCGGCCGTGGCCGAGGTCGGCTCGACGAACAGGCCGTGGCCGCGAGGCGCCGGAGCGCCGCGACGATGCCCGTCCTCGGGGATCGCCACCGCCTCGCCGCCGCTCTCCCGCAGGGCCGCGATCATCTCCTTCAGCCGCAGCGGCGCCTTGATCGCCGTTCCCTCCGCGACGGTCGGTCGGACCTCGCGCGCGACGGGAACGTCGAGGCCCGGCCGCGAAGCTCGCCGCCACCGGCGAGCAATTGAGCGGCTGCGCGGCGATGAGGCGCGGCAAGCGCGCGATCGCGCCGGCGCGAAGAAAGCTCGCGGAAGCCGAAATGCAGCCCGAGCAGCAGGCTGCCCGCGCCGACGGGGACGATGACGGCGTCCGGGGCGGCGAAGCCGAGGTCCTCCCACAGCTCGTAGGCGAGGGTCTTCGTGCCCTCCAGGAAGAACGGCTGCCAGTTGTGGCTGGCGTAGAATATCTTGGCGGACTGGCGAATCGCCTCCGCCTGCGACGCCTCGCGCGGCCCTTCGACCAGTTCGACCTCGGCGCCATAGGCGCGCACCTGCGCGATCTTGGCCGGCGAGGTGTAGGCCGGCGCCAGCACCTTGACCCTGAGGCCGCCCGCCGCGCCGATAGCCGGCGATCGCCGAGCCGCCGTTGCCGGAGGAATCCTCCAGCACCGCCCCGACGCCGAGCCCGCGCAGGAACGACAGCATCACCGAGGCGCCGCGATCCTTGAACGAGCCGGTCGGGCTGAACCATTCGCATTTGAACAGCGGCCTTAAGCTCCCCCAGGGCCGTTCGAGCAGCGGCGTGCAGCCCTCGCCCATCGAGATCGGCCGCTCGATCTCGCCGACGAGCGCCGCCCGGTAGCGCCACAGCGACCGCTCGCCGCGTTCGATGTCGTCGCGGCCGAGGCCGGGTCCGGGCGTCAGCAGCAGCGGCCCGCCGTCGTCGGAACGCCAGCGCGGGATTTCGAGCGGATAAAGCGCGCCGCTGCGCGGGTCGAAATAGGAGGCGGACATGAGCGCTGCAGCCTGAGATCGGGATCGCAGCGCACTATATATAGGCCCAGCCGCGGCGTTCCGCATGACGCGCAAAATGCAAGATGACGATCTCCGCCGGCTCGCGGAAGGCTCGCGGCGGGCCTCTCCTGCCGCGAGATCGCGGCGCGACTCGGCGTCAGCGCCGCGACCGCGATCCGCTGGACGAAACGCTGCGGGCTCGTGAGCCGCGCTCGCGCCGGCTCGCGCCCGAAACCCGCGCCGCGCTGCGCGCAGGCCTCCACGACGGCGCCGCCCCCGCCGAGGCGGCGGCGCGGTTCGGCGTCAGCCCGCGCACCGCCGCCCGCCTCGCCGATCCGAGCGAGGCGGAGGAGCGGCGGCGCCGGCTTCTCGACGATCGGCGGCGGCGCTCCGCTCGACGACGCGGCGACGCGCGCCGGGGTGAGCCTCTCGACCGCCGCGCCGCTGGGCGCGCCACGCGGGCCTTCCCGTCCCGCCCCGCCGCGCGCCCCGCCCGACGATCGAGGCCAGGGCGGTGGCGGCGATGGAGCGCGGCATGAACGCCGAGGAGGCCGCCGTCGACCTTCGCGCTGAGCCAAGCGACGTCGCCCGTCTCGCCCGCCGCGCGCGGCTGTCGCCGGAGCGGCTGAAGCGCCGCGAGCGCTGTTCGCGGCGCTCGCTTCGGGGCTTTCCTGCCGCAAGGCCGCCGCCGAGCTCGAACATGCCCGTCGCGACGGCGATCCGCTGGGCGCGCGAGCGCGGCGACGCGGGGCCGAAACCGTCGGGCGGCGAGGACGAATAGATACCGGAAAATATTCAGCCTTACGGCCCGCTCAACTTCGGATTAAAGTTTCGTAACGTCAAGCTCAGGCGAGCGCGGAAAGTCTCCGTGGTATTGAGAGTCTCGCAGCTTCGGCCGCCTCGCATCGCAGTAACGGGAGACGTTTTGAGCGGCCGCGACGCAAATCCGGGACCGCGGGCGTCCCGCCCGCTCGCCCCGGCGGCCGCTCACAAGGGCTGGCACGCCCGCGGCTATCTCCCGCATTTCGACAGCCCCGAGACCGTGCAGACCGTCGCATTTCGCCTGTTCGACAGTCTGCCGCGGTCCGTCTACGACGAGATCGCGGCCCTCCCAATAGCCGAGAAGCGCCGTCAACGCTTGGACGCCCTATTGGACGAGGGCCGCGGCGCCTGCGTATTGCGTGATCCGAAGAATGCTGAAATCGTCGAAAACGCTCTCGTCCATTTTGACGGCGAGAGATACCGGCTGCTCGCCTGGGTCGTCATGCCCAACCATGTCCACGCGATGGTCGAGCAGGTCGAAGGCTATCGCCTGAGCGATATTGTTCATTCTTGGAAATCCTACACCGCCAAGGCGATCAACGGAGTAAGCAAGAGATCGGGGTCGCTCTGGGCGCCGGATTACTTCGATCGTTTCGTGCGCGACGAAAGACACTACGCCGCCGCTCTGCACTATATCGAAGGGAACCCGGTCAAGGCCGGTCTCGCGGCGCGCGCGCAGGAATGGCCCTTTTCGTCTGCAACACGCCGATAACCCCGGACCGCGAGCGTCCCGCCGGCTCAAAGCGCGCGAGACGCGCGCGGTCCCAGGAGAGAGCCTCCCTCAGGTCGCCTGCGGCTCGCTCGGCGCCTTCTCCTCCGGCGCGTCGTCGTCGGGGTCGGAGGGCGCGTCGGACTTGCGCCTCGACTTGGCCTCTGCGGTTGGCGACGCACCAGCTCGCGCTCCAGACGCGGCTGGGCCGGGCCTTCGGGATAGACGAAGCCGAGCTTCTTCTCGCCCTTGTCGTCGGCGATCACGACCACGCGCACCACGCCGCCGTTCTTCAGCCGGCCGAACAGCACCTCGTCGGCGAGCGGCGTCTTGATCTGCGTCTGGATGACGCGCGCCATCGGCCGCGCGCCCATCGATTCGTCGTAGCCGTTGCTCGACCAGCCAGGCGCGCGCCTCGTCGGCGAGCTCGATCGTCACGTTGCGGTCGGCGAGTTGCGCCTCGAGCTGCAGGATGAACTTGTCGACCACGCGCGCGATGATCTCCTGCGGCAGCCGGCCGAACGGCACGATCGCGTCGAGACGGTTGCGGAACTCCGGCGTGAACAGCCGGTTGATCGCCTCGATGTCGTCGCCCTCGCGCTTCGACTGGTGGAAGCCGAACGCCGCCCGCTCCATGTCCGCCGCGCCCGCATTGGTCGTCATGATCAGGATGACGTTGCGGAAGTCGATCTGCTTGCCGGAATGGTCGGTGAGCTTGCCGTGATCCATCACCTGCAACAGGATGTTGAACAGGTCGGGATGGGCCTTCTCGATCTCGTCGAGCAGCAGCACGCTATGCGGATGCTGGTCGATGGCGTCGGTCAGCAGGCCGCCCTGGTCGAAGCCGACATAGCCCGGAGGCGCGCCGATCAGGCGCGAGACGGTGTGGCGCTCCATATATTCGGACATGTCGAAGCGGATGAGCTCCAGCCCCAGGCCCGACGCGAGCTGCCGCGCGGCCTCGGTCTTGCCGACGCCGGTCGGGCCGGAGAACAGATAGCAGCCGATCGGCTTCTCGGGATCGCGCAGGCCCGCGCGGGCGAGCTTGATCGCCGAGGCCAGCGCCGAGATCGCCGCATCCTGGCCATAGACGACTTGCTTCAGCGTCTCTTCGAGATGCTGCAGCACCTCGGTGTCGTCCTTCGACACGCTCTTGGGCGGGATGCGCGCCATGCGTGGCGATGGTCGCCTCGATCTCCTTGACGCCGATGGTCTTCTTGCGCTTGGCCTCGGGCAGCAGCATCTGCGAGGCGCCGGTCTCGTCGATCACGTCGATCGCCTTGTCCGGCAGCTTGCGGTCGTGGATGTAGCGGGCGGAAAGCTCCACCGCCGCCTTCACCGCCTCGGTGGTGTAGCGCAGCTTGTGGAATTCCTCGAAATAGGGCTTCAGGCCCTTGAGGATCTCCACGGAATCCTCGACGCTCGGCTCCTTCACGTCGATCTTCTGGAAGCGCCGCACCAGCGCCCGGTCCTTCTCGAAATACTGCCGGTATTCCTTGTAGGTGGTCGAGCCGATGCAGCGCAGCGTGCCCTGCGCGAGCGCGGGCTTCAGCAGGTTGGAGGCGTCCATCGCGCCGCCCGAGGTCGCGCCGGCGCCGATGACCGTGTGGATCTCGTCGATGAACAGGATCGCGTCCTTGTGCTGCTCGATCTCCTTCATCACCTGCTTGAGGCGCTCCTCGAAATCGCCGCGATAGCGCGTGCCGGCGAGCAGCGCGCCCATGTCGAGCGCGAACACCGTCGCGTTGGCGAGCACCTCCGGCACTTCCGACTTGACGATCTTGCGCGCGAGCCCCTCGGCGATCGCCGTCTTGCCGACGCCGGGATCGCCGACCAGCAGCGGATTGTTCTTCTGCCGGCGGCAGAGCACCTGGATCGTGCGCGCGACCTCGGCCTCGCGGCCGATCAGCGGATCGACCCGGCCGTCCTTCGCCTTCTTGTTGAGGTTGACGCAATAAGCGTCGAGCGCGCCTTCCTTTTTCTTGGACTCGCCGTTCTCCTTGGCCTCTTTCGCCTCGCGCGCCTCGGCTTCCTCGTCGATGCCGCGCGGCGGTGCGCGAGGGGTCGGTGAGGCCGGGGCGCTTGGCGATGCCGTGGCTGATGTAGTTGACCGCGTCGTAGCGCGTCATGTCCTGCTCTTGCAGGAAATAGGCGGCGTGGCTCTCGCGCTCGGCGAAGATCGCGACCAGCACATTGGCGCCGGTCACTTCTTCGCGGCCGGAGGACTGCACGTGGATGGCGGCGCGCTGCACGACGCGCTGGAAGCCGGCGGTCGCCTTGGCCTCCTCGCCGTTCTCGATGACGAGGCTGTGCAATTCGGTGTCGACGTAGCGGGCGACGTTCTTGCGCAAGGCTGTCGAGATCGACGTTGCAGGCGCGCATCACCGCGGCGGCGTCGGGATCGTCGATCAGGGCGAGCAGAAGATGTTCGAGCGTCGCAAATTCATGACGACGTTCGTTGGCGATGGCGAGGGCGCGCCGCAGCGTCTTTTCGAGCGCCCTGGAGAATACCGGCATCACGACCTCACTTCTTTTCCATGATGCATTGCAGCGGGTGCTGGTTCTTGCGCGCGTGATCCATCACCTGCGCAACTTTGGTCTCGGCGATCTCGTAGGTGTAGACGCCGCATTCGCCTACGCCGTTGTGGTGGACATGCAGCATGATCCGCGTGGCCTCTTCGGGGTTCTTGTTGAAGAACGATTGCAGGATGGCGATCACGAACTCCATCGGCGTGTAATCGTCGTTGAGCAGCAGCACGCGATACATGTTCGGGCGCTTGGTTTGCGTGCGCGTGCGCGTGATGACCGCCGCCCCGGCGCCCGGCGTGTCGCCGTTGCGGCGCGGCTCCTTGGCGGCCATCAGGACGCGCGGCGGAGCGCCGTACGGCGCGGCGCGATGCGAGAACCATTTGACAATCAGCGCCATACCTGCCCGGAATCGGCTCAAGAGCGGATGCGGCTCGGCGATCAAGGACGGACCCCTTTCTTGCGCCGCGCGCCACGACGACGCCTTCGTCGCGGCGCGCTGAACCGCCGGCCTCATCTAGGCGCCGTAAAGCCGCGGCGCCAGAGGGCCGACGCAACCGCGATCAGGTTCGCCAATTCCGTCCTGGAGCGCAAGAGGCCGCAGACAACAAAAAAGGCCGGCGATTTCGCCGGCCTTCCACTCCAAATTTGCGGCTTGATGCGGGCCGATGTGGCTCAGTGATTTCGTCGCGGCGAGCGAGAAAGCGCTTCTGCGCGGGCTTCATCGCCTCGGCGGCGAGCTTGGCGATGATCTCGTTGATCTTGGTGGACTTGGCGACGAAGCCCTCATAGGCCGGCTTTGGCGAAATCCGTCTGGATCTGAATCGCCGTCTCGACCGACTTGGCGCCCAGCAGGCGCTCCATCGCCTCGGCGCTGGCCGCCATCGACTGCTTGGAGTATTCGGCGGTCTCCGCCGCGATATCCTGAAGGCCCTTCGACACCGTGTTCGCGAAGGCCGTCGCGGCTTCGACCTGCTGCTTGGAGAGGTTTTGGAAATCTTCGAAAGTGAGCGCGTTCATGCAAATTCCTCGCACCTTGATTACTGCGGCGGCGAGCGTTCGCCGCTGCTCGCTGCCTATTTAGGTGCAGCGCACAATAAAGTCAACGATCTTTTTGCAGTGCAGCATGAGAAGATCGCGCGGCGTCCGGCCAAGGAATCTCGCAATCAGGGTTAACAGAATTTAATCTCATTATATCAATGGGTTCTCGGAGGCTCAAGCGCGTCGCGCGGCGGCGCGGACGGCGGAAGCGTCCGGCAATCGGCGCGTTTTCAAGGGCTTATCGCGCCATGCGGCGCAGCGGAGGCCGCCGCCGTTAACGCTGACGTAACCGCGATCTCATAGCGTTGCGGCATGTGTGCGTTTTGCAACGCCGCCCGGTGCGCCGGCCGGAGTTGCGAGGGGTTAAGGGCGCGTCATGGAATTCAGGTGAACTGCGTTTCGGCTTGTCTCGTCTGGCGCCGCTTGCCGCAGGCCTATGCGTGGCGGCCTCCGTCCTCTGCGCTTGCGCCGAATTCCGCCGAGGCGCGCATGCGCCACCATCATTCCATCACCACTTCCGCGTCCGGCACGCCATGCCGCGCCCGTCGGCTCCGCGGAGGTCGATCCCGCCAAATATTCGGCCATCGTCGTCGACGCCAATACCGGGCGCGAGATCTGGGGCGTCAACGAGAACGCCCTGCGTCATCCCGCCTCGCTCACCAAGGTGATGACGCTCTATCTGCTGTTCGAGCAGCTGCAGAAGGGGAAGATGACGCTCGCCTCGCGCATCCCGATTTCCGAGCACGCGGCGGCTCAGGAGCCCTCCAAGCTCGGCGTGCCGGCCGGCGAGTCGATCTCGGTCGAGGAGGCGATCAAGGCCGTCGTCACCCGCTCGGCCAACGACGTCGCGGTCGCGATCGCCGAGAAGATCGGCGGCAGCGAATCCAACTTCGCGCGCCATGATGACGCGCCGGGCGCATGAGCTCGGCATGTCGCGCACGCTCTATCGCGACGCCTCCGGCCTGCCCAACGACGAGCAACTGACGACGGCGCACGACCTCGCCGTGCTCGGGCAGCGCGATGCAGCAGCGCTTCCCGCAATATTTCCATTATTTCTCGCTGCGCGAGTTCACCTACAACGGCCAGGTCATCGGCAACCACGATCATCTGCTCGGCCGCGTCGACGGCGTCGACGGCATCAAGACCGGCTATACGCGCGGCTCTGGCTTCAACCTGCTGACCTCGGTGCATCGCGACGGGCGCGCGCTGGTGGCGGTGGTGATGGGCGGCGTTTCCGGCCCCGCGCGCGACCGGCTGATGGCGCGGCTGATCGAAACCCATATCGCCGACGCCTCGGTCGGCGCCGGCCCGACGCGCCTCGCCAAGACCTCGCCCGACGACGCCGCGCCCCGCCGCGCGCCGCGCCCGCGCGCGAGGAGGTCGCCGATGCGAGCGCCGCGCAACTCGCGACGTCGAGCCGCAGGGCGAAGGCGACGACAGCGAGGATGACGCGCCGCCCGCCGCCCGCGCCCCATGTCGGCAAGCAGCCGAAGCCCAAGTCGGCGATCCTCGCCAAGGCCGTCGGCGCTCGATCCGAGCAAGCTCGGCTGGCGCGCCGGCCCGCCGGGCAAGAAGGTCGCCCGCGGCAAGCGCCGAGGGCAAGGCCGAGGCCGGAGGAGACCCGCGTCGCCCGCACCGACGACGAGAAGACGACGGGTCCAAGATCAAGAAAGGCGACTGGTCGGTCCAGGTCGGCGCGACCGACGACGCCGCGGCAAGGCGCGCCGCCTGCTTCGCCCGCGCCAAGTCGCGCAACCGCGCGCTCGCTGCGGCGCGCGGCTTCACCGAGAAAGTGCGCAAGGACGGCGACACGCTCTATCGCGTCCGCTTCGCCGGCCTCGATTCCGCCTCGGCCGAGAAAGCCTGCCGCGACCTCAAGCACGGGGGTCTGCGACTGCTTCACAACCCGGGATTGAGCGATTTTGTTAAATTCTTACGCGTCAGAACTGACGAAAAGCGTTGCGTATCGGAGTTCGCGTGTCCCATGTCAGCCCAGCAGAACATCCTTGGCCTGATTGACCCTCGCGGCCAGAGCGGTCGAGCCGCCATGATCTGGATGAAGCTTCTTCATCAGACTGCGGTGCGCGGCGACGATCTCCTCGCGGCCCGCGCCCTTCGGCAGGCCCAGGATTTCGTACGCCTCATCGCGGGACAGCGGCCCGCTGCCCCAGCCTCCCGCCCGCGCGTCGCCATCACCCTGCTGTGCCTGACGCCAAGCGGCGAACCGGCGGTCGAGATAAGCTTCTAGCAGCGCCGCGCCCTCGGGATCGTCGCCCTGGCAGTAGCGGTAGACCGCGAGGCAATCGGCGCGCGTCATCTCGTCGAGCGCGCGGCCGGCGAACGGGCCGGCGGTGACGACGGCCGCTCATCCTGCCGCTTTCGCGGTCGAGCCGCATCTCGATGGCGGCGGACCGGGCCACCGACTCGCGGGTCTTCGTCCCGCCCCAGCCCGCCGCGCCCATCATCGCCGCGAAGGGATTGCCGCCGCCGCGCAGCGCATTGGCGAACAACATGCTCGCGAGCATCCCCACCAGCCCGAAACTGCCGCGCAGCAGCAAGAGCAGCAAGGCCGCGACCCCGACCGCATAGCCGCCGCCGCGCACGATCCGCGCCGCCGAGGCCGGCGTCACCCGGCCGAACCAGCGGATCGCCGCCAGCAGCAGGTAGAGCGCGAACAGGCCCAGCGATGAGCTGCGGCATCGCCCGTCAGCCCCGCATCTGCTGCAGCAGCGGCCGCGCGTCCGGCCTCTCGCGCGGCGAGCGCCGCCAGCGCCTCGCGACCCCCCGCCGCATAGGCCGCCGCCGCGCGCAGCAGCGTCGCCAGCCGCGCCGCCGCGCCGGCGTCGAAGGCGCCATAGGCGCCGCCGGTCAGCCTCGCGATCTCCTGGAACGCCCGTTCGCGCCCGCTTGTCGCGCCTTCCTGGAACATGAAGGCCTTGACGCCGGCGAGCGCCAGTTCGCCGGCCAGACCCGAGCAGCTCCTCGATATCCTCCTCCATCGCGTCGCCGACGCAGACCAGCGCCCCGACCCGCGCCGCCTTCGCTTCGTCGCGCGCATGGGCGAGCACGCGGCGCCATTGCGTAATGCCGCCGCGCACGGAAATGCCGCGCATCAGATCGGCGAGCCCCTCGCCCTGCGAGACGAAGCGCGAGGATCGGCATTCGCCCTGGCCGCGGAAATAGACGAGCTGCACGTCGAGCCCGCCGACTTCCGCCGCCGCCTCGAACATGCTGGCCCTGCAGGCTCAGCGCCAGTCCCAGGTCGGCTGCCGGCTCATCGTGGCGTCGAGCGCGAATATGAGCCGTCCGCGCGCGACGCCGGGCGCCGGGGTCGCGCCGCGCCTCCGAGAGGAAGGCGGCGATCTCGGTGGAGGTGCTTCGCGGGGTCAGCGAACCGGACATGACTGGACTCCAAGCCCCGCATTTTGGGTCGAAGCCGCGACAAACGCAAGCGGCGGGTTGACCCGGACGGCGCGGCGGGCGGCAGGAAACGGTCATGTTCAAGGAAGGGAAACGCCATGATCAGAGTCGTCGCCGTCATCACCGCCAATCCCGGCCGCCGCGAGGAGGTGCTCGCGCTGTTTCGCGCCAACATGCCCAACGTCCACGCCGAGGACGGGCTGCATCGAATACCAGCCCTTCGTCGACGCCGAGGGTTTCGGCGGGTTCCAGGCGCCGATCGGCCCCGACGCCTTCGTCGTGCTGGAGACCTGGGAGAGCGCGGAGGCGTTGAAGGCGCACGCCGCCGCGCCGCACATGGCGGCCTACGCCAAGGCGTCGAAGCCGCTCATCGCGGACAGAAAAATTTACATCTTCGCTCCTGCGTAGAAGCGTGGCTCGCGCGTTTGCTGATGGAGAGGCGCCGTCCAGTCGGACGGCGCTGATTTCGGAGAGGCGTCACGCCCATGAAGCCCCACTTCCTCGTCCTCGGCGCGCTGTGCCTCGCCCAGGGCGGCGCGAGGCGAGCCCCTGCGCCAAGAAGATCGCCGCGCTCGAAGCCGGCATATGGCGGCACCCCGCGCCCGGCGGCGGACTTGGCCGGACGAAAGCGTCGACGCGAAGCTGCACCATCAGCCGACCGCCTCCTCCGTCGGCGGCGGCCGCGCGGATTCGACCGAATGCGAGCAGGCCGCTGGAGAAACAGCGCGCATTTCGACGATCATGATCGAGCAGGCCAAGGCGGCGGAAGATGCCGGCGACGACGCGGGCTGCGAGGCGGCCGTCGCCGAGGCGCGCAAGGCGCTGGCGCGCTGACCGGCCTTATTTCTCGGGGACGATCGGCACGCAATCGCGCCGTCCCGAGGCGATGCAGTTGCCGACCTCGCGATGGCGCTGCAATTCGCTCATCAGCCACCAGCCGCCGAGCAGCAGCGCGCGACCACGACGACGGCCGCGATCGTCTGGCGGCTTGCGGCTCCTCGTCGGACTGGGGATCGTCTTCGTCGGCCATGCCGCCTTCCTGCCCGAGACGCGTCTGCCGCGTCCAGTGGACGGCCGCCCGCCGCTCGCCTAAAGCGGAGCCGCGAGGGGGCTGACGATGCGGATGGCGTTTTGGGCGTGGCTTCCGGCGCTGGCGCTCTCAGCCTGCGAGGTCGACAGCGGCCAGCTTGCGGAAGTCGAGCCTGTTCAACCAGCCGGCGGCGAAAATCCGCGCCTGTTTCGGCGCTCCCGACCGGCGCATCACAGTCGGCGTCGAGCAGATCTGGGTCTATCGCATCGGCCGGCTCGTCGGTTCAAGGCTGGGTTCCCGCGCTTCGGCGACGACGAACGCCCGACCTTCTCGGCGCCGAACGGAGATTGCGAGGCGCGCTTCACCGTCGACAGCCACGGCGTGCGCGGGATCGCCTATACGGATTCGACGCGGCCGCCCGATTCCGCAGGCCGAACGCTGCGCGATCCCCGTGCGCGCCTGCCTCAGCGGCCGGCGCTCATAACAGGCCGAGTTCGCCAAGCGCCCGTCTCAGCTCCTCCGGCATTTCGCGCGGCGCCGGACTTTCCGAGGTCGGCCGGCGCGTCCTTGTCGGAGAAATAGCGCCAGCCCTGGAAGGCGCGGAACGGACGCGGCGCGACCTTGACCACCTTCGGGTCGAGCCAGATCCGGCAGCGCCCGATCCCATCCACGTCGAGGAAGGGCTCGATCTCCAGAACGCGCTGGCGCGGCGCAAAGCTGGCCCTTGATGATCCAATAGAGCGAGCCGCCGCCGACGATCTCGGCGGCGCGCGGTCGGGACCATGCGGGTGACGTGCTGCGACCGGCGCGGGCCGCCCTGCGCCACCCGTCTCGCGCACGCGCTCCTCGATCCATTCCTCGAGATCGGCGATCGACTCCGCGCCGACGCAGAGTTTGATGAGATGCAGGGGCATGAGCGAAGGGTTAGCGCGCCGCGCGACGCGGCGGAAGGCGGGGATGTGGATAAGACGGGGTCCACGCCCGTTCGACCGCCCGCGCGCTCTCCGCGATCGCCCGGTCGCCGTTCCCAACTTTCTGAGAAAGTTTATATAAATTAACAGACTAAGCCCATTCGAAACAATACGCGTAACTGCCAAGCCGCCGTGTCCCGAACGGCTTTTTGGGTGCTTTGGAGGAGGCTGGGTAGGGAGGAGGGAGCGGAGGCGAGGTTCAACAGTTCAGTTCGACGGCGAGGCGCTCGGGCGCCAGGGCGAGGGCTTTGAGGATGTTGAAGCCCTGCTTTCTAGCCGAAGAGATCACGGATCGCAGGCGCGCGAAGTCGACGGCGCCCTGCTCGGTTCGAAAGCCGCCGGAGATCTTGGTCTTCACCTTCATCATGCGCAGATCCTGCTCTGCGAGGTTGTTGGTGAAGGGAACTTTGAAATCGGTGAGAAACCGCAGCGTCGCCTCCTTGAAGGTCTTGAACCGGAGAAGGAGATTATGGGCGGGACGCTGCTTTTTTCTCTTCTTCGGGTTCAGCGAGGGATCGAAGGCCGGCAGGCCCCTGTGCAGGGCGAGGCCTTCGCGGACGGCGGCCCAATACCGATCTTCGAAAGCCTTGATCGCCTCAGGCGCCAGCGCCGAGGCGCCGCGCGCCTTGGCCTCTCGCACGGCCTCGTTGGCGTCGACGAGCGTTGCGCGCAGGGCCGCGGCCCAGGGCTCGTGATCGAAGTCGCAGACCGCCTGAAGCTCGCGCAGCAAGTGGGCGTTGCAGAAGGCGTGGTCGACGTTTTGAAGGCCGTAATAGGCGCGCCAATGGTCGTGGACCACGACGCCGCCGTTGCATTCGGGCACGGCCGAACGGGGCTCGCCGGCGCGATAGAACGTGTGGGTCAGCGTCGAGGCGGTGTGCAGCCAACGGGTCTGCCCGCCGATGCGCAGGCCGGTTTCGTCGAGGCAGCGCACGCGCGCCGCCGCCACGCTTTCGCCAAGGGCGCGATAGACCGGCTCCAGCGCTTCGGCCTTGGCTCGAACCCAACTGGCCACGCTCGCCCCGCAGGCCGCCGCCGCGTCAAACAAGTCTTGCAGCACTTGCGCGACGCGCTCTTCGGGAACCAGTTGCTGCGTGTTAAGGTAGACCGCCGCCGCCTTGACGCGCTCGCCATATTGGGCCGGCGAGACCACGCCATCGGGGAAGGCCGCGCGCGTCTTACCCCGACAGCACGGGCAGGCGTGGATCAAAGCGCGATGTTCGGTGACGAGAAGCAGGCGCTCGGGCAGATCGAACACTTGCCGCTTCTCCTGACCGATCACGCTGCCCGCATCGAGCCCCGCGCCGCAATGCCGGCAAGCCGAAGCTTGGTGTTCGATGACCGCGTCGGGTTCGGCGACCTGCCGCAACGTGTCGCCCTTGTGACCCTTCTGTCCCCCGCTCGGCTTGCCTGAGCGCGTGCGCAGACTGCGCAAAAGGCGAGGCTTCTTCTTCAGCCCGTCGCTCGAAGGCGGTTTCGAGCTGTTGGAGCTGTCCAATCCGAGGCGTCGACGAAGCTCGGCGTTCTCGACCCGAAGCGCTTCGACTTCGAGTTTGAGCGCCTCAATCAGCGCCACGGCTTCGGGCGGAAAAATCATCTCGCCCTTAAGACAGGATTCCGGCCGGAAGTCTCTCGAAATCCGCGCCACGCCAGGCTTTTCCCGCCAACCGTGACACTTCGGACTCACCCGGCTTGGCAGTTACCGAGAATA
>CAVZAL010000014.1:0-85524 GCA_963773245.1 uncultured Pseudomonadota bacterium
AAGGCGAGATCGTCGTCGGGCTGGGCGACGAGGCGCAGATAGGCGAGCGCGTCGCGGATTTCGGCGCGCTCGTAGAAGCGCGGGCCGCCGACGACGCGGTAGGGAATGCCGATCTCGATGAAACGCTCCTCGAACTCGCGCATCTGGAACGAGGCGCGCACCAGGATCGCCATGTCGGCGAGCGAGGTCCCGCGCCGCTGCTCGGCCTCGATCTCGTCGCCGATCTCGCGCGCCTCCCGTGGCGAATCGTGGACGCCGCGCACGGTGGGCTTGTCGCCGAGCATCGGCGGCGGTGAACAGGGTCTTGCCGAGCCGCTTGCGGTTGTGGGCGATGAGGCCGGAGGCGAGGCCCAGGATATGGCCGGTCGAGCGGTAGTTGCGCTCCAGCCGGATCACCGTCGCGTCGGGGAAGTCGCGCTCGAACCCCAAGATGTTCTCGACCTCGGCGCCGCGCCAGCCGTAGATCGACTGGTCGTCGTCGCCGACGCAGCAGAGGTTGCGCCGCTTCTGCGCGATGAGCCGCAGCCACAGATATTGGACGGCGTTGGTGTCCTGATATTCGTCGACGAGGATGTAGCGGAAGCGTTCCTGATATTTTTCAAGAATGTCGGCGATTCTCGCGCAACAGCCGCAAGCGATTCGAGCAGCAGATCGCCGAAATCGACGGCGTTGAGCGTCTTCAGCCGCTCCTGATAATCCTTGTAGAGCTTGGCGCCGAGGCCGTTGGCGAAGCCGGCGGCCTCGCGCGCGCCGACGTCGGCGGGGGAGAGGCCGCGGTTCTTCCAGTCGTCGATCAGGCCGGCCAGGCGCGGGCCGGCCAGCGCTTCTCGTCGATGTTCTCGGCCTTGAGAAGCTGCTTGAGCAGGCGCAGCTGGTCGTCGGTGTCGAGGATGGTGAAATTGGGCTTCAGGCCGACCAGTTCGGCGTGGCGGCGCAGGATCTTGGCGCCGATGGCGTGGAACGTGCCCATCCAGGGCAGGCCGTCGGGAACGCCGGTCAGCGCCTCGATGCGCTCGCGCATCTCCCGCGCGGCCTTGTTGGTGAAGGTGACGGCCAGGATCTCCTGGCCGTGGGCGCGGCGGCGGCTGAGGATATGGGCGATTCGCGTGGTCAGGACGCGCGTCTTGCCGACGCCGGCGCCGGCCAGCACCAGCACCGGCCCGTCGAGCGCCTCGACGGCGCGGCGCTGCTCGGGATTGAGCGAATCGAGATAGGGCGCGGTCGAGGGCGCGCGGGCGCGCTCGGAAATCGACCGCGCCGAAGCGGTATAGGGTTCGGCGGACATGGGGTTAACATGCGCTTTCACGCCGCCCCGCGCAACCGCCCGCGGAAAAACCCTGTCAGTTCCAGTGGTTGATCTGGATGACGGCCGGGGTGAGAATCGCCGCGAACAGGCCCGGCAGGAAGAAAATGATCATCGGCACGGTCAGCGAGGGCGGCAGCGCGGCCGCCTTCTTCTCCGCCGCGGTCAGGCGCGCGTCGCGGCTTTCCTGCGCGAGCACGCGCAGCGCCGCGCCCAGCGGCGTGCCGTATTTCTCCGACTGGATGAGCACGGTCGTCAGCTGCTTGATCGAATCGATGCCGGTGCGCGCGGTAAGGTTCTCGAAGGCGATGCGCCGATTCTCAAGGAACGACATTTCCGCCGCCAGCAGCGACATTTCCTCGGCGAGCTCGATGCTCTCCGTGCCGATCTCCTGGCCGACCTTGCGCACGGAATGCTCGATCGACATGCCGGATTCCGCGCAGATGATGAGCAGGTCCACCATGTTGGGATAGGCCCTGTTCATCGACTTCTGGCGCTTGCCGATCTTGTTGTTGAGGAAGATCTCCGGCGCCTTGATGCCGAGATAGGCGCAGGCGACCGACGCGCCCGCCTTCAGCAGGAACGACCATTGCAGATGGGCGATGAAGAAGAAATAGACGACGCCGGCCAGGAAGAACACGATCGGCGCGGCGAGCCGGTAGGTCAGGAACGCGTTCTCGGCGCCCTGCCCGCGAAAGCCCGCCATCGCCAGCTTCATCTTGGCGGTTTCGGTGTTGAGCCAGGTGGTGAGGTTGAGCGCATCGACGAGCTGCTTGGAGAAGCCGCCGGTCTTGTAGCGCAGGGTCAGCTTGGGCTGCTGGCCGCTGGAGGCCGCAAGCCGCTCGCGCTCGCGCATGCGGATGCGCTCGCGCTCGGTCGAGACCGCCTTGATGCGGCGGGACATGTCGTCCTTCTGCAGCAGCGGGATGAAGGCGAGCAGCACCGTCGTCGCGCAGCCCAGCGAAACCAGCATGGTCGACGAGAAATCCGGGATCGCCGAGCTTGGCGAGAATTTGGTCCATCATGGCCCGACGATCCTCAGAAGTCGAAATTGATCATCTTCTTCATCGCCGCCCCGCCGATGGCCATCCAGCACAGAGCGATGAGGGTGACGATGCGGCCATGGCTCGTCGATGAACAACAGGCTCATGTAGTTGGGCGCCGTCACATAGAGCGCGCCGGAGACGAGGAACGGCACGGCGCCGATGATGGCCGCCGAGGCCAGCGCCTCCATCGACATGGCGCCGATCTTGGCGCGCATCTTCTTGCGGTCGCGCACGGTCTTGGAGAGATTGGCGACCGCCTCGGAGAGATTGCCGCCGGCCTTGGTCTGGATCTCGATGACGATGGCGAAGAAGTTGGTTTCGGTCGCCGGCACGCGCCGCGCCATCTTCTGCAACGCCTCGGGCACCGAGACGCCGAGCGCCTGCTGCTCGATGACGCGGCGGAATTCGGAGCGCACCGGCTCCTGCGCCTCGTTGGCGATGATGCGCAGCGTATCGTTGACGCGGCAGACCCGCGCGCACGCCGCGCACGATGATGTCGAGCGCCTCGGGCAGCGCGTCGACGAACTTCTTGATGCGCCGCGTGCGCATGCGGGCGAGCACGAGGTTGGGCATGCCGAAGCCGATCGAGATCGCCATCAGGCCGGCGACGATCGGGTTGCCCGACTTCAGGAACGTGACGCCGCCGATGGCGGCGGCGATCGCGGCGAAGATCATCAGGAACGGACCCTTGCGCATCGTCCAGTCCCGCCTGCTCGATGCGCGTCTGCAGGTCGACGCGCCGGCCCCTGGTCTTCTTCTCCAGCTCGGCCAGGCTTTCGGCGATCTGCTTCTTCTTGGCGGCGCGGTCGCCGCCGACGTCCTGCGTCTTGCGAGTCGGGCTTGGCGATCGCCTGCCGGCGTCTGACGGCCGGACGTGTCGCCGCCGAGGAAGGCGAAAGCCAGGCCGCCGACGGCGAGGGCCAGCAGCAACGCGAACACAAGCGCAAGATTCATGGCCCGACCGCCCTCCGCGTTCAGAACGTGTCGACGTCCTTGACCTCCGCCGAGTTCGAGCGCGGCGGCGAGCCGCTTCTCCTCGCCGAAGTAGCGCGCCCGGTCCCAGAAGCGCGGCCGGCCGATGCCGGTCGAGCGATGGCGGCCCTTGAGCTTGCCCTGGGCGTCCTCGCCGAGGATTTCGTAGACGAACAGATCCTGGGTGATGATCGTCGTCGCCCTCCATGCCCATCACTTCGGTGATGTGGGTGATGCGGCGCGAGCCGTCGCGCAGGCGCGCGGCCTGGATGATGACGTCGACGGAGGCGACGATCATCTCGCGGATCGTCTTGGCGGGCAGCGAATAGCCGCCCATGGTGATCATCGATTCCAGGCGGCTCAGCGCCTCGCGCGGGGAGTTGGCGTGCAGCGTGCCCATCGAGCCGTCGTGGCCGGTGTTCATCGCCTGCAACAGGTCGAAGGCCTCCGGTCCGCGCACCTCGCCGACGATGATGCGCTCCGGGCCGCATACGCAGGCAGTTCTTGACGAGATCGCGCATCGTGACCTGGCCGGCGCCTTCGAGATTGGGCGGGCGCGTCTCCAGGCGCACGACATGCGGCTGCTGCAGTTGCAGCTCGGCCGCGTCCTCGCAGGTGATGACGCGCTCGCCGGCGTCGATGTAATTGGTCAGGCAGTTGAGCAGCGTCGTCTTGCCCGAGCCGGTGCCGCCGGAGATGACGACGTTGCAGCGCACGCGGCCGATGATCTTCAGGATCTCCGCGCCGGCCGGCGAGATCGCGCCGAAACGCACGAGCTGATCGAGCGTCAGCTTGTCCTTCTTGAACTTGCGGATGGTCAGCGCGGCGCCGTCGATGGCCAGCGGCGGCGCGATGACGTTGACGCGCGAGCCGTCGAGCAGGCGCGCGTCGCAGATCGGCGAGGCCTCGTCGACGCGGCGGCCGACCTGGCTGACGATGCGCTGGCAGATGTTCATCAACTGCGCGTTGTCGCGGAAGCGCACGTTGGTGAGCTGGATCTTGCCGCCGACCTCGATGAAGGTTCGCGTCGGGCCGTTGACCATGATGTCGGCGATGTCGTCGCGCGCGAGCAGCGGCTCCAGCGGGCCGAAGCCGAGCACGTCGTTGCAGATGTCGTCGAGCAGGTCCTCCTGCTCGGCGATCGAGAGCACGAGGTTCTTGATCGTGACGATTTCGTGGACGATGTCGCGGATTTCCTCGCGCGCGCTCTCCTGATCGAGCTTGGACAGCGCCGAGAGGTCGATCGCCTCGATCAGCGCGCCGAAGATCATCGACTTGGTCTGAAAATAGCTCTCCGGCCGCGCTTCGGTCTCGCGCACGTAGGCCGGCGGCGGCGGCGCTGCGGCTGCGCGCGGCTCGGCCTGCTGCGGCGCGGCCGCGTCGGCGCGGGGAGCGGGGCTGCGCTGGCGCCGGAATTGGCACGCTTACCGAACATGTTCCATCTTCCCGATTGCGAGAGGAGGCGTCAACACGACGCGCGAGCGGGCCGACGCGCCCGCTCACGCCTTCTTGGACGAGTTTCGGCGAGAACGGGTCGAACAGTCCGCGCTTCTGTTTCTTCGACCTCGGCCGCGGCCGGCGATCATGCTGGCCAGATCGCCGAAGGTTTCGGCGGTCTTGCCCTTGGGTTCGATCTCCGCGATCATCTGGCCGTTGTTGGCCGCCGAGCCGAACAGCTTGGCGTCGTGCGGCGATCACCGCGGTCGGCTCCATCTCGATGGTCTTGGCGAAATCGGCGACCGGAGATCTCCGGCCGCTTCGGCACGCCGACGTCGTTGAGAATGAGCCGCGGCGGGTGGTCGTGCGGGCGCGCGTTGCGGATGTTGTCGACGATGTTCTTGGCGTTGCGCAGATTGGCGAGATCGGGCTGCGCGACGACGATGACTTCGTCGGCGCCGACCAGCATGCGCCGCGTCCAGGCCGTCCAGCCGTGCGGCACGTCGAGAACGATCCACGGCGTCGAGGCGCGCATGGCGTCGATCAGCGAATCGAAGGCGGTTTCGCTGAAGTCGTAGAGCCGGTCGAGCATCGCCGGCGCGGCCAGCAGATGCAGGTTGTCGCCGCATTTCGACAGCAGGCGGTCGACGAGCGTGGCGTCGACGCGATCGGGCGCGAACACCGCCTCGGCGATGCCCTGCGGCGGGTCCTGATTGAAGTCGAGCCCGGCGGTGCCGAAGCCGAGGTCGAGATCGGCGACGATCGTGTCCATGCCGAGCTCGGTGGCGAAATGCCAGGCGACATTGTGGGCGACGGTCGAGGCGCCGACGCCGCCCTTGGCGCCGACCACGGCGATGACGCGGCCGAGCGGCTTGGCGCCCGGGCGTCTTGAACAGTTGCGAGACGGCGCTGACGAAATCGACGACGCTGAACGGCAGCACCAGATATTCGCTCACCCCGCGCGCGATCAGCTGGCGGTAGAGAACGATGTCGTTGACCTTGCCGATGATGATGACCTTGGTGCCGGCGTCGCAATATTCGGAGAGCTCGTCGAGCTGGCTCGACAAGCAGATCGCGGTCGGTGGTCGCCTCGATGACGATGACGTTGGGCGTCGGCGAATTGCGATAGGCCTCCACCGCCGCGGCGGCGCCGCCCATGTTCTGTTTGACATGCGCCTTGTTCATGCGCCGGTCGCCGATCGCGGCCTGGATGACCGCGGCCGCCTCGGGCGATTTCGCAGAACGCCTGGATCGACACCCGCGGCACGGGATCGATCTGGGCGATCGGGGTCGTGGACTGCGAATGCGCGCCGGCGCGTCCTCTAGCAGTTGAGATCGCATGGATCAGTTCCCCACCGTTGCCGATCGCCGTCAGATTGCGTCTTCCAGTCGGTGCCGGGATCGGCGCCCTTGCGCACTTGCTGGATGGCGCGCAGCCGCATCGTCTCGTCGGGCGGCGTCGCTGCCGCGCGCCTCGCACGAGATCGCGCGGATCGTCGATCTGGGCGGCCAGCGCCGATTGGGTGGCGCAGCCGAAATTCGGATAGGCCTCGTTCTTCCAGCCGTCGATCGAGCGAGCCGGAGGCCAGATCGGTCGGCCATTGTCCGCAGCGGTCGGCGACTTCGGCCTTCAGGCCCTGGAAGACCAGGCGCACGGGGCTGGCGAGCGTGCGGGTCCTGGATCGGATAGGAGCCGACCGCGACATAGCCGCGCAGGCCGTCGGCGTAGAGCCGCCGGCGGATTTCCGGCACGAGCGCGTGCGCTCGCACGTCGCCGGCCGGGGTCAGGATCGTGATCTCGCCCGGAGCCGAAGTTGCGATAGCGCTCGGCGAAGGCTTTCAGCTTGTCGGCCGACAGTTCGTCGAGGCGGCCGCCGACCGGGAACAGATCGAGGTTCGTGGCCGCCTTGCCGAGCACGATCGGGTGGCGCTCGTGATAGTCGGCGGCGACCAGCTGGTTGTCGGAGGCGTATTGGACGCCCGACAGGCAGCCCGAGAGCGAGAGCGCCGCCGCGCCGAGGCAGAAGGCCGCGACGGTTCGCCCGGCCGCCCGCTCGATGGTTTGTCGATCCACTGAATCATGACGTCGACTCGCAAGATGAGATCAGATCTGGGTTACGCGAGTGTTTCAGTCGGTGATGAAACCGACCCTTCCCGTGTAATTCGGCATCGGCCGCAGGCCGCCGGAGCTCGAGTAGATGCGGTTGACGCGGCCGAGGAACCAGGCCTGCGGATCGCTGGCGTCGGTGAAGTTCTGGTCGGGCGCGACGACCTCCTTGGGATCGACGGCGTGGACGATGTAGGGCGTGACGATGATCAGCAGCTCGGTCTCCTGGCGCTGATAGTCGCGCGAGCGGAACAGCGCGCCGAGCACCGGCAGGTTCATCAGGCCGGGCAGGCCGGTGATCGCCTGGTTGGTCTGCGTCGAGATCAGGCCCGCCGAGACGATCGAGCCGCCCGAGGGCAGTTCGACGGTGGTCTCGTTCCTGCGCGTGCGGAAGCCCGGGATCGAGGTGTCCGCGACGATTGATCTGCTTGGAATAGTCGATGTCGGTCACTTCGGTGGCGACGCGCAGCTGGATGCGGCCCTGGCTCAGCACGACGGGCGTGAAGTTGAGCGTCACGCCATAGGGCTGCTGGACGAAGCCGAGGAGGCAGTCGCCGGCCTGGCAGGTCTCGCTCGGAGGGGATCGGGATCGTGCCGCCGGCCAGGAACTTGGCGCGCTCGCCGGAGATCGCCGTCACCGTCGGCTCGGCGAGCGTGCGGGCGACGCCCTCCTGCTCGAAGGCGTTGAGGGTCGCGGTCAGCTTCTCGCCGCCCATGGTCCAGCCGATGCGTGCGCGGAATTGCCGAGCGTGCCGTTGACGGCGTAGGGGTTGGAGATGCTGAGGTTCGGCACGCCGGTGCCGAGATCCGCCCGAGGCGTTGGGACCGATCCCCGCGTAGCTGACGCCGAGCTGCTTGAGCACGTCGCGGCGGATTTCCGAGATCGGTCACCCGGAGGCTCACCTGGTCGAGGCCGCGGATCATCAGCGAATTGACGACCTTGCCTGTGCGCGCTGGCGCTCGCCGTCGCCTGGCCGCGCCGGGCGGTCGCGGCGACGCCGGGGTCCGGCGTCGACGGAAGCCCTGGGCGATGTCGAGCGCCTGCTGCGCGTCGCCGGCGGAGGCGACCGAGCCGGTCAGGATGATCGAATCGCCGACCGTGCGCACGTGGATGTCGTTGTTGGGGATGGCGGCGCTCAGCAGTCCGCGTCAACTCGCCGACGTCGCGGCCGACGCTGACTTCGAGCACCGCGATCTTGCGCCCGTCGGGGCCGAGCGCGAAGATCGTCGTCTGCCCCGCTTGCGAGCGTCGAGATATAGATGCGCCGCGCCGAGCGCACGATGGCGTTGGCGATCTTCGGATCGCCGACGAAGATTTCCTGCGCGTCCTCGGGCAGATCGACGATCATCGAGCGGCCGACGCCGAGCTGCAGGCTCCTGACCTCGCCGCGCGCGACCGTGATCGAGGCCGCCGGCGCGGGAGCGTCCGATCGCGCCGCGGCGCGGCGCGGCTGCGCCGAGCGCGCCGACCAGCGCCAGAGCCGCCAGCCCTCTCGTCCAGGCTCCGGCCTTCGCATGGCGCCCGTCCTTTCGAAGTTGCGGTTCATGGAGAGCCTCCTCAGCGGGCCGCTTGCTGCGCCGCGCCGTAGCGCACGATGGTCAGACCGCTGGATTGCGATTCCGACGGGTCGTTGACGGTTTCGGTCGCGCCGGCGCTGTCGACGAGGCTGCGCAGCACCAGATGAGATGCGGCGCCGGCGGCATGTTCTGGGCGAAGAGAACGATCTCGGCCTGCTTGGGATCGAGCTCGAGCGTGGCGTTGCCGCCGACCACGACCTTCTTGCCGTTCTGGTCCTGCACGTTCTGGCCGATCGCCAGCACGCGCACATTGGCGAGCACGGTCTGGTGCGCGAGCACTTCCGTGCCGCGGGCGCGGGTCGCCTCCTCGTCGCGGTAGACGCGCACGACGTCGACGCGGTCGTTGGGCAGAATGAAGCCGCCGGCCGAGGTGTCGCCGCTGTTGTCGATCTTGATCGCGACCGCGCGCATGCCGCTGGGCAGCATCGCGGCCATGTAGCCGCCGACGCCGGCCTTGACGAGCTTGTCGCGGCGCAGCGGCTCGCCGCGCAGGAACGACGCCGCGCGACATCGTGTCCTTGAGTTCGGCCGCGAGGTCCGTGGCCGGCGGACTTGGCGATCATCTGCTCGGAGACGATTGTCCTTCGGCCAGTCTGCCCAGGTCACCAGGCTCTCGGTGAGCGACGCTGCCCATCGGAATGTCTTGCGACGGCGACCAGCACCTTCGTCGGTCTGGAGCTTCGGCGCCTGGACGATGACCTGCGCCTTCCGCTGCGTCCCGAGATAATTGTTGAAGACGAAATAGGCCCCGCCGAACGCGACGACGGACACGCCCAATACGACGATTTGTAACCTGTTCATGGACATCGAGGCCCTGAGCGGCGCGCGTTGTGTCGCCAGTGGCCTAGAATGCAACGCAATCGTCAAATTACGGTTAATCAGCCGTATCCAAACGATTTCGATTTCGTGAAGAATCAACGTAAACGAAAATGAATCTCCGCGGCACGGCCGTCCGGGCGTGCCCGCGGAGCGCAAGCGACAGACGCGATTTCAGCGGGCCGGCGAGCAGGCCCCAGAACTGCGTCTCCGGATAAACGATCATGCCGCCCACCGCCAAGGCGATGCCGTAGGGTATGCCGGACTTGGCGTTGTGCAGCCGGGCGATCCAGGCCTGCGAGGCCAGAGCCTCAGGCAGCGCCAGCCGCCGCGCCATCAGGATGACCACCGTCAGCGCGCCGCCGGCGAGCGCCGAGGCCAGGCCGTAATCGGCCAGCGGCGTCCAGCCGAGCCACAGCGCCGTCGCCGCGGCGAGCTTGGCGTCGCCGCCGCCGATCCAGCCGAAGCTGAACAGGGCGAAGGTGAAGGCCAGCATCGCCGCGCCGCACAGGGCGTGCATGGCGATCTCGTGCAGCGGCGCGCGGGTGAGCAAGGGCGGCGACGAAATAGCCGATCGCCAGCACCGCCGACAGGCGGTTGGGGATCTTCATCGTCAGGAGATCCATGGCCGCGGCCATCGCCATGGCGGCCGGGAAGAACAGGAACATCATTTGATGGGGAACGGCCGACAGCATGGCTCACCGTTCGAGAGAAACTCGCCGCTGACCCTACGGCCGCAAACGTTGCGGCCGCGTTAGCGCAGCAAGCGTCGAAAACAAAGCAAAAGCGCCGGCGGTCGGGCCCGCCGGCGCTCTCGTTTCGCTCCGAACGTGAGGATTACTTCAGCGCGCTGCTGACTTCGGAGAACTCGCGCCGAGAGCTTGGTGCCGAGGTTGGTGAGGATCGTCACCAGGGCGATGGCGATGAGCGAGGCGATGAGGGCGTATTCGATGGCGGTGGCGCCGGACTCGTCGGACGCGAAAAGCTTAACGAACTTCATGACTGTGGCTCCAGAAACGCGGGGGGACGGATTCTGCCGTCGCCGCTTCCGTTATGGCGCCTAGCCATTTGATGATTCGCTAATCCGGTCTCCAGTTTTGCTGGGACTTTGTCGAGCCCGGGGCGAGGTTCGTCCTCGAAAGCAAGCCGCGCGGCTTGTGCGAAAGGTTACTCTCTCCTAAACGGGGAGCGGGGCGCGCAGAGCCGGCGCCCGGGGGCTGAAGGGGCGCAATGTCGTCGTTCCAGGTCGCGGCCATCGGCTTGGATCGCCGTGCTCGCCAGCGGGCTGGCGGGCCTGGCGTTCGCCCGCCTGCTGCCCGCCGCGCACACGTCCGACCGGTCGCGCGACATTCTCGGCGGCGTCGTCGGCCTGATGACCCTGTCTGCTGGCGCTGGTGCTGGGCCTGTTGATCTGGACCGCCTATGGCGTCACCCAGACCCAGAAGAACGAACTCCAGCTCCTGGCCGCCCGCGCGCTCGAATTCGACCTCGACATGAAGCAGTACGGGCCGGAGGCCGCCAAGGCGCGCGAGATGTTGCGCACCGAAATGGTGTGGGCGCACGAGCAGTTCTGGGGCGAGGAGCGGGCCAAGGCCGACGCCCTCAACGTCTCCTATGGCAATATGGCGTCGATGAACGCGATGCTGACCAGCCTGAAGCCGGCCAACGACAGCCAGCGCCAATTGCTGGCCGCGGCGGGCCAGCACTACGCCGCCATCGGCGAGACGCGGCTGTCTGATGTCGCTGCAACTGGCCGACCCCGTGTCCTGGCCGCTGATCCTGATGGTGATCTCGTGGTCGTGCCTGCTGTTCTGCGGCTATGGCGTGCTGTCGCGGGCGAACGCGACCACGATCGCGGCGCTGGCGCTCGGCGCGCGCGGCGGTTGCGAGCGCCATATTCCTGATTCTCGAACTCAGCCAGCCTTACACGAGTTCGTTCCGTCTATCGCCGGCGCTGCTCGAACAGGTGATCGTGGAGGTCGCGCAATGAGTACTGCTGCGGAAGGCCTCGCCGTGGGCCTGTTCTGCGGCGCAATTCTGGGAGGCGCGACCATGGCGGACGAATTCGCGACGCGCGCTGAAGCGAAGGACTATATTGCGGCGGCGCTGCGCGAAGGCCACGTCCGAAAATCCGAAATATCTGACCAAGAACGACGGTACGGTGTCGAAATGGCTGACCGAAGAGGTGTGATTTGCCAGCGACGGCGCAGGCGCGGTCAACGGTCGACGATGCGCGAGAGCTATACGCAGACCAAGGACGGCAAGACGACGCCCGGCAAGCACGAGGCGGCGTTTTCGTTCGCCGACGTGGAGATCTCCGATTTCTCCGCGCGCTACGACAGTACGCCGAAGGGCGCGCCGGCGCGCGGGCTCATTGTTCGCCTGCGCCGAGCCCGGCTGCGTCGCGGCGCTATGGGGCGGCCAGCCGTCGCGCGCCGACAAGGCGGACATCTATATCCAGAGACGACGCGACGCGGGCGAAAATCCTGGCGGCGTTCCGCCGCCTGCAGTCCAACTAGGCCTCCTCAGGAGCCGCTCGCCTTGACCGGCCGCAAGCTCCTTCCCGGCAGACCGCTGTCGCCGTCCGAAATCCGCGACTACCAGCTCGAGCGCGCCAATGGGGCCGAGCAGTTCTCGCAAACGCTTCCTGGCGCGGCTCGCCGCGCTCAACGCCATCGTGCGCGAGAGCGGCGAGACCCTCGAGGGCGGGCTGTTCTACGCGACCGCGCCGCCGATTTCGCCGGCCGCGCGCCCGACGCGAGCCTCGCCCCGGCGCGGCGCAACCTGTGGCGCGCCTTCCGCTTCAAGCGCTCGATGCTCGAAGTCGGCGTCAACGCCGGCCATGCGCGCGCTTTTGTGCCTGTCGGCCAATGTCGATCTGGTCTGGCGCGGCGTCGACATCTGCGAGCACGCCTATGTCGAGCCCTGCGTCGCGTATCTTGCCGGCGAGTTTCCCGGGCCGCGTGCATTTCCACCGCGGCGATTCGCGCGAGGCGCTGCCGGGGCTGGCGACGCATCGGCCGGAGCTCGATTTCGACCTGTTCCACGTCGACGGCGGCCATACCGACGCGCTGTGCCGGGCGGACGTCTCGAACTGCCTCAGGCTGGCGCGCGGCGGACGCGGCAAGCATCTCGTGCTCGACGACGTCCATGCGAGCTGGATTTTCGACGTCTATTGCGAATACGTCTCGCTCGGGCTGCTGGCCACCGAAACCCTGTTCTCCGACTGGGAGGAGGAGGGCCGCAACTTGCTGGCGCGCATCCTTTGACGGCATTCGCGACCTTCTGGCACGGTCCGCTGCCCGGGCTCATCGCCGCCTGCCTCGCTTCTTTCCCCGCGCGCGGCGCGGCGCTGACGCTTTATTCTTATGATCCCGGCGTCGCTGCGCCTGCCGGGCGTCGACGGTGCCGGGACGCGCGCGAAATCTGCCCGGACCCGGGCCTCGTCGCGCGCTACCGCGTCGGCGGCGCGGTTTCGCCCGCGACCTTCGCCGACCGCTTCCGCTACGAAATGCTGGCGCGGACCGAGTTCTGCTGGGTCGACGCCGACATCGTCGCGCTGCGGCCGGGGGCGGTTCACGGCGCCGACGATCTGGGGCCGCCAGCCGGAGGCCAAAGGCAAGGCGCTCATCAACAACGCCGTGTTGCGGCTGCCGCCCGACCATCCCGTGCTGCAAGCGAAATGCTGGCCCGCGCCCGCGCGGCGGAGGGGCGAGGACATCGGCTGGGGCGCGATCGGGCCGTACCTGCTGACCGAGATCGCCGAGGCGGATGGGGTCGACGCAAGCGCCTCGCCGCCGCAGCGGTTCTTCGCCATCGCGCCGGACGAGTTCTGGCGGCTTCTCGATCCCGCCTCGCGCGATTTCGTCATCGCGGCGACTGCGCGAAAGCCGATCTCCTGCATCTTTGGAGCGAACTGTTGCGCCGCGTCGGCTACGATTTCGACGCCGCGCCGCCGCGCGGGCGCCTATCTCCACGAGCTGTTCGCCGGAGTTCGGCGCGCTTTCCCGCTTTCGCCGCGTATGCGCGCCGGAGGAGATCGCGGCGCTGATCGCGCGCTGGAACGCCTCGGCGCCCTGAGGAGCCTCGCCTTTGAGCGATTTTTCCGCCGTCTTCGCCCGCCACGCCGAAGAGAATTACTGGGGCAACGACGAGAGCGTCAGCGGCGACGGCTCGACGCTCGCCTATACCTATAATCTGCGCGCAGAGTTGGCGAAATTCCTGCGCGCCTTCCGCGTCGTCTCGATGTTCGACGCGCCCTGCGGCGATTTCAACTGGATGCGGGCGGTCGATTTCCCCGAAGGCTTCGAATATCCGGCGGCGACATCGTCGCCGCGCTGGTCGCCGGACTGCGCGCCCGCGACGAGCCGCCCCGGCCGGCGGTTCACGACCTTCGACATCGTCGCCGATGCCTTCCCCGATGCGGATCTGTGGTTTTGCCGCGATTGCCTGTTCCACCTGCCGAACGCGGCGATCTTTCGGCGCTGCGGGGGTTCTGCCGCTCCCGCATCGGCTATGTGATGACGACGACGCATCTCAACGTCACGAATTTCGACAATGCCGACATCGCCGCCGGCGGCTTCCGCCTCATCGACCTCTACAAGCCGCCCTATCGCCTGCCGCGCGAGGTGCTGTACCGCATTCCCGACTATGTGTTCCCCTATCCGCAGCGCGAACTTTGCGTGTGGTCGCGCGCGCAGGTCGCGGCGGCGCTCGACGAGCGGGGGTGAAAGGCCCGCGCCGGCCGCTATATGGAGGCCGCGCGAAGCCCCCAGCCGTTTCAGGAGAGGGTTTTGGACCAGAAGACGCCGCCGGAGGCCTCCACGGGGCGGGAAGCGTCGCATCTGGGCGCCTTCGCGAGCCTCGCCTTCACCGTCATCTGGTCCGCCAGCACGCTGTCCAATCTCGGCATCGCGATGTTCGACACCGCGACCGGCTGGTACATGGCCAATATGAGCCGCGATCCCATGATCGTGTCGCTCATCCAGACCGCGACCAGCCTGCCGCTGTTCCTGTTCACCATTCCCGCCGGCGCTCTGACCGACCTCGTCAATTCGCGGCGGCTGCTGCATCGGCGCCAATCTCGCGGTGTTCGCGATCTCGGCCTGTTCGCCGCCGCCGCCTCGCTCGGCCTCGCCACGCCCTGGCTCCTGCTCGGCGACGACCTTCCTGCTCGGCGTCGGCGGCGCGCTGGCCGCCCCCGCCTGGGTGTCGATCGCGCCGCTGCTGGTGCCGCGCCGCGATCTCGACGCGGCGGTCGCCGCCAATACGGCGGGCTATAACATCAGCCGCGCCGTCGGGCCGGCGATCGGCGGCCTCATCATCGCCGCGGTTCGGCGTCTCGGCGCCGTTCTGGATCTATGCGCTGACCAATGTCGCCGTGCTGGCGGCGCTCCTGTGGTGGCGGCCGCCCCGGCGCGTGACGAGCAGCCTGCCGGCCGAGCGGCTGGCGACGGCGATCCGAACCGGCGTACGCCACGCGCGCCACAATCCTCACCTGCACTCCACGCTGGTGCGGACGCTCGCCTTTTTCCCGTTCGCCAGCGCCTATTGGGCGCTGCTGCCGCTCATCGCCCGCGAACAGCCGGCGCAGGGCGCGGCGTTTTACGGGCTGCTGCTCGGCGCCATCGGCGTCGGGGCGATCCTGGGTTCGGCGGCGCTATCCTACCTCAAGCGCTGGAGCGGGCCTGACAGGCTCGTGGCGCGCCGCGAGCGTGCGGGACGGCGGTCGCGCTTGTAGGCTTCGGGCTGGCGCGCAATCCGGCGACCGCGCTTGCCGCCTGCCTCGTCGCCGGCGCTTCGTGGACGCTGACGATCTCGACGCTTTATGTCTCGGCGCAGGTCGCGCTTCCGGATTGGGTGCGCGGGCGCGGCCTTGCGATCTTTCTCACCTTCATTTTCGGCGCGACGACTTTCGCGAGCGTCATTTGGGGCCAGATCGCCGGCCTGCGCGGCCTGGACGTCGCTCTTTATATCGCCGCCGCCGGCGCTCTCCTCGCCATTCCCTTGAGCGCGGGCTCCAAACTCCAGACCGGGCTCGAGAGATAACCTCGAGCCCGCCCAGCACTGGCGCTTCCCGCGCGTCGCCTTCGACGTCGGCTGGACGCAGGGGCCGGCGCTGGTGACGGTCAAATACCGGATCGACCCGAGCAAACGCGACGAATTCCTCAGCGCGATGAAAGAGGTCGGCGAGGAGCGCAGGCGCGACGGCGCCTTCGCCTGGGGCGTGTTCGAGGATCTGGCGGAGCGAAGGTCGCTACACCGAGACGTTTCTCATCGAATCCTGGCTGGAGCTCATGCATCTCTACGAGCGGGTCACCAACGCCGACCGGCGCCTGGAGGATAGCGTGCGCGCCTTCCTGATCGCCAAGCCGGAGATTTCCCATCTCGTCGCGCCGCGGCGGGCCAACCGGCTCGACCGCCTGAAACCGGCGTCGTGAGGCCGCTGGATCGCGGGCGGGACGCCCGCGGTCCGGTCAGACCTTGCGCCGCGCGGACGACAATCGCCCGCCAGAACCCCTGCCCGATCAGCTCCAGGCCGACGACGCGGAAATCGAGGGCGACCTCGTCGAGCTGCTGATAGGCGGTGTTGCAGCACAGGCCGAACAGCGCGAGGCCTCGCGGCGCGAGCGCTTCCGGCAGGCCGTCGAGATAGCGGCGCAACAGCCGCCCGCCGGGATCGCACAGGCTCTCGCGCTCCAGATCGTCCTCGGGCGATTTGTCGATCAGCGGCGTGTTGAACACGACGAGATCGAAATCGCGCTGCGCGACGCCTTCGAACAGATCGGACTTGACGAGCCGTGGAGCGAGCCCGTTGCGCCGGGCGTTGGCGCGGGCGGCGGCGAGCGCGGAGTCGGAAATGTCGGTGGCCCACACCTCGCCGCGCCAGCGATGCGCGACGAACAGGGCGATGGCGCCGCATCCCGTCCCGATCTCCAGCATGCGCGGGATCGCCGGGACGGCGAGCGCCTCGAGATTGCGGATGAACAGCATCGAGCTCGATTCCGGCGTCGGATGGTAGACGCCGGCGGGCGCCTCGATGGTCAGTCCGTCGATCACGAAGGTCGCGGGCGCGCGCTGGGCCTCGGCGAGCGCGCGATGGCCGGCGGCGATGTCGAGGTAGTCGGCGCTCACGAGCCGGTCGAGCCCGAGTCTCTCGAGCACGCGGCGCCGCGCGGCCTCGGTCGCATTCAAAGACATGTACCTCGTTCGCGGCTGCCGTCGCCAACCCGGGATATGGCGGGGATCATCCGATCATGCAACCCAATCGTGGATTTCTACCAAAACTCGATGATCGGAACCGATCATCGCCCGACGGCAAAGCGCCAAGCGCGCCCGCCCCGACTTTCGAGCTTGGCGCCGGGGCTGTTACTGCTACGAGGCGTCTGGCGATTCCCTTTCCTGCCGAGGCCCTGTGCGCACGCTCATCGTTCTCGCCCATCCCTCGCCCGAAAGCTTTACCGCCGCGCTCAGCCGCGAGGTCTGCGCCATCCTCAGGCAGCGCGGCCACGCGGCCGAAATCTGCGATCTATACGCGGAGAATTTCGATCCGGTTCTATCGAGAGAGGCGCTTCGCCGCTATCTCGACGCGCCCGCCAATCGCGCCGGGGTGGAGCGTTACGTCGAAGACCTTCTGGCCGCCGAGGCGGTCGTTTTCGTTTACCCGGTCTGGCATGACGGGCCGCCGGCGATGCTCAAAGGCTATTTCGACCGGCTGTTCGTGCCGGGAGTCGCGTTCGAGATCGACGCGGCCGGCTTATTTCGTCCCCGCCTGCAACAAATCCGCCGCCTGGGCGCCGTCGCGCTCTATGGCGCCGACCGCGAGCGCACGCGCCAGGTCGGCGACCTGCCGCGCCGGTTCTTCAAGCACAATCTGGGTTCGCTGGTCGCGCCGGACGCGCGGCTCGACTATCTCGCCTTTTATGGCATGGACCACGGCGAGGTAGGCGCCCGGCAGGCCTTCTTCGAGCAGGTCAGGCGGGCGTTTCGGAAGTGGTGAAATAGTAATCGACGAACGGCTGCCGCTCGACCCCTGTCTTCGGAGAATCGGAGTGCAGCATCAGCGTCACCGTCGGCGGCCCGCCGAGCAGCGCCCTCAGCCGGTCCTCCCGCTCCCGGTCCGCCTTGGTGACGCGCTCGCGCAGGTAGCGCGCCTCGAGCCACGAGCCGATCAGGAAAGTTTCGAGATAGACGCCTTTCTGCGCGACGTCGGCGAATATGCCCCAGGCGTAGGCGCCGTCGCGGCGGCGCTGCCAGCCGACTTCTTCGATGGCGTCGAGGAAGGCCTCGGGATCTTCGCCGGCGATCCGGTAGCGCACGGTCACCAGCACGGGGCCGTTGTCGTCCTCCACCTCGCGCGCCAGGATCGGCGCCTGCCAATGTCGCGACGGCGTGAGGTCCATGCCCTCGGCGGTTTGCAGGCGCCACGACCAGGTGAGGGGGATGGCGGCGATCGCCCCCGCCGCCGCCAGGAAATAGGCGGCCGGCAGTCCGAGGCGCGCCGCCGCGTAGCCCCAGACCAAACTGCCCAGGGCGATCGAGCCGAACACCGCCGTCAGAAAGACCGACAGACCGCGCCCGCGCACCCAGTCCGGCAGGGCGATCTGCGCGGAGAGGCTGAGGCTGGCGATCACGGCCGTCCAGCCCGCGCCGGCGACAAAAGCTCCGACAAGCGCGAAGGCCAGGGAATGGCAGACGCCCATCAGGACCAGGGCCAGGGAGATGGCGATTGTTCCCGCCGCGACGAAGCGATCGGGTCCGAGCCATTGCTTGACATAGGGGCGCACGAGCGACCCCCCCACGCCGCCGACGCTCGCGGCCGCGAGCAGGAAGCCAAAGGTCTGCGGCCCGGAAGTCATCTGGCTGCGCGCCACCAGCGGCAGCAGCGCGAGAAAGGCCGCCCCGAACGGGAAGATGGCCACCGTGCGCATCAGCGTCGCCCTGAGATGCGGGTTGTAGACGGCGTGGCGCAGGCCCGTACGCATGGCGCTGAGGAAACGCTCGGCCGGCAGCGCCCGCTCCCGCCGCGGCGCCGAGCGGCACATCAGCAGCACCGCCACGCTCGCAGCGTTGGCGAACGCGAAAGCCCAGAACGGCGAGGCGATGCCGAGCGCAGCGATCATCCGACCGCCGAGCGCCGGGCCGAGCGAGCGGCTCGCATTGTAGCTGATGCTGTTGAAAGCCGCCGCCGCCTCCAGGTCCCGGCGCGGGACAAGCATCGGCATGAGCGCAGCCCACGCGGGCGCGGCGACCGACCACGCCGCGCTCAACACGAAAGTGAGCGCCAGCAGGAGCGCCGGCGTCGCCAGATTGAACGTCACAATAAGCGCGAAGACGGCGATGAGGGCGGTGATGAAGGTTTCGAGCCCCAGCAGGAAGCGCCGCGGTTCGACGATATCGACCAGCGCCCCGGCGGGCAGGGTGAACATGAACATCGGCAGAAAGGCCGCGACCTGAACCAGCGAAACCGCGCGCGGGTCCGCGTTGAGATTCGTCATCAGCCAAGCCGAGGCGGCGTCGGACATGGCGATCCCCGCCAGCCCGAGCATGGAGGCGAACCAGATTTTCGAGTACGGCCGGTTTCCGAACACCGCCCACGCCGAGCGCGGGCGTCCCACTTTCCCCGCCGTCGCACTTGCCGTATCCACCTGAGCCCCGTTCCCTCTGTAGGGTCGTCCCTCACATAGTACGACCCATGTGCTTTCCAAGGCGCCGTTTCAGCGGCCCGAGAATGCAATATAGCACGCTTGGCGGCTCTGCGCCGCTGTCCGATAGTGTCGCGCGCAGCGGAAGGGAGCCATGCCGTCCTGGCCTGAACTCAGCGGAAAAGCCGTCATCGTCACCGGAGCGTCGCGCGGCCTCGGGCGCGCGGTGGCGCGCGCGCTTCATGCGAACGGCGCGCGGGTCGCGCTCGTCGCCCGCGGCGAGGCCGCGCTCAGCGAGGCGGCCGAGGAGACGGGCGGGCGTCAGCATCGTCGCCGACGTCGCCCTGCCCGAGGATTGCCGGCGCATCGTCGCCGAGGCCGAGGCGCGGCTCGGGGCGCTTTACGGGCTCGTCAACAACGCGGCGCTGTTTTCCGTCGCGCCGCTCCTGGAGACGGACCCGCAGGACGCCCTCGGCGCCTTCGCCGTCAACGCCTTCGGGCCGCTGTTCCTGGCGCAAGCCTTCGCGCGGCATGTGATGGCGCGCGGCGGCGAGGGGGCGATCGTCAACGTGTCGAGCATCGCCGGCGCGCGGCCGGCGCTGGGTTTGGGGCTTTATTCCGCCTCCAAGGCGGCGCTGGAGGCGCTGACGAAGGTGATGGCGCAGGAATGGGGGCCTTTGGGCCTGCGCGTCAACGCGCTCGCGCCGGGCCATTTCGAGACGGCGGGCGTGGCGGAGGATTTCGCGACCGGCCGCCTCGACCGCGCCGCGCTGACCGCCGCCATTCCGGCGCGCCGCATCGCGACGCCGGAGGAGGTGGCGGAGGCGGTTCTATACCTGCTCGCCGCGCGGCATGTCGTGGGGGCGACGCTGACGGTGGATGGCGGGGAGGGGATGTGAACGGGATGCGACAGCGCGGGCGTCGCCCGGCGTCACGGGCGCTCGCTCGCGCCCGTAACGACCGCGAACTTGACCCCGAGCGCATGCAAGACGGCGTTGACTGTCTCAAAGCGCGGGTGCGCGCCCGCGCTGAGGGCCTTGTAAAGGCTTTCTCTTCCAAGCCCTGCGTCCTTGGCGATTTGCGCCATGCCGCGCGCCTTGGCGACGTCGCCAAGCGCGGCCAGGAACACCTCGGGATTGGGATCCTCCGCCGCCGCTGTCAGATGATTCGGCGATCAGCTCGTCGTTATCGAGGTAGGCCGCCGCGTCGAAAGGCGCAAGGCTTTGCGTCATGGCTTCGTCTCCCGGATGGCGCGCGCCATGAGCTTGGCGCGCGCGATATCCTTGGATTGCGTGGATTTGTCGCCTCCGGTCAGCAAGGAGATAGACGGTTCGCTCCGTGCGCGTCGAAGTAGACCCGGTAGCCGGGGCCGACATGGACGCGCATTTCCGATACCCCTTCGCCGACCGATTCGCAGTCGCCGAAATTGCCGAACCCCGCGCTGCGCAAGCGCGCGAGGATGCGCGCCTTTCCCTTGGCGTCCGCCAGGGCTGAGAGCCATGCGTCGAACTCTTCCGATCGAAGAATGACAAACATGACCCTCTTGTATCCAATTGGATACAGAAGGCCAGGATTTTTGCGGAGGAGTCGCTAACGCGCATTGGCCCCTTTGACGAATTTAGCCTGACGCTTCAAATCAAGTGGGGCAGAGCATGAAGCGGCGTACATTTCGCCGAGTGGTGGCTTCTTTTATTTGGAGCTATCATGGGATTATATTTTATGATGCTGACTTGCATCGCCGTTTTTATCGGGTGGACCTTTGGAGGACCCGACGGCTGGCGAGCGTTCTATCAACATATGGAGCGGACATCCCCCTTTCATCCAACATCCAACGGTGGCCCTTGCGAACTGCGCCGCTGTCGCGTATATTATCGAGCGCGTGACCAGATGGCGCGATATGCGATAAATCTGGCCATTACCATCGCCCGCGCCCCCTACCCCAACGCCCGCGCCCGCTCCCTCAGCGCATATTTCTGCACCTTGCCCGTCGACGTCTTCGGAATCTCCGCAAAAACCACCGTGCGCGGGCATTTGTAGCGCGCGAGCCGCTCCTGGCACCACGCGATCAGCTCCTCGGCCGTGGCGGAAGCCCCCGGCTTCAGCTCGACAAACGCGCACGGCGTCTCGCCCCATTTCTCGTCCGGGCGCGCCACCACCGCCGCCAGCGCCACGGCCGGGTGCTGGAACAGCGCGTCCTCGACCTCGATGGAGGAGATGTTCTCGCCGCCGGAAATGATGATGTCCTTGGAGCGGTCGCGCAATTGCACGTAGCCGTCGGGATGCTTGACGCCGAGATCGCCGGAATGGAACCAGCCGCCGGCGAAGGCGGCGTCGGTCGACTTCTTGTTCTTGAGATAGCCCTTCATCACGACATTGCCGCGAAACATCACCTCGCCCATGGTCTGCCCGTCGGCGGGCGCGGGGGTCATGGTCTCCGGGTCCATCACGTCGAGGTCTTCGAGCGCGTGATAGCGCACGCCCTGGCGCGATTTCAGCGCCGCCTGCTCGGGCGCCGGCGAGCGCGCTCCACTCCTCCTTCCAGTCGTTGACGACGGCGGGGCCATAGGTCTCGGTGAGGCCGTAGAGATGCGTCACCTCGAAGCCGGCCTCGCGCATCGCGGCGAGCACGGCGGCCGGCGGCGGCGCGGCGGCGGTGAAGAAGCGCACGACATGCGGCAGCGGCCGCCTCTCGGCCTCGCTGCGCGTTGAGCAGGATCTGCATGACGATCGGCGCGCCGCAGAGATGGGTGACGCCGTGCTCGGCCATGGCGTCGTACATCGCCTTCGCGCGCACCTGCCGCAGGCACACATGCACGCCCGCCTTGACGCTGATCGACCACGGAAAGCACCAGCCGTTGCAATGGAACATCGGCAGCGTCCAGAGATAGACGGGATGGCGGCCCATGTCGGCGGTCACGACATTGCCGACCGCCAGAAGGTTGGCGCCGCGATGGTGATAGACGACGCCCTTGGGGTCGCCGGTCGTGCCCGAAGTGTAATTGAGCGCGATCGCGTCCCATTCGTCGAGCGGCGCGACGCGCGCGTAATTCTCGTCGCCGGTCTCGAGGAAATCTTCGTATTCGATCTCGCCGATGCGCTCGCCCGGCCCCGCATATTCGGGATCGTCGTAGTCGATGACGAATGGCCGGACCTTCGCGAGCTTCAGCGCCTGCAGCGATGAGGCCGGAGAACTCGCGGTCGACCATGCAGGATCTTGGCCTCGCCGTGGTCCAGCATGAAGGCGATGGCGGCGGCGTCGAGGCGGGTGTTGAGCGTGTTGATGACGGCCCCGCACATCGGAACGCCGTAATGGCATTCGAGCATGGCCGGGGTGTTGGCGGCGATGACGGCGACCGTGTCGCCGCGCTTGATCCCGCGCCGGCCGAGCGCGGAGGCCAGCCGCCGGCAGCGGGCGTGAAACTCGCGATAGTTGCGGCGCAGCGGCCCGTGCACGATCGCGAGGCGGTCGGGAAACACGGCGGCGGCGCGCTCCAGGAGCGAAAGCGGCGTCAGCGGCTGGAAGTTGGCGGGGTTGCGGTCGAGGTCGCGATCGTAAATCGTTGGGCTCATGGGCGTCCCCTGGCGTTTGGACGATCATAATCGGCGGCGCCGTCCAAAAGAAAGCGTCGCGGCGGCGAAATCCGCCGCGCCTTTGCGCCGGGGACGCTTTCAAGACGGGCCCGCGCGGGCTAGAGACATCCCAAGATCGGCCGGCCGGGCGCCGGCGCCGCAGAGGGGATGTCGATATGACCAAATTGAAAGTGATCGCCGGACCTTACACTTTTGAGGCCCGCCTGGAGACCGACCTTGCGCCCAAGACGTGCGAATCCTTCCTCGCCCGCCTGCCGTTCGTGAGCCAGGTCGTGCATGTGCGCTGGAGCGGCGAGGGCGTCTGGATTCCGCTGGGCGACTACGATTTCGACGTCGGCTACGAGAACCACACCTCGTTTCCCGCTCCGGGACAGGTCATTCTCTATCCCGGCGGGATCAGCGAGACCGAGATCCTGCTCGCCTATGGCGGCGTGCGCTTCGCCTCCAAGGTCGGGCAGCTCGCCGGCAATCACTTCCTGACGCTGACTTCGGGGCTGGAGAACCTCTATTCGCTGGGCCGCAAGTGCCTGTGGGAGGGCGCGCAGCCGATCCGCTTCGAGGTGGCCTGACGCGTCGGGATCACAAACGGCGCCTTTAATGCATTGTCGTCGCCTCGGCGCGATAAACATGGGACGCTCGCGCGTATGAAAAAGGGATTGCAATGCGTCTTGCGGTGATCGGGGCGGGTTATGTCGGGCTGGTGTCGGGCGCCTGTTTCGCCGACTTCGGCCACAACGTCGTGTGCGTCGACAAGGACGCGGACAAGGTCGCGGCGCTGCGGCGCGGCGAGATTCCCATCTTCGAGCCCGGCCTCGACGCGATCGTGGCCAACAACATGCGCCAGGGCCGGCTCTCCTTCACCACCGACATCGCCGAGGGCGTCGGCAGGGCGGAGGCGATCTTCATCGCCGTCGGCACGCCCTCGCGGCGCGGCGACGGCCACGCCGACCTCTCCTATGTCTACGCCGCCGCGCGCGAGGCGGCCTCGGCGCTGCAAGGCTTCGCGGTCATCGTCACCAAATCGACGGTTCCCGTCGGGACCGGCGACGAGGTCGAGCGCATCGTGCGCGAGACGAACCCTGAGGCCGATTTCGAGGTCGTCTCCAACCCGGAGTTCCTGCGCGAGGGCTCGGCGATCAACGATTTCAAGCGCCCCGACCGCATTGTCGTCGGCGCCTCCGCGCCGCGCGCCCGCGCCTTGATGAGCGAGATCTACCGGCCGCTCAGCCTCAACCAGCCGCCGCTCTATTTCGTCGACCGGCGCACTTCCGAGCTCATCAAATACGCCGCCAACGCGTTTCTGGCGACCAAGATCACCTTCATCAACGAGATCGCCGATCTCTGCGAGAAGGTCGGCGCCAATGTTCAGGACGTGGCGCGCGGCATCGGCATGGACAACCGCATCGGCTCGAAATTCCTGCATGCGGGGCCGGGCTTCGGCGGCTCCTGCTTCCCCAAGGATACGCTCGCGCTCGTCAAGACCGGCCAGGACGCCGACGCGCCGCTGCGCATCGTCGAGGCGGTGGCGGCCATCAACGACCAGCGCAAGCGCGGCATGGCCAAGAAGGTGATCGCCGCCTGCGGCGGCTCGGTGCGGGGCAAGACGATCGGCCTGCTCGGCCTCGCCTTCAAGCCCAACACCGACGACATGCGCGACGCGCCCGCGCTGGCGCTGGCGATGGCGCTCGAGGACGCGGGCGCCAAGCTCCGGGTCTACGATCCCGCCGCGATGGCGCAGGCCGAGCCGAGCCTGCCGAACGCCGTCTTCTGCTCGGACGCCTATGATTGCGCGACGGGGGCCGAGGCGCTGGTCATCGTCACGGAATGGGACATGTTCCGCGCGCTCGATTTCAGCGCGGCTTCGCGGGCCTGATGACGGCCAAACCCTCGTCGATCTGCGCAACGTCTACAGCGCCGAGGACGTGCGCCGCCGCGGTTTCGCCTATGTCGGCGTCGGCGTGACTTAGCCCGGCGCGTTCGAGGTCTCCTTGGCGGCGGTCTTTTCTTTCGCTTTGCGCCGGCCGCCGCCGCCCTGCAAGGCGCGCCAGGAATCGTTTTGCGCGATCATCCCGCGGATGGCCGCGACGTTCCGGGCCGCCGCGTCGGGGGACATGTCGCGCTGGCTCACCTGCTCGGCCTCGCCGAACTTGCCCTCCAGCGCCAGCACGAGCGCGTAATTCTGCCGCACGCGCGCATCCGCGCGCGGCAGCTCGGCGGCGCGCCGCAGCGTGTCCTCGGCGAGATCGAGGCGCTTGGTGAGCGCGTAGGAGAGCCCGAGGTTGCTCAGCACGGCCGGCTCATCGGGCGAGATCTTGAGCGATTCGGTGATAGATACTGCTGCGCCTTGAAGTGGTCGTCGAGCCGGTCGGCGACCGCGCCCTGCACGGAGAGATAATCCCAGTTCGGCCGGTCCGGCGGATAGGAGTGCGAGAGGACGTCGCGCGCCTGCTGGAGATCGCCGTCGTCGGCGAGCGCCTTGCCGTATTCGCCGAGCACCTGGTAATCCTTGGGCGCCTTGACGGCCGCCGTCTGCATCACCGCCGCCGCCTCCTTGTAACGCGTGAGCGCTCTCAGCGCGCGCGCGTAATTGATGGAGGCGTATTTCTCGCCGGGATGGGCGGAGTAGATCTTCTCCCAATGGTCCGCGTAAGCGCGCAACCCCGCCTCGTCGGTGGGCATCGTCGTCGTCGTCGTGGGCCCGGCGATGGAGCCGGTGATGTCGCCGGAGTCGCGGCAGCCGCCGAGCGCCAGCCCCACGGCTACGCCGAGAAGGCCGCAGATGCGGAAGGGAGATAGGAGCGACATTCCGGGCTCTTCAAGGGATTGACGGGCAGCCTGGACAATATTTTGTTAACCCTAACGGGACGTTAACGAGATGCGGCCTGGCAGGCCTCTCATGCCCGTCGCGGACGCCCGATCCTCCTGCGCGCCGGGCGGTTGCGTCTCCCGGTCGAATGTGCTTTATATTAGAAAATTATTATGTAAGGGGAGAACCTTGGCCGAAAGCGTTCCATGGATCGACAGGCTCGCTGCGGTCGAGGCCTTTGACGGCGCGGAATTCGACGCCGGGCTGGTTGCGGACTGCCAGACGCGGGCAAGCGCGCAGCCGATCCGATTTTCGACGCCGACCTTCAAGGAATACGCCTCCGGCGAGCTGAGCGGCTGCTCCAAGAACAGCTTTCCCGCCTTTTCCGTGACGGGCGGCGCCTGCGCGCTCGACTGCGACCATTGCAAGGCGAAAATTCTTTCGCCCATGATCCCCGCCACGGATCCCGAGATGCTCGACCGCAAGGTGCGCGACCTCATCCTGATGCAGAACCTGCAGGGTTTTCTGCTGTCGGGCGGCTCCAACCGGCGCAACGAAATCAAGTACGAACGGTTCTATCCGACCGTCGAGAAGCTGAAACGCGATTTTCCCTATCTGAAGATCGCCATCCATTCCGCGCTCATCGACGAGCCGCGCGCGAAGGCGATGGAATCGGCCGGCGTCGACACCGCGATGATGGACGTGATCGGCGACGACGACACGATCCGCCAAGTCTATCATCTCGACCGGCCGGTCGAGGACTTCGAAGCCTCGCTGGCGGCGCTGACCTCGACCCGCATGGAGGTCGTGCCCCATATCGTCATCGGGCTGCACTACGGGCAGATCCGGGGCGAAGCCCGGGCGCTCGACATCATCGCCCGCCAGGACGTGCATTCTCTGGTGCTCGTCGTCGTCATGCCGATCTATTGCGCGCCGGGGACATTCCGCACGCCCGAGACGGCCGAGGTCGGGCGCATATTCCTGACCGCGCGCGAGCGACTTGCCGACCGGCCCGTGCTGCTCGGCTGCGCCCGGCCGGCCGGCATGCACAAGCGCGTCGTCGACGCCTACGCCGTGATGGCCGGGCTCGACGGCATCGCTTTCCCCGCCGAGGGCGCCGTGGCGCTGGCGGAAGCGATCGGGCGGCCGTTCACGCAGCAGCACGCCTGCTGCTCGATGAAGATCGGCGGCGGCGGCGAATCGTTCGCCAGGAGTTGCGCGGCGTGACCGCCCGCGACGCGCTCGTCGTCGACGTTCTTGTCGTTGGACTGGGGCCGGCGGGCGCTTCGGCCGCCGCCGCCGCGGCCCGCGCCGGCGCGCGCGTGCTGGCTTTCGACCGGCGCAAGCAGGCGGGCTCGCCGGTCCAATGCGCGGAATTCGCCCCTGCCCTCCTGGGGTCGAGCGCGATCCGCGCGAGCTTCCGTCAGCCGATCTCCGCGATGACGACCTTCGTCGAGACCGACGCGCCGCATGTGGCGGACGCGTTCCGGGGGACGATGATCGACCGCGCGGCGTTCGACCGCGCGCTCTGCGAGGCGGCGGAGAGGCAAGGCGCCGAACTCGCCTTCGGCGTCGCGCTCGAAGCCCTCGACGCGGACGGCGTCGCGGCGCTCTCCGACGGCCGGCGCGTGCGGGCGCGCGTCGTCATCGGCGCGGACGGGCCGCGCTCCAAGGTCGGCGCGGCGATCGGCGCGGTCAACCGCGAACTCCTGGAGACGCGGCAGTTCGCGGCCCCGCTCGCCGACCCGAGCTTCTCCACCGACATTTATTTGAGCCGCGATTTCCCCGGCGGCTACGCCTGGTTCTTTCCCAAGGGCGAAGTCGCCAATATCGGGCTTGGCGTCGCGCCGGCCGCGCGCCATCAGCTTAAAGCGCTGCTCGAGGCGCTGCGCGCGCGCTTCCTCGCCGAAGGAAGGATCGGCGCCGAGATCCTCGGCTTCACCGGCGGCCCCATCCCCGTCGGCGGCGCGCTGCCGCCGGTTGGCTTGCTTGGCGCGACAACGGCGCTGCTGGCGGGCGACGCGGCGGGGCTCGTCAATCCGATCACCGGCGCCGGCATTCCCGCCGCCGTCGTCTCCGGCGAAATGGCCGGCGCGGCCGCCGCGACGGGCGCCTACGAGACCTACGCCGAAGACCTCGAAGACCAGTTCGGCGTCTCTCTGCGCCGGGCGCTCGGCCGCCGCGAAGCGATGATGCGCGCCTTCCGCCGCGCCTCGCCGCCGACGCCTTCCGAATTGCGGGCGAGCTGGATCGCCTTTCCCGAATATTGGGCCGCCTGAGGAGTTCGCCCGTGACCTGTCTTAAACCCGAATCGCGCCTGACCCGTTCGACCGGCTCGTTCAACGGCCTCGAGGAGATGGCGCCCCGCGCCCCGCGCGCGACCCCGGCCGACCTGCGCAACGGCGGGCGCGTGCGCGCGGCGAACCTGCCGGCCGAGGGCCTCTATCTCCCGAACAACAATTTTCAGACGCCGCACATGCGCTCGCCCGAATACGTGCAGATGTCGACCGCCGCCGCCATCACGCTCGGCATCATGCCCGGCAAGATGCATCGCTGCGGCTGCACGCGCTGCCTCAATCTGCTGCTGACCTATCCCGAAGGCTGCCGCGCCAATTGCGCCTATTGCGGCCTGGCGCGTCACCGCGAGGCCGACCGCGATTACGCCGACCGCAATTTCATCCGCGTCGACTGGCCGGCCGTGCCGATGGAGCAGGTCGTCGACATCGTCGCCAAGGACGGCGACAAGACGCCGTTCCACCGCATGTGCATCTCCATGATCACGCATCCGCGCTCCGACGAGGACACGGTCAGCGTGCTCAAGGCCTGGACGGCGCGCATCGACCCCAATCAGGTGCCGGTGTCGATCCTCTCCAACCCGACGACGATGACGCGCGAGGACGTCAAGCGCCTGCGCGATCTCGGCTCCGACATTTTCACCGTCGCGCTCGACGCGGCGACGCCCTATATTTTCGACCGCACGCGCGGCAAGGGCGTCGCCTCGCCGCATTCCTGGAAGAAATATTGGGAGATCCTGCTCGACGCGCGCGAAATATTCGGGCCGCAGAAATTCGGCGCCCATATCATCGTCGGCATGGGCGAGACCGAGCACGACATTTTGACGCTCGTGCAGCAGCTGGTCGACCTCGGCGGCCACAGCCATATGTTCTGTTTCTTCCCCGAGCGCGGCTCGCTGATGGATCACCTGCCGGCCACGCCGCGCGACCAGTGGCGGCGCGTGCAGCTCGGGCGCTATCTCATCGACTATCGCGGCGTGAGGGTCGAGCAAATGCGCTTCGACGAGGAGGGCCGCGTCGTCGATTTCGGCCTGCCGACGGGCGAGCGTGACGCCATCATCGCGGAGGGCGTCGCCTTCCGCACCTCCGGCTGCCCCGGCAAATTCGCCGACGACGTCTCCGCCTGCGACCGTCCCTACGGCGATTCGCCGCCGTCCAACATCGCCAGCTACCCCTTTGCGCCGAACAAGGCCGACATCCGCGCCATTCGCGGCCAGCTCGGCCTGCCGGGGAGGCCCGCGTCATGAGCCCGGTCTTCCGCGTCATCGACACCGGCCTGCGCGACGGCGCGGCCAATATCGCCTTCGACGCGGCGTTGATCGAGGCGCACAAGACGGGCGCCGTTCCCGACACCATCCGCTTCCTGCAATTCCGGCCGACGGCTCTGGTCGGCCGGCATCAGGCTCTGTCGCAGGAGATCCGCCTCGATTATTGCGCGGCCAACGGCATAGGGTTGGCGCGGCGCATTACCGGCGGCGGCGCGCTCTATATGGACGAAGGGCAGTTCGGCTTCGAACTCGCCTTTCATCGCGCCACGCTCGGCTTGACCGACCTCGGCGAGGTCGCGCGCGCGATCTGCGAGGCGGCGGCGGCGGGATTGCAGAAGCTCGGCGTCGCGGCGCGCTATCGGCCGCGCAACGACATCGAGGTCGAGGGCCGCAAGATCAGCGGCACCGGCGGCTTCTTCGACGGCGACACGCTGTTTTATCAGGGCACGGTGCTGGTCGACATGGACCCGGCCAAGATGATCGCCGCGCTCAACGTTCCCGCGGCCAAGCTCGCCAAGCGCGGGCTGGAGACGGCCGAGCGTCGCATCGTCACTTTGCGCGAGTTGAAGCCGGAGGCGACAGCGGCTCAAGTGAAGGCGGCGCTGCTGGAGGGATTCCGGGAGAAGCTCGGCGTTGATCCGCGCCCCGGCGAGATCACTGCGCATGAGGAGACGCTGGCGCAAAGACTGTTCGACGAGGAGATCGGCACGGAGGCCTTCTTGCGCGAGATCGACGCGCCGGAGAAGGAGGCAGGCGTCGCGAGCGGGCGCGTGCGCAGCCTCGGCGGCGAAATCTGCGCCTATCTGCGCTTCGAGGGGCCGCACGCGAACCTCGTGCGCGAGGCGCTCGTGACCGGCGATTTCTTCGTGACGCCGCCGCGCGTCGTGCTCGACCTCGAAGCGGCGCTGCGCGGCGTGGAGCGCAGCCAATTGCGCGCCGCGACGCTGGCGTTCTTTGCTCAGGCCGCGCCAGGAATCCTGAGCGCGCGGCCGGAGGATTTCGCCGACGCTTTTGAGGCTGCGGCGCAAGCGGCATGAAGCGCCTGACGGTCATCCAGCACACCTCGGCCGAATATCTCGGCTATCTCGAAGATCATTTCGAGCTGCGCAACATCGGCTTTCGCTATGTGCGCCCTTTCACCGAAGGCGTCGAGGTTCCCGAACCGCATCAGCTGGAGGACGGCCTCGTGCTGCTCGGCGGCGGCCCCTGGGGCGCGGGCGGGACGCGCGACGCGCCGACGCTGCGCAAGGAGGTCGCGATCGCGCGCTACGCGCTCGACGCCGGCCTGCCGATTCTGGCCTTCGGCCTCGGCGCGCAGATTCTGAGCCTCGCCGCGGGCGGCGCCGTCGAGACTGCGCCTCTGACCTTCGAGATCGGCCATTCCCTGCGCACGGACCCTGAAGCGCTCGACGGTTGGTTGCCCGAGCGCGCGCCCTGCGTCGTCTACATGCGGGACTGGCCGCAGCCGCCCGATTACGCGCGCGTTCTGGCGCGCGACGAGCGCGGCCGCGTCACCGTGTTTCAACTTGGCGAGCGCGCCTTCGGCTTCGTCGGACATCCCGGATTCAAGGCGGCGATGGCCGAGGATCTGGTGATGGAGTTCGAGGAGGCGCCGGACGATCCGGGGCCGATGCTCGAACGCCTGCGCGGGATGCGGCAGGAGATCCAGGACGCGCTGAGCCCGACCGTCGTCGGCCTCGTCAAAGCGTGCGGTTTGATGAGCTGAAGGCGGCGCGAAATGAGGGCTTGCGTTTTTATCAGATTTCTCTAATATACGCTCAGTAGGGAGGCGCGGGCATGGCGAAGAAGCTCGTGATTGTGATGTTGAATACCGATGTGCGCAATGGCGAGGAACTGGGAGCCCCGTTCTTTCAGGCCAGCGTCGCCGCGGCGATGGACTACGAGGTCGAGGTCATCTGCACCGCGACCGCTGGGCAATTGATGAAGAAGGGCGTCGCCGAGAAACTCTTCGTCAAGCCCGGCTCGCCCAAGAGCGTCTATTCCTTCATTCAGGACGCGCATGAGGCGGGCGTCAAGTTCTATAGCTGCTCGCCCAACCTCGACCTCTTCGACATGTCGAAAGAAGATCTGATCCCGGAATGTTCGGGAATCGTCGGCGGCGCCTATCTCATCGAGGAGATCATGGAAGGCGACTGCAAAGTGCTGACCTACTGACATGGACCATGGCCACGCGACGCGCGTTCAGACCTTCATCGGCGACCCGTTCTCGGAGAAGCCCGCGATTCCGCGCGAAAAGCTCGAATCGATCTTCAACGACATCCAATCGGATCTGCGCTACGACCACGAGCTGAACGGCTGTCTCAATTGCGGCATTTGCACGGCCACGTGCCCGGCCGCGCATTACTATGATTTCAGCCCGCGCGAGATCGTGCAGCTGTTGTGGACCGAGAATCTCGAAGGCGTCTACGACGCCATGCAGGAGAAGATCTGGTCCTGCGCGCAATGCTACACCTGCGCGGCGCGCTGCCCGTTCGGCAATTCGCCCGGCGGCCTCGTGATGATCATGCGCGAGGCGGCGATCAAGAACGGCATGGAATCGGCCAAGAACGTGCTGCGTCCGTTCAGCCGCGTGATGCTGAAGCTCATCTCGACCGGCAACCAGCTTTCGCCCGACATGATCAACAAGGATCATTTCGCCGACTGGGGGCCGAACATCTCCAAGGTGGATGCGCCGCTGAAGCTGCTGCGCAAGGCCATCCCGATGCCGACGCTCAACACCACCGAGACGGCGTGGGAGGTCAACCTCAAGACCTCGGTCGAGCTCTACACGATCTGGGAAATGACCGGCGTGCTCGACCAGCTGGAGACGGTCGACGAGAACCTGTTCGACGTCATCACCGACATCATGGACGAAAAACGCCAGGACCTCGAAGACTGGCAAGAGGAAAACGCAGAGAACGAAGAGGATTGAGGTACTCCGGTATCTCTCAGGAAAAGGAGCGGCCCATGCAGACCAATTGCGGCGAACGCCTGACCGGTCACGGCTCGGAATGGCGCGATTCTCAACTCTCGCCCGCCGACGCGCAGACCGCGACGGCCTGGGTCGAGCAGCGCATCGACAAACGCTCGATGCTGACCAACAAGGATCGCGTCGAGGACGTGCGCGACGCCATGTGGCAGCTCGAAAAGGACGGCGAGATCGTCGTCCATCGCATTCGCGACGAGCATGAGCCGATCACCGTCAAGACGCTCTACGGCTGGGACAAGCGCATCCCGACGACGCAGCTCTGGCATCACAAGTCCTGCGGCCAGTGCGGCAACATCCCGGGCTATCCGGCCTCGTTGCTGTGGATGATGAACCAGCTCGGCAAGACATATCTCGACGAGACGGATCAGACCTCCTGCACCGCGTGGAACTATCACGGCTCCGGCATCGGCAATCTCGAAAGCCTCGCCGCCGTGTTCCTGCGCAATTTCCATCAGGCCTATGTCTCGGCCAAGGCCGAGGGCAAGCCCGAGGGCTATTATTATCCGCTCGTCCACTGCGGCACCTCTTTCGGCAACTACAAAGAAGTGCGCGGCTATCTCATCCACTCGGCCGAACTGCGCGAGCGGGTGAAGAAGATTCTCGGCAAGCTCGGCCGGCTCGTCGACGGCAAGCTGCTGATGCCCGAGGAGGTCGTGCATTATTCCGAGTGGGTGCACGTGATGCGCCACGAGATCGCCAAGCGGCGCGTGATCGACGGCTCGAACATCCGCGCCACCATTCATCCCGCCTGCCACGTCTACAAGATGGTGCCGCAGGACGCGATCTACGAAGACGAGATTCTGGAAGGCAATCGCGTGGCGGTTTCCACCGGCGTCATGCAGGCGCTGGGCGCGCAGGTGATCGACTATTCCACCTGGTACGATTGCTGCGGCTTCGGCTTCCGGCACATCATCTCCGAGCGCGAGTTCACCCGCTCCTTCGCCATCGACCGCAAGATCAAGGTGGCGCAGAACGAGGCGAATTCCGATGTGATGATCGGTCATGACACCGGCTGCATCACTACGCTCGACAAGAGCCAATGGATCGGCAAATCGGCGGGCAAGGAAGTCGATCTGCCGGTGCTCGCGGACATCCAGTTCGCCGCGCTCGCTTGCGGCGCGCATCCCTACCGCATCGTCCAGTCGCACTGGCACGCCTCCTCGACGGAAAAGCTCATGGAGAAGATGGGCATCGACTGGCAGGCGAAGAAGGCCGAGTTCGAGGATTATCTGAAAGAGGTGCAGGTCGGGCCGGCAGGAGAATCTCTACGATCCGCGCCGCCGCATCACTTCGGGACCGGGTTATCAGAAGATCGAGGCGCGCGCGTGAAACCGATTCTTGTCGTTGGCGCAGGTCCGTCGGGACTTGCCGCCGCGCATGCCCTTGCGAGCGTCGGCCGCCGGGTGATGCTGGTCGAGAAGCGCGATACGCTCGGCGGCGCGCCGATCTTCTCGGGCTACGCCAAGCTGGTGCCGTCGGGCGAATGGGCGAAGGACGCCATCGGCGGGATGGTCGCGCGCGTTCAGGGCGCCCCGAACGTGACGATCGCGACCGGCGACGAGGTCAAGACCTTCTCCGGCTCGCCGGGCGCCTTCAAGGCGAACTTCGAACGGCGAGACGCTTCGGCGCCGACGCTGCGATCCTGACCACGGGCTTCACGCATTTCGACACCATCAACAAGCCGGAATGGGGCTTTGGCACGTATCCCCGACGTCGTCACGACGACGCAGGTCGAACAGATGATTTCGTCGGGCAAGGGCGTTCGCTGGCCCTCCAACGGCGAGAAGCCGAAGCGCGTGGCGATACTACTTTGCGTCGGCTCGCGCGACCGCCAGATCGGCCGCGAATGGTGCTCCAAGATCTGCTGCTCCGTCTCCGCCAATATCGCGATGGAGATCCGCGAGGAGCTGCCGGATTGCCATGTCTATATCTATTATATGGACATCCGCACCTTCGGCCTGCTGGAGACGAAATACTACTGGCGCAGCCAGGAAGAGTTCAAGGTCAAATACATCAAGGCGCGCATCGCCGAGGTGACGTCCAACGGCTCGCAGCTGATCGTCAAGGGCGAGGACACGCTGGTCAAGCGCCCGATCACCATTCCCTTCGACATGGTCGTTCACGCCATCGGCATGGACCCCAATGTCGACAACATGACGCTGTCGGCCGTGTTTGACGTTCAATTGGAGAAGCACGGCTTTATCGGCCGGCAGAACACCTATGGCGTGATGGGCGCGACGAACCGGGCCGGCGTCTACGTCGCGGGCGCGGCGACCGGGCCGGAGACGATCGACGATTCGATCGCGCAAGGGCATGCGGCGGCGATGTCGGCGCTCGGCGCCTTGAGCGCGCCCGTCCGCGCGGCGGCGGAGTGACGGCAGTGGCGGCGCTTACGCGGCCGACGCGCTCGCCGGCGGCCGAGACGCCACTGGATCGGCCGCGCCTGGATCTTTCCGGCGAGCCGTTGCAATCGGCGCTGAGCGGCATGATCGCCGGCGCCGAGCCGCTCGGCGGCGTCGAGCGCTATATCGAGGCGCTGAAGCTGAAGGCGCAGCTCTACGCCGACGCCTTCGCCGGCGGCGCCGAGCGCCTGGAGCGGCAGGCCTTCCTGCAACTCTGCGCCTTCATGCCCACGGTGCGCCGCCGCGTCGCGGTCTATGTCGACGAGGCGGGCTTCGAGCAAATGCGCGAGGGCCTCGCGCGCCTCATCGACGGCGACGCGCTGACGAGCGACGCCCGCATCGCCGCCTTTTGCGCGCGCTATCCCCGGGATCGCGAGCACCGTTTCGTGCGCGATCTCGCCGTCGAGACGCTGCACAATCTGCATCCCGAGACACTATCCGCTGATGAAGCGCTGGGTGTGGGACGCCAAGGCCAACACCGGGGTCTTGCGCGAGATGTGGCACGGCGCCTCCGACAGCGAGCGGATCGACGTTCCCGACACCTACGCGACGTTCCTGATGTTGCGCGAGGAGCTGGCGCAGTTTCTGACGGACAACGGCGTGTTTCGCGACGTGCTGTTTTACGTCGATATGCTGACGGCGCAGGTCTACGCGAATTATATTTCCGCGCAGGGCGGCGCCTATCTGCGCACCGACTTCACCGCGGCCGAGGATCCCATGCATCACACGCGCCGCATGCTCGGCCTCGACGGCGTGCGCCCGGGCTCCAACCGAACGCGCCTGAAAGCCATCGACGGCGAGGCTTTCGTGATCGAAGACGTCAAACTCTTGAGCTGAGACGGCCCATGCCCATCCACGAAAAGAGCCTCATTCGGCCCGAGAACATCAAGTCGCACGAGCACAAGGTCGTCGACGGCATAGACGTGTCCGGCCATTGGAGCACGTTCATCGAGTCGCGCGTCGTGACCGACTACAACGAGGAGCTGCAGGACGAGATCGCGGCGCTCCCCGGAGGGGAGAACATCCACCGCTGCTGGCAATGCGGCTCCTGCACGAACTCCTGCACGGTCAACGCGATCAATCCAGATTTCAATCCGCGCTTCTGGATCTATCTGATCCGCATGGGAATGGAATCGGAGCTGCTGCGCGACAAGGACATCATCTGGCAATGCGTGAGCTGCAACAAATGCACCTACGCCTGCCCGCGCGACGTCGCTCCCGAAGGCGTGATGAAAGCGACCGCGCATTGGCTGGAGCTCAAGGGCCACACCAAGCCCTCGCCGTCGACGGTTTTCGACGAGGTGTTCTCGCAGCAGGTGATCGAGACGGGCAAGATCGAGGAGGGACGGATCATTCGCGGCTTCTTCGCGCGCACGGCCCAGCCGCTCGCCCAACCCTGGCTTATCGAAATGGTGAAGCGGATGATAAGATATCTGCCGATCGGCTTGCTGACGCGCATGGGCTTTGCCGCGCTCGTCGCGCCGCGGACGAAGGATTGGTCGCGCGCGCGCGACGCGATCAAGGAATATGTCGCCGAGCAGGAGGCGCATCACCGCGCCGCTCTTTCGCTCGATGCGCCGCGCCCGGCGGCGGAATGAGGATCGAACGATGAACGCGCCCGACAACAAACTCAAGAAGGTCGCCTATTACCCCGGCTGCGCGCTGGAGGGGACCGGCCACGCCTACAACCGCTCGACCAAGGCGGTCGGCGACGCGCTCGGCCTCGAACTCGAAGAGGTCAAGAACTGGAACTGCTGCGGGGCGATGGAGGTCAAGAACATCGACCCGAAGATCCAGACCTATCTTTCCTCGCGCGTGCTCAGCATCGCCGCCAACGAAATGAAGCACGACGTCGTGATGGCGCCTTGCAACGGCTGCTATCACAATCTCAAGAAGGCGGAATACGATCTCTCGCACGACGAGGGCTCGCGCGAGGTGGTCGCCAAGCTTTCGGGCAAGGCGGGCCACCAGACCTACGAGGCCGGGAAGATCGAGACGATCCACGCGCTCGACTGGATCAAGCGCGCCATCGGCGAGGAAGGCCTGAAAGCAACGCGTCGCCAAGTCGCTGAGCGGGCTCAAGGTCGCCAATTATTACGGCTGCATGTACACGCGCCCGCGCCACATCTTCCCGGAGAAGGACAAGGGGCCGGGCTCGGAATCGACCTCCCAGCCGCATTTCATGGACGATCTGCTCGCCGCGGCCGGCGCGGAGAACGTCGATTTTCCTCTGAAGACGGCGTGCTGCGGCGGCGCGCACACGCTGTCGGATTCCGACACCTCAACCAAGCTGGTCGTCAACATCATCCGCGCGGCGGAGGCGGCTGGCGCTGATGTCATCGCCACCGAATGCCCGACCTGCCATTCGGGCCTGGAGATGCACCAGATCCGCGCGGAGAAGAACTTCGGCGTGAAGACCAAGGCGAAGATCGTCTATTTCACGCAACTCGTCGGGCTCGCGCTGGGGCTCTCGGCCCGCAAGGTCGGCCTGCACGAGAACGTGTCGGATTCGCTCGGGTTCCTCAAGGCGCGGGGCCTGGGATGAGAAAGATCGCCGAGATCGAGGCGGAGATCGAGGCGGCGCCGGCGAGGCGGGGCGCTTCGTCGCGATGGCCGAGGAGGTTCTCGAAATCTGGCTTGAAGCCCATGAGCGCGCGCCGACTGAAGAGACCTGCGAAGGCTCGCGCCTGCTCGCCTTGCATCGGCAGGGCGCGCGCGGCGATCCCAGCTTCAACGCCTGCCGGGAGACCTGCCGGGAGCTCGTCTATCGCGAGAACCTTCTCGCCCTTGCCGGCGAACACCCGGATAAGGCCGGCGCGGCGCAGGCGATGCGGGCGCTGCGCGCTGCATCTGGCCTATTTCGTCGGGGGCAAGCTCGAGAACGCGAAACTTGGCGAATTTTGTTGTTCTGCACGTCCGCTGCGGGTAAATTAGGCCAATCGAGGAGTTACGAACATGCCTGTGGTGCGGGGTTGCACGCTGCCTGACGAGTTGCTCTACGACGTCGACAATCACACTTGGTATCGCGAGGCGGACGACGGCTCCGTCGAGATGGGCATGACGATGGTGGCGACGGCGCTGGCCGGTCAGCTCGTCGCGTTCACGCCGAAGAAGGTCGGGCGGACGGTGCAGGCCGGCAAGTCCTGCGCGACGATCGAATCCGGCAAATGGGTCGGACCCGCCAAGGTCGCCGGCGACGGCCAAGTGGTCGCCATCAATCAGGCCGTGGTCGACGATCCCAAGATCGCCAACGCCGATCCCTATAAAGCGGGCTGGCTGGTGCGGGTGAAAATGGACGATTGGGCCGGGCGTGAAGTCCGGCCTTACGCCGGGCGCCGCGGTGGCTGGCAAATATGAAGCCAAAATGGCGGCGGACGGCTTCGCGGGCTGCGCCGCCTGATGCTGGACCGACTTCGCATAAAGCCGAACGAGCTTGAGGGTCACGCGGACCGGGCCGCGGCGATGCTGCGCTCGATGGCGAACAAGTGGCGGCTGCTGGTGCTTTGCAACCTCGTCAGCGGCGAGAAGTCGGTCGGGGAGCTGCAGCGCATCATCGGCATCAGCCAGTCGGCGCTGTCGCAGCATCTGGCGACGCTGCGGGCGAAAAAGCTCGTGGCGGTCCGGCGCGACGCGCAGACCATCTATTATCGCCTCAACGGGCCGGAAGTATCTGCGATACTGACCACGCTCTATTCGCTCTATTGCGGCCCCGACGCTCTCGTCTGCGGCCTCGACGCCGGCGGCATCTGAGGCGCCCGGGCCGCCCCATCCGGCGGCGGCCTGCCTTCAGCCGGCGCGAAGCGCGTTCAGCAACGCGAATCCGAAATTCAGCGCTTCCTGCGTGTCCTTGCGCCTGAACAGCGCGAGGAGACCGCCGAGGCCGCCCTGCGGCGCCGGGCGGCTCGCCACATCCTTGCGCGCCTTGTCGATGGCCCCGACCAGCAGCGAGACCACCCCGCTCGCCTCAACCTGAGACGCCATCGTCAGCAGCCGCGACGACAATCCGTCGCGATGCAGCCGGTCGACGATCGACACCGTCTCCGAGGCGACATCCGCGAGCCGACTGATCATCTCGTCGGAGAGCGCATCCTCCATGCCGCCGACCACGCGCGCAAGCGAGACGATGCGATCGAGATCGCCGTGCTCGATCAGCGCGACGAGGGCCGGCAGCGCGCGCGCGACGCCGCTGCGGTTGACCTTGTCGATGAGATCGACGCCCTCGGCCGCTGACGCCCGCTAGCCGCCCGACCATCTCGTCCGACAGCGCGTCCTCCATGCCGCCGATCACGCGGGCAGAGCGAGACGAGGCGGTCGAGATCGCCGCTCTCTATCAACGCGACGAGGGCCGGCAGCGCGCGCGCGACGCCGCTGCGGTTGACCTTGTCGACGAGATCGATGCCCTCGGCCGCTACGCCCGCGAGCCGGCCCACCATCTCGTCCGACAGCGCGTCCTCCGCGCCGCCGACCACGCGGGCGAGAGCGACGAGGCGGTCGAGATCGCCCGCGTCGACCAGCGCGCCTGTCGCATTTTCCGCGGCCGCGCGGCGCGTCTCCAATACGGATTGTTCCTCCGACATCGCCGCCTCCTCACAGAATGCCGCGCACGGACGTCCAATAGAGCTTGTTGTACGCCATCTTGAAGGCGTGCATCGGCTTGTTCGGCGCGCGCGGCTGCGGCGGATTGGCGTAGTTGAACATTGCGTAGGTCGCGCGGTCCTTGCCGGCTTCGATGAAGCAGAACACCTTGCCGTCGTAGCTGCGCGTCGGCCGTCCGACCTTGATCAGCGCCGCGACGTTCTCGGCCGCGGCGTCCGCCTCGAAATGCGCGGTCGAGCCCGCCTTCGAGATCGGGATATTCGTGGTGTCGCCGAGCACGATGACGTTCTTGCCCTGGTCGCCCTCCATATGCAGCGACGTGCGGTTGGTTGGGAATCCAGCCGTTCTGGCCGAGGCCGTTCTTCTCGATCACCTCCTGCCCCTTGTGCGGCGGCACCGACACGATGAGGTCGTAGGGCACCTCCGAGCCTTCCTCCGAGATCACCTTGCCCGCGGCCGCGTCGACCTTCTGCAGGTTGAACAGCGTCTCGGTCTTCACGCCCATGCGCGCGAATTCGCCGACCGCCCATTTGCCGACGTTCTCCAGGCTGTGCAGGCGCCCGATCGGATAAGTGTAGTAGAACTCGGTCTTGTCGGCGAGCCCGCGATCGGCGAGGAAATCATGCATGGTGAAGGTGATTTCCAGCGGGATCATCGGGCATTTGTGCGGCAGGCCGACGGTGATGACGATCCTTCCGCCTTTGAACGCGGAAAGCTTGTCATAAAACTTCAGCGCCTCCTCTTCGGTGTAGCAATTGACCGAATTCTCCGCGAGGCCCGGCGTCAGCTCCGGCATCGAGCGCGAGCCGGTGCAGATGACGATGAGATCGTAGCCGATCGTCTTGCCGCTCTTGGTGACGACGTGATTGTCCTTGAGATTGAACGTCTCCACGGGATCGACGGAAAAGGCGATGCCCGGCTCCAGCAGGCTCGCCTGCTCGCGATAGAGTTCGTCCGGCGTCATGCGGCCCATGGCGACATAGAGCAGGCCCGGCTGGTACATATGCCGGTCCGAAGCGGATAGCATGGTGATGCGAACCTTGCCGCTCTTCAGCTCGCTCGTACAGCGGCGGGCGAGATTGTTGGCGAAGATCGTGCCGGCCGTGCCGCCGCCCACCACAAGAACGTGCATCCGCTTCCTCCGCTGTTTGCCCGTTTGATATTCGAAAGGCGCTATTTCTTCTTGCGCACCTCGATATGCCAGACCCCTTCGCCGTCCTGGCGATGTGTCCACCATTTCGTGGCCGACTTTCTTCACCCATTCCGGAACGTCCCCGGCCGATCCCTTGTCGGTCGACAACAGTTCGATCGGTCTCGCCGACCTTCACCATTTTCATGCCCGCGATCAGCTCCATCAGGGGGCCGGGGCAAAAGCTGCCGCGGGCGTCGATCATCTTATCTTCCGCCATTTCCTCTCTCACATCGCAGGGCGTCAAAAGGTCACGAGCTGGCCGTCTTCGGCGTCGCTCAGGAATTTCGTCAGGCCCATCGCGCCCTTCACATGCGCGGCGAGGTCGCTCTCTTCGACCTTCAGCACGTCCATCGCCATCGAGCAGGCGTAGATGGCTGCGTCGCCGAGGTCGACGGCCTGATCAAACAGCTTCGCATAGGGCGGCACGTTCTTTTCGCGCATCGCGCGGCCGAAGTCGCCTTCCGGCTCCGCGTCGCCATGCGGCGACTTCAGGAAATGCTCGAGCGCGTTCATCGACAGGAAAACCGAGACCGGGCGGCCGCAGGCCGCAGCGACCGACGCGGTCATGCTCGCGAACTGCAACTTCTCCAGCGAGCCGCTCAGGCAAATGATGAAAAGGCCCGCCATGTCGCCTCCGCCCGTCTGCGCATTCTTGGACGCGACCCTAGCCGCGAGAACGCGTCATTTCGATTAGAGTATTCTCATATAACGGCGATTTGCAAGCCCGGCGCTCACGGTGGACAGGTCCTCGACCCGCCGCTCTCGAAAGGCGCAGCCCTGGATTGCACGCCCCGGATTGAGGTTGCGGCCCATATCCCTGTCAATTCTGGTCTTCAGGTCAGGACGGCGCGACCTGCGAGAGACGGCGGCGTTGAAAACGCCGTCCGCCCCTTTGTTCGATTCGCGCCTTCAGACGAGTTCGCCGCCGGACCGCGTCCAGCCTATCACGCCGCCGCGATAGTGGCGCACGTCGTCGCGTCCCGACGGCGCGCGGGCGAGCCAGCGCGCTGCCCGAACGCGCGCCGGAACGGCAGATCAGCACCACCATCCGGTCTTTCGGCAGGCGCGCCGCGTCGAAACGCGACAGCGGCATATTCTGCGAGCCGGGCACGCAGCCCGACTTGAACTCATGCGGCTCTCGCACGTCGATCAGCACGCAGGAATTCGCCTCCAGCGCCGCCGCCAGATCGTCATGCGCGATCTCGTCGGCCGGCGAGGCCGCTCCGCCTTTGAACATGTCAAACAGACCCATCGCGATCCTCCGGTTTCAAGCCTGCGATTTGGCTTCCATGAACTGCGTCGCCGCGCCGAGCGCGTGGCTTGCATACATCGCCGCAGGGCCGGCGCCCAGGTAGATCGCCATGCCCAGCGTCTCCAGGATCTCCTCGCGCGTCGCGCCGCGGTCGACCGCCGCCTTGGCGTGAAAGGCGATGCAGTCGTCGCAGCGCACGGCCACCGAGATCGCGAGCGCGATAAGTTCCTTGGTCTTCGTGTCGAGCGCGCCCGGCTTCAGCGCCGCCTGCGCGATGGCGGCGAAGCTCTTCATCACCTCGGTCGCGCCGCCGCGCAGGGTTCTGAGTTCGCCGCTCAGCATCTCCGTGAATTCGGGCCAATGCGGTCGGTTGCATGGTCAGCTCTCCTTGTGCGGTCGGACGGCGCCGTTCGTCGTCGCGCAGCACGACATAGATGGCGGGGATGACGAGCAGCGTCAGCGCGGTCGAGGAGGCGAGGCCAAACACCAGCGAGATCGCCAAGCCCTGGAAGATCGGGATCGGTCAGGATGAAGGCCGCGCCGATCACCGCCGCCGCCGCCGTCAGCAGGATCGGCTTGAAGCGCGTCGCTCCGGCCTCGATCAGCGCCGGCCGCAGGGCCGCGCCCTGCGCGCGCCGCGAGCGGATGAAGTCGACGAGCAGGATCGAGTTGCGCACGATGATGCCGGCGAGCGCAATGAAGCCGATCATCGAGGTCGCGGTGAACGGCGCGCTGAGAGCCCAATGGCCGAGCACGATGCCGATCAGCGTCAGCGGCACAGGCGTCAGCACGACCAGCGGCAGCGTGAACGAGCCGAACTGCGCGACGACGAGCAGATAAATGCCGAGGATCGCCACGCCGAAGGCCGCGCCCATGTCGCGGAACGTCACATAGGTGACCTCCCACTCGCCGTCCCACAGCAGCGTCGGCTTCGATTCGTCGACCGGCTGGCCGTGCAGGCCGATGGCGGGCTTGCCGTGCTTGCCCCAGTCGATCTTGTCGAGCGCGGCGTCGACGGCGAGCATGCCGTAGATCGGCGCCTCGTAGCGGCCGGCGAGCTCCGCCGTCACCATCTCGGCGTAGCGGCCGTTGTGGCGGAAGATCGGATAGGAGCTCATCTCGCGCGTTGACCTTCACGACGTCGCCGAGCTCGACATTGGCGCCCTGGCGCGGCGTGCCGCCGGCCGGCAGCGGCGTCGACGACAGACTGCTCGTCGAGCGTGAGGTCGGAGCGCGGCAGCGCGATGTTGATGAGGATCGGCTTCAGCCCGGACCCGCGCTGCGAATAGCCGACCTTGGTTCCGCCGATCAGCGCGCCGAGCGTGTCATAGACCGCCTGCTCCTCGACGCCGTGGAACTCCAGCGCCTCCTGATCGATGGAGAAGCGCAGCGCGCTCGGAGGGCGCGCCGAAGCTGTCGTCGGCGTCGACGACGAAATCGACGCTCTCGAAGGCCTTGCGCACCTTGGCCGCCACCGCCCGCCGCGTCTCGGCGTCGGGTCCGTAGATCTCGGCCAGCAGCGTCGCAAGCACCGGCGGGCCCGGCGGCACCTCGACCACCTTCAGCGAGGAATGCGGCGGGCAACGGCAGGCTTGCCAGCCGCTTGCGGATGTCGAGCGCGATGTCGTGGCTCGCGCGCTTGCGCTCGCCCTTCGGCGTCAGGTTGACGGAGAGATCGCCCATCTGCGGCTCCGTGCGCAGATAATAATGGCGCACGAGGCCGTTGAAGTTGAACGGCGCCGAAGCCCCGGCATAGGCCTGGATCGAGACAAGCTCCGGCAGGTCGGCGATGCGGTCGGCCGCGGCCTTCAGCACGCGGTCGCGTCTCCTCGACCGTCGAGCCATGCGGCAGATCGAGCACCACCTGCAATTCGGACTTGTTGTCGAACGGCAGCAGCTTCACCGCGACGTCCTTGGTGAAGAACAGCACGCAGACGGCGAGCGTCGCGGCGCCGACGGTGAGCAGGAACACCCACGAGCGCCAGCGGCCCTTCAGCAAAGGCGTGGCGACGCGGATGTAGAGGCGCCCCATCGCGCCGAGGTGATGGAAGTGCTCCTCCGCGCCGCTGCGCTTGCGCTCGAAATGGCGGCCGGCGATCTTCAACAAGAGCCACGGCGTGACGATGACCGCGACGAAGAACGAGAACAGCATCGCCATCGAGGCGTTGGCCGGGATCGGGCTCATATAGGGGCCCATCAGGCCGCTGACGAACATCATCGGCAACAGCGCCGCGACGATGGCGAGCGTGGCGACGATCGTCGGATTGCCGACCTCCGCCACGCCCTCGATCGCCGTCTCGACCAGGCCGCGCTTGCCGCGCATCTCCCAGTGGCGCACGATGTTCTCGACCACGACGATGGCGTCGTCGACGAGAATGCCGATGGAGAAGATGAGCGCGAACAGGCTGACGCGGTTGATCGTGTAGCCCATCATCCAGGAGGCGAACAGCGTCAGCAGGATCGTCGTCGGAATGATGATGAAGGTGACGACGCCCTCGCGCCAGCCGATCGTCAAGGTGATGAGAACGACGATCGAGACGGTGGCGAGCGCCAGATGGAACAGCAGCTCGTTCGCCTTCTCGTTGGCGGTCTCGCCGTAGTCGCGCGTTACGGCGACTTCGAGGCTGGCCGGGACGATGCGGCCCTGGACGAGCTCCAGGCGCTTCAGCGCATCGGCGGCGACATTGACGGCGTTCTCGCCCTTGCGCTTGGCGATGGCGAGGCTGACGGCCGGGCGGCGGTCGAGCTTGCCGTCAGCGGCGCGCGTCATCGTCCAGGCGCGATGGTCGAGCTCGGCCGAGCCGACGACGGTCTTGGCGACGTCCTTGACATAGACCGGCCGTCCGTCGCGCGTGGTGATGAGCAGCAGGCCGATGTCGGGAATGCCCTGCAAGGTCTGCCCGACCACGACCGGCACCGACTTGCCGTCCTCGCGGAAGGCGCCGGCGAGGAAGGCGCGATTGGCGTTCTGCACCTTGCCTATGAGCTGCTCCAGCGTCACGCCGTAGAGCGAGAGCTTCTCCGGGTCGGGCTCGACGCGGATCTCCGAGGGCGAGCCGCCGACGATGAAGGTCTCGCCGACGCCGCTGACCTTGGTCAGCTCGTGCTGCAACTCCTCGGCGACCTGATAGAGGCCGTTGTCGTTCCACTCGCCGGCCTTGTCGGCCTTGGCCGAAAGCGTCAGCACGAGGATCGGCACGTCGTTGATGCCGCGGCCGACGATGAGCGGCTCGGGGATTCCCTTCGGGAATCCGGTCGAGCGCGGCGCGGATCTTCTCGTGTATGCGCAGCACCGCGGTATCCTCGTCGGTGCCGACGAAGAAGCGCGCGGTGACGACGACCTGGTCGTCCTGCGTCTGCGAATAGACATGCTCGACGCCGTCGATGCCCTTGACGATGTCTTCGAGCGGCCGGGTGACAAGCTCGACCGCCTCGCTGGCCTTGTAGCCATTGGCGGCGACCATGATGTCGACCAGCGGCACGCTGATCTGCGGCTCCTCCTCGCGCGGCAGCGAGACGGCGGCGATCAGGCCGGCCACCAGCGCCGCGATCAGCAACAGAGGCGTCAGCGGCGAGCGAATGAATGTGCGGGTGAGATTGCCCGACAGGCCGAGTTTCATGGCGTGACGATCCTGTCGCCGTCGACGAGGCCGGAAAGGATTTCGATGGTCTTGACGCCGTTGTCGTCATGGGCCTCGCCCGGCTGCACGACGACCTCGTCGCCGTCGGCGAGCTTGACGTAATTGACGCTGGCGCGGCGGTAGACATAGTTGGCCGGGATCTCGATCGTCCTGCGCTTGCCGGTGTCGATATAGACGCGCGTGCGCTCGCCGACGAAATAATCGCCGAGCCCCGACACCTCGACGTCGGCGATCACGCGGCCGCCCTTGATTTCGGGATAGACGATGCGCACGCGGCCCTCGCGCGTTGCGCCGTCGCTTGATCGGACAGGCCGCGCGCGCCGATCAGCACGCGGTCGCCCGCGCGCAGGAATTGCGCGTGGCGCTCCGGCAATTGCAAGGCGCAGAATATATTTGTCCTCCGCCATCGTCGCGATCGTCTCGCCCGGCAGCACGACGCGGCCGACCGAGACGGGCACGCTGAGGACGCGGCCCGCGCCCGGCGCGATGACCGCGCCCTCGGCGGCCTGCTGCGCGATGACGTCGCGATCGCCCTTCATCGCCGCCAGATTGCGCTCGGCGACGTCGAGGTTGGTTTTGGACTGGTCGAGCTGGGTCTGCGTCGAGACGCCGCGGCGAGCCAGCTCCGCGATGCGGTCGTAATCGGTCTTGGCCTGGTCGCGCGTCGCCTTCTGCGAGGCGATTCGCGAATCGAGCGCCTGCATCTGCAGGGCGAGCTTGGCGTCCGTCACCTCGGCGATGACCGCATCGGCCTTGACCTCGTCGCCCTCCTTGACGGACAGCGAGGCGATCGTGCCGCCGATGCGGGCGCGCGCGACGAGCTGGTGCGCCGGCTCCACGGTGGCGATCACCGCTTTGCGGTCGACCACGTCCGTTTCGCGCACGACGAGCGGCGCTGTGGCCGCGGCCGCGGGCGCGGCGGCGGCCAGAAGAAGTAAGATCGCGAGGCGTCGCATTAAGGGCTCCCGAATTGGTCTTGACCCGTATATCACGATATGCTAATTCAGCAAGCATGAAATTAGAGAGACTGCAATCACAGGCCGGCGCCGCCGAGATCCTGCTGAAGGCGATGGCCTCTCAGCCCCGGCTGATGATCCTGTGCGAGTTGCTCGCCGGCGAGCGCACGGTGACCGAGCTGCAACAGGCGGTGGGGCTCGCCATGTCGGCGGTGTCCCAGCACCTCGCCAAGCTGCGCGAGGCGCACATCGTCGAGACGCGGCGCGAGTCGCAGACGATCTATTATTCGCTGTCGAGCGAGGCGGCCAAAGACCTGCTCGCGTCGCTCTACGACATCTTCTGCGGTCCGAAAACGGCCCGGAGAAGCAACCAGAGGAGAAAGTCATGACGTTGGATCGCGCCGTTCTCGCCTTCGGGGGCTTCATGGTGCTATTGAGCCTTGCGCTGGCGCATTTCGTGTCGCCATGGTGGCTGCTGCTCACCGCCTTCGCAGGCCTAAATATGATCGTGGCGAGCTTCACCGGCTTCTGCCCCGCCGCGATGGTCTTCAAGGCCCTGGGCGTCAAGAAGGGCGTGTGCTTCAACTGAGCGCCGGCGTTGACGTCGAACATCGGCGCTAGCGCCCGCAAGCGGCGGAGAATGACATGCCGGCGGGCCTGACCGATGTGGCGACTTTCCTCTCGGGCGGCCTTGTCGGCGCCATTCTCGGCCTCGTCGGCGGCGGCGGTTCGGTTCTCGCCGTGCCGCTCTTGGTTTACGGCGTGGGCGTCTCCTCTCCGCATCTTGCGATCGGCACAAGCGCGCTGGCCGTTTCGGTCAGCGCGCTGACCAATCTCGTCGCGCACACGCGCGCGGGCAACGTCAAATGGAGCTGCGCCGGCGTGTTCACGGTGGCGGGCGTTCTCGGCGCCGCGCTCGGCTCTTCCGTGGCGAAGTGGGTAGACGGCCACAAGCTGCTCGGGCTCTTCGGCGTGATGATGGTGGTCATCGGGCTCTCGATGCTGCGAACGCCCAAACGGCCGGATCGGCCGGACGTGCGGCTTACCCGGGAAACGGCGGGGCATCTGTTGCCGCGCCTTCTCGGCTTCGGCGCCGGCGTCGGCGTTCTGTCCGGCTTTTTTGGCATCGGCGGCGGCTTTCTGATCGTCCCGGCGCTGCTCGCCGCGACGGCCATGCCGATGATTTCGGCGGTCGGCACTTCGCTCGTGTCGGTGTCGGCCTTCGGCGCCACGACGGCGATCAATTACGCCTTTTCGGGTTTCGTCGACATGCGCATCGCCGCGCTCTTCGTGGTCGGCGGCGTGCTCGGCGGCTTCGCCGGGGTCGCGTTCGGCAGACAGCTCGCGCAGCACAAAAGCGCTCTGCGCGTGATCTTCGCGCTCGGCGTCGTCGCAGTCGGCCTCTATGTCGTGGCGCGCGGCGCGGCGCCTTTGCTCTCCGCGCATTGATCGCGCGCGAGCTCTCAATCTGATGACCGAGCCTTTCCGGCCGTGAGTCAGACGCGGTGGTGAGGCTGACATTTCCTTAAATCTGCGGCTGAGGCGCGCGATCAAACAAAAAAGACCCGGGCTTGCGGCCCGGGTTTCCAAGTCTGGGGGAGAGGAAATTCACGCGTCGGCCTTGACGCTCTTGAGCTTGTCGATTCCAAGCGCGTTGAGCGCCAGGGTCTCGTAGAACGGCTCGCTCTCGCCCCTGCGCATCTTGCGGATGAAATATTTCTCGAAGCCGATCTTGGCCGCGTGCACCCATTTACCCGACGACGACCAGTTGACGTTGCGCGGGGGAATCTGCGGCTGCGCGACGAAAGCGATGCCGGAGTCGCCGAAGTCCGCGAGGCAGACGGCGTTCCATGTTCCCTGGAACGTCGGCTTGCCGCCCCGCAGGATCTGTCCGAGATTGCGCGCGGTCGCGGTGACCATGGATTCGATCATGAACCCGGTCTTCGGCACGCCGCAAGGCACGGGCGTGGGGCCGACCGGGGGAATGGCGACGCAGACGCCGACCGAGAAGATATTGGGATAGGCCGGGTTTTGCTGATGCTTGTCGACGATGACGAAGCCGCGCGGATTGACGAGGCCCTCGATGCCGCGCAACGGCGCAATGCCTCGGAAAGCCGGCAGTATCATCGCGAAGCCGAACGGCAATTCCTTCTCCGCCTTCACCGAGCCGTCGTCGGCGACTTCCTCGACGATCATCTTGCCGGCTTCGAACTTCTTCATGCGCGCGCTCGTCATCCACTTGATGTGATGATCGCGCATTTCGCTTTCGAGCAGGCCCTTGGTGTCGCCGACGCCGTCGAGCCCGAGATGGCCGATGTAAGGCTCGGAGGTGACGAAGGTCATCGGCACGCGGTCGCGAATCTTGCGGCGGCGCAGCTCCGTCTCCAGGATGAACGTGAATTCGTAGGCCGGACCGAAGCAGGAGGCGCCTTGCGCCGCGCCAATCACGATGGGCCCCGGATTCTTGCAGAACGCCTCGAAATTGACCGCCGCCTTCTCGGCGTGGTCGATGTGGCAGATCGAATTCGTATAGCCTTCCGGGCCGAAGCCTTCGATCTCGTCGAAGGCGAGTTCGGGGCCGGTGGCGATGATCAGATGGTCGTATTTGATCGTCGAGCCGTCGGCGAGCTCAAGCGTGTTTTCCTTCGGCGAAAGCTTGGTGACGGCGCTCGGCTTGAAGTCGATGCCCTTGCGCGCGAAAGTCGGCGCGAGATCGATCTCGATGTTCTCTCGCGTGCGCCACCCGACGGGCACCCACGGATTCGACGGCACGAAATGATATAGGGGATCCTTGGTGACGACGGTGAGCTTGTCCTCCCGCCGCAACTGTTCCTTCATTTCGTACGCCATGACCGCGCCGCTCAGCCCGGCGCCCATGATCACGATGTGGGCCATAGTGGTCCTCCTTTGGGAACACTAGGCCTTCTCGCGGAGGTCCGCGTTGAGATGCGTCAATCGCGAGGCCGCCTCAATTGCCGACCGGGCTTCAGTAGCGCGAGTTCTTGGGCTTTCCGCCTTTCGGCCAGTCGTTGACCTTGTCCGGGAAGTCGGGGCGGGGCTGGTGCGTGAAGAAGTCGGCGATGTCGACGGCGTCCTGATCGGAGAGGGCGCCCTGGCCCTGCGGAAAGCGCGGCGAGGCGGCGATCGGCATGTTCGCCTTGAGGAAGCCCGCGGCGGTGGAGGTGCGCGCCATGCCGGCGCCGATGTTGAAGGAATTGTCGCCCCATAGCGGCGGAATGCGCCATTCCCCGTCGCTCGTCTTGCGCCCCTGGCCCTCCTCGCCATGGCAGGCGGCGCAGTGGGTCTGATAAAGCGTCTTGCCGCGCGCGGGGTCGGGGGTCAGGCCGGCGGCGATCTTGGCGGTGCCGCGCCCGGGAATCTTGCCGTCGGGGTGCGGGCCTCCCTTCATCCAGTCCACATAGGCGATCATGGCGCGCATTTCGGGCGAGTCCGTCGCGAGCGGCGAGCCGGACATGGAGCGCCGGAAGCAGCCGTTGAGGCGCTCCTGCATCGTGATGACGCGCCCGGCGCGCGGATTGTGCATCGGGAACAGAGCCGAAAGCCCGACATAGGGCGAGGCGTGCGCGATCGTGCCGCCGTCCATATGGCAGCTCGAGCAGGTCATGCCGTCGCCGACATTGTGGGGCAGCAGGGTGTCCGTCTCGGACATCAACCGCATGCCCTGGACCAGCTCCTTCGTATCCGGCCGCCCCAAGAGGTCGGCGAGGCGGGGAACGACGAAATTCGCCGGCGCCGTCGATTTCGGAGCCAGGGTCGCGCGCATCTCCGCGACGGCGGACGGCTGAACCTGGGCGCCGTCGTTGCCGAAATTCGCGCGCACGAAGGATAGGATTTCCGAGAGTTCCCGGTCGGTGAGCGAGCTGAACTCCGGCATGGTGAACGCATGCGGCGCGGTCGCGGTCTTCGCCGACGTCCAGCCGGTCAGCGAAAGATGAATCAGCGACATGGCGTCGCCTTCGCCGGAGATGGAGCTGTTGCGCACGAGGGGCGGGAAGATCCCGGAGACGCCCTTGCCGTCGCGGCCGTGGCAGGCGGCGCAGAACTGATAGTAACCGAGGCCGCCGCGCGTCGTGTAAAGCGCCTCCGGCGCGCCAACCGCCGCCTCGCCGCCGGCGGGCTTCTGCGGGCTGAGGGACGCGAGGAAATGGGCGAGCGCCGCGCGGTCCGCGTCGGTGAAATATTGCGTGCTCTCTTCCACCACTTCGGTCATCGGGCCGAAGGCGGCGCCGTGGGCGTTGGCGCCGGTTTTCAGCAATTCAGCGATGTCGGCTTCCGACGAGGGGCGGCGAAGCGACACGGCGCTCCAGTTGTCGATTTCCCCGCCGGCGAGAAAGTGCACGCCGTCCTCGCGCGTCGCCTTCTCCTGCATCGCAAGGCCGCGAGGCGTGTGGCAGGCGCCGCAGTGGCCGAGCCCCTCGGCGATATAGGCGCCCCGGTTCCATTGCTCGTCCTTGGCGGGGTCAGGGGCGAAGCGGCTTCGGTCGAGAAACAGCTTGTCCCAGACGCCGAGGCCGAGGCGGATGTTGAAGGGAAAGCGCATGGCGTTCGGCGTCGCCTCGCGCTCGACCGGCGCCACGCCCTTCATGAAATAGGCGTAGAGCGCCTTCACGTCGTCGTCGGAGATCTTGGCGAAGGACGTGTAGGGCATCGCGGGATAGAGATAACTCCCGTCGCCGGAGACGCCGCGGCGCAGCGCGCCCTCGAACTCGGCGAGCGAATAACCCCCGATTCCGGTCTTCGGGTCCGGCGTGATGTTGGTGGAATAGACGACGCCCATGGGCGTGGCGAAGGCGAGGCCGCCGGCCATCGGCTTGCCGTCCTTGGTCGTGTGGCAGGCGCCGCAATCGCCGAGCCGCGCCAGATAGGCGCCGCGCTCCACGGTCGCGGCGTCCGTCGGCGGCGCGGATTCCAGCATCGAGGCGGGCGGCGGCGGCGGCGTCAGGACGAAATAAGCGCCCGCGAGGGCGAGCGCCACGACGCCGACGGCGATCCATCCCTTCATGCGCGACGATCCTTCCCGATCCAAACGCCTGGAGACCGATCTCTCCGGCGGCGGCTCACGCGCCGCCCCGCCGCGTCTCGAGGCCCACGAAGAACAGCGCCGCGACGACCGCCAGACCCGCGAACCAGACAAGATCGGGCGCTGCGGTCAAGTCCGGCAGGCGGACCTTGCCGAGCGCCCAGACCGGCAGGATATGCGCCTTCACCCAGTCGAAGCTCAGCGCATAGAGAATACCGCCGAAGATCATGCCGAGGAAGCCGACGAGCGCATGCACGCTGCCGGCGCCGACGGCGGCGATCGCCGTGCCCGGGCAATAGCCGAGCAGCGTCAGCGAGACCCCGAACAGAGCCGCGCCGAGGCCGACCGCCAGCAGATTGGCGTCCTTGATGTAGTATTTGGCGTCGCCCGCGCCGATCAGGGCGAGCACGCCCAGCCCGCCGACGAGGATCGCCGGCAGCATGACCTTGACCATGGTGAAATCGCGCAGACAGAACTGGCCCTCGATGACATTGCAATCGGCGAGGCGGCCGAACTGCAGGAGCCAACCGAACGCGAAGCCCATCAGAATCGGCAGTGCGACTTCGAGCATCATTTGACCGACGTCCGCCGGTAGATGAGCGAAGAGGCCATGAGCCCGCTCGCGAACATCACAATCAGAAAGATCCAGCTCGACACGGCCAGTTGCAGGCCGCCGGAAAGGCCGTGGCCGCTGGTGCAGCCGCCCGCGAGCCGCGCGCCGTACATCAGCGCGGCGCCGGAAAGGAAGGCCACGACCAAACGCTTGAGCACGGAGGCGCCGAACCGCGCGCGCCAGAAGCCGGGCACGATCTCGATGCGGAATTGCCCGAACATCAGCGCGCAGGCGAAAGATCCCGCGAGCGTCCCGACGAGAAAGAGGACACCGTAGTCCCAGGAGAACGGCATCGGCCGCCAATAGCTGTTCTGCGCCGCCGCCTGAGCGCCGATCGCAAGGGCCGCGACGGGCTGGCCGGCGCGCGACAAGGCCGTCGTGACCCCCAGCGGATCGTGGGCGACAGCGAAGGCGATCCAGCTCAGAACGCCGAGCCCTACGCCGACGAGATAGGGCCTGAGCCGGTCAGCGCGCGCGACCGCCGGGCCAGTGACGTCGGCATTCACGACGGCGGACATGCGGCTTCCCTCTCTCGGGCGTCTCAGCCGCCTTGATAGGCCTTGAACCCGTAGCTCTCGAAGATCGTCAGCGCCGCGGGCGAGCGGATGAAGTCGAGCCACAGTTTCGCGGCCTCGGGATGCGGCGCGCCGGCCACGACCGCGCCGGCGTAGATCGCGGTCGCATTGACGTCAGCGGGGATGTCGACATGGGCGATCGGATGGCCCGCCTGTTCCTGGAACATCGCCTCCGATTGCCAGGTGACGCCGGCGTCGGCGCGGCCCAGCATCAGATAAAGCGGCGACTGCCGATGATGAATGTGGGTGAGAATCGTCTCGTGGTTGGCGACCTTGTCCTCATAGACGGCCTTCGCCAGCGCCTCGCCGCCCGCCTTGGCCAGCGCCGCCTTGATCTGGCGTGCGATGCCCTCGAATTCGGGGTTGGGCATGACGAGCCGCACGCCGGGCTTGCCGAGATCGGCGAGCGAGGCGATGTGCGCGGGATTGCCCTTCGGCACCATGATGGTCAGGGTGTTGGTGACATAGGGAACCGCCGGCGGCTCCAGCAGCCCGTCCTGCACCAGTTGCTTGATCTTGGCGAAACCGGCGAAATAGGCGTCGGCCTTGACCGTCCAGGTCATGTTGCCGACCGTGATCGCTCCGCCCGCCTTGATCTGCCTGACGAGCAGGCCGGGCGGAATCGTCTCCCAGTAGATGTGGCCCTTGAACTCCGGATGCTGCGTCTCGAAGGTTTTGACCAGCGGCGCCATGGCGAAGAAATAATTGCCGCCGACGAACAGCGACAAGCTTCGACGTCATTGGATTGCCGTGGAAGTCGGGGAGATTGTCGACCTCGGGCACGGTAAATTCGAGGCCCTTGTCGGAAACGTCGGTGTTCGCGCCGCCGCTCCACGGCGGGAACACGTCCGGGCGCCGGTTTCGGCCGCCGCCGCCGTCGCGATCAGGGCGCCGCAGAGCGCGAGCGTCAGAGGTCAGGACTGTCACTGGGAAACCCGTCTCTATTTCGCGAACGAGAAGCCCGCCAGCGGCGAGCTCGGGCAGCGTTCCCACCATGCCGGGGGTCAGCACGACGCCGGGGACCAGATGATTGGTCAGCTCCGCCGCCATCGCGTCATGCGAGAGCTTGTCGGGATTGGCGCCGGCCTTGATCAACTTCTCGCTGATTTCCCAGATCGCATTGTGGCAGCCCATGAACACCACGCCGCGCCGCTGCAGCGCCGGAATCGAATTGTTGTGCGGGAGAATAGACGCCCTCGGGATTCTCGAAGTCCTTGGGATCGGCGGAGGCGCCCTTCTGATCGACGATGAGGTCGTTGCGCTCGAACTTGCCGCCGGTGAGCTTGGAGAGCTGATACTTGTCCCACATCGCCTGATCGAACAGGCCCAGATGCGCGCTCCCGTGCGTGGCGGAGATCACGAGGAAATCGGGATGGCGAAAGGCGAAGACCTGCGCGTTAAGCGAATTGCGCATGAGATTGAGCCAGGGCCCGGCGACGTCGACGTTGTCGAATGTCTGCTTCGGGCCGCCGCGATAGGCGAGAACCAGCTTCAGGGCCTCGTCGTCCCATGAAATCGGGCTTGTCCAGAAGCATTGGCACGGTCTTGAAGTCGCGACGGCGCGGCGCCTTTTCGAGCGCCGCGTGAAGCTCGGCCAGCGACTTGGGCGCCGGCAGGGCAGCTCCATGTCCATGGCGCTGGCCTTCCGGCTCGAAGCGCCGGCCGCCACCGCCAGCCCCAATCCAATCGCCGTCAGCGCCTCGCGCCGGGCCATCGCCGTCGTTTTCATCTCAACTCCTGGATATTTTGGAATGAGGCCGTCGCGGCGACCTGCGCCGCGCGGAATCCTCCAATCAAGCCGTGCGCTTGATGAGGAAACTGAAGATCTGGCCATCCTGCTTGGATTCCACAACTCATTGCCGGTGGTGCGGCAGAAGGCCTGCGAAATCGGCGACGACCCGGGGTCGGTGGCGATGATGCGCACGTCGCCGCCGGTTGGAATGTCCTTGAGCGCCTTCTTGGCTCTCAGGATCGGCAGCGGACAATTGAGGCCCTTGGCGTCGAGCAGGACTTCGCTCATGGGGAAAGCTCCGAGGCAGATAAGGAGGTTCAGATATAGAGATTGATGTCGGACTTCAGCGCGTTCTCCATATAGGTCGCCGCGCCGCCGACCGTCGGCCCGGGGATCATGTCCTCGAGCTTATATTCGAACAGATCCATCGTCATCTGACACGCGATCATGTTGATGTCGGCTTCGACGGCCATTTCGCGCAATTCCTCGATCGAGGCGACGCCCTTCTTCGCGATGAGGTTTTTCATCATCGTCGTCGCCCCGGCGCTGACGCCGGGCAGCATCGACACGATGTTGGGCATGCGCCATGTGCATGCCCATCATGGGCATCTTCATCGCAGGGATTTCCGAGCGGCGGTCACCTGCAGGTCGAGTTTCTTCAAAGCAGCGGCAGGCCGTAGAACGTGAAAAACATTGTCACGTCCACCCCCATCGCCGCCGCGGTGGTGGCCAGGATGAAGGGCGGATAGGCCCAGTCCAGGCTGCCTTTCGTGACGATGATCGTCATTTTCTTGGCGTTTGCGTTCGCGGCCTCAGCCATGATCCTCCCCCTGTCGTGGAGCCGCGCCCGTGTGCGGCGCGACGTGTTCATGCATAGTGATATTTGAATATGTTGTTCGGCCCATGTCAAGGGCGAATTCGCGCCTGGATGCAATTTCCCCCGGAAAGACGGCAAATTCACGGCTGTCCCGGCGCCGCAAAAGCCGGGCTCGAACCTGGATCGCCCAGCCCCGCCCGTCCGGCGACCGCCGCGGAGGCCCTGCGCGCTCCCCCTGAAATCTCGACTTCGGCATTGCCATGATATTCGAAAAGTGAAATATATAAATATGAGTGGGCGTCGGGCCCGGGCCGACGGGGGGAACATGTCATTGGATCGCGCATCGGCTGCCTCGCCGCCAACCTTAGGCGGACGTCTCGGGCAAATCGGCCAGGTGGCGCCGGGACTTCTTCTCGCCGGGGCGCTTGCCTTCCTGTCCGTCGAACTGGAGCCCTGGACGACGCGGGCGACCCATGCGCTGTTCGGCAGGCCGGTCACGATCACCGCGCCGGTGCTCGGGCTATTGATCGGCATGGCGCTCCATCCCCTCGCCGCCCGGCCGTTCTTCGCGCAGGGCTCCAGCTTCGCCGTGAAGAGGGTGCTGCGCTGGGCGATTGCGCTGTTCGGCCTGAAGATCGCGGCGGCCGACATCATCGGCCTGGGTCTCGGCACGGCGCTGATGGTCGTGGTTTCGATGGCGCTCACGCTCGTCTCGGGCGTGCTGTTCGCGCGGCTGTTCGGCCGCATCGATCTCTATGGCGCGCTTGCGGGCGGCGCGACCGCGGTTTGCGGCGCCTCGGCGGCTTTGGCCACCGCCTCGGTGCTGCCGCAGTACAAGGGGCGCGAGGCCGACACCGCTTTCGTGGCGATCACCGTCAATCTGCTCGCGACCGCCGCGATGGTCGCCTATCCCCCGATCTGCGCGGCCCTCGGCTTCGATGATCGGACGACCGGCGTCTTTCTAGGCGCCTCCATCCACGACGTCGCGCAGGTCGTGGGCGCCGGCTACGCGGTTTCCGACACGGCGGGCAACACGGCCACGATCGTCAAGCTGTTTCGCGTCTTCATGCTGCTGCCTGTGGTGACGGGCGTCGGCTGGTGGTTCGCCTCGCAAGGCGGCGATTCGCACAAGGCGAAGGTGCCCGTGCCGGTGTTCGCGCTGATGTTCCTGGTGTTCGTCGCCGTGAACAGCCTCGGCGTTCTGCCGGCGCCCGCCAAATCGGCGCTCGTCGAGGCGTCCCGCTGGGGGCTGCTGATCGCCATCGCGGCGCTCGGGCTCAACACGTCGTTGCACTCGATATTGCGGGTGGGGCCGCGGCATATCCTGGTTGTGCTCGGCGCGACGCTCGTCGTGTTCGTCGTCCCGTTGGCGTGGATTCTGGTCGCTCGCTGAGCCGTCGCCTCGCCAAAATCGGGAAAAGCCGCTATAGCTAACGGAAGAACTCTGAAAATGCGGTCTAGGAATGGGGTTTCGATGCAGCGCGCCCGCAAGGAATCGACGTTGTCGGAACGCGACATGGACATGATGTCCGCCAGTGCGCGGGAGGCCAGCGAATTCTTGAAGGCGCTCGCGCACGAGTCGCGGCTCCACATTCTCTGCAAACTCGCCGACGGCGAGAAGCATGTCGGCGAGTTGGAGGAGGCGCTCGACATCCGTCAGTCGACCGTGTCGCAGCAATTGGCTCGCCTGCGCTTCGAGGGCCTCGTCACGTTCAGGCGCGACGGCAAGCAGGTGTTCTATAGCCTGGCGAATGACGACGTACGCAAGATCATCAAAGTGCTCGTCGATATTTTTTGCAGGAAATAGCGCGTTCCCATAGCGGGGTGCGCCGGAGACAGGCAAACGATCTCGAGAGACGGAGGCGAGGCGGTCCCCCGCGCGCGCCCCGAGCGACGGCGGGAACGCCCACGCGGATCCTCGCGGGACCGGCGAGGGTTGTTCACGCGTCTTCGGTCCGCGTCCGGCCGGCGTTCCGCAGGGCCAGTTGACCGTCTTCGTCGGCGATCCGCGTGCCGCGCGCCGTGCCGATGCTCGAAAGAATATGCGTGCGCATGGCGCTCGACGCCCAGGCCGGATCGCGGTGGGCGAGCGCATCGATCACCTCGCGGTGGTGACGCATGCTGCGTTGCACCTCTTCGGCGGTGTATCGAGAGAAGATGCGCAGCGACAACGGCGCGTCGGAGGCGATGGTTATGAGCCGGGTCAGATGGTCGGATCGCGCGGCGTCGATGATGAGCCGGTGAAACCGGCCGTTGGCCGCCGCCAGCGCGTCGAGGTCCTTCTGCGTCTCGCGCTTGGCGGCGCGCTCCATGATCACGCAGAGCTCCCCGAGCTCCGCGACTTCCTCGTCGAGAATCTGACTCGCGGCGATCTCGGAGGCGTAGGGCTCCAGCATCGCGCGGATGCGGAAGATGTGCTCGATCTGGGTCTGCGACCAGACAGCGACCGTCGCGCCGACATTGGGGCGGAAGTCAAGCAGGCCTTCGGTGGCGAGCCGGCTCAGCGCGTCGCGAATGGGCGTGCGACTGATGCCCAATTCGCCGGCGAGTTGGGTCTCCTTCAATTTCATGCCGGCGGAAAGACGCCCATCGAGGATCCGGCGACGCAATTCGGCATAGGCGCGTTCGGACGCCGTATGCGCCGAGCCGTTTGCGAGCACGGAAATCGTCTTTTGCATGGCCTCAATCGGCTCCGCGTTGACGGGAGACCCCGGCGGCGTCCGCTTGCAGAGGGGCTTTACTCCGAACATATTGTATACATAATCGCCGCCGTTCGCCAACTCTGAGAGCACGATGACCGAGCCGAGCAGCGACGCGTGGCTATCGCTGGACGAAGTCGCGAGCCATCTCGGCGTCACGCGCTTGAAGGTGCGCGAGGCGATCGCCGCAGGCGTGCTGCGCGCCCAGCGCGACAACCGCGGATTCTGGCGCGTGACCCTCGGCGCCGCCCGGGAGGCGAGCGACCGGATCGCCGCCGCGAAAGTCGCCCCGACGCAATTGGTCGAGATCCTGTTCGACGAGGTCGAGGAGGCGACGGCGGCGCTCGCCGAGCGCAACGCCGATGTCGAGCGGTTGACCGCTCTGCTCGACCGCCAGCAGGAGTTGATGGAGCGCGCGCTAAGGGTGGCCGAGCGCGCGCAGAGCCAACAAACATCGGTTCCCGCGGAGCGTCTGGCCGCGCTCAACGCGAGATCGCAAACCCTCATCGATCGCGCGCTGAGCGAACTGGAGACGCGCGATGCGGAACTCTCCAAGGTGAGCGGTCTGCTCGATCGCGCAATGGGAGCGGCGGCCGGGCTCGACGCCGAGGTCGCCCGTCAGGTTGAAATTTCGCGACGTCAGCGCGCATTGCTCGACCGGCTGTTCGCCATCGCGCAGGCAGGACTGGAGCGGTTCGCCGCGAGCCCGCGCGGCGGCTGGTTCTCGCGCTGGCGCGGGCCACGCGGCGATCCCAGTTGACCGGCGAGCGGAAATTGAGCGCGCGCGCCGAAAATCCGAGCGCGCGGCGCTTCGAAAGTCGTTGACTCCCTTCGGAGAGACCGTTCTAATGTATACAATATCGCAGGGGCAGAGAGGTTGAGTATGGCTTCGGCCGACGATCTGATCCGTGTCTACGAACGGCGGCTCGCCGAGTTCGAGGCCCGACTGGCGGCGATCGAGAGGGAGCGCGCCCGGCCTTTCGAAACAGATGCGAGCGCGCCGGCGGCGCGACGATCCTCGAGCGGCTACCGGCTCGGCGTCGACGTCGGCGGCACGTTCACCGATCTTTTGCTGCTCGACGAAAAGCGCGCGCGCGCCTTCACCGCCAAGGTTCCCTCGACGCCCAGCGATTCCTCGATCGGCGTGCTGAACGGCATCGAGAAGATCTGCCGCGAGGCCGGCATCGACCCGACCGAAATCGACGACGTGATGCACGGCACGACGGTCGCGACCAACACGGTTCTGACCAAAGCCGGCGCCCGCGTCGGCCTCGTGACGACCAAGGGCTTCCGCGACGTGCTGCAGATCGCGCGCTCCTATGTGCCCGGCGGCCTCGGCGGCTGGGTGATCTACAACAAGCCGCCGCCGCTCGCGCCGCTCGAATTGACGATCGAGGCCGAGGAGCGCATCGCCGCCAATGGCGAAGTGCTGATTCCGCTCGACGAAGCGCAAACTGCGCAGCGATCTCTCCGACCTCGCCCGCAAGGGCATCGAGGCGCTGACCGTTTCGCTGTTCAACGCTTACGTCGACGGCAAGCACGAGCGGCGCATCGCCGAGATCGCGCGCGAGATCATGCCGAATATTCCCGTCTCGATCTCCAACGACGTGATCCCGGAGATGTACGAATACGAGCGGGCGGAGACGACGGTCGTCAATTCCTACATCCGCCCGGTCGTGTCCAAATACGTGCAGAATCTGGAGCGCGAGCTGTCGAACAAGATGAAGGGCGTGCAATCTGCACATCCTGCGCTCCGACGGCGGCCTGTCCTCCGCGCGCGCCGCCATGGACAGCCCCGTCAATCTCCTGATGTCGGGGCCGGCCGGCGGCGTCGCGGGCGCGCTCGGCATCGCCGCGCGCGCCGGCTTCAACAAGCTCCTGACCTTCGACATGGGCGGCACCTCGACCGACGTCGCGCTGATCGAGAACGGCCTGCCGCAGACGCGCCGCGAGACGCGCGTCGGCGACGTCACCGTGCGGGCGCCCTCGATCGACGTGCGCACCGTCGGCGCGGGCGGCGGCTCGATCGCCTATGTGCCGGAACTCACGAAGGCGCTGCGCGTCGGTCCGCAGTCGGCGGGCGCGGCGCCGGGGCCGGCCGCCTATCGCCAAGGGCGGCGAGGCGCCGACCGTGACCGACGCCAATGTCGTGCTCGGCTATCTGCCGGCCGATTCCCGGCTCGGCGGCGACATGACGATCGATCGCGCGCTCGCCGAAAAGGCGGTGCAGAAGATCGCCGACGCGCTCGGGCTCGGGCCTCGAAAAGGCGGCCGAGGGCATCGTCAACATCGTCAACGAGAACATGTGCGGCGCGCTGCGGCTGGTCTCGGTCGAGCAGGGCTACGATCCCCGCGACTTCGCGCTGATCGCCTTCGGCGGCGCCGGCCCGCTGCACGCCAATGCGCTCGCCAAGCTGATCAACTGCTGGCCGGTCATCGTGCCGCCGGGGCCCGGCGTGCTGTGCGCCTATGGCGACGCGACGACGCGGCTGCGCAACGAGGCCTCGCGCACGCTTGTGCAGCGCTTCGACGAGCTGACCGACGCGCAGGTTTCCTCCATCCTGACCGAGCTCGAACCGAGGACGCCGCACAAGGCGCTCGCCGTCCGAGGGCGTCGATCTTTCCGGCCAGGAGACGCTCTATCAGATCGACATGCGCTACGCCGGCCAGGGCATGAAGCTGACGGTCGACGTCAAGCCCGCCGAATTCCGCTCCGAGGGCCTGACGGGCGTCGCGACGCGCTTCGACAAGATGCACGAGCAGCTCTTCACTTTCGCGCTCGACGCGGGGCATGAGCTCGTCGGCCTGCGCGCGGTCGTGCTGGGTCCGCAGAAGCCGTTCGTCGGCGCCGCGACGCGGCGCGGCGGACCGGATCCCTAGGCGGCGGCCGATGCACCGCACCCGCGTCTTCGTCGGCGACGGCTGGCGCGAGGCGACGATCTACGACCGCGCGCAAGCTCGAAGCCGGCAACCGCATCGTGGGGCCGGCGATCGTCGTCGAGATGGACGCGACCACGCTGATCCTGCCCGATTGCGCCGGCATCGTCGACGATTTCGGCAATATCCTCATCCGCCCCATCGCCTGAGACGCATCAGACAAGACTGAGGCAACGGCTCCGATCATGCCCGCCAGGATCATCGAGGCCAAGCCCGCCCCGTTCAAGCGCGCGCCGGTCGATCCGATCACGCTCGACATCGTCGAGAACGCGCTGCGCAACGCGCGCGTCGAAATGGACGCGGTGCTGTTCCGCACCGCGATGAGCCCCGGCATTCGCGAGCAGCACGACGCCTTTCCGATGATCGCCAATCAGGAAGGCAAGATGGTGGTCGGCCAGTTCGGCTCGTTCCTGCATGGCTTCATCAGCGGCTATGACGGCACGATCGAGGACGGCGACATCTTCCTCACCAACGATCCCTATTCCTGCGCCGGCGCGATCAGCCATCTCAACGACTGGCTGCTGATGATGCCGATCTTCCTCGACGGGAGGCTCGTCTCCTGGGCGGCGATGTTCGGCCACATGACCGACGTCGGCGGCAAGGTGCCGGGCTCGCTGCCGACCGACGCCAAGATGATCTACGAGGAAGGCACGATCGTCCCGCCGGTCAAGATCTACCGCAACGGCGAGCTCAACGACGGACATGCTCAACATCATGCTCAGCAACAGCCGCATGCCGCATTGGAACCGCGCGACTTCTTCGCCATCGTCGCGGCGCTGCGGCTCGCCGAGCGGCGCGTGCGCGAAAACATCGCCCGCTTCGGCGTCGACACCTATATTTCCGCGATGTGGGAGATGCTCGACCGCAACCGGCGCGCGATGTCGCGCGATCATCCAGATGATCATCCCGGAGGGCGACGCACCGGGCGCAAGTTCGAGGACTGGATCGACGACGACGGCATGGGCAACGGGCCGTTACAAGATCGCCTGCACGCTGTGGCGCGAGGGCGACAAGGCGATCTTCGATTTCAACGGCTGCGATCCGCAATCGCTCTCTTCGATCAACTTTCTGTTGAACGAAGAGATGTTCAAGATGTTCTTCGGGGCGTTCACCATCAATCTGTTCGACCCGCAGATCCTGTTCAACGACGGCTTCTACGATCTGCGTCGAGGTGCGCATCCCCGACGGCTGCATCCTGAAGCCGAAGAAGCCGGCGGCGCTTTCCTGCCGCACGCACATGCTCGGCCGCATCTTCGATCTGATGGGCGGCCTGCTCGGCCAGGGCGCGCCCGAGGCGCTCAACGCCGCCGGGTTCTCCGACAGCCCGCATTTCATGTATTCGGGCTTCAACAAGAAGGGCGAATGGTATCAGCTCTTCCAGATCGGCTTCGGCGGCATTCCCGGACGGCCCGCCGGCGACGGGCCGGACGGACATTCGCTGTGGCCGGCCTTCACCAACGTGCCCAACGAATTCCTCGAGGCCTATTTTCCGCTGCGCATCCTCGAATACGCCACCATTCCCGACTCGGGCGGGCCGGGCCTGCATCGCGGCGGCAACGGCATCACCATCGCCTATGAAATGCTGGAGCCGGGCGAGATCTCGATCCACGACGACCGCTGGTTCACCTATCCCTGGGGCGTCAACGGCGGTCGAGCCGGGCATGCGCTCGACCAAGAAGCTCGTCAGCGAAAGAACGGCCGCGTCGAGAACATTCCCTCGAAATGCGACCGCATCCACGTCGAACCCGGCGACGTGCTGCACTTCAACACCTGGGGCGGCGGCGGCTGGGGCGATCCGCTGAAGCGCGAGCCGGAAAAGGTCGCCGCCGACGTCGCGCGCGGGCTCGTCACCGCGAAGGCGCGCGCGCGCTACGGCGTCGTCGTCATCGGCGGACGGGCGAGCTCGACGCAGCGGCGACGGAACGGCTGCGCCGCGAGATGGCGGCCTCGCGCGGATCGACTTCGCTGTTCGATCGCGGCTTCACGTCGATCGCCGAACTGCGCGACCGCTGCCTGCAAGGCGAGACCGGCTTCGAAGCGCCGAAGGAGCCGCGTTTCGCGACCACGCTATCGCGCCGCGGCGGAATAGGAGGCTTCTCATGAGCTCGCAGACGGGCGAAGCGCTGGACGACAATTACGCGCGCGCGGGCTATCACGCCTCGCAGGTCTGGGGCCGCAGGCCGGCGCTCATCCTCATCGACTTCGCGCACGCCTATTACGACCCCGCCGCGCCGCTGTTCGGCGGCGAGGGGGTGAGGACGGCGCTCGATTGCGCGCTGCGGCTGCGCGAAGTCGCGCGCGCCTGCGGGATTCCGACCATCCTGACGGAAGTCAAATATCGCAAGGGCGGCGCGGACGGCGGCGTGTTCTTCCGCAAGGCGCCGCCGCTCAGCTGTTTCGTCGAGGGCGAGCCGACGCAGGCTTTCGCAAACCGGGCTTGTCCCCTGCGACGACGAATTCGTCGTCACCAAGCAATATCCGAGCGCGTTTTTCGGCACGAGCCTCGCCGCATCGTTGACGGCGGCCGGCGTCGATACGCTCGTGCTGACCGGGCATCACGACTTCCGGCTGCGTGCGCGCGACCTGCGTCGACAGCATGAGCCACGGCTTCATCACGCTCGTCGTGCGGGAGGGCGGTCGGCGATCGCGACCCGCGCCCGCACGAGGCCAATCTCTACGACATGAGCGCGAAATACGCCGACGTCGTCTCCGAGACGACGACGGCGGACTATTTCAGGGCGAACGCGCATTGGCGCAAGTGACGCCAAACGACGCACGCCGAAAGCGAGTTCTCTAAGCCAAGGAGGAGGCCATGAGGAAGTGGTTAGGTGGAGTGATGGGGACGATCGCCGCCATGAGCGCGGCGCCGGCCCTCGCCGACGGCGTCGCCGACGCCAAGGCGCTTGTGGAGAAATATTCCAAGCTGCCGACATTCGAGGCGCCGGGCCCGGCCTTCGACGCCAAGGCCTGCATGGCCGGCAAGAAGATCTTCGACATTCCGCTCACGAACGCCAATCCGTTCAATGTCGCGATCTCCAAGGGCATGGAGCAGGCGGCGCAGGCATGGTCGGCTTCCCGATCAAGTCCTGGGAGACGCAGCTCTCGCCCGACCAATGGACGCAGGGCATCAACAAGGCGGTGCGAGGAGGGCTACAACCTCATCGACCTCCAGGGCGGCCTGCCGCCGGAATTCATCGCGCCGCAGATCCAGGAAGCGCGCAAGAAGGGCGTCAAGGTCACCGTCGACCCACGATTACGACGCGACCACGCAGAAGCCGCCGGATTTCCTCGACGGCGCCGGCCAACACCGACTACGTGACGGTCGGCCAGATCATCGCCGCCTGGGCGATCGCCAAGACCGACGGCAAGGTCAACGCCATCGTGCTCGGCCCCGACGAGATCACGCCGACCGGCCCGATCAAGCGACGCCGTCCTCGGACTATCTCAAGGAGAAGTGCCCGTCCTGCAAGGCCAAATACATCAACACGCCGGTCACGGAATGGGCGACCAAGATCCAGCCGGCGGTGCAGGCGGCGCTGCTCGCCGATCCCGGCGGTCAACTACGTGCTGCCGGTCTACGATTCGATGTCGCAGTTCATCGTGCCGGCGATCCAGGCGGCGAGCTCGAAGGCCAAGATCGTCTCCTACAACGGCACGCCCTTCGTGCTCGACATGATGCGCGACGGCGACATCGTGGAGATGAACGTCGGCGAGTCGCTCGGCTGGGTCGGCATGGCCGGCATCGACGCCGACATGCGCGTGCTGTGCGGCAAGGGCAAGGTGACCGAAGCTCAACACGCCCGCCTATATCTTCGACAAGTCGAACGTCGCGACCGCCGGCAAGCCCGCGACCTTCAACGACGGCTACGGCGACGCGCATATCGCCGGCTTCAAGAAGCTCTGGGGCATCCAGTGACTTCGAGCCCCGCCGCAGCGCGCGGCCGGCGCGTCGGCGACGCGCTGGTCGTCGAGAAGCTCTCCAAGCGTTTCGGCGGGGCGCTCGCGCTCGACAATGTCGATCTGACCGTGCGCCGGGGCGAGGTGCACGGGCTGCTCGGCAGCAACGGTTCGGGCAAATCGACTCTCATCAAGATCCTCGCCGGGTTCCATGCGCCGGAGCCCGGCGGGCGCATTTCGCCTGTTTGGTCAGGATCTGCCCCTGCCGGTTCGCGGCGGAGGACGCCAAGTCGCTGGGCCTGGCCTTCGTCCATCAGAATCTGGCGCTGATCCCGACGCTGTCGGTGACCGAGAATTTTCGCCTGACGCGGCTCGCCAACGAGCCGGACTGGCGCATCTCCTGGGCGGCGCGAACACGCCGCCGTCGGCGAGACGTTCTCGAGCGTTACGGGCTTGATCCTCGATCCGCGCTGCGCCGGTCGCCAGCCTTTCTCCCGGCCGAGCAGGCGATGTTCGCCATCGTGCGCGCGGTCGAGGATCTCGGCGCGCGCCGAGGGCGGCCGCGGGCCGCCTGCTGGTGCTCGACGAGCCGACGCCGTTCCTGCCGCGCGTCGGCGTCGACCAGATTGTTCGCGCTCGTGCGCCGCATCGTCGCGCGAAGGCGCGAGCGTCATCTTCGTCAGCCACGACATCGGCGAGGTGATGGAGATCACCGACCGCGCGACGATTCTGCGCGACGGCGCTCTGGTCGGCGTGCTGGAGACGCGCAAGGCGACGCGCACGCGGACTTCGTCGAGCGCATCGTCGGGCGCGCGGTGCAAGCCGTTTCAAGTTCACGCGCTCTGCCGGCGCCAAGCGCGAGCCGGTGGCGCGTGTCGAGGGGCTGACGGCCGGCGGCGCTGGGTCCCGTTTCGTTCGAGGTCGGCAAGGGCGAGAGCGCTGGGGCTTGACGGGCCTCATCGGCTCCGGCTTCGACCGCGTCTGCGGCGCGCTCTACGGCGCCGAGCGCGCGCAGGCGGGCAGGCTCGTCGTCGACGGCGACGGCCATCGCGCTTCATGGCATCGATCCCGCCTGCGGCGCTCGCGGCCGGCGTCGTTATCCTGCCCGCCGACCGGCTGGGGGCCGCGGGCGTCGGCGCGCTGCCGGTGCAGGAGAATGTGCTGCTGCCGGTGCTCGACAGGATGCGCAGCGCGTTTCGGCCTCGATCGGCGGCGCATGGTGACGCGCGGCGCTGCAACTCGGGCATGCGTTCCACGTCAGGCCCAATGCGCCGATCCTGCCGCTGCTCGGCGCTGTCCGGCGGCAATCAGCAGAAGGCGCTGATGGGCAAATGGCTGCAGACGAAGCCGAAGCTCATCCTGCTCGACGAGCCGACGCAAGGCGTCGACGTCGGCGCGCGCCAGCAATTGTTCGCCGCGCTCGACGCAGCGAGCCTCGAAGGCGCAGGCGTCATCGTCGCCTCCACCGATTTCGAGCAACTCGCGCAGATCTGCCATCGCGTGCTGATCTTCGCGCGCGGGCAGATCGTCGCGGAGCTGACGGGCGATCACGTCACGAAGGAAACGATAGCCGAATGCTGCTACCATTCGATGACGCGCATCGCATGAGCCTCGGCAAGCTCCGCCTCCGATGAACGCGCGCGAACCCGACGACCTCGCCTACTACGAGCAGCGCATCGCCGCGCTGGAAGCCAAGCTGCGCGCGCTCGAGTAGCAGCTCGAAAGCCGCGCCGCGGCGGCGGAGAAATTCGACTTCAAGACCGCCGCCGAACACTTCGGCCTCCTCGGCGCCTGGATCGTTCTGATCCTGCTGTTCGGCGCCTTCGACGCCGACCATGTTCACCTGGCCGCCCTATGCTTCGATGCTCGGCTTCAACGCGATCATCGTCGTGCTTGACGCTCGGCCTCATCATTCCGCTGACGGCCGGCGATTTCGACCTCTCGGTCGCGAGCACGCTGACGCTGACGTGCGACGCTGGTGGCGATCCTCAACGTGAAGAACGGCGTTCCGATTCCCGTCGCCGTTCTCGATCGCGCTCGCTCGTCGGCGCGTTTCGTCGGCGCCGTCAACGCCTTCTTCATCCTCTACTTCCGCATCCATTCGCTGATCGTCACGCTGGGCGTCGGCTATTTCATCAATGGCGTCGTGCTGTGGGCGTCCAACTCGGCGGTCGTGTTCGGCCAGTCGCTGCAGCCGCTGGTCTCGGCCGTGTTCACGACCAAGATCGTCGGCGTCTCGCTGCTGTTCTGGTACGCGCTGATCCTGACGGTTGTGCTCTGGTATGTGTTCGAGCATACGGCGGCCGGGCGGCGGCTGCTGTTCGTCGGGCGCGGTCGCGAGGTCGCGCGGCTCTCGGGCGTGAGGGTCGAGAAGGTGCGCGCGCTGTCGCTCATCGCCTCGGGCGTCATCTCCGCGTTCGCCGGCGTGCTCTACGTCGGCATGCGCGGCTCCGCCGATCCGTCCTCCGGCCTCGCCTTCCTGCTGCCGGCGTTTGCTGCGGCGTTCCTCGGTTCGACCGCAATCTATCCCGGCCGCTTCAACGCCTGGGGGGCGTTCGTCGCGGTCTATTTCCTGTCGACGGGCATTCTCGGCCTCAATTTCCTGGGCGCCGACAGCTTCGTGCAGAACCTGTTCTACGGCGGCGGGCTGGTGGTCGCCGTCTCGATCTCGCAACTCGTGCGCAAGCGTCAGGCCATGGACTGAGCGCGCACCGAAGACTTTTGGGAGGTGCATTATGACCAAGCGCAATCTCGGCGAGGCGCTCGCCGCCGGCGAATTCGTCGCCGCGCCCGGCCTGCACGACATGATCGCGGCGGTGATCGCCAACAAGGTCGGCTTCGATTTCGTCTACGCCTCCGGCTTCTGGCTGACCGCGTCGGCCTACGGCCTTCCCGACGCGGGGATCGCGACTTATACGCAGATGGTCGACCGCGTGGCGACGCTGACGCGCACCGTCAACGCCGGCGTGATCGCCGACGCCGACACCGGCTATGGCGGCCTGCTCAACGTCCATCACACGGTGCGCGGCTACGAGGCCGCGGGCGTGGTCGCGATCCAGATCGAGGACCAGGAATTTCCCAAGAAGTGCGGCCACACGCCGTTCAAGCGCGTCGTGCCCGTCATCGACATGGCCGAGAAGATCAAGGTCGCCTGCGCCGCGCGGCGGGACCCCAAGGGCATGCTGGTCATCGCGCGCACCGACGCGCGCCAGCCCGAGGGCTACGAAGCGGCGGTCAGGCGCGGGCTCGCTTATGCGCGAGGCCGGGGCCGACATCGTGTTCCTCGAAGCGCTGGAGAGCGAGGAGGAGATGCGGGACGCCTGCAAGCGCATCCGCAAGCCGATGATGGCCAACATGGCCGACGGCGGCAAGACGCCGATCCGCTCGAAGGACGAACTGAAGGCCATCGGCTACGCGCTGGCGATCTATCCCTCGATCACCGGGCTCGCCGCCGGCGGCGGCGATCGAAAACGCGTTCCGCGTGTTCAAGGCGGAAGGCACGTCCAACTCGCCGAACCTGCCCCTGTTCGACTTCCGCGAGTTCCAGAGCCTCATCGGCTTCGAGGACGTGTGGGCGTTCGAGCGCAAATGGGCGCGGGAATAGGCGATGCCCCGCCGATAAGCGCGGGCGCCCGATGTCCGTCGGCGCATGCAGCCCGGATGCGACGGCGAATGGCGGCGGCGCCCGCGCAGGCCTCAGCCGATGTCCGTCGCCTCGCGCCCGCGGGTAAGTTGGGAAATCGTCACGGCGAGGATCAGCGCGCCGCCGTTGAAGACGTTGGTGACCCAGAGCGGAATGCCGAGCATGGTCAGCCCTGTGATCCCGGTGGCGAGGAAATAGACCGCAACAATCGCGCCCCACGGATTGAACCGCCCGGGCAGGATGGTGGTGGCGCCGAGAAAGGCCGCCGCGAAGGCGGGGAGCAGGTAGCTGAGACCGGAATAGGGGTCCGCCGAGCCGAGCACGCCGACATAGACCACCCCGGCCGCCGCCGACAGCACGGCCGAGGCGATCAGCGCGCCAAACCTCACGCGATCGACCGCAATGCCGTTGAGCCGCGCCACTTCGCGCCCGCGCCCGACGAACAGCAGCCGGCGGCCGAGCGGCGTGAAGTCGAACACGTACCACAGCGCAACGGCTGCGGTCAGCGCGTAGTAGAAGGCGAAGGGAACGCCGAGGAAGCGCTCGCCGACCACCATGTCGACGAGACGGTCGTCGATGCCTCCGATCGTCGAGGAATTGGTGACCCATTGCACGATGCCGTTCATCAGCGACGTCGTGCCGAGGGTGACGACCAGCGAGGGGACGCGGAAGTAGATGATGAACACCGCATTGACGATCCCGACGATGACGCCGACAGCGAGCGCGATGACGATGACGAGCGCGATCGGCAGGCCCTCCCAGACGTTCAGCACGCCGATGAGGCCGGAGCACAGGGTCATCGTCGCGCCGACCGAGAGATCGTAGTCGCCGGCGGTCAGCGGAATGATGATCGCCAGCGCCAGCAGCGCCGCCGGCGCGTAGGACGCGAACATGATCGAGAAATTGCCCCAGTTCAGGAACGACTCGGGCTTCAGGAAGCCGAAGAACGCGATCAGCGCCGCCCAGACGAACAGCAGCGCGATGCGCTCGAGAAACCGGCTCAAGCGAAAGGACGGGCGGGGCGCAAGGGCGTTCATGGCTTGCCGGAGCGCTCATCTCTCAACTCGCCAGCGCGGACGGGGCGCGCGTCTCATTCGAAGCGTAGCTGGCTTCCGCGATCGCATCCTTTGAGATCGCGGCGCCGGTCAGCTCGCCGACGACGCGCCCGCGCGCGAAGATCAGAACGCGGTCGCAGATTTCCGCAAGCTGCTCCGCATCGGAGCTCGCGCACAGGATCGACATGCCCTCCTCCGCCGCCTTGCGCAGCGCGGCGAAGATCTGCACGCGCGTGCCGACGTCCACGCCCTGCGTCGGCTCGTCGAGCAGCAGCACGCGGGGCTTCACGTTCATCCAGCGCGCAATCAGCACCTTCTGCGCGTTGCCGCCCGAAAGGAGGAGAGCTTCATCGTGCGGATCGTTGGGACGCACTTCGAAGCGTGCGCCGAGCCGCAGCGCCTCGCCCAGCATGGCGCGGCGGTCGAGACGCGCCGCCGCGGAAGAAGCGGGCGATGTCGGGCAGGAAAAGATTGTCGACCACCTGCAGGCTGTCCACCCCGCTCGCGCCCTGTCGGTCGCCCGGCAGCAGGGCGAGGCCCGAAGAGATCGCGCGCTTCGGGGTCATGCCGGAGAGGGGCTCGGCGGGAGCGCCGGCCAGACTCATCTCTCCCGCGGCGGCGCGCCGCGCGCCGAAGATCAGGTAAGGCAGATCGGCGTAGCCGGAGCCGATGAGGCCGGTGACGCCCAGAATCTCGCCCCTGCCGATCGTCAAGTCGCAATGGCGGAGCGCCCCGCCGGCGACGCCTCGCGCCGTAAGCTGCGGCTCGCGGCGCGCGGGCGGAGTATGCGGGGTCACGCCGAGCCTGGCGAGCCTGCGCCCGACGATCGCCTCGACCACTTCCTCGTGCGTCGCCTTCGCCGTCTCCAGCCTTCCGCCGACGCGGCCGTCGCGCAAGCACGGTGATGCGGTCGGTGATCGTCATCACCTCGTCGATGTCGTGGCTGATGAAGATGACGCTGGAGCCGGTCTTCGCGATGGCGCGGATCAGTGTCGAACAGCCGCGCCACGCCCTCGCGCGGCAGGAACGGGGTCGGCTCGTCGAGCAGCATGAGGCCGGGCTCGCCGCTCGCCGCGCATTCGACGCGGATCTCCTCATAGGCCCTGACGATGGCCAGCAGCGCGCGCTCGACCGGCGAGAGCCGGTCGACGCGCTCGGCGGGGTCGATGGCGAGGCCGAAACGACTCAGCGCCGCCTCGCGCCTCGGCGCGTTCGGCGCGCCAGTTCAGGAAAGCCGTCTTCGCCGTCGTCAGATGGGCGAAGCGCAGATTTTCGAGCACGGTCAGCGAAGGCGCGAGCCCGAGATTCTGGTGCACGAAACTCATGCCGAGCCGGCGGAAGTCGCCCGGCCCTGAGCGGCAGCGCGACCGGCCGGCCGTTGAAGACGAGCTTGCCGCCGGGATCGGGCGCATGAAAGCCGGCGAGGATCTTCACCAGCGTCGACTTGCCGGAGCCGTTCTTGCCGAGCAGGCCGTGAACCTCGCCGGGGCGCACCTCGAACGACACGCCGTCGAGCGCCTGCGCGCCGCCGAAGGTCTTGCGGATGTCCTCGAGCGCGAAGCACCGGCAGTTTCGCCACCCGCCTCCTCAGACATCCGCGCCCCCTGCCCCCGCCTTACTGCAGCTTCCAGAGCTTGCGGAAGCCGGAGATATAGGCGTCGCCGTAGCCCTTGTCATAACCGGCGGGCTTGCCGGCGTCAGCGGCGTTGTGCTTGTCGAAGATATAGAAGGGCACGTTGAGCGCCGAAGGCGACTTCAGGCCGCAGAGGTCGCGCAGGTGTCCGTCGACGGTCGCATAGGCGATCCAGTCGAGGCTTTCGCCGATATCCATGTCGACCGCGCCCTGCTGGATGAAGTCGAGCACGAAGGGCGTGCCGTTGAACGTCGCCACCTTCACCTTGCCGGTCTTGCCGGTGAGACGCAGCGCCGGAACGACGAACTGCGACATCGAGTCGTAGATCGGGATCACGACATTGACATCGGGGTTGGCCTGCACCGCGGCCTGGACGGCCGGCTGGATCTTGGTGGCCCATTCGGTGACGCCGACGTTGATCTCCTGCACGATCTTGCAGTTCGGGCAGTTGGCGGCGAGCTCGGACTTCAGGTTGGAGACGAGCGGCTTGGTCGGCGGCACTTCGTCGGACTTGATGATCGACGATATTGGCCTTGCCGTCGGTGTGAACGGTCGCCCAGTTGGCGAGGATCTTGCCGATTTCGCCGAAGCCGATGGTCAGCGAACGAGGAGACCAGCGGGTTCTGCTTGTCGGAGGGATCGTAGAAGTGCGACGTCATGACCTTGACGCCGGCCGCCTTGGCCGCCTTCACCTGCGGCTCGATGGTCGAGGGGTCGATGCCCGAGATCAGGTCGACGATGTCGTATTTGTCGCGGATCGCGAAATCCATGCCCTGCACCCATTGCGAGGGCTGGCCCTGGTTCTCCCATTCCTTGACCTGCAGGCCGACTTCGGCGCCCGCCTTCTTCTCGCGATCGATGATGCCTTTCAGGAACGGATTGGCGCTCGAGTTGGGAATCGAGAGCTGTTTCTTTCCCTTGGCGCAGGCCTTGGCGTCGAACGGCTTCGCCCGGCGCGACGAAAACCGGCTTCTCGGTATATTTCTGCAACTTCTCCTTGGCCCGAGCCAGACCGTCGGCCGCAGCGTCGGCATGGGCCAGACCGCAGGCGAAAGCGAGCGAGGCGCCCGACAGTAACAATGTCCGCACGAAATGCTTGATCATTCCATCCCTCCCGCCCTTCGACCGATCCCCGCGAGCCAAGAAAAGGCTTGCGTGAACGGCTTGAATGCGCATTCAATCATCGCGCATTCATGTTCCTGCGTCAACACGGGAAAAGGCGCGGGAAAAGGCCTAGGAAACAGGCGACGCCGGGCGATGGCGCGCGTTAGACAAGGCGACCGCGGCGTTTGAGGAGGGGCGTGACAGGCGTCCGGGCAGGATGGATGATACGAAACGGGTTCCCTCGCGCGCGACATCGTTTGACGTCGCCGCGCTGGCCGGCGTCTCGCAATCGGCGGTCTCGCGCGCGTTCACGCCGGGCTCCAGCATCGCCAAGGACAAGCGCGCCCGCGTGCTCGAAGCGGCGCGCAAGCTCAATTACGTGCCGAATTCCATCGCTCGCAGTCTGACAACCAAGCGCACCAACATCGTCGCCCTGATCCTCGGCAACATGGGCAATCCGTTCTACGTCCACGTGCTCAGCGCCTTCAGCCGCCGCCTGCAGGCGCTCGGACGACAGATCCTCATGCTGACCGTCGATCCGGGCGCGGCGGCGGACGACGCCATCCTGCGCGCGCTCGGCTACCAGATCGACGCCGTCATCCTGACCGCCGCCGCAGCTTGTCGACGCGCATGACCTCGCTCTGCCAGGATCGCGGCATTCCGATCGTACTGTTCAACCGATATATTCCCGGCTCCGAAGCCTCGGGCGTGCGTTGCGACAATGTGGCCGGCGGCCGGCTCATCGCGGAGGCGTTTCTCGCCGCCGGCGCGCGCAGCTTCGCGATGATCACCGGCGACCCGCGCGGCACCACCAGCCAGGATCGCGTGCGCGGTTTCGTCGAAGGCCTGCTTGAAGGCGGGATCAAGCGCGAGGCGACATCGAGGAGGCGCCGAAGGCCTGTCCTCCTACGACGGCGCGGGCGCCGCCGCGCTCTCGATTTTCGAGCGGCAACCGGCGAACGGCGCAGACGCGCTGTTCGGTGTCAACGACATCATGGCGATGGGCGCGATGGACGCGTTTCGCGACCGCTTCGGCGTGCGGATACCCGAGGATCTGCTGGTCGCCGGCTTCGACAACATTCCCGAGGGCGCCCGCGCGCCCTATCGGCTGACGACCGTGCGTCAGCCCATCGAGGACATGGTCGAGCAGACGCTCGCCCATATGCACCTCGACGAACCCGGAAGAACCGATCGCGCGCGGCGTCGACATGCCGTTGCCGGCGCGCTTGGTCTGGGCGCGACGACGCCGAAGCCGCCGGGCTTCGCCGCCACCGAGGAAGGCCGACACCAGCCCGGGCCGATCCCGCCTATTCCGCGGCCTCGCGGACGGGCGGCTCGTAGCCGAAATTGAACGGCGCCGGCGGGCCGCGATCGGCGCGCATCTTCTGGCGAAGCCGCTCGGTCGCCGCCGACATCGAGGCTGATTGTCCGCCGTCAGCGCGACGCCGTAGCCCTCGCGCGCCTGTTGCGGCGAGACGAGATCGTAACGCACGTCGCGCGCCACAAGCTCCGCCGCGCGATCGAACGGATCGCCCCAGCCGCCCGCGCCCGCGGTGCGGAAAACAATGCGATCGCCGGCTTCGACGGCGAGATTGTCGATCTTCGAGGGAATGCGGCGCGGCTCGCGTCTCGTTCCCGCCTTGATCAGCCATTTGCTCGACGTGCCGCCAAATGGCCGCCGTTGATGCCCCAGGGCGGCACGACCTCGCGGTCGTCGTGGATCGACACGCGGCCGGGCTCCAGCACGCGATAGATTTTCTCGATGCCGCAGCCGCCGCGATGCAGGCCCGGCCCGCCGCTGTCCTTGATCGGGCGATAGGACTCGACGCGCACCGGATAGTAGTTCTCGATATATTCGATCGGCGTCGCGCGAGAACAAAGGCCACCAGGCGTGGCCGTCGAGACCGTCGCCGCGCGGCCGGCCCGGCACGCCGCCGAACAGAAGCTCCATCAAGCTGGAAATATTTGCCGTTCTTGTCGTGGCCGGTGAAGATGAAATGCGGGCTGGTGCCGTAGCCCGCCGCCATCGACAGATGCGGCGCGCGCTGGCCGAGCGCGCCGGCCTGACAGTCGAAGAACCGCGTGTGGGTGTTGAGGCGGTTGGAGAGCGCGGCGGGAAAGCGCGGATTGAGCAGCGAGCCCTCGGGCAGCATGATCTCGAACAGATCGTAGAAGCCTTCGTTGAACAGCACCGAGGGATCGAACGCCATGATCATGTAGACGCCGAAGAACAGCTTGCAGAGGCCCTCGTGGATGTGGAAGTTGATCGGGCCCTGCGCCTGATTGTCGGTGCCGGTCCAGTCGAACACCGCGATCTCGCCCTTGCGGTAGATCGACAGCGTCATGCGGAACGGGCCGTTGCCGACGCCGTCGTCGTCGACATAATCGGTGAAGCTGACAGGCTCCTCGGGAATGTATTTCTGGATGAGCACCTTCATCGCCTCGCGCGTGCGCGTCGAGCAGCATGTCGCAGGCGGAGAGATAGACGTCGCGGCCGAAGCGGTCGCAGATCTCGCGCACGCGCGTCGCGGCCGTCCGGCAGCCCGCGATCAGCGCCATCAGGTCGGCGCGGTTCATGTCGGGCGTGCGCGTGTTGTTGAGCATGATGTCCAGCACGCCCTTGTTGAGCACGCCCTTGTCGTAGATGCGTACGGGAGGGATGCGCAGGCCCTCCTCCCAGATCGTACGGGCGTCGAACGGCATCGAGCCCGGAACCTTGCCGCCGACATCGACCATGTGTCCGAAGATCGAGGAGAAGCCGACATGCACGCTTCTCGTGGAAGATCGGCATCATCACGCACCAGTCATTGTTGTGCGAGATCGAGCCCTTGCAGGCATAGGGATCGTTCCAGACGAACACGTCGCCCTCGTTGAGATCGCCCTCGAACTTCTCGACGATCGCCGGGATGTAGGAGCCGAACTGACCGACGATCATGCGGCCGCGCGCGTCGCAGATCATCGGAAATTCGTCGTGCTGCTCGCGGATGACCGGCGACAGCGAAATGCGCACGACCACGCCGTCCATTTCGAAGCGCGCGTTCTTCAGCGCGTTCTCGATGATGTCGAGCGTAATCGGATCGACTTTGTCGGACATGGTGTCAGTTCCCCCTGGAAATCGGCCAGATCAGCACATTGCCGTGGGCGTCGACCTCGGCAAAATGGTCGCGGCAGCACACGGTGGTCGTGTCGTATTGGCGAATGATGGCGGGCCCTTCGACGCGGCGCCGAGGGCGAGCTTGCGAGCGATCGTAGTTCGGCGTATCGATCCAGCGCGCCGTCGAACCACGCCTTGCGCGTCTCGATCAGCGCGGCCTCGATCGAGCCGCCGCGCACGGCGGCGGCGCGGCTCCTCCACCGGCGGCGTCGCGCCGACCGCGACGGCGCGCAGCGCGACCACCTCGACCGGCACATGGAAGCGCACGCCGTAGAGCCGCTCGTGACGTCTGGTGGAACTTGTCGAGGATCTGGTTGAGATCGCCGCCGCGCGCGGCGAGATCGCCGGCGCAGGTCGATCGACACCTCGAAACCCTGCTGCTCGTATCTGAGGTCGACCGAATAGGCGATCGACCGGTCGGCCGGCGCGACTTCCTGCTCGTCGAGCCACGCCTTCGCCTTCTTCGCCAGCGCCGCGAAGCGCGACCACACTTGGCTGGGATCGAGGCCGGAGGTCGAGCGGATGAAGGTCTGCACGAATTCGTTCTTGAACTCGGCCTCCAGGAAGCCGAGCGCCGACAGAACGCCGGGGCTCGGCGGCACGACGACGGGATAACAGCCGAGCAGTTCGGCGAGCGCGTTGGCGTGCAGCGGCCCGGCGCCGCCGAAGGCGACGATGCCGAATTCGCGGGGATCGAGGCCGCGCTGCACGGTGATGACGCGCAGCGCGCCGAGCATCGTCTCGTTGGCGATGTCGATCATGCCCTTGGCGGCGTCCTCCGGCGCCAGGCCCATCGGCCTGACCGAGCTTGGCGATCGCGGCGCGGGCGCCCTCGACGTCGAGCTTCATGTCGCCGCCGAGCAGCACCGGCGGCAGGTAACCCGAGCACGACATTGGCGTCGCTGACCGTCGGCTCCGTTCCGCCCTTGCCATAGGCGACCGGACCCGGCCGAGCGCCGGCGCTGCGCGGGCCGACGCGCAATGGATTCGGTGAGCTCCGACACTTCAGCGATCGAACCGCCGCCGGCGCCGACCGAGCGCACGTCGAGCGTCGGCACCTTGGCCGGAAACACGCCGACTTCGGTGGAGCGCGAGATGGTCGGCAGGCCGTCGATGATGACCGAGACGTCGGTCGACGTGCCGCCCATGTCAAAGGCGAGCAGCTTGGGGAAACCGGAGCGCCGCGCGATCATCACCGTCGAGGTGACGCCGCCGGCGGGGCCGGAAAGCACGGTATGGACGGGCCGCTCCGAGGCGGCCGCGGCGCTCATCAGGCCGCCGTCGGAGCGCACGATATGCAGCCGCGCCTTGACGCCGTCGCCGCGCAGCCGGTCCTCGATGCGCGTGAGATAGTTCTTCATGATCGGCCGCACGTAATCGTTCATCACCGTCGTGATGGCGCGATCGTATTCGCGAAACTCGGGCAGGATGTCCGACGAAAGCGAAACGGGAATGTGCGGAAAGCGTTCGGCGACGATCTCGCCAGAATGCGCTCGTGCATCGGGATTGGCGTAGGAGTGCATCAGCGAGATCGTCAGCGCCTCGATGCCGGACGAGCAGAGATCGTCGATCAGCGCCGTCGCCTTCTCGATATCGAGCGCGCGCACGACTTCGCCGCGCGCGTCGATGCGCTCGGGAATGCCGCGGGTATCGGCGAGGGAGGCTAGCGGATCGGGCTTGTCCATCACGATCCAGCCGAACAGCGGCCCGGGCGTCCAGGACTTGGCGAGATGCAGCGTGTATTCGAAGCCCTCGGTCGACGAGGAGGCCGACGCGCGCGCCCTTGCCTTCCAGCACCGCATTGGTGGCGACCGTCGTGCCGTGCAGGATCAGCGCGAGATCGGCCGGGTTTAATGCCCGCCTTTTCGCAGACAGCCTGACGCCCTCGGCGACGCCGATCGACTGGTCTTGCGGCGTCGAAGGGGTCTTGGCCTGATAGGTGCGCTGGGTTTTCTCGTCGTGCAGCAAAAGGTCGGTGAACGTGCCGCCGACATCGACTCCGAGCCTCATCTTCCGGCCTCCCTGTCCTGACTTCGCGACGAGCGCGCGCGTATTGAATGCGTATGCAAACCAGAATAGAGTGACCTTCGAGCCGTCGGCAAGAGGAAATTTGACGCAGCCTTCGGGAGGGCCGGCGGAAAAATGCGGAGACAAGCCGCGCATGGCCGCGCTCACGTTCTACGACAAGATCTGGGCCGCCCACGTCGTGAAGGAATACGACGACGGCGGCGTCGCTGCATCTATATCGACCGTCATCTGGTGCAGGAGGTGTCGAGCCCTCAGGCTTTCGCCGGGCTCGACGCCTCGGGCCGCAGGGTCCGCCGGCCGGACCTGCATCTGGCGGTCGCCGATCACGCCGTGCCGACGCATCGGCCGCGAGCGGCCGCTGCCCGACGGCCTCGCCGCGCGCCAGGTCTCGCGCCTTGCCGAGAACGCGCGCCGGCATCGGCGTCCCCTACATCCCGATGCGCGACGCGCGGCATGGCATCGTGCATGTGATCGGGCCGGAACTCGGCTTCACCCTGCCGGGCGCGACGCTCGTCTGCGGCGACAGCCACACCTGCACCCACGGCGCCTTCGGCGCGCTCGCGTTCGGCATCGGCTCCAGCGAATGCGAATGCGTGCTCGCCACCCAGACGCTGCGCCAGCGCAAGCAGAAGCGCATGCGGGTGACGCTGAAGCGGCCGCTTGCGTCCCGGCGTCGCGGTCAAGGACGTCATCCTGGCGCTGATCGCGAGAATCGGCGTCGGCGGCGGCGTCGGCTACGCCATCGAATATGCCGGGCGAGGCGGTGCGCGCGCTCTCGATGGAGGCGCGCATGACGCTCTGCAACATGTCGATCGAGGCGGGCAGCCGCGTCGGCATGGTCGCGCCGGACGAGACGACCTTCCGCTGGCTCGAGGGCCGGCCGCTCGCGCCGCGCGACAAGGACTGGGATGCGGCGCTGGCCTATTGGAAATCGCTCGCAAGCGACCCGGACGCCGAGTTCGACCGCGAAGTCGCGTTCGATGTCTCGACGCTCGCCCCGCGCGTGTCCTGGGGCACGACGCCGGAGGAAAACCTGCCGATCGACGCCGCCGCGCCCGATCCTGACGCCGAAACCGATCCCGACCGTCGCGCGCGCCTGCGGCGCAGCCTCGCCTATATGGGGCTGGAGCCCGGCGCGCCCCTGTCGCAAATCCGAATCGACCGCGTGTTCATCGGCTCCTGCACCAACGGCCGGCTCGAGGATTTGCGACAGGCCGCCGCGGTGGTCGCGGGGCGGCGCGTCGCCCCTGATGTCGCCGCGATCGTCGTGCCGGGCTCGGCGAGCGGTGCGCCGTCAGGCGGAGGCGGAGGGGCTCGACCGCATTTTCCGCGACGCCGGCTTCGAATGGCGCGAGGCGGGCTGTTCGATGTGCGTGGCGATGAACGACGACCGGCTGAAGCCCGGCGAGCGCTGCGCCTCGACCTCCAACCGCAATTTCGAGGGGCGCCAGGGCCCGGGCGGGCGCACGCATCTGATGAGCCCGGCGATGGCCGCGGCCGCGGCGCTCGAAGGCCGGCTCGCCGACGTGCGCGAGATCATCGGGGGCCATGACGCATGAAGCCGTTCACCGACCTCGTCAGCGTCGCTGCGCCTCTGCCCGAAACCGACATCGACACCGACATCATTTTTCCCGCGCGCTTCCTGCTGCTGCTCGACCGTCATGGCCTGAAGGCGCAGCTGTTCCACGAGCGCCGCAAGACGGCGCCGGGCGCCCCGCCCTTCGTGCTCGATTCCCCGCCCTACGATCGCGCCGAGATCCTGGTGACGGGCCGCAATTTCGGCTGCGGATCGAGTCGCGAGCACGCGGTCTGGGCGCTCGCCGATTTCGGCGTGCGCGCGATTATCGCGCCGAGCTTCGGCGAGATCTTCCAGGCCAACTGTTTCCGCAACGGCCTGCTGCCCATCGCGCTCGACGAGGAGAAACACCGGCGCGCGATGGCCGCGGCCGAGACGGGCGCGCCGCTCGCGATCAGCCTGGAAACTCAGGAGATCCGTCTCCCCGACGGCGGGATCGTCGCTTTCGCCATCGACGCCGGCAGGCGTCTCGACTTGCTGCTTGGCCACGACGAGATTGATGCGATCATCGCCGGCGCCGGCGAGGACATCGCCCGCTTCGAGCGCGAGCGGCGAGTATCGCGGCGCTGGCTCGAAATCAGCCCGGGCAAGCTCGGCGACCTCTCAAATCCAGGCCAGGACGAGTTGTGAACGGCGATGCGAGCGCAGGGCTCGCGGTCGCCATTGACCTTCCGCCATGGGAGACTCCGGCTTTCCAGCAAATCCGTCTTTGCGAGCAAAGCAATCCATCCTTGAGAGATCGTCGATCGGCCGCAAAGGGCGGCATCGGCTGAAACATGGATTGCTTCGTCGCTTCGCTCCTCGCAAATTTGGTTCCGACGTATCTGGTCGCGGCAAGATCTAGGTCGGCCGGGCCCATGCGGCGATTTCGTATCGCCCAAGCACGACGCTCCCGTTCGCCTCCACTTCGGCAAGCATTCGCGCATGGAGCGTAGCGGGATCGACCTCGGCGGCGGTCGCCACGCCCATTTGCTCCATCAGGGGCAACATTGTCGCCGCAAGACCGGCGACCAGATCAAGCCCATTGTTTTCGCTGGAGGCTCCCCCGACCAGGCATTGCATCGCCATTGTCGGGGCGGGAAGCCCGGCGGCGATAAAGGCGGAATAGAGATCGAGACACATTTGCGGATTGCTGCCAACCTTGCGAAAGGTCTGCACAATCCACTCAAAACAGCGATCGTAGGTTGGCGAGGGCGGGAATGACTTCGAGCCGACGCAGCCCGACTCGTGGAAGACGACGACTCCGCCGGGCCGCAGATGACTTGCGACCCCCTCGAGCATCGCGGCCGGGTTTGGAGAGAACATCAGAACATAACGACCCACGATGGCGTCGAAAGGTCGGTCGAACGCGAGGGTTGCCGGATCGCCCACGCGGAACGTGACATTTTTCAGCGAACGCGCCGTCGCGCCTTCCCGCGCCGCGGTTACCGCCGCCGGCGATCTGTCTGCGCCGACGACCTCGCCGGATTCGCCAACCAGGTCGGCGACCAGAAATGCGACGTCGCCTGCGCCGCTGCCGACATCGAGCACCCTCATTCCCGGTTCGACGCCGGCGCTCCTGAAAAACTGACGCGTCATGGGATCAACCAACCGAGCCTGAGTGCGCAGGCGCTTGAGTTCGGCGTCGGAGTGGCCGAGCTCGTACTCGTGCGTGCGGGTGATGCTGTCGCTGACGCTCGCCATTGACCCTCCTCCGCTCTTGTCCCTCGTTTTGAGAGACTATTCGTCGTCCGAGATGACGGAAATGAGAAAAAGCGATCGCGGCTCGAAATTGTTTGTGAGCACAGTTTACATTTTCGGGCGTGAGATGCAATAGGCGGAACAGGGTTGTGAATCGCATTGTGGGGGAGGCGAATTTGTCGTCTCGCGCGGGCCACTCCCCGCGGATTGATGCGCCGATCCAATCCTCGCGGCCCCGGCTTCGCTGACATCCATGTTGGCCGGCGGCGCCGGATGGGGCGACCCTGGACAGGCGCCGGGGGACCTGCCAGAACAAAACTGCGGGGAAGCGTGGCCGAGTGGTTTAAGGCAGCGGTCTTGAAAACCGCCGTGGGGGCAACCCCACCGTGAGTTCGAATCTCACCGCTTCCGCCAGCCGGTAAGTTATTGAAATACGGTCGTTTTTATGCCTCTTACCAATCAAGGATGACGCGACTTTTCCGAGGCTTGGCGGGGACACCGATCCGCGGGTATCCGGCGAGACGGATTCGGTCGGTTGTCGGCCATTTTCGCGCCTCGAATTCTCTGCGGGCCGATTTCGTGGTGCGGCGGTCTCTTTGCAATCCCACAGACTGAGCGGCTTCCGCCGACAAAGGAGGTAGGCAGGGCGTCGCGAGTGTCTCCACTTCGTGGTAGCGCGCCAGCAAATTGTGGGCGAAGGCGAATTTGTCTGCCGCGTCACCAGCGGGTATTCGGCCCCGCCGCGGTTAGGCGAACCGCGGAGAGGACCAGGATGGCTCCGTTGCCTCGAGGGGCTATCGGGGCCTAAAACACGATTCCAAATCGATTTTACTCCCCGAGCGACCGGGAAGTTCGTAGGGCTTCGGCTTTCAAAGAGAACCATGCTTTCAGCCGGTGACTGCGCGCGGCGGAAATCCCAGCATGGCGCGTTGCGCCGTCCAGTCGAGCGGCCAGCGCGTGTCAGCCATCAGCATGTTGGCGGTGAGTTCCGGCGGCTGTCGGCCGCCAAGGATCGCGGTTACGATGTCGGGCGCGAGTGAAGTCAGACGCAGCAGACGGCCGGCGTAAGTCGGAGCCGAAATCCCTCTTGCGCGGCGACATCCGTGAGGGTCGCGGCCGGATTCTCGCGGATGCGTCGAGCGAGAATGCGCGCCCGGACGATCAGCCGGACGAGGTTTTCGTCCACCGCCCTGCTCTCTTCGACGTTCTCGCCTGCGACGAGGAATTTCAACTCATTGCCTCGACGTCGCATCTGCGTTGTTATTTCCAGGCGGATTGGCCCCGGGTCCGAACTGCTGGCGTCCGCCATCTCCGCCGCGCCTGAAGACGTCGCCAGCGCCGCCAAGCTTTCTTCCGGCGCTTGATCGCTCGACAGCAGGTAGTTGACGCTTCGGCGGCAAAGCTCGACCTCGACGCGCTCAGCATGGACTTGGACTCGTCCGAGAACAGCGCGCAATAAGTCAGCACGCTTCGGGTTCGCCGGCTCATCCAGGAGCCAAGTCAAGCGGGTCACGGCGACGGTGGCATGCTTTCGCGCCGGAGCGTCGTGCCCCAGTTCCGGGGAGGCTGCGTCGAACGCGCTCGGGTCGATCAGAAAGGTCCGAAGGCGGTCCACGACAAGGGACTCGATGGCGGGTGCGGGCAGTCGCTGCCCGGCTCCTTCACGCTTTACCCCCGTCACCAGGTGACGTGAGACATAGTAGCGGTAGCGCACGCCATTCTTGACGGCATGTGTCGGCGTCATGGGCTCGCCGGCGGCGTCGAAGAGAAGCCCGGTGAGGATCGCTGGTGGGTCCGCTTTGCCGCTATCGGTGCGTTCGACGCCGTTAGCCTGCAGTTTGGCCTGAACCGCGTCCCAAAGGTCCTGATCGACGATCGGTGCGTGCTCCCCGGGATAGGCGTTGTCTCGGTGAACGATCATCCCGCGATAGACCGGGTTCTGCAGCAGGTGATAGAGCGCGCCGCGCGAGAACGGCAGCCCACCGGAAACGCGCCCGTCCTCGTAAACGCGACGCTTGCTGACGACGCCGCTGGCGATGAGGTCGTCTCGGAGAGTGCGAACGCAGCCCAGGGTCAGATAGCGTTGGAAGATGAGGCGCACCCGTTCCGCCTCTTAGTCCACGATCACGAGCTTGCGGTCCTTGACCTCGTAGCCGAGGGAAGGAAGACCGCCCATCCAGAGGCCCTTCTTCTTGGACGCGGCGATTTTGTCGCGGATGCGCTCGCCCGTAACCTCGCGCTCGAACTGAGCGAAGGAAAGCAGCACATTGAGGGACGACGCCCATGCTCGTCGTGGTGTTGAAGGCCTGGGTCACCGAAACGAAGGACACGGAGCTCGCGTCGAAGATCTCGACGATCTTGGCAAAGTCGCTCGAGCGACCGCGTCAGTCGGTCGACTTTGTAGACAACGACAGCGTCAATCTTCCGGGCGGCGATGTCAGCCAGAAGACGGCGCAGCGCCGGACGCTCCATTGTGCCCCCCGAGAAGCCCGGATCGTCGTAGAGCTCGGGTAGGACAATCCAACCTTCATGCCGCTGGCTGCGAATGAACGCCTCGCAAGCCTCCCTTTGCGCATCCAGCGAGTTGAACTCTTGCTCAAGGCCTTCCTCGCTGGATTTCCGTGCGTACACCGCACAGCGAATCCTTTCGCGAGGCGATCGCTCCGGTCCTGCCTCGCGCCGCGCCACTTTGTCCCAGCTCAATCTGGCCCGGCTCCTGGGGCTGTGTTCGCCGAACGCCGACTCGGCGGCTGGCGCTTGAGCGCTCCGACCGCGGTGTCGGGCGTGCGGTTTCGGCGCCGAAAACTCATCAGACATCGGCTGTTTCCTCTCTTCCAGCGTTTTCATTGGAGCCTGCGCCGAGTTCGACGCCTCTACCCGTGGCTTCCGCCTCGGAATTGGGGTCGCCGCCGTCCTTGGCGCCCGTCCTGCGCACAAGCCCGAAGAACCGCGGACCCGACCAATGCGCGCCTGTGATCTCGAAGGCGATCGCCGTCAGTGAGGGAAAGGTTCTGCCCTCATACTCGAAGCCATCGTCCAGGACGCACACGGAATGCGTTCTTCCGTGCCATTCGCGCACGAGGCGCGCCCCGGACTTCAATTTGGGCGTCGGCAGCGGAGCGATACGGCCGTCACTCTCGAATTCCCCGGCAAGCTTGGCGAGGCGACGCTCGATCGATTGCGGCAGACCCCGAAAGCGTTTTCCTGGATGCGGTAGGCGACGGTGCGCATCATCTGGTCGCGGCTCAAGCGAGGCGGCTCGCGGCGGAAAAGCCGACGCCACTCTTGGCGAAGGTCAGGCAAATCCAGTGTCGCCAACTCGGCAAGCCGCGCCGCAACGCTGGATCGGTCAGGCGCACACTTCGAGCGCCGGCCGTCGCCCCCGGCTCACTCTGCATGACGCCGTTCGTCGAGGCGGGCACCGGCCTCGCGGAAGTCAGTCGCTTGGCCGTCTCCGACTTGTAATCACGGTCGCGGCGTCCGGCGGCTGGATGGCGAGCACCCGCCGTTTCGTTAGCAGCCTCGGCTAGGCCACTGGCGGATGGCTTATTCATCGACCGCCCCCTGGCTGCCGGCGCGGTCGGAAACAATTCGGAAGATCGAACGCGCTCCGCTTCTGACTTGTAGCGCTCGACCGCGAAGCCGCGCTGGCGCAGCCGTGTCAACGCCGCGCGCGTCGTGTGAGGCAGCCATCGCAACGCGGTCGTCAGTTCGGAGAGCGTCGAGCCTCCGTCTCGGGACAGCAGGCTTATCAGCAAGGCGAGTTTGCAATCCGGCCGGGGCTGCCCTTGATTGCGGCGCGGAGTTGACGACTCGGCGTCGATCGTTTCAGAGGAGGCGCTGCGCGCCTTTGTCCCATATACAGCATCAGCCTCAATACGGGCGCCCTGCGGCTGGATCCGTTCGACTTTCTACGCCGCGCGCCCCCTTACCGAGAGTCGTGGTCTCCGTCGGCAACTTCGGCAACCGAGCCGCCTGGGTCGAGGGCGTTCGTTTCCCCGCGCCCACCGCCGCCTTCGGAACGCTCCCGTGATCGCGTCTTTCTGAGCCTGACGGCGTCCGCGGAGTTGGTTCCCGGCGCCGGTTTGCAACGTTTGCCGCCGAAATCGCTTTCAGGCCGGCGGCCGTCAACTTGAGCGAATATGCGGTCCCGGTCGCTGAATCGCTCCTCCAGATAGGAGTGCCAGTTTTCGCTTTCGTCTCCTTCGCCAATCCTTGAGTCGATGAGCATCAACACCGATCTGGTCGCGCCGGGCGTCTTGCCCCGCGACGCGACGATGCAATGATCCTTGCGCCGCGCTCCGGAGCGCATTAGTTCGGCCTGGGCGGCAGTGAGATTGTTCGTCATTGTCCGGTCCTCTTCGAGTTCGGGAGCGTCCAATAGGAGCCCTGCACCAGCGCGAGCCCCGGATCGAGTTGATCAGCGGGGCCGAGGATTTTTGCCGCCGCCCTTGGCGTGCGGCGGCCTCAGCATACACGCTATCTTCTGAAAGAAAGGCCAGTCATTTCTCGCCATGAGGTCAGAATTCTCGCTCCTTGCCGCAACTGGTCGATCAATCAATTTAAACGGAGCAACCTAGGAACGCACGCGGTGCGGTTCAACGAGCCGACTTCCGGGCGGAAGCTACAACGACGCAAACCGAGCGACCGGACGCAAGCCCACGCTCCTATTCTCACACTATATATGACTGAACAAATCGGCCCCGGAGATCTTGTACCCGAGCGAAATATACGCGCGACGACGCTTGGTTGCCATTCTTGCCAGCACTGGGACGCTTTGATCGACGTAGTCGTAAATCAGCACTTCTCGCTTTGGCTCGTGCAGGCGATGAAGCCGACCGGCATATTGCGAAAGCGTTCCTTTCCAAGCAATGGGCATGGTGAGAAACATCGTGTCGAGCCGCGGATCGTCGAAGCCTTCTCCCAGATAACGACCGGTCGCCAGGATCACGCGCTCTTCTGTCTCAGACAAACTCGACAGCCGTTCCAGTGTATCGCGCCGCTGTCGATCCGTCTGCCCGCCGCGAAGAACGATCACGTTCTTTGCCGGAAACCACTTCAGGACGCCGCCTCGAGCCGTTCGAGGTGATCCGTCCGCTCCGTAATCACCACCGGCGACCGCTTTGCTTCGAGCGCCGCGGATGTCATAGAATATCAAATCGTTTCGTGCGACATCAGCAGCAAGCGCTCTGAACAGTTCCTGACTCCGCGAAGTGATTCCGAAGGCGCCGCGGGAAAGTCAAACTGCGTGTTTCGTACGATTACGGTTTGCTGGAAAGGTCTCTTTGAAGCTTCCGCACGCGGGTCGGCACGATACCGGATCGGACCGCACTGCATAACTATGATCGGGTGATGCCCGTCCTTTCGTGTTATTGTGGCGGACAACCCCAGAACGAAGCGCGCCTTTAGTGGCGCGCCACCAGCTCGAAACTCACAGCTGAAAGATGATG
>CAVZAL010000015.1:0-358410 GCA_963773245.1 uncultured Pseudomonadota bacterium
GTTGCGCGACGCCCCGCCCGCGATTGGCGACGTCTGGCCGTACGCGCTCTGCGACCAGGAAGCGATCCCACAGTCTCCGTCCCATGAAAGTAAGTATCCGCAGGCAAAGCCGGGGCTTTGGACGACGGGCCGCTCAAAGCGGCCGGAACCTGCGCAAAGACGCACCGCGGAATGGGCGACCGCGATGCGCGGTCGAAAGGGAACTCTGACGCGGCCCCTTGAAACATGTGCCGCCTATAGGCGGCGAACTCACCGGAGCCGTAGGCCGATTCGCAAGGTTTCCTCGCTCGCGGTCAAACTGTTTCCGCTCCGGGCCCTTTCTCCCATTTCTAGGTTATTTTACCCGCAAAATCAGGAATGTAGAATACTCCCTCCCGCGGTGAATCATCAAACTCGGGTCTGACCCAAACTTCAAATCCGATTCGCCTGCGCGGTCTGCAACGAAACTCGGCTGCCTCTATTGGTAGAGATCCGCCCTTGTCGGCGGCAATCCCGTAGGACCGCGCTTCTGCTTCGACGCGAGCGTTTGATAGATGCGGGCGCCATTGCGCTCGAACGCGATCGAACAGGCCGCAAGATAAGCGAGCCAGAGCCTCGTCTTCTCTGTTCCGACTTCTCTCGCCGCCGCCTCGCAATTGGCGAGAAGCCGGTCGTGCCAAAGCCTGCATGTGTGCTGGTAGTGTTCGCGCCAGCCTTCGACATCATGCACCTCGAAGCCCCCCCGCTCCAAACTGACGACTGTGTTGCCGATATGGTCAAGCTCGCCGCCCGGAAAAATATACTTGGTCAGCAGCGCAAAATCGGCCCGCTTACGGCGGAAGCCGCGGTCGTCGCGCTTGGCGGGACGCGTGATTGCATGATGGAGGAAGAGCCCGCCGGGATTCAGGACGCGATGCACCGTGCGGTAATAGGTCGGATAGTTCTTGATCCCGATGTGCTCATGCATACCGACGGACGTAATTTTGTCGAAGGCGCCCTCGATGGCGGTGTAATCTTTGAGTTCGATCTGCACGCGCTCGGACAGCCCTAGGCGCCGGACTTTCCCCTGCGCGTATGCGAATTGCTGTTCGGAAAGCGTGACTCCATAGGCGCTCACGCCGTAGTGCTGCGCCGCATAACAACAAAGCGCGCCCCAGCCGCAACCGATATCGAGCAACTTTTCTCCCGGCTTCAGCCGCAGCTTTCGGCAGATCATTTCGAGTTTGTCTTGCTGTGCGCGCTCGATGTCATTGTTCCAATCGGTAAAGTAGCCGCAGCTATAGACCATCTCGCGATCGAGCCAGAGTTCGTAAAACGCGTTCGAAACATCATAGTGATAGCCGATGCTCTTCTTGTTCTCTTCCGGCCTGCCATCGCTTGGCCGTTCGTTGGGAATATCCTCGAGGGGCCAGGGACCGCCGCGCGGCACGAACAGGAACTTAAATAACGTCCGTAGCGCCAGACGCTTGTCGAGCGCTTTGCGAAAGTCTCTGCTGCGCACTCTCGGACGGATACGGCCAAGGTCGAGAATCGTCCCGTTTCGAAGATCGATTCGCCCGCTCACCCAGAGATTGCCCAAGGTGTCGCCGTTCGGGCGACGCAACAAGGCCGCGACAACTCCTTCGTCCGCGAGCGAGATCGCGAAGGCATCGGGCGCGAGGTCCGAAGGCGCCGTTGATCCGTCCCAGAACACGAAACCCACATCGAGGCCGAGTTGTTCACGCGCGTGTGAGAGGAGGTTTTTGAATCCGGCAAGGCGATTGTCGGCGGCAGTCATGAGTTTGAGTCCCAGAATGCGAAAGGCGGATCGCGCGGATTTGAAAGCACCCGAAAAGCAGACCGGTCAAGGCGTGGATTTGCCATAAACTCGGGCTGGGTCCTTCTGGCCACGCTCAGCTTGCTCGAGCGCGTGCGCAGACGGGCCAAAATCCACGGTTTCTTCGCCAGTCCGTCGCTCGAAAGGGGTTTCGAGCGCAATCCCTCGCGAGCGCGACCGGGCTGGCGTGAACCGAACCCGCAAGCGGCTTCGGCCGTGCGGCTTCCAACCCCGACCGCCGCGGTCGCAACCTGCTTGGGTCTTTGACCAGCCCTGCAATTTTCTAAGTTCGAGTTCTCTATCCACTAATCCGAAGCCGGCTTCGACCGGTTCGTAAGCGCTGGCGTATTCGCGCGGCCACTCCTGTTCGATCGCGTACTTGCGCTGGCGAACCGCCTTCAACGAGTGTCCTGCGGATGCGGGGCATTGCGGCCTGCCTCATCGACCTCATCCGCAATTCCGGCGCAACGCGCGCCGCGCCCCATTAGACTGGATCCGGTCGGCGCCGTTCGTCATTTCAGTTCGGCGTTGAGGCGTACAATTCTGTCGGCGAACTGGCTCGCTGAACAGCCGACCCCTTGTGGGGACGCGCCATGTTCCCCCGCAATGCGCGAACCGATGCCGACAACGACCGGCCGGCCATCAAAATTGACAAGCAACGGTGCGCCCGAATAGCCGTAATTGAGAATCGAGCCCGTGGGAAGACGACCGGTTATGCCGAATTGCGTCAGGCAATCATAGCGGAGCATGGTCCTGTCGGCGCCCTGCCAGATGCGGCAGTTTCGGGCTAAGGTCGGTCGGTAAAGGTGTTGCATGCCATAGGCGATCGCGGCGCCTCGTAGCGTCGCGTCCGGCCCGGCGTCGGCGAAGGGCGGCTCGCGCACCGGCGCCGGTTGCTGCGAGAGTGGCTCCTTTAGCACGAGCAGCGCCCAATCGCTTGCTGCGCCGCTCGCTTCCCGAATTCGGGCGGTCCGGAAATCCGGCGCGACTTCGACGCGTTCGACCGCTGCGAAGGCGATCTGCGCGCTGCGGTCGAGCCCCGAGGCGAAGTGGATCATGCCAGGCGGCGCAAGGGCTGCGTTGAAATGGAGGCAATGCGCCGAAGTAAGGACGAGGCGCGGGCCGACAAGCGTTCCGGTGCAGAACGCCAGATATCCTACATGCCACTCGATCATCACCTTGCCCGCGATCGACAAGAATTCGCGCGGCAAGGCGCTTGCTGGGCCAACCTCGGCGCGTTCGGGCGTCTGGGCGAGCACGGTTGCCGTCACTGCTTGACTGGCGCCCATGAGCATGGCGAGCCCGCTTGCGGCTATCGCCTTCGGCATGGATCGGATCTGGCGCAGGGCAAATTCTCCATCGTGCGTTTTCGAGGATCGACTTTGCGGCGTCTTTCTTTTTCCTACTGCCGCTCGCCAATTCCGCCATTGCGGCAAACCAAAGTCCGGTGAATTCCGCCTCCCGGTCCGAAGTGGCCACCTCACCGGGAGGCGACTGCAGTGGTCGATTGGGACTCTGCCGAAGGACGCGTCTGAATGTGTATTGGTGCCGGTTGAGGGAATTGAACCCCCGACCTACTGATTACAAATCAGTTGCTCTACCAGCTGAGCTAAACCGGCCGCCTCCATTGAGAAGTACCAGCGGCGGGCGGCGCTGGCAAGAATCAGGCGGGTTCGCCCTAGCAGCGCAAGTGTGCGCGCGTCCGCGACGCCGGCGAAAAAGCTGGTCGAGCGCCGCGGCGAACAGCGGCGGCGCGCCGGGCACGGCGGCGAACAACGTTGCGCAGGAGCGGAATTTCAGGTCGTCCGGCGTCCCGAAAATCTCGCGCGCCGTCAGCGCCCTTATGCGCAAGCACGATCTCGAACATTTCGATCAACCGCGGCCCCAGCGTCGGATCGGCGAGATAGGCCGCCGCCTCCGCGCGGGAGCTGAGCCCGTAGGTCTGCGCCATCGCGCTCGACCCCAGACCCCGCATCTGCGGGAACATGAACCACATCCAGTGGCTGCGTTTTCGCCCCGCGCGCAATTCCTCGCGCGCGGTCTCAAAAACGCCGGCCTGGGCGTCGCGGAAGCGGGCGAGATCGAATGGGTCCATGGCGTCTTCCCGGGTTGCGGGCGCGCGGGGCGGCGGCTACACGGGGCGCTCCTCACCAAAAGGAGGCCCCCTTGACGCCCGAAAGCGGCGTAAATCCCTATTGGCGGCGCAACCTCTACGTCTGCCTGTTCGGCTCTTTCGTCAACATGGCGGGCATGACGATCCTGCTGCCGTTCCTGCCCAATTATGTGCGCGATCTCGGCGTGCATGACGAGACGGGCGTCGTGTTCTGGTCGGCGGCGGCGTTTAGCGCCTCCTTCCTCGCCGCAGCGCTCGTCTCGCCGATCTGGGGCTGGCTCGCCGACCTCTACGGCCGCAAGCCCATGCTGGTGCGCGCCTGCCTCGGCATGACCATCGCGATCTCCGCGATGGGCATGGCGCATAATGTTTACGAGCTCGTCGCTCTCAGGGCGCTCGCCGGCTTTCTTGGCGGCTACACCTCGGGCAGCATCATTCTGGTCGCAAGCCAGACGCCGAAGGGAAAGTCGGCATGGGCGCTCGGCAAATTGTCGATCGGCTCGCTGTCGGGCACGCTGATCGGGCCGCTGATCGGCGGCGCCGCGCCGCGCCTCATCGGCCTGCGCGAAACTTTCCTCTTCACCGGCGCCGCCATCTTCGTCGCCTTCCTGCTGACGACCTTCGTCATCCGCGAGGACCGCAGCCTGCGGCCGAAGCGGGTGAATGGCCGGTTGCCGCCGCTGACGAGCCTGGTGCAGGACTGGCGGCCGATCGCGCTGATGCTCGCCTCCGCCGCGCTGCTGCTCGTCGCCAATATGTCGATCGAGCCGATCGTGACGCTCTATGTCGGAGAGATCGCCAGGCCCGGGCAGGACGCCGTCTTCTACGCGGGCGCGGCCATGTCGGCCGGCGCCTTCGCCGCCATGCTCGCCGCCCCGACCATCGGGCGGCTCGCCGACCATCACGGCCACTGGCGCGTCGTCGGGCTTTCCTTCGCGGCCGCCGGGGCGATCCTTGTTCCGCAGGCTTTCGTCTCCGCGCCCTGGCAATTCGTGACCCTGCGCTTCCTGATGGGGGTGGCGCTCGCGGGGCTCATGCCGGCCATCACGGCGCTGATCCGCCGCAGCGCGCCGGACGCCGCCATCGGCCGCATCCTCGGCTTCTCGCAGTCCGCGCAATATTTCGGCCAGATCGCCGGCCCCTTCGCCGGCGCGGCGGTGGCGGCGCGATTCGGAATGCGCGCGGTGTTCTTCGCGACCGCCCTGGCGATGCTGGCGGCGGCGCTCGTCAACGAGGCGATGCGGCGGCGGGTGGAGGGCCTGCCGCGTCCCCGCGTCTGACGGCGTGGGGCGGTTGAACGCGCGGCGCGGCTCATGCCAGAATGCTCCAGCGCGCGAACAGGGCGCCGGCGCGAATCGTGTTATGCGACGCGCGCGCCGGATGCGGCGCGAATCCGCCGCGACGGAGGCGCTTGAGCGATGGAGATGGCGAAGCCGGCGCCGCCGAGGCGCGATCGCAGCGTGCTGACGAGTCCGGCCATCCGCCGTATGCAGTTGCTTCACTTCCTGGCCTTCGACGTCGCCCCTTTCGCCGGCGTGATCGTGGCCGTCGCGGGCTGGCCGAAGACGGCGCCTAGCGCGCTCGATCTCTCGCTGTTCTTCCTGCTATGGGCGGCGACCGGCCTCGGGCTCACCGTCGGCTATCACCGGCGCTTCTCGCATCGCTCGTTTCAGTGCGGGCCGGGCGTGGACGCCGCCCTCATCGTGATGGCGAGCATGGCGGCGCGAGGCCCCATGTTCTCCTGGGCGGCCATGCATCGCCGCCACCACGAACGCTCGGACCGCGAAGGCGACATGCATTCGCCGAATCTCGCGGGAGCATCGTTCGCTGCACGATGTGCGCGGCTTCGCGCACGCCCATTTCACCTGGATGGCGCGGCACGACTATCCCAACGCCGGCTATTACATCCCCGACCTGCTGCAGCAGCCGGCGCTGGTGCGCTGGAACCGGCGCTATTACGGCTGCGTCGTCGCCGGCCTCGCGCTGCCGGCGCTCATCGGCGGCCTCGCGACGGGGACATGGGCCGGCGCGGCCTCGGCGTTTCTCTGGGGCGGGGTCCTCAGGCTCTTCGTCGTCGAGCACACGATGAACGCCATCAACTCGCTCGGCCATCTCCTCGGCGACCAGCCGTTCGCGCGCGGGGCGGACAGGAGCCGCAACATGGCCTGGGCGTCGATCGCGAGCTGGGGCGAGGCGTGGCACAACAACCACCACGCCTTTCCCTGGTCGGCCGCCTTCGGCCTCGGCGCGCGGCAGCCCGATCCCGGCCTTTGGTTCATCCGCGCGCTGGAGCGGCTCGGCCTCGCCTGGGACGTGAAGCGCCCGGACCCCGCACGGATCGCGGCGCGCGTGGATGGCGAAGGCGCCGAGCGCGCGGGGGAGGCTTGAGCATGGGCAAGGCGACCGCTGGCGAGATCGCCGACTGGGCGCGCGCGCATGTCGCCAAGACCATGCAGCGTCCGCCCGAGCGCATCGACCTCGACGCCAAGCTGTCGCGGCTCGGCCTGGATTCGGCGACCGCGGTGCATCTGATGGTGGCGATAGAGGAATGGCTCGGGGTTGAGCTCGAACCCGAGCTCGCCTTCGAGCACCCGACCCTGCGGCGGCTCGCCGAGGCCATCGCGGCGCGGCTCTGATCCGACGATGCCGTCGCCCGCGACGCTTGCCGAGCTCATCGCCCTGCGCGCCGAGCGACAGGGCGACGACCCCGCTTTCCGCTTCTTCGACGGTCGCGGCGAACTCACCGCCGAGCTGACCTATGGCGCGCTGTGGCGGAAGGCGGCCGGCGTCGCCGAGGTATTGCGCGAGCGCGCCAAGCCCGGCGAGCGGGCGCTTCTCGTCTATCCGCCAGGGCTCGACTTTCTGGCGGGTTTTCTCGGCTGCGCGCTCGCACGCGTCGTTCCCGCGCCGCTCGCTTTGCCGCGCCGGCTCGCCGGCCGCGACTCCAGCGCGGCGATCCTCGCGGATTGCCGGCCGGCGCTGGCGCTGACCGTCGCGGAACGGCTCGACCTTGCGGAAAAACTGCCGCTCGGCGATCCCGCGGGCTGGATCGCCACAGATCGCGTCCCCGAGCGGGAGGACTCCGGCGACCCGCCCGCGCCCGACGAGCTCGCGCTGCTGCAATACACGTCCGGCTCGACCTCCGCGCCCAAGGGCGTGATGGTGAGCCACGCCAATCTCATCGCCAATCTCGGCATGATCGCCCAGGCGCTTGGCAACGACGCGCGCTCCTCCTACGCGAGCTGGACGCCGCTGTTTCACGACATGGGGCTCATCCTCAACGCGTTGCAGGCGCTTTATGTCGGCGCGCCCTGTCATCTGATGGCGCCGAGCCAGTTCGTGCAGCGCCCGCTCAACTGGCTGAAGCTCATCTCGCGCTACCGGATCGACGTCGCCGGCTGCCCGAATTTCGGCTACGACCTCTGCGTCGACCGGCTGCGACCCGAGGCGATGGAAGGGCTCGACCTCTCGTCATGGCGCGTCGCCTTCAACGGCGCGGAGCCGGTCAGGCGCGAGACGCTGGAGCGTTTCGCCGCCGCCTTCGCGCCCTACGGCTTCCGCCGCGAGGCGTTCTATCCCTGCTACGGCATGGCGGAGGCGACGCTGCTGCTCTCCGGCCCACGTCCCGGCGAGCCTTTGGCCGTGCGGGCGGCGGCCGGCGATTCCACGTCCTTCGTCGCCTGCGGGCGCGCGCTTGCGGGCGAAAGCCTCGCCATCGTCGATCCCGAGGCTTTCCAGCGCCGGCCGGCCGGCTTCGTCGGCGAAATCTGGGCGCAGGGACCGCATGTCGCGCGCGGCTATTGGGGAAAGCCCGAGGCGACGGCGGCGACGTTTGAGGCCCGCATCGCCGGCGAGGAAGGGGCCTGGCTGCGCACGGGCGATCTTGGGTTTCTCGACGAGGAGGGCCGGCTCTATCCGGTCGGGCGCATCAAGGATCTCATCATCATTCGCGGCGCCAATCATCATCCGCAGGACATCGAGCGCACCGTGGAGGAGTGCCATCCGGCGCTGAGCCGCCACAATGGCGCGGCCTTCGCGGTGGACTCGGAGGAGGGCGAGCGGCTCGTCATCGTGCAGGAAGTCGAGCGGGCAGGGCGGGGCGCTTTGGATCTCGAAGAGGTCGAGAACGCCATCCGCGAGGCGGTGACGGAGGCGCACGAGGTCGCGCCCCATCGCGTCGTGTTGCTGAGGCCGGGCGCGTTGCCGAAGACGACGAGCGGCAAGATTCAGCGTTCGCTGGCGCGCCGGCTGTTTCTGGAAGACCGGCTCGCGCTCGCGGAAGGGTTCGTCGCGTGACGCTCGTCGCCGACGTCGGCGCGGCGCGGCGCGACGCGCTGCCGTTCATGCACAAGGGTCCGCTTGGCCGCTTCGGCGCGGACGGGCGGCTCGTCGTCGGCGCCGGGGAGGGACGCGGGCTCATGCTCTACGGGCCCTATTGGCGGCTGGCCGAGGGCGTCTGGCGGTTGCGCGTCGCGGTGAAGGCGGGCGAGCGGCGATGCGAGGAATGGGCCTGTATCGGCGTCGAGATCGTCGCCGACAATCGCCGCCTGATGGTCGCCCGCGATTTCTCGCCCCGCGATTGCGAGAGCGGCGAGCTCGCGCTGGTCTTCGCCGTGAGCGCGGAGCAATCGGAGACAGGCCATCGCGCCAAGTTCGAGTTCCGCCTGCTGGCGTTCGGCGGCGCCGACCTGACGGTTGCGGGAATCTGGCTCGAACCGGCGCCGGGAGCCGAGCTTTCAACCTCGCGCTGGTCGATTCTGCCGAGATTGCGCCCGAGCGCGCTCGCGCGCGAGCAGGAGAGCGCCTTGCGGCCGCGGCTCGCTTGGGCGCGCGGGCCGTTCGCCGGGCGGCTCGGGCCCCGCCCGCGGCTGGCGGGCGGCGCCTATGCGCTGACGCTGCGAGGAAGCGGCGGCGGGCCGGCGCCCGTCCTGCGCGCGACCGTGCGTCTCGGCGCAACGCGGCTGCTCAGCGCCGACGTCAGCGGCGCGGCGCTCGGCGCGGGCTGCGCGCTGACGTTCCGCGCGCCGGACGCCCTTGGCCTCGAATCCGGCGAGGAGCACAAGCTCGACATCAGGCTCGAACAGCGTGGCGGCGGCTTCGCCCTTACGAGCGTCGAGCTGGCGCCGGCGGCGGGAGAGGGCGTTGCGGCGCCTGCGGTCGCGCGCGGATCGGCGCGGGTCGTGATCGTCGGCAATTGTCAGGCCGAGGCGCTGGCGCAGGCGTTCCGGCGCGGCCTCGCCTTCGATCGCGTGCGCGTCAAATATCATTTCATGTGGCTGAGCCCGCTCTATCTCGACGAGGCCCGCCGTGACCTCGAAGCCTGCGACCTCGTGCTGATGCAGCGCATCGACGAATGCGAGAACTATCCGCTGCGCGCGGACATTCCGCAGCGGACGGAGATCGTCGCCTTCCCCTGTCTGCGACTCGCCGCTCTATGGCCTTTCGACAGCTACAACGGTCCGCAGGACCATGTCGCCATCGCCGCAGAGGGAGAGGATCGCGCCTTTCCCTATCTCGATTGGCGGCTCGCCAAATTGCGGGAGAGCGCGCCGGACCCCGAGGCGCGCTTTGCGGCTTACGCCGAAGTCGGCGGCGCCGACCTGCGCCTCGTCCAGCGCGTAGCGGGCTGGGAGACGAAGCGGCTCTCGGCGATGGATCGCGAGTTCGAAACCGACATCGGCGCCTTCATCGAGGCGCATTATCGCGAGCGCCAGCTTTTCCACACCACGACCCATCCGGGCCCGATCCTGATGCGCAAGCTGCGCGACTGGACCCTGCGCCGCCTCGGCCGCGCGCGGCCGCTGGCGCTAGACCGCCAGCTCGATCTCCTCAACGAATGGCAGATCCCCGTGCATCCTGAGGTCGCGCGCGTGTTGGGAGCGAAATGGGCGGACGCGCAGACGCGCTACCGCGGCCCCGGGGGCTTCACGACATGGGAGCGTTACGTCAGGGCCTATATCCAGCGGTATGGCTGAGGCGTCGGGCGGGCGAAGGGACGGCGGTCCGAGACGATTGGCGGGAGTCCGCGCGAGCACGGTATCTTTCGCTTATTCTCAGCCGCCGCGAGTGCCGGCGCTTATTGCCGCGTCAGCACCGCCGACGCGTCGCCGGTCTGAGAGCCGCGATATTGGGCGTTTGCGCTCGTGTCCGACGCCTTCGTTAACGTGACGGTAAAGGTATCGCTCCCGAACGTAACGGACTCGTCGTTCACTTGACTGAAGGTAATCGGAATGCGTGTATTCTGAGACACGTACGATACGACCTGGTTGCCGCTAATCGTCACGGAGGTGTTCGCAATGCCTCCCCACGCCCCGAACCACCGGCCCTCCCAATACCCGGTCGAATCCGCCCACGACGCCGACGCGCCGGCGAACGGCGAAATGCAGAGCCCGATCAACAGCATGCGGCGCAGATTGGTCAAAGGAGGCTCCCAGTAATTGGGTCTTTGCAGTAAAAAAATATCACGGAGCAAAACAAAACACATCTGCTCAAGGCGAGGTGGCGGAAAATATTTCACAGATCAGCGTAAATTAAGCGAAATTCGTTAATACAAATTTGCGATATAGTGTCTGCGCCTTTGACTTATAAACTTCTCATCGCCCTGGATCATGGCTTGGCCGCGCTGGGAATTGTGCAGATCGGCGCTCGTCATCTCGGCTTGGCGCACAAAGCCGCTCTCTCATCGACCGCCAGATGCGCCTTGTAGCCGAAATAGGTCTGGCCGTTCTTCTTGGTGAAGCTCGCCTCCGGATCGCGCTCGTTGACTTGGCCTTCCTCGAACTTCGGCGGCTTCACCGCCGCCGCGATGATTGTCGCGTCCACCAGCGTGCCGCGCTTGACGATAAGGCCGCGCGCATCGAGTTGCCGGTTGACCTCGGCCAGAAGCTTCTCGCAAAGCCCGAGCTTGGCGATGCGCTGGCGAAACCGCCAGATCGAGGAATGGTCGGGCGTCTCCTCGTCGAGCGGAACGCCGCAGAAGCGCCGAAACGAAAGGCGATCCCGCACCGCTTCCTCGGCCTGCGGGTCGGAAAGCCCGTACCATTGCTGAACAGTACGATCTTGAACATCGTCAGCGGCGGGTAGGCCAAGCGCAGACATGCGCGAGGGATAACACAGGCGTGCGGGATTGCTCCAACGCCCGCGCATCCACCGACGGCGCCTTTCGTGGAATGTCGCGCTACTGCCCGATCCGTCGAGGGAGACGGCGGCGCGACCGAGGGCAAAGCCGCGCAAAAAAGGCTGACGTTGGAGCGGGCGAAGGGAATCGAACCCTCGTATGAAGCTTGGGAAGCTTCCGTTCTACCATTGAACTACGCCCGCGGCCGACGCATTCTGGCAAAGCGCGCGCGGATATTCAACCCTGTTTTGCGGATGCCCCCCTCGCCTCCATGTCGTAGAGATCCTTCTTCGAGATCTTGCCGACCGCCGTCTTCGGCAATTCCGGAATGATCTCCATCGCGCCGATCATCTCGTGTTTGCCGAGCTTGTCCGTCAAAAACAGTTTCATCTCGTCGAGCGTCGGCGCGGGCGCGCCGTCCTTGATCTTGACGAAAGCCTTCGGGCTCTGGCCGCGATAGGGATCGGGCACGCCGATGACGCTCACCTCCGCCACCGAGGGGTGCTGATAGATCGCCTCCTCGATGACGCGGGGATAGACGTTGAAGCCGCCACAGAGCAGCATGTCCTTGGTGCGGTCGACGATGTAGATGTAGCCGTCCTCGTCCATGTAGCCGACGTCGCCGGTGGGGAAGAAGCCGTCCGGCGTCATGGCGTCGCCCGTCGAGCGCCAATAGCCCTTCATCACATTGGGGCCGCGCACGAGAATCTCGCCCTTCTCGCCGAGCGCGACATATTCGCCGGGCTTGGCTACGTCGCCGAAGCGGAACTCGACGCCGGGCAGCGGAATGCCGCAGGAGCCCGGCTTCACCGGCCCGTCGGCGGGCGTGAAGGTGCCGGTCGGCGAGGTCTCCGTCATGCCCCAGCCCTCGCAGAGCCGGCAGCCGGAGAGCGCCTGGAATTGCTGCTGCACTTCCAGCGGCAAAGGCGCGCCGCCCGAGCAGCAGACGCGCAGCGAGGCGAGATCGTCGCGCTTGACGCCGGGCAGCCCGAGCGTCGCGACGAACATGGTTGGCACGCCGCAGAAGATCGAGATCTTCTTCGTCGCGATGTCCTTCACCGCCGCGGCCGGATCGAAGCGCGTGTGCAGCACGAGCTCGGCGCCGAGCGAGAGGCCGAGCAGCATGTTGACCGACAGCGCATAGATGTGGAACGGCGGCAGCACCGCCAGCATACGCTCCTCGCCCTCGCGCAAGGCGGTTTCGCCCGCCGCCAGACTCTCGCGATATTGGGCGTTGGCCGCCGTCAGATTGGCGTGGGTCAGCATGGCGCCCTTGGGCAGGCCCGTCGTGCCGCCGGTATATTGCAGCACGGCGATCGCCTCGGCGGGATCGCCGAGCGGGTGCGAAACGGGCTTTGCGTCGCTCGCCAGCAGATCCTTGAAGGCGATTATGCGCTCGCCATAGGCGACGGGGCTCAACTGCCCGCCCTTGGCCATTTGCGCGCGCACGAGATCGGGCGCCGGCGTCATCTCCGCGATTTCGCCGACGACGAGCTTCTTGAGGCGCGTCTTCGCGAGCAGCCGCTCCATCTGCGGATAGAGGGCGGCGAGGTCGAGGGTGATGAGAATATCGGTCTGGCTGTCCTCGACCTTGTGCTCGAGCACGCGCTCGGCGTCGAGGGGGGAATAGTTGACGACCGCGCCGCCCGCCTTCAGCACGCCGAAAAAGGCGATCACATAATGCGGCGTGTTGGGCAGATAGAGGCCGACATGCACGCCGGGCCTGACGCCGAGCCGCTGCAAACCCGCCGCCGCGCGGTTCGCAAGCTCGTCGAGCTCGCGATAGCTGATGCGCCGGCCCATGAACTCGAGCGCCGGCAGATCGGCGAAGCGCGCGGCCGAACTTGTGAGAATGTCTTGCACCGGGCCGGTCGGCAGCGGCGCGTCCCAGCGCGCGCCCTTCGGATAGGATTTCCGCCACGGTTGCGCGTCGGTCACGGCAGACTTCCTTTCCTTACTCTCAAGCGCCAACGCGCCGGATCTCACAAATAATATTCCGCCTCATGCGCGGGCGCTCGCCCGCGCGCGCGGCTTCTTCGCTGCTGGCGAGGCGAGCTTGGGCGGCGCCTTTTCGGCCGGCGCCGCGCCGAGGCCATAAGCGCGCTCCAAAGTCTCCAGCTCCTCCGGCAGCATGTGCGCCAGCGAATGCAGTTCGGGCAGCACATTGGCGCCTGCGATGAGCCCGAAATCGAGCTGGTCGCGATAGCCCTGCACGGTGATGTTGAGCGCCAGCGAGTGGGTGGCGATCGAAACAGGGAAGATGTGCATGAGCTCCGCGCCCGCCGCATAGAGCGCCTTGCGCGAGCCAGGCACGTTGGAGATCGTCACGTTCGCCGGCACAGGCAAGTGATCGGAGAGATTGGTGCGGCTATAAAGCAACGAAAGCATCTGAATCAGCATCGGCGCGCCGAGCGCCGAAAATTGGGTGAGCTTCGGCACGAGCGGCTTGAAAGGATCGGCGAGGCTCTTCGACTTCTTTGTTTCCGCGATGATCCTTTCGAGCCGCGCCTTCGGGTCCTCGATGTCGCTCGCCAGAGAACAATACATGCCGAAGACCTGATTGTTGGCCGCCGAGTCGCCGGCCTCGCGCAGCGAGATCGGCACGGCGGCTTTCAATGGCTTCTCGGGCAGCGCGTTGGTCTTCTTCAAATGGCGCCGCAACATTCCACTGGAGATCGCGAGCACCACGTCGTTGAGCTTTCCGCCCGCCGCCGCCGCCACCGCCTTGGCGCGAGACAGCGACACGGAGACGCCCGCGAAGCTGCGCTCCGACGAAATCTGTTTGTTGAGCGAAGAGGGCGGGGCGAGCATGTCGCCGAACGAGCTTACCGCGCCGGGCTCGGCGAGCTTCGACATTATGCCGCCGACCGCCTTGGCCATATCAGGCAGGCCCTTGAGGAAGGTCAGCGGTTGCTGCAATTGTTGCAGCCACATGTCGCGCAGCGCCGCGCCAAGGTCAGGCGCGCGGCCGCCGAGAATGGCCGCTTGCGCCTTCAGCGTCGGGTCGAGCCCGAGCGGCTGTGTCCAGAGACTCGCATAGCCCGCGAACAATTCGCCGACCTGCCCGAGCGCGTCGGGCGCGGCGGGCTTGGCCGCCGCCGGCGCCGAGACGGCGCCGTCGCCATAGACGATCTCGGTCAGCGCCGCGCCGGCGCCGCCGTCGATGAGAGCGTGATGCACTTTCGAATAGAGGCCGATTTCGTTGTTCGGCAGGCCCTCGAAGACATAGAACTCCCACAAAGGCCGGGCGCGGTTGAGGAGCTTGGCGTGCATCCAGCCGACGAGCCGTTCAAGCGTCGCCCGATCGTGCGGGGCGGGCAGCGCGCCGCGAAAGATGTGACGGTCGAGATCGAACTGCTCGTCCTCAACCCAGGTCGGGTTGTCGAGGTCGAGCGGCATGCGCGCGAGCTTCCATTTGAGCATCGGCGCCAGATGCAGACGCGAGGCGATCTGCGCCTTGAAGTCCTCGAAGAAGTCGCCGCGATAGTCCGCGCGGCAGTTTGAAGATCGCCATGCTGCCGACATGCATCGGCGTCTCCGGCGTCTCCAGATAAAGAAACGCGCCGTCGACGCTGGTGAGCTTGGGGCCGAGCGCGCTCATCGCTTCGCCTCCGCCGTCAGCCGGCCATAGGCCATCGCGAAAGGCCCTGAGCGCGCAAACGGCCTGAACTCGCTTTCCTTCTGCGCGAGCCGGTCGGCGATCGCCCACAAAGCCGCGGGGTTGCCGCCGAGCCCGATGTGACTGGCGAGCAATATTTCGATGTTCTCCGAGAGCGGACCCTCGCGTCCGACCGAGCAGCGCCAGTTCACGACGCCGTCGAGCTTGGTGTAGACCGAAGTCGCAGCGACTGGCAGATCGCCGCCGATCGCCGCGAGATCCTCGGCGCGGGCGTCCGAGGTCTTCTCGCCCGTCACCTGCTCGTAGAGACGGCGCGCGTTGGAAGCGTGCAAGTCGCGCGCGAACGGGCTGCCGAGCGTGACGACCGAGCGCACGGCGTCGGGCATGTTGAGCGCGAGATCGCGCGCAAAAATGCCGCCGAGGCTCCAGCCGACCAACGAAACTTTCGCGCCCGTCTCATTGCGCAGCCGCGCCAGCCGCGCCCGCAGCGCTTCGCGCATGCGGTAGAAGCCGCCGATATTGCGCCCGAGCTCCCAGCCTTCCGCGCGATAACCGAGCGCGCGCAGATAGCGGCGCATCAACAATGTCGAGGCGTCGCCCGCCAGGAACCCCGGCAGCGCGAGAACGGGATGTCCGTCGCCGCGCGGGGCGAGCCGCAGCAGCGGCGCGAAGGCGAGCGAGAAAGCGAATTCCTGCCAGGCGCGCCCTTCGCTCATGAGCAGCAGCGGGGAGGGCGGCCGGAGCGCTTCCTTGCGCCGCTCTGCGGCTGACGCGGTGGCCGCCATATGATCCTCCCGGCGCCGGACGCGCCGCCGCTTGTGTTTTTCGCAAGGAGCCTGATACTACGAGGGCAGGCGCGAAGCAAACGGCCGGCGCCCGCAACGCGAGGAAGCGCCATGAGCCGGGAGTTCGACATCGCGATTTACGGCGCCAGCGGCTTCACCGGCAAGTTGGTGGCCGAATATCTGGCGGGCTGCGTCAAAGCCGATCCGCAGCTGCGTGTGGCGCTGGCGGGGCGCGACGCAGGCAAGCTCGCCGCCGTCAATGCGGAGATAGGCGCTCAATTTCCAGTCATAGCCGCCGATTCCGCCAATTCCGCCTCGCTCGCCGGTCTCGCGCGGCGCGCGCGCGTCGTTCTGACGACGGTCGGACCCTATCAGCTCTACGGCTCGCCGCTGGTGGCGGCCTGCGCGGAGGCGGGGACGCATTATGTCGATCTCTGCGGCGAGACGGCCTGGATGCGCGCGATGATCGACAACTATGAAGCGCAAGCGAAAACGAGCGGGGCGCGCATTGTGTTCTCCTGCGGCTTCGACTCGATCCCCTTCGACTTCGGCGTCGCCTATTTGCAAGAGGCGGCCAAACAACGCTTCGGCGCGGCCTGTCCGCGAGTGAAAGGCCGTGTGCGCAAGATGAAAGGCACGTTCTCCGGCGGCACGGCGGCGAGCTTCCGCGCCACCATGGCGGCGGCGGTCAAGGACCCCGACGTGCTGAGCCTGCTGCGCGATCCCTTCGCGCTGACGCCGGGATTCTCCGGACCGAAGCAGCCTTCAGGCAACAAACCGGAATATGACGAGCAGCTCGGCGTCTGGGCCGCGCCCTTCATCATGGCCGCGATCAACACACGCAACGTCCATCGCAGCAATTATCTGACCGGCCACGCCTATGGCGCGGATTTCGTCTATGACGAAATGATCGTCGCCGGCCCCGGCGAGAAGGGCGAGGCGGTCGCCAATGCGATCGCGGCCGGCATGAGCGACATGGCCAGTGAAAAAGGGCCGAAGCCCGGCGAGGGTCCGTCGCGCGAGGAGCGCGAGAACGGCTTCTATGATCTTCTGTTCGTCGGCCTCGGCGCGAAAGGCGAGCGCCTCGACGTTTGCGTGAAAGGCGATCGCGACCCCGGCTATGGCTCGACATCCAAGATGATCTCGGAATGCGCGATCGCGCTGACGGAGGAAACGGGGCCGGGCGGAATCTTCACGCCCGTCGCGGCGTTCGGCGTGAAATTCACCGAGCGGCTCGCGCGGGCCGGCCTGAGCTTCGCCGTCGAACGCGGCTGAGGAGAGGCAATAGCGTGGCTACGACCAGTCCGACGATCCCCCAGCCGCCGGCTGCGCCTTTGTTTGGTCACGCGCTCTCGCTCGATCGCCATGCGCCGATCGCCAGTCTGAATGCGCTCGCGCGCGAGCTGGGGCCGATCTTCCAGCTCGACATGATGGGCGCCAAGGTCGTGTTCGTCGCCGGGGCGAAGCTCGCAAGCGAGCTCTGGGACGAGAAGCGCTTCGACAAGGCCGTGCGCGGGCCGCTGGCGCGCGTGCGGGCGATCGGCGGCGACGGGTTGTTCACCGCCAAGACCAAAGAGCCGAACTGGGCGAAGGCGCACAACATTCTCCTCGCGCCGTTCGGCGGCCGCGCGATGCAGTCCTATCATCCCGCGATGGTCGACATTGCCGAACAGCTCGTCAAGAAATGGGAGCGGCTCAACCCCGACGAGGAGATCGACGTCGTCCACGACATGACGGCGCTGACGCTGGACACAATCGGCCTCTGCGGATTCGACTACCGTTTCAATTCGTTCTACCGGCGCGACTATCACCCCTTCGTCGAGGCTCTGGTGCGCTCGCTGGAGACGGTGATGCTGCAACGCGGCCTGCCGCTGGAGGGTCTCGCCATGCAGGGCCGGCTGAGGGCGATGAAGAAAGATCTCGCCTTCATGAACGGCATCGTGGACGCGCTGGTGAGCGAGCGGCGCGACGCGGGGCCGGGCGAGAAGAAAGACCTGCTCGACTCCATGCTGACCGGCGTCGACAAACAGACGGGTACGCAGCTCGACGACATCAACATCCGCTATCAGATCAACACCTTTCTGATCGCTGGCCACGAGACCACGAGCGGGCTTCTTTCCTATACGATCTATGCCCTGCTGAAGAACCCGGACGTTCTCGCCAAGGCGCGCGCCGAGGTCGACCGCGTTTTCGGCGGCGATCTCGTCGTCGGACGCCAGCTATGCGCAGGTGACACAGCTTCACTACATCAGCCAGGTTCTCAAGGAGAGCCTGCGGCTCTGGCCGCCGGCGCCGGCGATCGGGCTCTATCCCTATAACGACGAGGTGATCGGCGGCTATCGCATCCCCAAGGGCTCGACGGTCAATGTGCTGATCGGGCCGCTGCAGCGCGACCCCGAGGTGTGGGGCCCCCGCGCGGATGTGTTCGATCCCGAGAATTTCTCGCCTGAAGCAGAGGCCAGGCGGCCGGCTTGGGCGTTCAAGCCGTTCGGCAACGGCCAGCGCGCCTGCATCGGCCGCGGCTTCGCGATGCACGAGGCGGCGCTGGCTTTAGGCATGATCCTGCAACGCTTCGATCTGATCGACGTCCATCGCTATCAACTGAAGCTCAAGGAGACGCTGACGATCAAGCCCGAGGGCTTTCGCATAAAGGCGCGCGCGCGCACCGACCGGCCAGCGCCTCTCGCCGCCAGCGCCGCCGCGCCGGCGCGAGCCTCGCCGGCCGAGGCGCCGGCGGCGCGGCCCTCTCACAACACGCCGCTCCTGGTGCTCTACGGCTCCAATCTCGGCACGGCGGAGGAATATGCGCATCGCCTCGCCGAGACCGCCGAGATCAACGGCTTCGTCACGACGCTCGGCGCGCTCGACGACCATGTCGGGCCGCCGCCGAAGCAGGGCGGCCTCGTCATCTTCTGCGCCTCCTACAATGGCGCGCCGCCGGACAACGCCGGCAAATATGTGGAGTGGCTGCGCAACGAGGCCGCGCCCGACAGCTTCGCCGGCGTCAAATATGTCGTCTTCGGCTGCGGCAACAGCGAATGGACGGCGACCTATCAGAGCGTGCCGCGTTTCATCGACGATCGCATCGCCGCGCTCGGCGGCGAGCGCATCGCCGCGCGCGGCGAGGGCAATGCGCGCGAGGATCTCGACGGCCAATACGAAGCGTGGTTCGCGGGTCTTCGCCCCGCCGCCGCGCGCGCCTTTTCCCTTCAAGCCGGCCTCGACCGCGAGACGCGCGCCGAACCGCTCTATCGCGTCGAGCGCCTCGCGCCGCAGGCCGACAATCGCGGCGGCGGCTGCGGCGGCCGGCGGCGAGCCGATGCGCATCGTCGAAAACCGTGAGTTGCTGAACGCCCCCGGTCGTTCGACGCGCCATATCGAAATCGCGCTGCCGGAGGGGCGGACCTATCGCGCCGGCGATCATCTCGCGGTGGCGCCGCGCAACGATTCCGCGCTGGTGGCTGCGGTGGCCGAGCGCTTTGGCCTGAAGCCGGAAAGCGCGATAAAGCTCGACGCGACGCCCGGCCGTCGTCCGTTGCTGCCGGTCGGCGTCGCGGTGTCCGTCAGCAAGCTTCTGACCGACTTCGTCGAGCTTCAGAGCACGGCGACGCGCAAGCATGTCGAGACGCTCGCCGAGCACACGCGCTGCCCCGTCACCAAGCCGAAATTGCAGGCGCTCGCGGGCGAGGAAAGCTATCGCGCCGAGATATACGGCCGGCGTCTTTCGGTGTTCGATCTGCTGCGGCTCCATCCTGCCTGCGAATTGCCGTTCGCGCTTTATCTGGAGATGCTGCCGCTGTTGCAGCCGCGCTATTACTCGATCTCCTCCTCGCCGTTCAGCGACGGCGCGCGCCTGAGCGTGACGGTCGGGGTCGTGCGCGGGCCGGCGCGCTCGGGGCTTGGCGAATATCGCGGCGTCGCCTCCAATTATCTGGTCGCGCGCGGCGCCGGCGACATCATTCACGCCGCCGTGCGCGAGACCAAGGCGGGCTTTCGTCTGCCGGAAGACCCGGCGACGCCGCTGGTGATGATTGGCCCCGGCACGGGGCTAGCGCCGTTCCGCGGCTTCTTGCGCGAACGCGCGGCGCTCAAGGCCAAGGGCGCGGCGCCCGGGCCGGCGATGCTGTTCTTTGGTTGCCGCCGCGCGGACGAGGATTTCCTCTACGCCGACGAGTTGAAGGCCTACGCCGCGCAAGGCCTTGTCGATCTGCATGTCGCCTTCTCGCGTCCGCCCGAGGGCGGCAGGACTTACGTGCAGGATCTGATGCGCCGCGAAGCGGACGCGCTGTGGCGGCTCATGGAGGCCGGCGCCATCGTGTTCGTCTGCGGCGACGGAGCGCGCATGGAGCCGGACGTGAAGCGCGCTCTCATTGAAATCCATGCCGAAAAGACCGGCGTCGGCGCCGCTGCGAGCGAGAGCTGGATGGGCCGCCTCGGCGAGGCTGGCCGATATGTTCTTGACGTATGGTCAGGCGGCTGAGACTGGCCTCAGTTCAGGCGCCCGTGCCGTCTCAGCACCAGCGCAACGGCGCCGAGCAGCGCGTGGTTGCGCGGAAACTTGGCGATCTCGATGCGCACGCGCTGCGTCGGCGGCGTCTCCTCGCGCTTGATGAGCGTGTGGCGCTCGTAAGAGGCGATCAGCGGCTGAAGCAGCGCCTCGCCCGCAAGCGCCGCACGGCCGCCGACGAGAATAAGGCCGGGGTTGAGGATCGCCCCGATCATGCCGAGGCCCCGGCCGGCGATTTCGGCGGTGTCGGTCAGCAACCGGCGAAACCCGACGTCCCCGCGCGCCGCCGCTTCGACGAACTCGTCCGCGCCAACCTCGCGCCCCAGGGCCCGCGAGGCCGCCGCGAGCGCCGGATTGAGGCTCGCAGTGAGCTCCAGGCAGCCGCGATTGCCGCAGCGGCAGAGATCGCCCTGCGGGTCGAGCGTCATGTGGCCGAATTCGCCGCCGGCGCCGGCGACGCCGGTCAGCACGCGGCCGTTGGCGACGATGGCGCCGCCGACGCCGATGTCGATCTTGAACAGCACGAAATCCTCGACGCCGATCGCCGCGCCCCAGGTCATTTCCGCGATCGCCGAGCAGTTGCTCTCGTTGCCGGCGAAGATCGGCCGCTCCAGCGCCGGCTCGAACACCTCGCGCAGGTTGACGCCGGCCCAGGTCGGGATGATGCTCGCCCGCTGCACGCGTCCGTCGGGCGCGACCGGCCCGGAGAACGAGAGCCCGACTCCGATCACCGAGCGCCAGGCGACTCCGGCTTCGCGGCAGGAGTTCGCGCAAGGCGCCGCGCGCGGCCTCGACCGCGGCGGCGGGCGTGTAATCGCGCCCGAGCGGCACAGTTTGTTCAAAAATGACGGAATGAGAGACGTCCGCCGCCATCAGCCTGAGCTCGTCGAGCGACAGATGGATGCCGATGCAGGCGCCGGCGCGCGGATTGAGCGCGAAATTCGCCGCCGGGCGACCGACCCCGCGCGCGGTTTCGGAGACGGGGGCCTCGACGATTACGCCGTCGGCGCGCAATTCGGCGAGGGCCTGAGAAATTGTGGAGCGCGCGAGCCCGGTGGCGCGCGCGATCTCGTTGGCGGACACCGCGCCGCGCTCGCTGAGCACGCGCACGACGCGCGCCTCCGCGTGGTCGGCGTCGACGTCGTCGAGAAGGGACAGCAAATCGTCCCGCGGCATTGTTTCCCCTCCTCGCGCCGTGTTGACAAACGCAATTCTTTCGAAATAGAAATAATAGAGCGCTGGGAAAAGCGCAATGCGCGTCTTTGGGCGCGGTCAGGGAGGATGGGTATGATAGGCAAGAAGGCGGCGCTGGCCGGATTGGCCTCCTGCGCTTTGATCGGGTCGGCGCTGGCCGAGCCCAAGACCAACCTGCTGCAGCCAATGGTCGGAAGGCTCCGACGCGGCGGCGATCGCCAAGCTCGGCGAGATGTTCACCGCCGCCGGCGGCAAGTGGCAGGCGACCTCGATCGCCGGGCACACCGCCAACACCCTGGCGAAACTTCGCTCCGACGTCGATCTCCGGCAACGCGCCGCCCGCCGTTCAGCTGAAAGGCCCGGAGATCGCGGAGTGGAACGCCACCGGAAGGACCGCCAATCTCGACGATCTCGCCGCCAAGGAAGGCTGGGACAAGGTGGTGGCGCCGGAGCTTCTGCCGGTGATGAAGCCGACCGGCCATTGGGTCGCCGCGCCCATGAACATCCATCGCATCAACTGGATCTGGGGCTCCACAAAGGCGATGGAGCAGGCCGGCATCAAGGAGCTGCCGAAGACCTGGGCGGAGTTCAACGCCGATTGCGACAAGGCGGTGGCCGCCCATCTCATCTGCCTCGCGCATTTCAGCCAGGACTGGACGGATTCGACCGTGTTCGAGGTCGTCGTCTACGGGCAGAACATCGACCTGTTCCGCAAGGCTTTCGTCGAGGGCGACACCAAGGCGATGCGCTCGCCGGACATGGTCAAGGCGTTCGAGCAATTTCGTCTGATGGTGTCAAAATACATGGACCCCGGCATCGCCGGCCGCGACTATGACACCACGACCGGCATGATCGCCAAGGGCAAGGCCGCCTTCTTCATCATGGGCGACTGGCAGATCGGCATCTTCACCGCCGCCGGCCTCAAGACGCCGCAAGACTATGTGTGCGCCCAGGCGCCGACGGACTGGGGCAAGCCCGGCTTCATCCTCAACTCGGACTCCGTGGTGTTCTTCAAGCAGACCGATCCCGACTATGTCTCGGGCCAGACGCTGCTCGCCCAACTCATCATGTCGCCGAAATTCCAGACCGTTTTCAACCAGACCAAGGGCTCGATCCCGGCGCGTCTCGACATCGATCTGAGCCAAGGCTTCAATCCGTGCCAGCAGAAGTCGCAGGCCGACCTGCAAGCCTCGATCAAGGACGGCGACGCTGGTGCGCTCCTTCGCGCATAACATGACGATCCTGCAGAAATATCGCGGCGCGGCGATGGAGGTCATCACCTCCTTCGTCAACAATCCCAAGATGACGCCGCAGGAAGCCGCCAACGCGATGGCCGACGCGGTCGACGCGCAGAAGTGACGCTCGCGTGATCGGGCGGCCGCCGCAAAGGCGGCCGCCCGGCCGCAACCGCGCGGGCCGCGCCCGCTCCCGTCGCAGGCGAGATCGAGCGCATGACGTTGTTCGCCAAGACCACGACCGCGATGGAGCCCGAGTCGCCGGGGTGGCGCGCGCGCCTCGGCGCCTGGACGCCGTTCCTGGTCATCGCGCCGTCGCTCGCTGGCGAGCTTCGTCTATGTCTTCGTCTTCATGCGGCTGGACGCTCTATATCTCGATGTCCAACTCGTCGCTGCTGCCGAGCTACGGCTTCGTCGGCATCCGGCCCTACATCGATCTCTGGTCCAACCTCCGCTGGAAGATCGCTTACAGCAATCTGTTCTTCTTCAGCGGATTCTACGTCGTTCTGGCGCTTGCTCGTCGGCCTGGCGCTGGCGATCGCCATCGACCAGCGCGTGCGCGGCGAGGCGCTGTGGCGCACGATCTTCCTCTATCCGCTGGCGGTGTCTTTCGTCGTCACCGGCGCCGTGTGGCGCTGGATCTACAGCCCCGACGTCGGCATCGAGCATTTCGTGCGCGGCTTTGGCTGGACGCGATTTCACTTTCCGCCTGACCACCGACCGCGATCTCGCGATCTACGCCATCATCGCCACCGGCGTCTGGCAATCCTCGGGATTCGCGATGGCGCTGTTTCTCGCGGGGCTGCGCTCGGTCGATCCCGATCTCGTCAAGGCCGCCCAGATCGACGGGGCGAGCCGCTTGCGCATCTATCGCAAGATCATCCTGCCCTCGATCGCGCCGATCTTCGTGGCGGTCGCCGGTGGTGCTGCTGCAATTCGCGATCAAGACCTTCGATCTCGTCGTCGCGCTGACCAACGGCGGGCCGGGCATCTCCACGACATTTCCCGCCAACTACGTCTACGATCTCATGTTCCAGCGCGGGCAGATCAACATTGGCGCGGCCGCGGCGGTGATGATGCTGGCGGCGCTCGCCGTCGTGCTGGTTCCCTATTCGCTGTGGCTCGTCTGGCGCCGTGGCAGGGAGGGCCGCGCCCATGGTTGACGCTACCTTCGAGGCCGAATATCTCGCCGCCGCGCGCACCGAGGCGCGCCGCTATGCGCTCGGCCGCATCGGCGTCTACGCGTTCCTGACATCTTCGCCATCATCTACCTGCTGCCGCTGTTCGTCGTCATCGCCAATTCGTTCCGCGAATTGCCGGAGATCACGCGCAACGGCCTCATCGCCTTTCCCCGCAGCTTCTCGTTTCAGGCCTGGCCCAAGGCGTGGGCGCATTTCTGCGTCGTCCGGCGCCTGCGAAGGCGTGCACCGGAATTTCTACAATTCGCTGACGATGACGATTCCGGCGACGATCATTTCGAGCCTGCTCGGGGCGCTCAACGGTTATGTCCTGTCGAAATGGCGGTTCCGCGGCTCGGAGGTCCTGTTCGCCTGCATGACGCTCGGCGTGTTCATGCCCGGCCAGATCGCGCTGATGCCCTGGGCCTTCGTGCTCGGCCATCTGCATCTGTCGAACACGGTCGAGGGGCTTATCCTGATCCACTGCGTGCAGGGGCTGTCGTTCACGACGCTGTTCTGCCGCAACTATTACATCAGCATCCCCGACGATCTCATGAAGGCGGCGCGCATCGACGGCGCGGGTTTCTGGCGCATCTTCTTCAAGATCATCCTGCCGCTTTCGCCGCCGATCCTCATCGTCACGGTGATCTGGCAGTTCACCGGCATCTGGAACGAATATCTGTTCGGCGTCGTGTTCACCGACGGGCGCCAACAGCCGATCACGGCGGCGCTGGTGGCGCTGGCGACCTCGCAGATGAACGCGCAGCGCCTATGACGTGACGGGCGCGGCGGTGCTGATCGGCGCGCTGCCGCCGCTGCTGATCTATTTCTTCGGCGGCAAATATTTCGTGCGCGGACTGACGCAAGGGGCGGTCAAATGAGAGAGGTCGCATGGCGACGCTGACCATCGCGCGGCTGCGCAAGCGGTTCGGGCATGTCGAGGTGTTGAAGGGCATCGATCTCGAGGCGGCCCAGGGCGAGTTCGTCGCCCTCGTCGGTCCCTCGGGCTGCGGGAAATCGACGCTGCTCGCGATGATCGCGGGCCTCGAGACGGTGAGCGAGGGGGAGATCCGCATCGATGGTCGGCTCGTCAACGCCGTGGCGCCGAAGGATCGCGACATTGCGATGGTGTTCCAATCCTACGCGCTCTATCCGACGATGACGGCGCGGCAGAACATCACTTTCGGCATGGAGAGCCGCGGCGTGCCGAAGCCCGAGCAGGACGCGGCGGTCAAGCGCGTCGCCTCGCTGCTGCAGATCGAGCCGCTGCTCCACCGCAAGCCCGGGCAGCTCTCAGGCGGCCAGCGGCAGCGCGTCGCCATGGGCCGGGCGCTGGTGCGCGACCCGAAGCTGTTCCTCTTCGACGAGCCGCTCTCCAATCTCGACGCGAAGCTGCGCGTCGACATGCGCACGGAGATCAAGAAGCTGCACAGCAAGGTCGGCAAGACGACGGTCTATGTGACCCACGATCAGATCGAGGCGATGACGCTGGCGACGCGCATCGCCGTCATGCATCACGGACAATTGCAGCAGTTCGACGAGCCGCAGGTTGTCTACAGCCGCCCGGCGAACATGTTCGTCGCCGGTTTCATGGGCTCGCCGTCGATGAATTTCATTCCCGCCACATTGACGGAGGCGGACGGGACGCCGGCGGTCGAGGCGCCTTTGTTTGGCGGCGGCGTGGCGCGTCTGCCGCTGCCCTACAGGCCCTCGCGCGCGCCGGCCGGCAACCGCGTCGTGCTGGGCGTGCGGCCCGAGCATATGTTCCGCTACGCCGACGATCTCAAATTGCGCAAGCCCGCGCTCGCCGCCTTCGAGGCGCCGGTGGAAGTCGTCGAGCCGACGGGCGCCGAGACCATCGCCATTCTGAAGCTCGGCGAGCGCGACGTGACGGGGCGCTTCGACCCCGACGGCGCTCCGAGGCTCGGCGAACGCATGAAAGTCGGCGTCGACATGGCCAATGTTTGTCTGTTCGACCCCGCCGACGAAACCCTGATTCCGAGAGCGCAACGCGTGACCTTCGCCAAATATCCGAGCCTTGCCGACCGCGTCGTTTTCGTCACCGGCGGCGCCACTGGCATAGGCGCCGACATCGTCGAGGCTTTCGCGCGGCAGCGCGCGCGCGTGGCGTTCGTGGACCTGCAGCGACAGGCAGGCGAGGCGCTGGCCGAGCGGATCGCGGCGCGCGGCGAGCCGAGGCCGCTCTGCCTCGAATGCGACGTCACCGACATTCCCGCATTGCAGGCGGCGATCGCCCGCGCGCGCGACGAGCTCGGGCCGATCGGCGTACTTGTCAACAACGCGGCCAACGATCAGAGACACAGGGTTGACGACGTGTCGGTCGAATCCTGGGATCAAACCCAAAACGTCAATCTGCGCCATCACTTTTTCGCCGCGCAGGCGGTCCGGCCGCAAATGCGCGCGCTCGGCGGCGGCTCGATCGTCAATATGTCCTCGACCGCCTGGCGCTTCGGGGCGGCGGAGATGGCGGCCTATGCGACGGCGAAGGCGGCGGTCCTCGGCCTCACGCGCGCGCTGGCCCGCGCCTTCGGACCCGACAATATCCGCGTCAACGCCATCGAGCCGGGCGCGGTGATGACGGAGAGGCAGCGTCAGCTTTGGTACAAGACGGAGGAATCCGTTCAGGCCATGGTGGAGCGGCAATTGATCCGGCGCGTGCTGCTCGGCGAGGAGATCGCGCGCACGATTCTGTTTCTCGCCGCCGACGACAGCCGCATGATCACCAAACAGAGTTTCACCGTCGACGCGGGGTTGAGATGAGCGGGCGGGACGTCGTCTTCGGTCTCAATCCCTATGGGCTTGCGTATCATCTGGGATTGCAGGGCGCGGGGACGCCGCGCGCCAACCCCAAAGGCGCGGGACTGGAGGGTTTCATCGCGCTGTGCACGGAACTCGGCGCGCGCGCGATAGAAATCGTCGATCCGTGGCTGCGCGCGATGAGCGACGCCGAGCTTGCGGCGCTGAAGGAGCGGCTGGCGGCGCTGGGGCTCACGCCGATCGTCAGCTGGGGCCTGATGATGGGGCCGTTCGAGAGCGCCCTGCGCTCGGCGCGCGCGCTCGACGCAACGACGATCCGCTGCGCGCTGACGACGGTGCTATGCGGGGATCGCGCCACGCTCGGCGACAAGTGGCCGGAGTTGGCGGCGAGCGTGCGTGCGGCGCTCAAGCAATATGGCCCGGTCGTCGCCGACGACGGGCGCATGCTGGCGATCGAGAACCATCAGGATTTCGGCAGCGACGAGCTGGTCGGCTTCTGTGAGGAGACGCGCGGCGTCGGCATATGCGTCGACGCCGGCAATACTTTTCCGGTCGCCGAGGCGCCGCTGGATTTCTACGCGCGCGTCGCGCCGCATGTGCGCCACGTGCATCTGAAGGACTATCGCGTGCAGTTCACCGACGAGGGCTATCGTCTGGTGCGCTGCGCCATCGGCGATGGGGCGGTCCCAGTCGCTCAGATGCTCGATCTGTTCGCCGCGCATCATCCGAAACTGACGGCGATGCTGGAGCCGGGGGCGTTGGAGGCGCGGCATGTGCAGGCTGTTGACGCCGCAATGGTGGAGAGGCTACGCGCCGAAGAGCGCGGAGGCGCTGGCGCGCTGTCTGGCGGCGGCGCGCGTCAACCATCTGCCCGAGGACGCCGATTATCGTACGCCCTGGGAGAAGGGCGAGGACGCCGCGCTCGTCGATTATGAGCTCGCGATGATCCGCCGCAGCGCGGCCAACATGCGCGCGCTGGGCTTGTGACCGCGATGGCAGACAAACAGCAGGAGAACGACTTGACCGGAGAACTCAGCGGCAAAACGGCGTTCGTCACGGGGTCGGGGCGCGGGCTCGGCCGCGCGATGGCGGAGAAACTCGCCTCCCTGGGGGCCGACGTCGCCATCCACGACATCGCCTGGACGGCGCCGGCCAAATATGGCGAGGCGCCAGACCTCGACGCCGTCGCCAAGGAGATCGCGCGACACGGCGGCAAGGTCTGTGCGGTCAGCGGCAACATCGGCGACCGGGCGGCGGTCGCGGCGATGAAACAGACGATCGCCGATAAACTCGGGCCGGTGCACATCCTCGTCAATTGCGCCGGCGGCGACATCGGCGCGGCGGGCGGCAAGCCGAATCCCAACAATGCGCTCGATATTTCCTTCGAGGACATCAAGGTTCTGACGGAGAACAATCTGATCGGCACGATGCTCGTTTGTCAGGCCTTCGTGCCGGCGATGAAGGCGGCGGGGTCGGGGTCGGTCGTCAATATCGCCTCGGTCGCCGCGCATATGGGCTGCTCGCCGGAGGTCGTCTATTCCACGCTGAAGGCGGGCGTCGTGCATTACACGCGATGTCTGGCCAAAGAGCTGCTCGACGACGGCGTGCGTGTCAATGTCGTGAGTCCCGGACCCACCAAGACGGCGCGGTTTCAGGCGACGCGCGTCGTCGATCAGAAGCGCATGGACGCTGCGCAGAAGTCGTTCAACCGCTACGCCGACCCGGACGAGATCGCCGAGGCCGTGGCCTTTCTCGCCGGCCCCCGCGCGAAATTCATCAACGGTCAGGTGCTGCGCGTCGACGGCGGCCTTTCGCTGTTTGCGGGCTGAGGCGCGCACGAGTATTGAATTGCGGCTGACTTCCCATCGTTCGGCGAGGAGATACTGCGCGAGGATATTATCGCCGCGGCCAGGGAAGCTTGCGATGAGCGATTGGGCGCGCGCCGGCGGATCGCTACGGCCGAGGGGCGTTTGGTTGAGTCGCGCGGACGCCTGCTCGCGCGGAGCGCGAGGACCTGTCTGGTGTTTCCGCATCCCTGATCTCTAGCCGATGCGGGCGTCCAGCCATGTTATGAGGTCGCGCGTGACTTCGTCGCGATTGGTTTCGTTGAGCGTTTCGTGGCGCGCGTCAGGATAGATCTTCGCGGTCACGTCGAGCCGGGCGGCGCGGTAGACATCCAGGAGGCCCTGCAACTTCGCCCCGACCGGATCGCGCGCGCCGCTGAACACATAGATCGGAAGCGACTTCGGTATGCGCGCGGCGAGCTTCGGCGAGGCGAGATCGGCGAGCGCCCCGACGAGATCGGCGGCGAGCTGGTTGGTGAGGGGGAAGCCGCAAAGCGGGTCGGCGACATATTTGTCGACCTCGGCCGGATCGCGCGACAGCCAGTCATAAGGCGTGCGCGCTGGCCGGAACGGCTTGTTCTGCTCGCCGAACAACAAAGCCTGCACGAGCGGGCTCTTGCCTCGCGGCCCCAGCCGCCAACGCTCGAAGGCGACGATCCGCTTGCCGATCGGCAGGATCGCCGGCGGCGGACCGGATGTGCCGGAAAGCACGGCGGCGGCGAGTTCCCCGCCCCGCTCGGCGATATAGGTCTGGCCGAGGAACGAGCCCATGGAGTGCCCGAGGAAGGCGCGGCCGAGGCCCGGGTGATCGGCGCCGATGCGGTCCGCGACGGCGTCGATGTCGTCGAGCAATTTGCGCCATCCGTCGCGCTCGGCGAAGAAGCCGAGTTCGGCCGGAGGGCAGCTCGGCCCATGTCCGCGATGGTCATGGGCGTAGACGGCGTAGCCGGCCCGCGTCAGCGCCTCGGCGAGGCGTGCGTAGCGCGCGGAATGTTCGGCCAGGCCATGGACGATCTGCACGACGGCTTTCGGCGCCGCGTCGGGGCGCCAGGCGCGGGTGAAAATCGCGTGCCCGTCGGGCCGGGGGATGGTGAAAGTCTCCGCGTGCACGATGTCGCCTCCCCTTCGTTTTAATTGTCGGTCCCATCCGCCCGCCGAGGGGCGGCGCGCCCGCGGTCCGCCGAGCGGCGCTATCGGTTCATTCCTCGCCCGCCCGCCCGCGCAGCGCCTTGATCTCGCCGCGCCGGCTCTTTTCGTCGAGCCGGCGCTTCTTCGAGGCGAGCGTCGGTCGCGTGGCGCGGCGCGGCTTGTCGCGATGGGCGGCGCGTTCGATCAGCGCGGCCAGACGCGCGCGGGCGTCCTCGCGGTTGCGCGGCTGGCTCGCGTAACGCTGCGCGAAGATGACGATGACGCCGTCCTGCGTCGCCCGCTGGCCGGCCAGATGTATGAGCCGCTCGGCGACGTCGGGAGGCAGGGCGGGGGAGCGGCGCGCGTCGAAGCGCAACTCCACCGCCGTCGACACCTTGTTGACGTTCTGCCCGCCGGGGCCGGAGGCTCGCGCGAAACTCTCGATCAGCTCGCGCTCGTCGATGAGAAAGGGCCCGGCCTTCATCGGTCTTTCCTCGCAGTTCCGCCATGAGCTACAGGTCCGGGCGACAACGGACAAGTTCGCGTCGGCGACGAGATTGACGATTGGGGACGCGTTCATCAAGGCGCTTCAGGCGCCGGCGCCTTCGGCGTCATCGCTGACGGCTATTCTCGCGCGACCGGCGGAAACGCGAAGCGGCGGCTTGGAGCGAGCTGAAGTAGAGCGCGCAGCCAACGCTATTTCGTCATATGTCGTAGCCCGCCGCGGCCTCTAGCGGCCGCGGGTCCCGCGCTCCTTCCTCCCGCCGCCTTCACTTGCACGCGTGCTTCTTCATCTCCACGCGCCGGTTCCTGGCGCGGTTGGCGTCAGATGAGTTGGGGACGAGCGGCGCCGTGTCGCCATAGCCCTTCGTCGTCAGCCGGCCGGCCGTGACGCCATGGGCGACAAGCCAGGCCTTCACCGCATCCGCGCGCTTCTGGGAAAGCTTAGCATTGTAGGCGGGCTTGCCCACATTGTCGGTGTGTCCGCCGATCTCGAACTTGAGCGCGGCGTCCGCCTTCAACAGCCGATCCACCTGACCCAGCACCGCATCGGATTCCGGCTTCAGCGTGGCCTTGTTGAAATCGAAATTGACGCCGTAAAGCTCGATCTTGCAGGTCTTCATCGCCTTGGCGAGACCCGCCCCGACATCGGCGACCTTCACGTCCCAGCGGTCGGCGCCTTCGAGCCAGAGATGCGCCCAGACATTGCGGCCGTTTCCGGCGAAATGCGCGGTGAGGAAGCCGCCGCCCGAGTTCGGGTTCTGGTCGGTCACCTTCCAGCCCGCCGCTGCGAACGCTTTGGCGTATGTGGTGACGAAATCGAGCGCCGAAAGCTTTGGCGGGCCCTCGTAGAGCTTGGTCAGCGAGCCGCCGCTCACAAGCTGCGTCTCCTTGTCGGCGGGCGAGGTCACGTCCATCGGGCCGGGATCGAACGCAGTGTTGAGCAACTTCGCTCCGGGAAGCGGCGTGAGATAGGGGAAGTCCTGTTTGTCCGTGAAGGTCTCCGGCGTCGCGGCCGGCGGAACAAGCGCAAGCGTGCGCGTTTGCGGCGTCGTCGCAACGATCTTCAGACTGTTGCTGTAGGCGTCGTCGTCGGTGAAAATGATCTCGACATAGGTGGTCGCGCCGTCGGCTTCCTTGCGCAATGTGGCGTCGACGCCGCCGTCCTGCCGGAGATAGACGATCTTGAAGCCCTGAGCCTCGAGCTGCGGCTTCATCGCGTTCCAGGCCGCGAGGCCGTTCCAGCTCCATTTCGCGACCGGGCCCACCGGGTAGACGTCCGCCGTCCAATGATGGCCCTTCATTTCGACGGTGTCGTAATCGTCGCCCTTGGCGACCTTGAAACTGTCGACGCCGAATTCCTCTTCGACGATCTGATCGGGATTGGGGCTGTAGACGCCTTTCTGCGGCAGCCAGGAGGGCAAGCTCGGATCGGCGGCGAAGGCGGCGGATGCGGCGAAAATCGCAAGGAACGACCCTGAGGCCAGCAAACGCGGCGTCATCATTTCCCCCCAATGAGATGCGGCAAATTCTCTCGCCGCGCTTTCTCGCGCAAGAGGCGCGGCGCTAAAACGCCTTCAAAACCCGCCCCGCCACCGCCTCCAGCTTCTTGACCAGTTCGGCGTCTCGCATCTGCGGCGACGTCATGATCGCCCCGTCGAGCGCGCGATCCGAGACGGGGCAGGGCTCGCGCTCGGCGGGATAGTCCGCCAGCACCCGCGCCACCAGGCGGTTCGCCTTCTCGGTGTTGTCGTGCATCACCTTCATGACGGAGGCGACGTCGACCGAGCCGTGCTCGTCGTGCCAGCAATCGAAATCCGTCACCATCGCGATCAGCGCATAGGCGATCTCGGCTTCGCGCGCGAGCTTGGCCTCGGTCGCCGCCGTCATGCCGATGACCGAGGCGCCGAGGCTCTGGTACTGGAGCGATTCGGCGAGCGTGGAGAACTGCGGCCCCTCCATGCAGACGTAGGTTCCCCCCGGCTGGACCGCGATCCCCTCCGCCGCCGCCGCCTGCGCCACGCGCTTGCGCAAAACGTCCGAGGTCGGATGCGCGAAGGGAACATGCGCGACGCAGCCGGTTCCGAAGAAACTGGTCTCGCGCCTGAACGTGCGGTCGATGAACTGGTCGGCCAGCACGAACAGGCCGGGGTAGAGATCGCGCTTGTAGGAGCCGCAGGCGGAGACGGCGACGATGTCGGTGACGCCGGCGCGCTTCAGCGCGTCAATATTGGCGCGGTAGTTGATCGTCGAGGGCGTAAACCGGTGTCCGCGCCCGTGGCGGGCGAGAAAGACGACCTCGGTGTCGCCAAACCGGCCGAAGCGCAGGGCGTCCGAAGGCTCGCCCCAGGGGGTCGCAATCCGCTCCTCGCGGGTCGGCGTGAAGCCCTGAAGCGAATAGAGGCCCGATCCGCCGATAACCCCGACAATCGCCTTGGCCATGTTGCGCTCCTCTTCCCGCCATCGGGTCTAACGTTTCGCGCGCGCGCCGTCATCCCAAACAAAAACCCCCGGCCGAGGGCCGGGGGGATCGATTTGCAACGGGCGCGCCGTCAATGGGCGTCGGCCCAGACGCGCTTCTTGACCAGATACATCAGGACCGACAGCACGATGAGGAAGACGATGGCGCGGAAGCCGATCTTCTTGCGCTCCATCATCGTCGGCTCGGCCGCCCAACTCAGGAAGGCTGCGACGTCCTTGGCGTAGTTCTGCACTGTGCCCGGCGTCCCGTCGGTGTATTTGACCGCGCCGTCCTGTAGCGGGTCCGGCATCGCGAGCTTATGGCCGGGGAAATAGAGGTTCCACTGCGGATCGTCCTTGTGGGTGTAGCCGGTCAGGATCGCGTAAATGTAGTCCGAGCCGACCTCCTGATAATCGTCGAAGATGTCGAAGATGAACCAGGGGAAGCCGCGCTCGTATTTGCGCGACTTGGCGAGCAGCCACATGTCCGGCGGCGCCTTGCCGAGCGCGGCGGCGGCGGCCTGATCGTTGGGGAAGGCTTCCGGCGGCGGGAAAATGTCGGCCGGCGTGCCGGGGCGCTGGAAGATCTTGCCCTGATCGTTGGGTTCGTCGTTGGTGACCTTGTAGCTGGCGGCCAGCGTCTTGACCTGTTCCTCGCTGTAGCCCGGGCCGTCCGGATCCTCCAGCGTTCGGAAGGCGATGCTGAGGCGATGGCAGTTGGAGCAGACCTCCCGGTAGACCTGGAAGCCGCGCTGCAACTGCGCCTGATCGAACCGGCCGAAGACGCCGTGGAAGCTCCAAGCCTGGCGCGGCGGCTTGGGCTGTTCCTCCGCCTCCTGCGCGGCCGCGACGCCGGAGCCCATCGCGAGCATGGCGAACGCAAGGAAGGACGTTTTCAAACCCTTCATCATTATTGTCCCCTTGTCGGCGTCTTGGGCAGCGATCTCATTCCGCAGGCGCCGCGGCCTTGGGCAGCACGGCGTCGGCGATCGACATCGGCATCGGCTTGGTCTTTTCGACCAGTCCCAGCACCGGAAGGACGACGAGCAGATAACCGAAATACCCGATAGACAGAATGCGCGCCACCAGCGTCGCCGAGTCCGACACCTCCTGCGAGCCGAGATAGCCAAGCCCGACGCAGCAGATGACGAACAGCCAGAAGAAGAACCGGAACAGCGGCCGGTACTTGCCGGAGCGGACCGGCGAGGTGTCGAGCCAGGGCAGGAAGACGAGCAGGCCCATCGCCGCCGCCAGCGCCAGAACGCCGATCAGCTTGTTCGGGATCGCGCGCAGGATCGCGTAGAATGGCAGCAGATACCATTCCGGCACGATATGCGCGGGCGTCACCAGCGGGTTGGCCGGGTTGTAGTTGTCGGCGTCCAGCAGATAGTTCGGGATGAAGAACACGAACCAGGCATAGACGACGAAGAACACGCAGACCCCGAACAGGTCCTTGATCGTCGCGTAGGGCGTGAACGGCACCGTGTCGCGCTTGACGTCCTTCACCTCGACGCCGTCGGGATTGTTCTGACCGACCACATGCAGCGCCCAGACGTGCAGGATCACGACGCCGACGATCATGAACGGCAGCAGATAGTGAAGCGAGAAGAAGCGGTTGAGCGTCGGGTCGCCGACCGCGTAGCCGCCCCACAGCCAATGCGCGATGCCGGTTCCGACGAGCGGAATGGCGGTAAACAGGTTGGTGATGACGGTCGCGCCGGCGAAGCTCATCATGCCCCAGGGCAGCACGTAGCCCATGAAGGCCGTCGCCATCATCAGCACGTAGATGATGACGCCGAGGATCCACAGCACCTCGCGCGGCGACTTATAGGAGCCGTAATACATGCCGCGGAAGATGTGGATGTAGACGGCGAGGAAGAAGAACGAGGCGCCGTTGGTGTGGAGATAGCGGATCAACCAGCCATAGTTCACGTCGCGCATGATGTGCTCGATGGAGTTGAACGCCATCGTGGCGTTCGGCACATAATGCATGGCGAGGATGACGCCGGTGATGATCTGGACGCCCAGCATGATCGACAGGATCGCGCCGAAGGTCCAGAAATAATTGAGATTGCGCGGCACCGGATAGGCGACGAACGAGGAATGCACGAGGCCGACGATCGGCAGCCGCGCCTCGAACCAGCGCGCGATCCCGCTCTTGGGAACGTAGGTGGAATGTCCGTCCATGTTTTCGTTCTCTGGCGATGGGCGAGGAAGAGGGCGGTCAGCCGATTTTCACGCGCGTCGGCGTAAGGAACTTGTACTCGGGCACCGCGAGATTGAGCGGCGCGGGCCCCTGCCGGATGCGGCCCGAGGTGTCGTAGACCGAGCCGTGGCACGGGCATTTCCAGCCTTCGTATTGGCCTTCATGCCCGAGCGGCACGCAGCCGAGATGGGTGCAGACGCCGACGACGACCAGCCATTCCGGCTTCTGCACGCGCTCCTGATCGGTCTGCGGGTCCTTGAGATCGGCGAGCGGCGTCGCTTCGGCCGCCTCGATCTCCTTCTTGGTGCGATGGCGCACGAACACCGGGCCGCCGCGCCATTTCACCGTGACGATCTGCCCCTCCTGCGATCGGCGACAGATCGACCTCGATCGACGACAGGGCGAGCGTTCCGGCGTCGGGGTTCATCTGGTCGATGAGCGGCCAAGCCGACCGAGGCCGCGCCGACGGCGGCGACGGCGCCGGTGGCGAGGAACAGAAAATCCCGGCGACTGGGTTGGATGGCTTCCGCGTGCGACAAATGGACCCCCGTGCGCTCGCGCGTCGAACGCGCGGTCTTTCCAACGATCGCGGCTCTGGCGCGGCCGCGCACACCGGCCGCCCGCGCGACGACGTCAAGTCCGCAAGGAGCGCCCGCGGCCCCTCGCGCCCCTTGTTTTCGGCCGCTATTTCGCACTGATCCCCAGGTTGTCCATAGCCGTCAATGGGTGATTTGGTCGCAGCGCCGCTTCGCCGCCGGACGCGCCCGATCGCGCCGCAAGGGCTTGCCGTCGAGCCGCAATTTCGGCGATGGGGTCGCGCCGGGCGGAGCCGGTTGGATGGAAGGCCGAAATCTCGTGCTGGCGCTTTACGAGCCCGACATCGCCGCCAATACGGGGCGATGCTGCGCACCTGCGCCTGTTTCGGCGCCGACGCCGCCATCGTCGAGCCCGCCGGCTTCGTGTTCTCCGACCGCCGCTTCCGCCGCGCCGGCATGGATTATCTCGACGCGATCGGCATCGCAGCGGCACGTCTCCTTCGCCGCGTTCGAGGACTGGCGGCGCGCGCGAGGGGCGCGGCTGTGCTGCTGACGACGCGGGGCGACGTCGATCTCTGGGATTTCCGCTTCGAGGCGGGCGACGCGCTGATGGTCGGGCGCGAATTGGCGGGCGTGCCCGAGGCGGTGCACGCGCGCGCCGACGCGCGGGTGAGAATCCCGATTCGCGCGCCGCTGCGCTCGCTCAATGTCGGCGTCGCGGCCGGCGTCGCGCTCGCCGAGGCGGTCAGGCAGTTGGGCAAGGGACTGCAACTGCGGCGCCGTCTGCTTGAGAGCGGAGAGCGGGCGCAGAAGGCGCTGTCGCCGCAACTCCCCTCAGCATTGTCCCGGAGTTGCGCGCCGGCCGCCCGCTACATATTAGCAAGGGTGAATATTGGCTCGGGAGGCGCGATTGGTCAACATCACCATCCTCGGCTCCGGGTTCGGCGCTCTGACGGCCGCGCGCGAGCTCAGACGGCGCAAGGTCGCTGCGGAGATCACCATGATCTCCCCGCGCGACGAGCTGCATTATCTGCCAAGCTCGATCTGGATTCCCACGGGCCTGACCAAGGCCGAAGATCTCAGGTTTCCGCTGACGAAATTCTTCGCCCGCAAAGGGGTGAAATTCGTCAAGGAGTTGGCAGCCGCGCTGTCCGAGGGCGGGCGCGTCGTCACGACCGATTCCGGCGGCTCCTACCGCAACGACCATCTGATCGTGGCCACCGGCGCGCGGTTCCTGCGCAAGCTGCCGGGGATCGAACATGCGCTCGTTCCCTGCGAGGGCCTGGCGGTGGCCGAGGAGATCGACCGGCGCCTGAAGGCGATGCCGGGCGGGCGGATCGCCGTCGGCTTCGCCACAAATCCCGCCGAGCAGGGCGCGATGCGCGGCGGCCCGATGTTCGAATATCTGTTCATCATCGATTCGCTGCTGCGTCAGCAGGGCCGGCGCGACAGGTTCGAGATCACCTTCTTCAATCCGGCGTCCCGTCCCGGCGCCCGGCTCGGGCCGGAAGCGGTCGACAGTCTGCTTGCCGAAATGGCGCGCCGCGACATCAAGACCCATCTCGGCCACAAGCTGACGCGTTTCGAGCCGAACAAGGTGGTCACCGAGGGGGGCGAGTTCGAGACCGACCTCATCCTGTTCATGCCCGGACTCACGGGCCCGGCCTGGCTCGCTCAGGCCGATCTGCCGCTGTCGCCCGGCGGCATGGTCGTCGCCGATGCGATGTGCCGGGTGAAGGATCGGCCGAACGTCTGGGCGGTCGGCGACGTCGGCAGCTATCCCGGCCCCGATTGGCTGGCCAAGCAGGCGCATCAGGCGGATTTGCAGGCCAAGGCCGCCGCCGCCAACATCGCCGCGGCCCTTGCGGGCCAGGAGCCATCGACCGAGTTCAAATGCGAGCTGATCTGCATCGTCGACACGATGAAGACAGGCATACTGGTCTATCGCAGCCCGAGCCGCAATTTCGTCAGCCCGCAGACGCGGCTGTTCCATCTGGCCAAGCGCGCATTCGAAAAGCAATATACGTTCGGGTATCGCTGAGGGTTCGCGCGGGCCTGCGGAAATCCGCCAGGCGCTCGAAGGCGGGAGCGAAGCGCGTTGTCGCCGATAGCGCCCGCGCATTCGCTGCGCCGACTGTCACTTCGCCTTGTGTCGGCGCGGCGTCGCCGGCAAGTCCTCGGCGCGCGCGAAGAACACCTCGCCCTCGCTTTCCACGGTGTCGAGCCACACCACGTCGAGGTCGGGAAACGCCGCCTCGAAGAGCTCGCGGCCGTCGCCGAGTTCGCAGATCAGCGCGCCCCCGGGCCTCAGATGCGCGCGCGCCTCGCGCACGATGCGGCGCACGACGTCGAGCCCGTCCGCGCCGGCGACATGCGCGAGCTTCGGCTCGGCCGCAAATTCCGGCGGAAAGGCCGCAACGGCGGCCTCGGTCACATAGGGCGGATTGGTCAGAATGAGATCGTAGCGCGCGCCAGCAAGCCCGCGAACAGGTCGCCCTCGATCAGGCGGATGCGCTCATCAAGCCCATGCTCCTCGACATTGCGCCGGGCGACCGCCAGCGCGTCCGGCGAGAGGTCGGTCGCGTCGATCCCGGCGTTGGGGAAGACGCGCGCGGCGAGCATGGCGAGCGAACCGCCGCCCGTGCAGAGGTCGAGCACGCGTCTCGACCCGCTCCGGCGCCTCGATGAGCCCGCCCTCGCCGACGAGGCCGGAGAACAGCAATTCGCCGATGAAGCTGCGCGGCACGATGACGCGCTCGTCGACATAGAACGGCACGCCCTGGATATAGGCGCGTTGCAGGAGATAGGCGGCGGGCTTGCGCGTCGTCACGCGCGCCTCGATCAGCGCGTCGAGGCGGCGGCGCTCGGCGGTCAGCAATCTGGCGTCGGCGAAGGGGTCGAGCGCGTCGATGGGGAGACTCGAGGCCCTCCAGCACCAGAAAGGCGGCCTCGTCGACCGCATTGGTCGCGCCGTGGCCGAACACGAGGCCCGCGGCCTGGAAGCGGCTCACCGCATAGCGGAACCAGTCGCGCGGCGTCGCGAAAACGGCGATCCGCTCCTCGGCGTCCTCCATCGCGCGCCCCCCGGAAGCAAGCCGGCCGGCTTGCGCCGGCCGGACGTCAGGCGAGATTCGAGAAGAAGAGCTTACTTCGACGCCCTTCTTGCACTTGGCGCGGAACTCCCTGCGCTCCTTGCCATGCAGGCCCTTGGCGTCGGCCTGCTTCGAGCATTCCTGCGAACGGGCCTCCATCGCCGCCTTGTCGGGCTTCATCATCGTGGCGCCATCGGCGACGGGCTCGCCGCCGGAGCGGCGGCCTCGGTGGCGAAGGCCGAGCCGGACGCGAGAAGCCCAAGCCCGAGCGCGGCGACGAAAATCGAAAGTTTCATGGAGGAGCTTTCCGATCCGAGAGAAATCCGATAGAGCCGCATCCGACGAGAGAAGCGCAGGCCCGCGCGCCTCATATGCGAAGGCCGCACGCCGCACAAGCCGATTGCGGCGACCTCATAAGAATTGCGCCGACCGCATAAGAGAAGAGCCGCTTCCTTCTGAAGGAAGCGGCTCTTCCATTGTCGCGACCAAGCGAGATCGCAGATCATCCCGGAAATCGTCGTTTAGCCGCGGAAACCCCGCGAACGGACAATGCTCCAGGTACTGCGATCTCGGCTGGCGAGTGACAATGAGACACTGGATCACCTCCTTTCGGTTGTTGACGACGGGAGGAGATTATAGCGATTTGCGCTTACGCCAAGCCTTCTTTCCCGGCGGCGCCCTACTTTTTCTTGGGCAGGGCGCCTCGGCGAAGGCGGCGCTTCACGCCGCCGCCTTGGCGACCGCCTCGCAGACTTCGGCGACCAGCGTGTCGACCAGCGTGCGGTCCTCCGCCTCCGCCATCACGCGGATGACCGGCTCGGTGCCGGAGGGGCGGATGACGAGCCGGCCGCCGGCGCCGAGCCGCGCGTTGGCGGAGGCGATGGCCGCGCGCACCGCCTCGTTCTCCAGCGGCCGGCCGCCGTTGAAGCGCACGTTGCGCAAGACCTGCGGCAGCGGCTCGAAGCGGTGGCAGACCTCGCTTGCGGGCCGGCCGAGCTTCTTGACCATCGCCAGCACCTGCATGGCGGCGACCAGCCCGTCTCCGGTGGTCGAATAATCGGTCAGGATCATGTGGCCGGACTGTTCGCCGCCGACATTGTAGCCCTGCTCGACCATGCGTTCGAGCACATAGCGGTCGCCGACGGCGGTGCGCTCCAGGGTCAGGCCGAGGCCGGCCAGATGCCGCTCCAGGCCGAAATTCGACATCACCGTCGCCACGATTCCCGGCTTCGACAGCCGTCCGTCGCTGCGCCAGCTCTCGGCGATGACGGCGAGGATCTGGTCGCCGTCGACGACATGGCCCTTCTCGTCGATGATGATCATGCGGTCGGCGTCGCCGTCGAGCGCGACGCCGATGTCGGCGCGCATCTCGCGCACTTTCCGGGCGAGCGACTCCGGCGAAGTCGAGCCGACATGATGATTGATATTCATGCCGTCCGGCTCGACGCCGATCTTGATGACCTCCGCCCCGAGCTCCCACAGAGCCTCGGGCGCGGCCTTGTAGGCGGCGCCGTTGGCGCAATCGACGACGACGCGCAGGCCCTCCAGCGTCACATCGCGCGGCAGGGTGCGCTTGGCGTATTCGATATAGCGGGCGACCACGTCGTCGACGCGGCGGGCGCGGCCGAGTTCCTGAGAAGGGGCGAGCTGCGGGGTGAGATCGGAATCGAGCAAGGTTTCGATCTTCTGCTCGATCTCGTCGGAGAGCTTGAACCCGTCCGGCCCGAACAACTTGATGCCGTTGTCCTCGTACGGGTTGTGCGAGGCGGAGATCATCACGCCGAGGTCGCAGCGCATCGAGCGCGTCAGCATCGCCACCGCCGGGGTGGGCACGGGGCCGAGCAGCAGCACGTCCATGCCGACCGAGGCGAAGCCGCCGACCATGGCGTATTCGAGCATGTAGCTGGAAAGCCGCGTGTCCTTGCCGATGACGACGCGATGGCGATATTCGCCGCGCTGGAACACCAGTCCCGCCGCCTGCCCGACCTTCAGCGCCAGCTCCGCCGTCAGCTTGGAGTTGGCGCGGCCCCGGATGCCGTCGGTGCCGAAATATTTTCGACCCATGTCTTAACGCTTCCTTAAGTCTGTCAGCGCGCTCGCATAACGCATATTCCGCCCAAAATCCTGCGAAAACCCCAAAGGTCCTTAAGGGCCGCCCTTTTCAGCAAAGAGATTATGGGAATTTTGGGGCGCGGGCTCGCGTCGTCATGCCGACAGGGGCGCGAGCGCCAGCGCGCGCAGGAATTCGCGGCCGTCGGCGTCGCCGGGCAGCGAGGCCTCCAGCGCCGCGTGTTCGGCCCGCCAGATCGGCAGCGCCTGCGCGAGCGCCTGACGCCCGGCCGCCGTGACGGCGGCGCGGCGCGTACGGCGATCCCTGGCGTCCGCTTCGACCTCGACCAAGCCGCGCCGGCTCAGCGTCTTGAGCAGGGCGGTGACGGTGGTGCGGTCCATCGCCAGAAGTTCGGCGAGCCGCCGCAGGCGAAGCCCCGCCGGCGCCGGCGAGGAACATCAGCGCCGAGAACTGTCCGTTGGTCAGCCCGACCGGTCGGAAAGCGCGATCGAATCTCCGCCCGAGCCGTCGGGCTGCGCGCTGTGCGGCCAGACAAAAGCAGGCGTCGCGCACCTCGCGGATCGCTGCTGGCGGGATCGGGCTTGTCTCGGGCATGAAAGGTTGATATCAACATATCTCGCCGTCGGCAATGCCGTTTGGGGGAGCGGGGATGGCTTCGCACTATCGCTGGGTGATCGTCGGCGCAGGCGGCTTGCTCGGCTGCGTCGCCATCGGCGCGATGTTCGCGCTTCCCGTCTTTCTCGTGCCGGTCGCCGCGGCGACCGGGTGGAGCCGCACGGGAATCTCCAGCGCCATGACCGTCGGTTTTCTCGCGATGGCGGTCGGCAGCGTCGGCTGGGGCGCTTTTTCGGACCGCTACGGCCCGCGTCCGGCGGCCCTGCTCGGCGCGATTCTGCTGGCGGCGGGTCTGGCGCTTTCGGGGCAGGCGCGGGCGCTCTGGCAGTTCCAGCTCGTGTTCGGCCTTCTGGTCGGACTTTCGGCGGCGGCGGTTTTGGCGCCGATGATGGCGGCGGTGACCGGCTGGTTCGATACGCAGCGGAGTCTGGCGGTGTCGCTGGTCTCGGCCGGCATGGGCATGGCGCCGATGACCATGGCGCCCTTCGCCGCCTGGCTCATCGCGCGCTACGACTGGAGGCTGTCGTATCTGATCCTGGCGGGGCTAGTGCTTGCGCTGATGCTGCCGGCGGCCTTGCTCGTGCGCCGGCCGCCGGCGTCGCAGGCCGCCGCGGGCGGGGCGCCCGAAGGGTCCTCGCCTGCGGGCATGACAGTCGGCCAGGCGGTGCGCACGCCGCAGTTCCTCGTGCTGATCCTCACCAATTTCGCCTGCTGCGCGACCCATTCCGGGCCGATCTTCCACACTGTCAGCTATGCGATTTCCTGCGGCGTTCCCGCCATCGCCGCCGTTTCGATATACAGCGTCGAAGGGTTTGCGGGCCTGTTCGGGCGGGTCGCGTTCGGGCTGTCCGGCGACCGGTTCGGCGCCAAGCGCGTGCTGGTGGCGGGGCTGCTCGTGCAGGCGTTCGGGGCGCTCGCCTATGGATTTGTCAGAGAGCTCGACGGGTTTTACAGCGTCGCCGCGCTGTTCGGATTCACCTACGCCGGCGTGATGCCGCTCTATGCGGTGATCGCGCGCGAGAATTTTCCGATGCGGATGATGGGCCTGGTGATCGGCAGTTCCGGAATGGCGGGCAGCCTCGGCATGGCGCTGGGGCCGATGCTCGGCGGCTGGATCTACGACGCCTACGCGACCTATTTCTGGCTCTATCTCATCTCGTTCGCGATGGGCCTCGGCGCGGCCTTGATCGCCGCGACCTTCCGCCCCTTCGCCGAATTCGTCGCTGACGCGCCGGGCGGCGCTCGCGCCGGCGCAGTGACCTTCGCTCAGTTCAGCACTCGGCGAAGGAAGGGGCTGTCCAGCGAGAAGGCGGGGATCTCGACCTCGAAGCGCCGGCCCTCCTCGTCGACCATCTCGTAGCTGCCGGCCATGAAGCCGCTCGGCGTCTTCAAGGGGCAGCCGGAGGAGTAGCGGAAAGCCTGGCCGGGCGCGATCGTCGGCTGCTCGCCGACCACGCCCGGACCGTCGACCGTTTCGAGATGGCCGAGCGCGTCGGTGATGCGCCAATGGCGGTGCATGAGCTTGACCGACTTGCGGCCCTGATTGGCGATCTCGATCGTGTAGACCCAGAAATAGCTGTCGTCGATCGGCTCGGAGCGTTCCGTCGAGAATTCCGGACGAACGGTGACGCGAATATCTCGGGTGAGCGCAGAGTACATGCCGGCATGTTTAACCTGTCGCGCGCGTTCGGCCAAGCGGGCAAGCGCCCGCCAGGCCATTTCGCAAGATTCTGCGCAAGATTCGGGCCGAATCGGCCGTTTAGCCGACGTGCTTGCCGAAAAACGCGAGCGTGCGCTCCCAGGCCAGCTTGGCGCTGTCCTTGTCGTAGCTGGCGCGCTCGTCGCAATGGAAGCCGTGGCCGGCGGGATAGAGATAGATCGGCACGTCGGGATGCAGCGCGCCCACCTCCTTGACGCCGGCGAGCGGGATGTGATCGTCCTTCTCGCCGAAATGCAGCATCGTCGGAACCTGAGGCTGCAAATCCTTGTTGGCGATGATCTGGCCGCCGTAATAGCCGACCGCCGCGGAAAGGCCGGGGAGCTTGGCCGCCGCGTTCCAGGCGACGGAGCCGCCGAGGCAGAAGCCGGTGATGCCGACCTTGCCCGCCGAGGTCACGGCCGAGATCGCCGCGGCGACGTCGAGCATGAGCTTCTCGCGATCCATCTTGCCGGCGAGCGCCATGCCCTGCGTCATGCCGGGCTGGTCGTAGCCGAGTTCGACGCCGCGCTCGACGCGATCGAAAATCGCCGGGGCGACCGAGAGATAGCCTGCCGCGGCCAAGCGGTCTGTCACCGAGCGGACGTGGTGGTTGACGCCGAAAATCTCCTGGATGACGACGATCCCGCCCTTCGCCGCTCCCTGCGGCGCCGCGCGCCATGCCTTCGCCGAAAAGCCGTCCGACGCTTTCAGATCAATCCACTCGCCCATGCCGTCCTCGTAAGGTTTCTAACTCTGGCGCCCGCCAGTAGCGCATCAGGCGCCGGATCGGTTTCACGTTTCTGTGTCGGCGGTTCAACGTTGCGCCAGCACGATGCCGCCGACCACCAGCGCCAGCGCGACGAGATGATAGGCCGAGAGAGGCTCGCCGAGAAGCGCGACCGCCAGCAGCGCGCCGAACACCGGCACGAGATTGACGAATACCCCGGCGCGGCCCGCCCCGATCAGCTGCACGCCCCGCATGAACATCAATTGCGAGATAAACGCCGGCCCCAGCGCGGCGTAGAGCAGCACCGCAACGCCCTTGGCGCTGGGCAGGGTCAACCCTTGGCGCCAGACCTCGTAGAGGAACAGCGGCGTCGAGGTGATAAGCGCGGCCAGCGCCATGCCGGCCAGAAAGCCGACGGTGGAGACCGCCGGGCGATAGCGCAGTCCCAGCGCATAATAGGCGTAGAACAGGCAGCCGACGAGCATCAGCACGTCGCCGAAATTGAAGGAGAGCGAGGCGAGCTTGGCGATGTCGCCTTGCGCGGCGATCGTGGCGACGCCGGCGATGGTGAGGGCGGCGCCCAGGGTCTGCGCCGACGTCGGCCGGGCGCCGAATCCGAGCGCCGCGCCGATCAGCACCAGCGCGGGGATGCCGGCCTGGATGAGCGCCATGTTGATGGCGGCGGTGTAATGCGCGGAGAGATAGAACAGCGCGTTGAACGCCGTATAGCCCAGCGCCCCGAGGGAGCCGACGTAAATCCAGCGACGGCGCAACACCGGAAAATCTTTGGCGATCTCATGGCGGGCGGCGAAGAGGATCGGACCGAGGGCGACCGTCCAGCGAAGGAACGTCAGCGTCATCGGGCCGATCTCGCCGACAGCCAGCTTGCCGACGACGGCATGGCCCGCCCAGATCAGCGACGTCAGCCCCAGCAACAGGATCGGCCTGTCCCAGAAGCGCCGGCGCGCCGGGGCCTTCGGCGCAATTATATTGTTCGCTCAAGGACGTCTCCCCGCAACGGGGCTTAGCCGCCGGCGCCGGCGGGCGCAAGCCGAGGCTTGGCGGTGAGGCTTGGCGGCCGTGCGCCCGTTCGTGCCAATCCCTCTCGCATCGGCCGCTGCAGGGAGGCGTAGATGCAAAGCGCGAAAGTTGGCGACGCCTGGCTCCATGTCGAGGCGAATCTGCGGCCCGACGGCCGAAACGTCGTTTACATCAATTCTTTGGGATCGGATCTTCGCATCTGGGACGGCGTCGTCGCGCGGCTCGCCCGCGCCGGCTTCGGCGCGCTGCGCTACGACCTGCGCGGCCACGGGCTTTCCGACCTCGGGACGCCGCCGAAGCTGATCGCCGACCATGTCGCCGATCTCGCCGGCGTGATGGACGCCTTCGGCGTCGGCAAGGCCGCGCTCTGCGGCGTATCGGTCGGAGGGGTCATCGCGCTCGGCATGGCCGAGGCGCATCCGGCGCGCGTCGAGCGGCTGGCGCTTTGCAACACCGGGTCAAAGATCGGGACGCCCGAAACCTGGAACCCGCGCATTGCGGCGGTCGAGAAGGGCGGGGTGGCGGCGGTCGCCGAGGGCGTGCTGGAGCGATGGTTTCCCGCCGCAATGCGCCAGGCGGACGCGCCCGAGGTCGCGCTCGCGCGCAACATGCTGACGCGCACGCCCGCGGCCGGCTATGTCGCCACCTGCATTGCTTTGCGCGACAGCGATCTCACCGAAGCCGCGCGGGGCGTGAACGTTCCCACGCTCTGCGTGGCCGGCGAACTCGACGGCTCGACGCCTCCGGCGATGCTGCGCTCGCTCGCCGCGCTCGTTCCCGGCGCGACCTATCACGAGATCGCGGGGGCAGGGCATTTGCCCTGCCTGCAAACTCCCGAGAATCTGGCCGAGCGGCTGATCGCCTTCCTCAAATGAAAAGGCGCCCCGAAGGGCGCCGTTTCGAGCGAAGGTCCTCGCGCTCAGTATTTGCGCACCAGCGGCGCCTGCGGCGGCAGCGCGCCGTGTCGAGATAGTAGAGCAGACCGACGCGCACGTCGTTCGACGACAGCGTCTTCGAAGCTATCGTGAAGCCTCCGCCGCAATTGGCTGCGACGAAGCTGCCCGCGGCGCCGTTGCCGCTCAGGCACTGGCTGGAGCCGGAGTGGAACGTGCCGTAGTTGAGATAGCGGTAGCCGATCTCCAGCTTGAGATTGTGGGTGATGTCCATGTCGAAGCCGGCCATCAGCGCCCAGGCGAAATTGGCCTTCGTGCTGGCGCCGAACACGCCGCCGGAGGGAGAGCTCCGCCGCGCCGCCCTGAGAGATGACGCCGTTGTCCGTGCCGCCATAGAAATTGTTGAAGGCGACGCCGATTCCGGCGCCGACGAACGGCGTGATGCCTTCCCAGGTGCCGAGATCGGCATAGCCGTTGACCATGCCGAGCACGGTGGAGAGATGGCCGTGGTAGAAATCGGCCGCCTGATAGCCGGCGTTGGCGCCGCCGGTGACGTTGAGCACCTCCAGGCCGGAGAACTCGGAGCCGCCGCGCAATTCGCCGGTCACGTCGGCGCGGAACCAGTGGTTGACCTGATAGCCGACGCCGAGATCGAACAGCGCCGCCTCGGAGAGCGCCGAGTTGTACCAGTTGTCGTTGGCCTGACCGGCCGCGAAGCCGCCGAGCGGGCTCGGCGACGTCGAAGCCGAGGCGAAATTGTTGAAGCCGACGCCGGCGTCGCCGCGCAGATACCAGCCGCCCATTTCGACGACTGGCGGCGGCGGCTCCACCTGCGGCGGCGGCGGCAGAAGATCCGCAGCGGAGGCCGCGCTCGAGAGCGCAACGACCGCGACGGTGGTCAAGGCGAAGGCCCTCAGATCGACCATGACAACGTCCCTCGGTTTACGCGCGACGGCCAACGGGCCGCCGCCATGGAATCACCGAGGATGAAACTGCCATCGACAACTTAATGCGGACTTAACCCTAAAAATTCAGCTTAACAGGAAGTTACCAACAAGCCGCTGTATTCTTGCGGGAAGACTTGCGGCGCTGCGCGATGCTATAGGTGACGCAAGCCCCGTTACGAAACATCAGGCGCCGGCGACGAAATCCTGAAGCCGCCGCTTCTGTCGGCCTTCGGCGTCGAAATTCTCCGGCGCGAGCCAAGCCTCGAAGGCCGCCCGCCGCGCCGGCCATTCGTGATCGAGCATGGAGAACCAGGCGGTGTCGCGGTTGCGCGACTTGACGATCATATGCTGGCGAAACACGCCCTCGAAGGCGAAGCCGAGCCTGAGGGCCGCGCGTCTCGAGGGCGCGTTGCGGTCGTTGCATTTCCATTCGTAGCGGCGATAGCCGAGATCGTCGAAGACATATTTGGCGAACAAATATTGCGCCTCGGTCGAGCCGACCGTGCCTTGCATGAGCGGCGTATACATGATGCCGCCGACCTCTATCACGCGGTTGGCGGGATCGATGCGCATCAGGCTCTGATAGCCGACCGGGCGGCCGTCGCGATTGTCGAGGACGGCGAAATAGAGCGGATCGCTCGCCTTCGCCTTCGCTTCGACGTCGGCTTTGAATTCGCCGAGATCCCTGAACGGGCCGTTGAACAGATAAGTCCAGAGTTGATCGCGACCCGGCCCGTGCGAAGCGGAAAACAGCGGCTCGGCGTGTTCGATCGTCAGCGGGGCGACCGTCACGGCGCGGCCGCCGAGCGTGACGCGCTCGGGCCGCGGCGCGGGCCGCGCGTCGATCCGCGGCCCCAGAGACTGATCGTTGTCCAGTTCGCTCATATTCCGACTCGCCTTGGCGTCCGGGGCGCGAACCTCGCCGCTTTTGCCGCTTCCCGCAAGTCGTGGCGCTCGCGCGCGCAAGACCTTGCCGATGCGCTCCGACGACCGGCGAAAGGGGCAGCGCCATTGTCCTTCGAAGATTAGCGCGGTCGCCGCCGTCGACGAGCTCGAAACGCCCAGGCGCGTGCGTTAACGCTTCACGGTCGGCTATTGAGGGCAGGGCGGGGCCGCTTGCGCGGCGGCCCGCCGCTCGAATAGTTTCGATTTCGAAGACATCCGGCGGAGGGCCGGCGCGCGACACAGCCGAAGGGCGCGGCCGCTCTCAAAAAGGAACCCATGAGCGATCTTGCCGCCGCCCTCGCCGCCCTCGCCGACCGGGGCGTAACTTCCCTGCCGCCGCTCGCCTTCGTGCTGGGCTCCGGGCTCGGGCCGCTGGCGGACGAGGCCGAGAGCGCGGTCTCGATCCCCTACACCGAGATTCCCGGCTTTCCCCAGCCCTCCGTCGCCGGCCACAGGGGTCGGCTCGTCGTCGGCGAGCTCGAGGGCCGGCGCGTCGCGCTGTTCCAGGGGCGCGGCCATTATTACGAGCGCGGCGATCCGGGCGCGATGGCGGTGCTGATCGAGGCGTTCAAGACGCTCGGCGGCAAGACGCTGTTTCTCACCAACGCGGCCGGCGGACTGCATACGGAATGGACGCCGCCTTCGCTGGTGGCCATCACCGACCACATCAATTTCGCCGGCGTCAATCCGCTGATCGGGCGGGCGAGCGACGACCGCTTCGTGCCGCTGACCCGCGCCTACGATCCCGCGCTGCTCGACGCGCTGCGCGGCGCCGCGCGCGAGGCCGGCGTGACGCTGCGCGAAGGCGTCTATATGTGGTTCAACGGCCCCTCGTTCGAGACGCCGGCCGAGATCCGCATGGCGAAGATCCTCGGCGCCGATCTCGTGGGCATGTCGACCGTGCCGGAGGTGATTCTCGCGCGCCTGCACGGCCTTAGCGTGCGTGGCGGTGAGTCTCGTCACCAATTTCGCCGCCGGGCTTGTCGGGCGGCGATCCCAGCCACGAGGAGACGCAGGAATTCGCCGCGCGCGGCTCGGCCGATTTCCGCCGGCTGCTGCGCGCCTTCATCCGGGCGCAAAGCCTGATGCTGCCGCAGGAGATCATCCGCGCCAAGCGCGACGGCGCCAGGCTCTCGGCGCGAGGAGATCGAGTTCTTCGTGCGCGGCATCACGGACCAGTCGATCTCGGAGGGGCAGGTCGCCGCTTTCGCGATGGCGGTGTTCTTCCGCGGCATGGACATGAGCGAGCGCGTCGATCTCACCCGCGCGATGATGCGCTCCGGCGACACGCTGCAATGGCGATCTGCCGGGTCCGGTGGTCGACAAGCATTCGACCGGCGGCGTCGGCGACAATGTGAGCCTGATGCTCGCGCCGATGCTGGCGGCCTGCGGCGCCTATGTGCCGATGATCTCCGGCCGCGGCCTCGGCCATACCGGCGGCACGCTCGACAAGCTGGAATCGATCCCCGGCTATGTCGCCAAGCCCGACAACGCGCTGTTCCGCAAGGTCGTGCGCGAGGTCGGCTGCGCGATCATCGGCCAGACTGCGGCGCTCGCCCCGGCCGACCAGCGGCTCTACGCCATCCGCGACGTGACGGCGACGGTGGAGTCGATCCCGCTCATCACCGCCTCGATCCTGTCGAAGAAGCTGGCGGCGGGGCTCTCCGCGCTGGTGATGGACGTCAAGTCCGGCTCCGGCGCCTTCATGCCGACGCTCGAGGGCGCGCGCGAGCTCGCCCAGAGCATCGCGACGGTGGCGACCGGCGCCGGCGTGCCGACCGTCGCGCTCATCACCGACATGGACGAGCCGCTCGCCAGCGCCGCCGGCAACGCGGTCGAGGTGCTGAACGCCGTCGATTATCTGACCGGCGCGCGGCGCGATCCGCGCCTGCACGAGGTGACGCTCGCGCTCGCCGCCGAACCGCTCGTCGCGCGGGGACTCTCGCCGACGCTCGAAGAGGCGCGCGCAGGCTTGCAGCGCGCGCTCGACAGCGGCGCGGCGGCGGAGAGGTTTGAGCGCATGGTCGCCGCGCTCGGCGGGCCGCCGCATTTCCTGAACGTGGCGCGCGCCGTGCTGCCGAGGGCGGCCGTCGTCAAGCCGGCGCCGGCGGCTCGCGCCGGGTTCGTCGAGGCGATCGACGCGCGCGCGGTGGGGCTGGCGGTCGTGGAGCTCGGCGGCGGCCGGCGGACCGCGAGCGACGCCGTCGATCCCGCCGTCGGCCTGACCGAACTTGCGGGCGTCGGGGACGAAGTGGGCGAGGGACGGCCGCTGGCGCTGGTTCACGCGCGCGACGAGACTTCGGCGCAAGCCGCCGCCGCGCGGCTCGCGGCAGCCTATCGCATCGGCGAGGCGCCGCCCCGGCGCGGGCCTGCGGTCATCGAGCGGATCGTCGCGTGAACCTGCTGCTGGCGATGACCGGCTGGAAGCCGGCGCCGTGGATCGAGCGCCTCTGCGCGCTTCTGCCGGGGCGACGCATCGACACTCTGGAGACGCTCGGCGACCGCGCGGATGTTTCCTACGCGCTGACCTGGCGCCATCCCGAGGGGTCCCTCGAAGGTCTGCCGAACCTCAAGGCGATCTTCTCGCTCGGCGCCGGGGTCGATCACGTGTTCGCCGACCGACGCCTGCCCGACGCGCCCGTCGTGCGCGTCGTCGATCCCGATCTGACGGAGCGGATGAGCGAATGGGTGGCGTTGCAGGTTTTGCTGCATCATCGCCAGTTCCGCCGCTACGACCGCCAGCAGCGCGACAGGATCTGGGAGGAGGACGAGGCGCAGCCGGCGGCGCGCGAGGTGCGCGTCGGCCTGCTCGGCCTCGGCGTGCTGGGCCTCGACGCGGCGCGCAAGCTGAAGGCGCTCGGTTTCGAGGTCGCCGGCTGGAGCCGCTCGGCGAAGGCCGTCGACGGAATGGCGACGTTTCATGGGGCGGACGGGCTCCATGCGCTCGTCGCGCGCACCGATATTCTCGTGTCCCTGCTGCCGCTGACCCCGGAGACGCGGGGGCTGTTGAACGCGTCGCTGTTCGCCAAGCTGCCGCGCGACGGGCGCGTCGGCCCGGCGCTCGTCAACGCAGGGCGGGGCGGATCGCAGGTCGAGGCCGATATCGTCGCGGCGCTGGAGGCGGGCGTGCTGAAAGGCGCGTCTTTGGATGTGTTCGAGACCGAGCCGCTGCCGGCCGATTCGCCGCTCTGGGGCCGCGAAGACGTCTTCGTCAGTCCCGCACAACGCCGCGACTGCGGCGCCGGAGGCGGTGGCGCGCTATGTCGCCGGCGAGATCCTGGCCTTCGAGCGCGGCGGGCCGTTGCGCAATCTGGCCGAGCGCGGGCGCGGCTATTGAGGGCGGCGCGGTTGCAGCGCCGCGAAAAGGCGCCTGTTCTCGTAGGCGGCGACGATTCCGAGCGAAGCGACGAAGGGGACGATCAGATAAAGCAGCCGGAACACCAGAAGCGCGGCGATCACGTCGGTCGGCGGCGCGTCGGGCATGGCTTTGAGGAAGGTCAGCTCCAGCACGCCGAGCCCGCCCGGGGCGTGGCTGACGAGCGCCACCGAGAATGAGGCGAGAAACACCGCCAGCACCGCCAGGAAGCCGGGATTGGCCGTCGGAGGAAGCGCGAAATAGATGATGCCGGCGGCGCCGATCAGCTCGATCGGCCCGACGATCATCTGCCGCGCCGCGATCGGCGGGCGTGGATAGACAAGCCGGAAGCCCGCGACCGTCACGGGACGGAAATGCAGCAGCGCGCCGAGCATGTAGAGCCAGGGTCCGATCAGCAGCGCCGCCGCGACGGCGTGGGCGAGCCAGGGCGGACCGGCGATCCAGCGGCTCAGCTCGGCGGGCTTGGCGAGCAGCGTCAGCCCGCCGGTCAACATCGCGCCGAGCGTGAAGGTGATCGAGGTGAAGGCGACGATGACGCCGACCTCCGGCGCCGTCAGGCCCTTGAGCGAATAGGCGCGATAGCGCACCACCGCGCCCGAAAACATCGTCGCCCCGATATTGTGGGCGAGCGCGTAGGTGACGAAGGAGACGACGCCGACGAAGCGCCAGCTCAGGCGCCGCTTGAGATGGGCGAGCGCGATCTGGTCGTACCAGGCGAGCGCCGCGTAGGCGATGGCGGTCGAGAGGATCGCGAAGATCCAGCGCAGCGGCGGGATCGCCTTCAATGCGTCGAGGATTTCGCCGGGCGAATGGGAGCGCAGCTCCTTGTAGAGCAGAAAGCCCGAGAAGCCGACCGTGGCCAGTCCGATGAGGGGCCAGATCCCCTCTCTCCACCGATTCATGCGCTCGTGTCCGTCGCCTCGGGCGTCATGCGCTTAAGCGAAGCCGCCCCGGCGACGCAAGACGGCGTTCAGCCGCCGGCGGACTGGGCGGCGGCGACCGAGGGCAGGCCGCGCACGCCGCCGAGGTTGAGCCACATGTTGGGATCGTCCTGCGCCTGCCGCTTGAGATAGGTGTAGCCGGTGGCGTTCCAGGGGCGGATTTCGTCGGTGAGATTGTCGAGGATGAACTCGCCGCGGTCGGTCTTGACGGTGAGGATCGCATGGCCCTCGCCTTCGAGATCCTTGACGATGGTCATCAAGAGGGCCTGGCGGGGGAAGCCGGCGTCGATGAGCAGCTTGCGCTTGTAGAGCGCATAGACCTTGCAGTCGCCTTTGCCGTCGACGGGATAGTCCCAATGGTCGAGCATCGTGCCCCAATGGGCGAGATTGGTCATCGGCTCGATGGCGGCGTTGACGCGCTTGTTGACGCGGTTGAGCTCGCTCCAGGTCGCCCGGGTCAGGCGCAGGTCGAGCGGCTTCAGCTTGCCGAGGCTGCATTCCTCGGGACGGCGGCCGCAGAAATCGACCCAGCCGTAGGGCACGGAGGCCGGCCCGCCGACCGCCTCGTAGGAGGTCTTCGGCAGCGCGGTCTCGGAGGCCTGGCTGAAAGTGGCGAAGGCGGCGCCGAACAGAGAAGCGGCTACGGCGGCGGCGACGACAGATTTGAACATGACGACCCCAGTCCCTTTGTTGAGACCGAGGATCGCCGCGGCGTATTGGCCGGGTCAGAAAAAAACCCGCGCAATTTTATCTAACTCACCTAGCGTAACTCGCGATTTTTCTTAACGTTGACAAGCCGTCGACAATTCGTGACCAATTTGTTTGTAGAATATTACTTTAAGACCGGCGTAACCTTGCCGAGTTGTTAGCCGAGCCGGCGAAGTCCGCGCCGGCGCGATAGGCGCCCTCACGCGAGGGCGCGGGCAAAATCGCGTTCTGGGGCTTGCATAAGATATATCTTAGACTATCTTTGTCGAGACATATCGTAGATATGTCTAACGCAAGACGAGGAAAAAAGCATGTTCTTCAGACACTTGCATCAACACGAGGCGTTCCGGCGCGGCGGCCACGGCGGGCTTCGGACGCTGGGGGCGCGGCGGCGGCTTCGCCGGGCGCGAGGGCCGCATGTTCGACAGCGGCGAGCTGCGCCTCGTCATCCTCGCCCTTGTCGCGGAGAAGCCGCGGCACGGCTACGAGATCATCAAGGAGCTCGGCGAGCGGGTCGGCGGCGACTACAGCCCAAGCCCCGGCGTCGTCTATCCCACGCTGACGCTGCTCGAGGAGATGGGCTACGCCAGCGCCAGCGTCGACGCGGCCAATCGCAAGCTCTACGCGATCACGCCCGAGGGCCAGAAGCTCCTGAGCGACAACCGGGCCCAGGTCGACGCCATCTTCGCCCGCCTGACCGGCGAGAACGAGGGCGACTGGTCGAGCGCCGGTCCGGTGATCCGCGCGATGTGGAACCTGCGCGCGACGGTGAGGCTCAGGCTTCGAGGCCGGCAGGCGACGCGCGAGCAGATCCAGGCCATCGCCGACGTCCTCGACGAGGCGGCCAAGAAGATCGAGCGGATGTGAGCGGCGCTCGCCCGGCTTGACGCGGCCGCCGCGCCGCCCTACGTCGCCGCTTTCGGCGCCGAGCTTGCTGCGGCGCCTCTCGCGGGCGGCGTCGGGTCGCCCCGGTCTGGAGTCGTCTATGCCGGGAAATCTCCCGCTCCATCTGCGCAGGCTAGAAGCCGAATCAATTCACATCATGCGCGAGGTTGTCTCCGAATTTCGCGCTCCGGTGATGTTGTATTCCATCGGCAAGGATTCCAGCGCGATGCTGCATGTCGCGCTGAAGGCGTTCCATCCCGCGCCGCTGCCGTTCCCGCTGCTGCATGTCGATACGACGTGGAAGTTCAGGGAAATGATCGCCTTCCGCGACGAGACGGCGCGGCGGCTCGGCCTCGACCTGCGCGTGCATGTCAACCAGGACGGGCTCGCGCGCGGCATCAATCCGATCGCGTCGGGCAGCCAGCTTCATACGCAGGTGATGAAGACGGAGGGCCTGCGTCAGGCGCTCGACGCCGGCAAGTTCGACGCCGCTTTCGGCGGCGCGCGGCGCGACGAGGAAAAGTCCAGCGCCAAGGAGCGCATCTTCTCGCACCGCTCCGCCGCCCACGCCTGGGACCCCCGCAACCAGCGCCCGGAGCTTTGGCGGCTGTTCAACACGCGCATCCGCGAGGGCGAATCGATGCGCGTGTTTCCGCTGTCGAACTGGACCGAACTCGACGTGTGGGAATACGTCAAATACGAGAGCATCCCCGTCGTGCCGCTCTATTTCTCGAAAGCCCGCCCGGTGGTGCGGCGCGCCGGCACGCTCATCATGGTCGACGACGAGCGGCTGCCGCTGGAGCCCGGCGAGGTTCCCGAGATGCGGCGCGTGCGCTTCCGCACGCTCGGCTGCTATCCGCTGTCCGGGGCGGTGGAGTCGGACGCGCGAGACGCTTGACGAGATCATCGCGGAGATGAAAGCCTCGACCACCTCCGAGCGCCAGGGCCGGCTCATCGACACCGACGAGGCCGGCTCGATGGAGAAGAAAAAGCGCGAGGGATATTTCTGATGGCTCTCCCGACCCTGCGCTTCCTCACCTGCGGCTCCGTCGACGACGGCAAGTCGACGCTGATCGGCCGGCTGCTCTACGAGCAGAAGCTCATCTTCGACGACCAACTCTCCGCGCTCGAGAAGGACTCGAAGAAGCACGGCACCACCGGCCCCGACATCGATTTCGCGCTGCTGGTCGACGGCCTGGAGGCCGAGCGCGAGCAGGGCATCACCATCGACGTCGCCTATCGCTATTTCGCCACCGAGCGGCGCTCCTTCATCGTCGCCGACACGCCCGGCCATGAACAATACACCCGCAACATGGCGACCGGCGCCTCCAACGCCGATCTCGCCATCCTGCTGGTCGATGCGCGCAAGGGCCTGTTGCCGCAGACGCGGCGCCATTCGCTCATCGTCTCGCTGCTCGGCATCCGCCATGTGGTGCTCGCGGTCAACAAGATCGACCTCGTCGACTTCAGCCAGAAGACCTTCGACGACATCGTCGCCGCCTATCGCGAATTCGCCAGGCCGCTCGGCTTCAAGACGCTGCAGCCGATCCCGCTCTCGGCGCGCTACGGCGACAACATGTCCACGCTCTCCGAGCGCACGCCCTGGTGGAAGGGGCCGACGCTGCTGTCGCATCTGGAGCGCCAGGACGTCGAGGAGGACCGCGTCTCGGCGCCGTTCCGCATGCCCGTGCAATGGGTCAACCGGCCGAACCTCGATTTCCGCGGCTATTCCGGCACGATCGCCGGCGGGCGCGTGAGCGTCGGCGACGAGATCGTCGTCGCCAATTCCGGCCGCGGCTCGAAGGTCAGGAGCCTCTATGTCGCCGACGAACTCGCAGAGACGGCGGGAGCGGGCGAAGCGGTCACGGTAACGCTCGCCGACGAACTCGACATCGCGCGCGGCGACGTATTGTGCCTGTCGCAGGCGCGGCCCGAAGTGGCGGACCAGTTCACCGCCCATGTGATCTGGATGAGCGCCGACCCCATGCTGCCCGGCAGATCCTATCTGCTGAAGATCGGCGCCAAGACGGTCCCGGCGCAGATCACCGAGCTCAAGCATCGCGTCGACGTCAACACGCAGGAGAAGCTCGCCGCCAAGACCCTTGCCCTGAACGAGATCGGCCTCTGCAATCTCGCGACCACCATGCCGGTCGCCTTCGACGCCTATCGCGACGATCACGATCTGGGAAGCTTCATCCTCATCGACCGGCGCAGCAACGAGACGGCGGCGGCGGGGGTGATCGAGCATGGTCTGAGACGCGCCACCAACGTGCATCGCCACGGCTTCACCGTCTCGCGCGAGGCGCATGCGGCGCTCAAGCACCAGAAGCCGGCGGTGCTCTGGTTCACCGGCCTTTCCGGCGCCGGCAAGTCCACGATCGCCAACATCGTCGAGCAGAAGCTGCACGCCAGAGGCGTGCATACGGCGCTGCTCGACGGCGACAACGTGCGCCACGGCCTCAACAAGGATCTGGGCTTCACCGCCGCCGACCGCGTCGAGAACATCCGCCGCGTCGCGGAAGTCGCGCGGCTGATGACCGACTCCGGCCTCATCGTGCTGACCTCGTTCATCTCGCCCTTCCGCGCCGAGCGCCGCCTCGCGCGCGAGATCGCCGCCGAGGGCGAGTTCCTGGAGATCTTCGTCGACACCTCGCTCGACGAGGCGATCAAGCGCGACCCGAAGGGCCTCTACAAGCGGGCGCTCGCCGGCGAGATCAAGAATTTCACCGGCGTCGATCAGCCCTACGAGGCGCCCGAGGCGGCGGAGCTCAGGCTCGACACCGCCAGCGCCAGCGCCGAGGCCAGCGCGGACCAGGTGATCGCGCTCTTGGAGCGCCAGGGCCGCATCGTCGCGCTTTGAGGCGCGGGCGCGCGATTTATCGACGCACGCCGAGCGATGTGCTAACGCCGCGCAAGCGGCAGGCGCGCCGCGGCGTCGCGGACGCTGGCGGCCGCATTCGAGCGCGGGAGCCATGAGCCAGACCGGATCGACACGTTCGGGCAAGACGCATCAGACCGAGAATTTCCCGGTCGCGTCGCGCCTCGTGCGCGCCGAGCACCGCCCGCTCATCATGGCCTTCTACGATTTCGCCCGCGCGGCCGACGACATCGCGGACGATCCCCATTTTTCGCCTGAGGAGAAGGTCCGCCGCCTCGATTACATGGAGGCGGGGCTCACGACGGAGGGCTCGGCCGAGGACAATGGGCAGGCCAAGGCCCTGCGCGCGGCGCTCAAAGCTCGCGGGCTCACTGCGCGCCACCCGCGCGACCTGCTCATCGCCTTCCGCGCCGACGCCGCCAAGCTGCGCTACGCCGACTGGTGGGAGCTGATGGGCTATTGCGCCTATTCGGCCAACCCGGTCGGCCGATTCGTGCTCGACGTCCACGGCGAGGACGAGGCGCTCTGGCCCGCTTCGGATGCGATCTGCTCGGCGTTGCAGATCATCAACCACCTTCAGGATTGCGCCGACGATTACCGGAAGCTCGATCGCGTCTATATCCCGCAGGATCGGCTCGCCGCCCATGGCGCGACGACGGAGATGATCGGGGCGGCGAAAGCGACCCCGGGCTTGCGCGCGACCATCGTCGAACTCGCCGAGCGCACCCGGGGGCTGCTGCGTGACGGCCGGACGCTGGCGGGCGACGTCGCCGACCGGCGGCTCAAGCTGGAAGTCCAGGTCATCTACGCTTTGGCCGAGGCGCATCTCGACCGGCTCATGGTCATGGACCCGCTCGCTCAGCGCGCCAAACTCCCGCGCTGGCGCATGGGGCTGGTCGCGCTCGGCGCGGCGATGGGCGGTTTCCTCTATGGCGCGCCCCGCGCGCGCGTCTCCGAGGTTCGCTCGTGAGCCTGGCGGTCTCCGAGCCGGCCGAGCCGGCGCAGGCGCGCGCGTCGAAATCCTCGTTCTACCTCGCCATGCGGCTGATGCCGCCGACCCAGCGGCAGGCGATGTTCGAGATCTATTCGTTCTGCCGCGCGGTCGACGACATCGCCGACGACGGCGCGCCGCGCGAGACGGCGCTGGCCGGCCTTCAGCGCTGGCGCGACGATCTCGCCCAGCTTTACGCCGGCTCGCCCCCGGCGAGGCTCAAGTCGCTCGCCGAAGCGGTGGCGGCGTTCGGGCTGAAGCGGGAGGATTTCCTCGCCGTCATCGACGGCATGGAAATGGACGTAGAGCGCACCGTCGGCGCCGGGGCGACCGATTGGGCGACGCTCGACCTCTATTGCGATCGCGTGGCGAGCGCGGTCGGGCGGCTTTCGGCGCCGGTGTTCGGCATGAACGCCGCCGACGGCGTCGCGCTCGCGCATCATCTCGGGCGCGCGCTGCAACTTACCAACATCCTGCGCGATCTCGACGAGGACGCCGAGATCGACCGCCTTTATCTGCCGACCGAGGCGCTGAGTGAGGCGGGCGTCGAGGCGGTCGGCGCGAGGGGCGCGATCAACGACCCCAACATTGAGCAGGCGTGCCTCGCCGTCGCGGCGCGGGCCCGCGCGCATTTCGCCGCCGCGCAGGAGATTTTCGACCGCACGCCTTCGGCGGTCGCGCGCACGCCTCGCATCATGGGCGAGGCCTATCGCCACATCCTCCACCGGCTCTACGCCCGAGGCTGGACGGCGCCGCGCGCGCCGCTGAAGCTCGGCAAGATGAAGCTGCTGATGATCGTCGCGCGCTGCTTCCTCGCATGAGTTCAGGCCTTGTGCATGTGATCGGGGCGGGGCTCGCGGGCCTGTCGGCGGCGGTCGAGTTCGCCGCGGCCGGCCGGCCGGTCGTCGTGCATGAGGCGAGCCCGCAGGCCGGCGGGCGATGCCGTTCCTATTTCGACGCCACGCTCGACATGGAGATCGACAACGGCAACCATCTCGTGCTGTCCGGCAACCGCGCGACCCTGGCCTATGCCGAGCGCATCGGCGCGCGCGACAGACTGGTGGGGCCGGGCTCTGCGACTTTCCCGTTCATCGACCTCAAGAGCGGGCGGCGCTGGACGCTGAGGGCCAACGACGGGCCGGTCCCGTTCTGGATGCTGAGCCGGCAACGCCGCGTTCCCGATACGCGGCTCGCCGAATATCTGGAGCTGGCGAAGCTGCTGCGGGCGGGGCGGCGGGCGAGCATCGCCGACACGCTCGCCTGTCGCGGGCCGCTGTGGGATCGGCTGGTCGAGCCGTTCCTGGTCGCGGCGCTCAACATCGAGGCGAAGGAGGGTTCGGCGGCGCTGGCGGGGCAGGTGGTGCGCGAGACGCTGGCCGCGGGCGGGCGCCAATACCATCCGCTCGTCGCGCGCGAAGGGCTTTCCAACGCGCTCGTGCGGCCGGCCGTGGCCTATCTGGAGGCGCGCGGCGGCAAGGTCGTCTTCGGGCGAAGGCTGCGTGCGCTGGCGTTCGAGGGCGAGCGGGTGGCCGCGCTCGATTTCGGCGAGGAGCGCATCGAGGTGAAAGCCGGGGAGGCGGTGGTGCTGGCGACGCCGCCGCAGGTCGCGGGGCCGCTCGTTCCGGACCTTTCGACGCCGACGGAGTTCCGCGCCATCGTCAACGCGCATTACCGCGTCGCGCCGCCGACGGGCCTGCCGCCGATCACCGGCATCATCGGCGGCCTCGCGCAATGGCTGTTCGCCTTTCCCGAGCGGCTGTCGGTGACGATCAGCGCCGGCGACGCTCACGTCGATACGCCGCGCGAGGAGCTGGCGCAGCGCATCTGGGCGGACGTCGCCGCCGTCGCGGGGCTGAAGGGTGAGCCGCCGCGCTGGCAGATCGTGCGCGAGCGGCGCGCGACCTTCGCCGCCTCGCCCGAACAGGACGCCCGCCGCCCGGGCGCGAAAACGCGCTGGCGCAATCTCGCGCTCGCCGGGGATTGGACGCAGACCGGGCTGCCGGCGACCATCGAGGGGGCGATCCGCTCGGGCGTGTCTGCGGCGAAAGCGCTGGGTTGAACGGCCCGGCCGGCGCAGTCTGTGGCCGACGCACGTTTCGATTAACGGACGTCAGGCACTATATGATTTCTCTCGTTGCGAATTCCCTCCCATGAACGCCTCCGCCCGTCTGCCGCTTCTGGCCAAATTCAGTCACGTGTCGTCGTGGATCTTCGATCTCGACAATACGCTCTATCCCCCCGATTGCGGCCTGTGGCCGGCCATCGAGGATCGCATCACGCTATACCTGATCGAGCACAGCGGGCTCGACGGCGCCTCGGCGCGGGCGTTGCAGCGCTACTACTACCACCAGCACGGCACGACGCTCCGCGGCCTCGTCGACGAGGACGGGATCGAGCCCGACGAATTCCTCGATTTCGTGCACGACATCGACCGCTCCGACCTCGCCCCCAATCCGGCGCTCGCCGAGGAGATCGCGAGACTGCCGGGGCGCAAGCTCATCTTCACCAACGGATCGCGCAAGCACGCGCTCGCTACTGTCGAGCAGCTCGGCCTCGGCGGCCTCTTCGAGGACGCCTTCGACATTGTCGCGGCGGGGCTGGTCCCGAAGCCTCGCGAGGCGGCCTATGACGCCTTCTGCCGCGCCCACGACGTCGATCCCGCCCGGTCCGCGATGTTCGAGGACATCGCCAAGAACCTCGCCGCGCCCCGCGCGCGCGGCATGACGACGGTGCTGGTGACGGGCAAGCCCGGCCGCATCGACCACCGCCAGCCGCAGGATCGCGAGGGGGCGCCCGCCTTCGTCGATTTCATCACCGACGACCTCGCGGATTTTCTCGCCCGCCTCAACGGCGAGCTTTCCGCTCAATCCTGACGCGCGCGTCGCTCGGCGACCGCGACCGCCAGCGTCATCGCCAGACAGAACGTCGCGCCGAGCGAACGGAAGGCGCCGAAATCCCGCTCCGCCACTTCGAGCCGCCGGTCGGCCAGCGCCGCCAGCGGCGACAGCGCGCTGTCGGTGATGGCGACGATCTTCGTCTTGCGCGCGCGCGCCGCTTCGGTCAGCGCCAGCGTGGTCGGCGAATAGGGGGCGAAGCTGATCGCCAGCAGCGCGTCGTCGCCGCCCGCCGCCGCAAGCTGCTCGCGCCCGAGGCCGCCGACGTCGTCGATGAGCAGCGCCGGCGCGCCGAGCTGGGCGAAGGCGTAGGCGAGATAATGCGCGACGCAGAACGAACGCCGCTGCGCCAGCAGGAACACCACCCGCGCCTTGGCGAGAACGTCGACCGCAGCGGCCAGCGCTTCGCCGTCGATCTCGGCGCGCAACGCCGCGACTGAGCGCTGTGAGGAGTCGGCGAAGCCCATCAGCAGCCTCGTGGGATCGTGGGGATCGCTCGAGCGCGCGTGGAGCGCCTTCAGCCGCTCGGGATATTCGGGCCAGCGATTTCGCAGATGCTCGCGAAAAATTCCCTGCAACTCGGAAAAGCCGGCGAAGCCCAGCGCCTGGGCGAAGCGCACCAGCGTCGAGGCCTGCACATGGGCGCGCCGCGCCACGCCCGAGGCGGTGCCGAGCGCGATCTCGTCGGGGTGTTGCAGGGCGAAGCCCGCGGTCTGCTTGAGCCGCTTGGGCAGGCTCGGCTCGATCTCTACGAGCCTCTGCTTCAGGGATTCGAAATCGTGCGGCGCCTCCATGACCTCGTCCCGTTCCCCTGGCTCGCCGCCAATCTAGAACAGAAGTCGCACGACGAGATAGTCGGCAAAGGCGCTTATCGCCGCCGCCGCCTCATCAGCGCGGCAAGCGCGCGGTCGAGCAGCATGTTGGCGGTGGCGACGCGGGCGTTGGCGAGGGCGCGGTCGAGGTCCTTGCGGCGGTCGGGATGATTGTCCCACATGAAGCGCCGGCGCGCCCGCGCGACGTCCGCCGGGCTCAGCAGCGCCGCCAGCTCAAGTTCGCCGGCAATGTCTTCTGGCCGGGCGCTCGGTCGCGGCGGCTCGGGCTGCGGAGGCGGCTCCGGCGGCGGGTCGGCCTCCGGCGTCCATTCGGCCGCGAACTCCCATAGGGAATGGCTCGCGCCGCCTTCCATGGGCGCGAATGTCGTCGGCAGGTCGACCACCCGCTCGCGACGGCGGAGCCGGCGCGGCGTCCTCGGGCTCGGCGCCCTCCCGCTCGGCGTCTTCGAGCGCGGTCTCGAAAGCGTGACGCATGGGCCGCCCCTTAGCCGGCGGCGCGGGCGGGTTGCGGGGTCGAGGCGTCCTCGGCGACCACGCGATTGCGGCCGAGCGCCTTGGCCTGCAACAGGCGGGAGTCGGCGCGATGGACGAAGCTTTCCGCGCTCTCGCCCGGCGCGAGCTTGGCGAGGCCGAAGGAGGCGGTGACGAGCGCCGAGCGGCTGCTCGTTCGGGCCGACCACCCAGCGCTTGCCCTCGAGGTCTCGGCGCAGGCTCTCGATGATCCGCCGCGCCTCGGGGAACGGCACGCCGGGAAACAGCAGCGCGAACTCCTCGCCGCCATAGCGCGCCGCCTTGCCGCGCCCCTTGGCGCGGCTCGTCAGCATTTCCGCGAAGGCTTTCAGCAGATGGTCGCCCACGACATGGCCGAACTTGTCGTTTATCGCCTTGAAGCGGTCGATGTCGGCGAGCGCCAGGCAGAGGTCGGCGCCGGAGGCGACGCAGGCGGCCATGTCGGTCTTCAGCGTCTGATCGAAGAAGCGGCGGTTGCCGACCTGGGTCAGCGCGTCGATGCAGCGCCAGCCGCTCGACCTCCTCGACCGTCTCGCGCAGCGCGAAGATCTCGCGCCGCGCCGCTTCGAGCTCGTCGGAGAGCTGCGCCGATTTCTCCTCCATGCGCCGGTTGGCGGCGCGCAGCGCCGCGATCGCCTCGCGCGCGCGGGCGGGGTCGGCGCCGGCGGCGAGACCCGCGTCGATGCCTTCGAGATCGGCCTTGTAGGTCAGGTTCTCTTCGAGATAGCCGCGTATGCCGTCGAGCACCCGGTCCATCGCCTCCTTGAGGACGGCCTCGGGAGCGGGCGCGCGGCGTATCGGGCTCGCCTGCGGCGACAAGCTCGCCGGAGACGATGCCTATCAGCCCCGCGCAGGCCGCGGCGACCGCCAGGAATTCGCGCCAGGCGTCTCCAAGGCCCTGCCAGATTTGCAATCCCGCCAGGGCGAGAATGGCGAGCGATGGCGGCCAGTTCCAGGCCGCGCGCCCAGGCGGCTCTCATCGCGCCCTCGCAGTCGTTGCGCGCAACGCGCGCGACGCGGCGCGGGAACGGGACCTGAGCAACGCACATGGAACGCCACCGACGCTCGCGTGAGACGCCCCCATGGCGCCGGCCCGGCCGGGCGTGTCCGCGATTGTGAGCGTCCGGTCATGGGCGCAGGCGCGAGATTTAGGGGACAAGCGTTAGTGCGCGGTTACCACGCTGCGGCCGGGCCTTGCTCGTGCGAGCGCCCGCCGGCGACGCCGGCGGATGGTCGCGTTACCCCGGCGAATGCGTGCTTAACTCTTCGTTAAGCATCGCGGCTGTAGGCCCAAAGCATACTTGACGCAGGGTCATCAGCATGCGCGCGCTTCCCGTCGACGTCGTCAGGGCCCTCATCGCCATCGTCGATTGCCGCGGCTTCACCCGCGCCGCCGAGCAGCTCGGCCGCAGCCAGCCGACGATTTCGTTGCAGATCCGCCGCCTCGAAGAGCTGATCGGCGCGCCGGTGTTCGACAACTCCGCCCGCCTGACCCTGAGCCCGCAGGGGCGCACCGTGCTCGAATATGGGCGAAAGCTCGTGGCCGCGCATGACGATCTCACCGTGGCGCTGAAGCGGCATGAGAGCGCGACGCCGGCCGTGCGGCTCGGCATGCCCAACGAATTCGCCGCCTTTCTGGCTCCGAGCCTCGTCGATCTCGCCAACGCCCGTGGCGACGCCTTCGCCTTCGAGGTGACCTGCGATCAGTCGGAGACCCTGATCGACCGCCTGCGCGCCAATCAGCTCGACGTGGCGCTGGCGATGACGGGGCCCGAACAGGGCGAGGGCAGCGTCGCGCACTGGACGATGCCGCTGAGCTGGATCGCCGCTCCGCGCATGAGACTGAGCGACACCGCGCCGGTGCGTCTCGTGACGCCGCCGGAGGGGACGCTGTTCTACAATATCGCCGCCGACGCCCTGGCGCGGGCGGGGCGCAAGTTCGAGGTCGTCTGCAAGAGCGGCAATCCGGATGTGCTGCGCAGCGCCGTCGACGCCGGCTATGGCGTGTCGCTCGCGCCGACCAAGCTGGCGCCGAAGAGCGCGCTGCTCGTGCCGGAGGCGATGCTCGCCCCGCTTCCCGACGTCACGCTCGGGCTTTATGCGCGCGACGGCGCGGCGGAGACGGGGCGCGAGCCGCTCGTCTCGCATATGATCGACCTGCTGGAGGCCTCGCCCGCGCTTTGCGCCGCGTGTACCGGCTCGATGATCGGAACCGATCATCCCCGACGGTTATGCGCGAAGCGAAGCCGCGCTTTCGGGAACGAGTCGCGCGAACGCATTACTTGTGAATAGATAAGGGAATTTCGCGCGAAGGGAACGCGGTGCGTCCTGCCCGCAAAACGCCGGAGGTCTCAGCCGCAGAAGGCGCGCGCGTTCGCCGTCCAGGCGCCGACGCCGCTCGCAACCATGTGGGCGATGACCGCGCAGATATAGGCGCGCTGCGCTCTCGGATTGTCGGGCCCGGCGTTGTAGCGCGCAACCGCCATCGTCCACGAGCCTTCCTGCGCCCTCAGCGTCTTCAGCAGCGATGCGGCGTAGCGGACGTTGCGCTCGGGATCGAACATGTCCTGCAGCGAGCGGAAATGCGCGGCGTGGAAGCGGTGGTTGATCTGCATGCAGCCGATGTCGATGAACTTCGCCCCGGACCGGTCGGCGGCGGCGTAGGCCGCGAGCGCCTGCGCGAGCGTCTCGCTGTGCACCGACCGTCCGTCGACGTTGAGATCGTAGGGGCCGAGCACGCCGTGATGGCCGGTCTCGGTAAGGCCGACGGAGTAGAGGATGTCGAGCGGCACGCCGTTGTCGCGCGCCGCCGCCGCCATCTCCCGCTCGCAGATCGGCAGAGCGCCCGCCCGCGCCGGCTCAGACGACGAGATCGCCGAGAGCCCCGCCAGCGCGAGCGCCGCCGCGAGAGCCTTGCGAAGAGCGGCGGCCGAGGTTCGAGGCGTCCGCCTCGCCGTCGGTCGAGGACGCTTCGGCGCTGCTGTCGCTGAACGAGAACATGAGAGGACTTGGTCTCCTGGGTCTGCGGGGGCGCTGGCCTGGCGCTGAATGACGAGATCCTCGAGCGTCTGGTCGCCGGCGCCGAGGCGGGCGGCGATGAGGGCGCGGTCGTCCTCGATGGAGGTCAGGGTCTTCGGGTTGGCGACCGCGATGGTGACGGAGAGCTTGCCGTCGGCGAGCCTCAGCTTCAGCGTCATCTGGCCGAGATCTGCGGGCTCCAAGGTGATTTGAGCTCCTTGACCGCCTGCGCGGCCTTGGGCGCGGCGGCGCTGCGGCGGCGGGCGAAGAGGCGGCGTCGCTCGCGCCCGAAGCGTCGGCGGCGAGCGCGCTCGCCTGATCGGCGATGAAGGCCGGCAGATTGGCGAGCGGCACGCTGAAGGCAGGCGTCGACGCGTCGCCGGCCGGGGCGGCGGCGGGGGCGACGGCCCGCGGCGTCGGAGGATTTGGTCAAGGCGTCGCCGCCGCCGCGCTGCGCCCCGCCGCCGGCCGCGGCGCCCGCGGGACGCGGCGGCCGAAACGCCGCCGCTAACGGCGGCCGCGGAGGCCGGCTGGCCGAGCGTGGCTGTCTCGCACATCTCGCGCGCGCACGGCGGCGTGGCCGTCCGCTCGCGTGCGCGCTCTCGCCTGCGCGGCGGATGCGGCCGGCTGCGCGGCCTTGCGCCGTCGTCGCATCCGCGCCGAGCTTGCCGACGGCGAGCGGGCTCCAGGCCGCTTCGGGCCCGAGCGCGGTCGCGCCCGCCTTCGCCGGCGTGGCGCCGGCCGCGGCGAGAAACGTCTTCATCTGGAAATCGCTCAGGCCCAGCGAGGGATCGGATTGCAGCAGCGACTTCAGCGGCGTCTTGCCGGAGGCGTCCCAGGCGCCGGCGTCGATCGCGCCTGCGGCGGCGGCCAGCGCCGAACCTATCGGCGCCGCCCCGGCGGCCGTCTCCGCGCTCCCCGACGGCGCTGCGCCCTTGTCCGGGCGCGCGGCCGCGCTCGTCAGGGCTCCTAATCCGTTGAGCGCCGCCTCCAGCGATTGCAGCGCCGTCAGCGTCGAAGCGTCGGACGCCTTGGCGGGGGCCGGGTCACGCTTCTCCTTGGCCGTCGAATTCGCCTGCGGTTCGGCGGCGGCGGATTTCGGGTTCGCCATTTCGCCGAGCAGCGCGGCGAATCCCGACCCCTCGGCGTCGGCGGCGGTCGCGGGCGCCGCGGCCGTCGCCGGGGCGGGGGAGGCGACGGCGGCGTTGACGGCGAGGGCGCTCATGGCGCGGTCTCCTTGGCGCCGACCGCCTCGCCTGCGGCGAGCGCGGCGAGGGCGCGGCGAATGGTCGTCGTCGCCGGATCGGGATTGCCGGGCGGCAGGTCCGGCGAACGCGCCGCCGCGACCGAGGCTTCGCGCCAGGTGTCCTCGTAGGCCGACAGCGGCGGCGGATCGAGAAGCCGGGCGTCCACGAAGGATCGCGGCGGCGTAGAGGTCGCGGTCGGCGGGGCTGAGCTTGTTCGTCGCGATTCCGGCGAAGGCGGCCTTTGCCTCGCCCTCCGCCATATGAGGAAAGCGCGAGGCGACGTCGTAGAGGCGGGCGCGCGCCTCGTCGGCGGAGCCCGGCGCCGCCGTCTTCAGCGCGCGCTCGGCGGCGGCGGCGGCGACGTCGAAACGGCCGAGCAGCGCGGAGGCGCGGGAGACCGCGAGCAGAAAGGCGCGCGCCTGCTCAGGCGAGACGAGCTCCAGCAGGGCCGAGAATTTGCCGAGGTCGGTCAGCGTCGCGCAGAGGTCGAACCGCACCGCGGCGGCGCTGAGCGTATGCACGAAATCGCTCGCATAGAGCGACTTGCCGAACCGCTCGACATACTGGCGGGCGAGAAAGGCGACGCGCTCGGGTTTGCGCAGATTGCCGACGAGCAGGATTTCGCGCCGCAGCGCCGCCTCCTCGATCAGGGTCCCGGGCGCGAGCAGCCGGGCAAGATCGAGCAGATCGAGGGCCTTGCGCGCGTCCTTCGGCGTCAGCAGCACGGATTGCGCATAGGCGAGCTGGCTGCCGAGCCGCAGGCTTTCGGCCTTGGCGTCATAGGGGAGCAGCTTCTCCGCCTCCGACTCCCGGCCCGCCGTATAGCCGGCGGCGCCGCGCAGGAGATCGCGCTCGGCGGGGGGAAAGTCGCCGCGTTCCATGATTTTCGCGATGTCCCGGGGCTGGCCGCCGCTGAGGAGATAGACGATCACCGCGTCGCGCTCGGCCTTGACCGTGAACGCCTGCGGGCCGGCCGCGGCGATGGCCGCGCCGATGGCGCGCAAGCGCGCGCGCTGCTCCTCGTAGGCCTGCCCGATCGCCCTTGGCCATGCGCGCCTGCAGCCGCTGCACGTCGAGCATCATGTCGGAGAACGGGGTCGGCGGCCCGACGATGGGAGTCGGGCGGCGCGGCTTTTGGCCCGTGCTCGCCGGCAAGGGCGGGCGAGACGAGCGGGGCCAGCGCCAGCAGGAGCCGCAGCCATCTCATGGCTTCGGCTCCTCGATGAGGATTTCGAGCCGGCGGTTGACGGCGGCGAGCGGATGGGCGGGGTCCTTCAGCGCCCGGTCGGCGTAGCCTTCGACGCGCACGAAACGCGCGGCCGGCGCGCCGCCGCGGGTCAGCATGTAATAGGCCATTTGCGCGCGGTCGGAGGAAAGGCGCCAATTGTCGTAGGCGCCGTTGCGATAGGGGCGCGCGTCCGTGTAGCCCCGCACGACGATGTGGCCGGGCTTGGTCTTCACGATTCCGGCGATCGCCTCCATCGCGCGCACGAGCTCGGGGGCGGGCTTGGCCGAGCCTATGGCGAACATCGAGAAATCGAGCTTGTCGGTCAGGCTGATGAGGAGCCCCTCCTTCGTCTGCCTGGCTTCGATCGCGGGTCCCGCTCCGGGCTTCAGCGCGGCCTCGACCTGCTGCTTCAGCTCCTTCTCGATCCTGGCCGCTTCGGCCGCCGCCTTCGCCGCTTCGCCGGACGCCTTTGCGCCCTCGCTCACGGCCTTCGCCGCTTCGCCGGCAGCTTTCGCGGCCTCGCCTGCGGCCTTCGACGCTTCGGCCGCTCCCTTCGCCCCTTCGGCGGCCTTGCCGCTCTCCGCCGGCCCGCCGGCCGGGGTCGGCGCGGGCTTCGGCGCATTGCCGGGCGCGAGCCTGTCGTAGGTCTTCGGCGAGGGGGGAAGGCCGGGAAGCGGCTTGACCGCGGGCTTCGCCTCCTGGCCGGTCTTGCCGGGTTCGATGTCCGGGGGCGTGCGGTTGCGCGCGTCGGCGTCGAAGGCGGCGGGATCGTCGGGCGAGGAGGGGCCGATCGGCTTGAACGGGTCGCGGAACGCGTCGACGCTGAGGGCGCCGTTGAGCCTTTGCGGATCGGCGTCGCCCATTTCCGGAGCCGCGCCCGGCGCCGCCTCGCCGACGCCGCCGGCGATGCGGTCGAGCGCCGCGTAGGGCGAGGAGAACATCTGCGCCTCGGCGGCCTGCATCTTGGCCTCCGCCGGCGACATGCGGTCCTCCGGCGCATCCTTGATGTTTTCGGACTTGGCCTGAGACGGCGACGGCGACCCCTTGGCCTCCGTGCTCTTGGAGGGCGGGCCGGAGGCCTTGTCGGACTTGTCTTCTTTGCCGTCCGTCGGCGCGGAGGTCGCCCCATGCACGCCCTTTTTCGCCCGCGCCGGGTTTTCGAGTTTCAGCGGGTTGAAATAGCGGGCGATGACGGTTTTTGTGTCCTTGTCGCTTGCGTTGATGATCCACAGCACGAGAAAGAACGCCATCATCGCCGTCATGAAATCGGCGAAGGCGATCTTCCAGGCGCCGCCGTGATGAGCGTGGCCGCCGCCGCCCTTCTTCTTGATGATGATGATGTCGCCGTGGTGGCGTCCGTCCGTCATGGGATCAACCGTTCTCGACGATGTCTTCGACGAGACGCGCCCAGGAGGCGAGCTCGGAGCGGATTTCGGTCGCCTGCGCGGTCAGCGTGATTTCGACGTTCTCCTCCTCGACATATTCGACGTCGACGGAGAGCTGCTCGATCCTGGCCTTCAGCGCCGACAACAGCCGCTCCGGCCCCCGCGCCTTGATGAGCCCGACGCCCCCGGCGCGCGTCAGGCGCGCGACGTTCTCCGCAAGCTCCCCCACGATCTGTTTGGCGACGGAGTCTTCGACGAGCGGCTTCAGCACGCGGGCCGCGGCCTGGGCGACGCGCCGCTCCAACTCGGCGAAGCCGGCGTTGAGCGCCTCCGAGAGGCGCGCATATTCGTTCATCTGGAAGTCGAGCTTCTCGATGACCGCGCGCTTCTGCAATTCGGCGCGCTCGAGCGCGCGGGCGGTCGCGGCCTCCGCCTTGGCCGTGTCGAGACCCTCCTGCACGCCGCGATGATAGGCTTCCGCCAGTTTGGTCTCGAGGTCGACGACGGGCTCGGGCGGCGGCGCGGGCTGGCGGGCGGGCGAGGGCGATTCGCGCCTTGGCGCGAAGGAGGCGGAATCGAGCGGTCGCACAAGGTTCGGCGTCTCCGGCGAGCGTCGCGCGAGCGCGGCCACGAGGCCGGAGCGGCGGAAGTCGGGTTCGTCGTCGTCGTTGGCGGCGTTGATCTTGCGCGCGGCGAAGGGGTTGGCCGGCGCGGCGACGCGCGCGGGCGGCGCGTCGCCCGCCTTGCGGGCCAGGAATTCGGCGATAGGCGTGGCTTTCATGCGCCCGCTCCCTGTTTGATCCATTGTTTGAGAACGCGCGCGGCGTGCTCTTCATCGAAGTCGACGAGTTTTTGCAGCTTCTGCCGGGCGCCGTTCTCGCGCCGCTCGCGCAGAGCCTCGAGGAACGCGTCGCGACTGTCGCTGGAGTTCAAGCAGCAGATTGTCGTCCGCGCCCATGGCCGCCGATCGCCGCCGTTTCGAGAGGATCGTCGCCCCAGGCGTTGCGCATCTCGAACGGCGGGCCTTCGAGCGCGGGCGCGGCCTCCATTCCCGCGACGCCCGCGGCGCTTTGCGCGGGCGCGGCCAGCAAGGCCTGGGTCAGCGGCCGGACGCCGAACAGGATCAGCAGCGCGCCGACCGCGAGAATGGCGAGCGCGGCGACGATGGTTCCGAGCTGCCGTCCGAGGATCTCCAGGATCGACGGCCCCGCGACCGGCTCCATGTCCTTGGAGGCGTCGGCGAAATCGACGACTGCGACCTTGATCGTGTCGCCGCGCGCCTTGTCGAGGCCGGCGGCTTCCGAGGCGAGCTGCTGGATGTCGTTGACGGCCTTGTCCATCGTCGCCTGATCCGCCTTGTCGCCCAGCGTCGCGGCGAGGGCGGCGCGATTGACGAGAAGCGCGATCGACAGGCCCTTGACGATGAAGCCCTGGCTCGTGACCGTGACCGACTTCGAGGACACCTCGTAATTGGTCAGCTCCTCCTTCTTGTCGGTCAAATCGCTGGACTGTTTGGTGTCGGAGCCCTGCGGCGGCTGTTTGGGCAGATTGGCCTGTACGCCGGCGGGCGAGGCGCCGGCGCTGTTCTGCGAGTTCTGCTTCTCCTTCGTCACGCGGACGCTGCGTTGGGCGGTCTTGTCGGGATCGTAGGTCGTCTCGCTGGTCTGCGTCTTGTCGGCGTTGAGCCGGGCGGCGACGCTGACCTGGAAGTTGCGCGGGTTCAGATAAGGCGCGAGCGTGCGTGTGATCGAATTCGCGGATCTCGCGCGACACGCTCATTTGCAGCGTCAGCAGATTGTCGGGCGCGTTGTCGAGCGATTGCGAGCCCGAGGCGAGCAACTGCCCGTTGACGTCGAGCACCGTCACCTCCTCCGGCTTCATGCCCGGGACCGCCGCCGCGACGAGCTTGCGAATCGCAAGCCCCGTCGAGCGCGGATCGAAGCCGTCGCCGCGGATGATGACCGAGGCCGAGGGCGGCTGGCGCTCGCGGCGGAACGAGCCTTCGTCGCCGAGCACCACATGGACGCGCGCCGCCTTGACGCCGCGAATCATCTGAATGGTGCGGGCGAGCTCGCCTTCCAGCGCCCGCACGCGCGTGACCTGCTGCATGAACGAGGTGAGGCCGAGGGAGCCGAGCTTGTCGTAGAGCTCGTCGCCGACGTTGCCGCTGTGCGGCAGGCCCTTCTGCGCCAGGATCATGCGAGCCTGCGGGGTCTGACCGACCGGCGTCAGCACCGAGGCGCCGTCCGAACTGACGTCGAAGGGAATGCCGGCCTCCTGCAGGGCGGCGCCGATGCTGACGACGTCGTCGCGGTCGAGACCCGAATACAATATTTCCTGCGTCGGCCGGCTCAGATACCAGCCGGCGAACGCCGTCAGCGCGAACACGAAGCCGCCGACGAGCGCGAGCGTCGCCAGCCGCTTCGCGCCGAGGGCCATGAGATTGGCCCATACCCGCTTGGCTTGCGCCAATGCGTTCATCGCTTCACCCGCCCGATCATTGGCTACGGTCCGTCTTCCCGCGCCAAGCTTGCGCGGACGTTGTGCGCAGCGTCAGGCGGGGGATGTCGAAAACGGGCGGGCGAACGGCGCGAGGTAACAGAAAATTAAGGCGATTTGCCCATTGTCGCCCCAACCTTCAAGGGGTGTCGCCGAATCCCGCGACCGCCGAAGGCGTACACGGCGAATAGGCCTCGCAGCCTAGGGCATAAGGCCGCTTCGCCGTCTCGGTGCAAATCCGAAATGTCACGCCAAATTCTGTGATCAATCGGACGGGAGCATCCCAGTGAACTCTATTCTTCACAACTCCGCCGCGCTGTCGGCGCTGCAATCTCTGAACATTACCCAGCAGGCGCTGGCCACCACGCAGAATCAGGTCTCGACGGGCCTCGCCGTCGCCAATGCCTCCGACAACGCCGCCTACTGGTCCATCGCCACGCAGCTCAACTCCGACAGCGGCATGGTCAGCGCATCCAACTCGGCGCTCTCGCAGAGCCAGGCCGTGCTCGACACCGCCAACACCGCGATCAGTTCGGTCATCACGACGATCAGCGCGATCCAACAGGCGTTGACTGAAGCCACCAACCCGGGCGCGGCGCTCAGCAACATCAACACGACCCTCGCCTCGCTCGGCCAGCAATTGACCGACGCCGTGACCGGCGCTTCGTTCAACGGCATCAACGTGCTCGACGGCTCCACGATCGCGGGCTCGAACACTTCGGTGAGCTTCGTCTCCGGCTTCAACGCCGTCAACAACAACGTCACGACGATCACTATGAACCTGAGCGCCGTCTATACCGCGAATTCCGGCGGCGCCGGCACGGGCTTTCTCGGTCAGGCGACAGGCACGACGTCGGTCGCCGGCACCTACGACCTGACGCTGCTCGGCAGCTCCGCCTCCGGCGGCACGACCGTCGACGCGACCAACGCTCAAGACGTTCTCACCGCCGTCAACTCGGCGTTGAACAGCGTCACCAACTACTCCGCACAGCTCGGCGCCACCCAGGATCGTATGTCGGCGATGAGCAACCTCAATCAGGCGTTGACCAACAACTACGCCAACGGCATCCAGGGTCTCGTCGACGCCGACATGAACGCCGCCTCGACGCGGTTGCAGGCGCTGCAGACGCAGCAGCAACTCGGCATTCAGGCGCTGTCGATCGCCAACCAGAACTCGCAGCTCATCCTCAAGCTGTTTCCGTGAGTCGGTCGTGAGGCGCGAGGCTTCGGCCTCGCGCGCGAGAGAAAGCCGCGCCGGGGATTTCGCGCGCGGTTTTGCGGCGGCCGGCGGGCCGCCGTATTTGCCAGCATGGCGCGGCGGATCGGCGGAGCAGGCAAGTCTACGCTCTACGGCGAGGCGTTCTTGTCGGAGGCGGTCCTGCGGCTTGGATCAGTCAGATGAACCTGCCGCTGCAACTCATCGAGTTTGACCGCACGAATCTGTCGCGGGACGCTTTTGTGCTGCGGCGGACGATCCACCAGCCCGGACAGGGTGTGGAGTTTGATTGCCTGGCCCGTCTCTGTTCAGATTTGGAGGCGTCCCTGCCGCGATGCCGAGCCGCCTGTCCGCCGGCGCTTCGGCGGCGAATGGTCGAACTGGCGTCATTATAAGGCGGAGCGCGTCGCGCTCCGCTTCAGTCCGCGGGGAAGCGGATTTGTCGAGGCGAGATTTCGCCGGCGTTCGATGACCTGAGCCGTTCGCAACCCTTGGCCGAAGCGCGCAATCGAGCGCGAGGAGCAGCGCTCGACGATAGACGGCTTCAGTCCTCGCCGCCCGGCCGCTTCAGGCAATAGCCGAGGAAACGCTTGGAATCGATGGGATCGTAGCCGAGCCGGTGCTTGAGCTTCTTGCGCAGCTTGCTGATGTGGCTCTCGACCACGTTCTCGTCGACGTCCTCGTCGAAGATGCCGTAGACGGCGTTGAAGATCTGCGTCTTGGACATGCGCCGGCCGCGATTGCGCACAAGGCATTCGAGGATGCGGCGCTCGCGGCGCGGCAGCGGCAATGGCTCGCCGCTCACCTCCACCTCGCGGCCGTCGAAATAGACGGTGATGTCGCCGATCGAGACGTCGCGCGCGTCGGCGATCGATCGGCGTGCGATGGCGCCGACGCGGGCGAGGATCTCGCGGACATGCACGGGCTTGCGCACCACGTCGTCCACGCCGGCGGCGAAGAGGCCGAGCGTATCGTCGAGCGAGGGGCGTTCGCGCAGGCACAGCACCGGCGCCTTGGAGCGTTCGCGGATCATGCGCGGGAATTGTTCGCGCCCGTGGCACTCGCCGATCAGGAACGCTTCGACCGCCTCGACGTCGCTCTCGCTGGCCTTTTGCAGCCATTCCCCGAATTCGAGCGGATCGATGCCTGACGTGGTGACGCCCTCCCGGTCGAAACTCGAGGCGTAGCCGCCGGTCACGATGTTCCGCTCGTCCACTATGATATACATCTCATCCCCGCTTTATTAATCTCGCCTCGACATGGCTCGGTTCACGCAGGCTCACGCCCCTCGCGCGAACCGTCGCCCGCGCGAGGGCTTCTCGTCGTCCCGCCGCTTTGGAGTGGCGGGTTGTGCAACTAGAAGTTGATGAAATGGATTTATGCGCGTCATGGTTAACAAAGTCATAAGCCCCCGCCATGCGGGGATGTGAGGGGCAAATTTCGGATTCGGCCGGGGCGCGCGGCGTTAACGTGGCGTAAACGCTAGTGTCCCCTTAACAGGACCCGTCGAATCCGAGCGAACGCCCCATCGGGCGGAGCCTCAGTTTCGGCCGATTTGCGAGGCAAGGCGCCGCTACAGCCCGAATTCGCCGCTTTCCCAGCTTGACGAGGCCCGCCAGCCCATGCCCGACGCCGCAGCCGACACAACGCTTCTGCAAATGTTCTGGACGGCGCATATCGTCGTCAAAATCGTGATGCTGGGCCTGCTTGGCGCCTCGTTCTGGGGCTGGGTCATCATCGTCGACAAGGCGATCCTGTTTCGCCGCTTCCGCTCGGAAATGGACAGTTTCGAGCAGACCTTCTGGTCCGGTCAGAGCCTCGAGGAGCTCTACGCCGCGCTGTTGCAGAAGCCGGTCACCACCGGCGCGGCCGCGCTGTTCGTGGCGGCGATGCGGGAGTGGAAGCGTTCGTTCCAGAACGCCTCCGGCTCGTTCCGCGGGCTGCACGCGCGAATCGACAAGGTGCTGGACGTCTCGATCGCGCGCGAGGTCGAGCGGCTCGAGTCGAACCTGCTGTTTCTGGCCACAGTGGCCTCGGCCGGACCCTTCGTCGGCCTGTTCGGCACGGTCTGGGGCATCATGACCTCGTTCCGCTCGATCGCGGCCTCGAAGAACACCTCGCTCGCCGTCGTTGCGCCGGGCATCGCCGAGGCGCTGCTCGCCACCGCCATCGGCCTATTCGCCGCGATCCCCGCGCTCATCGCCTACAACAAGCTGCAAGGCGACGTGGCCCGCGCGCAGGCGCGGCTCGAAAGCTTCGCCGACGAATTCTCCTCCATCCTCTCGCGGCAGATCGACCAGCATCTGCCCGGCGAGCGGGCGGCTTGAGCGGGGAGGCGAGCTGATGGGCGCCTCCTTCGGGGCTTCTTCGCGCAAGGGCGGCCGGGGCCGGCGCGGCGTGCCGCGCTACGGCGCGATGGCCGACATCAACATGACGCCGTTCATCGACGTCATGCTGGTGCTGCTCATCATCTTCATGGTCGCCGCGCCTTTGCTGACCAACGGCGTCACCGTCGATCTGCCGCAAGGCCGCGGCCGGCGCGCTCAACGTCGATCAGAAGCCGGTGTCGCATCGCCATCGACGAGAAGGGGCAGATCTTCCTGATGGACCAGCCCGTCGCCGACGGCGACGTCATCAGCCGCCTGCAGGCGCTGGCCAAGGACGGTCCGGACACGCGCGTCTATGTGCGCGCCTCCAAGACCGTGCCCTACGGGCGCGTCGCCGAAATCATGGGAGAGGTCACGACGGCGGGCTATAAGAAGGTCGCGCTCGTCACCGAGCCCGAGAGCAAGTGACGCGGAAGGTCTCGGGCGTTGGACGAGGGATCGCAAAGGACGGGGCTTATCGTCTCCGGCGCGATGCATCTGGGGCTGCTGGCGGTCATCGTCCTCGGCTTCTCCCGCGCGCCGCGTTTCGACGACGCCCCGAAATCGATCCCCGTCGAGACGATCACCACCGCTCAGCTCAACGAGATCATGGAGGGCGAGAAGACCGCCAAGCCGGCCCGCGCCGGCCGAAAGCCTGCGCCGGCGCCGCCCAAGCCTGAACCCGCGCCCGCCGGTCCCGCAACCCCCGACGCCGCCTGAGCCGCCCCCGCCTCCTGAGCCGCCAAAGCCTCCGCCGCCGCCGCCAGAACCGCCCAAGCCCGAACCGCCGCCGCCGGAGCCGCCGACGCCGAAGCGCCGGCCGAGCCGCCGAAGCCTCAGGCCGAGGACGCGCCGAGCCCGCCGACGCGCCCGCGACCGGAGAAGCCGGTGGAGACCCCGCGCCCGCCGGAGCGCCACGCCGCGCGCCAAGGTCGAGGAGGCCAAGCCCGACAAGTTCAAGCCCGACGAGATCGCCAAGGCGCTCGCGCGCGACAAGGCCGCAGGAAAAGCCGCGCCGCAACGCGCCCGCTTTCGATCCCAAGGCGATCGCCAAGCTGATCGGCCAGACCAAGACCGCCGAGGCCGAGCCGAACGCCGCCACCGCAGCAGGGCCTCGCCAATCATCACGCGGCGCGCATGTCGGTGAGCCTGGAGAACGCGCTCGAACGAATGGTTTAGGGATTCTTATAAGAATTGCTGGAATCTGCCGCCGACCAACCCGGCAGGCGAAAACTACGTGTTCGACGTGCGCGTGACCTTCAATCCCGGACGGGTCGCTGGCGGGGCGGCCGGTGATGCTGAATCCGCCGCACGATCCGGCAATGGCAGGCCCACGCCGACAGCGTGATGCGCGCGGTGCTGCGCTGCAATCCCCTGCATGTCCCGGCGCAATATGCGCCCTACTTCGATCAATGGCGGACGAAGATCGTCCACTTCGATCCCTCGAGCGCGGAAGGCTGATGGCGAAATCTCCAAGATCCCGAAAACCCGCGCCGCGCGCGCGCCCCTCGTCGAGCCCGGCCCTGCGCACGACGGCTCTGCGCGTCGGCGCCGCCGTGGCGCTCGCCGGCCTCGCCGCCGGGCTCTACGCCTTTCACGGCCGCCATGCGGAGGTCGCAAGCCGCCCGCGCGCCCAGCCGTTGTCGCCGGCGCGCCGCCCAAGGCGCCGGCCGCCGCGCCGCGCGCCCGTCGCGGCCCGAGCCGCGCGCCCCCGCCTTCGCCGCCGCGCCGCGAGGCGAGCGCCGAGACGCACAAGCCGATGTCGGCGGCGCTGCGCAGCCGCCTTCGACTCCTGGCTGATGGCGACCTACGCCAAGTGCTGGCGCGCGCCGAAGCGGCTGCCGGACGGCGACCCCTATCTGCCGAAGGTGCGCGTCGCCTTCCGCGAGGACGGCGAGCTCGCCGCGCCGCCGAAGCTCGTCAATCCGCCCTCCGACCCCGCCTTGCGCCCGCAGGCCGAGGCGGCGCTGAAAGCCGTCAAAGGCTGCGATCCGCTCCACGTTCCCGACAAATACGCCGAATACTACCCGGCGTGGAAATCGAGGACGGTCTATTTCGACCCGACGCGGAACTAGGGAACAGTGTCGAGCTCATGAAAAGCGCTAATCTTCTGCCTCGTCCTGGGGCTTGTCTTGGCGTCGGCCGCGCCGGCCCGTCGCGGCGAGCGACGTCTACGTGCGCGCCGGCGGCGAGTTCAAGCCGGTGACGATCGCCGTCACGCCGCTGGCCGGCGACAGCGCCAAGATCGGCGCGGTCATCGCCAACGACATGGCGCGCTCGATCTTCCTGTCGCCGCTCAATCCCGTCGACCTTCCCGGAGAAGACCGGCCAATCCCGACGCGACGCCCAATCTCGACGCCTGGCGGACGATCAACGCCCAATTCGTGCTGACGGGCCGCGTCGACAGCGGCGGCGGCCGCTGACCGCGCGCTTCCGCCTGTGGGACGTCGCCACCGGCGAGCAGATCGCCGGCGAGCAGTTCAGCGGCGACGCCGCCAGCGCCCGGCGCATCGCGCATCTGATCTCCGACAAGGTGTTCACGCGCGTCACCGGCGAGAAGGGCTTCTTCGACAGCCGCGTCGTGTTCGTCGACGAGACCGGGCCGAAGCAGCGCCGCGTCAAGCGCATCGCGCTGATGGACATGGACGGCGCCAACGTCAAATATCTCGACCAGCGGCGACAAGCTGGTGGTGACGCCGGCCTTCTCGCCCAGCGACCAGCAGATCGCCTATATGGCGTTCGGCGGCGGCGAGCCCAGCGTGACGCTGATGAACCTGGAGAGCGGCCAGCGCCAGACGCTCGGCAATTTCCGCGGCATGAGCTTCGCGCCGCGCTTCTCGCCGGACGGGCGGCATGTCGTGATGTCGCTCTCCGACGGCGCCAACGCCAGCCTCTACGAGATGGACCTCGGCTCGCATCAGACGCGGCGGCTGACCGACGCCGGCGCCATCGACACCTCGCCCTCCTATTCGCCCGACGGCTCGCAGATCGTGTTCGAGAGCGACCGCGGCGGCCATCAGCAGCTTTACGTGATGTCGGCGGGCGGGGGCGACGCCAAGCGCATCTCCTTCGGCGAGGGACGCTATTCGACGCCGGTCTGGTCGCCCAAGGGCGACCTCATCGCCTTCACCCGGCAGAAGGAGCGGCGAGTTCGGCATCGGCGTGATGAAGCCGGACGGCTCGGGCGAGCGCATGATCACCGAGGGCTTCCACAACGAGGGGCCGACGTTCTCGCCCAACGGTTTGTTCGTGATGTTCTTCCGCGATCCCGGCGGGGCGGGCGGGGCGCATATCTACATGGCCGACGTGTTCGGCCACGGCGAGTTCCAGGTGCCGACGCCGTCCTACGCGAGCGACCCGTCATGGGGGCCGCTGCTGAAGTGAGGGCGGTTCTGGCGGGCGTGCCGGGACTGGCGCGCGGCTCGCGATTTCAGCGGGATGGGCGCCTTTTCCTGCAACTCGCGAGGGCCGCGCTTGGTCGCAGGCGCCGGCTGTGGCGCACGGCGCAGATACCGGCTGATGCGATAATAAAGTACAGCGTCACCGTAACTCCGTTTCGCTGTCAAACACCCGAGGCGGGAGCCGTATGCGGGAATCCCGCACGTGTGGATCTCTGCGGGCGGCGCTCAGAAATGAGCGTCCCTACCGCGATCTGTTAGACCGCCGTTTCACGAGGATAGAGTATTTTCCGATCCTTATCGGATCCCGAAACGACGCCTATTTTTGTCACAGATGTGGTCGCGTGCGAACTCCGTCGCACGCCGCCGCGAAAACTGAGGAAAAAACGACGATGGATACGAACACGCTCCTGATCATCGTAGTGGTGCTATTCTTGTTCGGCGGATTTGGTTGGTACGGTCGAGGAAGGTGGTACTGATCAATGCGATGCGCGACTGCGCCGACGACGTTGGATCGACTGTGATGGCGACTATGCCTCGCCGCCTTTTGTGAACGCTTGCGGCGAGGCAGAGCCACGCGGAACAAGCCGGTTCGATTGTAACTGGTTTGGCGGCGCGGCAACGCTGGCGCAACCGCGCATCGAGTTCGATGCAGGGAAAGCTAAAGGGGATTCTGGCGTTTCGCCAGAGATCCGTCGAGGAACCATCGCGGCGCTCCGTATAAGCAACGCGAGCCTAACAATTATCGCTAGCCGACCCGGCTATGCAAGTCGCGTAACCGTCTCGAAAATATCCAACGAGCTCGAAGTCCATCGAAGCGCGTCAGAATATGCGCCGACGCAGGCGCACATAAACCTCAGGCGAAAGGCTGTAAGACATGGTATCTGCTGTTGGAGACGTGAGAGCATGAACTCAAATTCTTACACCCTATCGGTCGCCCAGAGTCTCACGCAACGTTTTTGAGCTGCTGGTCACTGCAATCCCCTTCGTGATGTTGTGGGTGATGATGTGGGCGGCGCTCAGCGTCGGCTATTGGCTGTGTCTGCTGCTTGCATTTCCGACCGCCTGCTTTCTCATGCGCCTGTTCATGATTCAGCACGATTGCGGCCACCGGGCCTGCTTCAGCCGGCGCGCGACCAACGATTGGGTCGGCCGCGTCATCGGCGTCTTCACCTTGACACCGTACAGTTTCTGGCTGCGCGCGCACGCGCTGCATCATGCGAATGCCGGCAACCTCGATCATCGCGGCAGCGGCGACATCATCACCCTGACGATTGCCGAATATCTTGCGCAGACGCGACTTTCAGCGCCTCATCTATCGGCTCTATCGCAGCCCGATTGTCATGTTCGGGCTGATTCCGACTTACCTCTTCGTTTTGCATCTACCGCCTTCCCTTCGGCCTCATGCGCTCGGGCGCATCAGCCCTGGATAAGCACCATGGGAACGAATGCCGCGATCGCCGCGTCGTCTTCTCTGCTGATCTGGGTGATAGGCTCGGACCGTTTCTTCTCGTGCAGGCGCCGGTGGTGATCCTGAGCGCCACGATCGCGGTATGGTTCTTCTATGTGCAGCACCAGTTCGAGGATACGCTCTGGGCCCACGATGGCGAATGGAGTTTTCACAAGGCGGCTCTCAATGGGAGCTCCCATTATGAATTGCCTTCGGCGCTAGCCTGGTTCACGGGCAATATCGGGGTGCATCATGTGCACCATCTTTCCAGCCGGATCCCCTTCTATCGCCTCGCCGAGGTCCTCCGCGATCATCCGCAACTCGCGAGCCTAGGTCGGCTCACGTTTCTTCAAAGCTTGAGGTGCGCGTCGCTCGCGATTTGGGATGAGAGGAGAGGCGGCTGGTTTCATTTCGCGAACTGCGCTCGTCCGACTTGAGATTTGGCATGCCGCGTCAGAAACGGGAGTCCAGCTTATGAAAGATTCCCCGGTGATGAAGCCGGACGGCTCGGGCGAGCGCATGATCGCGGAGGGCTTCCACAACGAGGGGCCGACGTTCTCGCCCAACGGATTGTTGGGCCGCGCTTGGTCGCAGACGCCGGTTGTGGCGCACGGTCCAGATTTTGGTAGATTTAATAATAAAACACAGCGTCACCGTAACTCAGGCGGCAGCGCTGCGCGTTGACCACATCACAGAAGGAGCAGAAACAGCAGCAGACGCAAACTCTGGCGGCTTGAAGAAAACACATCCGGCAGACGGGCTTCCAACTTAACCGGACCCAAAATCACCCCCGCTTCGCGGGGCCGCTTCACTCATCGACACCTACGGCTTCGCCTTCAATTCGCCGATTAAATAGCGCTCCAGCAGCCGATCCGCCGCTTGGGAATGCGGCCGCCCCTTGGTCTTCGTGTCATAAGCCTGCGAAGCTTCCTTCCCACACCAGGCCTCGATGATCTCCGGCCGCGACGGGTGGTCCGGCAGATAGGCTGTCACATCGTAGACCTTGCCGTGGATGGCCATCCAGCAATCCGTCGGTTTGGCGTGGGCCGCGACATCCGCGAGCGTGTAACTCTTCTCAGCGGCCGCGTCGGCTTCCGCAAGCGTCCTCGGCGCCGAAAGCCCAAACAAACAAAGAGCGCCGACGAGAAGCCAGAAGAAGCTGGTCGAAGCGATATAGAGCTTGTTCATCACAGAGACCCGAAGTTCTCGAAATGCATGCGCCGTCCGGCGATCCCGCGGCGGCTGAGATGCCGGGCGAAAGCCTCGGCCATCGGCGGCGGGCCGCAGAGCCAGAATTCCCCTTCCCCGATCTCCTCGCTCGCGGGAAGCACGGCCGCCGGATCAATCGGGGCGTCGCCGGTCTCGTAGAGCCGCAATGTCAGGGTCGGCGAGGTTGCGGCGATGGCGCGCAATTCGTCAAGGAAAAGCGCGTCGCCTTGCGAGCGATAGAGGTAGATGAGCGTCGTCGGCCTCTCCAGCCTGTCCTCGCGCAGCAAGGACAGGAAAGGCGTGAGGCCGACGCCGCCAGCGATCCAATATTGCGGCGCGGCCTCCGGGCTCGACAGAAAGCCGCCGAAGGCGCCCTCGACGCGCGCCAGTACGCCGGGCTCGACGGATTGGATCTGGCGCGTGCAATCGCCCAGCGCCTTCACCGCTATGCGAAACCCCGAGGCGCCGTCGCGCGCGCTGACGGTGAAGGGATGAAACTCCCCGCAGCCCATGAAGCGACCGCCCCGACGAAAGGCGACGAGGGCGAACTGTCCAGGTTGCGCCGACAGCCGCGCGCCCAGCGGCGCGAGGGCGATTTCGACCACGCTCCCGGAAACCCGGGCGACGGACCGGACAACATAGGGATAGGCGCCGAGACCCCAGTCCTCGCGGATGAGGCGCCAGCCGAGCAGCGCGAGAGCGGCGATGAGGATCGGCGCCACGGGTTCGTCGATGCCCAGGACAATGAGATGGATCAGGCCCGCCACGACCGCCAGGCCGAGCGCGGCATGGATCGGACGGCGAAACTTGTAAGGGATGCGCGTGGCGAATGTCGCGCCGAGCCCCGCCATCAGCGCCAGCAGCGCCAGCCAGCCTGTCCAGACCGGCCAACTCTCGCTGAACGGCGAAAGCAGCTCCCAGCCCTCGCGCGGCGCCTTCGGCAAGGAGGCGCCGGCAAGCAGCAGCGGATGCGCCAGCAGCGCCACATAGGCCGCCATGCCGAAGCGATGATGCCAGGCGTACATGTTCTCCAGGCCGCCGAGCAGGCTCGCCAGCCGCGGCTCGCGCAGGACCAGAAAGAGGCTGACGAGAAGCATCCCGCAGCCGGCCCAGCCGAAAATGATCCCGGCGTTTCGCGCCGCGCCCTCACCTTCGGGATAGGCCCAGATCACGAGAGCCGCGACAAAAGAGGCGCCCAGAAGCGGAACCGATAATTTCGCCAACATCGGCATGACGCGCCGCCCGTGTCGTCAATCGTGAGAGCCGGAGGGCCTCAGGCGCCGCGCATGCGTCCCGTCCCCGCTCAGGCAAGGTCAGACCCAGCCGCGCCGCTCGCTCCTGCATGAGGCGGTGATGCGCGATCTGGTAGGCGTGGCACTCTTCGTAATCCGAGAAGGACCTGATCATGGCCTGGTGGTCCAGCCTTTCCTGCGGCGACATCAGCATCCAGCCGCGCGTATTGCCCTCATTGGCGCGCCACGGCCCCGCCTGCGCGGCCGCGCATTGCGTCAGCAGGAACAAAGAGGCGATCAGGAGGGCTCCGCCGGTTCGCAACTTCACAACCCTCCAAGTCCACAGGGAGCGAAGGCGGCGTCGTCCGAAGTCCGCAACGCCGGCGGCTGATTGTAGCCTGCCGGCCGCAATTCCTGTTGCGCGCGATCAAGTCGCCTGCCGAGCGCCGTCAGCCGGACAGATGCGCGAGCCAATGGGCGGCCGCCTTCGGCGTTGGCCGAAGCTTCGCCGCCCTTGGCCGCGGGTCCGCTTTTCGCGGCGGAGCCCGATTGCGCCCTCCGCCACCCTGCGTCTCGCCTTCCACGACGCCCCGCGCCAAATCGCGACGGCGTGGCTGGCGCAAGGGCGGAGGCCGCTGTATTTCAGCGCGGTTCGCCCGGTTCCTGGGTCCGTCCCGCAGGGCGTCGACGAGGAGAGTTCGTCTTGAGGCTAGAGACAACCGCGCGCGGCGTGTTTCCCATCGCGCCGACGCCGTTCCACGGGGATGGGCGCATCGACTTCGCCAGCCTCGACCGGCTGATGGATCATTACGTCGCGATAGGCGCCGACGGCTGCACGATCCTCGGCATCCTCGGCGAGGCGCCGAAGCTCGACGCCGGCGAGGCGCTCGACCTCGTGAAGCATTGCGTGCGGCGGGCGGCCATTCCCTTCGTCGTCGGCGTCTCCGCGCCGGGCTTCGCGGCGATGCGGGCGCTGGCGCGCGGGGCGATGGACGCCGGCGCGGCGGGCGTGATGATCGCCCCGCCGCCGTCGCTGCGCACCGACGATCAGATCGTGACCTATTACGCGCAGGCCGTCGAGGCGATCGGCGCGGACGTTCCCTTCGTCATCCAGGATTATCCGCTGACGATCGGCGTGGTGATGACGCCCTCCGTCATCCGCCGCATCGTGGCGGACAACCCCTCCTGCGTGATGCTCAAGCACGAGGATTGGCCGGGCCTGGAGAAGATCTCGGCGCTGCGCGGCTTCGAGCGCGAGGGCGGGATGCGGCGAATCGCGATCCTCACCGGCAATGGCGGGCTGTTCCTCGATTTCGAGATGGAGCGCGGCGCCGACGGGGCGATGACCGGCTACGCCTTCCCCGAAATGCTGATCGACGTCGTGCGGCTCTCGCGCGAGGGCCGGCGCGACGAGGCGCACGATCTCTTCGACGCGCATCTGCCGCTGCTGCGCTATGAGCAGCAGCCGGGCGTCGGGCTGGCGGTGCGCAAATACGTGCTGATGCGGCGCGGGATTCTCGGCTCCGACGCGCAGCGCAAGCCGGGCTCGGCGCTGAGCGCGACGGCGCGGGCGGAGGTCGATTATCTCATGGCGCGGCTGGCGCGGCGGGATGAGCGGGCCGGGCTAGCCCGCCCGTAGCCACGTCCGGGGGTCCGCGCCCGCGCCCGCCTCGCCCGACAGAGCGCGCACCAGTTCGGCCATGCTCGCCAGCGAATGGATCGGGCGGAACTCGTCGACATGCGGCAGCATCGCCCGCATCCCCTGCGCCTTGACCGAAAATCCGTCGAAGCGCAGCAGCGGATTGAGCCAGATCAGGCGCCGGCAGGACATGTGCAGCCGCTGGATCTCCGCCGAAAGGCCCTCGATCCCCTCGCGCTCCAGCCCGTCGGTGAACAGCAGCACGATCGCGCCCTGGCCGAGCACCCGGCGCGACCAGTCGCGGTTGAAGGCGTGCAGCGAGGCGCTGATGCGCGTGCCGCCCGACCAGTCCTCGACCTGCGCGGTGCAGCGCGCGAGCGCCTCGTCGGGGTCGCGGCGGGTGAGCGCGCGCGTCACGTTGGTGAGCCGCGTGCCGAACAGGAACGTCGAGACCTTGCGCGTCTGCCCGAGCGCATGCAGGAAATGCAGGAACAGCCGCGTATATTCGGCCATCGACCCGGAAATGTCGCAGAGCGCGACGACGGGCGGCGCCTTGCGCCGGCGCGCGCGTAACTCCAGATCGATGATCCCGCGAAGCGAGCCGCGGAAGCTGCGGCGCGGATCGACGCGCGCGCCGCGGCGGTCGGGCGCGTAGCGGCGCGTCAGGCGCCGGTCGTCGGGCATGACGAGCCTGTCGATCAGCGCGCGCGCCTGAGCGATCTCGGCGGCGCTCATCTGCGCGAAATCGCGCTTCTGCAGGATCTCCGCCGCCGACATGGTGAGGCGCGCGTCGAGATCGAGCGAGGGCTGCGGCTTTTCTTCCTGGCGCGGGACGTTCTTGAACAGGGCGTCGGCGACGCGGGTGGCGCCGGCCTCGGCAGGTTTGGGCTTCTTGTCGGGCCGCGCCTGCGGCGACATCATCGCGATGAGCTTCTCCATGAAGCCCTTGCGCTTCCAGTAGATGTCGAAGACCTGATCGAACACCGGCGTATGCTCGTGCTTCTTCACGAACACGGCGTGGAGGGCGGCGCGGAAATCCTGCTTGTGGCCGAAGCCGGTCGCCTCGACCGCCGCCACCGCGTCGAGCACCGCGCCCGGGCCGACCGGCAGGCCGGCGTCGCGCAGCGCGCGCGCGAAATGGAGGATGTTCTCGGCGAGCGCGCCCTGACCCTGAGAGGCGTCCGTCACTCCACGCAGCCTTTCGCGCGCTCGGCCCGCAGGATGATCTCGGCGTTGTAGCGCTCGATGACGTTGAGGCCGAGCATGGTCGGGTTGCCGGTGATGCAGCCCTGGTTGCCGAAGGTCGCGCGGCCGCGCGCGGTGTGGAAGCAATAGCCGTGCTCGGCGTAGATGCCGTTGCGCATGGTGTAGAGAAACTCGCAATTCGGCCCGGACATCAGATCGCTCATGCGGAACCGGCTGGCGTTGGCGCAGCCGAAAACGTCGTAGCAGCCGGCATGGGCGCTTCCCGCGCCGGCGACGCTCATCAGACAGGCAAGAGCGAGCATCCGCATGGCGAGGCCCTCACATCTGCGCCGCCTTCATGTCGGCGCGCGCCGCCTCGATCAGTTCGCTGGCCTTGGCGCCCTGGATCTTGGCGATGTCGTCCTGGTACTTGAGCAGGACGCCCAGCGTGTCGCCGACCTGCGCCGGATCGAGGCTGACCGCGTCAAGCTCGGCGAGCGCGGAGGCCCAGTCAAGGGTCTCGGCGACGCCGGGCGATTTGAACAGGTCGAGCTTGCGCAAACGCTGGACGAAGGCGACGAGCTCGCCGGTGAGGCGCTCGGGCGCCCGCGGCGCCTTGGCTTTCAGAATCGCGCGCTCGCGCTCGGCGTCGGGATAGCCGACCCAGTGATAGAGGCAGCGCCGCTTCAGCGCGTCGTGAATCTCGCGCGTGCGGTTGGAGGTGACGACGACGATCGGCGGCGCCGGCGCCTTCACCACGCCAAGCTCGGGGATCGTCACCTGGAAATCGGAGAGCAGCTCCAGCAGATAGGCCTCGAAGGCCTCGTCGGCGCGGTCGACCTCGTCGATCAGCAGCACCGGCGCGCCGCCCTCGTGCGGCTCCAGCGCCTGCAGCAGCGGGCGGCGGATGAGGTATCGGTCGGCGAATATGTCGTGCTCGATGCGCTCGCGGTCGTGTTCGCCGGCGGCCTCGGCGAGGCGGATCGCCATCATCTGCGCGGGGTAGTTCCACTCGTAGACGGCGGTGGCGACGTCGAGCCCCTCGTAGCATTGCAGGCGGATGAGCTTGCGGCCCAAGGAGGCCGCCAGCACCTTGGCGATCTCGGTCTTGCCGACGCCGGCCTCGCCTTCGAGCAGGATCGGCCGGCCGAGGCGCAGCCCCAGAAACACGACCGTGGCGAGCGCGCGCTCCGCGACATAGTTTGCGCGCGCGAGCATCGCCATCGTGTCGTCGATCGAAGCGGGTAAGCGGGCGTCCATCCAAACCTCATGCAAAAGCGACGCCCTCCGGCATGGCCGGAGGGCGGTTAAACGTCAATCCGGTCCGCGAACGTCAGGCCGCCGCTTCGACCGCCCGCCGCGCCATGACGCCGACGAGATGGGCGCGATATTCCGCGTCGCCGTGCAGATCGGACAGGAGGCCGGAGGCGTCGGTCTTCACCCCGGCGATCGCCTGCCGGCGCGAAATTCGCCGACAGCGCCGCCTCCATCGCGGCATGACGGAACACGCCGTTCGAGCCCGCCCCCGTCACCGCCACGCGCACGCCGGAGGCGCTCTTGGCGACGAAAACGCCGACCATCGCATAGCGCGAGGCGGGGTTCGGGAATTTCATGTAGGCCGATTTCTGCGGGATCGGGAACTTGACGCTGGTGATGATCTCGCCGTCCGCGAGCGCCGTCTCGAACAGGCCCTTGAAGTAGCTGTCGGCCGCGATCTCGCGCTTGTTGGTGACGATGGTCGCCCCCAGCGCCAGCGCCGCGGCGGGATAGTCGGCGGCGGGATCGTTGTTGGCGAGCGAGCCGCCGATCGTGCCGCGATGGCGCACGGCCGGGTCGCCGATGGCGCCGGCGAGCGTGGCGAGGCCCTTGATGGCGTCCTTGACGACCGCGCTCGCCGCGACGTCGGCATGGCGGGCCATGGCGCCGATCACGAGGACGTCGCCCTGCCGCGAGACGCCGGCGACGCCGGGGATCTTGCGCAGGTCGACGAGAACGGCCGGGGCGGCGAGGCGCTGCTTCATGGTCGGCAGCAGGGTCTGGCCGCCGGCGAGCACCTTGGCGTCCTCCTTGGACAGAGCGGCGACCGCGTCCGCGACGCTGGCCGGCGCGACATATTCGAAATTGTGCATGGAAAGTCTCCGAAAAGGGGTGGGGCGGCGCCTCGGCGCCGCGCGTTTGTCGAATTACTCGGCCGCTTGTTTGCGTCGCGCGCTTCTGCGCGGCGCGCCAGACGGCGGCGGGCGTGGCGGGCATGGCGATGTCCTCGTGGCCGAGCGCGTCGGTGATCGCGTTGATGAGCGCCGGGGGCGAAGCGATCGCGCCGGCCTCGCCGCAGCCCTTGATGCCGAGCGGGTTGGAGGGGCAGACGGTCTCGATCGTGTCGACGCTGAAGGAGGGCAGGTTGTCCGCGCGCGGCATGCAATAGTCCATGTAGCTCGCGGTCACCAGTTGCCCGTCTTCGTCGTATATCGCGCCCTCCATCAGCGCCTGGCCGAGGCCCTGCGCGATGCCGCCGTGCACCTGGCCGTGCACGACCATCGGGTTGATGAGCTTGCCGAAGTCGTCGACCGCCGTGTAGCGGTCGACCGTCACGACGCCGGTGTCGGGATCGATCTCGACCTCGCAGATGTGCACGCCGGCCGGGAACGTCCAAGTTGGTCGGATCCCAGAAAGCGCTTTCCTTCAGGCCGGGTTCAAGCTCGGCCCCGTTGAACTTGTGCGCGACATAGGCCTGCAAGGCGATGGAGGCGAAGTCGATCGACTTGTCGGTGCCCTTCACGGTGAACTTGCCGTCCTTGAACTCGATGTCGCTCTCGGCGGCTTCGAGCACATGGCCGGCGACCTTCTTGGCCTTGGCCTCGATCTTGTCGAGCGCCTTGAAGATCGCGGACATGCCGACCGCGCCGGAGCGCGAGCCGTAGGTGCCCATGCCCATCTGCACCTTGTCGGTGTCGCCGTGGACGATGGAGACGTTCTCGATCGGGATGCCGAGGCGGTCGGACACGAGCTGCGCGAAAGTCGTCTCGTGGCTCTGGCCGTGGCTATGAGAGCCCGTCAGGATCTCGACCGTCCCTATCGGGTTGACGCGCACTTCGGCCGATTCCCAGAGACCTACGCCGCCGCCGAGGGCGCCGACCGCCTGCGAAGGCGCGATGCCGCAGGCCTCGATGAAGGCGGAGAAGCCGACGCCGCGCAGCTTGCCTTTGGCGGCGGAGGCGGCCTTGCGCGCCGGCACGCCCTTGTAGTCGGCGTGCAGGAGCGCCTTGTCGAGCGCCTGTGGGAAATCGCCGGCGTCGTAGGTCATCAGAACCGGCGTCTGGTGCGGGAACGACTTGACGAAATTGATGCGGCGGAACTCGGCGGGGTCGCGGCCGGTTTCGCGCGCGGCGAGCTCCATCAGGCGCTCGACGACGAAAGTCGCCTCCGGACGGCCGGCGCCGCGATAGGCGTCAACCGGCGACGTCGTGGTGTAGACGCCGTCGACCTCGGCGTAAATATTGGGAATGTCGTACTGGCCCGACAGCAGCGGCGCATAGAGATAGGTCGGCACGGCCGAGGCGAAAGTCGAGAGATAGCCGCCGAGGTTGGCGATGGTGTGCACGCGCAAGTCCGGTGACCCTGCCGGCGCCGTCGAGCGCGAGCTCGGCGTGCGAAACGTGGTCGCGGCCATGCGCATCGGACAGGAACGATTCGGTCCGCTCCGCCGTCCACTTGACCGCTCGCTCGATCTTCTTGGCCGCCCAGGCGCAGATGGTCTCCTCGGCGTAGATGAAGATCTTGGAGCCGAAGCCGCCGCCGACGTCGGGCGCGATCACGCGGAACTTGTGCTCGGGCGCAAGGCCGATGAAGGCCGAGAGCACGAGCCGCGCGACATGCGGGTTCTGGCTCGTCGTGTAGAGCGTGATCGTGTCTGTCCCGAAATCGTAGTCGCCGATGGCCGCGCGCGGCTCCATCGCGTTGGGGATCAGGCGGTTGTTGACGAGGTCGACCTTGGTGACATGCGCGGCCTTGGCGAAGGCCGCGTCGGTCGCCGCCTTGTCGCCGAGATGCCAGTTGTAGACGGTGTTGTCGGGCGCGGCGTCATGGATCGTCGCAGCGCCGACGGCCTTCGCCGGATCGGTCACCGCCGGCAGCACGCCGTAATCGACGACGATCTTCTCGGCCGCGTCGCGCGCCTGAGCCAGCGTGTCGGCGATGACGACGGCGACGTGATCGCCGACATAGCGCACCTTGCCCTGCGCCAGCGCCGGATGGGCGCCCGCCTTCATCGGCGAGCCGTCCTTCGAGGTGATCGCCCAGCCGCAGATGAGGCCGCCGACCTTGTCGGCCGCGACGTCATCGCCGGTGAAGACGGCGACCACGCCGGGCGCGGCCCTGGCGGCGCCGACGTCGAGCTTGTTGATGGTGGCGTGCGCGTGCGGAGAGCGCAGAAAATAGGCGTAGGCCTGGCCGGGACGGTTTATGTCGTCGACGTAATGGCCCTTGCCGGTGATGAAGCGGATGTCTTCCTTGCGCTTGACCGAAGCGCCGAGGCCGGTGGCACTCATGTTGTTCCTCCCTGGCTTTTGGCTATTCCGCGGCCTGCGGCTGGGCGGCCATTTCGCGGGCGCCTTGCGCGATCGACTTGACGATGTTGTGGTAGCCCGTGCACCGGCAGATATTGCCTTCGAGCTCGTGACGGATCGTCGTCTCGTCGAGGTTGTTGCCCTTGCGCTTGACCAAATCGACGGCGGTCATGATCATGCCCGGCGTGCAATAGCCGCACTGCAGGCCGTGATTGTCCTGGAACGCCTGCTGCATCGGATGCAGCTTGCCGCCGCTCGCGAGGCCTTCGATGGTGGTCACCTGCGCGCCGTCGCAGGAGACCGCCAGCGTCGTGCAGGACTTGATCGCCTTGCCGTCGAGGTGGACGACGCAGGCGCCGCACTGCGAGGTGTCGCAACCGACGTGCGTGCCCGTCAGGCGCAGATTCTCGCGCAAGAATTGAACCAGCAGCGTGCGCGGATCGACATTGGCCGAAACGGCTTTGCCGTTGACCGTCATCGCAACTTGAACCATCCGAGGATTCCTCCCAAACGACGCTTTCCCGCTCCGCGCCTCCGCCCTGAGAAAACCGGCGGGAGCGAAACGGCGAACATCGGACGAAGCGGCCATGCGCCGCCCCTATGCCGGGATGCTTGCCCGCGCGGCCGGGGGGCGTCAACTGGAAAAAGGCGCCGATATGCTTGGATAACTATAGCGCCATCGCTCCGGGCCGGTTTTTTCACGCCGCCGCGACGCATCAACTATCGCGATCGCCGTCGCGGCGCGGCGGCGCCTCGGACTTGGCTGAAGGCCGGGCTGCAAGCCCCGGCAGGGTACGGAAGCGCCGCGGCGCCTCGCGCTTTCAGCCCGGCGGACAGCGTTTCGCGTGGAAAACGATGGGACGGCGGCGTGCGACGATTGGACTAGGCCTGGATCGCTTGACAAAGCTCAAAAAAGCGCCAATGCCGCTGATGTCGGCGCGTCGGCGGCGGTCTGGCGCGGAACGACGGAAACAACGGGAGGCGACGCGCCGAAGTCCCAAGGCGCAGCGGCCGGGTTGGCGCATTTCGTGCTTGGCCGGAAGCGATGACGGATCGTCTCGGCTCAGGAGGGGAGCTTATCGCCGCATGGACATTTTCATCCAGCAACTCATCAACGGACTGACGCTCGGCTCGATCTACGGGCTCATCGCCATCGGCTATACGATGGTGTTCGGCATCATCGGCATGGTCAATTTCGCCCACGGCGATCTCTTCATGCTGTCGGCGTTCATTGCGCTGATCGTGTTTCTTTTCCTCACCAAGACGATCGGCTTCGGCTTCCTCCCCGTCGCGCTGGTCATCGTGCTGGTCGCCGGCATGGCGCTGACTTCCGTCTGGAACTGGACGATCGAGCGGCTGGCCTATCGGCCGTTGCGCGGCTCGTTCCGGCTCGCGCCGCTGATCTCGGCCATCGGCATGTCGACGTTCCTGTCGAATTTCGTGCAGGTCGCCCAAGGCCCGCGCAACAAGCCGATCGCGCCGATGTTCGCCGAGCGCGTGCATTTCGTCTTCGGCGAGCACAACATCGCCGTGCAGTACCGCCAGATGGTCATCGTCGTGGTGACGGTGATCCTGCTGGCGGTCTTCTGGTGGCTGGTGCAGCGCACGAATCTCGGCCGCGCCCAGCGCGCCTGCGAGCAGGACCGCAAGATGGCGGCGCTGATCGGCGTCGACGTCGACCGCACGATCTCCATCACCTTCGTCATCGGCGCGGCGCTCGCGGCGGTGGCCGGCGCCATGTATGTGCTGCAATATGGCGTGGTGAATTTCGCCGACGGCTTCCTGCCCGGCGTGAAGGCCTTCACCGCAGCCGTTCTCGGCGGCATCGGCTCGCTGCCCGGCGCCGTGCTCGGCGGGCTGATGATCGGCCTCATCGAGACGCTGTGGCAGATGATCCCGACCGAAGGCGTTCCCGAGTACAAGGACGTCGCGGCGTTCTCGATCCTGGCGATCACGCTCATCTTCATGCCTTCGGGCATTCTCGGCCGGCCTGAAATCGAGAAGGTGTGACGATGGCGCTCGCCACGCAAACGGACTCCAAAGGCGCCGGCGGCGCCTTGAAGGAGGCGGCCGTCGCCGCGCTCATCACGCTGGCGCTGTGCACGCCGATCATCATGTTCCGCACCGAATCGGACCCGAACGACGGCACGTTGCTGCTGCTGTTCCGGCCGCTCGCGGTGCTGGTGTTCATGGCGCTGGCCTTCGTCGGACGCCTCGCCGTGCTGACGATCAAGGCGAGGCCCGCGCGGGCGAAGGCGGCGCCCGCCGTCGCGCGCCCAGCGGCATTCGCGCGTTTTTCAGTTATGTGATCGGACCGCTGGGGCTGTTGTTCCTTCTCGTCTATCCCTTCGCCATCGTCTGGTGGCTCGGCCCCGGCGGCGCGCTGAAATGGGTCGACACCTACGGCATCCAGATCCTCATCTACGTGATGCTGGGCTGGGGCCTCAACATCGTCGTCGGCCTCGCCGGCCTGCTCGATCTCGGATACGTCGCCTTCTACGCGGTCGGCGCCTATTCCTACACGCTGCTCGCCATGACTTTCGGATTGTCGTTCTGGATCTGTCTTCCGATCGCGGGAATCCTGGCGGCCTGCTGGGGCATTATCCTGGGCTTTCCGGTGCTGCGGCTGCGCGGCGACTATCTCGCCATCGTGACGCTGGCGTTCGGAGAGATCATCCGCACCATTCTCGTCAACTGGACGTCGTTTTCCGGCGGCACGGCGGGCATCTCGTCGATCCCGAAGATCACCTTCTTCGGCCTCGTGTTCGCCGACCGCGACAACGGCTTCGACAATTATTTCGGCATGGAGTACTCGCCGATCCACGGCAAGCTGTTCCTCTACTACGTGATCCTGGCGCTGGCGCTCATCACCAACCTCGTGACGCTGAGGCTCAGGCGCCTGCCGATCGGGCGGGCCTGGGAGGCGTTGCGCGAGGACGAGATCGCCTGCCGGTCGCTCGGCGTCAACACGACCAACACCAAGCTCACCGCCTTCGCGCTCGGCGCCTTTTTCGGCGGCCTCGCCGGCTCGTTCTTCGCGGTCAGGCAGGGCTTCATCAGCCCCGAAAGCTTCACCTTCAACGAATCGGCGACGATCCTGGCCATCGTCGTGCTCGGCGGCATGGGCTCGCAGATCGGCGTCGCGCTGGCGGCGGTCGCGCTGATCGGCGGCTTCGAGATGCTGCGCGAGCTCAGCTGGCTCAGTCATCTGATGTCGTATTATTTCGGCGTCCAGCATTTCGATCCGACGCAATATCGCGGCCTGCTGTTCGGTCTGGCGATGGTGGTGATGATGATCGTGCGTCCGCGCGGCTTCGTCTCGACGCGCGCGCCCTCGATCTATCTGGTCCGGCGCACGGCGGTCTCGGGCGATCTCGTCAAGGAAGGGCACGGCTGATGCGCTGGAAGAGCGATCCCCTGCTCGTCGTCGAGCATCTGACGATGCGTTTCGGCGGCCTCGTGGCCGTCAACAATCTGTCGTTCGAGGTCGGCCGCGGCGACATCACCGCGCTGATCGGCCCGAACGGCGCGGGCAAGACGACGGTGTTCAACTGCGTGACCGGCTTCTACAAGCCGACCGAGGGGCGGCTCGCGCTCGCCCGCGCGGGCGCGGTCGACCGCCCCGCGATCGAGGCGCTGACCCGCTCCTCGGCGCGGCACGCCAAGGACGGGGCGACCGAGCTGTTCCTGCTCGAACGCATGCCCGGCCATCTGATCGCCCATCACGCGAAGGTCGCGCGCACGTTCCAGAACATCCGGCTGTTCCAGGGCATGACGGTGCTCGAGAACCTCATGGTGGCGCACCACAATCGGCTCATGCGCGCGAGCGGCCTGACCGTGCTCGGCCTCTTCGGCGCGCCGCAGTTTCGCACCGCCGAGGCCTGGGCGATCGACCGCGCCAAATACTGGCTCGACAAGATCGGCCTGATGGACCGCGCCGACGATCCCGCGGGCGAACTGCCCTATGGCGCGCAAAGGCGGCTGGAGATCGCCCGCGCGATGTGCACCGATCCGACGCTGCTGTGCCTCGACGAGCCGGCGGCGGGCCTGAACCCGCGCGAATCCCTGGAGCTCAACGCGCTGCTCAACCTCATTCGCGGCGAGCATGGCGTGTCGATCCTGCTCATCGAGCACGACATGTCGGTGGTGATGCAGATTTCCGATCATGTCGTCGTGCTCGATTACGGCACCAAGATTTCCGACGGCACGCCGGTGGAGGTGCGCAACGATCCCAAGGTCATCGCCGCCTATCTCGGCGTCGCCGACGAAGAAGAACTCGCCCACGTCGAAGCGGAGATCAACGCATGAGCGCCGCGCGCCGCCGTTTCCGCGACGCCCGACGCGCAGCCGAAGCCGCTTCTGCAACTGCGCGGCGTCGAGACCTTCTACGGCAAGATCCAGGCGCTGAAGGGCGTCGACATCGACGTCAACGAGGGCGAGATCGTCACGCTGATCGGCGCCAACGGCGCGGGCAAGTCGACGACGATGATGACGATCTTCGGCTCCCCGCGCGCCCGCAAGGGAACCATCGCCTTCTCCGGCCAGGACATAACCGGGCTGCCGCCCCACATCATCGCGCGCATGTCGATCGCTCAATCGCCGGAGGGGCGGCGCATCTTCCCGCGCATGACGGTCTACGAAAACCTCCAGATGGGCGCCTCGATCGACGGATTCTCGCATTTCGACGAGGATCTCCAGAGCGCCTACCGCATGTTCCCGCGCCTGAAGGAGCGCGCGCAGCAGCGCGGCGGCACGCTGTCGGGCGGCGAGCAGCAGATGCTCGCCATCGCGCGGGCGCTGATGAGCCGGCCGAAGCTGCTGCTGCTCGACGAGCCCTCGCTCGGCCTCGCGCCGCTGATCGTCAAGCAGATTTTCGGGGCGATCCAGGAGCTCAACCGCAAGCAGGGGCTCTCCGTGTTCCTGGTCGAGCAGAACGCCTTTCATGCGCTGAAGCTCGCCCATCGCGGCTATGTCATGGTCAACGGCGTCATCACGATGAGCGGCACGGGGGCGGAATTGCTCGCCCGGCCCGAGGTGCGCGCGGCCTATCTCGAAGGGGGGCATTGATGCAGGGCTGGCTGTTCCCGCCGAACGACAGCGGTCTTATCGCCTTCTGCGTGCTGACCGGGCTCGGGGTGCTGGCGAGCATCGCGACGGGGCGCTCGTTCGCGGCCTCGTGGAGTCCGCTGTGGCTCATCGTTCCCGCCATGATCGTGCTGGCGGCGGCCGTGCACTTCCTGGATTATGCGCTGTTCCAGGAGAACCTGCTGTCGGCCTATTATTACGGCGTGACCTTTCTCATCCTGCTGATCTTCTCGGCGCTCGGCTACCGCTCCAAGCGCGCCGCGCAGATGGGCTCGCAATACCGCTGGATGTTCCATTCCGAGGGCATGTTCTGGCGCGAGCGGCCGCAGCATTAGCCTTCAGAGGCGAAAAAATTCTGCGCCTTAGCGGCCGGGCGCGTGACTTCGGCCGGAAAACACGCTTTAACTGATCACAGAAACGGGAGCGAACGGCCTTAAGCGCCGCGCGTCCCGGGGTTTGTAAGCTAGGGAGTCAAAACGCATGAAAAAGATTGGGTTGACGGGCGTAATGCTCGCGGCCGGCCTCGCCTATGCGGGCGCGGCTTCGGCGGACGTCAAGATGGGCGTCGCCGGTCCGATCACCGGCGCCAACGCCTCGTTCGGTCAGCAATTGACCCAGGGCGTCGGCCAGGCGGCGGAAGATTTCAACAAAGCGGGCGGCATTCTCGGCCAGAAGATCGTGGTCGAGTCAGGGCGACGACGTCTCCGATCCCAAGCAGGGCGTGTCGGTCGCCAACAAGTTCGTCGGCGACGGCGTCAAGTTCGTGGTCGGCCACTTCAACTCCGGCGTGACGATTCCGGCCTCTGAAGTTTACGCCGATAACGGCGTGCTGATGATCACGCCCTCGGCGACCAACCCGAAGGTCACCGACCGCAAGCTGTGGGACGTGTTCCGCACCTGCGGCCGCGACGACCAGCAGGGCAAGCTGTGGGCCGACCTCGCGCTCGGCAAGCTGAAGGACAAGAAGATCGCCATCATTCATGACAAGACGCCTTACGGTCAGGGCCTCGCCGACGCCGCCAAGGGCTTCATGAACGCCGGCGGCAAGAAGGAAGTGCTCTACGAAGGCGTCAACGTCGGCGAGAAGGACTATTCGGCCGTCGTCTCGCGCATCAAGGCTTCGGGCGCGGACTTTGTGATGTGGGGCGGCCTGCACACCGAAGGCGGCCTCATCGTTCGCCAGATGCGCGACCAGGGCCTCAAGACCGTGATGATCTCCGGCGACGGCATCACCGACGACGAGTTCGCGCAGATCGGCGGCCCCGGCGTCGAAGGCACGCTGATGTCCTTCGGCCCGGACCCGCGCAAGAACCCGGCCGCGCAGAAAGTCGTCGCCGAGTTCAAGGCGAAGGGCTACGACCCGCAGGGCTATACGCTCTACTCCTACGCGGCCATGCAGATCATGAAGGCGTCGGCGGAGGCGACCAAGTCGCTCGATCCGAAGAAGATGGCCGCCTACATGCACGAGGGCAAGCCGTTCCATACCGTGATCGGCGCCATCTCCTACGACAAGAAGGGCGACCGCACCAACGTCGACTATGTCTGGTACGTCTGGAAGAAGGGCCCCGACGGCAAGATCACCTATTTCCAGGAGTAAGGCCGCCCGTCGCTGAGACGAGCAAGAAGCCCGCCGCTCCGGCGGGCTTTTTCTTTGCCCCCATCCGGCGCTGGGCTGAGCTGCAAAGGGCGGGTGGCGCGGCGCGGCGGTCGGGGCTAATAGGGGACGACCGCCCTTCGTCGCCAGTCTAACGGCTAGTAGCGACTTCCGGGCGTTCGTGTAGATCGCCCTGACGACGGCGCGACCCGCGCCTATATTGGGGTCCCGCCTTGTAGCCATGGAGACGCCTATGTCGGCCAAGGATATCGTGATCGCCAGCGCCAAGCGCACCGCGGTCGGTTCGTTCAACGGCGAATTCGCCAACACGCCCGCCCACGACCTGGGCGCGACCGCGATCACCGCCGCGCTCGCCTCCGCCAAGGTGGCGCCGGCCGACGTCGACGAGGTGATCCTCGGCCAGATCCTCGGCGCGGCGCAGGGCCAGAACCCGGCGCGTCAGGCGGCGATGAAGGCCGGCGTGCCGCAGGAGAAGACCGCTTTCGCGCTCAACCAGCTCTGCGGCTCGCGGCCTGCGCGCGGTCGCCATCGGCCTGCAGCAGATCGCCAACGGCGACGCCAACATCATCGTCGCCGGCGGCATGGAATCGATGTCGATGGCCCCGCACGCCGCGCATCTGCGCAACGGCGTCAAAATGGGCGAATTCAAGTACGTCGACACGATGATGAAGGACGGCCTGATCGACGCCTTCCACGGCTACCACATGGGCAACACGGCGGAGAACATCGCCGCCAAATGGCAGATCAGCCGCGAGGAGCAGGACCGCTTCGCCATCGCCTCGCAGAACAAGGCCGAGGCCGCGCAGAAGGCCGGCCGGTTCAAGGACGAGATCACCCCGTTCACCGTCTCGACCAAGAAGGGCGACGACATCGTCGTCGACGACGAATACATCCGCCACGGCGCGACCTACGAAGCGATGGCCAAGCTGCGCGCGGCCTTCTCGAAGGACGGCTCGGTGACGGCGGGCAACGCCTCGGGCATCAACGACGGCGCGGCGGCGCTGGTGCTGATGACGGCGGCGGAGGCCGAGAAGCGCGGCATCACGCCGATGGCGCGCATCGTCTCCTGGGCGACGGCCGGCGTCGATCCCGCGATCATGGGCACCGGGCCGATTCCGGCCTCGCGCAAGGCGCTGGAAAAGGCCGGCTGGAAGGTCAAGGATCTCGACCTCGTCGAGGCCAACGAGGCTTTCGCGGCGCAGGCGCTCGCGGTCAACAAGGACATCGGCTGGGACCCCGAGATCGTCAACGTCAACGGCGGGGCGATCGCCATCGGCCATCCCATCGGCGCCTCGGGCGCGCGCGTGCTTGTCACGCTGCTGCACGAGATGGCGCGGCGCAAGGCGCACAAGGGGCTGGCGACGCTGTGCATCGGCGGCGGCATGGGCATCGCGCTGACCGTCGAGCGCTGATCGCCGTCAATTCATTGCCGGGCGCGGAGCCGTCGAGCTCCGCCCCGTTCGGAGCGAAACTTTCCAAGGAGATTGAGATGGCAGGGTTGCGGTCGTCACCGGCGGCACGCGCGGCATCGGCGCGGCGATCTCGAAGGCGTTGCGGCGGCGGGCTACAAGGTCGCCGCCACCTATCACGGCAACGACGAGGCGGCGGCCAAGTTCAAGGCCGAGACCGGCGTCCACGTCTACAAGTGGGACGTCGGCGACTACGACGCCTGCGTCGAGGGCCTCGCGAAGGTCGAGGCGGAGCTCGGCCCCGTCGACGTGCTGGTCAACAACGCCGGCATCACCAAGGACGGCATCTTCCACAAGATGACGCCGGAGCAATGGTACGGCGTCATCAACACCAATCTCAATTCGCTGTTCAACATGACCCGGCCGGTGTGGGAGGGCATGCGCGAGCGCAAGTTCGGCCGCGTGATCTGCATCTCCTCGATCAACGGTCAGAAGGGCCAGGCGGGCCAGGTCAACTATTCCGCCTCCAAGGCCGGCGACATCGGCTTCGTCAAGGCGCTGGCGCAGGAAGGCGCCGCGCGGGCATCACCGTCAACGCCATCTGCCCCGGCTATATCGCCACCGAAATGGTCATGGCGATCGCCCGGAGGTGCTGGCCAAGAACATCCTGCCGCAGATCCCGGTCGGCCGGCTCGGCGAGCCCGAGGAGATCGGCCGCGCGGTGGTGTTCCTGGCCTCCGACGACGCCGGCTTCATCACCGGCTCGACGCTGACCGCCAACGGCGGGCAGTACATCGTCTGAGCGCGACTGGCCCCATCCCCGCGCAAGCGGGGACGGGCGGGCGCGTACCGCCTCAGAGGAGCTCGGGCTCCGGCGGCGCGCGTCGGCGACGGGGCCGCGCAGCGGGCGCTCCTCCATCGCCACGAAAAACGCCGAGGCAGACCGCCATCGACACCGCCATCAGCGCGAAGCAACGCGGAAGGCGGCTGCGCCGCCGTCGCCGACGTCGGTGCCCGCGTCCGCGCCGGGCTCGCCGAGCCCGTAGGCGAAGATCACCGCGCCGAACACCGCCACCCCGAGCGCGCTGCCGAGCGTGCGCACGAAAGCGAGCGTCGCGGTCGCCACGCCCATGTCGCGGGGATCGGCGGCGTTCTGCACCGAGACCGTCAGCGTCGGAAACAGCGTGCCGAGGCCAAGGCCGTAGACGAGCACCAGCGCCTCGGCGCCCCAGAAATTGAGGCGCGGCGCCAGCGCCGAGAGCGCGACGAGGCTGGCGACCGCCGCCGGCAGCCCGACATAGCCCATGATCTTGTAGCGCTTGACCCTCGGCATGTTGAGCCCGGTGAAATTGGAGCCGACGACGCTGGCGCCGAGCACGACGATGAGGCCGAGGCCGGAGGCGGTCGGATCGAGCTGCAGGCACGATCTCGAAATAGATCGGCAGATAGACCATCGCCGCGACAAAGACGAGCATGCCGAAGAACATCGACAGGCTCGCCTTGTCGACGACGCGATTGGCGAAAATCGCCAGCGGAATCAGCGGCTCCGGCGCGCGCGCGCAGATGAAGACGAAGGCGGCGCCGAGCACCAGCGCCGCACGCGCCGAGCGCAGCACGGTCGGCGAGCGCCAGGGCAGGATCCCGCCGCCGAGCGTCAGCATCAGCATCGAACGAGACGGTCGCGCCGATGACCAGCCGCCGCCGAGCCAGTCGAGCCGGTGCGGTCGGCGCATGCTGCGGCAGGTCGCGCAAGCGCCGGTCGCAGACGACAAAGGCCAGCGCGCCGATCGGCAGGTTGAGCCAGAAAATGAGCGTCCACGAATGTGCTGCGCGAGAAAGCCGCCGAGCGCCGGGCCGGCGATGCTGGAGGTCGCCCAGACGGTCGAGATGTAGACGGTGTATTGCGCGCGCTCGCGCGGCGAAGCGATGTCGGCGATCACGGTCTGCGCCAGCGCGATCAGTCCGCCGCCGCCGATCCCCTGAAGCGCGCGCGCGAGGATCAGCGCCGCCATGTTGGGCGACAGCGCGCAGGCGACGGAGCCGACGAGGAACAGCGCCGAGCGCCGACAGGATGACCGGGCGCCGGCCGTGGATGTCGGAGAGCTTGCCGTAGAGCGGCGTCACCGCGGTCGAGGTGAGGAAATAGGCGGAGACGATCCAGGGCAGGAAGTCGGCGCCGCCGAGCGTGGCGCCGATGGTCGGCAGCGCCGGGGCGACGATGGTGGAATCGAGCGCGGCGAGAAACATCGCCAGCAGGACGCCAATGACGATATCGCGCTTGGCGTTCCGATCCAGTGCAGCGTTGAGCATTCGACAATGGACAAAGACTTTCGACGTGGCGGCGGGGCCGCGCAATGGGCAGGGGCAAGGGAAGGCGGCGAAAATGGGAGAGAGCCGCCGCACGCGCAAGCCGCCGTTGCGGCTTATTCGTCGCAAAGTTTTGTGATCGCGGTGAATCTCGCCGCAGGAGCGGGCGCTTCGGTCACGGCGCGAGCATGCGTCTCGATCGCCGCGATCTCGGCGGTGGCGGCCTCGCGCATCTTGCGCTCGGCGTCGCGATAGGCGCGCCAGGATTCGCTCGCCCGCAGCCGTGAGCGCCGCGCCGCCGCCCTTCGGGCCGCCGGGCTGGGCGCGCACCAGCGGCTCGCCGAACAGGTGGTTCAACTCGTCGACCAGCAGCCAGGCGCGGCGATAGGACATCTTGTGCTGTCGCCCGGCCGCCGAGATCGAGCCGGTCGCCGCGATCGCCTCCAGAAGCGCGATCTTGCCGGGGCCGAGGCGCCTCTCGGGCGGCGAAATCGAATCTTATCGGTGAGCCTCGTCGTCATGGCCCGGCGTTTCCTGGCGATCATGCGCGCCGGATTCTTCGCACGTTCCCCGCGCCGGCGCAAAGCCTCAGCGCACCAGCGTCAGCCGCTTGGCCGCGCGCGTGACGCCGGTATAGAGCCAGCGGGCGCGATGCTCGCGAAAGGCGCGGCTCTCGTCGAACAGCACCACCTCGTCCCATTGCGAGCCCTGCGCCTTGTGCACGGTCAGCGCATAGCCGAAATCGAACTCGTCGGACTCGCGCCGGATCGGGAAGGGCAGGTCCGCCTCCCGCCCCTCGAAGAAGGCGCGGTGGACGGCGACCTTGCAGCGGTTCGCGCGCCGGGTCCTCCTCGGGCCGCAAGCGCGAGCCTGACGAAATCATTGGCCATGCCGAGCGCCTCGGCGACGCGCCACAGGCCGCCGTTGAGCAGGCCCTTGGCGTGGTCGTTGCGCAGGCACACGAGCTTGTCCTCGGCCGTCGGCGTCAGGCCGGCGCGGCCGGAGAGCTCGCGTATGCGCAGATTATAGGCGCGGCGCGTCTTGTTGAGGCCGACGAGCACCTGGTCGGCGGCCATCACCGTCTCGGCGTTGATCTCGTCGCGGCGCATGACGCGGGTCTCGCCATAGTCGCCATAGGCGATCTCGCCGCCCTCGCGGATGGCCTGCGACAGGCGGATGATGGGATTGTCGGCGGCCTGGCGGTGGATCTCGGTCAGCATCACGTCGGGCGGGCTGTCGGTGAAGAAGCCGGCGCCCTTGACCGGCGGAAGCTGCGCGGGATCGCCGAGCACGAGGATCGGCTTGCCGAAGGAGAGCAGGTCGCGGCCGAGCGCCTCGTCGACCATCGAGCATTCGTCGATGACGATGAGGCCGGCGCGGGAAGCCGGGCCGTCCTTGTTGAGGGTGAAGCTCGGGCGGCCGTCATTGTCCTCGCTGGCGTTGTAGATCAGCGAGTGGATCGTCGTGGCGCCGGCGCAGCCCTTCGAGCGCAGCACCAGCGCCGCCTTGCCGGTGAAGGCGGCGAAGGCGGCCTTGGCGGGGGCGTGCTCGGCGACATGGCGGGCAAGCGTGGTCTTGCCGACGCCGGCGTAGCCGAACAGGCGGAACACCGGCTCGTCGCCGTGCTTCAGCCAGCGTCCGACGCGCTCGAGCGCGGCGGCCTGCTCGGCCGACCAGCGCGGGGCGGATCGCGGGGAGGGGCGCGGCTCGGGCGGGCGCGGGCGGCTTCGGCGGCGGCGGCGCGGAGCGGCCTTGAGCCGGTTGAGGTCGAGCTCGGCCTTGCAGCGCGGGCAGACGACCGGGCGCTTGCCCATGTCGTAGAACCGCGCCGCGCAGGCCGGACATTGCCGTTTGACGCCGAGCTTCACCTAAATCCTTCGCCTTCGCCGGCCCCCGAGCCGTTATCCAAGAATTCAGCTTTGGCGCGCAGCCTTCAGGATCGAGGTCGCGAACGCGCCGGAGCCGCCCTTGAATCGCAGGGGAATCCGCACATATCATGCATCAGCGCATCGCCCTAAGGGATGCGCCGATAGCAAACGCCGGTTGGCCGTTGCGCGCGAGCGAAGTCTTGCCGGCGAAGCGCCTGAAAGGGGCTTCGACAATGGTGCGCATGACGACGATGAGCTCGCCGTTTCTGCTCGGTTTCGACGAAATCGAGCGGGCGCTCGAAAGGGCGGCCAAGACGGGTTCGGACGGTTATCCCCCGTACAACATCGAGCGGATCGCCGCGAAGGACGATACGCCCGAATGTTTGCGGATCACTTTGGCGGTCGCCGGGTTCTCCCGGGAGGACATCGAGGTGACGCAGGAGGAGAGCCAGCTCTGGATCCGGGGACGGCAACGCGAGGACAAGATCGCGGGACTACATCCATCGCGGCATCGCCGCGCGACAGTTCCAGCGCAATTTCCTGCTCGCCGAAGGCATGCAGGTGCTTGGCGCGGAGCTTGCGAACGGCCTCTTGTCGATCGACGTGGTCAAACCCCATCCGGACAGGGTGGTCAAGAAAATCAACATACTGGCGCGAGACTAAAGGTTCGCGCCGGGGCGGGTCAGAGGGCCGCAAGCCCGACCGCCAGACAAGGAGTATGAGTGCATGAGCGAATTCCCGACCTCAGCGGAATTGACCCCGCAGCAGTTCGCGCATCTCGGCGCCGGGGCGATCGCCTATGTCAAGACGATCCGCTCCGAGGACGCGCAGCGCCTGTTCCCGCAGGCCCCGCCGATCAAGCCCGGCCTGCAGCTCTTCGCGCTGCTGAACGCCGACGGCTCGCCGATCCTCCTGACCAATTCCAAGGACGCGGCCATCGCCAACGCCTGGGAGAATCAGCTCGAAACCGTGAGCGTCCACTAAAAGGTGTGGAGCGCCCCCAGCGGGCGCTCGCCCCCGCGGGCGAATTTCGCTAGCCACGGCCCTCGAAGGCAGGGGGCGCATGCAAGCCTATCTCGATCTGTTGCGCGAGGCGCTGGAGAAGGGCGCCGTCAAGGGCGACCGGACCGGCACGGGCGTGCGCTCGCTGTTCGGCCGGCAGTTGCGCTTCGACCTCAGCGCCGGCTTCCCGCTCGTCACGACCAAGCGGCTGCATCTGAAGTCGATCGTCCACGAGCTGATCTGGTTCCTCAACGGCGACACCAACATCGGCTATCTCAAGGCCAACGGCGTCGGCATCTGGGACGAATGGGCCGACGCCAACGGCGATCTCGGGCCGGTCTACGGCAAGCAATGGCGCGCCTGGGAAGGCGCCGACGGGCGGACCTTCGACCAGATCTCCTGGGTCGTCTCCGAAATCAAGCGCAATCCCAATTCGAGGCGCCTCATCGTCTCGGCCTGGAACGTACCCGACATCGAGCGCATGAAGCTCGCGCCCTGCCATTGCCTGTTCCAGTTCTATGTCGCGGACGGGCGGCTCTCCTGCCAGCTCTACCAGCGCTCGGCCGATCTCTTCCTCGGCGTGCCCTTCAACATCGCCAGCTACGCGCTGCTGACGCATCTGATCGCGCGCGAATGCGGGCTCGATGTCGGCGATTTCGTCCACACGTTCGGCGACGCGCATCTCTATCTCAACCACGAGCGCCAGGCGCGCGAGCAGCTTGAGCGCGCGCCGCGGCCGCTGCCGCGTCTTGCAGCTGGCGCCGGCCCGGCCCTCGCCGCGCGGGGCGCTGTTCGACCTGAAAGCCGAGGACATCGCCTTCGAGGGCTACGATCCGTGGCCGGCGATCAAGGCGCCGGTGGCGGTGTGAGCGCGCGCATCGCGATCATCGCGGCGCGTGGCGCGCAACCGGGCGATCGGCGCCGACGGCGGGCTGCCGTGGCGGCTGTCGAGCGATCTCAAGCGCTTCAAGGCGCTGACGATGGGCAAGCCGCTCATCATGGGCCGCAAGACCTTCAATTCCATCGGCCGTCCGCTGCCGGGCCGGCGCGTCATCGTGGTGACGCGCGATCCCGCGCTGGACGCGCCCCGACGTGACGACCGCGCCGGACCTCGACGCCGCGCTGGCGCTGGCGGGCGACGGCGGAAGAGATCATGATTGGCGGCGGCGGCGAGATTTATGCGCAGGCGCTGCCGCTGGCGAGCCGGCTCTATCTGACGGAAGTCGACATGGCGCCGCAGGCGAGCGTGTTCTTCCCGCAGTTCGATGCGAGCGAGTGGCGGCTTATCCGCCGCGAGAAGGGCGAGCGCGGGCCGAAGGACGATTGCGATTTCGCCTGGGCGGATTACGAGCGCGTGCGATAGGCGCTGGCCGTCATGGCCGGGCTTGTCCCGGCCATCCACGCCGAGGGCGAGCGACGCGACCAACAATGACGGGAGCCGTCCCCGATCGGCCCGCGGGTCGAACTCCTCCCCCTTGATGGGGGAGGCCGGGGGGGGTGAAATCCCCGCGCTTTCAGGAAAAGGCTACCCCCCTCCCTAACAGGGGGAGGGACATCCGCCGTGGATGGTTGGAGCATTTCATTGATTGACTAACCCGTCCTTGCGAGCGAAGCGAAGCAATCCATCTTTGAGAGATCGTCCGGTCTCGGATAGGTCGCCATCGCCGACTCGGATGGCTTCGCTTCTCTCGCCATGACGGCGCTATTTCCCCGGCAGGCTTCTCACAAACTCCAAAGCCGCGCTCAGCAGCCGCTGGCGCAGCGCGTCGTCGCCGTAGGCCGGGGTCCCGCGCGCACCCAGCCCGACATCTCCCGTCCGCGCGAGATCATCGGGCCGATGCCCGGCGAGCGCCAGCGCCCAGCCGTCGCGGCCCTTGCCGAGCCGCGCCAGCATCCCGTCCTCGCGCGCGCCGCAGACGAGATTGCCGTTGAGGAGCCACGCCCAGCCGCCGAACATCGCCTTTTCCGTGAAGGCCGTCCGGCGGCAGGTCGGCGCGGATCAGCTCCTCGAGGCCGAGGTCGCGCGCCATCAGGGGCGGAACGCGCCGGGCGGGATATTGCCGGGCTCGACATAGGCGTGATGCAGCGCGTCGAGCTGGCTCCACAGCACGTTGCACTTGAAGCGCACGGCGTCGACGCAGGCCTCCTGCTCGGCGCGGGTCTTGGCGTTGCGCTTGATGTAGTCGAGCGCGAAATCGGCGTCGCGCGGCGCCTGGGCGAGCCGGCGCTTGAAATAGGCCATCACGTCGTCGCCGATGAAATCGTAGTTCTCCAGCATGCCGGCGATGCGCTCGCGATGGATCTTCGGCGCGAACAGCTCCGTCAGCGACGAGGCGACGGCGACGACGAGCGGCTCGATCGGCGACGAAGCGCACATAGGCCTCCACCGCGAAGCGCGTGGCGGGAAGCGCGCCGCGCTTGGAGATCACATATTCGCGGTCGAGGCCGAGGCCGTCGGTCAGCACCAGCCAGCGCTCGATGCCGCCGGGCTCGCTCTCATAGCCGTCGTGATCGAGGATGCGGTGGACCCATTCGCGCCGCAGCTCGCGCAATTCGGCGCGGCGCGATCAGCGCCGCGTCCTTGCGCGGCACGGCCTCCTGATAGCAGTAGCGGTTGAGCGCCCAGGCCTGAACCTGACCCTTGTCGAGCTTGCCGCCGTGCAGGAGCTTATGGAACGGGTGCTTGTCGTGATAGCGCTCGGCGCCGACGGCGCGGATCGCGGCGTCGAATTCCTCAACCGAGAGTTTCGGCGCGTCGGTCCAATCAACGGGTGCGTCAGGCATCGTTTGCTCCTCCCCGGCTCGGCGTAAGACGGCTCTCGCAGCCGAAACTCAGGCCGGCTCGCGCGCGTAGCGGCGCGGCGCGAAGCCCTCGACCGGGCCGGCGCTGTCGCGCGCGGCGATCTCGGAGACAAGCGCATGATGCGGCGATTTCGAGCAGGCGGGATCGCAGGCCGAAGCGTCGCCGAGCAGCGCCATCGCCTGACAGCGGCAGCCGCCGAAATCCTGGGCCTTGCGCTCGCAGGAGCGGCAGGGCTCCTGCATCCAGTCGAAGCCGCGAAACGCCTCAAACGCCGGCGAATGCGCCCAGATCTCGGCAAGCGGCCGCTCGCGCGCGCTCCAGAATTCGAGCCCTGGAATGATCTCGGCGGAATGGCAGGGCAGCACCTTGCCGCTCGGGGATACGTTGAGCGTCTGCCGGCCCCAGCCGCTCATGCAGGCCTTGGGGAATTTCGCGTGATAGTCGGGCGCGACATGGTCGATGACGACCCGCCCGCGATAATGCTCGCGCCGCGCCTCGACGGCCGCGTAGGCGCGGTCGGTCTGCTCGCGCGAGGGCATCAGATGCGCGCGGTTCCTGAACGCCCAGCCGTAATATTGGGTATGCGCGATCTCGACCCGCCGCGCGCCAAGCTCGACCGCGAGATCGACCATGCGCGGGGCGTCCTCGACATTGCCGCGATGGATGACGGCGTTGACGGTGAGCGGCAGGCCCTCGTCCGTCACCCAGGCGGCGACCTCGCGCTTCTTGGCGTAGCCGCCCTTGTAGCCGCCGATCCAATCGGCCTGAGCGGCGTCGACGCCTTGGATCGAAAGCTGCACGTGATCGAGCCCGGCGGCGACGAGACGGTCAAACAGATCGCGCGTAAGGCCGACGCCCGAGGTGATGAGATTGGTGTAGAGCCCGACCTTGCGCCGCATGGGCGGTGAGCTCGGCGAGATCGCGGCGCGAGCAGGGCTCGCCGCCCGACAGATGCAGGTGCAGCACGCCGAGTTCGGCGGCCTGCGAGAAGATGCGCTTCCATTCGTCAGTGCTCATCTCGCTGCGCGGCGCATCGAGCGCGACCGGGTTGGAGCAATAGGGGCAGGCGAGCGGGCAGCGATGGGTCAGCTCGGCGAGCAGGCCCTCGGGCGGCGGCGGCGTTTCGCTCATAGCTCGGCCATCCTCTTTTCGGCGAGCGAGGCGATGAGCGCCCGCACGTCCGCCCCGACCCGCGCGGGATCGGCGTTGAAGCGCTGCGGCGAGGTCGGCGACGATCTCCTGAAGCGTGCGCGAGCCGTCGCAGAGCTTGAGGATCTCGACCGCGATCGGGTTGACCTTGACGCACCCGCTCCGGCGCCAGAAGCACCCAGCGATCGCGCACCTTGTCCTCGCGCAGGCGCACGCCGCGCGGCAGACGGGGCCTGGCGTCGTCGGCGATCATCGCGGGACTGCCCAATTCGACGGCGAGCCCGTCATGAGCGACGCGCCAGCCCGCGGCCTCGACGCGCGCGCGCTCGCTCGCTGTCGCGGCAAAGCGCGGGGTTGGAGTTGTTGACGTGGATGAAGAATTTCGGCCGACGCGGACGCCGGCGAGCTGCTCGATCGTCCCGCGCGCGCCGTTCATCGCCATATGGCCCATGCGCCAGGCGGTCTTGTGCGACAGGCCGAGCGCGGATCATCTCGTCGTCTTCGTAGGTCGTGCCGTCGAAGAACAGCAGATCGGCGCCTTCGAGCCGTGCGCGCAAGCGCGTCGGTCACGCGCGCGCAACTCGGGATGTAATAGGCGCGCACGCCGTCGCCCTCGATCTCCAGGCCGACGGTGGTCTCGCCTTCCTGGCCGAGCGCGAGATCGGCGTCGTCGGCGGCTCCATGTAGAGCGGGATCTTGCCGGGGACGGCGAAGGGCGTGATGGTGAAGCCGAGGCCGGTGTCGAGCCGGCTCTCCGAGCGCGACGGGCGCGCGCGGGCAGAGGCTCTCGTCGACCACGGCGAATACGCCGCCGCGCACATGGGCGAGCGTCGCCTCCGAGCCCCAGATCGTGAACGGCTGCATCTCGCGCATGACGAGCAGCCCCGCGATATTGTCGATGTCGCCGTTGGGCAGGAATACGCCGCGGATCGGCGAGTGGCGCGGCGCGCTTCGCGGATGCAGCGCGGGCGCGTCGAGAATTTGCTGGCGCAGGTCGGGCGAAGCGCCGAGGAGAACCCAGTCTATCGCCGTCGCGACTGACGGCGAGGCTGGCCTGGGAGCGCCGCTCGGCGCGAGGATCCCGCTCCCATGCGAGGCGGCAGTTGGGGCAGAGGCAATTCCATTGCGGAAACCCGCCGCCCGCCGCCGAACCTAGTACGAGGAAACGCACGTCCCGACGATCCCAAGCCGTTCACGCGCGTTCGCGTCGAGATCAGATCTCGGCGGAAGCATAGCTGGTGACTTCCATGCCGACGCAGACTTCGCAGATTTCCGGAGTGGTCCAGGCCATGTTTATCTCCTTAGGTGCGGCCGCCGTTTTTCACTGGGTTTCGCCAACCGAGTGATCCGTTCGGGCGCGGCGGCTAGACGCGAACGGATTTCCCGGCTGGCGCGCACTATAGTAGGCAATCTTCCCGCCGTCTAGGCCCCTGCCGGGAAGGGGCGTTATGTTCGCGCGAAAGTGTCGCGAAATCGGCGTCGCCGGGGTCACTCCGCGGCCAGCGCCTGCGGGAAGGAGGCGGGGCAGGATTTCAGCCGCTCGCGCAGATCGGCGACGAGCCAGCGCCCGGCGCGGCCGAGCGGCCGGCCGCGCAGGCAGACGACGTAGAGCGGGAATTCCGGCGGCGGCTCGCCGTGGAGGATTTCGAGCCGCGCGAGCCGGCCGGCGTCGATGTGCTCCTGCACCATGTGCAGCGGCATGTTGCACCAGCCGAAGCCGCTGAGCAGGAATTCGAGCCGCGTCGTCTGGTCGACGAAGCGCCAGACATGCGGGCTGACGACGCCGCCGCGCAGCGATTGCGCGTAGGCGTTGCGCCCGGTCAGGACGAGCTGCACATGGGCTTCAAGATCCTCGCGCCCCGCCGGCCGGCCGAGCCGCGCCAGCGGATGATCGGCCGCAACGACCGGGGCGAGCGCGATGCGGGCGAGAAACTCGGCGCTGACCTCGGGCGGCGGGCCGCCGAAGATCGGGATAGATCGCCATGCGCGCCGCGCCGGTCATCAAGCGTCTCGCGCGCGCCGCCGAGCGCCTCGGTGAACAGGGTGGCGGGCAGGGTCGGAAAGGCGCCGCGCAACGCCTCCAGGCTCTTCATCAGCAGCGGCATGGGAAACGTGGACGTCGACGGCGAGCGTCAGTTCCGGCTCGAGATCGTCGCGCATGCCGCGCGCGCGCGCCTGCAAGGCCTGGCGTGCGCGCGAGCACCGCGCGGGCGTCCTCGAGCATCGCCGCGCCGACGTCGGTCAGCGCCGGGGTCTTGCGCGAACGGTCGAACAGCGTCAATTGAAGCGCCTGCTCCATCGTCTGCACGGCCTGGCTGATCGCCGATTGCACCCGCCCGAGTTTGCGCGCGGCGGCCGAGAAGCTGCCGGTCTCGGCGACGGCGACGAGCACGCGCATCTGGTCGAGGGTCAGTGAATCGATCATCCATCACCTCCGCCGATGGATCCTAACAGATTTTTGTCAGTTGCAAAGATGCTAAGCGCCGTCCATGTCATGTCGCATCGCACCGCAGCGAAACGGGGAGAGCCTCCATGAATGTCCATGTCTCCGAGCCGAAGTCGGTCGACGCCGCCGCCCTCGCGCAATTGTTCACCGAAGCGCGCACGCACAACGGCTTCATCGACAAGCCCGTTTCGGACGAGCTTCTGAAAAAGGCGGTCGAGCTCGCCAAGATGGGGCCGACCAGCGCCAACCAGTCGCCGATGCGCATCGTGTTCGTGAAGTCGGCCGAGGCGAAGGCGCGGCTGCTGCCGGCGATGTCGGAGGGCAATCGCGCCAAGACCGGATCGGCGCCGGTCGTCGCCATCGTCGCCTATGACGAGAAGTTCTACGAGCACCTGCCGTTTCTGTTCCCCCACGCCGACGCCAAGTCGTGGTTCTCCGGCAACGAGGCTTTCGCCAAGCGCGCCGCGTTCCAGAACGGCACCTTGCAGGTCGCCTATCTGATCCTGGCTCTGCGCGCGGTCGGGCTCGACACCGGGCCGATGACCGGCTTCGACAGCGCCAAGGTCGACGCCGAGTTCTTCGCCGGGGGGAACGTCAAGTCGAACGTCATCATCAACATCGGCTACGGCGACGCCTCGAAGCTGTTCCCGCGCAGCCCGCGCTTCGCCTTCGACCAGATCGCCAAGATCGTCTGAACGTTTCGCGCCCGCGCCGCCGGCGCGGGCGTCTTCCTCAAGGAGCCCAGCCCATGAACTTCGGCGTCATTCCCCCGTCCTTCTCCCCGGCGTTGCTTTCCGTGATGCGCATCGTCGACCGGGCTCCTGTTCCTGGAGCACGGGACGGGCAAGATCCTCGGCTTTCCCGTCGTTCCCGGCAGATGCATCAGGTGATGCGCCGGCGACTGCTCTATTTCACCGGCGACGCTGGAGCTGGTCGGCGGCCTGCTCATCACGGTCGGTCTGTTGACCCGGCCGGTCGCGTTCGTGCTGTCGGGCTTCATGGCCTTCGCCTATTTCATGGCGCATTTCCCGCGCGGCTTCTTCCCCCTCGCCAACAGCGGCGAGCCGGCGATCCTGTTCTGCTTCGCTGTTCCTCTATTTCGCCGCCGCCGGCGCGGGGCCGATCTCGGTCGACGCGGCGCTGGGCGCTAACGCCGGCGAACGATCATCCGCATCCCGTGGCGCGGCCGCAGCGTGATTCGCTGCTGAAGCGCGACCGGGTGGCCGGGGAACAGGTCGAGCCGCACGCGCTTGAGCAAATGCGCCGAGCACGATCAGCGCCCTCCTGCATGGCGAAGGCCTGCCCGATGCATACGCGCGGGCCGGCGCCGAAGGGAATGTAGGCGTAGCGGTCGATCTTCTCGCGCTCGCCGGGCAGGAAGCGCGAGGGGTCGAAATGCGTCGGGGTTGCGCCATAGCGTCTTGTGGCGGTGCAGCACATAGGGCGAGATCGACACGATCGTCCCGGCGGGGATGCGAGGCCGGCGAGCCAATCCTCGCCGATCGCCTCGCGCACGAGATTGGCGGCGGGCGGAAAGAGCCGCATCGCCTCCTCGAACACGGCCTTCGTCACCGGCAGCCGCTCGGTCGGATCGGTCTCGTCGGCGGGATCGAATTTCGCGTCGATCTCCGCCTCGACGCGCGCGCGCCACGACGGCGATTGCGACAGCAGATAGAGCGTCCAGGTCAGCGCGTTGGCGGTGGTCTCGTGGCCGGCGCCGATGAAGGTGACGATGTTGGCGCGCACGTCCTCCTCGCTCAAGCCGCGCCCGGTCTCGGGGTCGGCGGCGCGCAGCAGCAGCGTCAGCAGGTCTTCCGGCGCGCTCGCGCCGCTGGCGATCAGCGCGCGGCGGGCGGCGATGATGTCGTCGACGGCGGCGGCGAAGAAGGCCAGCGAATCCTTGCCGCGGATGCGGCCGATGCGGGGCAGGAAATCCGGCGCGCCGAGCACGTCGAGCGGGTCGATGCGGCCGATGGTCTCGAAATAGCGCGTCACCGCCTTCTGGAACTGCGTCGCGTCGCGGGCGAGGCCCTGGCTGAACAGGGTCTGTTCGAGAACCTTCAGCGCCGACGACGCGCCATCTCCTCCTGCGCCTCGATCACGGCGCCGTCGCGCCGCCCGGCGACGGCCTCGGCGGCGGCCTGCGCGACGCGATGCATGGCGGGGGCGAAGGAGGCGACCTGGCGCGGCGAGAACAGAGGCGCGAGCGCGCGCCGCTGCGCCTTCCACGCCTCGCCCTCGGCGGTCAGCAGGCCGCTGCCGAGGCCCGGCCGCAGCACGCGAAGCTGCACCGCGTCCTTGCGGTAGTTGGCCGACGTTGTCGAGGAAGACCCGCCGGACCCCGGCGGGATCGCTGACGACGGCGCGATAGCCGAAGAACGTCTTGCCGACGAGCACCGGGTGCTCGAAGTGGAAGTCCGACCAGATCTCCACCGGATTGCGCGCGAGCGCGGCGAGGATGCCGATGGCGCCGAGCGGCTTCTTGTTGCGCCTGGCGGCGGGGGGACGGAACAGGGGCGGGACCGCGACATTCATGGGGAGCCTCCTGCGAAGGCCTAAAACGCCGTCCTCTGCCGCATGGCCGCCGAGAGCGTGCCGTCGTCGAGATAGTCGAGCTCGCCGCCGACGGGAACGCCATGCGCAAGGCGTGTTATCTTCACCGAATAGGGCGCGAGCAAGTCGGTGATGTAATGGGCCGTCGTCTGCCCGTCGACGGTGGCGTTGACCGCGAGCACCACCTCGGCGACGCCGCCCGCAGCGACGCGCGCCACGATCCGGTCGAGCGTCAGATCCTCCGGCCCGACGCCGTCGAGCGGCGACAGCACGCCGCCGAGCACGTGATAGAGGCCGCGCGTGGCGTTGGCGCGCTCCAGCGCCCAGAGATCGCCGACCGTCTCGACCACCACCAGCGTCGCGGCGATCGCGGCGCGCGTCGCAGCAGATCGTGCAGGGGTCGCGGGTGTCGACATTGCCGCAGGTGGAGCAGACGCGGATGCGCTCCTCGGCGATTTTCATCGCCTCGGCGAGGGGCGCGAGCAATTGCTCGCGCTTGCGGATGAGATGCAGCGCCGCCCGCCGCGCCGAGCGCGGCCCCAGGCCCGGCAGGCGGGCGAGAAGCTGGATCAGCCGCTCGATCTCGGGGCCGGCGACCTGGGAGGACATCAGAGGGCTCGGCGGGCGCGAGGCGCTGCCCTCTCCGCGTCATGGCCGGGCTTGTCCCGGCCATCCACGCCGTGCGACGGCTTCCCTTAGAGCGCCGCCGGCCTGTACGACGCGAACGCGCGCATCGTCGCCACGCCGACTTGGGTTCGCCGGCGTGGATGGCCGGGACAAGCCCGGCCATGACGGAGAGCCCGATGGCCTGCATCTCAGAACGGCAGTTTCAGGCCCGGCGGCAGCGGCAGGCCGGCGGTCACTTCCTGCATCTTCTCCGCCGCCGCGCGCTCGGCCTTGGCCTTGGCGTCCGCGAAGGCGGCGACGATGAGATCCTCGGCCATCTCGGCGTCCTCGGGCTTCATCAGCGAGGGGTCGAGCTTGATCGTCTTCATGTCGCCCTTGCCCGTCAGCGTCACCTTGACCATGCCGCCGCCGGACTGGCCTTCGACTTCGATGCGGGAGAGCGCCTCCTGCGTCTCGGCGAGCTTCTCCTGCATCGCCTGCGCTTTTTTCATAATGCCCATGATGTCCATGACGGCCTCTCAGTCCTCGTCGAAATCGGGCGGCTCGGAATAGCCGACGTCCTCGTCCGTCGGCGGCGGCGCCTCGGGCGGCTGAATCTCCGGCGCCCGGACGGCGACGATTTTCGCGCCCGGAAACAGCTCCATGACCTTGCGCACGACCGGATGGGCGGCCGCGCCCTCGCGCTTCTCGTCCTCCCTGGCCTGGCGCTCCTCGCCCAGGGTCGGCGCCGTGGCGCCCTTGCGCGACGACGATCATCCAGCGTTCGCCGGTCCAGTCGCTGAGCTTCTTGCCGAGCGTATTGGCGAGCGTCGGCTCGGCGGTCTCGGTCGGCGTGAACTCGATGCGGCCGGGCTCGAAGCGCACGATGCGCATATCGTGCTCCAGCGCGCGCAGCAGCGCAATGTCGCGGCGGTCGCGGGCCAGCGCCACGACGTCCTCGAAGCGCGCGAGCCTCGGCGCGGCGGCCGGCGCCGGCGGCGCGGCGGGGCGCGAGCGCGGCGCTGGCGCGCGGGCCCGCCGAGGGGGCGGGCGGCGCGGCGCGGGGCGCCGGGATCGCCCCGCCTTCGGCGAGCTTGCGCAAGGCCTCCTCCGGCCCCGGCAGGTCGGCGGCATAGGCCAGCCGCACCAGCGCCATGTCGAGCGAGGCGAGCGGACGGGGCGAATCCTTCACGTCGGCGTAGCCGTTCATGATGAGCGTCCAGCCGCGGCTCAAGGCGCCCATCGAGAGGCTCTTGGCGATCTCGGCGGCGGCGGCGCGCTCGACCTCGGAGACGGCGGGATCTTCGAGCGCGGCGGCGCTGATCTTCACGCGCGTGACGAAATGGCAGAATTCGCTGAGTTCGAGCAGCATCTCGCCGGGATCGGCGCCGGCGCGATAGAGCCTTTGCGTCGTCTCCAGCGCCGCGGCGATCTCGCCGCGCATGGCGAGCCTGAACAATTCGACGACGTCGCCGCGGTCGGAGAGGCCGAGCATGCCGCGCAAATCGGCGGCGCTGACTCCCGCCGGCCCGCCATGGGCGATCGCCTGATCGAGCAGCGACAGCGAATCGCGCACCGAGCCCTCGGCGACGCGGGCGATCAGCGCCAGCGCGTCGGGCTCGGCCTTCACGCTTTCGAGCCGGCAGATCTTGTCGAGATGGGCGACGAGCCGCTCCGCCTCGATGCGCTTCAGGTCGAAGCGGATGCAGCGCGAGCGCACCGTCACCGGCACCTTCTCGATCTCGGTGGTGGCGAAAAGGAACTTGACGTGCTCGGGCGGCTCTTCGAGCGTCTTCAACAGGCCGTTGAAGGCGGCCTTCGACAGCATGTGCACTTCGTCGATGATGTAGACCTTGGTGCGCGCGCTGACCGGCCGATAGCGCGCGTTCTCGATGATCTCGCGCACGTCGTCGATGCCGGTGTGGGAGGCCGCGTCCATCTCGATGACGTCGACATGGCGCGACTCCATGATCGCCTGACAATGGACGCCGAGCTCCGGCATGTCGACGCTGGGGGCCTCGACCTTGCCGGGGATCTCGTAGTTGAAGGCGCGGGCGAGGATGCGGGCGGTCGTGGTCTTGCCGACGCCGCGCACGCCGGTGAGGATATAGGCCTGGTGGATGCGCCCCGCCGCGAAGGCGTTCGCCAGCGTGCGCACCATCGCCTCCTGCCCGATGAGGTCGTCGAAGGTCGCGGGCCGGTATTTGCGGGCGAGAACCCGGTAGGCCGGCGCGTCGGTTGTGGTTTCGGCCATGAGCGCCTGTGAGGGAATGAGCGCCTGTGCGGGACCGTTCAGAGCGAGCGGCCGTCGACCTGTTTCGAAGGAAGCGCGCGCGGATCGACGCCGTCGAGGCAGTTGACGTTGACCGCGACCATCTCGACCCCGTCCTTGCCCTGCGCGAAAGCGAAAGGCTCGATGCCGCAGACCGGGCAGAACTGGTGGCGGATGCGCTCCTTGTTGAAGAGATATTGGGTCGTCGCGCCCTCGCCCCTGGAGATCGTCACCTTGGCGCGCGGGGCGAAGGCCATCACCCAGCCGAGGCGCTGACAGCGCGAGCAGTTGCAGGTCATGGTGTTGTCGAGGTCGAGCGCCGCCTCGAATTCGATCTGCTCGCACTGGCAGGAGCCGCGATAGGTTTGCTCGGTCAAGGGTTTCGCTCCTGGCCGCTCAACACCCCGCTGGCGGGCGGCGGTAGGAGGTTGGACAAAGACCCGCCCTGGCTCGTTAGGGCTGCTTCCTTCCGGACCTGACCCGGTTGGCGAGCGGTACGTCCTTCGCCAACCTCCCGCCGCCTATCTGGACCATGCGCGCGGGAAGCGCAAGGGGCGGTTTTTCAGGCTCCGCGCCGCCCGATTTAGCGAAATGTCTCTGTGCAAAAAGCGCCGACACGGGCGCCGTTCATTGCAGCGCGGATGGACCCGGCGGCGCGCGCGAGAGTGCGCCTGATCGCCTCGGGGCGCTCTGCTACGTGTTCCCGCGCCGCCGTGCAGTCGGACCGGGCTCCGGCCAGCTACCCCTTCTTGCCTGGCGGGATGATAGGCTGTCCGCTTTTGCCCTGCGCGCGCTTGTAAGCCGACACTTCGCCTTTGGGCTTTTCAGCCTTGGGTTTCTTGGCTTCCTTGTTTCCCCTTTTCTGCTCTTTGGCCATCTGATCCTCCCGTGTTGACCCTGAGAGCATTTTGGCGCCTTTCGGAGCGCGCGGCTAACGGAATCGGAATGGGATCGCGGCGCCTCAAGCCGTAGCGGCGGCGCGGGGCCTGATGGCGGAATACCACGTGCTCAGGCTGGTCCGCTCGACCTTCCTTGGCTCACCGGCGACTTCGAACTCGCCGTTCGCGCTCAGAGCGTGGGATCCTTCGCTGAGGACGGGCGGCGCCTTCTCGCGAGGAAACGCAGCGCCCGACTTTCATCCAAATGAATAGATTCTGATTGGAGCTGCGCCGAAGTCCGGCATTCTAAGCAAAAACAGCCCCGAAGGGCCGTTCTTAACCACTTGATTTTCTTGAGAAAATCTGGAGCGGGCGAAGGGATTCGAACCCTCGACCCCAACCTTGGCAAGGTTGTGCTCTACCCCTGAGCTACACCCGCGTCCCGTCGGCGACGCCGACGGCGGCGCTTATGGCGCAGACTACAACAAAATGCAACTCCCCTTCGCCCCCGCTATGGCGTAAACGGCTGCGCGGGATAAATGGACGGAGGATGCGCCCGGAGCGCCAGGGTCTCTCGATCGCGCGAGGCGAACGGAATGAATGAAAACGTGGACCCCGCGGTCATGCGCGAGGTCCGGCCCGCGCGTCCGCCCGATCCCGCGGTCGCCTCGCCCGCGCGCAGACGCCGGCCGTGGCGGCGGGGGCTCGCGGCCGTCATCCTCGCCGTCATAGCGATCCTGGTCTGGGAGCGCTGGGAGCAGATGGCGCCGGGCACGATCGAGTCCGGGAAAAAGGCCGAGAAGTCCGCGCCGCCGCAGACAATTCGCGCCGCCGAAGCCGTGACCGGGCAGATGCCGATCACCATCGAGACGCTGGGGACCGTCACGCCCCTCGCCACCGTGACCGTGCGCACGCAGATCTCGGGAACGCTGATGAGCGTCGGCTACAAGGAGGGCCAGCTCGTCAAGATCGGCGATTTCCTGGCGCAGGTCGATCCGCGCCCCTATGAGGCCGCGCTCGCGCAGGCGCAGGGACAGCTCGCCAAGGACACCGCGCTGCTGCAGCAGGCGCAGACGGATCTGGCGCGCTACCAGACGCTGAACCGGCAGGATTCGATCGCCAGGCAGCAAGTGGAGGACCAGGCGTTCCTGGTGGCGCAGAACAAGGCGGCGATCCAGTCCGATGAGGCCCAGATCGAAACCGCCAAGCTCAATATCAACTACACGCGCCTCGTCTCGCCGATCAACGGCCGCGTCGGCCTCAGGCTCGTCGATCCCGGCAATTACGTGACGCCGACCGACTCCGACCGGGCTCGTCGTCGTCACCGAGCTCGACCCGATCTCGGTCGTGTTCGTCACGCCCGAGGACAATCTGCCAGGGATCAGCGCGCGCTTCCACTCGGGCGCGAAATTGCAGGTGACCGCCTTCGACCGCGCCAACGTCAAGGAGCTGGCGACCGGCGTGCTGACGAGCCTCGACAACCAGATCGACACCACCACCGGCACGTTCAAGCTGCGCGCCACTTTCGCCAATCCCGACAATGTGCTGTTTCCCAGCCAGTTCGTCAACGCGCGCCTGCTGGTGGACACGTTGAGCGGCGTGATGCTCGTTCCCAACGCCGCCGTGCAGCTCGGGCAGAACGGGCCGTTCGTCTATGTCGTCAAGGGCGGCGAGAAGGTCGAGGCGCGCCAGGTGAAGACCGGCGCCTCGGACGCCGCCCACACCGTGATCGAGTCCGGCCTCAACGCCGGCGAAAGCGTGGTCGTCGACGGCGTCGACCGGCTGCGCGACGGCGCGGCGGTCAGGCTCGCCGGCGCGAAGCCCGAGGGGACGCCGGCCGGCGGCGAGGCGCCGGGCCGCCATCGAGGTCACCGAGGGAAATCGGGAGAGGAGGGGACGAAGTCGCCGTGAACCCCTCCCGCCTCTTCATCGAGCGGCCGGTGGCGACTTCGCTTCTGATGTTCGCCATTCTGCTTGTCGGCGCCGTCGCCTACAGGTTCCTGCCGCTCTCGGCGCTGCCTGAGGTCGATTATCCGACGATCCAGGTGCAGACCTTCTATCCCGGCGGCAGTCCGGAGGTGATGGCCTCTTCCGTCACCGCGCCGCTGGAGCGCCAGTTCGGGCAGATGGCCAATCTCCAGCAGATGATGTCGGCGAGCTCCGGCGGCGCCTCGCTCATCACGCTGCGCTTCGGGCTCGACCTGCCCATCGACGTCGCCGAGCAGGAGGTGCAGGCGGCGATCAACGCGGCCAACACGTTTCTGCCCGCCGATCTGCCGGCGCCGCCGATCTACGCCAAGGTCAATCCGGCCGACGCGCCGATCCTGACGCTCGGCGTCACCTCCAGGACGATGAAGCTCACCGACATGGAGCACATGATCGAGAGCCGGCTCGCGCCGAAGCTCGCGCAGCTCTCCGGCGTCGGCCTGGTCACGATCTCCGGCGGCGAGCGGCCTTCGGTGCGCATCCACGCCAATCCGCTGGCGCTGGCGGCCTACGCGATCAATCTCGACGATCTGCGCACGACGATCGCCAATCTCAACGTCAACACGCCGAAGGGCAGTTTCGACGGGCCGGCGCAATCCTACGCCATCAACGCCAACGACCAGATCCGCGATCCCCAGGACTATCTGGACGCCGTCATCGCCTATCGCAACAATGCGCCGGTGCGCCTGCGCGACGTCGCGCGGGTGGAGATCGGCGCCGAGAACGACCGGCTCTCGGCCTGGAGCAACCGCGCCGCCGGCCTCATCGTCAATATCCAGCGCCAGCCCGGCGCCAATGTGATCCAGGTCGTCGACAGCATCAAGAAGCTGCTGCCGCAACTGACCGCCTCGCTGCCGGCGGCGATCGAGATTTCGCCGCTGACCGACCGCACGGTGACGATCCGCGCCTCCGTCGCGGACGTCGAGTTCGAGCTGACGCTCGCCGTCGCGCTCGTCGTGCTGGTGATCTTCCTGTTCCTGCGCAACGTGCCGGCGACGGTGATTCCGAGCCTCTCCGTGCCGCTGTCGCTGGTGGGCGCGCTCGCCATCATGTACGAGTTCGGCTTCAGCCTCGACAATCTGTCGCTGATGGCGCTGACCATCGCCACCGGCTTCGTCGTCGACGACGCCATCGTCGTCATCGAGAACATCGCGCGCTATCTCGAGGAAGGGCGCTCGCCGAAGGAGGCCGCGCTCAAGGGCTCCGAGCAGATCGGCTTCACCATCATCTCGCTGACGATCTCGCTGATCGCGGTGCTGATCCCGCTGCTGTTCATGGGCGACGTGGTCGGCCGGCTGTTCCATGAGTTCGCGATCACGCTGGCGGCGACCATCATAATCTCCGCCGTCGTGTCGTTGACGCTTGTGCCGATGCTGTGCGCGCTGCTGCTGAAGCCGACGCCGCCAGGGGGCCAGCGCCATCAGGCGAGCGGCGGCGCGATGTTTCGCGCGGTGTCGCGGTTCTATGCTTCGACCCTGCGCTTCACGCTGAACCACAGCTTCGCAACGCTGCTGGTCGCGCTCGGCACCTTCGCGCTCACCGGCTATCTCTACGCGACGATCCCCAAGGGCTTCTTTCCCGTGCAGGACACCGGCGTCATCCAGGGCGTGACGCAGGCCAATCAGGCGATCTCCTTCGCCAAGATGGCGAAGCTGCAACAGGAGGTCGCCGACGTCGTCCTCAAGGACGCCGACGTCGTGAGCCTGTCGTCGTTCATCGGCGTCGACGGCTCCAACGTGACGCTCAATTCCGGCCGCTTGCTCATCAATCTGAAGCCGCACGACAAGCGCAAATCGAGCGCGAGCGCAGATCATCCGCCGCCTGCAGAAGGAGACGGCCGACATCGCCGGCATATCGCTGTTCATGCAGCCGGTGCAGGATCTGACGGTCGACACGGCGGTGAGCGCCGCGCAATATCAGTTCACCTTGCAGAACCAGGATCTCGGCGATGCTGCAGGAATGGACGCCGAAGGTGCTCCAGCGGCTCGCCCAGATCCCCGAAATCACCGACGTCGCCAGCGACCTGCAGCCCAACGGCCGCGCCGTGACGGTCGACATCGACCGCGCCACCGCCGCGCGCTTCGGCGTGACGCCGGCCTCCATCGACAATGCGCTCTACGACGCCTTCGGCCAGCGCATCATCTCGACGATCTTCACCCAGACCACGCAATATCGCGTCATCCTCGACGTCGAGCCCGCGATGCGCACGTCGCTGAAGGCGCTGGGAAACATCTATCTGCCGTCGGCGGCCTCGACCACGGGGCAGGTGCCGCTGGAGGCGATCTCGAAGCTCTCCGTGCATCGCTCGCCGCTGCAAATCTCGCACTCTCAAGCAGTTCCCGGTGACGACGATCTCGTTCAACCTGACGCCCGGCGCCTCGCTCGGCGGCGCGGTCGACGCGATCAACTCGGGCGCTTGCCGGCCTCGGTCTGCCGCCGAGCTTTCAGGTCGCCTTCCAGGGCGCGGCGCAGGCGTTCCAGGCCTCGCTGTCGAACGAACTGTTCCTGCTCGCGGCCGCCGTCATGACCATGTATATCGTGCTCGGCGTGCTCTACGAGAGCTTCATCCATCCGATCACGATTCTCTCGACGCTGCCTTCGGCCGGCATCGGCGCGCTGCTCGCGCTCAACGCGGCCGGCGCCGGGCTCGACATCATCGGCGTCATCGGCATCGTGCTGCTGATAGGCATCGTCAAGAAGAACGCGATCATGATGATCGACTTCGCCCTCGAAGCGCAGCGCGTCGAGGGGCTGCCGGCGCGCGAGGCGATCTATCAGGCCTGCCTGTTGCGCCTGCGCCCGATCCTGATGACGACGGTGGCGGCGATGTTCGGCGCGCTGCCGCTGATGCTCGGTCACGGCGTCGGCTCGGAGCTGCGGCGACCGCTGGGCCTGGCCATCGTCGGCGGTCTGGCGTTCAGCCAGGCGCTGACGCTCTATACGACGCCGGTCATCTATCTCTATTTCGAGCGGCTCAGCGCGGCGCTCGGCTTCTCCGCCGCAAAGCGGCGCGGCGGCGCCGGAGGCCTCGTGAACGGCGGCTTCTCCGCCCTGTTCATCCGGCGGCCGGTCGCGACGATCCTGCTGACGATCGGCATCGCGCTCGCGGGGCTGCTGGCGTTCGGGCAATTGCCGGTCGCGCCGCTGCCGCAGATCGATTTCGCGACGATCTTCGTTCAGGCCAACATGCCGGGCGCGAGCCCCGACAACATGGCCAGCAACGTCGCCGCGCCCTTGGAGCGCCATCTCGGCCAGATCGCCGACCTGACCGAGATGACCTCGCAGAGTTCGCTCGGCAACACGCGCATCACCCTGCAATTCGGTCTCGACCGCGACATCGACGGCGCCGCGCGCGACGTCCAGGCCGCCATCAACGCGGCCCGCGCCGATCTGCCCACGAGCCTGAGGCAGAATCCGAGCTATCACAAGTTCAACCCCGCCGACGCGCCGATCATGGTGCTGGCGCTGACCTCGACGACGCGTTCGCCCGGCGCAGCTCTACGACGTCGCCTCCAACATCCTGCAGCAGCGGCTTTCGCAACTGCCGGGCATCGGCGAGGTCGACGTGACGGGCAGCGCGCTGCCGGCGGTGCGGGTGGAGCTGAACCCGAACGCGCTCTACCATTACGGCATCGGTCTGGAGGACGTGCGCGCGGCGCTCGCCTCCGCCAACGCCAACAGCCCGAAGGGCCAGATCGAGGACGCCGATTTCAACTATCAGATCTACGCCAACGATCAGGCGAGCAAAGCCGCGCAATATCGCGACCTCGTCATCGCCTATCGCAACAACGCGCCGGTGCGGCTCAAGGATGTCGCCGACGTCGAGGATTCGGTCGAGGATCTGCGCAACGCCGGGCTCTCCAACGGCAAGCCGGCGATCGGCGTCGTGCTGTCGCGCGAGCCCGGCGCCAACATCATCAAGGCCGTCGACAATGTAAAGGCGGAGCTGCCGCGGCTGATCGCGGCGCTGCCGGGGGACGTCGACCTGAAGGTCGTCGTCGACCGCTCGATCACCATCCGGGGCTCGCTCAGGGACACGATCAAGACGCTCGTCACTTCGGTCGTGCTGGTCATTCTCGTCGTGTTCGTGTTTCTGCGCGACGTGCGCGCCTCGGCCGTGCCGAGCGTGGCGGTGCCGGTGTCGATCGTCGGCTCGTTCGCGGCGATGTATCTGCTCGGCTTCAGCCTCAACAATCTGTCGCTGATGGCGCTGACGATCTCGACCGGCTTCGTCGTCGACGACGCGATCGTCGTTCTGGAGAACGTCACGCGCCATCTCGAGGCGGGCAAGACGCGCGTGGCCGTCGGCGATCGCGGGGGCGAAGGAGGTCGGCTTCACGGTCGTTTCGATCAGCCTGTCGCTGGTGGCGGTGTTCCTGCCGCTGCTGCTGATGGGCGGGCTGGTCGGGCGGCTGTTCAAGGAATTCACCATCACGCTGTCGATGGCGGTGCTGATTTCGATGGTCGTCTCGCTGACGACGACGCCGATGATGTGCGCGCTGATCCTGCCGCGGCGAGGCGAAGACCAGACACGGCCGGCTCTACCGGCTGTACCGAGCGGATTTTCGACGGCGACGCTCGGCGTTCTACCGCGTCACGCTCGGCGTCGCGCTTGCGCCATCCCTGGATCACGCTGGCGGCGCTGCTGGCGACCGTCTGGCTCAACGTCGAGCTGTTTCGCACCGCGCGCTACAGCCTGTTTCCGGTGCAGGACACCGGGCTGATGATCGGCTTCATCCAGGGCGATCAGAGCATCTCCTTCCAGGCGATGAAGAAGAAGCTCGCGCAGTTGGAGGAGATCGTGCAGGAGGATCCGGCGGTGGCGACCGTCGTCGGCGTCACCGGCGGGCGGCAGGTGAATTCCGGCTTCGTCTATATGTCGCTGAAGCCCTACGCGGAACGCAAGATCACGGCCGACGGGGTCGTCGCCCGCCTGCGGCCGAAGCTCGCGCAGGTGGCGGGGGCGCGGCTGTTCCTCATCGCCGTGTCCGATCTGCGCACGGGCGGGAGGCAGACCAACGCGACCTATCAATACACGCTGCTCGTCCGACGATACGGCCGAGCTCTACAAATGGGCGCCGCGGCTCACGCGGGCGCTGTCGAACTCCGACGATGCTGAAGGACGTCAATTCCGATCAGCAGCAATCGGGCCTGGAGGCGGACGTCGATATCGACCGGCCGACGAGCATGCGGCTCGGCCTGACGCTCAGCGCGATCGACAATACGCTCTACGACGCCTTCGGCCAGCGGCAGGTGTCGACGATCTACAACGCGCTCAACCAGTATCACGTCATGATGGAGGCCGCGCCGCGCTACTGGCAGAGCCCGGAATCGCTGAAAGGCGTCTATGTCTCGACCTCGGGCGCCAATCCGATCGGGCTCCGACAGTCACCAACCTCAACGCGCGCGATGTTCGCCTGCGGTCAACGACCGGCCGCCTCCGGCCGCCACGGTCGCCGCCGATTCCGGCGCGCAATCTCGCGATCAACGCGCTCGCCGCGAGCGGCCATTCGGCGGCCTCCGCCGGCGCGGCGGTGTCGACGGCGAAGGAGACGATGATCCCGCTTGCCGGCGACGGCGGCCTTCCGCCTCGCCCATACCGCGACTCGCGTCAATCATCAGGGCCAGTTCGCCGCGGCGACGATCTCGTTCAACCTGGCCGAGGGCAAGGCGCTCAGCGACGCCAGAAGGCGAGATCGACGACGGCGATTCGCGAGATCGACATGCCCTCGACCGTCCGCGGCGCCTTCGCCGGCACGGCGCTCGCCTCCAAGCAGGCGCAGGGCGGGCCAGTTGCTGCTGATCGGCGCGGCGCTGCTGACGGTCTATCTCGTGCTCGGCATTCTCTACGAGAGCTACATCCACCCGATCACGATCATCTCGACGCTGCCCTCGGCCAGCGTCGGCGCGCTCGTCGCGCTGAGGATGTTCGACACGGAAGTGACGATCATCGCCTTCATCGGCATCATCCTGCTGATCGGCATCGTCAAGAAGAACGCGATCATGATGATCGACTTCGCGCTGGCCGCCGAGCGCGCAGGGGCTCGACACGCGCCGAGGCGATTCGGCAGGCCTGCCTGATGCGCTTCCGCCCGATCATGATGACGACGATGGCGGCTCTGTTCGGCGCGCTGCCGCTCGCCTTCGGCACGGGCGAGGGCTCGGAGCTGCGCCATCCGCTCGGCATCACCATCGTCGGCGGCCTGCTCGTCAGCCAGGCGTTGACGCTGTATACGACGCCCGTGGTCTTCCTGTTCCTGGACAGGCTAGGCAAGGGGGCGGGGCGCGCGTGGCGCAGATATTATCTCGGCGAGCGGGGCGCGGCCTCGTGAGTGAGCGCACGCGTCCCTGGCCGCCGGGCTTTCGCTCGGCCTTGCCGGCTGCCTCGCCGTCGGGCCGGATTATCTGAAGCCGGCGGCGATCGTTCCCGACTCAATATAAGGAGATCAAGGGCTGGAAGGTCGCTACGCCCGCGCGACGATGCGCCCAAGGGCGCATGGTGGCGAGCCTTTCATGACGCGAAGCTCGACCGGCTGGAGGCGACGGTCGCCGTCTCCAACCAGACGCTGAAGGCCGACGAGGCCAATTACCGGCAGGCCCTGGCGCTGATCGCTGAGGCGCGCGCCGGGCTGTTTCCGACGCTCAACTTCGATCCTTCGCTGACGCATTCCGGTCCCCGACCAGGGCGGATTCAGCGTAAACGCCTCGGCTCGAGCGCCGCAGAAATTTTGAACGCGCAGGGCGCCGGCTCCTGGACGCTCGACGTCTGGGGCCGCGTGCGCCGCGCAGATCGAGCAGAACGGCGCGGCGGCGCAGGCGAGCGCCGCCGATCTCGCCAACGCCACGCTGTCGGCGCAATCGGCGCTGGCGCTCGCCTATATGCAGTTGCGCCAGGCCAATTCGCTGCGCGACCTGTTCGCCGACACCGTCAAGCAATACCAGCGCGCGCTGGAGATCGCGCAGAATCAGTACAACGCCGGCACGGCGGCCAAGTCCGACGTCATCACCGCGCAGGCGCTGCTGCTCGTCCGCGCAGGCGCAGGAGATCAACGTCGACGTCGCGCGCAGGCAGAACGAGCACGCCATCGCCGTGCTGATGGGCAAGCCGCCGGCGGAAGTGTCGATCTCCCATCGCGACCTCGCCGAGACCGCGCCGCATCCGCCCGTGCGGCTGCCCTCGACGCTGCTCGAGCGCCGGCCGGACATCGCGGCGGCCGAGCGCACGATGAAGCAGCAGAACGCCGCCATCGGCGTCGCCGTCGCCGGCTATTATCCCGACATCACGCTTTCGGGCGCCTTCGGCTATTCCGGCAATCCCTTCATCAGGCAGATCGCCGGCGCCAATCCGGTCTGGTCCTACGGCGCTGTCGCTGGCGCAGCCTCTGTTCGACGCCGGGCTGACGGCGGCTCAGGTCGAAGCGGCGAAGGCGGCCTACGAGGCGAGCGTGGCGACCTACCGCCAGACGGTGCTGACCGCCTTCCAGCAGGTCGAGGACCAACTCGCCGCGATCCGTCATCTACGACCGCGAGATCAAGGTGCAGAGGGAGGCGGTGCGGATCGCCCGTCAGGCGGTGCAGATCGCGCTCAACGAATATCGCGCCGGCACGCAGAACTTCACCACCGTCGTCACCGCGGAGGCGACCGCGCTGGCCGACGAGGAGGCGCTCGTCGCCACCAAGGCGGCGAGGCTCTCGGCCGCGGTGTCGCTGATCGTCGCGCTCGGCGGCGGCTGGGAGGCGGCGGACCTGCCGAGCCTCGCCGCCGACGCGCCGCCCGAGGCCGCGCCGACGCCCTGAACGCCCGCGCTTGCGCGGGCGCGCGTTCGCCGCCATAAGGCCCGCAAACTCAGGATCAAGCGGGCCATGGGCCAAGTTCAGCGAACTCGTGTTTTCCGGCGTTCAGCCGACCGGCAATCTGCATCTGGGCAACTATCTCGGCGCGCTGAAGCGTTTCGTCGAAATGCAGGCGACGCACCCTTGCATCTATTGCGTCGTCGATCTGCACGCGATGACGATGGCGCACGATCCGGCGACGCTGAAGCGCGCGACGCGCGAGGTCACCGCCGCCTATCTCGCCTGCGGCATCGATCCGCACAAGAACATCGTGTTCAACCAGAGCCGCGTGCCCGAGCACGCGGAGCTCGACCTGGGTGTTCGACTGCGTGGCGCGCATGGGCTGGCTCAACCGCATGACGCAGTTCAAGGAGAAGGCGGGCAAGGATCGCGAGAACGCCTCGGTCGGGCTGTTCAACTATCCCGTGCTGATGGCCGCCGACATTCTCGTCTATCGCGCGACGCATGTGCCGGTCGGCGACGACCAGAAGCAGCATCTCGAGCTCGCCCGCGACATCGCGCAGAAGTTCAACAACGATTTCTCCGAGAGCATCGCGGCCAACGGCCACGAGGGCGGCTTCTTCCCGCTGCCGGAGCCGCTGATCCAGGGGCCGGCGACGCGCGTGATGAGCCTGCGCGACGGCACGAAGAAAATGTCGAAGTCGGACCCTTCGGAATATTCGCTCATCGCGATCATGGACGACGCCGACACGGTGGCGCAGAAGATCCGCAAGGCCAAGACCGACCGGAGCCGCTGCCGAGCGAGATCGCGGGGCTCGCCGGCCGGCCGGAGGCCGACAATCTCGTGGGCATTTTCGCGGGCCTCAACGACCAGACGAAGGCCGACGTGCTCGCCGAGTATGGGCGGCGCGCAATTCTCCGCCTTCAAGTCGGCCTTGACCGAGCTCATCGTCGCCAGGCTCGCGCCGATCCGCGCGGAGATGCTTCGACTTGCGCGAGGCGCCCGATCATGTCGACGCGGTGCTGGCGCAAGGCGCCGAACGGGCGCGCGCGATCGCGGCTGCCGGTGATGGACGTCGGTCAAGGACATCATGGGGCTGGTTCGCTAGAGCGTTAAGAAAAATTTTGCCACTGTGGCGCCGCAGTCTCGCCGCGAATTTCTCAACATATCGCGTGGCTGGCGACTAATGTGCGACTAAATATAGATGGCGCCGTTGATTGAACGGCCTCGTGGCGCGGGAACGTGGTTAACGACTTTCTCTTCGGCTTTGCGTAAGTCTGAAGGCGTCTGATTCGCGTCGTCGGCGGAAGGCGCGCATCGTGAAAGCGAAGCGCGGGCCGGGCGGGGCGCGCCGTTTCGCTTTTTTCAGGGGGCGCGAGGCTTGGCGAGCTCGACGACGGCGTTTTTGCGATTCAAACGCGGCGGTCGGACGGCGGGCCTCGGTTCCGCTGCGGCGGGCGATCCTCGCTTGCGACCCCGGCGCGGGCGACGACCCTCGATCTGTTCGACGCGGAGCTGGCGCCCGTCATGCTGGCGGCGCTCATCGTCATCATCGCGCTCGGCGTGCTGACGATGACGACCATGCGCCGCCGCCACGCGCAGAAGGAGCGCGATCTCGCCCTCGAACTCGAGCGGGCGCGCGCCGAGGCCGATCGCGTCAAGCAGTTCCTGGCGGGCGAGCCGCAGATCGTCGTCGTCTGGGACCGCGCCGACGCCGAGCCGCGCGTCGAGGGCGAGTTCGCGCTGGTGTCGGACGCGATGAACCCGCGCCGGATCCTCTCTTTTTCCGGCTGGCTCGACGCCGGAGACGGCCGCGCGCGTCGAAGATATGGTGGCCAAGCTGCTGTCGCGCGGCGAGGGCTTCTCGGCGGAGGTGGCGAGCCTCAGGGGCCGTCATCTGGAGCTCGCCGGCCGCGCCATCGGCGGCAACGCCGTCATGCGCATCCGCGACATTTCCGGCGACCGGCTGGAGCGCGTGCGCCTGCAGGAGAGCTACGCCGAGGCGCAGGCCGAACTCGCCGCCTTTCGCAAGCTCCTCGACGCGCTTCCCCATCCCGCCTGGACGCGCGGGCGCGACGGCCGCCTTTCCTGGCGCAGCGAGGCTTTCGCGCGCGCGCTGGAGCCGAAGGACGCGCAAGCCGCTGGACGCCGCGGCCGAATTGTTCGACGGCGCGACCTTGCGCGAGGCCGAAGAGGCGCGCGCCTCCTCGGGGCTCTGGCGCGCGCGCGCGCACGCCACCGTCGCCGGCGCGCGGCGGCCGTTCGAGGCCTTCGAGGTCGCCTCCGAGGGCGGCGCGGCGGGGCTGGCGGTGGATCTCTCCGAGAGCGAGGCGCTGAGGGCCGAGAAGGACCGGCGCAACCGCGCCTATAAGGGCATGCTCGACCGGCTCGCGACGGCGGTGGCGATTTTCGACGGCGCCAAGCGGCTCGAGTTCTACAACGCCGCCTATCAGCAGATCTGGTCGCTCGACGCAGCCTTTCTCGAGCTCCAAGCCGGCCGACAGCGAGATTCTCGACCACTTGCGCGCCCGGCGGCTCTTGCCCGAGCAGGCCGATTTCCGCACCTGGAAGGCGCAGACCCTGTCGACCTATCAGGCCCAGACCATGGAGCCGGTCGAGAGCGTGTGGCACCTGCCGGACGGGCGGGCCTTGCGCGTCTCGGCGAGCCCCAATGTCGAGGGCGGCGTCACCTATCTCTACGACGACGCGACGGCGAGCTTCACGCTCGCCGCCCAGATCAACGCGCTGACCCGCCTGCAGGGCGAGACGCTCGACGCGCTGAAGGAGGGCGTGGCGGTGTTCGGCGCCGACGGCCGGCTGAGGCTCGTCAATCCCGCCTTCGCCGCGATCTGGCGGATCCCGGCGCCGCAGGCGAGCGAGCGGCCGCATTTCGACGAGATCTCCAGGGTCTTCCTGCCGCTGCTGGCCGATCCCGCGAAGTGGGAGCGCCCTGCGCGGCGCGGCGCTCGGCATGGCCGAGCAGCGCCGCCCGGTCGGCGAGCGCATCGCGCGCGCGGACGGGCGCGATCCTCGAAGCCGCCGCGCTGCCCTTGCCGGACGGCGGCACGCTGATGACTTTCCTCGACGTCGACCGACAACGCCAAAGCCGCCGAGGCGCTCGCCGAGCGCAACGAGGCGCTGGTCAGCGCCGAGAAGCTGCGCAACGATTTCGTCAAGCACGTCTCCTACGAACTGCGCACGCCGCTGACCAACATCATCGGCTTCACGCAATTGCTCGCCGACGGCGGCGCCGGCGCGCTCTCGGCCAAGCAGCTCGAATACGCCGGCTATATCCGCGCCTCGTCCTCGGCGCTGCTCGCCATCATCAACGACATTCTCGATCTCGCCTCCATCGACGCCGGCGCGCTGGAGCTGCGGCCCGAGGACGTCGACGTGGCCGAGGCGATGAAGGCGGCGGCGGAGGGCGTGCAGGACCGGCTGCGCGAGGCCAATATCGAATTGCGCATCGTCGCCACCGACGGCGTCGGCAAGATGCGCGCCGACGGGCGGCGGGTGCGGCAGGTGCTGTTCAACCTGCTCTCCAACGCCATCGGCTTCTCCGAGCCCGGGCAGACCGTCACGCTGGCGGCGATGCGGCGGCCGGAGGAAATCGTGTTCAAGGTCTCCGACCGCGGCCGCGGCATTCCGCCCGAGGCGCTGGAGAGGGTGTTCGACCGCTTCGAATCCAACAACGCCGGCACGCGCCATCGCGGACCGGGACTCGGCCTGTCGATGGTGCAGGGCGCTGGTGGAGCTGCACGGGGGCAAGGTGACGATCGATTCCGTGGTAGGGGAAGGCACGGTCGTCACCTGCGTTTTCCCTACCAAGGCCGCCAGGGCGGCGGTCCTGGCGGCGAGCTGATATGAACGGTTGCCTTTACGCATGAACGGTCGCCTGCACGCCGATCTGCCGGTCGAAATCGTCGAGCTGCGAGGACGAGGCCGCCACCGCCGCGCTCGCCCGCTGGCTGGCGGGCTTCGCGCGGCCCGGCGACTTCATCGTGCTGAGCGGCGAGCTCGGCGCCGGCAAGACCGCGCTCGCCCGCGCCTTTCTGCGCGCGGCGACCGGCGACCCGGAGCTGGAGACGCCGAGCCCGACCTTCACCATCGTGCAGACCTACGAGGGGCCCGAGCATCCGCTCGTGCACGCCGACTTCTACCGGCTGGGCGGGCCCGAGGAATCTGCGCGAGATCGGCTTCGCCGAGACCGTCCACGGCGCGGTGACGCTGGTCGAGTGGGGCGAGCGCGCCGCGGCCGCGCTGCCGGCCGAGCGGCTCGACGTGACGCTGGAGTTCGACCCCGAGCATGGGCCCGATTATCGCCTCGCGATGTTTCGCCCGCGCGGACCGACGATGACCGCCCGCTTCAAGTCCGCCCGCGCGGTCGAGTCCCTGCTGGAGCACGCCGGCTGGGCCGAGGCCAAGCGCGCGCCGATGTACGGCGACGCCTCGACGCGCGCCTACGAGCGGCTGACCGACCCGCAGGGGCGCACCGCGATCCTGATGATCGCCCCGCCGCGTCCGCCCGGACCGCCTTTGCGCTTCGGCAAGTCCTATGCGGAGATCGCCAAGCTCTCCACCGACATCCGCGCCTTTCTCGCCGTCGGCGAGGGCCTGCGGGCGCTCGGCTATTCGACGCCGCGCGTCTACGCCTACAGCGTCGCCGACGGGCTCGCGCTGCTCGAGGATTTCGGGACCGAGACCATCGTCGACGCCAACGGCGTCAACCCGTCGCGCTACGCCGAAGCCGCCGCGCTGCTCGCCGACCTGCACATCCGCCTGCTGCCGCGCGAGCTGATCTTCGGCGGCGAGACCTACTCGCTCCCCGTCTACGATCTCGACGCGATGCTGATCGAGGTGGAGCTCGCGCTCGACTGGTACGCGCCGGCGATCGCGCGCGGCGCGCCCTCGTCGGGGGCGCGCATGCAGTTCCTGGGGCTGTGGCGCGAGATCCTCTCGGCGCCGCTGGCGGAGCCGCTGACCTGGACCTTGCGCGACTATCATTCGCCCAACCTCCACTGGCTCGCCGAGCGCAACGGCCTCGCCCGGCTCGGGCTCATCGATTTCCAGGACGCGGTGCTGGGGCCGCCGGCCTATGACGTCGCCTCGCTGCTGCAGGACGCGCGGCAGCCGACGCCCGGCGACGTCGAGGCGCGGCTGCTGGCGCTCTACGGGCGGCGGCGGGGTCAGGCCGATCCGAGCTTCGACTTCGAGAAATTCGTCGCCCATTACGCGATCATGGGCGCGCAGCGCGCGACCAAGATTCTGGGCCTGTTCACGCGGCTCGACCGGCGCGACGGCAAGCCGCAATATCTGAAGCTGCTGCCGCGCATCGAGCAGACGCTGGCCCGCAACCTCGCCCATCCCGTGCTGGAGCCGATCGAGCGCTGGTTCGAGACGCATCTGCCGCGCGCGCTCGGCGCGCCGCTGGAGGAGCCGTGAAGCCGAAGCTCGTCTTTGTGTTCGCCGCCGGCCTCGGCGTGCGGATGCGGCCGCTGACCGAAAAAGTCCCGAAGCCGCTGATCCCGGTCGCCGGCAAGCCGCTGATCGACCATTGCCTCGACCGTTTCGCCGAGGACGGCGTGGAGACGGCGATCGTCAACGTGCATTACCTCGCCGACCCCATCGAGGCGCATCTGAAGGCGCGAACCCGCCCGCGCGATCGATCATCTCCGACGAGCGCGCGCGGCTGCTCGACCAGGGCGGGGCGATCAAGAAGGCGCGGGCGCTGATCGGCGACGCGCCGTTCTATGTCTGCAACACCGACGCCTTCTGGATCGAGGGTCCGCTCTCCAATCTCGACCGCCTCGCCGCCGCCTTCGACCCCGCGCGCGATGGACGCGATGCTGCTGGTGGCCGCGACGCCCGGCGCCGTCGGCGTCGACTGGCCCGGCGATTTCGAGATGGACGCCGACGGGCGGCTGTCGCAGCGCGACCCGCAGAAAGTCGCGCCCTTCGTCTACACCGGCGTCGGCATCCTGAAGCCGCAGCTGTTCGACGGCGTGAAGGAGGACGTGTTCAGGCTCGCGCCGTTCTTCTGGCGCGCGGCGGAGCAGGGGCGGCTGTTCGGGCTCCGGCTCGACGGGCTGTGGCTGCATGTCGGGCGGCCGGAGACGATCGCGGAGGCTGAGGCGGCGATTGAGAGGTCGGTGCTGTAGGGGGGCAGGATACGCATCGTCGGAAAGTTTGAAATGCGTACGCTGTCACCGGAATCCCCAGGTAGGCAGAGGCATGACAGATAGTAAACATAAGACTTGGTACAACTACGTTCCGCTCTCTACCGTTGGCTCTGAGATCAAAGATGACGGCACACGAAGTTTTCGTTTCCATCGCCATCGATCGTGGAAAAGACCTGTCGCCACTGGAGTTGGCGATCATAGGCGACGAGGCCAAATTGGACCTCGTTCGAATAAGAGACTCGAAATACAGATGGCAATTTAGATCAAGAAGAGCGACATATTGTTGGAAATATAACCGATCACGCACTCGCGGTATTGCGCCTTATTTTTTAATCATGACCTTAATCGCCTCTATCTGGCGGGACGACCTTGCTCATTCGGTCAGTTTGGTGACGAAAAAGGTGTTCCTCAGTTACATATTCGGACTGATCAAGTTTCTACTCCTCCAAAATATACTGCAACCGAAATCCAAGAGGCGCTTGTTGCCACTGGCCCAATCAGAGTCCATATGTCTCCTCTCGCCGAGGCCTCTCATCCGTTAACGCCTCTGCCATTCAAATTCCTTTGCTACTACAAAATTCTGGAACTTGAGTTACGGCATAAAAGAAAATGGGTTGGCTTAAGCGACCACCTACAGAAGTACGGAAATTCTTACAAAAAACTTGATATTGGGAAGAGATCGCTCTCAGATTTTTTACACACTTACCGTGATAAATGTGCACACATTAAGACGGGCAACCGCGATGAGCTTGGATTTGTCGGAATTGGTTCACGAGGCGGGAGGTTGCTCTAAATTCCTACCCCTCTTCAATAAAATCGTTATCGACCTGATTAACGAGAGACATGCAGATCTCATTGTAATACAGTCTCTTCAACCAATTCCACACGATGACGTGGAGTAACAAATGGTGCGTGAGAAATTTACTGACCTATAATTATTGCACTGCTCGTAGAAGAGGCGTCGACTTGCGGTGACATGGTGCTCATTCCCCTACCACTCATGACATCCGGGAGCTTATCCTTTCTCCAAGCAATTTCCTTTCTGAAAATCAAAAACCATGCTATCCTCCAGCCCCTCCCTGGAGCCCGCCATGCCCACCGCCCCCGCCCGCCCGCTCCCCCGTCGCGACAAGCATCTCGCCGGGCTGAAGGCGCGGCGCGCGGAGCTTCACCGCGGCGGAGGACATGCTCGACGACATCGTCAGCGGGTGCAGCTACGCTTATCTCGCGCAAAAGCACAAAATCAGCGTCAGGACGGTGCGCCGGGAGGTCGCCCGTGCGCTCGACTGCCGTCATCTCGACCGGAGCACGGGGACAGGATACGCATATCCCGGTTGGCTGAAAATCAGCAATACGCATCCCGTCTCCATAGCGCCAAGGTAGCGCCTTGAAGCCGCTCATTCCGACGCCCATTCCATTGCGGCAAGATCGCGCGCGCCATCGACGATGCGGACAATCTGCGCGCCGTCGTCCGTCACGCGGTACAGCGCGAGCCATCGTTCGATTTGCGCCATCCACCGCCCTCGTCCTAGATGCCAGGAAGGCGCCCGAAGGGGCCTCGAAGGACGCTCGGTTCGCTCGACCGCTTCCGCAATCAGGCGCCGCCGCCGCGCCGCTTGGCCAGTTTCGACAGAAGCTCATAATCGCCCCTGATGTAGGCCTCCTTCTTGGCCCGCGACCATCCCTTGATCCGACGCTCGGCGGCGATGGCTTCGTCGATGCGCTCATAGTGCTCGGAAAAGGCCAGAACGACCGGGCGCCTGAAAAAGGTGAAACAGCCAGGGATCGCGCCGTTTGCGTGTTCGCTGACCCGTTCCTCGACAGACTTACGCGTAATTCCCGTGTAGTAGCTGCCATCGGCGCAAATAAGGATGTAGATCGAAGCGCCGTCAGTCATTGTCTTGCCCACGGCCGAGTATGACGCAAGCGGCGTTGACTTGCACGTCCCGCCGCGCCCGCTGGAGCGTCCTTCGAGGCCCCTTCGGGGCGCCTCAGGACGAGGGGGCTGGATGGCAAAAGGAGGGGTGAGCCATCCGCCCATAGGCGACATTCCAGGTGGGCGCCAAGCGTCATATTTGATCCACCTAGGCGCGGATGCTCGCTCAAGCGGGCGCGATGCGGTCATAGACGCGGTCGGCGACAACCTCCGAATTCTGCATGGCGACGTAGGTCCAGATATCGAGCAAATCCTCGCGTGCGCGAGCGGTGAACCGAACCCTGCTCACGGCTCGCGCTTCGAGGCGGCCAAGCGGGCGCGCGCTTGCGCCTTCAAGGCGGCGAAGTCGATCTCGCCGGCATCGCCGCTGTCGACGCCTTCCCTCCAGGCCTGGCGCAACAGGGCGAGCTTTTCGGCTTCCTGCAACTCGGTCTTTTCCATCAGGCGCAGCGCCTCGCGCACGACCTCGCTCGACGAGCCGTAGCGGCCGGTCGCGACCTTGGCCTTGACGAAATTCGCCAACTCGTCGGGAAGGGAAACGTTCATGTTCATGTCGCGGCCCTCCGCATGCCTAATATCCTTATGTCTAATATAGCATTTTTAGGCATAAGGCGGAAGCGAAAAGCGCCCTTAGGCCACCCCCCCAGCAAAGACCAGTCAATGCCTTGAAAAACAACGCGCGCGGCCTGTCCGAGCTTGCGAGGACGGGATAGGCGTCGCCCCATACCTTGAGATCGCGCTCCGTCTAGCGCTCCGCTTTCAACCGGAATCGCCGATATCCCCTCCCCCCTCGTGGGGGAGGGTTAGGGAGGGGGGCAGCAACACACTGAAACCGCAGCGGTTTTCACCCCCACCCCAGCCCTCCCCCATCAAGGGGGAGGGGCGCCGCCGCCTCCAGCAGATCGAGGACTGCGCTACACCGTCCCCGCCGACTGCCATCAGCTCGCCCGCGCAGCCGCTCGTATTCGAACTTCACCACCTCGGCGCCATGCTTGCGCTCCAGCCGCCGCACGGTGAAATGGCCGCGCGCCATCGCCTGGAAATGCTGGGCGAAAGCGGCGTTGACCGCCGCCCCGCCGACCGCGCCGATGACCGGAACCGCCTGGGCCGCCAGCTTCTCGGTGACGGCGACGCCGAACCGCGCCGCCGAGCCGCGACAGATAGGGCATCAGCATCGGCGACAGCTCCGCCGCCAGCCCCTGCTTCAGCAGCATGAAATTGACGTCGGCGAGACCGCGCGCAAGCTGCTCGCGCGTCTCGTAATAGCGGCTTCGCCCGCGGCCGCGCCTTGCGCGCGCTCGCCGCCGAAGCGCGAGCACGTTGAGGCAGGCGAAGCCGGCTTCGGGCTCGACGAGATCCTCGCCGTTCTCGCGCGCGATCTCGGCGATGGAGCGCAGCAGGATCGTCGTCGAGACCGGAAGCTCGACGGCGGTGGCGGCGATGCCGAAGGCGCCGCCGAGCGCGCCGGTCGCGGCGGCGGCGGCCTGATGCAGGCGGTTGCGCGGCTTCCGGCCCGGCGCCGACCTTGAGCGAGCGCAACGCCACCCGCAGCGCCGTCTTCAGCGCCGTGTCGGTCGCCAGCGCGATCGCCTTGCGCGCGTATTCCGGCAGCGCGCGCCCGAGGCAGCGCACCTGCCCGCCGAACAGCCGCATGAGCCGCATGGCGAAGCTCTCGCCCTCCAGCATTCTCATCGCCTCGGCGAGATCGGCGAGATCGTCGCGCGACATCAGCGGCGGCATAATCGTCATGATCGCGCCCTCTGGACGCCGTGGACCGGGGCTCAGATAGGCGCCCGGCAGCGCGCGGCGCCACGCGGTCTCAGGCGGCGACGGCGACGGGCTCGGGGGCGCGAGGTCGAGTTCGACCGGCGGCGCGAAATTCTCGTTGCCGGGCTCGACATTGAGCAGCAGCACCGGCGGCGCCTCGCGTCTCGATGCTCCGACCGGCGCGGCTTCGGCCTCGCGGGGCGAGCGCGAGCCGGGCCGCGAATTCGCGCGCGTCGTCGCGCGCGCCCTCGCCGGCGAGCCGCCAGAGCATCGCCGTGACCGGCGCCGAGCGCGGGATCGCCGAGCGCCTCGATGGCGCGCAGCATCCGCATCGTCAGCGCGTAGTTGACGGCGAGCCCGACGCCGTGGCCTCGCGCGCGCAATCGGCGGCGATGCGGAAGGCGGGCAGCGAGATGCGCGGGCAGGCCCGGCGCGCGCGTAGAGCGCGGCGAAGCCCTGGCCGCGCGGCTCGCGCAGCCAGGCCGGCGACACGCGGGATCGGCATGTCGGCCATGTCGGCGAGGCTCTGCGCGAACAGCGCCGCGTCGCCCGCGGCGAGCGCGCGCAGGAGCAAGCGCGACGGTCAGATGCCCGGCGCCGCGCAGCCACGCGACGAGCTCGGCGAGCTCCGCGCGCGTCGCAATCGGCGGCGATGGCGACGAAGGCCTGTTCGCGGCCGTCGCGGGCGATGCGGTCGGCGCGGCGCGGGTCGAGCCAGCGCGCCTCGCGGCGAAGCCGGTAATGTCCGCCGTCGTGCGGCGGCGATGGCCGCGCGCAGCGGCGGCCGGCAGGCCGGGGCGCTCGACGAGCCGCTCGCGCAGTTCCGCGTCGTCCTGGAAGCGCTCGAACAGGCGCCACAGCGCGGCCTTGCCGAGCTCGGCGTCGAGATTGCCGATCAGCGCGAGCGCCGCGGCCGCGTTCGCCGACCTCGGCCAGCGCGGCGGCGACGGGCGCGGCTGAGCCGGGCGCGGCGGGCGATGGCGCGCTGCGCCACGGCGTCGCCATAGCCCGCGCAATCCACGAGATCGGCGTCGCCGAGCAGCGGCGATTGGGCGAGCACGACGCGCGCGACCTCGGAAACGTCGGCGGCGAGCGCCAGCACGATATGGCGCGGCGCCTCGTGGGCGCCGGCGAAGGCTTCCGCCAGCGCGCGGCGCACCAGCGGCTCGGGATCGTCGAGCATCCGGGTGAGCGCGATCTCGGCGTCGGCGCGCGCCTCCGGCGGCAGCGGGGAATGCAGATAGGCGCGCGCCAGGGCGTTGACGGCGTCGGCGCGCTCGTGCGGATAGGCGCGCGCCGCCCAGGCGAGGAAGCGGCGCATCAGGCCGGCGTCGTCGGCCAGCGAGGGCAGGAGAATCCGCGACGGCGAGGAGCGTTCAAAGGGGCAATCCCGCGAACCGAATTGGCTCTCACCCTTTTCCCGCCGTTACGGTAAATGATGGCTTAATGACGCGCGCCAGGGAGTTAAAAATGATCGAGGGACGCACGCCGCATCCGCGCGGCGGCTATTATTTCGAGGATTTCGTCGCCCGGCGCGCACTTTTCCCACAAGTTGCGGCGCACGGTGACGCAGATGGACAACATGCTGTTCTCCAACATGACCCTGAACCCGCAGCCGCTGCACATCGACGCCGATTTCTGCGCCGAGGAGACCGAATGGGGCCGGCCGCTGATGAACTCGCTGTTCACGCTCGGCCTGATGATCGGCATGTCCGTCAACGACCTCACGGTCGGCACCACCATCGCCAATCTCGGCATGACCGAGGTGCGCTTCCCCAACCCGTTGTTCGAGGGCGACACGGTGCGCGCCACGAGCGAGGTGATGGCCGTGCGCGAATCGAAATCGCGGCCCGACGCGGGGCTCGTCGAGTTCCTGCACCGCGCCTTCAGCCAGGAGGGCAAGCTGGTGGCGGAGTGCCGGCGCACCGCCTTCATGCGCAAGCGCCCGCCCGCGACAATCGCGGTCTGATCGCCCCCATGCGCTCGCTGCTGATCGTCCCTCCCGGCGACGCGGCGGCCTACGCCGAGGCGCTGGCGAGCGGCGCCGACGCGCTCGTCGTCGACGCCGCGCTCGCCGCGCCGTCGGCGCGCCCGGCCCCGCGCATTTTCTGCGCCTGCGGCCGCTCGACGATCCGCTGGCGCTGGACGGGCTCAGGGCGGCGGCGGCTCTGCGGCCTCGCGGCGTGGCGCTGACCCAAGCGACCGGCGGCGCGCGATGTGCAGCGGCTCGGCGCGCGGCTCGCGGTCGAGGAGGCGACGCTCGGCCTGCCCGAGGGGTCGCTCGGCATACTGGTCTTCGCCACCGAGAGCCCGGAGGCGATCTTCGGGCTTTCGAGCTATCGCGGGGCGTCGCAGCGGCTTGCCGGCCTCGTCTGGACCGTCGCGCCGCTGGATGCGGCGCTGGGCGCGACGCCAGGGCGCCGCGGGCCGTTCCGTCTGGCGCGCGACATGACGCTGCTGGCGGCGAAGGCGGCGGGGGCGCTGGCGATCGACGCGGCGTTTGCCGATGCCGGCGATTTGGAGGGGCTGCGCGCCGAGGCGCAGGCGGCGCGGGCGGACGGGTTCGACGGGAAGGCGGCGGTGAGCGCGGGGCAGGTGGCGGTGATCAACGAGGTGTTTGGGTGAGGGCGGCGGGAAAAGGAGGGCGGGGAAGAGCGAATGGAGCAATCTTGGCGCCTGACTTCTGCGCCACGCGACGCGCCGATCTCGTTGACGCGGCCGCACGGCGCAGAATTGTTGGGTTGTACTCCGCTCCGGCTACGGATTCCCTTTTGCAGGTTCCAAGCCGCGGCGCCAAGCGCCCGGCGAGGCGCGGTGGGGGTCAGAAGCCGCAAGCGTTTCCGAAAAACGCTGCGAACAAATCCCGAGGGAATACGGGGTCGAGATCGATGCGCCTGAACCGATCGGGTCCAAAGGATTCGCGGTACGCCCGATTTAGCCGGACGATCGTCATATTGGTTTCGAACGGCTCGCCGTGTTGGGGCGGACGAATTGTTCCGTAGTGCCTGTGAACGTGCGGATCGGCATTTGCCGGAGGCTGTTCGCCAATGACAATCGTGTTGGAGGACCCGTCGTTTATCGTCGACGTTCCGGTTGATTCTCCGACGATGACCGTGTTGGAGGTTCCATCCCTCACCGAGGGAATTGAAGTCGATCCGCCGCCGACGAAGCGCACGGACCCGTCAGAATTGGGAATTGAAACGCCGATTTGTTTTAGATTGTTGTTATTCTGGCCCCCGGCTCGCTGCCCGGCTTCTCGGACGCCCGACCCGCCGGAACCGTAGGCAGTCTGAAAGTATCGAATCCACTTTATGGTCTGCGGTCCGCAATGGCCGTCAAGAGGAACTGCCGGCGCGCCCGGCGGCGTCCGGATCAGCGCTCGCAGAAAGAACTGGACAAGCAGGACGTCCTTTACATGATTGGCGCCGTGTCGCCCGACCGCATGATCGACCGTGAACAGGTGGCCCAGCGCCGACGTGGACGTGGACAGGAAAATCAAGCGCGCCATGTCATCCTCCCACTCGAAATCGGACGCGCCGACAGGCGTCCGACGAAGCGGCGCTGGCTGTAGGGGCCGACGGCAAGGGCGGCTGCCGCATCGAGAATTATGCGGGTCATGATCTTCTCCTCCTGTTCGAGCGATCCGTCGGACGCCATGTCTGCGGTCGTTGCTTGCAGGATTGAAGATAGCGCCGGTTCTCGCGCGCCGCTGTTCCCGGCGGCACAGGCCGGAAGATTCTCGCGCGCGATCGTGACTATGGCGCTCTCACGGGAGACGCTTCGCGGCTCCGTGCACAACAGGCGGGCGCTAAGTGACGCGCCCGCTCACTCAAGAGCCCCAAATTTTGGACCTGAATGGCGCGGCGCCGAATGTTTGGTTTCTGAGGCCCGACCAAGCGCGCGCAAGGGCGATTTCGCCCGTTTGCTCCTCACAAACAACAGACGCCGCGCCCCAACCTCAACCCACGCGCGCGCCTCGCTCCGCCAACCGCCCGCGCACCCCCTCCAGCAACGCCCTCGCCGCGATCTCGTCGCGGAAATGCGTCTCATACCGCCGCCGTCCCGCCTCGCCCATGGCGCGCCGCAAATCGGCATCCGCCGCAAGCCGGCTCATCGCCTCCGCGAGCCCCGCCGCATCGCCCGGCGCGACCGTCAGGCCCGTGACGCCCTCCTCGATGACCTCCGGCCCGCCGCCGGCGCGTCCGCCGATCACCGGCTTGCCGAAAATCATGCCCTCGACATAGACGAGCCCGAAAGACTCGTAGCGCGACGGCGCGACCAGCACGTCGCAGTCGCGATAATGCGCGCGCAAAACCTCCTCCTCGACGCGGCCGTGGAAGGTCACGCGGTCGGCGACGCCTTCGAGGTCGGTTCGGGCGAGAAAATCCTTCTTGTACTTGCCGCCGTCGATGGAATCGTCGCCGACGATGTCGAGCCGCGCGTCGGGAAAGCGGCGCAGCACCGCAGGCGCGGCGGCCAGCAGCGTGTCGACGCCCTTGCGGCTTTCGAGCCGGCCGACGAACAGGAAACGGACGCTCTCGTCCGGCTTGCGCGCAGGAGCCGCGCCGCCGCGCCCAGTCCGAGACCCCGTGGGGCGCGAAGACGAGACGGCCGGCGTCGAAGCCGATGGCGTAGCGGCGCGCGATGTCCTCGACGATGGCGCGGCTGTTGGCGTGCAGGAGCGGGCGCGCGTTCGAGAATCCAGCGTTCGAGCGCGAGCAGCGGCGCGCCGCGCGCGGCCATCCACTCGGGATCGGCGCGCCGCTCCGGCTGCGAATCGAGCCAGAAGTCCATCGTCGTCTGCAAGGCGCAGACGAGCGGAAAGCGGGGCTCGGCAGAAAGGCGACCGGCTCGCAATCCCACAGGGGCGCGTAGACGAGATCGACCCGCCGCCGCGCGTCGAGCTTGGCGACCTCCTCGAACATCGCGCGCGAATGGTCCCAGATCGGCTGCGGAATGGCGTGCGGCGCGACGAGATCGGGCGGCGGCGGCCCTCGCGGCGCCTCGGCGCGATGCACCCAGACGCCGTCCTCGAAATCGAGGCTCGGCGGCGCGCTGCGGTTGCGGGTGAAGACATGCACATGGTGGCCCATCGCGGCCCAGGCGCGCGCGAGCTCCGCGACATTGCGGGCGATGCCGCCGTTCTGCCCCGGCGGATAATCCTGCGTCGACCAGCGCAAGGCAAAGCCGGCCTCCAGCGGGAACGCGGGTCGGGAACGGGCAGGAACGGCGGCGGCGCCTGCGCCGGGGCGCGCATCAGCTTGCGCTGCGGCTTCGCGCGCGGCCGCAAGGCCCGCCGGCGAAGCCCGACAGCGCCTCCTCCTCGAAGCGCGCGAGATCGGCGCGCGTCAGCTCGCCGGCGCCGACGCTGCGCTCGACGTCGCGCCGCATATGCTCGACCTCGGCGGCGGCGTTGCGCGAGGATCTCCCAGGGCGAATGGTGGCGCGCGCCGTTGCGCAGCCCGAAATAGATGCGGTTCTTGATGAGCGGGCGCCAGTGGCGCACGACGCGATTGGCCATGCGCATCGCGCTCGGCGCGAATTTGTGATGCACGGCGGCGCGCGGGGCTTGCGCGATGAGGCCGCCGGCGTCGTTCACGCGCGCGAGCAGGTCGGTCTCGTCGAGAAAATACTCGTATTCCTCGTCGAAGCCGCCAAGCTCCAGCAGCGTCCGGCGCCGGAACGAGCAATTCGCGCCGAGCAGATGCGGGAACTCCGTCGAGAACGGGAAGTTGAGACGCGGCGCCGGCCCCGTCCAGTTCGGATTGGCGTAGCCGAGCCGGTCGATGGTGACGAAGCGCGCCTGGAACCCCAGGCCCGAGGGGTCGTAGACGACGCCGCCGGCGGCGGCGACGTCGGGATCTTCATAGGCCTCGTTGAGATCGGCGAGCCATTCGGGCTCGGGTATCGCGTCGTCGTCGAGAAAGGCGACGATCTCTCCCGCCGCCAGCCCGATCCCGACGTTGCGCGCGCGGCGAGATGTTGCGCACCGGGCAATCGGCGATCTTGACGGCGCCCGACAGGGATTCGAGCCAGGCGCGCGCGCCGTCGTCGGTCGGCCCGCATATGACGCAAAGCTCGAAGGCGCGATATTCGAGGGCCGCGAGACCCTGAATCGTCGCCTTCAGGAAGGGCAGGCGGCCGTCGGTGCAGATGACGACCGAAAACGCCCGTTCGTTCATGTCGAGGCGGCTCGCGCGGCGATCCGCAGCGCGAAGGGGGCCGCGCGCGCCGGCTCGCCGGGCGCGAGCCCCGCGCCGCGCAATGCCTCGGCGAGGCTTTCGGCGTCGAAAAGGTTGCGCGGCGGCCGCGCGACCCCGTCGGCCCCGAGCCGCCGGCGCAGGCTGGCGAAATCGCCGCCGCTGCGGGCGAGATCGGCCGCCCAGGCGGGCCCGTCGAGCGTGACGACGACCAGTTCGCCGCCCGGCGCGAGACGCGAGCGCCAGTGCGGAAGGATCAATCGCGCAAGCGCGTCGGCCGGGACGAATTCAACCACATGAGCGGCCACCAGCTTCGCCGCGCCGCCCGGCAGGATCGGCAGGTTGGCGAGGTCGGCGAGAAAGGCGTCCTCGCTCTCGTCGCGGATGTCGAGCCGGCGGCATTCGCGCGCTTCGCCTGCGTCCGCGCCGATCAGATAGGCGCCGGCGCAAGCCGGCGCATCGAGCGCGGCGTCGGCCGGAGCGCGCGTCTCGCGCGCGAGCTCCGCGACGCGGCGGCCGAGCGCGCGCAGCGCCGCTTCATGCTGTTCGAGCCCCTGCTCGGCGAAGGCCATGGCCTCGCAGGCGGCGAGCTGGATGCGGCCTTCGAGCGCCTCGGCGGCGCGGGAAACGCTTTCCGCCAGCATCGCGCGCGCCAGATTTTCCTGCGCCTGCGCGCGCATTTCGACGAAAGCGCGCAGCCGTTCGATCTCCAGACGCAGATCTCCGACCTCGGAGCGTCCGCCCATCGGCTCGATCGGACGCGACCGCGCCGGGTCGCCCGAACTCATCAGGCGTCCCATCTGGCGATGTCGCGCCGGAACAGGACCGCCTCGCTCACCTCGACAAGCGCCCGGGCGGGCACGCGCAGGCGCAATTCGCAGCCGCGCTCGACCGCGTCGATCGAGAAATCCAAGTGGACGAGGCCGGCGATGGAGGCGAACAGATCCTTCACCGGCGTCGTGCGGCTGGCGAAGATGCGCAATCCGTGTTCGGCGCAGGCTTCGATCTCGATCTCGCCTTCGTCTTCGCCGGGGCCGCGCCGCACGTAGAAGCCCGCCGTATAGCGGCCGGGCCCCAAGGTGATGTAGGGGCCGTGGCAGAGATGCCCGGGGCGGCCGTCGGACCTGCGCCGGCCGTCCGCTGCGTCGAGGCCCACCGCCTTGGGAAGTTCGCTGGCCTGAAACCGGGCGTAAGCCACCACGCTGGGGATCTCCAAAGCCAGCAAATTTCAGGGATTGTTACGATGCGGGTCGGAGGAAATCAACCGAGGCGCGCGTGGCTGAGCCATGAGGAGCCCTTTGCAAAACCGCGCGACCCGTGATTCTCTGTGGCATTCCGAAGACATGAGTCGCCGATGTCGCGCCGTAACTTTAGCCAACCTTCGCTAGCCGATGCGTTTGTGAAGGCCTATTCACGGGGTGGTGGGTTCTTGGAAGAAATCGCCAAGACCTTCGAGTGGGCGGCGTTCGAGGTGGTGATGCGTCCACTGCACTCTTCTTCGGATGGCGCTCCGGCCTACCCGCCGCTGACGATGTTCAAGATCGTACTGTTGCAGCAATGGTACGGGCTTTCCGACCCGCAGGCCGAGGAAGCGGTGCGGGATCGCCTTTCGTTTCGGCGCTTCTGCGGCGTTCCGCTCGACGAGGAGACGCCCGACCATTCCTCGATCTGGCGGTTTCGCCAGCGCATCGCCAAGCTCGGGCTTTGCGAGAAGCTTCTGGCCGAGGTCAACCGGCAACTCGATGCGCGCGGCCTTATCGTCAAGCGCGGCACGCTGGTGGACGCGACAATCATCGCGGCGGCGGTGAAGCCGCCGAAGTTCGAGGAAGGCCAAGTCAACGAGCGCGATCCGGAGGCGAGCTTCACCAAGAAGAACGGCCAGACCTATTTCGGCTACAAGGCGCATCTGGCGGTCGATGAGGAGAGCGGCTTTGTGCGCCAAGCCGAGATGACGAGCGCCGATCTGCACGATTCCCAGCGCGGCCAAGCCATGATCCAGGGCGATGAGGAAGCTTATTACGCCGACAAGGCCTACGATTCAAAGGCGTTGCGCGAGGAGTTGAAGACCCGCGGGATCAAGGATCGGATCGCCCACAAGGCCCGGCGCAACAAGCCGCTGAAGAATTGGCAGGTCTGGCTCAACAAGACGGCTTCGCGCATTCGGGTGGGCGTGGAGCGCGCCAACGCGACGATGAAGAACTGGTACGGGATGGCGAAGGTTCGCTATCTCGGGGTCAAGCGCAACAACTGCCAACTTCAGTTTGTCGCCATGGCGATGAACATGAAGCGGGCGAGGGTTCTCATCGCGGCCGCGTGAACCGGCGCGAGGGGAGGAGTTTGCCTGGACGACGGCGGAGGCGGGAAAATGAGCGGTTGAAAGCGCCAAAATCGGCGCGCTTCCTAATCGTGCGCGCCTGTCGCGGCCCGATGAAGCCTTCGCCGCGCCGCCAAACCCTCGGCGCCGGCCATTATGCGAAGCGCTCCATGAGCTTCTACAACTCGGCCGCAATTTCCCCGGTCGCCAAATATAGGCTGAGGGCGCGTAAATCCAGGGCCGGTCAAGTCTGCGGCGTTTACGCTTCTTTCGCGGACCGTCGTCCGCGCAACGTCTTCTCAAGACTGGCGTGGGGCGAGCAGGCGCGACGTTCGTCACGAAATTGGGCGGCGCTGCGCCCTCCGCGCTGCGCCGCGGCCGGGCGAATTCGCAAATGGGCGGCCCCTGCCGCGGCAGACTTCCGACGGCGAGGCCCCGCCGACAGGACGGCGACTATTTCTTGCCCTTGCCGCGCCTCTGCTGGCCGAGACCCATATCCCTGGCCATGCGCGAACGCGTCTCGGCGTAGCCGGGGGCGACCATCGGATAGTCCGCCGGCAACTGCCACTTGGCGCGATATTGCTCGGGCGTCATGTTGTAGCGCGTGCGCAAATGCCGCTTCAGCGACTTGAACTTGCGCCCGTCCTCCAGGCAAATGATGAAGTCGTCGGAAATCGACTTCTTGATCGAAACCGCGGGCCGCTGCGGCTCGGCCGCAGGCGGGTGCGGCGAATTTCCGTCGAGCTTGGACATCACGGAGTGAACCGAGGATATCAAGCTAGGCAGTTCCCCCATTGGCAGCGAATTGTTCGAAACGTAAGCCGAGACGATCGAAGCTGCCAACTGAACGATGTGCTTTGACCCTTCTTCTTGCATTTTCTCAAAATCCTGAGGTGATTTGTACAAAGTGGCTGCGGTTCGGAGCAATGTTAACAATCCTGACCGCGGCAATTTTGATGCGCCGCGAAATTGAAAGTCGCCCGCTGTATCGTAGCTCCGCTCAATCTCGATGATTCCTGTATAGCCTATTTCACAGGCAATTCAATATTGTTCTATATGGTCCTTGTTGAAGAAATAAGTTATCGGCTGTCAACGGACCCGCAAGCGGTGCGTTCTCGGACGGGCGCGTTGCGGTTTGTGGCCGTCATGGCGGCGGCGGGGTGATATTCTGCGCCGGCCGGACTATATGGCCGGCGAGAGTCGCCGTCACGCCGGATCGCCATGCCGCCCGAGAACAGCAAGCCCGCCTCGCCGAAAGCCCTGGATTTCGAGGCGCGGGGCACGTTTCTCGGCACGGTGAGGCTGCTGACCCCCTATATCTGGCCGGCCGACCGCGCTGACCTCAAGCTGCGCGTCGGGCTGGCGATCGTGGCGATGGTCGCCTCGAAATTCATCACGATCGCGATTCCCTACGCCTTCAAATACGCTACCGACGCGCTGGCCGGCGCGCCTGACGTGCGCCACATTCCGCTGCCCTCGGCCCTGACCGGCATGTTCGCGCTGACGGCGCTCTACGGCGCCTTGCGAATCCTGATGGCGCTGACCCAGCAGGGCCGCGACGCGCTGTTCGCGGCGGTGGCGATGAACGCGGTCCGCCGCCTCGCCATCGAGGTTTTCGTCCATCTGCACCAGCTGTCGCTGCGCTTCCATCTGGAGCGCAAGACGGGCGGGCTGACGCGCGTGCTGGAGCGCGGCCGCGCGGCCATCGAGACGATCATCCGCACTTCGATGCTGACCGCCGTGCCGACCGCGCTCGAATTCGTGCTGATCGTCGGCGCCTTTCTCATCACCTTCGACTGGCGCTACGTGCTCGTGCTTCTCGTCACGGTCGCGCTCTATCTGCTCTACACGACTTTGGCGACGAACTGGCGCATCTCGATCCGCCGCTCGATGAACGAGAGCGACACCGACGCCAACACCAAAGCCATCGATTCGCTGCTCAATTTCGAGACCGTCAAATATTTCAACGCCGAGGCGCGCGAGGCGGCGCGCTACGACCGGTCGATGGCGCGCTACGAGCGCATGAGCGTGCGCACCTATGTGTCGCTGGCCGTCCTCAACGCCGGGCAGGCGATCATCTTCACATGCGGCATGGTCGCGGTGCTGCTGCTGTGCGTGGCCGGCGTGCGCTCGGGGCGCAATACGGTCGGCGATTTCGCGCTGCTCAACGTGATGATGCTGCAGCTTTATCAGCCGCTCAATTTCATGGGCATGGTCTATCGCGAGATCAAGCAGGCCATCGTCGACATCGGCGCGATGTTCGACATTCTCTCGCAGAATCCCGAAATCACCGACGCTCCCGGCGCGAAGGAACTCGTCGTCTCCCGCGGCGACGTGCGTTTCGAGGACGTGGTCTTCGCCTACGATCCGCAGCGCACGATCCTGAAGGGCGTGACGTTCGAGGCGCCGGCGGGGTCGACGGTGGCCATCGTCGGGCCTTCGGGAGCGGGCAAATCGACGATTTCGCGGCTTCTGTTCCGGTTCTACGAGCCCTCGAGCGGCCGCATCACCATCGACGGGCAGGACATCGGCAAGGTGACGCAGACCTCGCTGCGCGCCGCCATCGGCATGGTGCCGCAGGACACCGTGCTCTTCAACGACACCGTCGCCTACAACCTGCGCTACGGCCGCGAAGGCGCCGACGAGGCGCAACTGCGCGAGGCGGCGGAAAGCTCGCGCATAGATGGCTTCATCCGCGCGCTGCCGATGGGCTACGACAGCCAGGTCGGCGAGCGCGGGCTCAAGCTGTCGGGCGGCGAGAAGCAGCGCGTCGCCATCGCCCGCACGATCCTCGAAGGCCCCGCCGATCCTGGTGCTCGACGAGGCGACCTCGGCGCTCGACAGCAATACCGAGCGCGAGATCCAGGATGCGCTGGAGCGCGTCGCGCGCGGGCGCACGACGCTGGTGATCGCGCACCGGCTCTCGACCGTCGTCAACGCCGACGAAATCCTGGTGCTCGACAAGGGCGTGATCGCCGAACGCGGCCGCCACGAGGAGCTGCTGGCGAAGGGCGGCCTCTATGCGGGCCTGTGGAGCCGCCAGCGGCAGTTGGCGGAGGCGCAGGACAAGCTGCGCGAGGCCGACCGCGCCGAGCACGAATTCGAGGAAGGCGCGGAAGCCGCCGAATGAGTTGGCGGAAGCGTCGGAATGAACTTGAATTGTCGCTCTGCTGTTGTCGCCCGGCTCGTCCCGGTCGTCGCTATGGCGATCTTTCCGGTTGGCGCGGAGCTGGCAAGCGACCAAACGGGGGGAATGCGCTGCAGCCAAACCCGGGGGTGGCCGGGACAAGCTTCGCCACGACGGACGGCGTCGTCTCCGCGCCGCGAGCCCGGCGGCTACTGGCGGAGTGACTTTGACGGCCATCGGCGCCAAAAGGCGGAGCTTTCGCAACCCGAGGTCCGCATGGCGGCTCATGAAATCCATTCGCGAGCAGCTCGCGCCGATCCATCCCGAGGGCTATCCCTTCGTCGGCGGCTTCGCGCTGGCGACGCTGGTTCTCTGGTGGGCCTATGCGCCGCTCGGCTGGATCGCCTTCGTCGCCACGCTGTGGTGCGCCTATTTCTTCCGCGACCCGGCGCGGGTGACGCCGATCCGCGCCGACCTGGTCGTCGCGCCGGCGGACGGGCGCGTGTGCTTCGTCGGCGCCGCGACGCCGCCGCCCGATCTCGGTCTCGGCGGCGCGCCGATGACCAGGATCTCGATCTTCATGAGCGTGTTCGACTGCCACGTGAACCGGGCGCCGGTCGAGGGCCGCATCGTGCGCGTCTCCTACCGTCCGGGCGCGTTCCTCAACGCCGATCTCGACAAGGCCAGCGAAGACAACGAGCGCAACGGCCTCGTCATCGAATTCGGCCGCCGGACGCTTCGGCGTCGTGCAGATCGCCGGGCTGATCGCCCGGCGCATCGTCTGTTTCACGCAGGAGGGCGCGCGGCTCGGGGCGGGCGACCGCTTCGGCCTCATCCGCTTCGGCTCCCGGGTCGACGTCTATCTGCCCGACGGGGCGGGCGTCATCATAGGCTTGGGGAGCCGCTGCGTCGCCGGCGAGACGGTTATCGCGCTGACGCGGGCCGACGAGCCGCAGCGCCTGTTCAGCCGGGGCTGAGCGATGGAGGCGCCGCTCCCCGGGGCCCAGAACCGCGCGCCCTTCGTCAGCGTGCCGCTGCGCGTGCTGGTTCCCAATGTCGTGACGCTGATGGCGCTGTCGGCCGGGCGTCACCGCGATCCGCTTCACCATCGAGGGATCGAAGGAATGGGCGGTGATGGCGATCGCCGCCGCCGCGGTGCTCGACGGCCTCGACGGCCGCATCGCCCGCGCGCTCAAGGGCACGTCGCGCTTCGGGGCGGAGCTCGATTCGCTCGCCGACTTCGTCGATTTCGGCGTCGCCCCGGCGATCCTGCTCTATGTCTCGGGCCTCTCGCAATTGCGCGGGTTCGGCTGGCTCGTCTGCCTGCTGTTCTCCATCGCCTGCGCGCTGAGGCTCGCGCGGTTCAACGTGATGAGCGACGATCCCAATATTCCGACCTGGCGCAAGGGGTTCTTCGTCGGCATGCCGGCGCCGGCGGGGGCGGTGGTGGGGCTTCTGCCGGTCTATCTGACCTTGCTCGGCGGGGGGTCCAGCACGAGCGTCGGGCGCGGCTGGGTTGCCGTCGAGGCGGCCTATGTGCTGGCGATCGCGATATTGATGGCGAGCCGCGTGCCGCATTTCTCCGGCAAGGTGGTCGGCCGGGTGCCGCGCGAATACGTGGCGGTGGCGCTGATCGGCGTCGTTGCGGCTTTGCTTTCGATCGCCTATTTTCCGCTCGAGGCGCTGGTGGCGCTCGCCGCCATCTATCTCGGCAGCATCCCCTTCGCGATCCGGCGTTTCCGGCGGCTTGAGAGGGAGCCGCATTCCGGGCGCGCGAGCGCATAAAAGCCATTTTCGCAAGAGGCGAAATCCTATAGGGTCCCGCGCGCCTCGGGCGGGGGAGCCGGCGGGCGCTAAGAAAGGTTCAGATGTCGAAGGAAGAACTGCTGGAATTTCCGGGTTATGTGGTCGAATTGCTGCCGAACGCGACATTCCGCGTCAAGCTGGAGAACGACCACGAAATCATCGCCCATACCGCGGGCAAGATGCGCAAGAACCGCATCCGCGTGCTGGCGGGCGACAAGGTGCTGGTCGAAATGACGCCCTACGACCTCACCAAGGGTCGCATCACCTATCGCTTCAAGTAGATCGCCGGCCTTGAGCGCGGCCGCGCCTCGCTTGGTGCTCGCCTCCGGGTCGCCCCGGCGGGTGGCGCTCCTGCGCCAGATCGGGGTTTCCCCCGACGCCGTCATCCCTTCCGACCTCGACGAGGCGCCGCGCCGCGCCGAATCTCCGCGCGCGCTCGCGCTGCGGCTGGCGAGCGAGAAGGCCGAAGCCTCCGCCGCGATCGCCCGCGGGCGCGAAGAGCTCGAGGGCGCCTTGACGCTCGCCGCCGACACCGTGGTTTCGGTCGGCCGGCGCATTCTGCCGAAAGCCGAGATCGCCGACGAGGCCGAGGATTGCCTGCGGCTGTTGTCGGGCCGCGCGCATCGCGTGCACACGGGTTTGGCCCTCGTCACGGCGGCGGGGGCGACGCGGACGCGGCTCGTGGAAAGCCGGGTGCGGTTCAAGCGGCTGTCGCGCGCCGAGCTGGAGGCCTATCTCGACAGCGGGGAATGGCGCGGCAAGGCCGGCGCCTATGCGATTCAGGGCTTCGCCGGCGCCTTCGTGGTCCGGCTCACCGGCTCCTACACCAATGTCGTGGGGTTGCCGCTGGCCGAGACGGCGGCGCTGCTGATGGGCGAGGGCTATCCTCTGCTCGGCGGCTGGCGGCCGGAATGAAGGCGGCGCCCGCAAACGCCTGCGCCGAAGCCTTGCCCGATCTGCGGCAGGCCGCGCGACGCGCTTTACGCGCCGTTCTGTTCGCGCCGCTGCGCCGACGTCGACCTCGGGCGCTGGCTCAAAGGCTCCTACGTGATCCCCGGCGGGCGGGCGGAGGAGGAGGACGAGGAGACGCCGCCGCGCTCCCCGCCGCGCGAATAGGCGCCGGCCTTCAGGCCGGATCGAGCGGGACGACCCCCTTCGGCTTGCCGTCCGCGCCGAGAACGATCTTCTCGATGCGCACCTCGGCGTCCTTGAGGAGCGCCTCGCAGCGCGCCTTAAGGGCCTCGCCGCGCTCATAGAGATTGATCAATTCCTCCAGCGTCACGTTGGCCTTTTCGAGCCGGTCGACGATTCCCTCCAATTCCGCGAGCGCGGCCTCGAACGGCATTTTTGAGATATCGGCGGGTTCGGCGCTCAAGTGACGGCTCCTGAAATGGCGAGACTGCGGCAGGCCCCCGACCTAGCATGAGGGCGGCCGCCGCTCAAAACCCGGCGCGGCCCGCCGCGAAAGGGTCGCAAATCCATGGTCCCGTCGCCTCAAGGAGGTTCCCATGGACACCATGAACCGGCGCGAAGAAGGCTTCGAACGCGAATTCTCCCACCAGGAGGAGCTGCGTTTCAAGGCGCGGGCGCGGCGCAACCGCAAGCTCGGCGCCTGGGTCGGCGAGAAGCTCGGGCTTTCGGGCCAGCCGCTGAAGGATTACGCGGCCGCGCTCGTCGAGCGCGGGCTCAAGGAGCCCAATGACGAAACGCTGGCGGCCGAGCTCGCCGAAGCCCTGAAACCCTACGACGTCTCGCTTCACCGCGTCCGCCGCAGCATGGAGGAGTTCGGCGCCGAGGCGACGGCCGAGGTTCAGGCCGGGCGCTGACGCGATAGCGGGGCGAACCAGGCCGCCACCTGGATGTAGACCTCGCGCTTGAAGGGCACGACGAGATCGGGCAGCGCTTCCCAGGGCTCCCATCGCCATTCCGCGAATTCCGGCGCGTGCGCGCCGCCGGCGGGGTGGTGGATGTCGATCTCGCGCCTCGTCTCCCTCGAACCGGAACAGAAACCATCTCTGCGTCTGCCCGCGATAGCGTCCGCCGAAACGGCTGCGCGCGCCCTCCGGCAGGTCGTAGGCGAGCCACTCCGGCGCCTCGGCGACGAGCGAGGCCGAGCGCACGTTGGTTTCCTCATAGAGTTCGCGGCGGGCGGCGGCGGTCGGATCTTCGCCCTCGTCGACGCCGCCCTGCGGCATCTGCCATTCGTGGCCGAGGAGCGGCGCGCCGCGCTCGTTGCGGCGCCGGCCGACGAACACTTCGCCCGCGACGTTGATTAGCGCCACGCCCGCGCAGGGACGATACCCGGGATGGGGCGACGGGGCGGCCGTCATGGACTTGCGCCCGCCGTGCGGTCGGGGCGCGCCGAAGTCAGCGCCGAGATGGGCGCGAGCGCGAAGCCCTTGCCTGCCAGCGCCGAGGCCCAGCGCGCGACTTGATCGACCGTCAGCGGCAGGGCGCTGGCGACGACGACGGCGGAGCCGCGCCGGCGCGCGAGATCCTCGGCGCGGGCGAGCGCGCCCTCGACGTCGCCGTCGGCGATGACGTCGGCGCGGCCGGCCTTGAGGTTGAGGCCGGGAGCGAGATCGCCGACCTTGCTCAGCGCCGAAGAGCCGTCGTCGAGATAGAGCAATCCGCGCCGGGCGATCTCCGCCAGCACGGGCGAGACGGCGTCGGAATCGGCGGTGAATTTCGCGCCGAGATAATTGGCGACGCCGACATAGCCGGTGAAACGGGCCATCAGCCAGCGCAGGGACTTCCTGATTCTCGGCCGGGCTCGCTTCGGTCTTGAGCGTATGCGGGCCGGGATCGGCGCCGGCGACCCCCTCCATCGGCGCCTGCAGCCAGATTTCGTGCCCCGCGCCGCGCGCGCTCGCCGCGACTTTCGCCATATCCGCGCCGTAGGGGGCAAGCCCCAGCGAGACGCCGGGCGGCAATTGGGAGATGGCGGCCGCGGTGGTCTGCGGATCGAGTCCGAGGCCGCCGACGAAGACCGCGATGCGCGGCGCGCCGCGCGTCATCGCGGTCTCCGCGAACGGGCGGGCGTAGACGTCGGCGGGCCGGGCGCCGTCGGGCGCGATGCGCGGCAGCAGGCCGTACTTGGAGCTTTCCGTCAGTCGCCGGTCGAAGGCGGGCTGGCCCTGGCGGCCGAGCGCCTCGGCGACGTCGATGATCTCGGGCGAATGTCCGCTCGGACCCCCCGCCGCGCCGTTGCGCACGACGGAGACGCCGCCATCCGCAAGAGGCGGGTACACCTTGACCGCCGCCGCCGTGGGGCTCGGCGTCGGGGTGGGGACGACGGTCTTGATCGCGTCGAACGGGATCGTCGCCACTTCCGCCGGGTGCGGCGTCGTGACGCGCCAGTAGATCGCCCCCGCGCCGACGACGAGCGCCGCCGCGACGAGGCGGCCGCCCCAGCGCGCCAGCGGACGCAGGCGCGTGGCGAGCGGCGGCGGCTTCGGCTTGAGCCCGAGGGGTTCGTTGAGTTCGTCTCGCAAGCAATAGGCTCCAACGCGACCCCGAATCACCTGCCGGCATTGTTCACGTTCATGCGGCGTGTTGGGAAGCGAAATTTTGCGCTTGGCCGGGCGCCCAGAAAATTCGCCTTTCGCAGACGTTTGCGGCTATAACCGCCACCTTAGTAAGAATTGCGCGCGCGCGATCGCCTCCCTGCCGAAAGTCGTGAAACTTGACGGACGAGATTGAACCCGCCCCCGACGCCTATGGCGCCGATTCCATCAAAGTACTGCGCGGCCTCGACGCCGTTCGCAAGCGCCCGGGCATGTATATCGGCGACACCGACGACGGGTCGGGCCTGCATCACATGGTCTACGAAGTCGTCGACAACGCCATCGACGAGGCGCTCGCCGGCCACGCCAGGCGGGTCGAGGTGACGCTCAACGCCGACGGCTCCTGCACGGTCAGCGACGACGGCCGCGGCATTCCGACCGGCATCCACGAGGAGGAAGGCGTCTCGGCGGCCGAAGTCATCATGACCCAGCTGCACGCCGGCGGAAAGTTCGACCAGAATTCCTACAAGGTCTCCGGCGGCCTGCATGGCGTCGGCGTCTCCGTCGTCAACGCGCTGTCGACGACGCTGAAGCTGGCGATCTGGCGCGACGGGCTGGAGCACTACATCGAATTCGCCAACGGCGACGCCGTCGCGCCGCTGAAGGTCGTGGGCCCCGCGCCGGTCGAGGACGGCAAGCCCAAGCGCGGCACGGAAGTGACCTTCACCCCCTCGCCCGAAACCTTCACCATGGTCGATTTCGACTATGCGACGATCGAGCACCGGCTCAGAGAGCTGGCGTTTCTCAACTCCGGCGTGCACATCGTGCTGACCGACGCGCGGCCCGCCCACCCCAAGCGCGAGGAGCTTTGTTACGAGGGCGGGCTGGAGGCTTTCGTGCGCTACCTCGACCGCGCCAAGAATCCGCTTGTCTCCAAGCCCATCCTCATTCGCGGCGAGAAGGACCGCATCGGCGTCGAGATCGCGCTGTGGTGGAACGACAGCTATCACGAGAGCGTGCTGCCCTTCACAAACAACATCCCGCAGCGCGACGGCGGCACCCATCTGATCGGCCTGCGCAGCGCGCTGACGCGGCAGGTGACGGGCTATATCGAGCGTTCGGGCCTTTCCAAGAAAGAAAAGGTCGACGTCACCGGCGACGATTGCCGCGAGGGCCTGACCTGCGTGCTTTCCGTCAAATGCCCGGATCCGAAATTCTCCTCGCAGACCAAGGACAAGCTGGTCTCCTCCGAAGTGCGGCCGGTGGTCGAGGGCCTCGTCAACGAGCGGCTCGGGCAATGGTTCGAGGAGAATCCGGGCGAAGCGAAGATCGTGACCGGAAAAGTGTTCGAGGCGGCGCAGGCGCGCGAGGCGGCGCGCAAGGCGCGCGAGCTCACGCGCCGCAAGGGCGCGCTCGACATCGCAAGCCTTCCCGGCAAGCTCGCCGACTGCCAGGAGCGCGACCCCGCCAAATCGGAAATCTTCATCGTCGAGGGCGACTCGGCCGGCGGCACCGCCAAGCAGGGTCGCAACCGCGAGTTCCAGGCCGTGCTCCCGCTACGCGGAAAGATTCTCAACGTGGAGCGCGCGCGCTTCGACAAGATGCTGTCAAGCGAGCAGGTGGGAACCCTCATCACCGCGCTCGGCACGGGGATCGGAAGCGACGACTTCAATGTCGACAAGCTGCGCTATCACAAGATCATCATCATGACCGACGCCGACGTCGACGGCTCGCACATCCGCACGCTGCTGTTGACGTTCTTCTACCGGCAGATGCGGCCGGTCATCGAGAAAGGCCATCTCTACATCGCCCAGCCGCCGCTGTTCAAAGTGTCGCGCGGCAAATCCGAGCAATATCTGAAGGACGAGCGCGCGCTCGAGGATTATCTGGTCGCGCAAGGCCTGGAGGGCGCGGTCCTGAAGCTCGCCAGCGGCGAGCAGCGCGCGGGCGCGGACCTCGCCGCGCTCGTCGAGGAGGCGCGGGCGATGCAGCGGCTGCTGCGCTCCCTCCATTCGCGCTACGACCGCGCGGCGGTCGAACAGGCGGCGCTGGCGGGCGCGCTGAAGCCGCTGAAGACCGCCGACGACGAGGCGGGACCCGCGCGCGCGACGGCGCTCGCCGAGCGCATGAACGCCATCGCCGAGGAGACCGAACGGGGCTGGACGGGCCGCACGGAGAACGGCGGCTATGTGCTCATGCGCACGTTGCGCGGCGTCGCGCAGGCGATCACGCTCGATGCGGGGCTGCTGGGCTCGATCGAGGCGCGCCGGCTCGACGAGCATGCAAGGCCGCTGAGCGACGCTTTCGCCGGTCCCGCGGGCCTGCTGCGGCGCGGCGAGGAGACGGCCGTCTCCGGGCCGTCGGAATTGTTGGAGGCGGTCAACGCGGCGGGGCGCAAGGGGGTGGCGGTGCAGCGCTACAAAGGCCTCGGCGAGATGAACAAGGACCAGCTCTGGGAAACCACGCTCGACCGCGAGGCGCGCTCGCTGTTGCAGGTGAAGATCCGCGAGATGGACGACGCCGACGACATCTTCGTCAAGCTGATGGGCGACGTCGTCGAGCCAAGGCGCGAGTTCATCCAGGAGAATGCGCTGAACGTGGCGAATCTGGACGTGTGAGCGTTGCTCGGCTAGGCTGGCCAAACAGCGAGCCGCCGGAAACCCCGGCGGACCCGGTGCGGGTCTCAGCGCGCAGGGTCGCCGACGATCGCAGGAAGCGCGGGCGCCCGGAATGCGGCCGCGCTGCGCCCTCGCGGCTGTCACGAGTGGGCTTGATCGAGGTCGCGCGGAGGTCTGGCGGTCTGCGGGCCGGACCTTGGCCATATGGTCCGCGAAAGAGTCGAGCTGCGCCGAGAATAGCGAGTCGACGCAGGTTGAGAATTTGGCAACAAAAACAAGCTATATGGGTCGAGGTTCCGTATTTCTCCGCTTGTTAGTCGCTCGCAGCCGCCCTCGCGCCAAGACGAGACGCTCTATCTTCCGCCGGACGAATCTTACGGCGGTTCGCCCTGAGTTCCCGAGCGGCGCGATAGCGTTGCACCCTGGCGAGAGGACAGCGGACGTAGATGAGAGTGGCGCTTTTGCAATGGAGTGAGCAATTTTGTCGACCAATCCCGCGGATCTCGCATTTCCATTAGTGTCTGTATTGCGGGTCGGCTATAGTTGCGCCATATTTTGCGTGGAAGGAAAGTTTTTTAATTCGTCAAGGAGTTGAGCATGACGTCCAGCGTTACGCCGCCTACGCTTGCCGTGACGAGCCTTTCCGTCGCCTCCGCGACTTCGAAGCTCACGATCGCCGGGACAATTGACGTCGCCGACGCCGGCCAGACGGTGTCGATCTACCACGGTGACGATCTCTTGGGGACCGCGACGCCGAACGTCGGCGGCGGATGGACCACGACCCTCGCTGCGCCGATACCTTCGGGAGAGACCATTCTCGATATTACCGCGACGAATTCAGCGGGCCCGTCGTCGCCGCTCCAAGTCGATCTGTTCTACAATACAAACAACAATTGGGGCTCGACGAGCGGGGCCAACGGTGCGGTCTACCTCCAGAACGCGCAAGTCTCGGTCACCGCCGGCGGAGCGTCCGTCAATTTCTTGGGCGGCGACGACAAGGTCAGCCTCTTCAACACGGCCGGGAACTGGGACGAGGTGAACGGCGACGACGGAGTCGTGATTCTCAACAACGCGCAAACGTCGCTCAACGGCGGCGGCAATCAGATCATTTTCGACGGCAATTCCGGCAACGTCGTCAGTCTCTATGCGACACACGGAAACTGGGACAAGGCGACGGGCGACCATGGCGTTCTGTCCCTGGCCAACGCTCAGGTCTCGGTGTTTGGCGGCTATAATTCGATCTATTTCTACGGATTCGCCGACGACGCGGCGAGCCTCTACAACACCAATGGTCATTGGGACGAAGTCTATGGCGACGATGGGCTGGTCACGCTGAACGGGGCGCAGGCTTCGGTCTTCGGCGACGACGACATCGTCTATTTCGCCGCCGGGACCCAGAACCAGGTCAGTCTGTACCAGACGCTCGGCGTCGCTGACACCGTCTATGGAACGAACGGCGTCATCATTTTAAACGGCGCGCAGGCCTCGGTCCACGGCGGCGCGAACGTTCTTTATTTCACCGGAGTGGACAATTCGGTCGACCTTTACGACACGTCGGCGGGGTGGGACAAACTCAACGGGTCCAGCGGAATCGTTACGCTGCATGGGGCGCAGGTTTCGGTGTTCGGCGGCAGCGACACCATCAATTTCGACGGCTCCTCCGCCAACGCCGCAAGCCTCTACGGCACCAAGGGATTCTGGGATGCCGTCCATGGCGACAACGGAGCGGTCACATTGAACGGCGCGAAGGCGTCCGTTCTTGGCCAGGGCGACTATATCTATTTCGCTCCGAACACCTTTAACTCCGTCAGCATCTATTCGACGTCCGGTGTTCAGGATTACCTCGTCGGGTCTAACGGCGGGATCACTTTGAACGATGCGGAAGTCGACGCTACCGGCGACGGCGACTATTTCTACTTCGGCGGAACCAGCACGGCGACGGTGCATGGCTCCAACGAGACGTTCGCCTTTCGATCCTCCATGGGCGAGGCCACGATCAACGGGTTCTCCGCCTCCGACGTCATCCAATTCGGGTCCGCGTATTACTCGAGCTGGCAGGCGCTATCGGGCCATATCACGCAATCCGGCGCCGACGCCGTCATCAGCTTCGACGCAAACGACAGCATAACCCTGACCAACTACAAGGCGAGCGATCTGACGGCGGCGAGTTTCAAGTTCGTGTAGCGCCGTTTCCGGAGCGCCCCTGCATGTGCGCGGCGCGCTTCGGCCCGAGGCGACGACCGGTTCCGATCACCGGTCCTGATATAATCGCCGCCGAATTCTCTAGGCCGCCGCGTGGTGGATGAAAGCCATGATCGCCTCGCTCATCGGCCCATAGGCGCGGTTGTTGACGAGCTCGCCCTTGATGCGGAAATCGTCCATCACGACAATGCGGTCGGCGACCGTAATCATCTCCGGCATGTCGCTGGTGATGAGCAGCACACCCGCGCCCTCGTCGGCCAGCCGGCGCAGAAGCTCGTGGATATAAGCCTTGGTCTTGATGTCGATGCCGACGGAGGGCTCGTCGACCATCAGGATCTTGACCTCGCTCGCCAGCCATTTGGCGACGCTGACCTTCTGCTGGTTGCCGCCGGAGAGATGGCCGAGCGTCTGCGCGAGCGAGGGCGTGCGCACCTCAAGCTCGGCGATGACCGGGCCGACGCGGGCGCGCACCTTTTCGTCGCGCAGCAGCCCGAGGCGGCCGGCAAGCTTGCGCCAAACCGTGATCCCTGCGTTCTCCAGCACGCTATGGGCGAGGATGAGGCCCTCCTGCTTGCGGTCCTCGCTGACATAGCCGATGGCGCAATCGTGGATCGCCTCGGCGACGGAGCCGATGCGGCGTGACCGGCCCTCGATCAGCACTTCCCCGGCGGTGATGCGGTGCAGGCCGAGAATGCACTTGGCGAGCTCCGTGCGGCCCGCGCCGACGAGGCCGTAGAGACCGACGATCTCGCCCTTGCGCAGTTTCAGGTCGATGTCGGCATGGCCGAGCGCGGTTGAGACGCCGCGCAGCTCCATGAGCGTTGGCTGGCCCTCGGCCGAGCGCGGCGGCCAGTTCGGGATCTGCTCGTTGCGGCCGATCATCAGCCTGACCAGCGCCTGCCGGTCGAGCCCTTCCATCGGCCGGCTCGGGCAGGCGTTGCGGCCGTCGCGCAGCACCGTCACCTCGTCGCAGATCTCCTGCACCTCCTCGAGCTTGTGGCTGACGAACAAGAGGCTCGCGCCCTCGGCGGCGAGCTTGCGCAGGAGGCGGAACAGCACCTGCGATTCCTGGGGCGTCAGCGAGGCGGTCGGCTCGTCGAGCAGCAGCACGCGCGAGCGCAGAGACAGAGCCTTGGCGATTTCGACCAGCTGCCGCTTGGCGACGTTGAGCTCCGAGACCGGCGTGCGCGGGTCGAGATCGAGCTCCAGCACGTCGAGCCATTTGCGGGCTTCGGCGTTGAGCGCGGCATAGTCGACGCCGCCGAGAAAGCCGCCGCCGAGGCGTTCGAGCCCGATGTTTTCGCCGACCGAGAAGCGCGGAATGAGATTGCGCTCCTGATGCACGGCGCCGATCCCCGCCGCGATGGCCTCGCGCGGGCCGGCGAAGCGAACGGGGCGGCCGTCTAGCCTGAGTTCGCCCTCGTCCGGCCAGTAGACGCCGGTGATGATCTTGATGAGCGTCGATTTGCCGGCGCCGTTCTCGCCGAGCAGCGCGTGGATCGCGCCGGGGCGCAGGGCGATGGCGACGTCCGCCAGGGCCTTCACGCCGGGAAAGCTCTTGTGGACGCCCTTCGCCTCCAGCGACGTCTCGGCCACGCTCAGCCTCCCGCCAGCCGCACTTCGCGCAGCCGGTTCACGCCGACCGCCCACAGGATCAACAGGCCCAGCACCACCTGCACGAAGTAGGGATCGATGCGGAAGATCACCAAAGCCTGGGTGATGATCGCGACGACCACGACGCCGAACAAAGTGCCGAACACGCTGACATGTCCCCCGGCGAGCACCGCCCCGCCGATGACCGGCGCGGCGAAGGAGAGAATCAACCAGTCGTCGCCGATGGAAGGCTGTCCGAGCTGGAGCCGCGCCACCAGCATGATTCCGGCGAGCGCGGCCAGAAAGCCGGAGAGGCCATGCGCCCACAGGATCGTGCGTTCCATCGACACGCCCGACAGCTCCGCGGCGCTGGCGTTGCCGCCGACGGCGAGAATGTAGCGGCCGACCTTCTGGCGATAGAGCAGCCGCCACATGCCGGCGACGACGAGCGCTGCGGGCAGCGCGAGCCACGGAATCGGCCCCAGCATCGTAGCGTTGCCGAAGGCCTTCACGCTGGCGGGGATTCCATAAAAAGGCTGCGCGCGCGTGATCCCGAGATCGGCGCCCTTGAAGACCGACAGGCTCGCCAGCGTGACGATGAAGGCGGAGACGCCGGTGCGCGCGATCAGCGCGCCGTTGATCAGCCCCGCCGCCGCGCCGATGGCGAGCGCGCTCAAAGCCGCCAGCGCCGGCGGAAACGACCACACCTGCATCATTCCCGCGAAGGACACCGCCGCCAGGCCGCCGATCGCGCCGATGGCGAGATTCATCTGGCCGATGGCGATGATGATCATCTGCGACATCGCGACCACGACATTGACGGCGGTCGCCAGCAGCAGGATCTGGATGTTGAACGGCGAAAGGAACGAGGGAGCGAAAGCGGTGATGGCGATCGAGGCCGCCACGACGATGGCGAGCGGGCCGAACCAGTCGGCGCGCAGAAGACCTGAGACCTTCATGGCGCCACGCCCAACCGCGCGACGAGCTTGCGCCGCGCCAGATCTATGAGCACCGCCGCCAGCAGCAGCAGGCCCAGATAGGTCTGCACCCAGAACTCGCCGACGCGGAATTGCAGGAGCCCATTGGTGAGCTCGCTGACCAGCGCCGAGCCGAGAAAGGCGCCCAGGACCGATACGCGGCCGCCCGCCAGCAGCGTGCCGCCGAGCACCGGCCCGAGAAAGGCCGGCAACAACCAGTCCTGCCCGAGATCGCCGGCCATCGAGGGAATGGCGGCGCCCGTGCGCGCAATCGCCATCAGCGCCGCGACGCCCGCCAAGGCGCCCGACAGCATGTGACACTGCACGAAGACGCGCTTGACCCGCACGCCTGAGAGTTCGGCGGCCGCCGGGTTGGCGCCGGCGGCCAGCATCTCGCGGCCGAGCGGCGTGAGCCGGTAGAGCATGGCCAGCCCCAATCCGACGCCCGCGCTGACGAGGATGAGCGGCGACACATGGCCGAAATAGCGCAGCCGGCCGAAGGCGAGGATCGCCGGCGGCAGGTCGCGGAACGCCTGGGCGCGGGTGACGAACACCATCACGCCGAAGAACACGCTCATCGTCGCCAGGGTTATGATGAAACTGTGCAGGCCCGAGCGCACGATCAACTGTCCGTTGATCGCGCCGAGCGCCGCCCCCATCGCGATGGCGCCGGGAATGGAGAGCGCGAGCGGGAGGCCGGCGCGCTCGCTGAGCCAGCCGAAGAACATCGCCGCGCAAACGCCCGTCGCGCCGACCGACAGATTGAGCCCGCCCGTCACGATGACGACCATCATCGAGAAGCCGATCATGATGTTGATCGCCATGATGCGGCCGAGCGTGAACAGATTGAACGGCGAGGCGAAGCCGGGCGTGCCCAGCGCGAACAGGACCCCGAACAGCAAATCAGCAGCACGAGGCCGAATTCGTTGGTCAGCGCCGCGCCGGCGAGCCGCGCGCGAACGCCTGACGCCGGCGATTTCATCGAGCCCACGTCGGGACGCAATGCGCGAGGATCATTCAAGGCGACGACGGTCCTTCAGGGGCAGTCGAGATAGGTCTTCTCGAAGTTGGCGAAGATCTCCTTGGTGATCGCCTGCATCGAGGCGACATAGTTGTCGACGGCGCTCTTGTCGGCATAGACGGTGCCCGAATCGATGAAGCGGTTGGTCAGTGCGATCGTCTTGAACGGCGCGTCCTTCTTCACCTTGCAGCCATGGCGGATGCGGTCGAGCGCATAGGAGCCGATATAGCCCTGGCCATAGGGGTTCTGCAGCATCGTGCCGTCGACGAAGCCGTCCTTGATCGCCTTCAGCACCACTTCGTCGTGGTCGATGCCGACCATCCTGATGCGCTTGTCGCCGATGCGGCGCAACGCATTCGAGGCGACGACGGCGGGCACCCAGGCGGTGGTGACGATGCCGTCGACGTCGTTGGCGTGGGCGGCCAGATAGGCGTTGATCTTCTCCTCCGCCGGTCCCGGCGCGTCGATGTCGGCGATCACCTGCACGACCTTGACGGCGCCGTTCGTCTCCTTGGCCGCCTTCTCGACCGCGTCAATGCGCAGTTGCGTGTTGGGATCGACGAGGAAGCCGGTGAAATGCGCGATGCGGCCCTTGCCGCCCATCGCCTTGATGAGCTCCTTCGTGCCGAGATAGGCGGAATGGCCAGTGTCGGTGCCGAAGCAGAACAGCGCCGTCGTCGGCTCCTTCAGGCAGCCGGCGGTGGCGATGACCGGCGCGCCGTTCTCGGTCAGCTCCTGCACCGTGGCGTTCGAGCCGACGGGATCGCCGGGGAAAACCAGAAAGGCGTTGTAGCCCTGGCTCAGGAGGCTTTCGAGCAGCGAGTTCTGCTCGCTGAGCTCCCATTTCTGCGGCACGCGATAATCCGCGGCGCCGAGCTTGAAGTCCTTCATCGCGTCCTTGCCGGCCTTCTCCCAGGCGGCGAAATAGGGGTGCGGGCCGCCTGGGACCAAGGCCACTTTGGTTGCGTCGGCGGCTTGCGCCGCCGAGGCCGCAAGCGCCAACGCCGCGGCGCCGATCAATGCGTGGGTCATGCGAAGCATCGTTTCCTCCAGAATGGGACGGCGCAGCGTCCATCGCGTAGGGGATTTCGTCCCCGCCTCTTGTGGGCTACAAGAATGCTAGTATACAAGTTGGCGACATGCAATCGCTTTCCCGCTGCGCGCGTCGCGCAGCGAAACGACGCAACGGCCCATGAGCGAAGCCTTCGCCGACGCCGAAGAGGAGGACGCGCTTCTCAAGCTGACGGTCGCCTTCGACCGCCGCCGGCCGGTCGGCGACCAGATCTACGAGGCGCTGAAAAAGGCGATCGTCTCCTTGCGGCTGCCGCCGGGCGCCTCGATCAGCGAGAACCGCATCTGCCGCCAGATCGGCGTGTCGCGCACGCCCGTTCGGGCCGCGATCATACGCCTCGTCGAGGACGGCCTCATCGAGGTATTCCCGCAGAAGGGCAGCTTCGTCGCGCCGATCAAGCTGGGCGCGGTCCGCGACAATCATTTCATCCGCAAGGCGCTGGAGCTGGCGGTGCTGCGCCGCGCGGCTGAGGCGTGGACGCCCGAGCTCGGCGCCAAATCGCGGCTCATCCTGCAACGGCAGGCCGCCGCGCTGGCGAACGACGACCCCGACGCCTTCCACAGCCTCGACGAAGCTTTCCACGGCGCGTTTTGCGCCGCCGCGGGGCTCGAGGGCGTCTGGAGCACGATACTCATCGCCAAGGCGCGCGTCGACCGCGTGCATCGTCTGGCCTCGATGCAGGGCCGGCCGCCGCAGGTGATCGTCGAGCACCGCGACATTCTCGACGCGCTCGACGCGGGCGACGCCGGGCGCGCCGCCGAGCGACTCGATTATCACCTCGATCGGGCGCCGACGATCATGGAGAGCCTGCTCGGCGTTTATGAGAAATATTTCGTCGACTGACGGAGGAGGACATGGCGAAGATTGCCCGGGTCGAGATCCGCATGGTCGATCTCAAGCCGAAGACGAAACGGGTCGACGCGATCCAATCCTTCGTCAGCCAGGAGACGCCTTTCGTCTTCGTCACGGATACGGACGGCGCGACCGGCGTCGGCTACAGCTATACGATCGGGACCGGCGGCCCGGCCGTTGTCGATCTCATCGCACGCTCGCTGGCGCCGGCGCTGATCGGCCGCGAGGCGGAATGGGTCGAGCAGATCTGGCGCGATTTGCTGTTTCTCACCCACGCCACTTCCGTCGGCGCCATCACCAGTCTGGCTTTGGCCGCCATCGACACGGCGCTGTGGGACTTGCGCTGCAGGAAGGCGGGCCTGCCGCTTCATATCATGGCCGGCGGCGCGCAACAGCGCGTGCGCCTCTACACGACGGAGGGCGGCTGGCTGCATCTGCCGACGGAGGCGCTGGTCGAGGACGCGCTCGCCGCCAAGGCGCAAGGTTTCGCGGGCGCGAAGCTGAAGGTCGGCCGGCCTATCGCGGAGGATGTGGCGAGGCTTGAGGCCGTGCGCGCGGCGGTCGGCGCCGACTTCGAAATTTTCACCGACGCCAATCAGGCTTTCGCTGTCGATGAGGCGATCCGCCGCGCCCGCCATTATGAGGAAGCGGACATCGGATGGTTCGAGGAGCCCTTGCCCGCCGACGACGTTGACGGCCACGCGCGGCTCGCCGCCTCGACGACGATTCCCGTTGCGGTGGGCGAAAGCCTCTACAGCCTCTCGCATTTCCGAGATTATCTGCAACGGCGCGCCTGTTCGATCGTGCAGGTCGACGTCGCCCGCATCGGCGGCGTCACGCCCTGGCTGAAGACGGCGCATCTGGCGGAGGCTTTCAATGTCGCGGTCTGCCCGCATTTCCTGATGGAGCTGCACGTCGCGCTGTGCGCCGCCGTCCCCAACGCGCGCTGGGTCGAATATATCCCGCAGCTCGACGATCTCACACGCGAGTCGATGCGCATTCGTGACGGCTGGGCTTTCCCGAGCCCCGATCCGGGGCTCGGCATCGCCTGGGATTTCGAGGCGATCGAACGAATGACGGCGCCCGGCAGCCGTCACGACATCAAACAATCCGGCTGAGGAGGGCGCTATGCGGCGCATGGGTCTGTGCAATCGGCTGCGGCCGGAGAAGGCGGAGGAATACAAACGCCTGCACGCCGCCGCCTGGCCCGGCGTCTTGGCGACAATCACCGCCTGCAACATCCGAAACTTCAGCATATTCCTGCGCGAACCCGAGATGCTGCTGTTCGCCTATTGGGAGTATCATGGCGACGATTTCGCCGCCGACGCCGCCAGGATGGCCGCCGATCCGGTGACGCGCGACTGGTGGAAGCTGACCGATCCCTGTCAGGAGCCCTATGAGACGCGAGCGCCCGGCGAGTGGTGGGCGGGGATGAGCGAGGTGTTTTACCACCCCTAGTCGGCCTACACGTCGTCATGGCGATTGCTTCGCTGTCGCGGCGATAAACTTGTGAGCTGATGAAACCTGAGAGGAAGACATGCACGTCAAACGTTTCGCGGACGCAAAGCCCTATGAGGCGCCCAACCATCGCGGGGTCGTCGGGCTGAGGCTGCAAGGCTACGAGGCGGGCGGCCCGACCAACCAATGGGTCGGCCTGTCGCAATATCTTCCCGGCGGCGGCGCCGGGCCCGATTCCACGCCGTTCGAGAAAGTCTATGTCGTGCTCGAAGGCCGCATGACTGTGATTGTCGGCGGCAAGGAGACCGTGCTCGGGCCGATGGATTCCTGCACAATCGCGCCGAACGAAGTCCGCGAGATCGTCAATCGCGAGAACGACGTCTGCAAGATGCTCGTCGTCATTCCCTATCCGCCGGGCGCCGCGCCGGCCTGAACCGCCGAGGCCGCGCCGATTTCCAGCCGGAAACCCGGCTTGCTCACCGCCAACGCGCCGCCCCCGCCGCGTCGCGCGAGTTCCCGCAGCAGCTTGACGATCGGCCGCGCGTCGGGGTTGTACGCGCCGCGCGCCGGTCCCGCGGCGACGGCGGCGTCGACCTGATCGGTCGGCATGGTCGCGCGCAGCAGGAACTCCTCGTCCGACAGGCCGGCGGGAAAGCGGCGGCGCAGCTCGGACAGCGAAGGCGGCGGCGGCTCGTTGCGAATCTCCTCGGCGCGCGGGCGCGAAAGGATGCGATCCAGCACGTTCGCGTCGACTGGCCGCGCCGGCCGGCCGAAGCGGCCGAGCACATAGCGGATCACCTGATCGGGCACGTTGTCGTAGCGCGCCTTGCCGATCACGTTGAACATCGCCTGCGTGCAGACGATCTGCGGGAAGGGCGTGACCATGATGGGATAGCCGAGCTCGGCGCGCACGCGGTCGACCTCCTCCATTACCTGCGGCAGCAGATGGCCGAGCTTGACCTCCTCCAGCTGCCGCTTGGTCGTCGACATCACGCCGCCGGCGACCTGATGATGAAAGAACCGCGCGTCGAAATCGCGCGTTTCGGCGAACGGCAGTCCCTCGGCGCGCGCCAGACGCACAAGATAATCCTCCATCAGCCGAAGCGCCTCGTCGTCGATGTCGACGCTGTGGCCGAGCTCGCGCAAATTGGCGACCGTCTGCGTCGCCGCAGGCAGCGACGTGCCGCCGCCGACGGGCCCGACGGCCACATGCAGCGACGTCGACGCCGAGCTCCGCCGCAACCGTGTAGACATAAGGCGCCAGGCCGATCGTGCAGTGCGAGTGCAGTTCGAGCGGCAAGCGCCCCTTCGCCGCCTGCACCGCCGGGATCAGCGCGCGCGCGCGATCGGCCGCCAGCAGGCCGGAAGGGTCCTTGATGTAGAGGCGGTCGAAGCTTGGCGATCGCGCGAGCGTCGCGGCGAGGTCCGCGTAGAAGGCGTCGTCGTGGACGTCGCTCAGCGTATAGGTGAGCGCGCCGATGATTTCTTCGCCGCCCTCCTCGCGGATCATGCGGGCGACGCCGAGCATCGCCTCGATGATCGTGCATCGGATCGAGCACGACGAAGCGCGAGATTCCGTTGCGGATCAGGCAGCGGTAGACGAGGCGCATCACCTCTCGGTCGAGCGTCTCCCAAGAGATGAAGCGAAAGCCGACGCCGATGAATTGCAGCGGCGCGTCCGGAACCAGACGCCGGAACCGGCGGATGCGCTCCCAGGGGTCTTCGCGATAATATTTGACCGCGACGCCCATATGCGTCGAGGCGATGAAGTCGATGGCGTGGAAGCCGACGCGGTTCATCATCGGCGCGATTTGCAGGCATTGCGGGGTGTTGAGCCCCGTCGCGCCCCAGATGCTCTGATTGCCGTCGCGCAGCGAAACGTCGACGAGCTTGATCGCGGTCATCGCGGATGGCTCTCCAACCAATGCGGGAAGAAGGCGGTATCGACGCCGCCCCGCGCAAAATCGGGGTCCGTCAACAGCGCCAGATGCATGTCGCGATTGGTGGCGACGCCCTCGACCTCGCATCTGGCCATCGCCGAGCGCATGAGCTGCAGCGCCTCGGCGCGGTTCGAGCCGCGCACGACGATCTTGGCCATCAATGAATCGTAGAACGGAGGAATTTTCGCGCCCGCCTCGATATGCGTGTCGACGCGCACGTCCGGGCCGGCGGGAAAGCGCGCCTTCGTCACCGTTCCCGGCGAGGGTCGAAAATCGCGCGTCCAGTCCTCGGCGTTGAGGCGACACTCTATGGCGCAGCCGTCGAAGCGGATATCGCTCTGCGTCAACCTCAGCTTGCGCCCTTCCGCGACGGCGATCTGCTCGGCGACGAGATCGAGGCCGGTGATCGCCTCGGTGACGGGATGCTCGACCTGGATGCGCGCGTTCATCTCCAGGAAATAAAATTCCTGCCGCTCGCGATCATACAGAAACTCGACGGTGCCGAGCCCGACATAGCGAAGGCGCCGGCCGAAGGCGAGCGCCGCCTCGCGGATTTGCCGTCGCATCGGCTCGGGCAGGTCCGGCGCCGGCGCCTCTTCGACGAGCTTCTGATAGCGGCGCTGCACCGAGCAATCGCGGTCGCCGAGATGAATGACGCGCTCGCCGTCGCCGAGAATCTGAACCTCGACATGACGGCCCGAGGCGACGAAGCGTTCGAGATAAACGCGCGAATCGCCGAAGGCCGCTCCCGCTTCCGCCATCGCCATCGCCACCTGTTCGGCGAGCTCGAGCGGCCGAATCGACGCGCTTCATGCCGCGCCCCCCGCCGCCCCCGACCGCCTTGACCAGCAACGGATAGCCGATCTTCCGAGCGAGCGCCCGCGCCGCCTCGGGGCTGTCGACGGCGCCGCCCGGCGCGAGCGGCAGGCCGGCTTCGGTCGCGCGAGCGCGGGCGCGGAGCTTGTCGCCGACCGCCTCCAGATTGGCCTCCGTCGGCCCGATGAACACGAGGCCGCGCTGCCGCGCGGCGCGGGCGAAGGCGACGTTCTCCGAGAGAAAGCCATAGCCCGGATGGATCGCGTCCGCCCCCGCGCGCAGGGCGGCCGCGACGACCGCCTCGGCGTTGAGGTAGCTCTCGCTCGACCGCGCCGGCCCGACGCAGACGACGTGATCGGCAAGGCGGGCGGGAACCGAATCGATATCCGCTTCCGAGGCGCCGAGAACGGTCTCGACGCCGAGGTCGCGGCAGGTGCGGAGACGCGCACGGCGATCTCGCCGCGGTTGGCGACGAACAGGCGGCGGATGTTCATTCCGGCCGCTTCACGCGCATGAGAATCTGGCCGGCTTCGACGAGCTGGCCGTCGAGCGCGAGTATTTCGACTATTTCGCCCGGCGAGGCCCGCGTTGATCGCGTTCATCAGCTTCATCGTCTCGATGATGCCGACCACCGTGAACTCGCCGACCTCGCCGCCGACTTCTACGAAGGGCGGCGCGCCGGGCTTGGGAGCGCGATAGAACGTGCCGACCATCGGCGCGCGAATGGAGGCGAGCCCGGCGACCTCGCCTTCGTCGCGCAGCGTCTCCGCGGCTACCGGCGCCGGTTGCGCGGCCGCGTCGAGGACATGGGGCTGGCGGAGCGTGCGCGTCTCCTGCGTCCAGCCGCCGGGGCCGCGACGCAGATGCAGCTCGAACCGCTCCGTCGTCAGATGCAGCTCGTCATGCGGCGTGGAATTCGAGGATGGCGACAATCTCCTCGACGTCCTGGTTGGTCAGAATCAATCTCGCGTTCCTCCCGATGCCCAATGCGGCGGCTCGCCAGCGGATTTCAGATTTCCAGCCCGATCTTGCCGAAATGGCCGCCCGACATCTCATAACGGAACGCTTCGGCTGTCTCGGCCAGGGGAAACGTGCGGTCGACGACCGGCCGAACGCCCGTCGCCTCCAGCGCGCGCACGAAATCCTGCTGCTGCTTGCGGTTGCCGACGATCAGGCCCTGCAGGCGCTGCTGACGGCGCATCATCAGCCCCGTGGGGATTTCGCCGCCTCGCCCGGTCAGCACGCCGATCAGCGCGATATGCCCGCCGACGCGGGCGGCCTCGATCGACTGCGGGAGCGTGCCGGGCCCTCCGACCTCGATCACGTGATCGACGCCGCGTCCGCGCGTGAAGTCGAGCGCCGCCTTGGCCCAGGCTTGATTTTGGCGATAGTTGACGCCGAAGTCGGCGCCGAGCGCGCGGGCGCGGGCGAGCTTCTCGTCGGACGAGGAGGTGACGATCACGGTCGCGCCCATCGCCTTTGCGATCTGTAACGCGAAAATCGACACGCCGCCCGTGCCGAGCGTCAGCACGACGTCGCCGGCCTTCAGCGCGCCGTTGACGACAAGCGCGCGCCAGGCGGTGAGGCCGGCGGTGGTGATCGTCGCCGCCTCGACGGCGCTGTAGCCTTTCGGCGCACGGGTGAAATGGGTCGCCGGCGCAACCACGACTTCGCGCGCATAGCCGTCCATCCCGTCGCCCGGCGTCTGGGAGAAATCGGCGAAGGTCGGCTCGCCGTCGCGCCAGAAGGGAAAGAAACAGGAGACGACGAGGTCTCCGGGCGCAAATTCCGTCACGCCCTCGCCGACCGCCTCGACCTCGCCGGCGCCGTCCGACATCGGGATGCGGCCGTCGGCGGCGGGCGTGCGGCCGGAGACGACGCCGAGGTCGTGATAGTTGAGGGAGCTTGCGCGAATGCGCACCCTGATCTCGCCGCGCCCCGGCGCGCCGGGATCGGCCGCATCAACCAGGGAGAGCCGGTCGAGTCCTCCCGGAGCGCCGAGCCGCAACGCCTTCATGTCTTCGCCTCGCCTTGTTGGCCAGCGACGTTTTAGCACCCTTGCCGGGCCGCATCAGCACGCGCGCCGGGGCGATACGCACTATTCCACCCTGCGGAATGGCCGTTGCCGTCAGGCTCGAACGACGGCAAAATGGGCCGGACGGCGAGGGAGGCGCTTTCTTTGGCGGAGGAAAAGGCCAACTCCATGCGCTCGCTCGAGCGCGCGCTCGACGTGATGCAGGTCTTGCAGCACGCCCGCGCGATGGAGCTCAAGGATCTGCACCGCGTGACAGGTCTGCCGAAGCCGACGCTGCTGCGCCTGCTCGGCACGTTGCAGCGGCGCGGACTCGTCTGGCGGCGCGTCGCCGACCGCGCCTTTCTGCCGAGCGTCATCTGGGGCCGGCCGGCGGCGTTCGACGAGGAGGCGCGGCTTGTCGAGGTCGCTTCGCCCATCCTGGTCGCGCTCGCAAAAAGGGTGCAATGGCCCTCGGTGCTGGCCGCGCCGCGGCTCGATTTCATGGAGCTCATCGAGAACACCAGCGCCGCGACCCACGTCTCGCACATCACGCTCGGCGCGGTCGGCTATCGCATCAATATGCTGCGCTCGGCGACGGGCTCGGCCTATGTCGCCTTCTGCGGCGAGGGCGAGCGCGAGGCGATCCTCACGCGCCTGAGGGCGAGCGCGCGGCCGGGCGACGCGCTGGCGCGCGACGCCAAATGGGTGGCGCGGCGGCTCGCGCAGGTGCGCGAGCGCGGCTACGGCTTCCGCGACGCATCGTTCGGCGGCCATTACGACAAGCCGCGGCGGGAGGAGGACGACGGCCGCGATTCCATGGCGGCGCCGATCCTCGGGCAGGATCGCGTTCTAGGCTGCGTCAATATCACCTGGGCGAAGCGCGCGGACTCGCTGCGCGGGGTCGCGGCGCGCCATCTCGACGATCTCAGGCAGGCGGCGCGCGCCATTGCGGCGGCGATGGGCGAGAAGCCGCCCGATTCCACCGCGTGAAACGCGCCGAGATTGCCGCTTTGAGCGGGGCCGGGGCGAAGGCAAGCTCGTCGGCGAGGAGGAAACCATGCCCGAGCGCAGCTTCGACGCCGTCGTGGTCGGCGGCGGCCATCACGGCCTCATCATTGCTCCCTATCTGGCGCGAGCGGGCTTGAGCGTCGGCGTGTTCGAGCGCAAGGCCCGGTTCGGCGGCGGCGCGTCGAGCGGGACCGGCCCGGCGCCGGGCTTTCGCATGAACTATTGCGCGCATTGGACGCGCTTTTACGGCCATCCCGCCTTTCGCGATTTCAACCTCGGCGCCGAGGGTCTCCGATATGTGTTTCCCGACGAGAACGAGGGCATGGTATTCGAGGACGGCTCCTCGTTCATCGGCTATTCCGCCTATCGCGTCGTCGATCCCGCGACCGGGCGCACCGAATACGCTCAGGAGAACGTCGACAAGACCTACAGGCAGATCCAGCGTTTCTCGCAGCGCGACGCCGACACATATTTGAGGCTCCTGGAGCGGTTCGGCAAATATTGGAAGGCCGCCTTCTCGCGACATCGCTTCTCCGCCCCGCCGCCCTGGGGCGAGCCGGACGCGCTCGAACAACTGCTCGCGATTCCCGATTCCGGCATCGAGCCGGTGCATCAGTTCATGTCGCTGCGCCAGCTCGCATGCGACTTCTTCGAGAGCCCGGAGCTGCGCACGTTGTTCATGCGCGCGGCCTCCACCTCGACCGGCGCTTTCGCCGACGATCCGATCGGCCTGCAAGGTCTCGTGCATGTGCTCCCCCTGACGCTGTCCTTCGAGCCGGCGGCGATTGCGGTCGGGGCGACGCAATCGATCTCGGATGCGCTGTGGGCGGCGGGACGAAAGCTCGGCGTCGAATATTTCGCCGGGGCGGAGGTCGAGGAGATTCTTGTTGAAGGCTCGCGCGCGCGGGGCGTGCGACTGATCGACGGCTCGACGGTGGCGGCCAGGATCGTCGTCAGCGATCTCGGGCTACCGCAGACGGCGCTGCGTCTGATGCGCGGCGTGAAATTGAGCGACCGCGTAGCGCATCGCCTGCGCAATATCCACTACGATCGCGGTCAGCTGCTGTGGGCCAATGTCGCGCTGCACGAGCCCCCACGTTACTCCGCCGCCGGGAGCAATCCCGGCGTCGGCCCGCAGCCTCGACTCTATTTCGGGCCGAAGGACCCGGAATATCTGATGACGCGCTACCAGGCCGAGATTTATCTGCACGGCCACGCGCGGCGCGTCAATGCGCTGACGTCATGCGATACTCTGTGGGATTTCAGCCGCGCGCCGGCGGGCCAGCATCTCGTCGGCGTCGAGGAGTTCACGGCGCCGCGCCGCCTGTTCAGCGAGGCCGAATGGGCGAGCATAAAGACGAGCTTCCGCGACGCTCTGATTGAGCAATGGCGCCGCTACGCGCCGAACATGACGAAGGACAACGTGATCGCCGTCAACGTGATTGGGCCGCCGGACATCGAGAACATGCATCCCGACATGCGCGAGGGCGGCTATTCCGAGGGCTCAACCATCGCATCGCAACTTGGCCGATTCAGGCCGATCCCCGAGCTTTCCGGCTATCGCACGCTGCTGGATAACGTCTACAACTGCTCCTCAAATCTGCATTCGGGATCGGGCATCGGGCGCGGCAGCAGCCTCAATTGCTTCCGCCAGATCGCGGCGGATCTCGATCTGAACCCGGCGTGAGGCGATGGGCGAACTCGGATTGCAGGGTAAGAGCGTAATCGTCACCGGCGCCGGCGGGGGGCTCGGGCGCGCCTTCGCGTTGGGTTTTGCGCGGGCCGGCGCCAAGGTCGCCGCCGCCGACGTCAACCTCGCCGGCGCGCGCGAGACGGCGGCGCTCGTCAACGAAGCCCACGGCGAGGCCGTTGCGCTGGCGGTCGACGTGGCGGATGAAGCGTCAACCAAGGCGATGGCGGAGGCGGCCGCGCAGGCGTTCGGCGGGATCGATGCGCTCGTCAATAATGCGGGCGTCTACGCGACGCTCAAACGTGCGCCTTTCCTGGAAATTGACCCGGAGGAATGGGACCGGGTCATGGCGGTCAATCTCAAGGGGCCGTTCCTCTGCGCCCGCGCGGCGGTTCCGCATATGCGCGGGCGGGGCGGGGCGATCGTAAACGTCGCCTCGGCTACTGTGCTGAGCGGCTCGCCGCTGTGGATGCACTACGTCGCCTCGAAGGGCGGCGTCATCGCCATGACGCGCGTGATGGCGCGCGAGCTTGGGGGAGACGACATCACCGTCAACGCGCTCGCGCCTGGATTCACGCTCACCGAGGCGAGCATGGGCATGATGGAGAACGCCGCAACCTACGGCGTCGAACGCGGCGCCATCAAGCGCGCGGGCATGCCCGAGGACATCGTCGGCGCCGCTTTGTTTCTCGCTTCGCCGCATGCGCGCTTCATGACCGGGCAGACAATCGTCGTCGACGGCGGAAGGCAGTTTATTTGAACCCGCGCCGGGGATGAGCGTCAGAGGAGATGCAGCATCAGCGCGGCGCGTGTCCTTGGCAGCTCCTCTTCGGCCATGCGACGGCCCGCTTCGGTCTCGAGCAAGGGGAGCTGCCGTTCCTGCCGGTCGCAATAGCCGTGCGGCGTCGTCTTGAACCAGTCGCAGCCGACGGCGACGCCGGCAAGAGTGTAGCGCCACAGCTTGTCGGAATCGCGCACCAGCCGGTCGTTGAGCGACTTCGGGTGCGGCCGCGTATCGTGGCCGTCGATGATCTCGCCGACCGCCGCGATGGTGGGCTCCGGCCAGCCGAGTTTCCCGAGGATCTCCCGTGACAAGCGCACGCCCTCGCGCTCGTGCAGGAAGCGCACGTCGGACTGCATCATGTTGGGGCCGAAGCCCTTCTCGATGATGTCCTTCACGTCGATCGAATACCAGCCAATGTCATGCAAAAGGATCGCAAGCGACACGATGTCTCGGTCGGCTTCGGGATAGATGTCGAGCAGCCGCTGCGCGAAGGCGAAGGAGAGCGGAATATGCACGTCGTTCTTGCGCACGCGCATATAGGGTTCGGCGGCGCGCCAGACATCATCGTATCGTGATGTTTGCGAGGCGGTCGTCATGAGGCGACTTTCGTTTGTTTGTTCATATGCGAGAGCGTCGCCCCCCATGGCGGCGGCCGGGCGTCAGTCGGGACAAGCCCGGCCATGGCGCGCGCCGCGGATCAATCGAGGATCGTCACCTCGCCGGAGCCGCCGTCGACGCGCAGCCGCTGGCCGGTGCGGATCGTCGAGCTTGCGCTGCCGGTTCCCGTCACAGCCGGCAGACCGTACTCGCGGCAGACGATGGCCGCATGAGACATCATGCCGCCGATGTCGGTGACTGTCGCCTTGATGCGGCCGAACACCGGCGCCCAACTCGGCGCCGTCACGGGCGTGACGAGAATTTCGCCCTCCTGCACCAGACCGAGATCGTCGGCGGAGCGGATCACGCGCGCGATCCCCTCGACGACTCCGGGCGAAGCGGCCATGCCCGTCAGTTTCGAGGAGTCCGCGGCGCCTTCGAGCCATTTCTTCACGCTCTCGGAGGTGATGCCCCAAAGCATGATGGTGAAGGGCTCGGTGATGACCTCCGGCGGCGCGTTGAGCGCGGGCTGCGGCGGGCGCGTGGCGAGCGCGGCGATGATCTTGCGCCGGCGCTCGATCTCCTTCGGCCAATAATGCGGCCCCATCGCCTCGGCGCCGACGCCCCAGCCGTTGCCGTAATCATAGAGCGCGTCGCGCACCTCCTGGCGCGACAGATAGAACATGTCGTTGGCGTTGGGCCAGAAGCCGGCCTCGTGGAGCAGGTGGCTCAAGGTCCGCATCTTGCGCCAGAACACGCCCATCGCCCAATGCTCGATATAGAAATTGTGGTTCTCCACGTAGGGGAACACCACGCGCGCGAGGCCGAGCTTGCCCTCGAACGCCGCTTTCGCCTCGCCGTCGAGCAATTCGGCGTATTCGGCGGTGATCCGGTCGCGCTCGGCGGCGACGGCTGCGGTCGGCCGGTCGATTTCCTTGCCGGCTTGCACCTGCAACGCATAGTCCCTGATATAGCCGAGCGGGATGTCGAGATGCTCGATCCAATATTTGTCGTCCGAATAGAAGCCGTTGCCGCTGGTGAAGTTGAACCAGGGGTCCTGCGCCTCCTTCCAGGCCTTCAGCCATTCGGCGCCGCCGGGTTTGGCGGCGACGGCGGCCAGCGCCTCGTCGACCGAGCCGCGCTTCAGCGCGTCGGCCAAGCCCAGCTTGACCGCGAGCTTGGCGAGTTTCTTGAGCTCGTCGTCGGGGCGGAACAGATCGACGTCGACGCCCTGCACCATTTTGGCGATGGCCTGATCGGGAATCGTGGGGAATTGGCCCTTCACGAAGCCGAAGAAGTCGAGATAGGCGGCGTAGCCGAGGTTGAGGAATTCGAAGTGATATTGCCAGGTCTTGTAGAGGAGCTGGATCGCGCGGTCGTAGGTCGCCATCAACTCGTAGGTCGGATCAGTCCGACGCCGTTGACGATGTCGTCGAGCGCCACCATTTCCGGCAGCGGCTCGAACTTCAACGCCTCCAGATCGGCGATGACGCCGCGCACCTTCTTGTGCCAGTTGTCGAGCAGCGCGTCCCAGTTCTGGAAATAATGCCCGGCGCGCTGCATGAAATGCGGCACGCGCTCGGGGATCCTGGCGGGCTCGACGGCGATGGGGCTGAAATAGACGTAGCCGTTGAGGATCCGGTAGTCGACGCCGTTGGCCGGCGGCACCAGATAATGGCGGGTGTTGTACTGGCCGAGGCAGCGCGAGGCGAACTCCACCGTCACCGCGTCGAAGGGCTTGAACGGCATCGGCCAATGCTGGCTGTCGCAGAACCAGAAGCGGCTCTCCTCGCGCGCGCGTTCGCTCTCGAGGAAGCGCACGTAATAGGGATAGAGCTGCTCCCAGCCTTCGGCGCCCTCGGGCGCTTTCAACGAATAGGGACTTGGAAATTGCACTGCGACCGTCATGTTTCCTACCCCTTTGTTTGTTTGTTCAGACTTTGGCGTTCAGCGGCGACATGAGCGCGCCGAGAACGCCCTCGACGCCCAGAGCGACCGGCGCTGCGGCCTTGCGCTTCTGACTCCAGATCGTCTCCGGCCGCGATTGCAGCGCGACGACATCGTCATTGCGGTCGATCGCCCATTCGACGTCCTGCGGTCCGCCGAAATGGCGCTCCAGCGTCTTGGCGAGTTTGGCGACCGCGATCACTTGACCGTCCGTGAGCGAGGGCAGGGTGCGGCGCTCCGGCTCGATGACGCGCGCGACGGTCTTACGCTCGGCCGCGTCGGCGACCAGCTCGAAATCCTTCTCGGCGATGCGGCGCCTGCCGATGGTCAGCATCACCTTCTCGACCACGAAATTGTCGGGCGTGATCTCGCCGGAGACCACGGTTTCGCCGAGGCCGAAGGCCGAATCGATGACGATCTTCGAGCGGTCGCCGGTGATGGGATCGAGCGTCAGCGCCACGCCCGCCGCCGAGGCGTTCACCATCTTCTGCACGCCGACCGACATCAGCGTGTCGCAGGCGCCGATGTTGTTCTTCGCGCGATAGGAGATCGCGCGCGCGTTGAACAGGCTCGCCCAGCAGGCGCGTACATGGGCCACGACCGCGTCGGCGCCGACGACCCAGAGATAGGTGTCCTGCTGTCCGGCGAAGCTCGCCTCCGGCAGATCTTCGGCGGTCGCCGAGGAGCGCACGGCGACAGGCAAAGGCTCGTCCGCGCCCATGCGCGCATAGGCCGCGCGGATCGCCGCCTCCACCTCGGCGGGCATGGGCGCTCGTGTGATGAGGCCGCGCAGGGCGAACGCCTTCTCAGCTTCGTCGTCGACATTCTCCACGTCGATGGCGGAAAGCATCCGCTCCATCTCGGCGGCGAGCCCGTTGGCCTCTATATGCCGCGCATAGGCCTCCGTCGTGACCGCGAAGCCCGGCGGCACGCGCACCCCGGCGCGGATCATGCGCGCGAGCGAGGCGCATTTGCCGCCGATGCGACCGCGGTCGGCCTCTGTGGCGGCCTCGAAGCCGACGATAAAGCCGCCGCCCTCGTTCATCCGCTTTCCTCCCGTCGTTTTTCTTAAGCCGCTTGCGCCTGCGGTTTCGGGTCCCACTCGATCTGCAAGCCCGAGCGGGATGCGGAACGACAGCATCTTGAGAAACTCGAACTTCTGGTCGGTTTTCAAGCGCAGATTGGGCAGGCGGCGAGTCAGCTCCTGCAAGGCGATGGAGAATTCGAGCCGCGCCAGCTCGCGTCCCGCGCAATTGTGGATGCCGAAGCCGAAGGAGAGATGCTGGTCCGCGTTCTCGCGCGCGATGTCGAACCGCTCGCCGTCGGGGAAAACCCCGTCGTCGCGATTGGCCGATCCCATCAGCAGAAGAAGCCGGGAGCCCCTGGGGACCGCCACGCCGCCGACGACGGCGTCCTCCAGCGCGAGCCGCCGCCAGACGATGACGGAGGGCGCATAGCGCAGGCATTCGTCGACCGCGCCGAGAATGAGCGAGGGATCGGCGACGATCCGCGACCATTCTGCGCGATGCGTCAGCAATTCGCGCAGGCCGTTGCTCATGAGGTTGGTGGTCGTCTCGTGGCCGGCGAACAGCACGCTGTACATCACGCCGGCGATCTCGTCGTCGGTGATCCGTTCGCCCTCCTGCTGGAGCTTGACGAGATCGCCGGGCAGGTCGTCCGACGGCGTCTCGTGGCGCCGGCGCACGATGTCGCGGCAATAGCGCCAGTATTCGACCATCGCGTGAGCATGGGGAATCTGCTCCTCGTCCGACAATTCGCCCCAGGTGAGAGACGCGCGGCTGACCGCCCAGGCCTTCACCTTCGGCACGTCGGCGTCGGGCACGCCGACCAGCTTGAAGACGACCAGCGCCGGCGTTTCGTAGGCGAATTCGGCGTGGAAATCGGCGTGTCCGCGGTTGGCGAAGGCGTCGAGCTGGCGGCAAACGATGGCGCGGATCTGCGGCTCCATCGCTTTGAAGCGCTTCGGGCCGAAGCAGCGCTGCAACAGGCGGCGGATGCGCGTGTGATCCGGCGGCACGCGGGCGGAAAGGCCGGAATAGGCGGTGAAGTCGCCCTCGCGCAGGATGCGCCGGGCCTCTGCTCCGAGCGGCCGCACCGGCTGCTGCGCGATCTCCGAGGAGAACACGCGCCAGTTCTCGAATACGGCTTTCACGTCCTCGTAGCGGGAGACGACGTAATAGCCGAGATCGTCGAGACGAAACACCGGCTCGTGGGCGCGCGCCCAGGCGTAGAATGGAAACGGGTCGGTGAGATCGAACGGCCGGAAATCCGCCGAGGCCTTGGAGAACGGGCAGCCGCTCGCGTTCGTCATCGTTTCCTCCGCCCCGGCGTTCGGTCGGGCGTCGGACGCTAGAAACAGGCGGGCCGGCTGACAATCTCGCTTGGGCCGGCGTTCCACAGGATGAAATACGCCTTCGCCCAGGGACGCGCTGCTACGCCCCGCGCTTCTTGCGGATTGAGGCGACGCTTTCGTCGCCGACGTACCAATCCTTCGCCGCGATCTCCTCGAACACGACCCATACGCTCGTCTTCGGCAGGCCGGTCGCCTCGGAGATGGCGGCCGCGACCTTCTCGGCGACCGACGCCTTCTTGCCTTCCGGGTCCGCGGCGATGGCTTCGCGAACGATCTGAATATTGACCATCGGCATGCGTTTTCCTCCCTGTTATCGCCCCGGCTTTTCGCCGCCCGCGACGGCGATGACGGCGACGATGATGAGGCCGGTCAGCAACAGGCGAAGCCCTGCGCTGACGCCATAAGTGTTGAGCATCGTCTGCAGCAGCACGAGAAACAGCGCGCCGCCCCAGACGCCGGGCACGTTCGCCTTGCCGCCCGCCACCGAAGTGCCGCCGATGACGACGACCGCAATCGACAGCAACTGATATTCGTTGCCGATGTCGATATTGGCGCCGCGGAAATAGCCGGCGAGCAGCGCGCCGTCGAGGCCGCCGAGCGCGCCGCACATCGCGTAGGTCGCAAACCGGATCGGCTCGACCTTCACGCCGGCGTAGCGCGCGGCGCGCGCGTTCTGGCCGATGGCGAGCACCGAGCGGCCGTAGATCGAGCGGCTGAGCAGCACGCCGGCGGCGAGCGCGAACAGCGCGACGAGGATCGCCAGCAAGGGCGCGCCCGCGAACACGATATTGGTGAAATCGGCGAAGCCCGGCGGCGGCTTGATCTGCAGACCACGGCCATAGGCGATGTCTATGGAATGGATGATGAAGCTCGACGACAAAGTCGCGATGATCGGGGGAATTCTCAGCGCCCAGATCAGCAGATAATTGGCGACGCCGACGTGAGGCCGCAGGCGATAGCGGCGATAAGGCCGAGCGCGACCAGATGGTCGGCGCCGTCCATCGTCTTCATCGCAACCGCGCTGGCGAGCCCGATATTGGCGGGCAGCGACAGGTCGATGTTGCCGGGACCCAGCGTGATGACGAACATCTGCCCGACGCCGACGATGACGGTGAACACCGCCAGCGACATCGCCGTCGTCAGCATGCCGCCCGCGCCTTCGCCGCCGGTATAGGCGATGGCGCCGAGCCAGACGAGCGCGGCGCCGACGAAGGAGAGCACCCAGGGAAAGCGGCGCAGCGAGGTAAGGACGGCGCTCATCGCCCCTTGCTCCTCTGGCTGATGGCCACGCGCGCGGCGAGCACGATGATGAGGATGGCGCCGTTGGCCGCCACCTGCCAGTCCGGGGGAATGCGCAGGAAGCCGAGCAATTGCGTGGAGGCCAGCGTCAGCGTCAGCGCGCCGATGACGGCGCCGATCGGCGACACGACGCCGCCGACGAATTCGCCGCCACCCAGAATGACGCCTGCGATGGAGAGCAGCGTATAGCCGTCGCCGAGATGCGCGTCCGCGGCGCGCGTGATGCCGACGAGCGCCATGCCGGAGAGGACGCCGAACAGGCCCGCCAGCCCGAACAGGGCCGCCTTCGCCCGCAAAAGCGACCAGCCGGAGCGCGCAATCGCCGTGGCGTTGCCGCCCGACCCGCGCAGGATCGCGCCGTAGGACGTGCGCATGAGGCCGAACCACGCGACGGCCGCAATAAGAACGGCGGCGAGGATCGGCAGCGGGATGTAGGGCGGCCGGAAGTTCATCGACTGTTTGCAGCCACACCGGCGCGTGGCCGCCAGGCTTGGGCAGCAATAGGATGGCGAGGCCCTGCCAGACGAAGCTCATGCCGAGCGTGACGACGATGGCCGGCAGGTTGCGCGCATGGATCAGCGCGCCGAGCCCGGCGTAGGCGGCCACGCACACGGCGAGAATCGCCACGCCGGTCAGCGGGCTCTCGGTCAGATAGGTCGCGGTCACGCAACAGACGAAGCCGACGAAGGCGCCGATTGACAGGTCGATGTCGTTGCAGGTCATCGTGAACATCTGCGCGATCGTCGCCAGCGCGATCGGCACCGCGTAGTTCAGCATCAGCGTGAAGCCGAAATAGCTGATGACGCGCGGATTGAGCCAGGCGATGGCGCCGAGCACCAGCGCCAGCGACACCGCCGGCAGCAGCGCCCTCAGCGCGCGGCGCAGGTCGGGGCCGCGGCGGATTTCGGTTTCGCGCGGCAGGGCGACGGAGCTCATCTCAGCGCGCTCCGGCGAAGGAGGAATGGATGACGCGCTCCTCCGTCAATTCGTCGCGCGTCAGATGCGCGACGATAACGCCGTCGCGGAAGATATAGACCCGGTCGCAGTTCTTCAGCTCCTCGGTTTCGGTCGTGTACCAGAGGAAGGTGCGACCGTGCGCGGCCTCCTCGCGCACGAGGTCATAGACTTCGAGCTTGGTGCCGTAGTCGACGCCGCGCATGGGATCGTCCATCAGCACGATGCCGGCGTCGGAGCCGAGCGCGCGCGCGAACAGAGCCTTCTGCTGGTTGCCGCCGGAGAGCGAGAGGATGGGATTGTCGACGTCGGGCGTGCGGATGTTGATGCGCGCCTTCCAGCGCTCGGCGAAGTCGCGTTCGCGCCTGGGCGAAAGCAACAGGCCCGATTTCAGTTTCTTGAACGAGCGCACGGCGATGTTCTCGGCGATCGACCATTGCGAAAACACGCCGTCGGACTGGCGGTCGCCCGCCACCAGCGCGACGGGCGCGTTGATCTCCGCCCCGGCGCGCCGCCGGCTTGCGGCGTCGAAGGCGGCGACGATGAGGTCGGTCTGGCCGTGGCCGGCAAGGCCTGCGAGGCCCACGATCTCGCCGCGCCGGGCGACCAGCTCCTTGTCGTCGGGTTGCCGGGCGGGCCGGATGCGCACCTGCACCGGCGCCTCGGCGGCGGATTCGGCGCGCCGCGCCGCCTCGGCCGCCGGCGCATGGGCCTCGACGCCGCCCATCGCGGCGATGAGCCGCTCGCGGTTGAAGGCTCCGGTTTCGTCGGCGACCACGACCTTGCCGTCGCGCATCACGACAATGCGGTCGGTCGCTGACAGCACTTCGCCCAGGATGTGGGAAATGAGCGTGCAGCTGACGCCCTGCGCGACGACCCGGCGGATATAGGCGAGCAATTGCCGCGCGGTGTGCTCGTCGAGCGAGGACGTCGGCTCGTCGAGAATGACAAGCCGCGCCGGCTGGTCGCTGACCGTGAAGGCGCGCGCGATCTCCACCATCTGGCGCCGGCCGATCGACAGGCTCTGCACGAGATCTCCGGGCGCGACGCCGTGGCCGGGGAAGATTTCGTCGAGCTTGTCGAGGATGAGCCGGCCGGCGCGCCGGCGCCAGCCGAAGCCGCTGACGCCGGGATGAAACACGCGCGCGTTCTCCGCCACAGTGAGATTGGGGCAGAGCGAAAGCTCCTGAAATACGCAGCGAATGCCGAGCGCCTTGGCCTCGGCCGCGCCATAGGTCTTTTGTTCGGCGCCGCCGATGACGACGCGGCCGGCGTCGGGCGCGACGCCGCCGATCAGCACATGCATGAGCGTCGACTTGCCGGCGCCGTTGTGGCCGACGATCCCGACGCATTCGCCCGCGGCGATGTCGAGGCTGACGCCGTCAAGGGCGCGCACGGCGCCGAATGATTTTTCGACGCCTTCCAGCTTGACGAGTTCAGCGCCGGCGTCCGCCATTGTGTCAACCGCCCTCGGCGAACGCCGCGCCTCTCAGTCTTACTTCATGTTCGCCTTGATGGCGGCCTTGGCTTCCTCAAGCGTGTATTCGTGGCTCGCGACGCCGCCCTTCTGTATCTTCGGCAATTCCTCTTCGAAATTGTCCTGGGTGAAGGCGAGATAGGGCACCAGCAGGTCATGCGGGATGTCCTTGCGGCCGTCGAGCACCTGCTGGGCGACCCAGAAGGCGAGCGAGGAGACGCCGGGCGCGATCGAGGCCGACCAGGTCTTGTAGCCGTCCTTCTCTTTCTGCTCCTTCCACCACTGCAACTCGTCCTGACGGTTGCCCATGATGATGGTCGGGCGGGGCTTGCCGGCGGCGGCGAAGGCCTGCGCGGCGCCGTAGCCGTCGCCGCCCTGGTCCACGATGCCGACGATCGCCGGCAGCGAGGGCAGCACGGTCGCGACCGCCTTCTGCGCGGTGGTCTGGTCCCAGTCGCCGGTCACGGAGCTGACGATCTTGAAGTCGGGGTGCTTCTTGACGCCGTCGAGGATGCCCTGGTGGATGGCGTCGTCAATCGAGGTGCCGGCGAGGCCCCTGATTTCCAGCAGGTTCCCGCCCTTCGGCTGGAACTTCGCCATCTGCTCGACTTCCTCCTCGCCCATCGACTTGAAGTCGACGACGACGCGGTAGGCGCAGGGCTCGGTGACGATGCCGTCGAAGGAGACGACGACGATGCCGGCGTCGCAGGCCTGCTTGATGGCGCCGTTCAGCGCGTCGGGCGAGGCGGCGTTGATGACGATGGCGTTGTAGCCTTGCAGGATGAGGTTCTGGATCTGCGCGGCCTGCGTCGGCACTTCCTTGTCGGCGGTGGTGAAGATGTCGGCGGCGGCGACGGCGCCGTCCTTGACCGCCTTCTGCGTGACCGCCGCATAGCTCTTGAGCATCGCCTGACGCCAGGAATTTCCGGCGTAGTTGTTGGAGAAGGCGATCTTCATCTTCGAGGTGTCGGCTTGCGCTACACCCGACAGCGCCGTTCCGGCGAGCGCCGCGAGCGCCAGCATCGCAATTGTGGATTTCATTGGGTTTCCTCCTGACTTGCCTGCCCCGCTTCGCCGCGGGCTTTTCCCCTTCGTCGCGAAGCGCGGTCGCCGCCGACGCGAGCGCCGGCAGCGCTAACATGTTACCGGTAGCATGTCACGAAAAATGGCGTCAATCGCTCCCCGGCCCGCCGCGGCCCCGAGACCTCGCCGCGGGGCGCTCGCCAAGGGACGCGACGGTCACATCCGATGTTCTTTGCGCCACTGGCGGACGACGGCGAGCGTGTTGGCGATGTGCTTGTCCGGCGACATATTCTCGTAGGCGTAGAGGATCCGGCCATCGGGCGCGATCACGTAGGAGATGCGGCTCGCCATCGTGGCGCTCGAAGCGCCGCGCTTGGCCATCTCGGCGTCATAGGCGTGGATGACCTTGGCGTCCGGGTCGGCGCCGACGGGGAATTTGTCGCGGCATTCCCTTGAGGAGAACTGGATCTGCGTGTCAATCGTGTCGGCCGAGACGCCGATCAGGCTTGCGCCGGCGGCGGCGAAGTTCTCGGCGTTGTCGGCGAAGTCGTGCGCCTCGACGGTGCAGCCTTTAGTGAAGGATTTCGGGTAGAAATAGAGAACGACCGGGCCTTTCTTGAGCGCGTCGGCGAGATGGAAAGTGAAGGTCTTGCCGCCGAGCGCCGCCTGCACGGTGAAATCCGGCGCCTTGTCCTCCACCTTCATGATCGCCCAGGCCGAAGCGGAGCAGAAAAAGCTGACGAGCATTGCCGCAAGAACGCGTTTCATGGCGCACTCCCAGTAGATCGCCAGCGCACCTGCGCTTGGGCGCCTGTTCCGACGTGCGAATTCCGCATCAGGACCGGTTGAGGCTCGGAGCGAAAGCCCGTCCGTCGAATGGGCTTTCCGCAAGCCGCCTCCTGTTTCATTTTGCGCCCTCTACCGGCGGTCGGTCAATGTCCGGTCCGGTCAGCGACCTCTGCGCGGGCCGGGGAAGAAGCAATTGACCCTCAGCGCATATTGGTCGAACGCCGCCCCGCGCGATGCGCGCAGATGTCGTTCGAGCGGCGGAACGCCGCTGACATGGACCAGCAGCCAATAAACGAGGGCGGGCGCGGCGAGCGCGGCGAGGCTTCGCGTATAGCTGGATGGGTCGAAGGCGATCAGCGGCCAGGCGCACCAGAATACGAATTCGAAGAAATAATTGGGGTGGCGCGAATGACGCCACAGACCGAACTCGCAGAGCGCGTCGCGCGGCGCGGAGCGGCGGAAGCGGGCGAGTTGCGCATCCGCCAGCGCCTCGCCCGCCACGCCCGCCGCCGCCACGAGGGCGCCGGCCGCGTCGAAAAGATCGGGGAAGGGGCGCGTGCCGCCGGCGGCGAGCGCGACGGCCGCGACCAGCGGAATCGAGGCCGCCGCCTGAATCTGGAGGAAGACGAACAGGCGCCGGGGAAACTCCGCGCCCCATTCGTGCGCGAGGGCGCCGTAGCGCGGGTCGTCCCCGGCGCCGCGCGTGCGGGCGAAAATGTGGCCGGCCAGCCGCGCCGACCACATGAGGACGAGAAAAGCCGCAAGCAGCGGCCGTCCGACCGAAGTCGGCGAGATCTGCGCGACGGCGGCGGCGAGGCCGGCAGCCCCGGTTGCGACCGACCAGATCGCGTCGATCCATCCGCTTCGGCCCGAATGCATGCGCACCGCCCAAGCCAGCGCCATCGCGACGCTGAGTTCGAGGATCACGACGGCGGCGAGGAGCCAGGCCAAGGGTTTTCTCCTTCGCGCCTTTCAACGTCGCGGCGAGGATTTTGGATCGCCGGGTAAACCGGAGCCGGGGGCGGCGCGTAGAACATTTTGCATCAGGCTCATGGACCCGTCATGGAACGATCCGCAGCGCCGCGAAGGACCGGGCGAAGGCTCGCCGTCATTGGAGCCGGCGTGTCTGGGCTCGCCTGCGCCTGGGCGCTGTCGCGCGATCATGAACATGAAGTGGTTCTCTACGAGGCCGAAGGCCGGCTCGGCGGCCACGCCCATACGCGCGAAGTGGGCTGGCGCGGCCGGACCATCGCGGTGGACACCGGATTCATCGTCTACAACGAGCCGACCTATCCCAATCTGACCGCGCTTTTCGCCCATACCGGCGTCGAGACGGCGGCGACGGACATGTCGTTTTCGGTTTCGCTCGACGATGGCGCCTATGAATACGCCGGCGGGAGCCTGCGCGGCCTGCTGGCTCAGCCGGCCAACGCCTTCAGCTCGCGCTTCCGGGCGATGATCCGCGATCTGCTGCGCTTCTACCGCGAAGCGCCGCGCGACCTCGATCGCCTCGGCGAGATCACTCTCGAGGAGTACTTGGCGCGCGGCGGCTATGGCGAAGCATTCGTGCGCGATCATCTCTATCCCATGGCGGCGGCGATCTGGTCGTCGCCGGCGGCCGAGATCGGCGCTTTTCCCGCCGCCGCCTTCCTCCGCTTCTGCGACAACCACGGCCTGCTGAAGCTCGTGGGCCGGCCGATCTGGCGCACGGTGCGCGGCGGCTCGCGCGCCTATGTGGGGCGCCTCGCGAGGCTCTCCCGGACATTCGCGTCGGGGCGCGCGTGGTTGAGGTCGCCCGGCGCGGGCAGGCCGTCGAAGTGCGCGACGCGCGCGGCGGCCTCGACCGGTTCGACGAGGTCGTGATCGCCGCCCACGCCGATGCGGCGCTCGCCATGCTGGCCGAACCCAGCCCGGCGGAGCGGCGGCTGCTCGGCGCCTTTCGCTACGCATCCAACGCCGCCGTCCTTCATTCCGACGCGAAACTCATGCCGCGCCGCCGGGCCGCCTGGGCCGCGTGGAACTATCTCGCCGAGAGCGGCGACGAACGGCGGCCTTCGGTGAGCTATTGGATGAACCGGCTGCAACCGCTCGGCGACGCGCCGGAGCTTTTCGTTACGCTCAATCCGCAGAAGCCGCCGTCCGAGGATCTCGTCCACGCGCGCGAAACTTACCGGCATCCGCAATTCGATGTCGCGGCCATGAGGGCGCAAAAGGAGCTTTGGTCTTTGCAGGGCGCGGACCGCATATGGTATTGCGGCGCCTATTTCGGCGCGGGGTTTCACGAGGACGGATTGCAGGCGGGCCTCGCCGTCGCCGAGCAACTGGGCGGCTCCAATCGGCCCTGGCGCGTCGCCGACGAGAGCGGGCGGATATTTGTGTTGAGCGCGCCGAAAGAAACCAGGGAGCTCACGCCGGCATGAGCGCCTCCGCACTCTATGCGGGCGTGGTCACGCATCATCGGCTGCGGCCGCGCGAGCATCGCCTCGCCTATCGCATCTATTCGCTGCTCATCGATCTCGACGAACTGGAGACGCTCGACAGGCGTTTGCGCCTGTTCTCCGTCGACCGCTTCAATCTGTTCTCCTTCCATGTGCGCGACCGCGGCGACGGCTCGGGCCGCAATTTGAAGGCGCAGGTCGAAAACGCGATGCGCGGGGCGGGCCTTGAGCCCGACGGCGGCAGAGTTCTGCTGCTGACCATGCCGCGCCTGCTCGGCTTCGCCTTCAATCCGCTCAGCGTCTACTACTGCCTGCGAAAGTCGGGCGAGCTCGCCGCCGTGCTTTGGGAAGTCGACAACACTTTTGGCGAGCGTCACGGCTATATGATTCCCGTCGAGGGCGAGGGGCGCGGCGAGATCGTGCAGAGCGCCGCCAAGAATTTCCATGTGTCGCCGTTCATGGACATGGAGCTCGATTACCGCTTCCGATTTGGCGCGCCGGATGCGCTGTTGAGCCTTGTCATCGAAGTCTGCGATTTCTCCGGCCGGCTGTTGACAGCGCGCTATCAGGCCCGGCGCATCGCGCTGACCGACAGGAGTTTGCTGCGCCAGTTCTTCGCCACGCCCTTGCTGCCGCTCAGCGTATTCGGCGGCATCCATTGGGAGGCGCTTAAGCTTTGGCGCAAGGGCGTAGGCGTCAGACCCAAGCCGCCGCCGCCCTCGGCGGCCATTTCTTTCATTCGCGCCGCTCATGCGCCCACCCAATCCGGGATGAAATGATCCATGGGTCAGGTCTTCGCCTTCCGTTCGGACGACGCGGCGCCGTGCGCGAGAACGCATCCCTGGGCGTTCGCGCTCCGCCGGTTGATGAACCGGATAGGGGCGGGCCGCCTGTCCGTGCGGCTGCCTTCGGGCGAGACTCTCTGAAGCCTCCGGCCGTTCGCCCGGACCGGAGGCCTCGCTGCACATACATGACTGGCGCGCGCTGCGCCGTCTGCTGTTCGGCGGCGATGTCGGATTCGCCGAGGGGTTCGTGGCCGGCGAATGGACGAGCCGCGACCTGGTGGCGCTGTTGCGTCTGGCCGCGGTCAACCAGTCTCATTTGGGCGCACTTGCGTCCGGCGTATATTTCGAATCGTCTCTACAACCGTCTGCGCCATCGCGCCCGCGCCAATTCGCGCGGCGGCAGCCGTCGCAACATCATGAGCCATTACGATCTCGGCAATGATTTCTTCCGTCTGTGGCTCGACGAAACCATGTTCTATTCCTCCGCGATCTGGGACGAGAGGACGCAAGATCTTAAGGAGGCCCAGGACGCCAAGCTCGGCCGCATCTGCGACTGGCTCGAGTTGAAGGGCGGCGAGGACGTGCTCGAAATCGGCTGCGGCTGGGGCGCGCTCGCCGTCCGCCTCGCCGAGGCCGGGGCGCGGCGCGTCCTCGGCGTGACGTTGTCGCCCGCACAGCTCGGCTTCGCGCGCGAGCGGCTCGCGCGCGCGGGGCTGGACGGCGTGGTCGAGTTGCGGTTGCAGGACTATCGCGACCTGAGCGGCGCTTTCGACCGCGTCGTCTCGATCGAGATGATCGAGGCTGTCGGCGAGGCCTACTGGCCGCTCTATTTCGCCAAGATCGCCGAGGTTCTGAAGCCCGGCGGCAAGGCGCTCATACAGGCGATCACCATAGACGAGCCGCGTTTCAAGTCCTATCGCGCGCGGCCGGATTTCATACAGCGCCATATATTTCCAGGCGGCCTGCTGCCGACCCGCGCAATCATCCGCGAACAGGCGGCGCGCGCGGGCCTCTGCGTCACGCGCGCCGAATTTTTCGGCCTCTCCTATGCGCTGACGCTCGCGCAATGGCGTAGCCGGTTCGAGGCGCGCTGGAGCGATATAGCCGCGCTCGGGTTCGATGAGAGATTTCGCCGCTTGTGGACCTATTATCTCTGTTATTGCGAGGCTGGCTTTCGCGAACGGGCGACCGACGTCGGCTTCTATCTCATCGAAAGGCCGGAGGCGCGCGCGTGAAAATGCTTGCGGTCTATGTCGCGACCCTGTTCGTTTTCGTCGGAGTCGATTTCCTTTGGCTCGGGCGCATGGGCGACGCCTTCTATCGTCCGGCGATGGGCGGCATGGCGATGGACGGTTTCCGCCTCGCCCCGGCCGTCGCATTTTATCTGCTGTTCGCCTTCGGCGTGGTCTTCTTCGCCGTCAATCCCGCGCGGGCGGCCGGGGACTGGCGGATGGCTGCGACTTATGGCGTGCTGTTCGGTCTGGTCGGCTATGGCGTCTACGATCTCACCAATCAGGCGACGCTGAAGACGTGGCCGCTTTCGTTGACGCTCGTCGATATGGCCTGGGGCGCTTTCCTGACGGGGCTGGCGGCGTCGGCCGGCTACGCCGTCGGCCGCCTCGTTCTGATCAGATGCCCATCAGCGGTTGAAACAATCGCCCGAGCAGGGAATGGATGCGCAAGGGCTGCTCGACCGCCGCCAGACACAAGCACTCGCCGTCCGCGGTCACGCGCGGCTGGTGGTGGGTGAGCCCTTCGTCGGCCTCGATAAGATCGCCGGGGCCATAGAGACCGCGGTCGTCCGAGAACACGCCATAGAGCACCTGGGTCAGCTCCAGCCCGCGGTGGTCGTGGTCGGGAGCGGAGAAACCAGCGGCGATCTTGAGCAGAACGACGCGATCTGCCGACGCCTCGGGCAAAGTGACTCGCGCCCAGCGCAATTTGGGATGAACGAAACGCCACGGCCCGATCTTGCAACGCGACATGGCTGCGGGCAGGGCGAAGCCGTCGACGCTGGCAGGCGCCGCCGCCGGACGCCGCCGCGGCTCGACCGGCGCCGCTTCGATGCGGGCGAAAATTTCGTCGACGAGCGCAGGCCGGATCTCGGCCGGAGGCAGGTTTTCCAGCAACGCGCCGCCCGCCGCCTCGAACGCCCGCGTCAGTCGGCGGCAATGCGGGCAGGATTCCATGTGCGCGTCTGCGACCAGCCGAAGGCCGGGCCCGAGACGTCCGGCGGCGTAGCGCAACAAGGTTTCATCGCTGGGGTGCTGGCGGGGGCTCATGCTGTTTCGTCCAACAACTTTCTCAGCCGCGCCAGCGCCAGGCGCACGCGCGACTTCACGGTGCCGAGCGGCACGCCGAGTTCCTGGGCGATGGCCGACTGGGGCTTTTCGGCGAAATAGGCCTCTTCGAGGACTTTGGCCTGTTCGGGCGACAACTGCGCCAGCGCCTTGCGCACGCTGGCCTCGCGTTCGGCCGTCAGCAGGGTCTCCTCGCCGGTCGGGCTCTCGTCGACGGGGTCCCAATCCTCGAGCGGCGCGGCGTCGCGTTTGGCTCTCCGGCGCAAATGGTCGACGCGGAGGTTGCGGGCGATCACGAACACCCAGGTCGACACGCCGCCTTGGCTGCGGTCGTAGAGTGTGGCCTTGCGCCACACCGCAAACATGGCGTCCTGAGCGATGTCCTCGGCCTGCGCATGGGAAAGGCCGCGCCGCAGGAGAAATGAGGTCAGGCGCGGCGCGAAGTAGGCGTGCAGGCGCGCGAACGCCTCGCGGTCCTGCCGCTCGGCGACGGCTTGCAGCCACGAAAGAAGCGTTTCGGCCGTGGGCGCCGTTGTTTGCGTGCTCTCCGTTCGCACCCTTCCCAGGCCGTTTTCTTTCTGCGCCGCCGCCCTGCGCCGTTTCAACGAGGAAATTATCGCCAAAGGTCCCTCAGGGTCCAGCGTGGCGGCGAGGCGAGGCGGAGAAATGAATGGAAATGCAGAGGTCATCTTCCGTACGCCGCTTCAAACGTAGAGAGCGAGGCGGATCCGTCAAGCGCGACGGCTCCGCAATCCCCGCATGCAGGCGCGCCGAAGTTACGCCCGAGAGGAGTTTCGGCGGGTCGGCTGGATTTTTTCATTGCGCTTCTCCTTGAGTCCGCCCGCTGGCGGATCGACCGGATACGTTGCAGGCGGAGCGAAGGTTCAGTCGCCTGCGCGCTTTTGTTCACGGGGCGGGCGGAGCAAAGCCGCGTGCGGGTCCATCGCGCTCCCCGAAGCGCCGGTTTCGCCTCAACCATGGCCAGCGAGATTTCGCTTCGCCAATCCGACGGTGACATGCTAGCCTGAACGCCCGCCGTCGGGGTCCGGGGGCGGGAGGGGAGGAGGCGGGTGGCCATGGCGCCGCCGAAAAGCGCTGGCGACGGACAGGAAGCGAGGCGCAACGCTTCGCGAGGCGCGATCAGGGAGGCGGTCGGGCTTTCGCGGGCGTTCGGTTCGGTCGAGGCGCTCGGCGGCTACATCCTCAACGAGACGCTGGCGACCAAAGAGAACGCGAAGGATTTCCGCTACAGGGAGTCGCCGTTCCGAGGTCGGCTGCGGGAATGCGAATGCGCTCCCGGCGTCCCCACTTCTCAAGTCTAGAACCAGGGAGATTTCGCAATGGCGGGCATGGTCAAGGGGCCGGCGATTTATCTAGCGCAATTCGCGGGCGACGCGGCGCCATTCAATTCGTTCTCGTCGATCTGCGCCTGGGCCGCGTCGCTTGGCTATAAGGGCGTGCAGGTTCCGACTTCCGACGGGCGCTTGTTCGACCTCCGCAAGGCCGCGGAATCAAAGACTTATTGCGACGAAATCAAGGGCGTGGCGGCCAGCCACGGGCTCGCCGTCACTGAGCTTTCCACGCATCTGCAAGGCCAACTCGTCGCCGTCAATCCGGCCTATGACGAAGCCTTCGACGCCTTTGCGCCGGCCGAGGTTCGCGGCAAGCCGGCGGAGAGGCAGAAATGGGCCGTGCAGCAAATGTTGAACGCGGCGAAGGCGTCGAAGAATTTCGGGCTTTCCGCGCATGTGACCTTCTCGGGCGCGCTCGCCTGGCCCTTCCTTTATCCCTGGCCACAGCGCCCGCCGGGGCTGATTGAAACCGCCTTCGCGGAGCTCGCGCGGCGCTGGCGCCCGATCCTCGACGCCTTCGACGACGCCGGCTGCGACGTCTGTTATGAGATCCATCCGGGCGAGGACATTTTCGACGGCGCGACGTTCGAGCGTTTCCTGGAGGCGGTCGGCGGTCACAAGCGCTGCGCGATCAACTACGATCCCTCGCACTTCGTTTTGCAGCAGCTCGACTATCTCGATTTCATCGACATCTATCACGAGCGCATCAAGGCGTTTCACGTCAAGGACGCCGAGTTCAATCCGACCGGCCGTCAGGGCGTCTATTCCGGCTACGCGTCCTGGGTCGAACGCGCCGGACGATTCCGCTCTCCCGGCGACGGGCAGGTCGATTTCGGCGCCATCTTCTCCAAGATGGCGCAATACGGCTATTCGTCCTGGGCGGTGCTCGAATGGGAGTGCTGCCTCAAGCATCCCGAGGACGGGGCGCGCGAAGGCGCCGACTTCATCAAGAATCACATCATCCGGGTGACCGAGAAAGCGTTCGATGATTACGCCGGCGGCGCTATCGACGCGGCGCAGATCAAGCGCGCGCTCGGACTTAACTGAAGGAGCACCGAGCATGGCCATCGAGGGACGCAACGACGCCGCGAGTGGGGCCAGGATCAGGCTGGGCATGGTCGGCGGCGGCGAGGGCGCTTTCATCGGCGCCGTGCATCGGATCGCCGCGCGGCTCGACGACCATTACGAGCTCGTCGCGGGCGCCTTGTCGGCGACGGCCGAGAAGGCGCGGCGCTCGGGCGCGGCGCTCGGCCTCAGCCCCGACCGCATCTACGACGATTACGAAACGATGGCGAAAGCGGAAGCGAAACGTCCCGACGGAATTGAAGCCGTCGCCATCGTCACGCCGAACCATATGCACGCGGGGCCGACTTATGCGTTTCTCGAAGCCGGCGTTCATGTCATCTGCGACAAGCCGCTGACCGTCAGCCTCGCGGAGGCGAGGAAGATGCAGGCGGCGGTGGAGAAGTCGAAGCGGGTCTTCGCGCTGACCCACAATTACACCGGCTATCCGCTGGTGCGGCGGATGCGCGAGATGGTTCGGGCGGGCGAACTCGGCGAGATCCGGCTGGTGCAGGTCGAATATCCCCAGGACTGGCTCAGCGGACCGACCGAGGCGACCGGCAACAAACAGGCGGAGTGGCGCGTCGATCCCGCGCGCTCGGGAGCAGGCGGGGCGCTCGGCGACATCGGCACGCACGCTTACAACCTCGCCGATTTCGTAACCGGGATCGACGTCATCGAGCTCTGCGCGGAGCTGACCTCGTTCGGCGCGGGGCGCAAGCTCGACGACAATGTGCAGATCCTCTTGCGCTATGCGAACGGAGCGCGTGGCATGCTGTGGGCGAGCCAGGTCGCGCCAGGCCACGAGAATGGGCTCAGGCTTCGCGTCTACGGCGCGAAGGGCGGCGTCGACTGGGTGCAGGCGAACCCCAACTATTTGATGTGGTCGCCGCTCGGCGAATCCATGCGCATCGTCACGCGCGGCGGGCCTGACGCGGGCGCGGCGGCGGCGCGGGTGACGCGTGTGCCGCCGGGCCATCCGGAAGGCTATCTCGAAGGCTTCGCCAATATCTATTCGGAGGTTGCGCTGGCGATCAAAGCGTCGCGCGCGGGCGCGCCGCCGCCGGCCGACTGCCATTTCCCGACCATCCTCGACGGCGTCAAGGGCCTTGCCTTCATCGAGGCGGCGGTGGCGTCGTCGAAGGCCAATGGCGCGTGGACGAAGCTGTAAAGCGGCCGCGAGGCGCGCTCAGGCCTTGCCGGACGCCGCCAGGCGTTCGGCCGAGGCGCAGGACTGGCAGCGTCCGTGCACTTCGAGCATCTGCGGGACCAGTTCGAATCCCGCCAGCTCCGCGGTCTTTCTGACCGCGCTTTCCAAGGCGGCGTCCTCGCGCTCCTGGCTGCGGCCGCACGTATCGCAAAGCAGCAGCACGCCGGCGTGCGAATGGCCGAGGTGTTCGCAGGGCACGAACACGTTGCGGCTCTCGATCTTGTGCAGGAAGCCGTTGTCCTCGAAGAATTCGAGGGTCCGGTAAACGGTCGGCGGCGCGATCTGCTTGCCCTCGAGCTTCGACAGCCTGTCGATGATGGCGTAGGCCCCCAGAGGCTCGCCGTTCTCGCTGAGAATCGACAGCACGCGCCGCCGCAAGGGCGTCAGTTGCAGGCCCTTCGACGAACATGCGTCTTCGACCTGTTTTGCCCATCGGTTCGGGCTGTGGCTCTTCGTCGCGGACATTGAAGCGGACTTTCCTCGCTGCAAGGTAGCACTCCTGCGCCGCAATGTCGCGCGCCGGCGGCGCGGGGGTTGCAATATGACCTATTATAACATAACAATCGTTCGCCCCGTTTCGAGGGGCGGTCAGGCCGGAAAGCGTCGCTCCGATGTTGAAAAGGACAATTCTCCTCGCGGCGGTCGCCCTCGCACTCGCGCCCCTTTCCGCGATCGCCGACCCGGTCAAAGTCGTGGCCGCGGAGAATTTTTATGGAGACGTCGCGTCTCAAATTGGCGGCTCCGACGTGGCGGTGACGAGCATCCTCACCAATCCCGACCAGGATCCGCACCTCTTCGAAGCGAGCACGGCGACGGCCAGGGCGCTCGCGGACGCCAAGGTCGTCGTCTCCAACGGCGTGGACTACGATCCCTGGATGGAGAAACTGCTCTCCGCCAACAGAGCGGCGGGGCGCAAGGAAATCGTCGTCGCCGCGCTCGTTGGCCGCAAGGCCGGCGACAATCCGCATCTCTGGTACGATCCCGCCTATATGAAAGCGGCCGCCAAGGCGATCGCCGCTGCGCTTGCGCAGGTGGACCCGGCCCGCAAAGGGGACTACGAGAAAGGCGAGGCCGCCTTCGTCGCCTCGCTCGCGCCGCTTAACGCCAAGATCGCGGAGATGAAGAAGAAATACGCCGGCGAGCCGGTTACGCTCTCCGAGCCGGTGTTCGGTTATCAGGCCGGGCTGATCGGCCTCAAAGTGCGCAACGAGGGCTTCGCGCTCGCCGTGATGAACAACACCGAGCCCAGCGCCTCTCAGGTCGCCGGCTTCGAGAACGACCTGAAGAAACATCTGGTGAAGGCCATGCTGTTCAACGCCCAGGCGAGCGAGCCTGCGGTGCAGCGCCTCGTCGAGATGGCGAAGGCGAACAAGATCCCGATCGTCGGCGTGTCGGAGACCGAGCCGCCGGGGATGACCTATCAGGCCTGGATGCTCGCGCAGCTCGACTCGCTCGACAAGGCCCTCTCAGGCGCAACGAAGTGAGCGCGCTTCGGTTCGACAACGTCGTGTTGCGGCTTGGCGGCCGGAATGTCATCTCCGGCGCCAGTTTCGCCGTCGAGGAGGGCGAATTCATAGGCGTGCTCGGGGCCAACGGCGCCGGCAAGACGACGATGATGCGCGCCGCGCTGGGTCTTTTGGCGCCGAGCGCCGGGCGCATCGAGGTGTTCGGCAAACTGGCGGCGAAGGGGGCGTCGAGCGTCGGCTATATGCCGCAAAATCGCGGCGCCGTCGGGAGCCTCAGGCTGACAGGCTACGACATCGTCGTCAGCGCGGCGATGGGCGGGCGTTTCGGTTTCCGCCGGCTCGACAAGTCGGTCCGCGCCGAAGTCGCGCGCGTTCTGGAGCTGGTCGGCGCGAGGGAGCTCGCCGCCCGCCCGATCGACGAGCTTTCGGGAGGCGAGCGCCAGCGGCTGCTGTTGAGCCAGGCGCTCATCGGCCGCCCGCGCCTGCTGTTGCTGGACGAGCCGCTGATCTCGCTCGATCCCGCCCACCAGGCGAGCGTCGTGGATATCGCGCGGCGCCTGCGCGACGAATTGAAGATCGCGATCCTGTTCAGCGCCCACGAACTGAACCCCCTCGTCAATACGATCGACCGGGTGCTCTATCTCGGCTCGGGCGCGGCGGTGATCGGCACGGTGGACGAGGTCGTGACGGGGCCGGTGCTGTCGCGCCTCTACGGCGCCGAAATCGAGGTCGTGAGGGTGAAAAACCGCATATTCGTGATGGCGGGCGAGGTCGAAGTGGAGCGGGAGGCGCATCGCCACGAAGAGCACGATCACGCGCACGGGCATGCGCACGGACACGCGCATGTTTGAATATGATTTCATGCGCACGGCCTTCGCGGCTTCGGGCGCGGCGGCGGTGCTCGCCGGGGCGGTCGGCTATTTCCTCGTGCTGCGCGGCCAGACCTTCGCCGGCCATGCGCTGAGCCATGTCGGCTTCACCGGCGCCACCGGCGCGGCGCTGTTCGGCCTGTCGCCGGTCGCGGGAATGATCGGCTTCACTGTGCTGGCCGGCGTCGGCATGGGCTTCATCGGCGAGAAGCTCGCCGAGCGCGACGTCGCAATCGGCATGGTGCTGTCGCTCGCGCTGGGCCTGGGCCTGCTTTTCCTGCATTTCTACACCTCGGCCGCGACCCGGGCGACGGCGCTGCTGTTCGGCAATGTGCTGGGCGTGGACCGGACGGCGCTGCTCATCCTGGTCATACTGGCGCTCGCCAGCCTGCTTGCGCTGGCGGCGATCTATCGACCGCTCGTCTTCGCCTCGCTGCAAAGCGACTTGGCGGAGGCTCGCGGCGTGCCGGTTCGCCTGGTTTCGGTGATTTTCCTCGTCGTCGTCGCGCTGGCGGTGGCCGAAAGCGCGCAGATCGTCGGGGTCCTGCTGGTGTTTACGCTGTTGGTGGGTCCCGCGGCGGCGGCGCAAAATATGACGCGACGCCTCGCTTTCGGAATTCTCCTCTCCGCGGCGCTCGCGCTTGCCGAAGCCTGGGGCGGCCTTGCGCTCGCCTATGAGACGGACTGGCCGACCAGCTTCTGGATCACGGCGCTGTCGGGCGTGGTCTATTCGGCGAGTCTCGGGCTGCGCGCAAGCCGACGATAAGTCTCGTTGCGCGGCGGCTGATCGGCGGGCAAGGGGCTCGCGTGGACGCGCTCGCTCTGTTCTGCCTCTCCTGCGCCATGGGCTCGGCCTACGGATTTCTGCAAGGGGCGTGGCCGTTCGGTCTGGTCGAGGCGGTGTGGTCGGTCGTGGCGCTGCGGCGCTGGCGCATGGCCGCAAAACGGTGAAGGCGGAGGACTTGCACCCCTACCCCCTAGGGGGTAGGGTATGCCCATGAAGCACGCCTCGCATCCCGACATCGTCAAGCGCCTGAAACAGGCGCAGGGCCAGCTCGCCTCTATTCTGAAAATGTTCGAGGAGGAGCGCTCCTGCCTCGAACTCGCCCAGCAGATTCAGGCTGTCGAGAGCGTCGTTCACGCCGCCAAGCGCACCCTGATCCAGGACCATATGGAGCATTGCCTCGGCGACGCGGCGGCGCGCGACGAAATCAGCGCCAGACAGGCGCTGTCGGAATTCAAAGCCCTTTCGAAATATCTCTGAGGCGCGCGATGCCATCCTTCGCGGAGCTGCTGCAGCAGGGCGCGTCGCACGCCTGGCTGTTCGCGCCGACGGCGATCCTGCTCGGCGCGCTGCATGGGCTCGAACCCGGCCACTCCAAGACCATGATGGCTGCGTTCATCATCGCCATTCGCGGCACGGTCATGCAGGCGGTCCTGCTCGGGCTTTCGGCCGCGCTTTCGCATACGGCCGTCGTCTGGATCGTCGCCATCGGCGGGCAATATCTCGGCCGGAACTATGCGGCCGAAGCGGTCGAGCCTTACCTGCAACTCGCTTCCGCCGCGATTGTCGCCGGCGTCGCGCTATGGATGATCTGGCGCACGCGGCGCGAGCAGATGCGGGAACACGACCATATCCATGCGCACGCTCACGACGGCGAAGTGCGCAGGATCGACACGGGCCACGGGGTCGTGAGCCTGGAGATCTTCGAAGAGGGCGCGCCGCCGCGCTGGCGCATGCGCGCGACAGGCGGACATGGATGGCGCGCGCGCGGATGTCGTCGTCGTGACGGAGCGGCCGGACAATACACGCCAAGCCTTCGCCTTCGCCGATCGCGGCGATTTCCTCGAAAGCGTCGAGGAAATTCCGGAGCCGCATGAATTCGTCGCGCGTCTCTCGCTTGGCCACGGCGATCACACGCATGATTACGAAATCGCCTTCGTCGAGCACGGACATGCCCACGACCCCACGCGCGGGCAAACGCACGGGCTCGGCGTCGTCGAGGGCGATTACATGGACGCTCACGAGCGGGCGCACGCCGACGACATCGCCCGCCGGTTTCGTGACCGCGAAGTGACGACCGGGCAAATCATCGCCTTCGGCCTGACGGGCGGCCTCATTCCCTGCCCGGCGGCGATCACCGTGCTGATCCTTTGCCTGCAGCTCAAGAAGCTTGCGCTCGGCGTGACGCTGGTTGCAAGTTTCAGCGTGGGATTGGCGGTCACCATGGTTTCGGCCGGAGTTATCGCCGCGCTCAGCCTGCGGCAGGTTCAAAAACGCTGGTCCGGTTTTTCGGCCTTCGCCCGCCGCGCGCCTTACGCCTCAGGCGCGCTCATGCTGCTTGTGGCCGCCTACATGGGCGTTTCCGGCTGGATGGGGCTGGCGGTGGCCGGCGCCTAGCCCAACGACGCTCCAGGGGGTGGCGCCGTTTCGGAATCGAGACGAGCTTCGCCCGACCCGGGACGCGCGAACTCGAATAGAATGGCGAGGCGAGCCTGCGGGGAAGCAAGCGGAAGATGAGGCCCATGGTCCACGACCATCACGACCACGACCACGCGGGCCACAGTCACGGCGGCGGCCATTCGCACGCCCCCGCGAATTTTGGCGGCGCCTTCGCGGTCGGCATCGCGCTCAACGTCGGCTTCGTCGTCGTCGAAGCGGTTTTCGGCGTCTTGGGCCATTCCGTCGCCCTGCTGGCCGATGCGGGCCACAATCTCGGCGACGTTCTCGGCCTCGCCGTGGCCTGGCTCGCGAGCGTCCTGGTGAGGCGCGCGCCTTCCGCCCGCTACACCTACGGCCTTCGCGGCTCCTCGATCCTCGCTGCGCTTTTCAACGCGGTCTTTCTGCTGATTACGGTCGGCGCGATCTCGTGGGAAGCTTTGCAACGCCTCGCAGCGCCGGAGCCGGTCGCCGGAGGGACCGTGATGATCGTCGCGGCCGTCGGCATTGTCGTCAATGGCGCGACGGCATGGCTGTTCGCCTCGGGGCGGAAGGACGACCTCAATCTGCGAGGCGCGTTCCTGCACATGGCGTCGGACGCTCTCGTCACCGCCGGCGTCCTTGTGGCGGGTCTCGTCATCGCCCTGACCGGTTGGCGGTGGCTCGACCCGGTCGTGAGCCTCGCGATCAACGCCGTGATCGTGTGGGGGACATGGGGGCTGTTGCGCGAATCCCTGGACATGTCGATGGCGGCTGTGCCCGCAGGGGTCGACCCCGGCGAAGTGCGCAGGTTCCTGTCTTCGCAAGCCGGCGTCGCCGCCATACACGACCTCCACATCTGGCCGATGAGCACGACCGAAATCGCGCTGACGTGCCACATCGTCATGCCTGCCGGTCATCCCGGCGACGCCTTTCTGCACAAACTGGCCGCCGCTCTCGCGTCGCGGTTCAAGATCAGGCACCCGACCGTGCAAATCGAGGTCGATCCGCGATTGGGCTGCGCGCTTGCGCCCGACGATGTGGTGTGAGCGCGGCCCGCCGAGCGAGCCTGAAATCCAACCGCGCCGTCGCCGGCCGCTTCCGCCGGCGCTCGGGACACGCTATCAGCCCCCGGGGTTCTCATAATCAAAGCGGGACCGGCGGAGCAGGCCAAAGGCGCGCCGACGTCGAGCGGGGGGCATTGATGTCATCGACTATCGGGTCGCGAGCGGGCGTCGCCCGCATCGTGTTGGCGAGCCTCGTCGGCACGACGATCGAGTTCTACGATTTCTACATCTACGGCACGGCGGCGGCGCTGGTGCTCGGGGCGTTGTTTTTCCCGCATTCGGCCCCCGAGACGCAAAGGCTCAACGCCTTCCTCACCTTCGGCATCGCCTTTCTCGCCCGGCCGATCGGCTCGATGATCTTCGGCCATTTCGGCGACCGCGTGGGCCGCAAGGCGACGCTGATCGCCTCGATGCTGGTGATGGGCGTGTCGACGACCCTCATCGGCCTATTGCCTGGTTTTGCTTATCTCGGAATCGCCGCGCCGTGGCTGTTGTGTCTGCTTCGCTTCGGGCAGGGCCTCGGCCTCGGCGGGGAATGGGGCGGGGCTGCGCTCATCGCGACCGAGAATGCGCCCTCGGGGCGGCGCGCCTGGTTCGGCATGTTTCCGCAACTCGGGCCGCCCATCGGCTTCCTGCTGTCGAACCTCCTGTTCCTCGCCCTGATCGTGACGCTCGGCGAGCAGGCCTTCGTCGCCTGGGCTTGGCGCATTCCATTCCTGTTCAGCGCGCTTCTTGTACTGATCGGTCTTTATCTGCGCGTCTCGATCAGCGAAACGCCGGCCTTCGAGGCGGTCATGGCGGAGAACCGGCGCGTCGCCGTGCCGCTCGGCGCGGTGGTCGCGCGCCACTTCGTTCCGCTGGCGCAGGGCACGCTCGCCATCGTTGTCTGCTATGCGATCTTCTATATCACGACCGTGTTTGCGCTCAGCTACGGCGTCAGCGTCAAACATATTCCGCGCGCGACTTATCTGGAGATGCTCTGCGTGGCGGCCGTCTGCATGGCGCTCGCCTCGCCCGTCGCCGCGGCGCTCGCCGACCGCGTCGGCCGCAAGCCCACGCTGATCGCTGCGAGCGTGTTAGCCGTCGGCATCGGTTTGCTGCTGCCTGTCATGCTCGACGGCGGGCAAGGCTCGACCTTCTTATTTGTTTGTCTGTCGCTGGCGACGATGGGTCTCACATTCGCGCCGCTCGGCGCCTTGTTGCCGGAGTTGTTCCCGCCCGAGGTCGCCTATACGGGCGCCTCCGTCGCCTATAGCCTCGGCGGCATTCTCGGCGCTTCGCTCGCGCCCTCGCTGGCGCAGACCTTGCTGCAATGGGGCGGCTTGACCTTCGTCGGCTATTACATCGCCGCCGCCGCGCTGCTGAGCCTCCTCAGTCTGCTGACGGTGAAGGAGACGCGGACAAGCGCCGCCTGATCTTCGCTATCATCGTAGCTTCGGAATTGTGGAAGCCTCCCTTCGTCCTTTGCAAATTTTCGCAAGCCTTCGGCGGTGGCAATAGAGCCGGGCAGGTGGCGCCAGCCGGAAGGTTCTGCGACATGGAGGAGGGGCGGCTCGAAGCGTGGGTCGGACGGCGGGAAATCGCAGAAGATTGTGTCATCCCCGCGCCCGTTTCCGCTCTGTCGGCGACGCTCGATCGTGACGACCCTTTCCCGGCGCTGGGCGACGAATTGCCCGCCCTCTGGCACTGGCTTTATTTTCTCCCGCGCCATCGTCAGTCCGAGATCGGGCCCGACGGTCACGCTCTGCGCGGCGGCTTTCTGCCGCCGGTCTCGTTGCCCAGGCGCATGTGGGCGGGCGGACGCCTCGCCTTCGCGCGGCCGTTGAGGATCGGCGAAGCGATCCGCCGCGTCTCGACGATCCGTTCGGTGGAGAGCAAGACCGGCAAGAGCGGCCCCCTCGTCTTCGTGACGGTCCGCCACGAGATTTTCGGCTCTTTCGGCGGCGCGATTTCGGAGGAGCACGACATCGTCTATCGCGAGGCGCCCGGGCCGGGCGAGGCGGGGCCGGCGAAGGTCCGGCCCGCGCGCGCGGACGAGGTCTGGCGCCGGGACGTTCGGCCCGACGACGTGTTCTTGTTCCGCTATTCGGCCCTGACCTTCAACGGCCATCGCATCCATTACGACCGGCGATACGTCACGGAGACGGAGGGCTATCCCGGTCTCGTCGTGCATGGGCCGCTGATCGCCACTTTGCTCGCCGACCTCGCGCGCCGTCACGATCCGCGCCCCTTGGCCTCGTTTGAATTCCGCGCGGTGAGCCCGTTGTTCGACATTGCGCCGTTCTCGGTCTGCGGAGCGTTGACGGAGCAGGGCGCCGCGGCCGATTTGTGGGCGCGTTCATCCGAAGGGGCGCTGGCGATGGAAGCCAAGGTCCGTTTCCGGAGCGAGGATCAGCCGGCATGAGCGAAGGGAACGATAGGCCCGGCGAGGCGCTCCCGCTCGAGGGCGTGCTCGTCGTCGCGTTGGAGCAGGCCATCGCCGCGCCCTTCGCCACGCGCCAGCTCGCCGATCTCGGCGCCCGGGTCATCAAGATCGAACGGCCGGGGGACGGGGATTTCGCGCGCGACTACGACCGGCGCGTGCGCGGTCTCGCCTCCCATTTCGTCTGGTGCAACCGCTCGAAAGAGAGCGTGTGCCTCGACTTGAAGACCGACGAAGGGCGCAGGGTCTTGCGTGGCCTCATCGCCCGCGCCGACGTGCTGATCCAGAACCTCGCGCCGGGCGCGATCGAGCGCATGGGCTTCGAGCCGAAACGGCTGACGGAGGAATTTCCCCGCCTCATCGTCTGCGGCATCTCCGGCTACGGCGCTCACGGACCGCATCGCAACCGCAAGGCCTACGATCTCCTGATCCAGAGCGAGGCGGGTCTGCTGTCGGTGACGGGCGACAAGCGCTCGATGGCCAAGGTCGGCGTCTCCATCGCCGACATTGCGGCGGGCATGTACGCCTTCAGCGGAATTCTCACCGCGTTGCTTCGCCGCCAGCAGACTGAGAAGGGCGCGATCCTCGACATCTCCTTGCTGGAGGCGCTCGGGGAATGGATGGGCTTTCCCATGTATTACGCATTCGAGGGCCAGAGCGCGCCGCCGCGCGCCGGGGCTTCGCACGCCACCATCTACCCCTACGGCCCCTTCCGCGCCGGCCCCGAACGCAGCGTGATGCTGGGGCTGCAGAACGAGCGCGAATGGGCGAGTTTCTGCGCGGAAGTTCTGGAGGCGCCGGAGCTTGCGAGCGATGCGCGGTTCAGCTCCAATGTCGCGCGCAGCGACAATCGCGAGGCTTTGGCTGCGATCATCGAGGCGGCTTTCGAGAAGCTCGGGCCGGAGGCGGTCGTCGCGCGCCTCGATGCGGCCGGGGTCGCCAACGCCAACGTCAATACGATGGCGGATTTCTGGAGCCATCCGCAACTGAAGGCGCGCAACCGCTGGCGCGAGGCGGCGACCGCGGTCGGCTCCGATCCCCGCGCTGGTTCCGCCGGGCCTGCCGACGGGGCTGGAGCCGCGCATGGACCCCGTGCCCGAACTCGGCGCCCACACCGAGGCGGTGCTGCGCGAATTCGGCCTCGCGCCGTGACCTTCCTCGCCCGCGAAGCCGGCGGGGCGCCGGAAGGAATTTACGACCTGTCGGCTCCGCCCGTTTCCTGTAGGCTCAGGGCGCAATGGACCTAAAGCGGCTGCGATACTTCGTTCATGTCGCCGAGCTTGGCAGCTTCACGCTCGCGGCGCGGAACCTTGGCGTCGCGCAGCCGGCCTTGAGCCGCCACATCCGTCAATTGGAGGAGGATTGCGGCGCGCCCTTGCTGCGCCGCAACGGTCGCGGCGCCGAGATCAGCGAGACGGGCCGTCTCGTTCTCGAACATGGGCGCTCGCTGCTGGAGCAGATGGATCGTCTCGATGCGAGCCTGAAATCGCGCGCGGGGCGCCGGCCGGCGCCGTAAGCGTCGGCATGCCGCCCTCCGTCTGCACGATCCTCGTCGAGCCGCTTTTTCAACGCGTCCGGCGCGAATTTCCCGGCATCAAGCTGCATGTCAGCGAGGCGTTCAGCGGCGACGTGCGCGAATGGCTCGTCGGCGGCCGGCTCGACATCGGCGTGCTTTACAGCCCCGGCCGTTCGACCCCCGTCGTCGGCCAGCACCTTCTCGTCGAGGATCTCTACCTCTGCTGCGCGCCCGCCGGGCTCGACGCAGGCGCGCCGACGGCGACGCTCGCCGAGGCGGTCAGCTTGCCGCTGGTTCTCCCGAGCCGGACGCACGGGCTGCGCAATCTCGTGGACAGCGCCTGCGAGGCGCAGGGACTGGAGCCCAATGTCGTGTTGGAGCTTGATTCTATGGCGACCGTCAAAGCGTTGGCGATGCAGGGCGACGTGGCGACGATCCTGCCCTTCTGCGGCGTCTATCGCGAGGCCGCCAGCGGCGCGCTGGTCGTGCGCCGCATCGTTTCCCCGTCATTGACGCGGACATTGATCGTGGGCGAAACCGTGCGCCGTCCCAAGACGCCGTCGACCTCGGCCGTGGTCAAATGCCTGCGCGAGGAGGTGCGGCGCCTGGTGCGGTCCGGTCAGTGGACGGGCGCGGTCGCCCATAATCGAACCGACATAACTGTTAGCACGATATAGCAACTAACGCCGGGTCGCGCGGCGCGGGTACACTTCGCCGAAAGGCCGCGCGGCGTCCGTGCGAAAGGCTCAGACCGAGAAACGCGCCATCAAGAGGAGGAAGCCGACGTGAAGAGCTACCAAGTCATCGATTTCGGACGCCCGTTGCAGGAGACCGACCTCGCCGATCCGCAGCCGACCGGAGACGAGGTCGTCGTCGCGGTGAAGGCCGCCGGCGTTTGCCATTCCGACCTGCATATCTGGGAAGGCAGCTACGATCTCGGCCACGGCAAGCGGCTCATGCTCAAGGATCGCGGCATTCCTCTGCCGCTGACGATGGGCCACGAGACGGCCGGGCGAGATCGTCCGCGTCGGCGCCAACGTAAAGGATCGGAAAGTCGGCGAAAGCGTGCTCGTCTATCCCTGGATAGGCTGCGGGGTCTGCCGGGTCTGCCGCGACGGCTACGAAAACCATTGCATGAAGCCGCGCTGCCTCGGCGTGCAATGCGACGGCGGCTATTCCGAACAGATCGTCGTGCCGCATTCGAGATATCTGCTGCCGCTCGACGGCCTCGATCCGGTGGCGGTCGCGCCCTACGCCTGCTCCGGCGTGACCACCTATTCGGCGCTGAAGAAATTCGGCTCCGTGATCAAGGAGGAACTGGTGCTGGTGATCGGGGCCGGCGGCCTCGGCCTCATGTGCGTGACGATCCTGAAAGCGATGGGCGGACGCGGCGCGGTCGTCGTCGACATCGACGAGAAGCGCAGGGCGGCCGCGCTTGGAAGCGGGCGCCGTCGCCGCCGTCGACGGCGGCGCATCGGACGCGCTCGCTCAGGTGCAGGCGGCCCTCGGCGGTCCCTGCTGGGCGGCGGTCGATCTCGTCGGAAGCCCGCAGACGGCGGCGCTGGGTTTCGACGCCTTGGGCAAGGGCGGCAAGCTCGTGATGGTCGGCCTGTTCGGCGGCGCCGCGCCGTGGTCGCTGCCGCTCATTCCGATGAAGGCGGCCTCCATCATCGGCAGTTATACCGGCAATCTCGCCGAGACGCGGGAGTTGCTCGACCTCGTGCGCACGGGCGCCATTCCGCAGATTCCGATCCGCACCCGTCCGCTCAAAGAGGCGACGCAGACGCTGGAGGACCTGAAGGCGGGTCGCATCGTCGGCCGGGTCGTGCTGACGCCTTGAATTCATAGCGAAACGGGAAGGAGCGGCTCCATGCAGAAGCTGTTCATCGGAGGCAAATGGCGCGAGGCGCAGTCGGGCGAGACGCTGCCGGTCGTCGATCCCTCGACCGGCGAGGTCTGCGACACGATCCCGCGCGGCGGCTCGGCCGACATTGACGCGGCGGTTCGCGCGGCGCGCGCGGCTTATGAGGGCGCATGGGGCGCCATGACGGCGACGGATCGCGGCCGCATTCTCTCGAAGATGGCGGCGCTGATCTCCGCCAATCACGAGGAGCTCGCGCAGATCGAGGCGCGCGACACCGGCAAGCCGATGGCGCAGGCGCGCGCCGACATCACGCTGGCGGCGCGCTATTTCGAATATTACGGCGGCGCCGCCGACAAGCTGCACGGCCAGATCGTGCCCTATCTCAGGCCGGCTTCCATGCGCTGGTGACGCGCGAGCCCTATGGCGTGACCGCGCATATCCTGCCGTGGAACTATCCCGCGCAGATGTTCGGCCGCTCGCTCGCGCCGGCGCTCGCCACCGGCAACGCCGTCGTGCTGAAGCCCGCCGAGGAAGCCTGCATGTCGCCGATAAGGCTCGCGGCGATCGCGGAGGAAGCCGGCATTCCGCCGGGCGCTATCAATGTCGTCACGGGCCTCGGCGAGGAGGCCGGCGCGGCGCTCACCGCGCATCCCGGCATCGACATGGTCACTTTCACCGGCTCGCCCGAAGTCGGCACGATCGTGCAGAAGGCGGCGGCGGAGCGGCATATCAAATGCGTGCTCGAACTCGGCGGCAAGTCGCCGCAGGTCGTGTTCGCCGACGCCGACCGCAAGAAGGCCATGCCCTTCATCACGCGCGCCATCGCGCAGAACGGCGGCCAGACCTGCTCGGCCGGCAGCCGTCTTCTGGTCGAGCGCAAGATCTACGACGATTTCGTCGGCGAGGTGGCCGAGGCCTTCGCCAACATCCGCGTCGGCACGCCGGCGATGAACCTCGATCTCGGGCCGATGATCAGCGCGACGCAACGCGACCGCGTGCAAGGCTTCGTCGACCGCGCGCGCCGCGTCCGGGATCCCCGTGCTCGCGGAGGGACGGCTCGCCAACGATCTGCCGCAGGGCGGCTTCTATGTCACGCCGACGATGTTCGGCCCGGTGCCGCGCAACGACGCGCTCGCGCAGCGACGAAGTGTTCGGTCCCGTGCTTTCCGTGCTGCCGTTCGAGGACGAGGCCGACGCCGTCGCGCTGGCGAACGGGACCGATTACGGACTCATCGCCGCGGTGTGGACCCGCGACGGCAATCGCCAGGCGCGCGTCGCCAAGGGCATTCGTGCGGGTCAGGTGTTCATCAACACCTATGGAGCCGGCGGCGGCGTCGAACTGCCCTTCGGCGGCATGAAGAAGAGCGGTCACGGCCGCGAGAAGGGGTTCCTCGCGCTGGAGGAATTCACCGTCGTAAAGACCATCGTGCAGCATTACGTGGACTGACGCCACGCAGATGCGACGAGGGCCCGCCGATCTCGGCGGGCCCTTATTTTCGCGAACCGGCGGCGCCGCGGCTCAATTCATTCGTAGAAGCCGTCGCCGCTCGTGGCCTTCCGGACCGAGGCGAATTGCTCGACGTCGTGGCCGAACCAGACGGCCGCGCCGGTGTCGGCGGCGAGCGCCTGGATCTTTCTGACGGTGCGCATGATGCCCAGCGAATCGTAGCTGATGCCCGGCTGCTTCGCCTTCGGCCCGTAATTCGCCGCGGTGTAGCAGGCGTCGGATACCAGGATGATCCCGGGCATGCTTCTGAGCGAGACCTGAAGCCCGAGCATTCCGCGCGCGTGGCCGGGCCCGAAATTGAGCAGACGCACGCCCTCGACGATGTTCTGGTCCGGCTCCTCGCGCGTAATCTCCCGCCAATCGAGTTGCGCCTTGATCACCGCTTCGAGGTCCTTCAGCGCATAGGGCGAGCCGTGATCCTGCAAAGCGTATTGACGGAACGCGCCGGCGAACTCGTCCTCATGAACGATGATCTTCGACTTGCGGAAATATTCCGCGCAGCCCGCGTGGTCGCAATGAAGGTGCGAAAGCACGACATAGTCGATGTCGTCGGGGCCTACGCCCATCATGTCCAGCCGCGCCGGCAACATGCATTCCTCGCCGCCGATGTGAGGAAACAACTCCTGCAGTCCATCAGCCGGCCAACGACCGTTCGGGCCGCCCCAATTGGGATTGCAGCCGGTGTCGAACAGAATGTTGCCGTCGGGATGCTCGATATAATAAGCGGAGACTGGAATATCGACGACATTCCCGCGCGGATTGGGGTTGCGCGCCGTCGCCACAGTGGTGTTGGCGACCATGAAATTCATGTCCAGGCGAAGCTTTCCGAGGTCGAGGACATGCAGCTTGAGATTGCCCGACGCGCCGATGTTGACCGTGCGGCGCTCGACATCGGTCAACGAAGCCGCGGGAACCGGCTTCGCAGGCGTGGCCGGGCGCCTGTCCCACTTGCCCGATCGATCCAGATCTAAACGCTTGCGCGGTTCGAACAGGTTCAGAACGTTCGCCTTCTCAAGTTCGAAAATCGCCATCTGGCGTTCTCCTCCCGCCTGCGCCGCGCTCCGGCGCATTACCTCTTCCCGCGCCGGACCCGCCGGCCAAAGGATTCGCTTCAACTATAGGCAGCCGCTCTCGCCCGACAAGCGGCAACCTCAATTCGACGCGCCCTATCATGCGATAGCAGATATACGGCAAGGCTCGCTGGCGGCCTTTGCGTCTTCGAGAATGAGGCGCACGAGGTCGCGTGCGAAATTGGGCAGCATATCAAGGCTGCGAACGCAGATCTTCAGATCTCGCAAGCGCCCATTTGTCCGTGAGACCGATCAGACGGATGTCGCTCGTCTTCGCCTGACGCCGCGCCGCGGATTCCGGGAGAATGCCGATGCCGACATTCGCCTCCACGAGTCGGCACATCGCTTCGAAATTTCCGACCTGGATGCGCAGCTTCAATCGCCTGTGCGCCCGATCCGCCGCCTCCAGGAGAAACGAATGGATCGCGCTCGCCTCAGGCAGGCAAACATGCTCGAAGTCGAGCGTCTCCTCGAAGCTGATGTCATCACGCTCTGCGAACGCGTGGTTTCTCGCGCAGACCAGGATGAGCCGGTCCTCCCGATAAGGCAGCACTTCGAGCCCCTCGGTGCGCACATTGCCCGCGATGATGCCGACATCGGCGGCGCCGTCGGTCACGGCGCGCACGACGCTCGGACTGAGCCGCTCGCGCAGATCGATATTCACGTTGCGATGGGTCGACAGAAACCGCGACAGCACGTTCGGCAGGAACTCCGTGATCGCCGTCGTGTTGGCGAACAATCTCACATGCCCCTTAACCCCTTGCGCGTATTCCTGCAGGTCCGAGCACAGATGCTCCATCTGCCGCTGCAGGTCGAGCGCGTGCTGCAACAACACCTGCCCCGGAGGCGTCAGCGTGACGCCGTTGCTCGCGCGGTAGAGAAGCTTCGCGCCCAAAGTCTCCTCGAGGTTCTTGATGCGAGTGCTCGCGGCGGGAAGCGACATATGAGCGCGCTCAGCCCCTCGGGTGAGGCTGTTTTCCTCGGCGATTCGAATGAACAGGCGGAGGTCCGAGAAATCGAAATGCGTAAGCACGCCGCCCCTCCCCGAAGCGTTTCAGAGCTTTGAAGCCCCGCTTTCTATCTTTGAGATTGATGCATGCGCCCACAAAAATCAAGCATAGTCGCAAATGGAATGCGACGCGCCAGTGTTCAATCTCGAAAGAGCACGGGAATGGCTCGGTCGGATCGACGTCCGCGACGATGTTGCGGCGCCGTCGCCGCTCGCCACGCTCTATGATCTGATCGAGGCGGATGAAGAAGCCCCTGACATTGGGGCCGAACTGCCTCCGCTGGCGCATTGGCTCTATTTCTCCTCCTGGGGGCGCCTATCGGAGACCAACGAGAGCGGCGAGTATCGCGATCCCTCCCTGCCGCCGATTGAACTGCCGCGCCGCCTGTGCGTCAATTGTCGCATCGCTTTCCACCGCCCGATCCGGGTCGGAGACCCGATTTCCCGGGTGATGCGCATCGTCGACGTCGGATCGCAGGCAGGGCGCGCCGGTCCGATCATCACGCTGCTCTTGCGTTGCGAAATCAATGACATCGAAGGCGTCGCCGTGTCGGAGGAACGACGCCTTTTGTATATGTCGGCCGGCGAGACGTGGCCTCTCGACCCTCCGCGCCGCGCCGCCTCGCCTGCCGAATGGACGCATGAGTTTCGGCCCAGCACGCGCTCGTTGTTTCGCTACGCGGCCCTGACTCACAATATGAATCGCATCTACTACGATCGGCCGTTTGCGGTGTTTGTCGAGCGACACCGCGGCCTGGTCGTGCCGGGCGAGCTTGTCTCCGCACGGTTGCTTGGCCTGATGAAGGACTACGCGCCCGGCGCGCAAATCGCGGGCGTGGATCTGAGCGTCCTGCGGTGGCTTTATGACACCGGGCCCGTGCGACTCTGCGCTCGCCGGGCGGCGCCCGGCGAGATCGCCGTCTGGGCCGAAAATCCTGACGGAGACGTGGCGATCGAGGGCGTCGTCAGGCTGAAGAATGTTTTGAGGAGCGGCGATTGACCGGGCCGGGACGGCATGCGGGCGCAAAAATATGCGCGCCGGGAATTCTGCGGTCGGGCCTGAATCGGCAGGAAATCCGGCCGTTTGCGCGCCTTTGCGCTTGCGAAGACATGCGGCCGTCGCGACGCTTCGAGCGTTTCGTGCGACGTCCTGTTCAACCCTATGAAAGGGGTCCTTCCGGATTATCGAATAGAAAGGCGCCGAGAACTCGGAATATTCTCCGGCCAGACAACGAACTTGGGCTTTCGCGCCGCCTTCGCGGCTGCGCGTCGCAGACGTGAGCCTAGGCGTCGCCCGACGCTTGGCGGCAAGCGATAGGGAGGAAGCGCATGAAAAAACTCACGGGCGTTTTGGCGATTTGCGCGGGTCTTGCCGGCTTTGCCGGCGCGGCCTTGGCGGCGGGCGTGGACGAACTGCCGAAGGAGATACAGGATCGCTTGTACAACAAGGATCGCATCGACCCGCAACAGCCGATAGGCCCGAGCGCCTATCGTGATTGGAAGCCGAAGAAGGGGCCGCCGTGGACCATCGGCTATGCGAGTTCCTACGCCGGAAATACTTGGCGCGCCGCCGCCCTCGAGAAGCTCGAAAAGGAGCTGTTGCCGAAGTGGCAGAAGCTCGGCCTGGTCAAGAACGTGATCGTCACGCAATCCAACCTCAAGGATTCCGTGCAGATCCAGCAGATGCGCCAGCTGGTCGATCGCGGGATCGACGCGCTCATCATTTGCTGCTCCAACCCGACCGCGATCAACGAGACCGTCAAGTATGCTTATAACAAGGGCGTGCCGACCTTCTCGATGGTGGGCTACGTCACCTCGCCCTACGCGGTGAATTCCTCCACGAACTTCGTGGTGACGGGAAAGCGCATGGGCGACTGGCTGGTCGATGAGCTCAACAAGAAAGGCAATGTTCTCGTCGTAGAGGGCATCCCCGGGACGAGCACCTCCGACTCGCTGGATCGCGGCATCAAGCTCGGCTTGGCGACCTCCCCGGATATCAAGATCGTCGGCGACGTCGCCGGCATGTGGACCGACCAGGTCGCTCAGGCCGAGGTCCAGAAGTGGCTCGCCAACCATCCCGACCAGTTGGATGGCGTCGTCGTTCAGTCGGCGGCCGAACTTGGCGTGTTGCGCGCCCTCGAGCAATCGGGTCGCAAGATGCCGCCGGTTTCGATCGGCGGAGAATCGGGCGCGCTTTGCTATTGGCGGCATCATCCCAAATATGTCTCCGCCGCCATTCAGGGCTGGCCGCCGGCCGACGAAATGGAGCTGACCTGGAACATCATGATGCGCACGCTTGAGGGGCAGGGGCCGAAGATTCAGTCGGTCCTGGTCGACTCGACGAAGCTCACCTATGACGACGTCGCCAAGGCGCTGCCAGAGAATTGCAGCGAAGACTCCGACAAATGGTTCACGGTCGGCGGCGACAATTGGGGCAGCACGAAGAATCTCGACAATTTCTTCCTCCGTCCCGCCGATCCCGAAAAGTTCAAGAAATAAGGCGTCCGTCCGCGCTGATAGTGCGGATCTCGGTTGAAAAGACGATCCGTCGCGGCTCCGGGGGGAAGCCGCGACGCTTGCGCAATGCATAGGAAATGGCTCGTGTTGGCGGAGGCGTCAAAAATCCTGTCGGCTGCGCGCGAAGTCGTCGCGACGTTGAGATGCGTCAATGTCTGATGGCGCGCTCGCAACGCGATCTTCGGCTGCGGACCGCGCCGAGGAAAGCGCGCCGTTTGGATCGCAGGCGGTGTCCGTCGTCGGGGTGAGGAAACAGTTTGACGTCACCAAGGCCCTCGACGGCGCCTCTTTCCACGCGACCTTGGGCGAGATCCACGCGATATTCGGCGGCAATGGCAGCGGCAAGAGCACGCTGGCGAAAGTCATTTCCGGAGTGCTGCCGATAGACGCCGGACAGGTGAACATTCTCGGTCACACTCCAGGTTCGCCTCATGAGGCGCGCGCGATCGGCGTCGCCACGGTGTTTCAGGAGGTGCTGGTCGCCGACGAAAGTTCGATCCTCGACAATCTCTATCTCGGGCGCGGACAGGCTGTGGTCGCGGGTCGAAACGAGGGCGACCAAGGTCAGGAACGCCGAGACGCTGATGACGGAGCTCAGCGGCCTTGACCTCGATCTCGATATGCCCGCCGGCGTGCTGCCTCTCAATCTGAAGGCGTGGATCACCATCGGTCGGGCGCTGCTGACCAAACCGAAGATCCTCATACTTGACGAATCGTCTGCGGCGCTCGATCTCGATTCGACCGAGCGACTGTTCAGAAAAATCCGGGAGCTGCGCGAGGCGGGGTCCTGCGTGTTGATCGTCACGCACCGGATCGCCGAAATGACCCGCATAGCCGATCGGGTCACGGTGCTGCGCGACGGCAAGGACGTCGGCATACTCACGAAGGGCGACATCACCGAGGCGAATCTGTTGCGGTTGATGGCGGGAAACGCTCAGAGGCCGGCCAAGGCGGGCGGTCCCGCGAAAGACGCTCGCGATCGGGGCGTCGTGATGAAGGCGGACGCCTTGAAGATCTGGCCGCGCAGCCGCGAGATCGATTTTCGGCTGCATCGCGGCGAAATTCTCGGGGTCGCGGGCCTCGACGGCCACGGCCAGTCCGATTTCGTGCGCGTGCTCGCCGGCGTGCAGCGCGCTCATAGCTCGGAGCCGGTCGTCGTGGGCGAAAGGGGCGGCTTCCACACCATTCGCAATCTCCACGACGCGGCGCGACAGAAGGTCAATTACGTCTCCGGCGACCGAAAGAAGGAAGGCATTTTCGCCAATCTATCGATCTTCGAGAACATGATGGCGCCGCTCTATCGATTGAAGTCGCGCGGCGGCAAAGTAGGTCTCATCGATTGGACGGCGCTGGCGGGTTCATTCGAGTGGGAGCGGGAGAAGCTTTCCATCAAGATGGGCGATCGCGGCGACAAGATCACCTCGCTGAGCGGGGGAAACCAACAGAAGGTGCTGATCGGTCGCGTTTTCGCGTTGAGCCCGAATATCCTCGTCCTCAACGATCCCGCGCGCGGGGTCGACATCGGCGCGAAGACCGACCTCTACGCCCATCTGAGAGATTTCGCGGCCACTGGAAAATCGGTGATTTATCTATCCAGCGAGATCGAGGAGCTCATCGGTTTCTGCTCGCGCGTGCTCGTCTTCAGGCATGGGCACGTATTCGCTGAATTGGTCGACGACGAGATCGACGGCGAACGCATTCTCGCAGCGATGTTCGGCCAGCACGCCGCCGGGCATGCCAGGCCGCTTGCCGACGCGGCGCCTGTCTCCGCAGGCGGAAGGCGCCGTCACGGTGGCTGGGGAGACGAGGCCAGTCGCATTGGGACAGGCCCACATCGCGGCGCTGGTCGCGACAGGCGTTTCAGCTGCGCTCGCCCGCATTCGAGAACGGCGGCCTCATTCCCGATCGCTTCGTGGAGGCCAGCCTGGTGTCGCCGCCGCTGGTCTGGGAAGGCGCGCCGGAGGGCGCACGCAGCTACGCGCTCACCATGACCGACCCGGATATCCCCGAAGCCCTCGGTTTTCCCAGGGCGTTCGCGCATTGGCTCGTCGCGGACATTCCAGCGGAGATCGGCGAGATCGCGGAAAATGCGAGCCGCACGCCGGCGCTGCCAAAGCAGGCGCGCGAGTTTGCGAGCGACTTCGTCACGTTCCGCATTCCCGGATACGGCCGCGGCTATGGCGGACCCTGGCCGCCGGACGACGCGCATCGCTACGTCTTCACGCTCTACGCGCTGAAGACCGAAAGGATCGAGCTCGACGAGTCCGCGGATTACGTCGAGTTCATTCGCGCTGTGCTGCCCCACACAATCAACACGGCGACGCTGGTGGGCGTCTACGGCCCCGCCAAGTCCCCTCTGCCCAAAGCGGCGTGACGCCATGAAACAGCGGACCGAAGTTTTCGCCATCGTGACCTCTCATCAGGAAAGAGCGCAGGGATGACACGCTATTCGACGCTCACCCAACTCGACACCGCCTGGATCGTGAACTGGGCCAAGCGCGTCAACGAGGATCGCGTTCTCAAGGTGATCGGGCGCTTCTTCACCGCCAATTTCGTCATAGGAATCGAGGATCAGGACTACTTCATCCAAGTCCGCAACGGTAAGATCGAGATGGTCGCCGACGAGCCCAACGCCAATCTGATGGGTTGGCAGTTCGCATTGCGGGCGCCGGCGAGTTCGTGGAACAAATTCGTCGAACCGACGCCGCCGCCCATGTACAACGATATCTGGGCGATGGCCCATCCTCTGCACGGCAAGCTGAAAATCGAGGGCGACATGAAGGTGTTCTGGCAAAACCTTCGCGCCTTGACCTGGATGCTCGCGAAAATGCGCCCAAACTGAGCGCCGATCCCATCAACCTTCTCTAGGGGCGGTCGATAATGGCAAAGATGGATCCCATCGTCGGACGGTATGTCTATGTCCCCTACGGGGGAAAGGAATATCGAATCTACTTTGAGGAGGCGGGCCAGGGCATCCCGCTGGTTTGTCTTCACACGGCCGGCACCGACGGGCGCGAGTACAGGCATCAGCTGTGCGATCCCGACATCACCAAGAACTTCCGCGTCATCGCCTTTGATTTGCCGCGCCATGGCAAATCCATTCCTCCCAAGGACTTTTACAAGGAGGAGGAGGAGTACGCGCTCACCTCGAAGTTCTACTCCGAGTTCATCATGGCGTTCTGCGAGGCGCTGGACCTCGAGAAACCGATCATCATGGGCAGCTCGATGGGCGGAAACATTTGTCTGCCGCTGGCGCTGAACTTCGAGAACGACATCACCGCGCTGATTGCGATCGAGGCCTGCGATCACTCCCCGGGCTGGTGGATCGATCCGCTGCACCATCCCCATATCCATGGCGGCGAGGTGTGCGCGACGGCGGTCTTCGGCCTGATGGCGCCGCAAAGCCCTGACGAATATCGCTGGGAGACGTGGTGGTATTACGCGCAGGGCGGCCCGGGCATTTTCAAGGGCGATCTGCACTTCTACAGCGTCGATCACGATTTCCGCGATCTCTGCCGCAAGATTTCCGGGCGCATTCCGATCGTCATGATGACGGGCGTCTACGATTTCGCCTGCACGCCCGAAATGACGCAGCAGACCGCGGACAAGATCCGCAACGCCGAATGCGTCATCATGAAAGGCATCGGCCATTTCCCGATGTGCGAGAACCCGGAGGCGTTCAAGAAATATCTGATGCCGGTGCTGGATCGGCTCGTCGACTACGCGCGCGACAGGCGCCCGGCGCATCCTCCGATCGCCGCCTGCCGCGCGAGGAGCCGGCCGCCCGCGCTTCGTCGCGTCGTTGGTGAGTCGGGTCCAGAGGCCCGCTATGACGCAGAAACAGCATATAGTCGTCGCCTCGAAGACGGGATCAACAAGCCCGATGGCTTGCGATGGCTAGCGCGGAGCCCCGGGCGCGCGGCGCCGCATACAATACGTTTCTGCTTGTCCCGATCATTCTGTTCTTCGGGCTGCTGATCGTCGCCGTGCTGCGCAGCCCGAATCTCGTCTCAAGTTCGGGCGTCGGCAGCGCGGAGATTGTTGTGGCTCCGCTGGTGCTTTCCACCTACGCGCTCATGGCCACCGCGCTGGCGGGCCGCGCGACAGTCGACCTCTCGGTCGGACCGCTCATCGGCTTCCTCAATGTCACGCTGATCCAGCTCGGAGCCGCCGGGATCTTGAGTTCGCCGATTGCCGTGTTCGCGTATGTGCTGGCGGCGGGCGTCGCATATCAGATCGTGTTCGGCCTTATTGTGCTCTGGGTGCGCGTTCAGCCAATCATCGTTTCGCTGAGCGGGTACCTGGCGCTCTCAGGCATCAATCTCGTCATCTTGCCGCGGCCCGGCGGCACGGCGCCCGACTGGATGTCGAACTGGGGCGCCGGCACGTCGATTTTCGCGCCGAGCATGTTCATGGTCCTCGCCGCGACCGTGGGTTGGCTGCTGTTCTCGGCCACGGCGTTCTACGGTCATCTGCGGCTCATGGGTTCCGACGAGCGCGCCGCATACACGAGCGGCGTGCGCATCGGCATCGTGCGGATTGGCGCGCACGTGGTTTCGGGTCTGTTCGCAGGGCTCGCCGCGCTCGCCTACACCGCGCTCATCAGCTCCGGCGACCCGAGTCAGGGCACGACCTACACGCTGATCTCCGTGACCGCGCTCGTGCTCGGCGGCACGAGCCTCGCGGGCGGGCGCGCGACCATATTCGGGTCGCTGCTAGGCGCCTTGAACCTGTTCCTGATCGGCTACGTGCTCTCGACCTTCGATTTCGGCTCGGTCCAAGGCTTCGTCACCGACCTCAGCTACGGCGTCATTCTCGTCCTCTCGTTGCTGCTCACGCTGGCGCTCCCCTACCTCCAGCGCTGGCTGCGCTATGTGTCGCCGTTGCTGGTGTTTGTCGTGCTCGGATTGATCTTCGTCGGCGTCGCGCTGCACGCAACCTTTGATTACACGACCTTGTCGCCGCTCGGCGGACCTCCGGCGGATTCGTCGCAGCCGCCTGCGCCTGCGACGGCCGAGTGGATCGCGGCGCCGCCGCTGGAGCAGGTTGAGGCCGGGCCGGACTTCTTGCGCACGCTGCTCTCCACGCGGCTTGCGCAACTGGCCGTCGTTCTGCTGGCGGTTGTCGGCATATTGCGCATTCTGATCTGGCAGGCGGGCCAACGCCGACTGACGCCATTGCTTTATGCCGCCATAGGGGCTGGCGGAGTCCTGGGCATATGGCTGCTGATGGACACGAACGCCTTCGTCTCACGTTTGGGGCATTGAGGAGGCGACATGACGAACAGTCCTCTGTTTGCTCCCTTGACGGCCCCGATCGTAAGGCCGCTGCGCTGGATCGGGCTTGCGCTGGCCGCACTCCTGGCCGCGATAGGCGCGGGATTCGGCTTCGCGCAATCGACGCCGGCTCAATATCGTCATTCTGACGACGGCGGCGACCTTCGCGCTGGCGTTGTGGCTTTGGAACGGCTTCTTCGTAAGCTGGGTGGTGGAGGCCACGTTGCGGAGCCGCGCGGCCGCGGAGCGCAACGGCCGCCAGCTCTCGGCGCGGGCCGCCATTCGCGGCTTTATCTTCAACAACAAGGGCGTGCTCGCGGGACTGCTCATTCTTGTCATAGGCTTCGCCATACTGGCGATGACGCTGACGAGCTTTCTTACCTGGCTGAATTTCTTCACCAGCCTGTTTCTTGCGGCGTCGCTTGTCTTCACGACTCTCGCCAGCCGCGCCTTCGGCGACAATCGCAGCGCGTTCATCGGCCTGATGGTGCTTGGCACGATGTTCGTCGTCGCGTCCTTGCACGTCAAAGGCTTCCTGTCGGGCGCCAATGTCAAGTCGATGCTGGTGTTTGCGTCCTTCCTGGGGATTGCGACGGTCGGGCAGACGCTGGTCGCGCTGCTCGGCGGCCTCGACCTGTCGATCCCGTTTCTCATCGGGTCTTCCAACGTCGGCTTGCTCTATCTGATCGGCCTCGGCATCCCATCGCCGATCGCGGTCATTCTGGTTCTCGTGGCCGGCGCGTTGATTGGTCTCCTCAATGGCATTCTCAGTTACCCGTTGCAGGGACAGGCGCTGATCGTGACCCTGGGAATTGGCTTCGCCACCTCCGGGCTCACGCAGATTCTCACCTCCATCGGGTCGGCCTACGCCGGCAACGTGTTCGGCAAAGTGCCACTCTGGCTCAGCAATTTCGCCGCGATGAACGGCGTCACCTTCGGGCTCGCCATCCCGCCGGTGATTTTCGTGTGGATCGCGGTGGCCGCGGCGCTCATATTCGGCATGAAGAACACGGTTTACGGGCGCTATCTCTACGCGCTCGGAGGCAATCGCACCTCGGCGCAACGCATCCGCATATCGGAGCGGCGCTATTGGTGGGGCGCCTACACCGTGTCGGGGTTCGCCTCGACGCTGACCGGCTCCCTGTTGTTGGGCTGGAGCGGCGGCGGCTTCATCGGGGTCGGCGACCCCTATCTATTCATGACGCTCTCGGCGGTGGTGATCGGCGGCACCTCGCTTCTGGGCGGCCAGGGCGGCTATGGCTTCACTGTCATCGGCGTGCTGGTTTTGCAGGTGCTTACAGCGTTCCTGGTCGGCATCGGGCTCAAATACGAGTGGCAGCAGTTCATCTATGGACTGTTGATTCTGCCGATGGTCGCGCTCTACGCGCGCTCGCCGCACATTCGCACGCAGATCTAGGAGCGAGGGCCATGGCGGCGTCAAGGGGGCTGCGGTCAATGTCAGGGACGCAGGGTTGGGTCCGGAGAGAACGGGGGAAATGAAGGCATGAACAGCTCGCCGCTCCTGCCGGCTGACGTCGCCAGCGCGACCTTCCTTCTGATGACCGGCGCGATGTCGGCGGCGACAGTGTTGTTGCTCGCGGGCGGCGGCTGGGTATCGCCGCGCTGGCGCCTTCCCGTTGTCCTCAGCAGCCTGACGCCGCTCATCGGCGTGATGCATTATGGCATGTCCTTACTGGTCTGGTTGCGCGCGCACGACATGCCGGTCGTGTATCGCTATGCCGATTGGATGATTGCGACACCGGTTCAGGTGCTCGTGATGTATTTTGTCGTCAACACGATCGCGAACGCGCCGATTGGACTGTTCTGGCGCTTGCTGATCGCGTCGGTTGCGATGGTGCTTGCGCGATATATGGGAGAGACGGGTCTGATCTATCCAACCCTCGGATTCCTGATCGGTCTTATCCTGTGGCTTTATATCCTGGGCGAGTTCTACTTCGGCCGTCTTGCGGAGATCAACGCGCAGAGCGGCAGCGATCCGGTCCGGCTCGGTTACTTCTGGCTCAGGCTGATCGTGACGATAGGATGGGCGCTCTATCCGCTCACCTATCTTATCGTGAGGCTCGGCAACGGCGCCGACGTGGCGAAGCTGTCGGTGATCTACAATCTCGCCGATCTGATAAATCAGATCGCTTTCGTCCTTGCGGTGCTCGCCACCGCGATCAACAACTCCGCGCATTCGCGTTAGGAGCAGTTGAAATGATTCTCGAGGGACCCGGAGCCCCGCGGAGGAAGTCGTCATGAACGGCGCTGACATAATTGCCATCATCATTCTCGCGACGATCGTCATCGCCATCGTCGTCTATCTCCTGCACTGGCTGTACCGGCACTCGTCGAAGGACTTGTCGTTCGTGCGCACGGGGTTCGGCGGCGAGAAGGTGGTGATGGGCGGCGGCGCCCTTGTGCTTCCGATTGTCCACGACATCACCGAAGTGAGCATGAACACGTTGCGCATCGAAGTGCGGCGCGCTGGCGAGAAGTCGCTGATCACCCGCAACCGCATGCGGATCGAAGTAATCGTCGAGTTCTTTCTGCGGGTGATCCCGACGGCCGAGGCGGTGGCGGCGGCGGCGCGAACGCTCGGCAATCGGACGCTCGACCCGGAAAGCCTGCGCGATCTCGTGCAGGGCCGTTTCGTCGACGCGATGGGCGCGGTCGCCGCGCAGATGACGATGGAGGAGATCCACGAGCATCGCGCGGACTACATCCGCGCCGTGCGCGCCCTGGTCGCCGAATCGCTGACCGCCAACGGTCTGGAGCTCGAAACCGCGTCGCTCACCAATCTAGACCAGACGGACATCAAGCTCTTCAATCCCTCCAACGCCTTCGACGCGGAAGGCATGACGCGGCTGACCGAGGAGATCGAAACGCGGAAGAAAAAGCGGAACGACATCGAGCAGGACTCGATCATCGCGATCCGCGCGAAGAATCTGGAGGCCGAGAAGCGGGCGCTCTCGATCGAGAAGGAGAGCGAGTACGCGCGGTTGGAGCAGGAACGCGAGATCGCGGTGCGCCGCGCGCAGCAGCGGGCGGAGGTCGCGGCCGAGAAGGCCGAACGCGAGCGCGAGATCGAGGAGGCGCAAATTCGCGCCACCGAGGCGGTGGAGCGCGCGCGCATCAGGCACGAGCTCGCGATCAACGCCGAGAACATTTCGCGCGAGCAGGAGCTGGAGAAGCTCGAGATACAACGCAAGCTTTCCATCGAGGTCGAGGAGCAGAATCGCAGCGTCTCGGTCGCGGTGAACGAGGCGGAGAACCGCACCCGGCTGACCGAGGAGACGGAGGCGCTGAAGCGCAAGCGCAACGAGATCGAGCAAGAAACGCTCGTGGCGATGCAGACGAAGAACCTGGAAGCCGAATTGCGTTCGCTGACAATTCGCAAGCAGGGCGAGTTCGCGCGTCTCGAGCAGGATCGCGACATCCAGCAGCGGCGCGCCTTGCAGCGGGCGGAGGTGGAGTTCGAGAGGCTGGAGCGCGAGCGAGAGGTCGATGAAGCCGAACGTCAAGACCCACGAAGCCGTCGAGCGCGCGCGCATCAAGGCGGATCTCGCGATCGAAGCGGAGAAGATCCAGCACGCTCAGGAGACCGAGCGGCTGGAAATCCAGCGTCAGCGACTGCTCGAAATCGAGGAGCAGGAGCGGTTGATCGCCATCGCGCAGAAGGAGCGCGAGCAGGCGGAGGCGCGGATCGCGACGGAGGCCGCGCGCGGTCGTCTCGCGGAAGCGCAGGAGCTGGTCGTCTCCGCGCGCGAGAAGGAGATCGCCGAGCGGCGCAAGATGATCGAGCTGATCGATGCGGAACAGGCGGCGGAGCGCACCAAGATCAAGGTTACCGCCGAAGCGGTTGCGGAAAAGCAGGCGGCGGTGGAGCGCGCCGAGGCCGAGAAGGTCTCCGCGGAAGCCTCCCGCCATCGCTACGAAGCGGAAGCCGACGGGCAACGCATGCTCAACGAGGCGGAGAATATGCGCTCCGACGCCAACCGCCGCAGCACGCTCAACCGCAAATTGTTCGAGCAATTGCCGCAGATCATCCGCGAAAGCGTCAAGCCGATGGAGCGGATCGAATCCATCAAGATCATGCAGGTCGAGGGTTTGCCGGGCTTCAGCAACGGCATCCTCCGGGGGCGGCGGCGGCGACGGATCGGCTGCCGGCGCCGGCGGGGGGGACGGGCGCCCCGGCAATCTCGCGGAAAGCGTCGTGAACGCGGCCATGCGATACCGCTCGCAGATCCCGTTCGTCGACAATCTCCTGAAAGAGGTGGGCATGTCTCCCAACAATCTGAGCGATCTCACCGATCTCAACGTTCGCCTGGAGAAGCCGCCGGCGAAATAGGGAGACGGCGCGGAGCTGACGCGCCGGGTCGCGCAGCGGGCGGCTTGCAAGGGTCGCGCGGCGCCTCGGAGCGGGGGAGTCGGGAATGAATCAGCACACGGGCTCGACGCAGGAGCATCGGCTGGCGGTGATGACCGGCTGGGCGTTCTTCGGCAGCTTCGGCGTCTGCCTGATCCTTTCGGGCTTCGCCGAGAATTCGATGGTGGCCGGTCTTGCCGGCTATCTGACGATCATCGTCGGTTTTCTGGCCCATGTGCTCATCAACTACGTGTGGCGAGCCCGCTTCACGCAGCCGCAGATCGCCTTGGGGCTCGGCGCGTTCACGGTAGGCGTGTTCTGCTATATTGCGAGCGTTCTCGTGAACCCGGGTTTCGGTGAGACCGACGTCGCGACGGGCTTGATCGGCTTCAGCGCGCTGGCCGCGGCCTTCGTCATCTATATTATCATCAATTATGGCGTGCGCGGGTCCTACCAGATGGTCTATCGGATGCACGCGCAGGAGCGACGGGGATGATCTCGCCACGGCTCGGCTGGTTGTTCGTCTTCTTCGCGCTCTACGCGACCTATTGCGTGTTCTGGGGCGTCGAAGCGGCGCGCGCGCGGCGCGGCGCGATGGATTTCTTTCTCGGCGAGCGCGACATCCCGGCCTGGAGCTTTGCGGCGTGGAGCACGGCGGCGGCGTTCACGGGCTGGATGTCGATCGGATTGCCGGCGACGATTTTCCGCGACGGCTTCCAGGGCGCGACGCTTGCGCTCGGCGCCATCGCCATTCCGCTCGCCGGCGCTTTTGTGATGGGGCGGCTGTGGATCGTCAGCCGGCGTTTCGGTTTCGTGACGCTTGCGGAAATGTACGCCGACTATTTCGGGGGCTGGCTCATCCGGCCGATCCTGCTCGCTCTCGCGGCGATCTTCGCTCTGCCGTTCCTGGGCATGCAGATGGCGGCCTCCGGTTATCTGCTGCAGGTGCTGTCGGGCGGGCTTATACCCTGGGTTTTCGGGATGTGGGCGCTGGGCGCCCTCGTGTTCCTTTATGTCGTTCTCGGCGGCATGCGCGCGGCGGCGTCGGTGGGCGTACTGCAGGCTATGCTGTTCGCCGCCGCCGTCGTGGCGTGCGGCGTGATCGCCTGGGTGGAGCTTGGCGGATTTGGCGGCTTCGTCGATCTGCTTGCCAAGCTCGGCGCCTCGAAGGCTGGTGAGTGGACCGCGTCTTCGAACGGCTACAACGCCTATCTCTCAATCCCCGGCATCGTCCAGTTCGTTGCGGGCTTCGGCAAGGAGGCGCCGGCAGGAGGCGTGTGGACGACGTCCATGGCTCTGTCGACCAGCCTCGCGCTGATGGGCTTGCAGCTTGCCCCGGCTTCCGCGATCGCCGTATTCGCTGCGCGCGACGCCCGAGGTCTGGGGCCGCAGCAGGTTTGGCTCTCGGGCGCGGCGGTCGGCTTCGGCCTCGTTTTCTTCAGCGTCATCGCCGGGGTTGGCGCTTTGTTTCTGGGCGCCTCTCCGTCGGTGACGAAAGAGGGTCTGGCCGTCGGCCAGACTCTGCCGGCTCTCGCGGGAGGCCACGAGGCCGGGCTGATCGCCTATTATTTGGACTCGCTTGCTGCGCGCGCGCCATGGTTCCTCGGCCTGCTTGGCGTCGCCGCGGTCGCGGCGACGCAGGCGACGGCGGCGCTCTACATCTCCGCCACGGGCACGATGTTCGCCCGGGATTTCTATCGGCATTATCTGAAGCCCGAGGCGACCGACAGCGAGCAGAAATTATTCGGCCGCATCGGGGTCGGTTTCACGATGCTGTTTGCGCTGCTGTTCGCCACCTATGCGCCGCGCGCTGAAACCGAGATCGGCGCTCTGGCCCTGCCGATGGCGCTGCAGCTTCTGCCGCTCGCGCTCGCCGTTTGCTGGTTCCCGTGGCTTACGCCGCAGGCCGCGATTTCCGGCCTCGTCGCGGGCCTGACGGCGGTGTTCTTCACCGAAAGTCTCGGAATTTCGCTGGCGAGCTTCTTCGAAATCGACATTCCCTGGGGGCGCTGGCCTTGGACGATCCATTCGGCGGGCTGGGGCATCGTCCTCAATGTCGCGGTTTGCCTGCTGTTCTCAATGTTGACGCAGAAGCGTTCCGGCCGCGAGCGCCGCATGCGCTACCACGAATATCTGGCGGAGGCGACAACGCGCCTGCCGAACATTCGGGTCTGGCGCCCCATCGCCTGGGCTGCGGGCTTCGCGTGGTTCTTCTTCGCCGTGGGGCCGGGCGCGCTGTTCGGCGTGGATCTCTTCGGCGCGCCGAATGGCGGCGCGGCGGCGTGGCTGTTCGGCATTCCCTCGATCTGGGCGTGGCAGATCATGGCTTGGGCGCTCGGTGTCCTGCTGCTGTGGCTGGTCGCCTATCGCCTCGGCCTGTCGCGACCGCCTTCGCACCCCGTCGAGCCTGAAGCCGAGGCCATCAGAGGCCTGGGTCGGTTCGGCGCGCGTCGATTGTAACAGCGACTTGGCGGGCGCGAGAGTGCGGCTTGGCGACTATCAGGAGCTGGAGTTCGATCATGCTGGCGCCGAACACGATGGAGAAGGTTCTCGACCTCGCCGAGCTTGCCGCGGAATCAATTCCAGAGGCTGCCCGAGGCATGGCGCGCCTCTCGCTGTTCGATTGGCTGACGGTGGCGCATGCGGGCGAGCGCGAGCCAGCCGCCGAAATCATCCGCGAATATCTCGTCGCCCAGGGCGGTCGCGGCGACGCCAGCGTATTCGGCTTCGCCGGCAAGATTCCCGCGCGCGCCGCAGCGCTCGCCAATGGGACAATCTCGCACGCGCTCGATTATGACGACACGCATTTCGGCTATGTGGGGCATCCCTCGGTCGCGGTGTTTCCTGCGGCTGTCGCACTCGGTCAAGCGCGCGGGCGTTCGGCCGCCGAGGTTCTCGACGCGTTTCTTCTCGGCGCGGAAACGGCGATCCGCGTCGGCCTTGTGCTCGGCCGTCCCCATTACGATCGCGGGTTCCACCAGACGGCCACCGCCGGCGCCTTCGGGGCGACGGTCGCGGCCGGGCGGATTCTCGGTCTTGGACGCGACGCGATGCGCCATGCCCTAAGCCTCGCGGCGACGCGCGCGTCGGGGCTCAAGTCGCAGTTCGGCACGATGGGCAAGCCCTACAACGCCGGCGTCGCCGCTTCGAACGGCGTCGAAGCGGCGGAGCTCGCCGAGCGCGGTTTTCTCTCCTGCGACGACGGCCTCGGCGGCGCGCAGGGTTTCATCGACGCCCATGTAGACCATGCGGACGAGGCGATCGCCTGGGCGGCGCCGACGGGCGCGTTTCTTTTCGAGGACGTCAAACACAAGCTGCACGCCTGCTGCCACGGTCTGCACGCCGCCATCGAGGCGATCAAGACGGCGAAGGATTCGGCGGGATTGGACCCCGCCCGCATCGACGCCCTCGTCATCCGCACCAATCCGCGCTGGCTGCGCGTCTGCGACATCAAGCGGCCGAGAACGGGCCTTGAAGCGAAGTTCTCCTATGCGATCACGGCCGCGATGACCTTGTACGACGTGGATACGTCGGCCGATCGCGTCTACACCGACGACCTTTGCCGCGACCCTCGCCTCGTCGAATTTCTATCGCGCGTCACGGTGCAAGGGGACGAGAGCGTTCCCGACACGGGAGCGCAAATTGAAGCGCGGCTCGACGGCGCGGAACCCGTGAAGGTCGGGCACGATCTTGCCGCGCGCAGCGCGCCCGAGACGCTGGCGCGCGGCCTGCGAGCCAAGGCGGCGGCCCTGCTTGGAGAGGAGAAAGCGAACCGATTGTGGAGCGCGACGTCGGGCCTTGATAAGCAATCCGCCGCGGATCTCGGCGCGCTCGTGGCAAAGTGAGCGGGGCCGGCGCTCAAGAAAATAGAATACGCGTCAAAGGAATAGCTGATAGGCCGGACGCCTCGCGCAAAGGCCGGCGGCGCCCACGTTATAATGATTTTCCGCCGCACGGCTCCTGGCCGACATGGGGAATGAAAGATGCGAACCGACGCCGACGCGCTCTATCCGGAGATTCGGGAAGCTGTTCGTGAACTGTGCGCTCGATTTCCGGCCGCCTATCATCGAGAGATCGACGAGAAGAGGGCTTATCCCGAGGCGTTCGTCGACACGTTGACCAAGGCGGGCTGGATGGCGGCGCTGATCCCGCAGGAATACGGCGGCTCGGGCCTCGGGCTCGCGGAAGCCTCGATCATCATGGAGGAGATCAACCGCTCCGGCGGCAATTCGGGCGCCTGTCACGGCCAGATGTACAACATGGGTACGCTCGTGCGGCACGGCTCGGAGGAGCAGAAGCGGCGCTATCTCCCCAGGATCGCCGCAGGCGAGCTGCGGCTGCAGTCGATGGGCGTCACCGAACCGACAACCGGCACCGACACCACGAAGATCAAGACGACCGCGGTGCGCAAGGGGGACCGATACGTCATCAACGGTCAGAAGGTTTGGATTTCGCGCGTGCAGCACTCCGATTTGATGATCCTGCTTGCGCGCACGACGCCGCTCGACCAGGTGAAGAAAAAATCGGATGGCATGTCGATCTTCATCGTCGACATCAAGCAAGCGATGCGCGCCGGCCTGACCGTGCGCCCCATCGCCAACATGGTCAATCATGAGACCAACGAGCTGTTTTTCGACAATCTCGAGATCCCCGCGGAGAATCTGATCGGCGAGGAGGGGCAGGGGTTCAAATATATTCTGACCGGGCTCAACGCCGAGCGCATCCTCATCGCGGCCGAGTGCATCGGCGACGGCTATTGGTTCATCGACAAGGTCACGGAATACGCCAAGGGGCGAGTCGTGTTCGGCCGACCGATCGGGCAGAACCAGGGCGTGCAGTTCCCGATCGCCGAGTCCTATATCGAGGTCGAGGCCGCCAACCTGATGCGCTTCGAGGCGTGCCGCCGTTACGACGCCGGGCTTCCTTGCGGCGCGCAGGCCAACATGGCCAAATACCTCGCCGCGAAATCGTCATGGGAAGCCGCGAACGCCTGCATCCAGTTTCACGGCGGTTTCGGCTTCGCCTGCGAATATGACGTGGAGCGCAAATTTCGCGAGACGCGCCTCTACCAGGTCGCGCCCATCTCAACCAACCTTATCTTGAGCTTCGTCGCGGAACATGTGCTGGACCTGCCGAGGTCGTTTTAGCGCCCGCGCAGTCACGGGCTTCAGAGCCTCCCGCTTCCCGGCAAACCCGTCATCGCGAACGAGGCGGAGCAATCCATCTCCGGGTAAACGTCGATCAACCGGAATAGGCGGCTTCGGCTGAGGCCTGGACTGCTTCGTCGCTTCGCTTTTTCACGATGGCGCTTCCGCCACTTTGCCAAATGCGCCGTCATGCGAGAGCTCGCGCCGCGATTGCGGGCTGCGGACGCCAGCGCGCGACCGATTCGGATAATCCGCGCCATATCCCGCCTCTGACATTCCCACTCCGGTCGCAGAGCGCGGCGATGCGCGCGAAGCGCAGGGCCGGCGCAGTCTATTTCGATTGCGCCTTGCGGCGCGTCGCTCAACCGCACAACGTGTGGAGATGTTGTCTATATACAACAAAATTGCTTATTGACAACGCAGAAGACACGGTGTCCCTTTGCGCAGGCAAAAAGAGGAAACGTCGGAGCGCACGCGCGTCGGCACATGGCCAAGCTTACAGAGTTCACTCGTTACGAGGACGCGCAACGCCTCTTCTCTCCCGCAAAGCTGTGGGAGCTGTTCGAGGGCGGCAAAGAGCGCCTCAACATCGCGCATGAATGCGTTGATCGGCACGCGGCCCGCGATCGTATCGCCATTCGCGTTGCGCACGCGGAAGGGCGCGACGAAAACATCCGCTTCGCCGAGCTTTCGGCCCTTTCCTCGCAGTTTGCGCATTGGTTGACCGAAAAGGGTGTGAGCGCGAGGCGAGCGCGTCGCCATCATGCTCGAGCCTTCGCTGGCGTTCTACGTCGCGCTGTTCGGCGTGATGAAGCGCGGGGCCATCGCCGTGCCGTTGTTTACGCTGTTCGGTCCCGACGGCGTGCGCCTTCGGGTCGCCGATTGTGCGCCCAAGCTCATGATCGTCAACGCCGAGAAGGCGGAGGTCGCGCGGGGCCTCGAGGGCGTGGCGACCGAAATCGCCGACGACGCATTCATCCGTAATCTGAGCGAAATATTCCTCGACTTACGAGCCAACGACGGCGGCCGACGATCTCGCGGTGTTTCAATACACCTCGGGCACCACCCGCGAACTGCCCGCCGCGGTGAAACATACGCATCGCGCGATCGTCACGTTGATGAGCGCGGCGCTTTACGGAACGGGCATTCGTCCCGGCGACAACTATTTCTGCCCGTCCTCGCCTGCCTGGGGTCACGGACTTTGGCACGGCACGCTCGCGCCCCTTGCGCTCGGGGTCGCCACTGGCGCTTACGCAGGCAAGTTCGATCCGCTGCGTCTGTTGCGCGCGCTGGAGGATTTCGAGATCAGCAATCTTTCGGCCGCCTCCACGCATTACCGCATGATGCGCGGATCGGGGCGGGCAGGCGACTTCCGCTCGTTCATCCGCAAGCTGTCCTATACCGGGGAGCCGATCGACACGGCGACCCTCGAATTTATCGACAGTCATTTTCACGTTCCGGCTTGCAGCATGTACGGCACGACCGAGGTCGGCGTCATCCTCGTCAACTATCCAGGCGCGCAGGACTATGTCGTGAAGCCCGGCTCGCTGGGCAAGCCGCCGCCGGGCGTGCGCGTCGAGGCGCAGGACGGGGAGGGACGGCCTTGCGCGCCCGGCGTCGTCGGCGAGATCAAGGTCTGGCGACGCGACGGCTGGTTTCAGACCAAGGATCTCGGCCGGGTCGATTCCGACGGCTATTTCTATCACATGGGCCGCGCGGACGACGTGATTATTTCGGCCGGCTGGACGATGAGCGCGCTGGAGATCGAGGACGTGCTGCTCAAGCATCCCGACGTGCGCGAGGCGGCGGCGATCGGGGCGCCCGATCCGGTGCGCGGCCAGATCGTCAAGGCCTTCATCGTGAGCGACCGACCGGGCGAGGAGACTTTCGCCGCCGAGTTGCAGGATTTCACGCGCCAGCGCCTGAGCCTGCATGAATACCCGCGCCAGGTGGCCTTCGTCTCCGAGTTGCCGAAGACGCCGGCGGGCAAGGTGAACCGGAAGGTTCTGCGCGAGCGCGAGCGCGCGACGTCTTCTAGCGCCTGACGGCGACCTCTTTCGTCCAGGAGTTTTCATGTCGAGGGAAAACTATCGATTTCCGAAGATCACCGACCGCGGTCTCGACGAACTCCGAGGGCGCATCGGCAAGAAGATCGAGGACACGCTCGAGCCCTGGTGCCACGAGGCGACGCGCGACAATATCCGGCACTACGCGCACGGAATCGGCGACGACAATCCGCTCTGGTGCGATCCGCAGGTTGCGGCCAAGAGCTCGCTCGGCGGCCTCGTCGCCCTGCCGAGCTTCCTGTTCGCAACCAACCGCATCATTTCTGGCTATGTCGGCGGTCTTTCCGGCGTTCATGCGATGTGGGCGGGCGCGGACTGGCGCTGGAGGCGCTGGGTTCGGCGCGGCGAGGAGATCACGACCGAGGCGTGGCTCTCCGATCTGATCGAGCATCAGACGAAATTCGCGGGCCGGGCGGTGCAGCAGGTTTATCACGTCAACTTCTTCGGCAAGGACGGCGATCTCGTCGCGGAGGCGGAAAGCTGGTGCTTCCGCACCGACCGCGACGTCGCGCGCGAGGAAGGATCCAAATACACGCACCTCAAGGAGAAGCCGCAACGGCGCTATTCGGCGAAGGAGCTGGATCGCGTCTACCAGCTCTATGCGCAGGAGCAGATCCGCGGGCGTGAGAAACGCTACTTCGAGGACGTCGCCATTGGCGCGAAGCTGCCGACGATGGGAAAGGGGCCGATGACGGTGACCGGCTTCATCGCTTACGCGCAGGGCTGGGGCGGTCTCTACATCCGCGCCAACAAGCTCAACTGGAAGCAGTTCACCCGCCACGCCGGCCTGGGCATCCCCAACCGCTTCGGCATTCCCGATTGTCCCGAGCGCGTGCATTGGGAGGCGGACATGGCGGCGATGGTCGGCGCGCCGGGGGTCTACGACTACGGCCCGGAGCGTTGCTCCTGGCTCACGCATCACGTCACCAACTGGATGGGCGACGACGGCTTTCTCGTGGGCGCGAAATGCAAGATCCGCCGCCACAACCCCGAGGGCGACATGCTCTTTATCGACGGGACCGTGACAGCCAAACGGATCGAGGGCGGCAGACATCTGGTCGAGATCGAGCAGCAGGCCCATAATCAGGATGGCGAGCTTTCGGTGGTCGGCTCGGCGACCGTCGCGCTTCCCGCCCGCAATCCGGCGAAATGAAAGTTCAGCGCGCCGCCCCGGAGGAGGCGATGGAAAGGTCCCGCTCCGCCAAGCCAGCCGCGGACCGTCGCGCGGCCGCCAGGACGAAGGCCGCGCCAAAGCCGCTCGCGGCTCGCCGCGTCGGCGTGACGCGGAACGTGCCGGCGGTTTCGCGCGCCATCGCGATCCTGCGGCTGCTCGCCAAAAGCGACGCGCCGCTCGGCGTGCACGCGGTCGCGAACGCGCTTGATCTCGTGCCATCGACGTGTTTGCACATCCTGCGCGCGCTCGTGGCGGAGGAGATCGTCATCTTCGATCCGCATACCAAGCGCTACGCGCTGGGCGCGGGCATCCTGTCGATCGCGCGCGGCGTGCTGCGGCGGCGCAGCCTCGCCGACATCGCGCAGCAGCCGCTCGACGAACTCGCGCGCCAATGGGGCGCGACGGCGGTGTGCGTGCAGGCGGCGGGCCTCAAGCATATCGTCGTCGTCGCGATCAGCCGCATGGAGCAGGCCTTGCGTCTCAGGGTCGAGATCGGCAGCCGCTTTCCCGCGCTGATCAGCGCGACGGGCCGATGTCTGGCCGCCGCTGGCGACTATCAGCCCGAGGAGCTCAAGCGGCGTTTCGACGCGCTGCGCTGGGACCATCCGCCGGATTTCGCGACCTGGCTCGAAGAAGTGCGACAGGCGCGCGTCGCCGGCTACGCCGTCGACGACGGGCAATATATCTCCGGCGTCGCCATCATCGCGGCGCCGGTGCCCGCGCCGGGTGGGGTGAAGAATGCGCTGGTGATGATTGGCGTCGCGGAGCCGCTGCGCCGCGCGGGATTCGCCGCGATCGGCGAAAGTCTGCGCGCAAAGGCGATTGGGCTTGCGAAGAGTCTGGAGGGCGCCGCATGATCGACCGCAGACCGATTGCAGCCTGAACAGAACGAATGTTGCACGGGAGGAAACGAATATGCGCAGGATATCCAGACGCGCGGCGCTGAGCGGCGGCGCGGCGGCTCTCGCGGGATTGGCTCTCCGTCCGGCCTATTCCGCCGACCCGATCAAACTCGGCGCCTCGCTTTCGCTCACCGGCCGCTTCTCGGACTCGGCGAAATACACTCAGGAGGGCTACCGGCTCTGGGAGGCCGAGGTCAACGCCAAGGGCGGCGTCGGCGGGCGTCCCGTCGCGCTGACGATCTACGACGACGAGAGCAATCCCGACACCGGCCGCGTGCTCGCCCAGCGTCTCATTGATCGCGACGGCGTCGTTGCCATTCTGGGGCCCTATTCGAGCCCGATCACCGACGCGGAAGCCGTCGTCGTCGAGCGCGCCCAGACGCCCATGCTCGGCACCATCGCCTCCGACAGCAGCATCTGGACGCGGCGCAAGCTCAAGTGGAGCTTCCAGGCGTTCCCGTCCTCGCAATACGATCACCAGGGCTTCCTCGACGTGCTCAAGTCGAAGGGGGGCGCGGTCAAGAAACTCGCCATCGTGTTCGAGCAATCGCCGTTCTCCATCGGCGCCAAGGATTGGGCGGAGAAGACGGCCGCCGCCATGGGTCTGGCGGTCGAGAGCTATGGTTACAGCCCCGGCGCCCAGGATTTCCGCTCCATCATCGAGCGCATGGTCAGCTTCGGGGCCGAGGCCGTGTCGATGGGCGGTTATTACGTGCCGAGCGTCGCGCTGACCCGGCAGATGATCGAGCGCGGCTTCAATCCGCTCGGCTACCACTTCATCCAGGCGGCGGACGGCGTGACCAAGGATGCGCTCGGCGCCAACGCGGAGGGCGTGTTCGGGCGCTCGGCATGGGAAGCGAGCATAGTGACCTCCGCCAACAAGGCGTTCATCGACGCCTACAAGGCGAAGTACAATCGCACGCCCTCCTATCATTCCGCGGCCGCCTATGCGGCGGGACAGGTCCTTCAGGCGGCGATCGCAGCCAAGGGGGCGGAACGCGCCGCCATCCGAGACTATGTCGCCTCGCAGACGATCGAGACGGTGCTCGGTTCCTTCCGCGTCAACGACAAGGGGCAGCAGGAAGGCTACCGCTACGTCGCCACGCAATGGCAGGGCGGCGCATCAAAGGTCGTCAGCGGGACGGGGGCGGCGGCCATCGAGTGGCCGAAGCCAAAATGGAGCTGAGCGGGTTGCCGCGCGGTAGGTGTCCCCGGTGACGCTCGCACTGCAATTGCTGGTCAACGGCGTCGTCGTGGGCGCGCTGCTGGCGCTGGTGGCGCTGGGACTGGCCGTGATCTTCGGCGTCATGCGCGTCATCAATTTCGCGCATGGCGAGTTCATTACGCTCGGCGCCTATCTGACCTGGCTGCTGGCGGGGCGGCTCGGCCTCAATCCTCTCATCGGCGTCCCGCTCTCCTTTATCGCGGGCGCGGCGCTCGGTTGGCTGGTTCAGGCGCTCGTCGTCCGACGCGTCGCGACGCGGCCCGCGCTCGACATGCTGATGGTGACCTATGCGCTGTCCGCGCTTGCGCTCGGTCTGTTTTCGATCGTCTTCGGCGGCGATTTCCGCAGCTATTCCGCGGGCCCTTCCGGCGACTTGAAACTCTGGGGCGTTTCTATCGGGTTCAGGAGCCTGACGGTGCTCGCGGTCTGCGCGCTGCTGACGGCGGCGGTTCTCGCGCTGCTGCGCTCGGGCCGGCTCGGCTTGGCTCTGCGCGCGGTCGCCGAGAACCGCGACGCGGCGGCGAGTTCTGGGATCGACGTCAATCAAACCGAGAGCATCGCCTTCAGCCTCGCGGTCGGCCTCGCCGCGGCCGCCGGTTCGCTCGTCAGCCTGATCGGCGCCACGACCCCGGGGGTAGGTCACGACTGGGTGCTCGACGCCTTCGTCGTAGTCGTTGTCGGCGGGCTCGGCAGCGTGACGGGGGCGATCGTGGCGGCGATCGGGATCGGCCTCTTGCAAAGCTTCAGCGGCTTTGCGCTCGACGACGGTTGGGCCAAGATCATCACCTATGTCCTGCTCTACGCGGCCCTCCTGCTTCGCCCGCAGGGACTGTTCGGGCAGCGGGCGGAGGCCTGAGGCCGTGAGGGTCGAACGCCGCTTTCCCCTCGCAATCGTTCTGCCGGCGATCCTCGCGGCAGCGCTCGCGCTGGCGTTGCCGGCCTTCGGCGCGTCCGCCTATGCGCGCATCCTCGTCTATTACTTCGCCTATTATCTCGCGCTCGGGCAGGCCTGGAACCTGATGTCGGGCCTGACGGGCTATGTGTCCTTCGCCCATGGCGCGCTCGCGGGCCTGGGGGCCTATGCGGCGGTGATGGCGCTGAACGCGGAATGGCCGCTGTCGCTCGGGCTGTTGGCGGGCCCCGTCGTGGCGGTGGCGGCCTCGCTCGTCATCGGCGCGACCAGCCTGCGCTTGCGCGGCGCGCCATTCACCTTCGCGACGCTGTTTCTTCAGGAGCTCGCCCTGCTCGTCGTACGCAAGATCCCGGCGACGGGCGGGCCCGGCGGCCTCGCGTTGCAGGACATCTTCCCGATTTGGTTGCCGCAGGCGCTGATGATCGTGCTGGCCTGCGCCGCCACGATTCTGATGGCGATCCTGCGTCGCTCGCGGCTTGGGATGCGCCTACTGGCGATCAAGGGCGACGAGACCGCGGCCGTGGCGCTGGGCGTGCCCTCCGGGCGGCTGAAGCTCGGCGTCTTCTGCCTCAGCGCGGCCATCGCGGGCGGCGCCGGGGCGATCCACGGCCTGTTCACGGCCTCGCTCTACCCGGACGTCGCGTTCAACGTCGACGTCTCGCTGACGGCCCTCGCCGGCCCGATGATCGGCGGCGTCGCCACGGCGACGGGGCCGGCGCTCGGCGCGCTGCTCTATGTCGGCGTCGGCGAACTCCTGGAGATCTTCGCGCCGGGCCTGCATACGGCCGTCATCGGATTGCTGCTGCTGCTGGTGATTCTGTTCATGCCGAACGGGATCGGCCCGTTCCTCGCGTCGCGTCTGCGGTCGCGCGGGGCGCGTGGCGAACGGGTCGGCGCCGCGGTCGGCAAGGGGGCGGAATGACCGCGGCGCTCACCGTCCAGGAGCTCGAAAAGCGCTTCGGCGGCCTGCGCGCCGTGCGCAGCCTGAGCCTCGAAGTGGCGGAGGGGGAGCTGGTTGGGCTGTTCGGCCCGAACGGCGCCGGCAAGACGACGCTGTTCAACCTGATCGCCGGCGCGCTCCGGCCCGACGCGGGCGTCATCCGCCTGCGCGGGACGGACGTGACGCGATTGCCGGCCTGGCGGCGCGCGCGGCTCGGGATCGCGCGCACGTTTCAGGTGACCCGGCCGTTCCGAGAGCTGACCGCGCTCGAGAACGTGCTGACGGCGATCCCGCGCAAGGGCGCAACGCGCGGGAACGACGAGGAGACGGCGCGCGCTCTGCTCGCCCAGGTCGGCCTCGGCGAGCGCGCCGACGAAGAGGCGGGCCGCCTCACCATGGGCATGCTCAAGCGGCTCGAAGTCGCGCGCGCGCTCGCCGTCGAACCTCTGTTGCTCTTGCTCGATGAACCGCTCGCCGGGCTCACGGATCGGGAATTGGACGAACTGCTCGAACTCGTCGTCGGGCTCAAGCATCGCACGTCGGTCGTGATGGTCGAGCACAACGTGCGTAAGGCGATGCCGGTGTGCGACCGCGCGCTGGTGCTGGACGCAGGCGTGCTGATCGCTTCGGGCAAGCCGGCCGAGGTGCGCGCCGATCCCCGGGTCGTTCGCGCCTATCTCGGCGAGGAGGCCGGCGAGCCATGCTGAGCGTGCGCAATCTCATCGTCCGCTATGGGCAGGCGGTGGCGGTCGGCGGGGTGAGCCTCGACGTCAACGAGGGGGAATGGGTGGCGATCGTCGGCGCCAACGGCGCCGGCAAGTCCTCGCTGCTGCGCGCGGTGATGGGCCTTGCGTCCTCGACCGGCGAGATCCGCTTTGCGGGCCGCGACTTCGCAGGCGCGCCCACGTGGGATCGCCAGCGGCTCGGCCTCGGCTTCGTGCCGGAAGGGCGCCAGTTGTTCGGGGCGATGAGCGTCGAGGACAATCTGCGCGCGGGCGGCTATTCGTGCTCGGCTGAGGATCTGCGTCGCGGCTTCGAGCAGGCTTACAGGATGTTCCCGCGTCTGGGCGAGCGGCGGCGTCAGGCCGCCTCGACGCTGTCGGGCGGCGAGCAGCAGATGCTCGCGCTGGCGCGCGCGCTGATGCCGGGGCCGCGCCTGCTGCTGATCGACGAGGTTTCATGGGGCCTCATGCCGCTGCTCGTCACCGAGGTGTTCCGCCGGCTACGAGCGCTGCATGCCGAGGGCCTGACCATCCTGCAAGTCGAGCAGAACACGCGCGAGGCGCTGCGCCACGCCGATCGCGCCTATGTGATGGCGGCCGGCGCGATTGCGATGACCGGGGCCGCGAGCGATCTCGCCCGCGATCCGCGTGTGGTCGAAAGCTATGTCGGCTAGCGGGAGGAGATTCCGATGGACTTCGCGCTGACCGTCGAACAGGAGCAGATCCGCGAGTTGGTTCGACGCATCTGCGCCGGGTTCGGCGACGAATATTGGCTCATGCGCGACCGCGAGGGCGGGTTTCCGCACGAGTTCCACTCCGCTTTCGCCAGGGATCGCTGGCTCGGGGTCGCGATGCCGCAGGAATTCGGCGGCGCCGGCCTCGGCATCCTCGAAGCGGCGATCATGATGGAGACGGTCGCCGAATCGGGCGCGGGCATGAGCGGCGCGTCCTCCATTCACATGAACATCTTCGGGCTCAATCCCGTCGTGGTGTTTGGAACGACGGAGCAGAAGCAGCGGATGCTGCCGCCGCTCATCGAAGGGCGCGACAAGGCGTGCTTCGCGGTCACCGAGCCCGACGCCGGTCTCAACACGACGGAGCTGCGCACCCGCGCGGTGAGGCGGGGCGAGCGCTATGTCGTCTCCGGCCAGAAGATCTGGATCTCGACGGCGCAGGTCGCCAACAAGATTCTGCTGCTCGCGCGCACGACGCCGCTCGAGGCGGTCAAGCGCAAGACCGAGGGGCTCACGCTTTTCTACACGGATTTCGACCGCGCGAAGATCGAGGTGCGCGAAATTCCGAAGATGGGTCGCCACGCCGTCGACTCGAACATGCTGTTCATCGAGAAATTGGACGATTCCGGAGACCGACCGCATCGGCGCCGAAGGAGAGGGGTTCAAGTCCATCCTGCACGGCATGAATCCCGAGCGCATCCTCATCGCCTCCGAGGCGGTCGGCATCGGCCGCGCGGCGCTGGCGCGCGCCTCGAAATATGCGAAAGAGCGCATCGTGTTTCGACCGGCCGATCGGACAGAACCAGTCGATCCAGCATCCGCTTGCGCGCAACTGGGCCGAGCTCGAGGCGGCCTGGTTGATGACCCTGAAGGCGGCCACGCTCTACGACAGCGGCGGCGAATGCGGGGCGGAAGCCAACGCGGCCAAGTATCTGGCCGCCGAGGCGGGATTCCGCGCCTGCGAAACCGCGGTCATGACCCATGGGGGCATGGGCTACGCCCAGGAATTCCATGTCGAGCGCCTCATGCGGGAGATCTTCATTCCGCGCATCGCGCCGGTCAGCCCGCAAATGATCCTGAGCTTCATCGCCGAGCGCGCGCTCGGTCTGCCGAAATCCTACTGAGGAGCGAAAGGATGGCCGACGAGGAAGCGCCGATTTCGGGCTGGCGGCCGCTCGCCGACGTGCGCGTGCTCGACCTGACGGCGCTGCTGCCGGGCCCATTCGCGACGCTGGCGCTCGCCGATCTCGGCGCCGACGTCGTGAAGGTCGAACCGCCCTCCGGCGATTTCGCGCGGCATATGCCGTCCTCGCTGTTCCGGATGGCCAATCGCAACAAGCGCAGTCTGGCGATCGACCTCAAACAGCCGGAGGCGGCGAACGTGATGGGCCGCCTCGCGCAATGGGCGGATGTCGCCATCGAAGGCTTCCGGCCCGGCGTGGTCGATCGTTTGAGGGTGGGGCCAGAGGCTTTGCAGGGCGCCAATTCGCGCCTCATCTATTGTTCGCTGTCGGGCTACGGCCAGAGCGGCCCGGATTCGCAGGTTCCCGGCCACGATCTCAACTATCTCTGCGCGGCGGGCGCAATGACGCTCTCCGGCCATTGGGGGGAGGTCCCGAGGCGATCGGCGATTCCCGTCGCCGACCTCGCGGGCGGCGCCTACGCGGCGATTGCGATTCTGGCCGCGTTGCACGAACGAACGACCACCGGTCGCGGGCGACGCCTCGACCTCAGCCTGACGGAGGCTGCGATGTCGTTCGTGTCCATCCGCCATGGTCTGGATCTCGACGGGCCTTCGCAGGATCATGTCTGGCCGACCAATGACCTGTTCGAGACGGCCGACGGAGGGCGCATCGCGCTTGGCGTCGTTGAGGAGCATTTCTGGCGCGCCTTCGTCGAAGCCGCCGCCGAACTCGCGCCCGATCTCGCCGCCGAGCGCTACGCCAGCGAGCCGCAGCGCCGTCGGCAGGGCGACGAATTGATCGCGCGGCTGCGCGAAGTGATGCGCATGCGGACTACCGCGGAATGGCTCGAAAGGCTCAGAGCGACGGGCGCGCCGGCGCAGCGCGCCATGACGCCGGCCGAGGCGAGCCGCCGCGAACAGATCGCTGGGCGCCATATGGTCATGCGGCTCGACGGCGAGCGGCACATTCCGTTCCCGGTGATGGTCGACGGCGAGCGCGGGGCGGGGCTGCGCAACGTCGCGCCGGCGCTCGGCGGCCAGTCGCAGGAAGTCCTCGCCGAACTCGGCTTCGCCAAAGATGAGATAGCCGCGCTTCGTCGGCGCGGCGCGGTCATAGCGCCCTGAACCTCAAGGAGACTCCCGTGAGCGGTCCACTCGAAGGCGTGCGCGTCCTCGACATGACGATGAACGTCATGGGTCCCTACGCCTCGCAGATCCTCGGCGACATGGGCGCGGACGTCTGCAAGATCGAGCCGCCGGAAGGCGACACGCTGCGCGGCATCGGCCCGTCTCGCCACAAAGGCATGGGGCCCTATTTCCTCAATCTCAACCGCAACAAGCGCAGCCTCGCTCTCGATCTCAAGAAGCCCGACGCGGGCGCCGTTCTGCGCAGACTTCTCGCGCAGGCCGACGTGCTGCTCTACAGCTTCCGTCCGAAAGCGATGGCGCGCCTCGGGGCTTCCTACGCCGAAGTCTCAGCCGTCAACCCGAGGATCATCTATTGCGGCGCGTTCGGCTACGGGCAGACCGGTCCTTACGCCGACCGGCCCGCCTACGACGATCTGATCCAGGCCGCCATCGGCTTGCCCGTGCTTCAATCGCGACGGACCGCCGAGCCGAGCTACGTCGCCACCGCGATGATGGATCGCGTGGTCGGCGTCATGACCGCTTCGGCGATCGGCATGGCGCTCTACAGCCGCGAGCGAACCGGGCAGGGTCAGGCGATCGAGACGCCGATGTTCGAAAGCATGGCCGAATTCGTGATGGGCGATCATCTCTACGGCGCCACTTTCGAGCCGCCGAACGGACCTGTCGGCTACGTGCGCATGATGGACAAGAACCGCAGGCCCTATCCCACGAAAGACGGACATATCGGCGTGCTGGTCTACAACGACAAGCATTGGCGCCGGTTCTTCGAGGCCATCGGACGGCCCGACATGGCCGCGGACGAGCGCTACACGACGATCGACGGCCGCACGCAGAACATCGGCTTTCTTTACAGCTTTCTCGCCGAGACGCTTCTGACGCGCACGACCGACGAGTGGCTCGCCTTCTTCGCCGACGTCGACATCCCCGCGATGCGCTTGAACACGCCGGAGGAACTCCTGGAAGACGAACACATGAAGGCCGTCGGCTTCTTCTCGCTGAGGGAGCATCCGAGCGAGGGGCTGCTGCGGGTGATGAATATCCCCCAGCGATGGAGCAGGACCCAACCTGACATCCGGCGCCTCGCCCCTCGTCTGGGCCAGCATTCCGAAGAGATCCTGAGCGAGTATCGGATTCGCCCGCGAAGAAATCGTCTCTCTGGTTCAAGACGCAGTCGTCGCGCAGGCGGCGCCATGAGAGCCGGCCCGCGGGGCAGGGCGGCGGTCGTTACCAATCCGGCCGCGGCGACGCCGGGGCCTCGCGCGTCATAGGTTGCGTTTACCGCGACGTTCAGCGCCGTCAGCGAGCGCCGCGACCAACCCGTGCGCAGACCTCGCTAAAGTTGCGTTTCGTTGATCCTAGAGCCCAAACTCCGCCCGCAAGGCTTGCGTGTGCTCGCCGATGCGCGGCGCGGCGTGACGCGAGCGTCCACGCTCGCCGTCGACGCGGATCGGCGAGCGCATCGTCCTTAGCGAGACGCCGTCGCCGCGCTCAAGCGTCTGCACCATGTCGAGGAGCCTGAAGTTCTCGCTGGCGAACAATTCGGACCAGTTGAGCACTTCCGAGCACCAGATGTCGTGCGGCTGCAAGCGCGCGAGCCACTCCGACGTCGTGCGCTTCGCCAGGGTGTCTGCGATCAGGCGCTTGAGCCCGTCGCGCTGGCGGAACGGCGCGTCGGCCGGAAGGCCCGCGAGCCCCGGCGCCTCCAGGAGCGGCGCGAGCTTGTCGAGCGGCGTCATCGCCAGCGCGAGCCAGCCGTCGGCGGTGCGATAGACGCCATAGGGGGCGGAGAGATAGGCGTGCGCGCTGCGGTAGCCGGCGCGAACGGGAAGCCGCCCGCCATCGTTGAGATAGGTCGCGAGAACCTCGAACTGGAAGTCGACGAGCGCCTCCAGGAGGCTCGTCTGGACATGCGCGCCGCGTCCCGCCACGCGGCTGCGCACAAGCGCGGCAAGCGCGCCCTGCACGATAGCGTTCCCCGCCAGGAGATCGGCGACGGCGAGCCCGAACGGCACCGGCCCCTGCTCCTCGTCGCCGTTGAGCCACATCACGCCCGAACGCGCCTGAGCCAGCAGATCCTGGCCGGGGAACGCCCGCCACGGCCCATCCTCGCCATAACCGGTGATGGAGGCGTAGACGATGCGCGGATTGATGGCGCGGGCGGCTTCGTAGTCGAGACCAAGCCGCTCGATCACGCCGGGGCGGAAGTTCTGGATCACGATGTCGGCGCGCGCGAGGAGTTTTCTTATCGCGGCCAGTCCTTCGGTCGACTTGAAGTCGGCGGCGAAGCTCTCCTTGCCGCGATTGATCGCATGAAACAACGTGGAGTCGCCGCCAAGCTCGGTGTCGGAGAGATAGAGCCGCCGACATAGGTCGCCGCCGTCGGGCCGCTCGATCTTGATGACCCGCGCGCCGAGGTCGCCGAGCCGCAGCGCCGCGAACGGCCCGGACAGGAACTGGCTCATGTCGAGGACCAGAACGCCCTCGAGCAGCCCCGCATCGGCGCCATCGCTCACGATCGTACCTCGGCCGCGATGGCTTGGGGATCGCGGTATCTGAGGCTGTGCAAACGCCAGCAACAGAAGTCGGGGTCTCCGGCCCCCGTGAACGCTTCGCAAGATGCGCGGAGGAGACCCGTTTCCTTTTTTGACCGCTTGTCCATATTCGTCCTGATCGAGCAGATGGTTTCGCCGACGACGCCGACTCGAAGAAGCGGGACCTGTCTGGCCATAAGAACAAGCGTTGTCGAAGTTGGTCGCCACATCGCCGCGTCCCGCTATGCGCAAGCCTCCCTTGGGTCAGATCAATCGATCAATAATCATGTAATCACGAATGAATGGTCCATTCAAATAGAAAATTCATAGGCCTGCTTTCGGCGTCACGCCCCCGATGGTTCGACTGAGCTGCTGCGTGGTCTCCATGAGTCTGGCGATCGCCTGCGTTATGTCGGGCGCGCTCGGTCGGCGCAGCGGCGCGAGATAGGGGCAGGTGAGCGCCGCCAGCGCGCTGCCGTCGGGTCCGAGGATCGGCGCGGAGAGGTTGTAGACGCCGGACGTCTGCCGGCTCGGCATCACCTCGTAGCCGCGCTGACGGATTTGTGCGAGCCGCTCCTCAAGATCCTCGGGGATGTCGGGATCGTCGGTCGGCTCCTCATGCTCGGCGATCATCAGCGCGCGCTCCTCGGCCGAGCGGAAGGCGAGCAGCACATGGCCCGACCCGGTGTCGAACAGCCCGACCCGCGCGCCGACCCGTATGGCGATGCCCCAGTAGCTCGGCGCGTCGATCTGCGCGATGACGATCACCTCGGAGCGATCGTAGACGGCGAGGTGGTTGGCCTGCTGGATCTGCTGCGCGAGCTCGCGCATCAGCGGCGTGGCCTGGGCGACGAGGCGGCGAATGGGGCGATGCAGATGCGCAAGCCCGAAGAGTTTCAGCGTCAGCTCGTAGCGGTCGGCCTCGTTGCGCAGCACATAGCCGCGGCGCACGAGGCGGTCGAGCATCCGATAGTTCTCGTTGGCGCTGCGCCCCAGCGCCTTGGCGATTTCGATCTGAGTAAGTCCGCCGTCGGCGGAGGCGAGCAATTCGAGAATGTCGAGGCCTTTGTCGAGCGCGGGAGCGCGATAGCGGTCGTTGTTCGTCGTGTCGTTCATGAGTGAAACCAAGGCTGCGAAACGCCGCCGGCGGCGAACATGTCGGAGCGCGTCCATCGCGTTGACAGCTTTAGCTCGGTATGATTTACCTGTAAACGCAAGCTGCGCATTTGGAAGCTGCATAGCTTCCAAGGACCGGGGTTGCGAGCCAGAGGCGGGGAGGACGACATGAAGCGTATGTTGCTTCTCGCCTCGACCTTCACCTTGGCCGCCGCCGCTAGCGGGAAGGCGAGCGCCGCCGGCCAGTCCCCCCATTTTCCCGGCCTCACGATCGACACGCCATACGAAGCCATCCGCCGGCGCCCTATGCGGGCGCTCAACCGAACCATCACGCCATAAGGGAGGTCAGGATGCAGCGCATGGGCATGGTGATCGGCGTCCGGCCGGAGCGGATTGCGGAATATAAGGAGATGCACAAGGCGGTGTGGCCGGGCGTGCTTGCAAAGATCTCCGAGTGCAATATCCGAAACTATTCGATCTTCCTGCGCGAGCCCGAAAATCTGCTATTCGCCTATTTCGAATATCACGGCGAGGATTTCGCCGCCGACTCCGCGAAAATGGCCGCCGATCCGACGACGCAGAAATGGTGGGACGTGTCGACGCCATGTCAGCGCCGGCTCGACAGCGCCAAGGAGGGCGAATGGTGGTCCGCCATGCCGTCCGTCTTCTTCTATCCGTGAGCGCCCCATGGCGTTCGACCCTGCTTCCCTTCGCCAGGAATGGCCGAGCCCGAGCGAGCCTCGACCCATCGTGACGATCGGCGCCGGCTCGATAGTCGCAGACGCGCATTTTCCCGCCTATCGCAAGGCCGGCTATCAGATCGCTGGCCTCTATGATCTCAATCGCGCGCGAGCGGAGGAGGTGGCGAAACGTTTCGGCGTGGAGACCATTTTTTCTACGCTCGACGAGGCGGCCTCCGTCGAAGGCGTCGTGTTCGATCTGGCGACGCCGCCCGCCGCGCATGCCGAGGTGCTGAAGGCGCTTCCCGACGGCGCCATCGCGTTGATCCAGAAGCCTATGGGCCGCAATGAGGCCGAGGCGACCGAAATCCTCGAGATTTGCCGGGCCAAGCGGCTGAAGGCCGCCGTCAATTTTCAGTTGCGTTTCGCGCCGGCGATGCTGGCGGTCGCCGACGCCGTCGCGAGCGGCCTCATTGGCGAGCTCGTGGATGTGGAGGCTCATCTCGCCATCGACACGCCGTGGGACATGTTCGCGTTCCTGAAGGGGCTTGCGCGGGTCGAAATCGCCGTCCATTCCATCCATTATCTCGATCTCATGCGCGGTCTGCTTGGCGACCCCCAGGGGGTTCACGCCAAGACCCTCGGCCATCCGAATTCGACGATGGCGCAGACGCGCACCTCCGCCATTCTCGACTATGGCGAGCGCGTGCGCTGCACGCTGTCGGTCAATCACAACCACGCCTTCGGCCGCCGGCATCAGGTCGCCGAACTCCGCTTCGACGGCACGCAGGGCGCCGCGCATGTCAGCCTCGGCCTCCTGCTCGATTATCCCCGCGGCGAGCCCGACGCGCTGTCCGTTCGACCGAAGGGCGAGGCGAATTGGGTTGACGTCCCCTTACGCGGCGGCTGGTTCCCTGACGCCTTCATCGGCCGCATGGCCAATCTGCAACGCTTCGCCGCCGGCGAGGACAGGGCGCTCGTGGCGAACGTCGAGGACGCCTGGTCAACCATGTCGCTCATCGAGGCGATGTATCGCTCCAGCGCCGCGCCGGCGACCGCACTTTCACCGCATCCCTGAGAAAAGGGCGATCCATGATCGAACAATCGATCTATTATGAGGATTACCAACTGGGCTCGGTGCGGGTGACGCATGGCCGCACGATCACCGAGACCGACTTCGTCGTCCACGCCGGTCATACCGGCGACTTCTTTCCTCATCACATGGACGCGGAGTTCATGAAGGCGACGCCGTTCGGCCAGCGCATCGCGCATGGCACAATGGTCTTCGCCATCGGCGTCGGCCTGACGGCGACGCTCATCAACCCCGTCGCCTTCTCCTACGGCTATGACCGCCTGCGCTTCATCCGCCCGGTCTTCATCGGCGACACGATCCGCACCCGCGTGACGATTTCGTCAAAGGAGGACGATGCGCGCCGCGCGAGCCAGGGTCGCGTCGTCGAGCGCTGCGAAGTGTTGAACCAAAAGGACGAAGTGGTGCTAGCCGCCGATCATATCCTGCTCGTCGAAAAGCGCCCGGCATGAGCGAGTCCGGCGAAAGACGGGGAGCAAGCCGATGAAATTCCTGGTCACCGGCGGCACGGGCTTTATCGGCGCCTCCGTCGTCAGGAACCTTGCCGCCCGAGGCGTGGCGACGGTCGTGGCGGACGTCAGCGCGGGCGCTGCGCCAGGTCTCTCGAACATCGCGACGGAGACCGTGGACGTCGCCGACCCGCGCTCGGTCGAAAGCGTGTTCTCGCGCCATCCCGACATCACCCATTGCATCCATCTCGCCTATCTCATGAGCGCGGAAGTGGAGGCAAACCCTGCGCTTGGCGTCAATGTAAATGTGCTGGGCATGGTCAATATGTTCGAGGCCGCGGTGCGCCATCGCCTCGCACGCCTGGTGTTCACGAGCAGCGAAACCGTCTATGGCGCGCGCCAGGCGCGCTACGGCGAACGCCCGGTCAAAGAGGACGACTTCTGTTCGCCCGACGATCACTTCTTCACCTACGGCGTGATGAAGATTCTCGATGAGTTCATGGCGAGGAAATACGCCGAGAAATATGGCGTCAGTCTCGCTTGCGTGCGGCCGCCCGTGGTTTTCGGCCATGGGCGCAAGCGCGGCTCGGTGCTATGGGCGGAGGACTTCGCCTCACGTCCCGCGCGCGGCGAGGCGGCGCGATTGCCGTTCTCCCGCCATTCGCGCGAGACGTGGATCTATAAGGACGATTGCGCCGAACAATTGGTGCGGCTCGCGCTGAAGGACAAGCTCGCGCATTTCGCCTACAACAATGGCGGCGCCTGCGCCTCGGGCGAAGAGATCGCGGCGACTGTCCGTCGCTGGCTGCCGGAGGCCCGGATCGAGTTCGACGAATCGAAGCCCCGCACGCCTCTCATCGACTGGCAGGACGGCCAGCGGCTCGAGCAGGAGATCGATTTTGCGCCGCGCTCGCTAAGCGAGGGCGTCCGCGCCCACATCAACGAGGCGCTTCGCGAAATGGGCCGCAAGGAGATCTGACATGGCGCGTTACCGCAACACGGTGGTCGGCAGCTATCCCCGTCCCGTGCAGGTCGCCGATACGATGAAGAAGCCTACGCTCAGTCAGGAAGAAACCGACGGGATGATTCGCTGGGCGGCGAAGGATCAGGCCGATCTCGGCCTCGACGTGATCACCGACGGAGAGGCCTATCGCGAGAACATGTATTATTTCTACCAGAAGCGGGTTGACGGGGTGACCTTCGAGAACATGCCGCGCGTTTCCTTCGGCACGGCGGGGTTCGGAATCGAGTGCCCGCGCGTTATCGGTCGCATCGAGAACCCGCGCTTCAACCTGGCGCACAACTGGAAGCTGGCGCGCGCGGCGGCGCCGGCGCATGTGAGCGTCAAGCAGACGGTGACCGGCCCGCATGTGCTGACGCGCTTCAGCGTCAACGAGCGCAAGGACCTCTACCCCGACGATCAGGCGCTTTGCCGCGCGTGGGCGGAGGTCTTGCGCGATGAATTGAACGAGGTCGTGGCGGCAGGCTGCAAGGATATCCAGTTCGATGAGCCGATGTGGACGGAATCGCCTGAGCAGAGCGAATGGGCGGCCGACGTCCTCAACGAACTCATCGAGGCTTTGCCGAAACATGTGCGGGTCGGTTTGCACGTCTGCGGGGGCAATCCGCGACGCAAGCGAATCTACTTCACGAAATACATGGATCTGGCGCCCGCGTTTCGCAAAATGAAGATTCAGGAGGTTTCGCTCGAACATTGCACGCTGGGATACGACCTCATGCAGCTCTGGTCGCTGTGGGATTTTCAAGGCGATCTCGCGCTGGGCGTCATCGATCAACGCAGCGACGAGATCGAGACCGTCGAGACCGTGCGGCGGCGCATCGAGCCGGCGCTCAAACATTTTCCGCGCGAGCGGCTGGTCCTGACAAGCGAATGCGGTTTTGGGCACGTTCCGCTCGACATCACCCACAAGAAGCTGAGCGCGCTCGTGCAGGCGTCGCACGAATTGTGAGGTCGGGAGGCGGCATGAAACTCATCGATACTCATCTTCATCTGATCTATCGCGATCGATTGAGCTACCCCTGGCTCGCCGGCTTCGAGCCGCTCAATCGGGACTTCACGCTCGCCGCCTATCAGACCGAAGCCCGGCGCTGCGGCGTGACGGACGCACTGCACATGGAGGTCGACGTCGCGTCAGAGGCCATCGAGGCCGAAACGCAGCATGTCAAGGGCCTCGCCGCGCAGCCGGGCAGTCTGCTTCGCGGCGGCGTCAGCGCCTGCCGGCCGGAAAGCGGCGACTTTCCCGCCTTTCTCGAACGACAATCCGCCGACCCCTTCGTCAAAGGTTTTCGCCGCGTTCTGCACGTGGTTCCCGATGCGCTGAGCCAAACCGCCACATTTCGCGCCCATGTGCGCCTGCTCGCAAGGACGCGGTTGCCTTTCGACATCTGCGTCAGAGCGGACCAGCTCAAGCTGGCGATCGGGTTGATCGACGCCTGTCCCGACGTTCAGTTCGTTCTCGATCATTGCGGTGTGCCGGCGATCAGGGATCGCGCGGAGCATCCCTGGCGCGAGGACATTGCGGCCGCGGCCAGGCGGCCCAATGTCGTGGTCAAGATTTCGGGCGTCGTCGCCTACGCCGACGCAGAGACCTGGACGCTCGACGACATCCGTCCGTATGTCGAACATTCTATCGAGAGTTTTGGCTGGAGCCGCGTCGTCTGGGGCAGCGACTGGCCAGTCTGCACGGTGACCTCGTCGTTGTCGAACTGGATCGCCGGGATTCAGGCCATTACCGGCCAGTGCAGCGCTTCCGAACGCGCGCAATTGTTCGCCGAGAACGCCAGGCGCATTTGGCGGATCTAGGCTCGCGTCAGGCCATGTTTCTTGCGCGCGCCGACGGCTTGGAGGGCGCGAAGGCGAGGATCAGGCGCGAGCCGCGGCGCTTGCTCTCCTCTCGGGTCAGCCTCGCCTTACGGGAGCGCAACTGTCGCCGACGACGAGAGAGGTGGGGAACACGACCGTTCGCCCCTCCGCGTCTCGATTGTTCTTGATGCGGTTGACCAGAAGCCTGACCGCCTCGTTGACCATGTCGACGATGGGGTGCTCGGTGCGGGTCAGGACGGGACGGAGCCCCCTTACGCCGGGAATATTGTCGGTAGACGTGATCGAAACGTCCTCGGGACATCTCAATCCAAGGTCGGAGATTGCTCGCATGACGCCGAGCGCCATCAGGCCGTTGGCGGTTGATTTGAGTGCGTCTGTTGTTCGGCCTCGCTTTGCTCATCGCTCCGCTACTCGGCAGGTATTCAATTGTCCCAAATCGACGTCGAACGTAAGTAAAATATCTCCCCCGCGGGAAACCGGTTTACTAAATCGGTTTCCTGTGTCAGGCTTCTGTTATGTCCAAGGGTCCAGCCACCATCCGGGATGTGGCGAAAGCCGCGAAAGTGTCCGCGGCTACGGTGTCTCGCTACCTCAACAAGTCCATCATATTGCCCGAGGAGACGGCGGGCAGGATCGAGAAGGCGTGCAAGCGTCTGGCCTACCGGCCGAACGCGCTGGCGAAGCGATTGAGCCTCGGAACCGCACAGATAATTGGGCTCGTTACGCCTGAGATCGCGAACCCGTTCTTCGCCTCTTTGGCTGCCGCGGCCGAGGCGGAGGCGAGGCGTCAGGGCTATTCGCTTCTCATCATGAGCACGGGCGGCGACCCCGACATCGAGGGCGAGAGCATCGACCGCCTCGCCTCCCGGGACGTGGACGGCCTCATCGTACTGACGAACCGCGCCGACGACGGTCGCATTCGCGACAGAATCGCCGGACGATCGGACGTCGTTCTGCTTGACGAGGATGTGCCCGGCGCCGAAGTGTCGCGGATATTCGTGGAAAACGAGCAAGGCGCCTACGAGGCGACCCGTCACCTGATCGAATCCGGGCATACGCAGATCGCCCATGTCGGCGGGCCCAAGGACTTGTTCAGCGCCCGCGAGCGCCATGTCGGATTCGTTCGCGCAATGTCGGAGGCGGGACTGCAACCGCTCGAATCCTGGGTGAGATTTGGCGGTTACGACCGTGGCACGGGCCTTGCCGCGACTCTCGAATTGTTGTCGCTGGCGGAACGCCCGACCGCTCTCTTCGCGGGCAGCGATTACATCGCGCTCGGCGTACTCGAGGGCTTGCGCAAATTGGGTTTGGAAGCGCCCGCGGCCCTGTCGATCGTCGGTTTCGACGACATGCCCTTCGCGGAGCTGCTGCATCCGCCGCTGACGACCGTTCGTCAGCCGATCACGCAGATGGGTACGCTGGGAGTGCAGACTCTGTTGCGGCGCATACGGGGGGAAAGCTCGGAGCCTGGCGAGGTGCGTCTGCCGACGCAGCTTGTTCTGCGAGCTTCCGTGGCGCGCAGGAAATCGCCGTTGAGCGCCAGAACGGGGCGACGGCGCGTTGCGCGAAATCGCAGCTTTGAAGGTGAAGCGAAGGGAGTGTAAGTCATGCGCAAGCTCATGTTGTTGACGTTGGCTGGTCTGTTCTGCGCCGGCCTCGGAACCGCGGTCGCCGCCCAGAAGTTCAGCGCCGTCTACGTGATGAGCGACAACCTCGGCGACAAAGGATTTAACGACTCCGCCGCCGCCGGCTTCCGGCGCGCTGAGGCCGAAGGGGTGAAGATCAAGATGCTGCAGGCCTCGCCGAGCGATCCGCAGCTTTGGAGGCAAAACCTTGAAGCCACTTCCGACAGCGGAGCTTGGAGCGTCATCTTCACCGGTCCCGGCATGCACGACAATCTGGCGGCGGTCGCTCCCAAGCATCCCAACCAGAAGTTACGTTTATTTCGACGACGAACTCAAGCTGCCGAACGTGCTTTCCGTTAAGTATGCGCAGAACGAGGGTTCCTACCTCGCCGGGGCGCTCGCTGCGATTATTGCGAAGGACAAGAGCGCATTTCCGCTGTCCACGGCGATGCACAAGGTAGGGCTGGTGGCGGGGCAGGATCTTCCTGTCATCGAGGACTTCATCGTCGGATTCAAGCAGGGCGCCAAGACGATCGACCCCTCCGTCGACGTTCAGGTCTCGTTTATCGGCAATTTCAACGACGCCCAGAAGGCGTATGAACTTACTCACAACATGCTCGGCGGCGGAGTCGACGTCGTTTTCAACGTAGCGGGTCCGGCGGGCCTGGGCATTCTCAAAGCGGCGGCCGATAGCAACAAATACGCGATTGGAGTCGATTCCGACCAGAACGGACTGTATCCGAAGCATGTGGTCGCCTCCATGCTCAAGCAGATCGGCAACTCGATTTACGATTCAATCAAGCAGATCGAAGCCGGCAAGGCGCCGTTCGGCGAGCTCGAGCTCTATGGTCTGAAGAACGACGGCGTCGGACTCGTCTATAATGACGCGCTCGTGCCGGCGGCCGTCAAAGCGCAGGTTGACGCCGCCAAGGAGAAAGTCGTCAAGGGCGAAATCGCCGTCGACAGCGCCTTCAAGAAATAAGGCGGGCGAGCCGTTCAAGTGAGCGCGCAAGCGACAGAGAACGCCGGCTCGGACACGCTGCTCGAGTTGCGCGGCGTGACGAAGTGGTTCGGGCAAAAGCAGGCCCTGGCGGGCGTCGATCTCGACGTGAGCCGGGGCGAAGTCCACGTCGTTTGCGGAGAGAACGGAGCAGGAAAGAGCACGCTGATGAACATTGTCGGCGGCATTTTGCAGCCGGACGAAGGCGAGCTTCTTCTCGATAATCGTCCGGCTCGATTCGCCGACCCGGTCGCGGCCAGTCGAGCGGGCGTCGGAATGGTCCATCAGCATTTTCGGCTCGTGTCTTCAATGACGGTCGCGGAAAATCTTTACCTCAACCGCCAGCCGAGACGGTTTGGATTGTTCTCGGACCGCGCCGCGATGCGGCGCGGCGCCGCCACGCTGATCGCGCGTTACGGTTTCGATCTCGATCCGGACGCCGTGGTCGGAAATCTCTCCGTCGGGCAGCGCCAGCGCGTCGAAATCCTGAAGGCTCTGGGTTTCGAGGCGCGCCTGCTTATTCTCGACGAACCCACGGCGGTGCTGACGCCAGGGGAGGTGGGGCAGTTGCTCGGCGTCGTGAGAGATTTGCGCGCCAAAGGTCGCGCGATTTTGTTCATCACTCACAAACTCAAGGAGGCGCTCGACATTTCCGACCGGGTGACCGTCCTTCGGCATGGGCGTCGGGTCTCGACCCATCCGACGAAAATTCTGTCGGAGCGCTCCATCGCCATCGACATGGTCGGCCGTGAAATGCGCCCGCCGAAGCGCGAGGCGACGGCTCGAAGGGAGGCGGCGACCGCGGCTCCTGCGCTTTCGGTCTCGCACGTCGTGGCGACGGATTCGGAAGGGCGGCGTTCTCTGGACGATATCAGTTTTACGATCCGCGCCGGCGAGATCCTGGGTGTGGCCGGCGTAGACGGGAACGGCCAAACGGAACTGAGCGAGGCCGCGGCGGGACTGAGAAAGATCCAGGGCGGCGCGATCGAAATGGCGGGCGCGGACGTCACGCGCCTCGACGTTCGCGCCCGCCGCAGGCGCGGGCTTGGGTTCATTCCGGAAGACCGTTTGGATCGAGGCGTAAGTTCGAGCATGAGCCTTGCCGAAAACGTGAGCGTCGGCGCCTACGCCCGCAGGCGGCTCGCCAATGCCGCCGGTCTTGTCCGGGTCGCATCGCGCGACGCCTATGCCGAAGAAAAGATCCGGGAGTTTGACGTGCGCGGCGCCACGCCCGCTACGCCCATCGGCGCGCTCTCTGGAGGAAATATACAGAAGGTCGTCATCGCCCGGGAACTGGACTTGCAACCGATCGCGCTCGTGGTCGCCCAGCCCACGCGCGGTCTCGACGTCGGCGCGACGGAATTCGTGCACCGCCAGATCTTGTCTGCCGCCGAGCGTGGCTGCGGCGTGTTGCTGATTTCCTCGGAGCTTTCCGAGATCTTTGCTTTGTCCGACCGCATCGCGGTCATGTTTCAAGGCCGCCTGGTCGGCACAGTCGACCGCGCCTCGGCGACCGAGGAATCGGTGGGACTGATGATGGGCGGGGGTGCGCGCGCCTCATGAAGCCGCTGGCCCTTCCTCCCCGTCTCGGCGCCGCCGCGGCCCTGCTGGGACCGCCCCTCGCGGTGCTCGCGGGCGGTTTCGGTCTGGTTCTCGCGATCAGCAGCGACCCCGTCCTCGCCTACCGCGATCTGTTGTTCGCCAATTTCTATTCCGCCTCCAATTTTGCACTGTTCGTGAACCGCACGACGCCGCTGCTGCTCATCGGGCTCAGCGTGGTCCTCTCGTTCCGGGCCGGCGTCTTCAACGTAGGCGGCGAGGGTCAGCTCTATCTCGGCGCCATGGCCGCAACAGTCGCAGCCCTCGCCTCCGGGGGCGCGCCGCGGCCGGTCGGTCTCGTTCTGGCGGCCGCCGCCGGCGCCGCCATCGGGGCCCTCTATGCGCTCGTTCCAGCTCAGCTGAAGGTTCGGCTCGGCGTCAACGAGGTCGTTTCGACGCTGATGCTGAATTTCATCGCCCTGCTGCTGACCCAATATCTGGTCACGCATCCGCTGCGCGACCCTGTCGCCTATGGCGCGGTGAGCTTCATGCTGCCGAAATCCGAGTGGCTTCCGGAGATTCCCGGTCTGCCGGGCGCCACGAGCGGCGCTCTGATCGCCATTGTCCTCGCGCCTCTGACCTGGCTCCTGCTGTACCGCACGACCTGGGGGGCCGAACTGCGCGCCGCCGGAACGAATTTACGCTTCGCCGAGGCGGTCGGCATAGACGCCGGCCGACGAGTCCTCGAAGCCATGGCGCTCTCGGGCGCGGTGGCGGGTCTGGCGGGCGCGCTTTACGTGCTGGGCGTCGGCCACAGGTTCGAGCAGAATTTCTCTCCGGGCTTCGGTCTGATCGGCCTGACGGTTGCGTTGCTGGCGCGCCTGAATCCGCTTGGAGTCCTTGCGACCGCCGCCTTCTACGCGCTCGTCCTCAACGGGGCGGCCTATATGCAGATCGACACCGATGTGCCGCGCTCGCTCGTCGGGCTTCTGACCGGTTTCCTCGTCCTGTTCATGACGGCGCGAGGCCCTCGCGCCTCCGCCGCGGCTTGAGAGACCGCCATGTCGATCGAGCAGTTCCTCAACTCCACACTCGTGCAGACGACGCCGTTGCTGCTGTGCGCTTTGGCGACGCTGGTCACGAGCCGCGCCAATATTCTCAACGTCGCCGTGGAGGGCATGGCTCTGGCGGCGGCTTTCGCCGCCATCGCAGTGGGGCAGGCGACCGGCAGCAGCGCGCTGGGGCTCCTGGGCGCGCTTGCCGCTTCGACGGCCATGGCCCTGCTATTCGGCGCCGTCGCGATTGGCCTTGGCGCCGACTTCATTGTTGCAGGCCTTGGTCTCAACATTCTCGCCGCCGGGGGAACTCTCTTCCTGCTGGAGGAGGTCTATCAGGACCCCGGCGGGCTGAGGCCCGACCGGTTCCCGGAACTGTGGCGCGTGCCCGAAGGCGCGCTGTCCTTTGCGCCAGTGCTGGGCGGGGCGTTCGAGCGTCAGAGCGCCATCGTGCTGGCGGCTCTCGCCGCGGCGCCGCTCTGTGCGGTCTTCCTCTATCGCACGCCGGCCGGCTATGCCTTGAGGGCGGTCGGAGAGGACGAGCCGGCGGCGGTCGCCGCCGGCGTGCGCGCTGCGCGGGTCAAGATGCTCGCGGTGCTGATGAGCGGCGTCCTCTCCGGTCTCGCCGGCGCTCAGCTCGCCTTGGACAGGCTGCATTTCTTCCTGCCCGACATGACCAGCGGGCGCGGATTCATCGGACTGGCGGCGGCGCTATTCGGCGGCGCCGAGCCGTGGCCGACGGCGGGAGCAGCCTTCGTGTTCGGCCTGTTCGGCGCGCTTGCCGACCGGCTGCAAGCCTTCCAGGCGCCGTCGGAGTTTGTCCTCATGGCGCCCTATGCGGCGGCTTTGATCGCGTTGACCGTCGCGCGGTGGCGCGCGGTGCGGCGTGGGAAAGCCGCGCCGGTGATGGAGGGCGGCGCTTGAAACTTCTTCACGACTGCGACCCCGGCAACGACGATGCGCTCGCCATATTGGCGGCGCTGGGGTCGCCGGAACTCGACCTCGTCGCGGTGACGACGGGCGCGGGACACCTGAGCGCCGACCGAACCGCCCGCAACGCCGCCATCGTTCTGGCGATTGCCGGCGCCTCGAACGTCCCGGTCTTCGCCGGCGCGCCCGCGCCGCTCGTTCGCGAGCGTCTCGTCGCGGCGATGCTCAACAACGTTGAAGGGCTTGACAGGGAGCGGAGCGATCTTCCCGCCCTCTCGATTGAGAGCGGGAGAAATTCGGCGCAGGCGATCGTCGACTTCGCGACTCGCGAACCGGACCTCGTCCTGGCGACGACCGGGCCGCTCACCAATCTCGCCTTGGCGCTCCGAATGCGGCCCGAAATCTCCGCCCGGCTCGCTCGCGTCGTCGTCCTTGGCGGAGCTTGGGGCCTCGGAAACAAGACCGCGGCGGCCGAATGGAACATGCTGTGCGATCCCGAGGCCGCGCATATCGTGTTTTCTTCGGGGATCTCGCTCACCCTCGCGCCGATCGACGCAGCCGCTCAGGTTCTTATCCGTCCCCATCTCGTCGACGAGGTCCGCGCGATCGGCGGCCGGGTCGGCCTCTTTGCGGCCGAACTCCTGTCCTCGCTTCGCTTCACGCACAGACGCGGGCCGTTGCGAGCAGACGAAGCCCCTCTCAACGACCCGCTGGCGATCGTGATCGCCGCCCAGCCCTCCCTGGCGAGGACCCTCAAGGCGCGCGTCGACGTTGAACTGGCGGGACGCCATACCTACGGGCGCACGGTTGTCGACTTCGAATGTCGCGGAGATCTCCCGCCCAATTGCGAGGTCGTTGTCGAGTTCGACCCGGACGCCGCTTTGGCCGCGTTCGTCGCGGCCATTCGCCGCATCGCGCATGCGGAGCGCTCAAGCCAAGACAGGAGTGTTTCATGACGAAGCCGCCCAAGGCGCTGATCGCCGGCGAATCCTGGACCGTGCACAGCATCCATCAGAAAGGGTTCGACAGCTTCACTACGACGGAATACGCCGAGGGCGTACAATGGCTTCGCGCCGCTTTGCTCGAAGGCGGCTGGGAGGTTGTCCATCAGCCGGCGCATGTGGCGGCAAGAGATTTCCCTTCGACGGCGGAAGCTCTCGGCGAGTACGATTGCGTCATGCTCAGCGACGTCGGCGCCAACACGTTGCTGATCCATCCCGACACGTTCAGCCGTTTCCGACCTGCTCCGAACCGGCTCGAGGCCTTGCGCGACTATGTGCGGCAGGGAGGCGGCCTCATCATGGTTGGAGGCTACATGACGTTCCAGGGCATCGAGGGCAAAGCTCGCTATCGCGGCACCGCTGTTGAGGAAGCCTTGCCCGTGAAGATTGCGCCTTTCGACGACCGGCTTGAGGCCCCCCAGGGCTTGCAGCCGGAGGTTACGGCGCCCGGGCATCCGATCGTGGCGGGCTTGCCGAAGGTCTGGCCTGGCCTGCTTGGGTACAACCAGTTGGAAGCAAAGCCGCACGCGACAGTGGCGGCCAAGATCGGCGACGACCCGTTGCTGGTCACGGGTCAGTTCGGATCCGGGCGGAGCGTCGCCTTCGCCTCCGATTGCGGACCCCATTGGGCGCCGCCGCCCTTTGTCGAATGGGAGGGCTACGCGCGCCTGTGGCGGCAAATGGCCGAATGGGCGGCGGGCCGGCTATGATCGTCCCGCTGAACGTCATGGGTTGGGGCTGCGCCGACGCGCCCCGCACCGCCGTCGCGCTTCACGGCATCACCGCGAACGCGGGCGCTTTCACGCAGCCAGGACGAATTCTCGCGGAGCGGGGCTATAAGGTCATCGCGCCGGATATGCGAGGCCATGGGGAGAGCCCCCGCGGCGACGGCGATTTCTCGACCTCGTCTCTGCTTGCGGATATCGCGGCCTGTGTGCCGACCCGGCCCGATGTGTTGATAGGACATTCGTTCGGGGGCTATCTCGCGCAGGCGGGGATCTTGGCCGGCGTCTTTCGGCCGCGAACGCTGCTGCTGGAGGATCCGGTCTCGCACTTCGAGGACAAAGCGACCCCGGAGAAAATGCTGGCGTGGGACGAAGCGAATCTTCCCCACGACATCGAGGGTCTCATGCGACTAAACCCCCTCTGGTCGCGTCGCGACGCGGCATGGAAGCTCCTTTCGCTCGAACAGGTCAACTTTGCGGACGCGAGAGCCGCCTTCGCCGGGAATGCGCCATGGGACCTGCGTCCGCACGCCTGCGAAATTGCGCGGGGGCGGCCGACCGTCTGGATCTTGCCACGCGAAAGCAGGTTCGTGCCCGCTGCGGATCAGGAGCGACTCCGGCGAGAGGTGGGAGAACAGGCGGCCGTTGTGCTTGACCACGTCGGTCACAGCGTTCATCGCGACGACGCCGAGGCGTTCGTCGCGGTGCTGGAAACCCTTGTTGAGCGCGCGTCATGAGCGAGCCAAAGTTCGTATTTCACTATGGCGGACATGAACCCTCCCGCTTCGCGAGAAGAGGAGCGCCCATTCAGGTTTTCACCGAGGATTGCTTTTCGGGCAAGCTCGTATCGCCGCAGGGGAAGCCCCGAGAGCTTGCGCCGTTTCCCTATGTCAATCCTCTGACGGGACCTATCGCCATCGAAGGCGCAAAGGCGGGACAGGTGGTCGCGGTTCATCTCAAGCGCCTGGAGCCTGCGCGCGATTGGGGTGTTTCGACGGTGTCGCCCAATTTCGGGGCGTTGTCCGGCACACGCAACAACCCCAATCTTCAGCCTGAACAAGAGGAGCGCGTCTGGATCTGGCGGGTTGACCGCGAAGCGGGAACTGTGTCCAGCAATGCTGGCGACGAACCTGCAATCGTTGCGCCCTTGCGGCCCTTCCACGGTTCGCTCGGGGTGGCGCCGCCGCATGGCGAGGTGCGCTCCAGCGTGGCGACAGACGTCTTCGGCGGGAACATGGATATTTGCGAAGTCGCCGCCGGCGCCACTGTCTATTTGAGGACAAGCGTGGACGGAGGTATGGTCTATATCGGCGATGGCCATTACGCGCAGGGCGATGGGGAGATCGCCGGCACGGCGGTCGAGGGCGCCCTGTTGACGGAGCTTGTTTTCGAGGCCTTTGACGCAAACGACGACATCCCCTGGCCTCGGATCGAGACCGACCAGGAAATCGGCGTCGTCGGCGCGGCGCGTCCCCTCGAAGACGCCGCCCGCATTGCTTCCCACGCCCTCATTCGCTGGATCGCGTCCCTTACGGGGCTGAGCCTCGCGCATGCCCATCAGCAGGTCTCGCAAAACGTCCGCCTTCGAATCGGAAACCTCGTGAATCCGCTTTACACGGTGGCCGCCTTCGTCCCGAAGGAGCCTCTCGCCGCGCCGATCTTCGAAAACGCGCATCGTCGACTGCGGTCAATATAACACTAACGGCGCTCCTGATGGCCTGGAGCGTCGTGCGCCGCGCGCGCCAGACGAGTCAATCCGTTCGCCTTCTCGTTAGGGACCGGGACAGCTCGGAGACCGAAGACGCTGCCGCCGCGCCCTGCTCATTCGAGAATTGGCGCTGTTTCATTCGCCGGTCTCAGGGGCGTTTTGCGCGACGGCAATGTTGCGGCGGTCGGTTCGCAGTCTCGTCACCGTGGAAATCGTGACGCCGACGGTGGATCTCATGGGGCGCCGACGCGCTCTCTGGGCCAGCGCCTGACAACGCTCGCCATTCGAAGCGTGCTACCGAATGTATCCAATATGAACGAAAACTCGCCCACGGGGGCGTAGTTCCGGGCATATTTTGCATTTTCGTATCCAGTTCTTGACTTCTGGATACAACTCCGTAAAGTTCGCTGCAAAACCGCGCGTTAGAACGTGCGGGGGAGGACGCAATGCGAGGCGGGCCAGGGGCGCGGGCGCGCAGACCTACCCAGACCCTAGCGGTCATGGCGATGTGCGTTGTCCTCATCGCCATATTCAGCGTTTCGCTGCACGGGTTTCTGACCCTTGGCAACCTGTTCGCTCTCGCCCGCAACATTTCGATCCTTGGCATCCTGGCGCTTGGCATGGCGATCGTCGTGATCGGGCGCGGTCTCGATCTTTCTCAGGTCGCCTCGCTGGCGGTCTCCACGGCCTTCGCAATCATTCTGATGAACGCGGGTTGGGCGACGCCGCTCGCCATCGTGGTTGGCCTGTTGATCGCGGTCGGCGTCGGCGCGCTCAACGGATTTCTTATTTCGGTCGTCGAAATGCCGCCGCTGCTGACGACGCTCGCCTCAAGCCTCGCCGTGCTCGGAATCACTCGCACGACAGCCGTGCAGCACTACGTCGTCTATCTCTCCAAGGGCCACGACGATTTCCTGAAGCTCGGCGGCAATGTCTGGGGCGGCGTGCCAGCGCCGCTTCTGGTCTTCGTCGCGGTCGCCATTCTCGTGCATCTGTTTCTCTCGCGCACGGTGCTTGGGCGGTTCATCTACGCTCACGGCGACAATCCCGACGGCGCCCGCCTCACCGGGCTTCCGACGCGCCCGCTCACCATGATGGAGTACGGGCTTTCGGCGGCGATCGGTTATGTCGGCGGGGTGGTGATGATCTCCGAGACGGCGCTGATGCATCTTCAGGTCGCCGAATCCACGCTCATTTTCGACGTGATCATGGTGGTCGTGCTCGGCGGAGTGAGCCTCGTCGGCGGGCGCGGCAGCGTGCTCAGCGTGCTGGTCGGCACGCTGCTGATTGGCGTGCTGCTCAACGGCATGACGATCATGGACATGGACGTGCAGACGCAGAACATCATCAAAGGAATCGTGCTGCTGATCGCCATAGTGCTCGATTCTTATCTGCATCCGCGCGACGAAGAGACGTCAAAACAAGGCGACTGACGCCGACGGCGAGATCCGACCGGCCGCGGAAACGGTCGGGATGCAAAGGGAGGAAAGGATGAAAGCATCGTCTGCAATGAGGAGGCTTTTCGGCGCCGGACTCGCCGTGTCGATCGGGGCCATGGCCCTCATCGCCGCAACGCCCGGCAAGGCGGCCGAGGCGCGCGAGCAATTGCGCGAGCAGTTCGACAAGTCCGTCAAAGGCAAGACGGTCGCGTGGGCGCCGGTTTGGCTCGGCGTGCTCGAGTCGGAATGGACTCGGGTCATGAAGAACCATTTCGACGATTACGGCATCAAGCTCGAAGTGCGCGACGCCAATTTCAAGTCCGACGTGCAACTTCAGGCCGTCAGCACTCTTATCAACGAGCATCCTGACGTGCTGATCGTGCAGAACCCCAACGTGACGCTGCTCGCCAAGGAGCTCAAGCGAGCGATGGCCGCCGGCATCTACGTGGTGCAAGTCAACATGGCGTCGAACACCCTGACGGACGCCTATGTCGGCGTCGACGCCAAGGATCTCGGACGCAAGCTCGCCCGCAACATCATCGGCGATTGCGGCGGGGGCAAGGGCTCGGGCGAAGTGTCGATCCTCGAGGGCGAAGCGACAGCCGCCTATTCCCTCGACATGAAGAACGGCGCCTTGGAGGTGTTCAAGACCGATCCCTCGATCAAGATCGTCTCCTCGCAGCCGACGAGTTGGGACGCCAACAAGGCGGGCGAGATCACCGCGACTGTGCTGCAACAGCATCCCAATCTCTGCGGGGTGCTGAGCGTCTGGGGGCCGCAGGCCGCGGGCGCCGCTCAGGCGATCAAGGCGGCGGGAAAGTCAGGGCAGGCGAAGATCTATGTCGCCAGCGACGGCCAGCCCGCCGATTGCGATCTGCTCGAACAAGGCGCCTTCTATCGCAATCTGTCCTATCGCGCCGACACGCAGGGCGAAGCGATCGTCAACGCCGTGCTCGCGCTGCTCCAGAGCGGCGAGAAGCCGGGAACCAAGCGAGTGGCCTATTACACGACGCCGGCCTGGGTAAACTCCAAGGCGGACCGTATATACTGCTTCACGGTGCCGAAGGACGCCAAATAAGGCGTAACGCCGCCCGCGCGGGCCTCGCGCGGGCGCATTTCCTCTTCAACCAGATATGCGGCCAAGCCGCCGCGCGCGGATCGCTTCGGCATGAGAAGCCTGCTTCGTCTGTGGCATCGCAACTCCCCCCAGCTGTTCTTGGGCGAACTGCTCGAGAAGCGCTGGATGGAGCCGATCATTCCGTTCACGCTGACGATCGCGGTGTTCCTCGGCTTCGCGATGGCGATCCCCAATTACACCTCACTTGGCAACTTGCAGCAGCTCATGCTCAACTTCGCCGAGCAGGGCATGGTCGCAATCGCCATGGCGTTCTCGGTGCTGTCCGGCGGAATCGACCTCTCGGTCGGCTCCGTCTTCGCAATGGCGAATTTCCTCGCGCTCTATTTCTATCTGATCCTCAATCTCCCGTTGCCGGTGATGATCGTTCTGGTGATCGTCTTTGGCGCGATGATGGGCGCGATAAACGGCGGCATGATTGCGTATGGCAAGACGAGGCCGTTTCTGACCACGCTCGTCGTCCTCATCATCGTGCGCGCCGCCTACAACAAGATCACCGCCGCATACACGGACCAACTGGCGAGCATCAGCAGCGATTCCTCGGTCTGGGATTTCATGGGGGGAGGAACCATCCTCGGCGTGCCGGCCAATATGGCGGCCCTCATTGTGGTTGGCGTCGCAACACACTTCTTGCTTACCCGCGTGAGGCCTGGCGTGCATATCATGGCCGTCGGGTCGAGCCGCAAGGCGGCGCGCCACGCGGGCGTCAACGTCAAGCGCGCCCTGTTTTCGGCCTATGTGTTCTCCGGCGCGGTCACCGCGCTCGCCGGGATCTTCTATGCCGCGCGCCAGAACAGTTCCGGCACGGATACGGGCGTCGGCTGGGAGATCAATGCGCTGGCGGCCGTCGTGCTTGGGGGCATCAGTCTCGCCGGCGGGCGCGGCACGATCGCCCGCGCGCTGATGGGCGCGGCGATCATCTTCATGTTGATCAGCGGTCTCGTGCAGACCGGCGCCTCCGGCAATCTCAACACCGCCGTCATCGGCGTCATCCTGCTCATCGCCGTCGGCTTCAACGTCAAATGGGTCAAGAACAAGGGCAAGGTGCTCCAGAAGGTCTATGTCGTGCCGAGCTGGGTGGATTTCGAGCCGCCGCCCTCGATCGAACGCGGCAGCGGGACGGTCTTCGCCGAGAACGACCGCCTCAAAGGCGCCGAACCGCTTGCGCTCAACATGATCGAGGGGCCGGAGGACGTCATCCTCGACCGCAACGATCACCTCTACACCGTCAACCGCAACGGCTCGATCATCCGATTCCTCGCTCCGGACTACAAGGTCCGCGAGGAGTTCGCTCGCATCGGCGGACGCCCGCTCGGGCTCGCCTTCGATCGCGACCAGAACCTGCTGGTCTGCATCGCCGGCATGGGGGTGTATGGCGTCAGGCCCGACCGTGGGGTCTTCAAGGTAACCGATCGCACAACCCGCACCCGCACCCGCCTCAAGGACGATTCCCGCCTTTATCTCGCCGATGATCTCGACGTAGCCTCGGACGGCAAGATCTATTTCAGCGAGGCGTCAACGCGCTACGAACTGACCGACTGGGCGCTGGACGGCTTCGAGGGGCGCGGCAACGGCCGCCTCATTTGCCACGACCCGAAGACAGGCGTGACCAGGACGATCCTCAAGCGCCTGACCTTTCCGAATGGCGTTTGCGTCTCGCACGACGGACAGTCGGTGCTCTGGGCGAGCACGTGGCTTTGCCAGGTCAATCGGTACTGGATCGCAGGGCCCAAGGCAGGAACGAACGAGCTGCTCATCGACAATCTGCCGGGCTATTGCGATAACATCAATCGCGCCTCCGATGGCAAGTACTGGCTCGCTCTCGTCGGCCTGCGTTCGCCGGTCTACGATCTCGCCATGGCGAATCCGAGCTTTCGCATTCGCATGGTCAAACAGATCCCGCCGGACGAATGGCTGTGCCCCGGCATCAACTACGGCTGCGTGATCAAGTTCGACGATAACGGCGTCGTATCCGAATCGCTGTGGGATCCCGGCGGACGATCCCACCCGACGATCACTTCGGTGCGCGAACACAAGGGCTATCTCTACATTGGCGGCCTCGAGAACAACCGCATCGGTCGCATTCGCCTGCCCGACGCCGATCCCACATGGGAGGCGCATCGGTCCTATTGGGGAGCGGCCTGAGCCATGTCCCTCATCGGCGACATCATCGACCGGGTGCTGTTCCCCAACCGCGAGATCCATGTGATCCCGGTGCTCGACGGCGCCTTCTCCCCCAACCAGAGAACTCGATCAGTCGCGCCGGCTTGGCGGTGAGATCGAGCGGCCGGACGATCTCGCGCTCGGACCCGACGGCGCGCTCTATGTCTCCTCGGCGGCCTCCATCCTTCGCTGCACGGGCGTGGATTATGAGGAGCGCAGCCTGTTCGCGACTTTGCCTGCGCCGGTCGGCGGTCTTGCGTTTACGCCCGACGGGCGCTTGCTGGCCTGCGTCTCAAACACCGGGCTCGTCGCCCTTTCGCCCGAAGGGGAAGCGTTGGGCAAGCTCGACCGCGTGCAGGGCGAAGCGATCGTCTGCCCGCTTTCGGTGGCCGTCGCGCGCGACGGGACGATCTATCTGACCGAGGGCTCGCGCGCAAACGCGCCGGAGAACTGGCTCGCCGATCTCATGCAGAACCGTGCCCCCTCCGGGCGTCTCATTTCCTGCAACGCCGCGCTGGAGGATGCGCGCGTGCGGGCCGACAAGCTCGCCTGGCCCTCGGGCGTCGTCGTTTCTCACGATGGCGAAGAAGTGTGGGTCGCCGAGGCCTGGAGCCACCGCTTGACCGCATTTTCTCGCGCCGGCGACGGCCGGCGCTTGCTCGTGAAGAACTTCGCCGGCTATCCCGCGCGGATCGTTCGCGGCGAGGGTCGCGACTATTGGATGGTCTTCTTCGGCCTGCGCACACAACTTACGGAATTCGTATTGCGAGAGCGCGAGTTCTGCGAGGCAATGATGCGCAATGTGGCGCAGGAGCTTTGGATCGGTCCGACTCTGGACGGTCGTTTCAACTATCGCGAGCCGACGCAGATCGGCCGCATAAAGAAGCTCGGCATCCAGAAGCCCTGGGCGCCGGCGCGCTCCTATGGTCTCGTCGCTCGGTTGAACGACGAGGGCGAGGCGATCGAAAGTCTGCACAGCCGCGTCGATGGTCGCATTCACGGCGTCACGGGGCTTTGCGTAGCGGGCGCGCGCGTGCTCGCGGCGTCCAAAGGGCGAAATTGTCTGGCCGAACTGCCGCCGCGAGCGGCCGGCGTCATACAGGACTAATCGCGATGACGGAAGCCGAAACGCCCCTCCTTCGCATAGTCAAGGGAAGCAAAGTCTATGGCGGTCTGCACGCCATCGAGGGCGTCGACTTTGAATTGCGCGCAGGCGAGATCCACGCCCTGCTCGGCGAGAACGGCGCCGGCAAATCGACGCTTTGCAAGGCGATCGCGGGCGCGATCACGCTGACTTCGGGCGAATATCTCATCAAGGGCGAAGAGGTCGAGTTCAAGACGCCGGAGGAGGCGCTGCGCGGCGGCGTCGCCATGGTTTATCAGGAATCGAGTCTGGTGCCGTCGATGACAGTGGCGCAGAATCTCGAACTTGGGCGGGAAAAGTGGTTCACTGTCTATAGCGCGATCAACATCGCGGCGACGCAATCGCTGCAATCGCTCAACTTCAACGTCGATCCGCTCGCGCTCGTCGAGACGCTCGGCGCCGCGAAGCGGCAGATGGTCGAGATCGTGCGGGCGGTGCGTCATAACGCGCAGGTGTTCATTTTCGACGAGCCGACGGCCACGCTGACGCCGGAGGAGACGCAGCATCTCTTCCATCTCCTCAACACACTGAAGGAGCGCGGCGCCGGCATCATCTTCATATCTCATGCGCTGGAGGAGGCGCTCGACATCGCCGACCGCATCACCGTGTTGCGCGACGGCAAGCTGGTCGCGACCGTTCCCGCCAGAGACATGTCGCGCGACGCCTTGGTGCGCATGATGATTGGCCGTGACGTGGCGGCGACCCATTACGCGACGCATGGCGCCGACGCAGATGCGCCGACGCCGCGCGCCAGACGCGGCGAAAAGGCGCTTTCGGTCGAGAACGTCACGATGGGCGGCGTCGTGAAGAACATGTCGTTCTCGGTCTTCGAAGGCGAGGTCGTCGGCATGTTCGGGCTGGTCGGCGCCGGCCGCACGGAGATCGCGCAAATCGTCTGCGGCGCGCGCAAGCGCAACTTCCTGCGCGGCGGCATGATCTACCTGCGCGGCAAGCCCATTCGCTACCGCGTGCCGCGACAGGCGATTCGCGACGGGATCGCCTATATCACCGAGGATCGGAAGGTCGACGGATTTTTCGAGACGATGACAGTCGATCAGAACATCTATCTCGGCTTTCTCTCCTCGCCGCGCGTTCGTCGCCTCTTCTATTCGGCGCGCGAGATGAAGCGCGTCGCCGACAAATGGATTTCGGCGCTGTCGATTTCGGCGCTGAGGCGCAGCTTGAAGATCGTCGAATATTCCGGCGGCAATCAACAGAAGGTCGTGGTCGCCAAATCGCTCGCGCAGGAGCCGTCCGTCGTCATTTTCGACGAGCCTACGCGCGGCGTCGACGTCAGCGCCATTCCGCAGATCCATGCGGCGATCCGCAGGCTCGCCTCCCAGAACAAGGCCGTTGTCGTCATCTCGTCCTATCTGCCGGAGATCCTCGCGATCTCGGACCGTATCCTGGTGGCGCGCGGCGGGCGCATCGTTGAGGAAATGACTCGCACGGACGCCACTGAAGACAAGATCATGTACGCCGCCATTCATTAGGCCTGAGCCAATATGACCGAAAGTGCTGAAAGGACCGGGACGGATGGCCGGCGCGGCTCGGAAGGCCCCGCGCTGGAGAACGACGGGCGCCTGCTCAGTGCGCGGATCGCCGACGAGATCCGGAGCGCGGTGCTCAACGGGGAAATGCAGCCGGGGATGCGCATCCGCCAGGAGCTGTTGGCGGCGAAATTCGGCTCAAGCCGCATCCCCGTGCGGGAAGCGCTCAAGCAGCTTGAGAACGAGGGCCTCGTCGTTCTCGCGCCCAATCGCGGCGCTTGGATCGCCGACGTCAACTCGGAAAACTCCATCGAGGTCTACAAGATCCGCGAAGTGGTCGAGCCTCTGGCGATATTTGAGAGCGTGCCGAACCTGACGGAAGCCGACATCGGCTCGCTAGACGAAACGGTGCGCGAACTCGAACGGGTCGAGACGCTGGAGGACTACATCCAGCTCGATCGCGCATTTCATCTGCGAACCTATTCGCGCGCGCGAATGCCTCAGCTCTTGGCGATGATTGAAAGGTTCTGGAACTGCACCCAGCATTTCCGCCGCGAATTCGTGAAGGAGACATTCGCCAAGGACGGGCTTCCTTTCTCGGACCCGCAGCACTTGCTGCTGATGGACGCCCTCCGCGGCGGCGACGCGGAGGGCGCGCGCAGCATGGTGCGTTTGCACATCCGCCGCACTCGCCTGCTCATACAGGCCAAGGACGCAACGCCCCCGCGCCGCCCCGCGTCCGCCTCGCGCTTTCGCAAGATCGGCGTTCAAAGGAATTGGCCGTGAGAGGTTGCGAGAATATCTGCTCGGCGACCGACATCGGCTCGGCCTGCAAGCCGGGCATCCGCCAACGCATTGGCCCATTTGATTGGCGAGACGGCGCGCGGAAGCCCCTGCTGCTCTGCGGGCGCGAGAACCTTCACCAAGCCCGCGGCGCGCGCTCTAAGCCATGGCTATTGCTGCCGCGGATGGCGGTCGCGGGCTCCAATGGACCCAAGGCGGGGCGCGGCTGGCGTCGGTACGACAAGGATGGCAGGCGCCTATGAGCGAGTCCCGCGACGTCGCAGCCATGCTTGCCGCTTACGAAAAGGCGGCGGCTTGGCGGCCGTGGTCCGAACTCTATCCGCCAGGGCTCGCCGCGCCGGATCCTCGCGCGCTGACGGCGCTGGATCTGTTCCGCGCCGCGCCGAGCGACGCCGAGGCGGTCTTCTATTTCGACGCCGCGCTCAGCTACGCCGAAATCGACGCGGGCAGCGAACATCTCGCGTGCTGGCTCTGTGCGCGAGGGGTCGAACGCGGCGATCGGATCGCCGTCATATTGCAGAACACGCCGCAATTTCTCATCGCGGCCGTGGCGGCCTGGAAGCTCGGCGCCATAGTCGTCAGCCTCAATCCGATGTACCGGGCGCCTGAGCTCGCAAATTTGTTCGCGGACTGCCGGCCGAAAGCGGCGATTTGTCACGACGACCAATTTGACATCACAGCAAAGGCCGCCGACGGCGTGATCGCCCCAAGCCTCGTTCTGTGGACGAGCGGACGGGAAATGCAGCGCCGGGATGACGCCCGCGTTCTTCCGGCAAGAGCCGACGCGCCGCCGGAGCGCGCGCTTTCGCGGGCGCTTGAAGAGGCGACAGCTCCGCTCCCGCCCTGCGCGCTCGCGCCCGAGGACGTTGGCCTTCTGCTCTACACCTCCGGCACGACCGGCGCGCCCAAAGGCGCCATGCTGACGCATCGCAATCTCGTCGCCAACGCCCTTGTGGGCCAGCGCGCTTTCGACTTGACGCGCAACTCCCGCATCTTCGGCGTCGCGCCGCTGTTCCATATCACGGGATTCGAACTGCAACTCGTCGCGGCATTCGCCGCCGGCGCCGCGCAAGTGCTGACCTATCGCTTCCAGCCCGACGTCGTGCTGGAAGCGTTCCTCGAAAGGCGGCCGACTTTCATCATCGGCGCGATCACGGCCTTCATTGCGCTGATGAACCACCCAAAAGCCACAGCGGCGCATTTCGCGAGCTTCGCCCATCTCTATTCGGGCGGCGCTCCGATCGCGCCCGCCGTGGTGGAGGCCTTCGAGAAACGATTCGGGCGCGCGCTACGCAGTTCCTACGGCATGACTGAGTTGACCGCGCCGAGCCATCTTGCGCCGACCCATGGCGCGATCCCGGTCGATCCGGAGTTCTGGCGCGCTATCCATCGGCGTTCCAACGCCAGGCGTCGACGCGCTTGTCGTCGACGACCTTAGGCGCCCGCTTGCAGCAGGCGAGCGAGGGGAGGTCGTCGTCCGGGGGCCGGGCGTGATGGCGGGCTATTGGGGGAAGCCGGCGGAGACGGCGGAAGTCTTGGTTGGCGGCTGGATGCACACGGGCGACGTCGGCTTCTTCGATCAAGACGGTTGGTTCTATTTGGTCGATCGAAAGAAGGACATGATCTCGGCGTCCGGTTTCAAAGTCTGGCCACGCGAGGTGGAGGACGTGCTCTACGCCTATCCCGGCGTGCGCGAGGCCGCCGTCGTCGGCGCGCCCGACCCCTATCGCGGCGAGACCGTCATCGCCTTCGTCTCGGCGCAGCCCGGCGCGGCGCTCGATGTCGCCGCACTCGCCGGCTTCTGCCGCGAGCGACTTGCCGCCTACAAGCAGCCGGCGGAAATTCGCGTGATGGACGATCTGCCGAAGACCGCGACGGGCAAGATCATGCGCAAGACGCTCAAGCAGGATGTGCGGGCGCGCCAGATCTAGCTGGAGCTTCTTTCTTAGAGCCTGACTGGAAATTATCATCAGGGACGTGCGCGGTTATTTCACGAGCCTGACGGAGTCGCGCTCTCTGACAACGGCATCTCAGCTCGTCCGTCGCGCCCGGGCTTGTCCCGGGCGTTCAATTCGCAGCATGGGCGCCTCTAGTTTGTTGAGTTTCGCGGCGCCGACGGCAGGCGCAAGCCCGGCCGAGACAAACCCGTTTCAAAACCGCCCGTTCAGATAGTCGTCGAGCGTCGCGCGCACGCCCTTCGACCACAGGGATTGCAGCGCCTTCGAGAAGGCCGCGACATAGGTCGGATCGGTCGCGTTGGCGCCGAAAATGTCGGTCATCTCCAGATAGGCTTTCGCGTCGTCCTTGGCGCGCTTGGCGTGCGCCTGCAGCCTGTCCCAGTTGTCGTCGTTGGGCGCGATAGCCTTGCCGCTCTCGGTGACGCCGTAGCAGTAGCGACACCACAAAGCCGAGACGAGCGCCAGACCCGCCGCGCTCCGCCCCGCTTCGAGCCGCGCCCGCGCTGTCGGCAGGATGAATTTCGGCTGTCTGTTCGAGCCGTCGAGACAGAGCCTTGTGATCGTGTCGCCGATCTTCGGATTGGCGAAGCGGCGGGCGATCAGCTTGCGGTAGTCTTCGAGATCGGTCGCCGGCGGCGGCGGCACGGTCGGCATGATCTCGGTCTTGGTCAGCTTTTCGAGGAAGGCGGGGATTTGCGCGTCCTCCATCGATTCATGCACGAAATGGATGTCGAGCAGCGCCGCGGGATAGGCGATCGCCGCGTGGCCGCCGTTGAGGATGCGGATCTTCATCAGCTCATAGGGCGCAACGTCCGCGGTGAAGGTGACGCCGACCTTCTCAAGCTGCGGCCGCCCGTTGCAGAAATGATCCTCGATCACCCATTGCTTGAACTCCTCGCAGAACACCGGCCAGGCGTCCTCGACGCCCCATTGCTCCTTGAGCAGATTGCGCTCGCGCTCCGAGGTCGCCGGGGTGATGCGATCGACCATCGAATTGGGGAAGGCGACGTTCTTGCGTATCCAGCCGGCAAGCTCGGGATCGGCGAGCTCGGCGAGGCCCGCGACCGCGTTCTCCGTGACATGGCCGTTGCCGGGGATGTTGTCGCAGGACATCACCGTGAACGGTTTGACGCCCGCGGCGCGGCGGCGCTTCAGCGCGGCGGCGATGAGGCCGAAGGCGGTCTTCGGCGCGGCGAAATTCTTGACGTCGGCGACGATGTCGGGATGCGCGGGATCGAACTTCTGCGTGGCGGGCGAGATGTAATAGCCGCCCTCGGTGACGGTGAGCGAAACGATGCGGATCTCCGGCTTTTCCATCGCCGCCAGCATGGCGGCGGAATCGCCGGGCATGATGAAGTCGATCATCGGCCCGGTCACCCGCGCGCCGCTTTGATGCGCCTCCTGTTCGACGACGGTGGTCAGCCAGTCCTGCCCGGCCAGGGCCGCGCGCATCGCCTGATCCGGGGCGCGCACGCCCGCTCCGACGATCGCCCAGTCGCGGCTCAAGCCGAGATTGAAGAGATCGTCGAGATAGACGGCCTGATGCGCCCGATGGAAATTGCCGACCCCGATGTGGAACACGCCCGGGGAGAGATCGGCGCGCGCATATTTCGGCGCGGCGACGCCTTTCGGCAGGCCCCCGAGCGCGGCGGCGGAAAGTTTGACGCTCATCTCAATCGTCCCGATAAGTCGGTCAGGCGGCGATGCGCTGCCCGGCCGCGTTGAACCTGTGCAGGCGCGGCTCGCGCGGGCTTAGGAACACGCGGTCGTCGGCATGCAGCGGCGCTTCGCCGTCGACGCGCACGGTGAAAGGCCCGATGCCGTCCGACATCGACATAGACGAAGGTCTCCGAGCCCAGATGCTCGGCGACGCGCACCGTGCCCGGCCATTCGCCCGCGGTGGTCGAGATTTCCGTGTGCTCCGGTCTTATGCCGATGCAATCGGCTCCGCGTTTGGCCGCCGACGCGCCCTTGACGAGGTTCATCGTCGGCGAGCCGATGAATCGCGCGACGAACAGATTGGCGGGGCGGTTGTAGAGCTCCAGCGGCGCGCCGATCTGGCTGATCGCGCCGAGATCGAGCACGACGATCTTGTCGGCCATCGTCATCGCCTCGACCTGATCGTGCGTGACGTAGATCATGGTCGTCTTCGAGCGTGTTGTGCAGTTCGCCGATCTCGACGCGCATCTGCACGCGCAAGCGCCGCATCGAGGTTGGAGAGCGGCTCGTCGAACAGGAAGGCCGAGGGTTCGCGCACGATGGCGCGGCCGATGGCGACGCGCTGGCGCTGGCCGCCGGAGAGCTGGCCGGGGCGGCGGTCGAGATAGTCGGTGAGGTTCAGCGTCGCCGCGGCGCGTTTCACCTTGGCCTCGATGACGTCATGCGGCGCTTTCGCCATCTTGAGCGGGAAGGCGATGTTGTTGCGCACGCTCATGTGCGGATAGAGCGCGTAGGACTGGAACACCATCGCCAGGCCGCGCTGCGCCGGCCCGACGTCGGTGGCGTCCTTGCCGTCGATGACGATCTTGCCGCCGGTGACGTCTTCGAGGCCGGCGATGAGGCGCAGCAGCGTCGACTTGCCGCAGCCCGAGGGGCCGACGAACACGACGAACTCGCCGTCCTTGATCTCGAGGTCGACGCCCTTGATGATACTGACGGCGCCGAAGGACTTGCGGACCTGTTGCAGTTGAATGCTACCCATAAGCTCAGCCCCCTTTGTTCACTTGACGGCGCCGAAGGTGAGGCCGCGCACGAGCTGTTTCTGCGACAGCCACCCCAGCACCAGAATGGGCGCGATGGCGAGCGTGGACGCGGCCGAAAGCTTGGCCCAGAACAGGCCTTCGGGCGCCGAATAGGAGGCGATGAACGCCGTCAGCGGCGCGGCGTCGTGGGTCGTCAGATTCAGCGTCCAGAACGCCTCGTTCCACGACAGAATGATGGCGAGCAGCATGGTCGAGGCGATGCCGGGCACCGCCATCGGCGTCAGCACATAGACGATCTCGTTCATCAGGGAAGCGCCGTCCATGCGCGCGGCCTCCAGGATGCCGGCCGGGATCTCCTTGAAATAGGTGTAGAGCATCCAGATGAGGATCGGCAGGTTCATCAGCATCAGCATGAGGCCGACGCCGAAGCGCGTGTCAAGCAGGTGCAGGTCGCGGAACCACAGGAAGATCGGCACCAGCACGCCGACGCCCGGCATCATCTTGGTCGACAGCATCCACATCAGCACGTCGGGCGTGCGCCGCGTCATGATCCAGTAGACGATGGGGATGCAGGCGACCGCGACGATCGGCCCGTAGATGCGCCAGTCCTCGCGGGCGTCGCCGATGAGATAGAGGATGGCCGCGGCGATGAGGATGGCGGCGAGCATGACGGCGTAGAGCATGCGCGTCAGCTTGCGGTCGGGCACGATCGTCGGGCGCGAACGCCATCGACCAGGCGGCGGGAACGGCGATCAGCAGGCCGACCACGTTGGCGCCGACCGACAGCACGATCGAATTATAGGCGAACAGCAGATAGTTCGAACGCTCCTGCACCTCCCGGTAGTTCTCCAGCGTCCAGTGGAAGGACAGGAACTTCGGCGGGAAGGCGAAGGCGTCGAGTTCGGTCTTGAAGCTCGTCAGGATCGTCCACAGGATGGGGAAGAAGATGACGAAGCCGACCACCCAGGCGAGCACGTTCACGCCGATGCGGCGGCCCATAGATTGTCGCATCGCCATGACTTAAGCCTCCAGGTTCTTGCCGACAATGCGCATCAGGAAGATGGCGGCGATGTTGGCGATGACGACCGCGACGACGCCGCCGGCCGACGCGCCGCCGACGTCGAAATCGAGCAGCGCCTCCTTGTAGACCAGGAACGTGATGTTGGTGGTCGCGTCGCCCGGGCCGCCGTTCGTCGTCACCAGGATTTCCGCGAACACGCCGAGCAGGAATATCGTCTCGATGAGGATGACGACGGTGATCGCGCGCGCCAGATGCGGAAGCACGATGTAGAAGAAATAGGGAACGGCGCCGGCGCCGTCGAGTTCGGACGCCTCCTTCTGCTCGATGTCCAGCGACTGCAGCGCCGTCAGCAGAATGAGGCTGGCGAACGGCAGCCATTCCCAGGAGACGATGAGAATCACCGACAGCATCGGCCAGTTGGTGAACCATATCGGCGCAGGCAGGTGCAGCGACTTGGTGATCCAGAGGAAGAACCCCGATTCCGGGTTCATCAGACAGGTTCTTCCAGACCAGCGCGCTGACCGTCGGCATCACGAAGAACGGCGCGATCACCATGAGCCGCAGCACGTTCAGGCCGACCACCTGCTGATCCATCAGGAGCGCGACGAGCACGCCGCCGATCACGCTGATGAGCAGCACCGACACCACCAGGATCAGCGTGTTCACCAGGGCGTCGATGAAATTTGGATCGGAAAGGAAGTCGATATAGTTCTGGAGGCCGAGGAACTCCGGCGAGCTGCCGTCGACGAGATTGTAGTGCAGCGACGAGAAATAGAGCGTGCGCGCGAGCGGCGCGAGCATCCAGGCGAACAGCAAAATGACCGACGGCGTCGACGAGAATCCGCCCCGCCGCCATGGTTTGCCGCGTCGCCATGTGCTTCACTCCCCAGCTCATTATAAACTAATTTCGCCTCGGCCGCAGAATTCCGGCCGCGCGACCGGCGCCCCGGGCCCCGCCGGGCGCTTCGTCCAAACCCTCCCCGCGAACTCAGCGGGGAGGACGGGGGTGGGAGGACGTCCCCCGACGAGAAGGCGAAACGGCGCCTTCCCGGATCCGGCTGCGCCAGGCTATTTGATGTACCTGGCTCGCTTCATGGCGGCGGTCGTGCTGGCCTGCGCCTTGGCGAGCGCCTGGTCGATCGTCATGCTGCCGGCGAGCGCGGCCGAGAAGTCCTGGCCGACCTCGGTGCCGATGCCCTGGAACTCGGGGATGGCGACGAACTGCACGCCGACATAGGGAACGGGCTTGACGGTCGGATGCGTCGGATCGGCCGAGTTGATCGAAGTCCAGCGTCATCTGCGCCCACGGCGCGTCCTTCAGATATTCGGCGTTCTTGTAGAGCGAGGTGCGGGTGCCCGGAGGAACGCGCGCCCAGCCGTCCGCCTGCGCGACGAGTTCGGTGTAGTGCTTCGAGGTCGCCCAGGAGATGAATTTCTCCGCCGCGTCCGCCTTCTTCGTGGTGGCGGGAACGCCGAGCGACCACGCCCACAGCCAGTTGGCGTTCTTGCCGAGGCCTTTGTTCGGCGCGATGCGCGAAGCCCACTTTGTCGGCGACCTTCGACTGCTTGGGATCGGTGACGAAGCCGGCGGCGACCGTCGCGTCGATCCACATGCCGCACTTGCCGGCGTCGAACAGCGCGAGGTTCTCGTTGAAGCCGTTCGAGGAGGCGCCCGGAGGACCGTCGGCCTTCATCAGGTTGACGTAGAAGGTGAGCGTGTCCTTCCATTCCGGCGTGTCGAACTGCGGCTGCCATTTCTCGTCGAACCAGCGCGCGCCGAAGGAGTTCGACATCGCGGTGAGGAACGCCATGTTCTCGCCCCAGCCGGCCTTGCCGCGCAGGCAGATTCCATAGGTCTCGCTCGCCTTGTCGGTCATCTTGTCGGCGGCTTCCTTGATGAAGTCCCAGGTCGGCTTGTCCGGCATGGTGAGGCCGGCCTTCTTCATCAGGTCGGTGCGGTACATCACGAAGGAGCTCTCGCCGTAGAACGGCGCGGCGTAGAGCTTGCCGTCGTGCGAGAGGCCGGCGCGGATTGCGGGCAGCAGGTCGTCGACGTCGTAGTCGGCGCCGAGCTTGTCGAGCGGCGCCAGCCAGCCTCGTTTGGCCCAGATCGGCGTTTCGTAGGTGCCGATGGTCAGCACGTCGAACTGGCCGGCCTTGGTGGCGATGTCGGTGGTCACCTTCTGGCGCAGCACGTTCTCTTCGAGCGTCACCCAGTTCAGCTTGATGTCGGGATTGGCCTTGGTGAAGTCGTCCGTCAGCTTCTGCATGCGGATCATGTCGCCGTTGTTGACGGTGGCGATCGTCAGCGTGGTCTCGGCTTGAGCGGCGAAAGCGAGGGTCGAAAGGGCGCAGGCCCCAAGCAGACTCTTCAGAAGAGTCGTCATGCGTGTTTCCTCCCAAATGGCGCTCGCGCTTGGATCTGCGTGAGCATTTGCCTCGCGAGCGGGCGAATATTCGCGCCAGGGGGCGCGAAAGTCAACCTGGATTCGTTATTGCGCCGCAACATCGGCGGCCGGCCAGGCGCGATGGGATCAGCGCCGCAGGAGATGCTCCGCGGTCGCCTCGTCGGTAATAAGGCCGGTGATGAGGCGCCCGGTCAAAGCAGCGCGGATCGCGGCGCGACGCGCCGGACCCATCGCGACGCCGATCATCGCGCGCTTGGCCGGCTGTCGAAGCGGCGCGGCGGCGCAACGCTCGTTGAGCAGACCTTGGATGAGACGTCCCTGCAGAATCAAATGACCAAGCCGTGATCTCGCCGACCGCGCCCGCCTTGCGCAGCGCCTCGTTCTCTTCCGCCGTGATGAAGCCGTCTTTCAACAGCGCCGAGCCTTCGCCGATGGAGCCGACGCCGACGAAGGAGACGTCCGCCTGATCGATGAGGGCGAGAAGGCTGCGGGTCGAGGGCAGGTTCGTCAGCAATTCGCGCTCCTCCGCGGAGCGCGTGTAGACCGGCAGCGGCATCGGATAATGCGGCGCGCGCACGGTGTCGGAGAGGCGGATGATGACGTCGTAGAACGAGGCGGAGCCGTCCGACTTGCCGATGCCGACCAGCGCGACGAGCTTGTGCTGCGGGCACTGCATCGCCGGCATCTGGTCGGCGACCGCGCGCATCGTGCGGCCCGTGCCGATGCCGACGACGACGGGGTCCGGCCGGCGCAGCCAGCGCTCCATCTCGGCGGCGGCGAGCTGGGCGATGCCGAGCGTGGTTGAGGTCGAGGCAGGGTCGCTCGGCGCCACTTCGCAGATGAAAGAGATCGTAGCGTTGTCTGCAGCGCAGCCGAGAGCTCCATGCAGCGCGCGATCGGATGATCGAGGCGCACCTTGATGAGCCGCTCGCTCATCGCCGAGACTGACGAGGCGCTGGGCGGTCTGCCGCGAGACGCCGAGTTTGCGCGCGATCTCGTCCTGGGTGTTGCCGGCGACGTAATAGAGCCAGCCGGCGCGGGCGGCGTCGTCGAGCCGCGCGTTTTCGTTGTCCCCCGTCTTCGCCATGGCTTTATTCCGCAGCGCGGCCGGCGCCGGCGCGCGCGACAAGCCCCGGCAGTTCGCGCATGTCGTCGAAGGTCAGCGCCGCGCCAGCCTCGATGAGCCGCTGGGCGTAGTCGCCGCCGACGGCATGGCCTCCGCCGGTGAAGCCGAACACGGTCATGCCGGCGCGGCGCGCGGCGGTGACCCCGGCGGCGCTGTCTTCGACGACCAGACAATCGGCAGGCGCGACGCCGAGCGTGGCGGCGACGTGCAGCATGAGGTCGGGCGCGGGCTTGCCGTGGGCGACCTCCTGGGCGGAGAACACGCGCGGACCGAAGAGATCGGCGTAGCCAGCGATCGACAGGCTCGCGTTGATGCGCTCCGGCGAGCTCGACGAGGCCACGCAAAGCGGCGCGCCCAGGGCCGCCGCCGCTTCGCGCACGAAAGGCACGCCGCGCAGGGCGCGCTCGAATTCGGCGATCGTCTCGCTGCCGAGTTCGGCCTCGAACGTGTCGGGCAGTCCGGCGCCGAGCCGGCCTTCGGCGAGCTTGCGCGTCGAGGCCGAGCTGAGGCCGAGGAAGAGATCGCGGCTCTCCGTCTCCGTCACTTCGAGCCCGTAGCGGGCCAGGAGCCTGCGGGTCAGCTTCAGCGAGATCGGCTCGCTATCCACCAGCACGCCGTCGCAATCGAAGATGACGAGCTTCGGCCAGCGGCGCCCGGCGCCGGCGCGGATTTCGCGTTCGGCGCGCTGCAGAGCCTCGAAGGCGAGCCGCTTGCGCGCGTGCAGCGCCGCGGCGTCGCCGCCGGAGGGCTCGGTGATCTGCCCGAGCCGCGACATCGAGCGCATCGCGCTTGCAAGATCGTAGCGCCCGGCCGCCACCGCGCCGAGCATCGCCGAGCCCAGCAGAACCGGCTCCTCGGTTTCGGCGGTGACGACGCGACGGCCGCAGACGTCGGCGACGATCTGGCGCACCAGCGCCCCGCGCGCCGCCCCGCCGCTCGCCACCAGCGCCTCGAAGGCGAAGCCGCCGGCCTCCAGCGCCCGCATGACCTGCGCCAGCCCCTGCGCCAGCCCGCTCAAGCCCGCGACATAGAGCGCCTGCAGGCTCGCCTCGTCCTCGTCGAGATCAAGGCCGAGAATGGCGCCGCGCGCGCTCGCGTCGGCGAAGGGCGAGCGGTTGCCGAGGAAATCGGGCAGCACATGCAGGTCGCGGGCGAGCGCGGCGGCCGCCGAGGCGGAGCCGCAGCGGGCGAGAATGTCGCGCTCCAGCGCCTCGAAGCTGCGGCCGGCGAAGGCGGGATGCATGCGCAGCAGCCGGTCGATCGCCGCGCCAAAGGCGCTCTGCCCGCCTTCGGTCAGCCATTGGCCGGGAGTGAGGCCATCGTAGAGCGGACCCCAGACGCCGTGCACGAAGCGCGCCTCGTCGGAAAGCGCCATGCAGCAGGACGAGGTGCCGAGGATCAGCGCGAGGCGCCGGCGCGGATCGGCGGGCTCGGCGCCCAGCGCGCCGCCGATCGTGCCGAGCGCGCCGGCGTGGGCGTCGATGAGGCCGGCGGCGACAGGCACGCCGGGGTTGAGGCCCATCTCCGCGGCGGCTTGCCGCGTCAGCCCCGCCCCGAGCGGCGTGCCCGGCGCGACGATCTCGGCGCCGATACGGCGCGCGCGGTCGTCGAGCAGGCTTCCCAAGCCGATGGCGCGATAGGTCTCTTCCGGCCAGCGCCGCTCGCGGCCCTGATAGAGCCATTTGCAAACGACGGTGCAGGTCGAGCGCGCCGCCGCGCCGCTCGCCCTGAAGGTGAGGAAGTCGGTCAAGTCGAAGAACTGCGCCTTGGCGAAGGTGTCGGGGAGGTGGCGGGAGAGCCATATCAGCTTCGGCGGCTCCATCTCCGGCGAGATGACGCCCCCGACGAAGCGCAGCGGATCGTGGCCGCCGGCGTTGATCTCGGCCGCCTCCTTGACGGCGCGATGGTCCATCCAGACGATGGTGTCGCGCTCGCGCCGTCCTGTCGGCGAGACGGTGAGCGAACCGCCATCCGCGTCGAGCGCGACAAGCGAGCAGGTGGCGTCGAAGCCGAGGCCGGCGACCTCGTCGCGCGCGATGCCGGCCGTCGCCTCGCGCACGGCGGCGCAGGTCGCCGACCAGACGTCGGCCGAGGAATGCTCGACGACCTCGCCGGCCTCGCGGAAGACCGCGATTGGCCGCCGGGCGCTGGCGATCAGCTTGCCGGTTTCGTCGAACGCGCCGGCGCGCGCGCTCGCCGTGCCGACGTCGACGCCGATGAAAACTCCGCCCATGCGCGCTCCGCTCACGTTTTGAGCGGGGAGTTTCGGACGGCGGGGCGGCCGTGGCAAGCCGCGTCAGGCCGCGGCGGCCAGCCCCGCGCCGCGCTCAGCCGACGGCCTCGCCCGCAAGCCGCGTCGCAGCGCGATGGCCGGCGTTTCGATCCAGCGGAAGGTGAGATAGCTCAAGGCCGCGCTCGCCGGGATCAGCAGGGCGAACACGAGGCCGTGCGAAGCGGCGGGCAGGAGCCGCTTGATCGTCTCCAGCAGCAGGATGTGGTTGAGGAACACGCCATAGCTGAGATTGCCGGCGAGCGTGTCCCAGCGCGCCGGCGACCTTGGCGCGCGCGAGCGCCGTCATGACGGGAACGCCGACCACCAGGCCGATCAGCACGTCGCACACGCTCGTCCGGCGCGGCCAGATCGTCAAGGCGACCAGGAGCGCCGCCGCGGCGAGCGCAAAACCCCCGCCGATCAGCCAGCGTCCCCGGATCGGCTCCGGCCGCCGGATCCAGCTACCCAGCGCGAACACGAAAAGGATGCCGGGGAGCAGGCGATAGGCGAACCAGTCCGGAGGCAGCTTGCCGCAATAGGCGCAGCCGAAAATGACCGCCGAGACATAAGCGACGGGCGGGCGCTTGTCGGGGATCAGCACGAGCGGAAACACCGCATAGAATGTCATTTCAAGCCCGAGCGACCAGCCTTGCGGCAACAGCATGTTGGGGAACCGCTCGGCGAAGTTGAGCGGGGCCATGGTCAATTGCGCGAGGTCGCTCGACAGCGAGGGCGGGGACGACAGCCACTGGTGCCGCAATCCGAACGCCTCGACCGCGATGATCGTGGCCAGCGAGTAGAACAGAAACTGCGGATAGAGCCGCAGGGCGCGGTCCAGATAAAACAGGCCGATTGCGCGTAAATCGGGGTAATGACGGTCGATCAGCGCGGTTATCACATAGCCGCTCAGCAAAAAGAACGAAACGACCGCGATTTCCCCCACGTCGAAAGCGCCAGCCGAAATGCCAATATGGCTGGCGACGACGGCGTAGGCCAAGAGTAGTCTGAAGTACCCCATCTCTGCGCTCCAGAGCTTAGACCTATTTGCGCGAGATATTGCTGAGGCGTTACGAATTTAGTCATGGGAATGTTGAGTTATGTTGTGCGTTGTTGAGACATACGAAAGCGGTCGCCGAGATTAACGGCGCTTCATTACATTCTTCGCATCGAGGTAGACTTTCAGCAAACCTGTTGAGGGACGCGTTCACGGCGCGGCGCGCGATCAGCGCGTCCTGATAGATGAGCGTGGGGTCGGCGGGGACGGACTTGTAGCCGGCTCCTCTCGTGATGGGCCAGCGTCCGGGACCGAGAAAGGCTTCGCGCGGCGTCTTGGCGGAGGCCCACTCCAGCCGTTATTCGCCCGTGACGCCGGCAGAGGCCGGCATCTGCCTTGAAAAGGGGCGCCGCGCCTCGCCGTCCGTCGTCCTGGGTGGCGCGTCGTATCGGCGGGATCCAGGCCGGATCGATACAGGGACGCTTTCGAAGGACCTGCTCCTTGAAATACCGCGTTGTCTTCGTAGATCGATCCGTCTGCGGCGCCGTGCGGGCTTACGGCCGCGCGGCGCTTCGACCCCGCTCACGCCAGCGCGATCTTCGGGTTCGGCCCGGCCGAGCGCACGGCTTCGTCCGCCGCGTCCTCGAATTTGCGGAAATTGTCGCGGAACATCTGCACCAGCCGGCCCGCCGTCTGCGCGAACTCGCCCTTGTGGCGCCAGGTGCGCACGGGGTCGAGGATATGCGGCTCGACGCCCGGCACCTCGCGCGGCACGGCGAGGCCGAAATGCGGATCGGTGCGGAAATCGGCCTTCTGCAGCGAGCCGTCGAGGGCGGCGGCGAGCAGGCGGCGGGTGACGCGGATCGGCATGCGCCGCCCGACGCCGAACTTGCCGCCGGTCCAGCCGGTGTTGACGAGCCAGCAATCGACGTGATGGCGCTCCATATATTCGCGCAGCAACTCGCCATAGACGGTCGGATGCAGCGGCAGGAACGGCGCGCCGAAGCAGGTGGAGAAGGTCGCCTGCGGCTCGGTGACGCCCTTCTCGGTGCCGGCGACCTTGGCGGTGTAGCCGGACAGGAAATGATACATCGCCTGCGCCGGATCGAGCTTGGCGATGGGCGGCAGCACGCCGAAGGCGTCGCAGGTCAGCATCACGATGTTCTTGGGATGCGGCGCGCGCGCCCGTGGCCGAGGCGTTGGCGATGAAGTCGAGCGGATAGGCGATGCGGGTGTTCTCGGTGCGGCTGTCGTCGTCGAAATCGGGCGCGCGGCTTGCGGGGTCGAGCGTCACGTTCTCCATCACCGTGCCGAAACGCTCGGTGGTGGCGTAGATCTCGGGCTCGGCCTCGCGCGACAGCTTGATCGCCTTGGCGTAGCAGCCGCCCTCGAAGTTGAACACGCCGTTGCGGCTCCAGCCGTGCTCGTCGTCGCCGATCAGCGTGCGGTCGGGGTCGGCCGAGAGCGTGGTCTTGCCGGTGCCGGAGAGGCCGAAGAAGATCGCCGTCTCGCCGGCGTCGTTGGTGTTGGCCGAGCAATGCATCGGCATCACGCGTTTGCCGGGCAGGAGATAGTTCAGATAGGTGAACACGGACTTCTTCATCTCGCCCGCATAGGACGTGCCGCCGATCAGCACGATCCCGCGCGAGAAATCGCAGGCGATGATGGTGGAGGAGCGGGCGCCGTGGCGGGCGGGGTCGGCCGAGAAGCTCGGCAGGTCGACGATCGTCAGCTCCGGCGCGAAGGCGGCGAGCTCCTCGGCCTCCGGCCGGATCAGCAGGTTGCGGATGAACAGCGAGTGCCAGGCAAGCTCGGTGTAGACGCGCGCGCGCACGCGCACGCCATGCTCCGCGCCGCCGTAGAGGTCCTGCGCGAACAGCGTCTTGCCCCGCGCATGGGCGAGGAAATCCTGCCTGAGCGTCTCGAACTGCTCGGGCGTCATGGCGTTGTTGTTGTCCCACCAGACGGCCGGCCCGGTCGCCGCGTCGCGGACGATGAACTTGTCCTTGGGGCTGCGGCCGGTGTGCACGCCGGTGTCGGCGACGAGCGGGCCGCCGACGGCGACCTGCGCCTCGCCGCGGCTCAGCGCGTGTTCGTAGAGCTGCGGCGCGCCGAGGCTCCAGTGGACGCCCGCGAGGTCGCGGAAGCCGAACGCCTCGGCGCCGACGCTCGGCGTTGCGCATGCCCGTCTCGATCATTCGCGTTCCTCCCGGCGTTCGCCGTCCCGTTGGATAGGGCTATGCGCGGCGCGACGCGAGGCGAGGGTCAAGCCGGCGGATGGGACAACGCGGCGGCTTATTTTTTTCGATGGTTGCTCAATTGGTTAACGTCCGGCGAGCGTGCGGCGGCGCAACGAAAAAGGCGCCCTTGCGGGGCGCCTTCGGGTCCGTGCTTTGGTACGCAATTACGCAGCCTGCTTGGCGCCGAGACCTCGATCGTCTTGGCCGAAGCGGTCTGGATCGGAATGCTGCGGGGCTTCTGCGCCTCCGGCACTTCGCGCACGAGGTCGACGTGAAGCAGGCCGTTCTCGACGGCCGCCTTCACGGCGCTCACATGGTCGGCGAGGTGGAACCGGCGCTCGAACGCGCGCGCGGCGATGCCCTGATAAAGCATTTCACGCTTTTCGGCGTCCGGCCTTGGCGCCGTATCCTTGGCGCCGCGAATGGTCAGCACGCCTTCCTTGGATTCGACGCTGAGCTCGTTCTCGGCGAAGCCCGCGACGGCCAAGGTGATGCGGTAGTTATTCTCGCCCGTCCGCTCGATATTGTAAGGGGGATAGCTTTGGCGCGTTTTCGGCGCCCGAAGCCTTGTCCAGCAAAGTCAACAGGCGGTCGAAGCCAACGGTGGAGCGGTAGAAAGGCGAGAAGTCGTAGTTCAGCATGGCATATCCTCCAAAAGAAGCGACATGACCCTTGGCGACCCTGCTTGGCGCCGCCGAAGGCGTTGCGCCGCCTACTGGCCGGCGCATGACTTCCATTTGGAACGCCTCGACGCGATTGCAAGGGGCGTTGAAGCGAATTCTTGGCCGCCGCTTCGCGCCCCTTGCTACCGCGTTGCGCGGGCGGGCGCTGCGGCGTATAGGCGCTCAAACGGGAAGGACCGCACGGAGGCGGACATGAAACGCGAATGGGCTGTCGCTTTGGTCGTGGCCTTGGTGAGCGTCGCGGCGCTGGCCAAGCCTTTACCGAAGCCGAGGACGCGCCAAAGCCATTGCCGCCATTGCAGAAGAATTTCCCTCTCGACCAGACCTTCTCGCTGCGAGATCTCAACGGCAAGCCGGTCTCCTCCCAACTCGACGTCTCCTTCAAGCTCGACGGCGCCTTCCGCGCCTCAGGATATTCCGGCTGCAACTCCTGGTCGGCGACCGCCTATCCCCAGCGCGACCAGCATCTGCTGGTCGGCGGCTTCGCCATCACCAAGAAGGCGTGCAGCAAGGAGAATATGGCGATCGAGCGCGGCTTCCTGCGCGCGCCTGAGGGCGCGCCGGCCTGGGATCTCGTCAACGGCGATCTCGTCTTCAAGGGGCCGGGCGGCGCGATGCGGCTGGTGCGCTCGCTCTAAGCTGGATTTCCGAAAAGTGGAGCCGGTTTTCGGACGAAAATCCTGCTAAATCAAAGACTTTAAGCAGACATTCGTTGGCCTTCGAAGAATGTCTGCTAAGCGGAGCGGCGCGCGCTCAGTTCCTGCCGTAAGTCTCGTCGAAGGAATAGCCGGCGCCGCGCACGGTGCGGATCGGGTCGCGTTCGCGGCCGCGCGACAGCGCCTTGCGCAGGCGGCCGATATGCACGTCGACCGTGCGCTCGTCGATCTCCACCGATTGCCCCCACACCCCGTCGAGCAGTTGGGCGCGCGAGAACACGCGCCCGGGCCGTTCGAGCAGATATTCGAGCAGGCGGAACTCGGTCGGCCCCAGATGCAGGTCGCGCGCGCCGCGGCTGCACCCGGCGCGTCTCGCGGTCGAGGTCGAGGTCGCCGGCGACGAGCCGGTCGGCGATGCGCTCCGGCCGCGAGCGGCGCAGCAGCGCGCGCACGCGCGCCATCAGCTCCGGCACCGAGAACGGCTTGACCACGTAATCGTCGGCGCCGACGGAGAGGCCGCGCACCCGTTCGCTCTCCTCGCCGCGCGCGGTCAGCATGATGACGGGCAGCGTCCGCGTCGCCTCGCGCGCGCGCAGCCGCCGGCAGATCTCCAGGCCCGAGACGCCCGGCAGCATCCAGTCGAGGATGACGAGGTCGGGCGGAGATTCGACGAGGCGCAGTTCCGCCTCGTCGCCGCGCTCCACCGTCTCGGCGGCGTAGCCTTCCGCTTCGAGGTTGTAGCTCAGCAGCAGCGCCAGGTCGGCCTCGTCCTCGACGACGAGGATGCGCGGCAGTTTCGAGGCGCCGGCGCGCGGGTTGTCTCGGCGCGTCTCGTTCAAGCGTTAGCCCTCCGAAGCCATCGGCCGAGGGCTCAGGCGCGCCTTTCGGCCGCTCGCCGGGCAGCGGATGGCCGGTCACGAGATAGAATCACGGTCTCGGCGATATTGGTGGCGTGGTCGCCGATGCGCTCGACGTTCTTGGAGCAGAACAGGAGATGGGTGCAGTAGGAAATGTTGCGCGGGTCCTCCATCATGTGGGTCAGGAGATCGCGGAACACGCTGTCCTCCAGCGCGTCGAGCTCGACGTCGCGCTCCCAGACCGCGCGCGCCCGCTCGGTGTCGCGCTGGGCGTAGGCGTCGAGCACGTCCTTCAACAATTCGGTGGCGACGTCGTTCATGTGTCTTGAGGCCGACGATCTCGCGCCGGGAGCGCGGCTCGCCGCCGATCTTGAGCGAACGCTTGGCGATGTTCTTGGCGAGATCGCCGACCCGTTCGAGATCGCCGGCGACGCGGATCGCGCCGATGATCTCGCGCAGGTCGATCGCCATCGGCTGACGGCGGGCGATGGTGAGGATCGCGTCTTCCTCGATCTCGCGTTGCAGCGCATCGAGCCGCTCGTCGCTCGCGATGACGGAGTGGGCGAGGGCGGCGTCGGAATTGGAGAGCGCGTCCATGGCGTCGATCACCATTTTCTCGGCGATGCCGCCCATCTCGGCGATGCGGCGCTCGAGGGTTTCGAGCTCCTTGTCGTAGGCTTTCAGGGTGTGGTCGGGCATCAGGAGGCCTCCTCTAGCCGAAGCGGCCAGTGATATAGTCTTGCGTGCGCTTGTCGCGCGGCGTCGTGAACACCTTCTTGGTTTCGTCGAACTCGATCATCTCGCCGAGATACATGAAGGCGGTGAAATCGGAGACGCGCGCCGCCTGCTGCATCGAATGGGTGACGATGGCGATGGTGTAGTCGCCGGAGAGCTCGTCGATCAGCTCCTCGATCTTGGCGGTGGCGATCGGATCGAGCGCCGAGGTCGGCTCGTCGAACAGGATCACCTCCGGCTTGATCGCGACCGTGCGGGCGATGCAGAGGCGCTGCTGCTGGCCGCCGGAGAGGCCGAGGCCGCTCGATTTGAGCTTGTCCTTCACCTCTCCCCAAAGCGCGCCGCGCGCAGCGCCTGCTCGACGCGCTCGTCCATCTCCGATTTCGGCAGCTTCTCGTAAAGGCGGATGCCGAAGGCGATATTGTCGTAGATCGACATCGGGAATGGCGTCGGCTTCTGGAACACCATGCCGACGCGCGAGCGCAGCAGATTGAGGTCGAGCGCGGCGTCGAGCAGGTTCTCGCCGTCGAGCAGGACCTCGCCCTCGGCGCGCTGGCCGGGATAGAGGTCGTACATGCGGTTGAGCACGCGCAGCAGCGTCGACTTGCCGCAGCCCGAGGGGCCGATGAAGGCGGTCACCTGGCCGAGCTTCAGCGGCAGCGACACCGATTTAAGCGCCTTCGGCGCGCCGGGCGCATAATAGAAATCGAGGTTTTTCACCACGATCTTGTCTCGCAAGATCCGCGCCGGGCTCGGCAGCCGCTGTCGGCTTGCGCGGTCGATGAGTTCATGTTCATCACATGCTCCGGAAATCCAACAACCGCAGTTAACTGAGCGTCGCGCTTGGGGGCGGCGAGCACGCGAGCGAGAATGCTAAGGGCAAGTATCGCCAGCGTTATGATGAGCGCCCCGGTCCAGGCCAATTGCTGCCACTCCTTGTAGGGGCTGAGCGCGAACTGGAAGATGACGGACGGCAGGCTCGACATGGGAGCGTTCAGGTTGGTGCTCCAGAACTGATTGTTCAGCGAAGTGAACAGCAAAGGCGCCGTCTCGCCGCTGACTCGCGCGACGGCCAGCAGCACGCCCGTCACCAGCCCCGCGCTGGCCGCGCGATAACCGATGCGCTGAATGATCAACGATCGCGGCATGCCAAGCGCGGCGCCGGCCTCGCGAAGCGTGTTCGGCACCAGATTGAGCATGTCTTCCGTCGTGCGAACAACGACCGGCACGACCAGGATCGCCAGCGCCACTCCGCCCGCCCAGCCGGAGAAGTGGCCAATCGGCGCCACCAGGATCTCATAGACGAACAGACCGATCACGATCGAGGGCGCGCTCAGCAAAATGTCGTTGATGAAGCGCACCACCATCGCGAGCCGGGAATATCGTCCGTATTCGGCGAGATAAGTGCCGGCCAGGAGGCCGAGAGGAGTGCCGATGGCTACGCCGATAACGGTCAAAAGCAGGCTTCCGACGATGGCGTTGAGGAGACCGCCGGCGCTGCCGGGAGGGGGCGTCATTTGGGTGAAGACGGCCAGGGAAAGGCCCGAGAGTCCTCGCCAGAACAGGACGGCGAGAATCAACGCCAGGATAAAGAGACCGCCCAAGGCCGACGCCGTGCTTGACGCCATCCAAAATGCGCTTCGGCGACGTCGCGCGGGGTAAATCGACATCGAATTACCTCCCGCCTTTCCTGTCCATTCGCATCAGCATGAGCCGCGCGAGCGCCAGGACGACAAATGTGATCATGAACAGTATCAGGCCGAGCGCGATGAGCGAGGAAGTGTAGAGGTCGCCCACCGCTTCGGTGAATTCGTTGGCGATCGTCGCGGAGATCGTGGTCCCTGGCGCGATCAGCGAGGCGGAAATCTTGTGAGCGTTGCCGATCACGAAAGTCACCGCCATCGTCTCCCCGAGGGCGCGCCCCAGGCCGAGCATGACGCCGCCGATCACGCCGACCCGAGTGTACGGAATCACGATATTGCTGACGACCTCCCAGGTGGTGCAGCCGAGCCCGTAGGCCGATTCCTTCAACATGGGCGGCACCGTTTCGAAGACGTCGCGCGAGATCGACGTAACGAACGGAAGCACCATGATCGAAAGGATCAGCGAAGCTGTCAGCATGCCGATACCATAAGGGGGTCCTGCAAAGATCGACGACAGGACCGGCACTTCTCCGAATACGTCGATCAACGCGGGCTGAACGTATTGTTGCATGAAGGGAGCGAAAACGAACAAGCCCCAAATGCCGTAAATGATACTCGGAATTCCGGCCAGCAACTCGATGGCGATGCCGATGGGTCGGCGCAGCGAAGGCGGGCACAATTCGGTCAGAAAAATCGCGATGCCGATGCCTATCGGCACGGCGATCGCCATCGCGATCGCGGAGGTCACCAATGTGCCGAATATCGGCGCTCCGGCGCCAAATTTCTCGGTGACGGGGTTCCAGACTACGGTCGAGAAAAATCCGAAGCCAAACGCACGAAAGGCCGGGATCGACCCTTCGATCAACGACAGAATTGCGCCCCCCAGGATCACCAGGACGGCCAGAGCCGCGATTTGCGTGAGCCGAAAGAATAGTCGGTCTCCGCTGGCGAAGCGCCGCACGGCCAGGGCGCGAGAGTTCGACCTTGACGCGTCCGAGCCGACGTGCGGCATGGCGATCTCACTCATGGACTCTCTTTCTCTCGATCCACTCGCCCCGACCAGCAGTCCTCGCTTCAAACGCAACCGGCGCGCCGCCTCGCCCGCCGGTTGCGTCGCCGGATTTTACTTGGCCGCGTAGATCGGCTTGCCGTCAGCGGTCTTGATTTCGGTCGCCCAAGTCGTTTCGATCTGCTTCACGACCGTGTCGGGAAGCGGAACGTAGTCGAGCGCCGCGGCCGCCTTGTCGCCGTTGGCATAGGCCCAGGCGAAGAACTTCAGGGCTTCCGTCGCAGCGGCGGGGTCCGACGGCTGCTTGTACATCAGGATGAACGTCGCGCCGGCGATCGGCCACGTCGTCGCGCCGGGCTGGTTGGTCAGGATCACGTAGTAGCTGTCCGAATGCGCCCAGTCGGCGTTGGCGGCGGCGGCCTGAAACGACGCCGAATTCGGCGGCGACCTTCTTGCCGTCCGCGTTTATCATGTCGACGGAGGTCATCTTGTTCTGGAGCGCATACGCGTATTCCACGTAGCCGATGGCGCCCTTGGTCTGGGCGACGTTGTTCGCCACGCCTTCGTTGCCCTTGGAGCCGAGGCCCGTGGGCCATTCGACGGCCGTGCTGGCGCCGACGTTCGTCTCCCAATCCTTGCTCACTTTCGAGAGATAATTGGTGAAAATGAAGGTCGTGCCCGATCCGTCCGAGCGATGAACGACCACGATCGGCAGCGACGGCAGCTTCACGCCCGGGATTCAGCTTGACGATCGCCGGGTCATTCCATTTCGTGATCTTGCCGAGGAAGATATTCGCCAGCGTCGCCCCGTCGAGGACGAGCTCGCCCGGCTTCACGCCATCGAGATTGACGACCGGCACATCGCCGCCGACCACGGTCGGGAACTGGACGAAGCCCGGCCTCCTTCAGGTCGTTGGGCTTCAGCGGCATGTCCGAGGCGCCGAAGGTCACGGTCTTCGCCTTGATCTGCTTGATGCCGCCGCCGGATCCGATCGACTGATAGTTCAGGCCGTTGCCCGTCTCCTTCTTATACATATCCGCCCATTTGGCGTAGATCGGATACGGGAACGTCGCTCCGGCGCCCGAAATGTCCGCGGCCGAGGCCGAGGTCACGACGGCCGCGAAAGCGACCGCGCCGATAAGGGTCTTGAGGTACATGACTGCCTCTTGGGGTTTGTCGTGGCCGCCGCGGCGCCGTTACGGCCTGCCGATGCGGCCGACGGCCTTATAGGCGGCCGCTGACGTGTCATTTATGACAGTCACATGAACGTCTGCATGACACCGTAAGTGTTGATAAATACTCATGATTTGGCGCGAGGCGGCCTTTACCGGTCGCCGCGCCTGGCCAGCGGCGCGAACGCCGTGAACGTCGAGCCCTCGCCGAGCCGGCTTTCGATCGTCAGCCGGCCGCGGTGGCGGGCGAGGATGTGCTTGACGATGGCGAGGCCGAGTCCCGTGCCGTTCTTGGCGCGGCTCTGGCCGGGATCGACGCGGTAGAAGCGCTCGGTCAGCCGTGGCAGGTGTTCGGGCGCGATGCCGCGGCCGTGGTCGGCGACGACGAGAACGCCGTCCTTGCCGCGGGTCGTCACCGTGATCTCGACCTTGGAGGCGACGGCGGGGTCGGCATGGGCGCCGTATTTGATCGCGTTCTCGATCAGGTTCTCCGCCACCCGCACCAGTTCGTCGCGCTCGCCGAAGACGACGATCGTCGGTCTCAGCGTCGAGCTTCAGCTCGACGCTCAATCTCGCGCGCGAGCGGGGCGAGCGTGTCGGCGACGTGGCGCACGACCTGCGCAAGATCGACCTCGGCGGCCGGGCGCAGGTGCTGCTTCTGCTCGATGCGCGACAGCGACAGGAGATCGTCGATCAGACGGGCCATGCGGCGGCCCTGCTCGCGCATGATGGCGAGGAATTTCTCGCGCGCCTTGGCGTCCGCCTGCGCCGAGCCTTGCAGGGTCTCGACGAAACCGAGCAGCGAGGCCAGCGGCGTGCGCAATTCGTGGCTGGCGTTCGCGATGAAATCGGCGCGCATGCGCTCGACGCGCCTGCGCCTCGGTGAGATCGCGAAGCGTCAGCAGCATCGCCACGACTTCGCCGATTTCGGTCGCGAGCGGGGCGACGTCGACCTGGAACAACCGCTCGATGGGCACGCGCTCGCTCCACTGCGCCGTTTCCGCCTCCCCGCCGGCCGCGACGCGGCGGATGGCGTCGGTCACGTCGGGAGCGCGCAGCGCCAGAACCAGCGGCTCGTCGATCCTCAGGCCCGGCAAGAGGTCGCGCGCCGGGGCGTTGGCGAGCATCACCCGCGCCTCGGCGTCCACGAGTATGGCGGGCTCGGGGATGGCGTCGACGAGCTTCTCCGCGCCGATCCCGCGCAGTTGCGCCGCCAGATTGCGGCGCAAGGATTTCGCCTCGCCCATGTTCGAGCCTCGCGGCGCTCAATCGTCTTCGAGTTGCGCCTTTTCGATCGCCTCGCTCAGCGAGCGCCATCGCCGGACCGCCTCGTGCGCGCCGAGCAGCGCCAGCGCCAACACGAAAGGCACGATATAGTAAATTACACGAAACAGAAGCAGCGCGGCCAGCAGCTTGTCGGGCGAGCCGCCGACGCCCTTGATCATCGTCGCCTCGAACACGCCGAGCCCGCCGGGAGAGTGGCTGGCGATGCCGAGCATGGCGGCGAAGGAATAGAGCGCGGCAAAGGCGAAATAACCGACCCCATGCCCTTGCGGCAGAAGGGCGTAGAGCGCGCCGGCGGCGGCGCAGACGTCGATCACGCCGAGCGCGGTCTGTCCCAGCGTCAGCAGCGGCCCGGGCAGGCGGAAATGCAGGAGCACGCCGCGCCCCCGGCGGCGCAGCCGCGTCACCCACACGAGATAGGCGAGGAGCACCCCGATCAGGGCCAGGCCGATGGCGCGATTGGCCCAGCCGGCGAGCTGGTTGATTTCGCCGATCGCTTCGGCGTCGAGCAGGAAGCCCGAGGCCAGCACCAGCCCCATGCCGAGCCAGAAGGTGATGCCGGCCACGACCGTCAGGCTCGCGATCCGGCCAGCGGAGAGCCCGGCCGGCCCGTAGATCCAGAAGCGCACCGCCCCGCCGGTGACCAGCGGGAAACCGAGGGTGAAGGAGATCGCGTAGCTCGTGAAAGAGGCGAGCGCGGTCAGCGGATAGGGGACTTTCGAGCCCAGATGCCTCAGCGCCAGCGCGTCGTAGCCCGTCAGCGCCAGATAGCTCGTGCAGGCGAGGCCGAGCGCAAGCAGGATCTGGTTGGCGCTGGTGGCGCGGAAGGCGCTCTCGAACTGCGCGAAGTCGATCTTCACCAGCGTGCGGCCGAATATGAAGATCGAGACCGCAATAATGGCGATGCTGGCCGCGACGCCGAGGCGGCGCAGCCATAGCCTATGCTTCTGCGATCGCCTCGACGATGCGGGCGACCGTTTTCAGGGACGCCTCCGCAGCGACCGGGGCGCCTTTCGTGTCTCTCAGCGCCATCCCAGAGCGGAGTCCTCATCCAGCCGCAGCGGCCCTATAAAGGCGCCGCTGCGGCGGGGCAAGGCGGGCGGCGCCTTATTGCCTATTTCTTGACCAGCGGGCAGGCCGAATCGGAGAGCTTGCCGAAGGCCTCGTTCGCCCGACATGGTCTGCGACGAGCTTGTAATAATCCCACGGCGCCCTTCGATTCCGCCGGCGTCTTGACCTGCATGACGTACATCGAGTGCTCCATCAGGCCATCGGCGCGGATGACGCCGTCTGTCGGTGAACATGTCGTCGATCTTGGCCTTGTGCAGCTCGGCCATCACCTTGTCGGAATCGGTCGAGCCCGCGGCCTTGACGGCGTTGAGATAGGTCGAGGGTCGCGGAATAATAGGCGGCCTGGTTCATGGTCGGCTCGACGCCGGTCTTGTCCATGAAGCGCTTGCCGAAGGCGCGCGATCTTGTCGTTGAGGTCCCAGTACCAGCCGGTGGTGAGGTAGAGGCCCTTGCGCCGTCTCCAGGCCGAGCGCGTGAATGTCGGAGATGAAGGCGAGCAGCGCGGCCGGCTTCATCGTTGGCGGTGATGCCGAACTCGTTGGCGGCCTTCAGCGAATTGACGAAATCGCCGCCGGCGTTGGCGAGGCCGAGCACCTGCGCGCCGGAAGCTCTGCGCCTGCAGGAGGTAGGAGGAGAAATCGGAGGTGGCGAGCGGCACGCGCACCGGCGCCGACCACCGTTGCCGCCGCCGGCCTTGACGACGCGCTCCGCCGATTGCTGCAATTGCGTGCCGAAGGCGTAGTCGGCGGTGAGGAAGAACCAGCTCTTGCCGCCCTGCTTGAGGATCGTCGTCGCCGTGCCGTTGCCGAGCGCGGTCGTGTCATAGGCGTAGTGGATCGTATAGGGCGTTGCAGTCCTTGCCGGTCAGCGAGGCGCCGGCGGCGCCGATGGCGATGAACGGGATCTTCTTTTCCTTGGCGACCGCCGCTCATGGCGAGGCTGACGCCGGTGTTGGAGCCGCCGAGCACCATCGTCACGCCGTCGCGGTCGGCGAACTCGCGGAACTTCTGGGCGCCGAGGTCGGGCTTGTTCTGGTGGTCGTAGGTCTTGATCTCGATCGGCTTGCCGAGAGCCGAGCCGCCGAAATCGGCGATCGCCATCTTGATCGCCTCGACGGCCTTCGGGCCGATCACGTCGGCGTAGAGGCCGGACATGTCGTCGATGTCGCCGATGACGACCTTGTCGGAGGCCGCCTGGGCCGGAAGACTCGCGAGCGCGGCGATCCAAGCAGTCGCCGCCGTCGCCAGTAAAAGCAATTTTCGCATATCTACGCGCTCCCGAAGCAGTTTCCCGTCCCCGGCCCGACGCTTGCGGGCCGCGTCTCGCTTCTAGCCACAGCGTCCGCCGGGTCAATTAGACTTGCGGACCTAAGCCGGCGAAGCGATGAAATGTCCAGGGCCGGCGGAGCGACGAGGATGGGCGATACCTACAATCGAATTGCGGCGGGCGACGTCGGCCGCATCGCTGCGATCAGCGACGGCGTGTTCGCGGTCGCCGTCACGCTTCTCGTCCTCGACATCCACCCGCCCGAGGCCGCCGGGATCCACAGCGAGGTCGAGCTTCTGGCGGCGCTCGCCGCGCTCGCGCCGCGCTGGCTTGCGTGGGTCTTGAGCGTGATGACGCTCGGCATTTTCTGGGTCGGGCAGCAGACGCAGCTCAACCAGCTCGAACGCGCCGACCGCGATTTCACGTGGGCGAGCTATCTGTTTCTGGCCTCGATCACGGCGCTGCCGTTCTCGACCCGGGTGCTCGCCGATTTCTTCGAATTCCGGACGGCGATCGTGCTTTACTGGGCCAATATTCTTCTATGCGGCCTGACGATCTACCTGACCTGGGCGCTGGCGGTGAGAAGGCGGCTCCTGCGCGAGGACGTCCCGCCCGAGACCGACCGGGCGATAAGGCGCCGCATCCTGATCGCGCAGGCCCTCTATTTCCTGGGCGCGCTGATCGGGCTCGTCCACACGGTTGCCGGCGTCGCCTTCATCATCGCCGTGCAGCTCAATTACGCCGTGGCGCCGGTGCGCTCCTGGGCGCGACGGTCAGCGGGCGCGCACGGCGAGGCCGGCGGCCGCTAGCGCCATCGCCGCCAGCACGGCGAAGGCGATGCGCAGATCGGAAAGCGAGGCGATCGCTCCCACCAGCGGCGGGCCGGCGAGCAGGCCCGAATAGCCGGCGGTCGCAACCGCCGCGATGCCGCGCGCGGGACTGGAGGCGTGGACGGCGCTTTCGCTGAAGAGCGCCGGCACGACATTGGAGAGGCCGGCGCCGACCGCCGCGAAGCCCGCCGCGGCCGGGAGAAGGCCCGGCCAGAGGGCGGCGAGCGCGAGGCCGGCGAAGGCGAGCGCCGCGCCGGCGACCACCGTCGGCATGCGGCCGAGGCGGGCGACGATGCGGTCGCCGGCGAGGCGTCCGGCGATCATCGTCGCGGCGAAGGCGGCGTAGCCGAGCGGCGCCGCGGCCGGGCCGACCCCCAGCGAGACGAGATAGACCCCGTCCCAGTCGATCATCGCGCCCTCGACGAGGAAGCAGAGAAAAGCGACCACGGCCAGGCCGATCAGCGCGCGCGGCGGCCAGCCGAACGGGCTCTGCGTCGTCTTCGGCCGCTCGCCCGGACCGAGCCTCGCCGCTGCGCCGGCGACCATCGCGGAGACCCCCGCCGCGAGCCCGATCAGCAGCCCGCGCCAGCCGAGGCCGAGGGCCAGCGAGGCGGCGCCGAACCCGGCCCCGGCGAGGCCGCCGACGCTGAAGGCGGCGTGAAACGACGACATGATCGGCGAACCCCAGCGCCGTTCGACGCCGCTCGCATGGGCGTTCATCGTCACGTCCATCAGCCCGTTGCTCGCGCCGATCCCAAGCCCGACGAGCGCCAGCGTCCAGGCGCCCGGCGCGAGTCCGGCCAAGGCGAAGCAGGCCCCGAAGACGAGCCCGGCGCGGACCGAAACCGGCCCCGTACCCCCGAGCCGAGGCCCCGCCGCGCCGGCGAGCGGCATGAACGACACCGCGCCCGCCGCCAGCGTGAAAAGGAGCAGGCCGAGTTGCGCCGTCGGAGAGCCGCAGCGCGCCCTTCAGCGGCGCGATCGCCGCCGACCAGCCGCCGAAGCCGAAGCCGTTGGCGAAGAACAGGACGGAAGTTGCGGCCCGCTCGCCTCGCAGGCTCAAGCGAGCCCCGCCTCGGCGAGCGCGGCGCGCTGGCGCGCGCCGACGGCTTCGGCTGAGAAGTCGGCGATCGTCGCCTCGAAAAGGCGGTGGAAATTGAGCTCCGCGCCGAGGCGCAGGAAGGCGGCGCCGAGGCCGATCGCCGCGCGGTCGAGGAACACGAATTCGCGCGGCGCGGTCAGCGCCGTTCCCTCGGCCCGCAAAGTCTGCATGACGGCGCGGATTTCCTTGCGGCCGAATTCGGACGGCTTCACCCCATCGGCGAAGCTGCGCGTGCGGTCGTCGAGTATCGGCCCATAGACGAACGACGCCCAGATGTTCATCGCTTCGATCGTGCTCTTCTTCAAGCCCCGGAAGCCCCAGAGATCATAGGCGTGCGCGATGCGCTCGCGGTCTCTCGTCTTCAGCGCGCGATAAAGCTCGACGACGCCCTCCACGAAACGCAGCGGGAATATGCGCACGCAGCCGAAATCGTAGAGATTGACCGCTTCGCCCCGCCGACGACGGAATAATTGCCGAGATGCGGGTCGCCGTGAATGACGCCGTAGCGCAGGAACGGCCGCCACCACGCCTTGAACAGAAGCTCGGCGACCCGCGAGCGGATCTCCGGCGCGGCGCCCTCGAACGACAGCAGCTTGGCGCCCTCGAGCCACTCCAGGCTCAGGAGACGCTTCGACGACAATTCCGGATGCGGGCGCGGCACGCGAACCTGCGGCGTGTCGGCCAGCATGATGCGGTAGAGCGCGGCGAGCCTGATCTCGCGCCCGTAGTCGAGCTCCTCGCGCAGGCGGTCGGCGATCTCGATCTGCACCTCGCGCGTGTCGATCGCCGCGCCGAGGCGCCGGCGCAGGGCGAACAGCATGTTGAGCTGCGTGAGATCGGCCTCCACCGCCGAGGCCATATCCGGATATTGCAGCTTGGCCGCGACCGGCTCGCCCTCGAGCGTGACGGCGCGATGCACCTGGCCCAGCGAGGCGGCGGCGGCGGGCGTCAGGTCGAACTCGGCGAAGCGCGCGCGCCAGTCGGGTCCGAGCTCGGCCTGCATGCGCCGCTTCACGAAGGCCGCGCCCATCGGCGGGGCCTGCGATTGCAGCTTCATCAGCTGTTCGGAATAGTCGGCGGGCAGGGCGTCCGGGATGGTCGCGAGCAATTGCGCGACCTTCATCATCGGGCCCTTCATCGAGCCCAAGGCCGCGGCGAAGGCGCGCGCGTCGTCGTCGCGGCCGGCCCCGGTCAGCCGGCTTGCGCCGACCCGCGCCGCGAAGGCGCCCGCCTCGACGCCGAGCCGGGCGTAGCGGCTCGCGCGGGCGGAAAGGCGATTGGCTTCCTCGTCGCGATCCATGTCGATCCTTGACGCGTGCGGACCGGGCCTAGATAGGGCGGCGGGCGCGAGGCGGCTAGACTGGCGGCGCGCCGGCCGACTTGCCAGCGCTGCGGAAAAACGCAAAAATACATTTTACGTGCGCCGGCCGGGGGGCCATGCATGGGTCGTTCACGCGGACGGGCGGATTCGCCGGGATCCGGCCCCGGGGGATGAAAGGGTTGCGAGCCGATATCGAGCGCGACGCATCGCCGGGCCACGCCGTGACAGGCGCGACGGCGTCGCCGGCGGCCGCCGAGACGGCCTACGAGGCCTTCGAGCGCGCCTCGCAATGGCGCATGCTCGCGCTCGCGCTGGTGAAGGCCTCGCGCGACTGCGTGAAGCTGATCGACCTCGACGGGCGCATCGTCGGCATGAACTCGTCGGGCCAGAAGCTACTGCAGCTCGACGATCCCGGCGAAGCCGTCGGCCGCCTGTGGGAGGCGGGTTGGAACGAGCCCGAGCGGGCGCTCGTGCGCGACAGCGTCGAGCGCGGACGGGCGGGGCTGTCGACCTCCTTCGCCGGGTTCTCCCCCACTTCGAAGGGCGAGCCGCGCTGGTGGGAGGTGGAGGTCGCTCCCGTGCCCGACGAGAACGGCGTCGTGCGCTGCCTGCTCGCGGTCTCTCGTGACGTGTCGGCGTCCCGCGAGCGCGAGCAGGAGATGGAGGGCGCGCTGAAGCGCCAGCGCCAGGCGCTGTTGACGCTCTCGGCCGATTTCGAGGCCAATTCCCGCAAGCTGCGCGACGCCGAGGCGCGCGCCTCGCACGACGACAAGCTGAGGCTGTTCGGCCGCTTCGTCGGCGGCGTCGTGCATGATTTCAACAATGTTTTCGCCGCCGTGCACGGCGCGGCGCGGCTCTTGCGCCGGCGCGTCAGCGAGCCCGCGGCGCTCGACGTGGTCAGCCATGTCGAGCGGGCGGCCGAGCGCGGGGCCGGGCTCGCGCGGCAATTGCTGGATTTCGCGCGCTCCGACAGCGAGGCGACGGAAGTGTTCGATCCGGCCGCGCTACTGTCGCGCGACGCGCATCTGCTTCGCCATATCGTCAGTGGCGAGGCGACGCTCACCGTCGAGGCGGCGCCCGACGCCTGGGCCGTGCTCGGCGCGCCGCAGAAATTCCAGTCCGTCCTGTTCAATCTCGTGGCCAATGCGCGCGACGCGATCAGCCCGAACGGGCGCGTCGAGGTCAGGCTCGAAAATTGCGCTTCCGGAGAGCGTCCGCCTGGCCTCGAAGCCGGCGACTACGTCGCGTTCAGCGTCGCCGACGACGGCTGCGGCATGGCGCCGGAGACGTTGCGGCGCGCCGGCGAGCCGTTCTTCACCACCAAACCCTCCGGCAAGGGGACGGGACTGGGGCTCGCCTCCGCCTTCGAACTGGCGGCCGCCTGCGGCGGCCGCGCCTTCGTCGAGAGCGAGGTCGGCGTCGGCACGCGCGTGTCGATCTATCTGCGCCGCTCGCCGGTCGAGGGCGAGCGCGTCGATGCGCCGGGCGCGCCGGTCGACCTGGGCCTGCACGGCGGCGCCAAGATCCTGCTGGTCGACGACGACCCGCTGACGCGCGACCATCTGGCGGGCGTCTTTCGCGCCCTCCACTATGTCGTGGTCGAAGCCTCGGCCTACGAAATCGCCGCGGCGCTCGCGGAGGTGGAGGGCGGGTTCGACCTCGTCGTCGCCGATCTCGATCTGAAGGACGGGCGCGGCGACGATCTCGTCGCGCAATTGCGCGCATGGCGGCCGGCGCCGCCGGCGATCTATCTCGCCGGCGGCTCGGACGTCGAGCCGCCGCCTGGCGAGACGGCGCTGATCAAGCCGGTCTCGGAAACTCGGCTCGCGCGCGCCGTGCTCGAAAAGCTCGGCCGGCTGCCCGGCGCCTTCGCCTCCGCCGAGGCGCTGCGCGCCGTCGAGCGGATCGCGGCGCGAATCCACGACGCCGGGATGAGCGCCGCGATTTCGGCGTGGCGCGCGCATGTCGAGGCGGAGCGGCGCATTCCGACCCTTGAGGACGAGGGGCCATGGCGCGACGCGCCGCCGCCGCTCGGCTACGTGGTCGCCGTCGGGGCAGGGGTCGATCCGGAACTGCGGTTCGAGCGCGTCGGACCTGAGCTTTCCGCGCGGCTCGGCCGTCCGCTCGTCGGCTCGACGCTCGGGCCCGGCGACGAGCAGATGCTGGGCGACGTCGCGCGGGCGCTGCGCCGACGCCTCGACGGGACGCCGGGCTATCGCTACACGCGCTTCACGCTCGGCGACGGCAAGGTGTCGCTGGTCGAACGGCTGCTGCTGCCGCTCGGCGACGCCGACGGCCGGGTCGGGCATCTGTTCGGGCTCGTCGCTTTCAACGAGGCGCGGGCGCCTTGATCCCGCCGTTCGAGGCGCGGGATCTGGCGCGGCAAGTGGAGGCGCTGAGCGATGGGGAGCGCGACGCGCTGCCCTACGGCGTCATAAAGCTCGACGCGCGCGGCGTCGTGCAGGTCTACAGTCGCACCGAGGCTGCGCTGTCGGGTCGCAAGGGGCGGCCGACGGTCGGGCTCGGTTTCTTCGAGGAGGTCGCGCCTTGCATGGCGAACCCGGACATGCGCGGGCGCGTCGAGGCGGCGGCGGCGCGCGGCTCGGTCGACGTCGAGATCGGCTGGATCGGCGATTTCGACGATCCCGACGGAGAAATCCGCATCCGCGTGATGTCGGCCTCCGATGGCGGCCTGTGGCTTTTCATGAACCGTGAGGAGGAATAGAAGGCGGGCTTTCCTCGCGCGAGGGGCGCCATGCAACTGATCGGGATGCTCGATTCCCCCTATGTGCGCCGCGTCGCGGTGGCGATGCTGAGCGCGGGCGTTTCTTTCGAACACAAGCCGATCTCGCTGTTCCGCCACATCGACGCCTTTTCGCGCCTGAGTCCGATGTTGAAGGCGCCGTCGCTGATCGCCGAGGACGGAAGCGCGCTCGTCGAATCCAGCGTCATTCTCGAATATCTGGCGACGCGCTTTCCCGCGATCGGCGCCTTGCGGCCGCAGGGCCTCGCCGCGTTCCGCGCGCTCGGCGCGGCGCTGACCGTCATGGAGAAGGCGGTGCAGGTCCATTACGAACGCGCGCTCCGCGCGGCCGGGCGAGCGCAGCGAAAGCTGGCGCGAGCGGGTTATGGGCCAACTGCGCGCCGGCCTGTCGGCGCTGGAGGCCGAGGCGCCGGACGGCTGGTTCGAGGCGTCGCTCGGCCACGCCGACATCGCCGCCGCCTGCGCCTGGGGCTTCACGCAGGGCATGGTCGCCGACGTGGTCGCGACCCAGGATTATCCCAAGCTCGCCGCTTTCGCGGCGCGGGCGGAGGCGCTGCCGGCGTTCCGCGCCGCGCCCGCGGTCGACGGCGTCACGGCGGAGGCGGCGCGATGATTCCCAAGAAAATGCGTGCGGTGATCGCGCCCAATCCCGGCGGTCCCGAGGTTCTGACGCTGGTCGAGCGGCCGACGCCGACGCCGGGGCCGGGCGAGATTCTCATCAAGGTCGCGGCGGCCGGGGTCAACCGGCCAGACGTGCTGCAACGGCTCGGCGGCTACCACCCGCCGCCCGGCGCCTCCGACGTGCTGGGGCTGGAAGTCGCCGGCGAAATCGTCGCGCTCGGCGAGGGCGTCGCCATGCACATTGTGGGCGACGAGGTGACGGCGCTGATCCCCGGCGGCGGCTACGCCGAATACGCCATCGCCCACGAAAGCAACGCGCTGCCGATCCCGCTCGGGATGCGCAAGGTGGAGGCGGCGGCGATCCCTGAAACCTTCTTCACCGTCTGGACGAATGTCTTCGATCGCGGCGCGCTGAAGCGCGGCGAATGGCTGCTCGTTCACGGCGGCGCCTCGGGGATCGGCACCACCGCGATCATGCTGGCCAAGGCCTTCGGGGCCAAGGTGATCGCGACCGTCGGGGCGGACGACAAGGCGGCCGCGTGCAAGAAGCTCGGGGCGGACGTCGTCGTCAACTACAGAACCCAGGATTTCGTCGCCGCCACGCGCGAGGCGACGGGCGACGGGGCGAACGTGATCCTCGACATGGTCGGCGGCGACTATGTCGCGCGCAACTACGCCGCGGCGGCGATGGACGCGCGCATCGTGCAGATCGCCTTCCTGCGCGGGCCGACCGCGCAAGTCGGATCTGCGGCTGCTGATGATGAAGCGGCTCGTCCATACCGGCTCGACGCTGAGGCCGCGCTCGGTGGCCGAGAAGGCGGAGATCGCCGAGTCGTTACGCGAAAAAGTCTGGCCGCTGCTGGAAGTCGGGCGCTGCCGGCCGATCATCGATTCGACCTTTCCGCTCGGCGAGGCCGACAAGGCCCATGCGCGGATGGAGGGCTCGACGCATTTCGGCAAGATCGTGCTGACGATCTAGATGGCGCGCTGCCGGCTGACGATCGAATATGACGGCGCGTCCTATTCCGGCTGGCAGCGGCAGGCGAACGGGCGCTCGATCCAGCAGGCGCTCGAAGAGGCGATCGCCCGCCTCGACCCGGGCGCCCCGCATGTGGCGGGCGCCGGACGCACGGACGCCGGCGTTCACGCGAGGGGGCAGGTCGCGCATGTCGACCTCGAGCCGCGAATGGGCGGGCTGGCGATTGCGCGAGGCGATCAACGCGCATCTCGTCAGCGAGCGCATCGCCGTCGTCGAGGCCGCGCCCGAGGGGCCGCATTTCGACGCGCGGCGCAGCGCGGTCGCCGGCATTACCGCTATGTCGTGATCAACCGGCGCGCGCCTCTGGTGTTCGAGCGGGGTCTTGCGTGGCTCGTCAAGAAGCCGCTTCTCGTCGCGCCGATGCATGAGGCGGCGCAAGTCATGATCGGCCGCCACGATTTTTCGACCTTCCGCGACGCGCAATGTCAGGCGAACTCGCCCTTGCGCACGCTCGATTATTTTCACGTCGAGGCGGAGGGCGAGACGATCCGCTTCGACGTCGGGGCGCGTTCGTTCCTGCACCGGCAGGTGCGCTCGATGGTCGGCTCGCTCGTCGAGGTGGGTCTGGAGCAAATGGAGCGTCGCGGATTTCCGCGCCGCTTTCGAGGCCGCCGACCGGCGCCGCTGCGGGCCGGTGGCGCCGCCGGACGGGCTTTATCTGATGCGCGTCGATTATCCCGCGAAATAGCGGGCGAGGATGCGCTCGTAGATGCGCGACAGCGCGTCGAGATCGTCGAGCGCGGCGAATTCGTCGACGCCGTGCATGTTGCCGCTGGTCAGACCCAAGCTCGACCACGGGGCAGATGTCCTTGATGAAGCGCGCGTCCGACGTGCCGCCGCCGGTGGAAAGCTCGGGCCGCCGGCCGGTCACGTCGGCGACGGCCTGCGAGACGAGATCGGTGAAGGGGCCGCGCGGGTGAGGAAGGCGACGGCGTTGCAGGGGTCGAAGGCCAGTTCGTAGCGCGCGCCGATCGCGTCGAGGCGGCGGCGGATTTCGTCGGCGAGCGTCTCGGGCGTCCAGCGATCGTTGAAGCGGATGTTGAAGACGGCGCGAACCTCGCCGGGAATCACGTTTGTCGCGGGATTGCCGACGTCGACGGTGACGACTTCGAGATTGCTCGGCTGGAAGTCCTGCGCGCCCGTCATCGAGCGCGCGGCGTCAGCAGCGCGTCGAGCGCGCGGGGGAGCGCCCGCACGGGGTTGTCGGCCAGATGCGGATAGGCGACGTGACCCTGCTTGCCGATGAGCCTGAGGCGCCCGGTCAGCGAGCCGCGCCGGCCGTTCTTGATCGTGTCGCCGAGGGCTTCCACGCTGGTCGGCTCGCCGAGCACGCAATGGTCGATGCGCTCGCCGCGCGCGCGCAAAAGCTCGACGAGACGCACCGTGCCGTCGACGGCCGGGCCTTCCTCGTCGCCGGTCAGCAGGAAGGCGATCGAGCCCTTGCACGCGCCCGAAGCCGCGAAACTGAGGGCGGCGGCGAGGGAGGCGGCGACGCCGCCCTTCATGTCGGCCGCGCCGCGTCCCCAGAGCCGGCCCTCCGCCACCTCCGCGCCGAAGGGATCGAACCGCCAGCGCGCGACGTCGCCGGGCGGCACGACGTCGGTATGGCCGGCGAAGGCCAGGCACGGCGAGGCGGTCCCGAAGCGCGCGTAGAGATTCTCGATCTCCCCGAAGCGCAGCGGCTCGCAGACGAAGCCGGCGCTTTCCAGCAGGCTCCGCACATAGGCGAGCGCCCCTTCGTCGGCGGGCGTCACGGAGCGAAATCGGATCAGCGCGCGCGCGATCTCCAGCGCGGTAGGGAGCGTTCATCGCGGGCGCATCTCGCGCACGAGCGCGGCCCAGTCGAGCGCGACGTCGTAGATCGGCGGCTCGGTGTTGGAGAGCAGCGTCCACATGCCCGCGACCTGGCTGCGCTTCAGCGCCTTCACCAGCACCCGGCCGTCGGCGAGGCCGCACACGCACATGCGGCCGATCATGTCGTCGCCGGGCGGATCGCGCATGTCGTCGTAGAACACCAGCCAGTTGTCGAACAGGGCGCCGAGCGAATGGCCGCGGATCTGCACCGCCACCGTCGAGGCGCCGGCGGCGTCGGGGGCGTCCACGTCGTCGAACGGCCCCTGCGCGTCGGCGTAGAAATGGGCGACGGCGCCGGCGCCGACGTAACCCACGAGCGGCACGCGGCCGGTCGGATGGCGCGGCCTCCCGCCGCCGACGAGGCGCGGCGGCTCGACGCCGAGATAGTCGGCGACGATGGCGATTTCCTCGGCGCGCAGGCGACGCGAGCCGTTGAGCAGGTCGGTGACGGCGGAGGGCGAACGGCCGAGCGCCTTGGCAAGACCGCTGCGGGTCTTGCGCTTCTCCTTCAGGCCCTCCCGAATCCATTCGACCGTCATGGGTTAAGCATATTCTGCTTTTCCGAACGCTATGCAATTATGAATTTCAGAAATTTCGTTGACAGAATGGCGTGATTTCCAGAAAATAAGAACATAACACGAACAGAGGGGAGCCTGAATGGTCCGCGCCGGCGAAAGGGAACGCAAGACCGAGACCGAGCGGGAACGCTCGCGCCGCGCTTGCGCCCGGCACCTGAAGGATCTCAAGCGCGCTCACGGCTCCCCGCCCCCCGACGTCGCGGTCAAAGCTTCGGCCGATTCCGGCGCGCCTCGCGCCGACGCCGGCCTCCTCGTCCTGCACTTCCCCTGGCGCCCTCTGCGCGGAGTTGATGTCATGAGCCTGAAGCCTCGCAAGTCGAAAAAAGCCCCGGCCTCCGTTGAGGAGAAGTTCGACGCGACGCCCGAGCGGCTCGCGCGCGCCGAAGAAGCGGGGCAGGGGGCCGAGAAGGCTCCGGGCCGCGCGCGCCGTCTGCTCGATCCCTTCGACGTGATGCGCGCCACCCGCGCGCTCGCCCCGCACGATCCCAAGCTCAACGACATCCGCTGGCTGACCGGCGAGGCTCTGCGCCGCGTCCACAGCCGCGCCGGGCTCGACGCTTTGCGCGCCGTCGCGCCCGACCGCCTCGGCCAGACCGGCTTCGGGCCGCGCTCCGGCCTGCCGGCGAGCGAGATCGCGCTGCATGCGCGCGACAAGATCCGCGCGGCGGAGGAGAAGGTCGGCCCGGCCGCCTGGCCGGTGGTCAACCGCATCGTCATCGAGGGCGGCGGCGTGCGCGAGTGTCGCGGCTACGTGCCGGAGATCGTGACGCCCTGGCGGGCGGACGCGGTCGTCACGGACCGGCTGCGCGTCGCGCTCGACCTGCTCGGCGGGCTGATGGGGGTGACGGGGGAGCGGCGGTGAGGGACAAGCTCTCGCCATTCGAGAGGCGGCGTTGGGTCGCTCAGGGGGCCCAAGAGAACGCGAACTTGCCCCACGGTTCACACGCACTAAGTGTCGAGATGAAGCCGACAGGGTCGGAAGTGAGGCCTTCGCTGATCGGGTTATGGAGGCGCTTACCACAGTCGCGAAGCGCAGGAAGATCGGGAGCGCGGGGAAGCGGAGCGCCGTTAGGTTTTGGGCAACAACCCTGTTCAGAAGTGCGCAGGAGGTGGGGGTTTACCTGTTGGCGATTGTGGGCGATATAGAGCCAAAGGAACACGGAGGCGCACCAATGGACAGACACTCTGTGTTTATGACGGCATTTTGGGCGGGCTTGGCGTCACCCGCTGCCGTCTACGCATCGACCCCCGTATATCGTCCTCAGGTCTGCGATTTGACTTTCTTTGCGCCCTTCGCTGTAATTGGAGAATTGATTTCTCTCTCTTTGCACGAAGCTGATGCCGGACGAACAGAGGCCCCCGAACGATCCGTCGCCACAGGTGCCGAACCAGAGCAGCTTTCCCTCAGGCTCGAATAGCGGCGCTGGGACGCATCAAATCAATTTCCCGGTCGGTGCATTTGCAGGTCAGCCGCTTGTGTTTGGTGCGCCGGCCGGAATATCGCTGGTCGGCGCCAGACCAACGGCAGTCATGCAATCGTGGCAGGGGCCTTATCCTCCGTCCCGAAGCGATCGAGAGATATGAAAAGGCGCTGCCAGGGCACATTTGACCGCATCCTATCAATGGCTGAAAGGATGGAAGCGGCTCAGATTGCACAAAGCGCCGAAGCTCTCCGCAGTCAAGCAAATGAATTAGAAGGGCGCACTACTTGGGCGCCGGGCTTGGAGCGTTTGCAATTGCAGGCGCGATTGTGATGGGCTTCGCAGGCCAGCCTTGGCTGGCCTGCGCGTTTTTGGCGGTACCGGTAATGGGTCTCGCAAGAGCGTTTGTCGATGGCTGGCGCGTTCAAAATCAACAGGTTAATACTGCCGCCCCCGTTTCGCCTGATGTGAAGCGGGATGCGCCAGTGCCGAAGTGACCCTCACGATCACGAAGTACGATCGCCAAGCCCCCGCATTACCAAATCTTCACCTAAACGCCACTCCCCGTATAGCCGGCCAACCCCATATCAACCGCACGACAAAGCGACGAGCCGTCGCCGGAGCGTTTCATGACCGTGGTCGCCCTCAACGCTGATCGCCGAAAGACGCTGCGCCGCGCATGGCTCGGCGCGGCGGCCGCCGCCTCGCTCGGCGGGGCCGGGTTCGGCCGGCGTCACGGCCGTCGCCACGGCGGCTTACGCCGCCGAGACCGCGGGGCCGGCGTCCTTCGCCGACATCGTCGACCGCGTCAAAGGCGCGGTCGTCTCCGTCAAGGTCAAGCTCGCCGACGTCGCCGACGACGAAGTCGAGGGGCGGCGCGCACGTTCAAGCACGGCGGGCCGGTGGAGCGTTTCTTCAAGCGCTTCGGCCTGCCGCTGCCCGACGAGGACGGCCGCCGCTTCGGGCCGCCGCGCGACCGCGAAACAGGCGCAGGGCTCGGGCTTCTTCATCTCGCCCGACGGCTATATCGTCACCAACAATCACGTCGTCGAGCACGCCAGCAACGGTCACGGTGACGACCGACGGCGGCAAGACGCTTTCGGCCAAGGTGATCGGCGTCGATCCCAAGACCGATCTGGCGCTGCTGAAGGCGGAAGGCGAGCGAACTTCCCCTCGGTCCAGTTCGCTTCGCCGTGCGCCGCGCGTCGGCGATTGGGTGATCGCGGTCGGCAACCCGTTCGGCCTCGGCGGAACGGTGACGGCCGGCATCGTCTCGGCGCGCGGGCGCGACATCGGCTCCGGCCCCTATGACGACTTCATCCAGATCGACGCGCCGGTCAATCACGGCAATTCCGGCGGCCCGACCTTCAACAACGACGGCGAGGTCGTCGGCGTCAATACCGCGATCTTCTCGCCCTCCGGCGGCAGCGTCGGCATCGGCTTCGCCATTTCCAGCCGACGTCGTGCAGACGGTCGTCGAGCAGCTGAAGGAGCACGGCTCGGTGGCGCGCGGCTGGCTCGGCGTCGAAATTCAGCCGGTGACGCCCGATCTCGCCGACAGCCTCGGCGTCAAGCCCGACACGGGCGCGCTGGTGGCCAAGGAATCTGCGGATTCGCCGGCCGCGCGCGCCGGGGTCAAGGTCGGCGACGTCATCGCCTCGGTCAACGGCGAGGCGGTCGCAAGCCCGCGCGATCTCGCCCGCCGCATCGCCGCGCTCGGGCCGAAGAAGGTCGTGTCGCTCAAGCTGTCGCGCGACGGCAAGGAAAAGCAGGTCGAGGTGACGCTGGGCGCCATGCCCTCCGACAACGACGCTCGCGGAAGCCACGCCCGCGCCGGCGCCGACGAGCGCCGACGGCCCCGATCTCGCCAAGCTCGGCCTCAAGCTCGAGCGCCGGCGACGGCGGGGTGCAAGATCATCACGGTCGACGCCGACAGCCCCGCCGCCGAGCGCGGGCTCTCGGAAGGCGACGTCATCGTCGACGCCGGCGGCAAGGCGGTCGCCAAACCCGCCGACGTCGTCGCAGCTCTGGAGGAGGCGAGGAACGCCGGCCGCAAGTCGGTGCTTATCAGGGTGAAAACGGATCAGTCGGTGCGATTCGTGGCCTTGCCGGTCAAGAAAGCGTCCTGACTTCAACCCATCGGCCGCCGAAAGCCCCTATTCGGCAGGCCGACGAGGCCGGTGAAAGGCGTCACCTCCCCGCAAAGACGCCTAGCCGGCCCCTCGGGCGGCAAGCCTTCCCCCTCAGGCTTGCCGCCCTACTTTTTTTGAAAGCCATTTGCCGATCTATAAGGGCTGACGCTGCCTCAAGCGTCGGACGAGCTTCATGCGCATTCTCCTCATCGAAGACGACCGCGAAGCCGCCGCCTATCTCGTCAAGGCGTTGCGCGAATCCGGCCATGCCGTCGACCACGCCGCCGACGGCGTCACCGGCTACGACCTCGCCCACGAGGGCGGCTACGACGTGCTGGTCGTCGACCGCATGTTGCCGAAGATGGACGGCCTCACGCTGATCGCGGGCCTGCGGGCGCAGAACAACACGACGCCGGCGCTGATCCTCTCCGCGCTCGGGCAGGTCGACGACCGCGTCAAGGGCCTGCGCGCCGGCGGCGACGATTATCTCGCCAAGCCCTACGCCTTCTCCGAGCTGCTCGCCCGCGTCGAGGCGCTCGCCCGCCGCCGGCCGAAGGGCGCGCCGGAGGAGACGGTCTATCAGCGTCGGCGATCTCAGCGCTCGACCGGCTCTCGCACAAGGTGACGCGGGCGGGCGAGGAGATCGTGCTGCAGCCGCGCGAGTACCGGCTGCTCGAATATCTCATGCAGAACGCCGGCAAGGTCGTCACCCGCACCATGCTGCTCGAACATGTCTGGGACTATCATTTCGACCCGCAGACCAACGTGATCGACGTCCATGTCTCGCGGCTGCGCGCCAAGATCGACCGCGATTTCGACGCGCCCCTGATCCATACCGTTCGCGGCGCGGGATACATGATCCGTGACGGCGCTCGCTAGGACGCTGCGCTCCACCGCCTTCCGCCTGACGCTCGCGATATTCGGTTTCGGCGCGGTCGGCGCGGGGCTGGTGCTCGGGCTCGTCGCGTGTGCAGGTCATCAAGCTCGTCGACAGCGAGACGCGGGCCGCGATCACGGCGGAGGCCGAAGCGCTCGTCGAGCAATACCAGTCCGGGCGGCCTGCGCCGGCTCGGCGTTGACGCTGGCCGAGCGCGCGCGCGCGCGCCGGCGGGCTCGATCTATCTCCTGACCAATTCGCTCGGCGAGCCGCTCGTCGGCAACATCAGCCAGTTGCCGCCGGACCTGAGCGCCGAAGTCGGGCTTCGGCGAGACGCGCTATCAGAGGCCTCGACGGCGTCTCCAAGCGGCGCGCGCTCGCCCGCGTCTACGCGCTGCCCAACGGCTTCCGCCTGCTGGTCGGCCACGATCTCGGCGACCGCGCGCGCATCGGCGCGGTGATGGTGCGCACGCTCGCGCTGTCGCTGGTGCTGTTCGCGGGGCTCGCCGCGCTCGGCGCGCTGTTCGTCGCCCGCCGGGTGCTTGCGGCGCATCGACGCGATGAACGTCTCGGCGCGCGCGCTGATGGCCGGCGACATGACCGAGCGCCTGCCGGTCAGCGGCTCCGGCGACGAGCTCGACCGGCTCGCCATCGGCCTCAACGAGATGCTCGCGCGTATCGGCGAATTGATGGCGGGCCTGCGCGAGGTCTCCGACAACATCGCCCACGACCTGCGCACGCCGCTGACGCGGCTGCGCAACCACGCCGAGGAGGCGCTGAGGGTCGACGGCGACAAGGAGGCGTATGCGCGCGGCGCTGTTGCGCACGATCGAGGAATCGGACGGCCTGATCCAGGTGTTCGACGCGCTGCTGATGATCGCGCGCGCGGAGGCGGGCGCGGACCGCTCGAGCCTGGCGCGCGTCGACATGAGCGAGGTCGTCGACAGCGTCGCCGAGCTCTACGAGCCGCTGGCGGAGGAGAAGGGATTCGTGTTTCATGTCGATTGCGAGCCGGGGCTCGCCATCGAGGGGCGACGCGAATTGATCGGGCAGGCGCTCGCCAATCTCCTGGACAACGCGCTCAAATACGGCGCGCTAGGCCGACGCCGCGCCTGCCGCGGCGAGATCTCGGTCGGCGCGCGGCGCGAGGGCGGCGAGATCGTCATCGAGGTCGCCGACCGCGGGCCCGGCGTCGCGCCGCGGATCGCGAGCGCGTGTTCGACCGTTTCGTGCGCCTGGAGAGCGCGCGCTCGCGGCCGGGCTCCGGGCTCGGGCTGTCGCTGGTGGCGGCGGCGGCGCGGCTGCATGGCGGCGACGGTCAGGCTCGAGGACAATGCGCCGGGCCTCAAGGTCGCGGCTCAGCCTGCCGGTCTCGCCGCCGTGAGCGGCCCGCTGAAGCCGCCGCGCCGCGTTTCCCGCGCGCGCCGGTCGCGGAGGGGTTCGAAGGGCCGGCGCCGGCGGACGCCGCGCTTCTGCGCCGCGCATCGCGCGACCACTCGCCCTATCTGACGTCGCTGATCGAAGAGGACCGCGCGCGCGCGCGCCGCCTGCTCGACGACGCCGCCCGACGCAATCGCTGGCCGCCATCGTCGCCGCGCTCGACGCGACGCGCTTCGCCGACGAGGCGGAGGCGAAACGGGCGCTGCGCCGCGCCAAGCGCGAGACCCACCTCGCCGTCGCGCTCGCCGATCTCTCCGGCCGCTTCGACGTCGTCGAGACGACGGAGGCGTTGACGCGCTTCGCCGATGCCGCCGTGCGCGCGGCGCTTGCGCTTCCTGCTGCTGGAGGCCGCGCGCGAGGGCAAGTTGCGCGCTCGGCGACGACGTCGAGCGCGGTTGCGGCTTCGTCGTGCTGGCGCTCGGCAAGCACGGCGCGCGCGAGCTCAACTATTCCAGCGACATCGACCTCGTGGTGTTCTACGACCCCGACAGCGCCGCGATTCCCGCAGGGCGTCGCGCCGGGGCCGCTGTTCGTGCGCCTCGCCCAGCGGCTGGCGCGGCTGCTCGAACAGCGCACGGAGGACGGCTATGTGCTGAGGGTCGATCTGCGGCTGCGCCCCGATCCCGGCGCGACGCCGGTCGCGATGTCGCTGCCGAGCGCGGCCTCCTATTACGAGACGCTCGGCCAGAACTGGGAGCGCGCCGCGATGATCAAGGCGCGCCCCATCGCCGGCGACCTCGCGCTCGGCGCGCGATTTCCTGAAGGAGCTCGCGCCCTTCATCTGGCGCAAATATTTCGACTACGCCGCCATCGCCGACATCCACGCGATGAAGCGCCAGATCCACGCGGTGCGCGGCCACGAGGAGGTCGCGGTCGCCGGCCACGACGTCAAGCTCGGTCGCGGCGGCATCCGCGAGATCGAGTTCTTCGTGCAGACGCAGCAGCTGATCTTCGGCGGACGGCGCCCGGCGCTGCGCGGCGCGCGCACGCTTGCCATGCTGGCACGAGCTTTGGCGCGAGGGCTGGGTGGGCGCAAGAGGCGGTCGACGAACTGTCCCGCGCCTATGTCTTCCTGCGCGCCGTCGAGCATCGCCTGCAGATGCAGGCCGACGAGCAGACGCAGCGGCTGCCCGTCGAGGACGAGCCGCTCGCCCGCTTCGCCAAATTCTGCGGCTACGCCGGACTGCCGGGCTTCGCGCGCGATCTGACCAAGCACCTGCGCGCGGTCGAGAAACATTACGCGCGCCTGTTCGAGGACGCGCCGACGCTCGACGCCGAGGCCGGCAGCCTCGTCTTCACCGGCGTCGTCGACGACCCCGAGACGCTGGCGACGCTGAACGCGGCTAGGCTTCCAGCGGCCGGAACAGGCGACCGAGACGATTCGCGGCTGGCACTTCGGCCGCCGCCCGGCCGTGCGGAGCGCCCGCGCGCGCGAGGTGCTGACGGAGCTGACGCCGGGCCTCCTCGCCGCCTTCGCCGGCTCCGGCGATCCCGACGCCGCGCTCGCCGCCTTCGACGCCGCGCTCGACGCGCATGCCGGCGGCGGTGGAGCTGATGTCGATCCTGCGCTCCAACGCCGCCGTTGCGCGAATTGTTCGGCGATCTCCTCGGGGGCGCGCCGAGGCTCGCCGAGGTCGTCGCCTCGCGCCCGCACGTGCTCGACGCGGTGATCGACCCCGGGCCGCGCCGGCGCGCTCGCCGAGATCGTCGACGAGGCGCCGGCGGCGCGCCGCGGGCCGAGGCCTATCCTCGCGCCGTCGCAGCGATTTCGAGGACGCGCTCAACCGCGCCCGCGATTATCGCGGCCGAGGAGAAATTTCTCATCGGCGTGCGCCTGCATCTCCGGCGCCCTCGACGCCGACATGGCGGCCAGCGCCTATAGCGCGCTCGCCGGCGCGCTGGTCGCGGCGCTGCTCGCCCGCGTCGAGGCGGAGTTCGCCGCCGAGCACGGGCGCCGTTGCCGGCGGCCGGGTCGCGGTGCTGGCGATGGGCAAGCTCGGCTCGCGCGAGATGACCGCCGCCTCCGATCTCGACCTCATCGTCATCTACGATTTCCCGAAGACGCCGCGCGCATCCGACGGCCGCCGGCCGCTGGCGCCGGCGCTCTATTACGCGCGCCTGACCCAGCGCCTCGTCGCGGCGCTGACCGCGCCGACCAAGGCGGGCAGGCTCTACGAGGTCGACCTGCGGCTGCGCCCCTCCGGCCGCAAGGGGCCGCTGGCGACCTCGCTTTCCGCCTTCGCGCGCTATCAGCGCGAGGAGGCCGAGACCTGGGAGCATATGGCGCTGACGCGCGCCCGGGTCGTCGCCGGCGACGCGACGCTCGCCGCAGGACATCGCGGCGGTGGCGCGCGAGACGCTGTGCCGGCCGCGCGAGCCGGCGCATGCTCGCCCGCGACATCGCCGACATGCGCGCGCTGATCGCCCGGGAGAAGGGCGACAAGGGCGCCTTCGACCTGAAGCTCGCGCCGGGCGGCCTCATCGACATCGAGTTTCTCGCCCAATATCTGATCCTCGCCCATGCGCGCCGACGCGTCCGCGAACTGCTGCGGCCGGAGACGCGGGCGGCGCTGACGGCGGCGACACGTGCGGGCCTGCTCTCGCCCGACGACGGCGCCGCGCTCGCCCACGCGCACCGGCTGATGACCGCGGTGACGCAGGTTCTGCGCCTGACGCTGCCCGACGACGCCGCGCCGGAAGCCGCCGCCGCGGGGGTCAAGCGGCGCATCGCCGCCGCCGCTGGCGCGCCGGATTTCGCGCGCCTCACCGCCGAACTCGCCGAGGCGCGCGGGCGGGTGCGCGCGATCTTCCGCGCGCATGCTCGCGCGAGATGACAAGGCGAAGGCGAGCCGCTAATCGCTTCAGCCGCCGCCGGGTAAGACGCCATGAGCTATGTCGACAAGATTCTCGAGCCGGGCGAGGCGGTGCGCTATCGCACCACGATAAGCTGGACGGTCTACGCCAACGGGATCTATGTCGGGCTCGCGGCGCTGGTCGCGGCCTACGCCGGGTTCAAGTTCGCCATCTACTGGCTTTATCCGGTCTGCGCGGCGCTGGCGCTGATCGGCGTCGTCGCGCTGGCCTTCGCGCATCTGCAGCGCGCCAGCACCGAGATCGCCGTCACCGACCGGCGCATCATCTTCAAGCGCGGGCTCATCCGCCGCCACACCGTCGAGATGAACATGCAGAAGGTCGAGAGCGTCGACGTCGACCAGACGCTGCTCGGGCGGCTGTTCGATTATGGCGACGTGACCGTGCGCGGGGTCGGCTCGACCTTCGAGCGGCTCGATAACATCGACGCGCCGCTGCGGCTGCGCACCACCGTCACCGCCGGATGATCGGGAGGATCCAGACCTTGCGGGTGTTGGCGCTCCACGGGCGGTCGCGCGGGCTGCTGGTCGCCGGGCCGTTCCGCATCCCTTGCGCGCTGGGGCCGGCCGGCGTCGTGCGCGTCAAGCGCGAGGGCGACGGCGGCACGCCGGCCGGGCGCTTCGCCTGCTGTGGGGCTATTACCGGCCCGACCGGCCGCGCCCGCCCGCCGGCGGCGTGCCGCTGCGGTCGCTGCGGCGCAATTCCGGCTGGTGCGAAGATCCGGAAAGCCGCAACTACAACCGCCCCGTCCGCGCGCCTTCGCGCGACGCCACCGACCGCATGTGGCGGCAGGACGGGCTCTACGACCTCGCCTTCGTGCTCGACCAGAATTTCTCGAAGCGGGCGAAGGGCAGGGGCAGCGCGATCTTCTTCCACATCGCCCGGCCCGATCTGTCGCCGACCGCCGGCTGCGTCGCCATATCGCCCGCTGCGATGCGCCGGCTTGCGCCGCGTCTGTCGCGCGCCGCCGTGATCGTCGTCAAATAAAAAAGCCGCCCCCGAAAGGGGCGGTTCAAGTGGCGCAGCGCGTGGGAGGAAACGCGCTGCGGGAAGGATACGGTCCACACGGACTGTATTTCACAGAGCGCGCAGCGAGGCCTTCGGTCCAAGTCTGGCACTTTTACGGGGCGGCGAACGCCTGCCGATCAGACCGCGACCTTGAACGTCTTGGCGACATGCGCCTTGATCGGCTCGATCGCCTCGTCGGCGACCTTGCGGGCGAGCTCGGCGAGCTCCTTGCTGCGAGAGGCTGGCCTCCTCGAAACGCTTGCGGGCGAATTCGGTCTGCAGCGTCACCAGCTTCCGACATCGACTTGGCGGCGGCGAGCGACTTGAAGAGGTCGAAATTGGCGTCGGCGTCGGCCTTGAACGCCTCGATCGCCTTGACGTTGAAGGCGATCGCGCCGTTGCGCGCCGCGCCATAGCTCGCCTCGACCGCGGCGGAGGCCTCTTCGGTGGCGGCCTTGGCCTGCGCATAGCGCGCACGGGTCTCGACAATGCCCTTCTCGACCATCGTGCGGACGTTCTCGCCGAGGTCCTTGGCGACGGCCATCGGCGCCTCAAACGCCTTGGGCGTCTCGAGCTTGAAAGCGCTCTCGTGCGACGCGGGCGCCTCGACCTGGCGGGCGAGCGCCTGCGGCTGGGCGAGCGCCTGCGGCTGTTCGTGCACGACTACGGAAGGGGCGGCTTTCTTCGGGGAGCTAGCCATTATCTTCTAATCCTCATGATGAAATGCTGATGGGCGGGAAACTCACTCGGACTTCGGCGTCGCGCTGCTCTGGATGATCGCGCCGATCTCCTTGGCCTGCGCCTGGAGGTTGGCGAGCTGCGTCTTCAGAAACTCGCTCTGCAGGGCCAGAGCTTCCTGCGGATCCTTGGCCTGGACGAGCTTGTGGGCGAGGTCGAAGGCGGCGTTGACGTTCTGCTCGGCGTAGCCGAGCGTCTTGGAGCCCACGGACTTGGCGTTGGCGCGCATCGTGGCGCCGGCCGTGTCGACGGCGTCGGCCGTTTTCTGGGCGACGTTGACGAAACCTTCGAACGCCTTGCGGGCCTGCTCGACGCTCTTCTGGGCGAATTCGCGGAGGTCGACGGGTACTTCAAATTGGGGATTGGTCATGGGGGTCTCGGTTCCTTAGGGGTCTCGTTCGGGCGCATTTCGCTCCAACTTACACCATCATATAGCACCGTTTTTGTTGCATTGCAACATGCAATTTTTTGCAGCGCACCAATGTTTTTAACCCTAACCGTTCGTTCCTGTGGGCGCAGAGCGGCGAGGGGCGCATATCGATTAAGATTTTGCTAAGCTTATTGCGAAGCGGTCGCGGCCTGGGGTCGTGGCCAGAGAGCGAATTCGGTCGCGATGGTTGACGAGGTTTCATGGAGTTAGGCCCTGCCGACGCTCACGTCCCTGTGGGCCGGCCGTCTGGCGCGAACTCCGTTCGCCGCCGCGCTGGCGAAGGGGGCGCCGCTGTTCGTCGCCTGCGGCGATCCGCCGCAGGTCGCCTTCGCCACGCCCGCGGCGCTGGCCGCGTTCGGCGTCGGCGACGCGCGCGCCCTCGACGCCGCCCTGTTCGCCGCCGACAGCCTGAGCGCGCGCCGGTTGCGGCGCCTTGCGGTCGAAACGCCGTCCGACGCCCCGCCTCGGCTGGAGATGCTGCGCGTCTTCGTCGCCCGCAAGCCTGTAAGCTTTTCGTGGCTCTGCGCGCGCCTGGGCCATGACGGCGAAGCGTTCTTCGTGGCCGCCGACCTCGCCGCGCCGGCCGACGAGGCGCCCGAAGAGATTGCCGCAACGGCGCCTTCGGCGCCGTCCGGCTTGGCGATCCGCTTCGTCTGGCGGCTCGACGGCGAGGGCGGGTTCGGCCCGCCGGATCCGGCGCTCATCGAGGCCCTCGGGGACGAGGCGCCGCGAGAGGGCGAGACGCTCGACGCTTTGAGCGCCCGCCTCGGGCTCGATCCCGAATGGGGCGAGCGCATCGCGGCGCGGCAGACCTTCACGCGATTGCGAATCGTCTGGCCGGAGCCCGGCCGCGCGCGAGCGCCGCGTGATCTCGCTGTCCGGCGCGCCGCTGTTCGCGGCGGGCCGGACCTATCGGGGTTTTCGCGGCTTCGGGGTTCTGACCGACGAGAGGCTCGCCTTGCCGCCGCAGGCGCCGAGGACCGAAGCGCCGGCGCCGAAGCGCGCCGCGCCTAAATCGGCTCGCGCGGAGGCGCCGTCGCGCGCCAAGCCTGCGACCGGCGACGCCGCCGCGCTCATCGGACTTTTGCAGCGCCAGCACCCGCTCGCCGGGCCGATTCCCTCGATCGCCGGCGCCAATGGGCCGGCGCTCGCCATCATCTCGGCGCTGGCGGCGCTTTTGCAGCCGAAATCCTCCGGCGACGAGGCCAGGCCCGTCGCCCCGCCGCCGCGCGCGCCGTCGCCGCCCAGCGAGGCGCCTGCGCCTTCGAGCGGGGCGGAGATCGTGGTGCTGCGCCCGCACGCCAACGCGACGACGCCCGAGGCGCTCGCCGCCCGCGAAAGCGAGAGCGTGGCGCTGACCTCGCAGGAGCGCGACGCCTTCAAGGAGATCGCGCGCGCGCTCGGCGCCAATGTCCGTCCGGGCCGCCCCGCCGGCGATGCGCCCGGGGCGCCGGCGCCCGAACCGATTCCCGAGCCCGCCGTCGCGCCGACCGAGGAAGACCTCGTCGCGCTCCTCGACATTCTGCCGATCGCCGTGCTGGTGTTGCGCGACGGCGAAGCCGTCTACGCCAACCAGACCCTGCTCGACCTCACGGGTTTCAGCGACTTCGAGGATTTTCGCGCGCGCGATGGCCTGAAGACGATTTTCCGCGGCCGCGATCCCCAGGCGCTCGCCCCCGGCGGCGTGGTCGCGGGCGTCCCGATCGTCGGGGCGGGCGAGAACATCCTCACCGTCGACGCGCAGGTGCGCGCGGCGGCCTGGCGCGGGGCGCCGGCCGCGCTGGTGGCGATGCGCCGCTCGCGCGAGGCCGAGCATCAGGCCGAATTGCGGGCGGTGGAGCGCGAGACCGCCATGCACGCCGCGCGCGCCCGCGATTTCGCCGCCGCCCTCGAAGCGGCGCGCGACGGCATGGTGCGGATCGACCGCAACGGCCGCATCCTCGGCATGAACGGCGGCGCGGAGAAGCTGTTGGGCTACGACCAGCGCGAGGCGGCGGGCGACAGTTTCCTCACCCTCTTCGCCCCGGCCGCGCAAGCGGAGGTCTCAGGGGCCCTCGACCGGCTGGCGCGCGGCGAGGCGGGCCCGGTCACGCCGCTCGACGTTGTCGCGCGCAACCACGAGGGCCGCCTGTTTCCGGTGCGCATCGATCTCGGCCGGCTCGCCAATCAGCCGGACCCCGACTTCTTCCTGCTGCTGTCCGACCGCACCGACGCGGAGGCCGGCTCCCACGGCGCGCGCGCCGCGCTCGAGGCGGCGGAGAAGGCGAGCATGGCCAAGACCGATCTCCTGTCGCGCGTCAGCCACGAGATGCGCACGCCCTTGCACGCGATCCTCGGCTTCGCCGAGGTGATCCTGGAGGAGCGGTTCGGGCCGATCGGCAACGAGCGCTACCGCGACTACATCAAGGACATCCACGCTTCGGGGCGGCATGTGCTGTCGCTCGCCAACGACCTGCTCGATCTGACCAAGCTTGAGCTCGGCAAGGTCGAGCTGCAATTCGCGCCGATCGACGTCAACAGCGCCGTGCGCGAGTGCGTGACGCTGATGCAGCCGCAGGCGGCGCGCGAGCGGGTCATCATGCGGCTGTCGCTCTACGACCGGCTGCCCAACGTGATGGCCGACGAGCGGTCGCTCCGGCAGATCCTGCTGAACCTCATGGCCAACGCGGTGAAGTACAACGAGCCCGGCGGCCAGGTGATCGTCTCCACCGCGCTCGACGACGCCGGAAACGTCATCCTTCGGGTGCGCGACACCGGCGTCGGCATGAACGAGAGCGAACTGGCGGTGGCGCTGCAGCCGTTCCGCCGCGTACCCGGCGCCAAGGAGGTCGAGGGAACGGGGCTCGGCCTGCCGCTGACCAAGGCGCTGGTCGAGGCCAATCACGCCGATTTCTCGATCAAGAGCCGCAAGGACCAGGGCACCCTGGTCGAGATCGCCTTCCCCGTGCGCCGCGCGGCGCAATAATGCGGGGTCAGGCCTCCGGGGCGTCGGCGGCGGGCGCGATGGGTCGGATCGACACCTGAAGCCCGCGCAACTGGGCGTCGCCAGGGGGGACGCAATCGGCGCCGCCGCGCGCGTCGACCGCGATTCCGCCGACGAACAGGCCGCGCGTCTCGACCTCGAACTCCTGGTCCAGGGGCGGGGCGAGCCGGATGGTGAAGCCGGTGATGGGCAGGCTCTGCCCGCGCGTGCCGGCGAAGGCGCCTTCGCCCGCCCACTCGCTCCAGGCGCCGTCGGGAAAGCGCACCCGATATTCGAGCGCGTGCGTCTCCGATTCCAGCGCAAGCCCCTGAATCGTAAAAATGTCGGCGCCCTCGTCGACATAGCCCGCCGGGCCGAGGATGTCGCCGCGCATGCCCACATGCGCGTTGATGACGACGCGCGGGCTCTCGTCCGGCTTGGGCGCCAGCGGCGGTCCCAGGCTCACCCGCCAGTCGGTCGGCGGCACGCGCTTGCGCACGATGCAGGCGCGGCGATGGAAGGTCATGAACTCGATCGCGCGCCCGTAGGTGCGCAGGAAAGCGTCCTCCACGCTCTCCAGGTCGATGAGATCGTCGCCGACGAAAATGTCCATCCAGCGTTTGAGGAAATCCACGCAGGATTCCGAAGCGACGCCGCGGTATTTCGCCTGCAAGGCTCCGTAGTTCGTTTGCAGGTCCTCGACGATATAGTGCCCGCCGTTGCGCAGGAACGGGAACAGCGCGCGCAAGGTGGTGGTCTGGTGCTCCCACTTATGCGAGCCGTCCTCGACGATGAGGTCGAACGGCCCATGCGTGGCGGCAAGGCGGGCGAGGTGCTCGAGGTTCGACTGGTCGGCGAGTTCGATCCGGATGCGGTCGGTCTCGTACATCTTGCAATTGGGCTGAATGTCGACGCCGATGATCCTGGCCTTGGTGAAATATTCGCGCCAGGTCTTCAGCGAGGCGCCCTGATAAACGCCGATCTCCAGCACCGTGATCGGCGCGTCGCGCAGCGGGGCCATGAAGGATTCGTAGAAGGTCAGGTAGTTGTGGTGCGAGGAAGCCTTGTCGGTGCCGTGCTTCAATCCGATCTCGTCGAGCGTTTGCGGCATGCCGTCAAATCCCCGTCACTCTGATGCGAGCCTTTTGCGGGTTCGATCCTCTCGAGGCAAGGGGAGGGGCGCGTTTAGGCGCACGCGCGGCCTCGGGTACGATTACAAAGGGAGGCGATTCGTCTTCCGATTCGGAGAAGCCAGTTGCGGGAGACCGCCCTCTACGCGCCGGTGAAATCGTTTCTCGAAGGACTTGGCTTCGCCTGCAAGGGCGAGGTGGGCGGCTGCGATCTCGTGGCGCTCGCCGGCGAGGCGGCGCCGGTGGTGGTCATCGCCGAGCTCAAGGCCGCCTTCAATCTCGAACTCGTTCTGCAAGCCGTCGACCGGGCGCGCGCCGGCGACGAGATCTGGCTCGCCGCGCGCCTTGCGCCCAAGGGCCGCCATAGGGACCGTCGCTTCCGCGACCTCTGCCGGCGCCTCGGCTTCGGCATGCTCGGCGTCGGCGAGGACGGGAGCGTCGAACTGATCCTGAGCCCCGCCGCGCTCCCGCCCCGCCGCGACGCCAAGCGCCGCTCGCGGCTCGTCGACGAGCACCGCCGCCGCAAGGGCGATCCGCAAGCGGGCGGCGGCCGAGGCGCGCCGATCATGACCGCCTATCGCCAGCGCGCGCTCAGCCTCGCGCATGAACTCGTCCGGGGCCCGAAGCGCCCGCGCGACCTGCGCCCGGCGATCCCCGACGCCGGGGCGATCCTGCTCAACAACGTTTATGGCTGGTTCGCGCCAGTCGCTCGCGGCGTCTATGAACTCACCGAGGCCGGCCGCGCGGCGCTCTTGCGCTGGCCGCAGGACTCAGCCGCGCGGGACCGCGGCGAGGAAGTAGTTGACGGACAAGTCGTCTGACAGCCTCCACTCGCGCCGCAGCGGATCGAAGACGAGGCCGCGCCTGCGGCGTGACGACGAAGCCGGCGCGGCGCAGCGCGCCCGTCAGCTCCAGCGGCGTGACGAACTGCTCCCAGCGGTGCGTGCCCTTGGGGACCCAGCGCAGCACATATTCGGCGCCGAGGATGGCGAGCGCGAAGCTCCTGGCGGTGCGGTTCAGCGTCGAAAGGCAGAGGATTCCGCCCGGCGCGACCAGCGAGGCCGCGGTCGCGACGAAGCCCCCGACGTCCTCGACATGCTCGACGACCTCCATCGCCAGCACCGCGTCGAACTTGGCGCCTTCGGCCGCCAGCTCCTCGACGGTTCCCGCGCGATAGGTCAGCTCCGCCCCGGTCGCCTCGGCGTGGGCGCGGGCGGCGGCGATGGCCGAGGGGGCCGGGTCGAGCCCGGTCACGCTGGCGCCGAGACGCGACAGCGGCTCGGCAAGGAGGCCGGCGCCGCAGCCGATATCGAGGATCGAAAGCCCCTCCAGCGGCGCTGGCCCTTGCGCGCGGAAGCGGCGCGCCAGCGTCTCGACCAGCCAGCCGATGCGGACGGGGTTGATCCTGTGCAGCGGGGCCATCGGCCCGTCGGGGCTCCACCAGTCCTCGGCGAGCGCATCGAAACGCGCGACCTCGTCGACCCTGACGCTGGCGGAAGACATGCGGATTCCTGAGCTCTGGCCGGCGTTGACCGGCTTTGGCGCGCCCTTTATACGCTCGCCGCCCTTCCTGGGCGAGACGGACTCGCCCTCAAGCCTTGAGACGAAATGGCGCGTCTGGTCCTTAAATTCGGCGGCACGAGCGTCGCCAATGTCGATCGCATCCGCAACGTCGCGCGCCATGTGAAACGCGAGGTGGACGCTGGCCACGAGGTCGCCGTCGTGGTCTCGGCGATGTCCGGCAAGACCAACGAGCTGGTGGCCTGGGTCACAGAGGCCGCGCCGCTCTACGATCCCGCCGAATATGACGCCGTCGTCGCCTCCGGCGAGCTCGTCACCGCCGGGCTGCTCGCCATCGTGCTGAAGAGCTTGGGCGTAGACGCCCGCTCCTGGCAGGGGTGGCAGATCCCGCTGACCACCGACGACGCCCACGGCTCGGCGCGCATCGCCAGCCGTCGACGGATCGAACATCATCGAGGGCTTCGCCAGGGGCCAGGTCGCGGTGGTCGCGGGCTTCCAGGGCGTACACGCCGCGACCGGCCGCGTGACGACGCTCGGGCGCGGGGGCTCCGACACTTCCGCCGTCGCGCTGGCCGCCGCGCTTCACGCCGACCGCTGCGACATCTACACCGACGTGGACGGCGTCTATACGACCGACCCTCGCGTGGCGCCGAAGGCCAAGCGCCTCGACAAGGTGTCGTTCGAGGAAATGCTGGAGATGGCCTCGCTCGGGGCCAAGGTGTTGCAGGTGCGTTCGGTCGAGGTGGCGATGGTGCACAAGGTCAAGACCTATGTGCGCTCCTCCTTCGACGACCCCGCCGACCCCAAGCTCGGCACGCTGATCTGCGACGAGGAGGATATTGTGGAGCAACCCGTAGTCACTGGCGTCGCCTTCTCGCGCGACGAGGCGCAGATCACCTTGCGCAAGGTGGCCGACAAGCCCGGGGTCGCTGCGGCCATATTCGGGCCGCTGGCGGAGGCCAGCATCAATGTCGACATGATCATCCAGGTGGTCTCGGACGACGCCAAATTCACCGACATCACCTTCACCGTGCCGACCGCCGAATACAAGCGCGCGATGGCGATACTGGAAGGCGCGGCCGGGACGCTCGGCTATGGCGCGATCCACGGCGCGCAGGACGTGGTGAAGGTTTCCGCCATCGGCGTCGGCATGCGCTCGCATCACGGCGTGGCGGCGCGCGCGTTCAAGGCGCTGGCGGAGAAGGGGATCAACATCCGCGCGATCACGACGTCGGAGATCAAGTTCTCGGTGCTGATCGACGAGGCCTATCTGGAGCTGGCGGTGCGCACGCTGCACACGCTCTATGGGCTGGAAAGGCGGGGGAGTAGGCGCGCGAGCCGCGTCATGCCCGCGCTTGTCGCGAGCATCCATGTCGGTGACGTGTCAGCCCCGAGGTTGCATTTCAAATTCAGCTTCAAAGCGTTTTGGCTTTGTTCAGGCCGTCTCGGTAGACTTTTGCAGTTGTTGGCCGACGGCGAGGTATACTAGTATGCGGCTTGTTGCGCGAAAAGCATGAGATGGTACTGTGGTGTCGCGTGCGTCGCGCATCGTTGGCCGGTAGTAACCTATGGCAATGCCCTTGCCGAATTCGACGCCCCCCAACGCGCCGTAGAGGAAGGGTGCTATCCGCGCCACCTTCGCGCGGCTCTGACTAGGCTTGGGTGCAATCCGGCAAAACGCTTAGTCCCGTTTCACCGCGACAAACAATTGCGGAAAAATGGAATTTTGAAAGTGAACCCATACAACAGAGAAAGAGATTGGCATTGGGTTGTGTGGGACGCGGACAGGCAGCGTATTCTCGATCCTTGGAAGCCCCCCTATATAAAACGGAATCCACGGCACGGTACAGTATCTTTCGGTGAGGTAAGCAAACGTTCTACGCAAGGGCGCTCAAGCTTGGCCGAGTGGCCCGCGCCAAAATGGCTACTGTCCGTGGCTATGACTCGGCGACGTGCGCAGCGAGCCCTCAACCCCACCGCCTGCGCCCCCGCCTTGATGAGCCGGTAGTTGATCGCGTCCACCAGCGCCTGGAACGAGGCCTCGATGATGTTGCCGGAGACGCCGACGGTCGACCAGCGTTCCCCCTCGGCCGAGCCGAACTCCACCAGCACCCGCGTCACCGCGTCCGTGCCGCCCTGGAACACCCGGACGCGGAAGTCCAGCAACTCCACATCCTGGATAAACTTCTGGTAGACGCCGAGATCCTTGCGCAGCGCCAGATCCAGCGCGTTGACGGGGCCGTTGCCCTCGGCCGCGGAGATCAGCGTCTCCCCGCCGACGCGGATCTTCACCACCGCCAGCGAGGCGGCGTAGAGGCCGTTGTCGGCGGACTGCTTGCGCTCGACATTGACGTTGAACATCTCCACGTCGAAGAATTTCGGCGCGCCGCCTAGCCATTTGCGCGCGAGCAGCTCGAACGACGCGTCGGCGCCCTCATAGGCGTAGCCCTCAGCCTCGCGCGCCTTCACCTCGTCGAGCACGCGGGCGAGGCGTGGATCGTCGGGGCTGACCTCGACGCCGAGCCGCTTCAGTTGCGCCACCAGATTGGACCGGCCGGCCTGATCGGAGACGAGGATCGCCCGGCGGTTGCCGACGCTCTCCGGCGCGACATGCTCGTAAGTGCGCGGGTCCTTGGCGAGCGCGGAAGCATGGATGCCCGCCTTGGTCGCGAAGGCGGACGCGCCGACGTAAGGCGCATGGCGGTTGGGCGCGCGGTTCAACAGCTCGTCGAAGGAATGGCTGAGCCGCGTAAGACCCGCCAGCGCCTCCGGACTGACGCCGATCTCGAAGCGGTCCGCGAAGTCTTTCTTCAGCGCCAGCGTCGGGATCAGCGAGACGAGATTGGCGTTGCCGCAGCGCTCGCCGAGGCCGTTCAGCGCGCCCTGCACCTGCCTGACGCCCGCCCGCACGGCGGCCAGCGAATTGGCGACCGCATTGTCGGTGTCATTATGGGCGTGGATGCCGAGCCGCTCGCCGGGGATCGGCTCGGCTACTTCCCACACGATGCGCTCGACCTCGTGCGGCAGCGTTCCGCCGTTGGTGTCGCAGAGCACCACCCAGCGCGCGCCGGCGTCATAGGCGGCTTGCGCGCATTGCAGCGCGTAAGCGGGGTTGGCCTTGTAGCCGTCGAAGAAATGCTCGCAATCGACCATCGCCTCGCGCCCCGCCGCGACCGCGGCGCGCACGCTGTCGCGGATGGCGTCGAGATTTTCCTCCAGCGTGCAGCCGAGCGCGACATGCACGTGATAGTCCCAGCTCTTGGCGACGAAGACGATGGCGTCGGCGTCGGCCGCGAGCAATGCTGCGACGCCGGGATCGTTGGCGACCGAGCGGCCGGGCCGCTTGGTCATGCCGAAGGCGCAGAAGCGGGCGCGCTGCGTCGGCTTCTTCTCGAAGAACTTGGTGTCGAGCGGGTTGGCGCCGGGATAGCCGCCCTCGACGTAATCGACGCCGAGCTCGTCGAGCATGGCGGCGATGTGGCGCTTGTCCTCGAGGCTGAAATCGACGCCGGTGGTCAGCGCGCCGTCGCGCAGCGTTGTGTCGAACAAATAGAGGCGTTGGCGGCTCATCGGGCTTCTCAATGTTCGGTGGGTTTGGCCCCGAGGGGCTTGCTCATGGTGGTGTTGCCGAGCCATTCCTCGTCGAGGCGCTTGATGTTGCGGCGCTCGGCGACGAACTGGCGGCGGTCGAACAGGGGCCGCGCGGTGTCGCTGACTTCGGCGGTCAGTTTCGCCGCGCCGCGCGCGCGTGCGATCTTCTCCAGGGCGTCGAGCAGCGCCGCGCCGACGCCCGTGTCGCGCGAACTCGGGATCGACATAGACCATCTCGATATGGTCGGCGCCCTTGAGGCTGGCGAAGCCGACGATCTCGCCATCCTCGGTCGCCACCAGCGTCAGCATCGCGGCGAGCGATTGGGCGAAGGCCGCCTCGTCGTCGGCGCGCGCGGCCCAGGCCTCGCATTGCGCCTCGGAGTAGTCCTCGCTGGCGATCTCCGCGATGGCCGAGCGGAAGATCGCCGCGCAGCGGCGCGCCGTCGGCGGGCAGATAGGGGCGCAGCGCGACGCTCATCGCTTGATCTCCCAGGTCGTCCCGTCCTTGCTGTCCTTCAGCGACACGCCAAGCGCGGAGAGCTGGTCGCGCAAGGCGTCGGACGCCTTCCAGTCCTTGGCCTTGCGCGCGGCGAGGCGTTCGGCGACGAGCGCCTCGACCTTTTCCCGCAAGGCCGGGTCGATGTCGGCGCTCTCGGCGGCGATGGCTCGCCTCGATGTCGAGGCCGAGCAGCGCGGCGTCGCGCCGCAGCTCCGCCGCCCGGCCCTCGTTCGCCAGCGCGTGCAGATGAGCGATGGCTGCCGGCGAGTTGAGATCGTCGGCCAAAGCCTCGATCAGCGCCGGCGTCGGCTCGGGCGCCGGCGGCGCCTCGGCGGCGATGCGGGCGAAACGCTGCATCGCCTTTTCCGCCTCCTCGAGCGCGCGCACCGTCCAGTCGATCGGCTGGCGGTAGTGGCTGCGCAGCATGGCGAGCCTGAGCGCGGGGCCGGGCCAGGAGCGGCCGCCGAATTTATCGGTGCGCAGCAGCTCGTGCATGGTGACGAAATTGCCGAGGCTCTTCGACATTTTCTCGCCCTCGACCTGCAGGAAGCCGTTGTGCATCCACACATTGGCCATGCGCTTCGAGCCGAAGGCGCAGCAGCTTTGCGCGATCTCGTTCTCGTGGTGGGGGAAGACGAGATCGACGCCGCCGCCGTGGATGTCGAAGACTTGTCGGTCCGCGTCCTCGCAGGCGAGGCCGCCGCCGAAGGGCTCCAGCAGCGTCTTCATCGACATGGCCGAGCATTCGATATGCCAGCCGGGCCGGCCGGGGGTCTTGATGCCGGCGGGCGATTCCCACGCCGGCTCGCCGGGCTTGGAGGGCTTCCACAGCACGAAATCCATGGGGTCGCGCTTGTAGGGGGCGACCTCGACGCGGGCGCCGGCGAGCATCTCGTCGAGCGAGCGGCGGGCGAGCGAGCCGTAGCGCGGCGCGCCCGCCAGGGCGTCCATCGCGGCCGGCGAGAACAGCACGTGATCCTCGGCGACGTAAGCCACGCCGCGCTTCACCAGACGCTCGATGAGCGCGCGCATCTGCGGCATGTGGTCGGTGGCGCGGGGCTCGTGGGTGGGCGGCAGGCAGCCGAGCGCGGCGACGTCCTCGTGGTACTGGGCGAGGGTCTTGCTCGTCACCTCGGCGATGGCGTCGTTCAGGGGAACGCCGGGGAAGTCGCGGGCGGCGCGGGCGTTGATCTTGTCGTCGACGTCGGTGACGTTGCGGACATAGATGACGTGATCCGCGCCATAGACCTGGCGCAGCAGGCGGAACAACAGGTCGAACACGATGGCCGCGCGGCCGTTGCCGATATGGGCGTAATCGTAGACGGTCGGCCCGCAGGCGTAGAGGCGGACGGCGCGCGGGTCGATCGGCGCGAAGGGCTCCTTCGTGCGCGTCAGCGTGTTGTAGAAGGTCAGCTGGACCGACATGCTTTCCCCAATCCCGCGCGTCAGGGCGTCAGCCCCACGTCTTATAGAGATTGGATGAAGACGCGATGGGCCGGCCGCTCGATCAGCGGCGGATAATTCGACCCCGGCAAATGCGCGTCTGCGTCATGGGGCGCTTATGATCGCGGGGAAGGGGGGTGTCAAGGGTCCGTGAAGGACAGGTCCGGGGGGAGGGTTTTCAGAGGGTTGAGTGTGTTTTTCTGTCCTGTTGCGGTTGCGCTGTGAGAGCGAGAGAGGAGGGCGTGAGGGATTTCCAAAATGGCTTGTCAAGAACCTTAGCATGATTTTCTAAAAAAGGGAATATTTCGCTTTGACGCCCGCCCTGGCTCAAGGGAGGCGATGTTGTCATGTGCTCCACATGCAACTATGCTGCGCGCATGACCACCATGATCCAAATCCGCAACGTGCCCGACGAACTGCATCGCAAGCTGAAGGCGCGCGCGGCGCTTCAGGGCAAGTCGCTTTCCGACTATCTTCTTGAAAATATTGTAGATATTGCCGAAAAGCCCTCCGTCGAGGAATGGCGGGCGCGGCTGGCTAAGCGCGAGCCGATAAATCTGGGCGACGAGACCCTGGAAATCCTTCGCGCGGAACGCGAAGGTCGATGATTGTCGTCGATGCGTCGGCGCTGTTTCAGGTGCTCGATCGGGAAAGCGGCGTGGCGGAGATCGAGGCGCGCCTCTTCGCCCGCGCCGAGCCGCTCTGCGCGCCGCATCTCATCGACGCGGAGATCGCGCACGTTCTGCGCAAGCATGTGCTGGCGAAAAAGATCAGCGAAGCCCGCGCCCAGGCGGCCTTGCAGGACTATCTCGACCTGCGGCTCCTGCGGTTTTCCCACGCGCCGCTGCTGCCGCGCGTTTTCGCGCTGCGCGATACGATGACGGCCTATGACGCGCTCTATGTCGCGCTCGCCGAAAGCCTCGACGCGACGTTTGTGACCCGCGACGCGCGGCTGGCGCGAGCGGCGGAGGGGCTTGTGGCGGTGGAAGGGTTTTGAGAAAGGGGTTTGCTATGAACGCTCGCATCCCATTGCCGCATCCCGGCGAAGTTTTGCGCGAGGAATTCCTGGCGCCGATGAATCTGTCCGTCTACGCGCTCGCCAAGGCGATCGGCGCGCCGCGCAGCCGGATCAACGCAATATGCCGTGGCGAGCAGGGGATGACGGCGGCCATCGCGCTGCGGTTGGGCAAGTTCTTCGGCGTCGATCCCCGCTGGTTCATGAACATGCAGACGCAATACGATTTGGCTGTCGAGGCGACGCGGCTGGCGGACAAGATCGCGGCGATTGAGACGAGCGGGCGGCGTGAGAAACGAAAGAGACGCGTCTGAGTTCTCAGGGTTGCTTAACGCGCCCGAAGAGCGAGTGGCTAATCGGAATGCCGCTCTTGAGGTCGGCGGAGAACAACAGAATGGTTATCCGACAATTGGGAGTTCAATGATCTGTTGGGTAGGCAGCATTCGCCGCTATCCGCAAGCATGAACGAAGACTTAAATATAATAACTGGGAGGAATGGCGCTGGAAAAACCTAGCTTCTAAAGTTGTTATGGTATGTAATTAGCGGAAACGTGGGGATGACACTCAGGAAATCCCGTTCTCCAAGTGTAGGGTTGTGACTGATTTATATACTTGCACGATCCATAGATTATCAAAAAATTCTTGTAGAATTGAAATGTTAGTCGATGAGGAAGAGTATGAATTTGAAGACACGATCGATGAAGAAGATCATGTCGTTCTTGATGCTGAAGAGCAGGCTAAACAATTCCTTGTCGAGAAGGGCGGCTCGGTTTTTTTCTCGACGTTTAGGCGCATAGAGGGTGGGTTTACGCTGTCGGCAAAACGAAATCGATCTCTCGCAGTCGAGCCAGGGTTTGCAAGCGCCACTCGACTACGAAACGACATAGATGAAGCCTACTGAGTCTCTCAAGAAGATTGAGTAACGGTCGCCATTTCTGGTTTCAGCAATATCAACGAGCGACATTGATAATATTTTACTAAGGAGATTTACCGATTTTTCTGCCGAGTACAACGACATACAAAGAAATGTCTCTGAAGGAATAATTGGCACCATCAAAGAATACAAGGCCGACCGCAAAAACGTTGAAACTGCCGATCGTTTGCTCGACGGAATACAGGGTGCGCATCGAAAACATGGAAATTCAACGTGAAAAAATAATGGAACCAATAACTGCCGTACAAAGCATAGTTGAGAGAATAATACGTCATACTGGTATAAATATAGGATCTCGATTAAGCTTTGGAGACGCCGCGAATGCGGTTAATTCCGAACTTTTATCTGCAGGCGAAAAGCAAATGCTCAGTTTTATTTGTTATAACGCGTTCTATAGAAACAGTATCGTTCTTATTGATGAGCCTGAACTGAGTTGCATGTTGACTGGCAGAGACAATTATTCCCAATACTCTTGTCCCAAAAGTCTTCAAATCAATTTATAATCGCCACTCACTCGCCATTTATATACAGCAAATTTCCGGACAAGGAAATCCCGATCAACCTAGACCGCGGTGATAACGAGGCGAAGCTGTGAGTTCTCGGCGCGGCAAGGTCGATGTTAACCTGGAAGAGATAATCGCGACCCTGAAGAAAACAAATTTGTCAACAGTTGTGGTTGAGGGGCAGGATGATGTAATCATTTACAGAAGGATTGAGGAAATATACTCTGGTAGGACGCTCGATGTTCTTCCTGTCGGAGGCAGGGACAAGGTTATTTCTATATTCCTTCGAGTCACGGAGAATTGCCTCGTGATGTGAAATTCGCTTTCGTTGTGGATAGAGATTTATGGACGTTAACCGAAGTTCCCGCGGAGTATTCTGAAGATAATTTGGTGCTGACAGATGGATATTCTATTTGAGAATGATGCATTCCGCGATGGAAATTTCTTTGATCTGATGTTAAAGAGTGAAAAATTAATGTTTGAGAGGGAAGCGCATGATTTCTGCGTGTGGTATGCGGAAAAGCTTTTCGAGGCATTTTTGTGGGGAACTGGCAGAATACAAGGTCCACCCCGAGCATGTATTCAAACAAAAATGGCACGAAGGAGTGACGTTAGACGCGTCAGCCCAAATACAATTTCAAAGAATTCACGGCAACTACGCAAGATTGTTTGCGGGGAAAGTCGTTGATTGGCCTACTGATGCGGCAACTTGGCCGCAAGGGACGAAATCCAAAGCACAACCACCTAGCCCTACTTGAAAAAGTAGCCACAAAGCCCGGTCCCTACATACAGCGAATATTCGACGCTGTTGGAGAGATTACGAGGTAGCCTGATCAAAGCACCCGCGCCTTCGGCTCAATATAGCTCACCTCGTTGCTCTTCGTATAGGTAGGCATCGGCCGGCAACCGAGCTTCGCCTCGTAGCCGTCCACCCAACCAAGCGCCCGAAGCTATCCAATTCGCGTCCTCGCAATAAGGGCAAATCCTCGCGCGCCTGCTCGCCGCCCATCGACAGAAAGCGGTTACGGCGCGCCGGCGGCCCATTCGGAAAGGGAGAGCGTGCGCGGCGATCTTTTCCGCGCGGCCAGAGCGAATCTCGCGTCGGCGGTCACGAGACGCGCGCCTGCGCTTTCCGCGCAGGCCAGATACAGGCAGTCGTAAACAGGATGCTGCAACTCCATCGCCAGCCCAAGCGCATGCGCGATGAGAAGGTCCGCGGGTAGCAGTCTGTCGTAAAGCCGCGGCAGGGTCGCAAGGCCCGCGACGGCCTGGGGTTCGGCGACTTCGCCACGCCGAAGCTTTTTCCACAGAACGTTGCCGACTTCGACCAAAACAAAGTCCGGCGCCAACAGGTCTTCGCCTCCGGCGAGCAAAGCCCGCGCGCTCAGATGATCGGTCTCGTCAACGAGCCATTTGACCGCGACCGACGCATCGACGACCAGAGTCACCGGTCGCGATCTTCGCGGATCAACAACGCGCTGTCGGTTTGCGTCACGCCCTTGGGCGTCATTGCAGCGATGCGATCCGCGCTCTCCAGCCGCCAGTTCGCAGCGCGGGGCTCGCCAACCGCCTGCTCCAGGATCGCCGCAACTTCGTCTTCAATCGTCGAACCGTGCGCACGCGCGCGGTCGGCGATAAGCTCATAGGCCCGGTCGCTCAGCTTTCGAACGGTGATCGCGTTCATCGCCAGTTCTCACGGTTCGCCTAGGCGAAGGGTCTAATACACCCGCGCCTTCGGCTCAATATAGCTCACCTCGTTGCTCATCGTATACGTATGCACCGGCCGGTAATCGAGCTTCACCTCGCGCTTCTCGGCGTCGATCCATGCGAGCGTATGCTTCATCCACTCGGCGTCGTTGCGCTGAGGATAATCCTCGCGCGCATGCGCGCCGCGGCTTTCGAGCCGGTTCGCGGCGCCTTCCATCGTCACCACGGCCTGGGCGATCAGGTTGTCGTATTCCAGCGTCTCGATGAGGTCCGAGTTCCAGATCAGGGAACGGTCGGTCACGGCGACGTCCTCGCCGGCGCGCCACGCCTCGTGAATCTTGCTGCGGCCCTCGGCCAGCATCTCGCCGGTGCGGAACACGGCGCAGTTGGCCTGCATGACGCGCTGCATCTGCAAGCGCAAATCCGCCGTCGGCGTGCCGCCCTTGGCGAAACGGAACTTGTCGAGCCGGTGCAGCGCCATCTCGGCGCTGTCCTTGGCCAGTTCCGCCTGCCGCTCGCCCGGCTTCAGCGTCTCCGCCGCGCGCAGGCCCGCCGCGCGGCCGAACACCACGAGGTCGATCAGCGAGTTGGAGCCGAGCCGGTTCGCGCCATGCACGGAGACGCAGGCCGCCTCGCCCAGCGCCATCAGGCCGGGCACGATCGTGTCCGGGATCGTCGCCGTATTTGGTCAGCACCTCGCCGTGATAGTTCGTGGGGATGCCGCCCATGTTGTAATGCACGGTCGGCAGCACCGGGATCGGCTCCTTGGTGACGTCGACGCCGGCGAAAATGCGCGCGCTCTCGGAAATGCCGGGCAGGCGCTCGTGCAGCACCTTCGGGTCGAGATGCTCCAGGTGCAGGTGGATGTGGTCCTTCAGCTTGCCGACGCCGCGCCCCTCGCGGATCTCGACGTCATCGCGCGGCTGACGACGTCGCGCGAGGCCAGATCCTTGGCGTGCGGCGCGTAGCGCTCCATGAAGCGCTCGCCCTCGGAATTGGTGAGATAGCCGCCCTCGCCGCGCACGCCCTCGGTGATGAGGCAGCCCGCGCCATAGATGCCGGTCGGGTGGAACTGCACGAACTCCATGTCCTGCAACGGCACGCCGACGCGAAGCGCCATCGCGTTGCCGTCGCCGGTGCAGGTGTGGGCGGAGGTCGCGGAGAAATAGGCGCGGCCGTAGCCGCCGGTGGCGAGGATCGTCGTCTGGGCGCGGAAACGGTGGATCGTGCCGTCGTCCATCTTCAGGGCGACGAGGCCGCGCACGCGGCCCTCCTCGTCGCGGATCAGGTCGATGGCGAAATATTCGATGAAGAACTCGCAACTTCGCCTTCAGCGCCTGCCCGTAGAGCGTGTGCAGGATGGCGTGGCCGGTGCGGTCGGCCGCCGCGCAGGTGCGCTGCGCGATGCCCTTGCCGAAATCGGTCGTCATGCCGCCGAACGGGCGCTGGTAGATCTTGCCCTCCTCGGTGCGCGAGAACGGCACGCCCCAATGGTCGAGCTCGTAGACGGCGGCGGGCGCGTTGCGGCAGAGATACTCGATGGCGTCCTGGTCGCCGAGCCAGTCCGAGCCCTTCACCGTGTCGTACATGTGCCAGCGCCAGTCGTCCGGCCCCATGTTGCCGAGCGAGGCGGAGATGCCGCCCTGCGCCGCCACCGTGTGCGAGCGGGTCGGGAACACCTTGGTCATGCAGGCCGTGCGCAGGCCCGCCTGCGCGCAGCCGACGCTGGCGCGAAGCCCCGCGCCGCCGGCGCCGACGACGACGACGTCGAAAGTGTGATCGGTGATCGGATAGGCCTTGCCGTTCTGCGCGGGGGCCGCAACGCCATTCGTTAGCCATCAACAAACCTCAGACGAAACCGATGCGCAGCACCGCATAGACGCAGGCGAGCCCCAGCGCGACCGCCGCGCAGGTGTTGGCGACGAGCGCCCATTCGCGCAACTGGCCATGCACGTAATCGACGATCACCGAACGCATGCCGAGCTCGGCGTGATAGACGCCGGCCAGCACGAACAGCAGCAGGATCACCGCCGGCAGCGGCTCGCCGACGAAGGCGCGCGCGCCGTTGTAATCCCTGTGCAGCATCATCGAGCACCATCACCACGAAGGCGACGGTCAGCGGAACCAGCGCCGCCGAGGTCACCCTCATGCGCCAGTTGTCGCCGGCGCCGAGCCGGGCGCTGCCCAGCCAGCGGACGCGGCCGAGCGGGGTGCGATAGGATTGCGGCATAAGGTCTCCCCTAGCGGACGGCGTAGCCGATGATCCACGTAACGACGGTCAGCGCGAGACCGCCGATCAGCGTCGCCTGCGCCAGCCACTCGCGCATGGGCTCGTCCATCCCGATCGCGGCGTCCCACAAGGCGTGACGCAGGCCGCCGAGCAGGTGATGGAACAGAGCCCAGGTGAAGCCGAGCAGCAGCAACTGGCCGATGATCGAATGGATGAAGGCCGAGAAGGTCGCGAAGGTCGTGGCGTCGCCGGAAAGCGCGAGCAGGAACCAGGCGAGCAGAATCACGCCGATATAGAGCCCGACGCCGGTGATGCGATGCACGATCGACATCACATCGGTCATCGTCGGCCGCCAGATCTGAAGATGCGGCGAAAGCGGGCGGCGAGCGCGCTTCGGGGCGGTCCCGGTCGAGGCCATGAGGGGAGATCCTGGTGATGTCTGCGCCCGATTTAGCCCCGCCGGCCCTGCGCCGCAACATGCCAGCCGGTCATCTCTTTGTTTAATGTGCGGCTTCGACCTCGGCGAGCGTGGGCGGGTTGGAGCCCTTGCGCGTGCAGGTGATGGCGGAAGCGCGGGCGGCGAAATCGGTCCAGGCGCCGAGCTTCTCGAGCGTCGGCTTCGGCGCGCCGGGTCCGAGCGCCCCATCGCGATTCATGGCGAACAGCAGCGACGACATGAAGCTGTCGCCGGCGCCGACGGTGTCGACGACCGCCACGCGCCGCGGGGCGACCTCCAGCCGCTCGGTCCCGAGATAGGCGAGCGCGCCTTCGCTCCCCAGGGTCGCGATGCAGAACTGCGGCCCCATGGACGCCCAGGCCCTCAGCGTCTCCTCGATCGGGCGGCCGGGATAGAGCCAGGCGAGATCCTCCTCGCTGGCTTTGACGAGGCTCGCGAGCTTCGCCTCCCGCTCGACCAGCGCGGCGACCGCGCCGCGGTCGGGGGTGACGAGCGGGCGCACGTTGGGGTCGAAGCTCGTCGTGCCGTTGGCCCTGGCCTGCAGCGAGCGCCGCGACGACGCGCTCGCCGTGGCGCGGATCGAGCGCGGCGATCGAGCCGACATGCAGGTGCCTGGCGCCCGCGGGCCAGACGGCGGGAAACGGCCAGGGGCCGTCGAACGAGGTCGAGTCGATATAGAAGCTGTAGCGCGAGCCGGTCTGCGCGGTGCCGCGCATGACGAAGGCGAGCGTGGTGGGGCGAGCGTCGCGCGCGACGAGCGACAGGTCGACGCCCTCCGCGACGAGGGCCGCAGCGAGGCTTTCGCCATTCGGGTCGGCGGAAAGCCGGGAGATGAAGGAGCCGCGCCCGCCCAGACGCGCCAGCCCGATGGCGACGTTGTACGGCGAGCCGCCGAGCACGGCGTCGTAACGTCCATCCTTGTCGGGATCGGGGATGAGATCGATGAGCGCTTCGCCCGAAATGAGGATCATGCCCGTCTCCGCGAGGTTTTTCGACCCTTTATGCGATTTTGCAGGGCCAGGAAAAGGGGCCGAGGGGGCCGACGGCGTCAGTACTGAACGCGCGTTTGAATCCAGGGGCGCTGGCGCATAGAGTAGGGATTGGCGGCAGGACGGTACAAGGCGAGGTTTCGCCGACGTCGCCAAATCCGCCACGAGGAGCTTTCGGATCGGACCCTGGTTCGATATCCGAGCGCCGCGACGGCGACGGCGCGCGGTAGCGTACGGTCGCCAACCTCGGCGCTCCGGCAAACGAGGATCGAGAGATTTATGCTGATGCATCGCCGCTACACCAACGGGAAAAGTTACATCCTCTTTGATCCTTTTGTATGAGGTTCACAACCTAGCCCGTTCAGCAGACAATCGTACAGCGGGCGGGGATGACTTATCTCGCAGTAAGGTGCTTGGAATGCCGGAATACGTTATTCACATCGGGCCGCCGAAGGTTGGTTCCAAGTATTTGCAGACTTCGTTTGCGGCGCGATCTGATTCGCTTAAAGAAATTGGCGTGTATTATCCGGTAAATGACTTTTCGATTACGCGCGAAGTGTGGCACAGAACACTAAGCGATCGCTTGAAATCGGGAGATGAACAATTAAAGAACATTTTTGCGAATTTAAATGATAGTGGCTATTCTTATATAGTGTTTTCGTTCGAGGGGTTTTTCGGACTGAATGATCAAACGCTAGGCTATTTGAAATCTCTTACAGATGGCAACCCGATACGGATTGTTTATTATTGTCGCCGCTTGTCCGAGCGCATTCCATCTTTGTGGGTGCAAAATGTCAAAGAGGGGTTTTCCGAGATATTTCCGCAAATGTATGCAAGGGCTCTGAATGACTTGTTTGTTGCCCCTGACTTTAACAATCGGTTGGTGTGGGAACGCTTCGCCAGAACATTTGGGCGGGAGAGCATTAATCTTGTATCGTTTAACAATCTTGTAGATAATAATATCGATCCCGTGGAACATTTTGCAGAGACATTCTTAAATTTGCCCAAGCTGCCGCCGATGGCTCAAAAATTTGCGATTGATAAGAACATTTCGCCTGACGTCTATCACACAGAGATTCTTCGCGCTCTCAATGCGATTCACATTGGGCGAACGGGTTCGCGCAGCGATATTGTTCGGCGCCGCTTTCTGTCTCGTGGGGAGGATAACTATACCGAAATCTTGAAAGCGGCGATGGAATCGGATCTTTATTCTATAACGATTGACGAAAGAGGTCGATATTTGAGATAATGTACCGCGAGCAAAATCATTTTAAAGATAGGTTGGTAAACCCGACTGGCGGGGGTGATTTTTTCTCCTACAAGCCAGTTGATTTTCAATTCGTTCGTCAAGATTATTTATTGAACCGATTAACGGTTGAGACTATTATTGAGCTTTATGATAATGTTATGAGCAAATGATCGTGTGGAGAGAACGAAAGGCCGATGCCGAGGGCGATGGCTGTCGTTGGCGGGCGCTCCTTTGCGGGATGTCGCAAGCGGCCGCGTTTCTCTGTTTTCTCGCTTTGCTGGCGCAGCCGTCTTTGGCGGTCGCCAGACCTTCGATCTGGTTCGGCGCCGACGATCCCTGGGTGCGCAACGGGAAGCACCGCCCGGCCAACGACTTTATGGACCTTTTCACCGGCGACGGCGCCTGGGCGAAGGACGTCGACGTGATCGAGCTTTCGATGCAGTTCGTGGCGTTCGGCGACGAGAATCCCTGACTCTGTCGGGCGCGGAAACGCTTGCGACGGGGCGGGGCGCGAACTATGGTCCGCGCGCCTTGAACCCTCGGCGTTCTCGGCCGCTGGGGCGTAGCCAAGCGGTAAGGCAGCGGATTTTGATTCCGCCATCCCCAGGTTCGAATCCTGGCGCCCCAGCCATATTGAAAGCCACAACAAAATCAAGAATTTAATATGAGATCAGTGGTTTTCATGTAGCAGATTGTCGTAGCAATTACGCTGGCGCAAATTGGAATTTTTGGCCCGCTTGGCGAACGCGATGGTCGTCGTCCTTTGGCACCCATACGACGCGAGTATGCGAGGATCGGGTTTACGCGCCGCTCGGTTCAGCGCGAGGCTAGGGGGTTCGGATAATAGGCCCACGCTAACCTCTGCAGGAGCGACCAGAGCGACGCCGGATCTAATCCTCGATCATGTCCCGAGGCGTGGTGTAGCTGAGGGTTTGTCCACCACGGTTTCCGGCTGTGGCTGTGCGTCAGACCCGAATTGGGGCCCCCTTGCTCGACCCCGTTAATATATTGAGAAGTATAGGTATTTTGCCGATGTTCGCGGGGTCCCCCTTCGGCGCACGTGGGACCCCGCCCACAATCGCTTTATTGCTTTCGATCAGTAGGTTATGCGAACCAGATTGGGGGTCCTGCTTCGGCGAAAAATGACACCCACCTTCGCCAACGCCTGCTCAAGAAGCAGGCGTGCGTCACCGGGATCTCCGCTGTTGAACTTGGAAATGGCGAGGAGCCGCAGCGCAGTCGCGATTTCGACCCTAAGTCCTTCCGCCTCGGCTTTTTGAAGGAATGACCGGGCAACCAATTCCGCTTGGCGCAACTCGCCTCGAGTAATATGACTTGCGCATCGGCCGTTTAGAACGGCCCAATTCTCCGGCACGCGATCGACTTCGGCGAGGCGCTCAATTCGTTGGTAGGCGTGCCGCGTTTCCTCGCCCGCATAACCTCTCGCTGCCATCAGCGCCTGCGCGTAGCTCGCGTGAAGTCTGAGGTGCTGCGTCGTCGCGTTGTTTCAACTTTGATCGCCTCATGCCCGCTGAGCACCGCCAATAGCGCTTCAGCCTCGGCGATTGCCGGAAGCTCGGCAGTCGACATAAAGCCCTCAAGCGAGGGGGCAAGGACATCGTGGGCCTCGAGCAGGCGATTTGTTGATTGGAGCAGGCGGGCAAGCGGCAAGGCGGCTTGCACTTCAAAAGTGCGAGCACCCTGGTCGCGGGCGACCGCGATGGCTTCGCGGTAGGCGGCTTCCGCAGTGGCGCGATCGGCTGACTTGCGCCGCAAGAACACGTCACCGCGAATGCGATGCAGGAAGGATAGCTCGGCGACGCGCCCAGTTTCGACGGCGTCCGACAGTGCACCCGTGACGCGCTCAGAGGCTTCATCGAAGTCCCCAACTTCCGAAAACAGGTCCGCAATTGCGCTGTGGCGGAGCATAAATATTCCCATACCGTAAGCCGCGTGGTGACTGTCAATCGCCGCGCGATGCTCGTCAACGTTGCTCCGCGACAGGCATTCGCGCGCCTTCGCCCAGGTCAGACAGAGTTGGCCTCCGCTCGAATATTGAGGCATGCCATGTTCCTGGCCGAGGGCGAGCAAAGCCTCCGCGTGACAGCGTACAGCGCTAATTCTGCCCCGCAGCATGTCGATTAACGCGCAGTTGCCAAGCACGATGGCGACGGTGACCGGATGGCGCGTCGCTTCGGCCTGCGCTATTGCCGCGTCGTACAAATGGTTCATCTTTTCAAACGCGCCGAGATGCCATTCGGTTAGCGCCAGCAGGATTTTGGCGGTTGCCAAAAGATCGTAACCGAAACGCAAGCGCGCCTGCGCGTCGCGTTCGGGCTGCCAGGTGGTGATCGCCCGCTCAAGATAGTCGCGCGCGTCGAGGAAATGTCCACGTAACATCTCGGTTGCGCCCGCCATTCGCAGCCCCACGCATGTCTCGCCAGCGAGCCCGCGAGCTTCGGCGTCTTGGAGAAAGGACCGGGCGATCGCTTCGGCTACAGACAACTCGCCACCGGACATGTAGCCGAGCCATTCTCCGTACTGCGCCTCAAACCGCTGCGCGACATCAGTTTCGCCAGCTCTTTCACGCGCCCTGACAAGTGCCGCTCGTGTCTCAGGTGCGGCAAAGCCCTTCGCAAACATCATCGCCTTGGCATAGTTTCCATAGAGCGCCGTACGACCCTCTCGAGCCTCCAGGCTATCGATCACGCGCTGGTCGGCCGTCAACACGTCTAGTAGCTTTCGCGCCTCGGCGATCTCCGGGAGCGCCGACGTGGTGGAAACCCTTCAAGGCGGGGGCAAGCGCCGCGTGCCCTTCGGCTGCGCGGCCGGTCGAATGGTAGAGCCTCGCCAGCGCCAGCGTCGCGCGAATTCGAAACTCCGAGCACCTTGCTGGCGCGCCACCGCGATAGCCGCGAGGAACGCCTCTTCGACTAGGGCGGCGTCGGTCGGGTCGGAGCTTGAGCAAAAGCTCGCCGCGAATGCGGTGCGTCTCCGCCGCGTATTGACTCGATAACCCGTCTTTCCATCTCGATTAATGCATCGTCGATGCGCGCGAGCCCGGCGTCGCCGCGCCTCCATCTCCGCCATGATTGGCTCGAAAAACGACAAGAAAAGCAAGTAGCGTTGAACTCGCGCCGCCCGAACGCCTTCCTGCATGTCGGCGATGGCCGCTTCGCGCTCGCCGCATCGCCACTTCACCCAACCGCGAAAGCAGATTGCAAGCGATTTCCACAGTATTGGAAATTCGTGGTGCGCGACCAGATCAGCAAGGCTTTGACAATCAGTCGCCACCTCGTCGAGTGCGTCTCGCAAAAGCGCCAACAGAGCCTATGGTTTAGAACATAGGCAATCGTCGGAGGGTGTCCGCTTGACTGTGCCTGCGCGAAGGCGAGTTCAGCGTGCGACAGAGCCTCATCAATTTCTCCCATAATCCAAAGAGAGAGCGCCAAGAAAATGCGCGCGTTGGCGCCCGGGTCCTGCCCGAAGCGATCAGCAAGGTCGCGATGCCGCTCACGATCATAAAGTTGAAGGACTTGCCGCAAATGCTGGGCGGCCGCAGCGAAGTCTCCACCGCAGAAATGGGTTAGGCCGAGAGTGCGATGTCCGATCAGCGCTTCGGGCGACCCCGGCCGGGCTTCGATCTCTTGCGAGAAGCGCTTGACCATCTCGCGAACACCTTCCGGTTCGCCGCGCGTCAGCGCGCCCACCCACATGCCGTAGTAACCTGCAAAACGATCGGCCGAACCCTCCGTCCGGTCCGCCAATTCTACCGCCTTGGCAAAAGCGGCGGTGGTCTCTCGCGCCGAATATCCTCTCGTCCAAATGAGCGCCTGTCCGTAGCTCGCCTGCAGCTTGGCCCGGTCCCCAGAGGAGAGGGGGATTGGTGATGCGCCTGCGTCCGTTGTGCGCCCAGGCTCCGCGTCCGCCAACTCGATGGCTTGCCCGAGATGCGCGATCGCCTCCTGAAACGCGCTGCGCCGCAAGGCCGCGTCGCCGGCCTTGCCCCACCATTCGATTGCGAGCTCGGTTTGCCTGCCTCGCGTGAAGTGGTGCGCGACGAGTTCCGGCTGCGGGTCGGGCCCGGCGATGAGCGCCTCTGCCGCGCGGCGATGTAGCGCCTGGCGACGCGCCTTGAGCAGGCTTCGTAGGCGGCATCTTGGATCAGCGCATGCTTGAAGCGATAGGTCGATTGCCGGCGCAGCGCCCTCGACAAACAGCAAATCCGCCTCGGCGAGTTTCTCCAGCGCCGCGTCGAGCGCCGAGCCTGACCAGCCGGCGACGGTCTGCAGCAGCGCATACGAAAACTCCCTGCCCAGCACCGCGCCGATCTGCGCGACTTCGCGCGCCTCGCCGAGGCGGTCGAGGCGGGCGGCAAGCGATTGTTGCAGCGTCGGCGGGATCGTCTGCGCGCCGCCTTCGAGCAGCAGCCGCGTCACCTCCTCGACGAACAGCGGCACGCCGCCGGTGCGGTTCGTCACGCCCTCGATCGCCTCCTTCGACAGCGCGTGGCGTTCGGCAATCGCGGCGACCATCTTGACGATCTCGGCGCGGTCGAGAGGACTGAGCGAAATCACGCTATGGTGCGAGCGCGTCGCCCAAGGCGCGCGAAATTCAGGACGCGTCGTCGCGACGATCAGCAGCGGCGCTTGCGCGCCGCGTTCGGCGAGCGTCTTCAACAGATCGAGCGTCGTCGGGTCGGCCCAGTGCAGGTCCTCGAAGGCGAGCACGATCGGCTGCTGCCGCGCGCCGGCGAGAAACCACGCCACGATCGCCGCCAGCTGCCGCCGGCGCAGCTCCTCCGGCGCGAGTTTCGGCGCGCGCGCCTCGGGCAACGGAATGTCGAGCAGCGGCGCGAGCAGCGGCGCGTGCTCGGCAGGATCGAGCTTCACCTGCGCCAGCGTCGCCTCAAGTTCGGCGAGCCGCTTCTCCGGCCGCGATCTCCGCGCCGCCAAAGCGTTGCCGCCCCCATTCCGCAATCGGATGCAGCGGCGTGTTCTGCAGCAGTTGCGAGGACGACCACTGCGACCCAGGTATGCGGCGCGGCCGCGAGACGCGCGCGCAGCTCCTCCGTCAGCCGCGACTTGCCGAGGCCCGGCTCGCCGACGATCTGCACGAACTGGCCGTCGCCCGCTTTCGCGCGCTCCCAGCGCCGCTCGAGCGCCGCCAGTTCCTCCTCGCGGCCGACGAGAGGGGTCAGGGACCGCGCTCCGCCCCGCCGCCCGCCGCCGCTCGACGCGCACGAGCCGGTAGAGCGTGGGCCTGCCGGGGACGCCCTTGAGCTCATGCGGCCCCTTGTCTTCCGCGACGAACAGGCCCGCGACCTGACGCTGGACGGCCGCTGTAACGAGAAGCGTTCCCGGCTCGGCGGCGCTCTGCACCCGCGCGGCGACATTCGGGGCGTCGCCAAACACTTCTCCCGTGGCGTCCACGACGACGGGCCCGTTTCCAGCCCGATGCGCGCCGCAAGCGCCGGCAGTCCACGCGCGACGTTCCTGGCGTTCAGCTCGTCGAACGCGCGCAAGATCGCCAGGCCGGCGCGCGCGGCGCGCTCGGCGTCGTTCTCCTGCGCTTGCGGGTAGCCGAACAGGGCCATGAGCCCGTCGCCGAGCTTCTTGAGCACATGGCCGCCGAATTGGTCACCGCTTTGGACGCTTCGTCGAGATATGCGCTGACCAGGTCGCGCCAATCCTCCGCGTCGAGCTTGAGCCGCCAGGCTTGTCGAGCCGACCAAGTCGCAGAACATCACCGTGATCGGCCGACGCTCTGCGCTGTCCCGGTATGGCGCCGCTGGAGGCGGAGGCGGGTCGGCGAGCGCTGCAGCTTGCATCGGGCGTGGCTCGGTCAGGGCGGCCGCAGCGGCCATGATCTTCCGGCGGTGACCCATTGGAGCGACGCCAAGGTCCCTCAAATCGTGGTCGGACAGCGAACCGATGACAGAAGGATCAATCTCTTCCGCAATGAAATCGTTCGGCATATTGCGGAAGCCCGATACCGGTTAGCCACTCTACAATATCCATCGGGTTTCCCCGGAGTCGCTGGAGCGATGTCGCAATTCGACGAACGCAGACAGCTTAAACTACTTTGCAGCATCATCAATGGCCGCTGTGGCGCGGCGCGGGGCCGCCAGGGCCGGCATCCCATCGTTCCATGGCGTTCTGCACCTCGATGGCGCAGCGCGCGACGCCGATTACGTTTCGAAATTCGATGAGGATGCCGTCACCGTTGCGCTTGACGGTGCGTCCGTGATGGGCGTCAATTGCGGGATCGGTCAGATCGCCGCGCAGCCCCCGGAGCCGCGACAGTGTGCGATCCTCATCCGTTCCCGCGAGCCGACTATAACCTACGATATCTGAGACTAGAATTGCCGCGGTTTTCCGCATCTCCGTCAGGTCTCCGGCATCCCCGCTTTGCGCAGACCGTCAATTAGTCGGTCCTGAAATTCGAGATAGCGGGGATCGGTTTGCGGGCCGGTGATCTGACCCTTGTACGCCTCCCACGCCGAAATCGTTCTGAGTCCGGCAGAAGGGAGCGCAAGATAACGCTTGAGCGCTTCCAGCGACTTCCTCTTGTGACCAGTCAAGGTAAGCGCCGCGATGAGATCTCCGTGCGCGCGTGGATTGTCATTCGGACGGATCGCTATCGACTGCCGAGCCGCTTCGATCGCCACATCATACTGCTTCAGCGCGAAAGAGAGATATGATATCCCCTCATGAAAGTTGAACAGTGCTGGGTCGCGTGGGCTGAGCCGAATGGCCCTGGCGTAATACTCGCGAGCCTTTTCAAATTGCCCGAGTGCCGCGTATCCCCAGCCCTGAACGGCCATGGCGTCAACCTTGGACGGGTCCAAGGTGAGCGCGCGTTCGGCTTCAGTGATCGATTCGTCGATCCTTCCCTGAAGGTGGCGTATTATCGCCCTAAACTGGTGAGGGCCAGGGTTCTCGGGATCAAGGGCGATCGCTTGTGAGTTTAATTCGTCCCCCCGCTCAAGGTCGGCCTTCGGGTCGGAGCTAAGGCCGAAGACGACCGGATAAGCGAACTTGACAGCCAAATAGCTCAAAGCGACGGCGTTCTTCGGATCGATCGCGAGCGCCTGTTCGCAGAAACGGTAAGCCAATTCAGCCTCCTTCCCGAGATATCCGGCTTTCTGATCAGCTGCCTGGCACTGGAGCGCCAGGTCCTCGGCGTCGGGATTCGGCGCTGGCACCCTCGCGAGACGAGCGGCTTCGAGCTCGGGGAGTTGATAATACACCGCCCGCGCCAGATGGTTGACGATTTCGTCCTGCATCTGCAGCAGATCGGCGCGGGCGGTGTCGAATTGTTCGGCCCAGACGCGGGCACCGCTGTCAGCGTCTATAAGTTGGGCGTTGACCCTCACTCGATTGCCGCTGGGTTGCAGCGAGCCTTCGAGCACGTACCGTACGCCCAAATCCTTACCGATCGCCTTGGCGTCAACGGACTTGCCTTTGTAGGTGAAGGCGGTGTTGCGCGCGATGACGAAGCTGTCGCGGATGTGCGCGAGACCCGTCGTCAATTCATCGGTCAGAGCGTCGGCGAGGTATTCTTGCGCCGGATCACCGGAGAGATTGGCGAAGGGCTTGACGACGATGGAAAGATTCGCGCCCGCCGGAGGACTAGTATCTCCCGTCATTGCTTTTGATGGCGAGTTGTGAATCTCTCCCGCTGAGCAGCAGCCATGGAGGTGATTCGTGGCCGGGAAGGAGATCGCCGTCAAGAAATACGTTGTTCGGCTGAGCGCGGAGGAACGTGAGAAGCTGTCGGATTTCATCCGCTCCGGAAAGCGCTCGGCGCAACTGTCGACGAAGGCGCGCATCCTCTTGAAGGCGGACGTGTCGGACGCCGGCGAAGGTTGGAGCGACGGGAAGATCGCCGCAGCCTTGGATACCAGCATCGCCAACGTCGAGCGGACGCGCCGACAATTGGTGGACGAAGGGTTCGAGGCGGTGCTGACCCGCAAATACAATCCGCGCTCGGCGCCGCGCAGGATTTTCGACGGCGTCGCGGAAGCCAAGCTTATCGCGCTGGCCTGCGGTCCGGCGCCGGAGGGCTACGCCAGGTGGACGCTGAGCCTGCTCGAACAGAAGGTCGTCGAGCTGAACATCGTCGCGAAGGCCAGCGACAACACGATCGGCCGCACGCTCAAAAAAACATTCTCAAGCCGCATCTCAAGCAGCAATGGGTGATTGCGCCGCAGGCCAGCGCGGGTTTCGTCGCCAATATGGAAGACGTGCTGGAGGTCTATCAACGGCCGCATGATCCGCAGCGGCCCGTGGTTTGTCTCGACGAAACCACCAAGCAAATGGTCGCCGAAACACGCGCGCCCATTCCGGCCGCGCCCGGACGCAAGGCGCGTCACGATTACGAGTACGAACGCAACGGTGTGGCCAGTCTGTTCATGATGTTCGCGCCGCTGGAAGGCTGGCGCGACGTCAAGGTCGCCGACCGTCACGCCGCCGTCGATTACGCCCATGTGCTCAAGGAGTTGTCCGATACGCATTTCCCTGACGCGGCCAAGATCGTGCTGGTGCAGGACAACCTCTCCACGCACACGCCGGCTTCGCTCTACGCCGCCTTTCCCGCCGCCGAGGCGCGACGGCTCGCTGAGCGCTTCGAGTGGCATTACACACCCAAGCACGGAAGCTGGCTCGACATGGCGGAATCCGAACTCGCGGTTCTTGCTACCCAATGCCTCGATCGCCGCATCCCCGACAAGCCGACGCTGATCAAGGAGGTCGCCGCATGGCAGCGCGATCGCAACACGCGCTGCGTGAAAGCCGACTGGCGTTTCACATCCGACGACGCCCGCATTAAGTTGAAAACCCTGTACCCTCACTTCCCGTGACTCAGGCCACTAGAGCATGTCCTCATTTAAGCCAAGCCAGGGCGCAGACCAAATGGAGGCCGGCGAGAAAGTTGCGGGCGGTTTTTTCGTAGCGTGTCGCGATGCCGCGGAACTGTTTGATAAACTGAAAGAAACGCTCCATCAGATTGCGCTCTCGGTAGAGCGTAAAATCGCAATAGCGTTTGGTTTTGCGATTTGCCTTGGGAGGAATGACCGGCGTTATCTCACGCACTTCGAGACTCTCGACGAAGCTGTCTGAGTCATATCCTTTGTCGGCAAGGAGCGCCTTGGGTTCGACTTTGACCAGAAGCGCTTCGGCTTGGGTGATGTCGTGAGTTTGTCCGCCGGTGAGGCTCAACTCCAATGGATTGCCCAAGGCGTCGACGACGGCATGAATTTTGGTCGACAGGCCGCCGCGCGAGCGACCTATGGCTTGGTCGGCACCCCCTTTTTTCGAGCCCCGGCGCTGTGCTGGTGGGCTCTGACGATGGTCGCATCGATCATGGCGTACTCGTTGTCGGGGTCATCGGCCAAGGTCTTGAAAAGATTCTCCCATACGCCCGCCTTCGCCCAACGGGAGAACCGGGTATGAATATTCTTCCAAGGGCCGAAGCGTTCGGGCAAATCGCGCCAGGGCGCTCCCGAGCGGAACTTCCAAATGACAGCATCAACGAAAAGTCGGTTGCCCCGCTCGCTATCGCGACCGACGTAGCCGGGACGACCCGGCAGCAAATCCTCGATGCGCGCAAACTGATCGTCGCGCAATCCGTAGCGCCTCATTCAAAAGCCCTCCTTCGGAAGGCTCCTCATGAATCACGCTTTTCCTGATTTGCGAATCCCCTAAATGAGGACACGCCCTAGTCGCGTTTGAGGACTCGGCCAAATTTCGGTTTCCGTAGAGATGATATCCTGAGCCAGCCGCGAGCACGACGAGCGCGGCGGAGCACGCTACGAGCAGCGCGAGTCGCGAGCGCTTTTTTCGCGCTGGGCCCGCCTCGGTCGCCGACTTGGGCTGAGCCGGGACGCCGACTTGCAACGAATAGACTCGGTCGACCTCTCGATGTTTTTGAGCTGCGTCGGCCCGAGATCGGCGACTTTGACGTCGAGCCTGCCGCTCACCTGCCGATAGGCGTCCTCGGAAAGACAGATCCGCCGGGCGTCGCGATGCCTTCCAGGCGCGCGGCGATATTGACGCCATCGCCCATGAGGTCGCCGTCGCTCTCCTCTACGATGTCGCCGAGATGGATACCCATGCGGAAGACGATCCGGTTCTCCTCGGGCACGCCGGAATTGCGCTCGACCATCGCGTTCTGAACTTCCACCGCGCAGCGCACCGCATCGACCACGCTGCGGAACTCAACGATCGCCCCGTCGCCGGTCCGCTTTACGACCCGTCCATGGTGGACGGCAATTGTCGGATCAATCAGGTCGCTGCGGAGGGCGCGGATGCGTGCGAGCGTGCGATCTTCGTCGACCTGCGTCAGCCTCGAATATCCGACGATGTCGGCTGCGAGTATCGCGGCGAGTTTCCGAACCTCCACCACGACGCGTCTCCCCGTGCAGGCCGCTCCGGCAGACGTGGCCCGACCTGTCGGTCCCCTTACCGGGCGGCCTGACTACCATTGTTATTGCATTGCCATGGAGGCGCAAGGGTCGCTATTTTCCGGTATGGGATTTGGTCGGGGAATGAGGCGGGGCTCAGCGCCTTGGCCGCAGCGCGCCAATTACACAATGTTCCTCGCCGATCTGTCATGGCTCAGGCGGCCCGCGGCCCGAACCGGTAGGCAACGCGTGGAGCTCAATGATTACGTCTTCGAGCGGGGCGTAATTTAGGCTGGCCGCGGCTGATCGGCCTTTACAAAATGAAGGGGAGGCGATGGTCGACCGTTGGTGGCAAGACAAGCCCGGCGAACGATATTGGCTGGAGGCAACGGATTGCGAGGATATCGGCGCAGACCTGAGAGCCCCAGTCGCCGATGCGAGCGGGCACGAGAACTCGCGCTACACTTTGTTTCAGGAGACGAACCCCGGCAAATCGACTTTGAACATTGACCCCAGGATCGGCGTCCAATGTTGACCCCGCTTGGCGTGGTCGCGTTGTCGCCATGAGCTTTGCTGACCGGGGCCGGCCGCGAGGCCGGGCCTGGTCAGCAAAGCTCATGGTCGTCCGGGGCCTGATCCGCGCGCAGGGGGTCAAGGCTCGCGAAGCGACCCGCTTTAGCGGGCTTGGCCTTGACGCCGAGCACGGGATGGAGTTGGGCTTGAACTACCCTTTTCGGATTTGAAGGGCGGCAGCGGCTTACGGCCGAGGGCTGCGAACGTGACGAACTCCGGGGTTGCGGGCTCAGCCAGGACAAAGAAGCGCGTCCGAGCGCGCAGTTATCGATACTTGACGCCGGCACACCTCAGAACGCGATTGCGGTCGGCGAAAGGCAATCGCGGCCAATCGGAATAGCGGTCCAAGCCGATGACGAGAGGCGTGGCGATCTGGAGGGCGCGGCGCGGGCCATGATGCGCCGATTCTGAAGCGGTTGCCTGCGGAACGATCGCAAAGACGGACGGCTCCGAACGAAAAGCAGACAACTCGCCATCGAGCAAAGGAACTGCGGCGGCGCCCGCACCGCGGACCAAGTCAGGCGATCGCCAGCGCGGCAGTTACTTAGGTTTTGTCCTACTCGTCCGCTCCCCGCGTCGACCGCAGCAAGGTCGTGCGCGCGGAGGCAAGATGGGCGCGGCATTTGGCATTGACGCGCGCGGAACGGCGAGACAGCAGCGCGTCGATATAATCCAGATGCTCCCCGATCGCCGCCTCGTTGCGTTCGCGCTCGTCCCGCTTATTCCACTGGTAGTGATAGTGGAACACGAGCGAGATCACGTCGAAGAAGCTGTCGACGAACCGGTTCGGCGCCGCTGCGTTTAGGAGCCGGTGAAAGCGCTCGTCGAGATCTGAGAAATCGTGGTAGCGCGCGTCGATTTCATGCATCAGCGCGACGTGCTCGTCCCGGATCGCCCGTAGCATACGCCACAGTGGCGACGTCTTCGGCAGCTTGGCGAAGGCGAGGGCCGACCGCAGCTCGAAGATCTCGCGGATCTCGAATAGCTCGGCCGCGAAGTCGGGCGTGAAGCCCTTGAACAGCCAGCCGGAGTTTGGCTTCTTCTCGATCAAGCCATAGCTCTTGAAGCGGTTCAGGAACTCGCGGATGCCGGTGGTGGCGACGCCGAACCGGCGCGAGAGCTCCAGTTCGTTGATCGAGGCGCCCGGGCGGACATTCTCGCGCAGCATCCATTCCATGAAACGCTTCTCGATCGCCGCCGAAGCGGATTCGGTCTCGGATGAGGGAAACATTCGCGCTGGCCGTAGCGACGCCTTGACGACGCGGGCGCGACCGACGCCCTCCACCATGCCGATCTCGGCGAGCGCCGCGATGACCTTGCGCACGGTGGTGCGGCTGACCCGCAGTCGCTCGCCGAGCGATTGTTCGGTCGGCAACGGAGCGCCTTCGGGCAACTCCGCGAAAAACGCAAGCGCATCGTTATGCGCCTGCTTGAAAACGGCGTCGGTTTTCATCGGCCTCTCCTCATCGGTATTTTAAACGATAAAAAACTATTTGACCGCGACCACGGTTAGGATTTTATCCATAATACACCGGAGGACGCGGCGGTGACGATGGCGAGAGAAGCGCGCGCGGAGTCGCAGACACAGGGAAGGGCGCCCGCGAGTGTCTCGTTGTCCCTTCGCTTACTCAATCGTCGGTCCGCTCCTGATCTTGGCGGCGCTGATCGCCATCGCCGGAATTGCGACCCCGGCGTTCCTGAAACCGATCAACCTCGGCAATATTCTCGCGCAGACCGCCGTCGTCGCGACCGTCGCCATCGGTCAGCACCTCGTCATTCTCACGCGCGGCATCGATCTCTCGGTCGGTTCGAATCTGCGCTCGCCACCGTGGTCGGCGGTCTTGCGTTCCGGCTTTTCGACTCCTCGCCGTTCGTCATCTTTGCGATACTCGCCAGCGCGACGCTGGTCGGCGCGGTCAACGGTTTCGGCTATGTCTATGGCCGGTTGCCGCATCCCTTCATCATGACGCTCGCGACCTTGAGCGTCTGCCGGGGCCTCGCGCTCGAATTGGCGATCGGCCACACGACGATGCGCGGCGTGCCGGCCGGAGTCGAACGATTGGGCGACGCCGATGCGTTCGGCGTTCCCAATTCGTTTTTCGTCGTCCTGGCGGTGGCTGTCGCCGGGGCGGTCCTCGCCAAGCGCATGGTCTGGGGCCGCTGGATCTACGCGGTCGGCGGCGATCCCGCCGCCGCCCGCAGCATGGGCGTTCCCGTCAACGGCGTGCTCGTCTCGGTCTATGTCATCTCGGGATTTTGCGCGGGCGTCGGCGCCGTGATCCTGTCGGCGCGCACGGGCGCGACGTCGCCGCTCTATGGCGACCTGCTGGAGCTCGACACTATCGCTGCGGTCATCATCGGCGGCGCGAGCTTCCTCGGCGGCCGCGGGCATATCGGCCACGCACTGATCGGCGCGGTGATGATCGGCGTGATCCGCAACGCGCTCAACCTCAACAATGTCGACGTCTATTTCCAGATGATCGCCATCGGCCTCATCATTCTGATTGCAGTCGAGGCCGACGTGCTGCGCAGCCGGCTCGAGGCGCGGGCGCGCACGTTGCAGGCGGAGGCGGCGACATGAGCGCGCAAGCTGCGGCGCCTGTCCTGGTCGTGCGCCAGGCGCACAAATATTTCGGCGCGATTCACGCGCTGCAGGGCATCGATCTGGAAGTGCGGCGCGGCGAAGTGCTCGCTCTGCTGGGCGACAACGGCGCGGGCAAGTCGACGCTGACCAAATGCGTGAGCGGGCTTATCCGCTCGACGCCGGCGAAATCCTGCTCGACGACGTGAAGGTCGCGTTCCGCTCGCCCGCCGCCGCCCGCCGCGCCGGGATCGAGACTGTCTATCAGGACCTGGCGCTGTTCGACAATTTGAACCCGGCGCAGAATTTCTTCGCCGGGCGCGAGCTGGGCTTTCCCGCCTGGCTGCCGCAGCCGCTGCGCTTCCTCAGCAACCGCGCGATGGCTCGCGAGGCCGCGGCCGTGGTCGAGCGGCTAAAGGTGACACTGCCGCGATTCGACGCGCCGGTGGCGCTGATGTCTGGCGGGCAGCGGCAGGCGATCGCGGTCGCCCGCGCCGCCGTCTTCGCGCGCAAGGTGGTCATTCTCGACGAGCCAACGGCGGCGCTGGGCCTGCGCGAATCCGCCAAGGTTCTCGACCTCATTCACCGGCTGCGCGCCGACAATTTCGCCGTCGTCCTCATCACTCACAACATGGAGCACGTCGTCGAGCTGGCGGATCGCGCGGCGGTGCTGCGGCAAGGGCGTAAGGTCGGCGAGCTGAAGCCGAGCCGCGAGACGCGGCAGCAGCTGGTCGCAATGATCGTCGGCGCCCAGGCGTGAAGGCATTCGCGGCTCCGCGAGCGGAGCCGCGGAACGGCGGCGCTTCGCCCATTCGGCGGGGCGTCTTGAAGGAGTAGCGCGAATGAAAATGACAACAATGATGGGAGGAGCGGCCCTCGTCGGCCTTATCGCCAGTTCCGCCGCGGCGGAGTTGCCGGTGAAAATCGGTTTCATCACCAAATTTCCGGTGCCCTTCTTTGCGACGATGGAGAACGCCGCCAAGGCCTATGCGGCGAGCCATCCCGGCGTGGAAGTCGTCTTCGGACAAGGCAAGTCCGCCACCGACATCGACGGCCAGATTGCGCAGATCGAATCCATGGTAGCGCAAGGCGTGAAAGGGATCGCGGTCACGCCGGTCGACCCGACCGTCGCCAAGAGCCTCGACAAGGCCATCGCCGCCGGCGTCAAGGTCGTGCTAATGGACAACAACATTCCCGATTGGAGCGGCCGCACCGCGCTCGCCACCACCGACAATTTCGCGGCCGGCAAGCTCGCGGGCGCGTTCCTCAAGAGCAAGCTCAAGCCGGGCGACACCATGGGCATTCTTGAAGGCGTGCCGGGCGTGCCCTCGCTCGACGACCGCGTGAAAGGCATGATGGCGGGGCTGGACGGCCTCGAGATCAAGATCGTCGGGCGTGGTGCGACCAAATGCACGGAGGAGCTTGGCGTCAATGTCGCGCAGGATATTCTGACCAAGAACCCTGACGTGAAATCGATCTATTCGGCCTGTGGGCCTCCGGCCGCCGGCGCTGCGCATGTGCTGAAGAAAGCGGGCAAGGCGGGCGCGGTCGTTATGGTTGGTTTCGACTTCTGCTGCGGCGAGGCCGAGGCGCTGGCGGACGGCTCGGAGACGGCGACCGTCGCGCAGTTTCCCTCCAAAATGGCGGAGCTCGGCGTCGACGCGCTGGTCAAGTCCATCCGCGGCGAGAAAGTCGAGAACCTGATCGATTCCGGCGCCGCACTGGTGACCAAGGAAAACATGGACAAATTCAAATAGGCGGTGCAATCGGGGCGGGCGGTTGGCCCGCCTCTTCGGCCGGGACGGCCGGAAGGCCCGGGTAAGGCCCCGGCCGGCGAACATGGGCTCGCGACAGCGCTCCGTCCGCAGGGCGCGGCGATTGGATGGACGAGATGCGCGCGATTGTTTGTGAGAAACCGGGCCTGCTCGTCGCCGCCGTGCGGCCGGAGCCGCGGCGCGGCGAGGACGAGGCGATTGTCGCGATCCGCCGCGTCGGCATCTGCGGCACGGATTATCACATCTACGAGGGTTCTCACCCCTATCTGCAATACCCCAGAGTGCTCGGCCACGAACTCTCCGGCGAAGTAGTGGAGGCGCCTGCCGGCGGCGCTCTGCGGGCCGGGGAGATGGTGGTCGTCAACCCTTATGTCGCTTGCGGCGCGTGTCTGCGCCTGCAGGAACGGCACGCCGAATTGCTGCATGCGGATCGCCGTGCTCGGCGTGCATCGGGACGGCGGCATGTGCGAGGCGATATCGGTCCCGGCCCGCAATCTCTATCCCGTCGGCGGCCTGAGTTTCGATGAAGCCGCTTCGGTCGAGTTCCTGGCGATCGGCGCCCATGCGGTCGCGCGCGTCGCGCTGCGGCCGGGCGCGCGCGCGCTCGTCGTCGGCGCGGGGCCCATCGGGCTCGGCGTTGCGCTGTTCGCGCGGCTGGCCGGCGGAGAAATCACCGTGATGGACAAGGATGCGGAGCGGCTTGATTTCGCGCAGCGCGTCGGCGTCGCGGGCGCAGCGATCGTCGCCGACGCGGGCGCGCTCGAACGCGTGCGCGAGGCGACCGTGGGTGATGGCTATGACATCGTTTTCGATGCGACCGGGGCGAGGGCGTCGATCGAGGCCGCCTTCAACTATGTCGCCCATGGCGGCGCGTTGGTGCTGGTAAGCGTCATCAGCGAAACCATCTCCTTCGCCGACCCGGAGTTCCACAAACGGGAAATGACTGTGCTGGGCACCCGCAACGCGCTACGCGCTGATTTCGAGCGCGTCATCGACGCGATCCGCGCCGGCAAGGCGCCTTTGCGCGACCTCATCACCCACCGCACCAACCTGATCGATGTCGTCAGCGACCTGCCGCGCTGGACGACCGAGAAGCGCGGCCTGGTGAAGGCGTTGGTGGAAGTCGCATGACGCGCCGCATCTTTCAGTTCGGGACCAGCCGGTTTCTTCAGGCGCACGCCGATCTGATGGTGCACGAGGCGCGCGAAGCGGGGCAGGACATCGGGCCGATAACGCGTCGTGAAGACGACACAAGGCGGCGAGCGGGCCGGGCGGATCGCGGGGTTCAAGCGCGGCGAGCCGTTCCCCGTCCGCATCCGAGGGATCGAGGCGGGCCGCGTCGTGGACCGGACAATCTCGGTCGCCAGCGTCGACCGGGGCTATGACGCTTATGAAGAATGGCCGCAGGTCGTGCGATGTTTCGTCGAGACGGAGATTGTCGTCTCCAATGTCGCAGAGGTCGGCTACGCCTTGGATGATCGCGACGCCGCATGGCCGGAGGGCTCGCCGCCGCCGAGCTTCCCGGCCAAACTGCTCGCGCTGTTGCGGGCGCGCCATCGCGAGAACGGCTCGCCGCTCCTCTATCTGCCGACGGAGCTCGATTTCGCAAAACGGGCGGCGTCTCGCCGAAACGGTCGCCGGGCTCGCGCTCCGCTCGGGCGCTCCGCCCGAGTTTCTCGACTGGATGGCGAGCTCAGTGCATTTCGCCGAAACGCTGGTCGACCGCATCGTATCGGCGCCGCTCGAGCCGATCGGCGCGGTGGCCGAGCCCTATGCGCTTTGGGCGATCAAACGCAGCCCCGGTATGAGGCTGTTCGATCACAAGGCCGTGCAGGTCGTCGAGGATCTGGAACCCTTCGAGCGCCTGAAGCTGCACATCCTCAATCTCGGCCACACCCTGCTCGCCGAAAGCTGGCGACGGCAGGGCCGGCCGGCGGACGAGACCGTCCGCGCGATCCTCGCCGACGCGGAGACAAGCCGGCGGCTGGAGGCGATCTACGTCGAAGAGGTGCTGCCCGGATTTGAGCGCATGGGCATGGGGGCGCAGGCGCGCGCCTATCTATCCGTCACGCTTGACCGCTTCCGCAATCCCTTCCTCGATCACCGGCTGGCCGATATCTCGCAGAACCACAATGCTAAGATCGAGAACCGCGTCGTGGCGTTCATTTCCTGGGTGCGGAGCCGGGACCCCGAGTTTTCGGCGCCGCGCCTGCGCGCGGCGATGGGCGACGGGCGCTGAAGGGCGAGCGAAGTTCCAGCGAAGCGACGGCGGCGGTCGTCAACCATGCTTAGCGGCCGACCGCGCCGCGCCTGCCGAGCAAATTTAGCTGCAGGAACGTAAGGCGGTCGGCGTGATGTGCCGAAAGGGCGACGTCCGCCAAGCGTGTTTGCGCTGAACTGCGGCAACGCAGCATTGTCGTCAATCACAAGAAGGCCCGGCGGCTTTACCCCAACCGGACGAAAGATTTGACGGTCGAGGGCCCGAACCAGCTTTGTCATTCGGAGTGGGGTCCGAACGCCGATCGGCGTGATAACTCCCTGGGAACGTTGAGAACGGTGGGGTCAAGCGCAGGAGCCGAATGACAATCTTGACCTGAAAGTAGTCGACGATCTCCGCGAGATTGCGGCCAAACTCCCGCAAGCTGGCGCCTTCGAAAACGGCGTCCTTGTCGTGGAAGCTGAAAAATGGCGTCTGAAGCGTCGCGAACATTTCAAAGGCGACATCGGCCTTGAGTTTGGCGGCTTGCAACGAATCGCCAAACCATGGCCGTTCGAACGTGTCGGCGCCGAACATGTCGGAACCGCGCCAGGCGAAATTGTGCCAGTAACAGACCGCCGGCCGGAGGTGCTCGGCGATGGACTTGCCAAGCACCACTCGCGATGCGTCATAGTGGCGGAAGGCGAGGGGATTGTCGCTCGTCGGGCCTTCGTACCGGATCGGAGGAATATTGCCGAAGAAACCAGGGTGCATGATGAATTCTCCTCAGTTTCCGGCCGCCCGAGCGGGTGTCCCAGGGCGATGCGATTCAGCTAGCCAACCGCGTCAAATGCGACGCCCGTCGGCGCCGAATTGATGCAAGAGACCTTCTTGAGGCGACACTGCCAGTGTCTCGCCGTGTGCGCAGCGCTTGATGACCGTTCAGGCGAACGGTAAGCGAGCCGACATCGGCCTCGAGATAGGCAATTGTTTCGTTGCCCAGGTGCTCGACGGCTTTAACGACGCCCTTCCATCGACCCTCCGTCGCGACGTCAAGGTGTTCGGGCCTCACGCCCAGCATCGCGGCCTGCGTTGCGTTTGCGGAGTCTTCCTTGACCATGTTCATCTTCGGCGAGCCGATAAACGCGGCGACGAAAGCCGTCTCGGGACGATCATAGAGCGCCATCGGCGGTCCGGCCTGCTCAATGCGGCCGGCGTTCATGACAACGATTTGGTCGGCGAGCGTCATGGCTTCGACCTGATCGTGCGTGACATAGATCATCGTCGCGCCGAGCCGGCGATGGAGGTCCGCAAGTTCGACCCGCATTTGCGTCCGCAGCGCCGCGTCGAGATTGGAGAGCGGTTCGTCAAACAGAAAGACGTCGGGATTACGCACGATTGAACGGCCTATCGCCACGCGCTGCCGCTGGCCGCCCGACAAGGCCGCTGGCTTACGGTCCATCAGCTTGGAGAGATGGAGCACTTCCGCAGCGGCCTTGACGCGGCTCGCCCTTTCATCCGCGGCGACCTTCGCCAGTCTGAGGCCGAAGTCGATATTCTGCTCGACCGTCATATGCGGGAAGAGCGCATAGGATTGAAACACCATCGAGATGCCGCGTTGGGCCGACTCGACCGTGGTGACGTCCCGTCCGCCGATCGAAATCTTTCCGCGGGTGGGCGTTTCCAGGCCCGCGATCATCCGCAGCAGCGTCGACTTCCCGCAGCCCGATGGTCCCACGAGAACCGTGAACGAACCGTTCGGGACCGTCAGTGTGAGATTGGGAATGGTCTCGACGTTTCCAAATGTCTTGTTGATGCCTTCGAGCCGCACCTCGGCCATGATTTCCTCCTTTGACGCAGCGTGGGACGGGTCTCAACCTTTGACGGCGCCGCCGGTCAGCCCCGCGACGATGTATTTTTGCGCGGCGATGAAGAAGATGACGGCCGGCGCGATGGTCAGGGAAATGAACGCAAGCGTGCGATTCCACTCGACGAGATATTCCCCGCGGAACTGCATCATTCCGAGCGGCCAAGTGAACAGCTCGCGCGAATTGACGACCACTAGGGGCAGCAGGAAGTTGTTCCAGCTCTGAACGAATACGAAGACGCCGACCGTCGCAAGAATTGGCGTCGACAGCGGCAGCGTGAATTGCCAGAAGAAGCGCACATAGCCGCACCCCTCGACATAAGCCGCTTCGAACAGCTCCTTCGGCAGTTGCTGGAAGAAGGTGCGAAAGAGAAGGATCGACAACGACAGCCCGAACGCCGTCTGCGGCAGGATGACGGCCCAATAGCTGTCGAGGAGGCCGAAGTCCCTGACTTTGATGAACAGCGGCAGGATTGCGGTCGCGAACGGGAACACGAGCCCGAGCGCGAGATAGGCCTGCAACATCTTCGATCCGAAAAATCGGATTTGCGCAAAGACGTAGGCCGCAGCCGCCGCCGTCAGCATGGTCAGCGCGACGGTCGTCAGCGATATGAACAGCGAATTGCCGAGATAGCGCCAAAAAGCCGGCCGGCCAATGAGCGAGGCGTAGAATTCGAAGTTCCAGTTGTGGGGCAAGCCCAGCGGATTGGCCCTGAGCTCCCCATTGGTCTTGAACCCGCCGAAGACGGCGATGCTTAGCGGGCCGAGCACAAATCCGACGAAAACGAGGAGGACAGCGAGGCGCAACAGCGCAAAACCGAAGCTCTTGGCAGTCATCTGCGTTCCTCCTGGACTGTAAGGCGCTGGTAGGCGATCGAGACCACGACGGCGGTCAGGAAAAGGATCACGCCGACTGCGCTACCGAATCCGATCCGCGTGCGCGTCAGACCGAACGTGTAGAGGTAGGTGACGATGGTGTGAAGTCGAGTTCGAGGGTCCGCCATTGGTGAGCGGAATGACAACATCGAAGAGTTGCAGCGATCCGACGACGGAGAAGAAAGCCGATACGCCAATCGCAGGTCGAATGAAGGGAAGCTGGACATGGCGCACGACGTCCCAGCGTCCAGCCCCTTCCAGACGCGCCGCCTCGAGGAGTTCGCGCGGCACCGCCTGAAGCGCGGCGACGTAGATCATCATGTGAAACCCGAAGTATTTCCACACGACCACGAGCGTGATCGCCGCGAAGGCGAACCGGCGATCGGCGAGGATAAAGACGGGGTCGGCGCCGAACGCATGAGAGATAGCCGCCGCGACGCCGGTATTGCCGTCGAATACGAAGCTCCAGATCAGTCCGGAGGCAATCTCGGCGAGGATGTACGGCAAGAAAAAGACGAGGCGGAAGAGAGTGTTGGCGGGCGTCTTCTCGTAGACGAGCAGCGCCAGCAACATCGCTAAGGGCAACTGAACAAAAATCGAGACAGCGAGAACGATGAAGGTGTTGCGCACGGCCTCCCAAAATATCGGATGCTCGAAGGCTTGCTTGAAATTGTCGAGCCCGACGAAGTCGGTTGGCGCGCCATAGCCGTTCCACTTGAAAAGGCTATAGTATCCCGCATCGAGAAGCGGCAGGGCAACAAACAACGTGAACAACAGTAGCGCCGGTGGCGTCATCAGCGCGATTGCGGCAAAGCGGCCGTTCCAATCGATCCGTGGACGCAAGGAGGGCGCAACCGCCCTAGAAGAAAGCGCGGACATCGGCAGTTCTCGCGGTTCATGGGTTGGAAAGAGGCGACCCGGTCGCGGCCGGCCGGGCCAGTTCTCCTTTCTAGCGACGCGACCAAGCGTCCTGGATGGCCTTTGCGGCGTCCTTCGGCGTCAGCGCGCCTTGCGCGAGGTCCGCCGCAGCGTCGTTGACCGCCGCGCCAACGTCTGAACCGAAAGCCTGGTCCAGGAACAGCTGATGGTACGTGGAGGCGACGAGAGACGCCGACATCTTCTGGAGGAATGGATTCTTGATGTCGGTGTCGGCGCCCTTCGCGACGGGGATGAACAGTCCTGCGGCGCCTCCACGGTTCTGGTTTTCGAGCGAGGTCAGAGCCCTCAGAAACTTGACCGCATCCGGCGAGGCGCCCGCGGTGACCGCCCAGCCGGTGACGCCGCCGAAGGTGTCCGTAGCCTTCCCAGCTCCGCCATCGACGCCCGGAAAGCGCAGGGTCGCCATTTGGTCGTCCGGGACGCCCTTACCGGAGGCGGAGTTCGACTTCTGGGTTCCGTAGTCCCAATCGCCCATTAAATGAAAAACAGCTTTGCCGTCGCCGAACTGGCCCGTCGCCTGCTCGAAAGTTGTGTCCATGAAGCCGGGCTCGAACGGATTGAGCGCGAGCAGCGCTTTGAAATCCTCGCCCGCTTTCGCGAAGGCTGGGGCCGCAAAGCCCTCGCCCTTGCCCGCAACCGCCGCCTTGAAACCTTCGGCGCCGGCTTCGCGCAGCATCAGATAACCGTAGTAGAAATGCAGCGGCCATTTGTCCTTGCCGCCGACGTCGATCGGCGTCAGGCCAGCGGCCTTCGCTTTCTTGACCGCGGCGAGGAAGTCGCTCCAGGTCTTGATCGCAGCGATATCGACGCCGGCTTTTGCGGCCAGCGTTCGGTTGGTCCAGAACACCACATCGCTGGCGCCCATGGGGACCCCGAATAGCTTTCCGTCGACCGTGAAAGCGCCGACGCTCGCCGGTGAGAAGGAATCGGCCCAGGCGCCTTTCTCTGCGGCGGTGAGATCCCTGAGGACGCCCGCCTCGGCCTGCTGCGCGAGCACGCCGCCGGACCAGCTGAAAATGATGTCGGGTTTCTGCTTGGATTGAAGCAGAGTCGTGAGCTTCTGCTTGTAGGCTTCATTGGCGAGATATTCGAACGTCACCGTGATGTCGGGGTTCGTCTTCTGGAATTCGGCGACGACCGAGTCGTAGTAGGCTTTCTCGCTCGACGGCACTTCGGGGCGCAGCACCTTCACCGCGCCGGCGGTCGCCGTTCCCATCGACAGCGCCATTGTCGCTGCAATGGCGAGCAGCGAAACCAGAGATTTCGAGTTCATAGCAATCCTCCCATGCAGATTTGACCGCGGACTGGAAGCAGTCCGGCTAGGCTCAGTTGACGAGGGTGCTGATCGACCGCGGGGCGAGCGTCACCGTCACGGCTTTTCCGGAGGGTCCGATGGACACAATCCGCTCATCCGAAAACGGATTTTGGATTACGTGCACGGTCGAGCCGTCCGGATTGTGGAAAGCGACCGTGTTGGCCGCCCAATGACCGACTGTGCGCAGCACCGATGCGCCCGGCTTTACGAAGCCGGCGAAGTGCCGCATCACGTGGTATTCAGGATTGTAGACGGCGGTGCGGCTTTCGGGGTCGACCGTGATCATGGAGTTCTGCTTCCAGCCCCATGTGCTTTGCCCGTGGGGCTCCAGAACCATGTTCCAGTAGACGTAAGCTTCCGCGCCGTTGGAGAGGTAGTGCTGAGCGAGATCAAAGACGTAGTGGGCGTAATCCCAGGTATTCTCGCCGTCGCCGCATTCGTTTTCGGTTTGGATGATCGGCACTTCCGGATAGGCCTGCCGCGTCCGCTGAACGCCGTATTTGCCGGCCCATTGAAAGCCCAGGCCCTTCACGTATGCGGCGGCGGCCGGGTCGGACAGAATGGCGCCTGCCCAGGCGTTGAAATCGCCGCGTTCAATGGTTCCGGCCCAGATTTCGGTCTTGAGCTTCGCGCGTTCGAAGGCGGGCCCAAGGTCGTCGCGGATGAAGTCCCGCATCTTGGCGCCGGTCCAAAGGCAGGAGGGGAACTTCTGATCCGAGTTCGGTTCGTTCTGAAGGTGAACGGCGTTGATCGGCACGCCGACTTTTTCATAGGCTTGCACGAAGCGAACGAAATACTCGGCGTAGGCGCGACGGTATTTCGGCTCCCAGACGAGCGTGCCGAAATTGTGCGCTTGCGGCCGCTTCATCCATGTCGGCGGGCTCCAGGGCGATGCGAAGAGATAGAATTCGCGCGCTGATGCTGCCCGCGCCGCTTCGATATAGGGGAGGAGCGCTTGTCGATCGCGGTCGATGCTGAACGACTCCATGGCGAAGTCGTCCGCGGTTTCGTTGTGACTGTACCAGCTCTCGGCGTAATCGCTGGCGCCTATCGGCAGACGACAGTAGCTAAAGCCACATCCTCGTTCTCCGAAAAGCGCCTCCAGCACCTCGTTGCGGGCATTGTCGCCGAGATGGGCGAGCGCTTTCCATCCGAGTTCATTGAAGCAGCCACCAAACCCTTTGAAGTCGTGCGTAATCGTATCTCCGGAGCCTACGGAGGACTGCGCTCTCCGCCCCGTGTCGAATTCACCGGCGATCCATTGCCCTTGCGGGGACGAAGTGACGAAGAAGACCATATCACCTCCCTGAGGACTTCCCGGCAAAGCCCCGCCGTTCTCGCGAACGCTGGTCGCGAGTTTCGGTCTTGCTGCGATGTGGAAGTCAGCTGTACGGCCCGGTCAGGGCCTACCTCCCGATGGCTTGGACCAAGAGCTTGACGTTTTGCACTCGATCCGTGTTGCATCCTGTAGCGCATGGCTTGAAGCCAGGCAATACTTTTTTCATTCACTGAACGAAGAAAGTGGAAAATGAAACTGAAGGGCGACCAATCCACCACCCGGGCGTTAAATCGGCGGCTGGTGCTCAACCTGCTCAAGAACGACGGCGAAATGAGCCGGGCTGGGCTGTCCGCTCGGTGCGGCCTGAGTCCCGCTGCGGTGACGGGGGTGGTGGCGGAGCTCATCGTCGACGGCTTCGTCGTCGAAGGAGACGCCGGGAAGAGCAACGGCGGCCGCAGGCCAATTCCGGTCCGCATCGACTACGCGAGCCGCTTTTCGATCGGCTTCAAGCTCATGCCCGAAAGCCTGGAGGCGGTGTTGACGAACTTGGCCACTGAGCCAGTACGAAGCTTATCGATCCCCCTAAGCGACTGCAGGCCCGACATTGTCGCCGACGCTGCGAAGACCGCGGTCGAGCGCCTGCTTCCGGATGCCTCCGAGCGCGGAGCCAAGTTGATCGGCGTGGGACTGGCGTTGCCCGGCATTATCGACGCCAATCTCGGCGTGTGCCGGGTGTCGCATCGCCTCGAATGGAAGAACGTGGACATCGCCAATCTGCTGATGCGACGGATCAAAGCGCCGGTGTGGATCGAGAACGACGTCAAGACCTTTGCGATTGCCCAGCAGCTATTTGGCTATGGGCGCGGCCGGAATTCGGCGCTGATCTTGATTATCGGAACGGGCGTCGGGGTCGCTTTGATTTTCGACGGGAAAATCCATAGAGGCGCGCGCTTCGCGGCCGGCGAGATCGGCATTCCGGCCACAGGCAAGGCGAAGCTTGAGGAGCGCGTTAGCTGGGATACGCGCTACAGTGAGACGGCCATGAGGAAGTATTGGCGCGAGGCGGCGTCGAAGACTTCCTCTAAACTCCGAAAGAACTTGCGCAGGCCATCGAGTCGGGACACCCGGCGGCCTTGGCTTTCGTCAAGACGAACGGGCATGAAATCGGCCGCCGATTGGCCGCTATGATCGATTTGATCGATCCCGAAATCGTCATCCTTGGCGGAGAAGCCGTGCGTTTTGGCCCGCCATTTGTTACCGCGATCACCGATGCGCTTGCAGATTTTAGCTTCGCGACCCCGCCGCCGATCGAGGTGGATTGGGAAAGCGACGTCTGGTCGCGCGGTGCTGCGGCGCTTGCGACGCAGCACTTCTTCGACTTCGAAAATCCGATTGGAGTCAAAGCAGGCGATTGATTGGTGGAAACGGCCGGCCCCGCCAGTTCACCGTTTGCGACCGTAGGTCGCCTATGGGGGTCAGAAGGGGATTTTCCAAAAACCCTACGCTAAGCCGATAAGGAGAGCATGACAAAGTGTGGGCCACCGGCAGTCAACACGCCCTAGGAGCAATTCGCAATAACGTTCATGTTACCATATTTAATTGGTGCTTTTGCGGCTTTTGTCGGAGCAGTTATCGCTGCGCTTGCGGCTCGAATTGGCGCGCGAACTGCGGCGGGAACGTCGTATTCAAATGCAAGTGCGACCTTCCGGCAGGCGTGGATCAACCAACTGCGCGACGATATTGCGGCCTACATTGCTGCGGCTGAGCTATGGTTCTGGAAGTGGGATGAACTAAATCTCCCAGATAGCGAAGATAAAGGACGAAGAAATCGAGTAGAAGCTATCCCGCTCTCTATCGACGCTCGTAAGCCTCGAAGCGCATGAGCGCCTTGCGGCCTCCTTCAGCGAACGCGCCGCGCCACCGGCGGATCGTGTCGTCGTCCAGCAAAAGCACTTGGGCGACTTGCTCGCAGCTCAGGCCATCGTCGAGCAGCACCAGAGCGTTGGCGCGACGCGCAATCGGTGAGTCATCGAACCGTCGCGCGCCAACGCGATCAGCGCCAAACGTTCCTCTCGCGACAAAAAGCCAGGGCGAATCATGCCTTAGCCGAATCCTAAACCCGGCCGTTGGCAAGTCCCTTTTTCGTCTTCTCAATAAGTCGGGGTATAGCATTTGCAGCCTTGTCGCCGGCGTCGACGACAAGCTTCGGCACGATGATTGCGCGGCCGAACGGCTTCGCGTTCCGGGCAGGGCGCCGCCGCGAACAGCAAGGTCGTTCATGGAGCGTCCAGCTCAGCGTAGCCGCGCCCGACGAATTCGATGAGGCAGAAGCCGTGGCCGAAGGGATAGGCGCAGACCGCGATCTTGCCCGAGGCCTCGACGCGGATGGGGATTCCGGCTGTGCGCCCGCGGCGACGGCGCGGCCGAGCGCGGCCTCGATATCCTCGACGACGATGTCGAGGTGCGCGGGCGTCCAATGCCGATTGTAGCGGCGACGATCGCCGGCGGCGGCGATCGAGCCGTCGGGCTTCTGCAGAAGGTAGAGCCGCGCCGGACCGCCGACCATTACGGCGACCTCGGGGGCGAGACGGCGCGCCAGTTCAAAGCCCAAGGCGTCGCGGTAGAACCGGACGCCGGCATCGACGCCGGCACGTCGATGTTGACCAGAAACTCCATGCCCCTCCGGCTCGCATTGCGTAACATAACATCCTTTGCGCTGAGAGCCACAACTCGAAATTCATTCGGTGGCGCTTTCGGCCCTCGCCATTCTTCGCATGATGAGGAAGGCGATGGCCATGTGCAACCACGCGAGCACCGATTCCATTGTCGCCTCGAAGTCCTTTGACAGGCGCCGCGCGCGGTTGACCCAACCGAGCGTTCGCTCCACCAGACCCACCGGCCTTATGTAGCAGCCACCACCGGCCGACGCTTCGTGCGCTCCGCCCGAGCCCCTATTCTGCCGGCTGATTTCTGCTGGCAATAGAGGATGGTGATGAGCGAGCCGTCGGTTGTCTCGTCGTTGCGCGAGAAACGATTGGAAGTGGCCGGAATTCTTGATGGTCTTGAACGCCAGGCCAACGCGCGTCGCGCCGATCTGGCGCATTTGGACGCGACCATTCGCCTGTTCGATCCCAACGACATCCACGTCGCGGCTCAGCCTGCGCGGCGACGCCGCTATAATGACTGGTTTCGCCCTGGCGAATGTCGTCGGAGAATCCACGATGTCTTGCGTGACGCGACAGAGCCGATGGCGACGCGAGAGATCGTGGAAAAGATCATGGCCGCGAGAGGTATATCGAGCGACGATGCTCGTGCTCGCGAGTTGATTCACAAGACCGTGCTCGGCTCGCTCAATCGGGCCTCCGCAACGATCGAGCGGACGCAAGCGGCCGGCAGCGCGGCTTGGCGGGTGATCTAAGCGGCTTTGGCCCGCTGCCAATATCCGCAAAAATCGACCGATGGCCCCAGTCCCATCGCCAACCTGACGACGCCATCGACCTGATCGCCATTGGCGAGGCGGCGGTAATCCTCGCGCCACGCCGCTTCCTGCGCATATCGGGCGAAATAGGCGCCGGCGATGTGGTGATGATGCCCCAGTTCGCCGCGCCGCATCCGCGAAAAATAAGAACTCCGCGCCGTTCGTGCAGGCCTCGTCCACGCTGTAGCCTTCTTGGTGGTTGATCCGCTTCATCGCGAACCGGGCGTGTAGCGCGTTCCAGGCCGGGCTCTCGTCCGCGTGAACCTCGGTTCCCCTGGCGATCCGGGCGCGGATGAAGGAAACCGCGGCGTCCTCGGAGGCGAAAACGCTGGGCAACGTGCGGCCGCCGCGCTCCCGCATCACGACGACCACCTTGCGTTTTCCCGACTGGTTCTCGGCGAGCCGGCGGTCAATCCGGTCCGCCGCGAGATTGCTCGGCCGGACATGGCCGCCGAAATACGCGCCATCGATTTCGGCGACTTTGCCCTCGCCGCCGATCGTCAATCCGCGCATGGCGGAGGCCATCGCCTCGCGCAGCTTATGCGCCAAGACAAACGCCGTCTTGTATTGAACGCCGAGGTCGCGGGACAAGGCGAGCATGCTCTTTCCCTTAACTTCATTGCAGAACGCCACGATGGCCAGGAGATAGGTCTTCAGCGGCAACTTGCGCCAAGCGAACAACGTGCCCGACGTCACCGAGAAATCGGACCCGCACGCTTTGCATCGCCAACGCGCGCTCTCGCCTCGGGGGCAGTCGTGGCAAGTCGTGCAACCGCAGCTCGGACAAACAGGCTTGCCGTCCGTCGTCGGCCACCGCAGGCGCGCGAAGACGTTCTGGGCGCCACGCTCGGACATCCGCATGACCTTGCCGATGCTGAGCGATCGAGCTGCCGCCGACAGCAGAAAATGTTGAGACATGAGGTCCTCGCCGTCCAGAACAAACCATGAACATTCTGAATCGCCGCGAGAGCCCTGTCAAGCTCGGTGGTGACTGCTACATAAGGCCGCGACCCACCGCATGGGCAACACGACAAATCCCTTCACCTCTTTGTCGGTGCGTTTGACGACCGTGATGGCGATGCGGCTTGCCTCGTACGCCGCGCGCTGCGCCTCATCGCCCTGATAACCTCCGTCAACGAAAGACATTTTCACCCAGGGGCTCGTGGCCTTTACAGCCTTGAGCAAGGGCGCGAGAGCGTCGCGGTCCTGTGTGTTGGCCGGCGTGATCTGGCACGCGATGGGCAATCGCAAGCGTATCGACGGCAAGGTGGCGCTTGCGGCCTTTGACCTTCTTGCCAGCGTCGAAACCGCGCGGACCGCCGGCTTCGGTCGTCTTGACCGATTGGCTGTCGACGACCACTGCGGTTGGCGCGGCTTCGCGCCCCTCCGCCTCGCGCGCGGCCATCACCAGAACGGCGAGGATTTGCGCCCACAGTCCAGCGTCGCGCCAAGCGTAGAACCGGTTTTGCACGGTTGTGAACGGCGGAAAGTCTTTGGGCAAATACCGCCACGGACAAGAGCAACGAATCACATAAAACAACGCATTTAGAATGGCTTGCGGATCGGTCGGCCTTCCCCGCGCCGTTTGGGCGGCGGCAGAAGCGGCGCGATCAACGCGAACTCCGCCTCCGACATATCGCTTGAATAACGCGCCCGAATGACATCATACTTTGCCCGATCGGCCTCGTTCCAAGGCATCGCGAATCTTCCCAAGTTGTTGCAAACCCAGGGAATCAAGAGCCGCGAGGCCGGTCAACCGAATTTTAGGTCAGGCTCTGAGCCGCTGACGGAGCAGGACGGGGAGAGGGGGCAGCAGCGTGCCAGACATTCGACCGCTTCAACTCGCTGACGGTAAGATTTGCTTGTCTCGAAATTCAACACTTTCGGAGCAGCGACTTTAGGGCCGAAAATTAGAAGGTTTTGAGACACGCCGTGCGGAGCGAATTACGCAAGCGAGTTTGAAAGATTACCGGTATGTATTCGACGCCGCCGGGAGGTGGGATATGCCGCGCTATCGCAGTGGATTGCCACAGTTGGGCGGATCATATTCCTAACGGATGGCGGTTTGGAAACGTGGCTTGTATTCATCGAGGGAGTTGATCTCCCATGTTTTGCCGCATTCCCGCTTGTGGCGACAGATGAGGGACGAGCACGGCTCGTCAAATACTTTACGCCTTTTCTTAACACCGCGCGCGAACGCGGCGTGGGGTTCATATTGGATACTCCGACATGGCGGGCGAACGCGGATTGGGGAACAAGTTTAGGCTACTCGGACCCAGGAACAACGGAAATCAATCGCCAGTCGGTCGCGCTCGCCAGCAGTCTGCGAAACGCGTTCGACACAGAACGGACGCCTGTGATTATCAACGGCGTAATCGGGCCGCGCGGCGACGGATATCGCGCTGATGCGCGAATGAGCGAACATGAAGCAGAGCGTTATCATCTCCCTCAGATCGAAGCATTTCGGGAGACCGATGCAGACATGGTTTCCGCCGTCACCATCAATTATTCTGCCGAAGCGTCCGGCATAGTATTCGCGGCGCGGGTGTGTGGGCTTCCGGCGGCGATTTCGTTCACCGTCGAAACCGACGGTCGACTGCCCTCAGGCGAAGACCTAGGAGAGGCGATTGAGCGAGTAGACGCAATGACGGACGGCGGTCCGGCCTATTACATGGTCAATTGCGCCCATCCAACTCATTTGGGTGCGCTGCCGATTGTTGAAGCGCCATGGCGGCATCGAATTCGCGGCTATCGCGCCAACGCCTCCGCGCAAAGCCACGCGGAACTGGATGCGGCGACAACGCTCGATGCGGGAAATCCTGCGGAGCTTGGTCGCCAGTACATGAAATTGCGCGAGCAAATGCCCCGTCTCTCGGTATTGGGAGGGTGTTGCGGCACCGATCACAACCACATCGTCGCGATTTGCGAGGCGTGTTTGCCCGGCTAGGAGAGGTTGCCAGTTTCAGCCGTTACGAAATTCAAAAGATCTGAGACAGGCGCAGAAGGCCGCTTTTGCGGGAGTTTTGAGAGATTGCCGCTGATGCGAATGGCCGCCAGCCAGATAAACTTCGCAACCGTGCAGGAACGCTATGCCCCGAGCCGGCGGTTGGCGAGAAGGTTCGACGCTGCGCCTTCCGCCGCGCCCCAGCGTGCGTCAAGTTGCGCAATTTCCGCGTCGAGCGGGGTTTTGCCGATGTCCTTAAGCAGGCGCTCGTCCAACGTGAACCATGGACGTCCGACACGGTCGGAGAACATTTTGGAAAACCGGGACCCCAAGGCCGAGAAGGCGGCTAAGACCCGCGCACGGATTTCTGCTAGGCTAGCGATGGTCTTTTGCGGTGCGGCGATGGCGAACATGACGGCCTCCTGTCTGGGATGGCGTCGAGCTTGCCCGTTGGAAGTGATTTCTGGAAACGAGTTGTTCTGATCGGGGTCATTGGGGGACTCATTCATGGCGCACCGGCCTGCCCTCGATCTGGAACTCCTGCGCACCCTCGTCCACATCGCCGAGGAAGGAAGTTTCACCCGGGCCGCAGAGCGCGTCGGCGCACCCAATCGGCTGTCACACTTCAAGTGCAGAAGTTGGAAGGACTTGTCGGTCATCCTCTGGTGATCCGCTCGAAGGGTGGCCCCGTCGAAATGACGCCGCAGGGGCGTTCCCTCGTCGAGAGCGCACGGGCGATGTTAAAGCTCAACGACGACGCGCTGCGGACGCTTTCGTCGTCAGACTTCTCCGTCACCGTTCGTTTCGGCACCACGTCGACTTACATACCTGCTATCTCTCTGGCACCCTAGAGCGATTTCGGCCTCCCATCCGACCGCGCTTGTCGAGGTGA
>CAVZAL010000016.1:0-629088 GCA_963773245.1 uncultured Pseudomonadota bacterium
GGCTCCGCGCCCCACCCCGTGACCAGCCCCTTGGTGTCAAACAGATCTTTCAGCCCATAGGGAATCCCGTGCAAAGGGCCTAGACGCACGCCGACGCGCATGAGTTCGTCCGCGGCGTCGGCCTCGGCGAGCGCCAGTTCGGTGGCGACAGTTGCGAAACATTCGAGTTTCGGGTCCAGCGCGGCGATGCGCGCGAGATAGATCTCGGTCAGCCGCCGGCTCGTCAGCGCGCCGGAGGCTAGCCAATGCGAGAGTTGGTTGACGGAGGCGAACGCGACGTCTTCGTCGTCGCTCGGCGCTGGCGTCGCCACCAGCCGGCTGACCCGCACGCCGCCCCGCGCGGTGGGCAATTGAAAGCCCGGCAAGCGAGGATCGAACCGCAAGGCGGGTGGGGTCGCGTTGTCCAGCTTCAGCTGACGCCGGGCGGCCGCGGCGGCGATCTGCCCTTCCAATTGTTCAGCATCTGCTCGCGCTCGGCATGCGAATAGGTCACTCCCGCGAGGCGCTCGGCGCCTTCGACGTCCCTGATCTCGAACATGTCAGCCAGCCTCTGTACCTGAGCCAGCGGAGCTAACGGCCCGTGGCGGGAAGGCAGCCTAGGTTTCTTTGGCTTTTGTAGTCAATATTCATTTTTAGCGCCCAATGGACGCAAATTTTGCCGTCCGGCTCAATTGGCGTGCAGGCGGCGGTCTTCGCGAGGCGACTTCGCCAGCAAGAGCGCAAGGTGCGCGCGCCTGTTTATTTTGGAGGCTAAGGCCAAGAGTCGATGATCTGAACCGATCATTTCTTTTGGCCAAAGCGCGAAGCGCGCCCGCGCCTTTGCGCGGAATGAACCGCTTCGGGCGGATGGGTCGAGCGCCAATGCTCGAAAATGTCCCGGCCCGTGCAAAACCAGACGCGCTCGTGCTTTGTCGCGTGTTCGAGGAACTTGATCAGGCCCGCGGCGCGCGCCGGCCGGCCGACCAGGCGGTCATGCAGATTGATGGCCAGCATCTTGGGGCTTTCGGCGCCCTCCTCGTAAAGGAGATTGAAGGCGTCCATCAGATAGCGCGCAAACGCGTCCGCGGTGCGGAAGCCGGAATTGCCGTCAAAGCGGTTGTCGTTGGTCTCGTAGGAGCTCGGGATCACGAGGTGATGTCTTTTCGCCGATCTTGACCCAGAACGGCAGCTCGTCGCCGAGATAATCGCGATCATAGACGATGTCTCCGTGCTCGACGAGCAGACGGCGCGTGTTTTCGCTCGGCCTTCCGTTGAACCAGCCGAGCGACCGTTCGCCCGTCAGCTCCTGAAGGATGCGCGCGCCCATGCGGATGTGCTCGCGCTCGGTCGCTTCGTCGATTTCGAGATAGTCGAGCCAGCGATAGCCATGGCAAACGAGTTCGTGACCCGCCGCAAGAAAGGCCTGCGTCAATTCAGGGCATTGCTGCAGATGCGCGGGCGACGCCGAGGATGCTGATCTTGACGCCGAAGCGTTCGAAGATGCGCAACACGCGCCAGGCGCCGCTGCGCGGCCCGTATTCGAACGCCGACTCGACCGCAAGGCTCCTCGTGGACGAATAGGCCGGAAAGCCGATGTCGGTGAGCGCGTCTTCCGAGTGGTCGTCGCCTTCAAGCAGGCTGTGTTCGCCGCCCGCCTCGACGTTCAGATTGAAATTGACGGCGATGCGCGCGCCGCCCGGCCATTGCGGGTCCGGGGGGTGGGACCCATAGCCGCGGAAATCCCGCGCCGGCTCGGCTTGCCGGCCCGCGCTGGTCTTCGTCGCGTCCATCGCTCAACTAGCCTCCAAACGGACGATATTCGACCTTGTAGCCGAAATAGCCGGGGCCGACCACGGCCAGGCCCTCGCGCGTGCGCCACTGCGGCGCGCAGGGGATCGCGATCGCCACGACGCGCAGGCCGAAGCGGATCGTTTCCGTGGTGATCGGAACGCCGGTGTCGGCGTCGAGCAGCGTGATCAGATCGGGCGTCGTCACGATCGGGACGCCGTCGCGTTCGGCGATGAGGAACTCGTTTTGGAAGGCGATGCGGTAATTGTGGCCGTGATAGGCGTCGATGCCGGCGAAATGCGCTTCCCCGCGGGCGAAGCCGGTCTCCGTGCGCCGCGCGATGTCGGTGACGCGTCCCTCGAATATGGTCGCGGCGTCGAGTTTTTCCCGGATCGCCTTGACGGCGTCGGCGTGTGAGGCGCGGCTTTCGCGCAGAATTTCGCCGAGCCGGCGCCGCCAAGGTCAGCGTCCCTCGCACCGAAGCCTTTTTCGCCACCGCCCCGCTCATCGGATAGAGCGCGATGAGCACCGATCCGCCCATCTCGATCGTGGCCGTGCGCGCCAGACGTTCGGTCCAACGGTTGTCGATGCATTCGAGCAGCACGCTGTTGCCCTTGTCGTCGACGATCGCCATCGGCGTCGCCGAGACGCCGTGCAGCGTGAACGTCACCATCTGCAATTCGGGAAAGGCGCGGCCCATGCCGTCGGCGTCGACAACGGGAAGCCCCGTCATGGCAGCCGATGACGAATGGGATCGTCGAGTTAAGGCCGCCCGCCTCGGCGCAGAGGATCGCGCCGATCTTCCTGCCGAGAAAGCGTTCGAGCTTTTGGAACGCGACCAGGATTTCATCGCCCTGCGGTATCTTCTCAACCATCACCGTCGGCGCGCCCATCATGGCGCAGGGCACGACGAGTTCGTCGTCGGCGAGGTCGTCGACATCCACGAGGCGGACAGGACCGTGCTTGCGGATCGCCTGCTGCGCCATCAGCTTGCCGATATAGGGATCGCCGCCGCCGCCCGTGCCGAGGATGGCTCCGCCGACGGCGATGTCGTCGAGATCGGCGACGTCGATGAGGGTCTGCGAGGAAGTGTCGATTGCGTTCATCATGAGCGGTCCATCCGAAGAAAGGGGGATCAGGGAGCAAGCTCGCCCACGGCCTTGACGCGCACGCGCGTCGCATTGCCGGGGATATAGGCGAGCGGCGCGTCCTCGACGTCGACGATGGCCACCGTATCGGCCTTTGCGCCCGCGGCCACCGCCGCGTCGGTCGCCTTCTGCTTGGCGTCGCGGAGCGCCTCCTCGCGGCTCACCTCGCTCAGCATGTAGATGCGGTCGACCTCGCCGCTGATCTGCGCAATCGCCGCGCCGACAGCGTTGGCGCAAGCAAAATGGGGAGGCTTCACCACTTCGAGGTCGCCGAGGCGGGAGTCGATGAGCACACTGCCGCCGCCGACGACGACGACAGGCAGAGGATCGGCGGACAGGCGCGAGCGCGCCACCGCATTGGCGGCCATCGTCACGATGCGCGCCCTCGCCTTGTCGATCAGGGTCGGCGGAAGATGGCCGACCTTGGAGCGGTCGCCGAAGTCGGCGCGCCCGGCGGCGACGATGATGTCGCTCGCCGTTAGCGTCGAGCCGCCGAAGATGAGCGCTTCGCGCGTCAGCCGATAGCCGACCGAGCGCGGACCGATGCTCACCTCGCCGCCCTGCTCGGTAACCAGCGAGCCGCCGCCGAGGCCGATCGAGAACACGTCGGGCATGCGGAAATTGGTGCGAACGCCGCCGATCTCGACAGCTACCGTAGCCTGCCGGGGGAAGCCTTTGGCGAGCGAGCCGACGTCCGTCGTCGTGCCGCCGACGTCGACGACGATTCCGTTCTGTACGCCCGAAAGAAAGGCCGCGCCGCGCATCGAATTGGTCGGGCCGCTCGCAAAGGTGAGGACGGGGAAGCGTTCGGCGAAGGCCGCATCCATCAGCGTGCCGTCGTTCTGCGTGAGGAAGAACCGGCCGGAAATGCCGGCGCTTTGCATCGCCTCGCGAAAAGCTCCCATCACCGTGCGCGACAGATCGCGCAGGCAGGCGTTCATGATCGCGGCGTTCTCCCGCTCGAGCAACCCGATGCGGCCGATATCGGCCGAAAGCGTGATATGCGCCCCCGGCAAGGCCTCGGCGAGGATCTCGCCTGCCTGTCGCTCCGCCTCGGCGTTGACCGGACTGAACACGGAGCTGACCGCGACGGTCCGGATGTTCTTGGCTGCGATGTCGCGCGCGATCCCACGCAATTCCTCGGCGTCGAGCGGCGTGATCCGGCGACCGTCGAATTCATGGCCGCCGTGGGCGAAATAATAATGGCCGCCGATGGCGTCTCGGAGGTCGTCCGGCCAGTCGACCATCGGCGGAAGCGCTTGCGTCGCCGGCAAGCAGAGCCGCACCGCCGCGGTAGGCGCGAGGTCGCGCCGCTGCACCACGGCGTTGGTGAAATGAGTGGTGCCGAGCGCGACGAGGCCGACCGCGCCGGCGGAAACGCCCGACTGCGCCAGCACGCCCGCGAGGGCTTCGGTGACGCCGGCGCTCACCTCGGGCGATGTGGGCGCCTTGAAGCTCGCGAGCACGCTTGCCCCGTCCATCACGACTGCGTCGGTATTGGCGCCGCCGACGTCGACGCCAATCCTGATCACGGCGTTCCCCTTCCGGTTTCTTGCGAGGGCGACGCGCCGCCGGCGCGGCCGCCCAGATTTTGATTGCGCCTCGAGCTCATTGTCGGGCTATACTTGGGGTCGCGCAAATGGAGACTCCTCTCGCATGAGCAACTCGGCGCCGCAGTCGTTTCCTGACGACGACATCGCCGCAGCAACCTCGAGACCCGCCTGCGCCCGCCGCACAGCCTGGCGCGCGCGCTGGAGCGCCGATCTTTGCTCGACAAAATCATGGGTGGACGAGAGCGCCAGGTGCTGCTGCTTCAAGCTCCCGCCGGCTTCGGCAAGACCACCTTGCTGGTTCAGGCAATGCGCCAGTGGCGCTCTCTTGGGGTCGAATGCGTCTGGTTGACCGCGGACCGATCCGACGGCGCGCCCGGGCGCTTTCTCGCAAGTCTTGCGGGCGCTCTGAGCGCCGCGGACCAGGGCGAAGGGCAAATTTGGCCGGACGGGCTCGGCGAAACGGCGGGCAGGCCGGACGCTCTGACCGCTCAGATCGCTCGGGCGCTCGACCGCCGCCGAAACGACGTCGCGTTGCTCATCGACGACTTCCATTGCGCCGAATCGAAATCGTTCAACGAGGCGCTTGATCGTCTGTTGCGGACGCTGCCGCCGCATGTGCGGGTGGTGCTTTCCGGCCGCGCTCGGCCGCGCATCGCGCTCTCCTCCTTGCGCGCGCGCGGCCTCGTCGCGGAGGTGAGCCCATCCGACCTTTGTCTCTCGCGCGCAGAGACCGAGGCTCTGCTCGGCGCGCAGGCGCAGGACGAAAAACTCGTCGGCTTCGTGCAGCGATGCGAGGGCTGGCCGGCGCCCTTGCAACTGCTTCTCCAGCTCCAGGGCTCGCGCGACCTCGAGCCCTTTGCGCAGCGCCTGCAAACGACCGTGCGCGATTATGTCGAGGAGGAAGTGCTGGCGCCACTGTCGGCGGCCGCGCGCGAGTTTCTCCTGGCCTGCTCCATTGCGCCGAGTTTCAGCGCCGAGCTCGGCGAGGCCCTCACCGGCCGGGCGTTCGAGGCGGCGACGCGAGCGGAGTTGGCCCAGCTCGCGCCGCTGATCAAACCGCAGCCCGCGCGTCCGGACTGGATGTCGATGCATCCGCTGCTGCAAGAGGCGCTCGTTGCGCAGCTCGAAGAGGGAAGCCGAAGCGAACCGCTGCGGCTGCATGCTCTCGCGGCCCATTGGTTCGCCGCGCGCAACGATTTCGAGGCCGCTGTGCGGCACGCCGGCGCCGCCCGAGACTTCACCTTCGCGGCGCACACTATCGAGCGCGCGGGGGGTGTGCGCTTGTTTATCCGCCTGGGCGCGGGCGCGCTGACGAACCTGCTTGAGAAGTTGCCGCCTTCGCTGGCCACCGCAACCGCCGGCCTGCGACTCGCCCGCGCCGTGGTCGTAGCGAAGAAGGGCCGGATCGCCGAGGCGCGACGGCTGGTCGACGAGGCGCGCGAACTCCCGAACGACGCGAGCGACAGCGGGCGCAGCGCCTCGCGCGACGACATCGAGCATATCGACGATCTCATCCGCATCTACGAGGACCGCGAGGTCGACACGGAGACTCTCGCGGTGCGCGAGCGCTACATCGAACGCGTCCCCGCAAGCGACACCTGGATGCGAGGCTGGATCTACAACCACCTCACGATCCATCTGTGCCGGGTCGGCGATCTGTGGCGCGCCGAGCAGGCGGCCCATCGCTCGCTTGCCTGCTACCGCGAGGAGCGCGCAACCTATACTCAGGTCTTCATGCTGATCCACCTCGCCCTGATCAGCGTCGCTTCGGGACGCATCGCGATGGGCGCCGAACCCGCGCGCGAAGCCGAGAGGCTCGCTGACGCGGCCCACGCCAAGGAGGACGGCCTGCGCGCCATCGCCCAGGTTCCACTCGCCGAAATCCAGTACGCGCAGAACGATCTCGTCGGCGCGCGCCGCCGGCTCGACTTCGCCATCCCCGTGATGGCGGCCGGCGAAGGCTGGGTCGATATCTATGCGCGCGCGCTGGAGACCCGCATCCGCATCGCCCTCGTCGAGGAGGGTCTCGGGGCCGCATCCGGCTTCCTGGACCGGGGATATGAGATCGCCGCCGCCCGCGATCTCTGGCGGTTGCGCTGGCGTCTGGACGCCATGCGTCACGAGGCGATGTGCCGCACCAACCTGCTTGTCGGAGACGACGAGATCGGCCGCAGCCTCGCGAGCGACATCGCGGCGGGCGCGACGCCGCAAGGCTGCATCCTTACATGGCAAGAATTGCTGATAGGCCGCCTCACGCTCGCTCGCGCGGCGCTTTTCCGCAACAATGCTCCCGCGGCGCTCGCCTGGCTGCAAGCGGCGGTCGAGCAGGGCGAGGCGCTTGGCGCCTATCATTGGGTGGCGCCCGCGCTGATCCTCAGGGCGATCGCGCTCGATCGCAGCGGCGACGCGGCGGGAGGCTTCAACGCGTTTCTGCGCGCCGTCGCCATCGCCGCCCCGCAGGGAATGCTTCGGCCCTTCGTAGACGAAGGCGGCGCGCTCTCCTCGTTCGTGCGCCAGGCCGTTCGGCGCTTCGGCGTCGGATCGCTGCCGGCGACGAGCACCGAATTCGTCGCGACGATCCTGTCCGCCGGATCGAACGACGGCCGCGGAGCCGGCGGATCTGCGAGCGGCCTCCTCAGCGAACGCGAGCACGAGATCCTGGGCCTGCTCAACCATGGGCTCGCCAACAAGGAAATCGCGCGATCCATTGGGGTCAGTGAAGCGACTGTGAAGTTCCACCTCAAGAACCTCTATGGGAAGCTCGGCGTGAACAGCCGCACGATGGCGCTCACCGTCGCCCGCCAGCAGCGGCTTGTGCACTGAAGCGCCGCCGGCCTTATGCAAGTTGCTCGATCGGCGTATAGGGCTCGTCGATGCCGAAGCCTTTCGGCCCGAACACGTTCAGCGCCTCCGGCGTGCGCATGATCGCGGGCACGGCGACCGACACCACGACGACTCGCTGCCCGTAGCGCAGATATTCCGTGGTGATGGGTTCGGCGGTCTCCGCGTCCATGACGCAGATGAGGTCGGGCACGATGGCGCGCACCTGGCCGTCGACGCGCGCGATCAGATTCTCGTTTTGAATTTGGATCTCCATCACGCCGCTCCAATCGTCGACGCCTTCGATCTTGGCGAACCCGAGCGCCCAGCCCATCTTCGTTTCCCGCCGCACGTCGATCACCTTGCCGCGCCAGATCACCTTGCCGAACGAATAAAGCGTCTGCGGCAAGAGGCGCAGCAGCGCATCGATTGGGCTCTCGTGATTGGTCTTCGCCTCGCGCAGGCAGCGGCCGATGCGCACGCCTAGGGAGATCGTGTTGGGAACGGACGTGCGTTTCACGTCGGCGCCGCTCATGGAATATTCCGCGATATAGGCCGCCCCTCCCATACGGATGGCGACTCCCCGGGAAAGCCACTCCATGAACTTGTCGTCACGCGCCTCGATCAGCGCGCTGTCGCCGTATTCGTTGGTCACGACCATGGGCGAGCCGCGCACGCCGAGCACACTGAACGTTTCCATTTGCAATTCCGGAAACGCCCGCCCCATGCCGTCGGCGTCCACCACCGGCAGGCCGGTCATGGCGCCGACCACCAGCGGGATGGTCGAATTGATGCCGCCGCATTCGATCGGCATCGTCGCAAAGGCCTCGCGCCTGAGATGGGCTTCGAGGCGACGAAGCGAAGCCACCGCTTCCTCGCCGCTCGGGATCTTCTCGACAAGCACAGTCGGCGCGCCCATCATCGCGGTTGGGATGACAAGCGCCTCGTCCGGCACTTCGGTCGGGTCCAGGATGTCGACGGTCTTGCCCGCCTCCAGCGCCGCCTGCACCATCAAGCGCCCGATATAGGGATCGCCGCCGCCGCCGGTACCCAGAAAGGCGGCGCCCACCGCGAGGTCCATGAGATCCTGTTCCGTCAGTCGCCACATATCCCGCTCTCACTGAATCAAGAGGTCGCCGACCGCTTTCACGCGGATGCGCGTCGCATTGCCCGGGAGATAAGCGAGCGGGACGTCTTCGACGTCGACGATCTTGACGGAGGATTTCTCCGCCCCCGCCGCAATCGCACGCTCGCAAGCCTCGCGCTTGGCGATGTCAAGCACGGCGTCGCGCGTCGAGCCTTCAACCGCGAATACACGGTCGACTTCGCCGCCGACCTGCGCCGCCGCCGCCCCGATCGCGTTTGCGACCGAGGAATGGTCGGGGCGCACGACCTCGGACGCCGAGGGCAGCTTCGCCGAAATGAGGATCGCCCCGCCGCCGACCAGCACGACCGGCAATGGCGCCGCGCTGGTCTTCATGCGGTCCACCGCGACGTCGGCCATCCTGTGAATGGTGGCGAGCGCGCTCTTGATCGTCGCCTTCGACAGATGCCGCACGCGCGACCGGTCGCCGATGTCCTCCAGCCCGGCCGCCACCACGATGTCGGTCGTCGTCAATTCCTCGCCGCCGAAAACGAGCGCGCGTTTCGTCAGTTCATAGCCGACCGAGTCCGGCCCGATGCGCGCGCCATCGTCGCGCACGAGGCTACCGCCGCCGAGGCCGATCGACAGCACGTCGGGCATTCGGAAATTGGTGCGCACGCCGCCAATGTCCACCGACACGGAGGCTTCGCGCGGAAAGCCATGCATCAACATGCCGACGTCGGATGTTGTGCCCCCGATGTCGACAACCATCGCCTCCTTGAGGCCGGCGAGCAGAGCCGCGCCGCGCATCGAATTGGTTGGACCCGAAGCGAAAGTGAGAACCGGATAGCGCTCGACATGCTGCGGCGCCATCAGCGTTCCGTCGTTCTGACTGATGTAGAACGGCGCCACGATGCGCAATTCCTCGAGCGCGCGCCGGAAAGACGACACTACCGCGTGCGCGAGATCGACGAGGCACGCGTTCATGACTGTCGCATTCTCCCGCTCCAGAAATCCGACGCGGCCGATTTGATGCGAAAGCGAGATACGGATTCCCGGCGCCTCCTCGGCGACAATTTCCGCCGCTCGTTGCTCCATCTCGGAGGTGACGGGCGAGAAGACGGAGCTGATCGCCGCCGCCGTAATGTTCTTGCGGCGTATCTCCCTGCCGACCTCGCGCAGCCCCAACTCGTCGAGCGGAGCAATCTCGCGCCCGTCGAATTCGTTGCCCCCGCGCAGCATGTAGCGATGGCCGCCAACGGCCGCCGCGAGATCTTTGGGCCAGTCGGTCAGCGGCGGCAACGAACGCGTGGCCGGCAAGCCGAGCCGGATCGCCGCCACTTCGACCAGCCTGCGACGTTCAACGATGGCATTGGTGAAATGCGTCGTGCCGATCATCACCGCCTGGATCTGCTCAGGCCGCACGTTGGTCTGCGTCATCAGCTCGCGCAGCACAGAGATGATGCCTGTCCCGACGTCCGGCGTGGTCGGCTTCTTGCGCCAGCCCACGACGCTCCGGCCGTTCATCAGCACCGCGTCGGTGTTGGTGCCGCCTACGTCGATTTCAATGCGCATGATGTTTCGCTTCCTGTGCCGTGCGAAGCGCGCTTCCCGCTTCGTTTCAATCTAGAGTCAAGACCTCGGTGCTTTCAGGCCGCCAGGCGATGGTGAGCCGAGCGCCTATCTCATATTGCGGCCGCGACGCCTGGTTGAGCGTTTCGGCGATGAGCGACTGCCCCGCCGCCATCAGCTGATAACGGATCAACGCGCCCTGATAGGCCCGCGACTCCACCGTCGCCGGAAGCCGCGTCAGCCCATCGCCTTCTCCACCTTCAAGCAGAATGTTCTCCGGGCGGATCACGAGCTTGACCTTCTGGCCGACGGCGAGGCTCGCACGCGCCGGCGCGGACACCAATGCGCCCCCGCCCAGCGCCAGCCGAATTTCCCGCGCAGTCGACTGTTTCACAGTCGCGCTCAGCAGGTTAGAATGACCGACGAAGGTTGTAACAAACAGATCAGCCGGGCGTTCGTAGATCTCACTCGGCGCGCCGACCTGAACCATCAGCCCCTTGTTCATCACGCCGATGCGGTCCGACATCGTCAGCGCTTCACCCTGGTCGTGCGTCACGTAGATCGTGGTGATCCCGAGCGATTTTTGTAGATTCTTGATCCAGTATTTCATTTCTTCGCGCAGGTTCTTGTCGAGCGCGCTCAGGGGCTCGTCGAGGAGCAGAATACGCGGCTGAGTGACCAGCACGCGCGCCAATGCCACGCGCTGTTGCTGCCCGCCGCTCAACTCGCGCTGATAGCGCTTCTCATAGCCGGAGAGGCCAACCTGTTCGAGCGACTCCGTCACCTTCTTCGCAATCGCCTTCTTTTCGACCTTACGCATCCGCAGGCCGAAACCGATGTTGTCGGCGACGTTCATGTGCGGAAAGATCGCGTAGTTCTGGAAGACGATGCCGAGATCGCGCTTCTCCGGCGGCTTGTCCACGATGTCTTCGCCATCGATCAGAATGCGGCCCCTGTCGGGCTGCACGAACCCCGCGATCATGCGCAGCGTCGTGGTCTTGCCGCAGCCGGAGGGGCCGAGGAAGGAGAAGAACTCCCCCGAAGCGATCTTCAGATTGACCTCGCGCACCGCGACCTGATCGCCATACGCTTTGGTCAATCCCGACAATTCGACGAGGGCCAAACCTTTCCCCTTCCTTCGCGCCCGACCTGGCCGCGCCTCAGGCGGCGAAGATCGCGTTCACCGTTTCCTCGACCTCGTCGGCGTGATCGAGATATTTCTGATAGTCCGGGATCCAGAATCCCTGGATCGAATCAGCCGTGTTCGTGATGCCCTTCGCCGCCATCTTGGGCGTGACTGGAATGTTCTTGCAGGTTGGACGCAGATAGAAGAGTTCGCCGAACTTGCCGAACACCGCCGGATCGAGCGTATGGTTCAGAAACGCGAAAGCGAGCTTCTTCTGCATCGGCTCGGCGTATTTGCTGATGGTGCGGGTCTGAGTCAGCAGCGGCTTGCGCTCCTCCCAGATGTACTGCGAGACCTTGACGCCCCGATCCTCCATCGCCCACATCTCTCCGTCCCACTGGTTGCAGGCGACGACTTCGCCTCGCTCGAGCAGCGCCTGCATGTTGCCGGTGAAGTCGCTGGTCTTTACGGGCACGAGGCCCTTCATGGCCTCGTAGCCGGCCTTGAGGTCGAACTCGTCCTTGCCGAACAACGAGCAAGCCGTCAGAAACAGCGTCATTTGCAATTCGTTGACGGTCACGTAGGTGCCGCGCTTGCCGGCGAGCGAGGGGCGCCAGAAATCCTTGAACGCCTTGATGGGCGCGTCGATCAAGTCGGTGCGATAGCCGAATGTGTAGCGGCCGTACGCCCAGGTGACGCCAAGCCCGGTCACCTTGGCGAAGTCCCAGAGGTTGGCCGCGTTCGGTACGTTCGGCAGCACCTCGTCGAGCGGAAGATAGTAGTCGCCCGCGCGCGCCGTCTGATACATGTCCTTGAGGTTCCAGTTCGCAATGTCGCAGAACGGGTTCTTCGGGCCGCCGGCGGTGAATTTCGGGAACCAGGGGAAGCCGGAGTCCCAGGAAATCTTGCAGTTATATTGTTTCTCGAAATCCGCGAGAATGAACTTGCGCACGGCCTCTTCCCAGAAGCCGCCCCATTCGGCGATGCGCAAGGTGGCCCCGCCGGCGTCGAAGGGCTTGCCGTCCCAAGCGGCGTCCTTCGACCAGGCGTGATTGATATTGAAGAGGCCGATCCCGGCCGCCGCGGCGGCGCCCTTTATCACATTTCGGCGCGTCGGGCCGGATTGCGCGCTATCCTTCATGCTCGTGTCTCCCGCTTCCAGCGCCGCGCGCGCCCTGAGGCCGCCGCGGCTCACCACTTCAACCGAGTGTTCGAGACCAGCCGCCCGAGATTGACCAGCCGCGACGACAGCGCCATCGAGGCGACAACCAGAACGATCGCGAACACGCCGGCGGCGGCGGCGGTCGGTTCGAACTTATAGCGAAGCGAAATGTACATCGCGTACGGCAGGCCGGTCAGATTCGGCGTCCCCAGATAAAGGGACAAATCGAACTGCCCAAACGAGATGATGAACGCAAAAATCGAGCCGGCGCTGACGCCGGGCGCGATGCTGCTGAGCGTGACCAACCGGAACGCCTGCCAGGGACTAGCGCCGAGGCTGCGCGCGGCCTCCTCCAGCGCAAGATCGAATCCGACCAGCGATGCCGAAACTGCGGCGAGCACGAAGGGCGCCGTGACGAGCACGTGGCCGACGAGCAGGCCGCCGAACGAGCGCGCAAGGCCGATATTGGTTGTCACGTAGAACACATAGAGCGCCAAGCCCAGCACGAGGCCGGGCAGGACGATCGGCGACATGAACAGCCCGCGCATCACCGAGACGCCGCGGAAGCGCGAGCGCGTGAGGAACACTGCCGCCATCGTCCCAAGAACCGTCGAGATCGCCATCGTGATCGCTGCAAGTTCGAGACTGAACAGATAGGCGGGGAAGAATGTCGGCGATCGCAGGAAGGCGATCACCCAGCGCAACGAGAGCCCCTGTGGCGGAAAGGTCAGATACTCGCCCGCCGTGAGTCCCGCCAGCACGACAATTACGACAGGAAGCAGCAACACGATCAAAGCGGCGATCGCGCCGACCCAGATCAGCCAATGGAAACGCGGCCACTGGCTCACGTGCGCCCCCCGGTGAGCCGGCCGCTGACGAACTGATATACGAAGACCGCGGTAATATTGATGAGGAACAGTAGCGTCGAAAGCGCGGCCCCGAATTGCCATTGCCCGCTGTTGGAGATGCGCTCGAAAATGTGGATCGGCAACACCCACACCTTCCAACCGCCCATCAGGGCGGCGACGACATAGCTGCTGCTGCCGAGGGCGAACACCAGCAGCATGCCCGCCAACAGGCCCGGCATGGTGAGCGGCAGCGTGATGTTGCGGAACGTGCGCCACGGCGAGGCGCCGAGGCTGCGCGCCGCCTCTTCGAACGAGGGATGAATGCTTCTGATCACGCCGATCAGCGATAGCACCATGAAAGGCAGCGTGATCTGCACCGTGCCGACGATGACTCCGAAGACGTTGTACATCAGCGGCAGCGGCTTGCCGATATAGCCCCAGCGGATGAGCGTTCCGTTGATGATGCCGTTGTCGCCGAGCAAAACCATCATGCCGTAGAGCCGGATCACTCCATCAAGCTGCATCGAGGCGAGCACGAGGATCATGAGCGCAGTGTTCCAGGCCGCATGCTCGATCTTGGCGATCATATAGGCCAGGGGATAGCCGAGAATGGCGGCGATGATCGAGGACGCAACCGAGATCTCGACCGTCATGATCGCCGATCTGTAATATTGCGGCAGGCTGAAGAAGCGGATGAAGTTGGTGAGCACGAAGTCGCCGTGCGGCGCGACGCTGCCGGCCCTTGGCTTGTCGAAGGCGTCCGCCAGCAGCGAAATCACGGGCAGCACGAAGAAAGCGATGAAAAAGATCGTCATCGGCAGCACGAGCCACCAAAGCCGGCCGCGAAACGCTCCCGCCCGGCCTGGGAGGCGGGAGGAAGACGTCGTCGCAGCGATTGTCATGCTCAAATTTGCCCCTCCGAGGCGCGCTACTCCGCCGCGGCGCGCTGCGCTTCGCCGATCCCGATATTCGCGAAGCCGAGCACCGTCTTATTCGGTGGCGGCGGATAGGCCTGTTTGCTGTGCGCCAGGCGCGAGCGCACGAGCGCCGCCGCGACGTTGACGGCGGTCGGGACGGGATCGATCACTGGAACATCAAGGCCATGCGCGAGCAGGCCGTCCCGCACCGCGTCGGCGCAGCCGAGCATGCCCGTGCAGCCGAAGATGATGACGTCGGCCCCGTCCTCAAGCACGGCCTGACGCGCCGCGGCGACAAGCGCGCGCTGGGTGGCGACCAGATCCTTGTCAAGGTCCAACACGGGAATGTCGACCGAGCGCGCGGAGGCGAATTTCGCCGTCATGCCGTAAATGGCGGCCTGGGAGGCGATCATGCGCCTTATGCGACCCAACACCGTTACGACGCTGAAGCGATGACCGATCGTCGCCGCCACGCCCATCGCCGTCTGCATCGGCCCGAGCACGGGAATGCGAACGCATTCGCGCGCTCCTGCAAGGCCCGGATCGCCCATGCAATCGATAACAACCGCGTCCGCGCCCGCCCGCTCCGCTTCGACGATGCGCGCAATCGTCGCCGGCTGCGACAGCATGATCTCATAATCGCACTCGATCGAGGCGGGGCCGACGTCGATATCGACGAAATCGACCTTAACTCCTTCCGATCCGAGCCGGGCCGCATCGTCGGCCGTCCGAAAGCCCTTCGTCACGATCGGCGTCACTACGCGGACATGGATGGACATTGACGGCCTCCTTCGCAAGGGAATCAACGATGCCGGACCCTGCCGGCGCCTGAGCAAGCCTCTCCCTCCGCCGCTTTGGATCCGCCGGCGGCCGGCGACAAAGCGTACGATAGGCGCAATGTCCGACGACGCGGAAGTTCCACGAGGGATAGGTGCGGCCGCGTGTAGGAGAGGCGCGCGAACGCCTCGGGACGATCCAACTTATCCAATCGGATAGGCGCAGGCCTCGCCTTGCCCACTACGAAGGCGCCGGCGACAAAATAACTGGCGCGCCGTGCTACGCCTCGCCGCGCCGTTGATCAAGGGCCGCGAGACGGCGGACTTTCCTTTTCTCCGTATTTGTGTCTGAATTGAAGAGCCAAGAGAGGGGGCCGCGATGAAAGCGATGGTCGTCGATGGTCAGTTCGGCCTTGACTTCCTGAAGCTGATAGATCGGCCGCAGCCCCTACCGCGGCGCGGCGAGGTGATAGTGCGCATGCGCGCGGTCTCGCTGAACTATCGCGATACAGACATGGTCGCGGGCACTTATCCATTCAAGTTTCCGCTGCCCCTTTGTCCAACCTCGGACGGCGTCGGCGAGGTCGTGGCCGTCGGCGAGGACGTACGGCGCGCCAAGGTCGGCGAACGCGTCATCGGCACGTTCTGGCAAAGTTGGATTGGCGGCGATTTCGATCAGACGGAGAAAATCGGCCAGCTCGGCGGCGATCTCGACGGCATGCTGCAGGAATATGTGCGGCTCGACCAGGAGGGATTGGTAGCTGCGCCCGACCATCTCAGCGATGAGGAGGCCGCGACCTTGCCTTGCGCGGCCCTCACCGCCTGGCAGGCGCTGGTGAGCGAAGGCCGGCTCAAGGCGGGCGAGACGGTGCTGGTGCAGGGGACGGGCGGCGTCTCTGTCTTCGCGCTGCAATTCGCAGCGATGTTCGGCGCGCGCGTGATCGTGACATCGAGCAGCGACGAGAAGCTCGCGCGCGCCAGGCAACTCGGCGCCACGCATACGCTCAACTATGTGAAAACGCGGGTCTGGCACGCGGAAGTGCGCCGGCTCAACGGCGGCCGCGGCGTCGATCATGTCGTGGAGGTCGGCGGACCCGAAAGTTTCCTCCAGTCATTGCAGGCGATCCGCATGGGCGGCCAGATCCACATGATCGGCTATGTCGGCAGCAAGAGCGGCGAGATCAACCCGCTGGAAATCCTTTACCGGCGCGCCGTCGTGCGCGGCATACCTATCGGCTCGCGCGAGTCGTTTGAACACATGAACCGCGCGATCTCGCTGCACAAGATGCGGCCGGTCGTTGACCGCGTCTTTCCCTGGACCGAAGCGCGCGACGCGCTCGAGTACATGCGCCAGGGCCGTCACTTCGGCAAGATCGTGCTGAAGTTCTGAGCGCCGGCGCGCGCCCGGCGGGCGAGCGCTTCAGGAGCGACCGAGTTGCACCGCATCGCCATCTCTCGACAAGCAATCGACATTTCGCTGCGGCGTCGCGGCCGCATGCAACCTTTCGAGTCCGTCGATCCCCGCAAAACCGCGCTGCTGGTCGTGGATCTGCAGACGGGGTTTCGCGCCCCCGGCGCCATCGCCGAAATTCCTGTCGCGCGCGAGATCGCGCCAGCCGTCAATCGCCTCGCGAGCGCGTTGCGGCGCGCCGACGGCCTCGTCGTCTGGATCGTCTCGATATACGGGCGCGGCGCGGAGCGCGGCTGGCCGACGTACTTCAACCATATCCCGACGGGACTCGCGTCCGACAGCTTCCGGCTCGCCTTCGCCGATGGCGGGCCCGCCCATGCGTTGTGGTCCGAGTTGGACGTCCAAAGCGACGACATGATCTTCTCCATGAACCGCATGATGCCGCTTCGCCGATCCCGAGCGGCGGCTCGAACTCGCCTTGCGCGCACGCGGCGTCGAGATGGCGCTCGTCGCGGGCGCGGCGACCAACGTCTGCTGCAAATCCATGGCGCGCGACGCAGCCATGCGCGATTTCAAGACCATCATGATTTCCGACGCCAACGCCTCTCGCAACGATGAGGAGCATAACGCCACGCTCTCGATATTTCTTCAGGCCTTCGGCGGCGTGCTGTCGAACGACGAGGCGATCGGGCGCATCGAGGCGGGAGTCCGGTCGTGACGGCCCTCGGCGCGACGATGACGACGCGGCCGGAGCTCCTGGGCAGCTTCGGCGCTGTCAGTACGACGCACTGGCTCGCCTCGGCCGTCGGCATATCCGTGCTGGAGCGCGGCGGCAACGCTTTCGATGCAGCCGCCGCCGGCTTCGCGCTGCAAATCGTCGAGCCGCATCTATGCGGGCCGCTCGGCGACATGCCGGCCGTTTTGTACAGCGCGCGCGAGCGGCGGGTGCGCGTGCTTGTGCGGGCAGGGAACCGCGCGCGCGAGAGAGACGATCGAGGCGTTTCACAATCTCGGCCTGACGATGATCCCCGGCACGGGGTTCCTCGCCGCCGCCGTTCCCGGCGCCTTTGACGCTTGGATGCTGCTTCTGCGCGACTATGGGACGATCGCGCTCGAAGACGCGCTCGCGCCCGCCATCGCCTATGCCCGCGACGGCTTCCCCGTCCTGCCGCGGGTCACAATGTCGTTGCTGCCGCTCGTCGATTTCTTCCGCTTGGAATGGCCGAGCTCGGCGGACGTATGGTTACCGCGGGGCGAGCCGCCACGGCCCGGAACCTTGTTTGCGACGCAAAAGACCGCGGCGACCTACGCGCGCATCGTTGCCGAGGCGAAGGCGGCCGGAGGCGACCGCGAACGTCAGATCAAGTCCGCGCGCCGTGCATTCTATCACGGTTTCGTCGCCGAGGCGGTCGACCGCTTTGGGCGCAAGCCGCACATGGACGGTACGGGGCGGCGTCACGCGGCGTTTCTCGCGGCCGACGACAGGTCGGGCTGGTCGGCAAGCTTCGAAGACAGCATCTATCTCGATAACGGCCGAACGCCGCATCCACAAGACGGGACCCTGGGGCCAAGGCCCCTTGCTTTTGCAACAGCTGGCGCTCCTCAAGAGCTTCGACGTGGCCTCGCTTGATCGGAGCGGCGCGGAGTTCGTCCACCTTGTCACGGAATGCGCGAAGCTCGCCTTCGCCGATCGCGCGGTCTTTCATGGCGATCCGAAATTCGCCGAAGTTCCGCTGCCGCAACTGCTCAGCGAGGACTACAACGCCGAGCGGCGCCGGCTCGTCGGCGCGAGCTGCGCAAGAATTGCTTGCGCTGGCCGGCTCCGTGACGCCGGTCGGGCCCGGCGGCGGCGAACCGACCTTTGCGCCGCTGCCCGAATCTCGAGGCGACACGGTGCACATCGACGTGATCGACCGTTGGGGCAACATGATCGCGGCGACGCCCAGCAGCGGATGGTATCAGAGCTCGCCTGTCATCCCCGATCTTGGCTTCCCGCTCGGCACGCGCGCGCAGATGTTCTGGCTGACGCCAGGGTTACCCTCCAGCCTTATTCCCGGCGCGCGCCCGCGCACGACGCTAAGTCCAACGCTCGTCGAGCGCGACGGCGAGCCCTACATGGTCTGCGGCTCCCCCGGCGGCGACCAGCAGGACCAGTGGACCCTGCTGTTGCTGCTGCGCCATTTCCATCACAAACAGAACCTGCAACGGGCGAGCGACGCGCCAATGTTCAACAACGCGCATTTTCCTCGTCCTTCGCCCCCGCACGTTCAAGCCGGGCGCGTTGTCGATCGAGGACAAATTCGGCCGCGCGACGCTCGACGCGCTCGCCGACCGCGGCCATCTCGTCGCCGAGGCAGACGGCTGGTCGCTCGGGCGATTGCGATCGCCCGCTAGCCAAAGGAGCCGCCTTTCCATGAGCACGCCTCAAGCCGCCGTCTCTCCCCAGCAAGCTGGCCCCGCCAGAGATTTTCTCGGCTACGGCGCGAACCCGCCGCACGCCCGCTGGCCAGGAAACGCCCGCATCGCTCTCAACTTCAACCTCAATGTCGAGGCCGGCGGCGAGCGCAGCGTCCTGGAGGGCGACGATGTCTCGGAGTCGTTGCTCACCGACATCGGCTTCCCCTCCTATCGCGGCAAGCGCAGCCCGATGGTGGAATCCGTGTTCGAATACGGCCCGCGCGTCGGCTGCTGGCGGCTCCTGCGCATCTTCCAAAGGTTCGATGTGAAGGTCAGCGTGCTCGGCGTCGTGCGCGGCCTTCAACAATATCCTGAGCTGACACACGCCTTTGTCGAAGCGGGGCACGAGATCGTCAGTCACGGCTGGCGTTGGCTTGACTACCATCACATGGACGAAGCCGAGGAGCGCGAGCATATCCGACTTGCCGTCGACGGCATCAAGCAGCTCACCGGCGGCGCCCCGGTCGGTTGGTTCAACGGCCGGCCCAGCGTCCGCACTCGCAAGCTTCTGGTCGAGCATGGCGGCTTCGCATACGATCGCGACTATCTGGGCGACGAACTGCCCTTCTGGGTCGATGTCGTAGGTCGCAAACACCTCGTGGTGCCTTACTCGCTCGAAACCAACGACAACCGCTTCGACCGTAACACCGGCTTCAGCACGGCCGACGAATTTGCGCAGTACATGATCGACGCGTTTGAGCTTCTTTATGCGGAGGGCGAAGAGCGCCCAAAGCTGATGAGCGTCGCGCTACATGACCGGCTCATCGCCCGGCCGGCCAAAGCGGTCGGCCTCATCAAGTTTCTCGAACACGTGCGCAAGCGCGACAAGGTCTGGATCTGCACCGGCCGCGACATCGCCGAAAATTGGCGGCGCGAGCATCCGCCTTCTTGAGCGCCCGTCGCGGCTCCTGGACGAAGCTCGCCTATCGCGGCAACCCTTCGCTATCGCGCGCGCAACTGAGCGCGGCTTCGTCGACATGGTGCAGCAGCGCCGTGAAGCGGGTGTGGCGCGATTGTCGCGCCGCCACCTGGACCCGTTCAAGTCCGGCTGGCAGAGTCGCCCGGCCCTGTGTCCGGTCTCTCGCGTCCTCGCTCGGGTCGTCTTCGGGTCGAGGCCTTCCCTCCGGCAGGCTCGTTGCCTTCGCCGCCATCAACAGTACTTCGCCTCGATCCGCCACCCTGCTTCGCTGTTCATGGCTCCGGTCCTCCCTCGCCATGAACGCCCGCCGGCAACCAACCGGCGGCGCAAGCAGGGCTTCCTGGGTTCCAGTGCGATCCTTGCCTGCGTGATATGGCCTTCGACCCCGGCGGAGTGGAGGAGCCTTGCGATGGCGGCTCCTCGCATATGGCCTTCGACAGCCGTCACGGTCTCGGCCTCCGCGATCTCACGAATTACGTGGCTCATTCCCACACCCCACAGGCTCACTGTGTTTGCTTCGGCCGCGCTTTACCGGATGCGCCCGCAACACTCGCTATCGGGCGGCTCGCTAGGCCCTACCCAAGCGGGACCTTCCCCCGCAGGGTCGCGCTGACTTCGCCCAGCGCACGCCGGCTTTGTCGGAATCCACACCCGTCAATGACCAAGGAGATGATGAACCTTCACGCGCTGGTGGAGAAGGCCCCCGACGCGGATATTCTGCGCGAGATGATCGCCTTCGTCGCCGAGCGGCTGATGGAGAGGGAGGTCGGCGGCAAAACCGGCGCCGCGCATGGAGAGCGCTCAGCCGACCGGCTCGCTCAGCGCAACGGCTACCGCGACGCGATTGGGAGACACGGGCGGGAACGGTCGATCTGCGCATCCCGAAACTGCGCAAAGACTCGTACTTTCCGAGCTTTCTGGAGCCGCGGCGCATCCTGCACGCGCTGGAGACGTTCGGCTACGTCGCGCGCGAAGCTGGGCTACAAACTCACCGATCCCGGCCGCTATCAGAACTTGACCGACAATTTCGGCGCGCAGATCGACGCGTTCCGGCGCGCCAATGTCGAGATCGTCACCGGCGTCGTCATACCACCGGATTTGACGACGTTCTGGAACCAGGCGGGGCAGAAGGGATTCCGGCCCAAGGTTGCTTCGGTCGGCAAGGCGTTGCTGTTCCCGGTGGCGTTGGAGGCGCTGGGCAAGGCCGGCCATAACCTGTCCTCCGAAGTCTGGTGGACGCCCGCCCATCCGTTCAAATCCTCCCTGACGGGAGCGAGCGCGACCGAATTCGCCAAGGGCTTTGAGCAGGCACAAAGAGGCAATGGACCCAGCAAATCGGCTTCGGCCACGCGCTGTTCGAGGTGGTGGTCGATGCGCTCAAGCGCAGCGGCGACCCGAAGGATTCGAAGGCGAATGTCGATGCGCTGGCGGCGACGAAGCTCGATATGATCGTTGGCCACATCGCATTCGGCGCGGATTCCTTGCCTCCGTTCGCGGGCGAGAACGTCGCCAAGACCCCGCTGGTCGGCGGCCAGTGGCGTCTGGGCGCGGACGGAAAATACACGATCGTCGTCGTCGACAATCAGACCGCGAGGGAGATTCCGCTCGGCGGTAAGATGGAGCCGATCGCCTGAGCGCCGTCGCTCCATGCAAGCTTCCCTCCTGGAGGTTCGCGGTCTAGCCAAAAGCTATGGTCGGCTGCGCGTTGTCGACGGCCCGTCGCTCGGCGTGCAAGCTGGCGAGGCGCTAGGGATCGTTGGACCTAAAGACGAAGTTGTTCTCTCTGATCGCCGTCGCCGTCGCCGTCGCCGTCGCCGCTGACGCCGGCGCCGTTATCATGGAAGGGCGCGACATCGTCGCCTTGCCGCCTGAGGCGCGGGTCGGCTTGGGCCTCGCGCGCACACATCAGATCCCGAGGCCGTTCGCGAAACTGACCGTCTTCGAGAACGCGCTCGTCGACGATCTCGGGAGACTGCTACGCTGCTGGCGTGGATGACGTGCGCTTCGACGCCGCGCAGCGCCAGCCAGCGCCAGCCAGAAGGGCCCGGTCGCCTCGTCGTCGCCTTTGAGGCGGTGGTGATCGGCGGGCTCGGGAGTTCGAGGGGCACGCTCGTCGGGGGAATTGCGATCGGCCTCGCGCAAAGCGTGGGCGCGGCGATCGGCCCGCAGTGGCAGTTGTTGGCGGGTCACGTCCCATTCCTGGCTGCGCTGTCCATCAGGCCGCGCGGCCGGCTTCCGGGGGGCGTAACGCCGTGAGCGAACCTCATTACGATCTGCTTGCCGGCGCGGGCGTCGCAAGGCTTGGCGCGCCCATTTTTGCGCTCGTCGCGCTGACGCTCGCGGCGCTGCCCTTGTTTGTCGATCGCGGCGTCTTGCGGAGTTCTGTTTGACGCGCTGACGCTTCTGACCCTCGCGCAATATTGGAATCTGATGGCGGGCTACGCAAGACGGTAGACGCGCTTGGCGGTCTCGAAGAAAAGGGCGGCCTTCTCCGAAGCGGAGCTTCCGGACGCCAGGCGCTTATAGGCGTTCCAAAGCACAGCATAGCTGCAGCTGCGCTTGTCGACCGGAAAATTGCTCTCGAACATGCAGCGATCCGCCCCAAATGCTTCGACGCAAGTTTCGACATAGGGTCTCCAGGCTGTCGCTAACTCTTCGGACGAGGCGGGGACCTCCCGATGCTCGAAGTCGAAGCCGAACAGATGCATGCCCATCCCGCCAAGCTTGTCATAGGCATTCGGCCGGCGCGCCAGATCGCGTATGCTCGCGCGCCAGGTTTGGAAGACTTCGTTGCTCCGTCCGGCATAGACGCGTATTCCGAGCGGCGCGTCTAATTGGTCGAGGATGACTGGAACGCCAGGGAGGGCGCTCGCGAGATCGGCGAGCTCGGGAATCTGCGGATGATAGATCCAGGAGTCGAACGGGAGACGGTACTTGCCGAGCCTTGCGAACCCCTCGCGGAATTTCGAGTTCGAGCAATAATCCCCGGGGAAAATCCATCGGCGTCGACTTGATCGTCTTGTCGGCGTCCCAGACGGAACAATGGCGAACGCCACGGAAGCGGTCGCTCGCGCGAAGATGGGCCTCCAGCAACGGATCGATGCGGTCGCCGAGCGTAAGGTCTGCGAAGCCGACTATGCCTGCGCAAACCCGAGCCGGTCCATAGAGGCCGCTCGCGCTCATCGCCGCGACGCCGTTGACGAACTCGGTCTCGCCGAGCGGGGCCATCAACGGATCTGCGCCGGCGCGATACATCGAATCACATTGAAGATAGACTGTGGCGAGCAGGTCATGTCCGCCGCCGATGTCCTTGAGAATTTCAACGAACAGGTAGCGCGAGCCGCGATCCCAAAGATGGTGATGCGGATCGATGATCGGCAGGTCCGGATCAAGGATGTCTTCGCGGCGCTCGTCGAGCCAGGAGCTTCGTCGGCGGCTATCTCCTCGGGTTCGGTCGGTTTCGCCCGTCGAGCGGCGGTCGCGCCGATCAGTGCGGCTATGTCCTCGGCCGCGCGCTTCATCATTGCTGCGACCTGGGGCGCCCGTTCCTGCGAAACTCGTGAGGTGATCGTCGACATGCTGAGCGCGAGATAGGCCACGCCGTCGGGATTTGGCACGGCGTAAGAAACGCCGCCGACGCCATCCATGACCACGTTCACGCCCCAGCCGTAGCCGTTCTTGCGGATGAACTCGATCTGCTGGCGCACATATGGCTTGCTTGCGTTGCGATAGGCGGGCACGGCCGGGTTGACGCCGGTCAGAATCTCCTCGACGATCTCATCGGGCAATTCGGCCATGAGCGCGATGCCGCCAAGGCTCGCCCGCATCGGCAGACGCTCGCCGGCGGCGATCGTGTACACGCGGATTGGGTACGCCCCTTCCGCCCGCATCAGATAGATCACGTCGTGGCCGCGGCGGATCACCCGCCTCGTCGCCGAGGACTTGCTGGCGGCTATCCGCGCGCGCGGCCTACAGCGCCGGACTTCAGTTCGCATCCCCGTGTCCAAGGGTTGCTGCGCGAACGCGCCAAGATCGAGGCGGAGATTGCCGCGCTGGCGCGCTCGGACGAGCGACCGATCCATCCCTTGCGCGTCATCCGCGCCGCGCGCGAAGTTTTTCCCCGCGACGCAACCACAGCCATCGATGTAGAATGGATCGCGCAGCACATGGCGGGCTCCTCGGCGGTGTTTCCGGTTTTCGAGCCGCGCAGCTTCATAACGCCGTCGAGTTTCTACGGCATGGGCTTCGCCGCCTCGGCGGCGCCTCTCGGCGCCATCGTGCGTCCGGGCAAACCGACGCTGTGCTTCGTCGGCGACGGCTCGATCCAGATGGCGTTGCCGATCCTGCCGTTCGCGGCGGAATACAAACTCCCCGTGACAAGGTGCGTGCTCGACGATCTCGCGCTCGGTTCGATCCGCGATATTCAGGAGCACAACTTCGGCAATCGCATTCTCGACACCGACTTCCAGTTCCAGCCGGACTTCGACCTCGTTGCGCGAGGCTGCGGCTGCTACGGCGAGCGCATCGACGATCCCTCTGACGTCGAGCCCGCCCTGAAACGCGCGCTCGCAGCCAATCAGGCAGGGCGGCCGGCGTTGCTGGATTTCCGCGTCGCTCGGGCGCGCATGCAGCAAACCTACGACCACTACGTTTTTTACAAGCGCGGACAACCGTTATCCACGCACAATAGGCCTGAGGAGGAGGAAACCATCTCGACCTCGACCTCAGACAAGGGCGGATCGCCGCCCTGGTTGGCCGCAACGGCGCCGGCAAGACCACCGTCTGCAACCTGCTGACCGGCGCCATTCGAGCCAATTCAGGTTCAGCGCGGTTGCGTGGACAGGAAATCTGCGGCCTCGGGCCGGATCGCATCGCCCGGCTGGGAATGGCGCGCTCGTTCCAGACTCTGTGCCTGTTTCCTCGTCTGTCCGCGCTTGACAATGTGATGTTGGGCTGCCGCGAGAAAGCGCGGCGGACAAGAAGGCGCGCGGTCGCGAAAACTGGTGGAAGCTCTTCTGAGCGCGCTCACGTTGCGAGATTGGGAGATAGCATATGAGACGTCTCGGGTTCGGACAGCCGGTCGGCGGCATCATCCAAAGCGCCTACGTCGTTGAGGACATCTACGCCTCGATGCGCGATTTCACGGCGCGGCTCGGCGTCGGGCCGTGGTTCGTATCGGACCCGTTCCAGCCGCCGGAAGGGCGCCATCGCGGCGAACCGACGAAATTCACGATCACGCTCGCCATCGCCTTCTCCGGCCATCTGATGATCGAACTTATCCAGCAGCACGACGAGCATCCGTCCGTCTACATGGAGATGGTTGAGAGCAAGGGTTACGGCTTCCATCATTGGGCGATCGCTTCCGACGCCTTCGACGCGGACGTCGAGCGTTACAAGGAGGCGGGCTATGTCGTCGCCTTCTCCGATCGCTCGCCCCGAGGAATGCGGGTCGCCTATATGGACAAACCCGGCGAACTGCCGGGCATGATCGAAATCGTCGAGCTGACGGAGGCGGCGGAAGCCGCCTACACGCGTTGTTTCCAGGTCGCGCAGAATTGGGACGGAAAGGACGCCTTCCGCACTTTCGACGGCCGCGAGGTCAGACCCGTTGGAGCCTGATCGCACAATCGAACGACGCACTGGCGGGGCTGGATATCAACTCGATCTCGATGCTTGTCGGCGGCGAACGAAAGTCCGCCTCGAACAGCGCCGCTTTCGAACGCTACTGTGAATCGGCGGGGGAGTTGCAGGCCGATCGGCGTGGGGTACAAAGTGCAAGCGTCTGGAATCCTTTACCGCCGACGACGGGGCAGGGGGCAACCGTAAAATCCGCATGACAGCCTCGATCTCGATGGCGCGGTCGGCTGAATGAATAGAAAGGAATGGCGTTTCGCGCGCGATCCCCTGCTGGATGAACAGGCTCAGGGTCCGCGGATCGACCTCCTGCAACGGGCCGCGAAAGAAATCCCGCGTTTCGGAAGGCGTGTCCTTCGAGCGACCGCTACGGGCGGCGGCCCGCCGGCCGTAGGCGGACCGTTTTTCGTTTTATTTTCGTTTTTGTCCTCTTGCGCGCGAAATTTGTTCGTATAGGCTATCTAAGCAACCGCAATCGAAACGGGCGCCGGCGCTTGAATTGGCCGCCGCAAAGGAAAATTCGGGAGGAACGAAATGAAGTGGAGATCGCTGCTCTGTGCGTCCGTTCATGGTCGGCGCCTCGCTTCTGGCGGGTCGCGCGGCCTTTGCCGAGGACGTCGAGTTGCTTCCCGCAGGCATCCTGCCGCCTTCGTCCAAGGAGCAGGTTCCCGCGGGCAAATTCAAGAAGCCCGGCCCCTGGGTGATAGGCTTTTCATGGCCGGGCGTCGGCAACACCTGGATCGTTCAGAACATCCAGGAGGTCAAATACGCCGGCAGCCACGATCCCGAACATCAAGGAATTGCGCTTCGTGGAAGCGAACTGGCAGCCGGCCAAGCAGGTCGCCGACATCGAGGACCTGATGGCGCACAAGGTCGACGCGCTCATCGTCGCCCCGATCGCGGTCGATCTCGTCAAGGCGCAGGTCGACGCGGCCGCCAAGGCGGGAATCCCCGTGATCGTGTTCAGCCCCAGCGGCGTATTCACCGGCGCAACGGTATCGGTCTATGCGGGCGGCGAAGCCTTCGGCAGGACCGGCGGCGAATTCCTTAGGGACCGCCTCCACGGCAAGGGGACGATCTGGGCCTTCCGCGGCATCGCCGGCGTCGGCGAGGACAACGCGCGCTACAATGGCCTGGTGAAGGCGATCAAGGGAACCAACATCAAGATCGGCGCGGAGGTCTATGGCGACTGGAATTACGCCAAGGGCAAGCAGCTCTGCGAGAATCTCGTGGCGTCCGGTCAGCCCGTCGATGGGATCTGGTTCTCGGGAGCCGACATGACGCGCGCCTGCTTCGACGTGTTCAAAGAGATCGGCAAGCCGCTTGTTCCCATGACCGGAGAGGCGAACAACGGCTTCCTGCGCGCCTGGAAGACGGCGGGCGCCGACAGCGTCGGGCCGATCTTCACGCCCGGCCTCGCAACCTCGATGGTGCGCGCGGCGACGGCGCTGCTGGAGGGCAAGCCGCTCTACACCGCCTATTACTCCGACCCCAAGCCGATCACCGGCGCGAACTTCGATCAGTACTATCGTCCCGACCTCAACGACGCCTTCTGGTTCCCTTCGACGCTGCCGAAGGACGTGATCGACCAAACGTTCAAGAAATAAGCGCGGGACGCAGGATCGAGGTTGCCCTGATGTCGTCTCCGTCGTTCGCCTCGGGACGCGCCGCGCCATCCGCGGCGGAAGTCCCGACCATCGAGTTCCGCAACATCTCGAAGCGGTTCGGCTCGATCCAGGCCCTGTCCGACGTCTCCTTCGCCGGACACGCCGGCTCCGTGCATGCGATCACCGGCGAGAACGGCGCGGGCAAGTCGACCCTGATGAAACTGCTCGCCGGCGTTTTCTCTCCCGACTCCGGCGAGATTAGGCTCGAAGGCCGCGCGACGGCCTTCGAGTCCGCCTCCAGGCGCGAGAGACGGCGGGCGTCTCCACGGTCTTCCAGGAGCTCACGCTGCTCCCTAATCTCACGATCGCGGAAAATCTGTTTCTCGGGCGCGAGCCCCGGCGCTTCGGCTTGGTCGATCGCGCGGAGATGCGCCGGCGAAGCCCGGGAGGCGCTCGATCGCATCGGCATCGATTTTGATGCCGAGGCGAGTTGCGGCGAACTCGTCATCGCCGAACAGCACCTGATCGAGATCGCCAAGGGCGCCGCGGCCAACTCGCGCATCATCATCTACGACGAACCGACCGCGGCGCTTGACGCGCGCGGCGTCGACAAGCTCGTCGGATTGATAGAAGCGCAGAAGGCGGCCGGCAAGCTCATCTTCTATATCAGCCACCGGCTCGACGAGATATTTCGTCTCTGCGACACCACGACGGTGCTGAAGGACGGCCGCCACGTCACAACCTGCCCGACGGCGGATCTCACGCGCGACAGCCTCGTGTCGCTGATGGTCGGGCGCGAGCTTTCCCAGTTCTTCCCGCCGCGGCCGGCGACGCCCGCCCGGCCGAATATCGCTCTCGCCGTCTCGGATTACGTCGCGGGCCCGGCGGAAGAATGGCGTTTCCTTCCAGCTGAACCGCCACGAGATCGTCGGCCTGACGGGCCTCGAGGGACAAGGGCAGCGCGACGTCATCCGCGCTCTGGCCGGACTCGTTCCCGCCGTCGCGCGGGCGTGGCGAAGAAATACGACCGCGAGGGCGCGGCGAAAACGCTGCCCGGCCTCCGTCGTCGCCGCCGTGCGCGCTGGCGTCGGATTCGTTCCCGAGGATCAGGAAGTCGGAAGGGCTCTATCTTCCGCTGTCGATCGCCGAGAATATCGGAATCGGCATGCTGCGCGGCGCATCGATGATCTCGGGCGCGCGCGTCGACCGAGGCCGGGTCAGAGGCCTGATGCAGCGCCATGCAGGTTCGCGCGCGCGACGAAAGCCAGCCGGTCTCGTCGCTGTCGGGCGGCAACCAGCAAAAGGTGATGATCGGGCGATGGCTCGCTTCCGGCGTCGACGTCTTGCTGATCGAGGAGCCGACGCGCGGCGTCGACGTCGGCGCAAAGTCGGAAATCTACAAGCTGCTGCGCGAATTCGCCGACAAGGGCGGAGCGGTGCTCATAACTTCCAGCGAACTGACCGAGCACATCGGCCTGTGCGATCGCATCCTCGTCATGCGCGAGCACGAGATCGTTGCGGAACTGGCGGCCGCAGCGGCGAGCGAAGAGGCGATCATGCGCCATGCGTTGATGGGCCGCGCGCCCGCGGAGGCGGATCTCGTGAACGGACGTCGCAAACTGCTGTTCGGCCGCTCGGGCCTCGGCGTCGTCTCGCTCGGCCTGCCGCCCGTGATGTTCGTGCTGCTGTCGTTGAGCGCGACGGACTTCCTGTCGCGGCAGAACATCGCCAACGTGAACAGCCAGATCACGGCGCTGATGATCGTCGCGCTCGGACAATTGATCGTGGCGCTGATCGGCGGCATCGACATTTCCGTCGGCTCCGTCGTCAGTCTGAGCAGCGTACTGATCGTGACGCTCGATCCCGCGCTGGCGGCGCCTGTCGCCTTGATCGCCGGCGTCACGGTCGGCCTCGTCAACGGTTTCGGCGTCGCGGTCTTCGGCGTGCATCCGCTCATCATGACGCTGTCTACGATGACCTTCGTGCAGGGGTTTTCGCTGCTCTTCATGTCCGGCGCCGGCGGCGTCGTGCCGGAAGCGATCGTGGCCCTCGCCAAATCGGGCGTCGGCGGATTTCCGGCGGGCTTCTTCTGGTGCGTCGGCGACAATCGCGGCCGTCTCCGATGCTCCTGTACCGGACGCCGTTCGGCCTGCGGATCTTCGCCATCGGCGCCAACGCCCAGAGCGCGGAGTTCAGCGGCGTCCGCGTGACGGCGCCGCGCGTCGCCTGCTACGTCCTCTGTTCGCTCGCCGGCGCGATCGCCGGCGATCTATCTCGACCGGCCGCATCGCCTCCGGCGATCCGACGGTGGGCCAGCCCTTCGGCATCGACTCCGTCACGGCGATCGCGCTCGGCGGGGTCCAGCTTTCCGGCGGCGTCGGCAGCGTGGCCGGCGCGGTTCTCGGAACGATCACGCTTGGTCTCATTTCCAACGGCATGAACATGATCGGCGTGTCGCCTTTCTTTCGCGCGGCCCTGACGGGCGTTCTGCTGCTCGGCGCGGTGAGCCTGCAAAAGCGTAAGGCCATCGGCATATGAGCGGCGAAGTCGCGAACGAAACCATCGCTGCGCCCCAGGGCGACGAAGGGCTTGGTCAACTGGCTCGTCGGCCTTCCGATTTCCTATGTCGGCACGGCGGCGCTGCTCGTCTGCGCCGGGCTCTCTCGGCCGAACCTGCTGCAACCGTTCTTGTTGATGCTGATCCTGCGCCAGGCCGCGCCGCTGGGAGTCGCGGTCCTCGGCCAGTCGCTCTGCATAAGGATCCTGTCGCTCGATCTCTCGTTTGGAGGGGTCGCGATGGCGGCGAGCTACATCCTCACGAGCGGCCTCCTGCCTTATCCGGCGACCCGTGCTCGTGGGGCTTTGCATTCTGCTCGGGCTTGCGGTTGGCGCGACGAACGCGTTCTTCATCACGCGCTTGCGCGCGTCTTCGGTCATCGTCACGCTCGCCATGGTGCTCATTCTCAGCGGCGTCGTCACCGCCTTCACCCAGTTTCGCGCGCCCGGCGAAGCCCCCGAATTCCTGCGCTATATCGGGCAGACGCGCATCGGCATCATTGCCGCTGGTGGTCATCGTCTGGGTGGCGGCGCTGATCCCGGCGGCATTGTTTCTGCGCCGGTCGGTGTTCGGGCGCTATCTCGACGCGATCGGCGCCAATCCGCGCGCCGCATGGGCCTCGGGCATTCCCTACGTGAGAGTGGTTTACGCCGCGCATATCATGTCCAGCCTGTTTGCTGTGTTCAGCGCCTTCCTGCTGCTCGGCTTCGTCGGGTTCGGCAGTTTGAGCATCGGCTCGGACCTCGCGCTCAATTCGCTCGCCGCCGTCATTCTCGGCGGCGTCACTTTCGGTTCAGGCCGCGGCGGCGTGCTGGGCCCGGCGGTCGCCTCCTTCATGCTGATGTTCATCTTCAATCTTCTCACCAGCTTCGGGCTCGGCGAGCCGGGCAAGCAGATGGCGCAGGGCGCGATCATCGCGCTCGCCGCCATCGCCTATTCGGCCCGCGGCGCTCGCCCCGCCGCATGACGGATCCATGAACGGAGGAAACCAATGGTTGCGGTATTGCAAGGCGCGGAGCCTTTTTCGTTCGAGGGAAACGATGTCGGCGTGCTCGTGTTGCACGGCTTCACCGGATCCACGCAAAGCATTCGCGATCTCGGCGAAGGGTTGCACAAGCGTTACGGCTTCTCCGTCGTCGCGCCCCGCCTGCCCGGCCACGGAACGTCGCCCGACGACATGGAGACGACCGGATATCTCGATTGGGTCGGCGAGGCCGAGAAGGCGCTGCATGAACTCGCGGCCCGCAAGCGCTGCGTGTTCGTCACCGGGCTGTCGATGGGCGGGTCGCTGACGCTTAATCTCGCCGCGCGCTTTCCCTCGATCGTCAAGGCGATCGCGCCGATCGCCGCCCCGGCCGGCCTCATGAACGAGGAGATTGCGAAGGTCCTGTCGCTCAACCCAGCCCCTGCACGCATCCCCGGCATCGGCTCGGACATCAAGGCGCCCGGCGTCACGGAACTTGCCTATCCCGAAGTCCCCGTCGCTTGTCTGCGCGAGGTGACTCTGCTGATTTCGCTCACGAGAGATCTGCTGCACAACCTCAAATGCCCCGCGCTTGTCATCCAGGCCCGCGAGGATCACGTCGTGCCGGCCGTCAACGCGATGCAGATAGTGCAGATGATCCGCTCCGACGACATCCGGCTGCTGTGGCTCAACGAGTCCTATCATGTCGCGACGCTGGACAACGACAAGGAGAAGATCATCGACAGGGTCGGCGCCTTCTTCAGCGAAATGGCCAAGACGTAGACCACCTGGATGCAAGATTTGTCGACCGACGCGACGCAGCGGGTATCCGCAGATGAACGCCGCGCGAGAAGCTTCGCGCTTTGATGAACGGCGCCGTCGCGTCGGGTGGTGAAATGGGCCTGAGACGATCTCCAGTGGCCTGAGGCTATCGGATCATGCGGCGAGGTCAATGATCTGGTTGGGCGGCCTATCGGCCAGGCTAGCCCAACCATCGACCTTTCGCATGACGATCCGCCATGAGGCCAGCAAGGCCCAGAAGAGCAGGGCGGCGGTTTGTTCTCGCTCGCCAGCAGCGTCGCCTTCTGGCCATCGGCGCACGCGCCCGGCGCCGCCAGCAGGGATATCGCCGCCGATTTCTTGTCGAGAGAAGGCGCCGGAGTTCGCTTCTCCTTCGACAAAAGTCTCCCCGGCAACTTGACTGGTCCGCGGCGGACCTTTGTTGGACCTAAGCGCTTCCCCCCGACGCCTTCAGCCCGACGCGCGGTCGTCGGCCGTCGATGAAAAAAAGCGCTTGCAATGTTTAGTAATAAGCAGTTTTATAAACACGCGCCGGCCGCGGATTAACACAGAACGGTCAGGCTAAATACGCTGGGCGACCGTGCGGGCCGATGAAATGCGGCGCGCGCGTCGTTGGAAGATCAAGAGCCGCCGAAGGCGCTTCAAAGGAGGAAACATTCATGAGTCGAAACCTCGCTTTGGCTGGAATTCTGGGCGCTTTGGCGCTGACGGGGCCGCTCTGCGCGGGCGCGCAGGCAAAGTCGCTGACGTTGTGCTGGGCGGCCTGGGACCCCGCCAATGCGCTCGTCGAACTCGATAAGGATTTCACGAAGGAATCCGGCATCGAGATGAAGCATGAGTTCGTCCCGTGGACGAGCTACGCGGATCACTTCATCAACTTGCTAAACTCGCGCAGCAGCGAATGCGACCTCATCATCGGCGACAGCCAGTGGATCAGCGGCGCCGCCGAGAACAAATGGTACGTGAAGCTCAACGACTTCTTCGACAAGAACCATATCTCGATGGACACCTTCCTGCCGGCGACCGTCGTCGGCTACGCCGAATGGCCGAAGAACACCCCCAACTACTGGGGTCTGCCGGCGATGGCGGATGCGGTCGGCTGGACCTATCGCAAGGACTGGTTCGCCAAGCCGGAGATTCGCGCCGCGTTCAAGGCCAAATACAACCGCGAGCTCGAGCCGCCGAAGACCTGGGACGAACTCATTGAAACCTCGAAGTTCTTCACGGGCAGGGAGATCGACGGCAAGAAGGTCTACGGGACCTACATCTTCACCGAGCGCGGCTCGGAAGGCATCACGATGGGCGTCACCAACGCGATGTACAACTACGGCTTCGATTATATGGATCCGAAGACGCCTTATCACATGGAAGGCTTCGTGAACTCGCCCGGCGCCGCGAAGGGCCTGGAGGTTTACAAGGAGCTGTTCGCCTGCTGCCAGCCCAAGGGGCTGACCAACGCCTACATGCAGGAAGGTCTCGACGCCTTCAAATCCGGCGAAGTGGCGATGCAGATGAACTGGTACGCGTTCTTCCCCGGCCTCGCCAAGGACCCCAAGGTAGGCGGAGACAAGATCGGCTTCTTCAAGAATCCCGCCGGTCCCGCAGGCCAGTTCACTCAGCTCGGCGGTCAGGGGCTATCCGTCGTCGCCGCCTCGAAAGACATCGACGATGCGCTTCTCTATGTGAAGTGGTTCGCGCAACCGGCCGTCCAGCAGAAGTGGACCGATCTCGGCGGCGCCTCGGCCTCCAAGGCCGTGCTGGAGTCGGACGCTTATAAGAAGAGCGCCTCTTATGCGCCCTCTTTCGTCGAGTCGATGGGCATGGTCAAGGATTTCTGGGCCGAGCCCCTGTATGTGCCGCTGATGCTCGACATGCAGAGCCGCGCGCATGACTATGTCGTGGCGAACAAGGGAACGGCCAAGCAGGCGCTTGACGCCCTGGTGAAGGACTGGGTGAAGGTGTTCAAGCGCGAAGGCAAGAACCCGTCGTGATCGGGCGCGTCCGCGCCTGAGGCCGCGCGGCCGCTCCCTTTCGGGGCGGCGCGCTTCCAGAATCTCCCCAGCTACGCGATGACCGGAATGGACCATATCTCCGCATTGACGGACCGCGGCGCGAGCCGGGCCTCCCGGCTCGCCGCCAGACGCGTCGGCGGCTTGTCGGATCGCGCCGTGGTCTGGCTGTTCATCGCGCCGACGATGGCGCTCCTGCTCGCAATCAACATATTTCCGCTGATCTGGGCGATCCGGCTGTCGTTCACCGGCTTCATGGCCAATCTGCCGGCCCCGCTGCAATTCATCGGCACGGAGAATTACACCGACATCCTCACGGACGAGGACGTATGGGCGCATTTTCAGGCGACCGCTCATTTCGTGTTCTGGACGATCGCGCTTCAGGTGCTCATCGGGCTCGGGCTCGCTCTGCTGATCAACCAGAAGTTTCGCGGCCACAGCTTCTGGACGAACCTCATCCTGCTGCCGATGATGCTCTCGCCGGCGGTGGTCGGCAATTTCTGGACGCTGCTGTTTCAGCCGCAGATCGGGCCGTTCAATTATTTCATCAGCTTCCTTACAGGCGTGGCGCCGAGCTCCTTCACCATGATCGGCAGCGTCGCGCTCGCGCCCTGGACCATCGTCCTCGTCAACACCTGGATGTGGACGCCCTATGTCATGCTGATCTGCCTGGCGGGCCTGCGCTCGATTCCCGATTACATCTACGAGGCGGCTGAGGTGGACCGCGCTTCGCCCCTGCGGCAGTTCTGGTCGATCACCTTGCCGATGGTGCGCCCCTTCCTCATGCTCGCCGTGCTGTTTCAGGCGATCCAGTCCTTCGAAATGTTCGACATGGTCAACCTGCTGACCTCGGGCGGCCCGGGCTCGACCACGGAGCTCGTCTCGATCACGCTGAAGCGCGAGGCGTTCGAGAAGTGGAGCACCGGCTACGCCTCCGCGCTCGCCGTGATCCTGTTCGTGACGACGTTCGGGGCCGCCAATGTCTACGTGAAGGTGCTCAACAAGGTGAGGCAGGCATGAGCGAGGCCCATCGTTCCTTCGCCGAGCCCGCGCCGCTGGCCAGGAAAGCAGCCGGCGCCGTCGTCATCGCCTACGCCGTCCTGTCGCTGCTGCCGCTCGTCTGGATCGGGCTCACCGCGTTCAAGTCGCAGTCGGACGCCATCGCCTATCCGCCCAAGTTGTTCTTCACGCCGACGCTGGAGGGCTTCGTCAATCTGTTCACGGTGCAGACGCATCAGCCGAAGGACTTCCTCGACAAGCTGCCGCCGCCGGCCACATGGTACGAGAAGATCGCGCGCGCTCGCGGCATGGTGATCGCCGGCCCGTCGCAGGTCGTCGGGCGGTTCGTCAATTCGCTCATCATCGGCTTCGGCTCGACGATTCTTGCGACCTTCCTCGGCACGCTGGCGGCCTACGCCTTCTCGCGCTTCAGGGTGCCGTTCAAGGACGACCTCATGTTCTTCATCCTGTCGACGCGCATGATGCCGCCGATCGCGGTCGCCGTGCCGATCTACATGATGTACCGCTATCTCAACCTCTACGACACCCGCATCGGCATCATTCTCCTCTACACCGCCGTCAACGTCTCGCTGGCGGTGTGGCTGTTGAAGGGCTTCATCGACGAGATCCCGAAAGAATACGAGGAGGCCGCGCTCATCGACGGCTACACGCGGTTGCAGGCGTTCCGGAAGGTCGTGCTGCCGCAGGCGGTGACGGGAATAGCGGCGACCGCCATCTTCTGCCTCATCTTCTCCTGGAACGAATACGCCTTCGATCTCCTGCTCTCCAGCTCCCACGCGCAGACCATGCCGCCGTTCATTCCCTTCATCATTGGCGAAGGCGGGCAGGACTGGCCGGCGGTCGCGGCGGGCACGACTTTGTTCCTCGCGCCGATCGCCGCCTTCACCGTGCTCCTGCGCAAGCATCTGTTGCGCGGCATCACCTTCGGAGCCGTTCGCCGATGACCAGCGCCTCGCCGTCCGCGCCTTCCCGCTCGCTCCTGCGACGCATCTTCCGGCGCGATCTCCTTGAGAATGCGGCCACCGCCGTCATCGCGGCCGGCGTCGCCATGCTGTGCCAGCCGTTCTGGTTGACGCTCTACACCTATTCCTTCGTGACCATCCTCGGCGGGACGGTCATGTTCGTCGTCGTCTCGAAGTTTCCGCGGTGAGGGCGGGCGATGGCCGAGATCAAGGTTGACAAGCTGCACAAGGCCTTCGGCGACTTCACCGCCGTCCAGAGCTCCGACTTCGTGGTGAAGGACGGGGAGTTCTTCTGTCTGCTCGGCCCGTCGGGCTGCGGCAAGACAACGACGCTGCGCATGATCGCGGGCCTGGAGCTGCCGACCTCGGGCCGCATCCTGCTTGGACCCGAGGACGTAACGTTCAGGCGCGCCGCCGAGCGTGACATCGCCTTCGTGTTCCAGTTCTTCGCGCTCTATCCGCATATGAGCGTGCGCGAGAACATCGCCTTTCCGCTGAAGGCCCAGGGCATGGGGCGCGCCGAGCGCGCAAAGCGCGTCGCCGAGGCCGCGCGCATCCTCCAGATCGAGTCGCTGCTCGGCCGCTCGGTCTCCGGCCTTTCCTCCGGCGACCGGCAGCGCGTCGCGCTCGGGCGCGCCATCGTGCGCAATCCCAAGGCGTTCCTGATGGACGAGCCGCTCGGCGCGCTCGATTCCGAATTGCGTCATGCGATGACGGCGGAGTTGCGCGCCCTGCATGACCGGCTGCATGCTACAACCATCTACGTCACGCACGACCAGATCGAGGCGATGTCGATGGCCGATCGCGTCGCGGTGATGAACCGCGGCGTGGTCGAGCAGGTGGCGAGCCCGCGCGAGATCTACGACCGGCCCGCGAGCGTGTTCGTCGCCGATTTCATCGGCTCGCCGCCGATGAACCTGCTCGCATTCTCCGATCGCCTGGAGGCGGGCGCGACGCAAGTTCGGCTCGGCAGGGCGACGGTCGCCGCGCCGACGGTGCGGGAATCGCTTCCCGAGCGCGAGCTCCTTCTCGGCGTCCGGCCGGAGGCGGTCATCATCGACGAGGCGAGCGCGCTGCGCGGCGCCGTGTTCGGCGCGGAATATCTGGGCACTACGCAGATCGTCACGATCACCACCGACTTCGGGCCTTTGCGCGCGCGCCTGCCCGCCGACGTCGCCATGCGCGTCGGCGAACCCGTCGGCCTCGTCTTCCGGCCGGAGAAGCTCTCCCTGTTCGACAAGGCCAGCGGCCGGGCGATCTACACCGCGCTTCACGAGGGAGCCGCGCATGTCTGACATCGCGCTTGCCGGCGTCACCAAGCGTTTCGGCGCTATCCTCGCCGTCGACGACATTTCGCTCGACGTGGAGAGCGGCGGCTTCGTCGTCCTGCTCGGGCCGACGGGCGCAGGCAAGACGACGACGCTTCGTCTCGTCGCCGGGCTCGAAAGGCCCGACCGCGGCTCGATCCGCATCGGCGAGGCCGACGTGACCCGGCTTGCCCCGGCCGCGCGCGACGTCGCCTTCGTGTTCCAGCAATATTCGCTCTATCCGCATCTGACCGTCTACGACAATCTCGCCTTTCCGTTGCGCTCGCCGACGCGGCGCACCCCGGAGGACGAGATCAGGCGGAAGGTCACGGAGACGGCGGCGCTGCTGCGCATCGATTCCAAGCTCGGCAATTCCGCCGCGAAGCTGTCTGGCGGCGAGATGCAGCGCGTCGCCATCGGCCGCGCGCTGGTGCGCCGGCCGGCGATCTATCTGATGGACGAGCCGCTCTCGTCGCTCGACGCGAAGCTGCGCGCGGAGCTCAGGCTGGAGCTCAAGCGCATCCAGGTCGAGCTTGGCGCGACTTTCCTTTACGTTACCCATGACCAGATCGAGGCCATGACGATGGCGACCAGGATCGGCGTCATCGATTCCGGCCGCATCGTCCAGGTCGGCTCGCCGCGCGACATTTACGAATCGCCGCGGAGCGTCTACGTCGCCTTGCGGCTCGGTCAGCCGCGCATCAACATTTTGCCGCGTGCGGCCGCGCCCGATCTCGCCGCCCCCTCGGGGACCGCCACGATCGGGGCGCGCACCGAGCATTTGCGGATCGCCAAAGCAGGGAAATCGTCGGCGCATGGCAAGGTCGAGTGGATCGAGCATCTCGGCGATCAGAACCACCTCCACATCCGCATCCAGGGACAGGACGTGGTCACGCTCGCCGATCCCGACGCGGGTCTTTCGGTCGGCGACGACATCGGCGTCGGTTTCGTCAATCCCCTGTTCTTCGACGCGAAGGGCGACCGCATCGCCGCGGGAGCGACGTCATGACTTCTGACGTCCCGTTCGACCTCGACGCCGCCGCGCGCAAGCGCCTCGTCGGGGCGGTCGCCGCCCGCATCATCGCCCATGCCGACGAGTTGACGGCGCTGGATTCGGCCATCGGCGACGGCGATCACGGCCACAATATGAAGCGCGGCTTCGAGGCGGTCGGCGACTCCCTTGACGCCTTCGCCGCGATGAGCCTGCCGGACATGCTGAAGGCCATCGGCATGAAGCTTGTTCGACCGTCGGCGGCGCCTCCGGGCCGCTCTACGGCACCTTGTTCATGGCGCTCGGCAAGGCGCTGCCGGAGCGCCCGACGCGGGCCGAAGCCGAGGCCGCGTTCGCGCAAGGGCTCGCCGCGGTCAAGGCGCGCGGCAAGAGCGACGTGGGGCAGAAGACCATGCTCGACGTGCTCGCGCCGGCGCTTGCGGCGTTTCAGGCCGGGGCGGACGCGCCGGCGCTCGCCGAAGCCGCGCAGCGAGCCGCCGAGGCGACCGCGCCTCTGCGCGCGACGCGCGGGCGGGCCTCGTTTCTCGGCGAAAGATCCATCGGCCATGTCGATCCCGGCGCGCGCTCCTCGGCGCTGATGATCGGCGCGCTCTGCGAGGAATGGAGCCAGCCCGATGAGCAACGTCGGCATCGTCATCGTGTCGCATTCGCCGAAGGTCGCCGAGGGGGCGGCCGACATGGTGCGGCAGATGGTCGGCGAGGAGGTGCCGCTCGCCTGGACCGGCGGCAACGCCGTCGGCGGTCTGGGCACGGACTTCGCGGCCATCGGCGCGGCGATCGAGCGGGCCTGGTCGGAGGCGGGCGTGGCCATTCTCGTCGATCTCGGCGGCGCGGAGACCAATAGCGAAATGGCGGTCGAGGCCTTGCCCGATCATCGCCGCGCCCGCGTCGTGATATGCAACGCGCCCATCGTCGAGGGCGCGGTCGTCGCGGCGACCGAGGCGGCGGGCGGCGCGCCGCTGCAGGTCGTCAGGCGCACGGCGGAGGAATTGTCGCCGTGAACGCGACTCGCGAAGGCTTTATACCAATTCTCAGTGAGCGCGACTCGTCGCGCTCATTCCGCGCAAAGGCGCGGGCGCGCTTCGCGCTTTGGCCAAAGGAGATGATCGGTTCAGATCATCGAGTAGTGTATTAGAGGTTTGCTGGATGGATGAGATTGTCGTCACCGCCTCTTCGGTGCTGACCAACGAGATCGGTCTGCATGCGCGGCCTTCGGTGAAGCTGACCAAGCTCGCCAAGACCTTCGCGTCGAGGATCGAGGTCGCCGCCTCCGCCGAGGGGCCGTGGGTCGACGCCAAGAGCATCGTCAAGGTGATGGCGTTCAGGGCGGCCAAGGGCGACACGCTGCATTTCCGCGCCTGCGGGCCCGACGCCGAGCGGGCGTTGACCGCGCTGCGCGCGCTGGTGGACGAGGCGTTCCACGAGGACGCCGGCGGGGCGCCGCATGGCTGAACGTCGCCTCGTCGGCCGCCCGGCCGCCGGCGGCTTCGCTTGCGGCCCGCTCGCGCCGCTAGGGCGCCGCGTGGCCGCCGCCGTGCGCGTCGCCGGGACTCCCGATGAGGAGCGCGCCCGCCTTTCGGCCGCCATCGTCGCCGCGCTCGGCCAATTGGAGGCGCTGCTCGGCGAAGCGGAGGGCGACGGCGCCGACATTCTCGCCTTTCAGGTCGCCATGCTCGAAGACCCCGAGCTCGCCGATCCCGCCTTCGCCGCGCTCGACCGCGGCGGCGCGGCCGAAGCCGTCTGGGACGCTGCGCTCGGCCGCCAGCTCGCGGATTACGAAGCCTCCGACAATCCGCATTTTCGCGCCCGCGCGAGCGACATCGCCGACATCCGCGACCGCGTGCTCGCCACGCTTGCCGGCGCGGCGCCGGATGCGGCCGTCGCCCCCGGCTCGATCGTGCTGGCGCGCGACCTCTCGCCCTCGCGCTTTCTGGCGACCGACTGGAGCCGCGGCGGCGCCATCGCGCTCGCCGCCGGCAGCGCGCATGGTCATGTCGCCACGCTCGCCCGCGCGCGCGGCGTGCCGATGATCGTCGGCCTCGGCGTCGAGCCCGAGACGGCCGAAGCCGGAGCCCTCGCGCTCATCGACGGCGCGCAGGCGACGCTCTGGCTCGATCCGGCGCCGGCGACGCGCGCCGCCTTCGAGGCGCGCGCGTCGGCCGCCGCCGCCGCCTCCGCCGCGGCGGCGAATTACCTCACAAAGCCCGCGCGCACGCGGGACGGCGTCTCCGTCGCCGTGCTCATCAACGTCGCCTCGCCCTCCGATCTCGACGGGCTCGATCCCGCCGTCTGCGACGGCGTCGGCCTCGTGCGCACGGAATTCCTGTTCGAGGGACGGCGCGAGCCGCCGGACGAAGACGCGCAGTTCGAGGTTTACGCGCGCATCGCCACTTGGGCCGCGGGCCGCCCGGTGACGATCCGCACGCTCGACGCCGGCGGCGACAAGCCGATCCCCGGGCTGACGCTCGAAGGCGAGGCCAACCCGTTCCTCGGCCTGCGCGGCGTTCGCCTGTCGCTCGCTCGGCCCGACGTGTTCCGCCCGCAGTTGCGCGCGCTCTGCCGCGCCGCCGCGCTCGGGCCGGTGGAGGTGATGCTGCCGATGGTGGCGCTCGCCGAGGAGCTGGCGCAAGCCGCCGCATGGCTCGACGAGGAATACACGGCGCTGCGCGCCTGCGGCGTCGCGGCGCGAAGGCCGGCGCTGGGAATCATGGTGGAGACGCCGGCGGCGGCGATCGCGCCCGACCTCATCGACGCCGACTTCTACTCCATCGGCTCCAACGATCTCACCCAATATGTGCTCGCCGCCGCGCGCGACAGCGAGGCGGTCGCTGCGCTCTACGATCCCTCGCATCCGGCCGTGCTGCGGCTCATCGCGGGCGTGGCCGCGCATGGCGCGGCGCGCGCGCGCAAGGTGAGCCTGTGCGGCGACGCGGGCGGCGATCCGCGCCGCGTCGAGAGCCTGCTGCGCGCGGGCCTGCGCGCTTTGTCGGTCGCGCCTTCCGCCGTCGCCGCCGTCAAACAGGCGATCGCCGCCGTCGACCTCTCGGATGAGCGCCGATGACCGACGAGGCGCCGCTGCGCGACGAGCGTTCGACGCAGGTCGAGGCCTACAAGGCGCTGCTGCGCAACGTGCTCGACCGCCGGCCCTCGGGCACGCGCCAGCGCCTCGCCAATGCCCTCGGCAAGAACCGCAGCTTCGTTTCGCAGATCTCCAATCCCGCCTATCCCGTGCCGATTCCGGCGCCGCATATCGAAATCATCTTCGAGATCTGCCATTTCTCGCCCGCCGAGCGGCGCGAATTTCTCGACGCCTTCAACCGCGCCCATCCCAACCGCCTGAAAGCCCGGCGCGGCTCGCATGGCGTGCGGACGCTGAAGCTGGAGGTCGCCGATTTCGGCGACGCCACGACCAATCGGGAGTTCGACGAGCTCGTGCGCGAGACGGCGCGGCGGCTGTCGCGGCTGTTGCGCGCCCAGGACAACTAGGCGCGGCGGCGCCGGCAAGGCCCAAGGGAGGACAGCGATGAAGAAGTTTCTCAACTCGCCGCAAACCGTGCTGCAGGAGAGCCTGCAAGGTTTCGCCGCCGCCCATGCGGATCTGATCGCGCTCGGCGACCGGCAATATTTCGTGCGCCGCAAGACGCTGAAGCCGGGCAAGGTCGCGCTGATCTCCGGCGGCGGGGCGGGACACGAGCCGCTGCACGCGGGACTTGTGGGGCAGGGCATGCTCGACGCCGCCTGTCCCGGCCAGATCTTCACCGCGCCCGTGCCCGATCAGATGCTGGCGGCGGCCGAGGCGGTGGAGCAGGGCGCGGGCGTGCTGTTCATCGTCAAGAACTACGAAGGCGACGTGATGAACTTCGAAATGGCGGCCGAGATGCTCGACCGTCCCAACGCGACCGTGCTGGTTGACGACGACGTCGCGGTGGAGACCTCGACCTATTCGACGGGACGGCGCGGCGTCGCGGGCACGCTTGTCGTGGAGAAGCTCGTCGGCGCGGCGGCCGAGCAGGGCCGCGCTCTCGACGATCTGAAGGCCCTCGGCGAGGCGGTCAACCGCCGCACGCGCTCCATGGGCGTGGCGCTGACCTCCTGCACCGTGCCGGCGGCGGGCAAGCCCAATTTCGACATCTCCGACAGCGAGATGGAGATGGGCGTCGGCATTCACGGCGAGCCCGGCCGCCGCCGCGTGGCGCTGGCGCCGGCGAAGGACATCGTCGCGGAGCTTTGCGGCGCCATTCTCACGGATCTCGGCCCCAAGCGCGGCGCCGAGGCGCTGCTGTTCGTCAACGGCTTCGGCGCGACGCCCTCGATGGAGCTTTATCTGTTGTTCGGGGAAGCGGCGAGGCGGCTCGCCGACGCCGGCGTCACGGTGGCGCGCAGCCTCGTCGGCTCCTATGTCACGTCGATCGACATGGCCGGCGCCTCGATCACCGTGTCGCTGCTGGACGAGGAAGCCAAGACCCTGTGGGATGCGCCCGTCCACACCGCGGCGCTGCGCTGGGGCGTATAAGCGAGCCGCCGGCAGCATGGCGGCTGAAGCCGTCGGCGCGGCCAACGAGAGCCGAACCCATGCCTTATTTGTCTGTCGACGACCTCCCCGATTCCGTGCGCGGCCACCTTCCGCCGCACGCCGCGGAGATCTACCTCAGCGCCTTCAACCATGCCTGGGAGACTTATGCGGACCGTGGGCCTGCGCGTGAGGAGATCGCGCATCGCGTCGCCTGGGCGGCGGTCAAGCGGCGATATCGCAAGGTCGACGGCTTCTGGATCGAGCGTTGAGCCCGGTCACGGCGCGAAGCGCGCGAAGGCGCCGGCGTAGCGCTTCTTGATCGGCGCGGCGTAGGTGTTCCGCTTCGATGTGCGCAGGCCCAGCCGGACGAGCGATTCCGCCAGCCCGACCGCGCAGGCGACGCCGTCCAGCACCGGCGCCCGACAGCCTCGCTGAGCGAGCGCGCCAGATCGGTCATGCCCGCGCATCCCAGCACGATCGCCTCCGCTCCATCTTCTCGCAGCGCCGTTTCGATCTCCTGGCGAAATCGCCGCGCGCGCGTTCGAGGCGGGATCTTCGAGCGCCAGCACCGAAACCTCGGAAGCGCGCACGCGCGCGCAGCGGCTCGCGAGCCCATAACGGGCGAGGTTGTGCTGGATCGGCGCAATCGAACGGGCGAGCGTTGTGACGACGCTGAATCGTTCGGCGATGAGGCTGGCGACATGAAACGCCGCCTCGCCGATGCCGATGACGGGAACGTCGGTCGCGCAGCGCGCCGCTTCGAGCCCGGTGTCGTCGAAACAGGCGATCACGATGGCGTCCGCGCCCGCGCCCGCGCGTATTTCCTCGATCAGGCCCGGGATCGAGAAGACCTCGTCGTAATAGCCTTCGATGGATTCCGGCCCATAGGCCGGATTGGTCGCGACGATCTCGACGCCGGGCGAGGCCGCCGCCCGCGCCGCCGCGCCGATCTTCTGGGTCATCGAGACGGTCGTGTTGGGGTTCACGACGTGAATGCGCATGGTCTGCAAACCCTCAGATGTCGCCGCCGAGATAAAGGCGCTGAATGCGCTCGTCCTTGACGAGATCGGCGGAGACGCCGGAAAGGGCGACCGCTCCGGTCGCAAGCGCATAGGCGCGATGGGAGATGCGCAAGGCCATGCGCGAATTCTGCTCGACCAGAAGGACGCTCACCTTCTCGTCGCGGTTGACGGCGACGATCGAGCGGGCGATGTCCTGCACGATCTTCGGCGCGACGCCGAGGGAGGGCTCGTCGAGCAGCAGCAGTTTCGGCCGCGCCATCAGCGCGCGGCCGATCACCAGCATCTGCTGTTCGCCGCCGCTCATCGTGCCGGCGGCCTGGCGCAATCGCTCCTTCAGGCGGGGGAAACGGGCGAGCACGTCGTCGAGCGTGCGGCGGACCTCGGCCGAATCGGAGCGGGAGAAGGCGCCCATCAGCAGATTGTCGCGCACCGACATGAAAGGAAACACGCGCCTCCCCTCGGGAACCATGGCGATGCCCATGCGCACGATCGCCTCGGGTCCCAGGCCGTCGATGCGCTGGCCGTTGAACGTGATGCTGCCCTTCCTGATGCGTCTGAGGCCGGTGATCGCGCGCAGGATCGAGGACTTGCCGGCGCCGTTGGCGCCGATCAGCGCGACCGTCTCCCCCTCCCTCAGCTCGACCGAGACGCCTTTCAGCGCATAGACGTGATCGTAGTAGAGCTCGACGTCGCTGAGAGCGAGCAGCGCGGTCATCGCTAGATTCCTATCGATTCGTCTTCGACGCCGAGATAGGCCTCGATGACCTTTTCGTTGGATTGAATCTCCGCCGGCCTGCCTTCGGCGATCTTCGAGCCGAAATTGATGACGACGATGCGGTCGGAGATCTTCATCACCGCCGCGATGTCGTGCTCGACCAGCAGCAGCGTCACGCCGCGGTCGCGCACCGCCCGCGTCATCTCGACCGCGCGCCGCGTCTCGTCGTGGTTCATGCCCGCGAAGGGCTCGTCGAGCAGCAGGATCGTCGGATTTGCGGCCAGGCCGATCGCGATGCCGAGCGCGCGCAGATGGCCCTGCGGCAGATTGCCGGCGATCTCGTTCTTCACCTCGCCGAGGCCGAGGAAATTCGAGAATCTCGTCGCTCGATCTGCCGAATTCCTCCTCGTCCCGTCGCGCCACGGCCGCGCCGAGATAATATTCGATGAGGTTGGCGTGCGAGCGCAGATGATGGGCGACGATGACGCTGTCGCGCGCCGTCATCCCCTTGAAGATCGTCGTCTCCTGGAAGGTCCGCACGACGCCCTTGCGGGCGACGATGTGCGGCGCGAGCCCCGAGATGCGCTCGCCCTTGAACAGGACCTCGCCGCGCGTCGGTTTGACGAAGGAGGACATGAGCTTGAAGATCGTCGACTTGCCGGCGCCGTTGGGGCCGATCACGGACAGGATCTCGCCGGGCTCCACCTCGAAGCTCACGTCGTTGACCGCGATGAGCCCGCCGTAATGCTTGGAGAGGTTCTTGACTTGGAGAATGGGGGCCATGGGTCAGCCGCCTTTCTTCGAGGCGAACCGCAGGCTCAGCAACCCGTTGGGCAGCGCCACCATCAGAATGATCATCACGCCGGAATAGATCAGCAACTGATACTGGCCGGCCTGGAACAGGAGGTCCCAGCCGAAATAGAGCACCAGCGTGCCGAGCATCGGGCCGAACACATAGCCGAGGCCGCCGAGGAAACAATTGAGCATGAAATTGACGCTGTCGGCGACGGTGAAGCTCGAAGGGTAGATGGATTGCGCGATCGCCACGAAGATGGCGCCGCCGACGCCGCCAAGGAACGAGGAAATCGCGTAGGCGAGCACTCTCAGCGCGGGAACGTTGAGCCCCATCGAAGAGGCGAGATCCTCATTCTGCCGCAACGCCACGAAAAGGCGGCCGACGCGCGAATTGACGAGCCGGTACAGCGCCGCGAAGCACAGCATCATCATGATGACGGACAGGAAGTAGAACGCCTGGTTGCGATTGGCGAAGGTCGCGAACGAGGGCAGCAGGTTGAAGCCGAAGAGACCGATCGGGCCGGGCGGCGGGATGTTGGTGATGCCCTTGGCGCCGTTGGTGACGGGAAGGGCGAGCGCGCTCAGACGCGCGATCTCCGTCAGCACGAGCGTCACCATCGCGAAATACACGCCGCGCAATCTGAGGATCGGCAGTCCGATGACGGTGCTGACGAGCGCGCAGACGAGGCCCGCCAGAGGCATGGCGATCCAGAACGAGAGGCCGGCCTTGACCACGAGGATCGCCGAGGCGTAGCCGCCGACGAGGGCGTAGGCGCCCTGCCCGATGTTGATGCGCCCGATGAAGAAGGTGAGCCAGACGCCGCCGCTGGCGATGGCCAGCAGCGCCACCGACGACAGCGTGTAATAGAGATCGTTGCGGTGGGTCTTCGTGATCGCCCAGGGAACGAGCACGATGAGGGCGAAGGCGAAGCCGGCGACGAGCAGCGCTTGCGCGATGGGCTTCATGGCGTCAACCCCAAGGCTTGCCCATCAGGCCATTGGGCCGGATGCTGAGGAAAATGAGAAGCGAGACGAAGATCGCGAGATAGGTGATGTCGCCATAGGCGTGCAGCACGGAGAGGCCCACGGACTCCATCATGCCGAGTATGAAGCCGCCGAGGATGGCGCCGCCGACGACGCCGGCCCCGCCGATCATCACCATCATGAAGGCCTTGATCGAGATCGGGCCGCCGATGCCGGAATTGACGCCGGTGATCGTCACCAGAAGCCCGCCGACGAGGCCTGCGAGCATCGCGCCGAGCGCAAAGCCCAGCAGCGAGTAGAATTCGACGGGAACGCCCATGAGCTGCGCGGCGACCCGGTCCTGCGCCATCGCGCGCATCGCGCGGCCGGGCTTGGTGTATTGCATCATCAGCACGAAGGCGACGATGAAGAGGATGGCGAGACCGGCGACCAGCACGCGATCGTAGGGGATGATGAGATTGTCGGAGACAAACACGCCGCGCACGATCTTCGGCACGCCGCGCTGCTTCTCGCCGAACAGCAGCAGAATCGCCGCGTCGAGGAAATAGGCGACGCCGGCGGCCAGCAGCATCGTGCTTTCCTCGCGCACGCTGCGCTTTATCACCGTGCGAAAGAGAAACCGCTCGATCAATCCCCCGAGAATGGCGAGCGTGACCGCCGAGGCGCAGAGGGCGACGACGAAGGGCAGATGAAGCTGCCCATAGAGCTCATAGACGACGAAGCCGCCGATGACGTACATCTGCCCGTGCGCGAAATTGAGCACGTTCATCAGAGCGAAGATGAGCGTGAGGCCCAGCGCGATCAGCGCATATTGCGCGCCGAGATAGAGGCCGTTGACGATGACCTGTTCCATGGCTCGCAAGTCTCTCCTGGCGGGCGAGGACGCGCCCCTCCCGCCGCTTGAGCGCGACGGGACTCAGAGCAATTGGATTTCAGGCGGACCCGCCAATGCGAGCGAAGCGAAGCCATCCGTCTGCGGGAGATCGCAGGCCGGGCCTTACAGGAAAGGCGCCGGCCGGGACGCGGATCGCTTCGCCCGCTTAAGCTTCTCGCATCGAGAGCCTGTCGTTTCACGACAGGCTCCAGGCGACGGATCGCAGCTCAGTCGACGTCGGCGACGAACAGCGTCTGGAATTTGCCGTCCTTGAACTCCTGGACGACCAGCGGCACGGCGAGCTGCCGCTTCTGGCCGAACGAGGTCGTGCCGACATAGTGCAGCGTGCCGCTCTTCACGTAGGGGTTGGGCGCGGAGAAAGCGTCCATCTGCTTCTTGAATTCCTCGACGTCGTTGATCGCCTTCGGGTCCGCCTTCAGCGTGTCGACGATGTATTGGAGAGCGTAGACCTTGGTGTTGGACTCGTCGTTGTACTCGCCGAACATCTTGGTGTAGCGGGCGATGAAATCATCCATGGCCTTGGAGCGGATCTCCGGCGTCGAGGCGCCGCCGACCGATATGAAGCCGTTGGCGAGATCGCCCGCGCCTTCCTGCAGCACCTTGGCGTCCTGAGCGGTCTCGGTCGAGATGAGGCCCTTGAAGCCGAGCTCGCGCGCCGAGCGGATGAGCAGCGGCGCGTTCGCCGGCGCGACGCCCGAGAGCACCAGCAGATCCGGCTTCAGCTTCACGACCGGCGTGAGCACCGGCGTGAAGTCCTGCGTGTCGTTCTGATAAGTGTCCGTGGCTGCGAGCACGCTAAGGCCGAGCGCCTTCGCCGCGGCGACGCCGCCGTCGCGCTGGCTCAAGGGATCGGATTCGTTCGCCGCGACGAAGGCGACCGTCTTCACGCCGCGCTTCTCTTTCAGATATTTGTAAATCGCCGGACCGGACTGGTAGTTGGCGACCATGCCGAGCACCGCGTTGGAGGCGGGCTTGGTGTAGAGCTCCTTGGGGAAGGCGTAGGGGAAGTAGATGATGCCCGACTTCTCCGCCACCGGCCGCACCGCGGCGGCGCCGTCGTCGACATTGGGGCCGACGACATAGCGGATGCCTTCCTGCGCCATCTTCTCCATGCCCGCGATGGCGCGCTTGGGGTCCTTCTGGTCGTCGAAGGTGACGACGTCGATCTTGTAGGTGTCGTCGCCGATCTTCACGCCGCCCTGTTCGTTCCACCAGGCGGCAAGCGTCTTCATGGAGCGCACGTTCGAGGTGCCCCAGGCGGCGGCGGGGCCGCTGGTCACGCCGACGAAACCGACCTTGAGCGTCTTCTCGGCGGCCCCTGCCGCGGATGTCGCGACGGCGATGGAAATCACGGAAGCGGCGGCGAACAGCGCGACGGGCGCCGCGAGCGCTCGAAGTCTCATCAGTTCCTCCCTTTGGGCCGTGAGGCGCCGAATGTCCTTCAGCGCCCATTGTCCGTCACGGCTAGGCTCGGAGATTGACAGTGGCGGCCGGGATTGTCAACATCAGTTTTATAGATTGTCGACAAAAAATGGCTCGTGATGTAGACATTCCTGCGATCGGCAGGTTGCGAATCCGGACCGGCCCGGCAATGAAGGCGATAGACGGCGGACCTGTCTGGCGCGGCTTTTGCGGGGCCGTCGTCCGTCGTCTGGCAAGGGGATGAAATGACGCTTTCGGAGAGCGACGTCCGGCGGGCGGCGAGCGACGATGCGATCGTCGAGCGCATCGTGGGGGCGGTGATGGAGCACAAGCTTCCGCCCGGCGCCAAGCTCGCGGAGAACGCGCTATGCGAGGCCTTCAACGTCAACCGGACGCAGATCCGGCGAATTCTTGTCGTTCTGGGCGAGCGCGGCGTGGTGACGCTTCATCCCAATCGCGGCGCCTTTGTCTGGAGTCCGAGCGCGGAGGAGGCGCGGGAAGTGTTCGCGGCGCGGCGCGTGGTTGAAAGGGCGGGCGTCGAGAGCGCCGCCGCGACCATCGACGCAAGGGGGCTGAAGCGGCTGCGCGAGATCGTCGCGGCGGGAGAGGCCGCCGCAGAGCGCGACGATGCGCGCGACGCCATCCGGCTTTCGGGCGAGTTTCATATTCAGATCGCCGAAATCGCCGGCAATGCGGTGCTGACCCGCTTTCTCGAGGATCTGGTCGCGCGCACTTCGTTGATCATCGCCTTCTACGGCGCGCGGACTCATACCTGCTCGGACTCCGATCATGAAGATCTGATCGAGGCGCTCGCCGCCCGCGAAGTCGCGCGCGCCGGCGAACTGATGGAGCGGCATCTGCGGCGCATAGAAGAGGGCCTCGACATCCGCGAGGCGGCCGAAAGGCCGCTGGACATTCGCGAGGTGTTCTCGGCGTGACCGCGACGCGACGGCATGACGCAACCGCCAAGCATGGAGCCTGAGAACGGCGCGACACGTACCCAAGCGGTCATGGCCGGGCTTGTCCCGGCCATCCACGCCGACCCGCGACAAAGGGGATTGCCGCTTGTACAAGCTCAAGACGCTATGCGTTGAACCGAACCGCGTAGATGGCCGGGACAAGCCCGGCCACGACGCAAGCCACTGTTTCCGGCCTTGAGCTTGGCAGTTACCGCGTGACAGGAATCGGCGCCCAAGCGCCTGAAAAGCCGAGAGCCGGGCGCGTCCTTAAGCCCAATTCCAGATTTCTCCCCGCGCCGCCGGCCTCAGCGCCTTCCCCCGCCACCCCGGCCTGCTATAGCTGAACGATCCGCCTCGCGAAGGATCGTCCGTCATGTTCTCCTTGCCCGACCTCTTCTCCGTCAAGGGCCGCGTCGCGCTGGTCACCGGCGGCGGCACGGGGCTCGGACGGGTCGCCGCCGAGGCGTTGCTGTCGGCCGGCGCGCGGGTGCTGATCGCCTCGCGCAAGGCCGAGGTCTGCGAGGCGGCGGCCAAGGAGCTTTCCGCCATCGGCCCCTGCGAGGGCTTCGGCGGCGCGGTGCAGAGCGAGGCCGGCGTGGCGGCGCTGGCCGAGGAGGTGCGCCGGCGCACCGGCGAACTGCACATTCTCGTCAACAACGCGGGGGCGACCTGGGGCGAGCCCTATGAGACCTATCCCTGGAAGGCGTTCGACCGCGTGCTCGCGGTCAACGTGACCGGCCTGTTCCAGCTCACCCGCGAGCTGACGCCGATGCTGAAGAAGGCGGCGACGGCGGAGCGGCCGGCGACCGTCGTCAATCTCGGCTCGGTGATGGGGACGGTCACGCAGGCCGAGAACGCCTACGCCTATTCCGCCTCCAAGGCGGCGGTGCATCATCTCACCCGCATCCTCGCCGCCGAACTCGCGGCCTCGCAAGTCACCGTCAACGCCATCGCGCCCGGCCCCTTCCCCAGCAACATGACGAAATTCGCCATCGGCTCCGAAGAGGGCCGGGCTCATGCGGCGGGCACGGTGCCGATGGGTCGCGTCGGCCAGTCCCGAAGACCTCGCCGGGACGCTGCTTTATCTGACCGGCCGCGCCGGGGCCTATACGACAGGCGCGGTCGTTGCCGCTCGACGGCGGCCTCCATTGCGCGGCGGCGCCGCCGATGTTCGCCGGCGGGCATTGACGGCGGCGTCCGCGTCACGCATCCGCCAAACTCTACGGACTAGGGCGCGAAGCGACGAGCGGGTCTTCTCGAAGCCTTTGCGTAATTTTCTCACCTTTGTCGCCGTCGCGCTGGTGACCGCGCTCACGGTGGCGCTGATCGCGCCGCCCTTCATCGACTGGTCGGCGCGGCGCGAAATGGTGGCGCGCGCCATCGCCGAGCGCATCGGAACCCCGGTCGAGGATCTCCGGCCCGATCACGCTGCGGGTGCTGCCGACGCCCTATCTGCAAGATCGCCGACGTCGCGATCGGCCCGCGCGGCGTCGCCCTGGCTGACGGGGCGCGGCGATGCGCTTCGAATTCAGCTTCGCGAGCCTGTTCGGCGGCAGGATCCAGCTCGACGACGTCGGCTTCGACCATCCGCGAATCCGCATCGGCCCGCATTTCGCGCCGCCGGCCGAGGGGCGGCTGGAGTTCGACCATATCCGCGCCGTCACACGCGGAAATCCGCATCGAACGGGCGCGGCGCCTCGCCGATCCTGCTGCACGACCTGAGCTTCGACGGCTCGGCGCGTTCCGGCCCGCGGGCCCTGGCGCGGCGAGCGGCGATTTCGTGTTCGGCGCGGCCCGCGCCAATTACCAGTTCGCTTCCGAAGATGTCGCCGGACGACGCGCTGCCGCTGAAAGCCGAGGTCGACGCCGGCGCGATCGCGCGCCGAATTCGACGGCCGGCTCGATCCTCGCCGACGCGCCGACGCTTCGAAGGGACGGCGACGCTCTCTGGCCAGACGGCCGGCGCCCGGCGGCGGCATGTGGCCCTGGCGCGTCTCGGGCCAGATCGCTGCAGCGGCGACGAGGCGACGCTCGCCGACGCCGACGTGCGGCTCGGCGACGAGGCGCGCGCGCTCGAGGCCGCAGGGGCGGCTGTCGCTCGCCTTCGGCGGGCGCCCGAGATCGACCGCCGATCTGAAGGCCAAGACGCTCAACATCGACGCGCTGCTGCGCAAGGACAAGGAGACCTTCGTCCCGCCCGCCCGCGCGGCGCAAGCTTTCGCGGCGCTGCTCGGCGCAGGCGCTCGGCCGCGATGCGCCGCTGTCGAAATTCTCGTTGAAGCTGCAAGAGCCGAGGCCGCCTATCTCGGCGCCCGAACGCTCGGCGACGCCGAAGCTTACGCTCGCCGGCGCGGCCGGCAGCCCCGTGCGGCTCAAGTTCGCGAGCGGCCTGCCGGGACGCGGGCGCGTGGCGCTCGACGGCGTCGCTGGAGCTCGAGGCCGGCGCCGATCTTTCGCGGGCGCGGGCAGGGCGCGGTCGGCGATTTCGCCTCGCTCGCGGCCTGGATCGCCGAAGGCGAGCCGGCGCTCGCCAGACGGCTGGCGGGGCTGGCGGCGGCGCTGCCGCAGGGCGACATTTCCGCGTCCGGCGATGTCGAGCTGTCGCCGGAAGGCTATTCCGTGCGCGGGCTGACGCTCGGCGTCGCGGCTTCGCGCTTCGACGGCAGCATCGTCTACCGGCTGCCGTCGGCCGAACGGACAGCGGGCGGCTGTTATCTCGACCTTGCCAGCGACGCGCTGGACATCGAGGCCGCGCCCAATGTCGAGGCAGGGCTCGACTGGCTCGGCGACGCCGACCTCGATTTCCGCCTGAAGGCCGATACGCTGCGCGTCGCGCGCATCGGCCTCGCCTCGGTCAGCGGCGGCTCGCTCGAAGTGCGCGCGACCAAGGAGGGCCGCAAGTTCACGCTGGAGAAACTGTCGCTCGCCGATCTCGGCGGCGCCTCGATCGAGGCCGAGGGCGAGAGCTCGCCCTCGGGACGCTGGACGCGGGTTCAGCTCGACGCCGGGCGGCTCGGCGATTTCGCGGCCCTTCTCGCCCGCGCCGCGCCGGGCGCCGCTGACCGCGTGGCTGCTTGCAGCGCGCCGACGATCTCGGCGCCGCCAAGGCGAATTTCGAGGCGCGGCGCGACGGGCCGCCGCTCGAAGGGCCGTTCCCGCTCGATTTCCTCAAGGCGGACGGGACGCTCGCCGGCGCGCGCTTCGCGCTGACGCTGAACCGGGCGCCGGCGCCGGTCGACGCCATCTCGGCGCAGGCGACGCTGGACGCGCCGGACGCGGGCGCGCTGCATGCGCAAGCTCGGAGCCAGACTGGCGCCCGGCCCCGCCGGACGCGCCGAGCTTTCCGTCGAGCGGGATCGGGCGATGGGACCGCGGCTTCGAGCGGCAAGGCGCGGCTCGCCTTCGCCGGTCGCGACCTCGCCTGGAGCGGGGCCTTCCGCCCGCGGGGCCGACGCGTGGATTTCCGGGCCGCTGACGCTGAAGAGCGCCGACGTGTTCCCGGCGCTGGCCGCGCTCGGCCTCGCGCGGTCGGGGCTCGGGCGCGATCGCGCCCGCCGATTTTCCGCCGACCTCGAGGCCGGGCCCGAATGGCGCGCGCCTGACCGGCGCTCACGGGATTGCTCGCCGGCTCCCATGTCGCGGGCGAGCTCGCCTGGAAGCGGAACCCGGCTTCGGCGAGCAGCTCGCCGCGCCGGCCGCCCCGAACGACGCCGGCCGCGATCGCCGGCGCGCTGGAGCTCGACCGCGCCTCGCTCGGCGCGCTGCTGTCGCTCGTCCTCGGTCGAACGGGGCCGACGCGGCCCGGCGCGATGTGGTCGGAGGCGAAATTCGGCCCGGCGCTGCTGACGCCGCCGAGCGTCGACATCGGGCTGAAGATCGGCGCGCTCGACCTCGGCGTCGGCGTCGGCCGCGCCATGGCGGGGCGGCTGCGGCTCGATCGCGAGCGGCTGGCGCTCGACGACGCCACGCTGCTGCTGAACGGCGGCGAGGGCAAGCGGCCGGCTCGACCTGCGCCGCGACAAAGGCCAGGCGACGGCGACCGGGGCGCTGACCTTCAGGGCGTCGCGTCGAGCGCGCGGGCCTTTCTGGCCGGCTCGACGCGAGCTGGACTTCGTCGGCGCCGGCGATATCCGCCGCCGCGCTGGTCGGGGGGCTCGCGGGCGCCGGCAAGCTGAAGGTCGGCGAGGCGAAGATTCCTCGCCTCGACCCGCTGGCTTGGCGCGCGCCTGCCGAAGATCGAGCAGGCCCCCGGGCCGCCGCCGGAGCAGAAGAAGCTCGAGGGCCTGATCGGCAGCCGAACTCGACAAGGGGCCGCTGTCGCTCTCCGGCGCCGAGGGCGGGCTCGGCCTGTCCTCGGGGGCGCTGCGCTTCGGTCCGCTCGACGCGCCCGAGCCCGACGGCTCTTCGCGCTCTCCGGCGCCTTCAATCTCGCGCGATTTCTCGCTGAGCCTCGATGCGACCGAGAGCTCACGCCAAGGTCGGGCGGTTCTGGAGCGGGCCGCCGCCGACGGTCGGAGATCGCGCAGAAGGGCGCCGACGCCTTCGACCGCAAAATCGACGTGGCGATGCTGGCGGCGGGGCTCGCGGCCGAGGCGATCGCGCGCGAGAGCGACCGCATCGAGAATTTCGAAGCCGACGTTCGCGAGCGCGCGATGTTCAACCGCAAGCGCAAGGCCGAGGAGTTCATGGCGCGGCGCGAGGCGGAGATCGCCGCCTATCTCGCAGGCCAAGGCGCGCCGGCGGCTGATGGCCCTTATCTCGGCCCCTATTCCAGTGGGCCGCCTCGCGCGCCCCCGCCTCCGACGCCGCCGATCCCTCCGACGCGACGAGCGCCCGCCGGGCAAGAACGCGGCCGGCTCTGAGACAGCGCCGACTCGCATCGCAGAGGGGTCAGGTCCGATGATCGGAACCGATCATCGCCTTTTGCCGAACGCGAAGCGCGCCGCTTGCGCGGAATGAGCGCGATGAGTCGCTCACGGATTGATATCAGGTCGCGACGCGAGTTGGCCTCCAGCGCGAAGACGCGCAACGCCGAGGAAAGGTTCGCCTCGCCGCGCTCGGCGTCCACCTGCGCGACCAGCGCGCTGAGCGAGACGCCGCGTGCGCGGCCAGCGCCTCCAGCCGGCGCCAGAACGCCGTCTCCAGCGACAGGCTGGTGCGATGGCCGGCGATGGTCAGCGAGCGTTTGACGAAGGCTGGCGGTCAGGGCTCATCGGCGGCCGGTGGCCGTCGAGCGCGCGCGCTTCGCGCGTGCGACGCTCGGCCTCCGCGCGGATCTCCGCCTTCGGCCGGCCGAAGCGGGCGCGCCGCTCGGCGGCCTCGCGCTCGGCCTCCTCGCGCGCCTTTCGTTTGCGGGCGAGACGCAGATTGACGATCTCGCTCACCGCGCGCTCACTTCTTGCGGAACGCGTCGATCGAGACGACTTTGGGCGTCTCGCCCTCGGCCGGCTTCTCGGCGGACTTGGAGGGTTCGACGAGCTTCGGCCCCGCCTCCTCCGCTTTCGAGGGCGCCGCCTTGGCGCGCTTCCCGGCGTTCTCGCGCGCAGGCGCCGTGACGGGCGCGGGCGGCCGCGCAGGCTCGGCGACGCGAGGCTCCAGCTTGAACCCGAACGGCACGGACGGATCGCTGAAGCCGGTGATGGCGTCGAAGGGCACGACTACGCGCTCGGGCTTGCGGGAGAAATTGAGGCTCACCTCGAAATGTTCGGCCCCGACGCTCAGGTCCCAGAACTCGTGCTGGAGAATGATCGCCATTTCGTCGGGATAGCGCTGCTTGATCGATGCAGGCAGCACCACGCCGGGCGCGTGGGTCTTGAAGGAGATGTTGAAATGGTGGTCGCCGCGCAGGCCCTCGCGCGCCGCGTCGCTGAGAACCTTTCTCACGACAGAGCGTAGCGCGTCCTGAACCAACAGGTCGTACCGGATTAAGTCCGCGCCCATGTATCCCGCTCTGACTGAATGGCTCTAGTATAGCGACAGTGGCGCGCGACGCAATTGCGGCGCGCGCGTTCAATCGCATTCTGCTTCGCCCGCGACGGCGGCAGCCGCGCCTTGCGGGCGGGACGCCGCGGTCCGAGCTCCCCTCAGGCGAACCTGCGCGCGGCCTCTCTGTGTTCGGCGAGCAGCCCCGCCAGGTCGAGCCCGACGACGGCGCCGTCGATCACCCTCCATTCGCCGTTGACCATCACCCGGTCGGCGCGATGCGCGCCGCAAAGCACGAGCGCGGCGAGGGGATCATGCGCGCCGGAGAAGCGCGGCGCGTCGAGCCGGAACAGCGCAAGATCCGCCTGCTTGCCCACGGCGATGCGGCCGATGTCGTCGCGCCCAAGGCAGTTCGCGCCGCCCTCCGTCGCCCAGCGCAGGGCGTCGAGATGGGTGACGCGCTGGGCGCCGTAGCGCAGGCGCTGAAGCATCATCGAATGGCGCACGGCCTCCATCATGTTGGAGGAATCGTTCGAGGACGAGCCGTCGACGCCGAGCCCGACAGGCGAGCCCGCCGCCTCGAAATCCTTGACCGGGCAGATTCCCGCCGCAAGCCACATGTCGGCCGCCGCCAGATGGCAGACGCCGACCCCCGCTGCGCCGAGCCTTGCGATGTCCTCATGCGTGAAGTGCACGGCGTGGGCGAGCCAGACCCGCTCGCTCAGCCATCCCACGCTTTCCAGGAAATCGACTGGCCTGAGCCCGTGCCTTTCGATGGAGAACCGCTCCTCGTCCTCGACCTGGCAGAGATGGGTGTGCAGCCGCACGTCGAGCCGCGCCGCGAGCGCCGCCAGATCGGGCATAAGCGGCCTGTTCACGGCGTAAGGCGAGCAGGGCGCGAAGGCGACGCGCAGCATCGAGCCCGGCGACGGGATCATGATAGGCCCTGGCCACGCGCTCGCAATCCGCGAGCACGACGTCGTCCGCTTGGACGACGTTTTCCGGCGGCAGTCCGCCGTCCTTCGTCGAAAAGCTCATGGCGCCGCGCGTGACCGTCATGCGCACGCCGAGCGCGCGGGCCTCTTCGACCTCGATGTCGATGGCGTGATCGAGGCCCGGCGGGAACAGATTGTGATGATCGGCCGCCGTCGTGCAGCCGGACAGCAGCAATTCGACCAGCGCCACCCGCGCGGCGAGCCGCAGGTCGCGCGCGTCCATGCGCGACCAGATCGGATAAAGCGCGACGAGCCACGGCACGAGATCGAGCTGAAGCCCGGCCGGATGCGCCCGCGCCAGCGTCTGATAGAAATGATGGTGCGCGTTGACGAGGCCGGGCAGCAGCACATGACGCGCCGGCGTCGAAAACCTCGTCCGGCGGCGCCTTGGGCGCCGCGCCGCGCCCGACCAGTTCGACGATCCTTGTCCCCTCGACGACAACTCCGCCTTCGCCGCCCTCGCCGAGGACGGCGAGGGGGTCTTTGACCCAAAGCCTCATTTGGGGCGGAGGTCGAGCCCGACGCCGTGGTTGACGAATTTCAGCGTGTAGCCCTTCTTGTAGTCGAGATCGGGCTTGACCAACCCGGCCTTCACCATCTTGTCAAAGAAATCCTTCATGCGCGCGTCGGTCATCGCCCCGATGCCGAGGGTCTGCGTGTCGCCGGAATCGACGATGCCGTACTCCTTCAATTTGGCGATGGAATATTCGATCTGATCGTCGGTCATCTCGGGATTGTCGTGCTTGATCGCCTCGTTGGCCTTTTTGTTGTCGCCGTAGAGATAATTATACCAGCCGATGGCGGAGGCGTCGACGAAACGCTGCACGAGATCAGGCTTGTTGTCGACCAGATCCTTGCGGGCGATGATCGTCGTGGCGTAGCTGGAATATCCGTAGTCCGACAGCAGGAACACGTTGGGCTTGAAGTGGCCCTGCTTCTCGATCGAATAGGGCTCGGACGTGACATAGCCCTGCTGGATCGAATGCGGATCGGCGATGAAGGTGGCGGAATTGTAGTTGTAGGGCTTCACGTTCTCGTCCTTGAAGCCCCAGGCCGACCGCATCCAGCTGTAGAAGGTGGCGACCGCGCCCTTGCTGACGATGGCGGTCGCCTTCGGCAGATCGGTCCATTTGTCGAAACCGACGCCAGGATGCGACATCATGATGAGCGGGTTCTTCTGGAAGTCCGCGGCCACCGTGATGACCGGCAAGTCGTGCTCGACGTCATAGAAGTCGCCGAGATTGTCGCCGCCCATGTAGAATTCGATCTTGCCGGAGATAAGCAACAGGCCGCCGTTCGACATCGGCCCGCCCGGCAGGATCTTCACGTCCAGGCCATATTTCTCATAAGTTCCGTCGACCAGCGCCTGATAATAGCCGCCGGCCTCCGGGTCGGCGAGCCAGTTGGTGCCGAAAGTCACGTGATCGAGCGCCTTGGCCGGCGCAAGGCCCGCCATCAATGCAGCCACCGACGCAAATACCCAACGCATGCTTTCCCCCTCCCGTTTGTAACGTTGAGCTTAGCATAACGCTGAAGCGCGTCGAGCGGCTTCGATCCGACCGCTTGCCGGGCCGCGCGGAGGCGGCTATGCGCCTCGTCGTCTCAGGAAGGCCGCCATGAACCCCTATTGGAGCGCGCTGGCGCGGGAGCTCAAGCCCTATGTGCCCGGCGAACAGCCGCGCATCGCCGATCTCGTCAAGCTCAACACCAACGAGAGCCCTTACCCGCCCTCGTCCAAGGCGCTCGCCGCCATCCGCGCCGCCGCGAGCGACGACCTGCGGCTCTATCCCGATCCCGGAGGCGCGGCGCTTGCGCGAGACGCTGGCGGCCTATCACGGCGTCGGATCGGAGAACGTGTTCGTCGGCAACGGCTCGGACGAGGTGCTCGCGCACGCTTTCGCCGCGCTATTGAAGCACGAGCGGCCGCTTCTGTTCCCGGACGTGACCTACAGCTTCTATCCCGTCTATGCGCAACTGACGGGGGTCGCCTGCGAGACCGTTCCGCTCGACGCCGAAATGCGGGTGCGGATCGAGGACTACCGCCGCCCGTGCGGGGCGATCATTCTCGCCAATCCCAACGCGCCGACGGGAGTGGCGCTGCCGCTCGCCGCGATCGCCGCGCTCGTCGAGGCGCACGCCGACATTCCCGTCGTCATCGACGAGGCCTATGTCGATTTCGGCGCGCAGAGCGCGCTCGCCCTCGTCGCGCGCCATCCGAACCTTCTCGTCGTCAGGACGATGTCGAAATCGCGCGCGCTCGCCGGGCTCAGGGTCGGCTACGCGATCGGCGAGGCTGGCCTGATCGAGTCGCTCGTCAGGGTCAAGGACAGCTTCAATTCCTATCCGCTGGGCGCCTGCGCGCAAGCCGGCGCCATCGCCTCCGTCGAAGACGAGGATTATTTCCAGGCGCGGCTGAAGGATGTGGTCTGCGAACGGGAGGCGATGACGGAGGGGCTTCAGGCGCTCGGCTTCGAAGTCTTGCCCTCATCGGCCAATTTCGTATTCGCGCGCAAGTCGGGTTTTGCGGGCGCGGAGCTGGCGGGGGAATTGCGCAAGCGCGCGGTTCTGGTCAGGCATTTCGCCAAGCCCCGAACCGCCGATTACCTGCGCATTACGGTGGGAACGCCGCCGCAGAGCGCGCGCCTGCTGGCCGCGCTCCGCGAGATCGGCCTTTAGGCGACGGAGGCGTTGATCCAGCGCTGCAATTCGCTCTTCGGCCGCGCGCCCATCTGCATGGCGACCTGCTTGCCGCCCTTGAACACCATCAGCGTCGGGATCGAGCGGATGCCGAACTCGGCCGAGACCCTGGGGTTCTCGTCGACATTGAGCTTGGCGACCTTGACCTTGCCCTTCATTTCCGCGGCGATCTCTTCGAGCGCGGGGGCGATCATCCGGCAAGGTCCGCACCACTCCGCCCAGAAATCGACGACGACGGGCTCGGAGGAGGCGATCACATCCTGCGCCCAAGTGGCGTCGGTGACCTTGGCGGTGGTGGAATCGGCTGCGGCCATATTGTCCTCGAGGTTACTCTTCCGATCGCTGAACGATCGAACGCATTAGTTAAGAAGCCGCCCTCCCGCGGTCAAGGCGGGGTCAGAACAGCCGCCCGCCGTTCGGCGTCGGCTGCGAGGGGCCGATAAGGACGACTTCGCCGTCCGCGTCGGGGAAGCCGAGCGTCAGCACCTCCGACATGAACGGGCCGATCTGACGCGGCGCGAAATTGAGCACCGCCGCCACTTGGCGCCCGACAAGGGTTTCGGGCGTATAATGCCTGGTGATCTGCGCGGAGGACTTCTTGACGCCGATCTCCGGCCCGAAATCGATGGTCAGCTTGAGGCGGGTTTGCGCGCCTGCGGGAACGCTTCCGCCGTCAGGATGGTGCCGACGCGGACGTCGACTTTGAGGAAATCGTCGAAGGCGATTCGGGCGGCGATGGGCAAGGCGGACTCCGTTTGGCGCCGGCTTCATGGCGGCGACGGCGCGCGGCGTCAACGCCTTGACCTGGGCCCGCCTTGACTTGGGCCCGCCCGCGCCCGCAAGCACCGCGCCATGCCCCGCATCGTCTCCTCGCTCGCCGACATCTCCGACGCCTATGACGCGATCCTCTGCGACGTCTGGGGCGTCCTGCACGACGGCAAGCGCGCCTATCCGCCCGCCTCCGACGCGCTTGTCGCCTATCGCCGGCGCGGCGGCGCGGTCGCGCTCATCACCAACGCGCCGCGGCCGAACCCCCGGTGCGCGCGCAAATGCTCAAGCTCGGCGTGTCCGCAGACGCCTTCGACGTGGTCGTCACTTCCGGCGACGTGACGCTGGCGCTGGTGGAGGCGCGCGGCGGCGCGCCGGTGCATCATATCGGCCCGGAGCGCGACTTGAGCCTGTTCGACGCGGTGGAGGCGAGAACCGGCGGCGACCGCCGCGCGTCGGGCCGGACGAGGCGGAATATGTGATCTGCACCGGGCTCGAGAACGACCACATCGAGACCCCCGCCGATTATGCCGAAAGGCTCGCCGCCCTGGCGGCGCGCAAGCTGCCGTTCGTCTGCGCCAACCCCGATCTCGTCATCCATCGCGGCGCCGATCTCATCTATTGCGCCGGCGCGCTGGGCCAGGCGTATGAAGCGCTCGGCGGCGAGGTGACTTACGCAGGCAAACCCTATGGGCCGATATACGAGGTGGCGCTCGCGCCTGCGCCGAGGCGCTGGGCCGCAGACCGGAGCGCGCGCTCGCCATCGGCGACGGCTTCCGCACCGACGTTTTCGGCGCCAAGGCCCAGGGCCTCGACGTGCTGTTCGTCGCCGGCGGCATCCATCGCGACGAGACGCTGACCGGCGAGGCAGTCGACCCGGAAGGGCTCAAGACCCTGTTCGCGCGTGAGGACTACACGCCCGCCGCGACAATCGCGACGCTGCGCTGAACACGGCGATCAGCCGAGCGGCCGCTCGTCGGCGATCGTCTTGCCGTCGTTTGGCAGCGATCCCGGCGCGACGAACTCGACGCGGCCGCGCAGTTTCGTCGTGGCCTGCAAGGTCGCCGCGACCGCGGCGGCAAGGGCTCCGACGGCTCGGCCGTCTCAGCCATCAGGGTCATATCGTCCTGCTCGCCCTCACGGCGGACCACAAGCCGCACCGCCTTCAGCTCGGGATGGCGCTTGGCGGTCTCGACCACGGCGGAGGGATGCACGAACATGCCCTTGACCTTGGTCGTCTGATCGGCGCGACCCATCCAACCGCGGATGCGATCGGCGTCGAGGAAGGCCGAGAGATCGCCGGTGGCGAAGCGCAGCAGCGGGAAGGCGCCCCTGAGCACGGTGACGACGATCTCGCCCACGTGGCCGAGCGGCAGGGGGTCGCCGGAGCCCGGGCGCACGATCTCCAAGTGTACGTCGCCGGCGACCTTGAGACCCGGCTCAAGCGCGCCGTCCCGCCCCTCGGTCTCGTAGGCGATGACGCCGAGTTCGGCGGTGGCGAAGGCCTGCCGCGTCCTGACCCCGCGCCCCTCCATCTCCGCCCGGAGGCTCGCCGGCAAGGCGCCGCCCGAGACGAAAGCCTTCCTGATCGTGGTCTGGCTTCCCGCCTTGTCGAGCAGGATCTTGAGGTAATCGGGCGGACCGGCGTAGGCGGTCGGCTTCAGTTGGGCCACGGCGGCGAGCGTCTGCTCGCTGTTGCCGGGACCGGCCGCGATGACGGGGCAGCCGAGCGCCCGCGCGCCGCTCTCCACGATGAAGGCGCCGGGAGTCAGATGATAGGAAAAGCAGTTCAGCACAATGTCGCCGCTGACGAAGCCGGCCGCGACGAAGGCCGCCTTGGCGCCGAAGGGATCGTCCCCGTGGTCCTCGGCCTCGAAGATCGGGCCGGGCGACATGAATAGCCGCCGGAAGGCGCCGGCCGAAGGCGCGATTCCCGCAAAGGGCGGGTCGCCGCGCTGCAGCTGCGACAGGTCGGATTTGCGCAGCAGCGGGACGCCGGCGAGATCGTCCGCGCCGCGCAGGCTCGCGAGATCGACCCCGGCGAGCTGGCGCTGAAGCTGCGGCGAGCGGGGCGCGAGTTCCGCGAGACGCTGCCGGAGTATGGCGAAATCCAGCATGACGATCCCCTTCACGCCAGCCAGCGCTTGCGGCGGCGATAGCTCTTTACGTCCTTGAACGAGCGGCGCTCGGCGCCTGCGACGCCGAGATAGAACTCGCGCACGTCCTCGTTGTCGCGCAACGCCGAGGCTTCGCCGTCGAGCACGACGCGGCCGTTTTCGAGGATATAGCCGAACTCGGCGTAGCGCAGCGCGAGATTGGTGTTCTGCTCGGCGAGCAGAAAGGAGGTCTTCTCGCGCGCGTTGAGATCGCGCACGATTTCGAAAATCTCCTCCACCACCTGCGGGGCGAGCCCCATCGACGGCTCGTCGAGCAGCACCAGCGAGGGCCGCGCCATCATCGCCCGGCCGATCGCGCACATCTGCTGCTCGCCGCCCGAGACGTAGCCGGCGAGCGCGGCGCGCCGCTGCTTCAGGCGGGGGAAATAGCCGTAAATCGCCTCCAGGTCGCGCGAAATGGCCGCGCGGCCGTCGCGGCGGGTGAAGGCGCCGGTGAGCAGGTTCTCCTCGAGGGTGAGATGGCCGAAGCAATGGCGGCCCTCCATCACCTGGATCGCGCCCCGCCGCACGAGCTCGTTGGGAGTCGAGCGCTCGACCCGCTCGCCCTTGAACCGGATCTCGCCTTTCGTCACCTCGCCGCGTTCGGCGCGCAGCAAGTTGGAGATGGCCTTCAGCGTCGTGGTCTTGCCCGCGCCATTGCGCCGAGCAGCGCGACGATCCCGCCCGCCCGCACCTTCAGCGAGACGCCCTTCAGCGCCAGCGCGACGCTATTGTAGACGACCTCGATATTGGCGACGTCGAGGATGGGGTCCGACATCCGCCTCCCTCCCTTTTGGCGCCAGAGTAGCGGGCGGCGGCGCGGCTGTAATCCTCGCCTTTAGGCGGAATGGATCTGCGCGCGCTCCGGCGCGCGACTTTTCCGCCGCCCTGGCGCGATCTACTTCGGCCAGCGCCGCGCGCAAGGCGTCGCGCACGCCCGCGCCCGAAACGGCGGAAAGCTCGATCAGGCGCCGCCGGGCGCCTTCCGGAGCCGGCGGCCCGTAGCTGCGCATCGCCCGCTGCAGCCGCTCGCGTTGCAGCTTCAAGGTCTCGGGGTCGACCGCATCGACCTTCGACAGCGCGACGATCTCGGCCTTCTCGGCCAGACCTTCGCCATAGGCCTGCAACTCGCGCCTGACTGTCCGATAGGCGCTTCCCGCGTGCTCGCCGGTCGCCTCGACGAGATGCAGGATCGCGCCGCAGCGCTCGACATGGCCGAGGAAGCGATCGCCGAGGCCGGCGCCTTCATGAGCGCCTTCGATGAGGCCGGGAATGTCGGCGAGCACGAAATCGCGGTCGTCGATCTTCACCACGCCGAGGCCGGGATGCAGGGTCGTGAAGGGATAATCGGCGATCTTGGGCTTGGCGGCGGAGACAGCGGCGAGCAGCGTCGATTTGCCGGCGTTGGGCAGGCCGACGAGGCCGACGTCGGCGATCAGCTTCAGCCGCAGCACGATGGTCTTCTCGACGCCGGGCTGGCCGGGATTGGCGCGGCGCGGCGCGCGGTTGGTCGAGGTCGTGAAATGCGCGTTGCCGAAGCCGCCGTTGCCGCCCTGCGCGATCACGACGCGCTCGCCGGGCCTGGCGAGATCGGCGAGCAGGTCGCCGGTCTCCTCGTCGAACACCTGCGTGCCCACGGGCGCCTTCAGCACGACATCGGCGCCGCGCCCGCCGGCGCGGTTCTTGCCCATGCCGTGCATGCCGGTCTTGGCCTTGAAGTGCTGCTGGTAGCGAAAGTCGATGAGCGTGTTGAGCCCGTCGGCGCATTCGACGACGACGTCGCCGCCGCGCCCGCCGTCGCCGCCGTCCGGCCCGCCGAACTCGATGAATTTCTCGCGCCTGAACGAGACGCAGCCCGCCCCGCCGTCGCCCGAGCGCACATAGACGCGCGCCTGATCCAGAAATTTCACCGCGCCGCCTCCAGCGACGACGCCTCCGTTCGCGCCGCCCAATCCGCGCGCTTATAGGAGAAGCGCGTCGCACTCGACCATGGCCCCGCGCGCCGGCGCGCCGCGCATGGCGCGCCCGACATGCGAAAAGCCCGCCTTCTCCAGCACGCGCCGCGAGGCCGCGTTCTCGACCTGCACGCTGGCCTCGATTTCCACGACGCTCGACAGATCGAATGCGGCCTTGACGAGGGCGCCGACCGCCTCCGTCGCGTGGCCGCGTCCCCACGACTCCGGCGCCAGCGCATAGCCCAGCGTCAGCCGGTCGGTCCCGCGCCGCTCCAGGCTGATGGCGCCAACGGCCTTCGTCGGAGCGTTGATCGGCGCCAGAACCAGCGTCAGATCGCGGCCGAGCGCATTGGACTCGCGGGCGGAGTAGACGAAGCGTTCGGCGCTGCCCTTGGGGTAGGGATGCGGGATGCGGGCGGTCCAGCGCGCCACTTCCCATTTCGAGCAATAGCGTTCGATCGCGGCGGCGTCGCTGAGGCGCGGCCAGCGCAGCCACAGCCGCCGGGTCTCCAATCGGAAAACGTCGTCCTTGGCGATATCGGGAAACATGATCGCTCCGCTCGGCAGGCTCGAAATCAAGATTCGGGCCGAAACGAGAAAGGGGATGCGCTCCGCATCCCCTTTTCGCAGGCTTGGGGCCTGCCGGACGGTGCTTGGAAAGCTCTGGCTTTCCGTCTTGCTCGGGAACCCGAGACCGTCCGCGGGGATCAGCGCCGCGGCGGGTCTCGTCATTCCCGCCGCTATTCCGCCGCCTGAATGGCGACGACCGATATGTATTGCCGGGTGGATTTCTGCTCGAAGAGGACTTTCCCGGCGGCCGTAGCGAAAAGGGTGTGGTCCGTGCCCATCCCGACATTGCGCCCGGCGTGATATTTCGTGCCGCGCTGGCGCACGATGATATTGCCGGCGATCACCTGCTCGCCGCCGAACTTCTTCACGCCGAGGCGGCGGCCGTCCGAATCGCGCCCGTTGCGCGACGAGCCGCCTGCTTTCTTGTGAGCCATTGTTCCATCTCCAAAGGGTCGCGCCGACCCTCTCGGGCAAACGGCGCCGCCATACACGAAAATCCCTGCGAGGGGAAGGCTTAAGCGGCAGGCGCCTCGGGCGCATGAGCTTCAGAAGCCTGGGCCTCGGGCCTGGCCGAGCGCTTGCCGTCCGCGCCGACGATCTCGACGATGCGCACGACCGTCAGATCCTGCTTGTGGCCGCGCTTGCGCTTCGAATTCTTGCGGCGGCGCTTCTTGAAGGCGTAGACCTTGGGGCCGCGCGCCTGCTCGACGATCTCGGCCACGACCGAGGCGCCGGCGACCAGCGGCGCGCCGACGTGATGGGCCTCGCCGTCGAACAGGGCCAGCACTTCGCCGAAGGTGATCTGCGCGCCCGCCTCGCCTTGCAGCGACATGACGGTGATTTTGTCGGCCGCGGCGACCTTGTACTGCTTGCCGCCGGTTTTGATGACTGCGAACATCTTTCTTGTCCCGTGTTCGTCCCGGCTCTACGCGAGGGAGACCCCTCCCGCGGCCGGCTTCTTGTGCAGGTTATGCCCGGGCTCGCGGCGCTGACGCGCGCAAAACGCAACGTGCGCGGCGAGAGGCCGCGCACGTTCAGGCGTTTTCGTCCATAGAGAGGCGGGCCAAGCTTGTCAATGGCCGCCGCGACGGGCGAAACGAGCAAGGCCGGGCCGCCACAACGCGATTTCAGCGGCTTGGGCGCCTTTTCTCGACTTCTCCGGTAACGGCCAAGCATGGAGCCTGAGAACGGCGCGACACGTACCCAAGCGGTCATGGCCGGGCTTGTCCCGGCCATCCACGCCGACCCGCGACAAAGGGGATTGCCGTTTGTACAAGCTCAAGACGCTCATGCGTTGAGCCGAACCGCGTAGATGGCCGGGACAATCCCCGGATCAATCCGGGGACGGCCACGACGCAAGCCACTGTTTCCGGCCTTGAGCTTGGCAGTTACAACTCTCCGTTCGATCGTCAAGGGTCGATATTTAATACAGCGTCACCGTAATGCATAATGTGGGATGCGCATTGTCGCGCGCTTCCTGAAGAGGGCGTCGGAACAAAATTGGGCGTCCGATCCGGGCGCGTTCCTCAAAGCCGATTGACAGGCTATCTTTCGAGCGGCATGTTTACGCTAGATCCGCTAGCCCGCCGTTGCGATCCAACGGTTCCTGGACAGAGATCAAGGGGAGGAAGAGATTCATGTGCTTCTTGCGCAATAACTCGGCTCGTCTTCTTTCTGGCCTGGCCGGCGCGGTTTTGTTGACCGTGGCCGCTCCAAATACCTACAGCTTCGCCGATAGCCTGACGCCGGATCGCATCGAGGCGGCGACGAAAGCCGTCGACACGAACATGATCAACGCCAATGCGCAGACGTCGAAGGACTGGCCGACGATCGGGCTCGACTACGCCGAGACGCGCTTCTCGAAACTCAACCAGATCAATTCCGATAACGTCAAGGATCTGGGGTTGGTCTGGAGCTACAGCCTGGACTCCGAACGCGGCGTCGAGGCTACGCCCGTCGTCGTGGACGGCGTCATGTATCAGACGGGTCCGTGGAGCGTCGTGCACGCAATCGACGCGCGGACCGGCAAGAAGATCTGGGTGTACGACCCCGGCGTGAAGCGCAACGAGGGCTACAAGGGGTGTTGCGACGTCGTCAATCGCGGCGTCGCCGTTTACAAAGGCAAGGTCTTCGTCGGCTCCTACGACGGGCGGCTTATCGCACTCGACGCCGCGACCGGGAAAAAGGCCTGGGAAGTCGACACGCTCATCGACCACGACCACGCCTTCACCATCACCGGCGCGCCGCGCGCGTTCAACGGCAAGGTCATCATCGGTCAGGGCGGCGCCGAATACGGCGGGCGCGGCTATGTGACGGCTTACGACACCGAAAGCGGCAAGCAGCTCTGGCGCTGGTTCACGGTGCCCGGCGATCCTTCGAAGCCCTTCAAGGACGAACTCGATGAAGGCCGCGGCGAAGACGTGGGATCCCTCGGGCAAGTATTGGATCAACGGCGGCGGCGGCGAGCCCTGGGACAGCATGACCTACGATCCCGAGCTGAACTTGGTCTTCGTGGGGACCGGAAACGGCGGCCCCTGGAATCGCGAGATTCGCAGCCCCGCCGGCGGCGACAATCTCTATCTGGCCTCGATCGTGGCGCTGAACGCCGACACCGGCCAATATGTCTGGCATTATCAGGAGACGCCCGGCGACAACTGGGACTACACGTCCACCCAGTCGATCATCCAGGCCGATATCAACATAGACGGCAAGCCGCGCAAGGTGATCCTGCATGCGCCGAAGAACGGCTTCTTCTTCGTGATCGACCGCACCAACGGCAAGCTCATTTCGGCGAAGAACTTCGTCGATGTGGACTGGGCGACCGGCTACGACGCCGATGGCCGGCCTATCGAGATCGCCGCCGCTCGCGGCGATGCGCCCTACGACGCCGTGCCCGGCCCCTACGGGGCGCACAACTGGCACCCGATGTCGTTCAATCCGCAGACCGGGCTGGTCTATCTGCCCGCGCAGAACGTGCCCCTGAACCTGACGCCTGAGAAAAACTTCACGCAGAATGCGCCAACTCCCGGCAAATTTGGCGGCGTCCAGGGATGGAACGTCGGCTTCGTGCTGAACGGCGCGCCGCCGAAGGCGCCCGCATTCGGTCGCCTCCTGGCCTGGGATCCGGTCAAGCAGAAAGAGGCCTGGCGCGTCGAATATCCCGCGCCCTGGAACGGCGGAACGCTGACCACGGCCGGCAATCTCGTGTTTCAGGGAACAGCCGACGGCCGTTTCGTCGCCTACAACGCGACGACGGGCCAGAAGCTTTGGGAGACGCCGACGGGAACCGGCGTCGTCGCCGCGGCCAGCACCTATGTGGTCGACGGCGCGCAATATGTTTCCGTGGCGGTCGGCTGGGGCGGCGTCTTCGGCGAGGCCGTTCGCGCCACCAATCTGCGCAGCCCCGGGACGGTTTACACCTTCGCGCTCGGAGGCAAGGCCAAGCTGCCCGAGTTCGTGAAATATCAGACGGAGAATTTGCTTCAGGGCGTCCCGTACGATCCGAAGAATGTTCCCGAAGGAACGGGTCTCTATGTGGCCGCCTGCGCCGTCTGCCACGGCGTTCCCGGCGTCAACAATGGCGGCAACATCCGCAACCTCGGCTATGTTCCCAAGCAAGAGATCGTCGATCTCAAGGCCATCCTGTTCAAGGGGCCGTTCATGGAGCGCGGCATGCCCGACTTCACGGGCAAGCTGACGGACGAGGACGTCGTGAAGATACAGGCCTTCATTCAGGGCGTAGCCGACTCGATCCGCCCGAAGCAGTGACGGGAGCGGGTTCGTCGCGGCGGCGAGGCGAAATCGCCGCCGCGAAGATCGCGTCGGCGTCGGCCGCCTCGGCCTCGCGCTCCCTATTTCGCCTGCGCCTCCGCCTTCTCCGGCACTCCCGCCTTGCGCAGGTCGTCGAGATATTTCTGCTTCATCGGCTCCCGTATCGGCGTGCAGGATTCGGAGGTGACCGAATGCGGTCCGGTTTTCAGCCACTCGGCGACGGCCGCCTTGTCACGCCTCTTGCGCGGCGGATCTGGCGATCTCCGGAATGTCGGCGCGATCGATGCCGAGATCGTGCAGCTCGCGATCGGTGTAGTAGGACAGCTCCCGCATGACGTTCCAATAGACGTTGCGGGCGCGGAAGTAGCGGCGGAAGAACGTGAAACCCATGACTTTCTCCATCTCGTTCGTCAGGCCCTCCCGCTGACGGCGACCAGGAGTGTTCAAGCGTTTCCCCGTACTGACGAATGTTCATGTATCATGCTGCGTCGCACAAGTCAATGCTGCAACGCACTAAGATATGTGACATTTGCATGGCGCGATCTGGGCGGGCTTTCCGTGGGTCATGGTTTTTCGTCATAACCGAAAAATCCTGCCGACGATGCGCCACGTAAGCGGAGAAAGTTAAAAAACAATAGGATCTAGATATGCGTATTTCGCATATCGGAGTGTCCCCTCACGCGGGGCGTCGAAGCGAAAACCGCCATCGGGCGCATGGTCGTGGGTTCATGGCGGGCGGCGGCGGCCGAAGTTCGCCGCGTTCCGCGGCATTCGGCCGCAGCCATCGCAAAGCGCGGCGGGCAATCCCATTTCACGGAGTACGGAGCGACGCCCCAAGGCGCCTAAGGCGTTGTTCACTGTGGCGCCGAAGGCGCGGTCGCGATCGGACAGGCGTTCAGGGCCCTTTTCCGCTTTGCGGGCGCCATGTTTCGGCCTAGAGACGATAGGTACGTGAACTTCGGAGTTCCTCAATGACGCGGTTGCGCCGGGGCATCCCCGCTTTCGTCGCCCTGCTGGGCCTCGCCGCATTCGCCGCCGCGCCCGCCGACGCCGCGACCAGGCAAGAAATATCACCCGAAGCCGAAGCACTCGGCCAAGTCGATCCCGCCGAAATTTCCCGTCTACGAAAGCAGCGGCGTGGACCGCAATCCCGGCGGCGACAACCTCTACTTCAGCGACACGCGAGCGGCCGCATTACCTCGTCGGTCCCGGATATTTTCAACGCTGGTGGTTCTGAGCGCAGGCGCCTGAGCTATTGTTGCTCGTTGTCGGATTTGGCGTCGGCCGCCTCCGACTTGTCGGTCTTGGCCTTGTCCGACTTCACCGATTTCGCCTTGTGAGTCTTGGACTTGTCAGCGGTGTGGGCCTTCGGCTTGTCGGCCTTGCCGGCGGCGTGGCTCGCCGGCTTGTCGGCATTGTCGGGCGAAGCTTCTTCGCTGTTGGCGAGGATTTCCTTCGGGATCTCCTCGGTCTTCATGGCGTCGTCGGGCAGGCGATGCCAGACCTGGGTCTGCCCGAGAATCTCAACTCCGAGATATCCGCGGACCGCAAGCTCCTGGCCGTCCTCGCTTAAGGTCATCTTTGCGTGGTAGACCGAGCCGTCGCGAGGGTCGAGCACGCTTCCGTCGTGTATATCTGAGACCGTCGCGCTTCATGCCCCAGAACAGGGTCAACCCCATGACATGGGCGCCTTTCTTTTCGCCGGGGCACTTGGCGCAGAGCATCTGCGGCGGCTTGTCGCCGTCGTCCGGCTGCTTGAAGCCTTTGACGAGCCGGGCCGAATAGACGTCATCCTTATCGGTGAAAGGAACCAGGCCTTCGGTTTGCCGTCGTCGTTTTGCAGCTTCCCAGAACCCGGCCGCCGTGGGCTCGGAATCGGAAGCGGCGCGCGCCGCCGTACCGGCGGCCACGAGAAGGGCCAGGGCGAAGGCTGAACGAAACTTCATCACTGGATACTCCATCTAGGCGCCGGCGTCCCGAGCGAGCGGGACGCCGGCGCGAACGTCAGCGTCCGTATTCTGTAAACAGGTCAAGGCATTTTTTAGATAGGTGGTCGGGCCGCGCGTTGTCGCGGTGTTTATTGAGGCAGGCCTGGTACATCGTCTGCACCGTCCTCTCGTCCGCGCCCTTCGGAGGACGGACGTCGTTGCAGTATTTACGCACGTCCGGCAGGCAGGCGTCCTTCTGCGACGGCGAATATTTGAACGCCTCCTCGGCCAGCGCCGGCGTCGCCGCCACGGCGAGCAGCAGGAATGCGAACGCGCGTGAATTCATTACGATCTCCTGGAGATTGAGCCCGACGGCGCGACAAGCTGAACGGAGTGACGTGAGCGATAGAATGCTTTGCGCCCCTGAGCGAAGAACCCGAAAACGAACATCGTTCCCGTGGTGACGCTCTTATTGCTGATTTCGATGTTTCATCAAGACCTGCTGGCAATTTTGCGACAATTCGGAGAAATGGTTCTGTAGACAATCCCTATATTTCTGGTCGTCGCCCTTGCGGATGTGGCCGCAGAGCTTGCGCACGTCCGCCCGGCAGGCGGCCTGCTCCTGCTTCGTGCCGCTTTGCGCATGGGCCGCCGCCCCGGCGCTCATAAGCGCCGCGGCCGCCAACAGGACTTTCACTGTCATGGACGTTTCCTCTATTGCGCCCCCGGCGCCGCTTCCTGCCGCGGCTTGCCCATCAGGATCGGCTGGAACAGCACCGCCGCGAACAGAGTGGTGACGAGCGACAGCGCCAGCAGCCGCCCCATGCTCGCCGTGCCGGGATGGGAGGAGAACATCAGGCTGCCGAAGGCCACCGCCGTCGTCAGCGCGCTGAAGATCACCGCCCGCGTCAGGCTCGTCTGCAGGAGATTGGTGACGCCGCTTCTCCACGCCATGATATAGTAGATCTTGAAGGCCACGCCCACGCCGAGCAGCAGCGGGAAGGCGATGATATTGGCGAAATTGAGCGCCATGCCGGAAAGCGCGCAAATCTCCATCGTCACCACGGCCGCGGTCGCAAGCGGTATCAGCGTCAGCAGCATGTCGGAGAGGCGCCCGAGCACCCCCCACAAGAGGATCGCGATCGAAATAAGCGCCAGCACGCCGGCCTCGATGAAGGCGCCGAGCACCGTGCCGGTCGCCTCCAGAATGGTGACCGGCCCCTCGGTGGCGCCGGGCTCGACCGCCAGCACCGCCTCGGCGAATTTGCGCATCGCCGCGTTGTCGTTGGGATCGGCCTTCGGCGCGATCGAGACGCGGGCGTGGCCGTCCGGCGTCATCCAGTCGCCGACGAGGTCCTTGGGCAGGTTCTCGATCGTCACCTTCTGGCCCGACAGCGTCCCCTTCAACGCCGCGAGATCGCGCTTGAGCGGAACGACAAACACGTCGTCGGCGGTCTGACGGACTTTCGGGTCGGCCTTGGCGAGGCCCGATAGGGCGGCGGCGAGCCTTTCTGCGCCCTTGGCGCCCGCGCCGGGGTTCTCCTTGGCCGCGTCGTTGAGCCGCGAGGCGGCCTCGTTGAGCGCCTCGACATTTTCCTTGTCGGACGGGCGGCGCCAGCGCATTGGCGGGATCGAAGGCGCCCGCGAGCGCCTTGGCGGCCTCGGCGATCTCAGGCAGGCGCTTGTCCTGATCGCCGGGAATGAAGAAGGACAGCGTCGTGGCGCGCGAGACTTCCGGCAGTTTCGACACTTTCGCGGCGATCGCGTTGGCGGCCTCCAGATTGGGCGCCAGCACTTCGAGCGCGTTGAGATTGGTGGCGGGATCGCGCTTCAGATCGAGATAGGTGGCCATCGCCTCCGTCTGCGGATTGCGCAGATTGAGCGGATTGAAGTCGAAGCGCAGCCAGTAGAGCGAAGGCAGCAGGATCACGATGACGCCGATGACGCCCCAAAGCACCGGCAGCCGGTTTCGGTCGAGGAAATCGTCGAGCGGGGCGAGCGCGGTGTAGCCGAGCGGCTCGGGCTCGCCGGCCGGATTGAGCAGCGCGATGAGCGCCGGCAGCACCGTGACGCTGGTCGCATAGGCGATCAGCATGCCGCAACCGGCGATGACGCCGAGTTCCGACACGCCCTTGTAATGCGTCGGCAGGAACGAGAAGAAGCCGAGCGCGGTCGCGAAGCCGGCGAGCGTGAGCGGCGCGGCGACATAGTGCCCCGCGGCGCGGATCGCCTTGGCGAGATTGGGGATTTCGTGGCGCTCGGCGCGGTAGCGCACGCTGTACTGGATCGAGAAATCGATGCCGATGCCGACGAACAGCACGAAGAAATAGACCGAGATGAGGTTGTACGAGCCGACCAGCAGCAACCCGACGGCCGCCGTGATCGGCAGGCCGACGAGCAGGTTGACGAAGACCGCGAACATCAGCTTGACCGAGCGCAGGGCCAGCCACAGGATGAGCAGCACGATGGCGAAGGTGATCGTCCCGTTGAGCGCGGCGTGCTCCTTGATGGTGGCGAATTCCTCGTCCGCCATGGGGACAGGCCCGGTAAGGCGCACCCGCGCCTGGTATTTGGGCGCGATTTCCGCGGCGATGGCGCGCAGCGCCTGCGACGCCTCATGGCCGGGCTCCACCGACTTGTAGTCGAGCACGGGGCGCACTTCGATGAAGCCGCGCAGCTCCAGCGGCTCCGGCGGGCGGCCCGCCGCCAGCGCTCGCCAGGAGAAGCTCGCGGGCTTGCCGGCCAGGATATTCTCGACCGTCTCGGCCCCGCGCGTGAACGCCGAGGCCGTCGCGTTGAGTTCGATCTTGTGCTGGTTGACGCCGATCAGCACGTCCTCGATCACGGAGACGAGGCCGCGCAGGCTCGGGTCGTTGCCGAGGTCGGTGATGAGCGGCTCGCCCTGGACGAGGCCGTCGAGGCTCGTCTTGAACTGATCCTGCGGCACGAACAGCAGGCCGTTGCGCGAGAAGAAGTCGACCGCGCTCGAGTTGGTGACCGTCTTGAAATGCGCCGTATCCTTGCGGAACGCCGCCGTCAGCGCGTCGGTCGCCGCTCCCGCCAGCTCCGGCGTCGGCGCTTCGACGACGACGTCGATGATCTGGAAGCGGCGGAATGCGTCCTCGAAGGCGATGGCGCGCTGCCGCCACGGCAGGTCTGCGGGACAGCAGGGCGTCGATGTCCGAAGTGATGGCGAAATGCTTGACGGCGTAGACGCCGCTCACGACCGCAAGGAGCAGGCCGACGATGACGATGCTACGCGGATAACGCAGACAGAAATCGACGATCCTGCTGATGAATTTCGTCAGCATGGGCGAGCGCTTGCTCCTGATGGGGGGAATGGCGAAAGGGACGGCCCCGGCGGGCCGCCGGTCACTCCGCCGCGGGAGCCGCCGCGCGGCGCGCGGGCGGGGCGTCGCGGGTCTCGGCCTCGAGCTTGGCGAGCATGTTGTCGACGTGGCGCGCGTGGACGTATTCGGCGGGGCGCTGGCTGGCGAGCGATATCTCGGGCGCCATCGGCCCCGACGATGCGCGGTCCGAACATCGCCACCATCGCCGCCTTCAGCGGATTGCGGAGAGCGGCGTCGGCGGCGGTCGGCTCGTAGCCGCAATGGGCCATGCAATTGGCGCATTTCTCATAGCGGCCGGTCCCGTAGCTGTCCCAGTCGGTCGTCTCCATCAGCTCCTTGAACGAGGGGACATAGCCTTCGCCGACGAGATAGCAGGGCTTCTGCCAGCCGAAAACGTTGCGGGTCGGCATCCCCCAGGGCGAGCAGAGGTATTTCTGGTTGCCGGCGAGGAAGTCGAGATAGAGCGGCGAGTGCTCCAGCGTCCACTTCCGGCCCTTGCCGAGCGAAAACACCTTGCGGAACAGCTCCTTGGTCTTGCGGCGGGCGAGAAAGTGCTGCTGGTCGGGCGCGCGCTCGTAGGCGTAGCCCGGCGAGATATTGACGCCGACGCCGATCTCCTTGGCGAAGTCCAGGAAGCCCGCGATGTCCTCGGCGGTCTGATTGTCGAAGATCGTGGCGTTGACGTTGACGTTGAAGCCGGCGGCCTTGGCGGTCTTGATCGCCCTCACCGCGATGTCGAACACGCCCTCCTGGCTGACGGCCCGATCGTGCGCCTCCTTCAGCCCGTCGAGGTGGACGGTGATGGTGAGATAGGGCGAGGGCTTCAAAAGATGGAGCTTTTTCTCGAGCAGCAGCGCGTTGGTGCACAGCGACAGGAATTTCTTGCGCGCCACGACGCCGGCGACGATCTCGCCGATCTCCTTGTGGATGAGCGGCTCGCCGCCGGGGATGGCGACGACCGGCGCGCCGCATTCGTCGACCGCGTCGAGACATTCCCTGACGCTGAGGCGCTGGTTAAGGATCGGGGCGGGATAGTCGATCTTGCCGCAGCCGGCGCAGGCGAGATTACAGCGAAATAGCGGCTCCAGCATGAGCACAAGCGGATAGCGCTTCACCCCCAGGAGTTTTTGCTTGAGGATATACGCCCCGACCTTCAATTCCTTGTGAAGAGGAATTTGCATCCACGAACCTCGACAACGATTGCGACCTTCGCGCCTGTTTGGGCCGCGCGCTCAAGGTCTGACGAAATCTAGGACGCCCTCCCCGCCATCTTTGGCGGCGCCGAGTTGGGCGGCCTTATAGGGAGGATTAACGCGCGCGGCAACATTTCGGCGCCGCAGCGGCTTCCCGAAGCACACAATTTTGCGACTCTTTTGCAAAAAAAAGGATTGCGAACAAGCGGGCCGCCGCGCCGACGCGCATCTTCCGTATTTCTGAATTTTACTTTAACCAACCGCGCCGGCCGCAGCCGCACGAAACAATTGGGCGCCTCGGCGCATTGGACTTTTCAAATCCTGGGTCGGACGCTTCCAGGCGACGAGGCGAAGCGCAAGCAGGACGGGGCTTTCGGGGATGGGTTTGTTCGAGGCGCGAACCGATACCGGCGGAAAGGGCGCAGGACGCCGCCGCCGGGGATTGGCAGGCCGAGAGGCTCAACATCGCCTTCGGCCTGGAGCGGCTGGGCTTTATCGGGATAAGGGCGCCGATCGCGGCCCTGTTGGCGCTCGCCGCGCTCGTGGCGCTGGCGGTGGCGGGCGTGAGCCGCATCAAGGTCGACGATTCCCTGAGCGAGCTTTTCCGCTCCGAGACGCCGCAGTTTCAGACCTTCGAGGCGGAGACGCGCAAGTTCCCGTCCAACGAATACGACGTGCTCATCGTCGTGCAGGGCAAGAACCTGCTCGGGCCCGATCAGATCGAGGCGCTGCGGCGGACGGTGACCGACCTGCAGCTCGTCGACGGCGACGCGGGGGTCATCTCGATATTCTCGGCCCGCCAGCCGAACGCGCGGGGCGGCCTGCCGGAGCCGGTCTTTCCCGAGGAGCTGCCGCAGGGGCCGGCCTATGACGCGCTCGTCCAGCGGCTCAAGGACAACGACCTCATCCGCGGCAAGCTGCTGGCCGAGGACGGCTCGCTGACGCTGATCGTGATGTCGCTCGATCCGGCCTTCACCCGGGCCGGACAGGCTCGCCTCGGTGGTCGCCGAAATCCGCAAGACCATCGCCGAGGATCTCGACGGCGTCGGCCTCAAGGCCGAGCTCTCCGGCGTGCCGATCATGCAGCTGCAAATTCGGCAGGCGGTCGAGCGCGACCGCATCGCCTACAACGCGGTCGGCTTTGCGCTCGGCTGCCTGGTGGCGATCCTGTTCTTCCGCCGCGTCGCCTTTCTCGTCATCGCGACCGCCCCGCCGCTCGCCGCCATTCTTCTGGCGCTCGGCGCGATCGGCTGGCTCGGGCTCAAGCTCAACATGTTCCTCAACGTGATGACGCCGCTCATCATGGTCATCAGCTTCTCGGACTCGATGCAGCTGACCTTCGCCGCGCGCGACCGGCTCATCCGGGGCGAGGACCGCGCGCGCGCGTTCGGATGGGCGATCCTGACCGTCGGCCCCGCCTGCGTGCTGACCCACGCCACCGCCGCCCTCTCCTTCCTGGCGCTGCGCTTCTCGGATTCCGACATGATCCGCGCCTTCGGGCTCGCCGGCGTCGTCTCGATGGGCGTGGCGCTCGTCACGGTGCTGATCGTGCTGCCGGCGCTGGGCGTTCTCATCGCCCCGACCGGGGCGCGGGTGGAAAGCCTGTCGCGCGTCGACACCGGCGTCAACGCGCTGCGCGCCTTCTGCGACTGGATCGCCGACCGCATGACCCGCCGGCCGGGGCTCGCCAGCCTCGGCGCGCTGATCGTGCTGGCCGTGCTGAGCGCGGCCTATTTCGGGCTGGAGCCGCGCTATCGCCTGGCCGACCAGGCGCCCGACCGCGAGCACGCCATCGAAGCGATCAACCGCATCGACGCCAAGCTCGCCGGCGCCAATCCCGTCGATGTGATGATTGCCTTCCCGCCCGACCGCTATCTCTTTTCCCCGGAGACGCTGCAGGTTCTGGCCGAGGCGCACAGGGTCGTCGAGACCCAGGCCGGCCTCGGCAACGTCTGGTCGCTGCAGACCCTGCGCAACTGGCTCAAGGAGAAGCTCGGCAAGACCGACGTCGAGACGATGGCCCAATATGTGCGCATCCTGCCGAGGTTCCTGGTGCGCCGCTTCGTCTCCGCCGACGGGCGCGCGGAGCTGATCGCCGGCCGCATTCCCGACAAGGACGCCAGCGAGCTGCTGCCGGTCGTCAACCGGCTCGACAGCGGCCTCGACGCGGTGCGCGCCGCCCATCCCGGCTATAAGATAGACGTGACGGGCCTCGCCGTCATCGCCGCGCGCAACAGCGCGGGCATGATCCAGAAGCTCGGTCAGGGGCTCACCCTCGAATTCGCCGTGGTCGCGATGTTCATCGGCCTCGCCTTCCGCTCGATCCCGGTCACGCTGGTGACGATCGTCACCGGCGTCTTTCCCGTGGCGGCGGCGGGCGGGCTGCTCTGGGCGCTTGGCTCGGGCATGCAATTCGCAAGCGTGATTGCGCTGACCATCTCCTTCGGGCTCGGCTTGAGCGCGACCATCCATTTCCTCAACCGGCTCTGGCGCGAGGTCGGGGCGGACCCCGATCCCGCCGTCGGCGTGCGGCGGGCGACGGTGCTGGTCGGCCCGGCGCTGATCCTCACCTCGGTCGTGCTGGTGTTCGGGCTGGCGGCGACCGCCTTTTCCAACCTGCCGATGCTGAAGACCTTCGGCTGGCTCAGCGCCTTCGCCATGTTCGCGGCGCTGGTCGCGGATTTGACGATCCTGCGGCCGATGATGACAGTGTTCATGCGTTGGGAGGCGCGGCTTCTGGGCCGGCGCTTCGATCCGGCGCCGTCTCGATGAAAGTTTTCAACCTGGGGAACCCCGCCATGCGCATCGTAAGCAATAAAGTCCTCTCCCGCGCCCTCGCGATCGCCGGCCTTGCGGGGGCGCTCGGCGCCTCCGACGCGCTGGCCGCCGGCGTGTTCTCCGATTTCGGCGGAAACTGGCGCGGGACCGGCCGCATCTCCGACGTCAACGGCAAATCGGAGGCGCTGAGCTGCAAATCCTCGAATGCGCCTTCGCCCGACGGCATCGCGATGACGCTGGGGCTGGTGTGCGCGAGCGACAGCTATCGCGTCGACTTCCGCGCCGAGCTCTACACCGACGGCCGCAATCTGCGCGGCACCTGGACCGAGACGACGCGCAGCGCCTCGGGCAACGTGCGCGGCTCCATCCGCCCGGACGTCATCAACGCGAGGACCGAGGCGCCGGGCTTCGACGCCGACATCGTCATCCATGTCGTGGGCGGCAAGCGGCTCGACGTGAGCCTCAACTCGCACGGCACGTCGATCAATCACGTGCAGGTCGCGATGCGGCGCTGAGCGGCAGGGGGGAAGTGGAGGCTTCTGTTGCCAGGCGCCTCCGGACCCCGCCTGGAGGGGCTAACCCCCAGGACTTGAACCCAGTACCATCACCGCATTACGCGGCGAGGGCCACCGGAGCATAGTTGTCGTTGGCAACTATAGGTTTGACCCGATAACGGCGGTATCATGCCGAGCAAAAGCGCACCCTTTCGATCCCCCGTCGAACCTATTTCGCCCCCGCCGAAGCCCGCTTTCGCCTCTCTTGAGGAGAACGACGGGCTTGGGTGGAGGCGCCGGGTACCGCCCCCGGGTCCGAAAGACCTAGTACGATGACCATTTATCGCCATAGCCGCCCTTGCGGGCGGCGTTGCGTATATAGGCGAGCGGGCGGGAAAAGGGAAGGCGGGGCGGAGGGCGTCGGAGCGTTCGACCGAAATGCAGGCGGCACCGATCGTGCAGAAATCACGCAGACCGTGCGAAAACTTGCGCCTGATTGGATTCCGCTGAGCGCTCCGCTGGGTTAGAATCACGCATAACACGCATTGCGGGATTCGCGCGCGGTCAGGTGCTTTTGCTACTAGAGGCGGTCGACGACTATGTCGGGGCGGACAATCCAGCGCGTTCATTGCCGCTTTCGTTGAAGGCCTCGAAAAATCAGGCTCAAGCCGACTGCCCAGAAGCCATTCCCAAACCCGAAAGCGATGTCACCCAGTCCGTTCCAGAAATCGCCGTCGAACCGCGCCATCCTCCCTCTCGCGACACTGTCCGGGCTGATCCCGCCAAGTTTTCGCAATGATCTCCAGGGTTTTCGAGATCAAGCGCCGCACTTATTAGGAGGCCGCGGACGCCGGTTATTCTGGAACTCCGGCCTCGCGCATGCCGTCAATAATGCGCTCCCTTCCGGGAAGATAAGTCGAAACGATGCTCATAGCACCTGCTGAAAATCGGGCGATAGTGAATGTTGGATCGAGCGCGAGGCCCGCCTTGACTGCGGAACGCGCCATGTCGAGTTGACGGAGTTGCGCAAGGGCGGCGGCCAGCTCGAAATAGGGAAGCGTATAGTTCCGGTTGGCCTCGATCGCCCTTCGAAACCACGCGACCGCCTGCTCGTAACTGCCGAGGCGGCTCTGCGCGATGCCCGCGTAGCCCATCCAGGTGTAAGCGAGCGTGTCGCGCGGGCTGAGACGGAAGGCTTCAAGGATGTGAGCCTCCGTTTCATTGGCGCAACCAATGAAAATCTTGCCGAGTCCGATAGCGGCGTGCGCGTTGGCGAGATTTCGATCTAGCTCCAACGCATGTTCACACTCGGCGATGCCCTCGGCAGCGCAGATTCGTGAATATTTCGACAAGCCCCAAGAACAAATGTCCGGACGCATGGTCTGGGACAGACAGTAAGGCTGCAGTTAATTTCGTTTCCGCTGCCGCAAGGGCCGCCGCAGGATCGCTCACAAAGGACAATGCGCCCTCTGACACGTTCGTGCGCGCCGATCCAATTAGCGCGTCGATATTGTTGGGATCGGCCAACAGTGCTCGATCGAACAGGTTGCGCGCTTTTGCGACATTGTCTGGGGTCCGACCTTTGTTGAACCAGGCCAAGCCTTGAAAATCGAAGTCCATCGAGTCGGGGTTCGGGGCCTGTTCCGCTCGGCGCGCCTCGGCCGCAGCGAGCTGGGCGTTAAGCGCGCTTGCCAGGCGCGCGACAATCTCGTCCTGCATGTCGAACAGATCGGCAAGCGGCTTATCGAAGGGCTCAGCCCAGAGATGATTACCCGTCTCCGTGTCGATGAGCTGCACATTGACGCGCATGCGGTTTCCGCCGCGCTGGACGCTGCCCTCGAGGACATAGCGGACGTTTAACTCGCGCCCGATCGTCTTGACGTCGAGCGGCTTGCCCTTTACGCGAACGCCGTATTTCGAGCGATCACGACCGCGCCTCGAATGCGCGAAAGGTCAGTCGTGAGGCTCTCCGTGACCCCATCGACGAAATGCTCCTGCTCGGAGTCGCCACCGATATTGGCGAACGGCAAGACAACGATCGACAGGCGTGGCGGGGCGGATTTCTCGGCTCCCCGAGTCTGTGGAGCGCTCGCATGGGTGGGCTGGTCGACATCAAGCGAATAGGCCTGCACCGGTTGGCGATATTTTTTAGCTGTTTCGGCCCGAGGTCGGTGACCGCAAACTCCAGCCGTCCGCGGACTTGCCAAAAGGCCTGGTCGGAGAGGCAGATCGCGCCCGGCTTGCAGATGCCCTCCAACCGCGCGGCGATATTGATACCGTCGCCCATTAGGTCGCCGTCGCTTTCTTCGACAACGTCGCCCAAATGGATGCCGATGCGAAACGCGATGCGACGATCTTCGGCGACGCCAGCGTTGCGCTCGACCATGGCATTTTGCACTTCGATCGCGCAGCGCACCGCGTCAATCACGCTGCGGAATTCGACAAGAACGCCGTCGCCGGTGCGTTTGAAGACGCGCCCCTTGTTTACCGCGATCGTGGGATCGATGAGGTCGCTGCGGAGCGCCCGCAGCCGCGCCAATGTGCGATCCTCGTCCACGCCGGTCAGACGACTGAAGCCGACGACATCGGTCGCCAAAATAGCCGCGATTTTGCGAGCCTCGGCCATCGCGCCTCGTTTTCGTGGTAAGAGTAGCACAATTCCCTTGCTAACGTTGCAGTTTATTATGCGCGCAATCAGAAATTGGAGCACCTTGGGCGCTGTTGCGGGCTCGATACGCGCCGCCGTGACCGATCGCCATCCACCGCAATCCGCAGATGCGCAGTTATCGAGATTTCAATTGTCGTGCTATCTCTCGAAAAGATGGGATTCCAGGTTACCCCAAAAGGCTCCGTCAAAACCGGGTTCGAGAGAGACGCGAAAAAGATTGAGCCACCGAAAAACGGTTCGAATTCTTACGTGGGCCACCCTTCTGGGAGTTGACGCGGCGCTAACTTACTGAATTCGCAGACAAATATGATTAAATGTTACGGTGACAGTGTTTTCAACTCGTCCTCTCCACCCCACCCCCACCCCACCCCGCCCCCTCACCCCGCCTTCGCCTCCCCCCGCCACTTCGGCGTCGGCGGCACGCTCAGGACCCCCTCGCCGTCGAGCACCACCGTGTCGCCGACCCGGCATTCGCAATGGAGCCGCACCCGGCGGCCCTTCTCGATCAGCTCGACCACCTCGACGGAGACGTCGATCACGTCGCCGATCTTCACGGGCCCACGGAAATTGAGGGTCTGCGAGATATAGACCGCGCCCGGACCCGGCAGGCGCGTGCCGATCACCGCCGAGATGAGGCTTGCGGTGTAGAGGCCGTGCACGATGCGCGCGCCGAAGCGCGTCTTGCGCGCGAAATGCTCGGAAAGATGGATCGGGTTGCGGTCGCCGGAAAGCTCGGCGAAGCCGATGACGTCCTCGTTCTCGACCGTCTTGGTCGCGGTCTCGCGCATGCCGAGCGCGAGATCCTCGAAATAATAGGTCTGATACGGCGCTCGCTCCACGGTCCCTCGACTAGATCGGAAGCGCCGGCGCGGTAAATCGGCCGAAGGGCTGAGCCCGCTCAGTTGCGGCGCGGATCGCCCTGGCCGTCGCTTTCCAGGTACCCGTTGTCGTCGGACTTGCAGCCATAGGCGTGGCGCTCGTCCTTGGCGAAGGGATAGGATTCGGTGTGCGCGTCGACCCCGCATCTTCCGTAATAAAGCGGGCCGGGCGCCGGAAGAGGCGCGCAACCGGCCAAGCTCGACGTCAGCACGAGCAACGCGGCGCTCGACACGCAGGCTTTCAGGTTCATGGCTGCCCCCCAATTCGTTGTCTGCTACCACGCGCGAGGCGCCCCGCCAAGCCGCCGGATCAGGCCGGGGACAGCAATCTGTAAAGCGCGCGCGCCTCCGAGGCGGGGCCGCGCCGCTCGCCGACCGCCTGAACGGCCAAGGTCGCGCGGCGCTCGCCGAAAGCGAGCGTCAGCACGTCGCCGACGCGTATCTGCCGGCTCGGCTTGTCGAGCGCGATCGGCTCGCCCTGGCGCAGGCCCGTAACTTCGCCGTCCGCCACGCGTTTGGCCGCCAGCGCCCGGGTCTTGCAGAAGCGCGCGCGCCACAGCCACAGGTCGATGCGGCAGGGCTCGCCCGCTTGCGCCGGCGGCGCGGGCGCGGCCGCTTCGGGCGCGGCGGGGCGGGAGGGGCCGCGGCGACGCCACAGCGCGCCGGCCTTGCCCTTGTCCGTGGGAACGAAGCCGAGGCCGCGCAGCGCCCGCTCGCCCTCGGCGGCGCTCCAGCCGAATTCGGCGAGCGTCTCGGCGGAAAGCGCAAAGCCCGCCTCGGCGGCGCGCGCGATGTCGCCGATGCGTTCGAGCGCCTCGATCGGCGCGGCGAAGCCGCTCAGGGGCCTGAGGCCGCGATAGGCCAGAGCCTCGCGCGGCAGGCTCTCGCGCGGCAGGACGGCGAGCCCGCCTTCGGGGCGCCATGGGGCGGCGAGGGAGGCGAAGATTTCGCGAATCCAGGCGCTCTCGGGCGCGACGAGATCCTCGACATAGATCGTGAAGGCGCCGAAGCGCACGCCGAGCTCGCGCAGCGCTTTGCGCTCGGCGCGGTAGAGCGCGCGCACATATTCCTCGGCGTCGCGGCGGGGCAGGGCGCCCGAGGCCTCGACGAGCTGATAGGCGAGGCCGCGCGCAAGTCCCTTCAGCCCGTCGCCCTCCGCCGCCTCCTTGAGGCGGGCAAGGCTCGCAAAGGCCGGACGCGCGGCGTCGGCGACGAATTTCTCGAGCCGCCGCGTCGCCCGCTCGCGGCTGGCCGCCGCGCCGAGCTCGCCGTCAAGCCGCGCCTTCGGGGCGAAGGGCGAGCCGCCGACGACCTCGCCGACGGAATGGCCGCGCCACAGGATCGCGCCGCCCGGCGCGAGCGCGAAGGCTTCGTCCGCCTCGCCCGCGATCTCGTGGAGCCGGCGCGCGATTTCCGGCGTCACCGCCCGCTCGACCGCGCCCCGCAGCGCGCGCGCCTCCAGCGGCGACGCGCCGCGCTCGGGCTCGAAATGCAGGCCGATCAGCCGCCCGACGGGATGGCCCTCGACGATCACCGCCCCGTCCGCCGCGATGCCGCCGAGCGTCGGCCCCGTGGATTGTTCGAGGCCGCGCATCAGCGCGCTGGTGCGGCGGTCGACGAAACGCTGCATGAGCCGCTCGTGCAGGGTGTCGCTGAGCCGGTCCTCCAGCGCGCGCGTCCGGCTCGCCCAGGCGGCGGCGTCCTCCAGCCAGTCGCCGCGATGGGCGACGTAGGCGAGCGTGCGCACGCGGGCGAGGCGCGCCGACAGAGCGTCGATGTCGCCGTCCGTCCGGTCGAGCGCCTCGAACTGGCCGCGCGCCCAGTCCTCGGGCAGGCGGCGGCGGCCTTGCGTCAGATGCTCGAAGATCGCGCCGACGAGGCGCGTATGGTCGTCCTGGCCGGTCTTGCGGAAGTCGGGCGTCTGGCAGACCTCCCACAGCCGCATCAGATTGGCGCGGTCCCTGGCGCGCCGGGCGACGAGCTCGTCCTGGCTGAGCTGGCGCAGGGTCGTCTCGTCCTGCGCCTCCTCGGCGAGCCTCAGGCCCGGCCGGGCCGGCGGCAGGCTCAGCGAGCGCATGAGGTCCGGCGCCGAATCGAAATCGAGCCGCGCGTTGCGCCATTCGGCCGCCTGAACCGGCGCGAAGGCGTGGGCCTCGACGGCGGCGGCCACGTCGGGGTCGATGTCGGGGGCCTCGCCCGTCACGCCGAACGTGCCGTCGCGGCGGTAGCGGCCGGCCCTCCCGCCGATCTGGCCGATCTCCTGGGGCGTGAGCCAGCGCGTGCGGCGGCCGTCGAACTTGCGAAGGCCGGCGAAGGCGACGTGATCGAGGTCCATGTTGAGGCCCATGCCGATCGCGTCGGTGGCGACCAGAAAATCGACCTCGCCGGACTGGAAGAGCTCCACCTGGGCGTTGCGGGTGCGGGGCGACAGCGAGCCCATCACCACCGCCGCGCCGCCGCGCTGGCGGCGGATCAGCTCGGCGATGGCGTAGACGTTCTCGGCGGAGAAGGCGACGACGGCGCTGCGCTTGGGCAGTTTCGTCAGCTTGGCGGGGCCGACATAGGAGAGGGTCGAGAGCCGCTCGCGGGTCTCGATATGGGCGTGGGGCGCGAGCTGGCGCACGAGCGGCGCCATGGTCGCCGCCCCCATGAACATGGTCTCCGAGCGCCCCCGCGCGCGCAAAAGCCGGTCGGTGAAGACATGGCCGCGCTCGCGGTCGGCTGAGAGCTGGATCTCGTCGACGGCGACGAACTCCACCTCGCGGTCGAGCGGCATCGCCTCGACCGTGCAGACCCAGTAGCGCGGGTTGAGGGGGACGATCTTCTCCTCGCCGGTGACGAGCGCCACGGACCGCTCGCCGCGGGCGCGCGCGATGCGGTCGTAGATCTCGCGGGCGAGCAGCCGCAGCGGCAGGCCGATCATGCCCGAGGCGTGGGCGAGCATGCGCTCGATGGCCAGATGCGTCTTGCCGGTGTTGGTGGGGCCGAGCGCCGCCACGACGCGCGAGACGCGATCGTCGGCGCGCTCCTTGGCCGCATAGGGGCTGGAATCGCTTTGGGAAGGCGCGGGCGGCCGGAACATCGCGTCATCCGAGATAGGCGCCGACCGGCGGGAAGTCAAAGGCGGGGCCTTGCGCGCATGGTTAGCGCCTTGCTCGCCGCCCTATTTTGGGTCTCGCCCCGCTACGGGACCGCCGGCGACGGGGAGTGAACGAATCGCGCGCGAATCGGGGCCGGAAAGTTGGCGCCGGCGTCGCAACGCCAATTTCGCCATAGGGTTAGCGTCTGGCGCCGCGCCGCCTGCGCGGGGCTTCCCGAATCAGGACCAGGAGCGACGCGGCGTGAACAAATCCAGCCCGAATTGCGGGGCGCGGGGTTGTCGGACGCGAAAAGCGCGGATAGGTTCCGCGCCGCCGCCAGGCCGAACCGGCGGCTCAAACTTCAATGGGAGAAACGTTTTGGCCACGCTGCTCGTGCATTACAAGACCCCGACCGATCCCAAGGCCTTCGATAAATATTACGCCGAGGCGCACACGCCGCTGGCCAAGAAAATTCCCGGTCTCAAGAACTTTCAGATCAGCAGGGGGCCGGTCATGACCCCGGCCGGCGCCTCCAACATTCACCTCGTGGCGACCCTGACCTTCGACAGCATGGCCGCCCTCCAGGCCGCGCTCGGCAGCCCCGAGGGCGCGGCGACGGCGGCCGATCTCGCGAATTTCGCGAGCGGCGGCGCCGATCTCTACATGTTCGACGACGCGGCCGCCTGAGGCGGCCTCAGCCGCCGGCCTGCGCGAACCCGTATTCGAGCAGGCGGCGGCCTTCGCTGGCGCGCGCGGCCTCGGACTTGAGGCCGTTCAGCACCAGGATGAGCCGATGCCCGCCGCGCTGGGCCGAGGCCACGAGGCCGAAGCCGCTGGCGGCGAGATGGCCGGTCTTGAGCCCGTCGGCGCCCAGGCCGAGCAGCGGATTGCGGTTCTTCTGCGTGACGCCGCCGTAGGTGAGCTCGGGCTGGCCGAAATATTTGTAGTATTGCGGATAGGTCGCGATGACATGGGCCGCAAGCCTCGCCATGTCGCGCGGCGTGACGCGGTTGCCGGCGCGGCCCCAGGGGTTGGTGAAATGCGATCGGCGCATGCCTATGGCGCGGGCGCGCGCGTTCATCACGCCGGCGAAGGCTTTCTCGCTGCCCGAAATCCCCTCGGCGATGGCGATGGCCGCGTCGTTGCCGGAATCGGTCAGCAGCCCCTGCAGCAGTTCGTCGATGCTGACGCGCTGGCCGGCCTTGAGAAACATGCTGGAGCCGCCGGACTGCGCGTCGCCTTCGGTCGCGGCATGGGCGGAAACCACGAATGTGTCGTCGAGCTTGAGCCGGCCGGAGGCGAGGCGGCTGAAGACGATCTCGGCGGTGAGGATCTTGGTGGTCGAGGCCGGCGCCATGCCGGAGTCCGCGTTCTTCTGGAACAGCGTGCGGCCCGAGGTCTCGTCGATCAGCAGCGCATAGGGCGCCTTGGTCTTGAACGGGGCGGCGGCGGCCGGCGAGACGAAGGCCAGCAGGAGAAGAACTCGCAGAATGCGCATGGGGCCTCCTTGATCGGCGCGCGGGAAAGGGCGAGCATAGCGCGGCGCGGCGAAAGCGGGGAGGCGACGGCTTGACAGGCCGCGAAGGCGTTTCCTATATGCGCCGGCCTTTGGCGGGGTAGCTCAGCTGGTTAGAGCAGCGGAATCATAATCCGGAGGTCGCCGGTTCGAATCCGGCCCCCGCTACCAAAGGAAATCAACGATTTAAGCGACGCCGGGGGGTCAGGCCCCCGCTTGCCCGAACGCGCCCATCGCGTTGAGAATGCGCAAGGCCGCGCAGGCCGCGCCGTAGCCGTTGTCGATATTGCAGACGACGACGCCCGGCGCGCAGCTCGCCAGCATCGCGTTGAGCGCGGTTCGGCCGCCCTCCGCGGCGCCATAGCCGACCGAGGTCGGCACGGCGATCAGCGCGCCCGGCGCGAGCCCGCCGAGCACGCTCGCCAGCGCCGCGTCCATTCCCGCGACCGCGATCACGATGGGAAAGCGCCGGATCTCCTCGATCCGCGCCATCAGCCGCCACAGGCCGGCGACGCCGACATCGGCGATCGCCTCGGCGTCCACGCCCGCGTGGCGCAAAGTGCGCTGCGCCTCGCGGGCGACGCGCGCGTCGGAAGTTCCCGCCGCGACGATGGCGACCTTGCCCACCACTTTCGACGGGGCGCAGCGGACCGAAAAAGCCGGTGCGCGACAGCCCGCAATAGTCGATGGCCGCAGCGTCCGCATCCGGCAGGCGCTCAAGCTCCGCGGCGTCGAGCCGCGTCAGCAGAAGCCCGACGTCGCGCGCGCGGGCGTCGGCGAGGATGGAGGCGATCTGCGCTGGCGGTCTTGCCCTCGCAAAGCACGGCCTCGTCCAGGCCGATGCGCCGGCCGCGCTCGAAATCGAAGACGACGTCGGTCGGTTTCATGACTTGGGGCCGACGAAGGCGCCGCCGTTGCGATAGTCCTCGAAGCCGATGGGGCGGCCGGAGAGCGCCGGCGGCAGCAGGGGCTCGATCTCGCCGCGCAGCGCCTCTCTCGCGCCGGGATCGACGGCGGCGAGCGTCTCGGAATCGAGCTCGATCACGACGCCGGCGCGGCGCACGCGGCAGCGCACCGTCTTCGGCGCGAGTCTGCTCCCGACGAGTCCCTCGACGGCGTGAATGGCCTTCAAGGTCGCGGGTTCGATGGCGATGAGCGTTTCGACCCGGCTCGAAAGACACGGCGAGGACGGCAGCTCCGCCACGTCGTCGAGTCCAAGCGCGCGCGCCAGCGCGCGAACCGCCCGCTTGTCGCATTGCGCCTCGACATAGGGATGCCTGACGCCATGCTCCCGCGCCGCGACGAGGCCCGGACGATATTCGCCGAGGTCGTCGAGGTTGGTCCCCGAGAGGAGCTGGCGCGAGGTCGCGCGGGCCATCGCGCCGTAGAGGCTGGTTTTGCAGAAATAGCAGCGGTTGACGGGGTTGCCGAGATAATTGTCGTCGGCGAATTCGCCGGCGTCGATGACGGCGAGGCCGCCATCCCTCCCGCGCCGCATAGGCGCGCACGCGCGCCGTCGCCTCGGGCGGCACGGCCGGCGAGACGGCGTGCGCCATCGACACTCTGTCGGCGCCGAGAAGGCGATGGGCAAGCGTGGCGAGCGTCATCGAATCGACGCCGCCGCTCACCGCCACCGCCGCCGGGTCGAGCGACCGCAGCACGGTTTCGAGACGCGCGCTCATCGCTCCTCCGTTTCGCCGATCCGCTCCGCGCGCCGCCGCAACGCGGCGCGCGCCGCATAGCCTCCGGCGCCGGCGAGATCGTCGGCCTCGGGCTTGGCGGTCGGCCCCGAGGGTCGCGACACGATCTTGCGGCGCACGGCGCGGCCGTCGAGGTCGAGCGTTTCGGCGCGGCGCCCGAGCGCCATGCGCTCGACCAGCGCGTGGCGGACGCCGATGGTCGTCGTCTCCTCGAAGATCGCGGCCATCGCCTTGTCGCGCGCGCCAGGCTCGCGAGCACGCGCAGACTGCGTCATCATCCGGCCCTTCTTGCCGAACACCGGCGCCTGGATCACGTCGAGCACGCCGGCCTCCGCGCGCAGGCGCTCGACGGCCTGGGCGAGATCCTCGCCCGTCTGATCGTCGATTTCGCATTCGAGCACGGCGACGCGCTCGGCGGGGGCGGAGGCTTCGGTCGTCTCGAACGCGAGCGCGCGCAGGCAATTGCTGAGGCCCGGCAGCTTGCGCGCGCCGAAGCCGTAGCCCGAACCGACGAGACGGCGCGGGGCGCGAGGCGCGGGCGCCGGTGCGGGATCGCAGAGATGGCGCAGGATCGCCGCGCCGGTCGGCGTCACCCGCTCGCCGGCGACGCCATCGTCCACGTGAGGAAACCTTCGAGAAGGATGGCGGTCGCGGGCGCGGGCGCGGGCAGCCAGCCATGGGCGGTGCGGATTCGGCCCGGCGCCCAGCGGCAAAGGCCCGACCGTCCAGCGCGCGGCGCCGATCTCGGCGATCAGCCAGGCGGCCGCGACGATGTCGGCGATGGAATCCCAGGCGCCGACCTCGTGAAAGCGAACCTCCTCGGGATCGACGCCATGAACCCGCGCCTCGGCCGCCGCCAGATGGGAGAAGATCGCGACGGCGTGCGCGACCGTCTCGCCGATCGAGCTTCGAGCCCGTCAGCGCCTCGCGGATGCGCCGCCAGTCGACATGCTCGTGATGATGATGCTCGTCGATGATGATGGCGATCATGCGCTTCCTCGCGCGCCTCGCGCCGGGCGATGAAGCGACGCCCCGTCAGCACGCCGTCGTCGTGCGCGGCGATTTCGACGCTCACGGCCTCGATCAGCGGGCAGAGCGAGATCGCGCGCGCAAGGCCCGCCTCCAGGTCGGGGCGCAGATGCAGCAGGGCGGCGACGAACATGTCGCCGGCGGCGCCGCCGAGGGGATCGAGATGAATTTCCAGCATGGCGCGCCTTTCTAGCGCGGGACCGGCTCGCGGGCGATCCTCATGGCGCATAGCGCGGCACGACATAGGGGCCTTCGGGAATCACGGCGACATGGGGATCGCCGGTTCGCGCGATGCTGCTCGCCACCGCCGCGCCGAGGTCCTCGATCATGTCGACCCCGGTCAGTCGCCGGTCCTCGCCCTGAAGGCCGGACGTATGCAGCGCGATGCGCCCGAGCCGCATCGGCTTCAGTTGCATCTCCGTCTGCCACTCGTCGACTTCGGCGAGGCTCTTGGCGGTCAGCGTCGCCAGGAATCGCTCGGGGCCGAGTTCGACAAGCTTCGCCTGCGCCTCGCGGAATTCCGGCGAGCCGAAGCCTTCCGAGCATTCGGAGGCGACGATCAGCGTGCCGCCCGGCGCGAGAATGTCGAGCGGCGTCACCATGCCCTTGATCGTCTGATAATAGGTCTTGTCGAGGGGATAGCCCGCCGACGAGGTGACGATCGTCGAGAATTTGCGCGCGACGGGCACATGCGTCGCGCCGGCGACGAAATCGACGGCGGCCTGATGGCTCGCGATGATCTCGCCGAAGGTCGCGCAGACGAGATCGCGCTCCTCGTCGATCACGACGTTGAGCGCATAGACGTCGCCGAGCATGCGAATGATTTCGAGCTGCTCCTCGTGCAGGGGATTGCCGATCAGGTTGCACTGGACGGCGAGCGGGTCCTCCATGAAGCGCGCGGAATGGAAGGTGCGGATCGTCTCGTGATGGGCGACGCCCGGGCGCGACCACCTTGCGGCCGCCCGACCAGCCGGCCATGAAATGCGGCTCGACGAGGCCGGTGGCGATGCGCAGGTCCGCCTCCACGAAGCGGCGGTCGAGCTTGACCGGCGTTCCCCGCGTCCGGGTGCGGCCGAGATCGAGGTGGGCCTCCTCGTCGCGCGCGTAGTGATTCTCGACGCGCACGTTCTCCAAAACCCAGGGGTCGCCCACGAGCTCGGCGAGCTCGTCGCCGAGATTGGGCCGGTGCAGACCCGTCGCGACGAGCACCGAGATGCGATCCCGCGGCACGCCCGCCGAAATAATGGTTTCGATCATCGGGCGCAGGAACAGGCGATTGGGGACAGGCCGCGTGATGTCGCAGATGAGGATGCAGGCGCTCGCCCGGTTCCTGGCGAGCTCCGCAAGCGGCCTCGCGCCGATGGGCTCGGCGAAGGATCGCGCAATCGCCGCCCTCGGATCGGGAAGCTTCGGCAGCGGACGCTTGCGAATGACGGTCGGCCGCGCCGCGGCGGGCAGCGCCAGAGGCAAATGGCCGCGTCCATAGGACAATGCGATTTCGTCTGCGCTCATCGCGGCTTCTCTCCCGTTTATGCCTTCTTCGTAACTGCCAAGGTCAAGGCCGGAAACAGTGGTTTCCGTCGTGGCCGGGCTTGTCCCGGCCATCTACGCGGTTCGGCTCAACGCATGAGCGTCTTGAGCTTGTACAAGCGGCAATCCCCTTTGTCGTGGGTCGGCGTGGATGGCCGGGACAAGCCCGGCCATGACCGCTTGTGTACGTGTCGCGCCCTTCTCAGACCCCATGCTTGGCAGTTACCCTTCTTCGCGCGTTTCGCCGCGGCTCGGCGCTCGCGCGCCCGCAGCGCCGCGAGCCTGTTCAAGAAGCGCGCGGGCGTCAAGACGGGTTCGGCGAATGTCAGCCTCGACGCCGCCGGGGTCATCGCGGACATAGGCGCCGAGCCGCGCCATGCGATCCGGCGGCGGACCGCAGACGAGCCGGTCCCGCAATTTGATCTCGCCCCGGCGCGGCTTCACTTGCCCGCAAATGGCGCATTTCGCGCCCCAACTCCCTCGCCAGGGCGGCCTGCGACGCACGGTTTCTTGCTCAGGTGGGCTTGGGAGCCGTCGAACGGGCGCGGCGGCGGGCGGCGGCGCCGCCGGCCAGAGCCAGCACCGCGATGATCACCACGCCCTCGACCACGTCCTGCGCGCCCGGAGGCAGACGCGCGATCTGCATCGTCGTGACGATCAGCACCAGCAGAACGGCGCCGAACAGGGTTCCCACCGCCGTCGCCGAACCGCCGAAGATCAGGGTGCCGCCGAGCACCACGGCGCCCAGAGATTGCAGCAGGAACGGCTGGCCCATTTCCAGAAAGGCGCCGCCGACATAGGCGCCCTGCAGGAGCCCGGTGAAGGCGGCGAGGATCGAGCTTGCGAAGAACGCCGCCGCCGTCACGCGGCCGACCTTGACGCCGGCGAGCCGCGCGGCCTGCGCGTTCTGCCCCGCCGCCGACAGCAGGCGCCCATAGGCGGTGCGGTTGAGGATCAGCGAGGCCGCGGCGACGGCGACGACCGCCAGGATCGCCATGATCGGCAGACCCGCGATCCGCGCGGTCGCGACGAGGCGCACGGAGGGAGCGATCACGAAGCCGGGAATGGCGCGGTTGGCGAGCAGCGAGGCGGTGGCCAGCACATAGCCGGTCGCGAGCGTCGCGATGATGGCGGGAATGCGCGCCGCCACGACCAGCGCGGCGTTGACGGCGCCGACGATGAGCCCCAGCGCCAAAGTCGCGCCAAGCCCCAGGAGAATGCGGCTGTCATGGCCGCCGATCACGATGAGCGCGATATAGGCGCTCAGCGTCATGACGCTGGCGATGGAGAGGTCGATATTGGCGCCCCCGGTCGTCACCACGGCCATTTGTCCGAGCGCGACCAGCGTCAGGAACGAGCCGGTGACGGCGACGCCGGAAAGGCTCGACAGCGTGAGCTGGTTCGTCACCGCCGAGAGGATCGCCCAAAGGATCACAACTCCGGCGAACGCCCAGACCCAGCGGTTGCGGTGGATCCAGTCCCTGAGATCCATGGCCTTCACCCCTCGCGATCGGCCGAGCGCGACAGCGTCTTCAGCGCCAGGATCGCCACCAGCAGCGCGCCCTGAACGGCGGCGTTGTAGTCGGGACTGACGTTGAGCATGCCGAGCAGCGCGCCGATGAGCGACAGAGTGACCGATCCCGCCACCACCCCGAGCGGCGAGATGAAGCCGCCGGCGAGACTGCATCCGCCGACCACGACGGCGGCGACCGAAAGCAGCGTATAGGCGCCGCCGGCGTTGTAGTCGCTGGCGGTGTTGATGGCGGTGAGCGACAGGCCGGCCAGGAGGCCGAACAGGCTCGCCAGCAGATAGCGCAACGCCGCATATTTCGGCGCCGACCATCCCGCCCGCACCATCGCGGTCGGGTTGGCGCCGAAGGCGCGCAAGGTCACGCCGAAGGGCGAGCGGTCGACGGCGAAGGCCGCCAGCGCGATCGCTCCGAGCGCGAAAAAGGTCGTCGGCGCATGCGGGATCGACCAGCCGACGGCGGCCGTCAGCCATTCCGGACTCGATCCGCCCGGCGTCGGCTGCAGGGTGTAGGCGACGCCGCTCCAGATGAACGAGGCGCCGAGCGTGACGACGATGGCGGGGATGCGGCGCAACTGTATGAGCGCGCCGAGCCCGCCATAGGCGACGACGCCCGCCAGCATCGCGAGCACGCCGTTGAGCGGGGCGTCGACCAGCAACGTGGCGCTCAGCACATTGACGAGCCCGGCGAAGGCGCCGATGCCGAGGTCGATCTCGCTGCCGCCGACGACGAACATCTGCCCGATCGCCGTCAGCGCGACCGGGACGGCGGCCCAGAGCAACAGGTCGAGCCCGAAGGCCGAGGCGATCTTGGAATTGGCTGATATCATGATCGCCAGCACCGCCAGAAGGCTGACGAAGGGGGCGGCGGTCGACAAGGCGCGAAGCGCGGCCCCGGCGCCGCGCGCGGCCTTGCCGCCCGCGCGGCCGGAGGTCGCGGTAAAGGAGGCCGCCACGATCGCCGGCTCCGTGATCGCCTCGTCCGTCAGCTCCGCGACGATGCGCCCCTGCGCGAACACCAGCACGCGGTCGCATTCGAGGAATTCGAGATCCTCGGTCGAATGCCAGACCACGAGTTTGCCGGCTTGCGCGATCTCGGCCGTCAGACGGTAGAAGTCGCGCTTGGCGGCGACGTCGACGCCGCGCGTGGGATCGTCGAGCAGCAGGATCGGCGCTTCGGCGACCAGCGCGCGGGCGACGAGCGCCTTCTGCTGGTTGCCGCCGCTCAAGTCGAGGATGCCCGACTTCAGCCGCGCGACATCGAGCCGCAACCGCTCGCGCGGCGGGGATCGCGGCGCGACGCTCCTCCTCCGGCGACAAGAGCTTCAGCATCGGCAGGCCGGGAATGCGGCCAAGCCCGATATTGGCGAGCGCGCTCCACAGGGGAAAGACGCCCTCGCGGGCGCGGTCGCCGGAGACGAAGCTCGCCGGGCCGTCGCGCGAGACCCCGCCGGCGCCATCGCGGCGCGGCGCGAAGATCGCGCGCAACAGCTCCTTCTGGCCGCTGCCTTCGAGGCCGGCGAGCCCGACCACCTCGCCCTCGCGCAGCACGATCTCGCGGCCGAGCGGGGCGACGATCTCGCCGCCGATGCGCGCGAGCGCGCGGGCCTCGGCGGCCGGGGCGCGCACGCGCAAATCCTGCGGCAGCGTCGCAGCTTCGCCTCCCATCAGCCGCACGAGGTCGGCGACGCCGCTGCCCAGGCCGTCGAACACCAGCGCGCCGTTGCGCAGCACCGCCACGCGCGCCGCGACGTCGACGATCTCGAACAATTTGTGGCTGATGAAGATGAAGGCGACGCCGGCGGCGGCTTGCGCGTGGATGAAGGCGCGCAACTGCTGGCTGCGCTCGGGGCCGAGCGAGGAAGTCGGCTCGTCGAGGATGATGAGCCTCGCGTCCGGCGCGGTCGCGGCGCGGGCTATCTCCACCATCTGCCGCTCGGCGATCGGCAGCAGATCGACCTCGCGGTCGACCTCGATCGCATTGCCGGGAAAGACCGCATCCAGCGCGGCGCGGGCGCGCTCGCGATAGATCCCGCGCCAGCCCGGACGGGCGCGCGCGGCGGCGGGCGCTTCAAGAAAGAAATTCTCCGCCACCGTCAGATTGCCGCACAGCGACAATTCCTGATGCACCATGCGCACGCCGATCGTCTGCGCGTCGGAGGCGTTGTAGTGGTCGAAGGACAGCGCGCGGCCGGCGAAGACGAGTTCGCCTTCGTCCGGGCGCAAGGCGCCGCAGAGAATGCGCATCAGCGTGCTCTTGCCGGCGCCGTTGCCGCCGACCAGGCCAATGATCTCGCCGTAGCCGATGTCGAGCGAGATGTCGCTGTTGGCCCGCGTCGGGCCGAAGGTCTTGGTCACGCCCTTCAGAGCGACCAGCGGTATGCTCGGGGCGGCGGCCGCGGCGCGGCGGGCGATAAGCTTGACGTCGATCATGCGGTCGCCGGTCAAAGGGGGCGGGCGCGGGGGCCGGCGCGGACGGGGTCCGCGCCGGGGACGCGCTTATACCAATTTCCATTGAGCGCGGCTCATCGCGCTCGATTCCGCGCAAAGGCGCGGGCGCGCTTCGCGCTTCGGCAAAAGGCGATGATCGGTTCCGATCATCGAGTTTCGGTCTTACTTCTTGGATAGCAGATTTTTCTGCACCCACTCGTCGGTGTAGGTCGGGCTCACGATCATGCCCGAGGGCAGGTCCGCGTATTGAGCGAGATTGTCCTGCGTGACGGTGGCCACCGGCATGATCATCAGCTTCGGCGGATTGGCCCCCTTCACGATCGCCAGCGCCAGCCAGAACGCCGCCGCGCCGATGCCGGGCGTCGTGTTCATCGAGATCGTCTCAAAGCCTGTCTTGGACCTGGCCGCCCACCACTTGATGAAGTCGGTCGAGCCGCCGCCCTCGATGATCGGCGGCTTGTCCTTGTAGGGTCCGCCGAATTGGTCGAAGGCCTGCGCGATGCCGAAATCGTCGCTGCCGCCCTGGCCGAGCACGGCGTCGACATGGGGAAGGCTCGGCAGCACGTTGGCGATCGCCGATTGCGCGACCGAGGCGGTCGCCTGACCGTAGACGGTCGCCACCACCTTGATATCGGGATATTCCTTGAGCGCGGCTTCCTGCGCCTCGAACATGTCGTGATCGGGCGCCGAGCCCTTCACGCCGCGCACCTGCAGGACATTGCCCTTGCCGCCGAGCTTCTTGAACACCCACTCGGCCTCTTCCTTCTTGTAGCCCTTGAAGTCGAAGTTGAGCTGGTAGTTGCACGGCGCCGAGGCGATGGAGTCGAAGCTGACAACCTTGATCCCCGCCTTGCAGGCCTTCTCGATGACGCCGTTGACCGCGGTCTCGGAGGCGGCGTCCACGGCGATGGCGTCGACGCCCTTGAGGATCAGTTCGGCGATCTGGCTGTTCTGCTGGGCGACCGAGCCGTCGCCATTGAGCACGATGAAGTCGGCGATCTTGCCGGCGGCCTTGGCGGACTTCGCCGCCGCCTCGAAAGACTCGACCATCTGATGGCGCCACGTGTTGCCGTAATAGGCGTTGGAGAGCGCGATGACCGGCTTGTCCGGCGAGGCGCCGGCGCTCGTCGACAGCGCCGCCAAGAGCGGCGCGGCGGCGAGCGCGCCTATGATCGTTCTGAAGCCCATTCGCATCGCGTCTCCTCCCATTTCGCTGGCGTCCGGCGGCTTCCCGGCCGCGGCGCGTCTGCGTCATGCCACAGAGATTGACATGATGCAAGTTAGGTCATTATACCAGCAACGCTCAAAATCAATTGCGCCGGAGGAGAAGGCCCATGACCAAGATCGCGCTGTTCGGCGCCGGCGGGAAAATGGGCTATCGGCTCGCCACGAACCTCAACGGCTCCCGCTTCGAGGTGGGCCATGTCGAGGTCTCGCCCGCCGGACGCGAGCGGCTGAAGGCGGGCCTCGGGATCGACTGCGTCGACGCCGACGCCGCGCTCGACGGGGCCGAGGTCGTCATCCTCGCCGTGCCCGACACCCATATCGGCAAGGTGGCGGCGGGAATCGACAACATGCTGCGGCCGGGGATGATGGTGATGGCGCTCGACGCCGCCGCGCCTTTCGCCGGACACCTGCCCAAGCGCCCCGACCTGACCTATTTCGTCACCCATCCCTGCCATCCTCCGATCTTCAACGACGAGACCGATCCGGAGGCCCAGCGCGACCATTTCGGCGGCTTGCGCGCCAAGCAGCACATCGTCAGCGCGCTGATGCAGGGGCCGGAGCGCGACTATGCGCTGGGCGAGGAAATCGCCAGGACGATCTGGGCGCCGGTCATGCGCTCGCACCGCGTCACGGTGGAGCAGATGGCGCTGCTGGAGCCGGGCCTCTCCGAGACGGTGGTGGCGACGCTGCTCGCCGTCATGCGCGAGGCGATGGACGAGGTGGTGGCGCGCGGCGTGCCGAAGGAGGCGGCGCGCGATTTCCTGCTCGGCCATCTCAACGTGCTGGCCGCCGTCATCTTCGAGGAGACGCCGGGCGTGTTCTCCGACGCCTGCAACAAGGCGATCGAATTCGGCAAGCCCGCCCTGATGCGGCCCGACTGGAAGAAGGTGTTCGAACCCGACGAGATCGCGGCCAGCATCCGCCGCATCACCTGAGCGCCGCTCCCTCGGTTTGCGCGCGGTCGCGGGCAAGCTCGGCGACGGCGACGAAGCCGTCGGTGCGGTAATGATTTATGCGTCCGATCGAGACGCGCTCGCCCGGCTCGTAGGATCGTATGTTCCCGACGACGCCCGCGCCCCTGAGGGCCTCCGTCAGGAACTGACGCTCCTCGTCGGCGTCGGAATCGGTGGCGTGAGTGATCTGGAACGTGAGGCGCGTCAGAGAGAAGCCGGTGTCGCGCGTCGCCGCGCCGACCCACAGGGCGAGTTCATCGTCGGCGGGACGGCCCGAGCGCAGCCAGAATTCGGGTTCGCCCAGCGTCGCTTCCGCGCGCTCCAACGGCAGGCCCCAGAACCGCACGTGGTGGCGTTTGCGCGGACTGTCGCCGATCGGCAGCTGAAAGCCGACGTCCTGCCCGCGGTGAAACAGGTAGAGCGTCGAGAACGGCGCGGTCGGATAGGGCCGGTTGAGCAGGAACGACTGAGCCATTTTGAGCGAGCTCGCGAGGCCGAGCTTGTCGGCCTGCGACCAGCCGGCCTTCGCAAAGGCCGTCGCAAGATCGCGATAGGAACCGATCAGCGCGATATTGACGGGATCGCCCGGCAGGCCGTCGCCGGTCAGCGTGTAGCTCGGCACGCGGCCGCGCTGCAGGATGTGCGCGCCGATCTGGACCGCGCGCGGCAGCACGACATAGGCGCCAAGGCCGTAAGTGACCGCCGCCGCCAGCAGGAGCGGCAGGCGCTTGTCCGCGATGTCGAAGATGACGAAGGCGATGAGCCAGACGGAGACCGCGCCGATGGCGAACACCAGAACGCGCTGCAGGAAGAGCTTGAGCCGCCTCATTCCCGTGCGCCGCTTGCCCGACTCTGCACCGGCATCGCCACAACGCTCCCGTCCCCTGCCCGAACCGCCGCAGCGGCGCACATTATCTTAGCGTGATTTCCTCAAAAACCCTCATGCGATTGCGACGATGGCGCATCGAGACATTCCTCCAGCGCCCTAGCCGCTGCCCTCACCCGTTCGACTGGTGGACGTAGAGCCGGGCGGAGCGGTCGAGATGGCGCGTCATCGCCTGCTCCGCTCCGTCCGCGTCGTTCGCCGCAATGCGCTCGACGATCTCGGTGTGCTCGGCGAGCGTGATCTTCTCCCGCCCGGTCCAGATCAGAAGCTCGGTGTGATAGGCCTTCAGCCAGCTCAGCATCGCCTCGCTCACCGCCTCGAACAGCGGATTGCCGCTGATGGCGGCGATGCGCGTGTGAAAGCGCATGTCGGCGTCGATGAACGCGTCCGGCTTCAAGATCTGCCGGCGCTGCGCCTCCACCGCCTCGCCCAGGGCCGCCACGTCGGCGGGCCTCGCCCGCGCCGCCGCCTCCCGCACCATGCCGCGCTCGAAGAAACGCCGCGCCTGCTTGAGATGCTCGAGCGAGGCGGGGGAGGCCGCCAGCAGCACATGCGCGATGGCGTCGACCTGCTGCAGCGCCGAGCGCACCGTCGGCCGGCGCACCTTGGCGCGCTCGCCGTGCGAGATGGTCAGCAGGCCCATGTTGCTGAGCTGCTGCATCGCCTCGCGGATCGCCGGCCGCCCGACGCCGAAGCGCTCCATCAGCTCCCGCTCCGAGGGCATGGCGTCGCCCGGCTGCAATTCGCCGCCGGCGATCAGAGCTTTCAGCCGATCGAACACCTCGTCCGACAATTTGCGGCGGACAATCGGATCGGGCTTGGCGGTCATTCCTTGATGTCCAAACGAGACGCCGCGCCCCGCCCCGCGGCAAGCCGAGCTTGCGCCCACTCATCAGATGGCATAGTCATTATACCTGTGCAAGCCCAAACATAGACGCGCCAGGACCCGACGTCCCTCATGCCCGCATCCGTCATCCGAATGACTTATCGCATCGAGGCGGGCGGCGACGTCGCCCAGCTCGCCGACAAGATCGCGAGCGACCAGTCGACCGGCGCCTTCGTGCCGACGCCCGGCGAAACGCCGGAGCTGAAAGCGCGCGTCGGCGCGCGCGTGGTCGCGCTGAGGACGCTGGAGCCGACCCGCACGCCCTCCTTCCCCGAAGCGAGGCCGGGACCGGACGGGCTCTATCGTCGCGGCGAGGCCGACATCGAATTTCCGCTCGAAGCGGTCGGGACGGATCTCGCGGCGCTGACGACCATCGCCATCGGCGGGGTGTTCTCGATCAAGGGCTTCTCCGGCATCCGCATCGTCGACATGAAGCTGCCGGCGGAGTTCGCGGCCGCCCATCCCGGCCCGCAATTCGGCATCGAGGGCAGCCGCAAACTCACGGGCGTTCGCGGCCGGCCGATCATCGGCTCGATCGTCAAGCCGGCTTTGGGCCTGAGGCCGCCGGAGACCGCCGAGATGGTGCGCGAGCTCGCCGAGGCCGACGTCGATTTCGTCAAGGATGACGAAAAGCTGATGAGTCCCGCCTATTCGAGCCTCCAGGATCGCGTGAAGGCGATCATGCCCATTCTTCTCGACCGCGAGCAGAAGACCGGCAGGAAGGTGATGTACGCCTTCGGCATTTCCCACGCCGACCCCGACGTGATGATGCGCAACCACGACATCGTCGCCGAGGCCGGCGGCAACTGCGCCGTCATCAACATCAACTCGATCGGCTACGGCGGCTTCGCTTATCTGCGCAAGCGCTCGCGGCTCGTGCTGCACGCCCATCGCAACGGCTGGGACATTCTGACCCGCCATCCCGGCCTCGGCCTCGATTTCCGCGTCTATCAGCAGTTCTGGCGCCTGCTCGGCGTCGACCAGTTCCAGATCAACGGCATCGGCGCGAAATATTGGGAGCCCGACGATTCCTTCGTCCGCTCCTTCCACGCGTTGCAAGAGCCTTTGTTCTCGCCCGCCGACCGTCCCTTGCCCGTCGCCGGCTCCGGGCAATGGGGCGGCCAGGCGCCGCAGACCTACGCCCGCACCGGCCAGACGCTCGACCTGCTCTATCTCTGCGGCGGCGGCGTCTTCGGCCATCCCGGCGGTCCGGCGGCGGGCGTGCGCGCGGTCAGGCAGGCCTGGGAGGCGGCCGTGGCCGGCGTGCCTCTTGAGACATACGCGCGCGACCATCGCGAGCTGGCGCAATCCATCGCCAGGTTTGGCGGCGGCCAGGGCGGGGCCTGAGCGATGGCGCCGCCGCTCATCGCCTATTACGGCGACGATCTGACGGGCTCGACCGACGTGATGGAGGCGCTCGCCTCGCGCGGCGTCCCGACCGCGCTGTTCATGCGCGAGCCGACGCCGGCGCAGCGCGCGAAATTCGCCGACGTCCGCGCGATCGGCCTTGCCGGCTCCAGCCGAAGCCAGTCCCCGGCCTGGATGGACGCGAATCTCGGGCAAGGCCTTCGCATGGCTCAAGAGCCTCGGCGCCGGCTTCTGTCATTACAAGGTCTGCTCGACCTTCGATTCGAGCCCTCAGATCGGCAGCATCGGCCGCGCGCTCGACATCGGCGCCCGGGGCTTTGGCGGGGAGTTTGTGCCCCTCGTCGTCGGCGCGCCGCAGCTCAAGCGTTACACCGCCTTCGGCCATCTGTTCGCCGCCTATCAGGGCCGGACCTATCGCATCGACCGCCACCCCGTGATGGCGCGCCACCCCGTCACCCCGATGGACGAGGCGGATATCGCCCTGCATCTCGCAAAGCAGACGATGAAGCGCATCGGGCTCGTCGATCTCGCGGCGCTCGCCGGCGCGGACGTGGACGCGGCGGTCGAGGCGGCGCGCGCGGAAATCGTGCTGTTCGACGTCGCCGATCTCGCCACGCAGGAGGAGGTGGGCCGGCAGCTCCTGCGCCTGCAATCGCGCGCGCCCTTCCTCGTCGGCTCCTCCGGGCGTCGAATATGCGCTGCTCGGCGCCTGGGCGAAGGCCGGCGTCATTTCCGGCCGGGCGGACTTCTCGTCGCCGGGACCGGCCGGCCGCATCGCCGTGGTCTCGGGCAGCTGCTCGGCCACCACCGCCCGGCAGATCCGCTACGCCGAGGCGCACGGCTTCGACGCGCACGCCCTCGACGCGCGCCGGCTCGCGGCGGGCGACGGCGCGGCGGCCGAGGAGGCGATCGCAAGCGGCGCGGCGAGCCTCGAAGCCGGGCGCAGCGTCGTCCTCTACACCGCGCTCGGCCCCGAGACCGACGTCGGCCGCGAGCTTTCCGGCGAGGACGGACGCCACGCCATCGGCGGCGCGCTCGGCCACGTCCTCAAGGCGCTCATCGCGCGCGCCGGGCTCAGGCGCGCCGTCATCGCGGGCGGCGACACGTCGAGCCACGCCCTGGCGCGCCTCGGCGTCTATGCGCTGACGACGCGGATGCCGCTGCCGATGACGCCGGGCTCGCCGCTCTGTCTCGCCCACAGCGACGAGGGGACTTTCGACGGGCTGGAGATCGCGCTGAAAGGCGGGCAGGTCGGGGCGGACGATTATTTCGTCCGTATCCGCGACGGCGCAGCCTAAGCAGACATTCGTTGGAAGGCCAACGAATGTCTGCTTAGAAGTCTTTGATTTAGCAGGATTTTCATCCGAAAACCGGCATCCACTTTTCGGAAATCCTGCTGAGGCGCCGGCCATTGACATTCGCGCGGGCGGAAGGGAAACACCCGCCGCCTTTCCCATTCCGGTTGCGAACATGTCCGACGCCGCCCTGCAAGCCCTCATCGAACGCGCCTTCGAGGACCGCGCCAGCGTCAACGCCGACACCCATGGCGACGTGCGCGACGCCGTCGGCCGCGCGCTCGACCTGCTCGACTCCGGCCGCGCCCGCGTGGCGGAGAAGATCGAGGGCGCGGAAGGGCCGCAGTCCTGGAAGGTCAATCAGTGGCTGAAGAAGGCGGTGCTGCTCTCGTTCCGCCTCAACGACAACGCCATCATCGAGGGCGGCCCGGGCGGGGCGACCTGGTGGGACAAGGTTCCCTCGAAATTTGCGGGCTGGGGCGAAAACAGGTTCCGCGAGGCGGGCTTCCGGGCCGTGCCGGGCGCCATCGTGCGCCATTCCGCCTTCATCGCGCGCGACGCGGTGCTGATGCCGAGCTTCGTCAATCTCGGCGCCTATGTCGGCGCGAAGACCATGGTCGACACCTGGGTGACCGTCGGCTCCTGCGCGCAGATCGGGGCGAACGTGCATCTTTCCGGCGGCGTCGGCATCGGCGGCGTGCTGGAGCCGCTGCAGGCCAACCCCACCATAATCGAGGACGATTGCTTCATCGGCGCGCGCTCGGAGGTGGTGGAGGGCGTCGTCGTCGGCAAGGGTTCGGTCGTGTCGATGGGCGTGTTCATCTCGGCCTCGACCAAGGTGATCGACCGTTCGACCGGCAAGGTCCATGTCGGCTACGTGCCGCCCTATTCCGTCGTCGTCTCGGGCTCGCTGCCCGGCAAGCCTCTGCCCGACGGATCGCCCGGCCCGTCGCTCTACTGCGCCGTCATCGTCAAGACGGTCGACGCGCAGACCCGCGCCAAGACCGGCATCAACGACCTCCTGAGAGATTGATGACGAGGCCGACCTTCCGGTTCCTCTATCGGGAGGCCGAGGGAGCCATCGGGCCCGGCCTCTGGGCTCGCGCGAGCGCCTGGCCCGTCGGAATCGCGCTGGCGCTGACGGCGCTCGCCTGGGCGATGGCGCCCGGCCCGCGCGATCTCAAGACCCAGCCGTTCATATCGGTCTCGATCGTGGCGGTTCACGCCTATCTGCTCGCCTACGGCTTCGCGCTGATCGTGCTGGCGGTCGCGCAATATTTCGTCAGCGCCAAGCGTTTCAACGATCTCGGCATGTCGCCGGGCTGGGCGGGGCTCGCCCCGTTCTCGCTGCTGCTCGCCGGCGCCGCGACGTGGTATCAGCCGCGCTCGGAGGGCCTGATGCCGGCCTGGGCCGTCTATCCCTTCTACGCCTTCGCCGTCGGCGTCGTGGTCTGGAACATTGCGCTGCTGGGATTTAAGAGACATGAGCCCGGTCGGCGCCGCTGAGGTCGGCGCCCTCGGGCGCGCAGGGAGGAGCACATGCGTTCACGCGCCGCCGTCGCCTGGGAGGCGAACAAGCCGCTGACGATCGAGACGGTCGAGGTCGATGGCCCCAAGGCCGGGGAGGTTCTCGTCGAGGTGATGGCGACCGGCGTCTGCCACACCGACGCTTACACCCTGTCCGGCCTCGATTCCGAGGGCAAGTTCCCCGCCATCCTCGGCCACGAGGGCGCGGGCGTCGTGCGCGAGATCGGCGCGGGCGTCACGAGCGTCAAGCCCGGCGATCACGTCATTCCGCTCTACACGCCGGAATGCCGCGGCTGCAAGACCTGCCTCTCCCGCCGCTCAAACCTGTGCACGGCGATCCGCGCCACGCAGGGCCAGGGCCTGATGCCGGACCAGACCAGCCGCTTCGCCTGCGACGGCGGCGAGGTGTTCCATTACATGGGCTGCTCGACCTTCTCGAATTTCACGGTGCTGCCGGAGATCGCCGTCGCCAGGGTGCGCGAGGACGCGCCCTTCGACAAGATCTGCTACATCGGCTGCGGCGTGACGACCGGCGTCGGCGCGGTCGTCTACACCGCCAAGGTCTGGCCCGGCGCGAATGTCGCGGTGTTCGGCCTCGGCGGCATCGGCCTGAACGTCATTCAGGGCGCGCGCATGGTCGGAGCGGACAAGATCGTCGGCGTCGACATCAATCCCGCGCGCCAGGAGATCGCCCGCAAGTTCGGCATGACCCATTTCGTCAATCCCGACGAGGTCGGCCGCGACAAGGTCGTGCAGGCGATCCTCGACGTCACCGGCGGCGGCGCGGATTTCTCCTTCGAGTGCATCGGAAACACCACGACGATGCGGCAGGCGCTCGAATGCTGCCATCGCGGCTGGGGAGAATCGATCATCATCGGCGTCGCGCCCTCGGGCGCCGAAATATCGACGCGGCCGTTCCAGCTCGTAACGGGGCGCGTCTGGAAGGGCTCGGCCTTCGGCGGCGCGCGCGGCCGCACCGACGTGCCGAAGATCGTCGACTGGTATATGGAGGGCAAGATCAACATCGACGATCTCATCACCCACACGATGCCGCTCGACAGGATCAACGACGCCTTCGATCTCATGCATGCGGGCAAGTCGATCCGCAGCGTCGTCCTGTATTGAGGAGCGTCGCAGCGCAGGAGTTTGCGCGATGGCGGTTGAAGGTCTCATCACTACCAGAAGTCCGGGCGAGCCGGTGGAGACCGTCGCGCGCCTCAGGGCCGAGATCGCGGCGCACGGGCTGACGATTTTCGCCGAAATCAACCACGCGGCCGGCGCCGAGGCGGCGGGGCTAACGCTTCGCCCACTTTTTCTCATCATATTCGGCGCCGTGAAGGGCGGGACCCCGCTCATGCAAACGGTGGCGACGGCGGGAATCGATCTGCCGTTGAAGATCCTGGTCTGGCAGGACGCGGCGGGCGAAACGCAGGTTTCCTACAATGATCCCTATTGGGTGGCGAAGCGGCACGAGTTGGGCGAGAACGTCGCCGCGCTGGTCGAGGCCATGTCGACGCTCCTGCGCGAGCTCGTCGACGCCGCGACCGCCTGACGCCCTGACCCGTCGCGCGGCGCTGGCGCTCCCGCTGCTTCTGGCTGGCTGCGCAACGGAAGTCGAAGCGCCGCCTCCCGTCTCGCGCCGGAGGCTCGATGCGGTCGGGCTCGATCCGGCGCAGGCCCTCGCCTGGCTCAACGCCTACCGCGCGAAATCGGGCCTCGGGCCCGTTCGGCTCGATCCCGCGCTGACGGCGCTCGCGCAGGCCCAGGCCGACGCGATGGCGGCGGCCGACAAGGTCTCTCACAACGTAAGGGGAAGCTTCGCCTATCGGCTCGCCGCCTCCGGGGTTCGCGCGGACGAGGCGGGCGAAAACGTCTGCGCCGGCTATTTCTCGACGGACGCGGCGATGGCCGCCTGGCGCGCCTCGCCCGAACACGACGTCAATCTGCGCATGAAAAGCGCGACCCGCTTCGGCGTCGCGCTCGCCAAGAATGCGAAAAGCCCCTGGGGCGCCTTCTGGGCGATGGCGGTCGCCTCGCCGCCGCCCCCGGCCTGAACTCACGCGCGAGGATGCGCCGACTTGTAGGCCGCGACCAGCCGGGCGCTGTCGATGGCCGTATAGACCTGCGTCGTCGACAGCGAGGAATGGCCGAGCAGTTCCTGGATCGTGCGCAGGTCGCCGCCGCGCGCGAGCAGATGGGTGGCGAAGGAATGGCGCAAGGCGTGCGGAGTGGCGCTGTCGGGCAGGCCCAGCGCCCCGCGCATCCTCTCCATCGCCAGCTGCACGATGCGGGGGCTCAGCGGCCCGCCCCTGGCGCCGACGAACAACGGCCCCTCGGGCTTCAGCGTCCAGGGACAGCGCGCCAGATAATCCTCGATGGCCGCGCGCACGGGCGCGATGACCGGGACCACGCGCGTCTTGCCGCCCTTGCCGGTCACGCGCACTTCGTCGACGGCGCCGACGGGCGCGTCGCCGCGCTCAATCGAAAGCGCCTCGCCGATGCGCAGGCCCGCGCCATAGCAGAGCGCCAGCGCGGCCGCGTCGCGCGCGAGAATCCAGGCTTCGCGCGTCTCGCCGGCGCGCGTTTCGACGTCGGCGACGGCGCGGGCGTCGTCGGGGGGCAGCGGGCGCGGCAGGCGGCGGCCCGCCTTGGGAGAGCGCAGCGCCGAGAAGGCCGAGGCGCGGCCCGCGCCGACCCGCTCCAGATATTTGGCGAGCCCGCGCAGGGCCGAAAGCGCCCGCTGCAGCGACCTTGCGTCGATTCCCTCGGCGCGCCGCGCCGCCAGGAAGGCGCGCAGATCGGCCGGCGTCAGATTGGCGAAATCGCCGGCGCTCGGCGTCCGCCCGATGCGCTCGGCGAGAAAGTCGTGGAATTGCCTGACGTCGCGGCCATAGGCTTCAAGCGTCTTGGCGGCGAGCCGCCGCTCCTGCCCGAGATGGGCGAGCCAGGCGATCGTCTCGGCTGCGAGCGAGGCCGCGGAGCGGTTGGACATGTGGGGAGCTTGGCTCAAGCTAGCGTTCGCTGTCCAGCTCCCGCGCGTTCTTCGCATGGCGCTTGCGCTTCGGCTTGACCTGCGGCTTCTCGGGGATGGAGGCGGTCGGCGTCGTGTCGACGCGCGCCGTCCATTTTTCCGCCGCCCGCAGCAGGGGCGGCGACAGCGCGGCGGCGGCGGCGATGGGATCGGGCTTCGGCGCCGCGCGGACCGCCTTGATCGGCGCGGGCGCGACGAGCCGTGCGGCGGCGAGGGGGACCGCGCAGCTCTCGCGCGAAATATTCGCCATCATCAAGGCGCCGCCGAGCGCAATCGCGCCCAATGACGCATAGGCGCCGAAGCGGGGATCGTGCGCGCGGGGCGCGGCCATGAGGGCGGCGCGGCGCAAGGAGAGGATCGCCCCTTGCGCGCGCGTCCTGAATTCGAGAGCGAGGTGGATCGGGAGCACGGGGCCTCTCTCGCGGCTGACCCCAAGGGCTTAGGGAAACGGGCTTAACGCCGGTTTAGGAAGTTTGGTTAACGCCTCGCCGTGTTGAACCTTGTTTGAACATGGCCGCCTTGCGCGGCCGGCGGGCGGGTCCTAGTCTGTGAATCTCTCCTCACGCGAGATCCCCCGCATGCGCTATCGCCCGCTTGGCCGCACCGGCCAGTTCGTTTCCGAAATCTGCCTCGGCGCCATGACCTTTCACGGCGGCTCGGGCTTCTGGCGCAACATCGGCGCGCTCGACCAGCAGAACGCCACCGCGCTGGTCGCGCGCGCGCTCGAGGCCGGCGTCAATTTCGTCGACACGGCCGACGTCTATTCCGAAGGCGGGTCGGAGGTCATGCTCGGCCAGGCGCTGAGCGATCTCAAGGTTCCCCGCGAGGACGTGATCGTCGCCACCAAAGTGCGCAGCCGCACCGGCCCCGGCCCCAACGCCGTCGGCCTGTCGCGCGGCCATATCATGGACCAGATCGCCGGCAGCCTGAAGCGGATGAAGCTCGACTATGTCGACCTCTATCAGATTCACGGCTTCGACCCTTTGACCCCGCTCGAAGAGACGATGCGCGCTCTCGACGATTGCGTGAGCCGCGGCCTCGTGCGCACGATCGGCTGCTCCAATCTGGCGGCCTGGCAGATCATGAAGGCGCAAGGGATCGCCGAGCGGCGCGGTTTCGCGCGCTTCGAGACGGTGCAGGCCTATTACACGATCGCCGGACGCGAGCTCGAACGCGAGATCGTGCCGCTGGTCGAGGACCAGGGCATGGGCGTCATGGTGTGGAGCCCGCTGGCCGGCGGTTTTCTTTCCGGCAAGTTCACCCGCGAGGGCGCCAAGTCGAACGACGCGCGGCGCGCCGTGTTCGACTTCCCGCCGGTCGACAAGGAGCGCGCCTATGACCTCGTCGAGACGATGCGCCCGATCGCGCAGGCGCATGGCGCTTCCGTCGCGCGCGTCGCGCTGGCGTGGCTGTTGTCGAGGAAAGGCGTGATGAGCGTCATCGTCGGCGCCAAGACGGTCGAGCAGCTCAGCGACAATCTGGCGGCGAGCGACCTGCGGTTGACGCCCGAGCAGCTGACGGCCCTTGACGAAGCGAGCGCGTTGAGGCCCGAATATCCGGGCTGGATGCTGGCGCGGCAATCGCAGGGGCGCGCGCCGGCGGATTGAGCGGGGGGAGGAAGACATGAGCGAGCCGGTCAAATGGGGCGTGCTGGGCGTCGCCAAAATCGCCACGGAGAAGGTGATCCCGGCCATGCAGCAAGGGCTCATGTGCCGCATCGAGGCGATCGCCTCGCGCGACGCCGCGCGGGCTCGCGAGGCGGCGGAGAAGCTCGGCGTTCCCCGCGCCTACGGCTCCTATGAGGAGCTGCTGGCGGACCCGGAGATCGAGGCGATCTACAATCCGCTGCCCAATGAACTGCACGTTTCCTGGACCGAAAAGGCGCTCGCGGCCGGCAAGCATGTCTTGTGCGAGAAGCCGATCGCGCTCGACGCCGAGGAGGGGCGACGGCTCGTCGCGGCGCGGGACAAGTCGGGCAAGCTCGTCGCCGAGGCCTTCATGGTGCGCTTCCATCCGCAATGGCGGCGCGCGAGAGAGATCGTGCGCTCGGGCGCCATCGGCGAGGTCGGGGCGATCCAGACCCTGTTCACCTATCGGCTGCTCGATGCGCAAAACGTGCGCAACCGCCCGCCGGGCGGCGGCGGCCTCTACGACATCGGCTGCTACGCGATCCTGACGGCGCGCTATATCTTCGGCGACGAGCCCCGGCGCGTCGCCGCCGCGCTCGACGTCGATCCCTTGTTCGGCACGGACAGGCTCGCGAGCGCGATCCTGGAGTTTCCGGGCGGACGGCATCTGACCTTCAGCGCCGCCACGCAGCTCGCCGGCGCGCAGCGCGTGGTCATCGCCGGGACGGCCGGGCGGATCGAAGTGAAGATCCCTTTCAACGCGCCGCCGGACCGGCCGACGCAAATCGTCGTCGACAGCGGCGCGGACCTCGTCGGCGGCGGCGCGCGGACCGAGGAATTCCCGGTCTGCGACCAATATACGCTTCAGGGCGACGCCTTCGCGCGCGCCGTCAGAGGGGAAGCGCCGCTGGAGTTCCCGATCGAGGACGCCCTCGCCAACATGAAGGTCATCGACGCCTGCTTCCGCGCCGCCAAGTCGGGGCGGTGGGAGACGGTCTGACGCGCTCCCCATCCGCCGCGCGCGCTGCGGCGCGACGAGTCGCGCTCACCAGGAATTGATATCAGGCCGCGAAGCCCGCGTCCTTCCAAAGCTTCCGCCCTCAACGATCCGCCGCTTGCGCGAGCGCCTCCTCTCGCGTTTGGAGGCGCAGGTCGCGAATTGACTTCTCTCCTATTTTATTATTGTATGAAGATAGCCGGGCGAAGCGGTCGCCAACCCATCAGGCCGCGGGAACCCGGCGTTTAACCTATGCGACAGCACGGGAGGAAACTTTGAGACTGACTTCGCTCTTCAGCGCCGTCATCGGCGCGGCCGCCTTGATGTCGGCGACCTCGGCGTTCGCCGTGACCATCGGCTTCAGCCAGGTCGGCGACGAAGGCGACTGGCGCCCGGCCTTCTCCAGGGACATGCAGGCGGAGGCCAAGAAGGAAGGCATCGACCTCAAATTCGCCGACGCGCAGGGCAAGGAGGAGGAGCAGCTGAAGGCGGTGCGCGCCTTCATCGCCCAGAAGGTCGACGCCATCATCATCGCCCCCGTCGTCGTGACGGGCTGGGATCAGGTGCTGCGCGAGGCCAAGCGCGCGAATATCCCGGTGTTCCTGGCCGACCGCGACGTCGACGTGACCGACAAGTCCCTCTATGTCACGCGCATCTCCGCCGACTTCAACCTGGAAGGCAAGCTCGCCGGCGCCTGGCTCGCCGAGGCGAGCAAGGGCAATTGCAACATCGTCGAGTTGCAGGGCACCACCGGCTCGGCGCCGGCGATCGAGCGCAAGAAGGGCTTCGAGGCCATCATCTCGAACTTCCCCAACATGAAGATCGTCAAGACGCAGAGCGGCGACTTCACCACCGACGGCGGCAAGAAGGTGATGGAGGCCTTCATCAAGTCGACCGACAATCTGAAGGGGATCTGCGCCTCCTTCGCGCATAACGACAACATGCAGCTCGGCGCGATCCAGGCGATGAAGGAAGCGGGACTGAAGCCCGGCAAGGATATCCTGATGGTCTCCGTCGACTACGTGCCGGCGATGAAGGACGAACTCGGCAAGGGCGAGGCCAACGCCTCGGTCGAGCTGCGCTCGGCCATCGGCAAGTACATCTATCCCGTCGTGCTCAACTATCTCAAGGACAAGAAGCCGCTGCCCAAGTGGGTGGTGATCCCGTCCGATCTGCACGCGGCGGCGACGCCGGGAAGCTGAGAGCCGGCTCTTACGCCCCGCCGCGCCGACAGGTTTTGTCCGCCGCCTCCCACGCGGCAAACCCGGCGCCGGCGGGCGCCCGCCTGAAGGCGGGCCTTGCGGGGAGAGGACGCTTGCGTTTCGATGCGGGCTGACCCATGCGCTCATCATCCTTGCGCCTGGGTCCGCGCACTCTCCCCGCGTTTGTTAGCCAGGACCGCCTCCGTTGACAGCGCGAATTGAGATTGTCGCCGCCAGCAAGAACTATCCCGGCGTGCGCGCGCTCGACGACGTCGATTTCAGCGTCGCGGGCGGCGAGGTCCATGCGCTGCTCGGAGAGAACGGCGCCGGCAAATCGACGCTCATCAAGATCATGACCGGCGCGGCCACGGCCGACGCCGGCGAACTGAGGCTCGACGGCCGGCCGCTGCGCCTCGCCTCGCCCGCCGACGCGCGCGCCGCCGGGATCGGCGCCGTCTATCAGGAAGTCAATCTCGTCCCGACGCTGACCGTCACCGAGAATCTCACGCTCGGCCGTCTGCCGAGGCGCTTCGGGCTCGTCGACTGGCGCGCGGCGCGGCGCCCGCGCGCGCGAGCGTTTGCAGAGGCTCGGCGTCGAAATCGACGTGGAGCGGCCGCTCGGCGCCTATTCCATCGCCGTCCAGCAGCTCGTCGCCATCGCCCGCGCGCTCGAGGACGACACGCGCGCGCTGGTGCTCGACGAGCCGACCGCCAGTCTCGACGCCACCGAGACCGCGCGGCTCCTCGACATCGTGCGCGAGCTGAAGGCGCGCGGCCTCGCCATCGTCTTCATCTCGCATTTCCTCGATCAGGTTTACGCCATCGCCGACCGGCTGACGGTGCTGCGCAACGGCCGGCGCGTCGGCGTGGGAACGCCTGAGGAGATCCCGCTTTCGAAGCTGGTGCCGCTGATGCTCGGGCGCGAGCTGGAGGCGGTCGAGCATGCGGGTCATGCGACCGGCGAAACGATGACGGGCGAGCCGATCCTCGTCGCCGAGGGGCTCGGCAAGGCCCGCGTCATGGCGCCGTTCGATCTCAGCTTGCGCCCCGGCGAGGCGGTGGGCTTGAGCGGCCTGCTCGGCGCCGGCCGCACGGAGAGCGCCAAGCTCGTGTTCGGCGCGCTGCGCGCCGATTCGGGCTCGGTGAGGATCGCCGGCGAGAAGCTCAGCCCCTCGCCGCGCGCTTCGCTCGCCAGAGGAGTCGCCTTCTGCCCCGAGGACCGCAAGGCCGAGGGCATATTCGGCGAGCTTTCGATCCGAGAGAACATCGCCATCGCGCTTCAGAGCAAGCGCGGCTGGCTGAAGGCGCTGTCGCGGGCCGAGCAGGATCGCCTCGCGCGGCGAGATGATCGACGCGCTCGCCATCGCCACGCCGGACGCGGAGAAGCCGGTCGGCCAGCTTTCCGGAGGCAATCAGCAGAAGGCGGTGCTGGCGCGCGCGCTGGTCTCGGATCCGCGCGTGCTCATTCTCGACGAGCCGACGCGCGGCATCGACGTCGGCGCGCATGCGGAGATCGTCGCGCTGATCCGCCGCCTGACCGGCGAGGGCCTGGCGGTTCTCGTGGCTTCCTCGGAGCTGGAGGAGCTCATCGCCGTCAGCCATCGCGTCGCGGTGCTGCGCGACCGGGCTTTCGTCGGCGAGCTCTCCGGCGCCGACATCAACCAGCAGGCCATCATGCGCACGATCGCCGCGCCATGAGACCTTTCGCGCCGCCCCCCGCGAAAATCGCGACGCCCGCGCGCCGCGCCGCGCCTTCTGTGGCCGCTGCTGGCGCTCGCGCTCATCTTCGCCGTCGACGGGATCATCTCGCCGCATTTCTTCGCCATCCGCATCGTCGAGGGGCGGCTGTTCGGCAATCTCGTCGACATCGTCTATCGCGCGACGCCTATCGCCATCGTCGCGCTCGGCATGGCGGTCGTCATCGGCACGAAGGGCATCGACCTGTCGGTCGGCGCGATCATCGCCATCGTCGGGGCGACGCTCGACTGGCGCATCCATATGGGCGATCCTCATCATCGTCGCGCTTTTCGCGGCGCTGGCGGTCGGCGCTCCTCTGCGGCGCCTGGAACGGGCTTCCTCGTCGCCGCCCTCGACATCCAGCCGATCATCGCCACGCTGATTCTGATGGTCTCGGGGCGTGGCGTCGGGTTGATGATCAACCTGATCTACGGCGGCTCCGATCCGAGTTTCGAAAGCCCGCTCTTGCAGGGCCTCAGCACCGGCCATCTCGGCCTCATTCCCACGCGCATCGTCGTCGGACTGGCGCTGTGGATCGCGCTGTGGGCGCTGGTGCAGGCGCACGGCGTTCGGGCTGTTCCTCGAAGCGGTCGGCGCCAATCCGAAGGCGGCGGAGCTGGCCGGCGTCGAAGCGCGGGCGATCAAATTCGCCGCCTATCTCGTCTGCGGCTTCATGGCCGCGGCGGCGGGCGTCATCCTCACCGCCGACACCCACACCTCCGATCCCGTCAGCATCGGCCTCTATAGCGAGCTCGACGCCATTCTCGCCGTCGTCATCGGCGGCGGGTCGCTGAACGGGGGGCGGATCTATCTGCTCGGCGCCGTGCTCGGCGCGGTCGTCATCCAGGCGCTGACGACCTCGATCCTGACCAGCGGCCTGCCGCCCGAATACAATCTGGTGGTGAAAGCGGCGGTGGTGCTGGTCGTGCTTCTCCTGCAATCGGCGCGCGTGCGGGCGGCGGTCGCGCGCCTGGCGACGAGGAGGGGCAAGCGATGAAGCGAACCTGGCTGCCGCTCATGGCGACGATCGCCGTGTTCGCGGCGCTGTTCGGCGTCGGCGGCGCGCTCTACAAACATTTCCTGTCGACTTTGGTGCTCGGCAACATTCTCGGCGACAACGCCTTTCTCATCATCGCCGCCATCGGCGCCAATTTCGTCATTCTGTCCGGCGGCATCGATCTCTCGATCGGCTCGATGATCGGCTTCGTCGGCGTGGTGATGGCCAAACTCGACGCGTTCGGCTGGCACCCGCTCGCCTCCGGCGGCGCTGATGATGGCCTTCGGCGCCGGCTTCGGCGCCTGCCAGGGCCTCGTCATCGACTTCTGCGAGATCCAGCCGTTCATCGTCACGCTGGCGGGGCTGTTCCTGCTGCGCGGCGCCTGTTTCATGGTGACGCTGGATTCGCTGCCGCTGCGCCATCCCTTCGTCTCGGATTTCGCCTCGGTCGCCGTGCCGCTGCCGGGCGACGGGCTTCCTGGCGAGCTCGGCCCTGGCGATGTTCGCCGCGCTTGCCGTCGCGCTCGTCATCGCGCACAAGACCTCGTTCGGCGCCGACGTCTACGCCATGGGCGGCGATCGCGCCTCGGCGGCGCTGATGGGCGTGCCGATGCGCGCCACGACCGTCAAGGTCTATGCGCTCGGGGGGCTGTACAGCGCCTTCGGCGGCGTCATATACGCACTCTACACGTCGTCGGGCTATCCGCTGGCCGGCTCCGGCACCGAACTGAGTGCGATCGCCGCGGTCGTTCTTGGAGGCACTTTGCTGACTGGAGGCATCGGACTTGTGGTCGGGGCGCTGTTCGGCGGCATGATCCTTGGATTGATTGCGACGCTGATCAATTTCAACGGCTCGCTCAACGGGGCCTGGATCATGATTTCCAGCGGCGTTCTGCTGTTCGTGTTCATCGTCCTGCAACGCGCGCTCGTGGGTTCGCTGACCCCGCGCGGCCGCGATCTTGAGCGCGCGCCGATGACGGCCATGCGCACTCCCGATCGACCGCGGCGCCGAAGAGGCCCGTCGCGATCGAGCGGGCCGCCGTCGAGCGCAACATATCCGATCAGGTCGCGGCGACCCTGGGCCGCGAGATCATCCGCGGCGTGCATCCGCCCGGCGCGCAACTGCCCAATTCGGAGGACATGTGCGCCCGCTTCCAGGTCTCGCGCACCGCTCTGCGCGAGGCCTACAGCCTGCTGAGCGCCAAGGCGCTCATCGCCGCGCGGCCGAAGACCGGAACGCGCGTGCGCGCCCGCGAGGACTGGAACCTGTTCGACCCCGACGTGCTGGCCTGGCACATGCAGTCCTCGCCGACGGGCGCCTTCATCAGCGACCTCTTCGTGCTGCGCCAGATGGTCGAGCCCGCCGCCGCGGCGCTGGCGGCGGAATCGAAATCGCGCGAGACGATCGACCGCATCGGCGACGGCCTACGCGCGCATGGCGGCGTTCAAGGACGGCTCGGGCGAGCTCATCGAAGCCGATCTCGATTTTCACATGGGCATCCTACGCGCGACGGGCAATCCGTTCCTGAGCGCGCTCGGCGGGCTCATCCGCGCCTCGCTCTATGCCGCGTTCCGATACAGCTGGGAGGGCGCGGCGCGCATCCAGGATTCGCGGCTGAGCAGCATTGTGCTCATCCTGGAGGCGATTTGCGCCGGCGCGCCCGATGTCGCGCGCGAGCGCATGCGCGAATTGTTGTCGGATTCGCTCGAAGACGTCCGCGCGTTCCTGGCCACGCCTTTCCTCGCCAGGCCGAAATCGTCGCTGGGCGCGTGAGCCCGATTGACACCGAGGCGAACGCCGCGCATTGACAAACGCCGCGGCTTCCGGTCATTTGGCGACGTCAGTCCAAGACACCCAGCGGAAGAGTCCGGCGTGACAGCGCCGGCGCCGAAGGCGCAACCGCCCCGGAAACGCTCAGGCCCTAAGGACCGCTGGGTGATGACGCTCTGGAAAGTGGCGACGGGACCTTGGCCTTCGCCCACCGACGGGGGTAACCGCGCTTACGCGCGCGGGAAATCTCTCAGGTCAGCGGACAGAGGGGGCGTGCGGCGAGGCGCTCGCGCGCGAACTTTGGACGTCGTCATGTCGGCTTTAGCAGCTCACTCCGCTTAACGCCCTGCACCGCGAATATGGCGCGCGCTTCGCGCCCTTCGCCGGCTACGACATGCCGATCCAGTATCGCGACGGCATTCTGGCCGAGCACGCCCATACCCGCGCGAAGGCCGGGCTGTTCGACGTCTCGCACATGGGCCAGGCCTGGCTCGACGGGCCGGACCACGCCGCGCTCGCCGGAGCGCTCGAAGCGCTCTGTCGCCGCCGACATTCTCGGCCTCGCGCCGGGACGGCAGCGCTACACGCAATGGCTCAACGATTCCGGCGGCGTCATCGACGATCTCATGCTGAGCCGGCCGCAGGGCGCCGACGGGCGGCTGCAACATGGTCGTCAACGCCGCGCGCAAGGCGGTCGATTACGAGTTCCTCGCCGCCCGCCTGCCCGCCTCCGCGAAGCTGACGCCGCGTCCCGACCGCGCGCTGCTGGCGCTGCAAGGCCCGCTGGCGGCCGCGAGTGCTGGCGCGCGTCGCGCCGGGCTTCGAGGCGCTGCCGTTCATGGGCGTGAAGGTCGGCCGGCGGCCTCGAAGTCTCGCGCTCCGGCTATACCGGCGAGGACGGCTACGAGATTTCGCTGCCCGCCGACGAGGCCGAGGGCTTCGCGCGGCGGCTGCTGCAGGAGCCGGAGGTCGCGCTGATCGGCCTCGGCGCGCGCGACACGCTGCGGCTCGAGGCGGGCCTGTGCCTCTATGGCCACGAGCTGACCGAGGAGATCGACCCCATCGAGGCGGACCTTGCCTGGTCGATCCCGAAGCGGCGCCGCGCGCAGGGCGGCTTTCCCGGCGCGGCGCGCATCCAGGCGGCGCTCGCTCAGGGGCCGAAGCGCCGCCGCGTCGGCCTGAAGCTCGACGGCCGCGCGCCGGCGCGCGAGGGCGCCGAGATCGTCGGCGCGGACGGCGCGAAGATCGGCGTCGTCACCTCGGGCGGCTTCGGCCCCAGCGTCGGCGCGGCCGATCGCGATGGGCTACGTCGACAGCCGCCTTCGCCGCGCCGGGAACGGCGCTCGCCCTGATGGTGCGCGGCAAGCCGCTGCCGGCCGAGCGTCGTCGCCCTGCCTTTCCACCCCCACGCCTATTTCCGCGGCTGAATGGAGGCCCGCATGCGCTTCACCAAGGATCACGAATACATCGACGCCGGCGCGCGACATCGCCACCGTCGGCATCAGCGATCACGCGCAGCAGCAGCTCGGCGACATCGTGTTCGTCGAACTGCCCGAGGTCGGCGCCAAGCTCAAGCAAGGGCGACGCGGCGGCGGTGGTCGAGAGCGTCAAGGCGGCGAGCGACGTCTTCGCGCCCGCCTCCGGCGAGGTCGTCGAGGTCAACGCCAAGCTCGACGACAGCCCGAGCCTCGTCAACGAGGACGCGCAGGGCGCGGGCTGGCTGTTCAAGCTCAAGCTCTCCGCCCCGGGCGAACTCGACGGCCTCATGGACGCCGAGGCCTACGCCGAATACCTGAAGACCATCGACTGATGCGCTATCTGCCGCTCTCCGCCGACGACCGGCGGCTGATGCTGGCGCAAAGTCGGCGTCGCCGACATCGACGCTCTGTTCGCCGACATTCCCGAGCGACAAGCGGCTCGGCGATCTGCTGCCGATGCCGCGCGCGATGAGCGAGATCGAGGTCGAGCGCGACGCTCGGCGCGCTGGCCGGCGAGAACGTCGCGGCGGGCTCGGTGCCGTTCTTCCTCGGCGCCGGCGCCTATCGCCATCATGTGCCGGCGACCGTCGATCATCTGATCCAGCGCTCCGAGTTCCTGACCAGCTACACGCCCTATCAGCCGGAGATCGCGCAGGGCACGCTGCAGGTCCTGTTCGAGTTCCAGACCCAGGTCGCGCTGCTGACCGGCATGGAGGTCGCCAACGCCTCGATGTACGACGGCTCGACCGCCTGCGGCGAGGCGATGCTGATGGCGCATCGCCTGACGCGGCGCCGCAAGGCGGTGCTGTCGGGCGGGCTGCATCCGCATTACGCCGAAGTCTGCGCGACGCTGGCGCGCTTCGCCGGCGACGAGCATCGACCGCGCTGCCGCTCGACCCGCGCGGCGGGCGAGGATCTCGATCGCGCGCATCGACGATCGAGACAAGCTGCGTCATCGTGCAGACGCCGGACTTCTTCGGCAATCTGCGCGATCTGACAGCCGATCGCCGAAGCCGCGCACGCGCAAGGGCGCGCTGCTGGTCGCCGTGTTCACCGAGGCCGTGTCGCTCGGCGCGTGCCGCTCGCCCGGCGAGATGGGCGCCGACATCGTCGTCGGCGAGGGCCAGTCGATCGGCAATGCGCTGAATTTCGGCGGGCCCTATGTCGGGCTGTTCGCGACGCGCGCCGAAATATGTGCGGCAGATGCCCGGGCGGCTCGCCGGCGAGACGGTCGACGCCGACGGCAGGCGCGGCTTCGTGCTGACGCTCTCGACGCGCGAGCAGCACATCCGCCGCGAGAAGGCGACGAGCAACATCTGCACCAATTCCGGGCTCTGCGCGCTCGCCTTCTCCATCCATCTGACGCTGCTCGGCGAGGCGGGCCTGCGGCGGCTGGCGCGGCTCAACCACGCCAACGCCGTCGATCTCGCGCGGACGGCTCGGCGCGGTTCCCGGCGTCGAGGTGCTCAACAAGCATTTCTTCAACGAGTTCACGATCCGCACTGGCGCAAGCCGGCGGCGGCGCTGGTCGAGGCGCTGGCGCGAGCGCGGCATCATCGCCGGCTGCCGGTCTCGCGGCTCGCGCCGGCGCGCGGGGCTCGACGATCTGCTGATCGTCGCCGCGCACCGAGATCAACACGCGACGAGGACCGCGCGGCCTTCGCCGACGCGCTGCGCGCGGCGCTGTGAGAACCGCGATCATGAACAACCAAGGCCGCCCCACCCGCCCCGTCGAGACCGCCGTCGGCGGAGATCGAGCACCTTCACCGGCAATCGCGGCCTCGACATCGAGGAGCCGCTGCTGTTCGAGATCGGCCGCGCCGAGGCGACCGGCGTCGACATCGACGAGCCGCGCCGACTTCGCCGACCGGCTCGGCGCGCACGCGCGCCGGACGCCATCGGCCTGCCCGGCCTCACCGAGCCGGAGACGCTGCGCCATTACGTGCGGCTGTCGCGCAAGAACTATGCGATCGACTCCGGGCTCTATCCGCTCGGCTCCTGCACGATGAAGCACAATCCGCGCCTCAACGAGAAGATGGCGCGGCTGCCGGGCTTCGCCGACGTCCATCCGCTGCAGCCGCGTCTCGACCGTGCAGGGCGCGCTCGAACTCATCCGCGAGCTCGCCAGCGCGCTGATGACGATGACCGGCATGCAGGCGGTCGCGATGTCGCCGAAGGCCGGCGCGCATGGCGAGCTCTGCGGCATGATGGCGATCAAGGCGGCGCATCGCCGCCGCGCGGCGAGGCGCGACGCGCAAGGTCGTGCTCGTGCCGGAATCCGCGCACGGCACCAATCCGGCGACCGCCGCGCTGATCGGCTTCTCCGTGCGCGCCGTGCCGGCGCGCGCCGACGGCACGGTCGTCGGCGCGAGGCCGTGCGCGCGGCGCTCGGCGCCCGACGTCGCCGCGATCATGCTGACCAATCCCAACACCTGCGGCCTGTTCGAGCGCGACATCGTCGAGATCGCCGAGGCCGTGCATGCGGCCGGCGCCTATTTCTATTGCGACGGCGCCAATTTCAACGCGATCGTCGGCAAGGCGCGGCCGGGCGATCTCGGCGTCGACGCCATGCACATCAACCTGCACAAGACCTTCTCGACGCCGCACGGCGGCGGCGGGCCCGGGCGCCGGGCCGGTCGTGCTGTCCGAGCGCCTCGCCGCCTTCGCGCCCGTGCCTTTCGTCGTCGAGCGCGAGGGCCGGCTCGACCTCGTCGAGCATGCCGAGGGCGCAGGAATTCGGCCGCATGACGCGCCTTCCACGGCCAGATGGGCATGTTCGTGCGCGCGCTCGCCTACATGCTATCGCATGGCGCGGACGGGCTGCGGCAGGCGAGCGAGGACGCGGTGCTCACCGCCAATTACGTGCGCGCCTCGCTCGCGATCTGATGAGCGCCGCCGTTCGGCGACCGCCCCTGCATGCACGAGGCGCTGTTCGACGATACCTGGCTGAAGGACACCGGCGTGACGACGCTCGATTTCGCCAAGGCGATGATCGACGAGGGCTACCATCCGATGACGATGTATTTCCCGCTCGTCGTGCATGGCGCGATGCTGATCGAGCCGACCGAGTCGGAATCGAAGGCGAGCCTCGATCTGTTCATCATGACGCTGCGCGATCTGGCGATGCGGGCGAAGCGCGGCGAGGTCGAGCGCTTCGCCGGCGCGCCGCGGCTGGCGCCGCGCCGGCGGCTCGACGAGACGCGGGCGGCGCGGAAGCCGGTGCTGCGGTGGACGAAGGCGGGGGCTGGCCTCAGATTAAGTTTTGCCGCCATTCTTGAGTAAAGCGTTGAGCCAGCTACATCAGCGGTTCCGCATTGAATTCGGGCAAAGGGTAAGACATGTCCGCAGACGAAGACAACTTTCCCCGCTTTCCAAGGGAAGGAGATCGGCTATTCCCGCAGGTGGAAGATTGGGGGGTAGAAATACCTGGCAACGCCTCAACAGCGCGCAGAGTACATGATCAGAGGGTATAAGCGCGCTGCCGATGAGCTTGTCGAAAGAACGCGTATGGACCCGTCGATTAAGCCAGCTCTCGTCTATCCGATTGTATTTTGCTATAGACAGTTTGTTGAACTTTCATTGAAAAATTTGATCTACAAGTATGGCGACAGGTCGACGATACAACCAAAAATTGGGACTACTCATGATCTTAGTGTATTAATTGATGAGATGCTAAAATTGGATAAAGAAAAAAAGACTAATTCGTTCGGTGAGCCGGACATAGATCGCATGATTGCCTGCATTATGGAAATACACGAACTAGATCCAAGGGCAATAACCTTTCGCTATCCCGATGGACCTGGTAGCGAGTCTGGATTTATGATGTCAAACAAAATAGATCTACTGAACATTAGAGAAATAATGATGGGAATTGAAAATTTATTATACTTTGCTAGAGACGTTAGAAATTGAGGAGCCGCCGACGCCGTGGCGTCCCGCCGCCTCAATCCCGGAAGCGGCGGCTTCGCGAAATCGCCGGGGTCGGGGTTCGCGCGCAGACGTCGCCGGCCTCCCGCATCGTAAACCCGTTTGGGAACGCGCGGCTACCCGGATGAGGCCGCGCTTCGCATGAGTTGATCGCCGGCGCGGCGGGGCGGCGCGCCCGTCAGCATCGACGGATCGGCCGCGATCCACCGCTCGACGAAGCGCGCGAAAGCGTCTACCCGCCCCGGCAGCGCCTCGTAGGGCGGGAAAAAGGCGGTGAGCCAGATTTCCGGCGCGCTCCAGGTCGGCAGCACCGGCGTCAGCGTCCCCGCTTCCAGATGCTTCGCCACGATGAAGCGCGGCAGCAGCGCTATCCCCTGTCCGAGGACCGCCATCTCCGCCGCCACGTCGCCATTGTCGCAGTCGAAGCCGAAGGTCAGGCGCACGGTCTGGCGCTTCTTCGAGGTCGCATGCGTGAAGGACCAGCGCTCGGGGGCGGCGAGATTGGCGTAGCCGATGCAGGCGTGTTCGGCGAGATCGCGCGGCGCGCGCGGCGGCCGCTTCCCGCGCAGATAGCCGGGCGAGGCGACGAGGAGACGCGGCACGACGCAGATCTTGCGCCAGATCGTCGATTTGTCCGACGGCGGGCCGGAGATGCGCAAGGCCATGTCGAAACCCTCGCCGACGACGTCGACGAAGCGATCGCTGAGCTGGAGCGAAAGCCGCAGCTGCGGATGCGCGGCGCGAAACCGCGCCAGCGCCGGCGGCAGCAGGCGGAATCCGAGCGACAGCGGCGCGCTGACCTTGAGTTCGCCGGTCAGCGCGCCCTGCGTCTGCTTGGCCCGCGCGTTGGCCGTCGCGACCTCTTCGAGGATCGCCCCGACCGATCTTGCATAGTCCTCGCCGGGCCGGGTCAGCGAGACGCGACGGGTCGTGCGCACCAGCAATTGCGCGCCAAGCTCGCGTTCGAGCTCCCCGACATGGCGGGTGACGGCGGAGGTCGACAATTGCAGCCGCCGCGCGGCCGCCGCGAAGCTCTTCAGCTCCGCGACGGAAAGAAACACCCGCATGCGTTCGAGCTGACCGGCCATAACGCACTTCCGAAACGATTGAGCCGACATTATTGCAAATTTCGCAATGGTCAATCGCGCCGGCGCCGGCTTCTCCGCGCGCGCCGATCTCCTATCTTGGTCAGCGGACGCCGGGAACGGCGTCAGGAGTTCTCGCCATGACCAACATCAATCAGATCCGCGGACTGCACCATGTCACTTCGCTGGCGGGTTCGGCGTCGCAGAACAATGCGTTCTTCACCAGGACGCTCGGCCTGCGCCGGGTCAAGAAGACGGTCAACTTCGACGCGCCCGACGTCTATCATCTCTATTACGGCGACGAGCTCGGCCGCCCCGGCGGCGTGATGACCTATTTCCCGTTTCCCGACATTGCGCGCGGAAGGCCCGGCGTCGGCGAGGTCGGCGAGACCGTGTTCTCCGTGCCGGAGGGCGCGCTGCCGTTCTGGATCGAGCGGCTGGAGCGCGAGGGCGTCGACGGGCTCAAAACCGACGAAGCCTTCGGCGAGCGCAGGCTGCATTTCGCCGGGCCCGACGGCGACGGCTTCGCCCTCGTCGAGGCCAAGGGCGACGCGCGGCCGGCCTGGACGAAAGGCGGGATCGGCGAGGACCACGCGATCCGCGGCTTCCACTCGGCCTCGCTCAGGCTGCGCGACGACGGCGCGACGGCGGAGCTCCTCAAATTCATGGGTTATGAGGAGGTCGACAAGGCCGAGGGCGTGCGCCGCTTCGCGATTCCCGGACGGCAACGGCGCCGATTTCATCGACGTCGAGACGCTGCCGAACATCGCGCCGGCCCGCCAGGGCGCGGGCTCCGTGCATCACATCGCCTTCGCCGTGCCCGACCGCGCGGCGCAATTGGAGGTGCGCAAGGCGCTGATGGACACCGGCTATCACGTGACCCCGGTGATCGACCGCGACTATTTCTGGGCGATCTATTTCCGCACGCCCGGCGGCGTGCTGTTCGAGGTCGCCACCAACGAGCCCGGCTTCGACCGCGACGAAGATGCGGCCCATCTCGGCGAGGCGCTGAAGCTGCCGAAACAGCACGCGCACCTGCGCGAACGGCTCGAGAAATTCCTCGAGCCGATCACGGATTGAAGGAGGACGACATGAGCCTCGACGCTTACAGATACGCGACTTTGCCCGGCGAGGACGCGCTCGTGTTCGCCTTCCACGGCACGGGCGGCGACGAGCGGCAGCTTGCGCCGCTCGCCCGCGAAATCTGGCCGCGGGCCGAGATCGTCTCGCCGCGCGGCGACGTCAGCGAATATGGCGCGCTGCGCTTCTTCCGCCGCAAGGCGGAAGGGGTCTACGATTTCGACGATCTCGCGCGTCGCACCGAGGCGATGGCGGGCTTCGTCGGCGCCCACAAGGCGCGGGCGGCGGGGCGCCGCGTCGTCGGCTTCGGCTATTCCAACGGCGCGAATATCCTCGCCTCCGTCGCCTTCGCCGAGCCGGGGCTGTTCGATGACGTCGCGCTGATGCATCCGCTCGTTCCCTGGCGGCCGGCCGACGATCCGCGCCTCGCTGCGACCCGCGCGCTCATCACGGCGGGCCGGCGCGATCCGATCTGCCCGCCGGACCAGACGCTGGCGCTCGCGGAGTTCTGGAGGCGCCAGGGCGCCGATCTGACGCTCGAATGGCACGACGGCGGCCATGAGCTGCGCGACAGCGAAGTGGCGGCGCTGAAGCGGTGGAGCGAAGGCTCCCCGCTGAAGGCGTGAGGCCGCGTTTGTGCGATTCGCACATAATTCTCCTGTCGCGATGTGCGTATGAGCTATTAATGCGCATCGGCCACTAGGCTACCAATCACAGCCTGACGCGGGCGATCGCCCGCGCCGGGGAGAAACGTCCATGGCCGATGAGGGGCCGCCGCGCGGCGTCGCGGCGCCTGACCATAAGACGCCGGCTATGTCGAATGTCTTCGAACTCGCGGATCGCGAGGCGAAGGCGAAGACCAGCCGGCGCAAGGTCATCATCACCTGCGCCGTGACCGGCGCCGCGCATACGCCGTCGATGTCGGAATATCTGCCGGTGACGCCCGACGAGATCGCAGGGCAGGCGATAGAGGCGGCTCGCGCGGGCGCGGCGATCCTGCACCTGCACGCCCGCAATCCCGACGGCAGCACCCGGAGATCAAGGTCGTCTCCAACCAGGCCTCCGACTGGGAGCCTGAGAAGGCGCGCCAGATCACCGCGACCGTGCTGCAGCAGAACCCCGATCTCTGCGCGATCTTCGGCCACTGGGACGTGCACACGATCGGGGCGGGCAACGCGGTCAAGGACGCGGGGCTTGCGGGCAAGGCGCTCGTCGCCTTGTCCGGCCTCGACCGGATCGCCCAGACGGCCCGCGTCCGGGAAGGCGCGGCGGGGACGAGCGTCCTCGTCGATCTCTTCGACGACACTTATCTCGCCGTCGGCCCGGTCGCTGCGATGCAGGGCTTCCTCGGTAACCTCGCCAAGGGTCGCGGGGCGTGGACGGCGGGCGGCATTCTCTCGGAGCCTTTCGCCGACCTCGCCGAGGCGGCCGAGCGGTTCTCGCGCATCAACAATGCGCTGCGCGTGCTGCGCAAGATGAAGACGCTCGACCGGTTTCTGTCGCAGGGCGAGGTCAACATGTTCGCCAAGCTGTTCGAGGTCGGCGACGCGGCCCGTCTGCGCGCCTACGCCGCCGCGCTGCTCGACCGCATCGCCGCCAAGGCGCCGCGTCAGAAGGAGGAGCTGACGCGAACGCTGCTGGTCTATTTCGACGCGGGCCGCCATCTGAAGCGGACGGCCGAGGCGCTCGGGGTGCATATCAACACAGTACGCCAGCGCCTCGACGTCCTGCGCGAAGTCACGGGAGGATGGGAAGACCCGGTAAGCGCGCTCGAACTGCATGTCGCGCTGCGGCTCAACGCGATCCTGGAATAGGCGGCTCCTCGCCCGCTCGCGTCGCCTCCGCCGCGCGCCGCCATCTATTCAGACGATCCAGCGAAATCCTGACCGCCCGGCGGATCTCGGCGAGTTCGAGCGGCGGCCGAAGGCGCTCGGGCGCGCCGCCGCGGCGCCGCGACAATCGCAGGGGCAGCTCGACGCCGAGCGGAACTTCGGCGCCGGCGAGGCGGCGCATGACGCGCTCGAGCGCCACATCCCCTTCGCCGAGCGGGACATAGGCCCAGCCCTCGGGCGTCGCCCGCGCGTCCTTGACATGCAGGTGAGCGAGCGCGTCGCCTGCGGCGGCGAGGTCGTCCTCGGGGCGCAACGCGCCCTCGCTGCAGGTGAGGACATCGGCGACGTCGTAATTGAGCTTCAGCCAGGCCCGAGGGCGTCAGGGGCGCCGAGGCGATCGTTCTGGCGCTGCCCGACGACATCATCGGCAAGGTCGTGCGCGAGCTGTCGCCGCAGATCGAGCCGGGAACGATGCCGTTGATCCTCGACGCGGCGGCGCCCTACGCCGGCGATTTGCCAGCAGATCGCCCCGAAGCCTCTGAGCTCATCGTCTACGGCAAGGGCGCGTGACCGGGCTTCGGTCCCTCGCCGTCCACCCCATCGCCATGACAGCTCTCGCAACCCGACAGAAAACGGCCCGTCCCTTAAGCCGCCCTCACCCGTTCGACTGGTGGACGTAGAGCCGGGCGGAGCGGTCGAGATGGCGCGTCATCGCCTGCTCCGCTCCGTCCGCGTCGTTCGCCGCAATGCGCTCGACGATCTCGGTGTGCTCGGAGAGCGTGATCTCCTCCCGCCCGGTCCAGATCAGAAGCTCGGTGTGATAGGTCTTCAGCCAGCTCAGCATCGCCTCGCTCACCGCCTCGAACAGCGGATTGCCGCTGATGGCGGCGATGCGCGTGTGAAAGCGCATGTCGGCGTCGATGAACGCGTCCGGCTTCAGGATCTGCCGGCGCTGCGCCTCCACCGCCTCGCCGAGGGCCGCCACGTCGGCGGGCCTCGCCCGCGCCGCCGCCTCCCGCACCATGCCGCGCTCGAAGAAACGCCGCGCCTGCTTGAGATGCTCGAGCGAGGCGGGGGAGGCCGCCAGCAGCACATGCGCGATGGCGTCGACCTGCTGCAGCGCCGAGCGCACCGTCGGCCGGCGCACCTTGGCGCGCTCGCCGTGCGAGATGGTCAGCAGGCCCATGTTGCTGAGCTGCTGCATCGCCTCGCGGATCGCCGGCCGCCCGACGCCGAAGCGCTCCATCAGCTCCCGCTCCGAGGGCATGGCGTCGCCCGGCTGCAAATCGCCGCCGGCGATCAGAGCTTTCAGCCGATCGAACACCTCGTCCGACAATTTGCGGCGGACAATCGGATCGGACTTGGCGGTCATTCCTTGATGTCCAAACGAGACGCCGCGCCGGCCCCCGGCGATTCGCGGCTTTCGGAAATGGCGATGTCGTGTCGCCGCGAGCGGCGGAGCGGAAGTCTGCGCCCGCTCGAGCCATGGCATAGTCATTCTATCGCGGCAAGGCCCGACCTTCGGCGGCGGCCTTGAGATTCAGCGCAGATGCGCCGACTCGTGCCAGGGGATCAGCACGCGCCGCAGCGCGCCGATGGCGACATAAAACAGAAAGCCGATGCCGGTCAGCAGGACGATCACCGCGAACAGGAGATCCGTCTGATAGGCGTTCATCGAATTCGATCAACAGATAGCCGAGCCCGTCGTTGCCGCCGATGAACTGCGCGACCACGCAGCCGATGATGGCGAGCACGATGCCGACCTCCATGCCCGTGAGCAGATAAGGCGCGGCGCTCGGCAGCTCCAGCCGGCGGAATCGCGCCCAGGCCGAAGCGTTGAGGCTCGTCATCACGTCGCGATGGCCGAGATCGATCGATTTCACCCCCAGCACCGCATTGGTGAAGATCGGAAAGAAGGCCAGCACCGCGGCGATGATCACTTTCGGCGCATCGCCGAAGCCGAACCAGACGACAAACAGCGGCGCAAGCGCGACCTTCGGCACGACCTGGCTCGCCACGACGAAAGGATTGAGCGTGCGCTCCAGCCACGCCAACTTGCCGACCAGCACGCCGAGCGCGACGCCGAATACGCAAGCCGCGAGGAAGCCGACGGTCGTCTGCTCGACCGTGACCCAGACGTGGCCCCAGGTCGAGGCGCGACTCATGAGTTCGCCGAGCGCCGCGATCACCCGGACAGGGCTCGGCAGAATGAACGGCGAGACATGCGACTCCATCACATAGATCTGCCAGGCCGCCACGAACGCGACGAACAGCGCCGGAGCCGGCAGCTCGCGCGCGATGCGCCGCCAGGTCTTGCGTGTCATCGGGCGCCCTCGAGCCGCTCGCGCAAGTTCGACACGATCGCCTGAAATTCCGGCGACGCCTGCTGGCCAAGCGCGCGCGGACGCGGGAAGGGCGCCGGGATCGTCGCCTCGACGCGCCCGGGCCTCGGCGACAGCACGAGAATGCGGTCGGCGAGAAACACCGCCTCGGGGATCGAATGGGTCACCAGCACGATCGTGCAGCCGGTCTTCATCCAGATCTCCTGCAACTCGACGTTCATCGCATCGCGCGTCATCGCGTCGAGCGCGCCGAACGGCTCGTCCATCAGCAGGATCTCGGGCTGATAGCTCAAGGCGCGCGCGATCGCCGCGCGCTGGCGCATGCCGCCGGACAATTGTCGCGGCCATTTGGTCTCGAAGCCCGCGATGCCGACGAGCCTGGTCAGCTCCGCGACGCGCCGGCGCCGCGCCTCGCCGGGAACGCCGCGCAACTCCAGCGGAAGCGCGATGTTCTTCTCGACCGTCAGCCAGGGAAACAGATTGGCGTCCTGAAACACGACGCCGAGATTCTTGACCGCCTCGTTGTCGCGCCGCTCGCCGGCCCAGAGGTCGCGCCCGGCGACGCGGATGTCCCCGCACGACGGCGGCAGCAGGCCCGCCATCATGCGCAGCATCGTGGTCTTGCCGCAGCCGGAGGGACCAATCAGCACCAGGAATTCGCCGCGCGCGACGCCGACATCGGTGCGCGACAGCGCCACGACGCTCTCCTCGCCCTCGCCATAGCGTTTCTCGACGCCGACGAGTTCGACGGCGAAGCTTTCGCGCGCGTGAGCCATGCTAAAGGGCGGCGACGAGGTCATTCGTATAGGCTGTCTTGGGGTCGCCCATCTTCACGAGATCAGCGTCGGCCATTTCCTTCCAGCCCTTCTCCCATTTCTCCGGCATGTTGCGCAGGATGTTTGGCTGGCCGGCGGCGAGCCAGAGCTTCGCCTGCGCTTCGACGGAAGCCTTGGCGACGTCGGGCTGGCGCAGCTCCTGCAAATCGAAGCCTTTCAGATCCTCCATCACCTTGTCCATGTCGCCGGGCGCGACGATGAAATCGATCGCCTCGCGCACGCCCCTGAGATAGCCGATCAGCGCGTCCTTGTGAGTCTTGAGGCCCTCCTCCGACGCGATATACACCTGCCCCGGAATCGAGGCGTAATCGTCGACGCGCCAAGCCGTCACCTTCTTGCCCGCGCGGCGCAGCATGATGAGCACGGTCTCGTCGGCGATGAAGGCGTCGAGCCGGCCGAGCTCTATCAGATCGAAGGCGCCCGGCGAATTTCCCGCGACCTGGCGCGTCGCCGAATCCTTGGAGAGACCGGAGGCCGTCGAGCATGATGTCGAGATAATTGTCGGTGCCGCCGCCGCGCGAGACGACGCCGATCGTCTTGCCCTTCATCTGCTTGGGATTGTCGATGGGCTTGGCGGCGCTGGAGATGACCCAGAACGGCGACAGATGCGCGATGGTGGCGATGGCGCGCACGGGCACGCTGGAGGTTGCGATCGCCTTGACCACGTCGATGCCGCCGGTGCGGCCGATCAGCGCCTTGCCGGCCGCCACCAGCTGCACGGCCTGCGCCGAGCCATGGCCGCCGATGATGTCGACGTCCACCCCGGCCTTGGCGAAATAGCCGCCGGCGGCGGCGACGAAATCCGGCGCATAGGCGATGATCTTGCCGTAGGGCGTGATGTAGGAGACCTTCTCCGCCGCGCTCGCTCGCGCGCTCCAGGCGCCCGCGGCGAAGGCCGCGCCGGCGGCGATGAGACGTCTTCGCGTCCAAAGCGTTTCGTTCATGGCTTCTCTCCCGATTGTTGCTCTGCTTTCGCCCATTCGATCAGCTTGAGTTTGAGCACCTTGCCGGAGCTGTTGCGCGGCAGTTCCGGCGCGGCGTAGACGAATTTCGGAACCTTGTAGGCGGCGAGCCGCGTTCGACACCACGCCATCAGCTCGTCGGCCGGCGTCGCCTGTTTGAGGACGACGAAGGCGGCGACCTGCTCGCCGAACTCGCGGTCGGGCAGACCCACGACCGCCGCTTCGGCGACGGAGGGATGCTCGGCGAGCGCGAATTCGACGTCGGTCGGATAGATGTTGACGCCGCCGCGGATGATCATGTCCTTGCGCCGGCCTTTCAGATAAACATAGCCGGCCTCGTCGAGGCTTGCGAGATCGCCGGGATAGAACCAGCCGTCGCGAAACGTCTCGCGGTCGTCCTCGCTCTCGCCGTAGAAGCTCGTCGCCACGGCCGGGCCGCGATAGCGCAGACGTCCGATCTCGCCAACGGGCAGCGGCGCATGAGAATCGTCGACGATCTCCACCTCGACGCCGAAGACCGGGCGGCCGACCGAGTCGCCGCGCGTCTCCTGATCCTGCGGCGTCAGCAGCGAAACGCCGCCGCCTTCGGTGGAGGCGTAATATTCGAAGAATTGCGGACAGAGCCGGTTGCGGATCGCGCGCCGCTCCTCGGCGTGCAGCGCCGAGCCGCTCGAGAGCAGCAACCGCAGCCTTGCGAACGGCGCCGCATCCTCGGGCGCCAGCTCCAACAGGCGCCGCAGCAGGGTCGGCACGAGAAACAGGCTCGTCGCCTCGCGCCGCGCCGCCTCGCGCGCAAGCTGCGCCGGCTCGTAGGGCGGAGGAAACAGCACGACCGTGCCGCCGCGAGAACAGCACGGACATGGCGAAGGTGCGGCCGCCGCCGAAATAGAGCGGCGTCGCCGAAACATAGCGGTCGCTCGCATTGAGCCCGAGGTTGATCCAATGCGTCATGAAGCGGCGGAAGAACTGATGATGGGTCAGCCGCGGTCCCTTCGGCCGCCCCGTCGTTCCCGAGGACAGCGAGATCAGCAGCGGCAGCTCGCCGCCGCGCGGGCGCGAGGCAAGCTCCGGCGCCGCGGCGAGGCGGGCGCTCCAGGCCTCGTCGAGCGCGACGCAATCCAGGCCGCCGATCTGCGCGCCGGGTTCGACGAACACGAAACGCGCGCCGAAATGGCCGGCGATGCGCGACTTCTCCTCCTCGCTCCAGCGCCAGTCCATCGGCAGGATCACGAGGCCGAGCCGCGCCAGCGCATAAAACAGGATCACGTGCTCGATCGTGTCCTTCAGCGCCAGGCCGATCAGATCGCCCTCGCGCGCGCCGAGGCTCGCCAGCGCCGCCGCCTCGGCGTCAACCGCCGCGTCGAGCGCGCGGTAGTCGATCACGCGCTCGCCCTGTATCAGCGCCGCATGGGTCGGGCGCGCCCTGGCGTGAAGTGCGAGGGCGTCGGCGAGGTTCATCATGGGCGTTCGCCCACGCGATAGACGCGCCGGGCGTTCTCGGCGAACAGCTTGCGCAGGACTTGCGGCTTGAGGCCGAGCGCCTCGATCTCCTCGATCGTTCGCTGGAATCGCAGGATCGGGAAATCGGTGCCGAATATCACTTTGTCCTGTCCGTAGGAGTTCATGTATTGCACCAGGGACGGCGGCCAGTATTTGGGGCTGTGCGCGTCCGTGCCGATATAGACATTGGCGTGTTTCCAGGCCATCGCGATCATCTCGTCGGTCCAGGGGATGCCGACATGGATGCCGATCAGCTTGAGCTCGGGGAAATCGCAGGCCACCAAATCCAGCGTGATCGGCCGCCCGACGCTTCGGCGCGGATAGCGGGGATCGTAGACGTGCGACTGGCCGACCTGCAACTGGATCGGCGCGTCGAGCTCCACGCATTTGGCGTAGAACGGATAATAGCGCGCGTGATCCGGCGGCAGCTCGAACCAATGGGGATAGCTGTGCGCGCCGATGAAGCCATGCTCTTTGACCGCGCGCTCCAACTGACGCACGCCCGCCATGCCCTCGGTCGGGTCGACGCCGGCGAGCCCCGAGAAGCGTTTTGGATATTTGCGCACGGCCTCGGCGACAAGCTCATAAGGCACATGATAGCAGGCGGGCGGGCCGAGACTGCCGACCTTGGCGGCGATGAGAAAGGCGTGATCGACGCCGGCCGCGTCCATCTCCGCGATCATCTCCTCGAGCGTGAAGCCGTTCTGGATTTTGGGATCGACGCGCAGTTTGTCGAGAAATGGCTTGCGGTCCGGCCTTCCGGCCAGAGCTTCGGGCGTGTGGATGTTGACCACGGCGTCGATGATTTCGGGAACGCCTTCGCGCATCGGATCAGAACCTATAGACCGAGTTCCCTGGCGATGAGATCGCGGTGGATTTCGTTGGCGCCCTCGCCGAAACTGTAGAGCCGGGCGTCGCGCCAGTAACGCTGCATGTCGCTATCGTCGCTGTAGCCGGCCGAGCCCAGCAATTGCATGCCGTGATCGGTGACGAATTGCAGCGCCTCGGTGGCGATGACCTTGGCCTGGCTCGCCTCGCGCCGCGCGGGCTGACCCTGAGCAATCAACCAGGCGAGATGGCGCACGACGAGCCGCGACTGATCGACCCGCATCTGCATGTCGGCGATGCGATGGCGCACCGATTGCAGCGCGGCGAGCGGGCGGCCGTATTGCACGCGCTCGCGCACATGGCGGATCGCGAGATCGACGGCGGCCTGCGCGCAGCCCGTCACCGTGGCCGCGAGACTTGCGCGCGAAAAATGCAGCGTCGAGAGGATATGCGCGAAGCCGCGGCCCACATCGCCCATCACGGCGTCCTCAGTGACGGACACCTCGTCATAGCCGATGTCGAAGCTCGGCATCGCGTTGTTGCCGATCTTGGGCAGCGCCGTCATCGTCAGGCCCGCGCTGTCGCGCGGGACCAGGAACACGGTAAGCCCGAGATCGGCGCCATCGGCTCCGCGCGCGCGGGCCAGCGTGATGAGATGGCTCGCGCCGTCGGCGTCGCTGATCCAGGTCTTGCGTCCGGTCAGCCGCCAGCCGCCCTCGACCTTACGAGCGCGCGTGCGCGCCGCCGCCGCGTCGCTGCCGGCCTCGGGCTCGGTCAGCGCGAGCGCGAGCAGCGCGCGGCCGGCGAGCAGTTTCGGCGTCAGCTCGCGCCGCTGCCTCTGCGAGCCATAGGCCAGCAGCGACTGCACGCCGAAGCCGACGACGCGGTTGAAGATCGAGGCGACGAAATAAGCGCGCCGCCCGAGCTCCTCCTGCACCAGCGCGACCGTCGTCCAGGGCTCGGCGAGCCCGCCATGCTCGGCGGGAGCGGGCAGACGAAACAGGCCAAGCTCGGCCATTTCCGGCAGAAGATCGTAGGGCGGGATCTTGTCGCGGTCGCGCCGGCGGATCTCGTCCGGCGGCAAACGCCTGTCGAAAAACGCGCCGACTGCGGCGACGATCGCTCGCTGCTCGTCCGTCGGCGCGAAGTCGATCACGCGACCGCGCCTGTCTGAACGGTCGCAGGGATATCAAAGCGGGCGAGGCTTCGCCGCACGAGAGGACTCTCCTGTCCCGCGAGGCGCGCGGCCTCGGCGGAGGTCTCAGCATGAGACCTTTAAATGTATTCTTGAACAGACCTATCAGCCTGTCAAGACGCGCGGCGAGGTCTCGCCCACGGCCGCGCCTTCTCGTCGCGCGCGCGGAACGCCGCGATCGCCGGCGTTTCGTTGAGCGTGAGATCGATGTCGTCCCAGCCGTTGAGCAACTGACGCTTCCACAAGGGATCGATGGCGAAGGCGATGGTCGCATCGCCCGCATTGATTGTCTGCGCCGAGAGATCGACGCGTCAGGAGGTCGGCTTCGCCCGCGCTCAGGCGGGCGAGCAGCGCCTCGGCCGCCGCCTCCTCGACGCGCGCCGGCAACAGCCCGTTCTTGACGGCGTTGGAGGCGAAGATATCGCCGAAGCTCGGCGCGATCACCGCGCGGAAGCCGAAGTCGGCGAGCGCGTAGACCGCCGCCTCGCGCGAGGAGCCCGCGCCGAAATTGCGGCGCGCGACGAGAATCTGCGCGCCACGACAGGCCTCGGCGTTGAGGGGAAAATCCGGATCGAGCGCGCCGTCGGCGCCGGCGCCTGAGGTCGTGCAGCAGGAAGTCGCCGTAGCCTTCCGCGCGCGGGCGGCGCATGAAGCGGGCGGGGATCAGTTGGTCGGTGTCGACGTTGGCGAGCGGCAAGGAACAGGCGCGCGCGGTCAGGCGGACGAACGGGCGCATCAGAGACGTCCCTCCAGCAAGCGGCCGCGCGTCGGTCAGATGTCCCGTCACCGCGGCGGCCGCGGCCATCGCCGGCGACATCAGATGGGTGCGGCTGCCCGGGCCCTGCCGGCCCTTGAAATTGCGGTTGGTCGTCGAGGCGCAGCGTTCGCCCGGCGCCACGATGTCGCCGTTCATGCCGACGCACATCGAGCAGCCGGCGTCGACCCATTCCAGCCCCGCGGCGCGGAAGATCGGCGTCGAGCCCTTCCTCCTCGGCCTGCCGCTTCACCGCCATCGAGCCCGGCGAGACAAGGCCGGGAACGGCGCCTTGCGCCCGCTCAGCACCGCCGCCGCCGCGCGCAAATCCTCGATGCGGCTGTTGGCGCAGGAGCCGATGAACACGCGGTCGACGCGGATGTCGGTCAACGTCAGTCCCGGCTTCAAATCCATATAGGCGAGCGCGTCGCGCGTCGCTTCGCGCTTTGGCGCCTTCGGGCGCGGGGACCGACGGCGCGTGATCGGCGCCGCCTGCTCGGGGCTCACGCCCCAGGTGACGATCGGCGCGATGTCGCGCCCGTCGAGGACAAGCTCGCGGTCGAATTGCGCGTCCGCGTCGCTGGCGAGCGCCCGCCAATCCTCGACCGCGCGCTCGAAATCGGCGCCCTCGGGCGCGAACGGCCGGCCGCTCAGATAAGCGAAGGTCGTCTCGTCCGGGGCGATCAGGCCGAGCCGTGCGCCGGCCTCGATGGAGAGATTGCAGAGCGTCATGCGCCCCGCCATGCTCAAGGCGCGCACGGCCGCGCCCGCATATTCGATCGCGTGGCCCTGCGCGCCGTCGGCGCCGATGCGCGCGATGAAGGACAGCGCGATATCCTTGGCGCCGACGCCCGGAAGCAAGGCGCCTTCGACCGCCACGCGCATGCGCTTCGGCCGCTTCTGCCACAGCGTCTGCGTCATCAGCGCATGCGCGACCTCCGACGCGCCGACGCCGAAGGCGTAGGCGCCGAAGGCGCCATGCGTCGAAGTGTGGCTGTCGCCGCAGACGATGGTGAGGCCCGGCAGGGTCAGGCCCAGCTCGGGCGCGGCGACATGCACGATGCCGCGGCGCGGGTCGCCAAGCTGGAAACTCTCGACGCCGAACTCAGCGACATTGGCGGCCGAGGCGCCGCACCATCTCCATCGCCTCGGGCGCGTTCTCGGCGCTTTGCGGCCGCGTCGGCGCATAATGATCGGCGAAGCCGAAGGTCAGGTCGGGCTGCGCGAGCCGCGCGCCGCGCGCGCGCACCGCCGCGAAGCCGTGATGCGAGCCCTCGTGAACGAAATGACGGTCGATGGCGACGAGCGCTGCGGCCGTCGCGCTCGGCTATGACATGCTGGCGTCCCAGATCTTGTCGATGAGCGTCGCGGGCCTCGTCCTTTCATGCCGCGCCTCCTTCCCCGGCTTGACAGCCAATAGGTATCATGAACTATACATTTAAAGGTTCCATCGGGGAAGGCAAGCCGGGTGGCCGGCGTCGAGACCTCCAAGGCGCGGCAGGTTTATCTGTTGCTGCGCGACCGGATCGCCAGCGGCCGCCTCGGCGACGACGGCGCGCTGCCGGGCGAGCAGGCGCTCGCCGCCGAGCATGGCGTATCGCGCGTCACCGTGCGCCGGGCGCTGGCCGAGCTGGAGCGCGAGGGGCTGGTCGAGCCGTCGCCGCGGCGCCGGAACCTTCGTGCTCGGCGATTGCGGCGCCAAGCCCATCGTCGCCGACATCTCCGACGTCCTGGCCAATCTTGTCGCGATGGGGCGCGAAACGGCCGTGCGTCTGCTCGAATTCGGCTATCGCGAGCCGCCGCCGCAGGTCGCCGCCGCGCTCAAACTCGGGCCGAACGAGCGCGCGCAATATTCCGTGCGCGTGCGCCTGATCGACGGCCTGCCGTTTTCTTATCTGGTCACGCATGTGCCGGAGCGGATCGGCGATCACCTATACCGAGGCCGATCTCGCCTCGCGGCCGCTGCTGGCGCTGCTGGAGCGCTCCGGCGTCAAGGTCGAGCGCGCGACGCAGGACGTGACGCGCGATGCTGGCCTCGCCGGAAGTGGCGGCGGCGCTGGAGGTCGAGATCGGCTCGCCGCTGATCGGGCTCACGCGCACCGTCTTCGCCGCCGACGGCGCGCGGCGTCGAGCATCTTCAGCGCACTGTATCGGCCGGACCGCTACGCGTTGCGCATGGAGATGCGCACGCAAGGTCAGCGCCGGCGTGCGCCGCTGGTCGGCGGTGCTGCCGACCGCGAGCGAACCGCGCAGTCGCGGCGACGAACGTCTCATAAGCACTGGAGTCAGGGAGCAAAGCGATGATTGGACCGCATTATTCCAGGCGTGACCTGCTCAAGGGCGGCGCGAGCCTCGCGGCGGCGAGCGTCGCCGCCCCCGCCTATCTGCGCGCCGCCGGCGCGCCGATCAAGATCGGCGTGTTGCAGCCGCTGACCGGCGCGCTCGCCTTCGACGGCGCGCAAGGCAAGCTCGGCGCCGACTCGCGCATCAAGCCGATCAACGACGCCGGCGGCATCAAGTCGCTCGGCGGCGCCAAGCTCGAAATGGTCGTGGGCGATGCGCGCTCGACGCCGGACGGCGGCGCGCAGGAGGTCGAGCGCATGGCCAGCGAAGGGCGTCGCGCGCCATCGTCGGCGGCTTCGCGAGCCCGATCTGTCTGGCCGCCACGCAGGCCGCCGCGCGCTACGATCTTCCCTATATCGTCGACGTCGGCGTGTCCGATCAGATCGTCATCGCGCGGGCTGACCAACACCTTCCGCTTCGCGCCGGGCTTCGGCATGGTCGGCGAGACAGGCGATCGACAATCTCATCAAGCTCAACGACGCCGCCGGCAAGCCGGCCAAGACCATCGTGCTCGTGCATGAGGACGGCCTGTTCGGCACGGGCCTCGCCAAGCTGATGCAGGCGGAGCTGCCGAAGCGCGGCTTCGAGATCCTCGACTCGATCGCGCATCCGACGCCGGCGCGCGACATGTCCAACGTCGCGCTCCAGATCAGCGCGAAGAATCCCGATCTCGTCATCCCGTCGAGCTATTACGGCGAATTCGTGCTGCTCGCGCGCACGATGCAGCAGCAGCATATCCGGCCGAAGGGCGTCTACTGCGTGCTGAACGGCGCGGCCTCCAACTATCGCTTCGTCAAGGAGTTTCCGGAAGCCGCGCAATATGTGATGGACAGCAACCACTGGTTCGATCCGCGCAAGGAGGCCGCGCACGAAGCTCAAGAAAGAGGTCGAGGCATGAGGGCAAGTTCTTCACCTACAATGTCGCGCTCAACTATTCCGACGTGCTGCTGCTCGCCGACGCCATCGAGCGCGCGGCTTCGGCGGACGCGCAAGGCGATCACGGCGGCGCATCGCCTCCTCGACCTTCGCCGGCCACATCATGCCCTATGGCCCGACGCAGTTCGTCAAGGGCCAGAACACGGGCGCGGCGCCGGTCAACACGCAGGTGCAGGACGCGCGACATCAAGGTGATCTTCCCCGCCGCCTTCGCCGACGCCAAGCCGGTGTTTCCGGTTCCGGCCTGAGCCTATCGTGTTCGCGCCCGACATCGTCGCCGCCGCGGTCATCAACGGACTGATGACCGGCGCGGTCTATGCGCTGATTGCGGTGGGCGCTCACGCTGGTCTACGGCGTGCTGCACATCATCAATTTCGCGCATGGCGCGATTCTCGGCGCGGCGATGTTCGCCGCCTATTTCGCGTTTCAGGCCGGCGTCGACCCCTATGTCGCGGTGGTCGCCGCTGGCGCCGATCTTCTTCGCGCTCGGCTACGCGGCGCAACGCTGGGTCATCGGGCCGGCAAGCCATGGCGAGGACAGCAACGTCTCTTCTGGTGACGCTCGGCCTCTCGATCGTCATCGAGAACCTGCTGCTGGCCGCCTTCAGCTCGGACACGCGCACCATCGACACGCCCTACGGCTTTTCGCCATCGATCTCGGCTTCATCTTCCTGCCGCCTGCCGAGGGCCATCGCCTTCGGCGTCTCCTGCGCGATCGGCGCTGGGGCTCTGGGCGTTGCTCGCGCTCACCGACACCGGCAAGGCGATCCGCGCGGTGGCCAAGGAGCGCATGGGCGCGGCGCTGGTCGGCATCGACTCGCCGCATATTTCGCCGTCACTTTCGGCCTCAGCGCGGCGTGCCTCGCCGTCGCCGCCTGCGTGCTGCTGCCGAGTCTATTACGTGCAACCCGCGCGTCGGCGACGACCTATGTGCTCGTCGCCTTCACCATCGTCGTGCTCGGCGGCATGGGCTCGGTTCCCGGCGCGATGATCGGCGGCCTGCTGATCGGCGTCGTGGAAAGCCTGTCCGGTCTTTACTTCGGCGAAAGCCTCGGCCAGCTCGGCGTCTTTCTCATCTTCATTCTCGTGCTGCTGTTGCGCCCGACCGGGCTGTTCGGGGCGACGGCGTGAGACCCTATCTGCCCATCCTCGCCGCCGCCGTCCTGTTGGCGCTCGTCGTCTCGCTCGCGCAGTCGAACACGGTGCTCAACGCGATGGTCATCGCGCTGATGATCGCGCTGGCGGGCTATGGCTGGAATCTGCTCGGCGGCTATGGCGGCCAGTTCTCCTTCGGTCACGCCGCGTTCTTCGGCGCGGGCGCCTATGTCGATGCGGTGCTGCAGGCGCGCTTCGGCGTCAACGCCTATGTCGCCTTCGTCCTGGCCGCGATCGCCGGCGGCGCTGACGGGTCTGGCGATCGGCTATCTCAGTTTTCGCTCGGGGCTGCGCGGCTCCTATTTCGCGCTGATCACGCTCGCCTTCGCCGAGGCGATGCGGGTGATCGCGAACGCTTCGGCGATCACCGGCGGCGCGGCGGGCACGCTGATCCCGCTCAAGTCCGGCGCTCGCCAATTTCCAGTTCGTGAGCCGCTTGCCCTATTTCTGGATTTCGGTCGCGCTGGTCGCCGGCGCGATGATCCTCACGCGCGCCATCGAGCGCCATCGCTTCGGCGCCTATCTGGTCGCGGTGCGCGAGAACGAGCCGGCGGCTCAGGCGCTCGGCGTCGACACGCTGAGCGTGAAACTGCAGGCCATCGTCGTCTCGGCGGCGATGACGGCGGATGGCGGGCGCGTTCTACGCGCAATATTTCCTGTTCGTGGACGCCTCCATCGCCTTCGGCGCCGTGGATTTCCATCGAGGCCCTTGCTGGCGCCCATCATTGGCGGGCTCGGCACGGTGTTCGGTCCGCTGGTCGGCGCGCTGGCGCTGCATTTCCTGGGCGAGCTCGCGCGCGGCAATCGCCGGCCGCATGCCCGGCGTCGATCTCGCGCTGTTCGGCGCGCTGCTGATTCTGTCGGTGGCGCTGGCGCGCGACGGCCTGCAAGGTCTGGCGGCGAGCTTCCTGCGCAAATGGCGCGCGAGGCCGGCATGAGCGCGCCTCTGCTCGTCGCTCGAAGCGTTGAGCAAACGCTTCGGCGGCCTGGCGGCGGTCGACGGCGTGAGCCTCACGCTTCCCGGCGGCGGCGTCACCGGCCTCATCGGCCCCAACGGCGCGGGCAAGACGACTCTGTTCAGCCTGATCGCGGGCTCCGAGAGGCCGAGCGCCGGCCGCGTTTTGTTTGAGGGCGAGGACGTGACGCGCCTGCCCGCGCATGCGCGCGCGGCGCTCGGCATCGCGCGCACATTCCAGATCACGCAGCCGCTGGCGGGCTTGAGCGTGCGCGAGAATGTCGCGGTCGGCGCCTATCTGCGACATTCCCGTCGCGACGAGGCGCTGGCGCGCGCGGGCGCGGTGGCCCAGCAGGTCGGGCTCGGCGACCGGCTCGACGCGCCGGCCGCGAGCCTCACCGTCTCCGCCCGCAAGCGGCTCGAAGTCGCCCGCGCGCTCGCAACCGAGCCGAAGCTCCTGCTGCTCGACGAGGTGCTGGCCGGCCTCAACCCGAGCGAAGTGCGCGATTTCGTCCCCGTCGTGCGCGACATCGCCGCCTCCGGCGTCACGGTGGTGATGATCGAGCATGTTCTGCAAGCCGTGATGAGCCTCAGCGAGCATCTCTATGTGCTCGCCGAGGGCAAGCTGATCGCGGCCGGCGCCCCGGCCGAAGTGACGCGCGACAATCGCGTGATCGAGGCCTATCTCGGCAAGGGCGCCGCGCAGCGCCTCGCGACGGGCGGCGTCAATGTCTGAGCCGCTGCTTTCCGTGCGCGGCCTCGTCGCCGGCTATCGCGATCTCACCGTCCTGCGCGGCGTCGATCTCGACATCGCGCCGGGCGCTGTCGTCGCCGTGCTCGGCGCCAACGGCGTCGGCAAGACGACGCTCAACAAGACGCTTTCGGGCCTCATCAGGCCGGAGGCGGGCGAGATCAGATTCTGCGGCGAGCGCATCGACGGCCGGTCGCCGGCGGAGATCGTCGCGGCCGGGCTCATCCATGTCCCGGAGGGCCGCAGGCTCTTCCCCAACATGAGCGTGCGCGAGAATCTGGAGCTCGGCGCCTACAGGCGCGGCAGGCAGGGGCGCGCCGCGACGCTCGAGCGCGTGCTTCGCGACCTTCCCGCGCCTCAAGGAGCGGCTGGCGCAGCGCGCCGGCACGCTCTCGGGCGGCGAGCAGCAGATGGTGGCGATCGGCCGCGGGCTGATGGGCCAGCCGCGGCTGCTCGTGCTCGACGAGCCTTCGCTCGGTCTCGCGCCGCGTCTGGTTGACGAGATGTTCGAGCTTATCAGGAGACTCAACCGGGACGGCGCCGCGATCCTGCTGGTCGAGCAGAATGTGGTGCAGTCGCTGGAGATCGCCGATATCGCGCATGTGATGGAGCATGGCCGGCTTGCGCTGTCGGGAACGGGCGCGGAGCTCGCGGCCGACAGCGCGCTCGCCAAGGCTTATTTGGGGATGTGAGATGCTGCAAGGTGGTTCTGTTTCCAACACCCGTCCGCTCTGGCTCGACGAATGGGCGCGCTTCGCCTGCGCGCTGACCTTCGAGGCTTTGCCCGCTCAAGCCGTCGCGCGCGCCAAACAGGTGCTGTTCGATTCGATCGGCGCCATCGCCGCCGGCGCGCAGGAGCCGGAGGTTCAGCGGCTGACGGAGAAGCTCTTGAAACGCGGCGCCGTGGGCGAGGCGCCGGTGATCGGCGCGCATCGCCGCGCCGCGCCGGGGATCGCGGCCTTCCTCAACGGCCTCCCGGGCACGATGCTGGAGATCGACGAGGGCAACCAATATGCGCGCGGCCATCCCGGCATCCATGTCGTTCCCGCCGCGCTGGCGGCGGCGCAGGAGCGCGGCGCCTCGGGCCGCGAGCTTATTGTCGCGATGGCGCTCGGCTATGAGATCGGCTCGCGCATCGGCATCGCCTCGAAGCTGCGCGTGACCATGCATCCGCACGGCACCTGGGGCACGGTCGGCGCCGCCCTCGCCGTCGCGCGGCTCAACGGCGCCTCCCCCGCAGCCCTGTTCGAGACCGTCAACGTCGCCTCGACCCTGGGGCTGGCGACGAGCCGGCGCACGATGCTCGAAGGCGGAACCGTGCGCAACAGCTTCGCCGGCTTCTCCAACGAGATGGGCTTGCGCGCCTGGGACATGGTGGAGGCTGGCTTCGTCGGCGAACTCGACGGCGTCGGCACGGTGTTCGGAAGCGTCGCGGCGGAGAACTTCCAGCCCGAGGAGATGGTGAAGGAGCTTGGGACGCGCTGGGAGATCGCGCGCAACTATTTCAAGCGCCACGCCGCCTGCCGCTACAATCACGGCGCCATCGACGCGCTGCTCAGCCTCGTCGCGGAGAACGGCGGCCGGATCGAGGCGGAGGCGATCGACCGCATCGAGGTCGACACCTATGTCTGGGCGGCGCAGCTCGACAGCAAGGAGCCGCGCAACATGCTGGCGGCGAAATTCTCGCTGCCGTTCACGCTGGCGACGACCATCGTCAACGGCGCGGCGACAATTCCCGCCTTCCGCGATCCCGCGCGCAACGACGAGCGCATCCGCGCGCTCGCCCGCCGCGTGGCCGTGCGCGAGGATCCCGCGCTGACGAGCATGTTGCCGGGCCTGAGGCCCGCGCGCGTGGCGATCCATCTGAAGGACGGGCGTTTGCTGAAGGCCGAGGCGCTCACCAACAAGGGCGACACCGAGGATCCCTACAGCGAGGCGGAGATACGCGCCAAATTCCACGAGGTCGCGGGTCCGGTGTGGGACGTCGAGCGGCGCGAGGCGATCCTGCGCGAAGTCGATCGGATCGACCAGGCGAAAGACATCGGCGCGCTTCTGGATTTGGTCGCGGCGTGAGCGCGGCAGGCGCCTGCGCGCTTCGGCCAGAGGTTTGTTGTCCCCGTCGCGCGCGGGAAAATGGATTGAGGAGATAAGCGTGGCTTCTCTGAAGCAATTACTCAACCGCAAGGAGATCGTGCTCGCGGCCGGCGTCTATGACGGGCTGACGGCGTCGCTGGCGGCGGACGCCGGATTCGAGGCGCTCTATCTCTCCGGCGCCAGCATCGCCTATACGCGGCTCGGCCGGCCGGACATCGGGCTCGTCACCCTGTCGGAGGTCGTGGACACGCTGGCGCTGATCCGCGACCGCGTGACGGCGCCGCTCGTCGTCGACGCCGACACCGGCTACGGCAACGCGCTCAACGCGCAGCGCACCGTACGTCTGCTCGAACGCGCCGGCGCCAACGCGATCCAGCTCGAAGACCAGACCTTCCCCAAACGCTGCGGCCATCTCAGCGACAAAGGCGTGATCGCTACGACGCGAGATGGTCGGCAAGATCAAGGCGGCGACGGACGCGCGCGGCGAGCGGGGAGACGCTCGTCATCGCGCGCACCGACGCTGCGGCGGTCGAGGGTTTCGAGGCCGCCATCGCCCGCGCGCACGCCTACGCGGAAGCGGGCGCGGACGTGCTGTTCGTCGAGGCGCCGCGCAGCGCGCGAGCAACTGGCCGCCATCGTGCGCGCCTTCCCCAACGGGCCGCCGCTGATGGCGAACATGGTGGAGGGCGGCCGCACGCCGATCCTCAGCCGCGACGAATTGCAGGCGCTCGGCTTCTCGCTGGTGATCTTTCCCGGCGGCGTCGTGCGCGCCATCGCCAAGGCCGCGCGCGCGTTTTACGAGACGCTGGCGCGCGACGGCACGACCGACGCCTATCGCGATCAGATGTACGACTTCGACGCGCTCAACGAGGTGATCGGCACGCCGGACATGCTGGCGCTCGGCCGGCGCTACGAGGGCGAGACAAGATGAGAACCATCGACCCCGTCACCCTCGCCGTGCTGAAAGGCCGGCTGGAGCAGATCGCCGACGAGATGGACGCGACGCTCTACCGCTCGGCCTTCAATCCCATCATCGCCGAGGCGCGCGACGCCTGCCACGGCCTCTATCACGCCGAGACCGGCGCGACGCTGGTGCAGGGCTCGACGGGCCTGCCGATCTTCGTCGGCGCCATGGCTTTCGCGGTCAAGGCGGTCATCGACAAGGTCGCGCGCGACGCGGCCTCGGGGCGCGACCAACTGAAGGCCGGCGACACGTTCCTGTTCAACGATCCCTATGACGGCGGCACCCATCTCAACGATTTCCGGCTTGTGCGCCCGATCTATCGCGGCGGCGAAGTGTTCTGCTGGATCGCCTCGGTCGGCCATTGGCTCGACATCGGCGGCAACGTGCCCGGCGGCTTCAACGCGCGCGCGACGGAATCCTATCAGGAAGGCGTGCGCATCCCGCCGATCAAGTTCATCCGCGACGGCCGGCTCGACGAGGACATCGTCGACATCCTCTCCGCCAACAGCCGCTCGGCGCGCTCCAACTATGGCGACCTCAACGGCCAGCTCAACGCGCTCGCGCTCGGCGAGCGCCGGTTGAACGAACTGCTCGACGAATACGGCGACGAGACCATCGCCTCCGCCTTCGCCGCGTTCACGCGCCGCGCCGAGGCGCTGATGCGCGAGAACCTCGGCGCCATTCCCGACGGGACTTACAGTTTCGAGGATTTTCTCGACAACGACGGCGTCACCGACGCTCCGCTGAAGATCGCGCTCGACCTGACGATCTCGGGCGAGGAGATGACGCTCGACTTCTCGCGCTCCTCGCCGCCCTGCGCGGGCCCGCTCAACATCGCCTATTCGACGGCGGCGGCCTGCTGCTATGTCGCGCTCAAGCACGTCTTCACCGACGTGCCCGCCAACGCCGGCTGCCTCGCCCCGATCCGCTTCGTCATCCCCGAGACGACGCTGCTCGGGGTCAAGGCGCCCAAGCCCGTCGGCGGCTACACGGAGACGATCCTGCGCGTCATCGGCGTCGTGTTCGGCGCGCTCGCCAAGGCCGCGCCCGAGCGCGCCATCGCCGGGCCGTTCGGCACCATCAACGCGCTGTCGCTCGCGGGCCATCGCGACGATGGCGCGCGCTGGGTGATGTTCTCGTTCTTCGGCGGCGGGCTCGGCGCGACGCCCGGCAGCGACGGCCTGAGCCACGGCAACAACCCGATCTCGATGGCGACCATCCCGCCGGTCGAAATCCTGGAGGCTTCCTATCCCGTGATGTTCACGCAATGGGCGCTGAGACCCGACAGCGCCGGCGCCGGCCGCTATCGCGGCGGCCTCGGCGCGATCTACGAGATCGAGGTTCTAGCGGAGACGGGCGCCGACGCCTTCCTGCTCGGAGAGCGCGGCAAGTTCCCGCCCTTCGGCGCCGCCGGCGGCGGCCCCGGCGCGCTCAACCGTTTCATCTATGATACGCCGGACGGCAAGGCCGAGCCGCCGCTTGTCTCGAAGGTCGTGGACGTGAGAATAGCCAAAGGCCAGCGCGTGCGGCTGGAGACGCCGGGCGGCGGCGGCTACGGGCAGCCGATCGGAGCGCGACCGCGCCAAGGTCGCGCGCGACGTGCGGCTGCGGCTATCGTCGAGCGAGGCGAAGGCGCGCGAGCTTTACGGCTTCGTCGCCGGCGAGGAGCGCGGCGCGTGAGCGGGATCCTCATTGGCGTCGACGTCGGCGGCACCTTCACCGACCTGTTCCTGTTCGACGGCGCGACGGGACGCTTCAAGACCGCCAAGACCTCCTCGCAGCGCGGCGACGAGGCGCGCGGCTTCCTCGCCGGCCTCGACGCGCTCGGCCGCGTCGCGGATTTCGGCGCCATCGTGCACGGCACGACGGTCGGCACCAACGCGCTGCTCGAGCGCAAGGGCGCGCGCGTCGGGCTCATCACGACGCCGGGCTTTCGCGACGTTCTGGAGATGCGCCGCCGCGACCGGCCGCGCACCTGGGGACTGACCGGCGATTTCATCCCCGTCGTCGAGCGCGACGTCAGCGTCGAGGTCGCCGAGCGCACTCTGGCGGACGGGACCGTGCGCGTCGCCGTCGACCCGCAGGAGATCGCCGCGCGGGCGCGCGAGCTCGCCGCCAGGGGCGCCGAGGCGCTGGCGATCGTGTTCATCAACGCCTACGCCAATTCCGCCAACGAGCGCGCGGCGGCGGCGGCGGCGCGCGCGGTCTGGCCCAACGACCACGTCATCGCGTCAAGCGAGATCCTGCCGGAGATCCGCGAGTTCGAGCGCGGCTCGACGACGGCGCTCAACGCCTATCTTCAGCCGGTCGTCGGCAATTATCTGAACCGGCTGCAAGGGGCGCTTCAGGAGCGCGACTTCGCGGGCGAACTCCATATCGTGCAGTCGAACGGCGGCGTGACGTCGGTCGAGGGCGCGCGCAAATTTCCCGTGCGCACCGCGCTTTCCGGCCCGGCGGCGGGGGTGATCGCGGCCTCGGCTATTGCGAAAGCGTCGGGATTCGAGAACGTCATCACCGCCGATCTCGGCGGCACCTCCTTCGACGTTTCGCTGATCGCCAAGGGACAGGCCTCGCTCGCGCCGCAGACGACCATCGACTTCGGCCTCGTCATCCGCACGCCGATGATCGAGATCACGACCATCGGCGCCGGCGGCGGCTCCATCGCCTCGGTCGATCGCGGCGGCCTGCTGCAGGTGGGGCCGGAAAGCGCCGGCTCCGTGCCCGGTCCCGCCTGCTACGGCGCGGGCGGCGAGCGGCCGACGTTGACGGACGCCCATGTCGTGCTCGGCCGCATCAACGCCGAGCGGCCCATCGGCGGCAAGCTCGCGCGGCTCGACGTCGAGGCGGCCAGGCGCGCGATCCTGACCCAAGTCGGCGAGCCGCTCGGGCTCGACGCGGTCGCGGCGGCGGACGCCATCGTGCGCGTCGCCAATGCGCGCATGGCCGGGGCGATCCGGCTCGTCTCGATCGAGCGCGGCCACGATCCCGGCGCCTTCGCGCTGATGCCCTTCGGCGGCGGCGGGGCGCTGCACGCCGGCGCGCTGATCCGCGAGGTCGGGCTGAAGGCGGCGGTCGCGCCGCGCTTCCCCGGCCTCACCTCGGCGCTCGGCTGCGTGATCGCGGATCTCCGGCACGATCAGGTGCAGACCGTCAATCTGATGCTCGATGGCCTCGACGCGGCGGCGCTCGACCGCAGGCTCACCGAAGAGGGCCGCGCGGCCAAGGCCGTGGTCGAAAGCGCGGGCGTGCCGGTCGAGCGCATCGACGTGAGCTTCGAGCTCGACATGCACTATCTCGGCCAGACGCACGCGATTTCCGCGCCGCTGCCGCTCGCCTTCAGGGACGACGGCCTCGGCGTGACGGCGCAGCAGGTGCTGGCGGCCTTCGAGGCGAGCTACGAGGCGCAGTTCAGTCGCAAGCTCGTCGGCGTGCCGATCAAGATCGTCTCGCTGCGCGCGACCGCCATCGGGCGGCGGCCGCATTTCGATCTCGGCGCGCTGGCGCCCGCCGCCGGCGCGACGCTGGAGGCGGCGCGGCGCGGGACGCGCGCGGTGTGGTTCGCGGGCGAGCCGGTCGAGACCGCGATCTGGTCGCGGCTCGACCTTCCCGTCGGCGCGGTGGTCGAAGGCCCCGCCATTCTGGAGCAGCCCGACGCGACCATCGTGGTCGAGCCGGGGCTGCGCGCGCGCGTCGATGCGCTCGGCAATGTCGTCATTACGGAGGGGGCGCGATGAACCGCACGGCGCTCCTGATCGTCGACCTGCAGAACGACTTCCTGCACCCTGAGGGCGCCTATGCGCGCGGCGGCCTGGCCAACGCCGACATCGCCGCGCTGCCGGGCCGGCTGGCGCCGCTCGCGGACGCCTTGCGCGCCGCCGGCGGCTTCATCGTGTCCACCCATTTCACGCTCGTGCCCGGCCGGGGCGGCGAGCCGCTGATCTCGCCGCATCTGAAGGCGATGCGGCCGTTCCTGCGCAAGGGCGATTTCGCGCCGGGCGCCTGGGGCCATGGGCTCGTCGAGGAGCTTCAGCCCGCCGATCTTCCAGGTCGAGAAGATCGCCTATTCCGCCTTCTACATGACGCGGCTCGAATGGGTGCTGCGCAAGGCGGGGATCGAAAAGCTCATCGTCGGCGGCATCGTCACCAACGGCGGCGTCGCCTCCACCGTGCGCGACGCGCATGTGCGCGATCTCGAAGCGGTCGTGCTGGAAGACGGCTCAGCGGCCTTCGATCCCGCGACCCACGCCACCGCCATCGCCGCGCTGAAGCCGGTCGCGCGCATCGCGACCGTCGCCGAAACCCTGGCCGAGGTCGCCCGATGACGATCAAACCCCCGCCGCCCGTTTTCGCGGCGCACGCGGACGTCGTCATAATCGGCGCCGGCGCGGCCGGCCTTTGCGCGGCGCTGGCGGCGCGCGAGGCGGGCGCGGAAGTGGTCGCCATCGAGCGCGATCCCGTTCCCCGCGGCTCGACGGCGCTCTCCTCCGGCCTGATCCCGGCCGCGGGAACGCGCTTCGAGGCCGCGCTCGGGATCGCCGACGATCCCGAGACCTTCGCGCGCGACATTCAGGCCAAGGCGCATGGCGAGGCCGACCCGGCGCTTGTCCGGCTCGTCGCGGAACGCGCCGGCCCGACCGTCGAATGGCTCGCCGAAAGCTACGGCCTGCCGTTTTCGGTGGTGCATGATTTCGACTATCCCGGCCACAAAGCGCGCCGCATGCACGGCCTGCCGACGCGCTCAGGCGCGGAGCTGATCGACCGCCTGCGCGGGGCGGCCGAACGGGCCGAGGCGACGCTGCTCTGCGGCGCGCGCGCGGTGGCGCTGCATGTCGACGCGGCCAGGCGCCTTTGCGGCGTCGAGATCGAGCGGCCCGACGGATCGCGCGAGAGCATCGGCTGCGGCGCGCTTGTTCTGGCCTGCAACGGCTATGGCGGCGATCCCGGGCTCGTGGCGCGGCATATTCCGGCGATGGGCGGCGCGCTCTATTTCGGCCATGCCGGCAATCAGGGCGACGCCTTGCGCTGGGGCGAGGCGCTGGGCGCGAAGCTCGCGCATCTCTCGGGATACCAGGGCCACGGCTCGGTCGCCCATCCCCACGGCATCCTCATCACCTGGGCGACGATCACGGAAGGCGGCTTTCAGGTCGACGCCGGCGGCCAGCGTTTCTCGGACGAAAGCCGCGGCTATTCCGAGCAGGCCGAGGACGTCATCGCGCAGGCCGGCGGCGTCGCCTGGACGATCTTCGACGCGCGCGTCGCTGCGATCGCCCGCCAGTTCGAGGATTTCCGGCAGGCGGAGGCCGCCGGCGCGGTGGTCGGCGCCGTTTCGATCGGGGAGCTCGCCGCGCGGCTGAAGCTGCCGTGCGAGGCGCTGGCGGCGACCTTCGCCGAGGTCGAGGCGCTGAAGCGCGGAGAAGGCGGCGACCGTTTCGGCCGCGACTTCAGCGGCCGTCCCGCGCTGACGGCGCCGTTCCGCGGCGTGAAGGTGACGGGCGCGCTGTTTCACACCCAGGGCGGCCTCGTCGTCGACGATCGCGCGCGGGTGGTTCTGAGCAACGGCGGCGTGGTCGAGAACCTGTTCGCCGCGGGCGGCGCGGCGGCGGGCGTGTCGGGATCGAAGCCGAGCGGCTATCTCTCGGGCAACGGCCTGCTGACCGCGACCGTGCTCGGCCGCATCGCCGGCGCCGGCGCCGCCGAAGTCGCGAAAGGAGCAAGCCTATGACCGAGCCGCGCTGGCGCCTGCACGAGGAGAAGGCGGCGCTGATCGTCGTCGACATGCAGAACGGCTTCCTTCGCGAGGACGGCTTCTTCGCGAAAGGCGGCCTCGACTGGCGGCGCTGCGCGGCGACGATCGAGCCGAACCGCCGGGCGCTCGCCGCCGCCCGCGCGGCGGGCCTGCCGGTCGTGTTCACGCGCTACACGCTGAAGGCCGATTATTCCGACGCGGGCCTGCTGGCGCAGTGGCGGCCGCGGCTCAAGTCCGTCGGCGCCATGGTGCGGGGAACCCGCGACTGGGAGATCTGCGAGGAGCTTCAGCCGCTGCCGGGCGAACTGATCGTCGACAAGACGCGCTACAGCGCGTTCCACGGAACCGGGCTCGCCGAGACCCTGCGCGCGCGCGGCGTGTCGCTGGTCGTCGTGACCGGCGTCACGACGAACATGTGCGTGGAATCGACCGTGCGCGACGCCTTCACGCTCGATTTCAAGGTCGTCGTGCTCGAGGACTGCGTCGGCGCTCCGGAGGAGCTCATGCAGCAGGGTTCGCTTACGAGCTTCCGCTACGGCTTCGGCGACGTCCTGGAGAGCCGCGACTGGATCGCGCTGATCTCGAGGCGCGCCGGCGAGACCGAGGGAAAGGGCGTTTCGCGGTAAGGCCGAATAGTCATTGCGGCCGGCCGCGCGCGGGCGCGACGGCGCCCGCCGCTACTTTCCCAGCAGCGCCGATATTTCCTTGATCGGGTCCGGCGAAACCTGAATGAGCCCGGAATAGGGAAAGCTCAGATCGATCAGCAGATACACCGCGGTCGCGACGGCGATCGCCCCGACCGCCATCGCGATCAGCGCGTCGAGAGTACCCGCGTGCATCAGGCCATAGCCGACGAAAATGCAAACGGCCCAGGCGACAACTACGGCGATGAGCGGACGCGACATCGGATCGGTCAGCGCGACCGCCATGCTCAGCCGGGTTTGAGCAATCGTGTTCACGGCCTGGGTAGCGGCGGCGAGGGCCTGCTTCTGCTCGTCCGTGCCGGGATGCAGCGTCTTCAGATAGGACTCGCGAGCGTGCCAGCGGGCGATGGTCGCGCCATAGTTGCGGCTGACATAATCCTTGTCGCGACCCCAGTCCCAAACCTCCGCGACGAGGCGCGAGAAATTGTCCTTCAGGCGAGCCCGCGCGCCGGCCGTTTCCGGACCGAAGTCCGCCAGAGCCAAATCCAGCTCGAGAGTTTCCGTCGCCAGCGTCCGGACCGCCGCGGTCTGGCCTGCGTAAACGCCGTAAGCCGTCCAGATGAGCAGACCCAGGACGAGCGCGGTGAGGAGCGACAGCAATCCTCCCACGGCGCCCGTCATGTCTCTGAGAGCGCCCGACGCCACCTGCTCCGGGAGCAGCCGGCGCAAGGCCATTCCTGACAGGCCGCCCGCGAAAGTGACCGCCGCGACTCCGACCCCCGCATAAACCGCATCCATTGGCGCCCCCCGCCCCTTGACCTCAATTCCTGTGTCGTCCGCAGCGCGGCGTCAAGGCCAGGTCTTCGCTTTGCCGACTGACGCGGCTCCGGCCCCGCCGAAGCGACGGTTGGGTTTTTCGTCTGGCTGGCGCAAGCCCGTCATCGCAAGCGGAATTCCCGATGGCTATGACATCCTGGCGCCGGTTCGTCTTCCCCAAGCCGTCGGCCCGACGCGGATGCGCCGCCGGGCCGGTTGCGTTCCGTCCCCACGCCGACGCCGCCGACAACGAAAGCGAGCGCCGGCTGCCCCTCATACCCGCTTCTCGAAAAACACCTCCGCGTAGGGGTCGTCGTTGAACCGCGCAATCTCCGTCCAGCCGTCGCGCCGGTAGAGCGCCGCCGCCTCGGGCAGGGCGCGGTTGGTGTCGAGCCGCAGCAGCGAAATCCCAAGCTCCCGCGCGCGCGCCTCCGCCGCCGCCATCAGCCGGCGCGCAAGTCCCTGTCCCCGCGCCATGGGCGAAACCCACAGGCGCTTGATCTCCGCGACCTCGGTTCCGCCCTTCAGCCCGACGCAGCCGAGCGGCAAGCCATCCGCCGAGGCGACCAGGAAGGCGCCGCGCGGGGCGATCATGTCGGCGGCGTCGGGATCGCGCGAGCGCTTGACCTCGAACCCGCCCGGGAAACGCCGCGCCAAGCTCGGCGTAATATTGCTCCAGGCATTGGCGCGCGGCGGGGCTGCGCGGGTCGATCTCCTCAATTCGCACGCGGTCGGCGCCGAGCGTCGCCACGATCAGGTCCATCGCCGCCAGCAGGCGCTCGGGATCGGGCGCGCGGGCGAGCGCGGCCTCCGCGCGGGCGTCGGACAAAGCCTCGTAGGCCGCAAACTCCGCTTGGCCTGCCTCCGTCAGGCGGGCGAGGCGGCGGCGCGCATCGTCGGGGGCCGGCGCGGTCTCGACGAGGCCCTCGTCCTCCAGGCCGCGCAGCAGCCGGCTCATCAACCCGGAATCGAGCTTGAGCTCGTCGCGGATCTCGGCGACCTCGCCGCGGCCCCGCCCGATGGCGTTGAGCACGCGCGCCGCGCCCAGCGGCCGGCCGCGGCCGAGAAACGAGGCGTCAAGCGCCCCCACCTCCACGGTGACGGCGCGCGCGAAGCGGCGGAAACGGGCGACCGGGTCGAGCGACATGATGTCTGACTTTAGTCAGAGATCGGCGAAGGTCAAGCGTGCGAAGAGGACTCCATCTGCCGCCGCAGCCTCACCGCCGCGTCGGCGCGCGCGCGCAACTGGTCGTGGAGCGACACGCGACTCCTCCCCTTGGCCGGGCCTTACAGTCGAGCGAGCCAGCCCGGCAGTTCGGCGAGCGAGGCGAGCCGCGCGAAGCGGGGCTCGCCTTCGGGCGTCTCGGCGCGCTCGCGCGCCCATTCGAATTCATGCGGGATATGCACGGCGAAGGCGCCGGCCTCGAGCGCCGGCCAGACGTCCGAGCGCAGCGAATTGCCGGCCATGACGGCGCTCGCCGGCGCCGCGCCGTAGCGCGCGAAGATGCGGGCGTAGGTCTGCGCCGACTTTTCGCTGACGATCTCGACGCCGGAGAAATGATCGCCGAGGCCAGAGGCGGCGAGCTTGGATTCCTGATGGAACAGATCGCCCTTCGTCACCAGCACCAGACGGCCGCGCGAGGCCAGCCGCGGCAGCGTCTCCCTGACGCCCGGCAGTGGGGCGATCGGATGGCGCATGAGGTCGCGGCCGACGCCGAGGATCTCTTTGACGGTCGCCGCCGGCAGCGCCTCGCCGGCGATCTCCAGCGCCGTCTCCATCATCGACAGCGTGAAGCCTTTCACGCCGTAGCCGTAGAGGTGAAGGTTGCGGTCCTCGGCCTCCGAAAGCCGCGCCTCGATGTGAACGGGATCGGCGAAGGGCGCGAGCAGGTCGCGATAGCGGCGCGCGGCGTCCTGGAAGAAGCTCTCGTGGCTCCAAAGCGTGTCGTCGGCGTCGAGGCAGATGAGGTCGATGGGCAATGCCGGTCCCGGGGCAAGCGGCGCGGTTCAGCGCGAAGGCGCCGGCCGCTCGCCTTGCGGAGAGCGGCCGGCCGGAAGCCATTACTCCGCCGCGACCGCCGCGCCGTTCTGCGCGGCGAGCTCGGCCAGCGCGCGGCGGTACTCGACCGGCATGACCTTGCGGAACTTGGGCAGGAACGTCTCCCAGTTCTCCAGGATGTGCCGCGCGCGCGCGGAGCCCGTATAGCGCGCGTGGTTGCTGATGAGCTGGTGCAGGCGCTCGGCGTCGTGGCGCGACATGTCGCCCATCACGTCGACGCGGCCATGCCCCTGAAGGTCGCCGCCGGAATGGAGGTGACGCTGCATCACCTCCTCCTCGGCCGCGACCGGCTCCAGCTCGACCATGCTGAGATTGCAACGCTCGGCGAAGGCGCCGGATTCGTCGAGCACATAGGCGATGCCGCCCGACATGCCCGCCGCGAAATTGCGCCCCGTTTCGCCGATCACCACCACCACGCCGCCGGTCATATATTCGCAGCCGTGGTCGCCCGCGCCTTCAACCACGGCGATGGCGCCGGAGTTGCGCACGCCGAAGCGCTCGCCCGCCACGCCGCGGAAATAGCACTCGCCCGGAGATCGCGCCATAAAGCACGGTGTTGCCGACGATGATCGACTGTTCCGGCGTCAGCTTCGTGGCCTCCTTGGGCGGATAGACGATGATGCGTCCGCCCGAGAGGCCCTTGCCGACATAGTCGTTGCCGTCGCCTTCGAGCTCCAGCGTCACGCCCTTGGCGAGGAAGGCGCCGAAGCTCTGGCCCGCCGTGCCCTTCAGCTTGATGTGGATCGTGCCGTCCTTGAGGCCCGCGTGGCCGTAGCGGCGCGCGACCTCGCCCGAAAGCATGGCGCCGGCGGAGCGGTCGGAATTGGCGATCCGCATGTCGAGCCGCACATGGCGCGCGTGCTCCAGGGCCTCCTTCGCCTCGGCGATGAACGTACGGTCGAGCACCTTCTCAAGCTGGTGGTCCTGCGCCTGGGAATGATGGATCGCGTCGGTCGGCCAGGGCTCGGGCTTGTAGAACAGCCTGGAGAAGTCGAGCCCCTTCGCCTTGGCCTGCGCGATGAGCTGGGTCCTGTCGAGCATCTGGCGCTGCCCGACCATCTCGTCGAACTTGCGGTAGCCGAGCGCGGCCATCAGCTCCCGCACTTCCTCGGCGACGAAGAAGAAGAAGTTGATGACATGCTCGGGCTGGCCGACGAAACGCTTGCGCAGCACCGGGTCCTGCGTCGCCACGCCGACGGGGCAGGTGTTGAGATGGCACTTGCGCATCATGATGCAGCCGGCCGCGATCAGCGGCGCGGTGGCGAAGCCGAACTCGTCGGCGCCGAGCAGCGCGCCGATCACCACGTCGCGGCCCGTGCGCACGCCGCCGTCGACCTGCACGGCGATGCGCGCCCTGCAGGCCGTTCATGACGAGCGTCTGATGCGTCTCGGCGAGGCCGATCTCCCAGGGCGTGCCCGCGTGCTTGATCGAGGTCAGCGGCGAGGCGCCGGTGCCGCCCTCGAAGCCGGAGATCGTCACGTGATCCGACTTGCACTTGGCGACGCCCGCCGCGACCGTGCCGACGCCGACCTCGGAGACGAGCTTGACCGACACAAGGCCCTGCGGGTTGACGTTCTTGAGATCGTAGACGAGCTGCTTCAAGTCCTCGATGGAATAGATGTCGTGATGCGGCGGCGGCGAGATGAGGCCGACGCCCTGCGTGGAATGGCGCACCTTGGCGATGACGGCGTCGACCTTGTGGCCGGGCAACTGGCCGCCTTCGCCGGGCTTGGCGCCCTGCGCCATCTTGATCTGCATCATGTCGGAGTTGACGAGATATTCCGTCGTCACGCCGAAACGGCCCGAGGCCACCTGCTTGATGGCGCGAGCGCATGGAATCGCCGTTGGGCAGGCGCTTGTAGCGGTCGCTCTCCTCGCCGCCCTCGCCGGTGTTGGACTTGCCGCCGATGCGGTTCATCGCGATGGCGAGCGTGGTGTGGGCCTCGCGCGAGATCGAGCCGAACGACATGGCGCCGGTCGAGAAGCGCTTGACGATATCGACCGCGGACTCGACTTCATCGAGCGGCACAGGCGCGCGGCCGTCCTCTTCCGCGCTCTTGATGCGGAAAAGGCCGCGGATCGTCAGCAACTGCTCGGACTGATCGTTGAGCAGCCTGGCGTAGGCGGCGTACTTCTCGCGCACGTTGCCGCGCACCGCGTGTTGCAGCAGCGACACCGTCTCCGGCGTCCAGTTATGCGCCTCGCCGCGAATGCGATAGGCGTATTCGCCGCCGACCTCCAGCGCGCTGCGCAGCACCGGCGAGTCGCCGAAGGCGTCGCGGTGGCGGCGCGCCGTCTCCTCGGCGATCTCCTTCAGGCCGACGCCCTCGATGGTCGTCGCGGCGCCGAAGAAGAACTTGTCGACGAAGGCCTTCGACAGCCCGACCGCGTCGAAGATCTGCGCGCCGCAATAGGACTGATAGGTCGAGATGCCCATCTTGGACATCACCTTCAACAGGCCCTTGTCGATCGACTTGATGAAGCGCTTGACGATCTCATAAGCCGAGATCTTCTCCGGCAGGTCGTCGGCCATCGCCGCCAGCGTCTCGAAGGCGAGATAGGGGTTGATCGCCTCGGCGCCGTAGCCGGCCAGACAGCAGAAGTGATGCACCTCGCGCGCCTCGCCCGTCTCGACGACGAGGCCGACCGAGGTGCGCAGGCCCTTGCGGATGAGATGATGATGCACGGCCGCGGTGGCGAGCAGCGCCGGGATCGGAATGCGGTCCGGCCCGACCATGCGGTCGCTGAGGATGATGATGTTGTAGCGCCCGACCACGGCGGCTTCCGCGCGCTCGCAGATGCGGGCCAGCGCATCCTCCATGCCCGCCGCGCCGCGCCCGACGTCATAGGTGATGTCGATGGTCTTGGTGTCGAAGGAATCCTCGAAATGGCCGATGCAGCGGATCTTTTCGAGGTCCTCGTTGGTGAGGATCGGCTGGCGCACCTCAAGGCGCTTGCGCCGCGCGTTGCCTTCGTGATCGAGGATGTTGGGGCGCGGCCCGATGAACGAGACGAGGCTCATGACGAGCTCCTCGCGGATCGGGTCGATCGGCGGGTTCGTCACCTGCGCGAAGTTCTGCTTGAAATAGGTGTAGAGCAGCTTCGACTTCTCGGACAGAGCCGAGATCGGCGTGTCCGTGCCCATGGAGCCGACCGCCTCCTGGCCGGTGGCGGCCATCGGCGCCATCAGGAGGGCGAGGTCTTCCTGGCTGTAGCCGAACGCCTGCTGCCGGTCGAGCAGCGAAACGTCGGTGCGCGAGGCGCGCGGCTCGACGGGGTTCAGCTCCTCCAGCACGATCTGCGTGCGGTCGAGCCATTCCTTGTAGGGATGCGCCTTCGACAGCGTCGCCTTAAGCTCGTCGTCGGAGACGATGCGATGCTCCTGGAGATCGACCAGCAGCATCTTGCCCGGCTGCAGGCGCCACTTGCGGACAATCGACTCCTCCGGCACGGGCAGCACGCCCATTTCGGAAGCGAGCACGACGAGGCCCTCGTCGGTCTCGAAATAGCGGGCGGGGCGCAGGCCGTTGCGGTCGAGGGTCGCGCCGATCTGGCGCCCGTCGGTGAAGGCCATCGCCGCCGGGCCGTCCCAGGGCTCCATGATGGCGGCGTGATATTCGTAGAAGGCGCGCCGCTCCTCGCTCATCAGGGGATTGCCGGCCCAGGCCTCGGGGATCAGCATCATCATGGCGTGGGTCAGCGAATAGCCGCCGCGCACCAGGAATTCGAGCGCGTTGTCGAAACAGGCGGTGTCCGACTGGCCCTCGTAGGAGATCGGCCAGAGCTTGGAGATGTCGTTGCCGAACAGCTCGGAATCGACGTTGGCCTGCCGCGCCGCCATCCAGTTGACGTTGCCGCGCAGCGTGTTGATCTCGCCGTTATGCGCGACCAGCCGATAGGGATGGGCGAGCCGCCAGGACGGGAAGGTGTTGGTGGCGAAACGCTGATGCACCAGCGCCAGCGCCGACTCGAAGCGCGGGTCCGAGAGGTCCTTGTAATAGGGCCCGAGCTGATGCACGAGCACCATGCCCTTGTAGACGATGGTGCGGCACGACATCGAGACGGGGTAATATTCGGCGATCTTCCGGTCGCCCATCTCGTAGGTGCGGGTGGAGACGACCTTGCGGATGAGGAAGACGCGCCGCTCGAAGGCGTCCTCGTCCTCGGCGCGCACGCCCCGTCCGATGAACACCTGCCGGTGCACCGGCTCGACCGCCTTCACGCGGGGCCCGAGGTTGGAATTGTCGACGGGCACGTCGCGCCAGCCGATGAGCTTCTGGCCCTCGGCGGCGATCGCCTCCTCGACGAACTTCTCGACCATGGCGCGCGCCTCGGCGTCGCGCGGCATGAAGAACTGGCCGATCGCGTAATGGCCGGGCTCGGGCAAGGTGAAGCCGAGCCTGGCGCATTCCTCGGCGAAGAAGCGGTGCGGGATCTGGGTCAGCACGCCGCAGCCGTCGCCGAGCGTCGCGTCCGCGCCGGTCGCGCCGCGATGATCGAGATTGACGAGGATCTGCAGACCCTTCTCCAGGATCGCGTGGCTCTTGCGGTTATGGAGGTCGGCGACGAAGCCCACGCCGCAGGAATCGTGCTCGCGCCTGGGGTCGTAGAGGCCGACCGCGCGGGGCAGGGCGGGGTCCGCGCCGAGCGGAGCGGGGCTAAGCTTGTCGATCATCTCTCCACTCCCTTGCGAGCCGGAGCGCGCATTTCCATCGCGCCCCTCATCGAATTTTCCGGTTGTCTAATGCAATTGCTGTGAGGAGGACAGGGGGCGGCCGCCGCCCGATGCGAAATCAGGCGCGGCGTTTCGAGCGTTTGGCGTCTCGCGTCGTCCTCAGCATGATCGCCCTGCAAAAACCTCGCTCGGCCGCCGCGAAACTCGCGGGAATGGGTCAGCAAGGCTGTCCTATTTCGGCAAGACATGCCAGAAAGCGCCCGCGCGCACAAGGCGCCGCAGGCGGGCGCGCGGACATTTTTTCGCCTCGGAAGGGCCGGGCGCGGCGAGTGGGCTTGTCATCGTCCCTCGGGGCTTGCATGAGGCGGGCCACACGGGAGACACGAGCTTGAACTTCGCCAGCGACAATGCGGCCGGCGCCGCGCCGCAGATTCTCGCCGCCATCGCTGCGGCGAGCAAGGGACCGGCCGCCGCCTATGGCGCCGATCCCTGGTCTCAGCGCGCCGTCGCCCGGCTGGCCGAGGTCTTCGAGACGGATCTCGCCGCCTTCCTCGTACCCACCGGCACGGGAGCGAACGCGCTGGCGCTGTCGGCGCTGGCGCGGCCGTGGGAGGCCGTGTTCTGTCACGAGGAGGCCCATGTCCACGACGACGAATGCGGCGCGCCGGAGTTCTTCACCGGCGGCGCCAAGCTGGTCGGGATTCCCGGCTACGACGGCAAGGTGACGCCCGCGGCGCTGGCCGAGGCGCTGGAGAAGTTTCCGCGCGGGGTCGTCAAGGCGTGCCAACCGGCCGCGTTGACCCTCTCGCAGGTCACCGAGGCCGGCACGGTCTATTCGCTCGACGAGCTCGCCGCGCTCACGCAGGCGGCCCATGCGGCGGGGCTCGCCGTCCACATGGACGGCGCCCGCTTCGCCAATGCGCTCGTCTCGCTCGGCTGCGCGCCGGCCGAGATGAGCTGGCGGGCGGGGATCGACGCGCTGTCGTTCGGGGCGACGAAGAACGGCGCGCTCGCCTGCGAGGCGGTCGTGTTCTTCGACAAGAGCCGGGCGGAGGCCTTCCCTTATCTGCGCAAGCGCGGCGGCCATACGCTGTCCAAGGGACGGCTGCTCGGCGCGCAGATGGAGGCCTATCTCGACGGCGGCCTCTGGCTCGAACTCGCAGCCCGCGCCAACGGGACGGCCCGACGGCTCAGCGACGGGCTCGCCGCCATCCCCGGCGTGCGCGCGGCCTTTCCCACCGAGGCCAACGAGGTCTTCGTCGTCGCGCCGACGACGCGCATCGCGGGCTGGCGCGCCGGCGGGGCGGCCTTTTACGAATTCCCTACGCAGGGCGTGCGCCCTGAGGGCGCCCCGCGGCCCGGCGAGGCCGTCGTCCGCATGGTAACTTCGTTCGAAACCTCCGACGCCGAAGTCGAATTCGTTTCTCGCCTTGGCGAAGGCTTGCTGATAAAATGTCCTAACGAAGCCTTAATTTTTAGCGACAAGGCGTTTCGCCGTCCCTACTGGCGTTTTCGGGAGAGGCTGGTCATGGCCATTCGTTTCGCAGGGAGCCTGGGCTTGGCCTTGGCGGCGGCGCTGCTTGCCGCCCCGGCCGCGCGCGCGCAGGGCTTCTTCTCCTATTTCGAGACGTCGCCGCGCGAGATCGCCGGCATGCTCGAAGACGACGGCTATCGGCTCAGCGGACCGATGCTGCGGCGCGGCAATATCTATGTCTGCGACGTCGTCTCCGTTTCCGGGCGCCCGGCGCGGCTGATCGTCGACGCGCGCGATGGCCACATCCTGGAGCGCTACGCCAGCTCCCCGCGCTGGCGGCGTCCGGATGGCGATGCGCCGCAGGGGTTGCGCCCGCCGCGCGACATCGGCGGCGACGACGCGTCGGACGGCGGCGAGGCGTCGGCCCGCCGGCAGACGGCGATGGGCGACCTCTTCAATCCGCCAACGCGCGTCTATGGCGGCGACAATCTGTTCTGGTCGAAGCCTGGGGCGGGCTCGCATGCGAAGCCCAAGCATCACGTAGCGAAGAAGAAGGAGCCGGCCGTCGCCAAGGAGCCCGACGCTTCTTCGACGCCGGACGCGGCGAGCGCCAAGCCCGGCGACGCAGGAGCCCCGTCGGTCGCGGCCGTGGCGCCGAGCGGCGGTCAGGAGCCCGGCAAGCCGGAAGCCGCGCCGAAGCCCGCGCCGTCGGGCGAACCCGTGCAGGCGAAAGCCGATGGCGAGAAGCATCCCGTCGTGGCGCCCTCGCCGGTCCCCGCCCCGAAGGCCGATGCGCCGCGCAAGAAGCTCAACGATCTCCCGGTGGGGACGCTGGACTGATCGCCGGCCCGGAGGGTCGCGCGACGCCTATTTGTTGAGGCGCTCGCGCATTTCCTTGCCGGTCTTGAAGAACGGCACGAATTTCTCCTCGACCGGCACCTTGTCGCCGGTGCGCGGGTTGCGCCCGGTGCGGGCCTGACGCTGTTTGGTCGAGAAGGCGCCGAAGCCGCGCAACTCCACGCGATCGCCGCGCGAAAGGGCGCCGGCGATCTCGTTGAGAATCGCATCGACGATGTTCTCGATGTCACGTTGGTATAAGTGCGGATTGCGCGCCGCCAAACGCTGAACCAGTTCTGACTTGATCACGACGCCGCCCCTTTAGCTTCCGTGACGCCCCTCCGTGAGGCTGCCCTTAATCACCGGTCGTCATCTGCCAAACAGACATCAGACCGTCAACCGACCGGCTCTCGCCCGAAGGCGCGCCCCAAACCGCATCGAGCGCGCTCAAGGCCAGGCTCTTCAGAGTGAAGCCGGCGAAGCCCGCGCTCGGGGAATAGTCGCGAACGGGCAGGTTCTTGGGCACGCGCTTGTCTGCGTTCAACCACGCGATCGCCTCGCGCTCGCCGCCGAAGGCGTCGGCGAGTTTCAGCGGCAGGCTCTGACGGCCGGTGAAGATGCGTCCGTCGTCGATGCGCGACAGTTCGTCCTCGCTCATGCTGCGGCGCTTGCGCACGAGATCCTTGAACCAGGCGAAGGAATTGTCGATGACGGCCGCCATCGCGGCGCGCGCGGCCTCGCTCGTCGGCTCCAGCCCGTTGGGGACGGCCTTCAGCGGCGAGGACTTGATCGTTTCGTATTTGACGCCGATCTTGTCGAGCAGCCCGGAAACGTTGGGATATTGCGCGAGCACGCCGATCGAGCCGACGAGCGAGGTCTGGCGCACGAAGATGCGGTCGGCCGCAATCGCGGTGATATAGGCGCCGGACGCGCCGACGGCTCCGATGACGGCGACGGTCGGCTTCTTGGCCTCGACGCGGCGGATCTCGTCGAACAGCCGCTCGGCGCCCGCGGTCGTGCCGCCGGGGCTGTCGATGGAGAGGATCAAGGCGCGCGCGCGCGAATTGCCGATTTCGCGCAGCGCCGCGACCGTGCGGTCGTCGCCGGTGATGAGGCCGGAGATGCGCAATTTGGCGATATGTTCGCCCGCCAAGCCGCCGCGCAGGCCGGCATAGCGCAAACCGAGCCCGATAATCGCGAGCGCGGCCACGCCGAAGGCGAGGGCGCGCCAGAGTCGTCACCTGGCGTGACAGGCGGCGACGATCGAGCAAATAGTCCGCGGAAACCGACACCCGGCGCCTCCTCGTCAAACCGCGCAGGACGGCTTCTGGCCAGAAAACTTCACGTCGTCAACGTTATCACGACTGTCCGGCTTCGCAAGCGCCGGCGCGGAGGCGATTTGGTCCCGCCCATCCCCCGATTCCGGGGCGGCTCACCAGCGCGCGAACCGCCTCGCCACTTCGCGCAGGAAGGCCTCGCGCTTGTCGGCGCGCGTATGGTTCATGTCGTGCAGCGCGACATAATCGCAGGTCGCGCCGGGCGCGCAGGTTATGCGCAGCGAGCGCGTGATGAAGCGCCGGCACGGATCGCCGGCCAGAAACGTGCGCAGCCGCGTGCCGCCATAGGTGCAGGCGACGCCCAGCTTCCTGATGTTGCGCAGGCAGGGCGTGTAGTCGCCGTTGTCGCTCAGCGTGAAACTGACGCCTGGGAGGAACACCTTGTCGATGAAGCCCTTCAGAATTGCGGGAAAGCCCATGTTCCAGACCGGGAACGAGAAGGCGACCGCGTCGGCCGCCAGCAGCCGCTCGACATAGGGGGCGACGCGGGCGCGGTTGGCCTCGACGTCGTGATAGTCGATGCGCTCCTGCCGCGACATGACCGGATCGAAGCCCTCGGCGTTGAGATCGCAATCGTCGACCTCGTGGCCGCGCCCGGCGAGCGTCGCCACCAGGGTCCGATGAACCGCCGCGCCGAAGCTGGTCTCCACCGGATGGGCGTAGAGCACGAGAACGCGCATCAGGCCCTGCGCCGCCGCCGCGCGCGCCTCGAGGCCGGGGAACAGATAGGACTGGCCGGCGGAGAAATCGAAGTTCGGGTCCTCGAAGGCGATCATCTTGCCGGGATTGAGCAGGCCGCGCGGGTCGGCCTCGCGCTTGAAGGCGAGCTGGATCGCGTCGGTCTGCTTCATGCCGCCTTCCTCCAGCGTGTAGCGGTGCGGGTTGAAACATAGGCGCGCCCATCGCCTCGTGATCGCGCGATGATCTCCTCCAGCCGCTCCTCGCGTGGTGAAGCGCACCAGCGGCAGCCCCGCGAATTCGATGCGGCCGTTGAAGCGGATGAACTCGAGATGGCCGATCACCTCGCCCGCGTATTTGCGCAGGATCGCGTGCGCGCGCTCCAGCGGCGGCCCTCGCCGTAGCGCACCTGCAGATAGGTGATCGGCGGGATCGACGCGCAGCGCGCGCAGCGTCGTGTGGTTCCAGCTCAGCTCGTAGTTCGGCGGCAGGCCTTTCAGCGTCTCCGGCCGAGGCGCGGCTGGAATCGAGCAGGACCTTGGCCTTCCACGGCCTGGTGAAGGCGTAGAAGGCGTCGAGCGCGTGCGGCGCGACCATCGCCAGCACGACGCTCGTCCCTTCCGGGATCAGCGAGCGGTGGCGCAGGAAATAGTCGTGCGGCGCGGGCGCCGCGACCACGGTGATGAGCTTCTTGCAGGAGGCCGTCCTGCGCGCCGAGCGCCGCGCCATAGGCCGCCGCCGCCTCGAAGTCGTCGAAGCCGACGATCACGTCGACCCAGTCGTAGCGCGGCGCCAGCGGCATCTCGACTTCGGTGATGATCCCGTTGGTGCCGTAGGCGTGCATCGCCTTGTGCAGGTCGGCGCCGGTCAGTTCGAGCGCGCGCGGGCGTCTCCTCCATGGTCAGCACGCGCAGGCGGAGGACATTGCCGAAATCGCGCAGGCCGCCCCAGTTGATCGAGCCGACGCCGCCCGAGCCGCCGGCGACGAAGCCGGCGACCGAGGCGGTCGCGCGGGTCGAGGGGTACATGCGCAGCTCCTGGCCGGCTGCGGCCGAGCGCGCTGGTCGATCGTCGATCAGCAGCGCGCCGGGCTCGCAGACGACGCGGCCGGGCGCGATCGACTTGACCTGGTTCATGTCGGTGAGGTTGAGCACGACGCCGCCGGTGAGCGGCATCGCCTGCCCGTAATTGCCGGTGCCGCCGCCGCGCGGCGTCACCGGAACGCCGAGCTCGTAGGCCGCCGCGAGCACGGCGCGACCTCGGCCTCGCTTTTCGGCGTGACCATGAGGTCGGCGGTCGACGTGCTCCAGCTCGCGCTTGAGGACCGGCGAATACCAGTAGAAGTCGCGGCTCTTCTGCTTGACCAGGGCCGGATTGTCCTCGACCTTGATGTCGCCGATGGCGGCGCGGAAGCCGGCGATGTCATAGGCGCCCGTCATGGCGAAAGACCCTCCAGATGCGTCGAGATCGCGATAAGCCGGCGGCGCGGCGGCGAGCGGCCGCGCCGGCGCGCAGCGACGAGTGCGGTCGGCCTGCGGGCGCGAGAACAGTTCGGTGAAGTCGCGCGCGTGGGTCAGGATCATGTCGGCGGGCTCGCCGACGCGCAAGGCGCGGCGGCGCGATCCCCATCGCGCGCGCCGGCGCGGCTGAGACCGCCTGCGGCCCAGTCGGCGTAGGGGATAGTCGAGATGCAGGATGCGCACGCCCTCGCGCCAGACCTCGAGCATGTCGAGATCGCCATAGGCGTAGAAGGGATCGCGGGTGTTGTCGCTGGCGATCATCGTCGCGACGCCGGCCGCCTTCAGTTCGTGCAGCGCGGTGACGCCGCGCCAGCGCGGCGTGCGGCCGGCGTGGCGGTCCTGCAGGAACATGTTGCACATCGGCAGCGAGACGACGGCGATGCCGGCGCGCGCGACCTTCTCGATCACGCGCTCGCGCTCGCCGTCGTCCTGGCGCGGCCAGCGAGCAGCAATGGCCGACCAGGATCTCGGCCGGCGAAGCCGCGCCTCGAGCGCCGTGTCGGCGATGACGCCGAGCGAGCGCGCGGCCGGATCGGCGGTCTCGTCGACGTGGAAATCGAGATCCCAGCCCCTGCGCTCGGCGAGCGCGAACAGCGCATCGAGCGCCTCCTGCAAGCCGCGGGATCATGTAGGTCACGGCGCCGAGCAGCCGCGAGCCGTGCGCCTCGACCATCGCCTCGATCGTCTCCATATGCGCCGGCGTCGAACATCACGTCGACGCCGAACAGAGGCGAGGCCTGCAGCTCGATGCGGCCGCTCCAGCGCTCGCGCGCGGCGGCGAACACGGGCCAGGAGATCCGCGCCTGCGGCCCGAGGCTGTCGAGATGGGTGCGGATGGCGCGCGTGCCGTGCGCATAGGCGCAGCGCAAGCGCGAACTCCATGCGCGCCGCGACGTCCTCGGCGCTCCAGTTGGCCGCGCGGTCGGCGGCGACCGTCTGCCAGCGCGCCGGCGAAAGTCGCCGGTCGGATTGGGCGCGCGCGGCCAGATATGGCCCTTGTCGAGATGGGTGTGCGCGTCGACGAAGGCGGGCAGGACGATGCGGCCGGCGAGCGGCAGAGCGCGGCGTCGTCGCCGAAATCCGGCGTTCCCGCCGGCGCGACGGCCGCGATGCGGCCGTCGTCGATGAGGATGTCGACGCGGCCGAAGCCCTGCGCGTCGAGCGGCGCGTCCGGCGCCGAGCACGCGCGCGTCCGCCGCCAGCCCAGCGCTTCGTCCTGGCGATCGTGATAGGCCCGCGCTCACGTCTCGCGGCTCCGCGCGCTGTCGTGCCAGCGGTGCAGCAACAGATAGGAGAGCGGCGCTCAGCGCGAGATAGATCGCGATGCCGGTCAGCGAGATCAGCACCAGCGCGGCGAACATGCGCGGGAATGTTGAGCCGATAGCCGCTCTCGATGATGCGGAAGGCGAGGCCGGAGCCCTGTCCCGCCGAGCCCGCCGCGATCTCCGCGACGATCGCGCCGATCAGCGCCAGGCCGCCGCCGATGCGAAGCCCGCCGAGGAAATAGGGCAGCGCCGAGGGCACGCGCAGCCACAGCAACTGCCGCCCGCGCGAGGCGCGATACAGCTGGAACAGGTCGAGCAGATTGTGATCGACCGAGGACAGGCCCAGCGCCGTGTTGGACGAGGATCGGGAAGAACGCCACGAGGAACGCGCAGACGAGCACCGCGCCGCCGGAGCTCGAGATAGACCAGCAGCAGCGGCGCGATGGCGACGACGGGCGTCACCTGCATGATGACGGCGAAGGGAAAGAACGCCTCCTCGATCGACCTTGAAGCGCGCGAACAGGAGCGCCAGCAGCGTGCCGCCGATCGGTGGCGGCGACGAGCGCCTCGACGGTGATCTGCAGCGTCACCAGGAGCGAGCGGAACAGCACGCCCCAGTCCTGGACCAGCGTCGTCAGCGATCAGGCTCGGCGCCGGCAGGATGACGGGCTCGATTTGGTTGATGCGCACCACGGCCTCCCACGGCGGCAAGCGCGCCGACGAGCGCCAGCGTCGGCAGCAGCGTAGCGCCGGACTTTTGCCTGATTCAATGCGAGCGCGGGCTCCATGTTCATCGCCCGGTGCAGCGCGGCCGAGGTTTCGCGGCAGCGCTCGGCGTAGAGCGCCCCAGGCGGAAATCCTCGTCGCGCGGCAGCGGCGCGGGGATCGCGATCTCCGCGACCACCCGGCCCGGCCGCGGCGCCATGACGACGATGCGGTCGGAGAGATAGACGCTCTCGTAGACCGAATGGGTGACGAACACCACCGTCGCGTCGAGCTCGCATTTGAGCGCGACCAGATCGTCGTTGAGCTTGATGCGGGTGATCTCGTCGAGCGCGGCGAACGGCTCGTCCATCAGCAGGAGCGCCGGCCGCGTGACCAGCGCGCGGGCGATCGAGACGCGCATCTTCATGCCGCCCGACAATTCGCGCGGATAGGCGTTGGCGAAGTTGGCGAGGCCGACCATGGCGAGCGCGTCCATGATCGGCGGGCTTGGCCTGCGCGCGCGACTGGCCCTTCAGGCGCAGCGGCAGCCAGACATTGGCGAACACCGTCGCCCAGGGCATCAGCGTCGGCTCCTGGAAGACGAAGCCGAGCTCGTGCTCCTTCTCGCTCCAGTTGATCCAGCCGCTGCGTCGGCGAGGTGAGGCCGGCGAGCAGGCGCAGGATCGTCGACTTGCCGCAGCCGGAGGGCCGAGCAGCGACAGGAACTCGCCGCGCCGGACATCCAGGTCGACGCCCGTCAGCGCGACGGTGCCGTTGGCGAAGGTCTTGCCGACGCTCTCCAGCCTGCACCAGGCGCGGCGCGTCGGCGAGCGGCCGACAGCGCCGCGGAATCCGCGAGCGATCGGGTTCATCTCGACGCCGCTCATTTCGGCTTCAGGTCGAGGCCGACGCCCTTGTCGACGAATTGCAGCGTGTAGGTCTTCTTGTAGTCGAGGTTGGCCGGCTGCCACGCCCGCCTTGACCATCTTGTCGTAGAAGTCCTTCATCCGCGCGTCGGTCATCGCGCCGATGCCCATGCTTCAGCGTGTCGCCGGAATCGACGAGGCCGTATTCCTTCATCTTGGCGATGGAGAAGGCGATCTGGTCGTCGGTCATCTCCGGGTTGTCTTTCTTGATGAGCTCGTTGGCCTTCTTGTTGTCGCCGTAGAGATAATGGTACCAGCCGATCGTCGAGGCATCGACGAAGCGCTGCACGATGTCCGCCTTCTTGGCGACCGATGTCGGCGCGGGTCTCGATCGTCGTCGCGTAGGTGGAGAAGCCGTAATCGGCGAACAGGAAGATGTTGGGCTTGAAGTCGCCCATCTTCTCGACCGCATAGGGCTCGGAGGTCACGTAGCCCTGCTGGATCGAATGCTTGTCGGCGATGAACGGCTGCGGGTTGAAGGTGTAGGGCTTGACGTTCTCCTCCTTGAAGCCGTAGGCCGACATCATCCATTCGTAGAACGGCGCGCCCTTGGCGATATAGGCGGGCGCATTGGCGAGATCGGTGAATTTGTCGAGCCCGACGCCGGGATGCGACATCACGATCTGCGGGTCCTTCTGGAAATGCGCGGCGACCGCCACCATCGGCACGTTCTGCTTGAGCGCGTCGAAGGCTTCGAGCATGCTGGCGCCCATGTAGAAGTCGAGCTTGCCGGCGGCGAGCAGGATGCCGTTGGCCGCCTGCGGGCCGCCCTGCACGATCTCGACGTCGAGCCCGTATTTGGCGTAGGTGCCGTCGGCGACCGCCTGATAGTAGCCGCCGTGTTCGGCCTCGGCGAGCCAGTTGGTGCCGAACCGGACCTTGTCGGCGCGCGAAAGCCGCTGTCGCGACCATGCTCAGGCCCGCGGCGAGCCATACGCCCGTCAGTTTCATCTCAACGCTCCTTGGCGAGAATGCCGGACCCCCTCGCCAGCAACTCGGGCGCCATCATCATTCTTGCGTGATCGGCTGGCAAGGGGTAACCCCGGCGGCGCGAAATCGCTCGAAAGGCGCCGCCTTGCGCAGGCTGAACCCCAACACGATCCATCCGCCCTTCGCCAACTACGCCCACGGCGTCGAGATCGACCCCGGCGCGCGCTACGTGTTCTGCTCGGGCCAGCTCGGGGTCGGACGCGACGGGACGGTGCCGGAGAGCGCCGAGGCGCAGGCGCGCCTGTGCTTCCGCGCCATCGTCGCCATCCTCGGCGAGGCCGGCATGACGATGGCCGACGTGGTGCGCATCAACGCCTATGTGAGCGCCGCCGAACATTTGGGCGGCTATATGAAGGTCCGTGATGAATTCGTAGGCAGTCCGCCGCCCGCCTCGACCCTGCTCGTCGTGCAGGGCTTCTCCCGGCCGGAGTTCAAGGTCGAGATCGAGGCGATCGCGGCGAAGGCGGGGTGAGCCGCGCGGGCGGAACGAGCGTTTCCGACCAAAAGCGGCCCTTGTCGCCGGCACCGAAGCCAACCATGCTGCTCGCACGAATTCAGGCCGAGATCTCGCAGTTTTGCGACGCCGACAAACGGCGTCTGTCAGGCAATTAGTGTATCTGTAAGTCGTAGGTTTCACCTTTGTTGTCTCGGCAGTGTTCCCCGTTCCCTTCAGGTTCATTTCACTAAAATTAAATGAGCATCGCAATGTTGCTCCGTCTGAGGCGGCGGCAAGAACAGAACCATTTCCGCTTGTAGGCAAGCCGACGAGGATACCCGTTGCTGTCGCCGCCGAGGTTCCCGAATTTTCAGTCATGGCGGCTATTCCCGCTGACCCGCCGGTCTCAGCTAGAATCCATTGGCCCTTGAATTCCTTGCTTCCAAGCAAAATCGTGATCGGCCCCCCATAGTGGCCATTTGCGGGCACCGTTCCCGACCCGGTCACACCAGATGTCCGCCCCATCAGGAAAAATTCGTGGGTACTAACGCAGCCCGACACTAAGACGCCGCCACTATGGCAAAAGCACTTCCGCGCATGGCGTTTCCCCAAAGAGTTGTGCGGGCAGCGAGAGCGACAATCCTATTACAGGTGGTTTGGGGTCTCCGCCATACGCCTTGGGGAGACCGCCGTGCTCAAGCACGGCGGCCATTGCTTTACCGACGTATTCCGTTCGGCCAAACGGCCTTAATTAGGGCAGCAATCGCGAAGATCGAGCATAGCCGCGTCGCGCATCACCGCCGGATCAAGCGCGCTCATCGCACGTCTCCCGCGTAGGTACATGGAAGGGTGATGCATGGCTGGCTAGGCCACGCGAGGCAGGATGCCAAATCCCCACCGTTGACGCCTTAGGCGCAGGATCGCGCACGATCAAGGTCTAGAGCGTATCAGAAATGAGCGCCGAAGGGAAGACGTCTCGCATATTCAGATACGCGCCCGAGCACACCCAGTGCGCTTGATCAAAAATCATGATTTCTGCACCGAAATCCGGTCTGTAACGCGCATCAATGGGTTATTGCACGTTGCAGCAAATCAGGCTGCAAGAAGCCCGCCATCCGCCCGTTGGCCGCCATTTCCGCCCCTTCCGCCCGGCCGCCGCGTGCCCTCCGGCCGGAACAATTCCTTCTGTTCGTCGGCGGACCTTGTTAGACTGAGAACTCGACATCCGGCGCGCAGAAACGACAGATCCGGCTCACCGCAGGACCTGAACAAACTTGGGCTCTCTTGACATTCGAACATCCTGGCGCTCTCCAGGCATTTCGCGGCCCCCGCCATCGCGCGGCCGCGCGCTAGCGTCGACGCGGCGCCCCTCCCCCCATGTTCGCGTTTTGACGCCTAACCCATTGGAAAATCAGGCGCCAAAAATGAACAGGGTCATTTTCGCGCCGCTAATGTCTTGAACCTCGCCTTCTCCGGAGTCCCGCAATGCCGCCCTCGAAATTCTGGTCGGACTGGAGCTGGCGCGACTTCGCCGCCGCCGACATGCGCCGTTACGTCGCCGTGCTGCCGGTCGCGGCGACCGAGCAGCACGGGCCGCATCTGCCGGTCGGCGTCGACAATTACATCAACCAGGGCTATCTGGAGCGGGCGGTCAAGCTGACGCCCGACGACATGCCCGTGCTCTATCTGCCGGTCCAGGCGATCGGCAAATCCAACGAGCACATCGAATTTCCCGGGCACGCTGACCTTCTCGCACGAGACGGTCGTCGCGCGCCTGGACCGAGATCGGCGACAGCGTCGCGCGGACGGGGTGCCGCAAGCTCGTGTTCATCAATTCCCATGGCGGCAACGTGCCCGTCATCGACATCGTCGCGCGGGAACTGAGGGTGAGGCACCGCATGCTCGCCGTCCACGCCGCCTGGCACCGGCTCGGCCTGCCGGAGGGCATGTTCAGCCCGCAAGAGCGCGCGCACGGCATCCACGGCGGCGAGGTCGAGACCTCGCTGATGCTGGCGTTCCGGCCGCAGACGGTCAAAATGGAGCGGGCGGAGAATTTCGTTTCCGCCGCGGTCGGAATCGAGCAGGAGATGAAGCAGTTGCGCGTCACCCAGCCGATCGGCTTCGGCTGGATGGCGAGCGACCTGACGGCGGCCGGGGTCGCCGGCGACGCCTCGAAGGCGACGGCCGAAAAGGGCGAGGCCTGCGCCGCGCATGCGGCGGGCGCCTTCATCGACCTGCTGCGCGACGTATTGTCGTTCGATCTCGACCGCCTCAAGCCCGGCCCGCTGGCGGGATGAGCCTGCGGCCCCGGCCTCGCGCATGAGCGCAAGCTGCTGGCGCAGGGCGCGCGATTCGTGGCGGGGGTCGACGAGGTCGGGCGGGGTCCGCTGGCGGGGCCGGTCGGCGTCGCCGCGGTGATCCTTGCCCCCCACGCGCGGCCGCCGCGGGGAATCGACGATTCGAAGAAGCTCGACCGGGCGCAGCGCGAGGCGCTGTTTCCGCTCATTGTCGAAAGCGCGGTCTCGGTCTCGATCGCCTTTGCGAGCGCCGAGGAGATCGATCTCTACAATATTCGCGGCGCGACCCTGCGCGCGATGGCGCGCGCCGTCGCCGGCCTCTCCGTGCGCCCGGACTTTGCGCTGATCGACGGGCGCGACGTGCCCGACGCGCTCTTCTGCCCGGCCCGCGCGATCGTCGACGGCGATGCGCTCTCGCTTTCGATCGCCGCCGCCTCGATCGTCGCCAAGGTCGCGCGCGACCGGCTGATGGCGCGACTCGATTTGCATTTTCCCGGCTACGGTTTTTCCGATCACGCCGGCTACGCCACGCCCGCGCATCGCGACGCGCTGGCCCGGCTGGGGCCCTCGCCGCTGCATCGCAGAAGTTTCAAATCAAAGGCTTACGCCAGCCTATTAATGTCTTGTTATAAATAATTGAAATTCTATAAAAATTTGCGTCTGACTTTTCGTACGAAAACGAGACGCGCGCCCGCAATCAAGGATAACGCGGCCTTTACCTTACGCAGCCATAACGGACGCGTCGACGGCGACTGCGCCGGCGACATCGTAGCGTAGCGTAATCGTGTGAGCGTGGATGCGTGCTTCTCGTGTCGGTGCGTCTGGCCGCCCCGCCCAGATTCAGGTTCTTCGTACTGGGACCGCCGCGGCCGGACGCCCCGCCACGATGAAAGCCCCGCCCCGGGACGTCATCCTCGTCGGCGATTGCGTCGAGGAGATGAACAAACTCCCCGAGGCTTGCGTCGATCTGATCTTCGCCGATCCGCCCTATAATCTGCAACTGGAGGGCGGCCTGTCGCGGCCGGATCAGAGCCTCGTCGACGCCGTCGACGACGACTGGGACAAGTTCGCCGACTTCGCCGCCTACGACGCCTTCACCCGCCGCTGGCTCACGGCCGCGCGCCGCGTGATGAAGCGCGACGCGACCCTCGTCGTCATCGGCTCCTATCACAACATTTTCCGCGTCGGGGCGATTCTCCAGGACCTCGGCTTCTGGATCCTCAACGACATCGTCTGGCGCAAGGCCAATCCGATGCCGAATTTCCGCGGCCGGCGCTTCACCAACGCCCACGAGACGATGATCTGGGCGACCCGCTCCGCCGACGCCAAGGGCTACACCTTCAATTACGAGGCGCTGAAGGCCGGCAACGAGGATTGCCAGGCCCGCTCCGACTGGTTCCTGCCGATCTGCACCGGCGCCGAGCGGCTGAAGGACGAATCGGGGCGCAAGACCCATCCGACCCAGAAGCCCGAGGCGCTGCTGGCGCGCGTGCTGCTCGCCGCCTCCAACGCCGGCGATCTCGTGCTCGACCCGTTCTTCGGCTCCGGCACGACCGGCGCCGTCGCGCGCCGTCTCGGCCGCCATTATGTCGGCCTCGAGCGCGAGGAGGGCTACGCCGCGGCGGCGCGGGCGCGAATCGCGGCGGTCGAGCCGCTTTCGGGCGAGGCGCTGGCGCCCATGCCGACCCGGCGCTCCGAGCCGCGCGTCGCCTTCGCGAGCCTCATCGAGGCCGGCCTCGTCACGCCCGGCGAGACGCTGGTCGACGCCAGCGGCCGGATTCGCGCCCTCGTGCGCGCCGACGGCGCGCTGAAGATCGGGCCGGCGGTCGGCTCCATCCACAAGATCGGCGCGCTCGCGCAAGGGCTTGCCGGCCTGCAACGGCTGGACGTTCTGGCGGGTGGAGCGCGCCGGGCAGGCCATTCCCATCGACGACCTGCGCGCCACGATTCGCGCGCAGATGCGCGAGGCGGCGGAGTAGCCTCCCGCGATTTGCGGGCGCCGCCTCCCGGTCCGAGCCTCCTCGACCTGAGATCTCTCGCGCTCGCCGCGAAAGCGGCTTGCGCGCGACAGGACGGCGTGCTTGACTTGTCCGGTCAACCGTATGACTGGACAGCCAGCGATGTCCGCCGCGCTCCGCGCCGATCTCGACCGTCCGCTCTATTTGCAGCTCGTCGACGCGCTGCGTCGCGAGATCGCCGGCCGGCGCCCGGCGAGCGCATCGACAGCGAGCCGGCGCTCGCCGAGCGCTTCGGGGTCAGCCGCTTCACCGTCACCCGCGCCGTCGAGATGCTGGTCGACGAGGGCCTGATCCGCCGCCGGCAGGGGCTCGGCAGTTTTGTCGCGCCGCCGCCGCTGCGCCGCCAGCCTTCCTATCTCGCCAGCTTCACCGAAGCGGTGGAGGCGCAGGGGCGCGTCGCCACCCATCGGCTCATCGCCTTCGGCGCGACCGAATGGCGTGAGGATCTGCCCTACGACCCCGGCGACAGGCTCGTGCGGCTCGACCGGCTGCGGCTCGTCGACGCCATACCGACCGCGCTGCACGCCTCGGTGCTGCCGGCCGATCTGGTCAGCCGCACCGGCCTGACGCGAAAGCTCGCCGCGGCGCCGAAATTCTCGCTCTACCGCCTGTTCGCCGAAGCGGGCCTCGCCGTCGCGCGCGGGGTGGAGACGCTGCGCGCGCGGGCGGCGCTTCCTGAGGAGGCGCGGCTTCTGGAGCTTGGCGACGACCCCGTCGTGATGGAGGTCGCGCGCACGAGCTACGCGGCCTCGGGGGCTTTGCTCGATTTCGTTCACGCCGTCTACGACGCGCGCCGCTACGCCTATCAGGCCGAAATTCTGAGCGTCGCCGATTGGGGGGCGCAGCGCTCTGAAGCGAAGGAGGACGCTAATGGTTGGAAAACGATGGCTCAGCCTGATTTCGGCCCTCGCCTTGGGCCTTGGGGCGACGAACGCGGCGAGGGCGGCGGAAAAGCCGGTCGCGCTCATCATCGCGCAAGGCGGACTCGGCGATCAGTCCTATAACGACCTCGCCTTCGCGGGCTTCAAGAAGGCGCTGGCGGAGACCAAGCTCGACGGCAAGCCCGTCGAATCCAAGGACGTCGTCGCGCAGGGGCCGGACATCCTGCGCCGCGCCTCGGACGCCGGCTTCGGCCTCATCGTCGATCTCGAATATTCGCATGGCGATGCGCTTCAGACGGTCGCCAAGGATTATCCGGGCGTGGATTACGTGATCCTCAATCAGGTGAAGTCGGGCGCCAATGTCGCCTCGGTGCTGTTCCAGGAGCAGGAGGGGTCCTATCTCGCCGGCGCCCTGGCGACGCTGGCCGCCAAGGATTCCTCGATTCACGGCATGAGCGGCAAGCCGGTCATCGGCGTGATCGGCGGCACGAAATCGGTCGGCATCGACAAGTTCATCGTCGGCTATATCCAGGGCGCGAAGGCCGTCGATCCCAACGCCGAAGTGAAGGTCGCCTATTCCAACAATTTCGGCGATCCCGCCATCGGCCTGCAAATGGCCAAGGCGATGTTCGACGCCGGGGCCAACGTCGTCTATCAGGTCGCCGGCGGAACCGGGCTCGGCGTCATTCAGGCGGCCAAGCAGGCGGGCAAGTTCGCCATCGGCGTCGACACCGATCAGGACGGGCTCGCCCCCGGCGCGGTGCTGACAAGCATGGTCAAGCGCACCGACGTCGCCGTCGAGACCGTCATCAAGGACTACGCCGGCCACAAATTCCCCGGCGGCAAGACGGTCACGCTCGGCCTCGCTGAGGACGGCGTCGGCCTCTCGCCGATGAAATTCACCAAGGACAAGATCCCCGCCGCCGACCTCGCCAGGATCGAGGACATGAAGAAGAAGATCCTCTCCGGCGAGATCAAGGTCTGGAACGTCGTCGACCAGGGGTATCCGGACTTCTTCAAGTGACAGAGACGCCGCGCGTCGAGGTTCGCCTCGGCGCCCGGGGCCTGACGCGGCGGTTCGGCCCGGTGCTGGCCAACGACCGCGTCGATTTCGCCGCCAGCGCCGGGGACCATCCACGCCATCGTCGGCGGCAACGGCGCCGGCAAGTCGACGCTGATGCGCATTCTGCAAGGCGCCGACCAGCCCGACGCCGGCGATGTCATCCTGAACGACGCGCCCGTGCGGCTTGCCGGCCCCGGCGACGCCTATGCGCGCGGCGTCGGCATGGTGCATCAGGAATTCATGCTGGCCGCGCCGCTGACGCTGCTCGAAAACCTCATCCTCGCGCGCGAGCCGATGGCGCACGGCCTCATCGACCGAAGCGCGGCGCTGCGCGAAGCCGAGAGGCTGGCGGCGAGCGCCGGCGTCAGTCTCGACTGGAGCCGTCGCGTCGCCGACGCGCCGACGCCGGTGCGTCAGATTCTCGAAATTCTGCGGCTTCTCTATCGCGGCGCCGACGTGCTGATCCTCGACGAGCCGACGGCGGCGCTGGCGCCGGCGCAGATCGAGGAACTGCTGGCGCTGATGCTGAAGCTGCGCGCCGAGGGGCGCACGATCCTGTTCATCAGCCACAAGCTCGAGGAGGTGCTGAGCGTCGCCGACGCCGTCACCGTCATGCGCGCCGGCCGCGTCGTGATGACGACCAAGCCGTCGGAGACCTCCGCCGACGCGCTCGCCGAGGCGATGGTCGGCGAGCCGGTCGCCATGCCGCAATTGAGCGCGCGTCCGCGCGCCTCCGGCGCGCCCTTGCTCAGCGCCCGGGGCCTCGTCGGTCGCGACGCGCTCGGCGCGCGGCGGCTGGGGCCGGTCGATCTCGACGTCTTCGCGGGCGAGATCGTCGGGATCGCCGGCGTCGGCGGCAACGGGCAGGACGAGCTTGTGGCCTGTCTGGCGGGGCTCGCCGCGCCGGCGGCGGGGTCGCTGACCTTCGCGGGCCAGGAGATGGCGGGGGCCTCGACGGCGAAATTTCGCTCGGCCGGGATCGGCTATGTGAGCGCCGACCGCGCCGAGGAGGGGCTCTGCCAGAGCGCCTCCCTCGCCGACAATTTCATCGCCGGCCGCGAGGCGGTTTTCGCGCGAGGAGGCGTTCTGCGAGCCGGCGCCATTCGGGGACGAGCCACGGCCGCCCTGAAAGCGTTGTCTGTGCGCTACGCGCGTTTGTCCGATCCGGCCGCGACGCTGTCGGGCGGCAACCAGCAGCGGCTCGTCATCGCGCGCGAGTTCGACCGGACGCCGAAGCTCATCGTCGTCGCACAGCCGACGCGCGGCGTGGACATCGCGGGGTCCGCGTTCATCCACGGGGAGCTGGCGCGCTATCGGGACTCGGGCGGCGCGGTGCTGGTCGTTTCCGAATCGCTCGACGAGATCCTCGCGCTGTCGGATCGCGTCATCGCCATCCACAACGGGAGCTTCGTCGGCGAGCGCCTGCGCGGGGAAGCGAGCGTCGAGACCATCGGGCGCATGATGCTCGGGCGGCGGGCGGCATGACCCTGGCCGACAAGCTCGCCGCCGTCGCGCCTTTCGCTCTGGCGCTCGCCATCGGCGCGGCCCTGCTGGCGGCGACCGGGCACGAGCCGCTCGGCGTCTATCGTCTGATGGTCGAGGAGGCCTTCGGCGGCGAGCGGCGGCTGGCGGCGACCCTCACCGCCGCCACGCCCCTGCTGCTGACGGGCCTCGCGGCGGCGGTCGCGTTTCGCGCCGGCGTGTTCAACGTGGGCGCGGAGGGCTGCTTCTATCTCGGCGGCCTCGTGGCGGCGGTCGCCGGTTATCGGCTCGGCGACTGGCCGGCGCTTCTGCTGATCCCGCTTGCGCTCGCGCTTGCCGCGCTGATCGGCGCCGCCTGGATGGTCCTGCCGGCGGCCTTGCGCGCGCGGCTCGACGTCGACGAGGTCGTGACCACGCTGATGCTCAATTTCGTCGCCATCGGATTCGCGAGCTGGCTGGTCAACGGGCCGCTGCTGGCGCGCGGGTCCGCCAATTCGGCGACGCCGCCGATTGCGCCGCACGCGGAGCTGCCGCGCCTCCTGCCGCCGACGACTTTGCATCTCGGCTTCGTGCTCTCGCTGGCGCTGGTGATCGCCTATGGGTTCTGGGGCCGGCTGACGGTCGGCGGTTTCCGCTCGCGCCTCGTCGGCCTCAACGCCCGCTTCAGCCGGGCGGTCGGAATCGAGCCGAGGTCGGTCGTCTTTTCGACGATGATCGTCTCGGGCGCGATTGGCGGGCTCGCCGGCGGGATTCACGCGCTCGGCCTCGTGCATCGCTTCGTCGCGGGCTTCTCGCCCGGCTACGGCTTCACGGGCGTCGCCATCGCGCTGCTGGCGCGCAATTCCGCCGTCGGCGTCGCGGCGGCCGCGATCCTGTTCGGCGCCTTGTCCTCGGCGGGCGCCAACATCCAGCTCTTCAGCGACGTGCCCATCGAGATCGTCGAGATCCTGCAAGGCGCCGTCATGATCTTCGCCGTGGCGAAGTTCGGCAGGCCCGGCGCGGAGGGCGTCGTGACCGACGATTTTCTGCGCGCCGCGCTGCTGATGACGACGCCGATCCTGCTGGCGGCGATCGGCGGCCTGATCAATCGCATAGGCGGCCTCGTCAATCTCGGCCTCGAATCGATGATGCTGGCCGGCGCGCTCGTGGCGGTGCAGGTCTCCGCCGCGACAGGCAGCGCGGCGCTCGCCGTGCTCGCCGCCGCCGCGACAGGCGCGCTGGTGGGCCTTGCGATGTCGCTCGTGGTGACGCGGCTCAGGGCCAACGAGATCATCGTGGGGCTCGGCTTCACGGTCGCCGTCGCCGGGCTCGTGCGCTATCTCTTGAAGAGCCTCTACGGCGCCTCCGGAACCTATCATCCGCCCGGCGTCGCCATGCTGCCGCGCTTCGACATTCCCTTCCTCGACGGCGTTCCCGTGATGGGGGCGCTGCTGTCGCGACAGGACCCGCTGACCTGGGCCGCCTGGGCTTTCGCGCCGCTGACCGCCTTCGCGCTCCATCGCACGCGCTGGGGCTTGAGGCTCGGGCGACGGGCGCCTCGGAAGCCACCGCGCGCGCGGTGGGGCTCGCGCCGCTTTCCCTGCGCGACGGCTCGACGACCATCGCCGGGGCGCTGGCGGGCCTCGCGGGGGCGCATCTGTCCATCGGGGTCGTCGGCCTGTTCAACGAGGGCATCGCGGGCGGGCGCGGCTTTATCGCGCTGGCGGCGTTCTATTTCGGGCGCGAGAGCCCGTGGCGCACGGCGCTGGGCGCCCTGCTGTTCGGCGTCTTCGAGGCCGCGCAGATCCGCCTGCAAGGCCGCGGCTTGCCCGCCGACATCGTCCAGACGCTGCCCTATATCATCGTCATCATCGTGCTGACCGGCCTCGCCATGGCCGACCGCGCGCGCGTGAGGAGCCCATGAGCGACGGACCCGCGACGGCGCTGATCCTCGTCGACGTCACAAACTCCTTCTTCCTCGAAGGAATGCCCAACCATTACGCGGCGGCGGCGCAGGTCCTCGAACCGCTGCGCCGGCTGCTGGCGGCGGCGCGAGCGCACGGCCGCATCGTCGTGCATGCGGTCGAGCGGCACTATCCCGGCTTCGACGATTTCGAATGGCGGAAGCTGCCTCGTCATCATCTGATCGGCGACCTCGACCAGCGGATATTTCCCGGCTTCGAGCCCGAGGGCGGGCGCGAAGTGCTGATCGGCAAGCGCCGCTTCAGCGCCTTCTTCGCCACCGACCTCGCGCTGTTCCTGCGCGAGCAGAAAATCGAGCGCGTCATCCTCGCCGGCGTGAAGACGAACGTCTGCATCCGCGCCTCCGCGCAGGACGCCTTCGCCAACGGCTTCGACGTCGTCGTGCCGCGCGAGGCGACCAACTCCAACCGCCCGCATCTGGCCGAAGCCTCGCTCGAAGACATCGACCGCTACATCGGCAAGGTCGTTGCGCTCGAAGCCGCCCTGGAGATGCTGGCGTGAAGATCGTCGTCACCGGCTACGCCAGCCTCGATTACGCCGTGCGCCTCGATTCGCCGGCGCGGCCCGACCGCACCGCGACGATCCTGTCGCGCCCGCGCGAATGGCCGCGCCTCGGCGGCTCGCCGGCCTATGTCTCGGCCGCGCTCGCCGGCGCCGGGGTCGGCGGCGCGACGCCCGTCAGCTGGGTCGGCGACGACGCCGAGGGCAGGCGCTATCGCGACGCGCTCGCCCGGCTCGGGCTGGCGACGGAGGGCGTGCGGACGCGGCCCGGCCGCACGCCGGTCTGTCTGCTCGCCTATCAGCCGGACGGCGGCTGTCTGTGCTTCTACGATCCCGGTCTTGCCGGTCCCATCGAGCTCGACGCGACGCAACGCGCGCTGATTCCCGCCGCCGACGCGCTCTGCGTCACGGTCGGCCCGGCCGAGGCGACGCGAGAGGCGCTGGCGCTGGCGCGACGCCAGGCGAAAGTCGTCTGGGTCGTCAAGGCCGATCCGCGCGCCACGCCGCCCGATCTCGCCGCCGCGCTCGCGCGCCGCGCGGATGTCATCGTCCATAGCCGCGGCGAGGCGCCTTTCGTCGCGGCGGCTGGAGCGAGCAGCGCCATACGCATTGAGACGCGAGGGACGGAGGGCGTGGCGATCCACGCCGGCGGCGTCGTCGAGATCGCGCCTGTCGAGCCGATCGAGGCGGAGGACGCGACGGGAGCGGGCGACACCTGGGTCGGCGGTTTTCTCGCGGCCTGGATTGGGCGCGGCTCAAGCCTCGCCGCGGCGGCGCGGGCGGGCCAGGAGAGCGTGCGCGCGATGCTCGCCGCGCGAATTTGAGGAGCGAGCATGACGCGAAGCGCCTGGTACATCGGCTGCCGTCAGGACGAGGTGGGCGAGGCCGCGCTGCTCGTCGGCGACCGCGCGCGCATCGACCGCATCGCCGAACATCTGGAGGCGCCGCATTTTCCGCCGGAGAACCGGGGCCTGCGCACCGTCACCGGCCTGCGCCGCGGCAAGCGCGTCACGGCGACGGCCTTCGGCATGGGCGGGCCGATTGCGGCCATCGTGCTGCACGAATTGTTCGACCTCGGCGTGCATTGTTTCCTGCGCGTCGGCACGGCGATGGCGATGCCTCCCGCCAGGCTCGGCGATTTCCTCGTCGCCGAGGGCGCGGCGCGCGGCGACGGCGCCTCGCTGACCTATGCGCCGCTGGGCTTTCCGGCGATCGCCGACTTCAGTCTCGTTGCAGCCTTGCGCGCCGAGCTCCTCGACCGCGCCGCGCCCTGGCGCGCGGGCCTGTTCGGAACCTACGACGGCTTCTACACCGAGATGTTCTCGCTCGCCGACGGCCAGGCGCAGCCCATCGAAAGCCTGCGTCGCGAGATCCGGCGGCTCGGGCTCGTCGCGACCGACATGGAGACGGCGACGCTGCTGGTGGCCGGCCGCGTGCTCGGCGCCCGCGTGGCGAGCCTGTGCCTGGCGACCGTGGACGGCCTGACGCAAGAGAAGATCGATGCGGCGGCGCTGGCCGAGCGCGAGCGCGAGATGTTCGAGATCGCGCTCGACGCCGTCGTCGCTTCGTTGACCTGAAGAGACGCCATGAGCGACATCATCGACCGATATTTCGAAACGCTGATCGGCCGGCTCGCCGACGTGCGCGCGCGCCAGAAGGAGGCGATCGACCAGGCCGCGGAAGTCTGCGCGTCCTCCATCGCCGCCGACAAGCTCGTGTTCTCGTTCGGAACCGGCCACGGCGCCCTGCCGGCGCTGGAGATGTTTCCGCGCACGGGAACCATCGTCGGCTTCCGCCCCATCGTCGAGAGCACGATGATCTCGTTCCACCGCGTCTGGGGCGACATGGGCGCGCGGCAATATCGCTTCATTCACGCCGTCGAGGGTTATGGCGAAGCGATCCTGCGTTCGCATCAGCTCGACCCCGCCAACTCGATCGTGCTGTTCTCCCATTCCGGCGTCAATGCGGTGATCCTCGACGTCGCGCTCGGTTGCAAGGAGAGGGGGCTCAAGGTCATCGGCGTGACCTCGCTGCCGCATTCGGCCGCCACCGCCTCGCGCCATTCCTCGGGCAAGCGTTTGTTTGAAGTCGCCGACGTCGTCATCGACACCGGCGCGAGCCTGTCTGACGCCTCGCTGCGCATCGAGGGGCTGGAGGCGCCGGTCGGCGCCAATTCGACGAGCCTGACCATCGCCATCGCGCACGCCATCGTCTCCGCCACCGCCGAGAAGCTGGTCGCGCGCGGCGTCCAGCCGTTCGTGATGGTCAATCCCAACACGGCGGGCAAGGAGGCCGCGAACGCCGTCAACGACCGCAACTACGAGGAGCTGTGGCGGCGCCTGAAGGCGCGCTAAGCAGACATTCGTTGGAAGGCCAACGAATGTCTGCTTAGAAGTCTTTGATTTAGCAGGATTTTTGTCCGAAAACCGGCATCCACTTTTCGGAAATCCTGCTTAGAGGAGGCGGAGATTTGAGCGAGCGCGAGCTATTCATCGACGGCCGCTGGACGCCCGCCCGCGACGGCGCCCGTCTCGACATCCCCGACCCCGCCACCGGCGAGCGCGTCGGCTCGACGGCGCTCGCAGGCGCCGCCGACATCGACGCGGCCGTGCAGGCGGCCAGGCGCGCGCTGCCCGGCTGGGCCGCCACGCATCCTGACGCGCGTGCGCGAATCCTGCATCGCGCGGCCAATTCGATCGAGGCCCGCGTCGCCGACATCGCCGATCTTCTGACGCGCGAGCAGGGCAAGCCGCTGCCGGATTCCGAGAAGGAGATTCGCTTCGGAATCGAGGTGATCCGCTATTACGCCGAGGAGGGGCGGCGCATCGAGGGGAGCCTGCGCGCCTCTTCGCGCGCGGACATCCGCAGTCTGGTTGTGTCTTCGCCCGTCGGCGTCGTCGGCGCGATCACGCCATGGAACTATCCCGTCGATCTCTACGCCTGGAAGGTCGGCCCGGCGCTCGCGGCGGGCTGTACGCTGGTCGTCAAGCCGCCGCACGAGACGCCGCTCGCCATCGGCCTCGTCGCGCGCTGCTTCGAGGAGGCGGGCCTGCCGGCAGGCGTGCTGAACGACGCGCCGGGAGACGCGGTCGCCGGCGCCGCGCTCGCCTCCCATCCCGACGTGCGGATGATCTCGGCCACCGCCTCGGTTCGCGCCGGCCAGTCGATGATGCGCGCCGCCGCCGACACGATGAAGCGTCTCACGCTGGAGCTTGGCGGCCAATGTCCGTTCGTCGTGCTCGACGACGCGGACGTGGCGGAGGCCGCCGCAGGCGGCGGCGCGGCGTTCGTTCTCCAACATGGGCCAGATCTGCATCGCGGTGAACCGCATCCTCGTCGCCGCGCCGCTCTACGACGATTTCCTCGCCGCGCTGGCGGCGGAGGCCGGGAAGATCCGCCTCGGGCATGGCGTCGAGCCGGGCGTGCTTTATGGGCCGGTGCTGCACGAGGGCGTGCGGGCGCGCACGCGCGCTCATCTCGAAGACGCGCTGCGGCGCGGCGGGCGCCTCGTCGCCGGCGGCGAGCCGCCGAAGGGGGAGGAATTCGCCAGAGGCTGTTTCTTCCGCCCGACGGTCGTCGCGGACGCCGACGATTCGGCGCTTGTGATGACGCAGGAGAGCTACGGCCCGATCGCGGCGGTGCGGAAGGTGCGAGAGCGACGCCGAGGCTTTGGCCGTCGCCAATGCGCCGCCCTTCGGCCTCTCGGCCTATGTCTATTCGGGAGATCTCGAGCGCGCCTGGGCCTTCGCGGAGCGGCTGGAATGCGGCGCCGTCGGCGTCAACGTCAACGACACGACCGAATTGCAGGCGCCGTTCGGCGGCTGGAAATTGTCGGGCGTCGGCCGCGAGCTTGGCCGCGAAGGGCTGATGGCCTATCGCGAGAGCAAGCACATCAAGATGCGCGTGCGGGCGCGCTAACTCTCCCGGCTCTTGCCGAGACTGCCGGCCGCCACGGCGACGATGATGATCGAGCCGGTGATGATGTCGCGCACGTAGGAATCGACGTTCAGCTGCGTGAGGCCGTTGCCGAGCACGCCGAGCATCAGCACGCCGACGAGCGTGAACGGCACGCGCGGCTGGCCCTCCTCGCTCATCGTCATGCCGAGAAACACGGCGGCGATGGCGTCGAGCATGAGGCCCGCGCCCTGCGTCGGATTGGCCGAGGCGACGCGGCTCGCCAGCATCAGCCCCGCCGCCGCCGCGCCGAGGCCCGACAGCCCGAAGGCCGCCACTTTCAGCGGCTTGATGCGCACGCCCGCAAGCCGCGCCGCCTCCGCATTGCCGCCGATGGCGTAGAGCCGGCGGCCGAGCACCGTCTGCTCCAGCAACAACCAGACGAGAAACAGCACGGCCGCCGCCACCAGCGTCAGATGCGGGATCGTCACGCCGCCGAGCGTAAGCCCGCCGCGCGCGAAGCCGCCGAAGGAGGCCGGAATCGCCGAGCCGAAAATCGTCTTGCCGTCCGAGAGGCGAAAGGCGAGGCCGCTGAATACGGTCAGCGCCCCGAGCGTCGCGATGAACGGCAGGATGCCGACATAGGCGACCAGAAACCCGTTGACGAGCCCGGCCGCGAGCCCGACGGCGAGCGCCAAAGGCACGGCGACCAAGGGCGAGCCGCCGGCGACGAAGGTCATCGCCGCGACGATTCCCGCAAGACTCGCAATCGAGCCGACGCTCAAGTCGAAGTCGCCCATCGCCATCACCACCGTCATCGTCGCCGAGACGACGGCGAGCATGCTCATCTGCTGCGAGATGTTGATGAGGTTGCGCGAGGTGACGAAAGTGCCGGGCAGCTCGATCCAGAAGAAGACCAAGAGCGCCAGGAAGCCCAGCGGCGTGCCGAAACGGCTGAGGAAACGCGCCATCAGCCTTCGCCGTAGCAGAGCGCGAGCAGCTTTTGCGGCGTGAGTTCCGCCGCCGGCGCGGACGCGGCGATGCGGCCCTCGCGCATGACGAGGATGCGCGAGCAGATATGCAGAAGCTCCTCCTGATCGCTCGACACGATGAGCACGCCGGCGCCCGCCGCCGCGAGCTCGCGCAGGAGAGCGTAGATGTCGAATTTCGCGCCGACGTCGACGCCGCGCGTCGGCTCGTCGAGCAGCAGCACGCGCGGGGCGCCCGCGACGGCGCGCGCGAACATCACCTTTTGCTGGTTGCCGCCCGAAAGCGTGCGCACTTTCTGCCCGGGCCCCCGCGCCTTCAGCCGCACGCGCTTGCCCGTCTCCAGCGCCGTCGCGCGCTCGCGGCGGCGGTCGAGGAGCCAGCGCCAGCGGTTGATCCGCGAGAGATGCGGCAACGCGACGTTGCGCGCGACGTCCTGCATCAGCAGCAAACCCTCGGTGCGCCGTTCGCGGGGCGCGAGGGCGATTCCCCTGGCCCAGGCGTCGGCGGGGCTTCTGAGCGCGATCGGCGCGCCGTCCAGCCTCACGCGGCCCGCGCCGCCGATGAGCGCGCGCGTAAGCCTGTCCGCGCGCGCGCCGGCGAGGCCGGCGACGCCGAGGATCTCGCCGCGCCGCAGTTCGAAGGCGACCTCGCTCAGGCCGTCGCCCGAGAGCCCCTCGACCGACAGCGCGACCGGCGCCTCGGCGGCGGCGAGCGCGCCGCCCGCGCTTTCGACCTCGCGCCCGCCAGTCATCGCGGCGATGAGTTCCGTCTTGGTCGCGGATTTGGCCCCGAGGGTCGCCGCGGTCTCGCCGTCGCGCAGCACGGTGATGCGGTCGGCGAGCGCCAGCACTTCGTCGAGCCGGTGCGAGACATAGAGCACGCCGCAGCCGCGCCCGCGCAAGGCGGCGACGATGCGGAACAGCCGCTCGGATTCCTCCGAGGTCAGCGCCGCCGTCGGCTCGTCCATCACGAAAACGCGCGCCGGCGCGCCCGCCTCTTCGAGAAAGGCCGAGGCGATCTTGACCAGCATCCGGTCGCCGACCGGAAGCCGCGACACGATCGCCTGCGGCGCGATGTGCTCGACGCCGAGCGTCGCCAGCGCCGCGCGCGCGCGGGCGTTGAGCGCGCGCCAGTCGACGAGGCCGAAGCGGCGGGGATAGGGGCGGCCGAGCAGGATGTTCTCGGCGACGCTGAGGCCCGGAACGACGTTGAGCTCCTGATGGATGAAGCGCAGGCCGAGCCGATGCGCCTCGGCGGGACTGCGCGGCGCAACGGGCTTGCCGCCGATCCGGATCTCGCCGCCGTCGGCCGCCACCGCGCCGGCGAGGATCTTGATGAGCGTGCTCTTGCCCGCCCCGTTCTCGCCCATCAGCGCCAGCGTCTCTCCCGCGCCGAGATTCAGCGACGCGCCGCGCAAGGCGACGGCGCCGCCGTAAGCCTTGGCGAGGCCTTCAATCGAAAGCAGGTCCACTTCGGCTATTGTTTGACGTTCTCTTGCGTGATGAGCTTGGTCGGCACGTAGATCACGTTCTGCTTGATCTTCTCGCCGGCGAGGTAACGCTTGACCGTGTCGGCGACGGTGCGGCCGATGCCCTTGAAGTCCTGCGCCATCGAGGCTTCGAAATTTCCGCCCTTGCCGATCGCCTCGCGCGCCTGCGGATTGGCGTCCATGCCGGTGATGACGATGCCTTCGTTCTGGCGGCCCGCCGCCTCGATGGCCTGAAGCGCGCCGAGCGCCGGCTGGTCCCAGGCCGCCCAGACCGCGGCGATGGAGCCTTTCTGCGGATGGGCGGCCAGGATCGCCTCCATCTTGGCGCGCGAATCCGCGATGCCGCCGTCCTGCACGTCGGGCGTCACGCGGTCGATGATCTTGATGTCGGGATTGTTCTTGAAGATCGCGTCGGCGATGACGCCGCGCACCTGGACGGGCGGGAAGGCGTCGAATACGAACATCACGACGCCGCCCTTGTTGTGGATGCGGTTGACGACATAGGTCGCCGTGACCGCCGCCATCTCGTAGCCGTTGCTCGTGACGTTGGCGACGATGAGCGGGCTCGATCCGGCGTCCATGCCGAACACCGGGACGCCCGCCTGCTTGGCCGTCTCCAGCCCCGCCGTCACCTGGGCGGGATTGGCGTTGAGGACGATGGCGTCGACCTTCTGGTTGGCGGCGTCCTCGATGCGGCTGATGACGCCGGCGATGTCGCCCTTGGTGTCGACGACATTGACCGTCCAGCCGTTCTGCTTGGCGACCTCCTGGAACGCCTCGACGTAATATTGCGTGCCGGGCTGCGCGAGATAGGGGGTGACGATGGTGATCTTCGTCGCGAACGCCGACGACGCGGACAGAGCCAGGACGAGCGCGGCGAGACTGATCTGGATACGCATGGACTTCCCCCCATTGCCGGCGACAGCCGAAGCGTCTTCGTAGCACCGCGGCTTCGCCCGCTTCAACGGAATTTGCGCCTTTGCGCGCGCCGCTTCCGCGATGCGATAGCAACGCCGATGCCCGCTCGCCTCGTCGTCTATTTCCCGCTGGCCGACCCCGCCGTCAGCCCCGATCTCCTCGACCTCTACGCCGAGGCGGGCGTCGACGTGATCGAATGCGGCTGGCCTTCGCGCGAGCCCTATCTCGACGGCCCCGACGTGCGCGCCTCGATGGCGCGGGCGCTCCCCGCAATCCCGCCGCCGCGTGGGCTGCGATAAGGGAGCGGTTCGCCGGGGGCTGCGGCCCGAAGCCTCTCGTGATGACCTACGCCGAGCCCGGCCATCCCGGCCTGACCGACAGGCGATTCTTCGACGGCGCCTATGGCCTGCTTGCGGTCGCCCCGGCGGGCGAGGCCGGCCGTGCGGCGCTGGAGGCGCGGGCGCGCGAAGCGGGCGCGGCCGTCTGCGCCTTCCTGCCGCTGCCGCTGACGCAGGCCGACATCGCCGAAGCGCGTCGCGCCGACGGCTATGTCATGCTGCAGGCGGCGGCCGGCCTCACCGGCCCGCGGCCCTCGCTCGATCCCGCCAACGCCGAGAGGATCGCGGGGCTGCGCGCCGAGGGCGTAGCGGCGCCCATCGCTCTCGGCTTCGGCGTCGCGAACGGCGAGCACGCGCGGGCGGCGCTCGCGCTGGGCGCCGACGGGGTGGTTGTGGGCAGCGCGGCGCTCAGGGCGGCGCTGGAGGGGCGGGCGGCGCTCGCCGCCTTGCTAAGGGATCTGCGAAGGGGGCTCGATGGCTGATCTGTTTCTCGGGCTTCGACGTCGGCACCACGACGATCAAGGGCGCCGCCTTCGACGCCGAGGGCCGGCTCGTCGCCCACGCCGCGCGCCCCTATCCGACCTCGCGGCCCGCGCCGGATATCGTCGAGCAGGACCCGCGCCATTGGACCGAAGGCGTCAGCGCCGTGCTCGACGCGCTCGTCGCCGAGGGCCGCGCCGAGCGCGTCGCGGGCGTCGGGTTTTGCAGCCAGGTCAACACCGACGTGTTCGTGGACGGCGAGGGCCGCGCGCTCGCCCCGGCCATCGGCTGGCAGGACAACCGCGCCGCCGCCGACGCGGCCGCGCTCGACGCCGGCGTTTCGCTCGAGGATCGCATGGACTGGTGGGGCGCGCCGCTGCCGATCGGGGCGAGCCACGTGCTCGCGCGCATGGGCTGGATGGCGCGCGAGCGGCCCGGAGATCTTCGCCGCGACGCGCCACGTGCTGTCGCCGAAGGACTATTGCCTTAAGGCGCTGACCGGCGAGACCGTTTCGGACGCGATGACGAATTTCTTCGTCGTCGGCCTCGATCTCGCCTATGTCGAGCCGCTGATCGCCCGCGTGGCGGGCGCGCGCGAGCGGCTGCCGCCGCTCAAAGGATTCGCCGACGTCGTCGGCGAGATCGCGCTGGGCGCTTCCGGCCGCCGGGCGCGCGTCGTCACGGGAACGATGGACGCCTGGAGCGGGCTCGTCGGCGCCGGCGTCGCCCGAGCGGGGCAGGGCGTCTACATGAGCGGCACGAGCGAGATCGTCGCCATTGCGAGCCGGAAGCGGATCGGCGCGCCGGGGATCGTCACCTTCCCCGAGGCCGCCGGCCTCATCGTCAACGCCGGGCCGACGCAGAGCGGCGGCGATGCGCTGCAATGGTGGGCGGAGGCGTCCGGCTGCGACGTCGCCGGCGTCCTCGCGCTGGCCGGCGAGGCCGACCGTGACGGGCGGCCGATCCTGTTCCTGCCGCATCTCGAAGGCGAGCGCGCGCCTTTGTGGGACGCGGAGCTGCGCGGCGCCTTCGTCGGTCTCGACCGGCGCGCGGGCGCGCCGGATATGGCGCTCGCGGTGCTCGAAGGCGTCGCGCTGTCGGGGCGTCTGCTGTTTGAAGCCTGCGACGCCGCGGCGGGCGGGGCGACGGCGCGGCTGTTCCTGGCCGGCGGCGGGGCGCGCTCGGATCTCTGGGCGCAGATCCGCGCCGATTGTCTGGGCCTTCCGCTCGACCGCGTCGCCTGTCTCGACGTCGGCTGTCTCGGGGCGGCGATGATGGCGGCGGTCGGGGTCGGCGCCTATCCGACGCTCGCCGAGGCGGTCTCGCGCATGGCGCGGGTGGAGCGCACGTTCGAACCCGATCCCCGCCGCAAGGGGCGCTACGATGCGCTGTTTGACGCCTACAGCGCGGGCGACCGAGGCGCTGAAGCCGATCGGCCGCCTCGCGGCCAAGGCATAAACCGACCCTGCGTGACTTTTTCTCACGAACGCGCGATGTTGTCTGTTACGCGCGGGCTATCCGCGCGCGAAGGGGAGGGTCCGGTGAGCGACGCGGCGCGCATCCTGATCGCCGACGATCACCCGCTCGTGCTCGGCGCGCTGCGGCAGGCGGTCAGCGGGGCGATTCAGGGCGTCGAGATTCACGAGGCGCATGATTTCGACAGCCTCGCGGCGACGCTGGAGGCCCATCCCGACATGGATCTCGTGCTGCTCGACCTGTCGATGCCGGGCGTGCGCGGATTTTCCGGGCTGCTCTACCTGCGCGCGGAGCGGCCGGGCGTGCCTGTCATCGTCGTCTCCGGCAACGAGGATCGCGCGGTGATGCGCCATTGCCTGGAGTTCGGCGCGGCGGCCTATGTGCCGAAATCGCTCGACGTCGAGACGATGCGCTCGGCGATCCGCGCCGTGCTCGACGGGGGTCGCTGGACGCCGCCCGATCTCGACGCCAAGGCGCCGGGACAACAAGGAGGCGACCGCGCTGGTCAAGCGCCTGTCGTCGCTGACGCCGCAGCAGGTGCGGGTCCTGATGATGCTGAGCCAGGGCCTGCTCAACAAGCAGATCGCCTACGAGCTCAGCGTCTCCGAGGCGACGGTCAAGGCGCATGTCTCGGCGATCCTGCAGAAGCTCGGCGTCGAAAGCCGCACCCAGGCCGTCATCGTCGCGGCCAGGATCGAGCATGTGCAGGATCTGACGCCGGCGGCGTCCTGAGCCTCAGTCGCGGAACGCGAACAGCTTGAAGCCGAAGAAGGTGGCGAACATCGCCACGCCCGTGCCGAAGGCGACGAAGATCGGCAGCGTGGCCGGCGAGGTCGGCCAGCCGAGACCTGCGGCGGCGCCGAGCGCCAGCGCAAAGGCGCTCCAGTTCACAACGAAGCCGACCCCGCAGACCATGCAATAGCGGATGAAGGCGCGCAAAAGGGGCGCGCGCGACCCGGTGAAGGTCAGCGAGCGGTTGAGCGCGAAATTCACGACGGTCGCGATGGCGAAGGCGGGCACGCGCGCCAGGCGCGGGTCGAGACCGAACCCGCGCACGAAGGCGTAGGTCAGCGCGGAATCGACGACGAAGCCGAAGGCGCCGACCGCCGCGAAGAGGAGCGCCTGTCGTCGCAAGCGTTGCATCGGCGGATTGGACACAGTGACGCTCAAGCCGGCCTCCTTCCCGGCTCTTACCTTGCGGCGCGGCGAGTGAACATAGCCCTAATGGTCGGCCGGAGTTATCGCCGCGCCCTGGCGAACGCCTCCGAATTCGGGAAATTGAAATCTTGCAAAGCGATGCCGGGGGCGGCAAATTGCGCTGAAAGACGCGGTCGTCACCCGCGCAAGTTCGAATTGGGGGCCCGATGAAGACCGCGGACGATCGTCTGAACGACACGCGCGCCTATCTCTCGAACCACATCACCCCCGCCCAGTACAACGAGGTGCAGAACCTCATCGCAGCCCATCCCGACAAGACGGCGCTGTCGAACGCCCTGTCGATCGGACATTCCAACCCCTTCGTCTCCGAGGGGCGGCGGGCCAAGCGGGCGTTGATGCTGCTCGCGCAGCTGTTCATCACGGATGCGGGCAAACGCGGCGCGGAAACGGGCCGGCTGGCCGACTTGCCCGAGCGCTCCGAGACGCCGCTCATCGCCGAGATCAAGAGCTGGTTCACCTTTCCCAACGTCACGCCGGGCTCGGTCGCCATGCATGCGGTCAACACCATCGGCAGGATGCCGAAGTGGAATAACGTCAATTACGAAGCCGCCGACGCCATTCGCGGCGTCTTCAGTCAGGACAGGCCCTTCAACTGCTACAACGGCTGCGTCTTTTGGGCGTTCCAGGCGGGCGCCATCAGCAAGCGCTACCTGTTCAACTATCTCCAGGGAACGGACGGAAACCAGTTCTTTCCGATCTACTCGCGGGTCGGATGGGACACGATCATCGACCACCGGACGAATTTCGACGCCTATGCGGGCGGCCCGATAATGGTTCCGGCCGGCATCACCGTATATTTCGAGACGCCCTACAAGGTTTTCGGCCACGTCGCCTGCTCGCTCGGCGACGGCAAGGTCATCAGCCAGAATTCGGTCAACATCGGAACCCAGGGCATCGACGCGATCGCCAACGCCGCGCTAAAGGCCGAATTCGTCAAGATGGCGAACGCCATCACCCATATCGTCGACATTCGCGAGATGATCGGCCGATATTTCAACCCGGCGAACGGTTATCCCGCGGTGAAAGTCACCAGAGGCGCCTTTTGGGACCCGATCCCGGCCAACGAGCGGTAAGCGCCGGGGCGGCAGGCGACCCGGCTCTATATCTCCACCACCTCCACCGCCCGGCCCGAAAGCCCGCGCGCAATCTCGGCGACGCGGGCGTGGTGGGTGAACAGGATCGTCTGCCGGCGCGCGCCGAATTCGGCGAGCAGGTCGAGCGTGCGGCGGGTGCGCTCGTCGTCGAAGCTCGCCAGCAGGTCGTCGCCGATGAACGGCAGCGGCTCGCCGGCGCGGCGCTCCAGCAGCGCCAGCCGCAGCGACAGGAAAAGCTGGTCGCGCGCGCCTTCGCTGAGACCCTCCACTTTGACGCTCTGGCCGGCAGGGCGCCGGGCGACCAGGATCGGGCGGTCGGCCTCGTCGTAGCCGACGCCGAGGCCGCTGAAGCCGCCTGCCGTGGCGAGCGCGAACAATTCGCCGGCGCGCGCGATGAGCGGGTCCTGCGCGGCGGCGCGGTGGCGCTCGATGGCGCGCTGCGGCGAGTTTGGCGGCGGCGGCGCGCAAGAGCCAGCGCTCGGCGACATCGACGATTTCGCCCGCCGCCTCGGCGCGCCTGCGCGCGGCCTCGGCGGCGTCGCGGCCTTGGGAAAGCGCCTCGTATTCGGCTTCGGCGTCGCGAACTGCGCGGGCGGCGTCGCGGCGTGCGACGTCGAGCTCCTCGCGCCGGTCCTTCAGTCTCGCGATCTCGTCGGCGAGCAGCGCGGGATCGAGACCCTGCTGCTCCGCGCGCAACTCGGCCTCGCCGCGGCCGTCGCCGGCTTGCGACGAGCTGCTGGAGCGCCTGCGCGCGCTCGGCTTCGAGATCGCGCCGCGCTTCGCAGCGTTCGAGCGCGAGGGCGAGCCGGTCGTCGTCGGCGGCGCCGAGCTGGGCGCGGGCGGCGGCGAGGATCGGCGCCAGCGCCTGCCGCTTGCCGTCCTCGGCGCGGCGGCGCGCGGCGCGGCTTTCCGCCGATTTTTCGAGCTGCGCGCGCTCCGCCGAAATGCGCCGCGCTTCGGCGAGCCGCTCGACGAGCCGCGCGACCGTAGCTTCCGGCTTCGCGTCCGCATGCGGCGCGCGCAAGTCGCTCCGCGAGCGTCGCGAACTTCATGCGCGAATTGGCTCAGAAAGCGCTCGATGCCCTCGACGGAGCGCGTCTCGCGCTCCATCAAAGTGCGCGGCGCGGCGACGGCCGCCCAGGCGGCGAGCGCGGCTTCGCCCGCCTCGACCGTCGCTGTCTCGGGCAGCCGCAGCGCGCGCATCGCCGGACCCCAGCCGGCGGCGAGCGCGGCGAGTTCGGCCTCGCGGCGCTCCAGTTCGGCCGCCGCTTCCTTGGCCGCCTCGGCGGCTTGCGCGCGCGCCCTCGCCGCCTTGGCGGCCGCTTCGAACGCGGCCTGCCGCCCCGCCAATTCGGCCCGCGCCTCGCGATAGGCGGTCTCGAAACCGGACGCGGCGGCGAAAGACCTCGGCAAGGCTCGCCTCGGCCTCTGCGACGCGGGCGCGCAGGGCCTCGCGCCTCGTCGCGGCGGCTGGCGAGCTCTGCGCGGCGTTTCAGCAGCGCTTCGGCCTGATCGAGCCAGCGCGTCATGGCTGCGGGCGCACGCGGCGCGAAGCCGGAGCGCGTCCACATCTTCAGCCATTCCGCCTGCGCCGCCTCCATCTCGGCGACATGCCGCTCGGTCTGCGACTGCGCGCGCGCGAGGTCGGCCCGTCGGGCGGCGCAATCCTCGCGCGCGGCCTCGAGCCGGGTCGCGCGCTCGACGTCCTCGACATAGCGGTCGGCGACCGCATCGGCCGCGAGCACGAGCGCGCGCGCCTGTTCGTAGGATTCGCCTCGCACCCGCGCATCGTCGGCGAGCGCGCCGCCGAGCCTGTCGAGACCGCGGTCGCGGGCTTCGCGCGCTGCGAGCCAGTCGGCGCGGGTCGCCCCGGCGGCTTCGCGTTCGCGCGCTTTGAGGGCGGCTTCGGCGGCTTCGAGGCTGCGCTCGGCTTTTTGCAGTTCCCGCGCCGCGATTTCGCCGGCTTGCGCGCGCGCCTGATCGGCCTTTGCGAAGGCGGCGACCTCGGCCGCGGCGGGCAGGGGCGCGCGCGCGAGGGCCTCGGGGTCGGGAACGGGCGGATCGAGCCTCGCGGCGAACTCGGCGAGTTCGCGCGCCTGCCGGTCGAGCGCCGCGCTTCGCGGCGCAAGCCGATCGGCGTCGGCGATCCGTTCGGCGAGCGCGTCGAGCCGCCGGCGCAGCGGTTCGGGATCGACGACTGGGCCGGGCGCGGCGGCGCGGTCCAGGTCCGCGCATTTGCGCTCCGCCTCCTGCGCCCGCGCCCGCGCTTCGTCGCGCCGCCTCGCCGCGTCGCGCCGCGCGTCGAGGGCGCGGCGCGCCTGCGCGATCTCGGCGTCGCTAGGCGGCGCGGCGAGCAGCGCTTCGTGATCGACGAGCCCGAGCCGGCGGGCGAGATCGTCGAGCTGGTGGATCGCCTGCGTGCGCGCCTCCGCGCGGCGCGGCAGATCGTTGTCGGCCTCGCGCACCGCGCCGAGTTTCTCGCGCAGGGCTTCGATGGCGCTCGCCCTCGTCGAGCAGCGCGCGGTCGACGACGCGAGCCGCGATCTCCTCCGCCTCCGCCTCGCGCTTCCGCCGCGAGCTGCGCAAGCGCGGTGCGATGCGCCGGTCCTCGTCGAGCGCCGCTCGCGCGGCCGAGAGGGCGCCGGCGTCGATCCCGGGCAGATCGGCGAAGCCTGCAGGTCGCGCCGCGATGGCGTCGAGCCGGGCGAGGGTCCGATGCGTGCGGCTCGCGCGCTCGCGCAAGCGCGAGTTGGCGGCCGGCTTCCTCCTGCTCCTCGCGCAGGCGCTGTTCGGCGTTGAGCGCATCGGCGCGCTTCTGGTCGGCCTTTTTCAGCTCGTCGGCCCGGACGATGGCGTCGCGCAGGCTCTCGGTCGGCCGCCTCGTAGGCGTCGAGCGCGACGATAGAAGGGCTTCGCGCCTCCGAGCGGCGCGGGGTGAACAGCTCTCCGCCTCTGCGTCCAAACGGTCGCGCAGCTTGACTGAGGGCGCCGAGGCTCGCCGAGCCCGCCGCGAGGGTTTCGGCGAGTTGGCCGCCGGCGCGCAACAAAGCCTCGCCGCCCTCGCGCAGCGCACGACTGGCTGAGGCCGAATTCGGCTCTCGAAGGTCTCGCGGTCGACGCCTGCGAGCGCGTGCAGCAGCCGCTCGTCGGAGACGGGCTTGTTCGCCGGCGTCGACCAGCGTGTTGCTTGTCGCCCTTGCGTCGGCGCGCCTCGAAGCGCGCGCCGTCGGCGAAACGCAGACGCCGCGCCGACGCGCAGCGCGTCGTATCCGTGCTCGAAAGCGTAGGCCGTGCGGGCTCGCACGCCGAACAGGAAATCCTTGATCGCCTCCAGCGTCGTCGTCTTGCCGGCCTCGTTGCGGCCGAGCACGACATGCAGCGCGGCGTCGGCCGAGAAAACGAGCGCGCAGGTCGGCGAAGCGGCCGTAAGGCGAAAGATCGAGCCGCTCGAACCTCATGCGCGCTCGCCCGCGAGAAGATCGCGCGCCAGCGCCGCCCATTCCTCGTGGCGGCCGGGCGCGCAATTCGTCGAGCAGCGCCGGGCGGCAGCTTTGGCGGCGACGCTCGCCAGAAGGCCCGCGATCTCGGCGAGGAAGTCGGGCTCCTCGGCCGTCGTCGGCGAGCAGGGCCGCGACGTCGAGCGCGTCCGGCTCGGCCGGGACGCGCGGCGGCCGGCGCGCGTCGTTTCAAGCCGTGATTTTCTCGATCCAGCAATCCTGCGCGAGCCGGTAGGCGCAGCGATTGCGGTTCCGCGCGCCAGCTTCCGCCCGCCTCGCTCAGGCGCGCCACCAGCCGCCCGTGCGCCGGCGTTTCGCCGCGTCAGCGTCAGCCGCACCGCCAGCGGGCGGCCTTCGGCGGCCTCGTGCGACCGCCGCGAGCGTCTGCGGCGACGGCCGCGGCGAGTGCCGCCTCCTCGTCGGCGAGGCCGGAGACATCGACGCGCTCGTGCGCCCAGCGCGCGCGCGTCGAGCGCGAACGGCTCGCACGTCGGCGATGCGGCCGTCCTCGACGGTCACCCGCACCGCGCCCTTGGGGCCGGTCTCGCGCGGGTTGCGGCCCTGGATGATTGCCGGGAAAAACGATCCAGGGATCTTCCGAGACGACGGCGGCGGCGTGAATATGGCCGAGCGCCCAATAGTCGTATCCGAAGCGGGCGAGGTCGGCGACCGTGCAGGGCGCGTAAGGCGCGTGCGCGGATGACGCCGTCGAGGCTCGTGTGCAAAAGGCCGATGTTGAGCCAGCCCTCGCGGCGCGGCGGGTAGCTCGCCACGAAATCGGCGGCGACCGCGCGATCGGGGAAGCTGCGGCCATGCACGGCGACGCGCAGCGGCTCGATGAGCTGCGTCTGGCCTTGCGCGCGTCGAAGACATGCGCGCTCGGCGGGTAGGGGAGCGCCGCGCGACATGCGGTTCTCGGCGTCGTGATTGCCCTTGATGAGGAAGGTTCTCACCCCCGCGCGGTCGAGCTTGGCGAGTTCGCGGGCGAAGAACAGGCCGGTTGCGACGTCGCGCCAGTCGCCGTCGAACACGTCGCCGGCGATCAGCAGGAATTTCGCGCCGCTTTCGATCGTCTCGGCGATGAGCCGCTCGACCGCCGCGCGGCCGGCGGCGGCGAAGGTGGCGGCGACCCGCGCGTCTTTTGCCCCGAGCGCGGCGAGCGGGCTGTCGATATGCAGATCGGCGGCGTGGATGAACTGGAATCGCATGGATCGACGATAGGCGGCCGCGGGGGCGCGCGCAAAGCCCGCAGCCGCCCGTCCACAGCCGTTATCGCGCGGCGTCCTGGTCGACGCGCGCTTTTCGCGGCTGGAACGGCTTCATCCCGGCCCGCGCGAGTTCGTCGGCGCGCTCGTTCATCTCCTCGCCCGCATGTCCCTTGACCCAGCGCCATGCGATCTCGTGGCGTGCGGCCGCCTCGTCGAGGCGCCGCCACAGGTCCTCGTTCTTGACCGGCTTCTTGTCGGCGGTGCGCCAGCCGTTGCGCTTCCAGCCGTGCATCCAGCTCGTCACGCCCTGCCGCAGATATTGCGAATCGGTGTGCAGATCGACGCCGCAGGGGCGCTTCAGCGCCTCCAGCGCCTCAATCGCGGCGGTGAGCTCCATGCGGTTGTTGGTGGTCTGCGCCTCGCCGCCGCTGAGCTCCTTCAGCCGCTCGCCGAATTTGAGGATCGCGCCCCAGCCGCCGGGCCCGGGATTGCCGGAGCAGGCGCCGTCCGTCCAGATCTCGACCCGGCTCAAGCGGGCAAGCCGTATTCGCGCGCCGACTTCACCTGCGAATGAAAGCGCAGCTTGGCGAGATATTCGAGGGGGTCCTTCGGCTTGACCAGCGCGCCCGCCGGCACGTTGAGCCAGTCGACGAGGCGGGTCAGCATGAAGCGCAGGGCCGAGCCGCGCGCCAGGATCGGCAGCGCCTCGACTTCCTCCGGCGTCAGCGGCCTGACGCGGCGATAGCCCTCGATCATCGCCCGGCCCTTGGCGGGGTTGAACACGGCGTCGTTCTCGAACGCCCAGGAATTGAGGCAGATCGCGAGATCATAGGCGAGGAAGTCGTTGCAGGCGAAATAGAAGTCGATGAGGCCCGACAGCCTGTCGCCGAGAAAGAACACGTTGTCGGGGAAAAGGTCGGCGTGAATGACGCCGTCCGGCAACGCCTTCGGCCACAGACGCTGCAAAGCGTCGAGCTGCGCGGCCGTCTCGCGCGCCAGACCCAGCGCAACCTCGTCAGCGCGCGATTGCGCCGCCTCGAACAAATCCGGCCAGCCCTCGATCGACAAAGCATTGCGCCGCCTGAGCGGGAAATCCGCCCCTGCCGCGTGCATGCGCGCCAAAGCTTCGCCCACCTCGCCGCAATGCTCGACCGAGGGCCTTCGCACCGACAGGCCTTCCAGGAAGGTGACGATCGCCGCCGCGCGGCCCGCCAGCCGTCCGATCGTCGCCCCGAAGCGCGCCCGCACGGGCTGCGGGCAATTGACGCCGCGCTGCGCCAGATGCTCCATCAGCCCGAGGAAGAACGGCAGGTCCGCCTCCTCGACCCGCTTCTCGTAGAGCGTCAGCAGAAACTCGCCGCGCTCGGTGTGCAGCAGGTAGTTGGAGTTCTCGACGCCCTCCGCGATGCCCTTCAGCGACAGCGGCGCGCCGAGGTCGTAGCCCTCCAGGAAGCGCGCCAAGGCCTCGTCGCCGACTTCGGTGTAGACCGCCATCAGGGTTGGGCCGGCTCGGACTCGCGCAGGGCGCGCGGCAGCGGGAAGAACATGTTCTCCTCGCGCGTCGTCAGCGTCTCGACCTTGAGCCGATAGCGTTCGGCGAGCCCGTCGAGGATCTGCTCGACCAGGATCTCCGGCGCCGAGGCGCCGGCGGTGACGGCCACCGACCGCGCGCCTTCGAGCGCGCCGAAATCCAGCGCCGCGACGTTGGGCACGAGCAGCGAGACCTTGCAGCCCTCGCGCTCGGCGACTTCGCGCAGGCGCTGCGAATTGGAGGAATTGGCGGCGCCGACGACGATGACCGCGTCGACCTGATGCGCCGCCGCCTTCACCGCCTCCTGGCGGTTGGTGGTGGCGTAGCAGATGTCCTCGACGGGCGGCTCCTGGATATGCGGAAACTTCGCCTTCAGCGCCGCGATGACCTCGCGGGTGTCGTCGACGGAAAGCGTGGTCTGGGTGACGAAGGCGAGCTCCTTGCCGTCCGGGACTTTCAGCGTCTCCACCTGCGAGCTGTCGCCCACGAGGCTGATCGCGCCGGCCGGCAGTTGCCCGAGCGTGCCCACCACTTCCGGGTGGCCGGCGTGGCCGATGAGGATGATGTGACGGCCCCGCTTGAAATGCGCCTGCGCCTCGCGGTGGACCTTGGTGACGAGCGGGCAGGTGGCGTCGATGGCGTTGAGGCCGCGCCGCTCCGCCTCCGCCGGCACGGATTTCGGCACGCCGTGGGCGGAGAAGATCACCGGCGACGTCCCGGCCGGCGCCTCGTCGAGCTCCTTGATGAAGATGGCGCCCTTGGCCTTCAGCGAGTCGACGACATACTTGTTGTGCACGATTTCGTGACGCACGTAGACCGGCGCGCCGTGCATCCTGAGCGCGGTCTCGACCACGTCGATGGCGCGCGTCACGCCGGCGCAGAAGCCGCGCGGCGAGCAGAGGATGACGCGCAGTTCGGGTTTCTCGGTCATGAGCGCTCCTGGACTGCCGCACCTCATCGAAGAGGCGGGCGCGGGTGTCAAGCCGGCGCGGGCCTTGCTTTTCGCGCACGGCTGACCGGCGCGAGGCGGCCTTTCCCCGGCCGTATCGGCGCCCTATGAGACGAAAGACAAGTACTTAAGGAGGCAGCCATGCCGATCCAAGCCCGCATCGGCGAAGTGACCGAGCGCCTCGTCGCCCGCAGCCGGCCGACCCGCGCCGCCTATCTCGAGCGCATCGACAAGGCGCTGTCGCAGGGGCCGGCGCGCAAGAAACTGGGCTGCGCCAATTTCGCCCATGGCTTCGCCGCCTGCGCGCCCGGCGACAAGGCGGCGCTGAGGGAGGGCGAAGCGCCGAATCTCGCCATCGTCACCGCCTATAACGACATGCTGTCGGCGCATCAGCCCTATGAGCGTTTCCCCGACATCATCAAGAGCGCCGCGCGCGCGGCCGGCGCCACGGCGCAGGTCGCCGGCGGCGTGCCCGCCATGTGCGACGGCGTCACCCAGGGCGAGGCCGGCATGGAGCTTTCCCTGTTCTCGCGCGACGTCATCGCGCTGTCGACGGCCGTGGCGCTGTCGCATCAGATGTTCGACGCGGCGCGTCTATCTCGGCGTCTGCGACAAGATCGTGCCGGGGCTGCTCATCGGCGCGCTGTCCTTCGGCCATCTGCCGGCGGTCTTCATCCCCGCCGGGCCGATGCCCTCCGGCCTCGCCAACGACGAGAAGTCCAAGGTCCGCCAGCTCTACGCCGAGGGCAAGGCGACGCGGGCCGAACTGCTGGAGGCCGAGGCGAAAGCCTATCACGCGCCGGGCACCTGCACCTTCTACGGCACCGCCAACACCAACCAGATGCTGATGGAGATCATGGGGCTGCATCTGCCCGGCGCCTCCTTCGTCAACCCCAATACGCCGCTGCGCGACGCGCTGACCGCGCTGGGGGCGAAGCGAGCGCTGGAGCTGACCGCCAAGGGCAACGCCTTCACGCCCATCGGCCACGTGATCGACGAGCGGGCCGTGATCAACGGCGTGGTCGGACTGCACGCCACCGGCGGTTCGACCAATCTGACGATCCATCTCATCGCCATGGCGGCGGCGGCGGGGATCGAGCTCGACCTGGGACGATTTCGCCGATCTCGCCGAGGTGACGCCGCTGCTGGCGCGCGTCTATCCCAACGGCAAGGCCGACGTGAACCATTTCCAGGCCGCCGGCGGCATGCCGGTGCTGATCCGCGAACTGCTCGGGGCCGGACTGCTGCATGGCGACGCGCGCACGGTCTGGGGCGAGGGGCTGGCCGACTATGTCGTCGAGCCGACGCTCGCCGAGGACGGCGCCGTCTCCTGGCGCCCGGCGGCGGCCACGAGCCATGACGAGACGGTGCTGCGCGGCGCGGCCGAGCCGTTCCAGTCGACGGGGGGCTTGCGCGTGCTGGAGGGGCCGCTCGGGCGGGCGGTCATCAAGACCTCGGCGGTCGCCAGCGAGCGCCATGTGATCGAGGCGCCGGCGCGGGTGTTCCACGCGCAGGAGGAGCTGCACGCGGCGTTCCGGGCGGGCGAGCTCGACCGCGACGGCGTGCTCGTCGTGCGCTTCCAGGGGCCGCGCGCGAACGGCATGCCGGAACTGCACAAGCTGATGCCGCCGATCTGCGTGTTGCAGGATCGCGGCTACAAGGTCGCGCTGGTCACCGACGGGCGCCTCTCGGGCGCTTCGGGCAAGGCGCCGGCGGCGCTGCACGTGACGCCCGAAGGCGGCGAGCGGCGGCGCCATCGCCAAGATCCGCGACGGCGACGTGATCCGGCTCGACGCGGCGGAGGGCCGTCTCGACGTGCTGGTCGATCCCGCCGAATTCGCCGCGCGCGCGCCGGCCGAGCCGGATCTGTCGGGCTCGCATGTCGGGATCGGGCGCGAATTGTTCGGCGCGTTCCGGGGGCAGGTCGGGCGCGCGGATCGCGGGGCGTCGATTTTCGCGGCCTGAATCGGCGCGGCGGCAGACCGTAAGTAGCTGACGGTTCGTCCCGCGCGACGGTTGCCGCGCGTGGGGCGCGAATCGCTCTACGCGGGAGGCCGCCATGTCGCTTTCGCTGAAACATCTCTTCGCAGCCGGCCTGCGGGCGGCGTTTCTGCTGGGGCTCGCGGCCTGCGCCCTCGCCGCGCCCGCCGCGGCGGCGGAAAAGCGAGTTGCGCTGGTGATCGGCAACGCCACCTACCAACGCGCCCCCTCCCTCGCCAATCCCGTCGACGACGCCAAGGCGGTCAGCGCCGCCCTGCGCGGGCTGGGCATCGAAGTGACGGAGGGCTACGACCTCACCGGGCGCGACATGCGCGCGCTGCTGATCCGGTTCGCCGAATCGATGGACGGCGCGAAGGGCGCGCTGGTCTTCTACGCCGGCCACGGCGTCGCGCTCGACGGCGTCAACTACATGCTTCCCGTCGACATCGAACTCAAATCCCCGGCTGATCTCGACCTCAACGGCTTCAGCGTCGACGTCGTGCTGCGGCAGATGCGCCGCGACGAGCGCGTCAACATCATCATCCTGGACGCCTGCCGCGATAATCCGTTCGCAGCCGCGCTGACCCGGTCGGCGACGCGCGCCGTCGTCGCGACGCGCGGCCTGGAGAAAATCGACGGCGAGCTCGCGCGCGGCGCGCTGATCGCCTTTTCGACTGAGCCGGGGCGCACGGCGTTCGACGGCGCGGCGGGCGAGCACAGCCCGTTCACCGCCGCGCTGCTGCGCCACATCGCCGACCCGGCGGCGCCCATCGAGACGGTGATGCGCAAGGTGCGCGAGGAAGTCTACGAGAAGACCGCCTCGCGGCAGCTTCCCTGGGTCAACACCTCGATCGTCGGCGAATTTCAGCTCAACCCCGCCGTTGCGCCGCCGCCGGTCAAGGTGGCGTCGGCCGAAGGCGGGTCCACTCAGTCGACGGAGAACCTTCTGTGGCAATCGGCCGAGCGCAGCGGCGCGGCCGAGGACTACCAGACCTATCTCGACGCCTATCCCCAGGGCGTGTTCGCACCGCTGGCGCGCCGCCGGGTCGCCACGGCGCGCGAGCCCTCGCCGGAGGCCGCAGAAGCCGCGCTGAACCTTGGCGCCGCCGACCGCATCGCCGCGCAGACCGCCCTCAAGGCGCTGAAATTCGACGCCGGCGCGGCCGATGGCGTGTTCGGGCCTTCGGCGCGCGCCGCCATCTCCGCCTGGCAGAGCCGCAGCGGCTATCCCGCCACCGGGTTCTTCGCGAAAGATCAGATCGCGCGCCTGATCGCCGAAGCGCCGAAGTCGGCGCCGCGCGCCACGGCCGCCGTCGCTCCGGCGCCGAAGCCCGATCCCGCCCGCGCATCGCGGCGCGAGCGTTCGATCAGCGCGGTCGCGCGCCGCGCCGCCCCCGAAAGGGAGCGTCCGGTCCGGCATGCGGGCCGGCGCGCGATTGCTCCCAACGGCCCGGCGGAAGCGATGGCGGAGCCCGCGCCCGCGCCGCAGGCTGTGGAATACGGGGGCCCGGCGCCGGCCGCCGCCCTCGGAGGGCTGCCGATCTTCGTGCCGCGCTTCGGCTTCGGCTTCGGCGGCCACCGTCACGCCTGGTCGGATCGCCGCCTCAAGCGCGACATTCGCCGGGTCGGCGCGTCGCCGAGCGGGCTGCCGGTCTACACGTTCCGCTATCTCTGGAGCGATGCGACCTATCGCGGCGTGATGGCGCAGGACCTCTTGAAGCTGCGGCCCGGCGCGGTCCACCGGCAGGGCGCCTATTATTGGGTCGACTACTCGGCTCTCGACGTAAAGTTCGAGCGGCTCGACGGCGCCGCCGCCTCGCCCCGCGTCCTGCGCGCCGCGCTTCCGTAGGGGCTTCAGCCCCGGTGGCGCGCCCGAGTGTGGCGCGCGGCTGGGGCTCCGCCGGCCCCTAGGCCGACCGAGATCGAATAGTCCATGTCGAGCCGCGCCCGGGTCAGGGGCAGCATGATCGGCTCGGTCACGATGCGATAGGGCGCCTGGTCGGCGCCGCTCGTGTTCGCGGCGATCGGATAGGATTTCTCGAACATGACCTTGTCGTCGATGTCGCGCTTCACCTGCACGTGCAGCGTCGTCGAATAGGAGCCGGGCGAGCCGGCCGGCCCGATCAGCAGACGGCCGGCGACGCCGACCTTCAGAGCGAATTGCTGGCCCTGCGGATCGCACTCGCGCGCGACGTCGGAAATGTCGAACTGATAGCGCACGTCCTGGTTGGAGGGACCGCCGACGCGGGACGTGGCGCCGCCTTGGGAAACGTCGACCACGGGGCAGTCGACGTCTTCGGCCCGCGCCGGCAGCTTGATGAGCTTATCGGAATCTTTCGCCGGCGCGTCGGGCTTGGCGGTGGAGGCAGGCCCCTCGCGCGGGGTCATGAAGCTCGGCGAGAACATGCCCTCGCTTGATGACAGACAGCCGGCCAACGACGCGGCCACGGCCGCCACGCCCGCGAATCGCCATGCCCTTCGCGCGCTCATCCCGCCTCCGAACCTTTTCAAGGCAGCGCCTCGAACCCTTCCTTGAACCCCTCCAGCGACGTCGGCACGCCGATCCCCTCTTCGGGCGTTTCAAAGAGAACGAAGGTCGCCTGGGAGCCGCTCTCTAGCTTACCGAGTAGCTTGTCGTCGAGAAAAACCTCGGCCACGCAGCCGTTGGGCAGGCAGCGCACGAAATTCATGCGCCCGAGATCGTCCTTGTCGACGCGCAGGCTCAGGCCCGTCGGCAGCAGCACGCCCAGCGGCGTGATGACGCGCAACAACCGGCTCTTGCGGTCGGCTGTCTTCAGCGCAATGACGACCAGGGTGATGTTCGGCCGCTCGTCGTCGACGACGCTCTGCACGAGGGCGCATTGCTGCGTCGAGGCGCCGGGCGGGGTCTCGCAGCGCGTCTCCCATTTTCCGTGCTTGGTCTTGACCGCGCCCTGCGCCCAGGCCGCGCCCGCGCCCAGCCAGCAGGCGGCGAAAGCTGCGATCGCGCCGGCGACGATTCGTCCGGCCAAAGCGCCTCGGCGCCTCGTCATTGCCATGTACCGTGTGATTCCTGCGCCGAGACGGCTCCGCGTTGCAAAAAGCAAGCGCCCTGTCAAGGCGGCGGCCCCGCGCGCCTGCGTCCTGCGCCTCGCGGTGAGGATTGCAACGGGGGGGCGTTTGTGGTTTGCAGGGGCCGACGATGACGTTCGGCGGCGACGGCGGCCGAGGCGGCGTGCGCGGAGTCCGAGGACGCGGGATTGTCCGAGGGCGGGGCGGGAGCGACGAGGCGACCATGAAGGTTTGGGGACTTGATCGGTTGGGGCTGGCGGCGTTGACCGCCGCGCTCGGCGTGACGGGGGCGGGGGCGTCCGTGCCGGGCCATGCGGTTCCCGACCAGATCGGACTGCAGACTCCGGTCACCGATGTCGCCCGTTATATCGTCTGGTTCCACGACGACATACTGATGCCGATCATCACCGCTCATCACGCTGTTCGTGCTGGCGCTGCTGCTCTACGTGATCTGGCGCTTCAACGAGAAGGCCAATCCCAACGCCGTCGAAGACCACGCACAACACGCTGATCGAAGTGATCTGGACGGTCGTTCCCGTCATCATTCTCGTATTCATCGCCATTCCGTCGTTCCGGCTGCTGACGATGGAGCTCGTGGTTCCGCCCTCCGACATGACGCTGAAGGTCACGGCCTCGCAGTGGCATTGGAACTACGGCTATCCCAAGAAGGACGGCGGCTTCAATTTCGACTCCTACATGAAGGAGGAGAAGGATCTGAAGCCCGGCGACATCCGCCTGCTGGCGGTCGACAACGAGGCGGTGGTTCCCGTCAACAAGATCATCAAGGTCGAAGTGACCGCGACCGACGTCATCCATTCCTTCGTCGTCCAGTCCTTCGGCATCCGCGTCGACGCGGTGCCCGGGCGCAACAACGAGACCTGGTTCAAGGCGGACCGCGAGGGCGTCTATTACGGCCAGTGCTCGAAAATCTGCGGCAAGGATCACGCCTTCATGCCGATCGCGTTCCGCGTCGTCAGCGAGGACGCATACAAGAAGTGGCTCGACGACGCGAAGAAGAAGTTCGCGTCCGCCGGCGGCGGAACCCAATATGCGACGGCCGACGTCGCGCCGCGGCATTAAGCCGCACCTCTCGATTGACCTGAATCAACTCCGCTACGGAACGGCACCTATGGCGACCCACGCAGCGACTGAGGCCCACGGCGACGATCACAGCCATCCCACCGGCTGGCGCCGCTTCCTGTTCTCGACCAACCACAAAGACATCGGCACGCTCTATCTGATCTTCGCCTTCGTCGCCGGCGTCATCGGCTCGGCCTTGTCCGGCGCGATCCGCCTGGAGCTGATGTTCCCGCATATCCAGGTCTTCCCGATCATCTCGAGCGATCCTGGCCGGCGACGGTTCGATCGACGCCGCCAAGAACATGTACAACGTGTTCATCACCGCTCACGGCGTCATCATGATCTTCTTCCTGGTCATGCCGGCGATGATCGGCGGCTTCGGCAACTGGTTCGTGCCGCTGATGATCGGCGCGCCGGACATGGCGTTCCCGCGCATGAACAACATCTCGTTCTGGCTGCTGCCGGCCTCGTTTATGCTGCTGCTCATCTCGATGTTCGTCGAGGGCTCGCCGGGCATGCATGGGTTCGGCGGCGGCTGGGTGATGTATCCGCCGTTCTCATCGACGGCCGGCACGCCCGGCCCGGCGATGGACTTCGTCATCCTGTCGATGCATCTCGCCGGCGCCTCGTCGATCCTCGGCGCGATCAACTTCATCACCACGATCTTCAACATGCGCGCGCCGGGCATGACGATGCACCGCATGCCGCTGTTCGCGTGGTCGATCCTGGTGACGGCGTTCCTGCTCGTGCTGGCGCTGCCGGTGCTCGCCGGCGCGCTGACCATGCTGCTGACCGACCGCAATTTCCACACGACCTTCTTCGATCCGGCCGGCGGCGGCGATCCAATACTGTTCCAGCACCTGTTCTGGTTCTTCGGCCATCCCGAGGTCTACATCCTGATCCTGCCGGGCTTCGGCATCATCAGCCAGATCATCTCGACCTTCTCGCGCAAGCCGGTGTTCGGCTATCTCGGCATGGTCTACGCGATGGTGGCGATCGGCGCGGTCGGCTTCGTCGTGTGGGCGCACCACATGTACACGGTCGGCCTGTCGCTCGACACGCAGCGCTACTTCGTGTTCGCGACCATGGTCATCGCGGTGCCGACGGGCGTGAAGATCTTCTCGTGGATCGCCACCATGTGGGGCGGCTCCATCCGCTGCGCGCGCCGATGATCTGGGCGATCGGCTTCATCTTCGTGTTCACGGTCGGCGGCGTCACCGGCGTCGTGCTCGCCAACGCCGGCGCCGACCGCGCCCTGCACGAGACCTATTACGTCGTCGCGCACTTCCACTACACGATGTCGCTCGGCGCGGTGTTCACGATCTTCGCGGCGTTCTACTACTGGTTCCCGAAGATGACCGGCTACATGTATGACGAGAAGTTGGCGATCTGGCACTTCTGGTTGTTGTTCATCGGCATCAACCTGGTGTTCTTCCCGCAGCACTTCCTCGGCCTCGCCGGCATGCCGCGCCGCTACATCGACTATCCCGACGCCTATTGGCTGTGGAACTTCGTGTCCTCGATCGGCGCGCTGGTCGCGCTGGTGGCGACGATCGTGTTCATCTATGTGGTCTACGAGGCGTTCAAGGCGAAGCGCGTGGCCGGGGCCAATCCCTGGGGCGTCCGCGAGGAGGCGATGACGCTGGAATGGACGTTGCCCTCGCCGCCGCCGTTCCACCAGTACGAGACGCTGCCGCAGATCACCGGGGCGGAGCATTAGGCAGCCCCGCGCGGCGGGCTCCCGAGCCCGCCGCCCGTAGCGCAATGAGCCAGGTAATCGAATGAGTTTGGCCACCGACAATTCCGCGTTCTCGCCTGCGGCGGCGGAATTGGCCTATCTCGCGGGACCGCGCGAGTTCTTCTCGCTGCTGAAGCCGCGCGTGATGTCGCTGGTCGTGCTGACGGCTCTGGCCGGCATGCTGATCGCGCCGCACGGCGTGCATCCGGTGGTCGGCTTCGCCGCGCTGCCGGCGATCGCCATCGGCGCCGGCGCCTCGGGCGCGCTCAACATGTGGTGGGACGCCGACATCGACGCCCACATGGCGCGCACGCGCCTGCGGGCGGTGCCGAGCGGCCTCATCGCGCCGCGCGAGGCGCTGGGCTTCGGCCTCACCCTGTCCTTCCTTTCGGTGCTGACGCTGGCGCTGGTGGCCAATCTGCTGGCGGCGGCGCTGCTCGCCTTCACCATCTTCTATTATGTCGTCATCTACACGATGTGGCTGAAGCGCCTGACGCCGCAGAACATCGTGATCGGCGGCGCGGCGGGCGCGCTTCCCCCCATCGTCGGCTGCGCGGCGGCGAGCGGCGGCGTGTCTCTGGACAGCGTCTGGCTGTTCGCCATCATCTTCATGTGGACGCCGCCGCATTTCTGGGCGCTGGCTTTGGTGAAGGCGCGCGACTACGAGCGCGTCGGCGTGCCGATGATGCCGAACGCCAAGGGGCCTGACCGCACGCGGCTGGAGATCCTCGTCTATTCCCTGCTGCTTGCGCCGCTCGGCCTCGCGCCCTGGTTCACCGGAGCGGGCGGCTGGCTCTACGGCGCGGCGGCGGCCGTTCTCGGCGCGGGCCTTTGCCTGCATGCGGCGCGGGTCTATCTCGTTCGCGACGGGCTCGACGCCAACAAGCGCGCCATGGCCATGTTCGGCTACTCGATCTCTATCTCTTCGCTCTGTTTGGTCTGCTGGTCGTCGAGCACGGCTTTGGCCTGCTGTCGCGGTGGGGGCTGTGACCGCCGTGACCTCCGATCCCGCCGGCGGGCCGCTGACGCCCGCGCAGATGCGCAACCGGCGGCTGCGCAACATCGCCATCGGCCTGGCGGTCGCCTTCCTGGCGGCGCTGTTCTACGCGATCACCATCGTCAAGATGGCTCCGGGTCTGCTGAAGGGAAGCCCATGAAGCAGCTCTTCAAGAACCGGCGCAATCTGACCGTCGCCGCGGTCGCCGCGGGGCTCGCGGCGGGGACGCTGGGACTGTCCTTCGCCGCCGTGCCGTTCTATTTCGCCTTCTGCCGCGCGACCGGATTCGCCGGCACGACGCAGGTGGCCGAGCGCGGGGCCTCTCACAGCGGCCAGCGCGTCATCAGAGTGCATTTCAACGCCAATGTCGCGCCGGGCCTCGACTGGACCTTCGAGCCGGAGAGCGACGCGGTCGACGTGCGCACCGGCAAGACGACCACCGTGTTCTTCCGCTTCCACAACAAGGCCGACCGCGAGACCTTCGCCCACGCGGTCTATAACGTGACGCCGGAGATTTCCGGCCAGTGGTTCGACAAGATCTCCTGCTTCTGTTTCACCGAGCAGCGGCTCGCGGCCCACGAAACGGCGGAACTGCCGGTCGTCTTCTTCCTCGATCCGCGCCTGGAGGGAGATCGCGACATGGACGTGATTCACGAGATCACGCTGTCCTACACGCTCTATGCGCCGCCGGCGTCCGAGAAGCCGGTCGCGCTGGGGACGCCGCGCGCGGACGGGGCGGCCCCGAAGCTTTGAGGCGCGCCCCGCGGCGCGCTTGAATTGAGGCGAGCGCGTCTGACGGCGCGTTCTGAGACGACAACCCGGTCGCAGACCCTGCGACCCAAGTGGTGGAGAGGGGCGATACATGGCTGACGCGCATGCGAGGCCGCATCACGATTACCATCTGGTCAACCCGAGCCCGTGGCCGCTCGTAGGGTCGATTTTCGCCTTCCTGTTCGCGGTCGGCCTCATCATGAGCATGAAGTCGCTGTCCTTCGCCGGGCTGAAGGCGGGGCCGGCGCTGCTGGGCATCGGCGTGGCGGGCATTCTCTACGTGATGGCGGCCTGGTGGTACGACGTCATCCGCGAGGCCGAGAGCGGCGACCACACCCGCATCGTGCAGATCAGCCATCGCTACGGCATGATCCTGTTCATCGCCTCCGAGGTGATGTTCTTCGTCGCCTGGTTCTGGGCGTTCTTCGACGCCTCGCTGTTCACCGACGAGTCGATTCAGGCCGCGCGCGTCGCCTTCACCGGCGGCGTCTGGCCGCCGAAGGGCACGGAGGTCCTGAATCCCTTCAACCTGCCGCTGCTCAACACGCTGATCCTGCTGACCTCGGGCACGACGGTGACCTGGGCGCATCACGCGCTGCTCAACGACAACCGGTCCGAGCTCAAGATCGGCCTGATCCTGACGATCGTTCTCGGCATAACCTTCACCTGCGTGCAGGCCTGGGAATATGCGCACGCGCCCTTCGCGTTCTCGAACTCGATCTATGGCGCGACCTTCTTCATGGCGACCGGGTTCCACGGCTTCCACGTCATCATCGGCACGATCTTCCTGATCGTCTGCCTGGTGCGGGTCTATGCCGGCCAGTTCACGCCCAAGCAGCATCTCGGCTTCGAATTCGCCGCCTGGTACTGGCACTTCGTCGACGTGGTCTGGCTGTTCCTGTTCTCCTGCATCTATGTGTGGGGCTCCTGGGGCGCCCATATCGAGGGCGCGGCGGGCTGAGGAGCCGGCCCGGCCGATGATCTCCAACTGGGACGATGGATACGCGATGGCGGACGAAGGGCGGCATTATCCCCCAATCTCCGCCATCAGGACGGGCCTCGCCGGGCGCTGCCCGCGCTGCGGCGAGGGTCATATGTTCAAGGGGTTCCTCAACCTCGCGCCGCGCTGCGAGGCTTGCGGCCTCGACTTCAGTTTCGCCGATTCCGGCGACGGGCCGGCGGTGTTCGTCACCCTGATCGCCGGCTTCATCGTGCTCGGAACGGCGCTGGCGGTCGACGTCGAATACGAGCCGCCGATCTGGATCTATTTCGTCTTCTTCCTGCCGCTGACCCTGCTGGTCTGCCTGGGGCTGCTGCGGCCGCTCAAGGGCCTGCTGATCGCCTCGCAATACAAGAACAAGGCCGCGCCCGGGCGATTGGACTCCAAGTGAACCGGCGCCGGCTGGCGGCGGCGGGGCTGGCGACGCTGGCCGGCGTCGCCCTGCTGGTCGGGCTCGGCGTCTGGCAGTTGAAACGCCTGGCGTGGAAGGAGGCGCTCATCGCCGCCGCCGATGCGCGCGCCCACGCCGCCCCGACGCCGGCGCCGCCGCCCGCCGAATGGCCCTCGCTCAAGCCCGCCGACTATGAATATCGCCGCGTGGAGGCGAAGGGCGTCTACGATTTCTCCCGCCAGGAGTTCATCTTCTCCGCGCTGGACAGCCCGCGCGGGCGCTACGGCGGCGTCGGCTATTTCGTGATGACGCCGCTGCGGCTGGCGGGCGGGCAGGAGATCATCGTCAACCGCGGCTTCGTGCCGGACGCCCTCAAGGCGGAAGCGGACAAGGGGCCGCGCGGCGAGGTCGAGGTCGTCGGCCTGATGCGGTCGAGCGAGCGGCGCAACCTGTTCACGCCCGCCGACGATCCCGCCCATCACGTATTCTATGCGCGCGACGTCGAGGCGCTCGCCCGCGCGATGCGCTTAGGCGCCCATGCGCCCTTCGCCATCGACGCCGAGGCCGGGCCCGATCCGCTGCCGCAAGGCGGGGAGACGAGGCTCGTCTTCGTCAACAATCACCTGTCCTACGCCTTCACCTGGTTCGGGCTGGCGGGGGCGCTGGCGGCGGTATTCGCGATCTTCGCAAGAGGCGAGCGGCGCGGCTGAGGCCGCTCACGGCTCCTTGACCATCGCCTCGAGCGCCTGCGGCAGGCCGCGCAACGAAATCTCGAAACTGAACTGCGATCCGGCCGCCGATTTCGACTCCACCTTGGCCGTCTTGGCCGCGCGCCAATCGCGCTGGGCGTCCGCGTCGAAGGCGGCGTCGGCGAAACAGCCGGCGGGGACGCATCTTCGCCATCCAAGCTCCACAGACGCGCCGCCCTCGACCGTGATCCTGGGGGCGCTGGGAAAGCCGACATTGACCGGCAGCACGAGCGTCAGGCGCAGCGGCGCGTTTTTCTTCAGCCGCCCGATGGCGAGTTCGGCCAGCGGCGCGTTTTGCCCGGCGGCGGTGACCGTCAGCGCCACTTCGCACAGCCGGTGCGTCTCGCCGCTGGCGTTGACGCGCTGGCAGCGCTCGATCCAGTCGCCGTAGGTCGCGGTGGTCATCTGCGGGTCGCTGGAGACAGCCTCGGCGTCCTTCTTTGGCGCCGCTTCGGCGCTTGGACTCGGCTTCGGCTTCTCGGAAGCCGCCTGCCCGGGGCCAGCCGCCAATGCGGCGCCCAGGGCCAATATCCACCATCCTCGACGCGCGTTCATGTGCCCACCTCGCGGCGTTCCCCCACAAGTCCGCAGCGCTCTCGTTTTACGAGAAGATCGACGCCGATGGTGGGCGCTAGAGGGATTGAACCTCTGACCCCTTCCATGTCAAGGCGATCTTGCGAATTACTACAGCGTTGATTTTGCATTAGTTTTCATCCATTCGCTGCGCTCTTGTCCCCGGATTTTCCCCAAGGCAGGTTTTCGATGCTCTGGCGTGCTGCGGAGACGTTCGTATGGGCGTAGCGGAGAGACCATCGAAACGGTCTTCCAACCGCCGAGGGCTTGCAGCGCCGCGAGGTCGCGGTTGGCCTGATAGAGCCACGTCGCCCACGTGTGCCGGCAATCATGAACGCGGAAGTCGTCGATCCCTGCGCGCCGGCAAGCGGCTGGCGAAGGCCGTCTTGAATCCGTGACCCTGCCGAAGTGTCTGCGTCGCCCGCGGGCGCGAGTAGGGCTCGCCCTCATCCGTGCGGAAGACCGCGCCCTCGCGATGCTCGCAGCGCCGACAGAGCATCGACGACGCGCGGTGAAGCGGGACGCTTCGCGGCTCGCCGTTCTTCGTCTTGTGGAAGGTGACTTGGCCTTATCGAGGTCAACGTCGCCCAATCGAGCCATAGGGCCTCGCCGGCCCGCGCGCCGGTGCCGAGCAGGAAGATGACAAGGGGCCGCAAGTGCCGGCGCACGCCTCAATAAGGCGCTCGGCTTCGTCGGGCTTGATCCAACGGATGACGCCCTTCGGCTGCTTCGGGCCGGGCAAGCATGGGCGAGTCGCACCATCCCTTGCGCGCCGCGTGGCGAAGCATCGCCGAGCATGGGCGTAAAGACCTGCCGATTGCGGGTCGCGGGCCGGCTTCGGCAAGAGCTTCACGGCGGCGAGGTCGATTGCGTGCTGGTCGATCTTGCGGAGAGCGTCGTCTTGAAGTGTTCGGTCAGCGGCTCGAGGAAGCGCTATCGCCGCGCGCCATGTTCGAGGTAATCGAGCGCGGCATGGGCGAAGGTGACGGTCGTGGCCTTCCCCCAGACGCTTTCGCGTCAGCAATTTCGGCTTCGTGCTTGGCAGGATTTCTTCGGCGGCTTTTCTGTCAGAATGCCAGTAGTTTCTTCAATGCTGAGGCCCCGGACGGTGCCGCGCATGATCCAGTTGGAGCTTTTTGGGGCGCTTGATGAGCTTGAGCATGGGAACGCCTCGAATAACGCGGTCACATCGCTTCAGTGAAGAGGATATGCCGCCCCGCTCTTGCGCGCCGATCCCGTGCTCGCGAGCGTGCCGCAAGAGCGAGGCTTGGCGGAGGGGGAAGACCCCCGCCGCCGTTAGTTGAGCGGCGGTTCGGTACTCGGGAGGCGGTGGGGGGCCTCCCCCGACCTTCCGCAAGAAGGTCATGCCCATAGGTCAGCCCCTACGCCGCGTCGGTGTTATGGTCAGTCGCGAGCGGCGGGCCGCGAAAGTCTTCGATTTCGGTCACCTCAGTTTCGGCGATGGTGTTCGACCCTGGCAGATGGCGAAGAAATCGCCCTGATTGGTCAGGCAACGCTTGAGGGACAGGCCGCCCTCTTGGATTTCAATGTACTGGTCGAGCGCGACCAGGATTTTGGCGTGCAGGGACCGGCGATGTCGGGCCGCCATCTTGGCGAGCTTGGCGTGCAGGCCGTCGGGCGGTCGCAGGGTCATGGCTTTCGTCATTGTGGTTTCCGGGTTAGGTGCTGGCTTCGTCGCGACACAAGAATGATGTCATTTGGCATTGCCAACTGCAACCACTTTCGGGCGGGCGCTATTCGCATGGTTAAAACTCGATCTGAAGGCATGACTGACCGGGAACGGTACCGTAAACGTCGCTGCGTCTGCCCCCACGCCTCAAGGTGCAGTTGCAGACGGTCGCCGAACTCAATGATCGGTCATTCAATGCGGAGATAATCGACCGGCTAGAGCGCAGCTTGTTAGCGGACGCCAACCCACCGTCCCCGGAACCGTCGATTGCCAACTTGAAAGACGGCTCGCCGCCGTCGAACAATCCGTGTTTCAATGGTTGTTCACATGGTCGCCAGAACAGGACGCGCGGCTGAAGCGGATCGAAGCCAAGCTCGGGCTAGAACGGCCGCTGCCGCCGGCATGAACCCCCGCTGGATTTTCCAGATCGCCGCCAGCGAGCTACGAGGAGATTTTGTAGTCGCTCAATAATCGGCCCGCTTGATGCCAATGAGCGGGGTCGCCTGGATCATTTCATCTAGGCAAGCCGAGCCGCTCAGGCGGTGATCTAATCGCATCCGCGTGATCGCTACAGTATTGCGTTAACCGGACCTTAACCAAGCCACGTGAAGTTACCTTCACCTAATCGTTCTTGGCGTGCGCCTCGCATACGGTCGCGCTCGCATCGCGCCCCGTTGCGCCGGCTCTAGCGGAAGCGATCGGGCCGCGCGGCCTTGGCTCCCCTCGCGAAGACCGACGCCAAAGAGGCTTAAGTGTTGCGTCTTGCGCTGACGATTTCACTTCCGCTCGGCCACCTCCTCCGCCGGCTGTTGGCGAATAATCCCTGGGGCGGTAATAGCCGCTGCCCGCGATCTTGATCGCGGAGGGAGCCGCCATGCTATTCGAGGACATTCAACCCGGCGCTCGTCTTCGCGGGCTCGAGCCGCCGGGATCGCCGAGGTCGTTCAGGTCGCGCAATTCGGCCCGGACGCGCTGAACCTCGTCTTTCGGGTCGACGGCCGCGTCGGCGAACGCCTCGTCATCCGCGGCGAGGAGACCGGCTTCGAGTTCATCGAGGCCGGCCGGACCTATGCTTTCGACGCCGACGGCGGCCTGCTGCGGCTGGCGTCCGAGGCGTACCGCATCCGCCTGGCCTATCTGTTCGACCCCTATCTCGCCGTCAGCGCCTCGCAGATCGAGGCGCTGCCGCACCAGATCACCGCGGTCTATGGCGAGATGCTGCCGCGTCAGCCGCTGCGCTTCCTGCTCGCCGACGATCCCGGCGCCGGCAAGACCATCATGGCCGGGCTGCTCATCAAGGAGCTGCTGATCCGCGGCGACCTGGAGCGCTGCCTGATCGTCGCGCCGGGCAGCCTGGTCGAGCAGTGGCAGGACGAAATGGCCGAGAAGTTCGGCCTCGGCTTCGACATCCTGACCCGCGACCAGATCGAGGCGTCGCTCACCGGCAATCCGTTCGTCGAGAACGAACCGCCTGATCGTGCGGCTCGACATGGCGGCGCGGTCGGACGAGCTGAAGGCCAAGCTCGAGGCCGCGCCCGATTGGGACCTCGTCATCTGCGACGAAGCCCACCGCATGGCCGCGTCCTATTTCGGCGGCGAGGTCAAGGAGACGCAGCGCCACAAGCTCGGCAAGCTGCTGGGCACGCGAACCCGCAACCTCCTGCTGATGTCGGCGACGCCGCACAACGGCAAGGAGGCCGACTTCCAGCTCTTCATGGGTCTGCTCGACGCCGACCGGTTCGAGGGCCGGTTCCGCGAGGGCGTCCACAAGGCCGACGTGTCGGACATGATGCGGCGGCTGACCAAGGAGGAGCTGTACCGGTTCGACGGCACGCCGCTGTTCCCCGAACGCCGCGCCTACACCGCGAGCTACGCGCTCTCGCCCGACGGAGGCGGACCTCTATCAGGCGGTCACGACCTATGTCCGCGAGGAGATGAACCGCGCCGATCGGACCGGCGACGACAAGCGGCGCAACAACGTCGGCTTCGCCCTGCAAATCCTTCAGCGGCGCCTGGCGTCGTCCCCGGCCGCGATCCATCGGTCGCTCGAGCGCCGCCGGAAGCGGCTGGAAGAGCGGCTTCGCGAAGAGAGGCTGATGCGGCATGGCGGGCCGGCGCCGCTTGCCGCGCGCGCCGATCTGCCGACCTACGATCCCGACGACATCGACGAAGCCCCCGGCGAGGAAGCGAGGCGGCCGAAGAGCAGATCCTCGATCAGGCGACGGCCGCGCAGACGCTCGCCGAACTGGAAGCCGAAATCGCCATCCTGAAGGACCTCGAGGACCGCGCGCTGCGCCTGAAGCTGTCCGGCCAGGACGCGAAGTGGCGCGAGCTGGAGTCGATCCTCGACGAACCGATCATGCTCGATCCGGCCACCGGGCTGCGGCGCAAGATCATCATCTTCACCGAGCCGAAGGACACGCTGGAATATCTGCAGCAGAAGATTCGCCGCGCGCGTCGGCGATCCGGCGGCCGTGGTCGTCATCCATGGCGGCATCGCGCGCGAGGCGCGCCGCGCCGCCATCGCCGCCTTCAACAGCGATCCGGTCGTGCGCGTGATGATCGCGAACGACGCCGCCGGCGAAGGCGTGAACCTTCAGCGCGGCGCGCACCTGATGGTCAACTACGACCTGCCGTGGAACCCGAACCGGCTGGAGCAGCGGTTCGGCCGCATCCACCGCATCGGCCAGACCGAGGTCTGCCACCTCTGGAACCTGTGCGCCGCCAACACGCGCGAGGGCGAGGTCTACCGCCGCCTGCTGGAGAAGCTGGAAGAGGCGCGCGCGGCGCTCGGCGGCAAGGTCTACGACGTGCTCGGCGAACTGTTCGAGGGCCAGGCGCTGCGCGACCTGCTGGTCGACGCGATCCGCTACGGCGATCGGCCGGAGACGAAGGCCGAGCTGTTCCGCAAGGTCGACGGCGCGGTCGACGTCGACGCGATCGAGAAGCTCGTCGCCGAGCGCAAGCTCACCTCGGAGGGCATGGACCCGCACTCGGTCGCCGAAATCCGCGAGCAGATGGAGCGGGCGCAGGCGCGCCGCCTTCAGCCGCATTTCATCGGCGCGTTCTTCCGCGAGGCCTTCACGCTGCTGGGCGGGCGCATCGCCGAGCGCGAGAAGGGCCGCTTCGAGATCACTCGCGTTCCGGCGATCCTGAAGGAGCGCGACCGGCTGATCGGCCGCGGCGATCCGGTGCTCGATCGCTATGCCCGCGTCACCTTCGAGAAGACGCTGGTCGCCGGCCAGCCGCAGGCCGAGCTGCTCGCGCCCGGCCATCCGCTGCTCGACGCGGTGGTCGACGTCGTCCTGGAACGGTTTCAGCCGCTGCTCGTGCAAGGCGGCGTGCTGGTCGACGAGGCGGACGAGGGCGCGGAGCCGCGCCTGCTCGTCTATCTCGAACATGCGATCCGCGACGGGCGCGACCGGCGCAGTCGGCGAGCCGCGGGCGATCTCGCAGCGGCTGCAGTTCATCCACCTGAAGGAGGACGGCACGGCCGTCGACGGCGGGCCGGCGCCCTATCTCGACTGCCGGCCGATCACCGCCGAGGAGACGCGCGCTGGTCGCCGACGCTATCGCCGCGCCCTGGCTCGCCGGGCAAGTCGAGCAGCCGCGCGCTCGGCTATGCGATCGCCAATCTTGGTGCCGCAGCACTCGAGCGAGGTGAGGACGCGCCGGCTCGTCGAGATCGACAAGGTCGAGCGCGAGGTGCGGGCGCGGCTGACACCGCGAGATCAACTATTGGGACGCGCGCGCCGCGCGGCTGCGCGAGGAGGAGCGCGCCGGCAAGGAGCAGCGCATCAACGCCCAGAACGCCGAGGCGACCGCCGCAGCGCCTCGTCGAGCGGCTGCAAAGCGGCAGGCGGAACTGGACCGCGAGCGGCAGATTTCGGCGCTGCCGCCGGTCCTGAAGGGCGCGGCGCTGGTGATCCCGAACGGGCTCCTGCAGCTCGCGACGATGCACGCCGACGCCCGGCCGAAGCCGGACTGGCTTCTCCGAGGACCCGGTCGCGCGCGCGCGAGATCGAGCAGCCTCGCGATGGAGGCGGTGATGGCGGCGGAGACGCGCGCTCGGCAACGAGCCCGCGCGACGTGTCGGCGGAGAAGAGGGGCTACGACATCGAAAGCCGCGATCCGCGCGCCGGGCACCTGCGCTTCATCGAGGTGAAGGGCCGGCACGCCGACGGGCGCGACGTGATCATCACCAAGAACGAAATCCTCGGCCGTCGCTCAACGCGCCGGAGGCATTCTTTCTGGCGCTCGTCAGGTGGACGGCGGCTTCGCCCACGAGCCGGTCTACGTGCGGCGGTTCTTCAAGCGCGAGCTGGGTTTTGCGGAGACGGCCGTCGTGTTCGATTTCGCCGACCTGGTGGAGCGTGGCGATCAGACGCGGCGACATGAGGAAGCGCGAAGGCAATCGCCCGGACCGCCGCATCGAGCCGGCGGGGACCTACTCGGCCGCCGATCTGGCCGCGCTGGCGGCGCGCGTGTCTTATGTCGGCAGCGCGCTGCACAAGCTCCACCCCGGCGACTACGGCTTTATACCGTCCGTGAGCCCTTTGCAAAACCGCGCGACCCGTGATTCTCTGTGGCATTCCGAGGACATGAGTCGCCGATGTCGCGCCGTAACTTTAGCCAACCTTCGCTAGCCGATGCGTTTGTGAAGGCCTATTCACGGGGTGGTGGGTTCTTGGAAGAAATCGCCAAGACCTTCGAGTGGGCGGCGTTCGAGGTGGTGATGCGTCCACTGCATTCTTCTTCGGATGGCGCTCCGGCCTACCCGCCGCTGACGATGTTCAAGATCGTACTGTTGCAGCAATGGTACGGGCTTTCCGACCCGCAGGCCGAGGAAGCGGTGCGGGATCGCCTTTCGTTTCGGCGCTTCTGCGGCGTTCCGCTCGACGAGGAGACGCCCGACCATTCCTCGATCTGGCGGTTTCGCCAGCGCATCGCCAAGCTCGGGCTTTGCGAGAAGCTTCTGGCCGAGGTCAACCGGCAACTCGATGCGCGCGGCCTTATCGTCAAGCGCGGCACGCTGGTGGACGCGACAATCATCGCGGCGGCGGTGAAGCCGCCGAAGTTCGAGGAAGGCCAAGTCAACGAGCGCGATCCGGAGGCGAGCTTCACCAAGAAGAACGGCCAGACCTATTTTGGCTACAAGGCGCATCTGGCGGTCGATGAGGAGAGCGGCTTTGTGCGCCAAGCCGAGATGACGAGCGCCGATCTGCACGATTCCCAGCGCGGCCAAGCCATGATCCAGGGCGATGAGGAAGCTTATTACGCCGACAAGGCCTACGATTCAAAGGCGTTGCGCGAGGAGTTGAAGACCCGCGGGATCAAGGATCGGATCGCCCACAAGGCCCGGCGCAACAAGCCGCTGAAGAATTGGCAGGTCTGGCTCAACAAGACGGCTTCGCGCATTCGGGTGGGCGTGGAGCGCGCCAACGCGACGATGAAGAACTGGTACGGGATGGCGAAGGTTCGCTATCTCGGGGTCAAGCGCAACAACTGCCAACTTCAGTTTGTCGCCATGGCGATGAACATGAAGCGGGCGAGGGTTCTCATCGCGGCCGCGTGAACCGGCGCGAGGGGAGGAGTTTGCCTGGACGACGGCGGAGGCGGGAAAATGAGCGGTTGAAAGCGCCAAAATCGGCGCGCTTCCTAATCGTGCGCGCCTGTCGCGGCCCGATGAAGCCTTCGCCGCGCCGCCAAACCCTCGGCGCCGGCCATTATGCGAAGCGCTCACAGAGGATGGCGCCCGCCTCGACAACATCACCGACTGGGCGCTCGCCCAATTCCAAACCCATTACGGACCGCAAACGCCCATCACCAAGGACGCCATCTTCCATTACGTCTACGCTGTCCTGCACGACCCCATCTATCGCGAAAAATACGCGCAGAACCTCAAGCGCGAATTCCCGCGCATTCCCTTCTATCCCGACTTCCCGGCCTGGGCGGAATGGGGCGAAAAGCTGATGGCGCTGCATATCGGCTACGCGACCGTCGCGCCCTAGCCGTTGAACCGCCTCGACGTCCCCGACGCCAAGGCCCGCGCCGCCGGCTTGCAACCGAAGCCGATCCTCAAGGCCGACGCACAAGCCGGCGTCGTCACGCTCGACAGCGAAACGCAGCTGACCGGCGTTCCGGCGCAAGCCTGGACCTACCGGCTCGGCAACCGCTCGGCGCTCGAATGGATTCTCGACCAGCACAAGGAAAAGACGCCGAAGGACCCGACGATCCGCGAGAAGTTCAACACCTATCGCTTCGCCGACTACAAGGGGAAGGTCGTCGATCTCCTGATGCGGGTGACGCGGGTCAGCGTCGAGACGATGCGGATCGTCGAGGCGATGCGCGCGGCGAAAAGGTGAAGGCGCCGGCCCGCCTCACTTCTTCCTCGCCTTGCTTTTGACGCGCTTCTCCTTGGCCTTGCGCGGGGGCATGGCCAGCGACCCGACCTCGAGATCGCGCAGGAGCCCGACGAGCCCCGTCTCCTCGACCAGGTCGGCGGCCTCTTCGAAGGGAAACCAGCGCGCCTCCCTCTGGCCCTTCTCCCGGTAGGCTTCCAGCCGCTTCTCGTAATGGAGAACGTAAACCTCGACCCGGACGAGGTCGAAATGCGCCGCCCGGCGCTTGAAATAAAGATAGCTGCCGACCGGCTTCTTCTCGGTCCGCCCGATCGCCCCCGACTCCTCCTTGGCCTCCTGGGCGGCCGCCGCCCAGTTCTTCTTGCCCTTCATGGGCCAGCCCTTCGGGATCACCCAGCGCTTCGTTTCGCGGGAGGTCAGCAGCATCACCTCGGCCCTGCCCTCCTCGAATCGGATCGGCAGCGCGCCGACTTGCGTGAGCGCCGGCGTTTCCGATGTGGACGAAGGTTGGCTCGCTGGTTTCATGTCCGCTTCGCTTGCTTTGTGCGCTTCTAGCTCATCGCCCTGCGTCCGCGGCCAAAAAAAGACTCGTGAGGAATCCCTCCCGTGATGAACTGGTTTCAAAAGCTTCCGCCGCGGGACGACAAGTTCTTCGACCTGTTCGAGGCGCATGCGGCGACCCCGGTCGCCGGCGTCAAGCCGTTGCGCGAGCCGCCGTCACATCGTCAGCACCGCCGCGCCCTTGAGCCGTCCCTCGCGCAGATCGTCGAGCGCCCGGTTGGCGTCCGCCAGCGGGTAGCGCGTCGTCGTCGTCTCGACGCCCGCCTCCTGCGCGATCTCGAAGAACTCCGTCCCGTCCGCGCGCGTCAGATTGGCGACCGAGACGATCTCGCGCTCGCCCCACAGCCACGCATAGGGGAACGACGGGATGTCGCTCATGTGGATGCCGCCGCACGACGACCCGCCCGCCCTTGCGCACCGCTCTGAGCGCGGCGGGAACCAGCGCCCCCACCGGCGCGAAGAGGATCGCCGCGTCGAGCGGCTCGGGCGGCGCCTCGTCCGAGCCGCCCGCCCAGACCGCGCCCAGCGAGCGGGCGAACGCCTGCGCCTCCGCGTCGCCGGCGCGGGTGAAAGCGTAGACATCGCGGCCGCTGCCAGCGGCAGAGCTGCGCCACGATATGCGCCGCCGCGCCGAAGCCGTAGAGCCCGATGCGCCTGCGGCGATCCCGCGAATTTGAGGCAGCGCCAGCCGATGAGCCCGGCGCAGAGCAGCGGGGCGGTCGCGACCGGGTCGGCGTCGGCGGCGCAGGCGGATAAGATAGGCGGGATCGGCCAGCATATGCGTGGCGTAGCCGCCGTCCTGCGTGTAGCCGCGAAATTCGGGATGGTCGCAGAGGTTCTCGCGGCCCTCGTCGCAATAGAAGCAATGGCCGCAGGTGTGCGCGAGCCAGGGCGCGCCGACCCGCTCGCCGACCGACCAGCCCGCGACGCCCGGCCCGAGCTTCTCGACGACGCCGACGACCTCGTGGCCGGGCACGATCGGGTAGCGCGGCGCGGCGAGTTCGCCGTCGATCACATGCAGGTCGGTGCGGCAGACCCCGCAGGCCTCGACGCGAACGAGAATCTCGCCGGCCCCCGGCTCGGGCGTCGGGCGCTCCTCGAGCGCGAGGGCGGCACGCATCGCCTTGGCCACCATCGCCCGCATCGCCGCCTCTGCCGAATGAAACGCCCGCTACGCCTAGGCCGCATCGGCCGGCCGGACAAGCCGCCCCCGCTTGACGCCGCGCCCCGGCCCGACCATGAGGCGGCGGTTGAGCGGGCGGGGCAGACAGGTGCGCGCAAAGATCGAAGCGGAATATCTCGGCTTCCAGCTCGTCGCATGGGCTGCTTTCGGCCATGCCGCTGGAGACCGCCTCCAATCTCATGGGGGCGCTGTGGAGCGCGGTCGCGCCGCGGCTGAAGCGCCACCGCCGCGCGCTCGCCCATCTCGCGCTGGCCTTCCCGGAGAAGAGCCCGCAGGAGCGCGAGCTTCTCGCGCGCGAAATGTGGGGCCATCTCGGCCGCACCTTCGCCGAGTTCTTCCACATCGACGAGATATTCGCGCAAGGGCGCGTCGTCATGGAGTCGCAGGAGAAGCTGCGATGGTGCAGGACGGCGGACCCTACGTCGTCTGCGCGATGCACATGGGCAATTGGGAGCTGCTGGCGGGGCTCTCCGGCCCGGCTCGCCCGGCCGCTCGCCGGCGTCTACCAGCCGCTGACGAACCGCAAGGTGGACGAGGCGCTCTCAGGCTGCGCGCGCCGATGTATCCGCTGGGCCTGTTTCCGCGCTCGCCGGCGACGCTTGCGCAAGCTGATGAAGATCGCCAAGGACGGCGGCTCCGTCGGCTTCATGTCGGACCTGCGCGAGGGCAAGGGCGTCGCCGTGCCGTTTTTCGGCCGGCCGGCCCATTCCAACACCGCGCCGGCGCTCATCGCCCGCGCCTATGGCCTCAAGCTTTACGCCGTCCGCGTCATCCGCCAGCCCGGCGTCAGGTTCACGGTGCGGGTCGAGCCGGTCGAGGTTCCCGTCACCGACGACCGCGACGCCGACGTCGCCGCCGCGACCGCCAAGATCCATGCGCGTTTCGAGGAATTCCTGCGCGAGGCGCCGGGGCAATGGATGTGGGCGCACCGGCGCTGGGACTGACGAACTGCCCGTCAGCCTCGCGCGGGCTCGGGGCGCGATGAGCGGCGGGCGCTCCCCGCGCCGGCGACCGGCAGCCATCGCCCACAGGAAAGTCCCATGCCCGCAGCCGCTCTCGCCCGCACGCCGCTCCGCCCGCCGTCGGCCGCTTTCCCGGCGCTCACGTGTCCCGAAACCGCCACCGAGCGGTCTCGCCCGCTGGCGCGTCGCCTTTCCCGCCCTCGACGCGCTGATCCGCTCCGGCGTCGCGCCGGGCGCGGCGATGCGCCGGCTCGGGCTCACCTTCTGGGCCGCCGGCGCGACCGAGGCCGCCGTCGAAGCGCTCGACGAGGCGGTGGCGCTCGCGCCCGACGACGCCGCCGCATGGCTCGATCTCGGCTTCGCCCGCCGCGCCGCGCGCCGCATCGCGCGAGGCGCTGGAGGCGTTCGAGCGCGCGGCCGAAGCTCGCCGCCGGCGGTCGCCCGGGCGTGGCTGGCGCTGGGCCTCGCCGCCAAGGAGCTCGGCGCCGTCGCGCGCGCCGAGGGCGCGCTGGAGAAGGCGGTCGCCGCTCGATCCCGGCGCTCGACGACGCGGCCTATGCGCTGGGGCTGCTCGCTTCGAGGCGCGCCGCTACGCCGAGGCGGCGCACGCTGGCGGCCGCTCGCCGAGCGCGGCTACCGCGCGGCCGGGCTCGGGCTCGGGCTCGGCCAGTGCCAGTTCTTCCTCGGCGAGTTCGGCGCGGCCGCGCCAATCGCTCGCAGCCCATCTGAGCGCCGCGCCCGACGACGGGACGATCCGCGCTCCGGCTGGCGCTGGTCGCCTTCCTCGACGGCGCCATTCGCGGCGGCCCCGAGGGCGCCGTCAGGCCGCGAAGCCGCCGGCGGCGCCGCGCCGCTGAAGGGAATGGCGCCGCAGCGCCGTGTCGCTTCTCTCGGCCTATGGCTACGCCGAGACGGCGCTCGCGGTGGCGCGGGCCTATCTCTCCGACGAAACCGACGACCCGTGGCTGCGCCACCAACTGGCCGCGCTTTCCGCGCGAGCCGGCGGCGCGCGCGCCTGCCGAATATGTCGCCGCCTATTTCGACCGATTCGCCGCCACCTTCGACGAGCAGATGTTCGAGGTGCTTGCATTATTGCGGGCCGCGCAAGCTGGGCGAGCTCGTCGTCGCCACCGGCTGCCGGGCGGGCGCACGCTCGATCTCGGCTGCGGCACCGGCGCGGCGGGGGCCCTGCTGCGCCCGCGCGCGACGCCGGCTCGTCGGCGTCGATCTCTCCGCAGAAGATGCTGGCCAAGGCCGCCGCGCGCGGCCTCTACGACGAGATCGCGCAGGCCGACATGGTCGATTATCTCGCCGGGCGGCGCGGCGCCTTCGACCTCATCTTCGCGGCCGATTCGCGTGATCTATCTCGGCGATCTCGAACCGATGTGGCCGCGGCGGCGCGGGCGCTGGCGCCCGGCGGCGCCTGGCGCTGCACGCTGGAGACGACTCCAAGGCGCCCTACGAGCTGACGCCGTCCGGCCGCTTCGCCCATGCGCCGAAGGCGGTGATCGCGCTCGCCGCGGCGCATGGGCTCGGCGCTCAGGGCGAGCCGGCGCGCGTTCCTCGGCTCGAGGCGCACCGGCGCGTCTATGGCGCGCTCATCGTGCTGGAGCGGCGCGACTGAGCGGCCCATTCCGGCCGCGTCAGCGCCATCAGCAGGAGATCGCGGCGCCGGCCGTCCGGGGCCGAGATAGGCCTCGCGCAGCACGCCGTCGCGGGTGAAGCCGAGCCGCTCGTACATCGCCTGGGCGGGCGCGTTGTCGTCGAAGCAGTCGAGATGGAAGCGGTGCGCCGGCGTATGCGCGAAGGTCCAGTCGAGCAGCAGCGGCAAGCAGCGCCGCGGCCCGCGCCGCGCCCCGGCCGCGCCGCGATGCGCTTGAGATAGACGTTGCCGTGCGGGATCGTCGAGATCGCGCAGGATCGCGAAAGCCTCGACGCCCTCGCGCTCGCCGACGAAATAGGCGTGGCGCGGGCCGGCGAGCATCGCCTCATGCTCGCCGCGCGTGGAGCGGCCGACGCGCGCCTCGTAGCCGGGCGAGCGCTCGATCGCCATGATCGCGTCGAGATCGGCGGGCGCGGCGGCGCGCAGGACGAGGGCGGTTTCGACATGCGACAAGGCCATTGCGCGGCTGAAAGGCGATTGTCTATACCCCGCCCGATCCGACGCTCGGCGTTCGGGCGCTTAGCTCAGCGGTAGAGCACTTCCTTGACATGGAAGGGGTCAGAGGTTCAATCCCTCTAGCGCCCACCATCCTTCCCCAAGAAAATCAAAGGCTTTCGCAGGGCGGAGGGGCCAACCCCTTCTCTTTTCCCCAGCGAACGGAAGGCGAAAATCCCCAGGGGAAATCGCCCGAATATGGGGAAAATCCGGGGAGTATGTTCTCGCCGTGTTCCCGCCGCGAACCGGGGGGCGTGACATGCTGATTTTTGTCTTCGGCCTCATCGCCGCCACGAACGGCCCCGCCATCGCAATGGGCGTAGCGAGGATGGCCTTGGCGTCATTCCGCGTCTTTGTCGTCGCGTCGATCCGGTTCGCGCCTCAGGCCGCTCGGCTTTTCATCCTCGCCGTCTGGCGTGCCGGCGGCGACCTCGCCCGCGCGCTGGCATGGGGCTCGCGTGGAAATCTCGGGAGGGCGTCGTGAGCCGGGGCCTTGGACAAACGCAACGCCGACTTTTGGCGGCGCTTCAAGCCGAGCCGACGCGCTTGTGGTGGATCAAGGAATTGGCGGCGGCGGCGTTTCCGAGCGAGGAAATTGACCGCTCGCTCCTGACCAATGTCCGCCGAGCGTTGGGGGCGTTGCCGGTCCGCAGATGTAAGGTAGGCCCCGGCGTCATGTCCGGTAAGGCCGGATGGCGCTACCGCATTCAGTACAACGGTTAAGCGATGTTTCTCGTGAAGGTACGGGATGCTGACCGTTTGGACAGAGACGGCGTGGCCCCCTGGCTCCAGGTCAAGATAATCGAATGAAAAAACCGGCGAAGGATTGCCGTCCCACGCCGGTCGAAACGCTTTGTCAAGACGCCGTCAGCCAAACAGCGCCGAAGTCCTTGTAGGGCCTTACGGTGCGTCATGCAAGGATTGTGTGCCGTGGGTAGCAAGGAAGAGCGTAAACAAAAACTGGTTGATCTGGTCAAGACGGTCATCAAGGAGCAGCCGTTCGAGCGCGCCGGTCACAAGTGGGCGGCGCTGCATTTGGACGAATGGATCAAGCTCTCGGGTTGGTGCGAGAACACCCTACACACCTATTTCAACGAACCGCCGTTCTACTGCGAGAAGGCGCGGGACGAACAGCTTCACCGCGTCAAGATCGTGCGCGTCCTTGCTCCCGGCGAGAAGCCGAAGAAGACGCCGCAGCGCGTCGCGAATGAGATGCGCAAGTTGTGGGAATGCCGCAAGATCGATCACGTCTCGATTGACTACGCCAAGGACAAGGGCAAGCCGTGGAAGGTCGGCGGCAAGCTCAAGGACGATGGACGGTTCGTCACGACGACGAAGGAGCATGGTTGTCTGGTCGGCCTCGCCGAGGTCTGGCCCAACGGCCATCAGCACAAAATCCTGCAATGCGTTCTCGGCAATTGGACGGGGTTCATGGCCTACGCGAAGATGCAGGCGGCGATGGAGCAGGACACCAAGACCGGCGACCCCAATCTCCCGGTCAAGGGGACGCGGTTCTTCAACTACCCGTACCTGAGCGTGGTCAGGCGATACCACGAGGCGGCCTTGCAGCTTTATCAAGACGCGCTTCAAGCGGGCAAGAAATTCGACGGGCTTGCGGCCTGACCGCCGCTTCGGCGCAGCTATCAGTGCAAGGAACATCTCTGTGAGCCCTTTGCAAAACCGCGCGACCCGTGATTCTCTGTGGCATTCCGAAGACATGAGTTGCCGATGTCGCGCCGTAACTTTAGCCAACCTTCGCTAGCCGATGCGTTTGTGAAGGCCTATTCACGGGGTGGTGGGTTCTTGGAAGAAATCGCCAAGACCTTCGAGTGGGCGGCGTTCGAGGTGGTGATGCGTCCACTGCACTCTTCTTCGGATGGCGCTCCGGTCTACCCGCCGCTGACGATGTTCAAGATCGTACTGTTGCAGCAATGGTACGGGCTTTCGGACCCGCAGGCCGAGGAAGCGGTGCGGGATCGCCTTTCGTTTCGGCGCTTCTGCGGCGTTCCGCTCGACGAGGAGACGCCCGACCATTCCTCGATCTGGCGGTTTCGCCAGCGCATCGCCAAGCTCGGGCTTTGCGAGAAGCTTCTGGCCGAGGTCAACCGGCAACTCGATGCGCGCGGCCTTATCGTCAAGCGCGGCACGCTGGTGGACGCGACAATCATCGCGGCGGCGGTGAAGCCGCCGAAGTTCGAGGAAGGCCAAGTCAACGAGCGCGATCCGGAGGCGAGCTTCACCAAGAAGAACGGCCAGACCTATTTCGGCTACAAGGCGCATCTGGCGGTCGATGAGGAGAGCGGCTTTGTGCGCCAAGCCGAGATGACGAGCGCCGATCTGCACGATTCCCAGCGCGGCCAAGCCATGATCCAGGGCGATGAGGAAGCTTATTACGCCGACAAGGCCTACGATTTAAAGGCGTTGCGCGAGGAGTTGAAGACCCGCGGGATCGAGGATCGGATCGCCCACAAGGCCCGGCGCAACGAGCCGCTGAAGAATTGGCAGGTCTGGCTCAAGAAGACGGCTTCGCGCATTAGGGTAGGCGTGGAGCGCGCCAACGCGACGATGAAGAACTGGTACGGGATGGCGAAGGTTCGCTATCTCGGGGTCAAGCGCAACAACTGCCAAGTTGAGTTTGTCGCCATGGCGATGAACATGAAGCGGGCGAGGGTTCTCATCGCGGCCGCGTGAACCGGCGCGAGGGGGAGGAGTCTGCCTGGACGACGGCGGAGGCGGGAAAATGAGCGGTTGAAAGCGCCGAAATGGGCGCGCTTCCTAATCGTGCGCGCCTGTCCGCGGCCCGATGAAGCCTTCGCCGCGCCGCCAAACCCTCCCGCCGGCCATTAATATCGATATAATGATACCGCCTCTGTGCCGCCATTTCCATTTTTCAGCATACAATAGTCAAAGGGTGCCGTTGTGCCCAACACAGCCAATGGATTATTCGAATATCGACATAGGAATGGTATAACGCAATTTTTCAAAGTCAATCGATCCCAAAAACTTCAAAATGAAGTTGAGTGAGAATATCACTAGATACTTTGTTTGCAAAATATTTTCTTTTGACGAAGGGTCGAAATTCACTTTCGATAATATGATGTTGATCCAACTTGAGTATTTCCGATTTCTTTTTGAGGTCGCGACTCCACTTGATTTTCGTGTCATAAATTCGATTTTTATTTTTCGCTCGCAAGGAAGAATTGTAGATTTCTGCGAAATAGTTTATCTTAAGAGATAGCGTGTTCTTCTTGAAATCGTAAACCCATTCATCTCGATTGGTTTTTATGCCCGAGAAAAACATTTTGAATATTGCGAATTCTTTATGAGGCGATTGTGCAATTTTTGTTTCCTTATTTGCCAGAGGCAAAAAAGACTTAAAATCATTTTCAGCTTGGTTTATCCAAATGGATTTGACGTCCGGGCGCACTTCGTCCGCGACAACTGACGCCAGTTGCTCTCTGTGGAGAAATACTAGCTTCTCCTCCCGCGTCTCCATCTCCGGCCGTCGCGCATAGAAAATCCGGCAGCCATCCGCCGCCTTCTTCCTCACCAGAAAACTGATCGCCACCCCTGTCTGAATCCCGAACACATTGTTCTTGGTCCCCGAAAGCTTCGGATTGGCACGCACGTCGCCGCCGAGATCGACGACCCAGACTTCCGCGAATTCCCGCGCCACGCAGCGCCGGAATCCATCCATCGTGCGGCTGTCGATGAAGCTGCGGTTGGAGATGAAGGCGATGATCCCCTCGTCGCGCAACCTATCGCTCGCCCAGCGGAAGAAGCGCGTATACATGTCATACGCCTTCGTCTTCTGCGCCGTGCTTTCCTTGATGTAGGTCGCCTTGATGCGCTCGTCGATGCGCGGATAGGTGCGGTTCTTGTTGTTGTCGTTCTCGTTCTGCTGATTGGCGTTGTAGGGCGGATTGCCGATGATGACGGAAATCTTGCGCGCATTCTGCCGCTTGATGCGCGCCACGTTCTCCTCGCTCAAGCTGCCGAACAGGTCTTCCTGATGGCCGGAAAACTTGCCGAGGCCGGCGACGTTGTCGAGCGTATCGACGAAGCAAAGGTTCGGATATTCCGCGTATTGGCCTGATATCGCCGCATAGGTCGCCTCGATGTTGAGATTGGCGACGTAGTACGGCAGGATCGCGACTTCGTTGGCGTGCAATTCCTCCTTGTATTTGTAAGCGAGCTTTTGCGGCTGGCCGCGAAAATGCTCCAGCAATTCGCAGATATAGGTGCCCGTTCCGGTCGCGGGGTCGAGAATCTCCACGCCCTTGTCGATCAGCGCCTTGCCGAAATGCTTCTGGCACAGCCAATCCGCGCTCTCGACCATGAAGCGCACGATCTCCTGCGGCGTATAGACGACGCCGAGCCGGTCGGCGGCCTTCTTGTTGTAAATCTTGTAAAAACCCTCGTAGATGACCTTGAGAAATTTCTGCCGCTCGTTGTGCGTTGAAATCTGATGCGCCGTCGCGCGGATCGCGTTGTAATAGGGCTCTAGCGCCTTCATCGTGTTTTTCTTCAAGGCGCCTGTGAAGAACAGCTCTTCGAGCGCGTATAATTCCTTGGCGACATTGTTCTGGCGATGAAAATCGTCTTCGTCGAATACTTTTGAGAAAATCTCGTCCGTCAATATGTGCTGGATCAACATTTCCCGAACGTCGTCCGCCGTGACCGCGGGATTGATGCTTTCCTGCGCGTGTTTGAGGAATTTTTCGGCGCCGGCGTGAAACGCGCTGTTGGATTTCTGCGCCGTCTCGATCATCTCGCGCAAAGCCTTGAGAACTTCCGGTAGATCGGCCTGAAACTGCACGACCGCTTTGCGAAACTCGGCGATTTCCGGGCGCTGATACGAAAAGAACAGATGAAGCAAATGTTCGAGCTTTTCCGTGTCCAAAACGGAACAGCGCATGACTTCATGTCTATTCTGTATCAGTACCGCCTTATGGCTATCTTCGAATATAATATTATCCTGAGGGTAACCCCTGGCGAATTTCTTCTCTATTTCCTCGTCAATATCGTTCTCTTGATCTTTGGCCTCCCAATATCCGAATGGCAGACGGAGATCGTAGACAAGCGCGCCGTCTACGTAAATCTTGGTGCCAGCCGGCGTGACGAGTTGATGTTCCGGGATGAACACGAGGTCGCGCCCGCGTCCCATGTTTTTCAACAAATCCTTGAACGCCTCGCGCACGACGGACTCGCGAGCCGTTCCAGAAACCTTTTTCAAATCAGAGAGTTCGTTGAGGTATTTATGGATCGTCGTAACTGCCAAGCCGCCCCCCAATTTGGCGGCCCTTTTGGCTCGACGGCGGCTGAAGTGAAGCCGTCGCTGTGAACGGCTCGGAATCGAAGCGCGAACAAATCGGAATCATGACCGGTGGCGCACGACTTAAACAGTGCCGGACGGCTCTGAAAGAGGGGGCGGCTTGGCAGTTACTGGATCGTCAATTGGCTCATGGAAATTCGGCGCCGCTGCGTTTCTGCGTTGGGAGAATCACGCTACTATGCAGCGCGCCGCGGCCCTTGGCCATAAGCGGATTTCCGCCGCCGCATGCCTCGGGACAGGTTTTGGCGCCCAAGCGCCTGACATTGCGCGCCCGCGTCCTGACTCGGCGTTCCCCCGCAACTGGGCCTCGACCCGGGGCCGCGGCCCGAGCGCGCCCTCAGTGCTTCCACTGAGCCGCCGCGCTGATGAGGCCGATCGTCCGATGGCCCTGGCAATAGGCTTTCAGGATCGTCGCGTCCGTGCGCCCGTCCACATCGTAGACCGTCGAGTTGGCGCGGCCGCCGAGATAGCCGTGCAGCCACGCGACCATGCGGTCCTGCTCGTCGTCGTCGGCGTCGAGCCAGTCCTGGCAAGTCTGGGTCCCCATGTCGAGCGGCGCGGCGCGCGCGGAGGCGGCGGCCAGCAGGGCGAGCAGAATCAGGGCAAGTCTCATGGCGCCTCGTCGAGCGGTTTGAGCGGCGCGGGCAGAACGCCCTTGGCTGCGTCGCGTCGGTAGATCTTCAGTCCCAGTTCCTCGTTGCCGTTGGGATGGACGAGGATGATCGAGCCGTCGTGCGGGCGCTCGTTGAGCGCAAGCCAGGCGTCGGCGCCGAGCGAGATGAGATGATGGCGCCTCACCGCCTGCATCAGCGGCGAGGAGGAGACGAGGCCGGGAAAGCGGAAGAACAGCGACGGCGTCTCGCCGTTGGCGATCAGCAGCCGCTCGGTCTGCAGGATCTCGAAATCGGGATCGACGCCGGGGGCGAGCAGGAAATTGGCCCCTTCCGCCGCGCCCCTTCGATAGGGATGGGTATAGGTGTGATTGATCCAGGTGATCGCGAACTCACCCCGCGCCCGAGCGTCGAGGAGCCAGCGGAAATCCTCGAAATGATGCTTGAGCCATCGGCCCGAGATCGACAGCGCGATCGGGGCCGGCGCCGTCTTGCCGGCGAGGGTTGCAAGGAAGGCGCGATCCATCGGCTTTCGGCTCGGGCACAGGTCGCCGGTGAAATAGCCGCCGCCCGTCACGCCATGCGTCAATCCGGCGTTGTCGAGGAACGTGCGATGGGCAAGGCCGGGCGCCTCGGCCGACCGCTCGATCGCCCGCATCATGCGCGTCTGACCGAGCGCCGATTCGCCGACGTCGGCGCAGGTCCAGCAGGCCGCGCGCTCGAGCCGCGTCGTCAGCTTCGCGGGATCGACGACGAGCAGCGCCGGCTCGCCTTTGAGCCGCATGCGGCGGATCGCGACCTGATCGGGACCCGCGCCATGGCAGAGTTGCAGCGTCGGCTCGTAATCCTGAACGACGTCGGCGCTGCGCAGCGAGGCCGGGGGCGACAGGCTTGCGTTGCAATCCTCGGCGCGGGCGAAGGCCGCGCTGAGAGCCAAAAACGCCGCCGCCCGAAAAATCGCCTTCACGCCGCCCAATCCCCTCGCCCGGCTCCGTTTCCCGCTGAAACCCGGCCGTTTCGCGGCGCCGGTCAAAATATCCCTTCGCCCCCCTGCGCGGCCTTGGCGCGGGCGAAGGCGGGCCGCTCGGCGCAGCGCGCGAAATAGGCGCGCAAGGTCTCGGGGACCTCGTCCCAGAGCCCGACGACTTGCGTCAGCATCAGCGCGTAGCAGATGGAGATGTCGGCGGCCGTGAAACGCCCGGCCGCCGCGTAATCGGCGCCGGCGAGCCAGGTCTCGAGGCCCCGCAGCCGCCCGATCGTCCATTTCGCGTAATCGGCGACCGCCTGCGGCAGGCGGCGCTCCTCGGACTCCAACTGGCCGTAGCGCAGCACGATGGTCTGCGGAAAGGTCAGCGTCGCCTCGCCGAAATGCAGCGCGTTGAGATAGGCGCCGTAACCGGCCTCGTCGGGCCGGACGGCGAAAGGGGGGCCGGCGTAGCGGTCGGCGAGATATTGGCAGATCGCCGCCGACTCGGTCATCCGCGTCGCCCCGTCGATCATCAGCGGCACGGTGCCCATCGGGTTGAGGCCGAGATATTCGCGAGCGCGATAGCGCGGCGGGAACGGCAGCAGCTTCACCTCGTAGGCGACGCCGACCTCCTCCAGCGCCCACAGCGCGCGGAAGGAGCGGGCGTCGCGGCAATGGTAGAGGGTGATCATCAGAACGCCATGCGAAGGGCGAGGCCGCCGTGAAGCTGATTGCCGGCGGGCTCGGCGCCGAACGTGCCGAGCACGAAGGCGTCGGCGATCACGTTCTTGGAGAAGCGATAGCCGAGCCGGGCTCCCCATTCCGCCCAGTTGAAGCTCGTCGCCGCGGCGCCCGTCGCGGCGCCGTAGCCCGCGATGGCGGCGCTGCTGCTGTAGTTGGCGCCGAAGGCGACGGCGTAGCCGGCGCCGACATTGGCCTCGATATGCCCGCCGAACAGATGCGTATATTGCGCGCCGACCTTCCAGATGTTCATGGTGTCGAGACTCGGCAGCACCAGCGCGCCGAACGGATTGCCGGCGGTCGCGCCTTCGAGATAGCCGCCGTCCGACTGCCAGCTGCGGGTGAGGTCGGAATAGGCGGCCGCCTCGTCGATCGGGCTCAGGCGCCAGATGTAGCCGGCCCGCCCGTAGAACGCGGCCGAGCGCGACAGCGTGTCGCCGACGCCGAGGCCCCCGCCGGCGGCCGAGCCGTAGGGGCGGGCGTAGCTGACGTTGGCGTAGGGCGAGACGGCCACGCCCGCCTCGAAGAACGGCCGGTTCTTGCCGAGTTGCACCATGTCGTAGCGCACGCCGAGCGCCGCGAGCAGCGCATTGTTCACGCTGACGCCCTCGGCCGTGTAATTGTCGTAGGAAATGCCCGCCAGCAGTTCGACGCTGGGGCTCAGCGTCCAGCGGCCATGCATGCCGATGGCGAGCGAGCCGACCGAGGCGAAGCCGCTCGAACACGAGGAGCAGTTCATCTGCTCGGTGGCGCCGAGCAGGATCGAGCCGAGCACCCGGCCCGTCACGGTCTGCGCCTGCCGCGACTGGGAGAGGCTCGAAAGCGAGCCGTTCGCCTGGCCCGGGGTCATCGCCTGGCTCGACACCAGATATTCGCCGCCGTTCTGGAACTGCAGCGTATAGGTGTAGTCGCCGACCACCAGCGGCCCGGACATGGTGAAGGCGCCCTGCGTGATCGTCCCGCCGTTGGTCGTCACCACCAGCGGCACGCCGACGCCCGCTTGTCGGCCCGCTCGTCCCGCCGATGGGATGGATGTTGATGATCGTCGTGCCCGTCGCCTGGCCGCCGTTGATGACGAGCTTGTCGGCGGCCGGGTTGATCCCGCCGAGCTGGGCGTTGAAGTTGAGCGTGGCGCTGCTGCCCGTGATGGAGTTCACGGTCAGCGTCGTGAAGCCGCCGCCGCTCGTCGGCGGCGCGAAGCTTGCCGAGGAGGCGAGAAGGTTGAGGTTGCTGACGGTCGAATTGCCGGTGATGGTCCAGGTCGAGCCGTAGCCGAGATTGAGGTTGGTGATCGAGCCGGACTGGGTCTGGATCGCGCCGGTCAGCGACGAGCCGATCGCGGTCAGAGTGAGGTCGCTGCCGCCGACGACATTGGCGAGATTGCCGGTCCCGGCGTTGAGGGTCGAGTTGTTGAACAGGGCCGTCGCCGAGGCGGGATCGGCGTAGATGAGATCGCCCGACGCGCCGTTGATCGTGAAATTGTCGAAGGCCGCGGTCTGCTGCCCGCCGTTGAGGAAGGCGATGGCGCTGCCCGCCGCGTCGATGACGCCGCCGCCCGCCGCTGCGAAGGTGACGTCATTGCCGGCGAGCGTCAGCGCCGAGCCGGTGGGATCGGTAGTCTTCAGCGTCAGCGGACCGCCGAGCCCGACCGCCGTCGGCGCGATGGCGTCCGAAGTGAAGCCGTTGAGATAGAAGCCCGTAGGACGCGGCGTTGATCGTCAGCGGCCCCTTGGCGCCGACCGCCCCGCCCGCGTCGACATAGATTCCCGCCGCATTCGCCCCGCTGACGTTGATCGAGGCCGAGCCCGTCAGTTCCGCGCCCGCGCCGACGCCGGCGACATAGAGCCCGTGCGCGTCGGCGCCGGTGGTCGAGATCTTCATGCCGTCGCCGAGCGACAGCGCGCCGGAATTGTCGGCGGCGGCGCCATAAGCGCCGGCGCCGGAGGTGGAGATCGAGACATCGCTCGCCGAGAGATAGCCGTCGACGCCTGTGACATAGAGGCCGTACGCCCCCGCGCCGGAGGTCGTGACCGAGCCGCCGTTGTAATTCGTCTGCGAGCTTGCGCCGGTGAAGACGCCGTGCATGCCGTCGCCGGCGGTGGAGATCGCAACCTGGTTGAGGTTCAAGATCCCGCCGGTGGCGAAGATGCCGCCGGCGCCGTTGGCGGCGCCGTAGGCGCTGAGGGCATAGTTTCTGTCGTAACCGCCCTGGGTTGAGATCGTGACGTTCGAGGCGTCGATCTCGGAGCCCGCGCCGCTGACGCTAAGCCCGCTGGAACCGTCGCCGGTCGTCGTGATCGTCGCGCCGACAATCGATGCTAGTCCTTGGTTTTTCGCGACGATTCCGGAGGCGTCGAGCGCCGGTCGTCGACAGGGCGGCGCCATTGCCGCTTGCGTTGAGCCCGATCGTCAGGGCGCCGGCGTTTCCGACCCAAGCGGCTTCGGCCGAAGCGCCCGAGGTCGCAATCGAGCCGCCGCGGAAGGTCGTAGAACCATGATCGCCGGTCTCGACGCCGATTGAATAGAGGCCGCTGGTGATCACCTTGGAGTTGGTCAGCGACACCGATCCGCCGCTGGTCGCGCCCGAGTTGGTTATCGGCGTGGCGCCGTTGTAGACCCCTTGCGCGCCGAAGCCGCTGGACGCATCGATCGTCCCGGAAGTGGATATCGTCAGATTGGCGCCTGTGAAGCTGGTCCCCGCCCCCCCAACGCCGACGCCCTTGGCGCCGTCGCCCGCAGTCGTGAGCTGCACGCCGTTGAGCGTGGTCGAACTGGCGCTCAATCCGAGTACGGCGTCGGCCTGCACGCCGGACGTATTCACGGAGCCGCCGGTCATTGTTATCGAACCGGAGTTCTGGTTGGCCAGGCCGAGCGCCTGCGAGCCCGTGGTCGTGATCGTCGAATTCGTCAGCGAGATGACGCCGCCCCTGACATCGGACCCTTGAGCCTGATTGGTGACGCCCGCTGCGGCGAAGTGGGTCGCGGCGTCCCAATTTCCGTGCGTGACGATGGTCAGATCTTCGCCGGTCACCGTCGTTGTCGACCCGGTGAGCGCGATACCCCCGGCGCCGAGCCCGGTCGCGGTGATGATCGTCCCGTTCAGCTTGAGCGATCCGCCGGAGCCGGCGATCATGACATAGGTGTCGGCGCCGGCGGTCTCAGCGGAGCCGCTGTTGAACGTGATCGAACCTCCGTTCGTGGCCGCCGCGGCGGTGGCGAAGGCTCCGGTGGTGGACACGGCGAGGTCGTTGGCTGCGATTTGAGACTTGGCGCCGAACGCGAAAAACCCGAGCGCGCCGTCGCCCGAGGTCCTCACCGGCCCGCCCGTCAGATTGACCGAGCCGCCCGCATCCGCCGCAACGCCCATCGCGTTGGCGCCCGACGTGGAAAGCGCGCCGAGCGTGACGTTGATCGTGGAGTTGGCGCCGGACGCAAGGGCGCCGATGGCCCAGGCGCCGCTCGTCGTAACGTTCAGCAGGCCGTTGACGGTGATCGCGCCGCCAGAGCCGGTCGCGTTGACGTCGCTCGCCAGAAGCCCATAAGCGTTGTCGCCGGAGGTGGCGATCGTTGCGGAGCCCAGCGTTATCGAGGACCCCTTGCCGTCGGCGTTCACGCCGTAGCTGCTAAGCCCGGTGCTTTCGGCGATGCCCCCCGACGTCGTGATCGACACCGGTCCCGTCGCCGTGACGACGCCGCCCGAACCGGCGAAAATGCCGCTCGCGCCGTCTCCCTTCGTAGTCAGGCTGTTCGCGCCGGAGAGCGCGGCGGTCGAGCCGGCGCCCGTCACGGTGAGCGCGTGGGCCGCCTGGCCCTCCGTCGTCACCGTCACGCCGTTGAGGCTGGCCGAGCCGCCGGTCTCGACGCCGACGCCGGAAACGCCGGCCCCGGCGGTGGAGATCGTCGTCGCCGAAAGATTGAGGGCGCCGCCGAAATCGGCGCGCGCGCCCTCGATGGTGTGAGCGGACGTCGTCGCCGTGCTCGTCACGACAAGGCCGCCCGACGTCGTGATCGTCGAGCCCGCGCCGCTGGCGAGCAGCCCGTCGGCGTCGACGCCGCCGACCTTGACGCTCCCCCCGGAAATGACGGCCTGCCCGCCTGACAGCGCCAGCACGCCGTGCCCCTGCGCGCCGGAGGTTATGATCGTGTCGTTCGTCAGCGTCGCCGACCCGGAATCGGCGACGGCCACGCCCTGCGCCTGATAGCCCGTGGCCGTAGTCGAACCCGCCCGTCGTCGAGAACGTGACGCCAGTCGCCGACAGCGTGGAGCCGGCGCCGCCGACATAGGCGCCCTCCGCCGCCGTTCCCGTCGTCGAGACGCTGCCGCCCGCCAGCGTGATGTTGGCGCCGGCAAGCGCCACGACGCCGTTGGCGAAGCTCCCGCTCGTCGACACCGTCAGGCCGTTGGAGGCCGAGATCGAGGATTTGGCGTCGGTGGCGAACAGGCCGAAGGCGTTGTCGCCGCCGGTCGAGACCGAACCGCCGGACAGCGTTATGCCCGCCGCGCCGCCCGCCTCGACGCCATGCGCGCCGGCGCCGCTGGTGGCGATCGTCGTGTCGTTCAGCCCCATGGCCGCGCCGTTGCGGGCGAAGGCCCCGAGCGCGACATTGCCGGAGGCGTCGACGCCGCCGGTCGTCGTCACCATCGCGCCGTTCGTCCAGATGCACGTGCCTGCGCCGTCGGCGCTGAGGCCCCAGGACCCGGCCCCGGACGTGGAGAATTTTCCGCCGTCGATCTTGAAGTCGCCGCCGAGATCCGCCTGGACCGCCGCCGCCAGCGCCCCGGACGTCGAGACCGTCGCGTTCGCGGCGTGTATCGAGGCGCCGGACCCCGAAGCGTAAAGGCCGACGGCGCCCTGACCGGAAGTCGTGAAGAACCGCCGGCGATCGTGGTCGCGCCGCCCGTCCCCGTCATGACGGCGGCGGACCCGGCGCCCGAGGTTGTGGCCGTGACGCCGTTGAGCGTCATCGTTCCGCCCGAGACCCCGGTCGCGCTCGGGCCGTTGTAGATCGCATAGGCGTGGTAGCCGGTCGTCGGGTCCAGCGTTCCTTTCGTAGAGACCGTCACGTCCGTCGCGGTCAGCGAGGAGCCCGCGTCGTTGACCACAAGGCCGTTCGCGCCGTTCGCGGTCGTCGACACGGTCGCGCCCGTCAGCGAGATCGAAGCGCCCGAGTTGGCGACGACGCCCGCCGCGGCCACGCCGGTCGTGGAGATCGTCGCGCCCACCTGCTCGGCGTTGCGCTGTATGGCGACGGCGCCGCCGCTGCTGGCGAGCACGGCGACCGCGCCCGTCCCGGAAGTTGCGATCGAACCGGCGGAAAACGTCGTCGAGCCGTTGTTGGCGGTGTCGACGCCGAAGGAATAGTCGCCGCTGGTCGTGACCGCGGAATCGGTGAGGACGACGACGCCGCCGCCGGTTTGACCGGCCGAGGCGGGCGCGGAGGAGCCGTTGTAGACGCCCTCGGCGTGAAATCCCGTGGACGGGTCGATCGCGCCCGAGGTCGAAATCGTCAGCCGCGAGCCGTTGAGACGTCGTGCCCGTCCCTTCGATGTCGATGCCCTTGGCGCCGTCGCCCTCGGTCGTCAGTTGTACGTCGACGAGCGTGGTCGAACTGCCGCTAGAGCCGAAAACGGCGTCAGACGCCAGCGCCCGCCGTGGTCACGGAGCCGCCCGTCAGCGTCGTCGAGCCGCCGTCCGTCGTCGCCACGCCGGCGGCGTAGTCGCCGCTGGTGGTGAAGCTCGAAGCGGTCAGCGCGACCGCGCCGCCGCTGGTCGAGCCGCCTCCGGCGCCGTTGTAGAGGGCCTCGGCGTGATTGCCCGCCGAATCCGTCGTTCCCCAGGTCGAGACCGTGAGGTTGGAGCCATTGAGCGCGCTCGCCGATCCATAGACAGCCAGGCCTTTGGAGCCGTCGCCGGTGGTCGTGATCCCCACCCCGGTCAGCGTCGTCGAAGCGCCGCTTTGCGTATCGACCCCGGCGGCGGCCTGGCCGCTCGTCGCGATTGACCCGCCGGCGATCGTCATTGCGCCCGCGTTGGCGTTGAAAGCGCCCCCGCCGTATTGTCCAGCGACGCTGATCGTGGAATTGGTCAGATTGACCGTACCGCCGCCCGGATAGCTCTGAAACGCTTGGTTGACGACGCCGAACCCGATGGCGCCGTTCGACGAGTCGTAGCCTCCCTCGACGTTGATGACCAAATTGTTGCCGATGAAGGAGGCGTTCGCGCCGCTCTCGGCGATGCCGCCGCTTCCCAACCCCGTCGTTGTGATCGTCGTGCCGGTCAGGCGCACCGTCGCCTGGTTGCCGACGAAGGCGGCGTAGTAATCATTGCCGCTGGTGGAGGCGGAGCCGCCCGTCATGATTACGGCGCCGCCGCTCTCGGCGTAGATCGGGTTGGCGTAGTTGGCGCCGGAAGTAGAGACGGCGACGTTGGTTGCGCTGACCAGGGAGTTCGCGCCAGTGGCGTAAAGCCCGGCGGCGCCGGCCCCGGACGTCGTCACCGAGCCGCCGTTGATCGAGATGCCGGCGCCGGAATCGGCCTGCGCGCCGACGGCGTTGGCGCCGAGCGTCGTCAGCGTCGCGCCGCTGCCCAGCGTCATTGTCGAGCCTGCGCCGGTGCTGAGAACGGCGCCGGCGCCGGCGGCGTTCGGCGCGTTGATCGTCACCGCCCCCGCCGTCGTCAGTTGGCCGCCGTCGTGGGCGACGAAGCCATAGCCGGGGTCGTTGAAGGGCAGGATCGTCGTGCCGGTGCCGACGGGATTGTAAGCGCCCGCCGGCGCCGTGCAGTTTTCCCCCATTCCCACAAAGGCGTGCACGCCGGCCACGACGTTCGCGCAGCCGCCGCGTAAGCGACTCCCGGCGCGCCCGCGGCGAGCCCGGCGATCAGCGCGCTGATTGAGACGGAGCCGCGCATGGTCCTAGCGCCCGCAGAGGGCGCCGCCCCGCCCGGTCCCTGGATGGCCTCGGCGAAATCCGTATTGCCGGTCAGCGTCGCGTATTCCGTGGAATTGCAGAGGTCTCCGCTGCACAGAGCCTCGAAATCGACCGCGTCGGACGTCAGAACCTGGGTCGTGCGCCCCGAACCGCCGACGCGCGACACCTCCACGGTCTGGCCAGGCTGGTCGAGCGGCGTACAGTTGCAGCTCTTGCCCTTGCCGTGCGTGCAGTCGCGGGCGAGCTGCTCGAAGGCCGCGCCCCTGTTCACGGGACAGACGATCGCGCGCCCCTCGCGCAACGTGACCCGGGTCTTCAGCCCGCTCACGTCGATGTTGAGGATGGTGCCGCGCACGCCGATGGCCGCCGTCGGCGTGGTGACGGAATAGGCGTTCTTGTCGAGAGCGCCGGTGGTGAAGCGGAAGAGGCCCTTCGACAGCTTGACGGCGACCGTCTGCGCGGAATCGCCGCCGTCGTAGACGAAGCGGTCGAGCACCACGCGCGAGATCGGCCCGACGGCGAGATTGGTGGAATCGAGGAAAACGAGCTTGGCGGTCAATTCCTGGCCGGTCTTGACGATCTCGTTGCGGAAGACCGGATCGCCTGCGTTGAGCCGGCCCGCCGCCCCGGCAAGCTCGCGCGACACCTGATTCTTGACGGTCTCCGTGGCGCCAATGTTCTGCTGCGCCGCGAAGGCCGGCGAGATGAGCAACGCGAATGCAAACGCCCGCCACGCGCCAGCCGACTTGCGTCCCGGCATTAGGCCGCCCCTCATTACAAAAACAGAACTAGGTTTTTGAAGCCCATGAATTGCAACACAGAAACCGCGCCGATGTCAACTCCGTTCGCTTGATTCAACGTCCCGCGCGGCTGAAATCGCTGCCGTCGCGTCATTCTTGCAACACTCGGGCGCATAGCCACGCCCGCCCGGCCTGACTACAGTCGCGCCCAATTCGCCCAGGCAAGGACAGACATGGCTGAAGACAATCGCCGCATCGCCGCCCTCATCGCCAACGAGATCGGCGCCCGGCCCGAACAAACTCAAGCCGCCATCGCGCTCATCGACGAAGGCTCCACGGTGCCGTTCATCGCCCGCTACCGCAAGGAAGCGACCGGCGGCCTCGACGACGGGCAATTGCGCACGCTCGCCGAGCGGCTCGTCTATCTGCGCGAGCTGGAGAGCCGTCGCGCCGCGATCCTCGATTCGATCCGCTCCCAGGGCAAGCTGACCGAGGCGCTCGAAGCCGAGATCGGCCGCGTCGCCACCAAGGCGGAGCTCGAAGACCTCTATCTCCCCTATAAGCCCAAGCGCCGCACCAAGGCCGACATCGCGCGCGAGCGGGGCCTGGGCCCGCTCGCCGAGGCGATCCTGGCCGACCGCAAGACGCCGCCGGCCGATCTCGCCGCTCCCTATGCGACCGGCGAGATCGCCGACGTGAAAGCCGCTCTCGACGGGGCGCGCGACATCCTCTCGGAGAGCTTCGCCGTCAACGCCGAACTCGTCGGCAGGCTGCGGGCCTATATGCGGGACCGGGCGATCCTGCGGGCGCGCGTGGAGGACGGCAAGCAGGAGGCCGGCGCCAAATTCGCCGACTATTTCGACCATGCCGAGCGCTGGGCGAACGTCCCGAGCCATCGCGCGCTCGCGATGCTGCGCGGCCGCAACGAGGGATTCCTGACGCTCGACCTCGAAGTCGACGCCGAGGACGCCGGGCCGAAGCCGGTCGAGCGCATGATCGCGGAGGCCTATCAGGCGACGAGCGCCGCCCCCGGCGACGCCTATCTGCGCGAGGTCGCGCGCTGGACATGGCGGGTGAAGCTCTCAACCTCGCTGTCGCTCGACCTGATGACGGAGTTGCGCGAGCGCGCCGAGGAGGAGGCGATCAAGGTGTTCGCCCACAACCTCAAGGACCTGCTGCTCGCCGCGCCCGCGGGCGCGCGCCCGACGCTCGGCCTCGATCCGGGCGTGCGCACCGGCGTGAAGGTCGCCGCGATCGACGCCACCGGCAAGGTCGTCGCTACGACGACGGTCTATCCCTTCCCGCCGCGCAACGACGCGCGCGGGGCTCAGGCCGAGCTCGCCGCCCTCATCGCCAGGCACAAAATCGAGCTCATCGCCATCGGCAACGGCACCGCGAGCCGCGAGACGGAGCGGCTCGTCGCGGACATGCTGGCTCAACTGCCCGGCGCGAAGCCGACGAAAGTGGTGGTCAGCGAGGCCGGCGCCTCGGTCTATTCGGCCTCCGCGCTGGCGGCGGCGGAGTTTCCGGGGCTCGACGTGTCGCTGCGCGGGGCGGTCTCCATCGCCCGGCGCCTGCAAGACCCGCTCGCCGAACTCGTCAAGATCGAGCCGAAGTCGATCGGCGTCGGCCAGTACCAGCACGACGTCGACCAGTTCAAGCTGAGCCGGTCGCTCGACGGCGTGGTGGAGGACGCGGTCAACGCGGTCGGCGTCGATCTCAACACGGCCTCCCCGGCGCTGCTTGCGCGCGTGTCGGGCTTGGGCTCGTCCTTGGCCGACGCCATCGTGGCGCATCGCGACGCCAACGGGCCGTTCGAAAGCCGCAAGGCGCTGCTCAAGGTCAACCGCCTGGGCCCCCGAGCCTTCCAGCAATGCGCGGGTTTCCTGCGCATCCGCGACGGGATCGAGCCGCTCGACGCCTCCGCCGTGCACCCGGAGGCCTATGCGCTCGCCAAGAAGATCGTCGCCGCCTGCGGTCGCGACCTGCGCTCGCTGATGGGCGACAGGACGACGCTGAAGAAGCTCGACGCCAAGGCGTTCGTCGACGAGACTTTCGGCCTGCCGACGGTGCGCGACATCTTCGCCGAGCTGGAGAAGCCCGGCCGCGACCCGCGTCCCGAGTTCAAGACCGCGACTTTCGCGGAGGGAATCGAGGACATCAAGGACTTGAGGCCGGGGATGCGGCTCGAAGGGACGGTGACCAATGTCGCCGCCTTCGGGGCCTTCGTCGACATCGGCGTGCATCAGGACGGGCTCGTGCATGTCTCGCAGCTCGCCGACCGCTTCGTGAAGGACCCGCGCGAGGTGGTCAAAGCCGGCGACGTGGTGAAGGTGCGCGTGGTCGAGGTGGACGTGGCGAGGAAGCGCATCGCGCTGACGATGCGATCGGGGGAGGTTCAGGCGAACGCGCCGGCGGGGCGGGCGGGGGCCGGACCTTCGCGGGCGCCGCAGCGGCGGGCGGAGCCGGCGGGCGGGCTTGGCGGATTGGGCGCGAAGCTGGCGGAGGCGATGAAGGGACGATAAGCAATGCCTTCAACGCGCGGCGCCGGCTGACGCTGCTTCGGCCTGCGCCCATCCCCCCGGCGAGGGGCGGGCTGCGGGCCCGAAGATGACTTCGCGCCCGAACGTCAGGGCGTCGGCTCGAATTCCTGGTTGCTGAATGGCGATTTCTTCGGCACCCGCACGGCGATGAACCCAAACCCCGCGGCGCGGTGGCATTCGTTGCATGCGTCCGTTACTTGCTTATAGGCCGCCTCGAAATGTACCTTGTTTTCGTCCAATATGGCTTGATGTAGATCTGAGAGCGCGGGCGCGATCTTTTCGTGTATCAACTTAGACTGATTAATCTTGGAGGTCTCAGGATACAAGGCCACAATTCTGCTTAGCGTGCTTTCCAGTTGAGCATCCTGATAAGCCGCCAGCTTCCAATTGTTCGCCTGCGCCGAATACCAGAGCTTGAATTGCCTGAGCTGGGTGATAACCATCAGATCGCTCAAGGACGGCAAATGAGGGTCCTGATCTTCGGCTGTCGCATCAATGGACAGCATCGTTGTCGCCAGGACGAGCGGGACAAAATATCTAATGAAATACTTTCTCATTTTCGTCTTCTCTTGTCGAAGCGAAGCCTTGTCTTGTCGAAGCGAAGCCTTGCCGAAAAAGCTGGCAGACCGAGACATGAGGATCAATGATTTGCGTCAAAATGGAACTCTCTTCGCGCCAAATTTATGGCTGACTATCGCCTCACGGCGGACGCGCCAACGCGCCAATTGACGAATAGGTTGCTGATTTAATCAGGGGTGACGATATGCGCTCCAGGGGCGTCGCCGCGCCGAAGGCCGCAACGGATCGCGGCGCCTCAAACATCGTCCCGATCGTCGCCGGCATCCTGGTTCCGCGCCGCGTTGATCGCAATCAATGTCAAGCGCCCGGTGGATCCATTATCAAATAAAGAACTGATGACGCTCAGACTTTTCCAGTTTTCACCTCCACCTGATAGTAAGGATTAGGAGACTAGATATGCGAAGAATTGTTGTCTTCCTGGCGGTTATTGTGGGCTTGGGGGCCGAGGCGGCCATCGCGCAGGGCGTAAACCTCAGCGGCCGCTACGTCTGCATCAACTGTCCCCCTGGACAATCACAGATGGGATACATCACGCAAAACGGTTGGAATCTCAATCTCGTGAACGAAATGGGCCAGGCGTCGCGGGGATATGTTGATTATCCCGGCCGGATCTGGGCTCCCGATTGGAACGAAGGCGCCCTGGTCTCTCCCGACGGCGTAACGCTCCAATTCGATCGTGGGCCTGTCTGGCGGCGAGATATTGGCCAGTAGCAGAGCCAATCCGGGGAAATCCGGCCGCTGCTTGACGATGATCTCGCCGGCCGCCTCGACGCCGTGAACCTGAAACCCGTGCGCCACTCATGCGGCCCTCGGCGCCGCGTGAGACTGCACGAGACGTAGGGCGCCCGTTTGTACGAGCAGGGTGGCCGCGGTGGCCACGAAAAACGCCGGCGCGGGGCCGACGGCGGTCAAGGCCCAGCCGAGCACGAAGAAGAAAGCGGCGAAGCCGAAAAGCGCCATCACCATGCCGCGCAGGACCTCGGTCGCCGTCTCCGCCCCCTTCGTTCGGTGCGCGAAGATGGCGAGGATGGCGCCGAACACCGGAAAGCTCGCGAGCACCCCGGCCATCTTCGCCCCGACCAGCGCGGCGGCGGCGGTGAGGGCGACCACCAGCGCCGTGGCGACGCCCATGCGCGCGGGCAGGTCCCACCACGGCGCGGCGACGGGGATGCGGGCCGCCTCCAGGCGCGGAATGAACGCCGCCGACAGCGTGAGCGCCGCCAGCGCGAGGGCGAAGAATTCCCAATGCGGCAGCGGCGCCGCCTGAAAGAGAACGCCGACGCCCGCATAGGCCGCCAGGCCCCCGAGCAGGGCGGTCTCCCAGCCTCGCCGCGCGAGCAGCGCGTAGCCGAGGCAGAAGCACCCCTGCGCCGCCGCGCCGACGAGCGACCCGTTTGTCGCGAGAGCCGCAAAGCCGGCGCCATACTGAACCGCCAGAAATGCCGACACCGGGCCGGAGGTCAGCGGCAGTCCCACCAGCCATCCGCCGACGGCCTCGCCCCACCGCCGCCCCGCCAAACTCGCAAGCAGGATGAGCAGGGGCGGCATGAGCAGTTTGAAGGCGATAAGGTGCATGGGGATATCGGGGCGGCCGACATGCCGCCCGTCAGCTTGGTCGCGGAAGCGTTCAAGCGTCAACCGCGACGCGGTCGCCGCCCCGACCCCGCCGCTTCGCCCGCGCCTCGGCCAGAAGGCAGAGCAGCTCGTAGGCCATCGTCGCCCCGCAGAGCGCCGTGTTCGTTCCGGAATCGAAGGGCGGCGAGACCTCCACCACATCCGCCCCGATCAGGTCGAGCCCGCGCATTCCGCGCACGAGCCCCTGCGCCTCGCGCATCGTCAGCCCGCCCGCCTCCGGCGTGCCGGTGCCCGGCGCAATGGAGGGATCGAGCGCGTCGATGTCGAAGGAGAGATAGCAGGGCCTGGCGCCGACGATCGCGCGCGCGAGGTCGACCGTCTTTGCGACCCCGAGGGCGTCGAACTCCTCGACATAGATCACTCTTATGCCGTGCCGGGCGCAGAAGTCCCAGGCTTCCGAGGAATTGTGCGCGCCGCGTATGCCGATCTGCACCATGCGGGCGGGATCGAGAAGCCCGTCCTCGATGGCGTTGCGGAACGGCGCGCCGTGATGGAAGCGCACGCCCTGGATCGGCCCCAGCACGTCGGTATGCGCGTCGATGTGGACGAGGCCGACCGGGCCGTCGCGCACGATCCCCTTGAGGATCGCGTAGGTGATGGAATGGTCGCCGCCGACCGTCAGCGGGATCGCGCCGGCTTCGGCGAAACGCGAGAAGAAGGCGACGAGGTCGGCTTCAGCCGCGGCGTTGTCGAACAGCGAATTGAGGCGAGCGTCGCCGACGTCGGCGACGCGGGCGAGCGAGAACGGGTTGATGCGGAACACGTGATGCGTGTTGCGCATCAGCGAGGAGAGATCGCGCACCGCCCGCGGTCCGTGGCGGGCGCCGGCGCGATTGGTCGCGCCGCCGTCGTAAGGGACGCCGCAGATCCCGATGTCGACGTCCTTCAGATCCGGCCTGTAGGGGGCGCGCATGAAGGTGGCGAGTTCGGCGAAGCGCGGGGCGAAGCGCGGATCGTAATCGGCGTCGTAGGACACGCGCTCGTTGAAGAATTTGTCCTCGGCCAAGTTCGGCGCTCCTTTCGGATCCGGATGCCGGCGTCGCGACGAAAGACGCCGGGGCGCCATATGCGCTTGGCGATACCCGGCGCGCAAGGCGGGCTTTGCGGGGAAAGCCGCCGCCGTAAAGCCCGAATTATGAAGGAAAGGAGGCGCCAGGCGGGTTCGCCGAGGAGATTGCGATGAAGCGGAGCGGGCTTGTGACGGCGGCGCTGGCCGCGGGAATCGCGGCGGCCCTGACAGCGCCCGCGGACGCAGCCCGTTGCGGGCGAGGCCCCGACGGCTTTGACGGCTGGCTGCAAAGCTTCAAGCAGGAGGCCGCTCAAGCGGGCGTCTCGCGCTCTGTGATCGAGAACGCGCTCGACAACGTCTCCTACGACGAGAACGTCATCAGCCACGACCGCGGCCAGCGCGCCTTCGGCCAGAGCTTCTCGACCTTCGCCTCCCGCCACATCACCGCCTATGGACTGAAGAAAGGCCGCACGCTGCTTCGCCGCTACGCCGAGCCGTTGCAGGAGATCGAGCAGCGCTATGGCGTGCCGGCGCAGGTGCTGGTCTCGATCTGGGGGCTGGAGACGGGCTTCGGCTCGACGACCGGCAAGTACGACACGCTGAGCGCGCTGGCGACGCTCGCCTACGACTGCCGCCGCACGGACAAGTTCCACGCGGAATTGCTCGCGGCGCTGAAGATCATCCAGCGCGGCGATCTTACGCCGGACCAGATGCGCGGCGCCTGGGCGGGCGAGATCGGCCAGACCCAGTTCATGCCCTCCTCCTATCTCAAATACGCCACCAGCATCGACGGCCGCGATTCCGGCGATCTCATCCACAGCGCCGAGGACGCGCTCGCCTCGACCGCCAATTACCTGCACGCCAAGGGCTGGCGGCGCGGCGCCGGCTGGGACGAAGGCGAGCCGAATTTCCCGGTGCTGCTCGAATGGAACGCGGCGACCGTCTACTCCAAGACGATCGCGCTGTTCGCCGACAAGCTCGCCGGGCGGGGAGACTCGGAATCGGAGTGAGGCGCGGGGTCGCGCCTCAGAGCCCGGTCACGAATTTGGCCATCACGACGATGATGGCCGCCTGCATGCAGCCCTGGAAGGCGACGGCGAGGAAGTACCAGCGCATCAGCCGGCCGATGCGCGCTCCGTCGGGCTGCGGCTTCTTCAGCTCGAAATAGACCATCAGATTGGTCGGCAGCAGGAAGCCGAGCCCCTGGATCGTCAGCACGGTCACGATGGCGAGCGAGGCGACCACCCACCAGAACTGCGGATAGGGCGCCGCCAGAAGTCCGAGCTGTTTGGCGTGAAAATAGCCGGCGGTCGACGTGACGATCGACAGCGTCGGCAGCAGGAACAAGCGTCTTGGGCGTCAGGCGCAGCACGAACGCGCGCCGCGCCGGCAGCGGCATGCCGCGCACGATCGGCCCGACGACGAAGCCCATGAACAGGTCGATCCCCGTCCACATGACGCCGGCCATGACATGCACGAAATTGAGCAGCCAGATGTTGTCGACGGCGATGACGACCGCAAGCAGGGCGAATGCGATCGCCATGTAGATGAGGTTCTTCAGATCGATCGGCGGCGCGTCGTCGAGCGCGGCGAAGGCCTGGAGCTGGGTCATGTCTGTCGCCTCCCTCAAGGCCATCCGCGCCGGGCGTCGGTCAGATCCGCCGCCACACCATGAAGCAGAACAAAGCCGCGCCGATCAGCAGACCGAGGGAGCCGAGAATCGTCGGCAACTCCGGGCCGCCGGTAAGGGTGAAATAGAGGCCGATCGCCATGACCGGCGTCGAGAGCGCGAAGATCCAGAACTGCGGGACCGCGAGCGCGGACGCGGCGAGCTCCGGCCATTGGCGAAACGTCGAGGCCGAACAGCATATGGCAGGCGAAGCCCACGAGGTTGATGTGCGCATGCAGCGGCGCGAGCTCGAAGGACTTCGACATTCCCATGCCGATGCCGAGCGCCATGCCCACGATCAGCCACGTCGGGCCGAGTTTGAGATAGAGTTTGTCGATGCTCATTGGATTGCGCCCCTCCCCTGGCTCATCCGGCGTCGGAGCGCAGCGAAGTTTTACGTCTGCGCGCCCGACGACGAACAGAAGGCCACGAGAAGGACGTGAAAGCAAGAGCGCGGATTTGCGAACCGCCGCCCGCGGTCCCGCCTAGGCCTTCAGCCGCGCGTTGTCGGGATCGTAGAGCGGCGACGGGCGCACGGTGGCGGGGCGGCGCTCGCCGAAAATCTCGATCTCGACGCGCTCCTCCAGCCGCGCGACGCTCGGCCGCAGATAGGCGAGGGCGAGGCTCGTCTGAAAGGTCGGGCTCCAGCCGCCGGAGGTGACGAGGCCGACCTGGCCGCCTTGCGCGAAGACCGGCGCCAGCGCGGGCGGATCGGCGTCGCCGGGCTCATCGAGGGTCAGCGTGACGAGGCGCCATTCCGGCCAGCGGCGCTTCTCCTCCATCAGCGCGTCGCGGCCGACGAAATCGGCCTTGTCGAGCGCGACGAAGCGGTCGAGCGAGGCGCAAAACGGGGAATAGCCGATTTCGAGATCGCTCTTCCAGGCGGGATAGCCCTTTTCGAGCCGCAGCGCGTCAAGGGCGTAGAGGCCGAAATCGGCGAGGCCGAAGGCCGCGCCCGCTTCGCATATGCGCTTCGTAGATCGCCGGCAAATCCTCGTGAGGGGCGTGCAGCTCCCAGCCGAGTTCGCCGGCATAGTTGATGCGCATCGCCATCAGCTCGACCTCGGCGACCTCGATATGACGCCAGGTGAGCCACGGGAAGGCGACGTCGCTCACGTCGTCCGCCGCCACGAGATTGAGCACGTCGCGCGCGCGAGGGCCCGCGAGGACAAGGGTTCCCAGAGCATCTGCGTCCTTGCCCAGCTTCACCGAGCCGTCGCGCGGCCGCGAGGCGTTGAGCACGTCGTAATCGTGATCGAGCGCGGCGGCGGCGCCGAACAGCATGAAGCGGTCGGCGTCGAGGCGGGCGATGGTGAACTCGCTGAAGACGCCGCCCTTCGGCGACAGCGCATAGGCCAGCGCGACGCGGCCCTTGCGCGGCAGCCGCGTGCAGAGCAGCCGGTCGAGATAGGCCGGCGCGCCCGGGCCCTCGACCAGGTAGTTGCTGAATCCCGGCATGTCGAGCAGGCCCACGCGCTCGCGCACGGCCGCGACTTCCGCGGCCACGAGGGCGTCGAAATTGCGAGGCCGGCGGAAGGAAAGCGTCGGTTTGCCGGCGACGCCCTTGGGATCGAAGAAGACGGCGCGCTCCCAGCCGCCGCGCGCGCCGAAGCGCGCGCCTTTCGCTTTCAAGGCGCCGTAAAGCCCGGAACGCTTGCGCGGACGCCCTGCCGGGCGCTCCTCGAAGGGAAAGGCCGGGGCGTATTCGTTCTGATAGACCTCGATGGCCTTGGCGCGCGTATAGGCGAAATCGGCGTAGGCCCCATACCGGCGACGGTCGAAGCCCCAGAGGTCGAACGAAGGCTCGCCGTTCACGACCCATTCCGCCAAAGCCTTTCCCGCCCCGCCGGCCTGCGTGATTCCGAACGAGAACGTGTTGGCGTGGAAGAAATTGCGCAATGCCGGCTCGGGGCCGATGTAGGGATTGCCGTCCGGCGAATAGGGGATCGGCCCGTTGACGACGCGCTTGACCCCGACTTTGGCCAGGAGCGGGACGCGCCGCATCGCGTCCTCGATATAGGGGCCGAGCCGGTCGAGGTCGTCGGCGCCGAGCTTGAAGGCGTAATCCTCGGGCGCCGTCTCCTCCCACATGGGCGTCGCCTGCCATTCGTAGGGTCCGAGGATGAAGCCGGCGCGCTCCTGGCGCAGGTAATAGGAGACGTCCGGGTCGCGCAGCAGCGGCAGCCGCGCTTCGGCGAGCTCGGGCGCGTCCTCGGTGACGAGATATTGGTGCGACAGGGCGACGGTCGGCAGCTTGCGGCCGATCAGCGCCATCACTTCGCCGGCGCGATAGCCGCCGGCGTTGACGACGACCTCCGCGACGATTTCCTCGCCCTTGTCGGTCCGCGCCCGCCAGCGCCCGTCCGCCTGCTGCATGAGATCGACGACCTTCGCGAAGCGGCGGATCGTCGCGCCGAGATCGCGGGCGGCCTTCGCCAGCGCCTGGGTGAGCTGCGCCGGGTCGATGTCGCCGTCGAGCGGGTCCCACAGCGCGCCGATGAGGTCGTGGGTCTCGGCGAAGGGATGTTTGTCCCGCATCTCCTGAGGGGTGAGCATCTCGTATTCGATGCTATTGGCCCTCGCCATCGCCCGCACATGCGCGAATTCGTCCATGCGCTCGCGCGTGTGGGCGAGCCGCACCGAGCCGACGACATGATAGTTGATGGGATAGGCGGGATCGGCGGCCAGGCGCCGGTAGAGATCGACCGAGTATTTCTGAAGCTTCAGCGCGCTCCAGCTCGTCGAGAAGGTCGGGCAGTTGCCGGCCGCGTGCCACGTCGAACCGGACGTCAGCTCGTTCTGTTCGACGAGCAGGCTTTCGCGCCAGCCGTTGAGCGCGAGATGATAGAGCGCGCTGACCCCGACCGCGCCGCCGCCGATCACCAAAGCGCGCACATGCTCGACCATGAGGCGCTCCCTTCCTTCGCCCGCAAGGGTAGCCTATTCGTGACGCTCGCCATAGCGGGGGTGAGAATGGCCGATTATCCCAAGCGCGCGCGCGTCGTCATCGTCGGCGGCGGAGTGGTCGGCTGCTCCATCGCCTATCATCTGACGCTGCGCGGCGCCGAGGAGGTCGTGCTGCTCGAACGCAAGCAGCTCACCTGCGGCACGACCTGGCACGCCGCCGGCCTCGTCGGCCAATTGCGCGCGACGCAGAATCTCACGAGGCTCGCGCAATATTCGACCAGGCTATACGCGGGCCTGGAGGCCGAGACGGGACAGGCGACCGGGTTCAAGCAGGTCGGTTCGATCTCGCTGGCGACGACCCCGGCGCGTCTGGAGGAGCTTCTGCGCGGCGCGGCGATGGCGCGCTCTTTCGGGCTCGACGTCGAGGAGATCAGCGCGGCCGAAGCGCGCGAGAAATGGCCGCTGATGGCGGCCGGGGACGTGGTCGGCGCGCTATGGTTGCCCGGCGACGGGCGGATCAATCCGGTCGACGTGACGCTGGCGCTGGCCAAGGGCGCGCGCCAGCGCGGCGCGCGCATCTTCGAGGACGCGAAGGTCGCGGAGATCGTCATGGATCGCGGCCGCGCCGTCGGCGTGCGCACGGGCGCCGGCGACATCGAGGCGGACACGGTCGTGCTGGCGGCGGGCCTGTGGTCGCGCGAGCTTGCGGCCAGGGCCGGCGTCAGCGTCCCCCTGCACGCGGCGGAGCATTTCTATATCGTCACCGAGCCGATCCCCGGCCTGTCGCGCGAATTGCCGGTGCTGCGCGACACCGACGGCTGCGCCTATTACAAGGAAGACGCCGGCAAGCTGCTGGTCGGCTGGTTCGAGCCCAAAGCGAAACCCTGGGACAATCCGCCGGAAGATTTCGCCTTCGACGCCCTGCCGCCGGACCTCGACCATATCGAGCCGCTGATGGAGGCTGCGATCCGCCGCGTGCCCGCGCTGGGGCAGGCCGGAGTGCAGCTCTTCTTCAACGGCCCCGAGAGCTTCACGCCCGATGACCGCTATCTCCTCGGCGAGACGCCCGAGGCGCGCGGGCTCTATGTGGCGGCGGGCTTCAACTCGATCGGCGTGCAGTCGGCGGGCGGGGCGGGCAAGGTGCTGGCCGACTGGATCCTCGACGGCCATCCGCCGATGGACCTGTGGGACGTCGACATCCGCCGCATGGCGCCGTTCCAGCGCAACCGCCGCTATCTTCGCGAGCGCACGGTCGAGGGGCTCGGACTGCTCTACGCGATGCACTGGCCGTTCCGGCAGCCGGAGAGCGCCCGCGGAGTGCGCCGCTCGGCGCTGCACGACCGGCTGAAGGCGGCCGGCGCCTGTTTCGGCGAGACGGCGGGCTGGGAGCGGCCGAACTGGTTCGCCCCGCCGGGCGTGAGGCCCGAATACGAATACAGCTACGGCCGGCAGAACTGGTTTGCCTATTCGGCGCAAGAGCATCGCGCGGTCAGGGAGGCGGTCGGGCTGTTCGACCAGTCCTCGTTCGGCAAGTTCGTGGTCGAGGGACCGGACGCGGAAGCCGCGCTCGACCGTATATGCGCCAACGACGTCGCCGTTCCCGCCGGCCGGGTCGTCTATACGCAATGGCTCAATGAGCGCGGCGGCATCGAGGCCGACGTCACGGTGACGCGGGAATCCGAGACACGCTTCCTCGTCGTCACCTCGGCGGCCTCGCAGACGCGCGATCTCGCCTGGTTGAAACGCCGCCTGGGAGACGCTCGCGCCGTCGCCCTCGACGTGACCTCCGGCTACGCCGTGCTCGGCCTCATGGGGCCGAGCGCGCGCGAAGTTCTCAGCCAACTCACCGACGCCGATCTCTCCAACGCCGCTTTCCCGTTCGGGACTTCGCAGGAAATCGACCTCGGGCTCGCGCGGGCGCGGGCGAGCCGAATCACCTATGTCGGCGAACTCGGCTGGGAGCTTTATGTCCCCACCGAATTCGTCCAGGGCGTCTATGACCTGGCTGTCGAGGCGGGCGCGGGCTTCGGCCTCAGGCTCGCCGGCTATCACGCCCTCAACTCGCTGCGAATCGAAAAGGCCTATCGCCATTGGGGCCACGACATCACCGAGGAAGACGCGCCCGACGAGGCCGGGCTCGGCTTCGCCGTAAAACTTAACAAGCGCCGCGATTTCATCGGCCGCGAGGCGCTGCTTCGCCGGCGGGCGCAGGGGGTGACGCGGCGGCTTGCGCAATTCGTGCTGGAGGACGAGGCGCCGCTGCTTTTCCACAACGAACCCGTGTTTCGGGAGGGCAAGCTCGTCGGGCGGATCGCCTCCGCCATGTTCGGGCACACCATCGGCCGCGCCATAGGGCTCGGCTATGTCGAGAACGGCGGGGCCGTCGTCGCGGCGGACTGGGTGACGGACGGCGCCTATGAGATCGAAATCGCCGGACGCCGCTTCGCCGCGCGCGCCCATTTGCGCCCCGTCTACGACCCGGAGGGCCGGCGCGTGCGCGCCTGAGCCGATTGCGCTCGCTGCGCGAATGTCCCATAGAGGCCCTCGGAGGAGCGCCATCGAGTCGCGGGCCACAGGACGGGGCGCATATTGAAACCTAAGCTATCCGGGCCGCGGCGGCTGCCCGCATTGTTCATATCCGACCTGCATCTGGGCACGCGCGGCTGCCAGGCGGAGCTGGCGCTCGAGGTGCTCTCCCGCCACGAGGCGGACGTATATTACCTCGTCGGCGACATCATCGACGGCTGGCGCCTGAGCGAGGGCTGGCGGTGGACGGAGGCGCACAGCTCGGTCGTGCGCCACTTCCTGGAGCGCGCCCGCGCGGGCGCGCGCGTCGTCTATATCCCCGGCAATCATGACGAATTCCTGCGGCGCTTCGTCGGCCGCCGCTTCGAGGGGGTGGAGATCGTCGAGGACGCGGTGCATGTCGCGCGCGACGGCAAGCGCTATCTCATCGCCCACGGCGACACGTTCGACGTCGTCATCCAGCGCTCGAAGACCCTGGCGGTGCTCGGCGACCGCGGCTACCGGCTGGCGCTGGCGATCAACACCGCGCTCAACCGGCCTGACGCGCCGGCTCGGCCTGCGCTATTGGTCGTTCTCCGCCTGGATCAAGCTGAAGATCAAGACCGCCGTCAACGCGATCGGCGATTTCGAGCGGCAATTCGCGGCCGAGGCGCGCCGCCGCGGCGTCGACGGCGTCATCTGCGGCCATATCCACCACCCGACGATGCGCGAGATCGACGGCGATCGCCTACGTCAATATCGGCGATTTCGTCGAATCGTGCTCGCTGGTGATCGAGCGCGAGGACGGCGCGCTGGCCCCGCTGCGCTGGGCGCGCGAGCGCGCGCGCCGCGCCGACGCCGCTGGCGCTCGAGGTCGGGGCCGAAAGCGTGGGATGAAAATCGTCGTTGCGACCGACGCCTGGGGTCAAACCAACGGCGTCGTGTTCGCCTATCAGCGCATCGCCGAGCCCGTGCGCGAATTCGGCGCCGAGCTCGCCTTCGTGACGCCGGACGGATTTCGCTCCGCGCCGCTGCCGACCTATCCCGGCATCAGGCTCGCCCTCGCGAGCGCCGGCGAAGTCGGCCGGCGCATCGAGCAGGCGGGGGCGACGCATGTGCATATCGCCACCGAAGGGCCGATCGGCTGGGCGGCGCGCCGCCATTGCGTGAAGCGCGGCATCGCCTTCACGACCAGCTATCACACCCGCTTTCCCGAATATGTGCGCGCCCGCCTGCCGGCCCCGCTCGCCTGGAGCTACGCCTATCTCCGGCGCTTCCATGCGCCGGCGGCGCGGGTGCTCGCGCCGACGCTCTCGATGAAGCAGGAACTGGAGCGACGCGGCTTCGCGCGCGTGGGCGCTGTGGACGCGCGGCGTCGACCATGACGCTGTTCCGCCCGCGCCGGACCTCGGCGCTCGACCTGCCGCGCCCGATCTTCCTCAATGTCGGGCGGGTGGCGGTGGAGAAGAATCTGGAGGCCTTCCTCGATCTCGACCTGCCCGGGCTCCAAGGTCATGGTCGGAGACGGGCCGGCGCGCGCCGCGCTTCAGCGCAAATACCCGGACGCCCATTTCCTCGGCGAGAAATTCGGCGACGAGCTCGCCGAAATATTCGCCTCGGCCGACGTGTTCGTTTTCCCCTCGCGCACCGACACGTTCGGGGTGGTGCTGATCGAGGCGCTGGCGAGCGGCCTGCCGGTGGCCGCCTATCCCCGTGACCGGCCCGCTCGACGTCATCGACGGCAGCGGCGCGGGGGCGCTCGACGAGGATCTGCGCCGCGCGTGCCTCGCCGCGCTCGACATTTCCCGCGAGCGGGCGCGGGAGCGCTCGCTCGATCTACACCTGGCGCGAATTGGCGCGCCAGTTCGTCGAGCATGTCGGCGGCGCACGGTTCGTCGAGCCGGCGGGAACTATTCGGCGCGCTTGAGCTCCTTGAGCTTGCCGAACACCGAATCGACGTCGATCTTCTCCTCTTCCCGCGGCTTCGGAGCGGCGGGGCTCGCCGAACACGTCCTCGGCGCTCGAGGGCGTGGGGCGGGCGGTGGTGATTTCGGCGGGGACGAGCGTCGGACCCTGGGGCGCCTCGGTCTTCGGCCGGTCCTTGGCGGCGCGGTTGACCTCGAAATCGAGATCGATCTGCGAGCAAAGGCCGAGCGTCACCGGGTCCATCGGCTGAAGATTGGCGCTGTTCCAATGGCTGCGCTCGCGGATCGCCTCCAGCGTGTGCTTGGTGGTGCCGACGAGGCGCATGATCTGCGCGTCCTTCAACTCGGCATGGTTGCGCAGCAGCCAGAGGATGGCGTTCGGCCGGTCCTGGCGGCGCGACAGCGGGGTGTAGCGGGCGCCGCGCGGCTTCTTGAACTCGGGCACGCGCACCTTGGAGGCCGCCAGCTTCAGCTTGCGCTCGGGGTCCTTCTCGGCCGCGGCGATCTCCTCGCGCGTGAGCTGGCCGGTCGAGATCGGATCGTAGCCCTTGATGCCGGTCGCGACCTCGCCGTCGGCGATGCCTTTGACCTCCAGCGGATGCAGTTTGCAGAACTCGGCGATCTGGTCGAACGAGAGCGAAGTGTTCTCCACCAGCCACACGGCGGTGGCTTTCGGCATCAACGGGGCATCGCTCATCGGGAACTCCTGTTTTTTGGCCGAGCGGCGTCCGCCCTGCGACGAGGGGGGAGGCTTGGCCTCTCGTGCGGAATACTTGGGGAAGGCCCTTATATAAGAGGGACGGGGCGGGAAGGCAAATGGGGCGCCATTCCCGAAACCGCCCGGCGGGAGGAGCCCACGAGCCTCGCACCCCGTCGGGATCGACGCGCGTAGCGCGGACGCAACTGGCGGCGCGGCCGGCGTCGAGATCGCACCGCCCAGGCGGGCGGGGCCGCTACAGCCGCTCGACGATCGTCACATTGGCCATGCCGCCGCCCTCGCACATGGTCTGCAGGCCGTAGCGCTTGCCATGCGCGTGCAGCGCATGAACGAGCGTGGTCATCAGCTTGGTTCCCGAGGCGCCGAGCGGATGGCCGAGCGCGATGGCGCCGCCGTGCACGTTGAGCCGCGCGGGATCGGCGCCGGTGTGCCTGAGCCAGGCCATCGGCACCGGAGCGAAGGCCTCGTTGACCTCGTAGAGGTCGATGTCGTCGATCTTCATGCCCGCGCGCTTCAGCGCCCTGTCGGTCGCAAACAGCGGCTCCTCCAGCATGATGACGGGATCGCCGGCGGTCATGGCCATGGAGTGGATGCGCGCCAGCGGCTTGACGCCGAGCGCCTTCAGGCCGCGTTCGCTGACGACCATCACGCCCGAGGCGCCGTCGCAGATCTGGCTCGCCGTGGCGGCGGTGATGCGGCCGCCCTCCTTGATGAGCCTGACGCCCTTCACGCCCTCCAGCGTCACGTCGAAACGTATGCCCTCGTCGACGGTGTGCCGCTCGCGCTGGCCGTCGGGGCCGACCACTTCGATCGGCGTGATCTCCTTCTCGAACCGCCCGGCCTTGGTCGCGGCGATGGCCTTCTGCTGGCTTTCGAAGCCGAACACGTCCATCTCGTCCTTGGAGAAATTGTGCTTCTCGGCCAGCATCTCCGCGCCGGTGAACTGGCTGAACACGATGTCCGGATATTTGGCCTCCTGGCGCGGGCTCTTGGCGCGCCCGTAGCCGTTCTTGGCGAGCACCTCGGAGGAAAGCCCCATCGGCGCGCGCGTCATGCTCTCGACGCCCGCGGCGATGACGCAGTCCATGACGCCGGACATGACGGTGGAGGCCGCGAAATGCAGCGCCTGCTGCGAGGAGCCGCATTGCCGGTCGACCGAGACGCCGGGAATGTGCTGCGGCAGCCCGGAGGCCAGCACCGCGCCGCGCGCGATGTTGGAGGACTGCTCGCCGGCCTGGATGACGCAGCCCATGATGACGTCCTCGACCAGCGCGGGGTCGCAGCCCGCCCGGGCGACGAGATCGTCGAGCACGTGGCCGGCGAGATCGGCGGGATGCCAGCCCGACACTTTGCCGTTGCGCTTGCCGCCGGCGGTGCGCGCGGCGGCGACGATATAGGCCTCACCCATGCGTCAGCTCCCTTTGAATGAGCGATACGATAGCGGGGGAGACGGCAAAGGCAAGGCGTCGTCCGAACGGAATTTACGCCGTCAGAGCGCGGATAGCTTGCCGTTTGGGGGCTTGACCCGCTATCAATGCAAACTGAGCAGGGGGTCGGACGTCCGGGCCCGGAGCGAAGTCATGGGATAACCGACCGAGTGGGCGAAGCGGAGCCGCGCGCGCCCGTCGAGGGCGCCGCGCCGTTCGACGGCGAGCCGAGCCCTCCGGGACGACCGGCTAGCGCGCCGGGCGCTGCGCGGCGCACGTCCCGCGAGGCGACGCGCGAGGCGGAGCTTGTCCTTCTGCCCGATCTCGCGACGTTCAAGGCCCTCGCCGCGCATGCCCTGCTCGGCGGTCCGGCCAAGCCCAGATGGGGACGGCAAACCAGCGTCTATCACGACACCGACGCGGCGGACCTGCGCCGCAGCGGCCTGACGCTTTGCCTGCGCCGCGGACGGGGCCGATCCGTGATGATCCTGAAGGCGCGCGACGGCGCGACCGAAGTCGCGGCGCCTGGCGATGAACTCGCGATCGAGCTGTTTCCGCCCGAGGCGCGCGCGCTGATCGCGCGCGCGGCAGGGCGAAGACCGCTGCGCCCGGGGTTCGTCGTCGAAGTTCGCCGGGCGACGCGACGCCTCGCCTTCGAGGGCGTGATGATCGAGGCCGCCTTCGAGGAAGGCGAGATCGTCGCGGAGGCGCGCAAGACGCCGGTCAGGGAGATCGCGCTGTCGTTGAAGACGGGCGAGGCCGCCGGACTTTATCGCCTGGGTCTGGCGCTCATCGACGTCGCGCCCCTCGCGCTTGGCGTCGCCCCCAAGGCCGAGCGCGGCTATGCGCTCGCGCTCGGAGACGCCGCCGGATCGTTGCGGGCGCCGGCGCTGCAATTCGGCGCGGAGGCGACTTTGGACGCGGCGACCGCCGCCCTGCTGCGACAGAGCCTCGCGCATTTCCTCGGCAACTGGTCCGCCCTGGAGTTCGGCCGACGCCGCCGAGGCGGTGCATCAGATCCGCGTCGCGCTGAGGCGGCTGCGGTCGCTGCTGGCTATTCTGCGGCGCTCCTTCCCCGCCACCGAGATCGAATTCCTGCGCGGGGAATCCAAGCGGATCGCCGACGCCTTCGGCGAGGCGCGCGATTGGCGCGTCTTTTCCGACATGGTCGCTTCCGGCCCCGCCCGGCACCTGCCGGGCGCGGCCGGCCTCGCCGACCTGATCGTCGCGGCCGACGCGCGCTCGGAAGCCGGACGCGCGCATGGCGCGGCGACCCTCGCATCGGTCGCGACGACCCGCTTCGTGCTGGCGCTGCAACTCTACGTCGCCGCGCGTAGCTGGCGCAACGCGGCCTCGCAGGGCGAATTGCAGGCGCTCGCCGAACCGGCGGTCCTTTTCGCGGCCCGCGCCCTCGAACGCGCGTTCCGCCGGCTCAGGAAACGCGCCCGCGGCTTCGAGACCCTGTCGCCGCCGGCGCGCCACGAAATGCGCATCGCGCTCAAGCGGCTTCGCTACGCCGTCGAATTCTTCGGCGGCCTGTTCAAGCCCGGCTCGGCGGTCGCCGCCTTCGCGAGCGCGGCGTCCGACCTGCAGGATGTTCTGGGAGCGGCGAACGACGCGGCCGTCGCCTCCGATCTCGTCGCGCGCATCGACATCGCCGACGATTCCGAGACTCGCCTTCGCCGCCGGCGCGGTCGTCGGGTGGAGCCAGCGCGGCGGGCTCAACGATGAAGACGCGCTGCGCCGGAGCTGGAAGGCGCTGCGCCGGGCCAAGCGTTTCTGGCGGCCTTATCTGCAGAGCGAGGAGCCGGGCGAAGGCGCTGAAGGACCGGGCGGCCAGTAGTCCGGCGCGAAGGTCCGCGACCGCCGGCCGGCGTCAAGCGGCTCGGGCGACGCGCAAGGCGGCGCAGGCCCCATATCCGAAGCGACTCCCGGCTTCATTACCGTACGCTAGACAACAATCTCCGCGGACCGCGCACGCTCATGTCCTGAGAGAGGCGCGAGCGTCGACGGCTGCGGGACGAGACCGCGCTATCGCCAGGAATCATAGGGGTCTGCGGTCTTCGGCGGCGTCCCGGCGGCGGCGTCTGAAAGCGTGCGGCGGACAATGGGCCGAAGCGCAGTTTGCAACGATGCGCGCAATATGGTAAGCTGCTTAACTAAATCAGTCGAGCCAAACACGGGAGGCAACGCTGCCGAATCGCCGAGGGCGCATCTTGCAACCGCGTCAGCGCGCGCGACGGCGCGGGCGGATTGGTTGACGCATGCTGACGCTGATCGTCGCCAATTCGCTGGCGCTGGCCTCGCTGCTCATCATGCTGTCGAGCGGCCTCGCGCTGATCTACGGGCTGCGCGACGTCATCAATTTCGGGCACGGCGCGCTTTATATGCTCGGCGCCTATCTCGGCTATTCGGTCGCGCGGTTCGCCGGCTTCTGGTTCGCCCTGATCGCTGCGCCCCTCCTGCTCGGCCTCGTCGGCGTCCTGCTGGAATACGCCGTGCTGCGCCCGCTGCAGCGGCGCACGCATATCGAAGTCGCGCTGGTGACGCTGGGCCTCGGCATTCTCGTCGGCCAGGCGATCATCTACGTCTATGGCGGAGAAGCGCGAAGCGTTGACGCGCCCGCCTCGCTCGCCGGCTCCGTCTCCGCCTTCGGCCTCTCCTATCCCGTTTATCGCCTGTTCCTGATCGGCATGGGACTGGGCTCCTGCGCCCTGCTCGCGGTCTGGCTGAACTTCACGAGATCGGGCCTCTATGTGCGCGCGGTCAGCCAGGACCCCTCGGTGGCGCGCATGATGGGCCTCAACGCCGACCGCCTCAGTCTGATCGTCACCATCCTCAGCACGGCCTTCGCCGGCGTCGCCGGCGTCCTCGCCGGCCCCTATCTCTCGGTCGACCCCGGCATGGACGTCGCAATGATTGTAAACTGCCTTATCATTGTCGTGATCGGCGGCGCCGGGAGCATCGCCGGCGCCATCGTCGCGGCGCTCCTCTTCGGCTTCGCGCAGGTGGCGGGATCGGTGTATCTGCCGGATCTGGCGGCGCTCGCGCCTTATGCGCTGCTGATGTTCGTGCTGCTGGTCGCGCCGCGCGGGCTCGGGCGCGGCCGCGTGATCGGATGAGCGGCGAGGCGGCGGCCCGCGCCATGCCAAGCGCGCTTCGACCGCGATTTGGCCGCAGCGCGCCTTGCGTCGCGGCGCTCGCGCTGGCCTTCGCCCTCGGCGCCTTCGCGCCGACGCGGCTTGCCGGCGACTTCGCGCTGCGCCTGGCCAACGAAGGGCTGCTGCTCGGCCTTCTCGCGCTGAGCGTCGCCTTCCTGATGAACGAGGCGGGACTGGTGGCCTTGGGCGCCGCCAGCGTCTACGGCGGCGCCGGCTATCTCTTCGCCATCGGCCTCAGCGAAGGCCTGTCGCCGGACGCCGCGCTGATCGCCGCCTTCGCCGTCGCCGGCCTTTATTCCGCGACGCTCGGCGCCCTCATCATCCGCAGCAATCCCCTCGCCTTCATGATGCTGACGCTGGCCGCCGGCGAGATGATCAGCCACGGCGTGATGCTCGAAGCCCTGCGCGACTACACCTCCGGCGCGGACGGCCTCGTCGTCGCGTTCAACGGAACGCTGTTCGGGCTGCAGGCCGCGGACTACGCCAACGCGGCGCAGTTCTGGCCGATCGCATGGACGGCGGCGTGGCTTGCGGGGCTTGCGGTCTTCGCCGGTGCGCCGCTCGCGTCTCGGCGCCGTGCTGCGCGCCATCCGCGCCAATGAGGAGCGCATGCGCTTCTCGGGCTTCAACACCTATTGGCCGCGGCTCGCCGGCTTCGTCTTCGTCAATCTGATCGCCGCGGTCTGCGGGCTTCTGCATGTGCTGAACTCCGGCTTCGTGTCGCCTGAGAAGTCTCGGCCTCGGAGTGAGCACCAATGCGCTGGTGGCGGCGCTGATCGGCGGCGTCGCCGGCTCGGTCGGGCCGATCCTCGGCGGCGTGCTCTATGTCTTCGCGCAGGACCAGTTCGGCGCGCGCGGCTTCACGCAATTGCTGACCGGCGCGGGGATCGTCGTGTTCATCGTGCTGTTCCCGCGCGGGATCGTCGGCGGGATCGTCCGGCGTCTCGCCGGCGCGGGGTGGCGCTGATGCTCGCGGTCAGGCGCCTCTCTGTCAGCTACGGGCGGCTTCGCGCGCTCGACGGCGTCGATCTGAGCTTTGCGGGAGAAGGCAGGCTGCACGGCGTCATCGGACCGAACGGCGCGGGCAAGTCGACGCTGATCGACGCCGTCAGCGGCCGGCGCCGGCCGAGCGAAGGCGCCGTGATCTATCAAGGCCAGGACATCACGCGCAAATCCGTGGCGTGGCGGCGCCTTCGCGGCATGTCGCGATCGTTTCAGCGCACCAGCATTTTTCCCGATCTGACGGTGCGCGAACAGATCGCGCTCGTCGCGCGCCATCTCGGCGACAATTCTCCCGGCGACGTCGTCGAGACCATGGATCTCGCCGAATATCTCGACGAGAAGGCCGGCTACATCGCTTACGGCGTGCAGCGGCGCGTCGATGTCGCGCTGGCGCTGCTCGGCCGCCCGCGGCTTCTGCTGCTCGACGAGCCCGGCGCCGGCCTGTCCGCCGAGGAGACGATGCGCCTCTTCGCGCATCTGAGAGACCTCGTCGCCGAGCGGGGCATCGCCGCCATCGTGGTCGAGCACGACGTCGACGCCGTCTTCGCCTGCTGCTCGGTCGTCAGCGTGCTTGACCTCGGCCGCCATATCGCGACCGGCGCGCCGGCCGAGATCCGCGCCGACGCGCGCGTGATCGCCGCCTATCTCGGGAGCGCGGCGTGAGCGCGCTGTCGATCAGACAACTCTACGCCGGCTACGGTCCTTCGACCGTGCTGCGCGGCGTCGATCTCGACATCGGCGAGGGCGAGGCGGTCGCCGTCGTCGGCCGCAACGGCGCGGGCAAGTCGACGCTGCTGATGTCGCTGTTCCGCGAAGCGCGCGTCTCCTCCGGCGAGATCTGGGTCAAAGGCGCGCGCGTCGACCCCATGCCCGGCTACGCCGCCGCCAAGCTCGGCGTCGCCATCTCCCCGCAGGGCCGGCGGATCCTGCCGAATTTGACGGTCAAGGAGAACCTGCTGCTCGGCCGCGCCACCGGCCGCGCGGGCCCATGGAGTCTGAGGGCCGTCTACGATCTCTTTCCCGTGCTCGAGGAGCGCGCGCGAAGTCCCGGCACGATGCTGAGCGGCGGGCAACAGCAGATGCTTGCGGTCGGCCGCGCGCTGATGGCCAACCCGAGCCTGCTGCTGCTCGACGAGCCTTCCGAGGGCCTGTCGCCGGTCCTCGTCGACGAACTCGTCGGCGCGCTCAACCGGATCCGCCGCGCCGGCGCCGGAATCCTTGTAGTCGAGCAGCACCTGAGCCTCGTGAAGCGCACGACCGACCGCTTCGTCATTCTGTCCAAGGGCGAGATCGTCGGCGCGGGGCCCACGGCGGAAATTGGCGATCCCAGACATCAGGCGCTGATGTCGCTGTGACACCGGATCATCAAGGGAGAGGAAACATGAAAGCAACCGGACATCTGCTGGCGGCGGCCATCGGCGCGGCGGCGCTCGCCGCCGCGCCCTTCGCCTCGGCGGCGGACTCGATCAAGATCGGCGCGCTGCTGATCGACAGCGGGCCGCTCGCCGGCCTCAAGGAATCGCAGACCAAGGCGATCAACCTCGCCATCGAGGAGATCAACGCCGCCGGCGGCGCGGCGGGCAAGAAGCTCGAAGCCGTCTTCATCACCTATCCCGGCACGCCCGACAGCGCCGTCGACGGCGCGACGCGCGCGGTGCAGAAGGATGGCGCGCTGTTCCTCACCGGCATGGACACTTCCGCCGTGTCGCCGGCGCTGTCGGCCAAGCTCGCCTCGCTCAACGCGCTGATGATGGAGGTTTACGCGCAGGCCGATCCGCTGACCGGCAAGAACTGCCGGGCCAATTATTTCCGCGCCAACGTCAACGATTCCATGCTGATGAACGCCGTCGGCATGTTCCTGAAGGACAAGCCGATCAAGTCATGGGACATCATCGCGGTCGACTACGCCTCCGGGCGCGACGCGGCGGCGAAGTTCCAGGCGCTCGTCAAGTCGCAGGGCGGCTCGATCGGCAAGGTGCTGTTTGCGCCTTCCGGCACGGCCGACTTCGGCGCGAAGATCAGCGAGCTCGGCGCCCATCCCGCCGAGGGGCTCTATGTCACGATCTTCGGCAGCGACGCCATCAATCTCGCCAAGCAACAGGCGCAATTCGGACTGTTCGCCAAATACAAGATGATCATCGGCAATTCCTTCGTCATCCCGCAGGTGCTGCCGGCGATGGGCAACACCGTCGACGGCGTCTATCAGACGCTCGGCTTCGTCCCCGGCGAGAAGGGCGCGCAGGCGGAGGCTTTCGTGAAGAGCTATCAGGCGAAATATAACGGCGAATTGCCGGCCTACACCGCCGCCGACCAATACGCCGCGATCCAGCTGATGGCCGCCGCGATCAACAAGGCGAACTCCACCGACGTCGCCGCGGTGCGCGCCGCGCTTTCCGGGCTGAAGGCGCAGACCGTGCTCGGCCCGGTCCAGGTTCGCGCCGCCGATCATCAGACCGCGCGGCCGATCCTGATGAACCAGATCGCCAAGGGCGCGGACGGCAAGCCGACCTATGAGATCAAACAGGTCATCCCCGGCGACGCCCTGCTGCCGCCGGTCGATCCCGCCTGCAAGATGTAAGCCTAGGACTCGATGATCTGAACCGATCATCTCCTTTGGCCAAAGCGCGAAGCGCGCCCGCGCCTTTGCGCGGAATGAGCGCGACGAGTCGCGCTCGCCAGGAATTGGCGTGAGCGCAAGGCCCTGCCGCGATAGGGTCTCGCGGCAGGGCGCCGGCGCAATGACGGCTTGACCGTTCAGACGACGACCGACACCTTGCCGAATTGCGCGCCGCTGGCGAGGCGGTCGAAGGCGGCGCCGATCTCAGACATCGGATAAGTCGAATCGATGACCGGCTTTATGAGGCCGCGGCCGAACACGGCGAGAAGCTCCTGAAGCTCGCTGACGCTGCCGCCGGTCGAGCCGTAGATTTCGAGCTGACGGATGAACACGCGTTGCAGGTCCGCCGGCGGGTTGCTCCCGGTCGTCGCGCCGCAGGTCACGAGGCGCCCGCCGCGTCTCAGCGATCTCAGCGATTCGCCCCAGCTCGCTTCGCCCACGCTGTCGATGACCATATCGACGCCGCCGCCGCTCATATCGAGGATCGCCTTCGATACGCGCTCGGCGCCATAGTTGACGCCGCCCTCGGCGCCGAGCGCGATCGCGCGCGCGATCTTGTCGTCGCTCGACGAAGTCACGAACGCGCGCGCGCCGACGAGCCGGGCGAGTTGCAGGCAGGCGACCGCCACGCCCCCGCCGACGCCGACGATCAGCACGCTCTCGCCCGGGCGCAGCGGCCTCTTGCCGAAGAGCATGCGCCAGGCCGTCAGATGCGCCGCGACCAGCGCGCCCGCGCCCGTGAGATCGGCCTCGTCCGGCAGCGGAAAGAAACAGCGGTCCGGCATCGCCACATATTCGGCAAAGCCGCCGTGGCGATGCTCGCCCATGATACGGACGCGCTCGCAGAGCGGGTGATCGCCGGCCAGACAATATTGGCAACGGCCGCAAAAGGCCGAGGCGTAGATCAACGCCTTCATGCCGGCTTTCAGGCGTCCGCCCGGCGCCGCTTCGGCGACGACGCCCGCCGCTTCGACGCCCATCACCTGCGGCAGGGAATGCGTGATCCCCTCGCCGTTGTCGCGCATGTAGAGATCGACCCGGTTGAGCGCGCCGGCGACGACCTTCAGCACCGACTCGCCTTCCGCGGGGCGCGGATCGGGAAAATCGCGCCAGCTCGCCCCGTCCCGGCCGCGCCGCTCCAGAACCACCGCCTTCATCAAAGAGAACCTCTCGGCCGCTTGTCGCTCTATATTTGTACGCTACGTTACTTGTTCGACATGGGCGTTGGCAAACGATCTCTTACGCGCTCACCGGGGACCGGAAGATCGCGCGGGCGGCCGCCGCACAATTTGCATCCGACGAGGCGCGGCCGCGCTTGGCCCGCTATCGGTTTAGCCCTATACGAATTGGCCGGCGAGCCTAAGAGGTTGGCGAGCGAGGAAGGGCATGGCTGCGGACCTGAACTGGGAATTGCGGCTCGGCTTTCTCGTCCACGACGTGTCGAGGCTGCGTCGGCGCGTGGTCGACAAGGCGCTGAAGCCGCTCGGCGTCACCCGCTCGCAATGGTGGGTGCTCGCGTTCCTGTCGCGCTCGGACGGCATGTCGCAAGTGGCGCTGGCCGACGAGCTCGACCTCGGCAAGGTCGCGCTCGGCCAATTGATCGACCGGCTCGAAAAAACCGGCTTCGTGACGCGCAGGGCCGACGACGAGGACCGGCGCGTGAAGCGCGTCTTTCTGACCAAGCGCAGTCACGCCCTGATCGCGCGCATCCGTCAAAGCGTCAGCGTGACGGAAAGGGAAATCCTCGAAAAGATCGACGAGAGCGATCTCAGGGCGACCGTCCGGGCGCTGCGCGGCATGAAGGAGAACCTGCTCGCGATGATCGGCGAGGGCGAGGATCTCGACGATACGGACGCGGCGTAGCGATACGCGCCGGCTTCTAAGCAGACATTCGTTGGAAGGCCAACGAATGTCTGCTTAGAGTCTTTGATTTAGCAGGATTTTCGTCCGAAAACCGGCATCCACTTTTCGGAAATCCTGCTTAGCGAATTTCGATCTCGCCCCGATCGAGCGCCAGCGCGCCGCGCTCCCGCGCGAGCGCGCGGAAACGCAAGCCGTCCGCCGTCTCGATGAATTCGACGCGGATCGTGTCGCCGGGGAAGGCGGGCGCAGCGAAGCGCGCCGCCATCGCGACGATGCGCTCCGGCCGGCGCGGCGCATAAAGCTTCAGCGCGGCGCGGCAGACGAGGCCGAACGTGTTGAGCCCATGAGATATGGGGCGAGGGAATCCGGCCTGGCGGGCAATGTCGGGATCGGCGTGAATCGGCATGTAGTCGCGGCTCGCCTGCCGATAGAGCAGCGCCGCCGCGGGCGCGGTGCGATAGTCCTGGACGGCGGCGGGCTTCGCGGCGGGGTCCAGCGGCCGCGTCAGCCGCATCGGCTCGCCGAAGCCGCCGGCGCCGCCGTCGTCGCGCAGGAATTCGGCCGAGCGCAGCTCTGCGATCGGCGCCCCGCTCCCGGCGTCGAAGAGGTCGCGCGCGGTATAGAGAATGGCGCCGCGACCCGCGCCCTTGTCCTCGGCCGCAAGGATGCGCGGCTCGGCGCGCACGCGGCCGGCGGGGGCGAGCCTGGCGAAAAGCCTGAAACTCTGCTCCCCATGCAGGATGCGCCTCCACGCGATTCCGGTCTCCGGCGCGCGGTGCCAGAACGGCGGCCAGCCGAGCGTCACGCAGAGGCTGGGAACAGCGAGCCCGCCGCGTCCCTCGTAGACAAAGGGCAGCTCGTCCTCGTCGAGCGGATCTTCGCCCATGCCGAGGCTCAGCGCATAAAGCGCGCTGTCGCGCGCCTCATAGGCGTGAAGGATCGGCTCGAAGGCGAGGTTGCGGACATAATCGAGATTCATCGCCCTGCGCCTTCAATCGACGGGAGCGAGCAGGCATTCCTGCGTCGCGCTGGCGACGAGGTCGCCGGTTGCATTGTAGATGCGCGCTATCGAAAGGCCGCGGCCGAAGGCGCCGCTCGGGCTCAGGCAATCGAACAGCAGCCATTCGTCGGCGCGCAGAGCGCGGTGCAGCCAGATCGCGTGATTGAGGCTTGCGACATAGAGGCGCGTGCGCGCCGCCGCCGCGGCCGGCGCATGGGCGATGCAGGCGGCGAAATTGATCCAGTAGTCGGAGAGATAGGCGAAAGCCGCCGCATGCAGATGCGCGTCGTCGGCGAGGCGGCGTCCGATGCGGATGAAGAAGCGCATGCGCGGCTCATGCGCGTCGGCGCGCAAGAGATCCTCGACGTAAGGCGCGCGGAAGTCGATAGCGGCGTGCGGACGATAGGTGTAGGCGAGCGCGGCCTCGACGTCCCTGGCCTCGGGCGCGTCGACCTCGTCGAGGCGGGGCAGCGTCTCGGGATCGCGGCCGAGGCCGCAGTCGGGGGGCGGCGCGGTCTGATGCGCCGGCGCCGCAATGGGCGTGGCGAAACTGACGCTTGCGTCGCAGACTATGCGGCCGCTCCCCTGCGCGCCGCGCACGTGGCGCGCGGAGAAACGCTTGCCTTCCTGCAGGGACGCGACCTCGTAGTCGATCGCCTGATCCGGCAGGCCGCCGGCGACGAAAAGGAACTGCATGAAGGAGGCGGGACGGCCGGCGGGCGCGGTCCGCGCCGCCGCCGCAAGCGCCTGCCCCAGCATCTGCCCGCCGTAGATGCGGCTGTTCTCGTTCATCTCGTTGCAGCGCGAGCGGAAACGCTCCTGCCCCAGCGGCGCGAGGTCGAGCAGATCGGCGACGTCGCGGCCGTCCCAGGCGGGGCATGGGCTCTCGGGCGGCTCGTCGCGTTTCATGGCTCTCCTCTGGCGTGGCCGGTCTCGTTGAAGCTGGCGACGCCTTATGCGCGTGATCGAACCATAGCCGACGGGAAAATGGGCGGCGCCGTCAAGCCCCAGGGCGTCGCCAAGCACGATGCTGATCGGCAAGCCGCGCGCTCACGCGCTACCCTTTTCCGGCGCGTCGCCAAACGCCTTGGCCTTCTCGCGCAGCTGGAATTTCTGGATCTTGCCCGCCGGCGTCTTCGGCAGATCGTCGACGATCTCGATGCGCTCCGGCCAGTATTGCTTGGCGACCTTGTTCTCGGCCATGTAGTCTTGCACCGCCCTGAGATCGAGGCTTTCGCCCGGCCGCAGGATCAGGAACGCGCAGGCGCGCTCGCCGAGGCGCTTGTCGGGATAACCGACGAGAGCCGCCGCGAGAATGGCGGGATGTTTGAACAGCAGGCCCTCGATCTCGACGATCGGCACGTTCTCGCCGCCGCGAATGATGATGTCCTTGATGCGGCCGCTGATGCGGATGTAGCCTTCCTCGTCCATATAGGCGAGGTCGCCGGTGTCGAACCAGCCTTCGGCGTCGAAGGGCTCCATGTCCGGGCGCTTGTAATAGCCGAGCGTCATCTGCGCGCCGCGCACTTTGAGCACGCCGGTCTCGCCCACCGCCGCCGGGCGCCCGCCGTCGAGCCGCATGACCTTGACCGCGACGCCGTCGAGCGGACGCCCGTCCGAGGTCGAGGACTTGACCAGCGCGCGCTCGGGCTCCGTCAGCGTGCTCGACAGAGATTCCGTCATCCCCCACAGCGAACAGACAAGGCCGCCGAGCTCGCGATGCACGCGCTCGATCAGCGCCGGCGGAATCGGCGCGCCCGCGCACAGGAACGTACGCAAATGCCGGGGCCTCGCCGCGCCGGCGACGACCGCCTCGCACATGTCGGTCAGGAAGGTGGCGGCGCCGGCGGAGAAGGTGACGTTCTCGCCCGCCATGATCGCGACGCCCCGCTTCGGCTCCCAAATGTCCTGGAATATGACGGTCGCGCCGATCTTGAAGCCGAGCAGCATGCCGGCGGCGAAGCCGGTCATGTGGCCAAGCGGCGAACAGACCAGCATCGTATCGGCGTCGCTCAAGTGGAAGCGTTCGGCGAGCGAGATGTTGCAGGCCATCAGCGTGTTGAGACAGTGCATCACGCCTTTCGGAGAGCCGGTCGTGCCCGAGGTGAACATCAGAACCGACATTTCGGCGGGCGGCGTCGCGCCGATCTCGCCGATGGGCGGCGGCGGCAGGCGCTCGTCCGACGACAACAACATCGACTCGAAACCGTCGGGGCCCTCGCCGTCGACGATGACGATATGCTCGAGCGCCGGCAAGCCCGGCCGCAGGGCCTTCGCCATCGCCTCGTGATCGAAGCCGCGAAACAGCTTCGGCGTGACGAACATCTTGGATTGCGCGAAGTCGAGCATGTAGGTCAGTTCGCGCTCGCGGAAGATCGGCATCAGCGGATTGACGATGGCGCCGACGCGAAAGGCGGCAAGCGTGATGATCGCGAATTCGAGCCAATTCGGCAGTTGCACGGATATCATGTCGCCGCGCCCGACGCCGAGCCGGCGCAGCGACGCCGCCGCGCGCGCGACCGCGTCGCCGAATTCGGCGTAGCTGAGGCGGCGTGCGTCGGGCCGATCGGCGCGATAGACGATCAGCGCCGCCTTGTTCGGCGTCGCCTCGATCGCCCGCTGCAGGAACTCGTCGTAGCTCTTGTCGACCCAGAAGCCGCCGTCGCGCATCGCCTTGGCGTGGGCGACGGGATCGAAACGATCTCCCGCCATCTGCTCCTCCCTCGGCGCTGGAGCCGATTGTAAACTACATTACTATCTGCGCGCCGTCCGGCGTCAAGTCCCAATTCGCGGCCACGCGGCGGCGCGGAACGAGAAAGGTCCGCCGAGATAGGCGGGATAGCCGGCCTGCGCGACCGCCGCGTAGTCGGCGACGCGCCTTTCCTCGTCGCTTCGGCCCGCGCCGAGCGGCGTAACGGCGTCACGAATGCGGCGCAGAACTGCGAGCGCCTCGCGGGCGCGCGGGTCGTCGCCTTCCACCCAAAGGCCCGGCCGTTCGCGCTCGCGGACCGGCGCCGCCGCGCCGAGCCCCGCAAAGCCCGCGGCGGCGAGCGCCTCGCGCGCGTCGCCGGCCGACGCAATCTGCGCCTTCACGGCTTCAATCGTCTTCGCGACGAGATCAGGCAGAGCCTGCCTGCGTTCGAGCCGCTCGTAGTCGACGCGACCGAGAAACATCGTCTGGATCATCGCGCGCGGCTCCGGCCGCAGCACCAGACGGGAGAAGCTCGTCATCTCGCTGCGAATGGCCCCCTCGAAGCTCTGCGGCAGACCGAACTCCACGCAATCGAGAATGGCGAAGGTTGCGGGATAATGGCCGAGCGAAGCAGCGATGGCCGCCTCTCTGATCGGACCCAAGCCCGCGCTGACCTCGGCCGGCTTCGCGGCGATCCAGTCCTCGCGATCCCAGGGCTGAACGGGCGCCGGCGAGGACAGCAACCAATCCTCGGCGGCCGCGGCTTCCTCGCCCGCCTTCACCACGCGATGCGCCACGCCCGCCTCGACCGCCGCCGCGCCTGAAAGCCTCTTGCCTTGCAGCAACAGCGGCATCGCGCGCTCGATCCCGACGAGGCGCGGCAGGCGCTGGGTGCCGCCGGCGCCGGGCAGCAGACCGACGAGCGATTCCGGCAGACCGATGGCGGCGCGCTTGTCGTCGGTCAGCACGCGGTAGTGCGAGGCGAGCGCCAGTTCGCCGCCGCCGCCGAGCGCAAGGCCGGCGATGGCGCAGGCGACCGGCTTGCCGCAGGTTTCGAGCGCGCGCAAAGCAAGGCTGAGGCGGAAGAAATGATCGTAGGCCGCGCGAAAGCGGCGCGGGTCCGGCGTCGCCATGATCATGTCATAGGCGGCCCAGATCTCCGGCAGATTGGCGCCGGCGCAGAACCCCGTCGTCTTGGCCGAGCGGATCAGCGCGCCGCGCACGTCGGCGTCTTCGAGCCAGCGCGCGATGCGGCCGATCTCGACGATTGCGGCCTCCGAGAACACGTTCATCGTGCGGCCCGGCGCGTCGAACACGACATGGACGAGGCCGTTGCCGGGGAACTCCAGGCGGAATTCAGTGAGTTCGGGCGGCGCGGTCATCGGGGCTCCTTCGCAGGCGGGTTTTCCGCACTTTGCCGGCGTCGTCGCGAACGGGATGCGCGACGCGCTCCCGCGAGCGCGGATGTTTGTCCGGGCTGAGGCGATCTTTCAATGGCGTTCCTCCTGACGTTCAGAATCTGGCGGCCGTTTGCGCCCAGCGCTCGCGCAATCGCTCGCGATGGCCGGGCGGCGCGACGGCGATAAGCGCATGCGCGCGCTCATGATGATCGAGGCCGCGCAGGTCCGCCGCGCCATGCTCGGTCGCGACGACGTCGGTGTCGAAGCGGCCAAGCGAGACGAGTCCGGAAGCCTCGCCGGGCGCGACGATGCGGCTCACCGCCCCCTTCGCCGCCGAGGCCGCCAGCGCGACGACGCGCAGTCCCCCGGCCGCCCAAACGCCGCGCGCGAAATCCGACGCGCCGCCCGGCCCCGACGACAAGCCTGCGGGCCCCATTTCGGCGTAGGCTTGACCAAACAGATCGACTTCGAAAGCGGAATTGATGGCGACGGGTTTTTCGAGCGCCGCCAGCACGCGCGGCGCGTGGGTATGCGACACCGGCTCGAAGCGAAAGGCGCCGCCGCCGACGCGCTCGTAAAGGCGAGGCGAGCCGATCGCCACGCCGCCGACCACCGAGACGCCCGGCGCCAGCGCGCCCGCGTCCTGGAGATCGCAGACCGCTTCGGGAATGAGCCCGGAATGTATCTTCAACCTGCGCCGCTCTTTGAGCGCGCGCAACACCGCCGTCGGGATGCGGCCGAGCCCCGTCTGGATCGTCGCGCCGTCGGGAACGAAGGGCGCGACATGCGCTCCAATCGCGCTCGACAGGGAGTCGTCCGCAGCTTCGGGGAACCCCGGTAGATCCTGCTCGGCTTCGAGATAGGCCGTCAGCGCGTCGAAGGGAATGCGCTGAGAGCTCGCGACGCGCGGCAGACGCGGATTGATATGCGCGACGCGTACCGGAATGCGGGGCCACAGTTCGGCAAGGAAATCGACGACGGGACCGAAGCTGCAATGGCCGTCGGCGTCCGGCGGCGTCGCCATGAACAGAGCCGCGTCGATGGGGATTTCGCTCAGGCGCTTGCGGATGTCGTCGTAGCACAGCGGCAGAAACCGAACCGAGCCGCCCGCCGCCTTGAGCTCCGGCGTCAGGAAGAAGGTTTCGATCCGGCAGCGCGGATTGGCGAGATACGAGTTCCGGTTGACGCCGGGAACGAATATTCCCGTAAACGTCATGGCCCCCAGCGCCTCGCCGGCGCGCATCACCGCCTCGGCGAGGACGCAGCGACTCCGCCGAACACGAACCGACGAGCACCCGCCCGCCCTTCGGCAGGACATGCGCAAGCCCGTCGGGCGTTATGCGGCGCGGCGGCACGGCTATTTGGCGTGAGCGTGGAACTCGGGCTTCCGCCGCTCCTTGAACGCGCGAACGCCTTCCTTGGATTCCTCGGTTTCATAGAACAGTTTGACCGTGCTGAGCATGGCGAGGCTGATGCCGCGGATGTTCTCGCTGTCGGCGTTGAACGATCGCTTGGCGAGCGCCAGCGCCGTCGGCGAACGCTCGGCGAGAATGTCGGTCCAGGCCTTCACCGCCGCGTCCAGTTCGGCGAAGGGCACGACCTTGTTGACGAGGCCCATCTCATAAGCCTGCTGCGCCGTATATTGTTCGTTGAGGAACCACATTTCCCGCGCCCGCTTGTCGCCGATGTGGCGAGCGAGCAGCGCCGTGCCCCAGCCCGCGTCGACCGAGCCGACCTTCGGGCCGACCTGGCCGAATTTCGCGGTGTCGGCGGCGATGGTGAGGTCGCACAGGGTCGCGAACACATTGCCGCCGCCGATGGCGAAGCCGTTCACGCGCGCGATCACCGGCTTCGGCACGTCGCGGATGATCGACTGGAATTCGTCGATCGGCAGGCCGACGACGCCGCGTCCGTCATACTGGCCCTCGTGCGCGCTCTGGTCGCCGCCGGTGCAGAACGCCTTGTCGCCGGCGCCGGTCAGCACGATCGAGGAGACGCTCTTGTCGTAGCCCGCCATCTGGAAGGCCTTGATCAGCTCCTCCATCGTCTGCGCGCGGAAGGCGTTGTAGAGCTTCGGCCGGTTGATGATGATCCAGGCGGCGCGATTGTCGCGCTTCTCGTAGAGGATGTCTTCGAAAGCGGGGGCGTCGGTCATCTCAGGGGTCCTTTGTCGCTCAGATCATGTTCATGCCGCCGGCGACCGAAATGGTCTGTCCGGTGATGAAGCCTGCGTCGTCGGAGGCGAGGAAGGCGACGATGCCGGCATAATCTTCCGGCTCGCCCATGCGCTTCAGCGGAATGCCGCGCACCATCGCGTCCTTCCATTTGACCGCCTGCTCGCCCTCGCCGAGCACGGTCGCCATCATCGGCGTGTTGGTCGGGCCGGGGCAGACGGCGTTGAGCAGCACGCCCTTGGTCGCAAGCTCGCGCGCCATCGACTTGGTGAAGCTGATGAGGCCGCCCTTGCAGGCGGAATAGACCGCCTCGTTGCTCGTGCCGACGCGCGCGGCGTCGGAGGCGATGTTGATGATGCGCCCGCCGCCGCGCTTGACCATCAGCGGCGCGACGACATGATGCGTGTTGAGCGGTCCGTAGAGATTGATGCGGATGATCTTGTCCCAGAGCGCCTGATCGGTCGAGAGGAACGGCGCGGGGCGATCCCAGCCGGCGTTGTTGACCAGCGCCCAGATCGGGCCCGAGTTCGGCCTCGACCTTCGCGACCGCGGCGGCGACCGCGCGCATAGTCGCCGACGTCGAGTTCGTAGCTCACGACCCGACGCCGCCGGGGCCAGTCTCTCCGTCTCCTTCGCCGCCTCCGGCTTGAGGTCGAAGATCGCGACCTTGCAGCCCTCCTCGGCCAGACGCAGCGTGAGCGCGCGCCCGATGCCCTGTCCGCCGCCGGTCACGATGGCGATTTTGTCCTTCAATCCGCGCAAGTCACATCTCCTTCTCAGGCTCATGATGCTCGATGTCGGCGCTCTCGGCCTCTTCCGCCTCGGCGCCGAGCCATTTCGAGCAACGTCTCCTTCAAGCGTGCGCAGCGTTTCGGTCGGCCTGTTCGAGCGCGTCATCGGGAATGCGGCTGAGGATTTCGAGCTCGACCGCCTCGACGCTCTCGCGGATGGTGCTGACCATCTTCGGCGCCGGCGCGCGTCAGATAAACGCGGCGCGCGCGCCCGTCGTTCTGGTCGGCGCGCCGCTCGACGAAACCAGCCGCCTCCATGCGATCGAGCAGGCCGCCGATTGCGACCTTCGTCAGGTCGAGGTCGGCGGCGAGCGCGGTCTGCGTCATGCCGTCCCGGCGCGACAGAAACGCCAGCACCCACCATTGCGAGCGCGTGATGCCGAGCGGCTTCAGCGCCCGATCCACCACGACGCGGCGCAGCCGCGACACGTCGTGGATCAGGAAGCCGAAGCGAAGGCTGGTATTGAGATCTCTTGGTCAAGTCGTTGTCCGTCGCTCCAGCGCCTCAGTCGCGCGCTTAGCGCTCTCTGCGTCAGGCGGCCCTTGAACATGTCGCGCGCGATGATCGTCTTCATCACTTCGATCGAACCGCCGGCGATCTTGACGACGCGCGCGTCGGCATAGGCGCGGCAGATCGGGTATTCCCACATGTAGCCCCATCCGCCGAACAGTTGCAGGCACTTGTCGACCGCCTCGCAATGCAGCTCGGAGGTGACGATCTTCGCCATCGCGGCGTCGACGGCGTCGAGCTTGCCCTCGCGGAACAGATCGATGCACTTGTCGGTGAACACGCGCGCCATGGTCGCGCGCGCCTTCAGATCGGCCAGCACGAACTGCGTGTTCTGGAAATCGGCGATCGTCTGGCCGAAGGCCTTGCGCTCGGCCGTGTAGTCGACCGTCCATTCGATGACGGTCTCGGTGACCGTCGCCGAGCGGATCGCCTGCGCGAGGCGCTCCTGCGGCAGCTTGGTCATCATCAGCGCGAAGCCGCTGGCCCTCGCCGCCGAGCATGTTCGAGGCCGGCGACGCGCACGTTTTCGAAGAACAGTTCCGACGTGTCCTGCGCCTTCATGCCGAGCTTTTCGAGATTGCGCCCGCGCGTGAAGCCCGGCCGGTTCGATTCGACCAGAAACAGCGTGACGCCCTTCGCGCCCGCGCTGGCGAATCCGTCTTGGTCGCAAGCACGATGACGTCGCAGAGCTGCCCGTTGGAGATGAAGACCTTCTGGCCGTTGATGACGAATTCGTCGCCGTCGCGCCGCGCCTGCGTGCGCACCGCCTTCAGGTCGCTGCCGGCGTGCGGCTCCGTCATGCCGAGCGAGCCGATCGCCTCGCCGCGGACCATTTTCGGCAGCCAGTGGCGCTTCTGCTCCTCCGTGCCGAAGGACAGGATATAGGTGGCGACGAGATCGGTATGGATGAGGAAGCCCGGTCCGCTCGCGCCGACGCGCCACAGCTCCTCGAACACGACGACGTCGAACAGATAGTCGAGGCCGAGCCCGCCATATTCCTCCGGCACGGTGCAGCAGAGCAGCCCCTGTCTCGCCGGCCTTCAGCCAGAGCTCGCGCGGCACGATCCCGTCCTGCTCCCACTTCGCATGATAGGGGACGATTTCCTCCTCGACGAAGCGGCGGACGGCGTCGCGCCAAATCTCGTGTTCTTCGCCGAAAAGGGAGCGCTCGATCATGACTTGTTCCTTCGCGTCATTCAGGCGCCCGGCGCGCGCTGCGCTTTGTCGCGCTGCGGTCGAGCGCTGGATCGCCTCGCGCGCCGCGCGCCATTGCTCGTCGGTCAGGCGCCGTCAGATCGGCGAAGGTCGCCGGCCCCGCCAGATGCTGGCCGCCGTCGATGGCGATCGTCTGGCCGGTCAGATAGTCGCAGGCGTCGGACAGCAGGAAGACGATCAGATTCTGCAATTCCTCGATCTGACCGTAGCGCCCGAGCGGTACGGTGTCCGGGCTGCGTCGCGCGACGAGGTCGCGTCGGGGATCGGATTGAGTTTCTCCCACGCGCCTTCGGTCGGAAACGGGCCCGGCGCGGTGGCGTTGAGCCGGATGCCGTAGCGTCCCCATTCGACGGCGAGCGACATCGTCATCGCGTGCAGCGCCGTCTTCGCCATGGCCGAGGGCACGACGAAGGCCGAGCCCGTCCACACCCAGGTCACGAGATTGCTGACGACGGACGCCCTTGAGCCCGCCCGGCGATCCAGCGTTTGCCCGCCGAAAGCGTCGCATGGAAGCTGCCGTCCATCACCGTCGAGGTCACGGCGCGAAAGCCGCGCGGGCTCAGATCCTTCGTCGGCGCAATGAAATTCGCGGCGGCGTTGTTGACGAGGCCGGTCAGCGGGCCGACCGCTCCAAATGCGCGTCCATCATCGCCTCGACCTGATCGGCGTCGCTGCACATCGCAGACGTGATGCGAGGCGCGGCGTCGCGACGCTCGCGCGGAGATTTGCGCCGCGGCCGCTTCGAGCGCCGCGGGCCGGCGGCCGCAGATGTGAACTTTCGCGCCTTTCGCGGCGAGCGCCTTGCCGATCTCGTGCCCAAGTCCGCCGCCGCCGCCGGTGACGAGAATGGATTTGCCGGCGAGCGCGTCGTCGCGGAAGATATCTATGCTCATGAGGGCGATTCTCCCGCAAAATGCCGTTTTTTGACCACTCCGGCGTCGCGATTTCGTAAGCTAGTTTACAAAATGCGGAAAAGCTGTCAAGCTGACTGTCGACAAACGGGAGCGGGCGCTTGAAAGGGAGGCGGATGTGAGCACGCGGGGCGTCGAGCGCGGTCGGCGTCTATGCGCCGCTGCTGCGGCTCGATTGCGCCGCCGCCTCGCGCGCGCTCAAATTCTCGGGGCTGGCGGCCGGCGCGCAGGCGCGCGCGCCGTCGGCGGCTGGGACGAGGACGCCTTCACCTTCGCCCTCGAGGCCGCGCGGGGCCTCGGCCGCGATCCCGAACTCCGTGATATTCGCCTCGACGTCGGCGCCTTTCTTCGAGCGTTTGCATGCGACGCTGCTGATCGATGCGCTGGCGCTCGCCGCCGCAGACACGCGCGCAGGACGTCTGCGGATCGCGCCGCTGCGCGGTTTCCGCCCTGCTCGATGCGCTGCTTGCGACCCGGCTCGACGCTGGTGGCCGCCGGCGAGCGGCGCGTCGCGCCGCGCCGGGCGCGCCCCTGCATCTTTCGATGGGAGACGGCGGCGCGGCGGCGTCGGTCGCCGACGACGCGGCGGTCCGGCTGCTCGGTTGGGCGAGCCTGTCGCATGATCTGGTTGACGTCTACGCCTCGCGCGAGCATCCCGAGCCCTATGCGGCGGAGGAGCGATTCGTGCGTGAGACGGCGGTTGCGAGGTGATGGCGCCGACCCTTCGTCGCGCGCTCGAGAATGCGGGCTTGCGGCCGGGGACATCCAGCACGCCGCCGTGCATGAGCCGGTCGCCGGCCTTTGGCGAGACTATCGCGGGCGACGGGCGTCAAGGCGCCCAATCACGCGACGCGAAGTCTTCGCCAAGCTCGGCGATCTCGGCGCGGCGCATGCGCTTTTCGCCTTTGCGCTGGCGACGGCGCGAGCCAGGCCCGGCGAACGAATTCTGCTGGCGGGCTTCGGCGGCGGTTGCGACGCGCTGGTGTTTGAAATGACGCGCGCCATGCCGGGCGCTGAGGAGGCCGAAGCCGCGTTGCGGCAGGGCGTGATCCTGCGACGATTACCTGCGCTTCCTGAGCCTCGACGGCGCGCTCGATCTGGATTGGGGCGTGCGCTCGGAGTTCGAGCAGAAGGCGCAGGCGACCGTGCTCGAACGCTACGGCCGCGACATGATCGGCTTCATCGGCGGACGCGACGCGGACGGCAATCGTGCAGTTCCCCAAGAGCCGCATTCCCGTGCGGCCCGACGCCGACGGTCCCGAGCCGATGCAGGACGTGCGCCTCGCGGACGAAGCCGCGCGCGCATCGTCTCCGTCACCGCGGACCGGCTCAATTTCACGCCCGATCCGCCGTTCTGGTTCGGCCTGGCGCAATTCGACAATGGCGCGCGCGTGATGATGGAATTCACCGACGCCGATGCGCGCGGGTTCTCCGTCGGCGATCGCCGTGAGGATGCGGCTGCGCATCAAGTCGCGCGACCGCAGGCGGGGTTTCCGCACCTATTTCTGGAAGGCGGCGCCGGCCGAGCGCCCGACGCTCGGAGGCTGATCCGATGGCGAGCGGAATCAAGGACAAGGTCGCCATCGTCGGCATGGGCTGCACCGCCTTCGGCGAGCACTGGAGACAAGGGGCCGGAAGACCTGATGGTCGAGGCTTTCGAGGAGGCGCTCGCGGACGCGGGCGTCTGCGCGCTCGCAGATCCAGGCCGCGTGGATGGGAAACGCGCTCGACGACATCAATGTCGGCAACAGCGCGCTGCCGCTCGCCCATGCGCTGCGGCTGAAGACAATTCCCGTGTCCCGCGTCGAGAACATGTGCGCGACCGGCTCCGAGGCGCTGCGCGCGGCGGTCTACGCCGTCGCCGCCGGCGCGGTCGATTTCGCGCTGGCGCTCGGCGTCGAGAAGCTGAAGGACACGGGCTATGGCGGCCTGCCGCTGCGCACCAAGGGCCTCGCCAACGATCTCTGGCTTCCCTACGGCTCGGCGCCCGGGTCCTTCGCGCAGCTCGCCGGCGCCTATGCGGCCAAACACCGGCTCAACGGCGACGATCTCAAGCGCGCGATGGCGCATGTGAGCTGGAAGAGCCATCAGAACGCCGTGAGCAACCCGCGCGCGCATCTGCGCAAGGCCGTCGACATCGAGACGATCCTGAAGGCGCCGATGATCGCCGATCCGCTTGGCCTCTATCGATTGCTGCGGCGTCTCCGACGGCGCGGCTTGCGCCATCGTGACGACGCCCGACATCGCCGCGGGACTCGGGATCGCCAATCCCGTGACCGTCAAGGCCGTGCAGCTCTCGGCGAGCCACGGCTGGGAGATGCAATATCGGCGCCTGGGACGGCAGCCTACGTCGCTGAACACGCCGCGAGGCGGCGAGCCGCGCTTATGCGGAAGCCGGCGTCAAAGACCCTCGCGCCGAGCTGTCGCTGACCGAGGTGCACGACTGCTTCTCCATCACCGAACTGGTGACGATGGAGGACCTCGGCCTCAGCGACGAGGGCCGCGCGCCGCGCGACATTCTCGACGGTCGCTTCGACCGCGACGGCGCGCTGCCCTGCCAGATCGACGGCGGCCTCAAATGTTTCGGCCATCCCGTCGGCGCCTCGGGCTTGCGCATGGCTTACGAGGTCTACACGCAGTTGCTCGGCCGCGCCGGGCGAGCGCCAGCTCGCGCAGGTCGATTTCGGACTGACGCACAATCTCGGCGGCGCGCCGTTCAACAGCGTCGCCGCCGTATCGATCTTCGGACGACTGAACTAGAGGGGGCGCATTTGGCGGGCAAATATTTCGAGGAATTCGAGGTCGGACAGACCTTCGTGCACGAGATCCGCCGCACGGTGACGGATATGGACAACATCCTTTTCTCGGCGCTGACCTATAATCCGGCGGCGATTCACATCGACCATGAATACGCCAAGACGACCGAGTTCGGAAAGCCGCTCATCAATTCGATCTTCACGCTCGGCCTTGTCGTCGGGCTCTCGGTTCAGGACACGACGCTCGGCACCACCGTCGGCAATCTCGGCTGGGAGGAGGTGGCGTTTCCGAAGCCGGTGTTCGCCGGCGACACGATCCGCGTGGAGACGAAGGTCGTCGCCCTGCGCGACAGCAAGTCGCGGCCGACGCAGGGGATCGTGACCTTCGAGCACAAGGGCTTCAACCAGCGCAACGAAATCGTCTGCACCTGCCGGCGCGTCGCGCTGATGCTGCGCAAGCCCGCCTGAGAGGCGCCGGATGCGAGACGAAACAAGCGGATGACCTGAGATGAGCGGATCGCGGCCCCTGCCGACCGAAGACGAGCGCAACGCGATCCGCGAAGGCGTGCGCGCGGTCGTGTCGAAGTTCGACGACGACTACTGGCTGGCGCGCGACGAGGACGGCGAGTTTCCCCGCGAGTTCCACCGCGCGATGGCCGAGGCCGGCTGGCTCGGCATCACCATGCCGGAGGAATATGGCGGCGCCGGACTCGGCGTCACCGAAGCCGCGATCATGATGCACGAGGTCGCGAGCCACGGCGGCGCGATGGCGGCCGCCTCGACGGTGCACATCAATCTGTTCGGCCCGCATCCCATCGTCGTCAAGGGCACGCCCGAACAGAAGGCGCGCTGGGTGCCGCGCCTCATCGCCGGCGAGGATCAGTGCGCCTTCGGCTTCACCGAGCCCGACGCCGGCCTCAACACGACGCGCATCAAGACTTTCGCCGAGAAGGTCCCCGGCGGCTATCTCGTGCGCGGGCAGAAGGTGTGGACCTCGACCGCGCAGGTCGCCAACAAGATCATGCTGCTGACGCGCACGACGAAATACGAGGATTGCAAGCGCCCGACCGACGGCATCACCATCTTCTACACCGACCTCGACCGCTCGAAGATCGACGTCCAGCGCATCCCGAAGATGGGCCGCAAGGCGGTCGATTCCAACGCCATCTTCATCGACGGACTGTTCGTTCCCGAGGAGGATCGCATCGGCGAGGAGGGCAAGGGCTTCTCCTATATCCTGCACAGCCTCAACCCGAGCGCATCCTGATCGCCGTCGAGGCGATCGGCATCGGGCAGGACGCCTTGAGGCGCGCGACGCGCTACGCCAGGGAGCGCGTCGTGTTCGACCGCCCGATCGGCCAGAACCAGGGCATCCAGCACCCGCTCGCGGAGAAGTGGATGTATCTCGAATCGGCCTGGTTGATGGCGATGAAGGCGGCCGAACTCTACGATACCGGGCGCCCCTGCGGCGCGGAAGCCAACAGCGCGAAGTTCCTCGGCGCCCGCGCCGGACATGACGCCGCCTGGCAGGCGGTGATGACGCACGGCGGTTTCGGCTACGCCAAGGAATATCACGTCGAGCGGCTTTATCGCGAGGCGGCGCTGACGCGCCTCGCGCCGATCACCGAGCAACTGATTCTGTGCTTCATCGCCGAAAAGGTGCTGGACCTTCCCAAGAGCTACTGAGGGCGCGCGATGGGCGTGATGGATGGCAAGGTCGCGCTCGTCACCGGCGCGGGTCGCGGCGTCGGCCGCGGCATCGCGCTGGATCTCGCGAAGCGCCGGCGCGGCGGTCGTCGTCAACGATCTCGGCGTGACCCTCGGCGGCGAAGGCGGGCAGCGGCGGTCGCCGACGAGGTCGTCGACGGAAATCGCGGCCGCGGGCGGCCGGGCGATCGCCAACGCGCGACAGCGTCGCGGCATGGGAGGGCGCGCATCGCATGGTCGCGACGGCGATCGACGCCTTCGGCCGCATCGACGCCGTCGTCAACAACGCCGGCAATCTGCGCGACTGCCTGTTTCACAAGATGACCGAAGAGGAGTTCGACGCCGTCGTCTGCGTCCATCTCAAGGGGTCGTTCAACGTGAGCCGCGCCGCCGCGCCCCATTTCAAGGCGCAGGCCTCCGGCGCCTATGTCCACATGACCTCGACCTCGGGCCTCATCGGCAATTTCGGCCAGGCCAATTACGCCGCGGCCAAGCTCGGGATCGTCGGCCTGTCGAAATCGATCGCGCTCGACATGCAGCGTTTCACCGTGCGCTCCAACGCCGTCGCGCCCTTCGCCTGGACGCGGATGATCGACTCGATTCCGACCAACACGCCCGAGCAGCAGAAGCGCGTCGAGGGCCTGAAGAAGCTCGTGCCGGAGAAGATCGCGCCTTTCGTCGTCGCGCTTGCTGAGCGACGCGGGCGCGCATGTCACCGGCCAGATCTTCGGCGTCCGCAACAACGAGATCTTTCTGTTCTCGCAGCCGCGCCCGATCCGCACCGCGCACACCTCCGACGGCTGGACGCCGGAGACGATCGCCGAGCGCGTCTTTCCGATGTTCGCCAGCGATTTCTATCCGCTCCAGCGTTCCGGCGACGTGTTCACCTGGGACCCCGTCTGACCATGCCGATCCGTCCCGATCTTTTGCTCGCCCATGTGTTTCCCGAGGCGCGGCAGGCCTATGCGAAGCGCGACGCGATCCTCTACGCGCTCGGCGTAGGCCTTGGGTCCAATCCGACCGACGCCGATGACCTCGGATTCCTTCTCGAAGACCGGTTGCGGGCCTTGCCGACCTTCGCCGTGACGCTTGGGCCGCTCGGCATGTGGATCCGCGCGCCTCAGTTCGGCGTCGATTTCGCAAGGCTCGTTCACTGCGAGCAGGCCGCGACGTTTCCCGCGCCGCTGCCGGCGGAGGGCGAGATCGTCGCGCGCGCTCGCGTGCAGGCTGTCTACGATCGCGGCGAGGGCAGGGGCGCCGTCGTGATCGTCGAGCGCGAGATCCGCGACGCCGTGCAAAACGTCGTCTATTGCGAATTGAAACAGACGCTGCTTCTGCGTGGCGACGGCGGGTTCGGCGGCGCGCCGCCGCCGCATCAGCCCTCGATCGTTCCCGACCGCGCGCCGGACGCGACGGCTTCTTTCTCGACAGACCGACGCGCGGCGCTGATCTATCGGCTCTCCGGCGATTGGAACCCGCTGCACGCCGACCCCGAGGCGGCGCGGCGCGGCGGCTTCGACCAACCCATCCTGCACGGCCTTGCGAGTTACGCCATCGCCGGCGTAGCTGTCGCGCGCGCGCTTTCCCGTTCTCCGGCGGACGTGAGCGCGCTCAACTGCCGCTTCACCGGCGTCGTGTTTCCCGGCGAGACGCTTTCGTTTCGCATCTGGCGCGCGCGCGCCGGCGCCGTTTTCCAGGGTTTCGTCGGCGAGCGCAAGGCGCTGGATCAGGGCTTCGTCACGTTCCGCGAGATGGCGTGAGCGGCGATCCGCAACTCGCCGCGCGGCTGCGCGCCCGGCTCGCGCTGCCCGTCATGGCCGGCCCGATGTTCATCGCCTCCACGCCGGCGCTGCTCGTCGCGCAATGCCGCGCCGGAATCATCGGCGCCATGCCCGCGCTCAATGCGCGCACGACGATGCAGCTCGACGAGGATCTCGCGCGCATCGGGGACGAGCTCTCCGGCTGCCCCGCGCCCTACGCCATCAATCTCGTCTGCCATCGCACCAATGCGCGGCTCGCAGACGATCTCGCCGTGATCGTCAAACATCGCGCGCCCATCGTCGTGCTCGCTCTGGGAGCGAATGCGGAGGTCGTCGCGGCGGTTCACGGATATGGCGGCCTCGTCTTCAACGACGTCGCCAGCGACCGGCACGCGCGCAAATGCGCGCAGATGGGCGTCGACGGAATCATCGCCGTGGCGGCCGGCGCGGGCGGCCATACCGGCTCTGTCTCGCCTTTCGCGCTGACGCAGGAGATCCGCGAATGGTGGCGCGGGCCCCTGCTGCTCGCCGGCTGCATCGCCACCGGCCGCGCGATCCTCGCGGCCGAGACGCTCGGCGCCGACTTCGCCTATATCGGCTCGCCGTTCCTGCGCCAGCGCCGAGGCCAATACGGCGGCGGCGTTCAAACAAATGGTCGTCGAAAGCGGCTCGGCCGACGTCATCGTCACCCGCGCTTTCACCGGCGCGCGCGCCTGCTTCCTTGCGCCGTCGTTGCGGGCCCATGGGCTCGACCCCGAGGCGATCGCGCGCAAGGACCCCGAGAAGGTCGACATCTCCGGCGAGGCTTCTCACGGCAAGCCCTGGCGCGACATCTGGAGCGCGGGCCAGGGCGTCGGCGCGATCAAGTCGGTCGCGCCCGCCGCCGAATGGATCGCCGCCCTGGCGCAGGATTACGCCCGGGCGCGCGCCGCGATGGGATGGGCGAGCTAAGATTAAGACTCGATGATCGGCGCCGATCGTCGCCTTTTGCCGAAGCGCGAAGCGCGCCCGCGCCTTTGCGCGGAATCGAGCGCGATGAGTCGCGCTCAACAAGAATCGAGCTAACCGTCGCGATAGACGGGCGCGCGCTTCTCCAGAAAAGCCTTCACCGCCTCGCGATGGTCCGCCGTCTCCAGCAGGATGACCTGCTGGCGGTCCTCCAGGGTCAGGGCCGCATCGAGGCTCGGCGCGTCGATCTCGGCGTTGAGCGTCTCCTTGGTCAGGCGCAGGCCCATCGGCGCGGTCTTCAGCATGTCGGCGGCGAGGGCGAGCCCGGCGTCGAGCAGCCGCTCCTGCGCCACGATTTCGCTGACGAGCCCCATGCGCAGAGCCCGTTCGGCGTCGATGAAGCGGCCGGTCAGCAGAAATTCGGAGGCGTTCGACAGTCCGACCAGCCGCGGCAACAGATAACCCGCGCCCATGTCGCAACCGCCGAGGCCGACGCGGATATAGGCTGCGTTCATGCGCGCGTCGGGGGCGGCGTAGCGCACGTCGGAGGCGAGCGCGAGCGAAAGGCCGCCGCCGCAGGCCGCGCCATGGATCAGCGCGACGATGGGCTGCGGACAGGCGCGCATCGCGCGCACGATTCCCGAATAGAGCTTCTGCATCGCCATCTGGCGCGGCGCGCGGCCCGGGCCGGGCTCGGCGAAAGCTTCGGTTGCCGAGGTCGGCGCCCGCCGAGAACAGCCGCCCTTCGCCGCGCAAAATCACCACGCGCACATCGAGGCGCGCCTTCAGGCCCTCGAAATAATCGGTGAGCTCCTCGGCCATCTGCGGCGACAGCGCGTTGAGCGCCTCGGGCCGATTGAGCGAGAGGATCTCGATGGCCTCGCGCCGTTCCAGTTTCAGCGTCGCGTAGCTCATGGCGCTCTCTTCAGTTCATCAGATCGGCGGATGGTCCTGCACTTCCTGATAACGCCCGTAGCCTTTGCCCACGCCATATTCGACGATGCCGTAACCGATCTCGTCGCCATCGGTCACTTCGATCACGTGATCGCTCAGCGTGCGCGCGATCTGGCGCGTCTGCCGGATCGGCGAGCGTCCAGACTTCATGCTCGCTGTAGAGCTTGCCCTTGTCGTCGCCGTGCGACCAGCCGTTGAGGCCGCCATAGAGTCCGCCCTTGAGGAAATAGCGGGCCGGCAGCGCGCGGATCTTCAGGCGCCGGTGCGAGCCGTCGGAGAAGCGCGCTTCGAACTCGCCGCCTTGCAGCGTCTGGCCGAGCGGATCGCGCGCCCAGACGACGTCATGCGTCACGTCTTCGAGCCGCACGATCGTCCTGGTCGATGTTCCGACCGCGCGCACCTCTTCGCCGGAGATATAGATCTTGTCGCCCGGCGCGCGTTCCTTGAAGAACACATGCAGCCCCCGCTCCTTGAATTGCGCCGTCGTCCAGCAATAGAAGAAGGGCGGATAATAGGTCAGCGGCGGATTGGTCTCGTCGGTGCGCATTTCGCCGCGAATGCCCCAGGAATGGTCGCGCTGGCCGAGCCAGCTTGTCGGGTCGACCTCGCGGCGCGCGCCGGCGACCTCGATCCAGCCGCGATAGGCGCCGAGTTGCTGCGCGCGCGCCATATGCTCGCTCACGCGGCCGTTGCGGCGGCGGAAATGCTCGCCCTCCTCGTGCGGGTTCATCGTGGCGACGAACTCCAGATCGAAGGCGAGCCCGGACTCGTTCGGCCTGAGGGTCAGCCGATGGCGGCGCAGGCCCTCGAGAATTTCGATCTCCAGCGGCCCGATCACCGTCTCCAGCGGGTTCGGCCGCAGCCTGCGCGAGACGCGGAAATTATACTGTCTGCCGCCGAAGGCGACGCCGGCGAAACCGTCCATCACGTTGCGGTTGGGATGCCAGCCGAGGCCGATGTCGAAGATGAAATCGCCGCCGGGGACCGGATGCCCGGTGTACCAGAGCCGCTCCATCCAGGAGGGATCGGAGCTCATGACGTGATCGAACGTGGTCGGCAACTGATGGCCGAGAAAATCGTCCTGTTTGCTCAGCATGAGCCTTTCTCCGCGCCGCCGGACAGTTCGACGAACATCGGCTTGGCGCTAGTCGCGAGTTCGAATTTCGATTGACGATCGAGATACTGGTCGACAATCGCCTCGGCGCGCGCCACCGCTTCCGCCGGCGCTTCGCCGCCGCGGGTCGCCAGCCAGTCGATCAACTCGCACATCCGCCCGTCGCCGCGGTCGCGCAGCGCCTGCAAGTCGGCGGCGTCAGGCAAGCCGCCCGGCGCGCGCACATCGGGCAGCGGCGCGCCCTTGAGGTCGGCGATCTCGGCGAGCGCGCGGCTCGCCGCCTCGAGCGCGCGCAATTGCTCGACGAGGAACCCGTTCGACCAGGAGGCGCGCAGCTTGACGCTGTTGAGCATGTAGATGACGCCGAACGCCTGTCCCCGCGCGAAATCGCCCTCGACATGCGGGATCACCTCGTTGCGCAGGGTCGCGACCATGCCGTCGATCAGCCGGCTCAGCGAATTGTTCACGACGGCGCTCCCACCATCTTGGCGATCTGCCGGAACACCGGCGCGATCTGCGTCGCCATCGCCGGCATCCTCATATCATTGAACAGCCCGTCCTCGAAGCAGCGCGCCGCCGCCATATGGGTGAAGGCGAGCTTCAGCAGCGAGAACACGATGTAGAATTTCAGCGTCTGCCTGGAGACCGTCGCTCCCGATTGCGCCTCGTAGCGCGCAAGGAACTCGCTTTCCTCCGCGAGACCGCAAACCCGCGTCGTGCCGCCGCGATATTGCGGCAGGAAGGCCCAGCCGAGATCCTCGATGGGATCGCCGAGATGCACCAGTTCCCAATCGAGGATCGCGGCGATGCGCCCGTCGCGTTCGAGGAAATTGCCGAGCCGATAGTCGCCGTGAACGAGCGAAACGCGCTCGGCCTTCGGCGCGCGGGCGCGCAGCCACGCCAGCGCCCGATGCGCCATCGGATGCGGACGCAGCGCCCAGCGTCGAAAGCGCCGCTCCCATGCGTCGATCTGCCGGTGCGCGGCGTTGTCGAGCGTGACGCCCTCGCCCCATTTGACCAGCGGCGTCGCGCGCCAGTCGAAGGCGTGCAGCGCCGACAGCGCGTCAATGAAATCGGCGGCGAGGCTCGCGCGGCGCTTCTCGTCGAGCCGCTGACTTTCGGCGCCCCAGGGCAGCGGCGTCTCGCCCTCGACCATCTCAGCGAGGAAGAACGGCGCGCCGAGCAGGGATGCGTCGTCGCTGGCGAAATAGACGCGCGGAGCCGGTACGCGGCCGTCGGCCAACGCGCTCAGCGAATTCGAACTCGGGCATGGCGCTATAGGGCGCGAACAACCCATAGGGCGGGCCAATTCTGAAATCAATTCGCGCGCCGCCGGAAAGCCGCTGAGCCGCACGCTGTAGGTGAGCCAGGAGAAGCCGGCCGGAAACTTGCTCAGCCGCTCGACCGCGACGCTGGCGCCGACGGCGCGGCTCAGATATTCGCCGAGACGCGCGCTCAGGGCGTCGAGGTTCTCGAATGCGCGGCCCTGCTCTCCCTCCGTTCCCCGCACCTGCGATCCCTGCCCTTTGTGGCTCAGTTTTAATACACTACCATACCATCGCAACGGCGCCAACCCGCGCCGCCTACTGGACACAGGTTGCGGATTGATGATAAACTACATTACCACTTGGCGACGCGTTCTCGCGGACCCGAAGGCCGCGTAACCGCATCGCCGAATTGTCGCGGGAGGAAGGATTGACCTCTGATCCGTCGCGGCGGGAACGCCGCCGCCTCCTTGCGCCCGCCGTTCGTCATCAAGGGAGTCCCCGGCGATGGAGCTGAAAGCATTCGCCTTCGAGGTCGTCGACGGCGTCGCCCATATCACCATGAACCAGCCCGAGCGGGGCAATCCCATCGACGAACGCTTCGCCGCCGAATTCGACTTTCTCGCCACCGAATGCTCGGTGCGCCCTGAAGTGCGAGCGGTGCTCATCGACGCCAAGGGCCGCTTCTTCAGCGTCGGCGGCGACCTGAGCGCGCTGACGCGCAGCCGCGAGGACCTCGCGCGCTTCGTTTCCGGCGCGACGTCGAACCTGCATATGGGCATCTCGCGCTTCGCGCGGCTGGGCGCCCCGGTGGTGGCCGCCGTGCACGGCATGACGGCGGGCGGCGCGGTCGCGCTCGTCGCCGGCGCCGATTTCGCGCTCGCCTCGGCGAACGCCAAATTCTACGCCGCCTTCGCCGGCATCGGCGTCGTCAGCGACAGCGGCGGCACTTATTTCCTGCCGCGCCGCATGGGCTCGCGCCGCGCGACGCAGTTCTACATGCTCAACGAGACGCTGAGCGCGTCGGAAGCCGCCGCGACCGGCCTCATCAACCGGGTCGTCGAAGCCGAGACGCTGGAAAGAGAAGCCTGGGCGCTCGCGCGCCAGCTCGCGCGCGGGCCGACGGCCGCCTATGGCGAGGCAAAAAACCTCCTGCTGTCGAGCCCGGCCGAGAGTCTCGAAGGTCAGCTGGAGCTGGAGGCGCGCGCGATGGCGCGCATCACCCGCACGGACGACGCCTGGAACGCCATGCGCGCCGTGCTCGCCAAGCAGAAGCCGTCCTTCGAAGGCCGCTGAGACGATCGGAAAGCCGCGCATGCTGTTCAGCGAAGATCAACTCGCCATTCGCGACCTCGCCCGCCGTTTCGCGCGCGAAAGACTGCTGCCGCACTATCAGGCGCGCGACAAGAGCGGCGTGATGGACCGCGCGCTGATCCGCGAAATGGGGGAGCTCGGGCTGATGGGCGTCGATCTGCCGGAGGCCTACGGAGGCCTCGGTGCGCCGGGCGTCACGGCCGGGATCATCGCCGAGGAGCTCGCCTACGGCGACTTCAACGTAAGCGCGGTTCCCGTCGGCGTCTCGCTGCTCGGCGCGATCGTCATGAGCGGCGGGACGCCGGCGCTCGCCGGCTACTGGGCGCCGCGCATGATTCGCGGCGAGACGCTGATGGGCGTCTGCGTGACCGAGCCCAGCGGCGGCTCGGACGCCGGGGCGTTGAAGCTGCGCTGCCGGCGCGACGGCGATCATTACGTGCTCGACGGCGAGAAGACCTCGATCACTTTCGCCGATTGCGCCGACGCCTTCATCGTGTTCGCGCGCACGGGGCGCCGGAGAGCGGCGCGGCGGGCGTCACGGCGCTCGTCGTGCCCGCCGACACGCCCGGCGTCGCGCGCACGCGGTTCGACGACGTCGGCAGCCATATCATCGGCCGCGGCTCCGTGTTCTTCGACGGCGTGCGCGTGCCCGTCGATCACCGGCTCGGCGAGGAGAACCAGGGCTTCACCCATGTCATGCGCGGCTTCGACTTCAGCCGCGCCCTCATCGCCCTGCAATGCATCGGCTGCGCGCAGGCCTCGCTCGACGAGGCGTGGGAATATACGAAGACGCGCACCGCCTTCAACGCGCCGATCGCCTCCTATCAGGGCGTCACCTTTCCCCTGGCCGAGGGCGACAGCCAGCTCGCCGCCATCCGCCAGCTCGCCTATCACGCCCTCGCGCTGCGCGACGCCGGCCTGCCGCATACCGCCGAGGCCGCCATGGTCAAATGGATGGGGCCGAAGACGGCGTTCGACGTCATTCACCAATGCCTGCTCACCTTCGGCCATTACGGCTGGTCGATGGATCTTCCCCACCAGCAGCGCATGCGCGACGTGATGGGGCTGGAGATCGGAGACGGAACCGCCGGCATCATGAAGCTGATCGTCGCCCGGGAACGGGTCGGCCGCCTCGCCGTCCAATACGGCAGGCGCTGAGGCCGGCCGCAACTCGCGGGCGCCTGTTGACATCATCCTCTTGCGACGACGCCCACGCCTTGCCTTTGCGGTGAGAATGCCGGACATCGCCGGCGCGCATTCGGGGCGAATCGCCCGCCGTGCCTTTGTCGAAGTGTCGCCGGGATGAATTTCACTGAGATCGCCGCCCTCGTCATCCTGGTCATGACCTATGGCGGCGTCGCCATCGGGCGCATTCCCGGGCTCAGGCTCGACCGCGCGGGCATCGCGCTGCTCGGCGCGGCGGCGATGATCGCCGTCGGCGCCCTGACGCTGGACGACGCCTATCGCGTGATCGACTGGAACACTCTCACGCTTCTGCTCGGCATGATGATCGTCGTGGCGCACCTGAAGGTGTCGGGGGCGTTCCGGGCGCTGGGCGCGTTCGCCATAGAGCACGCGCACGCCCCGTTCGTGCTGTTGACGACGGTGACGATCCTCTCGGGGGTCCTCTCCGCCTTCCTCGTCAACGACGCGATCTGTCTGGTGATGGCGCCGATCGTCGTGCAGATCACGCGGGCGATGAACCGCAACCCCGTCCCCTATCTCGTGGCGACGGCGACCGCCTCGAACTGCGGCAGCGTCGGCACGATCACCGGCAATCCCCAGAACATGGTGATCGGCGCGATGTCCGGAATTTCCTATCCGGCCTTCGCCGCCGCTCTGGCGCCGGTCGCGGTCTTCTCCCTCCTCCTGGTCGTCGTCATCGTGCGCCTGGTCTATCGCCAGGAGTTCGGTCCCTCGACGCAGATCGATCCCGCTCTGCTTCGCGGACGCGTTCATGCGGGGCAGATGGCGAAGGCGTGTCTCGTCTGCGTCGCGCTCGGCGTCGCGTTCTTCGCCGGCGTCCCTCCGGCGCGCGCCGCGCTCTACGGCGGCGCCTTCCTGCTGCTTACCCGCGCGATCAAGCCGCATCGGATCTACCGGGAGATCGACGGCCCGCTTCTGATCCTGTTCGCGGGCCTGTTCGTGGTCGTGGCGGGCGCGGAGCGCGTGCTGTTGACGCCGCAGGCGGTCTCGACGATCGCCTCGGCGGGCCTCAGCGAAATCTGGCGGCTCTCGGCCGTCACGGCCATCGCCTCCAACATCGTCAGCAACGTGCCGGCGGTGCTGGCGCTGAGGCCCTTCGTCGCCGCGCTTCCCGACCCGGGCAAGGCGTGGCTCGTCGTCGCCATGAGCTCGACGCTGGCCGGAAATTTCACGCTGCTCGGCTCGGTCGCCAACTTGATCGTCGCCCAGCAGGGCGAGCGCGCGGGCGCGCCGATCAGCTTCGGCTCCTACTTTCGCGTCGGCCTGCCCCTGACGCTTCTCACGCTCGCGGCGGGGACCGCGTGGCTCGCGTACAAATGATCCGCGGCGCGGGTCGGCTCTCTCCGACCCCACGCCAGCTTGCTGGACGCTGAAAGCGTAGCTTTTGTCGAATGGACCTTCGCGCAACGCCAGGCGCGCGCGCCGTCCCGACGATCGCCGGCGCCGCGCCCGCGGGCGCGGCCCAGCGGCCGGACGCGCGGCAGGCCGGCGCCCTCGGGTCCGAGAACCTGGGGGCCAGCCAAATCCGTCTGTCGTTCCAGATTCGCGTCGGCCGGCGCTCGGCGGGCGGTTTTGCCAACAGCGCCAAGCCGATCGCGGCCGGGCCGGCGCACGCATTGTTGACGCGGCGGGCTCTAACAGAGCTTGCGGGCCAACATCACGCCGCAGCGAGGACGCAAAAGCGTCAAATATTGCTCGCAAGTTGAACGGCGCGTCTGCTGCGGCTCTCCATGGCGTGAGGTCTAGTAGGGGACGGAGTCGCGCATTTGGCTGCGACTCCTTCTTCAGCGATGATCGCAGCGGCGACGGGATGCGCCAAATCCGCTGGGGTCGGCCTTTTGTTGGCCGGATTGCGGATCTCGGCCACGTCGCCTACCGCTAGGATGATGTCGCGCAAAGCCTGAAAAGCCGTGACCGGAGCGTCCGCGCTCCCGGACGAGCATACTTCTGGCGGGGAGAGCGCGAGTTGAGAAGAATTGATCCTGGTCCGGCAGTCGCGCGAGTCGGCGCTGCGGTCGCCTGTGGCAGGTCCGATTGTCTGGCGGCTTGTCTGGCGGCGCCGCCGCCCTCGACAAACGCCGCTGATGGTCGGCGGAAGGCGTCATCGGCGACATTCGCCGCGACGCCGGAATAATCTCTCGCCGCGCGGAATCGTTTGGTGCGGCGCGAGTGGTTCGCTGAGCGAGAAGGAGACGATCATGAGCTATACCAACGTCGCCGCGACCGCAACGCCGCCGGCGTATTTCCTCGACGTTGCGCCGCTGATCACCGCGCTGCAATTCCAACCGACCGACTTCGAATTGTCGCGGGGATGGCTGAACCACGTCCCAAGCCGCCATCGATTCAAATTCGCCAGGAATGGGCGCGTCACAATCGATGCGAGGTGCTCCTGCGCGTTTCAGTCCGTCCGCCAGGAACAGGGAGAACAGCTGTTCCGCGCGTTCAACGGGTGGCGGGAACACTATTGGCGGCCGCTGCAGATCGACCGCGAATTCGCCGGCCACTTCAAGCCGCCGAATGCGTGGATGCGTCTGTTCCGGGACGTGCGCATGGCGTGGCGCCGGTTCCATCGGAGGGAGGAGGCGGTCGTCCTGCCCAGCGAGGCGATCGCCATGGTCCCTGCGGAATAAGGCGCGCTTTGCAAAATCGCTGAGGCGACCGTCCTGCCCGCCAGCGCCGCGACGGATAGCCGCCTCTGTCGTGATCGACCGTCGGGCTCCGCCTTTGCGGGACCGTTGGGAGCAGTCGGAATCTTCGCGGAGGTTCGCGCCGGATCCCGACGGGCCATCCGCCCTAACCCGGGAGGCCTCCGCCGCTCAGGGCCGCGGTTTGGGATCGGCGGAAACGGCCTTCACCGGCGAGCCCGGCCCGATCTTCTGCAAGTTGCCCACGATCACCCGTTCGCCCTCGCTTAGGCCGCTGACGACATTGACGAGCGCGCCGTCGGTCGGCCCGAGTTCGAGCTGGCGCAGCTCCGCCTTCTCGCCCTTGCCGACGACATAGACGAACTTGCCCATCTGGTTGGAGCCGAGCGCCGCCGCCGGCGCCATCAAGGCGTCGGGCTCGTCGCGGAGCAGCAGCCTCACGCGCACATATTGGCCGGGCAGCAGAGCATGGTCCGGATTGGCGAGCGTCACGCGCGCCGCGATGGTTCCCGTCGAGCGGTCGATGACGTTGTCGAGAAAGGTCAGTTCGCCCTTGCGCGTCAGGCCCGGCTCGCCGGGCGTCGACACTTCCGCCTCGACCTTGCCCGCAGCGCGCGCCGCCCTGATTTCGCCAAGCTCCGACTCGCTCGGATTGAACGTGACATAGACGGGATCGAGCTGAACCAGCGTGTTCAACGCGCCGGTCGCGGGGCCCACGAGCGCGCCCTTGGCGGCCTGATTGCGTCCGAGCCGGCCGGCGAAGGGCGCGCGGATCTCGGCGTAGCCGAGGTTGAGCTCCGCCGCCTCGATGGCCGCCCTGTCGACCGCCACCGCCGACTCGGCCGAGCGCATCGCGCTCGAACGCTGGTCGTAGGCGTCCTTGGCGACATAGCCGCTCTTCATGAGCTCCTCGCCGCGAGCGAAATTCGCCTTCGCATATTCGAGCAGCGCCGCGTCGCGCGCGACCTGCGCGCGGGCGGAATCGAGCGCGGCCTGCAGATCGCGCGGATCGATCCTGTAGAGGAGATCGCCGGCCTTGACGTCGGCGCCGTCGGGGGCGACCTGCGCTTCGATGTAGCCAGGCACGCGCGCCTTCAACGAGATCCCCCGGATCGCCTCGACCCGGCCGGGATAGTTCAGATAGATCGGCAGTTTCTGCTTGACGACGGCGAAAACCGGCACGGGCATCGCCATCATGTAGGGCGCAGGCGCGGCGGCCTTGGCGACTTCGGGCCGGTCGTCGGCGACACGGAGGCCGGCGATCGTCGCCAGCGCCAGCGCGGCGAGCGCGGCCGCGGTCCATTTGAGCGCGCGCATGGAGGAACTCCGGGTCTTCATTCGGCGGGGTGGGCATGCGAGGCGGCCGGCGCGTCGGACGCCGCCCGGCGGCCCTCCCTCGCCCGCTCGATAAGAAAATAAAATATGGGCGTAAACACGAGCGTCAACGCCGTCGCCGCCAGCATTCCGCCGAATACCGCCGTACCCAGCGATTGACGGCTCGCCGCGCCCGCGCCGGTTGCGAACACCAGCGGCAGCACGCCGAGGATGAAAGCGAACGCGGTCATGAGGATAGGCCGCAGACGAAGCCGCCCGGCCTCCATCGCGGACTCGACGATGGCCAGGCCCTCCTCGCGCCGCCGCTTGGCGAACTCGACGATGAGGATGGCGTTCTTGGCGGCGAGCCCGATCAGCATGACGAAGCCGATCTGGGAATAGACGTCGACCTGCATGTGGCGCAGCCAGATCGCGCCGAGCGAGCCGATCAGCGCCAGCGGCGCCGAGGACAACACCATGAACGGCATCGACCAGCTCTCATATTGGGCGGCGAGTATCATGAACACGAAGAAGATCGCCAGCGCGAGCACGAGCGAGGCGATCGAGCCGGCGCTGAGCTCCTGATAGGTGACGCCGGTCCATTCGTAGCCGAAGTCGCGCGGCAGAGCCTGAGCCGCCGCGCGCTGCATGGCCGCGATCGCCTGGCTCGAACTGTAGCCCGGCGCCGGCGCGCCGTTGACGAGCGCGGAGGGGAAGTCGTTGTAGTGCGTCGCCGTCTCCGGCCCGACGATCGGCTTGAGCTTGCCCAGCGCATTGAGCGGCGTCATGCCGCCGGCGTTGTTGCGGACGAAGAATTTGCTCAAGTCCGCGGCCGAGGCGCGCGCCCCCTTGTCGGCCTGAAGCGTGACGCGGAACGTGTGGCCGAACAGGTTGAAGTCGTTGACGTAGAGGGAGCCGAGCTGGATCTGCAAGGTGTTGAACACGTCGGGCAGGCTCAGGCCCAAGCAGCTTCGCCTTGGTGCGGTCGAGGTCATAGAAGTACTGCGGCGTCGAGGCCGAAAACGAGGAGAACAGCGACTGCGGATTGAGCTCGGGCTGCCGGCGCGCGACCGCCAGCAGCGCCTGCGTCGCGTCATTGAGGGCGGCGCTGCCGCGCCCGGTCAGATCCTCGACCTCGAACTCGAAGCCGCCGGTCGCGCCGAGGCCGTTGACCGAGGGCGGGTCGAAACTCAAGGCGAAGGCGTCGGGAATGGCGAGAAGCTTCGGCCTCACCGCCTGAACGAGCGCCGAGGCGCTTTCCGCAGGCCCGCGCTCGTCCCATGGCTTCAGCACCGCGAACTCGACGGCCGAATTCGACTGAGCCGCGTTGGTGAGGAAGTTGAGGCCGCTGATGAAGCCGGCGATGTCGACGCCAGGCGTCGCCTGCAGGATGTCCCGGACCTGCTGGGCCACGGCGTCGGTGCGCTGGAGAGAGGCGCCGTCGGGCAATTGCACGACGACGAAGAAATAGCCTTGATCCTCGACCGGCAGGAAGGTCGTGGCCAAGCTCCGCGACAGCGCGTAGGCGCCCCCGGCGATGGCGAAGAAAACCACGACCAGCGCCCAGCCGAAGCGCGTCAGCGCGCCAATGGAGCGCGCGTAACCATGCGCCAGCGCCCCGAAGCCGGCATTGAACCAGCGGAACAGAAAAAATCGCCCCTTCGGCCCATGACGCAGCAGCGCGGCGGCCAGCGCCGGGCTCAAGGTGAGCGAATTGAACGCGGAGATGGCGACGGAAATGGCGACTGTGAGCGCAAACTGGTTGTAGAGCCGCCCCGCCACTCCGGGAATGAAGGCGACCGGCACGAACACCGCCAACAGCACCGCGGTCGTGGCGATGATCGGCCCCGTCACCTCCGACATCGCCTTTTGCGCGGCGGCCATCGGCGGCAGGCCCGCCTCGAGCTGGCGCTCGACGTTCTCGACGACGACGATGGCGTCGTCGACGACAAGGCCGATGGCGAGCACCATGCCGAGCAGGCTCAGCATGTTGAGCGAAAAGCCGCAGACCAGCATGACCGCCAGCGTCGCCACCAGCGATACGGGGATGGCGATGATCGGAATGATCGTCGTGCGCCAGCTTTGCAGGAAGACGAAGACCACGAACACGACGAGCAGCAGCGCCTCGACGAGCGTGAAGACGACGTCGCGCATGGCCGCCGAGACGAAGCGGGTGGTGTCGTAATGCATCGCGTAGGCGACGCCGGGCGGAAAGCGCTTGGCGAGCTCCTCCATCTTGGTCTTGACCTGCCGCTGCAGGTCGAGCGCGTTCGAGCCCGGCATCTGGAAGACCGCGAGCACCACCGTCGGGTCCTTGCCGAAATAGGCCGACGAGGAATATTGCAGCGCGCCGAGCTCGATGCGCGCGACGTCCTTCAGCCGCACCATCGAGCCTTGGGCGGTGTCGGCGCGCACGATGATGTCAGAGAATTCCTGCGGGTCGCTGAGCCGGCCGGCGGCGTTGACCTGCATTTCGAACGGCGTGCCGGGCGGCGCCGGCGACTGGCCGATCTTGCCGGCCGCGACCTGTATGTTCTGCTCGGAAATCGCGTTTTGCACGTCGACCGCCGTCAGGCCGAGGCTGGCGAGCTTGTCCGGGTCGAGCCAGACGCGCATGGAGTAGCGGCGCTCGCCGAAAATGCGCACGTCGCCGACGCCCGGCAGCCGCTTGAGCTGATCGACGATCTGCAAATAGGCGTAATTGGAGAGCGTCACCGGATCGACGCTCTTGTCCGGCGAGGTCAGGTTGACGATCAGGACGAAATTCGGATTCTGCTTCCTGATCGTCACGCCGCCCTGATTGACGATCGCCGGCAACGAGGAAGCCGCCTGATTGACGCGGTTCTGCACGTCGACGGCGGCGATGTTGAGGGGATAGCCGACCTTGAAGGTGACGGTGATCGTCGAGGAGCCGTCGTTGGAGCTCGACGAGGACATATAGCTCATGCCCTCGACGCCGTTGATCTGCTCCTCAAGCGGCGTCGTCACCGTGTCGGCGACGACCTCGGCGCTCGCGCCGGGATAATTCGCGCTGACGACGATCTGCGGCGGCGTGATGTCGGGGAAATGCGAGACCGGCAGCAGAAAAAAGGCGATCGCGCCGGCGAGCACCATGATGACCGCGATCGCCGAGGCGAAGATCGGTCGGCGAATGAAGAAATTGACCATCTAGAGGCTCGGCGGCGACGGATTAGAGCATTCTGCGCAACGGTGGAAACAATTGCCTGGAGGCGAAGCGACGAAGCAACCCGCGCCGACCTTGCCGGCAGGCGGACAATCCCCGAGGAATGGATCGCTTCGCACGACAGCCAGGCTTATCGCAAAACCCCCTAGCAACAGAGGCGGGACTCGCCGCCCTTATACCCGGCCGGCGCGCCCAGACGCACCGGCTTCCCAGGGCGCGCCTCGGTCCCGAAACGCACGCTTTCCGGATTGAAGGCGAGCGGACGAGCGGGTCGGCCCGAGGCGACCTTCGTCATCATTTCCCTGACCGCCCCGGCCTCGACATGATCGGCCTTCATCACCATCTGAATGATCGGATCGGCCAGAAGATCGTCAAGGGATTGCGCGAAATTCAGCGTCATGAGGTTTCCTTTCGATCTCGGCCGCCGGAAGGGCTCGGGGACGCCAGCCCGTTGACACGCCGCGTCGCACTTGTTACCGTCCGGTAACGCGATTAGATACCGATCGGTAACATCGAAGTCAAGGGCCATGGGTAAAGAAAGCGTGAGGCGGGGGTCGACGGCCGGCGTTGCGGAGGGCGCCTGCGCGCCGAAACCACGCGAGCGCATCGTCGAGACGGCGCAGGATCTCTTTCATCGTCACGGCATTCGCGGCGTCGGGGTGGAGACCATCGCCGAGGCCGCCGGCACCAACAAGATGACGCTCTATCGCCACTTCGACTCCAAGGACGAACTCATCCTCGAATATCTCAATTACAAGGGCAAGAAATCCGAGGAGATCTGGGCCGACATCGAGCGCGAGAGCCCCGGCGATCCCGTCGGCCAGTTGTACGGGTTCCTGGAGCGCGTGGCGCAGTTCATCGCCGGGGACGAACGCGGCTGCGATCTCGCCAACGCCGCCATCGAGCTGACCCAGCAGGGCCATCCGGGCCTGCGCGTGATCGAGGAGTTCAAGAGCCGGCAGCGCGAGCGCCTCGTCAAGCTCTGCGCCGCCGCAGGCGCGACGCAGCCGGACCTGCTCGCCGACACGCTGGTTCTCCTCATCGAAGGCGCGCGGGTGAGCCGCCGCAACGTCGGCGCCGGCGGCCCCAGCGCCAACCTGTTGCGGACCAGCCGCGGCGTGCTCGTCTCGTTCGGCGTGCCGGCTCCGAAGTCCTGACCGCGTCACGGCCGCTCGACTCCCGCTTGAAGGCGGGAGGTCGCCCGGCCGAGCCATCCCAGCCACGGCGCGAGATGGAACGCGCTCATCAGCGCGTACATGAACGTCATCCCGCCGAGGGGCGATGAGCCCATCGCGCACATCGGCTCCTGGCCGCGCGAAGCGGTCCACAGCGCCATCGCCGCGAAAGTCGGCGCGGCGGCCAGCGCGAGCCAGCCGGCCGCGGCGGCGTCGCAGGACTTCGCCGCTCGCGAGGACATCGAGGCGTCAACCATGGCCGTATTCGTCATGACGGCGCCACCAGACGCCCTGTTCGTTGCGGCCCAAAGGCGCGCGGTCCAGCCATTGATAGGCGCCCCAGAGACCGTCGAGCCCGCGCGCATAGGTCGAATAGGCGTGGTAGACGACGCCGTCCTCCAGCACGAAGGCGCTCATGCCGGGCCGGTCGCGCCGATAGGTCGCCGCGTCCACGCCGCAGGTCGATGCAAACTGCGCCACGGGCGGCGGAGCGGGGTTATGTCCATCGCATGCGTCCCGCGCGCGTAATTGTATTCGACCGGTCCCGCCTTCTCCTGCGCCTCGGTGTAGGAGACGTTGAAGTCGAAGTTGAAGTCGCCGCCCTGCGAGGAGGCCCAGGGGAAGGACCAGCCCATGCGCTGCCTGTAGGCCGTGAGCCTGGCGAGCGGCGCGCGCGACACCGCCATCAGCGTGACGTCGTGATTGGCGAGATGGATCGCGAAGCCGTCGAAGCCGTCGGCGATCATCGAGCAGGACGGACAACCCGCCGTGTAGTCGGGCCCGAACATGAAGTGATAGACGAGAAGCTGCGAGCGCCCGTCAAACAAGTCCTTCAGCGTGCGCGCGCCGGCCTCGGTGTCGAATTTGTAATCCTTGTCGATCCTCACCCACGGCAGGCGCTGGCGCAGCCTGCGCGACTTCGTCGCTGCGGCGCGTGAGATCCTTCTCGGCGGCCAGCAGGTCGCGCCGCGCCTCCAGCCATTCGTCGCGCGTTGCGGTCATATGCATAGTCATCTTTGCCTCCATGCGTTGTTTGTGAGATAGGCTTAACCCCAGCCGTCGCAGCGACGGGAGTGACAAGTTTGTCGGGATTTCTTGGACTCGCTGATCGCCGCCGCCGCGCGGGCGCTGGCCCTGGGCGACCCGCTGGCGGCGCTGAACTACGTGGCGCTGCGCGACGACCCGCCGGCGCTGGCGCTGCGCGGCGTCGCGATGGCGCAGCTCGACGACCTGCCCCGCGCCAAGACCCTGCTGCGGCGCGCAGCGCGCGCCTTCGATCACCGCGAGGCCGGCGCCCGCGCACGCTGCGTGGTCGCCGAAGCCGAAATCGCGCTGGTGTCGCGCGACCTCGGTTGGCCGGCGAAACCCCTCGAAGCGGCGGCGGCGGCGCTCGATCGCCACGGCGACCGCGCCAATGCGGCGCATGCCCGCTATCTCGCGATCCGCCGTCTGCTGCTGATCGGCCGGCTCGACGAGGCCGAGCGGCTGATGGCGGCGTTCGACGCCGGGCCGCTCCCCGCCGCCTCGCGCGCCGCCTATCTCCTGACCGTCGCCGGCGTCGCCATCCGGCGCCTTCGCATCAAAACCGCGCGCGCCGTGCTGGCTGACGCCGCGAGTTTCGCGCGCCAGAGCGGCATAGAAGCGCTGATCGCGGAGGTCGAAAGCGCCGAGCGCCTGCTGGACGCGCCCGCCGCGCGGCTGATCGCGCAGAGGGAAGAGCGGCGGCTGCGGCTCGACGATGTCGAGGCTCTGCTGGCCTCCGACGCGCTCGTGTTCGACGCCTGTCGCCACGCCGTCGCGCGAAGCGGCGAAGTCGTTTCCCTGCAAAGCCGTCCGGTGCTTTTTTCGCTGGCCCGCGCGCTCGCCGAAAGCTGGCCGGGCGCCGCGTCGCGCGGCGAGCTGCTGGCGCGCGCGTTCCGCGCCAGACACGCCGACGAGTCCCATCGCGCGCGGCTGCGCGTCGAGATCGGCCGCCTGCGCAAGGCGCTCAAGGCCGTCGCCGAGATTGAGGCCACCAAGACGGGGTTCGCGCTCATCCCCCGCCGCGCCGGCGAGATCGCGGTCCTTGCGCCGCCGACGGACGAAGCTCATGGGGAAGTGCTCGCCCTGCTGGCGGACGGCGAGGCCTGGTCGAGTTCGGCGCTGGCTTTGGCGCTCGGCGCGAGCCAGCGCACCGTGCAGCGCGCGCTCGACGAGCTTCTTGCGCTGCGCAAGGCGCAGGCGATCGGGCAGGGCCGGGCGCGGCGCTGGATGACGCCCTCGACGCTCGGTTTCCCGACAACCTTGTTACTCCCCGCCCCACTCGCCGTCGGCTAGGATCGCAGCATGAAGAAATCTCCCTGCCATCATCCTCAGCGAAATCGGACCGTTCCCCGGCGTGACGCAAGTCGGCGGGGTCAGCTACGACGGCGCCCATGTCTGGATCGCTGCCGGCGACAGGCTCAACGCGATCGATCCCGCGACCGGCGAGACGACGCGGGCGCTTGAAGTTCAGGCCCATGCGGGAACCGCCTTCGACGGCGAGCACCTCTACCAGATCGCCGGAGACGCCATCCAGAAGGTCGATCCGGCGACCGGCCGCATCGTCGCCACCGTCCCCACGCCCGAGGGCGGCGCCTCGGGAATGGCCTGGGCGGAGGGCCGACTCTGGGTAGGCCAACATCGCGCCCGAAAAATCCATCAGATCGACCCGCAGAGCGGCGCGATCCTGCGCACCATCGAGTCCAACCGCTTCGTCACCGGCGTCACCTGGGTCGACGGCGAACTCTGGCACGGAACCTGGGAGAACGACGAGAGCGAACTGCGCCGGGTCGAGCCCGAAACCGGCGAAGTGCTGGAGACGCTGCAAATGCCTAGGGGCATGGGCGTGTCGGGGCTCGAGTCGGACGGCGGCGAGCAATTCTTCTGCGGCGGCGGGGGCAGCGGCAAGGTCCGCGTCGTGCGCCGGCCGCGCGCGAGGTGACGCCGCCCTATTGCTGATCGCGGGGATCATAGTCGAAGTATGAGAAATCCGCGATCGCGCCCATCCCTGAAACGTCGAAGGCGCACATGCCAACGAAGGCGCCGGTGAAGGAGCGGTGTTCGCCGCCGCCTGCCTCGTCGGAAACGATGGAGGCGTCGAGCGCCGGTTGGCAGCCCGTCCAGGGGCCGCGACCCCAGGCGTAGGCGAAGCGCAGTTCGGCGCCGTCGACGTCGGCTTGCAGCCGAACCGGACCGTCGCCCGGCAGATTGATCGCGCGCATCGGAAACGAGAGGCGACCGTCGGGGGCGTCGCCGAGGCAACTCATCACTGTCAGAACGCGCGCGCCTTTCTCGTCGGCGGTCACGGCCAGAAAATGGAACTTGAAGCGGTTGTAGTAGAGCGCGAGCCCCGCCGCCTGCTGGAACGTCGTCGGCGCGAACTCCAGCTCCGTCTCGGCGCGGAACGCGAAATGCTCCTGCCTGCGCGCGACCATCGCCTGCTCGAACCAAGAGCCAATCAATTCACGGCCGAACAGGCGGAGCTTGCCCGGCCGTTCAGCGAGGCGAGAACAGGCGTTCGGAACGCGGCGTCCTCAGCCATTGAAACTCGGCAGGCAGAGCGCCGGGCGCGAAGGTCGCGCGGACCCGCCTCGGCTTGGCGGGCGCTTGGCTCGGCGAACGGCGGCTCCACTTCGCAGGCGGGGATGCGGCCGCCATCGGCGAGATAGAGCCAGTCGTCGTCGCGCCACACGCATTTCTGGATCGCCGTCTCGCGACCCAGCGGCGAGCGCCGCAGGCCGGGAAGCGGCCGCGAGCAGAGATGCGCGAGATAGGGGCCCGCGGGCGTCTCCACGACCTGACCATGCCCGGCGCGTTGCAGCTTCGCCGTGGGCGCGTCTTTCGAGGTCAGCAGATGACGGTCGGGATGCAGCTCATAAGGTCCGCCAATGGCGCGGGAGCGGGCGAGCGTGACGGCGTGATCGTAGCCGGTGCCGCCTTCGGCCGTTATGAGATAATACCAGCCGCGGCGCTTGAAGAGATGCGGCCCTTCGGCGAGCCCATGCGGGCTGCCCTCGAAGATGAGCTTCGGCGCGCCGGTCAGCCTGGCCGCTGCGGCGTCCCACTCCTGCAGGACGATGCCGGCGAAGGCGGGATGCGCGCGGGCTTTGGGCGGGGGATCGCGATGATCCCAGAGCATGTTGAGCAACCATTTGCGGCCGTCGTCGTCATGAAACAACGAGGGATCGAAGCCGCTGGAATTTACATGGATCGGATCGGACCATGGACCCTCGATGGCGGGGGCGGTGACGATGTAATTGTGCGCGTCCTTGAAATTGCCGTCGAAGCGCTTGACGTCGGTGTAGACGAGCCAGAACCGCCCGTCCGCATGAGACAGGCAAGGCGCCCAGACGCCGCAGGAATCGGGGTTGCCGCGCATGTCGAGCTGAGCGGCGCGATCGAGCGGACGGCCGACGAGGCGCCAGTTTGCGAGATCGCGAGAATGATGGATGCGCACGCCGGGATACCACTCGAAGGTCGAGGTCGCGATGTAATAATCGTCGCCGACGCGGCAGATCGAGGGATCGGGATGGAATCCCGGCAGGATCGGATTGCGAATCATCGCGCCGCCCAGAGCAGCCCGCGCTCCAGAATCGTGCGCATCTGAGGCACGGCGAATTCCGAGGTGACATGGCCGAGCGAGGAGTAGAACACGCGTCCCTCGCCATGCTTGCGCTTCCAGACAACCGGCATCTTCACGCCCTCGATCCACGGCGCATGCGCGCCGGTGAAGGTCGTCGTCGCCAGCACTTCGTTGGAGGGGTCGACGTGCATGTAATATTGCTCGGAGCGATAGTCGAAGCTCGACAGGCCCGCGGTAATGGGATCGCCGGTGTCGAGCATGTCGACGCGATAGTCGATGATCTTGCCGGGGTGCGCCACCCACTGGCCGCCGCACATGAACTGATAATCGACGCTGTCGCGGAACGCGTCGCACATGCCGCCGTGATAGCCGCCGAGGCCGACGCCGCCGCGCACGGCCTTGGTGAGATTCTCGACCTCCTCCTTCTCGATCTTCGACATGGTGACGATCGGCACGATCAGGCTCATGTCGGCGATGGTGGGATCGGCGAAGGCTTCCGTCGAATGCTCGATATAGACCTTGAAACCGTGCGGCTCGAGCATCTTGGCGACGATATGGGCGCCCTGCTCGGGCTCGTGGCCGCTCCAGCCGCCCCAAACAATCAGCGCTTCCCGCATGGCTTTCTCCCGTTGAGTTCGCGCGTTTTCAGCGCCGCGGCCGAAGGCGCGACGGCGCCGCCGAAATAATCCGGAGCCTGCACGATTTGTCGTCGCGGCCGGGCCTGCTCACGATTCCTCCGCCAGAACTCTCGTTGCGGGCGTGCGGCCGGGCGGGGCCGGTCGTGCCCCAGGTTGCGCCGTAGAGCTCGCGCAACGTCATCGCCGCCGCGCCGCGCACCCAGATGTCGTCGCTCCATTCGCGCACGACGATATCGGCGACGTCGGCGAGACTCGGCGGCAGCAGCGTCGCCACGGCGCTCCTTAGCGGCCCGAGCAGACGCTCGCTGCCGGCGAGCGCGCGGCCGCAGATCAACACTTTCGGCGGCGCGAACAGCGTTATGAGATTGGCGATGGCGAAGCCGAGGGCCTCGCCGGCGCGCGCGAGCGCGCGCGCGTATTTGGCCTCGCCCGCCTCCGCGCGCTGCACCAGGCGCGCGCCAGCGCCCGGTCATGGGCGTAGCGCCCCTCGCCCTCGCTGGCCGAGAGCCCCTCGACTTCGGCCAGCACCGACTCCTCGGTGGCGAGGTCGCCGAGCCGCGCGCCCCCGGGGGAGGGTCCGCGCACCATGAAGTCGCCGAGGTCGGGGCCGAGACCATTGGCGCCGCGGAACAATTCGCCCCTGTGCAGAATGCCGAGCCCAAGGCTGCGCTCCACGGAGATGACGAGGAAATCGTCGAGTTCGCGCCCCTGCCCGAACCAGTGTTCGGCGAGAGCGACCAGATTGACGTCGCTGTCGACGGCGACCGCCACGCCGAGCCTGCGGCTCAACAGTTCGCCGAAGCCGACGTCGCGCTCGGAGAAGATCGGGCTCTGCCGGCACACGCCCGTCGCGTTGGCGACGACGCCGGGCAAGCCGACGCAGAGCCCGGCGATGTCCTTCATTTCAAGCTCGGCGTCGCTGACGCAGCGTCTGACGCCGTCCTCGACGAGATCGGCGATGACCGCCGGCGTCTGCCGGTGAATGCGGATCGGCAGCGAAAGCTTGCTGATGACGCTGGCGCAGAAATCGGTGACCGCGACCGTGATGAGATCGGGCGCGAGCTTGACGCCGACGACGCGCGCCGCGTCCGGATTGAGCCGCAGCATGACGCGCGGGCGCCCGCGACTGGCGTCGCGAAGCGCGCCGAGCTGCAAGGTTGCGATGAGCCCGTCGTCGAGCAGCGCGGCGGTGATCGCGGAGACGGTCGTCGGGCTCAGGTCGGTGCGCTCGGAAATCTCGACCCGGCTCACCGGCCCGAACCGGCGGATCGCGTCCATCACATGGAAACGATTGATGGCGCGCATCAATTCAGGGTCGGCGGTTTTCATTTCAACCTGGCGCGCGGCGTCATCGATCTTTTATTCGGGTCGCCAATTTAATTTCACCCAGGCCCCGCCTGTCAACCCGTCCGCGCCCGGCTGGTCCAACAATGCGGGTCCGCCGCCTTGACAGGCGCCGCAAGTCACGGCACATTTAATTTGTAAAGCGTATTAAAGCGCGACCGCCATAACGTTCCCGGAGGAAACCATGTCGATCCGAACGCTCGCCCTTGCTTCCTGCTGTCTCCTCGCCCTGGCGGCGCCCCGGCTTCGCCGACACGACCGTCACGATCCTCCACGTCAACGACAACGCCGCCGCCGTGAAAATCTGGAACCAGTCGGCGGCCGACTACAACGCCGCCCACAAGGGCGTGAAAGTCGAGTTCAAATATCTCGAGAACGAGGCGTTCAAGGCGAAACTGCCGACGATGCTGCAATCGCAGGAGTCGCGGCCGGCGGCGTTCTACAGCTGGGGCGGCGGCGTCATGGACGCGCAGGCCAAGGCGGGGTTTCTCAAGGACATCAAGGCCGACGTCGGCGACACGGTCAAGACGCTCTCACCGACCGCCGTCGAGGCCTTCGCGATCGACGGCAAGCTCTATGGCCTGCCCTTCGACACCGACGCCGTGCCGGTTTTCTACAACAAGACGCTGTTCGCGAAGGCCGGCGTCAAGGCCGAGGACATGCAGAGCTGGGACGGGTTCCTGGCGGGCGTGAAGAAGCTGAAGGCGGCCGGCGTCACGCCGGTCGTCGTCGGCGCCGGCGAGAAATGGCCGATGCATTTCTGGTACTCCTATCTCGTCATGCGCATCGGCGGCTCGCATGCGCTGGCCGACGCCAAGGCCGGCAAGGACGGCGGCTTCAAGAACCCGACATTCGTCGAGGCCGGCAAGAGATTGCAGGAACTGGCGGCGCTTGCAGCCGTTCCAGCCGGGCTACGCCTCGACCTCGCACGCCCAATCGGCGGCGATCTTCGGCGACGGCAAGGCGGCGATGGACCTGATGGGCAGCTGGCTGCATCGGCATGCAGGGGCCGAATTCGTCGAACGGCAAGGGCCTGCCGGAATCCAACATCGGCGTGATGCCTTTCCCCACTCTTCCCGGCGGCAAGGGCGAGATCGGCGACACGCTCGGCGGCGTTCACGCCTTCCTCGTCACCAAGACGGCGTCGCCGGAGACCGTGGATTTCCTCAAGTTCTTCACGTCAGGAGAAATACGCCAAGGAGGCGGCCGAGGCCGGCGCCTATATTCCCGTGGTCAACGGCACGGAATCCTACATCAAGGATCCGCTGGTCAAACAGATCGCCGAGATTCTCTCCAAGACCAAATATCATCAGAACTTCTTCGATCAGGATCTCGGCCCCTCGGTCGGGCGCGTCATTAACGACGTCTCGGTCGAGGTCGCGGCCTCGAAGATGACGCCCGAAGCGGCGGCCGCCGCGATCCAGGACGCCGAGGAGCAGCAATAGAACCTTCGCCAGGCGGGCGCCGGTGTGACGACGACACGTTATGAGGAGACGCCGGGCCGGGCGGGCATGCGCGCCGCGGTCGGCGCTCGTCGTCCTGCTGCCCCCGGCGCTGCTGCTGTTCACGCTGTTCGTCACGCTTCCGATGGCGGAGGCGAGCTGGTACAGTTTCTTCAACTGGAACGGACTGGGACCGCTCGATCGTTTCATCGGGCTGAAGAACTATAAGTGGGTGTTCGAAAACACGGCCTTTCTTCGAGCCCTCCTCAACAACGCCCTCGTCATCCTGATCTCGCTCGCCATCCAGCTGCCGCTTGCGCTTGGCGTCGCGCTCATGGTGGCGAGCCGCGCCTGGGGCTCCGTGGCGTTCCGGATGATCTTCTTCCTGCCCTATGTGCTCGCCGATATCGCTGCCGGCCTCATCTGGCGTTTCCTGTTCGACGGCGAATACGGGCTGGTCGCCGCGATCACCCACGCGCTGGGGACGAAGCCGGTTTATCTGCTGGCGAGCGACCCCTGGGCGTTCTCGGGGATCCTGATCGTCATCGTGTGGAAATACTTCGGCTTCCACATGATGCTCTATGTCGCCGGCCTTCAGGGCGTCGACAAGTCGCTGCTGGAGGCCGCCGAAATCGACGGCGCCAACGCCTGGCAGAAGTTCCGCCATGTGACGCTGCCCATGCTCGGGCCGATGATCCGCCTGTCGATCTTCTTCGCGGTGGTCGGGTCGCTGCAATTGTTCGACTTCGTCGCGGCCTTGACGCGCGGCGGGCCGTTCGACACGACGCACACGATGGTGTCGTTCCTCTATTATTTCGGCATCACGCGCATGCGCGTCGGCTTCGGCTCGGCGGTCGGCGACGTGCTGTTCGTCATCTGCGTCGCGTTCGCGTGGGGCTACAGACGCTGGGTGATGCGCGATGACTGATGTGCTTCGCGTCGCCGATGTCGGGGAGATCGAGGGGCCGCGCCTGCCTGTCGGCGCCATTCTTCGCTTCGCCGCGCTCATCGTGCTGGCGACGATCGTGCTGTTTCCGCTGCTCACGACTTTTCTCGACGGCTTCAAGACGCTCGGCGAATTGCACGACAACCCCATCGGCCTGCCGCGCGAATGGGACTGGCGCAATTATTGGGAGATCCTCGGCGGCTCGCATTATTGGCGCGTGCTCGGCAATTCGCTGGCGATCGCGCTGGCGACGGTGTTCCTGACCCTCGTCGTCGCCTCGATGGCGGCCTTCGCCTTCGCGCACATCAAATTCTTCGGCGATCGTTATCTGTTCGCCTATGTTCAGCTGGGGCTGCTGTTTCCGTCCACGGCGGCGATCCTGCCCGTCTTCATCAAGGTCCGCGACCTCGGCCTGCTCAATTCCTACTGGGGCGTCATCCTGCCGCAGGTCGCCTTCGCGCTGTCGATGGCGGTGCTGCTGCTGCGCAACGCCTTCAAGCAAATCCCCGCCGAACTGTTCGACGCGGCCATGATCGACGGTTGCGGCTATTTCCGCTTCTTCCGCCATGTCACGCTGCCGCTGTCGGGCCCGATCCTGTCGACGGTGGCCGTCATCGGCTTCGTCAACAGCTGGAACGGCTATCTGCTGCCGCTCGTCGTGCTCGACAGCGAATCCCGCTATCCCTGGACGCTCGGCCTCATGGCCTATCAGGGCCAGTATTCGACGTCCTGGCAGCTCGTGCTCGCCTTCATCACGCTGACGATCCTGCCGGCGATCCTGATGTTTCTTCTCGCGCAACGCTACATCGTCGCGGGGCTCACCGCCGGCGCGGTCAAAGGGTGAAGGCGATGGCGGGTCTGGAGATCGAGCGGGTCGTCAAGCGTTTCGGCGCCGTCGAGGTGATCCACGGCGTCTCCGTGCGCATCGAGGACGGAGAGTTTGCGGTGCTGGTCGGCCCGTCGGGCTGCGGCAAGTCCACGCTTCTGCGCATGATCGCCGGGCTCGACGCCGTCAGCTCCGGCGTCATCCGCATCGGCGGGCGCGTGGTCAACAATGTCGCGCCGAAGGACCGCGACATCGCCATGGTGTTTCAGAACTACGCGCTCTATCCGCACATGACGGTGGCGCGCAACATGAGCTTCGCGCTGGAGCTCGCCGGCGCGCCCAAGGCGGAGATCGCGCAAAAGACCGCGCGCGCCGCCGAAATCCTCGGCCTGCAAAACCTGCTCGATCGCTTTCCCCGGCAATTGTCGGGCGGCCAGCGCCAGCGCGTCGCGATGGGACGCGCCATCGTGCGCGATCCCGCAGGTTTTCCTGTTCGACGAGCCGCTCTCCAATCTCGACGCGAAGCTGCGCGTGCAGATGCGCGCCGAGATCAAGAACCTGCAACAGCGGCTGCGCGCCACCGCCGTCTATGTCACGCACGACCAGATCGAGGCGATGACGATGGCCGACAAGATCGTGGTGCTGCGCGACGGCGCCGTCGAGCAGATCGGCTCGCCGCTGGAGGTCTACGATCGTCCCGCCAACGCCTTCGTCGCGGGCTTCATTGGCTCGCCGGCGATGAATATGCTGCGTGGCCGCGTCGAGGGCGGCGAGCGCCTGCGCTTTCTCACCGGCGACGGTCTCGTCGTCACGCTGCCCTCGGCGCCGCGCGCCGCGCTCGGGCGGGAGGTCACGCTCGGCGTCAGGCCGGAGCATCTGACGGTCGGCGGCCCCAACGCCTTCGCCGCCACGGTCGAGATCGTCGAGCCGACCGGCGCGGAGACGGTGCTCAATGTGAATTGGGGGAGCGCCAGCCTCGTATGCGTGCTGCACGAGCGCGTCGCCGCGCGCCCCGGCGAGACGCTGCCGCTCGGCTTCGACGGCGCGCCGCTGCATTTTTTCGATGCGGCGACGGGCGTGGCGCTGACGGATTGAGGGGGCAGGCGCGGCGCTCGGTTCGGGCGAGGGATGGCGGGGAGCGGACACTTTCGAGACTGATTTTTGCGCCGCTTAACGTCTTGGGTTTCACCCACACCGTCGCAGTCCGCAAAATTCTTGATTTCACCGCGATCCTTCTGCGCTTGCGGCATTCGGATACTGGCGCCAGATTGCCGCAATAATTATACAAATATATAATGTATTTTAGCCGCGTCACTTCCGTTCGCTTGGCGGGAGCGCCCCTATGGCGGTCGTGATCTCATAAGCGGATTTCCGCCGCCGCACGCCTCGGGACAGGTTTTGGCGCCCAAGCGCCTGACATTGCGCGCCGCCGTCCTGACTCGGCGTTCCCACTCCGTTAACCCTGCCGTGTTAACATGCCCCCTTGCCCCACCGCCGGCCCCGGCCTATGGAGCGGCCAGGACTGGGGGCGAAGGCGCATGGGGTCCAGCGCGGATCGCGACGCGGAGGCCGAGCGGCGGAAAGAGCGGCTCGCCGAAGCTCTGCGGGAAAATCTCAAACGCCGAAAGGCGCTTAAGCGCAGCCGCGCGGCTCCCCCGCCGCCGGCGAAGCCTGAAAGGTTGCCTGATGGATCGCATTAGAATTCGCGGCGGGGCCGAATTGAAAGGCGCGATTCCCATCTCCGGCGCCAAGAACGCCGCGCTGCCGCTCATGATCGCCTCGCTCCTGACCGATCAGACGCTGACCCTCGAAAACCTGCCGCGCCTCGCCGACGTCAGCCAGCTCATCCGCATCCTCTCCAACCACGGCGTCGATTATTCGGTCGACGGCAAGAGGCGCGGCGAGCAGGCGACCGCGGGCCAGACGGTCCATTTGCGCGCCAAGACCATCGTCGACACGGTCGCGCCTTACGAAATGGTGTCGCGGATGCGCGCGAGCTTCTGGGTCATCGCGCCGCTGTTGGCGCGCATGGGCGAGGCGCGCGTCTCGCTGCCCGGCGGCTGCGCCATCGGCACGCGGCCGGTCGATCTCCTCCTGATGGCGCTGGAGAAGCTCGGCGCCCATATCGCCATCGAGGGCGGCTATGCGGTCGTAACCGCTCCCAAGGGGCTTGATCGGCGGCGAGATCGCCTTTCCGAAGGTGACGGTCGGCGGCACCCATACCGCGCTGATGGCCGCCTCGCTGGCGCATGGCTCGACGCTGATCCGCAACGCCGCGCGCGAGCCCGAGGTGCAGGATCTGGCGGCGTGTCTGACCAAGATGGGCGCGCGCATCAAGGGCGCGGGAACCTCGGAGATCGAGGTGACGGGCGTCACGCGGCTCAACGGCGCCTATCATTGCGTGCTGCCGGACCGGATCGAGGCCGGCACCTACGCCGCCGCGGTGGCGATGACCGGCGGCGACGTGCTGCTGGAGGGCGTGACGCCGGACCTGCTGCCCGGCGCCCTCGACGCATTCGCGCAGGCCGGCGCCGAGATCTTCCCCGACAATCGCGGCGTTCGCATCAAGCGCAACGGCGCCGGCATTTCGCCCGTGGACATCACGACCGCGCCGTTTCCCGGCTTCCCGACCGACCTGCAGGCGCAGTTCATGGCGCTGATGACGCGGGCCAAGGGCCAGTCGCGCATCACCGAGACGATCTTCGAGAACCGCTTCATGCATGTGCAGGAGCTCGCCCGCCTCGGCGCGCGCATCAAGCTCGAAGGCGACACGGCCATCGTCGAGGGCGTCGAGCATCTGCAAGGCGCGCCGGTGATGGCGACCGATCTGCGCGCCTCCGTCTCGCTCGTCATCGCCGCGCTGGCGGCCGAGGGCGAGACGATGGTCAACCGTGTTTATCACCTCGACCGCGGCTTCGAGGCGCTGGAGCAGAAGCTCGGCGCCTGCGGGGCCGACATCGAGCGCCTGACGGGGTGAGGCGATGGCGCCTGTCGATCTCAAGCTGCACGCTCTCGACCGCGAGGGCCTGAGCGTCATTTCCGCCCATGCGCAGGACGCCTGCGTCCGGCGAATGGACATGACCTTTCTGCCCAGCCAGCATCGCTTCGTGCTGGGCGCCCTGCGCTATGACTGGATCGGCGCCAAGCACGGGCTCGACGAGCGGGTCGGCGCGGTGCTGCGCTTCGACCGCGTGCTGAAGGTCTCGCACATCGGCCTCGACGCCGACTCGGCCAAGGTGCGCAATCTGCTGGGCGTCACCTTCGAAAAGACCGACGAGCCGTCCGGCCTCGTGTTCCTGACCTTCGGCGACGGGGCGATCGTGCGGCTGGAGGTGGAGTGCCTGGAGGCGGAGCTGCGCGACGTCGGGCCGCGGAAGGCGGCCTGCGATTGCGAAGGCCACAAGCTCACCATCGCCGAGCCGGACTGAAGTTATAACAATTAACTTCCGCCGACCCGTATACGCCGCGATTTTCCCCGCAAATTTGTTTTAGAATAATCGCCGTAGCTTTCTTGAAGCTGGGCGATGCGTTAGAGCGCCCGGGCGCGCAACTTCCGGAGCCGCGCTCTTTGCAGGGACCAGGCGATGCGATTCTTGGCGAGTGCTGTGACGATGTTCACAGTATTGTTTCCGTTGAGCGTGAACGCGGCAGCCTCGGGGGAGCATATCGCCCCTCAGACCAAGACCTTCGTCATATCGCCGGATGATCGCGAGCAGGACTTCATGTGCCAGGCCGGTTACCTCGAATCCGTTCTGGCGACGGCGACGGCGGAAAACCGGGTGGTGTCGGTAATCCTGCTGGATGAGAACAAGAATCCCATCCCGGATGGCGCCTGGGCGTCCGCCTCCGGTTTTCGATTGCGGCGCAAATGGGAGGTGAAGGTTCGCGTGATCATGGTCTGCGGATCGTAGCGCCGGCCGCGGCGGCCGCGAGGCGTCAGAAATCGAACCTCAGCCCGCCGTTCGCCGCCAGGCCGTTCTCCACCCGGCCCGAGGCGTTGATCGTCATTTCGCCGCTGTTGAGGGCGCCGCCTGCGAGCTCGCCGTTGATCGTAGCTTGTCCGCTGTTGACGACCGCGCCTTTGACGACGCCCGACCCGTTCTCGGTGAACGCGCCCTGGTTGGCGAGGGCGCCGGCGACGCCGCCATTGTCGATGATCGCGCCGCTCGCCGTTCCTTGGTTGAGGATCGAGGCGCCGGCGGGATTGCTGACCGTGGCGTAGTCGTGCGCGCCGGTCCACACCGTGGCGCCGCTGTTTTCGTAGGCCGGCGGAGAGGCTGAAGATCGGCATGTCGCCGACATAGCCGCTGTCGGCGCGGGCGGGCGCTGCGGCCGCGAGCGCAAGGGCAAGGCCCGAGGCTGCGCCCGAAGGCGCGAACGCCGGCGCGCCCATTGCGCCATTCCGGCCCTTGTTCTGTCCCGCCCGCATGAGGAAACACGCCAAACGCTACGTCACGCAGCAAACTCGACGTTGAGTTAGCGCCAAAAGGTTAATCGTCATCTCCGGCGTTGAGCTTGGCGCGCGCGGCGTTTCGGCGCGCGCGGCTGTCCCGCTTTGGGGACCTCGCGCTTACGTAAGCGGATCGCATACTTGCGCCGTGTCGCTCGCGACATTTCCGCCGGGCATGGGCCTCATGAACGCGATAGACGAAATTGTTGATCGGGCGATCGACTATACGGATCGCGTCATCCTCGATACGATGCCGAGCTATCGCGAGGCGGCGGTCGAGGGCTTGCGCAAGCTGGGGCTGAACCTGGCGGAGAAATCGCCCGGACCACCCGGCGATCCGCAGGCTCGAGGCTTATCTCGACGCGGCTGGCCGAGGGGCCTCCGAAGGGAGCGCCATGAACTTGCGGCGAGGCCCTTACGCTGAGCCGGGGCCTGCTATAAGGTCGCCGCCCACGCGCCGCAGAAGCCGGCGAGGAAAGGGCGGGGGACCATGGCCGGGCCGGGGATCGGGCATACAATTCGCAAACGCAAATTCAAGGCGCGCGGGCGGCGCCGAGCTCGCTTTCACCGAGCTCGGCTTCGGCGCCGCGCCGCTCGGCAATCTCTACCGGCCGATGACCGAGAAGGAGGCGCGCGCGACGCTCGACATGGCCTGGGGCCAGGGATGCCGCTACTACGACACCGCGCCGCTCTACGGCCTCGGCCTGTCGGAGACGCGGATCAACGGCTTCCTGCGCGCCAAGCCGCGCGAACTCCTATATCTTGTCGACCAAGGTCGGCCGTCTGCTGAAACTGTGCCCGCCCGCCGAGAAGACGCGGCCCAACGCGTTCTTCGAGACGCCCTCGCGCAAGGAGGTGTTCGACTATTCGCGCGACGGCGTGCTGCGCTCGATCGAGTTCTCGCTGGAGCGGCTCGGCGTCGATCAGATCGACGTCGTCTACGCTCATGACGTCGACGTGTTCACCCACGGCAGCGCCGAGGCGGCCGACGCGCGCATCCGCGAATTCATGAGCGGCGGCTATCGCGCGCTCCTCGAATTGCGCGAGCAGGGCGCGATCAAGGCGTTCGGCGCCGGCATCAACGAATGGCAGATCGCCGAACGGCTGGCGCGCGAGGGCGATTTCGACGTCTTCCTGCTCGCGGGCCGCTACACGCTGCTGGAGCAGGAGGCGCTGACGAGCTTCCTGCCCTATTGCGTGGAGAAGCACATCGGCGTGGTGATCGGCGGCCCCTTCAATTCCGGCATCCTCGCCACCGGCCCGAAGCCCGGCGCCTTCTACAATTACGCGCCGGCGTCGAAGGAGATTCTCGATCGCGTGCGCGCCATCGAGGCGGTGTGCAAGGCGCATGGCGTGAAGCTCGCCGAGGCCGCGCTGCGCTTCCCGCTGAGCCATCCCGCCATCGTCAGCGTCATTCCCGGCGGGCAGAAGGCGAGCGAAGTGCGCCGCAACGCCGAGATGCTGCAAACCAAGATCCCCGCCGCCTTGTGGCGCGACCTCAAGTCGCAGGGGTTGTTGCGCGCCGACGCGCCGACGCCGCGCTAAGCATCAGGACGGCCGAACCATGCTCAAACATTTCAGTCCCATTCTCAGCCCCGATCTGCTGCATGTGCTGCGCCAGATGGGGCATGGCGACGAGATCGCCATCGTCGACGCCAATTTTCCCGCCTATTCCCAGGGGCCGCGCGTGGTGCGGCTCGACGGCGTCGACGCCACGCGCGCGCTCGACGCGATCCTCAGCGTCATGCCGCTCGATGATTTCACGCCCGAGGCGTGCTGGCGCATGCAGGTGGTCGGCGCGCCGGACGAGGAAATGCCGATTTTCGCGGAGTTCCGCAACATCATCGCCCAGCGCGAGGGCGCTAAATTCACGCTGGCCTCGCTGGAGCGCTACGCCTTTTACGCCAGGGCCGCCAAATGCTTCGCGGTAGTGGCGACTTCGGAGCGCCGGCTTTATGGAAATATTATCCTTAAGATGGGAGTTGTTAAGCCGCCCTGACGCCTCTGACGCCGTGACGCCGGCCCGCGCGGCGCAGGCTGTCTGAGCGAGCGGGAGGCGGCCTTGGAGGATCTGCAACGTTTGGCTGAGGCCCGCGCCGCCGCGATGTGGGAGACCGACCGCGCCTCTCAGAATCTCGGCATGCGCATCATCGGCGTCGCGCCGGGCGAGGCGCGGCTGGAAATGGCCGTCAGGCCGGAGATGGCCAACGGCCATGGCATGTGCCACGGCGGCTTTGTCTTTTCCCTCGCCAATTCCGCCTTCGCCTTCGCCTGCAACAGCCGCAACCAGCGCATGGTCGCCTCGCAGGGGGCAATTACGTTCGTTGCGCCGGCCCATGTCGGCGACACGTTGACGGCGCATGCGCGGGAGGTGCACCTTCGCGGGCGCGGCGGCATCTACGACGTTTCGGTGCGCAACCAGACGGGCGGGCTGATCGCCGAGTTTCGCGGCCATTGCCGCGCCATTCCCGGGTCGGCGCCGCCGCCGGCCTGAGAGTCAGGGAGGAAGCCCTTGGAGGATCTCGCGCCTCGGCCGGGCGATCTCGAGCCGATCGAGAAAGCCTCGCGCGACGAACTCGCCGCGCCTGCAACTTGAGCGGCTCAAATGGTCGCTCGCCCATGCCTACGAGAACTCTCCGGTCTATCGCGCCAAGTTCGACGCGGCGGGCGTCCGGCCCTCGGATCTCACGGCGGCTTGAAGACCTCGCCAAATTCCCGTTCACGGCGAAGGGCGACCTGCGCGAGGCCTATCCCTTCGGCATGTTCGCCGCGCCCCGCGAGAAGATCGTGCGCCTGCACGCCTCCTCCGGCACCACCGGCAAGCCGACGGTCGTCGGCTACACGAGGCGCGACATCGAGATCTGGGGCGATCTCGTCGCCCGCTCGATCCGCGCCTCGGGCGGGCGGGCCGGCGACATCGTGCATATCGCCTATGGCTACGGCCTGTTCACCGGGGGCCTCGGCGCCCATTACGGCGCCGAGCGGCTCGGCTGCACGGTCGTCCCGGTCTCCGGCGGCATGACCGAGCGGCAGGTGCGGCTGATCGTCGATTTCCGGCCGCGCGTCATCATGGTGACGCCGTCCTACATGCTGTCGATCCTCGACGAGTTCCGAAGGCAGGGCGTCGATCCGCGCGCGACCTCGCTGGCCGTCGGCATATTCGGCGCCGAGCCCTGGACGAACGCGATGCGCGCGGAGATCGAGCAGGCCTTCGACATGCACGCGGTCGACATCTACGGCCTCAGCGAGATCATGGGGCCGGGCGTGGCCAACGAGTGCGTGGAGACCAAGGACGGGCTGCATATCTGGGAGGATCATTTCTATCCCGAGATCATCGACCCCGAGACCGGCCGCGTGCTGCCCGACGGCGAGCAGGGCGAACTGGTGTTCACGACGCTGACCAAGGAGGGCCTGCCGATGATCCGCTACCGCACGCGCGACCTGACGCGGCTGCTGCCCGGCACGGCGCGCACGATGCGGCGCATGGAGAAGATCACCGGCCGCAGCGACGACATGATGATCCTGCGCGGCGTCAACGTGTTCCCGACGCAGATCGAGGAGCAGGCTTTGCGCGTGGCGGGCCTGAGCCCGCATTTCGAGATCGAGCTGACGCGGGAAGGGCGCCTGGACGAGATGACGGTGCGCGTCGAGGCCGCGCCCGGCGGCGTCGACCGCGCGGCGGCGGCGCGCGAGCTTCAGCATCACATCAAGAGCGTGGTCGGCGTGTCGGCGCGCGTGAACGGTGTGCGATCCCGGCGCGCTGCCGCGCTCGGAGGGCAAGGCGAAGCGGGTGGTTGATAGGCGGCCGAAGGGGTAGGGGCGCGGGGCGGACGGCGGCTTGCAATAGCCGCGATCGATCCATCAGAGACATTCGCTGACTGCCTGACAAGGCGGGATCTGACCGCAGGCTAACCGCTCTGCCGCACTCCGCTTGCAGTGAACGTCAATGCCGACCGCTGTTTGTCTACTGCATCTAACTTTCGGACAACGCAAACTGAAGGCTTGTTCGAATCCGCTCCCCGGTGACATGATTTCATACAGGAAATTTTGAGGTACTGATTCGAACCGCCCGAGGCAGAGCGTCAAAATGAAGTCGCCAGTTGCACCCCGCTCCGAAAGACGCCAAAGTGTTGACCGAGGCGTTCCCTCAGACGCGTGTGCCTGAAGGGCCGGGGATGTCGCCGATAGGCGGACAGCGGACCTTGCAAGGCGACGCTGATAACCCGAAGCCTTTATCGAAACTGCGGAATGAGCGGAGTCCGGGCGTTCTTGGGCCGCCCGATCATCGCCTGCGTGGGCGTACCACGGTCTCAGCCCTCGGGCAGGCCCGCCTTCCGCATCCCTTCCGCTACCCGGTCGCGCCACGCGAGATAATAGGGATCGTCACTGATCTGGGTGGCGCGAAAGCTCGCGACGGTGAAGGTCGGGTCGATCACCAGCCCCGCTGCGATCGCCGCCTGCGCCTCCTCCGTCCGTCCGAGGTGAGCCAACTTCGGCGGTCACGAGCGCCGTGTTCAATTGTCCGGCGATGCGGGCAACGATCTCGTGCTGCGTCGCAAGGAGGTCCGCTACCGATTTGTCGAAGCGATCCGCCCACAGATGCGCGCCGGTCTGTGCATCGACGAGTTGCGCGTTGATCCGCATCCGCTCGCCGCTCCTCAAGATACTCCCCTCGAGGGCATAGCGCACGCCCAGTTCGCGACCAATCTGCCTCAGGTCGATCGCTTTGCTTTTGTAGGCGAAGGCTGTGTGCCGGGCGATGACGAAGGAGCCGCGAATGCGCGAGAGGTCGGTGGTCAGAACTCTCCGTCACGCCATCGACGAAAGCTCCGTGTTCGGCCGTATCACTCAGATTGGCGAATGGCAGCACGACAATCGACAGTCGCGGAGGTTCAGCGGCGGCATTGGCGGCCGCCAAACTCGCCATGGGCACGGGATGCGGTTCGGATGAGGCGCTGCGCCTCCCCGCTGTCGCCGATAGCGCTGCGTGCCGCATTGATGCGGCTGGTGAGCGTCGATTCGGAGACCACGCGACCGTCCCACACAGCTTCGATGATCTGGTCCTTCGTGACGACACGGCGGCGGTTGGCGATGAGAAACGCGAGCAGATCGAAGACTTGCGGCTGAACGGCGATCGGCCAGCCCTCTTTCCGCAATTCGCGACGATCGGTGTCGAGAACGTATTCCTCGAACTGGAAAACCATGGTCAGCCGCCTGACCGCTCGAAAGGCAAGTGGTCCTACACGCGTTCACGGCAAAATCGAGCGGCTCTGAAGCGAAAATAATGGCTACGTCAAAGGCATTCGCTCCAACTCGGAATACCCTGCTCTTGTTCGCCGTCAAGAAATGGGTAAACGCATGACCCTTCCGGTCTTTACTCCATTCCAGGCGAGACGAGACGCGCAAATCCGCGCGTCCGCCGGAGACGCCTTCGTCCATGTCGGTCGCATCTTCAGGCGGTCGCTCGGCCGGCTGTGCGAGATCGTCTTAGCGTTCCTCGCCTATCGGGCTGCCCTGAAAAGGCTCGAAGCCCAAGTCGGGCGCGACCTGTTTTACGATCCGGTCCTTTGGGTCGACTTGAAGTCGGTAGCCTGGGCCGAAGCCATTGCCGTGGCGCGGGACAGGATGGTTCGGCCCTCCGGGGTCGGGAAATTTCGATAACGGGCGAGCGGCGTCGCCCAGTTGCAGCGACAGTCGTGATGCGCCGCAACCCATCGCTGAGGCGCCCGAGACTGGATCCCGTACGCCGGTCTGGATCGGGAAATACGGCCTCGATTCAACTCAACTCCAGCTCTTGCGCTTGAATATGCACGCAACCATGGAACCCAGCGCTTCGCGGCCGCGACCTTTGGCGTCTCCCTTGAGCTGTTGGGTCTGTAATCGCTGGCGTGGCGGAGAATTGCCCGGACTTCGTCTTCAGTAAAAGCCCGCTTCCTCACCTTCGCCACCATGACCGCCATCATCTTTACGTTGGCGGCCGGGTTCGACTTCAAGCGGCCATTGCCCACCGCCCAGCCGAACACGGATTTCAGCGCGGATATGTCGCTGTCCCGCACTGTTTTGATGGACGCGCTTTGCTCGCGCCTGTGATCTTTGAAGCGTTGTATGTCATCGGGTGAAATGCGGTTGGCGACATCATGGCCGATGAACTCGCCGAACAGCCGAAAGGTGCGCGAGTAGCTGTCACGGGTGCTTTCGGTCCGGCCCGCCGCCTCCGCCTCCTTCCACCAATCCTCAAACAAGCCTTTGAGGCTAACCTTCGCTTGCGTCCATGAAGTTGATATCTTCGGGGCAAGCTTCGCTGTTTCGCTCTCGAAGCTCTCCTCAAGAGGCGGAAAGCGGGCCGCCTTGGGGTCGGGCGAATAGTCGCCGCTGGCGTTGCGCTCTCGGGCCGCGAATGCGTCGAGAAGCGCTTGCCGAAACGCCTCCAAGACCATCTCGCGGCTTGCGTGGTCCAACTGGGTGATGGCGCGCCGGGATAGAAGGGGGTCCACGATGGGACCGAAGGCTTTCTCGTAGGGCCGCTTCTCGTGCGTCGGGTCCAGGCGACCGAGGGCGACCTTCTCTCGATAATCCTCGTCAATTTGCTTGAGATTTTCGAGGGACTGCCGCGAAGCGCTCCAGTATTCCGGCACGTTGCCGGCGCTCCCGCTTTCGGGGTCGAGTATCGGCTCGCGGGTTTGGCGATCTATCGTAACGCTGATGGTGCGCTCGCGCCCTTCGCCAGCGGCCCATGCCCGGTAAAATTCGCCACCGAGCGCGACCGCCTGTTTGTGGGTGAGGACGGTCGGCTTATCGTCCGGCAGCCGCGACCATACTTGCTCAAGGTACTCGTCAAGCCGCGCCGTCCTCGCCTTCACCTCGAGAGGATCAGAGCTACGGAGCGAAAGCGTGATTGCGTCCATTTTAGCGGAGACGGTGACGGAGGCGACTTTTCCCCCACCGGAAGCGAAGGCTTCATGCCAACCGCGAGCCGCCTTACGTCGGCTGGAATGCGGCGATTGTAGTAGCCATTTCGAGAGCCCTCACGGAACATAGGGCGGACCAAGCGGTAGAGCATTGTACCTCATCGTTGTACCCCACCTAGCGCGTCGCAACGTGCTCCAATCGCTCATGTTCTTGGGATTATTGCCGAATTTCGGCCGTTGGTGCCCAGGAAAGGACTCGAACCTTCACGGCTTGCACCGCTGGTACCTGAAACCAGTGCGTCTACCAATTCCGCCACCTGGGCCCGGCCGGCGTCATAGGTCGGGCGGATCATGGTGTCAACGTCCTGTCCTGCCCTGTCAACGCAAAGTAGAAATGTCCCCTTGGGCGGCGATAAGGCGCTCGTAGAAGGCTTTGAGCCATGGAGTTCGCCGGACGGCGCCGAGGACGGGCATCCAGAGCGCCACTTCGTGCCCGGCGGCGGTCAGGACGGCGAACAGGTTCTTCCAGTAGTGTCCCCTCACCTTTATGACGACGAGCGCGGGCGGCGCGCCCAGCGCCTTGAGGAGAACCTCGTAGCCGTCGCGATCCTCAGTAATCGCGAGCGGCTTGCCGATCGTCGCGCCCGCATCGTCGAGACGTGCAAGCATGTGGCGTTCGGCGGCGACATCGATGCCGGCGATCATCCGTTTCCTCCCTCGCTCGGCAGCCGGGAGCCTCGGAGCCGACGGACCTCGCTCCGCGCTTCGCGCTCTCGCCTGCGCCAAAGACCGGGTGGTGCGGTGCAAAATAAATGTCGACACGCAGAATTTACCGCGCGTAAGTCTTACCCAAAGCAGCGCCGCTATTCGTCCTTGCATTTCAACAAATCGTCATATTGCATTCGCGCCTATTGGTCATAACTTCGTCTAGGTTTGAATTTACAAGCGAGAAAACGCCAAGAGGAAGGACCCAAGGATGATCTATCGCGAGATCGTTCACACTTGCTCCAATTCCTATGTCGCTGACGCCGCTGTCATTTCAATAGGCGGCGCAGTCGCGCGCGCAGTCGCTGACGATGCGACGCGCCACGCCATGAGCCGCGGCGCCTACGCCGCCAAACTCGTACGCGACTTCGCCATTCATGCAGACGACCGCGATCGGCGACGCGTCGCCGCGGCCGCGCACGGCTCCGAACAGCCGATTCTGAGCGGCCTGCGCTACATTCTGGAGCAGGGCGTGCGGCCCGAGCCGGCCTGGATGAGCGCGGCGCGCGTCTGATCGCGAGGTTCTTGGCGCCGGAGGCGATTTTCGCCAAACTGCCGAAATGGGGTTTCTCGGCGTCGATTGCGGCACGTCCGCGCTGAAGGCTGTGCTTGTCGACGAGCGTGAGCGCATCGTCGCCTCGGCGACGCGCGCTTATGCGCCAGATCGACCGAAGCCGCTCTGGTCCGAGCAGAACCCCGACGTCTGGCGCGACGCCATGTTCGGCGCGCTGGCGGATCTGAGAGCCCAGGCGCCGGAGGCGTGGCGCCGGGTGCGCGGCCTCGGCTTCTCCGGACAGATGCACGGGCTCGTCGCTCTCGGGCGCGACGACAGGCCGCTGCGCCCAGCCATCCTGCACAACGACGGGCGCGCGCACGCCGAAGCGGTCGAGTTGCACGCCGCCGGCGGCGATCTCGAGCGCGTCGTCGGCGTCAAGGCGATGGCGAGCTTTCCGGCCGCCAAAATGCTTTGGCTCCGCCGCCACGAGCCGGAGAATCCACGCCCGCATCGCCTCGGTGCTCGCGCCGAAGGACTGGCTGCGCCTCGCGCTGACCGGCGAGAAGGCGACGGATATGAGCGACGCGGCCGGCTCCTGGTGGCTGGACGAAGCCGCGCGCGCGTGGTCGGCGCCGGCGCTCGCCGCCAGCGCGACACAGCCTTCGCAGACGCCGCGGCTGCTCGAAGGCTCGGCTGAAGCCGGCCGGCTGCGCGCCGAAGTCGCGGATGCGCTCGGCTTGCCGCGCGAGACGGTCGTGGCGGCGGGCGGCGGCGACGCGGCGGTCGGCGCGGTCGCGCTCGGCGCGGTCCGGCCGGGCGACGCCTTCATCTCGCTCGGCACCGCTTGCCAATGGATCCTCGCCGCCGACGACTACCACGCCGCGCCCGAGAAGCTCGTGCACAGCTTCGCCCACGCGCTGCCCGGGCGCTGGTATCGCATGGCGGCGATGCTGAACGGCGCGGGGACGCTGGCCTTCGCCGGCCGCCTGCTCGGGGCCGAGGTCGCAGCCCTCGAGGCGGAGGCGGCGGCGGATTATCGCGGTCCCGGCGCGATGCTGTTCCTGCCCTACCTCTCCGGCGAGCGCACGCCGCACGACGATCCGCACGCGCGCGGCGTCGCCTTCGGCCTGACGGAGGCGAGTTCCCGCGCCGACTTCGCGCGCGCGCGTCATGGAGGGGGTCGCCTTCACCCTCGCCGACGCGCGGGAGTGCCTGGCGGCTCCCGCAAGGGTCGGGCTCATCGGCGGCGGGGCGCGCAGCCTGTTGTGGACGCGCATGATCGCCTCGGCGTCGGGCGCCGAGGTGACGCGCTATCGCGGCGGCGAAACGGGGCCGGCCTTCGGCGCGGCGCGGCTCGCCCGGCTCGCGGCGACGGGCGAGTCGCCGGACGAACTGTGCCGGCCGCCCGAAACGCTCGACGTCGTCCGCCCCGAGGCCGCCTTGAGCGAGGCCTTCGCTCAGCGGCGTTCTCGCTTCCAATCGCTCTATCGCGCGCTCAAGCCGGAATTCGCTGCATGAGCCCGCGCGAGATCGCCGACGTCGAAGACGCGCTCGCCGTGTTGCGCTGGTGGGCGGCGACGGGCGTCGACGTGGCTTTCGAGGACGCGCCGCGCGACCGCTTCGCGGAGGCCGCCACGCCCCCGCCGCCGCGCCCGGCGCCCCCGCCGCCGCGGCCCGCTCCGCCGCGCCAGGCCCCGACCGCGCCGGCGCTCGTCGCCGCCGCGCCGGACGCCGCCGCCCGCACGGCGGGGGAATGGGCGGCCGAAGCGCAGAGCCTCGATGCGCTCGCCGAGGCGATGAACCGTTTCGAAGGCTGCGCGCTGAAACGGACCGCCACGCAGCTCGTCTTCGCCGACGGGGCGCCCGGCGCCTCGGTGATGATCGTCGGCGAGGCTCCGGGGGCGGAGGAGGACCGGCTCGGCCGGCCCTTCGTCGGGCGCGCCGGACAATTGCTCGACCGCATGCTCGCCGCCGTCGGCCTCGACAGGACGAAGGTCTACATCGCCAATGTCATCCCGTGGCGGCCGCCGGGCAACCGCACGCCGACGCCGCAGGAGACCGCGATCTGCCTGCCTTTCATCCGTCGTCAGATCGAGCTTTGCGCGCCGCGCATCCTGGTGACGATGGGCAATCCCTCGACCCAGACGCTGCTCGGCGTCAGGGAAGGCATCACCCGCATCCGCGGCGCATGGCGGACTTATGAGGTCTCGCCGGGGCGGACCATACCCGCGCTGCCGACGCTGCATCCCGCCTATCTCCTGCGCAGCCCCGCGGCGAAGCGGTGGTCGTGGCTGGACCTGCGCGCGCTGCGGGCGGCGATCGACCGCGACTGAACCTTCGCGCCCGGCGGCGCCCGTTTTGGTTTCGAGAGTTCGCCGAACGCGGGCTCGTTCAGCCTCTTGCTGGCGACAGCTCTGGCTGCGCTCCCAACCCGCCGCCTCGTTGTTTGCGAAGGAGGGATTGATATTATACTAGTATAAATGTTATAAAAACTTTCATCTAGAATAATTCCGTTATTTATCCTATATGCCTATCGGACAATGCTATTTTTGCGTTCTCGTCGTGGACAATTGCGCGGCGGGGCCGGGAGCAAGCCATGCAAGAGATGATCACCGCCAACCGGCTGGCCGACGGCCTGGTCGTGTTCCTGGACGCTGCGGGAGGCTGGTCCGAGGATTTTCACAGGGGCTTCGTCGTCGAGGACGCCGCCGCCAAGGAGAAGGCGCTTTCGATCGCCGCGCGGGCGGCGGCCGACAATCTCGTCGTCGATCCTTACTCCATCGAACTCGAATTGCGGGCGGGCCATCTGGAGCCGAAAGCTCTGCGCGAGCGCATAAGGGCGACGGGCCCGACGGTGCGCGCGGACCTCGGCAAACAGGCGCAAGGCTTCGCGCCGACCCTCGCGCAGCGCGGCTGAAGGATTGATCGGATGTACGTTTACGACGAATTCGACGCCGCCTTCGTGGCCGCGCGCGTCGAGCAGTTCCGCGATCAGGTGAGGCGCCGCATGGCGGGAGAGCTTACGGAGGAGCAATTCCGCCCGCATCGCCTGATGAACGGGCTCTATCTGCAACTGCACGCCTATATGCTGCGCGTCGCCGTTCCCTATGGCGTGCTCAACTCCGCGAAACTGCGCAAGCTCGCCGACGTCGCGCGCAAATACGATCGCGGCTACGGCCATTTCACGACGCGGCAGAACCTCCAGTACAACTGGCCGAAGCTCGCCGAGACGCCCGACATTCTCGCCGAACTCGCCAGCGTCGAGATGCATGCGATCCAGACCTCCGGCAATTGCATCCGCAACGTGACGGCCGATCATTTCGCGGGCGTGGCGGCCGACGAGATCGCCGATCCGCGGCCTTATGCGGAAATCCTGCGTCAATGGTCGTCGCAGCATCCGGAATTCTCGTTCCTGCCGCGCAAGTTCAAGATCGCCGTCAACGGCGGCCCGCATGATCGCGCCGCCATCCAGGCGCACGACATCGGCCTGCAAATTGCGCGCAACGAACGCGGCGAGCTGGGCTTTACCGTCTATGTCGGCGGCGGCCTCGGGCGCACGCCGTTCGTGGCCAAGAAGATCCGCGACTTCCTGCCCGAGCGCGACCTGCTGCGCTACGTCGAGGCGATCGTGCGCGTCTACAATCTCGACGGCCGGCGCGACAACAAATACAAGGCGCGCATCAAGATCCTCGTGCACGAGAAGGGCGAGGCGGCGTTCCGCGAGGCGGTGGAGGCCGAATTCGCCGCCAACGCTCAGAGCGCGCTGACGCTGCATGAGGCCGACATCGCCCGCATGCGCGCCTATTTCGCGCCTCCGCCCTTGTCGCCGCGGGCGCCGGAAAGCGCGCGCATCACGCGCCGCCGCGGCAGGGACGCCCGGTTCGACGCCTATATGCGCGCCAATGTCGTACCTCATAAGGTTCCCGGCTACGCCGTGATGACGGTGTCGCTGAAACCCATCGGCGCGCCGCCCGGCGACGCCTCGGCCGATCAGATGGACGCTGTCGCCGATCTCGCCGAGGACTATTCACAGGACGAGTTGCGCGTCAGCCACGAGCAGAATCTGATCCTGCCGCATGTCGCGCTTGACGATCTGCCGGCGGTCTACGACCGCCTCGCCTCGGTTGGATTGGCGACGCCGAACGCCGGGCAGATCAGCGACATCATCGCCTGCCCCGGCCTCGATTATTGCGCGCTGGCGACCGCCCGTTCGATCCCCGTCGCCCAGCGCATCGCGGAACGTTTCGGCGACGGCGCGCGGGCGCGCGACATCGGGCCGCTGAAGATCAAGATTTCCGGCTGCATCAACGCCTGCGGTCATCATCACGTCGGCCATATCGGCATTCTCGGGCTGGAGCGCGCGGGCGAGGAGACTTATCAGATCACGCTCGGCGGCTCCGGCGACGAGAACGCCTCGATCGGCCAGATCACCGGCCCCGGCTTCTCCTCCGAGCGCATCGTCGAGGCGATCGACACGATCGTCGAGACCTATCGCGCGCAGAGAACCGACGCGAGCGAGCCGTTCCTGGCGACGTTCCGCCGCGTTGGCATGGCGCCGTTCAAGGAGGCGCTCTACGAAAGGAGCGCCGGATCGGACATCTGATGAGCGCGCACGACATCAAACTGTTCGGCGACGCGATCGCCGCTTCGAGGCTGGAGACGCGCTTCGCGCTGGTCTCTGCGCCCTCGCTGCTGCGGCTCGCAATCCAGGACCTCTATCCCGGCAGAATCGCGCTGGTGTCGTCTTTCGGCGCGGATTCGGTCGTGCTGCTGCACATGATGGCTCAGATCGACAGGCGACGCCGGTCGTGTTCGTCGACACCGGCCAGCATTTTCCCGAGACTCTCGGCTATCGCGACAGGCTCGTTGAACAGCTCGGCCTGACCAACATCGTGATCGCCGCGCCGGACGAGGCGACGCTGGCGCGGGAGGACGGGGAAAAATTCCTCTTCGCCTCCGACCCCGACCGCTGTTGCGAAATCCGCAAGGTTGCGCCCTTGGCGGCGGCCCTCGAAGCCTATGACGCCTGGATCACCGGCCGCAAAGGCTTCCAGACCGACGACCGCGCGCGCCTGCCTTTGTTTGAAGCCGAAGGCGCGCGGGTGAAGGTCAATCCGCTCGTCGGCTGGAGCGCGAGCGACCTCATCGCTTACATAAAACAACACGATCTGCCGCCGCATCCCTTGGTCGCCAAGGGCTTTCCCTCGATCGGCTGCCTGCCTTGCACGAGCCGCGTCGGCCCGGGCGAGGACCCGCGCTCCGGGCGCTGGCGCGGCAGGGCCAAGCAGGAATGCGGAATTCACGGGCAGACGCTCGACGCAGGAGGGAACATCTGATGGCGCTCTGGCGCGACGGCGTTTTCGCCGAGGACGATTGGACCCGCGTTCCCGACGAGGCGGCGTTCGCCGGCGGCCGCGCTATCGTTTCGCTGGCGCGCTGGCGACGCGAAGCGGAGGCTTTGCGCGCTGGCGCCGTCGGGGTCGAGATCGCAGCGGGCGCCGGGGCGCAGGACGCTCTGCGCGAGGTCGCCGACCGGCCGCTCGTCGCGCTGAAGTTCGACAAGTTCGGCGACGGCCGGGCGTTCTCCTACGCGATCCTGCTGCGCGAGCGCCACGGCTTTCGCGGCGAATTGCGCGCCGTCGGCGACGTGCTGCTCGACGAAATTCCGCTGATGATCCGCTGCGGCTTCAGCGCCTTCGAGGTCAGCAACGAAGCGACGTTGCGGGCTTTGCGCGAGGGGCGGTCGCCGAGGTTTCCGATCGCCTATCAGCCGGGCTTGTCCGCAGGCGAAGCGCGCGAGCCTTCGCGGCCCTGGGCGCGGCGGCTGGCGTGAGCGTGAGATTCGTCATGGCCGGGCTTGTCCCGGCCATCCACGCTGGCAAGCTTCCAGCCGCTATGACCGTTTGCGCCGCCACTTCATCAGACGATGCGCCTGGAATGAGCACAAATGCTGCATCGCTCGGTCACGTGGTCGCCCGGAACAAGTCCGGGCATGACGAGGCGTATTTCAACCCATAGGGGCTAGATTTCCGACCAATCGAGCACGATCTTGCCGGACTGGCCGGCGCGCATGATCTCGAAGCCTTGGCGGAAATCGCGCGCCGGCAGCCGATGCGTGATGACCTTGCGCACGTCGAGGCCGCTTTGCAGCATGGCGATCATCTTGTGCCAGGTCTCGAACATCTCGCGGCCGTAGATGCCTTTGATCGTCAGGAGCTTGAAAACGATCTTGGTCCAGTCGACCGGCGCCGGCCTCGTCGGGATGCCAAGCATCGCGATATGTCCGCCCATCGACGAGATGATCGACCATCGTCTCGAAGGCGGCGGGCGCGCCGCTCATTTCGAGCCCGATGTCGAAGCCCTCCTTCATGCCGAGCCTGTGCATGACATCGTCCAGGTTCTCCTTGGAGGCGTCCATCGGCGTCACTTCGGCGACTTCGGCGGCGAGCTTCAGCCGCAGCGGGTTGACGTCGGTGATGACGACATGCCGCGCGCCCGACATGGCGAGCTATCGCGCCGGCCATGATGCCGATCGGCCCGGCGCCGGTGATGAGCACGTCCTCGCCGACGAGATCGAAGGCGAGCGCGGTATGGACGGCGTTGCCGAGCGGATCGAGGATCGCGCCAAGCTCGTCGTCGATGTCATCGGGCAGCGGCACGATGTTGAAGGCGGGGATTTTCACATATTCGGCGAAGGCGCCGGGGATATTGACGCCGATGCCGCGCGTTTCCGGGTCCATGTGGAACCGCCCGCCGCGCGCGGCGCGGCTGTGCATGCCGATGACATGGCCCTCGCCGGAGACGCGCTGGCCGACCTTCAGATCGTGCACGTTGCGAGCCGAGCGACGGCGATCTCGCCGGCGTATTCATGGCCGACCACCATCGGCACGGGCACGGTGCGCTGCGCCCATTCGTCCCAGTTGTAGATGTGAATGTCGGTGCCGCAGATGCCGGTCTTGCGCACCTTCACCAGCACCTCGTCGGGGCCGGGCACGGGCTCGGCGCCTCCTCCAGCCAGAGGCCGGGCTCGGCTTCGATTTCACAAGGCTTTCATGCCGCCAAGAGCTCCGATCAGATAAGCCCGAGCTCGCGCCCCGCGTCCTTGAACGCCTGCAATCGCGAACTCCACGTCGGCCTCGATCAGCGCCGCCGACATCTGCGTGCGGATGCGGGCCTTGCCCTTCGGCACGACGGGATAGAAGAAGCCCGCGACATAGACGCCGCGCCTGTCGAGCGCCGCCGCCAGATCCTGCGCGGCGCGCGCTTCGCCCGTCATCACCGGAATGATCGGCGTCTCGCCGTCGATCAGCGTGAAGCCGGCCTGCGCCAGCCCCTCGCGGAAGCGCCGCGTGTGGCCCATCAGCCTGGCGCGCAGATCGTCGGCGCCGATGGCGATCTCGCAGCGCCTTGCGCGAGCCGGCGACGACGGGCGGCGCGAGCGAGTTGGAGAACAGATAAGGCCGCGCGCGCTGGCGCAACAGATCGACGATCGGCTGCGCGGCGGCGACGAAGCCGCCCATCGCGCCGCCGAGCGTCTTGCCGAAAGTGCCCGTCACGATATCGACGCGCCCGCCGGTCAGCGCCGGCGCGCCCTTGCCCTGGGGGCCGAGATGGCCCGTGGCGTGGCACTCGTCGCTCATCACCAGCGCATCGTATCTGTCGGCGAGCGCGCGGATTTCTTTCAGCTTGGCGATATGGCCGTCCATCGAGAACACGCCGTCGGTGACGATCAGCTTGAAGCGCGCGCCGGCCGCCTCTTTCAGGCGGCTCTCCAGTTCGTCCATGTCGGAGTTGGCGTAGCGGTAGCGTTTGGCCTTGCAGAGCCGCACGCCGTCGATGATCGAGGCGTGGTTGAGCGCGTCCGAGATGATAGCGTCGTTTTCGTCGAGCAGCGGCTCGAACACGCCGCCGTTGGCGTCGAAACAGGCGGCGAACAGGATCGCGTCGTCCTGATCGAGATGCGCGGCGATCTCGTGCTCGAGCGCGCGGTGCTGGTCCTGCGCGCCGCAGATGAAGCGCACCGAGGCCATGCCGAAGCCGTAGGTCTCGAGCGCTTACGCGCGCGGCGGCCACGACATCAGGGTGGTCGGCGAGGCCGAGATAATTGTTGGCGCAGAGATTGACCATCTCGCGGCCGGCGACGCGGATGCGCCCGCCCTGCGGGCCTTCGATCATCCGCTCGCGCTTGTAGAGGCCCTCGGCCTCGATGCCGGCGAGGCGGGCTTTCACGTCTTCGAGAAAGGCGCGCGACAAGGTCGCCTCCTTAAGTCAGCGGATCAGCCAGGGCAGGATAAGCGGAACGATGGCCGGCGTCACCACCGCGTTGAGCCCCATCGCCACGCCGGCGAACACGCCGGCGACCGGATCGACGGTGAACGCGCGCGCCGTGCCGATGCCATGCGAGGCGAGCCCCGCCGCGAAGTCCGCGCGCGGCGTAGTCGCGGATGCGAGCGCGTTCATCAGCGGCGTGACGATCATCGCGCCGATGACGCCGGTCAGGATGACGAGCACGGCGGTCAGCGGCGGCAGGCCGCCGAGCTTCTCGGAAACCGCCATCGCCACGCCCGCCGTCACCGATTTCGGCGCGATCGAGACCAGCGCCTCGCGCGGCGCGTGGGCCCAGGCGGCGACGAGCACGGACGAGACGATGGCGACGAGCGCGCCGACGATCAGCGCCGCCGTCATCGGCAGCGCGTTCCTCCGCACCAGCGCGAAATTCTTGTAGAGGGGAACGCCGAGCGCCACCGTCGCCGGCCCCAGCAGGAAATGCACGAATTGCGCGCCGTCGAAATAGGTCTTGTAGGGCGTGCCGCTCAGTTTCAACAGCGCCGCGACGAGCGCGACCGCGATAAGCACGGGATTGACGAGCGGATGGCGGCCGGCGCGCTTCGACAAGCGCGTCGGCGACGAGAAAGGCGGCCAGCGTCGCCGTCAGCCAGAACAAAGGCGTGGTTTGCAGATAGACCCAGAGCCGCCAGGAATTCATGCCGCCGTCCGCCGCTTGACCCAAAGGAACACGCCGACCGTCGCCAGCAGGGTCAGCACGGTCGAGACGATCAGCGCAAGCCCGAGCGCGAGGCCGTAGCGGGCGAGCAGGTCGAAATATTGCACGACGCCGACGCCCGCCGGCACGAACAGCAGCGACAGCGAGCCGAGCAGCGCATTGGCGGCCTTGCCGACGTCCGTCTCGTCGAGATCGGCCGGCGCGCCGCGCCGCGACCAGATCGCCAGGCCGGCGGCGAGCAGCGCCAGGCCGATCACCGGCCCCGGCGCCGGCAGGTCGAGGCTTCGGGCGAGAACCTCGCCGACGAGTTGGCAGGATAGGAGCAGGAAAACGCCGCGCAGCATGGGAATCGTTTTCGCGAGCCGGGCGCCAAGCGTCAACGCTGGACTTCCGGCTCCCGCCGCGGCGAAAAAGGCGCGGGAGGCGTAAATGGATAGTCTGACAATCAATTCGGGTCCGCTCGCGGCCGTCGCGCCGGATGCGCGGGGCGTGCGCGCCTACAAGGGGCTGCCTTACGCCGCGCCGCCCGTCGGGCCGCTGCGCTGGCGCGCGCCTCAGCCGGTCGCCCCCTGGCGCGAGCCGCGCGCGACCGGCGCCTTCGGGCCGGACGCCATGCAGGGCGCGATCTGGGACGACATCCGATCTCTGCCGGCGCCGGCGTTTCCGAGGATTGCCTCTATCTCAATGTCTGGACCCCGGCCGCGCCCGGCGCGGACGAGCGGCGCGCCGTGCTGTTCTGGATCCATGGCGGCGGTTTCGCGGCGGGCTCGGGATCGGAGCCGCGCCATGACGGGGCGCGGCTGGCGGCGCGCGGAATCGTCGTGGTGACGGTCAATTACCGGCTCGGCGCCTTCGGCTTCCTCGCCCATCCCGAACTGACGGCGGAGAGCGGATTTTCCGGCAATTGGGGGCTGCTCGATCTCGTCGCGGCGCTGCAATGGATGCAGCGCAACATCGCGGCGTTCGGCGGCGATCCCGGGCGGGTGACGATCGTCGGGGAATCGGCGGGCTCGATGGCGGTCAGCGCGCTGATGGCCTCGCCGCTCGCGCGCGGCCTGTTCGCGCGCGCCATCGGCCAGAGCGGCGCGCTGTTCTCCGGCGCCGCCGAACCGCTGCCGGCGCGCGAAGCGGCGGAGGCGCGCGGGCTCGCCTTCCAACGGCGAACTCGGCGCGAAGCTCGCTCGCCGAGATGCGCGCGGCGCCGGCCGAGGCGTCCTCGCCGCCGCGCCGGGCCTCGGCTTCCGGCCGATCCTCGACGGCCGCCTGCTGCCGCGCCCGCTCGACGCGATCTTCGCCGACGGCGCGCAGGCCGACGTGCCGCTCATCGCCGGCTGGACGAAGGACGAGGGATTCAATTTCACCTGGATGCCGGATGAGGCGCCGGCGGGGACTTACGAGGCGATGGTGGAGAAACGCTTCGGCGCCCACGCCGCCGAGGTTCTCGCCCATTATCCCGGCGGGGCGCAGGCGCGCGCGAGCGCGGCGGCGCTCGGCGGCGATCTCGTCATCATCAACAAGACCTGGGCCTGGATCGAGGCGCAGAAGGCGAGCGGCCGGGCCGAGATCTACCGCTACCGCTTCGACCGCGCCCCGCCCGTGCGGCCCGGCTGGTTCGGCGGAGCGCGACGTGGCGCAAGCCGGCGCCTTCCACGCCGGCGACATCCCCTATGTGCTCGACACGCTCGACGCCATGCCCTGGGATTTCGCCGCCGCCGACCGCGCGGCGGCCGAGGCGGCCTCGGGCTATTGGGTCAATTTCGTCAAGACCGGCGATCCCAACGGCCCCGGCCTGCCGCGTGGCCGTCGTTCCGGGACAGCGGCGAGGTCATGCTGATCGACGGCGAATGCCGCGCGGCGCCGAGGAAGGGCGGGAGCGGCAGGCGTTCCTGCGCGATCTGACGCGGCGGCTGGCGGATCGCGGCTGACGGACGCTCGGACCTCCTGGCCGCTCAGTCCGCCGCTGGCGCGCTGAGGGTCTCGTCAGCGCCTCGACGCGCGCCGCCGTCTCTTCGATGGCGGCTTCGAGCGCGGCGGCGCGGTCCTGCGCGGCCTGGCGCGCCGCCGACTTCCTCGCCAGCGCCTCGGCGGATTCTCGCGGCGCGCGCCTCGGCCTTTCGCTTGGCGTCGAACAGTTCGTCGGCGATGCTGAGCGCGGCCATCACGACGATGCGCTGGTCGGCGATGTCGCGGAACGCGCCCTGCATCTCGGCGATCTTGCCGTCGACAAGCTTGGCGAGCCTGGCCAGATGCTCCTCCTCGCCGGGATTGCAGGCCAGGCGATACGAGCGGCCGCCGATGTTCACTAGCACCTGCGGCATGGCGTTCCCTCCGCGAAGACGCGCTTTCTCAACCGTCCGATCGCCCGAGCCAGCGTTCGATGACGCCGGCCGCGCGCGTCACCCGCTCCATCGCCGCGGCGTTGGCCTCGGCAAGCGCGCGCTGGGCGTCGAGAGCGGCGTCGAGCTCGACGGCGAGCCGCGCGCGATCGTCCTGCATCATCGCGAATTCCGCCTCTGCGTCCGAGCGCACCGCATCGCGGCGGGCGCGGCGCTCCGCCGCCGCCTCGAGATTGTCCAGCGCCGCGCGCAGCCGCACAAGCGCCGGATCGGGGAATCGCCGGACAAGAGGTCTCCGTCATGCGAAATCTCAGTCTCTTAACGCAGCCGCGCCGAGACCGGTCAACGCGCGCCGCCGGCCGAAGCGGCGGCAGGCCGCGGGCGCGGGCCGGCGCGATCAAAAATTTTGAACGGGGCGGCGGGGCGAAATGAGTTGACTAGGCTCATTTCGCGTGGCTGAGGGTCGGCTATTAAAGACGCCGGGCGCTGTCGCGCCGAACGACGGAGCGCGGGCGACGGTCGCCTTCAGGAGGCATCAACATGGCGGTGAGAGTTGCGATCAACGGGTTCGGACGCATCGGACGCAACGTTCTGCGCGCCATCTTCGAATCCGGACGCAAGGACATCGAGGTCGTCGCCATCAACGATCTGGGGCCGGTCGAGACCAACGCCCATCTGCTGCGCTTCGACAGCGTCCACGGCCGCTTTCCCCATGAGGTGACGGTCGACGGCGACACGATCAACGTCGGCCGCGGCAAGATCAAGGTGACGGCGATCAGGAATCCGGCGGAACTGCCGCACAAGGACCTCGGCGTCGACATCGCGCTGGAATGCACCGGCATCTTCACCGCGCGCGACAAGGCGGCGGCGCATCTGACCGCCGGCGCCAAGCGCGTCATCGTCTCCGCCCCCGCCGACGGGGCGGACCTCACCGTCGTCTACGGCGTCAATCACGACAAGCTCACCAAGGAGCATCTCGTGGTCTCCAACGCCTCCTGCACGACCAACTGCCTCGCCCCGGTCGCCAAGGTGCTCAACGACGCCATCGGCATCGACCACGGCTTCATGACGACGATCCATTCCTACACCGGCGACCAGCCGACGCTCGACACGCTGCACAAGGACCTCTACCGCGCCCGCGCCGCGGCGCTGTCGATGATCCCGACGACGACCGGCGCCGCCAAGGCGGTCGGCCTCGTGCTGCCCGAGCTCAAGGGCAAGCTCGACGGCTCGGCGATCCGCGTGCCGACGCCGAACGTCTCGGTGGTCGATTTCAAGTTCGTCGCCAAGCGCGCGACGAGCGAGGACGAGATCAACGCCGCGATCAAGGCCGCCGCCAACGGCCCGCTGAAGGGCGTCCTCGGCTATACCGACAAGCCGAACGTCTCGTGCGACTTCAACCACGACAGCCGTTCGTCGGTGTTCCACCTCGACCAGACCAAGGTGATCGACGGCACCTTCGTGCGCGTTCTCTCCTGGTACGACAACGAATGGGGCTTCTCCAACCGCATGGCGGACACGGCGGTGGCGATGGGCAAGCTGATCTGAGGATGAGAAGCGCGGCTCGCAGCCGCGCTTTTTGCTTGGTCGCTGTTCAAATGAGGCCGTCATGAGCCAGTTTCGCACCCTCGACTCCGCCGAGGTCAAGGGCAAGCGCGTCCTGTTGCGCGTCGATCTCAACGTGCCGATGGAGAACGGCAGGGTTTCCGACGCCACCCGCATCGAGCGCGTGCTGCCGACGATCCGCGAGCTTTCGACAAGGGCGCCAAGGTCATCCTGCTCGCCCATTTCGGCCGGCCGAAGGGCGGGCCGGACGAGGCGAATTCGCTGAGGCCCGTCGCCGACCGGCCGTCGCCGCGCTGCTCGGCCGCCCCGTCGGCTTCGCCGCCGATTGCATCGGCGACGTCCCCGCGACCGCCATCGCGGCGATGAAGGACGGCGACGTCCTCCTGTTGGAGAACACCCGCTTCCACAAGGGCGAGGAGAAGAACGATCCCGCCTTCGTCGCGGCGCTGGCCAATCTCGGCGACGTCTATGTCAACGACGCCTTCTCGGCCGCCCACCGCGCCCACGCCTCGACCGAGGGCGTCGCCCACAAGCTGCCGGCCTATGCCGGGCGCGCCATGCAGGCGGAGCTCGACGCGCTGACGCTGGCGCTGGGCTCGCCCGGCGCGGCCGGTGGCGGCGATCGTCGGCGGCGCGAAGGTCTCGACCAAGCTCGAACTGCTCGGCAATCTCGTCGAAGAAGGTCGACACGCTCATCATCGGCGGCGGCATGGCCAACACCTTCCTGTTCGCGCAAGGCAAGGCGGTCGGCAAGTCACTGTGCGAGAAGGACCTCGCCGACACCGCGCGCGATCGATCCTTGAGGCCGCGAAAGCGGCCGATTGCCGCGTGCTGCTGCCGGTCGACGCGGTCGTCGCCAAGGAATTCAAGCCGCACGCGCAAGTCCGCGTCGTCGACGTCGACCACGTCGGCGCCGACGAGATGATGCTCGACATCGGGCCGAAATCGGTGATCGCCGTCGAGCAGGCGCTGGCTTCCACCAAGACGCTGGTGTGGAACGGCCCGTTCGGCGCTTTCGAGACGCCGCCTTTCGAGGCGGCGACCATGCAGATCGCCAAGACCGTCGCGTTCCTCACCAAGGACGGCAAGCTGAAATCGGTGGCGGGCGGCGGCGACACGGTCTCGGCGCTCAACGCGGCAGGCGTCGCCGACGACATGACCTATGTCTCGACCGCCGGCGGCGCGTTCCTGGAATGGATGGAAGGCAAGGCGCTGCCGGGCGTCGAGGCGCTGCGCGCGAAATGAGGGCGAAGTCCGGCGTCACGGCGCCGGGATGAACTCGTCGCGGTCGTCCGGCGGCAGCGCGAACCGATCCCGGTTCTCCTTGCGCCACGCCTCCTTCGCCGCCTCGATCTTCTCTTGGCTGGAGGCGACGAAATTCCACCAGATATAGCGCGGCCCCTCCAGCGTCGCGCCGCCGAGCAGCAGCAGCCGCGCGCCCGTCAACGCCGGCCCCGACCGCGATGCGGTCGCCGGGCCGGAACACCAGCATCCGCCCGGCCTCGAACACTTGGCCCGCGACGGCGATCTCGCCCTCGATCACATAGATCCCGCGATCCTCGTGATCGTCGGGCAGCGGCAGCCGCGCGCCGGGCGCCAGCGCGGCGTCGACATAGAAGGTCTCGGAGAACACCCTCGCCGGCGCGCGCTCGCCATAGGCGTTCCCCAGGATCAGCCGCAGCCGCGCGCCGTCCGCCCTCCATGACCGGCAGCGCCTCGCGGCCGTGATGCTCGAAGCTCGGCGCGGTCTCCTCGTCGCGCTCGGGCAGCGCGACCCAGGTCTGGACGCCGAACAGATCATGCGGGCGCGGTCCGCGTCGCCGCGCTCGTGCGCTCGGAATGGGTGACGCCGCGCCCGGCGACCATCCAGTTGACCTCGCCGGGCAGGATGAGCTGGTTCGAGCCGAGACTGTCGCGATGCTGGAACTCGCCGCGATAGAGATAGGTGACGGTGGCGAGCCCGATATGCGGATGCGGCCGCACGTCGACGCCCTGGCCGGTGAGGAACTCGGCCGGCCCCATCTCGTCGAAGAAGATGAACGGCCCGACCATCTGCCGGCGCGGCGCCGGCAGCGCCCGGCGCACCGCGAAGCCGCCGAGGTCGCGGGCGCGCGGGACGATGAGCGTCTCGATGGACTCGGCGGCGACGGCGTCGGGGGAAACGGGATTGAAGCTCATGCGCGCCTCCTTATCGCGCCCTCACCGCGAGGCTTTGCGTCGCCCGGCCGATCAGGCCCTGCTCGTCGTAGAGCGCCGATTCCGCGAGCCCGCAGGCATTGCCGCCGATCCAACTGCGCGCGTCAAGGCAGATCCACTCGCCGACGGGGCGGCGGAACAGGTTGATGGTCAGGTCGCAGTTGACGAAGACATAGCGGGAGAAATCGAGCGCGGCGCTGACGCCGTTGCCGGAATCGGCGGCCACCGCCACGCGCTGATAGGGGCTCGGCGCCTCGCCTGCGACCAGCGGATAGGCGAGGCGGAACCAGACCGCGCACGGGCCCTTGAAATAGGCGCCTTCCGCGAGCCGGTTCTCGACCAGCCGCGCATAGCCGAAATCGATCGGCCGAAATCCATGCGTCACCGGCTTCGATGCCCCGGCGGCTTGACCGCCTGCGGCGGCGGATGGCCGGGCGTACTCTCCGGCACGGGCAGGTCCTGCTCGCGCTGGGCGAGCGCGGTGAACAGCGCGATCTCCTTGCCGCCCGCCGTCAGATCGTCCCGAGAAATGCCCGGCGCCGCGGCCGATCTGATCGGCGCGAATCTCGATCCGGCAATCGCCGACCGGCAGCGGCCGCAACAGGTTGACGGTCAGGCGGCCGATATGGGTGAAGCCATGCGGCGCCGCCGCCCGCTCGACGGCGCGGCAGATCAGCGCCGAGGGCGGCCCGGCATGCTGGTGCTCGGGGCTCCAGGGGCCGCCGGTCAGGGCGCTGGCGCGGAACGCGTCGTCGCCGAGGGCCTCGTAAGCGGCGCTGTCCGTCATGGCCGGCCTCGCCAGCAGCGTCTCGCGCGATGTCGGCCCATTCCTGGTCGAGCGACGTGCGCGCGAAAGGCTTGCCGGCCCGTGCGATACCAATAGGCGGCGTTGCCGCCGTCGCCCTCCTTGCGGTGGAGATAGGCGTGCGCCCAATCGCCGTCGCCGCCCTCGTCGGCCTGGGCGAGTTCGTGCGCGCCGTCCCAGTCGCCCTTGGCGTCGCGCCAGAGCGCGGCGAGCGCGGGCTCAAGGCCCTCGGGCGGGTCGGGCGCGGCGAGCGAGGCGCGGAATTCGGTCAGCGTCATGGGCGACCTGAGCATATACCGACGCGCCGTCGAAATTCGCCTGCCCTCGCGCCGCGGTCCTAACGAGAGCTTAACCTTAACATACCCTAATGGCAGGCGACGAACGTCGCCTGGCGCACCCGGGCGGCCAATTCGTTGACGCCCATTCTTAGCCCATGTTATCCCAAGCCATCCCATCAGAGGCCGCCACGCTTTCTCCGCGGCTCGCCCGAGAGCGCGAGGATTGGCGCGCGCGCCGGCGAGGGAGGGCGTTGTGTTTCTCTCGCATTTCGTCAAGGGGCTCGACGCGAAGGGCCGGCTGTCGCTGCCGGCGTCGTTCCGCGCGGCGTTGGCGAAGGAGGAGTGCGTGTTCATCCATCCCGCGCTCGACCAGCCGGCGCTCGATTGCGGCGGCGAGCGGCTCATCGCGACGATCCGGGCGCTCCTGGAGACGATGCCGCCCTATTCGCCGCAGCGCGAGGATCTGGCGCTGGCCCTGTTCGGGACCGGCGAGCGGGTGAAGCTCGATCCGGAGGGACGGCTCACCTTGAGCGAGCGGCTGAAGGCGTCATCGGCCTGACGCGCGAGGCGGTGATCGTCGGCCAGGGCGACAAGTTTCAGATCTGGGCGGCCGAGGCCTTCGCCGAGCGGCTCGAGGCGGCGCGGGCGCGGGCGCGCGAAATCCGAGCGGCGTCCGGGGGTCGGCGGCGTGAGCCACATTCCCGTGCTGCTCGACGAGACGCTCGCGGCGCTGGAGATCAAGCGCGGGCGGCCTCTATCTCGACGGCACCTTCGGCGCCGGCGGCTATAGCGCGCGCCATGCTCGAACGCGGCGCCCGCGTCGTCGCGCTCGACCGCGACCCCTCGGCGATCGCCGGCGGCGCGGCGCTGGCGGCCGAGTATCCCGACCGGCTGAGGCTCGTCGAGGCCCGCTTCGGCGAGCTCGACAAATACGCGCAGGATCTCGACGGCGTCGCGCTCGACATCGGCGTCTCCTCGATGCAGCTCGATCAGGCCGGAGCGCGGCTTCTCGCTGCGTTTCGACGCGCCGCTCGACATGCGCATGGAGGGGCGCGGGCCGACGGCGGCCGATATTCTGGCCGAGGCCAGCGAGGCGGAGCTTGCCGACATCTTCTTCCATTATCGGCGAGGAGCGCGCCGCCCGTCGCATCGCCCGCGCCATCGTCGCCGACCGCACGGCGCAGCCATTCGTCTCGACGTCGCAACTCGCCGGGTCTCGTCGCCCGCGTCGCGCCGGCGCCGCCCGGCGAGCGCACCCATCCGGCGACCCGCGTCTTTCAGGCTCTGCGCATCGCCGTCAACGACGAACTCGGCGCAATTGCTGAGCGGGCTCTCGGCCGCGGAGCGCGCGCTGAAGCCCGGCGGGCGGCTCGCGGTGGTGACGTTCCATTCGCTCGAAGACCGCATCGTCAAGCAGTTCTTCGCCCGCCGCACCGGGCCGCGGGCGCGCGGCTTCGCGGCTGCTGCCGGGGGAGCCCGCCCCGCCGCGCCCGAGCTTTCGCAGCCCTCCCGGCCAGCCGGTCGTACCCTCGACAAGCGAGATCGCCGCCAATCCGCGCGCCAAATCGGCCAAGCTGCGTTTCGCCGAGCGCCTCGACGCGCCGGCCTTCGAGCCCGACGCCGCAAGCTTCGTCGCGAGGGGGCGCTGATGTGGCGGCTGCTTCATCTCATCGCGATCGGCGCGCTGATCGGCTCGGCGATCTATGTCTACAACATCAAATACGAGACGATCCTGGAATCCGAGCAGATCGTCAAATTGCGTCATCAGATCAACAGGACCAACGACGAGATCAACGTGCTGCGAGCCGAATACGGGCATCTGGCCCGCCCCGACCGCATCCAGGACCTCGCCGACAAGCTCTTGCGCATGCAGCCGCTTGCGCTCAATCAGATCGTGCGGCCGCAGGACATTCCGGAAAAGAACGCCCAGGGGGACTCGATCGGCCGCGAGCTCGAGTCTCTGGGCCTGGGGTTGAGCTCCTCGCCGTCCAACGGGGCCGCCGGCGCCTCGCCTTCGATGAGGTGACGCGATGACGGCGCCTGAAACCCCAAAGCCCTCGCTTCGCCGGCGCCTCATCGGCGGAGCGGCCGCGCTCATTTCGCCGCGGCTCGACAAGGGCGCCGGGCGCATCCGTCAATTGATGCTGGCGCTGGGGCTCGCCTATCTCGCCATCGCCGGCAAGCTCGTCCACCTGGGCATGTCGCACGAGCCGCCGCAGACGCTGAAGGTCGCGGCCGACCAGGCCGCCGCGGGCGCGCGCCCCGACCTGCTCGACCGCAACGGCGCCATTCTCGCGACCGACGTCAAGACCATGTCGGTGTTCGCCGAGCCCCGGAACATCATAGACAAGGACGAGGCCGTCGAGCTCATCACCGCCGTGCTGCCCGACGTCAATGCGCGCGAATTGCGCGAGCGCCTCAATTCCAAGAAGGGCTTCATCTGGATCAAGCGCCAGATTACGGCCAAGGAGCGCAACGAGATCTTTCATCTGGGCCTGCCCGGAATCGGCTTCTGGCCCGAGAACAAGCGCATCTATCCCAACGGCCCGCTCGGCGCCCATGTGATCGGCTTCGTCGACAAGGACAACATCGGCATCGCCGGGATGGAGAAATATCTCGACGAGCAGGGCCTGACGGACCCGCATGTGCCGGGCTTCGTCATCGATCCCGCGGCCCTTAGGCCCGTCCGGCTGTCGCTCGACCTGAAGGCGACGCACGCGCTTCGCGACGAGCTCGTGGCAGGCATGGAGCGGTTCAAGGCCAAGGCGGGGGCCGGCTGCATTCTCGACGTCGACACGGGCGAGGTGATCGCGCTGGAGTCGCTGCCCGACTTCGATCCCAACGATCCCCCCGATATGAACAAGCCGGAGAACTGGCCGAAGATCAACCGCATCAATGTCGGCACCTACGAGATGGGCTCGACCTTCAAGGCGCTGTCCATCGCGATGGCGCTCGACTCCGGCAAGTTCACGCTGGGCTCGCGGCTCGACGCGCGCGAGAGCCTGCGTTCGGGCCGCTTCACCATCCATGATTTCCACGCCACCCATCGCGTGCTGACCGTGCCGGAGGTGTTCACGCACTCCTCCAACATCGGCACGGCCCGCATGGCGCTGGCGATGGGCGTGCAGGCGCATCAGGCCTTCCTGCGCAAGATGGGCCAGCTCACGCGGCTGCAAACCGAGCTGCCCGAGAGCGCCGCGCCGCAGGTCCCCAAACATTGGGGCGAGCTCTCGACCATGACGATCGCCTTCGGCCAGGGCCTCAATGTCGCGCCGCTGCAGGCGGTGATGGGCGTGGCGGCGCTGGTCAACGGCGGCCACCTCATGAAGCCGACGTTCCTGGTGCGCGACGAGGCGACGGCAATCGCCAATTCCGAGCAGGTCATCAGCGCGCAGACCTCGGAATCCATGCGCTATCTCATGCGCGCCAACGCCACGCACGGCTCTGCGGGCTTCGCCAACGTCGATGGCTATTACGTCGGCGGCAAGACCGGCACGGCGCAGAAGATCGTCAACCACCGCTACTCCAACGACAAGGTGTTCAACACCTTCATGGCCATCACCCCGGCCAACAAGCCCAAATATCTCTATCTCGTGATCTACGATCAGCCGCAGGCGGCGCCGGGCGATTACGGCTATCACACCGCCGCCTACAACGCCGGCCGCGTGACGGGCGCGCTGATCCGCCGCGTCGAGCCGCTGGAGGACCATCCGCCGATGCCGGCGCCGCCCGCGCAGCCCTTCCCGATCATCGCGCGGCTCGGCTATGGCGGCGACGCCGACAAGATAGGCAAGGAATGAACGGAGTTGCGGAACACCGCCCTCGCCGCTCCCTGTTCCCGCATGCGGAGAGAGGGTAAGGGGCGGTTCGGCGCTGCGGACGCGCGGGCGTTTGTGCATGGCCGCCATGCGGCTGTTCGCCCGCCGAGAGGGCGGGGGGAGCGGCGAGCCGCGGAGCGTGCGCGCATGAAACCCTCGGCGAACTCCTCGATCTTCCGGCCTTGCGACTGAGGTCTCGGGCTTGGCCGCCGACAGCCGCAAGGTCGGCGCCCGGCGACGCGTTCTTCGCGCTCGCCGGCGCGAAGGACGACGGCCTCAAGCATGTCGCGCAAGCCGTCGCTCGAGGCGCCCGCGCGATCGTCGCCGAGCGGCGGCCGGAGGGGCTCGGCGAAGCGGTTTTCGTCGAAGTGGCCGACGCGCGGGCCGCGCTCGCCCGCGCCGCCTCGCGGTTCTATCCCCAACGGCCGGCGACCATCGTGGCCGTCACCGGCACCAGCGGCAAGACTTCCGTTGCGGCCTTCGTGCGCCAGATCTGGGCGAGCCTCGGCCTGGAGGCGGCCTCGCTCGGCACCATCGGCGTCGTCTCGCGCCCGGTCCATGTCTATGGCTCGCTGACGACGCCCGACCCCGTCGCGTTGCATCAGACGCTCACGCGGCTCGCCGAGGCCGGCGTCACGCACCTCGCGATGGAAGCCTCCTCGCACGGGCTCGACCAGAAGCGGCTCGACGGCGTGATCCCGGCCGCCGCCGCCTTCACCAATCTGTCGCGCGACCACATGGATTATCACGCGACGGAGGAGGATTATTTCGCCGCCAAGTTGCGCCTGTTCCGCAATCTGCTGCCGCCGGGCGCCCCCGCCGTGATCGACGCCGACAGCGCCATCGCGCCGCGCGTGATCGAGGCCGTGCGCGCGGCGGGCCGGGCGCCCTTCACGGTCGGCGCGAAAGGCGAGGCGATCCGCCTCGTCAAGGCGGCGCGCGAGGGCTTCGCGACGCGGCTGTCGCTTCTCCACGCCGGCCGAACCTATGAGGCGCTGCTGCCGCTGCCCGGCGATTTCCAGGTCTCCAACGCGCTTGTGGCGGCCGGGCTTTGCCTCGCCGCCGGCTCGCCGCGCGGACGGCGTCTTCGCGGCGCTCGATAGCCTCGAAGGCGCGCCCGGGCCGGCTGGAGCGGATCGGCGACGAGGCGCGGCGCGCCGGTGTTCGTCGATTACGCGCACAAGCCCGACGCGCTGGAGAAGGCGCTCGGCGCGCTGCGCCCCTTCGTCGCCGGCCGGCTCGTGGTCGTGTTCGGCTGCGGCGGCGACCGCGACCCCGGCAAGAGGCCGATGATGGGCGAGATCGCCTCGCGCGCCGCCGATGTCGTCATCGTCACCGACGACAATCCGCGCTCGGAGAACCCCGCGGCGATCCGCGCCGCCATCCTCGCCGCCGCGCCGGGCGCGCGCGAGATCGGCGACCGGGCGGAGGCGATCCGCGCCGGCGTCGCGCTGCTCGAGCCCGGCGACGCGCTCGTCATCGCCGGCAAGGGTCACGAAACCGGCCAGATCGTAGGCGAACGCGTGCTGCCGTTCTCCGACGCCGAGGAAGCGCGGGCGGCGCTGGAGACCTGCGCATGAGCCGCCCGCTTTGGAGCCCCGAGGAACTTGTCGAGACGCTGGGACCGCCGTCCGCCCCGCTCGACCGGCCCGCGACCGGCGTCTCCATCGACACGCGCACGCTTCGGCCCGGCGACCTGTTCGTCGCCATCAAGGGCGACGCTCACGACGGTCACGACCATGTCGCGCGCGCCTTCGAGGCCGGCGCGGTCGCGGCGGTCGTCGCGCGCGCGACCGATGACGGCGGCCCTCTGTTCGTCGTCGACGACACCTTGCGCGGCATGGAGCGGCTGGGCGCAGCGGCCCGGCGCCGGAGCCGCGCGCGCCTCGTCGCCATCACCGGATCGGTCGGCAAGACCAGCGCCAAGGAGATGGCGCGCACGGCCTTGTCGGCGGTCGGGCCGACGCACGCCTCCGCCGCCTCGTTCAACAATCATTGGGGCGTGCCGCTGACGCTGGCGCGGCTGCCGGCGGAGGCCGCCTATGGCGTGTTCGAGATCGGCATGAACCACGCGGGCGAGATCACGCCGCTCGTCGGCCTCGTGCGCCCGCATGTCGCGCTGATCACCACCATCGGCCCCGTGCATATCGAATATTTCGGCTCGCTGGAGGCGATCGCCGACGCCAAGGCGGAGATTTTCTCGGGCGTCGAGCCCGGCGGCGTCGCCGTTCTCAACCGCGACGCGCCGCAGTTCGAGCGCCTGGCGCGGGCGCGCGCGCCCGCGACCTGCGGATCGTCGATTTTGGCGCGAGCCGGCGCCGGGGCGCGGCTCGTCGCCTTTGCGCCGGAGGGCGAGGGATCGCGCATCGAGGCCGAGATCGGCGGCGAGCGCGTGAGTTTCGCGCTCGGCGCGCCGGGCCGCCACATGGCGGAGAACGCGGTCGGCGTGCTGCGCGGCGCTGCAGGCGCTCGGCGCGCCGCTCGCGCGCTGCGCCGAGGCGCTGGCGCGCTTTCGCGCCGGCCAGGGGGCGGGGCGAGCGTTTCACGCTCGCCGCGCGCGACGGCGCCTTCACCCTGATCGACGAGAGCTACAACGCCAATCCCGTCTCGATGCGCGCCGCGCTGGCGCTGCTCGGCGCGGCCAGGCCCGGCCCGGGCGGGCGGCGCATCGCCGTGATCGGCGACATGCTGGAGCTGGGGGCGGACGGCGCGGCGGTGCACGCCGCGCTCGCGTCCGATCTCGAAGCCAACAACGTCGATCTCCTGTTCGGCGCGGGGCCGCTGACGCGCGCGCTCTACGAGGCCGCGCCGGCAGCGATGCGGGCCGCCCACGCCGAGCATGCCGAAGCCCTGCGGGAGCCGCTGCTCGCGGCGATGCGGGCGGGCGACGTGGTGATGATCAAGGGGTCGAACGGCTCGCGCATGGGGCCGCTGGCCGCCGCCCTGCGCGAGCGTTTTTCGCTCGGGGGCCCGGGCGCGGGGCGATGACATGCTGACCTGGCTAAGCGATTTCCAACACGTCTCCGGCCTCTTCAATCTGTTCCGCTATCTGACGTTCCGCACGCTCGGCGCGGCGGCGACCGGCTTGTTTCTCGTGTTCTTCTTCGGTCCGACGCATCATCTCGGCGTTGCGCCTGAAACAGGGCAAGGGCCAGCCGATCCGCTCCGACGGGCCGGCCTCGCATCTCCTGACCAAGAAGGGCACGCCGACGATGGGCGGGCTGATGATCCTGTTCGGCCTCTTCGCTTCGTCGCTGCTGTGGGCGAAACTGACGAGCCCCTATGTCTGGATCGTACTTTTCGTGACGCTCGGCTTCGCCGGCATCGGCTTCTACGACGATTATCTGAAGGTCACCAAGCAATCGCATCGCGGCTTTTCCGGCCGGGCGCGGCTCGTCGGCGAATTCGCGATCGCCGCCATCGCCTGTCTGGCGATGAAGCTTGTCGGCGGATCCGCCGCGACCTCGCTGGCGCTGCCGTTCTTCAACGGCTATGTCGCCGATCTCGGCTGGGGCTTTCTGGTTTTCGGCGCCGTTCGTCATCGTCGCCTTCGGCAACGCCGTCAATCTGACGGATGGGCTCGACGGCCTCGCCATCGTGCCGGTCATGATCGCCGCCGCGACGCTTGGGCTCATCGCCTATTTCGCGGGCAATTTCGTCTATTCCCACTATCTGCTCATCAACCATATTCCCGAGGCCGGCGAGATCATCGTCGTCTGCGGCGCGCTGATCGGCGCGGGCGTCGGCTTCCTTTGGTTCAACGCGCCTCCTGCGCAGGTTTTCATGGGCGACACCGGCTCGCTCGCGCTCGGCGGCCTGCTCGGCGCCATCGCCGTCATCATCAAGCACGAGGTCGTGCTCGCCATCGTCGGCGGCCTGTTCGTGATGGAGGCGCTGAGCGTCGTCGTGCAGGTGGCCTCGTTCAAGATGACGGGCAAGCGCGTGTTCCGCATGGCGCCGATCCATCATCATTTCGAGCAGCTTGGCTGGTCGGAGCCGCAGATCGTCATGCGGTTCTGGATCATCGCCTTCGTGCTGGCGATGGTCGGCCTCTCGACCCTGAAGCTGAGGTGAGCGTGACGCCGGTCGCGACATTTGCGGGAAAGCGCGTCGCTTTGTTCGGCCTCGGCGGTTCGGGGCTCGCCACCGCGCGCGCGCTCATCGCCGGCGGGGCGCGAAGTCGCGGCCTGGGACGACGGCGAGGCGTAGCCGGGCCAAGGCCGCAGAGGTCCCGCTGGTCGATCTCGCGTCAGCCGACTGGTCGCGGCTTTTCGGCGCTCATACTGTCGCCGGGCGTGCCGCTGACCCATCCGAAGCCGCATTGGACCGTCGAGCGCGCGCGGGCGGCCGGCGTCGAAGTGATCGGCGACATCGAGCTCTTCGCGCGCGAGCGGGCGGCGCGCGCGCCGGCCGCGCCGCTCGTCGCCATCACCGGCACCAACGGCAAATCGACGACGACGGCGCTGATCGCCCATATCCTGGCCCAGGCAGGCCGCGACGTCGCGCTCGGCGGCAACATCGGCGTGCCCGTGCTCGACCTGCCGCCGCCGGCGCCGGATCGCATTCATGTGCTGGAGTGCTCGACCTTCCAGATCGACCTTGCGCCGTCGCTTCGGCCGAGCGTCGGCCTTCTCATCAACCTGACGCCCGATCATCTCGACCGCCACGGGACGATGGAGAATTACGCCGCGATCAAGGAGCGGCTCGTCGCGGCCTCGGATGTCGCGCTGGTCGGGCTCGACGACGACTATTGCCGCGCCATCGCGGCGCGATTGATCGCCAAGGGGCGCCAGGTCGTCGGCGTCTCGGCCGCGCGCTCCGAGGCGGCCGACGTCTTCGTCGACGATCATCGCCTGTTCGTGAAGGGCGCCGCCGCGCCGCTGATCGATCTGAGCGTCGCGCCGGCTTTGCGCGGCGCGCACAATGGCCAGAACGCCGCCTTCGCTTTCGCCGCCGCGCGCGCGCTCGGGCTCGACGTCGAAGCGATCGCGAAGGGGTTGCGGAGCTTCCCCGGCCTCGCCCATCGCATGGAGCAGGTGGCCAGGATCGGCGCGACCTTGTTCGTCAACGATTCCAAAGCCACCAACGCCGACGCGGCCGAGAAGGCGCTGCTTTCCTTCCGCGACATCTTCTGGATTCTCGGCGGCAAGGCGAAGGAGGGCGGCATCGAGCCGCTTGCGGCCGCTGTTTCCTCGCGTGCGCAAGGCCTATCTGATCGGCGCGGCGACGCAGGCTTTCGCCGCGAGCCTCGACGGCGCCGTGGCCTACGAGCGTTGCGGAACGCTCGACAAGGCCGTCGCCGCCGCCGCGCGCGATGCGGGCTTGAGCGGGGCGGCCGAGCCCGTCGTGCTGCTGTCGCCGGCCTGCGCGTCCTACGACCAATTCGCCAATTTCGAGGCGCGCGGCGACGCGTTCCGGGCGCTCGTCGCTCAACTCCAGGGGGCTTGAGACATGGTCGCACGCACCGAACGCGGACCCGTCGCCGATTGGCTGCGCACCGTCGATCCCTGGCTGCTCGGCGCTTTCGGCGGGCTGATGGCCATCGGCGTCGTCATGGCGCTGGCCGCCAGCCCCGCCGTGGCGGAGCGGATCGGCCTCGACCCCTTCCACTTCGTCAACCGCCAGACGGCGCTGCTGATTCCCTCGGCGGCGATGCTGGCGGCGACCTCTTTCCTGTCGCCGCGCCACGCCCGCCGCGCCGCGCTGCTGCTCTACGTCGTCTCGTTCGCGCTCATCATCGCCGCGCTGATGTTCGGCGTCGAGGTGAAAGGTTCGCGGCGCTGGATCTTCGGCGTGCAGCCGTCGGAATTCATCAAGCCGGCCTTCGTCATTCTCGCCGCCTGGGCGTTCACCGAAGGCGGCCGGTCCGGCGCGCCGAAGAGCCTCGCGCGCCTGCTCGCCGTGCTGCTCCTGCCGCTGACGATCGTGCCGCTGATCCTGGAGCCCGACTTCGGCCAGACCATGCTCATTTCCGTGGTCTGGGGGGCTCTGTTCTTCCTCGCCGGGCTGCACTGGTTCTGGGTGGTCGGGCTTGGCGGCGCGGGCGTGGTCGGGGGCGTCGCTCGCCTATGAGTTCTCGCCGCACGTGCATGACCGCATCCAGCACTTCCTCAATCCGGATTCGGTGGCCGGCGGCGTCAGCGACACGTTCCAGGTCGACACTGCGCTGCAAAGCATCCTGTCGGGCGGCTGGCTGGGGCGCGGGCCCGGCGAGGGGCTCTACAAGCGCATCCTGCCCGACGCCCACACCGATTTCGTGTTCGCGGTCGCGGGCGAGGAGTTCGGCATCCTCGCCTGCCTCGGGCTCATCGCGGTCTTCGGCTTCGTCATCATGCGCGGGCTGTGGCTGGCGAGCCGCAATTGCGACCCCTTCAGCCGTTCGGCGGCGGCGGGGCTGACGATCATGTTCGGCGTGCAGAGCTGGATCAACATGGCCGTCAATCTGCGCGCCGTTCCCGCCAAGGGCATGACGCTGCCGTTCATCTCCTACGGCGGCTCCTCGGAGATCGCGCTGGCGATCGGCATGGGCTTTCTGGTCGCCCTGACCCGGCGACATCTTGCGAACCCGAGCGTCCTGGATCGCGCATGAATGTCCTGCTGGCGGCCGGCGGCACGGGCGGCCATCTGTTTCCCGCCGCCGCGCTCGCCTCGGCGCTGAGAGCGCGCGGGATCGAGGTCGATCTCGCCACCGACGACCGCGCCCTCAAATACGGCGGCGATTTTCCGGCTCGGGGCGTCTACGCCATCCCCTCGGCGACGCCGACGCGAGCCGGGGCTTCTTGCGAAAGCGCAGGCGGCGACGATGCTGGGTGTCGGCGTGCTCGTCGCGCTGCGGCTCATCCGGCGGCTGAAGCCGGCGGCGGTCGTCGGCTTCGGCGGCTATCCGACCGTGCCGCCGCTCCTCGCCGCGTCGCTGCTTGGCGTCCCCAGCATCCTGCACGAGCAGAACGCCGTGCTCGGCCGCGCCAACCGGTTCCTCAGCCGGCGCGTGACCTGCATCGCCGCCGGCTTTCCCGATCCCGGCGGCGTCGCGCCGAACTTGAAGGCGAAGCTCAGATACACCGGCAATCCCGTGCGCCCGGCGGTGCTCAAGGCGGCGCAGACGCCTTATCCCGATTTCGCCGATGGCCGGCTCAAGGCGCTCGTCACCGGGGGGTCGCAAGGGGCGCGCGTCATGTCCGAAGTCGTCCCGGCCGCGCTGGCGAAACTCAGCGCGGAAGAGCGCTCGCGGCTGACCCTGGTCCTTCAGGCGCGCGGGGAGGATCGCGCCCGGGCGAGCGAGGACTGCGCAAAGCTCGGCTTCGCCGCCGAAATCGCCGAATTCTTTCCGGATCTGCCGGCCCGCATCGCCGCCGCTCATCTCGTCGTCGCCCGCGCCGGCGCCTCGACGGTCAGCGAACTGGCGGTCATCGGCCGGCCCGCGATTCTCGTACCCTATCCGCACGCTCTCGATCAGGATCAGGCGGCCAACGCCGCGCTGCTGGCCAAAGACGGCGCGGCGACCGTGGTTCGCCAGAGCGATTTCACCCCCCAGGCGCTGGCGGCGATGTTGCGGGCGGCGCTCGCCGATCCCGCCGCGCTGCAAGCCAAGGCCGCCGCCGCGCGCCGGGCGGGCGTTCCCGACGCGGCAGAGCGACTGGCGGCGCTTGTCGAGGAGATCGCGCGCCGCGCGTGACCGCCGATCAGGCGCGGGCGCTGACCACCCATACGGCGCCGTCGAGCGAGACCTCGTCGCCCTTCGCGTGGCTCGCCAAGGCGGCGCGGATTTCCTCGCGCACCGCCTCGCGGATCGCGTCCGGCTGATCGGCGAGCGCCCGACTCGTCGGACCCACCGCCAGGGCCTTGCCGACGGCCTCGTCGAGGCCCTTCCCGTCGGCGATGTCGAGCCGGACAGCGCGGGTCGCCAACCGCACCTCGGCGAAGCCGGCGCTCTCGAGAACATCGCGCACGCGCGCTTCGTCGCAGAAGGCGAAGGGGCCCGGCTGATCGAGCGCCAGTTCCGGCTGCGGCGGCAGGCGCTTGAGCGCGGCGGCGTAGGGCGTCATGACCCACGGGTTCAATTCCGGCCGCCGCCAGCAGACGAAGGCCAGCCTTCCGCCGGCTTTAAGCCCGCGTCGCAGGTTGGCGAAAGCGCGGGCAGGCTCGGCGAAGAACATCACGCCGAACCGCGAAATCATGAGATCGGCCGATTCGGCCGAGAAATCGTAGACCGTCGCGTCGGCGAGCGCGAAGCGCGCGGGCGAGCCGATCTCCTGCGCGCGCTCGCGCGCCCTTGCAAGCATGGGCTCGGACATGTCGACGCCGAGCGCCTTGCCGGTCAGACCCGCCGCGCGCAGCGTCGTGTCGCCGGCGCCGCAGCCGACGTCGATCACCGCTTCCCCGGGCTGCGGCGCCGCCGCCTCGAACAGCTCCGCGGTGACGCCGGCCAGCAGCCGGTCCTGGCTTTCCTGGAAATCGCTCCAGCGCCGGCCGGCTTCCCCGTTCCAATAGGCCGACTGCTTGGCGTTGGCGGAATCGAGCAGCGTCGTCATGCCGGGGTCGCCAGCGGCTTGCCTTTTTCCACGACATAGACGCCGACGAGCGTCGTCGGCTTGTCGCCGCATTTGCCGCCATGCGGGACGTGCGTGGGCACCTGGAAGCCGTCGCCCGCCGCGTAGGTCTTGGGGCCGACGCCCTCGACGTCGAGCATGACCGCGCCTTCAAGCACATAGCTCGTCTCGACGCCGAAATGGATATGGCGGGCGATGACGCTGCCGGCAGGGATTTCGATTTTGGCCTCGATGGTCTCGAAGCCCGCCGCCGGTCCGTCTACGCGGCTGACGATGGTGCGCTTCAGCCCCGCGGTCTGGCGCCCTGCGCGCCCGCGTCGGTCGCGCTGAACCCGGCGAGCGCGCAAAGCGCGCAACTGACGAACCCGCGTCGCGTAAGCATGATGGCTCCTCCCCTGGATGCTCGAAGCCGGGAACATGCCCCCATCGGCGCCTCAAGCGCAACTCCCTCGCGCGCACGGCGCAGAATAGGCTAAGGAAGCGCCCTTTCGAATCTCGCCCGGCTCGAATATCGCAATGCGTCCCGACGTCTTCTTCGCCCTGCTCATGTTCTGCGTTGTCGCCGGCGTGACGCCTGGACCCAACAACATGATGCTGATGGCCTCCGGCGTGAACTTCGGCGTGCGCCGCACCTTGCCGCATCTGGCGGGCGTCGTGCTCGGATTCTCGGTCATGGTCGCGCTGGTCGGCCTCGGGCTCGACGCGATCTTCCGACTTGCGCCCTGGGCTCTGCCGCTGATGCGCTGGGCGGGCGCAGCCTATCTCGCCTGGCTCGCTTGGCGCATCGCCACGTCGGGCGCGGCGAAGGAGGGCGCGGCGGCGGGGCGGCCGCTCGGCCTCCTCGGCGCGGCGGCGTTCCAGTGGATCAACCCCAAAGGCTGGGTGATGGCGGTCAGCGCCCTTACCGCCTTCGCCGTCAGCGCCAATTATACGACGAGCGTCATCGTCGTCGCGCTCACCTGCCTGTTCGTCAGCGTTCCCTGCAGCGGCGTCTGGGTGCTGTTCGGAGCCGGCATGCGGCGCATTCTCGCCGATCCCCGCCGCGCCCGGCCGTTCAACTGGACGATGGGCGCGCTGCTCATCGCCTCCATCGCCCCCACCTTCTGGGAGTGATCCGCCTTCCCTTTGCCGGCGTCTTCGTGTATTGCACCGCACAAATCGTCGCCGACCCGGCCTCCCCGGGCCGGCGCGTCGCGTTTTAAGTCCGTTTAGTTAAGTCACGTTTAGGCCGTTCATCGGGGCGCCCGCGAGGGCCCCTGAGCCCGGCTTGTCGAAAGCCTCCCATGAAACTGCGCAACATCGCCATCATCGCCCACGTCGACCACGGCAAGACCACGCTCGTCGACCGCCTGCTGCAGCAATCCGGCGCCTTCCGCGAGAACCAGCGCGTCGCCGAGCGCGTGATGGACTCCAACGATCTCGAACGCGAGCGCGGCATCACCATTCTCGCCAAGGCGACGTCGGTGCTGTGGAAGGACGTGCGCATCAACATCGTCGACACGCCCGGCCACGCCGATTTCGGCGGCGAGGTCGAGCGCATCCTGTCGATGGTCGACGGCGCCATCGTGCTCGTCGACGCGGCCGAGGGGCCGATGCCGCAGACGAAATTCGTCGTCGGCAAGGCGCTGAAGATCGGCCTCAAGCCCATCGTCTGCGTCAACAAGGTCGACAAGCCCGACGCGCGCGCGAGCGAAGTCGTCAACGAGGTGTTCGACCTGTTCGCCGCGCTCGACGCCACCGACGAGCAGCTCGATTTCCCGATCATCTACGGCTCGGCCAAGCAGGGCTGGATGGCGGCCTCGCCCGAGGGGCCGAAAGAGGGCATGGCGCCGCTGTTCGATCTCGTGCTGAAGCATGTCGAGCCGCCGAAGGTCGACGCCGGCGGCTTCCGCATGCTCGGCACGCTGCTGGAGGCCAATCCCTATCTCGGCCGCATCGTCACCGGCCGCGTGTTCTCCGGCTCGATCAAGCCGAACGCGCCGGTCAAGGTGCTCGACCGCAACGGCAATCTCGTCGAGACGGGGCGGGTCAGCAAGATCCTCGCCTTCCGCGGCATCGAGCGGTCGCCGATCGAAGAGGCGGTCGCCGGCGACATCGTCGCCATCGCCGGGCTGCCGAAGTTCAACGTCGCCGACACTTTGTGCGCTCTCGAAGAGGTCGAGCCGCTGCAGGCGCAGCCGATCGATCCGCCGACCCTGTCGATGACCTTCTCCGTCAACGACAGCCCGCTGGCCGGCACGGAGGGCGACAAGGTGACGAGCCGCGTCATCCGCGACCGGCTGTACAAGGAGGCCGAGGGCAACGTCGCGCTGAGGGTCGAGCCGGCGCCGAATTCCGACTCCTACATCGTCTCGGGGCGCGGCGAATTGCAGCTCGCCATCCTCATCGAGACCATGCGCCGCGAGGGCTTCGAGCTCGGCGTGTCGCGGCCGAAGGTGCTGTTCCGGCGCGGCGAGGAGCGGCGAGATGCTGGAGCCGATCGAGGAGGTCGTCATCGACGTCGACGAGGAGCATTCCGGCGTCGTCGTGCAGAAGATGAGCGAGCGCAAGGGCGAGATGATCGAGATGAGGCCGTCGGGCGGCGGCCGGCTGCGCCTGGTGTTCCTGGCGCCGACGCGCGGCCTCATCGGCTATCTCGGCGAGTTGCTGACCGACACGCGCGGCACGGCGATCATGAACCGCATCTTCCACAACTAGGGGGCCTGGAAGGGCGAGATCGCCGGCCGGCGCAACGGCGTGCTGATCTCCAACGAAGCGGGCGAGGCGGTGGCCTACGCCATGTGGAACCTCGAAGACCGCGGGCCGATGATGATCGAGCCCGGCTGGAAGGTCTATCAGGGCATGATCGTCGGCCAGCACACGCGCGACAACGACCTCGAAGTCAACGTGCTGAAGGGCAAGAAGCTGACCAACATCCGCACGCACTCCAAGGACGAGGCGGTGCGCCTGACGCCGCCGATCCAGATGACGCTGGAAAAGGCGCTGGCCTATATCGAGGACGACGAGCTGGTCGAGGTGACGCCGAAGTCGATCCGCCTGCGCAAGGGGCTGCTCGACCCCAACGACCGCAAGCGCGCCGAGCGGGCGCGGGCGGCGGCGGAGGGGTAAAAGCGCGCCGCGTTCCGTTCACGTATTCGTGAGGTCGCATTAGACTATGGTTCAATGGCCGCGGTCGCAACTGTGGCTATCTTGAGGCGTTGCGCCGGCGCCCGGGGCGCGATCGCAAATTCGCGCGGCCGGGGAATGGCGTAGACGTTAAGCGCTGAAAATGTGGAACAGGACCATGCGCGCCCCGCGTCGCATGGCGGACCGGACCCAAGGCCGGTCGAGACAGGAGGAAACGCGATGCCTTTTGACGTCTTCAAGGACGGCGTCTCACGCCGCACGATGTTGCGCGGCGGGGCCGGCCTTATCGGCGGCGCCGTTCTGCCGGGGGCATGGATCGCGCCCGGCTTCGCCGACGAACCGGCGATGGGCACATGGCCGGCGGGCTCGCAGGGCGACACCGTCACCATCGGCGCGACTGTGCCGCGCACCGGCGCCTACGCCGTGCAGGGCGAGGACGAACTGAAAGGCGCACAGCTCGCCGTCGAGCACATCAACTCTGGCCACGATCTCATCAAGAAGATCGCGCCCAAGTTGACCAAGGGCGTGCTCGGCAAGCAGGTCAAGCTGGTGGTCGCCAATTCCGCGGCCAAGCCCAATCAGGCGGTGCAAGAGCAGCAGACCTTCATCAACGAGAACAAGATCATCGGGATGTTCGGCTCGACCTCCTCGGCGGTCGCGGTCGCGCTCAACAAATTCGCGCAGCGCGAAAAGATCCTCTATCTCGTGGCGATTTCCGGCTCCAACGACACCACCGGCAAGGATTGCGCGCGCTATTCCTTCCGCCAGTGCTTCTACGGCGAGACGGCCGCCAACGCGATCGGCCCGGTGCTGTTGAAGGCCTACGGCAAGGGCAAGAAGGCCGCGTTCATGACGCCGGACTACACCTATGGCCACACCGTCACGAAGTCGGTCAACGATTATCTCACCAAAAACGGCGGCTGGACACAGGTGACGGATCAGGTCTCTCCGCTCGGCACGCAGGACTTCAGTCAGTATCTGACCAACATCGCCAATTCCGGCGCTGACGTGATCATCAACGTCAACTGGGGCCGCGACGCGGTGCTGTCGGTGCAGCAGGCCAAACAGTTCGGCCTGACGCCGAAGATGAAGATGGTGATCCCTTATCAGATCCCCTTCCTGGCCAAGGAGGTAGGTCCGGAGTTGACCGAAGGCGTCTTCGCCGCCACCGATTTCTGGTGGACGCTGGAGGACAAATATCCGCTCGCCAAGATCTTCGTCGCCGAGTTCGAGAAGAAATACGGCTACAAGCCGGAATGGGGCGCCAACAACGCCTATATGCAATTCGCGATCTGGGCGCGCATGGTCTCCGGCGCGGGGACCTTCTACCCGCCGGCGGTCATCAAGGAATATGAGAAGGGCGAGAAGTTCGACTCCACCGTCGGCGAGGTCTATTTCCGCGCCGCCGATCACCAGCTCGTCCGGCCCGTCGTCATCGTCAAGGGCAAGGGGCCCAAGGAGATGAAGGGCAAGGAGGACTACTGGGAGGTCATGGAGATCGTGCCCGGCGAAGGCCTGATGCAGAAGCCGGACGCCTTCGGCTGCAAGCTCGGCGATTACACCTGAGCAATCTCCTCTCCGCGCGGGCGACCGCGCGGAGAGGACTGGGCATGGGCCCGCCGGCGTGCAACAACCGCAAAGCGGGCGCCGACGTGATCAACTGGGCGAATTTCGTATCGCAGTCGTTCAACGGGCTCAGTGCTCGGCGCGCTGCTGGCGCTGATCTCCTCGGGCCTGACCATCATCTACGGCACGCTCGGCGTGCTCAACCTCGCCCATGGCGCGATGTTCATGCTCGGCGGCTACGCCGGCTGGCTCACCTATGACTACACCCACTCGTTCGTCGTCGCCGTCATCGCCGGCTCCTTGTTCGTGATGCTGGTCGGCGTGCTGATGGAGCGCGTGATCATCCGCCAGTTCTATGCTCGGCCACACGAGGACCAGCTCCTCGTCACTTTCGGCCTCGGCATCGTCTTCGTGGAGGCGGTGCGCTACAAGTTCGGCAGCCTGACCCAGCAGGTGCCGCCGCCGACGTGCCTCCAAGGCATCACGAACCTCCACTTCATGATCGTTCCGACCTACCGGCTGGCGCTGCTCGGCATCGTCGCTGTCGCGCTGATTGCGCTCTATATCGTCCTCTACCGCACGCGGATCGGCATGATCGTGCGCGCCGGCATCGAGGATTCCGGCATGGTCGACGCGCTCGGCATCGACGTTTACAAGGTGTTCATGCTGGTGTTCGGCATCGGCGCGATGGCGGCGGGCTTCGCCGGCATCATCAACGCGCCGGTGGTGTCGATCGTGCCCGACGTCGGCGAATCGTATCCTGGTGCAAACCTTCGTCGTCGTGGTGATCGGCGGCGTCGGCTCGTTTCCCGGCGCGGTGCTCGGCGGGCTCATCGCCGGCGAGATCATCAGCATCACCTCGATGTTCAACCCCGGCTACTTTACGTCATGCTGTTCGTCGCGATGACGCTGGTGCTGGTGCTGCGGCCCTATGGGCTGCTCGGCGCAGTCGGCCGCGAATAGGTCCGCCGCCATGTCCTACGCCGCGCCGCTTCCTTCTCGAAGCCCTGACCGCGGCCGGCCTCGTCGCCGTCCCCTATATCCTGCCGCATCTCGGCTTCGCGCCGACGACGATGAACCGCATCCTGATCTGGGGCCTGTTCGGTCTCGGGTTCGACATCCTGTTCGGCTACACGGGCCTGCTGTCGTTCGGCCAATCGGCGTTCTTCGGCACGGGCGGCATGGTCGCCGCCTATCTGCTGACGCAGATGAACTTCCCCTATGTGACGCTGGCGATTGTCATCGGCATGGTCGTGGCGGCCGCCGTCGGCTATCTGATCGGGCTCATCGCGCTGCGCCGCACCGGCATTTACTTTCGCCATGATCACGGTGGCGATCGCCGAGGTGTTCTACTTCGTCGAGTTCAGCCCGCTCTCCGACTACACCGGCGGCGAGAACGGCCTGCCCGGCGTGCCGACGCCGGCCTTCGACATCGGGCCTTACAAGTTCCGGTTCGATTCCGACTGGACCATGTATGCCTATCTCGCCTTCTGGTTCTTCGTCGGCCTTGTCATCGCGCGGCGCATCGTGACATTCGCCGGTCGGCGCCATCCTGCGGGCGATCCGCGACAATCCGCTGAGCGCGGCGGCGGTCGGCCACAACATTCACGCCTACAAGCTGACGGCCTTCGTCGTGGCGGCGGCCTATGCGGGCTTCGCCGGCGGCCTGCTCGGCATCATGCAGGGCTTCATGCCGCCCGACGCCTTCATGTTCGACACCTCCGGCCAGCTCGTCATGCAGACGGCCATCGGCGGCGCCGGCACCTTGTTCGGTCCGCTGGTCGGCGCGGCGATCTGGCTCTATCTCAGCGACTTCTTCCAGAACACGCTGCATCTCGGCGCGACCTGGAAACTGGTGCTTGGCCTGGTGTTCGTCGCGCTGGTGATGTTCCTTCGCCACGGCGTCATCGGCGGAATCGCGGATCTGTTCGCGCTCGCTTCGGGCGCGGGCAAACCGCACGAGGCGCCGGAGTCCGATCCGAACGCGGCGGCGGCGGCCTCGGCGCGAGCCCATGTCGCGCCCGCGACTGCGGCGGCGCCCGCGACGCCTGGCGAAATCGTGCTCGAAACGAAGGGCCTGACGCGTCGCTACGGCGGCATCGTCGCCAACCGCGACATCGACTTCACGCTAAGGCAAGGCGAGCTGCGCGGCATCATCGGCCCGAACGGCGCCGGCAAGAGCACGTTCTTCAAGATGCTGACCTGCGAGGTGAAGCCCTCTTCCGGCCGCATCACGTTCAACGGTCGCGACATCACCGGCTACGACGTGACCCGCGTCGCCCAGCTCGGCCTGACCAAGAGCTATCAGGTCAATCAGCTGTTCACGCGCCTGACCGTGCGCGAGAACGTGGCGATCGCCGCGCTCGCCCATAAACGCGGGCCGTTCCGCCCCGATCTCTTGCGCAGCGCCCGCAGCGTGCCGGGCGTGACCGCCCAGGTCGAGGAGGCGCTGGCGCTGGTGCGGCTTTCCGAGCGGGCCGACGTACCGGTCTCCGAACTCGCCTATGGCGAGAAGCGGCGGCTCGAAATCGGGCTGGCTTTGGCGATCCAGCCGAGCCTGCTGCTGCTCGACGAGCCGCTCGCCGGCATGAGCCCGAGCGAGCGCGTCGAGACGGTGGCGCTGCTGAAGGCGCTGCGCGCCGGCCGCACGCTGGTGGTGATCGATCACGACATGGATGCGATTTTCGAACTGGCCGAGCGCATAACGGTGCTGAGCGAAGGCAGGCTTCTGGTCGAGGGGACGCCCGAGGAGATCAGGTCCAACGCGACCGTTCAGGAAGCCTATCTCGGCGGGGTGCATGCGCCAGGGGAGCACGCGCAATGAGCCTGCTCCAAGTCTCCGGCCTCAACTCCTATTACGGCGACTCGCATATTCTGTTCGACGTTGGCCTGCGGGTGGAGAAGAACGAGGTCGTCGCGCTGCTCGGCCGCAACGGCGCCGGCAAGACCACGACGCTGATGAGCCTGATGGGGCTCGTCAAGCCCCGTTCGGGCTCCATTCGCCTCGACGGGCAGGAGCTCGCCGGGCGGCCGCCGCACGCCATCGCGCGGGCGGGCATGCAGCTCGTGCCGGAGAACCGGCGCGTGTTCGGCTCGCTGAACGTCGAAGAGAACATCATTCTGGCGAGCCTGACGGCGCCGAAGGCCTGGCCGCTGAAGCGCATCTACGAGATCTTCCCGCGCCTGGCCGAGCGGCGCACGAGCCGCGGCACGGATCTCTCGGGGGGCGAACAGCAGATGCTGGCGATTGCGCGCGCGCTCGTGCGCGATCCCAAGATCGTGCTGCTCGACGAGCCGTTCGAGGGGCTGGCGCCGGTGATCGTGCGCGATCTCGTCAACGCCTGCCGCCAGCTTGCGGCGGAGGGGCAGACGATCGTGCTGGTGGAGCAGAATCTCGCCGCCACACTGGCGCTGGCGAGCCGCGCCTACATCGTCAACAACGGCCATATCGTCCACGAAGGTCCGACCGACGAGATCAAGGCCAATCCCGACGTGCTGAAGCGCTACCTCGGCGTCTGACGGCGTCCGCGCGCCAGGGCTGTCGGCGAAACTGGGCTGTCGGCGAAACTTGCCGCGCCGGGGCGATCCCGCGTAGGCTTGCGGCGTTCGACGATGCGCCGGGAACGCCATGTCCGATCTGCGCAGCAGGCTCCTCCTCGCCGACGCCTTCCACGCGCCGCAGTGCGGGCGCGTCGAGATGCTGAGGCGGGCTCTCTTCGCCATCGACGCCGAAGGCGTCATCGCCGCGGTTTATCGGCGCGAGGCCCCCGGCTACGCCGACGCGCTCGCCGCCGCCCGCGTGTCCGGGGTGTTCGTCGAATGGCCCGAGCGCCATTTCCTGCTTCCGGGCTTCGTCGATCTGCACGTCCATGCGCCGCAATATCCGCAACTCGGCGCGGCGCTCGACGAACCCCTGGAAGTCTGGCTCAACAAATATACGTACCCGCTGGAGGCGCGCTACGCCGATCTCGATTTCGCCAAGGCGAACTATTCGGCGCTGGTCGACGATCTCCTCGCCAACGGAACCACGACGGCGCTCTATTTTGCGACGATCCATCAGGCGGCGACGCGCGCCTTAGCCGATATTTGTCTGGAGCGCGGCCAGCGCGCCCTGATCGGGCGCGTGGCGATGGACAATCCCGAGCTCTGTCCGGACTACTACCGCGACCCCTCGGCCCAAGCGGCGGTGGAAGAGACGCGCGCGTTCATCGCCTATGTGCGCGGCCATCCCGACAATGGCGAGGGGCGCGTGACGCCGGTCGTCACGCCGCGATTCATTCCCGCCTGCACCGACGCGGCGCTCGCCGGCCTCGGGGCGCTCGCCAGCGAATGCGGCTGCCCGGTGCAGACCCACGCCTCCGAGAGCGATTGGGAGCACGGCTATGTGCTGGCGCGTCACGGCGTGACGGATGCGGCGAGCCTCGACCGCTTCGGCCTCATGGGCCGGCGCACGGTGCTCGCCCACGCCGTGCATTTGACGGACGCCGACATGGATCTCCTCGCCGGACGGGGCTCGGGGATCGCGCATTGCCCGGCCTCCAACGCCTATTTCGCCGACGCCGTGTTTCCGCTGCGCCGGGCGCTCGACAAGGGACTTCATGTCGGGCTCGGCACTGACATTTCGGGCGGTCCCAGTTCGCTGATGTTCGACGCCTGCCGCACGGCGGCGCTGGCCTCGCGGCTCCTGGAGTCGGGCGTCGATCCACGCCGTCCGGCGGCCGAGCGCGGCGGGGAGAAAGGCGCGCGCGTCGACTTTCGCGTGGCGTTCCATCTGGCGACGGCCGGCGGCGGCGTGGCGCTCGATTTGCCGATCGGCGTCTTCGCGCCCGGCAATCGCTTCGACGCGATCCGCCTCGACGCGGATGCGCCCGCGGGCGGCGTGCGGCTATGGGATTTCGACGCCGACGAGCAGATCCTGCAGAAGATCGTCTATGGCGCGAGCCGGGCCAATATCGCGGGCGTTTGGGTGGACGGGCGGGCCGTCGCCTGAATCACGGCGCAGACGGTCTTCGACTCCAGATAATCTCAAGCCCGCTCCAGCCGTTCTCATAGCCCCGGCCTGATTGCCTGCGCCCGCCCTTCGCGGCTCGATCGCCAATCGCGGCCGGCTTAAGGATAAGGGCGTGCGCTACGTCGCGACGGCTTGAGCGCGGCTCACCCTCTCGCCGCCCGGTCCTTCTCGTTCTGCGCCACGATCGCCTCGCGCGCGCGAACCCATTCCGCGTCGCCCCAATTGCGCAGCTCGTAGAAATTGCCGCCGGTGGCCAGGCCCTGCGCGCCGTCCATGGCGATCGTCTCGCCGGTGAGCCAGCGGCAGCCGTCACTGAGCAGGAAAGTTGCGAGATTCTGCAATTCCTCCAGCGTCCCGCAGCGCCCCATCGGGTTCGCCGCCGCCGTGCGGGCGCCCGGCGCCTCGCCGGGGTTCAGCCGCTTGCTCATGCCTTCGGTCGGGATTTCCCCCGGCGCGATGGCGTTGAGCCGGATGCCGTAGCGGCCCCATTCGGAGGCCAGCGACATGGTCATCGCCTGCACCGCCGACTTGCTCATCGCCGAGGGTACGACGAACGGGCCGCCGTTCCTCACCCAGGTCACGACGATGGAGACGACATTGCCGGGGACGCCGGCGGCGATCCAGCGCTTGCCGACCGCGTGCGTCACATAGAATGTCCCATGCATGACGATGTTGGCGATGGCGTCGAACCCGCGCGGGGACAGATCCTGCGTCCGGGAGATGAAATTGCCGGCGGCGTTGTTGACGAGATCGGTCAGGGGGCCGGATTTGAAAACGTCGTCGATCATCGCCTCGACGGCGGCGGCGTCGCGGATGTCGACGCCGTAGGCCGCGACCTTGCCGCCATGGGCGCGCATCAGCTCAGCCGCCGTCGCCTCGCAGACCCCGCGACGCCGACCGCAGATGACGATGTCGGCGCCGAGGCGAAGAAACGCCTCGGCCATCGCCCGGCCGAGGCCGGTGCCCCCGCCGGTGACGAGAATGCGCTTGCCCGCAAACAGCCCGTCCTTGAACATCGTCGCCTCCCTGACGCCGCCTTTGTCGCGCAGGCGCCCGGCGCGCGCAAGCCGGCGCCCCTTTGTCGCCGCAAAGCGCCGCGGCGCGGCCGGGCTTGCGGCCATTGCCGCGATTCCGGGTCGGGAGTACATTCTGCCCATGCCGAACCTCGCCAACCCCACCGTTTTCCTGGCCGTGGCGCGCCGCATGCTGCCATGGCTATGGGCGCTGACGGCGGCGCTGTTCGTCGTCGGGCTGACGATGGGCTTTAACGCCCCGCCGGACTACCAGCAGGGCGAGACGGTCAAGATCATGTACCTGCACGTGCCCTCGGCGTGGCTGTCGACCTTCATCTATGGCGTGATGACGCTGGCGAGCCTGGGGACGCTGGTCTGGCGCCACCCGCTCGCCGACGCCGCGCAGAAGGCGGCCGCGCCGCTGGGCGCGGGGTTCACCTTCATCTGCCTCGTCACCGGCTCGCTGTGGGGCAAGCCGATGTGGGGGACCTATTGGGTGTGGGACGCGCGGCTGACTTCGGTGCTGGTGCTGTTCATCATTTACCTCGGCCTCATCGCGCTCTGGCGCTCGATCGAGGAGCCGGGCCGCGCCGCCCGCGCCGCGGCGATCCTGACGCTGGTCGGCGCCGTCGATCTGCCGATCATCAAGTTCTCGGTCGACTGGTGGAACACCCTGCACCAGCCGGCGTCCGTATTCCGCATGGGCGGGCCGACGATCGCGCCGTCGCTCTTGTGGCCGCTGCTGGTGATGGCGCTCGCGTTCACCGTTCTGTTCCTGACGCTGCATGTGATGGCGATCCGTAACGAAATCCTGCGCCGCCGGCTCGCCCGGCTGACGATGATTGCGGCCGCGCAAGGCGACGCCGTGGCGCCCATGCTGAAGACCGCTTCGCCATGACCTCCATTCCGCATTTCGGTTATATCGTCGCCTCCTACGCCGTGGCCGTCGTGGCGATCGCCGCGATGATCGCGGCGGTGTGGTGGGATTACCGCGATCTCCTCGCCAAGCTCGCGCGCCTGGAGAGCGGCCGCGAGGAGCGGCGATGAGCATGCGCCGCCTCCTGCTTTCCGTCCTGCCGCTCATCGTCTTTCTCGGACTGGCGGCGCTGCTTTACGTCAGGCTCGGCGCCGGCGACGCCTCGCAACTGCCGTCTGCGCTGATCGGCCGCCCCGCGCCGGCGTTGCGTCTGGCGACGCTCGACGGTCCGCCGATGACCGACGCGGACCTGCGCGCCGGCAAGGTGACGGTCGTCAACGTGTTCGGCTCCTGGTGCGAGCCCTGCCATCTCGAACAGCCGGCGCTGATGGCGCTCGCCGCCGATCCCGACGTGAAAGCCGGGAAGGTTACGATCCTCGGCATGGCGCAGAAGGACAAACCCGAAAACGTTCGCCGTTTCCTCGGCGCCGAGGGCAACCCCTACGGCCGTATCGCGCTCGACCCCGACAATCGCGCAGGGATCGACTGGGGCGTCTACGGCGTGCCGGAGACCTATGTCGTCAAGGGCGACGGAACGGTCGCCTATAAATTCGTCGGGCCGCTGACGGAGGAGACGCTCAAGTCGGTGCTGCTGCCGCAAATAAGGAAGGCGCAGGGCTGAGGTTCGGCTTATTCGTCGACAGTTCCGTCGGCGCCAGTTGAGAAAGTCGCCCCGGATCAAGGCGATCGCCCGGCCGCGTCACTTTCCGTCCCGACGACGTTCAGCTCCGCTTACAGGGGCGGCTTCCCGGATTTTGGTTTGGAAGGGAATTTCTTGCGGTCTCGCCGCGGCGGCGTCGTCGGCAGGCATTCGCCGCCCCAGCCATAAGCGGCGCAGCGCGCGCCGCCTGGCTTCGTCGAATGCAGGGCGCCTAGTTCCAGCCTTTCCCGTTGCCGGCCGCGATCATGTCGCCGGCCTCAGATAAGGGCCGATCAGCGACAGATCTTCCGGGCTCAGCCGGCTCGCCGCGCTCGTCGCCTGATGCCAGTAGGGATAGAGCAGCACCGGCTGGCTCACCTTGTCGAGCCGCGCGCGCTCTTCCGCCGTCAGCTTCAGATCGGCGGCGGCGAGATTGTCCTTGAGTTGCGCCTCGGTGCGCGCGCCTATGACGAGTGTGGAGACGGCGGGCCGCCCAAGCAGCCAGGCGATGGCGACCTGCGCCGCTGAGACCCCGCGCGCCTGACCGATGGCGACGAGCTCCTCCACGATGTCGAAGAGCTTGCCCTCGTCCGCGATCGGCGGCTCGGCCCAGCCGGCGAGCTGGCGCGTGCCTTGCGGAGCGGCGGCGTTGCGGCGGTGCTTGCCGGAAAGCAATCCGCCGGCGAGCGGGCTCCACACCATCACGCCGAGGCCCTGGTCGAGCGAGATCGGGATCAGCTCGTATTCCGCCTCGCGCGCCTGCAGGGTGTAATGGATCTGCTGCGAAACGAAGGGGATGCGGCCGTCGCGACGCGCAATCTCCATCGCCTTCATGATGTGCCAGCCGGAGAAGTTGGAGCAGCCGACGTAACGAACCTTGCCCGAGCGCACGAGCCCGTCCAGCGCCTCCATCGTCTCCTCGAGCGGGGTCTGGCCGTCGCGTTCGTGCAATTGATAGAGGTCGATGGTTTCGACCCGCAGGCGTCGCAGACTCGCCTCGCAGGCGCGGATGAGATGGTGACGCGAAAGACCCTGGTCGTTGGGTCCCTTGCCCATGGGAAACCGGGCTTTGGTGGCGATCAGCATCCCGTCTTTCAGCTTGCCGCCGGTGGCCTCGCCAATCAGCTCCTCACAATAGCCGAGGGAATAGATGTCGGCGGTGTCAATCAGATTGACGCCGTGATCCGCGCACAGATCTATCGCGCGCGCGACTTCCGCCACGCCGCCTGAGCCCACTTTGGCGAAATTGCCGCGGCCGCCGTAAGTCATTGTGCCGAGCGTCAGCACGGAGACCTTGAGCCCCGAATTGCCCAGACGCCTGTATTCCATGAGTGCGCTCTTTCGATTGAGATTGTCGCTTGAGAAGACCGCGGCGGCCCGGACGTTATATTCGTCGGACGACGCCAGCGTTGGCGCAAACATGCCGGAAGCTCCGGCTCCCGGCAAGTCGAGGGGCGGCCGGATCTGGACATTGCGCGGTCGCGAACGTTATTTCACGCGATCTTGTATGAGAGCGGCAGGCCGGATTTCATGGCGCGGCGCCGCACGCCGGGCAACAATCCGGGGTCGTCACGCGAAGGCTCCTCCCGGGCGCCGTTCGGGGTCAAAGATAACGACCCCGGCGCGCGTCTGGCCGAGTGCGCGGAAGGGCCGCGGAATCCGCGCCCTTCCGCCGACATGGGAATCACTTCTTCTGCGACTTGACCCAGCCGATATAGCCGCGCACGTCGCCGGCGGGCTCGCTGTAGGCGGAGCCCAACGTCGACTCCATGCGCGCCTTGTAATCGCTGGCCCATGCGGGCAGCGCATAGTCGATAGCCGCCAGAAACTCGAGCGTCGCGGCCAGGCGTATGTCGGCGATGGAGGGGTGCGACACCGCCAATGAACGGCTTGCCCGACAAATAGAACGAGTGAAGCACATTCAACGGCTGCGCGATGGCGTCGGCCGCGGCCTTCTGCGCGGCGGCCTTCGCCTCGGCGCCGGCGTCGCTCGCGCCGACCTCGCCGGGATATTGCGGGAAGCCGAGCGCGGGATAGGTCGCGCGCGCCACATAGGGGTAGAGCGTGCCGATGACATAAAACATCGCGCTGTCGACCATCGCGCGCGCGGCAGGCTCCGTCGGATAAAAGGACGTCAGTCCGTGTTTGTTGCAGAGATACTGCATGATCGCGCAGCTTTCCCACAGCACGCCCTTCGGCAATCCGTCGGTCTCGACCATCGGCGTCAGGTACGACGGGTTCTTGGCGGAGAATTCGGGGCTGCGGGTCTTGCCGTAGACGTCGTCCTCCGAGAAATCGAGCTTGGCGGCGCGCACGAACACGCGCACGCTCATGTTGTTGACGCTTGGCTTGATAACGTGAAGCTTGATGGCGGACATCAGTTCCTCCCTTGCAGATTTGTGAACGCGACGAGGCCGTCTCAGCTCCGGCCGTACGGGTTTTTCGGCGAACGATCGGCCGAGAGGCTCCTGGTCGAACGCAGCACCAGAAGCTCGATGGCGTCGGCGATATGCAATTCCATGATCGCGCGGTCGCCGCGCGCGACGCGCAGATGGTGCGCCTCATGAAGCACGTCGCTGCGAGTGAAGCCGGCCGGCGGCGTCGAATTTCCAACACGACAGTTCGATCAGCAGGCCGAGCGGGTCCTGGAAATAGACGGCGTCGAAGATCTGGCGATCCCGAAGCCCGGTGTTTTCGATCCCGCGCGCGTTGAGGCGCTTCAGCGCCTCGTTGAAATTGGCGCGCGATGACGTTGAAAGCGATGTGATGCACGCAGCCGGGCTCCGTCGGCGTGCGGCGGTTGAGCGGCTTGCGCGTCCTCGTTGGTGAACACGGTGATGAGCCGGCCGTCGCCGGGATCGAAATAGATGTGGCTCTCGTTGGCGTTGTCGAGATTCGGCTGCTCGAACACGAAGGGCATGCCGAGAACGCCCTCCCAGAAGTCGATCGAGGTCTGCCGGTCGGCGCCGACCAGCGTGACATGATGCAGGCCCTGCGTTTGAAGCTTCTCCATCGCAGGCCTCCTCAATGTTTCGCCACGAGTTTCGACTTGTATTCGCTGCGCGGCAGGCTCTCGGCAGGCGCCAGCGTGATTTCGGCGGTGAAGACGAGCTTGTCCCGCAGGCGCTGGCGGATGCGCTCGGCGAGACCCTCGCCCGAGACGCCCTTGGCGAGTTCGACGACGATCGGCAGCGGCGGGTCCTGCCGGACGCCGGCCTCGCGCGGCTGGATGAGCAGGACGCCGCTGACCTCCGGCGCGAATTCGTTGACGACCTCGCGCACGGCGGAAGGAAACACATTGACGCCGCGCACGATCAGCATGTCGTCGGTGCGGCCGATGCAGCGCACGCGCGGCGCCGTGCGGCCGCAGGGGCAGGGGCCGACGCCGACGCGCACGTGATCGCGCGTGCGGAAGCGCAGGAGCGGCGTCGAGCGGTTGACGAGATGAGTCAGCACGAGTTCGCCCGTCGGCGCCGTCAGTCAAAGGAACGGGCGCGCCGGTGGCGGGATCGACGATCTCGAAATGCACGAAGCCGCGACCCGAGAAATGCATGCCGGCCTTGTACTCGCATTCCCCCCATAGCGACACGGAAATATCGCCGATGCCCATCGCCTCGGTGACAGCAGCGCCCCAGCCGGCCTCCAGGGCCGCGCGCATCGCGGGCTCGCCGCCGCCAGGCTCGCCGGCCACCATCACCCGCTTCACGCTGGAGCCGGCAAGGTCGAAGTTGCGCTCGCGCGCCCATTCGATCAGATGCAGCGCGTAGGAGGGCGTCATCACCGCAGCCGTCGGTTTCAACAGGTCGACGGCCGCCATCAGACGCTCGGTGTTCCCGGTTCCGACGGGGATGTGGCAGAGCCCGAGCCGGTCGAAGACGCCGAGCGCGGCGCCCGCCACGAACGGTCCGGCGTTGTAGGTTGAAACGATCCGCTCGCCTTTCGAAATGCCCGAGGCGGCGTAGGAGCGCGACGAAATGCGCTGCCAGACATCGAGGTCGCCGCTGTTGAGCGGGATATAGCTCGGCGCGCCCGTCGTGCCGCTCGTCGAATAGATGCGCACGATCTCGTCACTGCTCGCGGTGCAGTGGGTTCCGATCGGCTCCTCGCGGCTGCGGGTCTTGCGCAGCTCGTCCTTCTCGGTGAACGGCAGCGCGGCCATGTCATCGAGGCCCCCGACGGCGCTCGCATCGGCGAAGCCGGCGGCCGAGAGCTTCTCCCGATAAAAGCGCGAACGGGCGAACAGAAAGGCGATCTGATCGCGATAGGTCGCGTCGTCCGCCTTTGCTTGACGCTCCCAGGGCGCGCCCTCGACCTCAGGCTCGAGCAAATCTCAACCCTCCCCGAACGGCGCGGTATGCTCGATCGCCGCCTCGCCGGATGCGGCCAGCAGGAAGCCGATCGGCGTTTCGCTCTCCTCGCCGAGATGGGCGAGAAGCCCGGCGGTTCGCGCCAGAATGGGCACGCCGCGGACTATCGAGTCGGGAACTTCCACATCGGCGAGCACCGCCGCGATTGTCATTGAGACATTCATCGGCAGGGGTTTGCTCCAGACCTCGGCGACGGCTTTTTCGAGGGCGCGCGCCGCTGCGACCGCGCGGCCGGCGACGCCGCGTTCTGTCGCTCGCGCGATCATGGCCTCGGCGCGCGGATCGACGGGCTTGTGCAGCGGATGGCCGAAGCCGGGGATCGGCTGTTTCGCCGCCCGATACTCGCGCGCGAGCTGAAGCGCGGCCTCGGCGAGCGACGCCCCCGCGTCCTCTCGGCGCAGCGTCTCCTTGAGGAGATCCCCGCAGAGGCGCGCGGCGCCGAGTATGACGGTTCCGCAGCCGAGGACGCCCGCCGCGACCGCGCCTTGCAACGCGGCGGGATCGGCGGCGTAGGTCATGCGCGCCGCCTGCACCGAGGGCGTGAGCCCGTGCTCGGCGATGGCGATGAGGCTCATGTCGAGGAATTCGCGCTGCGCTTCGTTCGGCGCTCGGCCGGTGACGAGAAAGAAGAAGAACTCCGTGAAGCTCAGACGCCCCATCAGCTCGCCGGCGAGGCTCTTGCCCCTGACGCTGATTCCGTCGGCGCGCGCCGCCGAGATCGCGGTCGTGGCGGCGCCGCGCTTGCCGATCATCATGGCGTTGCCTCCAACCGCATTAGATTGTAGGACAATATCACGCCGACGCTATCCGTCAAGCCGTCGGCGGCCGCTTCGTCGGGCGCGCCCGCCCGTGCTACGAGGCGGGCGAGACTGCGATGCGAGGAAATCCCCAATGGCGGCGAACCCCGCCGACGCCGCGCCGGCCCACGGCGAGACCGTCACTCATATCGTCGCCCGTCTGCGCGACGACATTCTCGCGCGTCGGGCGGCGCCGGGCGAGCGTCTCGTGGAGTCGGAGCTGACGAGCCGTTTCGGGGTCAGTCGAGGTCCGATCCGTGAGGCTTTGCGCCGCCTTGCGGCTGAAGGCCTCATCGAACATCTGCCGAACCGCGGCGCGATCGTTCGTCGCCTCACGCCGCAGGAGATCGGCGAACTGTTCCAGATCCGCACCGAACTCGAGGCGCTCGCCGCGCGGCTCGCGGCGGGGGCCTCGGCAGATCGCGGAAAGCGCGCCATATTCGAAAACGCCATCGCGCCGATCTTCGAGGAGGGATCGCGAGAGTCGTGCTCTTATTTGATGGAGAACGCCGACTTTCACGCCGCAGTCATGATCCTGGCCGGCAATCGCCAGTTGCATGACCTTTCGCTTCGCCTGCATCTGCCGTTGATAATGGCTCAGGTCGCCGACGTTCTCACGCCGCAGGTGCTGGAAGCCTCGGTCGGCGAGCATCGCGCGATCGCCGCCGCGATCCTTTCGCAAGACGCCGCCGCCGCCGACGCCGCGATGCGCGCGCATCTCACCCGCGCCTTCGAGCTCGCCCTGGCGTCGGCGTGGCGGCGCGAAGGCTAGCCCGTCGAGTGAGGCGACGGCGCCGGGCAACCCCGAATGCATCAGCCAGGCGCCGCACAAGTCTGCGGCTCGCTGTCACCGGACGAACGTCCGCAACACGACCTTGCCGCGCGGGCGAGGCAGCGACCCCTCGACGCGCGCCAGGGCGGCGCGCGCGTCGGCGAGGGGAAGCACGGCGCCCACTTGCGCCACGAGACGGCCGGCCTCGAACTGCGGCGTCAACGCGTCGAGCCTTTCGCCCGTCACCGCGACCAGAAAGAAGCGGGCTTCGACGCGCGCGGCCGCGGCGAGCTGTGCGTCCGGCTCGCAAACCGCCGACACCAGCCTTCCGCCCGCCTTCAGCGTCGCGAAGGCGCGGCGCTGCACGTCGCCGCCTACGAGATCGATCACAGCGTCGACTTTAGGCAGGCCGGTTTCGAAGGAGGAGGCGCGCGCGTCGACGATCTGTCGCGCGCCGAGGCTGCGCACGTAATCGGCGTCGCGCGCGCTCGCGGAGGCGAAGACGGTGAGCCCCGCATTGCGCGCCATCTGCACGGCATAGGCGCCGACATTGCCCGCCGCGCCGAGAATGAGAACGCTTTGCCCCGCCCGGAGCCCCGCCTCGGCGAACAGCGCCTGATCGGCGGTCAGCGCCACAATTGGCGCGGATGCGGCGTCGATCACGCTGAGGCGTTGCGGCGCGCGGGCGATCATCGCCGCCTCGGCGAGCGCATATTCGGCCCAGGCGCCGGTGAAGCGGGCGTTGACGACGCCATAGACCCGGTCGCCGACTGCGACGCTCTGCACGGCGTCGCCGAGCGCGACCGCTTCACCAGCGAAATCGGCGCCGAGGGTGAGCGGCAGCGGCTGCGCAAGCGCGCTCTTGCCGGCGAGGATCCAGCCGTCCCAGGGGCCAACGCCGGCCGCGCCGACGCGCACGAGAACTTGTCCCTTTCGCGGAGCTGGAACAGGCAAATCCGCGAGCGTCATTTGTTCGTAGCCTCCGAAGGCGGAGATCCGCACCGCCTTCATGGTTCGAGCGATCCCGTCGATCTTGCGGTCGATGACGAACGGATTGTCCATGACTTGCTTCTCCTTCAGTGAGCGCCGCCGGCGGCGAGAGAATCCGGCCTCTTCAGGAACAGGGAGGCGACGAGCGCGATCGCGAGCGCCGCGCCGAGCAAATAGAAAGTGTCGCTGAAAGTATCTGACGCTCTATCCCGCGGTGAGCTGTGATCTGACGGCAGGCGACCGGCATCTCGATCTGATAGAGCACGGCTTCGATCTGGCCGTGAATGCGATCCCGCCGCCCGAGTCGAGCGCGATCGTGCGGCGCCTGACGCCTTGGCGGCACGTGCTGTGCTGCGCGCCATCCTATCTCGATCAGCGCGACGCGCCGCGGCGTCCAAGCGATCTCGCCCACTACAATTGCCTTCGCTACGCCTATTATCCCACGGGCGACGAATGGCGATTCGCCGGACCGGACGGGGAGACGGTCGGCGTCAAAGTGTCGGGCAACGTCGTGACCAATTCAGCCGAGATGCTGCGCTCGCTGATGCTCGCGGGACACGGCGTATTCCTGGCGCCCGCCTTTCTGATCGCCGAGGATCTTGCGGCCGGTCGCGTGCTTCGCCTGCTTGCCGATTATCGGCCGGTCGGATTTGCGATCAACGCGATTTACCCGCACCGTCATCATCTCTCGACCAAGGTGCGGCGGTTCATCGATCTGCTCGGCGAACGATTCGGCGAGCATCGGCGCTGGATGGATCCGGACGATCCCGGCTCATAGCGCCCTCATGCCGCCCTCGACGATCAAGCGGCGCCGGGAAGCGAGTGCGGCAGGTCGCCAGAGCAAGACCGACCCCTCCGCGCTCTTCCAATAATTTGTTGCGTCGCCTTATAGTGGGGCGCACGAATGGAGAGGAGCGCGGCATGGCTGATCTTCGTAAGGAGGCGGACAGCCTCGGAGAAGTCTTGGTGCCCGCAGACAAGCTCTGGGGCGCGCAGACACAGAGATCGCTTGAGCATTTCAGTATCGGCAAGGATCTGATTCCGCGCGAAATGATTACGGCTTACGCCATTCTAAAAAAAGCGGCGGCCAACGCCAACCATGCCGGCGGGCGATTGAAAGACATCCAGCATCGTTTGATCGTTCAGGTGGCCGACGAAATCCTTAAAGGCGAACATCACGACATGTTCCCCCTCCATGTGTGGATGTCCGGCAGCGGAACGCAGTTCAACATGAACGTGAACGAGGTCGTCTCGAACCGCTGCTGTCAGCTCGCCGGCACGCCGCTCGGCAGCAAGACGCCGGTCCATCCGAACGACCACGTCAACATGTCGCAGTCCTCGAACGACACCTTTCCTTCGGCCATGTACATCGCCTCCGCGCTCGGGGTGTCCCAACGTCTTATTCCGAGCGTCCGTCGGCTGCGCGACGCCATCTCCGCCAAGGCCGAGGAGTGGAAAGATATTGTGAAGATCGGGCGCACCCACATGCAGGACGCGACGCCGATCACCCTCGGACAGGAATGGTCAGGCTACGCCGGCGCGCTGAGCGACGATCTCGACCGCCTGGAGGATGCGCTGAAAGGCGTCTATCGCCTTGCGCTCGGGGGCACCGCCGTCGGCACGGGCATCAACGCCGCGCCCGATTTCGCCGAAGCCGCGGCCAAAGAAATCGCCAAGCTCACCGGCCTGCCCTTCGTCAGCGCGCCCAACAAGTTCACCGTGCAGGGCTCGCATGATGCGCTCGTGCATCTGTCGGGGGCGATGCGCACGCTGGCCGTCTCTCTCTACAAGATCGCCAACGACATAAGATTGATGTCCTGCGGCCCGCGAGCCGGCTTCGCGGAGCTGTTGATCCCCGAGAACGAGCCCGGCTCCTCGATCATGCCGGGCAAGGTCAATCCCACGCAGGCCGAGGCGCTGACGATGATCGCGGTGCAGGTGATGGGCAACGACGTCGCGGTCGGATTTGGCGGCGCCGGCGGCTATCTCGAGATGAACGTATATAAGCCGCTGATGATCGCCAACATCACGCATTCCATCACGATCATGACCGACGGCTGCGCCAATTTCTGCAAGTTCCTGGTCGAGGGAACCAAGCCGAACCTCGCGCAGATCAAGACCCATGTGGAGCGTTCGCTGATGCTCGTCACCGCACTCGCGCCCGTGATCGGATACGACAAGGCGTCGCGCATCGCCCATCACGCCATGGACAAAAATCTGACCCTGAAGCAGGCGGCGCTCGATCTGGCCTATGTGACCGAGGCCGAGTTCGACCGTATCGTCGATCCCTCGAAAATGGTGCGCCCTTATGTCGCCGGCGAAAGCTGAGTCTCGCAAATCAATAGGGGAATGACGACGGGGGAGCATGACGGAACGTGACCCGCAGATCTCCAGTTCGCTGGACGCGCTTGCGATTGAGCATCGGTCCTCGGCCTATGCGGAATGGTTCGTCGCCGGGGCGCTTGGCGTCGACGGCGGCGAGCCTGCAGTCGTCTGTTTGGAGGCGATCTGCTGGCTTGTCTCGCGGCGGGCTTGGCCGGCGCCGCCGGCGTCTGGGCGCGGCTAGAGCTTGCCCGCCGCCGCGTCAACCCGGCGCTGACGGCCTTCGCGGTCGCCTTGCTGAGCGGGGTCATCGGCGGCCTCGCCGTCAAGTTCGGCGATAGTCGCACGCCCCCCTGCCGCTCGTCGCCACTGGTTGTCAGCACTGAGGGAATGGCAGGCAGATCAAGCGGTCCGCTTCGGCCCGGCAAAACAGCGAAGCCTATTGTCCGAGATAAAGCTTCCTGATGAGATCGTTTCCGCTAAGCTCCGCGGCGGAATTGCCTGCGAAGGCGATCGCGCCATGCACGATCACATATCCGCGATCGGCGACCCGGACGGCCTGCTGGAAGTTCTGCTCCGCCATCAGCACGGTAAGTCCAAGCTGGGTTTTGAGCGATGCGATGGCGTCGATCACGGCTTTGACGATGATGGGCGCGAGACCGACCGAGGGCTCGTCGATCAGGAGGATCTTCGGCTCCGCCATAAGGGCGCGCGCGAGGGCCAGCATCTGCTGCTCGCCTCCGCTCATGCTGCCGGCGGGCTGGCGCCGCCGCTCCAGGAGGCGCGGAAACATGGCGTAGCTCGCTTCCAGGTTACGGCGGATATGCGGCCGGGCCTGAGAGCGCAGCGCGCCGAGATAGAGGTTCTCCTCGACTGTCAGCTTCGGCAGGAGATGCCGGCCCTCGGGTACGAGAATGATTCCCCGCGCGACGATCTCCTCGGTCGCCATTCCCACGAGATTGATGGTCTCGCCGTCGATTCTCGCGACGATTTGGCCCTCGGACGGGCGCAACAGGCCCATCACGCATTTCATGAGGGAGCTCTTGCCATTGCCATTGGCGCCCAGCAGCGCCACCGTCTCGCCCGGTTCGACCGTCAGCGAGACGCCGTGCAGCGCGCGGACCTGGCCGTATTGCGCGGAGAGACCGGAAATCGAGAGGCTATTCCCCAAGATAAGCCCTCTGGACGTCTTCGTTCGCGAGAACCTCGTCCGGCTTTCCGTCGGCGACCTTGCGCCCCGCAACCAGAACGACCAACCGCTGCGAGAACTGCGTGACGGCGCGCATGATATGCTCGATCATCACGATGGCGACGCCGCGCGCGTTGAGCCGCAGCAGCAAGGCGAGGACGTCGTCGACCTCGGAATGAGAAAGGCCGGCCATCGCTTCGTCGACGAAGAGAAGCTGAGGCCGCGCGACGGTCGCGCGCGCCAGGTCGAGCTTGCGCAGATCGACCTGGGTCAGATCCTGCGGCATCGCATGGCGCCGCGCGGCGAGACCGACGAAATCCAGCGCTTCGTCGATGGCGGCCTCGTCCCGCTTTTCGGCGCCTGCAAAGAAAAGCGGCACGCGCAGGTTTTCGGCGACGGTCAGGCCACGAAACGGCCGCGGCAGCTGGAAACTGCGCACGAGCCCGACGCGCACGCGCTGGTGCGGCGAGAGGCGGTCGACCCGGCGGTCCCTGAACCAGACCTCGCCGGCGTCGTTGCGCAGCGATCCGCTGGCGCAGCCGACGAACGTGCTCTTTCCCGAGCCGTTCGGTCCGATGAGGCCGACCCGTTCGCCCGCCGACACGGAAATGCTGACGCCGTCGAGCGCGACGAAGCCGCCGAAGCGCTTCGTGACGCTTCTCGCCTCGAAAAGCCGGTTCACGCCGCCCTCCGCTTGCCGGAAAGGCCGAGGAGCCCGATGAGGCCCTGCGGCGCAAGAACGACGAACGCGATCAGCAGCAGACCGACGATCAGAAGATTCACCTCGGAGGAGATCGTCACCGTCACGACCTGCTGGGCCGTTCCCAGAAGCAGCGCGCCGAGAACCGGACCGAACCAGGCCGTCGTGCCGCCGATAAGCGGCATCGCGATCGAGTTGACGGCGTAGGAAAGGTTGAAAGCCGAGGAGGGCTCCAGAAACGTGATGTAGTAGGGCAGGGGCGCGCCCGCCATGCCCATGAAGGCGCCGCTGAGGGTCGTCGCCATCAATTTGAGCCGCAGCGTCGGCACGCCGGTCGCCTCCGCCGCGACCTCGTCGTCGCGGATCGCGACGAAACCGAGACCGATGTCGGACGTCTCGATGGCGCGGCTGACCGTGACGACAATCACCGCCAGCGCCAGCATGAGAAACACCATATATTCGATGTAACTGCCGAAGACCGGGATGTGTTTTGGCCGGATGGCGTAAACGCCGGCCGAACCGCCGACGAACTCCCAGTTGGTGATGAGCGTCTGCAGCACGACGGCGAGCGCGAGCGTCGCGATCGCGAAGAAGATGCCGCGCAGGCGCAAAGTCAGATAGCCGGCGGCGAACCCGACCAGCCCCGCGACGACGCCTCCCGCCAGCATCATTGCCGGCAGCGGCAGCGGCGCCAGCTTGCCAAGCGCGACGCCGGTATAGGCGCCGATGGCCAGAAACGCCGCCACGCCGAAATTGACGTAGCCGACATAGCCGCCGAGAATATTCCAGGCGCAGGCCAGCACGACATATTCGAGCACAGTATAGCCGGCGTAGAAGACATAATCGTTGCCCACGGCCTTCATCGCGGCGAAGAGGCACGCGGCGACGACGACGATAATCGCGAAGAAGCGGAGGGAAGCCATCGTCTAGCGCCCGAACAGACCTGAGGGACGGAAGGCGAGCGTCAGCAGCAGGAATCCGAATGCGACGGCGGGAGCCCAGGAGGCCCCGATGACAATCGAGGTCAGGTTTTCGATCACGCCCAACAGCACCGCGGCGACCCAGGTTCCGGGCAGACTGCCCATGCCGCCAAGCACGGCGATGGCGAACACGCGACCGATGAAGTCGCGTCCGATGGAGGGCTCGACGGGTTCGAGCACCAGCAACAGCGCTCCCGCCGCCCCCGCCAACGCCAGCGAGACGCCGAAGGCGATACGCTTGAGGCGCACCGGATTGGCGCCCATCAGGCGCAGCGCGGTCGGGTCCTGCGCGACGCCGAGAATCGCGCGCCCGAGGAAGGTTCGGCGCAGGAAAATCTGGGCCGCCGCCAAAATCGCCAGTGCGCCTGCGAAGGGGATCAATTGCCGCAGCGGCAGCGCTATCGGACCCAGCTTGATGGTGGTGGATGTATAGGCGGCGGAGGAATAGCGGTAATCGACGCCGAAGGCGAGGATCAGCAAGACCTCGCCGACGAACATGAGGCCGAAGAAAAAGGCGAGGCCTCGCATGGGATCGTCGCCGCGCCGCTCGAAGGACCAGTGATAGATCTGATAAACGACGAGGCCCGCGAGATAGAAGGCGGGAATGATGACGATGGCGGCGGCCAGCGGGTCGAGTTGGAAGCGTTCGTTCAGCACGAAGGCGCCGTAGGCCCCGAAGACGACGAAAGCGGGATGGGCGATGTTGGCGATGTCGAGCAGGCCAAAGGAGATCGTCGCGCCGGCCGCCACGCCGGCGTAGAAGCCGCCGAGCAGAAGCCCGGCGACGATCGCGTTGGATAGGAGATCGAAGGAGAGCAAGGCGGCTTCATCCCGAGAGGATGGCCGCGGCGGGTCCCGCCGCGGCGGGCGGCGTCAGGGGCGCGCCTTCGAGAACGGCGTGACGAGGTCGCCCGACTTCAGCTCCGCCGGCCCGACGACGACGAGATGCTCGGCGCCAATGAATTGGCTGGGATCCTTGCTCTTGACGTTCTGGAACTGGATCAGGAATTGGCGCGGCTTCGCCCATTCCCCGCCTGGGCCGTATTCGACATCGCCGATGATCGTGTGGAGCGTGTTCTTGTGCAGATAAGCGGCGAGCTTGTCGCCCTCGAGGCTCTTGGTTCCCTCGACCGCGGCGGACAGCATCTGTAGATCCGCATAGGCCCAGGGCGCGACGTAATAGCCGATGGGGTCGACGCCGGCCGCCTTCGCCCGCTCCTGATATTTCTTCAGGAACTCCATCGACCCGGGAAACTGCAGTTTAGGCGCAGGAAGCCAATAGGCGAAGTTGACGAGGCCGTTGATCTGCGGGCCCAGAATCGTCTCGGAATCGGTCGTCTGCAGTCCGGTCATGCCGCCGCCGATCATTCGCGCATCGAGGCCGACCTCGGCGATGGCGCGCGCCACGTTGATCGACTGACCGGGTTGGGTGCCCACCACGACCAGATCGGGGTGGGCCGCCTGAACCTCGCGCACGACGGTCGAGAAGTCGGTCATGCTTGGAGGGAAGGTGCGATCGTAGACGACCTTGAGTCCGCGCGCCTTCGCCGCGTTGCGCACGCCTTCGAGGACGGAGCGGCCGAACTGGATGTCCGGCGTGATGACCGCCACCGTCGCCGGTTTCGGATTGAGCGTGTCGACGACATCGAAGAAGGGTTTCATCGCAGCGTTGGCGGGGTCCTCGCCGACAGGCGCCACGCCGAAATATTTGTCGTATTTGAGCTTGGCGTTATTGGCGAGGCCGAACAGGCCCATCAGCACCATGTCGTGCTGCATCGCGATCGGCAGCGCCGCCGCGATGATGGGCGTGGCGTAGCCGCTGACGATGAGATCAACCTTGTCGACGTCTATGAGCTTCGTGTAAATGGGCGGCACGTTGGCGGGATTGCTCTGATCGTCGTAGTAGACGAGTTGCACCTGCCGCCCGAGCAGACCGCCCTTCGCGTTCTCGTCTTCCGCCCAGATCTTCATGGCGAGCAGCGCCGATTTGCCACTGCCGGCGAGCGGCCCGGATTGCGCCATGCTGAACCCGATCTTGATGGGATCGGCGGCCAGAGCCGGGGCCGCCGTCAGCGTGGCGGCGGCCAGCAGCGCCGCCGCGCGCCTCGCGATTCGCGCAAACAAGCCTGTCTTGTCGTTCATTCCCTTCCCTCCCCGATGCGCCGCTTCGGCGGCTTTTCCTGGCAAGTCCGCGGCTAGTGGCCGTGGTCGTGATGATGGTGGTGATGGCCGCGCCCGGCGGCGCGCAACTTGTCGCGGAACTGAGACATTGTTTCGAACAGCGCGAGAATATCAGGCTCGGCGTGCTCGCCGCTGAACTCCTCGTAGAGGTTCCTGACGGTGACGACGACACGCTCCGCGTCGCCCCAGTCCGCATAGCGGCCGAGCGGAATGTCGAAAGCTGCGTCGCGCGCGCTCATGCCCTTGTCGAACCGCTTGCGGGTCTCGTCCTGAACGAACTCCAGATAGCCCTTCATGTCCCGCACCGCCTGTTTGTCGGCGATGGGGCCGTGGCCGGGCACGATGACGTCGACGTCCATCGCCAGGATCTTGTCGCAGGCGCGCACCCAATTCGACACCGGCCCGGCCCAGGCGATCGGCGTGCCCTGGTGGAACAGCAGGTCGCCGGTGAACAGGACCCGATCCTCAGGCACGAGCGCGACGGTGTCGCCCTTGGTGTGCGCCGGTCCCAGTTCGATCAGACGCACGGCCTTGTCGCCGACTTTGAGCTCCAGTTCGCCGCTGAACGTGCGGTCAGGCTTGCGCAGCTGGACGCCCGTGAAGTCGAACGGCTTGAACAGCTCGGCGATGAATTCCGCGCCGCGACCGAGCTGATGAGCATTGACCATCATCGAATGATAGAGCTGGGGATGGGTAGGGTCCATCTCGTCGAAGGTCGCCTGAGTGGCGACGATCTCGGCGCCTTCCACGAGCTGATTGCCGAAGGTGTGGTCGCCGTTGTGATGGGTGTTGAAGAGCGTGTTGATATGTGCGGCCGCGGGAACGGAGCGGCGCATTTCCTCGAGCATCTCGGCGGTCAGCTTGAGATCGAACAGCGTATCGACAAGCAGGGTCTGGTCGCCGTCGACGACGAGCCCGGCGTTGCTCCAGCCCCAAGACCCGTCCGGCTGGATATAGGCCCAGATCCCGTTGCCGATGTCCTTCAGGCCCTTGGTGAAACGCCATTTCGACATGCGCTGCTCCTCCCGGGATCGGGCGCGGCCTCCTCTCGCGCGGGGCGCGCCCGTTGAATGAAGTTTACGCGATATTGATCGAGCTTTCAACTCTCTTGATCGAACGTTCAAGATCTCCTATCATGCGGCCTAATGATAAGGGGATCGCGAGCGACAATGGCGCCGAAGCTTGCAAAGACCGTCCGCGCCGTGACGGATCCCGCCGCCGGCCCGGGATCGCGCGAGCGCATCGTTCGGGAGGCCGAGCGCATCTTCGGCGCGCTCGGCTTCGATGGCGCCTCGATGCGGCAGGTCGCCGAGGCGGCCGATGTTCCGCTGGCGCTGGTCAGCTATCATTTCGGCTCAAAGGAAGGTCTCTATCGCGCGGTGTTCGATCGGCGCGTGCCGACCGTGGTCGAGCAGCGCGTCACCGGACTCGCCATCGCGATGAGCGAAACCGATCTCGACCGGCGCCTGGAGCTCGTCGTCAAGGCGCTGGTGTTTCCGATGCTGCATCTGCGCGCGCACGACCGCGACCCGAGCTTCGGCCGCCTGCTCGCGCATGAGACGATGGACCCTAATTCCGAACAAAGAGGCTTCATCCGGGAGATGTTCGATCCGGTCGCGCGCGCCCTCGTCGAAGCCTTGGCCTCTGCGCTGCCCGGCCGCAGCGAGCAGGAAGTCTGGTGGGCCTACCAGTTCATGCTCGGCGCCATGGTCTATGTCATGGGCGATGCGGGCCGCATCGAAAGGCTTAGCGCCGGTCTGTGTCGGCCCGACGACGAGGAGAGCGCGGTCCGTCATATGGTCGCTTTTCTGACGGCGGGCTTGCGCCATGGCGCGCCGGCGCCGGGCAAGTCGCCGAGGGGGACGAAGAAACCCGTCAAACAAATCAAGGGAGGAAAGAGCCATGCGACTGGTGACGTTCCAAAAAGGAGACGGTCCGCAGCGCGCGGGCGCGCTGATTGACGGCGACGCCCGCATCGTCGATCTCGCTGAAGCCCACGCCGCCGCGTTCAAGGAAGCCGGGTCCGGCCAGCGTGCTCGCCATAATTGAAGGCGGCGACGTCGCGCTGGACCGGGCCTACCAAGCGATCAAATCGGCGCCGGCGAGCGCCATCGTCGCGCGCGCCGACGTGCGCCTGCGCGCGCCGATCCAGCCGCCGCCGCAGATGCGCGACTGCCTGTGCTTCGAACTGCATTTGCAGCAGGCTTTCGCCGCTTCGCGCAAGCTCCAGGCGATGCAAAGCGCGGATCCCGAGAAGGCGATCGCGGAGATTGAGCGCAGCGGCGTCCCGGCCGCCCCGCCGATCTTCTACAAGCAGCCGATCTACTACAAGGCGAATCGCTTCGCCGTGATCGGAACAGACGACGAAGTCGTATGGCCGGCCTATTCGAAGTTTCTCGATTTCGAACTGGAGTTCGGCGTGTATCTGAAGGACAAGGTGAAGGACGCGCCGAGGGACGGCGCGCTGAAGCATGTCTTCGGCTATACGATCTTCAACGACATGTCGGCGCGCGATGTGCAAGGCGTCGAAATGGAGGGACGGCTCGGGCCCGCCAAGGGCAAGGATTTCGATACGGCCAATCCGATGGGGCCCTGCCTCGTGACCGCCGACGAGATCCCCGATCCCTATGATCTCACGATGATCGCGCGCGTGAACGGCGAGGAGTGGGGGCGGGGCAGTTCGAGCTCGATGTTCTGGAAATTCGAGGATCTGATCTCCCACATTTCGCGCTCGGAGACGCTCTATCCCGGCGAATTTCTGGGCTCCGGCACGGTCGGCAACGGTTGCGGGCTGGAGCATCTGCGCTTCATCAAGCCCGGCGATCTGATAGAGCTTGAGGTGGAGCGCATCGGCGTTCTGCGCAACCGGGTCGTGGCCGCCTGAAACGGAGCGGCGTCCATCGGGAGAGGCCAGGCATGAACGTGTTCTCGCTGTTCGAAAACGCGGCGCTCGCCTGGCGCGAGAAGCCGGCGGTTCGGTATGGCGAGACGCGGCAGACCTATGGGGAGCTGGCTGCGGCCGCCGCCGCCTTCGCCGCGCATCTGGCCTCCATCGGGCTGCGGCGCGGCGACCGCGTGGCGTTATATATGAGAAACGGCTTTGCTTACCCCGCCGCTTTGCTCGGGGCGTTTCGCGGCGGCTATGTCGCCGTGCCCATTAACGCCAAGCTGCATCCACGCGAGGCGGCCTATGTCGTCGAGAACGCCGAGGCCCGCGCGGTTGTTGTCGATGCTGACAAGATCCGGCGAATTCCGCGCGGCCTACGCCGGCGCTGGCCTTGCGGAGGTTGTCGTCGAGGAGGCGACGCTCCTCGATGCGGGCGGGCGCGACGTGCTGCGCGCGGCCTGCGACGCCGGCCCGCCGGCCGATTGCGAGCCCGACGACGCCGCCTGGCTGTTCTACACCTCGGGCACCACCGGGCGTCCCAAAGGCGCCGTGCTGAGCCATCGCAACCTGATCGCCATGGCCGTCAATTGCCTCGCCGACATCTGCGCCTTCCGGCCGGACGACCGGCTGCTGCATGCGGCGCCGCTGTCACACGGCAGCGGCATGTATCTGATTCCCGCCCTGTCGCGCGGCGTCGAAAATGTCATCGACGCCGGCGGCGGCTTCGATCCGGACCGGATCCTGCGTCTCGTCGCCGAAGAGGGGATCACCGTCTTCCCCTTCCTCGCGCCGACGATGATCGTGCGCCTGCTCGACGCGGACCCCGCGCTGCGCACGCCTGCATTGCGCGCCATAGTCTATGGCGGCGCGCCGATTCACATCGAACATTTGCGCGCCGCCATTGCGCGGTTCGGCCCGGTGCTGACCCAGCTTTACGGCCAGGGCGAAGCGCCGATGACCATATCCTACCTGCCAGCCTGGGCCCATGAGGGCGCGGACGAGGAGACGCTGCAATCGGCGGGCTTCGCGCGCACGGGCGTCGAGATCCGCATTCTCGACGCCGAAGGCGGCGAGGTTCCCCAGGGCGGCGTCGGCGAGATCAGCGTCCGGGGCGACGTCGTGATGCGCGGCTATTGGCGCAACGAAGCCGCCAACGGCGCTGCTTTCACGCGGGGCTGGCTGCGGACGGGCGATATCGGCCAGATCGACGCGCACGGCCGCCTTCGCCTCCTCGACCGCCGCCACGACGTGATCATCAGCGGCGGCTCCAACATCTATCCGCGCGAGGTCGAGGACGCGCTCACCCGCCATCCCGCGGTCAAGGAGGCGATCGTCTTCGGGGTTCCCGACCGCGAGTGGGGCGAGAGCGTCGCGGCGGCCGTCGTGCTGCGTCCCGATCACGCCGGCGTCGACGCCGAGGCGCTTATCGCCTTCTGTCGCGACCAACTCGCCAGCTTCAAGAAACCCAAACGCATCGAGTTCTTCGAGGAGTTGCCGAAGAACGCCTATGGCAAGGTGATGCGTCGCGAGCTGCGCGATCGCTTGGCCGCGGGCGTGAACGCCCGCTCGTGACCCACCGCCTCCGGGAGGTCTCTCGGACCGGCGGCGCTCGCGGCCGCGGAGGGGTCGGCGGGCCGCAGGCGATCGGAACGGCACTTCCGTCTTCCGCCGCGCCCGAGCGGATGGATGACGCCGGGTTAAAATCGTCGAATCCGGACACTGGATTGACAGCTTCGAAGGCGCCTACGTATCTTCCGACATCTTCTCGCGCGAAATGAAGAAAGAATGGGGCAGTTCTCGACGCGCGCTTCGCATGCGCCGCTTTCGCGGCGTGGCGTGGCGGACTTTCCGGCGCATGCGGGGAAGTCGATTTTGGTCACCGGAGCCGGAGGGGGCATCGGAGGGGCGACGGCCCGGCTTTTGGCCGCGCGCGGCGCGCGCGTGGCCCTTGCCGACGTCCGCGAGGGGGCCCTGCGCGAAGCCGCCGCCGATATTCCCGGGGCCGCGGCTTTCGTTCTCGACCTGGCCGAACCTCACGCGATCGCCGCCGCCGTTCGATCCGTCGAAGCAAGTTTCGGCCGCATCGACGGGCTCGTGAATTGCGGCGCGATCGTCGTGCACGCCGATCCTCTCGAGGCCGCCTGGGCGGACTGGGAGCGGATCTTCCGGGTCAACGTTTTCGGCGCTTACGAGACCGCGCGCCTCGTCGCCAAATCCATGATCGCCAAGGGGGTAAAGGGCGCCATCGTCAACGTCGCCTCCGAGGCGGGCAAGAAGGGGCACATCGACTCTCTCGCCTACAGCGCCAGCAAGGCGGCGGTCATCAACATGACCCGCACGCTTTCGGCAAGCCTCGCGCCGCACGACATCAACGTCAATTGCATCTGTCCCGGCGGCGTCTCGACCGATATGTTGCGCGAGGTCGCCGTCGCCTACGGCCGTCTTGTCGATCAGTCGCCCGACGAAGTGTTCGACCAGCTCATCAGCTCGCAGCTGCAACGACGCATCGAACCCGAGGAAGTCGCCCGCACGATCTCGCTCCTGTTGAGCGACGACGCCTTCCTCATTCGCGGTCAGGCGGTCAACGCCGACGGAGGCGACACGCCATATTGAATCCCGCGTTTCCTCCCCTGACGAGGGGCGGCCGCTCAACCAAGAGGATACATCGCATGAAGATCGCAACAACGCTCGCCGCCGCCTCGATGCTGGCCGCGCTCGGCTCGCCGAGTTTCGCCGGCGAGGCCAAGCCCTTGTTCGTCTACGTCTCGCCCAATCCCATTGGCGTCAACGATTTCCTCAAGCTCGGCAAGCTCGGCACGGAGCGCGTGGCGAAGGAACTGGGCGGCGAGGCCAAGACCTATGAAAGCAGCGATCCGACGACCCAAAAGCAGAACCTCGAAGCCGCAGCGAAGGCGGGGGCCAAGGTCGTCGTGGCGATCGGCTTCGAATTCAACGACATGCTGCCCGACATCGCGACGGCCTATCCTTCCGTCAAGTTTCTCCAGATCGACAGCTGCCCCTTCAACAAGCTGAAGCCGAACATACACTGCTCGGTGTTCCGCGAATACGAGGCGAACTACCTCGCCGGCGCCGAGGCGGCGCTGACGAGCAAGACCGGCAAGGTCGGGGCGATCGGCGCGCTCGATATTCCCTTCCTGCACCGCTACACCGACGCCTTCATCGCCGGGGCGAAGCATGTCAACCCCGACGTAAAGGTTTCGCCGACGCTCTGGGTCGGCGGCAACAATGCTTTCTCCGATCCGGCGCGCGGGCAGGAGCGGGCGGGGGCGATGCTGGCTGACGGCGCGGACCGCATTCTTGCGGCGGGCGCAGGCTCCAACGGCGGCATCTTCAAGGCGTTTCAGGATTCGCCGGGCGCGGCCGCCTTCGGCGTCGACGTCAATCAATGTCCCCAGGCGCCCGGCGTCGTGATGGACAATGTCGAGAAGAAGACGGACGTGGCCGTTGAGCTGGGGGTCAAGAAGATCATGGCCGGCGGCGGGAGCCCGGTGGTCGCGCTCGGCCTCAGCGAAGGCGGCATGACGTTGACCGGGCTCGGCGACGACGTGAAGGACTCGAAGTGCCTCATCGCCAACTACCCGGACGCGATCGCCAAGGTGAAGATGCTGCGCGATCAGATCGTCAAGGGCGCGGTGAAAGTCGCCGATCCGATGCAGGCGAAATAGGCGGGCCTGTTTGTCCGACCCCGAACTCGAGACCATCGGGCTCGTCAAGCGCTACGGCGGCGTGCTCGCCAACGACCGCGTGGATCTGGCCGTCGCGAGCGGCGAGATTCATGCGGTGATGGGCGAGAACGGGGCCGGAAAGACGACCCTGATGAACATGCTCTACGGCCTGCAGCGCCCCGACGAGGGGCGCATTTTGCTGCGGGGGCGGGAGGTTCGGCTTCATTCGCCGCTCGACGCCATCGCGCATGGCTTAGGCATGGTCCACCAGGCCTTCAGGTTGTTTCCCTCGCTGACGGCCTGGGAGAACATCGTCTTCGGCGCCGAGCCCCGGCGCGGAGCCTTTGTGGACGCCCGAGCCGCGCGCGCCGAGGTCAACGAACTCGCGCAAAGACATGGTCTGCAAGTGGACCCTGACGCGGTCGTCGGCAAGTTGTCGGTCGGAGCGCGGCAGCGCATCGAAATCCTCAAGGCGCTCTATCGGCGCGCGCGCATTCTGATTCTCGACGAGCCGACGGCGGTTTTGACGCCGCGCGAGCGCGACGGATTGTTCGCCGTCATGCGCAGGCTCGCCGAAGAGGGACGCACCATCCTCTTTGTCACGCACAAGCTCAACGAAGTGATGGCGATCACCGACCGCGTGACGGTGCTGCGCGATGGGCGCGTGGCGGCCCGCCTTACGACCCGCGAAACTTCGCCCTCGGAGATCGTGCGCGCCATGACGGGCCGCAACGTCGACCAGGAAATCGCGCGCGCCGCCGCCCCGCCAGGCAGGCCGCTCATCGAGGTCGAGGGACTGACGATCGCCTCCTCGGGCGAGAAGCCCCTCGTCGACGGGGTGGCGTTTCAGGTGCGGGCCGGCGAGATCGTCGGCGTGGCGGGCGTGGCCGGCAACGGCCAGAACGAACTCGTCGAGGCGCTGGCGGGTCTGCGCAGGCCAGACGACGGCGAAGGTGCGCATCGCAGGCGCGCCCGTGACCGCCGCGAGCGTCGAGGCGCATCGTCGCGCCGGCCTCGCCTATGTCCCCGAGGATCGCGCCCTCGTCGGCTCGGCGCTCGCCGGCGACGCGGTCGACAATCTCACGATGGGCTTTCAACGCGCGCCGCCGCTCTCGCGCGGCGGTCTTCTGAATCTCGGCGCGATGGCGGCGCGCGCGCGCGAACTGATCGCAAGATTCGGCGTAAAGATCGCGAGCGAGCGGGCGCGCGCGGGTTCGCTCTCGGGCGGCAACTTGCAGAAGATGGTGGTGGCGCGGGAACTCGCGCACGAGGCGCCGGCGCTGATCGCCGAGCAGCCGACGAGAGGGGTCGACATCGGGGCGACGGAGTTCATTCACAAACAACTGGTCGCCGAGCGCGACCGGGGACGGGCGGTGCTGCTGGTGTCGGCCGAACTCAGCGAAATCCTGGCGCTCAGCGACCGCATTCTGGTGATGTACGAGGGACGCATTCTCGCCGACGTTCCACGCGCCGAGGCGAGCGAGGAGCGGCTCGGCCTGCTGATGGCGGGAAGGACCGCGAGCGCGTGACGGCCTGGACGCGAGACCCTCGCGCGGATGCGACCGCCTCCGGCGCTCACCGCAATCGCCTTCGCCGTCGTCCTCGGCGGCGCCCTGGCGCTCGCTTCCGGCGCCAATCCGCTTCAAGCCTATGTGCAGATTGTCGTCGGCGCGCTGTGGCCGGACAATCTCGCCAACACGCTGAACTGGGCGACGCCTCTCGTCGGCATGACGCTCGCCGCAGCCATTCCGCTGCGCGGCGGCATGATCAATCTCGGCGGCGACGGACAGATGGTTCTGGGCGCGCTCGTCGGCGCGATGACGCCGCTGTGGCTGCCGCTGCCCGGCCCGCTCTCGGCGGCTTTCGCGTTGATCGGCGCCGCCCTGGCGGGCGGGCTCTATGCCGCGCTGGCGGCGCTCGGCGAAATCCGCTTTCGCATTCCGATGCTGATCTCGAGCCTCTTGCTGAGCTATCCGGCGGTAGGCGTCGCGTCCTATCTCGCGCGCTTTCCCTTTCGCGATACGACCACCGGCCTGCCGCAGACCGGCCTCGTGCCGGAAAGCGCGCGACTGCCGGCGCTGGTCGCGCCCGCGAATGCGGGGCTCGTCATCGTAGTCCTGATCGCGCTGCTGTTCGTTTTCGTCGACCGGCGCAGCGTCATGGGCTACGAGCTGAGGATGCGCGGGCTGAACCCGCGCTTCGCGGGCTACGGCGGCGTCGCGCTCGACCGTCAGGCGCTGGCGACCATGTTCGCCAGCGGGGCCGTCGCCGGCCTCGTCGGCGCAATCGTCGTGCTCGGCGAGCAGTTCCGTTTCATCGACGGCGCCGCGCTGACGCCGGCCTATACGTGGTCGGGCCTCATGGCCGCGCTGCTCGCGGGGGGCGAGCCGGTCGGCGCCATTCTCGCGGGGCTGTTTTTCGCCGCCCTCCAGACCGGCGGTTTCGCCATGCAGCGCGAAACCTCCGTGCCGCGGGTGCTGACGCTGGTTCTGCAAGCGATCATCATCCTGTTCCTCGCCATCCGCAATGGGCTCGGCAGGAGATCGGCGTGAGCGCGTTTCTCACTCCGTTCCTCATGCAGTCGGCTGTGCAGGCGATCACGCCGATCCTGCTCGCCGCGCTGGCGGGCGTCATCTGCGGGCGGGTCGGCGTCTTCAATCTGGCGCTGGAAGGGCAGATGCTGATCGGCGCTTTCGCGGCGATCTGCGGCAGCTATGTCGCGCACAGCGCCGCGGCGGGCGTGGCGGCCGCAATCGCGGCCGCGGTCGCCTTCTCCCTCATCCTGGCTCTGGGCGCCACCTTGTTTCGCGGCGACGCCGTCGTCATCGGCATCGGCATGAACCTGCTGGCGTCGGGCCTGACCGCCTATCTGCTGCGCGCCTGGTTCAACGTCAGCGGCACCTTTTCCGATCCTTCCATCCAGGGGCTAACGCGCATTCGCGTGGCCGCCCTGCAGGCCGTTCCCGTGATTGGCTGGGGATTTTCGCGGCAGACGGCGATCACCTGGGGCGCCTGGGCGCTGGTCGTCGTCACGGCCGTCGTGCTGTTCAAGACGCCGGTTGGACTTCGTCTGCGCGGCGTCGGCGAAGCAGCCCGACGCCGCCGAGACGCTCGGCGTCGACGTGAACCGCTATCGCATCGCGACCGTCCTGGTTTCGGGCGCGCTCTGCGGCCTGGCCGGCGCGCAGCTCTCGCTCGGGGCCGTCACCGTTTTCGCCGAGGACATGACCGCCGGGCGTGGCTGGATCGCCGTGGTCGCGGTGATGCTGGGCCGCAGCCATCCCCTCTATTCGGCCGCGGCCTGCGCCCTGTTCGGATTCGCGGATGCGGTGGGCTTGCGCCTGCAGGGGCAGGGGCTGCCCAACCAACTCACCGACATCGCCCCCTATGTCGCAACTCTCGTGGCGCTGGCGATCAGTCATGGCCGCAAGCGCGTCAACGCCCCCTGACCGGACCTTTGAAATCGAGGACGCCGCCCGTGACCGAACCCTGCCGCATGATTCTCGACGTGGACACCGGCGTCGACGACGCCATGGCGATCCTCTATGCGCTCAAGCCGTCCCGGCATTCGTCTGGAGGCGCTGACGACGACCTTCGGCAACACCGACGTCGACACGGCCACGCGCAATACACTGCGCATCCTCGAGCTTGCCGGCCGCGACGACGTTCCGGTGGCGCGCGGGCCGGGCCGGTCGCTGCTGAAGCCGTTCGCGGGAGGGGCCGATCACGTTCACGGCGTCGGCGGTCTCGGCGAAGTCGCGCTGCCCGAACCTCGAGCCAAGGCGGTCGCGGAACCCGCGCCCGACCTCATGACGCGCCTCGCGCGCGAAAATCCCGGCGAGATGACGATTGCGGCGGTCGGGCCGGTGACCAATGTCGCGCTGGCGCTCGCCAAGACCCCGGAGCTCGCGGGGCTTGTCAAGCGGATCGTCGTTATGGGCAGCACGATCTTTCATCCCGGCATCCAGGGCATTGCGTCTCGCCATGGCGGACGCCAATTTCTGGAACGATCCCGAGGCGGCGCAGATCGTCTTGCGCTCGGGCGCGCCGATCACGCTCGTCGGCATGGACGTCACGATGAAAGTTCTGCTGACGGGCGCGATGCGCAGGACGATTGCGGCGGAGGGCGGCCCGCTCGGCGCGCAGCATGATGCAGATCGCCCAGTTCTATGTCGACGCCTATGCCCGCATGTATCCGGGCATCGACGGCTGCGGCATGCACGATCCGCTCGCGGTCGCCATCGCCGAAGACCCGAACCTCGCCCGGATGGAGCGCATGTGCGTCGACATGGAACTCGCCGGCGCGCGAACCCGGGGCCAGACGATCGCCGATCGGCGCCGCACGTCGGAGCCTAACCGTAACGCCGATGTCTGCATGGACGTCGACATTCCGGAGTTCAATCGACGGTTCGTCGAGATTTTCACGAACCCTGTCTGATTCCTCCGCCGGGTTTCGCGCTGTCGGGTCCGCCTCGCCGGCTCGACAGAGGCGCTGAGTTGACGGGCGGGGGCCTCTCCCCGGCTCCCCGGATTTCGCCTGTCAAACGAAGAACGATTTGGCTAGATAGCAAAAGAGCAGTTCACAAGCGGGTCGCCCGACGACCTGAGGGTATGAAGCGCCGTGACCGGGATCAAGGCCGAAAGAGGCAGGCAACAGGAATACGCGGTCCCGGATATGCCGGGTCATCTCCTGCGTCGTTGTCACCAGATCTCGGTCGCGATCTTTCTCGACGAGTGCCAGGCTTACGACCTCACGCCCCTGCAATATGTGACGCTCGCGACGCTCGCAGCCTTCGGGCCGCTCGACAAGGCGAGGATCGGAGGGATCGCCGCGCTCGACCGGACGACGGTCGCCGTCGTCGTAAAAAACCTCGATGAGCGCGGCTTCGTGACGGCGCGCCCTTCGGAGCAGGACAGGCGCGCGACGCTGATCGAGATCACCGCCGAAGGACGAGATCTTCTCGCCTCGGTGCGGACGCACGTTTCGAACGCGCAGGAGCGGATGGTGGCGCCGCTTTCCAAGGCGGAGCGCGCGGAATTCTTGCGGTTGCTGAGGAAAATCGCCGACGAGAACAATCTCCTCAGCCGCGCGCCGCGTCGGGCGCGGCAAGCTGCCACGGGCGCCGGCTAGCCCAGGCTTCCCGTTGCTCGCCGGCGCTGGGCGCCGCGCTTACAAACGGCTTGCAAAGGCGGCTTGACGTGTAAGCATAACTATGCGCATAATTAGGCGCATATGGGAGGATTGAGACGATGCAATTCCACCTCAACGGCTTCCGGCCCGGCGATCCCGACATTCTTGCGGCCGCTGACGGCGTCTCGCGCGCGGACGCCCTTCCCGAGACGGTCGATGTGCTGATCGTCGGCTGCGGTCCGGCCGGGCTCACGCTTGCCGCGCAACTTGCCGCTTCCCCGAGATCCGACGGCGATCGTCGATCAGAAGCCGGGGCGGCTCACGCTCGGACAAGCGGACGGCGTCGCCTGCCGCACGATGGAAATGTTCAGGCTTTCGGCTTCGCGAGCGCGTCGTTGCGCGAGGCCTACTGGGTCAACGAGAGTGACGTTCTGGAAGCCGGACGATTCCAACCGCGGCGAAATCATGCGCAACGGACGCATACAGGACGTCGAGGACGGGCTGTCGGAATTCCCGCATGTAATCTTGAACCAGGCGCGCGTGCACGATTTCTATCTCGACGTCATGCGCAATTCGCCCGCCCGAATGGAGCCCTATTATTCGCGCCGCCTCGCCGATCTCCGAGTCTGCGCAGGCGGGGCTCATCCCGTAACGGCGACCTTCGAGCGCGCGGAGGGCGGCGGAGGGACCGAGACGGTGCGGGCGCGTTACGTGGTCGGATGCGACGGCGCGCGCAGCCGGATGCGCGAGGCGCTGGGTTATGCGCTGAAGGGCGAGGCCGCCAATCAGGCCTGGGGCGTGATGGACGTGCTGGCGGTCACTGATTTTCCGGACATCCGCCTCAAGGCGACTGTTCTGTCCGCCGACGAGGGGAGCGTGCTCGTCATTCCGCGCGAAGGCGGCTATCTCGTGCGCATCTATGTCGAGACTCGAGAAGCTCGAAGCCAACGAGCGGGTCGCGGCGCGCAAGATCACGCTCGACCATCTCATCGCCGCGGCGCAGCGCATCCTTCGCCCCTATACGCTCGAAGTGAAGGAGGTCGCCTGGTGGTCGGTCTACGAGATCGGCCAGCGCATCTGCGATTCCTATGACGACGCAGGCGCGGCCGACCACGATCCCAGCGTCTTCATCGCGGGAGACGCCTGTCACACGCACAGCCCCAAGGCGGGGCAGGGAATGAACGTCTCGATGCAGGACACGTTCAATCTCGGCTGGAAGCTCGCCTCCGTGCTGACCGGACGCGCGGCGCCGTCGCTGCTGCGAACCTATTCCGCCGAGCGCCGCGCCATCGCGCAGGAGCTCATCGACTTCGATCGGGAATGGGCCGCGATGTTCAGCGCCAAGCCCAAGGCGGTCGGCGACGCGGACGACGATGGGGTGGACCCGGCGGAGTTCCAGAAATATTTCATGCGCAAACTCCGCTTCACCGCGGGCGTGGAGACGCGCTATCGGCCCTCGATCCTTACCGGCGAGGCCACGCATCAGGCGCTTGCGAGGGGTTTTCCCATTGGCATGCGCTTCCATTCCGCTCCGGCGATCCGGCTCGGCGACGCCAAGCCCGTGCATCTTGGTCACGCGGTCGAGGCGGACGGGCGCTTCCGGATATTCGCCTTCGCCGACCAGGGCGATCCGGCCGCCGCGTCCTCCCGCATGCGGGCTCTTTGCGAGTTCCTCGCGAACGCCTCCAATTCGCCGATCCGGCGCCACACGCCGGCCGGCGCCGACGCGGACGCGGTCATCGACCTGCGCGCGGTGTTCCAGCAGGGCCACCGCGAACTCAGGCTTGAGGCTATGCCGGCGCTGCTCCTGCCGCGAAAGGGCAAATATGGGTTGATCGACTACGAGAAGATGTTCTGCGCCGATCTCAAGAGCGGTCAGGACGTCTTCGACATGCGCGGGATCGACCGCGATCGGGGCTGCATCGTCGTCGTGCGGCCGGACCAATATGTCGGCCATGTCCTGCCGCTCGACGCCTATTGCGAACTCGCAGCCTATTTCGACGCAATCCTGCTGCGGGCGGGTTGAGCCGCGGGGCGGAGCCGCCCCATATTGACGCGGCTCATCTTGTTGACGACCTTGGGCGGCATGAGGTCCGAACCCGGCGCCGTGTTTCCGCTGGCCATCCCGCGCCCCGAACTCGTCAGCCGCGCGCTTGGTCTGAGCGAGCCGATCGTGCTGGTCAGCGCGCCTGCGGGCATGGGCAAGACAAGGCTCCTCGAGGAGATCGCCGAACGCTGCGGCGCCATCGTGCATCGCGGGCCCAGACCGCCCTCTATCGATGCGGCCGCCAAAATCGCCCTCTGGGACATTCCGCCCGACGCCAAGCCGCAGGCGTTGCCGGAAGCATTCGTCGCGGGCGAGGCGCGGCTCATTGTCGCCAAGCGGCCGGAGACGCGGTTGCCCGGCCTCGACCGCGCGGTCGCCTACGGCCGCGTCTCGCGCCTCGGCGAGGAGGCGCTGCGGCTCGGACAAGGCGAGCTGGCGAGCCTCGTCGGGGATGCGCGGGCGCGCGAACTGGTCATCCGCACCGGCGGCTGGCCGGCGCTCGTCGCCGCCTGTTTCGCTTCGCCGCAGGCCGAGGCGGCGGCGGCCTCCTATTGTCTCCGTGAGGCGTTTCGCGGCGAGGGGGAAGAAAGGCTCGTCGCCTTCGAGGAAGACCTGGAAGCGAACCGGGCGGGCGGCCTTTTCACTGAAACCGCCTATCGCGACGAGGCCGCGGCCGCTTTGCGCGCCGAAATCGCGCGCCGCAGCCTCGATGCCGGCGCCGCGCGCCGACTGGCGGCGGCTTATCGGGAACGCGGCCGCGTCCCCAGGGCGATCTCGGCGTTGCAGACCGCGGGCCTCGAAGATGAGGCGCTCGGCCTTTTCGTCGCGGCCGGGGGCTGGTGCTTTATATTCCATTTCGGACAGCAGGCCTTCGACGCCGCGCTCGCGGGCTTTTCCGAAGAGCTTCGTCAGCGATCAGAACCCCTTGTGATGGCGCTGGCCTTTCAGGCGCTCAAGCGCGGCGACGGGCCGCGCGCGCGCCGGATCTTCGCCGACAGGTTTGGTCCGGCCTCCCACAATCCCGCGCGCGTGTTCGCCCCCGGCGCCGCCTTTTCGCCAGCGACGCGTTGCTTCTACTTTGTGATGACGCTCTATGAGGAGCCGATTCCCTCAGATGAGCTGATGGAGTCCGCTCTCGCCACCCTCGAAGAGATCTCGACCGACGCGCATCTGCCGCGCGGCAACGTGTTCAATGCGGGTCTGGAATTCTTCATCCGCGAGAATCGCTTCGCCGAAGCGCAGGATTTCGCGCGGCGCGCCTTGTTTCATTACGAGCGCGCGGGAGTCATGCTGCTGTCGTTCTACATATGCGTCCATCAGACCGTCATCCAGCTCCTTCTGGGCGATCTGACGCGGGCGCGCGTCCATTGCGCCGCGGCGCGCGAAAAGCTGGAGCGCGTGCCTTTCGAGAGTCCCGGCGATCAGCGCATTCTCGCGCTGTTGGAAGCCTGCGTCCTTTACGAAGGCGGTCAGGCCAACGCGCTGATGGCCTTTCTGACCAACGATCTCGAGGAATTCTCGCATGGCGAGACTTGGCCGAGCCTGCTGGAGCTCGCCATTCATTACGGCGCTCAGGCGTTGGGAGAGCATTACTCAACGCGCGCCGCGCTCGCGTTCGTCGACCGCTGGCGCCTTCGCCATGTGAGAAGCCGCACGTTGCGCCAGGCGATAGAATTGCGCACGGTCGCGGTGCTGCAAGCCGCCAACCGGTGGGACGACGCCGAAGCCGCGCTTTGCGCCGATACGATCCGCGTGTCGCGTGATCGTCTGTTGGGCGGAACGATCGATCTCGGCCGCATTCGCGATCGCGAAACCCTGCACGCGACGCTCGTCTGGATGCGGCAGATCGCCTATCGCGCCCCGAAGACGCCGGGGCTCGAACGCCGCCTCGCCGCCCTGCGCGACAATCTCGCGCTGACGCCCCGCCAGCGCGTCGGGGTCGAGATCTGGCTGGCGTTCGCGCAGAGAATGACCCGCGATCTCAGCCGCGCCCGCACGGGGGTTCGCGCCGTACTCGAAGGCGCGACGCAAAGCGGATCGCTCGCGCCATTGTCGGAGGAGCGCGTCTTCCTCAACGAACTTCTGGCGCAACGTCAGATACTGGCCTTCGTCGAAACCTCGCCACAGGCGCGGCAGGCGCTGCGCAAGCTTCAGGACAACGGTTTTTCTCCCACGCCTGCGGCCGCAAGGCTCGGCCTCACCCGGCAGGAGACCCGGCTCTTGCTGATGGTTTGCAGCGGCGCGACCAACAAGAACGCCGCCAAGGCGCTGCGGCTCAGCGAAGCGACGGTGAAATTCCATCTTGGCAACGCCTATCGCAAGCTCGGCTGCCGGCGGCGCGGCGAAGCGACTGCGGCGGCGCATGCGCTGGGGATCGCGCGCTGAAGGCGGCGGCGCAAAAAACCTAGACCTATTTCTCAAAAACCTATCCTATTGACCCCTTGAGCGAAGCGCGCGCCGGGCGGAAGCTGGAGGCCTCGTGAAGCCTGCGGCCGCCGCTGTTCGCCGCAGGGAATGGGGAGTGCGCGATGAAGAGCAAGCTTATGCGTGGCCTCATCTGCGGCGTCGCCGCGATCGGGCTCGGGTCCGCGGCCTTGGCCGCCGACAAGCGCGTCATCACCGTTAACACCGTGCAGATCTTCGGGACGATCGATCCCGCCAAAATCTCCGACTACACCGACTACATGGCGTCCGTGAATCTGTACGACGGTCTCGCCAACGTCGATTCGCAGGGCAATCTGACGCCTGAGCTCGCCTCGTCCTGGGATGTTTCTCCGGATGCGACGAGCGTGACCTTCCACTTGCGCAAGGATGCGAAATTCCAGGACGGCTCGCCTGTCACCGCCGACGACGTCGTCTATTCCGTCGAACGCCTGCTGAAAATCAATCTCGGCCCCTCCAATCTGTTCGCCGGCGTGCTGAAGCCCGGCAGCGTGACCGCCCTCGACCCTGAGACCGTCAAGTTCTCGCTGTCCAAAACCTTCTCGCCGTTCCTGGCGACCGTGCCGGCGATCCGCATCCTCAACTCGAAGCTCGTGAAGGCGAACGCCGGCTCCGACGATGGCCAAGCCTGGCTCGCCACCCATACCGCCAGCGCCGGACCTTACACGCTGAAGAGCTGGAATCGCGGCTCCCAGATGACGATCGAGCGCGACCCCAACTATTACCGCGGCTGGGGTGAAGGCGCGATCGACGAGGTTCACTTCATCATCACCAACGATGAGGCGACGGTAAAGTCGCTGGCCGCGTCCGGCGAGCTGACGATGACGAGCCAGTATCAGTCGCCGGAGACTTACGACACGCTCGCGAAATCGCCCCGCTTCAAGGTCGTCAAGGGCGTTACCTCGGTCGCCTTCTATCTGAAGCTCAACAGCAAGGCGAAGCCGACCGACGACGTCCACGTACGCAAGGCGATCGCGCTCGCCGCCGACTACGACACGATCAAGTCGACGATCCTGCCGGGCGGCGACCTCACCGGCCCGTTGCCAAAGACCTTCGCCGCCGCCTATCTTCAACAGCCGCTGCCGAAGTTCGATCTCGAAGGCGCCAAGGCCGAGCTCGCCAAGAGCGGCTATGCGGGACAGAAGGGCGTTCCTCTGACGCTCGCCTATGTCGCCGGCACGAAGTTCGAGGAAGAGATCGCGCTGCTGATGCAGGCGAATCTCGAACAGATCGGCTTCAAGGTGACGCTGAGGGCCGAGCCCTGGAACCGCATCACCGAGATCGCCTCCAAAGTCGAGACGACGCCCAACATAACAGAGGTGTTCTTTGGGCCGACCTATCCCTCGCCCAACTCGATGTTCTACACGCAATATCATTCCAAGTCGGGCGGCACCTGGGCCTCGATGGAATGGGTGCAGAACCCGGAAATCGACAAGCTGATAGACGAGGCTCGCGCGACTGGCGACGCTGGCGCGCAGGCCAAGCTCTACAAGGAGCTCCAGCAGAAGCTGATCGACATGCAGAGCGACGCCTATCTCGAAACCCAGATTGTGCGCCATGCGATGGACAAGTGCCTCGAAGGCTATGTGCCCGTGCCGATGCAGTCATTCGACTACGCGTTCTACAAATACAAGTGGACGTGCAAGTAGCATCGAGCGCGCCGCGGCGGCAGCCTGCGGCGTCGCGTTTGGCCTGACAACGCTGTCTCGGGCGCGGCTTTCGCTGGCCATTTCTCGTTCGCTCGGTTGATCCTCTCGCCCCCGTTTGCCCTCGAACAGGGGGCGGACGTCGACGCCGCCACGGAGTCTCGCGTGGAGTTCGTCTATTTCCTCATCCGTCGCATGCTGTGGTCGATCGTGGTGCTGATCGGTCTGTCGATGACGATCTTCGTCATTGCGCGCGTGATGCCGGGCGACCCGGCCCGGATGGCGCTCGGTCCGCGCGCCAGTCAGGAGCAGGTCGACGAGCTCAAGGTCAGGATGGGGCTCAATCTGCCGCTCGCCATACAATACGAACGGTTCGTGATCGGCGCGGCGCACGGCGATCTCGGCCTCTCCTTCCTCACGAAGCGGCCGGTCAACGACGACATCAGAGAGACTTTCGCGGCGACGCTCGAACTCGTCGTCGTAACCGTGGCGATCGCCTTTGTCGTCGGCGTCCCGCTCGGCGTGCTGGCTGCGACCTACAGGGACAGCTGGATCGACAATCTCGTGCGGCTATGGACGATCTTCGGCGCCGTCGCGCCGAGTTTCCTGCTCGCGATTCTGTTGCAGGTGCTCGCCGGATATGTGCTGCATGTTCTGCCGACGACTGGCCGCATGACGCCGGACAGTCCGGTCGTCGCCAATCTCACGGGATTGATGCTCGTCGACACCTTGCTGAAACTCAATTTCGCCGGCTTCGCCGATGCGCTCAGACACATCCTGTTGCCAGCGATTGCGCTCTCGGCGTCGACGACCGGTCAGATCGCGCGCATCACCCGCGCCTCGATGATCGACGTCGCTCGGCAGGATTACATCGAAGCCGCGCGCGCCTTCGGCGTTCCCGCCTTTCTGCGCGTGTTCAAGTATACGCTTCGTCCCGCCTTCGTTCCGCCGATGACGATTCTCGGGCTCGAATTCGCCTCGCTCATCGGCAACGCCTTCGTTGTCGAACTCGTGTTCGCCTGGCCGGGTATGGCGAGCTACGGCGTGCGCGCGATCTTGCAGAAAGATCTCAACGCGCTGATGGGCGTGGTGATGATCTCCGGCCTGTTCTTCGTCGTCGCCAATCTGTTGGTCGACATCGCCGTCGGCTTCGTCGATCCGCGCGTGCGCATCCAGGGGCAGCGCGCGTGAGCGAGGCTCCTGCCTCAACGGGCGGGCGGCGCTGGCGCCGATTCCGCCGCAATCCGACGGCCGTGATCGGGCTGACAATCGTCGTCGTCGTCGTGCTCGCCGCGCTGCTCGCGCCTTGGATCTCACCCCATCCCGACCATGTCGGCGCGGTCGTCAATTTCCGCTTTCGCCATCAGCCGCCCTCGCTGCGCTACTGGTTCGGCACCGACAATGTCGGACGCGACATCTTCACCCGCGTGCTGTTCGGCTATCGCGTCTCGCTGATCCTCTCCGTTACGGTGCTCGGCATAGCCGTGCCCATCGGCGTCGCGCTCGGGCTCGTCGCCGGCTATTTCGGCGGCTGGGTCGAAACGCTTGTCATGCGCGTCAACGACATCTCGCTCGCCATTCCCCCGCTCGTAATGGCGCTCGCCGTGACGACCGTGCTGACGCCCAGTCTCATTCATTCCATGCTCGCCATCGCAGCCCTGTGGTGGACCTGGCACACGCAACTCATCTACTCGATCACGCGGACCTTGAGACAACAGGAATTTGTCGAGGCGGCGGAGACATTGGGCGCCAGCAAGCTGCACATCCTGTTCAGCGAACTGCTGCCGAATTGCGCCTCGGCAATTCTCGTCAAGACCTCGCTCGATTTCGGGTTCGTCATTCTCGTTGGCGCCGCGCTCTCCTATCTCGGCCTCGGCGTCCAGCCGCCCACGCCCGATCTCGGGACGATGGTGGCGACGGGCGCTGACTTCCTGCCGGAACGCTGGTGGGAGGCGCTGCTGCCCGGCGCCGCGATCCTGTTCGTCGCGCTCGGCTTCAATCTCCTGGGCGACGGCCTGCGCGACCTCTTCGACGTCGAGAGCGTCAGATGAGCGAAGAGGCGCTGCTCTCCGTCCGCTCTCTGAGCCTTGACTTCGAGAGCGAGGGTCGGCGCGCGGAAATCCTGCGCGACGTCTCGCTCGACGTGCCCGCCCACAAGCATGTCGCGCTGGTTGGCGAGAGCGGCTGCGGCAAGAGCGTGACCATGCGCGCGATCATGGGCCTGCTCGCAAGCCCGCCCGCGCGCGTGCGCGGCGGCGAGATCCGGTTCGACGGCGCGGACCTCCTGAAAATGCGCCGGGGCGAGCGCGAACGCCTGCGCGGCACGGCGATGTCGATGGTGTTTCAGGACCCGACGAGTTCGCTCAATCCGGTCTTCACCATCGGCGACCAGATGGGGACGGTGCTCAAATACGCCGACGTAAGGCTCGGCCGCCTGCGCGGCGGGCCCGAGCGCAAGGCGCGTATCGCCGAGGTCTTGGGTCAGGTGCGCATGGCCGACCCCGAGCGCATCGCCGCCGCCTATCCCGTTCAGCTCTCCGGAGGCATGCGTCAGCGGGTGCTGATCGCGATGGCGCTGCTCTCCGAGCCTCGCCTGCTGATCGCCGACGAACCGGGCACCGCGCTCGACGTGACCACGCAGGCGCAGATCCTGAAACTGATGCAGGACCTTGTCGAGGCGCGCGGCCTCGCGCTGCTGATGATCACCCACAATCTCGGCGTCGTGCGGGAGTCCTCGGACCACGTCTATGTGATGTATGCGGGCGTGGTCGTCGAGCAGGGGCCGACGAAGGCTTTGTTCGCAAGCCCCCGCCATCCCTACACGCGCGCGCTGATGGCCTGCACGCCGAAGCTCTCGGGCGGCGGCGCGATGCGCGGCATCGACGGCGCTCTGCCTGACTATTACGCGCCTCCGCCCGGCTGTCGCTTCGCGCCGCGCTGTCCGCTCGCGGTCGCCGATTGCGCGAAGCGTCCGCCGCACACGGTCGTTGCGCCTTCTCATTCCGCAGCCTGCTGGCGGCTGGAGGCGACGGCATGAGTTCGCCGCTCATCGAAGTCGCCGGACTCTCCAAGGCCTTCCCGATCCGCGGCGGGCTTTTCGGGTCGGTGCGCGGCGCCGTGCAGGCGGTCAATGACGTGAGTTTCCGGCTCGACAAGGGGGAAGTGTTCGGCCTTGCCGGCGAAAGCGGCTCGGGCAAGTCGACGATCGCCCGCATGATCCTCGGCCTTGTCAAGCCGACCTCGGGCGAGATCCGCATGGAAGGTCGCGACTTTCTGGCCGAGCGCGACTGGCGCCGACGCAGCGACTCGGTGCAGATGGTGTTCCAGAACCCCGGTTCATCGCTCAACCCGCGCCGCTCGATCGGACAGTCGATCGCGGTTCCGCTGGAGGCGCGCCGCGTCCCTCGCGCGGAGATCCGCAGACGCGTTGCGGCGCTGCTCGAGCAGGTGCAACTGCCGATGCAATTCGCCGAGCGCTACCCTTACGAACTCTCGGGCGGACAGAAACAGCGCGCGGCGATTGCGCGCGCGCTCGCCGTCGAACCGAAGCTCGTCGTGCTCGACGAGCCGACTTCGGCCCTCGACGTCTCGGTACAAGCGAGGATCATCGAACTGCTTGACGATCTACGACTGCGTCTCGGCCTCACCTATGTCTTCATCTCGCACGATCTCTCGTTGATGCGCAGCTTCGCGAGCCGGGTCGGCGTGCTTTATCTCGGCCGACTGATCGAGACCGGGCCGGCCGGCGCTTTGTTCGAAGCGCCGGCGCATCCTTACACGCGCTCGCTCATCTCCGCAGTGCCCGTCGTCTCTGAGGAAGAGGAGCGGCTGAAGCCGCGCGAGCCGATGATCGAGGGCGAGATTCCCAATCCCGCCGATATTCCTGGGGGCTGCGCGTTTCATCCACGCTGTCCGCACGCCTTCGCGCCTTGTCGGACCGAGATTCCAACCTTCGAGCAGGTAGGCCCCGGCCACGGCGCAAGCTGCCATTTGTGGCGCCCGAAATCGGAGGGCGCCCTTGTTTCGAGAAACGCTGAGGAGATACCGCGATGATCAGAATAGGAATCGATGTCGGCGGCACCAATACCGACGCGGTGGTGATGGATGGCGCGGAGGTGCTCGCGGGCGTCAAGGCGGCGACCACGGGCGACGTGATGTCGGGCGTGGTGGCGGCGCTGAGGGCTGTGCTCGAGGCGGCGAAGTTCGAGCCCGGCGCGATCGACGTCGTGATGATCGGCACCACGCATTTCACCAACGCCGTCGTTCAGCGGCGCGATCTCGCTGAGACCGCGGCCGTTCGGCTCGGCCTGCCAGCGACCGCCTCGTTGCCGCCGATGGTCGACTGGCCCGACGATCTGAAGGCCGCGATCGGCGGTCATTACTATCTCGCCCACGGCGGTCACGAGTTCGACGGCCGCGAGATTTCGCCGCTCGACGAGAAGGAGTTGCTTGATATCGCCGGGGACATCAGGGCCAAGGGCATCCGCGCGGTCGCCATCTCCTCCGTGTTCAGCCCCGTCAATACCGAGTGCGAGACGCGGGCGCGCGAGATTCTGCAAAAGGCGTTGCCCGACGTGCATTTCACGCTGTCGAGCGACATCGGCCGCATCGGTCTGCTGGAGCGCGAGAACGCGGCCATCATGAACGCGTGTCTTTGTGATCTCGCCAAGCTCGTCGTCGACGCCTTCCGCGCCGCGCTCGACGCGGCGGGAGTCAAGGCGCGCTTCTATCTCACGCAGAACGACGGCACGCTGATGGATGCGGCCTATGCCGAGCGCTTCCCGGTGCTGACCTTCGCCAGCGGGCCGACCAATTCGATCCGCGGCGCGGCGTTCCTCTCCGGCGTATCGGACGCCATCGTCGTCGACATCGGCGGCACAACCTCCGACGTCGGCGCGCTGCACAAGGGGTTCCCGAGGCCGGCGACGGTGGCGGTGGAAGTCGGCGGCGTGCGCACCAACTTTCGCATGCCCGATGTTTTCTCATTCGGGCTAGGCGGCGGCTCGCTTGTGGTCGATGGGCCAAAAGGGGTCAGCGTCGGCCCGCGCTCGGTCGGCTACAAGCTCGTGACCGAGGCGCTGGTGTTCGGCGGCTCGACGCTGACGGCGAGCGACATCGTTGTCGCCGCGGGCCGCGCCGAAATCGGCGATCCCGCCAAGGTCGCAGATCTCGACAAGGACCTCATCGCGCGGACCGAAGCGCGCATCGCCGACATGCTCGAAGCGGGCGTGGAGCGTTCGCGGCTGTCGCCGGAGCCGTTGCCCGTCATCGTCGTCGGCGGAGGCTCGATCCTCGTCAAGGGCGGGATCGGCGGGCTCGAAGTGATGAAGCCCAACCATTTCGCGGTCGCCAACGCCGTCGGCGCGGCCATCGCTCAGGTGTCAGGCGAGATCGATCGCGTCTATTCGCTGGCGGCCATGTCTCGCGCCGACGCGATCAAGGACGCGACGGACAAGGCGACCGCCATCGCCGTCGCGGCGGGCGCCCGGCCTGGCTCGATCGAAGTCGTCGACGTCGAGGACGTGCCGCTCGCTTATCTGCCTGGCAACGCCACGCGCGTGCACGTGAAGGTGGTTGGAGATCTCGATGCCGCATGAGGGCTTCCCCGTCGTCGAGAGCGACCTGCTGCCGCTCTCGCTCGGCGCCGCGCTGCTCGGCACGGGCGGCGGCGGCAATCCATACATAGGCATGCTGCGCTTGCGCGAGCTCATGCGCAAGGGCGCGACCGTCAGCGTGATCCCGCTCGAAGCGCTCGACGACGACGCATTCGTCGGCTCGGTCGGCGGCATAGGCGCGCCGGTCGTCGGCATCGAGAAGATCAAGCAGGGCGACGAATGCCTGCGCGCGCTTGCGCGGCGTGGAGGAGGCGGCTGGCGTCAAATGCGCGGCCATCATATCCGCGGAGATCGGCGGATCGAACTCGATAGAGCCGATGCTGACGGCCGCGCGCGCCGGGGTTCCCGTCGTGGACGGCGATGGCATGGGTCGCGCCTTTCCCGAAGTGCAGATGTCGACCTTCTTCATCTACGGCCTCGATCCATCGCCCGGCGCCATCGCCGACGACAAGGGCAATGTCGTCGTGTTCAAGCACGTGATCGACATGTTCTGGTTGGAGCGCCTCGCGCGCCGCATGGCTGTGGAGATGGGCGCGGGCGCCGGCTTTGCGACGACGCCTATGCGTGGCGACTATGTGAAGAAAGTCGCGGTGCCGAATACGCTTACGCAGGCTCTCGAAGTCGGCCGCGTGATCCTCGACGCGCGCGCCAAACGTCAGGACGTGATCGCGCGACTCATCGACGCCACGGGCGCGAGGCTCCTGTTCACCGGCAAGGTGACGGGCGTGAGGCGCGAATTGCGCGGGGGCTTCGCCGTCGGCGAGGCCGATCTCGCCGGCGTCGACTCCCATGCGGGTTCGAGCGCGCGCATCGCGATCCAGAACGAGAATCTGGTGCTGTTCGTCGACGGCAAGCCGGTCGCGATCGTGCCAGATCTGATAATGAACCTGCACCTGGAAACCGGCGAGCCGATCACGACCGAGACATTGCGCTACGGCCAGAAGATCGCAACCATCGGCCTGCCCGCGCATGATCTGATGAAGACGCCCCAGGCGCTCGAAGTCGTGGGCCCGAAAGCCTTCGGCTATGCCGACATTCCGTTCGTCCCTCTCTCCTCACAAACGTCTCCAGCAAAGGAGCGCCAGCCATGAGCACGCTCAAGACCGTTCGCATCGTCGAGGCCGCCGATCTCGACGACATCGCCACCGGCGGCGCGATCCTCGGCACGGGCGGCGGCGGCGATCCCTATATCGGCAAGTTGATGGCGAAGGAGGCGATTCGTCGGCATGGGCCCGTGACGCTCGTCGATGTCGCGAGCTTCGACGACGACGCGCTGATCGCGCCGGTCTGCATGATGGGCGCGCCGACCGTGATGACGGAGAAGCTGCCGCAAGGCGAGGAGATCGTCATTGCGTTGCGCAAGCTCGAGAAATTCATGGGCCGCAAGGTCGATGGCCTGTTGTGCGGCGAGGCGGGCGGCATCAACTCGACCACCCCCTTCGTCGCCGCCGCGGCGACCGGCCTGCCTTTGATTGACGGCGACGGCATGGGCCGCGCCTTTCCCGAATTGCAAATGACGACGTTCGGCATGTGCGGCGTTTCGGCCACGCCAATGGTGCTCGGCGACGACAAGGGCAATTCGGTTGTTCTGGAGACCATCAACAACCGCTGGACCGAGCGGCTCGCGCGCTCCTGCACCGTCGACATGGGCGGGTCGGCTCTGCTCGCCTTCTATCCGATGGACGGCGCCAAGGCGAAGGAATCGACCGTGCGCGGAACGCTGAGCCTCTGCGCCGATCTCGGCCGCAAGCTGCGCGAGGCGCGGGCGCGTCATGAAGATCCTGTGGAAGCGATCCGCGCCGCGGTGGGCGCCGAGATCATCTTCAACGGCCGCGTCAAGGACGTGCTGAGGCGCACGGTCGGGGGCTTTGCGCGCGGTGAGGCGGATATCGAGGGCCTGGACGCGTTCAAGGGCCATCGCCTTCGTCTTGCGTTCCAGAACGAATTCCTGATCGCCGAGCGCGACGGCGAAACGCTGGTGACGACCCCGGACATGATCACGCTGCTCGAAGCCGAGACAGGCGCGCCGGTGACGGCGGATGCGATGCGCTACGGCATTCGGGTCGCCGCGCTCGCCTTTCCTTGCGCCGATGCGTGGCGCAGCCGCAAGGGGCTCGAACTCGTCGGGCCGCGCTATTTCGGTTACGACGTCGATTATCGCGCCTTCACGCCGCGCTGAAGCGAACGCCGGTCGCCGCCGGCGGGGCAGGATTGCCGAGAGGCTACTTCCCCATTCATCATCGTCGCACCCGCGACGTCAGGCCTCCTGCTTTGCCCCTATCTCGTGATTGGCCATGATTTCCAGGGCGCGCACGAGGCCTGAATGGTCCCACTTCGCCCCGCCATGCGCGGCGCAAGCGTTGAACAGCTCCTGCGCGGTCGCGGTGTTCGGCAACGACACGCCGAGCGCGCGCGCGCTGGACAGCGCGAGGTTGAGGTCCTTCTGGTGCAGTTCGATCCGGAAGCCCGGGTCGAAGGTGCGCTTGATCATGCGCTCGCCGTGCAACTCCAGAATGCGCGAGGTCGCAAGGCCCCCCATCAGCGCCTGCCGCACCTTGGCGGGATCGGCGCCGGCGCGCGAGGCGAACACGAGGGCCTCACCCACCGCCTCGATAGTCAGCGCGACGACGATCTGATTGGCGACCTTGCAAGTCTGCCCGGCGCCGTTGTCGCCGACCAGCGTGATATTCTTGCCCATCTTCTCGAAAAGCGGCTTCACGCGGTCGAAAGCCGCCTGCGAGGCTCCGCACATGATCGAAAGCGTCGCATTCTTCGCGCCGACTTCGCCGCCGGAAACCGGAGCGTCGATATAGTCGCAGCCGAGGTCGTTGATCCGCTTGGCGAAGGTCTTGGTCGCCACCGGCGAGATCGAGCTCATGTCGACCACGGTCTTGCCGCGCGAGAGGCCGGCGGCGATCCCGTTCGCGGCAAAGAGGACAGCTTCGACATCGGGTGTGTCCGGCACCATGATGAAGATGGTGTCGCTGCGCTCAGCCGCCTCCTTGGCCGACGCGCACACTCGACCGCGCGAAGCAAACTCCGCCTGGATAGCGCTGCGATTATAGAGGTTGAGCTCGTGCCCCGCGTCGATGAGATGCCCGGCCATGGGCCTGCCCATGATGCCGAGACCGACGAATCCGACTTTGGCCATGTTCAGCAATTCCCTTGCGAGAGATATGTCGTCAATGCGCGGCTACGCGCGCCATCCAGCCCAGTCCGTCAACCGTCGTCGTCAGCGGCTTGTATTCGCAGCCGACCCAGCCGGCATAGCCAAGTTCGTCGAGACGGCGGAACAGGAAGTCGTAATTGATCTCGCCGGTCCCCGGCTCGTTGCGCCCGGGGTTGTCGGCGACCTGCACATGAGCGATGCGCGGCAGCAACGCCGCGAGGGTCGCGGCGAGCTCTCCCTCCGAACGCTGCATGTGATAGATGTCGTATTGCAGCCACAGATTGCTTTCGCCGACTTCGTCGAACAGCGCGAGCGTCTGGCGGCTCCTCGTCAAATAGAAGCCGGGAATGTCGTAGCCATTGATGGGTTCGACCAGCAGTTTCAGGCCGGCGTCGGCCAGCGCCCTGGCGGCGTAGCGCAGATTGGCGACGAGCGTCGCGCGCACCGCGCTCTCCGCCGCTCCCTGCGGCGCGATCCCGACGAGGCAGTTGAGCTGCGGGCAGCCGAGCGCCCTGGCGTATTGAATCGCCGTGGCGACGCCCTCGCGGAACTCCGCCTCGCGGCCGGGCAGGCAGGCGACGCCGCGCTCGCCTTTCGCCCAATCGCCAGCGGGCAAATTATGCAGCGCCTGCAGCAACCCATGCCGCGCCAGCCGCTCGGCGAGCGCTTCTTTCGGATAGGCGTAGGGAAAGAGATACTCCACGCCCTTGAAGCCCGCCTTCGCCGCCGCTTCGAAGCGGTCGAGGAAGTCGACTTCGTTGAACAGCATCGTCAGATTGGCGGCGAATTTCGGCATCGATCCGGCTCCGTTTGCAGTCAGTCGAGGAGAGCGATGGCGGTCGGCGCGTCCGCAGCCTCGCGCGCGAGATCCTCGAATTCGGTGATCGCGTCGATCTCGGTTCCCATCGAAATGTTCGTGACGCGCTCCAGCACGATTTCCACCACGACCGGAACTCTGTGCTCGCGCATCAGCGCTTTGGCCTCCTGGAAGGCGCCCTGAAGGGCCTCGGGACTGCGCACGCGAATGGCCTTGCAGCCAAGCCCCTCGGCGACCTTCACATGGTCGACGCCGTAGGCTCCAATCTCCGGCGAGTTGATGTTCTCGAACGAGAGCTGGACGCAATAGTCCATGTTGAAACCGCGCTGGGATTGGCGAATGAGGCCGAGGTAGGAATTGTTCACGACCACATGAATGTAAGGCAGGTTGAACTGCGCGCCGACCGCCAGCTCCTCGATCATGAACTGGAAATCGTAGTCGCCGGAGATCGCCACAATCTCGAGCTCAGGCCGCGCGACCCGCACGCCGAGCGTCGCCGGGATCGTCCAACCGAGCGGGCCGGCCTGCCCGCAATTGATCCAGTGGCGGGGTCTGTAGACGTGCAGGAATTGGGCCGCGGCGATCTGCGACAGGCCGATTGTCGAGACATAGCAAACGTCCCTGCCGAACGCCTTGTTCATCTCCTCATAGACCCGTTGGGGCTTGATCGGCGTCTCATCGAAATGGGTGCGGCGCAACATTGTGCGCTTGCGTTCGCGGCACTCGGCGAGCCAATTTCGACGGTCCTTGAGCGCGCCGCCGTCTTTCAGCGCCCGCGCTGCGGCGATCAATTCTTCGAGCGCGAAGCGGGCGTCGGACGCAATGCCGAGGTCAGGGTTGAAAACGCGGCCGATCTGCGTCGGCTCGACATCGATGTGAACGAACTTGCGACCCTTCGTGTAGACGTCGACCGAGCCGGTGTGCCGGTTCGCCCAGCGGTTGCCGACGCCCAGCACGAAGTCCGAGGCGAGCATCGTCGCATTGCCGTAACGGTGAGCCGTCTGCAGACCGACCATGCCGACCATCAGTTCATGATCGTCGGGTATCGTTCCCCAGCCCATCAGCGTCGGGATGACCGGAACCCCGGTCAATTCCGCGAATTCGACGAGCAGCTTCGAGGCGTCGGCGTTGACGATCCCGCCGCCGGCGACGATCAGCGGGCGCTCGGCGGCCTGCATCATCTCCAGCGCCTTTTCGGCCTGGGCGCGGGTCGCTCGCGGCTTGTAGACGGGCAGGGGCTCATAAGTCTCTATGTCGAACTCGATCTCGGCCATCTGCACGTCGAACGGCAGATCGATGAGTACGGGTCCGGGCCGGCCCGATCGCATGAGATGAAACGCCTGCTGGAAGAGGCGCGGCACAAGCGCTGGCTCGCGCGCCATCACCGCCCATTTCGCCACAGGCTTGGCGATCTCGACGATCTCTACGGCCTGAAAGTCTTCCTTGTAGAGGCGGGCGCGCGGCGCTTGGCCCGTGATGCAAAGAATGGGTATGGAATCCGCAGCCGCCGAGTAGAGGCCGGTGATCATGTCGGTGCCGGCGGGGCCGGACGTGCCGATGCAGACGCCGATATTGCCGGGCGCGGCGCGCGTGTAGCCCTCGGCCATGTGCGAGGCGCCCTCGACGTGGCGGGCGAGCACATGCGAGATGGCGTTGCGCGTGCGCAACGCGGCATAAAGTGGGTTGATCGCGGCGCCGGGAACGCCGAAGGCCGTAGTCACGCCCTCGCGCTCCATTACAAGAACTGCCGCTTGCGCCGCCGTCATGCGCGTCATGTGGAGCCTCCCTCGCGATCCGAGCTTGCAGCTTTCGGGCTGTGTGGATCGAAATCTACGGGGAGAGAGCGGCGACGGGAACGCCAGCGGCGTCAATACCAATCATTCCTTTTTGGAATAGTTCCTCCCTCCCGGGCGGATTTCCTGGGACAGCGCGCTCCACCATTCTCCACGGAAGCGCTGCTGCAGGAACGAGATGAACGCTTGAACCTTGGCCGGCACGAAACGCGGCGAAGGAAAGACGACGTTTATCTCCTGATCGGGAAGGCGGCAGTCCGCGAGCAGGACGCGCAATTCGCCGAGCCGCAGCGGTTCGGCGGCGAGATACATCGGCAGGATCGCGACCCCCATGCCGGCTCGCGCGGCGGCGAGCAAGACGGAAAGATTGTTTGACTTGAGCGCGCCGCTCACGCCGATCACGCTTTCCCGGCCCGAGGCGTCCGTCAGGCGCCATGCCTCGTCGCCCTGCACGGTGGAGTAGACGAGGCAATTGTGCGCGGGGAGATCCTCGGGAACTCTTGGGCTCTCCATGAGTGTCGAGATAGGCGTTCGACGCCGCCATCACCCATGGATTGACGCCGACGTGGCGGCAGCCAAGCGTCGAGTCCGCGAGCTTGCCAAGACGCACTGCCACGTCGAGACCATGGGCGACGATGTCGACATAACGATCCTCGCAGTTGAGGTCGATCCGCAATTTCGGATGAAGCTTGAGAAAATCGAAGACGAGCGGCGCCATCACGTTGCGGCCGAAGGCCATGGAAGCGCCAAGGCGCAGCGAGCCCGCCAAATCGCCTTGCCGTCGCGAGACGAGCAACTCCGCCGCCTCGAACTCCCCCAGCAAGACCTTGCATCGCTCGAAATACAGCGCGCCGATCTCCGTCATGCCGACGCCGCGCGAATTGCGGTTAAGCAGCCGCACGGCGAGGCGCCTCTCCAGCTCCGAGACATGCTTGGTCACGGTCGGCTGGGTAAGCCCAAGGTCCTCGGCGGCGCGCGAGAAGCTGCCCGTTTCGACGACACGAACGAAAATCTGAAGCCCGGTCAACCGATCCAAGGCGGCGCCTCCTGGGCAGGCCGCGCCCTCCGCGACCGCACCCATATGACCGGCGCCTTCCCGCGTCGGTCAAGGACGCCTTTTCCCGTGGCGCGTCGGCCAAGGGGCGAATTGCGGCTCACTACAGTCTTATATTTATTTTACATTTATAATGTAAAATTTATTAAACAGATAATACGGCTGGGCAGGAAGCGCAATCACAGTCCACAGCCCTTCCGGCGGTCAGCCGAAATCGAATGGAACAAATTGACCCACGTCGCCTTTCGCCTGGGATGGCGAGATCGAATTTCGACATTCGACATTCCTCCGAACTGTTGCCAATCGCAATATTGCGCTCAAAATTATGAATGTAACGCTCAGGCTCCATTGCTAGCGCAATCTCCAATGGTTATCACTTGCGCCGCCACGCGGCCCTGGGGGGAACGCGACGGTTGAATTTGGAGACGAGAGCAATGCCGCAAGCTCCCGCCTTGAGCGTCCTGCGGCCGGAAGATCGCATGGACGACCATATCGCTGACGTAGCCGCAATACGCCGCCGCCCGCTTCATGACGAGGCGTCCGAACGGATCCGGGACATGATCGTTGAGGGACGCCTGGCCGCAGCGGAATGGATAAACGAAAGCGAGCTTTGCCAGCGGCTGCGGATATCCAGGACTCCCTTACGCTAGGCCCTTAAGTTTCTTGCGGCCGAAGGCTTTGTCGGACTCGTGCCTCGGCGCGGCGCGCGCGTCGCGCGGCTGTCGGTTCGTGAAATCGTGGACCTGTTTGAAGCGCTGGAATTCGAGCGGTTACGCCGTTCGCCGCCGTTCGCCGTCACGCGCCGTCAGCGACACAAGCTCCTCCGAGCAAAGAAGGGGCTTCGAAGTCGGGCTGAACCCAACGTCCATCTTCGATGCTTCGCGTTTGTTATTCGATTTCAGGGAGCGCCTCGCTACTCGCCGGTAAACTTGGGCCCTCGTTTCTGACGAAAGCTCTGCGTCCCCTCATGAATATCTCGGGTTCGCGCGACGAGCCCCGCCGCGAGCTGGTCGATCGCCTGCTCGCGCCCCTCGCCAGCGGCCGCCCCCAGCACCCATTTCGCGGTCTCAACGGCCCGCGGCGCCAGAGCGCCGACGCGCTCGGCTATCGCGATCGCGCGCGTTATGGGATCGTCGTCGATCTCATTGACGAAGCCGACGGCGAACAGGCGCTCAGCGCTGAGCCGAGCGCCAGTGAGCGCCATCTCTCGCACCAAAGGCTCAGGCAACAGCCGCGCGAGCCTCTGTACACCGGACCAGCCGGGCGTGACGCCGATCGACGCCTCCGGTAGCCCGAAAACGGCGCCTTTCGATGCGACGCGCACGTCGCAGATCGCCGCCAATTCCAGGCCGCCGCCAAACGCCGCGCCCTCGATGGCCGCGATCAGGGGCGCCGGCAATCGGGCCAGGCGATCGAACAACTGGTGGCCGCCGCCGATCCACTGGCGTGCAAAATCGACCGCATCGAGCGCACTCCAGTCGGAGATATCGGCGCCGGCGCAAAATGCGCGCCCGCCTGCCCCACATAGCACGACCGCGCGAATCGTCCGGTCCCGCTCAATCTCTTCCGCCAATCGGGTCAAATCTTCGAGCATCGGTCTGTCGAGCGCGTTGAGCCGCTTCGGATTGTCGAGCGTCGCGATCAAGATGTCGCCGCGGCGCGCGCGGCCCACGTTTCCCGGCATGGTTCGTTAGCCCGCAAGTTCGTTGGACCCGGACGGTGGCGCGAATCCTACTTCAGCCCGTCGCTCACGCCAACGTCGTTTGGCGCCCATTTCAGCACATGCACGGCGACCGCAACAAGTTCGCCGCGTTGGTTGGTTACGCGCACCTCGGCGGAAGCCCGACGGCGCATGGGATCGACCTCGGCGATGCGATAGACGACGCGGATCGTGTCGCCGATCCGGACGGCGCGCAGAAAACGAATCCGATCATAGCCGAGCGACACCGGCGTCTCGCCTTTACTGCGGGCGCCAGCGGTCGCCATGGTGGAGCAGGCGGACATATAGCCGACGAGCAGCGCGCCGTGGGCGATCCGGCCGCCATAGACGGTCTTCGCCATTTCGCTCTCGTCGACGTGATTGGGCGACAGGTCGCCCGTGATGCCCGCGAAGAGATAGACGTCCAACTCGCCGACCGTCTTTGCAAAGGTGAAGACGTCGTCGACTTTCAGATAGAAGTCCTGCATCGCTAGAGCCGTCACTTGACGATCTGCACCTTGAGCCGGTCCATCGTAACCGCCACCGCGGCGACGAGGATGAAACCGAAGACGATCTGCTGCGCAAACACCGTGACGCCGACATAAGTCATGCCGATGCGCACGACTTGCAGGATCAGAGCGCCCAGGAAGGTGCGCCAGACCGAGCCGACCCCGCCGGTGATCGAGGTGCCGCCAACGATGATACAGGCGATCGCCGGCAGAAGAAATTCGTTGGCGAGCGTCGGCGAGCCCGAACCGAGACGAGCCGACATCACAATGCCCGCGAGGCCCGCCATAAGACCCGACAGAGTGAAGGCGAAAACCTTCACGCGGTCGACATGCACGCCCGCCGCGATCGCCGCCCGCTCCTGCGAGCCAATGGCGCGCACGCGACGGCCGAATGGCGTCAGATCCAGCACGAACGTCAGCGCCGCTAAGGCGACGAGACCCACCAGCACTTCGCGCGGCGCGCCGAAGGTCGTCCCGACCGCCCAGAACAAATAATGATTGCTGAGGCTGTCGGAAATATTGATGGAGCGGGTGCCGGAAAACCAGAAGCCCGCGGAGGTCACAACACCGCTGACCGCGAGCGTGGCGATGAAGGAGGGGATTCGAAGCCGCGTCGAGGCAAGGCCTCCGATCCAGCCGGCGAGGGCGCCGGCGATCAATGCGGCGGGAATGGCGGCCGCGCCCCACTTCGGCAAATAGGCGGCGACGATGCAGCTCGCCATCGACGCCACCGCCTGCACGGAAAGGTCGATGCCGCCGATGATGATGACGATGGTGACGCCTGAGGCCATCAGAAACAGGGTTATCGTGTCGCCGGCGACGCTCAGGAGATTGGAGGGCGATAGAAACGTCTTGTCCCAAGCGCCGACGAGGCCGATGAGCGCGGCAAGCACGATCGCGGGCAGAACAGCGCGAAGCGTTGAGGAGAAGTCGCGCATCGGGTCAGGCCATGTGCTGGACAATGTCGATCTGGCTGGGCTTGGCGCGCGCCGGAGCTTCGACCTCCGCGACGACGCCGCCGTCTCGCATCACCAGAATACGGCTGGAGAGACCGACGACCTCGTCGAGCGTGTCGCCGAGCAGGATGATCGCGAGGCCTTCCGACGTCATGTCGCGCACGAGCTCATAAACGTCCTCCTTCGCGCCGACGTCGATGCCGCGCGTGGGATGATCGAGGATGAGGATCTTTACGCCGGCCACGCGCCATTTCGCCAGCACGACCTTCTGCTGATTGCCGCCGGAAAGGCCGCCAACCAGCGCACGCACCGAGGGCGTGCGGATTTTCAGCGCCTTGACCCACTCCCCCGCGACCTCGCGCTCGTGCGCGAAATCCAGGACCCCCTGGCGATTGAAGTTGGCGAGCGCGGAGAGCGTTACATTCTCGGCGACCGAGAACGCCGTGACGATGCCCTCGACCTTGCGCTCGCTCGGCACCAGGCCGACGCCCTCGGACACGGCGGCGTAGGCGCTCCACAGACGGCGCGGCGCCCCGAGCACCGTCAGTTCGCCGCAGTCCGGGGCCTCATGTCCCGCCAGACACTGCGCGAGCCGTTCGCGCCCCGATCCGACCACCCCTGCGAGCCCCAACACCTCGCCCGCCCGCAGCGCGAACGAGACATTCGCAAAGGCTCCCTTTTTGGTCAGATTGCGCGCCTCCATCACGATCTCGGCGGATGGCTCAGTCTGTCGCGCCTCTCGGTAATACTCGTGATGCAACTGTCGGCCGACCATATGCGCGTGCAGTTCCGCAATCGTCGCGTCCTTGGTCGCGACCTCCTTCACCACCTTGCCGTCGCGCATCACGTAGATGCGGTCGGTGATCTCCAGCACCTCCTCCAGGCGATGAGAGATAAAGACGATCGCCGCGCGCTCCTTCAATTCCTCGACGATCTCGAACAACAGCCGCACCTCTTTGCTCTCGAGCACCGAGGTCGGCTCGTCGAGCAGGATCGTCACGCGGCCGCTCATGCGGCTGTCGAGCGTCAGCGCCTTGGCGATCTCGATCATTTGCCGCTCGGCGAAGGAGAGATCGGCGCAACGCCGGCCAGGATGAACGTTGAGGCGCACGCGACGCAGGAAAGGTTCGGCGGCGGCGTTCATGCGCCGCTTGTCGATGAGCCCGAAGCGCAGAAACTCACGTTCGCGCCCGAGAAACATGTTCTCGGCGACTGTGAGGTTCTGAATAATCGATTGTTCCTGAAAGACCATGGCGACGCCGTGGTCGAACGCGTCTCGCGCCGAGGCGATGCGTAACGGCTTGCCATTGACGACGACCTCGCCGGAATCCGGCTGATAGATGCCGTTCAGGATCTTGAGGACCGTCGATTTTCCGGCGCCGTTCTCGCCGATGATCCCGACGACCTCGCCCTTGGCGGCCGCGAAGCTGACATCCTCCAGCGCCGTGACGCCGGGAAAGCGTTTCGTCACGTGGCGCAGTTCGAGAGTCTTTTGAGGCGCTTCGCTCATTTGACCACGTCGAGGCGCGAGCGGTCGAGCGACAAGGCGACGGCGGCGATGATCATCAATCCTTGCACTCCCTGCTGCACATAGGGCTCGACGCCCATGAGCACCATGCCATTGGCCAGGGTGACGACGACGAGCACGCCGACAACCGTTTTCAGCACGGAGCCGACGCCTCCCGACAAGGCCGTGCCGCCGACAACGACCGCCGTGACCGCCGTGAAGAGGCGCCCTTGACTGATGAGCGCATGGCCCTGCCCGAATTGCGCGACGGAGAGGACGCCGGCGAGACCGTAGAACAGGCCCGAGACAGCGAAGACGAGGATGCGCGTGCGCTCCACGGGAATGCCGGCGTTACGCGCGGTCGCCTCGTCGGCGCCGATGGCGTAGACCCAGCGGCCGGTTCGGCTGCGCTCCTGGAAGATCAGCGCCGCGAGGACGGAGGCCGCCGCGATCCACACCGCCATCGGGACGTCGAACACGCGGCCGAGCGAAAGAAAGCGAAAGGTCGGGTCAGATATGCGGGCGGTGAAGCCCCGCAAAATCGCGGTCGCGACTCCGACGCCGGCGAAGCCGACGCCCAAAGTCGTCATGAACGAGGGAATCTTGAGACGCACATGCAGCCAGCCGTTGACGAAACCCATGACGCCGCCCGCGAGAATGGCGATCGGCGCCGCCCACAGGCCGATTGCGAAAGGCGAAATGTTGTTGGCGACGAGCAGGCTCGCGAGCACGGCGGTAAGCGCTACCACGCCCTCGACAGAGAGGTCTATGCTGCCCATCAAAATGACGAAGGTCGAGCCCATGCCGAGAACCAGCGGAATGGCGGCGGTGTTGAGCAGGCGCAGCAGATTGCTGACTGTCAGAAAATTGGTGTTGAAGGCGCTGATGGCGAGGCAGAGCGCAATCAGCACTGCGAGCGGCGCCCAATCGCGCCAATGGCCGACGACGCCGACGATTCCGAACCGTGTCGCCTGGCTTGGCTTTTCAACAGGGAAAGTCGACATCGGCGCCTGTTTGTGAGGAGACGCGGCCGGAGCTCTCGCTCCGGCCGGCGCCGCCGATCGAGATCAGCTGCGGTACTGGATTTGGCCGGTGGCTTTGCCCCAGAAATCGTTGAAGTCAATCTTGGCGCCGCCTTTCTTGTAGTCCGCGACGTTCTTCTTGGTGACGACGATGCCGGTGCCATAGAATTCGCGGTGCGCGTGCGGCTCCTTGGCGATGTCGAGCTTGCCGGTCGCGACCGCATAGGGAATTGCGAGCCCCATGCCGCCGGTCCACAGCGGATCCCAGGCCACGGTGCCCGCGAATTCGCCGGCTTCGGTCGCCTTGATCGCCTCCGCGATGCCATCGAGCCCGACGACCGGCACCTTGCCGACGAGACCGTTCTGGCGCAGAGCCTCGAGCGCGCCCATGCCCATGCCGTCGTTGGCGGCGAACACGCCCTTGATCTTGTCGCCGAAGCGGGTGATCCAGGCCTGAGTGATGTCGAACGCCTTCTGCTCGTTCCAATCGGCCGGCTGAAAGTCGAGCAGCGTCACTTTGCCGTTCGACTCCTTGATCGCCATGTCGAGGCCGAGTTTGCGCTCTATAGCGGGGACGTTGGAGAGAATGCCGCCGAGTGCGACGACGCCGCCCTCGCCGCCGAAAGCGTCAAACAGCACGTTCGCGATGGCTTTTGCGTTCGGCACTCCGTCGAACGACATATGCGCGACGTAATTCGGATCGAAGTCCCAGGGGTGAAGGTTGCCGGGCTTGTTCCATTGCGTGACGACATAGGCGCCCGCCTTCTTGCACTCCTCGACAATCACGCGCGCGTCTGGCGAGTCGTTGGGATCGACGTTGAGGATCAGCTTGCCGCTTGTGCGTTGCAGCAGCGCCTTGATGTCGGCGATGCCCTTCTCGGAATTGCCCTCGGTGACCAGCACCTCATATTTGGCGTCGATCGTCTTGGCGAAATCCTCGCCGCCCTTGGCGAAGGTCGCGTGATAGGGATTGGCGAGCGATCGCATCGAATTGGCGAGCGTCCAGGTCGTCTCCTTGGCGATCGCCGGGCGCGGGAACGAGAGCCCGAGAGATCCCAGGGCCAAGGCCCCGCCGGCGCCTTTCAGGACGCTGCGGCGACTTAACGCTGACGTTTCCAGGCCATTGGGCATTTCAGACGCTCCTCCGTTTCGGCTGGCTCTAAGTAACCAGTTGGTTAAAACCATACGTTCCCGCGACGCCGCTGTCAACAAGGCATTGCCAGAAGTTCGATCTCGTAGTAACCAACCGGTTCGCTACATACGCGCATCGGCGATGCCAGCTCTCTCCGTTGTCTGGTGGACAGGACGCCATGACCAAATCCCCCTATTTCTCAAGTCCCTTCGAGCGCGGATTCGGCACTTGGCCGCTACGCGGCGAGAGATTGCGGGCCGCCGTCCACGGAGCCCTCGAGGTCGGCTATCGCGCCTTCGACACCGCGCAGATGTATGGTAACGAGGAAGACCTAGGCGCGGCGCTCGCCGATTGCGGCGTGAGCTTCGACGAGCTTCTCGTCACCACCAAAGTGCATCCCGACAATATCACCGCGGATCGACTCATTCCCTCGCTCAGCGAGAGTCTGCGGCGACTTCGCATGGAATGCGTCGACGTCGCGTTGCTGCATTGGCCTCCGGCGAACGGAGATGTCGCGCAGGCTGTCCGGTGGCTCGAGGAAGCGGTCCGCGAAGGCCTCGCGCGCGCTATCGGCGTCAGCAATTTCACCGCCGCGATGATGCGCGAGGTCGCCTCGGCGATCGCGACGCCGCTGGTCGCCAATCAGGTCGAATTTCATCCGCTGATCGATCAGACGAAGTTACTGGCGGCCGCCGCGCAGACGGGGATACCGCTCGTCGCCTATTGCTCGCTGGCGCGCGGCGCCATCGATAAATATCCATTGTTCGCGGAGCTTGGCGAGCAATATGGCCGCTCGCCCGCGCAGATCGCGTTGCGCTGGATCCTGCAGAAAGGCGTCGCGATCACGACCATGTCGACCCGGTCAGAGAACATGCGCGCAAATTTCGACGTGATGAACTTCACGTTATCGGGCGTCGACATGGCGCGCGTCGACGCCTTGCGGGCGGCAGGCCTGCGCATAGTCAACAGGGACGCGGTCCCCTGGGCGCCGGACTGGGACTGAGAAGGAAAGGGAGGAACGTCACATGAAGCCAGACAAAGCGCAACGTTTGGGCCGCGTCGATCTCGAAGTCACGGCGTTTTCGCTGGGGCTGGCGCCGATAGGCAATTTTCTGAAGCCAATCAGCGAGCAAGAATCGGATGCTATGATCCAGAGGGCTTGGGACGCGGGCGTGCGCTATTTCGACACGGCGCCGATGTACGGCCATGGCCTTTCGGAGTTGCGAGCGGGTCACAGTCTGCGCTGGAAGCGGCGCGACGATTTCGTCCTATCCTCCAAGGTCGGACGGCTGCTGACGCCCGCGCCGCGCGCCGAGATCGAGTTTGCGCCATGGGTTGACGCGGCCGCATTCAAGGTGCGTTTCGACTATTCCTATGACGGCACGATGCGCAGCATCGAGGATTCGCTGCAACGCCTGGGTCTCGAACGAATCGAGATCGCCTTCATCCACGATATCGACGTATTCACGCACGGGCCCGAACGGCAGCCGGAAGTATTCCGGACGGCGATGGCCGGTTCGGCGAAGGCGCTGGAGCGTCTGCGCGATGAGAAGGTCGTCAAGGCGATCGGGGTCGGTTGCAACGAATGGCAGGTGTGCCACGAGGCGCTGAAGCAGCGAGACCTCGACTGTTTCCTTCTGGCAGGGCGCTACACCTTGCTTGAGCAGGATGCGCTCGACGCCTTTCTGCCGCTTTGCGTGGAGCGAGGCGCGGCGGTGGTCGTCGGCGGGGGATTCAATTCGGGCATTCTGGCGACCGGCGCGCGGCCGGGAGCCAAATACAACTATTCGCCGGCGCCGGCGCAGATCATGGAGAAGGTGGCGAAGATCGAGCAGGTCTGCGGCGAGTTCTCAACGCCGCTGCCCGCCGCCGCGCTGCAATTCGTCGTCGCCCATCCCGCGATTCCCTCGTTCATCGCAGGCGTGCGCACCGTGGCGCAGTTGAACCAGAACCTCGAGTGGTTCAACCATCCGATTCCCGGCGAGTTCTGGCAGGAGCTGAAGCGGCGCGGGCTCCTGCGCCAGGACGCGCCGACGCCGACCTAGCGGAACAAAAACTCTCAGGCGTTGCCGAGAATCATCGCGCTCGCCTTCTCGCCGATCATGATCGAGGCGGCGTTGGTGTTGGAGCTGACCACGCGCGGCATGATGGAACTGTCGCAGATGCGTAAGCCGTCGATCCCGCGCACGCGCAATTGCGGATCGACAACCGACCGTGGGTCGCCCCCCATCCGGCAGGCGCCGACCGGATGATACGAAGTGCGGCCGTATTGGCGGGCGTAGTTCTCGAGATCGGCCTGACTGGAGACGTTCGGCCCGGGGAAATGCTCCTTGCGTACATAGCGTGACATCGCGGATTGGTTGAGAATCTCGCGGCTGAGCCTAACGCCCTCGGTCGAGGTCTTGAGATCATAGGGGTCGCCAAGGAAATTGGGGTCGACGAACGGCGGCGCGGCGATGTCGGCGCTGCGAAGTTTCACGGAGCCGCGGGCGCGCGGGCGCAACGTGTAGGAGTTGAGCGTCACGCCGGAGCCGGAGGAGATCTTGGGCACTCCCGCCTCGACCCCGGCGCCGATAAGAAAATGGAATTGCAGGTCGGGCGTCGGCGAGCTGCGGTCGGCGTACCAAAAGGCGCCGCCCTCGACGACGTTGGAGGTGACGGGGCCTTTGCCGAAGACGAGATATTCGAGCCCGGCAAGCGCCATCCAATGCGGTTTGGCGTATTTATCGAGGCTGTAGGGGCCGGTGAGCTCATATACGATGTCGATGCCGTAGTGGTCGTGCAGGTTGCGCCCGACCTCCGGCAGATCGGCGACGACGTCGAGGCCGAGCGCGCGAAGTTCGTCGGCCGGCCCGAGGCCGGAGAGCAGCATTATTTTTGGCGAGCCGATCGCGCCGGCCGCGAGGATCACTTCTCGTTCGGCGCGCAGCAATTGCGGGCGTCCGTTCTCGATCACTTCGACGCCCTGTGCGCGCCCGTTCTCGACGACAATGCGCTTGACGAGCGCGTCCGTCCTCACCGTGAGGTTGGAGCGGCCAAGCGCGGGCTTGAGATAGCCGGTTGCGGCCGAACAGCGCCTGGCGTCGCGGATGGTGGTCTGGTAGGCGTTGGCGCCTTCCTGCCGCGCGCCGTTGAAATCGGGATTGTAGGGGATGCCGATTTGCTGACAGGCCTGAACGAAAGCGCGCGTCAGCCGGTGCGGCGGCGCCAGCGAGGAGACGCCGAGCGGGCCGCCGACGCCGTGCCAATCGTTGGAGAACGTGTCGTTGTCCTCCGAGCGCAGGAAGAAGGGCTGGATCTCGCGGAACGACCAGCCGGCGCAGCCAAATTCATGGGCCCAGGCGTCGTAGTCCTCCGGGCAACCGCGCGTGAACACCTCGGCGTTGATCGAACTGCCGCCGCCGAGCACGCGGCCCTGCGCATAAGGGATTTCGCGGTTGTTGGCGTGGCGCTGCGGGGCGGTCTTGAGGCCCCAGGTCAGAGGGCCGGAAGTCATCTTATAAAATCCAACCGGCAAATGAATGTAGGGATTGGTGTCCTTGGGGCCGGCCTCCAGCATCAATACGCTGACGTCAGGCTTTTCCGTCAGACGCGCGGCGAGCGCGCAGCCGGCCGAGCCGCCGCCGACGATGATAAAATCGACCATCGCTTTCTCCCCCTCAAACGTTCGCGCCCATATAGCGGGGCGGCCCGGCTGCCTGCGCGCGAAAAACCGCCGAAGCGCTCACATGGGAGGTTCGCGCCGTCAAGCGCCTAACAGCCCGAATCCGCATTTCGACGCTTCCCCAATCCTAACTAACCAGTTATTTATTTCAATCCGACGCGCTTTCGCTTGGCGCGACGCGGATCGGCGGAGGATAGTTGATTGCCCATAACCCAAGACCCCGCCCTGTCCGCCCCGTCGCGTCGCCGCAAACGCGCCAAATCGGCGCCTTCGGCGAGGTCCGGCCGGCCGCGTGACCCCGACGCCACCAAGGCGCGCATTCTTGAGGCCGCCAAGCGCGAATTCGCGCGCGCCGGCCTCGGCGGGGCGCGCGTCGACAGCATCGCTGCGCGCGCCAAAGCGAACAAGCGCATGATCTATCATTATTTCAGCAGCAAGGAGGATCTGTTCACCGCCGTTCTTGAGGATAGCTATCTCGGCATCCGCGCGGCTGAGCGCAAGCTTGCGCTTGACGCGATGGCGCCGCAGGATGCGCTCGAAGCATTGGTGCGGTTCACTTGGCGCTACTATCTCGAAAAGCCCGAATTTCTGACCTTCGTCAACAGCGAGAACCTTCATAAGGCGCGACATCTCAAGAAATCCAAGGCGCTCGCACAGGAATATCCCCGCTTCCTCGGCGTCGTGCAAGGGATCATCGACCGCGGCGTTGCGGAGGGTGTCTTTCGCCCCGGCATAGATGCAGTCCAACTCAACATCACGATAGCGGCGATCAACTACTACTATCTGACGAACCGATACACGGGGTCGATCATCTACGATCGGGATCTCATGGCCAAGGAGCGGCTTGACGAACGATTGGAGTTCAACGTCGAAACGATCCGGCGACTGGTGCGCGTCGATCCGGTCAAGTGATCGCGAGCGAACGGACTGCATCGGCTCAGCCGAGGCGCAGAATTGGACTGAAGCCCATGCGATCGAGCACGTCGCGCTTGACGTCCACGCCGGCGGCGACTTCAATCAGCGCGACGCCATCGGGGTCGAGCCGGAACACCGCCCGCTCCGTCACATAGAGCACTTGCTGCCCGTTGGCGCGCGCCTGCGCGCCGCTGAACGTGACATGCTCGACTTCAGGGACCAACTTCGGCAATTCTCCCGGCCGCAGGATTCGCAACGCGCCGTCTGAGCCCCGCTCTACCTCGAGCCCTTTCGCCTCGAAGGCCCCGCAGAACACGACTTTGCGCGCCGTCTGGGTGATGTCGATGAAGCCGCCCGGGCCGACGAGCCTGCCGCCGATCATGGAGACATTGACATCGCCCCCGCCGTCCATTTCGCCCATGCCGAGAAAGGCGGTGTCGATGCCGCGGCCGGAGTAGAAATCGAATTGGTCGTTGGAGGCGACGATGGCGTCGGGATTGCGCGCGGCTCCGAACATCGGCCCGTCGAGCATCTCGCCGTTGTGGATGCCCTGTTCGACCGTGCCCCAATAGTTCGCCTTGCCGGCGGCGATGGCGAGCGCGGGAATGCCGCCGGGAATGCCGAAGCCGAAATTGACCGAACGCGCACCCCCCAGTTCGGCAAGCGCGCGTTCGGCGATGATGCGGCGGATCCCGACAGGCATCTCGAGCTGCGGACCGCCGCCCGCCGCCGATAAGCGGGGTCTCGCCGGAGATGCTCGGCTCGTAGTTGGGCAGATAGGTCTTGCGCGCGCCCGGCGCCACCGCAACCGCGTCGACAAGCACGCCCGGGCGTGCGCACGAGCCGCGCGTGCAGTCCGCGCCGCTCGCGAAACGATTCGACCTGGGCGAATACCTGGCCGCCGGAATTATGCGCGGCGAGCGCGACGGCATGGGCGTCGAGATCGGCCGGCTCGCGATGGAAGGTCAGATTGCCGCGCGCGTCGGACTCGGTCGCCCGGATCAGCGCGAAATCGATGCGCAGCGGCTTGTAGCGCAGATATTCGCGCCCATCGAGGGTCAATAGCTCGACCAGCTCGTCTTTCGCCGCGCCGTTGCAGCGCCCGCCTTGCTTGCGCGGATCGGCGAAGGTTCCAAGGCCGATGCGCGTGATGAGGCCCGGGCCGCCCGGCGCCGATCTCGCGCAGGAGATTGGAGATCGCCCCGGCGGGGAAGGAATAGGCCTCGATCGCGTTGTCGCGCGCAAGCCTCTGCATGCGCGGCGACCAGCTCCAGTGTCCTCCGATCACCCGTCGCACTAGCCCAGGATAGGCGAAACGGCTCAAGCCGCTTGCGGCGCCGTCGCCGATGCCGAGCGCATGGACGAGGGTCAGATCGCGCGGATGACCCTCGGCGAGGAACCTGCGCTCGATGGCGGCGAACAACTCGTCGGCTTCGAGAAAGATGCCGGAGCCCGTCAGCGCGAGGGTTGCGCTGTCGCCTATGCGAGCCGCGATCTCGTCGGCGTTGAGTCTTCTCGACGGCCTTGCCCACCGGGCTCCTCCTGACTTCGCCTCCAAAGCGTCCTTGACGGATTCGCCGCAAGGCAATAAATAACTAGATAGTTACTATCGGATGAAATGTCGAGCGCCTTCTTTGGGGGGCGCGGCGCAAGCGAAGCGAATTCGCGTTTCAGCGAGGAGCGAAATGATCCCGATCCCGAGGGAGGATGCGTCCACCTATCTGCAAATCCGCGACACCGCGCGCAAATTCGCCGACGAGGTCGTTCGGCCCGAGGCCGAAGCGCTCGACCGCGACGAGCGTTTCCCGCGCGAGATTTATGAGGCGATGGCGTCGGTCGGGCTGTTCGGGATCACCGCGCCGCCCGAGTTCGGCGGCGTCGGCCTCGACGCTTACGCCTACGCCATTGTGATGGAGGAACTCTCGCGCGGCTATTCCTCGATCGCTGACCAATGCGGCGTCGTCGAACTGATCGGCACACTGCTCACGCGCTATGGCGGCGACGCGCAAAAGGCTCGCTGGCTGCCTGACGTGCTCTCCGCGCGCAAGTTCGTCAGCTATTGCATCTCCGAGGCGGAGGCGGGTTCGGACGTCGGCGGCGTCAAGACGACGGCCGTGCGCAGCGGCGCCGGCTGGCGGCTCAACGGCGGCAAGACCTGGATCCATAATGCGCCCGTCGCCGACGTCGGCTTCGTGCTCGCCCGCACCGATCCCTCGGCTGGCAATCGCGGCATGTCGATCTTCATCGTTCCGTTCGACGCGAAGGGCGTGACGCGCGGACCGAAGGAACACAAGATGGGCCAGCGCGCGAGCCAGGTCGGCGCGCTGCATTTCGACGAGGTCGAGCTTCCGCAAGAGGCGCTGCTCGGGCAGGAGGGGCGCGGCTTTCACATGATGATGAGCGTGCTGGAGAAGGGCAGGGTCGGCATCGCCGCGCTCGCGGTCGGCATCGCGCAGGCCGGGCTCGAGGCGGCCCTCGACTATGCGGCCACGCGCAAGCAATTCGGCCAGACCCTCGCCTCATTTCAGGGCCTGCAATGGATGCTGGCGGACATGGCCAAGGACATCGCCGCAGCCCGCGCCCTCGTGCACCACGCCGCCGTCATGATCGACAATGGGGAGCCCGCCAATCAGGCGGCCTCGATGGCCAAATTATTCGCCGGCGACATGGTGGTCGCGCAGACTGCGAACGCCGTGCAGATATTCGGCGGCTCCGGCTATATCCGGGGCTTCGAGGTCGAGCGGCTTTATCGCGATGCGAAGATCTGTCAGATCTATGAGGGCACGCAGCAGATCCAGCGCATGGTGATCGCCCGCGAACTGTTGAAGAATGGAGCGCGCGCTTGAGCGAATACCGGGCGCTGATCACGGGCGGCGGACGCGGCATCGGGCGGGGCGTCGCGCTGGCGCTCGCCGAGCGCGGCTTTTCGATCGCCATCAACGCGCTGGAATTCGACGCGGACGTCGAAGCGACCTTGAAGGCGCTGCGCGATCGCGGCGTATTGGCCGGCGCCGCAATCGGCGACGTCGCCGACCTTTCCTCGCACGAATCGATCCTTGAAGCGGCTGAGCGGGCGATCGGGCCGCTGACCACGCTCGTCAACAACGCCGGCGTCACGGTGATGCTGCGCGGCGATCTCCTCGACGCGACGCCCGAGAGCTACGACCGGTGCCAGGCCGTCAACACGCGCGCCGTGTTCTTCCTCACGCAGCTTTGGGCCAGGAGGGCGCTGGCGCGGCCGGCGCCGGAAGGATTGCATCGCTCGATTATCACGATCTCTTCGTCGAACGCGGTCGCGGTCTCGATCTCGCGTGGCGAATATTGCGTATCCAAGGCCGGCGCCTCCATGGTCGCGCGGCTGTTCGCCGTGCGGCTGGGGCCGGCGGGCATCGGCTCCTATGAGATCCGCCCGGGCGTCATCGAGACGCCGATGACGGCGGCCGTGAAGGAGAGCTATGAGCGACGCATCGCCGAGGGGCTTACGGTCGCGCCGCGCATGGGACAGCCGTCCGACATCGGCTCGATCGCCGCGGCGCTGGCGACCGGCGAACTCGCCTTCTGCACCGGGCAGTCGCTGGAGGCCGACGGCGGTCTCGTCATTCCGCGATTCTGATTAGGGAGCGCAACATGGCCATTGTCCTCGATCTTCCCGACGAGCGCGGCCGCGCGACGTCTTATGAGATGCGCGCCACGCCCGTTGCGGTTTCGCCGCCGCCGCATCGTTTCAACCGCGTCGCTTTCTCCGCCGCGCACGTCGTGGCGGACCCCTTCGCCGCCCGCGAGCCTTCCGAGGGGCCGGCGATTGACTGGAAGGCGACTATCGCGTTTCGCCGCCGTTTGCTCGATCTAGGTCTTGGCGTCGCCGAGGCGATGGATACGGCGCAACGCGGCTTCGGGCTTGATTGGAGCGGCGCGCTGGAGCTGGCGCGTCGTACGTTGGAGGCCGCTTCGGCCGAGGAGCGCGAGCGCATCTTCACCGGCGTCGGCACGGACCAACTGGCGCCGTCGGACGCCGGTAGCCTCGATGATGTCGTGCGCGCCTATGGCGAGCAGATCGAGGCCGTGCAACGGCTCGGCGGCCGCATGATCCTCATGGCGAGCCGGGCGCTCGCCCGGGTAGCGCGCTCCCCCGCCGACTATGCACAGGTCTACGCCCGCGTCCTGAAGATGGCGGACAGGCCGGTCATTCTGCATTGGCTCGGCGAGATGTTTGATCCGGCGCTGGGGGGCTATTGGGGCGGCGATCGGTTCGAAGAGACGCTGGAGACCGCGCTCGCCGTCATCCAGGAAAATGTCGCCAAGGTCGATGGGATCAAGATTTCGCTGCTCGACGCCGAAAAAGAAATCGTCATGCGCCGCCGCCTGCCGGCGGGCGTCAAGATGTATACCGGCGACGATTTCAACTATCCCGAGCTCATCGGAGGCGACTCGCAGGGATACTCGCATGCGCTGCTCGGCATCTTCGATCCGATCGCCTCCGCCGCCTCGGCGGCTCTGGCGGCTCTGGCGCGCGGCGAGCGGCAAGAGTTCGAGCGCATACTGGCGCCGACGGTCCCGCTGAGCCGCCTGATTTTCCGCGCGCCCACGCAGTTCTACAAGACCGGCGTCGTCTTCCTCGCCTATCTCAACGGCTTCCAAGATCATTTCGTCATGCTCGGCGGCGCGCAATCCATGCGACCCTTGCCGTATTTCGTCGAGACGTTCCGGCTCGCCGATGCGGCGGGCGTTCTCGACGATCCCGAACTGGCGCGCGACCGGATGGGCGCGTTGCTGAAGCTTTACGGTTTCGGAGCGTAAGCCGCGTGCGCAACCTCGACCGTCGCCTCGACCTGTGCTCGATCAATACAGCGACGCTCGGCCACCAGCTCCCCATTGAGGAGACGATCGAACTCGTGGCGCGACACGGCTTCGGCGGGATATGTCCGTGGCGGCGGGATCTCGAGGGACGGGAGGCGGGGGCGGTAGCGCGGCGCATTCGCGACGCCGGCCTCAAGGTTTCCGGCTTTTGCCGCTCCACCTATCTTCCGGCGCTGGACAGGGCCGCGTTCGAGGCCGCCATCGCCGACAATCGGCGAGCGATCGATCAGGCGGCGACGCTCGGCGCCGTCTGTTTCGTGATGGTCGTCGGGTCGCTACCTGCCGGTTCACGCGATCTCGCCGGGGCTCGCGCACAGGTCGATGAGGGAACGGCGATCCTCTATCAGCATGCCCGAGCGGTCAACGTCCGGCTCGCGCTGGAGCCGTTGCATCCGATGTACGCCAACGACCGCTCCTGCCTCAACACGATGGAGCAGGCGCTCGATCTCGCCGAGCGCGTGGAGCCGTCGGCCGGCGCCGAGCCGCGATTAGGGCTTGCCCTCGACGCCTATCATGTCTGGTGGGATCCGAATTTGGCGCGCGACATTCGCCGAGCCGGCGCCGCTGGGCGCATTTTCGCGTTCCACGTCTGCGACTGGCTCGTTCCCACCCGCGACCTTCTGACGGATCGCGGCATGATGGGCGACGGTGTGATCGAGTTGCAGAGACTTCGCGAGGAGGTCGAACGCGCGGGTTACCGCGGCCTCGTAGAGGTGGAGATCTTTTCACAGAATGATTGGTGGCGGCGCGCGGCGGCGGAGACTCTGGCGGTCTGCGCCGAACGGCTGCAATCATGTTGCTGACGCGTGAGCAAATAGCCGCGAAGGCCCGACAAGTCGAAGGGCGAAACGACATACTGCAACTTCTGCCCGGCGATCCAAAGAGCGCGTCGATTTGCTCGGTCGCGCCAGTCCGCTCGCATCAAAGCCTCGGCCTGATAACTGGCCTCGGCGAGAGGGGCGCGACGCGTGGGGACTTTCGCGGACGCGTGCGCCTCCTTCAGTCGCCGACCACATGCGACATTCTTGCGACCCGCCCGCTAAGCCTCATAGATCGCGTGGAAAATGCGCCCGTCGAAGAACTCGTTTAGCCCGCGCGTCGCCTCTCGACCGCGCGCGCGAACCGGCGAGGCGAGGGCCTCGTCCATCGCTCTCCGATCCGGATAAGCGATCTGCAGAATCATCGGGAAGCGATGCGCGCCGTCGTCGGCCTCGACTTCGCGCAAGACCTCGACGCGAAGCGCATTTGGCGTCTGGCGCCAGATGGGCAGAAGCGTTTCTCGAACATATCGATCGAACTCGGCTTCACGGCCGGATCTGATGTGGCCTTCGAAGTAGGCAAGGCGGATAAGCATGGGCGTCCTCCCAGTCGTGGAGTCAGCTAGTCTTGTCGTAATAACCGGTCAAGACGCAGGGTTGGAGAAAACGCGAAGCTGGAGCGCCCGCGGGGACCGCGTGAGTTCGGCGCGATATTCATTCGGACGCCGTTTGATTGATCGCAGGCTTTGTCTGACCCAGCCTCGGACAAGCCACAGGCAACACGAGAACTTGGGCCGTGTGGCGTGTTTCCCGATGACGGAAAGGATGGGCTTGCCTCTTCGGGCGCAAGGGAGCGCCGCCGGCGCCAGTCGATTTGACGCGAGCCTTACAGGAGGCCTGCGTGGTCCAAGAGGCGCCTGGCGCTTTTTCGCGGCGCACATCCTCCTCGCGCGTCTCGGCGCCCGGAGGACTTGACGGCGGATGCGCGTCCGGTCGAGTTTTGACAGCGAAGCGGGGGTGGGCATGGAAAGTGCGCGTTTCGTTCATACGCCAAAGACAGTCGCGGAGGCGATCGCCTTCCTGACCGAGATTGGCGTGGCTCCGCTCGCGGGGGCGACTTGGGTCATGCGCGCTCCGCTTCGAGGGGAGGCGCTCGCCGGTTCCTATGTGGCGCTGCGCGACATCCCGGACCTTTGCGCGGTCGAAGTTCGGGAGCGCGAAATCTCTATCGGCGCCGCGGTCACTCACGCCGCTCTCTCCGCCTCGCTTCAGCGGCTCCCCGGCTGTCGCGGGTCTTGCTCAGGCGGCCGCGCAGGCCGCCAATCCGGCCGTTCGTCAGGTGGCGACTATCGGCGGCAATCTCTGCGCCGTCGCCTTTGCGGCTTCCGACCTGGCTCCGGCCCTCATTGCGGCCGGGGCCGAGATCGAGATCCACACCGAGCGCGGCGTCATGCGCCGACCGATCGAACCTTTCCTTGCCGAGCGGGCGGCGCCTGCCGCCCGGTTGGCTGTTGACGCGGGTGTTCGCGCCGCGCTCCGCCCGGCTCTCGGCCCACGCCCGTCTGCCCCTTCGCAAGTCTGGCGACTATCCCGTGGCGATCGTCAGCGTCTCGCTCGATCGATCGAAGGAGGGCCTCGCCGGGTCCGCGCGGGATCGCCGTCGGCTCTGTCGAGCCGGTTGCGCGGCGCTGGCCGTCGCTGGAGCAGGCGCTCGAGGGTCGCCCGATCGATCCGGACCAGGCGGCCGATCTGGCGCGCGAGAGGATCGGCGACTTTGCCGGACGCGACGGCGTCGAGGCGCCCGGTTGGTACCGGACGCAAGTTCTGCCGAGCCTGGTTCGCACCGCTTTCCAGTTTCTCCAGACGCAGGTCTGACCATGCCGCTATCGCTGACGATCAATGGCGAGGCGCGCCTCACGAGCCGGGATCCGATGACGCCGCTCATCGACATCCTGCGCGAGGACCTTGCGCTCACCGGCGCCAAGGCCGTCTGCCGTGAAGGGTTCTGCGGCGCCTGCATGGTGCTGATGGATGGCGAGCCCGTCGTGTCGTGCCTGACCCCGATCGCCCTGGCGGTCGGCCGGGAAATCCGCACCATCGAGGGCCTGAGCCGGCAAGACGAGCCCACGCCGTTGCAGAAGGCGCTCGAAGCGCATGACGTAGTGCAATGCGGCATGTGCTTCCCCGGAATGACGATGACGCTGACGAGCCTGCTGGCCGCCAACCCGAACCCGACGCGGGAGGAGATCAAGCACGGCCTCGTTGGCAACATCTGCCGCTGCACCGGCTATGAGCGCATCATCGACGCCGTGCTGGCGTACGCCAAAGATATGCGCGGCTGAGGAGAAAAGCATGGACGCCAGCGCCGCCGTGATGAACTATCCCCGCCGCGACGCACGCGACAAGCTCACGGGCCGCACGCGCTATACGGTCGACCGGGCCGCGCCCGGAATGCTGCACGCCGCCGTGCTGCGTTCCGAGGTCGCCTCGGCCCGCATCGTGGCGCTCGACGTTTCGGCGGCCGAGGCCATGCCCGGGGTGCGCGCGGTGATCACGGCGAAGGACGCGCCCGGGCTGCACGGCATCGGCGTTGCGGACCATCCGCTGTTTGCTTCCGACAGGATACGCTACCACGCCGAGCCATTGGCGGCGGTGGCGGCGGACACGCCTGGAGATCGCCGAGGCCGCCCTGCGCGCGATCCGGGTGGAGACGGCGCCGCTTCCGGCCGTCATCACCATGGAGGAGGCGTTGCGTCCGGGCGCGCCGCTGGTGCATCCCGACTGGAGGACTTACGAGATCCTGTTCGAGGGCGCGAGCCGCGGCGGCAACGTCGCCTGGGAGGCGACGGTGGTCCGCGGCGACGCCGACGCCGCCTTCGCGCGGGCCGACGTGACGTCGTCGAGAGCCAGTTCCGCATCGGGCGGCCAGAACCACCTGTCCTTCGAGCCGCGCGCCGCGATCGCGACTTACGAGGACGGGCGCTATCCACATCGAGAGCTCGACGCAGGTTCCCTGGACGGTGCGCAATGTCACCGCGCGCGTGTTGCAGATCCCGCCTTCCTCGGTGCGCGTCACCGTGCCGCCGGTCGGGGGCGGGTTCGGGCTCAAGTTCGATTGCGCCATCGAGCCTTTCGCGGCGCTGCTGGCGAGGAAATCCGGCCGCCCGGTCAAGCTCGTCAATTCGCGGCAGGAGGAGATGTTGACCTGCCTTTGCCGCGAGAACGCCGAGCTGCGCATCCGCTCGGCCATCGCGAAGGACGGCGAGATTCTCGCGCGCGAGGCGGTCGTGCTGATGGATTGCGGCGCCTATGGCGGCGAGCAGATCTTCCTCACCACCATGACCGCGCACACTCTGCTCGGCAATTATCGGCTCGGCGCGGTCAAGCTGGTCAGCCGCGCCGTCTACACCAATACGGCGCCCAACGGCGCCTTTCGCGCCTGCAACGGCGTCTACAACACTTTCGCGCTCGAACAGCACACCGACGAAATCGCCGCCCGCATCGGCATGGACCCCCTGGAATTCCGCCGTCGCAACGTTCTGGGAAACGGCGACGTCGGCGCGACGGGGCAGGTCTTCGAGGGCGACGTGCTCGGGCCCATGCTCGACAAGATGGCGGCGATCCGCGCGTCCCGGCCGTCCCGCAAGCCTGCGGCCGAGCGAGCGGCTCTATGGCCGCGCGACCACCGTCGGCACGTGGTTCGTGTTCGTCGGCCCGACCGCGGCGACAATCAATCTCAATGCGGACGGCAGCGCTACCGTCGTCACCTCCGGCGTCGAAATCGGCTCCGGCACGATGGTGCAGGCCGTGCCGCAGATCGTGGCGGCCGAGCTTGGCCTCAGCCCAGACGACGTGATCGTGCGCCAGGCCGACACGGACGCGGCTGGCTACGACGTCGGCGTGGGCGGCGGCCGCGCGACCGTCTCCCTCGGGGCGGCCAGCCGCGCCGCCGCCATCGAGGTCCGCGGCAAGCTGCTCAAGGTCGCCGGCGAAATGCTGCAAACGCCGCCGGAAAAGCTCGTTTTGCGCGGGGGCCGGGTCGAGATCGTCGGCGTCAAGGGATCGGGCGCCGCGATCGCCGAGGTTGCGCAGCGCGCGCAGGCGCTTTTGGGGCCGCTCGCGCGGCGCGGGCGCGTTCACGAACGCTCCCGTGGCCGCACAGCCGGGCTGCGCGCGCGGCCATTTCATCGACGCGCTGGAGATCCCGATCTTCGCCGTCCACGATTGCGAGCTCGCGGTCGATCCGGAGACCGGGCGCGTCGAGATCCTCAGCTATACCGTGGTGCAGGACGTCGGCCGGGCGCTCAATCCGCGCGCCATCGCAAGCCAGGTGCAGGGCGGCGTCGTTCAGGGCCTGGGCTATGCGCTGCATGAGGAGATCACCCTCGACGAGCAGGGCCGCATTCGCCAGACCGGCCTTGAGACCTATCGGGTTCCGCTCGCCCTGGACGTCGTGCCGGTGGACGTCCATCTCCACGAGGGCGCGCCGTCGCGCGGGCCGCTTGGCGCGAAGGGCGCCGGCGAGGTCCCCATCCTCAATGTGGCGGCGACCGTGGCCTCGGCGATCGCGGACGCCACCGGCCGGCGGCCCGAGGAGATTCCGCTCACGCCGCCGCGAGTGCTGGCGATGCTGCTGGGCCGCGCCCCCAAAGTGGAGCTGCCGCATATCGCGAAGGCCTTCGCCGACAACGTCATCGGGCGGCTATAAGTCACGCGCCGCGGCTGACCGACAGGCTGAGGAAATCGGCGAAGGCGCGCGCGGTCGAGCCGAGCTTCTTGCCCATGCGCCAGGCTAGCCCGACGTCCATGCTCGGCACGGGGCTCGCAAGATTGCGCTGCTCGATCCGCTGGCCCTCCAGCGACCAGGGCCGGTAGACCATATCGGAGAGGATCGTGACGCCGAGCCCGTCCGCCACCATGCTGCGCACGGCCTCGACCGAAGAGGTGACGAAAATCACGTTGGGGCTGAGACCCGTCGGGGCCCAGTAGCGCGAGGCCGTCTGGTTCGCCTCGTCGACCGTCAGCATCACATAGGGCAGGCGCGCGACGTCCTCGAGACCGATGCTTTCCGCCGAAAGCAGGGGGTGCTCGACGGGCAGCCACAGACGCCGGCGCGAGCGGAACAGGGTTTCGGACGCCAGAGCCTCCCGGTCCTGCAGGTTGGAGACGAGCATGACGGAGAGGTCGAATGCGTCGTCCTTCAGCCCCTGCTCGATCGCCGGGCGCGGCAGCTCCGTCAGCTCGACCTTGATATCGGGATAGGCTCGCGCGAAGCGCGCATAGTGCGGCGGCAGAAAATAGCCGGCGACGGTGTAGGTGACGCAAACCCGCACCACGCCGCGCAAGGCCCGGTCCTCGGTCAAGCGGCGCGCGCTGCGCCGCGGTGACGGCCGCGATCACGTTGCGCGCGTGGGTGAGGAAGCGCGAGCCTTCGGCGGTCAGCTCGACGCCGGAGGGAAGGCGGCGGAACAGGGAAACGCCGAGATCGAGCTCCAGTTGTTGCAGCGCCGCCGTCACCGTCGATTGCGAAACATTTAGGCTCGCCGCCGCCAGACTGACCTGTCCCTTTTCCGCGGCGGCCAAAAAATAGCGGATTTGCCTAAGCGACATACCCATCGATTATTCCGATATTGCGGTTCGGATTTTTCAATTTTACAATATGAGCGGAAGCCGCGCAAGTGTTAACTCTGAGCAAAACACGGGGGCGCGGATGACGACGATCAACTGCGACATGGGCGAGTCGTTCGGCCTTTACAAAATGGGCGACGACGCCGGCCTGATGCCTTTCATCGACATCGCCAATGTCGCCTGCGGCTTTCACGCCTCCGACTACAACCACATGCGCGCGACCTGCCGGCTTGCCAAGGCGCATGGCGTGCTCGTCGGCGCGCATCCCTCCCTGCCGGATTTGCAAGGCTTCGGCCGGCGCGAGATGAAGATGGGCCGCGAGGAACTCGCCAATTGCCTGATCTATCAGATCGGCGCGCTGACCGGCTTTCTCGAGGCCGAAGGCATGACGCTGAACCACATCAAGCCGCACGGCGTGCTCTATGGCATGGCCGCGCGGGACGAGGAGACCGCCAACGCCATCTGCGACGCCGCGCTCGTGTTCAAGAAGCCGCTGCTCGGCATGAAGGGCTCGCTGCACGAGAAGGTCTATCGCGCGCGCGGCGTCGAGATGATCCCGGAGTTCTACGCCGACCTCGACTACAATGACGAGGGCGGCGTCATCATCACGCGCGTGCACGACGCCAAGGACCCCGACGAGGCGGCCGCCAAATGCCTGCGCGCGATGCCGAGAGGGCAAGGTTCGCACCGTCGGCGGGCTCGACGTGAGCGTCGGCGCCGACACGATCTGCGTGCATTCCGACACGCCGAACGCGCAGGCCATAGCGGCGGCCGTGCGGGCCGTGGTTCCCCGTTCGACGCAATTGACAGAGGCCTCGATGGCGCAGATTCTCTCCCCGCTGCCCGGAACGTTCTATCGCAAGCCCGCGCCCGACAAGCCGCCGTTCAAGGCGGAGGGCGAGACGGTCGCGGTCGGCGAGGTGATCGGCCTGATCGAGGTGATGAAGTCGTTCATCGAAGTGCATGCCGACGCCTCCGGCAAGATCGTCAAATTCGTCGTCGACAACGAAGAGCCGGTCATGGCGGGGCAGCCGCTCGTCGAGGTGGACGTGAATGGGCTTCTCGCGGCTCCTGATCGCCAATCGGGGCGAGATCGCCGTGCGCATCCAGCGCGCGGCGCGCGAGCTCGGTATGACGACGATTCAGGTTCATAGCGCCGCCGACGCCGACTCGCTCGCCGTGAAGATGGCGGACAAGGCCGTCAATATCGGGCCGCCACACGCCGCGAAGTCCTATCTCAACGTCTCTGCCATCCTCGCCGCCGCCGCGGCGACGGGCGCGGAGGCGATTCATCCGGGCTACGGCTTTCTGTCGGAGAACGCGGCCTTCGCCGATGCGGTCGAGGCCGCGGGCCTCGTATTCGTCGGCCCCAAAGGCGACGACGATCCGCACCATGGGCGACAAGGCGGCGGCGCGCGGCCGCGCTAAGAAGGCGGGCGTGCCGGTCGTGCCGGGCTCGGAAGGGCGCATCGCCGATCTCGACGACCGCCCGCGCGGTCGCCGCCGAGATCGGCTATCCCGTGATGATCAAGGCGTCGGCCGGCGGCGGCGGACGCGGCATCCGCGTCGTCGAGAACGACGGAAGGTCTTGAGGCCGCCTTCGATCAGGCGAGCGCCGAAGCGAAGGCCGCGTTCGGCGACGGCGGCCTCTATCTGGAGAAATTCATCGCCCGCGCCCGCCATATCGAGGTGCAGGTGCTCGGCGACGGGCGCGACGCGATCCATTGTTTCGAGCGCGAATGCTCTTTGCAGCGACGGCGCCAGAAGGTCTGGGAAGAGGCGCCGTCGCTCGCGCTGTCGCCGCGAGGCGCGCGAGGACCTCTGCGCCTCCGCCGTCGCGCTCGCCAAGTCCGTGAGCTACCGCGGCGCCGGCACGCTCGAATATCTCTACGACGACGCGACGGGCCGCTTCTATTTCATCGAGATGAACACCCGCATCCAGGTCGAGCATCCCGTGACCGAGATGGTGACGGGGATCGATCTCGTGCGCGAGATGCTGCGCATCGCCGCCGGGGCGCCGCTTGGCCTACCGGCAATGCGACGTGCGTCTTGCCGGGCCACGCGATCGAGGCGCGCATCAACGCCGAGGACCCCGCCAACAAATTCCGCCCCTCGCCGGGCGCGGTGACGGATTATCGCGCCCCCGGCGGACCGGGCACGCGCTTCGATACGCTGCTCTATCAGGGCTATCAGATCTCGCCCTTCTACGATTCCCTGCTCGGCAAGCTGATCGTCTGGGACGAGACGCGCGACGGCGCGCTCCTGCGCATGCGCCGGGCGCTGGCGGAGCTGATCGTCGAAGGCGTCGCCACGACAGCGCCGTTGCATCAGGATCTCGCCGAGGACGAGGCGGTCCGCAAAGGCGAATTCCATACCCGCTGGCTCGAAGACTGGCTGTCGAGCCGGGAAAACCTCGCCGCGCCATGAAGGAGGCAAGCCGGAGATGACCAGCCGATATTCCTATGGAGGCGACGAGCACATCTTCGTCGAATGCGACGAGGAAATGTCCCTCGAAGCGTTCTTCAAGTCTCTCTCCGTCACCAAGGCCGTGCGGGCGGCCGATATCAAAGGCGTCACAGAGATCTGCCCGGCGAACGCTTCCTACCAGATCAAGTTCGACCCCGACGTTATCAAGCCGGACGATCTCCTGGCCGAGATCAAGAAGATCGAGGCCGCAGCCGAGGGCGATCACGCCAAGCTCGCCACGCGCATCATCGAGATTCCCGTGCTCTATAACGATCCCTGGACGCGCGAGACCCTGATGCGCTTCCGCGACCGGCATCAGGCGCCGGACATGACCGACATCGAATATACCGCCAAGATCAACAATCTCGACGGCGTCGAAGGCTTCATCAAGGCGCATTCCGGCGCGCCGTGGTTCGTCTCGATGGTCGGCTTCGTGGCGGGCCTGCCGTTCCTCTATCAGATGGTCGAGCGCAAGCGGCAGATCCAGTCGCCCAAATATCTGCGCCCGCGCACCGATACGCCGAAGCTCACCATCGGCCATGGCGGATGTTTCGGCTGCATCTATTCGGTGCGCGGCGCCGGCGGCTATCAGATGTTCGGCGTCACCCCCATGCCGATCTACGATCCCAATCAGCAGATCAGCTATCTCCGCGATTTCATGTGCCTGTTCAATCCCGGCGACATCGTGAAATGGCGCCCGATCGAACGGGCGGAATACGATTCCATCGTGGCCGACGTCGAGGCGGGCAAGTTCGCGCCGAAGAATGGCCAACGTCGAATTCTCGCTCGACGCGTTCCACGCCGACATCGACGGAACCAACGCCAAGCTGACGGAGGCGCTCAATGGCCATTAAGGTCGTCAAGCCGGGCCTTGCGACGACGGTGCAGGATCTCGGGCGCCCCGGCTATTATCACATCGGCATTCCGCTTTCCGGGGGCATGGATCGCTTCGCCCTGCGCGCGGCGAATATGCTGGTCGGAAACCCCGAAGGCGCGGCGGTTCTCGAAGCCGCGTTCCTCGGGCCGGAGCTCGAATTCACCGCCGACGCGACGGTGGCCATCACCGGGGCCGAATTGCCGCCGAAAGTCGACGGCGCCGAGCGCGCGACCTGGACGTCGTTTGCGGTCAAGAAGGGCCAGACCCTGTCCTTCGCCTTCCTGAGAGCCGGCGCACGGGCCTATATCGCGGTGTCGGGCGGCATTGACGTGCCCGTCGTGCTCGGCTCCCGCTCGACCTATGCGCTCGGCGCGCTCGGCGGCTACAAAGGGCGGAAGCTCGAGGCGGGCGACGAACTGCCGGTTGGCGAGGGCGTGGGCGCGCCGGAAGGCCGGGTAGCGCCCGCGAAGCTGCGCCGCGCCCCGGGTTCGCCCGCCGTTCTGCGCATGATGCCAGGGCTCTACTGGCATCGCATCACCGAGGCGGCGGGCAAGCGGTTCTTCGAGGACACCTGGAAGGTGGCGCCGGAGGCCGACCGCATCGGCTATCGCTTCCGCAGCGGGCGGCCGCTCGAATTCGTAGCCCGCGAACAGCCGTTCGGGGCGGGCTCCGATCCCTCCAATATCGTCGACGCCTGCTATCCTTACGGCTCGATCCAGGTGCCGGGCGGAACGGAGCCGATCGTGCTGCACCGCGACGCCGTGTCGGGCGGCGGCTATTTCATGATCGGCACGGTGATCTCGGCCGATCTCGACCTGATTGGCCAGTTGCAGCCGCATGCGCCGGCCAGGTTCGCGCCGGTCACGATGGACGAGGCGCTCGCCGCGCGGCATGAGCGGCAGGCCCTTCTCGCCAGGATGCGCGAGGCGCTCTGAGCGCCGCCGCCCGGGGACCCTAGATCTCCGGGCGCGTGGAACATGAGGGCGCGACGCGCCCACGAAAGCCGGGATTGAATTTACAATGAAGACAGCGACAACTAAGGCGCGGAAAGCCAAGAAACAACCGGTCGATCCCATCACCTTGTCGGTGGTGCGCGGCGTGCTGGAGACGACCCAGCGCGAGATGACGCTGTCGCTCGAAAAGACGGCGCGCTCCTCGGTCTTCAATCTCGCGCATGATTATTCGACCGCGCTGTTCAACGGCAAGCCGGAGATGATTCTGCAGGGGCAGGACATTCCCATCCATCTCGGCTCGCTGATTCCGGCGATGAAGTCGGTCGCCAAGTTCTTCGGCGACGACATTCACGAGGGCGATCTGATCCTGCACAACGATCCCGCTTTCGGCGGAAGCCACGCCATCGACACCTGCATGTACAAGCCGGTGTTCTACAAGGGCAAGCTCGTCTACTGGACCGTCTGCAAGGGTCATCTGACCGACATCGGCGGGCCGGTGCCCGCCAGCTACAATCCCGAGGCGAAGGAGATCTACGCCGAATGCCTGCGCATCCCGCCTGTGAAAATCTGGGACAAGGGCAAGCCGCGCTACGACGTTCTCAACATGATCTTCACCAACATACGCGCGCGCCGCGACCAGGAGGGAGACTTCAACGCGCTGATCGGCGCCTGTCAGGTCGGCGAGCGCAACCTCATCGCGATGATCGAGAAATACGGTCTTGAAACCGTCGACGCCTGCATCGAAGAACTGCTCGACATGGCGGACGGCCATATGCGCTCGCTTATCAGCACCGTCCCAGACGGGACTTACGAAGGCGTCGCAATTCTGGAGGACGCCGGCCACGGCTTCGGCGATTTCGAGATCAAGGCGAAGGTGACGATCAAGGGAGACAACTGTCATATCGCGATTTCGAGCCCGCCCCAGATCCCCTATTTCATCAATTCCTACGAAGGCAATTCGCATTCCGGCGTCTATCTCGGTCTCATGATGTTCGCCGCCCTGCCGCCGCCTTACAACGAAGGGCTCTATCGCTGCGTGACGGTAGACTTCGGTCCGAAGGGGACGATCTGCAACGCAGTCGAGCCCGCGCCGCACATGAATTGCACGACCACGCCGATGGAGACGCTGACCGACGCCGTCCGACTCGCGTTCGAAAAGGCCATGCCGTCGAAGGTCGCGGCGTCCTGGGGACACGCCAACGGCCTCAACGTCGCCGGCTGGGACAGCCGCACCAATGAGGAATACGTGACGATGGTGCTCGCCACCATCATCTCCGGCGGCGGCGCGACGCCGCATCAGGATGGCTGGCACGCCGTCGGGCCGGAATGCTGCTTCGGCGCGCTGACTTCCGGCGACGTGGAGCTTCTCGAATATTCCTACCCCATCATCATTCATCGCTATTCGCTTATGACCGATTCCGGCGGCGCCGGGAAATTCCGCGGCGGATCGGGGACGGCCTGGGAGGTCGAGCCGCTCGACAAGGAGATGCTCTGCATCGGTTTCGGCGAGGGCCGCCGCATTCCTGCGATGGGCGCGGCGGGCGCGAAGTCGCGGCTGATCGACGAGAAGGTTGGTCGCGTCGAAATCAATCGGGCCGGGAATGTCGAGCTTTGCGAGAACCAACATTCTCGAAACCATCAAGCCGGGCCAGACAATCACCAACATGAATCCCGGCGGCGGAGGCTATGGCGATCCCTTCGAGCGCCCCGTCGAGCGCGTTGTCGAGGATGTCCGCAACGGACTCGTCTCGATCCGCGGCGCCAAGGAGGATTACGGCGTCGTGTTCAAGAATCCCGAATCCCTCGAAGTCGACGTCGCCGCGACTGAGCGGCTGCGCAAGCATTGAGGGGGACGGGATGAGCGCGCAATATCGCTTGGGCATCGACGCCGGCGGCACCTTCACCGACTTCGTGATCGCCAACAAGGCGAGCGGCGTCACGAAGCTCTACAAGACCCTGTCGACGCCCTCCAATCCGACAAAGGCGATCGAGGACGGCCTGAAACTGATCGCGGACGATTTGAAAATGTCGCCGGAGGCGATCGTCTCGGATTGCGATCTCTGCATCAACGGCACGACCGTCGGCCTCAACGCGCTGATCACCCATGGCGGCGGCAAGACGGGTCTCATCTGTACGGCGGGACACGAGGATTCGATCGAGATCCGCAACGGCCACAAGGAGGACGGGTTCCGCTACGATCCCGAGTACCCGGCGGCCAAGATGCTGGTTCCGCGTTATCTGCGAAGGGGCGTGCGCGAGCGCATTCTCTCCACAGGACAGGTGCGCACGCCGCTGCACGAGGAGGATGTGCGGGCGGCCTGCGAGATATTCAAGGCCGAAGGGGTGGAGACCGTCGCCATTTCGTTTGTCTGGTCGGTGCTCAATCCGGCGCATGAGAAACGCGCCGCCGAGATCGTGCGGGAAATGACGCCGCACGCGATCCTCACCGTCGGCTCGGATCTCTATCCGCAAATCCGCGAGTACACGCGCACCTCCACCGCCGTGGTCAACGCCTATCTCGCCCCGGTTATGCGCCAGTATGTCGGCGCGGTGGACTCCTACTTCCGCTCGCTCGGCGCGCAGCAGCCCGTGCGCTACTTCCAATCGAACGGCGGCCTTGCGATCGGACAGGCGATGACCGACCGCTCCGTCTACGCCATCAATTCGGGTCCCGCCTCTGCCCCGCAGGCCGGACAATATGTCTGCTCGCCGTTCAAGAAGAAGAACGTCATCACGGTCGACATGGGCGGGACTTCCTTCGACATCACGCTGACGAAGGACGGCCTCACCAATCTCAACAAGAACATCGACTTCCTGCGCTATCGCATCGGCGTGCCGATGATCCAGGTCGAGACGCTCGGGGCGGGCGGCGGATCGATCGGCTGGATCGATTCACTCGGCATTCTTCAGGTCGGCCCGCAATCGGCCGGCTCCCAACCGGGGCCTGCCTGCTATGGTCAGGGCGGCGAGGAGCCGACGACTTCGGACGCCAACCTCGTGCTCGGTTATCTCAATCCCGAGGGATTGCTCGGCGGCTCCTTGCCGCTGAGCGTCGAGAAGGCGCGCGCCGCGCTGAAGAAAGTCGCGGACCCGCTCGGCCTCACCGTCGAGCAGGCGGCCTATGGCATGTTCACCATCGTCAATAACAACATGGTCAACGGCATTCGTCGCGTTTCGGTCGAGCGCGGCTTCGATCCCCGTGACTTCGTGCTCGTGGGCGCCGGCGGCGCCACCGCGGCGCATGTCTGTGCGCTCGCCCGCGAAATCGGCGTGGACACGATCATCCTTCCCAAGCTTGCCTCGGGCCTGTGCGCGTTCGGCCAGATCATCTCGGACGTCAAATACAACTATATGGCGACGTCACCGGCGCGCCTCGACAACGCGGAGGCCTACCGCCGCCTGAACGCGCTTTTCAAAGAGATAGAGGACAAGGGCGTCAAACATCTGATCGACGACGGATTCGCCTGGAAGGATATTGTCGTCAAGCGCAGCCTCGAAATGCGCTATGTCGGGCAGGTGCATGAATGCACCGTCGATATCGACGTGTTCGAGATCAACGACAAGACGATCGAGCAGGTGAAGGACGCATTCCACCGGCGCCACGAAGAGCTTTACACCTATTCCGAGCGCCACTCGCTCGTCGAAGTGGTCAACATAGAGTCGACGCTCTTCGGCGTGATCGAGAAGCCCAGGCTGCCGGCGCTGAAGAAGGGAACTGCGGCGGAGCGCGCGATCAAGCACCGTCGCAACTCGATCTTCAGCGCCGACGGCAAGGGCGTTCGCGTTCCCGTCTACGACGGCGGGCGGCTCGGCGCTGGCGCGAATATTGCTGGTCCTGCGATCATCGAAGAGGTCACGACAACCATCGTCATCGAGCCCGGCTGGGCGGCGACTCTGCATGGAAGCGGATCTTACGTGATTGAGAGAGAGGGCCAGTTGCGCCGGGGCAAGCGTCCGTCGGGCAAGAAGGCAGCGAAGTGAGCGTCGGAGGAGCGATGAAGCGAAGAGACGAGCAAAGCGTGACGTAATGACCTTCGCCTTCGACGGCGAGGGCCTGAAACAGGTTTTGGACGACCGAAGGTCGTGGGAATTTTCATCCAGATAGGGAGATGCGCCATGCGCAAGTCAGCGTGGATTGCGGGAGCGGCGGCGGTAGTATGGGGACTGGCATGGTCGGCAGGCGCCCATGCGGACGACAAATGGTGGCCGGCGAAGGTCTACGATTACGATTCGGGTTCGCAGAAGGTGGTGGAGTATTCGCCGCTCGAAAAGGCCTCCAAGCCCTGGAACATCTGCGTGCTCTTCCCTCACATGAAGGACACGTTCTGGGTCGCGGTCGATTACGGCGTGGTTGAGGAAGCCAGGCGCATGGGCGTCAATATGACGCTCTATCAGGCGGGCGGCTATGAGAACCTGCCCAAGCAATTGTCGCAGTTCGACGATTGCATGGCCGGCAATTTCGACGCCATCGTCGTCGGCCCCATATCGGAGGCGGGCCTCGACAAGAAGTTCGCCGAAGGCGTCAAGGCCGGCAAAGTGATCCTCAGCACCATCAACCCGGTGTCGAAATCCACCGTCACGTCGAAAATGACCGTCGACTTCACCGCGATGGGCGTGCAGACCGGCAACTTACCTCGTCGACTATCTCAAGGGCAAGACCGCCAATGTCGTGACCTTCCCGGGCCCCTCGGGCTCCGGCTGGGCCGAAGCGTTCCTCAACGGCTTCAAGGACGCCGTGAAGGACAAGAGCAACGTCAAGGTTCTCGGCGACAAGTTCGGCGATTCCGGCGTCGCCGTGCAGTTCGGTCTGATCCAGAATGCGCTCCAGGCCTATCCAGAGATGAACGTGATCTGGGGCTGCGCGCCCGCGGCCGAGGCCGCGGTCGGGGCGGCCGCCCAGGCGGGCAAAAAGGACACGCTGATCATGTCCTCCTATGAGAACCAGGCGATGCTGGATTCGCTGAAGAAGGGCGAGATTCTCGGCTTCGCCACCCAGTACCCCGTGCTGCAGGGGCGCATCGCCATCGATACGGCCGTGCGCGCGCTGGAGCACAAGGACTATTACAAGAGCCTGATGGCCATTCCCGACATGATCGCGCAGAGCAACCTGAAGTCGATCAACATGGGGCTGGTGCTGGCGCCGGCGGACTTCAAGGCGGTATATTCCGTCAAGGCGCCTTGATCGCACGGCGATCGAAACGAGTAGGATGGGATGACCATTGTTGATCCAGCCGAGGCTGGCGCGTCGCGGGCGGCTTACGCCGCCCGCGACAAAGGGCCGCTTCTCGAACTTTCCGGCGTGTCGAAACGGTTTCCGGGCGTGGTCGCCCTGTACTCGCGTCGATTTCGATCTGCGCCATGGGGAGGTTCACGTTCTCTTCGGAGAGAACGGCGCCGGCAAATCCACGCTCATAAACATCATCTCCGGCACCTATCCGCCGGACGAAGGCGCGTTCACCTATCAGGGCGAGACGATCAGCCGCCTGACGCCTCACGCCGCGCGCCTGCTCGGCATAAGCCCGGTCTTCCAGGAGTTCAGCCTGGTGCCGGAACTCACGGTCGAACAAAATCTGTTCCTCGGGCGCGAGTTGACGCGAGGGGGCGTGCTCGACCGCTCGGGCATGAAGGCGAAGGCCAAGGAGGTCATCGAACTGCTCGGCTTCGATCTCGTCCCCGACCGCAAGGTGCGCGAGCTGTCTCGGGCGCATCAGCAGATGGTCGAGATCGCCAAGGCCTTTCTCGCCGACGTCAGGCTTCTCATCCTGGACGAACCTACGGCGTCGCTGACGGAGGCGGAGGCGGAGAAGCTGTTCGGCCTCGTCGCCAAGCTCAAGGCGTCGGGCGTCGGCATCATCTATGTGTCGCACCGCATGCGTGAGATCAAGCAGATCGCCGATCGCATCACCGTGCTGCGCGACGGGCGCAAGATCACGACGGTAAAGGCCGCGGACGTTTCCGAGAACGATCTGGTCGAACTGATGACCGGGTCGCAAGATCGACGTGCTGTTCCCGCATGTCGAAGCGCATCCGGGAGAGAGCTGCTAGAGGTCGAGGGACTGACGCTCGCCAATCGGACCGTATCTGACGTCAGTTTCTACGCCAGAGCCGGAGAGATCACCGGCATCGCCGGGCTCGTCGGCTGCGGCAAATCGGAACTGGTCAGGGCCGTCTACGGCCTGGAGCTGATCGAGGCGGGCGTCATTCGCGTCAACGGCGATGTTGTCGCGCATCCGACGCCGTCGGGGTTGTTGAAGCGCGGCCTGTGCTATTTTCCGTCGGACCGTGTGGCGGAGGGTCTGGCGCTTGGCCGGCCCGTGCGCGAAAATGGTTCGATGACGGCGCTCGACCTGCCGACCTTCGCCGCGCGCTGGCGTGCTCCAGTCGATCGAGCGAGCGGCGGGCGATCCAGTCCATCGCCGAGCGGCTCAAGTTGCGTCCGCCGCATATCGAGCGCGCGGTCGCCAATTTCTCGGGCGGCAATCGGCAGAAGGTTCTCCTGGCCCGTGGGCTGACGCGCGAGATCAACGTCTATCTCTTCGACGAACCGACCGTCGGCATAGACGTCGGCGCCAAAACGGAGGTTTATGCGCTGATGAAGGACATTCTGGCGACCGGCGCCGCCATCGTTCTCGTTTCGTCGGAACTGCCGGAGGTGTTGCATCTCTCCCATCGGGTCTATGTAATGCATCGCTCGCGGATGGTGGCGGAGCTGACGGGCGCCGACATCAACGAGCAGGCGGTGTTATCGCATTTCTTCCGCGAGCATCGCCGCGGAGCCGGCCTCGCGCGGCTAGACGGAGCGCTGACCATGTCGCACGCTTTCCACAGCCCCGCGTCGCCCTCGCTCTCGCAGAGGCTGTTGCGCGTTTACGACAGGGTCGGCTTTCTTCCCGTCGTGCTGGTCGCTCTGGTCGTCGTTCTCGCACTGCTCGTTCCGCGTTTCCTTCGTTGCAGAACGTTTTCAACGTGCTGCGCAGCTCGTCCTATCTGGTCATCATATCCGCGGGGCAGATGATCGTGCTGATCGTCGGCGGCTTCGACCTCTCGGTCGGCGCCGTCGTTCCGCTCGCGAGCGTAGTCAGCGCGTTGGCGATGGTCTGGGCCAACGGCGTCGCGCCCGGGCAGACGGCCCTTGTCGTGCTTCTCGGCGTGCTCGCTGGTCTCGCCAGCGGATTGGTCGTGGGTCTGGTCAACGGCTTGAGCGTGGCGTTCCTGCGCGTCTCGCCTTTCATCGTCACGCTGGGCTCGATGTCGATCGCCACCGGTTTCGCACTGCTGCTGACGAACGGCATTCCCGTCTACGGCATGCCGAAGGCCTACGTCGACGAATTCGGCCGCGGCCTCTGGTTGGACCTTCCACCGGCGGTTTACCTCGCCGCGCTGGTCGTGGCCTTTGTCTGGTTCATGCAGAATTTCACCCGGATGGGCCGCTACCTCTACGCTATCGGCGGCAATCTTCACGCCGCCACGGTCTCGGGCGTGCGCGTCAAGACCTATCTCGTGCTCGCCTATGTCGGCTTGTTCGGTCCTGGCCGCCGTCTCCGGGCTCGCCCTGACCGCGCAAATCGGCTCGGGACAGGCCGTCATCAGCGCGCAATTGACGCTTGAGAGCATCGCAGCCGCCGTGATCGCGGGGGTGAGCCTTAAGGGTGGGGTCGGGCGGGTCGAAATGGTGACGCTCGCGGCGTTCTTCCTGCTGATCCTGACCAACGCCATGGATCTCCTGCGCATCGATCCCGAATCCAGACGATTTTCCTTGGCGTGATCGTCGTATTCGCGGTGGCCGTGGACGAGATGGCGAAGCGGAGGACGCCCGTTGACTAACATGGCCTCGCGTATCCAGTCCGACGCCGCCCGCGCCGAAGTCTGCTCGGCTGGCTGCTGGTGTTCAACCTGCCGCTGCTCATGGCGATCATGGAGCTGTCGGTCTATGCGTTCGAGCCGCGCGTCCTTTCGCTTCGCAACGTCGTCAATGTCCTTAATCAGTCGAGCTATCGTGTTCATTTTCGCCTCCGCGCAGATGATGGTCATTTTGACGCGCGGATTCGATCTCTCGCTCGGCGCCGCGGTTTCCACGGTCAGCGTGGCGAGCGCGCTCGCCATGACGGGGCTGGCGAAGGCGGGATCGCCCGATGTCGTCGTCGTGGCCGCAGGGCTCGCGGCCGGACTCGGCGTCGGCGCGCTCGTCGGTCTGTTCAATGGCGGGTTCGTCGCCGGGCTGGAAATAAACCCGTTTGTCGTCACGCTCGGCAGTCTCAACATCTGCCTTGGGCTTTCGACGACGATTTCCGGCGGAAGTCCGGTGTTCAACGTTCCCGACGTCTTCAGCCGGCTGTTCTACAACGGCGTGCTGATTCCCGGGGTCTCCATCCCGATCACGATCGCCATCGTCATCGCCGTCGCGCTGTACTTCCTGCTCAACCACACCACCTTCGGGCGCTCGCTCTACATAATCGGCAACAATCCGCGCGCGGCGCGGGTCGCCGGTCTGCCGAGCCGGCGCTATTTGCTCGTCGCCTATCTCGTCTGTTCGCTGCTGGCGGCGTTCGGGGCGCTGATGCTGACCGCGCGCACCGGGTCGGGCGAGCCCAATCTCGGCGGCAGCCTGATGCTGGAGAGCATCGCGGCGGCGGTGATCGGCGGCGTCAGCTTGCAGGGCGGCGTCGGCGGCGTCGGCGCCGTCGTCTTCGGCGCCTTGTTCGTGACGATGCTGTCGAATTCGATGGATCTCCTGGAGGTCGGCGGCTACGTCCAGCAGATCCTGCTCGGCTGCGTCATCATTCTCGCGATTTTTCTCGACCGTTTGCGGCGAACGCGCACCTGAACTCAACTTCGGGCGAGGTGTCGCGGGTCGCCGCGAAGCAAGGAGGCGTCGGACATGGCGTTCAAGTGCGATATTCCGGCCGTTCCCACCACGCTGCAGGACGACGACGTCGTACGTATCACGCGCTGGGACTTTCCGCCGGGCGCGGTCACCGGCTGGCATCAGCACGGATGGCCCTATTTCGTCGTACTGCTGACCGAGTCGCGCATGCGCATCCACGATGGCGAAAAGGTCACGGAGCTGAGCTTCTCCGCCGGCCATAGCTACATGCGTCCCGCGGGCGTCACCCATGACGTGATGAACGGCGGCGACAAGCCGATGGCGTTCGTAGAAATCGAGGTCAAGAGCCCGGATCGGCTGGTTACGTTGAAATAGGGTCCCGGTCGCCATCGGGCGGCCCGTGTCGGAGAAGGAGACGGCGATCATGAGGCTCGCGGGGAAAGTCGCGCTGGTCACGGGCTCGACGCAGGGCATCGGCAAAGCGATCGCGGAGCGATACGCCGCGGAGGGCGCCGCCCTCGCCATCGTCTCCTCTCACAGCCTGGAGCGGGCGCAGACCGTCGCCTCCGCGATCCGCCAGAAGGGCGGCAAGGCCGCAGGCCTTCGTCGCCGATTGCGCGAAGGTCGCGGATGTCAGGCGTCTGGCGGCCGAAGTGATCGCGCGTTTCGGCGGCCTCGACATTCTCGTCAACAACGCCGGCATCATGCACACCGCCTCGATCGAGGAGACGACCGAGGAGAAATGGGACGCGCAGCTCGACCTCAATCTCAAGGGAGCTTTCTTCCTCACGCAAGCCTGCCTGCCCGAGTTCAGACGCAAGGGGCGGGGCAAGGTCATCAACGTGACGTCGATCTGGGGCATCGGCGCGGGACCGAACTGCCCGGCCTATTGCGCCTCGAAGGGCGGCCTCGAAAATCTCACCCGCGCGCTCGCCGTGGAGATCGGCAAGTACAATATCAACGTCAATTCGCTCGCGCCGGGGAATATCGCGACCCCGCTCAACGCCCATCTGCGCGGCCCCGACATGGGCGCGTATATCGCGCAGATGCGCGCGCTCACTCCCACCGGCCGCGATTTTCTCCAGCCTGAGGAGCTGACGGGCACGGCCGTCTATCTCGCCAGCGAGGATTCCGACGCCGTGCATGGCGTGACGGTCACGGTCGACGCCGGCTGGTCGGCTTGGTGAAAGGAAAGCCGCGGCCTTTGCGAGCCATGCGCGCGCAAATCAGAGGCTCCCGCCCGGCGGGTCTTGCGGGAACCGGCCGTGACGGCCCTCTCCGCGCTCGAACCGCAAGGCGCCGGCCTTGCCTTCCTCAGCGACGATCGGTGTGCTCCATCGGCCCTCCCGCCGAAGCGCCTCGGAAAGCGGCAGGTCCCATTGGGCATAGGCCGAACGGCGGTCGGCGCGCATGCAGGCCTGCGGAAACGCGGCGATTTCACGAGCCAGCGCCTCTGCTGCGGCGCGCGACTGGCCGTCCGGAACGACGCGGTTGGCGAGACCCATCGCGAGCGCCTCCGCAGCCCCGACCGGGCGACCGGTCAGGATCATGTCCATCGCCCGGCCCATGCCGACGATGCGCGGCAGCCGAACTGTGCCGCCGTCGATGAGCGGCACGCCCCAGCGCCGGCAAAAGACGCCGAAGGTCGCGCTCTCCTCCGCAATCCGCATGTCGGCCAGCAGGGCAAGCTCCAGCCCGCCTGCGACGGCGTAGCCCGCGACCGCCGCGATCAGCGGCTTCGACAGAAATCATCCGCGACGGCCCCATGGGGCCGTCGCCTCCGCCGTCCGCGTCGAGGTCGTGGATGCGGGCGGGATCGTTGACTGCGGTGAGGTCGGCGCCGGCGCAGAACACGCCATGCTCGCCCCACAGCACCGCCACGCTCTGGCTGTCGTCGTCCTCGAAGGCGTGAAAGGCCCGCCGCAGTTCCCGCGCCATCGGGCCGTCGACAGCGTTTCGCCGTTCGGGGCGGCTCAAGACGATGGTGGTGATCGCCCCTTCGCGCTCGACGCGCACGCCCTCCCGTACCTGCGCCATCGCTTCCTCGCCCTCGTCACAAGCTTCGCGGGCCGAACCGCCTCATTCGCGCCTCAGCCGGCGAGCTCCCGCATCACGGCCCGCGCCTCGCGCAGATCGCTTGTCGCGAAGCCCTCGGTGAACCATTCCAGGACCGGCGCGAGCGCTGCCCGGGCTTCCGCGCGGCGGCCCTGATCGCGAAGCAGTCGCGCCAGGCCGGTCGCGGCGCGCAGCTCCCACGCTTTCGCGTTCTGCCGAGCGGCGACCTTCATGGCGGCGAGAAAACCTTCCTCCGCCGTGCCGACGTCCCGATGCGCCAGAATTTCCGCCTCGATCCTCAGCGTCTCGGCCTCGAGGGCGCGCGCGCCGGTCGCCTCGATGCCGGCGCGCGCCTCGCGTACGCGCCCCAGCGCCTCGTCGATCGCGCCGAGCCGAAGGTGCGCCAGCGCCATGGAGGACAGCGTGAACGGCTCCAGGGTCGTGGCGCCCATCGCCTGGAATTCCGCGAGCGCGTCTTCGAAATGCCGCACGCCTTTCCCTGGGTCGTCGCCTTGCGTCAGCAAGACGCCGCGGCCGTGCGCCGCCTGCGCGATCCAGAGCGACATGCCCTTCGCCTCCGCCAGCGGCATCAATTCGTCGAGAAGCGCTCCGGCCAAGGACAGTTCGCCCCGCAATTGCGCGATCCAGGCAGCGTAGCAAAGCGCGAAGGCGAGCGTCGCCGCCTGCCCGATCTCGCGCGCGTCCTCGAGCATGAAGCGCGCGTCGGCGGCGGCCTGGTCGGGGTAGCCCAAAGCGAAGAGCGTCACCGAGCGGAACGCCAGATTGATGACGCGCTGATCGTCGCCGAACCGGGTCGCGAGCCACCGATGCTCCGCCGGATCGAACATCGCCAGCGACTGATCGGCGAGCGCGCGCGCCTCCTCGAAGGCGCCGATATTGAACTTCGCCTGCGCCTTGAAGTTGAGGAACGCGATTCGCACGCCCGAGGAATTCTGCTTCTCGGCGAGCTTCAAGAACTCTCGGCGAGATCCACCGTCGCCTGGCCCTCGAAAGCGGTGATTTTCGCGATCATCGTCGCGAAGGGCACGCCAAACAGAAGAAGCGGATCGTCCGGCGCCTCGCCTCGGGTCTCAGCCTCGGCGATGAGCTGCGAAGCGCGTTCGACGGCGAGCCGGGCGGCCTCCGAGGATTGTCCGGCCACCCGCACCAGCGGCGTGATGAGCGCGACCTGAAGTCTGATGCGCTCGCGACGCAGCGCGCTCGTCAGCGGCGCAGTCTCGATGAGCGAAAGCGCGCGCTTGAGCTGCTCGGCTGCTTCCGCGAGAGCCGAACGCGCGAGCGACCGCTCGGCCGCCTTGGCGCCATAGGCAACGGCCTTTTCGATGTGCCCGGCGTCGGCGCAATGGCGGGCGAGCAGCTCCGGCTGGGTCGCCGCGACCTCGGCGAATTCGGTCTCGAACGCTTTGACGATGCGGGCGTGCAGCGCGCGCCGCGGCTCGCGCAAGAGCGTCGAATAGGCGGCGTCCTGCACCAGGGCGTGCTTGAACAGGAAGGTCGGCCTCAGCGGCGTCCCGCGCCGGATGAGCAGACCCGCGCCGACGAGGCGGTCGAGCGCGGCTTTCAGCTCGGCCTCGCTCTTGTCCGCGACGGCCGCCAGCAGCGCGAGGGAAAACTCGCGCCCGAGCGCGCCGCCGACCTGCGCCACGGCCTTGGCCTCGCCGGAGCGATCGAGCCGCGCCATCAGCGAAGCGTGCAACGTGGCGGGGACGCTGTAGCCTGGCAGGGGAGAAGCGGCCAGCGCCGCCGCGCCAATCCGCTCGCTCTCCGCCTCGATGATCGCCTTGGTCATCTCCTCGACGAACAATGGCACGCCGTCGGCGCGCTCGAAAATATCCTTGCGGAGGTAGGCGGGCAGTCGCCTTTCGCCGACGATGCGGTCGACCAGCGCCTCGACGTCCGCGATCGGCAGGCGATCGAGGGTCAGCGCGCTCACATGCGGCGACGGCCGCCAAGGCCGCCCAAATTCAGGCCGCGCGGTGACCACCAGCATCGCGCGCCAGCCGCCGATCCGCTCGACAAGGAGGGTCATCCATTCGACGCTGGAGGGATCGGCCCAATGGGCGTCCTCGAAGAGGAGCAGAAGCGGCGCCTGACGCGAGAGGCCCTCCAGCTTCGCGAGCAGAGCCTCCAGCGTCAGGCGCCGCTGGTTAGCCGGGGAGAGCGCGATCGGGGCGTAGCGCCCGTCGTTGGGCAGCGAAAGCAGCGCGGCGATGAGGGCGGCGTTCTCGCGCGTGGCGGCGGCGCCGGCGAGCGTCGCTTCGAGCTTGTCGAGCCTCTTCGTCGCGTCGTCCTCGCGTTTCAGGCTGATGGCGCGTTCAAGCTGGCTGATGATCGGATGCAGGGCGCTGTCGGTGTGCTGCGGCGAGCCGAAGAAGCGCCGGCGGATGTAGGTCTCGTCGGCGAGCCGCTCGAGCAGCGCGGCGGTAAGGCGCGACTTGCCGACACCCGCCTCGCCGGAGAGCAGAACGACCTGGCCTTCGCCTTCCTTCGCCCGCTCCCACCGGCCAAGCAGGACCTCGATCTCGTCGTGGCGGCCGACCATGGGCGTCAGCTCGCCCATGCGCAACGCCTCGTAGCGGCTTTCGACCGCCCTTTCCTTCAGCGCGAGAAAGGCGTGCATGGATCCGGCAAGGCCCTTGAGGTCCTGCGGCCCCATGTCCTCCAGTTCGAACAGGTCGCCGATCAGCCGTCGGGTGCCCTCGGCGATGACGACGCCGTCCGGCGGGGCGACGCCTTGCAGACGCGCGGCGAGATTGGGCGTATCGCCGACGACGCCGCGCTCTTGCGACGGCCCTGAGCCGATGAGGTCGCCGACGACCACGACTCCCGTGGCGATGCCGACGCGGACATGCAGCGGGCCGTTCGCCGGCCCCTCGCGGCGCGTTGAAGTTATGGCCAAGCCGGCGCGCACGGCGTTCTCCGCGTCGTGCTCGCTGGCGGTGGGATACCCGAAATAGGCGACGACGCCGTCGCCCATGTATTTGGCGACAAAGCCGCCGTTCGCTCCGATGCGCTCTTTGCAGGTTTTGTGATGGGCGGCGATGATCGCGCGCATGTCCTCCGGGTCGAGCCGGCGCGAAAGCTCGGTCGAACCGACGAGATCGCAGAACATGACGGTGAGTTGCCGCCGTTCGGCGGGTTCGGGGTCGTGGGTGCGGGCGGCGTCGGCGCGCAAGGCGGCGATGGCGGCCGCGAGCTTGCGCCGGTGGCCGATGCTGGTCACGCCGAGCGCCTGGAGGTCGTCAGCGGTAAGCGCGGGAAGAACCTCCGCGTCGATGTCATTGATGCGGAAGGCGTCGGCGTATTGCCCAAGTCCCAACTGACGAAGCCAGCTCCCGACGTCCATGCTCCGCGCGCCTTGCCCTTTCGTGTTCACATTCCCGCAGGCGCCGGCAATTGTCCAGTCGGCCGATTCAAGCACCCGATGCATAAGCGCGGGCGAGACTGCGACACGTTTTCAAGGAGGATTACGGTCCGCCCGGACCCGACGCGTCCCATGGGCGAACGAACCGGCGGCCAGTCCGGCCTGCGGACGCGGTGGAATGGGGGCGGCGGTCAGGCGCGCGCAGGCCTTTTCGGCGCGCAACCGTGAACGAAAAGCCGGGCGCAGCGCTTGGCGCGGGCGTGGATCGCCTCAAGATCCGGCGCGGCGTGACGGCCGAGCATGACGGCGCGTTGCGGCTCCATGATCATCATGCCTCGCAACATGCTTGTCGCTTCGGCGGGATCCTCCAATTCGATGAGGCCGAGCGCGCAAAGACGCCGGAGCGCCCGCGCCATAGCCTGGCTCGTGCGTTCTATCGCCCTTTCGTAGAATGTTTCGGCGATCTCCGGAAAATTGGCGCACTCGCCGATAACCAGCCGGTTGATCGCAATCGTCCCCGGCTCGAGCGTCAATTCCCCGTACGCGATCAATATGCGCTCGATCACCTGCTGGGGATCCGGCTCGGGGCCGAAGTCGAATTCGATTCCCGGCACGGCGCGGCCGATGCGCTCGGCGACGACGCTCTCGAACAGCTCCGCCTTGTTGGGAATGAGACGATAGAGCGTCTTCGTCGAAACCCCCGCGCGCTGCGCAACGTCGGCGATGCAAGTGGCGGCGAAGCCTCTGGTTTGAAATGCTGTCCGCGCCGCCTGGACGATGAGGGCTCGTGTCTCCTCGTCGCTGCGGAGCCGCGGCCGGCCTCGCGGGCGGCGGGCGCTCTCGGTTTCGTGATTTAGGCGCATACCCATTTTCCAAAATATCCGTTGACAAGGAGTAGGTAGCTCCTATTTTGGAAACCGTCAAGTTTCCTAATGTCGGCGAGTGCCTGGAGCCCGCCGAATCTCACAAAGGAACACGATCGTGTCGCAGCATCCCGCAGCCTTTGTCGCGCAATCCGCCATCTCCGTCGCCGAGGCGGCTCCCGGTCTGCGGTTGCCTGCGTCCGAAACGGCGGCGCCCGCTCGCAAACGCTCGATGCTGCGCCGTGCGCTGCTCGTCGGAGCCAGCGCGCTTGTTCTCTCCGCGGTCTCCTATTTAGGCTGGCGCTATTGGACGGTCTGGCAATATCAGGTCTCGACCGACGACGCCTATGTGCAGGCCGACAACACGACGATCGCGCCCAAGATTTCCGGCTACATCGCCTCGGTGCAGGTCACAGACAATGAGCCGGTGAAGGCCGGTCAAGTCCTGGCGACCATCGACGATCGCGACTATCGCGTGGCGATGGAGACGGCCAAGGCCGATGTCGAAGCGGCCGAAGCCGCGCACGCCGGCAAGACAGCTTCGCTTGGCGCTCAGCAGGCCGCGGTCTCCGCCGCCCGCGCCGCCGTCGAGGTGGACCTGGCCGACCTCACATTCGCCGGGCAGGAGGACAAGCGCTATGCGTCGCTGGCCGCGACCGGCTATGGCAGCGTGCAAAACGCCGAGCGGGCGGCCTCCCGCATCGCGGCGGCGCGAGCGACGCTGGCGCGCGACGCCGCCGCGCTGGAGGCGGCCAAGCTGCGGATCGATGTGCTGACGGCTGAAGTCAAAGAAGCGCAAGCGGCGCGGGCGCGCAGCGTCGCGCAGCAGCGTCAGGCGGAGCTCAATCTCTCCTATGCGACGATCGTTTCACCGATCGACGGCGTGGTTGGCGCGAGGTCCCTGCGCGTCGGACAATATGTGCAGGCGGGCACGCAACTGTTGGCGGTGGTGCCGACGGGCGCGGTTTACGTCGTCGCCAATTACAAGGAAACGCAGCTGACCCATGTCCGGGCCGGCGAGGAGGCGACGGTCGAGATCGACACTTACCCCGGGCAGGTGTTCCACGGCCGCGTCGACAGCGTGGCCCCCGCCAGCGGTCAGGAGTTTGCGCTGCTGCCGCCGGACAACGCCACCGGCAATTTCACCAAGGTCGTCCAGCGCATCCCCGTCAAGATCCTGCTCGACCCGGCGCGCTCGCCCGCCGCGACCTTGCGCCCGGGCATGTCGGTCTATCCGACGATAGATACGCGCGCCCTCGCCACGGTCGCCAGCAGCAACTGAAACTTCGCGCTCGCTTGAGGGAGGCCAAGATGGCCAGCTTCGCCGCGCTTTCCGCCCGAACCGTTCCAGTCGACAGAGCCGCCTCGAGCGGGGGGCAGCGGGCGAGCCTCACTGCGTGGATCGCCGTCGTCGCCGGCATGATCGGCGCCTTCATGGCGATCCTCAACATTCAGATCACCAACGCCTCGCTGCTCGACATCGAGGGCGGGATCGGCACCGGAGTCGACAACGGCGCCTGGATATCGACGTCTTATCTCATCGGCGAGATCGTCGTCATTCCGTTGACGGATTATCTGAGCCGCGTCTTCTCGTTTCGCCGCTACATACTGGTCAACGCGGTGCTGTTTCCGATCTTCTCGATCGCCTGCGCCTTCACGCACGACCTGGGATCGATGATCGTCATGCGCGGTCTCCAGGGCTTCGCCGGCGGCATCCTGATCCCCATGGCCTTCACCATGGTGCTGACCAAGCTGCCGAAGGCGCAACAGCCGTTCGGACTGGCTTTGTTCGCGGTCTCCGTCACATTCGCGCCGGCGATCGGCCCGACGATCGGCGGCTATTTGACGCAACGCTACGGTTGGCAGGCGATCTTCTTCGTCAACGCGCTGCCGAGCGCAATCATGGTCGCCGCGCTGTCTGCGACGCTTGAGAGGCAGCCGATGCGGCTGTCTCTGCTAAAGGAAGGCGACTGGGCCGGCGTCATCAGCATGGCGATCGGCCTCTCCGCTCTGCAGACGGTGCTCGAGGAAGGCAACAAGGACGATTGGTTCGAGTTCGAGCTTCATCGTGACGCTGGCCGTCGTGGCGGCGGTTTTGCTCTCAGCCTTCGTTGCGATTGAGCTGACGACGGCCAAGCCGCTCGTCAATCTGCGGCTGCTGAAGCGCCGCAATTTCGCGGTCGGCGTGATGGTCAACGTGCTGGTCGGCTTCGCTCTGTTCGCCTCGGTCTACATCCTGCCGCAATATCTGGGACAGGCTCAGGGGTACAACGCCGAGCAGATCGGGCGCGTACTCGCCTGGACCGGATTGCCCCAGCTGCTGCTGATCCCCTTCGTTCCGGCTCTCATGAAGTGGTTTGGGCCGCGATCCGTCGGTTTCGTCGGCATCGCCATATTCTCCGCGAGTTGCTTCATGGACGTGACGCTGTCGCGCGACGTCGCGGGCGATCAGTTCCTGCTGCCCAATATCGTGCGCGCCATCGGCCAGGCTTTGGTTCTGACGCCGATAAGCGCGATCACGACCGCCGGCATCGCGCCGAGCGAAGCGGGCGCCGCCTCGGGCCTGTCCAACATGCTGCGCAATCTCGGCGGCGCAGTCGGCACGGCGACGATCGCCACCGTTCTGACCAAGCGCGAGCAGTTTCACTCCAACGTGATCGGCCAGTCGGTGACGCTCTATCGCGAGGAGACGCGCCAGCGCATCGCCGAATTGACGCATTACTTTCTCTCCCATGGCGTCAGCGACGTCGCGGCCGCGCAGCACAAGGCGATCGAGGCCATTGGCGCCCTCGTGCATCGGCAGGCGCTCATTTTGGGCTTCGGCGACGGCTTCGCCGTGATCGGGGTCGCGCTGGCGGCGGCCGCCCTCGCGCTGCTTCTGTCGAAGAATGCGAAGATCGGCGCCGGCGGCGCGGGGGCGCATTGAAAGCTTGTTTTCTCAGAGCGGCTTGCCTTCGAGCCAGGCGGCGCCGCGGGCATAAAGCGCCTCGACCTCGGGACCGGTCAGCTGCGGCATATCCATCTTGACCTTGTATCCGATGCCTAACTGGATATGCGCGAGGTGGCGATAGCCGCTGGGCAGCTTTGCGAGCGCCGCCTGATCCAACTCCAGCCTGGCGGCGGGATCGACGGGATCGATGCGATCTTTCTCATAGATCGGCTGGCGCAGCACCATGCCCCACTTGCCCGCGCGCTTTTCCAGAAAGTCGTGAAATCGCCCGGTGCAGACAACGTCGCAGAGCACGCCTTGAACCGTCCCGCGCTGCGAGATCGTCATCTTGGTCTGCGCGACCGATCTGTTTCCGCAGAGCTCGATCGAGCTGCCGCCCAGAAAATGCAGGATGCTGACGCCCTTGGCCCATCCTTCCCGGGTCACGCGAATGAATTCCTTCGCGGGGCCCTGAAACCAGGTCGCCATCATCACCCCGTCTTCGTGCCAAACGGTTTCAAACCGCTCCCAATCGCCGGCGTCGCGCCAGATCGCCCAATTCTCGATCAATTCGCGGATCGCCAGCTTGTCGATCAATTCCGCGTTCATCTCTTCGTCTCTCCTCAGGCGCGTCAGGCCTTCCCGTCGAGGACCGGAGCTCCGAGGACGCCGATTTCGCTTTCTTCGACCTCGAGCGTGTTGTCCAATTTTCTTCAGAGCGGCGGAACGCCTTGGCCGCTCAGGACTATTCCTGCGCCAACTGCGACAAGTCAAACCTGTAATCTCTCTGGATCCCAACCTGCCTGCGCAGACCCGCCATCGCCCGGCGGCGATAGTGGCCCATACCGGGCAGCTATTCAGCGCAAATTGTAACGTTCACGCAAGGCCTCGACCTGCGCCTGGGTCAGCGGCCTGATGTTCTGGCCGCGCAGCATGAGGAATAGCTTCGCGGTCTCTTCGAGCTCCTCGGTCGCGTATTGCGCGTTCTCCAGCGATGTGCCCGCGACGACAGGACCGTGGTTGGCCAGCAGGACGGCGTGGTGCGCCCCCGCCAGCGCCTCCACCGCCTTGGCGAGCTCAGCGTCGCCCGGTGGGAAATAGGGGGCGAGCGGCAGCCGGCCGACCCGCATGACGAAATAGGCCGTCAGCGGCGGCAGCGCGTCGCGCGGATCGACGTCGGCGAGCAGGCTTACGGCGACCGAGTGCGTGGAATGCAGATGCACGACCGCGCGCGCGTCGGATCGCTGGCCGTACATGCAGAAGTGAAGGAACGCCTCCTTGGTCGGCGCGTCGCCCGCGACGAGCCGGCCCGTGGCGTCGAATTTCGACAGTTTCGCCGGGTCCAGCCGGCCCAGCGAGGCGTTGGTCGGCGTCATCAACCAACCGCCGTCGGGAAGCCGGACGCTGATGTTCCCGGTCGAACCGAACGTGAGTCCGCGCGAGAACAGGGACAGGCCGACTTCGCAGATCTCGTCGCGCGCCCGCGTCTCGTCGCTCATCTCCCCCTCCTCACGTCATCATGCCCAGAGCGCGGGCGAAGAAATCGCGGCCGCCGAAATTGCCGGACTTCAGCGCCATCTGCAATTCGCCGCCGTCGCGCCCCCTCGTGCGCATCAAGGGAACGCCGGGCGCGATCTCCGGCCCGAGGCGAAACGCGGCGACGCCGAGCCGGTCGACCGCCGCGCCGGAGGTTTCCCCTCCCGCGACCACGAGCCGCCGTACGCCCGCCGCGACGAGGCCGGCTGCGATCTCCGCCAGCGCGCGCTCGATCGCGTGACCGGCGGAGACGCCGCCGTGGCGCGCCTGCAGCGCCGCTACTTCCGCGGGCTCCGCGCTCGACGCAATGACGATCGGTCCTTGCGCCAGACGCGCATGAGCCCAATCGAGTGCGCGCGCGACCTCGCCGTTCCCCCCGACAAGCGCCTCGGCGCTCAGCCGCAGGACCGGCATGTCGCCTTCCGCCGCGGCGATCTGCTCGAGCGTTGCGCGTGAGCAGGAGCCGGCGAGAACAGCGGCCAGTCCCCCGACAGGCTCGAGCGCTGCGCCGCCGGCGCGCTCTCCGCGTTGCCGCGTGAGCGCGCGGGCGAGCCCCAGGCCGAGCCCGGAGGCGCCGACCGAGAAGGCCTCGCTTGCCGCCGCTTCGCCGATCGCTTCGAGGTCGCGCTCGAACACGGCGTCCACGATCGCCGCGCCGCAGCCCTGGCCTTCGAGCTCCCGCAGGCGGCTGCCGACGGCCTTGCCGCCTCGCGCGACAGTCGAAAGATCGATGAGGCCGACCGGCGCCTTGCTCTGACGCTGGAGCACGCTCACCAGATTGGAGTCGCGCATCGGATTGAGCGGATGGTCTTTTAGCGGGCTTTCGTGCAACAGCGCGTCGCCTACGAAGAGGCGGCCGAGATAGACGGTGCGCCCGGTTTCGGGAAAGGCAGGCGTCACCAGCGCGCAGCCGCCGCCGGCGCGGCGACGCAGCGCCTCGGCGACGGGGCCGATGTTGCCTGCATCGGTGGAATTGAACGTCGAGCAGATTTTGTACATGACATGGCGGGCGCCCCGCGCCGCGAGCCAGTCATGGGCCGCCGACGCCGCCTCGACCGCGCGACTGGCCTCGACCGAGCGAATCTTCAACGCAACGACGACCGCCTCGACGTCGCCGACGTCGAAGCGCGCCGCCGGAACGCCGATGGTCTGGATCGTCGAGAGCCCGTTGCGGGTCAGCGTGTTGGCGAGGTCCGAGGCGCCGGTGTAGTCGTCGGCGACCGCGCCGAGCAGCAGAGGCATGTCACGCCCTCCGGTAAGGCTGATGCCAGCCGAGGCCCGCAAGCGTTCCGGCGCGCGGATTGTATTCGCAGCCGACGAAACCGTCGTAGCCCAGCCGGTCGAATTCGCCGAACAGGAAGGGATAGTTGAGCTCCTCGCCGTCCGGCTCGTGGCGCGAGGGAACGGAGGCGACCTGAACATGCCCGACAAGCGGCAGGAGCTGGCGAAAGGCCATCGTCACGTCGCCATGCATGATCTGGCGATGATAGACGTCGAACTGCAATTTGACGTTCGCCAGTCCAAGCTCTTCGATCAGTCGGCAGGCGTAGCCGAAGTCGTTGAGGAAATAGCCGGGCATGTTGCGCGCGTTGATCGGCTCCAGCAGCAGATCGACGCCCCGCTCGGCCAGGATCGGAGCGGCGCGCCGGATAGCCCGGCGGTAGCTCTCCTCGGCTTTCGCGTCGGCTCGGGAAACGTTGCCCGCCATCATGTGAAGGCGCCGCACTCCGGTCGCCTCGACATAGTCGAGCGCCCGGGTCAGCCCTGCCTCGAATTCCTCGAAGCGGTCAGGCAGCGCGGCGAGGCCGCGCTCTCCGGCCTGCCAATCGCCGGGCGGCAGATTGAACAGGGCCTGCGTCAGGCCATTGCGCGCGAGCCTGTCTGCGATCGCCTCCGGCTTATGGTCGTAAGGAAACAGGAATTCGACCGCCGCGAAGCCCGCCTCGGCGGCGGCGTCGAAACGGTCGAGAAACGCGTGCTCGCCGAACATCATCGACAGGTTGGCGGCGAATTTCGGCATGGGAATCGTCCTCTCAGCGTGTAGCGCGGCGGCTGCGCTCACCCGATGCGGCCGCCGAGCTCGTCCTCGATATGGATGCGGATGATTTCGTCGAACGTCGTCTCGGCGCGGAATCCGAGCTCACGGGCGCGCCGGGCGTCGAAGTCGCGCGGCCAGCCCGAGACGATCGTCTCGATCAGCGGGTCGCGCTCGCGGCGGATGAGCGCCACGGCCTTCGGCCCGGCGACGCGCGCGAGCGCCGCGATCTGTTCGGCGACGGTGGCTGAAAGTCCGGGCATGTTGAGGCTTCGACGGCCGCCGAGCGCGGCAAGGTCCATGGTCGCCGCGCGCAGGAAGAAACCGACCGCGGCGCGCGGGCTCGCGTGCCAGTGGCGCGTATCTTCTGAGACCGGCAGCACGGCCTCCTTGCCGACGAGCGGCTCGCGCAAGATGTTCGAGAAAAATCCGGACGCCGCCTTGTTGGGCGCGCCGGGCCGAATGCAGATCGTCGGCAGGCGCAGCCCGACGCCGTCAAGAAAACCTTTGCGCGAATAATCGGCGAGCAGCAGTTCATCCATCGCCTTCTGCGTCCCGTAGCTCGTCAAGGGCGCGGGTGCGAAGTCGTCGCCGATGCGGTCGGGAAACGGCGCGCCGAACACCGCGAGCGAAGAGGCGAAGACAACGCGCGGTTTGTAGCCGTCGCCGACGGCGCGGATCGCGTCGAACAAATGGCGCGTCGCATCCAGATTGATGCGATAGCCTTTGTCGAAATCTGTTTCCGCCTCGCCGGAGACGATGGCGGCGAGATGGAAAATCAGGTCGGGACGGCGCGCGATCATCGCCTCGGCTTCGCCGGGCGCGGCGATGTCGCAGGCGCGGGCGTCGAGCGCGCCTGAAAATCCTTCAGGCGCCGTGGGACGGCACGACGTCGACGAGCGTCAGTGCATCGACCGGGCGACCGGCCACGCTTCCGGCCTTGACGAGGCTGTCGGCGAGCTTGCGGCCGATCATGCCGGCCGCGCCTGTCATCAGAACGTGCATGTGCGCGCCTTTCTCTGAAACAGCGGGACTCAGGCCGGTCTCAGCCGAACGCAGGCATAGGCGTCGAGCTCCAACTCGTCGCCCGAGAACGGCTGCTGGAGATTGTCGAGAGCGTCGGGGTCTCTGCGCCGCCGCGACGAAGGACCTCGGCGTCGAGCCGCGCGAGCCTGGCCCTCCGGGCGGCCTCAAGCTCGCACCCGGCGCGGCTCGCCCATCAGATTGACGATCCAGAGATCGTCGCCTGCCGCGAAGGCCTGGATTTCCCTCGGCGCGGAGACTTCTACGGCCCGCATGGGGGCATCGCGCAAGCCCGCAAGACCCCGCACCACGTGATAAACGGGATAGAGGCCGCCGTTCTGTTCGAACCACGGCTGCGGATAGTCGGCCGGCGCGTATGTCAGACCGAACGGGCCGACCGCGCCGCCGATTGCGATTTGCCGCGCGCCGCCGCGGGCGAAATGCGCGAAATAGGCCAAGGTCCACGCGGCGCCGATGAGGCCTCGCTGGCGCGGATCGTTGCGGTTCATCGCCTGCCGGATGTTGCCGGGGTTGGGCGCCGTCCGCTCGCCGTAGGGATTGTCGCGCATGCCGATGGCGCTGGGGCCGACGGCGTAGGGCTTGTCGCCGACGATGGCGCGCACGCTGCGCGCGATATGCGGCAGGGATTCGAGGCTTTCCGTCACCGAGCGGTCGTCGCCGGCATGCACCAGCGCGGAAGTCGTGAAACTGACGAAGTCGAGTTCGGCGAGCGGCGGACGCTTGCGGTTCAGTTCGGTGAAATAGCTGAACATGCCGCCGCCGATCTGCGCGCGCGGAAACGCCCGCCGCGCGGCTCGATAGAGTTCCGTCGCAGGCGGGCAGGGCGGCCATACGCTTCCCGGCAACGTGCATTTGAGGTCGGGCGCGGGAGAAACCAGCACGACCGGAAACGGCGAGCCGAGTTCCGCCGCAATCCGGCCGAGGGCCGCAATTTCGGCCTCGAAGCCTTCGACCTCGGCGATCACCGCTTCGAGCCACGGCGCCGCGTTGAGCGCGCGCGCCACCGCGATCGCGGCGGCAAGCGTCGCGCGATCGTGGCCGCGGCGCGGATCGAAATGGCAGATGAGATGAGCGGCCCCGACGGCGCGCAGCCGCTCGGCCTCCCGCAGCGCAGCCGTCGCGTCGTCGGGATCGAGACCCAGACCCAGCGCCGGCGCAGGTCCGAGCGCGTCGCCGAGCGCGACGCGGATCGGCGCCTCCCCATGTCCGCGCGCGGGCGGCGAGCCTGCGACCTTCAGCGAAACCGATTGTTCGAGCGCCATGTCCTTCGCCAGCGTGTAGGGCCAGGGCAAAGCGAGCGGGCGCACATAGGTCTTGTAGGAGGCGTCGGTCCAGTTGCGCTGATCCTCCATCTCGAAGGCGTCGCCCTCCATCCGGCATTCGACGCGCGCGCCGGGCGCGAACTCGTGCTCGATGGCGCGCAGGTCCATCATCGGCTGGACAGGGTCGATCAGTTCAGGAAATAGCGTGTCGACGCGTCTCCCCGCTCGTCTTCGTGATCCGCGCCGGCTTGCCCGCGAGATCGGCGATCGGATGGAGCACGACGAATCCCGTGCGGTTGGTGAGGAAATCGGTCAGCGCACGCCCTCGCGCCGCAAAACGCAACGCGCCGTCTGCGCCGCCGACGATCTCGGCGCTATAGGCGAAAGCCTGCGTCTCATCGCGGGCGACCGCATTGTAAGAGACGCGGAAGCGATCCGCGCCTTCCTCGACTTCAAGATCCTCGATGACGGGTTCGTAGGTGCCCCAGTTCTTGTCGCGCACGATGAAGGAGATCGCGCGGATCATTTCGACGCCGCGCATAGCGGATGTAGCGCAGGTTTCCGGCTTCGAGCTCCGCCGATAGGCGGCCGGCCGTCAGCTTGCGCGGCGGCGTGACGGGCTGATCGGTTCCGAACAAACGAACGCTCAGCGATGGCGCGTCTTCCATGTCCCGTCTCCCATGTCCCGTCTCCCTGGATTCGCCAGTCAGCGCCGCGCGCGCGGGCTCAGCAGGCGTTCGGCAAGCACCGCGGCGATGATGATCGCGCCGATGGCGGACCCCTGCCAGAACGGCGACACCCCGAGCAGGTTGAGCCCGTTGCGGATCATCACCATGATGAAGACGCCGATCAGCGTGCCGATGATCGTGCCGCGGCCGCCGTAGAGGCTCGCGCCGCCGATCACCACCGCCGCGATCGCGTCCAATTCGAGCACCCGTGCCCGCGAGCGGATCGATGGAGAGGATCTGCGAAGACATCAGAGTGGCCGCGATGGCGGAGAGCGCGCCCGATACGACATAGGGCACGACGCTGTAGAAAAGTACGCTCAGCCCGGCCGTGCGGGCGGCCTCGCGATTGGAGCCGATTGCATAAATTGTCCGGCCGCCCTTCGTGAAGGTCAAATAGCCCCACGCCAGAGCGTAAAGCACTAGCAGCGTCAGCACGTTGGCCTGTATGTCGAAGCACGGTGGTGTAAACGAGATCGTTGAGCGAGGCCGGAATATCGCTGATCGAGGTCTGGCCCGAGAAAATATAGGCGAGGCTGCGCCCGATCGCCATGACGCCCAGCGTGATCACGAATGCAGCGAGATCGAAATAAGCAATGACGAATCCGGAGAACAAACCAATACCGGCGCCCGAGAGAACGGCGAGCGCGATCGCCACTGGTATCGGAAATTGATGCAGGCTTAGTCCGAGAATGACGCCGGTAAGGCCGACGAGGGAGCCGACCGAGAGATCGATCCCGCCGGTGAGGATCACGAACGTCATGCCGATGGACACGATGCCGGTCACCACCGACTGATCGAGCAGATTGAGCAGATTGGCGGTCTTGAGAAAATAGGGCGACATCAGCGAAAGCGCGATCGCGATGACGAGAGCCAGCGCCAGCATGCGAAGCTCCAGCGGCGCCGATCTGATATTGAACCTCGTGCGCGCAGGGCCCTCGCCGGCGGGCGTAGGATGGGAGGCGTTTGTCGTCACTGTCGATTCCGGTTTCATAGCGTGGCGCGGAAGCGTTGCTGGATCGTCTCGCGCATCGCGGCCGCCGACGGCGCCGGACGGTCGGCGCGAATCACGACGCCGATCGAACCGAGTTCGTGGCCGCGCTCGCTGCGCACGTCGACGAGCAGGCTTTGCAGGCCGCTTGACGGGTCGGGAACGAACTCGTGGGCGCGGGCGCGCAAGCCGGCGGCTATCGGGGTTTCCTCGATGCGCGGCGCCGTCCCCGCCCGCAACGCCGGGTCCGCCTTGACGTTTGCCGCCGCGGCGTTGAGGCAGAACACGCGCTCCTCGTCGAGAATGGCCCAGAACGCGGCGCCGTCGCATTGGTTGGCGAGCTCCTGTAGCAGGCCGCGGCATCGCTCCATGGAACTGCGCGGAGCGGCGAGCAGGGTCAGCTTCTCTTCGTCGAGATAGGCGGTCGGCACGTCCGCGATCGAAGATCCGTCGCTCAGAACAATGACCCGCTCGGCCAATCCCAGCAATTCCTCGAACTCGGAGGAAATGATCACGATCGCCGCGCCCGCAGCGGCGACGTCGCGCAGGATCGCATAAATCGAGGCGCGCGTGCCGATGTCGACCCCTTTCGTCGGCTCGTCCAGAATGAGCACTCTCGGCTCGAGCAGAAGCCATCTTGCTATGATGATCTTTTGTTGCATGCCGCCGGAGAAGTTGAGCAGATTTGGTTCGGCGAGCCTGCCAAGGGGCAACTCGAGGCGCTCCATCAACTCGACGATCCTGCGCTCGCGCTTGGCGTAGCCGAGGCCAAATCCGCGATGCGCGCCGAGATGACCGAGCAACAGATTCTCGCGAACCGACAGATCCGGCACGATCGACTGGCGCCGACGATCCTCGGCGACAAAGCCAAGCCCGGCGCGGATCGCCTGCACAGGCGTGCGCGGCGCGAACGGTTTGCCTTCGAGCAGTACCTCCCCGCCGGCGCGCGGACGCAGTCCGAAAATCGTCTCGACAGTTTCGGATCGACCGGCGCCGACGAGCCCCCCAAGCCCCAGGATCTCGCCGGGATGGAGATCGAAGGAAACGTCGCGAACCAGCGGGGGCGCCTTCAATCCGCGGACGGACAGAAGGGGCTCGCCGCGCGCCGCCGGCGTCGCGCGCGCCGCATAGATCGCCCCGAGCTCGCGCCCCACCATCAAGCGCACAAGTTCAGTCTGATTTAAGGTCGATGTGGCGACGGATGCGGCGACCGTGCGCCCCTCGCGCATGACGGTGATTTCGTCGGAGACGGCGAACACTTCCTCCAGCCGGTGAGAGACGAAGACGATTGCGCATTGCGCGCTCTTGAGACGCGCTATCACGTCGAACAGCCGTTCGACCTCGCTGGGGCTCAGCGAAGCAGTTGGTTCGTCGAAAATGATGAGGTTGGCCTTGAGCGCCAGCGCCTTGGCGATTTCGACGAGCTGACGCTGGGCCGCGGAAAGCTCGCGCGCCTCGGCGTCGAGCGACAGGGCGCGCGCCTGCCCGAGATCGGCGAGGATGTCATCGGCCCTGCGCCGCATGGACGCGCGCGACAGGCGACCCTTGCGGCCGAGATCGGGCAGAAATATGTTTTCGAGGACGGAGAGATCAGGCGCCAGGCTCGTCTCCTGCATCACCATCGCGATGCCCGCGTCCAGCGCTTCGCGCGGGCTGCGCGCATCGAGCGGCGCGCCGCGATAGCGGATGAGGCCGGAGTCGCACGCGACATGGCCGGAAATGACGCGCGAAAGCGTCGACTTTCCAGCCCCGTTGGCGCCGAGCAACGCATGCGTAGCCCCCGCTCGGAGCGTGAGATTTGCGCCGACAAGGGCGCGAGTTTGCGCGAAAGTCTTGGAGATTTCGCGCGCTTCGAGAAGGGGCTCGCTCGTCATGACGCAACTCGGGCCGCGTACAGGCCGGTCGCGACGACCGGCCGTTTTCGTTCAGGGCAGTTCGTTGGCGAACACCGTTTGCTTGATCGTCGGCAGAATCTGATCGATATTCTTGCTCGTGGCGACGACGATGGGAACCAGAATCTGCTTCTCGGGCTTCTCGCCTTTCAAGCGCGGCGACCAGCGCCTCTCCGGACTTGGCGCCCATCAGATAGGGCTGTTGCATGCCCGAGGCGACGATCTCGCCCTTCTTGAGAAGGTCAACGAATTCGGGGATCCCGTCAAACGCGGCGACGAGAAGCGCGCCCTCGCGATGTCCCGCCTTGATCGCCCGAAGCGCGCCAATCGTCGGCTGGTCTGTCTGTATGAACATGCCGCGCATGTTCGGATTGGCGGTTAGCATGTCCTGCGTGAACTTGAAGGTCTCGTCGGCGGTGTAGGACTGCATCTGCTGCAATCCGGCTTCCTTCGTAATGCCGGCCTCCTTCATTGCGGCCCGGAATCCCGCGGTGCGCGCCTGCCCATTCTTGCGCGCCTGCGAAATCGTGACCAGACCGACAGAGCCGTCCGTCCAGCCTTTCTCCTTCATGGCCGCGGCGAGCGCCTGTCCGACGCCAAAGGCGCCCTGATAGTTGTCGGAGATGATGAACGATACATATTCGCCGCTATTGGTCCCGATGTCGGCGACGACGACCGGAATTTTCGCGCGAGCGGCAAGCGCGAGAACGCTGGGCGCGGTGGAGCTGTCAGTCGGCGATATAGCGATGCCGGCGACGCCGCGCGCGATGGCGTCCTGGGCGTTCTTCAGCTGAGTTTGCGCGCTATTGTGAGAGTCGAGCGCGGTGTAGGCGTAGCCCGCCTTCTTTGCTTCCGACTCGATGCCTTTCGACAGGTAGCGCCAGAACGGAAGGTCGAGGCCAGGCGTCAGATAGACGAGTTCCTTGGCGGCTGCGCGCGCGGGCGCTGCGAAACCCAGGCTTGCCGCGGCGGCGAGCGCCGGCGCCGCGGAAATGAAATGGCGACGATTAAGCTTCATGCTTTCCTCCCAGATGCCGGAGATGCCGGCGACATGCTTGTTGGCGGCGCTTCCGCGGCGCCTGCGCGTTCTCTTATGCGGTTTTTCTTGGTTTGGCCTCGTCAGCGAGAATATCGACGGTTGTCGCGTAGATGCGGTCGATGTGGCGGCCGAACGCCTCCGTCACCGCGGCCGCGTCCCGCCCGCGCAAGGCCTCGTAGATGGCGACATGATCGAGATAACTGCGCTCAATGGCCCCCGGTCTTGACACAGCCGTGCGTCGCTGATCGAGCATGAACGTATAGAGATCCGTGACGAAATCAGCCAACAGCGGATTGCCGGAGCTCTGGTAGATCGTAAGGTGGAATTCGCGGTCGCAGATCAGGAAATGCACGGGATCGCCGAAAGTCTGCTTCTGAATCGCCAACGATCGTTCGAGACGCGCGAGCGTCGTATCGTCTATGCGCGAGGCCGCTTCCGCGACGACGGCGCGCTCGATCAGGAGGCGCGATTTGTGCACGGAGTCGAGGTCGTAACTGTTGATCGCGCTTGGGCTCGTCACGCCGATCTTGAGGGAGTCAATCCTTTGACTGATGACGCGCGTTCGCGCGCCCTGGCTCACAGCCACCACGCCCATCGTTGCGAGCGTTTGAATTGCGCCGCGCACCGTCTCACGGCTGACGGCGAGAAGCGAGGCCAATTCCCGCTCGCTCGGCAATTCATCGCCCACTTGCAATATGCCAGAGGCCACCAGTGAAGCGAGCTTGTCGCTGATACGCTCGCGCACGGTTCGCGGTGCGAATTCAGGGCGGAGCCGACGCGCTTCCGAAAATTTGTCCCACGAAAACCCCTCCGACCGCATGTCGGCATCATCCCTTCATGGAACTGGCTTACTGGCCCGACAACCAGACCAGTAGTATCGATCCACGCTCCCGCGTTGTCAAGAGAGGGGCCCTTCTTCGCAGCTCGCAGCCATCGAAGGCGAATCCTCGGGCGCGTACAGGAGGGCAATACCCCGTCGGCTGCATCGTCGACGACGATCAAGCTTGCGCGACAGACCTCGGGACGACCTGCAATCCGGGCGCGTTGTCGGGCGTTGCAACCTCCATGTTGTGCAATTCGGCAATCGCCGCTGCGATCGCCAGGGCGAGAGTGGTCCCTGGCGACTGGCGCGCAGCGTCGGCGCGAAAGAACCTGTGAAACAGCTTGGCCCGGTCGGGTTCGGCGTATCCCTCCGGCGGCGGCCGCCTTTCCAAAATTTGAAGAAGCGTGATGCTGCGCTGCTAAGTCGGCTTTATGAGCGAGGTTAGCTGCGCAGCATGGGACGCATGACGTTGATCACTGGGGACGAACGCCGACGTCGGTGGAGCGAGGAAGACCGGGCGCGGATATTGTCGGCGATCGAGGCGCCTGGGGCCGTGATCGCCGAAGTGGCGCGGCGCGCGGATATCTGCACGAGCCTCGTCTACAGGTGGCGGCGCGAGGCGCGGAAGGCGGCGTGCGCGAGCGTGTCGGGATTTGCGCCCGTGGTCATCGAGGCGTCGCCGGCGGCGTCGGCTTCGCAGCCCGCCGCAATTGGGCCTGACGTCATTGTGGTGGAGGTGAACGACGCGCGCGTGCGCATCGGTGCTGGCGCGCCTTCGGCGTTGATCGCGGCGACCTTGAAGGCGCTGCGTCCGTGATCCCGATCCCGAGCGGCGTTCGGGTGTGGATCGCGACGGGCCACACGGACATGCGGCGCGGCATGCAGGGTCTGGCGCTTCAGGTTCAGGAGCAGCTGAAGCGCGATCCTCATGTCGGCGATCTCTACATCTTTCGCGGGCGCCGCGGCGACCTGGCGAAGGTTCTCTGGCACGATGGGATCGGGCTCTCGCTCTACGCCAAGCGGCTGGATCGGGGAAAGTTCGTCTGGCCCTCGGCGAAGGAGGGCGTCGTGGCGATTTCGGCGGCGCAAATGGCTTACATGCTGGAAGGAATCGACTGGCGGAATCCCCAGCTCACGTGGAGACCCAAGAGCGCGGGCTGAGCGAAGAAAAATATGGGGTCACGCGCATTTTAGGGCGCCACAAATCGCACGAGTTGTGATTCACTTTGTCTCATGAACGCCGCCGGTCACGCTCTCGCGCAAGAAATCGCCGCCCTGAAGGCGGCGCTGGCGAGCGCTGAAGCCAGGGGCCTGCAAGCCGCCGCCGAACTGGCGGTCGCGCGGGCGAAGGCGTCGGAAGATACGGCGCTGATCGCGGCGCAGAAGCTGCGGATCGCCAAGCTGGAGCGCCAGGTCTACGGACAGCGGTCGGAGCGTTCGGCGCGGATTATCGAGCAATTGTCGCTGGAGTTCGAAGAACTGGCGGCGAGCGCGACGCAAGACGAACTGGCGGCGGAGATGGCGGTCGCGAAGACCACCAATGTGCGCGCCTTCGCGCGCCGCCCGTCCGAGCGCAACACGTTCCCCGACCATCTGCCGCGCGAGCGCGTGGTGATAGATCCGCCAACGGCCTGCGAATGCTGCGGCGGCAGTCGACTGCGCAAGCTCGGCGAAGACGTGACGCGAACGATGGAGAGCGAGCCGCGCCGCTGGAAAGTGATCGAGACGGTGCGGGAGAAGTTCACCTGCCGGGATTGCGAGAAGATCAGCCAGGCGCCGGCGCCGTTTCACCCGATTCCGCGCGCCTGGGCGGGGCCTAGCCTGCTGGCGATGTCTAGGCAAATGCGCAGCATTTGTCCGGATCGTGTTCGAGAAGTTCGGCCAGCACCAGCCGTTGAACCGGCAGGCCGAGCGCTACGCGCTGGAGGGCGCGCCGATCGCGTTGTCCACGATGGCCGACGCGGTGGGCGCCGTCTGCGCGGCGCTCGACCCGCTGCGCGGCCTTCTTGAGGCCCACGTGATGGCGGGCGAGCGTCTGCACGGCGACGACACCACCGTGCCGGTGATGGCGCAGGGCAAGACCGTCACGGGGCGGCTTTGGACTTACGTCCGCGACGACAAGCCGTTCGGCGGCGTCGGGCCTCCGGCGGCGATCTTCTACTACTCGCGCGATCGGCGGGGCGAGCATCCGCAGGCGCATCTGGCAGGGTATTCCGGCATTCTGCAAGCCGATGCGTATGACGGATACAACGCGCTTTATCTGCCTGCTCGAAAGCCGGGCCCGATCCGGGAGGCGGCGTGTTGGGCGCATGCGCGACGCAAGTTCTTTGAGTTCGCCGACGTCGAGGGCAATATGCGCCGCAAAGCTGCGGGCAAAAAGGAAATCCCGCTCTCGCCGATCGCCATCGAGGTCGTGCGCCGCATCGACGCGGTGTTCGAGATCGAGCGCGTGATCAACGGCAAGAACGCCGAGGAGCGGCTTGCGGCTCGACGAACCGCGAGCCGGCCTCTGGTCGAGGATCTTCACGCCTACCTGCGCGAGCAACTCACGAAGCTCTCGCGCGGGCACGATCTCGTCAAGGCGATCAACTACATGCTCAAGCGCTGGCCGGCGTTCACGCTGTTCCTCGACGACGGGCGTGTTTGTCTGTCGAATAACGCAGCGGAGCGGGCGCTGCGCGGGGTCGCTCTGGGAAGAAAGTCGTGGCTGTTCTGCGGCTCCGATCGCGGAGGGCAGCGCGCCGCCGCCATATACAGCCTGATTGTCACGTGCAAGATGAACGGCGTCGACCCGCAGGCGTGGCTGGCGGACATTCTCTCCCGCATCGCCGAGCATCCGGCGCATAGGCTCGATGAGTTGCTACCGTGGAACTGGCGGAAGACGATCGTGAGCCATGCGAAAGCCGCTTAGACCGCACGCCGCATTTTCCGCGACCGAAAAGGCCAACGTCACGCAGGCGTGCGAACGATTGATCCAGGAATTCCTGAAGCCGAGCTTCTTGCCTGCGATCCAGCCTACCGAGTTCAATTATCCCGTCGATATCCTTGGCAAATGGCATGGCGCCAAGTATCGCTTCATCCAGCGCTATCGCTCAGGGTTCCCGGAAAACCTGGGCGAAGAGTTCGACGCCCCCTTCGCTCGCCTCGACTGGGTAAGCCCCGACCGTTTCGACATCCAGTGGCATCGCCACACCGGCGAGTGGTTCCGCCTTCATCGCGGTCTCACCCTCCTCAAGGCTATCGAAACACTCAGAACCGACGGTATCCTGCATCCCGTATGAACAACCGCCGGTCGCCGCCTTCGGCAGACGGCGCCCTGCGGCCTACGCCGCATGCTTACCTGGAACGCGACATAGGCGATCGTGAACAGCCCGATGCAGCCGGCGATAAGCCCCGTCACCTGAGGCCAGATCAGCGCGACGCTCTGCGCGAACGGCAGCGGCGCGCGTATTGCCAGGGCGGGGAAAGCCGTCGTCAGATAAAGGCCCTTCGCCATGTAGGCGCCAAGCCTCGCAACATATGCCCGCAGCGGCTCGCGCTCCCGAGCCGCGTAGCGAGTGAATTCAGGCGATGTGAGCGTGACGCCTAGTCGTTCGAGGCGGTCTTCAGCCGGTCCAGCACGCCCTTGCGGCGCGCTTCATAATAGTACCCGCCCGCATAGAGCCGCATCGCGCGGTCCGCATCGCCGTTCGCCACGACATAGGCGTTGGCGAGATAGGCGCAGGCGTATTTGAGATTGGTGTCGGCGTCGAGCAGGCCGCGCGCCGGCCCGTGATAGCCCATGCCGCGGGCCGTGTCGGCGCGGATCTGCATGAGGCCCCCAGTAAGGTCCGTGACGGGCCTTCGGGTTATAGCCGCTTTCGCGCCGGATCGAGCGGCGGATCAAGTCCTCCGGTACGCTATATGCCTCGGCGTAATAGGCGATGCGCTCGTCGAGCGGGCTTTTCGGCGCCTCCGCCACAGCCGTGACCGCAGGCGCCTCCGCTTGCGGCTGCGGCGCGCAGCCCGCGAGAGTCAGCGCGCTCAGAGCGGAGGCCCAAGAAAAACCCTTCACGAAAACGTTCGGTGAAATTTTCCCGAAACTAACCATAAACGCATCATGCCGCGTTGCAGCAAGAAGTGCAAGCGACGCGGCCGGCCGAAGGCCGGAGCGTCGCCGCTCCGGCCTCCGATTTTCAAGCGGCGATCAGGTCTTGTGCGGCGCCTGCGCCTTCCAGGTCTTCAGGAGTTCGTCATAATCGACGGTCACGCCCTGCGGCTTCTCGTTGGCGAGCTTGCGCTGCGGCGCGACATTGCCGTCCTTCTCGGCCTTGGCGTACCAGTACTCGGGGTCCTTCTCCTCGTTGAGCTTCGGCCCGAGCTTGCCTTGCACGCCGGACTTCTGCAGCCGCGCCAGGATCGCGTCCTGGTCGCGGGCCAGCCCGTCCATCGCCTGCTGCGGCGTCGCCTCGCCGGAGATCGCCTTCGAGACGTTCTGCCACCAGACCTGCGCCAGCTTGCCGTATTCGGGCACGTTGACGCCGGTCGGCGTCCACAGCTTGCGCGCCGGGCTGCGGTAGAACTCGACGAAGCCGCCGACTTTCGGCGCGAGATCGGTCATCGCCTGGTGGCCAGATGTCGCTTTCGCGGATCACGTGCAGGAACTTGATCGACTTCTTCAGCGTGACGGTCTTCGACACGCAGAACTGCGCGTAGAGCCAGCCCGCCTTCACCTTTTCCGGCGCGGCGTATTTGAGCAGCGTCCAGCAACCGACGTCCTGGTAGCCGAGCTTCATGCCCTCCTTCCAGTAGGAGCCATGCGGGCTCGGCGCCATGCGCCATTTCGGCGTGCCGTCCGGCGTTCATCACCGGCAGTTCGGGTTTCGAGAGCGCGGCCGTGAAGGCGCTGTACCAGAAGATCTGCTGCGCGATATGGCCTTGCCCCGGCACGGCGCCGGCCTCGAGGAAGTCCATGCCGGCCGCTTCCGGCGGGGCATATTTCTTCAGCCATTCCACGAACTTGGTCAGCGCGTAGACGGCGGCCGGGCCGTTGGCGTCGCCGCCGCGGCTGATGGAGGAGCCGCGGGGAATGCCGTCCTCCATGCGGATGCCCCATTCGTCGACCGGGCGGCCATTCGGCAAGCCCTTGTCGCCGTTGCCGGCCATGGACAGCCACGCGTCGGTGAAGCGCCAGCCGAGCGAGGGATCCTTCTTGCCGTAGTCCATGTGGCCGTAGACGCGCTGGCCGTCGATCGTCTTTCACGGTATTGGTGAAGAAGTCGGCGATGTCCTCGTAGGCCGACCAGTTGACGGGAACGCCGAGCTCGTAGCCGAACTGCTTCTTGAAGCCTTCCTTGAGTTCGGGCCGCTGGAACCAGTCGTAGCGGAACCAGTAGAGGTTGGCGAACTGCTGGTCAGGCAGTTGATAGAGCTTGCCGTCGGTGAATGTGCCGAAGGAAAGGCCGATGAAGTCGTTGAGGTCGAGGTTCGGATTGGTGATCTCCTTGCCCTCGCCGGCCATGAAGTCGGTCAGCGAGCCGCCGGCGATGTCGTTGTAACGCGGATGCGTGCCGATGAAATCGGAATCGTTCATCCAGAAATCGTAGATCGGCTTGCCCGACTGGATCTCGACCTCGATCTTGTCGACGATCAAGCCCTCGTCCATCATCTCGTGATTGACCTTGAATGCCGGTGATCTCGGCGAAGGCCTTGGTCAGCGTCTTCGAATTCGTATTCGTGGATGCCGAGGATTTCCGAAGCCGTGCTGACCTTCATAGCCCTTGAAGGGCGCCGAGGCCTTGATGAACCATTCCATCTCCGCCATCTGCTGCTCTTTGCTCAGCGTCGAAGGCTGGAATTCGGAATCGACCCATTTCTTGGCGGCGTCGAGTTGCTGCGCGTAAGAGGGAGTCGGCGTCAGCAGCGCGGGCGCCGCCACCGCGGCCGCGGCCGTCGCCGCCGCGCCCTTCAATACGTCACGTCGTTTAACGTCCATGTCTTCCTCCCCATGTGTCCGCGCCCAACGCGCGGATCGGAGCTCTTCTCAGGCGAAGCGAAAAATCGCCACAGCCAGCAAAACCGCAGGCGCCGCAGCGGGTACCAAAGCGCCCCGCCGCCGAAACGCGATCCACAGAATTTGCAGAGAACGCCGCGCACAAGCATCGACACGAAGAACCGGTCGCCTCGCGTCGTCGGAAAACCGAGCACGCCCTTGCGCGGCCGCTCCGGCCGGTAGATCGCAAGCAGCGTCAGGATAATCAGCGCGCAGGCGACGAAGACGAAGAAGATCGCGGTCGGCCACGTCCAGGCCATCCACGCCAGTTTGGTGGAGAGCGCCTCGCCGAAACTGCCAGCCACGCCATCGCCGCGCCTCCGTCTCAAACCCGGCCCAGGGCGAAGCCCCGGGCGATGTGGTTGCGCACGAACCAGATGACGACCGCGCCGGGGATCATCGTCAGCACGCCGGCGGCGGCCAGCAGCGACCAGTCCATGCCCGAGACCGAATAGCTGCGCGTCATCACAGCCGCGAACGGCAGCGCCGTACGTCGCCGTCAGCGTCGTGGCCAGCAATTGCTCGACCCAGGAGAACATGAAGCAGAAGAAGGCGGTGACGCCGACGCCATTGGCGATCAGCGGCAGGAAGATGCGGACGAAGAAGCGCGGGAAGGAATAGCCGTCGATCGCCGCCGTCTCGTCGATCTCGCGCGGCACGCCGCCGATGAAGCCTTCGAGAATCCACACCGCCAGCGGCACGTTGAACAGGCAATGCGCCAGCGCCACCGCCCACACCGTGTCGAACAGCCCGACGGCATAGTAGAGATTGAAGAACGGCATCGCGTAGATCGACGGCCGGCGCCATCAGGTTGGTCAGCAGCCAGAAGAACAGGTGCTTGTCGCCGATGAAGCGATAGCGGTTGAAGGCGTAGGCCGCCGGCAGCGCGACGACGACCGAGATGACCGTGTTGATCGCGACATAGGTCAGCGACACGCCGAAGGCGTGCACCCAGGTCGGATCGCCGAAGATCGCCGACGTATTTCTTGAACGTCGGATGATGCGGCCAAAGCACCAGGCCCGACATGATGTCCTCGTTGGTGCGAAGACTCATGTTGATGAGCCAGTAGACCGGCAGCATCAGCGCCACGAGATAGAGCGCCAGTCCGATCCGGGGAAGAACGCCGCCGCGGTTCATGCCGAGCCCCTGCGGTCGAGCTGGGTCATGATCGTGTAGAATATCCAGCAGAGGGTGATGGTGATGAGGTTGTAGACCAGCGACATCGCGGCGGCGACGCCGAGATCGACCTGGCCGAGCGCGATCTTGACGAGGTCGATCGACAGGAAGGTCGTCGCGTTGCCCGGGCCGCCGCCGGTGACGACGAACGGCTCGGTGTAGATCATGAAGGTCTGCATGAAGCGCAGCAGCACCGCGATGACGAGCACCTTGCGCAGCTTCGGCAGTTCGATGTTGAGGAAGATCGCCCAGCGGCTTGCCGCGTCGATCCGCGCCGCCTGATAATAGGCGTCGGGGATCGCCCGCAATCCCGCATAGCTCAGCAGCACCACCAGCGACGTCCAGTGCCAGACGTCGATGACGACGATCGTGCACCAGGCCGAGATCGCGTCCTGCGTGACATTGTAATGCAGGCCCAGCCCGGTCAGCGTCGCGCCGAACAGGCCGATGTCGGCGCGCGCGAAGATCTGCCAGATGGTGCCGACGACGTTCCACGGAATCAGCATCGGCAGCGCCATGATGACCAGCGACGGGCCGACGGCCCATCCGCCGCGCGGCAGGCACAGCGCGACCGCCACGCCGAGCGGCACTTCGATCAGCAAGGCGACGAAGGAGAAGGTCAGATTGCGCACGAGCGCGCCGCCGAAACGCGCGCCCATCTCGGTTGCGGGATTGAGCACGTCGCGGAACCAGCGCATCGCCGTTCCAGAAGAAATTGTTGGTGCCCATCGTGTCCTGAACCGAATAGTTCACGACGGTCATCATCGGCAGCAGCGCCGAGAACAGCACGAACGCGAGCACCGGCAGGACGAGCAGCCAGGCGCGATTGTCGAGAGGCTTTTCCATCACGCCGCCTCCGCCGATCGCCGTTCGTCGTCGACATAGACATAGAGACGATCGCGGATTGATCGTGAGGCCCGCGGCGTCTCCGTCGATGGAGACGCCGTCGGGCACGGTCGCGAAAATCTGCGTGCGGCCGAGCTCGACCCGCGCCAGCCGGCGACGCCCGAGATCCTCGATCTGCTCGACCTGCACGCTGAGGCCGCCCGCCGGCGCTGAGCGACGCAAAATCCGGGCGAAAGCCGAGCTTGACCGAGCTAGCCGCTGACGCGCGCTGGTAGCGTCGCGCCGAGTTCGATGTCGTGTCCGGCAACTCGCGCGGTCGCGCCCTCGACTTCGGCGTCGACGAGGTTCATGCCCGGCGAGCCGATGAAATAGCCGACGAACGTGTGCTCGGGCCGCTCGAACAGTTCCGCCGGCGAGCGCGATCTGCAACACGCGGCCGTCCTTCATCACCACGACTTCGTCGGCGAAGGTGAGCGCCTCGACCTGATCGTGGGTGACATAGATCATCAGCAAGTCGAGCGCGCGATGCACCGCCTTCAGCTTCGAGCGCAGCGCCATTTCAGCGCGGGATCAATGACTGTCAGCGGCTCGTCGAACAGCACCGCCGCCACGTCCGGCCGAACGAGCCCGCGCCCGAGCGAAATCTTCTGTTTGGCGTCGGCGGTGAGCCCGCGCGCGGCGCGATCGAGATCGCTTCGTCAGATCGAGCAAAGCGGCGATCTCGGCGACGCGCGCCTTGACGGCGGCCTTGTCGACGCCGCGGTTCTTCAGCGGGAACGCCAGATTTTCGCCGACCGTCATCGTGTCGTAGATGACCGGGAAACTGGAACACCTGCGCGATGTTGCGCTGCTCGGTGCGGCAGGTGCGTGACGTCGCGGCCGTCGAACAGCAGCCGCGCCTTCGAGGGCGTCACAAGTCCCGAGATGATGTTGAGCAGCGTGGTCTTGCCGCAGCCGGAGGGTCCGAGCAGCGCATAGGCGCGGCCCTGCTTCCAGACATGGTTGATGCGGCTTCAGCGCGTAATCGGCGGCGCGCCGAGCCGCGCAGATAGGAGTGGGCGATGCATCGAGCGTGATGCGCGCCAAGGTCCGCCTCCTGTCGCGTTCGGCGCGCGCGCGACCAGCGCGCCGGCTGCGATCGAAGACGAAGACGCGCGTCGCATCGACGTGCAAATCGACCGACTGCCCGGGCTGTCGCGCGCTGACGCCGCGCTCGACGCAGACAAAGACGCCGAGGCGGTCTCGACGTGGACGAAGGTCTCCGAGCCGCTGATCTCGGCGAGCGAGACGCTGCCCCGCAAGATCGAGGGATGCGCGGCAAGGGCGGTCGACGATGCGCGGCGATCGCCGCGAAACCGAGTCGTGTAATCGCCGTCGGAAAGGCCGCGAGCAGGCCGATGGCCGGCGAGCGATGGATACTCGCCGAGACTGCGCGAACGGCGCCGCGCTTGCCGACTGAAATTTCGTTGAGCGGCGGGTCGGAAAATACGCGCGCGGAGTCGATACTGATCGGCCGGTGATAGACCGAGGACGTCGGCCCGAACTGCACCAGCCTGCCCTGCCAAAGTGTCGCGGTGTTGCCCGCCGAGCAGCAACGCCTCGGGCGGCTCGGTCGTCGCGTAGACGAGGATCGCGCCGGTGGCTTTGAATATGCGCGGCAGCTCCTCGCGCAGTTCCTCGCGCAGCTTGTAGTCGAGGTTGGCGAGCGGCTCGTCGAGCAGCACGAGATCGGCGCTCTTGACGATCGCGCGCGCGATCGCGGTGCGCTGCTGCTGGCCGCCCGAGAGCTGCGCCGGCAGCCGCGCGAGCAGCGGCTCCAGCCCGAGCACGCGCGCCGCCTCGCGCACGCGGTTGTCGAGCTCCTGGCCGCGCACTCCCGCCACGCGCAGCGGCGAGGCGATGTTCTCATAGACGGTGAGCGAGGGATAGTTGATGAATTGTTGATAGACCATCGCCACCGAGCGGCGCCTGACCGGGACGCCGGTGACGTCGTTGCCGCCGGCGATAACGCGGCCGGAGGCAGGCCGGTCGAGGCCCGCCATCAGACGCATCAGCGTCGTCTTGCCCGAGAGCGTCGGCCCGAGCAGCACGTTCATCGAGCCGCGGCTCGAGCTCCAGCGAAACGTCGCGGATGAGGGTTTCGTCGCCGGAAACGAGTGTGACCTTGTCGAGGCGGAAACTCATGGCCGCTGGCGCCGCCTTCGCGACTGCCCGAGGCCGCTCGCCGATCGCCGCATATGGGTGAAGGAGTTCGCCGACGGCCATTTCCCGCGACGCGCAGGAGCTTTGCGCTCCCGGACAGACCCGCTGAGCCCGCCTTGGCGGTGTCCCTGGCCCACCCCGCGTCCCCCTGGTGTTTCGATCGTTTTCGCTAATTGCGTTCTATACGAACAAAATTAATCATAAGCGAGCAAAACGAAAATCAACAAGTGGGTTCGCCGTGGCCGAAACGCGCTTCGGGGCCTAGACGGATCGCAACCGCCGCCAGAGGTCGTCCGTCATGCAACCGCTCAATGACCGTCAAAACGAGATCGTCGCGCTCGCGCGCCAGGTGGGCAAAGTCACCGTCGAGGATCTGAGCGCGCGCTTCGACGTCACGCCGCAGACGATCCGCCGCGATCTCAACGAGCTATGCGAGCGGCGCATTCTGTCGCGCACGCACGGCGGGGCGATGATCTCTTCGTCGGTCGAGAACGTCTCCTATGAGGCGCGCCGCTTCATAGCGGCCGACGGCCAAGCGCGCCATCGGCGCGGCGGCGGCCGCGCTCATCCCCAACAAATCCTCGCTGTTCATCAACATCGGCACGACCACTGAGGAGGTCGCCGCCGCGCTAGGCAGGCACGAGCATCTGCTCGTCATCACCAACAATCTCAACGTCGCGATGGCGCTTTACCACCGCATCCGAACATCGAGGTGATCGTCGCCGGCGGGCCTGTCCGGCGTTCGGACGGCGCGTTGATCGGATCGCGGCGGTGGAGGTGATCCGCCAATTCAAGGTCGACACCGCGGTGATCGGCGCTTCCGCGCTCGACGAGGATGGCGCGTTGCTGGATTTCGATCCGCTCGAGGTCGACGTCGTCGCGCGCCATCATCGAAAACGCGCGGCGGGTCCTGCTCGTCTGCGACCGCATGAAGCTTGAACGCGCTGCGCCCGTGCGCATCGGCCACATGTCGCAAGTCGACGTGTTCATCACCGACAGGTTGACCTCGGCAAAGCTGCGACAAGTGTGCCTGGCAGGCGTCAAGGTCATCGAGACCATCTGGACGGCACCGCTCCAGACATTGTCCCGAGCTGAGCAGGATCTGACGACCGCCTGTGGCCTGCCAAAGGCATTTCTGAGCTTGGAAGGCGGCGCTTGTGCGCGGTCGGACGTTTCGTTTAAGCTCAACCAACAGCGAATGTGCGCGAATGAAATCATTTAGTTTGTCCGAGCGTAAGCGCGCACCGGCTGGGGAGGCACGTTGGAGGGCGGCAATACGATCTCGCGATCATCGGCGGGCGGGATCAACGGCTGCGGAATCGCCCGCGACGCCGCCGGGCCGCGGACTTTCCGTCTATCTGTGCGAGCAGGCCGATCTGGCCAGCGGCACTTCGTCGGCCGCCACCAAGCTGATCCACGGCGGCCTGCGCTATCTCGAATATTACGAATTCCGCCTGGTGCGCGAGGCGCTGATGGAGCGCGAGGTGCTGTGGCGGATCGCGCCGCACATCATCTGGCCGCTGCGTTTCGTGCTGCCCTATCACGAGGGCCTGCGGCCGCGCGTGGCTGCTGCGCTCTCGGGCTTTTCCTCTATGACCATCTCGGCGGCCGCAAACTGCTGCCGCCGACGCGCACGCTCGACTTGGCGACCGACGCTGCCGGCGCGCCGCTGAAGCGCGGCGAGTTCAGCGCTCGGCTTCGAATATTCCGACTGCTGGGTGGATGATGCCCGCCTCGTCGTGCTCAACGCGCGCGACGCCGCCGACCGCGGCGCGACGATCCGCACCCGCGCCAGGGCCGTGTCGGCGCGAGCGTGCGCCGACGGCTGGCCGCTGACGACAAGGCGACGCGCGCGACGGCGCGCATCGAGACGATCTACGCGCGCGATTCTGGTCAACGCCGCCGGGCCCTGGGTCGGCGACGTGCTGAAGCTCGTCAGCCGCCGCAATGCGGCCGGCGAGCGTGCGCATGGTGCAGGGCTCGCACATCGTCGTGCGCCGGCTCTACGACCACGATCGCTGCTACATCTTCCAGAACGCCGACAACCGCATCATCTTCGCCATTCCCTACGAGCGCGATTTCACGCTGATCGGCACGACGGATCGCGATTTTGCGGGCGATCCCGCCGCAGTCGCAAGCCTCGCCGGAGGAGATCGAATATCTCTGTCAGGCGGCGAGCGAATATTTCGCTTCTCCCGTGACGCCGGCCGACGTGGTCTGGTCCTATTCCGGCGTGCGCCCGCTCTACGACGACGGCGCGAGCGCGGCGCAGGCCGCCACCCGGGATTATGTGCTGGAGCTCGATTCCGAGGGCGGCGCGCCGCTGCTGTCGATCTTCGGCGGCAAGATCACGACCTATCGCCGTCTCGCCCAGCACGCGCTCGACAAGCTCGACGCCTATCTCCCGGCCGAGGCGAGGGCCAGGCGCGACTGGACCGCCGACGCGCCGCTGCCCGGCGGCGAATTTTCCGGCGCAGGGCTTCGAGGCGCTGCTCGCCGATCTCAAGCGAGCCTATCCCTGGCTCGGGCCCGAGCAGGCGCGAAGGCTCGCGCGCGCCTATGGCGTCGACGCGCGCGCGCTGCTCGGCGATGCGAAGAAGCCCGCCGACCTCGGTCGCGAGTTCGGCGCCGGGCTCACCGAGGCCGAGGCGCTCTATTTGATGCGCCGCGAATGGGCGGAGGAGGCGGCCGATGTCGTCTGGCGCAGATCGAAGCTCGGCCTGCGCATGAGCCGCCAGCAGATCGCGGAGCTCGACGCCTTCATGGCCGCGCGGCGCGCCGAACCCGTGGCCGCGTTGAGCTAGAAGGCGCGAGTTGCTAAGCAGCGCTGAAACGGCCGGAGACGCGCATGGGGGAGATTCAAGTCCGGGGGCTGTTCGCCACCCCCGTCGCCGCCCTGATGGTTCCCGACGCGCCGGCCCGCAACGCCGAGCTTGAAGAGATCATCCTGCGCAATCGCGCCGACAATCCGACCCTCGGCGCCTCCAATATCGGCGGCTGGCATTCGACGCGGGATTTCGCGAGCTGGGGCGGCAAATGCGGCGAGGAGATTCTCTCGCTCGCCCGGCTGGTCGCGACCAAACTGACCAGCGACCGCAACGGCGCGCCCGTCAAGCCCGACTGGACCATGGAGGCCTGGGCCAATGTCAACGGCCCCGGCGACTCCAACGCCTGCCATTATCACCCCGGCTCCTTCTGGTCGGGCACGTACTACGTCAACGACGGCGGCTGCGCCGACGATCCCGCGCTCGGCGGCGAGTTCGAGATGTTCGACCCTCGCGGCCCGGCCCCGATGATGCACGCGCCGAGCCTCAAATTCGGCGGCGAGGACGGCGTTTCGGCCGGAAGCGCCGAGACGATCCGGCCGCGCGCGGGGCTCATGTTCATTTTCCCGTCGTTTCTGTTGCACGCGGTCCGGCCCTATCGCGGCGACGGCGCTGCGCATCTCGATAGCCTTCAACCTCGGGCTTTACCGCCCCCTGTAGCGCGGGAGAATCGCCCTTGCCGTCGCATATCCTCGTCATCGATCAGGGCACGACTTCGACCCGCGCCATGGTGTTCGGCCCGGACGCCGCGCCGGTCGCCATCGCGCAACAGGAGTTCGCGCAGATCTACCCGCAGGCCGGCTGGGTCGAGCACGATCCCGAGGCCATCTGGCGCACGACGGTTTCGACGATGCGCGAGGCGGTCGCCAAGGCGCCGAAGGGCGAAATCGCCGCGCTCGGCCTCACCAATCAGCGCGAAACGACGCTGGTCTGGAGCCGACGGACCGGCGAGCCCGTCTACAACGCCATTGTCTGGCAGGACCGGCGCACGGCGGAAGCCTGCGCGCGACTGAAGAGCGAAGGCGCCGAGGCGCTCGTGCGCGAACGCTGCGGCCTGCTGCTCGATCCCTATTTCTCCGCCACCAAGATCGCCTGGATTCTCGACAATGTCGGCGGCGCGCGCGCCGCCGCCGAGCGCGGCGAACTCGCCTTCGGCACGGTCGACTCCTTCCTTATGTGGCGCCTGACCGGCGGCGCCGTCCACGCGACCGACGCCACCAACGCCTCGCGCACGCTGCTTTACGACATCGGCGCCGGCGCCTGGGACGAGGAGTTGTTGCGGCTGTTCGGCGTGCCGCGCTCGATGCTGCCCAAGGTGCAGGACACGGCCGGCGATTTCGGCGCCCTCACGCCCGATCTCATCGGCTCGCCGCTGCCTATTCTGGCCGTCGCCGGCGATCAGCAGGCCGCGCTCGTCGGCCAGGCCTGTTTCGCGCCGGGCGCGGTGAAAGCGACCTACGGGACCGGCGGCTTCATCCTGCTCAATACCGGCGCGACGCCCGTCGCTTCGGCGCATCGGCTGCTGACGACCGTCGCCTATCAATGGCGCGGCGAACGCGCCTATGCGCTCGAAGGTTCGATCTTCTCGGCCGGCGCGACCGTGCAATGGCTGCGCGATTCGCTGGGGATCATCGCCTCCTCCGCCGAGAGCGGCGCGCTCGCCGCAGCCTCCGACCCGGCGCAGGAGGTCTATATCGTCCCCGCCTTCGCGGGCCTTGGCGCCCCGCATTGGCGCGCCGAGGCGCGCGGCGCCCTCGTCGGCCTCACGCGCGGCTCCACGCGCAAGGAGATCGCGCGCGCGGCGCTCGAGAGCGTCGGCTACCAGACGCGGGACCTCATCGACGCGATGCGCGCCGACGCCGGCGCGATAGGCCAAGACTCGTCTCGCCAAGCCGCGCCGATCCGCGTCGACGGCGGCATGGCGGCCAGCGACTGGACGATGCAATTCCTCGCCGACATGCTCGACGCGCCCGTCGACCGGCCGACCGTGACCGAGACGACCTCGCTCGGCGCCGGCTATCTCGCCGGCTGGCAGGCTGGCCTCTATCCCGATCCGCAGCGTTTCGCCGAGACCTGGCGGCTCGAACGTCGTTTCGAGCCGACGATGGACAGAACCGAGCGGGAGCGGCGCTATCGCGGCTGGCGCGAGGCCGTCGCCCGCGCCCTGCACCAGCCGGACGTCTGAATGCGCATCGTCTTCCGCTGCGATCCGGCGCTTATCGATCGCATCCCGCGCCCCGAGCCCGCCCGCCGGGCGCTGCCGGACTGGCTGCGCGACATGCCGGCCAAGGCCTTCTCCGATACGCACGGCCAGGACGTGCGCACGGTCAAGCAATGCCCGCCCTTCGTCGATGCGATGGCCTATGGCTTCGTCATGCCGCTCGTCTGCGACGTGGAAGTCGCCGACGGACGCTTTGCGTGGGACTTCGACCTGCCGCCGCTGTCGGTCGAGAGCCACCCGCGCTCGCCGCTGAGCTTCCATGTCCCGGCGCAGGCCGAGGGCGCGCCGTTCCATGCGCCCGACCGCGCCTTCGTCAAGTTCAACAGCTTCTGGACGGTCGAACTGCCGCCCGGCTTCTCGTTGTTCGCGACCCATCCCGTCAACCGCTGGGACCTGCCGTTCCGCACGCTGAGCGGACTGGTCGATTCCGACCGCTTCCACGACGTCGGCGTGCTGTTTCCGGCGGTCTGGTCCGATCCCGGCTTTCGCGGCGTTCTGCGCGCGGGTACGCCGGTCGCCCAATGCTTCGCCGTGGCGCGCGAGGCGCTCGATCTCGTCTATCAGCCGATGTCGGGCGAGGAGCGGCGCGCCTATGACGAGACCGCCTTCGCGCTGCTCGACAAGCCCGGCGTCTATCGGCGCCGCTATCGCGCCCGGCGCGGCGCTCAGGCGGTCAGCGACTGACGCAAGGCGCGCGTGATCGAGCCAGAGCTCGCCGCGCGGCGCCGTCGTCAGCGCCTGCGCGATGCGGCCGAAGGCGTCCGCCCGTAGCGCCAGCGCGCGACGATAGGCGTCCTTGGCGGCGTCGAGATCGCCGCTCTCCTGCAAGACGACGCCGAGATTGACGGCGGCTTCCGCGAGATCGGGATCGGCGGCAAGCGCCGCGCGATAGGCGCGCGCCGCGGCCGGCCAGTCGCGCTGATCCTGCGCCGTGAGGCCGAGCGCAAACAAGCCTCTGGCCGCGCGCGGGTCGAGCGCGGCGGCGCGCTCGAGCGCCGCGCGCGCGCCGGCGAGATCGCCGGACTGACGCAACGCCAGGCCCCATTGCAGCGCCGCCTCGTAACGGGAGGGATCGAGCGCCAGCGCGGCGGCGAAGGCTTCCGCCGCCTCCGCGGCGCGGCCGAGCGCCGTCAGCGCGGCGCCACGGCGCAAATGCCGCTCGACGCTCGGCTCCGCGCGAGCGGCGCGGGTCAGCGCGGCGAGCGCCGCCTCGGGCTGCCTGAGTTCCTGAAGCGCCGCCCCGACCGCCGTCCAGCCGGGCGCGTCGTCGGGAAAGGTCTTGAGACAGAAGGCGAGAAGCTCCTGGGCGCGCGCATCGCCCTGCTCCAGCCGGCAGACGCAGGCGAGGAAGCGGCCTCGGGCCGGCCCGGGTCGGCCTCCATCGCGCGGTCGAACAATTCGAGCGCGTGCAGCCGGCTTGCCCGACCCACGCGCGAGCGGCCGGCCAGGACCAGCGTCGGCGCATGGTCCGGCCTCAGCGCCACCGCAGAGCCCGCCCAGCGCGCGGCCTCGTCGACGTCGCCGCGTTGCAGGGCGATGGTCGCGGCAAGTTGATGCAGCGCCGGCTCGCGCGGGGCGCGCTCAAGCAGCTCGGCGCAGGCCGCGGCGGCCGCGGCGGCGTCGCCTGCGCGCAGCAGCGCGAGCACATCGTTCAAGGCGCCGGCGAGTTGCACGCTGACGAACGCTCCCTATCTTTGATCCCGGCAATAACTACGCCGTGAAGCCGGCCTCGTCACCGTGCCGGCGTCATGTTACAATTTCCCGTAATTTCCCCATTCCGGACCGACCATGCGTATCGAGACCGACGTCAAGCTCGACTTCAAAGACGTGCTCATCCGGCCCAAGCGCTCGACGCTCAATTCCCGCAACGAAGTCGACATTCACCGCTCGTTCCGTTTCTACCACACGGCCTCGGAGTGGAAGGGCTTCCCGCTCATCGCCGCCAACATGGACGTGACCGGCACGATGGACATGGCGCGCGTCCTCGGCCGGCATGGCGCGCTCACCGCCCTGCATAAGCATTACCCCGAGGGCGCGCTCGCCGAGTTCTTCGCCGGCGACGACGGCGCGCACGCCTTCTACTCGCTGGGCGTAACGTCGGCCGATCTCGAAAAGCTCGCCGCCGTGCGCAAGCGCGCGCCGCTGCATTTTATCTGCGTCGACGTCGCCAACGGCTATTCCGAACGCTTCCTCGACGTCGTCAAGCGCGTGCGCGACGAGAATCCGACCTCGGTCATCATGGCGGGAAATGTCGTCACCGGCGACATGACGGAGGCGCTCATCCTCGCCGGCGCCGATATCGTCAAGATCGGCATCGGGCCGGGCTCGGTGTGCACGACGCGGCGAGTGACGGGCGTCGGCTATCCGCAGCTCTCGGCCATCATCGAATGCGCCGACGCGGCGCATGGCCTGAAAGGTCAGGTCTGCGCCGACGGCGGCTGCACGGTGCCCGGCGACGTCGCCAAGGCCTATGGCGCGGGCGCGGATTTCGTCATGCTCGGCGGCATGCTCGCCGGCCATGACGAATGCGAGGGCGAGATCCGCTACGAGGAGCGCGACGGCGAGCGCGTGCCGGTGGCGATGGGCTTCTATGGCATGTCGTCGGAGACGGCGATGAAGAAATACGCCGGCGGCGTCGCCAAATACCGCGCCGCCGAGGGCAAGACCGTCGAGACGCCCTATCGCGGCGCCGGTCGAGGGAACGATGAGCGAAATCATGGGCGGCGTGCGCTCGATGATGACCTATATCGGCGCGACGCAACTCAAGGAGGTGCCGAAGCGCACCACCTTCGTGCGCGTGACGGCGCAAACCAACGACGTGTTCGGCAAGGCCTGACTTGCGGCCGGCGCCGTTTGGCGGGGCGTTCCCGCTCAGGCGTCACTCCACTGCGCAGTCGGCTTCGATCTCGACAAGCCACGCCGGGTCGATGAAACCCGCGACCTGGACAAAGGTGCAAGCCGGACGAACGTCCGCGAAGGCTTCGCCATGCGCCCGCGCCGCCTCTCGCCAGCGCGCTATGTCGGTCAGCATGACGCGAGTGCGCACGACGTCGCCCATCGTCGCGCCGGCCTCGCCAAGCGCCTGCTCGATGATTTCCAGGCAACGCTTGGTTTGACCGTAGACGTCGCCGGGCGCCGCCGTTCCGCCGCCGGCCGCAATCGGCGCAGTTCCCGCAACGGCGATCGTCCGCCCTACCCTTACGGCCCGGCTGAATCCTATTTCGGGCTCGAGCGGCGAGCCTGACGACACCAGCTTCCTTGGCAAGCGATCCATCCTCGCGACGCCGCGCCCGGCTCCGCGCTACTTCTCCGACAGCTTCATGTCCGGCGAATAGTTTTCGGCGAACAGTTCCTTGGTGACGGCCTGCGCGCAGATCACCGTCTTTTTCTCAGGGTCATAGGTCACGGAGGGCGAGCCGTAGAGGCTCCAGCCCTTGTTGAGCGCCTCGGTGACGCGATGGCAGAACGTCGCGTCGTCGGGGCCGGTCAGCAGCCGGTAGAGGTTCACCGGTTCCCCATTGGCAGATATTCGCGCCGCGGCTCGCCGGTGTAGAGCTGGCGCGGCCGGCCGATCTTCTGCGCGGGATCGTCGATCATCTCCTTCCACTGCGCGATCCAGCCGACCGTGCGCGCCACCGCGAACAGCACCGTGAACATCGAGGTCGGGAAGCCCATCGCCTTCAAGGTGATGCCCGAATAGAAGTCGATGTTGGGATAGAGCTTCTTCTCGATGAAATACTCGTCGTGCAGCGCGATGCGCTCCAGCTCCATCGCCACTTCGAGCAGCGGATCGTCCTTGTGGCCGAGCTCGCTCAGCACCTCATGCGTGGTGCGCTGCATGATCTTGGCGCGCGGATCGTAGTTCTTGTAGACGCGATGGCCGAAGCCCATCAGGCGGAACGAATCGTTCTTGTCCTTGGCGCGCCTGATGAACTCGGGGATGCGGTCGACCGAGCCGATCTCGCCGAGCATCTTCAGCGCCGCCTCGTTGGCGCCGCCATGCGCCGGGCCCCACAGGCAGGCGATGCCGGCGGCGATGCAGGCGAAGGGGTTCGCGCCCGAGGAGCCGGCGAGCCGGACGGTCGAGGTCGAGGCGTTCTGCTCGTGGTCGGCGTGCAGAATGAAAATGCGGTCGAGCGCGCGCGCCAGCACCGGGTTGACGTCATAATCCTCGCATGGCACCGCGAAGCACATGCGCAGGAAATTGCTGGCGTAGTCGAGGGAGTTCTTGGGATAGACGAACGGCTGGCCGGCCGAATACTTGTAGGCCATCGCCGCAAGCGTCGGCACCTTGGCGATCATGCGGATCGCGGCGACCTCGCGCTGCCAGGGATCGTTGATGTCGGTGGAGTCGTGGTAGAAGGCCGCGAGCGCGCCGACGCAGGCCACCATCACCGACATCGGATGCGCGTCGCGGCGGAAGCCGTTGAAGAAGCGCGACATCTGCTCGTGCACCATGGTGTGGCGGGTCACGCGGCGGTCGAAGTCCGCCTTCTGCGCAGTGGTCGGCAGCTCCCCGTAGAGCAGGAGATAGCAGGTCTCAAGGAAATCGCCGTGCTCGGCGAGTTGCTCGATCGGGTAGCCGCGATACAGCAGCACGCCCTCGTCGCCGTCGATATAGGTGATCTTCGATTTCGTGCTCGCCGTCGAGGTAAAGCCGGGATCGAACGTAAACATTCCGGTCTGGCCGTAGAGCTTAGCGATATCGACCACCGCCGGGCCGATCGAGCCGGTCTTGACCGGCAGCTCGACCGCTTTTTCGCCAACAGTCAGGGTCGCGGAAGGTGAGGCCATCGAGTCGCTCCTTGGAGGTCCTCGTTCCGAGGCCCATTGTTTGTGCGCTGCAATAGGGGTAGCGGATCGGCGATACCGAAACAAGCCGATATTAGGGCGCAGCCGATAGCGGCGCCGCCTTGCGCGAAGTTGGGCAGAACGCGGTCAAGTCGGGTCTTCGTAGGAGAACGTCTGCGCGTTCTCATCATAGGCGAACAACTCGCCGTAGCGGCCGAGCGTGATGATCGCCCGCAAGGTCCGCTCGGCGTAATCCTCGGACATGAAGTCCTCGAGCTCCTCGCGAAATCGCGTAGCCGGCGCGCGATGGCTCGGGCGCTCGTCGAGCACCCGCTTGATATGGGCGGCGAGCGGGATATTGGCGAGCAACTGCTCGCCCATCACCTTCTTTCGCTGATCGACGTCCATGTCGGCGAAGCGCCGCCCGAGCGGCGTCAGCTTGATGTCGGCGTCGGCGAATTCGGCGAACTTGAGCAGTTGCAGCGTCTCGCCGAGCGGGAACAGATCGTCGATCTCCATTTGCAGGGAGTTGGCGAGATGCGGAAGGTCGGCCTGGCCGTGATAGGGCGGCGCGGCGATCTCCTCGATCATGCCGGCGATCGAGTTGGTGCTCACGCGAGGCAGCGCGATGCCCAGATTCGGGCCGGCGGCCGGGCCCGATCTGGAGCGGCTTCGGCTCCGGGCGCTGGGTCATCAGCGCGTAGATCTTCTCCACGAGATTGCGGAAATCGGGGTCGAGCCGGTCGCGCGGATGCGGCAGCGGGTTGGCGATCTCCGCGGAGATGCGGCCGGGATGGGAGGCCAGCACGAGAATGCGGTCGCTCATCAGCACCGCCTCCTCGATATTGTGCGTCACCATCAGGATCGACTGGATGTTGAGGCGCTTCTCGTGCCAGAGGTCGAGCAGGTCGGTGCGCAGCGTCTCCGCCGTCAGCACGTCGAGCGCCGAGAACGGCTCGTCCATCAGCAGGATTTTCGGCTGCACGACGAGCGCGCGGGCGAAGCCGACGCGCTGGCGCATGCCGCCGGAAAGCTCCTTGGGGTAGGCGGACTCGAAGCCGTCGAGCCCGATCGTGTCGATGGCCTTGAGCGCGCGTTTGCGCGTCTCGATCACATTGACGCCGGCGGCGCGCGGCCCGATCTCGACATTGTCGAGCACGGTCAGCCAGGGGAACAGCGCGAAGCTCTGGAACACCATCGCGACGCCTTCGGCCGGCCCGTCGACCGGCCTGCCGTCGAGCGTCACCGTGCCCTCGGTCGGCCGTGTCAGGCCGGAAATGAGCCGCAGCAGGGTCGACTTGCCGCAGCCGGAACGTCCGAGCAGCGCGACGATCTCGCCCGAACGCAAGGTGAGCGAGACGTCCTTCAGGATCGGCGCGCCCTGCTCGCCCGAGCCCTTGGAGAAGCTCTGGCTGACGTGGGCGACGTCGAGCAGCGGCGGCTGGGTCACATCGAGCATGGGGCGCCTCTCAAAGGCTGAGCCGGCGTTCGGCGTAGGCGTAGAGCCTGCGCCAGAACAGCCGGTTGAACAGCGTGACGACGATCGACATGACGGCGACGCCCAGCACGATGCGCGGGAAATCGCCTTTGTCGGTCGCTTCCGCGATATAGGCGCCGACCCCGTGCGCCGTCACCGTCTGATCCTTCCATCTCACATATTCGGCGACGATGGAGGCGTTCCAGGAGCCGCCCGAGGCGGTGATCGCGCCGGTGAGATAATAGGGCGCGACGCCCGGCAGGATGACGTCGCGCCACCAGCGCCAGCCGCGAACGCGCAGGTTCGCCGCCGCCTCCCTCAGATCGTTGGGAAAGGCCGCCGCGCCGCCGATCGTGTTGAACACGATGTACCATTGCGTCCCGAACACGATGAGGAAACTGAGCCAGATGTCCGGATTGAGGTGGAAGGTCAGCACGAGGCTGACCGCCGCGCCGAACAGGAGATTGACGGGAAAGGCGGCGAGGAACTGGGCCAGCGGCTGGACCGCCTCCGCCCAGCGCGGGCCTCAGCCCGACCCACACGCTGATCGGCACCCAGACGAGGCTCGCCAGAGCCATCAGCGCCACCACCCTGACCAGCGTGTAGAACGTCAGCACGACGACATGCCAGACGTCGGCCCAGCCGAGCTCTTTGGCGATGAACGCGACGACGCTGTAGAGCGCATAGACCGCGATGACGGCGATCGCCGCATACCACGCCGCGTCGAGCCAGCGCGTCGCGGTCCGGCCCGCCGCGAAACGCTTCACCTTGGCGGCAGGCGGCATCCCGATGCGCAGCAGCGAAATCGCGCGCAGCGTGTGAAACACCGGCTGCGCCGCGCCGCGCACCCAATGCGTGCGCTGCAACATCCGCAACACCCAGGACCTTTCGACGTCCTGCCCCGCCGACAGCTCGACGCGGAACTTCGCCGCCCACGCGATCACCGGGCGGAACAGCAGTTGATCGTAGAGCAGAATGACGATCGCCATGGTCAGGACCGCCATGCCGACCGCCCGCCAGTCGCCCGCGTCGTTGGCCTTGGCGATGAACGAGCCGATTCCCGGCAGCGTGATCGTGGTGTCGCCGACCGTGATCGCCTCCGACGCGACGACGAAGAACCAGCCGCCGGACATCGACATCATCGTGTTCCAGATCAGGCTCGGCACCGCGTAAGGCGCCTCCAGCTGCCAGAATTTCTGCCAGCCGGTGAAACGATAGCCGCGCGCGACCTCGTCGAGATCCTTGGGCACCGTGCGCAGCGACAGATAGAACGAGAAGGCCATGTTCCAGGCCTGACTGGTGAAGATCGCGAACACCGCCGCGCATTCCGCGCCCAGTTCGTTGCCCGGAAACAGCCCCAGGAAAAACGTGACCGTGAAAGACAGAAAACCCAGAATCGGCACCGACTGGAGAATGTCGAGCACGGGGATGAGCACCATCTCCCAGCGCCGGCTCTTGGCGGCCAGCGTGGCGTAGGTGAAGGTGAAAAGCAGGCTGCAAAACAGCGCGGCGAACATGCGCAGCGTCGTGCGCAAGCGCGTAATAAGGCAGCAGCGAATAGTCCAGCGAGACGACGGCCTGGCCCGACGGGGGCAGCGGCGCGGAAATGCCGTGATAGGCGCGCGCAATGGCCGCGAAGACCGCCAGAATGGCCGCGAGCGCGACAACGTCCCAATGGTTGGGCAGGGCGCGCCGGCCGAAGGCGGCGACCGCGTTGAGACGCGACATCGTTGGACCCCCGGCGCCCTTGATCTGGACGACGGCGCGGGAGTTCGAGGGCCAGAACGGCAAGTTCATCGGGAACCACACTGAGCTGCGGTTTGGCAAACGAAAAAGCAAACGGTTGCGCGCTTTTCCATTTGCGCGCGGCGTCTGGCTGCGAGAGCCCCCATGCCCGCGCCTCGCGACAGGAAAATGACGCTGGTCGCCACTGGCTAGAAATTCTGATTTACCGAATTATTCCAGAAAAATATTTCTATAAAGCAAAATCATCGGGCCGGAGCACGTACGCGCGCGCCCCGCCGCGCTCCGACCGGCTTTCCCGCGGGTCCACGACTGGGTAGATTGCCCGATCGAGAAGCCGACGAAGGACGCCCATGTTGGATCTGGCCGGCAACACGATGGGACAGGGCGACCGTTCGGACAAGCGCCAGCGATTGCGACGCATTGGGACGCGGCTGTCCTATTGGCTGGTCGTCGACGCTCGCCATAGCCGTCGCAGCGCCCTGGACCCTCATCAATTCCAATGAGCGCGTCGCGGTCCAGAACCTGCTCTTCGACGAGTTCCAGCGGTGGCGGCCGCGCTAAAGCGCCGAAGTCCCGCCGATCCGGGTCGTCGAGATCGACGACGCGTCCATCGCCAAGCTCGGCCGCTGGCCCTGGCCGCGAGCGCGGCTCGGAGAAATGATCAAGCAAATCGCCGACGCAGGCGCGGCGGTGGTGGCGCTCGACGTGCTGCTCTACGATCCCGGCGATCCCGACGACGACGCCCGCCTCGCCGAGGCGATCAAGGGCCGCCCGGTGGTGCTCGGCCAGTTCCTCACCAACGACGGCAATGCGCCGCGACTGCCCGAAAAGTCCGGCTTCGCCTTCGCCGGAGACAATCCGACCCGCTTCGCCTATTCGTTCCGCGGCGCGATGACGCCGCTGCCGGCCTTCGCGCAGGCGGCCGCCGGCATCGGATTTCTCAACTGGCTGCCCGACAACGACCGCGTAGTCCGGCGCGTGCCGCTCGTGCTCGACGTCAACGGCAAGCTGACGCCGAGCTTCGCCATGGAGGCGATGAGGGTCGCGCAGGGCGCCTCGACCTATACGATCAAATCCTCGAACGCGAGCGGGGAATCCGGCTTCGGCGCCTCGACCGGCATGGTGGCGATTCGCGACGGCGCCTTGATCGCCGCCACCGGCCCGCGCGGCGATTTTCGCATCCATTTCTCCGGCGACGACCCCCGCATTCGCGTTCCCGCCTGGAAACTATTCGAGCCGAACCCCGATTTTTCGATCTTCGCGGGCAAAATCGTCTTCATCGGCGTCAGCGCCCAGCTTCTCTACGACATCGTCGCGACGCCCCTTTCCCCCGTCGCCGCCGGCGTCGAGCAGCACGCCGAGATCGTCGGCCAGATGCTCATGAACGACAAGCTGTCGCGGCCCGACTGGGCGCCGGGCGCGGAGTTCCTTTACACGGTGGCGATTTCGGCGCTGCTCGCCGCCGCCCTGCCCTTTCTTTCGACGTTCGGCGGCGCCGCGATCGGCGCCGTATCGGCGTGCGGCTCGGCGGCCGGCAGTTGGTACGCCTTCAGCCGCTATGGCCTGCTGCTCGATCCGATCATGCCTTCGCTGGCCTCGGGCGTCGTCTATTTCTGCGGCGTGCTCGCGTTGTTTGCGCGCAAGCAGGGCGAGGCGCGCGAGATCCGCTCCGCCTTCGGCCGCTATGTCTCGCCGACCGTGGTCGCCAAGCTCGCCGCCGACCCGACCGTGCTGCAGGCTCGGCGGCGAAGAGCGGCGGGTGACGCTGATGTTCTCGGACCTGCGCGGCTTCACCACGATTTCGGAAGGGATGAACGCGACCGAGCTCACCCGATTCCTCAACGAATATCTGACGCCGATGACCGACATCGTGCTGCAGCAGCGCGGCACCGTCGACAAATACATCGGCGACGCCATCATGGCGTTCTGGAACGCGCCGCTGGACGACGATCGCCACGCCGTGCATGCGGTCGAGGCGGCGCTCGGCATGCGGGCGACGCTGGCGGCGCTCAACGCGCGCTGGAGCGAGATGGCGAAGGCGGCGGGGCGGCCGTTCCGTCCCGTGCGATTCGGCGTCGGTCTCAACACCGGGCTCGCCTGCGTCGGCAATCTCGGCTCGCTGCGGCGTTTCGACTATTCGGTGATCGGCGACGAAGTGAACGTCGCCTCGCGTCTCGAAAGCGCGACCAAGATGTTCGACGTCGACATCGTCGCGAGCGAGGCGACGCGGGCCGAGGCGCCCGCCTACGCCTGGCTCGAAGTCGATTCGGTTGTGTTCAAGAACAAGACCCGTCCCGTCGGGGTCTACGCGCTCGTCGGCGACGAGGCGACGTCGGGGAGCTCCGAATTCATCGGGTTGGCCAAGGCGCACGAGCGCATGATGGAGCTGTACCGTCAGGGCGATTTCGCCGACGCCCGGGCGATGGCGCGGGACCTGGAGCCGCGGGCGCCCGCGCCCGATTCGCGGGCTATACCGCTTCCACGCCCACCGTTTCGAGGGCCTCGCCGCCCAGGCGCCGCGCAAGGACTGGGAGGCGGTGCTGGCGTTGGAGGAGAAGTGAGGCGGCCTTCTTTTGTTCAGCTTTCGAGCAAGTCGAGCGCGGGCGGCGCGAATACCCCATTCTTGTGCAAGCGCGACGGATTGCCGGCCAGGTCGTGATAGGTGAACGAACCTTCCGCGAAATAGTGGCAGACCAACGCCTTGCGGGAGAGCGCGAGATTATTGCGCGGCGAGCCGCCATGCAAGAGATGCGCGTGCCAGAAAAGCACGTCGCCTTTCTTGGCCAGGAAGTGTCCCGGCTTCAGTCCGAGCTTTTTGACATATTTGCCAATCGTCGGCTCGTAGACGCGGCCATAGACGCTCGGATCGACTTTGTAGCCCTTCTCGCCGATGCCGAGATCTGCGCTCAGCAGCGGCGGCACCAGCCTGTGGCTGCGCGGGTAATACTCCAGCGGGCCGCTGTCGGGATGGATGTCTTCGAAGGCGACCCAACAGGCGATCAGGAACCCGTCGGGATAGGAGGTCATATGGATGGAGTTGTCGTGCGCCGGCTGCCAGCTTCCCTTGTGGCCGATGATGGTCTGGAACGGCAGCGTCTTGCGGCCGAGCAGGATGTCGCAAATACGCATGATGGCGGGATGCTGCTGCACTTTGCGCACGACAGGCAAGGTCAGATGAGGATCGAGAATCCGACCGGGCCAGACGTCTCCAGGTCCGCGGGTTTCGGGCGGCGGAGTCATCGCGCCGTCAGCGATCGCCTTCTCATAGGCGCCCCAGACCTCGTCCAAAAGCGCCTCATCGATCAGGCGCGGGGCGATATAGTAGCCCTCGAGCGTCCATTGCTCCGCCATGGCCGCGTCAGCCTTGGACAATTCGCCCGCCGCGACTCGACGTTCGATTTCAATCAACGCGTTTGGAGCGTCGAGCCAGCAATCGGGCCCGCTCCTGGGGAACGAATTCGGCGCGAAATTCGCCGATCGCCTCAAGATCGACAGGCACATCGGCGAAATACTGGCGGCGAAAGCGAACTCGATAATCCTCGGGGACAGGCTGTCGCGCCGTCCGTCCGCCTTCGACGGCCTTCAGCTTGCGTCTGTTCCAGCCAAGCATGGAGCGCCCTCCCTAAGTTCCTTCGCGCAAATATAGAAATGGCCGGCCCATTGGGATGGTCGGGAGCTTCATCGGAGAAAGCAAGCTCGTTGAAGCCAAGCGCTCGCAGCGCCGCGATCAATTGCGCCTTTTCCAACCAGAAGTGCCGGTCGACGGGTCCTCCGCAATATTGCGTCTTCTGCCAGGCCTTATAGTAGCTGCGCAAATGCAGCGTCATGCTGACGCCATTGAATTGAACAGACTGAGTCACTTCCGAATGCGGAGGCTCCATGGAGCGAAACGCGCCGCGACGAGGGTCGCCTTTGCGGCATTTCCGCGTCGTCGAAGTAGTGCGTCCACAAGATAGAGGGCGTCGGTCCGCGCGGCCATGCGCTCGAGAAGCAGGAGCGGGTCCGCCATATGGTAGAGCACGCCGCAGGCCACGATCAGATCGTAGCGCGTGGGCGCTCTGCAAACCGCGCAAAAAATCTCCGAGATGAAAGCGAGCGCGGCGCAAACCGAAGACTTCTTTGGCTACAAGACAGCGCAGATACGCCAGCCTGTTCGCCTCGACCGCGTCGATTCTCTGCGGGCCGTAGCGCTCCAGCAGGTAGGTGTGCGACGCTTCGAGCGGACCGAGCTCCAATACACGCTTGCCCTCCAGCGATCCGAATTGCTTCACGGCCCAATGGATCCTTGGGTCCTCGTACATATACGCGGAGCCCGCGTTGAGCTTCATTTCCGCCGGGAAGGCGTGGTTCCAGCCTGGCAGAAGATCGATGGCGTTCTGATAGGAGGGAGCCCCGAATTCATAAACGTCGTTCATCAACGGGCCGAATGCGTCGCCGTCGTCGGACCGCTCCGAAGTTGCGACAGCCAGGGAATTGTTTCTCGCGACATCAAACCTTGTTCTGTTTGGGGCGCGGAGTGCGCCGCCGCGCGCGGCCGCTAAAGATCCCGCGCTGATTTGCCCGTCTATCACGCGCCCGCTTTTCGACGCAAGATTACACGGAATTGGCAACTGACGGCGAGCAAAACTTCGAAATCTGTCGATACCGGCGAAAGCCGGCGGCAAACAAAGCGGATGCCTGTGTCAAATTACAGTTTCCTTCTTCCATCCCTATCGTGGGCAATTTCAAATTTGAAGTTGACGCATGCACGCTCGCATCGGGTCGGACGGCCCAGGCGTATACTCCGCAAGAATGGGCCGATTCGTCAGACGGGGAAAGCCACGAACAATGATCTTCAAGTCATGGGACGGAGGAAAATGGTCATCACTGCGCGAGCGGCGCCTGCGCGCCAAGTTGCGGCGGCGTTTTTCTGAGAACGGCGACTTCGATGTCGCGTGGTATCTCAAAACGTACCCGGATGTCGCCGGCCTGAGCAAGGACCCTTTCGATCATTACTTGGATCACGGTTGGAGAGAGGGACGGTTCCCCAACCCCCTGTTCGACACGAGCTTCTATCTCCACAAGAATCCGGACGTGGCGGCGTCCGGCTCGAATCCGCTCGTCCACTATGTGGAGCATGGCGCCGCAGAAGGCCGGGATCCCAATCCCTGGTTCGACACGGCCTTCTACTTGAGCCGCATGGGAGCGCGCCTTGAGAACAAAACGCCTGTGGCGCACTACCTCGGACAAGCGCCGGGCGAAAGAATTGTCCCGACCGAGACGTTCGACGCCGCGCTTTTCGGCAGGCAATACCCGACGGCCGCGGTCGAGTCGGACCCCTATTGCGCGTTTCTGCACAGCCCGGACGCCGTCCCGCGAGGATGGCTCGGGGATTGCGCGTCCACTTACGTGACAGGGTGGGCTTGTCGAAGCGCCGGGCCGCCCGTCACTCTCACCATCCGAATCAACGGCGTCGAGAAGGGCGCGGTCAGGCCATGGCTTTGGCGCCGAGACATCGCCGCGCTCGGCTTGAATCCCGTCGCGGGCTATTACTTCTCGTTGCCGCAACGGCTTGCGCCCGGCGACGTTATTGAAGCTCTCGACGAACGCGGCGCCCAGCTTCTGGGATCGCCCCGCGCTTACACGGTGGCTCCGCTTGCGCCGGAGATCGGCTTTATCGCGGCGCGAGCGGCGATCGCTCACGGTTTCTTGCGCGGACGCGGCCTCGAAATCGGCGCTTTCACACAGCCCACAGACGTTCCCGCTGGCGTCAGTGTCGAATATTACGACAAGTTCCCAGCGCATATTCTACGTCAACTTTACGATGAAAATTGGGGCGACCGCTCGTCGAGCCCAACTATCACGGCGACGCGCAAACGCTTGTGGGCGTTCCGTCAGGGGAACGCTTCGACTTCGTGATCGCGAATCACGTAATCGAACACTTGGAAGACCCGATATTCGTTCATGAAGACTCTCGTCGGGGTACTTGAACCCGGCGGACGGGCGATGCTGTCTGCCCCGAACATGCGGTTTACATTCGATGCGGGTCGCGAACTCACTTCTTTCGACCATCTGGTCACAGACCATCGCGACGGCGCCGCGCACAGCCGGAAAGCGCATTTTCGCGAGTGGGTCGAGCGGGTGGAGGGTCTGACCGACGACGCAGCGGCCCAGCGCGCGGCAACCCTGGATCGTGAGGATTTTTCCATACACTTTCATGTCTGGAACGAGGCGACGTTCTGTTCTTTCGTTTCCTCTGCGATCGAAAGGTATCAACTTCCATTTACTTTCTTGCTGTCGTTCAACGCAAATCATGAAATTGTCGTTGTGCTGGAGAGAACCGGCGCGGCCTGAGAGCGGAGTCTCACGCAAGCCGGTTTGCCGAGAGGTTGCCACACCCCTTCTGCCCCGATACTTCGGCTGACCCATGTCCAACGCCGCGCCCTTGCCGCGCCCCGCCCCCGTCCGCCTGATTCTCGCTCTTTCTCGCGGTCGCGCTCGCCCTTCGCCTCGTCTCGATCTTCGCCACCGGCTTCTGCGACGACGAAGCCTATGTCGTTGCGATCTCGCGCGCGCCGGCCCTCTCCTACTTCGATCATCCGCCGCTGCACCAATGGATCCTGACCGCCTGGACGGCCGCCTTCGGCGAGGGGCGCGCGGCGCGCCTGCCGTTTCTCGGCTTCAACCTGCTGACGAGCCTCGCCCTGTTTTTCCTCGCCCGCCGGCTGTTCTCGACCGCGGCGGCGTGGTGGACCGTGTTCGTCTTCAACGCGAGCGCCTACTTCCTCGTCTATCCCGACGGCTACATCCTGCCGGACCCGCCGCTGCTGGCTTTCTCGGCGCTCGGCGTGCTGGCGGCGGCGGAGATCCTGTACGGGCCGCCGGGGCGGGAAACGCCGCTCTGGCTGGGCGCCGGGCTGGCGCTCGGACTTGCGGGCCTCAGCAAATATTCCGCCATCTTCGCACCCCTCGGGCTTCTAGGCTTCTTCCTCACCTCGGCGCGGGGCCGGCGCTGGCTCGCCGATCCCCGGCCCTATCTCGGCGCCGCGCTCGGCCTCGCCTGCCTGACGCCGACGCTGATCTGGAACGCCGAGCACGGCTGGGTGTCGCTCGCATTTCAGTCGGGCCGGGCCGCGCGCAAGCTCGCCCTCGACGCAAAGGCGGTCGGCGAGATCTTCAAATCCATGGGCGCGCAGGTCGCGTCAATTACGCCGTGGATGATGATTCCGCTGATCGGCGGAGGCCTTCGCGCCTTTCGTCGCGACGCCGATTTGCCCGAGCGATTCCTGCTGTGGCAGGCCATCCCGCCGCTGGTCCTGTTCGCTTTGATGCCGCTCTTCGGCCAGCGGCCCATCGAGCATTGGTGGAATTCCGGCTGGCTTTTCGCGCTTTCCGCTCGCCGGCGCCTGGCTCGCCGAACGCAGCCCGCGCTTTCTCGCACGTTTCGCGGGTCTTTCGGCGGCGCTCGCCGTCGTGTTGTTCGCATCCTATCTCGCCGGCGTGCTGCTCGGGCCGATCTCGATTTCGAGGCGTGCGCGACCCGACGCGCAGCATGTTCGATTTTCCCGCCGCCCCCTTGCGCGCCGCCTATGCAAGATCGGGCGCGCAATTCGTGCTGATCGAGAAATGGCGGCTCGGCGGCCGCGTCGGCGTGGCGCTCGGGCCGTCGGTCCCGATCTGCGCCATGGGCGGCAATCCGCGCGGCTTCGCCTTCGCCTGCGACGCAGGCCGCCGCCTTGGCGAAAATGCGCTCATCGTTCGCGAGAAGGACGCTGGAAAAGATGCGGACGAAACACGGTTTTTCCGCTCCGTCGAGCCGCTCGGCGAGCTTCCTGTCGGCCGCCGCGGCCTGCCTGAGCGCGTGCTCGTGCTGGAGTTGGGGCGCGACCTCGTGCGCGCCCCGCCTCTGCCCTATGGCCCTTAGGCCGCCGCGCCCACTCCCAGCGCGCGCAGATGCGCGTCGAACAGCGCATCCCCGAAGTCGGCGACGTCGCGGGCGACTTCGCGCAGCATGGAGTAGGCGGTCGGCCGGCGGGCCGTGAGCCTGCCGAGCAACTGGTTGTTGTCGAACACGAATTCCGTCTTGAACTTGCTCGCGAGCCGCCTCATCGCCGTATTCTCCGGCAGGCAGACGATCTCGATCACCTCGACGCCGTGGTTGCGCGCGGCCTCGGTGACGCGGCGAAACAGTTTCTCGCCGAGCCCCCGCTTGCGATAGGCGTTCTCGACGCTGAAGGCGGCCTCGGCGTGGATGTGGCGGTCGAACGGCGCCTGCTCGGTCCAGATCGCCTCGTTCGAGCGCAATTCGGCCGCTCCACGCAAGCCCCCGTCGAGGAAGGCGCCGTAGACGAGATCGCCCTTGCCGAAACAATGCTCGGCGTACTGGCGGATGAAGCCGTCGGACACCCCGCCGCCAAAGCGCATATGGCGCGAATTCTCATCGAGCCGCAGCAGATGGTCGCGAAACTCGGGCAAATCGGAGCGCCAAAGCCGACGAATGTCGGCCTCAGGCTGCTTCGGAGCGGTCGTCGTCTCAGTCATAGCGCGTTCCCGGTTCTGTCCAGAGCGCCTCCCGGACGGCATATTGTGCGCCGCACAATTTTTCGCAAGATAATTCCGGACGCATGAACTATCCTCCAAGCTTCAGCGGCGCCTTGCCGAGCGCGAGGACGCCGGCGAAAGCCGCTTCGAAATCAGCGGGGTCGTGGATGGCGTGAATGTGGGTTGCAAGCTTGCCCGCCAGGCCGCGAGCGACATGTTGACGCGATTCTGTTCGGCCTCGGCGACAGCGAATTTCGCCCACGCGACGAAGCCCCGAGAGGCCGCCGAGCGATCCGCAGACCAGCGCCTTGATCGCGTTCACAGGCTTTACTCAATTTTCATTAACCTTAAACAAGCTAACGCCAAGTCGCGCGGGACGGAACCCGCGCCGATCCGATTTTCGCCCGTTTCCCGGCGCAGGGGGGCGGCCGTGGACCCAAAATTAGGAGTTCGCCAATGAAGTTGGCTGCGTCGTTGCTCGCTTGCGCCGTTCTCATCGCCGGCGCGGTCGATGCGTCCGCGGCGAAGAAAGACAAGGAAAAGGCGAAGGATGTCTCCTCCAAGCCCGCCCTCGTCGGCTCTTACGGCGATTGGAAAGTCTACCATACCGGCTCTGGTAAATCGAAGATCTGCTACCTTCTGGCGGAGCCGAAAAGCCGCGAGCCGGCGGACGCCAAGAGTGAGAAGGCCTACGCCTTCATCTCGGAGCGCCCGGCCGAGCACGTGCGCAACGAGGTCTCGTTCGTGATGGGCTTCGAGGTCGCGAACGCCGCCGACCTCAAGGAGAAAAGGAAGGGACACAAACCGAAGAAAGGCGAATCGGAGGCCGGATTCGACCCCACCGCGACAATCGGCGACTCTCAATTCGATCTCGCGCCGAAAGGCAGCGATCTCTGGGTCAAGAACCCGGCCGAAGAGAGCAAGGTGATCGAGGAAATGCGCAAGGGCGCCAATCTCGTCATCAAGGCGGCTTCCAAGAAGGGCCGAAAGACGACCGACACCTATTCGCTGACCGGCTTCAGCCAGGCCATCGACAAGGCGCTGAAGGACTGCCCGGGCGGCTGAGGCTCATGACAGGTTTTTGAACTGCGACGCGCTTGCAAAACGCGGCCAGAATCAGGCAATCTGATGTTGCGGCGCAGAAGCTCCTTTCGCAGGAGCGTTCAGGGCGCGCGGCCCCTCGCTCTCCTCCGGCGAGGGGCCCCCTATTCCTCCAAGAAATTCCTCCAAGAAATATTGTCGTTCGCGGCGCGCTCGCGGAGCCGCAGGTTCGTCCTCGCCGGCGCCCGACTTTCATTCCATGAATGCAAGCGCGATCAATGCTTTGCTTTTATTTGTTCGGCGCGGCGAAAACGAAAAATTTAGAAATCCTAATTGTTTTTGATTTCGCTTTCCGCAGGGTTGGAACGACTCCGAAACGGAAGTACCTCAACGATTGAATTTCGAATCACGCGCGGCGGGGCCTGACGGTCGCGCGCGCGGCCAAAGGGTAGCGCCATGATCGGCCCGAATATCGCCTTGTCGCCATCGTCGCCGGAGTCGAACTCGAACGCCGGATCGTCCTCAGGCTCGGACGATGACATCGTAACGGGCGAGGCTTCGCCCGGCTCGGGCTTGTTCAGCCTGATGCCGGGTTGGTTCTTTCACAGCGCCGCCGCTGCGCCGACCGCGACGCAGGGCGCCGCGACCTCGTCGACCTCGAGCGCCTACAAGAGCGTCCTCGTCAACAACGGCGGGATGACCTTCAACCTCGAATTCACTCTCGCCGACAACCCGACGGCGAATTTCGAGGACGACGTCATCAATGCGGCGAAGCTCCTGTCCGCCGCGATTTCGAATCAGGTCACGGTCAATCTTGTCATCGGCTTTGGCGAAGTTGGAGGGCAGACGCTGAGCAACGGCTCGGCGGCGGCCGGCCCGTCGAGCGGCAACTACAAATCCTATTCCAGCGTCGTCAGCGCGCTGAAATCGAACGCGACGGCGGGCGACACGAACTTCTCCTCTCTCCCGGCGGGTTCGTCCATCGACGGCAATTCCAACGTGGTGGTATGGAACGCGGAGCTGAAGGCGCTCGGCTTCACAGGCGCATCCTCGGCCGACGACGGCGTCGCCGGGTTCGCCACGGACATTTCCGATTCGCTGATGGTCGGCGTCGCCCTGCACGAACTGACCCATGCGCTGGGCCGCTCTCCCTACGGGCCGGGGCCGGACATTTTCGACCTGTTCCGGTTCTCGGCGGCGGGGACGCGCGTGTACGACGGCTCGGTTCCCGGCCCGGCGTCCTACTTCTCTGTCGACGGCGGCGTGACGAAGCTCGCGGACTACGGACAGAACTCCGATCCCAGCGACTTCGCCAACCCAAATTACGGCACGCCTTTGAGCAATCTGAGCCCGGACGACGCCTTCAATCAGTATTACGACAGCAACACATACCAATATCTGACCAGTCTCGACCTGACGCAGCTCGACGTTCTCGGGTTCAACACCGTGCCCGCGGCCGCGAAGAAATACGTCTCCTACGATTTCAACGGCGACGGATCGGCCGACGTCCTCTGGCGCAACAGCAATGGCGGCATCTGGGCCTGGGATTCCAACGGCTCGGGCGGCTATGCGAGCAAAGCTGTCGGCAATCCCGGCACAAGCTACACGGTCGCCGGCGTCGGCGACTTCAACGGCGACGCCGAGGCCGACCTGCTGCTGCGCGACAATAGCAGCGGCGCCACCGCGATCTGGGACTCGAACGGATCGGGCGGCGTCACCGTCAAGAAGCTCGGAACGGTCGGAACTTCCTACACGGTGGCGGGCGTCGGCGACTTCAACGGCGACGGATCGGCCGACATCCTCTGGCGCAACTCCAACGGCGGCCTGTGGCTGTGGGGCTCTAACGGATCGGGCGGCTTCACCAGCAAGGCCGTCGGCAATCCCGGCGCGAACTACTCGGTCGTCGGCGTCGGCGATTTCAACGGCGACGGGGCGGCCGACATGCTCCTGCGCGACAATACCAGCGGCGCGACCGCAATCTGGGAAATGAACGGATCAGGCGTCACCGTCGCGAAACTTGGGACGCCGAGCACGTCCTTCACGGTCGCCGGCGTAGGCGACTTCAATCATGACGGCAAGGCCGACATTCTCTGGCGAAACTCCAACGGCGGCCTCTGGATCTGGTCGTCGAACGGATCGGGCGGCTTCACCAGCGCCGGGGTAGGCAATCCAGGGACGTCGGTCACGGTGCAGGGCGTCTCGGATTTCAACGGCGACGGTTACGCCGACATTCTCCTGCGCAGCGACACGGGCGCCGTCTCTCTCTGGACCAACAATCAGGCCGGCGGCTTCACTCACGCCGCGGTCGCAACCCTGGCGTCAAGCTGGTCCATCCAGGGAGGCTGAGCCTTCGTCGGCGCATCTCTGGCGGCTCAGACGTGCTGGCCGCCGTCGATGTAGATCTCCGAGCCGTTGATATAGGACGACGCCGGGCTGCACAGGAAATAGATCGTCTCGGCCACCTCGCGCGGGCTCCCCAGCCGCCCCATGGGCACGGCGCGATGCACGAGCTCGTTCGTTCCCGGCGACAGAATCGCGGTGTCGATCTCGCCCGGGGCGATCGCGTTGGTGCGGACGCCGCGCGGGGCGAGTTCATGCGCGAGTTCGCGCGTCAGCGCGGCCAGCGCCGCCTTCGAGGCCGCATAGGCGACGCCGGCGAAGGGATGCACGCGCGAGCCGGCGATCGAAGTGACATTGACGATCGAGCCCTGCCCCGCCGCCAGCTCCTCCACCAGCGCGCGCACCAGAAGCGCCGTCGAAATGAGATTGACGTTAAGCACATGCGACCAGGCGGCGGCGTCGGTCGCCAGCACGCCGAGCCGCGAGCCGCCCGGCCCTTTCGGCGAAACGCCGGCGTTGTTGACGAGCGCATGCAGCTTGCCGTCCGGCAGCCGCGCGCGGACGTTGGCGGCGAGCTCGGCGATGCCGGAGAGGTCGGCGAGATCGGCCTGCACGTGGCTCTCGCGCGCCGCCGGCCAGCGGCATTCCTCGGAGAACGGCTGGCGCGAAACGGTGAGCAGCCGCCAGCCGCGCTCCTGAAATACCTTCACCGTCGCATGGCCGATGCCACGGCTTGCGCCGGTCAGCAGCAGGATCTTCTGTTCCTCGGCCATGGCAGCTCCCGGGATCGCGCCTCCTTAAAACAGATGTCGCTTGCCCGGGATAGCGGCCTCCCGTTTCACTCGGCTTGCGACCGCGCCGCGCGCGTGGAGCACGCTCGCCTCTTCGAGGTCGAATTCGCGCTCGAGCCGTCGCCGGCTCTCGTCGGTGATGAGGTTCTTTTCGTAGGCGTCGCCGATGGCGGCGCGCTCGACGCCGATCAGGTCGAGCCGCAAGCTCGGCGACGTCGGCCTCGCCGCTGGACGGGTCGGGCTCCAGATCGGCGAGGAATTTCGCCCGCCGCTCCCCGTGCAGCTTGCGCAAAGCCGAGACGGCGGAGGGGCGCGCATGCGGGTCGCGCTCCAGCGCGTCGAGGCGTTCGAGCACCGCGTCGAGCGCCGCCGCGCGGGCGGCCGTCTCTGCGCGCGCGTCGGCCGCCGTCTCGCGCGCGGCGACGCGGCCGAGATCGAGCCATTTCGTCAGCGGCCCCAGCGCCGCGCCCTGCCCGACCAGCGTCGCCGCGATCACGCAGATCGTGGCGAACAGGATGAGGTCGCGATGCGGGAACGGGCCGTCGTGCGCGGTCAGCGGAATCGACAGCGCCGCCGCGAGGCTCACCGCGCCGCGCAGTCCTGCGAAGCCGACGAGAAAGGGCGGACGCCAGCTCGGGAAGCGGCTCGCGCTTGCGCAGCGGCGGCCACAGCCAGCGCGGCAGATAGGTGACGGGAAACACCCAGAGAAAGCGCACGACGATGACGACGACGCTGACGACGAGCCCCGCCTTGATGAGCTCGGGCCAGCCCTCGCTCGCCAGACGCGCGACGATCTCGCGGCATTGCAGGCCGCAGATGAAAAAGGTCAGCGCCTCGACGCACCAGCTGACAAGATCCCAGATGAAGAAGCCCTGAAGGCGCGTCGCCGGCCGGATGTAGTTGCGTCCGTGCCACGAGACGAACATGCCGACGGTGAAACAGGCCACGACGCCCGAGCCGCCAAGCTCGTGCGGCGGCCAGAAGGCGAGATAGGGCGTCGCCAGCGCGACGAGGATCTCCGCGCGCGGATCGTTGACGGCGTTGCGGAGCCACAGCACGAAGTAGCCCATCGCGACGCCGAACGCGGTTTCGCCGACGACGATCACAAGAAAGCGCGCCAGCGCGTCGAGGGCGGAGAAATGCCCGGTCTCGACCGCGCGCACGGCGAGGCTGAACGCGACGAGGGCGGTGGCGTCGTTGACGAGGCTCTCGCCTTCGAGGATCGTAAGCATCCGCCGCGGCAGCTTGAAGCGCCGCCGGAGCGAGGCCGGGGCCACCGAATCGGGCGGCGAGACGATGGCGCCCAGCACGAAGCCGACCGCCCAATCGAGCCCCAGCAGATAATGCGTCACCGCCGCGACGACCGTGGCCGTGAACAGCACGCAGCCGATGGCGAGCGAGAGGATCGGCCTCAGATTGGCGCGGAAGCCGCGCCAGCTCATGCCGACGCCGGAATAATAGAGCAGCGGCGGCAGCAGCGCGAGCAAGGTCAGATCGGGATTGAGCGTGATCGGCGGCACGCCGGGCAGCAGAGCCAGCCCGACGCCCGCGACCAGCATGACGATCGGCGAAGAGGCGTGCAGCCACCGCGCGAGCACCGAAAGCAGGGCGACGGCGAGGAACATCGCCAGGAGCAAAGTCAGAACGAAGGGTTCGGGCATGCGCGCGGTGCTCCGGTCAGCATCCGCGCTATGCACGGCGCGGACCGGGGCGCGCAACCCGTGAGAGCCGAGGGCTCGCCTTAGCCGCGCTCGATCGGCTTCGACCTCGACCGCATCACCGTCTCGCGCTGCGCCCGCCGGCACGACATCGGCGGCAGGCCCTTGAGGATCAACTCTGCGTCAGCGACCGTCTGGCGGCCGATCTCGTACAGCGAATCGACCATCGCCCCGGCGCGATGCGGCGACAGCACGAGGCCCTCGACCCTTCGCGCGGGATCGTCGCGCGGCGCCGGCTCGACGGGAAACACGTCGGTCGCGGCGCGGAAGCGGCCGCTCTCGACCTGACGCAGGAACTCGGGAAAATCGACCACCGCCGCCCGGCTCATCAGCAGGAAGATCGACCCCGGGCGGATCAGCTCGAACTCGCGCTTGCCCAGGAAACCCTGGTTCTCGCTGGTCACGGCGGCGAACACGACGATCGCCTGCGCTGCCCGCCAGCACCTCGTCGAGCGAGGCGGCGCTCGACCCCGAACTCGGCCATATAGTGCGCCGACACCCAGGGATCGTAGGCCCTGACCTTCGCGCCGAAGGGCGCCAGCAGCGGCACGAAGGCGCGCGCGAGATCGCCGAAGCCGATGAGCCCGACCTCGGCGCCATAGAGCGAGAAACACCCCGCCGCCCCGTCGAGCAGCCATTTCTCGCGTCCCGCCCGCATCGCGCGGTCGGCGGTGGTGATTCCGCGCGCGAGGTCGATCATCAGCCCGAGCGTCATCTCGGCAACCGGCCGGGCGAAGGCCGAGCTCGGCGCCAGCACATGAACGCCGCGCGCAAAGCAGGTCTCGTAATCGACGTTCTGCAGGAAGTTCGTCTCGACATTGACGATGGCGCGCAGCTTCGGCGCGCGGTCCAACCGCTCGCGCGGCATGTCGGACTGGCCGATCAGCAGCGCCGCCTCGGGCAATAGCGCGTCGAGCCGTTCGGCCGGCATGCGCCCCGCTCCCTCGTGGATTTCGAGCCGGCCGAGGCCTTGCAGGCGGTCGAAAACCTCGGGCTCGAAAATTTCCGTCAAGCCCCGAGGCTCAGGGTCGATGACGATAAGCGGCCGATCCATGCTCTTCTCCTTGAGGTGCGCGAGGCTAGCCCGGCCGCGCGCGAGCGGCAACGCGCCTTGCCCGCCGCCCGGCGCCGCCTTAAAGCTCGCCGCAAGTTCAACCCAAGGCCGCCATGTCCCCCGAACCCTCCGCCGGCAGCCAGGACTATGTCGGCGATATCAGAAACGACGACGTGTTCATCTCCGTCAACGGCGAGTTGGTCCGCCGGCCGGAGGCGAAGGTCTCGGTGTTCGATTCCGGCTTCGTGCTCGGCGACGGCGTCTGGGAGGGCCTGAGACTGCATGACGGCCGCATCGCCTTCCTCGACAGGCACCTCGACCGGCTGTGGGCCGGCGCGAAAATGCTGCTCATCAATATCGGCCTGACGCGCGCGGAGCTGACGCAGCGCCTGTTCGACGTCATCGAGGCCAACAGCATGCGCGACGGCGTGCATATCCGGCTGATGGTGACGCGCGGCGTCAAGCGTTCGCCCTATCAGGACCCGCGCCTCACCATCGGCGCGCGCGACCATCGTCATCATCCCGGAATGGAAGCTGCCGAAGCCGGCGATGCTGGCGAAAGGCATGGACCTGTTCACCGTCCACGTCCGCCGCACCGGCCCCGCCGAGCAGGACCAGAAGCTCAACTCGCACTCCAAGCTCAACTGCGTGCTCGCCTGCATCCAGGCGATGGAGGCCGGCGCCGACGAGGGCCTCATGCTCGACGACCGGGGCTTCGTCGCCACCTGCAACTCCACGCATTTCTTCATCGTGCGCGACGGGGAATTGTGGACCTCGGCCGGCGGCTATTGCCTCGGCGGCATCACGCGCGACGCGGTGCTGCGCGCGGCGCGGCGCGCGGGCGTGCCGGCTTACGAGAAGGATTTCTCGCTGTTCGACGTCTATGGCGCCGACGAAGCGTTCTGCACCGGCACCTTCGCGGGCCTGACCCCCGTGCGCAAGGTCGACGGCCGGCTCATCGGCGAGCGCGGCGACGATCCCGCCGACGCCTCGGGGCCGATGACGAGGCGTCTGCGCGCGCTCTACAAGGCGCTGGAGCGCGAGGAAGCGCGGGGTCGCTGCATGAGACCCGTCCGCATCGCCATGTGGTCCGGCCCGCGCAACATCTCGACCGCGATGATGCGCGCCTTCGGCAACCGCGCCGACTGCGCCGTATCCGACGAGCCGTTCTACGCCGCCTATCTCGCCGCCACCGGCCTCGTCCATCCGATGCGCGAGGAGGTGATGCGCTCGCAGCCGACCGACTGGCGGGCGGTGGCCGACGCCATGCTCGGCCCGGTCCCCGGCGGCAAGCCGGTCTGGTACCAGAAGCACATGACGCATCACATGGCCGAAGGCTTCGGTCGCGAGTGGATCGAGGATTGCACGAACGCTTTCCTCATCCGCACGCCGGAGGCGGTGCTCGCCTCCTATCATCGCGTGCGCGAGGATTTCACGCTCGCCGAAATCGGCCTGCCGACGCAGGTGGAGCTGTTCTTCCGCGCCGGCGACAGGCTCGGCCATACGCCGCCGGTCGTCGAGGGGCAGGACGTGCTCGCCGACCCGCAGGGGATGCTCCGCGCCCTGTGCGAGGCCTGCGGGATCGCCTTCGACCCGGCGATGCTCGCCTGGTCGCCGGGGCGGCGCGATACGGACGGCGTCTGGGCGCCGGCTTGGTACGGCGCGGTCGAGCAATCGACCGGCTTCTCCCCGCCCCGCCCGGAGCCGACCATCGACGACCTGCCCGACGCGCTCAAATCCCTCGCCGAAAGGGCCCGCCCGCTCTATGAGACGCTCGCGGCGCATCGGTTGCGGCCGGTGGCCTAAAGCCGCCCCGCGACCTCCTCCGCGATCGCCAGCGACGAGGTGAGCCCCGGGCTCTCTATGCCGAACAGGTTTACGAGGCCGGGCACGCCATGCCGTTCCGGCCCGTCGATGCGGAAATCGGCGGCGGGCTCCGTTGGCCCGGAGATTTTCGGCCGGATCCCGGAATAGGCCGGCGTCAGCGCATCGTCGGGCAAGCCCGGCCAATAGCGCCGGATAGCCTCGGCGAAGCCATGCCCCCGCTCGGGGTTGACGCTGTAATCCAGCGTCTCCACCCATTCGACGTCCGGCCCGAAACGAGCCTGGCCGCCGAGGTCGAAGGTCAGATGCACGCCGAGCCCGTGCGTATGCGGCGCGGGATAGATGAGCCGGCGGAACGGCGCGCGGCCGGAAAGCGCGAAATAATTGCCCTTCGCGTAGAGCGTCTCGGGGATGAAGCTGCGGATCGAGCCCTTCGATGGCGCGCGCCGCGCGCGAGGCGGAAAGGCCGGCGGCGTTGACGAGCGCGCCGACGTGAAGCCGCATCGGCTCCGCCCCGCCGATCTCGGCGACGAAGCCGTGGCCTGCGCGCCGCGCCGACAGGAACGGCGCGCGATAGGCGAAAACCGCCCCTTCCGCGTCGCCCTGCAAGGCCAGCATGTAGCCGTGGCTGTCGATGATCCCGGTCGAGGGCGCGTGCAACGCGCCGACGCAGGCGAGCGCCGGCTCCATCGCCTTCGCCTCCCTCGCCGGGAGCATCCGCAAATCGGCGACGCCGTTCTGAGCCCCCTTGCGCGCCAGCGCCTCCAGCCCCGCGAGTTCGCTTTCGTCGGCGGCGACGATGAGCTTGCCGCAGCGGGAATGGGCAACGCCGCGCGCCTCGCAGAAGTCATAGAGCAAAGCCCGCCCGCGCACGCACAGCCGCGCCTTCAGGCTGCCGGCGGGATAGTAGATGCCGGAATGGATGACCTCGCTGTTGCGCGAGGAGGTCTCCTCCCCGAAGGCGGCGCGCGCCTCGACGACGACGACCGAGCGGCCGCTCAACGTCAGCGCGCGGGCGACGGCGAGCCCGACGACGCCGGCGCCGACGATGAGCACATCCGCGTCGTTCATGCCGCGCTCCGTTATCAGAACGCCGGCGCCTGCAACGTCGTGAGCCGGCCGTTCGGCTCGACGCCCGAGCCGCGCAGGAACTCGACATATACCCGGCGCAGCCGCTCGCGCGTCGCCGCGAAGGCGGCGATGTCGAGTTCGAACAGGCCATGGAGATCGGCAAGCCCGAAATCCGGCGCAATCTCTGCGGCCAGCCGCACGGGAACGCCAGTCGTCTGGCAAAGCTCCAGGATGCGGCTGTCGTGGGCGATCACCCCGCCGGGCACGCCGGCCTGAATCGCCAGCATCACGCCATGAAAGCGCGCGCCGACCGCGAAATCGAACCCGCGCATCGCCTCCAGCCAGGAGGTTGCGTCGGCGAAGCAGACGGCGTGGCGCTGGCGCCACAGCTCGAAGTCCTCGGCCGTCCGCTCGGGCGCGAGAAATTCGCGGATCGCCTGCCGCTCCGCCGGCTCGCTGCGCTCGCCTTCGCCGCGCGCCAGCCGCACCATGTCGAGATCGGCTTGCGCGACATAGGCGCCCCCGGTCGTCTCGACGAGCCGCACGAGCCGGCGCTCCAGCTCGCGCGTCGCCGCAAAATGCCGGCTGCCGGCGGCGACCGCGAGCCGATCGATGCGGCGCTTGTCGAACCGGCGCTTCAGCGCGGCGTAGAAATCCGGGCGGTCGTTGAGGAAGTTCGAGGGGCAGCCGATGGTCGCGGCGCGTTCGCCGAGACCCAGCTTCTCCAGAGCGCGCCGGGTGAACTCGCCGCGCACGCCGATGTTCGGCCGGCCGGAGGGCGCGTGGGCCGCCAGCGTCCGCGCCCATCGTTCGGTGCCGGGCGTCAGCGAGACGGCGGCGGCCATGTTGGACGCCTGCGCGCCAAGACCGGCGACGACGACCGGCAGGCCGATCTTTTCGAGATGAGCCGCGAAGCCGCCGAGGTCGGTGTGGGGGCCGAGCTGATTGGCGGCGGCGAGCACGAGCAGGTCGCATTTGTCCCGCGCCTCCGCCGGCGGGACATGCCAGGGCAATATCGTCGCGTTCGGCGAAAGATGCCGCCACAGCGCCTCGACGAAGGCGAAATTGCCGAGATTATCGCCGCTGGCGCGGAACAGCGCCTCGGAGGCATGGAGAAACGAATTTTCATACCGCCGCGATGGCGCGAGCAGCCCTATGCGCATAAATTCCGCCCCGATGCGGCGTCGCCTACAGGAAAGTAGCGCCGCTCGCAACGCGAGGTTGGACGCTTGCGTTTCGACGCGAACGCTGTTTTAGGGCACTGGCAGAGGAGTCGATCCGTCGTTGAAAGCCTTGCCTCCCGCATTTGGAGATCTGGGGCTTTCTGGAGGAGCCGACGTCGGCGGCGTCCGGGTTGCATCGTTACGGCGCGCCGCGCGGTGACGGTTTTTCGCGACCGCGCGATGCGCTAGCGCGTCGGACGCAACAAGGCGCAAGGAGTTCTCGGAGATATGGCGAGCTTGCGGCGGGCGACATCGAACATCGCCGCCCAGGTCGTGAGTCTCGCGGCGGGGGTGTTCGACCGCATCGTGCTGGTCGGGCTGCTTTTGCGCGCATGGGGCGCCGAGACCTTCGCCGATTACGCCATCGTCCAATCCTGGGCCGCGCTGCTGCTGATGGTCGAGCTCGGCGCGCAGATCTACTTCCAGAACGAGGAGCAGCGCGCCTTCGTAAGCGGCGACAAGCCGCGCTTCCGGCGGCTCGCGGCGATCCATCTCGGCATTTCGCTCGCCGTCGTATTGCCGCTGGCGATCCTTTTCACCCTGCTCGTGGCGACCGGAGGCGCGGACCGGGCGCTGCATCTGCCCAGCATCGACCTCGCCCGCGCGCGCTGGATTTTGTGGCTGCTTGGGCTCGGCAACCTGCTTTCGGTGATGCGGGCGCCGGCGAGCGCGGTCTATTCGGCGACCGGGGAATTCGCCTATGTGACGCTGATCTCGGCCGGCTCCGTCGTCGTCAATACGCTCTCCGCTTTCGCCGCCGTCAGCCTGGGCGCGCGGCCGCTCACCGTGGCGGCGCTCTATTTCGCGCTCTATGGCGTAGGCGCGGCGGTCTACTTCCATCTCGGCGTGCGCGTGCGGCGGCGCGAGTGGACGGGCCCGCCGGCCCTGCCGACGCGCGAGGAGTTGCTGACGACGCTCGGCCACGTCAAATGGTTCGCCATGCAGATGATCGCGCCGACCGTCTGGCTGCAAGCGCCGGTCCTGATCTTCGCCGCCCGCGGCGTCGCCGGCTCCGAGATCGCCGCGTTTCTGCTGATGCGCACCATGGTCAACCAGATCCGGCAGACTTTTCAGTTCGCCGCCGTCGGCGCGGGGCTCGAAATCGCCAACTTCAGCCACGGCGGAGATTTCGCCCGCGCCTGGAACCTCACGGCGCAGGTCGGGCGCATGACGACGGTCATCTGCGGCGCCTTCGTTGGCGGCATTCTCGCCTTCGGCCCGAAGGTGACGCTCTACTGGGCCGGCGACGCCAGGCTCTACGACGCCCGCATCGCCCTGGCGATGCTGATCCCGCTGCTGGCGGTCGCGCCGTTGCAGCAGCCGATGGCGCTGCTGCAATACGCCAACCGCTCGCGCGAAATCGGCCTGCTGCGGCTCGGCCTCATCGTGTTCGGCCCGCTGGGCTGCGCGGCGGGGCAGGCTCTGGCCGGACCGCCCGGGCTGGCGGCGGGGCTGGGGATCGCCGAAATCCTCGCCTATGGCCTGCTGGCGCCGAGGCTCGCCGCGATGCCGACGCTCAAAGGCTTTCTGCCCTATCTCGGCGCGGGCGCTGGCCTTGGGCGTCGCCACGGCGGCGATCTGTCTGGCGACCGCGCTCGCGCTCGACGCCTTTTTCAAGCCGGCGAGCCTGCCGGCCTTCGCGGCCGAGGTCATGCTTTGGGGTTGCGTCGTCGTGCTGCCGCTGGTCTATCTCGCCCTGCCGGCCGGACTGAAGCGCGCCGCCCGCGCGCGTCTGAGGCCGGCGTGGCCGGGGGCCTCGCGCTAGAGTGCTGTACGCGATTTCCAAGATCGGGTGGCTCTTCGCGGCGCCGAGCCGCATTCTGTTGATCGCCGCCCTCGTCGGCGCGTTTCTCGGCCGTCGCGGGCGCGCGCTCCTACGGCGGCGCTCGGCCTCATCGCCGCCGTCGCCATCGTCCCCGTCGGCGGCCTCGCGCTCGCGCGACTGGAGGCGACTTTTCCGCCGCTGAGAGACCCCGCCCGCCTCGACGGCATCCTCGTCATCGGCGGCGCGCTCAACGCCGGGGCTTTCGACGAGTGGCCAGCCTCCGGCTTCAATCCGGCGTTCGGCCGGCTCTACGAGGCCGCGCGGCTCGCCAAGGCCTATCCGAAGGCCCGGCTTCTCGATATCGGCGGCCCGACGCCCGAGCGAGCTCGGACGGCGCGCCGAAGCCGACCAGGCGGCCGAAGTGCTCGTAAGCCTCGGCGTGCCGCGCGAGCGCATCGAGATCGAGCGCGCGCTCGCGCAACACCTACGAGAACGCCGTCAACGCCGCCGCGATCGCCCATCCCAAGACCGGCGAGGTCTGGACGCTGGTGACCTCGGCTTTCCACATGCCCCGCGCGATCGGCTGCTTCCGCGCCGCCGGCTTCGCTCCGCTCGCCGATCCCGTCGACTATCGCTGGCTGGGGGCGGTCTCCCTCGGCTTCGACGTGGCCGGCGGGCTCGACGATCTGGACCTCGCCGTCCACGAATATTCGGGGCTCGTGAGCTACCGCGTGCTCGGCCGCACCGCGCGCGCTCTGGCCCAGGCCCTGACAGGAAGCAGGCGGCCTTAAGCCAGGAAATCGCCGAGCGAGGCGAGAAGCCTGTTCTCGAAGGCCGAGAAGCTGAACTCGGCCCGCCAGCGCGCCACCCCCGCGCGCCCGAGCGCCGCCGCGAGATCGGGATCGCGCAGCAGCGCGACGAGCGCGTCGACGAGCCGGCTCTCGTCGTCGCGCGCGATGGTGTAGCCGGTTGCGCCGTCGACGTTCACCTCCCGGCCGGCGTCGGCGAGCGAGGCGATGACCGGGAGGCCGCGCCGCATCGCCTCGATGAACACCAGCCCGAAGCCCTCGGTCAGGCTCGGCATCGCGAAAACGCTCGCCCGCGCCCAGACGCCCTCGATCTCGGCCTCGGGCACGAAGCCCGCGACCTCGATGTTGGCCGCCGCCGCGGACTGCCGGGCGAGTTCGCGCAGGGGCTCGAGCGCCGGCCCCTTGCCGACAAGCAACAGGCGCGCGTCGGGCACGGCGGCGACGACGCGCGGCCACAGCGAGACCAGCACGCCCTGCCCCTTCGGCCAGCCGGGCTCGACGCGGCCGAGCAGCAGCACCGTCGGCGGCCCCGCCGCCCGCCCGCGCGGCGGCCCCGGCTCGTCGGTATAGACGCCGAGCCGGCACAACCTGACGTCCTTGAGGCGCCCGAGCGTCGGATCGGCGCGCTCGCGGGTATAGGCGCTGTTGACGAGCACGACCTCGGCCCGCTCCAGCGCGCGGACGCGGTCGGCCCGCACGTCGTCCCAAACCTCGATCCCATGCGCCCAGACCGCGTAGGGACGGCGCGGGACAAGCAGTTGCGCCGAGCGCGCGCTGCCGGCGAAATCGTAGAGAAAGCGCGAGCGAGCGAGGCTCGCGCGTTCGAGCCCGAGCAGAAAGCGCGCGCGCGAGCCGCCATAGGCGCGAACCGGCGCGGACTTCGATTGAAAAATCGCCGGCTTCGAGGCAGGCGTGCCCTTGAACCGCCGCATGGCGCGAAAGCGCCTTCAGCGACACGCGCGCGACTTCCGCGATGCCGCCATTGCCCGGCCGCAGGAACTGCGCCGCTACGATGAAGCTTGTCCGTGCTCAACGCCGCGCCAGCGCTCCGTCCGTGCGCGGATTTCGGCGCTTCGGCGAGCCGGGCCTGATAGACGCCGTAGTTCTCGAGAACGCGCATCACGTAATCGCGCGTCTCGTCGAAGGGGATGCGCTCGACCCAGTCCACGGGATCGGCGCCGTTGCGCGGATCGCCATAGGCGTTGAGCCACTGCGCGACCCGGCCGGCCCCGGCGTTGTAGGCGGCGGCGGCGAGCGCGAGCGAGCCGCCTTCGCCCGCGATGAGCTGCCCGAGAAAGGCCGCGCCCAGTTGCAAGTTATAGCTGGGGTCCGACACGAGCCGCGCGTAATTGTAGGGCACGCCGACCTTGCGCGCGGTGTCCGCGGCCGTGAACGGCATGATCTGCATGAGCCCCTTGGCCCCGGCGCCGGAAGCCGCGCGCGGCAGGAATTCGCTCTCCTGGCGCGCCACCGCCAGCACTTCCGCCTGCCCCGCCGAGCCCGGCAGGGGCTGGTAATTCGGCAGGCCGAAGGTCGGGAAAGCGACGGCGTCGAGCGGAAAGCCTCGAATCGTCGCCAGCTTGCCGTAAGTGACGTTGGTCGCCGCGCTCGCTTTCGCATTCAGCAGGTCGGCGAGCGCGGCGAGCTGCGCGCCGTCGTTCCAGGTCTGGGCGGCGGCGTAGGCGACAGGGGTCGCGAAATCCTCGAGCCCGGCGGCGAGGTAGATCTCGATCACGCGCGTCGCCTCGGCGCGCGCGTCGCCGGTCGCGGCCGCCGCCGGCCGGCGCGGCGTCACCTCGTCCGCGCCGAGCTCTCGCGCCGCAAGCTGTCCATAATAGGCGATCGGATAGGCCGCAGCCTTGCTGTAATAACCCTGCGCATTGTCCGCACGCCCGAGCGCCTTGGCGGCGCGGCCGCGCCAGTAATTGGCGCGCGCGATCGAGATCGGCGTCTCGGCGGCTTCCGCCGCCGCGGCGAAACGGGGCGCGGCGCGGGCGGGATCGTTGAGGAAGCGCAGCGCGATCCAGCCGGCGTGAAAGGCCGCGTCCACGCGCGCGGGCGAGGAGGCCGTCACCGCCTCGGCGCACAGCGTATAGGCCTTCTCGTATTGGCCGCGATCTATGAGCGCGCGCGCGACCATGCGCCGCTCGCTCCACCAGTCGTCGGGATCGACGAGCTTTTCGGGATCGCTGGGCGCGAGCTTGAGCCAGCCGATGGCCTCGTCGAAGCGCCCGGACCGGCGCGCGTCCTGCACATGGGCGAAGATATAGCCGGGATCGGAGCGCAGCGCCTCCGGCACGGCCGTTGAGGCGCGCGCCGACAAGGGGCCTCGCGCGGCCTCGTTGCGCGCATTGATGAGCGCCACAACGTCCTTGCCGGCGAGCGCCGCCGCGCGCCAGGCGGCGGCGGGACGACCGGAATAGGCGAGCCGGCTCGCCCGGGCGCGATGATCGTCGCGGGTCAGCGCCGCGCCGAACTCGCGCAGGACGGCGGTCTCCGAGGCGGCGTCGAGATCGCCGTTGCGCCACGAGGCGCGCACGATGGCGAGCGCCTCGTCGCGCTTGCCGAGCGCGAGGTCCGCGCGGGCGAGCGCAATGCGGCCTTGAGGCGTGAGCGGCGGCGCGTCGCCGAGCGTCGCCAGCGTCTCGGCGGGGGTCGGCTTGGCCGAAAACAGCCAGCCCTCGCGCACCGAGCGCATCCAGTCGGCGACCGGCCAGTCGGGATGGGCCTTGGCGAAGGCGTCGAGCCGGGCCGGGGTCGGGCCGACGCGCAACGCGATCCAGTCGAGGCCGGCCCGCGCGATCGGGTCGGTGACGGCGGCTTCGGCCGCGTCGCCCTGCGGGAAAGCGCCCTTGCGGTAGAAATTGGCGGCCGTCGTGAAGCGCGCAAGCTCGTCCGGCGCGAGCCCCGTCGCCTGGGGCGCGACTTTGGGCGGGGTCGGAGCCGCCAGCTCGCCGAAGGGATGCGGGAGTATGGCGCCCGTCGGCGCCGGGTCGATCTGGAGCGCCGGCGCTCTTTCGACCGGCTGCGGCGCCCTTTCGGCGAGCGCGGGCGCGGGCTTCGGCCGCGTCAGCACGAGGCCGGCGCCGAGCGCGGCGACGATAATGGCCGCCGCCGGGCCGATCGTCCAGTGCGGCTCAAGGCGAGATGACGCCATGCGAACCTCCGCCCTCCAGGCTAGCCGGTTGACGTGTAATTACCGTTAACCGAATCGCTGCGTTCTGCAACGCCCCTTTCGCCGAGGCCCCCGAGGGTCTATGTGTCGCGCGGGCGCGCGCCTCGGGCGGCGCGACAGGAAAGTGGAAATGGAGAAGCGGGCGAAGTTTCACGGCTCGATGCCGGCCCTGGTGACGCCGTTCAAGGACGGAAAATTCGACGAGCCGGCCTTTCGCGCCCTGGTCGACTGGCAGATCAGCTCCGGCTCGCACGGGCTTGTGCCCGTCGGCACGACCGGCGAGAGCCCGACGCTGACCCACGCCGAGCACCGTCACGTCGTCAATGTCTGCATCGACGAGGCGCGCGGGCGCGTGCCGGTCATCGCCGGCGCCGGCTCCAACAACACGGTGGAGGCCATCGAGCTTGCCCGCCACGCCGAGAAGGCCGGGGCCGACGCGGTGCTCGTGGTGACGCCCTACTACAACAAGCCGACGCAGGAAGGACTCTACCAGCATTTCAAGGCCGTCAGCGACGCCATTGGCATTCCCATCATTATTTACAACATTCCCGGCCGCAGCGTGATCGACATGTCCGTCGAGACGATGAAGCGGCTCTACGAGCTCGAAAACATCGTCGGCGTGAAGGACGCGACGGGCGACCTGGCGCGCGTTTCCAAGCAGCGCCACGCCATCGGCTCCGACTTCATCCAGCTTTCGGGCGAGGATATGACGGCGCTCCCCTATATGGCGGCTGGCGGCCACGGCTGCATTTCGGTGTCGGCCAATGTCGCGCCGGTCCTGTGCGCGGAATTGATGGAGGCGACCCTCGACGGCGATTTCGCGAAGGCGCTGGCGCTACAGGACAAGCTGATCCCGCTGCACGCCGCGATCTTCCTGGAGCCCGGCGTCTCCGGGGCGAAATACGCGCTGAGCCTGATCGGCCGCGCGAATAACGAGACGCGGCTGCCGATCGTCCCGGTGACGGAGAGCGTGGCGAGCGCGATCCGCCGCGCGATGGTTCACGCGGGCCTCCTGAACGCGTGACGCCTTGGCGCAGAAGCCCGATCCGAACATAAAAATCGCCGCCGACAACCGCCGCGCCCGTTTCGATTACGAGCTCGGCGACACGGTGGAGGCCGGCCTCGTGCTGACCGGCACGGAGGTCAAGTCGCTGCGCGCCGGCAAGGCGACGGTCGCCGAGGCCTATGCGGGCGTGAACCGCAGCGGCGAGATGATCCTCTACAACGCCAATATCCCGGAATATCTCCAGGGCAACCGCTTCAACCACGAGCCGAAACGGCCGCGCAAGCTGCTGCTGCACGCCCGCGAGATCGCGCGCTTCGCCAAGGGCGTCGAGCGCGAGGGCATGACGATCGTGCCGCTGCGCATCTATTTCAACGCCAAGGGCCGCGCCAAGATCGCGATCGCGCTCGGGCGCGGCAAGAAGCTGCACGACAAGCGCGAGACCGAGAAGGCGCGGGACTGGAACAGGGACAAGGGAAGGTTGTTGCGGGACCGGGGGTGAGAGCGGGCGCCCGAGGGGCGACAGTGGACAAACCCTGACATTGCTTCACATGAGTCGCCCAATTTATCGTTGAATCGACCCCGGGCGCACCTGTCAAATCCATCGCCCTGAGGCCTATGAAACGGCCTCCTCAAACGCCCCTGAGCAATTGCATTCACGCACCTCATGCGCTGCAGCTACCCGCAAGCAATTGCCAACGCTCCAAGAACCTAAGTTTTCGAGAGAACTCTCGTGAAGAATGACTTTATTGACACGCCGGACAATGAATGCTATTCTGAAAAATTATACATCGAAAGGTCGCGCAGCGATGTTTTCTCGTCTTGCTGTGGCCCTCTTGATCTTGCCGTGCATTTGGTGGCGGCCTTGTCTGGCTGCGCCTATTCATGATGCTGCGCGTCAGGGCGACGTCGAGAATGTAAACAGGCTTCTGGATCAAGGCGTCGCTCCGGACGCGAGAGACAAGACGGGCGAAACTCCTTTGTTTTCGGCCTCAGTCGCGGGAAAAGCGGATGTGGCCGCCATACTCGTCAAGCGCGGCGCCGCAATCGAAAGCCGCAACGACCGCGGTCTTACGCCTCTCCATGGAGCAGCATATTCCGGAAGCATTCAGACGGTGCGGCTGCTGGTCAGTTCCGGAGCCGTCGTCAACGACGCGGACAATGTCTTCAGAGTGACCCCGTTGATTGTTGCCGCGGAGCAAGGTTATGTTGATGTCGTCCACTTTCTCGCCGATCACGGAGCTGACCTCGAGCGGACTGGGCGAGAGGGGTACTCAGCCCTGAGTCGCGCCGTATTTCGAGATCATCCCGAGACGGTCGACGCATTGTTGAAGGCGGGTGCGAAGTGTCAAGGGGAAGATCGCATCGGCGGATGGGCAGCGGTTTGCGAAAAGCGCAACGCCGCGCTGAAACAATGAAATATTGAGGAGAATACCAATGAAGCCGAATTTTTTGTCGCCGGCGCTTTTGGCCGCAGCCTGCATTGTCGTGGCAACCGCCGCTCGTGCAGGAGAAGTCAACACCGGTTATTTCGGTGATGTAGCGATCAAGGGCTATGATCCGGTTGCTTATTTCACTGACCGGAAGGCGGTCCTCGGCTCCGAAGCCTTCGCGTTCGAGTGGCTCGGCGCAACATGGCGCTTTTCGAACGACAATCACCGCCGCATGTTCGCCGCGAGTCCGATTTCCTACGCGCCGCAGTATGGCGGCCTTTGCTCCGAGGGCGTGGCGGCGCATGGCGAGGCGACAGTCAACATCGATCCGGAAAGCTGGCAGATCATCGACGGCAAATTGTACCTAAGCGCCGCTGCCCATTTCCAAGAGCGCGCACTCGATCTCGCCGCCGCCGAAGAAAAGTGGCCGATATCGCACGCAAAACTGGCTCAGTAGCAGGCCCGTCAATCCTTTACCGAGAAATATCTGAGCCCCAACGGAAACACGTAGATATAGTCGGAGCCCGCGCTGTCTCCAGCGTTTCCAGACCGATAGATAGGCCCGCAAAGCCAGATGTTCGACAGCTGGCCTTCAAACTGCACGCAGAGCTGATCGTTTTCGAATCTAACTACACCGCTCAAGAGCGCTTGCGAGCTCTTGTAGACAATGTGACCCTGTCCATCGATCTGAAGGACAAAGGGGATGTTTTGGCCATTCTGCGTCGCAACGTGCCCCTGCCACGTACGGGTGAGCGTCAGAGTCCGAAGTTTCTGCCCAGTGATCCGATCTTGCTGTCGGCCTTCGAATCCAAGCGGCCACTGCGGAATGCCAGCGCCGCGAAGTCCCTCCAAATGGTGAGCCAGGTCTTCGGCGCGCTTATAGTACGTCTCGTACCAGGCGCCGGCGAAAGCGAGACTAGGCTTCGGAAAGACATAATCCGGAATAGCGCCTGCCTCGCTGCGGGCCAAGTCGAACTTGCCCAAATGCGCGTAGGCTGCTGCCAGATGCTCATGCCCCGCGGGCCAAATGTCTTTGTCCTTAATCGCCTTCATCTCATCAATCGCGCGGCCGTATTGTCGCGCATTGTAGAAGACGATGAGGGCCAGTTGCCGCAGGAGCGGCGGGGGGGATGGACTGAGGCGCAGCGCCTGCTCGGTTACCGCGACTGCCTCCGTCTGCTCGCCCGCATAGGCCAGAAATCATCCCGAGATATGCGAACGCCTCGGGATCGTTGGGACCGAGGCTTACGGCTCGTCGTGCGGACAAGACCGCATCGGAGTGTCGTCCATCGTTGAGCTGGAGAAACGCCAGGGCGACATAGGCGCGACTGTTGTTCGGATCGACGTCAAGTGCGCGGCCGGCCGCATCGTACGCGCGCTTGCGAGCGACGGCCGGAGGCATCTCAAACTCGAGACTGTAACGTAGCACTTGGGCGGCCATCAGGGCGTAGCCGGCCTGGGCGTTCGCAAAGCCGGGGTCTAGTTCGATCGCTTTGCCGAAAAAGGTCATAGCGCGAACTTGCGCTCTAACATCGTCATTCATAGACCCTTCGTTCTCTGCTCGAAGATAATAGTCGTAGGCTTCAAGATTATTTGTCGGCGCACGTGCGATGTTTCTCTGCTCGACATCAGTCAGCTGCACGGTCAGTGCGGAGATGATTTTGTTTAGGACTTTATCTTGGACTTCAAAAATATTCGAAATGTTTTCATCAAAATGTTCAGCCCAAATCTGGCGCGCATGGGACGCTTCGATCAGGTTAGCGTTGATTCGCAGCCGGTCGCCGGATTTCTGAACGCTGCCCACGACCACATAACGAACGCCGAGCTTCTGCGCGACTTCTTGTGGGGTGACTGGCTTGTCCCTGTACGCGTACATGGAGCTTCGGGCGATGACGAATAGATCCTTGATCTGCGACAACTTCGTGGTGAGATCGTCGCTTAATCCGTCCGCAAAGTAATCCTGATCCTTCTCTGCACTCAGGTTGGCGAAGGGCAAAACAGCGATTGAGTGCTTCGACGCCAAAGCCAAGGGCTCGACTGCCGCAGGGGTTTCCACGGTCGACCAGTGACGGAGCCATGTGGTAGAGGCAGCGACAAAAAGCAGAAGAAGCACCCAGCCGGCGAGGGGGGGCTTCCATCTCGATAGTGCGCCGAATGCAGCGACGCGAATTCGAGTGCTCGACGCTGCCGAGGCGTCGGCGGCGGTCAATTGCGTCATCTGCAATTGATATGCGCGCACTGGACGTGCGATATTCTTGAGCGCCTTCTCGCCGAGATCGTCGAATTTTGCATCCATCTTGTCTCGAACGTGATCGAAGGCGGAGCCGGAAATCACGACGCCGCCGGGCTTGCAAATGCCTTCGAGCCGGGCCGCGATGTTGACGCCATCCCCGAGAATGTCGTCGCCTTCTACCAGCACGTCGCCAAGACTGACGCCGATGCGATAGACGATGCGCTTGTCTTGGGGCGCATCCGCGTGGCGCGCGACCATCATTTTCTGAATCGCGACGGCGCACTCGACGGCGGCGACTACGGAAGGAAACTCAAGCAGCACTCCGTCGCCCATTGTCTTGACGACGCGCCCACCCAGGCTTGCAACGACGGGACTTACGGCGTCGCGATCTTCCCTCACCGCCCGCGCCGTACCCGCCTCGTCCTTGCCCATGAGGCGTGAGTAACCGACGACGTCGACCGCCATGATCGCGGCAAGTCTGCGGTTTTCGCTCATCGCGCCCTCTGAATTCGCAAACTACCACGACCGCCCGCCAGAACTGAGCCATCTTTTGCGACGCGCCCCATGTTACGGTGACGCTGCGCTTAATTTTCCAATTCATCCGCGCTGACAGGCAAGGAAAGCATCGCCCCGACCCATCGGAACCACGCTTCGGGCGCCTGGAGTCCAACCGCCCGACAGGGACAGCAAAGCGCGCCTAACGCACTGTATTCCCTGTCCGCCGTCCAGTCTCAGCCGCCCTCACCCCCGCATCCACCGCCCGTCCCGCCGCCTCTGCGCCCGCGCCCGCAGCTTCGCGCCGAGCCGGAACCCAAGCGGCAGGCGCGGCTTCGGCCGCGCGCCCTCCTCCAGAAACACGCGCGCGAAAACCTCCATCACCGCCTCCGGCGCGAAGCGCTCGACGCGCGCCCGCCAGCGCCCCTGCCCCGGCCCCGGCTCGAACCGCAGCAGCGCCCGCGTCAGATCCTCGCCCGTGCGGAAGCGAAAGCCGGGATCGTCAACCAGCGCCAGATGATGCCGGTCGCGTCCGCCCTCCCAGACCAGCGCCGGCTTGTCCTGCGCGAGAAACTCGGCGATGGCGAGCCCGAACGCCTCGCCGCCAATCCGCGCATTGAGCCCGACGTCGCAGCTCGCCACGAAATCGGCGACCCGCTGGCGGTCCGGCGCGCGGGGCACGTGGATCACCCGCTCATGGCGCAGCAGCGGGGCGGTGTTGAGCAGCATCACCCAGAGATCGGACCGCGCGTTCAGCGCCGCCTCCAGCGCGGCCGGGACGAAGGGAACGTTGAGCTGGTCCGGCCCGCCGTGGCGGCCGATCACCACGGCGTCTCGCGGCACCCCGAACTCCGCCCGCAAGTCGCCGCGCGGCGCCGGCGGGTCGACGATATGCGGCACGGCAGGATAGCGCCCCGCCGCGGCGGCTTCGGCCAGCCAAGGCGAGATATAGGCGTAGGCGTCGCCGTGCGGGTCGAAGAAGCGGAACACCTCATGCACCACGGTGCGGCCGCGCGGGGCGATGGGATAGCGCGGGCGGGTCGACTTCAGCGCATAGGCGACGTCTATGCGCTCTTCCTCGATCCAGGCGGCCCGCTCGGCGTCGTTGCGATAGCCGCGCACGGGAAAGGCGGCGGCGAAGCGGGCGACCTGGTCGGGCTCGACCGTCCCGCTCGCGTCGTGCAGGATGATGGGATCGACGCCGAGGAGGCGGCGGGCGTGATGGGCATAATCGTAGAGCGCCACCGCGACCCCGCGCTCGTTGAGCCGGCCGCCGTCGAAACTCACCCGCATCCGCAGATTCTCCTGCGCCGAGGCAGAACAGCGCGAGCGTTAAGGATCAAGCAATTTCGTCCGTCTAGAAAAAGACCACGAGCGACGGGCGCCTTACGGCGTTCGAGGCATGACGCCGTTCGGCCGGTTCGGCCCTGAGCCGATTTCATCCTGATACGGCGCGTTCGCTTTGCCTCGCAAGGCGCGACGGGCGATCTGAAATCATCGAGCGTTGCGAGCCGATGCGACTAGCTTCCCTGCGGACCTGGTTCGGACGCGCCGAGCCGCCCGCCGAGACGACCGCCTCCTCGCGCGACGGGCTATTCGCGGCGACGTTCGAGCAGGCGGACGTCGGCATGGCGCATGTCGGGCTCGATGGAAAAATCCTGCGCGCCAACGCCAGTTTTCGCGCCCTGCTCGGCTATTCCGCAGACGAGATAGTCGGCCTCGAAAGGCTCGCGCTCGTTCACCAGGACAGCCGCGCCTCCGTCCTTGCGGATTGCGAGGCGCTGCGTCGCGGCGTCAGGAACAGCTACGCCGCCGAGCGCACCTTTGTCGCCAGGAACGGCGCCCCCGTGTCGGCATGGACCGCGGCGCGGCTGATCGGCGAGCCGCCTTTCATTCTTCTGGTCGTCGAAAACGTCGCCGCGCGGCGAGCGGCGGAGGCGGCGTTGCGGGAGAGCGAGGAGCGTTTCGAGCTCGCCATGCGCGGCGCCAACGAAGGCCTCTACGACTGGCGCATCAAGGAGAACCAGACCTATCTGTCGCCGCGCTGGAAGTCGATGCTGGGCTATACCGAGCAGGAGATCGCCGACGATCCGGATTCCTGGTGGGAGATCACCGCGCCCGGCGTGAGGGAGGCCATCGCGGAACAGATCCGGCGGCTCGAAGCGCGCGAGATCGAAACCTACGAACTGGAACTCAAGCTGCGTCACAAGGACGGCCGCTGGCTCGACATTCTCTCGCGCGGATTTCCGGTTTTCGACGAACGAGCATCGTGTGGTGCGCCTCGTCGGCACGCATCAGGACATCACCTTGCGCAAGCGCCACGAGGCGGAGCTGAGGCTCTCCTCCACGGTGTTCGCCAACACGCACGAAGGCATCCTGATCGCGGATTTCGCCGGGCGCATCCAGACGGTCAATCCCGCCTTCGAGGATCTGACCGGCTATCGCGGCGAGGAAATCTGCGGCCGCTGCGTCAGCCTCCTCAAATCCGGCCGCCACGACGCCAAGTTCTATCAGGATCTCTTTCGCGACATTCGCTCGACCGGCCGCTGGCGCGGCGAAATCTGGAACCGCCGCAAGGACGGAAGCGTGCACGCCTACTGGGCGACGATCAGCCTGGTGCGCGACAATTCCGGCGAGCCGGCAGGTTACGTCGCGCTCTACTCCGACATCGGCGACTACAAGCGTTCGCAGGCTCGGCTCGATTTTCTCGTCCATCACGACCCCGACACCGCCCTGCCCAACCGGCTGTCGCTGAGACGGCGCATCGAGGCGGGCCTGGTGGAGATCGAGGAGCGAGGCGCCAGCGCGGCGCTGTTTCATCTCGAACTCGACCGCTTTCGCACGATCGTCGAAAGCCTCGGCCATCCCGCCGGCGACGAGTTGCTCGCGCAATCGAGTCAGCGCTTCCTCTCCAAGCTCGACGCCGCGCGACATGCTCGCGCGCATCGGCGCCGACGAATTCGCGATCCTTCGGCACGCCTGCGCCAGCGAGGAGGAGGCTCGCTCGCTCGCCGGCGAGTTGGTCGCCGAGATGGAGCGGCCCTTCGTCTTCGCCAGCGGCGCCAAGGCCTATAGCGGCGTCAATGTCGGCGTGGTCTTCATTGCCGGCGACGGGGGCGACGCCGACATCCTGATGCGGCAGGCCGAATCCGCGCTCTACGTCGCCAAGGATTGCGGCGGCGGCGTACGGCTTTACGAACCGCGCCACATGATCGAGGCCCGCGAGCGGCTGGAAATGGAGACCGGCTTGCGCCGGGCGCTCGAACGCGACGAACTCGTGCTGCAATTCCAGCCGCTCGTCGACCTCGCCGATCGCCGCGTTTTCGGCGTCGAGGCGCTGGTGCGCTGGCGGATGCCGGAAGGTGTGGCGCCTCCCGGCCGTTTCATCCCGCTGGCCGAGAAGACCGGCCTCATCGTGCAGATCGGCGAATGGGTGCTTCGCCGCGCGGCGGAGCGGATGAAGGCCTGGCTCGACGCCGGCGTCGATCTTACGACGCTATCCATCAATATTTCGCCGCGCCAGTTCGAGCGCGGCGACCTGTGCGAGCGCATCGCCGAGATCCTCGGCGAGGCGGGGCTGCCCCTGGACAAGGTCGAGATCGAGATCACCGAGAGCGTTCTGATGGGCCAGAAGGACGTCGCCGCGAAACTCACGCAGTTGCGGGCTCTGGGCCTTCGCGTCTCGGTCGACGACTTCGGCACCGGCCATTCCTCGCTCGCCTATCTCAAGAATTTTCCCATCGACAAGCTGAAGCTCGACCGCGCCTTCATCCAGGACATTCCCTCCGACGCCACCGGCATGGAGATCGCCGCCGCCGTCATCCGCCTCGGCCATTCGCTCGACCTGGAAGTGCTGGCGGAAGGCGTGGAGACGGAAGCGCAAGCCGAATTCCTGGCGCGCTCGGGCTGCCGGCTCGCGCAGGGCTATCTGTTCGGGCGGCCGATGTGGGAAGACGACCTGCTCGCAGCTCTCAGGCAGGATGGCTCGGAAGCGGCCTAGCAGGATTTCCGAAAAGTGGATGCCGGTTTTCGGACGATCGATTCAAGCGATCGTTGGCCTTCCAACGGCCTGCTCCAGCTCGATCAGCGTGCCGCCGAAATCCTTGGGATGAAGGAACAGCACGGGCTTGCCGTGCGCGCCGATCTTCGGTTCGCCGTCGCCGAGCACCCGCGCTCCCGTCGCCTTCAGCGCGTCGCGGGCGGCCAGGATATCGTCAACCTCAAAGCACAGATGATGCATGCCGCCGTCCGGGTTCTTCTCCAGGAACTTGGCGATCGGCGAATTCGCCCCCAAAGGCTGCAACAACTCGATCTTGGTGTTGTCGGCCTCGACGAACACCACGGTCACGCCGTGCTCGGGGATCGACGTCGGCTCCGAGACGCGCGCGCCGAGGCTCTCCCGATAGAGGCGGCTCGCCTTTTCGAGATCCGCGGTGGCGATGGCGACGTGGTTCAAGCGTCCGATCATGCGTGGGCGCGCCCCTAGACTTCGACGACGAGAACATGAACGGTCGGGCGTTTGCCCCAGACCGCGTGGAGGGAATTGCGCACCGCCCGCTCGACGGAACTGGAGACGAAATCGGGATCGCGGCGCTTGGCGCGCGGCAGGCTCTCGATGGTTTCGAAGATGGCGGCGTCGACGATGGCGTCCAGCCCCGCCCCGTCGCGCGTATTCTGCGGCAGGCCCGCGATCATCACGTCGGGATCGCCGACGAGATCGCCCTTGTCCGACAGCGCCATCGCAATCGAGACGACGCCCGCGAAGGCGAGGCGGCGGCGTTCGGCGACGCATTCGGCGCCTGTCGGCAAGAGTATTTCGCCGTCCCGATAGCGCCGTCCGACATTCACCCGGTCGACCAGCCCGGCGCTGCCCGCCTCCAGCGCGACCACGTCGCCATTGAAGGGGCGAACGACCTCCTTGACGCCCTGCGCCTTGGCGAAGGCGGCGTGTTCGGTCAGATGCAACGGCTCGCCGTGGGCGGGAACGGCGATGGCAGGTCGAAGCCACTCGTACATGCGCTGAAGCTCGGCGCGGCGCGGATGGCCGGAGACATGCACGAGATGCGTGCGGTCCGTGACGACCTCCACGTCCTGCTCGGACAAGCCGTTGATGATGCGCCCGACGGCCTTCTCGTTGCCGGGGATGGTGCGCGAGGAGAAAATCACGCGGTCGCCGGGGCTCAACGAAGCGCGGGTGTGCGGCTCCTCGGCCATGCGGGCCAGCGCCGCGCGCGGCTCGCCCTGGCTTCCGGTCGCCAGCGCCAGCACCTTGTCGCGCGGCAGGCGGTCGAACGGATCGCGGCCGAGGAAGGGCGGAACGCCGTCGAGATAGCCGCATTCGCGCGCGACCGCGATGACCCGCTCCATCGCCCGGCCCATCACCAGAACCTGGCGACCCGCCGCAAGCCCCGCCTCCGCCGCCGCGCGCAGCCGCGCGACATTCGAGGCGAAGGTCGTCACGACGACGCGGCCTTTCGCCTCTGCGATGAGCTCGCGCAACGTGCGCGCGACGTCGGCCTCCGACGGGCTCTCGCCGTCGCGCACGACATTGGTGGAATCGCAGACAAGCGCCAGCACGCCCTCGTCGCCGAGCGCCTTCAGTCTCGCTTCGTCGGTGACGGCGCCGACGCCGGGCGCCGCGTCGATCTTCCAGTCTCCGGTGTGGACGACCAGCCCCGCCGGGCTGCGAATGGCCAGCGCGACGCTCTCGGGGATCGAATGCGCCACGGGGATGAACTCGACATCGAACGGCCCGATTTCGACGCGCCCGCCCAACGCCACGATATTGATCGGGATCTTCGGCGCGCCCGGCTCGCCCAGACGCCGCGCTTCGGCAAGGCCGGCGGCGAAGCGCGTCATGTAGACCTGCGCGCCCAGCGACGGCCAAAGCTCGGCCAGGGCGCCAATGTGGTCTTCATGCGCGTGGGTGATGACGATGCCGAGGAGATCGCGCTTGATACCCTGCACGAAGGAAAGATCGGGCATGACGAGATCGACGCCCGGCGCTTCCTCGCCGGCGAAGGCGAGGCCGAGGTCCACCATCAGCCATTTGCGCCTGCGCGCCGGTCCGAAGCCGTAGAGGGCGCAATTCAGTGCCGATTTCGCGCAGGCCCCCCAGGGCCACGAACACGAGTTGCGCGTCGTCCTGCATCTTAAGTCAAACTTTCTTGCGCGGCGGCGCTGCGGCCGTCGCCCCGAGAAGGGCAATGTCAGCGGATTCGATCGCCTCTATCGCGTCTTGCCGCCGCAAAAGCAAACGCCCGCGCTCATCGAGCCCCGCAAACACGCCCTCCCGCGCGCCGGCCGGCGTCGTCGCGCGCAACGGCCGGCCAAGCCCCGCCGCCGCCTCAAGCCACTGCTCGCGAATGAGAGCAAAACCGGAGCCGCGCGCGAAGACCGCAAGACGCTCGTCGAACCGGACCGCGAGCCGCTCAAGAAATTCGCGCACGCTGACCTGCCGGCCGACCATCGCGCCGAGATCTGTGGCGGCATAATTGAGATCGGTGGGGTGGCTCGCGAGATTGACGCCGATCCCGATCGAAACGGCGAAGGGCGCCGAGGCGAGGCTCCAGCCCTCCAAGAGAATGCCCGCGAGCTTGGCGCCGTCGACGACGAGATCGTTCGGCCATTTGAGTCCGACGCCGCGTCCGCCGAGGTCCTCGATCGCCGCGCGCGCCGCAAGTCCCGCGACGAAGCCGAGCTGCGGGGCGTCGGCCACCGCGCAGGGCGAGACCACCAGTGCGCTGCCGTGGAAATTGCCGGTGGGCGAGCGCCAGTCGCGCCCGTGCCGGCCGCGCCCCGCGGTCTGGCGGTCGGCCACGATCCACAGCCGGCCGGGATCGCCCCCGAGCGCCCGGCGCTTGGCCTCCTCGCTCGTCGAAGTCGAGGACGGCGAAGCGCTCGACGCGCCAGCCCTGGATCGTGTAGCGACGCGGCGCGGCGCTCTCGCCTTGAGCCAAATAAGCCTCAGAACAACGATTTGGCCGCCGCGAGCGCGGCCGACGTGAGGGGCGCCGGGACGAGCACGCCGAGAATGAGCACGGCCGAGGAAAGTCCGAGCACGAAGCGCGGCGCGGCCGTCGGCGCGTCGAAGGGCTTGGCCGCCTCGTCGAAATACATGATCTTGACGATGCGCAGATAGTAATAGGCCCCGACTGCGCTCAGCAGCACGCCAATGACCGCCAGCCCATAGAGTCCAGCGTTGATCGCCGCGGCGAATACATAGAACTTGGCGAAGAAGCCGGCGAGCGGCGGCACGCCCGCGAGCGAAAACATCATCGCCGCCAGGAAGAAGGCCATCGGCGGATTGGTGCGCGAAAGTCCCGCGAGATCCTCGATCGTCTCGACATATTCGCCATTGCGGCGCATCGACAGGATGCCGGCGAAGGTTCCCAGCGTCATCACCAGATAGATCGCCATATAGAGTGCGACGCCCTGCGCGCCCTCGACGGAGCCCGCGGCGACGCCGACCAGCGCGAAACCCATGTGGCCGATCGAGGAATAGGCCATCAGACGCTTGATGTTGGTCTGCCCGATCGCAGCGAAAGCGCCGAGCGCCATCGAGGCGATCGAGACGAAGGTGACGATCTGCCGCCACTCCGTCGAGATATGCGGAAACGCGGTCAACAGGATGCGAACGACGACCGCCATCGCGGCCATTTTCGGCGCGGAGGCGAAAAAGGTCGTCACGGGCGTCGGCGCGCCCTCATAGACGTCCGGCGTCCACATATGGAACGGCACCGCCGATATCTTGAACGCGAGTCCCGCGATGACGAAAACGAGACCGAAAATGACGCCGATTGGAGCGGCGCCGGAGAACGCCCCGGCCACGCCCTTGAACGATACCGTTCCCGCGTAGCCGTACATCAGCGACATGCCATAGAGCAGCATGCCTGACGACAGCGCCCCCAGCACGAAATACTTCAGCCCCGCCTCGGACGCGCGCAGATCGTCGCGCCGATAGGCCGCCAGCACGTAGAGCGACAGGCTCATCAGCTCAAGGCCGAGATAAAGCGCGATGAAGTCGCTCGCCGATATCAGCATCAACATGCCGATGGTGGACAAGAGCAGCAGAATCGGAAACTCGAAACCGCCGTAACGATGGTGGCGCAGGAATTCCAGCGACAGCAGCAGCGACACCAGGGAGCCGATCAGCGCCAGCGCCTTCATGAACCGGGCGAAGCCGTCATTGGTGAAGGCGCCATAGAAGGTCACGCCCTCCGTCTTCTTGTCGAACACGACAATCGCCAGGGCCACGCCGAGAAGCACGATGGCGATTTCGGTCACCAGCCAGACCGAGCGCTCGCCGCGCAAGGCGCCGACGAGGATCAGCGCCAGCACGCCGAGGAACAGAATGAACTCCGGCATCACCACCGGAAGCGAGAGCGCGGTCAGGTTCATCTCGATCGCCCCAAATATTTCCAAGCGCCCATCACAGACCCGCCGTTCGAACTGCCGCGGCCGCGTGCTGCATGCCTTGCAATAGCTGCTCGACGGAGGCGGCGCTGGCGTTGAGGATCGGCTGCGGGTGCACGCCGTAATAGATGGTCAACAGCAGCAGCGGCACGAGGGTGAGCTGCTCGCGGAACGTCACGTCCTCGATGGTGAGCAAGCGTCGGCTTGTCCAGCACGCCGAAAATCACGCGGCGATAGAGATAGAGCGCGTAGGCCGCCGAGAGGATGACGCCGGTCGTCGCGAACAGCGCGACCCAGGTGTTGGCCTGAAAGGCGCCGACAAGCGTGAGAAATTCGCCAACGAAACCAGACGTTCCCGGAAGCCCGACATTGGCGAGCGTGAACACCATGAACGCCACGGCGTAGCGCGGCATGCGGCCGACGAGGCCGCCATAGGCCGCGATCTCGCGCGTGTGCAGCCGATCATACACGACGCCGACGCAAAGGAAGAGCGCGCCGGAGACAAGCCCGTGGCTCACCATCTGGAACACCGCGCCCTGAACGCCCTGCGTATTGGCGGCGAAGATGCCCATCGTGACGAAGCCCATATGGGCGACCGACGAATAGGCGATCAGCTTCTTCATATCCTCCTGCACCAGCGCCACGAGCGAGGTGTAGACGATGGCGATGATCGACAGCGCATAAATCAAGGGCGCGAAATAGACGCTGGCGTCCGGGAACATGGGCAGCGAAAAGCGCAGGAAGCCGTAACCGCCCATCTTCAGCAGGATGCCGGCCAGGATCACCGAGCCCGCGGTCGGCGCCTCGACGTGGGCGTCGGGCAACCAGGTATGGACCGGCCACATCGGCATCTTCACCGCGAAGGAGGCGAAGAAGGCCAGCCACAGCCAGAACTGCATGTTCTGCGAGAAGCGCGTATGCAGCAGCACTTCGATGTCGCTGGTGTGCGCCGTCCAGTACATCGCCATCACGCCGAGCAGCATCAGAAGCGAGCCCGCGAGCGTGTAAAGGAAGAATTTGAACGCCGCATAGACGCGCCGCTTGCCGCCCCACACGCCGATGATGAGAAACATCGGGATCAGGCCGCCCTCGAAGAACACGTAGAACAGCAACAGATCCAGCGCCTCGAACACGCCGATCATAAGCGTCTCGAGGATCAGGAAGGCGATCAGATACGATTTCACGCGCGTCTGGATCGAGCGCCACGACGCCAGGATGCACAACGGCATCAGGAAAGTGGTCAGCAGGACGAACGGCATCGATATGCCGTCGACGCCAAGCTTGTAGAGAATGACGTTGGAGAACCAGTTCGATTGCTCGACGAGCTGGAAGCCGGGCTTGGCCGGATCGAACTTGGCCCAGGCGTAGAGGCTGAGCAGGAAGACGATCACCGTCGTCCACAGCGCGATATACCGCGCGTTCTGCAGCGTCTCCTTGGATTCGCCGCGCAGCAGCCCAATGAGGATCGCGCCGACGACCGGCAGGATCAGCAGCGCCGAGAGCACCCAGTTGCCGGACATCAGCGCAATCCCCCGAACAGATACCAGGTCGCCAGCGCCGCGACGCCAAGCAGCATCGCGAAGGCGTAGTGATAAACGTAGCCCGTTTGCAGCCGCACGACGTTGCGCGTCACGTCGAGTACGCGCGCGGAGATCCCGTCGGGCCCGAGCCCGTCTATGATCGCGCCGTCCCCGCCCTTCCAGAACACGCGCCCGATCCAGAACGCCGGCCGCACGAACAGAATGTCGTAAAGCTCGTCGAAGTACCATTTGTTGAGCAGGAAGCGGTACAGCAACGGGTTGGTCTGGGCGAGCACGGCCGGGGCGCTCTTGTTGACGACATACATGTAGAAGGCGACAACGAAGCCGAGGGCCATCATCAGAAACGGCAGGAAGGAGACAAGCCAGGGAACCTGCTCCATCGCCTCCAGGATCTTGTTGTCCTTGGCCAGAAACAGGGATTCCTTCCAGAACCCCTCGAAGCCGCCGCCGATGAACCAATGCCGGAAGAACATGCCGGCGAAGGTCGCGCCAAAGGCGAGGACGGCGAGCGGTATCAGCATGTTGCGCGGCAATTCATGAGCGCGGCCGTGGCCGTGGTCCTCGTGATGATGCTCGTCATGCTCGTCGTGCGGCAGCGCGTGCGCCCAGTCGCCGCGCCGTCCGTAGAACGTCATGAACATGAGGCGCCACGAATAGAACGAGGTCAGCGCCGCCGCGATCACCACGCAGAGGAACGCGTAGGCTCCCACATAGCCATGGGCGGCATAGGACGCCTCGATGATCGCGTCTTTCGAGACATAGCCGGCGAAGCCGAGCGGCGTGAACGGCAGACCCACGCCCGTCAGCGCCAGCGTCCCGATCATCATCATCCAGAAGGTGAAGGGGATCTCGTCCTTCAGGCCGCCCATGCGGCGCATGTCCTGCTCATGGTGCATGGCGTGTATCACCGAGCCCGCGCCCAGGAACAGCAGCGCCTTGAAGAAGGCGTGCGTGAACAGATGGAAGATGCCCGCCCCATAGGCCCCGACGCCCTCGGCGACAAACATGTAGCCGAGCTGCGAGCAGGTCGAATAGGCGATGACGCGCTTGATGTCGTTCTGCACGAGACCGATCGTCGCCGCGAAGAAGGCGGTCGTCGCGCCGATGAACAGCACGAAGGTAAGCGCGGTCGGCGACAGATCGAACAGGAACGACAGCCGCGCGACCATGAACACGCCGGCCGTCACCATGGTGGCGGCGTGGATGAGCGCGGAGACCGGCGTCGGGCCCTCCATCGCGTCGGGCAACCAGGTGTGCAGCAGGAACTGCGCCGACTTGCCCATCGCGCCCATGAACAGCAACAGGCAGACCATCGTCAGCGCTTCGACATCCATGCCGAAGACGTGGATGTTCACGCCGACGAGGCTCGGCGCCGCGGCGCGGATCTGCTCAAGCCCGACGGAGCCCGTCAGCCGGAACAACAGGAAGATGCCGAGAGCGAAGCCGAAATCGCCGACGCGGTTGACGATGAAAGCCTTGATCGCCGCAGCGTTGGCGGAAGGACGCTTGTACCAGAAGCCGATCAGCAGATAGGAGGCGAGGCCGACGCCCTCCCAGCCGAAGAACATCTGCACGAGGTTGTCGGCCGTCACCAGCATCAGCATGGCGAAGGTGAACAGCGAGAGATAGGCGAAGAAGCGCGGCCGCGAGTCGTCCTCGTGCATGTAGCCGATCGAGTACATGTGGACGAGAAACGAAACCGTCGTCACCACGACCAGCATGACCGCGGTCAGCGTGTCGATGCGCAGCGCCCAGTCCACCGAGAGCTTGCCGGCGGAAATCCAATTCGCCACCGGCACGATATAAGGTTGCGGATCCGAACTGAAGGCCAGGGCGAAGAAGGCGATCCAGGAGAAGAAAAGCGATATTCCCAGAAGGCTCGTGGTGACGAGCTCGGCCCTGCGCGGCTCGCTGTTGTTCCCGAACAGGCCCGCGTAGAGGAAGCCGATCAGCGGCAGGAAGACGATGATGAAATACGTCATGGCCCGCTCAGCCCTTCAGCATATTGATGTCTTCGACGGCGATCGAACCGCGATTGCGGTAATAGGCCACGAGGATCGCAAGCCCGATGGCCGCCTCCGCCGCCGCGACCGTCAGGATCAGCAGCGCGAACACCTGGCCCGTCAGATCGCCCGAGAAGGTCGAGAACGCCACCAGGTTGATGTTCACGGACAGCAGAATCAGCTCCACCGACATCAGGATGATGATGATGTTCTTGTGGTTCAGGATGATGCCCGCCACGCCGATGGTGAACAGGATCGCCGCCAGCGAAAGGTAATGGGTTAACCCGATGATCATGGCGGCTCCCCTCAAATGCCGGCGCGCGAGGCGACTTTGCGCAATTCGACCCCCGCCGCCGGCGTGCGGCCGACCTGGGCGGCGATGTCCTGGCGCTTGACGCCGGCCTTGCGCCTGAGCGTGAGCACGATCGCGCCGATCATCGCCGTCAGCAGGATGAGCCCGGCCGCCTCGAAGAAATAGGCGTATTGCGTGTAGATCACGAGCCCGAGCGCCTTGGTGTTGCTGACGAGCGCCGCCGGCGCGGCGGCGGCGGCGGCGTGCGGAGACCGCGACCAGCCCGACGTCACATACCAAAGCTCGAAGCCGACACAGAACGCGATGAGACCGCCGATTGGCAGATATTGCACGAAGCCCTGCTTGAATTGCGTGAAATCGACGTCGAGCAGCATGACGACGAACAGGAACAGCACCGCGACCGCGCCGACGTAGACGACGACCAGGATCATCGCCAGGAACTCGGCGCCCATCAGCACGAACAGGCCCGAGGCGTTGACGAACGCCAGAATGAGGAAAAGGACGGAATGCACGGGGTTGCGCGCCAGGATGACCGCCAGCCCCGAAGCCACCAGCACGGCGGCGAAAATCCAGAAGAAGAAGGCCTGCGCCAGCATCGTCACCGATCCCCAAAAGTCCGCCCGTCGCGTCCCCGAAGCGGGTCGGACAGGCCATTCGGCCGCGCCGCTCAGCGATAGGGCGCGTCCAGCTTGATGTTGCGCGCCAGCTCCCGCTCCCAGCGGTCGCCATTCGCGAGCAGCCGCTCCTTGTCGTAGTAGAGCTCCTCGCGCGTCTCGGTCGCGAATTCGAAATTCGGCCCCTCGACGATGGCGTCCACGGGACAGGCCTCCTGGCACATGCCGCAATAGATGCACTTCACCATGTCGATGTCGTATCGCGTCGTGCGCCGCGTGCCGTCGTTGCGGCGCGGTCCGGCCTCGATGGTGATGGCCTGAGCGGGGCAGATCGCCTCGCAGAGCTTGCAGGCGATGCAGCGCTCCTCGCCGTTGGGATAGCGCCTCAGCGCATGCTCGCCGCGGAAGCGCGGCGAGAGCGGCGACTTTTCGTGCGGATAGTTGAGCGTCGCCTTCGGCTTGAACATGTATCTTATGCCCAACGCGAACGCGCCGACGAACTCGCTCAGGAACAGCGAGCGCGCGGCCTGATCCAATTTCAGCGCCATGACGCCATCCTCGCTTTCATCCCCCAGCCGAGCCGAACATTTCCACGAAGGCGGCCACGATCACCACCATCGCCAGAGATATCGGCAGGAACACTTTCCAGCCCAATCGCATCAACTGGTCGTAGCGGTAACGTGGAACGACCGCCTTGGTCATCGAGAAGCAGAACACCACCGCCCAGGCCTTGATGAGGAACCAGATGATCCCAGGCACCCAGGTGAACGGGGCGAACGGAATCGGCGACAGCCATCCGCCGAGAAACAGGAGCGTCGTCATCGAGGACATCGCGAGGATCGCCACCAGTTCGCCGAGGAATTGCAGCAGAAACATCGAGGCCGAATATTCGACCTGATAGCCGGCGACGAGTTCGGATTCGGCTTCGACAAGGTCGAACGGCGGGCGGTTCGTCTCCGCGAGCGCCGAGACGAAAAAGATCACGCACATCGGCAGCAAGCGCAGCCAGTACCACCCGAAAATTCCGGCCCAGGTGTCCTGCGCGCGCACGATCTCGCCGAGGTTCAGCGACCCCGCGCACAAGAGCACGGTGACGATGACGAAGCCAATCGAGACCTCGTAGGACACCATCTGCGCGGCCGACCGCAGCGACGACAGAAAGGCGTATTTCGAGTTCGACGCCCAACCCGCCATGATGATGCCGTAGACGCCAAGCGACGACACGGCGAACAGATAGAGAATGCCGACGTTTATATCGGCGATCACCCAGCCGTCGGCGACCGGGATCACCGCCCACGACGCCAAAGCCAGCACGACGCCAATCAGCGGGGCGAGCACAAATACCCCTTTGTTGGCGCTGGCGGGAATTACCGGTTCCTTCAGGATGAACTTCAGGAAGTCGGCGAAGGGTTGCAGCACGCCCCAGGGCCCGACCACGTTCGGGCCCCGCCGCAATTGCACGGACGCCCAGATCTTCCGCTCGCCGTAAATCAGGATCGCCGTGGAGATCAATACGCCGACGAGCAGGATCAGGCTCTCCAGGATGTAACGTACGACCATCCCGAACGTCGAGGTATAGAACCAGTGCGCCACCCCGGCCGCCCAGCGCTCCTCGATGAAGCCGTAAGCGATGCCAAGCAGGATAACGACCACCGACACTACGGCGACGGCGCCGACAATAACGAGCGATTTGTCTTCAGTGGGCCGAGAGGGCGTAAGGCTGCTCATGGGAGACCCTATTCTGCGGCCGCAGCGAGCCGCTGGCTCGCAAGCGCCGAGCATTCGGCCATCACGCGCGAGGCGCGCGTTACGGGGTTGGTCAGGTAGAAGTCATGAATGGGCGAGGCGAAGGCCTCCGCCGACGGCGCCTCCTTCGCCGAGAGGCTCTGGAGCCTCGCGGTGTCGGCCGGCGTGACGACGTCATATTTGACGATATGCGGATGCGCTGCCGCCAGCGCCGCTCGCAGGGCGCTCAGGCTGTCGTAGGGAAGCTTCGCGCCGAGACGCTCCGACAGCGCCCGCAGGATGGCCCAATCCTCGCGCGCTTCGCCGGGCGGGAACACGGCGCGCTCCGCAAACTGCGGCCGCCCTTCCGTGTTGACGTAAATGCCGGTCTTTTCCGTGTAGGCGGCGCCCGGCAGGATCACGTCGGCGCGATGCGCGCCACGGTCGCCATGCGTGCCGATGTAGACGACGAAGGCGCCGGGCGCGATGTCGATCTCGTCGGCGCCGAGGTTGATGAGGAGGTCGAGCGCGCCGGCCTTGGCCATATCGAGCGCGTCGAGCCCGCCGTCCCCCGGCACGAGACCGAGATCGAGCCCGCCGACGCGGCTCGCCGCCGTGTGCAGCACGTTGAAGCCGTTCCATCCGTCCTTGAAGAGGCCGAGCGAGGTCGCCGCCTTCGCGACCAGAGCCAGCACCGCCTCCCCGTCCGGCCGCGCGAAGGCGCCGGCGCCGAGAATGAACATCGGCTTCTTCTTGTCCGCCGGCGGATGCTCGGCGAAGCGCGCCAGGCTCTCCGGCCCGGCGCCGAGATAGTTGTATTTCCAGGTCAGGTCCGCCTGCGGCCCGATTACGCCGGTCAGGCAATCGCCGCGCAGCCAGCGCTTGCGGATGCGGGCGTTGAGCACCGGCGCCTCGATGCGCGGATTGGAGCCGATCGCCAAGATGGCGTCGGCTTCGTCGATCCCGGCGATGGTCGAGTTGAACAGATAAGATGCGCGGCCGAATTTCGGATGCAGCTTGGAGCCGTCCTGCCGGCAGTCGATGTTCTTCGAGCCAAGCGCCTCGATCAGCCCCTTGAGCGCGAACATTTCCTCGACAGCGGCGAGATCGCCGACGATGGCGCCGAGCCTCTCTGGCTTTGTCGCCTTCGCCTTGTCGGCAATGGCCGCAAACGCCTCGGCCCAGCTCGCCGCCTTCAGCTTTCCGCCGACGCGCACGTAAGGCCGGTCGATGCGCTGAACCTTCAGGCCGTCGACGATTTGGCGGGTCTTGTCGGAAATCCACTCCTCGTTGATCGCTTCATTGACGCGCGGGCAGGATGCGGACGACTTCGCGCCCGCGCGCGTCGATGCGGATCGCGGAACCGAGCGCGTCCATCACATCGACCGATTCGGTATGGGAGAACTCCCACGATCGCCCGTGAAACTGGCGCGGCTTGTTGGTGAGGGCGCCGACCGGACAGAGATCGACGATATTGCCCTGCAGCTCGGAGCTCAGCGACCTCTCGAGATAAGAGGTGATCTCCATGTCCTCGCCGCGCCCGATCGCGCCAAGTTCGGCGACGCCGGCCACTTCGGTGAGGAAGCGAACGCAGCGCGTGCAATGGATGCAGCGGTTCATCTCCGTCTTGACGAGCGCGCCCAAATATTTGTTTTCGACCGCCCGCTTGTTCTCGTGATAGCGCGACGTGTCGACGCCATAGCCCATCGCCTGGTCCTGCAAATCGCATTCGCCGCCCTGATCGCAGATCGGGCAATCGAGCGGATGGTTGATGAGCAGGAACTCCATCACGCCCTGACGCGCCTTGCGCGCCATCGGCGAATTGGTCTCGACCACGGGCGGCTCGCCCTTCGGGCCGGGGCGCAGGTCTTTCACGGACATGGCGCAGGAGGCGGTCGGCTTCGGCGGGCCGCCCTTCACCTCGACCAGACACATGCGGCAATTGCCGGCGATCGACAGCCGCTCGTGGAAGCAGAAGCGCGGCACTTCCGCCCCCGCCGCCTCGCACGCCTGTAGCAGCGTATATTCGGGCGGAACGTCGATCTCTTTGCCGTCGATGACGATCTTGCTCATTTCGCCTGTTCCCGCTCTCCGGTCCGCCGTTTCAGCCGCACTTCTTGGCCAACCAGAGCTTGATATGCGGCAGATGCGACCAACCGAACGCGTGATCGCTGTCGCCGTTTTGCCGGAGATGTTCAAGCCGGCTCTTGGCTTCTTCAAGGTTCGGAACATGCCCCGCCGGAATTGTCCACATCACGAAATGCGGCTCGCCGAGCTTTTCGAACCACGACTCCTTCGCGTTGTAGAATCGCACATGCACAGTGTTCCAGACAAACCTCTCGAGCGCCTCGACGCTCTCCCACACCGACAGGTTCACCGCCATGTCGGGATCGGGAAACGGGCGGAACGCAGTCGCGTTGTTCGACTCGTCCTTCAGCCGCCAAACAAAGCCTTCGCTGCGCTCGGCGAGGGCGTTGACGCGATCGAGGTTCTGCATGAAGCCGGCCATGCGCGGATCGTCGGTCGGGAAGCGGAAGCGGCCGATGTTGAGCTGGGCGATGTGCGTGGAGCGCGTTCGCCATCGCCCTACTCCGCCGCCATGCGCACAGGCTCGCTGTGCGGATTCGCCGAATACTGGTCGATGCGCCTTTCGATCTCGCCCCGGAAATGCGCGATGAGGCCCTGGATCGGCCATGCCGCCGCGTCGCCGAGCGCGCAGATCGTGTGGCCTTCGACCTGCCTGGTCACGTCGAGCAGCATGTCGATCTCGCGCTTCTGCGCCCTGCCCTCGGCCATGCGCGTCATCACGCGCCACATCCAGCCCGTGCCCTCGCGGCATGGCGTGCACTGGCCGCAGCTCTCGTGCTTGTAGAAATAGGAGAGCCGCGCGATGGCGCGCACGATGTCGGTCGACTTGTCCATCACGATGACCGCCGCCGTGCCGAGGCCGGAGCGCAGCTTCGCCAGCGAGTCGAAATCCATCGGCGTGTCGATGATCTGCGCCGCCGGCACGAGCCGCACCGACGAGCCGCCGGGGATGACCGCCAGCAGGTTGTCCCAGCCGCCGCGCACGCCGCCGCAATGGCGCTCGATCAGCTCGCGGAACGGAATCGACATCGCCTCTTCGACGTTGCAGGGCTTGTTGACGTGGCCGGAGACGCAGAACAGCTTGGTGCCCGCGTTGTTCGGCGCGCCGAAGCTCGTGAACCACGAGGCGCCGCGGCGCAGGATGGTCGGCGCCACGGCGATCGAATTCGACGTTGTTGACCGTCGTCGGGCAGCCGTAGAGCCCGACATTGGCCGGGAACGGCGGCTTCATGCGCGGCATGCCCTTCTTGCCTTCCAGGCTTTCGAGCATCGCCGTCTCTTCGCCGCAGATATAGGCGCCGGCGCCGTGGTGGACGTAGAGATCGAACGGCCAGCCGTGGATGTTGTCCTTGCCGATCAGCTTGGCCTCGTAGGCCTCGTCCACCGCCTGCTGAAGCCGCTCGCGCTCCAGGATATATTCGCCGCGGACATAGATGTAGCAGGCCTCGGCGCCCATCGCGAAGGAGGCGATCAAGCGCGCCTTCGACCAGCGTATGCGGGTCGTTGCGCATGATCTCGCGGTCCTTGCAGGTGCCCGGCTCCGATTCGTCGGCGTTGATGACGAGATAATGCGGCCGCTTGGGGTCGATCTGCTTGGGCATGAACGACCACTTGAGGCCGGTCGGGAAGCCCGCGCCGCCGCGGCCGCGCAGGCCGCTCGCCTTCATCTCGTTGACGATCCAGTCGCGGCCCTTGTCGATCAGCGCCTTGGTGTTGTCCCACTGGCCGCGCGCGCGGGCGCCTTTGAGGCTGCGGTCGCCGAGCCCGTAGAGATTGGTGAAGATGCGGTCCTTGTCCTCAAGCATCCGCCTGCCCCTTCGCGGCCTCGTCCTTCAACCCCTTGCCGCCGTGGGCGAGATTGTCGGCCTGCGCCACCCATTGCTCGCGGTCGATGCGACCCGGAAACGCCAAATAGGTTCCCACCCATCGGATCTGTTCGCGCTTCCAGCCAGCGATCTGGTCGAAGTGATAAATCCCAAGCGCATGCAGATTGCGCTCGTTGACCGGGCCTATCCCTTTGATGCGCTGCAGATCGTCGGCCCGGTCGGCGCGCGGCTTCTCCAGCCCCTGCGGGCGCTCGCCAACCGCATCGGCCTTCTGCTCGGGCGTCGCGTCCTTGGGCAAGGTCGCAAGCACCGCCTTGATATGGGCTTCCTCTTCTGCGGCCTTGGTCTCCGCGGCTCCGGCCGGCGCGCCTGACCGCCCCTTTCTGTCCTCGCCATAGAGCGTGGCGAGCGCCGTCAGCTTTCCGCCCGGCGGTTCGGAGGAAGCGCGGCCCGTCTGCGAGCCGACCTTCACCGGCCGTCCGGCCGCGAGATCGTCGAGCAGCGCCGTGAAATTCTCGGGCGTCAGATCCTCGTAATAGTCGTCATTGATCTGCACCATCGGCGCGTTGCAGCAGGCGCCGAGGCATTCGACCTCGATCCACGAGAAATTTCCATCCGCTGCGACATGGCGCTCGTCGCCGATCTTCTCCCGGCAGACTTTCTTGATGTCCTCCGCCCCGCGCAACATGCAGGGCGTCGTGCCGCAGAGCTGGACATGCCAGCGCCCGACCGGCTCAAGATTGAACATCGTATAGAAGGTGGCGACTTCCAGCGCCCGGATATAGGGCATGTCGAGCATGCGGGCGACGAGTTCGATAGCCGGACGCGGCAGCCAGTAGTTGTTCTGCTTCTGCGCCCGCCACAGCAGGGAGATGATCGCCGAGGCCTGCCGGCCGGGCGGATACTTGCCGATCTCCTTCTCCGCCCAGGCCTGGTTCTCCGGCGTGAAGGCGAAGCTCTCGGGTTGTTTGTCGGCGAGACGTCGAACGGACATCGCTTAAGGCCCCCTGCTCAACGGTCCACTTCGCCGAACACGATGTCGAGCGAGCCGAGGATCGCGCTGACGTCGGCCAGCATGTGCTTGCGGCAGAGGAAATCCATCGCCTGCAAATGCGCGAAGCCGGGCGCGCGCAGGAAGCAGCGATAGGGTTTGTTGGTGCCGTCCGACACGAGATAGACGCCGAATTCGCCCTTGGGCGCCTCGACCGCCGCGTAAACCTCGCCCTCGGGCACCTTGTAGCCCTCGGTGTAGAGCTTGAAATGGTGAATGAGCGCCTCCATCGACGCCTTCATGTCGCCGCGCCGAGGCGGCGCGACCTTGCCGTCGTCCGTGACGATGGGCCCCTCGCCGCCCCTCGAGTTGAGCTTCTCGCAGCACTGCTTCATGATGCGCACCGACTGGCGCATCTCCTCCATGCGGATGAGATAGCGGTCGTAGCAGTCGCCGTTCTTGCCGACGGGGATGTCGAACTCCATCTCCTCGTAGCACTCGTAGGGCTGCGCCTTGCGCAGATCCCAGGCCGCGCCCGAGCCGCGCACCATCACGCCGGAAAAGCCCCAGGCGAAAGCCACGTCGAGCGACACCACGCCGATGTCGACATTGCGCTGCTTGAAGATGCGGTTGCCGGTCAGCAGCGTCTCCAGATCGTCGCAGACCTTCAGGAACGGATCGCAGAACGCCCAGATGTCGTCGATAAGCTTGCGCGGCAGGTCCTGGTGCACGCCGCCCGGCCGGAAATAGGCCGCATGCATGCGCGAGCCGCTGGCGCGCTCGTAGAAGACCATCAGCTTCTCGCGCTCCTCGAAGCCCCACAGCGGCGGGGTCAGCGCGCCGACGTCCATCGCCTGCGTCGTCACGTTGAGCAGATGCGAGAGCAGCCGGCCGATCTCGGAATAGAGCACGCGGATAAGCTGCGCGCGACGCGGCACGGCGACGCCGAGCAGCCGCTCCACCGCCAACGCATAGGCGTGCTCCTGGTTCATCGGCGCGACATAATCGAGCCGATCGAGATACGGCACGTTCTGGAGATAGGTGCGCGCCTCCATCAGCTTCTCGGTGCCGCGATGCAGCAGGCCGATATGCGGATCAACGCGCTCGACCACCTCGCCGTCGAGCTCCAGCACCAGGCGCAGCACGCCATGCGCGGCCGGATGCTGCGGACCGAAGTTGATCGCGAAATTGCGGAGGTTCTGCTCGGTCATGGCTCAAGCCTTCTCGTCGCCCGGCAGCGGCGCGCCTTCCCAGGGACTGAGGAAGTCGAAGCGGCGGAACTCCTGCGTGAGCTTCACCGGGTCGTAGCGCACCCGCTTCTCCTCCTCGTCGTAGCGAACCTCGACGAAGCCGGTCATCGGGAAATCCTTGCGCAAGGGATGCCCCTCGAAGCCGTAATCGGTGAGGATGCGGCGCAGGTCCGGGTGATCGTCGAAGAGCACGCCGAACAGATCGTAGACCTCGCGCTCGTACCAGTTGGCGGCCGGGAATACCGGGATCGCCGAGGGGACCGGCGTCGCCTCGTCGGTCGAGACCTTGACGCGAACGCGCACGTTCTTGCGCGGCGAAAGGAGCTGATAGACGATCTCGAACCGCTTCTCGCGCTCGGGATAATCGGCGGCGGTGATGTCGAGTGAAGCAGACGAACTGGCAGTCGGGATCGTCGCGCAGGAACTTCAGCACTTCGCGCACTCGCCCGGCCTCCGCGATCAGCGTCAGCTCGCCGAATGCGAAGCGGGCCTCGAGGCCCGGGTTCGCCGCGACCGCCTTGTCGGCGACAATCTTCAGCATCTCGTCCATAAAACCCTCGCCCGGGGCCTTCGCGGCTCAGCGCCTCAACGTTCGATCGTGCCGGTGCGGCGAATGCGCTTCTGCAGCATCAGCACGCCGTAAAGCAGCGCCTCCGCCGTCGGCGGGCAGCCCGGCACGTAGATGTCGACCGGCACGATGCGGTCGCAGCCGCGCACCACCGAATAGGAATAGTGGTAATAGCCGCCGCCGTTGGCGCAGGAGCCCATCGAGATCACGTAGCGCGGCTCCGGCATCTGGTCGTAGACCTTGCGCAGGGCCGGCGCCATCTTGTTGGTCAGCGTGCCGGCGACGATCATCACGTCGGACTGGCGCGGCGAAGCGCGAGGCGCGAAGCCGAATCGCTCGACGTCGTAGCGCGGCATCGACAATTGCATCATCTCGACCGCGCAGCAGGCGAGCCCGAAGGTCATCCACATCAGCGAGCCGGCGCGCGCCCATTGGATGAGGTCGTCGGTGGCGGTGACGAAAAAGCCCTTGTCGGCGAGCTGGTCGTTGATCTCGCCGAAGTACGAATCGTCTGCGCCGACCGGCTTGCCGGTCGCGGGGTCGATCAGGCCGCGCGGCGCAGGCGCGACGAGCGGGCTCAATCCCATTCCAGCGCTCCCTTCTTCCACTCATAGACGAACCCGACCGTCAGCACGGCCAGGAACAGGATCATCGACCAGAACCCGAACCGCCCGATCTCGCGAAACGCCGCCGCCCAGGGGAACAGGAAGGCGACTTCCAGATCGAAGATGATGAACAGCAGCGAGACCAGATAGAAGCGCACGTCGAATTTCATGCGCGCGTCGTCGAACGGATTGAAGCCGCACTCATAGGCCGACAGCTTCTCCGCATCGGGATTGCGATAGGCGACCAGGAACGGCGCGACGAGCAGCGCCGAACTGATGAGCCCGCCGACGAGGATGAAAATCGAGCAGCGGCAGATAGTCGGAAATGAGACTTGGCACTTGGCCTCCGCTTCGATTGCCGCCCGGCCTGACGCCGGCGCGCCGCCCTCGTCCCCAAATCTGCGGCCAAGACCCGGTCGCCCGCGACCGGGACGACGCCTCGCTGTCTTTGCCGAGATTCCAGGACTTCAACGACTTGCCGCCTCGCTCGCGATTGCGGCGCGCGAGGTCGCGGCAGACGCCTATCGCAGCGCAGCGAGCCATGCAACGGGTAAACGGCGCTGGTTTGCCATTAATCGCCGAAACATCGCCGCAATTACCGAGACGCGCGCGCAGACCGCGAGCCAGGCGCAAGCTTTAACGGTAAACCGCGCGCTGGAAGTGGCGAGAGAGACGGGACTTGAACCCGCGACCTCCGGCGTGACAGGCCGGCGCTCTAACCAACTGAGCTACTCCCCCGCGAGGCTCGGGCCGATTACTGCGCCCCGCCCCCCAAGTCAAGCCGGCTTCAAAGACGTGGCGAGGCCAGCCGCCAGCGCTTCATCTCCTGCGGGCTGAGGGCGCGAATGTGATCGGGCTGCAGCAACTCCGCCTGCATCACGACATCGGGACTCACGCCCATCTGCCGCGCGTAACGGGCCACGATGCCGACCAGCCGCGTGTCGGCGAATCTGCGGGTGGCGAAGCCGACCCGGCCCCGCGTCGGCGCCTCGCTCTGGTTCACCGACATGCGATGCAACGCGACGTGGCTCTGCGCTGGCGCGACCCGGCGCACCGCGCCCATCAGCGCATAGACGCAGGCCGACACGCATTCCCCAGGCGTCGGCGCCCGCCCGGCGCGCCGTCGTAGCCATAACCTGCAACGATGGCGGCCATGCCGAGCTGCCGCAGCTTGGCGCCGAACTCCATCGACGCAACGACATTTCCGCCCGGCGAATTGATGAGCATGACGGCCTTGAGATTCGGCGCGCGCGCCGCCTGGCGGGCGAAATCGACGAATTCCTGCGGCGTGTCCGGCTCGATAATGCCGTCGGCGACCACCACGTTCGGGCACCTGTAACCGCAATTGTCGCTTTGCAGCGGCTCGACGTGGAATCGCATAGGCGCGGAGCCCGCGCGCGCAACGACCCGGGCCAAGACAGGCCAGCGCCACGCCTAGGGCCGCTCGGGCGATCCATCCGCTGAGACTCGAGCGCGTAGCATTCATAGGCAAGACCGCCGCATGGAGTTGGTGGGCGGTGACGGGCTCGAACCGCCGACCCTCTCGGTGTAAACGAGATGCTCTGCCAACTGAGCTAACCGCCCGGCTGCGCCGAAGCGGCTCCGCCCAGCAGCCTCGCAAGAGTACTAGCTCGTCAAGGGAAAGCCAAGCGCGGCTGCGCCGAGCCCGCAGCAGCGTCGCGCGCCCGCGAACTTTCTCGCCCAACGCCTGCCTTGAGGCCAAGCTGTCCGGGCGACCGGGCGCCTCAAACTTACCCGCTCTATCCATTCGAGCGGCCGGACGCGATCTGCTGATCGCGCCGCAGAGCCCGGCGGAGCCACGCATGAACAGGCCGCCGCCGAACGACGGCAGGCCCTCTTATGCTACTTCTTGGCGGCCTTCTTGGTGTTGAGGCTCGACTTCAGCGCGGCGCCGGCCTTGAAGCGGGCGTTCTTCGACGCGGCGATCTTGATCTCCTTGCCGGTCGCCGGATTGCGGCCCTTGCCGGCCGCGCGCTCGCGCACCGAGAACGTACCGAAGCCGACGAGGCGCACCTCGTCGCCCTTCTTCAGCGATTTTGCGATGCCGTCGAGCACCGCCTCCAGCGCCGCCGCCGCGCTGACCTTGGTCAGTTCCGCCTCGGCGGCGACATGCTCGACGAGTTCGAGTTTGTTCATTGGGCCTCTCCTTGCAAAATGTTTGGCGCGTCGGCGTCGCCCCGAATACCGGCGCTTCCGCCCATCCCCTGGGCCGAAGCGCCGAGCGAATCGTCGCCCACGATGTTTAATTGCTCGCCAAATTCCCCCGCAAACGCAAGGCTTGCCGGCCCGAAACAACCTAAAAACCCAAGTTTTCCCGCCGATTTTGCAGTTTGGTCGCAAAAAGGGCCGCGCTTCCGCGGGGAAGCGCGGCCCTTGCGAAGCTAGCACGTCGTCCGACGCGTCAGTGCGCGACGACTCCGCTCTGGTCTTCTTCGGGCGGCAGCGGCGCCGGAGCGGAGGAGTCCTCCTCCCACGAAATCGGCGTCGGCTGTCGCACCAGCGCGTGCTGGAGCACCTCGTCCATGCGCGAGACCGGCACGATCTCCAGCCCGTTCTTCACCGAATCCGGGATGTCGGCCAAGTCCTTGGCGTTGTCCTGCGGGATCAGCACCTTCTTGATGCCGCCGCGCAGCGCCGCCAGGAGCTTCTCCTTCAGGCCGCCGATCGGCAGCACCCGGCCGCGCAGCGTGATCTCGCCCGTCATCGCGACGTCGTGCTTGACCGGGATGCCGGTCAGCATCGACACGATGACGGTCACCATCGCCACGCCGGCGCTCGGCCCGTCCTTCGGGGTCGCGCCCTCCGGCACGTGAACGTGGATGTCGAGCTTGTCGAACCGCGGCGGTTTCACGCCGAAGTCGAGCGCGCGAGAGCGCGCGTAGGACGCCGCCGCCGAGATCAACTCCTTCATCACCTCCTTGAGGTTGCCGGTGACCGTCATGCGGCCCTTGCCGGGCATCATGACGCCCTCGATCGTCAGCAATTCGCCGCCGACCTCGGTCCAGGCGAGCCCGGTGACGAGCCCGACCCTGTCGTCCGCCTCGATCTCGCCGTAACGATATTTCGGCACGCCGAGATATTCGTGGACGTTCTTGGCCGTCACCGCAATCTTCTTCTTCTTCGACAGCAGGATCTCCTTCACGGCCTTGCGGCAGAGGTTGGAGATCTCGCGCTCGAGATTGCGCACGCCCGCTTCCCGCGTGTAGCGGCGGACGAGCTCCTTGAGCGCGCTGTCGTCGACATCGAACTCCTTGGCGTCGAGCCCGTGCTTGCTCGTGGCGTTGGGCAGCAGGTGGCGCTTGGCGATCTCGATCTTCTCATCCTCCGTGTAGCCGGCGATGCGGATGATCTCCATGCGGTCCATCAGCGGCGCCGGGATGTTGAGCGTGTTCGCGGTCGTCACGAACATCACGCTCGACAGGTCGTAGTCGACCTCGAGGTAATGGTCGTTGAACGTCGAGTTCTGCTCCGGGTCCAGCACCTCCAGCAGGGCCGAGGACGGGTCGCCGCGGAAGTCCATGCCCATCTTGTCGATCTCGTCGAGCAGGAACAGCGGGTTGGACGTCTTGGCCTTGCGCATCGACTGGATCACCTTGCCCGGCATCGAGCCGATATAGGTGCGCCGATGGCCGCGGATCTCGGCCTCGTCGCGCACGCCGCCGAGCGACATGCGCACGAACTCGCGACCCGTCGCCTTGGCGATCGACTTGCCGAGCGAGGTCTTGCCGACGCCCGGAGGCCCGACGAGGCAGAGGATCGGCCCGGTCAGCTTGTTGGCGCGCTGCTGCACCGCGAGATACTCGATGATGCGCTCCTTGACCTTGTCGAGGCCGAAATGGTCGTTGTCGAGGATCTCCTGCGCGGCGGGCAGGTCCTTCTTGATCTTCGAACGCTTCTGCCACGGGATCGACAGCATCCAGTCGAGGTAGTTGCGCACCACCGTCGCCTCGGCCGACATCGGCGACATCTGCCGGAGCTTCTTCAGCTCCGCCATCGCCTTGTCGCGCGCTTCCTTGGAGAGCTTGGTCGCCTTGATGCGGTTCTCCAGCTCGGACATTTCGTCCTTGCCGTCCTCGTCGCCGAGCTCCTTCTGGATCGCCTTCATCTGCTCGTTGAGGTAGTACTCGCGCTGCGTCTTCTCCATCTGCCGCTTGACGCGGGTGCGGATGCGCTTCTCCACCTGCAAGACCGAGATCTCGCCCTCCATCAGCGCCAGGCACTTCTCGAAGCGCTTGGCGATGGAGTGGATTTCGAGGATCGCCTGCTTGTCGGCGAGCTTGACCGCCAGATGCGAGGCGATGGTGTCGGCGAGCTTGCCGTAGTCGTCGATCTGCGTGACCGCGGCGACGACCTCGGGCGAGATCTTCTTGTTGAGCTTCACGTAGTTCTCGAACTCCGACAGCACGGAGCGCGACAGAGCCTCGGCCTCGATCGCGTCGATCGGGTCGTCGGCGACGGCCTGGGCCTCGGCGGCGTAATAGCCCTCGGCCTCCACGTATTTCTTGATCTTGGCGCGGCTCGCGCCTTCGACCAGCACCTTGACGGTGCCGTCGGGCAGCTTGAGCAGCTGCAGCACGCGGGCGAGCGTGCCGGTCTGGAAGATCGCCTCCGGGGCGGGATCGTCGTCGGCCGCGTTCTTCTGCGTCGCCAGCAGGATCGGCTTGTCGGCGCGCATCACCTCTTCGAGGGCGCGGATGGACTTCTCGCGGCCGACGAACAAGGGCACGATCATGTGCGGGAAGACGACGATGTCGCGAAGCGGCAGAACGGGATAGGCGTCGGTCGCGCCGGGAACGATGGGCTTGCGTGACGTAGTCATTGGGGTCCTGTCCGAAGTCGCCCGGGCGTCGGTTTGACCCGTCCCGGGCTCCAAGCTTTGAAATGCCGGCGGCGCGCGATCTTATCCGATAAAAGCCCCGCGCTCCGCCTCCGGCCGCGAATCGGGAAACGATATCTCCCTCGTCTTGCCGCAAAGCTTAGCCGGCTCCGCCCTGTCTGTCTTGGGCGAATGTCGGCCGCAACAAAGATGGACGTTCGGGGTTAACGTTTCAAGTCGGGCAACGGCCCGGCGAGGGCGCAAAAGCGCAGTCGAACAGGCGCGCGCCGAACAGGTGCGACGCCGGGTTTTTTCAAGGGGCTAGGCGCCTTTTTCTGCAAATTCATGACGGCCAGTCCGCGGGCCGAAAACGGCGCTCACCGTCATGGCCGGGCGGCTGTCCCGGCCGGCCCAACAAAGAGGATTGCCGCGAGGCGCGCTCAATCTGGAGGACAGGTCCGGTCATGACGTAACATGCTGTTATTTAAGTTTTTTGCAATTCCTCTCCGACGCCGCCGTCTCCAGGCGGCTCGGGGCGCGCTCCCCTACGAACGATCCCGCCTTCTGTGACCGCTTGCACTCGCGCCGGCCAAAGCGGAGGCGCCGAGGGCTGTGAAGCGCAGCTAAGTACAGCGTCACCGTAAATCAAGTTGCGTCAGAACACCGCATCACCCGTTCCGATAAGTATAGCTATACCCATTGATCGCCGGCGCGCCGCCGAGATGGGCGTAGAGAACCTTCGACCCCTCGGGGAAAAATCCCTTGCGAACGAGGTCGATCAGGCCCTGCATCGACTTGCCCTCATAGACGGGGTCGGTGATCATCGCTTCGGTGCGCGCGGCGAGGCGGATCGCCTCGTTGGTTTCCTGGCTGGGCACGCCATAGGCGGGATAGGCGTAGTCTTCGAGGATCACGATCTCGTCGTCGCGCACCCGGCGGCCGAGTTCGACGAGATCGGCCGTGTTGTCGACGATGCCGCGCACCTGCGCGCGGGTCTGGTCAGGCGTGCCCGAGGCGTCGATCCCGATCACGCGATCGGCGCGGTCGTCGGCGGCGAAGCCGACGATCATGCCGGCCTGCGTCGAGCCGGTGACGACGCAGACGACGATGAAGTCGAACCTGACGCCCATCTCGGCTTCCTGCGCCCGCACCTCCTCGGCGAAGCCGACGTAGCCGAGCCCGCCGAGCCTGTGCACCGAGGCGCCGGCGGGGATGCCGTAGGGCTTGCCGCCGGCGTCCTTCACCGACTGGATCGCGTCCTCCCAGCTCCTGCGAATGCCGATGTCGAAGCCGTCGGGCACGATGCGGCTGTCGGCGCCCATCAGCCGCGTCAGCAGGATATTGCCGACGCGATCATAGACGGCGTCCTCGTGCGGAACCCAGCTTTCCTGCACGACCACGCATTTCATGCCGATCTTGGCCGCGGTCGCCGCCACCATGCGGGTGTGGTTGGACTGGACGCCGCCGATCGAGACCAGCGTGTCGGCGTTGGCGGCGAGCGCGTCGGGCACGATATATTCGAGCTTGCGCAGCTTGTTGCCGCCGAAAGCGAGGCCCGAATTGCAGTCGTCGCGCTTGGCGTAGATCTGCACCTTGCCGCCCAGCGCCTGGGTCAGACGCGGCAGAAGCTCGATCGGCGTCGGACCGAAGGTCAGGGGATAGCGTTCGAATTTGTCGAGACGCAGCATCGCGGTTCCCTTGGGGAAGATCGCGCGGAATACTACCGAAATCCTCCTGAAAGGTGCTCTCGAATTGCGGCCGAGATGTGCTTGCTTTCTCTCTTTCCGAGGCGCAGGCTTGCGATACTGTGTCGCAGGAATTGCAGAGAACATGAAAGAATCTTCCGTCCCCACGGAGCTCGACCGCGTCGACCGGCGCATTTTGCAGCGCCTGCAGCAGGATGGCCGCATGGCGAACGCCGAGCTCGCCGAAGCCGTCAACGTGAGCCCCGCGACTTGCCACCGGCGCACCCGGCGCCTGTTCGACGAGGGCTATGTGCTCGAGCGTGCGCGCGGAGATCGCGCCGCAGCAGCGTCGGGCGCGGCGCGCTGGTCCTCGTCGGCGTGGTGCTCGACCGCTCGACGCCCGACAGTTTCGCCGCCTTCGAGGCCGCCGCCCGGAAGCTTCGCTTCCTGCTCGACTGCCATCTGGTGGCGGGAGACTTCGACTATTTCCTGAAAATACGGGTGCGCGACATCGCCGATTTCAACCGCCTGCACGGCGAGCAGCTGATCGCCTTGCCGGGCGTCCGGCAGACGCGCACGTTCTTCGTGATGAAGGAGGTCGTCGACAACGCGCCGCTGGATTTTTGAGGCGAGCGGCGAGAGCCCCGCGAGGAAGCCGCCGGGATCGCGCGTGGCCCCTGTGCTCCGGACGGAAGAAGGAAAGGAGCAACGGCAGTATTGGCAGTGTCACCGCAACCCGGGACCCGGCACTGTCGATGGTCGGGAATTTGCAGGCGCGCTTTCAGGCATAGCGCTCTGATTTCAAATCTCTTCCAAACTGAACAGTCGAAGTAACCTGCGACGACCCCTGTCAGGGAGGTCCATTCACGTCGCAACAGGAGAACGGAGACGACGCGCCCATAAACTCGAGTTCCGTCTCTTTTGAAAATCGATCCGAATAAGAGTCCTCCTCACGGTGTTTCTTCGCTCCAAGGGGCGATCGCTGCCGGCGCTGGCGGGAATAACGCCACAACCGGCAATTGGAACCGTCACGGGAGGTATTCATGTTCCACGGTTGGAGAAAAGGCCACCATCTGGTGGACGACCAAACACAGACGCAATTCACGTCCGACGCCTTGTCGCATTCGTCCGATGACACAGCCAACGAAGCAATGGCGCTCCTGAACCCTTGGCACTCGTGGTTCCCTTTCAAGGGACGCTCCAATGGGCGGGAGTTTAGCCAGTCAAACCTGGTGTCCGACAGCCAGGCGGGACACCTCAACGCGTCGATACAGGACCCCAACCTGATCAATCCCTGGGGCGTGGCGTTCGGCCCGACAGGGCCTTTCTGGGTCAGCGACAACCACACCGGCACAGCGACGATCTATGACGTCGATCCAAAGACGAACGCGACCACAGCGGCGCCGCTCGTCGTCACCATCGCGCCGCCCGAGGCCGTGTCCGGGGTGACGACCGCCAGCCCGACCGGGATAGTATTCAATTCCGATCCGAACGGCTTCATGTTGAACGGTAAGCCAGCCACATTCATCATGGACACCGAGGACGGCACAATCTCGGCCTGGAACGGCGGCGCGTCCACCACGCTCGAGGTCGACAACTCCGCCAATTCGGCCCTTGGCGATCCCAATCTGCCGCCTGACGAGGGCGTCGGCGCGGTCTACAAAGGTCTGGCGATTGGGACGCAGAAAAACGGAACCACGCTGCTGTATGCAACGAATTTCCGACACGGAACGATAGACGTATTCAACAGCCAGTGGCAGCAAGTGAACAGTCTGACCGACGGCGCCCTGCCGCCCGGCTATGCGCCGTTCAACGCACAGGTGCTCGACGGACACCTTTTCGTGACCTTCGCCAAGCAGGACGAGTTCAAGCACGACGACGTGGCCGGTCCGGGTAACGGGTACATCGACGAGTTCTCGCTCACGGGCAAGCTCATCGCCCGCATCGCTTCCAACGGGCCGCTCAACTCGCCGTGGGGAATGGCCATCGCGCCGCATGATTTCGGCAAGTTTGCCGGCGATCTGCTCGTGGGCAATTTCGGCGACGGCACAATCGACGCGTTCAATCTGCACAACGACAAGTTCGTTGGCAAGCTGGACGGCGTCGACGGCAAGCCGATCTCCATCGGCGATCTCTGGGCCCTGACGCCAGGCAACGGCGGTTCGGCGGGATCGAAGGGCGAGATCTTCTTCACGGCGGGCGTGCAGGATGAGTTCTTCGGCCTGTTCGGCGCCATCGCCCCCGTGCCGGGACACGCCAACGCGTTCATGGTGAGCTGACGACCGGGGCCGCCTTCGCCGAAGCCGAGCGCATCGCGCAGGTCAAGGCGGCCGAAAAGTCCGCTTCCGCTGCCTCATTGCACAGCAGGCGGCGTCTCGAAAAAACATAGGGCCGCCCTGCGGCGGCCCCGAAACCTTCAAACCGGGCGGAAACTTACCCCGCCTTCTCGGCCCGCTCCGTATAGATATAGAGCGGCCGCTGCTTGCCCTTCGATCACTTCCGGCCCGATCACCACCTGCTCGACGCCATCGAGGCCCGGCAGGTCGAACATCGTGTCGAGCAGGATGCCCTCCATGATCGAACGCAGGCCGCGCGCGCCGGTGCGCCGCTCGATCGCCTTCTTGGCGATGACGTTGAGCGCCTCGTCCTGGAAGGTGAGGTCGGTGTTCTCCATCTCGAACAGCCGCTGATACTGCTTGACCAGCGCGTTCTTCGGCTCGGTGAGGATCTTCTTCAAGGCGTCCTCGTCGAGGTCCTCCAGCGTCGCGATGACAGGGAGACGGCCGACGAACTCGGGGATCAGGCCGAACTTGAGCAGATCCTCGGGCTCGACCTCGCGGAACACCTCGCCGGTGCGCCGGTCGTCGGGCGCCTGAACCTTGGCGCCGAAGCCGATGGAAGTCCCCTTCCCTCGCGCCGAAATGATGCGCTCCAGTCCCGAGAAGGCGCCGCCGCAGATGAACAGGATGTTGGTCGTGTCGACCTGCAGGAACTCCTGCTGCGGATGCTTGCGCCCGCCCTGCGGGGGAACGCTGGCGACCGTGCCCTCCATGATCTTCAAGAGCGCCTGCTGCACGCCCTCGCCCGACACGTCGCGGGTGATCGAGGGGTTGTCGGACTTGCGGCTGATCTTGTCGATCTCGTCGATATAGACGATGCCGCGCTGCGCCCGCTCGACGTTGTAGTCGGAGGCCTGGAGCAGCTTGAGGATGATGTTCTCGACGTCCTCGCCGACATAGCCGGCTTCCGTCAGCGTGGTCGCGTCGGCCATCGTGAACGGCACGTCGAGGATGCGGGCGAGCGTCTGGGCGAGCAGCGTCTTGCCGGAGCCGGTGGGGCCGATCAGCAGGATGTTGGACTTCGCCAGTTCGACGTCGCTGTGCTTGGTGGCGTGGTTCAACCGCTTGTAATGATTGTGGACGGCGACGGACAGCACGCGCTTGGCCTGCGGCTGACCGATCACGTAATCGTCGAGCACCTTGCAGATTTCGCGCGGGGTCGGGATGCCGTCCTTGCTCTTGACGAGCGCTGTCTTGCTCTCTTCACGGATGATGTCCATGCAGAGTTCGACGCATTCGTCGCAGATGAACACGGTCGGGCCGGCGATCAGCTTGCGGACCTCATGCTGGCTCTTGCCGCAGAACGAGCAGTAGAGGGTATTCTTGGCGTCGCCTTCGGCCTTGGCCATTTCATTTCTCCTTCCGGCCGAACAATCGTCTGCGATTCGGTCAGCAAACGACCTTCAAACCTAGATGTCACGCCCTAAGAAAGGGTAGCGTAACCCCCTCACGTCGCCAGCCTTTCAACTTTCAGCCCGGTTCTCCCCGCCGATCCGTTCGGCAAGGTTAACAACCTAGCCATTCTCCGCCCGCCATGCAAATTCAAGTCCAACGGCGGGCGGCCGGGCGCTTACATGGGCCTCGGCGTCTCGGGATCCTCGCCGATGCGCTTGGTCATCACCTCGTCTATGATGCCGAAAGCCTTCGCCTCTTCGGCAGACATGAAGTGGTCGCGGTCAAGCGTGCGCTCAATCTTCTCGTAAGTCTGGCCGGTGTGCTTGACGTAGATCTCGTTGAGCCGCCGCTTCATTTTGACGATGTCTTCGGCGTGGCGCTCGATGTCGGACGCCTGGCCCTGGAAGCCGCCGGAGGGCTGGTGCAGCATGATACGCGAGTTGGGCAGGCTGTAGCGGTGGCCCGCCTCGCCGGCGCAAAGCAGCAGCGAGCCCATCGAGGCCGCCTGGCCGATGCACATGGTCGAAACCTTCGGCCGCACGAACTGCATCGTGTCGTAGATCGACAGGCCCGCCGTGACGACGCCGCCCGGCGAGTTGATGTACATCGCGATCTCCTTCTTGGGATTGTCGGCCTCAAGGAAGAGAAGCTGGGCGACCACGAGCGAGGCGGAGACGTCCTCGACCGGCGCCGATCATGAAGATGATGCGCTCGCGCAGCAGGCGCGAGAAAATGTCGAACGACCGCTCGCCGCGCGCCGATTGCTCGATCACCATCGGCACGAGGTTATTGTAATAATTGTCGACGATGTCGCGCATGGAGCCTTCTTTCGAGCGGGAATCGGTTGCCAGTGGCACCCGCAACATAGGCGCCCGGTCTCCCGGGGAAAAGGGCGCCCGTAGCTTCGCCTAGCAGACCCTTAAGCCGAAGGCGCAGTTTCCGCAGCCGCGCCGGCCGGCTTCTCGTCCTCCTCCGGCTTCAACAGTTCCTCTGGGCTCATCTTACGGTCTTCGATCTTGGCGAGGCCGAGGATGTGGTCGACCGCCTTCTCCTCGAAGATCGGCGCGCGCAACTCGGCGAGCGCATTGGGATTGTTGCGGTAGAAGTCCCAGACTTCCTTCTCCTGGCCGGGGAAGGCCCGCGCCCGCTCGATGAGCGCGCGCGTCATCTCCTCGTCGCTGATCTGCACCTCGGCGTGGCGGCCGACTTCGGCGAGCACCAGGCCGAGCCGCACGCGCCGCTCGGCGATGCCCGATATTCCGCGCGCGCCGCCTCCTCGGTGGTGTTCTCGTCGGCGAAGGTCTTGCCGCCCGCCTGCTGCTCGCGCTCGACCTGGCGCCCAGATCTGGCCGAACTCCTGCTCGACGAGGCTCTGCGGAACCTCGAAGCCGTAGCGCTTGGCGAGTTCGTCGAGCAGCCGGCGCTTGACGCGCTCGCGCGAGACGCGCGCGTAATCCGCCTCCAGCCGCTCGCGGATCGACTTGCGCATCGCCTCCAGCGAATTCGAAACCGAAGCCCTTGGCGAATTCCTCGTCGATGGCGAGCGGCTCGGGCTTGGCGATCTTCTTCACCGTGGTCTCGAGCACCGCGTCTTTGCCGGCCAGCGCGCCATTGGCGTAATTTTCGGGAAAATGCGCCTCGACGGCGCGCTGCTCGCCCGCCTTGGCGCCGAGGAGCCCGTCCTCGAAGCCGGGGATGAACGACTTCGCGCCGAGCACGACCTCGATGTCCTGGCTGGTCCCGCCCTCGAACGGCTCGCCGTTGATCTTGCCGACGAAATCGACCGTCAGCTTGTCGCCCTGTTCGGCCGCCCTCGCCCTCGGGGCGGTCGGTGAAGGTGCGGCGGGTGTCGGCCATGCGCTGCACGAAGCGCTCGACCTCCTCCTCGGCGACGTCGGCGACCGGGCGCTCCAGCGCAATGTCGTCGAAAGCGCCGAGTTCGAACTGCGGCAGCACCTCCAGCTCGATCTTGAAGGAGAGATCGCCCTTTGCTTCAAGCGCGGCCTCTATCTCGTTCTGTTCTTTGGACAATTCGATCTTCGGCTGCATGGCGAGCCGCAGGTTGCCGCCGTCGACGATCTGCTTGTTGGCCTCCTCGATCTGCTTCTGCACGAGGTCGGCCATCACCGAGCGGCCATAGACGCGCTTCAGGTGCGCCATCGGCACCTTGCCGGGGCGGAAGCCGTTGATCCGCACCTTCTGCTTGAGGTCGGCGAGCTCGCTGTCGAGCCGGGAGGCGAGGTCGCTCGCGGGGATCACCACGTCATAGGCCCGCTTGAGCCCTTCGCTCAGCGTTTCCGTCACCTGCATTTTCCGTCCCACCGTTCCCAAGACCTCGCCCGCGGACGTTAGGTCAAATGCACAAAGCGACCGTGCGCCCTGATGAGAGCGCCGGCCGCGGCTCTCTTTGGTGCGGGCGGAGGGACTCGAACCCCCACGATTGCTCGCTGGAACCTAAATCCAGTGCGTCTACCAGTTCCGCCACGCCCGCTTTTTCGCGCGGCCGGAAGGCCGCGCGCCCGACGCTTGAGCGCGGGTCTATAGAGAGCTTGTCCATGTCGCGCCAGCGAAAAAAGCGCGGCTAGAGCCTCACGACGGCGGCGAGCGGGATGGTGATGACACTCCGGGCCAGCGCGGCGTTGGCGCGCAGCGTTTCGTGGGCTAGAACGGCCTGCCCGCCGGCCATGATCAGAGCGGCGAGCACCGCCGCGAGCCCCAAGAGCAAAACCCAATTGCGCACGCTTAACGCTCCGTTACACGCGATACGCGCCACGCCGGCGCGCAAGACCGGCGCCGCGGAATTCTGCCCCAAAACGATACAGCCGATGAACCGGCGCGCCTTCCTCGGCGGCGGCGTTTGCCTCGCTGTTACTCGCGGGTTGCGTTGCGCCGGAGCGGATGGCGACTGGCGGCTGACGGCGGAGCCGCGTCCGGGGCGCCCGGCCGCCTCGGCTACGACGGGCGGCTCGCCGGGGCCGGTCATGCGGGCGCGGGCCGGGCGCGCCGTGGCGGTCGAGGTCGTCAACAGGCTCGGCCGAGCCGACCTCGCTGGACGTGCGCGGGCCTGCCGGCTGCCATTCGCGGGCTGGGCTGTCGCGGGGCGCGCTTGCGCCCGGCGGACGCGCCGACTTCGCCTTCACGCCCGCTGAGCCGGGCTTCGGGCTCTATCGGCCCTATGGGCCGGCGCGGCGGCCGATCAGCTTGGCGGCGGCCTGTTCGGCGCGATCGTCATCGACGAGACCGCCCCGCCCGCCGTCGATCTCGACGCGGTGGTCGCGTTCTCCGGCGCCGACGCGGCGGCTTTGCGCGCCAACGCCGATCCCGCGCCGCTTGACGCTGACCGCGCCGCCGGGCGGGCGCGTGCGGCTGCGGCTCGCCAACGCCTCGCCGGATCTCGTCCTGCCGCTGCAGACGCGCGGGCGCGACGGTCTGCCATCGTCGCCATCGACGGCCAGCCCTGCGCGATCTATTCGCGCCGCGCGACGGCGAATTCGCGCTCTGCCCCGAGCGCCCGGTTCGAGCTGATGTTCGACCTGGACAGCCCCTTCGAGCTGACGCTCGTCGGCGCCGAGGCGCGGCCGGCGCTGCGCATCGCGGCCAAGGGCGCGCGGGTCGCGGCCCGCCCGCCTGTCGCCGCCCTGCCCGCCAATCCGCACTGCCCGCGGAGATCGCGCTGGAGGAGGCGCGGCGGGTTCAGCATCGCGGTCGGCGGCGCCGCGCGAGAATGGTTTTGCGCTCAACGGCGTCGGCGGCGGCGGATGGCCGGCCAAGCCCCTGTTCAAGGTCGCGCGCGGGACGCCGGTTTCGCTGACGCTGGTCAACCAGACGGCCGAGGCCGCAGACGCTCAGGCTCGAAGGCCATGTCGCGCGCGTGCTGCACGCGCTGCGACGACGGCTGGGACCCCTATTGGCGCGATGCGCTGCTCGATCGGCCCGGGCCGCACGCTGCACGCGGCCTTCGTCGCCGACAATCCCGGCAAATGGCCGCTCGCTTCCGCTTCGCCCGAGCGGCGGGCGAAGGGCATGGCGGGGTGGTTCAGGTGACTTGAGCGCGCGCGGCGGCGCGTCTAACTCAAGCGGAAGCGGCCGCCGATCGCGATTCCTCAGGAAATGCTGAAAAAGAAGGCGCCGCGAGTTCCCGCGCCCGCGACTTCGTCGGTCCAGACGCGGAACGACTTCAGCACGTGCGGTCCGAACGAATTGACCAGCGGAATATCGGCCGCGTCGCGCCCGCGCGCGATCAGGATTCTGCCGATCCTGGGAACGTTGTGGCGCGCGTCGAACGTGTACCACCTGCCGCCCAGAAACACCTCGAACCAGGCGTTGAAGTCCATCGGCGCCGGGTCCGGGGGAACCCCGATGTCGCCGAGGTAGCCGTTGGCGTAGCGCGCGGGAATGTTCATGCAGCGGCAAAACGCGACGGCCAGATGCGCGAAATCCCTGCAAACGCCGACGCGCTCGTTGAAAGCCTCATAGGCGGTGCGCGTCGCCCGCGCGTTTTCGTAGCCGAAAGTTATGTGGTTATGGACGAAGTCGCATATCGCCTGCACCCGCGACCAGCCGGGCCTCACGGTCCCGAACAAATCCCAGGCGATCTGGCTGAGCTTGTCCGTTTCGACGTATCGGCTGCCGACGAGATAGACCAGCGTGTCGTCGGGCAGGAGCGGGACCGGCGCTTCCTGCGCCTCAAGGGCCACGGGATCGGGCGCGTCCGAGGTCTCGATGATGCCCGAATTGGAAAAAGTGAGTTGTCCCGACGGGCGCGACAAAACGACGGCACCGATTGGCGAAGACATCGAAATAGAGCCAGGAATCCACATGCGGGTTCGTCGAAAACGGCGTCTCCGCGCGCACCGCCGACGCTTGCGCGGGGTGAACGTCGAGCTGGCACACAAACGCGGTCGGCGCGGCGCACTCGACGGTCATCTCGTATCCGTAGCGAATGAACATGGCTCTGGTTTTCCTTGCCGCACGGAAACTGGGCATTGCCGCTGCCCGGCGCCGGGGATGAATGCGCAAGCGCCGCGCGCGCATGACGCGCTAACCATGAACCCCGGCTGGAGCAGGTTCGTTCCCGCACCGTGAAGCATATTGGGCGCCAAGGCGCGCGCGCAAAGACGCGCCCCGCCTAGGCGATGCTCGGTTCCGATCGTCGAGCCTGGCGTCAGGCGAGCCCGCGCTTGCGCAGCAGGGCCGCCGCGTCAGGCGCCCTGCCGCGGAACGCGGCGTAAAGCTCGTCCGGCGCGCCGCGCGCCGCCGGCCGCGTAGACGAACTTGCGCAGCCGCTCGGCGAGCGCGGGATCGAACACGTCGCCGCTCTCGACGAAAGCCTCGAAGGCGTCGGCGTCGAGCACCTCCGACCAGAGATAGCTGTAATAGCCCGCCGCATAGCTCGTCGCCGGAGAAGACGTGCTGGAAATGCGGCGCGGCGTGGCGCGGGACGATCGCGCGCCGGCATGCCGAGCGCGTCAAGCTCGCGCGCCTCCAGCGCGCGGACGTCGACGTCCTGCGCTTCGGCGAGCGCGTGCGCCTTCATGTCGGTGAAGGCGGAGGCGAGGAACTCGACCGTCGCGTGGGCCTGCCCGTAGGTGCGCGCGCCGCGTCATGCGGGCGACGAGTTCGTCGGGGATCGGCGCGCCGGTCTGCGTAGTGGCGGGCGAAGCGCGACAGCACCTCGGGCCGGTCGAGCCAATGCTCGTAAAGCTGCGAGGGCAATTCCACGAAGTCGCGGGCGACGTTGGTTCCGGAAAGATAGGGATAGGTCACGTCCGACAGCATGCCGTGCAGGCCGTGGCCGAATTCGTGGAACAGGGTGCGCGCTTCGTCATGGCTGAGCAGCGCCGGCTCGCCCTTCGGCGCCGCGCGCGGCGTTGAGCACGTTGACGACGATGGGCGCCGCCTCGCCGTCGAGCCGGTGCTGGTCGCGGAACGCCGACATCCAGGCGCCGCTGTGCTTCTCGGGCCGGGCGAAGAAATCGCCGATGAACAGCGCGACATGGCGCGCCCTCGCGCGTCCTTCGACCTCCCAGGCGCGAGCGTCGGGATGCGGCAGATCGACGTCGAAGCGCTCCTCGAACTTCAGGCCGAACAGCCGGCCCGGCCACGTCGAAGGCGGCGGCGATGACGTTATCCAGCGGCAGATGGGCGCGGATCGCGCTCTCGTCGAAATCATAGAGCGCCTGCCGGCGCTTCTCGGCGTAATAGCGCCAGTCCCAGGGCTGAAGCTCGAAATTGCCGCCTTCTTCCGCGATCATCGCCTGCAACGCCTTGGCGTCCTCGAGCGCGGCGGCGCGGGCCGGGCGTCCAGACGCGGTCGCAGCAGATCGAGCGCGGCGCTCGGGCGTCCCCGCCATCGTGTCGGCGAGCTTGAAGTCGGCGAAGGTCTCGTAGCCGAGCAGCGCCGCCATTTCCGCGCGCAGCGCGACGGTCTCGCTCATCACCGGGCCGTTGTCGCGCGCGCCCGTCCCGCGCGCGACGAAGGCGCGCCAGACCTGCTCGCGCAAGTCGCGGCGCGCGGAGAATTGCAGGAACGGCTCGACGGAGGAGCGCGACAGCGTGATCGACCCATTTGCCGGGATGGCCGCGCTCCTGCCGCCGCCTCGGCCGCCGCCGCTGCTGCCGAAGCCGGCAGGCCCTCGAGGTCGGCCTCGCTCTCCAGGACAGCGCATAGGCCTTTTCGTCGCCGAGCACGTTCTGGCCGAAGGCGGCGCCGAGGGAGGCCAGGCGCTCGGCGATTTCCGCCAGTCGCTGCTTCTTCTGCGCCGGCAGCCCCGCGCCGGCGCGCTTGAAGGCGAGCCAGCGGCGCTCGACGAGCCGCCGCGCCTCCGGCATCGAGCCCGCTCGCGAGGCGGCATGGACGGCGTCGACGCGGGCGAACAGCGCGTCGTCGAGCGCGCGCGTCGGCGTATTCGCGCGCGAGTTGCGGCTGGATTTCGCGCTGGAGCGCCTCGATCTCGTCGCCCGAGGCCATGCCGACGAGGTGGTAGAACACGCGCTCGACCCGGTCGAGGGTCTGGCCGGCGCGCTCCAGGCCGAGGATCGGTGTTTTCGAAGCTCGGCGGGCGGGGTTGGCCTTGATCGCCTCGCGCTCGGCCCGCCATCGCGCGATGGCCGCATCGAAGGCGGGGCGGAAATGCTCCAGCTTGATTTTCGAGAACGGCGGCTCGCCGAAGGGGTGGTCCAGGGCGCGAGGAGGGGGTTGTCGGTCATCGCGCCAAGATAGCACCACTTGCCCGCGCGGCGAAGTTGCGGCCGGCGGCGCGCGGCGCTTAGAGGGGCGACATGGACCGCTCGCCCCCACCCTCGCCATCTGCGCCATCCTGCTGTTCGACAACGAGAGCACGGACGGCGGCGAGCTTGTGCTGGCGGAGTTGAAACGGCTCGGCCTCGTCGACGCCGTCCGAGTTCGAGGGGCGCGGGCCGCATGTGCAGCCGGCCGCCTATCTCGCGGTCACGAAATTCCTCGCCGGCAAGGCCGATTTCGTCGCCTTCATCGATCTCGACAAGTTCCTCGTCGCCGCGCCCGATCTGCCCTCGCAAGTGGCGGATACGCCCGCCGAGGTCGGCGCGATCGGATGTCTGCCAGATGGTCTTCGGCTCCAACGGGCAGGCGCGCTACGCGCCCATCTCGTGATCTCCCGTTTCACCGCCCGCGCGCAAGAGCGCGCGGTGAAGATCAATCGCGCGGCCGGAATGGATCGGCGCCTTCACCTCCTCGCATAGCATCGCGCTCACGCAGGGGCGGCAGGTGATGACCGACGGCGGCCCCTTCGTCGCCGCGGCCTATCCGGCCAGGCGAGCCGCATCTGCCACGAACGCATTCGCCTGCACCACTACATGCTGAAGTCGCGCGAGGAATATGGCTGGAAGCAACAGCGCGGCGGTCTCTCCGACGCGGACGGCCGCGTGCGTTTCACCGACGCCTATTTCAGCGAGCGCGACCCTGGCTCGAACGCGGTGACCGACCTTGCCGCCGCCTCGCACGCCGAGGCGGTGCGGCAGCGGATGCGCGCTTTGTTTGCGCGGTTTAGCCCGGAAGCGCGTGCGGCGCTCGCCGATGTCGGGATGTAGGTGAGATGCGTACTCTATCCCGCGCCTATGCGGATGACGCAGGCGCCCAGCAAATATGGACTAAGAGGAGCCAAATCGAGACCGCCTGAACGAATGCTAACGACCCGTTGCGGTGGCTCTCGGCGGCGGGGATTGTGACCCCTCGTAACTCGCCGTCATCCTGGGATTACGCGAGACGGTTATTGAGGATGAGTTTCGAGAAGGGCTTTCAGGCGATTGCGAGGCGCGCGCAAACGCAGAGGAGGCTCTCTGAAAAACCTTCCTTTTCGAGAAGCTGTCGAAAATAAGCGCCCCTATATTCCCCAGACGTATTGAGAGCAGCAGGGGGTTAGTTTAAAATCCACCCTGCATTTGCTGGGATAGAGGAGCGCCACTATGCCCTTTCTCAAGGTTTTGCTCAGCGTGCTGGTTTTGAACGCTCCATTCGTCGTGTCTGTTGCGGCGACAGAGAACCGGCCACCAGACTATGCCCGCGTGACGCCGGCGGACATCCAGTGGAGACCGCTACCTTCTATGCCGAAGGGCGCGGAAATCGCCTTGCTGCATGGCGGCCTCCGAAAGCCCGGTCTGTTCACGGTACGGGTCAAGCTTCCTCCCCACTATAAGGTGCCCGTGCATTCCCACCCGGACGAGCGCGTGCGCACGATTATCTCCGGTACTTACTATTCCGCGACCGGCGACAAGTTCGACGAATCAAAGCTCATGCCCTTTCCCGCCGGAACGTTCTCGCATTTGCCTCCAAACACCTGGGAGTTTGCCGAGACGAGAGATGAGGGAGCGGTCTTTGAAGTGACGGGCATCGCGCCGACAGGTATGAACTATCTGAACCCCACGGACGATCCGCTAAAGTCCAAATAGGCACGGCGAACCTCAGCCTTTTGGGATATCTCGGTTTCCCATAGATCGGCTCTTCACGTGCGGATCATCGCTAATGCTTTGGTGTGTAGGACCGGGACAAGCCCGGCCATGACGGGCGCCCCGTCAGACCACCAATATCGCCCGGAAATCGTTGACGTTGGTCAGTGTCGGCCCGGTGACGACAAGCTCGCCAGAGCGCGGCGAAGACGGCATAGGCGTCGTTGTCGTCGAGCTGGCGCGGGTCGAGGCCATCGCGGCGGCGCGCGCAGCGTATCGGGCGCGACGAAGGCGCCGGCGTTGTCCTCGCTGCCGTCGATGCCGTCGGTGTCGCCGGCGAGCGCGTAGATGCCCGGCGCGCCGTTGAGCGTCAGCGCCAGGGCCGAGCGAGGAATTCGGCGTTGCGCCCGCCCCTGCCCTTGCCGCGGACCGTCACCGTCGTCTCGCCGCCGGAGAGCAGCACGGACGGCGCGGGCGCGGGCTCGCCGTGAAGGCGGCAGGAGAGCGCGATGCCGGCCAGCGCCTGGCCGACCTCGCGCGCCTCGCCCTCGATGGCGTCGCCGAGGATGATCGGCGTGACGCCCGCCGCGCGCGCCGCCTCGGCCGCCGCGCGCAAGGAAAGCGATCGGCGCGGCGATGAGCCGGTTCGTCGACGCGCGCGAAAGCGCGGGTCGCCGGGCTTCGGCGTCTCGTCGGCGGGCTCGCGCAGATGCGCGAGCACGCGCTCGGCGGCGCGGCGATGCGGTAGCGCGCAAGGATCGCCAGCGCTCGGCCGAAGGTGGTCGGGTCCGGCGATCGTCGGGCCGGAGGCGATGACGCGAGAGATCGTCGCCGGGCACGTCGGAGATCACGAGGCTGACGACCCGCGCCGGCGCCGCCGCGGCGGCGAGCCGGCCGCCCTTGACGGCCGACAGATGCTTGCGCACGCAATTCATCTCGCCGATGTCGGCGCCGCTGGCCAGCAGCGCCCTGTTGATCGCGCGCTTGTCGTCGAGGCTGAGGCCGGACGCGGGCGCGGCCAGCAATGCCGAGCCGCCGCCGGAAATGAGGCACAGCACGAGGTCGTCGGGGCTAAGCCCGCGCACGGCCTGCAACATGCGCTGCGCCGCCTTTTCGCCGGCAGCGTCCGGCACGGGATGTGAAGCCTCCACCACCTCGATTCGGCGGGTCGGCGCGCCGTGGCCGTAGCGGGTGACGACGAGGCCGTCGAGCGGTCCGTCCCAGGCCGCCTCGACGGCGGCCGCCATCGCCGCCGCCGCCTTGCCGGCGCCGACGACCAGCGTTCGCCCGCGCGGGCGCTCCGGCAGAAAGGCGCCGAGGGTCTTTTCCGGCCGCGCGGCGTCGACGGCCGTCTGAAACAGATGTTCGAGGAAGGCGCGGGGATCGCGCATGTCGTGGCCTCTCGGAGTTCCTCCCGCAAGCCGGCGGTTGCGGGAGGGGGCCGGTTTGTCCCATTATGGCGGACCTTTCAAGCTCGCGAGTCCCTCATGAGTTTCCAAGTCCGTCGTCGCGAAGGCCCGCTGTCGCCCCAGACCGTCAAGGCGCTTACCGGCGAGCTTGCCGCCCGCTTCGGCAACCGGATCGTGACCTCGCAGGCGGTGCGCGAGCAGCATGGCCACACGACGACCTGGATCGCCAATTCGCCGCCCGACGCGGTGCTGTTCGCCGAGGAGCGCGAGGACGTGCTCGACGCGGTGCGGATTTGCGCCAAGCACGATGCGCCGATTGTGCCTTTCGGCGTCGGCTCGTCGCTGGAGGGGCATGTCAACGCGCTGTTCGGCGGGCTGTCGATCGACTTTTCGCGCATGAATTGGGTGCTCGCCGTCCACGCCGACGATCTCGATTGCGTGGTCGAGCCCGGCATCACCCGCAAGACCCTCAACGCGCAGTTGCGCGACACCGGGCTGTTCTTCCCCATCGATCCCGGCGCCGACGCCTCCATCGGCGGCATGGCGGCGACGCGGGCCTCGGGCACCAACGCCGTCCGCTACGGCACGATGAAGGACAATGTGCTTTCGCTGGGCGTGGTGACGGCGGAGGGCAAGTTCATCCGCACCGCCTCGCGCGCCAAGAAGACCTCGGCGGGCTACGATCTGACGCGCCTCTATGTCGGCTCCGAGGGCACGCTCGGCGTCATCGTCGAGGTGACGCTGAAGCTGGCGGGCGTGCCGGAATGCATTTCCGGCGGCCATTGCCCATTCCCGGACGTGCGCTCCGCCTGCCTGACCGCCATCGAGACGATCCAGTCCGGCATCCCGGTCGCGCGCATCGAACTGCTCGACAGACTGATGGTGCAGGCGAGCAACGCCTATTCCAAGCTGACGCTGCCCGAGACGCCGATGCTGTTTCTGGAGTTCCACGGCTCGGAGGCCAGCGTCGCCGAGCAATCGCAGCGCTTCGCCGAAATCGCGGAAGGCAATGGCGGCGGCCCGTTCGCCTGGACCACCAATACCGAGGAGCGCACCAAGCTCTGGCAGGCGCGCCACGATTCCTATTGGGCGAGCCTGGGCCTTCGCCCGGGCGGGCGCGCCTTCGCCACCGACGTCTGCGTGCCGATCTCACGGCTCGCCGATTGCGTCGAGCAGACGCAGGCGGACCTCGCCGAGATCGGTCTCATCGCGCCGATCGTCGGCCATGTCGGGGACGGCAACTTCCATGTCTCGCCGATCATCGACATGAGCTCGCACGAGGAGATCGAGAAGGCGGAGGCGTTCGGCGAACGGCTCGCCATGCGCGCGATCGGCATGGACGGCACCTGCACCGGCGAGCACGGCGTCGGGCAGAAGAAGATCCCCTATCTCGTGGCCGAGCACGGCGAGGACGCGCTCGACCTCATGCGCCGCCTGAAGGCGGCGATCGACCCGCAGAACCTGTTCAACCCGGGCAAGATTTTCACGGTCTAGGGGGGGCGGCGACGCCCGGGACAAGCCCCATAGGCGCTAACTTTGGCCGCTGGGCTGTCGCTTTCCGTCATGCCCGGGCTTGTCCCGGGCATCCACGTCGAGGCGCCATTCGACGGTCGCCGAATAAATCTTCGCGCCTCGCTGCGCTCCACCGCGTGGATGACCGGGACAAGCCCGTGGAGTGGACCCCGAAAATGAGACACAGGTAAAACGGTGACAAGACATTTGCGGCTTTTGTGGCTTCGGTTTTACGGAAATCGTCTTCGAATGCGACGGGTGACTTGTAGCCGAGGGCGGAGTGCAGGCGATCGGCGTTGTAGACGTTGGCGATAAAAGCGCCAATCCGGGCGCGCGCATCGTCGAGGTCGACATAGTTGCGGCCGTTGACCTCTTCGGTCTTCAGCGTCTTCATGAAGCTTTCGGCCTTGGCGTTGTCGTAGGGGTTGCCTGGCCGGCTCATCGAACGCTGGAAGCCGAAGGCGTCGAGGCGTGCGCGAGAGTCGGCGCAGGCGTATTGCACGCCGCGGTCGGAATGGTGGATCAACCCGGGTGGAGGCTGGCGTTGAGCGAGGGCTAGGTCGAGCGCGGCGAGCGCCAGGCGCGCTTCGAGGTGATCATCGAGCGCGAAGCCGACGGCCTTGCGCGAGAAGGCGTCGATCACCACGGCCAGATAGACGAAGCCTTCGGCGAGCCGGACATAGGTGATGTCGGCGACCCAGAGTTGGTCGGGGCCGGTCGGTTCGATGCGCGCCGCAAGGTTCGGCGCGACCGCGAACTTGTGCCGGCTGTCGGTCGTGGGCGGAACGAATGGCCGCTTGCGCAGGCTGAGCAGATTGTCGGCCCGCATCAGCCGCAGCACGCGCTTGGCGTTGACGACGAGGCCCTCGTCGCGCAGCCGGCGGGTAATGCGCCGGTAGCCCTCGTTGCGCCGTTGCAGCGCAAGGCGCTGGATGAGGTCGCAAAGGTCGGCGTCGTCGCGCTTGGTCTGTCTGGGCTCGCGCGAGCGGTAGAAGCTGGCGCGCGAAAGCTTGGCGATCGCGCACAGATGGGCGACGTCGGCGAGTGAAGCGGTTTGGCCTTGCGGTCCTTTCGCGATCATTTTTTCAATGATCGCGAAGAGATGGGCGCGCCGCTCGCGCGGCGCTTCTCGTCCCAGGAGCGCAAGGCTTCGCGAAAAAAATCGAGATCGGCCTGCTGACACCCGACCAACCGCTCAAGGGCGGCGATGCGGCTGCGGGCCTTCCTGAGTTCGTCCAATTCCAGATCGGGCGGTCGCGCGTCGGGCGGTCGCGCGTCGGGCGGTCGCGCGTCGGGCGGCCCGGAGGCGGCCGCCGCAGGGTCGCCCGACGCGCGAACCCGGTTCGGCCCGCGCTTGCGATTCAAACCCGCCGCTCCGTAAGCCTTGTAAGCGTCGCGCCACTCGTAAAGCGATTTGCGCAGCACCCCGCCACTTCGCGCCACATCCGCTACGCGTTCGCCTGACTCAACTCGCCCGAGCAGTATCAATTTCCGCTCAACCGAAATTCGGCCAAATCCCTTCTTCATCTCCAGGCTCCATCTTAGGCGCCTGTCACCGTTTTACCTGTGTCTCATTTTCGGGGTCCAGCCCACGAGCGCCGAACCTCACAACACCTCAAACAGGCTGTAGGCGGGGCCGTCGGCGAAGCGATGGCCGATTCCGATGGCGAGGATCGTGTTCAGCCACGCATATGACGGCGCCGCCGTCTCGAAGAACGCGGTGGTGCGGAAGTAATAGCTTGCGGGGTCGACGGTCTCGCCCTGCTCCAGCCGCGCCATGACGTCGGGCGGGCCGAGACGCAGGCCGCGGTAGGTCATGCCGATCATGGCCTCGTCGTGGGTCTTCAGCACCAGCCGGACGTCGAGCGTCGTGGCGCGCGTCGCGGCGCACGTCCTGCCAGTCGGCGCCGCCCTCCAGCACCTCGCCGGAAAGGCGCTCGCCCTCGAACGCGCCGCCCGGCACGACGCCGACGCGGCGAAAGCGCCCGGCGTCGCGCCGACGATCTGGAGCTTGCGCACATCGAGACGCATCACGAATAGCGGCCGGGTCCGAACGTGCTGCAAGGTGTCCGGGAGGCTATCGAAAGCGGGGGGCATGGCGGGGCTTCCTTTGTGCGGTCAACTCCTCGCTTTACCACCCTTGCCCGCAAGGCGTCGGTCTGGATTTGCGTCGCAGGTTGCCTCATGCTTGGCCCCGCGAGGGAGGACGCGCGGGTGACGCTCAAGGAACAGGCTCTGGGCAAGGCGCCGGTCGTCGAACATATCGTCACCGACGCGCGCGAGACCTTCCTCTGGCGGATCGACAATTACCCCTGGGAGCGCAACGTCTGGAACGTGCATCCCGAATACGAGATCGATCTCGTGCGCAAATGCGACGGCGTCGCGCTGGTCGGCGACCATATCGAACGTTTCGAGCCCGGCGCATCTGGCGATCGTCGGCAGCTACCTGCCGCATGACTGGGTGTCGTCCACCGCGCCCGGCGAGGTCGTGCCCGGGCGCGACATCGTGCTGCAATTCGACCCCGCGCGCGTGCGTAGCGCCGCCGCCTTCCTGCCGGAGCTCGCCGAGGTCGGCGCGTTTCTCGATCTGGCGCTGCGCGGCCTCGCCTTCGAGGGCGAGACGCGCCGCAAGGGCGCGGCGATGCTGGAGGCGATGGGCGACATGACCGGGCTCGACCGGCTCGCCGCCTTTCTCGACCTGCTCGCCTTTCTGTCGAAGGGCGAATATCGTGTGCTGTCCTCGGCCGCCTTCGCCGCGCGGGCCGACGGCTCGGATCATCGCTGGATTCAGCCGGTCATCGCCTATCTCGTCGAGCATTTTTCCGAAGACATCCCCCTGCCCGACCTCGCCGAACGTTTCGGCATGAACGCCTGGACGTTCTCGCGACGCTTCCAGAAAAGCAGCGGCAAGAGCTTCACCGATTATCTGACGACGCTGCGCCTCAGCCAGGTTTGCAAGCTGCTCGCCGACACCGACATGCCCGTCACCGACATCTGCTTCGAGGTCGGCTACGCCAATGTCTCCAATTTCAACCGCGCTTTCCTCAGGGCGCGCGGCATGTCGCCGACGCTCTATCGACGGCTGGCGAAGCAGCGTGTGACGCAGCGGGCTGATAGTCTTGTGCTATGATGACAGCGTTTTTGCACCGCACAATGCAAAAAAGTATCGGTTTCATGCATCCCGAAAGCTAGCATGTCGGCGCCCGTGCAATAGGATGCCACACGACGACGACGCCGTTCGCGCCGTCGCCCAAAGCCGGGAAAGGCGCCCGGCGACAAGTTCCTGAGGAGGAAATCATGCTGTCGTTCTTACGCAGTGTAAGCGCCGCCGCGATACTGGTGGCGACCGCCGCCCTCGCCGCGCCGGCCGCGCACGCCGAAACCTGGGACATCGCCAAAGCCGCCGCGCCCTACAAGGGCACGCAACTCAATGTCATCTTTCTCGACCGGCCGGGATACCGCGCCATCGAGAAGCTGCTGCCGGAGTTCGAGAAGGCGACCGGCATAAAGGTCAATTTCGAGGTCGTCCCCTACGAGAACACGCGCCAGAAGGAAGTGCTCAACTTCAGCAGCCAGGGCGATCTCTCGATCGCGCTGGTCGATCTGGTGTGGCTCGGCGAATATGCGGAGAACGGCTGGATTCAGCCGATCAGCAAGTTCACGAGCGATGCGTCGATCACCGACCCGAACCTCAACCTGAAGGGTTTCTTCCCGCTGCTGCTCAACGCCTTCGGCACCTGGGGCGGAAAGGTCTACGGCCTGCCCTTCGACAATTATTCGGGCCTGCTGTTCTACAATAAGTGCATGCTGAAGGACGCGGGCTTCGACAAGCCGCCCGCGACCTGGGCCGACCTGAAGGACGTCTACGGGCCGAAGCTCACCGACAAGGCCAAGAACAAATACGCCTACGCCCTGCAATCCCTGCGCGGCGAGACGCAATCGGCCGACAGCTTCATGCGCATGTTGTGGCCGTTCGGCGGTTCGCTGCTCGACAAGACCTTCCACTCCAACCTGATGAGCAAGGACAGCCAGTACGGCCTCAACTTCCGCCAGGATCTCATGAAGTACATGCCGCCGGGCATCGTCTCCTGGGATCACGCGGAGGCGGTCAACGGCGCTCGCCCAGGGACAGGTGGCGATGATCACGGAATGGTCGGCCTTCTATCCGACGCTGACCGACCCGAAGACCTCCAAGATCGGCGATTGCCTCGGCGTCGCGCCTGAGCCGGCGGGCCCTGCCGGCCGTCTGCCGGCCCTCGGCGGCTTCTCGCTCGCTGTCGCCTCGCAGGCCCCTGAGAAGGTGCAGAAGGCGGCCTGGATCTTCATCCAGTGGGCGACTTCCGACGCCATCGCCAAGGCCTATGTCGAGGCCGGCGGCGTCTCCGGACGCACCGCGATCTATGAGGACCCGGCGATCAAGGCCAAATATTCCTTCGTCGAGCCGATGGTGGAATCCTGGCAGAAGGGCGTGCCGGAGTTCCGCCCGCGCTTCCCGGCGTGGCCCGCGATCTCCGAGATCATCGCCGAGTTCGGCACCAAGATGATGCTCGGCCAGGTCAGCGTCGCCGACGGCTCGAAGGAGATCGGGACCCGCATGGAGACGATCCTGAAGAAAGAAGGCTATTACGACGGCAAGAAGCCGCTGTTGCAGTAAAAGCCTCGGACGGTCCGGGCGCAAAAGCCCGGGCCGCCCTTTCTGGGACTCGCGATGAACAGGTCTTCCTCCCGGCTCGCTTATGGGCGCTGGACGCCGTTCTGGTTTCTGGCGCCGGCCGTGCTCGCGCTGGCGCTGATCGGCGTCTATCCGACGCTGTTCGCGCTCGTCACCTCGTTTAGGCAATATAATCTCGCACGCGGTGCGCGACGGCTTTCCCTTCGTCGGCTTCGACAATTACGTCACCGTCCTCACCGACCCGACGTTCTGGCAGACGCTCGGCCGCACAGGGTTCTTCTTTCTCTGCGTGATGCCGTTCGAGGTCGGGCTCGGCCTCGTCTTCGCGCTGCTGCTGCACCAGACCGGGCTCGGCGTGATGCGCGCCATCGCCCGCGTCTCGCTGGTGATCCCGCTGGCGACGACCTACGCGGTGGTCGGGCTGCTCGGACGGCTGATCTTCAACCGCGATTTCGGCGTCGCCAACGCCGCGCTCGGCGCATTCGGGGATCGGGCCGGTCGACTGGCTCGGAAGCCCCAGCGGCGCCTTCGTCGCCATCGCGACGATGGACATCTGGCAATGGACGCCGTTCTGCGCGCTGATCTTCCTCTCCGGGCTGTCGATGGTGCCGGTCGAGATCGAGGAGGCGGCGAAGCTGGAGACGACCAGCCGATGGGCGCTGCTGACCCATGTGCAGCTTCCCTATCTCTGGCCCAGCCTGACCGCCATGCTGATCCTGCGCTCGGCCGACGTGCTGAAGCTGTTCGACTCGATCTTCACCATGACGCGCGGCGGGCCCGGCGCGGCGACGGAGCTGATCTCGATCTACATCCAGCGCGTCGGCTTCCGCGTCTTCGACATGGGCGTCGCCTCGGCGCAGGCGCTGCTGCTGCTGGTGCTGACGATCGTGCTGGCGCGGCTCTACATCCGCTTCTTCTATCGGGAGATCGACTGATGGCCCGCTGGCTTCGGCTCGCCTGCTGCACGCGGTCGGCCTGCTCGCCGTGTTCCTGTTCGCGGTGTTTCCGTTCTATTGGATGGTCTCGTCGTCGTTCAAGACGCAGACGGACCTCCTCGCCTCGCCGCCGATCTGGCTCTTCCATCCGACCTGGGCAATTACGCGCAGGTGTTCGCCGACAAGAAGGTGACGCGCGCCGTCATCAGTTCGCTGATCGTCGCCGTCTGCTCGACCGGGCTTTCGGTGCTTCTCGCCGCGCCCGCCGCCTACGCGCTGGCGCGCTACGAGTTCCGCGGAAAGGCGGACCTCTGGTTCTGGTTCATCTCGAACCGCTTGATCAGCCCGATCGTGCTCGCGCTGCCGATCTACATGCATCGCCCGCAATCGGGATCCTCAACACGCATCTCGGTGCTGATCCTCATCTATCTCACGTTCATCCTGCCGATCGTCGTGTGGATCATCACCGACTATTTCCGCTCGATCCCGAGCGAGCTGGAGGAGGCGGCGCGCCTGGAAGGGGCGAGCCAGTTCGACATTTTCTGGCGCATCTATGTGCCGCTCGGCGTGCCGGGCGTCGCGGTGTCGGCGATCTTCGGCTTCATCTTCTCGTGGAACGAGTTGCTCTATGCGCTGGTGCTGATCGCGGCCAGGACGTCAAGACGGCGCCGGTGGTCGCGACCTCGTTCATGTCCGGCTACGAAATGCCCTGGGGCAAGATCATGGCGACGGGACGGTGATCGTGCTACCCGTCACCGTCTTCGCGTTGCTCGTCCGCCGGCACATGGTGCGCGGGCTGACGATGGGAGCGACCAAGTGAGCTATCTGCGCTTCTGCAGGGCGTCGAGAAGCGCTTCGGTTCGGTCGAGTCATCAAGGGCGTCACATCGAGGCGGAGAAGGGCGAGTTCGTCGTCTTCGTCGGTCCGTCGGGCTGCGGCAAGTCGACGCTGCTGCGCATGATCGCCGGGCTCGAGGAGCTGACCGGCGGCGACATCGAGATCGACGGGCGCAACGTGAACGAGGTCGACGCCGGCCGAGCGCGGCGTCGCGATGGTGTTCCAGACCTACGCGCTCTATCCGCACATGACGCGTGCGACGAGAACATCGGCTTCGCGCTGCAAGCATGGCGCAGGTCGGCCAAAGCCGAGATCGCCGAACGGGTCGCCGAGGCGGCGCGCATCCTGCAGATGGAGGCGCTTGCTGCACCGCAAGCCCGCGCGAGCTTTCCGGCGGCCAGCGCCAGCGCGTCGCCATCGGCCGCGCCATCGTGCGCGACCCCGAGGTCTTCCTGTTCGACGAGCCGCTGTCCAACCTCGACGCGGAACTGCGCGTCGCAGATGCGCGTCGAGATCGCCAAGCTGCACCACGACCTCGGCGCGACCATGATCTACGTCACCCACGATCAGATCGAGGCGATGACGCTCGCCGACCAGATCGTCGTGCTGCGCGCCGGCACGATCGAGCAGGTCGGCACGCCGCAGCAGCTCTACGAGGACCCGGACAACCTGTTCGTCGCCGGCTTCATCGGCTCGCCGCGCATGAACTTCCTCGAGCGAAGGCCGGCGCGCGCCGACGGCGCTTCGCTCACCCTGTCGCATCCGAGCTTTCCCGCGCCCGTGCGCGCGCCGAACGGCGCAGCCACGGCGGGCGGCGAGCTGCTGCTGGGCCTGCGGCCGGAGCAACTGCACTTTGAGGACGGCCCCTGCCGCATCCGCCTGACCGCCGATCTCTGCGAGAACCTCGGCGGCGCGACGCTGATCCACGGCCAGACCGCCAATGGCGAAGCGATGACGCTGCAAACGCCCGGCCGACGCATGTTGAAGAAGGGCGAGGCGTTCTCCGCCGGCTTCGACCCCGCCGGCGCCTATCTGTTCGCGCCCGACGGCCGGGCGCTCTAGGAGGGCCGCGATGAGCCTCGAAGGCAAGACCGTACTCGTCACCGGCGCCGGCAAGGGCATCGGCCGCGCCACCGTCGCCGAACTCATCAAGCGCGGGGATGCGCGTCATCGCGCTGTCGCGCACCGCCGCCGATCTCGCCGAGATCGAGGCCGAGTTCGGCTGCCGGACGATCGCGGTCGATCTCGCCGACGCGCAGGCGACGCGGGCGGCGGCGCGCGCGGCCCTGCCCTTCGATCTATCTCGTCAACAACGCCGGGATCGCGGCGCTGGAATTGGTGCTCGACACCACGGCCGAGACTTTCGACCACGTGATGGCGGTCAACGCCCGCGCGCCGCTCATCGTCAGCCAAGAATATGCGCGCGACCTGATCGCCCGAGGCCAGAAGGGCGCGATCGTCAATGTGTCGAGTATCGCCTCGTTCCTGGGCTTTGCCGACCACGCCGCCTATTGCGCCTCCAAGGGCGGCGCTCGACGGGCTGACGCGGGTGATGGCCAACGAGCTTGGCCGCAAGGGCATCCGCGTCAATGGCGTGCATCCCGTCATCACGCTGACGCCGATGGCGGTGAAGGCGTGGAGCGACCCCGCCAAATCCGACCCGATGCTGAAGCGCATCCCGCTCGGCCGCTTCGTCGAGCCGCCGGAGGTCGCCTCCGTCATCGCTTACCTGCTCTCCGACGACGCCGCGATGGTCAACGGCGTCGATCTGCCGGTCGACGGCGGCTTTCTCATCAACTGAGTTGCACGCCTCTCGGCGTGACCTAAGAAAAGGCGAACACCATGAAGGCCAAAGCCCTCGTTCTGGAGAAAGTGCGCGAGCTCAGCCTGCGCGACATCGACCTCGACCTGGCGGTCGGGCCGGACGATGTGAAGATCAAGATCGACACTGTCGGCGTCTGCGGCAGCGACGTGCATTATTAACGCACGGCCGCATCGGCGGCTTCATCGTCAACGCGCCGATGGTGCTCGGCCACAAGGCGGGCGGCGTCGGTCGTCGAGGCCGGCGCGAATGTGAAGAGCCTCAAGGTCGGCGACCGCGTGTGCATGGAGCCGGGAGTTCCCGATCTCTCGTCGCGCGCGTCGAAGCTCGGGCTCTATAATGTCGATCCGAGGTGGTGTTCTGGGCGACGCCGCCGGTGCATGGCGTGTTGACGCCCTATGTCGTGCATCCCGGCCGCCTTCACCTACAAGCTGCCGGACAATGTGAGCTTCGCCGAGGCCGCGATGGTCGAGCCCTTCGCGGTGGGGATCCGGGCCTCGGTGAAGGCCGGCATCAAGCCGGGCGACGTACGGCGGTCGTCACCGGCGCGGGCCCGATCGGCATCATGACGGCGCTGGCGGCGCTGGCGGGCGGCTGCTCGCGCGTCATCGTCATCCGATATCGTCGACGAGAAGCTCGACCATCGCCGGGCGTTATCCCGGCGTCTCCACCGTCAACGTCAAGCGCGAGAAGACCTCGCCGACGTCGTGAGCGCGGCGACCGGACGGCTGGGGCGCCGACATCGTGTTCGAGGCGAGCGGCTCGCCGCGCGCCTATGAAGGGGGGTCGAGAGCTCTGATCCGGCCGGGCGGCTGCCCATCGCCATCGGCATGCCGGTCGAGCCGGTGAAGCTCGACATCTCCTCCTTCGCCGCACAAGGAAATCCGCATCGAGACGGTATTCCGCTACGCCAATGTGTTCGACCGCGCGCTGGCGATGATCGCCTCCGGCAAGGTCGATCTCAAGCCGCTGATCAGCGAGACGTTCCCGTTCGAAGAAAGCATCGCCGCCTTCGAGCGCGCCGCCGAGGGGCGGCCCGAGGGATGTGAAGTTGCAGATCAAGATGTAAGCGAGGCTGGGAGATTGTGAAGCGCTGCCGCCATGGCCTCCCCTCGCCCCGCTTGCGGGGAGAGGGCGGGGGTGAGGGGCGGCGCCGGGCAAGCGAATTGGCGAATCGGCAGCGCCCCTCACCCCTAACCCTCTCCCCGTGAAGAACGGGGAGAGGGAATTGGCTGGGCCGCCCTCACTTCTCCGGCAGGTTCACCCGGATGTGCAGTTCGCGCAATTGCTTCGGCGTCGCCGGCGCACGGCGCGCCCATCAGCAGATCCTCGGCGCGCTGGTTCATCGGGAACAGCGCGACCTCGCGCAGGTTCTGCTCGCCGGCCAGCAGCATGACGATGCGGTCGACGCCCGCCGCCATGCCGCCATGCGGCGGCGCGCCGTAGTGGAAGGCGCGATACATGCCGCCGAAACGCTCGATCACCGTCTCCTCGCCGTAGCCGGCGATCTCGAACGCCTTGCACCATCGCCTCCGGCCGGTGGTTGCGGATGCCGCCCGAGGCGAGTTCGTAGCCGTTGCAGGCGATGTCGTACTGGTAGGCCTTGATGGTCAGCGGGTCCTGCGACGGTCAGCGCCGCCAGGCCGCCCTGCGGCATCGAGAACGGATTGTGCGAGAAGTCGATCTTCTTCTCGTCCTCGTTCCATTCGAACATCGGGAAATCGACGATCCAGGCGAATTCGAAGCGGTTCTCGTCGATGAGCTTCAGGTCCTGGCCGACCTTCGTGCGCGCGAGCGCCGGCGAATTTGGCGAACTTGTCGGGGTCGCCGGCGACGAAGAAGGCGGCGTCGCCCGGCCTTGAGCCCGAGTTGGGCGCGGATCGCCTCGGCCCGCTCGGCGCCGATATTGTTGGCGATCGGCCCGCGCCCGCCAACGCCCGTCGCGCGTCGCGATCGGCGGCTTTCGTCGTCTCGTCGGTGGCGCGGTCGAAGAACAGGATATAGCCCAGCCCCGGCTGGCCCTCGCCCTGCGCCCAGGCGTTCATGCGGTCGGCGAAGGTGCGCTGGCCGCCGCCCGGCGCGGGGATCGCCCAGCACCCGATCTTCGGCGCTCCAGCAGCCGCGCGAACACCTTGAAGTTCGAGCCCGCGGAAATGCTCGGACACATCCTGCATGACGATCGGGTTGCGCAGGTCCGGCTTGTCGGAGCCGTATTTGCGCATCGCCTCGGCATAAGGGATGCGCGGCCAGGGCGAGGGCGTCACCGGCTTGCCGCCGGCGAATTCCTCGAACACGCCGCGGATCACCGGCTCCATCGCCGCGAACACGTCGTCCTGCTCGACGAAGCTCATCTCGACGTCGAGCTGGTAGAACTCGCCCGGCAGGCGGTCGGCGCGCGGGTCCTCGTCGCGGAAGCAGGGCGCGATCTGGAAATAGCGGTCGAAGCCCGCCATCATCAGCAATTGCTTGTATTGCTGCGGCGCCTGCGGCAGCGCGTAGAACTTGCCGGGATGGATGCGCGAGGGCACCAGGAAGTCGCGCGCGCCCTCCGGGCTGGAGGCGGTCAGGATCGGCGTCTGGAATTCGAAGAAGCCCTGCCCCTTCATGCGCGCGCGCAGCGAGTCGACGACCTGCGCCGCGCAGCATGATGTTGCTGATGCAGCTTTTCGCGGCGCAGGTCGAGGAAGCGATAGTTGAGCCGCGTGTCCTCGGGATAGGGCTGATCGCCGAACACCGGGCAGCGGCAGTTCGCCGGCCGGGCCGAGCACTTCGATCTCGCGCGACATAGAGCTCGATCAGGCCGGTCGGCATCTCGGCGTTTTCGGTGCCGGCGGGGCGCTTGCGCACCAGGCCGTCGATGCGCACCACGAATTCGGAGCGCAGCTTCTCGGCTGCTGTGAAGGCGGGCGAATCCGGGATCGACCACGCATTGCGTCAGGCCGTAATGGTCGCGCAGATCGATGAACAGCACGCCGCCGTGGTCGCGGATGCGATGGCACCAGCCGGAAAGCCGCGCCGTCCTGGCCGGCCTCGGCGAGCGCCAGGGCGCCGCAGGTGTGCGAGCGGTAGCGATGCATGGGATCACGACAGATCTCTTTCGCGAGGATTTTTCTGATCGCGCTGACTAGCGGAAAAGCGGCGGGCGGGGAAAGCGCTAGGCGCCGCCGGGTACGCGGCATCGCCATTTGCTTCGCCGAGGGACTCGCTGAGGGCTTTTCAGCCGTGCTGCGCCATCCACGACTTCGCCAACGCCAGTCCTATCAGCCCTGGCCGAGGCGCTTCCGCATTGCCGGAGGCGACGAGCCTGGATCGACGCGCATCTCGCCGACGCCGGAGGAGAACGCATTCCTCGATGCGCGCGCTCGGCGTCGAGCCGCCGAGCCTGCGCCAAGATGTCGGAGATCGAGACGTTCGAGCCGGCTCTATCGCGCTGCAACGACGCCGTCTGCGTCACGATTCCCCTGCCGCGGCCACGACGGCGACGGCGTCGGTCGCCGCCCATCCGCTCGCCCTCATCGTCACGCCGAAGCGCGCTGCTGACGGTGCGCTACGAGGAGCTGAAGCCCTGCGCGCCCGCTCATCTGGAGGCGCTCGGCGTCGATCGCGCGCTCCGAGCGCCGTTCGGCGCGACTGATCGCGCTGCTGGAGGCGATCGTCGACCACCTCGCCGACGAACTGGAGCTGCGTGACGGCGCGCGCTCGACCAGCGCTCGCGCGCAGATTTTCGCCGATCGCCTCGCGCGAGACGCCAAGGGCCTGTCACGGCGGCGCTGCTGCAGGCGACTGATCCCCGAGATCGGCCGCCTGCGCGAGTTCAACTCGCTGATCGAGGAGACGCTGCTGACGCTGTCGCGCGCCGTCGCCGTTCCTCGTGTCGCGAGGCGGCGCGCGCGCTGACGCCGGAGACGCGAGCGCGGCTCAAGCGCATCGACCGCGACGTGGAGTCGCTGAGCTCGACACGAGAGCCGGCTGTCGGACAAGATTGCAGTTCCTGCTCGATGCGAGCCTCGGACTGATCGGCGTCGAACAGAACGACATCTTCAAGGTGCTGACCATCGTCTCGGTGGTCGGCATTCCGCCGACGCTGATCGCCAGCATGTACGGCATGAATTTCAAAAACATGCCCGAATACGACTGGCCCTGGGGCTATCCCTACGGCCTGACGCTGATCGCGCTGAGCGCCTGCTGCCGCTTGCTCTGGTTCAAGTGGCGGAGATGGTGGTGAACGCGCGTTCGTCCGGACGCCCTCAAGCTCGACGCCGCCGCGCGCTGCTCGCGCTCTGCCGCGCGCGCGGCTTGAAGACTCGCGACCGCCGAATCCTGCACCGGCGGCCTCGTCGCGGGCCTGCTCACCGAGATTCCCGGCTCGTCGGACGTCGTCGAGCGCGGCTTCGTCACCTATTCCAACGAGGCCAAGCACGAACTGCTCGGCGTCGCCGCGGAGACGCTGGCGGCGCACGGCGCCGTCAGCGAAGCGACGGCGCGGGCGATGGCGCAAGGCGCGCTCGCGCCGTTCGCGCGCGCAAATCGCCGTCAGCGTCACCGGCGTCGCCGGGCCCGAGCGGCGGCAGCGAGGCCAAGCCGGTCGGACTGGTGCATTTCGCCTGCTGCGCGCCCCGGCGACGGCGGTCGCGGCGCGAGCGGCGCTTCGGCGATCTCGGGCGCGGCGCGGTGCGCCTGCCGCGGTCGACAGGCGCTGGCGCTGCTGAAGGCCGCGGCGCGCGCGCTGAACGGCGCGCGCCGCTCGAAGTCCAGGACTCGATCTGAAACGGTCGAATCGCGCAACCGGCCGCCCGAAGCCATGCGTAGAAGTCGATAGAAGTCGCGGTCAGAACGCGGACGCGGCCGAGACGAATGAGGTTGTCAAATGAAATGCGATTGACTTGTCTGGCGGCGGCGCTCGCCGCGCTTGCCATTGACGGCGCTCGCCGTCCCTCCCGCCGCCGCGGCGCGCCGGTCTCGGCGCAGCAATATCCTCGACGCCTGCGCGTCCGGGCTATCATCGCCGACTGCCGACGGCAATTGCCAGCCCAACGTCGCGCAATACTGAACCGCTATCTGCCCGGCGGGCACTGGTCTATCATCCGGATCCTCTGCGGCTGGTACTGCGCGCCGCCGCCGCCGGCGACAGCTATTAGCCCAGCCAGCGCGGGGTCCGGCCTTGCCGTAGACCTTGTTCGCCCGCGCCTCGAAGGCGTCGGCGAAGGTGCGGAACACGGCGTCGAACATCGAGCCCATCAGCGCGCCGAGCAGCCGCGACGGAATTCGTAGTCGATGAAGAACTCGACCTTGCAGCCGCGCGCGCCTCGGGCAGCGAATTTCCAGACGTTGCGAGATGGCTGAACGGCCCGTCGACATATTCGACCAGGATTTTCATCTTCTCGCGGTCGAGCGTGATGCGGGTGGTGAAGCTCTCGCGGATCGCCTTGTAGCCGACCGCCATGTCGGCCATCATGACCTCGACGCCGTTCGGCGTCGTGCCGCGCGCCGCGTCTTCATGCCGACGCAGAGCGGCACGAACTCGGGATATTTGTCGCTGTCGGCGACCAGATCGAACATCTGTTCCGGCGGAATGGCCGACCCGGCGTGCGTTGCGGAACGACGGCACGCTCAGCCCACGTAGGCGACGAAGGCGTAGAGCGCGGCGAAGCACGACCGCCGCCACGATCGTCGTCGCCAGCGCCTTCATGCCGAGATCGGGCGCCGCCGGCGCGCCGGCGTCGGATCCCTTGGGCGGGTCGACCACGCCCGCCTCGGTCGCGGCAACGCACGCCGAACGGCAGCACCGCGAACAACACGACCCACCAGATCGTGAAAAAGACCGCGATGGCGAAGCGGCAGCGACATCGCCGCCTGGCGTTCGCTTCGGGGGCGCTGGGCGCCGGGGCCGCCGGGCGCCGGATTGTCCGCCTCTTGAGCTGGTCGAGCAGGTTCTGCCGCCGGCGGCTTCTCGGTGGAAGACTTGCCCGCCGGGGCCGTTGTCGTCGATGATCGAGCGCGGCGCGCGGCTCCAGCCGGCGATGATCGACATCAGCAGGGCGGAGGCGAAGAACAGCGCGCCGAGAATGGCGGTCGCGCGCGACAGCGCGTTGGCCTGGCCTCGCCCGGTCATGAAGCCGCCGCCGCCGCCCGTGCCCAAGCGCCCCGCCTTCCGAGCGCTGCAACAGAACCACGGCCGACCAGCGCGATCACCACCAGGAGGTGAATGACGATCAGCACGGACATCATCAGGGTCATAATCCTTGCCGGCTGCGTCGGCGGCTAGCGCGCGCGCGCGGCGCGGTTTACGAAGAAATCGCGCGCTCCTAGCACGACGCCTCGGGCGCGTCCATCGCGGGCCGTCGTCATGTTCAGCGTGGCGACCGCTTGGCGGACGCGGCGCTTCTTTCGCGCTTTGGCCTGGCCGCCGCCCGCCGCGCCGCCGCCAAGCCCCAGCGCCGCCCAGCGCTTCAGCTCGTCGGGCGTCGTCGTAGGCGTCCGCGACGAGCCGCCAATAGGCCATCTTCATCGGCTTGCCCCTGGCCATATAGATGAAGGGAGCGGAGCCGGCCGCCGCGAAAGCCGCTTCGTTCTCGGCGTCGCGTCTTGAGATAGACCTCGCTGTCCAATGGCGATCGCGAAGCACAGGCCGTCGGCGATAAACCCCGTGCCCGCCGAACATGCGGCGAACCGTCACGGCGCCGAAGGGCTCAAACAATTCCTTGAGGCCCTCGGCGTCCATCGTCACGCGCTCGTGGCTTCAGCGCCGGCGGGATCGGCCGGCGTGATGGCGACGCTCTCGCCGCAGCCGCAGGCCGAGGTCTCATTGGGGTTGCGGAACACGAAGGACGAGCCGAGCCGATCGGACCTTGAAGTCCATCTCGGCGCCGAGCAGGAACAGCACCGCCTTGGGGTCGATCAGCACCTTGACGCCCTTGTCCTCGATGACCTCGTCGAGCGGCTCACGCTGTTCGGCGAATTCCATCGTGTAGGACATGCCGGCGCAGCCGCCGTTCTTGACGCCGACCCTGAGCCCGGCCATGGGCTTGTCGGCATTGGCCATGATCTCCTTGACCCGCGAGGCGGCCGCCTCGGTCAGACTCATCACCTTGCAACGCGACAGTCGCGAAGCCATAATCGCATATCTCCGTGCGGCCGGGTTCAAGGCCCGGGACGTGCGATACAGATATAGCATCGACCGCGGCCGTTTTTACAGGGCGCGGCTCGCGCCGCGACGACTGGCGCTTTCGTGGCAAAGCGGCAATCGCGAACTCCGGCCAGGCCCAGACTTCGATCCTTCGACCCTTCTGCCGCGTTCATGCTCCCGCATCGCCGAAGCGCTGGAGCGGCTCGCCCCCAAGCCGCCCGCGCGCGCCCGACTTCCGCGCCGCCGACGCCTTCGTCTGGCGCGCCGAGCGACGAGACGCCGCAGCCGGTGCCAGGGTCAACCGCGTCGATATCGCGCTGCTGCAGGGGCGTCGACCGCGTGCGCGACATGCTCGATGGAGAACACCGCGCGCTTCGCCGCGCGGCCTGCCCGCCAATAACGCGCTGCTGTGGGGCGCGCGCGGCATGGGCAAGTCCTCGCTGGTCAAGGCCGCGCACGCCGCCGATCAACGCCGCGCGCGGCGGGCGAGCGGCCGCTGAAACTGATCGAGATCCACCGCGAGGACATCGAGAGCCTGCCGGCGCTGATGGCGCTGCTGCGCGCCGACCCGCACGCTTTCATCGTGTTCTGCGACGATCTCTCCTTCGACGGCGGCGACGCGTCGTACAAGTCGCTGAAGGCGGCGCTGGAGGGCGGCGTCGAGGGGCGGCCGGCGAACGTGCTGTTCTACGCCACCTCGAATCGCCGCCATCTGCTGCCGCGCGACATGATGGAGAACGAGCGCTCGACGCGCGATCAATCCCGGCGAGGCGGTCGAGGAGAAGGTCTCGCTCTCCGACCGCTTCGGCCTCTGGCTCGGTTTCCACAAGTGCAGCCAGGACGAATATCTCGACAATGGTGCGCGGCTACTGCCGACCATTTCGGCCTCGACGCGCCGCGCGGAGGAGATCGAGCGCGACGCGCTCGAATGGGCGACGACGCGCGGCTCGCGCTCGGGGCGCACGGCCTGGCAGTTCATGCAGGATCTCGCCGGCCGGCTCGGCGTGCGGATGGAGACATGAGCGCCCCGTCTGCGCCGAAGGCGCCGAAGCGGCCGCACGAGGTCTCGGCGCAAGGGCGGACCTGGAGCGACGATTACGCCTGGCTGCGCGCCGAAAACTGGCGCGAGGTGCTGCGCGATCCCGCAGCGCTTCCGCCCGACATCCGCGTCTGGCTCGAAGCCGAGAACGCCTATTGCGACGCCATGCTCGCGCCGCTGGCGGGCCTGCGCAAGCAGCTCGTGCGCGAGATGCGCGCGCGGATGAAGGAGGACGACAGCGAGCCCTGCCGCCCCGCATGGGCCGTGGAGCTATTACACGCGCTTCCGTCACGGCGGCCAGCACCGCATCCATTGCCGCCGCCCGCGCGGCGGCGGGCGCGAGACGGTGCTGCTCGACGGCGACGCGCGCGGGGGCGAGGCGGTTTCTTCCAGCTCGGCCACGCGCGCCATGCCCCCGACCACGCGCTTTTCGCCTGGAGCGCCGACGCGTCCGGCTCGGAAATGTACGAGATTCGCGTCCGCGACATCGCGGCGGGCGCCGACCTGCCCGACGTCATCGCCAACACCACCGGCGATTTCCTGTGGACCCGCGACGGCCGCGCCCTGCTCTACATGCTGCAGGACCAGGACCACCGGCCGTTCCGCATCCTGCTGCACCGGCTCGGGACGCCGCGCGAGGCCGACGCGCTCATATTCGAGGAGCCGGACCCGGCATGGTTCCTCAGCCTGCCGCGACGCGGCTCGCCCGGCGCGCCTTCATCCACGTCCACGGCCACGAGCCGCAGGAGTTCCATGTCGTCGATCTCGACGCGCCGCTTGCGCCGCCGCGGCTCATCGCCTCGCGCGCGGCTCGGATCTGCGCTACGAGCCCTTCGACCACGGCGACCTGTTCTTCATCAAGAGCAACGCGGCGCGCGAAAGACTTCGAGATTGTCGCCGCGCCGGTCGACGCGCCGGAGCAGGCGAACTGGCGCCCGTTCCTGCCTGCAGTCGAGGGGCGGCTGATCGAGAACGTCATGGTGTTCCGCGATTTCCTCGTCGTGCTCGCCCGCCAGGACAATCGGCCGCGCCTTATGGTGCGCGATTTCGCAGCGGCGAGGAGCATGAGATCGCCTTCGAGGCGCAGGCCTATTTCCTCAGGCTGGAGACGACGTTCGAATTCGACACGGCGATCTTCCGTTTCAGCTACTCCTCGATGGCCTGCACGCCAGGAGACCTACGATTACGACATGGCGGCGCGGCAGCGCTTCCTGGTCAAGAAGCAGGCGATCGCCGCCGGGCTTCGACGCCAGCGCCTATGTCGTCGAGGCGATCGAGGCGCCGAGGCGGCGGACGGGGAGAGCGTGCCGATCTCGCTCCTGCATCGGCGCGATACCGCCGCTCGACGGGACCGCGCCGCTGCTGATCTATGGCTATGGCGCCTATGGCTACGCGCTCGACGCCGGCTTCGAGCCGAACCGGCTGTCGCTCGTCGATCGCGGCTTCGTCTTCGCCCTCGCCCATGTGCGCGGCGGAACGGAGAAGGGCTGGCGCTGGTACGAGGCCGGCAAGCTCGCGAAGAAGCCCAACACGTTCTCGCGACTTCATCGCCGCCACGCGCGCGCTCGATCGCCAAGGGCTACGCCGATCCGCGCCGCATCGTCGCCCAGGGCGGCAGCGCCGGCGGGCTGCTGATGGGGGCGATCGCCAACATGGCGCCGGAACTTTATGCCGGCATCGTCGCCGACGTGCCCTTCGTCGACGCGCTCAACACCATGCTCGACGACGACCCTGCCGCTGACGCCGCCGGAATGGCTGGAATGGGGCGATCCGCTCCGCGATCCCGAGGCCTTCGCCGCCATCTCCGGCTACAGCCCCTATGACAATGTGAAGGCGCAGACCTATCCGGCGATCCTCGCGCTGGCGGGCCTCGCGGATCCGCGCGTGACCTATTGGGAGCCGGCCAAATGGGTCGCCAAGCTGCGCGCGACGATGACCGGCGGCGGCCCGATCCTGCTGCGCACGGCGATGGGCGCGGGCCACGCCGGCGCGCCGGGAAGGTTCGACCGGCTGGAGGACGTCGCCCGCATCTACGCCTTCGCCATCGCGGTCGCGCAGGGGCGACCTTTTGGAGGATTGAGGCCAAAGACGCAGGCTTTTTGCGTTGCAGCAAATCGGCGCAGCGACGATAGGCTATCGCACAACGCGACGTCTCACCCCTCCCCAACCCCGGACCTTGCATGACCGACACAGCTTCGCCCTCGAACGCCGGCTTTTTCGGCGTCGCGGACGGCCGATTCCACTTCGTCGCCATCGGCGCGGTCGCGCTGGTCGCGGCGATATTCCAGTTCGGCTATCCGCTCGTCATCTCGCTGGCGGTGCTGGCGGCCTTTCTCGCCATCGGGCTGATCGTGGGACTGACGGCGCTCGACCTAGTGAACTCGAAGCAGCCCGCGCCTCGCAAAGCCCCGGTCCGCAACGGGGCGGCTCAAGCGGCTTGACAGACAGTTCATATATGAACTAACGGCCGTCGCGCTTGCGCGGCGGCTCAACTCTGATATCGCCGGAGCGCAAAGAGGGAGCTTGCGTCCATGGCCGGCGAGACAGAACTGCCCGCGCGCGAGGCGATGGAATATGACGTCGTCATCGTCGGCGCCGGCCCTGCCGGGCTCGCGGCGGCAATTCGCCTCAAGCAGCTCGATCCCGAGCGCAGCGTCGTGGTCGTCGAGAAGGGCTCCGTCGTCGGCGCGCATATCCTTTCCGGCGCGGTCATCGACCCCATCGGCCTCGATCGCCTGCTGCCGGACTGGCGCGAAGACCCCGAGCAGCCGCTGACGACGGAGGTCACCGAGGACCGCTTCTATCTGCTCGGCGCAGCGGCGGCGTCCGGCTGCCGAACTGGCCGATGCCGAAGCTCATGAACAACCACGGCAATTACATCGGCTCGCTCGGCGCCCTGACGCGCTGGCTCGGCGGCCAAGGCGGAGGCGCTCGGCGTCGAGATCTATCCCGGCTTCGCCGCGACCGAAGTGCTCTACGGCGACAACGGCGAGGTGCTCGGCATCGCGACCGGCGACATGGGCGTCGGCCGCGACGGCAAGCCGAAGGACAGTTTCACCCGCGGCATGGAGCTGCGCGGCAAATATACGCTGATCGCGCGAGGGCGCGCGCGGCTCGCTCGCCAAGCAGCTCATCGCCAAATTCGCGCTCGACGCCGGACGCGATCCGCAGAAATTCGGCATCGGCCTGAAGGAAATCTGGCAGGTCGCGCCGGACAAATTCCAGAAGCGGGCTGGTGCAGCACAGCTTCGGCTGGCCGCTCGGCCGCGGGACCAGCGGCGGCTCGTTCCTCTATCACTTACGGCGAGGACCTGGTGGCGGTCGGCTTCGTCGTCCATCTCAACTACCAGAACCCGACGCTTTCGCCTTTCGAGGAGTTCCAGCGCTTCAAGACGCATCCGATGATCGCGCCATGTTCGAGGGGGCGAAGCGGCTCTCCTATGGCGCGCGGGCGATCTACCGAGGGCGGCTGGCAGATCGGTGCCGAAGCTCGTGTTCCCCGGCGGCGCGCTGATCGGCTGCTCGGCCGGCTTCGTCAATTTCGCGCGCATCAAGGGCTCGCACAACGCGGTGCTCTCGGGAATGCAGCGCCGCCGAAGCCGTGCACGACGGCGCTCGAGGCCGGGCCGCGCGTATGACGAGCTGACGCGACTACGAGAACGGCTGGCGCGGCTCCGAGATCGGCCGCGACCTCAAGCCGGTGCGCAACGTCAAGCCGCTGTGGTCGAGCTTCGGCCTGACGCTCGGCGTCGCCGCTCGGCGGCCTCGACATGTGGACCAACGAACTGTTCGGCTTCTCGCTGTTCGGCACGCTGCAGCATGGCAAGACGGACGCGCGACGCTGAAGCCGCTCGATCAGGTGAAGCCGATCGTCTATCCCAAGCCCGACGGCAAGATCACCTTCGACACGCCCTCCTCGGTGTTCGTCTCCAACACCAATCACGAGGAGGACCAGCCGGTCCATCTCAAGCTGACCGACCCGACGATCCCGATCCGCGACAACCTGCCGCGCTACGGCGAGCCGGCGCGGCTCTATTGCCCGGCCGGGGTCTACGAGGTCGTCTATGCCGACGAGGCGGCGAAGACCGATCCGCGCTTCGTCATCAACGCGCAGAACTGCGTCCACTGCAAGACCTGCGACATCAAGGACCCGGCGCAGAACATCACCTGGGTCCCGCCCGAAGGCGGCGGCGGGCCGAATTATCAGGATATGTAGCCGCTATATCCCCAGCACCGTCGCGTAGACGTCGAGCGTTTCCCGGCGTCATCCGCTCCATCGAGAACTGCTGCTCGACATGGGCGCGCGCGCGCCGCGCCATCGCCTCGCGGGCCGAGGCGCCGAGGCCCAGCGCGGCGCTGAGCGCGTCGGCCAAGGCCTGCGCGTCGCCGGCTTGACGCGCCAGCCGGTGCGCGCCTCGGGCGGATATTCCGGGGGGCGCGAGCACCGTCTCGGGCACCGCGCCGAGGTCGGAGACGACGACCGGCGCGCCCATCGCCTGCGCCTCGACCGCCGTGCGGCCGAACGCCTCCGGCTCGGTCGACGGAACGGCGACGACCGCAGGCGGCCAGAAATGCGGCCGGCATGTCGGCGCAATGGCCGACGCGGCGAGACGACGCCCTTGAGCCCCGCCTTGTCGATCAGCCGCGTCGAGTCTCGCTTGAACATAGCCGGCGCGTCCTTGCGCGATCGCCGGCGAGGATGTAGCGCACGCCCTCCAGCCCCTGCTCCTTGGCCGTCCGCCGCATCGATCAGCACCTTGTGGCCTTTCCAGCCGGTCAGCCGCGCGGCGACCAGCACGATGCGCTCGTCGCGGCGCGACGCCCCAGCCGTCGCGCAGCCGCGCCACCCGCGCGGAGATCGACCGCCTCGGGCGAAAACGCCGCAAAATCCGTCGCCGCGATGGATGACCCGCAGCTTCGTCCCGCGCCAACGGATAGAGCCGCGCGATCAGCGTCGGCCGTGAAATGCGAATTGGCGATCACCGCGTCGCCGCGCGCCATCACCGAGTTGTAGCGCAATTTCAGAGCCGAGCCCCGGCATAGGCGCCGTGAAAGTGGTGACGAGCGGCCGACCGGCGATGCGGCAGGCCACAGCGCGACCCAGGCCGGCGCGCGCGAGCGGGCGTGGACGATGTCGACGCGCTCGGCGATGATGAGCCGCGCGAGGCTGCGCGACGTTGAGCAACATCTGCCAGCGGGTTCTTGAAGTCGGCGGGAAACGGAGCCAGAGCCGCCGGGCGCCTGCAACTCGCTGATCAGTCCGCCCGCCGGCGCAGGCGACCAGCGCCCGCCCGCCCGCCTGCACGACGGCGTGCAGCGACGTCGAGCGTCGTGCGTTCCGCGCCGCCGGCGTCGATGCGCGGCAGGATTTGCAGGATCGTGCGGCCGGCAGAGGCGCGCGCCGCGTCTGCCGAAGGCGCGGGTCGCGACGATCATGCGCTCGCGCCGGCGACGCTTGCGGGCGGACATGGCGCGGGGCGCGCCAGGCCTGTGACGGAGCAGGCTCGGCGCACGCAACTCATCGGAGTCGATGAAAGCGTGCAGTTCCGCGAGAAACCGCAATTTCTCGACGTGGGCATCGGCGCGCGAAGATGCGCCGGATCGCTTACCGTTTTCGCCCCCGCGCCGCGCGCGGTGAAGCCGCCCGGCGTCGTCTGGCTCGGCGGCTTCAAGTCGGACATGGGGTCGACCAAGGCGCTGGCCCTCGACGCCTTCTGCGCGCGCGCGGGGCGGCCCTGCTGCGCTTCGACTATTCCGGCCACGGCGTCTCCGGCGGCGAGTTCGAGGACGGCACGATCGGCCGCTGGCTGGAGGAGAGCCTCGCCGTCATCCGCGCGGCCTGCGAGGGGCCGTACGTTTTCGTCGGCTCCTCGATGGGCGGCTGGATCGCGCTGCTGGCGGCGCGGGCGCTGGCGGCGGCGGGCGAGGCCGAGCGGCTGGCGGGCATGGCGCTGATCGCGCCGGCGGTCGATTTCACCGAGGCGCTGATGTGGCCGCGCTGCCCGAGGAGGCGCGCCGGCGATCCTGCGCGACGGCCGCTACGAGCGCCCCTCGGCCTATTCGCCGGATCCCTATGTCTACACCCGCGCGCTGATCGAGGACGGGCGCCAGCGTCTGCTGCTGGGCGGCGACGATGCGCTCCATGCGCCGGTGCACATCCTGCAAGGCATGAGGGACGCGGACGTGCCCTATCAACACGCGATGACGCTGGTCGAGCACATGCCGATGGACCCGGTGACGCTGACGCTGGTCCGCGACGGCGACCACAGGCTGTCGCGCGAGGAGGATGTGCGGCTGCTGATCGAGGCGGTGGAGGGGATGTGAGCGGACAGTCCGCGAAATAATCGGTTCAGCGGCTTAGGCGCTGGCCTCATGCGAGATTGCTCCCATTCTTTTCGAGACACGAGGCGGCCAAAGCGCCTCTGGCATTCGCATACAAAGTATGATAACGTATGCATATGCTTTCGAGAGGATTCCGCCCGTGCCAGAGATCGAACGCCTGACCATCACCATGCCCCCCGAGTTGGCCGCCGTCATAAAGGAGGCCGTCGAAACCGGCGACTACGCTTCGAGCAGCGAGGTGGTCCGCGCCGCACTCAGGGATTGGAAAGTGAAACGCGCTCTGCAGATCGAGGAACTGGCCGCGCTCAAGACCGACATCGACAGAGGCCTGGCCGATGTCGCTGCGGGTCGCGTCAAAGACTTCGACGCCGAAAGGATCATTGCCAGGGGGAGGAAATTATTGGCCGACCGCTCACCCTCCGCCTGACCGACGCGGCCGAAGCCGACCTCGCCGAGATTTGGTATTACGTCGCCGTCGAAGCGTCCGAAGGGACGGCGAAACGCCTCGTCGACAAGATCAAAGGCGTTTGCGAGCCGCTCCTGCATTTCCCTTTGGCCGCATCGGCGCGCGAGCAATTTGCGCCCGGCCTGCGCGTCGCGTTTACGGTAACTATGCCATTTACTACGTGCAAGACGAAGACGAGCTTGTGATTGTTCGCGTTTTGCACCGCGCGCGCGACGCTGCCGCGCTAGCCGAGCACGGCGGTTTTGTCGTTCGAGACGAGAAGTGAACCGGCTCGGCCCTGCCTCCGCGCATATGCAAAGGATGAGGCTCTGAGGACGTGGGGCGGTATTTATTTTGGCAAGCGCGAGGGCGATGATTGCCCCTCAACGGGACGCCGCGGCGGGAACGTCCTTTGACGACAGAAGCTGATGGTACACTGGGGCCGACGGCCACGTTGGATAATAAATTTTATCAGATGTGTTTGGAGGGTATTGTGAGTTGGCAAGAAGAGCTGAAGGCGAAGGGCGAAGAATTTGAAAAAAAATTCGCCGAGAAGATGCCGCAGACGGACGACCTCACTCTAATAGTACTTAAGGGACATCTTTTAATCGAGGAGTAGATAAATTCGACGATCGATGGACTGCTCCCAAACCCGCGCGCATTGAACAGCCGCGCAGCTCGACTGCTTCCAGAGAATACGGCTTCTGATGGCAATGCTGCCAAAACTCGGATTTCATGAAATTCTTGAAAGCTTCGAAAAGCTAAACGCGATCTCAACGATCCCCTCAATTTAGACGAGGCCGAAGGTTTGGGTGAAGATGCTGTTTTGGTTGAGCAATTCAACGAATTTATCGATCAGCGGCCGCAATCTTTGTTCCGGCATATTGGGGATGAGTTCGTATAGCAGGCAACCCTGTCGGAACAGGGAATGGACGCGGCGCTTGGCGGTGCTGGTTCGCAGTTGGCGGTCCATGCCGAGGCTTTCGCCGGCCGCGCCCAAGATGGTCAGCAGAAGGATGGCGAAGGCGTTCAGCAGGAGCAGGCGGTCGCGGCGCTGAGGATCGCCGATCCTGATTTCGTTCATGCCCATGCCGAAGCGCAGATCCTTTGTGTCGCGAAAGCTCGGTTCGATGGTCCAGCGCTTGGCGTAGAGCGCGACGATCTCAGCAGCAGAGAGCGCACCGTCGCTGGCGGCCAGATGCCAGGCCTCCTTCATGCCCCGCGCCTTCACGCACACCACAGCGCCAACCTTCTGGCGGGCGGCGGTGATCTCAGCATCGCGCAGTTTGCGCGCCCGCCCACCCTGGCCGACCCAATCGGCGGCCAGCCGCATTTCGCCGTCGGCGGCGCTGACGTGGATGTTGCCCCGAAAGCGGATGACGTAGTGAAAGCCCAATCCTTCCAGAAACTTGAACAGCTTGACGTCGCCAAAGCCTCGGTCGGCCAGGATCGTGACGGCCACGCCCTCGGGGAGCAGTTCTTTCAGACGGGCCAGGCAGGCGTCCTCGAAGTCGTTGCGCTGGTTCTTCAATTCGTCCTTGTCGACGGTGAGCCAGATGAGCGGCGTGGCTCTTCCGTGATTGGTGACCAGATGCAGGGCGAGCGTAGTTTGATTGTCGGCCCTCATCCCGAGCCTGTCGAGGGACGAAGTCTGTCCAATCCATCGCCACGACGATCTCGCGTCGTTCGCCCACAACCTCGCGCACCCACGCGGCGAACAGGTCCCAGGGGACGACGCCCGCGTTGCTGAGCAACCGGTCGACCTGCTTGATCCCGGACTTCGGCAAAATTCCCCGCGCCTGCGCCAGCGCCTGGCCGACCAGCGAAACCGCCAGCGCCGCAGACGTCATGACCCCGAGCGCGCCATTGGCCAGAGAGAGAACCCGTTTGGCGTGCAGGTCGTCGGAAAATACTCGATTCAAAAATTCATGAACGAATTCAGATCGATCCCTTAGCGCTCGCATCTCGGCCTCGAAGCTGGCTGATTCGAAAATCAGCCCCGCCTCGGCGCCTCAATTCAGGCAAATATGAGTCCGCCCAAATGGGGGGGATTCGTGAGAAACGCGATCCGAAATGAACTTCGGGCATATGCTTGATCCACCGCAAATCGACGAGCGCTTTGCTGCCTTTATCCACTCCGTTGAAGATCATATGAATTCTATACTTAAGGCTTACGAACTATCTAAACCTAAACGACTGTCCCGTGCGATCAATTTTCTCGCCGGTCAGTTGCATGCATTGTCGATCTTCTCCTATGTTGGGACCTCCAGATTTATGTCGCTTAACGCTGTCTTTGGGGAGGCTTCAGCATGAACAAGCTCGCACCCATCACCGTTGCTCACGCCTCGCGATCGTCGCGACATCAGGCCCCCGTGCTTGATAATACCTCCACGAATTCCTCACCCCCCTCCCCCGAACCTACGCGCCCGCGCCTAGACCCGCGCCGCGACGGAGCTTTTGGCGCTGCTTCAACCCGCTCGCCATCGGCGCCCCTCGTCTCACCTTGACTAGCTAACCTTGGTTAGCTAACTCTAGCGCATGAAAATCGTCACCATTCACGCAGCCAAGACGCATCTCTCCCAGCTCCTGGCGGAGGTCGAGGCGAGGGAGGAGATCGTTCTGGCGCGGGGCAAGACGCCCATCGCGAGGCTGACGCGCTACGCGGCGGACGAGACGAAGCGCAAGCCGGGCGCCATGAAAGGCCAGATCGATATCGGCCCCGAATTCTTCGAGCCTCTGCCCGAGGAGGAGCTGGAAGCCTGGGAATAGCGAGTGCGGCTTCTGCTCGACACCCACGCGCTGATCTGGTGGCTCTCCGACAACAAGTCGCTGTCGAAAAGTGCGCACGAAGCCGTCGCGGAGCCCTCGAACCTCGTCTACGTCAGCGCCGCAAGCGCCTGGGAAATTGCAGCCAAGCACAGGATCGGCAAACTGCCGCTCGCGGGCCGACTGGATGGAGTTATCGGCGAGGTCATAGCAAAGGAGCGGTTTCGCGAGCTACCGATCTCTTTCCGCCACGCCGAACTCGCGGGCTCGCTCCCTGGCGAGCACCGCAATCCCTTCGACCGGATGCTTATTGCTCAGGCGCTGGCGGAAAACCTGACCCTCGTCTCGAACGAGCGTCTGTTCGACGCCTTCGGCGTCGCCCGCCTCTGGTGACGCCCTATTCCCCCATCACATGCGCCGCGACCTCGCGCCGGTGCGGCCTTCGCCGGTGCTCAAACAGGAAAATCCCCTGCCATGTCCCCAGCGCCATGCGCCCGCCGATGACGGGGATCGACAGGCTCGCGCCCGTCAGCGCGGCGCGGATATGGGCGGGCATGTCGTCCGGCCCTTCGTCGGCGTGCTGGTAGAGGCCCGGCGCCTCGGGCGCGAGGCGCTCCAAGGCCGCCTCCAGATCGGCGCGCACGTCCGGCGAGGCGTTCTCCTGGATCGTCAGCGACGCCGAGGTGTGGCGGCAGAACAGCGTCAGGAGGCCGGTCGCGATCCCCTGCCCGCTCAGCCAATCCGCCGCCGCGCCGGTGATCTCGATGAGCCCGCGCCCGCGCGTTTCGACGCGGAACACATGGGTCGCCTGCCTCACGACGCCTTGTCCAGGAAGCGCGGCAGCTCGCTCTCGAAATCCGGGAAATAGCGCGAGATCTCGCTGATGTCGAAGCTGCTGAGGATCGCCTCCTTCGGCTCGCGCTGAAGCAGGAAGGCGAAAGCCGCCTCGACGAGCGTCGCCGCCTCGCATCCCCCGCCGAGCCGGGCGTGATCCTCGGCCGAGAGCGTCACCTCATGCCGGGTCTGGCCCGGCCCCTTGCGCACGAGCACGACGAAGCTCAGCGGCTCGTCGCCCTCCTGCGCTTTCACCACGATCGCCTTGTCGCTCATGAACCCCGCCGCTATAAGCGCGCCACTTTTGGACCACAGAGAGACACATGGCCCTCGAACGCACATTCTCCATCCTGAAGCCGGACGTTACGCGCCGCAACCTCACTGGCGCTGTTAACGCGCGAATTGAGGCGGCGGGCCTGCGGGTCATCGCTCAAAAGCGCGTGCATATGACGCGCGGCTCAGGCTCGAAACCTTCTACGGGCGTCCACGGCGAGCGCCCGTTCTTCGGCGAACTCGTCGAGATGATGACGGCCGGCGCCGGTGGTCGTGCAGGTGCTCGAAGGCGACAACGCCATCGCCAAATATCGCGAGGTGATGGGCGCGACCAACCCGGAGAAGGCCGACGCCGGCACGATCCGCAAGGATTTCGCGCTGTCGATGGGCGAGAACTCCGTCCACGGCTCCGATGCTCCGGAGACCGCCGCGGCAGGAAATCGCGCAATGGTTCGCCGGCAACGAGATCGTCGGCTGAACTAACGAAATTACGCGATTTCCGCATAGCAATTGCGGCGAGGATAATCGCCGCAAAACCAACCAAGCATCTTGATTTTATCCACTTGCGACAGTACACGGATCCCACATTTTGGACCGTGTAACGCTATGATTGAAGTGCCATTTCGACTGAAATTTGATGGTGGCGACGCGAAGCAGCATGAGTTGCCAGCCTACGATGGATATATGGCACTTGCAGGGTTTGCGAGAAGTCTGGTAGTTATCACTCATTACATTGAAACTGCGAAGATCAGGCAAAGGGGAGATTTTGAAGGAAAATCGATGGTAAAGGCAAAACCAATTGATCAAGGAAGCGTTCTTGCAGATTTCATAGTGAATTTAGCACACGATCCGGTCGTGTTAGCAACAACAGCCGACATAACGAAGAATCTTGTTTCAAATTTTATTTACGATGTTGTTAAAAGAACCATAAATAGATGTATAGGACAATATCACGGAACTAGCAATACTGAACTATTAGCCCTTGAAGATTCCAAAATGGGCGACCTGGAAGCCCTCGCCGCAATAATTGAACCGGCCATAAAAACAACCCATAACGCAATTGGAAAAGGTGTAAACATAATCATAATAAACGGTGATCATAACCATATTTCAACTTTTGATTCACAAACACGCGACTATGTGAACATGACAATAGAGGATAAGGAAATCATTACAAAAGCTTTATCAGTGGCTTCCTTTAATGCAAATTCCGGGTACGCAGCGTATTTGATGAAGACCACGGACGTGTGATCCCTATCAAACTAGCCAGTGTAAATATCAATCAAGTAAGACCCATATTGACGTGGGGCCTCCATGAATATGCAAGCGGCACTGGGCAAAAGGTTTTCCTTAAATTTACGCGAAGACTTGCGTTAGATGGACTCCAAAGCAATATATCGTTGTCGACGCGATGCTGCCGGCCTAAAGCTTTCTTTGCAAATTCTACCCTATCGGAATCTCCACCAGCGTCGGCCCGTCGCGCTTGACCGCTTTGGCGAAGGCCGCCAGCACCGCCTCGCGCGTGGCCGGCCAGCGCAGGGGCGTGCCCACGACTTGGACGAGCGCGGCGAAATCTATCGCCGGATCGACCGTCTCCATGCCGACGAAATGGCCGGCCTTGGCGTTGGCGTAGCCGAGCGAGCGGCCACGTTCTGCAACACGCCGTAGCGGCGGTTGTTGAACACGACGAAAATCACCTTCGCGCGGTGATGCGCGGCGCTCCACAAAGCCTGCGGCGAATACATCGCCCCGCCATCCCCCACCAGCGAGACGACCCAGCCCTTCGTCGGCCAGCGCCGCGCCGACCGCCGCCGGCATGTTGCAGCCGAGCACGCCGCCGCGCGCGAAGAAATAGCGTCCCGGCCGCGTGCGCATCAATTCCTGCACCGCGCCGAAAGTGGCGGCGGAATCATTGGCGATCAGCGCGTTCTCCGGCGGCGCCGTCGAGGGCGGCGAGCACGGCCGCGTCGGCGCTCAACGGCACGTCGGGGTCTCGGCGAGGATGCGCGCGCGCAGCGCGTCGTCGGCGTGCTGGCGGCGCGTCGAGAGCGCCCGCGACCCGCGCGTCGCAATTCGTGCCGCCCGTCGGCTGCGCGGATGGCGTGCGCGGCCTCGGCGAGCGTCGCGCCGATGTCGCCGACGAGCGCCATGTCGGCGGCGTGCTCGCGCCCGAACGCCTCGGCGTTGTCGGCGACATGCAGGAAGGCGACGCCCTCCGGCACCGGCGCGCTCCTCGCGATAGGGATAGGCGACGAAGGCGCGCCCGCCGACCAGCACGATCGCCTGCGCGTCTCTTGAACCGCGCCTCGCATCCAGGCGAAATCCGGCTTCATCACCCCGGCCCAGCAGGGATGATCCGAGGGAAAGGCCGAGCGCGAGGTGAGCTGCGCGCCAAGCACGGGAAAGCCGCGCGCTCTCGGCGAAGGCGACGAGGCCGTGGCTCGGCGATGCGCCGGCAGATCGTCGCCGAGCAGCACGAACACCTTGTCGGGATCGATCTCCGCCAGCCGCTCGCCGAGCCGGCGCGCATCCGGCGAGGGGCCGAGGCGCGGCCGCGCGGAGGCCGGCGGGATCGGGCCCTCGACCTCCTGATCCAGCACATCCATCGGCAGCGACAGGAACACCGGCCCGCCCGGCGGCGTGCGGGCGATGGCGAAGGCGCGGCGCAGCGCCTGCCCGACATCCTCGCCGCGCCGGACCTCGCGCGCCCATTTGACCACGGGCGCGGCCAACGCGACGAGATCGCCGGAAAGCCAGGGCTCGCTCATCAGGTGGCGGGTGTCCTGCTGGCCGGCGGTGACGACGAGCGGCGTCTCGCTCGCCTTCGAGGCGACGAGCACGCCCATCGCATTGCCGAGCCCGCCCATCGCGTGCAGGTTGACGAAGCCGACCTTGCCGGAGGCCAGCGCCCAGCCGTCGGCCATGCCGACCGCCGTCGCCTCCTGGAGGCCGAGGACATAGGTGAGGTCCGGCGCGTCGACGAGCGCGTCCATCAGCGGCATCTCGGTTGAACCAGGGTTGCCGAAAATGTGAGTGACGCCTTCGTCGCGCAGGATGTCGATGAGAATGTCGCGGGCAAGCGGCATGGCGGGCCTCCTTGCCCGCGAGCCTTGAGCCTAAACGAGCGCCCGCGCAAGACGCGCCAGCCGGCTCAGGCCGGGCGGGCGAGGGACAGGTCGGGGTCGCGTGAATTCAGGGGGATAGGCGGCAGATCGTGTCACATAGGGGTGAGCGCGAGCGGGGCTGCGGCGGCGAGGTCGCGCCGCGCGTGGTCGAGGCGAGCCGCACGGTTCTGAGGCTGATTTAGGGCTTGCGGGCGATGACCGAAGATTTGATGCTGTTGGCGACGTCCTCGCGCCACTCCTTCGCGCGGCGCGCTGCGTTTTGCTTTGCGAGGCGCGGGTGGACATGCCGGCGGCTTGGGTTAGGGAACGGCGAAGGTTAGCATGGTTTTTTTGATTTTCAGAATGGAATTGTTGGGGCTGATGCGATGGTGAGGGGACAATTTGATATTCGCGGGCTTGGCGCCGTAATGGACCTATCCAAGCGCTTGTCCCAACGATGCCCCCTTAACGACTTCGACCCGACGACCCTGGCGATGTAAGGGCGACTTTCCAAAGATTAGGGCCCTGTCGGCAATCTCGCCTTTGGTAATCCGCTTTAATATCTCGGTCGGATGTCGGCAGAAGGAACGTCGAGCCGTTGCGCGCTATGGATTTAGCATCGCCGCGGATGTGTGGCAAGAAGGCTAATAGGAGATATGACCACAATGAATAGTGTCTCAATATTCTGGTTACAGCTGTTTTCCAGCGCCTTCGTCTTCATCATGGTTTCGATGTGGTACGTCTGGCCCGCGCTAACCAAAATTTCTCGCAACTCTGCCTTAATTTTACTACTATTTGCCCATGTGCCTCGCTATGTAGGAATGGCTTTATTAGTCCCGGGCATGGTCGATCCGACCCTGCCCTATAGATTTCCGTTCCAGTGCTGCTTATGGTGACCTCTTGGAAGCGGCGCTGGCCTTCGCTTCCATTTTTGCCCTGCGAAACAACTGGCGTTTCGCCATTCCTCTGGTGTGGGTGGCCAACACCTGGGCATTCCTAGACCTGCTGAACGGCGTGCGCGGCGTCTTGCAGTTGAACGTGCCGACCTTCAACCTAGCCACCTTTTGGTACGTCTATACTTTTTACGCTCCCCTCGTAATTGTCTCACATCTGATGATATTCTTAGTCTTGTTCAAGTCTAAATCTTGGAAGAAGTAAGATTTTTGGCGCTTCGTAGAAAATAGCTCTATCTGCCCCAGCTTATCCCCAGATAAGGGCAGAAGGCTGAGACCTGGAGGTATGGATTCCGGTGACCCGCCCGTGTCACCGGAATCCACAACTCCGCTTGCGCAACCGGGCCGGCCGTTCTCTACTCAAGCCCATGCTCATACGCGCCCTCCTCGTCCTCGCCCTTCTCGCCGCCCTGCCCGCCCGCGCCGAGCCCGTCGATCCCGGGCTGCAAAAGGCCGTCGACGCGCCGCTGCGCTCGGCCAAGAACCGCGCCCGCGACATCTATCGGCATCCGGCCGAAGTGCTGACCTTCTTCGGCGTCAAGCCGGACAGCGTCGTGGTCGAGATCGACCCCGGCGCGGCGGGCTACTGGACCGAAATTCTCGCGCCCTATCTCAAGGAGAAGGGCCGCTACATCGCCGCCAATCCCGAGCCGGTCTCGGACGAGGCCAAGCGCGGCGACCAGGGCTTCGCCGCCAAGATCGCGGCCGATCCCGCCGCTTACGGCGCCGTCGCGACAGCGTCTTCGCCGCCGACCGCCACGCCATCGCGCCGCCGGGCAGCGCCGATTTCGTGCTGACCTTCCGCAACCTGCACAACTGGATGAAGAGCGGCGAGGCCGACGCGTCGCTCAAGGCGTTCTACGCGGCGCTGAAGCCCGGCGGCGTGCTGGGAATCGTCGATCATCGCGGGCTTGCGAGCGTCCCGCAGGACCCGCTGGCCAAGTCCGGCTATGTGCGGCCAGGACTACGCGATCAAGCTGATCGAAAGCGTCGGCTTCAAGTTCGTCGCCGCCTCGGAGGTCAACGCCAACCCCAAGGACACCAAGGATTATCCGAAAGGCGTCTGGACGCTGCCGCCGACCTATCGGTTGAAGGACGTCGACCACGCCAAATATCAGGCGATCGGCGAGAGCGACCGCTTCACGCTGAAATTCGTGAAGCCGTAAGCGCCTCGGCCATCGCGGCGAACACGCTGGCCCAGTCGCCCGCCGTCTTCTGCCGAAACAGGCGCATCGTCGGATACCACGGCGAATCGTCGCGGCCGCGCAGCCAGCGCCATTCCGAGTCGTGCTTCAGCGCCACCCAAACCGGCCGGCCGAGCGCGCCGGCGAGATGCGCGATCGAGGTGTCGCAAGTCACGACGAGGTCGAGACTCGCCATCGCCGCCGCCGCGTCGAGAAAGGCGTGGCCGCCGACGTCGAAATCGCGCCGAGAGCGCTGGATCGCGAAAGCCCGGCGGGATCTCCCATAGCTGCTCGCTCGCCGAAACCCTTTGCAGCGAAATGAGCCGCACGCCCGGGGACGGCGGCGAGCGGCGCGAACTCGCTAAGCGCGAACGAGCGCGCGATATCGGCCTCGGGATTGGCGTTGCCCTGCCAGACGCAGCCGATCCGAAACCCGCCGGCGCCGATCTGCTCGGCCCAGCGCGTAACGCGCTGCGGCTCGGCGAGAGATAGGGGACGGCGGCGGGCACGCTGTCGAGCCGGGTCGCCGAAAGCGCGCGGCAGGCTCGAGATGGCGATCTGCGCGTCGAACTTCAGCTCCGTCCGGCTCGCGCTCGAAGATGCGGCCGCTCGACAGCGGGCCGATCAGCCGGTGCAGCTTGGCCGGGCAGAGGAAATGCGGCTCCGCGCCGGCCCGCGCCATCATCGGCAGATAGCGCGAGAACTGGATGGTGTCGCCGAGCCCGTGGTCGTTGATGACGAGCACGCGCTGCGGCGGCGCGGACGGCCCGCTCCAAGCGGGTAGCGCGCGCCGAGCGCCTCGGCGAGCGACTTGCCGTCGACCCAGCGCGCCTCGTAGCCCTCCCAGCCGCGCTCGAAATCGCCGAGCATCAGATCGAGGCAGCCACGGCCGCTCACCGCCTCGCGACAGCCAAGCGCGACGGCGCGCTCGAACGCCGCCCGCGCCTCGTCGAGCCGGTCGAGCGCGCGCAGCGCCAGGCCCTGCGCCGCAGATCGGCGTCCGCGTAGTCGGCGCCGCTGCGCGGCCGCCTTGCGGAAGGCGGCGAGCGCCGGCTCGGGCTCTCCCGACTTCAGCAGCGCGGTGCCGAGATTGAGCGCGGCCTCGGGAAACTGCGGCCGCTTGCGCAGCGCCGCCCGCGCCGCCGCCGCCGATTCATCGAGCCGCCACAGCGAACGCAGCACCGCCGAGCGCGTGTTGAGCGCATCGGCGTCGCCGGGCGTGAACGCGAGGCCCCTGTCCAGCGCCGCCAGCGCTTCCGCGAACTGCCCTGCGCGGGTCAGCAGCTTGCCGAGATTGAACCAGGCCGCCGACAGCTCCGGCCTGAGCGCCACCGCGCGCTCGATAGAAGCGCATCGCCGTGTCCGTGCTTGCCGCCGCGCTCGAGAATATAAGCCGCCGAGCTCGAAGCGCCTCGGCGAAATCGGGCTTCAGCGCAAGGCGGCGTCGAGCCGCTTGCGAAGCCTCGGCGTCGCGGCCCTCGTCGACCAAGCGGCGCGCCTCGTCATAGAGCGCCAGCGAAGCGGGATTGCGGCGTTGGCGCGGCGCTTCAGGCATGTCGGCCTCAGGCCTCGCGGCGCAAAATATCGCCTCCTTGCGCATGAAGCTTGCGCCTGGCTTTCGCCGCCTAGCGCCGCCAAGATCAGGCTCGGGCAAGCCGGCGGGCGTTGAAGGGTCCGGCGACCCGCAGGAGTGCGCCGCCTTGGCCGACGTTTATCTCTTCAAGCTCGCCTCGCAGCGCACCGGCTATCTGTCGACGCGGCAGACGCTGATCGCCGAGCAATGTCGCCAACGCCAATACGCCGGGCTATCAAGGCGCGTCGACCTGAAGCCGTTCTCCGCCGCCCTCGACGAGACGGCGATGTCGATGGCCGTCACCAATCCCGCGCATCTGGCGCCGGCCGCGCAGGAACTCGACCCGCCGAAGCGCGCGAGGACGACGACGCCGCCAACGCCACGCGTCTCGGGCAATTCGCGTCGACCTCGAGGGCGAGATGGTCAAGCTCGGCGAGGTCAACCGCGACTATTCCGAGGCGACGAACATCAAGAAGATCTTCCATCAAATGATGCATGCAGGCGCTCAAGTGATGGCCATGACGACGATCCGCTGCGGGCCTCCCTCCAGCATCGCCGGCTCCGGGCTGCGAGGCCCAGGCGACGCGACTGCGCATCATCTCGGAGAACATCGCCAACGCGCAATCGACGGCGAGCGACGCCGGCGGCGATCCCTATACGCGCCAGACCATCGCCTTCGAGAACGCGCTCGACCGCGCCGCCGGCGCTCTCGCTGGTCAGGGTCAGGAGCATCGGCCGCGACACGCTCGCCCTTTCGCGGTCGAGCAGGACCCCGGCAATCCCGGCCGCCGACGCAGAGCGGCTTCGTCAAGATGCCGAACGTCGACATGCTGGTCGAGCTCGCCGACATGCGCGAGGCCAACCGCAGCTACGAAGCCAATCTGCAGGTCGCCAAGCAATCGAGCGACCTGATGAACCAGACCGTCGGCCTGTTGAAGGACGTCTGACGCGCGCACTCAAACGTTCAGACAGGAGGCGCGCGGCAGCGACAGCGCGCGCGAAGACGGACATGGACGTCACGGCTCTATCCTCGATCGGCGCGGTCTCGGCGCGACCGCGACGCTCCGCCGGCGCCCGCGAGCGCCGGCCGCGTCGGCGGCAGGGCCGTCGTTCGCCGAGATGCTCGGCCAGATCATCGCCGACGGCGTCAGACACGATCCAGGCCGGCGAAGCGGCGGCGATCCAGGGCCTGCACGGCGCCGCGCCGCCGTTCAAGGTGGTCGAGGCGGTGATGGGCGCGCAGCGCACGCTGCAGGAGGGCCTGTGCGATCCGCGACAAGGTCGTGTCGGCCTATCAGGAAATCTCGCGCATGGCGATTTGAGGCGTCCTTCAGCCTCGCGCCATTTGACGCGGCTGATGCGCAACGTTCAAGGCAATGAGGAGTTCAAGTCATGCGGGCGTTGGCGATCGCGGCGACCGGCATGAGCGCGCAGGAGCGCAACATCGAGGTGATCGCCAACAACGTCGCCAACATCAACACGACCGGCTTCAAGCGCTCGCGCGCCGAGTTCACCGATCTCATCTACCAGAACGAGCGCCTGCAGGGCGTCTCCAGCCGCGGCGCGCGACGCCACGGTGCCGGAAGGCGCGCAGATCGGCCTGGGCGTGCGCACCGCCGCGATCCGCATCGTCAACATCCAGGGCGCGCTGACCAGCACCGGCAACTCCGCTCGATCTCGCGATCAACGGCCGCGGCTGGTTCCAGGTCACCGACGCCAGCGGCGACACGCGTCTATACCCGCGACGGCGCCTTCAACACCAACGCGCAGGGCCAGCTCGTCACCGCCGACGGATTACCTGGTCACGCCCGACCATCGTCGTCCCGCCGAACGCGACCAGCGATCAACGGTCAGCCAGATCCGGCATCGTGACCGCGACGATCCCCGGCCAGCCGACGCCGCAGCAGCTCGGCCAGTTGACGATCGCCAATTTCGTCAACGACGCCGGGCTTGCAGCCGCTCGGCGGCAATCTGTTCCAGCAGACCGCGGCCTCCGGCCAGCCCAACGTCGGCGTGCCCGGCGACACCGCTTTCGGCGTCGATCCAGCAGGGCTATCTCGAAGCCTCCAACGTCGATCCGGTCACCGAGATCACCAATCTGATCTCCGCGCAGCGCGCCTACGAGATGAACTCCAAGGTGATCCAGGCGGCCGACCAGATGTCGGGCACCATCTCCAACATGCGGGGCTGACGAGAACCGTCATGCGCGCGAAAGCGCGTCGCCTTCGCCGCCGTGGCGTGCCTCGCCGCCGGATCTTCGTCGCGCTCGGCGCGCCGGCGGCGCGCCGCACGAGATGCGCGCGCCCTCGCCCAAAAACGTCATCTATCCCGGCGACATCATCACGCGACGACATGCTCGTCGACACGCCGCTGGCGCCGCCGGCGGCGAGCGGACCGGTCGGCGCTGGCGCGCGCGAAGAGTGGTCGGCAAGGTGGCGCGGCGCACGCTGCTGCCGGGACTGCTCGATTCCGCTCATGTCGGCGCTCGAGCAAGCCGCGCGCTGGTGCGCGACGGCGCAGCGGTGACGCTGATCTATGTCGACGGCGGGCTGACGATCACCACCTCGGGCGTCGCGCTGCAGGACGGCGCGTCGGCGAGATCATCAAGGTGCGCAACGAGGACAGCGGCGTGACCGTCAGCCGGCCGCGTGCACGCGGACGGCTCGGTGCGGGTGAGCGGCGGATGATGCGCGCTTCCTCGTCGCCTGCTGTTCGTCCTGGCGTCGCCGCTCGGCGCTCGGCCGCCGTGCGCATCAAGGACGTCACGTCGCTGCGCGGCGCGCGCGACACCAGCTCATCGGCTACGGCCTGGTGGTCGGTCTGCAGGGCACCGGCGACACGCATGCGCAACGCGCCGTTCACCCAGCAGGCGCTGCAATCCATGCTCGATCGCATGGGCATCAACGTGCGCGGCAACGCGCATGCGCAACAGCAACGTCGCCGCCGTCATCGTCACCGCCGACATGCCGCTCGGCATGGGCGTCGGGCCCGCGCCTCGACGTGACCGTGTCCTCGCTCGGCGACGCGACCTCGCTGATGGGCGGCACGCTGCTGCTGACCCCGCTGTCCGGCGCCGACGGCCAGACTATGCCGGTCGCGCAGGGCGCCGTGCGGTGACCGGCTTCGACGCCGCCGGACAGGCGGAGAGCGTCTCGCAGGGCGTGCCGACGGCCGGGCGCATCCCCAACGGCGCCATCGTCGAAGCGGCCGATCGCCGGCGCCCGTCGACGAACTGCGCATGTTCCTGGAGCTGCGCAATCCCGATTACGCCACCGCCATGCGCATCATCGACGCCATCAACGCCTTCTCGCGCCGCGCTATCGCCACGCCGATCGCCTTCGAGCGCGACGCGCGCTCGGTCGAGCTGTTCCGCCCGCGCCAATGTCAGCGCGCCGCGGCTCATGGCCGAAATCGGCGAGCTGCTGGTCGAGCCCGACACGGCGGCGCGCGTCGTCATCGACTCGCGCACCGGCACCGTCGTCATCGGCCAGGACGTGCAGATCTCGACGGTCGCCGTCACCCATGGCACGCTCAACGTGCGCATCACCGAGACGCCGCAGGTCTCGCAGCCCGCCGCCGTTCAGCAACGGCAAGACCGTGGTGACGCCGAACACGCAAGTCGACGTCAACGAAGCCGGCGGCCAGGTCGCCATCGTCAGCGGCGCGAGCCTGCGCGCACTGGTCGCCGGCCTCAACCGCCTCGGCGTCAAGCCGAGCGGCGTCATCGCCATCCTGCAGGCGATCAAATCCGCCGGCGCGCTGCAGGCCGATCTGGTCGTGCAATAGCGTCAGGCCGGGATAAGCCCACGCCTTAGCGACTTTGCTCATGAGCTCACTCCCCAGGCTCCTTCGCGCCCGCCGTCGCCTCGGCCGGCGCCCTGCTCGCCTCCGTCCGCCGCGCGCGCAGGACGGCGCAAAGCCGAAGCCGGCGCCGCGCCCGACCGCGCCGTCGAAAGCGAGATCGCCCGCTATTGCGGCGCGCTCGCCCCCACCGCTGCGGAGGCGCGCGCCGCCTACCAGTTGCGGCGGCTCGGCGAACTCGAAGCAACAGGATGCGCGACGAGATCGACGAAGCTCGAAACCAAGGAGACGCGGCGCGCGAATGGGTCACCAAACGCGAAGCAGATGATGAAATCGGCGACCGACGACGTCGTCGCCATCTACGGCAAGATGGCGCCGGACGCGGCGGCGACGGAGCTCTCGGCGATGGATGAGGGCGATGGCCGCCGCCGTGCTGCGCCAAATTGCGGCCGCAGAACGCCAGCGCGATCCTTGCGGAGATGGAGGCCGGACAAGGCCGCGAAACTCTCCACCCTCATCGCCGGCGCGCTCGGCGCGGAGAAATCATGATTGCTCGCCCGCCCGTCGCCGCGCTTGGCGCTGATTCTGCGCGCTCGCGGGCTGCGCCACGCCGTTGAAGGATGTGATGCGGACGCCCGCGCTGTCGCCGGTCGGCGCGGGAATCAGCCGAGCTATTCGCCCGACGCCAGCGTTCGCCTGCCGCCGCTGGCGGCGGCCGTGGCCCCGCCGATGCCGGTCAATCTCTATGCCGATCAGCGCGTCGCCCATGTCGGCGACATCCTCACAGTCAACATCTCGATCAACGACAAGGCGCGTGTTCGGCAATTCCACGGATCGCTCGACGACCTCGAACGGCAATTTCGGCTTCGACTGGCTGTTCGCCCCGCAGAGCAACAGCGCCGGCGCGCATACAACCCACGCCCGCTCAACTACAAGCACGACTTCAACTCCACTTCGTCCTCACAAGGCAACGGCGACATCAACCGCTCCGAGCAGATCCAGCTATCCGTTCCCGCCATCGTCACGCAAGTTCTGCCCAACGGCAATCTCGTCATCAAGGGCTCGCAGGAGGTGCGGGTCAATTTCGAGCTTCGCGCAGCTGACCGATCGCCGGCATCGTCAGGCCCTACGACATCTCGCGCGACAATACCGTCGCCTACGACCGCATCGCGGAGGCGCGCATCTCCTATGGCGGGCGCGGTCGGATCACGCGAGGTGCAACAGCCCGGCTGGGGCCAGCAGGTCTACGACGTCATCAAGCCCTATTGAACGGGAGCGCTTCGCGATGGCCGAGCCTGAATCCGCCGGCGGGCTTCGAAGAAGAAGTCCTCGTTCGTGTCGAAGCTCATCGAATGTCTGCTCGTCACGCTGATCGCCGGCCGGCGCCGGCGTCGGCCTGACCGCCATGAACCCGCCGCCGCGCCCGGCCTCGACCGAGCGCCGCCGCCAAGCCCGCGCCCGGCAAACTGCGCGCCGGAAAAGACGCCCGGAGAGAAGCCGGAAGCCGCCGCCGGCCTGCGGACCCGGAGGCCGCAAGCATGATCGACATGCCGCCCATCGTCACCAATATCGCGAGCCCGCGGCGACACCTGGATAAGGCTGGAAGCCTCGCATCGTCTTCGACGCCAAGACCATGCAGCATCCCGAAATCGTCGCCGCGGAAATCGCAACCGACGAGCTCGCCTATCTGCGCACCGTCTCGCGTCACCGAGCTGCAAGGCCCGATCGGCCTTGAGAACATCCGGCAGGACCTGCGCGACCGCGCCGACGATGCGCTCAGGCGGCAAGGTCAGCGACCTCCTGATCAAGACGCTGGTGCTGCAATGAGGCGGCTCGCGCTCGTCGCCGCGCTGCTCCTCGCGCCTGCCGTCGGCGGCGCTGGCGCAGACCGTCGATCTCAGTGCGCTGATCCCCGCGGCGGCGCCTCGGCGACCGGCGCGCGTGCTGCAAATCGCCGCGATCCTCACCGCGCTCTCGGTCGCGCCGGGCCTGCTCATCATGGTGACGAGCTTCACCCGCTTCATCGTCGCGCTGTCGTTCCTGCGCTCGGGCCTCGGGCTTGCAAAGCTCGCCGCCCAACATCGTGCTGACCTCGCTGGCGCTGTTCATGACCTTGTTCGTCATGGCGCCGACCTTCGATCGCGCCTGGCGCGAGGGCATGCAGCCGCTGATGGACAACGCCATGCCGCAGGACAAGGCGCTCGCCGCGATCAGCCAACCGTTCCGCGAATTCATGCTCGCCCAGGTGCGCGAGAAGGACATGGCGCTGTTCGAGGACCTGTCGCGCGGCCGGTTGGAGATCGAGCGACCGGTCGACCGTCGACCTGCGCATCCTCATCCCCGCCTTCATGATCTCCGAGCTCCGGCGCGGCTTCGAGATCGGCTTCATGATCGTGCTGCCGTTCCTGGTCATCGACCTCATCGTCGCCACGCTCACGATGTCGATGGGCATGATGATGCTGCCGCCGACGGTGCTGTCGCTGCCGGCAAAGCTGCTGTTCTTCGTGATGGTCGACGGCTGGAATCTGCTGGTCGGCAGCCTCGTGCGCTCGGTTTCGTGACGCAAGTGAGCCTCGGGCAAGCCAGCAGAGCGTCCAATGCCGCGGCACTCGCAGGAGATGACCGCCATGAGCGTACTCAATACCGCCGTTTCTGGCATGCAGGCCAACACCAACTGGCTGACGACGATCGCCCAGAACGTCGCCAACGCCAACACCCCGGCTACAAGAACGTCGAGACCGAATTCTCCGCGCTGGTCGACGTCCGCGCAGAATTCGCCAGCCCAATTCGCCGGCGTGACCACCACGACGCTGGCGCTCAACGCGTTGCAGGGCCAGATGCGACAGACCTACGACCACCACCGACCTGGCCGTACAGGGCGGCGGCTATTTCATCGTCGTCGGACGCCAACAACAACATCTATCCTGACCCGCAACGGCTCGTTCGTTCCCGACGCCCAAGGCAATCTCGTCAACTCCGCCGGCTATTATCTGCTGGGCTCCCCTGACGGCCAGACCGGCGTCGCGCTGAATTCGCTCTCCGGCCTTGTCAAGGTCAACGTCAGCAACGCCGCCGACACCTCCATCCCCTCGACCACCGCCTCGCTGGTCGCCAACCTGCCCTCGACCGCGCACGGTCGTCACCGGCGCACTGCCCTCCACCAATACCGCCGCCTCGCAATACACCAAGGAGACGTCGCTGGTCGCTTACGACAACCTCGGCGACTGCGCACACCATCAATTTCTATTTCACCAAGACCGGCGGCGGCAACTCCTGGGAGGTCGACGCCTACAACGCCTCGGCGGCGGCGACCGGCGGCGGCTTCCCCTACAGCTCCGGCCCGCTGGCGACCAGGCGCTCAACTTCGATCCCAACACCGGCGCGCTTCTCAGCGGCTCGCCGTTGACCTTCACCGTCCCTGGCGGCCAGACGCTGAGCGTCGATCTCAGCCAGGCCACCCAGCTCGCCTCCGCCTTCGCCGTGAGTTCGGCCAACATCAACGGCAACGCCCCCGGGAGCGCTCACCGGCGTCAACATCGCCCAGGACGGCACTCTGTCCTTCGAATACGGCAACGGCTCGACCACCCCCGCCTACAACATTCCGCTCGCCAAAGTCGCAAGCCCCGACAATCTGAATTCCGTGCTCGGCGACGCCTTTCAGACCAACCCGCAATCCGGCGCGCCGCAGGTCGGCTCGCCGGCACCGGCGGCCTTGGCACGATCAACTCCTCCTCGATCGAGGGACTCGACCGTCGATCTGGCGACGGAACTGACCAACATGGTCGCAGGCGCAAAGCTCCTACGAGGCCAACTCCAAGGTATTCCAAGCGGGCGCGAAAATTCTCGACGTCCTCAACAACATCCAGTCGTAGCCGCTCGCGGCTCCAGTTGAGACGACACCGATGACGCTGTCCTCCGCATTCAACATCATAGATACTTCGTTCAACGCGATCGCAACGCAAAGCTCGACGATCGCCTCACAACATCGCCAACGCCAACACGCCCGGGCTACTCCCGCCAAATCGCCAATCTCGGCACGACCGCCTACAATGGCGTGAGGTCTATTCGGTTACCCGCGAGGCCAATGCGGCGCTCGCCGCGCAGCTCAATTCGACGACGTCGGAGTCGGCCGCGCAGACCGCGATCTCCAGCGGCCTCGCCACGCTCGCGCAGACCGTCTCCGATTCCGCGACATCGACCTCGACGACCGGCTCGCTGCAGAACGGCGCCTCGCCCTGCGCCCAGCTCTCAAGTTTCGCTTCGGCGATGGCGACTTTCGAGGCGCAGCCCGAAAGTGAGAGCGCCGCGCAAGCCGCCGTCGCCGCCGCCAAGAGCGTCGTGAGTTCGCTGAACGCAGGCGCCGCAAACGGTCACCCAGGTGCGCACGCAGGCCGATCAGCAGATCACCCAGGCCGTCAGCAGCGTCAATTCCCTGCTTAACCAATTCACGAGCGTCAACAATTCCGTCGTCTCCGCGCTCGCCAGCGGTTCGAACGTCGGCGTCGCTTCAGGATCAACGGGATTCGCTGGTGACGCAGATCGCCCAGCAGTTAGGCGTCACCACGACGCTCAATTCCGACGGTTCGATGTCGATCTTCACCGACAGCGGCGTGCCATTGTTCGAATCGATCCGCCGCGCAAGTCACCTTCACGCCCAGCGGAGCGCTCGGTCCCAACCAGATCGGCAACGCCGTGCTCGTCAACGGCACGCCGATCACAGGCCCCTCCTCGAACATGCCGATCCAGTCCGGCGCCATCGCCGGCCTCGCGCAATTGCGCGACACGATCGCCCCGCAATATCAGGCGCAGCTCGATCAGATCGCCGGCAATCTGATCACCGCGTTCCAGGAGGCCGACCAATCGACGACCGCGACCGGGCTGCCCACGCTTCCCGGCCTGTTCACGACCTCGGGCGCCACGGGCGTGCCGTCCTCCGCCAACTGGACGGGCCTCGCCAACGCCATCACCGTCAACGCCAGCGTCGATCCGACCCAGGGCGGCAACGCTTTCCTGCTGCGCGACGGCGGCATCTCCGACACGAGCAATCTCAACTACACCTACAACACCGCCGGGCAGGCCGGATACACCGGACGCCTTCAGCAGCTTGTGTCCGCCTTGCAGGCCCCGATGAGCTTCTCCGCCAACGCCGGCCTGGCGACGACGGACTCGATCTCGAACTACGCCAACACATCCGTCAGCTGGCTGCAGAGCCGGCCACCAGCAAGCCTCCGGAAGCGCGACTTATCAGAGCTCCCTGCTGACCAGCGCCTCCTCTGCGCTCAACAACGCGACCGGCGTCAATCTCGACACCGAGCTCACGAACATGCTGACGATCGAGAGCAGCTACACCGCTTCCGCCAAGCTGGTGACGACCGTCACCAACATGCTCAATACCCTCGTAAATGCGATCTGAGCCATGACCATCAACAATGTCTCCTCCTCCTATCTTTCCACCGCGCTTCTGCCCGCCGTGCGGCAGGCGCAGTCGCAACTCGCCACTCTCACGGTTGAAGCCGCCACCGGCCAATACGCCGATCTCGGTCTGCAACTTGGCGGTCAGTCGGGTTACGAGCTATCGCTGCGCTCGCAGGACGATCTTTTGCAGGCGCTCACCAACGCCAACGGCATCGTTTCGACCAATCTTTCGACCGCGCAAACGGCGCTATCGTCGATCCTTTCCTCGGCGCAGACCGCCGCGCAGAACCTGACGCAATCCTCCGCCAGCATCGGCGCCGGCTCGACTCTCCAATCGCTCGGTCAGACCAATCTGCAACAACTCATTGCGCTCGCCAACACCACGGCGGGAGGCGGCTACGTCTTCGGCGGCCAGAACACGCAGGCGGCGCCGCTCGACGACTATTACGCGCAGCCCACCTCGACGGCGAAAAGCGCGATCGACACCGCCTTTCAATCCTATTTCGGCTTTTCGACGACCTCGCCGCAAGTCACCAACATAACGTCGTCGCAGATGCAGGGCTTCCTCTCGGGACCGTTCGCGGCGCAGTTCGACAGTCCGAACTGGGGCAGCTACTGGTCGAACGCGTCGAGCGCCAACACGTCCTCTCAGATCGCTCCCGACGACGTGATCGAGACCTCCACCAACACGAACACTTCCGGCTTCCAGCAGCTTTCGCAAGGCTACGCCATGTTGAGCGAGTTCGGCGGCATCGGCCTCGGCTCCGGGGCGCAGGAGGCGGTGACCTCGGCGGCTTCCGGCCTCATAAACCAGGGCGTCAACTCAATCACCACGACCCAATCGCAGCTCGGCCTCGTCCAGTCCCAGGTCACACAGGCCAACAACTCCATGAGCAGTCAGATGACGCTGCTTCAAACGGAGATCGGGCGCAGCGACAATGTCGACCCCGCGAAGATCGCCACCGAACTGACGACGCTCAGCACGCAACTGGAGACCTCCTATCAGCTCACATCGCAGATCCACAACTTGAGCTTGGCGCAGTATCTACCGGCCTGACACGAGGTCATGGGCTATGTACGAATTCGCATACAACGAAATCGTCGAGGAATCGTCGCGATCGATGCGCGCGCAGGAGGCGCGCGCGCTCGATCGGGTCATCACGATGCTTCGCGAGGCCGAGTCGACGCGGCCCCAAATCCCGCCAGGGCATCAGCGCGCTCTATCAACTGCGCACGCTGTGGACCGTGTTTCTCGACGATCTCACGGGTCCGGAGAACGGGCTGCCTGCAAGTTTGCGGGCCGGGCTCATCTCCATCGGCATCTGGGTCATCAAGGAGATCGAGCGGCTGCGCGGCGGCGATGTGTCCGATCTCGCGCCGCTGATCGAGATCAATCAGATCATTCGCGACGGTTTGAACTGAGGCGGACATGAACATCACTCTGAGAGCAGGCGAGCGGATCTATATCAACGGCGCAGTGCTGCGAGTCGATCGAAAGGCGACGCTCGAACTCATGAACGACGCCACATTTCTTCTGGAGACGCATGTGATGAAGGCGGAGGACGCCACGACGCCGCTGCGTCAGATCTATTTCGTCGTTCAGGTCATGCTGATGGACCCGACCTCCGCGCGCAACACATCGCAGCTCGCGGCTTCGCTGATCGACAAGGCGCGCGAGGCGTTCGAAGTCGTTGCAGATCCGGCGCGGACTCGACAGCATTCTCGATCTCATCGGCCGCGCGCGCTATTTCGAGGCGATGAAGGCGCTTCGCCTCATGTATCCGCTCGAACAGGCGGAGATGTTCCCCGCCGCCGAGGGGCAGACCCCGCACGCCGCCTGAACAGGAGCCAGATATGACAACCCCCGTTTCCTCGGTCGGCGGCGCCGCGACCGCGCCAACCTCCGGCGCCTCCCCCACCAGCGCCGCGGCGGCCACCAATACCCTGAGCTACAATGACTTCCTCAGTCTGCTGATGACGGAGTTGCAACATCAGGACCCCACGCAGCCGATGGACCCGACACAGATGGTGTCGCAGCTCGCCACCGTCTCGCAGGTCGGCCAGTCCGTGCAGGCCAACCAGACCTTGAGCGCCATGCTCACCTCCAATTCGCTGTCGCAGGCGGAGAGCATGATCGGCCAGACGATCACCTCCAGCGATGGCCAGACCACCGGCGTCGTCAGCTCCGTCAGCGTCTCCAGCACCGGCACGACGGCGACGCTGAGCGACGGGACGCAAGTGCCGCTGTCCACGGGCGCAACTGTTCAGTGACCGAAGGCGACGTTCTCGATCTCTTGCAGATGTCAATCTGGATGGTGGTGATCGGCGCCGGCCCCGTCGTGCTCGCCTCGATGGTTGTCGGCGTCGCCATCGCGCTGCTACAGGCGTTGACGCAGGTGCAGGAGATGACGCTGACCTTCGTGCCCAAGCTCGTGGTGGTGTTCGTCGTGTTCAGCCTGACGGCCTCGTTCATCGGCGCGCAGTTCTATGTCTTCACCGAGCGCGTTTACGCGCAGATCGAGCGCGGCTTCGATCATTGAGGCGCAAGAGGCGCGACCGGCCCGGCGCAAGCTGGCGGGCGCAAAGCTGAAGCTCCCTGCCGCGGTGAGGTGAGAATTGTCGGCGACGTCCGTTCCAGCGAGTGCAGCGCCCCGTTCGCTCAGCGACGTCGGCTTCGCCATCGGCATCGTTATGGTGCTGTGCCTGTTCTTCCTGCCGGTGCCGTCGCTGCTGATCGACTTCGGCCTCGCGCTGTCGATCGCGCTCTCCGTTCTCATCCTGATGGTGTCGCTGCTGGATTCAGAAGCCGCTGGAGTTCTCCGCGTTTCCGACGGTTCTGCTGGTCGCGACGGTGTTGCGGCTGGCGCTCAACATCTCGACGACGCGGCTGATCCTTTCGCACGGCAGCTCACGGCGAAACGGCGGCCGGCTATATCATCGCCGGCTTCGCCCGCCTCGTCATGGGCGGCGATTTCGTCATCGGCATCATCGTCTTTCTGATTCTGGTGACGATCAACTTCCTGGTCATCACCAAGGGCGCGACGCGCATCGCCGAAGTCGGCGCGCGCTTCACCCTCGACGCCATTCCCGGCAAGCAGATGGCGATCGACGCCGACCTTTCGGCCGGCCTCATCGACGAGAAGGTCGCCCAGCAGCGGCGGCGCGAACTCGAGGAGGAGAGCGCCTTCTTCGGCTCGATGGACGGCGCCTCGAAATTCGTGCGCGGCGACGCCATCGCCGGCCTCATCATTCTCGGCGTCAATATTTTCGGCGGCATCGTCATCGGCGTCACGCGCCACGGCATGACGCTGACAGCGCGCCGCCGACGTCTTCACCAAGCTGTCGGTCGGCGACGGCCTCGTATCGCAGATTCCCGCGCTCATCATCTCGCTGGCCGCCGGCCTGCTGGTCGCCAAGGGCGGCACGCGCGGTTCGGCGGAAAAGGCGGTGCTCGGCCAACTCGGCCATTATCCGACCGCCTTGTTCATGGCGGCGGCGCTGATGATTCATTCTGGGCGTCATTCCCGGGCTGCCGCTCGTTCCCTTCGCCGCGCTCGGCGGGTTGCTCGCCTTCGTCGGCTTCGCCATTCCCGCCCGCGCCGCGCAAGGTGGCGGAGGCGGAGGCGGCGGTGCGCGCCCAGCAGGAGGAGCGCAACCGCGCCGAGGCGCGCACTTCAATCAAGGAGCAGTTGAAGCCGGTCGAGGTCGAACTGTGCTTCTCCAAGGAGCTCGCGGCGACGCTGCTCGTCCCAGCACGCCGAGATCGCCAACCGCGTCGCCAAGATGCGGCGCAAGTTCGCGCGCGAATATGGCTTCGTCGTGCCGGAGATCAAGCTCACCGACGAGATCAGCGCGCCGGCGAAGACCTATCAGATAAGATTGCACGGCACGCGTGGCGGCGACGCAGGAGCTGCGCGTCCACGACGTTCTCGTCGTCGTCGGCGACGGCCGGCGGCCCTCGACGCCGGGCGACGAAATCCGCGAGCCCGCCTTCGGCATGAAGGCGATCTGGATTCCTGAATCGCTCGCCGCCGACGCGCGGCGCGAGGGCTTCCGGCCGATCGACCCGATCTCGGTGATGCTGACGCATCTGTCAGCGAGACCATTCACAACAATCTCGCGCGGCTGCTCTCCTATAAGGACATGCGCGGCCTGCTCGACCGGCTGGAGCCGGAGTACAAGCGCCTGCTCGACGACATCTGCCCCTCGCAGATCTCCCATTCCGGCCTGCTGGCGGTGTTCAAGCTGTTGCTGGCCGAGCGCGTGTCGATCCGCAACCTCAACTTGATCCTGGAAGCGGTCGCCGAGATCGCGCCGCATATCCGCCGGCCGGAGCAGATCGTCGAGCATGTGCGCGTGCGCATTTCGCCGCAGATCTGCGGGGCGATCCTCGATCAGTCGGCGTGCTCAAGGTGCTGCGGCTGGGCAATCGCTGGGACATGGTGTTCCACCAGAGCCTGAAGCGCGACGCCAAGGGCGAGGTCGCCGAGTTCGACATCGACCCGCGCCTGATGGAGGAGTTCGCGACCCAGGTTTCGGCCGCCATCCGCAAGCGGCTCGAAGAAAAGCACATCTTCGCCGTCGTCACCACGGCGGAGACGCGGCCGTTCGTGCGGATGATCATCGAGCGCATGTTCCCGACGCTGCCGGTGCTGAGCCAGCTCGAAATCGCGCGCGGCATCGAGGTGCGCTCGCTGGGGGTGGTGGCTTGAGCGGCCGATGTTGAGCGGCCCGAAGATCGTCTTCGCGACGCTGCTGCTGTTCTGCCGCATCGGCGCTTGCATGATGATCGTGCCCGGCGTCGGCAATTCGCAGATTCCGACGCAGGTGCGGGTGTTCGTGGCGGCCGGCGCGACGCTGGCGCTGGCGCCGCTGCTGATCGACAAGGTGCATGTGGGAGCGCTCGAACCGATTCCGATGACGCGGCTGATCGTCGGCGAGTTGCTGGTCGGCGGCGTCATCGGCGTGCTGGCGCGGCTGTTCTTCTCGGCGCTGGAGACGCTGGCCTTCGTCTCGGCGAGCCTTTTGGCGCTGGCCAACCCGTTCGGCGTCGAGGTCGACCAGAACCAGTCGCTGCCGCCGCTCGCCACGCTCGTCACCCTCGGCGCGACGACGATGATCTTCGTGGCGAATTTTCACTGGCAGATCGTGATCGCGCTCGTCGATTCCTACCGCGCCATCCCCTTCGGCTCGGCCTTCGACGCGCGCCGCTCGCTGGTCGAGATCGGCGATGTGCTCGGCCAGTCTTTCCTGGTCGCGGTCAGGGTCGCCGCGCCGTTCTTTCTCTATTCGGTCATCGTCAATTTCGCGATGGCGCTCATCAACAGGGTTACGCCGCAGATCGCGATCTTCTTCATCGCGCCGCCGTTCATCGTCGCAGGAGGGGTCTTCCTGCTCTACTTCACCATTCGCGGCCAGATCGCGGAATTCATGGCGGCGTTTTCCAACTGGCTCGGGTCAGGCTGAGGAGGGAGTGCTGCGATGCGACGCAAGATCGAACGGCTGGAGCGCATCGAGCGGTTGCGCAAGCGCCTGCACGAATTGTCGGCCTGGCGGCTGGCCGTGGTGACGCAGGAGCGCGAGAAGCTCGCCGCCGACCACGCCCAGATGATCGAGGCGCTCGGCGAGGGCCTCATGGCCTATGGGCCGGCCTCGGCGGCGGGCACGCGGCGCGTGCGCGCGATCGAGCGCGAGCTCGCCGTCGCCGGCGTCATCGAGAAGAACCTGGAGAAGCGCGCGCTCGACGACGGGCGGCTCGCCAAGCTCGCCGATCGCTACCTCGATGCGGCGCGCGAGGAATGGCGCGACGGCCAGGAGCGACGCAGCCTGGAGGAGTTGATCGAGGCGACGGTCGCCGTCGACCCAGCCTCGCGCAAGCCGTAGGCGCGAACTTACGCTCCAGAGCATTTGGCGAACGCGCGGATTTGTCATTGCGAGCGAAGCGAAGCAATCCACGGTTCGGCGACGCCGCCCTCGCCGGAAGACCGTCGATCTCTCGGAGATGGATTGTCGCTTCGCTTCGCTCGCAATGACGGGTCCAGTTGAAGGTCAAACACTCCGATGATCGCAAGCCGCGAGTCCTGGTCATGAGTCTGGCGCCTCCCACGGATATCGTTCTCGAAGTCGCGCGCGCCGCCGATCCCAGCCGCGCCGCCGCCGTCGTCGAAAAGCTCAAGGCGCTGGCCGCGCAGGGTTCGGCCTCGCCGCAGGACTTCGCCGCCGCCCTCGACACCGCCGCCGCCCCCACGAGGCCGACGCCGCCGGTGCTGCCGATGGGCGCGCCGGCATCGCGGGCGCACAAGGCCGAGACCAAGCTCGAATCGGTCATACTGAGCGAGTTCATCGGCGAGATGCTGCCCAAGGACACGCCGAGCGCCTTTGGCCAGGGCTACGCCGGCGACATGTGGCGCTCGATGCTCGCCGAGCGGGTCGCCGACCAGATCGCGGCCTCGGGGCGGCTCGGCATCGCCTCGCGGCTGTTCGCCGACCATCCGCTGGCGAGCGGCTCGAAAATGCTGGCGCCTGACCACCTTCACGGGCCGGCGCAGGCCGCGACCGTCGAAGCCAGCGCCAATGCGCTATCGAGCCCGAGCGGCGCCGACATCGAGGGCGGCGCATTCCTGTTCGGACGCTCGGCGCCGCTATGAGGGCTGGCCCGGAGCCTTCCGAACAGAGCCGCCTGCCCTTCGTGCTCGTCACCATCGAGCGCCTCGGCGATGCGGTGGAACGCGAAACCCTCGATCTCGGCGGGCCGGGGCCGGTCGATTATCGCGCCCACAGCCAGCGCAAGAGTCAGGGCCTTATGGAGCTGAGCCGGCTCGGAACGAGCCTGTCGGCCATGCGCGGCCATCCGCGCCTGCGCGCAGCCCTCGGCGATCTCCTCGCCAAGCTCGACGCCAACCAGCGCCTGCTGCACGCGAAATTGCTGGCCGCCCGCACGGTCGCCGAGATCGTCGCCCGCGTCATCTCGGACGGGCAATCCGACGGCACCTATTCCGATCAAGTCTGGCGCGAGAACCGGCGATGATGAAGACGCTGTTCGTCGCGGTGTGGACCACGGCGGTGCTGGCGGGCGCGAGCATGGGCGCCTCCTATGTCATGAAGATGCAGGCGGCCAAGCCCGCCGAGAAAGCGGAGGCCGCGGCGTTCGAGACGCGCAAGAGCCGCGAACTCAATGTGCCGATCATCCGCGACGGCGGGGTGAAAGGCTATGTCGTCGTGCAGCTCAACTATATCGTCGACCTCGCGGTCGCCAAGAAGCTGCCGGCGCCGCCGGAGCCCTTCGTCGTCGACGAGACGTTCCAATATATCTATGGCGACGACAAGATCGACTTCCGCCATCTCGACCGCGTCGACATCGGCGCGATGACGGAAGCGTTGATCCAGCGCATCAACACCCGACTGCGCGCCAATGTCATCACCGACATGGGCGTCGCCGAGTTCTATTTCCTCGTCAACAGCGACGGCCCCAAGAACAAGACCTGAGCCGCGCTAGGCCGTGGCGATGTACTCGCGCAGCGAATCGCGCTCGTGGTGCAGGGCGTCGACGTGGTGCTTGACGATGTCGCCGATCGAGACGACGCCGACGAGATGGCCGCCCTCGACCACCGGCAGATGGCGGAAGCGGCCGGCGGTCATCAGTTGCATCAGCTCGTCGATGTCGGCCTCCTCGCCGACCGTCGTCGGATTGGCGGTCATGTGCCGGGAAACGGGGTCGGTCAGCGCCTCGCCGCCATGCGCGCCAATGGCGCGCACGATGTCGCGCTCCGACAGAATGCCAAGCACGGCGCCCGCCGCGTCGGCCACGATGACGGCGCCGACGCGCCGGCGCCCCAGCACCTCGGCGGCCTCGCGCAAGGTGTGATGCGGCCTGGTCGTCAGCACGTCCCGGCCCTTCTGCTTGAGTATCTGGGCGACGTTCATATGAACCTCCCGTTGGTTCGGCCTTTCCCCGCAGCCGGTATTCGCTCAGGATGCGCCCGTCCGGGTCGGCGATCAAGGGGACTCGTGACGGATGTCAACTTTTGGCGGAGAGGCGCAATGGGAGACAAGACGCTGCTGATCACCGGCGGATCGCGCGGCATCGGCCGCGCGGCCGCGCTCATGGCGGCGAAGGAGGGTTGGCGGGTCGCGGTCAATTATGCGCGAGATGAGGCCGCCGCGCGCGAGGTCGTCGAGGCGATCGAGCGCGAAGGCGGCGCGGCGGTGGCGCTGAAGGGCGATGTCGCGGTCGAATCGGACGTGCTCGCCCTGTTCGAGGGGGCGGCGAAGCTGGGTCCGCTCGGCGGCGTGGTGGTCAACGCCGGCGTCATCGCGCCGACCGCGCGGCTGACCGACATGTCGGCCGAGCGCATGAAGCGCGTGTTCGAGATCAACGTGTTCGGCTCCTATCTCACCGCGCGCGAGGCGGCGCGGCGGCTTTCCACCCGGCTCGGCGGCCCCGGCGGGTCGATCGTCGTCGTCTCTTCCGCCGCCGCGCGGCTCGGTTCCCCCAATCTCTATGTGGATTACGCCGGCGCCAAGGGGGCGCTGGACACGCTGGTCAAGGGGCTGTCGGTCGAACTCGGCGACGAGGGCGTGCGCGTCAACGGCGTCCGGCCCGGGCTCATCGTCACCGACATCCACGCCAGCGGCGGCGAGCCCGACCGCGCCTTCACCCTCGGCGCCAGCGCGCCGATGCGCCGCCCCGGCCGCCCCGAGGAGGTCGCCGCCGCGATATGCTGGCTGTTGAGCGACGCGGCGTCCTATGTGACGGGGGCGCTGCTCGACGTCTCCGGCGGCCGCTGAAATATTTGCGGGAGGAAACATGTATCGGGAGAAATTCGACCTGACGGGCTCGCGGGCGGTCGTCACCGGCGGCGGGCGCGGCATCGGGCTCGCCTGCGCCGAGGCGCTGGCCGAGCATGGCGCTGGCGTCGTGCTCTGCGACATCGACGCGGGCGTGCTCGAATCGGGCCGCGCGGCGCTCGCCGCCAAAGGCTTCGCGGCCGAGGCGCATCGGCTCGACATAACGAAATCGGCCGATGTCGAGACGCTCGCCGCCGCCCTCAACGCCAAGGCGCCGGTCGACATCCTGATCGCCAACGCCGGCATCGCCATGCCCGACAAGCCCGCCGAGGCCACGCCTGACGAGGACTGGCTGCGCATGCTCGACGTCAACCTCAATGGCATGTTCTGGTGCTGCCGCGCCTTCGGGCGCGCGATGCTCGATCGCGGCAAGGGGGCGATCGTCACCATCGGCTCGATGTCGGGAATCATCGCCAACAAGCCGCAGCGCCAGACGCACTACAACACCTCGAAAGCCGCCGTGCATCACATGACCCGCAGCCTCGGCGCGGAATGGGCGGCGCGCGGCGTGCGCATAAACTCGATCGCGCCGACCTATATCGAGACCGCGATGACGCGCGAGAGCGCCGGGGACAAGGCAATGTTCTCGACCTGGATGGAGTTCACGCCTATGGGCCGCATGGGCAAGCCGGAGGAGATCGCCGCCATCGCGCTGTTTCTCGCCTCGCCCGCCTCCAGCGTGATGACCGGCGCCGTCGTCATGGCCGACGCCGGCTATACGACCTGGTGAGCGAATTAGGGTTAAGTTCGTCTTTAACGTGCGCGGAGGCTTTTAGCGGCTTGCCAGCCCCTACCCCTCGAATGTAAACATTCAATACGCCAAATAATAGCGGATTGGCGGCGTATGGAGGCCAAGTAATGTTTGACGAACTCGTGCGGGACAAAATGAACGGCGCCCAGATGACGCCAGCCCCGATCAAGAAGGAATGGATCGAGGGCGGCGACCCACAGGCCAGCCTTGCTATTTTAGCCTATTCCGACGACCGCGTGACCTCGACCATATTATGGGAATGCACCGCCGGCCTGTTCACCTGGCGATATAGTTTCGACGAGACGATCTATTTCCTCGACGGGGAAGTCGTGATCTCCGTCGAAGGCAGGCCCGCCCGACGCTATGGCGCGGGCAACTCGATCCACTTCTCGCGCGGCGCGGTCGCCACCTGGGAGGTGAAGGGTTTCATTCGCAAAGTGGCGTTCTGCCGCAGCCCGCCGCCGCGCCTGTTCGTCACCGGCCGCCGCATCGCCCGCGCGGTCTATCACCGCCTGCGCGGCCGCCGCGACGCTCTGACCACGGCGCCCGTCTTCGGCTGAGACGGCGGCCGGGCTTGCGCGCTCAAGCGCCGGCCCGGCGGGTCATCGACAGCCCATAATAGACCAGGCCGCCGATGGCGACGCCGAAGAACCAACCATAGACGCCCCACCACGAGGGCAGCCAATGGGTGAAGTTCGGCAGGATCGAGGAGAAAAACGCCCCGACCACCGCCGCGATCACCGCCTTGGGATTCCAACCACCGGAATAGGCGAACTCGCCGTTCTCGTCGTAGAGCGCCGCCACGTCCAACACACCCTTCCGGATCAGATAATAGTCGGTCAGGATGATGCCGAGCAGCGGCCCCATCGTCGCGCCGATCATGCCGACGAAACCCGCCGCGCTGCCTTCCCAGGGGGCGAGCGGATAGAGCGCGAGCGCAATGAGCGCCGCGATGTAGCCGCCGCGCTTGAAGGTGATCTTCGACGGGAACACGTTGGCGAAATCGAACGCCGGCGAGACGAAATTCGCCACCACGTTGATGCCGAGCGTCGCCACCGCGAAAGTGAGCGCGGCGATCAGCGCTAGCACCCAGGGATCGAAGCGCGCCGATATTGCGTCGGGATGCAACAGCGCCTCGTGATAGACAGCGAAGGCCGATGTCGTGGTGATGCCTGCCACCAGCGAGAACAGAATCAGGTTGACCGGCAGGCCCCAGAGATTGCCGATTTTGACGGCCCGCTTGTCCGGCGCGTAGCGCGAGAAATCGCAGAAGTTGAGGTAAAGCGCGGCGAAATAGGTGATCCAGGTCGCCGCCACCGCCGCCAGGGCCGCAACCGATCCGGGCTCGCCGGGAACCCCGGCCTCCGCCGTCTTCTTCATCAGGACGTCGCGCGGAATGTCGCCGCCGAACGATATTCCGCCCGCCTTGATCGTCAGCGCGACCGCGAGAATGAGCATCATCACCCAGACCGCCGGCCCCGCCCAATCCTGGAACTTGCGCACCGTCTCCATGCCATGCTGGATAATGAGGAGCTGCAACGCCCAGACGATGACGAACATGATGACTTCGAGAGTCGAATGGCCGAGCAAATGCGAATTGTGGTTGAAGGCGGCCATCGCCGGATGGCGCGTCAGCAGCGCCACCAGCGCGCCGGAGGCAGCGCTCGTCTGCGCGCCGTACCAGAAGCAGGCGACGATGGCGCGCACGAGGGCGGGCAGATTGGCGCCGAACGTGCCGAAAGAGGCGCGCGCCAGCACCGGATAAGGCACGCCCGTCTTGACCCCGGCGTAGCCGACAAGGTTCATCAGCAGGAAGATGACCAACGAGCCGGCGCCGATGGCGACGATGAAGTTCAGCAGATTTCCGCAGATGAGAAACAGACTGGCGGCGAGGTAATAGCCCCAGAGGCTGTGCACGTCCGACGTCCAGACGTTGAAAATGCTGAACGGGCCCCAGTTTCGCACTTTCGCGGGCGCCAGGTCCTCATTGTACAAGCGCGGCGAGGCGTTCACCATGGACATGCCGTCTCCCTCCCCCATTTTCCCTCTGTGTCGTGCACAGAAAATGTGCAGCGAGATTGGCTCACAAATAGCCTCCGAACAAGATCGCCAGCGCCGCCGCAGCAAATAAAGTTGTCATGCTTGCGCGACACCGCGCGCTTGCGCCGACGCGCCCGGCGGCGCAATTTGAGCCGGGGGTGAAGACATGCCGGACCTGCTCGAAACCAGCGCCTGCGACCTCGCGCGCGCCATCGCCGCCCGCCGCCTGTCGGCGCAGGAGTTGATGGCGGCGACGCTCGACCGAATCGAGGCTCTCAACCCCCGCCACAACGCCATCGTCGCCCTGCGTCCGCGCGAGGCGCTGATGGCGGAGGCGCGCGCCGCCGACGCCGAGGACATTCGCGGCCCCCTGCACGGCCTGCCGATGGCGGTGAAGGACCTCGAAGACGTCGCGGGCCTGCCGACCCGCAAGGGCTCGGCGGTGACAAGTCCGGCGCCGGTCGCCGCCGACAGCCTGATGGTCGCGCGGCTGCGCGCGGCGGGGGCGATCTTCATCGGCAAGACCAATGTGCCGGAATTCGCGCTCGGCTCCTATTCCCGCAACCCCATCTACGGCATCACCCGCAACGCCTATGACGAGCGGCTGACCTCGGGCGGCTCCTCGGCCGGCGCGGCGGTGGCGCTGGCGCTGCGCATGGTCGCGCTCGCCGACGGCTCCGACTACGGCGGCTCGCTTCGCAACCCCGCCGGCTGGAACAATGTCTACGGCTTCCGCCCGAGCTACGGCCGTATTCCCAAGGTGGACCTCGACGTCTGGACGCCGACGCTCGGCGTGCTCGGGCCGATGGCGCGCAGCGTCGAGGATCTGGCGCTGCTGTTCTCCGTGCAGGCGGGCTTCGCGGCGGGCGCGCCGCTGTCGCTGCCCGGCGACGGCGCCGCCTTCCACCCCGCCCCGCCGCCACGCGTGCGCGGCCTGCGCATCGCCTGGGTCGGCGATTTCGGCGGCGAGATTCCCTTCGACCCCGGCGTAATGGAACTCGCCCGCTCGGCGATGCGCGTGTTCGAGGATCTGGGCGCGACGGTCGAGGAGGCGCGGCCGGATTTCCCCGTATCAGCGCTGTGGCGCGCCTTCCTGACATTGCGCCATTGGCACAATTCCTCGCTGCTGCCGTTTTACGAGAACCCCGAGACCCGCGCCAAGCTGCCGCAGGCCGCGATCTACGAGATCGAGAACGGCCTGAAGCTGACCGCCTACGACGTCGCCGCCGCCTCGCAATCGCGGACCCTCTGGCACAATGCGCTCGCCCGCTTCCATGAGACTTACGATTTCTGGGCGCTGCCGACCGCGCAATGTTTCGCCTTTCCCGCCGAGGCGCGCGGGGCCACGCAGGTCGGGGCTAAGGCGATGTCGACCTATCACGAATGGATGCAATGCGTGGTCCCGGCGACGCTCGCCGGCGCGCCGACCATCGCCCTGCCCGCCGGTTTCGACGTCGAGGGCCGCGCGATGGGGGTGCAACTCGTCGGCCGCGTGCAGGATGAACTCGGCGTGCTGGCGCTCGCCCGCGCCTATGACGAGGCGACGCGCTGGCCCTATCGCCGCCCGCCCGACACGCTGAGCAGGGGTTGAGGCGGCCCGCGCGGCGCGGGCTTTTGGCTTATCGTCGCGTTCAGTATTTCGCCTTCACCGGTTCGTCGCCGAAAGTATAAGTGTAGCCGACCGTCAACTGCGCCTCGCTCAGATGCTCGGCAATCGTGCCCGGCGCGGGGACGGGCGCGTATTCGGGGCCGGAGACTGTGGTGCTGGGCGCATAATAGCCGGCGAGATCGATCGAGGAATGCGGGGATAGACGGTAGCTCAGGCCGCCGCTGAACTGGCTTGTCGTCACACCCGGCGCCAGGACATTGAGGGTGACGTCGGACGCGCCGATGGGATTGGTGTTGAACTCGAAGCCGGCCCGCAGCGTAAGCTTCTGCGTCGCGCGCCACTCCGCCGCCAGCGCCACCACATCGACATCCCGCCACCCGAAGCCCGGTCCGCCACTCGACCCGAACAATTGCATGGTGCGCGAGAAATCGCCGACCGCGTCCACGCCGGAATAGAAGATGTGTTTGTAGTCGGCCATCAGCGTCAAGTTTGGCTGAACGTCATAGGCGACGCCGACATCGAGCCACGCGGGAATGTTGAAGCCGCCTTGGTCGGCGAACAATCCCGCATAATCGCTGAACTTGGTCATCCAGGTCGGCGTCGCGCCTGAGAGGCCAAAACGTAACTGATCGGTCGCGCGCCATTCGAGGCCGGAATGAAGCGCGACGCCGTAAGATCGTTGGGTGCCATTGTTGGTGACGAAGCCGGGCGCGGCGGAAGCGCCGGCGTTGTCGAAGGCGCCGAGCCCTTCCGCGCCGAACAATTGCAGGGCGAACACCGGGGCGACGCCAATCGTGACATTGCCAATGCGGCGCGCATAATCGGCCTGAAGGAAGACCTGCATGATGTTGGCGCCGGCTTTGCCGCCGCAGAACACGCCGCCGCCGGGGCAATTGGGATTTGCGACCCCGTTATAGACCGTGTTGAGGCCGCCATTTCCGTAAAGCGCGACGCCCCAGGCCGAAACGCTGTCAATCGGCTGCGAATAAGCGGCGTTGGGCAACAGGAACAGCGGAATGGAGCTGGAATGGCTACCCGGCGCGACGAACTGCGTGTTCGTGCCGGTATATCCACGGTCGGGCACAAACAGTGACATCCCGAGATTGATCTGACGGTCGAGGCCGACAATTCCGGCGGGGATTCAGCGTCATCGACATGGCGTCTTCGGAATGGGCGACCCCGGCGCCGGCGAGCCCCGTCTGGACGGCGCCATAGCCTCCGAGGAAATAGCCTTCGGTCGCCGAGGCCGGGCCGGACACGAGCCCAGAGAGAGGGCTAGAGCGAGACTTTTCGTAGGACGCATGTTTCCCCCCTATCCGGCGCTTGGGCCGAAACGTGATTATATTCAGTTATTCTAATAGACAAATATACAAATAATTTCGTGTCAAGGATATTTCGCAAGGCGGCCAGAAAATCGCCGCGGTGTTGCAGGGAAGACACGCACGGAGGTCGCGGGGCGCGCGGGGCGATCTTGCAATGCGCGGTTGAAACCTTCGCAGACGACGGCGCCGTCTTTGACGATGACGCCGCCGAGCGGCCCGCCCCGCGCTCGCCTTCACCAACTCCAGGAGTTCTGAGGACTAGTTGTTTGTCGCAACCGTTTCCGGGCGGGGCGCGGAACAAACCGTCAGCGAAGGCGTATTGTTGATCGGTTCAGGCGCGGTCTTGTGACGACACGCCGGAACACGAAAGGGAACAACGCTTTACGCCAAATCACGGCGGAGGTAACTCATGAGGAAGAACCATCATCTGATTGCTGTTTTCGCAGCGGTCCTGGCCGTGGCGCCGGGAGCGGCGCTGGCTTCGCAAAGGACGTCCGGCGAAGCGGGCTCCTGGGACGGCCGCTGGACCGGCGCCTGGGGCGGCAGTTCGCCGACGGCGGTCATCATCAGGGATAACCGGGTCGTCGCCTACGAATATAACGGCGCGCTCAACCCGGTGGCGGAGAGCCGCGTGCGCGGGAAAGAGGTCGTCTACGACAGCAGTTCCCGAGACGCCGTGGTGACCTTGATCCGCACCGGGCCGAACAATGCCCACGCGACGATCAAATCGCTCATGGGAACCGGCACGGCGGAATTGGTGCGCAAGTAGCGGCGTCGAGTGCGCTGGAACCTAACGCGGCGCCCGACGTTGATTGTTCTGCACGCGGCGCCGCGGCGAAAGGCCCGGCGCGCGCCCAATCATGCTAGGAAATTTCATGGGGATCAACCGCACGCTCGCCGCCGCCTTCGCGCTGGCCTTGGGCTTTGCGCCGGCAGCGGCCTCGGCGCGGCATTGGACGCACGCGGCGCACCACCACCATCATCGCGCCGGCTCCTGGGACGGCCGCTGGGCCGGCGCCTGGGGCGGCAACGATCCGACGGCGGTGATCATCAAGGGCAACAGGGTCGTCGCCTACGAATACGGCGGCGCGACGAACCCCGTAGGCTGGAGCCGCGTGACGGCGCGCCGCATCAGCTATGGCGAGAGCAACATCGTCGTGACGATGACCCGCACCGGCCCGAACTCGGCGCACGCGACGATCAAGACGGGCCAGGGGAAGGGGACGGCGGAGTTGGTGCGGAGGTAGGGGATTGAGCCGTCATAGCCGGGATAGGCGCTAACTTTGGCCGCTGGGCTGTCGCTTTCCGTCGTGCCCGGGCTTGTCCCGGGCATCCACGTCGAGGTGTTATTCGACGATTGCCAGATTAATCTTCGCGCCTCGCTGCGCTCCACCGCATGGATGACCGGGACAAGCCCGGTCAAGACGCGGATAGGGCGCTGACTTACCTGTCTAAGTTAGCGCCTATGGGGCTTGTCCCGGCTATCCACGCCGTTCCGCTTCCTGCGCCTATCAATTCAACGTCTCATAGAGGTCCGCCCAACCCGGGTTCGCATCGACGATCATCTGCGCCTTCCAGGCGCGCGACCAATGCTTGATGTTCTTCTCGCGCTGGATCGCGGCTTCGATCGTGTCGTGGCGCTCCATCCAGACAAGGCGTTTGCAGCCGTAGCGGTGGGTAAAGCCCGAGATCAGGCCCTCGCGGTGTTCATAAATGCGCCGCGCGAGGTCCGACGTTACGCCGGTATAGAGCACGCCGTTTGGGCGGTTGGTGACGATATAGACCCACCCTCCCGGCATCGGCGTTTTCTCTGACTGAACTTTGTTGATGGTGCATGGTTGCGACGACCGGAGCAAGTCCCCCAAAGCAGCTATTGCAGACGCCAAGCGCCCTCTCCGCGTCTTGACCGGGCTTGTCCCGGTCAACCACGCCGTGGAGCGCATCGTCGTTGGGAAAAGTGACTCCGAATTCAGCTTTCGGCCAAGATCTGGCCAACGGAAGACCGCCCATCACGCGTCGGCGTGGATGGCCGGGACAAGCCCGGCCAGGACGGCGAGGGTCGACTATACTTCAACATAGTCCGCCGTAGTCGACGGCTGCGGGATCGGCGTTCCGTCCTCTCGCATCCCTTCGAGATGAAACGCGATCGCCTCGCGGATTTCGGCTTTGACTTCTTCGAGGGTGTCTCCAACTGACACGCAGCCCGGCAGGTCCGGCACATAGGCCGAGTAATTCGTCTCGCCCTTCTCAATAAAGACGGCGTATTGCATTGTTTCTCACGCGCTCTTTCTCGCGGTCTTGTCGGCCGCGGCCTGTGTCCTCTTACGCTCCCGCCGGCCCCGTACCGTCTGGTCGCCTCGCCCTGCGAGCAGGCCGGCGACGCTGATGTCTTCGTCGAGGGCCGCCCAATGCAGGCCCTCACCGCCGATTTCCACAGCCTCCCGCTGCTCGGGCGTGGCGTCGAACAGGCGTGGGAACCAGGCCAGCGGAACGCCGAGCGTGCGGCCGTCAGACAGGTCGACCCATATCGAATCCGCGTCGAAGCGGACGGCTTTAGCCAAAATGCTCATTCCAGGCTCTTTCGATCTCTTCGCGTCTCCCTCTCACCGCCGCTAGCACGGCCGCAAGATCGCGGGCGCTTAGCCCCGAACTTCGCGCTAGCGCCACCGTCGGGGTCAGCCAAACCTTAGCGCGGTCGCCGCCCCGACGCACCTGGATATGAAGAGGTTCGCGAGGGTTGCCTTCGTTCGAGTAGAAATAGAACTCAAAGCCGCCCTCACGAAAGACGACGGGCACGGCTCACGAGCACCCCGTCGTCCCCCCGCACGTCTCGCACTTCAAACACGTCCCATTCCGCACCATCGTAAAATTCCCGCACTCCGGGCAGGCCTCGCCGACATAGCCCTTCATCCGCGCCTCGGCGCGCTTGTCGGCGACGCGGCTCGGCGCGGAACGCCACGCCGCGCGAACACGTCCGGCGTCCGCGCGAAACCTCCCCCTTCAGCGCCGTCGCGCCCTGCGTCAGCTTGGCGACCGCCCCGCCCTGCACCAGCATCAGCTTGTCGGTCTTGCAGCGCATGAGGCCCTTCGACACCACGCTGGCGGCGGCGCGGCGGTAACCCCCGGGCGCCTTGTCCTGCGCGACGCCGCCGCCGAGCACCGTATTGCCGATGTCCTCCGGCGACACATGCGCGAGATCGTTGCGGCCGAGATAGGAGATCGCGAGCTCGCGGAACACATAGTCGAGGATCGAGGTCGCGTTCTTGATCGCGTCGTTGCCCTGCACGAGGCCGGCGGGCTCGAAGCGCGTGAAGGTGAAGGCGTCGACATATTCCTCGAGCGGCACGCCATATTGCAGGCCGAGCGAAATCGCGATGGCGAAATTGTTCATCAGCGAGCGGAAGGCCGCGCCTTCCTTGTGCATGTCGATGAAGATTTCGCCCAGCCGCCCGTCCTCATATTCGCCGGTGTGCAGATAGACCTTGTGGCCGCCGACGGCCGCCTTCTGGATGTAGCTCTTGCGGCGGTTGGGCAGTTTCTCGCGCTCGCGCATGCGCTCGATGCGCTCACCACGCGCTCGACGATGCGCTCGGCCACCGCCGCCGCGCGCGCCGGGGCGTTGACGCGACATCAGTTCCTCGACCGGCCTCGTCGTCCTCGTCGTCGGCCTCGATCAGCTGCGAGTTGAGCGGCTGCGACAGCTTCGAGCCGTCGCGATAGAGCGCATTGGCCTTGAGGCCGAGGCGCCAGGACAGCATGTAGGCGTCCTTGCAATCCTCGATCGTCGCGTCGTTGGGCATGTTGATCGTCTTGGAGATCGCGCCCGAGATGAAGGGCTGCGCCGCCGCCATCATGCGGATGTGGCTACTCGACCGAGAGATAACGCTTGCCGGTGCGCCCGCAGGGATTGGCGCAGTCGAACACGGCATAATGCTCGCGCTTCAGATGCGGCGCGCCTTCGAGCGTCATCGCGCCGCAGATATGGATATTGGCGGCCTCGATCTCTGGCTTGCGAGAAGCCGAGATGCGTCAGCAGGTCGAAGCTCTGGCTCGTCGAGCTTCTCGGGCGCGAATCTTCAGCGCGCCGGTGAGGAAATCCGCGCCGAGCGTCCATTTGTTGAAGACGAATTTGATGTCGAAGGCGCTCGCGCAGCGCCGCCTCGACCTTGGCGATGTTCTGCGTCGGTGAAGCCGCGCGCGCGCAGCGCTCGCGATGTTGACCGCCCGGCGCCTTGCCGAGCGAGGCGTGGCCGACGGCGTAGGCCTCGATCTCGGCGATCTCGCGCCTCGCTGATAGCCGAGCGCGCGCAGAGCCTCGGGCACGGCGCGGTTGATGATCTTGAAATAGCCGCCGCCGGCGAGCTTCTTGAACTTCACCAGCGCGAAATCGGGCTCGATGCCGGTGGTGTCGCAATCCATGACGAGGCCGATGGTGCCGGTCGGCGCGACGACGGTGACCTGCGCATTGCGATAGCCATGCGTTCTCGCCGAGCGCCAGCGCGTCGTCCCAGGCGCGCGCCGCGTCGGCGGCCGGCGAAGGCGACCGGCGCCGGGCAGGCGGCGTGGTCGAGCGGCGTCGGCGCGACGGCGAGCTTCTCATAGCCGTCGGCTGCGCCATGCGGCGGCGCGGCGATGGTTGCGGATGACGCGCAGCATGTGCTTCGCGTTCGCCTTGTAGCCGGGGAAGGGGCCGCAGCTCTGCGCGCCATTTCGGCCGAGGTCGCGTAGGCGACGCCGGTCATGATCGCGCGAGAGCGCGCCGCAGATGGCGCGGCCCTCGTCGCTGTCGTAGGCGATGCCGCGAGGACATCAGCAGGCCGCCGATATTGGCGTAGCCGAGGCCGAGCGTGCGGTAGTCATAGGAGAGCTGCGCGATTTCCTTCGAGGGGAACTGCGCCATCAGCACCGAGATTTCGAGCACCACGGTCCACAGCCGCACCGCGTGCTCATAGGCGTCGACGTCGATGCGCTTGGTCTCGCGGATCGCGGAACTGCAACAGGTTGAGCGAGGCGAGATTGCAGGCGGTGTCGTCGAGGAACATATATTCCGAGCACGGGTTGCGACGCGCTGATCGGGCCGCGCGCCGGGCAGGTGTGCCAGTCGTTGATCGTCGTGTGGAATTGAACGCCGGGATCGGCGGAGGCCCAGGCGGCGTAGCCGATCTTGTCCCACAGCTCGCGCGCCTTGATGGTCTTGGCGCGGCTTGCCGTCGAGGCGGCGCGATCAGCGTCCAGTCGCCGTCGGCCTCCACCGCGTGCAGGAAGTCGTCGGTGACGCGCACGGTGTTGTTGGAGTTCTGGCCGGAGACGGTCAGATAGGCCTCGCTGTCCCAATCGGTGTCGTAGGTGTCGAACTCGATGTCGCTTGATAGCCCTGGCGCGCGAACTGGATGACGCGCTTGATGCATGCCGTCCGGCACCTCGTCGCGGCGCGCGAGCTTGATCTCGCGCTTCAGCGCCGGGTTCTTTTCCGGCGTTGAAGCAATCGTCGCCCGAGCCCTCGCAATTGACGCAGGCGCGCAGGATCGCCTTCAGATGCTTCTTGACGATCTTCGAGCCGGCGACCAGCGCGGCGACTTTCTCCTCCTCCTTCACCTTCCAGTCGATGAAGGCCTCGATGTCGGGATGATCGACGTCGACGACGACCATCTTGGCCGCGCGGCGCGTCGTGCCGCCGGATTTGATCGCGCCCGCCGCGCGGTCGCCGATCTTGAGGAAGGACATCAGGCCCGAGGACGAGCCGCCGCCCGAGAGCTTCTCGTTCTCGCCGCGCAGCTTCGAGAAATTGGAGCCGGTGCCGGAGCCGTATTTGAACAGCCGCGCCTCGCGCACCCACAGGTCCATGATGCCGCCGTCGTTGACGAGATCGTCGGCGACGGACTGGATGAAGCAGGCGTGCGGCTGCGGATGCTCATAGGCCGACTTCGATTTGGTGAGCTTGCCCGTCTGCGTAGTCGACGTAGAAATGGCCCTGGCCCGGGCCGTCGACGCCATAGGCCCAATGCAGGCCGGTGTTGAACCATTGCGGCGAGTTGGGCGCGGCCATCTGGCTGCGCCAGCATGTAGCGCAATCTCGTCGTAGAAGGCCTGCGCGTCCTCCTCCGCTGTCGAAATAGCCGCCCTTCCAGCCCCAATAGGTCCAGGCGCCGGCGAGCCGGTCGAACACCTGCCGCGCCGAGGTCTCGCCGAGCCGTCGCGCTCGTCCTTGGGCAGCGGCGCAGCGCCTCCGCGTCGGGCGACGGAGCGCCACAGGAAGGAGGGGACGCCGTTCTCCTCGACGCGCTTCAGCCGCGCCGGCACGCCGGCCTTGCGGAAATATTTCTGCGCCAGCACGTCGGCGGCGACCTGGCTCCAGGCGGCGGGAACCTCGATATCGTCGAGCGAGAACACCACCGAGCCGTCGGGATTGCGGATCTCCGATTTCGCGGTCGCGAAGGGAATCGCGTCATAGGGATTGGCGTTGGCCTCAGTGTAGTGCCGATCGATGCGCATCTATGCCCTGTCCCTGTTTCGCCGCGTCCACCCATAGACGCGCCTCGTCGCACAGCCTTCGCCGCGCTCCGCGCCCCCGCGCCCTACAGACTTCTAAACGCTATTCCCGGGCGCTCGGTCAAGGCTCCGCGCCTTGTTTCGCGCCGCCTCGCCGCTCGCCGCCCGGGACCCTTTCCTGTTACGGAATCGTCATGCCTTGGTCAATAGATAGGTAGCCTCAGCCCCCTTCGCCACAAGATTTTGTGGATGACTTTCGTTAATGGGGGATTACCAAGCCGCCGCGCTGGACAAGATCGGCCGAGTCGGGGGGGTGGCGCAAGGGGGAATTTTGGCGTCGGCGAGGCGGAGCCGGCAAGCGTTGCAGACGCGCAACGGAGGGGGCTTTGCGCCGCGCTTTCCCCCTCTCCTGCGTTGCGGGGAGAGGGCCGGAGCGAGGGGACGCGCCGCGCAGGCAAGTGGTCCAAACCAAAATGCTTGCGGCCTCTGTCGGCGGGCGCGAAATGCCGCCTTCGCGCAATTATTTGCGTCGGGCTAAATCAACGTGATCGAAGTACTTGATTTGCGAATGCGCTTCGATTGAACCGTGACAATAATCGTTGACAGAGCTCAATGCGGGTCAATTTTATAGCATTTAGTTTAAGAAAAAAATGTTCGAAAAAGGTGATGCGTCCATCGCCCCAGAGCGGTTAACGAGCACTGGGCGACGTTTTTGCCGCTCATTTGCTTCGCCGTAGTCTCTATTTTGCCGATTGCAGAGATTGCTTTTATCAGACTTGCTTACCGCTTGGGTTTTCGTATTGGCCCATTAGCGGGTGGCGGTGACTTCAAATTACGGGATTTGTCGGAAATTTCGAATTGCTACTGTATTACGCGATGGGGGTATGGCCGCTCGTCGCGATGGCGCTTGTGGCCTATTGGCTAAGTGGCCTGTCCGGACGATCCAAGGCAGCATGTAAGGTTGCGACGCTTTGGGCCTGCATTCCGGTCACCGGTTTCGCGTTCTCGCTCTATCAATTAACTATACCTGAGTTTTTCAGCATGGCCAAAGACGCCGGAGAAGGAACGGGCCTCGCCATTGCAGGCGTAATTACCATGAATTCGGTTCAAGGCCCTCTAATTTGGGCTTCGGCTTGGATCATCAAATTCTTGAGCCAGCGCAAGTCGATCTGATTTTATTGATTCTCGCTGCTGGATACACCTGGGACTCGAAGACAATAGGCGGAATCCGTTGAAAAGTCCCGCGCACCAGGATTCGGGCTACTCCCACACTGCGTCGGTACAACCGAGCCATCCCTCACGACAGTTGCTCACCCGACCCCGCCTGCGCGGAGAGGGAAGCGACAAGCGGCGGTAAGGCAACCCTCCACCGTATGCCTGCGGAACTCACTTCAGCATCGCGGCGACATGCTGGAACCAGACGACCAGCGGCGGCGGCAGATAGATCCCCGCGATCAGGACCAGGCCGAGATGAGCGGCGATCGGCAAGGCTAGGCGCCTTGACGCGGCCGTCGCCGCCTCGGCTCTCCGAACGCCATGCCCTGCAGCCGCAGCAGCAGCGCGCCGAAGGCGACAAGCAGCCCGACCACAGAACGGCATGGCCAGCAACGGCGATCGCGCGAAGGTCGAGCTCACGACCAGGAACTCGCTCATGAACATGCCGAGCGGCGGCAATCCGGCGATGGCGAAGACGCCGACGACGAGCGCCCCAGCCGAGCAGCGGATGGCGTCACGGTCAGGCCGCGGATATCGGCGATCCTCTGCGTGCCCTTGACCTGCGCGATATGGCCGACGGTGAAGAAGATCGCCGACTTCGTCAGGCTGTGCATGATCATGTGCAGAAGGCCGGCGAAATTGGCGAGCGGGCCGCCAATGCCGAAGGCGAAGGCGATGATGCCCATGTGCTCGATCGACGAATAGGCGAACATCCGTTTGATGTCGCGGCGCCGGTACAGCATGAAGGCGGCGAACACGAGCGAGACGAGACCCAGAATCGCCATCAGCGGCCCCGGCGCGATCGCGCCGCGGGTTGCCGTCGAGCAGAAGCTTGAAACGAAGCACGGCGTAGAGCGCGACGTTGAGCAGCAGACCCGACAGGACCGCCGAGATCGGCGTCGGGCCTTCGGCATGGGCGTCGGGCAGCCAGGCGTGCAGCGGCGCCAGGCCCGACCTTCGTGCCATAGCCCAGCATCAGGAACACGAAGGCCAGATTGAGCTGCGCCGGATCGAAGGCCGAGGCGTGCGCGACCAGCACCGTCCAGACCATCCCGTCCAGCCCTTCGCCGACGACGGCCGCGCGGCCATATAGACGAGGATCGTGCCAAACAGCGCGAGCGCGATGCCGACGCTGCCGAGGATGAAATATTTCCACGCCGCCTCGATCGCCTCGGGCGTCCGGTAGATGCCGACCATCAGCACGGTGGTCAGCGTCGCCATTTCGATCGCCACCCACATCAGGCCGATGTTGTTGGCGACGAGCGCGAGGTTCATCGCGAACAGCAGGAACTGATACATCGCGTGATAGAAGCGGAGCTGCGTCGGCGTCAGCCGGCCGGTCTCCAGTTCATGGGCGATATAGCTCGCGCTGAAGACGCTGGTGGTGAAGGCGACGAACGTGTTCAGCGACGATGAAGACGATGTTGAGATCGTCGACCAGGATATAGGGCCCCGTCTCCGGCTCGGCGCACGAACAGCGACAGCGCCGCGACGAAGGTCGCGAAGGCGACGCGGCGACATTGAGGCGCGCCGACAGCCGATAGCTCGGCGTCAGCGGCGAGGATCGCCGCGGTCGCCGCCGGAATGGCCGAGGATCGCCGCGACGCCGTCCGGGACGAGCGCGTTCATCGCCGCGCTCCCTGGAAGCGGTCGAGCGCCTCGACGTCGACGGTGTCGAAACGCTCGCGGATGCGGAACAGGAAGACGCCGATGACGATGAAGGCGACCAGCACCGAGAAGGCGACGCTGATCTCCACCACCAGCGGCATGCCCTTGGCGCCGGCCGCGGCGAGGATCAGGCCGTTCTCCAGCGACATGAAGCCGACGACCTGGCTGACCGCGTTGCGGCGCGTCACCATCATCAGGAGGCCGAGCATCACGACCGACAGCGCGAAGGCGAGGTCCTCGCGCGCCAGCGGATCGGCGTCGGCGTCGACGCGCAGCATCACGACCATCGACAGCGCGACCAGCGCCATGCCGGCGATCATGGTCGGGCCGAGGCTGACGACGTTCTCGACTTCGCGGTGAATGCCCAGCCGGGCGATGATCCGATGCAGCGCGACGGGAATGACGTCGCCTTGAAGACGAGCGCGATCGCCGCGGTGACGTAGAGATGCGGCGCGTCCTGGATATAGGCTTGCCAGGCGACCGACAGCGTGAGCACGACGGCCTGCAGCGCGAACACGTTGAGAAGCGAATAGAGGCGGTTCTGGTACAGCAGCATGAAGCTGACGAGCACGAGGCCGCCGGCGAGCAGATGGGCGAGAGTCGAAGGCGAGACCCGTTCATCACAGGCTCGCTGAGACGAAGCGCAGCAGCACGCGCGAGGAAGGCGAGCATCAGCGCGACGCCGACGAAATCGGGGACGCGGAAGACGCGCATCTTGGCGATCGTCGTTTCGAACAGCGCGAGCAGCGACGCCGGCGACCGCGAGCTTGCCGACATAGGCGAGGACGCCGATCGGCGTGCGCGGCGAAGCCCTTGCCGTCGATGGGCGAGCCCCCACGGCGTGAAGACGCAGGCGATCAACGGAAACGTAGAGCAGCAGCTTGAGCAAGGACGCCAGTTCGATCAGCGCGAGATGCCGTCCCGAATATTCCAGCACCATCGCCTCATGCACCATCGTCAGCTCCAGATGGGTCGCCGGATTGTCCACGGGAATGCGGCCGTTCTCGGCGAGCGCCACAATGACCAGCGCGATCAGCGCCATGCCGAGCGACACGCGCAGGCCGACGGCCGGCGACGTCATGAACCCGGCGATGGTCGAGAGCTGGGTCGAGCCGGCCACCAGCGCCAGCGTAGAACACGATCATCGATCATCGCCGGCTCGGCGAGCGTGGCGAACATCGCTTCGCGGCTGGAGCCGATGCCGCCGAAACTCGTCCCGACGTCCATGCCCGCCAGAGCCAGGAAGAAACCGCGCGCTGCCGAGCAGCGCGATGATCGCGATCAGGTCGGCGGACCAACTGAACAGCAGGCCGGTCGCAAAGGTCGGAACCAGCGCGGCCGCGACCCAGGTCGCGGCGAACACGAGATAGGGCACGAAGCGGAACAGCCACGACGCGCTGTCCGCGATCACCGCCTCCTTGCGCGCGAGCCGGACCAGATCGCGATAGGGCTGCAGGAGCGGCGGGCCGCGACGGCGCAGCAGCCGCGCCTTCACCTTGCGCACGAAGCCGGTCAGCAGCGGCGCCAGCGCCAGGACCAGCAGCATCTGCAGGATCTGGAAGACGAGATCGCGCGATCAGGAGCCATGATCGCGAGCAACCAGCAGCAGAGACACCAGCGCGCCGAACACGACGCTGAGATACTGGCGGATGGTGAGGAATTGCAGGCGGTTCAGCCGCGTCGCCAGAAATGCCTCGACCGCCCGCCTAGCGGCGCATAGAGACCTCCCAGACGCAGGTCGTGCATCTCGACCGTCAGGCGCGCCGGCCGCGTTCGCCTGGCGCCGGCATGTCGACGCGCTCGCGGGCGCGGAACGCGAAGGCGCCGATAGACGCGCCGGATCGGCTCGGCGAAACTCGCGGCCGTATATTGCGTCGCCGGATTGGCGTCGGGAAAGCCGCAATCCCACGCCGGCGCGCGCCGGACGCGTCGGAGGCGAGCCGATGGATCGCAAAGGCCGCGAGCGAGGCGGAGGCCGCGATGAACAGGAACACCAGCAGGCCGTTGTAGGAGCTGCGGCTTCGGCGATCGGCGCGATCGACAGCCAGGGGATTGCCGATTGCAGCGGCATCCGCGGCGCCGAGCGAGGCGCCTCGCGACGGGCGCCAGCGCGTCGATCACGAGCGCCGGGAAAAATGCCGGCGAGCAGGCAGAGGGCGGCGAGGCACGCCCATCGCGGCGACGAGCATCGGTCGACCTCGTCGCGCCGCCTGCGCCGCCTCGGGCGCCCGCGGCCGTCCGAGAAAGGCGATGCCGAAGACGCGCACGAAGCAGGCGGCGGCGAGCGCGGCGACGAGCGCGAGCATGGCGCCGACGGCCGGCGCCAGGATCTTCAGCGCCCATTGCGGCAAGCTGCGGGGCTGAGCAGGATCGCTTGCAGCATCAGCCATTCCGATGCGAAGCCGTTGAGCGGCGGCAGCGCCGAGATCGCGGCCGCAGCCGACCAGCATGAACAGAGCCGGTCGCCGGCATGCGGTTGAACAGGCCGCCGAGCCGCTCCATGCCGCGCGCGCCCGTCGCTGTCAGCACCGCGCCGGCGCCGAAGAACAGCAGGCTCTTGAAAATCGCATGATTGAGCGCGTGAAATAGCGCCGCGGTCATGGCGAGCGCGGCGGCGCGGCCGAAGCCGTCGGCCTTGAACGCCAGCGCGAGCCCGAGGCCGGCGAAGATGAGGCCGATATTCTCGATCGTGCGAATAGGCGAGAACGCGCTTGAGGTCGATTTGCATCATGCCTGCAGCACGCCGAGCACGGCGGTCGCGGCGCCGAGCGCCAGGACCGGCACGCTCCACCACCAGGCCGGCGCGCCGAGCAGATCGAAGACGATGCGCACGAAGCCGTAGATCGCGACCTTGGTCATCACGCCGCTCATCAGCGCGGAGACATGGCTCGGCGCGGCGGGATGCGCGAGCGGCAGCCAGACATGCAGCGGGGCAAGCCCCGCCTTGGAGCCGGCGCCGATCAGCGCGAGAGCGAGCACGAGCCCGGCGACGCCGGCGCTCGGCGCTGCGCGCGCATCGCCGCGAACGCGTAGCCGCCGCGCGGGCCCGCCAGCAGGCCGAACGCCAGCAGCAGCGCCATCGCGCCGAAGGCTCGCCATGACGAGATAGACGTAGCCCGCCCGCGCGTTGTCGCGCTCCCGATGATGCGCCATCACCAGCGCCCAGGAGGCCAGCGACATGAACTCCCATGACGCCAGAAACGTGTAGGCGTCGTCGGCGAGCGGCACGAGGTTCATGCCCGCCAGAAAGGCCGGAAAGAACGGCAGCACGCGTTGCGGCTCGCGCTCGTGGCGGCCGTAGCCGAGGCCATAGAGGCTCGCCGCGGCGGCGCCGAGATTGATCAGCGCGAGAAAGAACGCCGACAGCGCGTCGATCCGGAAATGCGCGCCGACCCACGGCAGGCCGATCGGCAACACGAGGCTCGCAGGCGGCGCCCGGCCGAGAAAATGGGCGAGCGCGCAGGCGAGGCCGACGCACGGAAAGCGCCAGCGCGCCGCCATAGACGAGCGTGTTGGCGCGGCGATCTCGCCCCAGCATGGCGCCGGCGCCTGCCAGCGCCAGCAAGGCGAGATCGACGAGAAGCAGGCCGACGAGCGCAGTCATCGCGGCCGTTCAGGCCAGCGGCGCGCGGGAGAGAGGGCGGTCGGGGTAAAGGTGCATGTCGGACTTAGTCAAAAGCCTGTGACTGACATGCTAGGCCGACGCCAGCGCCCGTCAAGGGCGAATGGCGCCGGTGGATCGCTTGAGCGCTAGGCGCGGCGCACCAAGGCGAAGATGACGCCGATCACGATGACGATGACCGCCACCCAGATCAGCATATGGGCGCCGCCCATCGCGGTCGAGGCCACGCCGCCGAATCCGAGCAGCGCCGCCACGATCGCGACCACGATAAGGACTAGCGCGTAATAGATAAGGTTTCCTGGCATGGCGTCCCCTTTTTGCAATGCATCGCGCGAAGGATTTCGCGAGGTCGGCAAAGTAACGACGAGGACGGAATTGTGTTCCCTTCGCGCGGGATTTATGTCGGGGCGCGAACGATCAGCGCCGCGCGCAGAGGCGTGCGAAAGCGTCGAGATAAGCTTGAATTGACGCTACGTTTTCCGGCCGCGCGAGGAATTCGGCGATCTCCGCCGGCGCCATCTTCATCAGCGGGAAGCGCAGGAAGAGCTCGGGCGCGAATCGGTTGGAGACCGTCGCGAGCACATTGCGCAAGGAGTCCAGCATGTCGTCGCCGCGATGCGAGGCGTGCAGGAGCGCCATCGGCTTGCCGACCAGCGTGTCGCGCGACACCAGCCAGTCGATGGCGTTCTTCATGCCGCCGGGCAGCGCGCGCACATATTCGGGGCTGGAGAGGATGACGCCGTCGCTGGCTTCGACGAGGCCGATATAGACGCGGACCTCGGCGGGCGGATCGCCGTCGAGGTCGGGCGAGAACACCGGCAGCCGGCCGACGCCATCGAAGACGGTGACCTCGACGCCCCGCGGCGCGGCGGCGGCGACGGCGCGCAGCAAGGCGGTGTTGGTCGAGCGGCGGCGCGCGCTGCCGGAGATGGCGAGAATTCTCATCGCCGCGAGCCTAGCCGAACACCCCATGCAGGAACCAGCGCGGCCGCGCGGTCTCCCCGTACAGGCCCTCGCGATAGAGCCAATTATTTCGGCTTGGGATGCCAAAGCTCCGCTCGTCCCGCTGCTTCGCCGCGTTCGGCTTCTGAAGGCGACGGCCGGTAGACCTTTGCGATGAAGGGCGGCGTATGGCGCGAAAGGAATGCCTCGATCCGGGGCAAGGTTTCGACAAAGGAGGCGGCCAGTTCGGGCAAAGGAGCTTTTCCGATGACGACCAACAGGGACACGCGGTGTCGAATTACGGCGTCCAGTTCGTTGGGCATGTAGCGGATGCGGAGATTGTGAGTAACGGCGACCCAGCCATTTTTACCAATCGCTTCAAGCCATTCCTCGTCCGATGCGTCGTCAGCAAAATGGTCCTGATGTCGCTCGACTTTGAGCCCTGCGGCAGAAAGAATCGCGGGGAATTTTTTGCCAAGATCGCGATCGGTGAAGAATGTATAATTCAAGCTGCGCGCTCGTAAAGCACAGCCTCCTCCACTTCTGATTGATCGAGATCGTAGTCGACCGCGATATCTTCGACGCTTTCGCCAAAATCAATGCGGTCAGTGATCGCAGCAGTAGAAATATTTTTACTTAGCAAGACAGGACGGCCGAATGATATACGTGGATCAATCGCGATCGGACGTGCGTCCCGCCGTCGGCGCTCGCAAGAAACGGATAGAGCCGGATAGGGATTTGCGTTTCGTCCCAAACGATCCGTCGCAAATGGTCTTCAAGCACTCTGCGCAGTGCAAGCTGCCCCGAGGCGGATAGGTCGATCAACTCGCCGTATCGATCGAGAAATATCCGCCCGGCTTCCGCTCGCAGTTCTGGAACTCAGGAGCAGGCGTTCGATTCCAAGTGCTTTTTGAGCGAAGACGAGAGCCTTCCAGCGCTTTTACCGAGACGCCGTGTTCTGTGCGAAGCGCGCGCAAGACGTGCGCTTCTATCAGATTGGTGAACGACATCATCGGCGGCTTTACTGAGGCCGGCTTGATGAGGGGTGAGAAGCCTTTGCTGCCCTCCGCGGTGGAGTAGTTCCGCCCGACAACCCAGCTGCGTAGCGTAGCTGGCGGCAAACGCAGATAATGTGCCGCCTCGCTGAGCGTATATGCCGCGGCGTCTCTGATCGTCGCCACCTTATCGCGGTTCTCAGTCATTTAGGCTCCGAAGAGCGCGCATTTTGCAATTTGCTCTTATAGCAAAGCAGATGCTTCGCAAATCCGACTCGACGGACTTTTTGCGCCTGAAGGAGAAACGAGCTTCGGTCCGGACGCTCACCCGAACACCCCATGCAGGAACCAGCGCGGCCGCGCGGTCTCCCCGTAGAGGCCCTCGCGATAGAGCCAGTAGCGCCGCCCCTCCGCGTCCTCGGCGCGGAAATAGTCGCGCGTCGGCGCGGCCGGGCCGCGCCACCAGGGCGCGGCGATGCGCTCCGGCCCCTCGATCGCCGCCACCTCGCGCAGCACCCGCCGCCAGCGGAAGCGCAAAGGCGGCCCGTCGGGCACCTCGGCCAAAGCCTCGATCGGCTCGGGCCGCTCGAACAGGCGCAGCGGCCGGGCCGTCGCCTCGACGAGCGATCCCGCCGCCGGCCCCGCCGTCGCCGGCCGCGAGACGACGCTTTGCTCGGGCAGATGCGCGTCGACGAGCCGCTGCCGCGTCACCCGCGAGGGGCCGAGCCGCGCGCTGAGGCGGTCGATGAGGTCGGCCAACGCCTTGGCCTGCTCGGCCTCGAAAGCGCGCTCGAACGCCGATTGCGAGGGCTCGGCGTCCTCGGCGGTGAGGCAGGAGAGCCGCATGAGATCAATGCCGAAGCCGGGGTCGATCGGCTCGCCGTGGAGGATGCGCTCGCGAAACAGCCGCTTGATCGCGCGCGCCTCGTTGAGCGGCCGGCTCGAAGCGACCCGGAGGCGCTGCGTCTCGCCGTCGACGCGGAACAGCGCCAGCTCCAGCCGGCGCGCGCCTTTGCCGCGCCGCTCCAGCAGCACGACGAGATCGTCGGCGAGCCGGTTCAGCGCCGCCTCCACCGCCTCCAGATGCGCGATCGGGCTGGCGAAACGCCGCTCGGCGAGCATGTCGGGCGCGGGAAAACGAGGGCTGATCGAGGGGCGCGACAACCCATGCAATTCGTCGAGCCGGGCGATGAGATCGGCGCCGAAACGGGCGGCGATCGGCCCGCGCGGGCGCAAAGCGAGATCGCCGATCCGCTTCAGGCCGGCGCGCGCAAGCTCCGCCGAGAGCGCCGGCGCGATGCCCAACGCCGCGACCGGCAGATCGTGGAAGACCCTCGCGAAAGCCTTGCCTTCGAGGCCCGCGGGGGCGACCGACTGGCGGGCGAAGCGGGCGAGCGCGCTAGCCCCGCGCGGCGTGTCGGCGAGGCCCGCCCTCAACGTCGAGCCGAGCGCGGGCGAAACGCGCCTCGGCGTCGGCGAGAAGCCCGGCCTCGCCGCCGAACAGATGGGCGACGCCGGAGACGTCGAGCATCAGCCCGTCCGCGCCGTCGAGCGCGACCAGCGGGGTATAGCGGGAGCAGGCGTCGGCGAGCTTTTCGAGCGCCCGCCCCTGCCTCTGGGGATCGGCCTCGACGGAGATAAGCGCGGGATGGCGCGCGCGGGCGTCGGCCAGCGTCAGGCCGGCGCTTAAGCCCAGGCGCGCGGCGTTGGCGTCGACGCCGACGAGCCGGCGCGCGTTCTTTTCCGTGGCCACGACGGCGAGCGCGGCCTCGGCGGCGATCTCATGCGTGCGACGCGCGAGATCGGTCGGCAGGCGCGGCAGCCACAGGGACAGAAATCGCCGGTTCGTCAAACCTTTGCTCCTCGCTTCGCCAGATGAGGCGCGCGGGAGCGGGATCCGCCCCCGCGCCGCGCGCCTTGATGAGCCGGACCGAGAATGCCGGCGCGCCCGGCAGCGGCTTCAGCCCGCCCGCCGACGGCTCGCGGGCGCTCGGGGCGGCGGCGATCTCGAAGCGCGTCTCGGCGGCGGTCGACAGCCGCTCGGCGAGGCCATGCGCGGTCGGCAGGCTCAGCAGCGCCGGCGTGCCGGAGCGGGCGGCGAGCGTCAGGCGGCGGGAGACGGCGAGATCGTATTTCGGCAGCCGCCAGACTTCGCCGATCACCACCGCGAGCGCGCCGCTCCTCAGCGCGTCCTCCAGGGTCTGGAACAGGCTCGCGGCGTCGGGCGCGCGCACGAAGACGAGGCGGGAGAGGTCGAGCCCATGCGCGACGGCCCGGGGCCGAAGGGGACGCCGTCTGCGAGAACGCGAAAACCTCGACCGCCAGCAACCCGCCCAGGCCCGCGCGGCCATGAAGCGGGCGGCAAGAACTCAGCGCGAAGCCGAAGGCGGCGGCGGCGTCGGCGGGCGCGGCGGGGGCGATCTCGTGCAGCCCGTCGCCCGCGAGTCCGCCGCCGAGGCGCCGGTCGAGCGCGCGCGCGACCGGCAGCCGGGCGCGGGTGCGCGGCGCCTGCTCGATGCGCTCGACCATGCGGCGCAAATGGGAAACTCGTTCGGCCCTGTCAGCAATTGGCCTTCCTCCGGGCTTCAACCATCGTATTGCTC
>CAVZAL010000017.1:0-424373 GCA_963773245.1 uncultured Pseudomonadota bacterium
TCAGCACCGGCGTTAGCGCCGGGAACCTCAGACACTGAGGCCACCCCAAGATCTGATACCATTTTTCAGAGAGTGCGCTCGTTCCGCGCACGAGCGCGGGGGCGCTTCGCGCTTTGGCCCAAGGCGATGATCGGTTCCGATCATCGCGTCTCGGTAAGAGGCCTCGTTTCTTCACGCTTGGCCGTTTGGCGCGCTTGCGAAATCGACTTTGCGAGAAACGACGCGGCGAAGCGAACCATGCTTCCGTCACACCGGCCGTTCCGGGCTGCGCGTGGTCGCAGGCGTCCTGCCTGTTCAGCGACGAACGGCGTCATGGCGAGCAGGCCATGCAGCCTCGAGGTCTCCGCGCACTCCGGCGCGGATGCCCGGGACAAGCCCGGGCACTACGGCAGAGCGCCGATCTTGGTGCGCCTCAGCCCGCCGCGCGGATCGCCGAATAGACCGCGAACGGCGTCGCGGGCATGTCGATGTGGGCGACCTTATGCGAGCGCCAAAGCGCGTCGGCGATGGCGTTCATCACCGCTGGCGTCGAGCCGATCGACCCCGCCTCGCCCGCGCCCTTCAAACCCATCGGATTGGTGTTGGAGGGAATGTTGCGCGTCTGGAAGTCGAAGCTCGGGAAGTTGTCGGCGCGCGGCATGTTGTAATCCATGAAGCTCGCGGTCACGAGCTGGCCGTTCTCGTCGAACATGGCTTTCTCGGTCAGCGCCTGCCCCGCCCCTTGCGCGATTCCGCCGTGGACCTGCCCGGCGAGCAGCAGCGGATTGAGCGTGAAGCCGAAATCGTCGACGACGGTATAGCGCAGGAGCGTCACCACGCCGGTTTCCGGGTCGATCTCGACTTCGCAGGCGTGCGTGCCGTTGGGATAGGTCGCGCTCGGCGGCACGAACTCCTCAACCGCTTTGAGCTTTTCACCCGTCGCCTGCGGCAATGCGGCGACTTCGGCGAGGTCGAGCGCGCGGTCGGTGCCGGCGATGCGGATCTTGCCGTCGACGATCTCAAGGTCGGCCACGGCGGCCTCCAACTTATCGGCCGCGAGTTCCTTCAGGGAGGCCGCGAGCTTCGTCGAGGCCCGCCCGACCATCACCGCCCCGATAGGGATGGAGCGCGAACCGCCGGTGCCGTTGCCGGTGGGGATCGTCTTCGTGTCGCCCTGGATGACGTGGATGCGCTCCAGAGGCAGGTCGAACTGCTCGGAGACGACCTGCGCATAGGCGGTCTCGTGGCCCTGCCCCGTCGACTGGGTGCCGATGGCGACAGTGAGAGTTCCGTCCTTGTTGAGCGCGACCGAGCCTTCCTCTCCCTCGCCCCAGGCGGTGCATTCGATATAGCTGGCGAAGCCGAAACCGCGCGCCTTGCCGTTCGCCTTCGAGGCGGCCGCGCGCGCCTCGAAGCCCGAGCGGTCGGCCTTGGCCAGGCAGGCGCGCATCGCTCCCTCGAAATCGCCGACGTCGTAATCGCGCGCGGTCAGCGTGTGATAGGGCATCTGCGCCGACTTGATGAAATTGCGGGCGCGGATTTCGGCGGGGTCGAGCCCCATTTCGCGCGCGCAGACATCGACCAGACGCTCCAGAACATAGGCCGCCTCGGGGCGGCCGGCGCCGCGATAGGCGTCGACCGGCACGGTGTGCGTGTAGACGCCGCGCACGCGGGCGTGCAGTTCGCCGATCGCGTAGGTGCCCGGACGCCATCGAGGCGCCGAGCCAGGGAATGTAGGGCGCGAACATGCTGAGATAGGCGCCGAGGTTGCCGAGGATGTCGACGCGCAGGGCGAGAAACTTGCCGTTCTCGTCCATCGCCATTTCGGCGGTGGTGATGTTGTCGCGGCCCTGCGCGTCGCCGAGGAAATGCTCACTGCGGTCGCCGACCCACGAGACCGATTCGCCGAGGCGGCGCGCCGCCTCCACGACGAGCGGATATTCGCGATACATCATGTTCTTGGTGCCGAAGCCGCCGCCGACGTCCTTGGTGACGACGCGCAGCTTCTCCGATGGCAGCTTCAGGATCATGTCGCACAGGATCATCTTGATGATGTGCACGCCCTGGCTGCCAAGTTCGAGCGTGATCTCGCCGGTCGCCTTGTCGATGTCGGCGCGGGCCGCGCGCGGCTCCATGTAATTGGCGACGACGCGCGGGTTGACGATCTTGAGGCTCGCCTTGCGCGGGGCGGTCGCGAAAATCGCGTCGGTCTTGGCCTTGTCGCCGATATGCGTGTCATAGGCGATATTTCCGGGCGCGCCGTCGAACAGCCGCGGCGCGCCGGGCCGCACGGCCTCCTCCATGTCGACGAGCGCGGGCAGCGCCTCCCATTCGACAGGCGCCGCCTCGATGGCGTCGCGGGCTTGGGCGGCGGTCTCCGCGACGACCATCGCGACAATGTCGCCGACATGATCGACCTGGGCCCCGGAGATGACGGGATAAGGCTTCAGCGGCGTCTGCGAGCCGTCGGAGTTCTGAACCGGCGCCAGGCAAGGCAGCCCGCCGAGACCTTCAAAGTCCTTGGCCGTATAGACCGCGCGCACGCCCGGCATGGCGCGAACCGCGGCCAGATCGCCTATCGAGAAACGGGCGCGGCCATAGGGGCTGCGCACGAAGGCCGCCTTCAGCGTCGCCCCGTCGCAGGCGTCCGACGCATAGCGGCCCTGCCCGGTGACCAGCCGCACGTCCTCGACGCGCTTCACGCTCTGACCAGCGCCGAATTTTCTTACGCTCATTCTCAAACCTCCCGCTTCGACCGATACGCGCATACCGCGCCGACCGAACTTCGACACGAAATCTGCTTGCGTTCGCGCCGTTTGGTCAAGGGTTCCTTAACGCGTCGGACGGACAATTGCCGCATCGTTTTTATCGGAAATTAGTCATGAGTGACGCCGCGCGTTCGGAAGGCGAGCTTCCCGATGAGGATTTGCCGCATGATGCGGCGTCTCAGCCGGCGTTGCCGGCGAAGGCCGAGGCGGAGTCCGCCGCGGCGCCCGGCCGGGCGGAGTTGAAGCTGATCCGCTTCGACGCCGCGCGCCAAGACGAGGCTTGCTACGGCTCCGACGCCGAAATCCCCTATTTCGCCGCGCGCGAGGGCGGTCGCGAGCAACCGGCGCCGGCGCGGGCGCCGCGCGACTGGCGGCGTTTGAGCGCCGCGGCGAGCCTTGCGGGGGTGTTGGCCATCGGCGCTGCGGCGGCCGCCGCACATGTGCATGGGCTGCGCGTCGCCGAGGCGGAGCGGGCCGAGACGCACGCTGTGGCGCATCGACTCGACGCGATGACGAGGCGGCTCGAAATCGCTCGAAACCAGCCGGTCGCGCGACGAAGTCGCCAATCTTCGCAAGGTGCTGGCCGAGCTTAAGGTCGGCGCGGCGAACACGCGCGACGTCGGCGGCGCGGTCGGCCAGCTCGCCACGCGCGTGGACAAGCTGGAGAAGGAACAGAGCGCGCGCCTCGACAGGCTCGGAGATCGCGTCGACCGCGCCGCCGCCGCCCGTCTGGCCGACGTCTCCGTGCGGCTCGAAAGGCTGGAGGCGAAAACAGTCGCGGTCGCGCCGGCCAAACCCTCGCCTGCGCTCAAGTCCAGCGCCGGCAAGGCGAGCCCCGGCATATCCTACGAGACGACGGGCTCGATCGACCGGGCGCCTCCGCGATTGCGCGGATTCTACCTTTCCGAAATCCACAATGGCTATGCGATGATCGACAGCCCCGCAGGCGAATTCGCCGTGGCGCCGGGCGACATCGTGCCGGGGGGCGGCCGAGTCCTGCGGATCGAACGGCGCGGACGCGACTGGGCGGTTGTGACCACGCAAGGCCGGATCGTCGCCACAGACGATTGAGGGACCTTCGCGAGGGTGTGAGCCGCCATCGCAACAGGTTGATATAGCTCATATTATTCCCGCCTGAATCGGCGGCGGGGGGACAAATCCTTGCCGCAAGCCGCCGTCTGCGGCATAGTGTGCGAGGATGGCGGCAATGGACGAGGCGCTCGTCCGTCCCCGAACCCTTACCCCGGAAAATTTGTCCATGGAGTCTGTCGAAAGGCCCGCGCGCAAAGGCGCGCGCGTCTCGCGCGGTCCCGCCGTGCTCGCCGCCATGATCAACGGCGTGAGCCTCACGGATATCGCGAAATCCGAAAACATGCCCCCGAAGCGCGTCGAGAAGACGCTGCGCGACGAGTTGCGCAAGCGCTGGATCGCCCCGGCGCAGGATTATGCGCGGCTCCAAATCGCGCGGCTCGAAGCGATTGCGAACCAACTCAAGGAGAAATCGAAAAATGGCGACCTTCCGACAATCGACCGGCTCCTGAAGGTGATGGATCGGCTCGACCGCTATCACGGCTTCACCAAGCTTGCGGCGTTGTCGACCTCTTCGCGCGAAGACGTGCGCGAACAGCTGATCGTCAAGCTCGAACAGGGAGCGCGTCAGCCCGCGCGCGATCAATGAAACGCGCGCATCGACCGCTGAAAGACTTGTTCGCCGAGCTCCTCGCGCTCTCGCCCGCCGAACGCGCAAGGCGCATCGCGCGGCTGACGGCGGAGGAGGCCGCGGAGCTCTACTATGATTGGTCGCTCTGGGCGCGTCCCGATCAACGCGCGCCGGAGGGCGACTGGGTCTATTGGCTCATCCTGGCCGGACGCGGGGCGGGCAAGACCCGCGCAGGCGCCGAAACGGTGCGGGCGTGGACGCGGGCCTGCCCCATCGTCAATCTGATCGGCGCCACCCGACACGACGCGCGCGAGATCATGGTGACCGGCGAATCCGGGCTGCTGGCGGTCTGCCCGCCCCAGGAGCGGCCGCGGTTCGTGCGCGCCTCCGACCGGCTGGAATGGCCCAACGGGGCGGTCAGCCAGATTTTCTCGGCCGAGGAGCCGGACCGGCTGCGCGGCAAGCAGCACATGAAACTGTGGCTCGACGAGCTGGCCGCCTGGCGCGATCCGGACGCCTTCGATCAGGCGATGCTGGGCCTGCGCCTCGGCGACCGGCCGCAGGCGATCATCACCACCACGCCACGACCAACCAAGCTCATCAAACAGTTGCTCGACAGCCCCGACGCGGTCGTGACGCGCGGCTCGACCTTCGACAACGCGCGGTTTCTGGCGGACGGGTTCCTGACGCGGATCGCTTCGCGATTCGACGGACGGGCCATCGGACGCCAGGAACTTTATGGCGAAATCGTCGAGGAGGCGCCGGGCGCTTTATGGACGCGGGCGCTGATCGAGCGCCAGCGCCTGCCGAAGAACGCCCCGCCGGCGGAATACGCCGAGATCGTCATCGGCGTCGATCCGCCGGCGCGCTCCGGCGCGAAGGCCGACGAATGCGGCGTCGTCGCGGTCGGACGCACGGCCGGCGGCGTCATCCACGTGCTCGCCGATCTCTCGAGCCAGGGCGAGACGCCCGGCGAATGGTCGGCGCGCGTCGTCAGCGCCTTCCGCCGCTTCGCCGCCAACCGCGTTGTGGCGGAGATCAACAACGGCGGCGAGATGGTGACGCAGGTGCTAAGGCAGAACGACCCGAACCTGCCCGTGCGCAACGTGACGGCGACGCGCGGCAAGTTTCTGCGCGCCGAGCCGATCGCGGCGGCCTATGAGCGCGGCGTGGTGTTTCACCTCGGCGTATTCGAGAAGCTCGAGGATCAGCTTTGCACGCTGACTTCGGATTTCGACTCCCGCACGGCCGGTTTCTCGCCCGACCGCGCCGACGCGCTGGTCTGGGCGATCGCCGATCTCATCGCGCCGCGACGAGCAAGCCCAGGCGACATGCTCGATTACTACGCGCGCGAGATGAAGGACGAGTGAGCGCTCAGCGCCGAGCGTCCGGCGCTTCGGCCTGATGCAGCCTCTGGCCGAGCTTGCGGTGGAACTCAGCGGCGGTGAACTGGGCGTTGAACGCTTCCGTCTTGTCGTCCTGCGGCGCCGGACATTGCGCGTCGGGATGGGCGACGCCGCGGGCGCGCAAACGCGCGGCGAAGTCCGCCTCCAGCCTTTCGCGCTTGCGCGCGGCGGCGAACACGTCGGTGATCCAAACGTCCGGACCGGATTCGGCGACGCAGAAAGTCCAACGCGCCTGCGCCGGCGGCGCGACGACGACAGCGATGAGGACTGCCAACGCGAACCGCATGTCGAACTCCCCGCCTCGGCTTAGCCAGCGCCGGTTGGCGGCGCAAGCGGGACGTGAGAACAAAAACAGAACTTTTCCTTGACCGCTTACGCCGTTACCAGTAGGATGCACTACATTGGAGATGATGCGGCCGGCGGCGAAACGCGGTTCGGCGGCTTCTCCAATCTCTCCTCCCCTCGATCCGACTGCGCGAGACCTCGGGCGCCGCCCGCAGGCTCGCGCTTTTTCGCCTGGAGTCGCACGTGCCGATGCTCGACCTGTTCCTGCCGTTGACGAAAGTGGACATTGACGAGCGCCTGGTGCACGGCGTCGCCACCGCCGAAGAGCCGGACCGCGCGGGCGAAATCTGCGACTACGACAGCACCAAGCCCTATTTCGAAGCCTGGTCGGCCGGCGCGCGCGAGGCGAGCGGCGGCAAGTCGCTGGGAGCGGTCCGCGCGATGCACAGCCGCATCGCCGCCGGCAAGCTGACCGACATCTCCTTCGACGACGAAGGCAAGCGCATAACGGTCGCCGCCAAGATCGTCGATGACGACGAATGGCGGAAGGTGGTCGAGGGCGTCTACACCGGCTTCAGCCAGGGCGGCCGCTATGTGAAGCGCTGGAATGACCCGGAGACGGGCATGACCCGCTATACCGCCGACCCCACCGAGATTTCGATCGTCGACGTGCCCTGCCTGCCCGGCGCGACCTTTCAGGTCGTGAAGGACGGCGTCGTCGAGGAGCGCGCCTTCGCCGCGCCGACGGTCAAGACCAGACAAGAATCGCCAGCGCCGGCGCCTGCGGCGCCGCCGCCGCCTCCTGAGGCGCCGCAGGGCTCCTCCTCCCAGGCGCTGGCGAAGGCCGCGCTCGCTTTGGCGAGCGCGGCCGACAAATTGGAGAAGGCGATCGAGGAGAATTCGCGCCTGCGCGCGGCCCTCGGCCTCGTGACGCCTGAACTCGCCGCGCTGACGAAGCGCGTGGCCGAGTTGGAGGCGCAGCCGCAGCCGCCTCGCGCGGCGCTCCGCGCCGCCTCGCGCGAATGGGAGGGCGCCTCCGAACCCTTGGTTGGCCGCGTCGACGCGGCGATCAAGACGCTGAGCGATCTGCCGGAAAAAGAGCGCACGATGGCGCTGATGAAGGTGAGCCTGTCGAACCCGACCGAGCCGAGGTTTTGAGGCGTCCCGTCTGTTTGATTGATGAGGCGGCAGTGGTCGCGCTCACCCTGCTCGCATGATTGTTCTTTAGAGATCGCGCCGCCGCGCGCTCCGCCCGACCTCCCGCCCTTCCCGGCGCCTCCCGCGTCTTCCGACGCATCATGTCCTCATGTCACAGGAACCCCGCATGTCGCTCGCCGCCACGACGCAAGAGACGCTTGACCTCATGAAAGCGTCTCTCGCCAAGAACGTCACCATCTCGACCGGCCTCACCGCCTATGATCTTCAGGCGCCGGCCAAGAATCTCTATCCCGTCATCACGCCGCTGCGCAATTCGCTGCCGCGCGTGCAGCGCCAGTTTCCCGGCGACGCCGCACGCTGGCGCACGATCTTCTCGGTCACCGGCTCGGGCTTCGATGCGATGGGCTGGGTGCCGGAAGGACAGCGCACGGCGAGCATGAGCTACGCCGCCACGCCGATGGTCGCCCCCTACGTGACGCTCGGCGAGGAAGACACAGTGACCTTCGAAGCCGAGGCCGCCGCGCAAGGCTTCGAGGACGTCAACTCCACCGCGACGCTTCGTCTGCTGCAGAAGACCATGCGCAAGGAGGAGACCGCTCTACTCGGCGGCAATGTCTCCGTCGCGCTGGGAACGCCTTCGACGCCGGCGCTCACCGCCTCCGGTACGGGCGCCACGCTGCCGGCCGCCACCTACTCCGTCATCGTCGTTGCGCTGACCTTCGAGGGCTTTCGGAACTCCTCGGTCAGCGGCGGCGTCGCCACCTCCAAAACGATCACCGGCAACGACGGCAACACTTACACGCTGAGCGGCGGCTCCTCGATGCGCAGCGCCAACGCCAGTCAGGCGGTGACGCTCGGGCAGACTCTCTCCGCCACCGTCTCGCTGATAAACGGCGCGGTCGCCTACGCCTGGTTCGTCGGCGCGGCCGGATCCGAATCGCTGCAGGCCATCACCACGCTCAACAGCGCGACCTTCAGCGCGCCGCTTCTGACGGGCCAACAGCTCGCCAATACGATCACCGCCGACAACTCCCGCAATCCGAGCCTCGCCTTCGATGGCCTGCTGAGCGTCGCCTTCAATCCCGCCAACAGCGCCTACGTGCAGTCGCTCGCCACGGGAACGGCGGGCGCCGGCTCCTTCCTCACCGCCTCGGGCCGCGGTTCGGTCGTCGAGATCGACAATATGCTGATGGCGATGTGGAACAACTATCGCATCTCGCCGACCGTTCTCTATGTCAACACGCAGGAGCAGCGCAACATCACCGCCAAGTGCCTGACCAACGCCTCGGGTCCGTTGCTGCGCTACAACGTACAGGGGGACGGCGAGTCGAGCCTGCCTTACGGGATCACGGCCAATGGCGTGGTGCGCTGGTACTACAACCCGTTCAGCGTCGACGGCGGCTTCGACATTCCGATCAAGGTTCACCCCGATCTTCCGCCGGGCACGATCCTCGCGTTCTGCGAGCGCCTACCGGTCTGGTATCAGTCCAACCAGGCGCCCAACGTGGCGGAAGTGATGACGCGGCGCGACTATTATCGCGTCGATTGGCCGCTGCGCACGCGCCGTCGAGAATATGGCGTCTACACCGAAGAAGTGCTGGCGGTCTACGCGCCGTTCGGCATCGGCGTGCTGACCAACATCGGCAACGGCTGAGCCCGACGCGACGACGCCGCCGGCGTCGTCGCCTCTCACAAGAAGCGGAGCTCGGATGTCTGCTTACGACCTCACTACGGTCGCGAACGTCAAGGCGTGGTTGGGTCTGCCCAGCGAGCCGACGCCGACCGATACCACGCTCGCCGCGCTCGTCACGGCGGCGAGCCGCATGATTTATGCCGCGCTGAGTCGGGCCTCCCTGCTTCCGCAGAACTACACAGACGCCATCGACCTCGAAAGCGACCGCGCCTATCTCACGAACTGGCCGGTTCGGCAGGTGAGTTCGGTCGCCCTCGACGGCCTCGTCGTCCCACCGGCCGCGCCGGGAGGCGGGCCGCCCACGCTCGGCTTCTTGCTGCAACCGGGTGACGTGGCGCCGCCGGGCCGGCCGCAGGCGCTCGACATCTTCGGCCGGCGCCACCATCGACGCCGTCAAAGTCTCGTCGTCGCCTATCAGGCGGGCTACGCCGTCGAAGGCGAAACATGGACGGCGCCCTCGGCGCCGCCTTATCTGATCACCGCCGCTGCGCCGTTCGGAGCGTGGGCCAGCGATCTCGGCGTCGCCTACGCCAGTTCGGGGCTGGCGCTTCAGCCAGTCAAGAGCGCGCCGGCCGTGGGACAGTATTCGATCTCCGCCGGCGTCTATCAGTTCAGCGCGAGCGACGCCGGGGCGAGTTTGTCGCTGTCCTACGGCTTTGTGCCGCAGGACCTCGCGCAGGCCGCAACCGAGCTTGCCGCCGAACGCTTTCGCGCCTCCGAGCGCATCGGCCTGCGCTCCAAATCGCTGGGAGGCCAGGAGACGATCGCTTACGATCTCTCGGGTCTCTCGGCGGCCGTTCAGGCGCTTATCGCGCCTTACAAGCGGACGGCCTTCTGATGTTCGCCGAGTACGCAGGCGCTGACGCTCTGGACCATCAGCTTGCCGCCTTTCCTGCTGACTATGCTCGTGCGCCTCGAACAGAAAGCGCGCGACCTGGCCGCCACACTCGTCGCCAGGGTGCGCGACGAAAAACTGTCGGGACAGGCGCTGGAAACAAAGTCCGGCGCGCTCAGAAACTCCATCTCGGCCGAAATTACTGTGGAGGGTGGAGTGCTGACCGCGACCGTCGGATCCTTCGGCGACGTCAAATACGCCGCGATCCAGGAATATGGCGGCCGAACGTCGGCGCACGAAATTCTTCCGGACAAGGCGCAGGCGCTCGCCTTCCTCGTCGGCGGCGCGTTGCGTTTCGCACGCCGCGTCGAACATCCGGGATCGACCCTGCCCCCGCGCGCCTATCTCCAGTCCAGTCTCGACGAATCGCGCGACGAAATCGTCGCCGGACTCGCACGCGTCGCCACGGAGGCCTGGGACAACCGATGAGCCGCGAAGCCGCCTTTTCCGCACTGTTCGAACGGGTCTCGGCCGCATACGGTTGGGGCCTCGCGTCGCGCCGCATCAAGCTGTGGAGCGAAGTGCCGGCGCGTCTGCGTCCGGCTCTGTTTCAATTGGAGTCCGGCCCCGAGACTTATCAATGGAGCTCGCTGGCGACGCCGCGGCGCACCTTCGAGGCGAAGCTGTTTCTCTATTTCGATGCGCGCGATCCCTCGAAGCCGGGCGCCTGCGCGATGAACGAGGCGCTCGACGCGCTCGACGCCGCGCTGGCGCCCTGTGGCCTCGACGCCGCGAGGGGACGGCAGACGCTCGGCGGCGCCGTCCATGATTGCAAGATCATCGGCGTGCCCGTGCGCGACACCGGCGATCTCGACGGCGACGGACTGGCCGTCGTGAGCGTGCGCCTGGTCGCGCCGTAAGCCACGCGTCTCAGCGCCCATTCATCAAAGGACAAGCTCATGCCTTCAGGGGGCGTCGAAACGCCAATTCCCGCCAGCGTCTTCGCGCGCCTGACCGCCGCGACGCGCTATGTCATCACGGGCGCCGGTCCCGAAAGCTGGTTCGGACCGCAGCAACCGCTGGTTCCGCAGGCGCCGCCGGAGGTGAAGGGGCGCCAGTGGGACTATCCCTTTGGCGTCAACCTCAACTACGTGCCGCGCTCCGACAACCTCTTGTCGTTCGGAGAGTTGCGCACGCTCGCCGACGCGCTGCCGCTGCTGCGCACGGTGATTGAGACGCGCAAGGATCAGATCGCCGCGCTCAACTGGACGATCCGGCCGCGCTTCTCCGGCGGCGTGGGCGCCGCGAGCCGCTGCGGGGCGTTGCGCGCGTTCCTCGCCATGCCCGATCGCCGGCACGACTTCTCGACCTGGCTGCGCATGCTGGTCGAGGACATGCTGGTCATCGACGCGGCCACGATCTATCCGCGCTATGCGCGCTCCGGCGCCGTCTACTCGCTCGACGTGATTGACGGCGCGACGATCAAGCCGCTGATCGGCGAGGACGGCCGCTCTCCCGCCTCGCCCGATCCCGCCTATCAGCAGGTGCTGCATGGCGTGCCGGCGGCCGATTTCGCCGCCGACGAGTTGCTCTATCTGCCGCGCAACCCGCGCTCGCATCGGCTCTATGGCCTTTCGCCGGTCGAGCAGATCGCGTTGACGATCAACATCGCGCTGAGGCGCGAGCAGGCGACGCTCGACTACTACAACACCGGCTCGATCCCCGATTCCTTCGCCACTCTGCCGAAGGACTGGACCGTCGATCAGATCCGGCAGTTCCAGGATTATTTCGACGCGCTGATGTCAGGCAATCTCGCGCGCCGGCGCATGGTCAAGTTCATGCCGGCGGAGTTCAAGCTCACCGAGACGCGCCAGCCGCCGCTGAAGGATATGTATGACGAATGGCTGGCGCGGGTGATCTGCTACGCCTTCTCCGTGCCGGCCTCCGCCTTCGTGACCCAGGTCAACCGCGCGACGTCTGAGACGCTGCGCGCACAGGCCGCGACGGAAGGGTTGGTGCCGCTGAAGGCTTGGGTGAAGACGGCGCTCGATCGGATGATCGCGCTCTGCTTCAAACAACCGGACTTGGAGTTCTACTGGGTCGGCGACGACGCGGTCGATCCGCTGGAGCAGGCGCAGACCATCGCCATTCTCGTCAACGCCGGGGTCAAGACCGTCGCCGAGGCGCGGGCGGAGCTGGGGCTCGGGCAGGGCGCCGGGGTGGTGAAGTCCAACCCGCATCACGATGAGGCTGGGCGGTTCACGGATGCGGATCATGCGGTGGAGCCGGGGTCGCGTGAGCATGTGAAACCGGATCGCGGGGAGGAGGTCGCGTTCAATGAGGTCGGCCCAACGACGAACGATACTGGCTTCCACCTCCCCACCTCCAATTCGATCACACCAGACCGTCCCCATAGTGAGCCAATTCGAGACATCAAGAACCACCAGCATGACGTGCCAAAGGATGCTGAGACGCTCAAGGCTGGAGATGGGAAATCGTTCTTCGCTCCTCCGAGGACTAATTTTTTGGAGGTTTATGCGGCCGGGCGAACAGACGGCTTGATGGGCGTCAACTCTAACGTCGGGCATTTCGGTCGTTTTGACTTTCAAAGAGACGGTGATACGTTTATTGACGCATACAGCAATGCTTCGAACTATGCGGTGGGAGTTTATATGGCCGGAGCGGGTTACACATGGCACGAAACATTTTTGATCGCCAACACATTTGCTCATGTCATGTCATCCAACGCTGGATCGCAAATTCAGCAAGCATGGTGGGCAAGAGGCTGGGATGACGCCACCAATAAGACGGGACCATTTTCTTCCTCTAAAATTGGTCATTGAGCGTTCATGCGAAGGGTGACGCCAACAGGATGGGGATCGCGCCAACCTCGCAGGCGTGAAACGCCGACGACGAGGATCCCCGTTGGAAGAAGGCGATCTCACCGAATAGTGTATTTCTATCTCACCTGCAATATAATCGGTGTTATTTTATACTTGTACTTTGCCTCTTCAATTTGGGCGTCCCCAGCGGAGAAAGGTTTGTATGGCGGCCCGGGCGACCCGATAATTTGGGTTGTCTTTGCTTTCCCTTTTCTATTATTTTTTTCCGCTCTAAATTTTTTCGTATTCATGTCGACCTTCGTCCGAGCCATTTTGTACAAACATTGGCTCTCTTGCTTCGTGGTCGTCGGCGTAATTTTTGGTTGGTTTGCAGCATTCGAATACGACACCAGCCGCCAATTCGATGGAAGTTGGGTGCAGACTAATATGCCGACGCGCATAGACACTGATAAGAAATAAAATCCCCACGAGTGTTTGCAATTGGCAGCGACTTTGATGGAGCGCAGCGCGGACCTGTCGGTAAATTCGCGCGCGCTCCGGCGCAGGCGACCGCGCTGACGCGCTGCGCGCCTTCCTCGCCATGCCGGACCGCCGGCGTGATTTCTCGACCTGGCGTATCCCTACGATGGCGGCCGTCTTTCCGGGAATGTCGGATTTATAGAAGACAGTGCGTATGGACGTCCATAAGCACAGTAGGCGGGTTGAGCGCCTGGAGATCGTCGAGACCGGCCGACGGCGTCGCTGGTCGGAGGACGAGAAGCTCAAGATCGTCGTCGAGAGCTTTCAATCGCCTCGCCAGGTCGCGGCGACGGCGCGCCGTCATGGCATCTCGCGGTGGCAGTTGCACGAATGGCGGCGCGCGTTTCGAGCGGCGCAGAAGGAGGCGGCGGAACCGCAAGCGTGGATTTGTACCCGCGACCATAGCGGTGGAGCCGCAATCCCCAGCGGCGGAATTGGCTGCGCCGGTCGATCCCGGCAAGATCGAGATCGATTTTGCGAACGGCGCGCGGATGCGGGTCACGGGCGCGATAGACGACGCGACATTGGCGGCGGCGCTGCGGGCGCTGAGCGACGGGGGGCGATCACGATGATCCCCATACCGGCCGGCGTTCGGGTCTGGCTCGCGACGGGCTACACGGATATGCGCCGCGGCTTTCCGAGTCTGGCGTTGCAGGTTCAGGAGGTCTTGAAGCAGGACCCGTTGGGTGGTCACTTGTTCTGCTTCCGGGGGCGTCGCTCGGATCTGATCAAAGTCATCTGGCATGATTCGCAGGGCGCATGTTTGTTTGTAAAAAGACTTGAGCGAGGCAAGTTCATATGGCCCTCGGTGGCGGGCGAGGCCGTGACTATCTCCCCGGCGCAACTCTCCTATCTTCTTTCCGGGATTGATTGGAGAAATCCACAGGAAACATTGCGTCCGACGCGAGTTGGATAGACATTTTGGTTGAATATATTTGTGGATTTGATCTGATGACCGCATGACTTCGGGCCCGAGCGCTCTTCCTTCCGATCTTGCCGACGCGCTTGCGGCGTTGCGGGCCGAACGCGAAGCGCGGCTGCGGGTCGAAGCCGAGCGCGACCTGGCGCAGATGCAGGCCTCCGACTGGCGGGCCGCGGCGGCCAATGCACAAGCCGAGGCGGCCAATGCTCGGGCGAGGCTGTCGGACAACGAGGCGCTGATCGCGCATCTTGAGCTGCGGATCGAAAAGCTCAAACGCGAACTCTACGGGCAGCGCTCCGAGCGCACGGCGCGGCTGGTCGAGCAGCTGGAATTGGAACTCGAAGACCTCGTCGCCGCTGCGACCGAGGATGAACTCGCCGCTCAGGCCGCGGCGGCCAAGACGAGCCAGGTCCGCCCCTTCACGCGCAAGCGGCCGGTCCGCAAGCCCTGGCCGGAAGACATCGAGCGCGAGCGCGTCGTCATCGAGGCGCCGAAGGCTTGCGCCTGCTGCGGCGGATCGCGGCTGGCCAAGATCGGCGAAGACGTGACCAAGACGCTGGAGGAGATCCCGCGCCGGTTCAAATTGATCGAGACGGTGCGCGAGAAGTTCACCTGTCGCGACTGCGAGAAGATCAGCCAGCCGCCCGCGCCGTTCCACGCCACGCCGCGCGGCTTGATCGGCTCGACGCTGCTGGCGACGATCCTGTTCGACAAGTTCGGCATGCACACGCCGCTCAATCGACAGAGCGTGCGCTTCAAGAGCGAGGGGATCGATCTGCCGGTGTCGACGTTGGCCGATCAGGTCGGCCACGGGACCTTCGCCCTCATGCCGCTCTTCCACCTGATCGAGCGCCACGTGCTCGCCGCCGAGCGGTTGCACGGCGACGACACTACTATGCGCATCTTGGCCAAGGGCAAGTGCACGACGGGGCGGATATGGAGCTATGTCCGCGACGACCGGCCCTTCGCCGGGCCCGCGCCGCCGGCGGCGGTCTATTACGCTTCGGGCGATCGGCGAGGCGAGCATCCGCAAAAGCATCTGGCCGGGTTCGCCGGCATCCTGCAAGCCGATTGCTACAATGGCTTCGAGCCTTTGTTCGATCCGCGCATGAGGGCGTCGCCGATCACGCCGGCGTTCTGCTTCGCCCATGCGCGGCGGGGCTTCTTCGAACTCGCCGACATCGAGAAAAAGGCGCGCGACGGCGAAAAGGGCAAGCCCATCTCTCCGATCGCTCTGGAGGCGGTCCTGCGCCTCGACGCGCTGTTCGAGATCGAGCGCGCGATCAACGGCCGCAGCGCCGAGGAGCGGCGCGCCGTGCGCCAGGAGAAGAGCAAGCCGCTCTTCGACGACATGCACGCCTGGCTCCTGCGCGAGCGCGAGACGCTTTCGCGTTCCGCCGAGGTGCTGAAGCCGATCAACTACATGCTCAAGCGCTGGTCCGACTTCGCCCGCTTCCTCGACGATGGCCGGATCTGCCTGAGCAACAACGCGGCGGAGCGATCTTTGCGCGGCGTGGCCCTCGGGCGCCGAAACTGGACATTCGCCGGCTCCCTGCGCGGAGCCGACCGGGCCGCCGTCATGCTGACAATGATCACCACCTGCCGCCTCAACGACGTCGATCCAAAGGCTTGGCTCGCCGACGTCCTCGCCCGTATCGCCGATCTCCCCACCTCGCGCCTGCACGAACTTCTGCCCTGGGAGTGGTCACGCCTGCGCCAAGTCCCAAAGCCTATCGATCAGCAAGCTGCCTGATTAGCACCCTGCGTCAGCATAGACGGCGACGCCCTCGCGCGCGCGAGGAAATTACGCGGCCCTCGTCGTAGGCGTACGACCTGGCTGCGGATCCTGGTCGAGGACATGCTGGTCATCGACGCAGCCACGATCTATCCGCGCTATGCGCGCTCCGGCGCCGTCTACTCGCTCGACTTGATCGACGGGGCGACGATCAAACCGCTGATCGGCGAGGACGGCCGCTCGCCGGTCTCGCCCGAGCCCGCCTATCAACAGGTGCTGCATGGCGTGCCGGCGGCCGATTTCGCCGCCGACGAGTTGCTCTATCTGCCGCGCAACATGCGCTCGCACCGGCTCTACGGCTTCTCGCCGGTCGAGCAGACCACGCTGACGATCGACATCGCGCTAAAGCGCGAGCAGGCGACGCTCGACTATTACAACACCGGCTCGATCCCGGATTCCTTCGCCACTTTGCCGAAGGACTGGACCGTCGACCAGATCAGGCAGTTCCCGGATTATTTCGACGCTCTCCGGCGAATGCAAGCATTCGCCTCGGGATGTCAGGCAATCTCGCGCGCCGACGAGGTCCAAGTTCATGCCGGCGGAGTTCAAGCTTACCGAGACCCGTCAGCCGCCACTGAAGGATATCGCTGACGAACGGCTGGCGCGGGTCATCTCCTGCGCCTTTTCCCTGCCCGCCTCCGCCTTTGTGACCCAGGTCAACCGCGCGACCCTCTCAAACGCGGCGCCCCCCAACGGCGGGAACGAAGGGCTCGTCCTGTTGAACGCGTGGGTCAACGGCGCCGCATCGCCACCTGAACGTCTGACTTGCTCCCGGCGCGTCAGCGACACATCGCCGACGACCCGCCATCTTCGCCCCGTGGCCCGCCCCGCGGCGGCGCCGCCATCATCAACCCGGAGATCTCCATGTATGTGTTCGGCTCCGGCGTGCTCATCGGCACGCCGTCGGGCGGCTCGCCGATCAACTTCGGCCTCGCCCAGGAAGTGACGCTCAACATCTCAACGACCACCAAGGCGCTGTATGGCCAGAACAACTTTCCCGTCGCCATCGGCAGCGGCACGCGCAAGATGACCGGCAAGGCGAAGCTCGCCCGCATTTCCGGCCAGGCGCTCGGCAATCTGTTCTTCGGCGTCAGCCCGAGCGTTGGCGGCTTGCTCACGCAATTCGGCGAGGTGACGTCCATTCCCGCGGTCTCGCCATTCACCTATTCGACCACTTTTCAATCAACCTTCGTGGCCGACCAAGGCGTCGTCTACGCCTCCACGGGCCTGCCGCTGAAGGCGGTCGCCTCCTCGCCCGCCGCCGGCCAATACTCCGTCTCTGCCGGCGTCTACACATTCAGCTCCGCGGACGCCGGCGCGGCCATTCTCGTCTCCTACACCTATAGCGTGACGGGAACTGGCGAGAATATCCTTGTCGCCTCGCAGGCCATCGGACCGTCCGTGACTTTCTCTGCAAATCTGTTCGCGGCCGATCCCACTACGGGCAAGCAGTTTTCCCTGTATCTCTACAATTGCGTCGCCGAAAAACTCGCCTTCGGCACCAAGCTCGAAGACTTCGTGATGCCTGAGCTCGACTTCCAGTGCTTCGCCAATGCGGCCGGCCAGGTCTGCCAGCTCAACTTCGGGGACGCCGCGTGACGGACGAGTCCTTCATCGTCGAACTGGCGGGGCGTCGCTGGTCCCTGCCGCACCTGCCTTTTCGGGTCATCAAATCCATCCAGCCCGCCCTCTTCCAGGTTTACTCCGAGACGTCGCAACTCGGCGCCGCAGCCTTGGCGGAATCCCAGATCGACAGCTTGGCGGCGGCAACGTGGCGAGCGATCTCGTACGTCGATCCCGCTCTCAACTTCGAAGACTTTCTGGCTTTGCCATTTTCGATCGCCGACCTGTTCGCCGCCCTGCCAGCGGTCGCACAGGCGGCCGGACTTCGCATTCAAACGGCGACGGCGGAGGCGTCGCCTGAAACGGGAAAATCGACTTCGACGCCCTGATCGCTGAAGTTGTTGCGACAACGGGCTGGACTTGGGACCAGGCCCTTGACGGCCTGACAGTCCCGCGCTTTTGCGCACTTCGCGAGGAATGGCGGCGCCGTCCGCCTGCCCATTGGCTGCTTGCGGCGGTTATCGGTTACCGCCAACAAGAAGCCCCCTCGACAAACCACCGCCCTTCCTTTGTAGAGTTGCAGGCCGCGCTTTCATAACGGAGAGCGGCGCTACAACGATAATTGGAGCTAGAATGGCCGACGCCAGTGTCGTCGTCAATTTCAGCGCCTCGACGAGCGACTTCGAGTCCGGAATCGCAGCGGCGCGCGAGGCGCTGGCAAGTCTGTCCGCGCCAATCGCAGAACTCAACGGCAAGTATGGGGCGCTCGGCGCCGCCCTGGCCAACTCTCATGCGCGCGCGTTGCAGGCCATTCAGAGCAGCGACAGCGCCGCCCATGCGGCCTCAATCCATGCCGCGCAGGAGGCCATCTCGGGCCAGATCAGAGCCGAGCAAGATGGCCTGCGAAACAAACTCGCCGCCTACGCCGACGACGCCCGCAATTATCGATTGACCGAAGACGAGAAGCTTCAGGCTTCGCGCGAGGCTATCGAGCAAACCTATGCGGCCGAGCTCGATCTCATGAACCGCAAGCGCGATCTGGCGCAGACTTCGCTTGGCGATCGGCAACGCATCGACAACCATATCGCTGCGCTCGAACGCAATGAGCAGCGACAATTGGCGCAATTGACGCGCGAGTCCCTTTGACGAGCAGGCGAGGAATTACGTCACGTTCGGCTACACTGTGGCCGGCGCGTTTAACTCGCAATTGCGCGGTCTCTTGTCGGGGACAGAAACCTGGCGCGACGCTTTCAAGAATACTCTCGCAGAACTGCTTATAGACTTCATCGAGTCGTGCGAACGCATGGTCGTGCAATGGGTAGCCGGAGAGGCTACCAAGACCGCCGCCACCGCCACAGGAACCGCCTCTCGAGCTGCCCTCCAGCAAGCAGGCGCTTCTGCATCTCTGGCCAGCCAGGGCGCCTCAATCATACGGTCAATCCTAGGCTCTGCGGCCGAGGCTTTCGCCGGCGTCTTCGGCTTCCTCGCTCCAATTATGGGTCCGTTCGCGGCCGGCCCCGCAGCCGCAGCGCAAGCCACCGTCGCCAGCGCCGCCGGGGCGGTGGCCTCCGCCGACATCGGCATGTGGAGCGTTCCCGCCGACATGCTGACGCTCGTTCATCATAACGAACTCATCATGCCGGCGGCGGAGGCCGGCGCCTTTCGCGATCTTCTCTCCACGTCATCTTCGAGATCAGTGGGCGCCGGCCCAAACGTCTCCATCACACCCACCACTCATCTCCACGTGAACGCCATTGACAGCGGCTCCGTATCGCAATGGGTGCGGTCCAATTCTTCGGAGATGCTGCGCTCGATCAACGAGGCTGTGCGGCACGGCGCCCACCTTGGCCTCAGACGGTTGTCTCATTCGTAGCAAGAACGAGCCCGAACAACTCCGCATTCGCGTAGACGCCACCATTCCGGTTTGGACCCGCGCACCCCTTACGATCTTCTGCAGGTCAGACGGTCGCCGTCCCTCATTGCCCTGACGCCTTGCCGAACCGCTCAAAAAAAAGGCGATGAACCATGTCAGCACTGGCTCTATTACCCCTTGTACGGGTCACCGATGGCGTACAACTAGACGAGGACTGGCAGCTCAGCATCGCCTTCTATCTTGAGGATGGCATCACTCCAATTCCTCTTGATGGCCTGACCTTTAGCATGTCGATAGGCGCGTTTGCCACGTTGAGCACGAGCAGTGGTCAAATCGTCGTATCTGGCCCCTCAAACAACGTCCTCGTGATCACTGCCCTCGCCAACGACAAGGCCAATTGGCCATCAGGGGTATATCCGATATCCCTCCTGGCGGCCGACGGCTCCTACGTTCGCGACCTTTTCGCTTCCTCGACCCTAACCATCGGTTCCGCGCAGGTAACCCGCGTCTCCTTGCTCGTGGCCCCAGACATTACACCACGCTCGATCGCCGCGCCGATTTCCACAGCACTCGCCGCCGCCCTCCAGGCGCTTCAGCCGCTCGCGTTGGCCTCAACGCTGGCAGGTTTATCCAGCGCCGAATTGTCCTCTCTGGCGCAAGCCCTCTTCAGCGCACTCCCCGTGCAGACTGGCTCCGGCGCGCCGGTGTCGAGCGGCCAGGCGTTCATCAACAACTCCGGATACGTGGTGATAGCCCAATGAGACAGCGCTCCTTTCTTCTTGTTCTCATTGTTGCGCTCTGCGCGACGCCGGTTCTCGGACAAGTGTCTCCGCCCGTTCTAAAGGTTGAAGATGGCGGCACCGGCGCCAGTACGCCTGCTGCGGCCCGCACGAACCTCGGCGCGGCGGCGGCTGGGCCAAACGGTGACATAACCGCTCTCACGGGCTTGACCACAGTTCTTCCGACGTCTGAGGGAGGCACCGGCACGACCGGTGGAGTTTCTCCAACGGGGTCGCTAACAACCACGCCCGAGACCGTAATCAATCTCGCTGACTACGGCGGATGCTCCGGTTCGCCTTCCAGCGATACCGCAAATCTGAACTCGGCGTTGGCCGCAGCTCGCAGCTCGACCTCCTATACGAGCAATCAGCCCGTGCGCGTCGTTGGCGGATTCTCTACTAATGGCGTGGCTTGCGCCGTCACTCAAGTTAACGCCACCGGCTTCACTCGCTTTGGCGGCGGGGCCAGGTTGCTTATCGAGGATCTTACGCTGTCCTGTTCCGGCGCGGGCAGCATTTGTCTTGACACATTGGGATCATTGAACGTTCAATTCAACAAAGTTACGATTATAGGATCGTCCACTTCCCCGCCGATGATCGGTCTGCAGGAGGGCAATACCGCTCCCGCGACGATCGCCTGCTGCATCCATACGCACTACGGCCTTGAGATCACCGGATCCTTCACCTTCGCCGGACTTTACTCCGCGGCCTCTGAAATCCACGACTTACTACTCGCCGATCGTCAGGAACAATGGCGCCAATCTCGGCGTCATTGGCGCTCTCGGCTCGATTTCTGGCGGCGGCGGCTATGTCAATGGGTCTTATACCAACGTCCCGTTGACCGGTTCCGCGACTGGCTTTGGAGCAATCGCAAATATCGTCGTTTCCGGCGGCGCAGTCACTGGCGTCACCTTGACGAACCAAGGAAAGCAATTCGCGATAGCTGACACCCTGACGGCTTCAGCGGCTGCTCTGGGGGGATCTGGCTCAGGTTTCAGCGTGCCCGTCACGAATATCGGCCATTTTGCGATGGTAATGGATGGCCAAAATCATTGGGGCGTCTCGTCTTCCTTTCAAGCCGTGAATTGGCCAGCCGACACCTACTATACTTTCACGGAAAATAATATCATCGGCGGCTCGCTTCGCTACTTTGGAACTGGCTTTAAAGGCGCCCCGCTCTGGGTCGGATCGGTAGAGGGCCTGCGCACAACTCATTTGTTCGTCTCGCAGCTGGCCGCCGGCCCGTGTGTGGAGTTATTTGACAATAATGCCGCCTTCACCCTGCATAATATCAGCGAAACGCTGGAGATCGAATGCGAAATCGTCGGCGGCGACTTATGACGTGGAATTGACTGGCTCGAATCCGATCCCCAACGTGAGCGGGCTCACCGTGTTCGATCAACTACCCACCGTCAACACTGCAATTCTCGGCGTTGACTCGGGGATCACGGCGATTACCGCGCATAGTTCCAGCATAACGATTGGACATGCTGCCGCAAATGTTCCGTTGTTCGGAATTGGATCCGCGGGTTTGTGGAGCTTCGACGGGACCGTGAATCTCCCGTACGCATGGGAGTTCAATGCTCCAGCGTCCGCACTTGTCTCTGGACTCTCTGGTGGAGTTCCAATGAGCGGTGGCGGACCGCTCGATTTCCTGACTTCCACTTCTAACGTATCCGGAGCGTATTCTTGCGCCCGGCGACTCTCCTACGCTTACAATGGTCCACTTTGCAACATTCGTAGAGCCAGCAACTCGGCGAGTGTTGACTTCTACCCCAATTCCGCAGGTGTGATCGACAAGTCGGCGATTTCGACCTTCTGCGCGAATACGTCGTGCTTCATTACCATTGAGTATGATCAGTCAGGGAATGGAAATCCAGCGCGGAATACGAATGCGGCCACCCAACCCGCGCTCTCGTTTGAAGCCTCTGGGCTCAACTATGCGGTCTGCGGGACTTGGGGAAATGGCGGCAATGTTTCTCTTACCGTTGGCGCCAACTCCTCTATCAATGGCCTTTTTGCGGCGGGCGGCTTCGCTTCGGTGGTCTCGACGAGAACGGCGACGATCACAAACGCCATGCGTCTGCTGTCGAAGGTATCCGGGAGCACCGGCTGGGAGATTTCCGGCGCCTACGCCTTAGGTTACGGTTATCCGCAGTTTACGCTGGACGCCTCCGGGGTTAGCGGCGCATGGGTTTCCTCGTCCGCTATGCCGTCGTCAGGCGGTCACATATTCGATCTCGCCTACAGCTATGCGTCCCAATCGAACGTCCCGACCATTGGGGTTGATGGAGCCTCGGCGTCTCTTCAGAGCTCGACCCAGCCGACTGGTGCGATCGGCAACTCGAATAATCTGATCATCGGAAACAGCTCGTCTGGAAGTTTCGGCTGGCCCGGGGATATCTGTGAGGTCGTCCTCGCAAGGCAGAGCTTGTCGCCTGCTCAGATGGACGCGATTAGGCGAAATCAGGCGGTCTTTTATCAACTCTCAGGAGTGCTGTAGCGGTCCGGATAGGGGCGAGAGGGTACGCTCCCTGCGCTATTCGCTCGTTCCGTCGTTTCTCGGTGCATAGTTGAGATCCCTCAAAGTCGAGCTGCCAGCGTGGCGCTCGATTTCGCAGGATTGATTCGGGCAGCCCACCCAGGTTTGGGGCGATGGGCGCTTTGACTTGACATCCCTTGACAGCAACCGAAGCGGCAATTGCGCGGCTCCCGCTCAGGGTCTACCAGCATCGCAGTTGGTAGACCCAGGACGCCGTTTCGGACTGCTCCATCCATGCTGTCTCGCAAGCGAAGTTCAGGCGGCGTCGTTAGCCGGCTGATTCTTGAGTGTCATAGCCGATTGGCGTCGGCTAGGACGTCGAGAATTTCGCGTGGAGGACGTACGGCGCGATTGTCTTTGATAGCTACGATGTCGACTGCCCCAACCACGAGCGGCACACTCTCGCGACTTACGACTTGACGAAAGTTGAGCACGGGACCTCTCCGCCCTTGCAACTCCGTAACGATTTCGAGCAGGTCGTCGATGAACGCCGGGCCTACGAACTCAGCTTGCAGCTTAGTCACGGCAAAGGCGATGCTGCTCGACTGAGCGAGAATGTTATGCTGGAAGCCGAAGGCCCTCAGCCACTCCGTGCGACCGCGCTCGAAGAAGCGCATATACGAGGCGTGATAGACCCGGCCAGAGAAGTCGGTGTCTTCGTAGTAAACCCTGATTGAGACACGCTGCGTGTTTTCAGGCATATCGGGTCCCCCCGCTATACGGACAACGTCGCCATTTTGACCGTTCGTCGGCCCGATGCTATCTGCGTTGTCATGAATGTCATTTTCATGGGCGCGCCGGCCTTTGCCGTACCCACGCTAAGGGCGCTGTCAAGCACCAACTCGGATATCGTCGCAGTTTACACCAAAGCGCCTCGACAAGGGGGGCGACGCGGGTTGGAAATCACCAAGACGCCCGTTCATCTGGCGGCCGAGCAGTTGGGTCTGCCAGTCAGGACGCCTCAGACGCTTCGCAATGCGCAAGCTCAGCGGGAGCTTATGGACTTGAAGGCCGATATCGCCATCGTCGCGGCCTACGGCTTGATTTTGCCCGCCGAGGCGCTGGCGGCGACGCGGCTAGGCTGCTTCAATTTGCATGCTTCTCTGCTGCCGCGCTGGCGGGGGGCGGCGCCGGTTCAGCGCGCGATCATGGCGGGCGATGAAGAGACGGGAGTCTCCATCATGAAGATGGAGACGGGCCTGGACACTGGCCCTGTAGCCGGCGAGTTGCGAACGCGCATTGATCCACTTGAAACGAGCGGCGAACTCACTGCAAGGCTTGCCGAGCTTGCGGCCATGACGCTCCGGGAAAATTGGGTCGCCTTGATCCACGAGAGACTGCCGTTTGCGCCGCAAAGTTCATTGGGGGTCGAATACGCCCGCAAGATCGACAAGGGTGAAGCGCCGATCGATTGGGGCGCGACGGCCCGCCTCGTGAGATGCCATATTCATGGCCTCTCGCCTTTTCCCGGCGCAACGGCCAAAATTCGAACAGGCGGAGGGTCCGAACCCCTTAAGATCTTGCGAGCCGAGGTCATTGACCGCCAGGGCCGGCCCGGCGAAATCCTCGACGAAGAGATGATTATTGCTTGCGGACGGAGTTCGATCCGCGTCCTCCAGGTCCAGCGACCAGGCCGCAACGTCATATCGGGCGTCGAATTCATGCGCTCAGGCGTCTTGCGGGTCGGCGACATTCTTGCGCCGGAAAACTAGGTCCGCCGTTCGAGCGCTCGAGCACCGATGTCCTTGCGGCAAAAGCCATTGCTCCAGTCGATCGCGCTTACAGCCGCATAAGCTCGGTCACGCGCCGTCGCAAGATTGGACGCGACGCCGGTCATTACGAGCACGCGCCCGCCGTCGGCGAAGATTTGTTCGCCTTGCCTTCGCGTTCCTGCGTGAAAGACTTCTACGCCTTCGAGCGCGGCGGCCTGCGCCAGTCCGCGTATTTCATCGCCCTTGATGAGCGCACCGGGATAGCCCTTCGCTGCCATCACCACGGCCAAGGCGCAGTGGTCCGAAAATGGCGCAGGCTCCTCGGGAAGCGCGCCAGAAGCGGCCGCCCAGAGCCAGCGCAGCAAATCGCCGCGAAACCTCGGAATGATCGCTTCGGCCTCGGGATCCCCAAATCGTACATTATATTCGAGCAGTTGGGGCCCGGATTTGGTCATCATCAGTCCCGCAAACAGGATCCCGCGAAACGGAGCGCCTCGGCGGCGCATCCCCTCAACCGTTGGCAGCACGATGTTCCGCATGATCTCGCGCGACATCTCCGGCGTCGCCAATGGACTAGGGGAATAAGCCCCCATTCCCCCGGTATTTGGACCCGTATCGCCGTCGCCGGCGCGCTTGTGGTCCTGTGCGTCGCCGAAGGGAACCGCCCGTTCACCGTCGCAGAGCGCGAAGAACGAGACCTCCTCCCCCTGTAGGCAGGCTTCCACTACGCATTCGGCGCCTGCGTCGTTCTCATAAAGCGCCTCGATTGCCGCTTCGGCTTCGCCGAGGGTCGAGGCGACGACGACGCCCTTTCCGGCGGCCAGGCCGTCCGCCTTCACGACAATGGGAGCGCCTTGAAGCGCAATATATTCCAGCGCCGCGGTGCGATCGTGAAATCGGCGGTAAGGCGCTGTCGGAATCCCGAATTCCTGACAGAAGTCCTTGGTGAAGCCCTTGGACCCCTCCAGGCGCGCAGCTGCCCGGCTCGGGCCGAAGGCGACGACGCCCGCCGCCGCCAGATCGTCGACGATTCCGCAGACCAATGGCGCCTCGGGCCCGACGATCACGAAATCTATGCGGTGCGCGCGACACGCTTTAAGCACAGCCGCGGAATCAGTGATCGAAAGATCGAGCAAACTCGCCAGCGTTTCGCAGCCAGGATTTCCCGGCGCGACAAACAAGCGATCGAGCATCGGCGATTTCGCGATCGCCGTCGCCAGCGCGTGCTCCCGAGCGCCGGAACCCAAAATCAAAACATTCATCCTGCTCGCCTCATCTCCGACGCAGCTATAGGTCCTGTCGAGCCGCGCGGCGCAACCACTGCTTTAGCGTCATTTGAACAGCCGGGTCGAGATCCATGGTCAGACGCCTGCGAAGAGGGTGGATCGCTTTGCTGTAGCGCCGGATCGGATCGCGCCTGGCCTCCGTCTATTCGAGGCTCCGCGTGCGGCCGCCCTCGAACTCGCGTATTGCGGATCGCGAGACCCTTGCGTTCAAGACGCCAATTACGACGCTCGTCGTCGCTGGCGCCTGGCGCTTGCGCCGCGGTAAGTCCGCGCCGCTCTGACCGGCGTTCGATCGAGCCATTCGATCGCGATGCACTGAGCCGATGTGATTTCGAAGGGCGCGGGGTGACGCTCCACCGACAAACGCCGCGCCGTTGCGTCTTGTCGCAACAAATCGTCAGGTTCCTCCATCCTCCACATCTTCCTATGCGCCCGCGAGCCTCTGTGCTCGCGGGCGTTTTTTTGGCTCAAAATTCGAATTCGAATTTAGAAGCTCCGCTTGCGACGCAACGCTGCGTTCTTATCTACCGCGGCGGGCGCATGGCGGGGCCATTGCAGTCGAAGGAGAGTTCTGGTCATGGCCAAGCGCAAGACGTGGGCATCCGCACTCGCTCTCGTCGCAATCGTCTCGGGCGCCGCCGCTCGCGCGGATTCTTCCGACCCGGACCTCATCTTCCGCAAGTCGACGACGTTCAAACTCCTGACGCCCAACGACAAACTGGCCGTCTACGGCATTGACGACCCGCTCGTCGAGGGAATCGCCTGCCATTACACCACGCCGGAGAGGGGCGGCCTCATGGGTGCGCTTGGACTTGCCGAGCAGACCTCTGACATTTCACTCGCCTGCCGCCAGTACGGACCGATCAAGTTCAACGGGAAATCCAGTCAAGGCGACGTCGTATTTTCCGAACGGCGATCGGTGTTTTTCAAGAAAATGCAGATTGTTCGCGGTTGCGACGCGAAGCGCAATATTCTGGTCTATATGACATACACGGACAAATTGGTCGACGGTTCGCCTAAGAACTCGACGTCGACTGTACCCATCCAGCCATGGGGCGGACAAACGGACGTCGCCAAATGCAGCGACTTCATCAAGTGAGGATCAATCCCCACATTTTATGACATAGGGCTCGTCCGTAGCCGACACCCGCGTGGCGCGCCCCTCGATCGCGCTGCGCGGGCCAAACGCAAGGGCGTGTCCGTGGCCATGCGCCTCACACCAGGCGTCGGCGACGACCTGACCGCATTCATTGCCGGCGCCCAGGCAATCCTCAAGCCCGTATCCATCATTGGCCGCGATCTCGTAGTCGTGAGAGCCAGCGGCGCGCGCCAAATTCGACGCGCTCGATGCGGAGAGCGCCGTGACGAGGAACGCCAGGACCATGGCGCCAAGACCCATGATTTTCATTCGCGACGCTCTCGGGAGAACCGGACATGGATTCGTCGCCGTAACTTGCGACGAGGAGTTGAAGGATGCGTTAACGACGCTTTACGCGAACGCCTTGATTTTCCTTAATCAAACGGCGGCCTTGCGTAGCCCGGCGAGCAATCGACGCAAGGCGTCCACCGTGCTATCGTCCGCTGCGCCGTCGACCTTCGTCGTCCGGAAGTGCCGCTGGAAGGCCGCGACAACGATCTCCGTCCGGGCGTCGTAGACGCCGCTCGGATCCAGATCGTAGCCATAGAGCGCGAGCAGACTCTGCAGCCCCCGCACCGGCGGTCCTTCCTGCCCGCGCGCGATGAGCGCTTGCCCGGATGGCGGCCTAGCCTCCACCCAGTGGCCGACGCCCTCCCGCCACAATGCGCCCCAGGGAAAAGCCTCGCCGGGATCGCGTTTGCGCGCCGGGGCGACGTCAGAATGCGCCAGGACGCGCTCAGGCCGCATTGCCCAGCGGGCCGCAATGTCGCGGCAGAGCGAGATGACGGCCTCGATCTGTCGATCGGAAAATGAAGGCAAGCCGCCGTCGTGGCCAGGATTGCAGATTTCGATCCCGATCGAGGCGGAGTTCATGTCGCGTTCGCCGCGCCAGCAGGAAACGCCCGCATGCCATGCGCGGCGGGCCTCGGGAACGAGCTGGAGGATGCGCCCGCTCTCGTCGACGACGTAGTGGCTGGAAACCTGAGCGGCGGGATCGCGCAGCAACGCGATCGCCGCCTTGGCCGTGGGCATTCCCGTATAATGTAAAATGAGGCTGTTCGGCCGCACGCCCTCCCGTCGCTCGCCTTGATTGGGCGACCGGAGCACGTCCGTTGCGAGCGTGCAGTCAGGCGAGAACGTCTCGTTCGACGCCCGCGCGTCCTCGGGCGATGTCAGTACCAGGCCCGACACACCCGGCGTCCGTAGTAATCGTAGTAGAACTCGGCGCATCGAGGTGGAGGCGGAGGCGGTGCGTAGCCCGGACCCGGCGGCGTCGCTGCCGCCGAGCCGATCATCGCGCCGGTCGCAGCGCCGGCGACGCCGCCCAGCAGCGCGCCAGCCGGCCGGTCGGTAATGGCCGCGCCGAGCAGAGCGCCCGTGGCGCCGCCGATGACAGCGCCGCCCGCGGCGCCTTGACCCTCCGGCGTATTGCAGCCGGCCAGGGACAGCGCCGCCGCAAGGCCAAGCGCCAGGCCGGAAAACTTCAGCATCATGATCTCAATCTCCTCGAGTCCACGTCGAGCCGCCCCCGCCCCATCAACTTCGCGTTTCACGCGGCGGCCCAATGGAAGGCCGCAATACTGACGCTGGTGGCATGAACATAGAGTGAAAGAACGCTTTCCGCCGTGACAAAAACGTCACGACTGTCGAAGACTTTCGAATAACCATTCAAGAATTGCCGCAGGTCCGCCACGATCAGGCGCCGATCATGGCGAAAAATGGGCGCGACTTTCCTCGTTCCGAAGCGACATGTTTGCGAAGCAACAAAAGACGTCCGCGAGGCGCCGGATGGCGAGGAAAGGCTGGCGCAGCGGCGAAATTGTGTGTATGAGCGCCGCACCTTTCTCCCGGCTCGGCGAGACCGCCAGACCGGGTGTTTTTTGTTGGAGATTCCGATGGCTGTTCCCAGACGCAAAACGTCCCCCTCGCGTCGCGGCATGCGCCGGTCCGCGGATGCGCTGAAAGCGCCGACCTATGTCGAGGATAAGGACTCGGGCGAACTGCGCCGGCCGCATCATGTCGATCTGAAGTCGGGCATGTACAAGGGCCGGCAGGTCCTCAAGGCCAAGACCGTCACTGAGGCCTGATCCGCGCCGGCGCCTCGCCGCCAGACGAATCCAAGAAAGCCGCCAGAGACGCGCATCCCTGCGCGTCTCTGGCGGCTTTTTTTGCGTATTTGGCTCACGGAGTTCCGCCTGAGGTTATCCGTCAGTGAGGCTTCGCGTCGATCAAACGTCGAAATGCGGGCCGCCGTAACCGGCCTCCAGCGGAATGGTCAGGCGATAGCCGGTCTCTGTCTTTTCCGCGAGCGGCTCCACGGGCGCGATAAGGCGCACGGCCGCCTCGGCGACCGCTTGCGCCGCCGTTGCGCTCCGGCCGAGCAGTTCGAGATTCAGGCGGGTCGGCAGCACAAGCGTGTAGCGCCCGCGCGCCGCCTCCTCCAGCGCCCGCCGCGGCTCAATCCAAACAGAGTCGACCGCCTCGCCTCCGTCATGCGCGGCCGTCTGATCCGCTGGCGCCTCGACGATGTAGAAGCGCGTGTCGAAGCGTATGGGCAGGATGGTCGGCGTGATCCAATGCGCGAACAAAGTCAGCGCATCCAGGGAAGGTTCCAGATTCTCAGCCTTCAGCCGCTCGTGAAAAGTACCCGCCGTCGCGACCGCCGCCGCTCGGCCGCCGCGCGGCCGCGCCAGCAGCACGCCGCATTCCTCGTAAGTCTCACGAATGGCGGCGACGCGGGCGATCCGCTCTAAGTCGTCGCCCGCAAGCGCGCGATCCTCGGGATCGACCTTTCCGCCGGGAAACACCAGCGCCCCCGAGGCGAATTCGATCTGGCGATGCCTCGCCACCATGAACACCTGGACGCCGTCCGGCCCGTCGCGGACCAGCAGAACGGTCGCCGCGAGGCGCGGCGGGACGATTTCGCCGTTCGACGACGGCTTCATGGCGAGCGACAATTGAATCTCCCTTTCCGGGTCTCAGGCCGTCCGCCCGGCCCCGGTCCTGCCGAGCGCCGCCTGCGCCGCCGCGAGCCGCGCGATCGGAACGCGGAATGGCGAGCACGAGACATAGTCGAGATGCATGGTCTCGCAGAAGCCGATGCTGGCGGGATCGCCGCCGTGCTCGCCGCAAATCCCCAGCTTGATGTTGGCCCGCGTCGCCCGACCCCGTTCCACCGCTAGCTTGACGAGCTCGCCGACGCCCTCCTGATCGAGCGTCACGAACGGATCGTTGGCCAGCAATCCCTTCGACGTATAAGCGCCGAGGAAAGCCGCCGCATCGTCGCGCGAAAGCCCGAGCGTCGTCTGCGTGAGGTCGTTGGTGCCGAAAGAGAAGAATTCGGCGCTCTCCGCGATCTCCCCGGCCCTTAGCGCCGCGCGGGGCAGCTCGATCATCGTGCCGACCTGATAGGGCACTCTTACGCCCGTCTCCTTGGCGACCTTCTCCGCCATCTCGACAATGATCTTCTTCACCAAGTCGAGTTCGGGCCGGCCCATCACCAACGGCGCCATGATTTCCGCGGTGACCGGGGCGCCCGTTTTGCGCCCCGCCTCGACCGCGCCCTCGAAGATCGCGCGGGCCTGCATCTCCGCGATCTCGGGGTACCGCACGGCCAGCCGCACGCCGCGGAAGCCCAGCATCGGATTGAATTCGTGCAGCTCGGCCGCGCGCTGGCGCAGCTTCTCGACCGAGGCGCCGGTCGACTTCGCCACCTCCGCCATGTCGGCTTCCGTCTGCGGCAGGAACTCGTGCAGCGGCGGGTCGAGCAGGCGGATCGTCACCGGCAACCCCTGCATGATCTCGAACAGCTCGGCGAAATCCTTGCGCTGCATGGGCAACAGCTTCGCCAGCGCCGCGCGGCGACCGGCCTCGTCGTCGGCGAGGATCATCTCGCGCACCGCGACGATGCGCTCGCCGTCGAAGAACATATGCTCGGTGCGGCAAAGACCGATGCCCTCGGCGCCGAAGCTGCGGGCGGTGCGCGCATCCAGCGGCGTTTCGGCGTTGGCGCGCACCTTCATGCGCCTGACCGCGTCGGCCCACTGCATGAGCGTCTTGAAATAGCCGCTCAGCTCCGGCTTCACCATCGGAATCGCGCCGGCGAACACCTGGCCGGTGGCCCCGTCGATGGTCAGCGTGTCGCCCCTCTTGAGCGTCTGGCCGCCGGCTACGAGCTGCTGTTTGGCGTAGTCGATGCGGATCGCGCCAGCGCCGGAGACGCAGGGTTTGCCCATGCCGCGCGCCACCACCGCCGCGTGACTCGTCATGCCGCCTCGCGTGGTGACGATGCCCTCCGCCGCGTGCATGCCATGGATGTCCTCGGGGCTCGTCTCGACGCGCACGAGGATCGTCTTGCGTCCGGTCTGTTTGAGCGCCTCCGCTTCGTCGGCCGAAAATACGATCTCGCCGCTCGCCGCGCCCGGCGAAGCCGGCAGGCCGGTGGCGATCGGGTCGCGTTTGGCGCTGGGGTCGATAGTGGGGTGCAGCAGCTGGTCGAGCGTCGCCGGCTCGACGCGCGAAATCGCCTCCTCGCGCGTGATGAGCCCCTCGTTCGCCATTTCCACGGCGAGTCGCAGCGCGGCGCGACCCGTGCGTTTGCCGTTGCGGGTCTGCAGCATCCAGAGCTTGCCGCGCTCGACGGTGAACTCCAGGTCCTGCATGTCCTTGTAATGCTTCTCCAGCAATTCGGTCGTGGCGACAAATTGTCGGAACACCTCCGGCATGATCGCCTCTAACGAGGGACGGTCCGGAGCCGGCGGCCGTGCGAGCGGCCTCGGTGATGTTCTGCGGCGTGCGGATGCCGGCGACCACGTCCTCGCCTTGCGCGTTGACGAGGAACTCGCCGTAGAGCTCTTTCGCGCCGGTCGACGGATTACGGGTGAAGGCGACGCCGGTGGCGCTCGTCTGGCCCATATTGCCGAACACCATCGCCTGCACGTTGACCGCGGTGCCCCAGTCGGCGGGAATGTTGTTGAGGCGGCGATAGGTGATCGCGCGGGCGTTCATCCACGAGCCGAACACCGCGCCGATCGCGCCCCAGAGCTGGTCCCACGGCTTCTGCGGGAAGGGCTTGCCGGTCGCCTCCTCGACCTTGCGCTTGTAGTCGGCGATGACTTCGCGCCAGTCTTCCGCCGAAAGATCGGTGTCGAGCACATGGCCGCGGCGGTCCTTGTACTCCTCGATGATCTCCTCGAAATTGTGGCTGTCGACCTCCAGCACGACGTTCGAATACATCTGGATGAAGCGGCGATAGCTGTCATAGGCGAAGCGCTCGTCGCCGGAGGTCGCCGCCAGCGTCTTTACCGACTCGTCGTTAAGGCCGAGGTTCAGCACCGTGTCCATCATGCCCGGCATCGAGGCGCGGGCGCCCGAGCGCACCGAGACCAGCAGCGGATTCGCGGAGTCGCCGAAGACGCGGCCCGTCTGCCGGCTGACGGCGGCGATGGCCTCCTCGACCTGCCCCGAAAGATCCACGGGATAGCGCGTGTCGTTAGCGTAGAAATAGGTGCACACTTCCGTCGTGATCGTGAAGCCCGGCGGCACAGGCAGGCCGAGCGACGACATTTCCGCGAGATTGGCCCCCTTGCCGCCGAGGAGATTTTTCATCTCCCCCCGGCCTTCGGTCTTCTCCGGCCCAAACGAATGCACCCACTTCGTCATGCAAAGCTCCACATGAGGCGCGCCGCGTTTCAGCGATGCGCGCGTAAGCTCAGGGCGAAGGAAACCCAGCCTGCGCCGTGAAAAAACAGGTCAACGCCGAGCAATGTTCCCAGCACATAAGCGCTCGACATCGGCCAGTGAATCACGATGATCAAGCCGAGCAGAAACGTCACCGCGCAACCCAGCCACACCACGGCGCGTCGCGGGCTCGCCGGAAGCTCGAAGGCGAGATAGGCCCGCACGATCGCCGCGGCGATGAGGCCCGCGCCGATCATCAAGGTCAGGATCTCCGAGGCCGCGAGCGGGTTGAGGATGCAGAATAGGCCGGCCAGGATGTAGAGGACGCCCCCGACCACCCAGAGGAAGAACCGGCCCCAGGAACGGGCGTGCATGCCCACGCCGATCTCCGCCGCGCCGGCCACCACGAACAGCACGCCGTTCAGCGTCACCATCGCCAGCGTGGAAAAGAAAACGAACGCCAGCGAGGCGACGCCCAGCAGCATCAGAAGCAGGCCGAAAGCGAGAATCGCGCCCCATTTCGCACGCAGGCGATAAATCGCCGCGCCCAGGCTCTGCGTGTCGCCGGCTGCGCTCAAAGCATCCTCCTCCGCATCGGGCGGCCGTTCGTCGCCGGCTCCATGCGGATTGTCAACGCCCGCGCCGCAGATCGCCCAGGATCTGAGCCGCATATTCGACCATCGGCACGATCCGTCCGTAATTGAGACGGGTCGGACCGATCACCCCGAGCACGCCGGCGATGCGCTGATCGGCGCCGCGCAGCGGGGCGGCGATCATCGAGGAGCCTGACAGGGAGAACAGCTTGTTCTCCGAGCCGATGAAGATCTTGACCCCCTCGCCGTTCTCGGCGCGATGCAGCAGGTCGATGACGTCGGTCTGGGTTTCCAGGTCGGCGAACAGAAGCCGAATGCGTTCGAGATCCTGCGCTTCGTTCGAGAGGCCGATCAGATTGGCCTGTCCGCGCACGATGAGCTGCTGCCGCACCCCGCCCGCGCCGGCCCAGAACGCCAGCCCGGCGTCGACGAGGCCCGCCGCCAGTTCGTCGATTTCATGCCGCGGCCGCGTCGCGCGCGCTCTCGATCTTCGCCCGCGCCTCGGCGAGCGTTCCCCCCGCGCGTGCGCATTGAGGTAGTTGCTGGCCTCGGTCAGAGCGGAGGCGGAGATATTGGAGGGAATGGCGACGACGCGGTTCTCGACCACGCCATCCTCGCCGACGAGCACAGCGAGCGCCTTTTCCGGCTCGACGCGCACGAACTCGATATGGCGCAGCCGCACGTCGTCCTTCGTCGTCAGCACGAGCCCCGCGCCACGGGTGAGGTCGGAGAGCAGGGTCGTGGTGCGGGTGAGCGCATTTTCATAGCCGCCCTCGGCGGCCTCGCGCGCCTGCCGTTCGATGCGCGCCCGCTCGCCGTCCGGCAGCCCCCCGAACTCCAGCAGCGCGTCGACATAGAAGCGCAAGCCCCCCTGCGTCGGCAGCCGGCCGGCGCTGGTGTGGGGCGCGTAAATGAGGCCGAGCTCCTCGAGATCCTGCATCACGTTGCGGATCGAGGCCGGCGACAGCGTCATCGGCAGCTGCCGCGAAAGACTACGCGAGCCCACGGGCTCGCCGCTGGCGAGGTAGGATTCGACGATGCGCCGGAAAATCTCTCGCGCTCGCACATCGAGAGCCGCAAGGGCGCTAGGCTCAGGCATTCGGTCAGGGGGCCCGGACATGACGGCAATGTGGAGGGATCCACGACGCCGCGCAAGCGCCCCCTCAGCGCCGCAGCCCGTCGTGCGCCATATAGCCGCCATCCACCGGCATGACTGCGCCGGACACGAACTCGGAGGCGGGCGAGGCCAGGAACAGGCAGGCGCCGGCAAGATCGCGCGTATCGCCCCAGCGCCCCATCGGCGTACGCTCCTTCACTGCGCGCTCGAACCCGGTGCCGCGCAATTCGTCGGTCATCTCCGTGAAGAACCAGCCCGGCGCAACGCAGTTCACCTGCACGCCTTTCTCGCCGAGCTCCGCCGCGTTGACCTTGGTCAGCGCAACCAGCGCGTGTTTCGACACCGTATAGGCGACCTGCAAGCCCTTGCTCGGAGCGGTCAGGCCATAGATCGAGGCGATATTGACGATCTTGCCCGAGCCTTGCGCGACCATCCGCCGCGCGACGTGCTTGGTGCAGAGAAATGCGCCGGTCACGTTGACGTCCAACACCCGTCGCCAGGTCGCCAGGTCGAGTTCGGTCACCGAGGCGCGCTGGCCGATCCCGGCGTTGTTGACGAGAATGTCGATGCGCCCGCATTCCTCGACTACGCGCGCGATGGCCTTTTCGACGGAGTCCTCGTCCGCTACGTCAAGCGAGACGGCGAGATGTCCCTCGCCCAGTTTTTCGAGCATCCGGGCGTTGCGGTCGCTCCGGCGGCTTCCGATTGCGACCCGCGCGCCCGCGTCCCGGTAGGCCAGCGCGATGGCCTCGCCGATCCCGCTATTGCCGCCGGTGACGAGAGCGACCTTGCCGTCGAGACGAAAGGCGTCTAGCGCGGACATAGTTCAGAAGAAGGCCATGGTGCGGATTTCGACGCTCTCGCGGAATGGCGCGTCGGGCCGGGTCGTCGGATCGATGAATGCGGAATGGCCGACGAAGCGGGCGCGGCCGTCGGTCTCGCTTTCGTAGGTCTTGAGGAAGACGACCTGATCCGGCGTCATCTCGGGAAAGTAGACCCAGTCATGGCGCGGCGCGTGGCTCATCACGTAGATCTCGCCGTTGCGCTCGCGATAGCGCAGAGCCATGGTCACGAAATCCTTCTGCGACGCCGAAACCACGTCGCACATCGCCAGCGGCCGTTCCTCGACCTTGCGATGCAGCGGCTTCCAGACGTTGTAAAAGGCGACGCGCCGGCGCAGCAGATCCTCGGCCTCCCCGCCCATCAACTGCCTGACGCGCGTCGGCCCGGAATGGGCGGTGTAGTCGCAATGCACCAGCATGACGGGAGCGCGCTGCGTCGTGGCGGTCTCGGCGGTCTGCTGCTTCTCGTTACGCATGGCGCGGATCGTGTGATCGAAAACGACGACCTGCTTCGCTCCCGCGCAGCGCTTCACGAGATCGACCACCTCGGGATAGAAATGGGCGCGGATCGCCGCGTCGTCCTTCCAGTCGTCGTGGGAGGGACGAAACTCCTCCAGCGAGAAGCCGTTCACGTCGAGATCGTAGCCTGACGCCTTGCCCCAGCCGCTGCGCACCGTCATGGCTTGCGGATCGTCGCCGGGATCGCGAATTTTCGTCCCCTCCGGCGGCTCGTAGAAATAGACCTCCGGCGTCGGCCCTTCGTGGCGGGTGTAGTTGAACGTGCCGGTGACGCTTTCGGGTCGGGACATCGGTTCGCTCTCTCGAGACCATGCAAGGACAGGCGCGGCCGGCGGCCGCGCCGGAGAGGATCAGGCGGCCTTCTTCTCGGTCGTAAACCCTTCGTACACCATCGTGTCCCGCCAGCACGGCAGCGTCTCCACGCTGTCGAACAGCCAGCGACGCAGGTTGGCGTGCGCCTCCAGGGGCAGCTGCTGCCAGGCGTGCAGATGCACGGGCGAGGCCACGGCGATGTCGGCGATCGTGGGGCTGTCGCCGCAGAGATACTCGGATTTGGCGAGGGCGGTGTCGAGAATGCCCGCCAGCTTATGGAAGTTCGGCGTCTCCTTTTCGAGAACCGCCTGGTCGGGCGCGCCGCCAAGCAGCGGTTTCACGCAATTTTCGACCAGAAAGACATAAGTCGACGGGAACCAGTGCGCGTTTTCCCAGAAGAGCCACCGGTTGACATCGGCGCGGGTTACCGGATCGGTCGGATAGAATTCTCTTTTCCCATTCTTTTCCGCGGCATAGGCGAGAATGGCGTTCGACTCCCAAAGCGTCAGGCCCGCGTCCTTCATGGCCGGCAGCGCGGCGTTGGGATTGATCGCCATGTAGGCGTCCGATTTTTGTTCGGCTTTGAAGTAATCGACCTTCTTCAGGTCGTAGTCGACGCCCATCAGCTTCAAGCCGGCGAGGACTTTGCGGCAATTGACGGTAATAGGATCCGCGTAGATCTCCATGGCGACCTCCCTGGGCGCGCCGCTTGCCGGGCGCGTCTGGCGAGGCTAGTTCTGGGTTCGCCACCGCGCCAACAGATAGTCGTGGTGAGGATCATCGTGATTCGCGATATTCACGCACTCGACGTCAGCCTCCTCACGGCGCTGGAAGCGTTGCTGGAGGAGAACAACGTGACGCGCGCCGCCACGCGGCTCGGAATCACCCAGCAGGGGCTCAGCGGACGCCTGACGCGGCTGCGGGGCGTGTTCGGCGACCCTTTGTTCGTGCGCGACGGCGCGGGCATGGCCCCGACCCCGGCGGCGGAAGGATTGCGGCCGCTGGTCGTCGCGGCGCTCTCCAACCTGCGGGCGCTGGCCGAGCACGGACCGTTCACGCCCGCCCTGTTCAAGGGCGTTATCACGCTCGCGGCCACCGACTATGCCGCGTCGCTCGTGTTTCCCCGCCTGATCCCGAAGCTGCGCGCGGAAGCGCCTGGCCTGCGGCTCGCCATACGCAACCTGCATTCTCCGACGCTTCGCGCCGACATGCGCGACGGCCGCATCGATCTGGCCCTTACGACCCCGGCTTTCGCGCCCGAGGGCCTGCGCGGGAAAAAACTGTTTCACGAACGCTACATCGGCGCGGCCAGGGTCGGGCACCCGATCTTCGAGGCGCCGATCGACGTGCCGCGGTTTTGCGCCTTCGCCCATCTCCTCATCGCGCCGGACCGCGGCGATTTTCACGGTCCCACGGACGACGCCCTGGCCGCCTTCGGCGCGCGACGGACGATCGCGATCGTCGTCCCGACCTTTTCGGTCGCGCCTTCGATCCTGGCCGGTTCCGACCTCATCGCGGTGCTGCCCGAGCGCATGACGATCGGCATGGGGGCGATGCTTTCGACCTTCGCAACTCCGTTCGATGTCGCAGGCTTCGATCTCGTGGCCTATTGGCCCGAGCGCCTCCATCTCGATCCCGCCCATCGCTGGTTTCGCAACGCCTGCTTCGCAGGGTTTGAGAGCTAGGCGCCCCAATCGACATGCCGCGAGGCGCGACATAGAGCTTGGCCGATGTGCAACCTCTATTCCCTTTCCAAGGGGCAACAGGCCATCCGCGATCTCGCCGGGGCGATGCGCGATTCGACCGGCAACCTGCCGATCCTGCCGGGCGTTTTCCCCGACTACGCCGCCCCGATCGTGCGCAATGCGCCGGACGGTCTGCGGGAACTGGCGCTCGCCCGCTGGGGCATGCCCTCGCCGGCCTTCGCGCTGAGGGGGCGCAAGTCCGATCCCGGCGTGACCAACGTGCGCAATGTCGCTTCGCCGCATTGGCGGCGCTGGCTTGGGCCCGAGAACCGCTGCGTGGCGCCGTTCACGTCATTCGCGGAGAACGAGGTTCTTCCCGACGGCTCGCGCCCGCCCGTCTGGTTCGCTCTCGACGAGACCCGCCCGCTCGCGTTCTTCGCAGGGATCTGGACGCGATGGACTTCGGTGCGCAAAGTGAAAGAGGGCGAGACCACCAACGATCTCTTCGCGTTCCTGACGACCGAGCCCAACGCCGTCGTCGCCCCCATCCATCCCAAGGCGATGCCGGTCATCCTCACGACCCGCGCCGAAGTCGACCTCTGGCTGACCGCGCCGGCGAAGGAGGCGCTGGAGCTGCAACGGCCCCTGCCGGACGACGCGCTGCGCATCGTGGCGCGCGGGCAGAAGCACGACGGGCCTGAGGAAGCCTGAGCCAGGACGCGCGGGTGCTTACCGGTGCGGCGCGGGCGCCGGTGAGCCGGGCGTGCATATCGTGCGCGGGCCGTCGCGGCCGACGATCATTTGTTGGCATCGTTGCTGCTGGGCGACGCTGTGCGCGGCGCCGGCCCCGATCGCGCCGCTGGCAGCCTCCGGGGTGGTCAGCATGCCGGGGCCGCCGAACGGCGTAAAGTATTGGGCGTTGGCCGGGGAGACGATTGCAAGCAGCGCGGCCCCGGCGCAAATCATCGAGCGTTTTCGCACGATCGTCTCCCTGCTGGTCCGTCCGCGAAGGGAGGACCAGCATTATATAGCGCAGTCCAGTAGTTTTTCAGTGAGGGGCGCCGAGGCGAAGCGCGCTCACCCCTCGGCCTGATCGGCAAGCAGCCGCGCCTGGCGGTCCGCCGCGAGCGCGTCGATCACCTCGTCGAGCCCGTCGCCTTCGATGAGCCGATCGAGCGAGTAAAGCGTCAGATTGATCCGATGGTCCGTCATCCGCCCTTGCGGAAAATTATAGGTGCGGATGCGCTGCGAGCGGTCGCCGGAGCCGACCTGCTCGCGACGGTCCTTGGCCCGTTCGGCCTCGGCGCGCTCGCGCTCGCCTTCGAGGATGCGCGAGCGCAATAGCGCCATCGCCTTGGCGCGATTGCGGTGTTGCGACCGCTCCTCCTGCACCACGACGACGATCCCGGTCGGCAGATGCGTGATGCGGATGGCCAATTCCGTCTTGTTGACGTGCTGGCCGCCGGCGCCGCCGGCGCGCATGGTGTCGACCTTGAGGTCGCTTTCCTTGATATCGACGTCGACGTCGCGCGCCTCGGGCATGACGGCGACGGTGGCGGCAGAGGTGTGGATGCGTCCCTGCGTCTCGGTCGCCGGCACGCGCTGTACGCGATGCGCGCCGCTCTCGTATTTCAGCCGCGCAAAGGCGCCGCGGCCCGCGATCTCGGCGATGATTTCCTTGTAGCCGCCCGCCGTCCCCTCGCTGGCCGACAAGATCTCTACCTTCCAGCCGCGCGCTTCGGCGTATTTGACGTACATGCGGAACAGGTCGCCGGCGAAAAGGGCCGCCTCGTCGCCGCCCGTGCCCGCGCGCACCTCCAGGATGACATTGCTCTCGTCGGCCGCGTCCTTCGGCAAGAGCGCGACGCGGATCTCCTTGGTCATCGTCTCGATGGCGGCGCGCGCCTCCTCAGCCTCGACCGCCGCGATCTCGCGCATGTCGGCCTCGAGCGCGGGGTCGGCGAGCATGGCTTCGAGATCGGCCAGCTCCTTCTCCTTGGCGCGCAGGGCGCGGATCGCCGCGGCAAGCGGCTCCAGCTCCGCGTATTCGCGGGAGATGTCGGCATAGTCCGCCCCGCTGGCGCCTTCGCCGAGCTTATGTCCGAGCTCCCCGTGGCGGCGCAGAATCGTATCGAGATGGGCGTCGAGGTTCATGGCGCGCGCGATAGCCTAAAGACGGACGCCATGGCGCTCGGCGATCTCGCGCAGCGGCGCGCGCAGCAATTTCGCAGTCACCCCGCTCGGCGAGCAGCGTCTCGACCTCGGCGCGCACGGGAGCGAGCGGCAGGGACAGCACCATCGCCTTGATCGGCCCGATCGACGTCGCCGACATCGACAGATCGCGAAAGCCGAGCGCGATGAGCGTCATCGCCTCGAGAGGACGTCCGCCGATCTCGCCGCAGAGCGCCACCGGCGCAAGACCACGTTCGCCCGCCTCCGCCACGCGCCGCAGCGCGCGCAGGAAAGCCGGCGCCAGCGTATCGAACCGTCCGGCGACGCGCTTGTTGTCGCGGTCGGCGGCGAAAAGATATTGCATGAGGTCATTGGAGCCGACCGAGAGGAAATCGGCGACGGACGCGATTTCCTCCAGCTGCCACAGCAGCGACGGCACTTCCAGCATCGCGCCAAGTTCGACCGAGGCCGGCGGGACGCGGCCGAGCCGGGTCAGGAACGTCAATTCGCGTTGCAGCAACTCCCGTCCGCGCCGGTATTCGTCGACCGTCGAAATCATCGGCAGCATCAGCCGCAGCCGGCGTCCGGCGGCGGCGCGCAGCATCGCGCGCATCTGGATGCGCAGCAGCGCCGGCTTGTCGAGTCCGATGCGCACCGCCCGCCAGCCGAGCGCCGGATTCTCCTCCTCGCTCGCCTTCATATAGGGCAGGCGCTTGTCGCCGCCGATGTCGAGCGTGCGGAAAGTGACCGTCTTGTCCGCGGCCGCCTCCAACACGGCGCGATAGAGCGTCTCCTGCGAATCGAGTCGGGGAAAGCGCGAGGCCAGCATGAACTGCAGTTCGGTGCGGAAGAGGCCGATCAATTCCGCGCCTGTCTCGGCCAGATGCGGCAGGTCGATCAGCAGGCCGGCGTTCATGTGCAGGCCGATGTGCGTACCGTCGAGCGTGGTCGCCGGCGTATCGCGCAGCGCGCGATATTGGTCCTGCCGGCGCGCCCTGAGCCGCGCCTTCTCCTGATACGCCGCCTGGACCTCGGGCGGCGGCAGCACATTGACCTCGCCCGTCACCCCGTCGACGATCACGGGATCGCCGTGCTCGACGATCTCGGAGATGTTGGGGATGTCGCTGACGGCGGGCACGCCGAGCGCGCGCGCGACGATGGCGATGTGGCTCGCCGCGCCCGCCTCCTCCAGAACAAGGCCGCGCAGCCGCGCGCGGTCATAGTCGAGCAGCGCCGCCGGGCTCATCGAGCGCGCGACGAGAATGGCGTTGTCGGGCAGCTCCTCCGGCTTCAGCACGAGGCTCTGCCCGGCAAGCTGATGCAACAGGCGGTTGGCGATGTCCGTGAGGTCGTGCAGGCGGTCGCGCAGGTAAGGGTCGGTCTGGCGTTGCAGCTTGGCGCGCGCATCGTTCTGCACGCGCTCGACCGCGGCCTCGGCCGTCAGCCCGCTGGTGACCGCCTCGCGCAGGCGACGCAGCCAGCCGCGATCATGCGCGATCATGCGGAAGGCTTCGAGCACGTCGCGGTGTTCGCCTTCGGCCACGTCGTCGCTCGAGTCGATCAGCGCATCGACGGAGGCGCGCATCGCCTCGATGGCCGTCTCCAGCCGGGCCAGCTCCGCGCCGACGTCGTCGGCGACGATCTTGGTCACGACGATGCGCGGTTGGTGCAGCACGACGTGGCCGAGCCCTAGGCCCTCGGCGATGGGCTGGCCCTTCAGCGCCACGGCCTTGCGCACCGCCACCGCCGAGGGCTGACCGGCGATCGCCTGCAATTCGCCGGAGGCGATCATCTCGGCAAGCAGCATGGCGGTCGTCTGCAGCGCCTCGATCTCCTCTTCGGAATAGCTGCGCCGGGCGCGGTTCTGCACGACGAGCACGCCGAGCGTCGCGCCGCCGCGCAGCACGGGGACGCCGAGAAAAGACTGGTAGATCTCCTCCCCCGTCTCCGGCTTGTAGGAGAAGGCGGGATGGTTCTGCGCGTCCGAAAGGGCCAACGGCTCGGCGGTGGCGGCGATGAGGCCGACGAGACCTTCGCCGGGGCGCATCGTCGTCAGATGCACCGCCTCGCGATTGAGGCCCTCAGTGGCGAAAAGCTCCAGCGGCCCGTCGGCGCGCGCGACATAAAGCGAGCAGACTTCCGCCACCATGTTGGAGGCGATGAGCACGACGATGCGGTCGAGGCGCGCTTGCGCGGTGACGGGCTCCGCCATGACCTCGCGGAGCCGCCGAAGCAAGAGTCGGGGTCCGCCCGGCGCGCGCATCCAATATCCCGCTTGAGCTACGAAAGCCCGCCGCCCCGCCCGGACGCCGAGCCCCTGAAGCTTCAGCCTATAGGCCGAGACGAAGCCGCTCGGCAAGGCCGCCACGGTAAACGGGCGGAGGCGGCGTACACCATTTGTTAACCATAGGATGGTTGAACACGGGCGCCGGTTTCCGGCCGCCCATTCCGCGAAAGGCGCCGAGGCCGGACGAGCGAAGCAAGAGAGCCGCTCGCAGCGGGCTTGCCGCATCGAGGAGCATGGACATGAGCGAAAATATCGACATCCCCGGTTTCGAGCAGCGCGTGCGCGACCGCGCTTACGCGATGTGGGAAAACGAAGGCCGCCCGTTCGGCCGCCACGTCGAGCACTGGCGCTTGAGCGAGGCGGCCACGATCGCCGAGCTGACCACAGCCGCGCGGCCAAAAAAGGCCGCCAAGACGGCGGCGGGCAAGCGCGGAAAGTCCGCGCCCAAGCGCGGCGCCGCAGCAGCGCAAATGTCCGCGGGGCTGTGAGGACGAGATGTCCAGGCGCCGCGATAACCGAGGCGCTGGGACTTCCGGGCGACGGAAACCGCCTCCGTTCCGGGGGTTAAAATATAATTCCAAATCAAAAATTTAGGGAATAAACCGGCCAGACCGCCCGCCCATCGGCCACGACGGCCGGGGCCAGCCCGGCCGTCAGGTCTCAGACGCCTGTGCGCCTAAGCAGACATTCGTTGGAAGGCCAACGAATGTCTGCTAAGTCTTTGATTTAGCAGGATTTTCATCCGAAAACCGGTATCCACTTTTCGGAAATCCTGCTTAGCCGAGCGCCCGCTCCATGACGCGGCGCAGCCGCGCCGCGAAAGCCGGCGGGTCCTTCAGGGGCTCGCCATCGACGAGACGCGCTTCGTCGAGCAGCAGCCAGGCCGCGTCGTCGACGAGATCGCGGTCGCGACCCTCCTTGAACCGCTTCGCCAGCGCCGCAGTCAGCGCATGAGTTGCGTTGACCTCCAGCACCGGCTTGACCCGATCCTGAAGCCGCCCGTGCGCGGCCAGCATCTTTTCGAGTTGCCGGTCGGGACCGAATTCCGGGGCCACCAGACAGGCGACGCTATCGGTAAGCCGGTCCGAAGCGCGCGCGTCCTCGATCTCCCCTTCCAGCGTCTGCTTGAAATGGGCGATCAGCGTCGCGACCTCGGCGCTGGCCTCGGCCGGCGGCGTCGCGCCTTCGACGAGGGCGATGTTCTTGATATCAGCGGCGCCCTGGCTGATCGACTTGAAAGGCTTGCCTTCATAGCCCGCCGCCGTCGAGACCCAGAAGGCGTCGACCGGATCGGCCAGCAGCAACACCTCGACGCCGCGAGCGCGAAAACCTTCGAGCTGCGGGCTCGCGGCCAGGCGCTTGGCGTCCTCGCCGGTAAGGTAATAGATCGCCGTCTGGTTCTCCCGCAGATCCTTGACGTAGTCTTCGAGCTTGCGCCCGCCGTCGGGATGTTTGGTGGTGGCGAAACGGGCGAGCTTGAACAGGGCGTCGCGCCGCTCGGGGTCTTCGTAGAGCCCCTCCTTGATGACGGCGCCGAAGTTCTCCCAGACCTTCGCGTATTTCTCGGCTTCGCTGTCTGCGAGCTTGGTCAGCTCCTGCACGAGCCGGTTGGCGACGCCCTTGCGGATCGCGGCGAACACCGCGCTTTCCTGGATCATCTCGCGCGAGACATTGAGCGGCAGATCGGCGCTGTCGACCACGAGGCGCACGAACCGCAGCCAGCCCGGCAGCACATCGGCGTCGGCGTTGATGAGCACGCGACGCACATAGAGCTTGGCCCTGCCCTTGCGCTGCGGATCGAACAGGTCGAACGGACGCGAACCGGGGACGAAGGCGAGCACCGTGTATTCGTGCCGGCCCTCGGCGCGCCAATGGATCGTCAGCGCCGGCTCGTCATACTGGCCCGACAGCGAGCGATAGAACTCGGTATATTCGTCGGGCGTCACGTCGGACTTCGCTTTCGTCCAGATCGCCGCGCCGTCGGTCAGCCGCTTGGGCTCGGCGCCGGGCTTTTCGACGATGTCGATCGGCACGGCGACGGCGCCGGAATGCTCCTTGACGATGCGCTCGATCTTGTAGCGCTCGGCGTATGTCTTGGACTCCTCGTTGAGCGTGAGGATCACGCGCGTGCCGCGCGAGGGCGCGGCGTCGAGGGCGAGCGGCGCGATCGTGTAGGCGCCCTTGCCGTCGGAGGTCCAGCGCCACGCCTGATCGGCGCCGGCGCGGCGCGTCTCCACCGTCACCTCGTCGGCGACCATGAAGGAGGAATAGAAGCCGATGCCGAACTGGCCGATCAGGCTGCCGGCTTCCGCCGCCGCCTTTTCGGGCCCGTCGGCGGCGAGCTTGTCGAGAAACGCCTTGGTGCCGGAGCGGGCGATGGTGCCGAGCGCCTCGACGAGGTCGTCGCGGCTCATGCCCAGGCCGTTGTCGATGAAGGTCAGCGTCTTGGCGTCGGGGTCGACGGCGATCTGAATGACGAACGGCGCGCCGTCGCCGACAAGCTCAGGCCGCGCCAAGGATTCGTAGCGCAGCTTCTCGCAGGCGTCGGCGGCGTTTGAGACAAGCTCGCGGACGAAAATGTCGCGATCGGAATAGACGGAATGCACCATCAGGTGCAGGAGCCGCGAAACGTCGGCTTCGAAACTCTGGGTCTTCGCGGCGGCGGCCTCGGCCGTCGGGGCGGAATCGGTCGTCAAGGCATCCCTCTTGGCGTGGCTTCGTAAAGGGGCGCGAACGCCCCGACGCGCGCTCATATCGCGCGGAAGCACGCTCCTTTCAAGGCGGCCATGAAAGCGCAAAAAAAAAGGCGGACCGACTGGGAGGGGGCCCGTCGATCCGCCGGCCAGCGTGGTTTCAACGGGTTCGCGGCGCCGTCCGGGGGCTGGGGGGCAAAATCGCCGGACACGCCATCGAACCGCACCTTCGCGGCTCCCCCTTCATATCCTCGATTCGTGGGGCGCGCCGTTGACGCAAATATGGCCTTAATATGGCAAACGTAACGCTCACGTGAGGCCGCGCGGCAAATTAGGGATCGTGCGACTTTCTCGCCACGCGCTTGGACGCGGCGGCCATCCGCGCCCGCGCGTGCGGCGCGAGATGATGCGCATGTTTCCGCCTCGTCGGCGGCTTGACGACGCTCTTCAGCGCCATGGGGGCGCCGGCGCCCACGTCGGGCTTGGCCTCCTTCTCCGCCGAATAGGCGCTCACCGGCGAGGATGCGGCGTCGGCCGCATCGCCCCGGGCCGCGAGGACCGGGCCCGTCCAGCCGGGTTTCGGGCCGATGAAGACCGGAACCGGATCGAACGCCACCCTCCCGTCGGCTATCGGCGTGATGGCCGGCGGGGCCTCCATGGCGACGCCCATCATCGGCGCGCCGCCGCGTCCGCCCGCGAACGAGGCCGAGCCCTGGGCCATCGCGGAGGCGACGAATTCCCCCTGCATCGCCAGCATCTTCGCCCTGCCATGGCCGCGACAGATTTCGTTGCGCATGTCCGGCGGCGTGGTCACCGCAGACGCGGCCAGCGCTTCGAGCTTCTGGCCGGTCGGGCTCATGGCGAAGCCCCGGTCGAACAGCAGCGCCGCCTCGTTGTTACGAATGCGCGGCGCGGGGGCGCCGAATATGACGACGATAAGCTTGCGCCCATTTCGGTCGGCGGTGGCGACGACGTTCCACCCGGCCGGGCAGGTGAAACCGGTCTTCATGCCGTCGGCGCCGGGATAGTGGCCGAGAAGGCCGTTGTGGTTGCGAATGATCTGGCGGCCGAATTGCAGCTCGCCGATTTCATAGAGATCGGCGTGCTCGGGAAACTCCTTCAACAGCGCCCGCGCCAGGATCGCCATGTCGCGCGCCGAGGAATAATGCTGGGGATCGTGCAGCCCGTTCGGGTTGACGAAATGCGATTCATGCATCCCGAGCTTGGCCGCGTCGGCGTTCATCTCGTCGGCGAACTTTTCGACCGAGCCGTCGATGCTCTCCGCGATCATCCAGGCGACGTCGTTGGGGGACTTCACCATCAGCATTTTCAAGGCGTTGTCGAGCGTAACGAGCGTGCCGGGCTTGAACCCCATTTTCGAAGGCGGATTGCGCGCGGCGCGCGTCGACATGGTGAGCGGCGTATCCATCGTCAGCCGCCCGTCGCGCACCGCGCTCAGCGCGACATAGGTCGTCATCAGCTTGGTGGTGGAGGCGGGAAACCACGGCTCGGTGGCGTCGGTCTGCATCAGCACGTCGCCGGTCTCGAAATCCGCCACGAGATAGGGTTCCGCACGGGCGGCGCCCGCGAGCAGGAGGAACAGCGGCGCAAGGGCCAGGGCGGGGCGAAAACGTCGAATCATGCGGGGCGATCTCGCGTGGGTCCGTGGCCGCCGGGGCCGCTCTCTGCCGCATGGTTAGAGCCATTTGCCGCGCGGCTCAAGCCGGGGCTTCGTTACAACAGATGAAAACGCTTGGGTCTCGGCCCCTCGCCGCCCGGAATCGCCGGGAAAACCTGGGCCAGGAGATCCCCCATGCGCCGGGCGGCGGTCTGCAGCGCCGCCCGGGCGTCGCCGGACCCCAGCGAAGCGCAGAGCTCGTCGATCAGCTCGCGCCACGCTTCCTGCGGGATCTCGAGCCCCACGTCGGCGATAACGCGCGCATAGCGCTCGGAGAGCGAGACATAGAGCAGCGCGCCATTGCGTTTCGGCGCATGATCGAGCCCGCGCAGCGCAAATTGCACGACCGCGGCCCGATGGCAGGCCGAGCGACGGCGCGCCCGCGAGGCCAATTTCACGCGCGCCGGCGCGAAGGCGAGAACGCCGAGCCCGACCGCGAACACGACAAGCTGGGCCAGAAAGACATGGATCGCCGACAGCGAGGTGAAGGCCAGAAGCGGCCATGGCGTCGCCACGGCGACCGCCGCGGCGCCGAGCGAGGGGCCGAGCGCATAATCGGCGGAGCTGTCGGCCACCACGCAGGCGAGCGGCGCATCGGTCCGCGCTTGCGCGGCCGCGAAAGCGGCCTCGATCTCGCGCGCGGCGGTCGCATCTACGCGCATCACCAGTCTCCCGAGGCGCCGCCGCCGCCGGACGAGCCGCCGCCGCCGGAGAAACCGCCGCCACCCGAGAACCCGCCGCCGCCCGAGGACCAGCCGCCCCCCGAGGACCAGCCGCCGGTGTTCATCGGGATGATCCAGGCCCCGCCTGTCCGCCGTCCGCGCCGGTTCAGCCGCCAGATGAAGAACACGATGATGAGGAAGACGATGAACGGAAACACAAAATTCTCGTTTGAAGCATCGCCCTTGGCCTTGAGTTCGGGTTTCCAGTCCGATGCGTCCGTCGTCAGAACGGTGACAATGTCTTCGGCCGCGCGCGTGACGCCGCCGTCGTAATCGCCCTTTTTGAAGCGCGGGGCGGCGGCGTTGACGATGATAAGCTTCGACGTCGCGTCGGTCAGCACGCCTTCGAGCCCGTAGCCGACCTCGATGTGCATGCGGTGCTGATTCGGCGCAATAAGAAACAAAACGCCATTGTTCTTTTGCGCCTGTCCGAGTTTCCAGTGCCGAAACAAAGCGTTGGCGTAGGGCTCGATCTCCTCGCCGCCGAGATCGGGCACGGTGGCGACCACGAGCTGGATCGAGGACTTGGCCTCGAGATCGGCGAATTTGCTTTCGAGGTTGGCCTTCGCAACGGGCGACAGGATATGCGCGGCGTCGACGACCCGGCCGGTCAGCGCCGGGAACGCCGTCGCCGCGAGAGCCGCGCCGAACGTCAGCAGCGCGACAATCGCGAGCGCGAGCCGGTTCAGAATTTCACCTTGGGCGCGGCTTGCGAGTCCGGCGCGGCGGTGAATTCGGCCATCGACTTGTTGCGGGAATAGAGCGTCGACGCCCAGATCACGCCCGGGAAGGTGCGCAGCTCCGTATTATACGCCCGCACCGCGTCGATATAGTCGCGCCGCGCGACGGCGATGCGGTTCTCGGTGCCCTCGAGCTGCGATTGGAGCGCCAGGAAATTGGCGTTCGACTTGAGATCAGGGTAATTCTCGCTCACCGCCAGAAGCCGCGACAACGCCCCCGTCAGTGCGTTTTGCGCGTCCTGCGCCGCCTTCATCTTGGCGGGATCGGTCAGGTCGGCGGCGTCGATGTGGATGGAGGTCGCCTTGGCGCGCGCCTCGGTCACGGCGACGAGCACATCCTTCTCCTGCTTGGCGTAGCCCTGGACGGTCGCCACCAGATTGGGGATGAGGTCGGAGCGGCGCTGATACTGGTTTTCGACGTCCGACCAGCGGGCTTTCGCAGTCTCTTCGAGCGTCGGGATCGTATTGACGCCGCAGGCGGACAGCGTCAGCCCCAGCGCCATGACGAGCGCGGCGGCGCGCAGACGGGCGAACATCGTCATCATCGTCTCCGGACCGCGTGAAGCGCGGCGCGGCCGGTTTACACTGTCGCGTTGCGGCATTCAAACGAGGCCCCTTTCGGCGATGAAGCGCGCCGCCCGCTCCCCCGAGCGCACCGCGCTCTCCATCGTTTCCCCGTGGCCGTCGCGCACATAGCCGCCGGCCAGGATCAGGTTGCGCCACCGCGCTACGGGCTCCGGCCGCAGCGCGTTCTGCTCGGCAGTCGCCGCAAAGGCGGCGCGCTTCTGCTTGATCAGCCGCCAGGCCGGCAATGCGTCCGAAAGCCCGGTGATGGCCGCCGCGACCGCCCAGTATTTCGCGGCCAGCGCCTCCCTCGGCGTATCCAATGCGGCGCCGGCGTCGCGCACGGTGATTGAGACGCCGTCCTCGCGGCGGAACAGCGCGTGAAACGGCCCGTTGATCACGCAGGTTAGATCCGGCGTCCTCCTCGGCGGCGTGACCGCGAAATGCGCCGTTATCGTCGCGGTGAAGGCGTCCGGCGTCAGCAGGCCGGGAACAAGCGGCGCCGCAACCCAGGGCGGAACCGCCAGCACGACCGAATTGCCCGCCTCAAGCTCCACCCGGTCGAAGCCGAACTCCAGCCCGTCCACCCGCTCGCCATCGAAACTGAGCCCCTCCAGCGACCGCTCGTAGCGGACCGTGACGCCCCGACGGCGCAAATGGCTTTCCAGCGGGAACAGCAGCGCATGGCCGAAGTCGCGCCGAGGATAGAGGGGCGCCTCGGGAGGCGCCGCAAGCGCTTCCCGCAACGTCGCGGCCAGTAAATCCGAAGCCGCCTGCTCCGGCGCTATGTTAAGCGCAGCAAGCGAAAGCGGCCGCCACAGCCTCTCGAGCGCCGCGCCGCCTGAGGGCGCGCGGACCCGACCGCTCCCGACACGCGCCAGCCGGAAATAATCTGCGGCCGTCACGCCCGGCGCGCGCCGGCCGCCGAGCAGCGCCGTCCAGGGCCAGCGCCCCGGCTTCAGGGTCCAGCGGGCGTTGGTCATGAGGTCGATGAAAGCGATCGACGGCTCGCCGGGCCGCCAATGCGCCTCAGCCCCCACCGAGGCGATGAGCGCGCGCAGCGCCCGCCAGTGCGGCCAGACGACGGCATTGACGCTGTCGACGGCTTCGCCGTCGGCCGCGTCGAAAAAAGCGCGCCGGCGGCCGCCGGGCGCCTGCCCGCGCTCGTGCACGACGATCTCGCAGCGGCCGAGCGCCAGAAGATGATGCGCCGCCGCCAGACCCGAAAGCCCCGCGCCGATGACGTGAACCGTCGGCCGCCGCATCGCGCCCCCTCCGTCGACCTGGCGCATCATATTAGGGAGATTGCGGCGAATCGCGACGGCGCCGTAAGAGGCCGCGTGTGACTTCCCCCGAACGCGCCCTCGCCTTTCTTCTCCCCACCGCGATCGCTCTTTACGCCAGCTTTCAAGGCGTACAGACGATCTTTGTGCCTGACCGGATCGAGGCGATAGACGCCGCGGCCAAGGTCGCCAACATGGCCTGGCTGACGGTGATTTGCGCCGCCGCGGGCGTCGCCGGCCTCGTCGTGGTCGGCGCGGCCTCCGACGCCACGTCGGGGCGATTGGCCGCCGGGCGCCGTGGCTGGCCGGCATGGCGGCGCTGTCGGTCGCTTGCGCCGCCTTATTGTCGCAACAGCGCGGGGTCGGCGGCGTGGCGCTTTGGTACGGCGCCCTGTGGTTCACGCTGAACGGGTTCCAGGCGGCGCTGCTGGCTGTCACGCCGGATCGCGTGCCGCAGCGCCTAAGCCACCGCGCCTCTTCCCTGTTCGCGGTGGCGGGGCCGATCGGCGGGCTTGTCGGCGTCAATCTCGCCGCGCGTCTGTCTCCGGGATTCGGCTACTTCGTGCTGTTCGCCTATCTCGCGACGGCGACTTGCCTGTTTCTGCTGTTCGCCCGCGAGGCCCCTTTCGCCGCGGCCCGACCGGCGCGAGCGCCCGGCCGTATCAGGCTGCAGGCGCTGACGAGCTTCCGCTCGCGCGATTTCGCGCTCGCCTTCACGTTTCGCCTGTTGATGTTCTCCGCGCAATTCGCCATCAACAACTATCTGCTCTACGCGCTGCGCGACTATGTCGGCGCGGCCGGGCTGCCCGGCCATGACGCGCGCGGCGCGACCGGTCTCCTCGGCGCGCTGCGGACGATGGCGACGCTGACGGCGATCTTCGCCGGCCATCATCTGGCCGCGCGCACCTCGCGACGGCGCGCCTTCGCGCAGGGCTATGCGGCGCTGATGGCGCTGGCGATGCTGGCGCCGGTGCTTTCGCCGACCTGGGCGGGCATGCTGGTTTTCGCCGTCCTCGGGGGCCTGGCGATGGGCCTCTATGCGGCCATCGACCTTGCGCTGATGTCGCGCGTGCTCCCGGATCCGCATACGGCCGGGCGCGATCTCGCACTGCTGGTGATGGCCGGGGCGATGGCGCAATTCGTCGCGCCGACCATGGCGAGTTTCCTGATCGGCGCCTTCGGCTATCCCTCGCTGTTTCTCGCCAGCGCGACGATCACGGTCGCGGCCGGCGGGGTCGTGGGCCTGTTGCGCAGCGTCGAATGAGTTTCAATGCGCCTCGTCCCAGTTATGGGCGGCGCGAGCGTCGACCAGCAACGGGACGTCGAGCGTCAGCGCCGGCGCGGGCGCATGCGACATGACCTTGCTCACCAGGGCGATGGTCGCGTCCACCTCATCGTTGGGCGCCTCGAACACGAGTTCGTCGTGCACCTGCAGCAGCATGCGCGCGCTCAATTTCGCGTGTGCGAGTTCGGCGTCCATGCGCGTCATCGCGCGGCGGATGATGTCGGCGGCCGAACCCTGGATCGGCGCGTTGATGGCGGCGCGCTCGTTGAAAGCGCGTTCGCTCGGATTGGAGGCGTTGATGCGCGGGAAATGGCACTTGCGGCCGAATATGGTCGTCACATAGCCGTCCTCGCGCGCCCGTTTCTTGGTCGCGTCCATGTAATCGCGTATGCCGGGGAAGCGCTCGAAATATTTCTTGATGTAGGCCCCCGCCTCCTCGCGAGGAATTCCAAGCTGGTTGGCGAGGCCGAAGGCGGAGATGCCGTAGATGATGCCGAAATTGATGGCCTTCGCGCGGCGCCGCACTTCGCTCGGCATGCCGGCGATCGGCACGCCGAACATTTCCGAGGCCGTCATCGCGTGAATGTCGAGCCCGTCGGCGAAGGCCTTCTTCAGCGAGCCGATGTCGGCGATATGGGCGAGCAATCTGAGCTCGATCTGGCTGTAATCGGCGGAAATGAGCTTGGCGCCGGCCGCGGAGACGAAGGCGCGGCGAATGCGCCGGCCCTCCTCGTTGCGGATCGGGATGTTCTGCAGGTTCGGCTCGGAGGAAGACAGCCGCCCCGTCGTCGTCGCGGCCAGGGCGAAGCTCGTATGCACGCGATGCGTCGTCGGGTTGACGTAGCTCGGTAGCGCGTCGGTATAGGTCGATTTGAGCTTGGAGAGCTGGCGCCAGTCCAGGATCTTGCGCGGCAACTGATGACCCTCTTCGGCGAGGTCTTCGAGCACGCTGGCGTTGGTGGACCAGGCGCCGGTCGGCGTCTTTTTGCCGCCGGGCAGACCCATCTGTCCGAACAACACGTCGCTGATCTGCTTGGGCGAGCCCAGATTGAGCGGCGCGCCGACGAGGGTCTGGATTTCCGCCTCGATGCGCGCCATGCCTTGCGCGAACTCGCCGGAGAGACGCGAGAGAATGTTGCGGTCGATCGAGACGCCGCGCGCCTCCATGCGCGCGAGCGGCGCGACGAGCGGCCGCTCCAGGGTCTCGTAGACCGTGGTCATGCTCTCGGCGACGAGGCGCGGCTTCAGGACGCGCCACAGGCGCAAGGTCACGTCGGCGTCCTCGGCGGCGTAGGCGGTGGCCTTGTCGATGGGAGCGCGGGCGAAGCCGATGAAACTGCGGCCGGAGCCGGCGACTTCGGAGAAGGCGATCGGCTTGTGGCCGAGCCAGCGTTCGCTCAGGCCATCCATGCCGTGGCCTTCGTTGTTGGCGCCGGAATCCAGGACGTAGGACATCAGCATCGTGTCGTCGAACGGCGCGACTTCGACGCCGCGCTGCTTGAACACATGCCAGTCGAACTTGACGTTCTGCCCTATTTTCAGAACATGCCTGGCCTCCAGCAGCGGCTTCAGGCGCGCGACGACATCCGCTTCCTCGAGCTGATCCGGCAGACGCCCGTCGCCGAACAGACCCTCGCCCTGCACGTGGTTGATCGGGATGTAGCAGGCTTCGCCCGGCGCCACCGCCAGCGAGGCGCCCACGAGATCGGCGCGGATCGGATCGAGCGACGACGTCTCGGTGTCGAAGGCGACCACGCCCGCCTCGAACGCGCGCGCAATCCAGGCGTCGAGTTCGGCGAGCGTGCGGACAGCGGAATATTTGGCGACGTCGAAAGCTCGCCCTCGCGCCTCAGCGGCGCGCGCCTCGGCCAGCCGCTTCGGCGACGGTTGATCCTCGACCGGCGCCGCCGGTTGCGGCGCAGGCTCCGCCGCAGGCGGCGGCGATCGCCTCGCCATTGCGGCCGCGCCATCCGGCGGGGCCGACGAAGGCCGGGTCGGCCTCGACCGCGTTCGCGTCGACGCCGCATATCTCGCCGACGCGTCGCGTGATCGTGCTGAACTCCATCGCCTTGAGAAAGGCGATCAGCTTCTCGCCCTCGAGTTTCGGCAGTCCCAGGGAATCCAGGGAAACTTCAAGCTTGACGTCGCGCTCCAGCGTGACGAGCCGCTTGGAGATGCGGATCAGCTTCACCGTCTCGGGAGTTGTCAGCGCCTCGCGGCGCTTGGGCTGTTTGATCTCGGCGGCGCGGGCGAGCAGCGTGTCGAGGTCGCCATATTCGTTGATGAGCTGGGCGGCGGTCTTGACGCCGATGCCGGGCGCGCCGGGCACGTTGTCGGTGGAGTTGCCCGCCAGCGCCTGCACGTCGACGACCTTCTCCGGCGGCACGCCGAAATAGTCGACGACTTCGGGCACGCCGATGCGCCGCTCCTCGCGCCTGTTGTCGCCGGTTCCCGAAGCCGGGTCGAACATGGCCACGCCCGGCTCGATCAATTGCATGAGATCCTTGTCGGCGGAGACGATCAACACATCCGCTCCGCGCTCGCGGGCAAGCCGCGCGTAAGTGGCGATGAGATCGTCGGCCTCGTATCGGTCCTGCTCGATGGGGGTCAGGCCGAAGGCGCGGACGGTCGCGCGCATCAGCGGGAATTGCGGCACGAGGTCTTCCGGCGGGTCCGGCCGGTGCGCCTTGTACTCGGGATAGATCTCTCGCCGGAACGAGTGCTCCGACTTGTCGAAGATGATCGCGATATGCGTCGGCGTAATCCCCGCCGCGCCGTCACGCAGGAATTGCAGGATTTTCGTGGCGAACAGCCTCACCGCCCCGACGGGCAGCCGGTCGGACCGGTAGTTGTATTTCTGATCCTGCCGGATCGACTGAAAATAGGCGCGAAAGACGAAGGACGAGCCGTCGACGAGAAAGACATGGTCGCCGGGGCCGATGGGACGATGGAGTTGGGTCATACGCCGAACATAGCGCGCCGAGGCGCGCGCGGCTATCGCCTCACGCCGCCATCGCCCCCGGCCCCGGCGTCGCCCCCGGCGGGCACTTGCCGAGGATGATCATGCCGAGCACCTCGTCCTTGGTCATCGCCGTCACCGGCCCCGTGCCGACCACCTGACCGTTCTTCATCACCGCCACCCGGTCGGCGAGGTCGAATACGTCGTGAATGTCGTGGCTGATGAGGAAAATGCCGATGCCCTCGGCCTTCAATTGCTTGATGAGGTCGCCGACCTGCCGGGTCTCCTGCGGCCCGAGCGCCGCCGTCGGCTCGTCCATGATGAGGATGCGGGCGTTGAAGTGGATCGCGCGCGCGATCGCGACCGATTGCCGCTGCCCGCCCGACAGCGACTTCACGGGATCCTTGAAGCGGCGGAAGTTCGGGTTCAGCCGACCCATGACGCGGCGCGCCTGCGCCTCCATCGCCACGTCGTCGAGCGTGCCCCAGCGCGTGCGCAATTCGCGGCCGAGGAACAGATTGGCGGCCGCGTCGACGTTGTCGGCGAGCGCCAGCGTCTGATAGATCGTCTCGATCCCGTATTTCTTGGCGTCGCGCGGGTTGTTGATGTGCGCTTCCTCGCCGTTGATGCGGATGTCGCCGCTGTCGCGCTTGTAGGCGCCGGAGAGCACCTTGATCAGCGTCGACTTGCCGGCGCCGTTGTGGCCGAGCAGGCCGACCACCTCGCCGGGAAAGAGATCGACGGAGGCGTGATCGACGGCCTTGATGCCGCCGAAGGCGATCGAAACGTCCTTCATCTCGACCAGCGGCAGAGCTTTCGTCTCGGAGCTCATGAACGTCCTCCTCAGCTCTGGCGGCGGCGATACATCTGGTCGATCCACACGGCGAAGACGAGCACCGAGCCGACGATGACGTCCTTCACCGCGCTGTCGAAATTGAGCAGCGTCATGCCCGATTGCAGCGACTGCATGACGAGCGCGCCGAGCATCGCGCCGTAGATCGTGCCGACGCCGCCGGCGAGCGACGTGCCGCCGATGACGGTGGCCGCGATCACGTAGAGCTCGTTGAACTGGCCGAGCGAGTTCGACGCCGCGTCGAGCCGGGCCGACGGTGATGCAGGCCGAAACGCCGGCCAGAATGCCCATCGTCATGAACATCAGCACGGTGATGACCCGCGTGTTGACGCCGGCGAGTTCGGCCGCCTCCGGATTGCCGCCGATGGCGTAGACATAGCGGCCGAAGCGGGTGCGCGTGGCCAGGAAGGTCATGATGACGCCGACGGCGAGGGCGATGAGCATGGGAAAGGAAAAGCCATGCCCATAAGCCAGCGCCCTGGGGCGGCACGGGAATATTGTGATCCTTCGCATACGCCTCGGCGATTCTCGACGGCCAGGGATAGGCGTTCACGACCGCCACCGTCCCCAGCGCAACCGCGCAGCCGATGACGATGAGAAACGCCTCCGCCCATAGCGGACGCTGCGGGAATTTGAATTTCGCGCGCGCCGATCGATTGACGAATATGCCGCCGACGATCGCCAGACAGATAAGCCCGCCGAGCGCCCAACTGGCGCCGTCTGCCAATCCAGGAGGCGCGCGGCGTTTCCGCCGATGAGTTCGAACCGCGAATCCATCGGCGCGACCGTCTCGCCGCGGATCACCCACCAGGCCGCGCCGTTGTAGACGATGAGGCCGCCGAGGGTGACGATGAACGAGGGGATGCCGGCATAGGCGACCAGGAAGCCATTGAAGGCGCCGAGCAGCGCGCCAACGCCCAGCGCGATGACGACGCCGATGATCCAGATGACGGGATGACCGGAGCCGAGCCAGGGCGCAAGCCAATAGACCTGCGCGACCGCCCGTCACCACGCCGATGAAGCTCAGCATCGAGCCGACCGAGAGATCGATGTGGCGCATGACGATGATGAGCACCATGCCCGTGCTCATGACGGCGATCGCCGAAGTCTGCACCAGCAGGTTCCAGAGATTGCGCGGCGTGAGGAACACGCCCTCGCCGGTCAGCATCTGGCCGAAAATCTGGAAGCCGATCCAGATCAGGATCAGCGCGCCGACCATGCCGAGCAGGCGCGTGTCGATCTCCGTGGCGCGGAAGAAGCGTTTTACGGGACTCTCAGCCGCCACCAGATGAGCCGTTCTGGCCTCCGCCGCCTCCGCCATAGCGCACTCCCCCGACGCATTCTTTGTTGAAATGTCGATCTTGTTCGCAAAAGGCCGCGAGGCCGCAAGGCACGCGGAAAGGGCCGGGCGAGGCGCCCGGCCCCGATTCAGACGATCAGCCGCAGGCCTTGACCGCGCCCGGCTTCACGCCGGCGCAGGCCTTGTCCTTGCTGATCCAGCCGGCGTCGATGACAAGGTTGAGCGTGTCCTTGGTGATCGGCGTCGGGGCGAGCAGGATCGCGTTCATCTCGACGCCCTTCTTGCCCTTGTTGAACTTGGCGACGCCGGGAAGCGACGACATCGGCTTGCCGTCGGCGATAGCGACCGCCGCTTCCGCCGCCGCCTTGCCGAGGGCGCGCGAGTCCTTCCAGATCGACACGGTCTGCGTGCCGAGCGCGACGCGGTTGATCGCCGCCAGATCGCCGTCCTGGCCGGAGACCGGCACCGAGCCCGCCATGCCCTGCGCCTTCAGCGCCGCGACCACGCCCGAGGCCATGCCGTCATTCTCGGAGACGACGGCGTCGACCTTGTTGTTCTGCTTGGTCAGGCACTGCTCCATTTCCTTCTGGGCGTTGTCGGGCTTCCAGCCGTCGGTGAAGGTCTCGCAGACGTTCTTGATCTTGCCCGAGTCCATCGCCGGCTTCAGCACTTCCTTGATGCCGGTGAACAGGAAGGTCGCGTTCGGATCGCCCTTGTCGCCCTTGATGAAGGCGTAGTTGCCGGCGGGCTTGGCCTTGTAAGATCTCCTTCGCCATCAGCCGGCCGACGCCGATATTGTCGAAGGTGATGTAGAGCGCGTTCGGATCCTCGAACTGCACGTCATAGGCGATCGCCTTGATGCCGGCGTCGTTGATCTTCTTGATCGAGGGCAGGATCGCGTCGGAATCATAGGCGACGACCATGATCACGTCGACGCTTCTGCGTGATGCAGGCCCTCGATGTCGGAGGCCTGCTTGGTGGCCGAGCCCTGCGCGTCGGCGGAGATGTAGGTGTCGCCGGCGGCCTCGACGACGGCCTTGATCGCCTTCTCGTCGGTCTTCCAGCGCTCTTCCTGGAAGGTTTTCCAGGAGACGGCGATCTTCTTGCCTTTCGCCGCCGCCGGGGTGACCGCGACGCCGAGCGCCAGCGCGCAGGTCACGGCCGAAATTGCCGCCCCGGCAAAAAGGGTTTTCAGAGACTTCATGCGCTTCCTCCACTCCATGGCCGCGCGTGGCGGACCCAGCAACATTGCGCCGCCGACAGGCGGCGCCGTTTTTTGCCATGACAAGTGCCATCAAAAATCTTTGACCGCAACTGCCCCGGCTTCCCTACGGCGCGCAAGCCGCGCCGTATTCCGCTCGCCCCGCGACATTCGCGGCGCCTGAAATCCAGCCGACATCACGGGAGGTTGTCTCTCATCACGATGTCGATGTTGATGCGCTCCTGCTCCGAGAGCAGCGGCTCGCCGCGCGTCAGCGCCATCAGCACCCTGATCGCCGAGCGCGCCTCGTGGCCGGGATCCTGCGAAATGACCGCGTCGACCAGTCCGCGCAACAAGCCGCGGCGGGTGAAGGGCGTCAGATCGTGGGCGACGAAAACGATGTGCTCCTCCCGGCCCGCCTCTGCGATCGCCTTGCCGACCCCCGGCGTTCCCGCTCCCACGTTATAGAGGCCGATCAAGTCAGGATGATCGCTAAGCAACCTCACTGTGAGGGCTTCATTTAGCTCATCCTGATCTCCGCCTTCAACAGGATTGAGGACCGTGAACTGCGGAAACTCCAATCCCATCACCTGCTGGAAGCCAAAAATGCGCTCCGCGTGATCCCTCAGCAATTGCGAGCCGGCGATCACGCCGACCTTGCCGGCGCCGGCTGGCGAGCGAGGCGACCGAGCAGGACGCCGGCGGTGCGCCCCGCGGCTACATTGTCGACGCCGACATAATGATGCCGACGCGAGCCCGGAACGTCGGAAACGAGCGTCACCACGAACATGCCGGAGGCGACGAGATCGTCGATCGCCGCTCGCACGCTCTGATGATCGAGCGCCACGATCGCGACGCCGTCGAATTTTCCTTGCAGGGATTCCAGCGACGCAGCGAGCGTCTGCGCGTTGAAAACGTCGGTGACGACCGTCTCGACGGAGACCTTGCGCGCGGCCAGCCAACTCGACATCTCGCCGACGTGGTCGCGGATCATCTGCATGAAGACATTCGCGCCCTCGGGCATCACGAGCGCGAATTTCATGCTGCGCGCGCTGGCGACTCCTCGCGCCCAGCCCCGCATGACGCGCAATCGCTTCGCGAACGCGGCGCGCGGTTTCCTCGCGCACGCCGCTGCGGCCGTGCAGCACGCGATCCAGCGTCGCCAGACTGACGCCGGCCTCGCGCGCGATCTCTCTCAGCGTGAGGCGGCCTGAGGGCGTTTCCATGTTCATTGCCTGAGTTTCTATCGCCGAAGATTGAGGTTCGCAACTCAAAAGAGGAAGCGACGCCTCAAAGCTATTGCGCAGGACCCGAGCGAGGGGTTACGAAACGCACGGGCAGGAAAACGCAGAGCGAGCGAAAGATGAGGAAACGCTTCGGGGGATGGGCGCTCGCGCTCGCTCTGACGACCGCGGCCGGATCGGTCGAGGCGGGCAGCTGGGACGAGCGCGTGTTCAAAAGCCATGTCGACTTCGACGCCGTGGCGGACGGCCGGCGCCCCCGCCGTGTCCGGCCTCATCGAGCGCGGACGCGAATTGTTCAAGGCCAAATTCACCACCGCCGACGGAGCGGGACGGCCGAAGGCGACGCAGGCGATCATTCCGACGAAGCGCAAGTTCGGCGTCAATCCCGCGTTTTCCCGCTTGAGCGGCCCGGACTCCAACTCCTGCTCCGGCTGTCATAACGATCCCGTGCTCGGCGGCTCCGGCGACGTCGTCGCCAACGTCTTCGTCTCCGAAGGCTTCGAGAGCGCCGAGTTCGACACCACCGATCCCTCCTTCTCCAGCGAACGCCATACGATGGCGCTGATGGGCGCGGGCCTCGTCGAACTGCTTGCGCGCGAGATGACCGCCGATCTGCAAGCCGAACGCGACGCGGCCGTCGCGAAGGCGCGCGCGAGCGGGCAGGACGTCGAGGTCGATCTTGTGACCAAGGGCGTGCGCTTCGGATCGCTGAAGGCGCACGCCAACGGCATCGTCGATCTCGACTCGCTTGGACGGCGTCGACGCCGATCTCATCGTCAGGCCGTTCAGCCGCAAGGGCGTGTTCACGTCGCTGCGCCAGTTCACCATCAACGCTCTCAACGTCCATCACGGCATGGAGGCCTCCGAACGCTTCGGCGTGCGCTGGACGGGAAGCCACGATTTCGACGAAAGCGGCGCGCCCGACGCCGTGAGGCCCGGGCGACGTCTCCGCGCTCGTCGCGTTCCAGGCGACGCTGCCGCCGCCGACCGTCAAGAGCGACCTGCCGCCGGACTGGCGCGCAGCGGCGACCGAGGGGGAGAAGCGCTTTGGCGAACTCGGCTGCGCCTCCTGCCATCGCCCCACCCTGCCCCTCAAATCCATGATCTTCACCGATCCCGCGCCCTACGACATGGCGGGAACGCTGCGCGCTGGCGAAGTTCGCAAGGGGATCGCCATCGACCTCTCCAAGTTACCCTTCGCCTCGCAGCTCAAGCGCAACGAAAAGGGGGAATGGCTGATCCCGCTCTACAGCGATCTGAAGCGCCATCTCGTCGTGGACGCCGAGGTCGCCTCGCTCGGCAACGAATTGCAGGCGCAGCGCTTCGTCGAGCGCGACGTGTTCCTGACGCCGCGGCTATGGGGCGTAGGCTCCACCGCGCCCTACGGGCATCGCGGCGACTTCCGCATGTTGAACGAGATCATCGCCGCTCATGGGGGCGATGCGCGTTTCGCCCGCGACGCGTATCTGGGGCTGCCGAAAGAGCAGCGCGATAGCGTGATCGCGTTCCTGCGCTCGCTCGTAATCGAGGCGCCGTGATGATCCGCCTCGTTCTTAGCGCCTTGGCGCTCATTGGCCTGGCCGCGCCCGCATTCGCCGATGCCGCCGGCCCTGCTTTCCGACGCGCCTGTGATGCATGAGGAAGCGGCGGCGGCGGGGATCAACCAGACCTATGACGGGCCGTGGGAGCATTTCGTCGGCGGCGGCGGCGCGGCCTTCGATTGCGACGGCTCAGGTTTCCCCAGCGTGTTCCTGGCCGGCGGCAAGAATCCCGCCAAGCTGTTCGTCAACAAATCGAGGCGCGGCGGGCCGCTCAAATTCGAGGAGAAGCCGCTCGACATCGAGCCCGGCCTGCTCAAAGGCGTGATCGGCGCCTATCCCCTCGACATCGACGGCGACGGCCATATCGACCTGTTCGTGCTGCGCGTCGGCGAAAACCTCCTGTTGAAAGGCGGGCCGAACTGCGCGTTCTCGCTCGCCAACAAGGAATGGGGCTTCGAGGGCGACTTTGGCTGGACGACCTCCTTCGCGGCGGAATGGGAGAAGGGCCAGAAATTCCCGACGCTGGCTATCGGCCATTACGTCGACCGCTACGCGCCGGGCTCACCCTATGGAACCTGCGAGGAGAACTCGCTCTTCCGTCCGCAACCCGGCGAAAAGCCGGATTATTCCGTGCGCACGCCGCTTGCGCCCGGTTATTGCGCGCTGTCGATGCTGTTCACCGACTGGAATCGCTCCGGCACGCCGAGCCTGCGGGTCTCCAACGACCGGCAATATTACCGCGGCGGCGAGGAGCAGCTCTGGCGCGTCGAGCCCGGCAAGCCCCCGAAACTCTTCTCGCCGCGCCGAGGGCTGGCGGCATCTGTCGATCTTCGGCATGGGGATCTCGGAGGGCGATCTCGACGGCTCGGGCTTTCCCGAATACGCGCTCACCTCGATGGGCGACACCAAGATCCAGAAGCTCGATCGCGAGCGGAGCGAACGCGGCGAATTTCCCGTCTATCGCGACATCGCCGGCGAGGTCGACGCCACCGCGCATATTCCCTATACCGGCGGCGACAAGCGGCCCTCGACCGGCTGGCACTCCGAATTCGCCGACTTCAACAACGACGGCCTGCTCGATCTGTTCATCGCCAAGGGCAATGTCGCGCAGATGCCCGACTTCGCCGCCTTCGATCCCAACAATCTCCTGTTGCAGCAATGGAGCGGCAAGTTCGCCGAGGCGGGCGACAAGGCGGGGATCGCCGAAAACAGGCAGAGCCGCGGGGCGCTGATCGACGATTTCAACCTCGACGGCAATCTCGATCTCCTGGTGATGCACCGCGCCGCGCCCGCCTCGCTGTTTCGCAATCTCGGCGCGAGCGACGGCCATGGCGGCGAGATTCCCTCCGGCAACTGGATCGAGATCAGGCTCGTCGAGCCCGCGCCCAACCGCGATGCGATCGGCGCCCATATCGCCGTCAAGATCGGCGTGCGCACGCTGAGGCGCACAATTGAAGTCGGCGGCGGCGACGCCTCCGGGCATATCGGCTGGGCGCATGTCGGCCTGGGCACGGCGGAACGCGCCGAAATCCGCGTGCAGTGGCCGGACGGCGAATGGAGCTATCCCTATCGCGCCTTCGCCAACCAGTTCGTCGTCGTCGACCGATCGAAGCCGCAGGCGGAATATTGGTATCCCGGCAGATAGGCGGCGCGCGGCGCGCGCTTGATAAATCGGGGTCGGAAACGCCGGAATCAATGAGCCGACCGTCGCCTCACAACTTCACGCAGGCGGTCAGCGCCCTGTCGTCCAACGAGAACGAAGTCCCCGCCGCGATCTCGATATGACGCAGGAAACAGACGCGCCCGCCCTTGAACCGTAATTCGAGGTCGTACCGGCCGGACGGCAGGCCGGCGATTATGACGCGCCCGTCGTGACCCACGCCGTTTGCGTAGCCGACGGCGACATTGTCGCCATATTCGCCGGAACCCGCGTGCGACAGCCGCAAACTCACCACCGTCTTCGACGAGAGATTCGTGAACAGCGTCGGCGCCTCCTCGGCGAGCGCGCCGGCGGCGCAGCTGGCCAGGACGGCCGATAGCGCGAGACGAAGCATTTTTCCCCTTCCGCAGCCTTGCATGTTCTGGCGACCCCGGGCCATTCGCGCGGCCCCCGCATTCCTTCCACGAAGCCGACATAAATTGTCGACACAGAGGCGAAAAAGGAACCCCGCGATGGCTGTCGTCGTCCTGATGTATCATCACACCCCGACGGCGCGCCTGGAGGGTTCTACGACGTAGCTCTGTCGACCTTCCGCGACCAGATCCGCGCCCTCATCGACGCCGGCGTCTCGTTCGTCCGGTTCAGCGAATGCGGCCGGCGCGAATATGTCGAGCGGGGCCGCCATGTCGCGATCACCTTCGACGACGGCCACGCCAGCAACGAGGCGGCGTTCCGATTTCTCGGCGATTGCGGCGTGAAGCCGACGGCGTTCATCGTGCGCGACTGGTCGACGCGAGACGGGCGATATCTTTCCGCCCGCGCCCTCGGCGACCTCAGAAGCGTCTGCGAACTCGGCGCCCATGGCGTGACGCACCGGGCCCTCAGCACGCTGTCGCAGGCCGAACTCGCCGACGAACTCGCCGCCAGCCGCGACTTTGTCGAGGGCAATCGCCGGCCGCCCCGTCGCGGCGATGGCGTTGCCGGGCGGCCACGGCGGAGCGCGCGAACTGGCCGCGGCCGCCCGCGCCGGCTTCGAGCTTGTCGGCAATTCGCGCCCGCTGCCGCATCGGCGGCTCGGCCCGAGCGTCAATCGCATTTGCATAAACCGCACGCACGAGCCGCGCGCGCCGCTGCGGCTGGCGCAATCGGGGCGCTGCACTGGGCGCTCGTCGGCGCCCGATTCGCCGCCGCCCGCGCGGGGCGGCGGCTGATGGGGCCAAAGCTTTACGGCGCGCTGGCGGCCTTGGCGAAGTAGGGTTCCGCCTCTGCCGGCGACGCCGCGCCGCCGAGCAGTTCGGTCACCTTGGCGACCACCGCGCGCACGCGATCATCAACCGAATTGCCGGATGTTCAGGCAGCGCAGATGTCCGGCCTCGGCGATAGCCTCGCGCTCGCCGGGATGGTCGAGGTAGTACCCGACCTTTTCGACCATCTCCTCGGCGCCCTCGAACATGCCGCAATCGGTCCCTTCCTTGAAAAACGCCCTGACCTCGGCCGTGCGCTCGTGCAGCATGAAGCCGCCGCAGGCGGGGATATGGAACGTGCGGGCGGTGATGAGGTCGCCCGAGGAGGCGCCCTTGCGCATCTCGCTCAGGATGCCGAGGTTGACCTTGGAGAGGCGGATCGCCTTGGCGTATTCCGCGCCCAGGACTTCGCGCGATTCGACCCAGCGCCCGAGCCTCGCGCCCGGCCTTCTCCCACTGCATGCCCCAGATCTTGAGGTTGATCGTCGGCCGGCGGGCGACGAGCGCCTCCAACAGCGCCTGCTTCTTGGGCGACCAGGTGCCGATGAAGGAGACGTCGCAGCCATAACGCTCCTGGTCGCTCGCGTCGCAACGGAATTTGCGGTGCACTTCGGGATGATAGGCGTGGGGCAGGAACGAGGCCTTATTCATCCCGAATTTCGCCTTCGAGATCGGCAAGGCCGAAGGACTTGGTCGTGAAGATCCAGTCGTAATGCGGGACCGCGCGCGGGATCGAGGGGCCGTGGGCGAAAAAGCTGACGTCGGGCCACCACAAACGGCCAGCGCGCCGGCGCGTCTGGCCGCCTCGATCGCTTCGGGCTCGACCAGCAGCCCCTTGCAGACGAAAAGCAAATGCGGCTGCAATCCGTTGGCGTTGCGGATCAGCGCGTCGTTGAAGTCGCGCGCGATGAGCGGCCGCAGAAGCTTGCGGGCGCCGCGCAGCAGCGGATGGCGCCAGTCCCGCCCGTAATAGGTGCTGTCGGAAACGATCGTCACGGAATGGCCGGCGCGCCGGAAGGCGCGGGCGAGCGCGTAGGAATCCGAACCCTGCCAGAGGTCGCAAACCATCAGGATGCGCATGGGACGGTCGGACGCGGTCATATTGAGCTAATCCCAGGCCAGCCTCGCGAGCGCCGCCGCCCTGTCGGCGAAAACTCGCGTTCTTCCAGTCGAAGACGCCGCCGCCATTTCTTTGGCGAGACGCCGATGTCGCGATGGCGTTGCCAAATCGCTGGAGGCTCGTCAACATCCAATCGACGCAAAACTTAATTGACCTTGATCCGAATTATCCAAGAACGTCAGCCGTGTGGAGGCTTCTGCGCCGTCGCGCGCCCGTGTCGGGCCTCGCATGCGCGATACTGGACGGCCGCATTTGTTCCCTGTCGCGCCGGCTGTGCGACGATCCATGCGAGCGCGGCGATCATCGGCGGTCCAACCTCGCACGCCCCTGCGTCGCCCTTTCGCCGAGATCGATCGCAAAACGTGTCTGCGGAGGCGGCCCGACATGAGACGGCGCGCGCAACTTCGCCGATCCCCGCGCCGGCGTGGCGGCTGGCGTGGCTCGTCTCGGGGCCCGTCTGGGCGGACCCCGCGCCCGACTAAGCGGCGATTTGTTCGGCGATCTCGGCGGCCTGCGCAGGGCCTTCGCCAAGGTTGGCGTGTCCCTCAACGCGACCGAGAGCAGCGAAGCGTTCGCCAACCCCACCGGCGGCCTCAAGCAGGGCGCAAATTACGACGGTCTGACGACCCTGACCCTGCAGGTCGACGCCAAGGCTGCGTTCGGCCTGGAGGGCGGCCAGTTCAACGCCAGCCTGTTGCAACTGCACGGCGGGAATTTTTCCGCCGACAACATCGGCTCCCTTCAAATAATTAGCGGCCTCGAGGGCGACCGCGCGACCCGCCTTTGGGAGATCTGGTACGACCAGAAATTCGGCGACCGCTTCGACGTCAAATTCGGCCAGCAGAGCCTCGACAATGAGTTCGCCGTCACGCCAAGCGCCGGCGTTTTCGTCAATGGGCTGGTCGGCTGGTCGGCCCTGGACGAGCTCGACCTGCCCGGCGGCGGGCCAGCCATGCCGCTGTCGGCGCTCGGGATTCGCGGGCGCTGGCAATCGGGGCCGTGGACGGCGATGGCCGGCGTGTTCAGCGGCGCGCCCGCCCCCGATACGAACCCGGATCCGCAGCGCGCCAATCCTTACGGGGTCAGCTTTCCCTGGAACGGCGCCTTGGCGGTCGCCGAGGCGCAATACGCCGTCGGACAGGGCGAGGGCCAATACGCCGGCGTCTACAAGCTCGGCGCCTGGTGCGACAGCCTGCCCTTCGCCGACCAGCGCTACAACAGTTTCGGCCAGCCGCTCGCCGATCCCGCCGCCAACCCGACGCCGCTCATGCACGTCGGCGATTTCGGCCTCTATGCGGTCGCCGATCAGACGATCTGGCGCGGCGCCGAGAAGGAGCGCACGCTCAATTTCTTCTTGCGCCCGATGGCGGCCCCGCAAGGCGACCGCAATTTCACGACCTTCACGATTAACGGCGGCCTGACGCTGCACGACCCGCTGCCCGGCCGCAAGGACGACACGTTCGGGCTGGGGTTCGGCTATGTGCAGATCGGACCGGGCGCCGTGGGCTACAGCGCCGATTCGGCGTTCTTCAACCCCGGAGTCTACTCGCCCATTCTGAGCAACGAGACCGTGTTCGAGGCGACCTATCAATATCAGGCGACGGCCTGGGCGCAGATACAGCCGGATCTGCAATATGTCATCAACCCCGGCGGCGGCGTGGCCAATCCGGACACAGGCGGCAAGGTGGGCAACGCCTTGGTGGCGGGCCTGCGCGTAAATCTCACGTTCTAGACCTCATCGGCCTCACGCCGCCTGCGTCTGCGGCGCGGGACGCGGGCCGACGCCGATCGCCTTGATCGCCAGACCCTCGTCCTTGAAGGCGGCGCGGGCGCGCGCCTCGACCGCGTCGATCTCCGGCGGGGCGGCGACGAGCAGCATCGCCGCCATGTCCGGCGCTGCGTCGATGGCGAGGGAGTTGCGCCAGTCCGGCGCGTGCACGACGACGAAGTCGTAGGCGCGCGCCAGCGCCTCGAGAGCGACCGGCAGGCGCTCCGGCGTCGAGCGCGCCGTCGCCCGAGGGAATGATGTCGAGCGGGGTCGAGAGATCGCGATGCGCGGCGATCGGGATACAGCGTCGGGCGTCTTCGGCGAGATCGCTCAGGCCCGCCCGAACCGGGCCGTTGGCTTGCTCGCGGTCGAACATGTCGGCCAGCCACGAGGGGCTAGGCCCGAGATCGACGAGCGCCGTCGCGCCCGCGCCGAGTGAGCCGGCGCGCGGCGACCAGCGCGGCCGGCAGCGCGCCCGCCGCGCCCTCGCCCGCGACGAGAAGCGGCAGGCTCTCGCCTTCGCCGGTGTCGGCGAGACGGTCGACAAAGCTCTCGACGGCCGAGGTCCAAGCCTGCCGCTCGCGCCCGCTTTCCTCGTGCGGCGGCGAGCGCGCGGCGAGGGCGGCGGATCGATGCCGAACGGCAGATCCGGATCGCGCTGCGCGCCCGCCGGCGCCGCGGCCGGTCGCGCCGGCGCCGCGGAAGCGGGCGCGCCGTCGGCCAGCAGGATCTTGCGACACGACCAGACCGAGGCTGACGAAGAACCCGCCAGCGGCGCCAGCAGCAGCGTCGGCCCGGTCTTCGGGAAGCTCGGCGCGCTCGGCGGCAGCGCGTAGGCGATGATGCGGCCGTTGGCGGGCACGGCGTTCTCGGCGTTGCGGGCGATCGCCTCGCGATATTTGGTCAGATAGGATTTCGAGCTGTTCGCGCGCCGGTCTTGGCGTCGATCTCGAACTCGCGCAGCTTGACCTCGATCGGCGTCGCTGGAGGTGACGGTCCTGGCCTGGCTCGCCACCGCCTGTTGCAGGCTCTTGACCTGATTGGCGGCGATGCGCGCGTCCTCCTCGAAGCCGCGCACCCGCTTCATCGCCGCCTCGCGGATTTCCTGTTCGAGGCCGGCGAGCTGGCCGTTGAGCTCCTTCATGCGCGGATGGCCCGGCAGCAGCGTGCGGCTCAGTTCGGCGATCTGCGCCTTCACCGCCACGCGCGCCTCGGCGTAGCGGCGCAGCGATTCGTCGTTGGCGACGGAGGCGACGTCGTCGAGCCGGCCCGAGCGCACCAGATCCTTCAGGGCCGCAGCCTTCGCGGTCGCCGCCGCCGCAGCCGCGCGAGCGGTGGCGATCTGCGCGGCGATCTCCGACAATTGCTGCGAAGGCACCGCAAGGCCGCTCGCGCCCGGCAGAAGGCCGGATTGGGCGCGCAAGCGCCTCGACGCGGGTCTCGGCGGCCGCGACCCTGCCGCGCAGCGCGTCGATCTGCTCGGAGAGCCATTTGGCCGCCGACTTCGCCTCTGCGTCCTTGGCCAGCTGCTGCGATTGGAGGAACGCCTCGGCCAGCGCGTTCGCGCCGCGCGCCGCGCGCTCGCGATCGTGAGAGGAGAACTCGAACAGCAGCACCCGGGTCTTGGCCTGCGGATAGATCTCGACCCGCTTGCCGAAAGCCTCCAGCCGGCGATCCTCGGGACTGACGCTGCGGCCGGCAAATCTTGCAAACAGGCCGTCGCCCGAAAATTCGGCGAGATCCTCCGGCTTCAGCTTGGCCATCGCCTGACGCTCGACGTCCGGCGACTTGGCGGCTTCGGCTTCGCTCGCCACCGTCATTTCGTCGATGACGCCGGCTCGCCGATTCCGGAATGGCCTTGTCGGGCCGGGTGAAATAACTGTCGCCGTTCTCCAGCATGACCTTGGCGGTCGCCGCGTAGCGCGGCTTGACGAGCGTGACGAAGGCGAGCGCGCACAGGAAAGCGGCGAGCGTCGGCAGAACGATCCAACGCTTGTGCGCGGAAACGGCGGCGAACAAACGCGGCAGATCGAGGCCGCGCGGCGTCGCCTCGTCATCCCACTCCATCAACGGCTCCCGGCGACGCGCATACGTGATGAACAATCTATGAAAGAGCAAGGTTGCCTTCCGGTTAATGGCCGGGCGCATCAGCCTTTCGTTAACCATACGGAGCTAGAAATCGTTGAGTTCAGTTGAAGCGGTGCGGTCGTATGTCGATGAACCGGATGCTCGCGGCGCTGGCGTTCGCCGCCCTCGCCCTCGGCGGCTGCGCGACGCACCCCTACGACGCCCAGATGCGCGCCTCGATCGATGCGCCCTATCAGCTGGCGAGCGGCGACCGGCTGCGAGTCATCGTGTTCGGCCAGGAAAATCTGACGAATTCCTTCAACGTCGACGGAGCGGGCAACATCGCCATGCCGCTGATCGGCCTCGTCCATGCGCAGGGCCTGACGACCTCGCAGCTGGCGACCACGCTCGAGGCGCGGCTGCGCGGCGGCTATCTTGCGCGATCCCAAGGTTTCCGTCGAAGTCGAGGCTTTCCGGCCGTTCTTCGTGCTCGGCGAGGTCGGCAGCTCCGGCCAATATCCCTTCGTCAACGGCATGACCGCGCAGACGGCGGTCGCCATCGCCGGCGGCTTTTCCCCGCGCGGCGACCAGAGCGGCGTCGACGTGACGCGCATGATCGACGGCAGGGCGGTGATTGCGAGCGTGCCGCTGACTTTCCCCATCCGACCCGGCGACACCGTAACGGTCCGGGAACGCTTCTTTTAGGAAGCCGCCTTAATTCTCCGTTCGACGTCCGCGCGCTGCGACGCGCGGCGTGCGTTCGGAGCTTTCCTTCGTGTCGAGTTCGAGCGAGTTGCGGATCGTCCACGTCTTTCGCGCCCCGCTCGGCGGCCTGTTCCGTCATGTGATCGATCTGGCGGTCGAGCAGGCCGCGCGCGGCCATCCGAGTCGGCCTGTTCTTCGATTCCGGCGGCGATTGCGCGCGCGTGCGCGAGGCGGTCGCGCGCATTCCCGGCGGACCTGAGCCTCGGCGTCGGCGATGACGTCGATTCGCCGCAATCCGCATCCCTCGCGACATCGCCGCCGTTCGCGCCTTCTCCGCGCTATCTTGCGCAGCGTCCGCCCCGACGTCGTCCACGGGCACGGCTCGAAGGGCGGCCTGTTCGCGCGGCTCCGCGCGGCCGGCCGCGCCGCGGCCGATCCGCGCCTATACGCCGCACGGCGGCAGCTTCAACTACGCGCCCGGGCAGCGCCGTGCATCGCGCTCTATATGGCCGTCGAGCGGGCGCTGGCGCGGCGCACCGACCTGTTCCTGTTCGAGAGCGACCATATTCGCCGCAAATGCGACGACCTATGTCGGCGCGCGCGGCAGCCTCGCGCGCGTCGTCGTCAACGGGCTCAGCGCCGAGGAGTTCGCGGCCGCGACGCCGGCCGAGGACGCCGCCGACATTCTCTATGTCGGCGAATTGCGCGCGGCCAAGGGAGTCGACACGCTCCTGGACGCGCTTGCGCTCGCTGGCCGCGCGAGACGGGCCGAGCGCCGACCGCGACGCTGGTCGGCTCCGGCCCGGACCGCGAGGCCCTCGATCGCGCAGGCCGAACGGCTGGGGCTCGCCGCCATGTGCGCTTTCCCGGCCCGCATGCCGGCGCGCGAGGCCTTCGCGCTCGGGCGCGTCATGGTCGTGCCGTCGCGCGCCGAATCCATGCCCTACATCGTGCTCGAAAGCGTGGCGGCGAGAGTTCCGCTGCTCACCACCGATGTCGGCGGAATTCCGGAGATCTTCGGCCCCTATCGCGACCGGCTCGGCCCCCCCGACGACGCCGCCGACCTCGCGCGCCGCATCGACGCGGAACTGCGTCGCCCGGCCGCAGGAGCGCCGCGCGCGCGCCGCCGAACTCGCCGCCTATGTGCGGGAGCGCTTCTCCATGGACAACATGGTCGAACCGGTCGTCTCGGCCTATCGCGAGGCGCTGGCGCGCCGCGATCTCGACGCCCGATCGTCGCGCCGCGGCGCCGCGCCGACGCGCATCTTGTCAACGAGGCGTGACATGTCGCGGTCTGTCGGCCAATCCCCTGCGCAAGCGTCCGAACTGGAGCGCGAGCGCGTCGTCGGGCGCACGAGGCGCGCCGCGAGCGCCGGGCTATTCGCGCATTCTCCTCGTCGGCCTCCGCGCAGGCCTTCGACTTCGCGCCTCATCGCGGCTACGGGCATTGCGCTCTATGAGACGCATGTCGTGCAGCAGATCGGCACGCAGCCGATCTATTTCCTGCTGGCGCTTCGGCGTGGCGCTCATCAACGTGCTTCGCCTTTCAACATGCTGCAGAGCTACAGCGTTCCGGCGCTGCGACGGCCGATCAGCCAGTTGTTCCGCATGAGCGGGCGCCTGGACCGTCGTCTTCGCCGCGCTCATCGCCGTCGTGTTCTTCGCCAAGCTCGACGATGTGATCTCGCGCTTCTGGCTCGGCGCCTGGTTCCTCATCGGCTTCAACGCTGCTGGCGATCACGCGCTTCGGCCTGGCGGCCATCGTCGACCGGCTCGCCGCCTCCGGGCGCTTTCAGAAGCGCGTCGTCGTGGTCGGCGGCGGCGAACTCGCGCGCGACCTCATCCGCGATCTCGCCAAGGCCGATCCCGCCGAGGTCCGGCTGCTCGGCGTGTTCGACGATCGCGGCGACGCCCGCTCGCCGCTGACGGTCGAAGGCTTCGCCAAGCTCGGCAACGTCGACGATCTCGTCGAATACGCGCGCCAGACGCGCGTCGATCTCGCCGTCTTCGCGCTGCCGATCACCGCCGAGCAGCGCATCCTGCAGATGTTGCGCAAGCTCTGGGTGCTGCCGATCGACGTCCGGCTCGCCGCGCACGCCAACCGCATCCGCTTCCGGCCGCGCTCCTATTCCTATCTCGGCGCGGCGCCGATGCTCGACGTCTTCGACAAGCCGCTCGGCGATCGGGACGTGGTCGTCAAGATGGCGCTCGACAAGGTCATCGGCGCGCTGGCGCTGATTGCGCTGTCGCCCGTGCTGCGCGCTGACGGCGCTCGCGATCCGCCTCGACTCCAAGGGCCCGATCCTGTTCAAGCAGAAGCGCTACGGCTTCAACAACGAACTGGTCGAGGTCTACAAGTTCCGCTCGATGTACGCCGACAAGCTCGACGCCTCGGCCTCCAGGCTCGTCACCCGCGACGACCCCCGCGTGACCCGCGTCGGCCGCTTCATCCGCAAGACCTCGATCGACGAACTGCCGCAGCTCTTCAACGTCGTGTTCAAGGGCGATCTGTCGCTGGTCGGCCCGCGCCCGCACGCCATCCACGCCAAGGCCGCCGACCGCAAATACGACGAGGTGGTCGACGGCTATTTCGCGCGCCATCGCGTGAAGCCCGGCATCACCGGCTGGGCGCAGGTCCATGGCTGGCGCGGCGAGACCGACACGCAGGAGAAGATCCAGGCGCGCGTCGACCACGATCTCTATTACATCGAGAACTGGTCGCTGTGGCTCGACCTCTACATCCTCGCCGATGACGCCGGTCTCGCTGTTCAAGACGCCGAACGCCTATTGAATGGTCAGGCTCCGGCCGCGGCGTCCTTCAGGCCGCGCCATCGTTGTGGCGAATTCTACTCGGCCGGCTCGGCGCGGTATCCGGCCGGAGAGAGCGCGGAGGCCGCCAGTTCGTCGTAGAACGCCAGATGCTGCTCGGCCGCCTCGCGCCAAATTCCCTCGAGCGAAACGCCGAAGGCCGCCGCCTGGTTGGCCGCCGCCCGGACAAGCGCCTCGGCGAAAGTCTCTGGCGAGGCGTCGGCGGGGCAAAGCGCCGTCGCCGCGCTCTCGATCTTGGCCTTCAGCGCCGGCATCGCGTCGAACTCGTCGGCCCGTTCGGGCGCCGTCGTCGCCAGCGGAATGGCGAGCTGGCTCACGGCCTGAAAGCTGCCGCGCCTCAGGCTGACGCCGTCGGCGTAGGGCAGAAGGAACACGTCGGCGGCCGATAGCGTCGCCATCAGCTCGCCCTCGTCGTCGATGCGGCCGCGAAAATCGAGCCAGTCGCCCAGCGCCAGCGAATCGGCCAGCGCCAGAAAGGCGGCGCGGTCGTTCGGCTTGTCCCAGAGGAAATCTCCGCAGATCAGCAGACGCGCCTTCACGCCGCGCGCATGCAGCGCCGTGGTCGCGCGCAGCAGGAGATCCGGCCGCTTGCTGGCGTAGAGCACGCCGAAGAAGCCGACGATCATGTCCGCGCGCAGCGCGCCTTTTCCTCTGAGCCTCGCGCGCTCCTCGGCGACCCTCTCCGGGTCGATGCGCGCCGGCATGATGTTGGGGCCGATCGGGAATCACCGGCGCTTGTTCCTTCTTGGCGCGCCTCGCCCACGGCGTCGTCTGGAACGCCTCGCGCTGGCGCGGCGAGACGAACACGAATCCGTCGCCCGCCATGAGATCGGGGATCGTCGAGAGATAGCGCAGCGGATTGAGCGAGGTCCATTCGTGCAGCGTGATCGCGATGCGGCCCTTGCGCGTCAGCGCCCGCGCCGCCAACAAAGCCGAGCCCGGAACGACGCTGTTGCCCCAGCCCTCGATCGGCAGTTGCAGATGCGCAATCGCGCCCGGCCTCGAGCGCCCTGACGATCGCGGCGACGAAGGCGAAGGGCCGCTCCGGCTCGATCGTCTCCATTGCACGAACCCCGGCCGCCGCGCGTTGACGGCGTCGGTGAGCTTGCGCGCATAATCCATCACCGCGCAGGTCATGGGCTTGGCCGAGCCAAACATGACGACATGAGGATGGGAAAGAGACATCGACGGCTCCCTGCCGTCAGATTATGACAGGATTGTTTCAATGAAATGAACCGGAACGCGCAGACTTCCGCGTTTCGGCCTCAGGCGATCGCCCCTCGCCACGCGCGCAGCTTGCCAAGCAGAAAGCCGCGCGCGCCCGCGAAATCGCAGGCGAACAGAATGGCGAAATAGAGAGAACCCCCGAGGCTCACCCCCGCGGCGGCCGCAGCGACCGGCGAAGCCAGCGCATTCAGCGGCCGCACCGCCGCCGCCATCGTCGCGACGGCGCCGATGAGCACGACCAGATCGCGAGCAGCCGGCCGCACCGCTTTGCGCCGGAACGCCATCGTCGCGCCGGCGACCGCCGCGACCATCAGACTGATCGAATAGGCGCGCGCAAGGCCGTCGACGCTCGCGCCCGCGCCGCCGAAGATCAGCAGCGCGAGGTCGGTCGTCAGCGCCATCGCCGCCGCCGCCGTCACGGGCCAGGTGCGCTGGGCGAGCTGGTAGACCGGATGCACGGCGATGATGAGCCCGCCATAGCAAATGAGCCCCGGCGCCAGCGCGAGGCTCAGCCGCGAGAAGTCGCCGCGATAGGCCGCAGGCACGATGAGCCGCTCGAACGTCGGCCCGAGCGCGAAATAGCCGACCGCGATCGGCAGGAACGCCGCCAGCGACAAAGCGGCGTTGAGCGCGAGCTGCGCCTCCGCCGCCGCGCGGCCCTGCTCGCGGTCGCGCCGCAGCGCGATCTGGAACAACAGGATCTCGGGCAGCGCGTAGAGGGCCTGAAACAGGCGCTGGCTCAGGTCGAAGGCGAGCGAGAATTCGCCGGTCTGCGCCGCCCCGAGCTGCGCCAGCGCCACCTGCCGGTTGATGAGCGAAATGAGCGCATAGATCACGAACGAGGCGACGACCGGCTTGGCGTAGACGAGAAAGCGCCAGACGTCGCCGAGGCGCGCGGCGGAGAGCTTCGCGCCGGGCACGCGCATCGCCGGGCTCAGCGCGATCGCCGCGGCGAGATTGGCGATCGCCATCGCCGCCACCGTCGCCGCCGCATCGCGCTTCAGCCAAGCCACCCCCGCCACGGCGAGAAAGGAGAAGGCCTGCCGCAACGCGAATATGAGCGCGAACGGCCGCGACAGCTCGCGCGCGCGGAACTGGGCGGCGGAATAATCGACGCGGCTGATCGCCACGGTGAACAGCGGCGTCAGGAAGACGAGCGTCGCCCCCAGTCCGAAGTCGACGCCGGCCGCCCACAAGAGCGCGGCGGCGACATAGAGGACGAGCGCGACGGCGAGATAGGCCGCCTCCAGGCTCGCCACGAAACTCGCCTGCCGCTCGGCGTCGCCGGAGAAGCGGATCGTCGAGAGCCTCAGCCAATCGAACGCCGAGCCCGCCAGCGTCAGCGCGGCGAGCGAAACGGTCGCGTAGCGCCCGAACTCGGCCGGGCCGAGAATGGCGCTGAGCGCCACGCCGAGCACGAAATTGCCGGCTGAGTTGAGCAGGAAGGCGACGGCGATCAGCATTTCCGGTCCGAAGGCGGGCGATCCTCTACCTAGCGGCGGCGCTGTTAAGGGCGGCTTTATGAGGAGGGGGTGATCGCCTCCTCCGCCCATCGACCTCCGGCAATGACCGGAACAAACCCGGCCAGGGCGGCGCGGTCGCTGTGCGCCCGGCTCCAATTGACGACTCGTTAACCATGATCTTCCTAGAGTCCGCCGGCGGCGCCTCAGCCGCGCCGCGGAGATCGGGCTTCATGCGAACGAGCGAGCCGCTGAAGCGCGGCGTGCTTTGGACCTATCTGGCGGTCAGCGGCTTCGTGGCGATCGAGCCCTCGCCCTTCGAATTCATGTTTCCCATCGCCTTGCTCGTCTTCGCCGACGCCGGGATGCTGTTCGATCGGGCGCTGGCGCCGCTGGTGGCGACGCTCCTTATCTGGTCGTCGAGCGGGTTCCTGACCCTGATCCCCTGGGTTCAGGAGCGCGAGAGCGTCAATTTCATCTTCATCACACTCTATATCTGTTTCGCGACGATCCTGTTCGCCGCCATCGTCGCGCGGGATCCCCTGTCTCGCATGGCCACGATCCGCAGCGGCTATGTCGCCGCCGGCGTCATTTCCGCGCTCCTGGGCATCGTCGGCTATTTCGACATCGCCGGCACGGGCGATTATTTCACGCTCTACGACAACACCCGCGCGATGGGCTTCTTCAAGGATCCCAACGTATTCGCGCCGTTCCTCGTGCCGCCCATCGTCTGGCTGCTGCAGGATCTGTTCCTCCAGCGGGGACGCAAGGGCGTAACCCTTCCTTGCCTCATCATATTGTTCGTCGGCCTGCTCCTGAGCTTCTCGCGCGGCGCCATCATCGACTGCGCGTTTTCGGTGGCGCTGCTCCTCGGGATCACCTTCCTCACCGCGCCATCCGCGCGTCTGCGCGCGCGCGCGCTGCTGGTCGCCGGGCTCGTCGCGGCGCTCGTCGCCGCCATCGTCGCGGTCGCGCTCGCCATACCCGAGGTGCGGGAACTCGCGATGGAGCGCGCGACGCTGGCGGAGGATTACGATTCCGGCCCGCAGGGGCGTTTCGGCAATCAGGTGCGTTCGATCCCGATGCTGCTGGTGCGGCCGTTCGGTTTCGGCCCGCTCCGCTTCGGACATATCTTTCCGCAGGACCCGCACGAGGTCTTCATCAGCGCCTTCGCCTCGTTCGGCTGGTCGGGCGGGCTGGCGTTCCTGACCTTCGCGGCGATCACGGTCTATCTCGGATGGCGACTATGCTTGCGCAGGTCGCCGGTCCAGACCGAGAGCATCGGCCTCTGGGCGGGATTGTTCCCGCAAATCCTGCAAGGCGTGCAGATCGACACCAGCCATTGGCGGCATCTGTTCGTGCTGTACGGCTGCGTCTATGGGCTGGTCGCCGCCGAGCGGCGCTTCAGCGCGTCCCGGGCGCGCGCATTCGTCGCGCCGCCCGCCGCGTCCGGCGCGGCGGAAACATTCTCGGCGACAAGCTGAGGCGCCCGCCTCGCCGGGGCGGCCGCGCGCAGATGCGACCAGGCGGCCTGCGGCCAGTCGCGCGCCATGAACCGGCGCTCGATCTGCACATAATAGGTCAGCCCCGCCGCCAGCACGGCGAGCGCCGAGAGGGCGAACAGCCCGGCGACGCCCGCCAGCGACAGATGCGGCGCCGACTTCGCGGCGACGACGAAGATCATCTGAATGATCTGCAAATGGACGAGATAGATCGAATAGCAGGCGCCGCCGATCAGGCTGATCCACGGCGACGCGCAAAAGGCGCGAAAACCCGAGCGCGGATCGAAGGTCGAGGCGAATATCGCTGCAAGACACATGTAGGTCGCCGCCAGCCGCGCCGCTTCGAGCCCGACCGCCGCGCGCTCGCCCGGCGCGGAAACCGCGATGAAGCCGGCGAGGCCCACCCATCCGAGAGCCGTGACCGCGCGCGCCGGGGCTTGCGCGAGGCGAAGCGTCAGCGCCTCGCGCGCATACGCCATCGCGATGCCAAGCCAGAAATAGTTGAAGTAGTGCAGAAGCGAATATTCGACATGCAGCGGCCCCAGAGTCTTCAGGCCGAGCAGAGAGAGATTGACGCCGGTGGCGAGGAACAACAACGTCAGGACGACGCGCTCCCGTCCCGCGCGCAGGGTCGCCCAGAGCGCAAACAGCAAAGGCGCGAGCACATAGAACTGCACCTCCACTTCGAGCGACCAGCCCGGCGGGAACAATCGCGGAAACGTGCCCCATAGCAGATCGTGCAGATAGAAGACGCTGGCGAGGAGGCTCACATTGAGCGAGCGCGGCGCGGCGTCGAAACGATGCGTGCCCTCCGGCGTCCAGTGCGTGAGGCTGATGAGCGCCCAGGTGGCGACGAGCAGCACGATATAGGGCGGCTCGATGCGCAGGATGCGGCGTCCGAAATAACCCCTGAGAAAGCTCGCGCTGAGCGGGCTCGCTTTCGCCTTGATCGCCTGACCGGTCAGGACGAAGCCGCTGATCGCGAAGAACAGGAACACGCCGGGCGGAGCGACCTGGAGAAAGGTTTCGAGGCGCGAGCCTGCGAGCGTGCTCTGGTAACTCGGAAAAAACCGCGCCGCCCGCTCCAGCGAGTGGCCGAATATGACGAAGGCGATGGCGAAGAAGCGTAGACCGTCGATCTCCGGCCGGTAGACCCCTTGCGAGATCTTGCGGCGAAACTGGGCGGGAAAGGCCGACAGCCAGGAACCCGCGGCCGCAGCCTCAGGGATACGCATGTTACGCTCGCCGAAGGCTCGCCCTAATCGAGCCCGCGGCCAAGCTAGGCGTGAAGCGTTAGGCGGCCGTTAAGGCGAGGCGACGAATGCGAGGCGCGCCCCGGCCGCCTCCATCGCGCCTGAGGGCGAGGCCGCCGCAATCCGCATCGCCGCCAGTCCGCGCCCGGTCGGCGCCGGCGCGCCCCAGGCCTCGGCGAAGGCGGCCGGCGTAAGACACTCAATCGTCGTTCCGTCGGCCTGAAGCCGCAAGCCGCCGCTGACGGTCTCGGCCGGCGCGTCGAGAAAGCCCGAAAGGAACCCGCGCGTCGCGTCCGGCTTGGGATGAACGAAGGTCAGGCCGGCGACGCCCGTCGCGCCATTGGGATGGACCTGCGCCGCCGCATCCCAGAAATTTTCGGGGAAATGCTGCTGGCAAACGAAGAAGCCGGTCTGAGGCAGCGCCGCCGAGCGGGCGAAGGCCAGCGAAAAGGCGACCTCCACCTCCCTGCCCTGCCGCTTCCCCTTGCGCGCGAAATCGAAGCGGGGGAAATCGCCGAGCCCCTTCTGCGCGAAGGCGCGCCGATCCGCCTTGGCGTCGTGCGAGCGCAGCACGACCATCGCGAGACCTTCGCGCGCCTTCAGGAAATCTTCGAGAAAGCCGGCGAAGGCGAACAACGGATCGTCCGGCGCCGGCCGGCCAAATCCCTCCCCGAGGCCGACGAGTTCGAGAAAGGCGCCGGGGAACTGCACGATATGGTTCTCGGTTCCCCAGGGATGACGGTTGCGCGGGCCGACCTGAAAGCCGAGCCGCCGGTAGGCGGCGGCGGCGGCGTCGAGGTCGCGGCAGGCGATGACGAGATGGTCGAGGGCGCGGGGCATGGCTGCGTAAACTAACGGCGCGCAAAGGTTGGACTTACCGCGGGACGCCAAGGCCATGGCCCCTTGCGCCCCGCCTGCCATGCGCCCTCCGCGCTTGCGCATGGAGGGCGAGGCGCGAGGCCGACCGCGCAAGCCTCACGCGCTCTGCTTGAGCTTCACCACGTTGTGCAGCGTCTCGTCGGCGTTCTCGAAAAACCGGCGGACGCCGCGCGCCGCCTGACGGATGCGCTGCTCGTTCTCCACCAGCGCCAGACGGACGTATTCGTCGCCGTGCTCGCCGAAGCCTATGCCCGGCGCCACCGCCACGTCCGCCTTCTCGATCAACAATTTGGAGAATTCCAGCGAGCCCAGATGACGGAATTTCTCCGGCACCGGCGTCCAGGCGAACATCGAAGCGCGAGGAGAGTCGATCGGCCAGCCGGCGGCGGCGAAGCTCTCCACCATCACGTCGCGGCGGCGCTTGTAGGTCGCGCGCATCTCGTGGATGCAGTCCTCCGGCCCGTTGAGCGCGGCGGCCGCCGCCACCTGGATCGGCGTATAGGCGCCGTAGTCGAGATAGGACTTCACGCGCGCGAGCGCCGCCAGCAGCCGCTCGTTGCCGACGGCGAAACCCATGCGCCAGCCGGCCATCGAGAAGGTCTTCGACATCGAGGTGAATTCGACCGCCACGTCGAAGGCGCCCGGCGCCTGCAACACGGAAGGCGGCGGCTCGCCGTCGAAATAGACCTCGCCATAGGCGAGATCCGACAGCACGAAGATCTCGTGCTTCTTGGCGAAGATCACGAGGTCCTTGTAGAAATCGAGCGAGGCGACCATCGCCGTCGGGTTGGAGGGATAGCAGACGACGACCGCGATCGGTTTCGGGATCGAATGCTGGATCGCCCGCTCCAGCGCGACGAAATAGGCCGGGCTCGGCTCGGCGGGCACGGAGCGGATGACGCCGCCGGCCATCAGGAAACCGAAGGCGTGGATGGGATAGGAGGGGTTCGGCACGAGCACGACGTCGCCCGGCGCCGTGATCGCCTGCGCCATATTGGCGAAGCCTTCCTTCGAGCCCAGCGTCGCGACGACCTGCGTCTCCGGATTCAGCTTCACGCCAAAGCGGCGCGCATAATAGCCGGCCTGCGCCCGGCGCAGGCCCGGAATGCCCTTGGAGGCGGAGTAGCGGTCGGTGCGCGGCTTGCCGACGGTCTCCACGAGCTTGTCGATGACGTGCTTGGGCGCGGCGAGATCGGGGTTGCCCATGCCCAGGTCGATGATGTCGGCGCCGGCGGCGCGGGCCTTGGCCTTGAGCTTGTTGACCTGCTCGAAGACGTAAGGCGGCAGCCGCCGCGTGTTGTGAAAATCCGACATCGCCCGTTTCCTCGTGTTCGGCGTCGCTCGGCGCCTGGGCTTCCACGCGGGCGCCCCGTAGGACGACGTCCCCGCCCCCGCGCTGGCGCCTTTTAGTGCGCGTCGGGGCGCAGGGGAACCCGCCAACGCTTAATTTTCATACAAGAGCGCCGCAAGGGAGGCCACCACGGCGACGCCGCGGGGACGGGCAAAATCATGGCTGCGCTTTCGCCTTGTGCCCGGTCTTGCCGGCGCGCCGGTTGATGGGCGCGGAGCCGGCGCCGTCAGATCCGGAGCCGCGCGCCCGCTGGCGGCGCGAGGCGCGTTCGAGATCGGCGTCCATCGCCTTCAAGTCCGCCGGCGACTTGACCCTGGAGCGCGGCTCCTCGGGGGTCGAGAAAACGGGGATCGCCGATGGCTCCTCGCTCGGGCGCGAGGCCTTCACGAAATCGGGGGGATCGACCGGCGGCGCGACGACGCCCGCCGCCTTGCCCAAGGCGTCCAGCATCGAGTCGTCGGCCCAAGCGCGCGCCGGGGCGAACGCAAGCACTCCTACAAACATGGCTCCAGCCGCGCGCCTGATCGTCACGTCTTTCCCCGAGTCTTGGCCGCATGCGCCGAACGGCGCACTGGCGCCATGCGGCCCTGACAGACTATTATGTCCGAAAAGGGAACGGCTGCGCGCCGGACAGCGAGAGACAAGTCCATGACCGATCAATCGCGCAGCGAAGGCAAACGAGGCCGGGGGGTCGGCAAGCCTCCGGCCGCCGCCTCGGCTCGAAGAAAATCCCGGCGGCCCCGATGGGCGGGACGCGCGCGGAGCCGGCTCGCCGCAAGGCGAAACAGGCGGACCCCGAACGGCTCGCGAAGGCGACGAAAGCCGCCGCCGAGAAGCCGCCGCCGCCCAAGACGGCCGCCGCTCGCGTCGCGCCGCAGAAGGCGCCTGAGCCGACGGAGAAGGGCGCCGCCGCGGCGGAGAAGCCGACGACGGCCGCCGCGCCATCGCCGGCGCCGCCGAAGGCGGTCGCAGAGCCAGGCCCGCAACTCACGCCGCTCCCCGATTTCGAGAAATTGGCGCGCAACGTCGCCCGCTTCGTCGAGGAAGGCGGCAAGGCGTTCGCGGCCATGATGAAGCCGGTCGAATCCGGCGCAACGCCGTCCGTCGCGCCGAAGCCCGAGCTCGCCGAGGTGTTCACGACGCTCGGGCGCGTCGCCGAATTCTACGCCGCCGACGCCCGCCGCGCGCTCGAGGCGCAGGCCGCGCTTTCGACCAAGTTCTTCGAGCTGTGGAGCTCGACGCTGAAAAAACTGAGCGGCGAGAAGGGGCCCGACGTCGTGCGCTCCGACCCCGCCGACAAGCGCTTCGCCCATCCCGAATGGCGCGACAATCCCTATTTCGACTTCATCAGGCAAGCCTATATCTTGACGTCTCAATGGGCCGACGATCTCGTCAAGCGCGCCGACGAGCTCGACCCGCGTACACGCGAGAAGGCCGCCTTCTATCTGAAGCAGGTGACATCAGCGCTTTCGCCCTCCAACTTCCTCGCCACCAATCCGGAGCTGTTGCGCGCCACCATCGCCGAGAGCGGCGAGAATCTGGTGCGCGGCATGAAAATGATGGCCGAGGACATCGAGGCGGGGCGCGGGCAGTTGCGCATCCGCCAGGCGGACGCGGCCAAATTCAAGCTCGGCGTCAATCTCGCCGCCACGCCCGGCAAGGTCATTTACCGCAACGAGCTGATGGAGCTCATCCAATACGCGCCGTCGACGCCGACGGTCTACAAGCGGCCGCTGCTCATCGTGCCGCCGTGGATCAACAAGTTCTACGTGCTCGACCTCAACCCCGAGAAATCCTTCATCCGCTGGGCGGTGGCGCAAGGGCTGACAGTGTTCGTCGTCTCCTGGGTCAATCCCGACGAACGCCACATGAACAAGGGCTTCGAAGCCTATATGCGCGAGGGGATCTTCGCGGCGCTGGAGGCGATCGAGGCGGCGACCGGCGAGAAAGACGTCGCCGCGATCGGCTATTGCGTCGGCGGCACGCTGCTTGCGGTCACGCTCGCCTTCATGGCTGAGATCGGCGACAGGCGCATCTCCAGCGCGACGTTCTTCACCACGCAGGTCGATTTCACCGACGCCGGCGATCTCAAGCTGTTCGTCGACGCCGAGCAATTGCGGCTGACCGAGAAGAAGATGGCCGAGACCGGCTATCTCGAAGGCGCGCACATGGCTCACGCCTTCAACATGCTGCGGCCCAACGATCTCATCTGGTCCTACTGGGTCAACAATTATCTCAAGGGCAAGGAGCCGATGGCGTTCGACTTGCTGGTGTGGAACTCCAACTCCACGCGCATGCCGGCCGCCAATCATCGTTTCTATCTGCGGCACTGCTATCTGCAAAACGATCTCACCAACGACCGCATGACGATCGAGGGGCGAAAGGTCAGCCTGCGCAAGGTGACGGTCCCGGTCTACGATCTGGCGGCGCGCGAGGACCATATCGCGCCGGCGCGCTCGGTGTTCACCGGCGCGAAATACTTCGGCGGGCCGGTGCGCTACGTGATGGCGGGCTCCGGCCATATCGCGGGCGTGGTCAATCCCGCGGAGAAGCCGAAATATCAGTTCTGGAGCGACGGGCCGCCGGAAGGCCGCTTCGAGGACTGGGTCGCCAAGGCCAAGGAGACGCCGGGCTCCTGGTGGACCGGACTGGATCGCCTGGATCACGGCGCAGGCGCCGGAGCGCGTCCCGCGCGCGAGGTCGGCGCGGGCAAGCTGAAGCCGATCTCGACGCGCCGGGCGAATATGTGCGCGTGAAGTCCTGATCTACAGCACGCCGCGCTGCGCCAGATGCCGCATCAGCGCGGCCGTTCCGAAATCCCAGCGCGCGCAATCCTGCGCATGGCGCATTCGGTTGACCAGCCGGCCGAGCTTGTCGGCGACGACCGTCACCACGTCGCCTGTCTTGTGCGTGAAGCCCTTGCCCGGCGCGTCGCGGTCCATCACCGGCGCGAACATCGTGCCGAGATAGAGCGCGGCGCCGTCGGGATAGGCGTGATGCGGGCCGATCAGTTGCGCGGCGAGGTCGGCGGGGTCGCGGCTGATCTCGCGCATCGAGGAGCGCCCGTCGAGGCGGAAGCCGTCCTCGCCTTCGATCGTCAGCGAAATCTCCATCGCGCGCACGTCGTCGAGCGAGAAGCTCGCGTCGAAGAAGCGCAGGAACGGCCCGAGCGCGGCGCTGCCGTTCTGGTCCTTGGCCTTGCCGAGCAGCAGCGCGCTGCGGCCCTCGAAATCGCGTAAGTTTACGTCGTTGCCGAGCGTCGCCCCGACGATGCGGCCGTCTGAGGCGACGATCAGCACCGCCTCGGGCTCCGGATTGTTCCAGTGGGAATGGGCGTGAAAGCCGGCGTCCGCGCCGCAGCCCACCGCCGACATCGGCTGCGCCTTGGTGAAGATCTCGGCGTCCGGCCCGATGCCGACTTCGAGATATTGCGACCACGCGCCTTCCGCGATCAATGCCGCCTTCAGCCGCTCGGCCGCCGGCGAGCCGGGCTTCAGCGCCCGCAGGTCGTCGCCGATCAGGCGACCCATCTCGGCGCGGATGCGCGCCGCGCTGTCCGGGTTGCCCCGCGCGCGCTCCTCGATCACCCGCTCCAGCATGGAGGTCACGAAGGTGACGCCGGCGGCCTTGATCGCCTGCAAGTCGACGGGCGCGAGCAGCCACGGCTTGGCGGGGTCGCGGGCTTGCGGGGGCGTGTTGGCGAGAAGTTCGGCGAGCGAGCCGATCCGCTCGCCTTTGGCCGCCCGCAGCGCTGCGGCCGGCTCGCCCTGCTCCGCCAGATCGCGCATCGTCGGAAAAGCCGCCGTGATGTCGAAAACGCCCTCGGCGCGGATCGCGGTCACAGCGGGGCCGCCGAGATCGGGCCGATAGACGCGGCCGGCGAGAGCGCCCGCGAAACCGTCGCGCGGCAAAACTTCCACTTCGTCAAGTCGGGGATAAGGCATCGGGCATTTCCTCTTTTTTCTGTCATTTAACGCTTTGCCTTCGCGCCGTCAGCATCTAACATGTCAGCGGGAGGAAGCGAAGGACGATGCAGGGGCGCGTCAATAGCAAGGCTGAGCAGGTGTACGACGCGGTTAAGGAAGCGATTTTGTCGGGCGAATTGGAGCCGGGGCAGGCCATCGACAAGCTCGCGTTGTGCGAAAGGCTCGGCGTATCGCGATTTCCCGTGTCGGCGGCGATAAGCCGGCTCGCGTTCGAGCGCCTGGTGCGCGTCGAGCCCCAGCACGGCTCCTTCGTCTCGCCGATCTCGGCCGACGACGTCCGCGAACACCTTTTCATCCGCCGCGCGCTCGAGGGCGAGGTCGCCGCGGAGGCGGCGCTCAAACTCGACGAGACGGCGCGCGGCGATATCGCCGGCAACCTCGCCGAGGCCGAGGAGGCCGCGCGAGAGGGGGACCGCGCGAGCTTCTACATATTCGACGTCGCCTTCCACGCGCTGCTGACCCAGCATCTGGGGCTGCGCCGAAGCGAGGAGATCCTCGACGGCGTGCGCCAGCAACTGGAGCGGCCGCGGCGCCTCCTGATGACCCCGCCGGGCCGCATGCAGGAGACCCTGGCGGAGCATCACGCGATTTTCGCCGCCCTCGTCGCCGGCGACCCGGACGCCGCGCGCGCCGCCATGGCCGCGCATATCGCCGCCGTCTCGCGCACATTCGAGGCGCTCACTCGCGAAAAGCCGGAGCTCTTCGCGCCATGACAAGGAGTCTGAGATGACCGCGCCCCGCGCCTTGCGTCTGAACGCTCAAGACAATGTGCTCATCGCGGTCGAGGAGTTTCCGCCGGGAAGCGCGCCTCTGGGCGTGGCGGCGAAGGAGCGCGTGCCGCGCGGCCACAAAATGGCGGCGAGCCCCATCGCCAAAGGCGAACCGATCCGCAAGTTCGGCCAGATCATCGGCTTTGCGGCCAAGGACATCGTCCCCGGCGAATGGGTGCATGAGCACAATTGCGTCCTGCACGATTTTCAGCGCGAATACCGTTTCGGCGAGGACGCGCGGCCCATCGACGTGCTGCCGGTCGAAGCCCAGGCGACCTTCGAGGGCTACCGCCGCGCCAATGGCAAGACCGGCACGCGCAATTATCTCGGCATTCTGACCTCGGTGAACTGCTCGGCGACCGTTGCGAGGCTCATCGCCCGCGAGGCGGAGAAGCGCGGCCTGCTCGACGACTACCCCCATGTCGACGGAATCATCCCGCTCGTGCACGGAACGGGCTGCGGCATGGCCGCCAAGGGCGAAGGCTTCGAGGCGCTGAAGCGCACGCAATGGGGCTACGCCGGCAATCCCAACATGGGCGGCGTCATCATGGTGGGCCTGGGGTGCGAAGTGTTCCAGATCGGCCGCATGAAGGAGGAGTACGGCATCGTCGAGAACGACCTCTTCCACTCCATGACCATTCAGGCGACAGGCGGCACGCGCAAGACGGTCGAAGCGGGGCTCGAGCAGATCAAGGCCATGCTGCCGATCCTCAACAAGGCCACGCGCGAGACGCGGCCGGCGAGCGAACTGATGCTGGCGCTGCAATGCGGCGGCTCGGACGGCTATTCCGGCATCACCGCCAATCCCGCGCTCGGCGCGGCGGCGGACATTCTCGTCAAGCACGGCGGCACGGCGATCCTCTCCGAAACGCCGGAGATCTACGGCGCCGAACACCTGCTGACCGCCCGCGCGTCGAGCCGCGAAGTCGGCGAGAAGCTCGTCGGTCTCATCCGCTGGTGGGAGGATTACACCGCCCGCAACGGCGGCGAGATGAACAACAATCCCTCGCCCGGCAACAAGGCCGGCGGCCTGACGACGATCCTCGAAAAATCCCTCGGCGCTGCGGCCAAGGGCGGCACGACGCCGCTCAACGGCGTCTATCGCTACGCCGAGCCCGTCACCGCCAAGGGCTTCGTCTATATGGACACGCCCGGCTACGATCCCGTCTCGGCGACGGGACAGGTGGCGGGCGGCGCCAATGTGCTGTGCTTCACCACCGGGCGCGGCTCCGCCTATGGCTGCAAGCCGACGCCCTCGATCAAGCTCGCCACCAACAACGAGACCTACCGCCGCATGACCGAGGACATGGACATCAATTGCGGCGACGTGCTCGACGGCGTCTCCATCGAGGCCAAGGGCCAGGAGATCTTCGACGCGGTGCTCAGGGTCGCGAGCGGCGAGCACACCAAGTCGGAGGCGCTGGGCTATGGCGACGCGGAATTCGCGCCCTGGCAGATCGGCGCGGTGATGTAATTTGGCGCTCCTGTTCGATCTCGACGGCACGCTGGTCGACAGCGACGCCGATCACCTCGCCGCGTTCCAGAGGATCTTGGCGCCCTTTGGGATCTCGCTCGACCGCGCGCTCTATACAAGCCACATCATGGGCGCCTCGAACGCGATGATCGGCGATCGTTTCCTCGCCCATCTGCCGGCCGAGGAGCGCGCCGCCGTGTTCGACGCCAAGGAGGCGGCCTATCGAGACGGGCTTGGAGCGCTTGAGCCGACGCGCGGCGTGCTTGAGCTTCTCGCCCACGCCGAGGCGCATGGTCTGCCCCGCGCGGTCGTCACCAATGCGCCGCGCGCCAACGCCGAGAAAGTGCTTTTCGCCCTCGGCCTCGCCGAGCTTCTGCCGATCGTGGTGATCGGCGGCGAGCTGGCCCGATCCAAGCCCGACCCCCTGCCCTATCTGACCGCGCTCGAGCTGACCGGCGCCAGCGCCGGGAAGGCGGTTGCGTTCGAGGATTCGCTGTCGGGCGTCCGCGCCGCCGTCGCGGCCGGCCTCGCCGTCGTCGGGATCACGACCGGCCTGCCGGCCGAGCGTCTCGTCGAGGCCGGAGCGGTTTTCGCGGTCGAGGATTTTGCGGATCGGCGCATCTATGAATTGATCGCAGCGAAGTCGCGGGCCTAGGGCGAAATTCCGGCCGAATGAGTATATGTCGGGTCTGAAACCCGTTCAGAGCCAGAGATCGCGCGTTCCATGCCCAGCCAATCCGAAATCCTCGCCGCCCTCGCGGCCGTTCCCGGCCCCGACGGGCGCACGCCGCTGCCACAGTCCGGCGCGATAGACGGCGTCACCCAGCGCGACGACAAGGTGTTCATCGCCATTCGCATCAACCCGGCGGAGGCCGCCCAGATGGCGCCGATGCAGGCGGCGGTCGAGGGCGCGATCAAGGCGCTGCCGGGCGTCGGCTCGGTGCTCGTCACCCTGACGGCGGAGAACGCCTCCGGCGCGGCCAAACCGGCGGCCGCGCGCGCGGCCTGCCCGCGGCCGGCCTATAGATGGCGTCGACAAGATCATCGCCGTCGCCTCGGGCAAGGGCGGCGTCGGCAAGTCCACCACCGCCTGCAATCTCGCCATTGGCCTCGCCAAGCTCGGGCTGAAGGTCGGCCTGCTCGACGCCGACGTGTTCGGCCCTTCGATGCCGCGCCTGTTCGGCATCAAGGAGAAGCCCTCGCTCGCCCCCGACGGGCAGAAGCTCATGCCGATCGAGAAATACGGCGTCAAGGTGATCTCGATCGGCTTCCTGGTGGAGGACAATTCGGCCATCGTCTGGCGCGGGCCGATGGTCGCCTCCGCGCTCAACCAGTTCCTGCGCGACGTGAACTGGGGCAAGCTCGACGTGCTCGTCATCGACATGCCGCCCGGCACCGGCGACGTGCAGCTCACCATCGCGCAGAACGCGCCGCTGGCCGGGGCGGTGATCGTCTCCACGCCGCAGGATCTCGCGCTGATCGACGCGCGGCGCGGCGTCGCCATGTTCAAACAGGTGGAGACGCCCATTCTCGGCATCGTCGAGAACATGAGCTACTTCGTCTGCCCGCATTGCGGCGAGCGCAGCGACATCTTCGCCCACGGCGGGGCGCGGCACGAGGCGGAGGCGCTTGGCGTGCCGTTCCTCGGCGAGGCGCCCCTGCATATGCTGATCCGCGAGACCTCCGACGGCGGGCGCCCCGTCGTCGCGAGCGCCCCCGACAGCCCGCAGGCCAAGGCCTATTTGGACATCGCCGGGAAGGTGCGTTCGGCCTTGTTCGAGACCGCGAAAAAACGCATCCTGCCCCGCATCTTCATGAACTGAGGGAGGCGGACGTGAGCGACCCTTCGCCTTTGCCGCCGGGAGAGCCCTGGCCGGAGGAGCTGCGCGTGCAGAACAACGGCGCGCTGTTCAAGGTCACCTTCGACGACGGCGTCGTCGGCTCCATCTCGGCCGAGCGCCTGCGTGAGGCGAGCCCCAGCGCCGACAAGAGCCGCCAGCCGCCGCCGCCCGGCGAGCCGCTCGCGATCGTCGAGGTCGAGCAGGTCGGCAATTACGCCGTGCGCATCGGCTTCAACGACGGACACGATACGGGGATCTACTCGTGGCGGCTGCTGCGCAGCCTGACCACGCATTGATGGATTTGCCGCAAGGCTTCGGCCGCGCAAGGAAGAGGCGCGGCAGAGGGGACGTTATCCCCTCTTGAGCCGCACGTCCGGCAGGAAATAGGTCAGCAGACCGATCGCCGGCAGATAGGCGCAGATGCGATAGACGAAGGTGAGGCTCGTGTGGTCGGCCACCAGCCCGAGCGCCGCCGCGCCGAGGCCGCCGAGCCCGAACGACAGGCCGAAGAACAGCCCCGCGATCGCCCCGACGTTGCCCGGCGCCAGCTCCGTCGCATAGACCACCATGGCCGAGAAGGCCGACGACAGCACGAGCCCGATCGCCACCGAGTCGATCACCGTGCCGATCAGCCCCAGATGCGGCAGCAGCAGGGTGAACGGCAGCACGCCGAGGATCGAGACCCAGATCACGTATTTGCGCCCGATCCGGTCGCCGATCGGCCCGCCGGCGAAAGTGCCCGCCGCCACGGCGCCGAGGAACACGAACAGCAGCACCTGCGACGTCTGCACCGACACATGGAAGGTCTGGATCAGATAGAACGTGTAATAGCTGTTGATGCTCGCGAGATAGAACGTCTTGGAGAACAGCAGCACCACGAGAATGGCGATCGAACGCCACACGATCGCGCGGGGCAAGCCGTCCGCCGCGTGAACGGCCGCAGCCTTGCGAGGGGCGACGCCTCTGGCGATCTGCCATTGCGCGACGCGGGTGAGCAGCAGGATCGCGATGAAGGCGAGCGCGGTGAAGGCGAGCACGGACTTCTGCCCGTGCGGCACGACGATGAAGGCCGCCATCAGCGGCCCCAGCGACTGGCCGAAATTGCCGCCGACCTGAAACAGGCTCTGCGCGAAGCCATGCCGGCCGCCGGACGCGGCGCGCGCCGCGCGCGACGATTCCGGATGGAACACCGCGCTCCCCACCCCGATGAAGGCGACAGAGACGAGCAGCATCGGATAGCTGCCGGAAAAGGCGAGCAGCACCAGGCCGAGCAGGGTGAAGGCCATCGCGAACGGCAGCGCCCATGGCGCCGGGCGCCGATCCGTGAACATGCCGATTAGCGGCTGCAGCAGCGAGGCGGTGATCTGGAAGACCAGGGTGATGATCCCGGTCTGGAAGAAGCTGAGCGAATAATCGCTGCGGAACACCGGATAGAGCGCCGGCGCGAGCGACTGCATCATGTCGTTGAGCATGTGCGAGGCGCTGACGGCGAACAGAATCCCGATCGCCGTCGCCTGGCCCGAGACGGTCGCGACATTGACCCGCGCGCCCTCCGGCGCGCTCAATCGTCCAGCGAGACTCATGGTTTCCCCAAAAAAACGCGCCCCGCTTGGAAAGCGAGGCGGCATTGAGCGTCATAACGCTTGTATACCAAGAGCGTCGTAACGCTTGTATACAAAGAGCGTCACAGCGCTTGTATACAAACAATTTTCGCACGAAACCTCCGCTGGCGCGAAGGGTCCGTCGATCACTTTGGCGCGAGCACCATCACCATCTGCCGCCCCTCCATCAGGGGTTCGGCCTCCACCTTGGCGACTTCGGCCGTTTCGCTCTTCACGCGTTGCAGCAGGCGATAGCCGATATCCTGGTGCGCCAGTTCGCGGCCGCGGAAGCGCAACGTCACCTTGACCTTGTCGCCTTCCTCGAAGAAGCGGAACACCGAGCGCATCTTGACGTCGTAATCGTGCTCGTCGATGCCGGGGCGCAGCTTGATTTCCTTGATCTCGACGATCTTCTGGCGGCGGCGCTGCTCGGCCGACTTCTTCTGTTCGAGGAAGCGGTACTTCCCGAAGTCGAGAATCTTGCAAACGGGCGGGCTGGCGTTGGGAACGATCTCGACGAGGTCGAGCCCCGATTCCTCCGCGAGGCGCTGGGCGTCGGCGAGGTTGACGACCCCTCGGTTTTGGCCTTCGCCGTCAATGAGTTGAACCTGGACGGCGCGGATGTCACGATTGACGCGCGGGCCGCCTTTCTCCGGCGCCGCGGTGGCTTTCATGGGACGACGAATGGGGCATCTCCTGTCAAAGTTGAACCGAATCGAGGCGTAAAAACTTCTCCTCCGCAAACGGCGTCTGCGAAGTTAGCCTAACAATGTCGTATGCGAGGGGGTCCCTGTCAACTTGCGGCCGGCCGCCCGATAAATTTTTTGATGGAAGTGACGCTGAGGCGCCACAGCGCCGGGCGCTCACGCCTCGCCAAGCCGTCGCGCCGCCCAGGGCAAGGCGAGAGAAATGAAGATGAAGCGCGCGATATGGTGGGCGCCGACGAACAAAGGGTCGAGGCCGAGGGCGAAGGCCATCATCGTCATCGCCTCCAGCCCGCCGGGCGCAAAGGCGGCGAGGGCGTCGGCGAAGGGTACGCCGGTCAGCCCGACGACCGCCCCGGCGAACGCCGCGGCGACCGAGAAGGCGGCGAGGAACGAGGTCACCGCCGCGACCAGCAGGCGCCGCAGCAATCGCCAGTCGAAGCCGATGAAGCGGGAGCCGACCCAGGCGCCGACCAGGGTCTGCGCCGCGATCTGCAGTCCCGGCGCCAGCCGCCCCGGCGCAAGGCCCGACCCATGCGCGGCGACAGAGACGAAGATGCCCGCGTAAAGCACGCCGTTCGGCACGCCCCGGCGCTCCAGCGCGCGCCGCCCAGCGCGCCCAGCGCCAGCAGAACCGCCGTCGCGCCAAGCGGATCGGCGAGGAAGCGCACGTTCGCCGTTCCAACCCCGAGCCGCGCCACCATAGGCACCACCGCCATCAGCACGAAAATGCGGAACACCTGGATCACCGCGACGCGCGCGAGATCGGCCTCCGTGCGCGAGGCGACGAGAAACACATAGGAGAGCGCCCCCGGCACGGCGCTGTAGAAGGCCGTCTGCCTGGAGAAGCCCTCGGCCCGCGTCAGCGTGGCGTAAGAGGCCGCCGTCATGGCGGCGATGGCGACCGCGAGAACGACGAGCGACAGCGGATAACGCGCCAGCGTATGCAATGTCGCCGGCGTCAGCCCCGAGCCCATGCCGACGCCGGCGAGCAGCACGGTCAGGCGCTGCACAGGCTTGGGCAGCGGCGCGGCGCGGCCGAAGGCGGCGAGGACCGCCACCCCCAGCATCGCGCCCGAGAGCCAGCCGGCCGGCGCGCCGAGCCCGCCTACCGCCGCCCCGCCGGCGAGCGCCGCCAGGGCGGTGGCCGCGAGCGCCGGCGCCTGCGTCGTCAGCGCGTAAGCCACGCCGCCAGCCGCCGCGTCGCCTCCGCCACCTGCTCGGGCGCCCGGGCGAAACACAGCCTGAGCCGCCCCTCCCCTCCGGGACCGAAGGCGAAGCCGGGCGCCGCGCCGACCCCGGCCTCGTCGATCAGCCGGAACGCCAGCTCCCGCGTATCGTCATGGCCGAGAATCCGCGGGAACAGGTAGAAGGCGCCCTCTGGCGCGGCGAGTTCGACGCGGCCGGTGGCGGCGAGGCCCTCCACCATGATGTCGCGGCAGCGATGGAGCCGCGCCACGGACTCGGCGAGGAAAGTCTCGCCCTCGGATATCGCCGTCGTTGCGGCGCGCTGGGTCGGCACAGGCACGCCGGAGGTCGAATATTGGATGAGGTTTTCGATGACGGGGCCGAGGGCCGGCGGCGCCTCCAGCCAGCCGATGCGCCAACCGGTCATCGCCCAGTTCTTCGACAAAGTCTGCACGAACAGGATCTTGTCGTCGGGCGCCATCACGTCATGAAATGACGGCGCCCGCGCGGACCCGTAAACGAGGCGGCCGTAAATCTCGTCGGCGATGATCCACAGCCCATGGCGGCGCGCGAGGTCGAGCACCGCCACGATCTCCTCGCGGCTCGCGACATAGCCGGTCGGATTGGCGGGCGAATTGAACAGGATCGCCCGCGTTTTCGGCGTCACCGCCGCCGCAAGCCGTTCGGGATCGAGCCGCCAGGCCGGCCGCGCCTCCAGTTCGACGAAAACCGCCCGCGCGCCGTTGCAGGCGAGCGCCCCGGCGAAATTCGGCCAGGCGGGGGCGAGCACCAGCGCCTCCTCGCCCGGCCCGACCGTCATTTTCACGGCGATGTCCAGCGCGTGCATGCCGCCAATGGTGACGAAGAAGCGTTCGGGCCCGAGGCCGCCGCCGTAATGGGCGCTCATATAGGCCGATATGGCGGCCCTCAGCTGCGGCACTCCGGCCTGATAGGTATAGAAAGTCTCGCCGCGGTCGATGGAGGCCTTGGCGGCCTCGGCGATGAAGCGGGGGGTCGGCAGATCGCCCTCCCCCACCCAGAGCGGGATCAAACCCTGCTTGTTGCGGCCGTAGTCGAACACTTCGACGATGCCGCTCGTTTCGATCGTGCTGATTTCGGGGCGGATGAGGCCCGGCCAGTTCGGTTCCGTCTGCATCCGCCCCTGATGGACGAGCCGCCGCCCGCCCGCAAGGGGTCAGCGCGCTGACGAGCGCGTCGCGGATCTGCGTCAGCAGCACGACCTCCTCGCTCGGCGGCGACGGAGCGGCGGGGGCGGCGGGGGCCGTCTTCTTCAGCGTGTTGATGCCCTTGACCACGAAGAACAGCGCGATCGCCACGATGAGAAAATTGATGACGACGGTGATGAAGTCGCCATAGGCGAACACGCCGCCCTGCTTGCGCGCGTCGGCGAGATTGGTCGCCGTCACCGCGCTGGACAAGGGCGCAAAATAATTGGTGAAATCGGCTTTGCCGGCGATGCCGATGATCGGCATCACGATATCGTTGACCAGCGCGTCGACGATCTTGCCGAAGGCGGCGCCGATGATGACGCCGATGGCGAGATCGATGACATTGCCGCGCATCGCGAATTCGCGAAATTCCTTCAACATTTGGCGCCCCCGTTCAGGCGACGGACAACCCGTCGCGCAAACTATAGCCGAGGCCGAACGAGAGATCAGGACTTCGCGGCGAGACCGCTGGCAGCGGCCGGGGACGCCTCAACCACCCTTCGGATAGGTGGCTTCGAAGCGCGAGCGCAGGTATTCGTGGGCCAGGATCGGGGGATATTTCGGCGCCTGGCCCGCCGGGACGCAGGAGGGAATCGCTTCGACCCGCGCCAGCGGATGCGGATCGAGGAAGAAGGCGATCGAGTAACGCTCGCCCGCGCCCCGGCTCACCACGCGATGCGGCGTCGAGACATAGACGTCGTTGGTCCAGCGCATCAGGCAGTCGCCGATGTTGACGACGAAAGCGCCCTCGATCGAGGGCGCGGCGAGCCATTGGCCGTCGCGCGTGCGCACCTCCAGCCCGCCGACGCCGTCGGTCGCCAGCAGCGTGATGTCGCCATAGTCGGTGTGCTCGCCCGCGCCGATTTCGCCGACCGGCTCCGGCGGGTAGCGCAGCAGCCGCAAGGTCGCCAGCGGACGATCCAGCTTGTCTGCGAAGAAGTCGAGCGGCAGGCCGAGATCGCGCGCAAAGGCGCGGTGGATTTCTCCGCCAAGTCGCAGGCAGGCGTCGAAATAGGCGAGGAAGGTCTCACGGAAGCCCTGCGTCTTCGGCCAGGCGTTGAGCGCGCGGAACGGCTCGCCGCCGTTGAGGCCGGGATCGTCGGGCGCGAGATCGAGGCCGATGTTGAACGCCTCCTTCTTGTCGCGGCCATGCGAGGGGTCCAGCGCCTCGCGCATGAAGCCGGCATAGCCGCGATTGCCGCCGACCACATCGATGGCGAGGGCGAGCTTGTCCTCGAGCGGCTCGGCGAAGAAGGCGCGGGACTTCGCGAAGGCGTCGGCGACGAGCGAGGCCGGCACGCCGTGGTTGACGACATAGAAGAAGCCGATGCCCCGGCAGGTCTCGCCGATCTCCCTGGCGACCTTGGCGAGCCCCGCTTCGCCGCCGTGGCGCAGGGGTTCCAGATCGACGACGGGGATCGATGCGCTCATGGGTCTCCTCAAGGCTCGGCGCCGCTCGCCGATGGGCGAGCTATGGCTTGGGTTCTTCGATGATGCTGACATGCGCCGCGACGATGCGCCAACCGCCGGGGAAGCGCACCCAGGTCTGCATCTGCCGACCGATCTTCCCGGGCGCGGCGTCGCGGCGAAACAGCGTCGCGGCGATCGCGAGGTCGCGGCCGTAGGTCGTGATCTGCGTGCGCTCCAGCCGCCGGGCGAGCCCCACGGGCGACCGAGCCGCGCGGAACGCCTTGATCTGCGCGAAGCCATAGAGGTTCTCGCCCGCGCCGTAACGCACGGAAGTCGGGGCGTCGAGGAAGAAGCCGTCGAGCGCGGCGACGTCGTTGCTCGTCAGCGCCGCTTCGTAGGCCGCGAAAACAGCCTCGACTTCGGCTCTGACGTCGGGGTCGTCGACAGTCATGCGATGGCCGAACCTATCAGAGAACATTCGCGCTTCGCTGTTTCACTCATCAAGAAACTCTCCGCATCCAACCAAAAGTACTTGTTTGAACGCACCGCGGCGTCCGGCCTCGAACGGTCGCCCCGCTCCCGGGCGAGGCGACCGGTCATTGTCAACAATCGGTCCTCGTGTGGGTGACGCTGCTGTCGTTGTCGCTGTCGGCATGAGTGACGGAATGCGTCGTGCAACCATTGTCGTGATGCACCGTCCTTCTCGTAGTCGTACCCTCGTCATGGGCGTGATGCTCGACCACGACGCCGGGAATCGGCGGCTTCACAACGAGTTCGTCGGCGACGGCCGCTGAACCGAACATGCCAACCAACCCCACTGCGATCAACAGGTTTCGCATTTGTCTCTCCCGTTGTTTGTTTGATGACGGGAAGAAAACGCGAGACGTCGGGGATCGTTCCCCATGCAGACATGGGGGGATTCAAGTCAGGGACGCCACCCGCGCGGACGCGACGCCCTCTCGCTCTATTTCGCGCGCCACCCGCAACGCCAGATCCTCGCGCCAGGCCGGGGCGATGATCTGCACGCCGATCGGCAGCTTCACGCCATCCGTCCACACCGGCGCCGCGACGACAGGCAGGCCGATGAACGAGATCGGCTGCGTGAATACGCCGATGTTCGGCCTGACCAGCATTTCCTTGCCGTCGAGCACGAAGGTCTTCTGTCCCGAAGCCGGCGCGCGGCAGGGCGTCGCCGGCGCCAGCAGCACGTCGACTTGCGTAAAGAGCTTGCGCGCTTCCTCGCGGAACAGACGCCGGTATTTCTGCGCCCGGACCGACCAGACGCCCGGCAGCATGGCGCCGGCGATCAGCCGGTCGCGCACGTCGGGATCATAGTCCTGCGCCCGCGCGCGCAGCCGATCGACGTGCAGCGCCGCGCCTTCCGTCATGGTGATGAGATAGGCCGCGGCCCGGGCGATCTCGGCTCCCGGCAGTTCGACCGTGCGATCCGCCTTCAGCGCCTTGGCGACACGCTCGACCGCCTCGAAAGCGTCCGGCTCGCCGCCGCGGGCGAAATAGCCGCCGAGCCGGGCGATGCGCAGCCCCTTGGCGCCTTGCTCGACAACCTCGCGCGTCGGCAGGAACGGCTTGTCGCTTTGGGCGGGATCGGCGGCGTCGGCTCCCTGCATGGCGTCGAAGCTCGCCGCGAGATCGCCGACCGAGCGGGCGAGCGGCCCCAGATGATCGAGGCTGGCGACGAAGGGAAAGGAGCCCGCCCGCGACAGCCGCCCATAGGTCGGCTTCAGCCCGAACAGTCCGCAGAAGGAGGAAGGCACGCGGATGGAGCCATTGGTGTCGGAGCCGAGCGCGATCGGCGTCAGCCCGCCGGCCACCGCCGCGCCCGAGCCGCCCGAGGAGCCGCCGGTCATATGGGCCAAATCGTGCGGATTGCGCGAGGGGCCGTCGTGCGCGTTCTCGCCGGTGAAGTCATAGGCGTATTCGCCCATGTTGAGCGCGCCGACGAGAATGGCGCCGGCCGCCTCCAGCTTCTTCACCAGGGTCGCATCGTCGGAAGCAGGCGCCCGCTCGCGGTTGATCTTCGATCCCGCGCGCGTGGGCAGCCCCTTCACGTCGAACAGGTTCTTCACCGAAAACGGCGCCCCGGCGAGCGGCCCGAGCGCCTCGCCCCGGGCGCGCGCCGCGTCGAGCGCATCGGCCGCCCGGAGCGCCCGCTCGGCCGTCACGTCGGTGAAGGCGCCGAGCTTCGGGTTGCGCGAGGAGATGCGCGCGAGCGTCGCCTCGATCACGGCGCGGGCGGAAACCTCGCCCGTCCGCACGGCGGCGGCGATCGTTTCGGCGGAACCGTCGAGCAAAGCCTCGGTCATGGCGTGAACACCGGCGCGGGCTCGGCCTCGTCGTCGAGCGGGACCGCGCCGAGCCTGGCGGCGAGATCGGCGGCGATTTGCAGATGCGTCAGCACCGGGCCGCGCCGTTCGGGCGTCAGTTCGACGCCAAGCAATGGGGCCATCGCCTCGGCGAGGGCGGCGGGATCGAAGGATTCGCTCATGCCCTCAGTTATGCAAACTTCGTGCAAACGCGTCCAGCCAAACCCCGGCCAAAAGCAGGCTGGTCCTCGCTGGCTGGGACCGATCTTGCGAAGAATGCGGGCGCGCCGTAGGCTCGGGGACGCTCCTTATGGCGAAGTTGGAGGCCCTATGGGCTCCCCCTCGGGACATAAGGGCTCAGGAGGGAGGACGCCGTGGACGCCGACCATAAATGCTGCGCGCCGCATTCGAACAGCCGGGCCCGGCGGACCTTCCTGAAATCCGCGCTTGGGTTTGGCGCAACGGCCAGCCTCGGCCTTCTTTCGCCGCCCGTGGCGCTCGCGGCCTCCCTGTCCAAGGAGGAGCGCGACAAGCTGACGCCGGATGAAGCGATCAATTTGCTGAAGCAGGGCAATGACCGGTTTCGCAGCGGTAAGATGCTGCCGCACGACTATATCGCGCAAAAACGCGTGACGGCCGCCGGGCAATATCCAATCGCTGCGATCCTGAGCTGCATCAACTCGCGCGCGCCCGCCGAGATCATTTTCGATGCGGAAATCGGCGGCCTCTTCAACGCGCGCGTCGCAGGCAACGTCGCCAACGACGATCTGCTGGGCAGCCTGGAGTTCGCCTGCGCGCTGTCCGGCGCCAAGCTTGTCCTTGTCATGGGCCACACGGCCTGCGGCGCGATCAAGGGGGCGATCGACGGCGCTCAATTGGGCAATCTCACGGAGCTGCTGGACAAGATCAAGCCGGCGGTGGCGGCCACCCCATATGACGGCGCGCGCAGCAGCAAGAACGACGCCTTCGTGGACGCGGTCGCCAAGACCAACGTTCAGCAGACTGTCGAAGAGATACGCAAGCGAAGCGACGTTCTCGCCGGGCTTGAAAAGGACGGTAAAATTAAAATTATGGGCGCGATGTACAACCTGGTCGGCGGCAAGGTCGATTTTTTCGTCTAGAACTCGCCGCGGGTCGCTATTGCGGCGATGTCGTCAATTCCTCATCGACGATCACAGGTCGATCGGAAGTTCCCGCCATTGAGCCTTTGCACGTTTGCGCGAGAATGGAGACCCTCGCGCGAGAGCGGGGACCAAATCGCGCATTTGGCGTATGCCTGGGATCGGGGAATCGCCGTTCGCGTAGGTTCGCACGCGTAGCGCGATGGAGCGCGAAGGTTTCTTCATGGGCTTGGCGGGGCGCCTGACGGCGTTGCTTCTGTTGGCGGCGGCAAGCGGCGCGCAAGCCGGCGCCGCCCCTCCAGGACCGGCGATGTCCTTCGTCGTCGTACGCGGCGGAGGCGTCGAGTGCGATCCCGACTGCCCGGAGTGGATCGCCGCGCAGGGCGAGATCAAGCCGGGGACAGCCCGCCTTTTTCAGGCCTTTCTCGCCAAACTCGACGGACGGCGACGCCCCGTGGTCATCAACTCCAACGGGGGCTCGGTGGAGGACGCGCTGGAGATCGGACGGCTCATCCGCGCCCGGCGGCTCGCCGTCGCAGTCGGGCGCACGACGATTTTCGAGCCGCCCGCCGCCTCCAACCTGCTCACGCCGTCCGAGCAGACCTTCAAACGAGGATACGCCTACGCCTATCCCGCACTATGCCTGTCCGCCTGCACCTTCATACTGGCGGCCGGGATCGAGCGTTACGCAAGCCCGCTGGCGATCATCGGCGTGCATGAAGTCAAACAACATCTGTCGCGGACCTTCGTCCTGCGCAAGTTTCTCGTGCATTATCGCATCGTGGACGGACAAAAGATCGAGGTCTCGCGGGAAGTCGTCTCGGAAAACAAGAACACGGTCACTTCGACCGAAATCGATCCCGCCTCCGTTGACACACACCTCGTCGCCTATTTCAAGGAGATGGGCGAGGATCGGAAACTTCTCGATCTCATGCGGACCGCCACTCCCGACAAGATCCACCTCATGACGGCCATCGAGGCGAAAGAGTCCCGTCTCGTGACCATCTGGTTCGACCAATCAGCGGTCATGATGACCAAGCCGCCCGACAGCGGACTCGCCGGGACCCCGGCTGACCCGGCCTCGGGCGCGCGCGCCACTCTCGAGGCCGGGCGAACCTGGACGCTGGACGGCGCGGAAGACGCCGGCGGCCGGCAGTTCGCCGTTCATTTCGTCCTGCGGCGCGGCGGCGCAGGCGTCGCGGCGACCTTTACATTGCTGGACCCCGCGCATGTTCGCTTGCGCTATGGTGTCACGCCCGGCGTTTCCGGAGTGAGGCGCTCCATCACCCAAGACGGGCGAACGACGGCCGTATTCCTGCCCAACGATGCCTTCTGCCGCCTCGCCCAAGTGGGCGACATTTATGTCGTCAGGGCGCCGCTGCCGCACCCCCCGACGCACGCCCCAGGCCTGCCCGATCCGCGCGCGCCGCTGCTGCTGACGCCATTTTCGAGCGTCGGCGGCGCATCCGCGCTCGTTGACGAAATCTGCGCTCCGCTTGAAAGCCGAGAGGCTCACGCGGCTCGCCGGACCCTGGCGGCGCCTGCGGCGAGAACACGCGCGCGGCTCAAAAAATCGTGACTTCGTTACACAATATCAACGGGATGCGTCTCGTCAAAAATATTGTTTAATTGCGCGCGCCGTCTGTGGAGCTAGCTGACGAATCCGGCGAGCGTCGCCGCCGAGGTCATCAACTTTGCTTCGAAATGGCGAGACCCAGGCCTGCGGAGAACCGACGCGCGATCTGCGGATTGACGGCGCGACGCGGCGGCGAATGCGCGCCGACTATCGTTTGGGGGCTGTCTACTCGCTCATCACCGCGGCGCTCCTGGCGTTGCAGGAGCCGTTTTCGGCCCTTGCGGCGCGCAGGCTGCATTCGTCGGATTTCATCGCCTTCACGCAGGTCGCGCTGGTGGCCTCGATTCCGCTGCTGCTGATGCGGCCGGACGCGCGGCGCGACTTCACGGCGCTGCTGACGAACTGGCGATACTGGCCCAAATTCGCCGCGTTGCTCGCCGTCGGCCTCGGCGGGCTCGCGCTCTACGACCTGGGCTTGAGCAGCGCCCATCCCATCATCACCGCCGCCGTCCTCAACCTGTCGCCATTCTGGGCGGCCGTGGTCGCCTATGCGGCGACGCGCAAACCGCTGCCGGGATCGGCGCGCCTGTTCTTCGGCTGCTTCGGCTTCGCCTTCTTCGGCGCCATGGCCGTCGCCTGGAGCCAGATCGACCAGAATTCCGCCCAGCTCGCCTCCGACGTGCTCAGAAGCGCGCTGCACAGCCGCTGGATCTATGCGCTGCCGATGCCGATCCTGTTCGCGCTCAGCGGCACGCTCGTCTATGTCTGGTTCTCCGAATACGACGAAACCGCCGCGGTCGGCGCGAATTTCCTGGTGTCGGCGCTCGTGCTGATCCCGGCGGCGGCGGTGCAGCACGCGCGCGGCGGCGCGCATCTCTCTCCGGACGCCGCCCCCGCCGTCTTGCTGCTGCTGATCGGCACGTTCGCCTCATCGGCGGCCGGTCGCGTTTTCTATCAGGCCGCGCTCACGGCGACGCACAACGACAACGGCTTCGTCACCATGTTTTTCCTCGCCATCCCCGCGCTCTCGGCGCTGGTGTCCTGGCCGCTGTCGTTCTGGATCGCGGACTTGAGCTTTCTGCCCGATGGCCTGTTCTTCGGCGGGCTGGCGCTCGTCACGGCGCCGCTGCTCATGTTCGCATCCGTCTCGTTGCGATGGCATGCAAAAGGCGGCGCCTGACGGCGCCGCCATGGCCGACGCTGCGCTTACCGCTTGTTGCGGATCGGGATGTCCATATCCTCGATCTTGAGCTCCCGGGTCAGTTCGGGAATGCCCCAGGCGACCTTGGGGTCGACCTTGATCTTGAAGGCGAACATGGATTGCAGCGCCTGATGGTCCTCCTTGCGGAAGATCATCTTGCCCTTGGGCGTTTCGAAGGCGAGCCCCTCCATCGCCGGGATCAGCTTTTCGGCGTCCGTCGAGCCCGCCGTCTTCTCGACCGAGGCGACCAGCGCCATCGCCGCCGCGAAGCCGCCGCAGGTGAAGAAATCCGGCGGCGCCTGGAAGCGCTTCTCATGCTCGGCGACCAGCCAATCGTTGATCGGGTTCTTCGGGATGCCATAGTAATAATAGGTCGCGCCCTCGAGGCCGGGGAAACGCTTGTAGGACACCAGCACCGGCAGGATGTTGCCGCCCGCCGCGAAACCGATGCCATAGCGGCCCGGGTCCATGTCGGCGAGCTTGGCCAGCGGATTGGACGCGCCCGCCCAGACGAACCAGATCAGCTTCTTGCCCGGCTTGTCCTTCAGCGCGTCGAACAGGCGCTGGCCGACGGCGGTGAAGTCGGTGGTCGAGGCCGGCGCGTATTCCTCCGCCGCCAGCGTCGCGCCCGTCTTGGCGAGCGCCCCCTTGAACGCGGCGACGCCGTCGCGGCCGAAGGCGTTGTCGACCGCGAGCACGCCGATCTGCACGCCCGGCGCGCCGATCGCGACCGCATTGGAAATGGCGTCCTGCGTCGAATTGCGCGAGGTGCGGAAGATGTAGCGGTTCCACTTCTCGCCGGTGATCTGATCGGCGACCGCCGGCTCGACGATGAGGATCTTCTTGTGCTCTTCGGCGACGGGCAGCATGGCGATGGTGGCCGGCGAGGAAGTCGTGCCTATGGCGATGTCGGCGCCGTCGTCCTCATAGGCCTCGGTCAGCGCGGTCTTGGCGAGATCGGGCTTGCCCTGATCGTCCTTGGTGATGATGACGATCTTGCGCCCGGCGACCTCCATCTTGCCTTTGGTGGCGTATTCGAGCCCCATGCGGAAGCCGGTCTCCGTCTGCTTGGCGTAGGCTTCCAGCGGGCCGGTGCGGCCATAGATCAACGCAACCTTGAGATCGTCGGCGCGAACCTGCGCCCCAGCGAGCGCGACGCCCGCGACGGCGATCAGCGCCCTTAAGCGAAATGACATACCCCTACCTCCCTCGCGCTTCGTCCTGCGTCTAATAAGCACTTGGCGACGGACGCGCGCAAGCGGGGACGACCGCGCTCCGGTCAAGGGGCGGTGGACCGAAGGCGCTGACGATACGCCCCAGCCTTGCGATCCGGCGACCTCAGGGCTATTTGTCGCGCCACCCGCCGAGAGCCCACGATCTGGACAGGCCCATGAGTGGATTGCGAACGACCGCGTGCGCTTGTCTTTTCGCGGCGACGGCGCTGCTGGCGCAAGTCCCGCTTGCCGCGTTCGGCGCCCAAATTTGGGTCGGCGGCCACGATCCGACCACCCGTTCGAAAGCCTACCCGAACCAGCCGACCGATTTCATGGATCTGTTCGCGCCCGACGCGCCCTGGAAGGCCGCAGCGAAGAAGATTTCTGTTTTTAAGGTTGCGAGCCGCTTCATCCTTCAGGGGACGGACGATCAACTGAAGATGACATTCGCCGGACTGAAGGCCCGCGGTATTGCGTTGGCGATCGAAACCGGCGTTCTTTTCGATCCCGTCTGCGGCAAGGGGGTGGAAGGCTTCGCATATCCGACCTCCTCTCTGGTCATGGCGAATCGCATCAAGAAGCTGGGAGGGGATCTGAAATATATCGCTCTAGATGAGCAACTTTGGTTCGGTCATTTCGCAAACGGCCCCTCTGCCTGCCACTTCCCTATTTCCGAGATCGCGCGACAGGTCGCGTTGCACGCCAGGGAGTTCCGCTCCGTTTTCCCCAACGTGAAAATCGGCGCCATCGAACCGATCGCGGCGGTCTTGCCCGTGTCAACTCTAAAGGAGTATCTGGACGCTTATCGATCGGCGTTTGGCGAGCCGTTCGCCTTCCTGCACGGCGACGTCCAGTGGTCGCGCGATTGGCGGCGAGACTTCGTGGACGTCGCCCGGCTTACAAAGAACGAAGGCGTTCCTTTCGGGCCGATCGTCAACTCCGACCATCCCGGAGACGACACCGGCGCAGCCTGGAACAAGCACGCCTTGGCGGACCTCAACATTGTCAATCAACTCGTCGGCGCGAAAAACATCGACTATCTCGTGGTGCAGACCTGGACGAGGGAACCGCAAAATTGGCTTCCGGAAACATCGCCCGACGCCCTTTTGCATCTCGTCCTGGAGCTGAACTGAACCGGACACAGCCTCGCACGCCGGAGACGGCATGGATCAGGCCGGCGCCTTTTCGAACGCTTCCCTGATCTTCGCGTGCGACGCCGACAATTGCGACTCAAAGTCCAGCGACATAGCAAGGGCGCGTCCGTTTTCGCCAATCTCGCGCGCCTTGTCGTCGTGGGACTTCAGCCATTCGATCTTCTCAAATAAATCGGACATGTCGGCCGCAACGGGGACGTAGTTCTCGAACGGCTCAAGACGGTCGTAGTACCATTGCCGAAAGCCACGAGGAGACTCCACTTTGAGGACGGCGCCGCCGGTCAAAAGCTTCTGAATGAGGCCGGCCCAGGCGTTCGAGTTTCCGTCAATGTCGATCTGATATTTGTAGTTCAAAAAGCCCTCGGGCGGCGTGGGGCCGCGCAGCAGCCCCGCAGCGGTGATTTCCTCGCCCTCCGCGGCGCTGCGAAGCTGCGCAAAGCCGGAAATGCCGGCGTCGAGAATATCGGGGCGCTGCAGGGATTTCTCGCAAAGGGCGATGCGCGGCAACGAACGCCAATCGGGGGAAATCCTGATTCCGGTCGTGCCGCCGCGCCAGAACGCCTTCGCCTCCCGTTCCTCCCATGCCTTCCAATGCGCGGCCATTTTCTCTCTCAAATTGGCGTGGCCCTTGGTGAGCAAAAAGGCGCCGTCTGGCACAAGAATGAACTCGGGTTTGTCTCCGCAATAGGCAAGTCCCTGCAGATGTGCGATATCTAATGTATTTAGGATCGTCCGTCCGCTTGCGACGTCGTCGCCGCCGCAAAAGGACGCCCAGAGCGGTGCGCTGCTGGCCCAGCGCGAAACAAGGTGATCCGCCCACTCCGCGCCAATGATCTGAGGATCGAGCCCCAAGCCGCATTTTCTCGAGTGCGCGTCGACCGCGACCCTGTGGCACCCGGGAAAGCGCGACTTTTCGTCGATGAAGATTTCGAACACGCCTCTTGTTTCATTGAAATCGTTCAAGAACGCGACCACGATATCTAGCGCTTGTATACTCAGCGCCAGTTGCAAGATATGGGTAAAGAAATGCCCATTTTTCGGATATAGAACGGCAAAATCTGAAAAGATTTTGATCAATATGCTCTTCGCAAGGTCAAAACGATCCTCCGATATGGCCAATTGACCCAACGCACTTTGCCTTTCAAAAAGCGCCAGTTTCTCATTTGACGCCCTTATTCTTAATAATTCTAATCGCTTTTTGTTCCAGTGGATTTGCGTTTCGCGCGTATCCTGCAAGTCTTCGATCATTCTCGCAACAAGCCGCATACGTTCTCTTGCTGCTTCGGGATCAAGCGGCACCGCGCGCTCCAAGTTTGGATGAGACCAAAATCGTGACAATTTGCACGACTCTCGGATAATCAGCTTATTCCATGCCGAAGATGTCAGCTACGGTCAGCGCACTGGCGTTCGACTTTCGTCAAATACGATCTTAGACCTGCCCCAAGGCAAAACTCTCGACGCGCCGCAACGGCAAGTGGCGAACCCAACTCTGCCTGCTCCTTCCATCGAGCCGAGACCGGGAGCGCCCGTGGCCGCGCGCCGCGCGATCCGCGCGAAGCGTGACCGCATTCCGCATATGCCTCTCCTATTTCTCGCGCCGGCGCTTTACAGCGCCAGACTTGGCAAATCCAGCCCGTTCTCCCGCGCGCAGTCCAACGCCTCCTGATAGCCGGCGTCGGCATGGCGCATGACGCCGGTCGCCGGATCGTTCCACAGCACGCGCCCCACGCGCGCGGCGGCCGCGTCCGTGCCGTCGCAGACGACGACCATGCCGGCGTGCTGCGAATAGCCCATGCCGACGCCGCCGCCGTGATGCAGCGACACCCAGGTCGCGCCCGACGCGCAGTTCAGCAGCGCATTGAGCAGCGGCCAGTCCGACACGGCGTCCGAACCGTCCTTCATCGCCTCCGTCTCGCGATTGGGCGAGGCCACCGAGCCGGAATCGAGGTGATCTCTGCCAATCACGACCGGCGCCTTGAGCTCGCCGCGCGCGACCATCTCGTTGAAGGCGAGGCCGAGGCGGTGGCGGTCGCCCAGGCCCACCCAGCAGATGCGCGCCGGCAGGCCCTGGAATTTGATGCGCGTGCGCGCCATGTCCAACCAATTGTGCAGATGCGGATTGTCCGGCATAAGCTCCTTCACCTTTTCGTCGGTGCGGTAGATGTCCTCCGGATCGCCCGACAGGGCCGCCCAGCGGAACGGCCCGATTCCCCGGCAGAACAGCGGCCTGATGTAGGCCGGCACGAAGCCGGGAAAGGCGAAGGCGTCGGCGACGCCCTCTTCGAGCGCCATTTGCCTGATGTTGTTGCCGTAGTCGACGGTGGGAACGCCCATCTGCTGAAACCTGAGCATCGCCCGAACATGCTCGGCCATCGAGACGCGCGCGGCGCGCTCGACGCCCTTGGGATCGCTGGCGCGACGCGCCTCCCAATCCGCCAGGCTCCAGCCTTTCGGAAGATAGCCGTTGAGCGGATCGTGCGCCGAAGTCTGGTCGGTGACGATGTCGGGCCTCACGCCCCGTCGCAACAGCTCCGGCAGAACTTCCGCCGCATTGCCGACGAGCCCGACGGAGATCGGCTTGCCCTCCTTGGTGGATCGCTCGATGATTGTCAGCGCCTCGTCGAGATCTTTGGCGGCGACGTCGAGATAGCCGGTGCGCAGCCGGAACTCGACGCTGGAAGGCCTGCACTCGACGGCGAGCAGCGAAGCGCCGGCCATGGTCGCGGCGAGCGGCTGCGCGCCGCCCATGCCGCCGAGGCCGGCGGTGAGAATCCATTTGCCCTTCAGCGAGCCGCCGTAGTGACGCCGGCCCATCTCGACAAAGGTCTCATAAGTTCCCTGCACGATGCCCTGGCTGCCGATATAGATCCAGGAGCCGGCCGTCATCTGGCCGTACATCATGAGGCCCTTGCGGTCGAGCTCGTTGAAATGCTCCCACGTCGCCCAGTGCGGCACCAGATTGGAGTTGGCGATCAGCACGCGCGGCGCGTCCGCATGGGTGCGGAAGACGCCGACCGGCTTGCCCGATTGCACAAGCAAAGTCTCGTCCGCCTCCAGCCGCCGCAGCGTCGCGACGATCCGGTCGAAGGCGTTCCAATCGCGCGCGGCCCGGCCGATGCCGCCGTAGACCACGAGCTCCCCCGGATGTTCGGCGACCTCGGCGTCGAGATTGTTCATCAGCATGCGCATCGGCGCTTCGGTGAGCCAGCTCTTGGCGCTGATCTCAGGCCCGCGCGGGGATCGCACCACGCGCATGTTGTCGAGACGGGACGTGTTCACGAGGCTTCTCCGACGAAGGTTAGCAGGGCTTGCAGAATGTTCCTGAGGGTCGCTCGCGTGGGCGCGGCGCGGCGCGGATCGAGCGGGGTCGGCCAGTTGTCGGGGCCAACGATCTGCGGCTCGGCCATATAAGCTCGACAGCCAAGCTCCATCTGCACGGCTTCGACGCCTTCTTCCGGCCGCCCGAAGGCGCGGGTGATCCAGCCGCCCTTGAAGCGGCCGTCGACGACATGACTTTCCCCGCTCGCGGCGAGGATTTCGCCGAGGCGCTCGCGCAGCGCCGGCGAGCAGGCGCGACCGCTGTTCGTTCCCAGATTGAACAGCGGCAACTCGCCGTCAAACAAACGCGGAATGCGCGAGCGGATGGAATGCGCGTCATAAAGCGCGACGCGGGCGTGGCGCGCGCGAAGCCGCGCGATCTCGGCCGCCAGCCCTGCGTGGTAGGGCTCGAAATAGGCCCCGCGCCGCTCGGCGATCTCCGCCGCGTCAGGGGCCTGGGCTTCGCCGATAGAGCGGCTCGCCGTCGAATGTCGTCGTCGGACAAAGCTCGGTCGTGGCCTGCCCGGGATAGAGCGAGACGCCGCTTGGATCGCGATTGACGTCGATGATCGAGCGCGACAGCGACGTGCGCAGGATCGTGGCGCCGAGCCCGGCGGCGAAATCGTAGAGTTCGGGCAAATGCCAGTCGGCGTCGCGGCGCGCCAGCCATTCGCTTCGAAAGCGCGGCGCGTAATGCAGGAGATCGACGCCCGCGTGGGGAATGCTGAGGATGAGCGGCGCATCGCGGCGCTCGATGGTCAACCAATCCGGCGTCATGACGCGGCCTCTCCAGTCAATGCGATATTGGCGCGGCGAGGCGATCTGGATGCGGCTTGAATAGACAAGACGATGGGGCCGCGCCCGCCTCGCGGGCGGGACGCCCGCGGTCCCGGCGCTCCACGCTCTGTGCGGCTTCGCTTCGCTCGCAATGACGTAGCCCTTCTCATATCGAGGGCCAGTTCACGTCGCCGGCCGCGCCGATCAGTTCGCCGGAGGACACCAGACGCTCCGCCGCGGCGAGGTCGGCGTGGAAATAGCGGTCCTCGTCCAGATGCGGGACGGCGGCGCGAATCTTCGCGCGCACCGCTTCCAGCGCCGGGCTCGACGCCAGCGGCGCATGAAAGTCGCAGGCCTGCGCGGCGGCCAGCGCCTCGATGGCGACGACATTCGCCGCGTTGCGCGCCATCGCGATCAACCGGCGCGCGCCATGGGCGGCCATCGACACATGGTCCTCCTGGTTGGCGGAAGTCGGGATGGAATCGACGCTGGCGGGATAGGCGCGTTGCTTGTTCTCAGACACCAGCGCCGCCGCCGTGACCTGCGCCATCATGAAACCGGAATTGAGGCCGGGATGGCGCGTCAGAAACGCCGGCAGACCGGAGAGCGCGGGATCGACCAGCATGGCGATCCGCCGCTCGGCGAGCGAGCCGATCTCACAAGCCGCCAGCGCCAGAATGTCGGCGGCGAAGGCGACCGGCTCTGCGTGGAAATTGCCGCCGGACAGCGCCGCATCGTCCTCAGGGAAGATGAGCGGGTTGTCCGATACGCCGTTGGCCTCATCTTCGAGCGTGCGCGCGCATTGACGCAACAGATCGAGGCAAGCCCCCATCACCTGCGGCTGGCAGCGCAGGCAATAAGGGTCCTGCACGCGCGAATCGTCGCTGAGATGCGAGGCGCGGATCGCGCTGCCCGCCATCAGCGCGCGCAGGCAGGCCGCTACGTCGATCTGGCCGCGATGGCGGCGCAGCGCATGAATGCGCGGATCGAACGGCGTATCCGAGCCGCGCGCCGCGTCGGTCGAAAGCGCGCCCGTCACGAGCGCCGACTGAAACACGCGCTCGATCTCGAAGAGGCCGCAGAGAGCGTAGCTGCAAGAGAATTGCGTGCCATTGAGCAGCGCCAGCCCCTCCTTCGCCGCGAGCTCGGCAGGCGCAAGGCCGGCGCGCGCAAGGCCGGCTGCGGCGGGAATGCGCTGGCCTTCCAGATAAACTTCTCCGACGCCGATCATCGCCGCCGCCATATGCGCGAGCGGCGCGAGATCGCCCGAGGCGCCGACCGAACCTTGCGCCGGAACAACCGGGATCACGCCCCGCTGCAGCATCGCTTCGAGCATCGCCAGCGTGGAGGCGCGCACCCCCGAGGCGCCTTGCGCGAGGCTTGCGAGCTTCAGCGCCATCATCAGCCGCGTCGCCTCGATCGAGGCCGGCTCGCCGACGCCGACGGAATGGCTCAACACGATATTGCGTTGCAGCCTGGTCAGATCGGCCGCCTCGATGCGCACCGTCGCAAGCTTGCCGAAACCCGTGTTGACGCCATAGACCGGCTCGCCGCGCGCGACGATGCGCTCGACCGCCGTCGCGCTGCGCGCGACCGCCTCGGCGCAGGCCGGATCAAGCGCAACCGCGCCGCCGCGCCAAATCTGCGCGCCATTCGTTCAGCGAAACTTCGCCAGCGCGTATCATGCTCCGCTCCAGACGCGACGATGCAGGGGATTGAAGCCGATGCGATAGACCAGCTCGGCCGGCCGCTCGATGTCCCACAGCGCGAAATGCGCGGCTTTGCCGGCCTCAAGCGAGCCAAGCTCGTTTTCAAGCCCGAGCGCGCGCGCCGCATATCGCGTCGCGCCGAGCAGACATTCGTCGACCGTCAGGCGAAACAGCGTCGCGGCCATGTTGAGCGTCGTCAGCAGCGAGGTCAGCGGCGAAGTGCCGGGATTGCTGTCGGTGGCGACGGCAATGGCGACGCGATGCTTGCGCAAGGCCGCGACCGGGGGGACCTGCCGCTCGCGCAGCGTATAGAAGGCGCCCGGCAGCAGCACGGCGACCGTTCCCGCCGCCGCGAGAGCGGCGGCCCCGGCGTCGTCGAGATATTCGAGATGATCGGCGGACAACGCGCCGTATGAGGCCGCCAGCGCGGCGCCGCCCTGGTTGGACAGCTGCTCGGCGTGCAGCTTCACCGGCAGATCGAGCCGCCGCGCGGCGTCGAAAACGCGCGCGATCTCGGCGGGCGAAAAGGCGATCGTCTCGCAGAAGCCGTCGACCGCATCGACCAAACCTTCGGCCGCCAGCGCCGGCAGCATTTCATCGACCAGCAGGTCGACGTAAGCCTCGCGCCGATCCCCATATTCCGGAGGCAGCGCATGCGCGCCGAGGAACGTCGTCTTGACGAGGACGTTTCGTCGCTCGCCGAGCCGGCGCGCCGCCCGCAGCATCTTGCGTTCGCTCGCCAGATCGAGCCCATAGCCCGACTTGATCTCGACCGCCGCGACGCCCTCGGCGATCAGAGCATCGAGGCGGCGCAAGGCCTGAGCAATCAGCGCCTCCTCGCTCGCCGCGCGCGTGGCCGTCACGGTCGAGACGATGCCGCCGCCGGCGCGGGCGATCTCCTCATAAGAGGCGCCGGCGAGCCGCATCTCGAATTCGCGCGCGCGATCGCCGCCGTAGACGAGATGAGTATGACAATCGATCAGCGCCGGCGTGATCCAGCGTCCCTCGCAATCCACCGTCTCGTGAGCGGCCGGCGCGTCCGCCTCCAGCCCCGCGAACACGATGCGCCCTCCCCCCGTCACGAGCGCGCCGCGCTCGATGACGCCAAGCCCGCCCTCCGCACAGGTAGCGAGCCGGGCGTTGCGCCAGATCGTGAGGTTTCGACGAGATTCCATCCCAAAGCCTCTTGTTTCGATCCGGCTTTAATGTATAGACATATTCAGGTCAAGCGGTTTGAGGGACGCATGACGAATTTACATTTCGCGCGGGCGCTGACCCCGCAGGGCTGGCGCTGCGACGTGCGGGTGACGCTCGCCGGCGCGCGCATCGGAAGGGTCGAGACGGGCGTTGCGCCGCAGGCGGGCGACGAGCGCCATGCGCTGGGGCTGCCCGCGCTCGGCAATCTGCACAGCCACGCCTTCCAGCGCGCGATGGCCGGTCTCGCCGAACGGCGCGGCGACAGCGAAGACACGTTCTGGACCTGGCGCGAGACCATGTACCGATGCGCGCTGTCGATGGACCCCGATCAGATAGAGGCGACGGCCGCGCAGCTTTACATCGAGATGCTGGAGGCGGGTTTCTCCGCCGTCGCCGAGTTCCACTATGTCCACAACGCGCCCGACGGCTCCCCATACGCGCGCCGCGCCGAGCTTGCCGAGCGCATCGCCGCCGCCGCGAGGACTGCGGGAATCGGGCTGACCCTGCTGCCGGTGTTCTACGCCCATGCGACCTTCGGCGGCGCGCCGCCGAGGCCCGAGCAGCGCCGTTTCATCACCGATCTCGACGGCTTTGCGAGACTCCTCGAGGATTGCCGCCCGCTCGCCGAGGTCGTCGGCGTCGCCCCGCATTCGCTGCGCGCCGTCGCGCCGGAGGAGCTCGAAGCCGTCGTCGAACTCGCCGGCGAAGGGCCGATCCACATGCATGTGGCCGAGCAGGTCAAGGAGGTTGAGGATTGCGTGGCGTGGTCGGGCGCAAGGCCCGTGCGCTGGCTCCTCGATCACGCGGCCGTGGATGGGCGCTGGTGCGCGATACACGCCACGCACATGGACGACGGCGAGGCGCGCGCGCTCGCCGCGAGCGGCGCGGTCGCCGGCCTCTGCCCGATCACCGAGGCCAATCTCGGCGACGGAATCATCAACCCGACCTATTTCGCGGCCCGGGGCGCGTTCGGCGTCGGCAGCGACTCCAACATAGAGATCGGCGCGGCGGCGGAGCTTAGGCAGCTCGAATATGCGCAGCGTCTGGCGCGCCGCCAGCGCAACGTGCTGGCGCGCTCCGGCGGCTCGACGGGACGCGCGCTCTACGAAAGCGCCGCGGCGGGCGGCGCGCAGGCCTTGCGGCGAGATGGCGGGAGGATAGCCGAGGGCGCCATCGCCGATCTCGTCTCGCTCGACCTCGATTCGCCGTGGCTGGCAGGCCGCGCGGACGACGAGATCCTCGACGCCTGGATCTTCACCGGCGCGCGGGCGGTCGATTGCGTATGGAGCGGCGGCGTCCGGCAAGTGACGGGCGGGCGGCATGTCGCGCGCGAGGCTGTTTCCGCCCGCTTCCTCGCCGCGATCAAGCGGCTCGCCTTGGGATGAACGAGACGCTGCCGCTGCACGCCCGCATCCGCGCCGACGTCGAGGCGCGAATCCTCTCGGGGGAATGGCGGCCTGGCCATCGCATCCCGTTCGAGCACGAGCTGACGGCGATTTACGGCTGCTCGCGCATGACGGTCAGCAAGGCGCTGACGGAGCTCGCCGACGCCGGGCTGATCGAGCGGCGCCGCAAGGCCGGCAGCTTCGTGCGCCGGCCGCTCGCGCAGTCGGCGGTGCTCGAAATCCACGACGTCGCGGCCGAAGTCGCAAGCCTCGGGGCGATTTACGGATACAAGCTCATCTCCCGCGAGCGCCGGCGCGCGACCGCGCGCGACCGCGAGCGGCTGGCCGTCCCGGCCGGCGCGCCCATTCTGGCGCTCGTCTGCCGTCATGACGCCGACGGGCGGCCCTTCTGCCTGGAGGATCGGCTCATCCATCTCGGCGCCGCGCCGGAGGCGGCCGAGGAGAGTTTCGCCGACGAGCCGCCCGGCGCCTGGCTCATCGCGCGCATCCCCTGGACGGCGGCCGAGCACCGCATCCGCGCAACCAGCGCCGACGACGCGGCGGCCGCGCTCGCCTTGCCGGCCTCTGCGCCCTGCCTCGTCATCGAGCGGCGCACCTTCATCGGCGATCTGGCCGTGACCCATGTCACGCTGACTTATCCCGGGGCGGCGCATGAGTTGGTCGCCCGCTTCACGCCTGGGCCCCGAGGCGCGCCTACGACGCGATGATGACCTCGATGCCCCGGCTCTCGAAGGCGCGCGCGTCTTCCGGCCGGATGCCGTCGTCGGTGATGAAGGAGTGGATCACGTCGAGCGCCCCGAGCCGGGTGAAGGAGGAGCGATTGATCTTCGTCAAATCGGCGACGAGATAGACGCGCGGAGCGGCGCAGCGCCGCCCCCGGAACGATGGGGCCCAAGAGCAAACGCTACCACGACATGGCCGCCTTTTAGGCGGCTCATGGCCTTCTTCCCCGCGCCCTCAAAACAAGCCTCACACCGATCCGCGCTCGATGATCGGGCACTCCACCTTCAACTGGGGCGGGCGCGCCGGCGGGTTCTCGATGAGATCGAACAACAGCTCCGCCGCCGCCACGCCCATTTCGAAATGCGGCAGCAACACCGTCGTCAGCGGCGGATGGATGTGCTGGGCGATCTCGCGATCGTCGTATCCCATGACCGCCACGTCGTCAGGCACGCGCAGGTCGAGCTCACGCAACGCCTCGTAGCAGCCGAGCGCCATCAGGTCGTTTCCGCAGAAGATCGCCGTCGGCGGCGAGGGGCTGCGCATCAGATCGAGGGTCGCCTCGTAGCCCGAGAGCGGCTGCCAGTTGCCCTGACGCACCAGCGTCGGATCGAACGGCAGATCGGCGGTCGCGAGCGCCTGCCGATAGCCTTTGAGCCGCTGGCGCGAGGCCTCCATGCTCGGCTCGCCGTTGATATAGCCAATGCGGCGATGGCCGGCGCGAATCAGATAGTCGGTCGCCGCATGGCCGCCGCCGACCTCGCCGGGCACGACGGAGGGCAGGCTCGCGTCGCCGACGTGACAATTGAGCAGCACGGTCGGCGCATCGGGCAGGTCGCGCGGCGTATGGATGAGACGGCTGTTGATGGTGGCGTAGACGAGCCCGGCGATCTGCATTTGTCGCAACTGCGCGAGCGCGGCGCCCTCCATGTCCTGATCGCCGCGCGTCGCCATGATGGAGACGGTGTAGCCGCGCTCCCACGCCTTCTCGCGCACGCCGTCGAAACCGATCGCCGTCCAGGGATCGGTGGAGATCTCGTCACAGACGAAGGCGATGGAAGTGGCGCGCGCGAGCGTCGCCGGCCCGCCGCGCCGGCCCGGCCGATAGCCGAGTTTCGCCGCCGCCCTGATGACGCGCTCGCGCGTCTGCGCTGACAGGCGCGCGCCGTCGGCCCGATTGAGCACCAGCGAAACGGTCGTCTGCGAGACCTTCGCCTCGTTGGCGACGTCGATCATCGTCGGCCGCTTGCCGCTTGAGAGGGTTTGTCTCGCGCGCGCCTTAGCCCTCATCTCTACGATCGTCTCCCGGCCCTGCGCGCATCGCCGCCCTTTCGCGTCTCCACGATCCTATTACCATCACAAACTATTGACTCAACGCGAAAAATCCGTCCAGATAAAAATATTTGCTAATGTCGGATTGACAATTATTAGCAGCAATGGAATGGTTCGGGCAAGGCGGCGGCGAACTCTTGTCGTCAGTCGTTGCGACGGCCAAGAGCGCCCGTCCGCCGTACGCCAAACAACTCGCGACGTTCGGGTCGAGGATGGAGGAACGCCATGATCTTTAATCGCCGTGAGATTCTGATTGGCTCGCTCGGCGCGGCCACGCTGCTGTCGACCGCGCAAGCCGCCGTCCCGCCGCTGAAGAAAAAGGACAAATACAAGGTCGGCTTCGCCCAGACCGAGAGCAACAATCCCTGGCGCCTCGCGCAGACCGCGAGCATGCAGGACGAGGCCAAGAAGCGCGGCTGCCAGCTCGTCTACACCGACGCCGCCGGCTCGGCCGCCAAACAGGTCGCCGACGTCAATTCGCATGATCGCCCAGGGCGTCGATTTCATCTTCCTCGCGCCGCGCGAGGAGAAGCCGCTGATTCCCGCCGTCATGGCCGCCAAGAAAGCCGGCATCCCTGTTCTCTTGATCGACCGCAGCGTCGATCCCTCGCTCGCCAAGGCGGGCGTCGACTATCTCGCCTTCGTAGGCTCCAACTTCATCCAGGAAGGCCAGCGCGTCGCCGAATGGACGATCAACAAGACCGGCGGCAAGGGCAAGATCATCGAGCTCGAGGGCACCATCGGCTCCTCGCCGGCCAACGACCGCAAGAAGGGCTTCGACGACACGATCAAGGCCAAGGCGCCGGGCATGCAGATCGTGGCGAGCCAGTCCGGCGACTTCGCGCGCGACAAGGGCCGGCAGGTCGCCGAGACGCTGCTTCAGGCCCATCCCGACGCGACCATCGTCTATGCCCACAACGACGAAATGGCGCTCGGCGCCATCGCGGCGATCGAGGCGGCCGGCAAGACGCCCGGCAAGGACATCCTCGTCGTCTCCATCGACGGCGAGAAGGACGCGGTGCAGGCGATCATCGACGGCAAGATGGGCGCGACCTGCGAGTGCAGCCCGCGCTTCGGGCCGAAGGCGTTCGAGATCATGTACTCCTACGCCAATGGCGACAAGATCCCCCCGGTCATCATCAACCCCGATCGGTTCTTCGACGCCTCGAACGCCAAGGATATGCTGGCCACGGCGTTCTGATCCCGCGAATCTCCTCCCCTTCGCGGTTTTCTCCTCCCGGCCGTCCTTTCCGGCCGGGAGGCTCTTGCGTCCTGGCCGCTTCGGCGCTTCAATCAGGGCAAGCAAAAGAAGTCTAGGGCGAGATGGGCTCGCGGCCATTCGGGTTTGACCAGTGAATTCGACGACCCGCGAAACCGCGTGCGCCGCTGCTTTCGATGCGCGACATCGACAAGCGCTTTCAGGGCGCGCAGGCGCTTCGCCGCGCTTCGCTCGAAGTCGAGGCCGGCGAGACGATGGCGCTCGTCGGCCAGAACGGCGCCGGCAAATCGACCCTCATCAAGGTGCTGACCGGCGCCTACCGCCGCGATTCCGGCTCGATCCGCTTCGACGGCGCGCGAGGTCGATTTCGCGTCGCCGCAGGCCGCGCAGGCCGGCGGCGTCTCGACCATCTATCAGGAGATCAACCTCATCCCGCAGCGCTCGGTGGCCGAAAACATCCTGCCTCGGCCGCGAGTTCCGGCGCTTCGGCTTCCTCGACTGGCGGCGCATCAACGACGAGGCGGCGAGGCTGCTGAGCCGCTTCAAGATCGACATCGACGTCACGCGCCCGCTCGCCCACTATTCGACGGCGATCCAGCAGATGATCGCGATCGCGCGCGCGGTGTCTTTCAAGTCCAAGCTCGTCATCATGGACGAGCCGACCTCCTCGCTCGACGAGCGCGAGGTCGCGATGCTGTTCGACGTCATCCGCCAGCTGCGCGCCGAAGGCGTGGCGGTGATCTTCGTCAGCCACAAGCTCGACGAGCTCTACGAGATCTGCGACCGCGTCACGATCATGCGCGACGGGCGCACGGTGCGGGTCGGCCGCATGTCGGATATCGACAAGGTCGAGCTCTGGTCTCGGCCATGATCGGGCGCGAGCTTCACTCCGTCCCGCGAGCGCTCGACCGGCTTCAGCGACGGCAAGGCGCGGTTCGGCGAGGAGGTGCTCGGCGTCAGCGGACTGAAGGTCGGCTTCCGCGTCAAGGACGTGCGCGTCAGCGTGCGCGCCGGGGAGATCGTGGGCCTCGCCGGGCTGCTCGGCTCCGGACGCACGGAGACGGCGCGCGCGGTCTTCGGCGCCGACGTGGCCGAGGCCGGCGAATTGCGGCTCGTCGGCGAGCGCCTGACGCCGCGCGAGCCGAGCGAGGCGATCGCGCGCGGCGTCGGCTTCTGTTCGGAGGACCGCAAGCTCGAGGGCATCGTGCCGGACATGTCGGTGGCCGAGAACCTCACGCTCGGCGTGCTGCCGAAACTCACGCACTATGGCGTAGTGGATGAGGCCGAGCGGCGGCGCATCGTCGAGCGCTTCATCACGCGGCTCTCGATCAAGACGTCGAGCCCCGACCAGAAGGTCCGCGAACTCTCCGGCGGCAACCAGCAGAAGGTGCTGCTCGCGCGCTGGCTGTGCGCGAACCCGAAGCTGCTGATCCTCGACGAGCCGACGCGCGGCATCGACGTCGGCGCGAAGGCCGAGATCCAGGCGCTGATCCGCGAGCTCGCCGACCAGGGCCTGGGCGTGCTGATGATCTCCTCCGAGCTCGACGAGGTGGTCGAAGGCGGCGACCGCGTGTTCGTGCTGAGCGACGGCCGCACCGTCGCCGAACTGAGCCGCGAACAGGTCACGCCCGCCGCCATTATCGCCGCGATGGCGCATGTCGAGCCGCAAGGGATTGGCGATGACTGACGCGATCCTGTCGACGCGCGGGCCGGCTTTGTCCTGGGCGCGTCGCTATCCCGCCCTCGTGGCGCTCGTGCTGCTGTTTCTGTTCGATCTCGCCTTCACGCCGCATTTCGTCAGCTGGCAGACGCTCAACGTCAATCTCACGCAGGTCGCCACCATCGTCATCGTCGCGGTCGGCATGACGCTGGTGATCGCGACCGGCGGCATCGACCTGTCGGTGGGCTCGCTGATGGCGATCGCCGGCGCGCTGGCGCCGATGATCTTCCTGCAGTCCGCTCGGGCGAGCCCATCCCGCGCTCGGCGTGGCGCTCGCCTTCGTCGTCCCCGTCGCGGTCGCCGGGCGCCTTCGGCTTCTTCAACGGCTGGTTCATCACCCGCTTCAACGTGCAGCCGATCGTCGGCACGCTGATCCTGTTCATCGCCGGGCGCGGCATCGGGCAGGTGATGACCAACGGCAATCTGCAGGTGTTCAAGAACCCGGCGTTCCAGTTCATCGGCCTTGGCCGCGTGTTCGGCCTGCCGGTTCAGACGCTCATCATGCTGGCGCTCATCGCGGCCGCCGCCTGGATGCTGCGGCGCACCTTGTTCGGCCGCCATATCCTCGCCGTCGGCGGCAACGAGAAGGCGGCGCGTCTCGCCGGCGTGCCGATCGCGCGGGTCAAGCGGCTCGTCTACATGATCAGCGGTCTGACCGCGGGCGTCGCGGGGCTCGTCGTCGTCGCCATCAATTCCTCCAGCGACGCCAATCTCGTCGGGCTCGGCATGGAGCTCGACGCCATCGCGGCGGTCGCGGTCGGCGGCACGCCCTTCACCGGCGGGCAGGCGACCGTCGTCGGCACGCTGATCGGCGCGCTCATCATCCAGCTGCTGCGCTATACGCTGCTCGCCAACGGCGTGCCGGACGCGGCGGCCCTCGTCGTCAAGGGCGCGATCATCGCGCTCGCGGTCTGGTCGCAACAGCGCGGAAGGCTCGCGGCATGACGTCCGTGACGGCGTCCTCCGCTGCCATTCGTCGCCGCCCCGGCTCGGCCGGCGGCCTGCGCGTCGTCATCGCGCTGGCGGCGCTCATCGCCTTCGGCTCGCTGCGCTACGATCATTTCCTCGGCGCCTACAACGTGTTCAGCGTGCTGCGCTACAATTCGATGTTCGCGCTGACGAGCCTCGGCATGACCTTCGTCATCATGACCGGCGGCATCGATCTCTCCGTCGGCGCGACGGCGGCCTTTGCGAGCGTGGTCGCGGCGAAGCTTTCGCCCTACGGCGCCATTCCCGGGCTCGCGGGCGGGCTCGGCGGCGGGGGCGCTCGTCGGCGGCGTCAACGCCTTCCTCGTCTCCGTCGCCCGCATCCAGCCGTTCATCGCGACGCTGGCGGGCATGCTGATGGCGAGCGGCTCCGGGCTGCTCATCGCTCAGAACCAGTCGGTCTCGGTCTCCTACGACACCGCCTTCACTTCGCTCGGCCAGGGCGATTTCCTGGGCTTCCCGGCTCCGGCCTGGATCGCCGGGATCGCCTATCTCTACGGCTCGGTCCTGCTCAATCTGACGCCGTTCGGACGCTACGTGCTGTCGGTCGGCGGCAACGAGGAGGCGGCGCGGCTGATGGGGCTGGCGGTCGAGCGCGTCAAATGGGGCGTTTATGTTGCAGTCCGGCCTGCTCGCGGGCCTGGCGGGCGTCATCCTCGCCGCGCAATTCGGCGCGGGACAGCCGGCCGAGGGCGTCGGCTGGGAGCTGTTCTCGATCGCCGCCGTCGTCGTCGGCGGCACGCTGCTGACCGGCGGCGAGGGCTCGGTGATGACGACGCTGGTCGGCGTCATGCTGCTGGGCCTCATCTTCAACATCTTGAATTTCGAGAACGGCATGGGCTGGATCAGCCTCAGCGCCTATTGGCAGTCGGTGATCCGCGGGCTCTTCCTGATGGTCGTCGTCGTCGCTGGCCCGGTGTCGCGCACGGGCCGCCGCTGACCGGCGCTGCGGTCAGGTAGCCGAACTTAACGATCCCGCCGCGGCGAGGCCGGGATTGGCGTCGCCCGTTCGGTTCCGGGCATCGCGATCTGTCGACGGGGCGGCTCCATTACTTTCATACTTGCTCAATTAGAATTTTATGATATATAGGTCGGATCCAAGGCGACCCTCACGCAAAGCCTTGCGCTTCTTCCGTTTCTTGTCGCCGAGAAAGCCGGAAACATAGGCGGTCGGGGTTTGTTTGAAAAGGCGGGTCGGGACGCGCGCGCCGCGCCGTCCAGACTGGACAATATCAGGAGGCGTTCATGAACTATCATTTCTCGCGCGTCATCAAGGCGCCTTTCGAGGACGCGGTCGCGCGCGTGACCGAGGCGTTGAAGGCCGAAGGCTTCGGCGTTCTCACCCAGATCGACGTCGCGGCGACGCTGAAAGCCAAGATCGACAAGGATTTCCGGCCCTATCGCATTCTCGGCGCGTGCAATCCGGGGCTCGCGTTTCAGGCGCTGAGCGCCGAGGATCATGTCGGCGTGATGCTGCCGTGCAACGTCGTCGTGCAGCAGCGCGATGCGGGCCGCGTCGAGATCTCCGCCATCAACCCCGCCGCGCCCATGCGGGCCATCGGCAATCCCGCGCTCGACAGAGTCGCCGCCACCGTGCGCGACAAGCTCAGCAAGGTCGTCGCCGCCGCGTGACGCGGCGCGCCGTCAGTGCGCGGTCTCCGCCAGCACCGCGCGCCGGCGCAGGCGGGCGGCGTCGAGCAGCATCTGCGCGGCCCAGAGATGGACGTTGCGCTGGCGCACCAGATCGCGCATCGCGCGGATGCGCGCGCGTTGCGCCTCCGGCGGCATTCGCAGCGCCGCATCGAGCGCGTCCGCCATGCCGTGCGCGTCGTAGGGATTGACCATCAGCGCCTCCGCCAGTTCGCGCGAGGCGCCGGCGAAGCTCGAAAGCAACAAGCACGCCCTGCTCGTCGTCGCGCGCGGCGATGAACTCCTTGGCGACGAGATTCATGCCGTCGTGCAGGCTCGACACCACGCAAATGTCGGCGGCGCGGAACAGGTTGATAGACCTCGTCCGGCTCATGGTGCCGGATCGACAGCACGATCGGCTTGTAGTCGCCCTCGCCGAATTTGGCGTTGATCGCCTCGGCCGTCTTCATCGCCTCGGTCTGCAGGGCGCTGTAGGATTCAAGCTTGCTGCGCGTCGGCGCGGCGGCCTGCAGGAACACGAATTTCCCGCGCCATTCCGGTCGCCGTTCGAGCAGCGTCTCGACCGCGTGCATGCGGTCGACGATGCCTTTGGTGTAGTCGAAGCGCTCTATGCCGACGCCGATGCGCGCGTCCGCCTTCAGCCCGAATTTCTCGATGACCAGCCGGCGGCATTCGTCGACCGGGGCCTGCCGCTCGATCGCCGCCGGCGGCCATTCGATCGAGATCGGATAGGCGCGCACCAGCGTCTCGTGGCCGCCGAGCGTCACGGAATTGCGCTCGCGGTCGATGCGGCTCTCCAGGAAGCGGTCGACGCCCTCCAGGAAATTGTTGCAGTGGAAGCGCGTGTGGAAGCCCAGGATCGAGCTGCCGAGCAGCCCGTCGATGATCTCCTCGCGCCACGGGCAGATGCTGAACGTCTCGGCGTTCGGCCAGGGAATGTGCCAGAAGGTGATGACGGTGGCGCGCGGCAGCCGCTCGCGAATCATGCGCGGCAGTAGGGCGAAGTGGTAGTCCTGCACCAGCACGATCGGGTCCTCGCGGCTGCGCCTCCTGCACGACCGCCTCGGCGAAGCGGCGGTTGACCGCGACATAATGCGCCCAGTCGCTTTCGCGGAAGATCGGCCGCACGAAGGCGATATGACAGAGCGGCCACATGCCCTTCGTTGGAGAAGCCGTAATAATAGCCGTCCTGCTCCTCCTCGGTGAGCCAGACGCGGCGCAGCGAATAGGCGGGCTGGGCGGGCGGCACGGCGAACGCGGTCGTTGCGGTCGACCGCCTCGCGGTCGGCCGAGCCCGAGCCATGCGCGATCCAGACGCCGCCGCAGGCGCGCATCACCGGCTCCAGCGCCGAGACCAGGCCGCTCGCCGGAATTTGCAGCGTCACTTCGCCGTCGACGCGATTGTGAATGTAGGGCTCGCGGTTGGAGACCACCATCACCTGCGCGCCGGGCAACTCCTCGACCAGCAATTGGTGCAGCGTGTCCGGCGACCATTCGACATGAATGCCGTGGGCGTATCTGCGCTCGAGGCGGAGTTCGGCGAGCATGCGATTCGATGTCGCGTCCGATCGGCAGTTCCGTGTGACGCGGACCGTCGGCGCCGCGCCCGAGATTGGCGATCGCCGAGCGGAAGGCGTTGGTCCAGCCGCGCATCAGCACGAAGACGACGACCGCCCCCAGCAGCCCGAGCCCGACCGCGACCCCGACCAGGGCCAGCGCCATATAAAGCTCGGCCTCGTGGGCGCGCCGCTGGATGAAGGTGAGATCGTGCAGCACCAGCAACTGGCCGCCGCCCTCCTTCTCCCCGAGCGGAAAGACGGCGACGCTGACGGGATGGCCGCGATAAGCTGGTGCGATAATAGCTGTCGCCGCGCGCCGTGCCCTTCTCCGGGCAGGAGACCGACTTCGGCATGTCCTTGGTCGCGTAGCGCAACTCGCCCGCGGCGTCGCAATAGCCGAGCGCGAGGATGCGCTCGTCCTCGGCGAGTTCCTCGAAATAAGGTCCGAGCTTGAACTGCGGCTTGATCTCAAGCCCGCGCACGACGCTGTCGTGGATCGAGCGGAACACCAGGCTCGATCTCAGCTCGATGTCGCGCTCCGACCAATGGTCGACCACGACGAAGGCGACCTGCGTCATCGCGACGATGACGACGATGACGCCGGCGAGACTGAGGCCGACGATCGGATTTCTTGGCCATGCGCAGGAACGAGGCGTTCCAGCGGCGCACACGAGGATGGCGTAGCCACGCGCCGAAAGGGAGCTTCAACGCCCGTTCTCCCAGCCGCGCGACAGCCGCATGGCCGAGATGATGATGCCGACCAGCGAATAGGTCTGCGGGAAAGTTGCCCCAGAGTTCGCCGGTCGCGGGGTCGATGTCCTCCGACAACAGCCCGGCGTGGATTGCGCGCGCCAGCAGCTTCTCGAACATCTCGCGCGCCTCCTCGACCCGCCCGACCGCGGCGAGCGCGTCGACATACCAGAAGGTGCAGACGGCGAAGGAGACGGTCGGCGCGCCGAAATCGTCGGGCGCGTCATAGCGCAGCAGCATGCCGTTGCGCGCGAGCCTGAGGCCGATCTGTTCGACGGTCGAGACGAAGCGCGGGATCGTCGGCGGCCACGAGGCCAAGCTCGTGCAGCAGCAGCACGCTGGCGTCGAACTCATCGCCGTCGAGGCTGCCGCAGATCGCGCCGAGCTTTTCGTTCCAGGCGCGGGAGAGAATCGCCTCGCTTCAGGCTTTCGGCCGAGGCGCGCCATTGCGCGGCGCGGTCGGTCAGCGAAAGGCGCTCGGCGATGCGCGCGAGCCGGTCGCAGGCGACCCAGCACATCGCCGCCGAATAGGTGTGGACGCGCACGCGGCCGCGATATTCCCAGATGCCGGCGTCCGGGCGTCAGCGCCAGCTTCAGCGCCATCATGCCGAGCGGCTCCAGCCGCTCGAACAGCGCGACGTCGCCCTTCTTGGGCAGCCGCTCGTCGAAGAACATCTGCGAGGCGGCGAGGATCACGCCGCCATAGACGTCGTGCTGCGCCTGGTCGGCGGCGGCGTTGCCGATCCGCACCGGACCCTGGCCGCGATAGCCGGCAAGCGTCGTCGACGATGCGCTCGCTGAGATCGCTCTCCGGCAGAACGCCGTAGACCGGTTTCAGCGTCGGCTTGCGTTCGAAGCGCGATGACATTGGCGATATATTCGATGAAGCGCTCCATGGTGTGGCTCGCGCCGACGCGGTTCAGCGCCTGCACGGTGAAATGCGCGTCGCGGATCCAGCAGAAGCGATAATCCCAGTTGCGCTGGGAATCCGGCGATTCGGGGATGGAGGTGGTCAGCGCCGCCACGATCGCTCCGGTCTCGGCGAAGGAGCACAGTTGCAAGGTGATCGAGGCGCGGATCACCGCCTCCTGATAGTCGAAGGGCACGTTGAGAGTGCGCACCCAGCCCTGCCAGTATTCGCGCGTGCGCTCCTGCGCAATCGGCGCCGATGCGGTCGACGGCGTCGGGCAGGGTCTCGTCGGCGTGCAGGATGAAGGTCAGCGGCCGCGCCAGCACGAAGCCGCTGCCGCTGAGGACGTAGCTGACCGGCGCGTCCGTGGTGACGCGGAACGCGCCGCCCTCGCTCACGTAGCTGATATGGTTGGAGCCCTGGACGGTATTGGGCGCGCTCGCGCCGTAATCGCGCATGGGCCTCAGCAGCGCGCGAACGCGGCAAAGCCCGGAGATCGGCTGCACCCGGCGAATGATCATCGGCGGGTGGTACATGCGCCCGGAGACGCGGAACAGCGGCGCGAAATCGGTGACGGAATAGGCGCCGGAATGGGTGGTGATCGTGGTGTGCAGGATCGCGGTGTTGCGCACATAGGTCTGCTCGCTGGTGAAGCTTTCGTCGGGAGCGATCGACGAACAGGCCGCGCTCCTCCTGGTCGCCGTCGATCAGCGCGCAAAAGATCGGATCGCCGTCGAGTCCCGGCCAGCAGCACCAGACCATGCGGCCCTCGCGATCGATGAGCGCCGCCAGCGCGCTGTTGCCGATAACGGCGAGGTCAAGCGACGGGGTGCGACTCAAATCTCAGCCTCCTTTTCCGGTGTTTGTTGGCCCAGTCGGAGGCGCGCGTTGCGAGCCACGCGCCAATGAGAACGCGGTTCGAGGCCGGAGGGTTCACGGACGGGCCGATTTGTCGCCGGCTCGGCGATCGCAAGTTGTGCGTCGTCGTCCGCTCCTCCGATTTGCGAGGCCGAAAGGTCCCATGTCCGGACCTTCAGCAAGTCTCGGCGTTCATGTCGGGTAATAGCCGGTTTGAACGGGCTATTGCAAAGAAATATTGCGGCCGAAATCTGCGAGTTCGAACGCAGGATTAGGCATTGCGCAGGAACTTCCTGCGATTTCACGGTTCCCTTCGGCGTAAAACTTCGGCGGCGGCGGCGCACGGAGGCCCCTGTCCCCAAGGCGGAGCCGATCTCAGGCGCGCGGACTGTTCTTCTTCATGCTCTCCTGCGCGCCCTGCCGGAGGCGGGAAAGCGTTTGACTCGGGCGGCGGCGCGGAGCGTCGCAGGCCCGCCCCGCCGAAAGGAAGCTTGATCGCGCCGAATCGGCCTCGACCCGCCGGCCGCGGTTTCGATCTTGCATATCGGCTCGCGATAAGAGAAGGGATCGGCGCCTCGCCAGGCCGATCCAGGTCTGTGAGCCCGCGAGGCGGTGACGGGAAAAGGCTATGGGAAAGGTTACAGGTTTTCTGGAGATCGATCGCGCGGACCGGCGGTACGCCCCGGCCTCCGACCGTATCCGCCATTATCGCGAGTTCCTGCTGCCGCTCTCCGAGGAGGCCACGCGCAATCAGGCGGCGCGCTGCATGAATTGCGGCATCCCCTATTGCCACAACGGCTGCCCGGTCAACAACCAGATCCCCGACTGGAACGACCTCGTCTATCGCGGCGACTGGCGCGAGGCTTCGCGCAACCTGCATTCCACCAACAACTTCCCCGAGTTCACCGGCCGCGTCTGCCCCGCGCCTTGCGAGGCCTCCTGCACGCTCAACCTCCAGGACACGCCCGTCACCATCAAGACGATCGAATGCGCCATCGTCGACCGCGCCTGGGAGCAGGGCTGGATCAAGCCGGAGCCGCCGGCGCACAAGACCGGCAAGCGCGTCGCGGTGGTCGGCTCCGGGCCCGCGGGCCTCGCCTGCGCGCAGCAGCTCGCCCGCGCCGGCCACGAAGTGCATGTCTACGAGAAGAGCGCCCATCCCGGCGGCCTGCTGCGCTACGGCATCCCCGACTTCAAGCTCGAAAAGCGCCATGTCGAGCGCCGCGTCGAGCAGATGAAGGCGGAGGGGGTCGTCTTCCACTGCAAGACCCATGTCGGCAAGGACGTCTCGGCGGCTTCGCTGCTGGAGAGCTTCGACGCCATCGCGCTCGCCGGCGGCGCCGAGCTCGGGCGCGATCTGCCCGTGCCGGGGCGCGACCTCTACGGCGTCTATTACGCCATGGAGTTCCTGCCGCAGCAGAACCGCCGGGTCTCCGGCGAGCCGCTCGGCACCAACGAGCCAATTCTGGCCGCCGGCAAGCATGTCGTCGTCATCGGCGGCGGCGACACCGGCTCGGACTGCATCGGCACCTCGATCCGCCAGGGCGCGCTCAAGGTGACGCAGCTCGAAATCATGCCGACGCCGCCCAAGGTGGAGGACAAGATGCTGAACTGGCCGAACTGGCCGGTGAAGCTGCGCACCTCCTCCAGCCACGAGGAAGGCGCCGAGCGGGATTTCGCGGTCATGACGCGCAAGTTCGAGGGAGAGAACGGCGTCGTCACCGGCCTCGAATGCGTGCGCCTCGACGACAAGATGAAGCCGATCGAGGGCAGCGAGTTCACGATCAAGGCCGATCTCGTTCTGCTGGCGATGGGCTTCGTCTCGCCGGTCAAGGAGGGGCTGCTGACCGATCTCGGCGTCGCGCTCGACGGCCGCGGCAACGTGCTGGCCGACACCAGGCGCTACGCCTCGTCGGTCGCCAAGGTGTTCGCCTGCGGGGACATGCGGCGCGGGCAGTCGCTGGTGGTCTGGGCGATCCGCGAGGGGCGGCAATGCGCGGCCTCCATCGACGAGGCGCTGATGGGCGAAACGATCCTGCCGCGGTGAAACGGCTGTCGCGCTGGCGCTGATCGCCCTCGCCGCATCTGGGGGCGGCGGGGACGGCGGGGCCATGGGTTCTGATCGAGACTTCGTCGCGCTCGCACATCTACGAATCGCCCGAGGCGCTCAAGCCCGCGACGGCGGGTCTGGTGCTCGGCGCCTCGCGGCTGGTGCGAAACTATGTCGCCAACCCGTTCTTCCGCAATCGCATCGAGGCGGCGGCGGCATTGTTCAAGGCCGGCAAGGTGCAATATCTCATCGTCAGCGGCAATCAGGCGCGCGGCGGACGGCCGCGCGGCGGCTATGACGAGCCCGCCGACTTGCGCGCCGCGCTGATCGCCGCGGGCGTGCCCGCCGGCGCGCATCTATCGCGACTACGCCGGCTTCCGCACGCTCGATTCGATCGTGCGCGCCAAGGAGGTTTTCGGCCAGGAGCGGGTGATCGTCGTCTCGCAGCCCTTCCATCTCTCGCGCGCGCTGTTCCTGGCGCGCTGGCACGGGCTCGACGACGACGGTTTCGCGGCCGCCGGACGTGCCGTTGCGCTTCGGCGTGCGCACCTATCTGCGCGAGATCGCCGCGCGCGTCGCGGCGATCTTCGACCTTCTGCGCGGGACCGAGCCGCGCTTTCTCGGGACGCCGGTGCAAGCTCGGCGTCGACGCGCCGACATGAGGGCGCGCTTCGTCGCGCTGTTGCTGGCCTTCGGGCTCGGCGGCGCCTCGGCTCCGGGCCTCGCGCCGTTCCTGCCGCCCGCCGCCGCGCCGAAATTCCTGGAGGTGCTGACGCCGCCGGATTTCATCGACCGCGCGGTGATCGAGGCGTTCGAGAAGGACAGCGGCCTGACCGTCGCGCTCGACACCTATGCGAGCGCCGCCGAACTCGCCGAGCGCAGCGCCGAGCGGCGCTACGATCTCGTCGTCGCTCAGCGGGCCGCGCTCGCCCGCCGCTCCCGGCGCTCTGCCGGCTCGATCGCCGCCTGCTCGCCGAACTCGCAGCTCGTGCAGCCGCTCGTCGCCGCCAAATACGGGGCTTATGACCGCGACGGCGCGCTATGGCGTCCCGTTCGGCTGGTCGGCCTTCGGCCTGCTCTACGACGCCGACAAGCTGCGCGAGCCGCCGACCTCCTTCGCGCAGGCGCTCGGCGTGGGCAGGGAGGCGCGGCGGCTTCGCCGATTGCGGCGTCGTCTGGCCGGACGCGCGCGTGCATAGCTTTCTGGCCGCGTGGCGGCTGACTCGGCGTCGACCCCGCCCGCGCGCGGCCGGCGGAAGTGAAATCCGCCGCCGCTTTGCTGGACCGGGCGCGCGGCGTGTTGCTCGCCTTCGCCGCGCCCGACGAGGTCGGCGCGCTGGCCAAGGGCGCGGGCTGTCTCGGGGCCGGCACGGCGGGCGAAGCCGCGGCGGTCGCCGCGCGCGGCGGCGACAGCGCGCCGATGATCCGCTTCGCCTATCCGCGCGAGGGCGCGCCGCTGACGATCTACGCCTTCGCCATACCCGCCAACGCCCCCGCGCCCGACGCCGCCTATCGCCTGCTCGACGCGCTGCTGAAGCCCGACAACGCGCGTCGCGACGCCGCGCTCGCCGGTCTCAACAGCGCCGAGGACGCGGTCGACCTTGAGATCTTGAAGCGGCTTCCCCCCGAGCCGGTGTTCGACGCGGCTGTCGCCGCGGCGATGCAAAGCGAATGGAAGCGGCTGACCTCCGCCAAATGAGAGGGCATGGCGGCTTCATATTTTCGATCTTTGCCTGGCCCGCCCCCGTGCTTCCTGAGAGCGGCGCGCGAAACGTTCGAGAGCCGCATGTCCGACCAGCCCAATATCCTCCTCATCATGGCCGACCAGCTCTCGCCGGTCTTTCTGCCGGCCTATGGCCACGGGATCGTCAAGGCGCCGCACATCGACGCGCTGGCGGCGAACGGCGTGGTGTTCGAGAACGCCTATTGCGGCAGCCCGCTCTGTTCGCCCTCGCGCGCCTCGTTCATGGCGGGGCTCCTGCCCTCGCGCACGCGCGTCTACGACAACGCCGCCGAATTCGCCGCCGACATTCCGACCTTCGCCCACCATCTGCGCCGGCTCGGCTACCGCACGGTGCTGTCGGGCAAGATGCATTTCTGCGGGCCGGACCAGATGCACGGCTTCGAGCAGCGGCTGACGACCGACATCTACCCCGCCGATTTCGGCTGGACGCCGGACTGGGACCATCCGCAGGAGCGGCCGAGCTGGTACCACAACATGAGCTCGGTCACGCAAGCGGGCCTGGCGGTGCGCACCAACCAGCTCGATTTCGACGACGAAGTGACCTTCGCCGCCGAACGCGAAATCTACGACAAAGCGCGCGGCGTCGACAAACGCCCGCTGCTGCTCGTCGCTTCGCTGACCCATCCGCATGACCCTTACGCGATCACGCGCGAGTTCTTCGATCTCTATCGCGACGAGGACATCGACATGCCGGGCCCGGCCATTCCGCCGGATCGGCTGGATCCGCACTCGCGCCGCCTGCGCCACGTCTGCGCCATGGACGCGGTCGCGCTGACCGAGGCGCAGATCCGCACCGCGCGCCGCGCCTATTACGGCGAGATCTCCTATGTCGACCACAACGTCGGCCGGCTGATGAAGGCGCTTGAAGATTGCGGCCTGCGCGGGAACACGATCGTCGTCGTGCTCTCGGACCACGGCGAGATGCTCGGCGACAAGGGGCTCTGGTACAAGATGAGCTTCTTCGAGAATTCCGCGCGCGTGCCGCTGATCGTCAATGCGCCCGGCCGCTTTGCGCCCCGTCGCGTGAAGGCGGCGGCCTCGCTGATGGACGTGACGCCGACGCTGGTTGAGCTCGCGGGCGGGCGCGCGGCCGACATCGACACCGACGGCCGCTCGCTGCTGCCGCAACTGACCGGCGGCGACGCGCCCGACGAGACCTTCGCCGAATATCTCGCCGAAGGCGCGATCGCGCCGATCGTCATGATCCGGCGCGGCGCCGTACAAGTTCATCCACTCGCCCGCCGATCCCGACCAGCTTTACGATCTCGCCCGCGATCCCGGCGAGCGGACGAACCTCGCCGACGCTCCCGGCTAGGCGGCGCGCGTCGCCGCTTTCCGCGACGAGGTCGCCCGCCGCTGGCGGCTCGACGCGCTCGACGCCGAAGTGCGCTCAAGCCAGCGCCGCCGCCGCATCGTCGATGCGGCGCTGACCAAGGGCGAGCCGAAGAGCTGGGATTTCCAGCCGTTCAAGGATGCCTCGAAATCCTACGTGCGCAACACGATCCCGCTCGACGATCTCGAGGCGATGGCGCGTTTCCCGCGCGTCTTTCCGTGACGAAATGAAAAACGCCCCGGGCGAAGCCGGGGCGTCCTTCTTTCAGATGAGACTGCGCTCTCAGTCGTAGAGCACGGCGGCGACCTTCGGGTCGCCGATGTTGCTCTTGTCGTACCAGTAGAAGCCGGTGTCGACGGTCTTGGGCAGCTTTTCGCCCTTGATCGCCTTGTTCAGGGAATCGACGACGCACTGGCCGATGCCGACAGGGTTCTGCGTGATCGCGCCGGCCTCCTGGCCGTCCATGATCGCCGCCTTCTGCTGCTTGCCGAAATCGTAGCCGATGATGACGAGCTTGCGCTTCATCTCCCTGGCGCCGTTGAGCACGCCGATGATCGAGCCTTCGTTGGCGCCGAACATGCCCTTGAGCTTCGGATGCGACTGGAGAATGGCCTTGGTGATCTCCGTCGACTTCAACTGATCGCCGGCGCCGTATTGGATGTCGACGATCTTCACCTTCGGGTGCTTGGCCTTCATCTCATTGACGAAGCCGTCGCGGCGGTCAATGCCGGTGCGGCTCGTCTGGTCGTGGACGACGAGCGCGACTTCGCCCTCGTCGCCGATCATTTCGGCCATCTTGTCGGCGGCGACGCCGGCGGCCTTGAGGTTGTCGGTCGCGCAGGTGGTGAGCGGGATGTCGCTGTCGACGCCGGAGTCGAAGGCGACGACCGGGATCTTGGCGGCCTGCGCCTTCTTCAGCAGCGGTATGGCCGCCTTGGAGTCGAGCGCGGCGAAGCCGAGGCCCTGCGGCTTCTTGGCGAGCGCGGCGGCGAGCATGTCGATCTGCTTGTCGACCATCGCCTCGGTTTCCGGCCCTTCGAAGGTGATCTTCACGCCGTCGGCCTTGGCGGCCTGCTCGGCGCCGGCCTTCACGGCCTGCCAGAACTGATGCTGGAAGCCCTTCGAAATGATCGGAAAATAGGTGTCGGCGTAGCCTGGCGCGGCGAACGCCGCGGACGCGCCGAACGCCAGCGCGCCAATCAACAAAGTCTTTTTCATCCATTTCTCCCTGGTTGGAGGCTTCCCGCTTTCGCCTTGCGGCTTTGCGACTGAATTTCGGCCGACAGCCTGTCTCGCCGTATTCCCTTCACGCCCGCCGCCGCAGCAGCATGTCGACATAGACAGCGACGATGATGATGACCCCCGTCACGACGATCTGCCATTCCTGGGCCACGCCCATGATGCGCAGGCCATTGGTCAGCACGCTCATGATGAACGCGCCGATGATGGTGCCGAGCATCGTGCCGCGCCCGCCGCTGAGCGAAGTGCCGCCGATCACGACCGCGGCGATCGCCTCCAGCTCGTAGCCCTGGCCGAGAGCGGGCTGAGCGGAATTGAGGCGCGAGGCGATGATGAGGCCGGCGACCCCGCAGATGAGGCCGCCGAGCGCGTAGGTGAGAATCTTCCAGAAATCGACGTTGACGCCGGAAAGCCGCGCCGCCTCCTCGTTGCTGCCGAGCGCGAAGATGTAGCGCCCGAGCAGCGTCTTGTTGAGGATGATCGAGCCCACGATCGGCGACCGAGAACAGGATCAGCACGCCGTTGGGGATGGCGAACGAGCGGCAGGAAATCGCCGACGAGCGAATCGTTGGAGATGAGCGGAGAAATTCGGCGTGTCGTTGAAATAGATCGGCTTGTCCTGGGCGATGACCAGCGCGAGCCCCTTGAGGAGCAGCATCATCCCGAGCGTCGCGATGAACGGCGGCACGCTGCAGTTTGGCGATGATCGCGCCCGAGACCGAGCCGCAGAGCGCGCCGAAGGCCAGCGCCGCGACGACGCCGAAGATCATCGGCGGATGCCAGGAGTTGTTGAGCACCACGCCGCACATCACGGCGGAGAAGGTCATCAGCGTGCCGACCGAGAGGTCGATGCCGCCGGAAATGATGACGAAGGTCGAGGCGACGCCGAGCACGCCGTTGACGGCGGTGGCCTGCAGGATGCCGACGAGATTTATCTGGGTGAGGAAGTTCGGCGCGGCGACGCCGAAATAGGCGATCAGCGCGATCAGCACGACGAAGGCCACGGCCTTTTGCAGCGCCGCGACCGTGAAAAGCCCCGACCGCGAAGGGGCGGCCTGTTCGAGAACTGTGTTCGTCATCGCGCCTCGGAATGCTTTGCCGCAGCCGGCGACTGTCGCTGCGTCGCCAAAGTCATGATGGTTTCCTGCGTGGCGTCCGCGCCGTCCAGCTCGCCGGTGATGCGGCCCTCGCACATCACCACGATGCGATGGGAGAGCCTCAGCACCTCCGGCAGTTCGGAGGAGATGACGACGATCGCCTTGCCCTGCTCGGCCAGGCCTTGCAGAAGCTTGTAGATCTCCGCCTTCGCGCCGACGTCGATGCCGCGCGTCGGCTCGTCGAAGAACAGGATGTCGCAATCGCGCAGGAGCCATTTGGCGATCACGACCTTCTGCTGATTGCCGCCCGAGAGCAGGCGCGTCTCCTGATCGACCGAGGGCGTCTTGACCTTGAGCAGGCTCACATAATCGCGCGAGGTCTTGCGCAGCGCGGAATCGCGCATGAACGCCTTGCCGGCGGTGAAGCGCGGCCAGGAGGCCATCGTCACATTGTCGCTGACCGACATCGGCGTGACGAGGCCGAAGCGTTTGCGGTCCTCGCTCAAATAGGCGACGCCGTGGCGCACCGCGTCGGCGGGGCTGTCGATGCGCCGCTTCTGGCCGCGCACATAAATCTCGCCGCTGTCCCTTGGGTCGGCGCCGAAGATCGCGCGCGCGACCTCGGTGCGGCCTGCGCCCATCAGCCCGGCAAAGCCGAGGATCTCGCCCTTGCGCAAGGTGAAGGAGACATTCCTGATGACGGTCCCGCGATTGAGGCCCTCGACGCGCAGCGCCTCCTCGCCGTCGCCGCGACCCTCGGCCCGCGCGGCGTCGGCGAGCTCGCGGCCGACCATCAGCGAGATGATCCTGGAGATCGGCGTGCCTGCGGCGGGCAGCGTCTCGATGGTCTGCCCGTCGCGCATCACCGTTATGCGGTCGGCGATGCGCTTCACCTCGTCCATCTTGTGCGTGATGTAGACGATCCCCACGCCCTGACGCTTCAGATCCTCGATGATGGCGAAGAGATGCTCGACCTCGGTCTCGTTGAGCGCCGAGGTCGGCTCATCCATGATGAGCGCCCTGGAGTTGAAAGACAGCGCCTTGGCGATCTCGACGAGCTGCTGGCGCGCCACCGTCATGTGGCCGACTTCCGCTTTCGGATCGATGTCGACCTTCATGCGCTGAAAAAGGGCGGCGGCGGCGGCGTTGGCGCGCGCCTCGTCGGTGAACCAACCAAAGCCACGGCGCGGCTCGCGGCCGATGAAGATGTTCTGCGCCGCCGAGAGATGGCTCATCAGGTGCAGTTCCTGATGGATGATGCCGACGCCGAGCTCCTGGGCCGCGCGCGGCCCGGACAGCGCGACCGCCTTGCCTTCGATGAGGATTTCCCCGGAATCAGGCTGGTTGACGCCCGTCAGCACCTTCATCAAGGTCGATTTGCCGGCGCCGTTCTCGCCCATCAGCGCATGCACTTCGCCGCGATTGAGATCGAATCGCGCGCTGCGCAGCGCATGCACGCCGGGAAAGCGCTTCTCGATGCGGCGCATCTCCACGAGCCGTTCGCCCGGCGCGCCGAGATCGGCTGATGGGTCCCCCTTCGGCCATGCCGCTCCCGCTCCTCCCACTGACATGTTAGCGGCAAGCGAGGCGTTTGCAAAGGGTCAATCGGCTGTTTCCGCTTTGATTGTTCAGGCGCTCAACCCGCGATGTTAACGGTCATGGAGATCCAGACGCCGGCGCCGCCGCGCGTGAAGCCGGGCGCGAGCGAGGGACCGCGTTTGAAACTTCGACGATCCCGCTGCGAGGGCCTAGGTCGGCGCGCGCTTCGCGGCTAAGCTGGGTCGACGCACGTTTCCCGCGAGACCCGCATGGCCCATTGGTTGTTCAAGAGCGAGCCCACCGTCTTCTCCTTCGAGAAGCTCGTGGCCGAGAAAAGCACGGAATGGAGCGGCGTGCGCAACCATTCCGCCAAGCTCAACATGATGGCGATGAAGCTCGGCGAGCGCGGCTTCTTCTATCATTCCAACGAGGGCAAGGCGATCGTCGGCATTGTCGAGGTTTCAGCGCTCTACCGCCCCGACCCCACGGACAAGACAGGCAAGTTCGGCATGGTCGACATAAACGCGGTCGAGCCGCTGCCGAAGCCGGTGACGCTGGAGGCGGTCAAGGCCGAGCCGCGCCTCGCCAGGATGGCGCTGGTCGCCAATTCGCGCCTCTCCGTCCAGCCGGTGACGGACGAGGAATGGGCCATCGTCTGCGAAATGGCGGGCCTCGCTCAACGCGGCGCGAAGCGGGCAAAGGCGCCGGCGTAGGGTTTCGCCCGGGGCGATGCGTAGGTGTTGCGCTTCGAGGTGCGAAGGCCGAGCCCGACCAGGCTCTCCGCCAGCGCCACCGCGCAGGCGACGCCGTCGAGCACGGGGACGTCGAAACGTCGCGCCAGCGCGTCGGCGAGATCGGCCATTCCCGCGCAGCCGAGCACGATCGCCTCGGCGCCGTCCTCCTCGAGCGCCCGCGCGATCTCCGCTTCGATGCGCCGGCGCGCGTCCGAGCCTTCATCCTCCAAGGCCAGCACCGGGACTTCCGCCGCGCGCACGCGCGCGCAGCGCGCGATGAGCCCGTATTTGCCCAAATTGCGCTCAATCGGGACGATCGAGCGCGACAGCGTGGTCACGACGCTGAATTTTTCGGCGATGAGGCCCGCCATGTGGAACGCCGCCTCGCCGATGCCGATCACCGGCGCTTGCGTTGCGCAACGCGCGGCCTCGAGCCCCGTGTCGTCGAAGCAGGCGATGACGAAAGCGTCCGCCTCCGCTCCCTTGGCGACTTCGTCGAGAAGACCGGGGAGCGAGAACGCCTCGTCGTAATAGCCCTCGATGCTGGCCGGGCCGAATTCCGGGTTGACCGCGTCGATTTCCGTCCCGTCCCGGGCGACGGCGCGCGCCGCCGCTTCGATCTTGCGCGTCATCGAGGCGGTGGTGTTGGGATTGATGATCCGAAGCCGCATGCCCCGCCCGTGCAAGATCCGTGGCAAGGGCGGGCGAAGGGGCCGAGCGCCGCGGTTGTCGCGCAACCGCGGCCCGGGCGGGCGTCAGCGTCTGCGTTCGAACCTGCGGAGGGCGAATCCGCACAAGCCGGCTGCGACCGCGAATTGCCCGACAATCACCAACACGACCAAAGCGAGCCAGGACAGAAGGTCCGGGCCGACCGACAGCGCCTGGCGCACCCCCATGGAGCTTGCGGCCAGAACCAAGACCACGAGCAACCCAAAGGCGGCGCCGAGCGCGCCATCGAACGCGACGTAGCGTAAGCGCTCAAGGGAGCTGACCCTATGTCTGCATGTTTCATTCCTCCGTGCTCCTACAACGCTGACGCGCCGCCAGGTTCCCCCCCGCCTTGCGCCCCGTTCGGCCCTCCGCTATCCGTTGCGAGGGCGGTTCTCTGAAAAGAGATGAAAAGGGAACGCGGAAACGGTTCGCGCCGTCAGCCGCGGCTGCCCCCGCGACCGTGAGCGGCGAGCGTCTTGCACATGAGGCCACTGGGGGTCGCGCCCCGGGAAGGCCGCCGGACGCAGTGACCCCGCGAGCCAGGAGACCTGCCCGCCGCGCGGGCGGCTCGCGCATGTGCGCCCCTGGCGCCCGCGCGAGACCCGCCGCATTCTTGGGGCCATGAGCATGCGAGGGAGTCGTGCCTGGTTTCGTGTCCCGTGTGTCGAATGAAGCCGGCGCCAGGCTTCGCGGCCGGCTGATCGCGCTCTTTGCTTTGCTCGCCGCGGCCAATGTCGCGGCGTGGATCTGGGCCTATCTCGCGCTGCGCGGCAACGCCGTGCTGTTCGGCGCGGCGATGCTCGCCTACACATTCGGGCTGCGTCACGCCGTCGACGCCGACCATATTGCGGCGATCGACAATTCCACCCGCAAGCTGATGCAGCAGGGTCAGCGGCCGGTTGCGCTCGGGTTCTTCTTCTCGCTCGGCCACTCCCTGGTCGTGCTGATGCTTTCGGTGGCGGTCGGTTTCGCCGCCTCTGAGGTCAGCGCCCGCTTCGACGACCTCAAGGCTGTGGGCGGCGTCATCGGCGCGAGCGTGTCGGCGCTGTTCCTGTTCCTGCTGGCGGCCTTCAACATCCTTGTGCTGATCTCGGTCTGGCGCACGTTCCAGGCGGTGAGGCGCGGCGCGGCGTTCTCGCAGAGCGATTTCGATCTGCTGCTCAACAATCGCGGCTTCCTGGCGCGACTGTTCCGGCCGCTGTTCGGGCTGGTGGGCAAGAGCTGGCATCTGCTGCCCATCGGCTTCCTGTTCGGGCTCGGCTTCGATACGGCGACCGAAGTGGCGCTGTTCGGCATCTCCGCGACACAGGCCGCCAAAGGCGCTTCGTTCGGGACGCTGCTTGTCTTCCCCGCCCTGTTCACCGCCGGCATGACGCTGATCGACACGACCGACGGCGTGCTGATGCTCGGCGCCTATGGCTGGGCGTTCATGAAGCCGATCCGCAAGCTCTATTACAACATCACCATCACGGCGGTTTCCGTGGTGGTGGCGGTGCTGATCGGCGGCGTCGAGACGCTCGGCCTCGTCGGCGACACGTTCAAGCTGGAGGGCGCATTCTGGGACGCCGTCGGCGCGCTCAACGGCAATTTCGGCGTGCTCGGCTATGTCATCATCGGCGTTTTCGTGGCGAGCTGGCTTGCTTCCGTGCTGATCTACCGCGTCAAAGGCTACGACGCGCTCGATGTGAAGACGGCGGCCTAAGCAGACATTCGTTGGAAGGCCAACGAATGTCTGCTTAGGTCTTTGATTTAGCAGGATTTTCGTCCGAAAACCGGCATCCACTTTTCGGAAATCCTGCTTAGAGGCTCATAAGCGCCGCCTCGACCCGCGCCCGATCCCCAGGGCGCGGCAGGCCGAAGCGCAGCCACTCCGGCTCGGCGCGGAACGGCCGCGTCAGCACGCCGCGCCGGCACAAATCGGCGAAGGCGCGGCGCGCGTCGGAACGTCGGGCGAGGCGGAACAGCAGCGTCCCGCCGACGATCTCGAACCCCGCCGCGACAAGCAACTCGTCGAGCCATCGCGCGTCGGCTTCGAGGCGGGCGCGGGCGCCGGCCAGCCACTCCTCGTCGGCGAGCGCGCGTCGGCCGATCTCCAGCGCCGGCCCGGACGCCGCCCAGGCGCCCAGCGCCTCGCGCAAAGCCCGCGCGATCTCGGGTCGCGCGATAGCGAAGCCCAGCCGCAACCCCGCCAGCCCATAGGCCTTGCCGAAGGAGCGCAGCACGATGGTCGCCGGCGGCGGATCGGCCGAGAGCGTTTCGTCGTCGAAATCGGCGAAGGCCTCGTCGACGACGAGCAGAGGCGCATCGCGCGCCAGCGCGCGCAGCGTTTCAGGCGGCAGGCGGCGGCCGTCGGGATTGTTGGGATTGACGACGACGATGGCCGAGCCGGGCGCGGGGGCCGAGAGAATCTGCGCCCCGGCGGCGCGCCATGCGCTTTCATGCCCGCTGTAGGTCGGCCCGAGGATGGCGACGGCGGGGGCCGGAAACAGGCGCGGCAGCCATTGGATGATCGCCTGCGCGCCCGGCGCGACGACGACCCGCTCCGCCGTCGCGCCGTAGCGGGAAGCCGCCGCCGCCTGCAACGCCTCGACCTCGGCGGGACTGGGCAGGCGCGCCCAGCGGCCGAGGTCGAGAGCCGGCACGGGATAGGGAACGGGATTGACGCCGGTGGAAAGGTCGATCCATGGCCTCGGCGCTTCGGGAAACGCCGCCTCGGCCGAGTTGATATCGCCGCCGTGCTGGAATAGGCGCTCGAACGCAACCGTCTGGCCCAAATGTCCGCCTCGTCCCATTTCCTGCTCGCCGCGGCGGCGCTCGTCATCGAGGCGGCGGCCGGTTATCCCCTCTACAGCCTGATCGGCCATCCCGTCACCTGGATGGGGGCGTTGCTCAGCGCGCTCGAGGCGCGGCTCAATCGCGGCGGCGCGCGCCGCCGCCGCGGCGCAGGCGCGGCGGCCTTGGTCCTGCTGCTGGCCGCCGCGATCCTGCCGGCGCTCGCGCTGCAAGATCTTCTGGCGGGCTCCTGGCTCGGCTTCCTCGTTCTGGCCGGGCTGGCGTCGTGTCTGCTGGCGCAGCGCAGCCTCTATCAGCATGTGAAGGCGGTCGCCGACGCGCTCGACGCCGAGGGCCTGGAAGGCGGGCGGCGCGGCGGTTTCGATGATCGTCGGGCGCGACCCGGCGGCGCTCGACGCGGCGGGCGTGGCGCGCGCGGCGATCGAGAGCCTCGCCGAGAATTTCTCCGACGGCGTGGTCGCGCCGCTGTTCTGGCTCGTCGTCGCGGGCCTGCCGGGCGCGGCCGCCTACAAGGCCGCCAACACCGCCGATTCGATGATCGGCCATCGCAACGCGCGCTACGAGCATTTCGGCTTCGCGGCGGCGCGGTTCGACGATCTCGTCAATCTGCCGGCCTCGCGGCTGGCGGCTCTCTGGCTCGCGCTGGCGGCGGGCGGCGCGGCGCGTTCGGCATGGGCCGCCGTCCGCCGCGACGCGCGCGCCCATCGCTCGCCCAACGCCGGCTGGCCCGAGGCGGCGATGGCCGGCGCGCTCGGCCTGAAGCTCGCGGGCCCGCGCGTCTATGGCGGCGTGGAGGTCGCCGACGCCTATATGGGCGAGGGGCGCCGCGAGGCGACGAGCGCGGACATTCGCGCGGCGTTGCGGCTCTACGTGCGGGCTTGCGTCCTCCAGTTCCTCGTCGCGGCGGGTCTGGCGTGGCTTGCGGCTTGAGGCCGGGGGGCGGAGCGGGCTATGCCCTCGACATGACGGACATCGCGCTTCCCGACTTCGTCCCGCTCGCCGACACCATCGCCGCGACCGCGCGCGCCGCGCCCAACCGCATGGCGGTGCAGGACGAGGCCGAGGCGCTGACCTATGGCGGGCTCGACGCGCTGATGGACCGCGTCGGCGCCGCGCTTCAGCGCGACGGCGTGCGGGCCGGCGACACGATCGCCATTTGCGCGGCGAGCAGCGCCGCCTATCTCGCCGTCTTTCTCGGCGCCGTGCGGGTCGGCGTCGCGGTCGCGCCGCTGGCGCCCTCGGCGACGCGGGAAAGCCTCGCCGCGATGCGCGAGGATTGCCGCGCGAAGGCGATGTTCGTGGATTCGACGACCCGCGCGCTCTTCGACGCCCCGGCGATTCCGCTCGACGCCGGCTTCGCCGATTGGCTCGCCCCGCAGGGCGCGCGGCCGGCGCCCGTCGAAATCGCGCCTGAGGCCGTGTTCAACACGATCTATTCCTCCGGCACCACCGGCGCGCCGAAGGGCATCGACCAGTCGCACGGCATGCGCTTCGTCCACACGCGACGGCGGCTGCTCGCCGGCTACGACGCCGAGGCGACGACGCTCGTCTCGACGCCGCTCTACTCCAACACGACGCTGGTCAGCGTCTTTCCCGCGCTCGCCGGCGGCGGCCGGGTGATTCTCATGAAGAAATTCGACGCGCGCCGTTTTCTCGAAATCGCTCAGGCCGAGCGCGTCACCCACGCGATGCTGGTGCCCGTACAGTTCAGCCGCCTGCTGGCGCTGCCGGATTTCGACCGCTTCGACCTCTCGAGCTTCCGAATGAAATTCTCGACCAGCGCGCCCCTCGCCGCCGCGCTGAAGCACGACATTCTCGCCCGCTGGCCGGGCGGCTTGAGCGAATATTACGGCATGACCGAGGGCGGCGGAACCTGCATCCTCAACGCGCACGAGCGCCCCGACAAGCTCCACACCGTCGGCCAGCCGGCCGAAGGCCACGACATCCGCCTGATTGACGAGGAGGGCCGCGAGGTCGCGAAGGGCGAGGTCGGCGAGGTCGTCGGCCGCTCGCCCGCGATGATGAACGGCTATCGCAACGCGCGGGAGAAGACGCGCGCGGCCGAATGGTTCGACCCCGAGGGACGGCGCTTCATCCGCACCGGCGACGTCGGCCGCTTCGACGAGGACGGGTTCCTCATACTGCTCGACCGCCGCAAGGACATGATCATTTCCGGCGGCTTCAACATCTATCCGAGCGACCTGGAGGCGGCGCTGACGGCGCGGGCCGAGGTGCGCGAGGCCGCCGTCGTCGGCGCGTCCTCGGCGCTATGGGGCGAGACGCCGGTCGCCTTCGTGGTGCTGCGGGAGGGCGCTTCCGCCGACCCGGAGGCGCTGCGCGCCGCCGTCAACGCGACGCTCGGCAGGACGCAGAGGCTCGCGGCGCTGCGCATCGTCGAGGCGCTGCCGCGCAGCGCCATCGGCAAGGTGCTGAAGCGGGAATTGCGGGAGCAGGCGGGCGCTATGCGGCCTGAGGCTCAGGCCTTGGCCGGCCTTCAACTCGACGCCCGCATCCGTCAGCATCGACGCCAGTTCGCCGGACTGGAACATTTCGGTCGGCGATGTCGGCGCCGCCGACGAACTCGCCCTTGACGTAGAGCTGCGGAATCGTCGGCCAGTTGGCGTAATCCTTGATGCCCTGGCGGATGTCGGCGTCCTCCAGCACGTTGACGCCGACGACCGGCGCGCCGAGATAATCGAGGATCTGGATGACCCGGCCGGAGAAGCCGCATTGCGGGAACTGCGGCGTGCCCTTCATGAACAGCACGACGGGATTGTCGTTGATGAGCTTCTCGATGCGTTCGCGCGTGTCGGACATGTGCTTCGCCTCGTCATGCCGGGGGTCAAGGCCCCGTGGGGAGCCCCGCTGATATAAGGCGCCGGCGCGCCGCGCGACTAGGGCCGCCTAGCCGCCGGTCACGCTCATGTGGCGGCGCGTCGAGGCGTGGCTCGAAGTCGCGGTCGATGAGGAAATCGTGGCCCTTGGGCTTGCGCGCGATCGCCGCGCGGATCGCCGCCTCCAGGGGGCCGTCGCTCTCGGAGCGGCGCAGCGGCTCGCGCAGGTCCGCCGCGTCGTCCTGGCCGAGGCACATGTAGAGCGTGCCGGTGCAGGTGACGCGCACGCGGTTGCAGCTCTCGCAGAAATTATGGGTCAGCGGCGTGATGAAGCCGAGCCGGCCGCCGGTTTCGGCGACATCGAAATAGCGCGCCGGGCCGCCGGTGGCATAGGCCGACGGCGTCAGCGTATAGCGCCGCGACAACTGCGGCGCGCAGTTCGGTCAGCGGCAGATATTGGTCGTAGCGCGCCTCGCCGATCTCGCCGAGCGGCATCACCTCGATGAAGGTGATGTCGAAGCCGCGCCCGTGCGCCCAGGCGATCATCTCGGGCGCCTCCTCGTCGTTGACGCCCTTCAGCGCCACGGCGTTGATCTTGACCTTGAGCCCCGCCTCGGCCGCCGCGTCGATCCCCTTCATCACCTGGGCGAAGTCGCCCCAGCGGGTGAGGGCGCGGAACTTCTCGGGATTGAGCGTGTCGACCGAAACATTGATGCGCTCGACGCCGCAATCCCTGAGCTCCGCGGCGTAGCGGGCGAGCTGCGAGCCGTTCGTGGTGACGGTCAGCTCGTCGAGACGCGCCCTCGCCGATGTGGCGCGACAGCGAGCGGAACAGGGTCATGATTCCGCGCCGCACCAGCGGCTCGCCGCCGGTGACGCGGATCTTGCGCGTGCCGAGCCGGACGAAGGCCGAGCACAGCCGGTCCAGCTCCTCCAGCGACAGCAGATCCTGCTTGGGCAGGAACGTCATGTCCTCGGACATGCAATAGACGCAGCGGAAGTCGCAGCGATCCGTCACCGACACGCGGATATAGGTGATGGCGCGTCCGAAAGGATCGACGAGCGGGCTCATCCCTCAAATCTAGGAGCGAGGCGGCGAAAAAGAAAGCCGCCACGCGCTATGTCGACAAGAGTATTTCGCGCACGCGCGGCGGACGACCTCCCCGCCGGAAGCGCGAAAGCTTATCTCTGCACGACGACCCTCGCGCCGACGGGGACGCGATCGTAGAGATCCTTCACGTCGTCGTTGGTCATGCGGATGCAGCCGGAGGACACCGCCTGGCCGATCGTGTCGGGCTCGTTGGAGCCGTGGATGCGATATTCGGAGCTGCCGAGATAGAGAGCGCGGGCGCCGAGCGGATTGTCGATGCCGCCCTTCATGTGGCGCGGCAGGTCGGGACGGCGCCTCAGCATCGGCGCCGGCGGCGTCCAGTCCGGCCATTCGCGCTTCATGCTGACGCGCAGATTGCCGCCCCAGGTGAAGCCCGGCCGGCCGACGCCGATGCCGTATTTCAATGCCTGATGATTCGGCAGCACGTAATAAAGCCGGCGCTCCGAGGTCGAGATGATGATCGTGCCCGGCGCATAGGGTCCATTATACCAGACGGTCTCGCGCGGGATCGGCGAGACGGCCGGCCGGCCGTAGCCGTACATCGTATTCACATCAGAAGGATAGGTCGGAGACGTCGGATAGGTCATGTATGCGAAAGCCGACGGAGCGGCGAGGAGGCCGGCGGCGACAAGGCTGACGCGGATGAGCGAAGCAAAACGCATGGCTGGAAATCCTCGAATTCGGGCGCAGGCCGAGGCAGGCCGCCCTGCCCCCTTTAACGCCAATCCTTCATTCCGGCTCCCACGGAGTGGAAGCGAAAATGGCCGATGTCTGTTAAAAATGTGGTGAGCTGGATCACAATTCGGAACCGCCTCAATTCAGCATGAACGCCGCTTCAACGCCGGCGCGATTGAATTCGCCCCCGCGACCTGCCAAACACGCCGCCGACGGAGACGTTCATGACCGACAACCCGAAATCCCGCACCGGCGGCCAGATCCTCGTCGATCAGCTGGTCGCGCAGGGGGCGCCGCGCGTCTATTGCGTGCCGGGCGAATCCTATCTCGCCGCGCTCGACGCGCTTTACGATTCCGGCGTCGAGGTGACGATCTGCCGCCAGGAGGCGGGCGCGGCGATGATGGCGGGAACCCAGGGGCGCCTCACCGGCCGGCCGGGAATCTGCTTCGTCACCCGCGGCCCCGGCGCCACCAACGCCGCGCACGGAATCCATATCGCCGAGCACGACAGCGCGCCGATGATCCTGTTCGTCGGCCAGGTCGAGCGGTCGATGCGCGGACGCGGCGCCTTTCAGGAGATGGACTATCGCGCCCTGTTCGGCTCGACCACGAAGTGGACGACCGAGATCGACAGCGCCGCGCAGATTCCCGAAGTCGTGCAGCGCGCCTACCACGTCGCCATGCAGGGCCGTCCCGGTCCCGTCGTCATTTCCCTGCCCGAGGACGTGCTGACGGAAACGGCGGAGGTCGTCGACGCGCCCCGCGCCGAGGCGGTCCCGATCTGGCCGGGCCTGACCCAGATGGCCGAGTTGCAGAAGCGGCTGTGGGCGGCCAAGCGCCCGCTCGTCATCGTCGGCGGCCCCGGCTGGACGGAGAAGGCTTCCGCCGCCGTGCTGCGCTTTGCCGAAAGGTTCGACCTGCCCGTCGCCGCCCAGTTCCGCCGCGCCAGCGCGCTCGACGGCGAGCATCCCAACTATTGCGGCGAGATCGGCCTGGGGATCAATCCGAAGCTGAAGGCGCGCGCCGAGAACGCCGATCTCGTGCTGCTGATCGGCGGCCGCATGTCCGAGGCGGCCTCGCAAAGCTATACGCTGTTGGCTATTCCCAAGCCCCGGCAGGCGCTCATCCACGTCCACGCCGACCCGCAGGAGGTCGGCCGCAACTATTCTCCGACGCTCGGGATCATCGCGACCTCCGCCGCCTTCGCGGCCGCGCTCGAAAGCGTGCAGCCGCCGGCCTCCATTGCCTGGGGCGAGGCGACGAAGGCGGCGCGCGCCGAATATCTGGCCTGGAGCGACGAGGCGCCGCGCTCGCCCGGCGCGGTGCAGCCGGCCGAGATCATGCTGTTCCTGCGCCGGCGCGCGCGCGACGCCATCTTCGCCACCGGCGCCGGCAATTTCGCGCTGTGGGTCAATCGCTTCCTGCGCTTCCGCTCGTTCGAGCAGCAGTTGGGTCCGACCGGCGGCTCCATGGGCTACGGCCTGCCGGCGGCGATCGCGGCCAAGCAGCTCTACCCGAACCGCACGGTCGTCGCCTTCTCCGGCGACGGCGATTTCCTCATGAACGGGCAGGAGTTCGCCACCGCCGTGCAATACGGCCTCGCCGTGATCGTCGTCGTCATGGACAACGGCCAGTACGGCACGATCCGCATGCATCAGGAGCGCGAATATCCCGGCCGCGTGGTCGGCACGCAGCTGCGCAATCCCGATTTCGCGGCGCTCGCGCGCGCCTTACGGCGGCCACGGCGAGACGGTCGAGACGACGGCGGATTTCGAGCCGGCCTTCGAGCGGGCGCTGGCGGCCAAGGCCCCTGCGATCCTGCACGTCAAAATCGACCCCGAGGCGATCACGCCGGGCACGACCCTGACGGCCATCCGCCAAGCCGCGCTCGCCAAGCATGCCTGACAGTTTCAACGCCTGGGCGCTGGTCGTCGCCGGGGCGGGGCTGGCCGGGCTCGTCCAGGGGATGACGGGATTCGCCTTTGCGATCGTCGCGCTGAGCTTCTGGGCCTGGGCGCTCGCGCCTGAGGTGGCGGCGCCGCTGGCGGTGCTCGGCTCGCTGGCCGGCCAGTTGATGACGCTGCTATCGGTCAGGCGCGGCTTCGAATGGGGGCGCATCGCCCCCCTCGTGTTCGGCGGCGTGTTCGGCGTTCCGATCGGCGTGTTCGCGCTGCACAACATCGATCCCACGAGGTTTCGCTTCACGCTCGGCGTGCTGTTCACGCTTTACGGCCTTTATGGCCTCACCGCGCCGCATTCGCAGAAGCTCAAATTCGGAGGGCGCGGCCTCGACGCCCTCATCGGCGGGATCGGCGGGGCGCTCGGCGGCCTCAGCGGCCTCAGCGGCAGCGTGCCGGCGATCTGGACGCAGATGCGCGGTTGGAAGCGCGACCTCAGACGCGCCGCCATGCAGGTCTACACCATCGCCATGCAAGTCCTGACGCTGGCGATCTACGGCCAGACGCACGCGCTCAACGCGACGTCGTGGAAGCTGTTCGCCGCCACCACGCCGCTGATGCTGCTGATGAGCCTCTACGGAACGCGAATCTACAATCGCGTCAGCGAGCGCGGCTTCGCGCGGCTGGTGCTCGGCCTGATCTGCCTGTCCGGCCTGTCGCTCGCCGTCGGCGCCGCGCGGGCGCTGTGGCGCGCCTAAGCAGACATTCGTTGGAAGGCCAACGAATGTCTGCTTAGAGTCTTTGATTTAGCAGGATTTTCGTCCGAAAACCGGCATCCACTTTTCGGAAATCCTGCCTAGAGCCCCTCGAACAGAGCCGTGGAGAGATAGCGCTCGGCGAAGGAGGGGATGATGACGACGATCGTCTTGCCCTTGTTCTCCGGCCGGCGGCCGACGTCGATGGCCGCCGCCAGCGCCGCGCCCGAGGAGATGCCGACAGGCAGGCCCTCCAGCCGCGCCACCAGCCGCGCCATGTCGAAGGCGGTCTGATTGCCCACGGTGATGATCTCGTCGATCACCTCGCGGTCGAGAATGCCCGGCACGAAGCCCGCGCCGAGGCCCTGGATCTTGTGCGGGCCCGGCGCGCCGCCCGACAGCACCGGCGAATCCTCGGGCTCGACGGCGACCATGCGCACGCTCGGCTTCTTCTTCTTCAGAACCTGCCCGACGCCGGTGATCGTGCCGCCGGTGCCGACGCCCGAGACGACGATGTCGACCCCGCCCTCGGTGTCGTTCCAGATCTCCTCGGCGGTGGTGCGGCGGTGGATCTCGGGATTGGCGGGATTCTCGAACTGCTGCGGGATGATCGCGCCCGGCGTCGCGGCGACGATCTCGTTGGCCTTGGCGATCGCGCCCTTCATGCCCTGCGGCGCCGGGGTCAGCACCAGTTCGGCGCCAAGCAGCGCCAGCATCTTGCGCCGCTCGATCGACATCGATTCCGGCATCACGCAGAATCAGCTTGTAGCCGCGCGCGGCGGCGACGAACGCGAGCGCGATGCCGGTGTTGCCCGAGGTCGGCTCGACGAGCACGCCATGTCCCGGCGATATCTTGCCGGCGCGCTCCAGCGCGTCGATCATCGACACGCCGATGCGGTCCTTGACGCTGGCGAGCGGATTGAAGAACTCCAACTTCGCCAGCAACTTGGCCCCGACTTCCTTCTCCGTTTGCCAGACGGTCGAGGCGAACCAGCGGCGTGTCGCCGATCGTCTCGGTGATGAATTCGTAGACGCGTCCGCGTCCCGGCGTCTTTGTCGTCATCTTGGGTTTCCCTTAGGCGTCAGGCTTGTCGCCAGCTCTCTGCCGCGCCATCATAGCCCAAATTGACAAAAGCTCTATAGGAAACCGATCATTCAACGATTTCAGATCGCGAAATCGGCCGCCGCCTTCTCGTCTTCGAGCACATGCGCCTTTTCCGCGGATTCGCAGAGATCTTCGACGGTGATCGAATCGAGATTGTGCGAGGAAGGGCTCGCCGGCCTTGCGGACGGCGGGGTCGATAATCCTCTCCATCAGGCTCGAATGGGCGCCGACTTCGTCGGGATCGGCGGTGCTGAGGCTGACGGCGGTGCGCACGATCTCGCCGAGCGTGATGCGCCGCCGCTCGCGCGCGAGTTCGTAGCCGCCGCGCGGGCCGCGCACGCCTTTGAGGATCTTCGCGTGAACGAGTCCCTGCAGCAGCGTCTCCAGATGTCGCGGCGGCAGGCGATGGCGAGCGGCGAGCGCCTTGGCGGCGACAGGCGAGGGGCGCGAATGCAAGGCGATGTCGACGACGGCGCCGATGGCGAGCATGCTGCGACGAGACAGCAGATTCATTCCTGTTCTCCCTGACCTACTCGGCTTTTCATACCAGTGGATCCGAACCCCTTTTCGCCGCGCGAAGTTCCGGTACAGTTCGCACGACTTCGCTGAGCGCGACCGGCTCGGCCCGGCTCACGACGAGCTGGGCGATTCGCGCTCCCCGGGAGACGACGAACGGCTCCCTCCCGTGGTTGATGAGCACGACCCCGATCTCCCCGCGATAATCGGCGTCGACGGTTCCCGGCGCGTTGAGGACGGTGACGCCGTTCTTGAGCGCCAGACCCGAGCGCGGCCGGACCTGTCCTTCGAAGCCCGCAGGCAATTCGATCGCCAGCCCCGTGGGAATCAGCGCGCGTTCGCCCGGCGCCAGAATGCGCGGATCGTTCTGCGGCACGGCGGCGACGAGATCCAGTCCAGAGGCGTGTTCGGATTGGCGGCTCGGCGGCGGCAGACCCTCGGCATGGGCCAGCCGCCGAAATTTGACAGTGATCACTTCGAGTTGTCCAATCTCTCGCGGATCACCCCTATCAAACTGGCCGCCACCATGTCCTTGCTCATCTGCGGCCAGGAAATAACATTGTCGCGAGTGACAATATGAACTTCGTTGTCATCGCGCGCCGAACACCTCGCCGCTCGGGACCGACGGCGTTGGCGACAATAAAATCGCAGTTCTTGCGCACCAGTTTCTCCCGCGCATATTGCAAGACATGCTGTGTCTCGGCGGCGAATCCGACAACCAAACGCGGCCTTGAATTTTTCGAATTCGCGACCGTCGCAAGAATGTCGGGGTTTTCGACAAGTGTAAGGGTCGGCGGGCCCTCCGCCGTCTTCTTGAGCTTCTGCGCTCCCGTCCGCTCCACTCGCCAATCCGCGACCGCCGCCGCGCCGATGAATACATCGGCCGGCAGCGCCGCCTCGACGGCGCGAGCATGTCGCGCGCGCTCTGCACGGAAACGACGTTCACCCCCTCGGGTTTGGCGAGCGCGACCGGGCCGCTGACCAGCGTGACCCGCGCGCCCGCCCGCCGCGCGGCGCGGGCGATCGCATAGCCTTGCAGGCCGGAGGAACGGTTGCCGATGAAACGCACGGGGTCGATCGCCTCGTAGGTCGGGCCGGCGGTCACGAGAACATGCCGTCCGGCGAGCGGCCCGGCCGGCGTTGCGCCCCAGGAGCGTCGGCGACCGTCGGCGACGATGGCGGCGGGCTCCGACATGCGGCCGGGGCCGAATTCGCCGCAGGCCATCTCGCCGTCCTCGGGGCCGACGAAGGCGACGCCGTCAGCCTTCAGCTGCGCGACGTTGCGCTGCGTCGCGGGATGCGTCCACATCCGCACGTTCATCGCCGGGGCGACGAGCACGCGCTTGTCGGTGGCGAGCAGGGTCGTCGAGGCGAGATCGTCGGCCAGGCCGTTCGCCATTTTGGCGAGAAGATCGGCGGTCGCCGGCGCGACGACGATGAGATCGGCCGAGCGCGACAGCTCGATATGGCCCATCTCGGCCTCGTCGGTGAGGCTGAACAGATCCTGCCGCACCGGCGCTGCGCTCAGCGCCGCCGCCGACAGCGGCGTGACGAAACGCTCCGCCGCCGGCGTCAGCACGACCTGCGCCGTCGGCGCCGCGCTCGCGCAGGCGCCGGACCAGCTCCAGCGACTTGAAGGCGGCGACGCCGCCGCCGATGATGAGAAGGATGCGCGGCTGCTGAAAGTTCGGCTTCTGCCATCGTGACAAGCAGGACTCCAACGCCGTCGGACCCGGACGGGCCTGACCGACGAGACAAGCTGTCGCCACGCCGAGATTTAGGCGCCGCCACAACGGGAATTGCAGCAAGGCTAGTGGAGGCCGAGTTTTATCGCAATTAAAATGAGGATTAAGGCGATGACCCACAGCGCCGCCGGTCGATTGCCGCTGGCGGCGGCCGGCGCCGCCGCGCTCCACCGCCTCCATGGCGCGGGCGAACTGCTCCAGACGCGCCGGCGCCTCGCCGATCGGCGCGCCACAGCGACGCCGAGCGCCGCGCCCGGCGTCCTCCAGCCGGCCGCGCGGGCCCGAGGTTTTCGGCGATCCAGGCGCCGACCACCGGCTCCGCCGTCGCCCACATGTTGAGCTGCGGGTCGAGCTTGCGCGCCACGCCCTCGACGACGACCATGGTCTTCTGCAGCAGGACCAGTTCGATGCGCGTCGCCATGTCGAACAGCGCCGTCACCTCGAACAGCAGCGTCAGCAGCCGGGCCATCGAGATCTGTTCGGAGGGGCGGGAATGGATCGGCTCGCCGATGGCGCGGATCGCCTGCGCGAAATCCTCGACGCGATAGCGCGCGCGGCACATAGCCCGCCTCGAAATGCACCTCCGCGACGCGCAGATAGTCGCGGCGGATGAAGCCATAGAGGATTTCCGCCAGGAACCGCCGCTCGGCGCGCCCGAGCCGGCCCATGATGCCGAAATCGAGCGCGACGATGCGGCCTTCCGCGTCGACCAGGAAATTGCCCTGATGCATGTCGGCGTGGAAGAAGCCGTCGCGCAAGCGCGTGCCGCAGGAACGACTGGATGAGCTTGCGGCCGAGCTTGGCGACGTCGAAGCCGAGCTGCGGCCAGCTTCTCGGGATCGCTGAGCGGCGCGCCGTCGATCCATTCCATCGTCAGCACTTCGCGCGTGGTGCGGTCCCAGTCGATCTTCGGCGCGCGAAAATCCGGGTCGCCTTTGAGGTTCTCGCCGTATTCGGCCGCCGCCGCCGCCTCCAGGCGAAAATCCATCTCCATGCGCACCGAACGCGCCAGCGTCTCGACGACCTGCACCGGCTTCAGCCGGCGCGCGTCCGGGACCAGCCGCTCGCCGAGCCTGCGCGGCGAAGAACATGTCGGCGAGGTCGCGCGCGAAGCGCGCGCTCGACGCCGGGGCGCAGCACCTTGACCGCGACGACGCGCTCGTCGTCGCCGTCGCGCGCGCGCGCGCGATGCACCTGCGCGATCGAGGCGGCGGCGACCGGCTCGCCGAATTCGGAGAACACCGCCTCCAGCGGCTGCTGGAACGCCGCCTCGACCCGCTTGACGGCCGCTTCGCGCGGACAGCGGCGCCACCCGGTCCTGCAGGCGCTCGAGCTCGCGCGCGACGCTCGGCGCTGACGATGTCCGGCCGCGTGGCGAGGAACTGCCCGAGCTTCACATAGGACGGCCCGAGCCGCTCCATCGCCCGCGACAGGCCGTGGCCGCCGTCGCTCTTGCGCGCGATGAGCTTGAGCGCGGCCAGCGCCGGCCGCGCGATCGGCGGCAGCGCTCCGGCGTCGAGGCCGCCGAACACGCCCTCGCGCGCCATCACCAGAAGCGCGCGGGCGAGCCGCGCCACATGACCGATCGAGGCGAGAGAGGCCAAACGTCAGAGCTTCCAGCCGGAATGGATGGCGACGACGCCGCCGGTCAGCCGCTCGTAGCCGACGCGCGCGAAGCCGGCCGCCGCGATCATGTCGGCGAAGCGCTCGGGCGTCGGAAACTGGCGGATCGATTCCACGAGATAGCGATAGGGCGCGCCGTCGCCGGCGACGACCTGGCCGAGCGCGGGAATGACGGCCTCGGAATAGAGCGTCGTAGAGGCGGTCGAGCCCCGGCGCGTCGACCTTGGAGAACTCCAGGCACAGGAAACGCCCGCCGCGCTTCAGCACGCGATAGGCCTCGGCCAGCGCCCGGTCGATGCGCGGCACGTTGCGGATGCCGAAGGCGATCGTGTAGCCGTCGAAGGCGCCCGTCCTCGAACGGCAGCTCCTCGGCGTTGGCCTCGACGAAGGTAAGCCTGCCGCCCTCGCGCCGCCGCGCCGCCCGCTGCTCGCCGACGCGCAGCATGTCGGGGTTGATGTCGGCGACGGTGACCTGCGGTCAGTTCGCCGCCGGCCCGCGCGACGCGAAAGGCGACGTCGCCGGTGCCGCCGGCGACATCGAGATGGCCGATAGGCGCCGATGCCGCGGCGGGGCGACCTTGGCGACGAGCACGTCCTTCCACAGCCGGTGCAGGCCGCCCGACATCAGGTCGTTCATCAGGTCGTAGCGCCCGGCGACCTTCTGGAACACTTCGTCGACGAGGCCCTGCTTGGCTTCGAGCGCCACGCGGCGGTCGCCGAAATGGGTTTGCTGAGCGTCCATGGTCGATTCCGAAAAGAGCCGCCGATCCATAGCCGCTGCCGCGTCGCGAGGCCAGACGGGCGGGGTCGGCGAGCCTCCTCCTCCCCTATACGCTCGCGCGGGCCGCATGATTACCAACTCGCCGCCCCGGCAGGCGCAGGGCGGGTCAGGCAGGCGGATCAGGGAGGTAAAAGAGTGAGACATGTCGCAGCGGTGGCCGTCTTCGCGGCCGCTCTCGTCGTCCGCGAGCGCGGCGGCGCGCGCCGACGGCGATCCGGAAGCCGGCAAGCAGGTGTTCAAGAAATGCCACGCTTGCCACAACGTCGGCGAAGCCGCCCACAACGCGGTCGGTCCCGAGCTCAACGGCGATCGTCGGCCGCAAGGCCGGGACCGCTCGACGGCTACAATTACTCCGACGCCAACAAGAACTCCGGCATCACCTGGGACGTCGCCACCCTCAAGAAATATCTGAAGGATCCGCAGGCCGTCGTGCCGCACACCAAGATGATGTTCCCGGGCCTGCAGAAGGAGAAGGAGATCGACGACGTCATCGCCTATCTCGCGACCTTCGGGCCCGACGGCAAGCCGGCGAAATGACATTAAGCTAACGCCGATGTAATGTTGCGCGTCTTGCGCGTTCAAGCGCGCGCATTCATATTGCTGGCACGGCGAAGCTGGCCGCTCCTGCGGGCGTCCGCTCGCCGACATCGAAGAGGTTTCCATGTCCGACTATGACCGCTTTGCGTCTGCGCGCTACGGCGCGGGCGTCGCCCGGTCCGGAGTTGGCGCGATCGACCAGGGTCTGCGCGCCTATATGCTGGGCGTCTACAACTACATGACCCTGGGCCTGGGCCTGACCGGCCTCGTCGCCTTCGTCGCCTACAAGGCGGCGGTGGTGGAGAGCGCCACGGGCCAGATCGTCGGCCTGACCGGCTTCGGTCAGGCGATCTACGTCTCGCCGCTGCGCTGGGTCGTGATCTTCGCGCCGCTGCTTATCGTGTTCGGCCTCTCCGCCGGCCGCGATCGAATGTCGGCGAGCGCGGCGCGGCTGACCTTCCTCGCCTTCGCGGCGCTGATGGGCCTGTCGCTGTCGACGGTGTTCCTGGTGTTCACGCACGCCTCGATCGCGCGCGTGTTCTTCATCACCGCCGCCTCGTTCGGCGCGCTCAGCCTCTACGGCTACACCACCCGCCGCGATCTCTCGGCGATGGGGTCGTTCATGGTGATGGGCCTGTTCGGCCTCATCATCGCGAGCCTGGTCAACCTGTTCCTGCACTCGACCGGCCTGCAATGGGCGCTGTCGGTCCTCGGCGTCGGCATCTTCGCGGGCCTGACGGCGTGGGACACGCAGTCGATCAAGGAGAACTACTACGCCGGCGGGACGTGGAGAAGTGGCTGAGAAGAAGTCGATCTTCGGCGCGCTGACGCTCTATCTCGACTTCATCAACATGTTCCAGTTCCTGCTGATGCTGTTCGGCGACCGCCGCAACTAAGACCGGCGGGAAGGTTCAAGAAGAGGCCCGGCCGCGCGACGCGCGGCCGGGCTTTTTTTGCGCCCGCCTAGCGCCCGTAGACGGCGACGAGTTCGGTCTTGGCCAGCGTGTGGAAGTGCAGGTTGAAGCCGACGAAGGCGGCCGAGGCGTTGGCGTCCGGGCCGAGCTTGGCGCGCGTCCACGGCGAACAGCATGAAGTGATAATGATGGGCCGGGTCGCCCTTCGGCGGGCACGGGCCGCCGTAGCCGGGGACGCCGAAATCGGTGCGGCTCTGCACCGCGCCCGCCGGCGCCTTGCCGGACTTCAGGTCGCCCGCGCCCTGCGGAAGCTCGGAGACGTTGGGGGGAATGTCGAACATCACCCAATGCCAGAAGCCGCTGCCCGTCGGCGCGTCGGGGTCGTAGACCATCAGCGCGAAGCTTTTCGTTCCCGCCGGCGCGCCCGACCATTTGAGCGCCGGCGACACGTTCTTGCCCGTGCAGCCGAAGCCGTTGAACACGTATTCGTCTGAAATCTTCGCTCCCGGGGCGATGTCCGGGCTCGTCAGCTCGAAAGCGGACGCCGCCGTGGTCGCCAGCGTCGCGGCCAGAATCAATCCGATTTGCGCTTTCAGCATGCTGTCCTCCCCAGGCGCGGCGCAAAAGGCGCGCCGTCGCTGAAAGCTAGCATGACGCGCGGCTTTCAGCCGCGCAACTGGCGAATCGTCTCGCCCCGCCGACCGCCGCCCAAAGGAAATCGAGGCCGAGCGCGACGAAGCCCGCCCGCTCGAAATTGTCCTTGCCGTAGCCGTGCCCGCCGGCGGCGGGCTCGTAGAGATAGGCGCCATAGCCGAGCGCCTGAAGCTTGGCCGCCATCTTGCGGGCATGGCCGGGATGCACGCGGTCGTCGGCGCGCGTCGTGGCGATGAGGATCGGCGGATAAGGCCTGCCCGGCGCCGCCAGATGATAGGCGGAAATGTCCTTCAGGAACGCCCAGTCCTCGGGCTTGTCGGGATCGCCGTATTCCTCGATCCAGCTCGCCCCGGCCAGAAGCTTCGCATATCGGCGCATGTCGATGAGCGGGATCGTGCAGAAAAGCGCGCCGAATTTCTCGGGATGGCGCGTCAGCATATTGGCGATCAGCAGCCCGCCGTTGGAGCCGCCCTCCGCGGCGATGCGGTTCGGCGGGGCGACGCCGCGCCTGACGAGATCGGCGGCGACGGCGGCGAAATCGTCCTGCGCAATGCGTTTGCCCTCGCGCACGCCGGCCTTGTGCCAGCGCGGCCCGAATTCGCCGCCGCCCCTGATATTGGCGACGACGCTGACGCCGCCGCGCTCCAGCCAAAGCTTGCCGATGTGGGAGCGGTAATAGGGTCTCTCCGAGACCTCGAAGCCGCCGTAGCCGTAGAGATGCACCGGCCGGCGCGCCATCCTGTCGAGCCGGGCCGACCTGCACATAGGGAATGCGCTCGCCGTCCTGCGCCGTCGCGTCGTGGCGGGTGACGACGAGGCCGGTCGCGTCGAACAGGGCCGGCATGCGGCGCAGAACCGCCGGCGCCGAAGGCCCGTCGCCGGAGAGATCGAGAAGCCGCATCTCCATCGGCGTGATCGGATCTTGCGCGTAGAGCGAGCGCCTCGCCGTTCGATTCGCGCTCGAAGGCGTCGAGCCGGCTGACATTGACCACGCCGATCTCAGGCGCGACGTCGAGCCGCCGCCGGTCCCAGCCGCCGCCGTTCGGCGTCAGCAGTTCGAAGGCCGGCGCGAGGTCGTCGAGCAGCGGAGAGCAGGAGCTTGTCGCCGATCCAGGCGTGGCTTTCGAGCGCCAGACGCTCGGCGGGCGCAAACAGCGTCGTGAATTCGGCCGCGCCGGCGAGCGCCGGCTTGAGCGGCGCGGCGAGCAGCGCCCCCGCGGGGTGGGTCTTTCCGCGCAGCGTCCAGTCCGACCGCAGCCTCACGATCAGCCAATCCCCATGCGCGTCCTTGTCCGCGTCGGCCGGCGCGTCGATCTTCGCGCGCGTCCCGGCGTCGCCGAGCCAGAGCTCATAGGCGAAGAAACTCGTGCGCCGGCCGAAGACCCAGCGCGGCGGCTCGACCGAGCGGTCGAGGCCGGCGAACACGGAAATATCGCCCGCCGCGCCCTCGAAAACGATCTTCGCCGCCTCGAACGGCTCGCCGCGCCGCCACACCTTGGCGGTCCGCGCATAGCCCGAGCGCGTCGCGAGCCCCTCGCCGTAGGGGCTGCACAGGAGCAGCGTGTCGGCGTCGACCCAGTCCGCATGGGCCTTGGCCTCCGGCGCGACGAAACCGCCGGCGACGAAGGCCTTGGCGTCGAGATCGTACTCGCGCAGAACGCAGGCGTCGCCGCCGCCGCGCGACAGCGCGAGCACGGCGCGGGTCCGGTCGCCCGGCCGCATGGTCGCGCCGGCCCAGACCCAATCCTCGCCTTCCGCTGTCGCGAGCGCGTCGAGATCGAGGAGGATCTCCCAATCGGGCTCGCCGTCGCGATAGGCCGGCCACGGCGCGCGCCGCCACAAGCCCCGCTTATGCTCGGCGTCGACCCAGAAATTATAGACCTCGCCGCCGCGCCGGGTGACGAGGGGAATCTTGTCCTTGCGGTCCCACATCGCCGCGAGCGCGTCGCGGTCGCGCTCGAACGCCGGTCCGCCGAAGGCCGCCAGAGTGCGCGCGGTCTGCCCGGCGACGAAGGCGAGCGCCCGCTCGCCGTCGATCTCTTCGAGCCAGAGATAGGGGTCGTCGTCGGGCTCGGTCAGCGTCGGGCGCGGGTCCATCGCCACGAGCCTATCCGCGAAAGGCTCCGGGCGATAGAAGGCGCTCCATGTTCCGCGCGACGCTGCTGACCTTGTTCCCCGAGATGTTTCCGGGCCCGCTGGGCGCAAGCCTCGCCGGCGACGCGCTGGCGCGGGGCCTATGGTCGCTGGAGGCGCGAAACTTGCGCGAGCACGGCCTCGGCCGCCATCGCGCGGTCGACGACACGCCCGCCGGCGGCGGCCCCGGCATGGTGATGCGCGCCGACGTGCTGGCCGCCGCGCTCGACGCAGTGGCCGACGACGGCCGCCCGCGCCTGCTGATGAGCCCGCGCGGAACGCCGTTCCGCCAGGCCCTCGCGCGCGAATGGGCGGCGGGTCCGGGGCTCGTCATCCTCTGCCCGCGCTTCGAGGGCGTCGACGAGCGCGTCATCGAGGGGCGCGGGCTTCTGGAGGTGTCGGTCGGCGATTACGTGCTGTCGGGCGGCGAGATCGCGGCGCTCGCGGTGCTCGACGCCTGCGTGCGGCTGATCCCCGGCGTGATGGGGAAAATGGAGTTGGGGCAGAGCGAGAGCTTCGAGGACGGCCTGCTCGAATATCCGCAATATACGAGGCCGCGAGAGTGGGAGGGCCGGACGATCCCCGAGGTTCTGCTGTCCGGCGACCATGCCAAGATCGACCGCTGGCGGCGCGAGGAGGCGGAGAGGATTACGAGGGAACGGCGGCCGGATTTGGGGGGTCGGTAACGGCGAGGGCGGAGGCTGGATGGCTTGGGGCGGGGAGCGGTCTCTGCGGGACCGTCCGGCAATGCGGGCTCCCCGCCCAAAGCTGCCGGCGCACGACGAGACAATACGGTCCTTGCGGCGCTCCTGTTCCGGCACTTACATTGCTTCTCCGTTGAACGCGAACGGCGGCCGCTTCCGCCCCACACGAAGGCAGCGGAAAACAACGCCGCGATCACGTTCTTCTTTGAGCGGTTCCTGCGTTCGCGAGCGCCGTTGCTGCGACTACGGCGCTGACCCAGCCGTCGCGAGAGCGGCTTCCGCGCTTGTCCGCACGGCCTTGAGTTCGGCGGTCGAATAGCGCAACGCCTTGCGTACCGGCAAAACGGCGCCAAGTCGCAGCCGTTCCATAAACGCCTCCAACGCGAGATCGCAAATGCGTCGGCGTTCGTCGACGCCGCTCGGCGTCGCGGAGACGACTTCCCGGGTGTCGCCGAGAAGCGCAAGAAGGCTCCGCAGTATCGGACGCGAATTCGATCTGATTCAGAACCGCAACCAGGAACTCGGATTCCGCGGCGCCGGCGAGGCCTCGCTCTATGCGCTCCGCCGCCCCTTTCACTCCGGCCGAAGCGCCCGCGACTGCGGCCGGCAGCGATGCGGGAACCGGCGGCATCCAACTTTCGAGTTTTACGAGCGGTTCGTCAGCGTGAATCAAAGACGAGAGCGCCTGCCGCGTCTGCTCCGGGTAGCGGCGAGCGAGAAGCAGCGTATGTGCGGTCGGCTCCAACCGGAGGGGAGTTCGGCCAGCGCCCGCCCGGCGCCGGGCAGGTCGACGCCATCGGCGAGGCAGGACTGAACCGCCCGCGCAGCGCGCTCGCGAACGTCAGCAGTGGAGTCCGTCAACGCCGCGAGGAGCGGGCTGCACCCTTCCCTTCCCCCAAGTCGCGCCAGCGCAAGCATAGCCTCTCGCCGCACGTCCTCGTCATCATCCGAAAGGTAACTTGTCATCGCGCCGGCGTCTTCCGGCGCCAGGCGAAGGGAAGCGACGGGGCCGATATCGCCGCGCCGCGCCGCCGCAATGGCGGAAGCAATTTGCGGCGACGCAGCGGCGAGTACGGCTCCAGGCGGGCAAGCCAATCCGATGAGCCAAGCCGCCGCAATCGCGGCGGCCAGGCGCCTAACGGGGTACGCGACTTCTGGAGCGCATCTCGCGTTTCCTCAATTTGCTCCCGCGTATAGCGTCCACTGGGTTGGGCAGCGAAGGAGACCTGCAACGCAATCCGTTTCACCAGGACGTCGACGGCGTAGTCGCAGACCCGCCGCGGCGCAGCGCCCGAGGGAACGCCTTCGGGAATTTCCGCCTCGTCGGACAGGTACGCGCCGATCGCGTGCCACAGCTCAGGCGCGTCGATTTCCGGCAGCACATCGAGAAGGAACACGCGTTCGGCGTTGGAAAACTTTCCTGCGCCTTGCAGCAAACGCAATCGGGCGTCCTTGTCTCCGGTTCGCGACAGCGCGACGTCGGCGACCAGCCGCAAGGGGACCGCGCGAGACCAAGACCTCAGCTTGAGATCTTCGTCTCCATGCTCACGCGCGAGCGCGCGCAGCAGCGCCTCGCCGCCGGAGACATGCCCCAACAGCAGGATGCCGATCGCCAAACGATTCCCGTTCGCGATATTCCTCTCAAGCGCTTTGGCGTTGCGTGGATCGCTCAGAAGCCGTTCCGCGTCGCCGGATTCGTACAACGCAACGACAGCGTGTGCGAACGTGTCGGCGTCGGCGGAGCCAAGATCATCAGAAATATTGTGCATGACGCCCTCATCCGAACTGCGGGTTCAAGTGTTCATTACGTTAACATCGGCTTTGGACAAGTGAAAGCCGCGCTGATCCGTGATGCCGTACATAAGGAAATGCTTCTGAGCGGCATTGTATATGTCGGGACGTCCGAGATGATGTCCCATCTCATGGGCCATCGTGACGCCAATCTGCGTCCCGGCGTTGTCCTCGAAGATACAGTTGCGGCCGAGCGTGCCCGCGTCTGTATTGTCTATGGCGGGCGTCGCGTCCTGCTCGTACTCCCACACGAGGAAGTAGTTCATGTCGGCTCCCGCTTCGCCCAAGGCGGTGACGGTGTCCCATTCATTGGGCGCGGTGGAGGTCCACATGACCTGGGGACCCAAGTTCTGCATGACTTGGACGTTGCGAGCGTGCAGCACCCTGATGAAGATGTTCGCCTGCCCGTTGTAGATGTAGTTCATCGAGTTGACCCAGCCCTGAGCGGACGCCGCCGCACGGTTGGTCTGGTGGCCGGCGTTGTCCCGCACGAAATTGAACGTCGTGCGCACGGTGAGTTTGTTCTTGATGTTCACGTCCAGCTCCGCGATGGTCGCCGCGCCGCGCTTGGCCAGCACCTTCGCGTGGCCGTGGCTTACACCGGTGAGCTTCAGGATTCTGTCGGTCGCCTGTAGCGCCAGCGGCGGTCCGTAGCCGAAGTTCGGCGGGATACTCGCAAGCGTTGTCTCCGTGGCGGTCAGCTTAGTAGTGTCGGAAGAACTGACCGTGAGGTCGACCCCGTCTCGCAAGGCGAGATAGCGATCCCCGTTCTTGGGCACCATTTGCCAGCGTCGGGGAGAGGCTGCTTTGTCAAACCCCATCATGTCGAAGACTTTTTCGAAGCTCGTGGCCATAATGCGACTCCTTCGGTGATTCTACGATCAGTCAGGATTGGTCCGGCGTCGCTGCGCGAGGATCACATTCAAATCACTTTCGGCGAGCGGTATGGCGACTTCGCGGCAATCCTGGCCCCGGCTGGGCGATGCCGTGTTGTTACGGTCTGCGCTCCATCCGCCCGCGCGGGGCAGCGGCGGCGACTTCCGCGTCGAGCAGGGCCGCAGCCTCCCCCAGCGGCCCGCCGACTGCCGCACCGATCATCCACTTCAGCCTTCGGCGATCCGCCTTACTGGGACCGTCAGCTGGAAACGCCGCGCGATGCTCACCGCTCTGCATTTCGTCGGCAAAGGCGCGCCTGTAGGGACGAAAGCGCATTTCTTAAGCTGCAATTCGCCGCCCTCTGCTGTGCCCCAATTCAGGCCCATGCAGCTATTCCGCCCCAATCAAATGTCCGCAGTTGGCGCGCCGCATGCGTTCCCGGCGCAAATAGGAACACGTGCTGTGGCTCGATAACCGACCCCCGGCAGCCTCCCGAACGCCAACCGTCAGCTCCCGCCCCCTACCGCAACTCCCTAAAAAACGCCCTCACCTCCGCCGCCAGCGCCTCCGGCTGCTCCATCGCCGCGAAATGGCCGCCCTTGGGCATGACGGTCCAGCGGCGGATGTCGGTGAAGCTCTTCTCGGCGAGCGCGCGCGGCGGGCGCAGCATTTCCCTGGGGAACTGCGGCGTAGCCGGTCGGCGCGGTCGCCGGGTGCTCGGGCGAGACCGGCCAGCCTCGCCGCTTGCGGAAATAATAGGGATAGAACGACGAGCCGATCGCGCCGGTGAACCAGTAGAAGCTGATATTGGCGAGCATCTGGTCGCGGGTCAGCGCGGTCTCGACGTCGCCGCCGCAATCGGTCCAGGTGCGGAACTTCTCGACGATCCAGGCGGCGAGGCCCGCCGGCGAATCGGTCAGCGCGAAGCTCAGCGTCTGCGGCTTGGTGCCCTGAATCCCCTGATAGCCGGTCTCCTCGTCGATCCAATGTTTGAGGTCGGCGAAAAAGGCCCTGTGTTCGGGATCATCCGCCGCAACGCCGAGGGCGTCGCGATCGCGCGGCACGGCGAGCATGTTGACGTGCAGGCCGATCAGCTTTTCCGGATAGGCCGCGCCCATGTGGCCGGCGGTGATGGCGCCCCAGTCGCCGCCCTGCACGGCGAAGCGCTCGTAGCCGAGGGTCGCGGTCATCAGCTCGACCATGGCGTCGGCGATCTCCTCGACGCCGCAACGCTTCTGGCCCGGCCGGAACGACAGCCCATAACCCGGCAGCGACGGCGCGACGACGGTGAAGCTGTCGGCGGGATCGCCGCCGAAGGCGGCGGGGTCGGTCAGGCGCGGAATGAAATCCAGAAACTCGAACACCGAGCCCGGCCAGCCGTGCATCAGCAGCAGCGGCATCGGGCTCGGCCCCTTGCCGGGAACATGCAGGAAATGCAGGTCGATGTCGTCCTTGACGAGCTTGAACTGGGGAAAGGCGTTGAGCCGCGCCTCCGCCGCGCGCCAGTCGAACCCGTCGCGCCAATAGGCGACCAGCGAGCGCAGGTAATCGAGGCTCGTCCCATAGGCCCAGGGCTCGCCGGGCGCGGCGTCGGGAAAGCGCGTGCGGGCCAGACGCTCGCGCAGGTCGGCGATGTCGGCGTCGGGGACGTGGAGCGTGAAAGGCGTCATACGGCGTCTCCGAAGCCCCCGCCCGTCGACGACCCCGCGCCGATGCCGGCCCTCGCCGATCAGCCGCTCGCCGTCATGCGCCTCGACCGCGAACAGCACGCTCGTGCGCGTCTTCTCGATGACCCGCGACGTCGCCACGACCCGACGCCCGAGCGGCGTGGGCGCAAGATGGCGCACGTCCACGTGGCTGCCGACCGAAACGAAGCCTTCCGGCAGATGATCCCGGATCGCGCGGCCCGAGGCGATCTCCATGAGCAGGATCATGAACGGCGTGCCATAGACCATCGGCATATCAGGCACATGGCCGCCGACCGTGATCTCCGGCGTCACGACGACCTCGGCCTGCCCGGTCATGCCGAGGGATATATTGGCGAGCGCATCCTGCATGGCGCTCAGTCTGCCCGCCCGCGCCCGCCCTGCGCAAGCCCCTCATAGAGCGCGGTCTCGAACTCGAGCGCCCCGCCGAGCGAGACCGGGTCCATGAACGGGAACAGCTGGCTCGCCCAGAAGCCGGCGACGCCGTTCTTCCGGTCGATCCAGAAATAGAGATTGCCGAGCCCGCCCCAGGCGAGCGAGCCCGCCGGGCGCCCCGTCGGCGCGTCCTCGTCATTGACGAGGAACGAATAGGCCCAGGACTTCCGCAAGCCGGGAAAGAAGTCGATCGGACCCGAGACGCGCGGCGCGACCGTCGGCAGGGGCGGGACCTTGAGCCCGTCGAGCCCGTCGCGCGACGCCCAGGCGACCGTCTCCGGCTTCAGCACGCCGCCGCCGTCGTTGAGCCACATGCCCCGAGAAACCGCATGTAGTCGCCGACCGTGCCGTACATGCCGCCCGCCGCCGGGCGTGACCTCCAGCGTCTCGCGCGGCCCCATGTCGAGCGGCGTCAGGCTTCCGTCCGCCTCGCGCTGGTGCATCGAGGCGAGCCGCGCGCGCATCGCCGGCGTCGGCCGGTGCGTCGTCTCGTTCATGCCGAGGGGCTGCAGCACCAATTCGCTGAGAAGGACGTCGAGCCGCGCGCCCGCGACCGCTTCGATCACCATGCCGAGCCAGTCGATCGACAGCCCATATTCCCAGCGCTCGCCCGGTTCGTTGACGAGCGGCTGGTTGAAGCCGGCGTAAGTGGCGGTGCGATGCGGCGTCAGCCGCCCCTCGTCGAGCAGGCGCTTGATGACGGGATGGGCGAAGTCATAGCCGAAGCCCGCCGTGTGCAGCATCAGCATGCGCGCGGTGACGTCGCGCTTCGGCGGGCGCAGTCTGGGCGCGCCGTCGGCGGCGAAGCCGTCGAACACGCCGATTTCGCCCGAGTTCCGGCAGATAATCCTTCGCCGGCCGGTCGAGATCGAGCCGGCCCTGCTCGACCAGCCGCAGCGCGGCGGTCGACCGTCAGCGGCTTCGTGCAGGAAAACAGGGCGAAGACCGTGTCCTCGGTCATCGGCGCGCTTTCACCGAGCCGCCGCACGCCCGCCGCGCCGGAGAAGAACACGCCGCGCCGGTCGCGCGCCATCGCCACGACGCCGGGAACGCCGGCGGCGACGGTCTCGCCGAGAATTGTCCGCGCGCGCGATGCAAAGGCTGGCGTCATCGTGTATCTCTCGCGGCGAAAGCCGCTTCGGCTCACCATAGGGGACAGGAAATGACGATCAAAGTCGGCGACAAACTCCCGCGCGCCACGCTCCGGCAGGTCACGCCCGACGGCGCCGTGCCGGTGACGACAGAGGATTTCTTCGCCGGCCGCAAGGTGGTGCTGTTCGGCCTGCCCGGCGCCTTCACCCCGACCTGCCACAAGAACCACCTGCCCGGCTTCATCGCCGAGGAGAAGGCGTTCAAGGACAAGGGCGTCGCCGAGATCGCGATGACCGCCGTCAACGACCATTACGTGCTCGACGCCTGGGCCAAGGCGACGGACGCGACGGGCCACGTAACGTTCCTCGCCGACGGCAACGCCGAGTTCGCCAAGGCGCTCGGCCTCGATTTCGACGCGGGCATGGGCGGTCTCGGCGTGCGCTCCAAGCGCTATTCCATGCTCGTCGACGACGGCGTGGTGACGAAGCTGTTCATCGAGGAATCTCCCGGCAAGGCCGACCTCTCCGGCGCCGGGCATCTGCTCGCCGCGATGTAGCGGGAGCGCCGCGGTTCAGAACGTCGGCGGCGTGCAGGCGGAGACGAGCACAAGCTCGCCCTCGCCCGCATTGGCGAAACTGTGCGGCCGGCGGCTGTCGAAGCGATAGGCGTCGCCGGGCCCTAGCTCGTAGCGCCGCCCGTCGACCTCCAGCGCCAGCCGCCCCTTGATGACGAGCCCCGCCTCCTCGCCCTGATGCGACAGCATATGCGCGCCCGAGCGCGCGCCGGGCCGATAGCGCTCGTGGATCATCTGCAACGCCCGCCCGCGCAAGTCCGCGCCGACCTGCCGATAGGACACCGCGCCGCCCGCGATCTCCGTCAGTTCGCGGGCGCGAAAGACGACCTGTTCGCCGCCCGGCTCCTCGTGGGCGAAGAACTCGCCCATCGACAGCTCCAGCGCCGAGAGGATCTGCCGCAGGGCCGAGACCGACGGGCTCACCTTGTCGGCCTCGATGGTCGAGATCGCGCCGTTGGAGACGCGCGCGCGCCGCGCCAGCTCGCGCTGCGACAGGCCCGCGCGCTGGCGCAATCTGCGCAGCCGCTGGCCTATCGGCTCCTCGGAACTGTTCATGCGTTCAAGATTTAGAACGGCTTGAACGCGCGAACAACTGGACTTCGCGCCTGGCCGGCGGCAATGCTCACCATCACGATCACATCATCCGAGGAGCCGCCCATGTCCGCCGCCGCCATCCCGCGCGGAAGTTCCGAACGATCTCGCCGCCTTCTGGCTGCCGTTCACGCCGAACCGCGCGTTCAAGAAGCGCCCGCGCCTGATCTCCCGCGCCAAGGACATGCATTATTACACCCCCGAGGGCCGCCCGATCCTCGACGCGACCGCCGCGCTCTGGTGCTGCAACGCCGGCCACAACCGCGACCCCATCGTGCGCGCGATCCAGGAGCAGGCGGCGGAGCTCGATTTCGCGCCGAACTTCCAGTTCGCCCATCCGCAAGGCCTTCGCGCTGTCGGCGCGCATCGCCGCGCTCGCGCCGGGCGATCTCGACCACGTGTTCTTCTGCAATTCGGGCTCGGAGGCCGCCGACACCGCGCTGAAGATCGCGCTCGCCTTCCACAACGTGACGGGGAACGGCTCGCGCCAGCGCCTGATCGGGCGCGAGCGCGGCTATCACGGCGTCGGCTTCGGCGGCATCAGCGTCGGCGGCATGGTCAACAACCGCAAGTTCTTCGGCTCGCTGCTCGCCGGCGTCGACCATCTGCCCTCGACCTACTCGCGCGAGCATCAGGCCTTCACCAAGGGCGAGCCGGAATGGGGCGCGCATCTCGCCGACGAGCTGGAGCGCATCGTCGGCCTGCACGACGCCTCCACCATCGCCGCCGTCATCGTCGAGCCGATGGCGGGCTCGACCGGCGTGCTGCCGGCGCCTAAAGGCTATCTGAAGCGGCTGCGCGAGATCTGCGACAAATACGGCATCCTGCTGATCTTCGACGAGGTCATCACCGGCTTCGGGCGCTCTGGGCTTCGCCTTCGCCGCCGAGCGCTACGGCGTCATCCCCGACATGATCACCTTCGCCAAGGGCGTCACGTCAGGCACGGTGCCGATGGGCGGCGTGATCGTGCGCAAGGGCATCTACGACGCCTTCATGAAGGGGCCGGAGCACGCCATCGAACTGTTCCACGGCTACACCTATTCCGGCCATCCGCTCGCCTGCGCGGCGGCGCTGGCGACGCTCGACGTCTATCGCGACGAGAAGCTGTTCGAGCGCGTGCGGGCGCTGGAGCCGAAGTGGTGCGACGCGCTGATGACGCTCAAGGGCCTGCCGAACGTCGCTCGACATCCGCTGCGTCGGCCTGACCGGCGCCATCGACCTCGCGCCGATCGCGGGCAGCGCGGGCCTGCGCGGCTACAAGGTGCTGGAGGATTCCTTCCACGAAGCAGGGCATCATGCTGCGCCTCGCCGGCGACACCATCGAACTGACGCCGCCCTTCATCATCAGCGAGGACCAGATCGGCGAGATCGTCGACAAGGTGGGCGCGTCGATCAAGGCGGCGGCGTAAACCTGGGCAGGCTCGCGCGAACCGTCGACAGCCCGGGACGCGCGCAGAAGCTGCGGGCCTGGCCCGGGCCGATCCAGCTCATGAAATGCCTGGCGCCGACGGCGCCAGGCCCCAGCGTGGCGAACGACCAGTCGACGGCCGGGGTCCGGTTCGCAGGCTGGAAGGGAAGCGCGGGCATCTGCGATATTCCGGCGACGAGCGGCGCCGCCGCGCGGAGGGGACCGACTCGCCCATCGCCAGCACAAAGACAATCGGCGCCGCCGCCCCCTTGTGGCCTTTGATGAACGCAGAGACGGCCTCGGTGATTTCCGCCATCGTCATGAATTTCCAGCTCCGCGCCGCGAGCCCGTAACGTCGCTCCGATTGTGACACTGTTAAATACCGGCGACCTCGCGCATTTTATCGCAGACCCGTTCAGCGGAGATTTCCAGCGATGTCACAGGCCGGTTCCGACCTGAAAGGAAAAGACGGCCTCGACCGGGCGCTGACCCTCGCGCCGCTCATTCTCTACGGAATGGGCGTCATCGTCGGCGCCGGGATCTATGTCGCCCTCGGCGCGGTGATCCAACGCGCCGGCGCCGCCGCGCCGCCTTTCCTTTTTCCTGGCTGGAGTTTCGGCGGCGCTCACGGGGCTTTGCTACGCCGAACTCGCGTCGCGTTTCCCCGAGGCGTCCGGCGCGGCGGCCTTCGTCAGACATGGCTTCAGGTCCAATATCGCGAGCGGAATCGCCACTCTGGCCATCACCGCGGCGACGGCCGTGGCGGCGGCCTCCATCGCGCATGGCGCGGCGGTCTACTGGCGAGAGATCGTCGCTATCGACCCGTGGCTGATCACCGCCCTCGTGATAGCCGTCAATACAGCCATTGCGATTTATGGCGTGAAGACCAGCGTCGGTCTCGCCGCCATCATCGGAGCGATTGAGATTCTCGGCCTCGGCGCGGCCGTGGCGGCCGGGCTCTATCTGGCGCCGAACTACAGGATCGAGGCCCTCCTGCCGTCGGAGGCGGACGGCTGGCTCGGCATATTGGATGGGGCGTTCATCGCCTATTTCGCCTTCATCGGATTTGAAACGCTCGTCAACATGGCCGAGGAGGTGAAAGACCCGACGCGAACGGTTCCGGCGGGCATCGTCGGCGCCGTCGCGGCGAGCACCGCGCTTTACGTTCTGGTCGCGGCCTCGGTCATCCTTGCGGAGCGGGCTGGCGGAAACCCGCTGCTTAGCCTGTTCGAAGGCAAGGGCGCGCTGGCTTTCTCCATAATCGGCTCGGTTTCCATCGCCAATGGCGTTCTGGTCGAGATCGTCATGCTCTCGCGCCTGTTCTACGGCATGGCGCGCGCCGGCCTGTTGCCGCGGGCGATGGGCCGCGTCGAATCCTTCACCCGTACGCCCGTGATCGCGACGCTCGCGGCGGGGGCGATCATTCTCGCCACCGCCCTGCTCGCGCCGTTCGAGCGTCTGCTGACGGCGGCCAATGCGATCATGCTGATGATTTTTCTCATGGTCGACGTGTCTCTGCTGCTGGTCAAGCGCCGCCAGCCGTCGCCACGCCCTGCCTTCTGCGTGCGCGGCTGGGTTCCGCCGGTCGCCATCGCGGGGACATTGATTCTGCTCCTGGCCGGCGCCCGCGGCTGACGGCGTCCACCGTCTTGCCGCCCCTTTCGCGGCCCCCCATATCTCGCGGCATGTTCGACATCTCACCTTCACGCTCGACGCCGAGACGGAATCGCACGGCGTCGGCGCCATCCCTGAACCCTCCGACGACGAAGCCCTCGACGCCTATTCCCGCGTCATCACGCAAGCCGTCGACAAGGTCGGCCCCAGCGTCGTGCGCGTCAACGTGCGCGGCGGCGCGGGCTCCGGCGTCATCGTCTCGCCCGACGGGCTCGCGCTGACGAACAGCCATGTCGTCAACGGGGCGCGCAGCGTGGGCCTCACCACGCTCGACGGCCGGGAGTTCTCCGCGCGCGTGCTCGGCGACGATCCCGACACCGACCTCGCGTTGCTGCGGGTCGAAGCGAGCGCGCATCTGCCCGCCGCGAAACTCGGCGATTCCGCAGGCTCAGGCGCGGCCAGATCGCCATCGCCATCGGCAATCCGCTCGGCTTCGACGCCACCGTGACGGCCGGCGTCGTCTCCGCGCTCGGCCGGTCGCTGCGCTCAAAGTCCGGCCGCCTGATCGAGGACGTCGTGCAGACCGACGCGGCGCTGAACCCCGGCAATTCCGGCGGACCGCTGGTCTCGTCGGCCGGCGAGGTGATCGGCGTCAACACCGCCATCATCATGGGCGCGCAGGGCATCTGCTTCGCGGTCGCCTCCAACACCGCCCATTTCGTCGCCGGCGAGATCGCCGCGCACGGCCGCGTGCGGCGCGCCTTCATCGGCGTGGCGGCGGCCACCACGCCCGTTCCGCGCCGCATCGCGCTCGCGCAAGGGCTGGCGCAGACGCACGCCGCCCAGCTCGTCGAGATCGATCAGGCGGGGCCGGCGGCTCAGGCGGGCCTGCTGACCGGCGATCTCGTCATCGCGCTCGACGGCAAGGCGGTCGCGAGCGTCGCCGACCTCGTGCGCGCGCTCGACGCCCAGGTGATCAACCGCGCCGTCAGCATCGATTTCCTGCGCCGCTCGCAGCGGCTGAGGCTTTGGATCGGCCCGACCGAGCGCCGGGCCGCCTGAGGCTTCCGGCGAATGTCCACGTCGCGCGAAATTCGCAGGAGGGTTTCGCGCGAAAGGGATACGGTGTTCCGCGCCGTTGACTCACCGTCGCGGGGCCCGACAAGCGGTCCCGGAAAAGCGGCCTCGGCCTCCGCCCGCAGGCCCTCGGCGTGACGGGCGACGAAGCGGCTGGCGGCCAAGGCGCCGATGACGGCGCAGACCAGCGCCGCGAGTCCGACGGGGCGGGCGTAGGTCTCGAAAGCGAGGCCGAGGAAATAACCTCCAAGCCCGAAAACACTCGCCCAGGTCACGCCGCCGAGCGCGTTGAACAGCAGGAAGCGCGGCCAGGGCAGCCGGTTCACGCCTGACAGGAACGCCGCGAAGGTGCGCAGGATCGCCACGAACCGTCCGAAGAAGACGATCTTGCCGCCGTGACGCAGGAAGAGATACTGCCCGACCTTCAGCATGCCCTCGTCGATGCGCAGGAGAGGGCCGAAGCGATAGAGCAGCGGGAAGCCGAATTCGCGGCCGACCCAATAGCCGCCATTGTCGCCCAGAATCGCCGCCGCCGCCGCCGTGGCGATCACCGCCTCGACGTTCAGCGTCCCCTGCCCCGCGAACACCGCCGCGCTGACCAGCGCCGTCTCGCCCGGCAGCGGAACGCCGGCGCTTTCCAGCGCCACGATCGCGAACACGGCGAAATAGCCGTACTGCGCGACGAGATGATGCAGCGATTCCAGGAACGGCATGGCGCCTCGGTCAGCGCGCCCCGCCGCGTCGCGTCAGGCGCTTGGCGTTGGCGCGCACCGTGCGCCGCGCCGGCGCCGCAGCCGCTTCCGCGACGTCGAACAGGGCGTGGGAAAACTGGGCCGGCGTCGCCCCGCCGCGCAGGGCGGAGGCGAACAGGAAGGCGCCCCAGGCCAGCGAGGCGCCGATCGCGCCCTCGTAGGCGGCGGCGAATTTCTCCTCCACCATCCTGCGCCGCCTCGCGCGTGTTGTCGCCGCTGGGATGCATGAGACCCGGCGTGCGGGCGGCGATCGTCACCGCAGCGTCGAACCCGGACTGCGCCGATCGCTTGGCCAATCGCGACGCCCGGCGCGACAATTTGCTCATACCGGCATTCTCCCCTTGCGCGCGGAGCATTCCCCGCCCGCTCCGACAAGGCAAGGGTTTTAAGGTGGATAACCGCCAAACGCGCCGCGAGATCCCCGCATCCCGTAATAGGCATGAAAATGTCGAGCGTGGCGGTTTTGCAACGCAACACGGGCTGTTCACATTAGGTGATGGCGAAAGCCGGGGATTGGCGCCATAATGGATCGTACAGGAGCCCGCCATGCCTGAAGCCGCGCACAAGGCGCCCAGTTCGGGAAGCAGACACGAAAACAGGACTTTAGCCAAGGTTCCGCTGTTCGCCGCCTTGTCCGCGGAGGACATCCGGGCCTTGGACGCGCGCTGCATGTGGCGTCGGGTCGCCGGCGGCGAATGGGTCATCGACTATCAGGCCGAGGGCGAGGACGTCTATTACGTTTTCAGCGGCTTGGCGCGAGTGGTGATCGTCAGCGCCGGACGCGAAATGATCCTGCGCGACATCCGCGAGGGCGAATATTTCGGCCATTATTCCGCCATTGACAGCCGAGCGCGCTCGGCGGCGATCGTCGCCGTGACCGATGCGACAGTCGCGCGCATGTCGGCGCCCGTGTTCTGGGAATCGATCCACCGCTATCCTTCGGTGCGCGAATGCGTGCTCAAGGATCTCGTCACCGATATCCGCACGGCCAACCAGCGTGCGCACGAGCAGGCGAATTTCGACGTAAAGAAGCGTGTCTGCGCCGAACTCATCCGCCTGTCGCGCACCACCGAGCGAGGGACGGGTCGTCGTCTCCCCGCCGCCTACCCACGCCGAATTCGCGGCGCGCATCAGTACGCACCGCGAAGCGGTCACAAAAACGTTATCGGCCTTGGAGCGTGAGGGTATGATCACCCGCAGCCCCTCAGCCATCGTTTTAGCCGACGCGGCCCGGCTTCGCCGGGCGCTGGCTTCCGATACCTGAACGCACAACGCCACTGAACACGCTACGCCACTGGACGCACAACGCCACGCACGCCACAACGCGAACTACGCCTCAACTCCTTTACGCCACAACGCCGGTTACGCCACGCCTTTCACCCATACGCTACGCTTGACCTGAGAAAATCCGTTCACGCGGCCCGGGGCAGGCTCACCGTGAACTGCGCGAGGTCGGCCTCGAGCGCCTGCATCACCTCTTCGCGCCAGCCTTCGCGCGGGGCGGGGATCTGTTGGGCCGCGGCGCGGCGACGGCTGCCAGCGATGCCGGCCGCCACGAAGGCGCCCGACGCCAGCGCGAGCGCGCCCAGCGTGACGATGATGTCGAGGTCGAAGTACCGCTGCGACATCGCCTTCGAGAGTTCGGCGCGCGCGGCCGCCTGACGGGCGGGGATGCCCGCGACCGCCTCGTGGCCCTGCACGAAATCGGCATTGACGATCAATGGGCTTGCACCCGGAACCTGGGTCAGCGCTTTGGAGGCGGGCGCAATAGCGATGGCCGGAGACACGGCCAGCGAGAACAACACCACAGCGGCGCCAACGGCGGAGGACGCGTTCATTTCCGGCTCCCATCGCTCAGAGCGTCCACGGTATCCGTCGGACGCCTCATTTGTTTGTTTTTTAACACTTCGTTTACTTCTTGACTGTGGCAAAACTCACACGCCGTAAAACGGGGTCTTCACGATTTTGTGATCGCAGCCAGCCGCGCCGAAAATCGCGCCTTCGTCCCCGCCATGCCAAGAATCCAACAAGCTATCAATGCTTCGGGGGCGGTCAGGTTCCCGCCCCCGTCTAAAATCTTTCGCTTCGGTAAACGGGCCGCAAGCCTCCGGCGCGCCCGCCGTCAGGCGGCGCGACGGAAATTCTCGCTGAACTGTGTCAGATCGGCCTGCACCGCGCGGAAGACCGTCTCGCGCCAGGCCGGCTCCTCGTCCTCGACCGCCGCGCGGCGCCGGGCCGCGCTCGCGCCGAAGGCGGCCAGCGCGCCGCCCGCCAGGGCCAGCGATCCCAGGGTGATGAGCGCGTCGTAGCTGAAATAGTTCTCGGCCGCCGCTTGCGCCGTCGTCGCGTCGGCGCGCTCAAGCCGCGCGCCCCGAGCCAGGCCGAGCTGGTCGCCGAACGAGAAATCGACCGGCGTCGCGGCGGCGATCTGGGCATGGGCGAGATCGGCGACCGTCATCGCGCCGGCAGGGGAGACGGCGGCGAAAGCAACGGCGGCGGCGGCGAAAGCGGCGGTGCGGATGGCGTTCATGGCGAACTCCCTGTCGTAGCGCTTCGACTTGCGAAGTCTGCGGCTTTGTTGATCCTACACTTAAGAGCTCGTTGAGAATTGAGCTGTGACAAAACTCACAGGTCGACTTTACGGGACGATCAGCGCCGCAATGCCGGTGAGCCAGGCCGCGACCGCGGCGGGCGCCTCGAAGGCGAGCGTCACCGGCAGCGCCTGCGCCTCTTCCGCGGCTTTCGGCGGCAGCCGGACGAGATCCTTCTCCGTGCAGACGAGCGTCAGCCCGCGCTTGGCCGCGCGCGCGACGAGCCGCTCGAACTCGCGCGGCCGGAACAGCCAATGGTCGGGAAACACCGCCGTCTCAACGACCTGCGCGCCGATGCCGGCGAGCGTCGCGAAAAACTTCTCAGGCGTGGCGATGCCGGCGAAGGCGAGCACCGGCCGCCCGATCAACTGGGAGGCTGCGATCGCGTCGGCCTTCAGACTTGCGCGGAACAGCGGCTTCTGCGGCGCGCGCTCGGAAAGCCGCGCGGCGGCGGTCGCGTCGCCGCCGATCACGATCAGCGCGTCGACGAACCGCATCTGCGCGGAGACCGGCGCCCTCAGCGGTCCCGCGGGCAGGCACAGACCATTGCCGAAGGGCGCCTCGCCGTCGACGACCGCCACCGAGAGCGTTTTTTCGAGCGCCGGATTTTGCAGCCCGTCGTCCATGATGAGCACGCTCGCGCCGTCCTCGATGGCGAGCCGCGCGGAGGCGACGCGATCGGGTCCGACGAAGCAGGGCGCGACGCGGGCGAGCAGCAGCGGCTCGTCGCCGACCCGGCGCGCGCTGTCGGCGCCCGGCCGAAACCCGCATGCTCTCGGCGCGCGCCTCGCCGCCATAGCCGCGCGAAAGGAACGCCGGACGCTCGCCGGCGGCCCGCAGCAGCCGCGAAAGCGCGATCGCCGTCGGCGTCTTGCCGGCGCCGCCGACCACGAAATTGCCGACGCAAATCACCGGCGCCTCCACGCGCACGCCCGGCCGCGCCATCCGCCGCGCCGTCGTCGCCCCGTAGATCGCGCCGAGCGGGCTCAGCGCGCGCGCGACGAGCCCGGGGCGCGGATTGCGCCAGCCGCGCGGCGCCCTCATGGCCCGAGCGCCGAAAGATGGGCCGACAGCGCCGCCAGCGCCCGCTCCACCGCCCCGCCGCGCCGCTCGACGACCTCCGCCGCCGCCCGCGCCATGGCCCTCAGCCGGCGCGCGATCGGAAAACAGCGCCGCCAGCGCGCCCGCGAGCTCCTCGGGGTCGCGCGCGGTGAGCGCCCCGCCTTGCTCGTCGAGCGGCCCGTAGACGTCGGCGAAATTGCCGACATGCGGCCCGTGCAGGATGGCGCTGGCGAGCTTTGCGGGCTCGATCGGATTCTGTCCGCCGCCGGAAAACAGCGACTTGCCCACGAACACGATCCCCGCCAGCCGGTAGAACAGCCCGAGTTCGCCGATCGTGTCGCAGATATAGACGGCGCAATCGCGCCCGGGCCGCTCGCCTCGCGAGCGCAACCGGCACGCGAGCCCCATCTCGGCGAGCTCCCCGGCGATCTCCTCGCCGCGCTCGGGATGGCGCGGCGCGATCAGCGTCAGGAGATCGGGATAGGCGGCGCGAAGCTTCAGATGGGCCTCGGCGGCCGCGCGCTCCTCGCCGCGATGGGTGGACGCGGCGATCCACAGCCTGCGCCCGGCGACGAGGCCGGAAAGCTCGGCGAGTTCGCGATGGTCGGCCGGCGGCGGCGGCGCGTCGAATTTCATATTGCCGATGACGGGCGCCGCGCGCGCGCCCAGCTGCAGGAAGCGCTCGGCGTCGGCCGGGCTCTGGGCGAGCAGCAGGTCGAACCGGCCGATGAGCGCGCGCGCAAAGCCCGGCGAGCAGCTCCCAGCGGCGGAACGAGCGTTCGCTCATGCGCGCGTTGACCATCGCCAGCGGCGCTTGCGACCTGCGCCGCCTCGACGATCATGTTGGGCCAGATCTCGCTCTCGGCGATCAGCCCGAGATCGGGACGCCAATGCGCGAAGAAGCGGCGGAAGAACGGCGGCGCGTCGAGGGGGGCGAACTGATGCTGCGCGCGCGGCGGCAGGCGGCTCGCCATCAGCCGCGCCGAGGTCACCGTGCCGGAGGTCATGAGCGTATTGAGCCCGCCTTGCGTCAGCCGCTCGACCAGCGGCAGCAGCGACACCGTCTCGCCGACGCTGGCTCCATGCAGCCACACCAGCGGCCCCTCGGGCCGCGCCAGGCCGGCCAAGCCCCGCCGCTCGTCGACGCGGTCCGGGTCCTCCTTGCCCTTGTTGAGCCTCAGCGACAGCAGCGCGCCGGCCAGGGGCGTCGCCGCCAGCGTGGCGGCGCGATAGAGACTGAGCGTCAGCGACGCCGTCATGCCGGCCTCAAGCCCGCGCCGGGCGCGGACCGCAAGTCCGCGCCGGGATCGGCGCTCCCGATCAGGGCATAGGCGCGCGCATGCACGGCGTCGAGCCCGTTCTGCACGGCCAGCCGCGCCGCCTCCATCTCCTGCGCGGTCGCATTCTCCGCCACGCGGATCGGCTCGCCGACCACGATCGCGCCGCGCCCGAACGGCAGGCCGAGGCTCGCCCGGTCCCAGGAGTTGAAATCGATGCGCCGGCTGGTGACGACCGCCACCGGCAGGATCGGCCGGCCGGAGATGCGCGCCAGCGTCACGATGCCCAGGCCCGCCACGCGCGCGACCTTGGGCACGTCGGCGGTCATGACGATGGTCGCGCCCTCTTCAAGCTTCTTGCGCAGCGTGATGAGCGCCTTGGCGCCGCCCTTCTCGCGCACCTTGTCGCCGCGCGCGCCCGAGCCGCGCACCGGCTCGACGTTCAGCCGCCTCAGCGCCGCCGCCTGCAAGCCGGCGTCGCGATGGCGCGAAACCATCGCGCAGACGCGCGTCATCTGGCTCGTGCGCGCGAACGAGATCATGATGTGCTGCCCATGCCACATCGCGGCGATGGCGGGATGATGGATTCCCACGCAGGAGTCGAGGTCGCCGGGCTCGACGACGAAACGGTTCAGCCGGCGCACGAGCTTGAGATATTGCGCCAGCGCGAAGCCGATCGCCTCTGCGGCGAAGCCGCCCTCTCCTCCCTCGCGGCTCATTGCAAGCGTCAGCCGGCCTTACGCGCGAGGCCGGCGGGCGCCATCATGCGGTGCAGGTGGACGATGAAATAGCGCGTCTGCGCGCTGTCCACAGTCGCCTGCGCCTTGGCGCGCCAGGCCTTCTCCGCGCTCTCGTAATTGGGGAAGACGCCGACGACGTCGATCTGGCCGGCGTCCTTGAACTCCATGCTGTCGATGCTTTTCAGCTCGCCGCCGAGGACGAGATGCAGGAGCTGTCCGGATTCGTGAGTGGCGACGTCGCGGTCGGTCATGTCTGAAGCCTCGGTCAAGTCTCAAGCCCCGCTCGCGCGGGTTGCGGGGAGCGCTTTGCGAATTTCATGCCCGCCGCCCCGGCGGCGCAAGCGCCGCCCTCAGGGCCGGGGCCAGCCGCGCCAACCACTCCACGGGCGCGGCGAGCAGCGGATCGTGGCGGGTGCGAGGTTGATTGTAGCGGACCTCGCTCGCGCCTTCGAGGAGCCCCGCCCCCGCCTCGCGCAGGATGACGTCGGCGGCGCAGATGTCCCAATCGTGCGAATCGGCGCCGGCGAGGCCGAGCGCGATGCGTCCGGCGGCGACGCTGGCGAGCCGATAGGCGAGCGAGGGCGTTCGCGGGGCGGGCTCCGGCCGGAATCCGGCGTGTGCGGCGAAAGCGGCCACCGTCGCGCGAGGGCCCGCCACGCGGACGCCGTCGAGGGCTTCGAGGCGGGCGGCGCGAATGGCTTCGCCGTTGAGCGTCGCGCCGCGCCCGAGCGAGGCGGCGAAGGTCTCGCCGAGCGCCGGGGCGTGCACGACGCCGGCTATGGGGCGGCCGGCCTCGACGAGCGCGATGGCCACCGTCCAGCAGGGATCGCCGGTCATGAACGCGCGGGTCCCGTCGATCGGGTCGAGCACGAGCAGGGTCGTCTTGTCGAGCCGGGCGGGATCGTCCTCGGTTTCCTCGGAAAGCCAGCCAGCCTCGGGAAAAGCGCCGCGCAGCACTTCGGTCAGCTTGCGGTCGACGGCCAGATCCGCCGAGGTGACCGGCGAATCGCCGTGCTTGTAGGCGACGGTCGCGCGGGTCGGGCGCCCCGGCCGGAAGTCGGCGAGGGCCGCCTCGCCCCCGAGGCGCGCCGCCGCGACGAGCGTTGCTAGCGCTGCGGCGGCCCGGTCCTCTTGGGAGCCGGGATTGAGCGGTCCGGCGTCATCCATCCCGCGCGCCTTAACGAAGGCGCCGGGCGGCCGTCAATCCGCGACGCGCCTGGCGCTTGGGGCGAGGCGCGGCGTGAGCGTAGGCCAAGGCGAGCGCGGCCCGCAATTCGGCCTCGCTCAGCGGAGCGAGCCGGGCGACCGTCCAGCCCTGCGCGCCCCAGGCGTTGGGAACGGGAGAGAAGGCGTCCGGCGCGACCTCGCATTTGAGCGCCTGCTCGTCGGGGGCGAGCTTCAGATTGGCGGTGAGCCGGTCGGGCGCCAGCGTGGCGAAGGTGACGCGCGCCTTGAAGGCGAGGCGGTCGAAATGCGGATATTGCGCGGCGCCGGGAAATTCGAGCGCGAGGCGGATGAGATCGTCGGCGTCGGCCATGCTCGATTCTCCCTGCCGCTGGCGCTCGCCGCGCCGGCGCTTATAAGCGCCCTATCCTACCGGAGAGTCCACGACATGACCGCTTCCGCCTGGCGCGCCGATCCCTTGGCCTGGGGCCGCGGCCCGCGCGTGTTCGAGATGTTTCTGGAGCCGACCTGCCCGTTCTCGGCCCGCGCGTTCGGCAAGATCGACGAGACGCTGGGAACGGCGGGGGAAGACCGCATCACGCTGAAGATCCGCCTGCAATCGCAGCCCTGGCACCTGTATTCGGGCGTGGTGACGCGCTGCGTGATCGCGGCCTCCACCCTGCCCGAAGGCAAGGCGGCGGCGCGGCGCGTGCTGGCGGCGGTGGCCGAGCATCGCGACGAGTTCGAGTTCGAGAAACACGCCGGGGGCGCCAACATGGATGCGACGCCGCGCGAGATTATCGCGCGGCTGGAAGGCTATAGCAGCGTGAAGCTCGCCGAGGCCTTCGCCATTCCCGACCTCGACCGCGAGGTGAAATGGCACTGCAAATACGCGCGCCAGAACGGCGTTCATGTCTCGCCGACCTTCATGATCGACGGCCTCATTCAGCCGGACATGGGCTCCGGCGATCCGGTCTCGGCCTGGGTGGCGAAGCTGACGGGGTGAGGGCGTCGCAGCCGGGCTTGTCCCGGCCACCCACGCCGAGGGGCGCGTCCTACTTGGAAAGCCTCGCGCACGCGACGGCGTGGATGCCCGCGACAAGCGCGGGCATGACGGGCGGGCCTACCCCCCGATGCGCGAGAAATCCGCGACCTTATGCACGGCGTCGCGCAGGCGCCCGAGGAGCCGGAGCCGGTTTACGCGCAGGGCGGGATCGTCGGCGTTGACGGTGACGGCGTCGAAGAAGGCGTCCACGGGCGCGCGCAGCGCGCTCAAGCTGCGCATCGCCGCCTCGAAATCCTCCTTCGCCACATGCGCGGCGGCGTCGCTGGCCGCCGTCTCCAGCGCCTCGGCGAGCGCCTTCTCCTCCGGCTGCTGGAGCAGCGCGGGGTCGTAGGCGCCCTCGAACGTCTCGCCCTTCTTCTCCTCGGCCTTGAGGATGTTGGCGGCGCGGCGATAGCCGGCGAGCAGGTTCCTGCCGTCGTCGGTGTCGAGGAAAGACCCCAGCGCCTCGACGCGGCGCACGATCATCAGGAGGTCGTCCTGGCCGGGCAGCGCGAACACGGCGTCGATGAGATCGTGCCGCGCGCCCTGATCGCGCAGGTGGACCTTGAGGCGGTCGGCGAAGAAGGCCATGAGGTCGATGGCGCGAGGATCGAGGTTGCTGCGAATCCGAAGGCGGTCAGCTGGCGATGGGTCGAGAACCTCGACGGCCGCATCGTCCGCGTGTCCGGCGCAAATCGCGGACGACCGACATCGTCGACGCTTCAAGTTCTCCCGTCATCATCCTACTGTTGATCTGAGCGCCTTCACGATTGCATGGCTCGCGAATCGAAATCTGCAAGCGGCAGCCTCAGCTCGTTCTCCAGCACGATGCGTATGACGCCCAGCGCCGCCCTTCGCAACGCATAGGGGTCCTTGCTCCCCGTCGGCTTCTCGTCGATCGCCCAGAAGCCCACCAGCGTGTCGAGCTTGTCGGCCAGCGCCACCGCGATCGATTCCGGCGAGGTGGGAACGCTGTCGTTCGGCCCCTGCGGCTTGTAATGCTCCTCGATCGCCTGGGCGACGTTCACGTCCTCGCCCTGGGCTGAAGCGTAGTAGCGGCCCATCAGCCCCTGCAACTCCGGGAACTCGCCGACCATCTCCGAGACGAGATCGGCCTTGGCGAGCCGCGCGGCGCGCTCGGCCAGGTCCGGCACGCAGCCGACCGGCGGGGCCAGCGCGCGGGCGAGCGCGGCGATGCGCTCGATGCGCTCGCCCTGCGTGCCGAGCTTCTCGTGGAACACGATGCCGAGCGCCTTCAGCTTGGCGAGCCTTTGATCGAGAGGCTTGTCCGCCGCGTCGCGATAATCCGGCAGGGGCGCCAGATCGGTCGCCCAGAAATGGCGGGCGTCCGAAAGCCGCGCGCGCACGACGCGCGCGTTGCCGGCCGCAATCGCCGCCCCGCCGTCGCGCGCGATCAGGTTGGAGACGAGCAGGAAGCGGTTGGCGAGCTTGCCCTGCGCATCGCGCAGCACGAAGCATTTCTGGTTGGCGCGGATCGTCGCGCGGATGACCTCGGGCGGAATCTCCAGGAATTCCGGCTCGAACTCGCCCATCAGCACGACCGGCCATTCGACGAGGCCGGCCACTTCCTCCAGGAGCCCCTCGTCCTCGACGAGTTCGAGGCCGTGGGCGAGCGCGAGCGATCTGGCGTCGGCGAGGATGATGTCCTTGCGCCGGTCGGCGTCGAGCACGACCTTGGCCTTCTGCAACGCCTCGACGTAATCCTCGAAGCGGCGCGCCCTGATCGGGTCCGGCGCCATGAAGCGATGGCCATGGGTCGTATCGCCCGAGGCGAGCCCGTCGAGCGTAAACGGCACGATCTGCGGGGTCTCGTGCGGACCGCCGAACAGGCACAGGATCGAGCGCAGCGGGCGCACCCAGCGCAGTGCGTCGGGCTTCGTCGAGCCCGCGCCCCAGCGCATCGACTTCGGCCAGGGGAAGGCGCGCAGGATCGGCGGCAGGAGATCGGCGATCAGCTCCGGCGTCGGGCGGCCCTTCTTCTCGATGACGGCGACATAAAATTCGCCTTTCTTGCCGTCTGCGACCTTTTGCGCCTTATCGAGGCTCGTAAGACCCGCGCTTTTCAGGAAGCCTGCGATAGCCGCCTCCGGCGCGCCGACGCGCGGACCTTTGCGCTCCTCGCGCCGGTCGGGCTGTGCCGCCGGCAGGCCGGCGACATGCAGCGCCAGGCGTCGCGGCGTCGCGAAGGCCTGCGCGCCCTCGTAGGTCAGCCCCGCCTCGACGAGCGCGTTGGTGACGAGGCGCTTGAGATCCTGAGCCGCCTGCCGCTGCATGCGGGCGGGGATTTCTTCGCTGAAAAGTTCAAGCAGGAGGTCAGGCATGAGAGGGGCGCCAATTATGCGTTGCGCGGAATCATTGCCGCTCTCGCGCGAGCAGCGCCACCATGAGCCGTCGTTGTCCGACCAGCTCAAGCGCGTCGACAAAACGCATCGCTTCGGAAGCTTTCTCCACGTATTCGTTCGCCTCTGCGCGAGGAAATAACCCACCTGATCGGGCACGATTTCGTCAGGATGGGAGAGGGCGCTGTAGTCTGCCCATTGCCTTATGTCTTGCAGTTGGGCAAACGGCACGCCGAGGTTCGTCTTAAACTCTTCGCTGCGGTTCAAGCTGTCTCGACACTGCCTATGGTCGAGAATGCGAAAAGCGCGGCGATATTCAGCTGACCCAACGTTTGATCCGGATAAGCGAGTCGCGACCAGCGTGCAGAGGCGCTGAAATAACGCGTAATACGCGCTTGAAACTGAACGACGCCGCGCGAAGCCGCCGACTTGGTCAGCATCAAGTAGCGCACGCGCGGCCTGTAGAGTATCTTCGTACAGAGCCGGCATCAGTCGTTTTCACCTGTTCGCGCTGAATGACGGCCGTCGGACCGAGGGCCGAAGGACAGATACGGAAACCTTTCATCGTCCGCTTGCTTCAGCGCGGAAATAATTTCACTGCTCAAGTGGTTTTGCGTTACGACATCTGGGATATTTCTTTCCTCCGGCATCGTCACGTAAATATATATGGCAGGTTCTCCCGAATGATTTTCGTGAGCGGAAACCAAGATGTTCTTGGGCGCAGGCGAATGAAGCGAGCGCCGAATGATCGTCTCCACGACCTCATGCGCGCGCTGATCGCGGGTAGGAAGCATTTGCGTCGTCATGCCCCGCCGCCCTCCGTCTTCAGCCACGCCGCGCCGCAGGCTTTCGCCAGTTCGCGCACGCGCAGGATGTAGCTCTGCCGCTCCGTCACCGAGATCACCCCGCGCGCGTCGAGCAGATTGAAGGCGTGGCTCGCCTTGATGCATTGGTCGTAGGCCGGCAGCGCCAGCAGGTGCCGCTCGCCGTCCTCGCCCTTTTCGAGCAGGGAGCGGCACTCGGCCTCCGCGTCGCGGAAATGCTGGAACAGCGATCTGCGTATTGGCGTGCTCGAAGTTGAAGCGCGAATATTCCTGCTCGGACTGCAGGAACACGTCGCCATAGGAAATGCGCTCGTCGCCCTCGCGGCCGTTGAAATTGATGGTCGTAGACGCACTCGACGCCCTGCACGTACATGGCCAGGCGCTCCAGCCCATAGGTCAGCTCGCCCGACACCGGCGCGCATTCGAAGCCCGCCACCTGCTGGAAATAGGTGAACTGCGACACCTCCATGCCGTCGCACCAGCATTCCCACCCTAAGCCCCAGGCGCCGAGCGTCGGGCTCTCCCAGTCGTCCTCGACGAAACGCACGTCATGCAGCGCCATGTCGATCCCGATGGCGCGCAGGCTGTCGAGATAGAGCTCCTGCAGGTTCTCCGGGCTCGGCTTCAGGATCACCTGGAACTGGTAATAGTGCTGGAGCCGGTTCGGGTTTTCGCCATAGCGCCCGTCCTTGGGGCGGCGGGAAGGCTGCACATAGGCGGCCTTCCACGGCTTGCGTCCCAGCGAGCGCAAGGTCGTGGCGGGGTGGAAGGTGCCGGCGCCGACCTCCATGTCGTAGGGCTGCAAGATGACGCAGCCCTTCTCGGCCCAGTAGGCCTGAAGCGTGAGGATCAGCGCCTGGAAGGAGCGCGTCGGGTCGGCGTAGTTCGGCATGGCGCGGGAGCCTTAAGGGGCGGCTTCACGAGGGTCAACGCGGCGCGAGCATTGCGCAAGCCCATGTGATATGCAAAAGATATTCATAGGAGAATGAGATGTCGCAGGCGATCATCGGGCGTTGGGGGCGCACCCTGGCCGTGCGGCTGCCGGCGGACGCGGCGCGCAGGCTCGCGCTCGGGGAAGGCGGCCGGGTCGAGATCGACGTCGAGGGCGACGCCATCGTTATTCGCAAGGCCTCGGCCGAACGCGTTCTGGAGGCCATGTTCGCGGGCAAGTCCCCCGGGGAATGGCGCGAAATTTTCCGCGACGCCTATGACTGGGGCCCTGACCTCGGACGCGAGGCGGTCGACGCCTGATGGATTTCCGGCCCGATGTCCGCGACCTCGTCTGGACAGATTTCGACCCGACGCTAGGCCGCGAACAGGCCGGACGGCGGCCTGCGGTCGTGCTGTCTCCGGCCATTTTCTTCGACAACACCGGCTTCGTCATCGTCTGTCCGATCACGTCGCGCGTGCGCCCGTTTCCGACGAGCGTCGTGCTGCCGGCGGGCCTGCCGATCTCGGGCGAGATCCTTGTGGCCAACCTGCGCAGCCTGGACGCGCTGGCGCGGCCGCTGCGGCCGATCGGGGCCAAGATTCCGCAGGACACGGCTCAGCTCATTCGCGCGAAGATCGATGCGTTGATCGCGATCTGAGGCCGCAATGGCCCGGGCGCGCTCACGGCCGTCAGAGCGTCGCCCGCCCCTCGTGGATCGCCCGCGCCTCCTCCGTCGCGCGCCCGTCGGCCTCGTGCAGCACAAGCGGGGGCGCCAGACGCGCCGGCGCGCGCGAGCCTTTCACGCCGGTGAGGAGCACGCGGATCGCGTCCTCCCCCGCGCGCGGATAGACCGGCCGCGCCGCGACGTCGCCGAGCCGGCGCTCGAGCGCGGCATAGATCGCCGGCAGCGCGTCCGCGCGGTGGATCATCGCGAAGCGGCCGCCGGGCGCGAGCAGGGCGAGGCACGCCCGCAGCCATTCGCGCAGGGCGTCCTCGCCGCTGAGCGCGTGCGCGCGCGCCCGCGCCGGGTCCGGCGAGAGGCGCGCCGCCCTCGCCTCAAGAAACGGCGGATTGGTCGCCACCAGATCCGCCGCCGCGTCGGCGAGACCGGCGGCGCGGCGCGCGGAAGGCGCCGTCACGTCCGCCACGACGATGCGCGCCCGGCCGGCGAGCCCGTTTCGTTCCGCGTTGACCACGGCGAGCGCGGCCGTCTCGGCGTCGATCTCCACGAGATCGACCTCCGCCTGCGGATGGCGGCGAGCGAGCGCGAGCCCGACCGCGCCCACGCCCGCCCCGACGTCGACGACCCGCCGCGCCGGCCGGGCGCCGGCCGCCGCGGCGAGCAGCACCGCGTCGAGGCCGACGCGGTGGCCTGTGCGCTTTTGCCGCAGTTCGAGCCCAAGGCCGAAAATCGCGTCGAGGGTCTCACTCATCGCGCAGTTCGGCGGCGAGCCCCGCCTCGGTCAGAAGCGTCCGCGCCCGCGCGAAATCCTCCTGCGCCACCAGGATGCGGCGCGGCAGGAAGCCGAGCGAGCCCTCGACGGCGCTCATGTGCCTGTCGGCCACGAAATAGCTCAGGCGCGCGCTCTCGAGCAGCAATTCGATGAAGGAGATCAGCACCAGATCGTTGGTGCGCACAAGTTCCTGCAAGACTTGGCCCAACCCGAGGGGCCGCGCGTTAACTTGCCGCGCGGCGGTCGCCTATCTATGTTCGCGCCGCTTCGAATAGGCAAGGACGGGCCACGTGGGACAAGTGATCGCGCTAGAGGAGAAGTCGGCGGCCCGTCTCATCGAGCCGCTGACCGACCTCGTCGCCGGCGACATGGCGCTCGTCAACCGGACGATCCTTTCGCGCACGGGCTCGGAAGTGGCGATGATCCCGGAGGTCGCAAATCATCTGATCTCCTCCGGCGGCAAGCGGCTTCGGCCGATCCTGACGCTGGCGACGGCGGCCTTGAGCGGCTATCGCGGCGAGGGCCACATCAAGCTCGCGGCGGCGGTCGAGTTCATGCACACCGCCACGCTCCTGCACGACGACGTCGTCGACGACAGCGACATGCGGCGCGGCAAGGCGGCGGCGCGGGTGGTGTTCGGCAATCAGGCGAGCGTGCTGGTCGGCGACTTCCTGCTCGGCCAGGCGTTCAAGATGATGGTCGAGGTCGGCTCGCTCCCCTCGCTGGAGGTGCTGTCGACCGCGGCGGCCGTCATCGCCGAGGGCGAAGTGATGCAGCTTTCGACGGCCAAGGACACCGAGACCACCGAGGACGCCTATCTCGACGTGATTCGCGCCAAGACCGCGGCGCTGTTCGCGGCCGCCTGCGAGGTCGGCCCGATTCTCGCGAGGCGCCCGAAGGCGGAGATCGAGGCCTGCCGCGCCTATGGCGCCAATCTCGGCGTCGCCTTCCAGCTCATCGACGACGCGCTCGACTACGGCGGCTCCTCGGCCAAGCTCGGCAAGAACGTCGGCGACGATTTCCGCGAGGGCAAGATCACGCTGCCGGTGGTGCTGTCGTTCCGGCGCGGCGGACCGGCCGAGCGGGAGTTCTGGAAGCGCACGCTGGAGCGGGGCGAGGTGCGCGAGGGCGACCTGGAGTTCGCGCTGGCGACGATGAAGCGCCATCGCGCCATCGAGGACACGATCGAGCGCGCCCGCCACTATGCGGGCGTGGCGCGCGACGCGCTGGAGCTGTTCCCGTCCTCGGCCTGGAAGCACGCGCTGCTCGACGCCGTGGAATTCTCCGTCCAGCGGGCGCATTGAACGCGGCTCATACCAAAACTCGATGATCGAAACCGATCATCGCACAACGGCAAAGCGCGAAGCGCGCCCGCGCCTTTGCGCGGAACGAGCGCGACAAGTGGCGCTCACCAAGAATTGGTTTAGGCGGCGTATCTTTCTCCGCTCGGCCAATTGCGGCCCTGCCTTCCGCGCAGCGTCGCGCTCCCCGAAGCGATCTTGCGGATTCCAAGGGGCGCTTGACCTGCGCCAACCTCGCGCGCTTACTCGGCTTTGACAGCCGGCGCGGCGACCCTTCGCGACCGCCGGCGTCGCTCGGGGTGTTCCAACGCCATGCGCCTGATGCGCCTGCTCTTCGCCGCCGGCCTTTTTGTGCTGGCCGCCGCCTTCGCCGCGCCCGCCCTTGCGGGCGACAAAGTCTCCGACAGGGGCCTCTGGCTGGCCCATGAACTCGACGCGATGAACGTCGAGGAGAAGTGGATCGCGGGAAAACACATCAACTGGGAAACCGGCGAGCCGGACGGCAAGCCCGTCAGCTCGCACGGCCGTCACACCCATTGCAGCGCCTTTGTCGCCTCTTTCGCCAAGAAACTCGGGATCTATATTCTGCGTCCGCCGGAGCATGGGCAGATTCTGCTCGCCAACGCGCAGAACGAATGGCTTGAGGAGGAGGGCAAGGCGAACGGGTGGCGCCGCGTGCGCGATCCCGTCGAGGCGCAAAAGCTCGCCAACAGGGGCGAACTCGTGGTCGCCAGCTACCACAATCACAAGGACGACAAGCCCGGCCATATCGCGATCATCAGGCCGGCCGCGCGCAGCGACGCCGAGATCGACGCCGACGGGCCGATGTCGATCCAGGCCGGGACGGTCAACAGCTCCGCCATTCCCGTCCGTCTCGGCTTCGCCGGCCACGCCCACGCCTGGAACGGCGATGAGATCGACTATTACGTCCACGTCGTCTCCCGGCCGTGAGTTGAATTGCGCAACGACGGCGAAGCGGGGGGCTTGAGCCGACGCCGTGTCGCGGGGCGGGCGCGCCGGGATGGCTCTCCTCGGCTTGGGCATGTAAACTTGCGCGCCTGGGGAATTTCGGAAGGAGCGCCCGGTGTCCGAAACACGCATGATCGAAGGTCCCTATGGGCGAATCGCGGTGCGGGACACAAAGGGCGACGGCCCGCTCGTCGTGCTGCTGCACGGCAATTCCTCGTCAATGCGCGTCTATCAGCGCCAGCTCGACGGTCCGCTCGGGCGCACGCACCGGCTCGTCGCCTACGACCTGATGGGCCACGGCGAATCCGCCGACGCGGCCGACGCCTTCGCCTATCTGCTGCCCGGCCACGCCAAGGCGCTCGTCGCCCTCGTCGAGGCGCTCGGCCTGCACGAGGCGGTGTTCGCGGGCTGGAGCCTTGGCGGCCACATCCTGCTCGAAGCCGCCCCGGACCTGCCGCGCGCGAAGGGCTTTGCGATTTTCGGAACGCCTCCGGTCGAACTGCCCGCCCCGATCGATCGCGCCTTTCTGCCGAACCCGGCCTTCGGCGTGGGCTTTTCCGCCGAGATCGCCCGAGAGCAGGCGCAGGCTTACGTCGAAGCCGGCTTCGCGCCGGGCTACACCGACATTCCCGCTTTCTTTCTCGACGACATATTGCGCGCCGACGGGCGGGCGCGGACGGGCGTCGCCGCCAGCATCGACCCCGCGGTCTCGCGCGACGAGAGAGCCGTCGTCGCCAGCCTGAAGACGCCGCTGGCGATCCTGCACGGCGAGCGCGATCAGCTCGTCAACCCCGAGCTTTTTCGCCACTCTGAAGACGCCGACGCTATGGCGCGGCGCCGTGCAGACGATCGCCAACGCCGGCCATACCCCGCAATGGGAGACGCCGGCCGCCTTCGACGCGCTCATTCAGGATTTCGCGCGCGACTGCGGGTAGAGGCGTCCGCTCAGAACCCCGGCGGGATCGCCCTCGGCGCCTCGATCTTCGGCAGCCGCGGCGCCTGCGAGCGCGGCGGCCAGGCGAGTCCCGCATAGGGCGTGTCGAGCCCCAGCATCGGGCTGTAGAACGGGTCCTCCGCCAGCGCCTCCGCCCAGACCATGCGCAGATTGTCGAGATCGCGCTGGTGGCGGTGGCGGCCCTCGAACGGCCGGTCGCGGCCGCGGCTCGATCCGGCGCGGTGGGTGAGCCGCGCATGCGGCGTCATCACCACCCGCCGCCCCGCCGCGCGCAGCCTCAGGCAATAATCGACGTCGTTGAACAGCACCGGGAACCGCGTCGCGTCGAAGCCGCCGAGGAAGCGGAACAGCCGGCGCGGCGTCAAAAGGCAGGCCGCCGTCACCGCGCTGGTTTCGTGCGCGACGCGCAGGAGCTCGCCATAGCCGGGATCGCCGTCCGGGCGCTCGTCGAAGGCGTGGGCGGCGGCGAGATTGGGCCCCAGCACGACGCCGCCGTGCTGAACGCCGCCGCCGGGAAAGACGAGCTTCGCGCCGACCGCGCCGACGTCCGGCTCGACGACGCGCGACAGCATCTCCTCCAGCCACCCCTCCCGCGTCGCCTCGACGTCGTTGTTGAGCAGAAGCAGGAACTCGCCGCTGGCGACGGAGGCGCCGGCGTTGACGAGGCGCGCGAAATTGAACGGCCCGCCGACCTTGGCGACCCGCACGCCGTCCTCGGCGATCTCGCGCAAATAGTCGAGCGTCGCGGGATCGCCGCTGTCGTTGTCGATCACGAAGATTTCATGCGCGGCCCGACCGAGCGTCCGTTTCAGCAATTCGAGGCAGGGGCGCAGCAGATCGACGCGGTTGCGGGTCGGAATCAGGATCGAAACTTTCGCGCGTCGGCGGAATGCGCTGCACGTGAGCGGCCGGCAGCAGGTCGCTGGCGCGCGGCTCGACGATGACATTGAGCTTGCGGGCCTCCAGATGCTCGCGCGTGGCGCGCGCAAGCGTCGCGGTCGCCTGAGTGCGGTCGGCCGGGGGCAGGCGGACGAGGAATCCCGGCGCATGCGCCGGCGGATGCGCGCCGCCCGTTCCCATTTCGTCGAGGGCCGAATTGAACAGCCGGTAGAGATCGGCGGCGCCGCGCTCCAGACCCAAGCGCGCCTGCGAGACGCGCGCGGCGAAAAACAGCGCCGCATAGCCCTGTTCGAGGAGCCGTTCATAATCGAAGGCGGGGAAGGCGAGCGGCCATTCCCGTCCGCGCCCGTCGGCGATGAGCGCATCGCAATAGGCGAGCGCGGCGTCGGGGAAGCTGGCGAGCGCCTCGGCGAGCCGACCGAGCGCGTGGGGATGCAGACGCGCGCCCGCCGGCGCGAACACGACGATTTCGGCGCCGTCGGCCTCGGTCGCCAGGAAGGCGGCGAGGTCGGCGGGCTCGAAACTCATGGGCTCGAGGCCGGCCCTCAGCGCCCCGATCGCCAAGGCCGGGGTGGTCTGGGTCTCCAGGCTCGCCAGCGTCTCGTCGAGCCCCTGCTCTCCGATCAGCGCGACGGCGATCTGGGCGGCGGGCGCATTGAACGGGGGCGTCGGCGGAAAGGCGTGCGCCCAGGCGGCGTATTCCGTCGCCGGCAGCGATTGCGGCAACAGCCGGTCGAACAGCCCCGCCCTGAGCCGCTCCGCCCCCAGCTCCGCCCGCCCTTCCAGAAACCGCTCGAGCCCGCGCGGAAAGGCGACGACGGGACAGGGGCTGCCCGGCAGTTCGCGGTCGTTGTCGCCGACCACCCTGACGCGCCTCAGCCGTCCGTCGGCGAAGGCGATCGGCAGGTTGAGATCGAATCCGCGCGCGACGCCGCCCGCCGCCGCCTCCCCGACATGGGAGAAATATTGCGCGCGCGTCTCGGCGACCTCGTCGCCGTCGATGAAGGCGCGCACCCTGCCCTCCGTGCGCGGGCTCCAGGCGACCCAGCCGACGATGCGAAGGCCGCCCGCCCAGCGCGCCTCGCCGATCTGCCGCTCCGGCGCGACGGGCGCCTCGGCGAGCGCGATCGGCCGGCCGATCGGCGCATTGGCGTTGGCCAGCCGCACCTCGGCGATGCGCGCGCCCTCCGCCGTCTCGGCGTCGAGCGCGAAGACGAACCCGTAGCAGCCGTCGCCCCGCCCCTTAGCGCGCAATTCGGGATCGAAAAGATTCGCGCGGGCGATTCCGCACGGGATAGCCGTCGAGCCATAGCTCCACCACGAAACGGCGGTCGGGCTCGGCGGGATCGAACGCGAAACCGGCGATCTCGCGCTCCCCGACCAACTCGGCCGCGCTTTCCAGAGCAGCCTCCTGCGGCTTCGGCGTCAACAGCGGCGCGACATTCATGCTGTGCTTCGGAGACTCCCCGTTCATCCAGGCGACGATCAGCGCCGCCGCCTTGTCATCGCAAATCCTGGGGTCGAGCGAAAGATCGCCCCATTCGACGGGGAAGGCGCCGAAGGACCAGTCGAAATAGGCCATCGGCAGGCCGAGCGCCGCCGCCGTCGCTTCGAGGTCGCCGTAGCCGCCGCCGCGGTCGGGCGCAAGCAGCGCCTCGACGCCGTAATCGCGCGCGATCTCGGCGTAATCCTCGGCCGGCGCCGGCCCGGCGACGAAGATCGAGCCCGTCGCCATCAGCGATTCGTCGTCCACGGCGGCGCCGAACACGACGAGTTCGCCCTCGCCGCCGGCGAGCCGCCGGCCGAGCCGCAGCAGCAGCCGGTCGACGGCCGGCGCGCGATTCGGATAGAGCGCGCCGAGCCGGGCGATTCGGCCGACCGGCCCAGGCGCCGCGCGCGGCGCGGCCTCGACCGGCGCGAGACGCGACTTGAAAACGCGCCCGGCGAAGCTCGCCGCCATCCGGTCGAGGGGCAAGACGGCCTGAGCGCGCTCCAGCGCCTGTCCGAGCTTGGCGCGGCGCAAACGAAGGCGCCGGTCGTCGTCCTGGGACGAGACCGCAAGGCCCCGGCAGGTCTCGCAGGGCTGCGGGTCTCCGGGGGTCGCGCAGGGGCCCTGCGGCGGCGGCGCCGGCATGGAGAACCAGCTCAGGTGGCCGCACAGGAGATCGACCTCGACGCTCGCGCCGATCAGCGCCGACAGCACTGGGTCGGGCAGCGAGGCGGGGTCGAGCCATTCAACCCGGCTGAGGTTGAGACGGCCGAGATAGGCGGCGAAGGCGTCCGCGCCGCCGCCCTCGAAATCGAAGCTCAGCGATTGCGGCGCGCCGCCGCCGACGGCCGAAAGCGCCACGCGCCCGCGCGCGTCGGCGGCCAGCACGATGACCGCCGTGTCGGGGTTTTCCCGCTTCAGCCTCTGCGCTCGCCGCCGACCGAGCGCCGCGGCGGCCCCGGGTCCGCAGGCGACGAGGATCGCCGGGCCCGAAGGGGGCAGCGCCGCGTCGAGCGCGGCGCGGTAGGGCTCCAGCGGATCGAGCGCCACGAAGGCGGCCGTCTCCAGCCTGAGCCCGGGAAAGCGGGCCTCGATCAGCTGAAAATTGCGCGCCACCAGCGCGCGCTTGCGCGCGGCGAACGACTTCGAACCGGCGTGGCCGACGAAGATCCCCGGCGCCGCGACGTTGCGGAAGCCGCGCTCGCGCGCGGCCAGACAGAACTCGACGTCCTCGTAATAGCCCTGCGCGTAAAGCTCCGGCAGGGCGCCGACCGCGTCGATGCAGGCCTCTGTTATATAAAGACAGAAGCCGATCCCGTTCGGGATGTCGACGAGCGCGTCGCCGTTGACTTCGCGCGCCAGCCTGTCGAGCGCGGCGATCTCGGCGGCCGAGGGCATCGGATTGGCCTCGTTGCGCAGGGGATAGCTCGTCAGCTCGCCATTATTGGAGAACGGCGTCACCGCGCCGACGCCGGGGTGCGAGCGGCTCAAGACGCTGAGCCGGTCGACGGCGCCGGGCGGAAGCAGCGCGTCGGCGTTCAGAAGCAGCGCGTCGCCGTGCTCCCGCAGCGCCAAAGCCTTGTTGACGGAGGCGGCGAAGCCGAGATTGGTCTCGTTGCGGATGAGCTCGAACGCGCCGCCGGCCGCCGCCGCGTCGAGATAGGCGCTGAGCCCGGCGTTGGGCGAGGCGTCGTCGACGACCAGAATCCTGTGGTCGAACCCCGGCCGCGCGGCCTCAAGTGATTCGAGACAGGCGCGCGTCGCCGCGTAATCCTCGTAGACCGGCACGACGATGGTGACGAAGGGCGGCGAATCGGCCGGCTCGCGCGTCGAGCGCGGCGGGGGCTCGCGCGGGCCCGGGGGGACCTCCAAGGCGGGCTCGACGCGCTCGACGGCGCCCGCGCCGGCCCTCAGCGTCAGGGCGAGCCGGCCGGCGCCGGGGGCCTCGATCGCCACCTCGGCGGCGAGGATTTCGGCCGTCGCAAGCGGGTGATCGGGGTCCGGATCGACGCTGAAGCTCGGGGTTTCGTCGGCGCCGATCATTTCAATCTGCAATGGCCCGTCGCTCGTCCAGGCGATCCAGCCTGTCACGCCCTGCCGGCTGCGCCGCAACCCATGCGCGATTCGCGCCCCCGATTCAAAGAGCGCCGCCACCGCCTTGCGACGCAGCGGCCAGGACGAGCTTTCGCGGCCGGCGATTCGCTCCGCCGCCTCGATTCGGCTCGCCTCGTCCCCCCAGGAGAGCGCGGCGCGATCGAGAAGGATATCAGTGGGATCGAGCGCCAGCGCCGCGCCGAGATCGCGCTGCGCCGCCTCCAGCCGCCCGGCCGCCTTATGCGTCTGGGCGCGCAGGAACAGGTCGCGCGCGGCGGGCACGATCAGCCGGCAGCGGCGGTCGGCCAATGCGAAAGCCATGGCGAAATCGCCCTGCGCGAGGCGCTCGCTGGCGCGACGGCCGAGCGCGTCGACGTCCCAGAAGGGACCGGCGCCGGATTTGCTTTGTAAATGGCGAGACCGCCTGTCGGCGTCCGCTGTCAGAGGGCGGGCGGGGGTTTTGGGCATGGGTTTCGCTGCGGCGCCGCTTTCGCCCGTCATTAGGACATGACGCGGGCCTTGGTAAAGGGCGGCCGCCGGGCATCCATGCTCTTTTGCGGATGTGGAAAATGCGCGCCGCGAACTTGCGCGCCGGATATCGCTGCACTGCAACGAGGCCGGAAGCAACGCAAAAAAAGCTCGGGCGCACAACTTTCCGGGTTGCAATCTTCGGCAGTTGGATGTTAACGTTGCGTTAGGTCAAGGGGTCGCCATGGCGTGGGTGCGGGAGTCAGGCGTGGCTGAGACGGGGGACAGATATGACCGGGGCTCGACGCTGTCCGTCGCCCGCGGCCTTCATATTTTCCGATACGTAAGCTTCCAGGGCGGCGGCGCGCCGGCGGTGGCGCGTATCATCCCTCCGGACACAGGCGTTGTGGTCCTGGATATGCCGGGTCGCGAGCGAGGCATGCTTCAGCGGCCGGGCGATTGCCTGGTTTTGCGCGCGGATCGGGCCTCCGACGTCGTGGTGGGCTTGCGCCGCGGTTCGGCTGACGGTTCGCTGGACGCCACTTTCAGGCTCGAACCGATCGTTCTGGCCGAGGAGGCGCAGGGCGCGCCTGTCGAGACCCCGCCCGCGGCGGCGCCCGCTCCGGTCTCCCTGTCTTTTCTCGCTCATCTCGCCAATCGCGGCGACACGCCTTTCGCGCAGAATGCGTGGGCCGGAGGCCCTGATTCGCCGGCGGCCGTGGAAGGCTTGCAGATGGTCGCAGACTCCGGCCAGGCGCCGGTGGAGTTGCAGGTTCTCGTCGGCAGCCGTCCGCCGCGCTGGTCGGAATGGGTCGGCGTCGGGCAATACGCCGGCACGCGCGGCCATGGACTTGCGCTGGTCGGGCTGCGCATGCGCCTGAGGCCCGAGGCCGTGGGCTTGGAGATCGCCGCGGAGGCTCTGTTCCTCGGCGCGCTGGTTTCTTCGCAGCGCGGACGCCAGGTCGAGTTCGTCAGCGGGTCGGGAGTTGATCCGCTGGTAGGCGTGAAGTTTGGACTGCAAGCTGCTCAGGAGTTGGGCGCCGGCCGGACCGCATCGGTTCCGGATGCGCAAGCGCGAGAGAGGGAGCCGCGTGTGCGCGTCTTCCGGGCTTCGGCGGCGCGTTAAGCCGCGTCGAGGGCTCACCACGAATCGAAACTGTTTTGGGGATCAACGAAAATGGCGACTTATCAACTCAACGCAGCGGACCTGCTCACGCTATTAGCGAGCACGGTCACGCAGCCCACCGAAAACCAGATCCTTCAGGCGCTTATCAGCAGCGGCAACTTCCCTTACGACCCGACCTTCCTCAGCCATGTCGAGGGGACCTTGGGCGCGCCCGACGTCGTCCCGTCGGTGACGGACGACACGATCGCCTCCACCACAAAGCTCGAGCTGCTCACGATCTCGACCTCGACGAGCATCACGGGCTCCTCGTTCCCGACCCCGACGGTCGGCGCCTCGACTCCCGCGGCGACGTTCAATTTCACGACCTCCGGCGGCGTCATCATCGCGGCGGGCGACCAGGCCAACACGGTCAACGATCTGGGCCCCGGCGACGACACGCTGATCGGCGGCCAGGGATTCGAAGCTCTCAGGGCGACGTCCGGCGCCAATATGCTGATGGCGGGCTCGGGTTGGAACACGCTTTTTGGCGGGTCTGGCGCCGACACGCTGATCGGCGGCGGCCAATCGCGCCTCGTCGCGGGCTCGGGCAACCAGACCCTGATCGGCGGCACGGTCGCCGGCTCGCACGACACGCTGATCGGAGGCGTGGGCGCCGACGTGCTGAAGGTCTCGGTGGGCGACAACAGGCTCGTCGCGGGCGCCGGGCTCAACACGCTCTACGGCGGCTCGGGCAATGACACGCTGATCGGCGGCGGGCAAAGCTCGCTGGTGGCTGGCACGGGCGCCAACCTGCTGCAGGGTGGCAAAACCGCCGGCTCGCAGGACACGCTTATCGGCGGCAGCGGCGCCGACCGCCTCTTCGTGACCCACGGCAATAACAGCCTCGTCGGCGGTTCTGGCCTCAACACGCTGCTGAGCGGCAACGGCCAGGACACACTGGTCGGCGGCGGCCATTCCCGCCTCGTAGGCCAAGGCGGCTCGGCGCAGTTGCTCGCCTCCGGCCAGGGCGGCGATACGCTGATAGGCGCCGGCGGCAATGACAGTCTCGTCGGCACCAACGGCGGGAGCCGTCTCATCGCCGAGAACGGCAACGATACGCTGGTCGGCGGATCGGGAAGAAGCACGGCGCATGGCGGAACGGGAAATGACACGCTGATCGCAGCCGGCCCGAGCGACGTTACGATGATGGGCACCACCGGCGATACCCGCATGGTGGACGTCAGCGGCGTCAATGTGACGGTCCAGGGCGGAGCCGGGTTTGACACGGTGGTGCTTGGCACGAAGGGCGACGACTCGATCCTCGGCGGCACGGGCTCCATGAGGATTGTGTCGGATCAAAACTCGACCGATCTGATCAGCAATTCGAGCACGGCGGTCGGCGGGTTGCACACCCTGACGTTCAGCGATGGTCAGGTCATCACCGTCAACGACGTCAACTCCAACATCACCATCCACTTCGCCGACGGCGGCGTGACGCCTGTCTGATCGAATCCGGCGAGTTAACCCTGCGACGCGAGAATCCATGGATTCTCGCGTCATTTCATTTAGAGACTTCGCCGAGATCGCCGCTTCTGCGGCCCCAGGCCGCCCCAAAAGGGGCGTAGTTCACCAGCCGCGGGAGCCTGCCATGCGCGTTCGCCGAAGCGCCCCATGAACGTCCTGTTCGTCCACAACAATTTCCCCGGGCAGTTCAGACATGTCGCGGCGATGCTCCGTCGGCGCGGGGGCGGGCGCATGGCGGCGATCGGCGCGGAGACCGCCGCCGAGATCGAAGGCGTCGATCTCAGGCGCTATGCTACGCCGAGCGCGCAGGCCTCGGTTCACACGTTCGCGCGGCGGTTCGAATGGGAATGCCGGCGCGCCGAGCAGGTCATGTTCAAGGCGCTGAAGTTGAAGGCGGACGGTTTCGAGCCCGACCTGATTGTCGCCCATTGCGGCTGGGGCGAGACGATGCCCCTGCGCTCGGTGTTTCCGGGAGCGCGGATGGCGATCTATTGCGAATTCTACTATCGCCCGGAAGGACAGGACGTCGGCTTCGACCCGGAGACGGGGCAGTTCGGCGTCGACGGGCTGGTCGGGCTGAACGCCAAGAACGCCAGTTCGCTGATCGCGCTGGCGGAATGCGATCTCGGCGTCTCGCCGACCCCCTGGCAGAAATCGACCTTCCCGCGCGAGTTCCAGTCCAAGATCCATGTCGCGCACGAAGGCGTCGACACCGCCTGGATCGCGCCGAACCCGACCGCCAAGATCGAGCTTCCCGGCGGGCTGCGGCTCGACCGCAGGGACGAGGTCGTCACCTATTTCGCGCGCGGCCTGGAGCCGATGCGCGGCTTCCACATCTTCATGCGCGCCGTGCCCGAAATCCTGCGGGCGCGGCCGAACGCGCACATCGTGGTCGTCGGCGCGGAAGAAGCGTCCTACGGCAACCCCCCGCCCGACGGCGGAGAGTGGAAGCACTACTGCCTGCGCGAGGCCTTGCCGCAACTGGACCTGTCGCGCCTGCACTTTCTGGAGCGCCTGCCCCACGCGCGACCTGCGCAGGCTGATGCAGGTTTCCACGGTCCATGTCTATCTGACCTATCCCTTCGTGCTGTCCTGGTCGTGCATCGAGGCGCTTTCGGCGGGCTGCGCCATCGTCGCCTCCGACACCGCGCCGGTGCGCGACGTCATCGAGAACGGCGAGAACGGCGTCCTGACGCCGTTCCACGACCATCGGGCGCTCGCCGGCGAGATTTGCGGCCTTCTGGCCGACGCGCCGCGCCGGGCGCGCCTGTCGCGCGGCGCCCGCGAGACCGCGGTGGAGAATTTCGACGTCGGCGCCTGCGTGCGGCGCACGCTGGAGGTTCTCGGCATAGACGTTGCGGAAGGCGGCGCGGAAGCGGTAAGCCATCGTGCCGCCGCGGTCGGCGCGTAGCGTAGGAACGGCGGCGGCGACATTGACCTCTTTTGCGGGTGCGCCGAATTGGAGGCGAAGTCGAAGATGAAGGCGTTAAGGTTGGCCGGACAGGCCGAGGGGGCCCGCGACGCTTCGCCGTCGTGGTTGCGCTGCCTTGCGATCGTCGGCCGTTCGCACGGTCTCAACCTGACCGTCCCGCAACTCATCAAGGACAACCTGCTCTCCAGCGAGAGCGTCACGGTCAAGGAGCTTCTGACCTGCGCCCGGCAAGCGGGCCTGAAGGCGAGGGTCATCGAGCTCGGCTTCGACGATCTCAAACATTTGAAGAAGGCGCTTCCCGCCATCGTCAAATTGAAGAGCGGCGAGGCGATGATCCTGGCCGATGTCGAGACGAACGGCGCCGTTCCGCATGTGAAGCTGCGCGACCCCGACGCCGAGGAAGGGTCGCGTTGTCATCATCGACCAGGTGCGCCTGGAGGAGATCTGGACGGGCGAGCTGGTCCTCGTCCGGCGCGACTACAAGCTGCTCGACGAAGAGAAGCCCTTCGGCTGGGGCCTGGTGATGGCGCTGTTCTTTCGCGAGAAGCGCCTGCTGAGGGACCTGGTGCTCGGCGCCTTCGCCCTCAGCCTTCCTCGCCCTCACGCCGATGGTGTTCTGGCGCATAATCACCGGCCAGGTGCTGGAGTACCGCGCCTTCAACACCTTCACCGTCCTTTGCGTCGGCGTATCCCTGCTCTTCGTGCTCGAAGCGGTGCTGCTCTATCTGCGCCACTATCTCCTTCAGGTCGTCACGGCGCGCGTCGATTCGCGTATGTCGGAATATATTTTCGACCGGCTGCTCGACATCCAGATCGACTTTTTCGAGCGTCATCCCGTCGGCGCCATCGCCCATGACATTCGCGAGGCCGACAAGATCCGGCGCTTCATCAACGAGCAGGGCTTCGGGACGGCGCTCGATTCCATGACCTTGCTCATCATGCTGCCGGTGATGATGGCCTTCAGCCCGCTGCTCACCTTCATCGTGCTCGGCATATCCGGTCTGATGGTGCTGTTCCTCATCATGATGCTGCCGTCCGTGCGTCGCGCGACGGGCGCGGTCATCGCCGCGGAAGTGGCGAGGGGCACGTTCCTGTATCAGAACCTCGCCGGCATCCGCACGGTCAAGTCGCTGGCCCTGGAGACGCGCCAGCGCGCCATGTGGGACGTGCTCACCGTGCGCGTCAATGACGCCCTGTTTCATTCCGGCCATATAGCGGCGGTGATCCAGGCCGGGATCAGGCCGTTGTCGCAGATTTCGATGTCGGGCGCGCTGGCGGTCGGCGTCTACCAGGCGATGACCACCAACAATCCCGTCGGCGTCGGCGATCTCTTCGCCTTCATGATCCTCATCAATCGCGTGCAGGGGCCGCTGCTGCAGATCGCGCAGCTCATCAACCAGTACGACGAGGCGCGCGCCGCCGTGGCGCTCGTGGCGAGGCTCATGGGGCAGCCGCTGGAGGAGGGCCGCGGCGGACATGGCGTTCGCACTCCGCTCCAGGGACATGTCGAGTTCTCGCGCGTGCGCTTCAAATACAACGGCGCGCTCGCTTACGCCCTCGACGGCGTCTCCTTCGAGGTTCCCGTCGGCTGGACCCTCGGCGTGGTCGGCCGCTCCGGCTCCGGCAAGACCACCGTCACGCGCCTGCTGCAGCGCCTGCACTCGGATTACGAGGGGCTCATCAAGATCGACGGCGTCGACGTGCGCGAATACGACGTCGCGCACTTGCGGCGAAATCTCGGCGTGGTGCTGCAGGAGAATTTCCTGTTCTCCGGCACGATTCGCGAGAACATCACGGCCGCCAAGCCGCACGCGACCTTCGAGGAAGTGGTGCGCGCGGCGCGGCTGGCGGGCGCCGAGGAATTCATCGACCGCCTGCCGCGCGGCTATGAGACCTACATCTACGAAGGCTCGCCCAACCTCTCCGGCGGCCAGCGCCAGCGCCTCGCCATCGCCCGCGCGCTGATCGTCGATCCGCGCATCCTCATCCTCGACGAGGCGACGAGCGCGCTCGATCCCGACAGCGAGGCGATCGTCAACGAGAACATCCGCCGCATCGCCCAGGGGCGCACCGTCATCGTCATTTCGCACCGCCTGTCGTCGCTGGTGAAGTCCGACGCCATTCTCGTGCTCGAGCGCGGCAAGTTCGAGGACATCGGCACTCACGAGGAGCTGCTGGAGCGTTGCGAGATCTATCGCGGCCTGTGGTTGCAGCAGAACCGTCATTTGGCGAAGGAGACGGAGGCGCGCGCCGTGGTGCGGGGGCCGAGCCGTGTTTCGTAAGGCTCTCGCACGCCGGGGAGACGACCGCCGCGCGGTTTCGCTTGCGGTCGTGCGCGAATATCAGTCGGAAGTCGCGGCGCGGCGCGAGCAGCCCTATCCGCGCGCGGCCGGCATGACGATCCACGTGATGCTGGCGGTTCATCCTGCTCGGCGTCGCCTTCATGTATGTGTCGCACATCGATCGCGTGGTCAGCAGCTCCTCGGGCGCGCTCGTGACCGATCAGCCCCCCATCGTCTTCCAGTCCCTCGATCCCTCGGTCATTCGCAGCCTCGATGTGAAGGAGGGCCAGCGGGTCGGCAAGGGACAGGTGCTGGCGACCCTCGATGCGACCTTCGTGGCCGCGCAGGTCAACCAGTTGCGCGCCCAGATCGACGGCCTGCACGCCCAGATCGCGCGCGACAACGCGCTGATCGCGCTAACGCCGCTCAGCTATCCCGCGCCGGCGAACGATCAGATCGCGCGCTTCCAGCGCGAGAACCTCGAATATTACCGGCAGCAGATGGCGCAATACAAAGCGACCATGAACAGCTACGACCAGAAGATCGCCACCCTGCAAACGACGATCGACAAATTCAAGGTCGACGAGGCGCGCTACAACAAAGAAGCCGAGGCCAATGCGGAAATCGAAAAGATGCGCATTACGCTGGAGCAGCACGGCACCGGCTCGATGCTGAACCTGCTGACGGCGACGCAGGCGAAGATCGAAACGCAGCGCCTGGCGGATTTTTCGCGCAACAGCCGCATCGAGGCCGAGCATACGCTGGCCTCGACGACGGCCGACCAGAAAGCCTATCTGGAGCAGTTCAAGGCGACCGCGTCTCGCAGGACCTTATGACGGCGAGAAACAACGCTCGAAGCCGCGCTGCCGCAGCTCGACGCGGCGCTCAAGCATCAGGAGCTCGTGCGCTGGACGGCGCCGGAGGATTGCACCGTCCTGTCGGTGGCGCCCAACATGTCGGTCGGCTCGGTCGTCCAGCAGGGCACGACCGTCATCTCGCCTGATGCCGGTGCGCAATCCCGCTCGATGCGCGCGTGCAGGTGAACGCCGATCAGATCGGCTTCATTCGCGCCGGCGATCCGGTGACCCTGAAGGTCGACGCCTTCCGCTCGACCGAATTCGGCACGCTCGAAGGCGCGGTGAAGTGGGTCGGGGACAATTCCTATACGACTTTGAACGGCCAGCCCGTCCCGGCCTATTACAATGTCGAGGTCACGATCGACCGCAACAAGCTCGTCAACGTCCCGGCCACGACCCGTCTGCTGCCGGGCATGACGCTTACGGCCGACATCAAGGTGGGCTCGCGCTCGATCTGGGATTACGTCGTCGGCGGCCTCATGCGCAACGTCGGCGAATCCATGCGGGAGCCCTGACCTCGCATGGCGGCCGACTGGCTCCCGTCCGGCTTTCGCGTGCGGGGCGCGGAGGCGCTTGCACGGCGCGCTCAAGGCGGCGAGACGTCGCCTTCGACGCCGAACGCTACGTCGACGCGCTCAAGCTCTGGCGAAAGGCCGCCCGAGCGCGCGCGACGGCGACGGCGAGGCGGAGTTTCGCATCGGCCGGCTCTATCGAAACGGCAAGGGCGTATTCGTCAACTTCGCCGAGGCCGTGCATTGGTACGGCCTCGCCTCGCAGCGCGGCCACATCCAGGCGAAGCTGGAGCTCGCCAAGCTTCTTCTCTCCGGCGCCTCCGATTACGACGCCACGCGCTTTCGACAGTTGCGCCGCGAGCCGGAATTCGCCGGCGACGGCCTCGCTCGCCGCCCTCATCTACCCCCACGGCGACAAGGTCGAGGCGGACGTGGCCAAGGGCGCGCGACCTGTTCGAGGAGGTCGTCGCCGCCGGCGAGATGTCGAGGCGCGCCGAGCTGCTCGCCCTGATCTATCTGGGAGCGCGCGGCGGCGCGCGCGACTATCGCGCGCGTCAAGGCGCTGCTGGAAAAGGCGGCGGCCGCCGGCCGCGCGAGCGGCGATTTCGGCCTCGGCGACCTTTATTTTCGCGGCCATCGGCGTCGAGGTCGACCAGGCGCGCGCCGCCGACCATTACGAGCGCGCCGCCGAGAAAGGCCACATCCGCGCCAAGACGGCGCTGGCGACGATCCTCTACGACGGTCTCGGCCGCCCGATGGATCGCGTGCGCGCGTCCAAGCTGTTTTTCGAGGCCGCCGAGGCCGGCGAACCGATTGCGCAATATCGCGCCGGCATGATCCTGCATGACCGGCGAAGGCGCCTCGCGCGATCTCGACCGCGCGGAGACGCTGCTGCGCGCCGCCGGCAAGGCCGGGCACATCGGCGGCGATGATGGCGCTCGGGGAATTCTACAGCCGCGGCGACGGCCGCGAGCCCAACCTGCGCGAGGCCGAGGTCTGGTATCGCAAGGCCGCCGACAGCCGGCGACATGCATGCCGCAGTTCATCGCCGGCCGCTTCGCCGCCACCGGCGACGGCAGCTTCCAGAGCCTTGCCGACGCGGCGCGCTATTTCCTCAAGGCCGCCGAGGGCGGCCATGTCATCGCGGCGGTCAATATCGCCGCCTTCTATGTCCTCCGGCTCCGGCGTCCAGCAGGATCGCGCAGCAGGCGCGCGCCTGGTACGAGAAGGCGGCCGAGCAGGAGCTGCCGCTCGCCCAGGTGCGGCTCGCGCGCATGCTGCTCGTCCGGCGAAGGCGGCGAGCGCGATCCCGGCGCGAGGCGCGCCAATGGCTGGATCGCGCCGCCGCCAAGGGCGACCCCGAGGCCAAGGCGCTGCTCGCCACCGTCTTCCTGCTCGGCGACAAGACCACGCGCGACGTGCGCAAGGCCGAGACGCTGTTGCAGGAGGCGGCGACCTCGGGCCTTTCGGTCGCCGCCATGCAGCTCGGCCATCTCTACGCCGGCCGCTACGACGTCGCGGCGCGGCCGGAGGACGCGGTGCGCTGGTACGCGATCGCCGCCGAGGCGGGGCAGGCGGAGGCGCAATATATCCTCGGCGTCATGCACCGCCACGGCCGGGTGGTGGCGCAAGAACCCGGCCGAGGCCGCCGCCTGGTTCTCCCGCGCCGCCGAATCGGGCCTTACGGTCGCGCAGTTCGATCTCGGCGTGATGTATTGCACCGGCGAGGGCGTCGAGCTCGACGTCGCGCGCGGCGCGGAAATGTATCGCCTGGCCGCCGAGGGCGGCCACGTCGACGGCATGCACAATTGGGGCGTGATGCTGCTCAAGGGCATCGGCGTCGAGGCGGACGAGCAGGCGGGCGCGGAATGGATCGAAAAGGCGAAGGCCGCGCGCGAGGCGCAGGCGCGACGGGCCTGAGCGCGGCCCTTCCGCGCGGAGCCTGAGATGGACGCGCGCGATCTGAGAGCGCTCGACCTCGCCGCCGCCCGCCGTCTGCTGGAGCCGAGCCTGTTCGACGCCGCCTTCTATCGCGGCGAGGCGCAACTCGGGCCGCAGGACGACGCCTTCGCCCATTATTTCCGCGAGGGCGCGCTGCCTGCGGCCCAATCCCGTGTTCGATCCCGCGCTGGTATCTCGCGCGGAATCCGGAAGCGGCCGGCTCATGCCCGCTGCTGCATTACGCCGTGGTCGGCGAGCCCGCGGGACCGCGATCCCTCGCCTCTGTTCGACGTCGCCTGGTATCGGCGGACCTACGGGGCCGAGCGGCCGCTCGCCCATTATCTCGCGCGCCGTTTCGGGCCGTTCAGCCCGATCCCCGAATTCGACGCCGAATATTACCTGAAAACCTATCCCGACGTCGCCGCGGCGCGGATGGACCCGTTCCTGCACTACATGCATTTCGGCTATCGCGAGTTCCGCAAGCCGTCGGCCGGCTTCAACCCGAGGCTCTACGCCAATCGCCATCTCGCCCACGACCGCGCCGCCAATCCGATCGCCCACGTGCGCGCCAACCGCGCCGCCGCGCCGCGGCCGCCGCTGCCCGGCCCCTACGAGGCGGTCAGGACGCTGGGCGCGCCGGGGCCTGCGTTTCGAGCGCCCGCCCCGCCGCTTCGCCGGCGAGCCGGGCGCGCTGATGCTCGCCTTCCATCTCACCCAGTTCCACCGCATCCCGAAAACGACGCCTGGTGGGGCGAGGGCTTCACGGAATGGACGCAGCTCGCGCGCGGCGCGCCGCGCTTCGAGGGCCATTATCAGCCGCGCATCCCGGGCGCGCTCGGCTTCTACGACCTCTGACGGACCCGCAAACCCTGCGCGCCCAGGCGGCGCTGGCGAAGGCGGCGGGCATCGGCGGCTTCGTGTTCTACTATTACGATTTCGACGGCCGGCGGCTGCTGGAGAAGCCGCTGGAGATGTTCCTCGCTTCGCCCGACATCGACATCGGCTTCTGCCTGATGTGGGCCAACGAGAACTGGACGCGGCGCTGGGACGGCGCCGAGGACGAGGTGCTGATCGCCCAGAGCTACGACGCGGCTCGACGAGGCGCGGCGCGCCGCCGACTTCGCCCGCCATTTCCGCGATCCCCGCTATGTCAGGCTCGACGGCCGGCCGCTGCTGATGATCTATCGCGCCAGCCTCATCCCCGATGCGGCCGCCGACGCTCGCGCGCTGGCGGCGCCTGTTCGCCGAGCGCATTCGGCGAGAGCCCGATCTTCGTGATGGCGCAGACCTTCGACGACCTCGATCCGCGCCCGCTCGGCTTCGACGGCGCGGTCGAATTTCCCCCGCACAAGCTGACCCGGGGCCTGCCGCAGATCTACGACCGTCTTGAGATCTATCGACGAGGATTTCGAGGCCGACGTCTTCGCCTACGACGACCTCGTCGCGGCCTCGCTCGCCGAGCCCGCGCCGGAGTTCCCGCTCCTCAAGACCGCCGTTCCCTCCTGGGACAACGACGCGCGCCGGCAGGGCAAGGGCCTGACGCTGGTCGGCGCGACGCCCCGGCAAATACGAGCGCTGGCTCGCCGCGCTGATCGCAAGGGCGCGGCCGTTCTTCGGCGCGCGCGCATCGTCTGCGTCAACGCCTGGAACGAATGGAGCGAGGGCGCCTATCTGGAGCCCGACGTCCATTACGGCTCGGCCTATCTCAACGCCACCGCGCGCGCGGTCTTCGGGCGCGGCCCGCCGAAGGCGCTGCTGGCGGCGCTCGGCGACGGCCCGCCGAGATGGCGCGCGATTTCGCCGCAAGGTTCGGCTGCCGCTTCGAGCTTTTCGAGGACGCCGCGCGCGCCGTGGCGGCGGGCGCCGTCCGCCGCGCTCGTCGCGCAGGCGCGGCGACGTTCTGGCGCTCGCCGAAGCCGGCGTGCGCGATGGCGTGGCTGCCCGAGGGCGGCGGCCGGCGACGGGGGCGCTGCGCGCGCCGAGGCTGTCGTCTTCGCCGATCCGGCGGCGCGGAGGCGCTCGGCGCAAGGCGCTCGCGGAGCCGGCAAACTCCTGTTTGCCGAAGCGCCGGACGCCGAGGCGCGCGACCGCCTCGCCCGCGCGCTGTGCGCGAGGCTCTGGCCGGGAACGATCTCGGTCGTTCCTCGTCCATCGCGGCGAGGCGACTTTGCTGGCTTCAGGCGCGGCTAGCGTTCGCTGTTCGCGCAGACCCATCCCGTCCTGGAGATCGTCGTCATCGACGAGACCGGGTCGCAGGCCTCGCTCGACGGCCGTCGAGGCGGCGGCGGCGAGCGCCGGGCGCGACGTGACGCTCGTGCTCGACGCCGCGCCCGGCTCGGCCTGGAGCCGCAGCGGCGGAGACGGCGGAAGGCGATTTCCTGTGGATCGTCGAGGGCGACGGCCTCGCCGATCCGACGCTTGCTGGCGACGCTCTCGGCCCCGATGCGCGCCGATCCGCGCGTGGCGCTCGCCTTCTGCGACAGCCGCCCCGTGCGACGCGGAGGGCCGGCCTGTCATTACGCGCCCACGATGCTGGCGGCCGCCGGCGGCCGGCCTCCTTCGCGGACCGGACTTTCGACGGCGCCGATTTCCTCGCCCGCTTCGCGCAACGCGCCGAACCCGGCCGCCACATTATGGCGGCGCGACGCGCTCCGGCAGGCTTTGGCGTCGCTGGGCGGCGAGGCGGGAGATCTGGACGCGCTCATCCGCGCCCTCGCCGCCGCGCCGCCAAGCGCGCATCCGCCATGTCGCGGAGGCTTTGGTTTTCACGAATAAAGGGGCGTGAGCGCCGTTCTTGTCGGAGCATTGGGCTTCACGTGCGCTCGACATGGCGTGCGGAGCCGAGCCATCCATCTTTCCGAAATCGTCGGCTGATCGCATGCAGCGGCGACACCGGTGGATTGAATTCCTCGTCGCGCTCCTCACAAAGTTTAATTATATCCGCTCGCCGAATGTTCTAAATCAATTCCGACACTCGTGTCGTGTCGCCGAGCGTTTCGATCGCTTCCGCGCCATAGTCCAGAGAAATAGGTTCAATCGACCTTTAAACGGTTAATCGAATGGTCCTCCATCGACGGGTAGACTTTAAGGACGAGGTTCGAGGTCGGACAGACTCCAAGCGGAATGCCACGGGCGGCAAGAAGCGCCACCACGGACTCATCCTCGATGGCGCGCACGCCATGATCGATCCGATCAGCTCCGAGAAGCTCGATCGCATCCCGCACGCCCTCGGGCCCGCTCGACTCGCCCGCATGCACTGTCCGCTTCAGCCCCGCCGATCCAGCTTTGCGAAACGCTTCGGCGAAACGTGGCCCGGTGCGGCCGGCCGCGGCCTCATTGCCGTCAATCGAAAGCGCGACCACGCGCGGCAGGCGCCAGGCGATCATGTTCTCGACGACTCCACCGCTTCCTCCGCCGTTTGCGTTCGCAATAGGCTGATGCAGAGGCCGACCGGCGGAAGGCCTTCCTGTTCGGCGATCCGAACCCGGCATTGAGCGCCTCGTTCATCGCTCTCGTCGGCCGCGCCAAGCGCTCCAATGGGTCGGGTTGACGATGACGTCCGCCTACCTGTGCCGTCGGCCGGCCGACGGCAGAAGTCGTAGGCGAGTTGAACGAGGCGATCCTGGGTGATGGCAAGCCCGCAAGCCCAGTCGAGGAAGTGGAGGAAGTCAGCGAGCCCGGCAAATTCGAACAATCGCTCGCGCGTCCTTGGCATCGGCGACCCCGCCTCCGCCGCCCAGCGTCGAGGTCGCCGGCGCGAAACAGCGGCGGCTACGTCGACGCCGACGCCGCGCCGCCGAGGCGTCCGGGCGCTTAGGCGCGCCGCATAAGGTTTCCGAGCGAAAGGCTCGGAAACAATCGCGCGAAATTCTTGTGAGAAACCTGTGATTTTCGCGCGAGCGGAATACGATCTTCTGGCGAAAACCGAATCACACCTTCATCTGCGCCCCAAGCTCCACCACCCGATCGGACGGGATGTGGAAGAAGTCCGGCGCGCTCGCCGCCTGCTTGGCGAGCGCGATGAACAGGTGATCCTGCCATTTCGGCATGCCCGATTTCTGCGCCGGCTTCAGCGTGCGCCGGCCGAGGAAGAACGACGTCGTCATGATGTCGAACTTCAGCCCGAGCTTGCGCAGGCCCGCCAGCGCCGTCGGGATGCGCGGCTGCTCCATGTAGCCGTAATGCAGCTTCACGGCGATGAAGTCGGGCGAAAGCTGTGCAATTTCATAGCGCTTTTCGCGGCGGCACGCGCGGGCGCGGCTCGTTGCGCACGCACATCATGATCACCCGCTCGTGCACGACCTTGTTGTGCTTGAGATTGTGCATGAACGAGGACGGCGCCGACGCCGACGTCGTTGGTGAGGAACACCGCCGTCCCCGGCACCCGCGTCGGCTTCGACTTCGCGAGCATCTTGAGCAGGTCCGTCGATCGGGATCGAATCGCGGTGCGTCTTCTCCATGAGAATCTGGCTGCCGCGCGCCCAGGTCCACATCACGGCGAAGCTCGTCGCGCCGAGCAGCAGCGGCACATAGCCGCCGTCCAGCACCTTGTAGAGATTGGCGATGAAGAAGGCGACGTCGATCGACAGGAAGGCCAGGATCAGCGCCAGCGCGCTCCACAGCGGCCAGCGCCACAGCTTCCACACCACGAAGAAGGCGAGCGAGGTCGTCGTCACCATCGTGCCCGCCACGGCGATGCCATAGGCGTTGGCGAGCGCGTCGGAGGATTTGAACAGCACCACCAGCGCCAGCACGCCGACCAGCAGCAGCCGGTTGACGCGGGGAATGAAGATCTGCCCTTCCTGCGTGTCCGAGGTGTGGACGATCTCCAGCCGCGGCAGCAGGCCGAGCTGGATCGCCTGGCTGACGAGCGAAAAGGCGCCGGTGATGACCGCCTGGCTGGCGATGACGGTCGCCGCCGTCGAGAGCACGACGAGCGGCGCGAGCGCCCAGGCCGGCGCGAGCAGATAGAACGGGTTCTCGACCGCCTTGGGATCGCTGAGGATCAGCGCGCCCTGGCCGAGATAGTTGCAGATCAGCGCCGGCAGCACGACGAACAGCCAGGAGGCCTGGATCGGCCGGCGGCCGAAATGGCCCATGTCGGCGTAGAGCGCCTCCGCGCCGGTCACCGCCAGGAACACGCTGCCCAGCACCACGAAGCCGGTCGCCCCGTGCGCCCACAGGAATTCCAGCCCGGGCAGCGGGCTCAGCGCGCTGAGGATGATCCAGGCGTGCGGGATCTGGATCAGGCCGAGCACGGTGTTGACGGCGAAGAACACCAGCATGATCGGCCCGAAGAACGCCGCCACCCCCGCCGTGCCGCGCCGCTGCGCGACGAACAGCGCCACCAGGATGACGACGGTCGCCGGCAGCACATAGGGGGCGAGGCCGGGGTTGACCTGCTTCAGCCCCTCCAGCGCCGACAGCACCGAGATCGCCGGGGTGATGATGGCGTCGCCGGAGAACAGCGCCGCGCCGGCGACGCCGAGCAGGAACACCGCGGCCGTATGCTTGCCGATGGCGGTGCGGGCGAGCGCGTCGAGCGAGAGGATGCCGCCCTCGCCCTTGTTGTCGGCCTGCATGAGGAACAGCACGTATTTGGCGGTGACGACGATCAGCAGCGCCCAGACGATGAGCGACACCGTGCCGACCACCTGCAGCTCGTTGGCGCCGCTGTCCTTGAACTGCCCCAGCGCCGTCTGCAACGCATAGAGCGGGCTGGTGCCGATGTCGCCGAACACGACGCCGATGGAGCCCAGCGCCAGCACCCAGAAGTTCCCGCCGCCATGCCCGGCTGGCTCCTCTCGCCCGGGGGCGTTCGCGGCGGGAACGGACCCGGAGTTGTCATGCAACATGAAGTCGGAACCTGGAGGCCGCTTTCGCGGCCGGAAGCGGCGGGTCTATAGCGCTGTTGACCGCCGCTCGCAAAGCGGGCGCGGCGGGGCGATCAGCCCAAGCTGAGCCGTCGCGATAAAGATCGGCATAACGCTCGCGCGGAGCGGCGCCAGCCGAAATCCAGCGCCATCGCCGCCCGCCGCATCGCCGAGAATTCGCGCGGATTCTGATAGAGCGCCAGCGCCCGCGTCACGGCGGCGTCGAGCGCCTCGCCGTTTGCGGGGCCGAACAGCAGGCCGGTCTTGCCGTCGAAGATCGTCTCCGCCAGGCCCCCGGTGCGATGGGCGATCGGCAGGCGCGCCGAATTTTTGCGCATACATCTGGCTGAGGCCGCAGGGCTCGTAGCGCGACGGCATCAGCAGGAAATCCGCGCCGGCGAAGATCGCCCGCGCCACTCCCGCCTCGAAGCCGACGCGCACGCCGACGGCGTCGGGAAAGCGGCGGGCGAGATCGAGGAAGGCGCGCTCGGCGTCGCGCTCGCCCTCGCCGACGGCGACGATCTGGCCGCCCTGCTCGACGATGCGCGCCGCGGCGTCGAGCACGAGGTCGACGCCCTTCTGATGCGACGAAGCGGGCGACGAAGGCGAACAGCGGCGCGCGGGCGAGGCTGAGGCCGAACATGCCGCGCACGAAATCGGCGTAGCGCCCCTTCCAGCGCTGGGGATCGAACACATAGGGGCAGTTGCGGTCGGCGCGGGGGTCCCAATCGGCGTCGAGGCCGTTGAGGACGCCGCTGAGCCGGCCCTCGCCGGCGCGCCTGGCGAGCAGCCCCTCGAGGCCGCAGCCGTGCTCGGGCGCGAGGATTTCGCCCGCGTAGGTCTCGCTCACCGTGGTCACGTGGCGGGCGTAGGCGATGCCGGCCTTCAGGAAGGACAATTGGCCGAAGAACTCGACGCCCTCGATGCCGAAGGCGTCCTCGGGGATGCCGAGCGCCTCGCGCCGCCCGGCCGGAAACAGTGCCCTGATGGGCGAGATTGTGGATCGTCATGCAGCGCCGGCGTCTCGATCGCCGCGCCAGGCGAGATAGCCGGCGGTCGAGCGCGGTCGGCCAGTCGTTGAGATGGACGACGTCGGGCCGCCAGCCCCCGAGCGCCGCGCGCGGCGATCTCGGCCACCGCGAGGCTGAGGCGGGCGAATCGCACGTCGTTGTCGGCGATGCTCCTGTCCGCGCGCGTCGGCGTAGGGCGCGCCGTCGCGCCCATAAAGCTCGTCGCACAGCACGACATAGACGACGAGCCCGTCGGCGAGCGTGCAGGCTGGCCAGCGTGCAGGGCGGCAGGCCCGCGCAGGCCGGGAAGCGGCTCGACGAGCGTCAGCGGCGGCGCCTTGGCGAGCACGCTGCGATAGCCCGGCAGGACGACGCGCTGACGTCGCAGGCCGGTTTCAGCGCGCGCGGCAGCGAGGCGGAAACGGCGGCCAGGCCCCCGGTCTGCACGAAATCGGCGATTTCCGAGGTCGCGAACAGGATTTTCGGCCGCGCGCGCGTACAGCGGCAGCGACCGCGGGCGGCGGGGCGCGTCGGCGGGGCGGTCTGCGACAGGCGCGGGCGCCGCCGCCGGCGGGCGCCTCGTAAGCGAGGGATTGCAAGGCCATCGAGTTTCGCCTCAGCGCGGCTCGACGCATGCCCCTGTTTGTCGCGACAAGGTTAAGCAGGGGTTTCGCGAAACGCTTACTCCATCGGGAAAAAGCCCCATCCGCGCACATGCCAGCGCCTTGACGGAGCGGGAGCGCAAGCGCAAAGCGGCCCCTGATTCTCCAGGCGGAGGGAAACGTGATGGCGCGCGAGGCGGAGAAGGGGGCGCAGCGGCCCGGCCCCCGGTCGATCCTGTTGGCGGATCGGCGCGAGGGGCCGGATTTATGGGGCGCCGCCGAGGCGATGCGGCCGCTCGCCGAGCTTTGCCTCTCGAGCGAGGCCGAGACGCCGTTCGCGCTCGCGCTCGTCGGCGGCCGCGGCGCCGGCAAGAGCTTCGCCTTGCGCCGGCTTGTCGAGGCGGTCGAGGTCGCTTGCGCGCGCCGCGCGGCCGCCGCTCTTTCCCGGATGGTCGTCGCCGAGGTGGACGCCGCCGCCTGCGGCGATCCCGCCGGCGCCGTCGCCGCGGCCGTTTTCGCCGCGCTCGAACGCAGCGAAGGCGGCGCGAATTACGCCGCGCTCGCCGACGAGGCCGCCCATGCCGACCGTCGATCCCCGCGACGCCGCCGCCGCCGCCGCCGAGCGCCACGACGAGATGGTCGCACCGACTCGAACAGGAGCGGCGCGCCCGCGACGAGACGGAGGCGCGGCGCGCCCGCCTCTCCGAATCGCTGCTCTACGAAACGCCGGGCTCGCGCGTCGACGCCTTCATCCGCGCCGGCCGCGCCTCCATCGAGGCGCGACTGAAGGCGCTTCGGCTTCGTCGAGGGCGACGCGGACGCCAATTTTCGCAGTCTCGTGCGCGATCTCGCGGCGTTGCGCGGCCGCTCGCGCGCTCGGGCTGTTCCTGCGCGCGACCTGGGCCTATCGCGGCCAGACGCGGCTCATCGCGCTGGCGGTTCTCGCCTTCGCGCTGGCTTTCTCGTCAGCGAGCTGCGCCTGCCCTCGGTCGGCCAATCCGGCTCTCTCGCTCAGCGCCTCGCTCGCGCCCGCCGTGGACTGGATGCAGGCCCATGACGATGCGCTCGGCTATGCGGGCAAGGCGCTGTTTGCGGTCGGGAATCGTGGCGCTTGCTCGCCAATCTGTGGCGCGCGGCGAGCTTCACCGGCCTCATGTTTCGCGGCCTGCAGGCTGCTCCATATCGACGTGAGCCGAGCGCCGGCGCGAGCTCGACGCGACCGCCGCGCGGCTGGAGCGGCGCGTCGCCTCGCTGCAGATCGAGGCCGAGGCCGCCGAGCAGCGGGCCGAGGCGATGGCGCGCCGGGCGGGCGGGGGAGCGCCGGCGAATCGGCGCGCCGGGCCCGGCCTTCCTTTCGCCGGCCGGCGCGCCGCAACGCGCCGCGCGCGCCTTCCTCGACGAGCTGGGGCGCGCCATGGACGCCGCCGTCTCGCCGGCGCCGCAGCGCATCCTGATCGCGGTCGACGCCGTCGACGCGCTGCCGCCAGCCGAGGCGCGGCGTTTTCTGGAGGCCGCCGTGCGCGCCGCCGGGCGCGGCGCGGCCGTCGTCGCCGCCGCCGACCTGACGCGGCTTGCCGAGGATCCCCGCGAGATCGCGGAGAGCCTGTTCGAAGCGGTCTTCGACGTCGGCGCGCCGACGGCGGGCGAAGACGCTCGCCGCCCGGCTGTTTGCGCCAGCCGAAGCGCCGGAACGCGCGACCGACGAGCGGCGACGCGCTCGCCACGCCGCTCGAGGCGGCGGAGGTCGGCTTCCTGAACACGGCGAGCGCGCTGATCGGTCCGCGTCCGCGCGCGCTGAAGCGCTTCTACAACGCCTATCGGCTGGCGCGCGTCGGCGAGGCGCCGCGCGGCGCGGTGGCGCTGTCGCTCGCCGCGCTGATGGCGCAGGACCCGAGCGCGGCGTCGGCATGGCGCTGGACGCTGTCTGGCGAAGGCGAGACGCTGGAGACGCCGGCCTCGCCCGCCGGATTTGCGAGCGGCCTTCGAGGGGCTAGAGCCTCGCAGGGACGGGCAAGGCGGCCGCGCAGGACGGCGTTCGAGGCGGCGCGGCGATTCGCGCCCTGGGGCTGAACGGAACGAGGGGCGCGCCGGCGCTTGACTTGACCGGCGCCGGCGGGCCAAAGCCGCCGCTGTTCACGAGGAGTCATCATGACCGCGGGTTCCCTCGCCCTCGCTTTCGCCTCCGCGCTGGCCGGCGCCGGCCTTTACGTCAACGGCGTCGAGCAGCCCGCGCGGCTCGCGCTCGACGACGAGGCGATGCTCAAGGAATGGGGACCGAGCGACCGGCGCGGCGTCGCGCTGATGGCGGCGCTGGCGCTGCTGGCCGGCGTCTTCGGCCTGTCGGCCTGGTTCGAGAGCGGCGACGTGCGCTTCGCCATCGGCGCGGTGATCTCGGTGGCGAGCTGGCCCTACACGCTTTACGTGATGGGTCCGATCAACAACCAGATCATCGCCCTCGCCCCGAAGGACGTCGGCGCGGCGCGCGCGCTCGTCTGGCAATGGGGCCTGCTGGAATACGGGCAGACCGCCATCGCGCTGGCCGCCGCGGCGACCTTCCTGTGGGCCGCGTGACGCAAGGCTTCGCGCCGGCGCCCGGCCGGCTCGTCGGCGACGTCGTCGAAAACCTGCGCTTCTTCACGCGCCTGCCGCTCGGGCGGAGCTCTGCGCCGCCGGATTTCCGCCGCATCGGCTGGGCCGCGCCGCTCGCCGGCGCGCTCGTCGGCGCGCTCGGCGCGCTCGGCCTCATCGCCGGCCGCGCGCTCGGGCTTCCCGACGCTCCTGTCGGCGACGCTGGCGGTCGCGGCGCAGATCCTCGCCACCGGCGCCCTGCACGAGGACGGCCTCGCCGACGTCGCCGACGGATTCGGCGGCGGGCGCGACCGCGAGGGCAAGCTCGCCATCATGCGCGACAGCCGCATCGGGACCTATGGCGCGCTCGCGCTCATCCTTTCGCTGCTGCTGCGCGTCGAGGCCGTCGGCGTCATGGCGCGTCCCTCGGCGGCCTTCGCGGCTGCGGGGCTGGTGCTGTCGGGCGGCGGCGGCGCGCGCGGCCGCGCTGGCGCCGCTGGCGTGGCTTGCGCCGGCGCGCGCGCGACGGCGCGGGGGCGAGCGTCGGCGCGCTCGGCGCGAGGTCGATGCTGCCGGCCGCCGCGACGCTCGCCGCGCTCGCCGCGGCGCTCGGCCTGCTCACGCTGGAGGTCGTGCGGGCGCTGTTCGCCTGCGCGATCGCGGCGGGCGCGGCGCGCCTCTTTCGTCGCGCTGGCGCGCCGCCAGATCGGCGGGCAGACCGGCGACGTCTGCGGCGCCTCGGCGGCGCTGGCCGAGATCGCGGCGCTGTTGGCGCTTCTCATCGGCGGCCGGGACGCCTATTAAAGCGTCATGACGTCGTCGCCTTGCGTAAAAATCTGCGTCGTCGACCCGCTGGCGGGCCTTTGCGTGGGCTGTGGCCGGTACGGTCGAGGAAATCTCGCTTTGGCCGGAGATGGGGGAGTCCGAGCGGCTCGCGGTGATGGCCGAATTGCCGGCGCGGATGCTGGCGGCGCGCTCGCGCGCCGCGCGCGGCGGGCGGGTGCGCGCGCCCGGGCGGGCGTGAGGGCGCTCGCGCCGCTCGCTTCTTCTCGACCGCGGCGCTGGTCGCGCTCTGGCTCACGCCGCCCGACCGGCCGCTCATCGGCCTCTCCCACGACGATTTCGCGCGCGGCGCGGTCGGGACGTCCGTGCTGCTCTGGCTGACGCTCGCCGGGCTCGCCCGCGCGGGGCCCGTCGGCGCGGCGCGCGTCATCGGCGGGCGTGGCGCTATGGGCGGTCGTCGGCCTCGTCCTCGTCGCCTTCTACGCCTATCGGTTCGAATTCTCCGAGATCGCCGACCGCGTCATGGACGAGCTCGGGTCGCCGACGGCGCGGGTCGGCCCGAGCGGCTCCGTGGTCATCCGCCGCCGCTTCGGCGGCGAGTTCATCGTGCCCGCCAAGGTCAACGGCGCGCCGGTCTCCTTCGTCTTCGACACGGGCGCGACCTCCGTCGTGCTGTCGGCCGAGGACGCCGGCGCGGCGGGCCTTACCTTCACCGCCGGGGATTTCGCGGTCGAGGTGACGACGGCGAACGGCGCGACGACGGCGGCGCCCGTCCGCCTCGACCGCGTCGAGGTCGGCGACATCGTCGTGCGCGGCGTCAGCGCCCTGGTGGCGCGACCGGGGACGCTGCGGCAGAGCCTGCTCGGCATGAGCTTTCTCGAACGGCTGCGCAGCTTCGCGGTCGAGGGCGGCAAGCTCGTGCTGCGCGGACGATGACGCGCCGATCCGCCCCGCCGGAACGGAACGTTTGATTAAGTCAGGCTAAGACAATCTTCAACTTCGACGGCCAAACTCAGGCGCGTGAGGGCCGGTTCGCGGATCTTCCGCGCGCCAGTCGCCCCCGCAGGGAATCCGATGGTCTCGCGCCTATGACCGAACACGACGGCAGCGGGGCCCCTTCCGAGGCGGCCCAGGAGACGCGGGGAGACCGGCGTCGCTTCAAGCGCGTCGCCGTGCAGCTGCCGGGCCGCTACTTGCTGGAGGACGGCAGCGAGCACCCGTGCGTCTGCGTCGACGTCTCCGTCGGCGGCGTCAGGCTTCGCGCCCCGCAGGCCGGCCCCTGGGGTTCGCGGGTGGTCGCCTATATCGAGGCGATCGGGCGGCTCGAAGGCCATATCGTGCGCCGCGCTCCGGGCTGGTTCGCGCTGGAGACGCGCTCGACCGCCCTCAAGGGCGAGCGGGTCCAGGAGCGCATCGCCATGATCCTGGAGTCGGAGGCCGACTACGATCGCCGCGCCCCCGCGCGCGAAACCGAGCATCGCCTGGTTTCGCTCTCCACGCTCGACGGCCGCCAGCACAGCGCGGAGGTCACCGACATCTCCCGGGGCGGCGCGGCGCTCCTGACCGAGGCGCCGCTTGCGCTCGACGAGCGCGTGCGCCTCGACAGCCGGCGCGCGCGGGTCGTGCGCCTGTTCCCCGGCGGCGCCGCGCTGAAGTTCGAGAACTGGGTCGACGAGGCGCGGTCGCGCCGCGACGCGGCGGCGGTTCACGAGCCCCACGCCCGCAGGGCCTGACGCGGAAAGGCCTCAGCCGCCCGAGGGGTAGTTCGGGCTTTCCCGGGTGATGGCGACGTCGTGGACGTGGCTCTCGCGCCAGGCGGCCGAACTGATCCGCGTGAATTTCGCCTTGGCGCGGAATTCGGCGACGTCGGCGGCGCCGACATAGCCCATCGCCGCGCGCAGGCCGCCGGCGAGCTGATGCAGGATCGCGGCCGCCGGCCCGCGATGGGGCACGCGGCCCTCGACGCCCTCCGGCACCAGCTTCATCTGGTCGCGCACCTCGTCCTGGAAATAGCGGTCGGCGGAGCCGCGCGCCATCGCGCCGAGCGAGCCCATGCCGCGATAGCTCTTGTAGGAGCGGCCCTGGTAGAGGAACACCTCGCCGGGGCTCTCGTCGGCGCCGGCGAGCAGCGAGCCGATCATCGCGCATTCCGCCCCCGCCGCGATCGCCTTGGCGAGATCGCCGGAATATTTGATCCCGCCGTCGGCGATGACGGGAATGTCGGCCTTCGCCCCCGCCTCCGCCGCCTCCAGCACGGCGGTCAGCTGCGGCACGCCGACGCCGGCGACGATGCGCGTCGTGCAGATCGAGCCCGGCCCGATGCCGACCTTGATGGCGTCCGCCCCCGCCTCGATCAGCGCCTCGGCGCCCTCGCGCGTGGCGACGTTGCCGGCGATGATGGCGACCTTGTTGGTGACGCGCCTCAGCCGGCGCACCTGGTCGAGCACCGCCTCGGAATGGCCGTGCGCGGTGTCGACCACCAGACAATCGACGCCCGCCGCTATGAGCCGCTCGGCGCGCTCGAAGCCCTTGTCGCCGACGGTCGTGGCCGCCGCGCAGCGCAGCCGCCCCTCCGCGTCCTTGGCGGCGTTGGGATGCTCGGTCGCCTTCTCGATGTCCTTGACGGTCACGAGCCCGACGCAGCGGAAGTCCTCGTCCACCACGACGAGCTTCTCGATGCGGTGCTGATGCAGGAGCCGCCGCGCCTCGTCCTGGCCGACGCCCTCGCCCACGGTGACGACCTTGCGCGTCATCAGTTCGCTGACCGGCTGGCGCGGATCGTCGGCGAAGCGCACGTCGCGATTGGTGAGGATGCCGACGAGCGTCCCCGCCTTGCCGTCCGGGCCGCGATCGACCACGGGGACGCCGGAGATGCCGGCCTGCTTCATCAGCGCCAGCGCGTCGGCGAGCGTGGCGTCGGGGAAGATCGTGATCGGATCGACGACGACGCCGCTCTCGTAGCGCTTGACCTTGCGCACCTCCTCGGCCTGCTCCTCCGGGGTCAGGTTGCGATGGATGACGCCGATGCCGCCGGCCTGCGCCATCGCGATGGCGAGGCGCCCTTCGGTCACCGTGTCCATCGCCGAGGAGACGATCGGCAGATTGAGCCGGATCGCGCGCGTCAGCCGCGTCGAAATGTCGACCGCCCCCGGCAGCACGACGGAGTGCCCCGGCCGCAGCAGCACGTCGTCGAACGCCAGCCCCTCGCCGAATTCGAATTTGTCATGAGCCGCCATTTTCGCCTCGGTCGTCAGCGAGGGCGCCGCAGGAGCGCCGGTATGGCGGCGCGACCTACCACGCCTGTCGCCGGGCGCCTAGGACGACCTCGGCGCCGGCTTGCGGGCGTCGCAAGCAAGCGACTTGGATCGTTGACATCCCTTCGCCCATATGGTTGATGCTAGCAATAGACTGATAGATCGTTGATTCACGGACGGAACGACGAAATCGGCTCTGCACATTTACTGTAAGACGCCAAGATTTCGTGGATCATGTATATTTTCAGGCGTGCCGGATATGCGCTATGCGCTGTCGGATTTTCGATTTCAGTTGGAATTCTTCTGACGCATTACGCTTGGCCGGAGACGTTGCAGTCCGGCCGGGTTGCTGTCTTGTGAGATGCGGGTCGGGCAAGGGCGGGTCTGAAAGATGCGGATGAGCATTGTCGGGAGGAATCCGTGCGCAGGCGGCTCGGAATGCATCATATTCGGCCATGTCGGCGCCGCCACCCATCGCTTCGCGCCGATAAGCCCGGACATGCGCGACGTCGCGCGCAAGGGCGACGAATTGTCCTTGCGCGGCGGCTGGGACGTGCGGCCGATGCTGCCGGGAAACGGCCTTGCGACCGCGCCGGCGCTCGTCGGCGCCGAAGCGCAGGGGACCTCTTGCCGCACGACGGGACGGCTGGTGCTCGTCTCGCATAGCTGGAGCGGCGTGCTGCAGATCAACAACATCGGCCGCAAATACACGATCGACCTTTACGCTGAGGAATCGCGACTGGTGCTGCTCGACCTCGTCAACGAAATCATGCTCGACGTCACCCGTCTCGCCAGCGCCGAGAATGGCGTCCTCAAGCTGCCGGCGATGACGCTCGACAACATCGTCGGACACATCGTCGCGGAACAGGCCTGGTTCCGCCTGCTCGACCGCGACGCCGATTTCGACCCGGGGCTCCTGCGCCGGACGGTCGAGCGCTTCCGTCGCCAGCCGGACGAAGCCCTGAAGTTCAGGCTGCTGACGGCGCTGCTGCCGAAGCTGGCGGCGCGGCCCGCATCGCCGGCGCCGCCTGCCTCGCCGCCGCCGGTCGAGGACGCGGCGCGGCTTCGCGACGAACTGCGGCTGCTGGCGGCCGCCGTCGAGGGGCTTGCGTTGCGCGCCACGGCGCACGCCTGAGCCGGACGGAAGCCGACATGCCGCTGAAGCTCTCCGCCTCCCTCGTCATCGTGACGGTCAACCGCGCCGATTCGCTCGACCGCACGCTGACGAGCCTCAACCAGATCCGCTACGAGAATTTCGAGACCATCGTCGTCAACGGCCCCTCGAGCGACCATACGGCGCAGGTGATCGCCAAACACGCCGCCAACCTGCGCGCCTACACGACCGACCAGAGCAACATATCGGTCTCGCGCAACATCGGCCTCGCCCATGCGCGCGGAGACGTCGTCGTCTTCATCGACGACGACGCGATCCCCGAGCCGGATTGGCTGGAGGCGCTGCTCCAGCCCTACTCCGACCCGCGCGTCGCCACCGTCGGCGGCTTCATCCGCGACGCCTTCGGCTTCGACTATCAGGCGCGCTACACCGTCTGCGACCGCTTCGGCGACGCGCGGCAATATGCGAGCGCCGCCGATTTCACGCTCGACGACGACACGTTCCTCAGCCTCACCGGCACAAATTTCTCGGCGCGGCGCGAGAGCCTCGTCTCCATCGGCGGCTTCGACGAGGAATATATCTGGTTCCTCGACGAGACCGACGTCAATCTGCGCATGCACGACCTCGGATTCAAATTCGCGGTCGCCCCCGGCGCCGAAATCCATCACAAATACGAGGCCGGCCTCACCCGCACGCGCTCGGCCGCGCCGCGCACGATGTATCCGCAGTTGCGCTCGAAGGCCTATTTCTGCGTGCGCCACAATCTCGGCCGCAAGCGTTTCGGCGAGATCCTCGCCTATCTCGCCGACTACACCGCCAAGGAGCGCGCCTGGAAGCGCGATCTCCTGACGAGCGGCGCCGCCGACGCCGCGACCGTCGATCGCCTCATCCTGGAGGTCGAGCGAGGCGTCGAGGACGGCGTCGCCGACGCCCTTCGCCTGTCGGCGCCGGCGACGCTGTCGCCCGCGCTGCTCGCCGCCGCCGAAGGCGACGCGTTCAAGCCGTTCCCGCTGCGGCTTTCGGCGGAAAAGCGGCTGCGCGTCTGCCTGTTCTCGCGCGAATATCCGCCGCAGGGCCACGGCGGCATCGGGCAATGGACGAAGGAGGTCGCCACGGGCCTGGCCGCGCGCGGCCACGAGGTGACGGTCATCGCCCGCGCGCTCGAAGGACGCGCCGCCATCGACTTCGCGGACGGCGTCTGGGTGCATCGCGTCGACCCCGCGCCGATCGCCGAGGCCGAGGCCGAGACCTTCGCCCCCGCGCCGGCGAGCCTGACCGCCTATTCGCTGGCGCTGCACCGCGAATTCGAGCGCATCGACGGCCATCGCCGGTTCGACCTGATCTCCGGCCCGATCGCCGATCTGGAGCCGATGGCGAGCCTGCGTCTGGCGCATGTTCCCGTCATCGTCAGCCTGCACACGACCTACAAGCTGTCGCTTCCTCACAAGCCGGACTGGCTGTCGCGCCCCGATTATCTCGAAAAACACGTCGAGCCGGCCATCGCCTGCGAAGGCGAGCTGATAACCCGGGGCCCCCATATCCTCGCCAATTCGACCGCCATTCTCGACGACATCGAGGCCGCGCACGGCCTGAGGATCGACCGCGCGAAGGTCGAGATCGTGCCGCACGGGATCAGCGATCTCGCGCGGGAGGCGCGGGCGCCGGCGGCGCCCGGCGGCGGGGTGAACCTGCTGTTCGTCGGCAGGCTCGAGGAGCGCAAGGGCGCCGACGCGCTGCTGTCGATCCTGCCCGACCTCCTTTCGGCCCATCCCGCGCTCGTCGCCCATATCGTCGGCGAGGACAATATTCTCGTCGGCGACAGGACGCTCAGGCGCCGTTTCGAGGAGGACAACTCCAGCCGGCCCGAGATCCTCGCGCGCGCGCGTTTCTACGGCGCCCTGCCGCGCGAGGAGGTTCTCGCCCAATATGCGGCCTCGGACATTTTCGTCGCGCCGTCCAAATACGAATCCTTCGGCCTCATCTTCATCGAGGCCATGTGCTTCGGCAAGCCGGTCGTCGCCTATGACGTCGGCGGCGCGGCGGAGTTGATCGAGGACGGCGTCAACGGCCTGCTCGCGCCGATGGACGAGCCGCGGCGGCTCGCCGATTGCATCGCCCGTCTCGTCGAGAACCGCGCCTTGCGCGAGAAGATCGGCCGCAATGCGCGCAGGACTTATGAGGCCTCCTACACGACCGATCGCATGATCGATCGGCTGGAGGCCTATTACCGCGCCATCATCGCCCAGCGCCGGCCCGAAGCCAGGCGGCTGCGGGCCTGAGGCGGGGGCGCCGCTCAAACCCCCGCCAGCTCCTTTCGATTTTCATGACGCCGTTTCCTCTCCCGCGGCGGCCGCGAAGGCTTCGCGAAGCGCCTGTCGATCTCCGATATGATTGCAGAGCAGCAGAATGAGGCGGGCGTTGATCGCCTCGCTCTCCTCGGGGCTCTTGCCGGCGTGCAGCGCGATCAGCTCCGCATAGAAGTCGTCGGCGCCGTCGATGTTGGGCGTCGTGATGAGCCCTGCCATTTCACGCCCTCCCCGTCGCGCGCCGCAGAGCGGCGCGCACGTCCGTCTCGTCGAACGAGGTCCAGCGCGCGGCGACGTGCTGGTCCGGCCGCATCAGATAGACGGCGCCGGCGACCTGCCCGAGATAGCGCGCCGCAAGGGCGCCGCTCGCGTCGTCGGCGGCGCCGAGCGACAGCCCCTCGACGGCGACGCCCTCGACGACAAGCCGGGGCGGAACGTCGACGCCGAAGCCGACGAGCTGGAAGCGGCCGCCGAGCCGGTCGAGGAGCCAGCCGTTTCCGAGCGGCGCGTCGAGCGCCGGCGCGCCCGGCCGCGTCGCGCGCGGCAAAGCCTGGTCGTCGGCGCCGTTGAGGGGCGAGCCGTCATAGACGGCCGGCACGGAAAGCCGGCCGGAATTGACGAGCGGCCGCGCGAAGGCAAGCCGCGCGGAGAGATCGAGCGCGGCGTCGCGAAAGGCGCGGCTCGCCTGCGATTTCGGCGTGATGAAGTCGGTCGAGCGCGTCGAGTTGAGGATGTTCTCGTCCGCCGCGAGGATGCGTTCGGCGTCGTAGCTGTCGAGCAGGCTCTCCGGCGCGAGGCCCTCGCGCACGAGCTTGAGCTTCCAGATCAGATTGTCGGTGTCCTGGAAGCCGGAATTGGCGCCGCGCGCGCCGAAGGGCGAGACCTGATGGGCGCTGTCGCCGGCGAACAGCACCCGCCCGTGGCGGAATTTCTCCATGCGCCGGCACTGGAAAGTGTAGATCGACACCCATTCCAGCTCGAACTTGACGCCCTCGCCCAGCATCGCCTTGAGGCGGGATATGACGCGCTCCGGTTGCTTCTCGCGCTCGCGATCTATGTTCCAGCCGAGTTGCAGGTCGATGCGCCAGACGCCGTCGGGCTGCTTGTGCAAGAGGGCCGATTGTCCCTTGTTGAACGGCGGATCGAACCAGAACCAGCGTTCGGTCGGAAAATCGGCGTCCATCACGACGTCGGCGATGAGGAAATTGTCCTCGAACACGCGGCCGACGAAATCGAGCCCCATCATCGCGCGGATCGGCGATCCCGCGCCGTCGCAGGCGATCACCCAATCCGCCTCCAGCCGATAGGCGCCTTCCGGCGTCTCGATCCTGAGCGCCGCGCCGTCGGCCCGCGCGTCGAGGCCTGACGAGGCGGTTCATGCCGCGGATCTCGATCGGCAGTCCCTTGGATTGCAGCAGCTTCAACCGCTCGACCAGATATTGCTCGAGGTAATATTGCTGAAGGTTGATGAAGGCCGGCCGCTTGTGGCCGGCCTCGGGCAGCAGGTCGAAGGCGTAGACCTGTTTGTCGCGAAAGAACACCTTGCCGAGCCGCCACTGCACGCCCTTCTCGACCATCGGCTCGCCGCAGCCGAGCCGGTCGAGAATCTCCAGCGGCCGCTTGGCGAAGCAGATGGCGCGCGAGCCGAAGCTCACCTTGTCGTTCTCGTCGAGCACGACGACGGGAATGTCGTTGAGCGCGAGATCGATCGCCGCCGCGAGCCCGACGGGCCCGGCGCCGACCACCACAGCCGCATGACGCGCGGGCGCCTCCCGGTCCTGATCGGCCGAGCGGCGATAAGGATAGAGCGGCGTCTCGAAGATCCTCTGCATCTCTCAGCCCTGCAGCTGCGCCCACATTTCCTTGTCGCGCGCGGCCGTCCAGATGCGCGGCGTGTCGATGCCGAGCGCCTCGTCATAGGCGCGCGCGACGTTGAACGGCAGGCAATGCTCGTAGATCGCGTAGGACGCGAATTTCGGATCGCAGGCGGCGCGCACCGCCTCCCACGCCTCTTTCAGCGAACCGCCGCTCGCGGCGACGCGCGCGGCGGGGCGATAGGTGGAGATGACGAAATCGCGCGTCAGCGCCAGCGCCTCCTCCACCGTGGCGCGGCCGATCAGCGCGTCGCCGCGCCCCGGCGCGATCGCCTCGGGCTGAAAAGCCGCGATGGCGTCGAGCGTTCGCCGGCCAATCCCCGAAATGCGCGTCGCCGCAATAGCAGGCGGAATGGTATTCGACGATGTCGCCGGTCAGCATCACGCCGGCGTCCGGGCACATGGGCGACGATGTCGCCGGCGGTATGCGCGCGGCCCAGATGCATGAGATCGACGCGGCGCCTGCCGAGATAGAGCGTCATCTGGCGCTCGAAAGTCATCGTCGGCCAGGTGAGGCCGGGGATGGTCTCGGCGGCCTGGAACAGGCGGGGAAAGCGCTCGAACTCGGAGTCCCAGTCCTCCTGCCCGCGCTCGTGGATCATCGCGCGGCACTTCTGCGATGCGATGATCTGCTCGGCCCCATAGCCGCTGGCGCCGAGCACGCGCACGGCGTGATAATGCGACAGCACCACATATTTGATCGGCTTGTCGGTGACGGTGCGGATCTTCTCGACGACCTGCCGCGCCATGGCCGGCGTCGCCTGCGCGTCCACCACCATCACGCCGTCGTCGCCGATCACCACGCCGGTGTTGGGATCGCCCTCGCGCCGTGAAGGCGTAGACGCCGGGGCCGATTTCGACGAAGGAGATTTTTTTCGCCGTCATGTCGCCGCGCGAGGCGAACGCTTTGGCCATCTGATCCTCCCGGGCCATCTGATCCTCCCGGCGCCGCAAAATGGTTGCAAACGCAACAAACCTGTTGCACGCGCAACCGTTCTTTGTCAAGCTCCGCCCATGTCCGAGCCCTTCCGCCTCCAGGCCTTCCTGCCGTTCCGCCTCAACGCCGTGGCGACCGAGGTGTCGGAGCGGCTGTCGGCGGTCTGTGGCGCAGAGGTCCGCGTCGACATTCCGCAATGGCGCATCCTCGCCCATCTGGCCGCGCGCGGCGAGACGACGGCGCAGGAAATCGCGCGGCTCACCTGCAGCCACAAATCGACGGTCAGCCGCGCCGTGCGCGAGCTGGAGGAGCGCGGCCTCGTCGACCGGCTGGCGTCGGAGCGCGACAGGCGCGCCCTGCGGCTGACGCTGACCGCGCAGGGGCGCAGGCTGTTCTCCCGCCTGCAACCGCTGGCGCTCGATTTCGAGGCGCGGCTGCTCGCGGGTCTGACGGAGATCGAGCGCCGCGCTCTGCTCAAGGGCCTCGCCGCGCTCGAAGACGCGCTGAAGGCGACGCGCGACGAGGCGGCCTGAGACTCACCAGAAATCCGGCGCCGCCGGCGAAAGGGAGCCGCCGATGCGCACCGGCGCGATCTTGGCCGCGAGCCCGTCCGCGCCCGTCTCCACCGCCAGCCCGCAGAGCGTCGCCCGGCCCCGTCGCCGGCTCCATGCGCGCGCCCGGCAGCTTGGTCTGGAAGCGCCGCAGCGGCTCCTCCTTGGCCATCCCGATCACCGAGTTGTAGTCGCCGGTCATGCCGACGTCGGTCACATAGGCCGTGCCGCCGGTCAGGATCCGCGCATCGGCCGTCGGCACATGGGTATGCGTGCCCACCACGAGGCTCGCGCGGCCGTCGACGTAATGGCCGAAGGCCTGTTTCTCGCTTGTCGCCTCGGCGTGAAAATCGAGGATCGCGACGTCGCAACCCCGCCCCAGCGGCGCCGCCGCGAGTTCGGCCTCGACGGCGCGGAACGGGTCGTCGAGCGCGTCCATGAAGATGCGCCCCATCAGATTGACGACGAGCGCGCGCGCGCCGCCTTTCGTCTCCACCAGCGCCGCGCCGCGCCCCGGCGCGCCCGGCGGATAATTGACGGGACGGATGAGCCGCGGCTGGCGGTCGATGAAGCCCAGCGTCTCCTTCTGGTCGAAGGCGTGGTTGCCGAGCGTCACCGCATCCGCCCCGGCCTCGAGGAATTCGGCCAGGATCGCTTCGGTGATGCCGAACCCGCCGGCCGCGTTCTCGCCATTGACGACGACGAGGTCGAGCCGCCAGCGCGCGCGCAGGTCCGGCAGATGCTCCAGGAGCGCCGCGCGGCCGGAGCGCCCGACAATGTCGCCGACGAACAGGAGCCGCATCACCCGGCCTCTATCTCGATGAGTTCGGAATCGGTGAGCACGAAGTCCAGCTTCTCGTCATGCGGCCCGTCGGGAATGGCCGCGACCTCCGCGACGCCATAGGCGACGCCGACGGCGACGATCGGCTTCAGCGCCCGCAAGCGCGCAAGCGTGCGGTCGTAATGGCCGGCGCCGTAGCCGATGCGATGGCCGCGCCGGTCGAACGCCGGATAGCGGCACGAACAGCAGGTCGGGGTCGAGCGCCGGCGCCTCGGGCGGCGGCTCGGGAATGCGCATCTGCCCGGCGACCGTCGGCTCGCCCGGCCGCCAGCGGCGGAAGACCAGCGGCTCGCCGCGTTCGCCCGGTGACGGGAATCGCGGTCGCCACGCCCTCGGCCGCGCAGAGCCGCGAGCAGTCCCAGCGTATCCGGCTCGTCGCGCACGGGATAGAAGGCGGAGACCGCGCGGGGGCGAAAGCGCCGCGCCAGCGCCATGCCTTCGGCTTTCAGCCGATCCGCAAAAGCCGACCGCGCCGCCGTCGACAGCGCGGCGCGGCGCGCCAGCGCCGCCGCGCCGCAGCTCGGGCTTGAGGGAGGCGGAGGGATTCATCCTGCGAGACTTAGGATAAGAGCGCGGAGCCGAGCAAGCCGTTGGAACGATGATCCCGGGCGCCTACGTAAGTAGGTGGGCGCCGTGTACCCAAGCCCACGGGCAAGGACAGGGACAGCTCCCATAGGGATCGTACGGCCCCGAGGAATGTTGTCCTGACGAACCCCCCAGCTCCGCTCCCCCTTATCTAGGGCGCGCCGCGGCTTTTGCAAAGCGGGCATTCGTCTCAGCCGAAGGATGCAGCGCCGCATCGTGCGGCTTCAGCAGATATCGGCGGGCGACGTCGAAATAGCTGCGGTAGACGAGCCCGCCGTTGCGCGCGATCACCGCCTCGCGGTTCAGCCGGTACCAGCGCGGAATCTCGTACCACGGCAGGCCCGCGCGCAGGTGGTGCACGGCGTGCAGGTTGTTGAACAGGAACAGGGGTCCGAGCAGAAAGCTGCCCTCGACGATGGCGGTGCGGCGCTCGACTTCCGCCTCGGCGCGGTGCTCGGCGAAGGAGCGGGTCAGCGCCAGCGCCGTCCCGACATAGACGAAGGCCCAGAAATAGAGCCAGAGCGGCATGCCGCAGACGCCGACGACCCAGGCCAGAACCACCGCCGCCTGGACGGCGTGGCGGGCGAGAATCGGGCCATGCCGGAGGTCGCCGCGCGCCAGGCGCGCGACTTCGCCCGCCCAGAACCGCACGATCGCCAGCGCCGGCCCGAGGACAAAGCCGGCCGGCGAGCGTCGACTGCGCGCGCCACAGCGCCCGGCCGAGCGGCCGCAGCGCGCGCCATTGCTCGTCGGTGAAATAGTAGGATTCCGGATCTTCCAGCGGATCGGTCAGGCGATTGTCGTTGTGATGCTGAAGGTGGGTGATGCGGTAGAGTTCGAAAGGCAGCCAGATCGCCAGCGGCCAGGTCCCGATCGCCCGGTTGAGCCGGCGCCAGCGCGTCGGATGATTGTGGATGACCTCGTGCTGCAGGCTCATCTGCCAGGCGACCGCAACGCCGCCGAGCGCGAAAAGCGCCGGCAAAGGCAGCGCGCGCCAGAAAAAGGTCGCCGCCAGCCACAGGCCATAGATAAACGCCGCCAGCGCGACCGTCGGCCATTCCACGCTGCGCCGCAGGCCCCCGATTTCCCGGAACGACATGATTCGCTCCCTTCGCGGTCAGGAGATCACTTTTGTGTGAGGCGGACAAGGCGTCTGAAGGCGCCGCTCGAACTAAATTATCTAAACGCTTGAGGCGTTTTTGCTAAACCCACGCCGCCCCGGCTTGCGGCCGCCGCGCGGCGAGGCTTTATGCTTCGGGGCCAATCGGGGAGACGCCGGCGTGAAACCGCTCGAAGGATTGAAGGTCGTGGAGCTCGCGCGCATCCTGGCGGGGCCCTGGGCGGGTCAGGCGCTCGCCGATCTCGGCGCCGACGTCGTCAAGGTCGAGCGGCCGGGCGGCGGCGACGACACGCGCGGCTGGGGCCCGCCGTTCCTGGCGGGCGAGAACGGCGAGCGGCTGGACGCGGCCTATTTTCACGCCTGCAATCGCGGCAAACGGTCGCTCGCCGTCGACTTCGAAAAGCCCGAGGGCCAGGAGATCGTGCGGCGGCTCGCGACGCAGGCCGACGTGCTGATCGAGAATTTCAAGACCGGCGGCCTTTCCAAATACGGGCTCGACTATGCGAGCCTGTCGGCGGTCAATCCGCGCCTCGTCTATTGCTCGATCACCGGCTTCGGCCATGACGGGCCTTACGCGCATCGCGCCGGCTATGATTTCATCATTCAGGGCATGGGCGGCGTGATGGACCTGACCGGCGAGCCCGACGGCGAGCCGCAGAAGCCGGGCGTCGCTTTCGCCGATATATTCACCGGCCTTTACAGCGTCATCGCCATTCAGGCCGCGCTGCGCCGTCGCGAGATCACCGGCCGCGGGGCCGAGATCGACATGGCCTTGTTCGACACCCAGCTCGCGGTGCTCGCCAATCAGGCGATGAACTATTTCGTCTCCGGCGCGCCGCCGCGCCGGATGGGCAACGCCCATCCCAATCTCGTGCCCTATCAGGTGTTCGAGGCGGCCGACGGGCCGCTGATCGTCGCCACCGGGAACGACCGGCAGGCGCGCGACTTCTGCCGCATCGTCGGCCGCGCCGATCTTGGCCTGGACCCCGCCTACAAGACCAACGCCGACCGCATCCGCCGCCGCGCCGAATATATCGGGGAGCTGTCGGAGGCGACGCGCAGGATGCGCCGGGCGGAGCTGCTTGAAGCCCTGGAGGCCGCGCAGGTGCCGGCGGGCCCGATCAACACCGTGGCGGAGGCTTTCGCCGACCCTCAGGCCATCGCGCGCGGCATGCGCACGGTTTTGCCCGCCACCGCCGTGCGCGGCGGCAAGCGCGCCGGCGATGCGCTCGCCGATGGCGATCGACGGGGAGCACGCGGTGGCGGACCACGCCGCGCCGCGTCTGGGCGAGCATACGGAAGCGGTGCTGGCCGGGCTCGGCTATGGCGAGGCCGAGCCGGGAGAGGCTGAGAAAGGCCGGGGTGGTCGGGTGACGGCGCCGGGGCGAGGGCGGACCGCTTGTTGCGCGCGAACGTATTTGCGCAACCGACGAAGGCGTGATTTCCTGTCTCTGCGTCGGCGGCGGCCAGTTGTCGCCAGCGGGAACGACGCAAATTGGCCCGCGTCAAATGGCGTCGGCGACATGAAGTTTAGACGTCAAGCACTAACGGAGTCGCGAATATGAATTCCATGACACGACGACGCGTCCTGATTTCAGCAGCGGCCTTTGTCGGCGCATCGGCGCCGTGGCCCGCCGAAGCGGCCACGGGGGCGATCTCGATGAAGATCGTCAGCGCCGGATTCATTTTTGGGGCGGGAGGCGGAAGCGGCGTTCTCACGTTTCGGGGCGTGCGATATCCCTTCGATGTCGGAGGCCTGAGCCTGGGCGCGACCATAGGCGTTTCCGGCGTGGATCTGGTTGGCTATGCGTACCATCTCCGCGATCCCCACGACATCGAGGGCGCCTATTCGTCCGCCAGCGCCGGGGTCGCCGTCGCGGGAGGCGCGACGGCTGCGACATTGTCCAACGCGAAGGGCGTGGTGTTGAAGCTGCACGGCCGTCAGGTCGGCTTCAAGATCTCCGTCGCACTGGGCGGACTGTCGATAACGCTCAAATGAGTTCATCTCGGTTGGGTTGAATCCGATGCCTGACGACGACCGTTCGCCGGCGCCGGCCCCCCAAAGGGCCTCCGCGAACTACCGCGCGCACGAAACGCTGCGCGACGGGCGTCCCTACGTCATCAGGGCCTTGCGGCCCGATGACCGGGACGGCCTCCTGGCCGCCGTCGGCAGAACCGGCCCGCAATCTCTCTATCGACGGTTCTTCGCGGTGAAACGCTATTTCTCCGAGAAGGAAACCGATTACTTCCTCAATATCGACTTCATCAATCACGTGGCCCTGGTGGCCGAAGTCGAGGAGAACGGCGCCCCCGCCATCGTCGCAGGGGCGCGCTATGTGGTTCTGGCGCCGGGGCGCGCCGAACTCGCCTTCGCGGTCATCGACGAATATCAGGGCCAGGGCGTCGGCTCGGCCTTGATGCGCGCCTTGTGCGGGATAGCCCGAAGCGAGGGCTTGCGCGCACTGGTGGCGGAAGTTCTGCCGGAAAACACGGCGATGCTGGCGGTCTTCAAGAAGAGCGGCCTGACCGTCTCGACAAGGCGCGAGGCGGACGTCGTTCATGTCGAGATGGCGATCGAAGGCTGAGTTCGCCTCCTGGCGGAGAGCGCCTACGCCCCTCTGACCTTGCCCCTGACCCCCTCGAACGCCCCCGCCGCCAGCTCGCAGACCAGCACCCGCGCCGGATCGACCGGCCCCGGCAACACGACCCGGCCGGGCGGCGCCGGCTTGAAGCCCATCCGGGCGTAATAGGGCTCGTCGCCGACGAGAATCGCCAGCCGCCCCCCCGCCGCCCGCGCCGCCTCCAGCGAGGCGTTGACCAGGGCCTCGCCGATGCCGCGGCTGCGGAACACCGGCTCGACGATCAGCGGCCCCAGGAGATAGGCCGGCGTCTCGCCGATGAAGATCGGCGTCATCGCGTTCGCCCCGACCAGCAGCGGCCCGACGCGGGCGACGAAGCTCAGGCCCAGTTCCGGCGGCCGTCGATTCGCGCAGGCGATAGGCGGTGCGCGCGAAGCGGCCGGGCCCGAAGACCCGCTCGTTGAGATGCAGGATCGCCGCTTCGTCGTCGGGCGTCTCGGGGGAAAGCGTGAAGGTCAGATCGGGCATGGGGCGGCCCGTCTAGCACGCGCGCGCGCGCCTCACCATGTCGGCGACAACGGCCGGCCGTCGAGAATTTCGGCAAGCCGCGCCCGCGTCGCCCGCGTCGTGTCCTCGGGCAGCGCGTCGAGCGGGAAGAATCGCGCCGCCAGGATCTCGCGGTCGGCCCGGCGCTCGCCGGTGATTCGGAACTGGCGCGCGACATAGACCGCGACATGGTCGCGGCGCGACACATTGGCGTTGTGGAACAGGCCATGCAGCCGCAGCGGCGGCTCGACGAGCACGCAGGCCTCTTCCTCCATCTCGCGGGCGAGCGCGTATTCGGCCGTCTCGCCCGGCTCGACGCCGCCGCCGGGGAAATGCCAGCCCGGCGTATAGCCGTGCTTGACCAGCAGCACGCGGCCCGCCTCGTCGAGCGCGACGCCGCGCACGCCCAGCGTCATCGGCCGCATCAGGAGAAAGCTGAAATGGGCGATCCGGTCGCGCCAGCGCTTGCGTTTGCGCGTCATGAGATTTGCAACGCGTTCAAGGCCATTATACCGGCGCGAGCCCGCGCGAATCGCCGCGCCGCCGCAGCGGACCCTAAATGAGTTTCACGATCGCGCATCTCTCCGATCCGCATTTGAGCCCGTCGCCCTTTCCCGGCGGCCGGGAGTTGCGGTTGAAGCGATTCCTCGGCTGGGTCAACTGGAAGCGCGTGCGCGAGCGGCTCAACGACATGGAGATGCTCGCCCGCCTCGTGGCGGACCTGCGGGCGCAGAACCCCGACCATGTCGCGATGACCGGCGACGCCGTCAATCTCGCCCTGCGCGGCGAATTCGCGCGCGCGGCGGCGTGGATGGAGGGCCTCGGCGACCCGCAGGACGTCTCCTTCACCCCCGGCAATCACGACGCCTATGTGCGCGACGCCCTGCCCGTGCTGGCCCGGACTTTCGCGCCGTGGACCGAGGGCTACCGTTTTCCCTATCTGCGCCGGCGCGGCGAGGTGGCGCTGATCGGCCTCAACACGGGCCTGCCCACCCTGCCCGTTTTCCGCCACCGGGCGGCTGGGCGAGGCCCAGCTCAAAGCCTTCGCGGCGCTGCTGAAGGAGACGGCGGGCCTCGCCCGCGTGGTGATGATCCACCATCCCCCGATTCGCGGCGGCCGCATGCCCGTCTTGCGCGGGCTCGACGACGCCCGGGATTTCCGGGAGGTGGTCGAGGCGCACGGGGCCGAACTCATCCTGCACGGCCATGCGCACCGCGTCCTGGCGCGCCGGCTCGCCTCGCGCGGCGCGCGCAACGCCGCCGGCTTCGTCCCCGTGCTCGGCGCGCCCTCGGCCTCGGCGGCCGCGCCCGACGCCGAGCATCGCGCCTGCTATTATCTCATCCGGCTCGACCGCGAGGGCGGCCAGTGGCGCACGCAATGGCGCGCGCGCGGGATGGCGATGGGCGGCCGGGAGATCGCGGAGCGCGAGGCGCCGCGCTGCTGAGCGCCGCGCCCTTCTCACATCTCCGCGAAGCCGTAGCCGGTCAGCCGCAGCCAGCCGAGTTCGCGCCGGATCCAGCCGCGACCCTCGGAATAGGCGACGGCGGCGTCGTAATCGTAGGGACGGCCGAGGTTGCGCAGCACGAACTCGCGGCCGACCTCGGCGGCGCTGCAGGCTCTCGCCCGGCCGCACCGCATGGGCGCTGAAGATGGTGAGCAGGCCCTTGGCGTAATCCTCGTCGGCTGGAAGCATCCGCCTCCTCCTCTCGCGCGCCTCTCCCCCAACACTTGACCGAAGGGAGTTCGCGTTAGGATTGATGTTAGCCAGACATTAAGGGTTTTTCTGGTCCGCGACCCTGCAAAATTTGCCGCACAAGAGGCTCAAGAGCCGCAGCGGCGTCTTCGTGCATTTCAGGTGACGGATAATAGTTATTATGGCCAGGATACCGGGGGGAAATTCCAAGATCGACAATCTCACCTGTATCGCGCCTGCGCAATTGCTGCGGCATCCCTCGTGACGTAACACACTCCACAAAATACTTTACATGAGATCGCAGTTTTTTAACGATATCTGTATTTATCAATTGAGGGAATTCACCCAAGAAACCTCCTGCGGCACGATCCACTCCGTGGGCGTATAGCTCAGTATAATCGGTACCACGGCGCGAAAACCAAAACAACAGGACCGGCGCCTTGATAGCACGAAGCAATTCAATGTAGCTGTTGACATAATTGCGCCGTGTTTCGACTAGCAATGCACGGATAAATTCCTCGCCTTTGGCTTCAAATAATTCGCTATAAACGGTTTCCGCGTGGCGCGGTTTTTCGTCCTTGGGCGCAGACCAGGGCCGCAGCGACCCGGCGTTGACATTTTCGAAATAACTGTTGCTGACCGAGCGCCCGCTCATGACCTGGAGAATTACTAGGCTGGATTGGTTCACGATTTCCAGGACCTTAGGCCGCTGCAGATAATGTTTTGGTCCAGCCCCGGCGGTGCCTAGATTGAGAGTTGAAATGCCAAGCTTTTCGCCGAGCAAATTCAAAAAAGGGCGCTCCGCGAAACGGCCGAAGGTTTGCGCCGCGCCCAGGGCGCACACGAAGGGAACGCCGCCGTCAAGCTGCGACGGAAGGGGCGCGCGGACCATGAAGTTTGTTCCGGGAAGGCGGGTCAAACGATAGTCGATAACTTCCCGGTCCGCGGCTTGGTAACTCACCCTTATTCTCCTTCAACACTCGATTGGTGGAACACCACGAGTTTCTATTTAAACGCAGTTCGCCCGGCACCTGGACGACTAATCATCTTTTCTCGACATTAGTAATGTTGTCGACACACCACGCGCCTGTCACCGGCGCCGCGCTTGGCTCTATCATCAGGTAAGGGATTTGTCCGGCACCGTCGAACACAGTTCTCCCGTAGATAACTCCGAGTCCAGTTGGAACGCCTCTTCGGTCGATCTCGCCATGACCCAGCCTCCACTTGCCAAGGTGATCCTTGAAATTACTCCACCAAGACTCCTGACGCGCGATCGCTAGCGTCTGGCTCATTGGAGTCAGACAGTCATTCTCAACGGGCCGGGGATCCGATACGGTAACGTCCCAGTACCAGAGCAATTGAGGTTCATTCTTAAGATGCCCCCAAACCTGCAAGCGATAGCTGGCTGGCAAGTTGGACCACAAGAGATAAGGTTGGCCGATGCCGCCACAGGCCTTGTAATACCCATTTGTGATCAGGTCCGTCGGCACGGCTCCGGCTGAAGTGAACAGTATTCTATCGGCCACGACAGGGTGTCGCGCAATCGCTTTACCGGGCCTCTCATTCAGGTAAGCGTCAAAAAAAAGCCAGTCCCGCCCGGCCGCTTTGCATAGTCGGTAAGCCTCGCCGTCTCGTTCGCCAGCCGCAAAATTCGACTTATGCGAGAACCAAAGGACAATCCGTCCCGGACCGGTATTCTGACTTTCAACCGTCATCATCCGGCGGGGATGCATCGCGTGACTTGTCACGTGAGCAATCAAATCCCACCGTCGATCTTGTGCGTCCACCGGCCAGAACTGGCTTAGTTCGGTGGCCCATGCCGGCGCGGATAGTACGGCAAGAAGCGCGGCGCCGAAGCAATTAAGAAAGATTGTTGTCACCGGACCAATATCGATGCCAAGCAAATTGATCAGGTCGAGAGCCTCGTGTCATTTCCCCTGGCTCCAAATGCGCTCGATTACGGAAGCAAGCATTTCCGCCGCTTCCTTGTGCATTTCGGGAGATGGATAATACGTATTCACTGTCGGGTCCTTGCGCCACGAAAGATCTCAACTTGCGCCTTGGTTTCCCTGTCGACGAGTGTGTTAGGCAGACCCGCTGTGGAAACGCACGCAACCGTATCGAGGAACAAGTCAGAAAACATGTTGATCGCGTCTTTGTCGATAAAATGAGGAAATCCCCGCGACCACCCAGAATAATTAATATATTCTTGGCGATAGTCTGGCGGCCGTTGGGAAAAATAAAGTAATACTCCTTTCCCCGCTACGAGACGTCCCAGATCTCGCATGTCTGCGACATATGCGCTGCGGATCTCCATGGTCACTTTGGCGAGGCGGTTTGCGTCAAGCTGTTTGAGCGCAGCGTTATAGACCCTGTCAATAAAATAAGCGTCTTTGAAAATTGGCGGCTCATTACTCATATCGACACCACGCGGGAGCCCAACGCCTGAATGTGGGTTGTTCGGCAGGAAGATTGACGAACGATAACTTCGCGCGGACATGACCTCGACGATTGCCAATTTGCAGCGCGACAGCGCGTCGACTAAGGGCTGGCACGCAAGATAAGTCGCGGGGCGCGCACCGCCGATTCCCAAATTACAGACTGGAACGCCTAAACGGCGTTCGACGAGGCGGCTGTACGGATTCTCGACAAGCCGCCCGAAAGTCGCAGCCGACCCAACGCAGACGATGCTGTCTTCCCATCTAGCCGACGGCTTTGGCCCTCGCATGACATACGGAGCGTTGGGAAGCTGCCAGCCGTAATATTCAGCAACCCTCGCGTCTTCGGCCGAATATTTATCGACCCGTGCGCTAACAAGGTCTCGGTTCGCGTGCCGCCTGGTATAGACGGGTGGCGAGGCGGCAAGCTCACAAATCATATTGTATCCAGCAAAATCGGCGTTCGCGGCGATATACTCCTTCTGCTCCTCGCTCAATCGAAACGCCGTCTTCATGCGGTCGCCGACGTTCAACCACAATTCGCGTTGTATCTTTGCGCTCGAAATATTCTCTCGCAATGGGCCAGCGTCAATTTCGAGAAAAGATGCTATGTATTCCGCAACGTCTGACCCACCCGAGGTCAGCGTCGCGTAATCGACAGGTAATATAGACATATAATTCATGTATTTTAGTGTCGAGGAGATGAGATCATTCCAGTGCGCAACAGCGATTTTACTGTTCCAGTCTGGATTCCAGGTTTCCCGCGCAGCGCGACGAGCCTCATAACTTGCGGCTACGGAGTAAATATCTCTAATCATAAATAAAAATCGAGTCTGTTTGAAAATTCGCATAATATATGGATAGTGTTGATATCCACGCGGGATCTTATCTCCATGGTATTTTGCGGTCTTAAATTTAGCGCGGACGTTCTGATATACATCTGCAAAAATGTCGAGCCCTAAATACCAAGTATCATCGGGTTTAATATCGAAAAAACGTTCAGCTTCAAAATCTTCCCTGCGGGCCTTATGGGCGAAGACCTTGAGGTTATATCGTTCAAGTCCTATGGCGACGTCAGGATGCGCATTTACAATCTCGTGCAATAGACTAGTGCCGCTGCGCGGACAGCCAACAACAAATAATCCAGGCACTATACTCTCCTCAGCCTTCCCATCCATTTCAGGGTTACGGCACGATAACGCTGTAACCATCATTCAACGCCAAAAAATACCCCGTTTCCCTGTCCCATCGGGAATTGGTTCTTGCCTTTAACTGGACAGAGCGGGAGCTGCAGATGATTTTGGCAATCTTGTCTTCAGCCCGCCATCAGCACCTCCCGCAGTTCCGGCGGCATCTTGCTCATGGGCATCACTCCGCCCGACGCCTCGGCGAGTTCGTAGAAAGCCGAAAATGCATCGAACCATCGTTTCTCCCCTTCGTCGGCAAGGAGAGACAAGATGAGGCTGGCGTCTTCGTCGCGAAAGTTCACTTTGGAGACGTCGATCGGCGCCGGGGATTGTCCGATATTTCGGTCTCCATGCACGATCTTCAGGTCACGTGCTTCTCGTACTCCAATTGCGCCGGCTCCACAGCGAAGCCGATCAGCCGCCCGAGCTCCTCCAGAACCTTGTCGGGATGCGCGGCGAAAGCTCCGAGCGCAATGAAGGCGCCGTTATACTGAGCAGCGAACTGAATGATTTGCCGTAGCGCGACGCGGCTTTTCGTCAGCCAGTTCTTGAAGGATTCCCGATTAACCGAGACGTCCGCGCCCCACCACTCGTTGCGGCGCGAGACTTCCGAAACGAAGGTCTGCACGGGGCTGCGCAAAACCACGAGCACATGGCGGGCGACGAAGTCAGGCGTCAACTCCGCGAGCTTGCGCAGGTTGGCGACATAGTCGAGATCGCGCCGCGGTCTCCTTGACGAACAGGATCTTGCCGTGAGATCAGGCAAATGCGCATGTCTGGGCGAGCGCGTCGATCGTCGGCGGAAGCAATTCGAAATCTTTCGTCGCGTTCCACGGCTCGAACACGGCGGCGAATTTCGAATGGACGGAGAACACGGACGTAATCAGCGTCGTGCCGGAGCGCGGCAGAGCGACCAGCATGCATAGTATCTCCGGCAGCGCCCGGCGATGGACGAAATCCTGCGGCCGCCGGCGGGGCGGCGCCGTTCGGCGCGGATTTCGTCGCCGTTAGAATGAAAGGCCCCGGCGAGCCGTCGCTCGCCACGCCATGGCGCGAGGAGACGAGCATCGTGAAATAGGCGTCCGCGAATCCTATCCCTTTCAGCGTGTCCAGAATGTCCCAGCCCGGCAATTGAAAGACGAGCGAGCCGCCAACATGGTCGACCGGATTGCCGTGATATTCCGGCGGCTCATGATGCGTGACCTCGCCGCTCGCCGAAAGCGAGGCCCGCACCAGCGTATGCTTCACGGTGCGGAACGAAGGGAAAGGAGGAGACGAGCACGCCCCCCGGTTTCAGGACGCGGTGAATTTCGGCTCAGCGCCTTGTTGAGGAAAGGCAGGTGCTCGAACACGTCGCCGCTGACGAAAAGGTCGAATTTTTCGTCGGGAAGATCGATGGCGTGCAAGTCGAGATGAGGAACCGGGAAGAATTCCTTCTTCGCCTGCTCGCGTCGGCAGGTACTCTCCACCGTAAAAGAAAGGATAGCGGCCGCGCAGGATCATCGCCAGCCGAGTCAGCCCGTCGGCGCTCAGAATCCGCAGATCCCTGCGATTCCGCCAATTGCGGACCGAAATTTCGTTCCAGAGTTGAAGGATCAAGCGCGCGCTTGCGGGAATTCAATTCATGGGCGCTGATTGATTCGTGCAGGTTCTTGGGATTGATGATGATGTCCGCGGGCTGCCGTTGAGCCCCCGTCAAAGGCTCGATGAAGCCGTGCTTCTGGACATCCGCGACAACCGCCGCGCTAATGGTCGCGATCTCAGGCAGGCTCGCGCGGAAATCCCGCCATTCCGCTATCGAGGAGAAAGCCCGCCTGATCTCGACCATCTTCGCCCCTTGGTGCGCGCCTTGTCGATGAAGCGAAAACGCTGCGGGACGCATTCCGCCCCGCCCCGCCCCTACCTCGAAAACTTCTTATACTTCAACCTGTGCGGAATCACGCTGTCGATGCCGAGGCGGCGTTTCTTGTCCTCCTCGTAGTCGGCGAAATTGCCCTCGAACCACTCGACATGGCTGTCGCCCTCGAAGGCCAGCATGTGGGTGGCGATGCGGTCGAGGAAGAAGCGGTCGTGGCTGATGACCACCGCGCAGCCCGCGAAATCGAGCAGCGCCTCCTCGAGCGCGCGCAAGCGTGTCGACGTCGAGGTCGTTGGTGGGCTCGTCGAGCAGCAGGAGGTTGGCGCCGCTTTTCAGCATCTTGGCCAGATGCACCCGGTTGCGCTCGCCGCCCGAGAGCATGCCGACCTTCTTCTGCTGGTCCGAGCCCTTGAAGTTGAAGGCGCCGCAATAGGCGCGGCTGTTGATCTCGCGCTTGCCGAGATAGAGGATGTCGTAGCCGCCGGAGATTTCCTCCCACACCGTCTTGCTGGGATTGAGCGCGTCGCGCGACTGGTCGACATAGCCGAGCTGAACGGACTCGCCGATCTTGATGGCGCCCGAAGTCCGGCTTCTCCTGGCCGGTGATCATGCGAAACAGCGTCGTCTTGCCGGCGCCGTTGGGGCCGATCACGCCGACGATGCCGCCCGGCGGCAGCCTGAAGGTGAGATCGTCGATCAGCAGCCGGTCGCCATAGCCCTTCGAGAGATGCTCGAAGTCGATGACGTTGTTGCCGAGCCGCTCGGCGACGGGAATGACGATCTGCGCGGTGGTCGGCGCCTTCTCGTTCTGCCTGGCGACGAGCTCGTCGTAGCGGGCGATGCGCGCCTTGTTCTTGGCCTGCCGCGCCTTCGGCGAGGCGGCGATCCACTCGGCCTCCTCGGCGAGCGCGCGCTGGCGCGAGGCCTCCTCGCCGCGCTCCTGCTCCATCCGCTTCTGCTTGCCCTTGAGCCAGGCCGAATAATTGCCCTCGTAGGGGATGCCGCGGCCGCGGTCGAGCTCGAGAATCCAGCCCGTCACATTGTCGAGGAAGTAGCGGTCGTGGGTGACGATGAGGATCGCGCCGGGATAGTTGCGCAAATGGCCTTCGAGCCAGTTGACGGTCTCGGCGTCGAGATGGTTCGTCGGCTCGTCGAGCAGCAGCAGGTCGGGCTTTTCGAGCAGAAGCCGGCACAGCGCGACGCGGCGGCGCTCGCCGCCGGAGAGCTTGGTCACGTCGGCGTCGTCGGGCGGGCAGCCCAGCGCATCCATCGCCTGCTCGACCTGGGAATCGAGATCCCACAGGCCCTTGGCCTCGATCTCGTCCTGCAGCCGCGTCATCTCGTCGGCGGTCTCGTCGGAATAGTTCATGGCGAGCTCGTTGTAGCGGTCGAGCAAAGCCTGCTTGGCCGCGACCCCGAGCATGGCGTTGCCGCGCACGTCGAGCGCGGGATCGAGCTGCGGCTCCTGCGGGAGGTAGCCGACGCGCGCGCCCTCGGCGACGAAGCCCTCGCCGACATATTCGGTGTCGATGCCGGCCATGATGCGCATGAGCGTCGACTTGCCGGAGCCGTTGACGCCGAGCACGCCGATCTTGGCGTCGGGGTAGAAGGAGAGGTTGATGTTATCCAGGACCTTCTTGCCGCCGGGATAGGTCTTGGTCAGACCCCTCATGTGATAGATGAACTGGCGCGCGGCCATATGGTCGTCCTCGGGTGTCGGGCTTATGGGATTGGCGCGCGGGATAGCAGGGGTCCGCCGAGGGGACAAGCGGGAGCTTGGCCGAGGCAGCGCGCGGCCCGGCTCGCCGGGTCGGTTCACGCAGCCTTGAACGCGATTCGCGCATCGGCGATAGTGGCCGCCGCGTTGGTCTCACGACTGCGGCGATAGGAGAGCCCCGTGGCGAAAGAACGCAACGAACACAAGGAATCCCTGCTCGAGCAAGCCAAGGACAAGCTCAAGGATCTCGCGGGGTTGCCGCCGGGCCGGTTTCCCGACGGCCAGCCCAAGCCCTCCACCGGCGCCGACGCGCCGCGCGGCGCCCTGACCTCGGACGATGCGGAAGGCTTGCCGCCGCACGAAGGCACGGGGATCAAACCGACGGAATAGGAGACGCCCCATGAACAAGGAGCGGCAATCCGGCGCGGCCGAGCCTTCGCTGGAGGCTTTGAAGCAGGCCTCGCACGAGCTGAAGGAGAGGATCGAGGAGCTCAGGCGCAAGACCGCCATGCCGATCAATCCGTCTCTCGGCGATCCCGCGATCGACGCGGCCAATGCCGACGGTCACAACGATCTGCCGGACAAGGACGAGGACTGAGGACGGTCCTCCTGCGTCAGCGCGGCGATGATCTTGGCCAAGGTCGCGCGAAAGCGGGCGATTTCCTCCGGCGAAAGATCCGCCGAGGCGCCGCCGATTGACCCCCAGCGCCTCGCCCTTCAGCGGCTCCTCCAGCGCGCGGCCGCGCTCGGTGAGCGTGATGAGCACGCGGCGGGAATGTCTGGGGTCGGGGGCGGCCGCCACCAGGCGATCGCGCTCCATCCGCTTCAGCGTATTGGCGACCGTCGGCTGCTCGATGTCGAGCCGGCGGGCGATTTCGGTCTGGGTGAGGCCCTCCTCCTCCCACAGCACCAGAAGCAGCGGGAATTGTCCGAGCGAGACGCCATAGGCGGAAAGGCGCCGGTCGAGCGCGCGCCCGAGCAGGCGGCCGGCGAGATTGACGAGATAGCCGATGCTTTTCTCGCGATCGAATTCGGCTTTCGCCATGCCGGATTCACGTCCTCCCCGCGGCCCCGCGCGCGCGCAGGGCAGGCCTGATTACGCCAACCGCGAGCAGCGCGATAGCCAACGCGATATTGATCGCGCCCGCGACGCGCTCGAGAGCAAGCGCGCCGGCGAGTTCGCCCGCCGCCCGCCCCGCCCGCGGCGAAGGCTTCGGCCCCCGCCAGCGCCTGCCGCCCGGCCGGCGCGACCAGCGCGACCGACGAGGCGACGACCAGACCCGCGAGCGCGGCGTGCAGCCATAGCCAGCGCTGGCGGCGCAGGCCCGGCGCGACGAGCGCCATGCCGACGCCGGACAGGACCGCAAGCCCCAGGCCCGGCAGGGTCAGCGCGCGCGTGGCGGCGGCGATCTCCGCGCGCGCGGGCAGAAACTCCGGCGAGCCCGGCGCGCCGCCGAGCGCGGCGGCCACGACATGGGAGAACACGCTGCCGAGGAACAAGGCCAGACCGAGGAGATGGGCGATTTTGAGAGCGCGGTACATCGGGGGTCTCCGGGTTTCATCATAGCAAGCTATGACATGAATCCTGAATCATAGCAAGCTATGAATTCATCCCCTTGCCGCCGCGCCGGGCGCTCTGATATGAATGCGGTCTTCCGTGGTGATTTGGCCGGCCGGCTTGCAGCCACGTTAAAAAAATCGCTAAAGGGCCGCTTTGGCGCGACCTGAGGCGATGTTCGCATCCAGGATCCGCAATGCCGATCAAGATTCCCGACAAGCTGCCCGCCTACGACGCCTTGATGGCCGAAGGCGTGCGGGTGATGACCGAAGCGGCGGCCATCCGGCAGGACATCCGCCCGATGCAGATCGGCCTGCTCAACCTGATGCCCAACAAGATCAAGACGGAATTGCAGATCGCGCGGCTGCTGGCGGCGACGCCGCTTCAGGTCGAACTGTCGCTGGTGCGGCTCGGCACGCACACGCCCAAGCACACGCCGGAAGACCACATGATGGCCTTCTACTCGGCCTGGGAGGAGGTTCAGTCGCGCAAGTTCGACGGCTTCATCGTCACCGGCACGCCGCTGGAGACGATCCCCTACGAGGAGGTGCGCTCCTGGCCGGAGGTCACGCAGATCTTCGAGTGGACGCGCTCGAACGTGCACGCCTCGATGTTCGTCTGCTGGGGGGCGATGGCGGCGCTGCATCATTTCCACGGCGCGCCGAAGCGGCTGCTGGAGGAGAAGGCGTTCGGCGTCTATCCGCAGAAGATCCTGGCGCCGACCTCGCCCTATCTGACCGGATTCGCCGACAATTTCGCCGACCCCCATCTCGCGCTGGGCGCAGATCGAGCCGGGCGATCTGCACGGCCGCCCGGGGCTCGAGATTCTCGCCGAGAACGACGAGCGCGGGGTCAGCATCGCCGCGGCGCCGGCGGCGCGGCGGCTCTATGTGCTCGACCATCTCGAATATGACGCGACGTCGCTGGCGGACGAATATTTCCGCGACGTGAAGGCGGGCGTTCCGATCAAGCCGCCCAAGCACTATTTCCCCGCCGACAACCCCGAAAACGCCCCGCCCAACACCTGGCGGGCGCATGGGCATCTGTTGCTGTCGAACTGGATCAACGAAATGTACCAGACGACGCCGTTCGAATTGGAGCGGATCGGGGGGTAGCGCGGGCGGCGTCGGGGCGCGCGCGCCGCGATCGCGGCGTGACGGCGCATGCCGCGCCGGAGCCTATATGATCCCAGCGATTCGATCGGCGAGCGTCTCGCCCGGCTTGCGCGGCAACCGCCAACACCAAGCCTCTATGATCGGACCCGATCGTCGCCTTGGGCCAATGCGCGAAGCGCGCCCCCGATGGTGCACGGAATAAGCGCGCGACGAGTTACGCTCTCAGAAAAACGGGATAAGACGAACGCATCGCCGTGAAATCCAAACGCCGTCTGCTCTTGGCCAGCTTTGCCCCGGACAACCGAGCCAATCCGGAACCAGGCCTTCTCCGGCTGGGGCTGGCGGACACCGTCCTCGATGGAGTCGATCGAGCTGTCAATGAGGCGGTCCGTCGGCGGCCTGCTGCGTTTTCTTCCTGCTAACATACTTTATGGTGAGGTCTCCCGTCCGGCGGACGCCAGCCTATTTCCAACGCAGTTCATCCGGGGGGTCTCCTTTGGACTTTGGACGAGACAGCGCAGGCGCGGTCGTGGAGAGAAGAAGTTTGGCGCGCGCGCCTCGTCAGCGTCGCGCCACGCTTGCGAAGGTCCTGTTTGCGGTTCTGCTAGCGTTACTCTTCCGCACGCCCAACTCCTCATTCGCCGCCGGGCGTGCGCCTCTTGGCGCCTATTTCACCAGCCGCTCGGAAGCGATTGCTGGCGAGTTGATGCAGATCCAACGGGTACGCGCCCAAGGTCCTGCGTGCGAGCCCGACTGCCCGGAATGGATTTCCGCCACGGGCGAAATCAACAAGGGCGCGGCCGTGCGTCTTCGTCAGGTTATCAGCTCGCTCGGCGGGCGGCGGCTGCCGCTGCTCGTGAATTCGCAGGGCGGATCGGTCGATGACGCCATTGCGATGGGACGACTGTTGCGACAGATGCGGATCAGCGTCGTTGTCGCCGACACCAATCTCGGGCCTTGCCCATCGACAAGCAGCCCCTGCAAGGAACCTCGGGCGTCTACGTCCCCGTTCGCGGTTTGCGCCTCGGCCTGTGTCTACCTGCTGGCGGGTGGCGAGCGGCGCTACGTAAGCAAGGTCGACTTCCTCGGCGTCCATAAATTGACGGTCCACCTAACGATGATAGTGCGGACGTACCGGATCACGTATAAGATCGTCAACGGCCGCAAGGTAGAGATCTCGCGCAAGCTGATCCGCGTTCGTGAATTGCCCAGGGTAAAGCGCGAACCGGCTAGTCCGGCTGAGGCCAATGCGGCCGCCTCCTACTTCGTTGAGATGGGCATTGATAAATCATTGATGAAAGTGGATTCTCGCAACGCCAGCGGCTTCGCTCCATAAACTAAGTCTCGAGGAGCTTCGCGCAACGCGCCTTGCTACGCATCTCCTCAACGGCATGACGCCGATCTACGACGGGGTTGGGCTCAACGGGCTGGAAGCTGAGACCTTTTCAGGTCAGGAAGGCGACGCGGATTTTTCCGCTGCCGGAACAGCGCAAGCGTCTTCGCCATCGACTGGCAAGACGATCGGCATCGCGATTACGCTGCGCTATCGGCCGGGTGGCGGCAACGCGCGAGTTCGAGCTTGCTCGGCGCGACAGCGCAGACGCCGGCGATCTCGCCATTTCGTCTCTAAGATGGGCCTCGGACGGCGCGGAGTTCCGTGCTTCGCCGAAAGAAGCGCGCGGCGTGCTCGTGCCCGTGTCGAGCCTTTGCCGCGCTCGGACGGCTGACGCGCCGGCCGTACTTACTCTCGCGCAGGCGCCCGGCGCAACGTGGACGACAACGCTCAATCTCAATGCGCTCGACGGCGCCAACGCATTATTTGAGCAGGCCTGCCCTTCTGTTGATGGGGCGAAAAGGTAGAGCAGCGAGAGGCGGTTCAGTTGTTCGATCCGGCGGGCGGCCTGGACGTCCGTTCGCGCGTCAGCTGCTCGACCCTCTTGGCTTCCGCCGGCGTCAGGTTGGCGGAAAGCGTCGCGACGGCCAGCGTCGCCTCCTTGTCGCCTTGCTCGGCCGCAAGTCGGAGCCAGACTGCGGCCTCAACTCTGTCCGGCGGCGTTCCGCGACCGATCAGACACAGGAGCCCAAGGCGTCTCTGCGCTTCCGCATAACCCTGCTCCGCCGCAAGCCGGAACCATTTCGCGGCCTCGACGTAGTCTTGAGGCGCGCCGCGCCCCTCAGCGTAGATGGCGCCGAGGCTCGTCTCGGCCTGCTTCTCATCCTGATCCGCGGCCTTTTTGTACCATTTGATTGCTTCGGAATAATTCTGCGGGGACTCCTCGGCCATATTCGTAGCAGGCGCCGACATTTCGTTGGGCGTCCGGGAGACCTTGCTCCGCGGCCAGCCGGTACCATTTCAGAGCCTCGACATAATTCTGGCGAACGCCGTGGCCTAGCTCGTAGAGCGTGCCGAGATTGCTCTGGGCGCTGGCGAAGCCCTGGTCGGCGGCCTTCCGATACCACGCCATCGCCTGAGCATAGTCTTGGCGAACGCCGATGCCTGACTTGTAGAAAAGGCCAACAACGAACTGGGCGGCGTCGAAGCCTTGGTCCGCGGATTTTCGACACCATATCATGGCTCGAGCGTCATCCTCGCGAACGCCATGGCCGGACATATAAGCAAATCCGACTTCGAGTTGCGCGAGGGCGAAGCCCCGGTCCGCGGCGAGCCGGTACCACCTGAGAGCCTCGGCATAGTCCTGAGGAACCCCTTCGCCGCGCTCGTAGAGGATGCCGATGTTGACTTGCGCGCCGGCGAGGCCCTGATCGGCGGCCTTTCGATACCACGCCATCGCTTGAACATAGTCCTGCGGAACGCCCCGGCCGTTTTCGTAGGCCAGGCCGACATTTCTTTGCGCATTTGCATGATTTTGGTCAGCGGCCAGCCGAAACCATTTGAGGGCCTCGACATAATCCTGGCGGACGCCTTGGCCATCGCCGTAGAGGGCGCCCAAATTGTTCTGCGCGTCGGCGAGTCCCTGATCGGCGGCCTTTCGGCACCACGCCATCGCTTGAGCGTAGTCTTGACGAACGCCCTGACCGGTAAAATAAGCATTTCCGACATTGAGTTGAGCGGAGGCTAAGCCTTGTTCGGCGGCCAGCCGGTACCACTTGAGAGCCTCGACATAGTCTTGGCGAACGCCCCGGCCGCGGCCATAGAGGTCGCCGATGTTGAGCTGCGCGTCGGCGAGGCCCTGGTTGGCGGCCTTGCGGTACCATGCCATGGCTTGAGCGTTGTCTTGGCGAACGCCGCGGCCATATTCGTAAGCAAGCCCGACATTTCTTTGCGCTAGGGCAAGATTTTGGTTGGCGGCCAGCCGATACCATTTGAGGGCCTCGCCATAGTCCTGGCGAACGCGATGGCCGCGTTCGTAGAGTACGCCAATGTTGTTCTGCGCATCGGCGAGGCCCTGGTCGGCGGCCTTGCGGTACCACTCCATCGCTTGAGCATAGTCCTGCGGAACGCCATGGCCGTATTCGTAGGCCTGGCCGACATTACTTTGCGCATGCGCAAAATTTTGGCCTGCCGCAAGTCGATACCATTTGAGGGCCTCGACGTAGTCTTCGCGAACGCCATGGCCGCGCTCGTAGAGGAGGCCGATGCTATTCTGCGCGTCGGCGAGGCCCTGGTTGGCGGCTTTCCGGTACCACGCCATCGCTTGAGCGTAATCCTGAGGAACGCCGCGACCGTATTCGTACGCCAGACCGATATTTCTTTGCGCATGCGCAAAATTTTGGCCTGCCGCAAGTCGATACCATTTGAGGGCCTCTGCATTGTCTTGGGGAACGCCTCGGCCGTACTCGTAGAGGACGCCGATGTTGTTCTGCGCGTCGGCGAGGCCATGGTCCGCGGCTTTTCTATACCACGCCATGGCCTGAGTATAATCTTGGGGAACGCCTAGCCCCCGATCGCAAGCGAGGCCCAGCCCGAATTGCGCCAATGCCGAATTCTTGGCGGCGGCCGAACGCGCAAGCTCGAACGCCTTGGCGTAGTCTTTCTTGACCCCAAGGCCAAACGCATACATCCCGCCGAGATATGCCTGCGCTTCCGGGTCTCCCCGATCCGCCAACGGCCGCAAGAGCGACAAAGCCGTCGAGTAATCTTTGCGGTTGAAGGCCGCCTTCCCGTCCTCCAATGGGCCGGCGATCGCTGCCGCCGGCCGCCAGCGCCGCGGCGACGATAAGCACACTGCCGAGCCTTACGACGCGCATGTCGAAATCCATCGGATTTTTACGCTTGGCGGAGCGGATGGCTCCCGCTCATCGATGCGCCGCAATCAAGCCCGCACTCGTCGGATGAAGAAATTACCTGCAGCGCGCTGTAGACGAGCCAGCCACAGGTTACGGATCGCGGGCAGGTGACGCTCATTGCCCGGCCAGAAGCCGTGGCTCCCGTCAAGGCCGGGCCTGTCCCGGTCACATGACCAATGGGGCGTGACGCGCCGTTTCCGGCCCGCCGCCTGGCAGTTACCCAAGTCGCAGAAAAAGGCGCCTACCGCCTTGGAATCGCGGCGCCGGGGACAGTCCCGGCGACGGCGTCGCTCACGCCCCCTTGCGCAGGTCCAGCGTCAGCGGGAACTCGCGCAAGACCTCGTCGCGCGGGATGAAGGCCGGCCCCGGCGAATGGCCGTGGTCCTGGAACCGGGCGAGCCGCCGCGCCTCGGCCTCATAGGCGTTGACCGGCGAGCCCACATAGTTGCGCCCGCCGGGATGGGCGACATGATAGAGGCAGCCGCCGAGCGAACGGCCGCTCCACGTGTCGATGACGTCGAAGGTCAGCGGCGCGTGCGGCGGGATCGTCGGGTGCATCGCGGAGGCCGGCCCCCAGGCCTTGAAGCGCACGCTCGCCACCGCTTCGCCGGTGACGCCGGTCGGCGTCATCGGCAGCTTGCGGCCGTTGCAGGCGATGACATGGCGGCGCGGCGTGAGGCCCTTGGCCTTGACCTGCAGGCGCTCGACCGAGGAATCGACATAGCGCACCGTGCCGCCGGTCATCGTCTCCTCGCCGAGCACGTGCCAGGGCTCCAGCGCCGTGCGCAGCTCCATCTGCACGCCGCCGCGCTCGATGAGGCCGACGAGCGGGAAGCGGAACTCGCGCGCGGCCTCGAACCATGCGGGATCGAAGGAATAGCCGGCGCGCGCGAGGTCTTCGAGCACGCCGAGGAAATCCTCCCAGACGAAATGCGGCAGCATGAAGCGGTCGTGCAGGTCCGTGCCCCAGCGCACCGGCGCGCCCTGCTGCGGCTCGCGCCAGAACCAGGCGATGAGCGCGCGCAGCAGCAACTGCTGGGCGAGCGACATGCGCGCGTCCGGCGGCATCTCGAAGGAGCGGAACTCGACGAGCCCGAGCCGGCCGGTCACGCTGTCGGGCGAATAGAGCTTGTCGATGCAGATTTCGGCGCGGTGCGTGTTGCCGGTGACGTCGACCAGCAGGTTGCGGAACAGCCGGTCGGCGATCCACAGCGGCGGATCGGAGCCCGGCGGCGGCACGAGCGACAGCGCGATTTCGAGTTCGTGCAACTGGTCGTCGCGCGCCTCGTCGAGGCGCGGCGCCTGCGAGGTCGGGCCGATGAACAGGCCCGAGAACATGTAGCTGAGCGAGGGCCGGCGCTGCCAGTAGAGCACGAGGCTCGCCAGCAGATCGGGCCGGCGCAGGAACGGCGAGTTCGGCCGGCGTCGCGCCGCCGAGCACGACATGGTTGCCGCCGCCCGTGCCGGTGTGGCGGCCGTCGACGATGATATTTGTCCGTGCCGAGCCGGGCGAGCCGCGCCTCCTCGTAGAGCGTCGTCGTGTTGGTCACCGCCTCGCGCCAGCTATTGGCGGGATGGACGTTGACTTCGATCACGCCGGGATCGGGCGTCACCTTGACGACATTGAGCCGCGGGTCCGGCGGCGGCGCATAGCCCTCGATGCGGACGGGCGTGTTGCGCGCCTTGGCGATGGCCTCCACCGTGGCGAGGATCTCCAGATAATCCTCAAGCCGCTCGGCCGGCGGCATGAACACGCACAGGAAGCCGTCGCGCACCTCGACGGTGAGCGCCGTGCGCACCGGCCGTCGTCGGAGAAGAACTGCTCGCTCTGCGCGCTGGAGGCCGCGGTCGGCCTCGCGGAAGTGGGCGGCCGGCGGCAGCGCGTCGCGCGGGATGACCGGATCGAGCGGATAGGGGTGGGGATAGGCGCTCGCCGGCACGTGGGGCAGGCTCTTGATCGGCAGGCGCAACCCCAGCGGCGAGTCGCCGGGGATCACGTAGAGCTTGCCGCGCCGCAGCGGCCAGCGTTCGCTGCGCCACGCGCGGCCGGCGGCCGCGTTCCAGCGCTGGATCGGCAGCACGAAGCCCGTCGGCTTGCCGAGGCCGCGGTCGAACACGCGCCGCAGGCGCGTGCGCTCCTCGGGGTCTTCGAGCTTGGAATCGAGCGGGATCGACATTGACCGGCAACTCGCCCTCGCGGACGAGCCAATAGTTCACGTCCTCATAGGCCGGCTGCACATAGGCGGGGGCCAGCCCCAGCCGCTCGGCGATCTCGACGGCGACGGTCTCGGCGTCCGTGTCGGTCGCGCGCCCGCGCAGGGTGGTGGCGATGAGCGAGGGATCGGACCAGATCGGCTCGCCGTCCTTGCGCCAGTAGAGCGAATAGGCCCAGCGCGGCAGGCTCTCGCCGGGATACCATTTGCCCTGGCCGAAATGCAGGAAGCCGCCGGGACCGAAACGTTCGCGCAGGCGGTTCGACCAGATCCTCGGCGCGCGGCTCCTTCTGGCCCCCGACGGCGTCGGTGTTCCACTCCGGCGCGTCGAGGTCGTCGATGGAGACGAAGGTCGGCTCGCCGCCCATCGTGAGGCGGACGTCCTGGGCGACGAGGTCGCGGTCGACGGCCTCGCCCAGCGCGTCGAGCCGGCCCCAGGATTCGTCGGTGAACGGCAGCGTCACACGCGGCGACTCGCGCAGGCGCGTCACGTTCATCTCGAAGCCGAACTTCACCTCGGCCGGATCGACCGTGCCGGTGATCGGCGCGGCGGAGCGGTAATGCGGCGTCGCGCAAAGCGGGATATGGCCCTCGCCGCAGAACAGGCCCGAGGTCGCGTCCATGCCGACCCAGCCGGCGCCGGGGAGATAGACCTCGGCCCAGGCGTGCAGGTCGGTGAAATCCTTGTCCGTGCCCTTCGGCCCTTCGAGCGGATCGACGTCGGCCTTGAGCTGGATGAGATAGCCGGAGACGAAGCGCGCCGCGAGGCCGAGCCGGCGCAGGATCTGCACGAGCAGCCAGGCCGAGTCGCGGCAGGAGCCGGAGCAGAGCGCCAGCGTCTCGTCGGGCTCCTGCACGCCCGGCTCCAGGCGGACGATGTAGCGGATGCGCCGTTGCAGTTCGGAATTGAGCTCGACGAGGAAGTCGATCGTGTTGCCCGAGCGCTGGCCGATCTCGGCCATGTACTTGTCGAGCAGAGCGCCGGCGGGGTCGGGTTCGAGATAGGCGGCGAGTTCGACCTTCAGCTCGTCGGAATAGCGGAACGGGAAATTGTCGGCGTAGGGCTCGATGAAGAAATCGAAGGGGTTGATGACCGCGAGTTCGGCGGTGAGGTCGACCTCGATCTTGAACTCCGTCACCTTCTCCGGGAACACGTAGCGGGCGAGCCAGTTGCCGTGCGGGTCCTGCTGCCAGTTCACGAAATGCTCGGGCGGGCGTCACCTTGAGCGCGTAGGAGGCGATTTTCGTGCGGCAATGCGGCGCGGGGCGCAGGCGGATCGATTGCGGCCCCATGCCGACCGGGCGGTCGTAGGCGTAGGACGTGACGTGATGGAGGCCGACGAGGATCGCCAAGGTCTGCGGTTCCCTTGCTGCTGGAACGCCAACTCCATGCAAGGGACAGGCCGGTTTGGGAAGCCCTCCCGGGAGGCCAAACCGGAAATTCAGGGGTCACAGGCCGAAAATCTGTTAACCTTTCGCCGCCGCGAATTAGGAAAGGCCCAGATGTCCTTCGCCGCCAGACAAAAGCCCGCCGACGGACCCTATGCGGTCGAGACCGGTCTCGTGGCTGCGCTCAACGAAGCGGCCAAGACGGCGCTGTCGGCCGTTCCCGCGCCCGTCATGGAGCACGGCGTGCGCAAGTGGCTGCGGCCCGACGCGACCGCCACGGACGCGGACCTGGCGCGGCTGTTCACTCTGGCCGCGACGCTTAGCGGCGTGTTGCATCTGTTCGCGCCGTCCCTGAGCGGCGCGCGGCCCATCGACCGCTTGGCGCGCGCCGCCGCGGTGAAAGGGGGCTTCGCCGCGCGCGCGATGGCGGCGCTGGCGGGGTCGAAATTCACTATTTTCCACGTTGAAGCCTGGGGCGACCGCGACCTCGCCAAGGCCAGGGATTGCGTGAGCGGGGCGACCTTCGATCTCGTCAGCGACAGCCTCGACCCGATCCTGGCGAGTTTCGACGTCGCCACGCGCCTGTGTCCGCTCGGCGACGGCGTGTATTGGCCGATGGGGCCGATGGTCCCCGTCGGGCCGCATGGAGAAGGGCGCGCCGCGCGCTTTCCCACCCGTCCCGGCAAGGGCCTCATCAACGAGGGCCATGTCGCGGCGCTGCTCTTCGGCGAATATGTGCGCGCCGGCGCCCCGTTCGGCATGGATTTCGGGCTGCGTCGTCCGAAAGGCGCGATCCTGACCTATACGGACAAAGATCTCGACGACTGGGCCCTGGGCATGCGCGAGCGCGGCCAAGGGCCCGAGCCGAGCGGAGAATGGCTCTCTCGGCTGAGAAGCATGGCCTCGGCTCTGCGTCTGGCGGTGGCGCTGAGCTGCTCGGTGGAGCTGGCTCAGGCCGGGGTCGAGGACGGCGCCGCCATCTATCGCGCCGCGGGCCGCGGCATTTTGCAGGTTCTGTCGGAGCGTCTGCGCATCGGGTCGAATTTCGGCGCGAAGCTCGAGAATCTGCGTCAGGCTGTCGAAAGCGTCTTCGGGCCGAAGGGCATGCCGGAAAAGGTCGCGGCCCTGTTCGACGCGCTGATGCGCGAGGTCCGCCCGGCGAGCGCCGGCGCCAATTCCGGCGACGAGGAACTGCAACGCGTCATCGAGCGCATCCGCGCCTTGCGCCAGAAGACGGTCGAACTCGGCTGCACGGAGCAGGAGGCGTTGCGGGCGGCCGAAAAGGTCGCCGAATTGCTCGAACGCTACGGGCTCACCTTGAGCGAGGTCGAACTGCGCAAGCAGACCTGCGAGGGCTTCGGCTTCGACACCGGACGCAAGCAGACGGGACCCATCGACGAAGTGTTCCGTTCGATCGCGTATTTCTGCGATTGCCGGATGTGGAGCGAGACGAGCGTGGGCGGCGGCCTGCGGCAGGTGTTTTTCGGGCTTCCCGCCGACGTCGAGGCGGCGCGATGCCTGAAGGATCTGGCGATCGCCGCTTTCGCGACGGAGACGCAGGCGTTCAAGCGCAGCGAACTCTACCGCGACGAGCCGTCGCCGGGGCGAAGGGCCATGGTCAAATCCTTCGAGATCGGCCTTGGCGGCGGCATTTCGAACAAGCTCTTCGCCCTCAAGGCCGAACGCGAGAAGGCGGCGTCGCGATCGACCGGCCGCGACCTCATGATCGTCAAACGCTCTATCGTCGACGAGGAGATGGAGAAACTCGGGATGTCGTTCCGCACCAAGGCCAAGAGGCGAAAGCGGGTCATTGTCGACGCCTACAAAGAGGGCGTCGCCGCGGCGCATCGGTTCGAGGTGAACGAAAAAATCGGCTGAGGCGGCGCGCACCCCATCCCCAATTTTCTCCTCATTTCGAAAAGGGCGGCGCGCCCGGGCGAGCGGGCGCGCCTCCGATCAAGGCTTCGGCGCGCTTTCTGGCGAGGCGGGCGCGCTCGGGGGCGTCACCGCCGGAGCGATGGGAGCTGGCGCGGTCGTCGTGGCCGCGGGGTGTTCGATCACCATCGGCCCCTTCGCCGACCGACCGGTAAAAACATAGCCGATCACAACGAGAAGCAAAGCCGCGACGACGGCGGCGCCGATCACCGAGCTCGTCGAATAACCGCCGCGCGCGATCCGTCTCTCATTGCCGGGATCGCGGAGATTTCTATCGAAATCGGACATGGCCCTCTCCCTAGATTGGACTATCTCTTGTAACGCCCGAAATTATACTCGGTTCCCGGGAAGGCCGCTTTCGCTCTCGGGTGCGCGCACGACCGGGTCGAGCCCCGTGGGCGAAAGCCGCCGGCCCCAGGATTTCCCGCGCAAATCCCCGCAGCGCCTTGCCGGCGGATCGTCCGCCCGCTATATGGCCTTGGTCCCGGCCGGTCTCCGCCCGGGATGCGCGCGTTTGAGCCGGCCCTTAGCGCCGGCCCGCCTCGATGAGAGGCGAAGCGGCCCGAAACGGGCCGAGCCGGCGAAGAACGCGCGGAACCGCAACACGAACCCGATCCGCCGGCGCATCCGCCCGAGAGGGCTTCCAGGAGACTAAATGGCTTCCGTCAACACGCTCACGCCGACGCGTGACGATTTCACTGCGTTGCTCAACGAGACCTATGGCGCCGACGAGGCGTTCGAGGGCTCGGTCGTCAAGGGTCGCATCGTCGCGATCGAAAAGGACATGGCGCTGATCGACATCGGCCTGAAGACCGAAGGCCGCGTCGCGCTGAAGGAATTCACCAATCACGGCCGCGAGCCGGCGCCGGGCGTCGGCGACACCGTCGAGGTCTATCTCGAGCGCATCGAGAACGCGCTCGGCGAGGCCGTGATCTCGCGCGACAAGGCCAGGCGCGAGGAGAGCTGGGTCAAGCTCGAACAGGCTTTCGAGAAGGGCGAGAAGGTCGAGGGCGTCATCTTCAATCAGGTCAAGGGCGGCTTCACGGTCGACCTCGACGGGGCCGTGGCCTTCCTGCCGCGCTCCCAGGTCGACATCCGCCCCGTGCGCGACGTCGCGCCCTTGATGAACGTGCCGCAGCCGTTCCAGATCCTCAAGATGGACCGCCGGCGCGGCAATATCGTCGTCTCGCGCCGCACGGTGCTGGAGGAGAGCCGCGCCGAGCAGCGCCACGAGATCGTCGCCAACCTCGCCGAAGGCCAGGTCATCGACGGCACGGTGAAGAACATCACCGACTACGGCGCGTTCGTCGATCTCGGCGGCATCGACGGCCTGCTGCACGTCACCGACATCGCCTGGCGGCGCGTCAATCACCCGACCGAGGTGTTGAACATCGGCCAGCAGGTGAAGGTGCGCATCATCAAGATCAACCACGAGACGCACCGCATCTCGCTCGGCATGAAGCAGCTTCAGGAGGACCCCTGGTCCAACATCGAGGCGCGCTACACCGTCGGCCAGAAGCTCAAGGGCCGCGTGACCAACATCACCGACTACGGCGCGTTCGTCGAGCTGGAGCCGGGCATCGAGGGGCTCATCCACGTCTCGGAAATGTCGTGGACGAAGAAGAACGTCCATCCCGGCAAGATCATCTCGACCAGCCAGGAGGTGGAGGTTCAGGTGCTCGAGGTCGACGCCTCCAAGCGCCGCATCTCGCTCGGCCTCAAGCAGACCCTGCAGAACCCGTGGGAGGCCTTTGTCGAGAAGCACCCCATCGGCTCCACCGTCGAGGGCGAGGTCAAGAACAAGACCGAGTTCGGCCTGTTCATCGGCCTCGACGGCGACGTCGACGGCATGGTCCATCTCTCCGACCTCGACTGGACCAAGCCCGGCGAGCAGGCGATGGAAGAGTACAAGAAGGGCGACAAGGTCAGCGCCAAGGTGCTCGACGTCGATGTCGAGAAGGAGCGCATCGCGCTCGGCGTCAAGCAGCTCGCTTCCGACCCCTTCGCCAAGAAGGGCGAGGAGGCCGGCGAAGGCGAGATGCGCAAGGGCTCGGTCGTCACCTGCGAAGTGATCGAGGTCAAGGACGGCGGTCTCGAGGTCAAGCTCGCCGGCACGGATCTGACCGCCTTCATCAAGCGCAACGAGCTCGCCCGCGACCGCGCCGACCAGCGCCCCGAGCGTTTCTCGGTCGGCGAGAAGGTCGACGCGCGCATCGTCCAGTTCGACCGCCGCGCCCGCAAGGTCGCCGTGTCGATCAAGGCGCTGGAGGTTGCCGAGGAGAAGGAGGCGATCGCCCAATACGGCTCGGCCGACTCGGGCGCCTCGCTCGGCGACATTCTCGGCGCGGCGCTGAAGGCGCGCGAGAAGAAGTAAGCGGCTTCTCAGGCCGATAAGAAAGCCCGGCCCTGGCGTCGCCAGGGCCGGGTTTTTTGTTGGCCGGGTTTCAGAAAATCTCCGGCTCCGGCACGGGCGCGCCGAAATCGGTGCGCAGGAAATCGAAGTCGCAGCCCGATTCCGCCTGCTCGATATGTCGCGAGAACATCCAGCCGTAGCCGCGCTCATAGCGCGGCTTCGGCGGCGTCCAGGCGGCGCGGCGGCTCGCGAACTCCTCCTCGCTGAATCTCTACATTGAGGGTGCGGGCCGACACGTCGAGCGAGATGAGGTCGCCGGTCTTCACCAGAGCGAGCGGCCCGCCGATGTGGCTCTCCGGGGAGATGTGCAGCACGCAGGCGCCATAGGCCGTGCCGCTCATGCGCGCGTCCGAGATGCGCAGCATGTCGCGCACGCCCAGGCGGACGAGCTTCTTTGGGATCGGCAGCGCGCCCCATTCCGGCATCCCCGGACCGCCGAGCGGCCCCGCCTCGCGCAGCACCAGCACGTGGTCGGGCGTCACGTCGAGGTCGTCACGGTCGATCGCCGCCTTCAAGCGCGGGATAATTGTCGAAAACCAGCGCCGGCCCCGTGTGCCGCAACAGATGCGGCGCGGCCGCGGAGGGTTTGATGACGCAGCCGTTCGGCGCGAGATTGCCGCGCAAGACGGCCAGCGCCCCTTCGGCGTAGATCGGCTTGTCGAGCGGGCGAATCACATCGTCGTTATAGACTTGCGCGGTCTCCAGCGTCTCGCCCCAGGTGCGGCCGGAGGCGTTGGTCAGGCTCAAGTGCAGATGATCCTTGAGCCGGGACATCAGGCCGAGCAGGCCGCCGGCGTAATAGAAGTCCTCCATCAGATATTTGTCGCCGCTCGGGCGGATGTTGGCGATGACGGGGATCTTGCGGCTCGCCGCGTCGAAATGGTCGAGGCTGATCGCCGATCCCGCGCGCCGCGCCATGGCGATGATGTGGATGACGGCGTTGGTCGAGCAGCCCATCGCCATCGCGACGGTGATGGCGTTTCGATAGGCGCGCTCGGTCTGAATCTTGTCGGGCGTCAGCCCCTCCTTGACCATCTCGACGATGCGCCGCCCGGCCGCCGAGCACATGCGGATGTGGTTGGAGTCGGCGGCGGGAATGGACGAGGCGCCGGGCAGCGTCATGCCGATGACGTCGGCGAGCGCCGTCATGGTCGAGGCCGTGCCCATCGTCATGCAGACGCCGTAGGAGCGGGCGATGCCGTCCTCGATCGTCGCGCCAGTCTGCGTCGGTGATGTTGCCGGCGCGGCGCTCCTCCCAATATTTGAAGCCGTCGGAGCCGGAGCCGAGCACGCGGCCGCGCCAATTGCCGCGCAGCATCGGCCCGGCGGGACAGAAGATCGCGGGAACGCCGGCGCTGGTGGCCCCGAGCAGCAGGCCCGGCGTGGTCTTGTCGCAGCCGCCCATGAGGACGACGCCGTCGATGGGATGGGAGCGGATCAGCTCCTCCGTCTCCATCGCCAGGAAATTGCGGTAGAGCATGGTCGTCGGCTTCACTATCGACTTCCGACAGCGAGATCGCCGGCAGTTCGATGGGAAAACCGCCGGCCTGCAACACGCCGCGCTTGACGTCCTCGACGCGGGTCTTGAAATGGGCGTGGCACTGGTTGATGTCGGACCAGGTGTTGAGGATTCCGATCACCGGCCGGCCGCGATATTCCTCCTGCGCGTAGCCCATCTGGGCCATGCGCGAACGCTGACCGAAGGTGCGGAAATCGTCGGGATCGAACCAGCGGGTCGAGCGGTGATTGGGTTTCATCGGGCGTTCTCCGTCGGCGGCGAGCCTAGCGGCGCTTCGCTGACGGGGAAACGGATTTCTCTTGCGATCGCTGCGCGAGGCTCCGGTCGGGGCCATGGCGGGCGAAACGGAGCCATCCAGGACCGTCGGGAACTGTAAGCTTGTTGTTCGGGAGCGTGCATATGATCGCCGCCTTGCCCATGTACGATTTTCCCTGGGTCCGCGCCGCCACCGACCGGCTTTGGTCCACGATTCGCGACCGGTTGCGCGCGCAAGGGATCGCCGCGCCCGAGGCTCTGACCCGCGACGGCAAACCCAGCGAAATCTGGGGCCACGAGGGCCTGTTGCTCGGCCAGACCTGCGGATATCCCTTCTGGATGGCGCTGCGCCGCAAGGTGGAGATTCTGGCCACGCCGATCTACGGCTTCGCGGGCTGCGAGGGGCCGAACCACCGCAGCTTCCTCCTGGCGCATCGCGACGACGCCCGCACGAGGCTTGAAGAGTTTCGCGGCGACCGCGCGGCGATCAACGGCTTCGACAGCAATACGGGCATGAACCTGTTCCGCGCGGCCGTCGCGCCGCTGGCCGACGGAAAGCCGTTCTTCGCCGACGTCGTCGAGACGGGCGGTCACGCTTTGAGCGTCGTCGCGATCGTGGAAGGACGAGCTGACATCGCCGCCGTCGATTGCGTGACCTACGCCCTGCTCGCGCGCGGCGCCTCGCAACTCGTCGCGGCGACGAAGATCCTCGGCGAGACGCCCTCGTCGCCCGGCCTGCCCTTCATCGCGAGCCGCGCTGTCGCGCCCGCGACGCGCGCGGCGGTGCGTCGGGTCCTGCGCGAGCTTCCGCCCTTCCCGGAATTGGGCTTGTGCGGCGTCGCCTTCCTGCCCGAAACAGCCTATGTTCGCGTCGCCGAGATCGAACGCGAAGCTCAGGCGCTGGGCTATCCCCGGCTCGCTTGACCTCAGACGTGGTTTATAAATAAACGATCCTGGCGATACGGGAGGACGAAGATGGATTTGGGCTTCAGCGCCGAGGAGATCGCGTTCCGCGCCGAGGTGCGCGAGTTCGTCGCCAAGAACCTGCCCGCCGCGATCCGCGACAAGCTCGCCGCCGGCCATCACCCCTCCAAGGACGACATCGTCACCTGGACGCGCATCCTCGCCAGACAAGGGCTGGGGCGCGCCGCATTGGCCGGTCGAATGGGGCGGCACGGGCTGGGACGCGATCAAGCTGTCGATCTTCACCGACGAGATCCAGCGCGGCCACGCGCCCGAATCGCTGGCCTTCGGCACCAGCATGGTCGGGCCGGTGATCTACACGTTCGGCTCGCAGGCGCAGAAGGAGCGGTTCCTGCCGCGCATCCTCGATCTCAGCGACTGGTGGTGCCAGGGCTTCTCCGAGCCCGGCGCCGGCTCGGATCTGGCGGGGCTGCGCACCAAGGCCGAGCGCGACGGCGATTCCTGGGTCATCGACGGGCAGAAGACCTGGACGACGCTCGCCCAGCACGCCGACTGGATTTTCGTGCTCGCCCGCACCGACCCGAGCGTGAAGAAGCAGGAGGGCATCTCCTTCTTCCTCTGCGACATGAAGACGCCGGGCGTCACGGTGCGCCCGATCCAGACCATCGACGGCGGCCACGAGGTCAACGAGGTGTTCTTCGACAATGTGCGCATCCCCGCCGAGAACATCGTCGGCGAGGTCAACAAGGGCTGGGATTACGCGAAATTCCTGCTCTCCAACGAGCGCAACGGCATCGCCCGCGTCGGCGTCTCCAAGGCGCGGCTCGCCAAGATCCGCCGGCTCGCCTCGCTCGGCGTCTACGGCGACAAGCCGAAGATGGAGGACCCCGTTTTCCGCATGAAGCTCGCCGCCGCCGAGGTCGAACTGAAGGCGCTGGAGATGACGCAGATGCGCGTCATCGCCGCCAGCCGCACGGCGCCGAAGGGCAAGCCGAACCCGATGTCCTCGGTGCTCAAGATCAAGGGCTCGGAGTTGCAGCAGGCCACGACCGAGCTTGCTGATGGATGTCGTCGGCCCCTATGCGCTGCCCTACCAGCCCGAGCAGGGCGACCGCTGGAACGAGCCGTCGATCGGGCCGGACTGGGCCTCGACCATCGCGCCGACCTATTTCAACACGCGCAAGGTCTCGATCTACGGCGGATCGAACGAGATCCAGCGCGGCATCATCGCCAAGGCGATCCTGGGGCTCTGAACGATGGACTTCGATCTCAGCGACGAACAGAAGCTGATCGCCGACAATGTCGCGCGGCTGATGAAGGACAAATACGGCTTCGAGAGCCGCAAGGCCTACGGCGCGTCCGCCGCTCGGCTTCAGCGAGGAGCTGTGGCGGCAATACGCCGATCTCGGCCTGCTCGGCGCGCCGTTCGCGGAGGAGGACGGCGGCTTCGGCGGCGGCGCGGTCGAGATCATGCTGACGCAGGAGGCGTTCGGCCGCGCGCTGGCGCTGGAGCCTTATTTCGCGACCGTCGTGCTGGCGGGCGGCGCGCTGCGCCACGGCGCCTCGGCCGAGGAGCGCGCGGAGCTGATCCCGCAAATCGCCGGCGGCGAACTGCGGCTGGCGCTCGCGCACGCCGAGCCGCAATCCGGCTGGAATCATCTTCGACGTCAGGACGACCGCCAAGCGCGACGGCGACGGCTATACGCTCGACGGCGAGAAGGGCCTCGTCCTCAACGGCGACAGCGCGCGACAAGCTCATCGTGCTCGCCCGCGTCTCCGGCGGCGCAGCGCGACAGGGACGGGCTCGGCCTGTTCCTCATCGACGCCGACGCGCCCGGCGTTACGCGGCGCGCCTACCCGACGCAGGACGGCCGCCGCGCGGCCGAGATCGCGTTCGCCGGCGCGAAGGCCAAGGCGCTCGGCGAGCCGGGCAAGGCGGGGCCGGCGATGGCGCGGGTGATCGAGGACGCCATCGCCGCGCTCTGCGCGGAGGCGGTCGGCGCGATGGCGGAGGCGGTCGAGATGACGACCGAATATCTGAAGACCCGCAAGCAGTTCGGCGTGACGATCGGCTCGTTCCAGGCCTTGCAGCATCGCGCGGCCGACATGGTGGTGGCGCTCGAACAGGCGCGCAGCATGATGTATCTGGCCGCCATGTCGACGGGCGAGCCGGACGCGGCGGCCCGCGCGCGCGCCATGAGCGCGGCCAAGGCGCAGATCGGCCGATCGGCCAAGTTCATCGGCCAGCAGGCGACGCAGCTGCACGGCGGCATCGCCATGACCTACGAATACAAGCTCGGCCATCTGTTCAAGCGGCTGACGATGATCGACATGGCTTATGGCGACGCCGACCATCATCTGGCGCGGCTGGGCGAAGGCGAAAGCCTGTTCGATTGAGCGGTCGGCGTCGGAAAAGCTTCGAGGCATAGACAGCGGCCGCCGACCGACGTCGGCGGCCGCATGTTTGCAACGTCCGTTTGCTGAGTACCGTAATCCGCCGTTTGGGGCGGATCAGGAGGGGGCGCTCATGCAGGCTCTGCTATTGCCGTTCACGCCGCGCTACATCGCGCTGACGCTGGCTTGGCTGCTGACCATCGCCTTCGCCGCGGCGATCCTGGGTTCGGTGATTTCGGGCTGGGACGTTCCGCTGGGGCTGGCGTTTTTCGCCTGCCTGTTCCTCGGCCTGCTCGGCATTCGCGATCTGATCCAGACCAGGCATTCGGTGCTGCGCACCTATCCGATCTCCGCGCATCTGCGCTTCCTGCTCGAACATATCCGCCCGGAGATGCGGCAATATTTCTTCGAGAGCGAGACCGACGGCCTGCCCTTCAGCCGCAACCAGCGCGCGGTCGTCTATCAGCGCGCCAAGATGCAGCTCGACAAGCGCCCCTTCGGCACGCAGCTCGACACCGATACGCTCAGGCTACGAATGGCTGCGCCACTCGATGGCGCCGGCTGCGGTCGCCGAAGAACCGTTCCGCATCACGGTCGGCGGGCCGGACTGCCGGCAGCCCTATTCCGCGAGCGTGTTCAACATCTCCGCCATGAGCTTCGGCGCGCTCAGCGCCAACGCCATCCGCGCGCTCAACCGCGGCGCCAAGCTCGGCGGCTTCGCGCACGACACCGGCGAGGGCGGCTACAGCCCCTATCATCGCGAGGGCGGCGGCGACATCATCTGGGAGATCGGCTCCGGCTATTTCGGCTGCCGGCGCGCGGACGGCGGCTTCGACCCCGACAAATTCGCCGCCGCCGCCGCCAATCCGCAGATCAAGATGATCGAGATCAAGCTGAGCCAGGGCGCCAAGCCCGGGCACGGCGGCGTGCTGCCCGGCGCGAAGGTGACGGCGGAGATCGCCGCCATACGCGGAGTCGAACGGGGCAAGGACTGCATCTCGCCCGCCCGCCATGGCGCGTTCTCGACGCCCGCGCGAGCTTTGCGGGTTCATTGCGCGGTTGCGCGAGCTGTCGGGCGGCAAGCCGGTCGGATTCAAGCTTTGCATCGGCCAGCCCTGGGAGTTCCTGGGCGTCTGCAAGGCGATGCAGGAGACGGGGATCTATCCCGATTTCATCGTCGTCGACGGCAAGGAGGGCGGCACAGGCGCCGCGCCGCTGGAATTCGCCGACCACATCGGCGCGCCGCTGCGCGAGGGCCTCGTATTCGTGCGCAACGCGCTGAACGGCATTGGCGCCAAGGAGCGCATACGCGTCGGCTGTTCCGGCAAGATCATCACCGCCTTCGACATGGCGGTGGCCTTCGCGCTCGGCGCCGACTGGTGCAACAGCGCGCGCGGCTTCATGTTCTCGCTCGGCTGCATCCAATCCTTGAGCTGCCACACCGACCGCTGCCCGACGGGCGTCGCGACGCAGGACCCCGCGCGGATGCGCGCCCTGGTGGTCGAGGACAAGACGACGCGGGTCGCCAATTTCCATCGCGCCATGCTGCATTCGCTGGCCGAGATCACGGCGGCGGCGGGGCTGGAGCATCCCAACGATTTCCGCGCCGAGCATTTCTCGCGCCGCGTGTCGGAGCGCGAGGTCATGTCCTTCGCGGAGCTCTATCCGGCTTTGCCGAAGGGCGCTCTCCTCGGGACGATCGACGATCCCCACTGGCGCAGGCTCTGGGACATGGCGAGCGCGGACAGCTTTGCGATGGCGGGGTAAGCGGCGCTCGGCCGCAGGACAGTCCCGCCTTTTGTGATTTCAAACGATTAGGCGCCACTTCCTGTCCGCCCACGCTCGGCCCGCGCGATGGCGAGACGATCCGACAATCTTGACGGCGGCGGTCGCGCTGAATCCGCCTCAACGAAATAATATAGTACATATTCTGATTTTTAGAAAGGAAAAAGTGAGGAGCCTTCCGCGGTCGGCGTCGGGGTCGGCCGCCGCCGGCTTCAAATATCCGGGCGCCGCCGCGCTCGAGCTCTCACGGGCGCTCTTGGCGCTGAAATGGATCCGCCGCAGACTCGCGGTTTCCTCGATCAATTTGGTGGGCCCACATGACTTTGGACGAATTGGCCGCATCTTTGCCCAACGGACTTCACGACGGCGAACTTGCACCAGTGAAGATCGATTTCACGAGGCGCGAGGCTCGGCTTGAACTCGACGTCTGGACGGGCGACGAGGTGGAAAGGAAGCCCATCGACGCGCCGAAATCATCCTGTCCGGGCTTCATTTCTGGGTCACGGAGCCGCCCGATCCCGCCTATCGCCTCAATGAGCCGGCGCCTGTGAGAATTGACGTTGGGTCGCTGACGGATTGCGTTTCGGAGAGGCGGCCGGCGCTGCCGTCCGTTCCGCGCGGCGCGTTCGCAAACTGGCTTTATGTGGGCGACTGGAATGCTTTTATATATCTCGCCGCGGAAGCGGCGGTGCTGACGTGGCTCGACGATAGAGTGGTCCGCTGATATCGGCGCCGGCAGGGCCGCCGGCGCCCGCAACGCTCCCTCAGCAAATCACTTCGCCGGCGGCGCCGCCCCCACCTCGAACTCGTGCAGCCACACCGTCCACGACGTCCCGCCGATGCGCTGCGTCACCGGCGCGTCGAGGCGACCGTTCACCACCCGCTCGTCGATCTTGATCTCGCCGACGAGGCCGGTGGCGACGAAGTCGATCGGCCTGGCCGTCTTCTCCACGACCACGAGTTGGTCGTAGAGATCCTTGTCGCGCGTCGAGAGACCCACGGTCATCTCGCCCGCCTTGGGCTCCATCTTGCCGAAAAGCCCGCGTCGCGCCGGGCCGAGGACGATCTTGCCGTCCTCGATCCTGGCCGGGAAGGTCAGGGCCTGGCCGGCCTTGAGGATGAGCTTTTCCGGCTTCGACTGCGGCGCCGCAAGCGCGACGCCGGCCGCCGCCAGCAGGCTGACGAGCATCACGCCGCCAGTTGCCGCAGCACGTATTGCAGGATGCCGCCGTTGCGGAAATACTCCAGCTCGTCCAGCGTATCGATGCGGCAGATCAGCGGCGCGCGCTGGATTCGGCCGTCCGCCGACTTGATCTCGGCGGTCAGAGTCTGGCGCGGCTTCAGGTCGCCGGCGAGGCCCGCGATCGACACCGTCTCGTCGCCCTTGAGGCCCAAAGTCTGCCACGACGTTCCCTCCTGGAAGACCAGCGGCAGCACGCCCATGCCGACGAGATTGGAGCGATGGATGCGCTCGAAGCTCTGCGCGATCACCGCGCGCACGCCGAGCAGCCGCGTGCCCTTGGCCGCCCAGTCGCGCGAGGAGCCGGTGCCGTATTCGCGGCCGGCGAACACGACCAGCGGAACGCCTTCCCTGGCGTAGCGCATCGCCGCGTCATAGATCGCCATGCGCTCGCCCGAGGGGTGGTGGATCGCATAGCCGCCCTCGACGACGGCGCCGGCCTCGTCCTTCACCATCTGGTTCTTGATGCGGATGTTGGCGAAAGTGCCGCGCATCATCACTTCGTGGTTGCCGCGCCGGGTGCCGTATTGGTTGAAATCGGCCGGCCGCACCTGATGCTCGGTGAGATAAGACCCGGCCGGGCTCGCCGCCTTGATGGAGCCCGCGGGCGAGATGTGGTCGGTGGTGATCGAATCGAGGAACAGGCCCAGGATGCGGGCGTTGACCACGTCCTCCACCGGCTTGGGCTGCATCTCCATCCCCTCGAAATAGGGCGGGTTGCGCACGTAGGTGGAGCCGATGTCCCAGGAATAGGACGGCCCCGAGGGCGACCTGACCTTCCTCCAGTTCGCGTCGCCGTCGAACACGCTGGCGTATTTCTCCTTAAACAACTTGGCCTTGATGACCTCGTCGATGATCTCGTGCACCTCTTCCGCCTTCGGCCAGATGTCGGCGAGATAGACGGGCTTGCCCTGCTTGTCGGTCCCGAGCGGTTCCCTGGTCAGATCGACCTGCATCGAGCCCGCGAGCGCATAGGCCACCACCAGCGGCGGGGAGGCCAGATAATTGGCGCGCACGTCCGGATTGACGCGGCCCTCGAAATTGCGGTTGCCCGACAGGACAGCCGCCGCGACGAGATTGTGCTTGTTGACGGTCGCCGAGATTTCCGGCGCGAGCGGCCCGGAATTGCCGATGCAGGTCGTGCAGCCGAAGCCGACGATGTTGAAGCCGAGCTTGTCGAGCGGCTTCTGCAACTCTGAGAGCGCCAGATAATCCTCCACCACCTGACTGCCCGGCGCGAGCGAGGTCTTGACCCAGGGCTTCGAGGTCAGGCCCTTGGCGACGGCGTTACGCGCGAGCAGGCCCGCCGCGATCATCACGCTGGGGTTGGAGGTGTTGGTGCAGGAGGTGATGGCGGCGATCACCACATCGCCCTGACCGAGGTCGAAATTCCTGCCCTCGACGGGATAGCGCACCTCCGTCTTGTCGCCCTGCTTGAACTCACTCGTCATCGCGCCCAGGAAACCGTCCTTGGCGTCGGTCAGCAGCACGCGGTCCTGCGGGCGTTTCGGACCGGCGAGCGAGGGGGAGACTTCGCCGAGATCCAGGGACAGCGTGTCGGTGAACACCGGATCCGGCGTCGCGCGCGTGCGCAGCATTCCCTGCGCCTTGGCGTAGGCCTCGACAAGGTCGATGCGCGCCTTCTTGCGCGCGGAGGTTTGCAGATAGGCGATCGTCTGCGCATCAATCGGGAAGATGCCGCAAGTCGCGCCGTATTCCGGGGCCATGTTACCGATCGTCGCGCGGTCGGCGACCGACATTTCGTTGAGGCCCGGCCCGTAGAACTCGACAAACTTGCCGACGACGCCCTTCTTGCGCAGCATCTGCGTGATCGTCAGCACCAGGTCGGTCGCAGTGACGCCCTCGCGCAACGCGCCGGTCAGCTTGACGCCGATCACCTCCGGCAGCAGCATCGACAGCGGCTGTCCGAGCATCACCGCCTCAGCCTCGATGCCGCCGACGCCCCATCCGAGCACGCCCAGGCCGTTGACCATAGTGGTGTGGCTGTCGGTGCCGACGAGCGTGTCGGGATAAGCGGTCTCGACCGAAACGCGTCCTTGCTTTTCCTTCTTCGTCCAGACGGTCTGGGCGAGATATTCGAGATTGACCTGATGGCAGATGCCCGTGCCCGGCGGCACGACCGAAAAATTGTCGAAGGCCTGCTGGCCCCATTTCAGGAAGCGGTAGCGCTCCTGATTCTGCTCGTATTCGCGCTTGACGTTCTGCGAAAAGGCTTTCGCTGTCCCGAAATGGTCCACAACGACGGAATGGTCGATGACCAGGTCGACAGGCACCAGCGGGTTGATCTTGGCGGGGTCGCCGCCGAGCGCGATCATCGCGTCGCGCATCGCCGCGAGATCGACGACGGCCGGGACGCCGGTGAAATCCTGCATCAGCACGCGCGCCGGCCGGAACGCGATCTCGTGGTCTTCTTTGCCGCGATTTTCCAGCCAGCCGACGACGGCCTCAATGTCTTCTTTGGTGACGCTGCGCCCGTCCTCGTTGCGCAAAAGATTCTCCAGCACGATCTTCATGGAGAACGGCAGAGTCGAGGCGCCTTTCAAGCCATTCTTCTCGGCGGCCTTCAGCGAGAAATACTCGTAAGTCTTGGCGCCCACGTTGAGTTTCTTGCGGCATTTGAAGCTGTCGAGGCTGGCCAAGGGGCTCTCCGGTTCGATGGGGGGAAATGTCGGCGCTCTTATAGATAATTCCCCCCGCGCGGGCTACACGCACTGAGTCCAAAGCGCGCCGCTTCTTTGGGCCGGGCAAAGGGGGATCATGCGCCTTGTCGCGGAAAATCTGACGCTTGAGCGCGGCGGCCGGCTGCTGTTCGCGGGGCTTTCCTTCACGGTCGGCGCCGGCGAGGCGCTCGTGGTCGCGGGGCCGAATGGGGCGGGCAAGACGAGCCTGTTGCGCGGACTCGCCGGATTTCTGCCATTCTCGAGCGGCCGGGCGACGCTGGAAGGCGGCGGCGCCGATCTGACGATAGGCGAGCAGATCCATTATCTCGGCCACTCGGATTCGCTGAAAGGCGCCCTGACGGCGGGCGAGAACCTGAGCTTCTGGGCCGCCCTGCTCGGCGGCGCGGCGGGACGTGAAACCGAGGCGCTGAGGCGGCTCGGGCTGCCGCATGTCGCCGATTTTCCCGTGCGTGCGCTGTCTGCGGGACAGAAGCGGCGCGTGGCGCTGGCCAGGCTCCTCGTCGCGTCGCGCCCGCTCTGGCTCGTCGACGAACCGACGACGGCTCTCGACGCCGCTGCGCAGGGCCTGTTCGCCGAGGTCATGGGCGAGCATCTGGCGGGGGGCGGACTCATCGTGGCCGCGACTCACGCGCCGCTCGGGCTCGAAAGGGCGCAGACGATTCGCCTCGCGGGCGTGGCGGAGGCGGCGGCGTGAGGCCGCTGGTCGCCCTGTTTCGGCGCGAGTGGCGCGTCGCGCGGCGGATCGGCGGCGGCGCGTCGGTCGGCGCCGTGTTCTTTCTGATCATGGTCGCGATCATGCCGTTCGCGCTCGGCCCAGACTTGCGGCTGCTGGCCAAGCTCGGCCCCGCCATTCTCTGGATCGCCGCGCTGCTCTCGACGCTGCTCGGGCTCGACCGGTTGTTTCAGGCCGACGCCGAGGACGGCTCGCTCGACCTGTTCGCCCATGCCGCGCCGCCGCTGGAAGTCATCGTGCTCGTCAAATGCGCGGCCCATTGGACGACGTCCGATTCTGCCGCTGATCGTCGCCGCGCCGCTGTTCGGCCTGATGCTGGCGATGGACGGGCCGGCGCTGGGGCTGGCGACGCTGTCGCTGCTTGCGGGCACGCCGGCGCTGACGATGATCGGCGCCATCGGCGCGGCGCTGACCGCTTCGCTTCGGCGCGGCGGGCTCCTGATGGCGGTGCTGGCGCTGCCGCTTTCGATCCCGGTGCTCATTTTCGGCGTCGCGGCCGCCTCCGCCGCGTCAGGCGGGCTCGCCCCTTCGCGACGCCCTTCGCCGTTCTTGTGGCGATGACCTTGTTCACGCTCGCGGCGGCGCCGTTCGCCTGCGCCGGGGCGATCCGTCTGGTGCGCGAGTAGGCCCGGGCCTTCCGAGGCCGCCGCTCATACCATTTTTCAGAGCGCGCGACTCGTCGCGCTCATTGCGCGCACGAGCGCGGGCGCGCTTCGCGCTTTGGCCCAAGGCGATGATCGGTTCCGATCGTCGAGCTTGGTATCAGGCCAATTCCTGCGCGCGCGCCGCGGCGTTCCGCAACGCGGCCGCGCGCAACGCGATCATGACTTCGTGGACTTCTTCGCCGGCGCTTTGCAGCGCCTCCTGCGACTGGAGATTCCAAACGGCTCGGCGGAGCGCGGGTCTTGCTCGGCGGATCTGGCGTCGGCCAAAGCATATTCCAGAGCGATGAGGGCGCGTTCCAACCGATCGTAAAGGATTGCGCTTTGCATTCGCGCACCTCTTTCTCTAGTACCCGTACTGGCGGCGCTGAATAGGACCCGCATCCTCCCCGCTTCTGGCGCCGCGGTTACCTAGACATGAGTTAGATGCGACGGACAATATTTGTCAATCCGCAAAGTCCGGGTGAAGCGCCCAGATACGCTCGAACGGTTTACGCGGCAGCAAACTTACCCCCGGCACAATCGCTGCGACTGCATACTGATTCTTCACCATATAAATATTATCAGCATCATTTCGATTATTCGCGCTACCCAATATTTCATTACCGCAAGCAACTAAATAATAGCGTTAAAGATATAATACTATTTTTCGTTAATCCATCGTAACGAATTGCATGAGACGAAATATGATTTCGCCGCGTCTCGGATTCTATTCAACTACCGATAGAATGCGGCGGCGGAGTCTGTTACAGGGATGCGTCGAAGGCGGCGTCGCACAGCTTGCTATCTCGCGGCCGAATTTTGTCCGCGACTGCAAATCGCCGCCACAATATCAACATATTCCGGCGCGGAAACTTGGCGACGCCGTGTTGCGCGGCGGCGCGAGCGCTCTTCTCGAACATATTGATTACGAAACCGAAACGACCTTGAACGTCGTCAACTCCGCGTCCGGCTCGCGAACCGAGACATATTCGCCCGGCAGGAAGGCATGGTCGGCGAAACGGAAACCCGATTCCTCTTCGTCGAGCGCCTCGCCGAGTTCGAACACCCAGTTCGCGCCGCCGCGGCCGCCGGGGCGATGCACGAGCAGGCCGCGCTGCTCCGGTTCGTCGCCCCAGAACCGGCGCACGAAACATTCGCCGCGATGCGCCTTCCACGCCTCCGCGTCGATCCTGCCCTCGCCGGTCAGCGGCGCAACGAAGGTGTAGCCGTGGCGCGCCGAGCCCTCCGGAAACGCCTTCGAGCGGGCGGCGTGCAGTGGTCACTCTTTGCAGTTTGCTCATGTTTCGCTCTCCGCAGCCTCATCTGCCCGGCGAGGTCGCCACGCCCGCATTGACGCGACGCAAATTCAGCGTCGGGCGGCCGTAACACGCGCGTCACATGGCCCATCTTGCGGCCCGGGCCGGGCTTGCAGCTTGCCGTAGAGGTGCAGGCTCATGTCGGGCTCGGCGAGGATGTCGCGCCAGTCGTCGGCCTCCTCGCCGATGAGGTTGCGCATCTCGATCGTCGCCGCGCCGCGTCGTCGAGCCCAAAGGCCAGCCGGCGATGGCGCGCATGTGCTGCTCGAATTGCGAGGTCTCGGCGCCCTCGATCGTCCAATGCCCGGAATTGTGGACCCTGCGGCGCGATCTCGTTGACGATCAGGCGCTCCGCGCCGCCGCGCTCGCGCGCGCAGAACATCTCGACGCCGATCACGCCGACGTAGTCGAGGCCGACGAGAACCTTCTCGGCGATCTCCCGCGCCGTCGGGGCCAAGCGCCGGCTGACACGCGCGCGGGCACGCGGGTGCGCGGCGAGAATGTGGCGCTCGTGCTCGTTCTCGCAGAGGTCGTAGCTCGCGGTCGCCCCTTCGAGGCTGCGCGCGGCGATGACCGAGACCTCGCGCTCGAAGGCGACGAAGCCCTCAAGGATCATCGGCCCGCCGCCGAGCGCGCGATGCACCGCGCCGAGGTCGGAGCCCTCGCGGATCATCGTCTGGCCCTTGCCGTCATAGCCGAAACGCCGGGTCTTCAGGATCGACGGGCGGCCGATGTCGCGCACGGCGCGCACGAGCGCGCCGGCGTCGGGCACGTCGGCGAAAGGCGCGGTCTCCAGTCCGAGCCCGCGCAGGAAGGTCTTTTCGGTCAGCCGGTCCTGCGTCAGCGCGAGCGCGCGCGGGCTCGGCCGCACGGGCTTCAGCGCCTGAACGAAGTTCGAGCGTCGCTGTCGGCACGTTCTCGAATTCGAAGGTGACGAGGTCGCAGGCCTCCGCGAAGCGTTTCAGCGCCGCTTCGTCCTCATAGGCGGCGACGGTGCGGGCGTGCGCGGCGTCATAGGCCGGCGCTTCGGTCCTCGGGCGCGTAGACATGGCAGCGCAGGCCGATCTTCAGCGCGGCCATCGCCAGCATGCGGCCGAGCTGGCCGGCGCCGAGAATGCCGACCGTGGCGCCCGGGCTTAAGATCACGCCGAACCCTCGTCGCTCGGAAACTCCGCCACCGCCGTCGCGCCGCGCGTCGCGCCAGGCCTGCAGGCGCAGGCTCAAGATCCGGGTCCGACGAGCGCGAGCACGCTGGCCGCCAGCAGCGCGGCGTTGACCGCGCCGGCCTGCCCGATGGCGAGCGTCCCGACCGGCACGCCCGCCGGCATCTGCACGATGGAATAGAGGCTGTCGAGGCCGGAGAGCGCGCGCGACGGGCACGGCACGCCGAAGACCGGCAGCGTCGTGAACGCCGCCGTCATGCCCGGCAGATGCGCCGCGCCGCCCGCCCCGGCGATGATGACCTTGAACCCCGCCGCCTTCGCGCCCTTGGCGAAGGCGACCATGCGGTCGGGCGTGCGATGGGCGGAGACGATGCGCGCCTCGTATTCGACCCCGAGCTCATCAAGCGTGTCGGCGGCGTGACGCATCGTCGCCCAGTCGGACTGGCTGCCCATGATGATCGCGATCGGGGCGGCGAGAGGGGTCAAGCGGGAACGCCTCGTGGGACGCTGATCCTTTTCGCGCTTAGGGCAAGGGGTTCGCGCGCGCAAGGCGATTCGCGGCGGCGCGGCTGTTGCACGCCGGCGCAAAGCGTATGGCGCCGGCGCGCGAATGGCGCCAATTTGGCGCCGGCCGCTCAATTTCGGGTCTGGAGGGGCGAAATGCGTTTCGTTTCGGCGCTGCTGGCGGCTGCGGCCGCTTTCCTCGGCTTGCAGACGGCGGCGCAAGCGACGGTCCGCATCCATATCGATCTCACCCGCCAGTCCATGCACGTCACCTCGGGCGCGGGAGCCAGCTACAACTGGCCGGTCTCGACCGGCCGCCCCGGCTACCGCACGCCGACCGGGGTCTATCGCCCGCAGCGCATGTTCGTGATGGCCTATTCGGCCAAGTATCAGAACGCGCCGATGCCGCATTCCATCTTTTTCCGCGGCGGCTACGCCATTCACGGCAGCTACGAGGTCAGCCACCTCGGCTGGCCCGCCTCGCACGGCTGCATCCGGCTCGCGCCCGGAAACGCCACGGCGCTCTTTCAAATGGTCAAGCGGGAGGGCGCCGTCATCGTCATCAGCGGCAGGGCGCCGGGGCGCGACCAGATCGCGACGCAGCGCGAGCGCCGCTATGGAGGGCAGGGCCTCGCCGGCGGGTGGCGCATGCGTTCCCCTGACCAGGCGCGCTCCTTCGCTCCCCCGACGCCTCGCTATTACGAGTACGAGCGCCCGCCGCGCACCTGGTCGGTCTATCCGCTCGACGGCCAATAGGCCTTGCGCGAGAGCTTGCGGGAATTCGCCATTCGCCTTCGCGCGCGAATTGCGTTACACGGCGGCGCCCCGGGCGACCGGGCGTCGCGCGATTCCCCAAGGAGGCCCCCTTTGCGACGTAGAGAATTCCTGGCCGGCGCCGCCGGCCTGCTCGGCGCGGCGGCGACGCCTCTGACCGCGCGCGCCAACGTGCCGACGCCGTTCACATTCGACATGAAGCCGCCGATGGCGCCCGGCGACAAAGCCAAGTTCATCGAATGGGGGGTCAAGGAGCGCGGCGAGGATCCGAAGTTCCTGGGCCAGCGTTTCGACCGCTATCTCGCGATGGTGCGCAACGAGGATATCGTCGACGATCGCAACAAGCTCGCGTTCCTGCTGACGCCGCGCGAGAAATTCGTTCTGAAGCAGAACCTCGGCCGCGCCTATGACCACGCCTTCCTCGACATCGGCTATGGCGTGACGATCTCGGGCCCGCACATCGTCGGGCGCATGACGTCGACGATCAACCCGCAAAAAGGCGAGAAGGTGCTCGAGATCGGCACCGGCTCCGGCTACCAGTCGGCCTATCTCGCCCACCTCACCGACAAGGTGTTCACCATCGAGATCATCAAGCCGATCGCCGAACGCACGCGCGCAATCTACGACGATCTCATCAAGGACGGTTACGCGGAGTTCAAGGCGATCTCGTCCAAGAACGCCGACGGCTATTACGGCTGGGAGGAGAACGCGCCGTTCGACAAGATCATCGTCACCTGCGGCATCGACCACGTGCCGCCGCCGCTGCTGCAACAGCTCAAGGATGGCGGAACGATGGTGATTCCGGTCGGCCCGCCCGGCGCGCAGCGCGTCCTGAAGGTCGTCAAGACCAAGGGCGCCGACGGATCGATCACGGTGACGCGCTCCGACATATACCACGGCCGCATCGTGCCCTTCGTGCCTTTCACCAAACTCGAGGGCGACGTCATCAAGGGCACGCACAACAATTGATCGGGGGCCTGGCGCGGCGCCGGGCGGACAATCGCTCCGGCGCTCGCCATCTCCTCGGGCCGCAGATCTTCGTGAGAGCGACGCGCCGATGAACGATGCCGCCTGGGTAACGGCTTACGTCAGGAAGTCCTTGCAGACGGTCGAGGACTTCGCCGCCGACGCGGCCGGTCAGGCCACGCTTCTTGCGATGGCCGCGGCGATCGGCGACGCCTTGAAAGGCGGCGGCAAGCTGCTGGTCGCCGGCAACGGCGGCAGCGCGGGCGACGCGCAGCACATCGCCGGCGAATTCGTCGTGCGGCTGATGTACGATCGCGCGCCGCTCGCCGGCGATATCGCTGACGACCGACGCCTCGGTGATGACCGCCGCCGGCAACGATTACGGCTTCGAGCGCGTGTTCGAGCGGCAGGTGCTCGCGCTCGGCCGGCCCGGCGACGCGTTTCTCGCGCATCTCGACCTCTGGCAATTCCCCCAACATCCTGCGGGCGCTGGAGGCCGCGCGCGCCTGCGGCCTCGTCACGCTCGGCTTCAGCGCCGGCTCCGGCGGGGCGATGCGCCCGCTTTGCGACCATCTGTTTCTCGCCCCGACCCCCGAGACGGCGCCGGCGCAGCAGATCCACATCATCGCCGCCCACATCATCTGCGCGCTGGTCGAGCGCGCGTTCTTCCCGCGCGAGGCCGGGGCCGCGCCATGACGCCCGAGCGGCTGGGAAAGCTTGCGGGCGCGCGCGTCGCCGTGATCGGCGACGTGATGATCGACGAATATCTGACCGGCCGGGTCGACCGCATCTCGCCCGAGGCGCCGGTTCCCGTGGTGCGCGGCGTCGAGCTCAAGGCGGTTCCCGGCGGGGCGGCCAACGTGGCGGCCAATGTCGCCGCTCTCGGGGCGCAAGCGAGCCTCGTCGGCGTCGGCGGGCCCCGGCGGCGCGGCGGAGTTCGAAGCCCTGCTTGCGCCGAAGGGCCGGGCGCGAACCCTCGTCATCGAGGATTCGAGCCGTCGCACGATCCGCAAGATGAGGGTGATCTCCAACCGTCAGCAGATCGTCCGCCTCGACCACGAGGACCTGCATCCGCTCTCCGACGAGATCGAAGCCGCGCTCGTCGCCGCCGCCGGGCGCGCCATCGCCGAGAGCGACATCGTCGTGCTCTCCGATTACGGCAAGGGCCTGTTCGGCGACCGGGCGCTGACGGCGATCATCGGCCTCGCCAAGGCGGCGGGGAAGCCCGTGGTGGTCGATCCCAAGCGCCCGGAATTCTCCGCCTATCGCGGCGCCGATCTGGTGACGCCCAACCGCGGCGAATTGGCGCGCGCCTCGGGTCTGCCGGTCGGCACGGACGCGGAGGCGGAAGCGGCGGCGCGCGCGGCGCAGGCGCAGTTCGGCGGCGGGCTCCTGCTGACGCGCTCCGAGCAGGGCATGTCCTATTTTCCGCTTCAGGGCGCGCCGATTCATGCGCCGACGGCGGCGCGCGAAGTGTTCGACGTGTCCGGCGCCGGCGATACGGCGGTGGCGACGCTGGCGGCGGCGCTCGCCGCGGGCTTCGACATGGCGGAGGCGATCCATCTCGCCAATCATGCGGCGGGCGTCGTGGTGGGCAAGGCGGGCACGGCGACGCTGTCGCTGCGCGAGCTCATCGAGGCGCTGCACGCGCCGGCGGAGGGCGGCGAACTGGTCTCCTGGGACGAGGCGCGGCGCTTGCGCGAATCCTGGGGGCGCCAGGGCCTTACGGTCGGCTTCGCCAACGGCTGTTTCGATCTCATACATCCCGGCCATGTCGCGCTGGTCCGGCAGGCGGCGGCCGCCTGCGACCGGCTCATCGTGGCGCTGAACTCCGACGCCTCGACGCGCCGGTTGAAGGGGCCGACCCGGCCGGCGCAGACCCAGGAGGCCCGCGCGACGGTGATGGGCGCGCTCAAGGGCGTCGCGGCGGTGGTGATCTTCGAGGAGGACACGCCGAAGGCGCTCATCGAGGCGTTGCAGCCGGACGTGCTGGTGAAGGGCGCGGATTACAGGCTCGAGGACGTGGTCGGCGCCGACGTGGTGCAGGCGCGCGGCGGCCGGGTGCTGCTGGTCGAGACGGTGGCGGGGCATTCGACGACGCGGCTGCTGGCGGCAGGGATGACGGAACTCCGCCGCGGCAGGATTTCCCGGGCGAGCGTGACGCTTGCAAATATATTTGCTTCGTGGAGCTGCGGCATATTTTGCGTGAAGCGTTGTTTCTTTCCCATCCGTCTTCCGATTAACGCCACGTTCAGCTAACGGCTGCGAATAGCCGCGGGAGTTTCTGTTTAGATTTCATATTAACGGAATTGCGAGCTTCGCCCCGTACCCATTTGGACGATTCATTCGTTCCAATGCCGAATTCTGCAGGTACTGCTATGTTAGCGGCAAAGCTCCTCAAGGAAGCGCTTTCGCGAGTATTCCCTCATCGCAAGCGCGCGCAATTCTGGACGAACGCCGCCGGCGCGGTCGCGGTTCAGTTCGCGCTCATGAGCCCGGTCTTCATTGGCGCGCTCGGCCTGGCGGCCGAGGCGGCCTATTGGCGCGAACATCAGCTGGCGCTCCAGAGCGCCGCCAATTCCGCCGCTCAGGCCGCCGCCCAGGAAGGCGGCGATCAATATGCCTCGATCGGCCAGGCCGTCGCCGCCAAGTTTGGCTTCGTCAACGGGCAAGGGCGCATCACCGTCAACGTGACGCAGCCCTCCTCCGCGCCCGGCTGCGCCTCCGACTGCACCGTCGTGACGATCACCGACAAGGTCCCTGTGATGCTCGCCGCCGTGGTCGGGTATCACGGCACATCGACGCTGAATGGCGTGAACATGGTCGACATCTCCGCCACCGCGGTCGCTCAGCAGGCGGCCGGCACAAGCTATTGCATCCTGGCGCTCGGCGGAAGCGGCGCCCAGGGCATTACGAGCAACGGCGCGCCGAACGCCAATTTGCAGGGCTGCAACGTCATGTCGGACACGACCGCGACCTGCAACGGTCACAATCTCAACGCCAATATCGGCAACGCGCATGGCGCGAACAACGGCTGCGGCGTCCAGGCGAACTCCAACAAGCCCATTGTCCCGGACCCCTACTCCGGCCTGGCCTCCAACATTCCTTCTGATCCCTGTGGCGGCTCCTACCCCCAGGAGCCTGCAAAAAAGAAAGATGCGGCGCTGCCGAGCTCCAATAAATGGTCGGGATCCTACTCGTTCGGAGGCTCCAAATCCGTCTGCGGCGATCAGCAACTGACCGCCAATACCGAGATCGACAATACGACGCTCGTGATCTTCAACGGCCGTCTCGACAACAACGGCTACACGCTCACCGGCAAGAACCTGACGGTGGTGTTCACGGGATCAAACAGTTCCTCCTACCAGCATACGCCGACCGGCGGCGGCGCGTTCGATATTTCCGCGCCGAGCTCGGGTCCCTGGAGCGGCATGGCCTTCTACCAAGACCCCAACCTGACGACGAACGTCAACGTTTCCTTCGCCGGCAACAGTCCCACCTTCAATCTCAGCGGCATGGTGTATTTGCCGCACGCGAGCGTCACCTTCAGCGGCGCCGTGAACAAGTCGAGCTCTGGAGTGACCTGTTTCGCAATGGTGATCGACAACATTACAATCAATGGCACCGCCAACATATTCGCCAACAACTCGCAGTGCGGCTCCCTGAATTTTGGCCTGCCGAGCAGCGGCGGGCTGGCGCAACTGGTGAACTGATGCGCGCCCTGGCGGAACGCTCCACAAGGCGTCTGCGCAATGACGATCGCGGCGTCGCGGCGATCGAATTTGCGTTCATCTCCGTGATTGTCGTGGGAGCGCTCGCCAACGTCGTCGACTTCGGGTTCTATATATGGCGCTCGGCGCAAGTGAAGAACGCGGCGCAACTGGGCGCGCAATCGGCCTGGGTGTCTTGCGCCAAGACCAGCGAGCTGCCGGCGACCAAGAACTGCTCCGGCCTGTCCAGCGCCGTCACCGCCGGCATCCAGAGCACCGGTCTGGGAACACTGGTTACGCTCGCGAGCGGCTCGCCGACCGAGGGTTATTATTGCCTCAGCACCGGCGGCTCCACGACCGGCACGCTACAATCGGTTGGCAGCCTGACCTCGAAGCCGTCGGACTGTTCTTCCGTAGGCAGCGCAAACGCACAACCCGGCGACTACATCGTAGTGACGGTGACGACGCCCTATGCGGCGATGTTCGGCGGCCTCAGCGTGATGAGCGCCTGGGGACCGACCGCGATCACCGCGACAAGCTGGATGCGCCTGCAATGAAGCCGATCGGCCTGGTCGCGGAATGGCGACGAGACGCGCAGGGCGCGACTGTGGTCGAATTCGCGATTGTCTTCCCCATCTTCGCGATGCTGATGATCGGAGGCATTTTTGGTTGCGCGCTGCTCTACTCGAACATGAGCCTGCAAGCGTCGGTCGAACGCGCTGCGCGCTGTTATTCCGTGAACGCCACGACCTGCAGTACGACAAGCGGCGTCCAGACCTATGCGCTGTCTCAGTACGCGGGGATCAGCACGCCCGAATACACAGCGTCCATGCAGAGCTGCGGCCATGAGGTCGTCGGTTCGACGTCGATCAGCTTTCCGACCCCCACCGGAAGGGTATCGGTCCCGCTTTCAGCCAGGAGCTGCTTTCCATAAATTGGCGGCGACCGCCAAGCCGGGTGGGTCTGAAACGCCGCGGCTTGTGGGAACGGCATGATGGGCTATTGGCTGATGTTCTAACTCAAGGCCTCGCTGCGACGCGAAGTCGAAGCGCCTCGGGCCGGGAACGCCGAACTGCGCCGGCTTCTCGGGGGCGCAATACGGCGAGCGCATCAAGGCGGCGGCGGTTTGCCTCGGGAGCGTCGACCCAGACGGGCGCGATTCCTAGGGGCCGTCCGTCTTCTCAAGCGTCCGCGCGATTTGGGCGTGGCTCCACAGGCACATAACGGTATCGGCGCGATCCGGGAATTTCGCGAGGACATCCCTCGGGAAATGGAAAGGCGGGGAGAAAAGGCTTCTGCGTCTGAACTTCCCGGTTCTCATGTCCTCGTTGATCACCGTTTCTTCGGCCGGCGCGGTGCTGGCCAGGAGATACTTTATGTCGGAGCGCGCGAAATTCTCGATCGCCCGTTTCGCATCGGCGAACGACAGGTGAATGAAGAAATCCCGCGCCATCATCAGATCGGCGGCGGGCAGCGGGTCGCGAGTGACGTCGAGACGCTCGAAGCGCGTACGGCTGTCGCCGTGACGTCGCTGCAGGTCGTCGATCAAGTCTTTGACGATGTCCGCCCCGATGTAATTGACGTCAAGGCCGGCCCGGATCTCCCTCATCCAGTGGAAGTCGCCGCAGGGCGCGTCGAGAAGCGTCTGCGCCGAGAGCCGCTTCAACAATGGCGGCAGGAACGCCCGCACCTCGGCGGTATTGTCGAGCGAAGATCCGCGCCCGCTGACGCTCTCCCTGCCTTGCCACCAGTTTCCGCGGTAGATCTCGGTGAAGCGATGTTCGATGCTGGCGGTCCGGAGAATCCAGGATTTGCGCCACCTGCGCAGCAGCGAGGCCAGCGGCGGCGCGCCCAGGAATGCGAATTCCCGACCCTTCTCCTCCATTTCACGCCCCTTCCCGCGACAATGCCGCATCGCGCGCCTCCCCCATGGGCCGCCGGAGCCGATTTGAGAGGCCAATCGCTTCCCGGACCGCGCGCCGATCCCCAGACAAACGCTCGGCGCGAACTCCCTATCAGTTCGACAGCGCCGGAGCGATTGGTTTCCGCCCTTCGTGGACCGCTGCGCCCGATCCCGCCGGCCTCGCCGAAAAGCCGATCCGACGCGCGGCGGGCGTGTGCGGCCCTGCCGGACCGCGGCGCCGCGTAAACCAAGACGCCGCAAAAAAGCGACTCGCGGCCAAGGCGTTATCGCCATTTGAATGTTAACATCTATCCTGCGGGATCTGGGACGCTGCAAGTCTCAGAGATCCGGGCGAGGATGTCGCGCATTGCGCAGCGCGGTCCTCGCCAGTCTGGACGCCGCGCCCGTGTATCCACAGGCGCGCGTGTCAGAATCGAGCAGGGAGACTGCGATGCGAATGACGAGGGTTCTCGCCGCCTCAATCCTATTGGCTCAGGCGGTCTTTGGCGCGTCCCCGGGTTTCGCCTTCGAAAGGCATGGCGGGGGCGGAGGCTTTCACGGCGGCGGCGCGAGACACCACGGCGGCGGGGCCTATCACGGCGGCGGCGCCTACCATCACGGCGGCGGCGGCTTGGCATGGCGGCGGGGCTTGGCATGGCGGCGGGGCTCGTTGGGGCGGCTGGGCCCGGCCTGGCGGCTATTGGTGGGGCGCCGGCGGCGCCATAGCGGCGGGCGCGGCGATCGGGATGGTCTCCGCCGCGACGGCGGCCGCATGGGCCGGCGCGGCGCCGGGTCCGGGCCTCTGCTGGTACTATACGGACCCGAGCCGCACGCAGGGCTTCTGGGACGCGTGCCCTTGAGCGGCCGCTGAAACTTCCGGGAGTCTCGCAAAACGCGGCTTGAGCGAAGCCGGCGGCGGCCGATGCAAGGATCGGTCCGTCGCCGACGCCGGCCAGCTGCGGGCGATTCGCGCGGAGCCGTTCGACCGGCCGCTCGCCGTAGGATCCATCGAGCGGCCAGGCTCGATATCCAAATATTCGTACGACTAACTGTTCAAATACTCCCAAAGCAAAATAATATTTTGAACAAACGCGAGGAACACTCCCAATGACAATTTCGCCGGCACGGTCTTGCGCCAGAAGAGCGAGACGAACAACAAGCAGTTGAATATAATTAGGCCCCAAAGCAAATATCGAGACAATCTATGAATTTGACCGCAGACAACTCCGTGCTCATACGCCAAATGACATTGCAATCCGTTCCGCACTTCGAAGAAAACATAAGCGGCCCAAAAAATGGACCCGATTAGAAAAATGGAAATTATTTCCATTCTGCGTCTTGCGAGATAGAGAACAATTGTAGCAATTATAGACGTGGCCAGTATTAGCACCTGGCTTGCCTTTAGAGAGCTTGACGACAACGTATCCGGAATCCCGTTGTCCACCGTTCCGCTTCCTAACGCGACCAACACCCGCGTAACGCCCGTCCAAAACAGAATGCAGCCGATCCAGAAGATCTGTTCTCCATTCATCCTGGGAATTAGCGTTTTCATTCCCGTCCCCGCAATTCCGATATCGGTTTTTCTACAGGAGCGATCCTCGACTCAACTCTATTGGGGAAGCATTCCAACCAGCGTCTCCCGCCGTCTCGAAAACTGTCGCACTATTGCGGGGAGGGCTGAAACCGGCCGACGATCCTACCGCCGAGCGGAAGCCGAGGGCCTCGCAGCACCGCATCTGAACGAAAAGCACGGAGCTTCAAGAGCGCGCCGAAGGCGGGCTCGCGGAGACTATGGCGGCAAGCTGCGGTCGCTTTTCGGCGCTAACCGAAGGATGGAAACGGTCCTGCTATGCGACATCGACGCCCCCCGTCCGGCCCGCAAAGAAGTCGAATTGTTTTCTCGGTCGCCGCTTCCTTGCCGATTCCAACTCCAGCCCGCGATGTTTCGCCTACTCGAAATACTGAAAATTCGGCGTAATTGAGACGCGTCATCCCCTTTCTCACCGAATCGTTATGTTTACACCGTAAAACAGGATGTGTTGCTGTATCGGACTAGAGAAGTTCTACGCAAAAACTCGTCGCATGGCGCCACGATTTTCGCGTTGCGATTCGCCCCCCGGGAATCGGGCGCGGCGGCATGCAAATTCGGCGGCGTAGGCGCCTTCGGCGCCGCATGGCGAAATTCGGCCCGCGCCGCTTGCTCCTTGACGCCCCGCGCCCCCGCAACGACAATCCCGCCCTCAGCTTGAGGCCCGCGCCCCATGAAAGTCTCCCTCATCCAGATGAACTCGATCAGCGACAAGGCGGCCAATATCGCCGCCGCCCGCGCGCTGATCGAGAGGCGCCGTCGCCGAAGAAGGGCCGGACTGGATTCTGTTGCCGGAGCAGTTCGACTGGGCGGGCGGCGTCAAGGGCGACAAGGCGCGCAACGCCGAGGCGCTGCCCGGCGGCCCCGCCTATTCCATGGCGCAGGAGCTCGCCGCCAAGCACGGCGTCTTCATCCACGCCGGCTCGCTGATGGAGCGCATCGAGGGCGAGGAGCGCATCCACAACACCACCGTCGTCTTCGACCGGAAGGGCGACGAGATCGCCCGCTACCGCAAGATCCACCTGTTCGACGTGACCACGCCCGACGGCGCCGCCTACCGCGAGAGCGCCACCGTCAAGGCGGGCGATGCCGTCGTGACCTACGATTGCGAGGGCGTCACGGTCGGCTGCACGATCTGCTACGACCTGCGCTTTCCCGCGCTGTTCCAGGCGCTGGCCGACAAGGGCGCGCAGGTGATCGCCGTGCCCGGCCGCCTTCACCATGCCGACCGGCAAGGACCATTGGGAGACGCTGCTGCGGGCCCGCGCCATCGAGACGCAGACCTATGTCGCGGCCGCCGCGCAAACCGGCTCGTTCTCCGTCAACAACGAGATCAGGCAGACCTACGGCCATTCGCTGGTCGCCGACCCCTGGGGGCTCGTCGTCGCCAAGGCCTCGGACGGCGTCGGCGTCGTCTCGAGCCGGCTCGACATGGGGCAGGTCCAGCGCGTGCGGCGCATGATCCCGGTGGCCGAGCACAAGCGGGCGCTCTGAGCCGCCGACAACGCAAAAATCGTCAGGGCCTCGCGATAATTGCGCTTTGTCTTTGCGGCTTTCCGCTGAATATAGTCGTGGCTCACGCCCGCGCCCCAGAGACGATCCATGGCCGACGACGAACTCGACTTCTCCACGCTTTCCGACGAAGACCTCGTCGCGCAGATGCACGACGACCTCTACGACGGCCTCAAGGAGGAGATCGAGGAGGGCGTGCGCATCCTGCTCGATCGCGGCTGGGCGCCCTACAAGGTGCTGACCGAGGCCCTCGTCGAGGGCATGCGCATCGTCGGCGTCGATTTCCGCGACGGCATCCTGTTCGTGCCGGAAGTGCTGATGTCGGCCAACGCGATGAAGGCCGGCATGGCGATCCTGCGTCCGCTGCTGGCCGCCACCGGCGCGCCCAAGATGGGCAAGATGGTGATCGGCACGGTGAAGGGCGACATCCACGACATCGGCAAGAACCTCGTCGTGCATGATGATGGAGGGCGCCGGCTTCGAGGTCATCGACCTCGGCATCAACAACGGCGTCGAGAAATATCTGGAGGCCATCGAGAAGCACCAGCCGGAGATTCTCGGCATGTCGGCGCTGCTGACGACCACCATGCCCTACATGAAGGTCGTCATCGACACGCTGAAGGAGAAGGGCATGCGCAACGACTATGTCGTGCTGGTCGGCGGCGCGCCGCTGAACGAGGCTTTCGCCGACGCCATCGGCGCCGACGCCTATTGCCGCGACGCCGCCGTGGCGGTCGAGACGGCCAAGGCGATGATGGCGCGCCGCCAGGGCTCCGCGCACGCGCGCTGATTCCGGGGGCTCCCCTTGTCCGACGAGACGGATGGCGAGCGCTTTTATGCCGGGCGCGGCGGCCTGAGGCGCGTGCTGGTCATCGCCTGCGGGGCGCTGGCGCGGGAAATCCTGTCCTTGCGCGACGGGCCGCTGGGCGCGTTCGACGTGACCTGCCTGCCGGCCAAGCTGCACAACCGCCCCTCGCTCATCCCCGAGGCCGTGCGCGCGAAAATTCGCGCCCGGCGCGCGGACTATGACGAGATCCTCTGCCTCTACGGCGATTGCGGAACGGGCGGCGAGCTTGACCGCGTGCTTGAGCAGGAAGGCGTCAGGCGCATCGACGGCCCGCATTGCTACGCCTTCTACGCCGGCGAAGCGGCCTTCGAGGCGATGATGGAGGAGGAGCTCGGCACCTTCTTCCTCACCGATTTCCTCGCCCGCCATTTCGACACGCTGGTCATCGAGGGTCTCGGCCTCGACCGCTACCCGCAACTGCGCGACGACCTGTTCGGCCATTACCGCAAGCTCGTCTATCTCGCGCAGACCGAGGACGCGGGCATGAGCGCCAAGGCGGAAGCGGCGGCGGCGCGGCTCGGCCTCGCCTATGAGCGGCGCTTCACCGGGCTTGGCGGTCTCACAAGTTTCCTTCGCGAGCGGGCCTGACGCATGGCGAGCCTCACCATCCTCTACTGGCGCGACATTCCGAGCCAGGTCATCGTCAAGGCCGGTCGCAAGTCGGCCAAGCGCGAGCTGCCCGAACGCTTCATCCGCGCCATCGACGCGGCGGCGATGCGCGCCGGCGCCTCCGATACCGACGCCTATCTCGCCGACTGGCGCCGCGCCGACCCCATCGAATGCGGCGACGATCTGGAAGCGGAGGCTCAAGGCCGCGCCGAGAGGCTCGAAGCGGAATTCGACAACAAGAGGCTCGCCGAGCTTGCGGCCAACGAGGGGCGCGCATGACGCTGACCCCTTCCGCTTTCGAGCCTCGCGGCAAGCGTCCGCCGCCCGACCGCTGGCCAGGGCTGAGGCTGTGGAGCATCCGTCACGCGCGCGGGATGGAGCGGCTTTACGACGGCTTCGAGCGGGCGCTGCTCAGCGCTGCGTCCGCTGATGGAGCGCGTCGGCTTCGCGCGGCTGGAGCGGCCGGTCGCGGCGCTGGAGGGCGCGGTCAAGGGCGCGCTGTTCGATTGCCGCATGTGCGGCCAATGCGTGCTGTCCTCGACCGGCATGTCCTGCCCGATGAACTGCCCGAAGAACCTGCGCAACGGCCCCTGCGGCGGCGTGCGCGGCGACGGCAATTGCGAGGTCTATCCGGCCATGCCCTGCGTCTGGGTCAAGGCCTATGAGGGCAGCCTGCGCATGGCGGGCGGCGAGAAGATCAGGAACGTGCAGCCGCCGATCGACCATCGGCTGAAGGGCTCGTCGTCGTGGCTCGCGGTCGCGCGCGAGGGAGCGGCGTCGTGAGCTACGAGCCGCATCCCCACGACATCGGCGTCGATCCCGGCGCGCCGCTGGTCGAACTTCCCGGCCATTCCTCGCGCGGGCGGCTCGAGCGCGTGCTGAGGCGCGGGGAGTTCGCCGTCACCGCCGAACTGAACCCTCCCGACAGCGCCAACCCGCAAGACGTCTACGAGCGCGCGAAAATCTTCGAGGGCTGGGTCGACGGCATCAACGCCACCGACGGCTCCGGCGCGCATTGCCACATGTCGAGCGTCGCCATCTGCGCGCTGCTGACGCGCGTCGGCTATTCGCCGGTGTTGCAGATCTCCTGTCGCGACTACAACCGCATCGCCATCCAGGGCAATGTGCTGGGCGCGGCGGCGCTGGAGGTCGGCAACATTCTTTGCCTGACCGGCGACGGCGTGCAATGCGGCGATCACCCGGAGGCCAAGCCCGTCTTCGATCTCGACTCGACCTCGCTGCTGACCGTCATCAGGCGCATGCGCGACGAGGGCAAGTTTCTCTCCGGCCGCAAGATCGCCACGCCGCCGCGCGTGTTCATCGGCGCGGCGGAGAACCCGTTCGCGCCGCCTTATGAGTTCCGGCCGCTGCGGCTCGCCAAGAAGGTCGCGGCGGGGGCGCAGTTCTGTCAGACGCAATATTGCTTCGACCTGCCGCGCCTCCAGGCTTTCATGGGCGTCGCGCGGGATCTGGGGCTGACGGAGAAATGTTTCATACTGGTCGGCGTCGGGCCGCTGGCCTCGGCCAAGACGGCGCGCTGGATGCGCGCCAATGTCGCGGGCGTGCATATCCCCGACGAGGTCGTCAAGCGGCTCGAGGGCGCGAAGAACCAGAAGGCCGAGGGCAAGAAGATCTGCGTCGAGATGATCCAGCAATTGCGCGAGGTGAAGGGCGTCGCCGGCGTACACGTGATGGCCTACCGGCAGGAGGAATATGTCTCCGAGATCGTGCACGAGTCCGGCGTGCTCGCCGGCCGCTCGCCGTGGCGGCGCGATTTCGTGGCGAAGATGCAGCCGGTGGAGAGTCTCGGCGTGAGGCGGTCACGCCTTGCCGGCCGGATTGGCAGCGGGAACGGCGGTTGCGCCGTCCCAGGCGGCGTCGGCGTGACGGCGGTTAGGCTGCGCTCTTGCGCGAATGCGAGACAGGCGCGATCGCCGAGCGAGAGGCCGCGCGAGCGGGTGACCGCGCAAGCCCGGCGAGACGTGCGGTATCCTGTCGAACTGACACCTCAGGTTTATGACCATACGCCGGTGATCGCCTCGTCGGTCGCGCCACGGTCAACAAGCTTGGTGACGACTCCGCGTTGATGGCCGAGACGGCCCGGCCATGACGGAATCGGCGCCGCTCCAATCGCAGCGCAGGATAGCTGAACAGTCAAGCACAAACCTACTCACGCCCAGCTTCGGCGCGCCGCTCGGCGATCAATTCGTCGACCAGCGAGCTCGCCTGCGGAATAGGGCGCCAGCAGGCTTGCGCCCGCTTAACCGCGGCGGCGAGCGTATCGAGAACGACGTCGCCCGTCCTGGACCACCGAGGCGCTGACGCTTGCGCCGGCGTTGACGCCAAGTTCGGCCAGCGCCATGCGCGGGAATGATCACCCGCCCGTCCTCGGTGACATTGAGGCGCAAGCTGCCGAGGCGGCGACGAATGCTCCATAGTCTCGCACCATACCGCTGCGACGCATCCCCGGCAAATATCGAGCCAAGGACCCTCCCATGACCGAAACCCGCGTCTCCTCGCGACAAGCAGGAAGTCGTCCTCGGCTTCGAGCGTCCCTTCGTCATCATCGGCGAGCGCATCAACCCCACCGGCCGCAAGATCCTCGCCGCGGCGATGGCGGCCGGCGATTATTCCGGCGTCGTCGCCGACGCGCTCGCCCAGGTGCAGGCGGGCGCGCATATGCTCGACGTCAACGCCGGCATCCCGCTCGCCGACGAGCCGAGGATCCTCGCCGAATGCGTGAAGCTCGTGCAGGAGACCGTCGACGTTCCGCTCTCCATTGATAGCTCCATCGTCGCGGCGCTGGAGGCGGGGCTCGCGGTCTACAAGGGCAAGCCGCTGGTCAATTCCGTCACCGGCGAGGAGGAGCGGCTGGAGGCCGTGCTGCCTTTGGTGAAGAAATACAACGCCGCCGTCATCGCCATCTCCAACGACGAGACCGGCATTTCCGAAGACCCCGACGTGCGCTACGCCGTCGCCAGGAAGATCGTCGAGCGCGCCGCCGATCACGGCATTCCGCGCGAGGATGTCGTCGTCGATCCGCTCGTCATGCCGGTCGGCGCGATCAACGACGCCGGCGCCAGGCTGATGAGCCTGATCCGGCGGCTGCGCGAGGAGCTGAAGGTCAACACGAGCTGCGGCGCCTCCAACTTCTCCTTCGGCCTGCCGAACCGGCGCGGCCTCAACGCCGGCTTCCTGCCGATGATGATCGGCGCCGGCCTCACCTCGGCGATCATGAACCCGCTGCATCCCGAGGACCGTCAGGCGATCCTCGGCGCCGACGTGGTGATGGGCCACGATCCCAATTGCACGGCCTGGATCAAGGCCTATCGCGAGCCGCCGGCCGAGGGCGAAGGCGGGCGGCGCGAGGGCCGCAGGCGCGCACGAGGTTGATGGATTTGAGCCAGCATCGCATCGTCTTTACGCCGTCGGGCAAGCGCGGCGAGTTCGAGGACGGAACCAGCGTGCTCGAAGCGGCGCGCAAGCTCGGCGTCGATCTCGATTCCGTGTGCGGCGGGCGCGGCATCTGCTCGCGCTGCCAGATCGAGGTCATGCAGGGCGAATTCGCCAAGCATGCGCTCTATTCCTCGCAGGATCACGCGACGGCGTGGAATGCGGTCGAGCAGCGCTATGTCGACAAGCGCGGGCCGCTGAAGCCGGGCCGCAGGCTCGGATGTCAGGCGAAGCTCTGCGGCGATCTCGTCGTCGACGTGCCGCCGGAGAGCCAGGTTCATCGTCAGGTCGTGCGCAAGCGCGCCGAGACGCATCCCATCGACATCGATCCCGTCGTGCGGCTGCACTATGTCGAGGTCGCCGAGCCCGACATGCACGATCCCTCCAGCGATTTCCGGCGCCTGCGAGAGGCGCTCGCCCAGCAATGGGGCCTTGAGCGAGATCGCGCGCGGGCCTGCCGGTGCTGGGCAAGCTGCAAAAGACGCTGCGCGCCGGCGAGTGGAAGGTCACGGTCGCGGTCCGGCAGGGACAGGAGATCGTCGCGATCTATCCGGGCTTCGTCGACCGCGCCTATGGCGTGGCCTTCGACATCGGCTCCACCACTATCGCAGCCCACCTTTGCGATCTCGAGACGGGCGAGGTGCATGGCCTCGCAGGGCCTGATGAACCCGCAGATCCGCTTCGGCGAGGATCTGATGAGCCGCGTCTCCTACGTGATGATGAACCCCGGCGGCGAGAAGGAGCTGACCGCCGCCGTGCGCTCGGCCGTCGATTCTCTGATCGGCGCCGCCGCGGCCGAGGCCGGCGTCGCGCGCGAGGCGATCGTCGAAGTGACGGTCGCCGGCAATCCGATCATGCATCATCTGTTTCTCGGCCTCGATCCGACCGAGCTTGGCGGCGCGCCTTTCGCGCTGACGCTGGACGCCGGCTACGAGGCGCGCGGCGAGCGAACTGGGGCTCGACATCGCGCCCGGCGCCTATGTCTATGCGCTGCCCTGCATCGCCGGCCATGTCGGCGCCGACGCCGCCGGCGTCGCGCTCGCCGAGGCGCCCTATCTCAGAGACGAGCTGACGCTCATCGCCGACGTCGGCACCAATGCGGAGATCCTGTTCGGCAACAAGGACGGGATGCTGGCCTGCTCCTCGCCGACGGGGCCCGCCTTCGAGGGCGCGCAGATCTCCTGCGGCCAGCGCGCCGCGCCCGGCGCCATCGAGCGCGTGCGCATCGACCGCGAGACGCTGGAGCCGCGCTTCAAGGTGATCGGCTGCGATCTCTGGTCCGACGAGCCGGGCTTTGCGGAAGCCGCCGCCTCGCTCGGCGTCACCGGCGTCTGCGGCTCCGGCATTATCGAGGCCATCGCCGAGATGTTCCTCTCCGGGATCATCGGCCAGGACGGCCTGTTCGACGGCTCGCTCGCCGAGAAGTCGAAGCGCATCGAGGCCGTCGGCCGCTCCTTCGCCTATGTCTTGAGCGAGGGCGAGCCGCGGCTGCTGATCTATCAGACCGACGTGCGCGCCATCCAGCTCGCCAAGGCCGCGCTCTACGCCGGCGCGAAGCTGCTGATCGAGAAGCGCGGCGCCGGCTGGCCGCAGCGCGTGACCCTCGTCGGCGCCTTCGGCAGCCATATCGACACGACCTATGCGATGGCGCTCGGGCTGATCCCCGATTGCGACCTCGCCCATGTCGTCAACGGCGGCAATTCGGCGGGCCTCGGGGCGCGCATCGCGCTGCTGAACCTCGCCGCGCGCGCCGAGATCGACGACGTCGTGCGGCGAATCGAGAAGATCGAGACCGCCATCGAGCCGAACTTCCAGGCCGAATTCGTCGCCGCGATGGCCTTCCCGCATGCGAGCGATTCCTTCGACAATCTCGCGAAGGCGATCAAGCTGCCCGCGCGCAAGGCGGCGGAGGGGCCAAGGCGGCGGCGCAGGAGCTGAGGCTCAGGCGTCGAGCGCCTTGGCCACGAGCAGCGCCGCGGTGCGCGCCGCGACGATGGCCCACATCGTCGCGAGACCCAGGCCGAGCGCATCGCCGAAGACGCCGATCGCGGCGAGGCCGGTTGCGTGAGCCAGCGCGAAGGTCGCCAGCGTGTAGACCGCCAGCGGGAAGGTGAAGGCCCACCAGCCGAGATTGAACGGGAGGCCGTCGCGCAAGTAGCGCTGCGTCTTCAGCAGCGCGAGGCCGAGCCACCAGAGGCCGTAGCCCCAGAGGATCAGTCCGCCGACGACGCCAAGCCCCTTGGCGACTTCGCCGACGCTCGCCTGCTCCCTGCGCGGCGAAGACCGCCGGCGCGTCGGCGCCGAGCAGGAGGAGCCCGAGCGCCCCGGTGCCGATCGGCCCCAGCGCCAGCCAGCCCGAAGCGCCGAACTCGCGCTCCGGCAGATCGTGCAGCGCCAGCCGCAGGAACAGGATCGCCAGCACGCTCATCGCCAGCGGCACAGAGAACGCCCACAGCGCGTAACCCGTCGAGCACGACGAGGTAGGCGCGCTCGGCGTCGAGATGCGGCGCGAGCAGCGCGCCGCTCGCCGCGGCGACCTCGGCCGCGACGATGGGAATGAGCCAGACCGCCGTCATCCGTTCGAGCCGGTGCTCGTGGCGGGTGAACATCAGATAGGGCACGGCGAGGCCGCATAAGACGGAGAGCGCGACGTCGAACCACCAGAGCGGCTCCGCCACGGGGATCGCCCAGACGGGCGGCGCATAGGCGATGAAGCCATTGACGATCGTCGCCAGTCCCATCGGGATGGCGCCGAAAAACATCGACATGACGGGATGATGGAGGGCGCGCCGCGCCTCCTGCGGATAGAACAGCCATTGGGCCGCATAGAGCGCCGACATCGCGGCGAACAGCCCGATGTTGAAGACCCAGAGGCCCGTCGCCAGCGCCTCGCGCCCGGGAAGGGCTATGGGCGCGGCGTGCAGGACGAGGGAGAGGCCGCCGGTGCCCATCGTGGCGGTGAACCAGTTCGGCGAAAACCCGCGCGCCGCCGCGGCGATGCGATTGACGCCGGCGGGGCCGGCGGGCGCGAGACCCACGTAAGACATGGCGCTATCCTCGAAAGGGGCGGCCGGAAGGGCCGGCCTGGGTGCAACATGGGCTTCGACGTTTGATCTTTCCAATCGAATGATTATATGGAAATGATCGTCTGAAACGATTGATTGCCGCAGCCATGACCCTGGAGCAGTTGCGTATCTTCGTCGCGGTGGCCGAGCGCGAGCACGTGAGCGCGGCGGCGCGCGCGCTGCCGCTCGCCCAATCCGCCGTCAGCGCGGCGATCTCGTCGCTGGAGGCGCGCCATGGCGTCGCGCTGTTCGATCGCATCGGCCGGCGCGTGGCGCTGACGGAGGCCGGCCGCGCGCTGCTTTCGCAGGCGCGCGCCATTCTCGCCGACGTCGCCGAGGCGGAGGCGACGCTCGCCGAATTCGGCGCCGGCGTGCGCGGCTCGCTCGCCATATTCGCCAGCCAGACGGTGGCCGGCTATTGGCTGCCCCGCCACCTCGTCGCGTTCCGCCGCGCGCACCCAAAGGTCGAGGTCAAGCTCACGGTCGGCAACAGCGCGGAGGCCGCCAAAGCGGTCGAGGAAGGCGGAGCGGAGGTCGGATTCGTCGAGGACGTCGTCGAGAGCGAGCGTCTGGAGCGCGCGCCGCTGGCGCTCGATCGGCTGATCCTCGTCGTCGCGCCGTCCCATCCCTGGGCGCAGCGGGGCGAGCTTACGCGCGAGGAGCTGCAGGCCGGCGAATGGGTGCTGCGCGAGCCGGGCTCCGGCACGCGCTCGGCCTTCGAGCGCGCGCTGGCGCGACGCGGCGTCGGGCGGCTCGAGGCGGCGCTGACCCTGCCCTCCAACGAGGCCGTTCGCGCCGCCGTGGAGGCGGGCCTCGGCGCGACCGCGCTGTCAGCCTCCGTCGCGGCGCCGAGCCTGGAGGCGGGGCTTTTGACCCAGGTTCCCTTCGAGATCGAATCCCGCAGGTTCTTCGTGCTGCATCGCCGCGCGCGGCGCCTGAGCCGCGTGGCGGAGGCGCTGCTGGCGGTCATCCGGGCGAGCATCGGCCCGCCGCCGGCTTAGAACAATTCTTGATGAGCGCGACTCGTCGCGCTCGATTCCGCGCAAAGGCGCGGGCGCGCTTCGCGCTTAGGCAAAAGGCGATGATCGGTCCCGATCATCGAGTCTTCGAATTAAAGCTCCAGCGCGAACGGGTCGCCTTCCATGCAGGCGCGGCCACGGCCGATCGCCTCGATGGCGGCGACCATGCGACCGCCGCGGCCGAGCCGCTCGTCGGCCAGCGCGACGAAGCGCAGGTTCGGCGTCGCCGTCGGCGAGGCCGCGCGCAAAACCTGCGCCACTTCATGCTCGTCGCGATGCGGGGACAATTGGCAGACCGCGATATAGGCCGAGGCGGTGGAGCGCGAGACGCCGGCGTAGCAATGGATCAGCATCGGCTCGCGCCGGTCCCAGCGGTCGACGAAGGCCAGCAGCGAGTCGAGATGGTGCATTTCCGGCCGGACCTGCCCGTCCTGATGATCGAGAATGTCGGACATCGCGATGTTGAGATGGCGCTCCTCCGCGATTATCCCGGGCCGCTCGACCGGCGTGCCCGGCGAGAGCAGCGTCACCAGCGAGCGCGCGCCGGTGCGGGCGACCTCCGCCTCGATCAGGGCAAGCGAACAGACGTGCAGGCGCGGCATGAAATCCCCCTCAGGCGTCGAGCTCGGCGAAGCGGGCGAGAAATCGCGCCTGCGCCTGCTCCGGCCGCCAGGGTTCGAGATAGGCCGCAAAATCGCTTAGCGCAACGCGAGGCGCGCCGAAGAACTTGCGCGCCTCGCTTGACAGAGAAGCCCGCCAGCTCGGTGGCCTCGAAAAACGCGGAGTCGCGGTCGGCCGCCTTGATCGCCTTGGCGAGGTCGGGCGCGAGGGCCGGCTTCAGCCCGAAGCGCATGAGGATCGCCGCCAGAAGCCGGCGCTCGATCTCCTTGTAATCGCCGCCGATGGCGGCCTTGAACGGCGAGATCATGTCGCCGATCACATATTCCGGCCCGTCGTGCAGCAGGGCCGCGAGCTTTTCCGCGCGAGGCGCGGCTGGCGCCAAGGCGCAGAAGATCGCCTCCACCAGCAGCGAATGCTGGGCGACGGAGAAAATCTCGGGCCCCTTCGTCTGCCCGTTCCAGCGCGCCACGCGCGCCAGACCGTGGGCGATGTCGGCGATCTCCACGTCGAGCGGGGAAGGGTCGATCAGGTCGAGCCTGCGCCCCGAGAGCATCCGTTGCCATGCGCGCGCCCGCGCAGCCTTCACCACGGGCGACGCTTGCCGAGCCCGGCGCAGGCGCCGTGGCGGTGGCAGGTCCCGAGATGGTCGTTGACCATGCCGACGGCCTGCATGAAGGCGTAGACGATGGTCGGCCCGACGAATTTGGCGCCGCGCGCCTTGAGATCCTTCGACAGCGCCTCGGCCTCGGGAGTGGCGGCGGGAATGTCGGCGAGCGTCTTGCGCGGCCGCGAGATCGGCTCGGCCGTCGACGAAGCTCCAGACATGGCGCGCGAAGCCGCCCTTGCCCTGCAAATCGAGCCAGGCCCGCGCCAGCGCCGGGGCGGCCTCGATCTTGGCGCGGTTGCGCACGATGCCGGGATCGGCCATCAGCTTGGCGAATTTGCGCTCGCTGTAGCGGGCGATCTTCTCGGGATCGAAGCCGTCGAAAGCGGCGCGGAACGCTTCGCGCTTGCGCAGGATCGTGATCCAGGAGAGGCCGGCCTGGAAGCCGTCGAGGATCAGCTTCTCGAACAAAGCCCGGTCGTCCCATTCGGGAACGCCCCATTCCTCGTCGTGATAGGCGACGTAAGTCGCGTCGGTCCCCGGCCACGGGCAGCGGCAAAGGCCGTCTTCATGGGTGATCGCTTCGACGATGCGCGGCGGCATGGGTTCACCGGAATTAATGGGCCGCCCGCGCGGCGAGCACGCTCATGCCCGATCCGGCGTCGATGACGCGCTCGAGGATCAGGCCGGACTTCGCGAACAGGTCGGAGAATTCGGCGACGTTGCGCTCGACGCCGCCTGTGACCGCCATCATCAACACGTCTATGTACTTGCTGATTTCAACACGGGAGCCCTCGCCGATGATTCGTTCGGCGACAAGGACGACCCCGCCCGACGCCATCGCCGTACGGCAGTTGCGCAGAATGATCGCGGCGCGCTCATCCGGCCAGTCATGGATGACGCGTTTGAGCACGTAAACGTCCGCGCCCTGCGGAACCTTGTCGAAGAAGTCGCCCACCACGAATTCGACGCCGGGCAGGGGTCCGCCGACCCCCGTTTTCGCCGACTGGATTCCGGTCGGGGTGTCCATGAGAACGCCTTGAAGATGGGGATTGCGGGCGAGAATCTGCGACAGCAGTTGGCCGTGGCCGCCGCCGACATCGACGACGCGGCGCGCGCTCGTGAAGTCATAGGCGGCGGCCACGGCTTCATTGTCGCCCCCGCTGAGGCTGACCATGGCGCGCTGGAAGTACGCCGCCTGCTCAGGATGAGCCTGCAGCCAGTCGAACCGGGAGGCGCCGAAGACGCGCTCGAACGTCGGTCCGCCCGTGCGCGCGGCTTCGGGCAGCGCGGCGAAGGCCTGATAGGGCTCGCTGTTGATCATGCGAACGAAATCGCGCGGCGAGTGCTGCGCGTCGGCGCGCAGGGCGGCGCTTGTCTCGGTCTGAGCGAATCGTCGCGGCGTGACCTCATCGAACACCCCTTCGCTGGCGAGCAGGCGCATCAAACGGTAGAGCGCCCCCGCATCGGCGCCGCAGGCCGCCGCCAGCTCCTCGACGCTGCGATCCTTCTCAGCGAGGAGGTCGGCGACGCCGAGGTCGGCGACGACCCGCAGAGCTTGCGAGATCGCGAAGCCAAAACCGAGACGAAGGATTTGTTGCGCGGGGGTGAGCATTGAGTTCTCCACGTAAAAATCGTCTGCGGGCCGCTCCGCCTCACCCCTCCGGCCGGAGGAGGCCCGATCGCTCAACAAAACATGACCGCGACGCCATTTGCAACTCCGCCGCCAGCGGCGCCGCGACGCATGAAAACCGCTGAAAAGACGGTTGAATAGCGACTCTCACAGCAGAAATTCGCCCGCCGTCCGGCGAATGCGCGTCATGCACGCCGGGTCCGGCGCGTGGTCTATGTCTCGCGCGCCTCGATGACGACGAAGGCCTGCGCCAGCGGATATTCGTCGGTGATCGTCAGGTGGATGAAGGCCGCGCGCCCCGGCGGGGTGATGGCGGCGAGCCGCTCGGCGGCGCCGCCGGTCAGCCGCATCGTGGGCGCGCCCGAGGGCAGGTTGACCACGCCCATGTCGCGCCAGAACACGCCGTGGCGCAGCCCCGTGCCGAGCGCCTTGGCGCAGGCTTCCTTGGCCGCGAAGCGTTTGGCGTAGGAGGCGGCGCGCTCGGCGCGCCGGTCGCTCTTGCGCCGCTCGATGTCGGTGAAGCAGCGTGCGATGAAGCGGTCGCCGAACTTGTCGAGCGTCTGCTCGATGCGGCTGATGTCGCAGAGGTCGCTGCCGATGCCGATGATCACCGCCGCCCCTCGTCCATCGCCGCGCGCATGCGGCGGATGCTTTCCTTGAGGCCGACGAAGATGGCCTCGCCGATGAGGAAATGGCCGATGTTGAGCTCGACGATCTGAGGCAGCGCCGAGATCGTGCGCGCGGTGTCGTAGTCGAGGCCGTGGCCGGCGTGACATTCGAGGCCGAGCTTCGCCGTCTCAGCCGCCGCCGCGCGGATGCGGGCGAACTCGTGCTCCGCCTTTTGCCTTGTCGCCATGCGCCACCGCGTCGCACCAGGCGCCGGTGTGCAGCTCGACCACGGGCGCCTTCAGCGAGGCGGCGGCCTTGAGCGCCTCGGCCGAGGGCTCGATGAACAGCGAGACGCGCACGCCCGCGCGCGAGAGTTCGGCGATGAAGGGCTTCAGGTGATCGTGCTGGCCGACGACGTCGAGCCCGCCTTCGGTCGTGCGCTCGGTGCGCTTCTCCGGCACGAGGCAGCAGGCGTGCGGCTGGGTCTGCAGCGCGATGTCGAGCATCTGCTCGGTCGCCGCCATTTCGAAATTGAGCGGCTTTGAGATCGAGGCCTTCAGCCGCTTCATGTCCTCGTCGCGGATATGGCGGCGATCCTCGCGCAGATGCGCGGTGATGCCGTCGGCGCCGGCCTCGATGGCCAGAAGCGCCGCCCGCAAGGGATCGGGGACCGCGCCGCCGCGCGCATTGCGGACGGTCGCGACATGATCGACGTTGACGCCGAGACGCAGTTGGCTCAAGCGCAGGGCCTCCTATTTGGCGATGGCGCGGCTGCCGGGTTTCACGGCGGGAATGGCGGCCAGCTCCGGCGGCAGCGCGTCGGCGGGATAATCGGGAATGTCGAGCGTGCAAAGGCTTACGCGGGGAAACCCGATGTCCGCCTTGCCGCCGGAGCGGTCGATCAGGCAGGCGGCGCCGACGATCTTGCCGGGATGTTCGGCGAGCGCGGCGAGGCATTCGCGCGACGACAGGCCCGTGGTGATGATGTCCTCCACCATCAGCACGCGCGCGCCTTCGGGAATCGTGAAGCCGCGCCGGAGCTTGAAGGCGCCGTTCTCGCGCTCGACGAAGATCGCCTTGGCGCCGAGCCAGCGCGCCGTCTCATAGCCCGGCACGATGCCGCCGAGCGCGGGCGAGGCGACGATGTCGATCGGCCCGAATGTCTCCCGCGCCTTCTCGGCCAGCGCCCGGCACAGTTTCTCCGTCCGCGCGGGGTCCTGGAAGACGAACATCTTTTGCAGGAAGACCGGCGAATGCCGCCCGGAGGACAGGATGAAATGGCCTTCGAGCAGGGCGCCGGCGGCGCGGAACTCGGCAAGGGTCTCTTCGGCGGACAGGGTCATGGCCCTGTCCTAATGCAGATTCGGCTGCGGGTGAATGGGGGCGGCGTGCGGGCGCTGGCCATCCACGCCTGCCGGCATTCTCCCGGCAAGGAACGATGCGAGGGCTACGCGGCGGCGGAGGCGGGCGGCCCCCGGCGTGGACGCCCGGAACAAGCCCGGGCGCGACGAGGGTCAGATCACATTGCCCTTCATCTGATCGGCGATGAACTCCGACTGGCGGATGGCGAGGCTTACGATCGTCAGCGTCGGGTTCTCCGCGCCGCCGGTCGTGAACTGGCTGCCGTCGGAGATGAACAGGTTCTTGATGTCGTGCGTCTGCCCATGCTTGTTGACGACGCCGTCGCGCGGGTTCTCGCTCATCCGGTTGGTGCCGAGATTGTGCGTCGAGGGATAGGGCGGCGTCGGGAAGATGCGCGTCGCGCCGACCGCGTCATAGAGCGCCGCGCCCTGCTGGTAGGCGTGGTTGCGCATGGCGACGTCGTTGGGGTGGTCGTCGAAATTGACGTTGGCGACGGGCAGGCCCCATTGGTCCTTGGCGTCGCTCAGCGTGACGCGGTTGGTCTCCTGCGGCATGTCCTCGCCGACGATCCACATGCCGGCCATATTGACGTAGGAGTCGAGCGCGGTGGTGAACTCGCGGCCCCAGGCGCCGGGATCGAGGAAGGCCGCCATGAACGGCAGGCCCAGCGACAAAGTCTCGAACTCGTAGCCGCCGACGAAGCCGCGTTTCGTGTCGAGCCGCGCCTCGTCGCGCACGATGCCGGCCATCGTCGTGCCGCGATACATATGCACGGGCTTGTCGAACACGGCGTAGACCGAGGCGGTCATGTGGCGCATGTAGTTGCGGCCGACCTGTCCCGAGGAATTGGCGAGCCCGTCGGGAAATTTCGACGTCGCCGAGTTGAGCAGCAGGCGCGGGCTCTCGATCGAGTTGCCGGCGACGGCGACGATGCGCGCCTTCTGGCGCTGGATCTTGCCGGCCTTGTCGAAATAGACGACGCCGGTCGCCTTGCCCGAGGCGTCGTGCTCGATATGGGCGACATGGCTGTCGGGGCGCACCTCCAGATTGCCGGTCTTCTCGCCCTTCGGGATCTCCGTGTAGAGCGTCGACCATTTCGCGCCCCATTTGCAGCCCTGGAAGCAGAAGCCGGTCTGTTTGCAGGAGTTGCGGTCGTCGCGCTCGACCGAGTTGATCGCCATGCGGCCAGTGTGGCACTCCTTGTAGCCGAGCTTGTCGGCGCCGGCCTTCATGACCTTGAAATTGTTGTTGCCGGGCAGGCCCGGCAGGTTGTTGGTGCGCGTGACGCCCATCTTGTCCTCGGCGCGCGCGTAATAGGGCTCCATCTCCTTCAGCGTGATCGGCCAGTCGAGCAGATTGGCGCCGTTGACGCGGCCATAGACGCTCGCGGTCTTGAACTCATGGTCCTGGAAGCGCAGCGATGCGCCCGCCCAATGCGTCGTCGAGCCGCCGACCGACTTGACGATCCAGGCGGGCAGGTTCGCGAAATCCTTGTGCACGCGCCAGCTGCCGGAAGTCGTGCGCATGTCCTTCCAGGCGAGCTGGGTGAAGCTCTCCCATTCGTCGTTGACGAAGTCGGTGTATTCCGTGCGAGGGCCGGCCTCCAGGATCACCACCTTGACGCCCTTCTGCGCGAGTTCGTTGCCGAGCGTGCCGCCGCCCGCGCCCGAACCCACGATGACGACGACGCTGTCGTCGTTCTGATCGAATTTCGCGCTCATGTCGTTTCCTCGGGAATCTGATTTGGTTGGGCTCACAGCCAGTCGATGTCGTCGAAGCCGCGGTGCAGATAGCCGCCCTTCGAATAGGATTCGCCCTCGTAGCCGAAGATCGGCCACAGATCGTGGTTGTTGTAGAGCGACACCACGAGCCCGCCGCGGATCGTCTGGAACATCGGGTCGTGGCTCAGTTCTCTCAGCACCGCCACGCGCTGCGCCTCCCAGCCGAGGCCGAGATAGCCGCCTGGCCCCGCCGCGCCGTCGAGGGCGGCCACGTACGCCTCGGTCGCAGCCTTCGCCTGGGGATCGGAGGAGGCTTTCTCGTCATAAGTTTTCATCGCGATCGCGTAGAAGCGGTCCGGAACCTTGTCGTGGGGATAGATGTCGCGCGCCACCAGGATGAGCGTCTTCATCGTCTCGGGCTTGAGGCCCTTGACGTCGAGCGCCCAGGCCTCCGACGCATTGAGCAGATAGCCGGCCGGCGTCACCGCGACCGCCGCGGCGACGCCGAGCGCCGAGCGTTGCAGGAAGCCGCGGCGAGATACGGACGCGGTTTCGCGGGCGGGCCCCTCGTTGAGCCTCATGAGATCTCCTCCTCTGTTGTTCTCGCGCCGGCCTTAAGCCGGCGTTCAGTGAAATCGGCCGTGTTTTTGCAGCACTTCGATCCTGTAGCCGTCGGGATCTTCGACGAAGAAGAAGCGGGCGATCAGCTTGCCCTCCTTCTCGAAGGCGACGATCTTGCGCGGCTTGAAGCCGGCGGCCTCGAAACGCGCGTGCTCGGCTTCGAGATCGGTCACGACGAAGGCGATGTGGCCGTAGCCGGTCCCCAGCTCATAAGGCTCCGTCCGGCCCTTGTTGATGGTGAGCTCCAGCTCGAACGCCGCCTCCTCGTTGGAGAGATAGACGAGCGTGAACTCGGGAAAGTCGAGACGATCCGCGATCTTGAGCCCGAACGCCTTCTCATAGAAGGCCAGCGACCGCGCCTCCTCGAGCACGCGGATCATCGAATGAACAGCCTTCGCCATCGCACCGTCGACTCACGCGCCCCTGGGACGGTCCCGGAGCGTCGATGACGCGCAATCTAGGCCCTGCGCATCCGGCCGGGTGTTATAGCTTTACTACATCTCACGCGGCGCGCGCGGGGGGCTCATTGCGTCGCGCGCGGCCGTCCTCCACGGCGACCAGACAGATGCACCTGAGATGCGAGGTGAAGTTGGCGACCTCGCCCCAGACCTGCAGCACTTCGCTGTGCAGCGTCGAGATGAAGCGGGGCACGCTCATGCCCTCGCCGGCGGCGATCTGTTCGAGGATCGTCCAGAAGATTTTCTCAAGACGGATGCTTGTGCTCTGGCCGTTCAGCCGAATGGAGCGCGTTTCGAAAGCGTAGCTTTCCGGAGACTGACTTGCAAAAAGGTGGCACATATTTCCTCCCTTCGCCGGCGTCGTCCCGGCCGTTGCGGAGCAGAGTGCGACTGAATTCGGAATTCTGTCAAATCGCCCTTTCGGCGGAACGCATGGCTGTTCCTCACAAGAATTTTATTCCGTATTCGCGCGCCAGCCAGTCGAGATCGCGTTGCCTGCGCGCCTCGATGCGGCGCGCCTGATCGGGACGCCCACGGCGGCGGGTCGCGCAACAGGCCTGAAACAAGGTCGAGCCGGTCTTCTCCCGCCCGATGTGCAGGATGAGCCGCCTCAGCCCGCCACGATCCCCCCGAGATCGCCGGGACCCTCGCCGCCTTCGCTTGTATGCGCCTCGGCGAGGTAGTCGCGCGAGCGCATCTCCATCAGCCGCGAGGCCGTGCGCGCGAACTCGAACGCCTCCCCGCCGCTCAGCGCCGGCGCCAGCGCCTCGGGGTCGGCGGCGGCGGAGGCCAGCAGTTTCGCGCGCGCGTCATAGGCCGCGTCGATGAAATTGATGAAGCGCCTGGCCGCGTCGCGCTCGTCGTCGCTCATGACCGGGATATGGTCGAGAAAGAAGGTCTCGAACCGGCTCGCCAGCGCGACATAATCGCCCGCGCTCAGCGGACGCCGGCAGAGCGCGTCGAAATCGAAGCGGGCGACGCCGCCGACCGCTTGCGGAACCGGGATGACGCGCCCGAGGCGCGCGACCTCGGCGGGTTCGCCGCGCGTCTGGCCGGTCAGGCGCTCGAAAGCCGCATCCATGGCGGCGTCGGCCGCAGCGTCGGCGGGACAATAGTAAACCGGCGCGAGACCAAGCTTTTGCAGGCGGTAGTCGGTCAGCGCATCGAGCGCGACGATCTCCATGCGTTCGCCGATGAGATCGATGAAGGGCAGGAACAGCGCGCGGTTGAGGCCGTCCTTGTAAAGCTCGGCCGGGGCGACGTTGGAGGTCGCCACCACCACGACGCCGAGCGAAAACAGCGCCCCGAACAGCCGCCCCAGGATCATCGCGTCGGCGATGTCGCGCACGGCGAATTCGTCGAAGCACAGCAGCGCCGCCTCCTCGGCGAGCGCGGCGGCGAGCGGGGGAATCGGATCATCGCCGACCGCCTCGCCGCGCTTCTTGGCCTGCCGCCAGGCATGCACGCGGGCGTGGACGTCGGCCATGAAGGCGTGGAAATGCGCGCGTCGCTTCGACGCGACCTCGGCGGAGGCGAAGAACAGGTCCATCAGCATCGTCTTGCCGCGCCCGACCTCGCCATAGATGTAGAGGCCGCGCGGCGGGCTTGAGGATTTCGCGCCGAACAGGCGGCCGAGAACGCCCGTGCGACCGTTGAGACGATAGCCTTTCAGCTCGGCGGCCAGCCTGTCGAGCCTCCTCACGAGTCGGGCTTGAGCGGGATCGGGTTCGAGGGCGCCTTTGGCGAGGAGGGCGGCGAAGCGGTCGTGCACGGTCGCGTTAACCAATTCTTTACCTTTACGGCGCCCGCGGGCGCAAACCGGCTACAACCGCCGCGCCTGAGGAGACGGACATGAGAGCGGCCAAGGTCGGCGCGGTGGGCTTGTGTCTTTTCGCGGTCGGGCTGTCAAAGGGCGCCGCGCTGGAGGCGGCGCGTCTCGCTCTGGCGCCGCTATTCACGCCGGTCGTCGTCTTCGGCGCCGACCAGCGCGCCACGATCGAGGAATTCGCGAGGGCGCGTCGCCTCGACCCCGCCGCCCTGCGCCGCCGCTACGCCGGAACCGGCGTCGTACATTGCGGCCGCGCACATGGTTCGGGCCAGTTGACGCTCGCCGACGACGTCATCACCACCGCCGCGCATGTCTTTTACGACCGCAACGGCGCGCTGCGCGCCGACGACGCGCACTGCCGGTTCGTCGTCGAGGCGGACGGCGAGGAGATCTCCACCGCCATCGACGTCCACGGCGTCATCGCCGGCTCGACCGACCCCTATCACGCAAGCCCCGTGCACGATTGGGCGGTGGCCAAGCTCGCCCGGCCTCTGCGCGAGGCCGAGCCCTATGCGCTCGCGCCGCTCGCGCGCCGCGCCTCGCAGGCGCCCGCGCTGTTCGTCGCCCGCGGCGCGATCGACTGGGGGGCGGGGCGCGAAACCTCGATGCAGGCCTGCCGCCTGCGCGAGGGGCTGGAGACGGGGGCGGAGGGGACGCGCGAATTCTCGTTCGACTGCGCGGCCGGAATCGGCGCCTCGGGCGCGGGGCTGCTCGAGCCCGGGGGCGGGGGCCTGATGGCGATTTTCGTCGGCTTCCGCTCGGTCGCTCCCGACGAGCCGCTGCCGTTCTCCGCCGATCACTACAATTTCGCCGTCACCGTGGAGGGAGCGTTCCGGCGCGCGGTCGAGCGGCAGGCGGCGCTCGGGGCGACAGCGTCGGCGAAATGAGGCGCCGCGCCGCTCCGCAAGGCGCGCAAATATCGTTTTGGAATGGATGGAGACGCTAGAATTTATATCCCAGGTTGAACGTGAAGGAGTTCCCGTTTGGATTGTTGTTGTCGTGAATGCCGTCCGAATAATGATTGTACGCAACAGAAACCCGCATCGAACGTCCCACATAAAAGCCGAGTTCGTTGACCATCTGAAATTGAATCGGAGGGCCATAATTGCCCCTGGGCGCCGGAGCAGGATGATAAAAGGCGGGACCGACGCTCCAGGAGAAGAACAACGGCCCGGCGCCCGTGATCGGGAGCGAAGTGTTCTTGAAAACGAACTCGTTCTGCAAGCCAATTCCGGTGACGACGTCCCCGTGAGCCGTCACGAATGTCGTGAATTTCGGCTGAAAGCCAAAGGCGCGCCAGCCATAGGCAAAGGCGAGCGTCCCTTCGCCGCTGCCTATCTGATTCCCGCTGGTCGCCTCGAAGATTCCGCCTAACCCTCCAACCAGTTGATTTTCGGTAGGTCCGATATAGTACATCTGACCAGGGTCTAAATGCGCTTCAGTCCCCCAGACGGCGCCGCCGAGGACTGGCAAGAGGAATACCCAGAAATTGGGAGTCGGCATATTTACGCTCTTGAAATCAAATTGAATTTCTCTTGCGCGCCTGGATGAGTGACGGTGTGGACATGCTAGGGGGCAAGCCGACGAGAGTCTGTGTCCTCAAAGCTACACTCCGCAGCCAATTTCGAATGAAACAAGCTGGACGAGGCTGGACGCTGAACAGAAGATCGCGGAAGCAACCGGCGCCGGGCGCGACGGCGTCGACGAAGCAGGGCGCGCCGCGCCCGGAAGAATCGGGCTCCCGCATCGTCGCCGGGCGCTCTAAGCTCCAGCCTTCGAATCAATCCCTTCGACAGCCCCGCGTCCCAATGACCGCAACTCCCATCTGGTTCGTCACGCCGCAAACCTACGAGGCCGTTCGCGCCGAGATCGGGGCGCTCGCCGCCGGCTTCGCCGACGCCTGCGGCTTCGAGCCCAAGCCCGGCCGGCTGCAATTGCTGCCGGGCGCCGACGGGGGTCTGGCGGGCGCGCTGTTCGGCGAAGATCCGAACGACCCGCTTCAGGCCGGCAAGCTCGCCACGGGCCTGCCGCCGGGCGCCTATCGTTTCGCCGCGCCGCCCGCCAAGGCGGAGCTTGCCGCGCTCGCCTTCCTGCTCGCGCGCTATCGCTTCGACCGCTACAAGGAGGCGCCGCGCCCCGCGCCGACGCTCGAAGCCTCGGACGACATGAATTTCGCGAAGGTCGAGCGCATCGCCGCGGCCGTCGCGCACGGGCGCGATCTCGTCAATCTGCCGGCCAACGCGCTGACGCCCTCCGCGCTGGAGGCCGAGGCGTCGGAACTCGCCGAAGCGGTTCGGCGCGCAAGCGCGCGTCGTCGCGGGCGACGATCTCGCCGAGGGCTTTCCCCTGATCGCCGCCGTCGGGGCGGCGGCGGCCGAGCCGCCGCGGCTCGTCGATTTCGTCTGGGGACGCTCCGACGCGCCCAAGGTGACGCTCGTCGGCAAGGGCGTCGTGTTCGACACCGGCGGGCTCGACATCAAGCCCGCCAATGGCATGGAGCTGATGAAGAAGGACATGGGCGGCGCCGCGACCGCGCTGACGCTCGCCCGTCTCATCATGGAGGACGGCCTGGAGGTCAGGCTTCGCGTGCTGGTCCCGATCGTCGAGAACGCGATTTCCGGGCCGGCCATGCGGCCGGGCGACATCTATCGCAGCCGCAAGGGCCTCACGGTGGAGATCGGCAACACCGACGCCGAAGGGCGGCTCATCCTCGCCGACGCGCTGAGCCTGGCGGCGGAGGAGGCGCCCGACCTCGTGCTCGATTTCGCGACCCTGACCGGCGCGGCGCGCGTGGCGCTCGGACCCGACCTGCCGCCGTTCTACACCGACGACGAGGCGCTCGCCGCCGAAATTGCGCGATTCGCGCAATCCGCCTGCGACCCCCTCTGGCGCCTGCCGCTATGGCGCCCATATGATTCGATGCTGGACAGCCCGGCGGCCGATTTGAACAATGCGCCCGGCGGCGCGTTTGCAGGTTCAATCACGGCGGCGCTGTTCCTGAGGCGGTTCGCGGAAGGGGCGAATTCCTGGGCGCATTTCGACATATACGCCTGGAATCCCAAGCCGCGGGCGACGGGTCCGCAGGGCGGCGACATCCAGGCCGCGCGGGCGCTGCACGCGCTGCTGGCCGCTCGCTACGGCGCCGCCTGAAACGGAAAATTCACGAGGTCGGCCCCATTTGACTCTTGGCGAATCTCGCGGAACGGTATAAGCCCTGTGCCGACCACGCGGGGTGGGCGCCGGAAGCGGCGCGCGGTCCTTGGGCTTCTGTCGAGATCGCCGAGCACGGCTTGGCGGCGGGTTAAGCCGGACACGAGGGCGATCTGCGATCCGTGAGATTGTGAGGCGCCGGTCTTCAAGGACAACGGAGCCTCATCTCGAGGAATCGCGGGACGAGCCCCGCTTATGCTCACATTCGTATGAAGGACTTTGACAGTCGGGACCGCATGATCGCCCTTGGCGGCGCTTATCCACCCATCGAGCGCTTGAGATCGGCTCGGCTGCGCATCAGGAAATCTTAGGGAAACAACGTATGAGACCTGGGCAGAACAAGAGAATGCGGGGTCGGCCGTCGAACAACCGGCGCGGCCCTAATCCGCTCACGCGTTCCTACGAATCCAATGGCCCCGACGTGAAAATTCGCGGCAACGCGCATCACGTCGCCGAGAAATATCTGCAGCTCGCCCGCGACGCCCATACCGGCGGCGATCCCGTGGCGGCGGAGAACTATCTCCAGCACGCCGAGCACTATTTCCGTCTCATCGCCGCCGCTCAGGCCGCCCAGCTCGCCGCCCAGGGCCGCGCGCCCGGCGAGGCGGAGCCCGAGGATCAGGAGGACGACGACGACGGCGGCGTGCTCGACCGTTTCGCCTCTCCCGCCGAGCGCGCGCCGCCGTTCAACCCGCAGGCGCAGCCCTACGCGCAGCCGCCCCACCCCGGCGGCTTCGGCTACCAGGACCGCCAGCCCTACGACGGCGAACGGCAGCAGCATGGCGAGCGCAGCAATTTCCAGCCGCGCGGCGACCGTCAGCACAATCGCACGGACAACCGGCCCCCGCGCCCGCAATTCGGCGACCGCAACGACGGCGGCATGCGCGAACATCGGGGCAATCCCGACAATCGGCCGCGCGAGTTCCGCAACTACCGCGACATGAACCCGCAGCAGGAGCCGCAGCCGACGGTCGACGTTCCCCCGGCGAGCCTGCCGTCGTTCATCACCGCCGCGCCGCGCGTTCCCACGCCCGCGGAAAGCCTGGACGCGCCGCAGCCGGTCGTTGAGGCGCCCGTCGAGGCGACGGAAAGCGTCGAGCCGCCCATGGCGGCGGCCGGCGCAGAGGCGCCGGAGGAATCGCGGGGGCCGCGCCGGCGTCGGCGCCTGCGCTCGCCCTATGGCTTCCACGCCGGCGACGAGACGCCGCCGGCGCCGGGCGGCGGCACATCGTCCGAATAGGCGGCTCGGTCCGAATAGGCGGCGGCCTGGCGCTCGGACTTCAGCAGACGCCGAGATTGGCGAATTTCGTTTCGACCGATTTGCGGTCGAACGGTTTCATGAGGAATTCGTCGGCGCCGGCGTGCATCGCGCGCGCGATCAGCGACACGTCATGCTCCGTCGAGCAGAACACGACCTTCGGCTTCTCGCCGCCCGGCATCTGCCGCAACTCGCGCAGGAAGTCGTAGCCGTCGAGGCCGGGCATGCTGCTGTCGACGAAGATGGCGTCGGGCATGCGGAACGAGCAGGCGGCGAGCGCCTGCCGCCCGTCGGCGGCCTCGGACGTGCTGAGGGCCAATCCCTCGAGGATGCGCCGCGTGATCTTGCGGATGACCGGCAAGTCGTCGACGACAAGCACTTGTTTCATGGCGAACCTCCGAAAGAATGGCGTAAGGGGCGGCGGACTTGCGGATTGGCGTCCGGCCGCGCCGCTGCGCTTGCGCGAGGTGACGGGACGATCCCACAGGAACGGGCACGGACGAGAGCTCCAGGAGCGAATTCACTTTCGCTGCCTGCAACTTGAGCGCGCCGAGTTAAGAACCTTTTGCGGCGCCCGACCGGGCGGTTCGAGTTGTCTTCGCGGTCAATGCGCGGTTAAGGCGTTTCCTCGACATTCTCCGCGACCGCCGACGGCTCGGCGGCGACCGGCTCGGCGAGAAAGGCGAATCCTTCGAGCCCCTGCTCGACCGCGATCGCCATGCCGCATTCCCTGGCGACGAGCCCGGCGAAATAGGGCTGGATCGAATGGGCGTCGACCTTCGCCGCGCCGTTGCGCCCGCACAACAGGTCGGCGAAGCCCGCCTGAAGCCGTGCGTTGACGCCCTTCGAGCTGACCCTGAGGCTCGCCGCCTCGCCCTCGCCCGTCACGTCGACCTCGATGACGCCGCCGCGCGGAATGGTCGCGGCGGCGATCTGGCTGAGGTTCAAAAGCAGCTTGACCTTGTTCTTCGGCAGGAACTGGCGCTGCGCCTTCCAGGCGAGCGCGGTCTTCTCGGTCTCCAGGAGGCCGCGCGCGACGTTCTCGGCGTCGCCGGTGTCGATCGAGGCGCCGACGGAGCCGGCCGCCCCGAAGGCGAGGCGGCAGAATTGCAGCCGCGCCGAGGCGCCCTCGGCGCTGCGCTTGATGAGGTCTATGGCGACGTCGCGCATCGAGGGATCGGATTCGTCCTCGAGCACCTCCAGCCCGTTGATGATGGCGCCGACCGGGCTGATGACGTCGTGGCAGACGCGGGAGCACAGCATCGCCGCCAGATCGAGAGGCGCCAGGGCGATCGTTGGCGATTCCGTCGTTGTCATGTCCAGTGTCCTGTGGTCAACCGCGGGGCGCACCTCGCGGCGAATCGGCGCGTCGGGGCGATGGTACCGGATTTGCGCCGTCCCGTCGCCGAGGAGATCGCAGGAGGGCGACGAAAGGCGGACGGCGTTGGTCGATTTCGGCGGGCAGGACAGGGACGCGATGGCGTGGGCGCTCGCCGGAGATCGCGCTTCGAGGCCGGCCCCGCCGTCATGGAGGAATACGCCAGAGGCGCCGAAGCGCGCGACAAGGCCGACGGCAGCCCGGTCACGGCGGCCGACGAGCGGGCGGAGGCGATCATCGTCGCCGCGCTCAGGGCCGTCGCGCCTCGAGATCGCCATCGTCGCCGAGGAGGCGACGGCGGCGGGCGGCGAGGCTCGAAGCGCCGCCGCGGTTCTTTCTCGTCGATCCGCTCGACGGCACGCGCGAATTCATCGCCCGCAACGGCGAATTCACCCTCAATATCGGCCTCATCGACAACGGCGCGCCGGTCGCCGGGGCCGTCTACGCGCCGGCGATCGATCGCATCTGGTTCGGCGGCGCTCACGGCGCGCGCCGCGAAGGTCGCGGTCGGCGGGCGACTGCCGGAGGCGCTGGCCTGCGAGGTCTTGCGGGTGCGCCCGGCGCCGGAGAGCGCTGACGGCGCTGGCCAGCCGCTCGCACGCCGATTCTGCGACGGAGGCGTTTCTCGCCCGGCTCGGCGTCGCCGAGCGCATCTCGGCGGGCTCCTCGCTCAAGTTCTGCGTGATCGCCGAGGGCCGCGCCGACGTCTATCCCCGATTCGCGCCGACGATGGAATGGGACACCGCGGCGGGCGACGCGGTGCTTCGGGCCGCCGGCGGCGGCGTCGCCGGCCTCGACGGGGCTCCGCTGAAATATGGCAAGCTTGCCCAAGGCTTGCGCAACGCCGGCTTCGTCGGATGGGGCGACCCGGCGCTGGCCGAGCGCGTCGTTAACGCTCTGTAAGGCATTCTCGCCGAAATTTCACCGCCACAAGGGCCAAGTTGCGCCGCGATGCGCGGCCAAATCGTGGCCCGTTTGGGAAACTCGAAAGCGAAGACGGGGGATTGAGCCATGGCGGCTTTGACCCGCAGGGAATTGATTGCGGCGGCGATGGCGACCGTCGCGGCGACGCCGGCTGCGGCCAGGCGTGAAGAGCCGGGCGAATATACGGTCGACGAAATCGTCGACAGCGGCCACCATTTCTTCGGCGCCGTGTCGCGCGGACTCGCCGATGTGGTGCAGGAGGCGGCGAGGCGCTGGGGCCTGCCGAACGGCTATATTCTCGGCCAGGAGGCGTCGGCCGCGTTCGTCGGCGGCCTGCGCTACGGCGAGGGCCAGATGTACACCCGCAACGCCGGCGACCGCAGAATCTACTGGCAGGGTCCCTCGGTCGGCTTCGACACCGGCGCCGACGGCGACCGCACGATGATGCTCGTCTACAACCTGCCCACGGTCGGCTCGATCTTCCAGCGCTTCGGCGGCATCGACGGCTCGGCCTATTTCGTCGGCGGTTTCGGCTTCACGGCGCTGGGGTCGGAGGGAATCGTCGTCGCGCCGATCCGCAGCGGCGTCGGCCTGCGGCTCGGCGTCAACGTCAGCTATCTCAAGTTCACGCCGCACGCGACCTGGAATCCGTTTTGATCGCGCCTGGACGTCGGTCTATAGCCTCTTGACCGCTCGCATCGTTCCGGGCGGCGTTGAGGTGAGCGCGCCTTGGTTGAGACGGCGATATATGTGCTGCTCGGCGCCCTGACGACGGCGCTCCTCGCCCTCCTCGCGCTGCCGGCCGTCTCGCGCCGCGCCTTCCGGCTCGCCGAGAACAGAACCCGCCTCACCGCGCCGCTGTCGGCGGCCGAGGCTCAGGCCGACCGCGACGCTCTGCGCGGCCGCCATGCGATCGACCTCGCGCTCGCCGAACGCCGCGTCGCCAAGGCCGAGGACGAATGGGCGGCGGCGCAGATCACGCTCGGCGAGCGCGCGGCCGACATCGTGCGACGCGACACGGAGATCGCGGAAAAGGCGCAGGACATCGCGCGGCTGCGCGAGGAGGTCGCCGCGCTCGGGCGCGAGGTCGAAGCGCGCGACGCCGAGATCGCCGCCCGGGAGGTGGCGATGCACGATCTCGCCGGCCAGCGCGACGGCGCGCAGCAGCGGTTCGACGAGGCGATCGCGCGCTCCCTCGAGCGCCAGAAGCGGTTCGACGAGCTTCAGGCCAATCTGGATGCGCGCATCGCCGAAGCTTGCGCGCGAACTCAGCGATCTGCGCCGATCCTCGGACGAGGCGCTCGCCGCCGCCAACGCCCGCATCGCCGATCTCAAGCGCGATCTCCTCTATAGCGAAACGAACGGAACCCGCCTTCAGGAGCAGGCCGCGGCGCTTCACGACCGCCTCGCCGACGCCGCGATGCGCGAGAACGAGCTCAACGTACGCTTGCAGGCGCTTTCGGCCGCCCGGATCGAGGCGGAAGGCGCGGCGCGCGTGGCCCGCGCCGAGCGGGAGCAGACGGCGGCCGACATGAGCGAGCTGCGCGAACGGCTGGAGGCGGCCCAAGCCCGCCTCAAGACCCTCGACGAATCGGACGAGACCCTTCGCCGCGCCATAGCGCGGCTCGGCCGCGAAATCGCCCCGACCCGGCGCCCGAGGAGGCGCCGGCCGAGGCCGCGCGCGAGACGGCGTCGTGAGCGCCGACGCTTTTCGCTTCTAGAGTTTGTGTTTAAGCAACGCTCCCAGCGTCGCGACGCCAGCGGCGGGGACGCAGAGCGGCGGATCAGGAGGGCGGACATGGGCGAACCCGGTAACCAGTTGGACGAGGCCACCGAATCGGAAGACAAGAAGGTTGCGCTGCTGATCGCGGTGCTGGCGCTGTTTCTCGCGCTTTCGGAGGCGGGCGCGAAAAAGGCGGAGCATCATTCGACCGAGAAGAACATCGAATCCTCGGACCTCTACAATTTCTATCAGGCCAAGAGGGCGCGGGCGACGATCGTCGAGACGGCCGCCAAGGCCTTCGAGGTTATCTCCCCGACGATCGCCGACGAAAAGGCCAAGGAGGGAGTCGAAAAGCAGATCGGCGCCTGGAAGGCCGCCGTCGTGAATTTCGAGAAGGACCTCAAGCATCCCGACGACAGCCTGGAGAGGATCCAGGAGCGGGCGCGCGAGGCCGGCGAGAAGCGCGAATTGTGGAACAGGCGGCTCGAACATTTCGAGTTCGCGAGCGGCGCGTTGCAGATCTCCATCGTGCTGGCGTCGGCCGCGATCATAACGGCGACGCCGGCGCTGGCCTGGGGGGCGGGCCTGCTCGGCCTCCTCGGCGCCGCGCTCATGGCCTTCGGCTATCTTGCGCCTTCGGTGCTGTCGTTTCTGGGCTAGCGGCGCCATTCCGCGGCTGCGCCTCACGCCGCAGGAACGGCGAGGGATGGGCCGCCTGACGCGACGGGGCGGTCGGGAGCGCCGCCGCCGCGCGCGCGCCGGGCGCCCCTATGAGGGCCGAGACGATGCGTCGCGCCGCGGCGGGCGACAGTTGGTCGCTGAGCCGCGCCAGAGCGTGAATGCGCGGAAAACCCTCTCCCGCCCGCATGTCGTGCGCGGTCATGATGCGCACGGCGACGTCGCGCGGGGCTCCCAGCGCGACCAGCGCGACGGCGAGCGGTTCGCCGGCGGGGTCGGCGGCCATGCGTTGCGCCAGTTGCGGATCGGCGCCGAGCGTGGCGCCGAGGATCTCGGCGAACTCGCCGAAATCGCCGGCCATCGCTGCGAACTCCAGCCGGCTCGCGGTCTTTTCATCGAGGCTCGGCGCGGCGGCGGACGCCTTGCGGCCGAGTTCGGCGCGCTGGGCGGCGAGCAGGATCGCCCGGCGCTGCGCGGAGGAGGCCTCCAGGAACAAAGCCGCCGTCTCCACGCGAGCGGGCTCGCGCGAGAGCAGGCGCGTCGGCGAGCCGCCGGTCGCCGCGCCGCGCGAGCGCGCGGGCGCGCGGCGCCAGCGCCGCGATGTGCTCCGGCCGCAGCGGCGCGTGGGAATCGGCGGCGAGCGCGATCAGTTGGGCGAGGCGGCCCTGGCGCAGGATCGCCTCGATCTCCTCGTTGGAGGCGGAAGCGGGGCGGGTTTCGGCGACGGGCGGTTCGGCGGGCGGCGCGGACGCGGCGGCCCGCGCGGCTTCGCGGACCAGATGAGTCTTGGCGAGTTCGGCGAGATAGAGGTCGCGCTCGCGCGCGCCGGCCTTGGCGAGGCAGGTTTGCAGCGCGTTGAACCAATCCTCGGAGAGGCGCTCGCGCCCCCGCTCGCGCTCGGCCAGAAGATCGAGAAAGACGCGCACGAACACCGCGCGTTCGGCGGCGTCCTCGCTTTGCGAAAAGGCGCTAACGAGCGGGAGAGCCTCGACCCCAAACACCTGATGTGGCTCCGCGGACGCACGCTGTAGTTTTCAAGTCTTAAACAAAGCTCGTTGACCAAGTGTTAACCTTCGCCCACGGAAATGAGCCCTGCGCGCGTCAATTCGGGACAGGCGGGCGCGAAGGGGAAGTCAAATGGGGGACGTGATCTTATTTCGACTACGAAAGAGGCCGGGCTCGACGCGCTCAACCGAAGGCGAAGAGAGGACCGGACAAGTCCTGTTTTTCACCGGCGTGCGCTACCAGCGCATGAGCGAGACCGCGCATGAGGAAACCGGCGGCCGCCGGCCCTCTTCCGAAGGCGGCAAGGCGCCGGCGCAAGCGCGGCTGATTTCCAGATTGGTTGTTGCCATTTTCCGGCGCATGGCCTATCTGCCGCGGCGGGACACCTCTCCCCAACGAGAGGCGCCCATCTGAAAGGATGGCACAATATGGTGACTACGCCCGCCGTGCGGCCTGTTGAGCGCGCGCTTTTCTTCCGGTCCGTGCGCGAAGCGCCCCGGCTGGTCTCTCGAAAATCTCCGTGACGCGCCGCTCGGCCGCTCGCATCGCGCGAAAGTCGGCAAGGCCAAGCTCAAGCTCGCCATCGACCTCACGCGCGAAGTGCTGCGCGTTCCCGCCGACTACCGCATCGGCATCACGCCGGGCTCCGACACCGGCGCGGTCGAGATGGCGCTGTGGTCGCTGCTCGGCGCGCGCGGCGTCGACATGCTCGCCTGGGAGAGCTTCGGCGAAGGCTGGGTCTCCGACGTCGTCAAGGAGCTGAAGCTCGCGGGCGTCGCGCACGCTGAAGGCGCCCTACGGCGAACTGCCCGATCTCGCGAAGGTCGATTTCGACAACGACGTCGTCTTCACCTGGAACGGCACGACCTCCGGCGTGCGCGTGCCCGACGCCGACTGGATTCCCGCCGACCGCAAGGGCCTGACGATCTGCGACGCGACCTCGGCCGCCTTCGCGCAGGCGCTCGATTGGGCCAAGCTCGACGTGACCACCTTCTCCTGGCAGAAGGCGCTCGGCGGCGAGGCCGCGCATGGCATGATCGTGCTGAGCCCGCGCGCGGTGGAGCGGCTCGAAACCTACAAGCCCGCCTGGCCGCTGCCGAAGCTGTTCCGCATGACCAAGGGCGGCAAGCTGATCGAGGGCATCTTCGAGGGCGAGACGATCAACACGCCCTCGATGCTGTGCGTCGAGGATTATCTCGACGCGCTCAACTGGGCGCAGGGCGATCGGCGGCCTCGACGCGCTGATCGCGCGCGCCGACGCCAACGCCAAAGCGATCGCCGACTGGGTCGCAAAGACGCCGTGGATCGACTTCCTCGCGGTCAGGCCCGAGACGCGCTCCAACACCAGCGTCTGTCTGAAGGTGGTCGATCCCGAGATCGCCGCGCTTTCTCGCCGATGCGCAGGCCGCCTTCGCCAAGGCGCTGGCGGGCGCTGCTCGAAAAGGAGAAGGTCGCCTACGACATCGGCGCCTATCGCGACGCGCCGCCGGGCCTGCGCATCTGGTGCGGCGCGACGGTGGAGGCCGCCGACGTCGCGGCGCTGACGCAATGGCTCGACTGGGCCTTCGCCATCGAGAAGGCGAAGCTCGCCAAGGCGGCGTAAGGCGGGGCGTCTTGGCCGGGCTTCTCCCGGCCATCCACGCCGGAGCCGGCGTTTCCGCGCGTTGACACTGGGCGGCGGGCTGACCGCCGCCGGAATCAAATAACGACATTCAGCTGAGCTTCACCGCGTCGATGCCGGGACCAGCCATGACGGAGCGGCTCATGAACCTGCAACATCCCGCCAACTCCGCGTGAGGTTCGGCACTTCCACAAGGACACACTCTCATGGCTCCTCGCGTTCTCATCTCCGACAAACTCTCCCCCGCCGCCGTCGAAATCTTCAAGGAGCGCGGCGTCGAGGTCGACGTGAAGCCCGGCCTCGACAAGGACGAACTCGCCAGGATCATCGGCGAATATGACGGCCTCGCCATCCGCTCCAACACCAAGGTCACCGCCAAGCTGCTCGAGAAGGCGACGCGGCTGAAGGTGGTCGGCCGCGCCGGCATCGGCGTCGACAATGTCGACATTCCCGCCGCCACCGCGCGCGGCGTCATCGTGATGAACACGCCGTTCGGCAATTCGATCACCACCGCCGAGCACGCCATCGCCATGATGTTCGCGCTGGCCCGCGAAATCCCCGCCGCCGACGCCTCGACCCAGGCCGGCAAATGGGAGAAGAACCGCTTCATGGGCGTCGAGATCACCGCCAAGACGCTCGGCATCATCGGCTGCGGCAACATCGGCTCGATCGTCGCCTCGCGCGGCGCTCGGCCTGAAGATGCGCGTCATCGCCTTCGACCCGTTCCTGAGCGAGGAGCGGGCGCTGGAGCTCGGCGTCGAGAAGGTCGACCTCGACGACGCTGCTGGCGCGCGCCGATTTCATCACCCTGCACACGCCGCTGACCGCGCAGACCACGCAACATCCTCTCCGCCGAGAACCTCGCCAAGACCAAGAAGGGCGTGCGCATCATCAATTGCGCGCGCGGCGGTCTGGTTGACGAGGTCGCGCTCCGCGCCGCGCTCGATTCCGGCCATGTCGCCGGCGCGGCCTTCGACGTGTTCACCGAGGAGCCGGCCAAGAGCCAATCCGCTGTTCGGCCACCCCAACGTCGTGGCGACGCCGCATCTCGGCGCCTCGACCTCGGAGGCGCAGGAGAATGTCGCGCTTCAGGTCGCCGAGCAGATGTCGGACTATCTGACGCGCGGCGCGATCTCCAACGCCATCAACTTCCCCTCGATCACCGCCGAGGAGGCGCCGAAGCTGAAGCCCTTCATCGCGCTCGCCGAAGGGTCTGGGCTCCTTCGCCGGCCAGCTCACCGAGGACCCGATCGTCAAGGTGACGATCACCTACGAAGGGCGCGGTCGCGGAGCTCAAGACCAAGGCGCTGACCTCGGCGGCGATCGCCGGCCTGCTGCGGCCCTCGCTCGCCGACGTCAACGTCGTGTCGGCGCCCTCCGTCGCCGCGCAGCGCGGCATCGTCATCGAGGAGGCGACGCGCGCCAACAGCGGCGATTACGAGAGCTTCATCACGCTCTCGGTCGACGACCGAGAAACATGGAGCGCTCGGTCGGCGGCACGGTGTTCCACGACGGCAAGCCGCGCATCCTGTCGATCAAGGACATCAAGGTCGACGCCGAGTTCACGCCCTCGATGATCTATGTGACCAACGAGGACAAGCCGGGCTTCATCGGCCGCTTCGCCGAGCCTGCTCGGCGAGGCGGGCGTCAACATCGCGACCTTCGCGCTCGGGCGCGACACGCTCGGCGGCTCGGCGATCGCGCTGGTGGCCATCGACGGCGAGGCGCCGGCCGAAGCGATCGCCAAGGTCGGCCGCATCCCCGGCGTGCGACAGGCCAAGGCCCTGCGCTTCTGACCTTGTGAAAACGCTGCGGCCGGGCGAAACTGAAACAATGATGCTTCGCCTGACCCTCCTGTCGGTCGCGCTGTTCGCCGCGACCGCCCGCGCCGACGTGACGCCCGCGCCCAGCCCTGAGGAGCAGGCGAACCTGCAAAGCTTCGCCGCCTCGCATCCCGCCTGCCTGGAATGGAGCGACGGCTGCGCGGCGTGCAAGCGCGATTCCGCCGTCCATTGCTCGACGCCGGGCATCGCCTGCCAGCCCGTCGAAATTGAGTGCAAAGCGCCGTGACCTACGCGCCGGATTTTCTCGACCGCCACGACCGCCTCGTCGCCTTCGACGCCGAGACGACCGGCAAGCGCACGCCCGATGCGGATTACATCAAGAAGCAACCGTTCGCCTGGCGCCCGCCGGGCATCGTGATCGAGCTCGGCTTCGTCGAGCTCAAGCGCGAGGGCGACGGCTGGAAGAAGGGGGAATCCTGGGCGACGCCTCGTCAATCCCGACGGGCCGATCGAGCCGGCGGCGATCAAGGTGCATGGCATCAAGCCGAACGACCTCAAGGCCGCGCCGCGCTTCGCGCAATTGCTGGAGCGCGTGCAGGGCTTCATCGGCGAAAGCCCGATCGTCGCCCACGCCTGGCGCAACGAACGCGGCTTTCTCGACTACGAATATGCGCGCGCGAAGGCGATAGGCTGGGGCGAAAGCGCCTATCCCAACGACCGCTACATCTGCACGCAGCTGCTCTATGCGCAGCTCTATCCCGGCGCGGCGAAATCGCTGACCGCGATGTGCGACCGTCTGGTGCTCGACAGCAGCGAGCGCGACCTCAAGCACGGCGCGCTGCTCGACGCCGACATGACCGCCGACGCCCTCATCCTGCTGGAGGAGGAGCTGAAGCACGGCCGCTCGCAGGCTGCCGCGCTCCTGGAGCACGGACTGACGGACGAATTGCGAGAGGCTCGCCGAGCGGCCCCGCAAGATCCGCGCGGGCGATCGGCGGCATCCGCGACGGCCGGCTCGAAATAAGCATTATAATGCATATGGCCGGCCGGCGACGCGGCCTGTAAACGCTGACATCGCAGTTCAATCACAGCTTCGTTTGTGCTTGCGGCGATGCGCAGATGCATTATAATAGCGAACTAGAATTATAATGCATATGGAGGACTCGCTTGAGGCCCCGCATCGACTTCCAGACCGATCCGGCCCGCTACCGCCACTGGCGCCTCGCTTATGACGGGCCGGTCGCGACGCTCTTCATGGACGTCGACGAGAACGGCGGCCTGTTCGAGGGCTATCAGCTCAAGCTCAATTCCTACGATCTCGGCGTCGACATCGAACTCGCCGACGCGGTGCAGCGGCTGCGCTTCGAGCGGCCGGACATCGGCGCGGTGATCCTGCGCTCGGGCAAGGAGCGGGTGTTCTGCGCCGGCGCCAATATCCGCATGCTTGGCCAGGCCGCGCACGCCCACAAGGTCAATTTCTGCAAGTTCACCAACGAGACCCGCAACGCGCTGGAGGCGGCCGGCGCCGAATCCGGCCAGTCCTATCTCTGCGCGGTGCGCGGCTCCTGCGCGGGCGGCGGCTATGAGCTGGCGCTGGCCTGCGATCACATCATGCTCGCCGACGACGCCTCCTCCGCCGTCGTCGCTGCCCGAGGCGCCGCTGCTGGCGGTTCTGCCCGGCACCGGCGGCCTGACCCGCCTCACCGACAAGCGCAAAGTGCGCCGCGATCTCGCCGACGTGTTCTGCACGGCCGAGGAAGGCGTGCGCGGCAAGCGCGCGGCGGATTGGCGCCTCGTCGATGAGGTCGTCGCCAACAAGGCCTTCGACGAAGCGGTCGCGGCGCGCGCGCGCGAATTCGCCGCGCGGGGCGGCGACAGGCCGGCCGAGGGGATCGCGCTCCCCCCGCTCGACCGTCGCTTCGCCGAGGACGGCGGAGTCAGCTATGGCTTGGTTGACGTCGCCGTCGATCGCGCGGCGCGGCGCGCCACGCTGACGCTGCGCGGACCGGAGGAGGACGCGCCCGCCTCCGTCGAAGCCTTGCATGCGCAGGGCGCTCGGAGCTGGGCGCTCAAGCTCGCGCGCGAGCTCGACGACGCGCTGCTGCATCTGCGCTTCAACGAGGAGGAGCTCGGCCTCCTCGTCTTCAAGACCGAGGGCGAAGCCGCCAAGGTTCTCGCGCACGAGGCGTTCCTCGTCGCCAACCGCGATACGGACTGGCTGTCGCGCGAGATCCTGCTTTACTGGAAGCGGGTGCTGAAGCGCCTCGATCTCACATCGCGCTCGCTGGTCGCCCTCATCGAAAACGGCTCGTGCTTCGCCGGCCCGCTCGCCGAAATCGCCTTCGCCTGCGACCGCAGCTACATGATGAAAGGCGCCTTCGAGGGCGACAACCGCGCGCCTGCGACGATGGCGCTGGGACCGTCGAGCTTCGGCCTGATGCCGATGTCGAACGGCCTTACGCGGCTGCAAACGCGCTTCCTCGGCGAGCCGGCCTCCGTCGAGGCGGCCGGGCGCCTCGCAGGCTCGGCGCTGGAGGCCGAGGAGGCCGCGCGGGCCGGCCTCGTCACCTTCATATTCGACGACGTCGACTGGGACGACGAGCTGCGCATCTTTCTGGAGGAGCGGGCGAGCTTCTCGCCCGACGCGATGACGGGGCTCGAGGCCAATCTGCGCTTTGCGGGCCCCGAGACGATGGAGACGCGCATCTTCGGCCGCCTCACCGCCTGGCAGAACTGGATCTTCAACCGCCCCAACGCGGTCGGCGAGACCGGCGCGCTGAAGCGTTACGGCACCGGCCAGCGCGGCGCCTTCGACATGAGGCGCGTGTAGCGCGGGCCTGCGCCACAAACAAGTTCGCCATTCCGAGGAAACAAACATGTCCGACGCCGTCAACGTCAACTACGACACGCTGATCCCCAACAATGTCGGCCTCTCCTCCGACCGGCGCGTGCTGAAGGCGCTGGAGAAATGGCATCCCGGCTATATCAACTGGTGGAACGAGCTGATCCCCGAGCGTTTCCAGAAGAGCCCCGTCTATCTGCGCACCGCCGTCAGCGTCGATCCCAAGGGCTGGGCGAAGTTCGATTATGTGAAGATGCCGGAATACCGCTGGGGCGTGCTGCTCGCCCCCGCCGTCGAAGGCCGCAAGATTCCCTGCGGCGAGCACGCGGGCGAGCCCGCCTGGCAGGAGGCGCCGGGCGAATATCGCGCGATGCTGCGCCGCCTCATCGTCATCCAGGGCGACACCGAGCCCGCCTCCGTCGAGCAGCAGCGATTCCTCGGCCTCACCGCGCCCTCGCTCTACGACCTGCGCAACCTGTTCCAGGTCAATGTCGAGGAGGGCCGGCATCTCTGGGCGATGGTTTATTTGCTGCACAAATATTTCGGCGCCGACGGTCGCGAGGAGGCCGACGATCTCTTGCGCCGCCGCTCGGGCTCCGAGGAAGCGCCGCGCATGCTCGGCGCCTTCAACGAGGCGACGCCCGACTGGCTGTCCTTCTTCATGTTCACCTACTTCACCGACCGCGACGGCAAGATGCAGCTCGAAAGCCTCGCGCAATCCGGCTTCGATCCGCTCTCGCGCACCTGCCGCTTCATGCTGACGGAGGAGGCGCACCACATGTTCGTCGGCGAGACCGGCGTAGGGCGCGTCATCGAGCGCACCTGCGAGGCGATGCGGGCGGCCGGAATCGAAGACCCCTACGACATGGACCGCGTGCGGGCGCTCGGCGTCATCGACCTGCCGACGATCCAGAAGAAGCTCAACCTGCATTACACGCTGTCGCTCGACCTGTTCGGCCAGGAAGTCTCGACCAACGCGGCCAACGCCTTCAACGCCGGGATCAAGGGCCGCTATATGGAGCACCGGCTCGAAGACGACCATAAGCTCGTCAACGACACCTACCGCGTCTGGGGCGTCGAGAATGGCGCGCTGGTGCAGCAGACGGTCCCGGCGCTCACCGCCATCAACATGCGGCTGCGCGACGACTATACCCGCGACGCGGCGGGAGGCGTGGCGCGCTGGAACAAGATCATCGAGAAGGCGGGCGTTCCCTTCGAGATGAAGCTGCCGCACGAGGCGTTCAATCGAAAGATCGGCGTCTTCGCCGGCAAGCCGTTCACCCCCGAGGGCATGCTGGCGGGAGGCGCCGAATACGACGCCAAACTGAGGGACTGGCTGCCCAATCGCGCCGACGGCGACTTCATCCAGTCGCTGATGAAGCCCTGCTTCGAACCCGGCAAATACGCCGGCTGGATCGCCCCGCCCAAGGTCGGCATCGACAACAAGCCCGGCGACTTCGAATACGTGCAACTGCATATGGCCTGACGCGCATGGGCGAACTCGTCAAACAGCATCTGATCGACCCCGAGATCTGCATCCGCTGCCACACCTGCAAATCCGCGTGTCCCATCGGCGCGATCGAACACGACGAGCGCAACGTCGTGGTGAAGGCGGAAGCGTGCAACTACTGCATGTCCTGCATCCCCGTCTGCCCGACGGGCTCGATCGACAACTGGCGCGTCGTCGCCAGGCCCTACACGCTCGCCGAGCAATACGGCTGGGGCGAATTGCCGGCGCAAGGCAGCCGCGGGCGACGAGACGGCGGAGACGGTGGAGGCGACCGACGCCGCCGTGGCGGCGCTGCTCGCCGAGGCCCACGCCGGCGCCGACGGCGCCTCGCGCCCACCCGCCTCCGCCTCCAAGCCGACCGTCAATCTCTACACGCCCGCCAAGCCCGTCGAGGCGACGGTGCAGGGCAATTATCGGCTGACTTCGGAAAGCTCGGGCGCGGACGTGCGCCACATCATTCTCAACTTCGAGGGCCGGCCCTTTCCCGTCCTCGAAGGCCAGTCGCTCGGCGTGCTCGCCCCCGGCGAGGACGCTCGCGGCCAGCCGCACGCCCCGCGCCTCTATTCGATCTCGAGCCCGCGCGACGGCGAGCGTCCCGGCTTCAGCAATGTCGCGATCACCGTCAAGCGCGAGCCGGGAGGCGTTTGCTCCAACTATGTCTGCGATTTGCAGAAGGGCGACAAGGTGAGGATCGCCGGCCCGTTCGGCGCGACCTTCCTGATGCCCGACGATCCGCAGGCGCGCCTGTTGATGATCTGCACCGGCACGGGCGCGGCGCCGTTCCGCGCCTTCACCATGCGCCGGCAGCGCGCAGCCCAGCGCGGCGGCGACATGACCTTGTTTTTCGGCGCCCGCGCGCCCGACAGCCTGCCCTATTTCGGCCCGCTCAACAAGATTCCGAACCGCGTCTTGCGCAAGCATCTCGTGTTCAGCCGCATTCCCGGCGCGCCCAAGGAATATGTGCAGGACCGGCTGAGAGTGGAAAGCGAAGAGATCGCCGAGATGCTCGGCGATCCTCGCACGCATGTCTATGTATGCGGATTGCGCGGCATGGAGGCGGGCGTCGAGAAGGCCTTCGTCAATATCGCCGAGAGCGTCGGCGTGTCGTGGACGGCGATGCGCGACGCGATGCGCGAGGAAGGCCGCTATCACATCGAGACCTATTGAAGCGGACATTGCGCGCCGCGGCGCGTTCGACTATCGCCGCGACTGGGGCGGCGCCGAGATCGTCGAGATGAACGAGCAGAGCCCGGCCGACGCGGAAACGTCGGCGCTAGCCTTCGTGGCGAAGGTCGGCGAAGAGGTGCGCAAGACGCGCGAGCGCAGGGGCCTGACGCGCAAGCGGCTGTCCGAGCTCTCGGACGTTTCGCAGCGCTATCTCGCGCAGCTGGAGGCGGGCGCGGGCAATATCTCCATCGCGCTGCTTCACCGCGTCGCCGCCGCGCTCGAAGCGCGGGTCGAGGCGCTGGTCGGCGGCGAGACTGCGCCCGAGGCGGCGCGGGTCGCCTCGCTCTATCGCGCGGCGAGCCCGGCGGCGCGCGAGCGCGTCCTTGAGATCCTCGATCCCGAGGCGCGCGGACGGCGCCAGCGCATCGCTTTGATCGGCCTGCGCGGCGCCGGCAAGACGACGCTCGGGCGGCGGCTCGGCGAAAGCTTGAACCTGCCCTTTGTCGAGCTGAACCGCGAGATCGAATCGCAGAGCGGCATGGCGGTCAACGAGGTGATCGCGCTTTACGGGCAGGAGGGCTATCGCCAGCTCGAGCGGCGGGCGCTGGAGCGGGTGGTGGCGACCACCGACCGGCTGGTGCTGGCCGCGGCGGGCGGGCTCGTCACCGCGCCGGAGACCTTCAGCTTTCTGCTCGCGCATTTCCACACCGTCTGGCTGAAGGCGGCGCCCGAGGAGCATATGCAGCGCGTGCGCGCGCAGGGCGACGAGCGGCCGATGGCCGGCAACCCCAAGGCGATGGAGGAGCTCAACGCCCTGCTCGCCGTCCGGGCGGCGCTCTACGCCAGCGCCGCCGCCACGGTCGACACGAGCGGACGCACGGTCGCCGCCAGCGCCGCCGATCTCGAACGCGCGGTGCGGTCGCTCGGCGTGCTATAAGATGCGCCCCCGCCGCGCGCGCTGATCGGGGCTTGGGCGAAACGAGGCGGCGGAAGCGGCGCCCGCCGTAGCAAGCGCCTTGCGCGATTTCACTCGGTCGGCCGCTTCGGGAAGATCGGGCTGGAAATCCGGGCGCCCCCTGTCGAGCGCCGCCTTTCGACAGGTGATCTTTCGGCGACGTTGGGCTATGCGGTCTGCAAAAGCGAAAAACGAAAACAGGGGAGGAAACCAATGTCGGCAGGTTCTCGCGCGTTTCCACTGCCGTCCGAAATCAGGGATCTGCCCGGCGCCGAAGGTTGGGAGGCGATGTATCCCTATTTCACGCGCTTCCGGCCGGAAGACGACAAAGTCTTCTGGTTCTACAACGCGATGCACTTCCCGGAGCCGATGCCCGCCTTCGACGTGCTGACGGCCGAGGTTCCCTATCAGGCGCTCGGCGCCTTCACGACGCGCGTCTTCTCCTTCCCGACCACGCTTGGCGTGGATCATCGCATCGTCAACGGCCGCATCTACATCACCGCCTATCCCGTCGCCGACCCCGAGGAAATCCAGCGCCGTCTCGCCCTGTTCCAGGAGCGCGCCGGCTACTACTACCAAAACTGGAACCGCCTCTACGAGGATTGGCGCGGGCGCATGGAGGCGCTCATCAAGCAGGTCGAGGAGCTCAGAGTTCCCACGCTGCCGGAGTTCGACGACATCGCAGTCGTCCATCAAGCCCGCGGCTATGCTCAGAACCACGAACTGCGCGTCGCCTATCACCGCTGCGTCGAGGCGTTCTCGACCATGTGGCAACACCACTTCGAGTTCCTGATGCTGGGCTACGGCGCCTACATGGTGTTCTTCGACTTCTGCAAGAAGGTGTTTCCGGAGATCGCCGACCAGACGGTGGCGCGCATGGTGGCGGGCATCGACGTGTTCATGTTCCGCCCGGACGAGGAGCTGAAGAAACTCGCGAGGCTGGCGGTGGAGCTGGACGTCGCCGCGAAGTTCGGCGACGGAGCGAAGCCGGAGGACATCATCGCGGCGCTGCGGCAGATGGGCGAGCCCGGCAGGGCCTGGCTGGCGGCGCTCGACAAGGCCCGCCATCCCTGGTTCCTCATGTCGACCGGCGACGGATTCTATCATCATCACCGGCCGTGGAAGGACGATCTCGCCGTGCCGTTCTCGGCGATCGCCCGCTACATCGCCATGCTGGGCGCCGGCCAGTCCATCGAGCGGCCGACGGAGAAGCTGAAGGCCGAGCGCGAGCGCATCATCGCCGACTATCGCTCGCTGCTGACCACCGACGACGAGCGCGGGGCCTTCGACCAGATGCTTGGCCTCTGCCATCTCGTGTTTCCCTTCGTCGAGGATCACAAGTTCTACTGCGAGCACTGGTTCACCACGATCTGGTACGACAAGCTGCGCGAGTTCGGCGCGCTGTTGGCGCGATGGGACGTGATTTCGGACCCCGAGGACATGTTCCATCTTCACCATACCGAGGTCGATCTGGCCTTGCAGGAAGTGAGCCTCGCCTGGGCGAGCGGCGGCAAGCCGGCGGGGCGCGGGCACTGGAAGCCGATCCTGAAAGAGCGCAAGCGCCTTTGGGAGAAGCTGAAGGAATGGTCGCCGCCGCCGGCGCTGGGGCCGATCCCGGAAAACATCGCGGATCCGGCCTTGCAGATGCTGTGGGGCATAACCTCCGAGACGCTCGCCTCCTGGACGCGCAAACCCGAGGCCGGCGCCGAGAACGAGCTGCGCGGTTTCGCCGCCTCCCCCGGCGTGGTCGAGGGCGTCGCGCGCGTGCTGAAGAGCGCCAACGACATCAGCCAGATGCTCGACGGCGAGATCCTCGTCTGCCCCGTCACCAATCCAAGCTGGGGGCCGGTCTTCGGCAAGATCCGCGCCGCCGTCTCCGACATCGGCGGCACGATGTCTCATGCGGCGATCGTGGCGCGCGAGTACGGAATGCCCGCCGTCGTTGGCACCGGCTCGGCGACAAAGCGCATTCAGACTGGCCAGCGGCTGCGCGTCGACGGCGACAGCGGCGTCGTGACGATCCTCGGGTGAGGCCATGTTGGCGGTCAAGATCTCGGACATTGGAATCGCCGACCGGCCCAGCGTCGGCGGCAAGGGGGCAAGTCTCGGCGAGCTGACGCGCGCGGGCGTTCGCGTGCCGCCGGGTTTTGTGGTGACGACAACGGCGTTTGAGCGGTTCATCGCCGGCGTCGACCCCGAGGGCTCGATCCGCGCCGCCGTCGAGGGGTTGGCCAAGGAGGATCTCCTCGCAATCTCCCGCGTGACCGAAGGCTTGCGAGAGCGCATCGTCAACGCGCCCATGCCCGCCGATCTGGAGCAGGCCATCGTCGCCGCATACGCCGATCTCTCAGCCGGCGCGGAGGATTTGCCGGTGGCCGTGCGCTCCTCGGCGACGAGCGAGGACAGCCGCGAGGCGAGCTTCGCCGGCCTGCAGGAGACCTATCTCTGGATCAAGGGCGGCCCGGGCGTCCTGCACGCCGTGCGCGACTGCTGGGCGAGCCTCTACAGCGTCGAATCCGTGAGCTATCGCCTGCGGCTCAAGCTGCCTGAGGAAGGCCTCGCGATGGGCGTTGTCGTGCAGCGCATGGTCGCCTCACGCGCTTCCGGCGTCATGTTCACGCGCAGTCCGCTGACTGGCGACCGCTCGGTGATCGTCATCGAGAGCAGCTGGGGGCTGGGTTCTGCGGTGGTGAGCGGCGTCGTCACGCCGGACAAATATGTCGTAAGCAAAGTGACGGGCGAGATCGTCAAGCGCAACGTTTCTCACAAGACCGTCGAGCACGCGCCCGACTTCGCCGCCGGCGGGGTGCGCGAATTGCACGTGCCCGACGAGCGGCGGGACGCGCCTTGCCTCAGCGACGCCGAAATCGCCGAGTTGGTCGGCGCCGGCAAGCGGATCGAGGCGCACTACGGCTCACCCCAGGACATTGAATGGGCCTACGCGCCCGATCCCGACGGCGGCGAGAGCCTTTATTTGTTGCAGAGCCGGCCCGAGACGATCTGGGCCAACAAGGAGAAGGCGCCCGCCGCCGCCCCCAAGGCGACGGCCTTTGCGCATGTGTTCGACCTGTTCGGGGGAGCGCGCAAGGGGTGATCCCCAACAACGGGGATTTCGAGGAGATCTTCGCGATCGTCGGTTCGACGCCGCATGAGGAGCCGTACCTGAGGCGCGCGCGCGGCGGCGGTCGCCTTCGGGCGGCGTCTCGCCTATGTCGGGCTCGGCGCGGTCGAGTTCCTGTATGATCGCCGGCGCGGCTGGAGATCGGCGGCGCGGGAGGGGCAAATTATTTCGGCCGCCCGGAACTTTCGACAGGTGCAACCGGTCGGGAGATCGACTAGGCTGGCGCTTTAATTCGCGGAGCTGGCGGCCGGTCGGCGCGGCGCGATGCAATGACAAATGCCGATGAAATCATAATTCTTGGGGGAGGTCGGTCAGGAAGGCGAAGGAGCGTGGGCCGAATGCGGCCTCGCGAGGCTTTTGCGGAATCCTGGGTCTATCTCCCCCGCAGTCGGGAGGAAGCAGCATGGATAAGGCGGGTTCGGCGTACAATCGCGGGGTTTCGCGCCGCAGTTTCCTCAAGGCCGCGGGCGTAGGCGGCCTGACGCTCGGCGCCTCGCCGTTCGCGTTTCCGGCGCCGGCCATAGCCGCTGACGCGACGATCAAGATCGGCTTCGTCAGCCCTCTGACGGGCCCGCTCGCCGGTTTTGGCGAAGGCGATCCGTTCATCCTCAAGCTGACCCGCGCCGCGCTCGCCAAGGGCGTCGAGATCGGCGGCAAGACCTATGGCGTCGAGTTCATCGAAAAGGACACGCAGTCCGATCCGGCCCGCTCCGGCCAGCTCGCCAAGGAGCTCATCAACGAGAGCAAGGTCGACTTCATGCTGTCGACCTCGACGCCCGAGGTCGTCAATCCGGTCGCCGACGCTTGCGAGGCGGCGGGCGTGCCTTCGTTGTCCACCATCATGCCGTGGGAGGCTTTCTATTTCGGGCGCGGCGCCAAGCCCGGCCAGCCTTCGCCGTTCAAATGGAGCTTCCTGTTCTCATTCGGCGTCGCCGACTTCCTCAAATGCTACGTTTCGCAATGGAACGGGCCGGTGAAGACCAACAAGAAAGTCGGCGCGCTGCTGCCCAACGACGCCGACGGCAACGCCATCCGCGAGCATCTGATGCCGGCGCTCGCCAAGGCCGGCTTCACCATCGTCGATCCCGGCGGCTATGAGGACGGCACGACGGACTTCTCGGCGCAGATCGCCAAGTTCAAGGCGGAAGGCGTGGAGATCCTCAACACCTTCCCGATTCCGCCGGATTTCGCGACCTTCTGGCGCCAGGCGGCGCAGCAGGGCCTCACCCGCAAGATCAAGATCGCGCAGATCGCCAAGACGGGCCTGTTTCCCTCGCAGATCGAGGCGCTGGGCTCGCTCGGGCCGGGGCTCGCCTCCGCCTGCTACTGGCACCGCGATTTCCCTTACAAGTCCTCGGTCACCGGCATGTCTTCCCGCGCCATCGCCAATTCCTACGAGAAGGAATCGGGCCGGCAGTGGAACCAGCAGCTCGGGGCCACGCAGTCGCTGTTCGACGTCGGCGTCGCGGCGTTGAAGGCGAGCGGCGATCCGAAAGACAAGGCCGGCCTCGCCAGGGCGATCTCGAAGCTGAAGGCCGACACGACCATCGGCGTCGTCGATTTCACCAAGGGCCCCGTGCCGAACTGCGTCAACACGCCGATCATCGGCACGCAATGGGAGAAGGCCAAGCACGGCAAGTTCAAGCTCGACCTGCCGATCACCGAGAACGCCTGCGATCCGAAAGTGCCCGTCAGCGCCAAATTGAGGCCCTATGGCGCCTGACGCGATCCTCGGCGGCGCCGGGCTCTACAAGAGCTTCGGCGCGCTGACGGTGCTCGACAACGTGGATTTCGTCGTCCGCGCCGGCGAAGCGGTCGGCATCGTCGGACCGAACGGCGCCGGCAAGACGACGCTGCTCAGCGTGCTCGCCGGCGGCCTGCCGGCGAGCGCGGGGACGGTGACGTTCAAAGGCCGCGACGTCAGCGCGTTTGGCCCGGCCGCGCGCAGCCGCATGGGTCTGGCCAAGACCCATCAGGTGCCGCGCCCGTTCGCCGGCATGACGGTGTTCGAAAACGTGCTCGTCGCGGCGACGCAGGCCGGAGGCCGGCGCGGCGAGGCGGCCTATGGCGCCTCGGTCGACGCGCTCGATCTGTGCGGGATGACGGGGCTCGCCAATCGGCGCGGCGAAAGCCTGGGCCTGCTCGACCGCAAGCGGCTCGAACTCGCGCGCGCGCTCGCGACCGGTCCGCAAGTCGTGCTGCTCGACGAGATCGGCGGCGGGCTGACCGACGAGGAGACGGTGCAACTCGTCGAGACGATCCGCGAGATGCGCCGGCGCGGCATGGCGATCGTCTGGATCGAGCACATCGTCCATGTGCTCCTGCAGGTGGTCGAGCAACTCGTCTGCATGGTGCAGGGACGCATTATCGCCAACGGCGATCCGCAGGCCGTGATGACCGATCCCGCCGTCGTCGAAGCCTATCTCGGGAGCGCGGCGACGTGAGCCTGCTCGCCGTGGACAAGCTCGACGCGCGGCACGGGTTGTTGCAGGCGGTGCGCGAGGCGTCGTTCGCCGTCGAGCCCGGCGAGATCATCGCGCTCGTGGGCGCCAACGGCGCGGGCAAGTCGACGCTGCTGCGCGTCATCGCCGGCGCGCATGTTCCGGCGGGCGGGCGCATCGTGTTCGACGGCGAGGACGTGACGCCGCTGCGCGCCTACACGCGCGTCGCCAAGGGCATTGCGCTTGTGCCGGAAGGGCGGCGCCTGTTCCCGGAGATGACGGTCGAGGAGAACCTGAGGGTCGCCATGCGCGTCGGACGGCGCGGCTACTGGACGCTCGAGGCCGTGTTCGAGCTGTTCCCGTTCCTGCGCGAGCGCCGGGACGCCTTCGCCGCCAATCTCTCCGGCGGAGAGCGGCAGGCCGCGGCGATCGGCCGCGCGTTGATGACCAACCCGCGCCTCGTGCTGCTCGACGAAGTGTCCCTGGGCCTCGCTCCCGTCGCCATCGAGGGGCTCTACCGCAACATGAAATCCTTGTCGCAGGGCGGGGCGACGCTTCTGCTGGTCGAGCAGGATTTGACCCGCGCCATGAGCGTCGCCACCCGTGTCATGTGCATGCTGGAGGGCCGCATCGTGCTCGACAGCCCGGCCGCTGAGGTCACGCGGCAACAGGTGATTGACGCCTATTTCGGCCTGAAGCGGGCGGGAGGCCACGCTTGAACCTGCTCAATCTCGTCATCCAGGGCGTGCTGCTCGGCGGCTACTATGCCTCGCTCGCCTGCGGCCTGTCGCTGATGTTCGGCGTCATGCGCATCATCAATCTCGCGCACGGCGATCTCGCCATTCTCGCGGCGTTCCTGGTGTTCTGGCTCTCCGACACCTATGAGATCTCACCCTTCCTCGCGCTGATCCCGGTGTTGCCGATCATGGCGGCGGTCGGCTGGCTGCTCCAGCGCGGCATTCTCGAACGCAGCCTGCGCTCCGGCATGCTTGTGCCGCTGCTCGCCACGTTCGGCCTGTCGATCGCCTTGCAGAACCTTCTGTTCGAGAAGTTCGGCGCGGACACGCGCTCGCTCGACATCGGCGATCTCGCCTTCGCGAGCCTCGATCTCGGCTACGGCGTCGTCATTCCTTATCTCGGCCTGCTCATTTTCGCGGTGGCTCTGGCGCTGCTCGGCGGGCTTTCGCTTTTCCTCAAGCGCACCTCGCTGGGCCGAGCGATCCGCGCCACCGCGCAGGACCCCGACACCGCGGAACTCGTCGGCGTCAACGCGCGCGCCGTCTATGCGATTGCGGCGGCCATCGCGGTGACGACGGTGGCGCTCGCCGGGGCGCTGCTTGCGATGCGCGCCAATTTCGATCCCTATTCCGGACCGATGCAACTCATCTTCGCCTTCGAGGCGGTGGTGATCGGCGGCATCGGTTCGCTGTGGGGAACGCTGGCCGGAGGCGTCGTGCTCGGCGTCGCGCAGACCGTCGGCGCGCAGATCGATCCGCGCTGGTTCCTGCTCGCCGGCCATCTGGTCTTCCTCGCGATCCTGGGCGGGCGGCTCTTCCTGGAATGGAGCGGCGCGCGCGGCGGACTGCGCGCGGCCCTGGGGGGACGCCGATGAGCGCGCCTGCCTTCGCCGTCGAGCGGTGGACGCGCGCCTCGATTGTTTCCGGCGTCGTCGGCGCGGCTCTGATTGTCGCGCTGGCGGCCGGCCCGCTCGCCTTTTCCGACAATGCCGTCGACAAGCTGACGACGCTGTTCGTCTACGTGATTCTCGCGGCGATGTGGAACGCGCTCGCCGGCTACGCCGGTCTCGTGTCGGTCGGACAGCAGGCTTTCTTCGGCGTCGGCGCCTATTTCGCAATCCGCCTCTCGGTCGCAGGCGTTCCCGCATATCCCTCGCTTATTCTCGGGGCCGTCGTCGCGGCTGTTGTCGCCGTTCCCGTGTCCTGGTTCATGCTGCGGCTCAAGGGCGGCGAATTCTCCATCGGCATGTGGGTGCTGGCCGAGGCGTTTCATCTGCTCGTCAACCAGGACCCGCTGGTTCAGGGCGAGACGGGCATGTCGATGATCTCGCTCAACGTCTATTCCCACGCCCAGCGCCTGGCATACAATTACTGGCTTTCGCTGGCGGCGATGGTCGGCCTGCTCGGGGCCATCTTCGTGATGCTGAGAAGCCCCTTCGGCGCTTCGGTGCAAGCAATTCGCGACGACGAGGAAGCGGCGGCCTCGCTCGGCGTCAACGTGTTCGCGGCCAAGCGCACCATGTTCATCCTGGCCGCGTTCGGTTGCGCGCTCGCTGGCGCGATGTGGCTTGCGACGTCGGTCACGTTCCAGCCGAAGGCCAATTTCAGCGTGCAATGGACCGCCTACATGATCCTGATGGCGTTGGTTGGCGGGCTCGGCGCCTTCGAGGGGCCGATCCTCGGCGCGCTGGCGTTCTTTCTGGTGCAGGACCGGTTCGGCGAGAACGGCGTCGCCTACATGGCCGGGCTCGGCATGGTGGCGATCCTGTTCGCTCTGTTCGCGCCCCGCGGCATATGGGGCGAAATCGAATCCCGCTTCGGCCTGCGCCTTCTGCCCGTCGGTTATTTCCTGAAGCTGAAGGGCGAACGGGCTTCGCCGCCGCGCTGATCGCAAGGAGGGAACCCATGAAGATCGAGGCCGCCGTAGTGCGCGCGCCCGCCGCGCCGATGTCGCTGGAGACGCTCGACCTCGAAGCGCCACGCGACGACGAAATCCTGGTGCGCCTCCTCGCCACCGGCATTTGCCACACCGACATGGTCATGCGCGACCAGGCTTTTCCCGTGCCGCAGCCCATCGTGCTCGGCCACGAGGGCGCGGGCGTGGTGGTCAGGACCGGGCGCTTCGTCGCCGAGGTCGCGCCCGGCGATCACGTCGTTATGTCCTACAATTCCTGCGGCCATTGCCCGAGCTGCCGGGCGGACGCCGCCGGCTACTGCCACGACTTCTTTGGTTACAACTTCGCGGGATCGCGGCCCGACGGCACGAGCCCGCTCTCCAAGGGCGAGGAGAAGATTCACGGCAATTTCTTCGGCCAGTCCTCTTTCGCGACTTACGCGATCTGCCATCCCCGCAACGTCGTGAAGGTGCGCAAGGATGCGCCTTTGGAGCTGCTCGGGCCGCTCGCCTGCGGCGTGCAGACCGGCGCGGGCGGGATCATCAACGCGCTCAAGGTCGGCGTCGGCAACTCGCTCTGTGTGTTCGGCGCTGGCTCGGTGGGGTTGAGCGCCGTGATGGCGGGAAAGATCGTCGGCGCGACGACCATCGTCGCCGTGGACCTGCACGAAGACCGCCTGGCTCTCGCGCGCGAACTCGGCGCGACGCACACGTTGAACGGCGCCGACCCCGATCTCGTCGCGGAGATCATTGAGTCGACGGGCGGCGGCGCGATGTTCGCTTTCGACACGACCGGGGTTCCCGCCGTCGTGCGCAAGGCGATGGACAGCCTCGCGCCGCGCGGCGAGTGCGGCACGGTCGGCGCGGCGCCGCTCGGCACGGAGGTGACGCTCGATCTGATGGGACTGATGGCCTCGGGCCGCAAGCTGCGCGGCATCGTCGAGGGCGATGCGACGCCGCAGGTGTTCATCCCCGTGCTGATCGATCTCTACATGCAGGGCCGTTTCCCCTTCGACAGGCTCATCAGCTTCTATCCATTTTCCCGGATCAACGAGGCCATCCACAATTCGGAGACCGGCAAGGCGGTGAAGCCGGTCGTGCGCATGGACGCGTGAGTTCTTGGGTGAGAACAGCAGACGAGCGTTGTCAGTCGCGAAGGCAAGGTCGCGCTGATCATGGGTCCGCTCGGCCGCGCCGGCGTTCCCGAACACATCCTGCGCGCGGCTTTGTTCCTTGTCGGCGATCTCCCGGGCCGGATGACCGGCGCGGAGATCGTCGTCGCCGGCGGCATGAGGGTCGCATGAGTGATCTCATCGATCTCTCCGCGCGCGACGCGGTTGCCGCGATCCGCGACGGCGACGTTTCCGCGGAAGCCTGACACGCGCTCCGAGGGGGACGGCCGCCCGGCCGACCGGCCCGCCGTGGGCGGAGTTCGCCGCAAAGGCGGCGAATGCGGCGTCGCGTTCTTCGGCGCAAGCCCAAGCTACGTCGATATCCTGCGCAGCTAACGGCAATTTCCGCGCCGCAGTCCCCGACCCGTTCAAGCGATTTGCCATGACCTCGTCCCTTGGCGGATTGACAGGACTCCGATTGTCGGACTATCGTTCCGTCCAACAATGCGATGGTCCGCGAATAGCGGCGCGTCAATATGGGAGGGGTCGCGGATGAATCTTGGCTACTTCATGATGCCCAATCATCCCCCGCATCGGGCCTACAAGGACGCGCACTTCCACAATCTCGACACTCTGGAATTCATCGACGGTCTCGGGTTTTCAGAGGCCTGGGTCGGCGAGCACTACACCTGCAAGCGCGAACCTTTGTCCTCGCCGGATCTTCTCATCGCCCAGGCCTTCCTGAAGACGAAGCAAATCCGGCTCGGCGCCGGCGCCTTCCTGCTGCCGTATCACCTGCCCGCCGAGCTCGCGCACCGCGTCATGTGGCTCGACCACATCTCCGGCGGCCGTTTCATGGTCGGCATCGGCGCCGGCGGCCTGCCGACGGATTGCGACCTGTTCGGCGTTGACGGCGCAGCGGGCGAAAATCGCGACATGATGGTCGAAGCCTTCGACCTCATGGTGAAATTCTGGACCAGCAAGGGCCCGTTCCAGCACTCCGGCCACTATTACAAAGGCGGCCGGCCGGAGGGCATGCCCGAGATGGGGCTCGCCTATCACATGGAGCCCTTCACCAAACCCTATCCCGACATCGCCATCGCGGGATTGAGCGATTCCTCGCCGACCTTGCGCTTCGCGGGCCTGCGCGGATTCGTGCCGATGAGCCTCGCTTGGAGCCCGGATTATCTCGTGTCGCACTGGCGCGCTTATGAGGAGGGCGCGGAGGCTTCCGGCAAGACGCCCGACCGCGCCAAATGGCGCATCGGTTGTGAGATGTATGTCGCCGAGACCGATGCGCAGGCCAAGAAGAACATGCTCAACGGCTCCGTCGGCGAAAGCTGGCGCAACTACATGCTGCCGCTGCTCGCCAAGCTCAAATTCCTCGGCGCGTGCAAGCACGATCAGTCCGTGCCCGACTCCGACGTCACCGTCGAGTATCTGATCGACAATGTGTGGGCGGTAGGCAGCCCGCAGACCGTGATCGAGAAGATCGGCCGGCTCAAGCGGAAGGTTGGCGAATTCGGTTGCCTGCTGCATGTCGGATACGATCACATCGAGGAAATGACGCCGTATCGCGAGTCCTTGCGGGCGCTGAAAGAGGAGGTCCTGCCGCGAATCTGAAGAATTCAGCGGTCGGAAGGAAAAGAGACCGCGGTCAAACAACAAATTGAAATGACTGGGAGGAAACCGTGACCGAGAATGAGAAGTTCAGCGGCGGGGCCGCGCGGATCAGCCGGCGTGAAGCGTTGATGGGCGGAGCGGCGCTGGGGGCGTTTCCGTGGCTCGGCGTTTCCCAAGCGAGCGCCGCAGGGCTGGCCCCGGGCATGACCGGCGGTCCCATCAATATTCCGGACGCCGAGCGCTATCAGTATAACGCCTCGATTTCCGAGGGACGCGCGATCGAGGGAATCAAGAAGCTTCAGGCCTCGGGCGCGGCGCCGAAGAAGCTGACCCTCTTGTTCGTCGCCTCCTGCGTGCCGCAACTCGTCAATCCGCCGCCCGGCGGCTCGGAATCCGTCAAGGACACCTGGGAGCGCGAAACGGGCATCAAGCTCGACGTGGTCAGCGTCGAGGCGGGCGAGATCTGGAAGAAGGTCCTCCAGGACGTCACGACCGGCGAGGGCTCCTACGACCTCTATACCCATTCCTGGAACAACATCGGCGACCTCGTCAGCGCCAAGGGCGCGCTGAACCTCGACGACTTCGTCAAGAAATACGATCCCGATTGGGGCGATCCCAAGCGCGGCACGCCGACGCCGCAGATTCGTGAGCTTCTCTACAAGTACAACGGCTCCAACTACGCGGCCTCGCTCGACGGCGATTTCGTCTGCTGGCAGTACCGCAAGGACTTGATGGGCGACGACAAGCACCGCAACGCGTTCAAGTCGAAATACGGCTACGATATTCCGGCGCAGCCCACGACCTGGGATGAGATCGACAATCTCTCGGAGTATTTTCATGGGCAGGGCGTCGGCCACGCCAATTTGCTCGGGCCGTTCTGGGGCCTTTCCAACTTCTACGCCCGTTTCGCCTCGACGAAGGCGCCAAACAACTATTGGCTCGACGAGGATGGCAATCCGACCCTCACGTCGCCTGAGGGCGTCAAGGCGGCCGAAGCGCACATCCGCAGCTTGCAATGGACATCGAAGGACAATTTGACCTGGGGCTGGGCCGAGCAATATGGCGCGATGGCCAACCTCCAGGCCTGCATGGCCATGACCTACACCAACATGGCCGGCATCAACGACAAGCTGAAGGACGGCAAGCCGGCGACGCCTCTCTATGGCAAGCTCGCGGCATGGAATCCTGTCGGGACGAAGATCGGCGACAAGACCATTCGCCGGTCGGTCATTTATTTCAACGTGACCGCCTCGGTTCCCGCCAAGACGAAATATCCGGAGGCCGCGTATCTGCTCCTTCAGTACATCAGCTCGACGCGGACCTTCAGCCGCATCTGCGGCAATCCGGTCGGCGGCTGCGACCCGTTCCAGCTCGCGAATTTGGACGATCCGATCGTGCAGGCCAACGTGCATCCCTACATGATCGGGCCTATCCGCGAGACGATCGCGCGAGCCGTTCCCTCCATCAACTTCGCGGGGCAAGGCGCGCTGGACAATGCGCTCGATGAAAATCTGCAGTCCGCGCTTACCGGCAAAGTGTCGGCGGAGCAGGCGATGAAGGACACCGAACGGGCCTGGAAGAAGATCATCTCTCGCCGGCGCGACGAGATCGTAGCGGCGATCAAGGCGCAACGCGCGGCGTGGCCGACCATTGTCGACTGACTTGCGCAACGACGAAACTCGCTTCCGGCCGGCGCCGGAGGCGGGCGTCCCCGCGAAGACCCGCGCCCCTGCGGCCGCGCCGATCAAGACGCGCCGTTACAGGCCGGGTTGGATCTTGCGTCACGCCGCGATCTGGTTCGCGGTCATGCTGGCGTTGTTTCCGATCGCCTGGATGGCGGCGATGGCGTTCAAGCCGCCGTTGGAGTGGACGGCGGCGGCGGGCAACATATCCTGGCTGCCGAAGCATCCGACGCTCGCCAATTTCCAGTATATTTTCACGGGCGTCAGCGACGCTTATCCTTCCTCGACCGTGATGGAGAAGACGGCGCTGCGTCCCATCCTCGCGAGCGTGCTGATCTCCTCGATTGCAACGATCCTCGCAACCGTCGTGGGGTCGCTGGCGGCCTATGGCTACTCGCGCCTCGGCTTTGGCAAGAGCCTGCCGCTGGCTTTGATTCAGCTCCGAATGTTCCCGCCGCTGGCGGTGATGATTCCGATCATGATCATGTGGGCGTACCTGTCGCTGATCGACACCTGGTGGGGCCTCGCGCTGATCTATGGCATCGTCACCCTGCCGTTCGGGTTCTGGTTGATGCTGACGTTCCTTGAGGAGGTGCCGGTCGAGCTTGAAGAGGCGGCCCTGGTCGAGGGCGCGAGCCCGTCGCGCATCTTCTATCGTGTGACCCTGCCTCTGGTGAAGCCGGCTTTGGCGACGACCGCTCTGTTCGTCTTCATCCTCAACTGGTCCGACTACATTCTTGCGCTGATGCTGACGCGCAGCAAGTGGATTACGGTTCCGGTGTTCATGAACGATCTCAACAGCGCCCAGACCGGCCAGCTCTACGGCGCCAAGGCGGCGTTGGGACTGATCGCCATCGTGCCGCCGCTCATCCTCGGCGTGTTGATCCAGAAGCATCTCGTGCGCGGCCTCACATTCGGGGCGTTGAAGCAATGAGCCCGAGGGGCAAGGCCAAGCCGCTCGGGAAGCTCTCCGACGCGCTGGGCGAGGCGACGAGCCGCCGCATTGGCTGGCTTACAACCGGGCCCGCGCAGGCGCTGCTGCTGTTCATCATCGTCTTCCCGACCATCGTCACCGTCTATGTAAGCTTGACCTGGTGGACGCCGCTCGACGGCAAGCCCTGGACGCAGGCCTACGAATCGTTCGCATGGTTCGACAATTACGTGCAGATCTTCAGCGACCAGAAGCTGATCGGCGCCCTCGGCCGGACGCTGTTCATGGTGGCGGTCGCGGTCGCGTTCGAGTTCGCGCTGGGTTTCGGCCTTGCGCTGCTGTTCGTCGACCGATTCCGTTTTCGGCCGGTCTACTACACGCTTCTGCTGATGCCGATGATGGTGGTGCCCGCCGTCGCCGGCTACATGTTCCTTATGCTGTTCCAGAGCACCGGGCCGATCAACCAGATCCTGTCGTTCGTCGCCGGCCACAAATTCGATGCGGCCTGGCTCGCGAATGAGAAGCTTGCGACGATCGCCGTGATCGCCGCCGAGGTCTGGCAATGGACGCCGATGGTGTTTCTGATCCTGCTCGCCGGCCTGATGTCGGTGCCGGAGGATCAGGTCAAGGCGGCCCGATTGCTGGGCGCCAACGAGCTTCAGGTGTTGTGGCGCGTCTCGATCCCGCGCATCCGCATGGTGATGGCGATCGCCGTCGGAATCCGGCTCATCGAGGGCCTCAAGCTGTTCGATATCATGTATATAATGACCCGCGGCGGCCCCGGCGTCGCGACCGAGACCTTGTCGCTTTACATCTACAAGCGCACCTACGGCGATCTCGAATGGGCCTATGTGGCCGCGCTCGGCCTCACCATCGTGCTCTCGATGTCGCTGATCGCGCTTTGCCTGCTGGCGCTCGCAAATCGTCGCGGCCGGTCGGGCAGGCCCGCGCGCGTCGCCGTCACGGAAGCGGTCTAGCCCATGGCGTCGATCGATCTCATCGCTCTCAGCAAGCATTTCGGTCAGGTCGTTGCGGTCGACGATCTGACGCTGGCGATCGAGGATGGCGAGTTCGTCGCCCTGCTCGGTCCTTCCGGCTGCGGCAAGTCGACCACGATGAACATGATCGCAGGCATCGAGACGCCGACCGGCGGGGAAATCCGCTTCGACGGCCGCGACATTTCCGGGCTGCCCTCCAACAAACGCGGCATCGGCTTCGTATTTCAGAACTATGCGATTTTCACGCATTTGAACGTGCGCGAGAATCTGGCCTTCGCTCTGCGCGTGCGCGGCGCCTCGCGACGTATGATCGACAAGCGCGTCGGCGAGGTCGCCGAGCTCATGCGGCTGACCGATCGGCTGGACTGGCCATCCTCTCGTCTCAGCGTCAACGAGATGCAGAAGCTCGCGATCGGCCGCTCGGCCATCGCCGAGCCCGCGATCTTCCTGCTCGACGAGCCGCTGTCGAACGTCGACGCGGCGTTTCGCGCCTTCATGCGCACCGAGCTCAAGCATTTGCAGCATACGCTCAAGCAGACGATGGTTTATGTGACGCACGATCAGATAGAGGCCATGAGCCTGGCCGATCGCATCGCCGTCATCGACAAGGGAGTGTTGCAGCAATTCGGAACTCCGGAGCAAGTCTATAACGCGCCGATCAACACTTTCGTCGCCAATTTCATGGGCAGTCCGAGCATGAACCTCGTGGAGGCGGCGATCGTCTCCGAGGCCGGGGAGTCCCGGCGTTGAAATTCGGAGCGGTCGGAACGATCGTCCCTGCCGCCGACGGCGCGATTGCGGCGCGGCTGCGCGCCCGCCGAACGCGCGGCGTCGTATTCGGCGTACGCCCGGAAGACATAGCCTTGGCGCCGCCCGACGATCCCCGCCCGGGCCTCGTGCTGCCGGCGACCTTCGTCGAGCCGATCGGTCCACGCGTCACCTTGCATTTCGGGAACGGCGCGATCCGGCTGAAGGTCGTCGCCGAGAAGCGGTTCGCAACCGCCGTGGGGAGAGCGCACAAGCTCATCGCGCCTGAGGACAAATGGCGCCTTTTCGATCCGGCGAGCGGCATGGCGATCCCGGCGGAGGCGGCGCATGTCGACGCTTGAGCTGCGCAACGTCAGCAAGTTCTATGGCGACGTCGCGGCGGTCGAGAATGTCGACATCCGCGTCGAAAACAATGAGTTCTATTGCATTTTCGGGCCGCCCAGCTCCGGCAAGAGCACTATCCTGCGCCTGCTGCTAGGCCTCGCCAGGCCGGACAGCGGCCGAGTGCTGATCGATGGCAAGGACATGACGGCCGTTCCGCCGGGCGAGCGGAACCTGGCGGTCGTGTTCCAGAATCTGGCGCTGTTTCCGCATCTGACGGCGCGCGAGAATCTCGCTTTTCCCCTGCGCGAGAGAAAGGCGCCGCCATCGGAAATCGATTCACAGATCCGCGTCGTCGCGGAGCGACTGCACATCACGCCGCTGCTGGAGAAGCTGCCCGGGCAGCTCTCCGGCGGCGAACGCCAGCGCGTCGCCATCGGGCGCGCGCTGGTGCGCAAGCCCCGCGCCTATCTGATGGACGAGCCGATCGCCGCGCTGGACGCGCGCTTGCGCGAGGAAATGCGGGTGGAGCTGAAGCGGCTGCAGCGGGAGGTCGGGCACACCCTTATTTATGTCACGCATGATCAGGAGGAGGCGATGTCGATCGCCGACCGCATGGCCATTCTGCAAAACGGCCGCGTGGCGCAGATCGGCTCGCCGCAGGAGGTCTACAACGATCCCGCCTCCAAATTCGTGGCCGAGACGGTGGGGTCGCCGCCCATGAACTTCATCGGGGGCCGTCTCGAGGGCGGCGTTTTTCGCGCCCAGGATTTCGGGCTCGAAGCGAAATTCGAGGTCGATCTCGCGGACGGCGACGTGGTCCTCGGCGTGCGGCCTGAGGATGTCGCGCTCGGCGCTGGAATGGGCGGCTGCGGCGTCGATTGCTCGATCCACGAGGTCGAGCCTCTCGGCGCCTACGCGATCGTGGACATTGTCGCGGGCGGGAGGATTCTCAGATCGCAACTGCAAGGACAGCCGCGTCTCGGCAAAGGCGAAAGGACGACGTTCAGCGTGAACGCGGAGCATTGCCATCTGTTCGATCCGCGTGACGGCAAGAGCCTGTTGCGCGCCAGGGGCGCGTGACGGCGCGGTTTCGTCGGGGATGGAGGACGGGAGACGGTCATGGACCCTCGCGCGGACATAGCCCGCCCCTCGGTGACGGCGAGCGCCTTCAAGGACGCCATGCGGCGGCTCTCCGCCTCCGTCTCGCTCATCACGGTGGCGGGTCCCGAAGGCCGCAATGGCATGACGGGCACGGCGATATGCTCGGTCAGCGTCGAACCGCCGATCCTGCTGGTCAGCGTCAACAGGGCGGCCAGCATCCATGATCAGATCATGAGCCGTCGGACGCTTCGGCGTGAACATCCTGCGGCCGAAACATCGGGCGCTCGCCGACCGGTTCTCGTCCGGGGAATCCGGCGAGTCGCGTTTCGCAGCCGGGAAATGGAGGCAGGGCGCGCTCGGCGTCCCCTGGCTTGAGGACGCGCTGGCCAGCTTCGCCTGCGAGTCGGTGAATGTGGTCGCCGTCGAGACCCATACGATCTTCTTCGGCCGGGTCGTCGATGTCTCGGCGGCGGAGGGCTCGCCGCTGCTCTATGGCGGCGGCCAATATGAAATCCCGCTGCCCACGGCCCCTAGAGCCTACGAGGCGCTGATCTGAGCGGCCCTATCGACGTCGAATGGGAGACACGGCGGATGGTGAGCGACAAACCGCTTTGGACGCCATCCCCGGCCGCCATAGAGGCCGCGGCGATGACGCGCTTCATGCGCGCCGCGTCCGAGGCGGCCGGCGAACGCTTCGCAGACTATGAGGCGCTGCACCGCTGGTCGATCACGCGGCTGGAGGACTTCTGGTCGCTCGCGTGGACTTTCTTCGGAGTGCGCGGCGAGCGCGGCGAGCGCGTTCTCGCGCACGGCGACCGTATGCCCGGCGCCTCCTTCTTTCCCGACGCGCGTCTCAGCTTCGCGGAAAATCTGCTTTGGAAGTCGGGTTCCGGCGACGCCATCGTGTTTCGCGGCGAGGACAGGTTTGCCCGGCGACTTTCGTGGGACGAACTGCGCGACCTGGTGTCGCGGCTCAGGCAGATCCTCCAAGAGGCCGGCGTTGGCCGGGGCGACCGGGTCGCCGCCATGCTGCCGAACATGCCGGAAGCCGTCGCCGGCATGCTGGCCGCCAATTCGCTCGGCGCGATCTGGTCATCCTGTTCCCCAGACTTCGGCGTTGCCGGCGTGCTGGAGAGGCTGGCGCAGATCGAGCCGAAAGTCTTCATCGCCTGCGACGGCTATGTCTACAACGGCGCGGACTTCGACATCCGCGACAAGGTCGCAGCCATCGCGCAGGCGCTGCGTCCCGCCTTGACGCTGGTCGTCGGGCATCTCGGCGCTCGCCCGGCTCCCGAAGGCTGCGTCGACCTCGCGCAGGCGCTGGCGGCGACCAAGGAGGCGCCGCTTGCGTTTGAGCGTCTGCCGTTCGCGCATCCCCTGTACATCCTGTTTTCGTCCGGCACGACGGGCGCGCCCAAATGCATCGTCCATTCGCAGGGCGGCGCGCTCTTGCAGCATCTCAAGGAGCAACGGCTGCACGCGGATCTGCGCGAAGACGACCGGCTGTTCTACTTCACCACCTGCGGCTGGATGATGTGGAACTGGCTCGCCTCGGGGCTCGCCTCCGGCGCAACCCTCATCCTCTACGACGGCTCGCCGTTTCATCCCGACGCCGATGTCCTGTTCGACTACGCCGAGGCGGCGCGGGTCACCCATTTCGGCGCGTCGCCGCGCTTTCTTGACGGCCTGCGCCGCGCGGGCCGGCGGCCGCGCGACACTCATGACCTGTCGTCCCTGCGCGTGCTGATGTCGACGGGCTCGCCGCTCTCCGAGCGCGGGTTCGAATATGTGTATGAAGCCGTCAAGTCCGACGTCCATCTCGCCTCGGTGTCCGGCGGAACCGATATCGTTGCGGGTTTCGTGGTCGGCGTTCCCATCAAGCCGGTGTGGAGCGGCGAAATCCAGGGTCCGGCGCTTGGCATGGCGGTGGACGTCTGGAACGAGGACGGCGAGCCGGTCCGCGGGGAGAAAGGCGAGCTGGTCTGCACCCGTCCGTTTCCCTCCCTGCCCGTCATGTTCTGGAACGACCCCGACGGGAGCAAATATCGCTCCGCCTATTTCTCGCGCTTCGCCAACGTCTGGCGCCACGGCGATTTCGCCGAATGGACCAAGCATGGCGGGATGATCATCCACGGCAGGTCCGACGCCGTATTGAACCCGGGCGGCGTGCGGATCGGCACGGCGGAAATCTACAACCAGCTCGACGCCATGCCGGAGATCGCGGAATCGGTCTGCGTCGGACAGCAATGGGAGAACGACGTGCGGACGGTGCTGTTCGTGCGCCTGGCCGACGGCGTGGCGCTCGACGAGGGGCTGCGTGCGAAGATCCGGGCCGTCATCAAGCGCAACCTGTCGCCGCGCCATGTTCCCGCCCACATCCTCGCCGTCGCCGACATTCCGCGAACGAAGTCGGGAAAGATCAGCGAATTGGCGGTCAGGAACGTCATTCACGGTCGCGCCGTCGATAACCGGGAGGCGCTCGCGAATCCGGAAGCGTTGGCGCTGTTCCAGGGACGCCCCGAGCTAAGCCGGTGAAACGAAACGATTCTCCCTTGCATCGACCCGTCCTGGCATGTTGTTCTCGTAGAAATTGGCGATTCGGATTTTGCCTCGGCTCCCCGCGGCGCTTATCGTCCACGAAGGCGCGTGGTTATGGATGAGCGAATGATTTTCGACGCGATCGAGTCGATGCCGAATTACCGGCGGGTGACGCTCGCCATCGAGGAGCAGATTCTCGGCGGCAAGATGAAGCCCGGCGACCCGTTGCCCACGGAACAGGACCTCGCGGAGCAATTGGGGGTCAACCGCTCGACCTTGCGCGAGGGGCTGCGGGCGTTGGAGAACGCCGGCTTCGTCAAGCGGGCGGGCGGGAAAAAGCTGATCGTCAGCGTCCCCGGGAGCCATGAGATTGCGCAATACACCAGCCGCGCGCTGGCGCTTCAGAGCATCACCTTCAAGGAATTGTGGGAGATGATGATGGCGCTGGAGCCCCTTTCGGCGCGCTTTGCGGCTCAACGCGCGCCCGATGACATACTTGCGCTCGTCCATGAAAACGTGCGGGCGACCGAAGAGCGCTTGCACGACGATGCGACGATCATCCGCCTCGATGTCGAATTCCATGGCCTGATCGCAAAGGCGGCCTGCAACCGGGCGCTTGCGCTGTCGGAGGAGCCGCTGGGGCTGTTGCTCTATTCCTCGACCAAGCGGCTATACCGAAGCTCGCCCCGGGCCCGCTACCGGTTGCTCGAGGCGCACCGCAAGATCGCCGACGCCATCGCGCGCAAGGACGCCGAGACTTCCGAGCTTTGGATGCGCAAGCATATCGAGGATTTTCGCCGCGGCTATGTCGTGGCGGGGCTCGATCTGAAGGGGCCCGTGCGCAGCTCGGCTCTCGGTGATTGATGGGCGGACACGGGGCTCATCGCGGGCGCCCTGAAGGAAAGAGCGCCGCAGCCCGCGCCGCGGCGCCGGAGGGAGTTTACGACCGGGTCGTCGTCTTGACGTCGACGTTGGGGATGATCGCATTCGAGTAGGGGCAGATCTTGTGCGTCGCCTCGACCAGCTTCTTCGCCTCGCCGGCGTCCATGCCGGGCAGATGGACGTCGAGCGCGGCGGTGATGCCGAAGCCGCCTTCCGAGCGCGGACCTATGCCGATCTCCGCCGTCACCGTCGTTCCCTCGGGAACCTTGGTCTTGAGTTGCTGCGCGCCGACGCGCAAGGCGCCGAGATAGCAGGCGGAATAGCCGAGCGCGAACAGTTTTTCCGGATTGGCGCCGTCGCCGCCGGGGCCGCCGAGCTCCTTGGGGATCACGAGCTGCAGCGACAAAGTGCCGTCGGTCAGCGAGGTCTTGCCGTCGCGGCCGCCGCCGGTGGCGGTGGCGGAGGTGTGGTACTTGGCGTCGACAGGCATGGGAGGCTCCTTGGGTCTTGCGTTGGGCGCGGGAAGCGCGCGACTTTCTCGCGCTGCCGGCTGCGGTTTTCAAATCATAATATCGTGTACGATATTATCGCTCGCGATATACATGCCTGCGGCGCTGGACACAAGTGCTTGCGATTAAATCGCGCGCGACTTAAATGCACCTCATGTCGACCCTGGAAGCCGCGGCGCCGCCGATCCCCGATCTCGACGATTTCCTCTGTTTCGCCGTCTATTCGACCGGCTTCGCGTTCAATCGCATCTACCGCAAGCCGCTCGGGCGGCTCGGTCTCACCTATCCGCAGTTTCTGGTCATGGCGGCGCTATGGGGCGAGGACGGGGTCGCCGTCGGCGCCCTCGGCGAGAAGCTTGCGCTCGACACCAGCACGCTGACGCCGCTGCTGAAGCGGCTCGAGGGCATGGGTCTCCTCACGCGCCGGCGCGCGCAAGAGGACGAGCGGCGGGTGATGGTCAGCCTGACCGGGAAGGGTTCGGCGATGCGCGCCCACGCCGGCGAGATCATGCGCTGCGTCTTCGCCGCCGCGGACCTGTCGCCGGAGGCATTCGTCAAGCTCACGCGCGACATTCAGGCGCTGCGGCGCAATCTGGAGCGTGCGGCGGCGGGGGCCTAGATCGCCCGCGCGTGGCGCGGCCGCCCGTCGTCCTCGGCGAGATAGGCGTCGAACAAAGCCGAGACCGAGCGCAGGAACGGCCGGCCCTTCTCGGTGACGACGACGCGGCGTCCGTCGAAATGCGCGAGCCCATCTTCGGCGAAACGCTGTAGCCCCGCCGCGTCGGCCAACAGCGCCGCGGGGTCGGCGCCATGCGATTGCGCCGTTGCGACGAGGTCGACTTCCAAAGCGCACATCAGCCGCTCGATCACCTCGCGGCGCATCCGATCCTCGGCGCGCAGGCCAATTCCGCGAACGGTGGCGAGGTCGCCGGCGTCGATCAGCGCGCCATAGGCGGCGGCGGTCGGGCGCGTTCTGTGCGTAGCCCTGCGGCAACTGGCTGATCGCGCTCGCGCCGAAACCCAGGAGAACCGGCGCGTCGTCGGTCGTATAGCCCTGGAAGCCGCGCCGCAGCCGTCCTTCCGCGGCGGCGCGCGCCATGGCGTCGGCCGGCTTGGCGTAATGGTCGAGGCCGACGGCGACATAGCCGCCCTCTTCCGTCAGCACGCGATGGATCGCCTGCTGCTGGGCGAAACGCTCCGCCGCGCCGGGCAGGCTCGCCTCGGGAATCACGGCCTGGTGCTTCTTCATCCATGGCACATGCGCGTAGCCGAACACCGCGGCGCGGTCGGCCCGCAATTCGAGCGCCCGCCGCGCCGTGCGGGTCACGCTTTCGACCGTCTGCAATGGCAGGCCATAGATGAGGTCGAGGTTCAGCGAATGGACGCCGAGCGCGCGGGCGGCCTGGGCGCAGACCTCCGTCTGCTCGTAGGACTGACGGCGGCCGATGGCCTCCTGGACGGCGGGTTCGAGATCCTGCACGCCGAGGCTGATGCGCGTCACGCCCATGTCGCCGAGCGCGGCGAGGCGGTCCGCCGGAAGCCGGGTGGGGTCGAGCTCGATGGCGATTTCGGCGTCCGGCGCGAATGCGAACCGCTCGCGCAGCCGGCCCATGATCGCGACGAGTTCGTCGGCCGGCAGCATGGTCGGCGTGCCGCCGCCCCAATGGACGTGACGGACAGGCGCGCGCCGGGGAATGGCGGCCGCGACGCGGTCGATCTCCTGGATAAGCCGCCGCGCATAGGCGCGATGGGAGGTCTCCAGGCGCACCACGCTGGTGTTGCAGCCGCAATAGAAGCAAAGACGGTCGCAAAACGGCACATGCAGATAGAGCGAAAGCGCAGCCTCTTCCGGGAGATCGGCGAGCCAGCCGGCGTAGACGCCGGGGCCGACCGCGCCTGTGAAATGCGGCGCGGTGGGGTAGCTCGTGTAACGGGGCGCGCGCCCGTCGTAGCGCGCCAGGAGATCTGCGGTTGTGATGCTCATTGAAACCATGCTGGCGGGAAGCGAAGGCGCCGCCTTGACGCGGGTCAATCCTCCCCCATTTTGACGAGAAGCCCTTCCTCGACAAACCGTCTTCGCAACGGCAAAATAGGGGCCTTCTTGCGGCAAGGAGCCACCGGTGTTCGCGCTCGAAAATCTCGCCGAGATCGTCGCGCGCCGCGCCGAGGCCGACGCGGAGAGCTCCTACACGCGCTCGCTCCTCGACAAGGGCGTGGCGCGCTGCGCCAAGAAATTCGGCGAGGAGGCGACGGAGGCCGTCATCGCCGCCGTGGCCGAAGAGGATTCGGCGCTGACCTGCGAGGCCGCCGACGTGCTCTATCACTTGCTCGTCCTGTTGCAGGCGCGAAAGATTCCGCTAGAGCGGGTGATGGCCGAACTCGAACGGCGCACCGCTCAGGGCGGCCATGCCGAGAAGGCCTCGAGGCCGAAATGAACGCCCTGCCCCCCAATCTCCACGCCGCTTCGCCGTTCCGCCATTTTACGCGCGACGAATGGGCCCAGTTGCGCGCCGATACGCCGCTGACGCTCACCATCGACGACCTGCGCAAGCTGCAATCCAACCACGATCCGATCTCGATCGACGAGGTCATCGCGATCTATCTGCCGCTCTCGCGCCTGCTTGCGCTCTATGTCGCGGCCACGCAGGGGCTGTTCAAGGCGACGCAGCGCTTCCTCGGCGCCGACGACGGCAAGGTGCCCTATATCGTCGGGGTCGCGGGCTCGGTGGCGGTCGGCAAGTCCACCACCGCGCGCGTGCTGCAAGCCATGCTGTCGCGCTGGCCCAATACGCCGAAGGTGCAGCTCGTCACCACCGACGGCTTCCTGCATCCCAACGCCAAGCTGATCGCCGACGGCATCATGGACCGCAAGGGCTTCCCCGAAAGCTACGACGGCATGGCGATCATCAATTTCCTCGCCGCGGTGAAGGCGGGCGAGCGCAACGTGCGGGCGCCGGTCTACAGCCATCTCGTCTACGACGTCGTGCCCGGCGAATCGATCGCCGTCGACCGCCCCGACATCCTCATCGTCGAGGGCCTCAACGTGCTGATGCCGAACCGGCTGACGCGCGAAGGACGCGAGGTGCCTTTCGTCTCCGATTTCTTCGATTTCTCGGTGTTCCTCGACGCGAGCGATGAGCTCCTGGAGAAATGGTACGTCGAGCGCTTCATGCGCCTGCGCGACACCGCGTTCCGCGATCCGCGCTCGTTCTTCAAGAAATTCGCCGAACTCGACGACGCGGCGGCGGTGGCGACGGCGCAGGACATCTGGCGGCGCATCAATCTCGTCAACCTGCGCGAGAACATCCTGCCGACGCGACCGCGCGCGAGTCTGAGGCTCATCAAGGGGCCGAGCCATCGCATCGAGCAGGTGGCGTTGCGAAAGCTGTGATGGCCGCGCCTCCCGTCTCCGAAAGGCCGTCCATGCGCCTGCGCCGGCTCGCGTTGCTGACGCTCCTGGCGCTTGCCCAGCCCGCCTTCGCGCAAGGCGCGCAGTGCGGCGGCGTCGATCTCTCCGCCGATCCCTCGATCAAGCCGGATTGGAAGGGGCACGCCGATGAGCTTATCAATGGCGAAGGGCTGTTGTGGCGCATCGACAAGCCGGGCCTCGCGCCGTCCTATCTCTACGGCACGATGCACTCGACGGCCGACGGGCCGATGCGGCTCGCCCGCGAGGCCGCGCCCTATGCGCAGAAGGCGACGGCGGTGGCGACCGAGCTCGGCGACCTCGACTCCGCCAAGCAGATCGAGATCGGCGCCTCGATGCTGCGCGAGGCGATGTCGCCGGACGCCGACACTTTCGCCGGTCTGATCGAGGGCGAGGACGCCAGGCGGGTCGAGGCCATGCTGGCGGCCAAAGGCACGTCGGCGGAAATGGCGCATCACCTGAAGCTCTGGATGCTGGCGGTGGCCGCGTCCTTGCCGAAATGCGAGCTGGAGGGGCAGGCCAAGGGCCTGCCGGAGGTCGACGAGTCCTTCGCCAAGATCGGCAAGGCGCATCATATCCCCGTGATCGGCCTGGAGTCGGTCGAGGAGCAGTTGCGCGTCATCGCCTCCATCACTCCCGCGCTCGCCGCGTCGCAGCTTAAGGCGATCGCGCGCGGCGGGGCGTTCGCGGACGGCGGCTATGGCACGCTGCTGTCGCTCTACCTGCAGAAGCGGCCGGCGGCGGCGCTGGCGGTGCTCGACGCGGCGCCCGGCGTTACCCCGGAAGAGCGGGCGGCGTCGGCCGAGCTCACCCGCCGGCTGCTGTCGGACCGCAACGACGTGATGGCCGAACGCGCCGAGCCCTACCTGAAGAAAGGCGGCGCTCTTCATCGCCGTCGGCGCGCTGCATCTGCCGGGCAAGCGCGGGCTCATCGAGATTCTGCGCGCCAGGGGCTATCAGGTCAGCAAGGTCTGGTGACGGGGACAGGACGGGATCGTGGATTTTCAGAAGCTTGGGTGGTCTTTGCTGTCCCTCCCGTAACTGCCAAGCCGCCCCCCAATTTGGCGGCCCTTTTGGCTCGACGGCGGCTGAAGTGAAGCCGTCGCTGTGAACGGCTCGGAATCGAAGCGCGAACAAATCGGAATCATGACCGGTGGCGCACGACTTAAACAGTGCCGGACGGCTCTGAAAGAGGGGGCGGCTTGGCAGTCTACGTCCTCCCGTAACTGCCAAGCCGCCGTGTCCCGAACGGCTTATTGGGTGCATTGGAGGAGGCTGGGTAGGGAGGAGGGAGCGGAGGCGAGGTTCAACAGTTCAGTTCGACGGCGAGGCGCTCGGGCGCCAGGGCGAGGGCTTTGAGGATGTTGAAGCCCTGCTTTCTAGCCGAAGAGATCACGGATCGCAGGCGCGCGAAGTCGACGGCGCCCTGCTCGGTTCGAAAGCCGCCGGAGATCTTGGTCTTCACCTTCATCATGCGCAGATCCTGCTCTGCGAGGTTGTTGGTGAAGGGAACTTTGAAATCGGTGAGAAACCGCAGCGTCGCCTCCTTGAAGGTCTTGAACCGGAGAAGGAGATTATGGGCGGGACGCTGCTTTTTTCTCTTCTTTGGGTTCGGCGAGGGATCGAAGGCCGGCAGGCCCCTGTGCAGGGCGAGGCCTTCGCGGACGGCGGCCCAATAGCGATCCTCGAAAGCCTTGATCGCCTCAGGCGCCAGCGCCGAGGCGCCTCGCGCTTTGGCCTCTCGCACGGCCTCGTTCGCGTCGATGAGCGTTGCGCGCAGGGCCGCGGCCCAGGGCTCGTGATCGAAGTCGCAGACCGCCTGAAGCTCGCGCAGCAAGTGGGCGTTGCAGAAGGCGTGGTCGACGTTTTGAAGGCCGTAATAGGCGCGCCAATGGTCGTGGACCACGACGCCGCCGTTGCATTCGGGCACGGCCGAACGGGGCTCGCCGGCGCGATAGAACGTGTGGGTCAGCGTCGAGGCGGTGTGCAGCCAACGGGTCTGCCCGCCGATGCGCAGGCCGGTTTCGTCGAGGCAGCGCACGCGCGCCGCCGCCACGCTTTCGCCAAGGGCGCGATAGACCGGCTCCAGCGCTTCGGCCTTGGCTCGAACCCAACTGGCCACGCTCGCCCCGCAGGCCGCCGCCGCGTCAAACAAGTCTTGCAGCACTTGCGCGACGCGCTCCTCGGGAACCAGTTGCTGCGTGTTGAGGTAGACCGCCGCCGCCTTGATGCGCTCGCCATATTGGGCCGGCGAGACCACGCCATCGGGGAAGGCCGCGCGCGTCTTACCCCGACAGCACGGGCAGGCGTGGATCAAAGCGCGATGTTCGGTGACGAGAAGCAGGCGCTCGGGCAGATCGAACACTTGCCGCTTCTCCTGACCGATCACGCTGCCCGCATCGAGCCCCGCGCCGCAATGCCGGCAAGCCGACGCTTGGTGTTCGATGACCGCGTCGGGTTCGGCGACCTGCCGCAACGTGTCGCCCTTGTGACCCTTCTGTCCCCCGCTCGGCTTGCCTGAGCGCGTGCGCAGACTGCGCAAAAGGCGAGGCTTCTTCTTCAGCCCGTCGCTCGAAGGCGGTTTCGAGCTGTTGGAGCTGTCCAATCCGAGGCGTCGACGAAGCTCGGCGTTCTCGACCCGAAGCGCTTCGACTTCGAGTTTGAGCGCCGCAATCAGCGCCACGACTTCGGGCGGAAGAATCATCTCGCCCTTGAGTTAGGATTCCGGCCGGAAGTCTCCCGAAATCCGCGCCACGCCAAGCTTTTCCCGCCAACCGTGACACTTCGGACTCACCCGGCTTGGCAGTTACGTCCTCCCGCCGAGTGGCGGCCCCCGGTCGCCGACCCCAAGGGGAGAGTCGCGGGCCCCAAGCGAGAATGGACGGCCGCGTCCTGTTTCGCGGGTCCCGTTTCGAGGCGTGATAACAACGACCGGACGGTGTGGGATTATAGGGAGAATTTCTGAAAAGTCAAATGTTTACGTTGATTTTTTAGGGAACACGCAGCCAGCCGCTTCCGGGCGCAGGGTGTCCGCTTTCGACCCTTTGCGGACGCTCCCGGCATGACGGGCGCACTCAGTCTTCCTGACAACGAAGCGCCGCCAACAAACGCCCGCAATCCGCAGCTCGTTCGCGATGACGGGGATGCGGGGCAGCCTGAGGCGCCGCGCCCGCCGAGCAAAATGCGCAAGCGCGTTGCGAGAACGATGCACGAATACCGTCGGCTATGTTGGGTAGAGGCCGCCGCCGCGATGCGTTCACATCGTCTTGGTGAGCGCAAATAGCCGGAAATCCTCGAGCGCCGCGTGCCGATGCGGGGCGGCCTCGCGCCGGTAAGTCTCGGTGTCGACGATTGAGCGGAAGGCGGCGAAATCGCCGTATTCATTGATCGCTGCTTCGTCCCAGCGTGCGTCTTGCGGGCCGACGAGGCTCGCCAGGACCGGCCCGGAAAAAATCCGCACGAGCGGCTTACCGGCCGCGAGACGCCGGAATGCCGGCCTATAGCGTTCATGAAAGGCTTCGCGGCCCGAGCAGGGCGCGGCGTCGAAGCCGTCCTCGTAACGCGCATGAGCGCGGTAGCGTAGCAAATTGAGCATATAGACCGGCTGGCCGGGGGGAATCGCGCGCTCGGCGGCGTCGAGGGCTTGCAGGGTGATTTCGATGGGGTTCATGGGACTTCCCGCGGTTTCCAGCGGCGCAGATTGCGCGCTGACGCTCCCCATTTGGCCCCTCGGGGACGGCTCTTGTAGCGACCGCGCCGCCATGACTATGTGGACTGAATGTCCACAACAGCCCTGCCTCCTGACCTCTCGCGTCTCCTCGCCTTCGTCCGCGTCGTCGAGGCGGGCTCCTTCGCCGAAGCCGCGCGTCGGGCGGGGACGACCACCTCGGCGATGTCCAAGGCGGTCGCCCGCTTCGAACAAGCGCGCGGGATGCGGCTTTTGCATCGCTCCACCCATTCGCTGGCGCTGACCGAGGAGGGCGACCGGCTGATGGCGGCGGGACGCGCGCTGGCCGAAAGTCTCGCCCGTGTCCAATCCGCGCTCGGCGAAGTCGCGCGCGACAGCGGCGGACGGGTGCGCGTGACCGCCCCCGCCTCGTTCGCGCGCGCTTGCATCCTGCCGCGACTGCCCGCGTTTCTGCGGGAGCGGCCGGAAATCGAGATCGAGGTCAAATTCCGCAACGAGATTCTCGATCTCGCGGCGGAAGGCGTCGACGTCGCGATCCGCTCAGGACCCCTCGACCGCGCACCCGGCCATCAGGCGCGGCGGCTTTGCACGTTCTCTTGGATCGCTTGCGCCTCGCCCGCCTATCTGAACGCGCGCGGCGCGCCGGCGACTCCATACGAGCTTTCCGCGCATGACCACGTCGGCTTCCGCAATCCCGCGAGCGGCCAGATCCTGACCTGGCGCTTCGCCGACCCGCGCGGCAAAGGACCCGTTCGCGTCGCGCCCAAGCCCAAGCACATTTGCGACGACGCGCACGCTTCACTTGCTTTGATCGCGAATGGGTTTGGCGTCGGCTGGGGGCCGGCGTGGCTCGTACACGAAGACCTGCGCACCGGCCGGCTCGTCGAAGTGCTTGCGCCATGGCGCGCGCCGGCGGAGCCCCTATGGATGCTGCGCACCTCCGACCGCCGCCCGCCCCTGCGCACGCAGCGCGTCATGTCGTTCCTCGCGACGCTTCCCGCCGCGTTCAGCGACAAGGCGGGATGAAGCATCGGCGTCAGCCGGGCTCCGCGGTCGGCGTGTAGGACGCGATGCTCGCAATCGAAGCCAGCGAAATCGCAAGGGTAGTACCGCAAGGTCCCTTATCCGCCCCTTGCCGCCATCCACCGCCCTCGTCCTGAGGCGCCCCGAAGGGGCCTCGAAGGACGCTCGGTTCGCTCGATGCTGCCGCGATCACGCGCCGTCGCCGCCCCGTCGTTTGGCGAGTTTCGACAGCAACTCGAAGTCGCCCCGCAAGCCTCCTTCTTGGCGCGCGACCATCCCTTGATTTGCGCTGGCGGCGACGGCCTCGTCGACCCGCTGATAAGGCTCGGAATGGGCCAGCACGACGGCGCGAAAAGGTGCAGCAACCGGGAATGGCGCCGTTCGCGTGTTCGCTGACGCGTTCCTCTACAGACCGTCGCGTAATCCCGGTGGCTGCCGTCGGCGCAGAGAAGGATGTTAAATCGAAGCGCCGCCCGTCCTGGAAACCTGCCCAGCTTAATGCAAGCGCCGGCGACTTGGCACATCGCGCAGCGCCCGCGGGAGCGTCCTTCTGAGGCCCCTTCGGGGCGCCTCAGGACGAGGGCGGCTGATGTGGCCCAGAAATCCCCTCCCCGCCCCTTACGGACTTCCCTACCGGGTCGCCAGCGCCACAGCCGTAGGGATCGCCGTTCGTGTGGCGCATATCACAATGCAGGCGAAGGGCCGCGTAACGCCCAATCCTGCCCGGACCGTAAATCGCCCATAGGAACCCAGGAGGCGACTATGTTCAAGGTCCACTGCGATAATTGCTCCCGCCTTATCGTCTGCGAAGCGGTCAAGGACGAGGGAAAGAGCTTTTGCGCCTATGGCTGCCGCCTCAACTGGGTGCGCGCGATGCGCCGCTTCGAGATCGCCGCAACCCGGAAATCCAACTGACCGGGCCTCCGTTCTTCTCGGAGCGCGCCTCGGTAAAGCTCAGGCCCGCCGCTCTCCCTCCCACACCCAGGCCATGAAGGCGCGCACGAACTCGGGCATCGCGGGCGTGAAATCCGCCTCCCCGCGCACCACATGCATCGCCGAGAACTCCGGACGCGCCTCGGCCGAAAGCCGCGCCGCGATCTCTGCGCGCGCCTCCTGCGCCGCCACCGCCGAGCCGCATCGGCTTCATGCAGGCGACGCGGCCGCGCGCGCGCACGACGATCCAGCCCGGCGCGATCTCCGCCTCCTCGGCGTCGAGGCCCGTCTCCTCGAGCAATTCGCGCCGCACGCTCGCTTCAAGATCGACGACGTCGCCGAACACGTCCTGACGGTCGGGCGTGCCGGCGGGAAAATAGATCGCCCCGGCGCTTGCGGTATGGGCGGCCATCTCTCCCAGCAGGAAGGCGCCGTCGGACCCGCGCAGCGCCGCCATCGAGAAGCCGTTGCAGGCGCTCGGCGGCGGGAAAGCCGGACTCGCGCCAGGCGAGAAACGCGGCGAAATCGGTCTCGATGAACTCGCCGCGCAGCACGCGGCCCTGGACCGCGTGGCGCCCGAGCATCAGCACGCGGCCGTTGAACAGGCGCGGCTGCTCGGCGCGGCGGCGCTCCCAGTGCGCGGCGATCTCCGCCGGCGCGGTCGCGCCCGAAATCCCAGACGCCGTCCGCGAGCCGAAAATCGAGCGCGTCGACCGTCTCGATCCGCGTCACAGCCGCAGTTTCCCCTCGGAGACGATGACCGCCGAGCCCCCGATCGTGCGCCGCGCGCAGCGCGCCGCCCTCGACCTCCAGCCCCAGCGAGATGAGGCTCGGCCGACCCATCTCGAAGCCCTGCTCGACGACGAGCATGTGCTCGCCGTCGGCCGGCGCTGTCGAAAGCCATCACGACCGCGGCGAAGGCGGCGGCCGCGCTGCCGGTCGCGGGGTCCTCCGCAATTCCCCAGCCGCCGGCGAACATGCGCGCGTGATAATGCGCGCCGTCGCCCGCCGTCTCGGGGCAATAGAGATAGACCGACGGTCCGCCGTCCGCGCCCCAGGGCGTCTTCAGCGGGTTGGCGCGCGCCATCGCGTCGAGCGTGGCGACGGGGATGAAAATATGCGGCGCGCCGACGCCGTAGACGCTGGGGACATGGTTGCGGAAGCCGATGTCGGACGGCTTGAGCCCCAGGCCCTCGGCGAGGCTCGCCGCGGGCGGCGGCTCGCCGGCGGCGCGCGGGCAGGCGCGGCACGGTGAAATAGGCGGCCATCGCCTCGCCGCGACGGTGGCGGGCGACGCAGACGACCTCGCCGATCTTCTCCTCCAGCACGACGCGCAGATCCTGCGAGGCCAGCAGATCGGGCGCGCGCAGATGCGCGAGCAGCGTCGCCGTCCCGACGGTCGGATGGCCGGCGAAAGGCAGTTCGCGGCTCGGCGTGAAGATGCGCACGGCCGCGGTGTTGACGGGGTTCTTCGGCTCGGCGACGAACACGGTCTCCGACAGGCTGAACTCGCGCGCGATGCTCTGCATCGCGCGCGTCGTCGAGCCCCTGCGCAATCGAGCACGACCGCCAGCGGATTGCCGGCGAGCGCGTCGGCTGGCGAAGACGTCGAGCGTGTAGAAACGGCGCGGGCATGGCCTCTCACAATCTTTCCGGCGCGAAGCGCAGCGGCGGTTCGGCGAGCGCGCCCTGCGCTGCGATAAGTGCCAAGCTCGCGCGCGCCCGCCGCCGCCGTGGCGGCGACGACGGCGTAGACGCGCGCCGCCGCGCTGGCAAGCGCGCCCGGCGGCGTCGCGACGCGCGCAGCCACTCGTCCAGGAACAGCGCCGAGATGAGATCGCCCGCGCCGTTGACGGCGATCGGCGAGCTTCGGCGTGCGCACGCGCCAGACGCCGTCGGAAGCGGCGACGATGAGGTCGAGCGCGTCCTGCGGCGTGTCTTCGAGCCGCAGCGAAGTGGCGTAGGCGACGTCCGGCCCGCGCGCGCGCAGAACCTGCAAGGCCGCGACCGCCTCGGCGCGGCTCGCGACCGCGCGGCCGGCGAGCCAGGCAAGCTCGAAGGCGTTGGGGCTGACGATCGTGGCGGCGGGAAGCGCCTGGTCGCGGAAGAACTCGGGCACGCCCTCGCGCACATAGATCCCGCGCCCCTCGTCGCCGATCACGGGATCGCAGGCGTAGACCGCGCCCTGACGGCGCGAGCGCACCGCCCTGACCGCTTCGAGCGCGGCCTCGCGCCGTCTCCGCCTTGCCGAAATAGCCGGTGAGGACGCCCTCGCAACGCTCGAGCGCGCCGATGGCGTCCAGGCCAGCGACGCAGGCGCCGATCAGCTCGGCCGAGAACGCCTCGCCGCGCCAGCCGGGATAGCCGGCGTGGCTGGAGAACTGCACGGTATGCAGCGGCCAGACCTCGCGGCCGAGCCGTTGCAGGGCGAAGGCGGCGGCGGAATTGCCGACGTGGCCATAGACGACATGGGACTGGATCGAGAGGATCGCGCCCATGCGCGGGAACGGAGCCGATTCGCGCCTCCGCGTCAAAGCCGCGCGCCTAAGCGAGACATTCGTTGGAAGGCCAGTAACTGCCAAGCTCGAGGCCGGAAGCAGTGATACCTTGCCGCCGTAGAGGCCGAGCTTGCCCGGCCATTCCAGCGACGTCGAAGGAACGCATGCGCGTGCCTGAGCATGTGACGAGCAGGGCAATCCCCTTTGTCGCAGGTCGGCGTGATGGCCGGGACAAGCCCGGCCATGAGCGTGTCGGTAAGGCGTAGCGCCGTCTCGGGCCCATGATTGCAGTTTACGGATGCCAACGAATGTCTGCTTAGAGTTTTGCTTCAGCAGGATTTGCGTCCGAGAACCGGCATCCACTTTTCGGAAATCCTCTTAGCCCCAGAGCCCACGCGCCGCGTCGTAGACGAGCTTCACGCCGAGCGCGAAGGTGATGACGAGCACGAATTTGTAGAATCTCGCCGTGGAGACGCGCCTCACGATATAGACCCCGGCGATGGTGGAGGCCGTCGCCAGCGGCAGCAGCGCCAGCGAGGCCGTCAGATTCTCCCGCGTGAACTGGCCGAGCATCAGATAGGGCGGAAGCTTCATCAGATTGACCGCCGCGAAGAACAAGGCCGAAGTGCCCGCGAACGCCGGGGCCGTCAGCCGCTGCGGCATCGCGTAAACGAGGAACGGCGGCCCGCCGGAATGGCTGACGAAACTCGCGAGAATCCCGACACGGTCCCCCAGAACAGGCCCGGCGCGACCTTCGCCGGAACGCGGCTCGGCGACGACCCTGCGCTCGCGCGCCAGGGTCATCGCGACAAATCCCACCGAGATGAGGCCGATGGCGAGCCGAACGACATCCTCGCTGACCCGCGCGGCCATCAAGAAGGCAGAATGACCCCGACCAGCGCCGCCGGCAGCAGAATGGCGAGGTTGCGCCAGTCCGCCTCGCGGCGATAGGCGTAGACGCCGACCCAATCCTGCACGACCATGATCGGCAGCGTGATCGCCGCCGCCTGGATCGGCGAGATCGCCAGCGCCAGGATCGGAACCGCCAGCGCCCCGAGGGCGGAAAGGCCGGATCGCGAGAGGCCCAGCAGGATGACCGTCGGCGCCGCCGCGGCGTAGAACGACCAGCCCACCATTATTTCCAGTGCAGCGCCGAGACCAAAGTGAACAGCCGCCGCGCCGTGCCGCTGTCGATCTCGACCTTGTCGGCGAGGCGCGAGGCGAGCAGGTCGGCGCCCTCGTTGTGCAGCGCCGTGCGCTCGCGGTCGATCGCCTCGATCTCGCGCGGGGAGGCGGTGCGGATGGCGCTGTAATAGGTCTCGCAGACGAGGAAATAATCCTTCAGCAGCGGCCGGAACGGCGTCATCGACACCGCGAATTCGGCCGCCAGCGCCCCCGCCTCGGTCCTGACGATGAAATTCAGCTTCGCTTCGAGCTGGGCGATCGATGAGACTGAACGGCCCGTCGTCGCGCCCGCGCACGGCGAAGGCGTTCTCTTCGACGAGATCGAAGATCGCCACCGCCCGCTCGTGGTCCTGATCGGTGGCGAGCCGCGGCAACGTCGCCTCGTCGAGCAGGACCTCGATAGAGGCGCGCCTTGGGCCGTTCGCTCATGCAGAGGCGCCCGAGCCGCATGCGCGACCGAGCGCGCATGCGCGTCCAGCCCCTCGGCCTCGTCCAAGCGTGACCGCCGCCGGCCCCAGCGCCTTCAGCGCGGCGGCGTCGCAGGAAAGGATCGACGTGCGCTTGACGAAATCGTGCACGCTCAAGCCCCGAGGAGAAGCGCGCCGAGCGCGAGGTCGGCAGCACATGGTTGGAGCCGCCGACGTAATCGCCGATCGCTTCGGGCGTATAGGCGCCCGAGGAAGATCGCGCCGGCGTTGCGGATCGCTGGCCGACAGCGCCTCGCCTTCCGTCGCGATGATCTCCAGGTGCTCGGGCGCGAGCCGGTCGACCAGCGGGACGGCGTCGCCGAAGCGACTTCACGAGAATGATCGCGCCATAGTCGCGCCAGCTCGCGCCGGCGATTTTTTCGCGCGGCAGGTCGCGAGCTGCTTGCGTCACCTCCTCGGCGACAAGGCGGCCGAGGCGCGCGTCGTCGGTGATGAGGATCGATTGCGCGGCCTCGTCGTGCTCGGCCTGGGCGAGCAGGTCGGCGGCGACGAAGGCGGGATCGGCGGTCGCGTCCGCCAGCACCACGACCTCGGAGGGGCCGGCGATCATGTCGATGCCGACGACGCCGAACACGCGCCGCTTGGCCGCCGCGACATAGGCGTTGCCGGGGCCGACGATCTTGGCCACCGGCGCGATCGTCGCCGTGCCATAGGCCAGCGCCGCGATCGCCTGCGCGCCGCCGACGCGATAGACCTCGTCGACGCCGGCGATGCGCGCCGCCGCCAGCACGAGGGGATTGAGCCGGCCTTCGGGCGCCGGGGCGACCATCGCGACGCGGTCGCAGCCCGCGACCTTGGCGGGCGTCGCGTTCATCAGCACCGAGGAGGGATAGCTCGCCGCCGCCCCCGGGCACGTAAAGCCCGACCGCCTGAATGGCCGTCCAGCGCCAGCCGAGCCTGACGCCGAGCGCGTCGGTGAACAGTTCGTCCTTCGGCGCCTGGCGGCGATGGAAGGCGAGGATGCGCTCGTGGGCGAAATTGAGCGCGTCGAGCGCCTCGTTCGAGCAGGCGGCCATGGCCGCGTCGATCTCGTCGGCGGAGACCCTGAGGCTCGCGCGGTCGAAGTCGATGCGGTCGAAGCGCAGCGAATAATCCTTCAGCGCCTCGTCGCCGCGCGCGCGCACATCGGCGATGATCTTGGCCGCCGCCTCGTCGACGTCCGCCGCCGCCTCGCGCTTGGCGGAGAGGAGGTCGGCGAATTTCGCCTCGAAATCCGCCGCGCCCGCGTCCAGGAAAATCGCCATAAGCCACTCCGCTCCGCAACCGCTGCGGCGGCTAAAGCGCGGCGGCGGGCTTGTCAATGATGCGGAGGAGCGTCGCGCGCCTGCGGATGCAACTACGGCGCTACGTTCTCTGCGATACCACTGGCGTACTTTTGCGCCGCGACGCCAAATCCAAGCTACGCTTTATCTCATTCAACTGCGATGAGACGTAAGTCAAGCGGCCGCGCAGCACTCAGTCCGCTTCCTAGCCGCCAAAGCTCAGGACCTTTTCAACGAGTCGACTATGCGCTGGAGAACCGCTGCAATTATCAGGCCACTTCTCTCGAACCGAAGTCTCGGTCATCGCTTGTAACTGGTACAACAATTGCGAGATGGCAGCTCGGTGTCGAATTATCACGTGAATAGCGTGGATGGCGCTACGCAAATCTCCTCATCGTTCCGCACGTCTGATGATGCGACGGTCTTCAGCCTGAGTCGTGAGATGCTACAGGACCTTCACATCTGACCCGCGTAGCGCTCCGCGCTGAATCATCGGCAAAGAGCCAGTTCGAACGACATTGCGCAAAGACCTTGGCGGTGCAATTCAAGTCTGGCGGTCGCAACGCGAGCGCGCAGAACAATAGGGGCCTCCATTTCTGCTCGAGCTCGAGTGCTTAGCGATCCAAAGCGAGTGAGCAGCCATCCGCCTCGACGAGGCATACGCGATGGCTCTCGCGATCGCTCGCCTTGTGACGACGTCGGCTCGAAATCCGCCGCCTATCGTCCAAACTGGTCGTTCTCACCCCGCCTGCCGCTGCGCATAGCCCATGCGCTCGTTGAGCTTCTCCATCAGGCTCATCGCGGCTTCGGGGATCACCGTGCCGGGCGGGAAGATGGCGTCGACGCCCGACTCCCGCAGCGGCTTGAAATCCTGCTCGGGGATGACGCCGCCGACGACGATCATGGTCTCCCCCAGCCCGATCTCCTTGAGCGCGCGCTTGAGCGCCGGCGCGAGCGCGAGATGCCCGGCCGCCAGCGAGGACACGCCGACGATATGGGCGTCCGCCTTCTTGGCGAGCGCGGCGACCTCCTCGGGGGTCGCGAACAAAGGCCCGATCTCCACGTCGAAGCCGAGGTCGGCGAAGGCGGAAGCGATGATCTTCTGGCCGCGGTCGTGCCCGTCCTGGCCCATCTTGGCCACGAGTATGCGCGGCCGGCGGCCCTCGTTCTCCGCGAAGGCGCGCGTCATCTCCATGACGCGGGCGTTGGCGTCCGACGCGGGACCGGAGGCGGCGAGATAGACGCCGGAGATCGATTTCGCCTCAGCGACATGCCGGCCGAACGCCTTCTCCATCGCGAGGCTGATCTCGCCGACGGTGGCCTTGGCGCGCGCCGCCTCGACGGAGAGTTGCAGCAGGTTCGCGCTTCCGCGCGCGCCTTCCGTCAGCCTCGCCAGCGCCGCCTGGCAGGCCGCCTCGTCGCGCTCGGCGCGAAGTCGTTTCAATTTCTCGATCTGGAGCGCGCGCACGCTGGCGGCGTCGACCTTCAGCACGTTGAGCTCGCGTTCGACCGTCGGCGGGAACACGTTGACGCCGATCACCGGCTGCTGGCCGGAATCGATGCGCGCCTGGGTGCGCGCGGCCGCCTCCTCGATGCGGCGCTTCGGCAGGCCCTGCTCGATCGCCTTCGCCATGCCGCCGAGCGCCTCGATCTCGTCGATATGGGCTTGCGCCCGCGCCGCGAGATCGGCCGTCAGCCGCTCGACATAATAGGAGCCGCCCCAGGGGTCGATGACGCGGTTGACGCCGCTCTCCTCGATGAGGAACAGCTGCGTGTTGCGGGCGATGCGGGCCGAGAACGGCGTCGGCAAAGCGAGCGCCTCGTCGAGCGCGTTGGTGTGCAGGGACTGCGTGTGGCCTTGGGTGGCCGCCATCGCCTCTATCTCGGTGCGCACGATATTGTTGAACGGGTCCTGCGCGGTCAGCGACCAGCCGGAGGTCTGGCAGTGGGTGCGCAAGGGCAGCGACTTCTCCGACTGCGGGTTGAAGCCCTTGACCAGCTTCGTCCACAAAAGCCGCGCCGCGCGCAGCTTGGCGACCTCCATGAAGAAGTTCATGCCGATCGCCCAGAAGAACGACAGGCGCGGCGCGAACTGGTCGACGCGTCAGGCCTGCCGCGACCCCGGCGCGGATATATTCGACGCCGTCGGCCAGCGTATAGGCGAGCTCCAGATCCTGCGTCGCCCCGGCCTCCTGCATGTGATAGCCGGAGATCGAGATCGAGTTGAACTTCGGCATGTGCTTGGCCGTGAAGGCGAAGATGTCGGCGACGATGCGCATCGAGGCCGCCGGCGGGTAGATGTACGTGTTGCGGACCATGAACTCCTTGAGGATGTCGTTCTGGATGGTGCCCGAGAGCTTTTCGGCCGGCACGCCCTGCTCTTCCGCCGCGACGATGAAGAGGGCGAGCACCGGCAGCACCGCGCCGTTCATCGTCATCGACACGCTCATCGCGTCGAGCGGGATGCCCTGAAACAGCGTGCGCATGTCGTAGATGGAATCGATGGCGACGCCCGCCATGCCGACGTCGCCGGCGACGCGCGGATGGTCGGAATCATAGCCGCGATGGGTGGCGAGATCGAAGGCGACGGAAAGGCCCTTCTGCCCGCCGGCGAGATTGGCGCGATAGAAGGCGTTGGATTCCTCGGCCGTCGAGAAGCCCGCATATTGGCGCACCGTCCACGGCTGGTTGACGTACATCGTGGGATAGGGGCCGCGCACGTAAGGCGGCAGGCCGGGCCAGGTGTCGAGGTGGGTCAGGCCCTTGAGGTCGTCGGGCGTGTAGAAGGATTTGACCGCGATGCCCTCGGGCGTGAGCCAGGGCTCGGCGGGGGCGGGATCGGGGGAGCCGACGGGATGGAAGGGGACGGTGGAGAAGTCGGGGATGCGCATGGGAGGTCCTCGTCGGGAGGCCTAGCATCGAACGGGGCGGGCGGGAACTGGGCGATTGGACCCCCTGTTCCGCTACAGTTGGACGGCCTGCCGCCTCGGGCCTTACCCGTAAGATTGGAGAGGTCGCAACAGAACATCGCATTCCAGCCCTGCGCAGGCAAATCTCACGAATTCCCTCCCCAAGTGAGGGGATGGTTGAGCCCAATCACCCATCTGTCAAATTGAGGGATTTCGTGAGGAGTTTTATTGAGTAACCCGACTAGATAAATACATATTTCGCCCGTATTCATGTTCACGTGTGATTTGCTGGTCTGTTTTCTGGCTCACCAACAGTTTCTCTTATACTTATTTGCAACTTCTCAATCAGTAGTTTTAGGCGCCTCGTTGAGATTGCAATAGTCGATTGAGATTGGGTTGTCCTTCTCTCTTCTTTTCTTTTGACTACCGACGTGTTAAAGCACCGCGCATGACGACCCGACCCATTGAATTCATTCGCAATTTTTCCATAATCGCCCATATCGATCATGGAAAATCGACGCTGGCTGATCGCCTCATCCAGGCGACGGGGGCGCTTGCGGATCGCGAAATGGTTGATCAGGTCCTGGACTCGATGGAAATCGAGCGCGAGCGCGGAATAACCATTAAGGCGCAAACAGTACGTCTTGAATATAATGCAAAAGACGGAAATACTTACATTTTGAATTTGATGGACACTCCCGGCCATGTCGATTTCGCATATGAAGTCTCCCGCTCTCTGGCGGCATGCGAGGGGTCGCTACTGATTGTAGATGCTTCGCAAGGTGTTGAGGCGCAGACTTTGGCGAACGTCTATCACGCTATTGACGCAGGGCACGAGATTGTTCCCGTCCTGAACAAAATCGATCTGCCGGCGTCGGAGCCTGAACGAATTAAAACTCAAATTGAGGAGGTGATAGGAATAGACGCTTCGGACGCGATCCTTGTCTCCGCAAAGACTGGACAAAACATCGACCAAATACTGGAGGCGATTGTTCATCGTCTGCCGCCGCCGCGCGGAGATGAAACCGGACCCCTCAAAGCTCTTCTTGTCGATTCGTGGTACGATTCTTATCTCGGTGTAGTCGTCCTCGTTCGGGTCGTCGATGGCGTACTTAAATCGGGCATGCGCATCCGCATGATCGGCGCCTCGGCCACTCATTTGACCGACCGTGTCGGCGTATTTCGTCCCAAGATGACGGAAGTGTCGCAACTTGGTCCCGGCGAGATTGGCTTCATTACGGCCCAAATCAAACAAGTATCCGACACTCGCGTCGGCGACACAATAACTGACGACAGGCGCCCAGCGCCGGACATTTTACCTGGGTTCAAACCTGCTCAACCAGTCGTTTTCTGTGGCCTTTTTCCTGTAGACGCCGCGGATTTCGAAAATCTCCGCTCCGCGGTGGGAAAGCTCAGATTGAATGACGCGAGTTTCTCCTACGAAATGGAGACGTCGGCAGCGCTTGGCTTTGGATTTCGATGCGGATTCCTGGGACTGCTGCATCTGGAAATCATTCAGGAGCGCCTCGAACGAGAGTTTAACCTGAACTTGATCGCGACAGCGCCCTCAGTCATTTACAAAATAGGGTTGCGTGATGGCGTCGAGTTGGAAATTCACAATCCCACCGACATGCCAGATCTGAATACAATCGTATCCATAAATGAGCCCTGGATACGCGCAACGATTATGACTCCGGAGGAATATCTCGGGGCGATATTGAAGCTCTGCCAGGATCGGCGCGGACAGCAACAGGATCTCACCTATGTCGGAAAGCGCGCGATGGCGGTATACGAACTCCCGCTAAATGAGGTTGTATTTGACTTTTATGATCGTCTGAAATCGATATCGAAAGGGTATGCCTCTTTTGATTACGTACTCATCGACTATCGTGAGGGCGATTTGGTGAAAATGTCGATCCTCGTCAATGGGGAGCCGGTCGACGCACTTTCCGTACTGGTGCATCGCACTCGAGCCGAGTTGCGCGGAAGGGCGATGGTGGAGAAATTAAAAGAGCTGATTCCGCCGCATATGTTTCAGATTCCGCTCCAAGCCGCAATCGGGGCAAAGATCATTGCTCGCGAAACAGTGCGAGCGTTACGAAAGGATGTCACTGCCAAGTGCTATGGCGGCGACGCCACCAGGAAGCGCAAATTGCTTGAGAAGCAGAAAGCGGGCAAGAAGCGCATGCGACAATTTGGGAAAGTTGACATCCCTCAGGAAGCCTTCATTGCCGTATTGAGAATGGATGATTGACCTGCGAAGTTGTATGCGCGGCGCAATAGTCGGCCGGTGAGCGGCGCGTAGCGCGCGCGCTGGCCGGAGAAACGTCCGGCCATTTCGAGCGGGCCTGCTTCCGAACATGAATCGATTGAGGCGGCGAGGATGATCGCCGCGGAGCGGCAGTTTGTCTTCGTCGAGGGTCACAGCCGGCGGAAGGCGGCGCGGGTTTTCGGGTTGAGCCAAGCGAAAGGTCTCGGGCGGCACGATCAGCCAGAACGGACGCGACGCCCGCGACGTAATGCTCGGTCTCGCCAAGACCTGCGCCAGGCTCTCCCTGTCATTCTTCGACTACATTTCACACGGAAGCCCCTGAGCGCGCGCCGCTCTGCGCGCAACGCCGGATACGTGACCGTGTCCGCGCGGGGACTGGCGACCGGGGGCGCTGCGACCGGCGGCATTGGCCTCGGCCGATCCCTGTTCAGGGTTTCGATTTCTCTCGGTGGGATACCCGATTTATAATCACGAGAACACGTAAGCGCGACCTGGCAAGCAGGATGGTTTTTATATTTCGTCATTCAAACCGGCGGAGAAACCGATGAGCGATAAATCCTTGCGTTTTGGCGGTTCGGTCCTTGCGGCTTCCTTCGTGCTGCTCCTGTCGTCATTCTCGTCAAGCAGCGCCGAGTCGGCAATGAAAGTAGCGGGCCAGACCTGGCTCGTCAGTCAGGCGGGCAGTACGGGGGGCGCTTTGGGCAACGATGAAAAATCCGCGTCCGGAGCCCAGAGATCGTCAACCCCTAAAAGCACGCCGGCGGCTGCGCCGAGACGGGCCGGCGCCCGCCCGGACGCTTCGACGCCAAACAGACACGTTCGAGCCGCCGCGAAATCTTATACGGCGGCGCGCTCCGAACCGCTGGCGCCAAAAGAGCATCCCGGTGCCAAGGCTGTTTCGCTGACCGCTTATAATGGTTCGTGGACGGGAGTGAGCACCGGGCCGTGCATTCCGCGCTGGACCTGGGGATTTCTGATCGACAGCGGAATCATGAGGGGCGACAGAAGCTCCAACATCAGCGGACGCGTCCGACAGAACGGAAATGCCGCCGGAAGAATGATTGTGTTCGGCACGACTTACAATTTTATTGGGCATATCGGAGCCAGAGACGCCTTGGGCACATGGGTCAAGTCCGGTCCGCATGGTTGCTCCGGCGTTTGGACCGCCACAAGATTGTAGTCTCCGAAGGATCCCGCCTCAGCCTGAACCAACCAACGATCACTTTGCCGCGCTGAAGCGATGAGAACCGTCCGCGCAAACGGACGCGACAAGCCGGCATTGGGCGCCTTGTTTGCGACAGTCCGTCATAGCCGCGTCCGTCGCTTTCGCGATATCGCTCCGGGCGTCAATCGACCAGCTTGACGGCGAGTGGGCGAATGCCCCGCACGTTGCGCCGAAGAAGGAAATTTCGATCGGGCACCCCTTTTCGTCGCCGCACGATGCTCTGGCGCTCGCGACAGCCGCCTGTCGCGTGTCCGCGCCCCAGGACATGCCCCACTTAGCCTTGGCTGTGTCAAGGACAATCGCCCCCCAGGGCTTCAGCGCAGGTGCGCTTCGCAGCCTTCGAAGAAGGTCCATCGAAGCGACTCCGGTCACCGGCAAGTTATTCTTGCGCTCAAATTGGCGGACGGCCTGTTGAGCAGCGGCCGTAAACGGCTCCTCCGAGAGCCCTGGATCAAAGTTCAACTCGTAGAGCCGCTCACGCACCTCTTTCTGAACGTCGGCCTCCGGCATTGCGGGCGTTGTCGACCCGCTCGCATTGGAAGCAATTGCCGCCGCGACAGGCGCTGCCCCGTCAGCGCGCCGGGGCTTATCGCCGCTATTTTTCGCCTCGGCCGTTGCGGCGGCTTTGTCGGTCTCATTTTTCTGGTGCGCCAGCCGATCAAGCAGCTCAAGTTTGACGGCGGCGTCTTTCGCAAAGAAACTGTGCGGGAACTTGACGAGAAAGTCACGCAATGCGGCCGCGTCGGACCCCTCCCGGATGCGAGCCCATATCGTCTGGTCTGTATCTTCCTGGTTGATATAATATTCTGGGACAAGCGAAATTGATAGTTCCGGCTCCTGCAGGCCGTCGGTAGCATCAACGACATCCGATTGAACTCGCCTGAATAGCGTTCCAATCTCAAGCCCAGGCATTCTCAGCTCCTTAAGCAACGCCGCAGTGAACGGGCTGTTACGGCCGCTGCCGTCGTGAGCTGTTTGACCCGATTGCGTAGCATAAACGACAATCATGCCGCTGGTGCGTTCGAACGGGGCGAAGCCTTTCACCACCTGAGCGTCGCGACTCGATACGCGCACTGAGCGCGCCAATTTGTCGGCGAGCGGATTGTCCCTGCAGGAGTCGAGCAGGAGAACCTTGATCCCCCGGGTATTTTGAAATGCGGACGTGATGTCGTCGATGGCGGTCAACTCGTAGCGGACACTGATCTCGTCCTTCAATTCGGCGTCCACAGGCAAAATGTAGTTGCGCAGCTGAAACTGCATGCCATGGCCGGCGAAAAAGAACAGCGCGACATCCGCGCTGCGCACATCGCGTGCGAATTGCTCGACTGCTCGATCCGTCTCACGTTTTGTGGCGTCGACCAGCAAATTTGTTTTGAATCCGAGATTTCTTAGCGCAGCGGAAATGTCGCTGGCGTCATTCGCTGGATTGCCGAGAGCAGGCGCATTGCTGTAATGCGAATTGCCAATGACGAGCGCCACGCGAGCGTCGCCAAACGCTGGCGTGACAAGTACGCTTCCCGCCGCCGCCAACAAAACGACAGCTATAGACTGAACCAGATATAGCGCTCGAAACATGCTCGACAGCGCTCCACACCCGCGAACCGGAACAGACGGAGACTCGCAACCGCTTGCTGTGCCCCCTTCTATCATCCATTTGGGGGCAGAGTCGTAAGTTGAGATTGGCGCAATGACGCCCGCGGAGCAACAGGCGATCGGCGAAGGTGATTTACGGTGACGCTGCGTTAAATATCCGCGCCGCGGCTCCGCGGGAGATCGAGCCGACCTCTATTCCGCGGGGCCTGGCGACGCTCGTCGGCCTCGGCGCCGGTGACGTAACCGCCAACCTGTGGGCTGGAGCCTCAATCGCCTCGCGATCGAACACGACCCAGGAACAAAGCGTCGAACTGCTCCCCCTCGCCCGACAATCAAACATTGTTTCAGAAAAGCGGCGTCGCTTCCTTCCGGGCGTCAAAAGCGTGGCCGCCAGCCAAGCCATTCCTTGGCGAGGGCGCGATAATAGGCCAGCCGCGCATTTATCAAATCGGACGCGCCGAAATTTGGATTAGACACCGCGCATCGTAACAAACACTTCATGAGATCGATATCTCTCGAGTTCATTGCGTCTCGAAAGTCGCGCGCCCAAAGCTGATTGATTCTAATCGCAAGCTCTTCCGCGAATTTATGATCTCCACGTTTCTTCTCATTGATATAGTAACGATACCTGAAATAGTACACCGCCGAGAGCTGGCTTGCATAATTTTGGCTCTGCTGGTCGACATGCCATCGCCAGAAGCTGGTCACGTCATGAGTGCAGACAAAGAGGTGGTCTCGCGAAAGGCGAAGCCAAAGGTCATAGTCGACAGCATACCTCTGCTCCTCGGAAAATCCCCCGATGGCGAGAAGGGCCTCCCGCCGAGTGACCGAGCCGATAGTCGTGTGCAACCAATCGTCAACGGCAGACCAGAAGACATTCACGGGCGATCCGGGAGGTACGTAACCTCGGATGAGTTCGTGCCGAAGCCCAAACCGCTTTACCGCGCAAAATGCGGCTGTCGCTTGAGGATACTGCTCCAGCAACGAAAGAGCAGTTTCGACGTGATGAGGCGCCCAAATGTCGTCTGCATCGAGCCAGGCAATGAAGTCGCCGCCCGCGCTGCGCAATCCCAGGTTGCGAGCAGCGCCCTCCCCCCGGTTTTTATCTGATCGAATGACTTTGGCGCCGGAATGGCTGGCGATCTCGGCGGAGGCGTCGGACGAGCCATCGTCGACCACTATAAGTTCGTCGACAGGTCTTGTTTGCTTGTAGATCGAGGCGATCGCCTCCGCGATCCATCTTTCGCCGTTGTAGACGGGGATGATCGCGCTGATTTTCATTTTATCGCGCTGATTTTCATTTTATCTGGACTGACGCCCGCCGTGCGCACGTGCGACCAACTAATCCCCGTTGCATCCGAAATCAACCGGACTGAGCTGCCGCCGGTTTCGTGGACACCGAGGGAAGGCGCTTTGTGAAAGTGAAGATGATTACGGTGATGGGGAGTACGGCGCCCCGAGGGCATCAGATGTGCCAAGATGGATGTTGTCGAAACCCATCTGAAGGGAAGCCGTCCATGGGCAAGTCTATCGAGAATTTGGGCTCTGTCACGCGCGTGGGGTCGATTTGGCGAAGAACGTCCTACAAGTTCACGCGGTCGACGCGAAGGGGGAAGTGGTTGCGGGTCGCAAGCTCGGGCGCGGCGCGGCGTTGGCGTTCTTCGCGAAGCTTGCGCCTTGCGAAGTGGCGATGGAGAGTGCTCGTCGGCGCACCACTGGGGCCGCGCGCTGATGGCGCAAGGCCATCGGGTCAAGCTGATCCCGGCTGCGCATGTGAAACTCTATGTGCGCCGTAACAAGAACGATGCGGCCGACGCGGCGGCGATTTGCGAAGCGTCGATGCGCCGGGCCAAAGGTTCGTTGCGGTGCGCTCGATCGAGAACCAGGCGGAGCTGATGCGCCACCGCGCGCGCGAATTGCTGGTTGGCCAGCGCACGGCGCTCATCAATGCGCTGCGCGGCCATCTGGCCGAGGTCGGCGTGGTGGCGGCGCAGGGGGCGCGCAACGCCTACGAGTTGAAGCGCCTGCTGGTCGCGGGGGCCGACGCGCAGGGCGAGATTGTCGTCCCCGAATGCGTCTGCGCGTCGCTGCGGCCGCTGGGGGCGCAGATCGACGCGCTCGACACGACGATCGCGGCGATCGACGACGAGATCGAGGCGGCGCGAAGGCCGACGAGAAAGCGAGGCGGCTGATGACGATCCCCGGGATGGGCCGCTCACGCCGCTGCGATCCTAGCGACGGCTCCCGACATGAGTTCGTTTGCGAGCGGGCGGGAATTCGCGGCCTTTCTCGGCCTGACGCCGCGTCAGCATTCGAGCGGCGGCAAGGAGCGGCTCGGCGCGATCACCAAGATGGGGGATCGCTACTTGCGCAAGCTCTTGGTGGTGGGCGCCTGCGCGGTGATCCGCCACCGGGAGGGCCACAACGATGCGCTGCGGCGCTGGGTCAAGGCGCTTCTGGAGCGCAAGCCCGTCGCGTTCAAGGTCAAGCTGACGGCGGTCGCGCTCGCCAACAAGCTCGCGCGCATCGTGTTCGCGATACTGACCCGCGGCGGGCGCTACGACGACCGCCCGGTCGCGGCGTAAAAGGGGCTACCGAAAAAGGGATTTCGTCGGAGAGGGCGGCTTTCCGGCGATCAGGATCGAGGGTGACCACGGGGTGATGTGAACCAACGGACAAGGCTTGGAAGCCCGTCGCACTGTCGGCGCCGGTACGAGCGCGATACGGTGATGAGGGCAAAGAGCCTCAAGCGGACGAATCATCAGGGCCGGCGGGGCGATCCTTCCCGCATCCACAGGCCGAAGACATGACCGCACCCGAGACGTTCGCGAAGCCTCAACAAAACCCTTGACTAGGGGCGCCGTCCAGACAGACAGTGCATTAAATAACCTGCCTCGCGCCAGCCGTTATTCCGCGCCGCCCGACGACGCTGATCGGCCTCGGCGCCGGTGACGTAATACCGAGCCGCAGACAGTGACTCATGGTCCGTCCGCTGCGTCATGCCCGGGCATGTCCCGGGCATCCACGTCGGCGAGCGAGCTACGCGTCTAAACTATTGTACAAGCTGTCGAATTCGCTCTTGATGCGTCTTTTCGGCGGCCCGGCGTGGATGGCCGGGACAAGCCCGGCCATGACGAAGCCGACAATCAGGCCTTGGCAGTTACGCCGGTGGCGGAATTTGGCGCCTGAACGCCTGAAACGCCAAACGCCCGCGCCGTTCCGGCGCAGGCGCCTCAGCGGGCCGGCGCCTCCCACTTGCCGGGCGCCGGAAACGCCTCCTCGGGGCCCGGCCAGGGCGGCATGGTCACGGCGACGAAGCTTAAGCCCTCGGCCCCGGCCCGGAACTGGAAGCAAGTCCCGAGCGGGATCGTCAGCGCCACGCCCGGCTTCACCGGCGTCACGCTCTCCTCCTCGCCGAACTTGCGCCAGACCTCGCCCCCGCCGGCGACGACGTACCAGATCTCCTCGACCGTCCGATGCGCGACCGGCGCCGAGACCTCGCCCGGCGGAAAGCGTGAAATGGGCGAAGCTGCCGCCCGCCAGCGAAGCCAGCAGCCGCACCTGGCTGCCGTCGGGGGCGTAGGCGTCGGGCGCGGCCCCCAGCATCTTGGTCTGCAACGCCGACATGGGCCCTCCTCACACGGGAATGCGCAGGCTCGCGCGCAGGCCCCCGAGCGGGCTGTCGCCAAGCCAGACCTCGCCGCCGTGCGAGCGCGCGATGTCGCGGGCGATCGACAGGCCGAGGCCGGAGCCGCTCTGGTCCTGGTTGCGCGCCTCGTCCAGGCGGAAAAACGGCCGGAACACGTCCTCGCGCGAGTCGCGGGCACGCCCGGCCCGTCGTCGTCGACATGGGTCGTCACGAAGCCGCGGTCGCGGGTCGCCGTGATCTCGACCCGCCGCCCGTAACGCTGGGCGTTGCCGATGAGATTGGCCAGACACCGCTTCATCGCCATGGGTCGGATCGTCACGGTGAGATCGCCCTTGGCCGACAGCGCGACCGGCGCGCCGTGGCGCTCGGCGGCGAGCCGCAACTCCTCGAGCAATGCGGCCAGATCCGTCGGCGCCGCGGCCTCCGCGCTGTCGCCGCGCGCGAAGGCCAGATAGCCTTCGAGCATCGCCTGCATCTCCTCGACGTCCTTTTCGAGGTCCTGCGACTCCGACGTCGAATCCATCATGGCGAGCGACAGCCGGAAGCGGGTGAGGATCGTCTTGAGATCGTGGCTGACGCCGCTCAGCATCGCGGTGCGCTGCTCGTTGGCCCGCTCGATTCGGCGCTTCATCTCGACGAAGGCGTTGCCGGCCTGACGCACCTCGCGCGCGCCGCGCGGCTGGAATTCGTGGAACCGGCCCTTGCCGAAATCCTCGGCCGCGTTGGCCAGACGCAGGATCGGCCGGATCTGGTTGCGCAGGAACAGGATCGCCACCAGGATCAGCACCAGCGAGGCGCCGAGCATCCAGAAGATGAACACGAAGACGTTGGGGTCATAGCCCAGCGAGCGTTTGGTGATGAAGCGCACGACGCCGAAGCCGAGATCGACCCTGATCTCCATGAGCCCGGACTTGCCGACGGTGTCGACCCAGATCGGATATTTGAGCTGCTGGTTGAGCTCCTTCGGCAAGGCGCGGGTCAGCGGATCCAGGAAGTCGAAGAACCGGCGCGGCAGGCGCGGCGGCAGAGGCTGCGGCGACATCAGGTCGACGCTCATGCGGAACCGCTCGGAGGCGATCTCGCGCAGCCGCTTGTCGTCGGCGCCGAGCGGCAGCGCGCGGTAGAGATCGATCACCGCGCCGACGTCGCGCGCCACCGCGTTCGACAGCCGGTGCGTGACGAGGTCCCAGTGGCGCTGCATGAAGAGATAGGCCACGCCCGTCTGCAGCAGCACCATCGGCAGGATGACGATGAGCAGCGAGCGGGCGTAGAGGCCCTTGGGGAACAGGTCGGCCAGCGAACGCGCGCCGCTGCGCCACAGCCATCGGCCGTAGCTGAAGGCGCCGCGCGTGTAGCCGATCGCGGTCATGAATCGGCGACCAGCTTGTAGCCCGCGCCTCGCGCGGTCTGAAGGTAGAGCGGATTGGCGGGGTCGTTCTCGAGCTTGCGGCGCAGCCGGTTGATCTGCACGTCGATCGTGCGCTCCTGCGCGCCGCCCGCCCCGCCGGCCAGCGCCTCGCGCGAAACGCTGACGCCGGGCGTCGCTCCGAGCATGCGCAGGATCTCGCGCTCGCGCTCGGTCAGCCGCACGATCTCCTCGCCGCGCCTCAGTTCTCCGCGCTCGGCCAGGAACAGGAACGGCCCGAAGCGCAGGGCCGGCTCGTCGGCGCTCGCCGCCGGCGCGGGAGCGCGCGCGCGGCGCAGGATCGAGCCGATCCTCAAGCAGCAGCTCCTTGGGTTCGTAGGGCTTGGCGAGATAATCGTCGACGCCGGCCTCCAGGCCCCGAACGCGGTCGGAGGCTTCCCCGCGCGCGGTCAGCATGAGGATGGGAATGTCCGAGGTCTCGCGCAGCGCCTCGGCGAAGTCGAAGCCGTTCTCGCCGGGCATCATGACGTCGAGCACGATGATCTCGAATTCGCAGGCTCTCCAGCCGCGCCCGCGCTTCCGCGGCGGAGGCGACGGCGGTGACGCGATAGCCGTTGCGGCCGAGATAGGTGGCCACGAGATTGCGCAAGCGACGATCGTCGTCGACCACGAGCACATGCGGGGCGTCGTCGGGGGGAGCGGAGGGTCATCGGCTCAACTCCCCGCGCGGGCGTCGGCGGGCGGCGCGCCCGATCAGCGCGAGAACACGCTCCCGCGCTTCGCGGTCGATCATCTCCATCAGGAACGCCGCCGCGTCGCTCTTGGCGTCCGGCCCCAGCGAGCGCATGGCGGCGGCGAAGCGCCGGGTCTGCGCGCGCGCCAGCTTCAAGGCGAGATCGCCGCCCTTGGGCGTCGCGTGCAGCCGGCGCTGCCTGCGATCCTCGGCGCCCGCGCGCGCCTCGATGAAGTCCTGCGCGACCAACTCCTTCAGCACGCGATTGAGGCTCTGCTTGGTGATGGCGAGAATGTCGAGCAGCTCGGCGATCGTCAATCCCGGGTGGCGGGCCACGAAATGCAGCACGCGATGATGCGCGCGGCCGAAGCCGTAAGTTTCCAAGAGGCGGTCGGCGTCGCCGACGAAATCGCGATAGGCGAAATACAACAATTCGATCATGTCGTACATCGGCGCGGGCTCCGCTTCGGCGGGCGCGCGCGTTTCTGCGTCAATCTGCATACTCGTCTCGCATGAGCGGCGTCATCGGCCGGCGCCCGCCTGCTCCATGAGCGCCCGCGCGCGCTCGACGTGAGCGGCCCAGGCGAGAGGCCGGTAGCCGGCGATCCTTTCGAGCTTTTCGCGGCGAAAATCGGACCGGTCGTCCATCAACGCCTCGATGGCCGCCACCCACGCGGGCCCGTCGATGGCGTCGGCGAAGACGGCGTAATCCTCGCCGACCTCGCGGTGGGCGGCGATGTCGGAGACGATCGCCGGCGCGCCGGCGGCCAGGCACTCGACCACCGGAAGCCCGAAACCTTCGGTGAAGGAGGGGGCGACGAGCGCCGCCGAATCCGCCATCAGCCGCGCAAGCCCCGCATCGGTGAGATCGGAGGCCTCGGCCAGGAACGGGGCGAGCTGGCGCGAGCGTTCGAGCACGTCGACGATGTTCTCGTTCTCCCAGCCCCGCCGGCCGGCGATGACGAGTCGCGGCGCGTTCGGCGCCATGGCGCTCGACCAGCCGGCGCCAGACGGCCAGCAGAAAGAGCAGGTTCTTGCGCGGCTCGATGGTGCCGACATAGACGAAATAGGGGATTTTCGGCCGTTGCGGCGGCGCGCGGCCCGCCCGGGCGAAGGCGTCGTCGACCGCCAGAGGCACGATTTCGATTTCGGGCGTGCGCAAGCCGCGCTCGCGCAGAGCCGCCTCGACCGCGCGGCGCGAAGTCTTGCGAATTCACAATGGCCAGCGTCGCATGGGCGGAGACGGTGGCGAGCCGGCCGATGTGGCGATCATAGGCGCCGGGCGAGCAGAATTCGGGGAACTCGACGGGAATGGCGTCGTGAACGAAGAAGGTCGAGCGCACGCCCGCCGTCTTGAGCCAGCCGAACCGCTCGGGCTTGTCGAGTTGGGCGTGCGAGCAATGGAAGAACATCTTCGGCGCGTCGCGCGTGCGGGCGATCCGGCGCGGTGAGCCGCGTCTCGGCGCGCACGATGTCGCGCAAGGGGAAGAAATCGGCGTCTTTGCATCCACGCCGGCAAGCCCTTCTGGGCGCGAAAGCGAACCGGCTTCAGCGCATCGGGCGTCGAGCGGCCGGTCGAGCCACCCGCGCAGCGCGCGAAAGACCGGATCGTCCTCGGCCGTGGCGTCGAGCCGCCAGGCCCGCTCGACCCGCGCCAGGATGTCCTTGGCTCGCGCGGCCCGGATCGCGCCGGAGAACACGGGCGCGGTGAACACGCAGACCGTGCCGGGATCGTCGATCATCTGCTTGGCGTAGGCGAACTCGACCCGGTCGATGCCCGTCGGGCCGCTGCGGAAGATGCGGGTGGCGAGCCGCGTGATGTCGAGGAAGAAATTCATTCGCGAAAATCCGGCGGCCGCGCCGGGTCGAGCGCAGCCGCTTCGCCGCCCGCCCCGCGCGGGACCGCCCCGCCGTACATGCTGCATCGCGGCGTGTTTGTAAAATGGACGCACGGAGCGTCCGCCGCCGCGATTATGCCAATGGGAGTTGCATTTTCGTTAACCGTTGTTTAACTTTCGCCATCTTTGTTATTGATTCGTCGAGTGTTCCCCGGCGCGCGCCGATTTTGCCACAATTTGCCGGCCATGGTTGAGTAACTTGCCCCGCCCGTTGGTTTGGGCTAGTTCTGGACTTGAAAGCAGGGGTGCGACAGCAAATGTCGGTCTTTCTTTTCATCGGCGCCCCATTTGGTCCTTTTTTTCGCCGTCTTGGCGCGGGAGATCGAGGCTTCGGGCGGCGAAGTCTATCGCACTGTCTGCGAGGGCGGCGAGTATCTGGAGACCCCCGCCCACAGCCGGATCATCTATCGGCATCGCGACGGCGACTGGAAGCGGTTCATTCGCGGCGTGGTGCGGCGCAAAAAAATTGACGCCATCATCACATTCAACGACACCTTGCCGCGCAATCGCAGGGCGCTCGAAGTCGCCGAGGAATTCGGCCTGCACAGTTTCGTACTGGAGAACGGCTATCTGCGGCCGCATTGGGTGACGCTGGAGCGAGACGGCGTCAACGGCTTCTCGCGCCTGCCGCGCGATCCCGAAGTCTATCTCGAAGCGCGCCAGGGCGCGGCCGAGCCGGCCGACAGCCGCCAGTTTCCTGCGGGTCTGAAACCCCACGTCACCCACACCATAACCCACTTCCTGGCCGCCATCGCCTTCAAGCCGGCGCTGGGGTTCGACGCCAATTATTACGGCGACTCCGTCTATCGCCAGGGGGTCGGCTATGTCCGGGAGTATCTCTGGCGCGTCACTCATGACGAAAGCGCCACGCTCGCGCGCGCGCTCGAACTCGCGGACGTCGGCCGCAAGGCGTTTCTCGCGCTGTTGCAGAAGCCCGGCGACGCGCAGCTTGTCGTGCACTCCCGTCACGGCGGCAACGCCGCCTTCGTCGACGAACTCATCACTTCCTTCGCCGCCGATGCGCCCGCCGACGCCATTCTCGTCGTCAAGCAGCATCCGCTCGACTACGGCGTCGAACGCACGCCGGCGCGGGTGGCGGCGCTGATCGAGCGGCACAATCTTGCCGATCGCGTGTTCTTCCTGCGCAAGACCAGCATCGACAAGATCATGGCGCGCGCCCATGCGGTGGTGACGATCAACTCGCACGGCGGGCCTCGCCGCCATCATCGAGGAGAAGCCGGTGCTCTGCGTCGGCCGGGCCTTCTACAACATCCCGGGCCTCACCAGCGCCGGGCCGCTGTCGCGCTTCTGGCGCGAAGCGACGCCGCCGTCCTCCGATCTCGTCAAGGGCTTCGTCGCCTTCCTGAAAAGCACGTCGCAGTTCAATGGCGGCTTCCACACCCCGAGGGGCGCGAGATCCTCGTGCCTGCTGCTTGCGCAGCGGCTGATCGAGGGCGTGCGTCTCGCGCCCAAGCCGACGGGCGAGGCGGCCAAGCGCGTGACCTACGCCGAGCGTCACCGCCTGGCCGCGACCCGTCTCGGGACCGCCGCAGCGCGCTGATCGGCTTGCCCGGCGTTTTTGCCTGACGCGATCAGGCGCGCGCGAGGCGAACTCTAGCTCTCCCGCGGGCTTCTGCAGGGTCGCCGCCACGTCGAGCGTCGAGCGCTCGCCGATCGCGTCGAAATTCCTGGCCAGCCACGCCTTTGCGCTCTCGTAGCCGAGTTCGCGCAGCTCCCTGAGGAAGCTCCAGGAAATGTTGAACTTGGAGCTCTGCGGGATAATCCTCGAGCTTGCCGTCGCCGCCGATGCGATGCAGGCGCTCCAGACGGTAGCGGTCGCTGTTCAGGACGCCCTCCTCGATGAGCCGCGCGACGAAATCGGCGGCGCGCAAGCTCCGCCAGCAGGCTGGCGTTGAACGTGATCTCGTCGATGCGGTTGCTGATGGCGGCCGGCGTCTCGGGGACGCCCTCGCGCGCGATCGGGTTGATCTGCACGATGATCGTGTCGCGGCAATCGGTTTCGTAGAACAGCGGCCACAGCGGCGGATTGCCGGAATAGCCGCCGTCCCAATAGGGTTCGCCGTCGATCACGGCGGCCTGGAACAGATGCGGCAGCGTCGCCGAGGCCACCACATGGTCGGGCGTGAGGACGTCGCGGCGAAATACTGCGCCCATGCCGGTGCGCACATTGGTCGCGGCGATGAACAGTTTCGGCCCGCGGCCCTGGCGAAGCTGCTCGAAATCCACAAGCTCCGCGAGCGTGTCGCGCAGCGGATTCACATTGAGCGGGTTGAAGGCGTAGGGCGCGAACGAATGCGCCGCCGCGTCTGCGACGAGCCGTCGGCGCGAACATCGCCTTCCACATCGAGACCCAGGCGTCGATGGCCGGGAATCGTCGCTCCGGGCGGCCCCTCCAGCGCCACCGCGCGCCAGAATTGCGCGAGCTTCTCGCTCGCCCCCTGCGCGCCCGTCGGCGAGGAGCCCGCGAAGCCAGCACGACCGCATTCATCGCCCCGGCGCTGGCGCCGCTGACGCCGGCGAACTCCAGCCGTTCGTCTTCGAGGATCGCGTCGAGCGCGCCCCCAGGTGAAGGCGCCGTGCGAGCCGCCGCCTTGCAGCGCCAGATTGATGCGCTTTTTCGCGTTCACGCGGCCGTCCAGCCGCCGTCTATCGAGAGTTGGCGCCGGTGATCTGCGCGGCCGCGTCCGAGCAGAGATAGCAGACGAGCGAGGCGACCTGTTCGACGGTGACGAATTGCTTGGTCGGCTGCGCCGCCAGCATCACGTCGTTGATGACCTGTTCGCGCGTCAGGCCGCGCGCCTTCATCGTGTCGGGGATCTGGTTGGCGACGAGCGGCGTCCAGACATAGCCGGGCGACACGCAATTGGCGGTGACGCCGAAAGTCGCGAGCTCCAGCGCCACCGTCTTGGTGAGCCCGGCGAGCCCGTGCTTGGCCGCGACATAGGCGGATTTGAACGGCGAGGCGACGAGGCTGTGGGCGGAGGCGGTATTGACGATGCGCCCCCATTTGCGCGCCTTCATCCCGGGCGATGGCGGCGCGGATCGTATGGAAGGCCGAGGAGAGGTTGATGGCGAGGATCGCGTTCCACTTCTCGATCGGGAAGTCCTCGATCGGCGAGACGAACTGGATGCCGGCGTTGTTGACGAGAATGTCGACGCCGCCGAGCGCGTCCTCGGCCTTTTTGACCATGGCCGCGATCTCGTCGGGCTTCGACATGTCGGCGCCGTCGTAGAGCGCCTTGACGCCGAATTCGGAGGCGATGGCCGCCCGCTCCTTCTCGATCTGCCCCGCCTCGCCGAAGCCGTTGATGACGACATCGGAGCCTTGAGCGGCGAGCGCCCGCGCGATGGCGAGGCCGATGCCGCTGGTCGATCCGGTGACGAGGGCGCGGCGGCCTTTGAGCGACATGGGGCTTGCTCCTGAGCGGTTCGGGGAGGCCGCCTATAATATATTGCAGCGCAAAAGGCGAGCGCTGCGGCGCCCCTTGCCCCGCGCGGCCGAAGACGCTAGCTCCGCAGCGCACCTCCCTCGGCAAGGCCCCCATGACCGCCCGCCCCCTTGGCAAGACCAAAGTCCACCCCGTCGGCCTCGGCTGCATGAGCCTCTCCGGCTTCTACGGGCCGAGCAGCGAGGCGGAGGCCCTGCGCCTGCTCGCGGCCGCGATGGAACTCGGCGTCAACTTCCTCGACACCGCCAACGCCTATGGCCTGGGGATGAGCGAATCCCGGATCGGCAAGTTCCTGGCGGAGGACCGCGCGCCGGCGAGCCAAAGTGACGCTCGCGAGCAAATTCGCGATCAGCCGCAAGCCCGACGGGTCGCGCTTCATCGACAACAGCGAGGCCCACATGATCGAGGCGCTCGACGGCTCGCTGAAGCGGCTCGGCGTCGATCACGTCGATCTCTACTACGTGCATCGCCTCGATCCGCGATTTCCCATCGAGGAGACCGTCGGCGCGCTTGCCCGGCAGATCGAGAAGGGCAAGATCGGCGCGATCGGGCTGTCGGAAATGGCGCCGGACACGCTCCGACGCGCCCATGCGGTCCACCCCATCGCGGCGATGCAGTCGGAATATTCGCTGTGGACGCGGGGGCCGGAGCTTGGGCTGTTGCAGACCTGCCGCGAGCTAGGCGTCGCCTTCGTCGCCTTCTCGCCGGTCGGGCGCGGGGCGCTGAGCGGGCGGGTCCGGGACATCGACGCGCTCGCCGCCGGCGACTTCCGCAAGAACAACCCTCGCTTCACCGGGCTCAACTGGCAACGCAACCTGGCCAGGATCGACGCCTATGTGGAGCTCGCTAATTCCTTCGGCCGCGACCCCTGCGAACTGGCGCTGGCCTGGGTTCTCGCACAAGGCCAGCATGTGCTGGCCATTCCCGGCACGCGCTATCCGGAAAATCTCGCCGCCGACGCCCGCGCCGCGGACAAACCGTTGACCCCGGCGGAGGCCGAGGCGCTGGCCGGGGTCCTGCCGGTCGGCTGGGCGGCGGGAGACCGCTACACCGAGGCGCAGTGGAACAATATCGAGCGCTATTGCTGATTCTCCGCGGCGCCCGCCGTTGCGTTCTGCGCCCCCTCCCGTCAAGTTCGCGGCATGACGCAACCAAGGACCGAGCCGCCTTCGCCGCGCTCTACCGCGCGACCTCGGCGAAACTCTACGGGGTCGTCTCCCGTATCCTCCCCGGCGGCGAGGCGAGCGAAGCGTTGCAGGAGGCTTAACGTGAAGATCCGGGAGCCGGTGGCCTCTCAAGCCCCGGCCGGCAAATCCTACGAATTGTGGATCATCGCGCCGAAACAGGCGCCGAAGTCGCTCGGCGTCATGCGCAACGCCATGTACGCCGTCACGGTCGAGCCCAAGGGCGGCTCGCCGGTGTTCTTCGGCAAGCTCGTGCCGGTCGGCCCGTGATTCCCGTTCATCTCGTCACAGGTTTCCTCGGCGCCGGCAAGACGAGTTTCCTCAACCGCCTGCTCGGCGATCCCGCGCTCGGCGACACGCTCGTCGTCGTCAACGAGTTCGGCGAAGCGGCGCTCGACCATCGCCTTTACGAGCGGCTCGACGGGGAGGTCGCGCTGCTCGCCTCGGGCTGCCTGTGTTGCGCGCTGCGCGGCGATTTCGTCGAGAGCCTGCAAGCGGCTGCTGTCGCGTCGCGACGCCGGCGAATTGTCGTTTCGCCGCATCGTCGTGGAGACCTCGGGCCTCGCCGATCCCGGGCCGATCCTGCACGCCTTGTTCGCCGATGCGACGCTAGCGGCCGATTGCGGCTCGCCAATGTCACGACGCTGGTCGATGCCGTCAACGGCCTCGATACACTCGACCGGCATGGCGAGGCGCGCCGGCAGGTCGCGTTCGCCGACCGGCTCGCTATCAGCAAGACCGATCTCGCCCCCGCCGCGCCGTTGCGCGCGCTGCTGGCGCGCCTCGCGCCGCTGGCGGCAATCTGCGACGGCAGCGAAATCGACGCCGCCGCCTTCCTGGCCGAGATCGCGCGCCCGCCGGCGAGCTATAGCCCGCGCGCGGCGCATGGGGCGGCCGAGGCGCATGTCTTCCGTTCGCCGCAGCGCCGATCGATGCGGCCGCTTTCGCGCGCTTCCTCACGCTGCTCGGCGAGGCTCGCGGGGCCGCGGCTGCTGCGGGTCAAGGGGCTGGTGGCGACCGCCGACGATCCCGCTCCGGCCTTGGCTCATCCAGGGCGCGCAGCACGCCTTCGCGCCGCCGCTGCGACTGAAGGCGTGGCCGGAGGGCGCGCGCGAGACGTCGCTGGTCGTCATCGGCGAAGGGGTTCGGGTCGCCGCGCAGCGGCTCTGGGACGCGCTGACGGGCGTCGATCGCGCCGGACGCGCCGGATTGGACGGCGCTCGCCGACAATCCGCTGGCGCCGGGAGGCGCCGCGCGGACTGCTCGGCTGAACGGCGATTACAGCGCGCGGTGCGAGCCGTCGCACAGCGGCGAGTACTTGGTCTGCTTGCAGCCGCAGAACCAGGCGGTCCCGTCCTTCTCGGCTTTGTAGGGCATTGGGCGCGAACTCGCTGCCCTTGTGCGAGCCGTCGCAGAACGGCTGCGTGCCGGATTTGCCGCAGGCGCACCACCAATAGGTCTTACCCGCCTCGACCTCGGCGCTATAGGGCGCCTTCTGCGCGATTACAGGCTCCGCCATCGGCGCTCCTCAAAGAAACGGCCGCCCTGGGGCGGCCGAACCTCATTTCGCCGCCGCGGCCTTGGCCTTGGCCCTTGCCCGGCGAATTGTCGACGCGCTCGACGATGCGCGCCGACTTGCCGCGACGATCGCGCAGATAATAGAGCTTGGCGCGCCGGACCTTGCCGCGCCGCACCAGCTTGATCGAGTCGATCATCGGCGAAAAGATCGGGAAGACGCGCTCGACGCCCTCGCCATAAGAGATCTTGCGCACGGTGAAGCTCTCGTTGAGGCCGCCGCCGTTGCGCGCGATGCAGACGCCTTCATAGGCCTGCACGCGGGTGCGGTCGCCTTCGGTGACCTTCACGTTGACGACGACGGTGTCGCCGGGCTGGAAATCGGGGATCTTGTTGGCCTTGGCGGCAAGACGCGCCGCCTCCTCGGCTTCGAGGGTCGCGATAATATTCAATTTCATCTCCATGCCGTGACGTCGCGCCGCCATATCGGCAGCCGACGAGCGCTTCGGCGCGCTGTTTTCATTTGAGCGCGTCCCCATAGCGCAGGCGCGCCGCGCGTCCAGCGCTTCGCGCGCGGCGGCGCGACCGGTAATATCGCCGCGAGACTTCCTTCGGCCCCGTGCTCGAGGATCGTTGGTCAATGACGTTACGTCAAGATTAACGACGCCTTGACTTATCCGTTTCCCCCACATGCATTGCCTCGGCCGGATACATCCGAAGGACATTTCGACGAGCTCGGTCCATCCCGCGGGCGTAGCGAGGGAACGCGCGGCGCGCTCCGCGATGGGGGCTGCGGCGGTCTCGGTGCGAACGACGTGCGGGCACATGGCGACGGTTACACAAACCAGCGTAAAGAACAACGGCTCCTACAGGCTGAGCGGCATGCTCGGCGGCGCCGGCAGCTACATCTCGTGGACGGGACGCAGTCACCGACAAAATCCAAACGTCGCCGGCATCCCCTATACCGGCTCCTACACCGCCTATTCCGGCGCGCTGGCGGCCGATGACGAGCCAGTTCGGGATCGACGGGGCGTGGAGCAACGCCGGCGCTCACCGCCCTCGGCGCGCCCTATGCCATGTCGGGCTCGGCAACTTCGGCCGGCCAATTGAACACCACCTCCGTCGATTCGATCGCTTATTCGTTCTCGAATCCTGTTCCCGCCGGCGCGAGCTTCATGCTGGTCGATCCCGGCGCCTCCTATCCCGAATATTCCGGCACGGAGACTTACAAGAGTGACGGCGACCTATGGGAACGGCGCCGCCGTCTCGACCGCCGGCTGGACGTTCACCGTCGTGGCGCCAAGGCGTCGCGACGCCGACCTCGGGCATCACGATCAACGCCGCCGCGGGGACCATCGCCGTCTCCTCCTACGCGGGGAGCACATGGCCCGACAGCATCGTCGTCATCACTCCGAACACGCCAGTCTCCAGCCTCACGGTGACGGCGAACACCATCCCTACGATTTCTGGGCGCTCACCCTGCCGCATATCCCTCAGGCGCTGCTGTTCCAGTCCGTCAATTCGGGGCCGTCCACGGCCGGCGCCTACGCGATCTGGCAGATCAACGGGTCGACCGTCACCGGCGGCGGCGACGATCGGCAATCCCGGCTCCGCCTGGACCTATGAGGGCAGCGGCGATTTCCTCGGCGACGGCGGGACGGACGTGCTGTTCCGCAACCAGAGCGGAACGCTCGCGTACTGGGCGGTGTCGGGAACCTCGATCTACAGCGCCGATACCCTCGCCAATCCCGGCGGCGGATGGTCGGTTGTCGGGCTCGGCGATTTCAACGGCGACGGGTCCACGGACATTCTGTTCGAGGACGGCGCCGGCGATTTCGCGGTCTGGTTGATTCAGCGGATCGAGCCATCATTGGCGGCGGCGCGATCGGCAATCTCGGCGGCCGAACTACACCTATATGGGGACCGCCGACTTCAACGGCGACGGCGACACCGACATCCTGTTCGAGAGCTCCACCGGCGTCTACGTCGACTGGATGATGCACGGAACGGCGATCTGGGCCACCAACCCGCTGGGCGCAGCCCCGGCCGGCGACGTCTTCGCCGGGATCGGCGATTTCAACGGCGACGGCGGAGTCGACATCCTGTTCGAAAATCCCGCACTCGGCCAGTATGGCCTGGACCATGTCGAGCGGCGCCGCCGTCTTGAACACGGCTGACGGTCGGCAGCCCGGGCGTCTACGAAAAGCTGGTCTCGATCGGAGACTACACGGCCTCCGATTGCGCGACCTCATCTTCCAGAATACGGTGACGGGCGCGCTCGACGACTACGTCATCAGCCAACGGCGCGCTGACAGCATCGGCGAGATCGGCAATGCCGGCGCCGACGATACGGTGGCGACGGCGCCCTATGCGCAGCCGCAGCCGCCGACGCCGACGATCCTGTTCACCGACGCCACCGGCGACATCGCCACCTGGAGCGTCGCGCTTCGGCGTCGACCAGGGCGGAGCGAAGTTACGCGAGCCCCGGTTCCGGCTGGACGTTGGTCGCCGCCGGCGATTTCGACGGCGCGGGCGGCCCGACATTCTGTTCGAGAACGCCAGCGGCAATATTCGCGATCTGGCTGACCAACGGCGCTCAGGTCGTCGGCGGCGTCCCTCGGCGCCGCCGGCGGGACATGGCAGTTCAAGGGCCTCGGCGATTTCAACGGCGACGGGATCAACGATCTCTTGTTCGTCGACGGCTCCGGCGACTACGCGACCTGGCTCCTCGACGGGACGAACCTCATCGGCGGCGGGTCGCTCGGCAATCCCGGCGCGGGCTATACGCTGGCGGGCGTCGCCGACCTCACCGGCGACGGAACGTCCGATCTCATCTTCCTCGATCCCAGCGGCGACTACGAGGCCTGGTTCGTCGCCAACGACGCCCATGCCGGCAAGGCTTCCATCGGCGCTCCCGGCGCCGGCTGGAGCCTGGTCGGGACCGGCGATTTCAACGGCGACGGCAAGGCCGACCTGTTGTTCGAGAACAGCGCCGGCAATTTCAAGACCTGGGACATGAACGGCGCGGCCGTGGTCGGCGGCGGCGCGTTCAATGGGCCAGGCGCCGGCTGGAGCTATTTCGGCGTCGCCGATCTCAACGCCAACTCGTGCGCCAGCATCCTGTTCGAGAACGCCTCGACCGGGGCGCTCGCGGCCTACAACATGAGCGACGCCACTCTCGCCTCGGTCTCTCTGCTCGGGACGCCCGGGGCGGGCTGGACTGCGCGGACGGTCGTTTGAGCCATTACGACGCGGCGGCTCTTGCGGTGTGATCGCTCTCGCCGGGGCGGGGCTTCCTGGCCGCGCCAGCGACGACGCGAGGGCATGGGAGCTACCAGCGACCTTAAGCGCCGTCAGCCCGTGGAAGTGATAGGCGTCGCGATAGCGCGGCGGCTCGGCGAGCTGAGGCCCGGCAGGCGGCGGAACAGCAGCGGCAGCGCCACGCGCATTTCGAGCCGCGCCAGCGGCGCGCCGACGCAGAAATGGATGCCGGCGCCAAAGGCGACATGCGGATTAGGCGCGCGGGCGAGGTCGAGCCGGTCGGGATCGGCGAAGACGGCGGGGTCGCGATTGGCGGCGCCGAGCAGCAGGCCGATGCGGTCGCCCTTGCGAAGCCTGACGCCGTCGATACTCGACGTCCTGCAGCGCGTAGCGGGTGAACATATGCAGCGGCGAATCGAAGCGCAGAAGCTCCTCGACCGCCGCCTCGGAGCCGTCGAAGGGCGCGCCCTGTTCGAGCATCGTCTTCACGCCGTTGCCGAGCGCGTGCACGGTCGCCTCGTGGCCGGCGTTGAGCAGCAGCACGACCGTAGTGACGAGTTCATCCTCGCTGAGCTTTCCTTCCTCGCTCTCCGCGGCGATGAGGTGGGAGACGAGATCGTCGCGAGGATGGCGCGCCGCCGCTCGGCGACGAGGCGGCGCACATAGGCCGCGAAATCGCGCGACGCCGCGGCCGCGGCGTCCTCGTCGGCGCGGGTCGGGGCGAATTGATACATCGCCACCATCTTGTGCGACCAGTCGAGCAGCAGCGGCGCGTCCTCGACCGGCGCGCCGATCAGCTCGGCGATCACGCCGACAGGGATGGGCGTTGCGAAGGCCTCGATGAGATCGCTCGCCGGCGCTCGAGCCTGTCGATGAGCCGCTCGGCCATCTCGGCGATGCGCGGCGCCAGCCGCTCGACCTGGCGCGACACGAAGGCGCGGTTGACGAGCGCGCGCAGGCGCGTGTGCTCGGGCGGCTCCAGCTCCAGCAGGGAATGGCGCTCCAGCGCGTCGAAGGCGGCGAGATGCTCGGGACGCGGCGGCCATCCGAGCTCCTCGCGCGTCGCCACATGCAGGATCTGCCGGCCGAAGCGCTTGTCGCGCAACAGGTTCGAGACCCCCGCATGGCCGGCGAGGCACCAGAAGCCGTAATCCTCCCAGAACACGGGGCCCGGCGAGGCGTGCAGGCTTGCGTAGGCGGCGTAAGGGTCGGCGAAAAAGGCGGGATCGCGGGGATCGAGCGAAAGGCGGCGGGTTTGCGGGTCGAAACGCATGGCGGGGAGTTCTAGACGGCCGCGAAATGTCGTGTTCTGCCTATACTATGTCATAGTAACATAAGCCATTTGGAATTTTATTTCACTTTCGCTCCGGGCGACGGAGTGGCCAGCATGCGAGGAATGACTTTCCGGATGGATCAATCACAACGCCGTGCCCCTGGCCACTCGCGTGTAAATCAAACTTATTATCGCAGAACCCGTTCCCCTCTATCGCGATGCCGGTAGAATCTGGATCGCCACCGTACGAATAGGCGTGAATTTTGTTATGGCTGAACGAACAATCGTCCCGAACTGCGACACCAGCAGCGTTTATGACAGGTCCATAATTGTTTATAGTAGCGCCAATTTGCCCCCCGGATTGGAAGTTATAGTTGATAGCACTCTTCAGCAGTTCACTGCTCCTCCCATACCATAGAATACCGGAATCAGCATTTCCGCAAAGACAAATAATATTGGGATCCACGGCCATTGCGAGTATGAATGCAGTTTCAAGCACCTTAATTCATTTAAATACAGCCATAAAGTCCCCGCTACGGCGGTAAAGCAGAGAAATAATCCAATATTTACATGGGAATCAAGCAACGCGATCCCGGCGGTCCATAATCCCGCAACTGCTAGACCGGTTAACGACTTTGGCCGCTCCAGAAAATGCTGGGATTGTAGCTCTTGGGGCAATCCCGTGTGCTGTGACGTTTTCGCAGCCTCTTGTCGCATGAGCGCTCTGCGTTGCTGCCTCGAAAGAATCGTCGTACCCGCCATTTCGCAATCAATATAGCCGAATTATGCCTGAATTGGTACGGCTTAGCCTTTCCATCCCGTCGGAGCCCCACACTATAGCGCCATCCGGCGCAAGCTCGATCTTCGCGCCCTCGTATTCGATGAAGCCGGTCGGACACGCCTTAAGCACCGACGCTGAGCCGCGCCGCGCTCTCGTCGGGGCTGTCGTGGGCAGCCGCGACATCGCGAAATAGAAATCAGCCTCGCAACGCTCGCTGTCGTCACGCGGCGGCAGCGCGGGCGGCCTCGAAGCCGATGTCGCCCATAAACATCCGCGCCACCGGCGCCGGCCAGCGGTCGGCGCGGCGGCGAGGCGCTTGCGCAAATGCGCCGGCCCGTCGCCAGATGCAGCCGCGCCTCGGCGAGAAGGCCCAAAGCGCGGGATAAAGAAAGGCCGGCTTGTCGTCGGCGCGGATGAAATCGTCGCAGGCGAGGTGCGGCTCGTCCTTGTAGAGCCAGACTCGGCCGCGCTGGAAGGCGGCTCGGACGTGTCGGCGGGGTTGGCGTGCAAGGCGAGCGTTGAGTTCGCGCAGCGCGCCGTCGAAATCGCCGGCGTCGACGTCGTAAGCGGCGAAGACGCGCCGCACCAGCCCGTCGCGCGGCGCCGTGCCGCTTGCCTCGACGAGATCGTCATGCGCGCCCCTGGCGTCGCCCGCCTCCAGACGCGCCTGTGCGAGCAGCGCCAGCAATTTTCGGGAGCGCCGGGGCGACGCTTCAGCGCCGCGTCGAGATCGGCGACCGCGGCGGCGGGATCGTTGCGCCGCCGGTCGATGTCGGCGCGCTGAACATAGAGCGGGATCGTCTGCGGCGCGACGCGCAGGGCGGCGTCGAGATCGGCGAGAGCGGCGTCGTAACGGTTCATCGCGGCGTAGGCGGCGGCGCGTTGCGACAGCGCGTCGATCCGTCCGGGCTCGACGTCGAGCGCGCGGCTGTAAGGCGTCTATCGCGCCCGCGTAATCGCCGCTGCGCCGCCAGCCGCGCCCCGCGCGCCTCAAAGCGCAGCACATCGAGCCAGCGCCATTCCGCCGGCCCCCACACCCAGGCCGCCGCGACCAAGCGCCAGCGCCGGCGACGACGGCGAGCGCCCGCGCTGCCGCCGCAGCGCGGGCCGAAGCCGCCGGCGCCGGTCCCGCGATGAACAGAACGCCAAGCGCCAGCGGCATGACCGAAAGGATCGCGACTTGGAAGAACAAATCGGCGGCTTCGAGCATCACCCCCGCCAAAGCGGCGCCAGCGAGCGCGACCGAGGCGCCGCCCGTCAGCGCCAGCGCCGAGCAGCCATCCCAGGCCTCGCGACAGGCGAAACGGGCGAGGCGCCGGCGCGGCGCGGCAAGCTCCGCCCACGGGCGCAGCGCCAGCACGCCGCGCCGCCCGACGAGCGCCGCCGCCGCCTCCGCGCCGCCAGCAACGCGCGCAGGCTGACGGCGGCGTCCCAGCCGAGGGCGGCGACGGCGCGCCGATAAGGCCTCCGGCGCCGCCGTTCCGGCCGTTCCCGCGAAAACGGCGAAATCATAGACGCCGTGGATCGCCGCGAGCCCCATCCAGGCCGCGAAGCCCGAGCGCGACGCCGCCCAGGCCCGGCCGCAGGCTCGCTACGACGAAGCCGCCCGCCAGCCCCTCGAAAACGTGAAACGGCATCGCCGTCAGCGCGCGCTCGACCGCCAGCGTCGTCCAGCCCGCGCCGGCGTTGCCGAGATAGAAAAGTTCTCCAGCGCCGCAAAGCCGAGCGACAGCGCGCCCGCGGCGAAAACGACGTCGCGCCGCCCGCGCGCGAGATAATGCGCGGCGCAGAAACGCCGCGACGCCCGCGAGCTTGACCCCTCCTCCGGCAGCCCCGCGAACAGGAACGCCATCGTCTGCGGGGAGAAATGCAGCGGGTTGGTTCAGGTCAAACGGCGCCAGCGCCACCGCGACCGCCGCGCCGAGCGTCAGGCCGAGGGCGAGCGCATCGAGATAGAGCCGGCCGGCGATGCGGCCGCGCGCCAGGAACAGCGCGATGAGCGCCGCCGAAGCCGCCGTCGTCGCCAGCGCCGATGAGCGGGGCGTGCATCATTTCAGATGGAAAACGGCGTGTTCGCCCGCTTTCAGCGACAGCACGAAGGCGGAGAAGGCGAAAGCGAGCCCGATAACCGCGCCCGGCGCTGAAACCCCGCCGGCGCGCGCGATCAGCGCACGCGCTTCGTCCTCGTCGGCGGCGCGCGGCGCGGATGCGCGGCGATCGCCGCCTCGGCGCCGGCGAAATAGAACCTCAGCCCCAAGCGCGCCGATCAGCGAAGCGCCCCAGTCGAGATAGGCGAGGCCCGGGAAATAGGCGATCAGCAGCGGCCCCGCCGAGACCAGCGCCGCCCAGAGATACATCTTGCGGTAGAGGAACCACGCCTGCGGCGCGATGAGGCCCGGCCAGCAGAACGGCCAGCCGCCGCGGCCGCGGCGCGTCATATTGCGCCATCAGCCGGCGCCATTGCGCCCGACAAATAGCGCCATGTCGTCGCGGCGCCCGGCGTCCGCGTCGATCCAGGGGGCTCACAATGACCGGACGCGCCGAGTTCGCGCAGCTCCGTCAGCGTGCAGGCGTCGAGCACGGAGGAGATGGCGTCGCGCGACTTCGCCATCACGATCTGCACGCCGCAGGGCCGGTCGGGCGCGCAATCGTCGCAGCGGCGATAGAAGGCTTTGCTGGCGCAGCCGATCGGCGCCAGCATGCCGTCGAGCGCGCGCACGATCTCGCCGACGCGGATCGCGTCGGGCGAGCGCGCCAGCACATAGCCGCCGCCGCGTCCCTTCTTGGAATGCACGAAGCCCGCGGTGCGCAATTCGCCGAGGATGGCGTCGAGAAATTTCTTGGGGATGGCGTTGGCGGCGGCGATATCGGCGACGAGCGCCGGCTGGCCCGCCGGCATCGCCCGCCAGATGGCTCATCGCCTTGAGGCCGTATTTGCCCTTGTTGGTCAGCATAGCCGCTCTATCCGAATACTCGTCTTTTGGGCGCCGGTTTACCGCGTTTCAAGCCGCCGCTCCGCACCGGGAGCCGAAATTTGCTAGATTTTTGTCGCGATTCCTGAGGGAGCGACGATGACGAAACCGTATTCTCGGCCGCCCTGGCGGCGCTCGCGATGCTGACCGGCCCGGCCTCGGCCGGGGCGCTGACCAGCTTCGCCTCCGGCTATCAGCCCGGCACGATCGTCATCAGCCAGCACCTGCGCAAGCTGTTCTTCGTCGTCGAGCCCGGCGAGGCGATCGCCTATCCCGTGGCGGTCGCCAAGCACGGCAAGGAATGGAGCGGCTATGCCCGCGTCGACGGCAAATATGTCGATCCCGCCTGGTCCCCGCCCGAATCGGTCAAGCGCGACCATCCCGAACTTCCCGACGTGATCCCCGGCGGCTCGCCGCACAATCCGATGGGCGCGCGGGCGATCACGCTCGACCGCGACGAGGTGGCGATCCACGGCACGACGCGCACGATGCGCGGCTCGGTCGGCACGGCCGCCTCCTATGGCTGCATCCGCATGTACAACGAGGATGTGATCGACCTCTACGACCGCGTCAGCGTCGGCGCCGCCGGTCGTCATGATCCCGTGAGCGGCGCTCAGAAGTCGCAGGCGATCCCCTTGACTTCCCAGTCGCCGTAGCGGACGGGATCGAGGCCCGCCGCGTCCGCCGAATCTCGCGCGGGCGCTGCGCGACTTCTCGGCGGCGCGGCGCGCCTCGCGCCTCGGCGAGCGCGCGGGCGGCGGCCTCCGGAGCGGACGCTGAAGCGGACGCGGCGGATCGGCATTTTCGTTCATAAGTCGAAGACATAAGTGCGATGGGGTCTCGCGCGCCAGAGGGGCAGGCGTGCTAAGAGATCGCGACAGCGATTCGGCGAGGGGTGAGTTTGAGGCCGACCGGTCCCGCGATCCGGAAGAGCGCGGGCGCGCAGCGCCCGCCGCCTCCCGAAGCGACGCCAGGATATGTCGGCCCGGTGGGTCGCCGCGCAGGCGATCAGCGACGCGTTGACGTACGGGAAGCCGCTAGACGATCGCTTCCCCGGTCCGGACGGCGAGCGCGGCGTCGCAGATTCTCGACGCGCGCGACCGCGCGCTGGCCCGCTCGATCGCGACAGTCGCGATGCGCCGGCTCGGCACGATCCGCAAGGCGCCTCGCCCGCTTCCTCGAAAAAGGCATGCCGCGAAAGGCCGGGCCGCTGGAGGCGACGCTGGTCGGCGGCGGCCGCGCAGGTGCTGTTTCTCGAAACTTCCGACCACGCCGCCGTCGATCTCGCCGTGCGCGCGGTGCGCGCCGATCCCGCCAGCGCGCCCTATGCGGCTCTCGCCAACGCGGTGCTGCGCAATATCGGCCGCGGCGAAGGATGAGATCGTCGGCGACGCCGATCCGCTCGACGACGTGCCCCCCTGGCTCGCCGCGCGCTGGAGAGCGCATTACGGCGAGGAGACGACGCTCGCCATCGCCAGGGCCCATCTCCAGGAGCCGACGCTCGATCTTACGGTCAAGAGCGATCCCGAGGGCTGGGCGCGTCGGCTCGGCGGGACGGTGCTGCCGACAGGTTCGGTGCGGCTCGAAACCCATGCGCCGATCCCGGAGCTCGAAGGCTTCGCCGAGGGCGAATGGTGGGTGCAGGACGCCGCCGCCGCGCTGCCCGCGCGGCTGCTGCCGTCTCGCCGGGCGACCGGGTCGGTGGATCTCTGCGCCGCGCCCGGCGGCAAGACCGCGCAACTGGCGTTGCGCGGCGCGCCGCGTCTCGGCCGCTCGACCGCTCCGCGCAGCGGCTGAAGCGCGTCGCCGCCAATCTCGAACGGCTGAAGCTCGAAGCCGAGCTCGTCGTCGCCAATGCGGCGACTTACGACGCGCCGCCGTTCGACGCGGCGCTGATCGACGCGCCCTGCACCTCCACCGGCACGATCCGCCGCCATCCCGACGTCGCCTGGACCAAGCGCCCGGCCGACATCGCCGCGCTCGCCAAGACCGCAGGCCGAACTGCTCGACCCGCGCCGTCGCGCTGACCAAGCGCGGCGGAACGATCGTCTATTGCACCTGCTCGCTGGAGCCGGAGGAAGGCGAGGCGCAGATCGCCGCGCTGCTGCGCCGGCATCCCGAGATGCGCGGGTTCCGATCGCGGCCGAGGAGATCGGCGGACTCGCCGAATGCGTGACGCCGCAGGGCGATCTGCGCACCCTGCCCTGCCATTTGCAGGCCGCGACCCCGCGCCAGTCCGGCCTCGACGGGTTTTATGCGGCGAGGCTGAGGCGGGGCTAGCTTCGCGGGAGCGCGCGCTCACCCGAATATCCCGCGGTCCCGCTGACCAGGCCACGATATGGTCGTGCGCGGCGCGGATGCGTCCGAGGCCGCGCGTGTCCTCGTGCGTGACGATCCAGTAGGCGCGCGCCGCCGCAACGCTCGGGCAGCACGCGCCGGAGATCGGGAAAGCGGCGGGCGATGAAATCATGCACCACGCCAACGCCGACCCCGGCGCGCACCGCCTCAAGCTGCGTGACCGCGCTCGCGCATTCCAGCTGCGTCGGCTTGTCGCCGAACAGCTCGCTGACATAGCCGAGCGCGCTGGAGAAGGCGTATTCCTCGACATAGCCGATCAGCCGGTGGCCGGAGAAATCCGGCCCCGGCGCCCGTGCGCGTGGAGATAGGCGGCGCTGGCGTAGAGGCCGAGCGTGTAGTCGGTGAGCTTGCGCGCCACGAAGCGGCCCGATTCCGGCTTGTCGAGACCGACGACGATGTCGACCTCGCGCCGCGCCAGCGGCGTCAGGCGCGGCAGCGGCAGAAGCTGCACCCGCAGGGCCGGATTGCGAGCGATGAACGGCCCGAGCGCCTGAGCGAGATAATAGGTCGAGAACCCGTCCGGCGCGCCGATGCGCACGTCCCCCGCAAGCTCGACGTCAACCCCGGAGACCTCGCTTTGCGCATGCAGGAACGCGCTCTCCATCTGCTCGGCGGCGACGAGGAACCGCTCGCCCGCGCTGGTGAGGCGCGCGCCGGTCGTGCGGCGGTCGAACAGCTTGGCGCCGAGCGCGGCCTCCAGCGCCGCCACGCGCCGGCTGGCCGTCGCATGGTCGAGATGCAGCCGCCGCGCGCCGGCGACGAATTGCCCGGCGCGCGCGACGGCGAGGAAGACCCTGACATTATCCCAATCCATGACGAGAGACCTGATATACAGGTGCAGTGAGCACGGGATGCCTAAGATGCCGCAGGCGACAGCCGACGATGGGTGTAGGCTCTACTACGAGGAAACCGGGGCTGGCGCGCCGATCGTGTTCGCCCACGAATTCGCCGGCGACCTTCGCAGCTACGAGCCGCAGGTTCGCCACTTCTCGCGGCGCTATCGCTGTATTGTCTACAATGCGCGTGGTTACCCGCCCTCGGATGTTCCCGAGGGAATTGAGAGCTACTCGCAGGAGCGGGCGCGAGATGACATTCGCTGCGTGCTCGACGCGGCCAAAATCGACAAGGCGCATATTGTCGGCGTTTCGATGGGCGGGTTCGCAACTCTGCATTTCGGCTTCGCTTACCCCGAACGAGCTCAATCGCTTGTCGTCGCCGGCTGTGGAAACGGCGCCGAGCCTAACAAGCGCCAGCGATTTGTCGACGAAGCGTCGCGGACCGCGGCTGCGATTGCCGACAAGGGCATTGCGGAGGTCTCGAAGACCTTCGGCGCCGGTCCGAGCCGCACGCCGTATCGCAACAAGGACCCGCGCGGCTACGCCGAGTTTCTCGCCCAGTTTGCGGAGCATTCGAGCCTCGGCTCGGCCAACACGATGCGCGGCGTGCAGGCGCGGCGGCCGTCGCTGTGGGACCTCGTCGACAAGATGAAGGCGCTCGACGTCCCGACGCTGATCGCGATCGGCGACGAGGACGATCCGTGCCTTGATCCGGCCCTGCTGATGAAGCGCCGCATCAAGAGCGCCGCGCTGGTCGTGCTCCCCAACACGGGACATGCGCTTAACCTCGAAGAGCCCGACCTGTTCAACCGCTTCTGCGATGACTTCTTCCATCAAGTCGAATCCGGCCGCTGGCCGCGCCGCGATCCGCGCGCCGATGTCGGGGCGATTTTCGGGGCATAAACTTCGCTCGGCGCCGTCCCCGCCGCCGCGTAACAGCGCTTAGCACAATTTCGCACGAACGATGCGCGAACACGGCGATTGTTGTGCGCAAAAGCGTGAGGCATAAGAGCTGCCAACGCAAGCCCAGAGGGAGCGGAACATGATCAACTACGGGCATTTCATTGGCGGCAAGGCCGTCGCCGGCAAGTCCGGGCGCACGAGCGAAGTGTTCCAGCCGATGGACGGCACGGTGCGCGCCCATGTCGCGCTCGCCAGCGCCGGCGAGGTGCGCGCGGCGGTCGCCAACGCCAAGGCGGCGCAACTGACCTGGGGCGCCACCAACCCGCAGCGCCGCGCCCGCGTGATGATGAAGTTCTACGAGCTGATCGTCGCCAACACCGAGGAGCTCGCCGATTGCCTGGCGCGCGAGCACGGCAAGACCATCGTCGACGCCAAGGGCGACATCCAGCGCGGCATCGAGGTGCTGGAGTTCTCCTTCGGCGTCCCGCATCTAATGAAGGGCGAATACACCGACGGCGCCGGCCCCGGCATCGACACCTATTCGATGCGCCAGCCGCTCGGCGTGGTCGCCGGCATCACGCCGTTCAACTTCCCCGCCATGATCCCCTTGTGGAAGCTCTGCCCGGCGATCGCCTGCGGCAACGCCTTCATCCTGAAGCCGTCCGAGCGCGATCCCGGCGTGCCGATGCGGCTCGGCGAACTGTTCGTCGAGGCGGGCGGCCCTCCGGGCATTCTCAACGTCGTCAACGGCGACAAGGTCGCGGTCGACGCGATCCTCGACGATCCCGACATTTCGGCCATCGGCTTCGTCGGCTCGACGCCGATCGCCCAGTACATCTATTCGCGCGGCACGGCCTCGGGCAAGCGCGTGCAGTGCTTCGGCGGCGCCAAGAACCACATGGTCGTGCTGCCCGACGCCGACATGGACCAGACCGTCGACGCGCTGATGGGCGCCGGCTACGGTTCGGCGGGCGAGCGCTGCATGGCGGTGTCGGTGGCGGTGCCGGTCGGCGAGAGGCACGGCGGAGGAGCTAATGAAGCGGCTCATCCCGCGCGTGGAATCGCTGAAGATCGGCCCCTCGACCGATCCGAGCGCCGATTACGGCCCGCTCGTCACGGCTCAGGCGCTGGAGCGGGTCAAGGGCTACATCGACATCGGCATAAAGGAGGGCGCGAAGCTCAGGGTCGACGGGCGCGGCTTCAAGATGCAGGGCTACGAGAACGGCTTTTATCTCGGCGGCTCGCTGTTCGACAACGTGACCAAGGACATGCGCATCTACAAGGAGGAGATTTTCGGCCCCGTCCTGTCGGTGGTGCGCGCCAAGGGCTACGAAGAGGCGCTGGGCCTGTGCAACGACCACGAATACGGCAACGGCGTCGCGATCTTCACCCGCGACGGCGACGCGGCGCGCGATTTCGCGAGCCGCGTGCAGGTCGGCATGGTCGGCGTCAACGTGCCGATCCCGGTGCCGGTGGCCTATTACACCTTCGGCGGCTGGAAGCGCTCGGGCTTCGGCGACCTCAACCAGCACGGGCCGGATTCGATCCGCTTCTACACCAAGACCAAGACGGTCACGTCGCGCTGGCCGAGCGGCGTCAAGGACGGCGCGGAATTCGCGATCCCGACGATGAAGTGACGGCAGCCTCGCGGGACGGCGGCGCGTCCCGCCTCAGGCCGCCAGCGCCAGCCGCACCGCGCGGCCGGTGGCGACGATGCGGCGCAGCGTCACGCCCTCGCATTCGCCGCTGCGGCACTCCTCGACCTCGTAAGCGATCTCGGCCACGCCGTCGGCGTCATATTCCTGGGCCTCGCGGATCAGCGCGCGCGTGGCGATCTCGCGGTCGAGGGAGCCGAGTTCGCGGTCGGCGGCTCGCCACGGAGAATGGGCCGAGACGCGGCCGATCGTATATTGGGCGCGCGAGGTGTCGAGCGAAGCGGTGAAGCTGACATGCATGACGATACCCATGACCAAGCCCTCGCCGGAATCTGACCTGAAGCGCTCGCCGAATTGTTAAGAACCGTTCACGTTTCGGCGTAACCTGCGCTTATGGTTTATGGCGGGAGCTTACGGTCTGCGAGGGAGCGCGAGGGGCCGGCGCCGGCGCGAATCCGGGCGACTAGCCAGGTTCCGAAAAGGCGGCGCGCACGACCTCGATGAGCGGCCGCGCTTCCGTCACCAGCACGGAGGGCACGCCGGCGCCCCGGCCGGCGGCGAGATCGGACTCCCTGTCGCCGAACAGCCGGCAAAGGCCGGGGTCGAGCCGATAGGCTTGCAGCAGCTCCTCGATCATTCCGCTTTGCGGCTTGCGACAGGCGCACGATCGACGGTAACGCTCGACCTCGCCCTCGGGGTGATGCGGGCAGTAGCGATAGGCGTCGATATGCGCGCCGCCTCGCGCAAGCGTCGCCTGGATATGGTGGTGCAGCGTCCGCACGTCCTCTTCCGCATAGAGCCCGCGGGCGACACCGGACTGATTGGTGACGACGAACACGAGCACGCCGCGCGCGTTGAGCCATCCCACGCTTTCGACCGCGCTCGGCCGCCAGACGAAATCCTCGGTGCGGAACACGTAGCCTGAATCGACGTTGAGTACGCCGTCCCGGTCGAAGAAAGCGGCGCGGCGGGGGGTTAGAACTTCTTGCGAAACCGACATGGGCCAGCGTCCTAGCCAAGCGCCGCCCGGCCGGCAAACGCGGCAGCAAGGAATCCCGTGCAAAAAGTCGCGTGCTGAATGATGCGGCGCCCCCTAGCGGCGTTGCGCTGCAATATCTATTCTCTGTCCGTCGTCAGGAGATTGTCATGGTCGCTCGCCCGCGTCGCAGCGTGCTCTATCTGCCGGGATCGAACCCGAAGGCGCTGGCGAAGGCGCGCGAATTGCCGGCCGACGCGATCATCCTCGACCTCGAGGATTCCGTCGCCCCGGAAGCCAAGCCCGAAGCGCGTGAGCGGATCGTCGCGGCGCTGAAGGAAGGCGGCTTCGGCGGGCGCGAAATGCTGATCCGGGTCAACGGGGTGCATACGCCCTGGGGCGAGGCGGATCTCGAGGCGGCGGCTTCCGCCGCGCCGGACGGCGTGCTGCTGCCCAAGGTCGACGGCCCCGGCACGGTGATGCACGCCGCCAAGTTCCTGCGGTCGGCGCCGGAGACGACCAGGCTGTGGGCGATGATGGAGACGCCGATGGCGATGCTGAGCGCCAACTCCATCGCCGCCATGGCCGCAGATTCGGCCTCGCGGCTGGAGGCGCTCGTCCTCGGCCTCAACGACCTCGCCAAGGAGACCCGCGGGCGCCTCGCTCCGGGCCGCGCCGCCTTCGCGCCCTGGCTTGCGACCTGCGTGGCCGCGGCGCGCGCCCATGGCTGCGACGTGATCGACGGCGTCTACAACGACATCAAGGATCTCGACGGATTTCGGGCGGAATGCCTGCAGGGCCTCGAATTCGGCTTCGACGGCAAGACGCTGATCCACCCGACCCAGATCGAAATCTGCAACGAGACCTTTGCGCCGACGCCCGCCGAAGTCGCTCACGCCCGGGCGGTCATCACAGCGTTCGAGCAGCCCGAGAACGCCGGCAAGGGCGTGTTGCAGATCGAGGGCAAGATGGTCGAGCTCTTGCACGCGCAAATGGCCAGGCGCACGCTCGCCGTAGCCGACGCCATCGCCGAACTGTCGGCGGCCTGACGGGTTCACCCCCGCAGGGCGAGCCGCCAGGCGTCGTCCGCCTGTTCGCCGAGCTCGCTCCAAATCTCGACCAGGACGCCGTTGAGATCGCGCACATAGGCGACGACCTGGCCGTTGAGCCTTGTCCTGGGGGGCTCGTAGGGGGCGGCGCCGGCCTTCAACGCCGCCTCGTAGGCGGCCGGCACGTCGTTCGTGACGAAGCCCACCTCGGTCGCGGCCGGCCGCTCGAACGGCCGATGAGCGCGGAACGTGTGGCCGGCTTTAGCCCTTGGACCTTCCGCTATGAAGCAGAGCGGCGTTCCTCCCGTGTCCATCTGCGCATGATTGCCGCTCGCGTCCATGTAGCGCACGTGCAGACCGAACGCCTGTTCGTAGAACGCCGCAGCCGCCGCCACGTCGGGGACGTAAAGGACCACGCAGCCGAGTTTCATCGCAAGGGCCTCTGAGACTTTACCCCGCCTTTTCGCGCGCTATAGCCCGGAGCGCGCGCCGGCTTGGAAAGCAGGGCTCGAAGGGTTAGATGCGGGGCGGCTTCCCACTTCCTGCAAGGGCTTCGCATGAGCGAGACCACCTCCCTGTTTCAATTGGGCCCCGACACGACGCCCTATCGCAAGCTGACCGCCGAGGGCGTGCGCGTCGAAAAAGCGCTGGGCCGCGAATTCCTCGTCGTCGATCGCGAAGCCATACGCGCGCTGGCCGAGGCCGCCATGATCGACATCAATCATCTGCTGCGGCCCGGCCACCTCGCGCAGCTCGCGAAGATTCTCGACGACCCCGAGGCGACCGACAACGACCGCTTCGTCGCCTACGACCTGTTGAAGAACGCCAATATCGCCGCCGGCGGCGTGCTGCCGATGTGCCAGGACACCGGCACCGCCATCGTCATGGGCAAGAAGGGCCGGTTCGTCTTCACCGACGGCGGCGACGAGGCGGCGCTGCTGCAAGGCGTCAAGGACGCCTATGAGAAGAAGAACCTGCGCTACAGCCAGGTCGCGCCGCTGACGATGTTCGAGGAGAAGAACACCGGCGACAACCTGCCCGCGCAGATCGAGATCTATTGCGAGGGCGAGGACGCCTACAAGTTCCTGTTCGTCGCCAAGGGCGGCGGCTCCGCCAACAAGACCTTCCTCTATCAGGCGACGCCCTCGATTCTCACCCCCGACCGGATGCTGGCGTTCCTGAAGGAGAAGATCCTCACCCTCGGGACCGCCGCCTGCCCGCCCTATCATCTGGCGGTCGTCATCGGCGGCACCAGCGCGGAACTGACGCTGAAGACGGTCAAGCTCGCCTCGACCCGCTATCTCGACAGTCTGCCGACGAGCGGCGACCGTTCGGGCCGCGCCTTCCGCGACCTCGAAATGGAGGCCGAGATCCACAAGCTGACGCAGGGCCTCGGCGTCGGCGCGCAGTTCGGCGGCAAGTATTTCTGCCACGACGTGCGCGTGATCCGGCTGCCGCGCCACGGCGCGTCGCTTCCCATCGGCCTCGGCGTCTCCTGCTCGGCCGACCGGCAGGCCTTAGGCAAGATCACGCGTGACGGCGTGTTCCTGGAGGAGCTGGAGCGCGACCCGGCCCACTTCCTGCCCCATGTCGACGAGGCCAAGCTCGGCGGCGAGGTCGTGCGCATCGACCTGAAGCGACCGATGAAGGAGATCCTGGCGGAGCTGTCCAAATATCCGATCCGCACCCGCGTCTCGCTGACCGGGCCGATGATCGTGGCGCGCGACGCGGCGCACGCCAAGATTCGCGAGCGGCTCGACCGCGGCGAGCCGATGCCCGACTATTTCAGGAACCACCCCGTCTATTACGCCGGCCCCGCCAAGACCCCGGCCGGCTACGCCTCGGGCTCGTTCGGGCCGACGACGGCGGGGCGGATGGATTCCTTCGTCGACCAGTTCCAGGCGGCGGGCGGGTCGCTGGTGATGCTGGCCAAGGGCAATCGCTCCGCTCAGGTGCAGGAAGGCCTGCGCGCGAGCATGGCGGGTTCTATCTCGGCTCGATCGGCGGCCCGGCGGCGCGGCTGGCGCAAGACTGCATTCGCAAGGTCGAGACGCTGGAATATCCCGAGCTCGGCATGGAGGCGATCTGGCGCATCGAGGTCGAGGATTTCCCGGCCTTCATCGTCATCGACGACAAGGGGAACGACTTCTTCAAGGAGTTGAATCTGGGCTGAGCCGGAACGATTCCGCGCGTCGCGAGTTCAAAGGCTTGGGCGCCAAAAGCTGCAACTCACGAGGCGGGCCGGCGCAGGACTGCCCGCAGGGCCTGTCGATCGCGACCGGGCGGATGGGCGTGCGCCCGTCGGCGAACGGCGCCCAAGCGATTAACGGCCCAGCGAATCGGCCTTGCTGGCAAAAATGCAACAGGCAAGGCGATTTTTTGGGATTGGCGACGCCGCGAGGCGCCCCTGCGACGCCGCGGTCGCATGCGCATAAATGACAGACAACCGTCTCTCAACGTTCACTTTCGTCGTTTTCTAGAACTGTCGAGTCTTGGCGCTATATCCGCCCAGTTAACGTCGAGGAGCCCGATGGGCATGCCGAGATAAATGCTTGCAATGCGCTGGCAGTATTTTATGCTGTCATCATCTGCTGAGAGTTGCGTTGCAGCGCAATAATTGGGCCGAATGCGGCAATAAAGAGGCCGAAATCGTCCGTCGCAGCGGAGGGGTGCTCTAAGGTGATCGCCATCGTCTTTCTAATGTCGGCATTCGTCGGCGCAACACTCGGGATATATTCCTTCGTCCTGCTCGAAATGCTGGTGTGCATCGTCACCCTGCTCAACAAGCTGCACGTAGGGTTTGGTCCGGCGCTGCTAAGGTCAGTGGAGACTGCCTGCATTATGAACGCGGGCTTCATATCTGCCCTGATCGCCTGCTACCTGATGCCCGCACTTGAATTCGAGAAGGCCCATCTGCGGAGCCAGCTCCTTCAACGCGTGCTCAATCGCACGCTGATGCGCCTCAATAGGCCTCATTGATTGCAAGAACTACGAGTGTCTGGAACGCTATCCTGGTGTCCAACCACAAAGACCAATTGTTAATATACCAAAGATCTTTCTCGACGCGCATGGCCATTTGCTTCGGCGACTTCGTTTCGCCGCGAAGACCCTGCACCTGCGCCAGTCCCGTGAGGCCCGGCTTCACGTGGCGTCTCAGCGCGTATTCGGCGATGATGTCGTCATAGTGATCGTCATGCGCGACGGCGTGAGGGCGGGGGCCGACGATGGACATTTCTCCGCGCAGCACATTGAATAACTGGGGCAGTTCGTCGACGCTGGCGCGGCGCAGGATCTTGCCGACGCGCGTCACCCGGTGGTCGTTTCGCGCCGCCTGCGTAATCTGCGGACCGTCCTCCATCACCGTCATGGTGCGGAACTTCCAAATCCTGAACTTTTGATCGTCGTAACCTTTGCGTGTTTGACGAAAGAACACAGGTCCCGGCGAGTCCAATTTTATCAGCAGAGCCACCGCCAGCAGAATGGGCGACAGAACCGTCAAGCCGAACGAAGCCACGGCTATGTCGAAACTGCGCTTGGCCACCCGATCCGAGAAAGACAGAGGCTCAGGATGGATCTCGGCGCAGATGCACGAGTCCAGATTCTCATTCTGCTTGCGCGACAGGATGGCGCGCGTCTTGCGGTCGGGGTACAGCCGGATGGAGCGTGGCGATGATTTCAGCATCTCGGTGACTTGCTCTATGACCAGCTCGTAACTCCAAGGAATAACCAAAGCGTATTCGGTCGCTTTGCTTCCCCGCGCAAAGCCTATGGCTTGCTGGATACATGAGCGTTCGCCATCCAATAGTACGTCACGATCTTTGGACAACTGCAAACCGACACGCGCGACTTCGTCCAAGCCAAGAAAGAAGAGGTCCTTACGCGTGAGGCAATCCAGCTCGCCGACATCGCCGATGAGCACTACTCTCTTTCCCCGGATAACGTCGGCGCTTATCGCTCGCTTGAGCAAGATGGCGACAATCAATCGCTCAAACAAGATAGCAAGAGAAGCAATCAGCGCGAATAAAACAAGCACCGCTCTTGAGTAGGAGCCGCCCACTTTGAGTAAAAACAACAATATGACAACGGCAGCGGCGCCAAGAACCACAGAAAACACGATATATGGCGCCGATGACAAAGGCGTCAGCAGCCGGGAATACTGATGTAATCGAAAATGTCGCCCGCAGAGAAGGAAGGTAAGGCTGGCGACGACGCCAAATCCAAGGTACGCCATTGGGTCGGCGGAATCGCCCGTGTGAACGCGGCGAACCAGTTCCATTGTAATTAATAGACTTAATACGTCGAGAAAGGCCACTGTAGGCCCGATGACGCCCGACGGTACTCCAAAGCCCCTCAGAAAACTGCTGAGGTTAGGACGAGCATTTAACGACTCTACTAACGAATTGGCCACGTTATACCCCGTAATTCGCGGCCCCGACGGTCAACCCGCCTACATCTTAACAGTTTATTAATCTCAACCTCGCAGGCGGTCAACTGCTTCGCGCGCGCAAAAAAAGCACGTATCGGCCCGAAGTTCGTGGAATTTCCCTGCTTTGGCCGGCCTTATCGGGCTTGCGCCGCGTGCGATTCCGCGGACCGAGCGCCGTTCTTTCACAGTCAAAGCGCGGGAGACTTTTCTTTCATATTGCGAAGATCTTGGTTAACGCACCCTGCCGCGCGACGGAAGTGCGCCACAAGTGGGGCGCGGGCCCTGCGCAATTGTGTGCGAGCGGCCGATGGGCCGGCTGGGAGCTGGCGACCGCCCGCGCCTCGCCGGCCGATCAATTTCTTGAGCGCCGGGTTTTGCGGCCCCGCGCGGCGCCGTCCGTGCAAGCTTCGGCATGGAGACCGAACGGAGCCGGTTCGAATCCCCGAATCGCGGCCCCGCAAGGACGGCCATGAGCGCGCAAGTGATCGCCATCGCCAATCGCAAAGGCGGCGTCGGCAAGACGACGACGGCCGTCAACCTCGCCGCGGAGCTCGGCCGGCGCGGTCGGCGCACCCTCGTCGTCGATCTCGATGCGCAGGGTCACGCGGCGCTCGGGCTCGGCCTCGATCCGCTGAAGCGGGGCGCGAACGCGCACGCCGCCTTGCGCGAGGGATGGGCCTTCCCGCCCGAGGCGCCGCAGCCCGCCCGCGTCGCCAATGTCGACGTCATCCCGCCGGACCCGGATTATCGGCCGGGAAGCGCGGGCGCCGATCCGCGCGCGCTCCTCAGCGCGCTGCAAACGCTGGCGGGGCTTTACGACGATATCCTCGTGGACGTCTCGCCGACGCTCGACGAAACCACGGTCGCCGCGCTCGTCGCCGCCGACCGCCTGCTGATCCCGACGCAGCTCAACCCTCTGGCGCTCGACGGGGTCGCCAAGCTGTCGAAGGCGCTATTCAAGGTCGCCACGTTGATGAATCGCAGCCTCGCCGATTTCGCGGTGCTGCCGGTTCAGGTGGACCTGCGCGCCAATATTCAGCGCGAGACGCTCGGCAAACTGATGCGCGATTTCGGCGCAAGCCGGGTTTTCCCCTCGATCCGCGTCGACGTGGGGCTCGCGGAGGCCTTCGGCGCCGGACTGCCGGCGCGCGCCTTCCGCCCGCAGTCGCGCGGCGCCTTCGACTACGCGCGCCTGGCCGAGCGCGTGCTCGAAGCCTGGTCGCGCGAGGCGCCGCGCCTCATAGCATGAAGGCGTCGGCCGCCGGCTCGGCCGGCGCGGGCTCGGGGGCAACCGAAGGCCGGTGAAGGCGTCATGGACGCGCCGTTCGCTCGCCATCGAATAGGCCGGCCGCAGACGCTCGTCGAGCAGCCGATCGATCTCCGGCCGCGCCGGTCCCGCGCCGCCGAGTTCGCCGACGAAGCCGGCGATGGTCCGCGCGGCGTCCGCAAGCTCGGGGGCCGCGTCGCCGCAGCCTTCGAGCGCCTCGGCTGCCCGTTCGAGCTTTTCGCGCGCGTTGGCGGCCTCCTCGCCGAGGCGACGCAAAGCCTCGCTCATCCTGGCCCCGCCGCCGCCGAACACCTCGATGGCGGCCTGCATGCGTTGCACGAGCAGCGACAGCCGCTCGGCCTCGAGCTCCTGCTGCGCCTGCGAAAACTGGTCGACGAAAGCGGCGACGCGGCCGAGCGAGGCGGCCAGTTGCGAAACGGCGGAGCGGATCTGCCGGCCGAAGCCCCGCAGCTCCGCCGCCACCAGCGTGATGCCCTTGCCCGCGTCGCCGAGCCGCGCCGAGCGCAGCGAAGCGTTCGTGCCGATCATCGTCACGTCGGCGGCGAGCTCCACCAGGCTGGCCGTGCGCGATCTGAGCTCGGCCATGGTGACGGCCACCGCGTCCTTGGCCGCGTCGACGCCCGCGCGCGCCTTCAAACCCTCGTTGACCAGCGCGCGCGCCGCCGCCAGTTGCCGCGCCAGCGCCTCCAGAAACGAGCCTTCCCCGCCTTCGTCCGCGCCGAACAGGCGAAGGCCGCGGCTTTCGAGCTCGCGCGCCTCGCCGCCGAGCGCGGCCAGCGAGCCGGCGATCTTGGCTGTCTCGCGCTCGAAATCGAGGCGCGCCTCCTCGAGCTGCAGCGCCTGCAATTGCGCCGCGCGCGCCGCCAGAGGCGCGCCGCTACCGGCAAAACCCGCCACGCCGTCGAGCGCGTCGGCGGCGAGCTCCAGCCCTGCGGCGGCGTGCTCGACGCGCTGGCGGGTCGAAATCCCCGATTTGCAGCCCGACCACGCACTCGCCGGTCCTGTCGCCGACGTCGCGCGAAAGGGCGCCGATCTCCTGGGCCGAGGCGAGCGTGCGGGCGCGCCGCTCGGCGAGCGCGTCGAGCCCGCTGCGGATCTCGGCGGCGATGGAGGCGAGCGCCTGCTGGTGGCGGCCCTGAAACTCCGTCTGCGTCGCGGCGGAGGCGCGCAGCGTGGCGTCGAGCCGCGTCTGCGTGGCGTGATAGGCGTCGAGCAAATCGCGGGCGTGCTCGGCCAGGCCCTGAAGCGTCTTGGCGAAGGCGATCATCTCCTCGCTCTGCGCCGGCAGTTGCGCGGATTCGATCTTCAGCGTGAACACCAGCGCCGCCACGGTGCGCACGAGGGCCTGAAGGTTCTGGACCTGCGGGCCGATGTCCTCGTTGAGCCTGACGAATTCCTGCAGCGCGCGGCCTTCGTGCTCCACCAGCGCGGCGGTTCTCGACAGATCCTGAGCGATCGCCATCAGGTCGCGGGCGGCCGCCGTCATCGCCGGGCCCTGCAACAGGTCGGCGACCGCGCCGAAGGTCTGCGACACCTCGCTGAGGCCGGGGACCGCGTCGCCAAGACGCACGCCGACGTCGAAACAGATCTTCTCGAAGGCGGCGAAGGGGGGAACGAGGCGGCGCGCCTGCGATCTGACCGCGGCGCTCAGGCTTTCGAGGTCCAAACTCATCTCGCTCCCCGCATTCTCAGGATTTCCGCGGGAATGTTGAGCAACGGGGCGACGCGCTCGGCCGCGCCCAGCGCGATCGCCTCCTTGGGCATGCCGAAGACGACGCAGGTTTCCTCGTTCTGCGCGACGGTCGCGGCGCCCGCCTTTCGCATCTCCAGAAGCCCCCGCGCCCCGTCGTCGCCCATGCCGGTCATGATGACGCCGAGCGCGTTGGGGCCGGCGAATTGCGCGGCCGAGCGGAACAATACGTCGACCGAGGGGCGATGGCGCGCCACGAGCGGGCCGTCCTTGACGGCGACGTGATAGCGCGCGCCGTTGCGCTGCAGCAGCAGATGACGATTGCCCGGCGCGATGAGCGCCCGGCCGGCAAGCACGGGATCGCCGTCCTGCGCCTCCTTCACGTCGATCTGGCAGAGCCCGTTCAGGCGCCTGGCGAAGGCGGCGGTGAAGTGCTCGGGCATGTGCTGGACGATGACGATGCCGGGGCTGTCGGCCGGCAGCGCGGTCAGCACCTCGCGCAGGGATTCGGTGCCGCCCGTCGAGGCGCCGATGCAGACGACCTTCTCCGTGGTGTGGGTCAGCGAGCGCGTCCTGACCGGCGGCGGCATGATGACGTCGGCGTTGAGTTTCTTGATCGCCTCGCGTGCGTCGCTGCGCGGCCGCAGCCGCGCCTTCGCCGCCGCGCGCACCGCGTCGCTGATGCGCACATGCGCCTCCATCAGGAATTTCTTGGCGTCGAGGCGCGGCTTCTGGATGACGTCGACGGCGCCCGCCTCCAGCGCGGCGAACAGGGTCTCTGAGCCCTCCTCGAGAAGCGTCGAGCAGAGCACGCAGGGCAAGGGCCGCTGCGACATGATCTTGCGCAGGAAGGTGAGGCCGTCCATGCGCGGCATCTCCAGGTCGAGCAGGACGACGTCGGGAAGCTCCTGCTGGATATGCCTTGCGGCGGCGAAGGGATCGGCGGCGGCGGCCATGACCTCCATGTCCGGCTCGGCGGAAATGACCGCCGACAGGGCCTGGCGGACCGAGGCGGAGTCGTCGACGATCAGCACGCGAATGGGTTTGGTCGTCATCGCCTATCGGACCCTCTCGTAAACGCTCGGGGCGACCTGCCTGAGGCGTTCGGGATCTCTCGCGCTCATGGTCTCCGAATGGCCGAGCATGAGATAGCCGCCCACGCGCAGACGATCCAGGAGCCGTTCGATCACCGCCGTTTGCGCGCTCTTGGCGAAATAGATGAGGACGTTGCGGCAGAAGATGGCGTCGAAGGTTTCGTTGAGGTCGTAGCGGTCGTCCATCAGATTGAGCTGTTCGAAGCCGACGAGGCGCCTGAGCTCCGGCGCGATCCGGAACTCCGCGCGCGCCGGGTCGCGCGCGAACATGAGGAAGCGCTTGCGATAGGGCTCGGGAATCGGCTCGGCCATCGCGCTCGGATAGATCGCAAGCCTCGCGGCGGCGATCACGGCGGAGGAAATATCCGTGCCCAGAATCGTGAACGGCTGACCCTCCACGCCCAGCGCGTCGCCCGCCACCATCGCGATCGTATAGGCCTCCGCGCCGATGGAGGCGGCCGCGCTCCAGAACTTCAGCGCCGCGCCGGCGCGGCCTCTGCGCGCCGCGAGGGCGTGAATGAGCCGCCCGCGCAGCAGGTCGAACTGCTGCGGCTCGCGAAAGAAATCCGTCTTGTTGGTCGTCACGCAATCCACGACATGCGCGAACTCGGCGCCGAGGAGCCCCCTGGCGAAGATCGCCTCGCCATATTGCGTGAGATCCTTGAACCCGAGCGCGCGCACGCGCCGGCGCAGCCGCCCCTCGACCATGGTGCGCTTGGACGGCGGCAGGCGGATGCCCGTATGCGCCTCGACGAGCCGGGCGATCTCGGCGAAATGGGCGTCGGCGAGCTGGTCGAGCGCCGGCGCCGCAACGGGTCTTGCGAGCGCCTCAGGCCGCAAGGCCGTTATCCGGCCAGGCTTCGCCCGCGATCAGGCGATCGAGATCGAGCGCGACGACGAAGCGTCCGTCTTCGCGGCCGACCCCCACGACATAATCGGCCCGCCAACGCTGGCCGATGGAAGGCGGCGGCTCCAGCGCGCCCCCGTCGAGATCGGAGACGGCGAAGACGCAGTCCGCCATCAGCCCCAGCCCAAGCGCCGCGCCCTCGACGATCGCCTCGACGACGATGATGCGCGTGCGGTTGGTCGGGGGCAGCGAGGGGAAGCCGAACTTCAGCCTGAGATCGACGACGGCGAGGCTCGCGCCGCGCACGTCGATCAATCCGAGCACGTAGTCGGGCGCCCTGGGCAGCCGCGAGATCGGCCTGAAGTCCAGCACCTCGCGCACGCGCTCGACCGGCAGCGCGAAGCATTCGCTGTCGATGCCGAAGGTCAGATATTGCGTGATTTTCGTCATCGCTCGCGCTCCCTCGGCCGCTCAGGTTCCGGTGCGACGAAACTCCGCGTCGATCTCGTCGGACTTGTCGAGTTCAAGCGCGAAGCCCTTGACGGCGGCTTTCGCCTTCGCCGGCTTTGCAGGCGCGGCGCTCTTGGCCTCGCGCACGCGCATCGCTCCCGCCTTCTCGCGAAGCTTTCCGACGGCGTGGTCGAGGGGCGCGCCCGCGCCTGCGCCTTCGATGCGGAAGAACGAGATCGTGCGCTGCAACTGCTCGGCCTGGGTGCTGAGCTCCTCGGAGGTCGAGGACACTTCCTCGGAGGCCGCCGCGTTCTGCTGCGTGACCTGATCGAGCTGCTGGATCGCCTGATTGATCTGCGCGACGCCGACATCCTGTTCGCGGCAGGCCGCCGAGATCTCGCCGACGAGATCGGCGGTGCGACGGATGTCGGGAACGAGCCGTTGCAGCATCGAGCCCGCCTCCTGCGCGGTCTTGACCGTGTCGAGCGAGAGCGTCGAGATCTCGCTCGCCGCCGCCTGACTGCGCTCGGCGAGCTTGCGCACTTCGGAGGCGACGACGGCGAAGCCGCGTCCGTGCTCGCCGGCGCGCGCGGCCTCGACCGCCGCGTTGAGCGCGCGGCGTGTCGAGGATCAGCGCCACCGCGCCGTCGCCGAGGATCGTGGCGCCGGAGAAGCTCGGCGCGTCGGCGTGCAGCTTGGAGAGCGATTGATGACGGTCTGATGGTTGCCGAGGATCTGATCGACGACGAAGCCGACGCGCGAGTCGTTCTGATTGACGATGACGACCTTCTGATGCGGCTCGGGCCGTCCCGGCTCGCAGAAGATCTCGCGCAACCTGACGAAAGGCACGAGATCGCCGCGAATGTTGAGGAAGCTGCGGCCCTTCGAGCGTTCGTCGACTTCCGAGGCGAGCTCGACGCATTCCTCGACCGCGGTCAGCGGCATGACGTAATGGGTCTCGCCGACGCGCACCAGAAGCCCCTCGATGATGGCCAGCGTCAGCGGCAGGCGCAGCGTCAGGGTCGAGCCGCGGCCGGGCTCGGTGGCGATCTCGATGGCGCCGCGCATGCTTTCGATGGTGCGCCGCACGACGTCCATGCCGACGCCGCGGCCCGACAGCGCCGAGATTTCCTTCGCCGTCGAGAAGCCGGGATGGAAGATGAGCTGATGCAGCTCGCCTTCGCTCACCGGCGCGCCGGGCGCGATGAGGCCGTTCTCCTCCGCCTTGGCGCGGATGCGCCTCGTATCGAGCCCGCGCCCGTCGTCGGAGACCGAGATCAGCACTTCCGCGCCGGCGTGACGCGCGACGAGCCGGATCGTCCCGAGCGGCGGCTTGCCGGCCCGCGCCGCGCCTGCGGCGGCTCGAGGCCGTGATCGGCGGCGTTGCGGATCACATGGATCAGCGGATCGGCGAGCCGCTCGATCATCGTCTTGTCGAGCTCGGTCTCCTCGCCCTCGGCGACAGCTCGATCTCCTTGCCGAGATCGCGCGAGAGATCGTGGACGAGGCGGCGGAAGCGGCCGAACAGCGAGCCGATCGGCAGCATGCGGATGCCCATGATCGTCTCGCGCAGCGAGGAGGTGAGCCGCTCGATCTCCTCGGCGACGCCGAGCGTCGAGGCGCCGGCGGCGGAAAGCTGGGTCAGGCGCGCCTGCGCGATGACGAGTTCGCCGACGCGGTCCATCATCGAGTCGAGCCGTCGGCCTGCACGCGGATCGTCGCGCTCTCCTTGGCCGCGCGCCTGGCGCCGCCGGCGTCGGCGACGGCGTCCGGGGCGGGCGCCTGCTCGGGGGGCTTCTCCCGGGCCCTTGTCGGCTCCTCGATCGGCGAGCTCCATGTCGTCGGCGACGAACATGAAGACGTCCTCGATGGCGCTCTCGGCGCGCGGGTCGCAAGGCGCACGCGCCAGCTCGTCAGACAGGCGAGCGGGTCGAGCGCCTCGAGCGGCGGGATCGCCTCGATGCCGGGCGTAACCTCGGCGTCGCCGAGGTCGCGCAATTCGTCGAGCAGCCGCAGCGGATTGGCGCCGTTGACGAGCACGTCCGGCTTGAAGCGCAGCGAGATGTCGAAGACCTTCTCAGCGTCCTCGCCCTTCTCCGGCCTGGCGGGCTTCGCGCCGGCTTCCGCCGCCGCTTCGAGCGCCGGGGGCGTCCTGCGTGAGCTTGCGCAGGTCGGCCAGGATGCAGAGGCCGATCACCGCATTGGCGGCGTCGGGGCTTTCGATCTGCGTGCGCAGGAAATCCTGGGCGTTGAGCGCGATGGCGATAAGCTGCGGCGTCGCCGCCGTTTCGCCGCGCCGCACGCGGTCGAAGGCGCTCTCGAATTCATGCGCGAAGGCGGCGACCTCCTCGAAGCCGAACATCGCGCCCGAGCCCTTGATCGTGTGCAGGGCGCGGAAGGCGGTGTTGACGAGATCGCGGTTGCCGGGATCGCCTTCGAGATCGAGCAGGGCCTGTTCGAGACTGTCGAGCAGGTCGGAGGCTTCCTGGCGGAAGATTTCGGCGGGGTCGGCGGGCGCGCTCATCCGATCAACTTCTTCACGACGGTAAGGAGCTGGTCCTGTTTGAACGGCTTGGTGATCCAGGCGGTGGCGCCGGCGGCCTTGGCGTCCCGCTTCAGGCTCTCGTCGGATTCGGTCGTGAGGAAGACGATCGGCACGCCGCGATAGGGCGGAAGCTGGCGCAGCGCGCGGATGAATTCGAGCCCATTCATGATCGGCATGTTGAGATCGGTGACGACCAGATGCACCGCATTGGCCCTGGCCGCCGCGAGCCCCGCCGCGCCGTCGCCGGCCTCGACGACGCCATAGCCGGCGCCGCTCGAGCGCGATCTTCACCATCTGTCGCACGCTCGACGAATCGTCGACCGTCAGCACCGTTTTCATGACCGCCTCCCGGCGTTGAGCGAGAAAATGTCGGCCAGCGCGACGGCGCCGGGCGGCGGCGCGAAGCCGGCGCTTTTCAGCGCCGCGGCGAGGCCGCCCGCGGGCGGCGCGTGGAGCGCGACGCGCCTGCCCGCGCGCGCGGCCGAACGCTCGGCGGAGATCAGCAGTTGCAGGAAGGCGACGTCGACCTCGGCCTGCGGGTCCGTCTCGATCACGATATCGCCCCCGCGCTCATCGGCGGCGCCGAGTTCGGCGTGGATGATCTCGCAGGCGGCGACCGTCAGCGGGCCGCGCAGCGCGAGGCGATTTTCCGGACCGGGCTTCGACATGAATGCACCCCAGGCGGGATTTTTGCGAAAACGCACGCAGGAGTTGCATCGTCTTCGTTAATCCTTGGTGAATTCGCAAGAAAGGGCTTTGGCGCCTTGCGCCCGGCGCAAGCTACGCGCGACGGCGGTTCCTATCGCGGCGCAGGCGCGTTATGGAGCCTGATGCCCGCGCCCAAGCCTCCCGCCTTCGACACATTGAGCCTGCACGCCGGCCAGCGGCCGGATCCCGCGACGGGCGCCCGCGCGACGCCGATCTACGAAACGACGTCCTTCGTCTTCGAATTGGTCGATCACGCCGCCGCCCTGTTCGACCTGGAGACGCCCGGCCACATCTACAGCCGCATCTCCAACCCGACGGTCGCGGTGCTGGAGGAGCGGGTCGCCGCGCTCGAGGGCGGCGTCGGCGCCGTGGCGACGGCCAGCGGCATGGCGGCGCTGCATCTGGCCATCGCGACGCTCGCCGGCGCCGGCGATCACATCGTCGCCTCCGCCTCGCTCTACGGCGGCACGGTCAATCTGCTTGCCCGCACGCTGCCGCGCTTCGGCGTGACGACGACCTTCGTCCCGCCCCGCGACCTCGACGCCTTCAAGGCGGCGATCACGCCGCAGACGCGGCTCGTGTTCGGCGAGACGATCGGCAATCCCGGCCTCGAAGTTCTGGACATTCCTGCGCATCGCCGAGATCGCCCATGCGCAGGGCCTGCCGCTCGTCATCGACAACACTTTCGCCACGCCCTGAGCTCTGCCGCCCGATCGATCTCGGCGCCGACGTCGTCATGCATTCGCTGACCAAATGGATCGGCGGCCATGGCCTCGTCATCGGCGGCGCGCTCGTCGACGGCGGCAAGTTCGACTGGCTCGAGATCCGGCCGCCATCCGGCCTTGAGCGAGCCGGACGACGGCTATCACGGCCTCAATTTCGCCGAGCATTTCGGCCCCGCCGCCTTCGTCATGCGGGCGCGCGCCGAGGGCCTGCGCGATTTCGGCGCCTGCCTGTCGCCGCACAACGCCGCCGGCTGCTGACGGGCGTCGAGACGCTCGGCCTGCGCATGGCGCGGCACGTCGAGAACACGGGCGCCGTGCTGAAGGCGTTGCAGGCCCATCCGGCGGTCTCCTGGGTCAATCATCCCTCGCTCGCCGAGCCATCCCGACCACGAGCTGGCGAAGCGGCTGCTGCCGCGCGGCGCCGGCTCGATCGTCACCTTCGGCGTCAAGGGCGGACGGGCGGCGGGGGCGCGCTTCATCGAGGCGCTGAGGCTTGCGAGCCATCTCGCCAATGTCGGCGACGCCAAGACGCTGGTCATCCATCCCGCCAGCACCACGCATCGCCAGATGAGCGCCGAGGAGCTCGCCAAGGCCGGGGTCGGCGAGGACATGGTGCGGCTGTCGGTGGGGCTCGAAGGGGCGCAGGACATCGTCGCCGATCTCGAACAGGCGCTCGGCGCCTCGCAGCGGGGCTGACATGCGGCTGATCGTCGGACGGAAAGCCGGTTCTGGCGAGCGACGGCGGCGGCGGCCGGACCGCCGGACGGCCGCTCGCCATCTTCCTGCACGGCGCCGGCATGGATCGCAGCGTCTGGGCGAGCCAGACCCGCGCGTTTCCGGCGCGCGGCCTCGATGCGCTCGCCGTCGATCTGCCGGGCCACGGCGGCTCGGAAGGGCCGGCGCTCGGCGACATCGGCGCGCTCGCGGATTGGACGCTGGCGCTGATGAGCGGCGGCCGGCGCGGAGCGCGCAAGCCTCGTCGGCCACAGCATGGGCGCGCTCATCGCGCTGGAGGCCGCGGCGCGGGCGCCCGAGCGCGTCGCGCGGCTCGCGCTTGTCGGCGTCGCCGCGAAAATGCCGGTGCATCCCGACCTGCTCGCCGCGGCTCGCAAGCCAATGCGCATGAGGCGATCGACATGGTGAGCCTCTGGAGCCTGGGCGCCGCCGCGCGCGGCGGCTGCGCCGACGCCGGGCCTGTGGATGCTCGGCGGGACGGAGCGCCTCCTGGAGCTCAGCCCCCCCGGCGTGCTGCACGCCGATCTCGCCGCCTGCAACGCCTATCGCGGCGCGCTGGAGGCGGCGGCGAAAGTGACGGCGCCGACGACGCTGGTTCTTGGCGAGCGCGACATGATGACCCCGCTCAAATCGGGCCGGGCGCTCGCCGAAGCGATGCCGGAGCGCGGGTCGTCGTCCTGAAGGGCGTCGGGCACATGCCGATGGCCGAGGCGCCGCGCGAGACGCTGGCGGCGCTGAAGGCCGCGCTTTTGTAAGCGCGCGCCGGCGGGGACGACGAGCGCATCGCCGCGCCCCGCGCGCTCCGGAACCGCAGCGCCGGCGGGACGGAGACCCCGCGCCCGTTCGCCGCGCTCATCCCTCCGTAACCGTTGTAAGACAAGGGCGTAGCGCCAGGAACGAACGGCGATAGGGCTTGGTTTGACCGGCGCGAAGCCTCGTCCTATATGCGGGCCACGACTTCGGTCGGCCCCTATGGCGGAACTGGTAGACGCGTCCGACTCAAAATCGGATTCCGCAAGGAGTGCTGGTTCGATTCCGGCTAGGGGCACCATTTCTGGAAAATTTGTTTGGACGACCGGGTTTTCCCGGTCCCACAGGCAGTCCCACATTTCTCGGGGGCTAACGTTCAGGCTTCTTCGCGCAAGGGGTGGCGAAAAATTCATTGGCGTGAGTTCAATCGCTTTCGGGCATGCCGCCGTTCGTTTCGCCGCTCTGGTGAGAATACCCGAGGTTTCCTGAAGGCCGTCGCGCCGCCGCGCCGCCGGACATGCTCCTTCCTCGATTCGGTCAACCCCGGCGCGAACAGAATGGCCAAGCCCGCGCGGGCGGCGGGCCAGACGACAGAGCAGGCTTTGCGTGAAGAACAGGACCGATCAGGGGCGTGACAGGGACCCCACGGCGGCGCCCACCCAATCCAGGCGCTTCCTCGGGATCAGGCCGTAATTGTAGTAGTTAATTCCGTCTGCGCCTCCCGCTCGCGCCGCGCGGCTGCGCAGCGCCAGTTGCTCGGCGTTCGCCATTTCGGGAAAGAACACACGAAATCCTGCGCCGAGGTGCTTGTCCCGTCCGAGCGCGGCGCGGCCCTGACGCATCAACGCCTCCGTCGCCTCTGGCGTCATCCCGTATGCGCAGAGGATGGCGCCGTCGCAGACCTTGCCTATGGATTCAAGGTCGCAACCGCCGAGCCAGCCGTCCTTGAGACTGCGTGAGCCTTCGGGAGCTGTTTCCTCGTCAGCCGCGACTTCGCGCTAGCCTCCAAGCGCCTCGCGCACGAAGCGCAGGTTTCCTGCGGTGAGCCCGGCGTCTACGGGAAGAACCGCGCCGGTTATTCCCGATGCGGCGTCGCTCGCCAGAAACAGCGTCGCCCGCGCCACCTCCTGGGGGTTGACCAGACGGCCGAGCGGATAGTGCGGCGCCACTTTCTCCAGAATATCGGGCGACCTTTTCAGACGACGCTCCCAGGCGCCCGTGCGCACCGAGCCGGGCAGACGACATTGGCGCGCACTCCCTCGGCGCCACGCTCGACGGCAATCGCCCTGGCGAGCGCGACGAGGCCCGCCTTGGCCGCGGAATAGGCGGGATTGCCGAAATAGGCGAGCGCATTGACGGAAGAGATGAACACAACCGAACCGCCGCCGCGCCGGGCCATGCCATCGACGAGCGGTCGCGTGAGCTGATAGGCGCCGGTGAGGTTGAGCTGCATTTCGACGGCCCAACTGTCTTCGCCCGTTTGCGCGAGCGTCTCGGCCCGCGAGAAGCCCGCGTTGGAGACGAAAATATCGGGTGACAGCGACGCGGCTTCGAGATCGGCGACCGCTGCGCGGATCGCCTGCGGGTCGCCTAGATCGAAGGCGATGCGATGCTCGCAATCGAGCTCTTCGAGCATGGACTTGTCGCGGTCGGCGGCGATGATGGCGCAACCCGCCGCGGCGAAGGTCTGCACCAGAATCTTGCCGATGCCGCCGCCGGCGCCGGTGATGAGCGCGCGTCGGCCGTCGAGACGAAACGGGTCGCTTGCCGCCATGTTTCCACCCTTGCCGCTTTGGATCCCAGAAAGGCGCCGATCCCGAAAGAAAGCAACATTCTTCTGCGCCCGACGCCGCCGCGACGACACACGGCTATCGCGTGACGGTCCCTCAGCAATTTCGGCTTGCGCGAAATTTTGTTTCACCTCAGACTTGGGCGCCGATGCGGCTGCGGACGATGTCCGGTTATCGCGCGACGGCGGCGCGATTGCGGGGTCCGCGCCTGGGGCTGTCAAACAGGAGTTCGCGATGACGCGTCAGCGCTTTGGCTCGTCGCCTGCGCCACTTTCGCCGGCTGTGCGTCGCGCGCGACTTCGGCGCCTTCAACAAGGTCTATGCCGAATTATTTTCCCGAGAACCCGCCGGCCCGCGCGCGAGATGGAGGGCGCGACTGATGATCGACATCAAGCGTCGAGATCGAGGCGGTCGCCTACAAGCCAAAGTGAACCGCTCTCCATGCGCATCTTCACCGCTTCGCTCGCCACCGAGACCAACACCTTCTCGCCCGTCCCGACTGACCGGGCGAGTTTCGAGGCGGCGTTCTATGCGCCGCCCGGCCAGCACCCGCCGACGCCGACGCTGTGTTCCTCGCCGATCGTCGCGCTGCGCCGCCGCGCGGCCGAGAGGCTACACCCTGATCGAAGGCACGGCCGCCTGGGCGGAGCCGGGCGGGCTGTTGCAGCGCAAGACCTATGAGGACCTGCGCGACGAGATCCTCGGCCAGTTGCGCGCCGCGCTGCCCGTCGACGCCGTGATCCTCGGCCTGCACGGCGCGATGGTCGCGCAGGGCTACGACGACTGCGAGGGCGATCTGCTGGAGCGCGCGCGCGCGATCGTCGGGCCGAGCGTGTGCTGATCGCTGCCGAACTCGACCCGCACAGTCACCTCACCAAAAAGCGCGTGGCAAACGCGGATATTCTGGCGGCCTTCCTCGAATTTCCGCACACCGATTTTGTACGAGCGCGGCGGAGCATGTCGTCGACCTCGCATTGCGCACGCTCCGCGGCGAAATCCGCCCGGCCATGGCGGCGTTCGACTGCCGGATGATCGACGTGTTTCCCACCGCCGCGAGCCGATGCGCGGCTTCGTCGACCGCCTTCAGCGCGCATGCAGGGGCAGGGACGGCGTTCTCTCGGTCTCGCTGATCCACGGCTTCATGGCCGCCGACGTGCCGGAAATGGGGACGCAGATGCTCGTCGATCGTCGACGGCGACGCGCGACAAGGCGGGCCAGCTCGCAGAGTCGCTCGGGCGCGAGGTCTTCGCCCTGCGCGGTCAAACCGCCATGCCGATGCTCGGCATCGACGCGGGACTGGAAGCAGCCCTTGAATTGGCGGCGCGAAAACCAGGCAGGCCGGCGGTCATCGCCGATGTCTGGGACAATCCCGGCGGCGGCGTCGCCGGCGACGGCACATTGATCCTGCGCCGCATGCTCGAGCGTGGCATTGGCAATTTCGCGCTCGCGACGATCTGGGATCCAATCGCGGTCAATTTCTGCCGCGCGGCCGGCGAAGGGGCGAGGCTGCAACTGCGCTTCGGCGGCAAGGCGGGACCCGACGGCGGCGCGCCGATCGATGCGCATGGTCGAAGTGGTCAAGGCGTTGCCGGAGGTCCTGGCAGAGCTTCGGCGCAAGCCGCGTCACGCTCGGCGCGTCCGCGCTGGTGCGGCTCGCCGGCGCGGATATCGAGGTGATCCTCAACACCAACCGCACCCAGACCTTCGAGCCCGACATTTTCTCCAATCTGGGCGTCGACCCCGCAATCAAAGACAATTCTGCTCGTCAAATCGACCAACCATTTCTATGCGGGCTTCGCCCCAATCGCGGAGGGGATCATCTATATCGACGCCGGCGCGCCTTATCCCTCCCACCCGCGGGAAACTCGATATCGGAAGCTCTCGCGGCCCATCTGGCCGCGCGTCGAGGACCCGTTCGCGTAGCGCGGAGCGTTGCGCCACGGCCTCGGGAGGCCGGCCGGAGCGGCGGCGCTCAACTAAGCTATGTCTTGCATAGGCGTTCTCCTGCGGTGTCCACGCGCGCGTCAGATCCGATGCAGGCCGCAGATCGGCGTCGCGACCCCTTCCATGTGCGCCCCCGGTTGCAGCGCGGGATAGTGCGAGGAGAACCGAGACAGATACAGATTGGTGAGCCAAGCTCGAACAGGCCGCTCGTTGCGGCGGCGCCTGGGCTTCCAAGTTTCAGCCTTTCAGCGCGCCTTCCATGAGACCCTTGAAGAACAGCTTCTGCGCGAACGTGAAGGCGATGATGCCCGGCGCGACGACGATCACGTAGACCGCGGCGAGATTCGGCCAGGCCCACTGGCCCTGGCCGCCCTGCGCGGCGGCGAGGACGACGGGCATGGTGCGCTTGGCCTCGTCGTCGATGAGCGTCACGCAGAGCAGATATTCGCCCCAGGCCGCGACGAAATTGACGATGAAGATGACGACCAGGCCATTGCGCACCATCGGCAGGCCGATTTCCCAAAGCGTCCGCCAATGGCCGGCGCCGTCGATCTTGGCCGACTCGATGATTTCGTGCGGCACGAGCTGGAACATGCTGCGCATGATCAGGATGCTGATCGACGAGCTGCAGCGTGACATAGGGCAGGATGAGGCCGGCGGTGTTGTTGATCAGGCCGAGCGCAATGCTGGGTCTCGTAGATGCTGATGATCGAGACGACGCGCACGGGAAAATAGAGGGAGATAAGCAGCGCCGCGACAACCACGCCGGCGCCGCGCGGCCGGACATGCACGAGCGCGTAACCGGCGAGCACCGCGCAGACCGTCGTGATCAGAACGGTCGCCGCCGTGACATAGACGCTGTTGAACAGATTGATCGGCAGCGTGGCGATCCGCTGGAAAACGTAAGCGTATAGTGGGTGAAGTCGAAGTGTTTGGGCCAGAAATCGCCGCGCATCGCGTCGGGCAGCGACTTCACCGACATGAGCAGCACCCAGGCCAGCGGCAGCAGGATGATCAGATTGAAGAAGTTGATCACCGCGTGGCCGATGACGGAGTTCGCGGCTGCGGCCGGAGGCGCCTCGTGTCTCTGAGCGCGTCGAGCGCGGCGTCAGGATCGGCTTCGAGCGACATCGCTGTTCAACCCTTGGGACGGAAGATGCGCAGCAGACACTGACCATCACGCACATCATCGCGACCGCGCCGATCATGCCGATGGCCGCGGCGTAGCCCTGCCGCCAGAGGCCGAGCTTGAACGCCTGGTCGTACATGAAGATCGTCCAGGTATAGGTCGGCGAGGCGCGGTTGAAGCCGCCGAAGATCAGATATTCGTCGATCACCGCCATCGCCGTGCCGAACCGCAGGACGACGAGGATCATCATGATCGGCGCGAGCTGCGGCCGCGTCACATGCCAGAACACCTGCCATTCGTTGGCGCCGTCGATGCGCGCGGCCTCGGGCAGATCCTTCGGAATCGCGGCGAGGCCGGCGAGGAAGAAGATCGTGTGGTAGCCAAGGCCCCACCACACCTCCATGATCGCGATCGAGGGCAGCGTCAGCGGCGTTCCGCCCAGCCATTGCGGCGCGTTCTGCAAGCGTGAACAGGCCGAGCGTGTCGACGAGAAAATGATTGATCGGCCCGCTCTGGTAGTTGTACATCCACTTCCACAGCACGAAGATCAGCGTGCTCGGGATGACCGCGGGAATCAGCAGGACCACCCGGTAGAACGTGGCCAGGCGCGGATTGGTCATGCGGTCGATCAGGATCGCCAGCAGCAGCGGCAGGATGATCGTTCCGGGCAGGAACATGATCGTGAACAGCGCCGCCCGCCACAGGCTCGCCCACATCAGCGGATCGCGCAGCGCCTGCGCGTAGTTGTCGAACCAGACCCAGTGCGCCGGCTTGTCGGAGAGAAACTGGAAGTCGGTGAAGCTCAGCCACAGGACGCGGAAGATCGGCCAGACCTGATAGCCGACGAAGAACACCAGCGCCGGCAGCAGGAACAGCCACTCGCCGACGCCCTTCGCGAACGACTGGCGCGCCGGGCATCGCCCGTCGTGTCGCTGTCCGCGCTCGCGTGCAACTTCATTGGCATCGCGTCGACAACTAGCCAGATTCAGCTGCGCCCATGTCGGCCGACGCATCGACGCGCCCGATCAGCGCGCAATGCGCGGCCGGCGACGCGCGCCGGCGACTCGGCAAGCGCGGCGAGCCGCCATCGGTCCCTCGCCCGAACTCCGTTCAGCCTTTCTTCATCTCGGCGCTGGACGGCGTCAACGACCTTCTGCATGGCGACCTTCGGGATCGGACTCCTCGCCCTTGAGGTAGGTCTCCCAGATCGGCTTGCCGATGACGAACTGCTGTAAGCCGAACAGGTTGTTGTTGATCGCCTTGGCCTTGTCGAGCTGGCCGCGCACCAGGCCGACGAAGGGCGGCATCCAGTCCGGCTTGTTGGCGTCCCAGTCCGCGTAGATCGACTTGTAGGGCGGCAATTGGCCGGGATGGCCGCTCTGGCGTGCCGACGATCGAATCCTTCCAGATCTGCGGATCGTAGGTCAGCGCCTTGATGTATTCGGCGGCCTTCTCCTTGTTCTGGCCGTACTTGAACAGCGCGCAGCCCGTCGTCCAGAACACCGTCGAGCCTTCGCCGTTCTTGAACTTCGGCAGCGGGCCGAGATGCAGCAGCTTGGGATCGTCCCAGCTCGCCGCCATGCGCAGCGGCGCGTTGAAGTACTTGAAATAGAGGCCGACGCGCTGCGGCCGCGAAGGCGACCTCGTCGGGCGTGCCGTTGACGCCGGCGTCCGACGCGCCTTCGAGCAGGATGTCGGGATTCGACGTAGGCCATGATCTGTCTTCATCAGCTTCAGCGCCTCGATCGCGGGCTCGCTGGTGAAGTCGAACAGGCCTTCCGAGCGTATAGACGTTCGTGCTCATGCTGTGCGTGATCGGCGCCAGCGAGCGCCAGCCGTGCGAGTCGAACGTGGCGCCCCACGGCGCGGCCTTGGAGTCGACGATCTTCTTTGCGCCGTCCAGGAAGTCGTCCCAGGTCGCGGGCGCCGCGTCGGGCAGGCCGGCCTTGCCGGTGATGCCCGAGTGCCAGCCCGATCCGATCACGTCGAGCAGGAACGGCCAGCTGTAGAGCTTGCCGTCGACCGTGCATTCCTCGCGGATCGACGGAATGATGTCATCGATGACGTCCTTCGGGATGTAGTTGTCCCAGGGCTCGATGACGCCGGCCTTGATGAACGCCGACATTTCGACGAACGGCGTCTGCCCGACGTAGACGTCCCAGGAGCTCTGCTTGTTCTTGGCCTCGGCGACGAAGCGCTCGATGCCGAAGCCTTCGACCGGCGCGATCTGATAGTTGATCCCGGGGAATTGGCGTTCACCGCCGGGATGCCGGGATGAAGGTCCTGGATCCACTGGTAGAAGGTCGGCGTCAGAGGACGGTCCGCCGCGAAGGCCGGCCCAATGCCCGACTTCGCCACCGCGCCGACGCCGGCAAGCCCCAGGCCCGCGACCAGGCTGCGCGTCATGAATTCGCGCCTGTCGATGCGGCCGCGAGGCAAGCTCCCGGCGCGCCGCTTCCTGCAAGATGTATTCTTGTTCCTTGCGTCCAGACATTTGTGACCTCCCCTGGCTCGGCTCTTGCGACCTCGCTCCAAACGACGACCGAACGTTTCGTCGGTCCGACGCGTCGATCGACAGGCCTCCAGCAGCGCCGCGGCTCACTCGTTCGGCGCCTATGAAGTGCAAGGTCGAACGGCTTCTTCGCCGGATTTCGGCGCTTGCGCGGTCAAACTATCAGGCAATATCATTGTCGCGCAAGAAGCGACTGGGAGATTCTGCATGAATGTGCTCGATCGCTTCCGGCTCGACGGCAAGCGCCTTCTGGTGACAGGCGGCAGCCGCGGCTTCGGGCGCGTCATTGCGCTGGCCGGCGCGGAGGCCGGCGCCGACGTCGTCCTCGTCGCGCGCGACCCGGAGGCCCTGGCCAAGACCGCCGACGAGGTGCGGGAGCGCGGGCGCAAGGCCTGGACCTTCGCCGCCGACATCGCGCAGCCGGCGCATGCGAGGACCTGTGCAGGCGCGTGCTCGCGGAAGAAGCGCCGATCGACATTCTCGTCAACAATGTCGGCGGACGCAATGTCGACGTTGCCGATCGAGAACAGCGAACTCGCGACGTGGCGGCGCTTCATCGATCTCAATCTCACGCATTGCTTCATCTGCACGAAGATGATCGGCGGCGCGATGCTGGCGCGCGGCCAGGGCCGGGTCATCAATATCGCTTCGATCAGCGGCATGATCGCCAACCGGGGCATCGGCGGGCGCCACTATGAGACGTCAAGGCGGCGGTGATCCATTTCACCCGCGCGACGGCCGCCGACTGGGCCGCCGCGCGGAGTCACCGTGAATGCGATCTGCCCGGGACTGTTCATGACCGAGCCGAACCAGGCCTGGGCGAAGAAAAATCCCGACGTGATCGAGACGTTCGTCAGCGCGATTCCCATGGGCCGCGCCGGCGATCCCGAGGAAATCGGCCCGCTCGCCGTCTATCTGGCGTCGCCTGCTTCAAGCTACGTGACCGGCGCCGCATTCGTGATCGACGGCGGCTATACATTGTGGTGACGGATGCGGACCCCTCGCGGCCCAGGTTTCAGCCCGCCGCCTTCGCCATGACCGCGCGGATGGATGGCGCCGAGGTCGTCGAGACGAGCGAACTCCGGAGGCCTGAGTTCCCCGCCCATGAAAACATGCTCGCGGCGAAACTGCATCGGCGCTTTCCACGGAATCGAGACAGGCGAAATGGATTTCACTGGGCTTGGCCGCGGCGACGATGCGCTCCACGTTGCGCGACGTGATTCCGCCGCCGGGCATGACGACGATGCGGCTGCCGGCGCGACGAACCAGCTCGACGATCAGCGGCAAGCCTTCGAGAACCGTCGCCTCCTGGCCGGAGGTGAGCACTCTGTCGACGCCGAGCCCGATGAGCGTCTCGAGCGCCGCCAGGGGCTCGCGCGCCATGTCGAAGGCGCGGTGAAACGTGACCGATAGCGGCCGCGCGAGCTCAATCAACTTCCGTGAGCGGGCGGCGTCAATCTCTCCCTCGCGAGTGAGCAGGCCGATCACGACCCCGTCGGCGCCCTCCTGTTTGGCGGTCTCGACATCCGAGCACATGACCGCCATTTCGTCGTCGTCGAACAGGAAATCGCCGCCGCGCGGCCGGATCATCACATGCAGTCCGACGCCGTCGACCTTTCGCGCCTGACGGATCATGCCGCGGCTCGGCGTGAGGCCTCCCTCAAGCAAGGCGGCGCAGAGCTCGACCCGGTTGGCCCCCGCTTCCCTGGCGGCTCGAACGGCGGCCGCCGAATCCACACAGATCTCGAAAATCATTGCGGCGGCCTCCCTTGTCGAGGGCATATTGCCATCGTGCGCATTGTCGAGGCAACATGCAAACTCGACAGTCCCGGCGGAAGCCTTGCTTCCTTCCTCACACCGGAGTCGGCATGAGTTCGCCTGGGAACGACTCGAGTCACGCTGCGCCGGTTCGGGTGCTGGTCGCGGGCGCCGGTCTATTCGGGCGCGAGCATCTGGCGAGGCTCGTCGGCCGCTCCGGGGCGGAGGTGGTCGGCGTCGCCGACGCCAACGCCGAGACCCTCGCCATGGTTCGTTCGCGCTACGGCATCGCGAATGGCGGCGCCGATCCCCTGCGCATGATCGAGGAGACGCCGGCCGATGCGGTCATTGTCGCCACGCCGGCGGATTCGCACGTCGATATTTGCATGCGCGCGCTCGACGCGAACCTCTGCGTGCTGCTGGAAAAGCCCGTCGCGCCGACGGCGGCGGCGGCGGCCCGACTGCTCGCCGCGACGCAGGGCGCTCGCGGCTTCGTTCTCCCCGGCCATGTGCTGCGCTTCTGTGGAGATCATCGAAGGCTCGTCGACATCGTCCGCGCGGGCCGCATCGGCGAGGTCATTTACGTCAACTCGCGCCGTTACCGCGACGACAGTCATGCTATCCGCTATCCCGACGCCGACCCGATCCTGATGACGCTGATCCATGACATCGACCTCGCGCAATGGGTCACGGGTTCGAGCTTCCGTTCGGTTCAGGCCCGCCGTACCGGCGGCCCCGGCTTTCGGTCGATGACGGCTATTTCGGCGACGACGGCGACGGGGGTGACTTGCGAATTGCGAACGGCCTGGACGTTTCCGGGCGCGGACGCGCCCGCCGACCGGCTGGAGGTGGTTGGGACTCGCGGAAGCGCCGAGTTGGTCGTCGGCGAGGTCCTGCGCGTGTATTCCGAGGGGCGAAAGACGGAACGTCCCGCGGACGCCGCGGACGATCCGTTGCGGAACGAGCAGGATCATTTTCTCGGCCTCGTCGCCAATCGCTCGCGCGCGCCCGCGCTCGGTCTGGCGGAAGCGATAGAAGGACTGAAGCTCGCCGACGCGGCGATGCAATCCCTGCGTCTGGGTCGCGAGACTTCTATCCCGGCCTGAACGCCCTTTCGGGGCGCTGGCGGGGCTCGGCCGGCGCCTCACGCCTGGCTGGATTCGTCCGATTCGAGGCGGTAGATTCGCCGCGCATTGTCGTGGAAGAGCTGAGCCTGTTCTGCTTCCGTGAGGTCGCGCACGATGGCCTTGAATCCGTCGAAGATCGCGTCAAACGTCGTCCACAGGCGGCCGACCGGAAAGTCGCTGCCGAACATCGAACGCTCGACGCCGAAGCAATCGAGGCAGTGCAGCAGGACGCCGCTGAGGCTGGCGGGCGTCGGGAGCGGGTCGTAGGCGGTCAGCGCCGATATTTTGATCGTGACGTTCGGCAAGGCGCCGAGCCGCCGAAGCCCTTCTCTCCAGCGCGCCATTCCCTCGGAATCGCGCTCGATCGGGCTGCCGCAATGGTTGACGATAAAGAGCTGGTCGGGGAAGTCCCTTGCGAGTTTCGCGACCTCCGCCGCCTGATAGGGATAGATCATCAGCTCCAGGATCTGGCGATGGCGGGCGAGCAGCGCCACTCCGCGGCGAAACTCCGGCTCTTCGGCGATGTGCGGACGCGGCGCAAAATTGCGGGCCGGCTCGGTTGGACTCCAGCTCAGCATCTGCCGGACGCCGACGCAGCGGCGCACTTGCGCCAGGCGGTCGAGCGCGGCCGCCGCGTCCGGCGCCGCCAGATCGGCGAAACCGACATAGCGGACGGCGACGCCGGACGACTTTTCGAGCCCCTCCAGCCAGCCGATTTCCTCGAGCGGATCCGCGGAGCGGTCCCAGCCGGCCTCCACATGCACAGCGGCGACGACATTCTGGTTCGCCGCGTCGCGCCGGTAGTCGTCTACGAGATAGGTCTTGCGGATCGGCGCGAGATCGCCGAGCGCGGAAGCCGCATCGCCCGAGGGCCGCAGCCACGGATGACGATCCATGCCGAGATCCCAGAGATGGATGTGCGAATCCACGATCGGTCCGCGATAAAGACCCGCCATCTGGCGACCTCCCGGGTTCAGGCGGCGCTCGTCACGCCTTCCGAGCCTGCGCCGCACACCAGTCCGCACACGCGCTCGCCGGGCCTTGGCCGCACCCGCCCGGTGCGCAGCGCGGCGACCGCCGCGGCCCCGCTGAGATCGGCGGCGATGCCGAACTCGAACCAAAGCCAGCGCGCCGCGTCCAGCATATCCGCATCCTCGACGAGAACAATGTCGTCGACGGTCCGCCGCACGATGTCGAAGTTCGCCTGTTCGGTCCTGCCGCAGGCCATGGTCGCGACGCGCGTCGTCACCTCGGCCAGGCGCACCACTTGCCCGGCGGCGACCGAAGCCTGCAACGTCGGCGAGCCTACAGGCTCGATGCCGACGATGCGCACATCGGGCTTTCTGGCTTTGACCGCCGTCGCCAGCCCCGCGATCAGGCCGCCGCCGCCGATCGCGACGAGGATCATGTCGACGGCGGGCGCCTGCTCGATGATCTCGAGGCCAATCGTGCCCTGGCCGGCCACGACCGCCGCATCGGCGAAGGGATGGAAATAGATGGCGCCCGTACGCTCGGCGTAGGCCAGAGCGTCGCGATTCGATTCATCCCACAGCGCGCCGCCCACGCGGACCTCGGCGCGCCATTTGCGCATCTTCTCGACCTTTTCGGCGCTGACCGTCGTCGGCGCGAAAACGGTGGCGGGCGCGCCGGCGAGACGCGCCGCGCGCGCGACGGCGAGGCCGTGGTTTCCGCCCGAGGCGGTGACAATCCCGTTGGCGAGCTGCTCAGGCGGCGTGGTCATCAGCTTGTTGATCGCCCCCCGCGCCTTGAACGACCCCGTGGGTTGCAGGCATTCGAGCTTCAACCACAATTCGGCGTCGGTCGCGGGATCGGCGCATTGATCTGCGCGCACAAGAGGCGTGCGCCGGATATGGCCCGCAATCCGCTTCGCGGCGGCCTCCACGTCGCCAACGTCGATCATCTCTCCCCTAGCTCCCTTGCAGGCCGCGCTACGCCGCCGCACACCAGATATCCTCCAGCTATATATGATCGCAGTCGCCTTGACACAGCAATCTGGCGGTCGTTAACATGCTTGCACCGGCGAGCAGGAGAAACTCCGGCGGGAAATCCCCCAAATCCGATATCGCGAAAATGCGGGCGGAGGGGTTTCGCGCGCGCCATGGGTGAAGGGAGGGCGTGGAATGAACACGAAGAATTTTGTGCGGATCGCTTTCGCCGCGGCGGCGCTTGTTGCGACCGCGGCGCCGGCCTTTGCCGCCGCAAACTGCGTGAAGGGCGAGCACAAGCCGCCTTTCAAGCTCGGCTGGGCCAATATCTATTCGATCCCGACGTGGATGAAGGAGACGACCGCCACGATCGAAGACATGGCGAATGAGCTCAAGAAGAAGGGGCTCGTCGCAAGCCTGACGATCACCGACGCCCAGGGCAACGCCAACACGCAAATCCAGCAGATCCAGTCGATGATCGACGCCAAGCTCGACGCGATCATCGTCGATGCGGGCTCCGCCACCGCGCTCGACCGCGTGATCGCCGACGCCTGCTCCAAGGGGATCGTGGTGGCGAACTTCGACAGCCTCGTCGACACCAAAGACCTGACCACCAAGATCGACACCGACCAGAACGAGTGGGGCAAGCTCGCGGCCGAATGGCTGGTCAAACAGCTGAACGGCAAGGGCAACATCCTTGTCCTCAACGGGCCTGCCGGCGTCTCCGTCAGCGACGACCGCCGAAAAGGGGCGGAGCCGGTGTTCAAGGCCAATCCGGGCATCAAGATTCTCGCGGAGACGAACACGGCGTATAACGCCGCCCCCGCGCAGGAGGCCGTCACCAACCTTCTGTTCAGCCATCCGCAAATCGACGGCATCTGGAGCCAGGGCGGCGCGCTCAGCGCGGGCGCCGTAACCGCGTTCGAAAAGCAGGGCCGCAAGCTCGTGCCCATGACAGGGGAGAACTATCGGCCGTTTCTCGAGATGTGGAAGGCCAAGAAGCTGACCGCCTGGGGAACGCAACAGCCGAACTGGCTCGCCGCGCTCGCTGTCTACGCCTCGGTGGAGGCGCTGCAGGGCAAGGACATCCCGGCCTATATCAACGTGCCGCTGCCGATCATCGACGAGAGTAATCTCGACAGTTATCTGGCGCGGGCCAAGGACTTCGCCGCCGACGGCTACATCTACTCGCCCTACAACACGAAGCTGTTCGACGAGTATATCGCCAAGAGCCAGAAGAAATAGCGTCGGAGTCGTGGTCGATAGCGGCGCAATGCCGGAGAGGGGCGCGCCGCAGCCGGTGCTCGGCGCGCGCAATGTCTTCAAGGCCTTCTTCGGCAATCCCGTGCTCCGCGACGTCTCCATCGAGCTCGTCGCGGGACGTATTCACGCCCTGCTCGGCGAGAACGGCGCGGGCAAGAGCACGCTGATCAATCTGCTGTCGGGCGCGCTGGCGCCCGACAGCGGCGAGATCGTCATCGGCGGCCAGCCGGTCGCGGCGCTCAACCCTGCGTGAAGCCCATCGCCGGGGCGTGGCCGTCGTGCAGCAGGAGCTGAGTCTCGCCGCTCATCTCTCCATCGCCGAGAACATCGGCCTTGGCTCCTACGATCGCCGCGGCGGGCTGATCGACTTTGACCGTCTGGCGGCTTCCGTTGAGGCCATCGGCGCCAAGCTCGGGCTTGAGGAGTCCCTGGACACTCCGGTCGGCCAGCTGCCGCTCGGCCGACGGCAGATCGTCGAGATCGCCAAGGCTTTGTTCATCAAACCGCGCGTGCTCATCCTGGACGAGCCGACCTCGTCGCTCGCCGCCCCGGATGTGGCGATGCTGATGAAGCTCATTCGCGATCTTCGCGACGAGGGCGTCGCCATCCTCTACATTTCGCACCGGCTCAATGAGATCCTCGACTTCTGCGATCACGTGACGGTCCTGAAGGACGGCTCCGTCAGCGCGGATCGTCCGCTGGCCGGTCTCGATCCCGACGGCCTCGTGCGGCTGATGGTTGGTCGCGATCCGCAGAACCTGTTTCCGCCCCATGTCTCGCATGCGTCCGACGAGGTTATCCTGCAGGCCAGGAGATTCCGCACCGCCGCGGCGCACGACGTCGATTTCGAGTTGCGTCGCGGCGAGATCCTCGGAATTGGCGGGCTGGTCGGGCACGGACAGGAAGATTTCATCATGGGCCTCTGCGGCGCCACGCCCGCCGCCGCCGACCAATTCCGCGTGTCGACCGAGGGCCGTCAGGCGCGCCATTCGCCTTTCACGAAAGTCGCCGAGGCGACGGCCGCGGGCGTCGCCTATGTTCCCGCGGATCGACGCAAGGAGGGGCTGCTGCTGCCCCATTCGATCGACTTCAACCTGTTGCTGCCGCTGTTTGCGCGCCACAGCGCGCGAGCGTCGACGCCGGGCGCAGGAAATCTCGATCACCGAGCGTCTGGCCCGGCGGCTCAACGTGAAGGGGGACCGGCGGCGTCCGGCGCAGGCTTTGTCCGGCGGCAACCAGCAGAAGGTCGCCTTGTCGAAGTGGCTGCCGCTCGAACCGTCGGTGCTGCTGCTGAACGACCCGACGCGAGGGGTGGACGTAGAAACCAAACGTGAGATCTATGTCGCGCTTCAGGAAATGGCGGCGGAAGGCAAGGCTGTCGTCCTGCTCAGCACCGACACGCCCGAACTCGTCCATCTCTGCGAGCGCGTGATGGTGTTCCATAAAGGCCGGGTCGTCGCGACATTGCGGCACGGCGAGGCGACGGAGGAGGCGATTGTCGCCGCCGCCATGGGGTTGCGCAAGGCGCGTCCCGATGAGGCGGCCTGATGGCCGGCGGCGCGCGGCTCTACGGGCGCATTCAATGGCGCCGCAATGACGGCCTGGGCGGGCTGTTCCTCATCCTTGCGCTTTTCGCCGTTCTTTATGCGATCCTGTTTCCTGGCATCCTTGCGATCGGCGCGGCGTCGAAATTCGTCCAGGGCTGGTTCCCGACGGCGCTCGTCGCCGCCGCGGAAACCATGGTCATGCTGACGGGCGGCATCGACCTGTCGGTCGGCCCCATGGTGAGCCTCGGCTCGGTGGTGGCGGCTTCCACAATGCAGGGGCCGCTCGGCGTTTTCGGCGGCGTGCTGGCGACTCTCGCGCTCGGCGGGATCGTCGGCGTCGCCGTGGGCGCGTTCGTCGCGATCGGCCGATATCCCGCAATCATCGTGACGCTCGCGTTCTCCTTCGTCCTGCGCGGCGTGGCGCTGCTCCTCATGCCGCGGCCCGGCGGATTCGTGCCCCCGTCGCTGTCCGAATTCCTGGCCGGCGTGCATCCGACCACGGCCGCGCTGCTGGTCCTGCTGGTCGTCCTGTGGAAACTCTTTCAGGCGACGCCGCTCGGCGTCGGCCTGATCGCGGTCGGCGACAACGCCGAAGGCGCCTACCGTTCCGGCGTCAATGTCGTCGCCGCGCGCATGTCCGCCTATGTCGCGAGCGGCGTGCTTCAGGCCTTCGCCGGGCTCTACATGGCGGCGCAGACCGGCTCGGGCGACCCGCTCATCGGCGAGCCGATGACGCTCGCCGCGATATCCGCCGCGGTGCTGGGCGGAGTGGGGTTCCTCGGCGGCCAGGGCGCGATGCGCGGCGCGCTTGCGGGCAGCCTGCTGATGAGCATACTGATCAACGTCATGTTCTTCCTGCGCCTGCCGCTGGTGGCGCAATATATTTTGCAGGGGCTGATCATCGTATTGACGATCGCGCTGCCGTCGGTCCGCGCCGGCTTGCGGAGAGCGAGATGACGATCGCCCTGCAGCGTTTCGCAATCGCCTATGCTCGCTCGCTGGTCGCCTACCTCGTCGTCGCGATACTCTGGATCGCCGCCTCATTCCTGATACCGGGTTTCGGCGTCTATCCGCATCTTCGCTACATCGTCGAACTCGCGGCGGTGATCGGCCTCGTCGGCGTTGGCCAGACCATTGCGGTGATCGGCGGCGGCATCGATCTCGCAGTCAGCGCGGTCATCACGGTGACCGCGCTCGTATTGCCGATGGTCTCGTTCGACGCCGACGTTTCCGGCCTCGGCGCCATCGCGCTTTCGCTTGGCGTCGCTGCGGCCATCGGCGCCGTCAACGGTCTGGGCATCGGCTATCTCGGCCTTCCGCCGCTGATCATGACGCTCGCGATGGCGACGATTCTCCAGGGGCTCCTCGTGCTGATCGCCGGCGGCAGCGCGATCTCCGTCAGCAATGCGACGCTCGAGTGGATCGGCAATACGCATGTGCTGACGATCTCGGCGAGCATCCTCATCTGGCTCGCCGTGGCGGCGGTCTGTCTCCTCTGGCTGCACGGAACGCGCGGCGGCGCGCTCATCTTCGCCATCGGCACGAACCCGACGGTGAGCCGGCTGTCCGGCGTCCCCATCCGCCGGCTGACGCTGGCGACCTATGTCATTTCGGGATTGTGCTCCGGTCTCGCCGGCCTGCTCCTGCTCTCGATGAATGGGCAAGGCTATGTCGGCATCGGCGATCCCTATCTCTTGTCTTCGATCGCGGCCGTGGTGCTCGGCGGCACGTCGATACTCGGCGGACAAGGCAGCTATCTCGGCACCATCGCCGGGGCGGTGCTGCTCGTGACGATGACGGCGCTTATTACTGTCATCAACGCCTCGGAGGGCTGGCGCAGCCTCATTCTGGGCTGCCTGATCCTCGGCATGCTGCCGTTGTCGGGCCGTGACCCGTCGCGCTGAACAAGGAGGACGACAGGTGCTTGTGCAAGATCTGTACGATCGGATCTACGCGGCGCGTCAGGGGCGGGTGGAGACTTTCTACGAGGTCGCCGCGCGAGGCAAAGCGCCATGACGGGGCCGGATCTCGGCAGGCTGGCCGGCCTGCTCGAACGCCTCGTGGCCATCGACACCCAGAATCCGCCAGGTCGCGAGGCCGAGTCGGCCGCGCTGCTCGCCGCCGAGCTCGACGCCATCGGCTTTGCGACGCAGATAAGGCCGCTCAGCGAAGGGCGGGCGAATGTCTTGGGTCGAACTCGACAACGGCGCCGGCCCCTGCTTCGCCTTCAATTCGCATATGGACACGGTGCCGGTGGGCGGGGGCTGGACGAGCGATCCGTTTCGCCTGACGGAGCGCGACGGCAAGCTCTACGGTCGTGGCGCCTGCGACGCCAAGGGATCGATCACCGCGATGGTCGAGGCCGGGCGTCTTCTGGCGGCCGGACGCGAGGCTTGGCGAGGAACCCTTCTGCTCGCTTTTGTCGCCGACGAGGAGATCGACGGCGGCGGTACGCGGGCGCTCGTCAAGCAGGAGCCGAGCGCCGATTTCGTCGTCGTCGGCGAGCCCACCAACAATGCGGCCTTCGCCGCCCACAAGGGCTGCCTGCGGCCGGTTGTTCGCACTCGCGGCAAGGCTGCGCATTCCGGTCGCCCTGAGCTTGGCGTGAACGCCATCGTCGCCGCGGGGCGGCTGATTTCGATATTCGATGCGCGCGACCGCGAGCTGAGGGATCAGACCCATCCGCTGGTCGGCCACGCCAGCCTCTCGGTCACCCGCATAGCGGGGGGCGTCGCCGACAATGTCGTGCCGGAGGCCTGCGAAATGACGCTCGACCGGCGCCTGCTGCCTGGCGAGACGCTCGACGACGCGCTCGCCGAATTGCACGCCATGCTGACGCGCGCCAAGCGGGACCATGGCGTCGAGGCGGAGGTGGCGGCGATACGGACGGCGGCCGGACCGACCGAGACCGCCGTCGATCATCCGCTGGTGCGCGAAGCCGTCGCCGTCTCGCGCCGGCATGGCGTGACCTTTCCGCAGCCCGGCGGTCTGACCGGCGGATGCGACCTCGTGCATTACAGCAACGCAGGCGCCGTGGGCATCGTGCTGGGACCGGGCTCGCTCGACGTGGCGCATCAGCCCGATGAGTATGTTCCCGCGGACGATCTTCGTCGCGCCGCTTTGATCTACCGCGACATCGTCGTCGCTTTGCTGCGGGCATAACGCGATTAAGGTAGACGGCGGCAGGACCGTGCGGGCGCGGGCCGCGGCCAACGGCAGCCCTCCGGCGTCCGAAGTCAGCGCGCCGCCGTCGAAATCGGCCGCCACCGGGCGTCCTTGGACGCGTGCAAACCCGCTCGGTTTCGCGCTACGCTCCGTCTGCATCGGGCCTCTTCTCCGAATCAATCCAAGCCGTTCACGCAAAACAGCTTTTGACCGATCCAGAGGCCCGATGGACTATCGGCGTTATTCGAGCCGGGCGCGCAGGGGTTTTCGAAGGGAGAAGCGCAGCGAAATCAAATGGCTGGGGGACCTGGATTCGAACCAAGATTGACGGAGTCAGAGTTCGCAGTTCTACCGTTGAACTATCCCCCAATCCGGGACGCGATCGCAATAGCGGAGCCTGCGTCCGCGCGCAAGCCGGTTTCCGGATTCGGCGCGCGCGCTCCAGCGCCAGGCGCGGGCGCTTGATCTTCATGCCGTCGCGCCGGTCTCAACGGAAGCGCGACGGGGCCTCCGCGCGACGGAAGGGATCGCGCGCCGGGATGCGACCGTCAGGGCATCAGTTGGCCGCCGTTCACCTCGAGAATTTGCCCGACGACGTAGCTCGACAGCATCTCGGAGGCGAGAAACAGATAAGCGCCGACGCAATCCTCGGCGACGCCGAGCCGGCCGGCCGGAATGGTCTTGCGGATCGCCTCCAGAGCCTCCGGCGTCGAGTAGCGGTCATGGAACGGCGTCGTGATGACGCCCGGCGCGACGCCGTTGACGCGGATCTTTTCGCCGATCAGCTCCTTGGCGTGGCCGTGCGTGATCGTCGAAACGAAGCCCTTCGCAGCGGCGTACAGCATCGCGCCATTGGCGCCGCCGTTGCGGGCGGCGATGGAGGTCGTGTTGATGACGAAGCCGCCTTCCTTGGCGAGCCAGGGCCGCGCGGCGCGCGTCATCGAGATGACCGAGCGCGCGTTGAGATCGAAGACCGCGCTTACATGTTCGTCCGTGGCCTTCAGCGAATCGACGCGGCCCAGCATGAGGCCGGCGTTGTTGATGAGGCCGTCGATTCCGCCGAAGGCCTCCGCCGTCCTCTCGGCCATCGCCTCGCAATCGCGCGCATTGGTCACGTCGCCCTTGAGCAGCAGCGCCGCGCCGCCCTTGTCCTTGATCTCGCCGACCAGCGCCTTCGCGGGCGCTTCGCTCGCGTGATAATTGACTCCGACCTTGGCGCCTTGCGCGGCGAAGGCGCGGGCGAGCGCCGCGCCTATGCCGGTCGAGGCGCCGGTGATGAGCACGGATTTTCCGGCGAGATCGGGAATGACGAGGTTCATGGTCGCCGCCTTCGAATTGCGAGGATGTCATCCAACGGGGATGAGACAACCTAACGGACAGGCGGCGGGTCTGTCGAGGACGTCAGGCGATCACGTGACGGAGGGGAGGCGCGTCGCGCTGCGGCAAGCGCCGCCGTCACGGCGCCTTGTGGATGGGATCGACCCAGTAAACCTCTTCCGGCTTCTCCACGGGCTCCACGTCGGCGATGTTGACCACCACCGCTTCGTTGTCCGAGCGAACCAGCACGCATTCGAGCGTCTGGCTCGGATCGGCGTTGATTTCCTGATGGGGAACGAACGGCGGCACGTAGATGAAATCTCCGGGCCAGGCCTCGGCGACGAATTGCAGCTTTTCGCCCCAGCGCATGCGGGCGTGGCCCTTGACCACGTAGATGACGCTTTCCAGTTCGCCGTGGTGGTGCACGCCGGTCTTGGCGTTGGCGGCGATGCTGACCGTGCCCGCCCAGATTTTCTGCGCGCCGACGCGCGCATGATTGATCGCCGCCTGTCGGTGCATGCCCGGGGTCTGGGGCGTGTTGTCATCCAGCTTGTCGCCCTTGATGACTCTCACGCCGTCATGTTTCCAGCGCTCCGAGGCGTGGTCATGATCGTTGTCCGCGCTCATAGGCGTTCTCTTCCTCCGTGCGGCGGGCAGCCGCCTTATCCATGCCGATTGTCGTCATGATCCGGAAACCCATGTCGCGATGCGACAAGCGCCTCCTAACCACGGCCCGGCTCCAGCCCGAACACCTCCGCGACGCTGCGCCCCGCCGTGAGCCCGGCGATCCACTCGGCCTCTTTGGCGACCTTCGCCTCGGCGGCGGCGAGGCGCGTGCGCACGTTGTCGGGCGACAGTGCGATCAGCCCGTCGTCGTCGCCGAGGATGAGGTCGCCGGGCGTCACCAGCGCGCCGCCGACGACGGCCGCGAAATTGACCGCCCCGCGTTCCGCCCCCGTGGGTCCGCGCGGCGTGATGTGGCGCGCGAACACCGGGAAATCGTCGAAACCCGCCAAGGTCGCCACGTCCCGCACCGCGCCGTCGCACACGACCCCCGCCCCACCGCGACGCCTGAGATGCCCGCACAGGATCTCGCCGATCATCGCAAATTCGCTGAGGCCATTGGCGGCGATCACGAGAACGTCTCCCGGCCCCACCTGCTCCAGAGCCCAGAGCACGGCGCCGAAGTCCGGCGGCTCGCAAAGCGCCGTCACGGCGCGGCCGAAAAGCGGCGGCTGCTGACCGGGCGGGCGCAGAGGCCTTATCGCCGGGTCGATCTGGCCGATGTCGCGGCCGAGATCGACGGCGATCGACACCGGGATCTTGCGCCACGGCTCGATCTCGGCCTCTTTCAGCAGCGAGGGCGTGGGATAGATCGTTATGGGCATGTTCACGACTCGCGGGTGACGAAACTGTCGAGCACCATTTTGCGCCCCGCCTTGTCGAAGTCCACGGTCAGTTTGGCCCCGTCGACGGCCGAGATCCGGCCCGGCCCGAATTTCTGGTGAAACACGCGTTCTCCGGGGCGGTAGCGCGAAGTCTCCGCCGTCAGCGCCATCGCCCGGCCCTCGATGACGCGCGGCGGCGCGGGGCGCTGGTAGCCCGGCGCCTGCGCCCGCTCCTGCGCGCGCTTCCAGCCCGGCGTCTCGTATCGGCGCCCGGAAAACACGCCCTCGTCGAAGCGCGAGGCGTAAGTGTAGGTCGGCGGATCGGCCGGCTCGACGACCTCGACATGCGCCTCCGGCAGTTCGTCGACGAAGCGCGACGGCGGCGAGGATTGCCAGAGGCCGCGCACCTGCCGGTTGGCGGCGAAATAGATCGCCACGCGCCGCCGCGCGCGGGTAACGCCGACATAGGCGAGGCGGCGCTCCTCTTCGAGGCCGGCCAGCCCATTGTCGTCGAGCGCGCGCTGGCTCGGGAACAACCCCTCCTCCCAGCCGGGCAGGAACACCACGTCGAATTCGAGTCCCTTGGCGGCGTGCAGCGTCATCAGGGTGACGCGCGGCCCGGAGTCTTCGCTCTGCACCTCGGTGACGAGCGCGACATGCTCCAGAAACGCTTCGAGCGTCGGAAACTCGCCGATCGCGCGCACAAGCTCCTTCAAGTTGTCGAGGCGGCCGTCCGCCTCCTGAGACTTTTCCGCCTTCCACATCGCCACGAGGCCGCTTTCCTCAATGACGACGCGGGCGAGGTCCTCGGGCGAAGACTGAAGTCCGCGCCAGCGATGGAAATCAGCAAGCAGATCGCGCAACACCTGACGCGGCTTCGGCTTCAGCTCGTCAGTCTCGATCAGTCCGCGGGCGGTCTGGCTCAGCGACAACGAGGCCGGGCGCGCGACGGCGTGAAGCTGCGCCAGCGTCGCCTCGCCCAGGCCCCGGCGCGGCGTGTTGTAGATGCGCTCGACGATGTGCAACCAATAGTTGCACATCTTGCCAGATGTGCAACAACACGTTGCGCATCAAGAATCGGCGGGAGGTGAACCAACTGCAAGCATTGGTTGCACATCCTCCTGACATGCTACCGTTGGTTGCAGTTCGAGTGGGAGTGAGCGATGACCGACATGCGACGCCACGTGGCGACACCCGCGGCCGGCGATAGCCGCCGGCGCGCTCACGAAGGGATCGGATACTGATGGCAGGCCTGGTGATTGAGCGGGAGGTTCTGATCGAGGCACCGGCGGAGGTGGTGTGGCGCACCATCACCGAGCCTGATCAGATGAGCCAGTGGTTCGCCGACCGGGTGGAACTGGTCGTGGAACCCGGCGCTCATGGCTTCATGGGGTTCGGGGACCAGGGCGGCCCGGTCGTCGTGGAGACGGTCGATCCGCCGGCCCGCTTCTCATTCCGCTGGAACCATCCCCGCGGGGAGGAACCAGTGACCGGCAACTCGATGCTGGTCGAGTTCACGCTGACGCCCAAGGGCGCGAGCGGACCCGTCTCCGGGTAACCGAAAGCGGCCACGAGCTGCGCGCCTGGCCCGACGCGGAGAAAGAACGTTATGCCGGCGAGCACCGGGACGGCTGGGCCGAGTACCTGGACCGCCTCGCCGCGTTGCTCGCGAAGCGCCAATCGGGATGACCGCGCAGGCCGATGACGAGCTGTGGTCGGCCATCGCCGACCCGTCTCGTCGCCGGGTGCTCGACCTCCTGGTCAGCAACGGTGACGTCAGCGCCAGCTGGCTGGCCGGACGGGTGTCCTTCTCCCGCCAGGCGGTCTCCAAACATCTGGTCGTGCTCGAACAGGCCGGGCTGGTCAGCCGGCCAAGCAGGGCCGGGAGGTTCTCTACCAGGTAGCAAGCCGGCCGTCTCGACCAGGCCACCCGGGCCATGGCTGACCTCGCCGCGCAATGGGACCGGCGGCTCGGCACGATCAAACGGCTCGCCGAAGCGGCGCACGCAGAAGCAAAGAAAAGCGAAGGCTCGCACCCTCCCACCCAAGGAGACGTCATGACCGATGAATCAGCAACGCCGGCGGGCCGCGGCCGGCGCGACCAGTGCACCGAGCCTGCCCGCGGCCGTCGACCGGGCCACCTTCCAGGCCGAACTGGACCGGCTGCGGGTCCGGGAGAAGGCGCACACCCGGGAAGGGGACGCGATCGCCGCGGCCCGGCGGCGCCTGCCCATGGTCGAGGTAGACGCCAGCCTCGCGCTGACCGGGCCGCACGGGCCGCTCACCCTGCTCGAAGCGTTCGAAGGGCGCCGGCAGCTCATCGCCTACTACTTCATGTGGCGCCCGGCCATCCCGCGGCCGAGCAATGCGAAGGCTGCACGTTGTACACCACCCAGGTCAGCGAGCTGTCCTACCTGCATTCCCGCGACATCACCTACGCGGTCTTCTGCCAGGGGCCCTACGACGAGAGCGCCCGCTACCGCGACTTCATGGGCTGGGACATGCCGTGGTACTCCGCGCGCGACTCCCTCGACGCGCTCCTGGCCGGCCGCCAGATCGGCCTGTTCCACCTGGTGTGCTACCTGCGGGACGGCGACCGCGTCTTCGAGACCTACTGGACCAAACGCCGCGGCGTCGAGGCCATGGACTACAGCTACGCGCTCATGGACCTCACCGTGTACGGACGCCAGGAGCCGTGGGAGGACTCGCCCCCCGGCTGGCCACAACAATGCACCAACACGCGGACCAACGGCGGCTCGCCCGCCTGGCCACCGGTGCCAGCGTGGCCGGGCGGACGCCCCATCGCCCAGTGGCCGCGACTCGAAGCCGGACGCTCCGACGACCTCGCCGCTGGGCCCTGATCGTCAGTGGAGAACGCTGGCAAACCAGGCCCGGGGCCGGAATAGTGCGGCCGCTTCAGGTGCCGAGGTATTTGAGCACGGCCAGGACCCGGCGGTGGTCGGTGGTGGTGGGCGGCAGGTCGAGCTTGGCGAAGATGTTCGTGACGTACTTCTCCACTGCGCTCGGGCTGACCCTGAGGGCGGCGACGATGGCGGTATTGGAGTGGCCCTCGGCCATCAGCTTGAGGACCTGCAGCTCGCGGGGGGTGAGGCGGTCCAACGGGCCGCCGCCGGGATCACCGTGCTGAGCCTGCCACCGAGCAGGCGTCGCTGGAAGACGCCTTCGTAGACCTGACCAAGGACGCGGTTGAGTTCCGAGCCGCCCGTTTCGAGGAGGAGAAATGAGTGCCATGACCGCCCTGCCTGCCGATGCCAAGCCGCAGCGGGTGACCCAGGTCCGGGTGATCAGGTCGGAATGGACCAAGCTGCGCACCCAGCCGTCCGCGCTGTGGGCGCTGCTGACCGCGGTGATCCTGGTCGTCGCGTTCGGCATCCTGTACAGCCTGCTGCGGGAGGCGCGGCCGCCGCACGGGGCGGCCGCGGTCGCCTCGTTCGACCCGGTGGCGGTCAGCCTGGCCGGGGTGCAGGTGGCGCAGATCGCGGCCGGGGTGCTCGGCGTGCTGCTGATCACCAGCGAGTACTCCACCGGGCTGATCCGGACCACGCTGGCGGCGGTGCCCCGGCGGCTGCCCGCCCTGTGGGGCAAGGCGGCCACGCTGGCCGCGGCCGCGGTGGCGGTTAGCCTGCCCGCCGCGCTGGCCGCGTTCCTGGCCGGGCAGTCGATCCTGGGCCGGCAGCACCTGTCGGTGTCTTTGGGCCAGCCCGGGGTGGTCCGCGCGGTGATCGGAAGCGCGCTGTACCTGGCCGTCGCCGGGTTGCTCGGGCTGGCCCTGGGCACCTTGCTGCGCAGCACGGCGGGCGGGATCGCGGTCCTGTTCGGCCTGCTGTTCGCGGTCCAGATCGTGGCCGGCTTCCTGCCCGGCAGCTGGTCCGACGACGTGGGCAAGTTCCTGCCCGGCACGGCCGGCCAGGCGGTGACCATGGTCCGCCCGGATCCGGCGTCGTCCCTGCCTCCGTGGACCGGGTTCGGCGTGTTCTGCGGATACACCGCCGTGCTGCTGGGACTGGCCGCGATCCGCATGCGCCGCGGCGATGCGTAGCCCCCGAGCTCCGCACTCAACCCGGCACGGCAAGTCAACTCGACGCCGCCAGCCCGCATTCCCGGTCCCGAGTCTCATCTGCGACTATGTCAGGCGGACGTCGGTAGCTGGCCATTTGAGTCACCTGGTGCTGCGTGGCTTGGCCGGGGATGTGGATCCAGCCTGGGTAGCGGTTGCCCGCGATTTGCACCCGACGAGCGGGTGGAAGGCACGCGGATCGATACCGTCGCAGCCATGGCGTACGACGGAGCTGTAGATGTCCCCTGAG
>CAVZAL010000018.1:0-186295 GCA_963773245.1 uncultured Pseudomonadota bacterium
AGGTGCCGCCGGAGAAGCGGCCGTCGGTAATGAGGGCACAGGCCTTGCCGAGGCCCATCCCCTTCAGGTCGCGTGGTGGGGGGAGAGCATTTCCTGCATGCCGGGCCCACCGCGCGGACCCTCGTAGCGGATACCACCACGTCGCCCGCCGCCACCCCGCCGTTGAGAATGCCGAGCCCCTCGTAGGCCTGGGCGTCGAAGATCATGGCCGGGCCCGAAGTTGAGGATTGCTCTCGTCACGCCCGCGGTCTTCACCAGGCAGCCGTCGGCGCGAGATTGCCGTAGAGCAGGCCAGACCGCCGTCCTTGGAGAAGGCGTGCCGGCGTCGCGGATGACGCCGTCCTCGCGGTCCTCGTCGAGCCGCTCAAGCGCGCGCTCTGGCAGAAGGCTACCTGCGTCGGCACGCCGCCCGGCGCGGCGGCGAAGAATTCGCGCATCGCGGTGCTGGTCGAGCGTTGATGTCGTGGCGCGAAATCGCGTGCTCGAGCGATTCCGAATGACCATGGTCACGTCGCGGTTGAGCAGCCCGCGCGGTCGAGTTCGCCCAGGATGCCGTCGATTCCGCCCGCGCGATGCACGTCCTCGACATGGACGTCGGCGACCGAGGGCGCGACCTTGCAAGCACCGGCACGCGGCGCGAGAGCCGGTCGATGTCGGCCATGGTGAAGTCGATCTCGGCCTCATGCGCGGCGGCGAGCAGATGCAGCACGGTGTTGGTCGACCGCCCATGGCCATGTCGAGCGTCATCGCGTTCTCGAACGACTCGAAGCTGGCGATCGCGCGCGGCAGCGCGGCCTCGTCATTCTTCTCGTAGAAGCGGCGGGCGAGATCGACGATCAGATGGCCGGCCTCGACGAAGAGGTGCTTGCGGTCGGCGTGGGTGGCCACGAGCGTGCCGTTCCGGGCAGCGCCAGGCCGAGGGCCTCGCAGAGGCAGTTCATGGAGTTGGCGGTGAACATTCCGGAGCAGGAGCCGCAGGTGGGGCAGGCGCTCCGTTCCAGCGCCATCAATTCCGCGGCGGAATATTGCTCGTCGGCCGCCGCGACCATCGCGTCGATCAGATCGACCGACTTGACCCTTGGCCTTGATGGCGATGCCGGCCTCCATCGGCCCGCCGCTGACGAAAATGGTGGGAATGTTGAGCCGCATCGCGGCCATCAGCATGCCGGGAATGATCTTGTCGCAGTTGGAGATGCAGATCATGCGCGTCGAAGCAATGGGCGATGACCATGGATTCGACGCGTCGGCGATGAGTTCGCGGGAGGGCAGGGAAAAGTTCATGCCGCCGTGGCCCATGGCGATGCCGTCATCGACGGCGATGGTGTTGAACTCCTTGGCGATGCCCCCGGCCGCCTCGATCTCGCGCGCGACGAGTTGGCCGAGATCCTTCAAATGCACGTGACCCGGCACGAATTGCGTGAAGGAGTTGGCGATGGCGATGATCGGCTTGCCGAAGTCGCCTTCCTTGACCCAGTGGCGCGCCACGGGCCACGGGCGCCGGCCATGTTGCGGCCGTGAGTGGAGGTTCGCGAGCGATAGGCGGGCATGACGGCGGTCTTTCAGCGAAAAAAGTCGAGAGCCGCGCTATTTCGCAAATCCGCCGCCCCCCGCAAGGCGGGCGGCCAAACGAAAGAGGGGGCCATCAGGCCCTCTGACCGGCTTGCAACGGATCCAGTCGTCACATGTTCTTGTCTTCTGCTTGCCGGCGTTCACATTTTGCTCATGCGTTCCGCCCCGCGTGGAGGTGACTTCCTCGCTGCTCTCGGTTCGCAAAATTGCTCTTGTGGCTTGCTTGCCCGCGTTCAAGGGCTGCTCGTGCGTTCCGCCGTGGCTCTTCTTGCCCGCGTCGACGTGCTGCTCGTGGGCTTCTGGCTTGGGTGGCCATTGTACGCTCCTTCCGTTGGCGGCCACTTCATGGAAACCCGGGGGGCTATACGATGTTCCAAGATTTTCGCGCATCTATATACGACAGGTCATAGTACAAAGTAATATAGAGTTTATCGCTTCGAATATTCACCCCGACTTCAAAACGGCGATCAGCACCGCAAAGCCGAGGTGCGTGAGGTGGTGCAGGGTCTGGTCGATGCCCAGCAGCCACCAGAAGCCGGTCTTCGTCGGGTCGTTGTCGAAGAACCGGTTGAGCAGGCCCTTGCCGCGGTCGATGGCGAAATGGACGACGAAATCCACCGCCGTCATCCAGAGGTAGGCGGCGAGAATCGCAAAGATGATCGCCGTGGACGCCGCATGCACCGCAACATGGGCGAGAAGGGGAAAAAACCAGCCGCTCGGCTGCTCCTTTCCGTTCGCCATCCACGCGGTTTGCAGAAGAAAGTCCGCGGCCAGATGTTTAGCGAGGAAAATAACCAGCGCCGCTATTATCCAGGTAGTCGAAATCACATTCGGCACACGCGCCCCCGACGACGCCGTCTTCTGACAGCCAACCTGCGTTGCCCCGATATTTGCAAAACGGTAGCACTGCCCTGCGTTGGGGGAAAGGCGCGCTGAATTATTATTGCAACCTTTCGTCCATTTTCGCGCAAAACCTGTCTCGACGGTCAAAAATGCGCGCCAAAGATCATCGCGGAGCGGCGCGGCTTGCCCAACTCGACGGGTTCGCGACCCCGGGCGGCGCGACTCTGGACAATTTCGTCGCGCTCTGTTATGCGCGCCTTCAAGAAGGCGAACCGTCAAGACGGGGTCGCCTTTTTGTATTCACGTCATCGCCGAGGCCTTGCCTCGCAACACAGGACAGCCCGTGCAAGTTCTTGTTCGCGACAACAATGTCGATCAGGCCCTCAAGGCGTTGAAGAAGAAGATGCAGCGCGAGGGCATCTTTCGCGAAATGAAGCTGCGTGGCCACTATGAAAAGCCCTCGGAGAAGCGGGCGCGCGAGAAGGCGGAAGCCGTGCGCCGGGCTCGCAAGCTCGCGCGCAAGAAGCTCCAGCGCGAGGGCTTGCTGCCAGTGAAGGCCAAGGTCGCGCCCGGTCCCTCGCGCGCCGCCGGCTGATCCGTCGCTCGCTGAGACCGCCGACGCCCGGTGCGGGCCTTGGCGCTGTCAGGAGGGAGCCCGAATGCCGACACGCAAGGTCTGGCTGGCGTTGATCGCCGCGATCGGCTTGGGGCTGAGCGCCTGCGAATCGCTGTCGCCGATGTCCGGGCCCAATGTCGCCGAGCGCGATCCGGACAATCCGCAGACGGCTTCCGCCAACATATCCTCGCTCAGCGACGTCATCTCGCGGCGGCCCACCGATCCCGTCGCTTACAACCAGCGCGGCATCGCCTACGCCCGGAACGGCAGCTACCAGGACGCGATCGGCGATTTCTCGCACGCCATCAAGCTGAACCCGAAATTCGCCGAGGCCTACACGAATCGCGCCTTGGCCTATCGCCAGATCGGGAAGGTCGATCTGGCGCTCGCCGACCTCAACAGCGCCATCGTCGCCAACCCAAACTATGCCCCGGCCTATCTCGGGCGAGGCAATCTCCTGCGGTCCGAGGGCCATTTCGACGACGCGATGGCCGACCTGAACTCGGCGATCCGCCTCAGGCCCGAGGATGCGCAGGCCTATCACGCGCGCGGGCTCATCTATCAGCGCCAGGGCGATTGCGTGCGCGCGATCACCGATTTCAACAACGCCATCGACCGCAACCCGTTCGTCGAGGCGCCCTACGAGGCGCGCGGCCAATGTCTGGTCGCCACCGGCAAGTACGACGCCGCGATCGAGGATTTCAACGCCGCCCTCAACGTCAACAACCGCAACGGCGACAGCTGGGCCAATCTCGGCGTCGCTTACGAGAAGCAGGGCAACAAGGCCAAGGCGGTCAAATCCTATAACCGCGCGATGGAAGTCGATCCGCAGAACGCGCTCGCCCGCGCGGGCCTGCGCCGGCTCGGCTGATCCGACCGGGCGCGTTCGCCATTCGTGAGGTTGCAAGCCGCCTCGCATCCCTGCGGCGCTTTGCGTCTTTCTGCTGATGCGCCGCAATCGCATGTTCGGGTCGGGGCGCGCTTGACCGGACGGCCCGGCGGGGTGGTAATGTCCCGCCGGCGGCGTCACAAAGCCGCAGCCTTCCCGGGGGAAATTATGTCGCGTCGCCTCGCCGCTCTCGCCGCCGCGCTTCTGGCTGGCGTCTCCATCGCTTACGCCAAGGACAGCGTCAACATCGGCATGACGCTGGAGCCGCCGGGCCTCGATCCGACGACCAAGCCCGCCGCCGCGATCGGCGAGATCGTGCATTACAACGTCTTCGAGGGTCTGACGAAGATCAACGAGGATTTCTCGGTCACGCCGCTGCTCGCCGAGTCCTGGACCTTCTCGAAGGATTTGAAGACCCTCACTCTCAATCTCAAGAAGGGCGTGAAGTTTCAGGACGGCGAAGCCTTTTCCTCGAAGGACGTGAAGTTCTCGTTCGAGCGTTTTGGCGGCAAGGATTCCACCAACAAGGACAAGGCGTTCTTCGCCTCGATCCAGTCGATTGACGCCAGCGACCCGGACAAGGTGACGCTGACCTTCAAGGAGCCGAGCTTCGCGGCGCTGACGCATCTGGGCTACAACACCGCCGTCATCATCGACGAGAAGAGCGCCGCCGACGAGGCGAACCACCCCGTCGGCACCGGGCCGTACAAGCTCGCGAACTGGAACAAGGGCGCGTCGCTGACCCTCGACGCCTGGGACGGCTACCGCGAGCCGTCAAAGATCGCGATCAAGCACGCGACCTTCAAATTCATCTCCGATCCCGCCGCCGAGACCGCCGCCGTGCTCTCGGGCGACGTCGAGGCCTTCCCGCGCATCGTCGCCACTTCGCTCGACCAGTTCAAGAGCGATCCGCGTTTCCAGGTGATGGTCGGCGGCACCGAGGGCAAGACGATTCTCGCGATGAACAACAAGAAGCCGCCGCTCAACGATCTGAAGGTGAGGCAGGCGATCGCCTATGCGATCGACCGCAAGGCGATCATCGACGGCGCCTCCAACGGCCTCGGCGCGCCGATCGGCAGCCATCTGACGCCCAACGATCCCGGCTACGTCGATCTGACGGGCATGTATCCGCACGATCCCGCCAAGGCGAAGGAACTCCTGAAGGAGGCCGGGGTGAAGACCCCGCTCAACGTCACGCTGACCCTGCCGCCGCCGGAATACGCGCGCCAGGGCGGCCAGGTCGTCGCCGCGGAGCTTGCCGACGTCGGCATTCAGGCCAAGATCGAGAACGTCGAATGGGCGCAGTGGCTGTCGAACGTCTACACCAACCATAACTTCGACCTGACGATCATCAGCCACGTCGAGCCGCTCGACATCGGCATCTACGCCAATCCCAACTACTACTATGGCTACGACAGCAAGGCGTTCCAGGAGATCATCAAGAAATGGGAGGCGGCGCCGGATCTGGCCGCCTACAAGGCGGCGCTGGTCGAGGCGCAGAAGAAGATCGCCGAGGATTGCGTCAACGCCTTCCTGTTCCAGCTTCCCAATGTCGTCGTCGCCGACGCCAAGCTGCAGGGGCTCTGGAAGAACGCGCCGATCTTCGCCAACGATCTCTCGGCGATGTCGTGGAAGTGAGGCTCTATTGAAACTCTATGAGATGAGCGCGGCGGCGCTGGTCGAAGGCTATCGCCGCCGTGAATTTTCGCCTGTCGAAGTCATGCGCGAGGTGATCGCGCGGGTGGAAGCCTACGAGCCTCATATTCACGCCACTTATCTGTTCGCGCCCGATCGTGCGCTCGCCGAGGCTCAGGCCTCGACAGCGCGCTGGGCGAAGGGGGAGCCGAAGGGGCCGCTCGACGGCGTGCCCCTCACGATCAAGGACAATATCGCCACGCGGGGCGAGCCGAAGCCGGTCGGCACGGCGGCGAGCGACCTGACGCCTGCGACTTCGGACGCGCCGCCGGCGGCGCGCCTGCGTGAGGCGGGCGCGATCGCTTTCGCCAAGACGACCATGCCCGACTACGGCATGCTGTCCTCGGGGCTTTCGAGCTTTCACGCGCTCGCCCGCAACCCCTGGGACTTGTCGAGGAACCCCGGCGGCTCCTCGGCGGGCGCGGGCGCGGCGGGGGCGGCGGGCTACGGGCCGCTGCATCTTGGCACCGACATCGGAGGCTCGATCCGTCTGCCGGCGGGCTGGTGCGGGCTCGTCGGCCTGAAGCCCAGCGCCGGCCGCGTGCCGATCGACCCGCCCTATATCGGCCGCGTCGCCGGCCCGATGACGCGCAGCGTCGCGGACGCCGCGCTGATGATGGCGACGCTGTCCCTGCCGGACGCGCGCGACTACATGAGCCTGCCGCCCGAGAAACTCGATTGGAGCGTCGCGCCGGCGCGGCTCAAGGGCGTGCGGATCGGACTCGTCGCCGAGATCGGCTGCGGCGCGCGGCCCGATCCGGAGGTGCGCGAAGGCGTCGAGCGCGCGGCGCGCGATTTCGCCGGCGCCGGGGCCATCGTCGAGCCGGTCGGACCGTTTCTCCGCCAGGAGATGCTCGACGGCCTCGACCTGTTCTGGCGCACGCGCTCGATGATGGACATGGACGCGCTGCCCGAGGAGAAGCGCGCCAAGGTGCTGCCGTTCATCCGGGCCTGGGCGGAATCGGCGCGCGGCCTTTCCGGCGAGACGGTGTTCTCCGGCTTCAGCCGCATCCAGGAATTCGCGGAGATCGCGGTCAAGGCGACGGCGCCGTTCGATTTCCTTCTGACCCCGACCGCGCCGACGACCGCCTTCCCCGCGGAATGGGCGAGCCCGAGCCAGGACCCGCTCAATCCCTTCCCGCATATCGGCTTCACCGTCGCCTTCAACATGTCCGGCCAGCCGGCCGTGTCGATCAACGGCGGCTTCGACGCGAAGGGACTGCCGATCGGGTTGCAGATCGTGGGCAAGCGTTTCAACGACCTCGGCGTGCTCGCGATGGCGCGGGCGTTCGAGGAGATTCGCTCGGCCCCGATGCGTCCGTGGCCGTCGCCGCCCTGAGCGGCTGGCCTTCCGGCCCAAGTCTTGCTAATCGCTGCCCAATCTTTGGGCGAGAGGCGGAAGGCTGACATGCGCAAGGCGGCGGTGACCCGCAAGACCAACGAAACCGAGATCGCCGTCGAGGTCGATCTCGACGGTTCCGGCGCGGCCAAGGTCGCCACCGGCGTCGGCTTCTTCGATCACATGCTCGACCAGCTCGCCCGGCACTCGCTCATCGACATGACGGTGAGCGCCAGGGGCGATCTGCATATTGACGATCACCACACCGTCGAGGACGTCGGCATCGCGCTCGGCCAGGCGCTCAAACAGGCGCTCGGCGACAAGCGCGGGCTGACCCGCTACGCCGATTGCCTGCTGCCGATGGACGAGACGCTGACGCGCGTCGCCATAGATGTCTCCGGGCGTCCGTTCCTGGTGTTCCGCACCGAGTTTCCCACGCCCAAGATCGGGACCTTCGACACCGAGCTGGTGCGCGAATTCTTCCAGGCCTTCGCCATCAACGGCGGCCTGACGCTGCATATCGAGACTTTATACGGCGCCAACAGCCACCATATCGCGGAGTCCTGCTTCAAGGGCGTAGCGCGCTCCCTTGGCGCGGCGCTTGCGATCGACGCGCGGCAGGCCTCGCGCGTGCCGTCGACCAAAGGCGCGCTCTGACGGCGCTCGCGCCACAACCTGCGGCGGGTGGAGATGAAGCTGTTTGCGATTCATGCGCCTCGCGCGGTCGAGGCGGTCGCCGGACCGGAGGGCGCGCGGGCGGCCAGGACCGGATTTTCCTGGGCCGCGCTGCTCTTCGGCCCGCTGTGGCTGCTGGCGCGCGGGCTGTGGGCGGCGCTGATCGGCTACGTGATTCTGGCGGCGGCGGTCTTCGCTCTTGCCGGCTTCGGCTGGCTCGGCGACGGCGCGGCGGCCGCGCTGGTCGCGCTCGGCCATCTCTACCTGGGCGTTGAGGGCAGGGCGCTGGCCATCGCCGCGCGCGACCGACGCGGCCGGGCGCTCGTCGACGTGATTTATGCGCGCAGCGCGCTGGAGGCGGAGAAGATCTATCTCGAACGCGCGCTGCGTCCCGCGCCGCCGGCCGCGCTTCGCGGCGCGCCGCCGGCCTCCCCCGACGTGATCGGCCTGTTCCCGGAGCCCGGCCGATGAAGGTGGCGATTGTCGATTACGGTTCCGGCAATCTGCATTCCGCCCACAAGGCGTTCGAGCGCGCCGCGCGCGAGGCGGGGCTTCAGGCGGACGTGCGGGTGACGGCCGATCCGGAATGGGTGCTCGGCGCCGACCGCATCGTGCTGCCCGGCGTCGGCGCCTTCGCCGATTGCCGGCGCGGGCTCGACGCCGCGACGGGCATGGTCGAGGCGATGACCGAGCGGGTGCGCCGGCAGGGCGCGCCCTTCCTCGGCATCTGCGTGGGAATGCAATTGCTGGCCACGCGCGGGCTGGAGCATGAGGTGGTGGCCGGGCTCGACTGGATTCCCGGCGACGTCGCGGTGATCCGCCCGTCAGACCCGTCGCTGAAAATTCCCCATATGGGCTGGAATACGCTGGAAGTTCGCCGCGAGCATGCGTTGCTCGACGGCGTGAGCCCGGGCCTGCACGCCTATTTCGTGCATTCCTATCAGCTCTATCCGGCCGAGCCCGCCGACATCGTGGCGACCGCCGATTACGCCGGCCCGATCACGGCCATCGTGGCGCGCGACAATGTCGCGGGCACGCAGTTCCATCCCGAGAAGAGCCAGGCCCTGGGGCTGGCGCTGATCGGCAACTTCCTGAAGTGGCGCCCGTGATCCTGTTTCCCGCGATAGATCTGAAGAACGGCGAATGCGTGCGCCTCGTGCGCGGCGACATGGAGCGGGCCACCGTCTTCAACTCGGACCCGGCCGCGCAGGCGCAGAAATTCGAGACTCAGGGGTTCGGCTACCTGCACGTCGTCGATCTCGACGGCGCCTTCGCCGGCGCGCCGGTCAATGCGCAGGCGGTTGAGCGCATTCTCGCCGCGACCGGCATGAAGGTGCAGCTCGGCGGCGGCGTGCGCGACCTTCGCACGGTGGCGGGCTGGCTGGAGAAGGGGGTTTCGCGCGTCATCATCGGCACGGCGGCGCTGAAGGACCCGGATTTCGTGCGCGAGGCGGCGCGTCTGTATCCGGGCCGCGTCGCCGTCGGCATCGACGCGCGCGACGGCCGCGTGGCGGTCGAGGGCTGGGCGCTGCAATCGGATGTTTCCGCGCTCGATCTCGGCCGCATGTTCGAGGATTCCGGCGTGGCGGCGATCATCTACACCGACATCGCCCGCGACGGCGTGCTGATGGGGCTCAACATTCCGCAGACGGTGGCCTGGCGGAGGCGCTGACGATCCCCGTCATCGCCTCGGGCGGGCTCGCCTCGATCGAGGACGTCAAGCGCCTGCTCGCGCCCGATTGCGCCAAGCTCGCCGGGGCGATCTCGGGGCGGGCGCTCTACGACGGGCGGCTCGACGCGGCGGAGGCGCTGGCGTTGCTGAAGGGGGCGGGCCCACAATGATCCTCGAAGAGGTCGTCAGGAGCGCTGTCTCGCGAGCGGAAGTCGTGCGCGTCCGCAACGTCCTGAACCCGTTCCTTTGGGGATTTGTCTGGTCTATCGTTTTCGCGGTTCTTACCTATCTGTTCAGGGACGATGTGGCGATGAAGTATGTCTGCCTCGCCCTGGCGGTCGATGCCTATGCTGACCGCTCTGGGAATTGGCGTGGGTATTCGCGATCAAGGCTCCCGACAGGTTGCAATCGGAAGAATTCGTGATCCGGCAGCGAGAGCTAACCATGATAGAGAAAAAGGGCGGCTATGTACTCCCGCCAGATCAAATTGAAATTGATCGCTCTGATGACCCGATCCTCAGACGATTTATGAGAGGAGCATCCTCTTGCGCAGCTTCCTATTGATTTTCGATGCAAATCAAGCTATCCCGTGGAACCGTGACTTCTCGGATCGCTTAATCATGGCTGCGATTGTGAATTGGATTGCGTTCTTCGACAATGCTGTGTGCATTGTCAAGTTCGTCATACCGTGCGTGAATTGAGTGATATAATTAGGGAAGCCATTCCCGAGGTTCAGTTCATGATTACCGAACTGGAGCCGGGCAAACGAAACGGTTGGTTGCCTAGATCGGTCTGGAGCTTCTTGAAACAGCCGAAGGCCGCCGAGACAAACTCGGCCGCGTGATGCTGAAATCCCGCGTCATTCCCTGTCTCGACGTCAAGGACGGCCGCGTCGTCAAGGGCGTCAATTTCGTCAATCTGCGCGACGCCGGCGATCCCGTTGAATGCGCCATCGCCTACGACAAGGCCGGCGCCGACGAATTGTGCTTCCTCGACATCACGGCCAGCCATGAGGATCGCGGCATCCTGCTCGACGTCGTCAGCCGCACGGCGGACGTATGCTTCATGCCGCTGACCGTCGGCGGCGGCGTGCGCAAGATCGAGGACATCAGGCAGTTGCTGCTGGCCGGCGCCGACAAGGCGTCGATCAATTCCGCGGCGGTGGCGGATCGTCAGTTCGTGCGGGCGGCGGCGGAGAAGTTCGGCAGCCAATGCGTGGTCGTCGCCATCGACGCCAAGCGGGTCTCGAAGGCGGATGAGCCGCCGCGCTGGGAGATTTTCACCCATGGCGGACGGCGGCCGACCGGCATCGACGCCGTCGCCTACGCCCGCGAAGTGACCGAGCTCGGCGCCGGCGAGATCCTGCTGACCTCGATGGATCGCGACGGGGCGCGCACGGGCTTCGACCTGGAGCTCACCCGCGCCGTCGCCGACGCGACGCCGATCCCGGTGATCGCGTCGGGCGGCGTCGGCAATCTCGATCATCTGGCGGAAGGCGTGCTGCAGGGTCATGCGAGCGCCGTGCTCGCCGCTTCGATCTTCCATTTCGGCGAATACACGATCCGCCAGGCCAAGGAGCGGATGGCGGCGGCGGGAATCGCGGTGAGGCTGGACTGAGGGAATTGCACGGCGGGCGCACGCGTATATCTCTGTTGGCCGCGCGTCGGTTGGGGCGCGCTTGATCCGAGGAGACTCCCGATGCAGCTTTTTTCGCGCCGCGCCGCCATCGCCGCAGCCCTTTTTCTCTCCGGCTTGACGGCCGCTTACGCCGGCGAAGTCAGATATACCGCTAAGCTCGACGGCGCCTCGGAAACCCCGCCCAACAACAGCAAGGCGACCGGCATGGTCGCCGCGCAGTTCGACACCGCGACCAAGACCTTGACCTGGACGGTCACCTATTCCGGCCTGACGGGCCGCGCGATCGCGGCCCATTTCCACGGCGCCGCGCCGGCGGGCAAGACGGCGCTGATCATGGTCCCCGTCAGAGGCAATCTCGCCAGCCCGATCAAAGGCTCGGCCAGGCTGACCAACGCGCAGCAAAAGGCGCTCGCGGCCGGCATGATGTACTTTAACATCTATACGGCGGCCCATAAGCCCGGCGAGATCCGCGGTCAGCTCGTGATGGGCATGTAACGCTGCGAGCCCCACTGACCCTGCAAGGGTTCGCGGGGCGTGGCGGCGATCTGATAAGCTATTGTAATATTAGGTGTTACAGCCTCAGCGAGGGCGCGCATGTGACGGGTCGGTGAATTTTTCTCAAAAAGGGTTTGACAGTATGGGTTGGGGCCGCCTATATGCGGCTCACCGACGGCGACGCCGCTGGTTGGCGGGTCGGTTGGTTGTCGGCTGAATAAGGCCTTGATCGACGCTTTGTTCTCCCTCTCTGTGAGGAGGGGGCGGGAAGGTGTCGGCTGTTTTTTGCTTTCGGGCGTGGCCTGAGGGCGGGGAGCGCGGGCCGGGAGATTGGGTCGGGTCGGTTTTTCCGGGGCGCGTGGCGCTCGGGGAGGGCTGGCGGACCTGAGGGTTATGGCCCTCGAAAGCTGTTTGACAATTTCATCGGAAGAAAGAGAGACGTGGACGGCGGCGTCCTTGCGGGGCTCTTTGCATCGGAAGATGCGGAGGGTCCGAAGAGACAGCTGACGGTCACGTTTCAAACGACCATTTCGTTTGGGGATGGGCGGGGCGAACGTCGTGAGACGGACGGCCTGGCTTAGATTCTCGGACGGAAGTGTTTGGAACTCGTCATAAGGAGCCGAGAGGCTCCGAGGGAGCCGAAAGGCTCCTGGAGTTGAAAGGCTCCGAGAGGTCGAGGAACATCCCGCGAGGGGGTTCTTCAGCCAGTTGACCGGTCAGTGATCAGATCTCTTACAACTTGAGAGTTTGATCCTGGCTCAGAACGAACGCTGGCGGCAGGCTTAACACATGCAAGTCGAGCGCCCCGCAAGGGGAGCGGCAGACGGGTGAGTAACGCGTGGGAACGTACCCTTAGGTTCGGAATAACTCAGGGAAACTTGAGCTAATACCGGATATCTCCCTCAGAAGAGATTTTGGAGGAGAAAGATTTATCGCCTGAGGATCGGCCCGCGTCCGATTAGCTAGTTGGTGTGGTAATGGCGCACCAAGGCGACGATCGGTAGCTGGTCTGAGAGGATGATCAGCCACATTGGGACTGAGACACGGCCCAAACTCCTACGGGAGGCAGCAGTGGGGAATATTGGACAATGGGCGCAAGCCTGATCCAGCCATGCCGCGTGAGTGATGAAGGCCTTAGGGTTGTAAAGCTCTTTCGCGCACGACGATAATGACGGTAGTGCGAGAAGAAGCCCCGGCTAACTTCGTGCCAGCAGCCGCGGTAATACGAAGGGGGCTAGCGTTGTTCGGAATTACTGGGCGTAAAGCGCGTGTAGGCGGGTCCTTAAGTCAGGGGTGAAATGCCGAGGCTCAACCTCGGAACTGCCTTTGATACTGGGGATCTTGAGTCCGGGAGAGGTGAGTGGAACTGCGAGTGTAGAGGTGAAATTCGTAGATATTCGCAAGAACACCAGTGGCGAAGGCGGCTCACTGGCCCGGAACTGACGCTGAGACGCGAAAGCGTGGGGAGCAAACAGGATTAGATACCCTGGTAGTCCACGCTGTAAACGATGGATGCTAGCCGTTGGGGAGCTTGCTCTTCAGTGGCGCAGCTAACGCTTTAAGCATCCCGCCTGGGGAGTACGGTCGCAAGATTAAAACTCAAAGGAATTGACGGGGGCCCGCACAAGCGGTGGAGCATGTGGTTTAATTCGAAGCAACGCGCAGAACCTTACCAGCTTTTGACATGTCCTGGACGGATTGCAGAGATGCGATCTTCTCTTCGGAGCCGGGAACACAGGTGCTGCATGGCTGTCGTCAGCTCGTGTCGTGAGATGTTGGGTTAAGTCCCGCAACGAGCGCAACCCTCGCCTTTAGTTGCCATCATTCAGTTGGGCACTCTAGAGGGACTGCCGGTGATAAGCCGGAGGAAGGTGGGGATGACGTCAAGTCCTCATGGCCCTTACAGGCTGGGCTACACACGTGCTACAATGGCGGTGACAGAGGGATGCAATGGCGCGAGCCCTAGCAAATCTCCAAAAGCCGTCTCAGTTCGGATTGCACTCTGCAACTCGAGTGCATGAAGTTGGAATCGCTAGTAATCGCGGATCAGCACGCCGCGGTGAATACGTTCCCGGGCCTTGTACACACCGCCCGTCACACCATGGGAGTTGGCTTTACCCGAAGGCGTTCTGCTAACCGCAAGGAGGCGGACGACCACGGTAGGGTCAGCGACTGGGGTGAAGTCGTAACAAGGTAGCCGTAGGGGAACCTGCGGCTGGATCACCTCCTTTCTGGATCGGACGACAGAGGACAGAATACGGAGAACGGATGGCTTCCGGCCTGAAGTTCGTTGATGTCGCTATGTCCTGTCATCCATCGGAAAATCAGCGGCTTTGTCGAGCCGCATTGGCGGGACCCGCCGTCTTCGTCTCTCTTTCTATCGGAATACGGAGCACGAAATACGGAAAACGGAAGCGTTTCCGTTTTCTGTTCTCCGTTCTCCGTCCTCCGTTACGGGCTTGTAGCTCAGTTGGTTAGAGCGCGCGCTTGATAAGCGTGAGGTCGGAGGTTCAAGTCCTCCCAGGCCCACCAGGTTAGGCAGTAGGCAGCAGGGCTTAGGCAGTAAGGTGTTTTCAGCCTTGGCCGACCCTAGTGCCTGGCGCCTAAGCCCGACCGTCTTTCCAGGGGGCCATAGCTCAGTTGGGAGAGCGCGTGCTTTGCAAGCATGAGGTCGTCGGTTCGATCCCGTCTGGCTCCACCAGGTGGCTCCACTGGGGCGAAACGGCCGGGGCAGGTCCGGTTGAGAGGCGGCTCGCAAGAGCGGCGCTTCCGATGAAAAATAAGAGTTTGAAGATCGCGGTTGCGCCGCGAGGGCCGTAGGGCCCGGCGGCGGGAGCGATCTTCGAAGGAGAGGCGGCGAGAGCGGCCGGGCGGACGGATGTCCGGCCGGGTTGCGGAGGCGGTCTCTCGTTCAATGACATCGTGAAGAGGAAGCGCATCCGGTTTCGGCGACGAAGCTGCGAAAGGCGCGATTTTGGGCGGGGCCGCAAGGCCCGGTTTCGGGATCGTCGTTCGTTCGCGGGCAGTCGCTCGATAGCATACCAGTCGTGATCCCCGCCTGACCGCGGGATCCCGGATGTGTTTGAAGCAAAACTGGTCTTTTCGGATCGGAAAGCGTGATTGAGGCTCGTCTGCCGAGGCGGGTCTCTTGGCTTGTGTTCGCCCGCCAGGGTGAGATGAAGCCGTCCGTTTTCTGATTTCGAGCACAATCAAGTGCCTAAAGGGTATCTGGCGGATGCCTTGGCGCTGAGAGGCGATGAAGGACGTGGTACGCTGCGATAAGTCTCGGGGAGCCGCGAACAGGCTTTGATCCGGGAATTTCCGAATGGGGCAACCCAATTCCAGTGATCAGTTATCAGTGAACAGTGATCGGAGGAAACTCTGGCTGCTGATCATTGGTAACTGGTTGCTTTTGGAATTACTTATTCTCTGAATCCATAGGGGAATAAGAGCGAACCCGGGGAACTGAAACATCTAAGTACCCGGAGGAAAGGACATCAACGAGACTCCGTTAGTAGTGGCGAGCGAACGCGGATCAGGCCAATGCTTTTGTGGTTTTTTATCAGAACCGGCTGGAAAGCCGGGCCGTAGCGGGTGACAGCCCCGTATGAAGCGAAAGCCATGAGAGATTCGAGTAGGGCGGGACACGTGAAATCCTGCCTGAACACGGGGGGACCACCCTCCAAGCCTAAGTACTCCTCAGCGACCGATAGCGAACAAGTACCGTGAGGGAAAGGTGAAAAGCACCCCAACGAGGGGAGTGAAACAGCACCTGAAACCGGATACCTACAAACAGTCGGAGCCCGGGATCGCAAGATCCGGGTGACGGCGTACCTTTTGTATTATGGGTCAGCGACTTAAAGTAACGAGCAAGCTTAAGCCGGTAGGCGTAGGCGCAGCGAAAGCGAGTCTGAACAGGGCGTTTCAGTTCGTTGCTTTAGACCCGAAACCGAGTGATCTAGTCATGAGCAGGTTGAAGGTAGGGTAACACCTACTGGAGGACCGAACCGGTGCCTGTTGAAAAAGGCTCGGATGACTTGTGATTAGGGGTGAAAGGCCAACCAAACTCGGAAATAGCTGGTTCTCCGCGAAATATATTTAGGTATAGCCTCGAGATGAGGCTCCAGGGGGTAGAGCACTGGATGGACTAGGGGGGCTAAAACCCTACCAAATCTAACCAAACTCCGAATACCTGGAAGTCATTCTCGGGAGCCACACAGTGGGTGCTAACGTCCATTGTGGAGAGGGAAACAACCCAGACCAACAGCTAAGGCCCCCAATTCGTGGCTAAGTGGGAAAGGATGTGGAAATCCCAAAACAACCAGGAGGTTGGCTTAGAAGCAGCCATCCTTTAAAGAAAGCGTAACAGCTCACTGGTCTAATCAAGGGTTTCTGCGCCGAAGATGTAACGGGGCTCAAGCCACGAGCCGAAGCTTTGGGCGCGAGCAATCGCGCGGTAGCGGAGCGTTCCGTGTTCCATGAAGGGATAGCCGTGAGGCGTCCTGGAGATATCGGAAGTGCGAATGCTGACATGAGTAACGACAAACACTGTGAAAGACAGTGTCGCCGAAAGTCCAAGGGTTCCTGCGTAAAGTTAATCTTCGCAGGGTTAGCCGGTCCCTAAGGCGAGGCCGAAAGGCGTAGTCGATGGGAACCACGTTAATATTCGTGGGCCAGAGGAAAGTGACGGATGAGGATAAGTCGTCGGGGATTACTGGATTTCCTTGGCGGCGAACCTGTTCCAGGAAATAGCTCCCTGCATCAGACCGTACCCGAAACCGACACAGGTGGACAGGTAGAGCATACCAAGGCGCTTGAGAGAATGACGTTGAAGGAACTCGGCAATTTGCCTCCGTAACTTCGGGATAAGGAGGCCTTCGGCTCGCGCAAGCGGGTCGGAGGGGCACAGACCAGGGGGTGGCAACTGTTTAACAAAAACACAGGGCTCTGCGAAATCGATAAGATGACGTATAGGGTCTGACGCCTGCCCGGTGCCGGAAGGTTAAAAGGAGAGGTGCAAGCCTTGAATTGAAGCCCCGGTAAACGGCGGCCGTAACTATAACGGTCCTAAGGTAGCGAAATTCCTTGTCGGGTAAGTTCCGACCTGCACGAATGGCGTAATGACTTCCCCGCTGTCTCCAACGTCAGCTCAGTGAAATTGAAGTCCCCGTGAAGATGCGGGGTACCTGCGGTCAGACGGAAAGACCCCGTGCACCTTTACTATAACTTTGCGTTGGCGTTCGTTAAGCCATGTGTAGGATAGGTGGTAGGCTTTGAAGCCGGGGCGCCAGCTCTGGTGGAGCCGACCTTGAAATACCACCCTTGGCTTGATGGACGTCTAACCGCGGCCCCTTATCGGGGTCCGGGACAACGCATGGCGGGTAGTTTGACTGGGGCGGTCGCCTCCCAAAGAGTAACGGAGGCGCGCAATGGTTGGCTCAGAACGGTCGGAAATCGTTCGTCGAGTGCAATGGCATAAGCCAGCCTGACTGCGAGACAAACAAGTCGAGCAGAGACGAAAGTCGGTCATAGTGATCCGGTGGTCCCGCGTGGGTGGGCCATCGCTCAACGGATAAAAGGTACGCCGGGGATAACAGGCTGATACTCCCCAAGAGTCCATATCGACGGGAGTGTTTGGCACCTCGATGTCGGCTCATCACATCCTGGGGCTGGAGAAGGTCCCAAGGGTTCGGCTGTTCGCCGATTAAAGTGGTACGTGAGCTGGGTTCAAAACGTCGTGAGACAGTTTGGTCCCTATCTGCCGTGGGTGTTGGAGACTTGAGAGGATTTGCCCCTAGTACGAGAGGACCGGGGTGAACGTACCTCTGGTGGACCTGTCGTGGCGCCAGCCGCGGTGCAGGGTAGCTATGTACGGAATGGATAACCGCTGAAGGCATCTAAGCGGGAAACCAGCCTCAAAACCAGGTCTCCCTGAAGGGCCGTGGAAGACGACCACGTCGATAGGCCGGATGTGTAAGCGCGGCGACGCGTTGAGCTTACCGGTACTAATCGCCCGTTCGGCTTGATTGTGCTCGGAATCAGAAAACGGATGACGGAGAACGCGGTACGGAAGACTTGGCTCTTCCGTTCTCGGTCTTGCGCCATCTGTCTTGCGATCCGAAACAGACAAGACCAGTTTTGCTTCGATCAGACGCGGACGTCATACGACGGCCGACGGTTGAGTCGATCGACTCCTCCGTCATCTGTCATGCGTCATCCGTAGTCTGACACTGATCTTCGCCGGCCTGGTGGCCTTCGGCGAGGCGACAAGACCCGATCCCATCCCGAACTCGGCCGTCAAACGCCTCAGCGCCAATGGTACTTTGTCTCAAGACACGGGAGAGTAGGTCGCCGCCAGGCCCGCAAAGATCAGCACAAAGCGCAGCAAACGCAGACCGCATCAACGCAAACGCACAAACGCAAGCAAAGCTTCCTCTTCGCAAAGGCGACGGCGATGGGCCATTGGCGGCAGGATCTCAACCGAGCCCGCCGCCAACAGCCCGCCAGCCGCCGCCTCTCCTTCGCGCGGGGTGGAGCAGCCCGGTAGCTCGTCAGGCTCATAACCTGAAGGCCGCAGGTTCAAATCCTGCCCCCGCAACCAAACTTTAACGAACCAAATCAACGAATTAGCCCGCCTCTGGCGGGCTTTTTCGTTTGTGCCAACGCCTTCCCTGTTGATTTCCACCGAGAACTGACCCGGTAGCGCAGGTTTTTCCGTATCCCTCCGGCGGCGGCCGCCTTTCCAAAATTTGAAGAAGCGTGATGCTGCACTGCTAAGTCGGCTTTATGAGCGAGGTTAGCTGCGCAGCATGGGACGCATGACGTTGATCACTGGGGACGAACGCCGACGTCGGTGGAGCGAGGAAGACCGGGCGCGGATATTGTCGGCGATCGAGGCGCCTGGGGCCGTGATCGCCGAAGTGGCGCGGCGCGCGGATATCTGCACGAGCCTCGTCTACAGGTGGCGGCGCGAGGCGCGGAAGGCGGCGTGCGCGAGCGTGTCGGGATTTGCGCCCGTGGTCATCGAGGCGTCGCCGGCGGCGTCGGCTTCGCAGCCCGCCGCAATTGGGCCTGACGTCATTGTGGTGGAGGTGAACGACGCGCGCGTGCGCATCGGTGCTGGCGCGCCTTCGGCGTTGATCGCGGCGACCTTGAAGGCGCTGCGTCCGTGATCCCGATCCCGAGCGGCGTTCGGGTGTGGATCGCGACGGGCCACACGGACATGCGGCGCGGCATGCAGGGTCTGGCGCTTCAGGTTCAGGAGCAGCTGAAGCGCGATCCTCATGTCGGCGATCTCTACATCTTTCGCGGGCGCCGCGGCGACCTGGCGAAGGTTCTCTGGCACGATGGGATCGGGCTCTCGCTCTACGCCAAGCGGCTGGATCGGGGAAAGTTCGTCTGGCCCTCGGCGAAGGAGGGCGTCGTGGCGATTTCGGCGGCGCAAATGGCTTACATGCTGGAAGGAATCGACTGGCGGAATCCCCAGCTCACGTGGAGACCCAAGAGCGCGGGCTGAGCGAAGAAAAATATGGGGTCACGCGCATTTTAGGGCGCCACAAATCGCACGAGTTGTGATTCACTTTGTCTCATGAACGCCGCCGGTCACGCTCTCGCGCAAGAAATCGCCGCCCTGAAGGCGGCGCTGGCGAGCGCTGAAGCCAGGGGCCTGCAAGCCGCCGCCGAACTGGCGGTCGCGCGGGCGAAGGCGTCGGAAGATACGGCGCTGATCGCGGCGCAGAAGCTGCGGATCGCCAAGCTGGAGCGCCAGGTCTACGGACAGCGGTCGGAGCGTTCGGCGCGGATTATCGAGCAATTGTCGCTGGAGTTCGAAGAACTGGCGGCGAGCGCGACGCAAGACGAACTGGCGGCGGAGATGGCGGTCGCGAAGACCACCAATGTGCGCGCCTTCGCGCGCCGCCCGTCCGAGCGCAACACGTTCCCCGACCATCTGCCGCGCGAGCGCGTGGTGATAGATCCGCCAACGGCCTGCGAATGCTGCGGCGGCAGTCGACTGCGCAAGCTCGGCGAAGACGTGACGCGAACGATGGAGAGCGAGCCGCGCCGCTGGAAAGTGATCGAGACGGTGCGGGAGAAGTTCACCTGCCGGGATTGCGAGAAGATCAGCCAGGCGCCGGCGCCGTTTCACCCGATTCCGCGCGCCTGGGCGGGGCCTAGCCTGCTGGCGATGTCTAGGCAAATGCGCAGCATTTGTCCGGATCGTGTTCGAGAAGTTCGGCCAGCACCAGCCGTTGAACCGGCAGGCCGAGCGCTACGCGCTGGAGGGCGCGCCGATCGCGTTGTCCACGATGGCCGACGCGGTGGGCGCCGTCTGCGCGGCGCTCGACCCGCTGCGCGGCCTTCTTGAGGCCCACGTGATGGCGGGCGAGCGTCTGCACGGCGACGACACCACCGTGCCGGTGATGGCGCAGGGCAAGACCGTCACGGGGCGGCTTTGGACTTACGTCCGCGACGACAAGCCGTTCGGCGGCGTCGGGCCTCCGGCGGCGATCTTCTACTACTCGCGCGATCGGCGGGGCGAGCATCCGCAGGCGCATCTGGCAGGGTATTCCGGCATTCTGCAAGCCGATGCGTATGACGGATACAACGCGCTTTATCTGCCTGCTCGAAAGCCGGGCCCGATCCGGGAGGCGGCGTGTTGGGCGCATGCGCGACGCAAGTTCTTTGAGTTCGCCGACGTCGAGGGCAATATGCGCCGCAAAGCTGCGGGCAAAAAGGAAATCCCGCTCTCGCCGATCGCCATCGAGGTCGTGCGCCGCATCGACGCGGTGTTCGAGATCGAGCGCGTGATCAACGGCAAGAACGCCGAGGAGCGGCTTGCGGCTCGACGAACCGCGAGCCGGCCTCTGGTCGAGGATCTTCACGCCTACCTGCGCGAGCAACTCACGAAGCTCTCGCGCGGGCACGATCTCGTCAAGGCGATCAACTACATGCTCAAGCGCTGGCCGGCGTTCACGCTGTTCCTCGACGACGGGCGTGTTTGTCTGTCGAATAACGCAGCGGAGCGGGCGCTGCGCGGGGTCGCTCTGGGAAGAAAGTCGTGGCTGTTCTGCGGCTCCGATCGCGGAGGGCAGCGCGCCGCCGCCATATACAGCCTGATTGTCACGTGCAAGATGAACGGCGTCGACCCGCAGGCGTGGCTGGCGGACATTCTCTCCCGCATCGCCGAGCATCCGGCGCATAGGCTCGATGAGTTGCTACCGTGGAACTGGCGGAAGACGATCGTGAGCCATGCGAAAGCCGCTTAGACCGCACGCCGCATTTTCCGCGACCGAAAAGGCCAACGTCACGCAGGCGTGCGAACGATTGATCCAGGAATTCCTGAAGCCGAGCTTCTTGCCTGCGATCCAGCCTACCGAGTTCAATTATCCCGTCGATATCCTTGGCAAATGGCATGGCGCCAAGTATCGCTTCATCCAGCGCTATCGCTCACGGTTCCCGGAAAACCTGGGCGAAGAGTTCGACGCCCCCTTCGCTCGCCTCGACTGGGTAAGCCCCGACCGTTTCGACATCCAGTGGCATCGCCACACCGGCGAGTGGTTCCGCCTTCATCGCGGTCTCACCCTCCTCAAGGCTATCGAAACACTCAGAACCGACGGTATCCTGCATCCCGTATGAACAACCGCCGGTCGCCGCCTTCGGCAGACGGCGCCCTGCGGCCTACGCCGCATGCTTACGTTTTTCCACCGAGAACTGACCCATGTTCGAACCTCGCCCCCTTGGCCTACGCAGGGGGCAACGGAGTGATCGACATGGAGCTACTGAGCGTCATCCGACGCTGGCGATATCGGGACCATTACTCGATCCGGGAGATCTCGCGGCGCACGGGGCTGTCGAGGAACACGGTTCGCAAATACCTGCGCTCGGACAGCGTCGAGCCGAGGTTCAACGTCCCTGACCGGCCGAGTAGGCTGGACCCTTTCGCCGACAAGCTGTCGCACATGCTGCGCCAGGAGGCGGCGAAGTCACGCAAGCAGAAGCGCACGGTCAAGCAGTTGCACGCCGACCTGACCGCGCTGGGCTACGACGGCTCCTACAATCGCGTGGCGGCCTTCGCCCGCGACTGGAAGGCCGCCCGGCAGCGGGAGCAACAGACCTGCGGCCGCGGCGCGTTTGTGCCGCTGGCGTTCCTGCCGGGCGAGGCGTTCCAGTTCGACTGGTCGGAGGACTGGGCGATCATCGCGGGCGAGCGGACCAAGTTGCAGGTCGCCCACCTCAAGCTTTGCTACAGCCGCGCCTTCATTCTGCGCGCCTATCCGCAGCAGACCCACGAGATGCTATTCGACGCCCACAACCACGCCTTCCGCGTGCTGGGCGGCGCGCCGCGGCGCGGGATTTACGACAATCTATGGACGCCTCCCTTGCAAGGCGATTTTGATGAAGTCAGCGGCGCAGGATGCGCGAATTTATCCGGCCTGTTGCGGAGCGATGACGCTCCTGGCCATGATGGGAGTCCGCAGCTTGTAGCCTCATAACATGATCGGCCTCGAAGGCCTTGTCGTAAATCAGGCTGTCAAACGACGGTCCCTGCCGACGAGCCATCAGTCTTCACCTCGCATTCGGTTGGCGAACCGCGATAGTCGCAGTCGCGCCGTGGTTACGCCGCCAGATATTCCTCCTTGCGGGTCAGCAGAACCCAGGCAATCCTTGCGGTCTTGTTCGCCAGGGCGACGACCGCGCGGTTAAGGCCGCGCCTGGCCGCCAGATCCTTCAGCCATTTTGACCTTCGGTCGTCGTGCTTGGCCAACCGGCTGATAACCGCTCGGGCGCCGTGAATCATTTGTCGCCGCAGGTAGTGGTTCGCTCGCCGACCAATGCCGCCGAGGCGAGGCTTTCCGCCGGTCGTATATTGACGCGGGGTCAAGCCAATCCATGCGGCAAGCTCGCGTCCCGAGTGAAAATGTCGGCCATTGTCCACCGCCGAGACAAGCGCCGTGGCGACTACGGGCCCGACGCCCGGAAGTTTGGTCAGCCGCCGACATGCGTCATCGGTTCGGCAGATTTCGGCTAGCTTTTGATCGAGTTTTCTTAGTCGACTTTCAAGCATGGCGAGCTGATCGCGCAAATCATCGAAGAGGTCTCGCGCCAAGTCCGTCAGGTCGGCTTCGGCTATTGCGGCGGGCGCCTGAGCTATAAGCCGCCATGGCCCCTGCGGCAGAACGACGCCGTATTCCGCCAGCAGCCCTCGTAAATGGTTGATAAGGGCGGTTCGCGCGCCAATGATGTGCTCCCGAACGCGATGGAGCGACTGCAAATCCTGCTGGCTCACCGATTTGACGGGAACGAAGCGCATCGTCGGCCGCTGCGCCGCCTCATAAATCCCTTCGGCGTCCGCTGCGTCGTTCTTCGAGCCTTTCACGAAGGGCTTGACGAAGCGTGGATTGATGAGCCGAACCACGCGACCCGCCTCGAGGAAGCGCCGTCCCCAATAGTGGGCGCTGGCGCAGGCTTCCATCGCAATTGTTGTCGGAGCAAGAGCTTCGACCGTCTCCCACAGCTTGACGCGGCTGACCTTGCGCGAAACGACCACGCCGTCGCCGCCGATGGCGTGGATGTGAAAAGAGCGTTTTCCCAGATCTATAGCAAGAAGGTCGATTGACATGGCTTCCTCCGTGGGCCGGTTCTTCATCAACTCCGGTCGGGTGGGAGGCGTCCATCCGATAACATGCGCACCGCGGTCGACAAGGTCGGGCGCGGCACATGCGCACCGCGGTCGACAAGGTCGGGCGCGGCACATGCGCACCGCGGTCGACAAGGTCGGGCGCGGCAAGGAGCGCCAGGTCAACGCCCGGTTCGCCGCCATGGTCAGCCACTTCCTGTTCGAAGCCGAGTTCTGCAATCCGGCTTCCGGTTGGGAGAAGGGCAAATCGAGAAGAACGTCCAGGACGCCCGCCATCGGCTCTGGCAGCCGACGCCGAGCTTCGCCTCCTTGGCGGCGCTGAACGACTGGCTGGAGACGCGATGCCGCGAGCTGTGGGCGCAAACGCCGCACGGCTCGCAACCGGGCTCGGTAGCCGACGCCTGGGCGGAGGAAACAGCGCTTGAGGCTTCGCGCCCGTTCGACGGCTTCGTCGAATACGCCAATTTATGGACGCCTCCCTTGCAAGGCGATTTTGATGAAGTCAGCGGCGCAGGATGCGCGAATTTATCCGGCCTGTTGCGGAGCGATGACGCTCCTGGCCATGATGGGAGTTTGCAGCTTGTAGCCTCATAACATGATCGGCCTCGAAGGCCTTGTCGTAAATCAGGCTGTCAAACGACGGTCCCTGCCGACGAGCCATCAGTCTTCACCTCGCATTCGGTTGGCGAACCGCGATATCGCAGTCGCGCCGTGGTTACGCCGCCAGATATTCCTCCTTGCGGGTCAGCAGAACCCAGGGAATCCTTGCGGTCTTGTTCGCCAGGGCGACGACCGCGCGGTTAGGATCGCCTGGCCGCCAGATCCTTCAGCCATTTTGACCTTCGGTCGTCGTGCTTGGCCAACCGGCTGATAACCGCTCGGGCGCCGTGAATTATTTGTCGCCGCAGGTAGTGGTTCGCTCGCCGACCAATGCCGCCGAGGCGAGGCTTTCCGCCGGTCGTATATTGACGCGGGGTCAAGCCAATCCATGCGGCAAGCTCGCGTCCCGAGTGAAAATGTCGGCCATTGTCCACCGCCGAGACAAGCGCCGTGGCGACGACGGCTGGACGCCCGGAAGTTTGGTCAGCCGCCGACATGCGTCATCGGTTCGGCAGATTTCGGCTAGCTTTTGATCGAGTTTTCTTAGTCGACTTTCAAGCATGGCGAGCTGATCGCGCAAATCATCGAAGAGGTCTCGCGCCAAGTCCGTCAGGTCGGCTTCGGCTATTGCGGCGGGCGCCTGAGCTATAAGCCGCCATGGCCCCTGCGGCAGAACGACGCCGTATTCCGCCAGCAGCCCTCGTAAATGGTTGATAAGGGCGGTTCGCGCGCCAATGATGTGCTCCCGAACGCGATGGAGCGACTGCAAATCCTGCTGGCTCACCGATTTGACGGGAACGAAGCGCATCGTCGGCCGCTGCGCCGCCTCATAAATCCCTTCGGCGTCCGCTGCGTCGTTCTTCGAGCCTTTCACGAAGGGCTTGACGAAGCGTGGATTGATGAGCCGAACCACGCGACCCGCCTCGAGGAAGGGCCGTCCCCAATAGTGGGCGCTGGCGCAGGCTTCCATCGCAATTGTTGTCGGAGCAAGAGCTTCGACCGTCTCCCACAGCTTGACGCGGCTGACCTTGCGCGAAACGACCACGCCGTCGCCGCCGATGGCGTGGATGTGAAAAGAGCGTTTTCCCAGATCTATAGCAAGAAGGTCGATTGACATGGCTTCCTCCGTGGGCCGGTTCTTCATCAACTCCGGTCGGGTGGGAGGCGTCCATCGATAACATGCGCACCGCGGTCGACAAGGTCGGGCGCGGCAAGGAGCGCCAGGTCAACGCCCGGTTCGCCGCCATGGTCAGCCACTTCCTGTTCGAAGCCGAGTTCTGCAATCCGGCTTCCGGTTGGGAGAAGGGCAAATCGAGAAGAACGTCCAGGACGCCCGCCATCGGCTCTGGCAGCCGACGCCGAGCTTCGCCTCCTTGGCGGCGCTGAACGACTGGCTGGAGACGCGATGCCGCGAGCTGTGGGCGCAAACGCCGCACGGCTCGCAACCGGGCTCGGTAGCCGACGCCTGGGCGGAGGAAACGCAGCACTTGATGCCGCTTCCGCGCCCGTTCGACGGCTTCGTTGAATACGCCAAGCGGGTCTCGCCGACGTGCCTCGTCCATCTGGAGCGCAATCGCTACAGCGTGCCGGCCTCCTTCGCCAATCGCCCGGTCAGCGTGCGGGTGTACCCTGAGCGCATCGTCGTGGCTGCCGAAGGGCAGATCGTCTGCGAGCACGCCCGCGTCTTCGCCCGCTCCCACGAACGCAAAAGCACCGCAACCGTCTACGACTGGCGGCATTACCTGGCGGTCATCCAGCGCAAGCCTGGCGCGCTGCGCAATGGCGCGCCTTTCGCCGAGCTGCCCCCGGCCTTCCGGGCGCTGCAACAGCGCATGCTCAAGACGCCGGGCGGCGACCGCGAGATGGTGGAGATCCTCGCCCTCGTCCTCCAGCACGACGAGCAGGCCGTGCTGACCGCCGTCGAACTGGCGCTGGAGGCCGGCGCGCCGACCAAGACGCATATCCTGAACCTGGGGCGCCGACTGGTCGACGGCAAGCCGATCGACGCGCCGCCGGTGAAGCCGCCCAACGCCCTGACGCTCACCACCGAACCCCAGGCCAACGTCGAGCGCTACGACGCGCTGCGCAAAGCCCGGGAGGCGCGCCATGCGTCATAATCCCGCCGCCGGCGCCATCGTCATCATGCTGCGCAGCCTCAAAATGCACGGCATGGCGCAAGCCGTGGGCGAGCTGACCGAACAGGGCTCGCCGGCCTTCGAAGCGGCGCTGCCGATCCTGTCGCAACTCCTGAAAGCGGAGACGGCCGACAGGGAGGTAAGGTCAACGGCCTACCAGCTCAAGGCCGCCCGCTTTCCGAACTACCGCGACCTCGCCGGCTTCGACTTCGCCTCAAGCGAGGTCAACGAGGCGCTGGTGCGCCAGCTCCACCGCTGCGAGTTCCTGGAGGACGCGCACAACGTCGTCCTGGTCGGCGGGCCCGGCACGGGCAAGACGCATCTCGCCACCGCCATCGGCGTCCAGGCCATCGAGCATCACCGCAAGCGCGTCCGCTTCTTCTCCACAGTCGATCTCGTCAACTCCCTCGAACAAGAAAAACACCAAGGAAAACCCGGGCAGATCGCCGGACGCCTCGCCTACTCCGACCTCGTCATCCTCGACGAACATCTGGCTACCTGCCGTTCAGCGCCTCCGGCGGGGCGCTCCTCTTCCACCTGCTGAGCAAGCTCTACGAGCGCACCAGCGTCATCATCACGACCAATCTCAGCTTCGGCGAATGGGCCGGCGTGTTCGGCGACGCCAAGATGACGACGGCGCTGCTCGACCGTCTCACCCACCGCTGCCACATTCTCGAAACCGGAAACGACAGCTTCCGCTTCAAGAACAGCTCAGCGAAAGCCGCCAAACCCGCAAAGGAGAAACCGAAAAGCTTGACGAACGCCTGACCCTCAAACCATCATCAACCCGGGTCAGTTCTCAATGGAAACCCCGGGTCAAATCTCGGCGGAAATCGACAAGGAAGTCTGCCTGGACGACGGCGGAGGCGGGAAAATGAGCGGTTGAAAGCGCTAAAATCGGCGCGCTTCCTCATCGTGCGCGCCTATCGCGGCCCCATGAAGCCTTCGCCGCGCCGCCAAACCCTCGCCGCCGGCCATTATGCGAAGCGCTCCTTTCTGACCCCATCATGCGGCGGCCTTACGCCGACCGCGAAGAGAAGCGTGTGACCTACGCGAAAGAAATGTCGGCCGAACAGGAACAGCTTGACTTACAAGACAGCAATCAGAGAGAACTCAGAGAGTAAAGTTTACTTTATATTGCAATGCGAGACCATTTACATAAAAAATAAAACTCGCGTTGACAGACCGCCGACCCATTCATTTAACAATTGCCAATCAGGATGTAGAAAAAGCGCGTGCGAGTGGTCAGCACCGTAAATGCGATGACGAAGACAGAATCGAATTAGATAACGTGCGGAGGTAACGGGCCTTCTGACGGCCTGTCAAGAAATACTGTCAACTTATACTTTTGAATAAATTGACACTTGGCAACGTTGATTTTTACGTCGCCGCCAAACCCCTCGAATTGGAGGGTATCATGACAAGTTATTCATGGCTTTCGGCTGTATCCGGAAATTGGAGCACAGGCTCGGACTGGTCGCCGGGCGGCGGCCCTCCCACTTCGAGCGACACCGCGACTATCTCCGCGACGGGCTCGGATTATACGGTAGATGCCAATTCGGCGGACGACGCGGTGGCGTTGACGCTGTCGAGCGCCAACGCAGATCTGCTGATCGCCGGCTCGATCGCCGCCATCGCCGTGGGCGGCGCGTTCACGATGAGCGCAGGCGAAGTCGACATCGCCGGCTCCGGCTTCGCCTTCGGCCAATTATCGGTTGACGGGACATTCAATCTCTCAGGAGGAACGCTCAACGTCAACAACGGAGGCGCGCTCACGCTTAGCGGGACGCTGACCGAGACCGGCGGCACGATCAATCTCAACAGCGGCGGAAGCATTTCGGGCGGGACGATCGCGTCGACGGCGGGAACGATCAACTGGAATGGCGGGACGCTGAGCGGCGTCACCTATGAGGGCGTGCTTAATCTGACGTCGAGCGGTGCGCCGGGCGTCGTGGCCAACGGCATGACGATGGCGGGATCGAACGGCAACGGCCCTGGCGCGATCAACGTCACGGGCAATAGCGCCTCGCTCTCCTTCGACAACACGCAGACTTTCAACAATGCGACGATCACTCTTGGCAATACGAACGGTTATTATGATGTTTTCTACAGCACCGACGTCAGCGGCGCCGGCGATCAGGTTCTGACGCTGGGCTCGGGCGTCACGATCGAGGTTCAAGGCCTGGCGCAGATTTCGAGCGGCGGGCAATCCGGCGACGGAATCGTCAATCAGGGCGTCATCAACGTCGCATCGGCTAGCAGTCAACTGTATATACAAGGCGGCTCCTTCACCAATCAGGGCACGATCAACGACGCCGCAGGCGCCGGCTACGGTCTGTCGATCTACTCCACCACGTTCGTCAACGCGGGCGCGATCGACGTCGCCAACGGCGAGACGCTCACCATACCCAGCGGAACGACGTTCACCAATCTCGCCTCGCGCACGCTGACGGGAGGCACTTATGAGGTCGAGGTCGGATCGACATTCGAGGTGACCGCAACCTCCACGACCTCGATCGCCACGCTCGACGCCGACGTGATCCTGAGCGGGACGGGCTCGGACTTCACGCAATATCTGAGCGATACCGCGGCCTACGCCACGCTGGACAGCACCTTGAGCACGATCGGCTCGACCGGCGAGTTGCAGCTTCTCAACGGCCGCAGCTGGACGACGGCGGGCGCGGCAATCACCAACGACGGAATAATCAACCTCGGCGGCGGGACGATCACCGCGACCGCCACCGGCTCATCGCTTACCGACGGGACCGGCTCCACGCTCGTAGGCTTCGGGACGGTCGACGCGACGACCTTCATTAATTCCGGCATGATCGAGGCGAAGGGCGGCGCGCTTACGCTGCACCTTTCCGTCACGGGCTCCGGGGCGAGCCAGATCGACGGCGGCGCGGACCTCATCGTCGCCGAGGGCCTCGGCGGCGCAGTGAATGTCGCCGGCGACGACGCCACCTTGCAGATTAATACGCCGGCGAGCTTCAGCGCGACGCTTGGCGGCTTCAGCCTCGGCGATACGATTTTCCTGCCGGGCGTGACCGCCACCAGCGCGAGCGTCAACGGGTCCGACCAGCTCGTCGTGATGAACGGCGCCAGCACTGTCGCCACGCTGCAACTGGACGCGGCTTACGCCAACATCTATTTCCTGCCCGTCGCTGTCAGCGGCGGAACGAATATCGTCGCGCTGCCCGTGCCGGCGACGGTCGCGCAATATTTGGCCTTGTCCGCCGACTACGATCTGATCCCGGGCGGCTTCACGATCTCGGACACGGCGGCCAACATCTTCGGCAACATCGGCTCGCTCAATGACTCTCAAATCAACAGCATTTCCGCGACGGGCGGCGTCGTCGCCATCCCGGTCTCCACCTTCGCGGCCGATCAGACGACGCTCGACAAGGTCGTCGAGGGCTTTGCGATCTCCGACACCGCGCAGGATCTCTCGAACGCGCTCTCAACGCTGAGCGACTCCCACATCACGAGCCTGATCGTTTCCGACAGCAAGCCCGTTGTGGTGAATGTCGTCGAGTTGACGAGCGACGCCACGCAGATCGCCCTGCTCATCAACTTCGGCGGCGGCGCGGCCTCACTCGCCGTCGTCGATACCGCCGCCAATATTTCCGCCGATCTCGACAACCTGAACGGCGCGAACATTGCTTCGATCACGATTTCAGACAGCAACCCAATTACGGTCGACGTCGCGCAATTGACCAGCGACGCGACTGCGATCGGAAAACTCGTCGACGCCAACAGCGCGGTCCCCGTGTCGCTGAGGGTTGAAGACAGCGCCCAGAATGTAAGTGGCGATCTCGACAACCTCAATGGTTCGAATATCGGTTCGATCGTCGTTTCCGACAATAAACCGATTGGCGTCTCGATTGCTCAGATCGGCGACGACGCCATCGCCATCGGGGAGTTGATCGACGCCAACCATTCGGCGGCGACGCTGGCGGTCAGCGACGTGGCCGCCAACATCGACGCCGATCTCGATCATCTCAACGGCTCGAACATCAGCTCGATCACGATTCTCGACAACAATCCGCTCACGGTTTCGGTCGGCCAGTTGACGAGCGACACCACAGCGATCTCAAGGCTGGCCGACGCGAACAGCTCCCCCTATCAACTCGCGGTCGTCGACACGGCGGCCAACGTGGAATTGGGGATCGGGACGCGGACGCAACTTTCGTTGAGCGGCGGCGGTTTGTCGCTGAAAGGCGCAACGACGCTGGCGGGCGTCACGGTCTCCGCAGCAAGCCTGCGCCCTCTCAACCTCTACGGCGCGACCTCCGTCTCGGGCCTGACGATCGCGGGCCAAGCGGATGTCTCCAACCAGGGCGAAATCCTAAATCGTTAACGGGCGAAGAGTGCGGACCTGAATTCAGGATCGGCGCAGGCGCGCAGGCGTTTTTTTCTCAACGAGCCGCGGCTCTGGTCGGCTCTGAGCATGTTGAGAGCGACATGACGGATGACGGCGAGGTTCAGGGCGGAGTTGTCTTTTCGGGTTCTGCATCGATCTTCGTCGAAGGTCACGTCCAAGACCCAATGCACGGCGTTCTCAATGCCCCAGTGCGAATGCACCGCATTCATGACGAGGATCGGATCGGGCGGGAGAGACGTGACATAGAGACGAACCTCGCGGGTTCGCTCGCCTGTCTTCTTGTCGATTCTCACCGCCGTGATTTCGACAATGGCGCGCAGTCCCTTCCATTCGGGACAACGCTCGGCGAGCCAGGGAACTTCGCCGACACGGCAATGTCGCTCCTCGATCCTTCCGTGTCCGGCGCAGGTTCGGTTGGCGCGCTTCCAGGTCTCCATCAGGGCGGGGTCGGAGAAGGCCAACGCGACGTCGTCGCGCAAGCTCGACTGGTTGCCCTTCAGCGCCAGCACGTAGTCGGCCTTCTTCGCGACGATCTTGGCCGCAATCGCCTTCTGCGTTCCCATTGCGTCGATCGTCACGATCGCGCCTTCGAGATCGAGCATGTCCAATAAATCAGGGATCGCCGTGATTTCGTTGGACTTGCCGTCGACCGCTCTCTGGGCCAACACCAGTCCGGCTTCGGTGGCGTAGGCGGAAAGCAAATGCAGAGCGCCCGAGCCGTCCTTCGACGTCTTCGATCCGCGCAGCGTCTTGCCGTCGATAGCCACGACTTCCGGCCCGTCGGACCTATCGGCGCCCTCGCACGGGCGCGCCGCCTGCGCCCAAGCCGAGAAACATTCCGAAAGAGCCTGCTTGTCGATGAGCCGAAACACCTTGCGAAACGTTTGCGCCGTCGGAACGCCATGGGTGAAAGGCAAAAAGCGTCGCAACCATTCCAGCGCCGCCTCGCCGATCGTCTCCACCCCCTCCCAATCGTCAGCCCCGCACACGACGCCCGCAAGCGTCGCCAGCAAGATCTCGCCGAGCGGATAAGTCGTCATCCCCACAATGCGATGATCCGGAATCTTCCGAGCAAAATCCAAAAATCCGAGACCCATCGCGCGTTCCTCCCCGCGCCTCTCGAATCGATCTTGGATAACCAATCGCTAACGATTTAGGATTCCGCCCTGTGTCTCCAACTATGCAACGGCGACACAGAGCGGCGGCTCGATTACGGTGGGCGATGGCGTTTCGACCGACAAGGCCGAGCTTTACAACGCCGCTGCAGGAGTCTGGGACATCGCAGATGACAGCGGGGTGGGCGTCGGCGCCGACGCGGCCTCCCTTATCGCCAACGTCGGCCTGTTCGAGAAGACCGGCGGAAGCGGGACGGGCATAGTTGCTCCGGCGGTTATAAACAGCGGACGCGTTCTCGTGACGTCGGGAGTTCTTGATTTTCAAGGGGCCGTCACGGGGACGGGCACAGACGCCGTCTCCAGCGCTTCGACGCTGGAATTCGATTCGACCGTCGCGGCGGGCCAAACGATCGCATTCAATGGCGCAGGGAGCACGCTTCTGGTCGAGGCGTTGCAAAACTTCTCGGGCATCTTGACGGGCTACAACATCGGTGGCGCAGGAGGAACGGGCGACGTCATCCAATTGCTTGGGTCGTGGACGCAGACAGGATTCTCGGAAAACGGGGCCGACACGCTTGGAACGCTGACGCTTTCCAATGGAACTGTGCAGGATACGCTGAAGTTCGCCGGCGACTACACATCCGGCAGCTTCCACGTCAGCCAATCGGGAGGCGTTACATCGATTAATTGAATCCACGCCAGCAGTCGCCGTAGAAGTTGGGGCAAGACACGCTCTGGTGAGAGTGGCAGACCGCCGGCTTTGCGGCGGGGGGACCCGAAACACACACGGCGGCTTGATTGAACGAAGCCGCTACCGCCTCGGGGCAGCGGAGGGTTGTGGCTGGCGGGGTAATGGCGTGAGGGTCCTCCTGCCTGGGAGGTGGGGTGTCGCAACCCACTCTCGGGCGTCTGGACCCCGCGCCGGTTCACAGCGCTCGCCGCCGCTACCGCGCCGACATGACGATCATCGCGAGTCCGTTCGCGGCCGACTTATCCAACATCGGCATGGTCGGCCGCGCGGCCGGGTTGTCCATGTGGGTTACGTCCCTGCAAAGGGCCGAGCCAACCGACATGCGTCGGAATCCAAACGCCGAGGTCTGCCGGCAACTGCGAGCGCAACCGCTCGCTCGGCCTGTCCATGCGCTTGCGTCAGGCTTGATAGGCGAACGGGGCGAAGAAGGCGTTCCGGCCTGTGATTTCGCAGGCGATCCCGTGATCGTCGATTTTCAGCGACGACGCGCGCGATACGGTCACGGGCTGACCCGGCGACACCGCGAGCGGATGCCCTTTGATCTCCACCGCTCCGCCTCCCTGCCCGGATACGGGCTCGAACTCCGTTGACGCCGCGTCTTTGACCCGGAAGCGGAATTGGGAGTTCGCAGCCCTTTCGAATTCGATAGCGGTCGGCCGCACGCCAAGAACCTGGCCGATCAGCGGTCCGAGATTCGCGATGTGTCCTCCGTCGGCGCCGGAGAAGATGCCTTGCAGCGCCGCGCGCTGCTTTTCATCGCCGCGCTCGTCGACATAGAGCGCGACTTTCCACTGGCCGTCTTTCATGTTGCCCGGCGCGAACGCGATCAGCGCCGCGTTCAAGCCGTCCAACGAGGTCTCGCCGTGGCGGCCTTTGTCGATGTGCCATCCGACGACGGCCGTGCATTCGCCCTCCGTCGGCGGGGAGAAGAAGACGCAGGGGCACGCCGCCTCGCAGTTGCACGCTTCGATGTAGGTGCCTTGAACGCTCCAAGCCATCGGAACGCCTCCCTGTCGGCAGCGTCCATTGTTGCTTTCCGAATGCGCGTCTGGCGCTCCGGACCGCGCCGCCCCCGTCACACTAGCGCCGCGACTGCGCCGGAATTGCGGCTTTGACGACAGGGTCGCGGTCGCCCCTTCGCCGCCGCCACGCCAGCCAATGGTTTCTTCGACCGTGTTACGAGTTCGTCGAAGCGTTCTCGCGCAATCCCCACAGCGCCAATCCGGCCATGATCAGCATCGAAAGCCCGACACTGACAAATCCGACTGTAACGAGAATTTCTTGCCATGGCGCTCCGGCATGGCCAGCGCTTGCGAGCGGCGTCATGCTGCTCGTGCCGGTCAATGCCGCAAACAGCGTCGTGGCCCAGTTGGCGAGCGCGCCATAGACCGCCATCCAATAGATGATGGACCGCCCTCGGGGCGCGACCCGAATGTTAGGCCAGATCGCCCCGAGAGCAATCAAGAGCGTACCGTTCATCAGGCCCTCAAGGTGGGCCGACAGGCCCATGCGCGGATTGACCACGTTGTTTTGGAACAGGCCGGTGACCAGGCCGAGCAGGAACAGGGCCATGCCCCACCACATCAGGCGTCGTCCTCGTGGATCGTTCACCTCCATCGACTTCTCCTTCGACCCAACCCGCCAAGCGAGAATGCGCTCGCGAAAGCAAAGACGCTCGCCGGAATTCGCGCTGCGGGCCGGCTTGCCGGGCGCAGCCATTGCTGATTGTATGGCGCAAGGCGCGCCGCCGTCGGCGTCGGCCTTTGGAGCCCGTCCGCCATGTTCGAGACCACCATCGCCGGCAGCCTCCCGAAGCCGGTCTGGCTTGCGGAGACGGAGCGTCTGTGGCCGGCGTGGAAGCTGGAGGGCGCCGCGCTCGAAGCGGGAAAGCTCGACGCCACCATCCTGGCGATCAAGCTGCAGGAGGACGCCGGCATCGACATCGTCAGCGACGGGGAGCAGGCGCGAGTGCATTTCGTGCATGGATTCCTGGCCAATCTCGGCGGCATCGACTTTCAGCGCCGGCAAGTGATCGGCATAAGGGCGGACCGCTACAAGGCGGAAGTGCCGACCGTCACGGGCCCCATCCGCCGGAACGGGTCCGTGCATGGCGCGGAAGCCCGGGCCGCCCGGGCCCATACGCGCGCTAAGCTCAAATTCACGCTCCCCGGGCCGATGACGATCGCCGACACCATCGCCGACGAGCACTACCGCGACCGCGCCGAGCTCGCGCATGCGTTCGCTGCGGCGTTGAACGAGGAGGCGCTCGAACTCGAAGCGATCGGCGTCGACGTCGTGCAGTTCGACGAGCCCGCGTTCAACGTCTACATGCGCGAGGTCGCGGATTGGGGCATCGCCGCTCTCGAGCGCGCCGCGCAGGGCCTCAAATGCAAGCGGGCCGTTCATATCTGCTACGGCTACGGCATCAAGGCGAACATCGACTGGAAGGCGTCGCTGGGCTCGCAATGGCGCCACTACGAGGAGACGTTCCCGCTCATCGCCCGCAGCTCCATCGATCAGGTCTCGCTCGAATGCCGCAATTCGCGCGTGCCGATGGAGTTGATGGGGCTGCTCAAGGGCAAGGACGTGCTCGTCGGGGCGATCGACGTCGCCTCCAACGCCGTGGAGACGCCCGAGGAAGTGGCCGCGACCATCCGCGCGGCCATGGCCTACGTGCCGCCGGAGCGGCTATTCCCCTGCACCAATTGCGGCATGGCGCCCATGCCCGCCAACGTGGCCTACGGCAAGCTCGCGGCGCTTTCGGCCGGCGCGGCGCTGGCGCGCCGGTCGATGTAGCCCCGCTTTCACCCGCGGCGTCGGCGAAATCACGTTGCGCCCCGGCGCCTCAACCCTCGGCTTCGGTCGCTCGCCGTCGCTCCCATAACGCCCCGGCCTGTTTGAACAATCGGCCGTCGATGGCGGCGAGCCCCATTCCGATCAGCGCCATCCCGGCGAGCGATTGCAGGCCGACGGTCTCTCCCAGAAACAATGCGCCGAGCGTCATCGCGCTGACGGGAAGCAGGAACGTCACCAGCAGCAGATTGGTCGCGCCGGCCACGGCGAGGATGCGGAAATACAAGACATAGGCCGCCGCCGTGGACAGCAGCGAGAGGCCCGCGAACGCCAGCCAGGCGTTGAGGCTCGGGAACGGCAAGGTCCAGGGACGGTCGATAAGAATGGAAATCGGAATCAGGATCAACGCGCTCGCGGTCAATTGGCCGGTGGCGACCTTGAGCGGCGCAACGCCTTTGAACCTTCGGCCAAAAACGCCCGCCAGAGCATAGGAAAGCGAGGCCAGCAGCGAGGCAAGCTCGCCGACGAGATCGCCCCGGCCGAGGTCCAGAACCGCGTCGGCGCCGATAAGGACGGCCACGCCGAGAAACCCGAACAATACGCCGGCGCCCTTCGACCAGTTGAGCTTTTCGTTCGGGGTCAGGAAGTGAGCCGCCAGCACCGTGAATATCGGCGTCGTGGCGTTGAGGATCGAGGCGAGCCCGCTCGAAATGCGCGTCTCGCCGAACACGATCAGCGTGAACGGCGCCACATTGTTGATGAGGCCCATGATCGCGAACGAAGCCCAGAGACCGCGGTCCCGCGGCAGGGCCTCGCGCCTGGCCGCCAGCACGAGATTGAGCGCGATCGCCGCGAAACCGACGCGACCCAGCACGACCGTGAAAGGGGGAAGCTCCGAGACCAGCACCTTGAAAAAGAAGAACGAGCCGCCCCATAGAACGGAGAGCGCGATCAGCATCGTCCATTCCTTGACGCCCATGGCGGGGGAATCGTCGGCTGCTGGCACGTTCGCTCGCTTCGGTTCGGACGGGTGGGCAAAGCCTAGGGAGCGCCGTCGACCCCGGCCACCCGAATCCTATGGCGGGTCGCCGCCTCCCGACGCTTCGAGGCAAGCAGGCCCCGCCCAAGCAAGCCTCGCCCAAGCAAGCGCCTTGCGGCCCCCGCCCCGCGCCGCTACCTCTTGGCCTCGATCACGGAGCCGATCATGCAAATCCTTCGCAACGGAACGCGCCCCTCGGGCAAAGGCCCTGTCGACTGGTTCACCGGCGCCGTGCGCATCGACCCGCTGTTCCCGGTCGCCGCTCCCGCCCGCGCGGCCGGCGCCCTCGTCACTTTCGAGGCCGGCGCGCGCACCAACTGGCACACCCACCCGCTCGGGCAGACGCTGATCGTCGTCTCCGGCCTCGGCCGCGTCCAGCGGGAGGGCGAGGGCGTCGAGGAGATCGGCCCCGGCGACGTCGTGCAGTTCGCGCCCGGCGAGCGCCATTGGCACGGCGCCGCGCCCGCCACCGCCATGAGCCATATCGCCATCCAGGAGGCGCTGGACGGCAAGGCCGTGGAATGGATGGAGCCGGTGACCGACGCGCAATATCTCGGCTCGCGTTGAGATCGCCCTTAGAAATTCACCCTGCGGCGCGGCCCGCCTTGAAAACGGCGCGCGTTGCGCACATGTTGATTCGCATGGCCCGATTCATGGAAAGGACGCGCCTCTGAGCCTGACGCAGGATGCCCCGACCGCCCCGAAACGCCCTCGCGCGAAACGCGCCGCGCTCAAACCGCCCGCGCCGCCGGTTCCGCCGCTAGAGAGTCCGCTCGTCAAGACGGTGCTGGCCTGCCTGGAGGACGCGAAGGCGGAGGACGTCGTCGGCATCGACCTGACGGGCCGCACGACGCTCGCCGACGCGATGATCGTGGCCACCGGCCGGTCGAGCACCCATGTCGGGGCGATTGCGGAACGGATCGTGAAAGCCTGCCGCGACGCCGGCTTCAGGACGCCGCGCGTCGAGGGCCAGCCGCTCAACGACTGGGTGCTGATCGACGCCGGCGACGCGATCGTCCATATTTTCCGCCCCGAAATCCGCCAGTTCTACAATCTCGAGAAAATGTGGGCGCCCGAACGGCCGGCCGAGCCGCGCGCGCTCAGCCATTGACTTGAAATTGATGCTGGCCGCCGTCGGCCGGCTGAAGGCCGGCCCCGAGCGGGAGCTGTTCGACCGCTACGCCGCGCGCGCGGCCGCGCTCGCCCCCAGGGTCGGGCTTTCCGGCCTCAACTTTCGCGAATTCGACGAATCCCGCGCCCGAACCGCCGAGGCGCGACGGGCCGAGGAGGGGCGCGCGCTCCTCGATGCGGCGGGCCGGGACGCCTTCGTCTGCGCGCTCGACGAGCGCGGCGCGGCCAAGACCAGCGCCGCCTGGGCTGAGGAGATCGCGCGCGCCAGAGACGCGGGCCAGCCGGCTTACGCCATCGTCGTCGGCGGACCGGACGGGCTCGACCCCGAGATTCGTCGCGCCGCGAGGTCGGTCGTCGCCTTCGGGGCGCTGACCTGGCCGCATCAGCTGGCGCGAGTGATGGCGGCGGAGCAGATTTACCGTTGTTTCACCATCCTGGCCGGACATCCCTATCACCGCGCCTGACGCAATTCGGGCGGGTTTTCGGATGATGCGAAGGGAAATGCCGATTCGCCGCAGCCGACTCAGCCTGTTCGCCGTCCCGCTGGCGGGATTGTGGCTGGTCTCTGCGCGCGCCGCCGAGCCGGCCTCGCCGGAACGCGCCGCCCGGGAGACGCAGCTGCACGGCGTCGAGACCAATCTGAAGGCGACCGAGGCCCAGCGGCGCAAGATCGAGGCGGACGTCGAGGCGATCAAGCTCGATCGCGGCCGGCTCAATCAGGCCCTGCTCGACACCACCGCGCGGCTGCAGAAGGTCGAGGCCGACCGCGCCGACGCGACCGCCCGCCTCGCCAAGGCCGCCGCCGACGCGAACGCGCTGGAGGCCTCCTTCGGCGCGCGCCGCGAGCGGATCGCCGAGCTGCTGGCCGCGCTTCAGCGCATGACCCACGACGCGCCGCCGGCCATTTTCGTGCGCCCCGACGACATGGCGGCGGCGGTTCGCGCGGCCGGCGTCGTCAACGGCCTCATCGGCGACGTGAAGGCCGAGGCCGACGCGCTGTCGCGCGATCTCGCGCGCGCCTCCGCCCTCCAGCGCACGATCGTGGAGCAGCGCCAGCAGCTGGAGGCGAGCGCCGAGGAGCTCGCCGTCGACAAGGCGCGGCTGGAGGCTCTCGTCGCCGCGCGGCAGAAGTCGCTCGGCGATCGCCAGAGCGCGCTCGATCAGGAGCGCAGGCGCGCCGACGATCTCGCCGCCCAGGCGACGAGCCTCAAGGACCTCATCGCGAAAATGGACGGGGAGGCGGCCGCCGACAGGGCCGCCGCCGCGGCGGTGGAGAGTCGCGCCGCCAGCCCCGGCGGCGATCTCGCCCGTCTGAAACCGGCCGTTCCCTTCTCGCAGATGAAGGCGCGCCTGCCCTGGCCGGCGCCCGGAACGCTCGTGAAGAATTACGGCGATCCCGACGGCTTCGGCGGCGAGACCAAGGGCGCCTCGCTCTCCGTCCCGCCCGGCGCGACCATCGCCACGCCCGCCGACGCCTGGGTCGCCTTCGCCGGCCCCTACCGCTCCTACGGACAACTCTTGATCCTTAACGCCGGGGAGGGCTACTATATGGTGTTGGCCGGAATGGAGCGGATACAGGTGTCCGTCGGGCAATTCGTGCTGGCGGGCGAACCGGTGGCCGTCATGGGCTCAGGTGGAGCCCGCGCCGCAGGAACGGCCGCTATTGGCGCCGGAGAGCCCGTTCTCTATATCGAATTCCGGAAGAACGACAACGTCATCGACCCCCAACCTTGGTGGGCGAAATCGAACCTCGAAAAGGCGCGCGGATGATCAGAAAGGTTTCCTATCTCGCGTTCGGCGCGGCGCTCGGCGCCGGCGCGACCTTTCTCGCCCCTGACGCGCTCCAGGCGGTCGCGCCGAAGGCGTACGCCACGGCGGCCGAGACCTATCGCCAGCTCAACCTGTTCGGCGACGTGTTCGAGAAGATCCGCAACGACTATGTCGAGAAGCCCGACGAGAAGAAGCTCGTCGAGGCGGCGATCAACGGCATGCTGTCCTCGCTCGACCCGCATTCCAGCTACATGGACCCCGACTCCTATCGCGAGATGCAGCGCTCGACCAAGGGCGAGTTCGGCGGCCTCGGCATCGAGGTGACCGAGGAGGACGGCCTCATCAAGGTGGTCTCGCCCATCGACGACACGCCGGCCTCCAAGGCGGGCCTGCTCTCCGGCGACATCATCGCGGCCATCGACGGCGCCACGACCCAGGGCATGACCCTCGACCAGGCGGTCGACAAGATGCGGGGGCCGATCGGCTCCTCGGTCACGCTGAAGATCGCGCGCGGGCCGAAGAAGGAGCTGAAGGACTACAAGATCACCCGCGCCATCATCGAGGTGCAGTCGGTGCGCGGCCATGTCGAGGATGGCGACATCGGATACATCCGCATCACGCAGTTCACCGAGAAGACCGGCGGCGGCCTGCGTTCGACGATGGAGAAGCTGAAGAGCGAGATCCCCGCCGACAAGCTGAAGGGCTATATCCTCGATCTGCGCAACAATCCCGGCGGTCTGCTCGACCAGTCGATCGAGGTCGTCAACGATTTCGTCGACAAGGGCGAGATCGTCTCGACGCGCGGGCGCAACCCCGACGACGCGCAGCGTTTCAGCGCGCGGCCCGGCGACGACCTCTCCGACGGCAAGCCGCTGGTCGTGCTCATCAACGGCGGTTCGGCCTCGGCCTCCGAGATCGTCGCCGGCGCGTTGCAGGACCACAAGCGCGCGACCCTCATCGGCACGCGCTCCTTCGGCAAGGGCTCCGTGCAGACGATCATGCCGCTCGGCGACGACAATGGCGCGCTCCGGCTGACGACGGCGCGCTATTACACGCCCTCGGGCCGCTCGATCCAGGCCAAGGGCATCACGCCGGACATTCAGGTTCTCGAGGACGTGCCCGCCGACCTGAAGGGCAAGGAAGAGAACTTGGGCGAGGCCTCGCTCAAGGGCCACCTCAAGAACGGGACGGAGGACAAGTCCGGCTCGCAGGCCTATGTGCCGCCCGATCCCAAGATCGACAAGCAGCTCATCGCCGCCGTCGATCTGCTGCACGGGGTCAAGCATGCGGAGGCGCCGACGCCGACGCCGTCTCCCTCGCCGACGACGAACCAGGCCAAGAGCGAGACGCCGAAGCCGGACCCGTCGCCGACCCCCGACCCCACCAAGTCGAACTGAGGATCCGGGCCATGCGCGCGACGTCTTTTGTCGTTCTGGGCGTCGCGCTCGGCATGTCCGGCGCTCTCATCGCCAATGTCGTCAGCGCGGCGACGCCGGGCGCCGCGGCGGGCCTGGCGCTCTACCGGCTGGCGTTCGAGAAGACGCTCGCCGACTACGTCGACGCGCCCGATCCCGCCAAGATGAACGAGGCGGCGATCAACGGCATGCTGGCCTCGCTCGATCCGCATTCGAACTATCTCGACGCCAAGGCGCTGAAGGACTTCCAGACCAACATGCGCGGCGAGGAGTTCGGCGGCCTCGGCCTCGAGGTGATGCAGGACAGCGGCCTCGTGCGCGTCGTCAGCCCGATCGACGACACGCCGGCGGCCCGCGCCGGCGTGCTGGCCGGCGACCTCATCGTGAAGATCGACGAGACGCCGGTGAAGGGGCTGACCCTCAAGCAGGCGGTCGACAAGATGCGCGGCCCCGCCCATACGCATGTCGCCATCACCGTGCAGCGCGGCGATCTCAAGGACGCCAAGGTGTTCGACATCGTGCGCGAGATCATTCACGTGCAGCCGGTGCGCTCGCGCATAGCAGGCGGCGACATCGGCTATATCCGGATCACCCAGTTCAACGAGCAGACCTACGATTCGCTCAAGGCGGCGATGGCGAAATTCCGCGCGAGCGGCGTCAAGGTGAAGGGCTACATCCTCGATCTGCGCAACAATCCCGGCGGGCTGCTCTCGCAGTCGGTGCGCGTCGTCAACGCCTTCATCGATTCCGGCGAGATCGTCTCGACGCGCGGCCGCACGGCCGATCTCTACCAGGAATACGACGCCCGCTCAGGCTACAACCTGAGCGGCGACAAGCCGATGGTCGTGCTCATCAACGGCGGCTCGGCTTCGGCCTCCGAGATCGTCTCCGGCGCGCTGCAGGACTTGAAGCGCGCGACGCTGATCGGCACCCGCTCCTTCGGCAAGGGTTCGGTGCAGACCGTGCTGCCGCTCGGGGCGGACGGCGCGCTCAAGCTGACGACGGCGCGCTATTACACGCCCTCCGGCCGCTCGATCCAGGCCAAGGGCATCGAGCCCGACTATCGCGTGGTGGAGGAGATTCCCGACGACCTCAAGGGCAAGGTCGAAAGCATGGGCGAGGCGTCCTTGCAGGGGCACCTGAAGAACGGGACCGACGAGAAGAAGGGCTCGGACGCCTACGTGCCGCCCGATCCCGTCAAGGATACGCAGCTTACGGCCGCCATCGAGCTGCTGCACGGCAAGCCGCCGATCATCAAGGCGAGCAACGATCCCGCGAAGTGAGAGGCGGCCCCGGCCGCCGGCCCCGGTTTGGGCGTGAAGGGCTTGAAGACAAGGCGCTCCTCTCCACTGCGCTCGAGGAGGGCGGGCGCGTCGTCCCGCTGCGCCTCGAAATGACCCCGCCGGAACCCCAGTGACCGCCAAGTCGACTTTCGCCGCGTTGACTTGAGGCTTGGCGCTGATTAGGGGTTCACGCCGCGCTGCCTTTGCAGGATCGTCGCGCTTCTCGCGCCGCGCTCGGAGTTTTGACCGACATGAAAATTCTCGTGCCCGTCAAGCGGGTGGTCGACTACAACGTGAAAATCCGCATCAAGCCCGACGGGTCGGGCGTCGAGCTCGCCAACGTCAAGATGTCGATGAACCCGTTCGACGAGATCGCCGTAGAAGAGGCGCTGCGTCAGAAGGAGGCCGGCAAGGCGACCGAGGTGGTGGTGGCTCCATCGGACCGGCTCAGGCGGCCGAGACCATCCGCACGGCGCTCGCCATGGGCGCCGACCGCGGCATTCTCATCACCGTCGACGGGATCGTGGAGCCGCTGGCTGTCGCCAAGCTGCTCAAGGGCGTGGTCGCGGCCGAAGAGCCCGGCCTCGTCATCCTCGGCAAGCAGGCGATCGACGACGATTGCAACCAGACCGGGCAGATGCTGGCGGCGCTCACCGGCCTGCCGCAGGGCACCTTCGCCTCCAAGGTCGTCGTCGGCGACGGCAAGGTCGAAGTCACGCGCGAGGTCGACGGCGGCATGCAGACGGTTTCGCTCAAGCTGCCGGCCATCGTGACGACGGACCTGCGCCTCAACGAGCCGCGCTACGCCTCGCTGCCCAACATCATGAAGGCGAAGAAGAAGCCGATCGACCAGAAGACCCCGGCCGACTACGGCGTGGACGTGGCCCCCCGCGTCAAGGTGCTGAAGACCAGCGAGCCGAGCGGGCGCAAGGCCGGCGTCAAGGTCAAGACGGTGGCGGAACTGGTGTCGAAACTTCGCGACGAAGCGGGAGTAATCTGAACATGGCCACTCTTCTTCTGGGCGAAGTCGCGGGCGGCCATCTCGCCGACATCTGCGCGCGGGCTCTCACCGCGGCCAAGGATCTCGGCGCTCCGGTCGACGTGCTGCTCGCCGGGCAGAATCTCGGCGCGGCGGCGGAGGCGGCGGCCAAGCTCGACGGCGTCGCCAGGGTGCGCGTCGCCGACGACGCGATCTATGCGCACGGCCTCGCCGAGCCGCTGGCGGCGCTGCATCGTGTCGCTGGCGGGCGAGTACGACGCCATCGTCGCCGCTTCGAGCCCCTTCTCCAAGAACGTGCTGCCCCGCGCGGCGGCGCTCATCGACGTGATGCAGCTTTCCGACATCACCAAGGTCCTCGGCCCCAAGAGCTTCGAGCGGCCGATCTACGCCGGCAACGCGATCCAGACGGTCGAGTCGACGGACGCCAAGATCATCGCCACCGTGCGCACCGCCTCCTTCGCCGCCACCGGCGCCGGCGGGGCGTCCGCGCCGATCGAGCCGGCGGCCTCCGCCAGCGACCCGGCCATCTCCAGCTTCGTCGGCGAGGCTCTGGCGAAGTCCGACCGGCCGGAGCTGACCTCGGCCAAGATCATCATCTCCGGCGGCCGCGCCATGCAGAAGGCGGAGAACTTCGCGACCTATATCGAGCCGGTCGCCGACAAGCTCGGCGCGGCGATGGGCGCCTCGCGCGCCGCGGTCGACGCCGGCTATGCGCCGAACGACTGGCAGGTCGGGCAGACCGGCAAGGTGGTGGCGCCCGATCTTTACATCGCGGTGGGAATTTCAGGCGCCATTCAGCATCTGGCCGGTATGAAGGACTCCAAAGTGATCGTCGCCATCAACAAGGACGAGGAGGCGCCGATCTTCCAGGTGGCTGACTACGGCCTCGTCGCCGATCTCTATCAGGCCTTGCCGGAATTGAACGCGGAATTGGCCAAGATCGGCAAGTAGCGGGTCGGCCCGCAAGCTTGGGATGCGCGAGATGAACTTCAATATCCAGAAGGTAGGGATCGTCGGGGCCGGTCAGATGGGCTCCGGCATCGCCTTTGTCTGCGCGCAGTCCGGCTTCGAGGTGAAGCTCAACGACGTGGCGGAGGAGCGGATCAACGCGGCGCTGGCCACGATCAACGGGCTTCTGTCGCGTCAGGTCGCCAAGGGCCAGCTCGACGAGGCCGGCCGCCATGCGGTGCTCGACCGCATCGCGGTGGCGGGAAAGCTCGAAGGGCTCGGCGACTGCGATCTCGTCATCGAGGCGGCCTCCGAGAACGAGGAGATCAAGCGCCGCATCTTCCAGAACCTGCGGCCGTTCCTCAAGCCCGACGCGATCGTCGCCTCCAACACCTCCTCGATCTCGATCACCCGGCTCGCCTCGGTGACGGCCAACCCCGAGCAGTTCATCGGCATCCACTTCATGAATCCGGTGCCGCGCATGCAGCTCGTCGAGCTGATCCGGGGCATCGCCACGCGCGACGACACCTACGAGGCGGCCAAGCAATTCGTCGCCAAGCTCGGCAAGACGGCGACGATGTCGGAGGATTTTCCCGCCTTCATCGTCAACCGCATCCTGCTGCCGATGATCAACGAGGCGGTCTATACGCTCTATGAGGGCGTGGGCTCGGTGGAGTCGATCGACACGGCGATGCGGCTCGGCGCCAATCACCCGATGGGACCGTTGCAGCTCGCCGATTTCATCGGCCTCGACACCTGCCTGGCGGTGATGCAGGTGCTGCACGACGGGCTGGCGGACACCAAATACCGGCCGTGTCCGCTGCTGGTCAAATATGTCGAAGCCGGCTGGCTCGGCCGCAAGACGCAGCGCGGCTTCTACGATTATCGCGGCGAAACGCCGGTGCCGACGCGCTAAGCAGGATTTCCGAAAAGTGGATGCCGGTTTTCGGACGAAAATCCTGCTAAATCAAAACTCAAGCAGACATTCGTTGGCTTTCCAACGAATGTCTGCTTAGAACCTCAAGACGGGCGCGTCGCGAAGACCCCGTTCAATTCGCGCGACGGCAAGCCGCTCGCCAGACCCGCGAACGATCCTTCTTTCATCTGTTTGGCCGCGCCGACGACGGCCGCCCAGCCGACCCGCGCCAGCGAGCCGCCGACGCTGATGCGCCGGACGCCGAGATCGGCGAAGGCCTGCACGGGCATGGAGGGGTCCATGACCAGCACGTTGATGCGGCTTCGGCGCGACCGCCGCGACCATGGCGCGGATGTCGTCCGGCTTGCGCACGCCGGGCGCGTAGAGGCAATCGGCGCCGGCGGCGGCGAAAGCGACGAGCTTGTCGATCGCCGTCGAGACCTGAGTCGGGATCGTCGAGCAGAATCTCCGTGCGCGCGACCAGGATCGCCCCGCCGCCGGCCGCCTCGACCGCGCGCCGCGCGGCGCCGAGGCGTTCGAGGGCCGTCGCCTTGTCGTAGAGCCCCGCCGGCCCGCGGTCCTCGATGGAGAGGCCGGCGACGCCCGCCTCGATCGCCAGACGCACGCTCTCGGCCACGCCCTCGGGATCGTCGGCGAAGCCGGCTTCGAAATCGGCGTTGACGGGCAGGTCGACGGCGGCCGAAAGGGCGGCGAGATGGGCCAGGACATCGGCGCGCGTCACGCCATAATCGGGTCGTCCCGTCGTCCAGGCGTAGCCGCTGCTGGTGGAGGCGAGGGCTGAAAAGCCCAGACGCTCGAACATGCGCGCCGAGCCGATGTCCCAGGGGTTCGGCAGGACGAAGCAGCCGGCGCGGTGCAACTCGCGGAAGGCGGCGCGTTTCTCGGCGGCGGTCTTGGGCATGGCGTATCTCCCGGCGTTGCGGCCGGCCCCGGCGCCGGCTCGCGGGCGTGAGGTTAATGGCCGAACGATCCCGAGACCAGCAGCGGCTCGGCTCGACCTGCCCCGAGCCCGGCGTTCAGTCGCCCCTGAGAAGCCGCGCCGTCTCTTCGTCGGCGGGATAGAAGGCTTCGATGGATAGCTCCGACAGGGTCACCTCGACTGGCGTGCCGAACACCGTCACCGTCGAGAACATCGACAGGATCCCCTCGTGCGTGCGCAGCCTGAGCGGCACGGCGATCTCGTCGGCGGCGTCGGAGGGCGGCGCGGCGCGCGGGCCGGGATAGGCCGAAACCTCCGCCAGCAGCGCCTCGATCCAGGGATCGCCGGTCAGCGCCGCCTGCCGGCGCAGCCGCTCCAGAAGATGCGCGCGCCACGCCGCGAGATTGACGATGCGACCGCTCAGGCCCCGGGGATGCAGGCTCGCGCGGATCACGTTGACGGGCGGCCGGACGAGCTCCGGGTCGATAGGCGCCATCAGCCGCAGAGGCGGCGGGATTGGCGAGGGCGACGTTCCAGCGCCGGTCGATGGCGAGCGCGGGATAGGGCTCGTGCGCCGTCAGCACCCGCTCGACCGCCGCGCGCGCCGCCGCCAGCGCGGGATCGTCGAGCGTCCGGTCGGGATAGAGCGGCGCGTAGCCGGCCGAGAGCAGCAGCGCGTTGCGGTCGCGCAGCGGCACGTCGCAGATGTTCGGCGAGGCGCAGCACCATGTCGCGCGACGGCGTCGCGCGCCCGCTCTCGATGAAGGAGAGATGGCGCTGCGAGATCTCCGCCTCGCAGGCGAGCGCGAGCTGGCTGAGACGGCGGCGCTCGCGCCAGGCGCGGACGAGGGGACCGGGAGAGGCAGGCATGGGGCGCGAGCATAGACGCCCGGCGCGGCGCTTCAATTACCTGCGACGTCGTCATTAGCGCGAAAAATGCGCGCCGCGATGACCTCGCGCGAGAATCGAGAAGCGGCGGGCGCCCGCGGCAGATTGCGCCTCGCCCCAGTGACGGGGCGGCAACGGAGACAACCATGAACGACGCGCAGGCCATCGCCGAAACCTACATCGCCTTCTGGAACGCGGCCGATCCGGCCGAGCGGGAGCGGCTCTACGAGGCCGGCTTTCGGCCGGACGCGACCTACGCCGATCCCCTCATGCGCGGCGCCGGGCGCGCGCGAGATCGGCGCGCTGGTCGCGGGCGCGCAGCAGCGTTTCCCCGGCTTCGCCTTCCGCCTGATCGGCCCGGCGAACGGGCACGGCGAGTTCGTGCGCTTCCGCTGGGCGCTCGGGCCCGACGGCGCCGAGGCGCCCATCGAGGGCAGCGACGTCGTCAAGCTCAGCGGCGGCAGAATCGCGGAAGTGATAGGCTTCCTCGACAAGCTGCCGCAATAGGGGAGCGCGCCATGATCGAGGCCATGCCTTTCGCCGCGGGAATGGGAATTCGCCTCATCGAGTCGACGCCGCAGCGGGTGGTCGCCGAGATGCTCGTGCGCGAAGATCTCTGCACGACGAATTCGATCCTGCACGGCGGCGCGATCATGGCCTTCGCCGACTCCGTCGGCGCGGTTGCGGCGATGCTGAACCTGCCCGAAGGGGCGGGGACGACGACGCTGGAGAGCAAGACCAATTTCGTCGGCGCGATCCGCGCCGGCGACACCGCGCGGGCCTCGTGCGAGCCCATCCATATCGGCGGCGCGACGATGGTCTGGCAGACCCGCATCACGCGCGGCGACGGCAAGCTGGCGGCCGTGGTCACGCAGACGCAGATGACGCTTCTGCCCCGCTGAGCCTATCTGCCGAGCGCGAGCTTGCGCAGATCGAGGCTTTCGTCGGCGGCTTCAGCCGGCGAGACCGGCGTTCCCGCCGCCAGAATGCGGCGCGCCGCCATATGGTCGGCGGCGCGGTTGACGGTCTCCACCACCGCGAGCCTTTCGCCGATGAAGCCGAAGGTCGTCAGCGCGCGCTCCCCGGACCTGGCGCGCCTCACCCAGCGGTCGACGCCATGCGAGAGGCCGGCGATCTGCAATTTGAGGTCGCCCTGGTCGCTCCAGAACCAGGCGAGCGAGTCGTAGGGCTCCGGCCTGCCGGTGAGCCGGCGGGCGACGCACTTGGCCTGATCGGTCGCGTTCTGCACGGATTCGAGCCGCAGTTGCGCGCCGAAGCCGGCGTGCGGGAAGCGGCAGCAATCGCCGATCGCGGAAATGGCGGGATCGGAGGAGACGAGATCGGCGTCGACCACGACGCCGTCGGCGCAATCGAGCCCCGCCTCAATCGCCAGCGCATCCTCGGCGGTGACGCCGACGCCGACGATGACGAGGTCGGCTTTCAGGCGCCGCCCGTCGGAGAGCTCGACCTCGGACACCCAGCCGCCCGCGCCATGCAGCCCCGCCACCCCGTGGCCCAGCTCGAACCGCGCGCCGAAGCCGCGATGCGCGTCGAGAAAGAACGCCGACATGGCCGGCGAGATGGCGCGGCCCATCGGCCGGTCGGCGATCTCGACGATGGTTACCTCGCAACCGAGCGCCCGCGCGGTCGCCGCGATCTCAAGCCCGATGAAGCCCGCCCCGATCACGACGACGCATTTGGCCCTCGCCAGCTCCGCCTTGATCGTCGCCGCGTCGCGAAGGGCGCGCAGCGCATGGACGCCTTCGAGTTCGAGGCCCGGCGCGCGCAGGGTCCGGGCGCGCGCGCCGGTGGCCAGGATCAGATGATCGTAGGGCTCGCTCCCGCCATGCTCCAGCTCGACGCGCGCGTTGGCGCGATCGATGCGCGCGGCGGCGACGCCGAGACGCAGATCGATGCGCCGCTCCGCGTAGAATTTCTCGCCGCGCAAGCGGCAGGCCCGCGAGGTCCATCTGGCCCTTGAGAAAGGCCTTCGACAGCGGCGGGCGCTGATAGGGAAAGTCGCGTTCGCCGCAGAGCAGCGCGATCCGGCCCTCGAAGCCGTCCTCGCGCAGGCTGGCTGCGGCCTGCACCCCGGCGTGGCCGGCCCCGACGATGACGACGCTGCGCTCGCTCATGTCTCCTCGCCCTTCCCCGCGCCATAGCGCAAACGCCGTGGCCTTACAGCAACTGACGCCGCAGGCCGCGCCCGAACAGCTTCGTCGTCAGCGCGAACAGGCCGGCGTAGACGAGGGTCAGGATCCCGAAACTCGCCGCCAGCGTGGTCTCGTTGCGCAGGAACGGCAGGCCGGCGACGAGCGCGGGGGCGAGCTTGAGCACCGGCAGCGTCGCCACGGCCGCGCCGGCGGCCGAGAACAGCATCAGCGCGAGATTCTCGATCAGCCGGTCGTCGGCGCGCGCGAGGCCGCGCGCATGGCCGATGTAGATCAGCAGCAGGAAGTTGATCCACGCCCCGACGGCGGTCGCCAGCGCCAGGCCCGTCGGACCCAGCGGCCCGGAAAGCGCGAGCTTCAGCGCCACGTTGACGGCGAGGCCGGCATAGAAGCAATTGGCGGGCGTGGCGGTGTCGCCGCGCGACTGAAACGTCGCCACGGCCGAGCGGATCAGCACCATCGGCGCGAGCCCGCAGCCATAGGCGCGCAGCACCGAGGCGGCGTTGTCGGCCGCCGCCGCGTTGAACGCGCCGCGCAGATAGGCGCCGCGCACCAGCTCCTCGGGGATCAGCAGAAAGCCGACCAGGAACGGCGCCGAGAGCGCCAGCGACAGCGCGATCGAGCGGTTCTGCGCGGCCTGCGCGCCCGCGCCGTCGCCGGCCGCGAGCCTGCGCGTCATTTCCGGCAGCAGCACCGTGCCCGCCGCGACGCCGATGACGCCGAGCGGCAACTGATAGAGCCGGTCGGCGTAGTTGATCGCCGAGACGGAGCCCGTCGGCATGCCCGAGGCCAGGATCGTGTCGGCGAGAATGGCGATCTGCTGTCCCGCCGAGCCGATCACCGCCGGCCCGAGCGCGCGCAGGAACTGGCGAAGGTCGACGTCGAAGGTCGGCCAGGCGAATCGCTCCAGCACGCCGCGCCGGCGCGCCTCGAAGACGAGCAGCGCAAGCTGCGCGACGCCGGAGGCCAGCACCCCCCAGCTCGCCGCGTAGCCGGCGTTGGGGAACAGGAAGGCCACCGCCAGGAACGCCATGATGAACAGATTGAGCAGCACCGGCGCGAAGGCGGCGACGGCGAAATAGCCATGCGCGTTGAGCGTGCCGGAATGCAGCGTCGCCAGCGTGATGAGCGCGAGATAGGGAAACGTGACGCGCGTCATCCCGACCGCCAGCTCGAACTTGTGGGGAAAGCGCGAGAAGCCGGGCGCGATGAAATCGACGAGCTGCGGCATGAAGAGATAGGCGAAAACCAGCAGCGCCAGTTGCGAGAGCGCGAGCAGGGTGAGGACGCGGCTGGCGAACAGGCGGGCGGTCGCGTGGCCCTCGGTCGTCAGAAGCCGGGAATAGGTCGGCACATACGCGGAATTGAACGCGCCCTCGCCGAAGATGGCGCGGAACTGGTTGGGCAGGCGCAGCGCGACGAAATAGGCGTCCGCCAAGCGGCCCCGCGCCCATCAGCGCGCTGATGACCATTTCGCGCAGGAACCCGGTCAGGCGGGAAAGCGCGGTGAAGCCGCCGACGGAGAAGAATTGCCTGAACACGTCGCGCTTTAAGCAGGCATGGGCGCTTCGGAAAAGACGAGGCGGCGAAGAATCGCCCGTTCATCCAGGATTTCTGTCTGAAAATCGCCGCTCACTGCTAGAAATCCCGGGAAAGTTTTCGCCGTTCGCAAACTACAGAAGCGCAACGCGAAGCGCCACGGCCGCCTTTACAGCCCGATAGCTCCAACCCGCCCTTGGCGCGAGGCCTAGGGTCGGCTAAACAGCGTCGCCGCCAAAGCTCGGGCCGTCGGCTCGATTTTGCAGGGTCCCAACTAGGAATGGCGCCGACGCCGTCGGCGCGCGGCTGAGGAATCCATGATGGTGGAAGGCGAAGCGACGCAGGAGCCAACCGCGCCCGAGGGCGCGCTGGCGTCGCCCCCTGCCGAAGCGACGGCCGAATCCGCGCCGGAGACGGCTTTGGCGCCGGAGGCTCAGGGCGAGCCGGAGGTCCCTGTCGAAGCTGCGGCCCCCCTCGAGGCGGAAGCGTCCGCCGAGGCGGCGCCCGCCGCGCCGTCGCTGGACTGGTCGCATCTGCGCGGGTTCCAGACGGTCGAGGCGCCGGCCGAGGCGCTCGCGGCGCTTCCCGATTACGCCGAGGAGCTGAAGAAGGAGCTCGCCGCGCGCGCGGCGCGATTCGCGCGCTCGGTCGACGAATCGATCGTGCTGTCGAGCGACGGCCTGATGCGCTGGCTCGGCGATCCCGTCGCCCGCGTCGTCGCGGGCGAGGAGCTGTTGCAGCCGCGCGCCGTGCTGCTCGCCGACGAGGCGCTGACCGGGGAGGACCGCGCGGCGGTCGAGACCCGCGCCGCGCTGTGGATTTCCGCTCACATCCGCAAGACGCTGGGGCCGCTGCTGGCGCTGGCCGAGGGCGCGGACCTGCCAGAGGCGGCCAAGGCGCTCGCGGGAAAGATCGCCGAGGCGCTCGGCGTGCTCGACCGCGACCGCGTTCGCAACGACGTGCGCGCGCTCGACCAGACGGCGCGCGGCGCCCTGCGCAAGCTCGGCGTGCGCTTCGGGTCGCTCTATATATATGTGCCGGTTCTGCTGAAGCCGGGCGCGCGAGGGCTCTGCTCGCTGTTGTGGACGCTGCGGCGGGGGAGCGAGCCCGGCGCCGACCGGCTGCTCGCCTTCGCGGCGGCGGGGCGCACCTCCTTCGCCAACGAGGGGCTGCTGTCGCCCGACGCCTATCGCGTCGCCGGATTCCGCCTCTGCGGCGAGCGGGTGGTGCGGGTCGACATCACCGAGCGCCTGTCCGATCTCATCCGCGCGGCGATTCCCGATCACATGCGCTCGGGGTCGCGGCCGGCGTCGGAGGCCTACGGGTTCCTCGTCACGCCGCAGATGACGTCGCTGACCGGCTGCTCGGGCGAGGCCTTCGCCTCGATCCTGCGTTCGCTCGGCTTCGAGCAGGTGAAGGTCAGCAAGGCGGCCTTCGAAGCGGCCAACGCCAAGGCGCCGACCGAGCCGATCAAGCCCGTCAGCGCGCCGGCGGACCAGACGACGCCGGAGGCCGAGGCGGCGCCGGAGAGCGCGAGCGCGGCGCCGGAAGGCGAGCCGTCGGACGCGGTCGAGGCGGCGCAGGAGGCGGAGATCGAGGCGGGCGCCGCGGAAGTCGAGCCGGCGCAGGAGACCGAGCCGGCGAAAGAGGCCGAGGCGGCGCTAGAGGCTGACCCGATCCAGGAGGCCGAGGCGGCGCCGGCGAGCGATGTCGCCGCGACGGCGGAATCCGTCGAAATTTCGGACGTCGCGGAGGCTTCGGGCGCGCAGGCCGCGGCCGAGGCCGAGGTCGAAGCGCCGGCGGCGGAACTTGCGTCCGAGCCGTCCGTTATGGAGGAGGAGGGCGCTGTGGCCACAGAGGCGGCGGCGGTCGAACCGGCCGAGGCCGCGTCCGCGCCGGGCGCCGACGAGGAGATCGAGGTCTGGCGCCCGGCGCCGAGACGGCCGCGCGCGCCGCGACATCAGCATGGCGCCGAGCGCGACAACCGGCCGCACCGCGGCAAGCCGCATCGCCACGACGCCCGGCCCGCGGCGGCTCCGACGGGGGAAGCGGCCGACGACCGAGGCGCGGGCGCAGACGCCCGCAGCGCCCCGCGCGCCCCGAGCGGCGGGACGAAAAGCCGAAGCGGTTCGACGGCAAGGGCGAAGGCCGCGACGATCGCCGCCCGCAAAAGGATTTCGGATCGCGGCGCGAGTCGCGTCCCGTTCAGGTCGATCCGGATTCGCCCTTCGCCAAGCTGGCCGCCTTGAAGCCGCTGCTTGAACGGCGCGACAAAAGACCGTAACCAGCCTTGCGCGTTGCGACGAGGCCGCCGGCCCTCGCGATCAGGGGTTGATAGATGACCTATGTGGTGACCGATAATTGCATCAAGTGCAAGTATATGGACTGCGTGGAAGTCTGCCCCGTGGACTGTTTCTACGAGGGCGAGAATATGCTCGTCATCCACCCCGACGAGTGCATCGACTGCGGCGTGTGCGAGCCGGAATGCCCCGCCGAGGCGATCAAGCCCGACACCGAGCCGAGCCTGGAGTCCTGGCTGAAGCTCAATGCGGACTACGCGAAGTCCTGGCCCAACATCACGATCAAGCGCGAGCCGCCCGAGGACGCCAAGGAATTCGACGGCCGGCAGAACAAGTTCGCCGAGTTCTTCTCGCCCAATCCCGGCCAGGGGGACTGAACAAGTTTAGCCAAGAGTATCGCCGTCGCTTAACCAGAGCCGGCGACAGAGGCCGGCGCCGTGGCCCCCGCCTTTTGATTTTGGCGAAAGTTGTGCTAAACAGGTAGTTAACACACGGTTCGTGCCCTTCCGCGGGTGAGTGACGTCGTGAACCCGCGGCGGGAGGCCAACCTCCCTCCAGCGTCGTCGCGTTCTGTGGCAGGGTAGGGTTTGCACGTCTCGCGTTTCTGGAGACTTCGCCTATGGCGGCGCGTAAAAAAGTCACAAAGAAAGCGTCAAAAGCGCCGGCACGAGGCGGCCCGAATCGGTCAAAAAGGAAGACAAAGCGCGCTCCGAGCGCCGACTTCCAAATCGACCCGGGCGGCGGCCATCGTCCAAGGTCGGCGGGCGAAAGCGGAATCGTCCAGCATAAATTCGGCGGCCTCCTCCAAAAAAGGCGGGAGGTCGGCTACGGCTGCTCCGGCGGTCGGCAAAGCCGCGACGAGGGCGAAAGCGTCGCGAAGTCCGCGGTCGGAACTCGAACGAACCACGGCAGCGCCGCGCAAGAAAGCCGGCGCAGGACAAGGGGGAGAGCCGAAGGCAATCGAGTCAAAGTCTAAATCGCCAAAGATCTAAATCGGAGGAATACGAAGGGGGCGGAAGCCTGCGCCGGAGCGGAGCGAATTCGACGGCGGCGGCAGGCTTGAGCGGAGACAGCGGCGAAGGCGTCGGCGGCGGACGCGGCGATCAAGCCCGCGCCCGGCGTTGCGGTTTCGCCGGCGGTTCCGCAGGGGGCGGCGAAGACGGCCAAGGCGTCTCAGCCGGCGAAAGGCAATCGATCGTGATCCATCAGGCGGCGAACAGAAGACAATGAAAAACAGCGCCAACAAGCATGGCTTCAAGCTGAATGAATTCGTGGTCTACCCCGCGCACGGGGTCGGGCAGATCGTGGCTATGGAAGAGCAGGAAGTCGCCGGCTTCAAGCTGGAGTTGTTCGTCATCAATTTCGTCAAGGACAAAATGACGCTGCGCGTGCCGACCTCGAAGGTGTCGGGCGTGGGAATGCGCAAGCTGTCGGATCCGGACGCGGCGCGCCGCTCGCTCGAGATCCTCACCGGCCGCGCGCGCATCAAGCGCACCATGTGGTCGCGACGCGCGCAGGAATACGAGGCCAAGATCAACTCCGGCGACATCAACGCCATCGCCGAAGTCGTTCGCGACCTCTACCGCTCCGAGGCGCAGCCCGAGCAGTCCTATTCCGAGCGCCAGCTCTACGAGGCCGCGCTCGACCGCATGATGCGCGAGATCGCCGCGGTGCAGAAGCTCAGCGAGACCGAGGCGCTCAAGGTGATCGAGACGCAGCTGAAGAAGAATCAGAAGCGCGGCGCCAAAGGCGAAGCGGCCGAGGGCGAGGAAGTCGGGATCGAAGAAGCCGCCTGAATCGCGGCCTGCGTCAACGCGTTCGACCATGAATTGGCGGCGCCGCCCCGCGTGGGCGGCGCCGTTTTACGTTGACGCGGGATCGCCATGAAATTCGCGGCTCCCCGCGCGCTGGTCGCCGGTCTGCGCATGGCGACTCAGGTCGAGGGCGATCGCTGGCGCGGTCGCGCTCGCCATTCTCGTCGGCTTCGTCGCCGGCGCCTGCGTGACGGCGATGACCAACGCCGCCGAATCCATGCATGTCGCTGATCTACGGCATCCCGTTCGATCAGAGGCTCAGCGCGCAGGCGCGGGTGTCGCTGCTCGGCCGCGCTGGCTGGCGCTCTGCGGCGGCGGGCTGCTGATCGGGCTCGTCGACCTCTGGCGCCGGCGCCGCGGCGCGCGGCCCGACCGTCGATCCCGTGGAGGCCAACGCGCTGCACGGCGGCCGGCTGTCGCTGCGCGACGGCCTCGTCGTCGTGGGGCAGACGGTGCTGGTCCAACGGCGTCGGCGCCTCGGTCGGGCCTGGAGGCCGGCTATGCGCAGATCGGCTCGGCGCTCGCCTCCTGGGTCGGCGTCGGCCTGCAATTGCGGCGGCAGGATTTGCGCACGCTGCGTCGGCGCCGGCGCGGCCGGCGCGATGGCGGCGGCCTTCGGCGCGCCGCTGACCGGCGCGTTCTACGCCTTCGAACTCGTCATCGGCGCCTATTCCCTAGGCAACGCCGCGCCGGTGCTGGCGGCGGCGGTGGCGGGGCGGCTGATGGTGCATGTGCTCGGCGGCGCGCCCTATTCCATCGAGGCGCCGCCGGTTCCCCCGTTCGGCGTCGAGCAGCACATCGCGCTGGTCGGGCTCGGGCTCGTCTCGGCGCTGCATCGGCGTGGGGGCGATGCGCGCGGCGGCGGTGGTGGAGCGGGCGTTCCGCGCCGGGCCGCTGCCGGCCTGGGCGCGGCCGGTGGCGGGCGGCGCCATCGTCGCGCGTGCTGGCGACGCTGACGCCGCAGATGCTGGGCGCCGGACACGGGGCGCTGGCGCTCGACAGCGCGCGGGCGATCCCCGCGCTGACGCTGGCCGCGCTGATCGGCCTGAAGCTGACGGCCTGCGCTGGTGTCGCTGGCGAGCGGCTTTCGCGGCGGCCTGTTCTTCGCCTCGCTCTATATCGGCGCGCTGATCGGCAAGCTCTATGCGCTGATCATGGCGGCGGCGCTGCCGGGGCTGCACTCTCAACGCGACGGCGTGCCTGTTCGCGGGCATGGCGACGCTGGGAACGGCGATCGTCGGCGCGCCGCTGACGATGGCGTTTCTGGTGCTGGAGAGCTCCGGCGACGTGGCGGTGGCGGGGCCGGTGCTGGCCGGCTGCATCGCCAGCCACCTGACGACGCGGGCGATCTTCGGCTATTCGTTCTCGACCTGGCGGCTGCATCTGCGCGGCGAGGACATCACCGGCGCGCATGACGTCGGCTGGGTGCGCACGATCCTGGTGGCCGGGCTGATGGACACCAAGCCGCGCACGATGCCGGCGGAGGCGACGCTGGCGGCGTTCCGGCTCGCCCATCCGCTCGGCGGCCGCCAATTATGTGGCGCTGGTCGACGCGGAGGGGCGCTACCGCGGCCTGGTCTCGACGGCCGAGGCCCATGCGGCGGGGGCGGAAGACGAACCGTCGCGACACTCGCGCGGCTCGCCGACGTTCACGCTGAAGCCCGAGCAGAATATTCGCGAGGCGCTCGGACGCTTTCGAGGAATCCGGCTCGGACATTCTCGCCGTCACGGACGACAAGGGCGCTGTCGTGGGAACCTTGGGCGAGGCTTACGCCGCGCGGCGATACGCCGCGGCGGTCGATCGGGCCGCGAAAGGCGTGCTCGGCGGCGGCTGAGCCGAAGTCGGCGCTTATTTGCGATGCATGGCGCCACGCTTGGCTCGCGCCTTGCTTCTCGGCCCGTAAAGGGGCTTGCGTAGCGTTCGCGTTTGGGTTTTTCTGTTGGCGATAGGGCGCGACCTAGCAATGGCGGGCGCGAATCTCCCTTGGCCGCACCGGCGAAACTCAAGGCCGCTTGTACAGGGCCTTTCCGGGCGGGCCGCCGCAAGATGACGTGTCCCGGCGCGGCGACTGTACCAGTTCGGGACAAAGTTTAACCTTTAATTAGGTATTCAATCTCACGTTGAACTTAGGAGAAGGATGATTACCATTTCGGAGCTCGAGATGAACGCCATGGCGGCTACGGCTTTCGCTAATCCTTCCAGCGCGGCGAGCGCGCGAAACCAAGGGCTCGAACGTGTTCGGGCTGTTCTCCTCGGCCTATGCGCGCGAACGGCGCGTGAGCATGTCGCTGTCCGAATATCTGGAGGGCTGCCGCGAACGATCCTTCCATGTACGCGAGCGCCGCCGAGCGCATGATCGCCGCCATCGGCGAGCCGCAGGTCGATCGACACCAGCAAGGATTCGCGGCTCGGCCGCGTCTTCCTCAACCGCACGATCAAGATCTATCCGACCATGACCGGCTTCTTCGGCATGGAGGATACGATCCAGCGCGTCGTCAGCTATTTCCAGCACGCCGCGCAAGGGCTGGAGGAGCGCAAGCAGGTTCTTTATCTGCTCGGCCCCGTCGGCGGCGGCAAGTCCTCGCTCGCCGAGCGGCTGAAGGCGCTGATCGAGACGCAGCCGATCTATGTGCTGGCGGTCGGCGACGAACTGAGCCCGGTGTTCGAATCGCCGCTCGGCCTGTTCCGCCCCGAGACGATGGGCGCGCTGCTGGAGCGCCAGTACGGGATTCCCGCGCGCAAGCTGACCGGCATCTGCTCGCCCTGGGCGGCCAAGCGGCTCGACGAACTCGACGGCGACATCTCCAAGTTCTCGGTGGTCAAGCTCTATCCGTCGCGGCTGCGCCAGATCGGCGTCGCCAAGACCGAGCCCGGCGACGAGAACAACCAGGACATCTCGGCGCTCGTCGGCAAGGTCGACATCCGCAAGCTCGAGAACTTCTCGCAGCACGACCCCGACGCCTACAGCTATTCCGGCGGCCTCAACCGCACCACGCAGGGGCTGCTGGAATTCGTCGAAATGTTCAAGGCGCCGATCAAGGTGCTGCATCCGCTGCTGACCGCGACGCAGGAAGGCAATTACGCGGGCACGGAGAATCTCGGCGCGCTGCCCTATCAGGGCGTCATCCTCGCCCATTCCAACGAATCGGAATGGGAGCAGTTCAAGAACAACAAGAACAACGAGGCGTTCCTCGACCGCATCTGCGTGGTCAAGGTGCCCTATTGCCTGCGCGCCACGGAAGAGTCGCTGATCTACAAGAAGCTGCTCGAAAGCAGCGATCTCGCCGACCGCCACCTGCGCGCCGGAGGTGCTGGAGATCCTCGCCCGCTTCTGCGTGCTGTCGCGGCTGAAGGAGCATCAGAACTCGCCGATCTATTCGAAGATGCGGGTCTACAACGGCGACAATCTGAAGGACACCGACCCCAAGGCGAAATCCATTCAGGAATATCGCGAGGCCGCCGGCGTCTCCGAGGGCATGAACGGGCATCTCGACCCGCTTCGCCTTCAAGGTGCTGTCGGAGACGTTCAACTACGACAACGAGGAGATCGCCGCCGATCCCGTGCATCTGATGTACGTGCTCGAACAGGCGATCAAGCGCGAGCAGTTTCCGAAGGAGACCGAGGACCGCTATCTCGACTTCATCAAGTCGCTGCTGGCGCCGCGCTACGCCGAGTTCATCGGCCGCGAGATCCAGAAGGCCTATATCGAGTCCTACAGCGAATACGGGCAGAACCTGTTCAACCGCTACATCGCCTACGCCGACGCGTGGATCGAGGAGCAGGATTACAAGGACGCCGACACCGGCCAGGTGTTCGACCGCAAGATCCTCGACGCGGAACTGTCGAAGATCGAGAAGCCGGCCGGCATCGCCAACCCCAAGGATTTCCGCAACGAGATCGTCAAGTTCGCGTTGCGCGCGCGCGCCAACAACGCCGGCAAGAATCCCTCGTGGACGTCCTACGAGAAGATCCGGGAGGTCATCGAGAAGCGCATGTTCAGCCAGGTCGAGGAGCTGCTGCCGGTCATCAGCTTCGGCGCCAAGCAGGACACCAAGACGGAGAAACAGCATGCGGAGTTCCTCGATCGCATGAAGTCGCGCGGCTATACGGAACGTCAGGTGCGCCGATTGGTTGAGTGGTACATGCGCGTCAACAAGGCTGGGTGAGCGCGATCGAGGACTAAGAACGATGCCCCAGTTCATCGATCGCCGCCTCAATCCCCGAGACAAGAGTCTCGGCAATCGCATGCGCTTCCTCAAGAGGGCGCGCGCGCGGATCAAGGAGGCGGTCGACAAGGCGGTACGAGAACGCACCATCGGCGAAGCCGCCAAGGGCGGCTCGGTCTCGATCCCCTCGGATGGCATCAACGAGCCGGTGTTCCATGAGTTCGATTCGGGCGGCGACCGGCAGCGGGTTCTGCCCGGCAACAAGGAGTTCGTTTCCGGGGACCGCATCGAGAAGCCGAAGGGCGGACAGGGCGGGCGCGGGCGGCAGGGCTCCAAGGACGGCGACGGCGAGGACCCCTTCACCTTCGCGCTGACCGAGGAGGAGTTCCTCGATCTGCTGTTCGAGGATCTGGAGCTGCCCGACCTCATCAAGTCCTCGCTGAAGGACGCCAAGCTCGCCGAGCCGCGCCGCGCCGGCTATTCCTCCGACGGCATGATTCCCAACCTCAACGTGCTGCGCACGATGCGCCAGAGCCTCAGCCGGCGGCTGGCGCTGAGGCGGCCGAGCCGCGGCGAGGTCGAGAAGCTCGAAAGCCGGCTCGCCGAAATCGCCAAGGAGCCCGAGAGCGAGGAGTTGAACGAAGAGAGGGCGCGGCTTGAAATTGAGCTGAAGCGTCTGAAGCGCCTGCAAAAGGCCATTCCCTTCATCGACCCGATCGACGTGCGCTACAACCGGTTCACGCGGGTGATCGTGCCGCGCGCCAAGGCCGTGATGTTCTGCCTGATGGACGTCTCGGCCTCGATGGGCGAGCGCGAGAAGGATTTGGCCAAGCGCTTCTTCATCCTGCTGCACCTGTTCCTGAAGCGCAAATACGAGCGCGTCGACGTCGTGTTCATCCGCCACACGCACGAGGCCAAGGAGGTCGACGAGCACGAGTTCTTCTACGGCCGCGAGACCGGCGGCACGGTCGTCAGCTCCGCGCTCGAACAGATGATCGAGATCCGCGACAAGCGCTATTCGCCGGCGGAGTGGAACATCTATTGCGCGGAGGCCTCCGACGGCGACAATTCCGGCGGCGACACCGAGCATTGCGTGGAGCTGCTGACCGACGAGATCCTGCCGACGACGCAATATTTCGCCTATATCGAGATCGCCGACCGCGACATCTCCTCCCACTGGAGCGGCGGCGATACGAAGGAGCTGTGGCGCGGCTACGCCGACATCGCCGAGACCCAGCGCAATTTCGCGATGCGCAAGGTCTCCAATCCCGCCGACATCTATCCCGTGTTCCGCGAATTGTTCGCGCGCCAGCGCGAGAAGGGAGCGCCGACATGAACGACCTGCCGCGCCGCCCTCGCACGGAAAAGCCTCTGTTCGAAGGCGCGGAATGGGACTTCGCGCTGATGCACGAGGTCTATGAGGCGGTGCAGGACGTCGCTCTCAACGATCTCGGCCTCGACGTGTTCCCCAATCAGATCGAGGTGATCTCGGCCGAGCAGATGCTCGACGCCTATTCCTCGGTCGGCATGCCGCTCGATGTATTCGCACTGGTCGTTCGGCAAGCGATTCGTGCGCGACGAGATGCTCTATCGCAAGGGCTATCAGGCGCTGGCCTACGAGATCGTCATCAACTCCAATCCCTGCATCAGCTATTACATGGAGGAGAACTCCATGGCGATGCAGACGCTGGTGCTGGCGCACGCCGCCTTCGGCCACAATCATTTCTTCAAGAACAACTATCTGTTCCAGCAATGGACGGACCCGAGCGGCATTCTCGACTATCTCGAATTCGCCAAGCGCTATGTCGCGGAATGCGAGGAGAGGTTCGGGCAGGAGGCGGTGGAGTCCGTGCTCGACGCCGCGCACGCCCTGCAAAATCAGAGCGTGTTCCGCTATCGCCGCGCCAACAAGCTGAAGCTGTCGGAATATGAGGCGCGCCGGCGCGAGCGCCTCGCCAACGCGGAGGCGACCTACAGCGACCTGTGGCGCACGGTGCCCAATCTCGCCAAGGCCAAGGAGCCGACGGCGGAGGAGAAGGAGGCGGCCGAGCGCAGGCTCCGCCACCGCCTGCCCGAGGAGAACCTGCTCTATTTCCTCGAGAAGAACAGCCCGACCCTGCAATCCCTGGCAGCGCGAGCTGTTGCGCATCGTGCGCAACGTCTCGCAATATTTCTATCCGCAGCGCCAGACCAAGCTGATGAACGAAGGCTGCGCGACCTTCGTGCATTATCACATCGTCAACGAGCTCTACGACCGCGGGCTGATCTCCGAGGGCGCGCTGCTGGAGATCCTGCACAGCCACAGCAACGTGGTGTTCCAGACCGATTACGATCATCCCCATCACGGCGGCATGAACCCCTATGCGCTGGGCTTTGCGATGATGCAGGACATCCAGCGCATCTGCGTCGCGCCGACCGAGGAGGATCGCGAGTGGTTCCCGGATCTGGCGGGCCGCGAGGACTGGCGCGGCGGCGATCAAGGAGATCTGGGCGAGCTATCGCGACGAATCCTTCGTGCGGCAGTTCCTGAGCCCGCATCTCATCCGCAAGTTCAAGCTGTTCGTGCTGAGCGACAAGGAGGAGGAGGCCGGAATACGCCATCGACGCCATCCACGACGCCGACGGCTATCGGCGCGTGCGCAACGCGCTGGCCGATACTTATGACGTCGCGGCGCGCGATCCCGACATTCAGGTCGTCGACGTCGATCTGCTCGGCGACCGCAAGCTGATCCTCAGGCACAAGCGCCGCAACGGCGTGCCGCTCGCCGAAGGCGACCGCGACAGGGTGATGCGCCACGTCAAGCGGCTGTGGGGCTATGACGCGGCGCTGCAGGAAGAGGACGCCGAGCTAGGCGGCGCGCCGCGAGCCTTCATCTCCTCCGTCCCCGTCTCATCCCCCCGCCCTTCGGCCGCGCCTCGCCGCCGCCCCAATTGTGCGGCCCCATGTCCTCGTCGGTCGGCTTGTGCGCGCGGCTCGCGGCATGTTCGCCGCCCGCCCATTTTGCGCTCGCCCTCGTAAAGCCCCCCGCCGCCTCCACCTCCGCCTGACGCGCCAGCGGATCGTCGCCGACGGCGAGCTCCACCGCCTGCAGCCGCTTGATCTCGTCGCGCAGCCGCGCGGCCTCCTCGAATTCGAGATTGCCCGCCGCCTCCTTCATGCGCTTTTCGAGATCGGCCAGCGTCGCCTGGAAATTGTGGCCGATCGCCGGGGCCTTGGCGAGGCCGGCGTCGACCGTCACATGATCCTTCTCATAGACCGAGTTGAGAATGTCCGGCGATGCCGCGCTTGATCGTCGCCGGCGTGATGCCGTTGGCCTCGTTGATAGGCTTGTTGCTTGGCGCGGCGGCGGTCGGTCTCCGTCCATCGCGCGCTTCATCGAGCCGGTGATCGTGGTCGGCGTAGAGGATCACCCGGCCGTCGACGTTGCGCGCGGCGCGGCCGATGGTCTGCACCAGCGACGTCTCCGAGCGCAGGAAGCCTTCCTTGTCGGCGTCGAGGATCGCGACCAGCGCGCATTCGGGAATGTCGAGCCCCTCGCGCAGCAGGTTGATGCCGACCAGCACGTCGAAGGCGCCGAGCCGCAGGTCGCGGATGATCTCGATGCGCTCGATCGTGTCGATGTCGGAATGCATGTAGCGCACGCGCACGCCGTGCTCGTGCAGATATTCGGTGAGGTCCTCGGCCATGCGCTTGGTCAGCGTCGTCACCAGCGCGCGATAGCCGGCATTGCGCGACGCGCCGCACCTCGCCGAGCAGATCGTCGACCTGCGCGCGCGCCGGGCGGATCTCCACCGGCGGATCGATCAGGCCGGTCGGGCGGATCACCTGCTCGACGAACACGCCCTCGCGTGCGCTCCAGCTCCCAATCGCCGGGCGTCGCCGAGACATGCACGGTCTGCGGCCGCATCGCCTCCCATTCCTCGAAGCGCAGCGGCCGGTTGTCCATGCAGGAGGGCAGGCGGAAGCCATATTCGGCGAGCGTCGCCTTGCGGCGGTAGTCGCCGCGATACATGCCGCCGATCTGCGGCACGGTGACGTGGCTCTCGTCGGCGAACACGAGCGCGTTGTCGGGCAGATATTCGAACAGGGTCGGCGGCGGCTCGCCGGGCCTGCGGCCGGTGAGATAGCGCGAATAATTCTCGATGCCGGCGCAGGAGCCGGTCGCCTCCAGCATTTCGAGATCAAACAGGGTGCGCTGCTCGAGCCGCTGCGCCTCCAGCAGGCGGCCCTGCGCGTGCAGCACGTCGAGCCGCTCCTTCAGCTCCTCCTTGATGCCTTCGAGCGATTGCAGCAGCGTCGGGCGCGGCGTCACATAATGGCTGTTGGCGTAGACCTTCACGAATTCGAGGTCGCTGGTCTTCGCCCCGGTCAGCGGATCGAACTCGGAGATCGATTCGATCTCGTCGCCGAAGAAATTGATGCGCCAGGCCCGATCCTCGTAATGCGCCGGGAACAGGTCGATCGTGTCGCCGCGCACGCGAAACACGCCGCGCGTGAAAATCGCCCAGCGAGCGCTTGTATTGCAGCGCCACGAGATCGGCGATCACCTGCCGCTGGTCGATCTTGTCGCCGGTCTGCAGCGAGAAGGTCATCGCGGTATAGGTCTCGACCGAGCCGATGCCGTAGATGCAGGACACCGAGGCGACGATGATGACGTCGTCGCGCTCCAGCAGCGCGCGCGTGGCGGCGTGGCGCATGCGGTCGATCTGTTCGTTGATCGAGGATTCCTTCTCGATGTAGGTGTCGGTGCGCGGGACATAGGCCTCGGGCTGGTAATAGTCGTAGTAGGAGACGAAATATTCGACCGCGTTGTCGGGGAAGAAGCTCTTGAACTCGCCGTAGAGCTGCGCCGCGAGCGTCTTGTTGGGCGCGAGGATGAGCGCCGGGCGCTGCGTCGCCTCGATCACCTTGGCCATGGTGAAGGTCTTGCCGGAGCCGGTGACGCCGAGCAGCACCTGATCGCGCTCGTGGCTCGCGACGCCCTCGACGAGCTGGCGGATCGCCTCGGGCTGGTCGCCCTTGGGCTCGAATTCCGAGACGATCCTCGAACTTGCGCCCGCCCTCGGATTTTTCCGGCCGCGCCGGCCGGTGCGGCGTCCAGGCCGGGCGGTCGCGCAGGTTCGGGTCGCCGAGCTCCAGCAGCTCCTTCAGCGATTCGATGGTGGCGGTCGCGCCGGTCGAGGCCGCGCGGATGGTCGAACTTCGCCGGCGCCTCGCTAAGCCCTGGCGGCGCCTCGACCGAGGGCGCCGGGCGTTCAGCAGCGCGGCCAGATGCTCGCCGAGCGGATGCACGTCCGGCCGCGAGGCCTTCGGGCGGGATTTCGAAGATTTCGCCATGAGAGCGAATATGGAACGAAAGGGGCACGAGGGGAAGGGCGCCGTCCCTACGACAGCGCCGCCCGCAGCGCCGCCAGCCCCAGCAGCGCGCAATTCTCCGGCGCCGGCGCTATCTTCACCCCCAGCCGCGCCCCCGCCTCGACGTAACGCTCCGTCAGCCCCGCCGAGCCGATGGCGGTCGCCTTGGCGACACCGGCCGCACCCGCAATGACCTCCGCCCCGATCAGCAGGCCCGACAGATATTCGCCGAGCTGGTCGGGCGGCAGCGTCTCGAACAGGCCGAACGTGCGGGCGGCGAAGATCGCGTGCAGCAGGTCGCCGGGCCTCTCCAGCGCCCGGGCGGCGTCCACCCCGCGCGCGAAGCCTTCGCCGGGCAAAGGCGGGGCCATCATGCGGCCGAGGACGCTGTGGGTCTTCAGCACCGCGAAGACCTCGCCGGTCATGAAGGTCTCGAAGCCGACGATGCGGCCGCCCTCGACGCGCGCCCATTTGGAATGCGTGCCCGGCAGCACGTAGACGCCGTCGCCGAAGCCCGCCGCCAGGGCGCCGAGAATCTGCGTCTCCTCGCCGCGCATCACGTCGGGCGCGCCGGCGCGGTCGTGCGTGCGTCACGCCGGGCACGATGCGCACGACGCCGCGCGCCGTCGGAACCGACAGCATCGCCGCGGCGATCTCCGCGAGGCCCGCCGGGCAGGCGACATAGGGCGCCTCGCGCCAGCCCTGCTTGGCGCCGACCATGCCGCAGGCCAGCACCGGCAGCGCCGGCCAGCGAGGCGAGCCGGCCGGCGAGATAGGGCTCGTGCTCGCCGGCCTTCAGCGCCAGCGCGCCTTCGCCTTCCGCGATGGTTTCGAGGGCGCGGCCGTCGCGTCGGCGAGATAGGCGCGAAAGGACGTGGTGCCCCAGTCGACGCCGATGAATGCCGGTTCGGCCACTTGCGCTCCTTCAGGAAGGGCCGAAACCGGCCGCGAGCCCGCGCGAATCTGGCGAGCCGGCGGGCGCCGCGCAAGCCGAAAATCGCTAGTCCCCGGGCTCGCCCTCGATCTCCGCCGGCGGGACGACGACGATGCGCCCGGCCTCAAAATCGATCTGCGGCGCGACCTGCCGGGTGAACGGCAGAAGCCGCGTCTCGCCGCCGCCCGCAGGCGCGATCTCCATGATGTCGCCGGCGCCGTGATTGAGAAGCGCCGTCACGCGGCCCAGAGCCTCGCCCTCCGGCGTCGACGGCTTCGAGCCCGATCAGGTCGCTGTAGTAGAATTCGTCCGGGGTCGGGCGGCGGAAGCTGCGCGCGGCGGGCGTAGAGCTCGACGCCGGTCAGCGCCGCCGCCGCCTCGCGCGTCGCGACGCCCTCGACCCGCGCGACGATCATGTCGTCGCGCAGCGGCCGCACGGCCTTGACCACGAAGCGCCGCGCGCCGGCCTCGTCGGTCAGCGGCCCATAGGCGGCGATCGCCTGCGGCTCGGCGGTGTAGGACTTGACGCGGATCTCGCCGCGCACGCCCTGCGGCGCGCCGAACCGCCCCAGTGCGATGAGCCGGTCCGCGTCCAAGCTTTACGCCGCCGCGGCGGCGGCCTTCTCGGCGGCGGCGGCGCGCTCCTGCGCCTTCTTCTTCGGCTTGGCCTTCTCGGGGTTGCTGTGCGGCTCGCGCTTGGCGGCGCCGACGCTGTCGAGCAGGCGCAGCACCCGGTCGGTCGGCTGGGCGCCCTTGGCGAGCCAGGCCTTGGCCTTCTCGACGTCGAGCACGAGGCGGCTCGCGTCGTCCTTGGCCTTCAGGGGATCGAAGGTGCCGAGCTTCTCGACGAAGCGGCCGTCGCGCGGCATGCGCGCGTCGGCGACGACGATGCGGTAGAACGGACGCTTCTTGGCGCCGCCGCGGGAGAGACGAATTTTCAGAGACATCGGATTTTCCTTTTCAAACAGGTTATTTCTTCTTGCCGAAGGGCAAGTCATTTCTTCTTGCTGAAGGGATTGCCGCCGAGGCCCGGAAGCTTCGGCAGGCCGCCCCCTAATCCGGGGAAGGTCGGGGGAAGGTTGAACGCGCCGGGCGGAGGCGCGTCAGGCAACCCGGCGCCGGGCAGGCCGGGAGCGCCGCCCGCGCCCGCCTGCTTCTGCAAGGCGGCGATCTCGTCGGGGCTCGGCATGCCGCCGCCCATGCCCATCATCTGGCCGAGCTTGCCCATCATGCCCTTGCCGCCCTTGCCGCCCATCGCCTTCATCATGTCGGCCATCTGGCGGTGCTGCTTGAGCAGGCGGTTGACCGTCTCGACCTGAACGCCGGCGCCGGCGGCGATGCGCTTCTTGCGGCTGGCCTTGCGCGCGTCGTCGTTGAGCAGATGCGGGTTGCGCCGCTCGCGCGGGGTCATCGAGGAGAGGATGGCGCAGCTGGCGCTTGACCATCTTGTCGTCGAAGCCGGATTTGGCGATCTGGTCCTTCATCTTGGCGATGCCCGGCAGCATGCCGAGAAGGCCGCCCATGCCGCCGAGCTTCTCGATCTGGGCGAGCTGTTCGGCGAGATCGTCGAGATCGAAGACGCCCTTGCGCATCTTCTCGGCCATCTTGGCCGCTTTCTCGAGGTCGAGCTGCTCGGCCGCCTTCTCCACGAGGCTGACGATGTCGCCCATGCCGAGGATGCGGTCGGCGAGGCGCCGGGGATGGAAATCCTCCAGCGCGTCCATCTTCTCGCCGACGCCGAGCAGCTTGATCGGCTTGCCGGTGACGGCGCGCATGGAGAGCGCCGCGCCGCCGCGCCCGTCGCCGTCGGCGCGCGTCAGCACGATGCCGGTGACGCCGACGCGCTCGTTGAAGCTTTTGGCGAGATTGACCGCGTCCTGGCCGGTCAGCGCGTCGGCGACGAGCAGGATCTCGTGCGGCTCGGGCCGCGTCGCGGATCTCCGCCATCTCCTGCATCAGCGGCTCGTCGATATGGGTGCGGCCCGCGGTGTCGAGGATGACGACGTCGTAGCCCTGCAGCCGCGCGACGCTCTCGGCGCGTCTGGCGATTTCGACGGGGCCCTGGCCGGGAACGATCGGCAGCGTGTCGACGCCGACCTGCTCGCCGAGAACGCGCAACTGCTCCTGCGCGGCCGGGCGCTTGACGTCGAGCGAGGCCATCAGCACGCGGCGCTTGTTGCGCTCGGTCAGGCGCTTGGCGATCTTGGCGGCGGTGGTGGTCTTGCCGGCGCCTTGCAGGCCGACCAGCATGATGGCGACGGGCGCCGGCGCGTTGAGATCGACGCCCTGGCTTTCCGTGCCCAGAGTCTCGACCAGCGAGTCGTGGACGATCTTGACGACCATCTGACCGGGCTTGATCGACTTGACGACGGCGGCGCCGACGGCCCTGGTGCGGGTGCGGTCGATGAAGGAGCGCACGACGTCGAGGGCGACGTCGGCCTCCAGCAGGGCGCGGCGCACCTCGCGCATGGCGGCGGCGACGTCCTCCTCGGAGAGGGCGCCGCGGCCGGTCAGCTTGTCCAATATGCCGGAGAGCTTTTCGGAGAGGCTCTCGAACATGGGGTTGCTCCAGGGTTTTCGATTTGCCCGGGCCAACGCGAAGCGCGCCCGGGGGCGCGACGCGCTGCCGGACGGTGACCGCCCTTTTCACGGAAAGGGTCGGCGGATCGAGTGGGCCTTAGCCGATCGAAGAGGGGGTTCGTTAGAAGGGGGCGCGGGGAATGTCAAGGCAAACAGGCGGCGGTCGCGCGGCCGCGCGATTTCGGGGGTTGGCGCCGGCTTGCGGCCCGGCGGGACCGCTGGGACGAGCGCCATCGCCGTCATTCGTTCGCTACTGTTCAGCAAATCGCGTGCAGACAGGCCGGCCCCCGCGGTCTACTCCCGATGCGCGGAGTCCAAATCAGAACATCGACGGCGGAAGATTCGGGGCCCGACCGAAACGAGAGTTACCCGCCCAGAGGCGTCTTCTCCGCCAACGCCTCAAGCTTCTCGACGGCCATTTCCAGCCGGCGCGTCAGCTTGGCGGCGGGTTCTTCCGAGGGCTGCATGACGAGGCCGCGGTATACAAGCTCCGTGACCCCATCCGCCGTCTCGTCGATATTGAAGTCGCCCTCGTTGCGCAGGAACGCCCAGGTTCGATGCTCGACGGCGCCATAGACCATGTCGCGCACCAGCGAGGGCGGAACATCGGAGCGGAATTCGCGCGAGGCCATCGCCGCCTTCACGATCTCGACGATGCGGTGGGTGTAGGCTTGATTGAGCTGAAACAGTCGCGTCTTCCGATAGTCCGGATCGGGACGCAACTCCTGAAACACCAAACGACTGAGCGCCGGTTCGCGCCGGATCGTCGCAAGATGGTGATGCACGACAAAGCGGATTCGATTCCAGGTTCCGCGCACGCCGCGAAACTGCTCCTCGTCATCGGCGAGCATGTCCTCGTACCAATGCTCGACGGTCTTGACGAGGAGGTCGCGTTTGTTGGCGAAAAACCGGTAGATGCTGCCTTCGACCACCCCGGCGCGATCCGCGATGTCGGAGATCAGCGCCTCGTGGTAGCCTTTCTCGGTGAAGACGTCCCGGGCGGCTTGAAGAATATCGGCGATTCGCCGCTCCGGGGGCAATCGATTGACCTGCCGCCTCACCCCGGCCGCCACGTTACGCTTGGCCACGCTTTTCGCCATTTCAAATCGTCTTTCTGGAAATAGATTCGCTTGCGTCCCTTTAACCCCAAGGCGCTGCGGCGACGCAACAGGGGACGTCGGTCAGTAGACGGCCGCGTGCATGATCCTCTCTTCCGTCGCGTCCGCGGGGCGGAATTCCTCGACGATGCGCCCACGCTGCGAAACGAGAATGCGGTCGGAGAGGTTCATCACTTCCGGCAGATATGAGGATATGACCACGACAGCGAGCCCCTCGTCGGCGAGCCGGTTGACGAACTGATGAATCTCCGCGATCGCGCCGACGTCGACGCCGCGCGTCGGCTCGTCGAAGATGATCAGCTTCGGTTTCTGCGCCAGAGATTTTGCGATCACCACCTTCTGCTGATTGCCGCCCGAGAGCTCGATGACCCGCGCATTGCTGTTGATGGCGCGGATGTTGAGCGCCTTGGTCCATTGATCCGCGAGCGCCCGCATTTCCGCCATGCTGACGACTGCGCTCCGTTCGAGCCCCGCCGCGAGCAGCCCCGCGTGCAGGTTCTCGGCGATCGACATCGTTTCGAAGAAGCCCTCGATCTTGCGATCCTCGGTCACATAAACGATGCCGTCTTTCACCGCCGGACGCGGGACGCGATAGCGCACCGGCCTGTCGTTGAGCAGGATTTCGCCGCCATGGAAGAAGCGGCGCTTGAACACGCCGGCGATCACCTTCGCGGTCTCCGTGCGGCCCGAACCGATCAGCCCGAAAACGCCGGTGATCTGGCCGGCATAGATCGTGAAGGAATTGTTCCTCACGATATTGGCCATCGACAGGTTCTTGACGCTCAGCACCTTGCGTCCGGGCTTCCTGACGGCGCCGTGGCGTTTGTAGAGTTCGTCCGACAGGCTGCGCCCAACCATGGCGCGGATGATCTTGTCGCGGTTGAAGGCTTGAGCCGCGTCGCTCGCCACCACCTCGCCGTCGCGCAGGATGGTGATCCGGTCTGCGGATTCGAGCGCCTCTTCGAGGGCGTGCGAGATGAAGATGATCGAGACGCCGCGCTCCTTGAGGCGCCTCATCAGCGCGAAGAAGTGCAGCTTCTCCTCCGGCGTCAGCGACGCCGTCGGCTCGTCGAACACGATGACGCGCGCGTTCTTGCGCACCGCGCGCGCGATCTCGACCATCTGCTTCTTCGCGGCGCCGAGCGTGGCGACCGTCGCCCAGGGATCGACCGGAAAATTCAACTGCCCCATCAACTGCTGAGCGGCGATGTAGACGCCGCGAATGCGGTTGAAGACCTTCTCGTCGCCGAGGAACACGTTCTGCGCGACCGACATCGACGGGACGAGGCTGTTCTCCTGGAACACCATATTGACGCCGCAGGCCAAAGCCTCGGCGGGGGAGCGAAACACCGTGTCGCGGCCGTCGAACCGCATGGTCCCCCGCGTCGGCTCGGTGACGCCGGCGATGATCTTGGTCAGCGTCGACTTGCCCGCGCCGTTTTCGCCGACCAGCGCATGGATCTCGCCTTCGCGCAGCTCGAAATCCACGTCCTTGATGGCGGGGACGCCACGATATTCCTTGGTGACCTTGTCCAGCTCGATCAAGGCGCCCATGGCCTATTCGTCTCCATTGAGGTCGATTGCGACGACGGCGTGCGCGCCACGGCTGGCGGCGTAGAGACGGCCCTGCCGCTCCAGCGCGCTCGTCACGCCGTGTCGGCCGCCGTCGGCGCGGCTGTGGTAGCTCGCGGCCGGCCGCCATTCGTCGTCCAGGCGCACCACCAGCCCGTAGGAGCGCGACGGCGCCCATGGCTTGATGGCTGCGAGCTTCTTCAGCGTGCCGCCTTGCAGCGGCTCCAGAAAGCTCGCCATGGGCGCAAGCGTCGGGCCGATCCAGTAGTCCGGGGCGATCTCCGCCATCATGCGCTGCCGGTAGGCCGGCTCCCGCAGGATGAATTCCGTCAATTGCCGCCGCGGCGCAAACAGCGCCAGCCAGGCGCCGCCGCCAGCCGCGCGCGCCAGCCGCGCGGGATAGGCGGGAATGTCGGACAGCGCCGGCTCCGGAGCGCGGCCCTTGCGCAGGAGGATCAGCCGATGCCGCCAGCTCTCGGCGACCAGCGCCCCGCCTTCGACCGGCAGCACGCCGAACGGAAAGCCGAGATTGCGCGCCAGCGGCTCCATGTCGCCCGTCTTGAGATCGGCCCGCCAGACCGAGCCGCTGCGCCCAAGCTGCATCAGATCGTGCTTCCAGCGCTCGAGCGGATGTTGCTCCGATCCGACGCATGTCAGCAGCGCATCGGGTCCGTCGAAGGCGAGCGCCGTCACGCAGTCGAGCGGCCGCCCTCCCGCCGATGTCAGAACGACGCCGTCATGCGGGCCGCCGCGGACAACGATCTTTCCGCTGGCCAAAGCGGCGGCGAGCGCGCCGCCCTCGCAGGCGAGGCTCGTCACCGGCGCTTCAAAGGCGAGAAAGGCGTTATCCGATCCGCCGTCGATCGTCCGGATCTCATTGCCGGTCGTGAACAGCAGCCGATCTTCCAACAGGCAGAGATTGTCCGGGGCCTCCGCGCTCGCGACCAACGCGGCCTCTTCGAGAGCGTTGTTGGGATTGAGCGCGCCGTCCATCGGGGGCACCGTGACGGAAAATTCGCCGTCGCCGCGTAGCGAATCCAGGATCCGTCGCACCGCTCCGATCACTTGCGCCCCCAATAGGATTCGACCGCGCCCCAGCTTTCATCGGCGCCGGGTATGCGCCATTTGCCGATGCGGTTGTTGTAGGTGCCGCCGATGTAGAGATGGCCATGGTCCTCGCGCATCGAAGTGATCATGGGATGGTTGGCGCCGTGGCGATCCCAGAGGCAATCGAGAATGCGGCCCGAAGCGTCGAACTTGAACACGCAGCCGGTGTTCATGTTGGGATAGAGCCATTCGTCGTGCGGGATGCGATTGACCATGCGCCGCCGCAACGCCGGCATGCGCCAGGCCAGATCGAAGGCGGGCGCGCGCATTCCCACGAGCGCAAGCCAATAATTGCCGTCGGAGGCGCGGTTGATGTTGTCGGGATAGCCCGGCAGGTTCTCGATCACGATCTCGCGCTTGCCCGCCTTGGGTCCCGCGAACCAGTAGCGTTGCACGCGGCAGCCCCAGGTCTCCGCGAACAGGATCGACTGCCCGTCGTTGGTGACGCAAATGCCGTTCGGGAATTGCAGGTTGGAGATGACCGTGCGGGTCGACTTGTCGCGCGGGTCGTAGCAAAGGATGCGGCCATTGCCGCGCGCCTCCAGCGCGTCGACCGCCCATTCCGTGATGTCGAAACGCAGCGTTGCCTCGCTGAAGAAGATGCGGCCGTCGGGGGCGATGTCGAGGTCGTCGGCGAAGCGCATGCGCGAATCGTCGATGATGGAGAACCAGCTGCGATTGGTCTCGTCCGTCAGCTTCAGCACTTCGCGGTCGGGGCGGATCATGTAGAGGCCCATGCCGGAGACGCACACGACGAGATTGTCGTCGCGGTCGAAGGCGAGGCCGAGCGGGCCGCCGCCGATATGGGCGAAGATCTCCCACTTCTTGTGATCGGGCCCGAAGAAGCGCACGACGTCGCCGTAACGGTTGCCGCAATAGAGATGCCCGTTGCGGTCGACAATCACGTCCTCCGGCCCCTCGATCTCGGCCAGGCCGATCACCTCGACATTGGCGAGCTTGTCGTTGAGCGCGAAGGGCGAGCCCGGATCGGTCGTCGGCGCGGCCGGAAGCGCGAAATAGGCCGGCGAGACATAGACGCGGGAGAGAACCTTGAGACGGTTCTTCAGCCAGCGCACGTCGATGGCGACCGCCGCGAGCAGCACGAGTCCGAGCACGAAGGAGCCCGCCCCGCTGCGCAAGCCGAGCTGCACGAGCGAACTCTGGATGATCAAGACGATCACCGCGCCGAGCATGCCCTTCACCACCGAGCCGCGACCGCCGCCGAGGCTGACGCCGCCGAGGACTGCGGCGGTGAGCGCGGAGACTTCGAGACCCGCGCCCGTGTCGGACCCCGCCGCGTTGAGCCGCGCCGCATAGAGGACGCCCGCCGCCGCCGCCAGCGCTCCCGAGATCACGTAAGTGAGGCAGACCGTGCGGCGGACCGAAATGCCCGCGTTGTGGGCCGAGCGGCGCGAGCCGCCGACCGCCTGGATGTGCCAACCGAGCTTGAGCCGCGTCAGGAACACATGCGCGACGACCGCCACGACGAGCGCGACGAGAAAGCTGCACGGGAAGCCCCAGAGCGATCCGTCGCCCATGAAATTCCAAGCCGCCGAGTCCTGGGTCGGGTTCGAGACAAGCACCTGATATTTGAGGATCAGCGTATCGACGATGGCCCGCACGATGATGAGCGTGACGAGAGTCGTCAGAAAGGCGCGCAGCCGCAGATAGCCCACCAACAGGCCATTGACGAGTCCGACCAGCGACCCCGCCGCAACGCCGAGCACGATGACGACGGGCGTCGGCCAACCGAGCGCGTTGAACATGCCCAGCGACAGGAAAGTGGTCAGCGCGAAGTTGGAGCCGACGCTGAGGTCGATGCCCCCGGCGAGCATCACGATCGTCATGCCGAGAACCACCAGCATCAGCTCGCCAAGCTGGCGCGCATTGTCGCTCAGGCCGCTGACGCTGAGAAAGTCCGGAACGATCGAGGAGAAGAACAGGACCGCGGCGACGAGGATCGCAACCGGGATTGCGTTGTCGATCCAGTTCTTGGAAAGAATCTCTCCAAGAACGTGGTCGGGAATCAGGCGATACCGCCATTTGGCGTAAACTTCCGACGTTGTCGCCGCCATGTGTCCGCTCGCGTCGCCCGCTTCGTTTCAGGATAAGGCGAGGCGGTCGAGCCGCCTCGCGACGACGCCTCAGCGCACGCCGTACTTCTTGAGATCGTCCATGGTCCAGCAGAGACCGGCGCCGACATTGTCCTTGGTGATCGCGAGCGTCGGCGTATAGATGCCGACGGGCGCGCTGCCGGGCTTCGGCTTCGCTTGCAGGAGATAGTCGACGACATCGGCGAGATCGGCCGCCTGCACCTTGGCGTTCGCGATCACGTCGGCGGTGAAATTGCCGTTGGCGACATTGTCGCAGGTCGCCTGCTTCTGACCGCCGCCGTAGGTGACGAGCGCGATCTGGCCCGTCTTTCCCGCCTCCTTGATCGCCGCCGCGGTTCCCATCGCTTGCACTTCCCAGAGGTCATAGACGCCGCAGAGATCCGGGTTCTGTTTGATGATCGTGCTCGAAACCGCATGGGCCTTGGTCGCGTCCCAGTCCGCGGCCTGGTTGGCGACGATCTTCATCTCCGGATGCTTCTTCAGCTCGTCCTCGAAGCCGGGTATCGCGATCTGGCTGGTCGCCGTCGTCGGTACGCCCTGGACGATGGCGACCTTGCCGCTCTTGCCGCTGCCAGCGCCGCATATCTTCGCGAGTTCCTGGCCGGCCGCGGCGCCGATCTCGTACCAGTTGGCGCCGACATAGGCGTCGCCGTTGTTGAGCGACTTGAGATTGACCTGGATGACGTTGATCCCCTGATCCATCGCCTTTTTCACGAGCTTGGCGTAGGCCTGCATTTCGAGGGGATGGAAGATGAGGACATCCGGCTTGTCGGCGATGAGCTGATTGAGAGCCTGCGCGCCGACCTGCACGTTCCAGTTGGGATCGCGCACGATCACCTGATAGCCCCATTTCGCGGCGTCCTGTTTCAGGCCTTCGTACCAGGCCTGCGGCAGGTCGAAGCCCAGCGACAGCGGCACGAAGCCCACCTTCTTGCCCGCAAGCGCCTTGCGCGTGATCTTGATCTGCCCATCGTCAAACTCGTCGGCCAGCACGCTGGCCGCGACGCAGGTTGCGGCGAGAGCCAAAACGCTCGCCGTAATCATGTTTCTCAGTTTCATTACATCCTCCCTTTCTGATTGTTCACCGCCCCCGCAACACGCGCGAGGTCAGATGTCGCCCTGCTGCGCGGTCTGCTCGTCGCGAGGATTGAGAATCGAATCGACGATAATGGCGCCAAGCAGGATCAGGCCTTTGACGATATTCTGCGCCGTATAGGGCATGTCGAGGATTGTCATGCCGTTCAGCAGGATGCCGATCAGCAGCGTGCCCACGATCACGTTGCGCACGCCGCCCTTGCCGCCGCTGAGACCTATGCCGCCAATCACCACCACGAGAATAACGTCATAGACGAGCGTCGAATTGACCACGCGCGTGCTCATGCTGTTGACCACCGCGGCCGTCACGAGACCGGCGAGATAGGCGACCAGACCGGAAAGCGCATATTGCAGCAGCATCATTGGCCGCGTCGGTATGCCGGTGACGCGCGCGGTAAGCGGGTTGTCGCCCATCGAATAGATGAATCGACCCCACTTCGTGAAACGAAGGAAGAGATATGCGATCAGGCACAGCGCGGCGAAAACGATGATGGGACTTGGAACGCCAACGGCGCTCGAACCTCCGAGCGCCTTCAGCCAGCCCGCCGAAGGCGACATGTAGGTTATGTCGGTCGGAACAAGAAAATTCTGGCCGAACCCGTAGACCACCGTGGCCATCGCGAGCGTCGCGAATATCGCGGGAATTTCGACATAGGCGATGAGGAAGCCGTTGATGAGGCCGATCACAATCGCCATCGCCAGCCCCGCCAGCAAGGCCAGACCAGGCGTCGCGCCTCGATGCATCAGATCGAGGGTCCAGGCGACGCTCATCGCCATGGTCGCCACCATCGAAAGATCGATGCCGCGCCCTATGATCGCCTGAGCCATGCCGACGCCGAGGATCCCCAGAATCGAGACGTTCTGGATCAGCGAGAGAACGTTGCCGGCGCTGAGGAAACCCGGCGTCAGGACAGAGAAGCCGACAAACAGCAGCGCCGCGATCGCCAGGACAATGCGTTCCTGGCTGAGATGAAGATCTCTCAGCGACGACGAGCGCGCCGCGCTCGACGCGGCGCCCGCGTTTCCCGGCCCCGCCGGCTTATCAGGAGAGCCTGTGTTCAGGCCTGGCGATTGCGTCGCGGGCACTTCGCACCCTCCGTCGGCGCTGCGGCAGCGCCTTCCTCCCCGATTTTAATGAGTGAAGCTTATTATGGTTCACGCGACAAATCAAACCCAAATGCTTCAGCGAATGTAAATTCGCATGGCGAACGCCGATCGCCTGATCCGACGCAACTAGTGAACGGCCTTTTTTTGTTCTCAGTCGTCGTAGACCGGAGTTCGCTTGTCGAGAAAGGCGCTGGCCCCGACCTTCGCGTCGCCTGTCGTCCATAGCTGCGCTGCGATGCGGCGCTCTTCGGGTTCCTGCGCCGCATATCGCGCCGTTCGCGCCCCAAGCGCCGCCAGCTTCGCGGCCCTGACTGCGCGCGGGCTCGCCGCAGCAATCATCTGGGCCCGCTCGACGGCGCGGAGCCAGACGTCGGGCGCGTCGCAGGTTTCTGTCACGAGTCCAATCTTCTGTGCGTCCTGGGCGTCGATGAGGCGCCCTGTCAACAGAAGGTCCATCGCAGCGGCGTAGCCGATCTGATCAATCAGCTTCATCGTGCCGCCCGCGGACGGGATAAGCCCCCATTTCACCTCGGGGAGCCCGAACTTGGCGTGCCGAGCCGCGATGCGGATGTCGGCGGCAAGGGCCAATTCGAGGCCGCCGGCGAGACAATGTCCATTGATCGCAGCGATGATTGGTTGCGGCAGCGTCTCGATCTTCAGGAGCGCCTTCGCAACGATCTCGTTGAAGTCCGGAACCGCCGTGAGATCGGCGGAAAGGTCCGCGCCAGCGCAAAAGGCCTGTTCGCCCGCGCCCGTCACGATCACGGCCCGGATCGTCCTGTCCCGCGCCAGTTCCGGCCAAAGCGCGGCGAGCGCGCGGAACGCCTCGAGATCGAGCGCGTTGCGCCGCGCGGGATTGTCGATCGTGACTTTGACGATTCCTCCGTGAAGTCGCTCCTGCAGGATCATGTCTGCGCTCCTAGAGCGGGTAGCCGGCCAGCTTTCCGTCCTCGATCCGTTCGATGTACTCGGTCATGCCGAAGCCCTGCCTGCCGTCCCACAGGAAGCGGGTATGTCCCTCGGCGATGCGCGACACGAGCGTCTCGTCGCCGGCGCGGCGGCGGTTGCGCAGCGGCGCGAGATTGAGGATCTCGGCCGTGACGACCGCCTTGCGGTTGGCGGTGCGGACGCCAAGGCGCACCCGTTGCGGGTCCTGTCGCCCGGTCCAGTCCGTGATGACGTCGAGATCGGTTATCTCTTCGTATTGGCCGTCCACCAGCAGCACGCCGACCCTGCGGGCGTGACCGGACTTGTCGGTGATCTTCAACAGCATGAAACCGTCGCCGTTGTCGAAATTCGCCAGGAACAGGCGGTAGTAGTAGATGACCTGCCAGTAGCGCGGCCCCCAGGAATGGTCGCGCCAGCCGCGGCCGTCGATCGGCCAGGACTTCATCGCCGACCTGGATTTCGCCGCTCACCCGGCCATGCTGGTTGAAATGGCCGAAGGAGAAGTCGCGGCCATACATGGTTTGCACGCCCTCATGCGTCGGAGCGCCGCCATGCATGGGGAACTCCGCGACGAAGGTCAGCCGCACGCGGCCGGACGCCTGCGGCCCTCGCGCGAACAGCGACTGCGGATCGCGCAGAGCCTCGGGATCGTCGACAATGTACAGCTCGCCGTCGTAGCGTATTTCGATGCTGCGGAACGGTTCGATCACTGAATAGGCGAGGCCGCCGGCCTCGAAGCGATCGTTGGCGGAAATGCCCGGACGGCGGAAGCTGCAGGCGATTCGCCCGCCTGGCAGATAGAGGCAGACCGACAACTCGGCATAGCCCTCGTTGACCCGATTGCCGAGCCGCAGCCAACCGCCCGTTCCGGTCTTCGAGTCGAAGCCGTTGACATAGACGCTCTCGTTGAAATTCACTTCCGGACCCGACGGATGGGGCAGTTCGTCTTCAGGATGGATGACAAAGTCGGTCATAGCTCTCCCCCTTCAGTCCGCGCGCACGATGACAAGCATCCGGCCGCGTTGCGACCGCGGCGCCGCTCTGGTTGACGACCTCGAAGGCGAAGGTCGCGAGGTTGCGACCCGGCTTCGACGTGGGCCTGAGCTGCGTCACCTCGACATGGGCGCGGATCGTATCGCCGATCTTCACCGGCCCCGCGAAATCCCAGTTGAGGTTGACGAGGCCGATCACGCGATCGCCGAGCAGGCCCGTCTGCGTCAGCATGCCGATCGCGGTCGCCATGGCGAGCGGCCCGTGCGCGATGCGCGCTCCATAGGGGCTTGCCGCGCCGGCTTCGGCGTCGACATGAATCGGCGTGAAATCGCCGACGAGACCGGCGAACAGATTGACGTCGCCCTCGCCGATCGTGCGGCCGGGCGTCGTCACCCTTTCGGCCTGCGCGCAGAACAGGCATGCGTTCCTCCTCAGGCGTATTTCGCGAGTTCGGCTTTGGCCAGAGCTTCGCGATGGACTTCGTCCGGGCCGTCGCCGATGCGCAGGAACCGCGTCTCGGCGAAGGCGGCGGCGAGAAAGTGGTCCTGCGAAAGGCCCGCGCCGCCGTGGACTTGGATGGCGCGGTCGAGGATGCGGCCGACCGTCTCCGGCACGACGATCTTGGCGATCGGCGATCTCGCCCCGCGCCGCCTTCGCGCCGAGGCGGTCCATGGTCGCGGCGGCTTTCAGCGTAACCAGCCGCGCCTGCTCGATGTCGCAGCGGGACTGCCCGATGGCCTGGCGGACCGCGCCCTGCTCGGCCAGCGGCGCTCCGAAGGCGACGCGCGCCTTGGCGCGCTGCGACACATCGCCTCGATGGCGCGCTCGGCGAGGCCGATGAAGCGCATGCAATGATGGATGCGGCCCGGGCCCAGCCGGCTCTGCGCGATCTCGAAGCCGCGGCCCTCGCCGAGCAGCATGTTGGAGGCGGGCACGCGCACGGCGCGGAACACAAGTTCGGCGTGGCCGAGCGGGGGATGTTCGTAGCCATAGACCGACAGCGGCCGTTCGACCGTGAGGCCGGGCAAATCCATCGGCGCGAGGATCATCGATTGTTGCTTATGCTTGGGCGCGCCGGGGTTGCTCTTGCCCATCACGATCGCGACCTTGCACGCCGAGGACATTGCGCCGGTGATCCACCACTTGCGCCCGTCGATCACATAGTCGTCGCCGTCGCGGCGGATCGAGGTCTCGATGTTGGTCGCGTCGCTTGAGGCGACAGCGGGCTCGGTCATCGCGAAACAGGAGCGGATTTCGCCGGCCAGCAGCGGTTGCAGCCAGCGCGTCTTCTGGTCCGGCGTACCGAACTGCGCGAAGAATCTCCATATTGCCAACGTCCGGCGCATTGCAGTTGAACGCCTCTGGCGCTGCGAGCGAACGGCCGAGAACCTCGCAGAGGTGGCCGTATTCATAGTTGGAGAGCCCCGGTCCTTCCGGCCCGTGGGTATAAAACAGATTCCACAGGCCCAGGCGCCTGGCCTCGCGTTTGAGCTCCTCCATTCGTTCGCGCGGCCGCCAGCGGCCGGCGCCGTCGCGCGCTTCGGAGAGCAATTCCGCCTCATGCGGATAAATATGCTCGACCATGAAGGCTTCGAGCCTTTCGCGCGTTTCGCGCGTACGGGAAGAAAGCTCGGGCAGCATCAGCGGGCGCCCCGGCCGATCTTTTCCCGCTTCACTTCGACGCCGGCTTTCTCGCGGTCCCAGGTGTCGTCGGTAAGTCCGGTCGTGCGCAGCTTGATCTTTTCGATCTTGGCGGTCGGCGTGCGCGGCAGCGCCTCGACGTAACGCACGTAGCGGGGAATCATGAAATGCGCCATGCGCGGCCGCAGGAACTCGAGCAACGCGGCGGGATCGAGGCTCTCCCCCGGCTTCAGCGCGATCACCGCCATCACCTCGTCCTCGGCGACTTCGCTTTTCACCACCACCGCCGCAGCCTCGCGCACGGCGGGATGGGCGAGGATTTCGGACTCCACCTCAAACGAGGAAATGTTCTCGCCGCGCCGGCGGATGGCGTCCTTGAGCCGGTCGACGAAATAGAAATTGCCCTGCGCATCGCGCTTGAATCCGTCGCCGGTATGGAACCAGCCGTTGCGCCAGGCCGCGGCGGTCGCCACCGCGTCGCCGGCGTATCCGTGCGACATCGCCCAGGGACAATCCGTGCGCACAATCAACTCTCCGACCTCGCCAACTCCGGCCTCGCAATCGTTGTCATCGACGATTCGCACCTCGACGCCCGCGCGCGGCCGTCCCGCGCTGCCGAGCGCGGTCGGATTGGCGGCGGAGGCGATCGGCTGCGAGATCTCCGTCATGTTGAAATGGGTGTAGATGTCCGTGCCGAACCGCTCGTGGAACTGCCGCGCGGTTTCGTTGAGCGGCACATAGGTGCAGGTGCGCAAGGGATGGTTCTTGTCCTCGGGGCTCGGCGGCCGTTTCAGCAAGAAGCCGCCCATCACGCCGAGCAGGATCGACGTCGTAATTTTCCGTAAGCGGACGGTGTCCCAGAACGTATCGGTATCGAAGGCGTCGACCATCGCTATCGACCCTCCGTGGATCAGCATCGCCGTCGTCGGCATTACGCCGCCGGAATGGAACAGCGGCAGGTTCAGCATGTAGCGGTCCTCGCCCGAGAGGAAGGGCGCGGCGACGGCCATGCTGTAGAGATGCACGTAGGACGACAGCACGCCTTTCGACGGCCCGGTTGTGCCGCTCGTGAAGATGATGGATTGCAAGTCCCACGGCGCGATCTCGCGTTCGAGCGCGGGCGGACTTTCGTCCTCGCATTCGAGCGCCTCGACGCCGCGCACATCGAGTCCGCGCACGGGCCGCCCCTCGCCGCCCAGCACGACGATCTCACGCAGATGTCTGGGTTCGATGTCGCCGAGCCGCTGATGCAGATCGGCGTGGATCACGCCAAGCCGCGCTTCGGAGAGGTTGACGACGTGCTGAAGCAAATTGCCCTTGTAGGCGAGATTTATCGGTACGAAGACCGCGCCGAGATAATTGAGCCCGAACCAGACTCGCAAACAATCGGCGGAATTGGGCAGCCAGACCAGCACGCGCTCGCCCTGCCTGACGCCGAGATTGCGCAACGCATTGGCCGTACGGACCGCGAGGGCGCGCGTCTCAGCGTAAGTCCACTCGGTTCCGTCGGCGAAATTGGCGAATGTCTTGTCCGGCTGGCTCGACGCGAGTCTGTCGAGCATGTAGCGCTGCACGCAAGCGTCGGGCTTGGGCATACGCGGATCCAAACGCAGCGCCATCGTCTCCCTCCCTGCTTTCGCGCGATCTTCACCCCGGAGGGCGGCTCGCGTGGTCCTTCCCGCTGGCCATCTCCGCGAACTGCGGTTTGCGCGTCCATTTCATCGCCGCCGCCGCCTCGTCGTGCGCGTGGCGGATCAACAGACCGAGCGCCTCGCGCGCGGCCGCATCGGCGCCGCGCGCGTGGGCGCGCTTCATCGTCTCGCAAATCTCGGCGTCGAGCCGAGCCCGCTCCTCGATGAGCTCCGCCGAGCCGAGCGCCTCCAGCGCCTCGCTCGGCGCCGGCGCGGGTTCGCCCAGCGCCTCGGCGGCGAGAGCGAGGAGGCGCTGCTTTTCCCGCACCGCCTCCAGCAGCGGCGCGCGCGCCCATTCCACGCGCCCCGCGACATTGTTGAGGAGGTCGATCACGCCGACCGCCTGGCCGCGCGCATAAGCGTCGTCGATATGCGGGATCACCTGCGTGCGCAGGGTCGCGACGACGCCTTCGAACAGCCTGGTCAGGTCGAAGCTCACGCGGCTCTCTCCATCGCAGATTCGACCTGCAGCAGCATCCGCGGGATTTGCGCGCCCATGCCGGCCATGCGCATGTCGTTGTAGTCGCGCCGTTCGAAACAATATTGCGCGCCGTAATGCATCACCGCGAGCTTGTAGGTTCCGAAGGCCTCCCAATAGCGAACCGCTTTGGCTGAAACGTCGAAGCCGGTCAGCGCGTTGTAGCGGTCGAGCAAATCCTCGCGCTCGAACAAATGGCACATGTAAGGCGAGCGCCCGCGCCAGGCCTGCATGCAAATCCAGCCGAGATCCTCGCTCGGGTCGCCCAGGCGCACCAGCTCCCAGTCGAGGATGGCGGCGATGCGACCTTCGTCGACCAGGAAATTGCCGATCCGATAATCGCCATGCGCGATGCCGATGCGCGGCGCCGTTGGCGCCTGCTCGCGCAGCCAGATCGCGGCCCATTCCAGCATCGGAACGCGCGCTGCGCTCCATTCGCCGAGCAACCGCTCCCACATATCGATCCGGTCCGCAGCCGCGCCGGCGCTCTCGACCGGCCGCCGATGGCTTCAAGGCCCGCCGCGCGCCAATCGAAGCGCATGAAGCGCCGCGAGCGCCGCCAGGAACTGCCCGCTCGAGCTTCAGGCGCGTCGGTTCGTCGAAGGCGGGACCGCCGTCCGGCGTCCAGGGAATTGGCGCTTCGCCGCGCACGAAGTCCGCAGATGATGAACGGAGCCCCGAAGTCGCTCGCTGGCGTCGGAATGCCAGTGCACTTCGGGCACAGGCACGCCGTGGCCCTGCAGCGCGCGCAGCGTGACGAATTCGGGAGAGGCCCTGTAGGGCGCGAAAATGCCATTCGGCGGCCCCAGGCGCAGGATCATGCGGCGCTCCCGCTCCTCTGCGGCCTCGCGCCAGCGCGCGTGAAAACCGAATGTGATCCAGGAGAAGCCGACGGTGAAGCGCCGCAATTCCTCGACCTTGACCGCCTCCAGGCCTTGCGCCGCGAGAAAGCGCGCGAGCCGCCGTTCGATCTCAGGCAAATCAAACGCGGTCGCGCTCACCGGCTCAGCTCCGAAAGTAGTCCGGGCTTCGGGATCGTCCAGGTCTCGCCCCAGAGCTGGCCCCCGCCGTCAACCGTCAGCACTTCCCCGGTCACATAGCCCGCCGCCGGCCCGCCAAGATATGCGCACGCCTCGGCGATGTCCCAGGCCGAGCCGACGCGCATCATCGGGTTGGAGCGCGGATAGGCCGCGCGCGCCTCGGGCGAATAGACCTTCCAGCCCTCCGTCTCGATGGCGCCCGGCGCGATGCAATTGACGCGAATGCCCAGCGGCGCCCATTCGACCGCGACCGCGCGGCTCAGGCCGACGACGCCGGACCGCGCGGCGATCGTGTGCGCGACGCCATAGAGGCCATGGGTGGTGACGACGACGATATTGACGATGCTGCCGGGGCTCTTCGCGTCGCGCCAGCGCCGCGCCGCCGCCTGCATCATATGCCAGGTGCCGTTCAGATTGGTGTTGATGACGGCGTTCCAGCCCTTGGCCGAAAAATCGATCGCGGCCTGCGGGAATTGCCCGCCGGCGCTGTTGATGAGGACATCGAGCCGACCCTGTTCGCTCCAGACGCGCTCGAACAGCGATCCCACCTGCTCCGGCTCGCGAATGTCGACGGCTTGCGCGGAGGCGGAGAGGCCGCGCTTGGCCATCGCCTGCGACGAGCGCGCTCGAGCTTGCCTGCGTCGCGGCCTGCGACGACCACATGGGCGCCGATGCCGCGCGAGCAGCCACGCGACGCCGCGTCCGATGCCGCCCGCGCCGCCGGACACGAGAACCACCTTGCCGGCGAAGCGCGTCGGCCGCATAGACGGTCGCGCTGCGTCGCCAGCGTCTCGTCGTCGAGGCCGAATTCGCCGCGACTTGCTCATGCGCGGGCAGCCCTTCAGAAGTTCGCCGGCGATGATCATCTTGCGCACTTCGGTCGTGCCGGCGCCAATCTCCAGCAAGCTTGGTGGAGCGATAAAGACGATTGATCTCGGATTCCCAGATATAGCCGGAGCCGCCATGAATCTGCATCGCCTTGTCGAGCACGGCGTGAACGGAGTCGGCGGCGTACATGACCGAGGCGGCGGTCAGCTTGTGGATGTCGCCGCGTCCGCCCTCGCCGATTTCCATCTCGGACGCCGCGGCCAGCGTCCGGTAGGTGAAAGTGCGCATGGTCTCGACCAGCACATACATGTCGGCCAACATCGACTGCACCATCTGGAAGGAGCCGATCGGCTTGCCGAACTGCTGGCGGGTCTTGGCGTAGTCGAGCGACAGATCCAACGCCCGCTCGGCGATGCCCAGGCAGAGCGGCGAGATCATGGCCCGCTCAAGATCAAGCCCGCTCATCACGATGGCGACGCCGCCGTTCTCGGCGCCGACCCGATTCTCCGCGGGAACGCGGCAATCCTCGAACACCAGTTCCGCCGTCTGGCTGCCGCGATAGCCCATCTTCTCCAGCTTCTGCGCGACGCGGAACCCGGGAAAGTCTTTCTCGACGATGAAGGCCGAAATGCCGTGCGCGCCCTTTCCGCGTCGGTCTTGGCGTAGACGAGCAGCACGTCGGCGACGGGACCGTTGGTGATGTAGATCTTGCCGCCGTTCAGCACGTAATGATCGCCGTCGCGCCGCGCGGTCGTGCGCATCGAGCCGAGCGCGTCGGAGCCGGCGCCGGGCTCGGTGAGGCCGAGCGCGCCGATCTTCGTCCCGCGCAGAGATCCGGGCAGATATTTGCGGCGCTGGAGTTCGTCGCCGTTGCGATAGATGTTGTTGAGGCAGAGATTGTCGTGCGCGACGCACGACGAGCGCCATCGCATGGTTCCAGCGGGCGAACGCCTGCGCGACCACGCCGGCGGAGAGCAGGTCGAGACCCGGAGCCGCCAAATTCCTGCGGCACGGTCACGCCGAAAAAGCCCTGCGCGCCGATTTTCGGGAACGCGTCGTCCGGCCACCATTCCTCGGCGTCCATCCGGGCGCTGAGCGGATATAGCTCCTTGCGCGCGAAACGGTCGGCCTCATCGAGGATGACGCTGCGGTCGGCGTCGAGCTCCCATCCGCCCGGACGGTTGGCGCCGATCGCATGGGCGTCGTGGGATGCCAAACCTTCCCTCCCTCTGGACGTCTCTCGTCCGCTTGTCGCGGCGACCATAATGAGTGTATTTCATCAACGATCCGCGGAACGATGTCAATTCCCCTCTTTTGCAGAAGGGGCGAATTCCAAGCTCGCCTGTCGAATTGCGCCGCTTTGACGGACGATACGGTTGACAGAGTTGATGAATTGACATCATTTAGGCGCGCGCCCGGCTCCGCCGCAGGCGCGACGACTCCAGGGGGAGACGCGGGCGTGGCCGAAGCCGTACTGATCACACGCGAGGGCCCAGTCTTTACGCTCACCATCAATCGCGCGGAACGTCGCAACGCGCTGAACGAAGCCGTCGCGCAAGGACTTATGGCCGGCCTCGACGCGGCCGAAGCGGACGCGCAAGCGCGCGCCGTCGTCATAACCGGCGCCGGCGCCGACGCCTTCTGCGCGGGAGGCGATCTCAAGCCGGCCGCGGACGGAGCGCCCTTTCGCGCTCAACGCCGCCGATCCCCGTCACTATGTCGTTGCGCTGCTGAAGCGCATGGACGCCTGCCGCCTGCCTCTGGTCGCGCGGCTCAACGGCCACGCCCTGGCGGGCGGGTTCGGCCTCGCCTGCGCCTGCGATCTCGTCGTCGCGCGCGAGGACGCGTGGCTCGGCGTCCCGGAGGTCAAGGTCGGGCTCTTTCCGATGATGATTTTGCCCTATCTGCTGCGCGTCGTGCCCTACCGCACGCTGATGCGCCTTTGCCTCAGCGGCGAGCCCATAAGCGCATCCGAGGCGGCAAGATACGACATCGTCAACGCGGCCGTTCCGGCTGCGGAGCTGGACGCCAAGCTCGCCTCTCTGCTTGCGCGGCATCGTCGACAAATCGCCGACCGGCCAGCGCCTGGGCAAACAGGCCCTGGCGAAGATCCGCGAGATGAGCCTCGAAAGCGCGCTCGAATACGCCCAGTTCATGCTCGCCAACATGGCGCGCACGCAGGACGCCCGCGAAGGTTTCGCCGCCTTCAACGAGCGACGCGCGCGCCGCCTGGACCGGAGAGTGATCCGTGACGAGAGACCGTCAGGATCGGCTGCGGCGCCGGCTTCTGGGGCGACAGTCCGGAAGGTCCGGCGCAACTCGTGCGGCGAGGAAACATCGACTATCTGGTGCTCGACTATCTCGCCGAGATCACGATGTCGATTCTCGCGCGGATGAAGGCGAAGAACCCTGAACTCGGCTACGCGACCGACTTCGTCTCGCTGGTGATGAAGCCGCTGGCGCGCGAGATCGCGCAGAAGCGGATCAAGGTTGTCGCCAACGCCGGCGGCGTCAATCCGGACGCCTGCCGCGCGGCCCTGGAGGCCTTGTTCGCCGAGCTCGGCGTCGGTTTGAAGATCGCCGTGATCGAAGGCGACGATCTCTCCGCGCGGGCCGAGGAGTTCCGCGCTCAAGGGCGCGCGTCGAAATGTTCAGCGGCGCGCCGTTTCCGACTCGCGTGGCGAGCGTCAACGCCTATCTGGGCGCGACGCCGATCGCCGCGGCGCTCGGCGCCGGCGCCGACATCGTGCTGACCGGGCGCTGCGTCGATTCGGCGCTCTGGCCCTTGGACCGCTGATCCATGAGTTCGGCTGGGGCGTGGACGACTACGATCGTCTCGCGGCCGGCAGCCTCGCCGGCCATGTGATCGAGTGCGGCGCGCAGGCGACGGGCGGCATTTTCACCGATTGGCGCCTTGTGGCCGAAGGCTGGGCCGACATGGGTTTCCCCATCGCCGAATGCGAGGCCGACGGCGCCTTCGTGCTCGACGAAACCGGCGGGGACGGGCGGGCTTGTCTCGCCCGCGACGGTCGCGCGAGCAGATCGTCTACGAGGTCGGCGATCCCGCCGCCTATCTCGTTGCCCGACGTCGCTTGCGACTGGACCCACGTCAGACTGGAGCAAGTCGGCGCGGATCGCGTGCGCGTCACCGGCGCGCGCGGCGCGCCGCCGCCTGCGACCTACAAGGTCTCCGCCACCTATCCCGACGGCTTCCGCGCCGCCGACGACCATGATGATCGCCGGGCGCGAGGCGGCGGAGAAGGCGGAGGCTGTCGGGCGGGCCGATGATCGCGCGATCGCGGCGGCTGATGCGCGAAGCGGGCTTTGCCGGACTTTGCGGAGACTTCAATCGAGATGCTCGGCGCCGAATCGAACTATGGCGCCGCCGCCCGCGCGAAGGGAACCCGCGAGGTCGTTCTCAAAATCGCCGTGCGGCACGCGCTCGCGGACGCGCTCAGGATCTTCGCGCGCGAGATCTATCCCGCCGCGACCGCCATGGCGCAGGGGCTGACCGGTTTCGCGGGCGGGCAGGCCCGAGCCGCAGCCGGTAATCCGCCTGTTCTCGTTCCTGGTCGACAAGGCGAAGGTTCCCGCGCGCGTGCGGATCGGCGAACGGACCCTCGAAATCGCTTCGCCCGAGCCGCGCGGCGCGCGTCCGTCGCCGTCGGCGCCCCTCGAAGCCGCCGCCCTTCGGGCGACGGTCCGTTCGTTCGGGTGCCGCTCGTCGCGCTCGCCCATGGCCGCAGCGGCGACAAGGGCGACATCGCCAATATCGGGATCATCGCTCGGCGGCCCGAATTTCGAGCCGGCGCTGTACTGCGGGGCTGACGGCGGACGCGGTGCGGGACTATTTCGCGCATTACGTTCAAGGAACGGTCGAACGTTCGCGTGGCCGGGGCTTCACGGCTTCAACTTCGTGTCTGCATCGCGCGTTGGGCGGCGGCGGCGTTTTGTCGTTGCGTCATGATCCGCAGGGGAAGGCGCTGGGGCAGGCTTTGATGGACATTTGGATTTCGGTTCCGGCGATCTGGCTTGAGGCGGGCGGTCCGCTGGAGGGCTGGAGGGAGGTCGTCGACGAGGCGGCCGGGCGGAGCGCGGCGTGACGGAGAGGGCCGATCGTCGCCTGAGGCCGAACGGGGCGGGCCTTTATCCCTTCGGCAAGGTTCTGATCGCCAACCGCGGCGAGATCGCCTGCCGGATCGCGCGCACGCTGCGGGAGCGCGGGCTGGCGGCGGTCGCGGTTCATCACGCGGTCGAGGCGGGCGCGCCGCATGTGCGGGCGGCCGACGAGGCGGTGGAGCTTGTCGGCGAGACGCCGGTCGCCGCGCATCTCGACATCGCGCAGATCGTCGAAGCGGCGCTGCGGACGGGGGCGCGAGGCGATCCATCCCGGCTACGGCTTTCTCTCGGAGAATGCGCGCTTCGCCGCCGCCGTGAGGCAGGCGGGCCTCGTCTTCATCGGTCCCGAGCCCGAGACGATCCGGCTGATGGGCGACAAGATCTCGGCGCGGGATTTCGCGCGCGCGCAGGGCGTGCCGGTCGCGCCCTCGGTCACGCCGACGGGCGATCTCGACGCGTTCCTCGCCGCGGCGGAGACGATCGGCTTTCCGCTGCTGATCAAGGCGGCGGCGGGCGGCGGCGGCAAGGGCATGAGCATCGTGCGCGCGCCGCGGGGAGCTCGGCGGAAGCCGCGCGCATCGCCGCCAGCGAGGCGCAGCGCTATTTCGGCGACGGCCGCATCTACGCCGAGACCTATGTCGAGCGGCCGCGCCATATCGAAGTGCAGATCGCCGGCGACGGCGAAGGCCGCGCGATCCATCTCTTCGAGCGCGAATGCTCGGTGCAGCGGCGCTTCCAGAAGATCATCGAGGAGGCGCCGGCGGCCAACCTGGCCCGCCGCGCTGCGCGACGACATCTGCGGCGCGGCGGTGCGGCTTAGCGAGGCGGCGCGCTATCAGAACCTCGGCACGGTCGAGTTCATTCTCGGCGCGGACGGGCGGTTCTTCTTCCTGGAGATGAACACGCGCCTTCAGGTCGAGCATCCCGTGACGGAGATGATCGCCGGCCTCGATCTCGTGGGGCTGCAGCTCGACATCGCCGCCGGCTTCGGGCTTGGGCTCTTCGCAGAGCGACATCGGCGCGAACGGCCACGCCATCGAAGTGCCGCGATCTGCGCCGAGGATCCCGAGCGCGACTTCCTGCCCGAGACGGGCGTGGTGCGGCTGGCTCGACGTCCCCTCAGCGCCCTGGCTGCGCTTCGAGAACGCGCTGGAGGCGGGCCAGAAGGTGACCGCCGATTTCGATCCGATGCTCGCCAAGCTCGTCGCGCACGGGGCGAGCCGCGAAGAGGCGCGCGCGCGTCTCATCGAGGCGCTGAACGAACTGACGCTGCTCGGGCGTCAAGACCAACATCGACTATCTCGCCCGCGTGCTCGCCCATCCCGCCTTCCGCTCGCGGGCGAGCTGCACACGGGCTTCGTCAGGGAGCACGCGGCGGCGCTGGCCACGCCCGAGCTTTCGAGCCGAGGCGCGCCGCGCCGCGCTGATCGCCGCCGCGCTTGGGCTCAGAGAGTTCCGCGACCTCGCCTTCGGCGCGCCCGAGCCCTACGCCTCCATCGGCCCCTGGAGAAACTGACGATGGGGTTTCGCATAGAACTCGATGGCGCGGCGCACGAGGTGGAGATCGTGAGATTGCGCCCGCTCAAGGCTGCGCGTCGACGGGCCAGGAATGCGTGGTGACGTCGGCCGAAAGCGGGCAGGACGGGCGGCGGGACGGTCGAGATCGACGGCAAGGCGCTGCGTTTCGCGCGCGTCCATGCCGGGGCGCGTCAGATCCTGAGGTTCGGGGGCCGCACCTTCGAAGCGGTGCTGACCGACCCGCGCGACGCGACCGGCGCCAGGCGGGGGCGGGCGCGACCATGTGCGCGCGCCGATGCCGGGAACGGTGATCCGTGTCCACAGGGAGCCGGGCGAGGCGGTGGCGCGCGGCGAGGCGCTGGTGACGATCGAGAGCATGAAGTTGCAGATGACGCTCAACGCCCCGCGCGACGGCGTGCTCGGCGCGCCTGGCGCGCGGCGTCGGCGAGACCTTCGACAAGGACGAGATCGTGGCGGAGCTTGAGCCGCCGGGCGGAGGTTTGACCGGATGCGCCGCATCGCCTCCATGATCTCGACCTCCAGCGCCGAGTTCCGCGCCAACGACGCCCATAACCGCAGGCTGGCGCGCGAATTGCGCGAGAAGCAGGAGGCGGCGCGGCATCGGCGGCCGCAGCGCGACCTCGACCGCCTGGCGCGCCAGGGCAAGATGCTGCCGCGCGAGCGCATCGCAAGACTGCTCGATCCCGGCACGCCGTTTCTCGAACTCTCCTCGCTCGCCGCCAACATGGCCTATGGCGGCGAATCGCCTTGCGCCAGCACCATCGTCGGCATCGGAATCGTGTCGGGGCGCGAGGCGATCATCCGCGCCGACGATCCCACGATCAAGGGCGGGGCCTGGTATCCGCTGTCGGTCAAGAAGAGCGTGCGCGCGCTCGACATCGCGATGGAGAACCGGCTGCCGGTGATCCATCTGTGCGACAGCGCCGGCGGCTTCCTGCAATTGCAGTCGGAGGTGTTCCCCGACCGTTACATGGCCGGCCGCATCTTCCGCAACCAGTCGCTGCTGTCGAAGATGGGCGTCAAGCAACTGGCGCTGGTGTTCGGCCATTGCACCGCCGGCGGGGCCTATATCCCGGCGCTTTCCGACTACAACGTCATCGTGCGCGGAACCGGCGCGGTGTTCCTCGGCGGACCGCCGCTGGTGCGCGCGGCGACCGGGGAGGAGGTCGGCGTCGAGGAGCTCGGCGGCGCCGACATGCACACGAGCGTCTCGGGCGTGTGCGACTATCCCGCCGCCAGCGAGGCCGAGGCGATCCACATCGGCCGCGAGATCGTCGCGCAATGGGACCGCGCCGCGCAAATGGGACTGCCAGCGCGAGCCGGTCGAAGCGCCGGCCTACGACCCGCAGGAGATCTACGGCATCCTGCCCGACGACATCAGACGGCAGTTCGACATGCGCGAGATTATCGCGCGCATCGTCGACGGCAGCCGCTTCCACGAATATCAGCCGAACTACGGGCCGACGCTCGTCTGCGGCTTCGCCCATGTCTGGGGCTACAAGGTCGGGATCCTCGCCAACAACGGGGTTCTGTTCAACGATTCCTCGCTGAAGGGCGCGCATTTCATCGAGCTGTGCAACCAGAACGCGACGCCGCTGGTGTTCCTGCAGAACATCACCGGCTATATGGTGGGGCGCGAATACGAGCGGCGCGGCATCGCCAAGGACGGGGCGAAGATGATCATGGCGCAGGCCTGCTCGCGCGTGCCGAAGTTCACGGTGATGTGCAACGGCTCGTTCGGGGCCGGCAATTACGGCATGTGCGGGCGCGCCTTCGACGCGCGGCTCCTGTTCGCCTGGCCGAACCATCAGATCGGCGTGATGGGCGGCGACCAGGCGGCCAACACGCTCGCCGAGGTCAAGCTCAACCAGATGAAGCGCAACGGCGAGAGCGTCGACCAACAAGAGATCGACCGCGTGTGGAGCGCGACGCGGCAGGCCTATCAGGAGCAGCTCTCGGCCTATTACTCCACCTCGGAGATCTGGGACGACGGAATCATCGACCCCCTCGACACCCGCAACGCCCTCGCCATAGCCATCTCCGCCTCCCTCAACGCCCCCCTCGCCGATCAAGGATACGGCGTCTTCAGGTTGTGAGGAGGCAGGTCGCCATGGCGGAAAGGCAAGTGAACCCGAAGCGCCCGCCGCCGATCCCTCGCAATAGCCGTCGTGCGCCCGTCATCGGCGGCCCCGATGTTTCCAGTCGTTCGGGCGACGCCGCCCGCCGTCTATCTCAACGAAATGACGGGCGACGTCCGCGCAGCTCCGACCGAGGCGACGTTATGCTGAGCAAGGGAATGTAAAATGTCCGCGCCAGACCCCGCGCCCGCGCCGCCGATGCAAGCCTCGCCGCTCGCGGCCGCCGCCGCTGCGATCACGATCGACGGCGCGTTCCGGCGCGCCTTCGAACTCTTCGCGGACCGCGTGGCCGTCACCAGCGAGGACGGCGCGCAGACCTATGGCGAAATCCGCGACCGGGCGTGGCGGTTCGCGGACGCCCTCGCCCGCCTCGGCCTGTCGCGCGGCGGTCGTATCGCCGTCTTGAGCGAAACGCGCCCGCAATATGTCGAAATCTATGCGGCCGCGGCTGCGCTCGGAGTCACCGTCGTCGCGCTCAACATCCGTCTCCACCCGGAAGAGTTGCTGTATTGTCTCGAAAAGGGCGCGCCGACGCTGGTCGTCGCATCGGGGCCGCTCGCGCCGGCGCTCGAATTGGTGCGGGCGCGGGCTTTGAGCGTCGCGCACTGGATTGCGCTGGAAACGCGGCCGGACTGGCTCGACTATGAGCAATTGCTCGCCGGCGCCTCCTCCCAAGAACCGCCGCGCGTCGCCGAGCCCGAAGACATCCACAACGTGCTCTTCACCAGCGGTACGACAGGGCGCCCGAAGGGAGCGATGATCAGCCAGCGAGCCGCGGCCGTGCGGGGCCTGCGGCTTGCGCAGTGGTTCGCCCTGAGCGAACGCGACGGCTTCATCGGCTGGCTGCCGCTCTACCATTGCGGCGGCGACGAATTGCTCTACGCGACGATGCTGACGGGAGGCGTATTCTGCGCCTTGCGCAAGGCCGACCCGGAGACGATGTTTCGCGTCATCGCCCGCGACCGTCTCTCCTGGACGCTTCTGCTCCCGGGCGTGCTGACCGACTTCCTCAACCATCCCAGGCGGAGCGATTACGATCTCTCGAGCCTTCGTTTCGCGATCGGTTACGCGAACATGATGCCCGATATCGTCGCCCAACTGACGGCGACTTTTTCAATCCGGTTTTTCGACGCGTTCGGACAGAGCGAATCCTCTTATCTGCTGGCTCACGGCGTCTCGGGGCCCGGCGAGACGCCGAGCCTGCGCAAGCTTCCCTCGCCGCTGATGGAAATAAGGATCGTGGACGACGCGATGAACGATCTGCCTGCCGGCGCGCCGGGCGAGTGCGTCGTGCGCGGCCCGAGCGTGATGAGCGGCTACCTCGACGATCCCAAGGCCAACGAAGAGGTGTTTCGCGGCGGCTGGCTGCACACCGGCGACCTGTTGCGCAAGGAGGCGGACGGAGCGCTGACCTTCGTCGACCGCAAGAAGTATCTCATCAAGACGGGCGGCGAAAACGTCTATCCCGCCGAGGTGGAGGCGGTGCTGGCGCGTCATCCGGCCGTGCAGGAGGTCTGCGTTTTCGGCGTGCCGGACCCGCATTGGGGCGAGACGATCAAGGCCGTCATCGTGCCCAGAAGCGGCGCCGCGACCGGCGCGGGCGACATGGTCGCTTTCTGCCGCGAGCGGCTCGCGGCCTATAAGCGGCCTCGCTATATTGAGTTCGTGACCTCGGAGCAGATACCGCGCAGCGCGACCGGAAAATTGCAGAGGCACGAACTCGCCAAGCGGCCGCTAAGCGATGACCAAAAGGTTTGAAAACAAGATAAGTCCCCGGGAGGAGAACGCCATGGATCGCATGACGGAACGCAATCTCATCCAGCGCGTGAATGTGGGCGACATGCTGACGCGCAGCGCCGCGCGCGCGCCGGACGACGTGGCCCTTGTCGACGGCGGACGGCGCCTGACCTATGCGCAGTTCAACGCCATGGCCAATCGCACGGCGCATGCGCTGGCGAGCCTGGGTTGCGCGCGCGGCGACGCGCTCGCCCTGATGTCGACCAACAACGCGGAATTTCTCGCCGTCTACTACGCGTGCGCCAAGCTTGGCGTAATTTGTGTACCAATCAATTTGTTCTGGCGGCACAAGGAGCTTGGCTATGTGCTCTCGCACGCGCGCGTGAAGCTCGCCGTCGTCGAGAGCGCGCTGATCGAGCAGTTGCAGACCGGCCTCGCAGATGCGCCGGACATATCGGACGTCGTCGTCATAGGCGCGGCGGCCGGCGCCGGGCCGCCGGGCCGACGAACGCACGATCTTGCGGAACTCGTCGCGCGGGCTCCGTCGCATGAGCCGGAAGTCTATGTGGAGGACCGCGATCCGATTTCCTATCTCTATACGAGCGGCACGACCTCGGCGCCGAAGGGCGTCGTGAGCAGCCATCTCGCCGTCTATGTCGAATTGCAGGGCGTCGCGCTGGACACGCGGCTGACCGCCAGGGACCGCATGGCGGCGATGATGCCGCTGTTCCACACGGCGCAACTGAACGCCTTCGTGACGCCTGCGGTCGCGGTCGGAGCCGCAATCCATATACTGAAGGGCTTCGATGGGCCCCGCCTGCTCGATCTCGTCGAGACCGAACGCCTGACGCTCATATTCGGTCTGCCGATGATGTTTCGCGCCATGGTCGAAGAGCAGGACCGGCGAGCCAGGGACGTGGCCTCGCTCAGGCTTGCGGTATACGCCATGGCGCCCATGCCGACGCATGAGTTGAAGAACGCGATGGACAAGCTCGGCTGCGAGTTCGCGCTGATGTTCGGACAGACGGAAATGAATCCGCTGTCGGTCTATTTCCGTCCCGAGCATCAGTTGAGCCACGCCGGAGCGGTGGGCACGCCGGCGCCCAACGCTCAGGTCGCGATCATGGACATCGACGGAAATTTCCTGGATCAGGGTCAGGCGGGGGAGATCGTCTATCGCGGGCCGCAGGTGATGAGCGAATATCTGCGGGACGAGGCGGCGACCGATGCGGCGTTCAAATACGGTTGGTTCCATTCCGGGGACTGCGGCCGCTTCGACGCCGACGGGGTCCTGTGGTTCGAGGACCGGTTCAAGGACGTCATCAAGACGGGCGGCGAGAACGTCGCCTCCATCGAAGTCGAAAAGGCGCTCTACGCCGCGAGCCCGGCTGTCCAGGAGACCGCCGTCATAGGTCTGCCGCATGAACGCTGGGGCGAAGCCGTCACCGCCGTCGTCGTCCTCAAGGAAGGCGCCGAATTGCGGGAGAGCGAACTGCTCGAAGAGCTGCGCCGGCATTTGAGCCCGTTCAAGTGTCCCAAACGCATTCTGTTCACAAAAGCGATGCCCAAGACCGCGACAGGAAAAATACAGAAAGGGAAGCTCAGGACCGAGTATCAGGCGACGTATTCTGCTTCCGATCAGAGCTAGCGCCTCGCGCGGAGGGATTGTCGGCCAATCCCCGAGCCGTCGGCGGGACGGTGCGCCCGCCGCGCTTGCGTCCGGCGGGAGCGAACAATATTCGTTTCATCAAGAGAACCTGGCCCGTGACCACCGGTCGCCGGCGCAGGATGTTGCAGGCGAATGCAATGAGCAACCTTCATCAAGCGGCGTTGAGGCAGACGCGGTTCATGGACTGCGATGCGCCCGAAGTGCGCGCTTTCGCCGACCGCCACGCCGGCGCCTCCGCAGAGCCGCGCGAAAGGGCCGTGCGGCTCTACTACGCCGTCCGCGACGCCATCCGCTACGACATGACGACCTTCGGTCTCGATCCCTCGCAGTTCAAGGCCTCGAACTGCCTCCACGCCGAGAGCGCCTTTTGCGTGCCCAAGGCGATTGCGCTTGCGGCCGTCGCTCGGGCCGCGGGCGTGCCGGCGCGGATCGGCTTCGCGGACGTGCGCAATCATATCACGTCGCCGCGCTTCAGCGCGCTGATGGACGACGACCTGTTTCGCTGGCACGCCTATACGGCGCTGTTTCTCGAGGGAAGATGGGTGAAGGCGACGCCGGCCTTCGATCTGGCGCTATGCGAGCGCCACGGCGTGAAGCCGCTCGAATTCGACGGCCATGAGGACTCGATCTTCCATGAGTTCGACGCCAAGGGGCGGCGTCATATGGAATATGTGCGCTTCATCGGAGAATATGACGACCTGCCGTTCGAGACTTTCGCGGCGGAGATGCGCAAGGCCTATCCGCGAATGCTGGCGCATCTCGACGGGGAGCGGGCAAAGAGAAGGACGGGCCTCTGAGGGCGTGGGAGGCAAGCGCCGCCGTTCTCGCAAGAGTGCAACCAGCGCGCTCCTCGCTCGCCGAGGCGCTGCGCCGCCTGGCCCGTATGAGCGGCGATCGGCCGCGCGCCATGCGCATCGGCGGCGGGCGGGGCGTCGCTGATTTCACCCCTTGCTTCGATTGGCGAAGAAGGCGGCGATTTCCGCCTTCATTTCCGGCGAACGCCCCGCGACGCCCTGAAGGTCGCGTTCGCGGCCGAGATGCTCTTCGAGGCCAGCGTCCGACGCGGCGCTGATGAGTTGCTTCGTCGCCGCCACCGCGGAAGGGGCGCGTTCTGACAGTCGCCTTGCAATAGCCTCAGCCTCGGCGGCGATCGTCGCGTCGTCGACGACGCGCCAGACGAGGCCCCATTCGCGCGCCTCCTCCGCGCTGACGCGGTCGCCGAGCAGCATGGCCGGCGCGGCGCGCACGCGTCCGGCCAGTCGCGGAAGGAACAGCGTGTTGCCCGCGTCCGGAACCAGCGCGATGCCGACGAAGGGTTCGTAGAAATAGGCGGAGCGCGCGGCGATTACGATGTCGCCCGCGAGCGCGACGCCAACCGCCGCTCCGGCGCAGGGTCCATTGACCGCCGAGACGATCGGCAGACGGCTCGCGCGCATGAGGCGAATGAGCGGGTTGAAGCGCGTCTCCAGCACGCGGTCGAGTTCGGGCGTGACGTCAGGCTTGATGACCGACAAGTCATAGCCCGCGCCGAACGCGCGGCCGGCGCCTGTCAGGATCAGCGCCCGCACGGCGGAATCGGCCTCGGCGCGGCGGAGCGCGTCGAACAGTTCGTCCGCCGTCTGGTCGCGGTAGGCGTTGAGCTTGTCTGGTCGCTCGACCGTGACGCGAGCGACGGCGCCGTCGACGCGCAACGAGATATCGGCGTAATCGGCCATCTGAATCCCCTAGTTTCCGGCAAGTTTCCAGGCGATCTGCGGCAGCCGCCCAGACCCCGCGCCGATTGCGCCGGGCATTGGCCTGCATTTGCGGGATCATGGCGTCAGGCGGCACTTGACCGCGCCAAAGCCGGAAAAGCCGGCCTCGATGTCGCAAAGGGCGGGGGCGGCGGACATGCCGGTATAGCTTCCCGTCGTCACGATCAGGCCTTCGCCGACGCCGGCTGACAGTCGCAGACGGTTGATGAGCGCGACGGCGGGAAGCAAGGGGTCGCGCGAGGGATGGCCGCCGGTTCGGCGCGCCTGGTCTCGGCCGTCGAAGGCGACATAGGCCTCCAGTTGCGTGAGATCGAAATCGCGCCAGTCCGGGCGCGCGGCGCCGACGATGAAGGCGCCGTTGGCCATGAAGTCCGCCATGCGTTCGAGCGCAGGCGTATCGTCGTAGGAGGAAAAGCGCGTATCGACGATCTCCACGCCCGGCAGCGCCGTCACCCCGCGCTCGATCTCCTCGCGCCCGTAGTCCGCGGCGCGCGGGGGAAAGGCGCGGTCGAACCGGAACGCGATCTCGATTTCGACCCCGCGCATGGAGAAAAGGCCCGTGTCGAGCGCCGCGCCCGTCGGATGCACTCGCGAGGCGACGAGGAGCCCCATCATCAGGCCATGGTCGGACGAGAGCGCGACCTTCCAGCCGGCGAGGGTCTCGCCGGACTCTTCGAGCAACGCCAGTTCGATGGCGTAGGCTTCGGCCGCGTCGCGCGGCCGGCAGGCTTCCGGCAACCGCTTCAGCGGTTCGCCCGTCTTGCGGGCGCGGGCGAGGAGCCGCGCCGCTTCGCGAATGTTTGCTTCGTCCATCCGGTCCCCCGCGTCAGGGCTCAGTCAGTACGGCCATCGCCGCGTCGATACCGCCCTCGCCGCAGGGAACGCCGGCGAGCTTCAATCCCATCTCGACGCCCGACAGCGCGCCGATCAGCGACAGGTCGTTGAAGTCGCCGAGATGGCCGATGCGAAACACCTTGTCCTTGAGGATGCCGAGGCCATTGCCGAGGCTCATGTTGAACCGCTTGAGGATCAGGGCGCGCAAGCGCGTCGGCGCTGTGGCCCTCGGCCAGCCGCACCGCCGTCAGCGAGGACGAATAGTCGCTCTCCGCCTGGCATTGCAATTCGACCGCGCCCGCCCTTGCCCCAGGCCTGCTACCGCCGCGCGCGTCGCCGCGCCGTGGCGGGCGTGCCGGGCGAACACATTGGGCAACCCCTCCTCTTCGAGCATGGCCAGCGCCTCCTGCAGCCCGCGCAGCATGTTCGTGGCCGGCGTATAGGGGAAGTAGAAGCCGGCGTTCGCCTCCAGCATCGGGCGCCAGTCCCAGTAGCTGCGCGGCAGTTTGGCGCCGCGCGAGGCCTCGAGCGCCTTCGCGCTGACGGCGTTGAACGAAAGGCCCGGGGGCAGCATGAGGCCCTTCTGGCTGCCGGCGACGGTCACGTCGACGCCCCACTCCTCGTGGCGATAATCGATGGAGGCGAGCGAGGATATGGTGTCGACCATGAGCAGCGCCGGATGCCCGGCCGCGTCGATCGCCGCGCGCACGGCGGCAATCGGGCTGACGCAGCCGGTCGAGGTTTCGTTGTGCACGACGCAGACCGCGCGGATGCGGCGCGCGCGATCGGCGCGCAACGCAGCCTCAATCGCGGCCGGGTCCGCGCCGCGTCGCCAGTCGGTGTCGAGCAGGATCGGCTCGATCCCGAGCCGGATCGCCATCTCGCTCCACAGCGAGGCGAACCAGCCGGTGCGCACCATCACGACGGCGTCGCCCGGCGACAGCGTGTTGACGAGCGCCGCCTCCCACGCGCCGGTCCCCGAGGCCGGAAAGACGACGACCGGACCGCTCGTCTTGAACACGCGCTTCAGCCCCGTCAGCACGGAGCGTCCGAGATCGGCGAAGCCGGGGCCGCGATGGTCGATGGTCGGCTCGGAAATGGCGCGCAACACACGCCCGGGAACGTCGGTCGGTCCCGGAATTTGCAGGAAATGACGGCCGGCGGCGCGTGTGTTCATGGCGCGGTCTCCATAGAGGGAAGCGGCGGAGGCTTGACCTCGCGCGAGATTTCCTTGGCGAAGCTCAGCAGCGAATTGTCGGCGCCGAAGCCGGCCGCGAGTTGCGCCCCGACCGGCAGGCCCGAGCGCGAAACGCCGATCGGCAGACTGATCGCGGGGACGCCCGAGATATTGACCCAGCCGGTGAACGCCGCGTGATCGCGCGGTCCGGCCGGGCGGCCGTCGATCATGTCCGGGTAGGGCTCGGCGGCGGGCCAGGGCAGAGCCGCCGCGGTCGGCGTCAGGACGAGCTCGATGTCGGCGTAAAGCTCGGCCACGCGCCGGCGGAACGCGGCCACGCGTTCGAGCGCGTCGAGATAGTCGGCGCCCGTCATCTTGTCGCCGTCGGCGGCCATCGCGCGCGCGGACGGCCCGACCAGCGGCGCGTAAGCCGGATTCTCCCGCATCAGCCAGGCGACGCCGCAGCGGGAGATCACGCTCCAGATGCGCGCGGCGTCCTCGAGTGTCGAAGAAGACCGGGTTTTCGCGGACCTCGTGGCCGAGGCTTTCCAGCATCCAGGCGAATTTGGCGACATGAGCGCGCGACCTCGGGATCGACGGGGGAATCGCCGAACCGCGGAATGTAGAGCACGCGCAGCTTGCGCCGCCGCCAAGGCTGCGCGGAGGCGTATAGCGAGCGCCGGTCGCGCGCGTCGGGCCCCTTGAGCACGGCGTCCAGCAGCATCGCGTCGTCCACGCTGCGCGTGAGCGTTCCCGCGGTTTCGAGATCGGTGAGGATCGCGGGAAATCCGTCGATGCGCGGCCAGCGGCCGATCGACGGCTTGAACCCGACGAGGCCGGTGTGGCAGGCGGGCCGGCGCGTCGATCCGGCCCCGTCCGTTCCGAGCGCCGCCGGAACCAGACCCGCCGCGACGCTCGCGGCGCCGCCGCCGGTCGAGCCGCCCGGCGTCAGCCTGGCGTTCCAGGGATTGCGCGTGACGCCGAAAAGGGCGTTGTCGGTGTAGCCCTCGAGGGTGAATTCGGGGACGTTGGTCTTGCCGATGACGATCGCGCCCGCGGCGCGAAGGCGCGCGACCGGCAATTCGTCGATGGCCGGGACGAAAGTCGCAAGCGCGCGGCTGCCCCAGGTCGCTCGCAGTCCCGCGACATGGATGTTGTCCTTGACGGAGACCGGCACGCCTTCCAGGGCGGAGCGGGCCTCGCCGCGCTTCAACCGCGCGTCGCTTTCGCGCGCGGCCTCCGCCGCCCCGGCTTCGTCAAGCGTCACGAAGGCGTTGTAGCGGCCATTGAGGCGCCGGATCCGCTCGAACGAGCGTTCGACGAGCGCCGTCGAGGTCTGTCTCACCGGCGCGAAACGCCGCCGCGATGTCGGTGATGGTCTCCTGCATGAAAGGCCTCATCAATCCCAAGGCAAGGGTTGGCCGATCGACGCCGGCATCCGCGACGAGCGGCCAAGCCCCGCCAGCACGACAAGCGCGATGACATAGGGCGCCATCTGAACGATGTAGGAGCTGACGGGAACCCCGAAGCCTTGCAGGCGCAACTGGAAGGCTTCCGCCGCGCCGAACACGAGACAGGCTATCGCGGCGCCGATGGGGTTCCAGCGCGACACGATCAACGAAGCGAGCGCGAGATAGCCGCGACCGCCGGTCATGCCGTCGGTGAAGGCGCCGACCTGCTGCAACGACAGCACCGCGCCGCCGAGACCCGCAATCGCGCCGCATGCGATGACCGCCAACATGCGCACGCGCATCGGCTCCGCGCCGGAGGCGAAAACGGCCTCCGGATTCTCGCCGGTCGCGCGCAACGTGAGGCCGGCCTGCGTGCGCCACAGGAAGGCGGTGAGCAGCAGCGCAGCCGACGATGGCGAGATAGGTCAGCGGCGGCAGGGAGAACAGCAGCGGGCCGACGACCGGGATCCGGTGGAGCCCGGGGATCGGCCAGGGCGGCAGGGGCGTCAGATGGATGGCGATCGGCCGCCCTCCGCCCGAGAGCGCGCGCAGCAGATAGCTGGTGAGGCCGGCGGCGAGGATATTGGCGGTGAGGCCCGTCACCATGTTGTCGGCGCGGAACCGCACGGTGACGATCGCGACGACGACGCCGATCGAACGCCGCCGCCGACCAGCGCGAGCAGACGCCGACGAGCGCGCTATCGCTCGCCCAGGCGCCGACGAGCGCGGAGAACGCGCCCATCAGCATCATGCCTTCGAGGCCGACGGCGAAGACGCCGGCGCGCTCGGACAGGATGCCGCCGAGGGCCGCGAGCAGGAGCGGCGTTGCGATGCGGATCGCGGCGGCGAGAAAGTCGATCATGTGCGTCGCACCGTGGCTGCGAGCACAAGCAGCATCGTGACGCCCTCGATCGACGACGACCAGCGCCGAGGGCACGCCGATCTGACGCTGCATCGACTGCGCGCCCGGCCTCGAGCATGCCGACGAACAGCGCCGCCGGCGCGACCGCGAGCGGCTCCAGCGCCCCGAGCAGCGCCACCGTCACCGCCTTGAAGCCGAAGCCGAGCGAGAAACCCTCGATCAGGCGGTGCTGCACGCCGAGCACTTCGACGCGCGCCCGCGAGCCCCGCGAGCGCGCCGGCGATGCAGCATCACGCTCCAGGTGACGGCCGGCGTCGAGAAGCCGGCATAGGCCGCCGCCCGCCGGGAGCTGCCGGCGACTCGCAGGAGAAGCCGAACGGCGTGCGCCAGATCGTCAGCGACAGAGCGGTCGCGGCCGCTACAGCGCAATCAGGAATCCGGCATGCGCGCCGAATTCGGGCGCCTTCCAGAGCCAGGCGAGTCGCGCGGCAGCGCCGGCGATTGCAGGAAGCCGGCGCCGAACTGTCCGAGCGGTCCGGCGAGCAGCTGCTGCACCAGCAGGAGCGCGATGAAGTTGAGCAGCAGCGTCGTCAGCACTTCATGCACGCGCCGCCCCAGATGGATCGCGGCCGCCAGCGCCGGCCCAGAGCGCGCCCAGCAAGGCGCCGCCCGCGAGCGCGGCGACGACGGCGAGAAGGGACGAAGACTGCGGGCCAGTGCAACGCGACGGCCGCCGCGCCGACCCCGCCAAGCGCGATCTGTCCTTCCGCGCCGATGTTGATGACGCCGGCGCGAAAGCAGAGCGCCACGCCGCTGCCGGCGAGCAGATAGGGCGTCGCGCGATTGAGCGCGAACGCCGATCTGATGCGGCGATCCCAGCGCGCCCTGCAGCCATCGCGGCGAAGGCGGCGAACGGGTTGTGGCCGGAGAGCGCGACGAGCAGCGCCGCAGAAGAGGAGCGGAGAGCGCCGCCGCCGCCGCGACGCCGCCGCAGCACGGAATCGGCGAAAGCGCGGCCGCAGCAGCCGAGACGCCAAGGCTCGCCGAGGGCACGGAGCGCGGCTGGGTCGTCCATCATGCCGCGCGCCCCGACATCCAAAGGCCGATCTGCCTGATGTCGGCCTCCGCGCGCGTCGTTACGCCGGCGAAGCCGCCGTTGGCCATCACCGCGATGCGGTCGGAGATTTCCAGCACCTCCTCGAGTTCGCAGGAGAAATAGACGATCGCCGCGCCCGCTTCGCGCAACGCGAGCACGCGCTCCAGCACGAAGCGCGTCGCGCCGGGATCGAGACCCCAGGCCGCCTGATGAGCGATCAGCACCGCCGGCTTGCGGTCGAGCTCGCGCGCGACGACGATCTTCTGCTGGTTGCCGCCGGAAAGCCGCGCCGCCGGCGTCATCGGCCCGGGCGCGCGAATGTCGTATTCGCGCATCAGCTCGACGCGCCTTGTCGCTGAAGCTTGCGGGCGCGAGAGGAAGCATGCCGTCGCGCGTAAGGCGAGGCTGGCGACTGTCGCGCAGCATCAGGTTCTCCGCGATCGAGAGGCTCTTGACCAGCGCGGTCGAGGAGCGGTCGGCCGGCATATAGGCGAACCCGGCGCGCGTGCGCGCGGCGACGGCGGCGCGCGTCATGTCGCGCCCGTCGAGCGCTGACGACGCCGGCCTGCGGCCGGCGCAGGCCGGCGAGCGTCTCGGCGAGCTCGATCTGGCCGTTGCCGTCGACGCCGGCGACGCCGAGGATCTCGCCGCCGCGCACCTCGAACGACAGCGGGCCGAGGCCCGGGCCTTCCAGGCCTTCGACCTTCAGGCGCATGGCCCCGCGCGAGGGCGACGCGAGCGACATGCGAGGCGCGCGTCACGTCGCGCCCGACCATCATTTCGGCGAGCTGCGCCCTGCTGACGTCGCCGATCGGCGCTTCGCCCGACACGCGTCCCGCGCTCAGCACGGTCACGCGGTCGCAGACTTCGAGCACTTCCGGGAGCTTGTGGATAATGAAGATGAGCCCTTGCCCTCCGCGCGCAAGCGGCGAAGGATCGACAGGAGATCGGCGACTTCCGTCGGCGCGAGATTGGAGGTCGGCTCGTCGAGGATCAGCAGATCGGCTTCGCGCAGCACGGCTTTCAGGATTTCGACCCGCTGCCGGCGCCCGAGCGGCAGGTCGGCGATCAATTGCTCGGGATCGAGATCGAGGCCGAAGCGGCGGCTGGCCTCGCGCACGCGCGCGGCCATTTCGCCGCGCTTGAGCAACCTGCCCGCCTCGGGCCATCCCAGCATGACGTTCTCGACGACGCTCATCGCCTCGATCAGCATGAAATGCTGATGGATCATCGCGATGCCCGCCGCCATCGCGTCGGCGGGGCGATAGCCCGATGAGCGCTCGTCCGCGAAAGACGATCTCGCCTTCGTCGGGCGCGATCATGCCGAACAGCACCTTCATCAAGCGTGCTCTTGCCCGAGCCGTTCTCGCCGAGCAGCCCGAGGATCTCGCCTTCGTCCAGTCTGAGATTCGACGCCGTCGTTGGCGGTGCACGGCGCCGAAGCGGCGCACGATGCCTCGCATCTCCAGCAAGCGCGGACATGGCCGCCCTTTGTCGTTCGGTTCCTGGCCCGTCGGCGCGCTTTGGAGCGCGCCGACGATTTCATCGGGTCCAATCAGCGTTCTAGCCGCCGCTGCGCGCGTCGTTCTCGGTCGGCGCGATCTTCAGCGCGCCGCTCTTGAACTGCGCCGCCATGTCGTCGAGCTCCTTGACGAGCGCGGCGGGAACGACGGGATTGAACTCCTTGCCCGGCTCATATTGCAGCGTCGCCCCCGTCACCGGCGCCGTGTCATAGCCATATTGCACGAATGTGCCGAAGAGCTTGCCGGCCTTCACCTGTGTCGGCGGTGCTGCCGAACATGCCGCGGCCAATCCTCGACAATGTTGGTGAGCACGAGCTCGGGCGCGATCTTCGTCTGGTCGACGCCGCGGCCGGTGACCCAGACGTTCTTCTCCTTCGCCGCCTGGATGAGCCCGGTCTCCGCGGCGTTGAGTTTGCCGGTGATGAAATCCGCGCCCTGACCAATCAACGACAGCGCGGCCTCTTTCGCCTCCGCCGCGTCCTCCATGTTCTTGATATAGAGGATCGTCACCTGCGCGCCGGCCTTGGTCGCGCAGATGCGGAAGCCGCCGGCCTGCGCGGTGATGTTGGGCACGCCCTGCAGGCCGTAGACGCCGCCGACCTTGTGCGTCTTGCTCATTTTCGCGGCGAGAAGGCCGAGCTGGCAGCCGAACTGCGCGTTGTTCCAGTCGATCGACATCACGTTCGGCGCCTTGCCTTCGTTGCCGCTCACCGCGATGAACTGCGTCTTCGGGAAGTCGGGCGCCACCTGCTCCATCGCCGAGACGAAGCGGCCGGAATGCCCCATCACGATCAGATAGCCCTGGCCTGCATAGTCGCGCAGGGCCTCGGCCTCGTCGGCGTCGGAGACGTTTTCGGAATAGGCGGTCTTGAACCCGTGCGGCTCCAGGCTCTTGAGGATCGAATAGCCGAGCGCGTTCCAGCTCTGGTCGTTGATGCTGCCGGGAAGCAGGATGGCGGCTTTGTCCTCGGCTTTCGCAGAGACCGCGCCAAGGCCGCAGGCGACAACAGCCAAAGCGGCGACGGAGCCGAGCAGGCGACGCGGATTCGATGACGTCTTCATGGGTTTCTCCCTTTCCGCGAGCGCCTCGAAAGGCCCTGCTTTCGACGGATCTCGCGCAACGTTGACGGAATTGAACCGTGCAATATGCAGGCCAAACCCCGAGTTCAGACTCGCACGATGGCGGCGATCGGCGCTTCTCCCGGCTTGCATTGATGCTCCGTGCCGCCGGAAACAAAGATCGCCGCGTCGCCCGTCACCGAGGTGATGACGGCGCCGAGCGCCGCGCGGGCGTGACGCTCATAGTTGATGTCCGCATCGGAGAGCATCGTCGTGCGCCGGCCCCGCACCATGCCGTTGGGCGGCGCTTCGGCCTTGGCGAAAATGGCGACGATGCGCTGCGGGTCGATGGCCGCGTTCTCGTCTCCCATCGCCTGCCGCGCGGCCCTGCGGACGGCGTCGGCGTCGACGACGTCGGCGAGCACGGCATGACCGATGCGCAGGTCTCCTCCCGCGCTCGCCGAATTGCCGAACAGCAGGATTTCGCAGTTCTTGAGCTCGCCCCCGGCGGAGGTGTTCGCGACGCTCGAATAAAGATCCATGCGCTGCGCGATGGCGGCGTCGCTCAGCGCCGCCTCGTCCACCTCGCCGAGCGCCACCGCGACGCCGAGCGCGGTCGCGCCGCGCGCAAACGGCTTGGAGCCGTTGGGATCGCGCGTGACGAGCTTCGCGCCTCGGCGGTCCGCGTCGGCGACGGCCGCCGGCGTCAGCAGCGGGCCTTTGACCTGGACGTAGTGAACGTCGCTGGGATCGGTGATTCCGGCTTCCGCCTGCGCGCGTCGGACCGCAGCCGCGACCTCGCGGACTTCGATCATGGTCCCGACCTCTTCCGGCGCGAAGTCGCGCGTCACGGCGACGCCGAAGGCCAGTCGCTTGCCGCCCGCCGATTGCGAGGGCGCGCGCGTGAACAGAGTGGCATGCGGGCTGAGGACGCCCTCGGTTCCGCCCGACCAAACAAACGCGATGCGCTTGGCGACTTCGTCCGGCGTCAGAGCCGAGCCGTCTGGCGAGCGCGAGCGAATAGGACAAGGTTGCGAAGCCGCGCGTGAAATCGTTGGCGCCGCCGTTTCCTTCGGTCTTGCCGATCAAGGCGACGATTTCGGCGGGGTTGACTTCTCCGGCCTCGATGAGACGCTCGAGCGCGGAAACGTCGCTCGGGTTGTTCATCGGCAATTTGTGAACGCCGACCCGCATGGTGAACCTCCGGTTCTGGCGGCAAGCTGAGACGATCTCGGGCTTGACGCAACAGAAATAGAATGATTTTCACGATGCGAAAAACCACGAAGCGCGTCTGGAATTGCTCATGACCCTCGACGCCAACACTCTCGAAGCGCCTATTAAGCCGGGAGGATCAAGAGCTTCCGCCGAGCGGGACGGCGGCGTGCAATCGCTGAACCGGGCGCTGTGTCTGCTCGACGCTCTCGCCGAAAACGACGAGGGCCTGTCGCTGACCGGCCTCGCCAAGACGGTCTCCCTGCCGCCATCGAGCGTGCACAGGCTTCTGACGACGCTTCAGCGCAAGCGTTTCGTTCGCTTCGATCCCGCGACGATGACCTGGCGCGTCGGCGTCCAGGCCTTCGTCGTCGGCAACGCCTTCGCGCGATCGCGCGAGGTCGCGCCCATCGCCATGCCCTACATGCGGCAGTTGAGGGAAAAGACGGGCGAAACGGTCAATCTCTACGTTCCAAACGGCGGGCAGGCGATCTGCATCGCGCAAGTGCAGAGCCAGCAGGTCATCCGGGCGATTTCGCGTCCAGGCGGCAGCGTGCCCCTGCATCGCTCGGCGGCCGGAAAGGCGATCCTTGCAAGAATGACGGAGGCCGAGGTCGACGAATGGCTGGACAAGCAGGGCGCGGCGGACGGCGAGGCGGTCAGCGCGCGCGCGCGGCGCAAGCTTCACTCCGACCTCGGCCGCATTCGCGCCCGCGGCTACGCTCTCGATGATGAGGAAGTCGCCGTCGGCCTTCGCTGCATTGCGACCGCCATCGTCGACGAGCACGGCGTGGCCCATGGCGCGCTCTCCATCGCCGGACCGACCGCGCGGCTCACCGACGACCGTCTGCCCCAGCTCGTCGAGTCCGTCCTGGCGACGGGCCAGGCGGTGACGCGGAATTTCGGCGGAAAGGACCGCATCGAGCGGTGAGGCGCTTTTCTAAGGCGCGGCGGAGCAGGGGATGCGGGCGCCCATGCCTGATGGCCGCTTGACCAAACGCGACGGCGACCTCGCCCGCGCGGGGGCGCCATGACCGCCAGCCTCGGCGATTCCGCGCTCGCCGCGCGGCTCAGGCGCGAGATCGCGGGCGAGGTGCTGTTTAGCGCCGGCGACCGCGGCCGCTACGCCACCGACGCCTCGATCTACCAGGTCGAGCCGATCGGCGTCATCGCGCCGCGGCGGATCGAGGACGTGATGGCGGCGCTGGCGATCTGCCGCGAGCAGGGCGTCCCGGTGCTGCCGCGCGGCGGCGGCACCTCGCAATGCGGCCAGACGGTGAACCGCGCGCTGGTGATCGACTGCTCCAAACATCTCAACCGCGTTCTCTCCGTCGAAGGCGACCGCGCCTGGGTCGAGCCCGGAATCGTGCTGTCGCGCCTCAACGCCGCGCTGCGAGGCTCGAAACAATTCTTCGCCGTCGATCCCTCGACCCATGCGCGCTGCACGATCGGCGGCATGGCCGGCAACAATTCCTGCGGCTCGAAGTCGATCCGCTACGGCCTGATGGCCGACAACGTCACGGCCATCGAGGCCATCCTCGCCGACGGCTCGCGCCATCGCTTCGGCGAAATCCCCGACGGCTCGGCCGGCATTCGCCGACCTCGTCCAGCGCCTGCATGCGCTCGGCGCGGCCGAGGCCGACGAGATCGCGGCGCGGTTCCCCAAGCAGCTGCGCCGCGTCGGCGGCTACAACATCGACGCCCTCACGCCCGCCGCCCGCGCCGCCGGCCGCGACAACCTCGCCCGCCTGCTCGTCGGCTCCGAGGGCACGCTGGCCTTCTCCGCCGCGCTGGAGCTGGTCCTGCATCCGCTGAAGCCGCGCAAGGCGCTCGGAATCTGCCAGTTCCCGACGTTCCGCGCCGCGATGGCGGCGGCCCGGCATCTCGTCACGCTCGACCCGGAAGCGGTCGAGCTGGTCGACGGCACGATGATCGCGCTCGGTCGCGAAATCCCGATCTTCCGTGCGACCATCGAGCGCATGCTGATCGGCGCCCCCGACAGCGTGCTGATCGTCGAGTTCCACGGCGACGCGGACGGGCCGCTTCTCGCCAAGCTCGCCGAGCTTGAGGCGATGATGGGAGACCTCGGGTTTCCCGGCCAGGTCGTGCGCGCCGTCGATCCGCAGTTTCAGGCCGACATCGCCGAGGTCCGCGAGGCCGGCCTCAACATCATGATGTCGATGAAGGGCGACGGGAAGCCGGTCTCCTTCATCGAGGACTGCGCCGTCGATCTGGCCGATCTCGCCGACTACACCGAGCGCCTCAACGGCGTCTTCGCCCGCCACGGCGTCAAGGGCACCTGGTACGCCCACGCCTCCGTCGGCTGCCTGCATGTGCGCCCCGTGCTCAACATGAAGGACGGCGCCGATGTCAGGCGGATGCGCGCCATCGCCGAGGAATGTTTCGACCTCGTGCGCGAATACAAGGGCAGCCATTCCGGCGAGCACGGCGACGGCATCGCCCGCTCCGAGTTCAACGAGACGATGTTCGGGCCCCGCATCGCCCGCGCCTTCGAGGCGGTGAAGGACACGCTCGATCCCGAAGGCCTGTTCAATCCCGGCCGCGTCGTGCGCCCGCCGCGCATGGATGACCGCAGCCTGTTCCGCTACAGGCCGGATTACGCCGCCGCGCCGGGCTTTCGCGCCCAAGCTCGACTGGTCGGCCTATCCCGGGCCGCTCGGCGGCATGCTCGGCGCGGTCGAGATGTGCAACAACAACGGCGCCTGCCGGAAGTTCGACGCCGGCGCGATGTGCCCTTCCTTCCGCGTCACCGGCGATGAGGCCCATGTCACCCGCGGCCGCGCCAATACCCTGCGCCTGGCCCTTACCGGCCAGCTCGGCCCCGACGCGCTCGCCGGCCCCGAGGTCGAGGAGGCCCTGTCCCTCTGCGTCTCCTGCAAGGCCTGCCGGCGCGAATGCCCGACCGGCGTCGACATGGCGAAGCTGAAGCTCGAAGTCACGGCCTTGCGCGCCGAGCGGCAGGGCGTGCGCCTGCGCGACCGCCTGATCGCGGAACTGCCGCGCATCGCGCCCTTCGCCGCGCGTCTGCCCGCCCTGTTCAACGCCCGCAACAACTCTCCCCGGCTGCGCGCGCTCGGCGAACGCCTCGGCCTGGCCGCGTCCCGTCCGCTCCCCGCCTGGCGCGCCGATCCCTTTCGCGACGAGGAAGCCGACGGCGCCGAGGGCGACGTCATCCTCTTCGCCGACTGCTTCAACCGCTGGTTCGAGCCGGAGAATCTGCGCGCGGCGCTGAAGGTGCTGCGCGGCGGCGGGGCTCAGGGTCGCCATTCGCTCCGCCGGGGGGCCGCTGTGCTGCGGCCGCACCTATCTCTCCGCCGGCATGATCGAGCGCGCCCGCGGGGCGGCGGCGCGCGCCCTCGCCGCGCTCGCCGGCGACGTTCCCGTCGTCGGCCTCGAGCCGTCCTGCCTGTTCACGCTGCGCGACGAATTCCCGGCTCTCCTGCCCGGCCCCGCCGCCGAGGCGCTCGCCGGTCGCGCGATGCTGCTGGCCGAATACCTCGCCAGGACCAAGCCGGCGCTGCGGTTCAATCCTGTGGCCTCAATCGCCCACGTGCATGGCCACTGCCATCAGAAGAGCTTCGGCGCCTTCGAGGCCGGCCTGACGGCGCTGCGCATGGCGCCCGGCCTCGACGTCAGGCCGATCCAGTCCTCCTGCTGCGGCATGGCCGGCGCCTTCGGCTACCAGTCGGAATCGCAGGCGATCTCCCGCGCCATGGCGGAAGCCGGCCTGCTGCCCGCGGTCCGCGCGGCGGCGGCGGACGACATCATTGTCGCCGACGGTTTCTCCTGCCGCCATCAGATCGCCGACCTCGCCGGCCGCCGCGCCGTCCATTCCGCCCTTGTCCTGGAGCGCGCGCTGTGAGGCCCGTCCAGGTTCTCGCCTTCTGGTCGCAAGGGCGAACCTTGTTTGTGTTGTCGCCCGCGATGGCGCTCGCGGGCTTGGACGTTGTAGGCTAAATCGGCGCGCGGCCGGGGTTCGCACGGCGGGGAACTGGAAAAGCGGCAAGCGCGAGAGGGAGCGAGACATGACTATCGGCGTCGGCGTCATAGGAACAGGCGTGATGGGCGCCGAGCACGCCCGTCTGCTGAAAAGCGAGACGCCCGGCGCGCATCTCGCCGGCGTGTTCGACGCCGACCCGGCTCGCGCGCGGACCGCCGCCTCCGGCGCCGCAGTGTTCTCCGACCCCCAATCGCTGATCGCCTCCGACCGCATCGAGGCCGTGGTCATCGCCTCGCCGGACGCGACCCACGCCGAGCTGACGCTCGCGTGCCTGAAGGCCGGCAAGCCGGTCTTGTGCGAAAAGCCCCTCGCCGCCTCGACCGAGGACGCCATGCGCGTCGTGGAGGCGGAGGTCGCGCTGAAACGCAGGCTGATCCAGGTCGGCTATATGCGAAGGTTCGACGTCGGTTACCGGGAGATGAAGCGAATCAAGGACGAGGGCGGGATCGGCGCCGTGGCGCTGCTGCACAACATACATCGCAATGCGCGCGCGCCGGATTGGTTCACCGGGCTGATGGCCGTGACGAACTCGTTCGTCCACGAAATCGACATCAGCCGTTGGCTGACCGGATCGGAGATGGTCTCGGCCCGCATCAACGCCGCTCCGGGCGGCGATCCCCTCATGATTACGATGACGACCGACCGGGGCGAAATCGTCTCGACCGAAGTCTTCATGAACGCCGCCTACGGCTATCACGTCCATGCCGAACTTGTGGGCCGTCGCGGCTCCGTGGCGCTGGCGCCGCCGTCGGCGACGGTCCACAACCGCGACGGGATCGGCGGCCTCAGCTTCCCCGACAATTGGGCGCCGAGATTCGTGGACGCCTATCGCCGCCAACTGACCGAGTGGATCGCTTCCCTCCGCACGGGCGCCCCGGCCGGAGCGAGCGCGTGGGACGGCTATGTCGCCTCGGCCATCGCCGCGCAGATCGCCGGGGCGCTCGCGCAAGGACGCGACGCGGCGCTGACGCTTCCGCCGCGTCCCGCGCTTTACGACTGAGGAGGCCGACGCCCGGCGGACGCCTTGCTCAGGCCAGGACCAGCAAACTCGGGAGAGCTTCGATGATCAACTACGCCGTTGTCGGCGCCGGCTGGATTTCCCAGATCGCCTTTCTTCCCGGCGTCGCGCAATCCGGCAATTCGCGCGTCGCGGCTATCGTCAGCGGCGACCGCGCGAAGGCCCATCGCCTCGCGGAATTTCACGGCGTAGGGACGGTTGTCGGCTACGACGGCTATGACGCTCTGCTCGCCGGCCCCGAGATCGACGCCGTTTACATCGCCCTGCCGAACGATATGCACGCCGACTTCGCCATCCGGGCGGCGCGAGCAGGCAAGCACGTTTTGGTGGAGAAGCCGCTGGCCGCGAGCGAAGACGAAGCGCTCGCGATGATCGCCGCCGCGCGCGAAGCGAAGGTGTTTCTGATGACGGCGTACCGGCTGCACAACGAGCCGGGAACCCTCGCCGTTCTCGAACAGATCCGCGCCGACGCCATCGGTCGGCCGCTGTTCTTTCAGTCCATGTTCAGCTTCCAGACGGCGGCGGGGAACCATCGGCTGAAGGCCGCCGCTTGGGGCGGGCCGCTGCAGGACATAGGCGTCTATTGCATCAACGCCGCGCGCCATGTCTTCGCCGAAGAGCCCATAGAGGCGATGGCCATGGCGCATCGGCCAGCCGAAGATCCGCGCTTTGGCGAAGTGGACGCCTCCGTGTCCGCCTTGTTGCGCTTCCCGTCGGGGGGACTTGCGCAGTTCGTCGCCAGTTTCGGCGGGGCGGAGGCGGACAGCTATCGCGTCGTCGGAACGCTCGGCGATCTCGAACTCGACCCCGGCTATCGGTTCGAGACGGCGACGAAGCTGCGCCTGCGCCGCGACGGGAAGATCGTCGAGACCGGGTTCCCGCAGACCGATCAGTTCGGCGCGCAGGTTGCGTATTTCTCCGACTGCATCGCGCGCGGAACGCCGCCCGAGGCTGACGGCGAGGAGGGGCTGGCGGATATGCGGGCGCTGATCGCCATCGAACGCGCCGTCGCGACCGGGCGGCCGCAACCCATCGCCTCGCCCGCGCGCTTGCGCCGCCCCACGCCCGACATGGTGCGGCTGTCGCCGCCGACGACCCGGCGTCTCGTCCTCTAAGCAGACATTCGTTGGAAGGCCAACGAATGTCTGCTTAGATTCTTTGATTTAGCAGGATTTTCGTCCGAAAACCGGCATCCACTTTTCGGAAATCCTGCTTAGCCGGTTGGCGCGAGCGTTGCGGAAAGTGGCTCAAACGCCGCCCGGCAAGTGGGCGGGACAGACGAGGAGCGGGCTCCCGGTTCAGGGGGCGCAAAGCTCCGAAAGCTCGCTGGAGGAATTGCCAAGCGCATCGATCACGTCGAAATGGTGGCGGCCGGCGGCGTGAACCGCGCGCATTTCGGCGCCGAGCCCGGTCCAGACATTGGCGAGCAGGTCGTTCTGCCGCAGAAATTCAGGACGCTCGCGCTCGCCCACCCAGCACGTCACCCGCGCTTGCCGAGCGGGGCGCAGCAGCGCCGCGCTCTCGGCTTCCGCCTCCGCGAGGTCGAGCCGCAACTTCTCGTTCATTTGCGTTCGCAACAGCGGGCGCAGATCGTGCAGGCCGCTGATTGAAACGACCGCCTCGATGCGCGACGCCGCGGCCGGCGCGAGCGGGGACGTGTGCGAGATCATGCGCGTGACGAGATGGCCGCCCGCGGAATGGCCGGCCAGGCGCAGCGGGCCGGCGACCTCATCGGAGGCGAAGCCGATCGCCGAGGCGATCTCCCGGGTGATGTCGCCGATTCGCGCGGCCGGGGCCAGCGTGTAGCTTGGCAGCGCCGCAGCCCAGCCCCGCTCGACGGCGCCGCGTGCGAGATCCGACCAGTACGACTTGTCGAAGGCCATCCAGTAGCCGCCGTGCACGAAAACGAACAGGCCCCTCGGCGCGCCCGCGGGCAGGAACAGATCCAGTTTCTGGCGCTCGCCGGGCCCATAGGCGAGATCGACGCGCGCGCGCCGTCTCGCCGTCATCTCGTCCCGGAAGGCGGCGGCGCGAGCAGCCCATTTGGGCGCGTAGCCCTCCGCGCCGGGAATGTGACGGGAATTGGAATAAGCGTCGTCCCAGTCAAGGATCACCCGGATGTCTCCCTTCGCCACTCTGCATCAGCATAGTCTCGCGCACGAGGGTCCGAAACAGATATTTTAGACTTGAAATAATTTTGATTGCGGCTAAGCTTGGCGCGGTTGCGCGCGTCGCGAGCGCGCGCGGTTTTGGCGGAGGCGCGACATGCTGGGGCCGACGGGTCACATCGACAGTTTCTCGCGCGATCGTCTCCCCCCGCCGGATCTGTGGCCCGACCTGCGGCTCGGGACCTTCGACTATCCGGAATGGCTCAACGCCGCCGTCGAATTCACCGACCGCATGGTCGAGCGCGGCTTCGGCGACCACACCGCCCTGATCGGCCATGGCAGGCGCCGCACCTACAAGGAACTGACGGACTGGACCAACCGGATCGCGCATGCGCTGAGCGAAGACTACGGCGTGAAGCCGGGGGAGCGCGTGCTGATCCGCTCCGCCAACAATCCCGCCATGGTCGCCTGCTGGCTCGCCGCCACCAAGGCGGGGGCGGTCGTCGTCAACACGATGCCGATGCTGCGCGCGGGCGAATTGACCGGGATCGTGGACAAGGCCGAGATCAAATTTGCGCTGTGCGACACGCGGCTGATGGACGAACTCGTCGCCTGCGCCAAGACGAGCCGCCATCTCGAGAAGGTGATCGGCTTCGACGGCACCGCCAATCACGACGCCGAACTCGACCGCATCGCGCTCAACAAGCCTGTGCGCTATCAGGCCGTCAGGACAGGGCGCGACGATGTCGCGCTGCTGGGGTTCACGTCGGGCACCACGGGCGAGCCCAAGGCGACCGCGCATTTCCATCGCGATCTCCTCATCGTCGCCGACGGCTACGCGAAAGAGGTTCTGGGCGTTACGCCGGAGGACGTGTTCGTGGGCTCGCCGCCGCTCGCCTTCACCTTCGGGCTCGGCGGTCTGGCGATCTTTCCGCTGCGCTTCGGCGCGGCGGCGGCTCTCCTGGAGCAGGCCTCGCCGGCGAATTCTGATCGAGATCATCCAGACCCATGGGGCGACGATCTGCTTCACCGCGCCGACAGCCTATCGCGTCATGCTGGCGGCGATGGAGGCGGGCGCGGATCTCTCCTCGCTGCGCGCCGCCGTTTCCGCCGGCGAGACGCTGCCGGCGCCCGTCTATGAGGCGTGGATGGCCAAGACCGGCAAGCCGATGCTCGACGGCATCGGCTCGACCGAGATGCTGCACATATTCATCACCAACCGCTTCGGCGACTCGGCGCCCGGCTGCACGGGCAAGCCCGTGACGGGCTACGAGGCGCGCGTGGTGGACGAGAATATGAACGAGGTCCCGCGCGGAACGCCGGGACGCCTCGCCGTCCGCGGCCCGACCGGCTGCCGCTATCTGGCCGACGAACGGCAGAAAAACTACGTGCGCCAAGGCTGGAACATCACCGGCGACACCTTCGTGCAGGACGCGGACGGCTATTTTCGCTTCGCCGCGCGCAGCGACGACATGATCGTTTCGGCCGGCTACAACATTGCGGGGCCGGAGGTGGAGGCCGCGCTGCTGGCCCATCCCGCCGTCAAGGAATGCGCGGTGGTGGGCCGCGCCGACGAAGCGCGCGGCGAGATCGTGGAGGCGCATGTGGTGCTCGCCGAGGGCGCCCAAGGCGACGCGCTGATGGTCAGGTTGCTGCAGGATCACGTGAAGGCGACGATCGCGCCCTACAAATATCCCCGCGCCGTCGTTTTCACCGACGCGCTGCCGAAGACCCAGACCGGCAAGATCCAACGCTACCGGCTCAAGGCGCAGCCCAAGGCGTGAGCGATTTCGCAGCGAAGACGCTGGAAGCCGCGCGTCTCCGGCGTCTCCGGGAGCGGCCGGAGTTTCGGGTCCGGTCCGCCGCGAGCTGATTCCAGCCTCTATTTGTTGACCTGCTTCAGCGCAAAACCCGCCTTGCCCGCATAGCCTTTCACGATCGCCTCCCGCTCGGCGTGGCTCAGCACGCGATCGACGTGTTCGAAGCCCGCCGGCGCGAGCTTCTCGACTTCGTCGATCACGCGCTCCGGGCCGCCCTTGCGATTGAGCCGCACAATTTCCGCGGTCGTGGGCAGCCGCTCCTCCTCGTATTCGTAAAGCGCGCGCATCGGATGCTCGGCCTTCTGCAGAGCATCCGCGAGGCAGCGCGCGTCGAGGATGGCCTGCGCCGCGCCGTTGGAGCCGACCGGGTACATGGGATGGGCGGCGTCGCCCATCAGAGTGACGCGGCCGAAGCTCCAGCGCGGCAGCGGGTCGCGGTCGCACATGGGATATTCCCAGGCGGTCGGCGTCGCGCGCACGAGCGCCTCGACATCGACGCCCGGCGCCGTGAAGCGGCGCGCATAGGGCGTCACGTCGTCCAGGCGCGCGGTGCGCGACCAACTGTCGGCGGGCGGCGGCGTGATCGCTCCGTCAGCGACCTTGGCGACGATCGCCCAGTTGGTCAGCCGCGTCTCGTCCGTCGATCCCGGCGCGATCGGATAGAGCGACAGCTTCGCGCCCATGCCGCCGCAGATATACATGGAGGCGCCGGTCAGGAACTTCGGCCATTCGAAGCAGCCGCGAAACAGCAGCGCGCCCTGCCAGCTCGGCGGCCCCTGTCGCGGATAGAACTTCCTGCGCACGACGGAGTGAATGCCGTCGGCGCCGACGAGAACTTCGCCGCGCACCGTCTCGGTCGCCAGGCCATAGCGGGAATCGAGAAAATGCGCGGTGACGCCGCCCTCGTCCTGGATGAAGCCGGCGAGCCGCAGGCCCGTGCGCACGGAGTCGGGGCCGAGCTCTTTCAGCACCGCCTCGTAGATCGCCTTCTGCAGACGGCCGCGATGGATCGAGAATTGCGGATAGTTGAAGCCCGCATCCGTTCCCCGCTTCTCGCCCCAGACCTTCTGCCCGAGCCGATTGAGATAGGCGAGCTCCTTCGTCCTTACGCCGGCCGCGTCGAGCGCGGGCAGGAGATCGAGCGCGGCCAGCTCCTTCACGGCGTGCGGCAGGATGTTGATGCCGACGCCGAGCTCGCGGATCTGGTTGGCCTGCTCGAAGACGACGGCCTTGACGCCGCGGCGTTTCAGCATGAGCGCCAGGGTGAGGCCGCCGACGCCTCCGCCCGCGATGAGAACGGTCATGGCCGCACGTCCTTATTTGGTCTCTTCGGGGGGCGGCAGGAAGTCGACCTCGTGCTTGGCCGACAGCGCGACCACTTCGGCCGGCGTCTGCTCCGGCATGTTGTGAATCGCCCAGAAAAGATCGTAGAGCCGGCGCGTCGGCGACACCCAGAACATGCATTTCACCGTGTGGCCGGACTTGTTCCAGATGCCGTGCGGCAGACCCATGGGCATGCGCACGAGATCGCCGGACCTCGCGAAGGTCGTGCGTCCATCCAGCATAAGCTCGAGCTCGCCCTCGAACATGTAGATGAATTCATCCTGGGTCGGGTGGATGTGCGGCGGCACGAAGGTTTCGGGCGGAAAGGTGGCGTGCCAGGCGAATGAACTGTCGCCGAGCGCCTTCGGCACATAGGTCTGCCCCAGGATGTTCCAGGCGATGTTGTCGAGGCCTTCGCCAGCCTTGGTGATGCCAGGGGTCAACGCAGACATGACGCACTCCTTCTTTCGGGTTTTCAAACTACTTTGGTTGACATCCGATGTGATTGCCGCCGCCTCGGCGGCCAGCGGCGTTTCGCCGAGATGCAGGCGCCCTTCGGCGAGCGCGATCTCCTCGCCGGCGCCGCGCCACACGATGCGGCCTTTCTCGATGACGAAGCCGCGATCCGCCAGGCGCAGGAGGGCGCCGAGATTCTTGTCGATGACGAGGATCGACTGGCCCTGCCGCTTCAGCGCCGCGAGGCAGGACCAGATTTCGGCCCGGATAAGCGGGGCGAGGCCTTCCGTCGCCTCGTCGAGCACGAGCAGTTTCGGATTGGTCGTCAGCGCGCGGCCGATGGCGAGCATCTGCTGCTCGCCGCCCGAAAGTTGGTCGCCGAAATGCCGGCGGCGCTCGGCGAGGCGAGGAAACAGGCCATAGACGGCCTTCAGCGTCCACGGCCCCGCCTTCGCGGCGGCGGCGAGCAAATTCTCTTCGACGGTCAAGCGTCGGAAAGATCTGCCGTCCCTCGGGCGCGAGCCCGAGCCCCCGGCGGGCCCGCGCGTAAGGCGGCGCGGAGGAGATGTCGCGGCCCTCGAACCAGACGCGGCCCCCGGCGAGCGCGACGAGGCCGAAGATCGTGCGCACGGTCGTCGTCTTGCCCATGCCGTTGCGGCCCATCAGCGCCACCACCTCGCCGGCGCCGACGTCGAGATCGACGCCAAACAGGGCAGGGGCCGCGCCATAGCCGGCGCGCACGGCCTCGAGGCGCAACATCAGGCCGCCTCCTCTTCGCCGAGATAGGCTGCGCGCACAGCCGCCGATTCGCGGATCAATTCGGGCGGTCCGCTCGCGAGCAGGCGCCCGCCGACGAGCACGCTGATGTCGTCGGCGAGCGCGAACACCGCATCCATGTCGTGCTCGACGAGCAGGATCGTGAACTCGCGCTTGAGCTCCTGCAGCAGCGACAGCGCCTGCAGCGATTCCTCGCGTCCCAATCCCGCGAAGGGCTCATCGAGCAGCAGGAGCCGGGGTCGGCAGGCGATCGCGATGGCGATCTCCAACAGGCGCCGTTCGCCATGCGCGAGCGCGCCCGCCAAGCGGCCCGCGCGCGCCGCGAGGCCGACCCGCCGAAGGGCGAGCATCGCGCTTTCGTTCAGGTCGGCCGCCTTCGCGGCGCGACCGAAGAAGCGAAAGCTGGAGCCCGCGCGCGCCTGGACGGCGAGCGCGACATTGTCGAGCGCGGTGTATTCGGGAAACAGCGAAGCGATCTGGAACGAGCGCACGAGGCCGCGCGCGGCGCGCTCGGGCGAGATCGAGCCGCGTAACGTCCTCGCCCGCGAACAGGATGCGTCCGGAATCGGGCGCGAGGGCGCCCGAGATCTGGTTGATCAGCGACGTCTTGCCCGCGCCGTTCGGGCCGATCAGCGCGCGCAGCCGGCCGGATTCAAGCTCCAGCGAGACCCCATCGCTGACGGTCACCGCTCCGAAGCGTTTGGTCAGGTCTTCGACCAGCAGCAGCGGGGCGCTCACGCGGGCTCTCCGCCAACGCGCGCGAACAGGCCCGCGAGGCCGCCGCGCCCCCATAGGGCGACGAGCACGAGCAGCGGGCCCAAGAGCAGGCCGGTGTGCTCCGTGAAGTTCGACAGCAGCTCCGAGACGAGCAGATAGGCGATGGCGCCGAAGATCGCGCCGCCGAGCGAGCCGACGCCGCCGAGAACCGTCATGACGATCAGATCGCCCGAGCGTTGCCATGACATGAAGGCCGGCGAGACGAATTCGTTCTGATTGGCGAGCAGCACGCCCGCAATCGAGCAGACGCCGCCCGAGATGACGCAGGCGGCGAGTTGAAATCCGAACGGCTCCAGCCCGAGGGCGCGCACCCGCAGCGGATTCTGCCGAATGGCGCCGAGCACACGGCCGAAGCGCGAGCCGACGATCCGGTCGACCAACAGATAGCCAAGCAGCAGCGCGGCGAGGGTTGCGATAATAGAAGGCGCGATCGCCGGCGAGCCACTGGGTTCCCGCAAGGCGGGCGCGCGCGTCGAGCGTGACGCCGTCGTCGCCGCCAAGCGCGGACAGCGACACGAAGAAGAAATACAGCATCTGCCCGAAGGCCAGCGTACTCATGACATAGTAGATGCCTTTCGCGCGCAGCGATATGAGCGCTGGTCAAACCCGCAAACACGGCCGCCGCGATGACCGCCGCCGCCGTCTGGATCAGCAGTTCGTCGCAGCCCCATTGCGTGAGGATCGCGACCGCGTAGGCGCCGAGGCCGAGATAGGCGGCCTGTCCGAACGACACGAGCCCGCCATGCCCGAGCGTGAATTCGAGCGACAGGGCCGCGAGCGCAAGCACGAGCGCGCGCGAGGCCGAGATTGAGAATATACGCCTCCGGCCCGAGGCGCGCGGCGAGCGGGACCAGCGCCAGGAGCGCGAAACCCAATGTCGGCGAGCCGCCGTGCGCAGCGTCCTCACCGCTTCACCGGAAACAGGCCGGATGGACGGAAGAACAGGATCGCGGCCATCAGCAGATAGATCAGCATCGGCGCCAGCGAGCGGCCTGTCTGATCGGCGGCCGAGGCGCTGAGCGCAAATCTCAGCACGTCCGGACCGAAGGCGCGGCCGAGCGTGTCGATCAACCCAACGAGCAGCGCGCCGAGGAACGCGCCTCTGATCGAGCCGACGCCGCCGATCACGATGACGACGAAGGCGAGGATCAGCACGCTTTCGCCCATGCCGGGCTGTACGGAGAGGATCGGCGCGACAAGGGCGCCAGCCAGGCCCGCGAGCATGGCGCCGAAGCCGAAGACCAGCGTGAACAGGCGTCGTATGTCGACGCCGAGCGCCGAGATCATCGCCGCGTTGCTGGCGCCGGCCCGCACGCGCATGCCGACGCGCGTATGATTGACGAGGAAATAGAGGCCGAACGCAATCGCCAGACCCACGCCGATCAGGGCGAGACGGTAGACGGGATAGAGCAGCCCGGTCATGACCCGGACGCCGCCGGAAAGCGCGTCGGGCATGGGCACGCTCAGGGGCGCGGAGCCCCAGAGCGCCTTGACGCCTTCGTCCATGAAAAGGATCAGGCCGAAGGTGGCGAGTATCTGATCGAGCGGGCCGCGGCCGTAGAGCCTGCGGTAGATCACGACTTCCAGCAGCAGTCCAAAGGCGAGCGCTGCAGGCAGCGTCAGGGCAAGCCCCGCCCAGAAGCTGCCGGTCCACGCGACCAGGGTCGCGGCAAGATAGGCGCCGACCATGTACTGGACGCCATGCGCGAGATTGATGAAGTCCATCACGCCGAAAACCAGCGTCAGACCCGCGGCGATCAGAAACAGGATCACGCCCAGTTGCAGCCCGTTCAGGGTCTGCACGAGGAGAAGCCCCATCGACATCGCCGCGGCTCCATCGGCCGGACTACTTCAGCGGGCAGTCTTTGGCGTAGGAATCGGCGTAGTCGGAAAAGACGCGCTCGGCGATCTCCGTTTCGTACTTTCCGTCGGGTCGCTTGGCGACCTTGACGAGATAGAAATCCTGAATCGGATAGTTGTTGACGTTGAACTTGAATTTGCCGCGCAACGACTTGAAGTTGGCCTTCTTGAGTTCCGCGCTCAACGCCTTGCGGTCGCCGAGCTTGCCGCCCGTTCCTTTGATCGCGCTGTCTATCAGCATCGCCGCGTCATAGGCTTGCATCGCATAGGTGGCCGGCACGGCGCCATAGGCCGCCTCGTAGGCGGCCACGAAGGCCTTGGACTGCGGATTGTCCATGTCAGGCGCCCAGTTGGCGCCGCCGAGATCCCCAATCGCGGCGTCCTTTTCGGCCGGAAGCGTCGACTCGTCCGTGGTGAAGGCGGAGAGGAACGGAATATGCTTCAATCCCGCCTGACTGTATTGCTTGACCAGATTGACGCCCATGCCTCCCGGCATGAAAGTGAAGACCACCTCGGGTTTCTCCGCCGCGATCTTGGCGAGTTCGGCCGAGAAGTCGAGCTGCCCCAGCGGCGTATAGACCTCGTCCGCTATCGCGCCCTTGTACTGGGTTTTGAAGCCGGCGAGCGCATCCCTTCCCGCCTGATAGTTGGGGGCCAGCAGGAATGCCGATTTGTAACCCTTGTCCTGCGCATATTTGCCCAGGACCGCATGCACCTGATCGTTCTGATAAGAGGTGACGAAGAAGTTCGGGTTGCATTGCTTGCCGGCGAAGCTCGAGGTGCCCGCATTGGGGCTGATGAGGATCGCCGAAGAATCGATGACCGGCTTGTGGATCGCCTGCAATATGTTGGAGAAAACGGGGCCGACGACAAAATCGACCTTGTCGCGCTCCAGCAGGCCCTTCACCTTGGTGACGGCGACGTCGGGCTTCAGTTCGTCGTCGACCACGATCACTTCGGCGTCGAGCCCGCCGAGCTTGCCGCCGAGGGTCTTGACCGCCAGATTGAAACCGTCGCGGATCTGTCCGCCGAGCACCGCGGGCGGGCCGGACAAAGTGGCGATCACCCCGACCTTGACCTTGCCCTCGGCGAGCGCCGCGCCCGACAGCGTCAGGGCTGAAAGCGTGGACAGAAGAAACAAACTTCGCTTCATCGCTGACAAATCCTGTACGCGCGCGGACTTGCGCCTGCGGCATTATGCCCCATATTATGTGCGAGTCAACATATCTGCCAGCGACCGGGAAACACCGTTAAGCGGAGTGGGAATTTGGCGGCGCCGTCGTCGCGCCGGCGCGCCGGGTCCGCCCGGCGCTTCCGGCTGGAGGACCATTTCTTCTTCTACTTCAGCCAGATCCTCGCGCGGCGAACGCGGGCGATCAACCGCGACCTCGCCGAGTTCGGCCTGGATTACGGCCGTTGGCGCGTGATGGCGGTGCTGCACGACCAGGGCGCCTGTTCGATGGGACGCCTGGCCGAACTCTCCAGCGTCGACCGCACGACGCTCACGCGCACGATCGGTCAGATGGAGGGCGAGGATCTGGTGTCGCGAAAGACGGGCCTTTCCGACCGGCGTCGGGTCTCGCTTTCGTTGACCCCGCACGGCGCCGATCTGTTCGGGCGCATTCTGCCGATTGTGCTCGGGCGCACCGACCGCGCGCTCGCCGGGTTCACTCCCGCCGAGGCGGAGACTTTGCGACTGCAACTCCGTCGCATGGCGGACAATCTCAAGGAGTGAGGAGGCGGCGGCGGCGCGGCGCGTGCTTGCAGATGGCGGTCAATTCCCGGCGGCCCGATCGACGTCAGTCAAAACGCTTCAATGGAAGCCTCTGGTTGGTCAACAATCAGGAAGGCCGAAATAGGAAATGACGAGCGAAGTCGCTGACGGTCTTGCGGACGGGCGCGCCGGACGCCTGCGTCATCAATCGCGCCGAGGCGCGCGCAGGCTCAGCAACGGCGCCCGCATCCGCGCCGCAGCCGCGATCGCGTCCTCTTTCGACAGCGCGCCTCGCGTGGCGACCAGAAGGCGGCGGCGTATGTGGCTTAGTCCACCGAGCGCGGGCCATTCGATGACGTCGAGCGGCTCTCCCGCGGCTTGCGCGATGACCCGCGCCACCTCCACGGCGGGATCGTCGGCGCTCATCGCCAGCGCGGCGACGGCGCCGCGAGCCAGAACAGGCGACCCCGGGGCGAGCAGCACCGCCGCATGAGAAAGGAACGCGGCCTCCAACAGCGACGCCTGCGGCTCGGCGACCCAATCGGCGGCCGTCGGCGCTCTGAGCACGAGAATGTCCTCGGCCCGCGAAAATTCACCGAGGCCAGCCGCGCCTGCGCGCATGACCTGGAACCGCCCCGGGTTCCGACGGCCGGCGGCCCGCGCGAAACCGTGCTCGGCGCAAGCCGCGGCAAGTTCGAGCTGCGTGCGAAAGCGATCCTGCTCCACTCGCCGCCAGTCGCCGCCAAGCGCGAGGATTTCACGCGCGAAAGGCATGGCGGAGAAATGACTGAGACCTATGTCCTCGATGAACAAGCCGAGCAGTTCCGCGCCGAATAGCTCGGCGAGTTCAACCGCCAGCCGCGTCGCCGCGCTCTCGCCCGGCGAGGGTTGGGTCAGCACGAGCCGCTTGAATCCGAGGGCGTTCGCGTTCACGGGCGATCCTCCCGCGCCCGATCCCCGCGCGCATCTTCGCTCGCGAATGATTTGCGCACTGCCGCGAAAGCGCGCAATCGGTCCTCCACCCTCCGGTTGAGGCTGTCCGGCGCGAAAGCGCCGTCGCTTCCGCGCTCGCCGGGCGCGAGTCCGGTCAGCAGCGCGAGTCCCTGGTCGATGGTCTCGACCGGATAGACGGCGAACCGACCCTCCGCGCAGGCGCGGACCACGTCCGCGCGCAGCATCAGGTGCTGAACATTGGCGGCCGGTATCAGAACGCCCTGCGCGCCCGTCAATCCCCGCGCCGCGCAGATATCGAAAAAGCCTTCGATCTTCTCGTTGACGCCGCCGATCGCCTGCACCTCGCCATGCTGGTTGACGGAGCCGGTGACCGCGAGGTCCTGCCGAAGCGGCGTGTCGGCCAGCGCCGAGAGCAGGGCGTAAAGCTCCGCCGAAGAGGCGCTGTCGCCTTCCACGCCGCCGTAGGATTGCTCGAACACCAGGCTTGCGAACAACGACATCGGGGTGTCGAGCGCGTATCGGCCCGCAACGAAGCCGCTGAGGATCAGCACGCCCTTTGAATGGATCGGGCCGCCGAGCTCCACCTCCCGCTCGATGTCGACCACCTTTCCGCCGCCGGGCCTGACCTGGCAGGTTATGCGCGTGGGGCGGCCGAAAGCAAAACCGCCTATCTCCATGACGCTGAGGCCGTTCACCTGCCCGACGCGCGCGCCGTCGGTCGCAATCAGCGCGACCCCTTCGAGAATGGCCTGCCGGCTGCGATCGCGAATCCGCGACGCCCGGCGCACCCGCGCTTCAAGCGCCCCCTCGACATGCTCGCGTCCGACCTCTGTTCGCCCTGCCTCCCGCGCGCGAAAATCGGCTTCGATCAGGGTCTCGCCGAGATCGCCGACGCGCAGCGAAAGCTTGGCCGAATGGTCGGCGATCCGCGCGGCGTGCTCGATGAGCCTCGCGACGGCCGCGCTGTCGAACGGCGCCAGACCGAGGCGTTGCGATTGCGCGGCCAGCAGCCGCGCCATCAGCGCCTCGCTCTCGGGCGTGCGGGCCAGATCGTCTTCGAAGTCCGCAAGCACGCGGAAGAGCTCAACCACATCAGGGTCGACCGCGCTGAGCAGGAAATACAGGAGGCGGTCCCCGAACAGCACGACTTTCGCATTGAGCGGGATCGGATCGGGCTCCAGCGATACGGTGCTGGTCAGCCCGAGGAAGCGGCCGACGTCCTCGATGGCGATCTCGCCCTTGCGAAGCGTGCGCTTCAGCGCCGCCCAGCTGAACGGCTCCATCAGCAGGCTGCGCGCGTCGAGCATCAGATAGCCGCCGCTCGCGCGATGCAGCGCGCCCGACTTGATGAGACGGAAATTGGTCATCAGCACGCCGTGCATGGAAACGTAGTCGATGCGGCCGATGAGGTTGCCGAGCGTCGGATGAGGCTCCTCGACGACGGGAGCGCCGTCGCCGTCCTCGCGCGAGATCAGCAAATTGACCTCGTAGCGGTCGAACGCCGTTTTCACGGCGGCCTGATCGATGTCGCCGCCTTCGCCTTCGTTGGCTGCGACGAACAACGGCACGTTCTCGATGAGGTCGGCGCGCACGGCTTCCACATGGCGCTCGACTTGCGGCACGTCGGAGAACTTGGCCGCCACTTCCTCGATCAGGTGGTCGACCGCGAATTTCGCGGTCTCCCGGTTGAGCGCGCGGATTTCGTCGCGGCGCTCCTTGTCCCAGGCGGGGACCTGCCGGACGATGCGTTCGAGCGTCTTTTCCAGCTCGGCGATGTCCTGCTGCGCCTGCTCGCGCTTGGGCTCCGGCCAGGCGTTGAAGACGTCGGGAGACACGACCTGGCCATTCTCCGCCGGCGCCAGGGCGAAGCCGGCGGGGGTGCGCAGCAATACGACCGACTTCTTCGCGGCCGCCTCGCGCAAAGCGGAGAAAGCTTCGAACTGCTTTTTCTGGAAAGCCTCGTCGATCGCGCTGCGGTGGGTCTGGTAGTCCTCGCTTCGGAATGCGCTCGGCGCCGCGCTTTTGAGATCCTCGACCAGCTTCTGCATGGAATCGCGGAAGTCGAGAGCGCGGCCGGATGGCAGCTCGATGGCGATCGGACGATCCGGCGCGGCGAAGTTGTTGACATAGACCCAGTCGGACGGCCCCTGCCGCCCGCGCGCCTCGCCCGCCAGGATCGCGCCGACCGACTCCCGTATGCCGAGCGCGTTGGGCCCGATCACGAACAGATTGAAGCCGGGCTTGCCGACCCGGGCGCCCAGGCGCAGCGCGTCGAGCGCGCGCTCCTGCCCCACGACCTGCTCCAACGGTTGAGCCTCACCGGTCGAGGCGAAGCCGAGCCCGGACGGGTCGCAGGCGCGATAAAGCCTTGCAGTCGTGAGAGGTTCCGGCGCCGCAGAGTTTTTCGAGGAGAGTTGGTTCAAGGATTTCTCCTGCCGGCGCTTTGGCGACAAGGCCCCGCGTCTCGCGCCTGGACCGCCTGGAAATCGCGCCGTAACTGACCGCGCGCCCTGCGCTATGTCAATGCGGCACTATCCGGCCTGCGGCAGAGGCTAGGCTGATCTCGAAAAAGGCTTCCGGTCGATGGCCCACAAGCAGGTATTGTTCCGCTCCGCCGCGCGCGAGAAGGTGCTGCGGGGCGCGACCCAATTGGCGGACGCGGTGCGCGTGACGCTCGGCCCGCGCTCGAAATCCGTGCTGATCGAGAAGAAATGGGGCGCCCCCATCGTCTGCAACGACGGCGTCACCATCGCCAAGGAGCTGGATCTGAAGGACCCCGAGGAGAACCTCGGCGCGCGCATGTTGCGGCAGGCGGCGGAGAAAACCGGGGAAATGGTCGGCGACGGCACCAGCACGGCGACGCTGCTCGCGCATGCGATTTTCGCCGACGGCGTGCGCAACGTGGTCGCAGGCGCGAGCGCAATGGACATCAAGCGCGGACTCGAGCGGGCGCTCAAGGCCTCCGTGACGGCGCTTCGCGACCTGTCGCGTCCCGTCAAGACGCGCAAGGAGAAGGCGCAGGTCGCCGCCATCTCCGCACACAACGATGCGACGATCGGCGATCTCGTGGCCGAGGCGATGGACAAGGTCGGCGACGACGGCGTCATCACGGTCGAGGAATCCAAGACGACGGAGACCACGCTCGAAGTCGTCGAGGGCATGCAGTTCGACCGCGGCTTCATATCGCCTTATTTCATCAACGACCCCGAAAAAATGCAGTGCTCCCTGGAAGATCCCTGGCTGCTGGTCACCGACCGCAAGATCGGAGCGATCAACGATCTGCTGCCGGTGCTCGACCCGGTGGCGAAGTCCGGGCGACCTCTCGTCGTCGTCGCCGAGGACGTCGAGGGCGAGGCGCTGGCGACGCTCATCGTCAATCACGTTCGCGGAGTGCTGAAAACCTGCGCGGTCAAGGCGCCCGGCTTCGGCGACCGGCGCAGGGCGATGTTGCAGGACATCGCGGCGCTGACAGGCGGCCCAGCTCGTGTCCGAGGAGCTTGGTCTCAAGCTCGAGAGCACGACGCTGAAGGAGCTCGGCTCGGCCAAGCGGATCGTCGTCGCGAAGGATACGACGACCATCGTCGGAGGCGCGGGCGCGCGCGAGCAGATCGACGGCCGCATCGCGCAGATCCGCCGCGAGATCGCCAAGACGAGCAGCGACTACGACCGCGAGAAGCTTCAGGAGCGGCTGGCCAAGCTCAGCGGCGGCGTCGCCGTCATCAGGGTCGGCGCGCCTTCCGAATCCGAAATGAGATCGCGAAAGGAGGCGCTCGACGACGCCATCAGCGCGACCAAGGCGGCGGTCGCCGAGGGCATGGTGCCCGGCGGCGGCCTCGCCCTGCTGCGCTGCGCCGCCGCGTTGCAGAAGGAGGAGGCGGCGAGCGAGGGCGACGAGCGGACCGGGGTGCAGATTCTCAGGCGCGCCTGCGAGGCGCCGGCGCGACAGATCGCCGAGAACTCGGCCGTCGACGGCGGCGTTGTGGTCGCGCGGATGGCGGAAGGAAAAGGCGCCGAGGGGTTCGACGCCGGACGCAAGCAATATGTCGATCTCATCGAAGCCGGCATCGTCGATCCGACGAAGGTGGTGCGCATCGCGCTGGAGAACGCCGTGTCAGTCGCGAGCGTCCTGCTGCTCACGGAAGCGACGATGACGGAGATTCCCGAAAAGCCCGGCGAGCGCGCAACCGAGCCCGAAATGGCGATGTGATCGGCCGCGAGGCGCCCACGGGGGCGGCTCAGGGAGACTCGATCGTCAGGTTGTCGATGACGTCGGCGACGCCGGGCGCTTTCCACGCAACGGCCCGCGCAGCCGTGCGCGCCGGCCAGTTGGGGACGCGGCCGCTCAACACCACGGTCCCGCCGTCGACGGAAACCCGGATGGAAGCGTCGGCCAGCGCGGCCTGACGCGCGAGCGCCGCCTCCAGACGGCCTCTGAGATCGTCGGCCGGCGGCGGCGGCGCCAGTTTGATGGCGTTGGTGACGCCGACGATCCCTGACAATCGTTTCGCATCGGAAAAGGCGACGTCGCGCTCGTGGGCGTTCCGCACCTCGCCGAAAAGCGTGATCCATCCGCGCTCCACCTTGACCTGGATGGCGTCGCCTTGCAGACGCGCGTCCCACGCGAGAAGGCGCGCGGCGCGATCGGCGATCTCGCTGTCTTCGGTCTTCTTTTCGCTCGGCAGACGAACGCTCAGCTCCTCCGCGACGCCCTTCACGCCCTTGACGGACAACGCGATATGCTCGGCCGCCAGCTTCTCGGCGAAAGACTCGACATGGCCGCTGAGGGCGACGACGCCGCCGCGAACCGAGACGCCGATATGCGTGGCGTTCACCTGCGGCGACCATTTGAGATCCTCGAGCACGTCCTGTCGGATGGTTTCGTCTGACATATCCGCCTCCGCTCGCCTCTACTTCGTCCCCAGCTCGGCGGTTACGTGCTTTTCAATCTCCCACACCGGATGCTTCGTCAGATCCTTGTTGATCTCCATTACGACGCGAGCCTTCACGTCGGCGTGCATCGCGCCCCTGAGATCGGCGAGCGCGCGGGGCGGCGCGACGACGACAAGCGCCGGGGCGCCGCGCGCGCGCACCAGGCTCTCCAGGGCTTCCGTCACGCGCTGCGTGAACCGGTGCTCCTCGAGTTCGTGCCAGTCCGTGGTCTCCATCGCGCTGCGCCGCACGCCGCCCGCACTCGCGAATCCGCGGCCCGGCCGATCGACCCCCTGCTCGTGAGTGGAGGGATTTTCATCGACGAACACGCGCTCCGTCAGGAAATTGGGGAACTTCTCGTCCCCGTCATTTCGCAAGAACAAAGCCTTGCGGCCGTCGCCGACAAAAATGAAGGCGTTGTGCGGAATGCGCGGCTGGGCCATGACATCCTCTTTGATAAGAGACATTCTATTCTATGGAAATTCTCGCTCTCGGCGCGTCCGGCCGCGTTGATGCAACGCAAGGAAACGCCACGTGCGGACCTGCTGGCGTATCATGGCTTATTCAAGCCCGCCTCATTCCTATTTGCGTAATTTTCCTGAATTGCGGAAATGCAGACGGCGGCGCGGCGACTTCGCGCCGATGCGCGGCCGGATAAGGAGCACGCGAACGTTCGCAACGGGGGCGTCCCAGTCCGACGAGCGCCGGATAACGATGATCGAAATCAACGAAGCGTAGATGAAAGATACTATCATGGAGCTTGACCGAATGAAGGAGAAGCCGATGCTGCGGACCGTTTCGCTTGTCCTGCTCGCCAGCGACGAATCCGATAACGCCTCGACGATCGGCTACGCGATGGGCATGGTCGAGCGCGCCCGAGCGCATCTCAGCGTAACGATCGTCGTCCCGCCGCTGCTCTTGCCGGCGCTGTCCTACTCGGGGAGCGCCGTCGCGACGCAAATGCTGACGATCATCGAGCAGGAAAATCTCTCGCGGCATGAGCAGGCCGACGCGACGGCCGCATCGCTTCAAGCGGAGGCGAAGAAACGTGGGGTGAGCGCTTCCGTCGAGATATTCTCCGCGGCCTACGACCCTCCGACGCCCCATCTTCTTCGCATGGTCCGCGTGAGCGACATCTGCATCCTCTCCGCCCCGCAGCCGGAGACGTCGCAACAGCGCGAAATATTGATTGACCTCCTGTTTGGAGCCGGAGTTCCCTTGATATTGACGCCGCCCGAATGGAAAAGGGCGCAAAAGGTCCATAAGGCCGTCGTCGCCTGGGACGGAAGCCGCGTCGCCGCGCGCGCGGTTCGCGATTCTCTCGCGCTGCTCGCAGAGGCCGACGCGGTGGAGATCATCTCGGTTCACGGCGAGAAGGACATAGACGGGGAAGCGTCGGCCGCGGATCTCGCGCAACACCTGAAGCGCCATTGCCAGGCCGTTTCTGCGCGCGGACTGCCTGTGGACGTGGACGGAGTTGCGGCGACGGTGTCGGCGCATGCGCGCCGTTCGGGGGCCGATCTGCTGGTCATGGGCGCCTATGGCCATTCGCGGCTGCGCGAGTTCATTTTGGGAGGCGCGACGCGGGACACGCTGGCGCGGGTCGAGATTCCAACGCTGATGTCGCATTGAGAGCGCGCGGAGCCGGCGGCCGAAGAAACAGTCCGGGGAGTCGCCGGGCGTCTTGCAGCCGCGCGAAACGGAGAATGCGCCTGCTCCCGGCCGCAAGATAGCTGAAATCCGATGAATACGACGAACGACTTTCCGGATTCGCCGCCGAGGGCAGGCGCGCCGCCCTGGTGGAGCCCTTTCCGCCATCGCGATTTCGCCGCGATCTGGTCGGTCAACATGCTCGCGCTCGTCGGAATTGCGATGTCCGACATGGCGTCTGCATGGCTCATGACCTCGATCAACGGCGACCCGAGGGCGGTTTCGTGGGTGCAGGTCGCGGCCAACCTGCCGATGTTCCTGTTCACTCTGCCCGCAGGCGCTCTCACGGACAATTTCGACCTGCGGCGGTTCTTGCTGGTCGTCGAAGCGGGCGTCATAGCGGTCACGTTCGGCTTCGCCGCCATGGTTTCGTTCGGCCTGGTGGGGCCTTATTCCCTCCTGGTCATTACATTCGTCCTGAGCGCGGCGTGGACCGCGGCGGCGCCGGCGTGGCTGGCGATCGTGCCCGCTCTCGTGCCCAAGCGCGACCTCGACGCGGCGACGGCGATCAACAGCGCCGGTTACAATGTAAGCCGGGCGATCGGCCCCGCGATCGGGGGCGTCGTGATTGCGCGTTTTCGGCGTCGCCGCGCCCTTCTGGATCTTCGGCGTCGTCAATATCGTGACGTCGCGGTCCTGCTTCTGTGGCGCAGCCCCGCGACGAGCACAGGCCGTCTGCCTGTCGAACCCCTGTCAAGCGCCTTGCGCAGTCGGCCTCCGCCACGGCGCCAACAATCCCCGCTCTGATCGCCACTATCGTCAGAACGCTGGCGTTTTTTCCGTTTGCGAGCGCCTATTGGGCGCTGTTGCCGCTCCTGGCGCGCGAACAGATGAGGGGAGGCGCGCAGATCTATGGGGTTCTGCTCGGCGCGATCGGCGTCGGCGCAATCGCAGGCGCGCTGAGCCTTAATTGGCTCAAAGCCAAGCTTGGCCCCGACCGCGTCGCCAACTTCGGCGCGATCGCCACCGCCGCGACGCTCGTGTTCTTTGGAATGGCGCGCGATTCCACTTTGGGCGTCGTCATCTGCCTGGTCGCGGGCGCTTCCTGGATCGCTGTGCTGGCGACCCTCTATGTCTCCGCCCAGGTGGCTTTGCCCGACTGGGTGCGCGGGCGAGGCCTTTCGCTTTTCTGACCGTCATTTTCGGCGCCATGACCTTCGGCAGCGCGCTCTGGGGGCAGGTCGCGCAGCTCATAGGCATGCCCGGCGCGCTGTTCGCGGCGGCGGCCGGCGTTCTCCTCGCATTGCCTGATCCCTGCGCTTCAAATTGCAAACAGGCGCCGAGGTCGATCTTTCCCCCGCCGGACACTGGTCCGCGCCTTATGTCGATCGCGAAGTCGGGGACAAGGAAGGCCCGATCCTGGTCGTGCTGGAATATCGGGTCGATTCGCTCAATCGCGCCTCATTCCTGAAGGCAATCCACGAGATCGGCCGCGAACGCAAGCGCGACGGCGCCTATGCCTGGGGCGTGTTCGAGGAGCCCTCCGACCGCTCGCGGCTTTGGGAGACGTTCCTGATCGAGTCCTGGCTCGAGTTCCGTCTGTTTTGCGAGCGCATCACCAACGAAGACCGTCTGCTCGAGGATCGAAGTCGGAAATTGCTCCTGAATCCGCCAAAGACAATCGTCATGCTGCCGCCGAAGTGACTGCGGCGGGTTTCATGAGCCCGTCAAGCGCATCCGGTGCAGATTTGACCAAATTGAAGTTTTGAGGCGGCGCCTTTCGCGCGGCCGGCCATAGATCGTCGTCTCGCAGGGGTTGTATCGGAAGCGATTGAGGTCCTTCGCCGGCCTCGGCGCCGCCTTTATAGGCGCCCAACTTGCGCGGCGGGACATCGACGCTCCATCGCGCGGTGATGGGTTCAACGTGATGGAATCCGTCAAGTTTTCGCCAGTCAAGGCGCGCAGAGTCGATCACGACGTGCGCGTATTGACTCGCGCGCGCGCCAATTCCAGTATGGTATACGCTAAGTTATCGTCAGAGCATTTTCTCTGCCCCGAGTGCGTTGTGGTGGCCGGGGCGCAGGACGAGGGTACGCTTATGCCCGTAGTCGTTGATGATTATACTGCTTTGTTGAGCGGAGATTACTGGAACGGGTTCGAGGTCGCCGGCGAGCCGATCATCGTCACCTTTTCCTTCCCTACCACGGCGCCCGACTACAATTCCTCTGCGCCGGGCTTCACCGCGGCGACCGGTCTCGTCGTTTTCGCCCTTCACCGCCGCCGAACAAACCCAGGCGATAAGCGCGCTCAACGAATGGGCGTCGGCCTCGGGGCTCGTATTCGTGCAGGTCGCTCCGGGCCAAGGCGACATCAACTTCCAGAACGTCGATCTCAGCACGACCTCGGGCTACAGCCGGCGTCGGCGGCATCGGCTTCTATCCATTCGGCGACTGGACTTACTATTCCTATCCCAGTTTTTCCGGCGACCTCACCGCCTCCGGCGACGTGTTCATGAACACGCTCTATCAGGGCGCCGACGGCACGGTGAATTACGGCACGCTGCTGCACGAGATCGGCCATGCGATCGGCCTCAAACATCCCACCGAGGTGGTCGACGACACGATCGGGGGCGTCAATCACGATCAGGTGCTCTCCTCCGACGATCCGAACCAGACGATCATGGCGCAATCCGGACCCGGCGCCGACGATCACCTCAAGGCGCTCGACAAGGACGCCGCCGCCTATCTCTATGGGCCCTCGGGAACGGGCGGCGTCTACACGGCTTCCGCGAGCGGCTCGAATTCCGTCTCGAACTGGTCGTGGGACGAGGCGACCCAGACGCTGACCCAGACGGCGGTCGCGGTCGGCGAGACGATCCACGGGACATCGGTCGACGACATCATCCACGGCTCCTCGGGAGACGACAGCCTCTTCGGTCTCTCCGGCAACAACCAGCTCTACGGCGGCGACGGGGACGACAAGCTCTACGATGGCCCGGGGACGAACCTGCTCGAGGGCGGCAAGGGCGACGACAGCTATTACATCACCAATTCCTCTACCACGATCATCGAAAATCCCGGCGAGGGCGGCGATGACACCGTCTTTGCGAGGGCGAGCTACACGCTGCCGGACAACGTTGAGACGCTATATCTTTCCGGCCCTGACCTCACCGGCGCGGGAAACGATCAGGGCGACACCATCTGGGGCGACGGGTTCTACGCGTCGACGCTGATCGGCGGCGCCGGCGACGATTACGAGACCGGCGGCGCCGGCGACGACACGATCGAGGGCGGCGGCGGCGACGATCAGATGTTCGGCGGCGATGGCGACGATCAGATGTTCGGCGGCGCGGGCGACGACTATATGGTCGGCGGCGCCGGCGACGACATGATCGAAGGCGATGGCGGCCACGACCTCATGTTCGGCGGCGACGGCGCCGACACCTTCGTATTCAAGGCCGCCTCCGACGCGGCGCCGGGTCCGACGCTGACGACGATCGGCGATTTCGTGTCCGGCCAGGACAAGATCGACCTGTCGGCGATCAAGACGACCGGCGCGAACCCCGGACAGTCTCTCACCTTCATCGGTTCCGCGCCTTTCGCCGGCGTGGCGGGTCAGGTCAACGAAATCCTGATCGGCGGCACGACAGTCCTGGAGGGCGATCTCAATGGCGACAATATCGCCGATTTCCAGATCGACTTTTACAACACGCCCGGCGGTTCGCCCGTTTCGATCCAGGCTGACGACCTCATCCTTGCGAACCCCTGTTATCGCGAGGGGACGCAAATCCTGACCGAGCGCGGCGAGGTTCCCGTCGAGACCCTGTCGGTCGGCGACACGGTGGTCACGGCCGGCGGCGAGCGGCGACCGATAATCTGGATCGGCCATCGCCGCCTCGACATTTCCCGTCATCCGACGCCGGAAGCCGTTTGGCCGGTGCGGGTGCGCGCCCACGCCTTCGGCGAGGGACAGCCGTGTCGCGATCTGTGGCTGAGCCCAGAACATGCGGTCTGCGTGGCGGGCGGTCTCATTCCGATCGGGCGATTGCTGAACGGCGGCACGATCGCGCAGGAGCGGGTCGCGCGCGTCGCCTATTGGCATGTCGAACTCGAGAGCCACGACGTCCTCTTGGCGGAGGGGCTGCCGGCGGAAAGCTATCTCGATTGCGACAATCGCCACGGTTTCGACAATGCGGGAGATGAGGTCGCCTCGCTGCATCCGGACTGGCGCTCGCGCGCGTCTCATCGCCATTTCGCATCTCCCCGTTTCGTCGCCACGCTGCGCGAGGAACTGGCGGCGAGCGCCCGCGAGATGGGTTACGCCGCGGCGATGCAGGCATACGAGGCGGAACAGCGCGCCCGGCTCAGCGTCACGCGCGCCAATTGCGTGCGCAATCCGCGAGCGGAGGGCGCCGTCGTCGGCAAGATCGGCGCGGCGGGCCGGGCGCCGACCTATTGGTGGCTCGACGCGCCCGAGGGAATAGACATCGAAATCTGCGGCGTGGGCGAGGAGCGCGGCCTTCCCTACCTCGAACTGCGCTTTGCGGGCCGCGCTCGGGCGGCGGGCAATTGCTGCGTTTATCCCGAGCCGGGTCAGGCGATTTCCGCGCAAGGCGGGCAAGTCTGGACGGCGTCTTGCCATCTGCGGATCGTCGGCGGCGGCTACGACGGCGTCGAAAGCGTCAATCTCTACATCGACGAGATCGGAGCGGATGGCGTCTATCTCGCGGGGGCGGCCTATCGTCAGCCTGCGCCGACGGGAGATGAACTCGCGCTGCAACGCGCGAGCGCGACGCGGCGCCTGGAAAGGCCGGACGCCACGGCGATGACGGCCTATATCCAGTTGCCCGTCGCCGCCGGCGCCTGCGTCGACCTGACGCTGCGCGTTGCGGGCCTGCAGATCGAAGAGGGGTCCTACCCGTCGGAGCTGATCCTGCCGCCGCCCGGCGAGCCGCGAACGGCGACCCGCCAGGGCGCAGAGTCGACAAGGGCGCGGATCGCAAATCGTGAGGCCGCCTGATCGCCAACCCGTTCGCGGAAACACCGTCATGGCCGGGCTTGTCCCGGCCATCTACGCGGGTTCGGCTCAAAAAACGCCCCTCGGTTGAGTGCGTTCGAACCTGCGCAAACCGCAATCCACTTTGTTGCGGGTCGGCGTAGATGGCCGGGACAAGCCCGGCCATGACCGCAGGGTGGGCCTCGTGTCTGGCCGCCTGATCGCCTGCATTGCGCCGGCTTGACCGGCGCGTCTCAGCCGTCGTAAATCGCGCCGGTCAGATAATCCGGCCAGTCGCGCTCGAAGAAAGGCTTCTCGGCCGGGTCGAGCGTGCGCAGGGGCCGCGTGCGAATGGCGAAGGCGTCTCCGTCGTGGCGCACGAGGATCTGCTCGGCGCGATCCTGCGCGCGCTCGCCTCTGAAACGATAGGCCGCGAGCGACAGCGCACGCGCCTGCGGCGCGCTCTCGCCGTCTGCGTCGAGCACGGCGCGGGCGCCGCGACTGCCGCCGCCCCGCGCGATATAGGCGTCGAGCGCCGTCAGCACGGCCTCCGAGGCCAGCGCCATATGCCGCCATTGCAGAGCCCGCAGCGCGCCCGTCGCGCCGTCGAAGGCGACGCCCTCGCGCGCAATCCTCTGGTTGAGCGCGCGCGCAGCCGCGAGCGCCGAGGCGACCGCCTCGCTTGTACACAAGACGCCGGCGTGATCGCTCATGCGCGCCTGCACCTCCTCGCGCAAGGCGGCGGCGCCGAGCGGACTTTCGGCATTGAGCGCCGCGAGCGCCGCGCCGAGATGGGATTCAACCAAAATCGCCTCCGGCGCGTCTGAACGCCGGACGCGCGGCGATATGCTCGGCGGCGCGCGTTCCGAACACCTGGCCGGCGTTGAGCGCCGCGCCGCCTGGCCGCGTCACGCCATGCGTGCCCGCCGCCTCGCCGACCGCGTAGCAGCCGGCGAGACTCGTCCGGCCCCAGATGTCGACCGCCAGGCCGCCGTTCATGTGCTGGTTGTTGACGGCGAACTCGAGCGGCTCGCGCGTGATGTCGCGTTTGTATCGCTTGTAGAGTTCGATCGACAGCGGGTTCATCCTGGCGAGCCGCTCGATCGGCGTCGGCAGCAGCGCGCCGGCCTTTCCGAGATAGCGCGCTGACGTCCGCGTCGAGCGCGTCGAGCGAGAAGGGCGCCTCGACCGGCTCGGGGTTGCGGTTGAAGTCGAGAAACACGCGCCGCCCGGCCTGCCGCTCGCGGATGACGGCGAGATCGAACAGGCTTGATTGAAAGTCGAGCATGCGGGTCGCGTGGAAGGGCCATTGATAGCCCTTGCGGAACGTGTTGGAGGCGAGCTCTTGCGTGGTGCGGTAATAGTCGGCGAGGAAGTTGAACTCGCGGCCCCCGGAATCGCGCGAGAACACATAGGGCATGGCTTGCACGTAGGTTCCCGAGAGGTTCCAGGGGAAGCCCTCGCGCGCCGTGCCGATGCCGAACTGGCTCTCCGTCAGATTGGCCGCCTCGACGCCCGCCTCCAGCGCGAGCCCCAGCGCGCCGAAGCAGCCGCGGGGATAGACGCTGTCGCGATAAAGTTCGCCCGGGCCTCCGGCGGCCAGCACGAGCGCGCCGCTCAGGAAGACGACGAAGCCCAGCGGATTGTCGTCCGTGCGACGTTTCGGGTTGATCGCGAGCGCGCCGTGCGCGCGGCCGTCTCGGCGAGCAGGCGCACGGCGGCGGTATGGTTGAAGATCGGGATTTCGAGCCGCAGCGCCTCGCGCGCCAGCGCCTGCGCCATCAGGCGCGAGGTGCGCGGGCCGCAACTCGTCGCGCGGCCGACTTCGTCGTGGTCGGTCTGATAGCGCAGCACGCCGCCGAAACGGTCGAGCGGCAGCGGCAGGCCGAGGAATTGCAGCGAGGCCAGCGCGCGCGGCGATCCGACGGCCTCGACATAAGCCGCGTCGGCGTCCATCGCGCCGCCGGCGCCGATCGCCTGCGGCGAGCGCGCGGAAGTCGTCGCCCCGATCGGCGGTGTTGGCGGTGTGCAGCGTCTGCTTGTCCGATCCCGAGCAGGCGGAGGTTCCGCCCCAGGCGCTCTGCGTGGCGATTACCACGTCGACGCCGCGCCGCTTCAGCTCCACCGCCGCGCGCAGGCCCGCCGCGCCGCTGCCGACGACGAGCGCGTCGGCGCGGTGGACCGGCAGGCGGAAGCCGCAGGCGCCGATGAATTCGCGCGCCGGCCTCTCGGCGGGCAGGCGCGGCATGGCGACGTCGGTGAGCGCGTCGAGGATGGGTTGCGGGAGCGGCCACGGGCGTTTCCGGAGGCGGGTTGACGGCGGGTTAAAACTGAGTTAGGCGAATTAGCACGTTCCAAATCTGCCGGCAACGCTTGGGTCCTTGCGTCCAAAAACATGGGCAGGCCGGGAAGCGTCTTCCTGAGGATGAGTTTGGAACGATACAAAATCGGAGTGCGGCGCAACATGAGCGCGGGAGCGGACGAACGGGCGGCGGAGGGGCGCGAAGCGCGCGCCACCATCGTCGACGTCGCCCGCCACGCCGGCGTCTCCAAATCGACGGTGTCGCTGGTCCTGTCGGGATCGAGCCTCGTCGCCGAGGCCACCCGCGAGCGCGTCTCCCAGGCGATGAGCGATCTCGGCTATATCTATCATCGCGGCGCGGCGACTTTGCGCGGCGCGAAATCCGGCGTGCTCGGCATGGTCATCAACGATCTCGTCGAATCCGTTCTTCGTCGAGATGGCGATCGGCATCGAGGAGGCCTGCCAGGGCGGCGCCTTCATCCCGTTCATCGCCAACACCGTCGAGAATCCCGTCCGGCAATTGCAGGTCATCCGCTCGATGCGCGAATATGGCGCGGCGGGGCTGGCGCTGTCGCCGGCGATCGGGAGTTCGCGCTCAGGAGCTGAAGCCGCTGATCTCCGACATGCCGGTCGTGCAGGTGATGCGCCGTCTGCCGGGGCTGCGCGCCTCCGTCGTCGCGCCGGAGAATCGGCAGGGCGCGCGCAAGGCCGCCCAGCATCTCATCGGCCTCGGCCACAGGCGCATCGCCTTCGTCGGCGGCTTTCCCGACATGAGCGTGCGCGAGGAGCGCCTCGCCGGCTATGCGCGAGGCGCTCGAAGAGGCGGGCCTTGCCTTACGATCCCTCGCTCGTGATCGAGGCGCCGATCAATCCCTCCGGCGCCGCGGCGGCGGCGCCGCAACTGCTGCCGACGGCGACGGCCGCGCTCTGTTTCAACGATGTCGTGGCGATCGGCCTCATGCGCGCCTTCGCCGCCGCGGGCGTCTCGGTCGGCGGCCGATTTCGCGGTCGTCGGCTTCGACGACATCGACGAGGCGCGCCATATGTTTCCGGCGCTGACGAGCGTGGCGGTCAACGGCCGCGCGCTCGGCGCGCGCGCCGCGCAATTGCTGATGCGCCAGCTCGCCAGCGGCGACTTACGCGCCTGAGACCATTCTCTGCCCGACCACCCTGGTCGTCCGCGCCTCCTGCGGCGCGGCGCGTCAACTCCGGAGGCTTTCCATGACCAGCTTGCGATGGGGCCTCATCGGCGCCTCGCACGATCGCCGCCGAGCATATGATCGGCGCCATCCGCGCCAATGGCGGCGAGGTGACGGCGGTGATGAGCGCGACGCCGGAGCGCGCGGCCGATTACGCGCGCCGGCACGCCATCGCGCGCGCGACGTCGAGCCTCGAGGCGAACTCGTGGGCGGCGGCGACGTCGACGCCGTCTATATCTCGACCACCAACGAACTGCATCGCGACCAGTTCTTCGCCGCCGCGCGCGGCGGGCAAGCATGTGCTGTGCGAGAAGCCGCTCGCGCTGACGCTGGCCGATGCGCGGGCGATGGTGGCGCGAGCGCCATGACGCGCGGCGTGGTCATGGGAACCAACCATCATCTGCGCAACGCCGCCACCCATCGCGCGATGCGCGAGGCGATCCAGCAGGGCCGCATCGGCCGGCCGCTGTTCGCGCGCGTGTTTCACGCCGTCTTTCTGCCGCCGCATCTGCAGGGCTGGCGCATCGCCAAGCCGCGAGGCCGGCGGCGGCGTCGTGCTCGACATCACCGTGCCACGACGCCGACACGCTGCGCTTCGTGCTCGACGACGAGCCGGTCGCGGTCAGCGCGATGACGTCGCAGGGCGGCATGGGCGACGGGCGCGCTGGAGGACGGCGCGATGGGCGTCATCCGCTTCCGCTCGCGGCCTCCTCGCGCAGTTCCACGACGCCTTCACCACCCGCTATGCGACGACCGGCTTCGAGGTGCATGGCGAGGAAGGTTCGCTGATCGGCCGCGACTGCATGACCCAGGCGCCCAAAGGCGAGGTCCTGCTGCGCAGCGCCAAGGGCGAGGAGATGCTGCCGCTCGCGCACGAGAGCCTCTACGTGCGCTCGGTGCGGTTGTTCCAGGAGGCGGTCGCCGGGCGAGGCGCAGCCGGCGGCGACGGGCGAGGACGGCGTCAAATCGCTGAGCGTCGCGCTGTCGACGCTTGAGGCCGCGCGCACGCATCGCGAAACCGGCCATCGAGATCTGATCCATGGCCCGCCCCGCATCCTCTCCGCCGCCGAGGCCGCCCGGCTGATCCCCGACGGCGCCGTCGTCACCGTCTCCTCCTCCTCGGCGCTCGGCTGTCCCGACGCGGTGCTCGCCGCGATCGGCGCGCGCTTCGAGCGCGACGGCCATCCGCGCGATCTGACCACGCTGCACCCGATCGCCGCCGGCGACATGTGGGGCGTCAAGGGCATCGACCATCTCGCCGGCCCGGCTGTCTGGCCAGGATCCTCGCCGGCTCCTATCCCTCCGGCCCGTCCTCCGCGCGAGCCGCCGCAAATCTGGAAGATGATCACCGGCGACGCAGATCCCCGCCTACAACGTGCCCTCCGGCATCCTGTTCGACATGCACCGCGAGGCGGCGGCCAAGCGCCCGGGCGTGCTGACCAAGGTCGGCATGGACACCTTCGTCGATCCCGCGCCGCGAGGGCTGCGCGATGAACGCGCGCGCCGCGGCCGAGCCGATCGTGCGCCGCGTGCGACTTCGCCGACGACGAGTGGCTGTTCTTCCCGACCATCGTTCCCGATGTCGCGATCATCCGCGCCACCACGGCCGACGAGCGCGGCAATCTCTCCTATGAGCACGAGGGCGCCATTCTCGGGCCGCTCGATCAGGCGCTGGCCGCGCGCAACAACGGCGGCCTCGTCATCGCCCAGGTCAAGCGCCTCGCGCGCGGCGGGCACGCTGCAAGCCGCAGCGACGTCGTCGTCCCCGGCGTGCTCGTCGACGTCGATCGTCGTCGCGCCCGACCAGATGCAGACGACGCAGACACGCCCTACGATCCCGCGATCTCCGGCGAGATCTTCCGCCCGCTGTCGTCGTTCGAGACTGCCGGAGTTCGACGTCGCCAAGGTCATCGCCCGCCGCGTCGCGCAGGAGCTGCGCGACGGCGACGCGGTCAATATCGGCTTCGGCATTTCGGCCAACGTGCCGCGCATCCTGATCGAGGAGGGCCGCCACGGCGCGGTGACCTGGGTGATCGAGCAGGGCGCGGTCGGCGGCGTGCCGCTGCTCGATTTCCAGTTCGGCTGCGCCTCCAACGCCGAGGCGATCGTGCCATCGCCGCATCAGTTCACCTACTTCCAGGGCGGCGGCTTCGACATGTCGCTGCTGTCGTTCCTGCAGATCGACCGGCAGGGCTCCGTCAATGTCTCCAAGCTCGGCGCGCGCCCGCATGTGACGGCGGGCGCCGGCGGCTTCGTCGACATCACCGCGCGGGCGAGGCGGATCGTCTTCTCCGGCTATTTCACCGCCGGCGCGAAGCTCGCAGTCGAGGACGGCCGGCTGCGGATCGAGCGCGAAGGCAAGGTCAAGAAGCTGGTCGACGCGGTCGAGCAGGTGTCGTTCTCCGGCCGCGCGCGCGGTCGCGCAGGGCCAGGAGATCGCCTACGTCACCGAGCGCTGCGTGATGAAGCTGGCGCCCGAGGGCGTGACGGTGACCGAGATCGCGCCGGGCGTCGATCTCGAGCGCGACGTGCTCGGCCAGGCCGAGTTCCCGCTGCGCGTCGCCGACGACCTGAAGACGATGGACGCCGGCCGTCTGTTTCAGCCCGAGCCGTTCGGCCTGCAAGCCTGCGCGCGGAGGCGCGGCGCGATGAGCGCGCACGTCGAGCTGACGTTCGACGGCGCCGTCGCGCGGCTGACGCTGAAGCGCGCCGACAAGCTCAACGCGCTCGACCGCGCCGATGATCGACGCGCTCGCCGACGCCGCGCGAGGCGATCGAGGCCGCGCGCGACGTGCGCGTGGCGATCCTCGCGCGGCGAGGGCAAGGCGTTCTGCGCCGGCGGCGACATCGCCGCCTGGGGCGGCCTGCCGCCGCTCGACATGTGGCGCGACTGGACGCGCGCCGGCCATCGCGCCTTCGAGGCGCTGGCGCGCCTGCGCGTTCCGCTGATCGCCGCGCTGACCGGCCACGCCTTCGGCGGCGGCCTGGAGCTGGCGGCGACCGCGCGACATCCGCATCGCCGAGGCGGGCATCCAGCTCGGGCTGCCGGAGACCGGGCTCGGCATGGCGCCGGGCTGGTCGGGCACGCAGCGCCTGGTGCGCCGCTTCGGCGCGCAGGTGGTGCGCCGCATGGCGCTGGCCGGCGCGCATGTTCGACGGCCGAGGAGGCGCTGGCGCTCGGCCTCGTCGACGAAGTGGTCGCGCCGGGGAGGCGCTGGCGCGCGCCGAGCGCGATCGCCGCCGACATCGCCGCGCGCGGCCCGGTCGCCGTGCAGATCGTCAAGTCGATGATCAACGCCGCCGAGGGCGAGGACGCGGACGCGCCGATCGAGGGGCTGGCCGGCGCGCTGACCGCGATGACGGAGGATCTGGCGGAGGGCGTCGCGGCTTTCCGCGCCAAGCGCGCGGCTTCGCTGGCGCTTTCGTCCGGCGCGCTAGCGCGCTATGGACGGACGGCGCGGCAGGACACGGCTAAGATTTTCGCGTGATCGGGCGCACGCAACGCGGCCGAGCGCGGAGCACGAAATCGGGAGAGCCGCAAGGCCTCTGGAAACGGCGCCGGACCGCATCCGGTGGGAGCGTAACGCTTTGAAGGATTGGCAATGAAACTTCGTAATACCTCTTGCTGGCGCGGCGCGGCGGCCTTCGGTCTGGCCGTCGCGGCGCACGCCGCCGACGTCAAGGAAGTGCAGATGCTGCACTGGTGGACCTCCGGCGGCGAGGCGGCCGCGCTCAACGTGCTCAAGCAGGACCTCGCCAAGGAAGGCTACGCCTGGAAGGACGTGCCGGTGGCCGGCGGCGGCGGCGAGGCGGCGATGACGACGCTGAAGGCGATGGTCGCCGCCGGCAATCCGCCGACCGCCTCGCAGATCCTCGGCTATTTCGCGCTCGACTACGCCGAGGCCGGCAAGCTCGGCGACATCGACCTCGCTCGCCAAGCAAGGAGGGCTGGGCCAAGGTCGTGCCGAAGGCGCTGCAGAAGTTCACCACCACCAACGGCAAGTGGGACGCCGTGCCGGTCAACATCCACTCCGTCAACTGGATCTGGGTCAACAAGGCGATGATGGACAAGATCGGCGGGACGCGAGCCGAAGAACTTCGACGAGTTCCTCGCGCTGCTCGACAAGGCCAAGGCGGCCGGCGTCATTCCGCTCGCGCTCGGCGGCCAGCCCTGGCAGGAGGCGACGATGTTCGACAGCGTCGTCATGTCGACCGGCGGCCCCGAGTTCTACAAGAAGGCGTTCATCGATCTCGACGAGAGCGCGCTGAAGTCCGACACGATGAAGAAGGCGTTCGACAATCTCGCCAAGCTGCAAGGCCTATGTCGATCCCGAACTTCGCCGGCCGCGACTGGAACCTCGCCACCGCCATGGTCATCAAGGGCGACGCCTGGTTGCAGGTGATGGGCGACTGGGCCAAGGGCGAGTTCAAGGCCGCCGGCAAGGAAGCCGGGCAAGGACTACCTGTGCTACCGCTTCCCCGGCACCGACGGCACGGTGATCTACAACACCGACATGTTCGCGCATGTTCAAGGTGCGCGCCGACCGGCAGCGCCGGCGCAGATCGCGCTCGCCAAGGCCGACGATGGACCCGAGCTTCCAGTCGGCGTTCAACGTCGTCAAGGGCTCGGTGCCGGCGCGCACCGACGTGCCCGACACCGCCTTCGACATGTGCGGCAAGAAGGGCATCGCCGACGTCAAGGCGGCCAACGAGAAGGGCACGTTCGTCGGCTCGATGGCGCAGAACTACGCGCAGCCGCCGGCGATCGGCACGGCGTCTATCATGACGTCGTGACCAAGTTCTTCCACGGCGAGATCAAGACCTCCGACGAGGCCGTCGAGCAGCTCGTCAGGGCGATCGACAACGCCAAGTGACGCAACGCCAGCCTCCCCCGCGCGAGCGGGGGAGGCGCCGGCTCCTTCGCCCGGCCGAGCGTCCCGTCATGACCGAATGTCCACCGTCGACCCTATCGTCGCGCAACGCCGAAGCGCGGCGCGCGCCTCGTTGCGCGGCTGCTTGCAGGACTGCGCTGCCGCGAGCTGGTGCTGGCGCCGTCCTTCGCGCTGGTCCTCGTCTTCGTCTACGGCTTCATCCTGTGGACGGTGCTATCTGTCCTTCACCAACTCGAAGGCGTTCACCAACCTCAACTTCATCGGCTGGAGCAATTATCGGAAGCTGTGGAACTGGACCTTCGAAATCGACCCGCCGTCGAACTGGTACACGGCGCTGGTCAACATGGGCATGTTCGGCGGCCTCTATGTCGTGTTCTGCCTGGCTCTCGGCCTGACGCTGGCGATCCTGCTCGACCAGAAGATCCGCGGCGAAGGCGTCCTGCGGCCGATCTATCTCTATCCGCTGGCGCTCTCCTTCATCGTCACCGGCACGGCGTGGAAGCTGTTCCTCGATCCGCGGCATCGGGCTTGAAAAGGCGATGCACGACTGGGGCTGGACGAGCTTCCATTTCGACTGGGTCGTCAACCCGCGCATGATGATCTATTGCGTCGCCATCGCCGGCATCTGGCAGACCTCCGGCTTCGTCATGGCGATGTTCCTGGCGGGCCTGCGCGGCATCGACGGCGAGATCCTGAAGGCCGCGCAGATCGACGGCGCCTCGGCCTTCGCGACCTACCGGCGCATCATCATCCCGATCATGCGCCCGGTGTTCCTCTCCGCCATCATCGTGCTCGCCGCATATGGCGATCAAGTCCTACGACCTCGTGCTGTCGCGTCACCGGCAAGAACCCCGGCGGCGCGGCCGAGCTGCCCTCGACCTTCATGTATTCCTACACCTTCACGCGCAACCAGATGGCCGTCGGCTCGGCCAGCGCCGTGATCATGCTGATGACCATCGCCGCGATCATGGTGCCCTATCTCTATTCCGAGCTGCGGGAGAAGGCCCGATGAGCGCCGCCGACGCCCTGACCGCCGCGCCGTCGCGCGAGCCCGCGCGCCATTCGACGACGACGCGCGTCGTCATCTATGGCCTGCTGTTGCTCTTCGCCGCTCGTCTATCTGCTGCCGCTCGTCGTCATGGTGCTGACGTCGCTGAAGCCGCTCGACGAGGTGACCGGCGGCAATATGTTCGCGCTGGCCGCGAGCACCTGACCTTCGACGCCTGGGCGAAGGCCTGGGGCACGGCCTGCGTCGGCGCTCGACCTGCGCCGGCATCAAGGGCTATTTCTGGAACTCGATCAAGATGGTCGTGCCGGCGGTGCTGATCTCGACGCTGCTCGGCGCGCTCAACGGCTATGTGCTGACCAAATGGCGCTTCCCCGGCCACAAGCTGGTGTTCGGCATGATGCTGTTCGCCTGCTTCATCCCGTTCCAGTCGGTGCTCATCCCGATGGCGACGATCCTCGGCAAGATCGGCGCTCTCGGCCAGACGCTGCAGCGACGCGACCGGGTTCAACTTCGGCCTCGGCAATCCGATCGTCAATCTCGTGCTCGTCCACGTCGTCTACGGCCTCGGCTTCACCACGCTGTTCTTCCGCAACTATTACGAGGCGTTTCCGACCGAGCTGGTGAAGGCGGCGATGATCGACGGCGCCGGCTTCTTCCAGATCTTCCGCCGCATCCTGCTGCCGAACTCGACGCCGATCTTCATCGTCACCGTGATCTACCAGTTCACCAACATCTGGAACGACTTCCTGTTCGGCGCGACCTATCGCGGCCGGCGAATCCATCGCCGATGACGGTGGCGCTCAACAACATCGTCAACACCTCGACCGGCGTCATCGAATACAACGTCAACATGGCGGCGGCGATCATCGCCGCGGCGCCGACCCTGTTCGTCTACATCGTCGCCGGCCGCTATTTCGTGCGCGGCCTGATGGCCGGCGCGGTGAAAGGATGATCAGATGGCCACTCTGGAGATCAGCGGCTTGCGCAAGCGCTTCGGCGCCCTGGAGATTCTCAAGGGCATCGACCTTTCGCTGGAGAAGGGCGGCTTCCTCGTGCTGGTCGGCCCCTCGGGCTGCGGCAAGTCGACGCTGCTCAACACCATCGCCGGGCTGGAGTCGATCACCTCCGGCGAGATCGCGCATCGGCGGGCGCGTCGTCAACGATCTGCATCCCTCGCAAGCGCGACATCGCGATGGTGTTCCAGTCCTATGCGCTCTATCCCAACATGTCGGTGGCCGAGAACATCGCCTTCGGCATGGAGATGCGCGGCGTGCCCAAGGCGGAGCGCGACGAAGGCGGTGGCGGCGGTCGCGAAGACGCTGCAGATCGAGCATCTGCTGAAGCGCCGGCCGAGCCAGCTTTCCGGCGGCCAGCGCCAGCGCGTCGCGATGGGCCGCGCGCTGGTGCGCGAGCCGCAGCATCTTCCTGTTCGACGAGCCGCTCTCCAATCTCGACGCCAAGCTGCGCGTCGACATGCGCATCGAGATCAAGCGGCTGCATCAGAAGCACGGGGGCGACCATCGTCTATGTCACGCACGATCAGATCGAGGCGATGACGCTGGCGACCAAGATCGCCGTGCTGAAGGACGGCGAGCTGCAGCAGGTCGGCACGCCGGCCGAGATCTACAACCAGCCCGCCAATCTGTTCGTCGCCGATTTCATGGGCTCGCCGGCGATGAATCTGCTGGAGGGCGCGATCGGCCGCGACGAAGGCAAGCCCTGCGTGCTGCTCGACCGCAAGGGCCAGACGCCGATCGTCGTGCCGGCGCCGCCGAGCGCCGACCCCGCCAATCTGCGCGAGGGCGCCAAGGTCGTGTTCGGCATCCGCCCCGAGGCGGTCAACGACAGCGACAGCCTCGACCGCAACGCCAAGTCCGTCGTGCGCTTCGACGCGCCGGTGGAGATCGTCGAGCCCGCGGGCGCCGACACTTTCGTCGTCATCCATGTCGGCGGCAAGGAAATGACCGCGCGCATGCGCGCCGACGCCGACCTGCGCGTCGGCCAGAGCCACGCCTTCGCCTTGAATCTCGACAAGGCGCTGTTGTTTGATCCGCAGACGACGCGCCGCCTCTGAGGCGCGCGTCAACCAAGGAATCGCATGCCGGAATGGGCGTCGGCGGCTTGGCGAGGCCGGGTCCGCGCAGGCCCTGCGCGTCGCCGATCACATAACCCGACACGATCTCTGAACGCCGGGAACGCAACCCATGTCCTATGATTACATCATCGTCGGCGGCGGTTCGGCGGGCTCCGCGCTCGCGAGCCGCCTGAGCGAAGACCCTTCCATCAAAGTGCTGCTGCTGGAGGCCGGCGGGAGCGCCGACGGCATGCTGTTCCGCATGCCCGCCGGCTTCGCCAAGATGACCAAGGGCGTGGCGAGCTGGGGCTGGAGCACCACGCCGCAGCAGCATCTCGGCGGCCGCGTCATCTGGTACACGCAGGCCAAGGTGATCGGCGGCGGCTCCTCGATCAACGCGCAGCTCTACACGAGAGGCAACGCCAGGGATTATGACGCATGGGTGAGCGAGGCGGGCTGCGCCGGCTGGAGCTACAAGGAAGTGCTGCCCTATTTCAAGCGCAGCGAGGACAACCAGCGTCTGGTTGACGCCTATCACAGCTACGGCGGGCCGCTCGGCGTCTCCTATCCCGTCAATCCGCCGCCGATCAGCCATGCCTTCATCCGCGCCGCGCAGGAGGCGGGCATCCCCTTCAACTTCGATTTCAACGGCGCCGTGCAGGAGGGCATGGGGCATTATCAGCTCTCCACCCGCAACGCCGAGCGTTCGTCGGCCGCCAGCGCCTTCCTGAAACCCGCGATGGGCCGCGCCAATCTGACGGTCAGGCTCGATGCGCAGACGCTGAAGATCGAGATCGAAGCCGGCCGCGCCGTCGGCGTGAAAGTCGCCGGGGCTTCGGGCGTCGAGACGATCAGGGCGGAGCGCGAGGTCATTGTCTCCTGCGGCGCCATCGGCTCGCCGCGGCTGTTGCAGCTCTCCGGAATCGGGCCGGCGGAGGCGCTGCGCAAGGCCGGCGTCGCGGTCGTCCACGATCTGCCGGGCGTCGGGAGCAACTTGCAGGACCATCTCGATCTCTACGCGATCTGCGAATGCACCGGCGACCACACTTATGACCGCGTCGCCCAGCCGCATCGCACCGTCTGGGCGGGTCTGCAATATCTGCTGTTCAAGACCGGGCCGGTGACCTCGACCCTGTTCGAGACCGGCGGCTTCTGGTACGCCGACAAACAAGCGCGCTCGCCCGACATCCAGTTCCATCTCGGCCTCGGCTCCGGCATCGAGGCGGGCGTGGCGCAGATGAAGAACCCCGGCGTCACGCTCAACTCGGCCTTCCTGCGCCCGCGCTCGCGCGGGACCGTGCGTCTGGCGAGCGCCGATCCCAAGGCCGCGCCGCTGATCGATCCCAATTATTGGGCCGATCCCTACGACCGCGCCTGCGCGATCCAGGGGCTCAGGGTCGCGCGCGAGATCCTGCGCCAGCCCGCGCTGAGGCCCTTCATCCTCGCCGAGCGCCTGCCCGGCGACGGGCTGACCTCGGACGAGCAACTCGCCGAATACGCCTTTCGCTCCGCCAAGACCGACCATCACCCCGCCGGGACCTGCGCCATGGGGAGCGGGCCGGACGCCGTGACGACGCCGGACCTCAGGCTGCGCGGAATCGAGGGCCTGCGCGTGGTCGACGCCTCGGTGATGCCCTTCGTGCCCTCCTGCAACACCAATGCGCCGACGATCATGGTGGCGGAGAAGGCGGCCGACATGATCCTCGGCAAGCCGCCGCTTGCGCCCGCCGATCTACCGGCGCGAGGTGACAAAAGCGCGGCCGCGTGAGAGAGGAGGCGGGTTCTCACACGCAGGCGAGGAGCTGAGCCTTGTCGCAATCGGATGCGCCGCGCGTCGCCGTGGTCGGCGCCGGCATCACCGGCATCACCACCGCCTACGATCTGGCCAGGCGCGGCGCGAAGGTGACGATCTTCGACCGCCACCCCTACGCCGCGATGGAGACCTCCTTCGCCAACGGCGGCCAGATCTCCGTCTGCAACGCCGAGGTGTGGAACTCCTGGGCGACCGTCTGGAAGGGGATCAAATGGATGACGACGCCGGGCGCGCCGCTGCTCGTCAATCCCATGCCGACCTGGCACAAGATCTCCTGGATGGCGGCCTTCGTCGCCAATATCCCCTATTATGAGCAGAACACGGTGACGACCGTGCGCCTCGCGTTGGAGGCGCGGGCGCGGCTCGCCGAGATCGCTTCCGCCGAGAACATCGACTTCGACCGCGAGGATCGCGGCATTCTGCATTTCTACGAGAAGAAGCACGATTTCGAGGCGGCGGCGAAGGTCTCCAGGCTGCTCGCCAAGGGCGGGCTGGAGCGCCGGGCAGTGACGTCCGAGGAGATGAAGGCGCTGGAGCCGTCGCTGAAGGGAACCTATTACGGCGGCTATTTCACGCCGAGCGACTCCACCGGCGACATTCACAAATTTACTCTCGGGCTTGCCCGCGCGTGCGAGCGGCTCGGCGTCGAGATGCGGCTTTCCGACGAGGTGCTGTCCGTCACCGCGAGCGGGAACGGCGTCACCGTCATCAGCCAGTCGACCGAGCCGAGCCTCGAAAAGGTCGCGCCGCCGACGGAGGTGCATCTGTTCGACCGCATCGTCGTCTGCGGCGGCGTGATGTCGCGGGGGCTCGCCCGCATGCTCGGCGACCGCGTCAATATCTATCCCGTCAAGGGCTATTCCATCACCATCACCCTGCCGCAGGCGAGCGAGGCGCTGGCGCCCTGGGTGAGCCTGCTCGACGAATCCTCCAAGATCGTCAGCGCCCGGCTCGGCCGCAACCGATTGCGCATCGCGGGGACGGCGGAGTTCAACGGCTACAACCGCGACATTCGCGCCGAGCGCATCGACCCGCTCATCAACTGGTGCCGCGCGCATTTTCCGGGCATCAGCACGCGCCAGTCGGTGCCGTGGACGGGGCTTCGTCCGATGATGCCCAACATGCTGCCGCGCGTCGGGCGCGGCCGCAATCCCCGCGTGTTCTACAACACCGGCCACGGCCATCTCGGCTGGACGCTCGCCGCCGCGACCGCCGACGCCATCGCCGCGCTGGTCATGGGGCGGGGGAACGCCTAGACGCCGCCGCCGCGCCATTTGCCAAAACCCGCGCATGCATTAGAACCGCCGAAGGCGCCGACAGGCGCGGGGAGGAAGCGGCGGGACGGCTCGCAATTCCACGCGCCCGCGCCACGGCGGAGGGCGACATTATGGTGAAAATTCCCGGCGCGGCGCGCCCTTCGATCACCGATCAGGACGCGCTGCAATTCCACTCCCGCGGCCGGCCGGGCAAGCTGGAGATCGTCGCCACCAAGCCGATGGCGACGCAGCGCGATCTGTCGCTCGCCTATTCCCCGGGCGTCGCCGTGCCCGTGAAGGCCATCGCCGCCGACCCCTCGACGGCCTATGACTACACTTCGCGCGGCAACATGGTCGCCGTCATCTCCAACGGCACGGCGATTCTCGGCCTCGGCAATCTCGGCGCGCTCGCCTCCAAGCCGGTGATGGAGGGCAAGGCGGTGCTGTTCAAGCGCTTCGCCGACGTCGATTCCATCGACCTCGAGGTCGACACCGAAGACCCCGAGGAATTCATCAACGCGGTCAAATTCCTCGGCCCCTCGTTCGGCGGCATCAATCTCGAGGACATCAAGGCGCCGGAGTGCTTCATCATCGAGGAGCGCCTGCGCGAGCTGATGGACATTCCCGTCTTCCACGACGACCAGCACGGCACCGCCATCATCGCCGCCGCCGGCATGATCAACGCCATGCGACTGACCGACCGCGACATCAAGCAGACCCGCCTCGTCTGCAACGGCGCGGGCGCGGCCGGCATCGCCTGCCTCGACCTCATCAAGGCGATGGGCTTCGCGCCGGAGAACGTCATCCTCTGCGACACCAAGGGCGTCGTCTATCGCGGCCGCGTCGAGGGCATGAACCAGTGGAAATCGGCGCACGCCGTCGACACCCCGGCGCGCACGCTCGCCGACGCGATGGAGGGCGCCGACATCGTCTTCGGCCTCTCCGCCAAGGGCGCGCTGACGGCCGAGATGGTCAAGTCCATGGCGCCCAATCCGATCATCTTCGCCATGGCCAACCCCGACCCGGAGATCACGCCCGAGGAAGCGCAGGAGGTGCGCGAGGACGTCATCATGGCGACCGGCCGCTCGGACTATCCGAACCAGGTCAACAACGTGCTGGGCTTTCCCTACATCTTCCGCGGCGCGCTCGACGTGCGCGCCAAGACGATCAACATGGAGATGAAGATCGCCGCCGCGCACGCGCTGGCGGAGCTCGCGCGCGAGGACGTGCCCGACGAGGTGGCGGTCGCCTATCGCGGCGCGCGGCCGCGCTTCGGGCGCGACTACATCATCCCGGCGCCGTTCGATCCGCGCCTCATCCATGTCGTGCCCATGGCGGTGGCCAAGGCGGCGATGGAGTCGGGCGTGGCGCGCCGGCCGATCGTCGACATGAACGCCTACAAGGCGCAGCTCTCGGCGCGGCGCGATCCGATCGCCGGCGTCATGCAGCGCGTGCACGAGCGCGTGCGGCGCATGCCCAAGCGCGTCGTGTTCGCCGAGGGCGAGGAGAGCAGGTCATCCGCGCCGCCTATTCCTTCGTCGCCCAAGGCCTCGGCACCGCCATTCTCGTCGGGCGCGAGGACCGCGTGCGCGCGGTCGCCGAGCTCAGCGGGCTTCGATCTCGCCGAGAAGGGCATCGAGATCCACAATGCGCGGCTCTCGCACCGCAACTCCGTCTATGCGCAATTCCTCTACGAGCGGCTGCAGCGGCGCGGCTATCTGTTCCGCGACTGCCAGCGCATGATCAACCAGGATCGCAATTATTTCGCCGCCGCCATGGTGGCGCGCGGCGACGCCGACGCGATGGTGACCGGCGTCACCCGCAATTTCTCCATCGCGCTGGAGGAAGTGCGCCGCGTCATCGACGACAAGCCCGGCCATCGCGTCATCGGCGTGTCGCTGGTGCTGGCGCGCGGGCGGCCCATCGTCGTCGCCGACACCGCGATCACCGAGATGCCTGACGCCGAGGATCTCGCCGCACATCGCCATCGAGGCGGCGGGCGTGGCGCGGCGGCTCGGCTACGAGCCGCGCGTGGCGATGCTGGCGTTCTCCAACTTCGGCCATCCCCCGGGCGAACGCTCCCTGCGCGTGCAGGAGGCGGTGCGCATTCTCGATTCCAGGCGCGTCGATTTCGAATACGACGGCGAAATGGCCGCCGACGTCGCGCTGAACCGCGAATTGATGGCGTCCTATCCGTTCTGCCGTCTGTCGGACACCGCCAATGTGCTGGTCATGCCGGCCTTCCACTCCGCCTCGATCTCGACCCGCATGTTGCAGGAGCTCGGCGGCGCGACGGTGATCGGCCCGCTGATCGTCGGGCTGGAGAAGCCGGTGCAGATGGTGGGGCTCGGGGCCAAGGACAGCGACATCGTCAATATGGCGGCGCTGGCGAGTTTCAATATTGGGGGGTGAGGTGGCGGCGGGGGAGGCACCTAACCTCGTCTCGAGCCATCGACGTGGGGACAGGCAATATTAGTAGCAGGCAGTTACGGACCAGTAGAATGCACGGTCATCGTAATCGAAAGACCGAGGCGCGCTGCTACGATGTCAGCGCGTCGGCGATTTAGCGACTGCCTCCTTGAGGTTAGGCGATGTTTTTTCGAGGAGTTTGCATTATGAGATCGTTTGTTTCGGCGATAGCTGAGCACATCGGACGAATTACCTTCACGTATATTAGCAACGGAGAATCAATTAATTGTCACATCTCGCGCGAGGCATTGGTCGACCGTGAAGGTGCTTCGGCCGCCAACAAACGCGAGCTTCGCGCTTTGTTTGACAAATACGAAGACGCAATTTCTAAGGCGGTTGCGCGGAAAATAGCTGAAAACGATTTTGATGCGGACGGCAGTGTTTGTGTTAAAGACCTTGAATCTTATAAAACGCCAACGATAATGCCAGGATTATACAATGAATATTGTGATGAACTATTCACTTAGTTTGGCAGTTGCTTGTGTTTGTCTGCCAACTCCAGCCGTAGCTGACGTTACGTCTCAACACGCTACGTTATTTAAGCCAGAAATGATTATACATTTTAAGACCCCAACGGTGGCTTGTCTTGATCGGGATGACTTAGCGGAATTAATCGCGCACGTTAATAAAGGGGAGAAAACGAAAACGGTAGCGATGATGGTGACTTATGGTGGCGCATGTCTTGTAATTTTTCCGACGACACGGCTTAAGATTTTATCCGTAGATTATAACGATCCGAATATGGTCGCCGGTGTTGCCGTTCTAGAAATAGTTGGCGAAGGCGTAGTAACTGGCCGCGGAGCGTGGACTTTGTCTATTGGAGCCGAGCCAATGGCGAGACCAAGTGAGAAGCAACGTTAACGTCACAACGATCTTGGGCGTTCCCCGGGCTGACGCTACGGTGACCGTTACGGTGACAGTGCGCTTTTTAACCCCTCGGCCCCATGCAGAAGCGCGAAGCACCAGGCTTGCAGCCGATAAATGCACGGAATTGCTAGACTAGCCAAGACAGCCCTGTTCACCCGAGCCTTCGGCCTTGTCTGAAATGAGGGGATGGCTGAGGGCCGCGCCATTTCTGATGATGTTTGGGCGATTGACTTGGCGCAAATGCGGGATGGCAATGATTTGCTAACCTACTAATCGAAAGCGCCGCGAAGAATGGGCTGACGAAAGGGTTAGGGTCATGGCTCAGGACTGGGCTGCCGACGTCAAGAAATACGCGAGCGATGCGGACGAAAATGCGATTGCGGGGATTACGCGGTACTGCGGCATCGCCCTGCAAAGGAGAATTCTTCTGTTGGTGTCCTTCACCGACAAGGAGGAAGTCGCGCGCGTGCGGGAGAATTCCTGAAAAAGAAGCTCGGTTTGACGGGCTCCGACACTGAACTCGATCAAGCGATCACTGCGATCGCGGCCAAGATGCACAGTGACCGCACGAAGAACAGGGTGACGGTCTACTACCTCCTGGCCGAACATTTCGGAAAGCTCTCGATGTTTGCCTGACCAGATTTACGTTGGCGCCGCCGCGCGGGGCGGAGGTTACGGTGACGCTGCATTCTATGATCCCCCAAGTCCAAGTTACGGTGACGCTGCATTCTATGGTCCGCCTACTCGCCTAGCTACAAGAGAAGCGCCCGGGGCTGAACCGCGCGAGGCGCGGAAATCTCGGGAAAAGCTATTTCCAAGACATTATGAAAGTACTAACAAAATCAATGAGATAGATGAAAGTCTTTGCAGACAAAATATCCGAAAATCAGAAAATATGCTACGTTGATTTCCTTTGTCACAAAGCCCGCCATGACCCGAAATCGCCGTCCCTCGATCCGCAAGGGCTACGCCGTCCCCGCACCGATCCGCGTTCGCCTCTCAAACGCAAAACGCCGGCCCTGCGGCCGGCGCTGAAGGGGACACATTTTCGCACTTAATGGCTTGAAATCCCTACGTTCGGGACTGACCTCGCCGCCGCCCTCAAGCCGCCTTCCTGCCGTGCCAGGCGGCCACGGCCGTCGCCCTGGCGCGGCGCTCCTGCGGCGTCTCCGGGACGCCGAGGCTGTGCGAGTAGCGGTCCGGCTGGCCCCAGCCGATGTCCTGGAATTCGCGCTCGCTCATGCCGGCGAAGGCGGCGTGGGCGCGGCGGGCGGCCCAGGCGGCCGCAACCCACGCGAACACTTTGCCGAGCGAACCCGACGCGGGCGTGGCTGATGTCATCGTGATCGTGGACATAGGATTATTCCCGAGCGTTCGATCGGAAGCGATCGAATGACGCCAATATGGGATCGGACTATTGATCGGTCCAACGAATGTTTCTAGAGTGAGCCATTCGAAATCGCGATCGGTCCCATGCTCGACACCGACCAGCTCCGCTCCTTCCTCGCCATCGTCGACGAGGGCTCGTTCACCCGCGCCGCCGAGCGCGTGCACAAGACGCAATCGGCGGTCTCCATGCACATCCGCCGGCTGGAGGAGCAGCTCGGCTGCGCCTTGTTCGTCAAGCAGGGCAGGGGGACGCGGCTCACCGCCGAGGGCGAGCAGCTCGTCGAATACGCAAGGCGCATCCTGCGCGAGGAGGCCGGCGCCATCGCCGCGCTGTCGCGCAAGGGCCTGCGCGGGACGGTGCGCTTCGGCGTGCCCGACGATTACGCCGAGACGTTCCTCTCCGACATCCTGCAACGCTTCAACCACCGGCATCCGCTGGTGGAGATCGCCGTCGCCTGCGAGAACTCGATCGAGCTTTCCGGCCTCGTGCGCGCCGGCGCGCTCGATCTGGCGCTCGTCACCGATTTTCCCGGCCTCGAAGGCTTCGAGCTGATCCGCGAGGAGCCCCTGGTCTGGGTGGTGTCGGCCAAGTTCAAGGCGCCGGCGGGCGAGGCGCTGCCGCTGGCGCTCGGCAGTCCCTCCTGCATCTGGCGCCGCGTCGCCGACGAGGCGCTGGAGGGCAGCCGCGACCGCGTGCGCAGCCTGTTCGTCTCGCGCAACTACAGCGCCATCGGCGCGGTGGTGCGGGCGGGGCTGGCGGCGACGGTGCTGCCGCAGGGGCTGGTGGTCGACGGCCTGCGCACGCTCGGCGCCGCCGAGGGCATGCCGCCGCTGCCGCTGACCCGCATGGGCCTCATCCGCCGCGCCGGCGCGGCCGCGGCTGAGGAGGCCGAGGAGACTTGCCGAGGCCGTGCGCGAGACGGTCGGCGCGCTCGAGCGCAAGGCCGCTTAGAGCTTCAGTCTCCACCTTCACCGGCGCGTGGTCGGAGGGGCCGCTGCCAGCCGCGCGCGTCGCGGAACACCTGCATCGCCTGCACGGAATCCGGCCAGCGGCGGGCTGACCCAGACATGATCGAGCCGCCGCCCCTTGTCGGCGGCGCTCCAGTCCGGCGAGCGGTAGCTCCACCACGTGTAGAGCTTCTGGTCGTGCGGCACGAAATGGCGCAGCGCGTCGTACCAGCGGCCCGGCGGCCTGCGCGCGCGCGAATTTCTCCACCTCGATGGGGGTGTGGCTGACGACGTCGAGCAGCGCCTTGTGGCTCCAGACGTCATGCTCCAGCGGCGCGATATTGAGGTCGCCGACGAGGATCGCCTTGCCCGCCGCCTTCGGCTCGCGCTCGAACCAGGCGCCCATCTCGTCGACGAAATCGAGCTTGTGGGCGAATTTCGGGTTGACGGCGCGGTCCGGCTCGTCGCCGCCGGCGGGCACGTAGAAATTGTGGATCTCGAGCCCGCCGAGCTGCGCCGTCCAGCGTCGCCGCGATATGGCGGCTGTCGCCCTTCTCGCAGAAATCCCGGGCGGTCGACGTCGGCGAACGGATGGCGCGAGACGATGGCGACGCCGTGATAGCCCTTCTGCCCGTTGATCGCGATGTGCTCGTAGCCGAGCTCCCTGAACGCGGCGTGCGGGGAAATTCGCGTCAGGGCATTTCGTCTCCTGCAGGCAAAGCACGTCCGGCTTCTGCTCCTTGAGGAAGCGGGCGACGGCGTCGATGCGCAGGCGGACCGAATTGATGTTCCAGGTGACGATGGAGAAGCGCACGGAGCAGGCCAGGAATCTACCCGGGGAAAAGGTCCATTGACCACGAAACCGGCGGCCCGCCAAGCGTTTGGCCGCAAATTGCCCACAGTCTTCATCCGATGAGCCGCTCGAGCGCGGCCCGCCACGCCTGCGGCTCGAACGCCGGCGCGTCGAAATCCGCGCGCGCGACCAGGCCGCCGGCGCCGAGGTCGAGCCCTTCGGCGTCGAGCCCGACCGGCCGCCAGGCCCGACGCGAGCCTTCATGTCCGGCGAGCTTCGCAAGCGCGGCGTCGCCGAGCGCCGCCGCCTGCGCGAGCAGCGCCGGCTCGGCCGCCCGCAGCGCCGAGGGATCGCCGGGCGTCAGCAGGTCCTCAGGCGTCAGGGCGTCGGCGCGGCCGAAGCCGCCGTTGAAATGCACGGTCTCGACGTCGAGCCTTCGCATCGAGAAATCCGCGAAATTGGCGTAGAGCTTCGCCTTGGGGTTGCGCTGCACGTAGCGGGCGCGGCCGTCCTCGCCCTCGCGCGGGCGCACGACGCCGCTGAGCGTGATCCGCGGGTGATTGAGCGGATCGCCGCCGCCGCCGTCCCCGCTCGTCAGCAGGAGGGAGACGCTGGCGTTGGCGCCGAGATTCTTCGTGTGGCGAGCGAGCTCCGACATCAGGAACAGCGGCGCGCCGTCCCAGTCGCTCGCCACGCCCACGAGCGTTGTCAGCGGCTTGCGCCCCGTCGAGCGTCGCCAGCGCGCCCGTCCGCGCCATGCGCATCAGACGCTTGCCGTCGCGCCTTGCGGCGGCCTCGGTGGCGGTTCGTTCGTCCAATTCGGCCTCTCCTTAGGGACTAAATTCGGGCCAATCGTTGAAAATCTGGGGAATACGTCTATTTTCTGTCAGGAGGGCAGGCGAAATCGCCTCGATCCGCGGACTGGAAGAGAGCGTCCGTGAAATCGTCAAATTTCGGCCTCGAAGCCGGGAAATGACGCGCGCCGGCCCTGGGGCCCCCGGAATTCAGGGGCGTTTTGCGAGTGGAAATCTCATGCCGACAATTGCGCTGGTCGACGACGATCGCAACATCCTTACGTCCGTCTCCCTGTCCATGGAGGCCGAGGGCTTCCGCGTGCAGACCTATACCGACGGGGCGAGCGCGCTCGACGGGTTGAAGGCCAACCCGCCGGATCTCGCCATCTTCGACATCAAGATGCCGCGCATGGACGGCATGGAGCTTCTGCGGCGCTTGCGCCAGAAATCCGACCTGCCCGTCATCTTCCTCACCTCCAAGGACGAGGAGATCGACGAGTTGTTCGGCCTCAAGATGGGCGCCGACGATTTCATCCGCAAACCGTTCTCGCAGCGCCTGCTGGTCGAGCGCGTCAAGACGATCCTGCGCCGCGCCAACCCCAAGGACGCCGCCGCTCAGAAGGAGACCGAGGCCAAGATCCTCGAACGCGGCCGCCTCAAGATGGACCCGGAGCGCCACACCTGCACCTGGGACGGCACGCCGGTGACGCTGACCGTCACCGAATTCCTCATCCTGCAGGCGCTGGCGACGCGCCCCGGCGTGGTCAAGAGCCGCAACGCGCTGATGGACGCGGCCTATGACGATCAGGTCTATGTCGACGACCGCACCATCGACAGCCACATCAAGCGGCTGCGCAAGAAGTTCAAGGTCGTGGAGCCGGACTTCGAGATGATCGAGACCCTGTACGGAGTCGGCTATCGATTCCGCGAGGCTTAAACGGCGGCGGCCAGTCGCGATGGGCGTCGAATTCCGCACGGCGCAAGCCGCCCAAACCCCGGCCGCGACGCGATGGCGCAAGTCGCGCCTGCGCCTGCGGCTGTGGCGGCTGCGCCGGATGCTGGAGTCGAACGTCTCCTCATCGCTGACGCGGCGCATCGTCTCGCTGAACCTCGGCGGGCTGGCCGCGTTGGTGGCCGGATTCCTGCTGCTGAACCATTTCCGCGCCGACATCATCCAGGCGCGCACGCAGAGCCTGACGACCCAGGCCGACATCATCGCCGCAGCGATCGCGGCCTCCGCCGCGGTGGACACCGATTCGCTGCTCGTCGATCCCGACAAGCTGCTCGATTTCGCGCCCGGCGACTCCTCGCCGGCGCGCGAGGACGATTCGCTGGTGTTCTCGATCAATCCCGAGCGCATCGGACCGGTGCTGCACCGCCTCGTCACGCCGACCCACACACGCGCGCGCATCTTCGATTCGACGGGGCAGATGCTGCTCGATTCGCAGACGCTGAGCCCGCGAAACGCCCGCATCGAGGCCGCCGACGCCGCCAACGAGGACACGACTTTCCTCGAACGGCTGTGGGTTTCCGTGCGCGGCGCCTTCCGCGGCGAGGAGACCTTGCAGCCGAATTACCGCTGGTCGACCGACGGCATGGCGCTGCCCGAGGTCGCGCGGGCGCTGCACGGCAAGGCTTGGGCGATGACCCGCGTCAACGCCACCGGCGAGACGATCGTCTCGGTCGGCGTGCCGATCCAGCGCGGCGCCGCCGTGCGCGGCGCTTTGGTGCTTTCGACCCGCGGCGGCGACATCGACAAGGTGATCGCCAGCGAACGCTGGGGGCTGTTGCGCTTCTTCCTGGTGATCGCCGGCGTCATGCTGGTGCTGTCGCTGTTGCTCGCCAACACCATCGGCGAGCCGGTGCGCAAGCTCGCCGACGCCGCCGAGCGGGTGCGGCGCGGCATCAGGTCGCGCCAGCAGATCCCCGATTTCACCGAGCGCAGCGACGAGATCGGCCATCTCTCGCGCGCGCTCGGCGAAATGACGCAGGCGCTCTACAGCCGCATCGACGCCATCGAGAGCTTCGCCGCCGACGTCGCGCACGAGCTGAAGAACCCGCTGACCTCGCTGCGCAGCGCCGTCGAGACGCTGCCGCGCGTCAAGAGCGAACCCTCGCGCCTCAGGCTCATGGAGATCATGCAGCACGACGTGCGCCGGCTCGACCGGCTCATCAGCGACATTTCCGACGCCTCGCGCCTCGACGCGGAGATGGCGCGCGTCGATTCGGCGCCGGTGGACGTCGCCCAGCTCGTGCGCGCCGTCGTCGCCATGCTCGCCGACAGTCCGCGCAGCCGGGGCGTGGCGCTGAAACTGAGGATCGAGCCGAGCGCGGATGGCGCGCGTCCCAATTATTTCGTCCTGGGGCACGATTCGCGGCTGGCGCAGGTAGTGACCAATCTCGTCGACAACGGCTGTTCGTTCTCCAGAGCCCGGCGGCGAAGTGCGGGTCACCCTGCATCGCGTCAGCGAGGAGGGCGACCGGGTGGAGATCGTCGTCGAGGACGACGGGCCGGGCATCCCCGACCACGCGCTGGAGCGCATTTTCGAGCGGTTCTACACCGACCGGCCCAGCGAGGGCTTCGGCGAGAATTCGGGCCTCGGCCTCTCCATCTCCCGCCAGATCGTCCAGGCGCATTCCGGCCGGCTGTGGGCGGAGAACCGGCCGCTGCCGCCGGGCGCCCCGACGCAGGACGAGGACGGCGCGCCCCGCCACGGCGCCGGCGCCCGCTTCGTCGTCAACCTGCCCGCTTGCCCATGAGCGGCGCGATCCACGCCACCGCCGTGCTGGCGGGCGAGCGCGGCGTGCTGCTGCGCGGCGCCTCGGGCGCCGGCAAGAGCCTGATGGCGCTCTCGCTCATCGATCGGGTGCGGCGCGAAGGCGGCTTCGCCGCGCTCGTCGCCGACGATCGCGTCTGGCTCGAAGCCGTCAACGGGCGGCTCGTGGCGCGCGGGCGCCCCGAACTGGCGGGCCTGTGCGAGCGCCGCTGCGAGGGCCTGGTCGAGACGCCTTACGAGCCGCGCGCGGTCATCCGGCTTGTCGTCGATCTCGGCGAGCGCGGGGCGCCTCCGCCCCGAATGCCGGAGGCGGCCGATCGCTATGAAGCCCTTTGCGGAATCGTTCTGCCAAGACTTCGCATAGATCTTTCGCCCGGGCTCGACGACGGCGCGTCCGCCGTGATTGCCGCGCTTCGCAGGATAGACGGGTCCAAGTGGCGAAAAAACGTTAACGACGACGCGCTTTTCACTTGATCATTGCGCCGCAGCGCACAAAAATGCGCCCCTCGCGTCGGCGACGGCGGAAAAAGTCGATGGGCGCGGTGGGCCACCCTTGGTGAAGCGTTGATGATAGGCATGGTGTTGGTGACCCACGGGCAGCTCGCGCAGGGCTTTCGCGCCGCGCTGGAGCATGTGGTGGGGCCGCAATCGCAGTTCGAGACCATCGCGATCGGCCCGGAGGACGACATGGAGCAGCGCCGCGCCGACATTTTGGAGGCCGCGCAGCGCGTGCAGGACGGCAGCGGCGTCGTGCTGTTGACCGACATGTTCGGCGGCACGCCCTCCAATCTCGCGATTTCGGCGATGGAAGGCGGGCGCATCGAGGTGATTTGCGGCATAAATCTGCCGATGCTCATCAAGCTCGCCACGCTCAGGGACACCGCCGATCTCGATCAGGCGGTGATCGAGGCGCGCGACGCCGGGCGCAAGTACATTACCGTGGCGAGCAAGGTTTTGACCGCCAAATGATTGAAGAGCTCGACGAGGACGGCCGACCCTGTCCCCCGCCGCCGGAATTGCCGGGAACCGAGGCGCGCGAGCTCAAAATCGTCAATCGCAAGGGCCTTCACGCCCGCGCCACCGCGAAATTCGTGCAATGCGTCGACAGGTACGACGCCAAGATCAGCGTGACGCGATGCGGCGAGACGGTCGGCGGCGACTCGATCATGGGAATTTTGACCCTCGGCGCCGGCCTCGGCTCCACGATCGTCGTTTCGGCGCGGGGCCGTCAGGCGCGCGAGGCGCTCGATGCGCTCGCGGCCCTGGTGGCGGACCGGTTCGGCGAGGACGAATAGTCACATCCTGAAACTCTCGCCGAGATAGAGCCGGCGCGCGTCCGGATGGGCGATGATCTCCTCCGGCGCGCCTTGCGTCAGCACCGAGCCGCTGTGGATGATATAGGCGCGGTCGATCAGCCCGAGCGTCTCGCGCACATTGTGGTCGGTGATGAGCACGCCGATGCCGCGCTGCTTCAAATGGCGCACGAGATCCTGGATGTCGCCGACGGCGATCGGGTCGATGCCCGCGAAGGGCTCGTCGAGCAGGATGAAGGCCGGCCTTGCGGCGAGCGCCCGGGCTATCTCGCAGCGCCGCCGCTCGCCGCCGGAAAGCGCAATCGACGGCGATTTGCGCAGCCGCGCGATGTCGAATTCCTCCAGGAGCTGTTCGAGCCGCTGCTCGCGCCGCGCGCGGTCGCGCTCGTTGACCTCGAGCACGGCGCGGATGTTGTCCTCGACGTTGAGGCCGCGGAAGATCGAGGCTTCCTGCGGGAGATAGCCGACGCCGAGCCGCGCGCGCTGATACATCGGCAAGCCGGTGACGTCGTTGCCGTCGAGCGCGATGACGCCCTTGTCGGGTTTCACGAGGCCCGTGATCATGTAGAAGACGGTCGTCTTGCCGGCGCCGTTGGGGCCGAGCAGCCCGACCGCCTCTCCCTGGCGCACCACCAGCGACACGTCCTGCACCACTGCGCGCTGGCCGTAGCGCTTGCCGAGATTATAGACGGCGAGCGTCCCCAGCGCGGAGGGCTCGCCCTCAAGCGCCTCTTCGGCGACCTGGGGACGCGCGGCGAGGTCGGTCATGCGGGCGCCGCCTGCGCGGGCGCGAAAGCCGGCCATAGAAATGGCGCGGGCGTAGCGCGACGACATGGACCTATTTCTTTTTGGCGGCGCCGGTCGGCTCGTCGCCGCCGGGCAGGAACAGGCCCTGTACGCGCGAGCTCCCCCCTGGACCGCCGCCTGGCCGGTATTGAGGTCGTAGACCAGCCGGTCGCCCTTGGTGACGTTGCGGCCGTCGGTCAGCACGACATGGCCGCTGAGCACGACGTCGTTGCGGATCTTGTCGTAGCTGCCGTTGTCGGCGGTGGCCGTCTGGGTCTTGGAGCGCACGGTCACCGGCCCCGCGCAGTCCATATGCCTGAGCCGGCTCGAAGCGTCCGCGCCGGCCTGCGCGGCGCCCGGCTTGGCCGCCGCATGCGACGTCTCCATCAAAATGGTGAGCCTCGAGCAGGTCAGCTTTGTGTCGCCCTGCTCGACGACGACATGGCCGTCGTAGACGGCCTTTCCCTCCTTCTCGAAATAGTCGAGCTTGTCGGCCTCGATCGAAATCGGCGATTTGGCGTCGCCGCCCGGCAGGATCGAAACCGGTTGGCCGCCCTTGGTCGCTGCGGCGGCGGGGCCGACGCCGAGGCCGAGCGCGAGCGCGAGAAGCGCGGCGCGCCTCATGGCGTGGCGCCTTCGAGGACGGAGTCCTTGCCGTTGATGAGGGTGCGCACGCGGCCCTCGAAGGTCGCCTGGGCGCCGCTATCCTTCACCACGAATGAATCGGCGGTTATCGTCGTGTCCGGGAGGATGCGAACCTTGACCGGCTCCTTCGATACATATTCGCCCTGCTTGAACTCGATGTGGACGCTTCGCAAGAAGATCTCATAGCGTGAATTCTGCAATTGCACGTCGCCGGAGAGGTCGAGGGTTTCCCCGGCGCTCTCGTAATGGCCGGAATCGGCGGAAAGACGGCTGACCTCGCGGTCGGGCGTGACGATCTGGCCGCCGATCAGCGCGAGATCGACGTCGCCCGGGTGGAGCGCGTCCTGCATGGCCTTGGCGGCGGTGATGTTGTAGCCGCCGCCGCCGGGATGGATGCCGGTGAGGTGCGGCCGGTCCATGGTGATGCGCCCGCCTTCGATGCCGATTCCGTCGAATGACACGTCGCGCAGCGCGCGGCCGAGATTGCGGTAGAACGCCAGCGCCGCGAGCGCGGCGACCCCGCCGACGACAGCGACCTCCAGCGCGCGGCGCATCACGCGAACGTGGCGGGAATGGCGGCGCGCCACGGCGAAGGCGCGCACGCGAACGCCCGTCCCCTCGGCGTCGGGCGAAGCGAGGACGTAAGTCGTTAAGTCCATGACGGAGGAAGCATAGTCCTTCGCGAGAAGAAAAACAAAACCGCCGCAGCGGGCTTGCGCCGCAGGGCGGAATCCTAAATCGTTAGCGATTGGTTATCCAAGATCGATTCGAGAGGCGCGGGGAGGAACGCGCCATGGGTCTCGGATTTTTGGATTTTGCTCGGAAGATTCCGGATCATCGCATTGTGGGGATGACGACTTATCCGCTCGGCGAGATCTTGCTGGCGACGCTTGCGGGCGTCGTGTGCGGGGCTGACGATTGGGAGGGAGTGGAGACGATCGGCGAGGCGGCGCTGGAATGGTTGCGACGCTTTTTGCCTTTCACCCATGGCGTTCCGACGGCGCAAACGTTTCGCAAGGTGTTTCGGCTCATCGACAAGCAGGCTCTTTCGGAATGTTTCTCGGCTTGGGCGCAGGCGGCGCGCCCGTGCGAGGGCGCCGATAGGTCCGACGGGCCGGAAGTCGTGGCTATCGACGGCAAGACGCTGCGCGGATCGAAGACGTCGAAGGACGGCTCGGGCGCTCTGCATTTGCTTTCCGCCTACGCCACCGAAGCCGGACTGGTGTTGGCCCAGAGAGCGGTCGACGGCAAGTCCAACGAAATCACGGCGATCCCTGATTTATTGGACATGCTCGATCTCGAAGGCGCGATCGTGACGATCGACGCAATGGGCACGCAGAAGGCGATTGCGGCCAAGATCGTCGCGAAGAAGGCCGACTACGTGCTGGCGCTGAAGGGCAACCAGTCGAGCTTGCGCGACGACGTCGCGTTGGCCTTCTCCGACCCCGCCCTGATGGAGACCTGGAAGCGCGCCAACCGAACCTGCGCCGGACACGGAAGGATCGAGGAGCGACATTGCCGTGTCGGCGAAGTTCCCTGGCTCGCCGAGCGTTGTCCCGAATGGAAGGGACTGCGCGCCATCGTCGAAATCACGGCGGTGAGAATCGACAAGAAGACAGGCGAGCGAACCCGCGAGGTTCGTCTCTATGTCACGTCTCTCCCGCCCGATCCGATCCTCGTCATGAATGCGGTGCATTCGCACTGGGGCATTGAGAACGCCGTGCATTGGGTCTTGGACGTGACCTTCGACGAAGATCGATGCAGAACCCGAAAAGACAACTCCGCCCTGAACCTCGCCGTCATCCGTCATGTCGCTCTCAACATGCTCAGAGCCGACCAGAGCCGCGGCTCGTTGAGAAAAAAACGCCTGCGCGCCTGCGCCGATCCTGAATTCAGGTCCGCACTCTTCGCCCGTTAACGATTTAGGATTTCGCCCTGCAGCGGGCTTGCGCCCGCATTGCGCGCGCTCGCCCGTCCGGCTAAAGCGAGGGCCCCTGGCGTCGGCCGGGCCGGTAGCTCAACGGTTAGAGCCGGCCGCTCATAACGGTCTGGTTGGGGGTTCGAGTCCCTCCCGGCCCACCAGCAACTAGTTGATTTTGTTACGTTTTCAGTTCTATGCGTCTATCGCCGCGATTGCGCGCGCTTGTGGTCCGGCGGGGGCGAATGTCGGTCTCTCATCGGGCTATTTGCGGCGCTCAGTGGCGAATTGGGGGCCCTGTCTCTGGCGGCGGATTTTGTGTTTCCGCGGGCGCGGGGGCGATTCCCGCGAGAGACTTCGGTTCGAGACGCCTGAGCCCGGTTCGAAGCGGCGCGGACGGCGACAATCGGCTGGGATTGGCGATGCCTCGGCGACAAGTTTGCCGTGGCGCTCCGAGGATTTCACGCTCGCGCGCAACTAACCGGGCCGGGTGTGCCACATTGTTGCGCGCACGAGTCTGGCGCGGCTACGCCTAAGCAGAAATTGCCGGGTTGACCAACGGATGACGGGCTGATTCTCTTGGCGTGTTGCACTTTGGATTTGACATGACGGGAAAATCACCTCTTTCGGCGACGGGCGCGCAGCGGGCGGAGCTTGCTTTGTTGGCGAATTCGCGCGAGCGCGGCGAGGCGGATCGGGCGCGAGCGGTGCTGCTGACCCTGGAAGGCTGGACAAGCGGACGCATCGCGCAAGCCTTCGGGGTGCGCGAGGACACGGTCCGCCTTTGGCGAAGCGACTTCATGCGCGGCGGCGTCGAGGCGTTGCAAGCGACCGTCGCCCCCGGCCCAGCGCCGGTGAAGAGCGCGGCGGCGCTTCGGGTCGCTGCGCCCTTGCTCATGGAGCCGGTCGCCGACCGGCCCAACTGGACGATTCCTCGGTTGCGCGCCGAGATCGAGGCGCGCGAGGGCGTCAGCATCAGCCGCTCGCAATTGTCCAAGGCGCTGCGAAAAAAAAGTTCCGCTGGCGGCGCCCCCGACACACGCTAAAAGGACGCCAAGCCGCCGAGGAGGTCGAGCGGATCGGCCTGCGTTTGCAGCTTCTCAAACAGCAGGCCGAGGCCGGCGACATCGTTCTACTCTTCGGCGATGAGAGCGAGGCGCTGACCCATCCCTATCTGGCCCGCGCCTGGGCGCAGTCGGGCGCCGATCTGCGGGTTCCTGCGCCGGGACAAGCCAAGAAGGTCGCGATGCTCGGCTCCCTCGACTACAAGACCCGTCAGCTTGTCGTCCATACGTCCAAAACCAAGCGCAGCGGCGATTTCGTCGCGCATCTCGAACAACTGGACCGGCTCTTCGGCCCCAAGCCCGGGCGCTGCGTCACGCCAGTCGTGCTGGTCGAAGACAATGGCCCCATTCACACCAGCAAACTCTCGCGCGCGGCCCTGGCGGCCCGCGCTCATTGGCTGCGCGTCGAATGGCTTCCCAAATACGCCCCCGAACTGAACGATATCGAAACGGTCTGGCGAGACCTCAAGGCCCATCACCTCGCCCACCAGACCTTCGCCGATGTCGAAGACCTCAATCATGAAATCCTCGACGCCGTCCACGCGCTCAATGCCGAGAGAATGACCGTTCCGTTGGACAGCTCAAGAATCTCTGCTTAGGAGAGCGGTTTGTCTGTCGACCCGCGCGGGTCACGCGGGACGCTGCAGACCCAGGGCGCGCCATTGATCGGCGAAGCGCGGCGGGAGATCCATGAGGCGTGTGACGCCATAGCCGCGTGGCAAGGTTCCTGCGCAAGCGGCGTCGATCAGGGCCGGGTCGAGGAAGGCCAGCGACAACGTCTCGCGGATTGAGCGCTCGCTGCGGTCGTGGCGAGCGGCGAGTTCGGCGATGTCGGATATGGTTCCCTTGACCAGCCCATCGAGCCAAGAGCGCGCGGTGGCGATGCCGAAGGTCAGGCGGTTTCGCTCGTCGCCTTCCATCCTGCGGCCTGCGGCGTCAGACGAAGAGGGTTCGAGAAGGGCGCGCCGCACGCGCGAGGCGGGCTTGGCCCAGGGAATCGACAAGGGATCGGTCGCATGCGGACCGTTGAGATCGGCGCGATATTCGATCTCGAGCTTGTCGGGCCGGACGACGACGCGAACGAGATGGGCGTCAATCAGGGATCGAGCTTGTTCGGCGGAGGAAGTTGTCACTGTCTGCGCCGGTGAAGGCGCGGGCGTCTTTCGTGGACCGCCGACAGGTTCGGTCACGACTTCGATGGCAGTCGCCGCGATCCTGGCGCCGGTTTCGGGAGGTCGTGAGCCCCGCCTCTCAATCTTTGTGCGCAGCGCGTCGATGACGGCGGCTTCGAGCGCAGGCGCCGGCAGGCGATGCGTTGAAGAGGCGAAGCGATTTCGCGCCTGCATCGCGGAAGTCGAGATGTAATACCGATAGCGGACGCCCTGCTTGATCGCATAGCTCGGCGTCAGCTTTTCGCCGGTTTCGTTGAAGAGCTTGCCGAGCATCAGCGCGTTGGATTTGAGCCGAGCGGCGCGCGCTACGCGCTGCCCGTCGAGCTTCGCCTGAACATTGGCGAATGTTTCGGCATCGATGATCGCTGCATGCTCTCCGGGCCAGGATTGCCCGCGATGGTTGATCTCGCCCAGATAATGCCGATTCCGCAGGATTTGGGCCAGCGGCCCGTTGGTCAGATGCACGCCGCCAATCGTCCTGCCGGTCGCCAGCGTTCGAACGCGGGTTCGCACGTCTCGCCGCCGCAATTCCCTCTGCAGCGCGCACACCGACCCGAGTTCGAGATAGAGATCGAAGATCAGGCGCACGATCGCGGCCTCCTCCTCATCGACGTGGAGCTTGCGGTCCTCAACCCGATAGCCGAGCGGCACGACCCCGCCCATCCACATCCCCTTCTTCTTCGACGCCGCGATCTTGTCGCGAATGCGCTCGCCGATGACCTCGCGTTCGAACTGAGCGAAGGACTGCAGCACATTGAGCGTCAAGCGGCCATGCTTGTCGTGGTGTTGAACGATTGCGTCACCGAGACGAAGGCGACGCCATACGCGTCGAACGCTTCCACCAGCTTGGCGAAATCGGCGAGCGAGCGCGTCAGTCGGTCGACCTTGTAGACGACGATGACGTCGATCTGGCGCTCGCGGACGCGATTAAGGAGGCTTTGCAACGCCGGTCGCACCAAGGAGCCGCCGGAATATCCGCGGGGATACGGTATGATCCGCTGACCGGCTAGCTCCGTGCGGTCGTGATCGCGGCTTGTATGCGCGGCGGGATGTTGCCAAATGCGGTGGTTCAGGAGATGGTTCTCCCAACTCAACTCCTGGAACTTCTCTGAATTCGGGATGGGAAATGATCATTAGGTCGTCGAGATTGGCTTTGTGGGTACCGAGTCTGCTGGCGCTAAGCGTCGGAGGCGCGATCGCGGACGCATTCACTCCCGCCCTGATCGCCAACGTCAAGGCTGAGGGCAAGTCACAATTTATGACCGGCGTCCGAGGGGCTTGCGACGTGAAGAGCCACATCGCCGTGGGACCGGTTTGCACCGACCTGACCGCCCATCAGACGCCATTCGTATGCGATGCGGTGGTGATCGCGGAATTCGATCCGCGGAACGTGCACACCATGATCACCTTCGCCGAAAAAGCGTCGACCAAGAACACGATCTCCTTTGCGGGAACGATGAGCCTTAAAGAGAACATCATGCAGGTCTCAAAGGTATATTTCGAGCCCGGCAAACCGACGTACGTCGACGAGGGCGCATGCAAGGTCTTCTTCTCCGGCCGTCATATGGAAGGCATCTTCTGCGGCGGAAAGATCGACGCGGATGGCCAGCGGACCGTAGCGAACATCTCCTTCAAGGCGGAGCCGGGGCAATGAGGCTTATAAAATAGTTGGGGTATATCAGATGGCCCGTTCGAACTCATATGATGAAGTCGTTAACTGATCCAAACGAGAAGTACGTGAACTGCGGTGCCGTCCGACGTCGCGGATCATCACCGACATTGCCGCCATACGCAATGGGCGTCGACGATTTGGCCCGGCGACACAATTTTCGGCACGGCACGCTGATCTGCGATTTTGAGCGCCGCAAGACGATCGCGCCATTGGCTATTCCCAAGAAGTTCTGGAAGCGCAGAGTGGGCAGGTTCCATAATCGAGATTACGCGATTGGTCTATGGATTCTTCACTTAACGGTAATTGTTTGGAGGATCGCCTCTCTCGGCGCCGAGCGCATCGGTCATCTCGCTTTCCAGGAACTGCTGCACAGACGCGCGACCCGCCTCGCGCAGCCCATCGCCATTCACAGTGAAAAGGGCGTTGACGGATGCAGTGGCGGGTCTAACTTCCCTTTGGCTCAGGGCAGTGACTGGACATCACCAGCCTGCCATTACCGCCAACCACGATCAGCAATTTTGCACGACCCTCAGTAAACTACTGAGAAATGACGTCCCGGAGAGATATCGAATCTCCGACCCCGGCCGATATGGCGGACCGCGGCGGATAATTTCGCACATGAGCCGGCGGTGCTGCCTTGCTTCCTCAGATATTGACGCCCGCTTTCGGTTGTGCCGCTTTTGTAGTATCGAGCACTTGGGGCCAATCAGGAGTGATGCAGCGCGTCACTTTCGCTGAGATGCTATGTCAGGAGGAATCAGTGAGCGCTCGACACACGCTTTTATTCGTTGGTGGATGTAACCGACCGACACCTTATTTCGCTAGCTCCGATGCGCCGGGCATTAGCTGTTTTGCCTTCGATGAAGACACTGCAGGCACTAAGCCTCTCGCCGTCACCGAAGGTATCGATAATCCCACATTTCTTGCCGCAGATAGTGGGGGAAGACGCCTCTACGCAGGAAGCGAGGTTCACGGTTGGAACGAGGGAACAGTTTCCGCCTACGAGATAGACACGTCGACGGGCGCGCTCGCCTATATCAACAAGCAGCCGACGCGTGGAAGCACGGTCGCCCAATTCAGCTTCGACCGGACTGGGCGGTTCCTGTTGCTCGTCAATTATACAGCAGCCCCGACCTCGATAGGGCCAGATCGGTCGCTGGTTGTCTTCCCCCTTGTCGACGGGGAAATCGGCCCCGCGATCGCGGACGCGCGTCATGTGGGAAGCGGTCCGAGCCGCGACCGTCAGGAGCGCTCTCACGCGCACGCCGTGCTTGCTGCCCCCGATAATCGCTTCCTGCTCGTGTCCGACCTGGGGCTCGACCAAATCATCGTCTATCGGTTCGACGCCGACTGCGGCGCAATCGAACGAGCCGGCGCGATTGCATTGCCGCCCGGCTCGGGACCACGTCATTTCGTCTTCCACCCACGGCTGCCGCTGGTCTATCTAGCGAACGAACTCTCTTCGACGGTAGCGACGCTCCGCTATGACGCTGCTTCAGGCGGATTGACGATTCTAGACATTACGCCAACCGTCCCCGAAGCGGCGCGAACGGGTAACGCCTGCGCTGAAATACGTCTCAGTCCCGACGCGCGGCGCCTCTATGTGTCGAACCGGGGCCATGACAGCTTGGCGCTGATGCAAGTGGATGACGGGGACGGACGGCTTGGCGGTCGGGTAAATCACTCGAGCGGGGGGAGGACCCCGCGCCATTTCGCGTTCGATCCGTCGGGCCGCTTCATCGCTGTCGCCAACCAGGACAGCGGCTTCGTCTCGCTTTTCGCAGTCGAGGCAGGTGACTGTGCGCTGAAACCTGTCTCCTCCTTGGCAGTTGGCGCGCCGACTTGCGTATGCTTCGTGCGAACGTCTGCCTGAGACCTTTGGCGTTCGGCAAAACCGGAGGCGGCGAACGCCCGTCTGGAAGGCGTCAAATCTCGGCGGGGACCCGATAGACGCGCCGCGCGGTTTCGAAGAACAGCGCTCTCTGCTCGCCCTGAGCGAACTCCGCGGCAACCGCGCGGTAAACGTCATAGCTTTGGGCGAAGCTCGCATGAAGGCGGGTCACCGGAAAATCACTCGCGAACATCGATCGGTCCGGCCCGAAGGCGTCGATGCAGTGAAGAATCAGCGGACGGAGGCTCTCCAGCGTCCAATTCGGGATATAGCCAGTCAGAGCGGAGATCTTTATAGCCACGTTCTCGGCCGCGCCTAACGCCTCGATGCCGGCGCGCCAGCGAGCCATAGATTCCGGGTCCTGGTCGATCGGGCTGCCGCTATGGTTGAGAACAAAGAGCTGATCCGGAAAGTCTCGCGCCAACCGAAACGCATCGTCCAACTGGTTGGCGAAGATCATTAGGTCAAACACCAGGTCGTGCTGGGCGAGCCGGGCCAACCCCCGCCGCCAGGCCGGAGCGTCCATGACGTCCGCGCGCTCTAAGAAGGTGCGGGCGGGATCAGGGTGCCAGCTCAAAATGTCGCGGATGCCGACGACGCGTTCGAAGGCGGCCTGCTCGGCGATAAGCGCGGGCGCATCGGGACTTTGCAGCGGCGCATGCGCAACGTAGCGGCTCGCGACGCCTCGCCTGTCTTCCAGCGTCTCCAGCCAGCGCGTCTCGCCCAGACAATCCTGTTCGACCCAGGCGGCTTCGACATGCACCGTCGCGACGACATTCTGATCGGCCGCATCGGCGAGATAGTCGTCGATCAAATAGTTCCGGCGCAGCGGCGCCAGATTGCCCAAGGAATGCTCCTTGCCTGACCCTGACGCCAGCCACGGATGCTGATTGACGCGCAAATCCCAGAGATGGTGATGGGGGTCGATGATCGGACCGTCATAAAGTCTGGCCATGGCTGAGCTCACTTGGTCGAGGATATTGACGCGAGCGGGTCGGAAAGCGGCAAGCGCGGGGGTCGCAGCGCGCCGCCGAAGAGGGAGCTGAGTTCAACCGCCGCCTCGAACTGAACCGCTGCGGCGCGCTCGATCGCGACCTTGTCGGCCACCGACTTGAGGAATGGCATCGTCAGCGCCGCCAGCGCCTCGCCTCTGCGGTCGAGAATCGGGAAACTGACGTCGGTTATTCCCGCGAAGGTTTCTCCCGAAACGAACTCGTAGCCTGACGCGGCCACGGCATTGACGCGTCTCTTCAGGCGCCGGAGTTCGGCCGCGGATATTCCGCTTTCGGCTATCGCGTCGAATGCCCATTTCTGCGTCGCAGCGGGCTGGAACGCCAGCAGCACGCGTCCCGACGCCGTTCCCGCCACCGGTCTCTTGGCGCCGACGCGCACGCGAAATCCTATCGGCGCCGGACTATCCACATGAACGATCGCGCGGATCGAGGCGCCGTCAATGACGCTAAGCAGGATCGACTGATCCACCGAAAGCGACAGCCGCCTCATGACCGGCGGCGCCGCCTCCATCAGCTTGGCTACCGGCGGAAAGCTCACGGCGAGGTCGTAGAGTTTCATCGTGAGCCGCAGAGAATCCCCCTGAGGCCCGCGGGAGATGTAACCGCGGCGTTCGAGCGAAACTACCATGCGATAGACTTCCTGCAACGAGCGATTGAAGCGCTGCGCAATCTGGCTTGGCGTAAGGCCCTCCGGGACGCCCGCAAGCAATTCGAGCACGTCCAGCCCTTTTTCCAGCGCGGGCGCGAGATAGGGGGAGCGACGATCCCAGGGCTCGGCGGCGACCTCAGGGGCCGCCGAGCCGTTCTTCAGTCGGGGCATGCTTGGCGCTCGGTTGGCTTTGTCATGGGAATGCCCCCAATTTCTAGGAAACGCGACGGGCGATTGACAGGTCCGCGAACTTGGTATTACCTATCAAATTATAGTTTCATATCTGAAAGTGCGGGCGGGATCAAACCCCCGCGAAGTCGGCAGGACTCCATCGCCGCGAAGCGGTGTCCAAGAAAGAAAAACAAGAGGAAACGAGAGATGAAGACAATCAATATAAGGCGGTTGGCGCTCGCGGCCGCGGCGACGATTCCACTGTCACTTCAAGCCAAGGCGGATGGCGCGGCAGCTTTGGCGACGCTCCCGCCCGAGCTTCAGGCGCTCTACGTCGGCGCCGAGAAAAACGTTCAGCCTTCGGCGTTCGACGGCTTCAAGATGCCGCCCAAGCCGTGGAAATGGTGCCATTCCGAATCTTACCAGGGCAATCCCTGGCGCGTGGCGCTGACCAATCAGTTCAAGAGTTTGATCGACGCGTTCAAAGCCGATGGCAGCGTCAGCGAGTTCGAGTTGTCGGATTCGAACGGCGACACCAGCCGACAGATCGCGCAGATCCGCGCGTTCATCGACAAGAAGTGCAGCATCATCACTTCCGTCTCGGGTTCGTCCACGGCGCTGAACGACGCCATTGAGGCGGCTTACAAGGCGGGGATTCCCGTGGTATCCGTCGGCCTCGTCACTTCGCCCTACGCCATCAGCGTCGATTCGAATTACATCAAGTTCGGCTATGACATGGCGAAGTCGATCACGACGGCGCTGAACGGCAAAGGCGCCGTGCTGCGCGTGGAAGGCATTGCCGGCAGTCCCTTGGTCGCCGAACAGCGCGTCGGCGCGGATAAGGCTTTCGGGGAAGCTCCCGGCGTGAAGGTCGTTCGCGACGTAAACGGCAATTGGACGGCCAACGTCACCAAGACTGTCGTCCTGCAAGCGCTCGCGACAACGCCTCAACCGATCGGGGCGGTTTGGACTTCGGGCAGCGAAGCGCGCGTGGTCGCCGAGGCCTTCGCACAAGCGGGCCGTCCTCTCCCGCTGATCACGGGCAGTGTTTCCGGCGACGCGCTCGGCTATTGGAAGCAGCATCCCGACTTCAAATTCGCCGGCGGCGCGCTCATGCCCTCTTGGACCGCGCAGACCGCCATTCGCGTCGGCGTCAGGCTTCTCGAGGGGCAGGAGCCAAAGCTCAGCCTGATCGAAATCCCGATTCCGAATGTCGCGATGACGGATCTCGGAAAATGGTATCGGTCGTGCATGACCCCCGACGCGGTTTCCGTGTTTCCGGTCGCCCCTGAGGATCCGATGCCTGAGACTCTGCTGAACGGGTATTTCAAGAGGCCCGCGGCAACCCCGGAGTTCGATTACAGCAAGACCCCCGACCCGTGCGCGGGGAAATAGACTAAGCGCGCTCGCTACCTGATAGCCCCGGTGTGCCCCGGGGCGCCTCTTTTCACGCAACGGAATTCCATGAAGCCAGCAACCACGGTGAGCACCGCCATCGACTTCGATCGTGACGGAAAGCAGATCGGTTTCTTCAATCTGCCGCTGTCGGTCCACGACGATGCATGGGGAGTCGTCCCCGTGCCGATGACCGTCATCAAGAACGGGAAGGGGCCGACCGTCATTCTCGAAGGCGGCAATCACGGCGACGAATATGAAGGTCCGATTGCGCTCGGCGAGATCATTCGCGATCTCGATCCGGCGATGGTCGCGGGCCGGCTGATCATCGTTCCCGCGGTCAACCTGCCTGCCGTGGTGGCGGCTCGCCGGACCTCGCCGGTCGACAACCTTAATCTGAACCGGCTGTTCCCAGGAGACCATCTGGGCACGACGACGCAGCAGATCGCCGCCTACATCAACGATGTGCTTTTTCCAATGGCCGACGCATTCATCGACCTGCACTCGGGCGGGTCGTCCTCGGTCACGATTCCGAGCGCGATCATAGAACCGGCCAGCGATCCCGCCCATTTGAAGCGCAACATCGACGCCGTGGTTTCGTTCGGCGCGCCGATGGTGGTCGTAATTTCCAATCGCGGCGATCCCCGAACCTCCACGGCCGCGGCGGTGCGCGCGGGATTGACGGTTGTCGGAACGGAGCTCGCTGGCGGAGGAACCGCATCGGTCGAGGCGCTGGCGGTATGCCGGCGCGGAATTCGCAATGTCCTCGCCCATCTCGGCGTCCTGCCCGCGCTCGGCGCAGCGCCTTCGCTGAAGCGCCCGCCGATGTACGAGGTGGTCGCGCCCAAAGCCTATGTGCTCGCCAACGAAACCGGCGTTTTTGAACCTTTTCATGAGCTCGGAGCAAAGGTGAGCGCCGGTCAGCCGGCCGGAAGGATACACTTTCTCGCCAACCCCGGCCGCACGCCGGAAACCCTCCACTATCAGGCCGATGGCGTTCTCTACCTTCGTCGCCAGCCGGGGAAGGTGCGTCCGGGCAATCTGTGCCTGGTTGTGGTCAGCCCGTACGAAGATCCCACGGGATGATCGGTCTCGGCGACATCCAGGATGCGGCCGTCCGCATCGCACCCTACATTCGGAAGACTCCGTGCCTTCCCGTATCTAATGTCCGCGAGCCTATCACGGAAGCCGAGCTCTGGTTGAAGCTAGAGTCGCTGCAACCGACCGGCTCATTCAAAGCGCGCGGCGCGACCAATCTTTTGCTTACCACGCCCGCCGCAGCGTTGCGGAACGGCATCGTCACCGCCTCGGGCGGCAATCACGGCCTCGCCGCCGCGCGAGCCGCCGCGATCGCCGGCGTGCCGGCTACTATCTTCGTGCCCGAGACCGCGGCGCGCGAAAAGGTCGAGAAGATCAGGCGATGGGGCGCGAACGTACGGATTGAAGGCGCCCTCTGGGATGCGACCAATCAAAAGGCGCAAGCCTTCGCCGCCGCGCACGCCGCCGCCTACTTTCATCCTTTCGCCGATCCCGCGGTGGTGGCGGGTCAAGGGACCATCGGTCTGGAAATTCTCGACGCCCTGCCCGAGATCGATTCCGTGCTCGTCGCCATCGGCGGGGGCGGCCTGATTTCGGGCATGTCGGTGGCGCTCAAGGCGTTGAAGCCTTCCCTGCGCATCATCGGAATTGAGCCGGAGGGCTCGCCTACGCTCGCCGCCTCGCTGGCGGCGAAGCGCGTCGTCAGCTTGACGTCGGTTACGACGAAAGTTGCGACAATGGCTTGTGGCCGAACGGACGAGCGCGTTTTCGCGCTCGTGCAGGAGCATGTCGATGAAATCGTCCTCATTTCCGATGAGGACATGTTGGCGGCCGCGCGCTGGTTGTGGTTCGAGTTCGGCATCGCGGCCGATCTGAGCGGCGCAGCGGGCGTTGCGGCCCTTCGTTCGGGCAAGCTCGTGTTGCCGAAGGACTCCCGGGCCTGCACCTTGATCTGCGGGGCGGGGCAGGACGGCCTCGCTCCAGCATTTCCCGCGAGCCCCGAGCCGCCTCGCGTCTCGCGGGAGCGGTAATGCTGGAAGTTGCGGGCCTCTCGAAGCGCTACGGCGAGACGATCGCCCTCGACGACGTCACGCTGACCTTTGCACGGGGACATATTCACGCAATTCTGGGCGAGAACGGCTCCGGCAAGAGCACGCTGGTGAAGCTGCTGTCGGGCGTCATCAGGCAAACCGCGGGAACGATCAGAATAGACGGGCGGCCGATCGGCCGCGAAGGTCCGGCGGAAATACAGCGGCTCGGAGTGTCGACAGTCTTTCAGGAGGTGCTGCTCGCGCCGGATCGCTCGGTCGCCGATAATATCTTTCTCGGCTCCGGCGCCTGGTTGGACTGGCGGGCGTCACGCGCCGAGAAACGCAAGCGCGCGGCGCGAGATTCTCGCCCGCATGACGCAATCGCCGATCGATCCGGATGCGGCAGCGGGAACGCTGTCGCTGGCGGCCGGTCAACTCGTTGTGCTCGCGCGCGCCCTGGCGCGTCGGCCCAATGTCTTGATTCTCGACGAAGTGACCGCAGCCCTCGATCTGCCTGATCGCGAGGCCGTTTTTCAGATCATGGAGAGGCACGTTCGCGAGGGAGGACTGATCCTGTTCATCTCGCACAGGATGGACGAGGTGCTCCGGCTCGCCGAGCGGGTGACGATCTTGCGCAACGGCCGCATCGTGGAGACGCTGGCGAGATCGGAGGCGACGGCTGAACTCCTGCTACGCCTGATGGCTCCCGCGACGGCCGCGGAGCTCGCCCGTGGACGCTGAAGAGCGCCTGTGCATCGAGGGCGTTTCGCTGACGCCGGGAGCGGATAAGCAGGATGAAACGGTGCGGCGCGGTGAAATCGTCGGCCTCGCCGGCTTGGACGGTCACGGTCAGGAGGCTTTCCTCGAGATTCTCGCGGGGTTGCGTCGGCCGGCGAGCGGTAGCGTGTTCGTGCGCTGCACCGGCGGCGGCGCGGTCGCTATCACTGGCTTCTCTCAAGCGACGCGCGCCGGCGTCGCTTATCTGGCGCGGGACCGACGCGCAAACGGCATCTTCCCTTCGCTCTCCATTCTCGACAACTTTGCCATGGTGACGCTCCGCCGCGACACGCGCTTCGGACTGATCAGCGCGCGCGCACGTCGACGCCGCTTTCAAGTCTACCGTGAGCGCCTGTCGATCGTGGCCCCGGCGGGGGAGAACCCGATCACCGCACTCTCAGGTGGCAATCAGCAGAAGGTGCTGCTCGCGCGCTGGCTCGCGCGCGAACCCAACATCCTCTTGCTCAACGATCCCACGCGTGGCGTCGATCAACGGACCCGGGAGGCGCTCTACAAGATATTCCGCGAGCTCGCGCGCGACGAAGGCATGGCGTTGGTGGTGCTTTCGTCGGAAATCGAAGAACTGGTGCGCCTCTGCGACCGTGTGCTGGTGTTTCGAGAACAGAAGCTCACTGCGCGCCTCGCCGGCGCGGCGATCGCCAGTGAGACTGTGATCGCCGCAATGTTCGGGCGGCAAGCATGAGCGGCGCTGCGCGCTTGTCCTCCGCGCCGTTGCGCTGGTCGCCGACGTCATTTCTGCGCGAGCGCAGGGAGACCTGGCTCGCGATGGTGCTGCTCTGCGTCCTCCTGGTGGTGAGCGCGATTCTCAATCCCGCGTGGCTCTCGCCGGGCGCCTGGGGCACGGTAATCGGCCTGGCGGGCCCTATGATAGCGGCCTCGATCGCCTCGATGCCGTCGATCCTCGGCGGCAGGGGCGGCATCGATGTTTCGATCGGTCCGCTCATGGGCTTTATCAACGTTGTGATCGTGAAGACGCTGATGACCGATCTCGGCGTTTCGTCGCCGTTGATCATCGTGTTCGCCGCACTCTCGATCGGGGTGGCGGTGGGCGCCGTTAATGGCGCGCTCGCAACCGTCGTGCGCATCCAACCGATCATCGCGACGCTTGGAACCTATCTGGTCCTCAATGGCGCGACGCTCACGCTGTTGCCGGAACCGGCCGGCTCCGCCCCGGCGTGGATCAAGAGTTTGGCGGGCGCCTTTTCGATAGCGCCGCTGGCCGCGATGGCCGCCCTTTGGTTGGCGATCAAACGGTTGAACGCCTATGACTGGCTGATGGCGATCGGAAGCGATGATCGCGCGTGTTTCACCGCCGGCGTGCCGGTCTCGCGGATACGCTTCCTTTCCTATGTCCTCGGCGGCTTGTTTGCAGGCGTGGCAGCGCTGATGCTGACCGGCCTCATCGGCTCCGCCGACCCGACGATCGGGCCGACATTCACCCTTGTCGCGATATCGGCGGTCGCGCTCGGCGGCGTCAGCCTGGCTGGCGGCCGCGGCGGCTTCGTCGCGGCGGTCGCCGGCGCCGGCGGTGATCTTTCTCCTGCAGAGCTCGCTCACATATTTCAACGTGTCGACCTTCGTTCTAAGAACGGTCTACGGGATAATCCTCGTCGTGTCGGTCTCATTGAATGCCTTGACGAACCGGATGACGCGAGGGGACGCGAGATGAACTGGCTTCTTCGTCTGGGGCCGACGGGCAAGCGCACGCTCGGCGCGATCGCGCTGGTGCTCGGGGTTCACCTTGCCGGATCGCTTCTCATCGAGGGCTATAGCGCGGCTTTCTCGATACGGTCGATGTTGGTACTCGCGAGCTTCGTCGCCGTCGCCTCCATCGGCCAGACACTCGTCATTCTTCTTGGCGGAATAGATCTGTCGATTCCGTTCGTGATCGGGTTCGCCAATGTCGTCGCCGCGCAACTCACTGGCGATCAGGTGAATTTCGCGCTGGTCTGCCTTATCGTCGCGGTGCTTTCGGCAGCCATCGGCGCGTTCAACGGCGCGCTATCCTCAATCCTGTCGGTTCATCCTCTGATCGTCACCCTCGGCGTCGGCACGACGGTTCAGGGGATCGTCTTGATCTGGACAGGGGGGCTTCCGGCTGGCTCCGCGCCGGCCGCTCTGACGGAATTCGTCTCGATTGGCGGCAGCGTCGGCCCCCTGCCGACGCCCTGGCTGATACCGAGCTTTTTCGTAGTGGCGGCGATCCTCGTCGTCCTGCTTGCGCGAACGCCGTTCGGTCGTCAGCTCTACGCTTTGGGAAGCAATCCGACGGCGGCGCCGCTCGCGCTGATCAACGTTCGCGCGACCTGGACAATCGCTTATGCGCTTAGCGCGGTGTTTGCAGCGACCGCGGGAATCCTTCTGCTCGGCTTCACGGGTTCGGCGTATGGCGACGTCGGTCAACCCTATTTGTTTCAGACTGTCGCGGCGGTGGTGATAGGGGGAACGACGCTCGTTGGCGGCCGCGGCGGGCTAGTCGGGACAATTGCGGGCGCCGCCGTGTTGATCGAGATCAATACTCTGCTCATCGGACTAGGCCTCGTGCCGTCGGCCGTGGAGGCGACGCTCGGAATCGTCATCATCCTGCTTGTCTCTCTCTACGGCCGAGAGCCGCACGTCAGCGCGACGATCTGACCTTCTTCATCTTTGCGCGCAATGTCGAGCGCCTGCCTGGTCAGCTTCGCGAACTCGCGCAGCATCGTCGCGAGAACCGCGAGTAGTGGCTCCGCCAGGGAGGCGACAGCGTTATCGTCGCCAGCGAGCTCGCGAACGCGATCGGCGTGAATTTGCATCGAAGTGGAATCCCTTTGATTGCTCCGTTAATGTGCTGATAAAGAAAGCGTTTTTTTTCGAAGTCGAGGGGCACCGCTTCAGCGCACACGAGGATCCCCGTCGATGATCGATTTGTTGCTTTCGATCAACGGATTATGCGTCCCGAATTGGCGGTCCGGGGATGTCCCGACCGCTGTTGAAAAAGGGGAGGTAGGCGTTGCTCACCCTGAGCTGTAGGCTCGGGGTGTCGAATCCATGAAGGAAAGCAATGCCATGAAGAATTCTATCACATCCGCCGCCGTTGTCGCGGCGGAAAGCGTCGAGCGGGCTTGGGCCGAAGTCGGGGCGAGTTTCGAGCGGTTCTGTCTGAACGCCGGCCTGGCGACGTTGGCCGGCATGATGGAAGCGGAGGCGCGCGAGCTATGCGGCCCGCGCTACGGTCGCGGCGGCGGAAAGTCTGGACACCGCTGGGGCAAGACGAAAGGCAAGGTCGCCTTTCACGGCGGCAAGATCGAGATGGAGCGTCCGCGGGTGCGCGGTCGCAACGGCGGCGAGCTGGCGCTGCCGAGCTGGGAAGCCGCCAACGGCGAAGACTGGCTGGGCCAGTGGGCTCTGTCGCAGATGCTCATCAACGTCTCGACGCGCAAGTTCGCCCGTTCGGTTCGCCTGCCGGAGGGCGACATCCCGGCCCCCAAGGGCGCGGGCGTGTCGAAATCGGCGGCTTCGCGGCGCTTCGTGGCGCTGTCGGCCGAGCGCATGAAAGACTGGATGGCGGCCGACCTGTCCAAGCTCGACCTGCTGGCCATCCAGATTGACGGCATCCACATCCGCGAGGACTTGGTGCTGCTGGCGGCGGTTGGGGTCGACGGCGAGGGAGAAAAGCATCCCCTCGCGGTGATGGAAGGGGCGACGGAAAACGCCGCCGTCTGCCAGGCCCTGCTCGACAACCTGACGGGACGCGGGCTCGATCCGCAGATCTACCGCCTGTTCGTCATCGACGGCTCCAAGGCGCTGGCGAAGGCGATCCGCGCCACGTTCGGTCGTCATACGCCCATCCAGCGCTGCCAGGTCCACAAGGCGCGCAACATCGTCGAGCGGTTGCCGAAACCCTTGCACGCCAGCGTGCGCAAGACGCTGCGCCAAGCCTGGGAGCTTGCCGACGCCGACAAGGCCGAGCGGCTGATCGTCAACCTCGCGCGGCGTCTGGAGCGCGAAGCTCCGGGCGTGTCGGCCAGCATTCTGGAGGGCCTCGACGAAATCCTCACCGTCACTCGCCTCGGCCTGCCCCTCGAACTGCGCCGATCTCTGGCTTGCACGAACATCATCGAAAACATGAACGGAACGATCCGGCGGGTCTGCCGAAACGTCAAATACTGGCAGGACGCCTCCATGGCGTTGCGCTGGACCAGCGCCGCCATGTGCGAAGCCGCCAAGGGCTTCCGCAAGCTCAAGGCTCACAAACAACTGCCACTGCTGCGAGTCGCGCTGGCTGTCATGCGTATTTGAAAATTGACCCCCCGGGCCCTCGTTGGCAACAAAGGATTTCAAATACTTGCGACTTTGCCCCCTGCCGATCGGCATCCGGACCCCACGCCGAACACGCTTCCATGGCGCAACAACCTGACGGGAACGTCATCAAGTCGTCGCCGCCGTGAGAAGCGGTCATCAAGCGTTAGAATTCGATCACTCAGCGCCGCGGATCATGCGCAGCGCCACGTTTTCGCCAATCATGACCGACGTCAAATGGGTATTCGCCCGGCAGTCGAGCGGCATGATGGAGGCGTCCGCCACATGCAGGCGTGGCACGCCTTTGACCGAACCGTCCGGGTTCACGACTCCGGAATCGCTGCTCCTGGCCGTCGTCCGGCAGGTTCCCGCCGCGTGCTGAGCGTCGCCTGTCTCCGACGGGATAAGTGATCCCGATCGGCCTCATTCATCTCAAGGATGTCTTCGACGCCTAAACCCGACGCGCCGAATGTTACGGTTCGCGCCATGCGCTCGATGTCGGATGCCCTACGATCTGGGCGCCGCGGCGCACGGCGTCTCGCATTCGCTCCATATCTCGAAAATCCGAGAGCATATTGGCTTCCACCAGAGGGTCCTGATCGGGATCAGGGAGTCGTATCGGATCTCTCCCCGCGAAAAGGCCTGGAAAACGCCGACGCCAAGCGCGCCCGGAACCGCGACGCCGTCCGCGGAAACGCCGAGATGGCGAATGCGATCATCAGCATGTCGCGCCGCCCCGCGCCTGCCAGTCCGGAGCTGTAGCTGATGCAGCAGTTCGTGTGACGCGCTTCGGTCGCGAGGCGCGAATTCGTCCTTCAAAGCGACAGTGAATGCACGATGGGATGTTCGAGAAGATGGCGGCTGACGTCCGGCATGTCGCGAAGGACGGCGACGCCGAGCTCGCGCAACAGCGCCGCCGGCCCGAGCCCCGAACGTATAGATTCCCGGCGAGTGAACGGCGCCCGCGCAAAGCGCTACCTCGCCCGCGGCAATCGTCGTCCAGCCTTTCCCCGGCAGACGCACGCGTACGCCGGTGGCGACATGGCCCTCGAACGTCACGCAGTCGACCAGCGCGTCGCAACATGGCGAGGTTCGGTCGATTTCGCGCCGGCTCGAGATAGGCCTCGTTGGTGGAAATGCGCCAGCCGAGGCGATTGTTGACGGGATAGCAGGCGACGCCCTCGCCGAAGGGCGCGTTGAGATCCTCGTGCCAGGGATAGCCGAGGTGAGCGCGGCGCTGCGGATCGCCGCGTCCAGCGGCCCCCAGCTTTAACCGGCGCCCGGTGGTGGGATCGGACCGCCTTTGCCGTGAAGATCGGGGAGGGGCGCCTCCGGATCGTCCTCCATCGCGCAGAACAGCGGCAGCACATCCTCGGCCGCCCAGCTTTCGCAGCCGGCCCCGCCCATTCGTCGAAAGCGTCGGCGACGCCGCGGATGGCGATTTGCGCATTCATGGCGGAGCTACCGCCAAGGCCGCGCCCGCGCCAATAGAGCCGCGGCGCCTGCGCCGCCGTGCGACGCCCCATCAGTTTCGGCCATTGCGGAGCGGCCTGCAATCCGGCTCCATGATGATCGCGCAGGGGTTCGCGCTCAGCATTTCCGGCGGCGCATCGGCGGGCCGCCAGTCGCGCCCGGCTCGAGCAGAAGCACGCGGCGGCGCGGATCTTCCAGAGGCGCGCTGCGAGCGCCGCACCGGCGGAGCCCGCGCCACCACCACGACGTCCCGGTGCTCGTCGATCACCATCTCGAATCTCCCTCGCTTCGCGTCGTTGTCAGGCGACCGGAATTTGAAATGCGGGTCGCCCACCCCCGCGCCGCTGGAGCGCTTCGCGAAAGCTCGCGCGCTCGGCGGCCTGAAGCCGCCCTCCGGCGCAATGCGGCGATAGACGACCCGGCGACGGGCGCGGCGATCGAAGGGCCGTGACGGGCCAGACGCAACAGCCCGACAGAGGTGACGTCGCTCGTCTGCGCGACAAGAACCTCGCCGCCGATGGCCTCGGCCAAAAAGCGCAGAAATAGCGGCTGGCGTGAGGCCGCCATCGATCGCGATCTTCGCGCAGGGCGTGACCTCGTTAAAGGCGTCGATGAGTTCCGCGGCGCGAAAGGCTATACCCTCGATCACCGCGCGCCCGAGGTCGGCGCGCAAGGTCGCAAGATCCATCCCGATCCGAGATCCGCGCCGACCGGTCCGAGTAAGGACATCCAAGTCCGGACTGTGCGGGCGCGAACATGACGCCCCGGCTCGCCGCAGAGGGACCTTCGAACGCGTCGATCTCGTCGAATAAGTCGAGCAACCCGATGCGGCGCAGCCACTCCACCGCCGCTCCCGCAGTGAGAAGTCCGCCGTCCAGCGCATAGACGGGGGCCGCTTCTCCAAGCCGCCACGCGCAGGTCGGCAAAGCCCGCAGCCGCCGCCGCCGAGCGGCGTTTCGCCGGTCAGCGCCAGAGCGAAGGCGCCGGTGCCGAAGGTGATCTTGCCTCGGCCGGCCGCCGGCAGCCGTGGCCGAACAGGGCGGCCTGCTGGTCGACGGGGCTTGCGAAGACCGGCAGCCTGCCGCGATCTCCCGAAAAAGCCGGCAGTCGGGAGGATCGCGGGAAGCGCCTCTATCGGGACGCCGAACAGGCGGCAGAGTCCGGGTCCCACTGGCGGGTCTTGAGGTTCATGAGGCTGGTGCGCGAGGCGGTCGAGCGTCGGTGGCGTAGGCACCGCAGAGCGGTCGAGGAAAAAGGTGTCGCTCGTGCCAAGCCGTTAGCTTCCCTTGCGCGCGAGGCTTCGCGCTTCGGCGTGATCGATGATCCAGCGAAGCTTGCTGGCCGAAAAATAGGGATCGAGAGGCAGCCCCGCGCGTTCCAGCGTGAGCGCCTCCGCGCCGGCGTTGAGGCGTTCCACGATCTCGCGGGTCCGGGCGTCCTGCCAAACGATGGCGTTGTCCAGGGGTCGCTTCGTTCTCCGCGTCCCAGGCGACGACGGTTTCGCCCTGATTGGCGAGGCCGAGCGCCCGAACGTCCGGCCACGCGCACAGCTCCGAAGATGGCCGAGAGCTCGACTGGGTCATGTTCGACCCAACCGGCCTGGGGAAGGATCTGGCGATGCTCCCGGCCGCCACAGGGATCGCGGACCGCCGTCGTGCAAAGCGTAAGCCTTGGTCGCGGTGGTGCCCTGGTCGATGGCGGGGACGGTGCCACGTTCCGTCTCCGCGGTTTCGTCAATCGAGCGTCATGACGACGTCACGTTTGCCCCGCAGGCGCTCGGCCGGAAAGGGCAGGCTGAGCCGCCGCTCCGGCAGCGCGTCCACCCGCCGTGTCCACAGTTCGCGCCCGTCCGCAATCAGCCGAAGACGCCCTCGCGCCCAAAAGCCGGCGGGCGAACACCGCGATAGGCCGCCGGCGGGCAGAAGGCGCTGGGGATAGACATAGAGCAGCGCGCCCTCCGCGCGCAGCGGGCGCGGCGTGACCGGCGGCAGCGCGCCGTCAGGGAGCCCAGGATGGCCTGGGCCGCGGCCTGCCCTCCGCCGCGACCCCAGCCGAATGTTCGACCGGACGCAGAACATTGCCGGCGGCGAAGAAGCGGGGATCGCTGCAGCGCCACGCTGATCGATGGCGGGACCCCGGTGCTCCAGCTCAGCCGGGTCGCTTCGAGGAGCGCGGTCTCCGGCTAAAGTGGCCGGTGAAGACCACGCCATCGCAGGCCAGTTTCGCGCGGCGCCCGCGCGTTCGATCTCGACGCCTCTACGCGTTCCAAGCCCGTTGATGGCGACGAGCTGCGTCGCCGTCAGGACCGGAATGCCGCAGGCAGTCGCGGCCCAGTCGCGCGGCCGGCGGGCGACGATCCGCGCCCTCCTCGATCATCGCGGCCGCATCGGATTCCCCCATGGCGAGGCGTAAGCAGGGCGGAGAACGAGACCAGCTCGGCGCCGACCATGACGGGGCGTTTGAACGGGCGAATGCCGCGACATAGACGAAGTGCTGCAACGCGCCGGTGGTCGTCACGCCGGAGGGCCGCGCGCCCCACACGAGCCGCGCGGCGCGCGGCGTCTCGCGAATGCCAACAGCGAGCAGGACGGCGCGGGCCCGAGAATTTCGCGGCCGGCGGGATGGACGACGACACGCGACCCTCGGGCTCGATCCCGTCACCGCGTGCGCGTGCTGATTCAACCGCCTGCCGCCGCCGCAAGCCGTCCGGCATAGCCGGGCCCGTCCAGACCGATGGAAGTCGCGCAGACCAAAGCCCCAATGGCCGCAATGACGGGGCAGACCGCCCGGTTCAGCTGCGCGATCCAGGACCAGCAGGTCGCGGACGCCAAGCTCGGCCAGACGACCGCGGCGGCGAGCCCCGCCGGCCCCGCTCCGAATGACGACGTCTGATCGCTCACGGATCCGCGCTGCCGCGGCGGGCAGTCCGGCGAGCCGGCCCCGGGGCAGGGTCGCGATCGGGCGCTGCAGTAGAAGCCTTGGCAGCGGCCCATCATGGCCCGCGTGCGGCGCTTCAGGCCGCCGACCGTGGCACGGGCAGCGGGTCCCTCGAAGGCCGCGCGATCTCCGCTTCCGTCACCATCTCGCAATGGCAGACAACTCGCCGAGCCGGCTTCCTGCAGGGGCGCGGGCGATGCTCGGCCAGATTGGGCACGGCGTCAAACAACGTCGCCGGGCGACGCCGAGCAAGCCGAAGTGAAGCCCGTAGAGGGCAGCCGCATGGGCGGCGATGCCAAGGGCGCCCGTCAACCCCGTCGAGCGGATTCCCGCGATGGTGATCCAGTTGGCCTCGAGCAGGGCTTCGATGACGTAGTCCTTGAACTGGTCGCGGGCCTGAGGCCGGCATAGGCGGCGATGACGCTCTCCCGCCAGCGCCGGCAGCATGCGCCGGCCACGGGCGATGAGAGCCTCGAGCTCGCCCTGGTCCAGCGTGGCATGGGTGCGGTCGTCCTGGTCCTCGGCGGTGGGCCCGACCAGGAGATTGCCGAAGACGGTCGGGCCATCATCACGCCCTTGGTGCGCTCGCTGGGCACCGGCATGATGCTGGCGGTGATGAGGCCGCCGTTTGTCGAAAACGACGAACTGCCCTTTGCGCGGTCGGATCGCGAAGGGGCTCGGCCTGGCGATGGCTTCGACCAGATCGCCATGAAGCCCCGCCGAGTTGACCACGACCGGGCCTGGCCACGGGTCCTTGCGACGTTGCCAGGCGCCAGCGTCCGTTGGTGAAATCGCCACCCTTCACTTCACAGGATCGCCGGACCTTCTCCGCCATGGGCGATGGCCTGGAGGGCATAGGCCAGCGGCGCGGACCAGGGGTCGATGATGTGCTCGCGGGGCACCGAGACGCCGCCCTCGCATCCGGAGCGAGATGGGGTTCGCGCGCGAAGCTTCGCCCGCCCCGATCTCAGCCACGTCGGACGCCGTTCTGGTGAGCCCGGGCGACCATGGCGGGCAGTTTCGCGGCTTCCTCGTCCGTCCAGGCGACCATCAGCCCGCCGGTCGCGCGAGGCGGAAGATTGAGCCGCTCGCGATTTCGCCATGGGACCGTGCTTCGCGCACGCTTGTTCAAGCTTCCCGGCGGCGCGTCGAAGCCGGTGTGAAGCATGGCGCTGTTGGCCTTGCGGCGCCCGAGAGGATGTCGGCGCCGCGTTCCAGGAGCACGACCTTGGCGCCCGCCAGCGCGAATTCGCGAAACACCGCGCAGCCGACGACGCCAGCGCCGATTACCGCCACATCGAAAACATCCGTGAGTTCTGACTGAACGGTCATAAAGTGATCCGCACGTTTGATAGGCACGACTGTTCGGTCATGATAGGATGGCGCCTCGAATCTGGCAAGCATGATCTTTAAACGACCGGCGCCAGCGTGTTCGCCGATTGCAAAACGTAACTGACTGGGGACTGAAGATGATCTGGAGCAGCGGCGGGGGGCGATTTTGGAAATGGCCCGCCAGAACAGTGAATTGAAAGTGGAGGAACTGGCGGACCGTCTGGGCGTCTCGCGCGAGACGGTGCGGCGGGACCTGGCGCAACTCGATGCGCGCGGCTTGCTGAGGCGGGTGCATGGGGGCGCCCAGCGGCCTCAGACCGGCGCCGAGGCGCCGTTTCACAAGAGATTGATCGAAAACGCCGACGCCAAAGCGCGCATTGGCCGCACGGCGGCGCAGCTGTTTCAGGACGAGGACACGCTGATGGTCGACACGGGTTCGACCACCCAGGCGTTTGCGACGGAACTGGCCGAACGGCGCGTTACAGTTATCAGCAATTCGGTGGCCGTCGCGCGCGCGATGTATCGTCCCGGCTCGCTGGCGCGCATCCACCTCGTCGGCGGCGAATATCGCGGCGAGACCGGCGAAATGCTGGGCTCCGTAGCTCTGGAGCAGATCGGCCGCTACCGGGCCGACCACGCGATTCTCACCGTCGGCGCGATCGACGCCCAGGACGGCTTCATGGATTTCGACGTGGAGGAGGCGATGGTGGCCAGGGCCATGATCCGGCAGTCGGAACAGGTCACGGTCATCGCCGATCACAGCAAGTTCGGGCGGATCGCGATGGCCCAGGTCTGCCCGCTCATGGACGTTTCCCGGCTGGTCACGGACCGTCCGCCGCATCCGGAAATGGCCGAGGCGCTGCGCGCCGCCGGGGTCGAAGTCTGTGTGGCCGATTAGCGTAAATATTTTTGCTGTTGACTGATCGGGCGATATTGACCTACCGTTCGTGCAAACTGACGGGCCCCGGATTTGGCCGGTTGGCACAATCAGATCCGGACCGCTCGCCCGAAGCAGGTCCAGACGAGGCAAGGGGAGAACGCAAACGATGGATCAGACCCGTCGACAATTTCTGGGGCAAGCGTCGGCTGCCGCCGCCGCCAGCTTGCTGTCCCCCGGCTCCCTCGTCACGCCGGCTTTCGCACAGGCGAAGAAGTCCGTCGTGCTCGCGTCGATGGGGCCGGTCTCGGGCAACTGGGATCCGACCTCCCACACGACGCTCGGGCAACTCAGTTTCGAATTTTTCATCTTCAGCCATTTAACGCGCTCGCCGATGCAAGAAGGCAAGGCGGACGAGATCCAGCCGGATCTCGCAACGAGTTGGAAGTTGATCGACGCCCACACGCTAGAGTTCGTGCTCCGCAAGGGCGTGAAGTTCCATGACGGCAAGGAGTTTAACGCCGAGGACGTAAAGGCGACGATGCAATATGCCTCGCAGTCCTCCCGCCCCGCGGCGGCCTGGTATCCCGGACCCGTCGACGTCGAGATCGTAGATCCCTAGACGGTTCGGCTAGGGACCGAGAAATACGGCTATCCCGCGTCGGCCTATTGGTTCGTCGCCAGCTTCCTGCCGATGTTGTCGGCGAAAGACGGTGGCGGACTCGAAGATCCTCGAGAAACGCCCGAACGGGACCGGCCCGTTCAAATATGTCGAAACCAATGGCGACAAGAACGTTCTCCACGCCAATGACGACTATTATGGCGGCCGGCCCAAGATCGATGAGGTCATCTACGCCTATGTCCCCGATTTTGAACACCCGCGTTCTTGGCCTGCTGAACGGCCAGTATCAGATCAT
>CAVZAL010000019.1:0-123108 GCA_963773245.1 uncultured Pseudomonadota bacterium
TCTGTCTGCTGCGCGAAGACGGTCGGTGATCTTGGTGAAACCTGCAATGTCCAAGAGAAGCACCGCGGCGTGTCGAGGGATCGCCGATGCGCGGGGAGGGCCAGCGCCCCGGGAGCCAGCGAGCGTTCTGAGCCACCTTGGAACATACGCGGCGATATCGAGGCCACGAACTTTGGACATGACGACTTTCCGCAAGCGGAAGGTAACGCAATTCTAACTATATATTGATCCTCTTTTTCCAAACAAACGGAAAAATCGCGCCAAGCTATCTCGGTCGCTGTCTCATTCTATCCGGGTCGTCGGACGTACACTTTGTGGTGCGAAGTAGCAGTCCTTCGGCCGTTTCGGTAGTGGCGCCGTCGCGGATTGTGTTGAAATTGGCCGGCGCGTCTTCGAGCATGACGATGCTATCCGATCATGCGGCGAAGTCAATGTTTGATTGTTCAGGGTCTCGGACAAGGTTTGCCATCCGTCGACCTTGCGCATTGAGATCTGGCCCTGAGGCGAGCAAGGCCCAGAACAGCATGGCCGCGGTTTGCGCGCACGGGAGCACGGTCTGGGTTTTGATCCGCCGCTTGAATTCCTCATGCAATCTTTCGATCGCGTTCGATGTTCGGATCGACTTCCACTGGCTTGGCGGGAAGTGCGTGAAGGTGAACAGCTTGTCGCCGGCCTCCTCCAGGCTGTCGGCGACCGGGCGGCATTTTAGCCGCCACTTTTGCAAGAAGGCTTTTCGCTTGGCCTCGATCTGCGCGCGAGAGGCGGCTTAGATCATGTCGCGGTAGTCGTTCGAGATTTCCTCATGCAGGCGCTCCGGCGCATGGGCGATGAGATTGCGGTGCTTGTGAACCATGCAGCGCTGGATGGGAATGGCGGGCCAGAGCGCGTCAAGCGCCTTCTCCAATTCGGGCGCGCCGTCGGCGATCAGCAAGTCCGGGGTTTGCAGGCCGCGGGCGATGAGTTCGTCGTGCAATGCACGCCAAGCCGCCTCGCTCTCGCCGCCCATGTTGCGGATCGCGAGCAGCACTTTCTGCCCGTCGGAGCGGACGCCGAGCGCCACCAGCAGCGAGATCGAGCTCGCCCGCCGGTCGAGGCGAACGCGCACGACCGCGCCGTCGAGGATCAGGCGCACGATCGGCTCGTCGCTAAGAGCGTGCTTGCTCCAGGCTTCCCAGTCGCCTTTCACCTTTCGCCAGGTTCGGCTGGCCACGTCTTCGCCAACCGGCCCGGCGAACGCCGCCGCCAGCGCGCGGCGAACCCGCCGGGTGTTGGTTCCCGAGCGATAGGCGCCGGCGATCAGCGCGTCGGCGGCCTTCGTGCGCCGCTGATAGGCAGGCAGCGCGGCGCTGCGCCACTCCCTGGTACGGCCGTCTTCGCCCGCCAGCCGAGCCCGCGGCACGGCGATCCGCGTCTTGCCGAACGTGCCAGTCAGGCTGCGCTCGCGGTGGCCGTTGCCCACCCAGATCACTGGCGACCCGGTCCGCCCGCTCGCTTCTCGCCGGCCGTAGCGCGGACGGGCAAGAGCCTGAGAAAGCTCTTCTTCCAGCATCGCTTCGATGAACTCGCGCACCCGGCTTCGCTCGCCGTCCTCGATCGCGTCGATCCAGCTGTCAAAAACAAGCCCTCGGCGGCCCGCGGCGTTTCCTTCGTGCTATCCAGTTCCATGGCGTGGTCTTCTGTCCGGCGCGCCAACGCCGGAATCACTTGGGTTGGGAAACCCGGAGACTACGCCAACCTTTTTCCACCACATCACGGACGGCGCCTCGGTAGTCGACTGCACAGCGTGTTTTCGCCGGAAATGATCACGAAGAGTTTTCCAACCGGGATACAAGGCCATGGACTCTTCTGCCGGTAGACCGGCGGCGCGTCAGCATCATTGGAGTATGAGCGGGCGAAATGATTGCCCACTGCGTCCGCCACGTGGGCGGTTTCGGCGGGGTCAGGAAGTGCGGCTTAGGCGACCTGCCGATGGCGGCTTCGAAGCTTTCGGTCTGGCCCGTTGCTGCGTACCTTTCCCGTTTTGCTGTCGGTAGGACCACAAAAGTAGCTGACGATCGCCACGTGGTTCCAGTTGGCGACGGGAGGCGTAGGCCACCCGCCGCGGGTCGGAGTTTGTTTTCGATCAGTTCCCCATCATGGACTTCGCGTTTTCTGGCGTGATCGCCGTGGTCGGCACGGTGACGACAGTGTCGACCTTGTCCGCGCAATCGAGCAGGATCTTCTTCGCCATCTCGATCGCCTCCGGCCCGCCGGTCGGATAGGTGAAGGTCGCCGCCCATTCGCCTTGCGCGACCGCGCGAATGCCGCCCGCGGGCCCCGGCAGGCCGTCGGTGCCGAGGATCTTGATGTCGCCGTCCTTCTTGCCCGCGCCTTTGGCGGCGAGCCGCGCGCCGGCCGCCATCATGTCGTTGGAGGCGTAGACCGCCTTGATGTTGGGATGGGCCTGCAACATCGCGGCAAACGCCGTCTGCGCTTTGTCCGGCAGCCAGTCGGCGGCCTGCTCGGCGACGACCTGGATCTTCGTGTTCTCTTTCACGCCGTCCTTAAAGCCGTTGAGGCGTTCGACCGCCGGCGTCGAGCTCGGCAGGCCTTCGAGCACCGCGACCTCGCCGCCTTCGGGCAGCAGCTTGTCGGCGACATAATTGCCGGCTTCCTGCGCGATCTTGAAATTGTCGCCGCCGATGAAGGCGGTGTAGTCCTTGCCGGGATCGCCGACCGTCTTGCGGTCGAGCTCGATAACGGGAATGCCGGCCTTCATCGCGCGCTGCGACGACCGGCGTCAGCGGCGCGGCCTCGAACGGCGAGATCAGGATCAGATCGACTTTCTGGGTGATGAAATTGTCCATCTGCGAGGTCTGCGTGTTCACGTTGCCGGCGCCGTCGGCGATCTGCAAGGTGAACTGCGGAACCTTCTTGGCCGCCGCCGTCAGTTCGTCGTTGACGTGCTGGCGATAGGGCTCGGCGTTGTTGGCCTGGCTGAAGCCGATCACATATTTGTCGTCCTTGCCGCAGGCCTTGGCCAGGTGCGCGCTCGCCGTGGAGGCGCTCAGAGCCAGCGCCGAGCCGCCGGCGATCAGTGCCGCGAGCGTTTCTCTCGATAATCTCATTACCGACTCCCGTTTCGTCGCCGGATGTTGCCACTCTGCTCAACCAGACGGGGACCGGCATCGCCCCGTCTATTCGTCGCCGGCGCGAAATCCCTCGCGCCGGCGCACCAGCGATTGCAGCACCGCCGCCAGCACGATGATCGCGCCGGTCGCGAGCAATTGCAGCGCCGCGTTGATGTTGTTGAGCTGCAGGATGTTGGCGAGCGCGCCGAGCATCACCGCGCCGGCGACGGTGCCGATCAGCGAGCCCGAGCCGCCGAACAGGCTGGTGCCGCCGATGACGACCGACGGCGATGGCGGTGAGTTCGTAGCCCGTGCCGTCGTTGGCGGAGCCGAAGTTGAACTGGCCGGCGTGCACGATCCCCGCGATCGGCCGAGACGAGGCCGGTGATTGCATAGACCGAGACTTTGACCATCGTCACCGGCACGCCCGACAGCCGCGCCGCGCGTTCGTTACCGCCGACCGCGAACACATAGCGGCCGAAACGCGTGAAGTTCAGGACGAAAATTGCAATCGCCGGCGACGACCACGAACACAAGCGTCGCCACCGGCGCGACATTGTTGAACAGCCGGTCGCCGAGAATGGAGAAAACGGGCGGCGCCAGCCCCGGGCCATTGCCGTAGGAAATGTTGATGTATTGATTGTTGGAGATGATGAGCGCGAGGCCGCGCGCGAGCTGCAGTCCCGCCAGCGTGACGATGAACGGCTCGAGCCGGAAGCTGGGTCGAAATAAGCCCTAGGGCCGCGCCGAACGCTGCGCCGCAGACGACAACGAACAGTAGGGTCGGGATGAGGCCCCAGCCGCTGGTCGTCATGATCGTCGCTGTCAGCACGCTCGACAGGCTCAGGAGCGCGCCAATCGAAAGATCGATGCCGGCGGTGATGATGACGAAGGTCATGCCGACCGCGATGATGCCGGTCTCCGACACCGCGCGCACAATATTGGCCATGTTGTGCGGCTGCAGAAACAGGATCACGCCGTGTCGGCGCGGCGAGAAAATCACGCCGCCGATGGCGACCAAAACAAGGCCGATGACGCTCTGAAAGCGCACCGCGACCGCAAGCGGATCGAGGCGTCGACGGGTCGGCGCGGCGAGCGGCTCGCGAACGGCTTGCGTCATCTGCTCCCTCTCTCCTTCAGGCGGCTGTCAGGCCGCCTCGTCGTCGTTCGCCTCCGCCACCGCGAGTACTTCGTGCTCGGAAACGCCGGGAGCGAACTCAGCGACCGACCGACCGCCGCGCAGAACCACAATGCGATCGCACAAGCCTAGCAATTCCGGCATCTCGCTCGAGGCGATCAGCACGCCGAGCCCGCGTTTGGCGAGGCCGCGGATGCGGGCGTAGATCTCACCCTTGGCGCCGACGTCGACGCCGCGCGTCGGTTCGTCGAGCAGCAACAGGCGCGGCTCGGCCAGCACTTCCTTGGCGAGCACTACCTTCTGCTGGTTGCCGCCCGAGAGGGCGCCGACGCTGAGATCGAGCCGCGGCGGCCGCACGTCAAATTGCGTCACCCCCTGGCGCGCGAGCTCCGCCTCGCGCGCCGACGACATGAGAAAACCCGGCGACACCCGTTTCAGCACCGCCGCGACGAGATTGTGCCCGACGCTGTCGCGCAGCATCAGGCCGCCGCCGCGCCGGTCGTCGGTTCGGCCGCAATCCGCCGAAGACCTTGTCTCATGTGCTGATGGATCGCATCCTGGCCTGGCGCGAGCAGGTCGCCGAAGGCGGCGACATCAACTCGCGTTCACGCGCCATCCTTGCCGCGGCTCTCGCCGGCAAGACGACTGGGGCCGAGAGAGACGGTCAGGTTCAAGACAATGCGAACGAAAAAGACTCTGGCGCGCATCGCCGTCGACCTCGCGCGCCGCTTCGCGTCGGAACCGCATTGGTCCGCGAGCACGCCGGCGTTCTGCATCGCGTCACGGTCGTCCCCGAAGGCTTCGAGTGGGAAGGGCGGATCTACGCCAGTCTCTCCGCCGTCGCGCGCGCCATCACCGGCGTGCGATGGAACGGACATCGCTTCTTCGCCCTCGACCGCGGCGCGAAAAGGGCGGGCGAGCCAAATGGCCGACGAGCGGGACGCCGCCGCGCGACGAACGTCGCGCACGCCCAGCGAAACCTTCCGCGCTGGAGACGCGACATGACCGCCGCCGTTCGCTGCGCCATCTACACCCGCGTCTCCACCGACGCGGGTCTTGAACAGGACTTCAATTCGCTCGACGCGCAGCGAGAATCTGCCGAGGCCTATATCAAGAGCCAGGCGCACGAGGGCTGGCGGCTTGTACGCGAGAGGTTCGACGACGGCGGATATTCCGGCGGCTCCATGGATCGGCCAGCGCTACAAAACCTCCTCAATCGCGTCCGCGAGCGCCGGATCGACGTCATCGTCGTCTACAAGGTCGATCGGCTGACGCGCTCGCTCGCCGATTTCGCCAAGCTGGTGGAGGCATTCGACGCGCATGGCGTCGCCTTCGTCTCGGTGACTCAATCGTTCAACACCACGACCAGCATGGGCCGCCTGACCCTCAACGTGCTGTTGTCCTTCGCCCAATTCGAACGCGAGGTCACCGGCGAGCGCATTCGCGACAAAATCGCGGCGTCGAAGAAGAAGGGCATGTGGATGGGCGGGGTCGTGCCGCTCGGCTATCGCTGTCGAAGAGCGCAAACTCCATGTGGACGAGGAGGAAGCTGCAATCGTGCGCCTGATCTTCGACCTCTATCTCGAACTCGGCTCAATTTGTGCGCTGCAGAGAGAATTGCGGCGTCGGGACGTCCGAACCCGTGTCCGGACGCTGGCGACCGGCAAGACGATTGGCGGCGTGCATCTGACCAACGGGCCGCTCGCCCAAATCCTGCGCAATCGTCATTATCTCGGCGAGATCAACCATCGCGGGCAATCCTGGCCAGGCGAGCATGCGGCGATCATCGATGCCGAGACATTCGCCAAAGTTCAGGCGAAGCTCGACGGGCAGCGCGTCGCGCGCGCCACCCGGCTCAAATCCAACGCCTTGCTGATCGGCAAGATCTTCAACGAAACCGGCGAAAAGCTGACGCCGAGCTACGCCATCAAGCAGGGCGTCCGCTACCGTTATTACATTTCGACGTCAGCCATGCAGGCGAGAGATCGCGCCGCCGCTGCAACTCATCGCCTGCCGGCGCCCGCGCTCGAGGCCGCCGCCATCGACGCGCTGCGCGCAAAGATTGAGAAGGGGGACGCACGAACTTCCGAGAGCAGCGCCAGGATCGCGGCCGCTGCGATTGAAGCCGCGACCGGACGTGCCGGCGGCCCGCGCAGGGGGCCCGCGCCTTCGACGGCGCCGACCGTGACCATATCCCCTGTCGAGCAAGCTCGATCCCTGATTGACGCCCATCTCGTTCGCGTCGTTGTCCGGCCCGACCGGCTCGAGATCGAGTATCGCGCCGACCCCAACGATCCGCATGCGACCGAAACCTTGTCGATCCCCTGGGTCAAACCCGTCTCGCGCGTGCGGCGCGCGTTTCTCGAACCCAATTCGTCAGGCGCCTCAAGCCGCAGGATGGAAGCCGACGAGCGCAACCGCCTGACCCTCGGCATCGCCACGGCCCGCTCATGGCTCGATGGGCTCGTCAAGGGAGCCATATCCGACATCGCCGAACTCGCCGCCCGCCACAATCGCAGCGAGCGCTCGATCCGCCAGACGCCGTCGCTGGCCTTCCTCGACCCGGCGCTGATCGACGCCGCTTGCGCAGGGGCCCTCCCACGCGGCTATGGCGTCACACGCCTCATGGATCTCCCGCCGCGCTTCGCCGATCAATGGCGCGCCCTGGGTCTGCAGCGACCCGCCTGACCCCCGCCTGTCAACAGCCAAACAATCCTTCTTGACGCAGGCGCGCCAGCCTCGGGCGCGCAATTAACAAATCCGATATTGTGCGCGAGCGTGGGGCCCTCGGAGCGCCACAGCAAACTCGTCGTCGAGGCTTCGCCAATCCGAGCGATTGTCGCCGTCCACGCCGTCTCGAACCGGGCTCAGGCGTCTCGAACCAAGGTCTCTCACGGGAATCGCCCGCCGCCCCCACGGAAACACAAAATCCGCCGCCAGAGACAGGGCGCCGATTTCGCCCCCGAGCGCCGCAAACGACCCGCCGAGAGACCGAAATTCGCCGCCGCCGGTCCACATCCGCGCACAATCGCGGCGTTAGACGCGCAGAACTGAAAACTGAACAAAATCACTGAGTTGTTGGTGGGGGAGGTAGGACTCGAACCTACGAAGGCTAAGCCAGCGGATTTACAGTCCGCCCCCTTTGCCGCTCGGGACACTCCCCCAACGTCCCCGGGAAACCGGGGACGAAAACGCCCCGGGTGGCCCCGAGGCGTGGGCGGCTTATCTTTCGTCACCGCAGGGTCTGTCAACAAAAAAAGAGCCCGCCCGCCGTCGCGCGGGGGCCGGGCGCGGGTCGCGCCCGGCCTTAAGAAAAAAGCCGCCCGAAGGCGGCTTCTTCCAGCGATTGGCGGGGGATTTACTCCGCCGCCGGCGCCCGCGAGCGCGGGCGCGCAACCTGATCGACCGTCGGCGCCGCGATCGGCAGCGCCGGCTGAGCCGCCGACTCCTCCGCGCGCTGGGCGAGGATGAGGTTGTCGCGGGTCGTGGCGATCTGGCGCAGCTTGGCGATCGCCGCGCCCGTGCCGGCCGGGATCAGCCGGCCGACGATCACGTTCTCCTTCAGGCCCTCGAGCGTGTCGACCTTGCCGTTGACCGACGCCTCCGTAAGGACGCGCGTGGTCTCCTGGAAGGACGCCGCCGAGATGAAGGAGCGCGTCTGCAGGCTCGCCTTGGTGATGCCGAGCAGCACCGGCACGCCCGTCGCCTCCTTCTTGCCCTCCGAGCGCATGATCTCGTTGGCGTGATCGAGCTCGGTCAGATCGACCTGCTCATCCTTGAGGAAGTCGGTGTCGCCGGGGTCGGTGATGTCGACCTTCTGCAACATCTGACGGACGATCACCTCGATGTGCTTGTCGTTGATGAGCACGCCCTGCAGCCGGTAGACCTCCTGGATCTCGTTGACGAGATAGGCGGCCAGCTCCTCGACGCCCTTGATGGCGAGAATGTCGTGCGGCGCGGGGTTGCCGTCGACCAGATACTCGCCCTTCTCGATGACGTCGCCGTCCTGCAGATGGATGTGCTTGGACTTCGGGATCAGGTACTCGACCGCCTCGACGCCTTCTTCCGAAGCCTCGATGGTCACGCGCTGCTTGTTCTTGAAGTCCTTGCCGAAGCGCACCGTGCCGGAGATCTCCGCGATGATCGCGTGATCCTTCGGACGGCGCGCCTCGAACAGCTCCGCCACGCGCGGCAGACCGCCGGTGATGTCGCGGGTCTTGGCCGAGTTGATGGAGATGCGGGTGACGACGTCGCCCGCCCTCACCTGCGCGCCCGAATCGTAGGAGATGATCAACTCCACGGGCAGGAAATAGCGCGCGTCGCCGCCGCGCGGCAGCTTCGCGATCTTGCCGTCCGCGCCCTTGATGACGATCGCCGGCTTGAGGCCCGACGTGCGCGGCGAGGAGCGCCAGTCGATGACCATGCGCTTGGCGATGCCGGTCGCCTCGTCGACCTGCTCGGACATCGAGGCGCCTTCGATGAGGTCCTCGAAGCCGATCACGCCGTCGACCTCGGTGAGGATCGGCCGGGTGAACGGATCCCACTCGGCCAGACGCTGGCCGCGCTTGACCTGATCGCCCTCGTCGACCTTCAGCCGCGCGCCGTACTGCACGCGATGCACCGCGCGCTCCGCGCCCGAGCGGTCGTGGATGACGATGGCGACGTTGCGCGCCATGGCCATCAGGTCGCCGTTCGAGTTGCGGGCGATGTTGCGGTTGCGGATCTTCACCACGCCGTCGAAGTTGGACTCGATGAACGACTGGTCCGCCAGCTGCGCCGCGCCGCCGATGTGGAACGTGCGCATGGTGAGCTGCGTGCCCGGCTCGCCGATCGACTGCGCGGCGATGACGCCGACCGCCTCGCCCATGTTGACGGGCGTGCCGCGCGCCAGATCGCGCCCGTAGCAGGCCCCGCAGACGCCGTTCTTGGCCTCGCAGGTCAGCACCGAGCGGATCTTCACCTCCTGGATGCCGGCGCCGTTGATCGCCGCCACGTGCTCCTCCAGGATCATCTTGCCGGCGGGCACGATCACCTTGCCGTCGAGGTCGGTGATCGGCTCCGCGGCCGTGCGCCCGAGGATGCGCGAGACGAGCGAGGCGACGACCGTGCCCGCATCGACGATGGCGCGCATCTTGATGCCGCCGCTGCGAGCCGCACTCCTGCATGGTGATGATCGAGTTCCTGCGCGACGTCGACGAGGCGGCGCGTGAGGTAACCCGAGTTCGCCGTCTTCAGCGCGGTGTCGGCCAGGCCCTTGCGGGCGCCGTGCGTGGAGTTGAAATACTCCAGAACCGACAGGCCTTCCTTGAAGTTGGCGATGATCGGGCTCTCGATGATCTCGCCCGAGGGCTTGGCCATCAGGCCGCGCATGGCGGCAAGCTGGCGCATCTGCGTCGGCGAGCCGCGCGCGCCCGAATGCGACATCATGTAGATCGAGTTCATCGGCTTGTCGCGGCCGCGCTCGTCCTTGCGCACGGAGGAGATGCCCTGCATCATCTCTTCGGCGAGCTTGTCCGAGCACTTCGCCCAGGCGTCGACGACCTTGTTGTATTTCTCGCCCTGGGTGATGAGGCCGTCGTTGTACTGCTGCTCATATTCCTTGGCGAGCGCGGCGGTGTCGGCGATGCGCTTGCGGCTTGGTGTCCGGCACGACCATGTCGTCCTTGCCGAACGAGATGCCGGCCTTGAACGCCTCGCGGAAGCCGAGCGCCATGATGCGGTCGCAGAAGATGACCGATTCCTTCTGGCCGCAATTGCGGTAGACGGTGTCGATCATCGCCGAGATCTGCTTCTTCGTCATCAGATTGTTGACGACGTCGAACGGGATCTTCGGATGCTTGGGCAGCAACTGGCCGAGGATCATGCGGCCGGGCGTCGTGTCGAACACCTTCGACACGCGCTTGCCGTTCTCGTCATAGGTCCAGGCGCGGCCCTTGATCTTGGCGTGCAGCGTGACCGCCTTGGCGGCGAGCGCGTGCTCGATCTCGCCCATGTCGGCGAACATCATGCCCTGGCCCGGCTCGCCGTCGGCCATCAGCGTCAGATAATAGAGGCCGAGCACCATGTCCTGGCTCGGCACGATGATCGGCTGGCCGTTGGCGGGGTGCAGGATGTTGTTGGTCGACATCATCAGCACGCGCGCTTCCAACTGCGCTTCGAGCGACAGCGGAACGTGCACGGCCATCTGGTCGCCGTCGAAGTCGGCGTTGAAGGCCGAGCAGACGAGCGGATGCAGCTGGATCGCCTTGCCCTCGATCAGCACCGGCTCGAAAGCCTGAATGCCGAGGCGGTGCAGGGTAGGGGCGCGGTTGAGCAGGATCGGGTGCTCGCGGATCACCTCGTCGAGGATGTCCCAAACCTCCGGCTTCTCCTTCTCGACCAGCTTCTTGGCCTGCTTGACGGTCGCAGACAGGCCTTTCGCGTCGAGGCGCGAATAGATGAACGGCTTGAACAGCTCCAGCGCCATCTTCTTCGGCAGGCCGCACTGATGCAGCTTGAGCTCGGGGCCGACGACGATGACCGAGCGGCCGGAATAGTCGACGCGCTTGCCGAGCAGGTTCTGGCGGAAGCGGCCCTGCTTGCCCTTCAGCATGTCGGCGAGCGACTTCAGCGGACGCTTGTTGGCGCCGGTGATGACGCGGCCGCGCCGGCCGTTGTCGAACAGGGCGTCGACCGACTCCTGCAACATGCGCTTTTCGTTGCGGATGATGATGTCGGGCGCGCGCAGCTCCATCAGCCGCTTCAGCCGGTTGTTGCGGTTGATGACGCGGCGGTAGAGGTCGTTGAGGTCGGAGGTCGCGAAGCGGCCGCCGTCGAGCGGAACCAGCGGGCGCAGGTCCGGCGGAATGACGGGGATCTCGGTCAGGATCATCCATTCCGGCTTGTTGCCGGAATGCATGAACGCCTCGATGATCTTCAGGCGCTTGGCGAGGCGCTTCGGCTTCAGCTCCGACTTCGACTTCGGAGATCTCGACCTTGAGGTCGTCGGCGATCTTCTGAAGGTTCATGCCCTTCAGCATCTCGCGGATCGCCTCGGCGCCGATCATCGCGGTGAAATTGTCCTGCCCGTATTCGTCCTGAGCGCGCAGGTAATCGTCCTCGGAGAGGAGCTGACGGTCCTTCATCGGCGTCAGGCCGGGATCGAGCACGATGTAGGATTCGAAATAGAGGACGCGCTCGAGGTCCTTCAGCGTCATGTCGAGCAGCAGTCCGATGCGGCTCGGCAGCGACTTCAGGAACCAGATATGCGCGACAGGGGCGGCCAGCGAGATATGGCCCATGCGCTCGCGCCGCACGCGCGACAGCGTCACCTCGACGCCGCACTTCTCGCAGATGACGCCCTTGTACTTCATGCGCTTGTACTTGCCGCACAAGCACTCGTAGTCCTTGATCGGCCCGAAGATGCGCGCGCAGAACAGACCGTCGCGCTCGGGCTTGAAGGTGCGATAGTTGATCGTCTCCGGCTTCTTGATTTCGCCGAACGACCAGGAAAGGATCTTCTCCGGGCGTGGCGATCGCGATCTGGATCTGGTCGAAAGCCAAAGGCGCCGCCGCCGGCGCGAACGGATTGATGACTTCCTGATTCATGCCTTGCTCTCCCGCGCGAAGCGGCGTCCGCTTCGCCCGCTAATGGGAACGGCGAGGGCTGATCGCCCTCGCGCACTCACGCTAAATCACTCCGCCGCTTCGGCCGGCGGTTCGTGGGTTTCGTCGGTGATCGCCTTCTTCAGAGAAGCGAGCTCGACGTTGAGGCCAAGCGAACGCATCTCCTTCACCAGCACGTTGAAGCTCTCGGGGATGCCGGATTCGAACGTGTCGTCGCCGCGCACGATGGCCTCGTAGACCTTGGTGCGGCCGGCGACGTCGTCGGACTTCACCGTCAGCATTTCCTGCAAGGTGTAGGCCGCGCCATAGGCCTCCAGCGCCCAGACCTCCATTTCGCCGAAACGCTGGCCGCCGAACTGCGCCTTGCCGCCGAGCGGTTGCTGCGTGACCAGCGAGTAGGGGCCGATCGAACGGGCGTGGATCTTGTCGTCGACGAGATGGTGCAGCTTCAGCATGTAGATGTAGCCGACCGTCACCTTGCGGTCGAACGAATCGCCCGTGCGGCCGTCGAACAGCGTCACCTGACCCGAGGCGTCGAAGCCCGCCATGTTGAGCATCTCGACGATGTCCTTCTCGCGCGCGCCGTCGAAGACGGGCGTCGCGATCGGCACGCCGCGCCGCAGGTTCTGGCCCAGCTCCACCAGGCCCTCGTCGTCGAGCGCCTTGATGGTTTCGTTCTCGCCGTAGATCTGATTGAGCTTCTGCTTCAGCGGCTCGATCTCAGCCAGGCGCATATAGGCGTCGACCGCCTCGCCGACCTGCCGGCCCAATCCCGCGCAGGCCCAGCCCAGATGCGTCTCCAGGATCTGCCCGACGTTCATGCGGCTCGGCACGCCGAGCGGGTTCAGCACGATGTCGACCGGCGTGCCGTCGGCGAGGAACGGCATGTCCTCGCTCGGCACGATGCGCGACACCACGCCCTTGTTGCCGTGGCGGCCCGCCATCTTGTCGCCGGGCTGGATCTTGCGCTTGGTGGCGACGAAGACCTTGACCATCTTCATCACGCCCGGCGGCAAGCTCGTCGCCGCGCTGAAGCTTCTCGACCTTGTCGAGGAAGCGGCTTTCCAGGCTCTTCTTCGACTCGTCGTATTGCTTCCGCATCGCCTCGATTTCGGTCATCGTCGCGTCGCTCTCGAGCGCGAACGTCCACCATTGCGAGCGCGGGAACTCGCCGATCAGCTCCTTGGTGAGAATCTGATCCTTCTTGAAGCCCTTCGGCCCCGAGAGCGCCCGCTTGCCCATGAGAATGTCGGACAGACGCGCATAGACGTTGCGGTCGAGGATCGCCTGCTCGTCGTCGCGGTCCTTCGCGAGACGCTCGATCTCCTCGCGCTCGATCGCCTGCGCGCGCTCGTCCTTCTCGACGCCGTGGCGGTTGAACACGCGCACTTCGACGACCGTGCCCTGAACGCCCGGCGGCACGCGCAGAGACGTGTCGCGCACGTCGGAGGCCTTCTCGCCGAAGATGGCGCGCAAGAGCTTCTCCTCCGGCGTCATCGGGCTTTCGCCCTTCGGCGTGATCTTGCCGACGAGAATGTCGCCCGCCACCACTTCCGCGCCGATGTAGACGATGCCGGCTTCGTCGAGGTTCTTCAGCGCCTCTTCCGAGACGTTGGGAATGTCGCGCGTGATTTCCTCGGGGCCCGAGCTTGGTGTCGCGGGCCATCGCCTCGAACTCCTCGATATGGATCGAGGTGAAGACGTCGTCCTTGACGATCTTCTCGTTCGAGAGGATCGAGTCCTCGAAGTTGTAGCCGTTCCAGGGCATGAACGCGACGAGCACGTTGCGCCCGAGCGCGAGATCGCCGAGATCGGTCGAGGGACCGTCCGCGATGATGTCGCCCTTCTCCACGCGGTCGCCGACGCGCACCAGCGGCTTCTGGTTGATGCAGGTCGACTGGTTGGAGCGCTGGAACTTCATCAGCCGATAGATGTCGACCGCGGGCTTGGTCGGGTCGGTCTCGTCGGTCGCGCGCACGACGATACGGGTCGCGTCGACCTGGTCGATCACGCCGGCGCGGCGCGCGGAGATGGCTGCGCCCGAATCGCGCGCGACCACCGCCTCCATGCCGGTGCCGACCAGCGGCGCGTCGGAGCGCAGCAGCGGCACGGCCTGGCGCTGCATGTTGGAGCCCATCAGCGCGCGGTTGGCGTCGTCGTTCTCGAGGAACGGGATCAGCGCCGCGGCCACCGAGACGAGCTGCTTCGGCGACACGTCCATGTATTCGACGCGGTCGGCGGGCAGCGACACCACGTCGCCGGCCTGACGGCAGACGATGAGGTCGCCGTTGATGTGGCCCTGCGCGTCCAGCGGCGTGTCGGCCTGGGCGACGGCGTATTTCTGCTCCTCCATGGCGGAGAGATATTGCACCTCGTCCGTCACCTTGCCTTCGCGCACCTTGCGGTACGGGCTTTCGATGAAGCCGTATTTGTTGACGCGCGCGAAGGTCGCCAGCGAGTTGATGAGGCCGATGTTCGGCCCTTCCGGCGTCTCGATCGGGCAGATGCGGCCGTAGTGCGTCGGGTGCACGTCGCGCACCTCGAAGCCGGCGCGCTCGCGCGTGAGGCCGCCCGGCCCAAGCGCCGAGAGGCGGCGCTTGTGGGTGATCTCGGAGAGCGGGTTCGTCTGGTCCATGAACTGCGAGAGCTGCGAGGAGCCGAAGAACTCGCGCACCGCCGCCGCCGCGGGCTTGGCGTTGATGAGGTCCTGCGGCATGATCGTGTCGATCTCGACCGAGCTCATGCGCTCCTTGATCGCGCGCTCCATGCGCAGCAGGCCGACGCGATACTGGTTCTCCATCAACTCGCCGACCGAGCGCACGCGCCGGTTGCCGAGATGGTCGATGTCGTCGATCTCGCCGCGGCCGTCGCGCAGGTCCACCAGCGCCTTGACGACGGCGAGGATGTCCTCCTTGCGCAAGGTGCGCTGCGTGTCGGGCGCGTCGAGGTCGAGGCGCATGTTCATCTTGACGCGGCCGACGGCCGAGAGGTCATAACGCTCGGAGTCGAAGAACAGCGACTGGAACATGGCTTCGGCCGACTCGATGGTCGGCGGCTCGCCGGGGCGCATGACGCGGTAGATGTCGAACAGCGCGTCCTCGCGCGAGGCGTTCTTGTCCACCTTCAGCGTGTTGCGGATGTAGGGGCCGACGTTGACGTGGTCGATCTCCAGGATCGGCAGTTCGTCGAAGCCCTTTTCGAGCAGAACGCCAAGCAGCTTTTCGGTGATCTCGTCGCCGGCCTCGGCGAAGATCTCGCCGGTCTCGGGGTTATAGAGATCCTCGGCCAGATACTGGCCGTTGAGGTCGGCGTCGGAGGCGCGGAACGCCTTCAGGCCCTTCTCGGCGAGCTGCTTGGCCGAGCGCGCGGTGAGCTTGCGGCCGGCCTCGATCGCCACTTCGCCGGTGTCGGCGTCGACGAGGTCGTTGACGATCTTGACGCCCTTCATGCGCTCGGGGTCGTAAGGCACGCGCCAGGCGCCCTTGTCGCGCGTATAGGTCGACTTCTTGTAGAAGATCGACAGGATTTCCTCGCCGTCGAGGCCGAGCGCGAACAAGCAGCGACGTCACCGGGATCTTGCGGCGACGGTCGATGCGCGCGTGCACGATGTCCTTGGCGTCGAACTCGATGTCGAGCCAGGAGCCGCGATAGGGGATGATGCGGGCGGCGAACAGCAGCTTGCCCGAGGAATGGCTCTTGCCCTTGTCGTGGTCGAAGAACACGCCGGGCGAGCGGTGCATCTGCGAGACGATCACGCGCTCGGTGCCGTTGACGATGAACGTGCCGTTGGCCGTCATCAGCGGCATGTCGCCCATATAGACGTCCTGCTCCTTGATGTCCTTGACGGAGCGGGCCTGGGTCTCGGGATCGACATCGAACACGATGAGGCGCAGCGTCACCTTGAGCGGCGCGGCGAAGGTCATGCCGCGCTGGCGGCACTCGTCGACGTCGTACTTCGGCGCCTCGTATTCGTATTTGACGAATTCGAGCTGGGCGGTCTGCGCGAAGTCGGAGATCGGGAACACGGACTTGAAAACGGCCTGCAAGCCCTCGGTCGGGCGGCCGCCCTTCGGCGCCTCCATGATGAGGAACTGGTCGTAGCTCGCCTTCTGCACCTCGATGAGGTTCGGCATCTCGCCGACCTCCTTGACGTGACCGAAGACCTTGCGAACACGCTTGCGGCCGGTGAATGTTTGCGCCATGTCGCTCCTCAATCGTCTTCGCCGGCGGGCCATTCGGCCTCTGGCCGGCGATCAGCCCCCGCCGAGGGGCGGCGCCTTCGCGGCCGGCGCCGTGACCGTGGGTGTGACCCCGAACTTCGTGTTACGCAGCGAAGCGCTTCGCGTTTCGCCGGTCCGCATGCAGCATTAGAAAACGACCAAACGGCCCTGGGCGCGAGCCCGGGCCGTCCGTTGCGCTGAAAGGCTCTCGCAGGAGAGCCGCACGCGCTTACTTGAGCTCGACCTTGGCGCCGGCCTTCTCGAACTGGGCCTTGATCTTCTCGGCCTCTTCCTTGGTGACGCCTTCCTTGACGGTCTTCGGCGCGCCTTCGACGAGATCCTTGGCCTCCTTCAGGCCGAGCGAGGTGATCGCGCGGACTTCCTTGATGACTTCGATCTTCTTGTCGCCGGCCGCCGGTGAGCACGACCGTGAACTCGGTCTTCTCTTCGACCGGGGCCGCCGCCGCCGCGCGCCGCCCGCCGGGGCCGCCGCCACCGCTACCGCCGCCGCGGCCGAGACGCCCCACTTCTCCTCGAGCATCTTGGCGAGTTCAGCCGCCTCGAGGATGGTCAGGCTCGAGAGGTCCTCGACGATCTTTTCCAGGTTAGCCATGTCTTAGGTGTTCCTATATGGTTCGAACTTTTGGGTTGTGAAGAGCCTGAGGCTCAGGCTGCGTCTTTCGAGGCGTAGGCCGAGATGACGCGCGCGACCTTGGCGGCCGGCGCGTTGGCGAGCTGGGCGAGCTTCGTCGCCGGGGCGGTGATGAGCCCCAGCAGCTTGGCGCGCAGTTCGTCGAGCGACGGCATGGTCGCCAGCGCCTTGACCCCGTCGGGGTCGAGCGCCGTCTTGCCCATGGCGCCGCCGAGAACCACGAACTTGTCGTGATCCTTCGCGAACGCCACGGCGGCCTTGGCCGCCGCCACCGGATCGCTGGAATAAGCGATCAGGGTCGGCCCCTTGAGCAAGGGGCCGATCGAGGCGACGTCCGTTCCTTTCAGAGCAATCTGGGCGAGGCGGTTCTTGGCGACCTGAACGGTGGCGCCGGCCTGCTTCATCTGCTTGCGCAGACGCTGCATCTGGGCGACCGTCAAGCCGGAGTATTGCGCCACCACCACCACCGACGTCTTCGCAAAGACGTCGTGGAGGGCGCCGACGGCCTCCTTCTTTTCCGCTCTATCCACGTTGCTGTCTCCGGTTGGCGGGAAACCCCGCCTCCTGCGTCATGCCGCGCCAGTCGGCCCGAGGGCCGCCCGCGCGACGTTTTGCGCCTGTCCCCGGAGCGGGCCGAAAGCCCGACGCCGGACAGAAGGTTCGAACCTTTTCGGCCCCCGAGCGTCATCCGCTCGGCGAGCAAAATCCGGTTTTCCCCGTCTATGCAGGCCCCCGCGATCCGGCTAGGATCGCTTCGGAATTAAGTCGCTCCGGGGCAAGCCCCGGAGACGACGCCGGCAGTCTCGGACAGGACATGGCCGGAATGAGACACGAGGTCGCCCCCGGGTCCTCCGGCCTATCCACCGCTCTTTACACTCGATCGTCGGCGACAATCGTCGTCTCGCTCTTGCAAAGGCGGAAGCCATGAAAGATCATCGGGGCCCCATGCGCCGCTAGCCCCGTCGCGACGCCCATTAACGCCTCGCGCGCCGCCGGGCAAGAGGGCGCCTGCATTTTTTCCTCGGGATTAATCATGGTCCTTTACGGCGCCGAAATCGAGGCGGCGCAAAGTCCGGGCGAAAATGCAGACCGCTTTGCCTTCCGCCGCGCGCGTCGATCTTCCGGCGTTGACTTCGCTGCGTTTTTTCGCGGCGGCGATGATTTTCGTCTTTCATTTGCGCGAATTCTCGCCGTCGCCCTGGATTTACAAGCTGGCGCCGGGAATGTACCACGGCGTCTCGTTCTTTTTCGTCCTTTCCGGTTTCGTGCTCACGCACGCCTACGCCGGGCAGAACGTGACTTTGCGGCGATTCTACATGGCGCGCTTCGCCCGCATCGCGCCGCTGCATCTGGCGAGCCTCCTGCTCCTCCTCGCCGTGCTCCCGCTGCCGGCGGCGATGGGGCAGAGGCTTGAGCCGGGCGCCGGGGCGCTCGCCTTCCTGCTGAAGGCGTCCGCCCTCGACGCCTGGCTTCCCGTTCGCGGCGTATTGCAGTCCTGGAACAACGTGTCCTGGTCGATATCGGCGGAGGCGGCGTTCTACGCGGCTTTTCCTCTCCTGCTCGTCGCCATGCTGCGTCGCCCGGCCGCGACGCTGGCCGCCGCCGCCGCCGTGTCGGTTGGCGTTCTGGCGGCGGGCGTGGCGCTGGGATTGCCGCTGTTCTCGCTCGACCGCTACGCCTCGACCCTGTTCAACCTCGGCTCCTGCTTCCCGCTGGCGCGCGGCTTCGAGTTCGTGCTGGGCATGGCGACTTGCCTCGTCTGGCGGCGCTGGCTGCGACCGGCGCCATTCTCGCTCGCCGCGTGGACGGCGATCGAGGCGGCGGCGCTCGCCGGCGCGGTCGTTTGGCTCGTCGCCTGCGTACCCTGGCTGGTCGGCGACGCCGAGGGGCCGGCGTTCGCGTGGATCCGCCCCAGCGGGTCGTGCTGGCTGTTCGCGCTGACGATCGCGGCGCTGGCGGGAGGGCGGGGCCTCGTCGGCCGGGCGCTGGCGCTGCGGCCGCTGGTGAGGTTCGGCGAGGCGAGCTTCGCCTTCTACCTTGTGCATATGATCGTCATGCGCGCGCTGCGCTTCCATTTCGGGCCGGGCCCCGGAACGCTGTCGGCGCTGGCGCTGGCGCTGGCGCTGGCGTTCCTGCTGCACGAGGCGGTCGAAAAACCGATGCGCCGCCGGCTTCTGGCGCTCGGGAGCGCGCGCGAGGCGGGCGCGCGCGCCGCGGCGGCCGCAGCCCGGGCCGGTTGACCCGGCGCGAAGACGCGCGGTGGCGCCGGAATGAACGAATTTTAACCAGCGCGCCGAAGCTTCAGGCGCCCGCGCCGCGTCACGGAAATGTATTATTGTTTGCGTCGCCGGGCGCTGATATGACCCGCCGCGCTTGGCCGGGGCGGGGCCTCAGCGGGCGGCGGCGGGATTTCCGGAATGCAAGGCAAGATGAAGATCCTGGCGGGCAACTCCAACCGCGCCGCTCGCCGAGGCGATCGCCGCCTATCTCGGAGAGCCGCTGACCCGCTGCCATGTCCGCCGCTTCGCCGATCAGGAAATCTTCGTCGAGATTCTGGAGAACGTGCGCGGCGAGGACACCTTCGTCATCCAGTCGACGTCGTATCCGGCCAACGACAACCTGATGGAGCTGCTGATCATGATCGACGCGCTGCGGCGCGCGTCGGCGCAGCCGCATCACGGCGGTGATTCCCTATTTCGGCTACGCCCGCCAGGACCGCAAACCCGGCCCGCGCACGCCGATTTCGGCCAAGCTGGTCGCCAATCTCATCACCCGCGCCGGCGCCGACCGCGTGCTGACCGTCGACCTCCACGCCGGCCAGATCCAGGGCTTCTTCGACATTCCGACCGACAACCTCTTCGCCGCGCCGGTGATGGTGCGCGACATCAAGGATCGCAGCGCCAGCTCAAGAACGCCATGGTGGTCTCGCCCGACGTCGGCGGCGTGGTGCGCGCCCGCGCGCTGGCCAAGCGCATCGACGCGCCGCTCGCCATCGTCGACAAGCGCCGCGAGCGCGCCGGCGAATCGGAGGTGATGAACATCATCGGCGACGTGAGGGGCCGCAATTGCATCCTGATCGACGACATCGTCGATTCCGGCGGCACGCTGTGCAACGCCGCCGAGGCGCTGCTGGCCGCCGGCGCCGAGGCGTCTCGCCTATATCACCCACGGCGTGCTGTCGGGCGGCGGCGGTGGAGCGCATCGCCTCGTCGAACCTCAAGGAACTGGTGATCACCGACACGATCGCGCCGACCGAGGCGGTGCGCCTCGCCCGCAACATCCGCGTCATCACCGATCGCGCCGCTGATCGGCGAGGCGATCGCCCGCATCGCCAAGGAAGAGAGCGTGTCGAGCCTGTTCGATTGAGGGGCAAGCGTCTCGACGGCTCGAAATTGGCGCTCTAAGCTTCGCGCCCATGAATCTGTTCGCCGCTTCCGGGATCGAATTGCCGCGCGCCGGGGGACGCGCGTCGGGCGCCGGCGCCACGCAGTCTGCGGCTGCCGTTGTTCGCCTATAAGGTCGTCGAGGCCTCGCGGGCAAGGCTTGCCTTCGCACCCTCGGAGGAAGAGACGCGCCTCGCGCGCGATTACGCGCGCAAGGCGCGCGCAGGCTTTGGCCGCGCGAAAGAAACGGCGGTGCGGTCGAGCTTTATCCACGACATCCTTGTTGGCGTGCTCGGCTACAAGGCGCTCGATCCCGAGCGGCCCTACAGTCTGGCCGAGGAGGAGCCGGTGGCGCGCGGCGCCGTGGATGTGGCGTTGGGGCGGTTCGGCGCGACCGCGCGCGAAATCCACGCCCCGTTCGAATTGAAAGGCCCCACGACCCACGATCTCGACGCGCCCATGCCGGGGCGCGGCCGCAGCCCAGTGCAGCAAGCCTGGGACTACGCCGCCGACGTCAAGGGCGCCCGTTGGGTGCTGGTCTCCAACTGCCTGGAAATCCGGCTCTACGGGTTCGGACGCGGCCGCGAAACCTACGAAACCTTCGATCTCGGCCGCCTCGACGAGCCCGAGGAGCACGCGCGCCTCTATCTGATGCTCGCCGCCGACCGCCTGCTCGAAGGCCGGCTCGACGAGCTTCTGCGCGAGACCGATAGCGCCTACCGCGACATCACGGATAAGCTCTACAAGGACTATAGCGGGCTGCGCGACCGGCTGATCGATTATCTCGTCAACGCCGCCGACGGCCCGCATCTGACCTCGCTCGACGCGATCGAGCCGGCGCAGAAAATTCTCGACCGCATCTTGTTCATCGCCTTCGCACAGCGCACGGACCTGCTTCCGGACCGTCTGCTGGAAGACGCGTCGAAGGCGTCCAACAAGTTCGCGCCGCAACCATTATGGGCCAATTTCACCGCGTTGTTCCGCGCCGTGGACAGGGGCAAGCGAAATCGGACGTCTGGCCCTACAACGGCGGCCTGTTCGCGGACGATCCCGTTGTGGATCGCTCGTGCTGCCGGATGCTCTGGCCGGCGAAGTCGCCGATCTCGGCAAATGGGATTTTCGCAGCGAAGTGCCGGTGACGCTGCTCGGCCATATCTTCGAACAATCCGTCACCGACATCGAGCGATTGAAGGCGCGCGCGCGCGGCGAACCGGAGCCGGCCACGCCCAAGCGCAAGCGCGAGGGCGTCGTCTATACGCCCGACATGGTGACGCGCTTTCTGGTCGAGAAGACGATAGGCGTCACGCTCGGCGAGGCCTTCGAGCTTTTGCGCGCCGGCGCATGGTTTAAGCGAAAGGGCGCCGGAGGCGGAGCAGATCGCGTTCTGGCAGGATTACGTCGCCACGCTGCGCGGATTGACGGTGGTCGATCCCGCCTGCGGCTCCGGCGCGTTTCTGGTGGCGGCCTATGACGTGCTGCATTTCGAATATTCCCGCGCCGCCAAGGCGCTGGCGGCGCTGGCCGCCCCGCTCGATTTCGATGTCGCCGACGAGATTTTGCGCCGCAACCTCTACGGCGTCGATCTGAACCCGGAATCGGTCGAAATCACGCGGCTGTCGCTGTGGCTGAAGACCGCGCGGCGCGAGCACCGGCTGGCGAGCCTCGAAGCCACGATCCGAGTCGGCGACAGCCTGATCGAGGACGCGGCCTTCACGCTGCGGCCGTTCGACTGGCGCGCGGCGTTTCCCGAAGTATTCGCGCGCGGCGGGTTCGATGTGGTGGTGGGAAATCCGCCCTATGTGCGGATGGAGCTTATCAAGGCGGTGAAGCCATATCTCGCCGAGCATTATGCGGTGGCGAGCGACCGCGCCGACTTATACGCCTACTTTTACGAGCGCGGGCTTTCGTTGTTGAAGGACGGCGGCCGGCTCGGCTTCATCTCGTCCTCGACCTTCTTCCGCACCGGCTCCGGCGAGCCGCTGCGACGGCTGCTGACCGAGCGGGCCGCGATAGAGACGATCGTCGATTTCGGCGACGCGCAGATTTTCGGCGGCGTGACGACCTATCCGGCGATTCTGTCGATGCGCAAGGGCGATCCGGCGCCGGGCGAGATCGCCTATCTCGTCATCGAAGGCGAACCGCCCGCCGATCTCGGCCGCGCTTTCGGCGAAGACCGCGCGAACCATGCCGCGCGCGCGGCTGACGGCGGACTCCTGGCGGGTCGAGGAGGACGCGCTGGCGCGGCTGCGCGACAAGATCAGGGGCGGGCGCAAGACGCTCGGCGAGGTCTACGGGGCGCCGATGCGCGGCATCGTGACGGGCCTCAACGAGGCGTTCGTGATCGACGCGGCCACGCGGGATCGGTTGATCGCGCGCGATCCGAAGTCGGCGGAACTTGCTGAAGCCGTTCCTGCGCGGCGAGAACGTCAAACGCTGGCGCGTCGAGCCGGAGGGGCTTTGGCTCATCAATACGCCGAAGGGCAAGGTCGACATCGACGCCTACCCCGCCGTGCGCGATTGGCTGCTGCCGTTCAAGCCGCAGTTGGAGAAGCGGGCGACCAAGCAGGAATGGTTCGAGTTGCAGCAGGCGCAGTTGGCGTATCAGCCGAAATTGGACGCCGAAGAAAATCAGTATATCCGATCATTTCGCCAGGGACCAAATATTCGCGTTTGAGCGGGGCGGCGTATTTCTCGAATGACAAGTGCTTTTTCATTCCGGTGATGCACGGTGATCTTATCGGCTGCTGCTGAACTCGCAAGCTCATTTGGTTCTGGCTATTTGGCGATTGCGTCGCCGTTGCGCGGCGGACAGTGGCGTTTGGAATTGCGCGAGCAATACGTCTCGAAGTTGCCCATCCCCGACATGCCCGCCCGCCGCCCGCGACCGCCTCGCCGCCCTCGCGCAGACCTGCACCGACGCCGCCCGCGCGCGCTTCGAAGTCCAATCCGCCGTCCGCCGCCGCCTCCTCGATCTCGCCCCGCCCGAACGGGCCAAGCTGACCGGCCGCCTGCACGACTGGCATGAGCTCGACTTCGCGTCCCTTCGCGCCGAGATCAAGCGCGCCTTCCGCGCCGACATTCCCGTGAAGGAGCGCGGCGAGTGGGAGGCCTATCTCGCCGAGAACGCGGCGCGCGTGAAATCGCTCTCCGCCGACATCGCCGCCGCCGAGCGCGAGATCGACGCCGTGGTCTACAAGCTGTTCGACCTGACGCCGGACGAAATCGCGCTGCTGGAGGCCTCGCTCGACGGCCAGTATTGAGCCGCGCGGCCCAGGGTTAAAAGCTTGACATTCTGTTTTTCAGAATTACAATGCTCGCGATATTTTGACGTTTTGGAAATGTCAATTGCGATGGGGCAGGCTCAGCCAAACCAAAGGCAAGGCCGGAATGGGACCCAACCGCCGTCATGGCCGGGCTTGTCCCGGCCATCCACGCGGTTCGGCTTCAAGGGCGCCCGTCGTTTGATCCCGCCGCGATTTCGCGAGGGAATGAAACGTCGCTGTGGCGGTCGGCGTGGATGGCCGGGACAAGCCCGGCCATGACGGGCCGGTGGCAATGGGACAGAGCTTGGCGCCCAAGCCTCTGAAATATCTATAACCGGGTCTGTCCCGACCCCCTCACACCGCCGGCGCGAACAACTCGTGCGGCCTGTCGAGCCCGCGCAGCGTGAACGCCCCGAGGCTCGGCAATTCGCTGCAATAGCCGTGGGCGCAGGCGAAATCGTCGGAGACGATCAGCGACAGGTCGCGCGCCTTCGCCACCGCCTCTATGCGGCTGACGAGATTGACCGCCGGGCCGATCACCGTGAAATCGACGCGGTCGGCCGAGCCGATGTTGCCGTAGGTCACCTCCCCGAAATGCAGGGCGACGACGAGCCGTAGCGGCGCTTCTCCTTCCGCGACCGTCCGCGCGGTCGTGGCGGCCAGCGTTTCGCGCGCGGCGGAGAGCGCATGGCGGGCGGCCTGGCGCGCTTCCTCCGGGGTCGCGGCGGGAAAGATCGCCAACACCCCGTCGCCGACGAACTTGAGGATCTCCCCGCCGTGCGCGTTGATCGCCCGCGCCTGGAGGTCGAACAATTCGTTGAGCACGGCGATGACCCGCTCGCTCGGCGCGCGGTCGGAGAGCGCGGTGAAGCCGCGCAGGTCCGAGGACCAGATCGCCGCCGAGATGCGCTCGCCGCTGCCGCGCCGGATCTGGCCGGAGAGCACCCGCGGACCCGTCTGCGCGCCGAGATAGGCGCGAGAGCACGTTCTCGGCGATCTGGCGCTGGCTGCGCATGTCGGCGATCAGCGCGATGTCGCGGGCGAAGCCGGTCAGCAGGTCGATCTCCGCCTGCCGGAAGCCGCCGGGAGCGTCGGAGACATAGGTCATCACATGCGGCTGGAAGCCGAAGGGGCTTTCGACGGGAAAGATCAGGTAATCCGTGGCGCCGCGGGCTTTCAGGTCGTGCAGCACCGAGAAATCCATCCTGGCGTCGGGGCCGTCGAGGCGCCGCCTGATCGTCCTGCCCTCGTTGCGGGCCTGAAACACGGGATTGTCGGAATAGGGGACGACGTCGAGCACCTCATGCATGATCATGATCTTGCGCGTCTCGCCCTCGTTCTTCCACCAGTGATAGGTGGCGCCGAGGAATTGCGGGTGCAGCGTCGAGGTGTTGACGCCGACCCGCAGCAAGCCGATGCCCGCCGCCGTCAGCCGCCAGCCGTATTCGTCGATCGCCTTGGCGAACGACGCCTCGCGCCGCGCCGGCCCCGCAAGCCAGCGCGCCACGCCGTCGAGCGTCTCGAACTGCGGACGCTCGGCCTCGGGCGTGCGCACGATCGAGGCGACGACCGTGGTCTGCGAGGGCGCGAGCTCGCCGGCCATCGGCTAGAGCCTCTTCAGCGCCCGGCCGAAGCGGTCGAACATCTCGTCGATGTCGGCCGACGAGATCGCCAGCGGCGGGCAGAAGGCGATGACGTCGCCGATGGCGCGGATGATGAGCCCCTCCTCGTGGCAGAGTTCGGCGAGCTTTCCGCCGCAGGAGCCCGGCGGGTCGAACGGCGCCTTGGTCGCCTTGTCGGCGACGAACTCCAGCGCCCCGACGAGCCCGACCCCGCGCGCCTCGCCCACGAGGGGATGCGAGGCGAAGCCGCGCAGGCGCTCCTGGAACTGCGGCGCGAGCCGCCGCGCGGCGCCGACGAGGTCCCTCTCCTCGATGATGTCGAGGTTTTCCAGCGCCACCGCCGTGCCGACGGGATGGCCGCTCGCGGTGAACCCGTGCGCGAACACCCCGATCTTGGCGGAGTTGTCGGCGAGCGTCTGATAGATCTTGTCCGTGAACAGGATCGCGCTCAGCGGGAAATAGCTCGACGTGATCGCCTTCGACACCACCATGAAATCGGGCGCGATATTGTAGGTCTGCGAGGCGAACATGTTGCCGGTGCGGCCGAAGCCGGTGATGACCTCGTCGGCCACCACCAGCACGTCGTGCTTGCGGCATACGGCCTGGATCTTCTCCCAATAGGTCCTAGGCGGCGGGATCACGCCGCCGGCGCCCATCACCGGCTCGCCGATGAAGGCGGCGACCGTGTCCGGCCCCTCCGCGATTATGGCCTTGTCGAGTTCGTCGGCAAGCCGGGTCGCGAATTCCTCTTCCCGTTCGCCGGGCAGGCCGAAACGCCAGAGGTTCGGGCAGGTGAGGTGGCGCACGAAGGGCAGCGGAAGGTCGAAGTCGCGATGAAAGTTCGGCATGCCGGTGAGGCTGGCGGAGGCGATGGTGACGCCATGATAGGCCTTCTGGCGCGACAGGAACTTCTTCTTCTGCGGCCGCCCGAGCGCGTTGTTGTAGTACCAGATCATCTTGACGACGAGGTCGTTGGCCTCCGACCCCGAGGAGGTGAAATGCGCCTTGGCCATGCCCGGCGCGAGCCCGACCAGCCGTTCGGCGAGCTTGACGGCCGAGGGGTGCGACTTGTGGCTGAAGGAATGATAATAGGGCAGTTTCGCCATCTGCTCGGCGGCGGCCTTGACGAGCCTTGGCTCGCCGAAGCCGACCGCGACGCTCCAGAGGCCCGCGAGGCCCTCGATATATTCCTTGCCCTGATCGTCGTAGACGCGCACGCCTTGCCCGCGCTCGATCATCATCGGGCCGACCTGCTCGTGGCGGCGGGCGTTGGTGGCGGGGTGGAAGTAATAGGCGATATCGCGGGCGGCGAGCGAGTTCGGCCGGTCGATCATCGGGGGGCCTCCAGAAAGCGCCGGCATTTGCGCTTGCGCGCCGGTGTTTGTCCAGGGGGCGCCGCACAACGAATCGTCAACCCGGACCCGCCGCTCGGGTCGCAGCGTGCGGAAGGGAAGGCGGCGGGAGCGCTTCCTGTGCTCAGGAGACAGGCCGCAACTCGCCGAGCCCGCGGCTCCGCCAGTGCGCGGGCCGGTCGCGACATAAAGTTCAAAAAAGATGCGCGGCCGCCGTCGCCCGGATCGAGGCGGGTCGACGCGGCGGCGGTTGATTCCAGGCTCAGTAGGTGCTGTGCAAGACCGGCCCGCGCGGAGCGTGGCGCCGCAGCGCAAGGGCGACCGAGGGATCGTTGTAGAACCCGGCGAGGCTTAGGCCCATGCCCTGGCGGGCGATCACCTCCACCAGAACGCCGGGGGGCAGGGTCGGCTCGCCCGGCGGATAGCTGTCGTCGGACACGGCGTAGTCGAGGCAACTAAAGAAGCCGCAGGCGGCGGCGGGAGTGGCGCTCGCCGCGAGAACGGCGGCGAGCAGGGCGGCGAGCGTCGGTTTCATCTGCGGATTCCCCTTCGAGACCGGGTCGCAGGCTAGCCTGTTGTCATTGCGTTAGGGTCAATAAACAAGCCTAACGAAACGTATATCGGCTCGGCCGCCGTCACCGCGCGGCGGCGTTTTCGACGCGCGTCAGTTGCAGGAGCGCCTCGGGCGCCGGGCGCAGCAGCGCGAGCGCCGCATTCAGCGGCGTCGTCTCATGGTCCAGCCAGGCGGAGAAGGCCGCGCGCGGCAGAATCGCCGGCATCCTGTCGCCTACCCCCGACATCAGGGCGTTGGCGCGCGTGGTGACGATGCAGGCGGTGTCGATTTCGCTGCCGTTCGGGTCGAGATAGGTCTCGTAGAGAGCGGCGAGGCCCAGCGGGGCGCCGTCGCGCGCCTTTATGAGAAACGAACCGCCCGGCTGTGCGCGCTGCGGCGCCCGTCGCGCATAAAAACCGTCGGCCGGCGCAAGGCAGCGCCGCCGCCTGAACGCCGCGCTGAAGCTGGCCTTTTCGAGAAGGCCTTCGGCGCGCGCGTTGACGATAAGCGGAAAGGTCTGCGGGTCCTGGGCGAAGCCCGGAAGGAAGCCCCAGCGAACGAGCCGAAAATTTCGCTCCTTTCCTCGCGTGAACTCGCGCCCCGTGACGACTGCGATGGGCTCGGTCGGCGCGATGAGGGAGCGCGGCGGAAATTCGGGCCGCTCTTCGTAGCCGAAATAGGCGCGCACGATCTCGGGCGGGGAAGTGAGCGTATAGCGGACGCACATCTGAACCTCCGAATTAACTATTCTTAAATGGACCAGTCGCGGCCGCAGCGTAATTTGACTATAGAATTCTGCATGTCGCTCTCCACGGATATGTCTCTGCAACTTCTCGGCTCCGCGGAATTGCGAGTCGCCGCGCTCGATTACGTCAGCGAGGCCTTCGCGGAAGCGGTGCTCGACGGCGTCGAGGTCGAGGCCTTCGCCGAGGCGGCGATCGCCACGGCTCTGCGCGAGCTCGTCGCCGCGCATGGCGAGGAGCACGTCGCCAACATCGTGCAGACGTTTCCCGATCGCGTGCGCGCCGGCGAGTTCTCCTCGCGTCTTCCGCAATAGCGCGTCCGCGCCGGCCGGCCTAAAAGGCTCTCCCGAAGGAAACAGGGAGTCGGGCCATGTCGTTCAAAGCGGTGCGGGTGGATAAGACCGAGGCGGGCCAGATCGTCGGATTCGCCGAGGTCGACGAATCCGAGCTGATGGACGGCGACGTGACGGTGCGGGTGACCCATTCCACCGTCAATTACAAGGACGGGCTCGCGCTGTCGGGCAAATCCGCCATTCCCCGCAAGTTCCCGATGTTTCTCGGCATCGATTTCGCCGGCGTGGTGGAAAGCTCCGCCCATCCCGGCTTCAAGGCCGGCGACGAGGTGGTGGCCAACGGCTTCGGCCTCGGCGAGACCCATTCCGGCGGCTATGCCGGGAAGGCGAGGGTGAAGGGAGACTGGCTCGTCAAGCTGCCCGCGCCGTTCAGCCGGGCCGAGGCCATGGCGATCGGCACGGCGGGCTATACGGCGGCGCTGGCGGTGGATGCGCTGGAAGGCGCGGGCCTCGCGCCCGACTTGGGGCCGGCGGTGGTGACGGGGGCGGCCGGCGGCGTCGGCTCGGTCGCCATCGCGCTGCTCGCCAAAGCCGGCTGGAGCGTCATCGCCTCGACAGGCCGCCCGGCGGAGGCGGATTATCTAAAACGGCTCGGCGCGGCCGAGATTCTCGACCGCAACACGCTTGCCGGGCCGGCGAAGCCGCTCGCAAAAGAGCGCTGGGTCGCCGGCGTCGACAGTGTCGGCTCGCATACGCTGGCCAACCTTCTTTCGCAGACCCGCTATCGTGGCGCTATCGCCTCCTGTGGGCTCGCAGGCGGCATGGATCTGCCGGGGTCGGTGGCGCCGTTCATCCTGCGCGGCGTGCGGCTCATCGGCATCGACAGCGTGCAATGCCCGATGGCGCTGCGTCTGGCCGCCTGGAAGCGGCTCTCGCGCGATCTCGATCGCGGGCTGCTGGCGAGCATGACGCAGACCATCCCGTTCGAGCGCGTGTTCGAAGTCGGCGCCGCGATCCTCAAGGGCGAGGTGCGCGGGCGCGTGGTCGTCGAAATCGGCGGGTGAGGGCGCTGCGGGCGTCGGGAAGCCCTATTTCAGCCGGTCGCGGATTTTCTCCAGTCCCGCCCTCGCGCAGCCGTCGTCGAGCTTGGCCCCGGGCGCGCCGGCGGCGCCGATGGCGCCGATAAGCTCGTCGCCGAGCTTGATCGGCACGCCGCCGCCGAAGAACATGACATGCGGCAGTTTGGCGAGCGGCGCGATGCCGTCTTCGCCCTTCGCGCGCTGCGACAGCGAGAGTGTGTCCGCCTTGAAGGAGGCGGCGGTGTAGGCCTTGGCGTGGGCGCTGTCGAGCGAATGCGCGCCCGTTCCGTCGCCTCTGAGGACGGCTATGCTGACGCCGTCGGCGTCCACGACGTCCGCCGTCTCATGATAGTTCTCGCGCGCGCACGCCGCGACGACCTCCTCGGCCGCCTCCATCGCCAGCGCGGCCGGGAGGCGATGCGTCGGCGAAGTCTGGGCGCAGGCCAGACTCGCGCAAAAACCCAGCCCGACGACCGCGCCTGCCAAACGCCTCATGGTGACCTCCCTGTCGGGACGCAGGAACGAGAGCGGCCCTGAATGCCTAAGGGATCGCCGGCCGCCTCATCTTGTCAAGCCGGAGGGCTTCTCGGGCCATCCGCTTCGCGCCAAAGCTCAGCCGTTCGCAGCGCGGCGACCGCCGGCGAATGAGCTGAAGGTCCGCGCCTCGCTGGCCGGCAATGTCGTCTTGCCCATTCCGCATAGCTCGGGAACGAGAAGTTTGGATATTCAAGGCGCGGTAAGAATCACTTTTTTGTGTATTCGTAGAAAATATTCGTCTTTCAGAATAAGAAGATCAATAAATCACGTCTATATCATTGAAAATCGAGCAAAAACCAGCGTCGACTGGCGTCAGAAAAATGCAATATCGAGACCCTTGGGATCCAAATACGCTATCTCATGTGATCTTCGCCACATTCCGGCGTCGTATTCTATCGTAAATCGCTGCCTCCCGAGGTCAATACCTTCTCGCTAGATTCGAAAGTCTGTTGACAGGAGATTTCTCGATGAAGATCCTCGCATCAACCTTGATCGCGCTCGCGCTGTTCGCCCCATTGGCGCACTCGGTCGCGGAAGGCCGTTCGGAACAGACGAAGGGCGTGAGAACCTACAAGGAGACGGCGGTTTTCAACCAGGTCGTCGACGGCTCGCGTTTCGTCGGCAATTTCCTGGCGGCGCCCGGCCGCTGCGACGTCACCGTGTTCGAGACCCGCGCCGAAGACACTGCGCTGAGGCGGCCGCTGCGCCGATTCGTGCTGCCGATCGCCGCGGGCGGCCGCGGCTTGCTCGACGCCACTTCCAAATCGGCCCTGGCGATCACCTGCGCGGCGAAAGCCGACGAGATCAAGGTGGCGCCGCAGGCCAATCCGATGGCGCCGTCTGACCGGGAGCGCTGATCAGTCCTCATCCTCCCGGACGACATAGGTGTAGAAGCGGATTTTCCCGTCCGATTGCGCCTCCCGATAGAGCCCCTGGATCTCCGCCTCGAAGCCGGGAAACAGGTTCGAGGCGCGCTCGAACGCCTTCAGGTAATCGATCATCGGCTCGGGCGCGCGCGTCGAGCCGCTCGCCCGGCACAATGGTGGCGATGCCCGGGGGATAGACGACGAACAGGGTCGTCGCGACCCGGCCTTCGATTTCGTCGATCGGCAGATAGTCGACGTTGTTGCGCACGAGCTGCTTGGCGGCGTCGTGCGGCGACATGACGATCTCCGGCAGGTGATCGGGGGTGAACTGCGCGCGCTGCAAGGCCGACACATCGGCCTCGCGATAGAAGGCGTGCATATCGGCGCAGAGGTCGCGCAGGCGGCGGCCGCGATAGCGCTGCGGACGCTTGGCGACGAATTCGGGAATGACGTCGTCGAGATAGGCGTTCTCGTCGTGATGGCGCTTGAAGGCGACGAGCGCGGAGACGAGCGTGCCCGCCTTGCTCGATTCGACGCCGGGCGTCAGCAGGAACAGCAGCGAATTGAGATCGTTCTTCTCCGGCACGACGCGGTTCTCGCGCAGATATTGCGCAACGACCGGCGCCGGCACGCCGTGGTCGGCGTATTCGCCCGTCTGGCGGTCGAAGCCGGGCGTCAGCAGCGTGAGCTTCGCCGGATCGGTGATGGCGAAGCCGGCCTCGACCCGGGTGAAGCCGTGCCAATCGGCGTCCGGCTGCAACATCCAATAGCGCGGGTCGCGGGCGAGCTGGTCGGTCGAGATCGACTCCCAGGCGACGTTATGGGCGCGCCCCGGCGCGGCGACGTCGGGGATCTCGACGCGGTCGGGCACGAAAGGATCGAAGAACCAGCGCCGCGCGGGATCGCGCTCCTTCTCCTCGAACTCGCGCTTGATCGCCCTCAGCTTCTTGCGCAGTTCGATGCCGAGCCGAATGGTGTCGTCCCACAGCACTTCGCCGGACTTGCCCTTCATCATCTGCGCGCCGACGTCGAGAGAGGCGAACAGCGGGTAGAACGGCGAGGTCGAGGCGTACTGCATGAAGCCTTCGTTGAAGCGGCGATGCTCGACGCGCCGGCGCTGGCCCTTGATGTGGCGGTCGCGCACATGGATCTGGCTCGCCTGGCTGAAGCTCGCGAGCTGCTTGTGGGTCGATTGCGTCGCCACGATTCCCGGCGAGTTCGGCCCGAGCGCGCGCAGGCCCATGGCGTAGCGGCGCTCGTAGATCGGGTGGAACTTCATGAAGCCCGCCCAGGCCTCGTCGAACAGAATGTAATCGCAGAGATGGCCGATACGCTCGACCACCTTCTCCGCGTCGAGGATCGTCCCGTCATAGGTGCATTGCTCGATCACGGCGACGCGGAACGGGCCGGGGCTTGCGCCACGCGTCCTTGTCTGTTACCAGCGGATGCGTGCGGATTTTCTCGCGCAGCGCCTCTTCGTCGAAGGCGTCGGCGTAGATCGGGCCGATGAGGCCATGGGCGTTGCGGTCGGTGGAGCAGATAGACGGGCACTCCGCCGGAGATCAGCAGCGCGCCGTGATGGGCGGCCTTGTGGTTGTTGCGGTCGAACAGCACGAGATCGCCGTCGGCGACGAGATTGCCGAGCACGATCTTGTTGGAGGACGACGTGCCGTTGAGGACGAAATAGGTCTTCTCCGCCCCGAAGATCTGCGCGGCCTCCTTCTGCGCCTTGAGCGCCGGCCCTTCGTGGGTCAACAGGTCGCCGAGCTCCAGCACGGAATTGTCGAGGTCGTCGCGGAAGATCGCCTCGCCCAGATGCTCCATGAAGATCCGGCCGATCGGGGAGCGGTTGTAGAAGATGCCGCCGTTGTGACCGGGGCAGGTCCAGAGCTGGTTGCCTTCCTCGGCGTAGTCGACGAGGGCGCCGAAGAACGGCGTCTTCAGCGTCTCGGCGTATTGCTTGAGGCGCGAGACGAGGTTCTTGGCGATGAACTCCGGCGTCTCTTCGGCGAGGAACACATAGCCGTCGATGAAGTCGAGAACTTCGACGGGAATATCCTCGAAACGCTTGCCGCGCACGAGAATGACGATCGGCATTTCGAGGCCGCGTTTCCTCATCAAGTTAATGAGCGAGGCGGCCTTGCCTTCGAGGCCCTTCTTGCCCCAGTCGACGACCATGCAGCCGATGGCGGCGTCGGTCTGCACGGCGATTTCGGCGTCGTCGACGCGACGGGCGCGCACGACCTGGAAGCCCATGCGATCGATCGCGGCGATGATCTGGGCGACGCGATTGCCCTCCAGGTCGTCGGCGTCGAAGTTCGGCGCCGAGAACAGAAAGGTGAATCGCTGGAAATAATTCATGGCCCTTAGCCCTCCGCGCCGGCGGGTCTACGCGGCGCTGACGCCGTGGACAACATGCATGCGACGGATTCGTGACAGGCCGCGATCCCGGCAGTCGCGACGCATTTCCCATGCGAAAGATCGAGATTGCGAATGCTAGGCTGCGGCGCGACGCCGGAGGGCCGGCGAGGGGAGAAGGACGTGATGATCGGGAAAGGGCTTGCGATGCTGGCCTTGGCGCTTGCGGCGGGCGCGGCCCAGGCCGCCCCAAGCGGCTCCTGCGACGACATGGTCGCCAAATTCGACGCCTACCTGAAGGCGCATCCCAATGCGACGGGCGCGCTGCCGCAAAGCGTGGATGCGCAGCTGACGCACCAGCCGAGCCGCGAATCCGTGGAGAAAGCCGAAAAGGAAGGGCGCGCGCATCTCTACGATCTGCTCGCCAAGGCGAAATCCCAGCAGAGCGCCCGCGACGAGAGCGGGTGCCGCGCCACGCTCGCCGAGGTGCAATGGATGTTGCAGCCCTGAGCTTGCCCGAGCGCCCGCATAGGCGCAAAAGCCCGCTCCATGCTGCACATCAACGACCTGACCTATCGCATCGGCGAACGCCTTCTGATCGACCACGCGAGCGTCGCCATCCCCGGAGGCGCCCGCGTCGGCCTCGTCGGCCGCAACGGCGCCGGCAAGACCACGCTGTTCCGCATCGCGCGCGGCGAGCTTTCCCCGGAATCGGGGACGATCGCCACCTCCAGGAACGCCCGCATCGGCTCTGTCGAGCAGGAGGCCCCGGGCGGCGCGCAGACCCTCATCGATTTCGTGCTCGACGCCGACGTCGAGCGCCGCAAGCTTCTCGCCGAGGCCGAGCACGCCGCTCGATCCCTCCCGCATCGCCGAAATCCAGACCCGCCTCGCCGACATCGACGCCCACGCCGCGCCTGCGCGCGCCGCGCGCATTCTGGCCGGCCTCGGCTTCGACGAAGCGGCCCAGCGGCGCGCGCTCTCCGAATTCTCCGGCGGCTGGCGGATGCGCGTTGCGCTTGCGGCGGTGCTGTTCTCTCAGCCCGACCTGCTGCTGCTCGACGAGCCGACCAATTATCTCGACCTCGAAGGCGCGATGTGGCTGGTCGATTACCTGGAGACCTATCCGGCGACCGTGCTGGTCATCAGCCACGACCGCGATCTGCTCGACGACGTCGCCGACCACATCCTGCACCTCGACAAGGGCAAGCTGACGCTGTGGAGCGGCGGCTATTCCAGTTTCGAGCGTCAGCGCGCGGAGATGATCGCTCTGCAGGGCAAGTCGGCGAAGAAGCAGGAGGAGCGGCGCAAGCACCTGCAATCCTTCGTCGACCGATTCCGCGCCAGCGCCACCAAGGCGCGGCAGGCGCAATCGCGGCTGAAGATGCTGGCGAAGATGGCGCCGGTCGCGGTCGCGGTGGATGACAGCGTTCTGCCCTTCTCCTGGCCGCCGGTGGCCAGGAAGCTCGCTTCTCCCCTCGTCGCGCTGGAGGGCGCCTCGGTCGGCTACGAGGGCAGGGCGGTGCTGTCGCGCATCAGCCTCAGCCTGCAGGCCGACGACCGCATCGGCCTCATCGGAGCCAACGGCAACGGCAAGTCGACCTTCGCCAAGCTGATGGGGGGAAGACTTGAGCTGCTCTCGGGCAAGATGGTGCGCGCGCCGAAGCTGGAGGCCGGCTTTTTCGCCCAGCATCAGGTCGACGATCTCGCGCCGGGAGGCAGCGCCTATACCCATGTCGCGGCGAAGATGCGCGGCGAGCCGGTGGCCAAGATCCGCGCCCGCGTGGCGCGGATCGGCTTTTCCGCCGCCCGCGCCGACACGGCCGTCGAGCAGCTCTCCGGCGGCGAGAAGGCGCGGCTCCTGATGGGGCTTGCGACTTTCGACGGCCCGCAATTGCTGATCCTCGACGAGCCGACGAATCATCTCGACATCGACAGCCGCGCCGAACTCATCGAGGCGATCAACGACTACGAGGGCGCCTGCATCCTCATCTCGCACGACCGGCGGCTTCTGGAGGCCTGCGCCGACCGGCTTTGGCTCGTCGCCGAGGGCCGCGTGCGCAATTTCGAGGGCGACCTCGACGATTACGCCCGTCTCGTGCTCGGCCCGCCCTCCGAGTCGAAGCCGCGTCCACAGAAGATTTCGCCGTCCGCCAAGGCCCAGGAACCTTCGCTGGAGCGGCAGATCGCCGCCACCGAGCAGAAGATGCAGCGGTTTCAGGAATTGTTAACACGCGTCGACGAGGCGCTGGCCAAGGCGGCGGTCGACGGGGCGGCGTCGCCGCAGGCGATTGATCTTGCCGAGAAACGTCGTCAACTTGAGCTCGCGCTGGTTGCCGCGGAGGAGACCTGGCTCGAACTGTCCGTGAAGGCGGAAGCGACGAACTGACCCAAGGCGAATATTAACCGCTTACACGGTTGCGAGTTTCCCGAGCACGCAGTTGTGATTCTTTTTTGAAGAATCTCTTCATTTCCCTATTGCGAATTAAGATGATTCGTATAGGTACTATAGTGATGTCCACTTGGGGGAAAGTCATGTCGACAGGTGATTCGCCGTCCAGCGACTACGTCGCTTTGGCGGCTGAGGTTGTATCCGCTTTTGTAGGCCATAACTCGCTGCCGGTTTCCGAACTTCCGGGGCTGATAACTTCGGTTCACGCCGCACTGGTGAAGATTTCCGGTGGTTCGGCGGCCCCTGCCGCTAGTGAGCCGGAAGTTCTCACGCCGGCCGTGCCGGTTCGCAAGTCGATCACCGCCGATTACCTCATCTGCCTGGACGATGGCCGCAAGTTCAAGTCGCTGAAGCGGCATCTCGCTTCGCTCGGCATGACGCCCGACCAGTATCGCGCCAAGTGGAGCCTGCCGGCGGACTATCCGATGGTCGCCTCCAACTACGCCGCGACACGCTCGGCGCTCGCCAAGAAGATCGGTCTCGGACAGAACCGCAAGCGCGGTTGAGCCGCCGCAGGCGCGCGAAGCGGGGATCGACTCCCCGGAGGGGATCGTGGCGCGTGGTCTCGTGAAAGCCGGATAGAAATAAGCAGTTACGCGGCCTTTCTGACGATGGGAGAGGCCGCGCTATTGGCGTCGAGAAGCTTGCGCGACGCGCCCAGTTCGTCGTGTCTGGCTGGCGCGATCTTCTCCAGCCGAGGGGAGTCGCGCACCGGCCCATGTCAACGAAGCAAGCGCCCTCGGTGAGGCGCGGCGGCCGAAGGCGACGCTACGTTTGCGCGCCCTTTCGAACCATCAGATTCTCGCGACGCCCGGCGTTGTCCGGCCGGCCAATCTCCAAACCGATTGGCAGGCGTGCGATGTCCTGACGCTTGAAGCTTCGAGCGCTTGTGACCGCCGCGCGGCATGGTTAGGCTGCCGAGGCCAGCCAACCACCATAGGCGCCGATGTCTCTCTCCCCTTTCGCCACCGCCGCTGAACTCGCCCGCGCGCTCGCCCGTCGGGAAGTCTCCTCTCTTGAACTGACCGAAGCCGCCGTCGCTCGCATCGAGGCCCTCGACGGCCCCATCAACGCCGTTTGCGTGAAGACCTACGAGCGGGCTCGCAGAGCCGCCCGCGCGGCCGATGAGCGGCTGGCGAAAGGCGAGGGCGGCGCCCTGCTCGGCGTGCCGATGACGATCAAGGAATCGTTCAATCTCACGGGAACGCCGACCACCTGGGGCTTTCCCGCCTCACGCGACTTCACGCCCGAAGCGGACTCGCTGGCGGCCAGCCGCGTCGAGGAAGCCGGCGCCGTCATCCTGGGCAAGACCAATGTGCCGTTGGGCCTGGGCGACTGGCAGAGCTACAACGACATCTACGGCGTCACCAACAATCCCTACGATCTCGGCCGTACTCCTGGCGGCTCCTCGGGCGGCTCCTCGGCGGCGCTGGCGGCGGGGTTCGGGGCGCTGTCGCTCGGCTCCGACATTGGCGGCTCGTTGCGCGTGCCCGCCCATTTCTGCGGCGTCTTCGCCCATAAGCCGACCCACGATCTTTGCCCGCCGCGCGGCCAAACGCCGCCCGGCCTCACGGCGCTGCCCGGCTCTGTCGATCTTTCGGTGATCGGCCCGATGGCGCGCAGCGCCGAGGATCTGGAGGCGCTGCTCGACGTCATCGCCGGCCCCGATCCCCTCGATATGGGCGTCGGCTATCGTCTCGCCCTGCCGCCGGCGCGGCACGAGCGGATCGCCGATTTCCGCATTCTCGTTCTCGACAATCATCCCCTGATCGACAGCGAGGCCTGCGTCGCCGAGGCGATAGAGAAACTGGCCGCCGGGCTCGGGAGGGAAGGCGCCAAGGTCGAACGCCGCAGCGATCTGCTGCCCGATCTCGCAGCCAGCGCGAATCTCTACTTGCGCCTGCTGTTCGCCACTCTCGCCGCGCGCTGGCCGGAGGAGCAGGCGGCGGCGATGCGGCGAACGGCCGAGGGGCTCGACGCGGCTGACCAGAGCCTGAAGGCGGAAATGGCGCGCGGCGCGGCGATGACGTTTGGCGATTGGATCGCCGCCAATTCGCGACGCGGCGGCGTGCGCGCGCAATGGCGCGCGCTGTTCCGGGAGTTCGACGCCGTGATCGCGCCGGTGACGCCGACGCCGGCCTTCGCGCACGACCGCGAGCCCGATCAGAACAAGCGAAGTCATGAGCGTCAACGGCGCCCCTCGCGAGTATCTGGCCAATCTCCATTGGCCGGGCGTGGCGACGATGCCGGGGCTTCCGGCGACGGCCCTGCCGATCGGCCGCTCGCCCGAGGGCCTGCCGATCGGCGCGCAGATCATCGGGCCGTGGCTGGAGGACCGCACGCCGCTCGCGCTGGCGCGCCTGATCGAGCGCGCCTTCGGCGGGTTCGTTCCGCCGAAGCTTTAGCCTTCCTCCGACTCGTCGACGCTCAGGAGCCTTGCCGCCATCGCCCGCGTGACCTTCCGCCCCTGCGCCAGCGCCTCCGCGTCGAGCGCCTCGACCAAAGCGCGCGCCGCGCCCAGCGAACGGTCGAGGCGGCGGGCGATATAGGCGACGAGCGAAGGCTCGACGCTCATCTGGCGGTCGCTGAACAGCTTCACCAGCACCGCCTCGATGAGCGCAGGCTCCGGCGGGGCGATCTCGACGATGGGCGCAAGCCGCAGCCGTGAGAGCGAGGTCGGGCGTCGACGAAGCCCCAGAGGTCGGGAGGCGATTTCGCGGTCATGAGCATCGAGACGCCGCGAGCGCGGGCGAAATTGAGCAGATGAAAGAACGCCGTTTCCGCCGCGCCGGCCGTGTCCGCATCGTCGAGCGCGAGCGCCGGGGCGCGAGCGGCCTCGTCAAGGTCGAGGGTCGCGAGGTCGCGGCCGCCGAGCCGCGCGCGCGCCGGAGATTTCGGCGAAAATCGCAGCGAGATGGCTCTTGCCGGAGCCCGCCGGACCGACCAGCAGCATCAGCGGCGCCGGCCAGCGCGGCCAATCCTCGATCAACGAAATCGCCGCCGCGTTCGAGGGGCTCGCCAGGAAATCCTCGCGCGCGAAGCTCGGCTCGTGCGGCAGAGGCAGCGGCAGTTGCCGGGGCGAACTCATGAGGCCGGCGGCGGCCGGCCGACGGCCGCGATATAGCGGGCTCATCTGATAGCTGCGGATCAGGCGGCGCACGATCACGCCTAGCGCCGCAGCCGTCGGCACCGCCACGAGAAGCCCGGTGAAGCCGAACAGCTCGCCGAACGCGAACAGCGCGAAAATGAGCCAGACCGGATGCAGGCCAATGGATTCGCCGACGAGCTTCGGCGAGATCACATAGCCTTCCATGAACTGGCCCGAGCCGATGACGCCGAGCGCCATCAGGAACAGATGCATTTCGGGCCATTTCTGCACGATGGCGACGCTGAGAGCGAGCACCAGCGCCGTCAATGAGCCGACATAGGGGATGAAGCTCAAGAGCCCGCCCAGGAAACCGATCAGCAGTGCGAAATCGAGGCCGATCAGGGTCAGGCCGATTCCGTACCAGAGGCCAAGAAACACGCAGACCAAAGATTGCCCGCGCAGGAATCCGGCGAGCGCGAGGTCGATCTCGCCGGCGGTTTCGCGCAGCTCCGTGCGATGTTCGCGAGGCAGCCAGGAATCGAGCGTGTCGACCATCTTGTGCCAGTCGACCAGGATGTAGAACGCGACAACCGGCGTGATGATGACAAACGACAGGAGGCCGACCAGCGCCGCCCCGCCGACCGCCAGGTTTTTCAGGCCGGAAAGCAGCCAGGCGCCGCTGCTGCTCACGAGATCGCCGACCGCCTTCTGGATCTGATCGGAGGTGAAGGTCTGGCCAAGGCCGAACTGCTGCAACCACGGCCCGCCGTGCTCGGCCAGAAACTTCGAGCCTTCTGTCGCAATCAGGGATTGCAGAGTTGTAATGAATTGCGGAAGTTTGGTCGAGAAAAGCGCGATCTGGCGCGTGAGCGCAGGCAAAAGCGTCACCCCGGCGATCCCGATGACTGCCGACGAAGGCGAGCAGGATGGTGAGCGAGGCGGTCAGGCGGCTGAACCCGAGCCGCTGCAGTCGATGCGCCACGGGGTTTAGCAGATAGCCGACCGCGATGCCGGTGACGAAAGGCGCGATTCCCGACCCCAGCGTGTTGACGACGAGCGCGATCGCGAAAATGGCCACGGCCGAGCGCGGTGAGCTGCTTCTCGATCGGCACCGGAACGACGATGCGCGCCGGCTGGATCAGATCCCACCTGCCGCCCCAGGGATCCTTGAACACGGCGACCACGCCATAGGGTTCGCGCCGCGGGCTCTCCAGGAACACGACGCCTTTTTCGCGCAGCCGCGCGAAGTCGCCCGCGAAATCGTCGGTCTCCAGGAAATAGGCGACGCGTCCGCCGGCCGGCGCGCCGACGACGGCAAGTTGCCGCTCGCCCTCGGCCTTGGCGATGACGAAACGCGCGCCGACGCCGGACGGCGTCGCCGATCACCACCCAGCGCTTGGCCTGGGAGAGCGGCCGATCCTCCAGCACGACGAAGCCCGAGGCAATCGCGGAACCACGCGATGGCGGCGTCGTAATCCGGCGCCAGAAACGCGATGGCGGCGAGACTATGCGCCAAACGGTCGAACTCCCCAAAGTTCTCCAATCGTATAGACCGATAGTCCGCCGCCCGTCGAGGCGGCCGGCTGAAATGGACGTGAAGGGCGTTGACTTTGCGTCCGCCGCCTCCGAATACCCGGACGCTTGCACCGGAGGCGCGTGACATGAGCGAACGGGAGCGAAAAGGCGCCTGCCTCGTCGTGGGCGCCGGCGACGGGCTTGGCGCGCGCGATCGCCGAGGCCTTCGCGGCCGAGGGCCTCGCGGTCTGCATAACCCGAAGACCCCGCCACGCCGACGCGCTGGAGGCGCTGGCGGCGAATTTGCGCGCGCGCGGCGCAAGCGCCCACGCCTTTCCGCTCGACGCGCGCGAGGAAAGCGAGATCGTGGCGCTGATCGAGACCATCGAGCGCGACATCGGGCCGCTCGAAGTCGTCGTCTTCAACATCGGCGCCAATGTGCGCTTCTCGCTGACGGAAACCACCGAGCGGGTCTATCGCAAGGTCTGGGAGATGGCGGCGCTGGCGGGGTTTTTCACAATGCGCGAGGCGGCGCGGGTCATGACCCCGCGCGGGGCGGGGACGATCCTCCTCACCGGCGCGACCGCGAGCGTGCGCGGCGGGGCGGGCTATTCCGCTTTCGCCGGCGCCAAGCACGCTCTCAGCGCCCTTGCGCAAAGCTCGGCGCGGGAGCTCGGGCCAAAGGGAATCCACGTCGCCCATGTCGTCATCGACGGCATGATTGACGGCGCCTTCGCCCGCTCGATCCGCGCCGACGCGGCCGAGCGGCTGGCGCGCCAGGAAATCCTCGATCCCGCCGAGATCGCCCGCAATTACGTATTTCTGCATCGACAGCGCCGCAGCGCCTGGACTTTCGAGATGGATCTGCGGCCTTCTGCGAGCCCTGGTGAGACATGACGAAATTGCTGACGTTTCTGTTCGATTTCGCAAGCCCCAATTGCTGGCTCGCCTATCGCGCGCTGCCGCCGCTGCTTCAGCGCACGGGCGCGGGTCTCGCCATCGAGCCGGTCTTGCTGGGGGGAATTTTCAAGGCGACCGGCAATCAGTCGCCGATTTCCGCCTTCGCCAGCGTCAAAGGCAAGCTCGCCTATGACGAACTGGAGATGGCGCCGCTTCATCGCCCGTCATGGCCTGACGCGGTTTCAGCATGAATCCGCATTTTCCCGTCAACACGCTGATGCTGATGCGCGGCTTCCTCGCCGCGCGCGAAGCGGGGCAGGGCGAAACCTATATCGAGGCGGGCTTCCAAGGGCTTTGGGAGGAGGGGCTGACCTCGCCGACCCCGCCGTGCTCGCCGCCGGCTGGACCGGGCCGGGCTCGACGGCGCGAGCCTGCTGGCGCGCGCCCAGGAGCCGCAGATCAAGGCGGCGCTCGCCGAGGCCACGCAGAAGGCGGTGGCGCGGGGCGTGTTCGGCCTGCCGACTTTTTTCGTCGGCGACGAAATGTTCTTCGGCAAGGATCGCCTGGGCCAGGTCGAAGACGAGCTCGCCCGGCCGTGAACGAAATCTTCGCGCTGCTCTCCGATCCCGCCGCCTGGGCGGCGCTGGCGACGCTCGTCGCCATGGAGCTCGTGCTCGGCGTCGACAATCTCGTATTTCTCGCTTTGGTGACGGGCCGGGTCGCGCCCGCGCGTCGCGCCGCGGCGCGGCGTATCGGCCTCGGCTTCGCGCTGGCATGCGGCTGGCGCTGCTCGGCGCGCTGGCGGGACTCGTCGCCCTGACTTCGCCTTTGTTTGCGTTGTTCGGCCACGGTTTTTCTCTGCGCGATCTCGTGCTGCTCGCCGGCGGCTTCTTCCTGCTTTTCAAGGCGACGCAGGAAATCCACGATCATGTCGAAGGTCGCCTCGACGAGGAGGAGACGGTCGCCCCGCCGATCAGTTTCGCTTCGGCGATCGCGCAGATCGTCGCCCTCGATCTGGTATTCTCCGTCGACAGCATCGTCACGGCGGTCGGCATGACGGATCATTTTCGCGATCATGGCGACGGCGGTCATCATCGTCATCGTGCTGATGGGCGTCGCGGCGGGGCCGCTGTCGCGTTTCATCACCTCGAACCCGACCCTGGTGATGCTGGCGTTGAGCTTCCTCTTGATGATCGGCATGGTGCTGATCGCCGACGGCTTCGGCATGCACGTGCCGAAGGGTTATATCTACGCGGCGTTTCTGTTTTCCGGCGCGGTCGAGGCGCTCAACACGCTGCGGCGCGTGCGCCGGCGGCGCAAGGAGAAATAGCCGCTTCCGCTCCGGTTTTTCTTGCGACGATAGGCCGATTTAGCGAAGAAATCGGCCCGAAGTATTAATCGTCCATGAAACATAGCAGCACAGCCAATGACCCTGCGCGACCCAAGTTACGCAATTTTAAGGCGCGACCCCGATAGATGTCCCCCGTCGGCGCCAATAATCTCTGGGCGCGACTACGAAGCAAGGGAGCATACAATGCGGCACTTCACCAAGTTTTTTAATGACGAGGCCGGCGCCACTGCGATCGAATACGCTCTGATCGCGTCGCTGATCGCGATCGCTCTGGTCACCATCCTGACGAACCTCGGCACGCAGCTCAGCGCCGAGTTCTCGGAAGTCAGCTCCGCCCTGAAGTAATCGCGCAGCGATCCTCGGCGACGGCGTCAGATGGAGAAACTGACGCCGCAGCCGCAGGAGGCGACTGCGTTCGGGTTCTTGACCTTGAACGCGCGCCCCATGAAGGTCGTCGACGAAATCGAGTTCGGCGCCCTGCAACATCTCCAGCGAGACGGGGTCGACCACAACGGTGGCGCCGTCGCGGGTGGCGACGAAATCGTCCTCGGCGCGCTCTTTGTCGACGTCGAACGCATATTGAAAGCCCGAACAGCCGCCGCCTTTGACCGATATGCGCAGCGCCGCGCCGGGCTCTGCCGGCCAGCACTTGATTTAGCTGCCGCGCCGCATTGGCGCTGATCGTTAGGGCTAGGCTCTCGCTCATCTCGCATTCCGGGAGTAGAAGGTGGCTTGAACATAAGCCGCGCCGCCAGAACCGCAAGCACCTAACGTCAAGCTCCATGTTGGCACCCACCTATCGCGCCGCGTTCGGCGCTCGCCGCCGATCCCCGGCGCTCGCGCGGCCGCCTGCGTCGCGAGCCGGAATCGCCGACCCGCACGCCGTTTCAGCGCGACCGCGACCGCATCGTCCATTCCACCGCCTTCCGCCGCCTCGCCCACAAGACGCAGGTGTTCGTGCATCACGAGGGCGACCATTTCCGCACCCGCCTGACCCACACCATCGAGGTCGCCCAGCTCGCCCGCGCGCTGGCCCGCGCCTTCGCTCTCGACGAAGATCTGACGGAGGCGATCGCGCTCGGCCACGATCTCGGCCACACGCCGTTCGGGCATGCCGGCGAGGACGCGCTCGACGCCTGCCTGGCCGGCTTCGGCGGTTTCGATCACAACAGCCACGGCCTGCGCCTCGTCACCGAGCTGGAGCGCCATTACGCCGATTTCGACGGCCTCAATCTGTGCCTGGGAGACGCTGGACGGGCTGCGTCAAGCACAACGGCCCGCTCGCTGGACGCCGACGGGCCGGCCGGCGCCGCGCTGGGCGACGCGCGGCGTTCCCGAGGCGATACTCGCCTATGATCGCCGTCAGTCCGCTGCGCCTCGGCGAATTCCCCTCGCTGGAGGCGCAGGCGGCGGCGCTCGCCGACGACATCGCCTATAACGCCCACGACATCGACGACGGCCTGCGCGCCGGCCTGTTCCGCCTGCGCGACGTCGCCAGCGTGCCCTATCTCGGCGCGCTGCTATCGGCGAGATCGAAGCGCGCCATCCGGGCCTGGAGGAATCGCGCGCGATGCATGAACTGTCGCCGCCGCGTCATCACCCGCTTCGTCGAGGACGCCATCCTCGCCACCGGCGAGCGGCTGGAGGCCGACCGGATCGAGACGGCCGAGGACGCGCGGCGGGCGGGCCGCGCGATGTTCGCCTTCTCCGAGCCGATGGCGGAGGCGGAGCGGGCAGATCAAGGCGTTCCTGTTCGTCCACATGTACCGCCATCCGCAGGTCAACCGCATGCGCGCCGAAGCCGACCGTATCGTGCGCGCGCTGTATTCGGCCTATGTCGAGCGGCCGCAGGAGGCGCCGGCGTTCTGGGCGGCGCGGGCGCGCGGTCGTCGGGCCCGAGCGCGCCTCGGCCGACTATCTCGCCGGCATGACCGACCGCTTCGCGCTTGGCGAATATCGCCGGCTCTTTGACCCTGAACGCGCGCTTGGGCTAAAGGCGCGGTCCGGAACTTCACAGGACAATTGATGAACATCTTCGCCGACTTCGAGGCGCGCGTCGCCTCGAGCCTAGCCGAGCGGGTCGCCGCCGGCGCTTTGCCGCAGGGGCTCGACCTCGGCCGCTTCGTCGTCGAGCCGCCGCGCGATCCCGCGCATGGCGATCTCGCCGCCAATGCGGCGATGGTCTACGCCAAGGAGGCCAAGGCCGCCGGCTCCAACCCGCGCGCGCTCGCCGAAAGCCTGGCCGAGGGCTTGCGCAAGGGCGAGGACGTCGCCGCCGTCGAGGTGGCAGGCCCCGGCTTTCTCAACATCCGCCTGAAGCCGGCCGTGTTCGAGGGCGTTGCTGCGCACCGCGTTGCGCCAGGGCGACGCCTACGGTCGCGGCGAAGCCCGCGGCGGAGACCCGATCAACGTCGAATATGTGAGCGCCAACCCGACCGGGCCGATGCATGTCGGCCATGCGCGCGGCGCGGTGTTCGGCGACGCGCTCGCCAATCTGCTGGCCTTCGCCGGCCATGACGTCACGCGCGAATATTACATCAACGACGCCGGCGCGCAGGTCGACGTGCTCGCCCGCTCCGCGTTTCTGCGCTACCGCGAGGCGCTGGGCGAGGCCATCGGAGCCGATCCCCGAGGGGCTCTATCCCGGCGATTACCTGAAAGCCGTCGGCGAGGCGCTGGCGGCCGAGTTCGGCCGCCGGCTGCGCGACGCGCCGGAGGCCGAATGGCTGCCGATCGTTCGCGCGCGCGCCATCGCCGCGATGATGGCGATGATCCGCGACGATCTCGCCGCGCTCGGCGTCGCGCATGAGGTGTTTTTCTCGGAAGCCTCGCTGACCGGCGATCCCGACCGCGTGGCGGAGGCGATCGCGGCGCTGCGGGCCAAGGACCTGATCTACGAAGGCCGTCTGCCGCCGCCGAAGGGCTCAGCCGTGGAGGACTGGGAGGATCGCGAGCAGACCCTGTTCCGCTCGACCCTGTTCGGCGACGACGTCGACCGGCCGCTGAAGAAGTCGGACGGCTCCTACACCTATTTCGCCAGCGACATCGCCTATCACAAGGACAAGATCGACCGCGGCTTTGCCAGCCTCGTCGACGTCTGGGGCGCCGATCACGGCGGCTATGTGAAGCGCATGCGCGCGGCGGTGCAGGCGCTCTCCGACGGCCGGGTCGATCTGGAGGTCCGGCTCTGCCAGCTCGTGCGGCTGATGCGCGCGGGCGAGCCGGTCAAGATGTCGAAGCGCTCCGGCGATTTCGTTACCTTGCGCGAGGTGGTGGACGAGGTCGGCGCCGATCCCGTGCGCTTCATCATGCTGATGCGCAAGAACGACGCGACGCTCGATTTCGACCTCGCCAAGGTCATCGAGCAGAGCGCCGACAATCCCGTGTTTTACGTGCAATACGCCCATGCGCGCGCTTCAAGCGTGGCGCGACAGGCGCGGGCGACCTTCCCCGGCATCGACGTTTCGGCGGCCGCGCTGGCCGGCGCCGATCTGACCCTGCTCGTCGACGAAGGCGAGCGGGCGCTTATGCGCAAGCTCGCCGACTTCCCGCGCGTCGTCGCGCAGGGGGCCCAGGCGCGCGAGCCGCATCGAATCGCCTTTTTTGCCCATGAATTGGCCACACAATTCCATTCTTACTGGACAAGGGGCAAGGACCGACCCGCATTTGCGGTTCGTTAACGAAAAAGAACGAAGTGTAACGGAGGCGAGACTTGCGCTCGCGGCCGGCGTTCGGCAGGTGCTCAAATCCGCGCTTGCCGTGTTGGGCGTAGGGGCGCCCGAAGAGATGCGCTGAGCGGGATGCGCGGGGTTATCGTCGCGCGCGGGATGGTTTCGGGCGCGGCGCGCCCCAGGTCTTGCGGCGCGCGCCGTTGCTTTGGCGAGGACGCAATGTGAACATGAGCAACGCGAAACCTAGGCCGGTCGCGGAGATTAATCTTGAAGAGTTCGAGCGCCGCTTGCGCGCCTCCGCGGCCCCGCATGCCGGCGTCGAGGACCCGCTCGCGGAGCTGACCCGGCTCGTCGACGCCATAGGCTTCGACCGCACGCCCTCCGAGCGCGCGCTGGAGGCGGAGAGGACTTGCGCCCGGCCCCGAAGCCGGAATTGCGTCTCGCCGCGCCGGCGCCGCCAAGCCCGCCGCAGCCGCGGCTGGAGATCGAGGCGGCCCCGCCGGCCCCGACCCCGCCGACCCCAATTCCGCCGGCCCCGACCCCGCCAGCGGCGATTCCGCCAGCGCCCGCCCCGATAGCGTCGTCCCTGCCGCCGCTCGCCGACGCCGAGCCGGCGCTGCAGGCCCTCGTTCGACGCCGAGGACCTCGATTCCAGCGCCATCGAACCGCCCCCGTCTTCGACTGACGCGGCCGGACAGGCCCAGGACGCGGCGCCTTTCGCTGCGCGGCGGCGCGCAGGCGCCCGCGCGTTCGCGCGGTTGGGGCCTCAAAATCGGCGGACTCATCGCCGCCGCCGCGGTCATGGCCGGCGCCGTCGTCGTCTTCAAGGTCGGCGGCCGCGTGCGTTCCGGCGCGCCGCCGCTGGATTCTCGCCAACGACCGCGCCGACCAAAGTCGCCCCGCCGAGCGAGGCGACCATCCGCACCGCCAACGAGAGCGGCGCGCTGCTGACCCGCGACACCGCGCAGCCGACGCCGACGCCGCCCAAGCTCGTCGATCCGCCGGAGGCCCCGGTCGATCTTTCGGCGCGGCAGTTGACGAGGAGCGTGCCCGTTCCCGCGCCGACGCCAAGCGTCGCCGCGCCGAGCCCGACCGCGAACGCGGCCGAGCCCTCGCCGACCGCAAGCGCCGTCGCGGCGTCGCCGGCCGAAACCGCCGTCACGCCCTCGCCGGCCGCAAGCGCGGCCGCGCCTTCGCCCACCGCGAGCGCCACGGCGGACGGCCGATGCGTCTCCGGTCGCGCCCTCGACCAACACGCCCATCGTCGCGAGCCGCGGACACGACGGCGACGCCGACGTCGCCGCCCGTCGGCGCCGATCCGAGCCGCGTCAAGACGATCTCCGTCCGGCCGGACGGCACGCTGATTTCGTCGGGCTACGAGGCGGCGACCACGGCGCAGGAGCCCAGGCCCGCGCCGACGCCCGCTCCTCCGCCGCAGAAACAGGCCGACGCGGACACGGAAGCTTCGAGCCCCGCGGTCGCGCTGCCGACCAAACTGTCGCCGCCGAAAAGCGCCGCCCGCGTCGTCTCCAAGACCGAAACGACCGCTCCGGCCGACGCCGGCGACGGCCCGCGCCGGTCGCGCCGAAGCCGCGGAAGCCGAAGCCCACGCCCGTCGCCGAGGCCGAGCCGAAGGGCGACGACGCCGAGGCGCCGGCGGCCCCGGGCGGCGGCTACGCCGTGCAATTGGCCGCGCCGAAGAGCGAGGGCGAGGCCAAGGCGCTGATCAAGCGCTTCCAGAGCCGCTTCGCCGGCGCGATCGGCGGCGCGACGCTCGCCGTGCGCAAGGCCGAACGCCACGGCGAGACGATATATCGCGTGCGCGCCGTGCGGCCTGAGCAAGGCGGCGGCGGTCGCCATGTGCGCCAAGGTGAAGTCTGACGGCGGCGACTGCTACGTCGCGAAAAACTGATGCGCGCTTTCGTCTGCGGCTGCCTGGGAACCGGCCTGACCGGGGACGAGCGCGCGTTCATTCGCGACGCCGATCCCTGGGGCCTGATCCTGTTCAAGCGCAATGTGGAGAGCCGCGAGCAGCTCCGCGCGCTGACGAGCGAGTTCCGCGCCTGCGTCGGGCGCGACGAGGCGCCGGTGCTGATCGACCAGGAGGGCGGCCGCGTGCAGCGCTTGGCGCCGCCGCGTCTGGGCCGCCTATCCCGCCGCCGCGCGCTTCGACGCCGAGCTGGGGCCCGAGCGCGCCGAGGAGGCGGTGCGGCTGACGATGCGGCTCATCGCCCATGATCTCCGCGAAGTCGGCGATCACCGTCGATTGCGCGCCGGTGCTCGACGTCGCCGACGAGGCGACGCATGCGGTGATCGGCTCGCGCGCCTATGGCCGCGATCCCGCTCGCGTGGCGGCGCTCGGGCGCGCGGCGATGGCGGGGCTCGATGGCGGGCGGCGTTGCGCCGGTCGTCAAGCACATTCCCGGCCACGGCCGCGCGCGCGCCGACAGCCATCTCGAACTGCCGGTGGTCGAGGCGAGCCTGCGCCGAGCTGGAGCGCGATTTCGCGCCGTTCCGCGCGCTGAAGGACGCGCCGGCGGCGATGACCGCGCATGTCGTCTATACCGCGATAGACCGCGATCGGCCCGGCACGACCTCGCCGAAGGTGATCGGCGAGATCGTGCGCGGCGAGATCGGCTTCGACGGACTGCTGTTCAGCGACGATCTGTCGATGAAGGCGCTCGGCGGGCCGTTCGGCGACCGGACGCGGGCGGCCTACGCCGCCGGGGTCGACATCGCATTGCATTGCAACGGCGATCTCGCCGAGGCGCGCCCGGTCGCGGAGGCCGCGCCGCCGCTCGAAGGCCGCGCGCTGGCGCGCGCGCAGGCGTTGCTGGCGATAGCGGCGGCCGGCGCGGGGGAATTCGACGCGACGGAAGGTCGGGCGCGGCTCGCGGCTCTGTTTCCGGCGGCCTAGCGCACGCGCGTAGGCGTCATACACGACCGCATCGGCCCGCCGCATCGCGCCGCCGAGGCCGATGGTGTGGTTCAGCCAGCCGAAGCGCTGCGAGGCGGTCTCGAACTGCATGGTCACGCGGAAATAATAACGCGCGGGATCGACGTGCTCGCCCTCGCGCCAGCGCCGCGATGACCTCGGCCGGCCCGTGGCGGAAACCTCGCGTTCGAAGATAGGCGAGCGCGCCGTCGTCGAGGCGCAGCAGATAGCGCGTGTCGATGAGGGCGACGCCGTCTGGCCGTGACGATCTGCCAATCCGCGCCATTGTCGAGGATTTCGCCGTTGAGCAGCGGCCCGGAAAACCGCCCGCCGGTGATCGGAATGATTCGCCGCCGTCCGAGCGCGCGAGGTCTCCCCGAGCTCCAAGGGCGGGGCGGACAGCGCCACCTCGAAGCGCGCCATGAGTTCGAGGCTCGGGGCGGGGGGATCGAAGCTCGTCGAAGCGGGCGAAGTCATGCGGGCTCAGACTCCCTTGTAGCCCGGACGAGCGCCCGAGATTGACGTCATAGGCGCTCATGTGCTGGCCATTTTGCATCGCCCACAAGGTCGTCGCGCCGGTCGAGGTGTTCTGCCAGACGATGTCCGACGTTCCGGTGGCGAAATAGTCGCCCGTCGCGACGACATTGGCGCCGCTAACCGCGCCGAGGTTGACGGTCGAATGGACGAGGCCGTTCGCCATCAGCCATTCCACGACGTCGTGGCTGGCGTTGTTGCGCCACAGCAGGTCCGTCGTTCTGTCGCCGTTGAAGTCGCCGCTGCCGATCAGCGACCAACCCGCGACATTGCCGAGATTGTGCGCGCCGACATAGGCGTCGTTGGACATCATCCAATCCCAGACTTGGCCCGCGCCGTTCTCCAACAGAACGTCCGTCGTGCCGTCCGCGTTGAAATCGCCCGCGCCGATGACGGTCCAGCCCGATTGGACGCCGAGGTAGGAGGTCTGGCGACCTGGCCGTTCTGCATTTTCCAGACGTAGATCGCGCCGGTCGACGCGTTCTGCCAGAGGATGTCGGAACCGCTGCCGCCGCTGAAATGGCCGATGGTCGCGTTCCAGCCGGAGAGATTGCCCAGATGATGGCCCTGCGGACAATCGCCCGTTGCTCATCTGCCAGGTCCAGGCGTCGCCCGTGGAGGGGTTCGTCCAGAGCAGATCCGTGGTTCCGTCGCCGTTGAAGTCGCCTGCGCCGGCGATCTGGTAGGAGGAATTGGCGCCGAGATAGACGCCGCTGGCGACGGCGCCGTTGGCGAATTGCCATTCCCACAGCGCGCCCGTCGTCGCATTGCGCCAGATGATGTCGCTCGTCCCCTTGCCCTCGAAATCGTCGGTCTGGGCCACGCGCTGAAACCCCAGCGCGTTCAATTCGCGCAGGTCGACTTGTCCGAAGTTGTTGGCGACGCCGAGATAGCTGATCGCGAGGTTGGCGTCGTCGGGGCCGCCCTGCGCCCAATCCGACGGGTCCGCGTTGGTCGCGTCGAAATTGGCGAGGTCGGTCGCGCCGCCGTCGAGCGAGAAATAGGCGGGCGAGCCCGTCACGTTCGTTTGCAACTGTCCGGCGGCGCTGTAGCGAAAGCGGTCGAGCAGACTGTCCGCTCCCGCTCTGGCCGAGCAGCGGAGATGCGCCCGAGCGCGTGGCTGATCTCGTGCAGCGCCACGCCGATGAAATCCCACTCGTTCGCCACGCCGCGCTGGAAGGGGTTGAAATCGTAAGTTACGCCGCCGGCGCCGTTGAGTTGGAAGCCGACCGAGCCATCCACCGCCGAATCGTTGGCCGCCAATTGCCCGAAAGCTTTCTGCTGGGCCGACGAAACGTCGATCTGGCCGCCCGTTGTCGCTGTGGCGGCAAGCTCGGCATAGGCGCTGCTGCTGGTCGGGTGACGTGATGTGCGAGGAATAGGTCTGGAGAGTCTGCGCATAGGTCCACAGGGCGTCGTCGACCGAGCCGCCCTCGGCGCCGGACGTGACGGCGTGGACTGGCCATACTGGGTGATTTCGCCGTAACCCACTTCGATATGGACCGTGATGGGATTGGCGAAAAGATGGTCGAAATAGGACGCCGCAACGTCAAGCGCCTCGACCATGCCGGCCGGCAGCGAACCCGTCGCCTGATCGTACGTGAATTGGATCTGCATCCCGCTCCCCGTTCAACAGCTCCGCCTATCCTGCGCCGCCACGTCGAGAATGTGGCGTTTGCTAAGCGCCGATTTGGCGGCTATAGCCCTCCGATCCAAAAAAATGCTTACGCCGGCTCGTTTCGGCGAGTGAGCCAGGAGCTGATATGATTGACGTGACTTTCCCCGACGGCGCCATCGCGCGCCTACGAGGCCGGCGTCACCGGCGCCGATATCGCCAAATCGATCTCGCCATCGCTCGCCAAGCGCACGGTCGCCATGACGGTCGACGGCGTGGTGAGCGATCTCGCCGACAGGATCGAGCGCAACGCCCGCGTCGAGTTCATCTCGCGCGACGATCCGCGCGCGCTGGAGCTGATCCGCCACGACGCCGCGCATGTGCTGGCCGAAGCCGTGCAATCCTGTGGCCGGGCACGCAGGTGACCATCGGGCCGGTGATCGAGAACGGGTTCTATTACGACTTCTTCCGCAACGAGCCGTTCACGCCCGAGGATTTCCCGGCGATCGAGAAGAAGATGCGCGAGATCATCGCGCGCGACAAGCCGTTCACCAAACAGGTGGTCTCGCGCGACGCGGCCAAGGATCTGTTCGAGAGGAAGGGCGAGGCGTTCAAGGTCGAGCTGATCGACGCGATTCCCGCCGATCAGGAGATCAAGCTATACTCGCAGGGCGAATGGCTCGACCTCTGCCGCGGCCCGCACATGACCTCGACCGGCAAGGTCGGCGATGCGTTCAAGCTGATGAAAGTCGCAGGCGCCTATTGGCGCGGCGATTCCAACCGGCCGATGCTGTCGCGCATCTACGCCACCGCCTTCGCCAAGAAGGAAGAACTCGACGCCTATCTGAAGCAGCTCGAAGAGGCCGAGAAGCGCGACCACCGCCGCCTCGCCCGCGAGATGGATCTGTTCCATTTCCAGGAGGAGGGGCCGGGCACGGTGTTCTGGCACCCGAAGGGCTGGACCCTGTTCCAGATCCTCATCGCCTATATGCGCCGGCGTCTGGCGGCGGATTACCAGGAGGTCAGCGCGCCGCAGGTGCTCGACAAGCACTCTGTGGGAGATTTCCGGCCATTGGGGCTGGTATCGCGAGAACATGTTCATGGCGCGCCCCGCCGGCGAGGAGGCGGAGACCGAGGACGAGCGCATCTATGCGCTCAAGCCCATGAACTGCCCCGGCCATATCCAGATCTTCAAGAACGGCCTGCGCTCCTATCGCGAGCTGCCGCTGCAGGCTCGCCGAATTCGGCGTCGTGCATCGCTACGAGCCCTCGGGCGCGCTGCATGGCGTGATGCGCGTGCGCGCCTTCACGCAGGACGACGCGCATATCTTCTGCACCGAGGATCAGCTCGCCGCCGAATGTCACAAGATCAACGAGCTGATCCTGTCCGTCTATCAGGACTTCGGCTTCGACCGCATCGTGGTGAAGCTCTCGACCCGGCCGGAGAAGCGCGTCGGCGCGGACGCGCTCTGGGATCACGCCGAAGGCGTGATGATGCAGCGTGCTGGAGGAGATCAAACAAAGGCACGGCAATATCGTCACGACGGCGATCAATCCCGGCGAAGGCGCGTTCTACGGGCCGAAGTTCGAATATGTGCTGCGCGACGCCATCGGCCGCGACTGGCAATGCGGCACCACGCAGGTCGATTTCAACCTGCCCGAGCGTTTCGGCGCCTTCTACATCGCGCCCGACTCGTCGAAGACCACGCCGGTGATGGTGCATCGCGCGATCTGCGGCTCGATGGAGCGGTTCACCGGCATTCTGATCGAGAACTACGCCGGCCATTTCCCGCTGTGGCTCGCGCCGGTGCAGATCGTCGTCTGCACGATCACGCAGGACGGCGACGATTACGCGCTGGAGTTCGTCGCCGCCGCGCGCAAGGCGGGGCTTGCGCGTCGAGACCGATCTCTCCAACGAGAAGATCAGCTACAAGGTGCGCGAGCATTCGCTGACCAAGACGCCGGTCATCATCGCCGTCGGCAGGCGAGAGGCGGCGGAGCGGACGGTCTCGGTGCGCCGTCTCGGCTCGAACGCGCAGGCCTCGCTCGGCTTCGAGGCGGCTATCGCGAGCTTCGTCGACGAGGCGACGCCGCCGGATGTGAGGCGGGGCGCCTGACTTTCCTGGCGCCCTCGCGACGAGGGCCTTAGCTGAGAGGCCAAGATGCAGATCACCCTCAACGACGGCCGCGCCATTCCGCAACTCGGCCTCGGCCTCTGGCAGACGCCGGCCGACGTCGCGGCCGGCATTGTCGAAGCGGCGCTGAAGACCGGCTATCGCCATCTCGACACGGCGGCGGTCTATGGCAACGAGGCCGGCGTCGGGGAGGGGCTCGCGAAGGCCGGCGTTCCGCGCGAGGAGGTGTTCGTCACCACCAAGGTCTGGAACGACGCGCAGGGCTTCGATTCCACGCTGCGCGCGGCGCGCGAGAGCCTCAAGCGGCTGCAAGCTCGATCATGTCGATCTCTATCTCGTGCATTGGCCGGCGCCGCGACGAGGGCTTTATGTCGAGACCTGGCGCGCGCTGATCCGCCTGCGCGAGGAGGGGCTCGCGAAGTCGATCGGCGTCTCCAATTTCGGCCGCGAGCATCTGGAGCGCATCATCGGCGAGACCGGCGTCACGCCGGCGATCAACCAGATCGAGCTGCATCCGCGCTTCCAGCAGCGCGCGTTGCGCGCCTTTCACGCGGAGCGCGGCATAGCCACCGAATCCTGGGCGCCGCTCGGGCGCGGGCGATTTTTCGACGAGCCCGTCGTCCAGAGGCTTGCAGCCAGACATGGCCGCACGCCGGCGCAGATCGTCATCCGCTGGCATCTCGACGAGGGGCTGATCGCGATCCCGAAGACAGTGCGGCGCGAAAGGCTCGCCGAGAATTTCGACGTGTTCGGCTTCGCGCTCGACGCTGACGACCGCGCGGCGCATCGCCGCCCTTGATCGGGCGGACGGGCGCATCGGGCCGGACCCGATGACGGCGGCGTTCTGATGATGGAAGTCGTATTCGACATCGGCAACGTGCTGCTGCGCTGGGACCCTCGCAATCTCTACCGTCAGGTGTTTGCCGACGAGGCGACGCGCGAGCGTTTCCTCAGCCGGCCCGCTCGCCATGTCGTTCATCCTGGAGACGGACGTCGCGCCCAGTTTCGCGGAGGCGATCGAGGCGCGCGCGGCGGCCTTTCCCGAGCACGCCGAGGCGCTGCGCCTGTTCGACGCGCGCTGGATCGAGACGCTGGGCGGGCCTATCGAGGAGAACGTCGCGCTTCTGCGGCGCCTCAAGGCGAATGGCGCGCGCGTCCATGCGCTCAGCAATTTCGCGCACGAGAAATTCGCGCTCGCCGCCGCCGCTCATCCTTTCCTGAAGGAGTTCGACGTAGCGGTGATCTCCGGTCATGAGGGCGTGGCCAAGCCCGACCGGCGTATCTTCGAGATCCTCGTCGAGCGCGCAGGGCGCCCGCCTGGCGAGTTGCTGTTCGTCGACGATTCCCCGAAGAACGTCGAGGCGGCGCGAGCCTTCGGGATCGACGCCGTTCTCTATGCGCCCGGGGTCGATCTCGCCCGCGCCTTCGCCGAGCGCGGCGCGCTCGCGGACTGACGCACAGCCGCCGGGACGCCCGCCGTCCGCTGCGCTTCGCTCGCACTTGCGGCGCGTCAAGCTCTTGTCCCGCTCGCGGGGTAGAACGGCGCGCAAACGGAGACCAACGCCCATGGAGCGCCTGGAGAACCATCCCTTCGAGGAAATCGCCGTCGGCGAACGCTATGTGGCGACGCATACGATCACTATCGACGACGTCGAGCGCATCGCCGCCGCCGCCGGGGCTTTCGACGCAGCGGCCGAGCAGTTGGGCCTATCGACAGCCAACAGCTTCATGGACGCCGCCGCGCGCCTCTCCTGGGCGAGCCTTTGGCTGAGCAATGTCGTGGCGGCGCGCTTCCCCGGCATTGGCGCGCTGCCGCTGACGGCGAAAGTCGAGACGCTGGTCGCGCCCTCGCCCGGCGATGCGCTGACGCTCGCCCTCGTGGTGCGCGAAAAGCACGAGGAAGACCGGCGCCTCGTCGTCGAGGCGCGGGCGACCGACAGCCGCGGCGGTCTCGCGATGACCGCTACGCTGGAGCTCGTGGCGCCGCTGGAGAAGACAAGCCTCGGAGGGCCTTCGGCCAAACCCGCGCCGCATGAGAAGGGCGCTCGCGCGCGCCGGTTGCTCGACATGGCGCGGCGCCTGCCGCCGCTGAAAACCGCCGTCGTGCATCCCGTCGACGAGGCTTCGCTGATGGGCGCGGTCGAGGCGCAGGCGCAGGGGTTCATTCAGGCCGTGCTCGTCGGGCCCGAGGCCAAGATCCGCCACGCCGCGGACGCCGCCGGCGTCGATCTCGCCCCTTATGAGATCGTCGCCGTCGAGCACAGCCACGCGGCCGCCGACGCCGCCGTCGCGATGGCGCGCGAGGGCAAGGTCGAGGCGATAATGAAGGGCGCCCTGCACACCGAGGAACTCATGCGCGCGGTCGTGCGTCCGGAATCCGGATTGCGCACGGATCGCCGCTTGAGCCATGTCTTCGCCATCGACGCGCCGCGCTATTCGCGCTCGCTGTTCATCACCGACGCGGCGATCAACATCTATCCGACGCTGATCGAGAAGCGCGACATCGTGCAGAACGCCATCGATCTCGCGCGCGCGGTCGGCATCGTAGTTCCCCGCGTGGCGATCCTCTCGGCGGTGGAGACGGTCTCGCCCGACATCCGTTCGACCGTCGACGCGGCGGCGCTCTGCAAGATGGCCGATCGCGGCCAGATCGTCGGAGGCAGGCTCGACGGACCGCTCGCCTTCGACAACGCCGTGTCGCCGGAGGCGGCCAAGACGCAAGGGCATCGTCTCGGAGGTCGCCGGCCGCGCCGACATTCTCGTCGCGCCCGATCTCGAGGCCGGCAACATGATCGCCAAGCAGCTCGAATATCTCGCCGACGCGGAGCTTGCCGGCATCGTGCTCGGCGCGCGCGTGCCGATCATGCTGACGAGCCGCGCCGACGGGGTGACGGCGCGGCTCGGCTCCTGCGCGCTGGCGCTGCTCCTGAAGCGCGCCCGCTAGACCGGCCGCAGCAGCACGTGCTTCTTGCGGCCGAGCGACAGCTTGACGACGCCGTCGCGCAGGGCGTCGCGGCCGATGGCCGCCTTCTCGTCGGTCAGCGCCTCGTCGTTGACGCGCAAGCCGCCGCCGCGAATCTGCCGGCGCGCCTCGCCCGTCGAGGCGACGAGCCCGGCGCGCACGAAAGCGGTCAGCGCGCCGAGGCCGGCGTCGAACTCGGCGGCCGGAATCTCGACGCTCGGCAGCGTCTCCGCGAGCGCGCCCTCCTCGAAGGTCTTGCGCGCGGTCTCGGCGGCTTCAAGCGCCGCCTCGCGGCCGTGCAGCAGCGCGGTCGCCTCGGTGGCGAGCGTCTTCTTGGCCTCGTTGATCTCGGCGCCCTGAAGCGCCGCGAGCCGCGCGATCTCGTCGAGCGGCAGCAGCGTGAACAGCTTCAGGAACCGCTCGACGTCGGCGTCATCGGTGTTGCGCCAGAATTGCCAGTAGTCGTAGGGGCTCAACATGCCGTCGTCGAGCCAGACGGCGCCGGCCGCCGTCTTGCCCATCTTGGCGCCCGAGGCCGTCGTGATGAGCGGCGAGGTCAGCGCGTAGAGCTGCGGCGTCCCCAGGCGCCGGCCGAGGTCGGCGCCCATGACGATGTTGCCCCATTGGTCGGAGCCGCCCATCTGCAACGTGCAGCCGTAGCGCCGGTTCAGCTCGACGAAATCGTAGGATTGCAGGCACATGTAGTTGAATTCGATGAACGACAGCTCCTGCTCGCGCTCGAGCCGCAGCTTCACCGAGTCCATCGACAGCATGCGGTTGACCGAGAAATGGCGGCCGACGTCGCGCAGGAACTCGATGTAGTTGAGCTTGGTCAGCCAGTCGGCGTTGTCGGGCATCACGGCGTCGGTCCGCCCGTCGCCGAAGGTCATGAACTTCGCGAACACCTTGCGGATGCTGGCCTTGTTGGACTCGATCTGCTCGACGGTGAGCAGCTTGCGGCGTTTCGTCCTTGCCGGAGGGGTCGCCGACCATCGTCGTGCCGCCGCCCATCAGCGCGATCGGCTTGCCGCCTGTCTGTTGCAGCCAGTGCAGCATGTAGATTTGCAGGAGATGGCCGACATGCAGCGACGGGCCGGTGGCGTCGAAGCCGATATAGCCGACGAGTTCGCCCGAGGCGGCCTTGGCGTCGAGGCCCGCCCAGTCCGAGCATTGATGCACGTAGCCGCGTTCCCTGAGCACGCGCAGGAAATCGGATTTCGGCTCGAAGGCGTCCACGGCTCGGGTCTCCATGAAGGGCGCGCTCCTTTAAGGGGCTGAGCGCGCGTCCGCGCAACCTAGAACACGAGCGCCCAGGCGGACATGGTCGGAAACGCCAGCGCCGTCTCGACGAGCAGGATCGCCGCGCCCGTCTGCTCCTGCCCGAACTGCCGGCAGATCAAGCGGATAGATGCTGAACACCGGCGAACTCGACATCACCAGCATCGCGCGGCGCACGTCCGGGTCGGCGCCGCCCGCAAGGCTCGTCAGCGCCAGCATGAGAAGCGGATGCAGCAGAAGCTTGGCCGCCGCGACCGGCGCGATGTCGGCGAGCGCGCCGCCCACGCGCAAGCCGACCACCGCGCCGCCGATGGCGATGAGCGCCGCCGCCGGCGCGGCGGCGGCGAGCACGTCGATGGCGCGCCCGACCGGCGCCGGCGGCGTCCAGCCGGCGAGCGAGGCCGCGACCCCGAGCGCAATGGCGATCAGCAGGGGATTGCGGGCGAGCCGCAGGAGAAGCGCGCGGCCGGCGGCGCCGGCCTCTCCCGAACCGCTCTCGGCGAGCGCCAGCCCCAGGGGAATCGTCACCACGATCTCGACGATCATGCAAAGGGCCAGTCCAATCGCCGCTTTGGGGCCGATGAGCAGGCTGGCGATGGGATAGCCGACGAAGCCGCTGTTGGGCGAAGACCCGCCGAGCGCCCGCATGGCGGCGCGGGGGCGGTCGCCGCGCGCATAGAGCGCGAACACCGCGGCGAAGGAAAGCGCCGAGGCGGCGGCGTAAGCGCCGATCAGCCGCGCGTCGGCGACTTCGGCGAGCGGCCGGCTCGCCAGCGCCTTGAAGATGAGCGCCGGCATGGCGAAACGCAGCACGAAGCCGCCGAGCGCCCGCGTCTCGCTCTGCGCGATCCATTCCGCCCGCGTCGCGAAGAACCCGATCGCGATGAGGAGGAAGATCGGCGTGGTGACGGAAAGGACGTTCGGCATCAGGGGGCCGCGAGCGCGCGCGACCGTTCCGGCTCGGCCCGCCGCGCCGCCAGCGCGCGGCCGAGCGCCATCAGCGGGAAGTAATGGCGATAGAGGCGATAGCGCAGCATGAAGGCGCGGGAGAGTTCCGGCCCCTGCATGAGCTTCTTCGGCAGGTTCGGATCGGTGAGCTTGATCGTCTGCCCGACGCCGTAGCCGGGAAAGCCCGTGCCGGTGTAGTGGGGCTCCTCCCAGGTTCCGCTTTTCTGGGACTCGATGAGGAAGCTCAAGCCCCGGTCGATGGCCTGCGCGTCCTGCGGGCGGTTGGCGGCGATGAGCGCCATCAGCGCCCAGGCGGTCTGCGAGGCGGTGGCGGCGCCGCGCCCGGCGGCCTTCAGGTCCATGTAGGAGGCGCAACTCTCGCCCCAGCCGCCGTTCGGCTGCTGATGCGCGACGAGCCAATCGCACGCGCGGCCGATATAGGGCGCGCTCATGTCCTCGCCGATGGCCTTCAGCGCCGGCAGGGCCGCCGCCGTGCCGTAGACGTAGTTGACGCCCCAGCGGCCGAACCACGGCCCGTCCGCCTCCTGCTCGCGCTTGAGATAGTCGATGCGCGCGGACCATCGCGGGATGCTCGCGGGAAATGCCGAGCTTGGCCAAGGCCTCGACGACATGGGCGGTGACGTCGACGCTGGGCGGGTCGAGCGCCTCGCCGAAATCGCAGAACGGGATCTTGGTCAGGATCTTCTTGTCGTTGTCCTTGTCGAAGGCGCCCCAGCCGCCGCCGCGGCTCTGCATGGCGATGAGCCAATCGACGGCGCGGGCGAAGGCCTCGTCTATGCCTTTGGCCCGGAATTTCGGATGGTCGCGGAAGGGCGCCAGCGCGATGAGGGCCACCGCCGTGTCGTCGATGTCGGGATAGGCGTTGTTGGCGTATTCGAACGGCCAGCCGCCGGGCTCGACGTCGGGCAGCTTGACGCTCCAGTCGCCCTTGACCCGGATCTGCCGGGACAGCAGCCATTCCGCCGCCTTCTCGATCTCGGCGGGATATTCGCCGGAGAGCCCCGCATCCTCGAAGGCGAGCAGGGTCAGCATCGTGTCCCAGACGGGCGAGTTGGTCGCGCCGATGAAGGTCGCTTCCCCCTCGTCCCAGCGCCAGGCGGGGTCGTTCAGGCCCGCGAGCCCCTTGGCGATGACGGGATGATCGAGCGCGTAGCCTTCGACGCGCAGCGCCATGAGGCTGTAGATCCAGGGCGGCTGGATGCCGCCCCAGCCGCCGTCGGCGTCCTGATGGCGCACGATCCACTCGAGCGCGTGCCGGACCGCCGCCGGACGCCAGAGGGCGAGCTTATGGCGCGCGCCGAAAGCCTGGAGCGCGTGCAGAACCTTGTCGGCGCCGCGGAAAAAGCGATCCCAGCCGCCGGCGTCCGCCTTCTTGGGCAGCTCGTAGTCGAAGGCCCCGCGTCCGCGCGGGAAACAGCGCGTCGAGACGGTTCTTGCTGGGGCAGGGGCCGGCTCGGGCGGCGGGCGGAGAGCAGCGCGATCGGCATCAGCGTCGCGCGCGCCCATTGCGCGAAATTGTAGATGCTGAACGGGAACCAGAGCGGAAACCAGATCACCTCCGGGGGCAGGTTCGGCGTCTTGTCCCACGGCCATTCGCCGATGAGGGCGAGCCAATAGCGGGTGAAGACGCGGATGTTGCGCAAGCCGCCCTTGGATTCGATCCAGAGGCGGGCCTTGGTCAGCGCCGGCTCGTCGTCGCGGTGGCCGAGGGAGCGCAGGGCGGCGTAGGCCTCGACGGTCGTGTTGATGTCGCCATTGGGGGCGTCGTGGTAGATCTGCCAGGCGCCGTCGGGGCGCTGGGTCTTGAGCAGCGCCGCGCCGAGGCGGGGGCGCAGGGGATGGTCTTCCAGGCCGAGGAACCACAGCGCCAGGCACCACTGCGCCTCCATGCAGGCGTTGCTGTCGGCGCGCGCGACCCAGTGGCCGTCGGGCTTCTGGTCGGCGACGAGCCAGTCGGCGGCGGCGCGGGCGGCGGCGGCGAGCGCGGCGTCGAAATTGGCGGTGGGGGTAAGGGCGTTCATGGGGAGAGGATATGCCAGAACGGCCGCGGCGCGGGAAGCGCGGGGCGCGCGGGACTGTCCCGAGGCGAGGCGATTCAGCGACTTGGGCGCCATTTGTGTCCCTGCTGTAACTGCCAAGCTCAAGGCCGGAAACAGTGGCGCCCGTCATGGCCGGGCTTGTCCCGGCCATCCACGCAGTTCGGCTCAACGCATGAGCGTCTTGAGCTTGTACAAACGGCAATCCCCTTTGTCGCGGGTCGGCGTGGATGGCCGGGACAAGCCCGGCCATGACCGCTTGGGTACGTGTCGCGCCGTTCTCAGGCCCCCGCTTGGCAGTTACTCCCTGCTGGCCGGGCTCAGCCGGGCGGGCTGTTGCTGAAGCCATCTCGTCGCCGGAACCGGCGTCCAGGCCTGCCTCGATAGACAAGACCCAGCGCCCTACGCTACGGGAGCCCGGCCGGGCGGCGGCCTGGACGGAGTGGTTTTCTGGAGCCGAGGAGGGGCGATTGCCCGGTGGAGCTGTCGCTTGGAAGGGAGCCGCGGAGGTCGATGCGGCCGGCGACTTGTCCCAGGACCTCTACATCGATCTCTTGAAGCGTGCGCTGACCGCGTCGATCTACGACGAGAGCGCCTGGAGGCGCCTTGAGGCTTCCCGCAGCCTGAAGCACCGCAACCCCGCAAGGCCCCTTCGCTACGCCAAATCCTGGCTGCGCTCCGTCCTTCTCAAGGCCCTGGACTCCCGCGGCCTGATGGTGATCGAGAAGAGGCCGTACAATCCGGAAGATCGGGTGAACGGCAGGGACTGGCCCTTGTTCGGTTATACGATGATCGGACACAGGCGCCTCGACAATCTGCAAGCCTGCGTGGAGACAGTGCTGCGCGACAACATCGCGGGCGACTTCATCGAAACGGGCGTCTGGAGGGGCGGGGCGACCATCTTCATGCGGGCGCTCCTGAAGCGCGCGGGCGAGACGCAGCGCATCGTCTGGGTCGCCAATTCCTTCGAGGGGCTTCCGGTTCCCACAGACGCCAAGGACGGCATGGACCTCAGCCATGTCGAAATTCTCGCGGCGCCGCTCGAACAGGTGAAGGACAATTTCGCGCGGTTCGGCCTGCTCGACGAACAGGTGCGGTTTCTCAAGGGATGGTTCGCGGATACGCTCCCCTCGGCCCCGATCAAGTCTCTTGCGATCCTGCGCCTCGACGGAGACCTCTATTCCTCGACGACGGACGCGCTGGAGGCGCTCTACGCCAAGGTTTCCCCGGGCGGGTTCGTGATCGTCGACGATTACGGCACGTGGCCGAGCTGCAAGCGGGCCGTCGACGATTTCCTCGCGCGCAACAAGCTTCGGGTCGAGATCAAGGACATCGACGGGACCGGGGTGTTCTGGCGCGTAGGCGGGTAGCGGGCCGCAGGAAGGCGCGGCGCATTTCCTTGCAGGAATGCGAAGAAGGCCGAAGCCGGCGCTGGCGCCGCCTGGGAGGCGGCGGGGCAATTGACGGCACTGTCACCGTTACTCCGGCTTGACCTCAGGGGCGCGGCTCGACTATCCCAGCGCCGGATCGCCTTCTTCCAAACCGAATCGACGCGGTTTTCGAGGCATGGGTCTGGCAATGTCCTTGTTTAGACAGAGGATTCAACATGATCAAGCTCGGTTTGCTTGCCGCCTCGGCCATGGGACTTGCCCTCATGACGTCGACCGCCCAGGCCGACAGTCGCGTGGTCGACGGGGTGCTGGGGGCAGGGGCGGGCGCGCTGGTTGCGGGTCCGGTCGGGCTGGTCGCGGGAGGGGTCATCGGCTATTCGGCGGGCCCCAACATTTCGTGCGCGATGCGGGAAGAGTGCCACCACCATCGCCACTACCGGCGTCGCAACCACAACTGAGCGCCCTCGCCAATTCGTCCCGGCGCCAGCGCGAGCGCCGACGTCGAGGAATTCCGGGAGCGGCTTAAAGCCCCGGCCGGTCGCATTGCAGGCCGAGAGGAACGGAACGGCGGCGTTTCGCGGCCCGTGACCGCGCTTGCACGTTCGTCAGGTTGATCTCCTCGCAATCGCCGGCCAGCAATCGGTTGCGTGAAGTTGCCAGGCGTGACATGATGAATATCGAAGTGATTTGACGCTCATTCCTGCGAGTACTCGTTTAACGAGGCGGGCTCGGTCTATTGCAATTCCGCAAGAATATCCAATCTGGATAAACTCAAATAGGGGTAATCAGAACATGAAGCTCGCTATATTTATATTTGCGACAAGTTTGCTTGGCGTCGCCGCCGCGCAGGCGCAGACGCCTTTGTCCGCTTACGCGGACGCCAAGGGCGACATAGACGTGCAGGCGCTGACCTGCGATCAGCTGGCGAACACTTTTCAGGAAGACGCCGACTTTCTGACGGTTTGGTATAGCGGCTGGTACAATGGTCTTGCAGATTACAGCAAGCTGAAGGTCGATCGCGCCAAGGAATTGGAGCATCGCGTGATCGTTTATTGCAAAGCCAATCGTAAGATAAAAATCATCAAGGCAATGGATATCAACATCAAGCTGATGCGCAAAGAAGCCGGCATCAAGGTCGAAGACGAAAAATAGACGCCAACGCGCGGCGGCACGATTTCGGCGCCAATTCTACAATGAGCGAGCGCCGTTATTCCGTGCGTAATTAGCTCCAGACGATCTAAACAAACAAGGCGGGATTCTCATGACAATTCGAAACGCCATCCGCGCAAGAGTTACGGTTGCGGCCGCGGCCATGGCTGCCGTGGCGGCCACAGCGGTCGCAGCGCATGCGCAGGTCGAACTGAAGACCTATGCCGATGCGAAAGGCTACGTGAACGTGCGCGCGCTGACTTGCGCCCAGCTCGCCAACACCTTCCAGGAAGACGCCGACTTTCTCGGCGTCTGGTACAGCGGCTGGTACAATGGCCACATGAAGCGGCACAACATCAATGTCGAGCGGGTGAAGAAGGGCATTCACGAGGTCATCGTCTATTGCAAGGCGAACCCGAACGTTCGGGTCGTCGACGCCGTGGAAACGTTGGTCAAGAAAATGCAAGCCGGCGAGAAGTGATGGGAAAGTGGCGGATTTCACACAATCCCGAGAAAAGGTCTGAAATCCGAGCCGCCGACGGCGGCGAATTCGCCGCCGTCGAGTCGGAGGTCAAAGCGAAAAAACCGAAAGCGATCATAGTGTAAATTGCGAGCGCGGTTCGCGCGCGCCTTCGCAAGCGCGCCGGGCGGCGGCGTTTACAACGCATCGGCGCCGCCGCAAACTGCGCTGACATATTGCTCTGACATGTTGCTCTGACCTGGAGCGCCCGCATCGGGGGGCGGGTGAGATGAAAATCAGCGCGGTCTTGATTTTGCTGACGCTGGGCCTTGCGGCTTGCGCGAGCCGGCCGGAAGGCAATCTTCTGGCGGTCGAGGCGCGCGCGCCGGGCGCTTCGAGCGTGGACATGTTGGTGACAACGACCCGCTCGCCGGTTGAGACGCCGCCGGGCGTGATGTTCGGAGGGGATCGGGCGATTGGCTTGAATTTCGCCGATATCGCCGTTTCCATTCCTCCGGACGCGGTTCGCAAGGTCGGCGACATCCAGTGGCCCGCCTCGTCGCCGGGCGACCCGGCGCGCGATTTCGTCACGCTGCACGCCCAGAGGCTGGACCTTCAGGAGGCCAGGGTCGCATTCGATCGTCGCGTCGCCGCCAACCCGCATCATCACGTGCTGGTCTTCGTTCACGGCTACAACACGCGCTTTGAGGAGGCGGTCTATCGCTTCGCGCAGGTCACGCACGATTCCGGCGCCGATGTCGTGCCGGTGCTTTTCACCTGGCCTTCGCGAGGCCGCGCGCTCGCCTATTTCTACGATCGCGAAAGCGCCAACTACTCCCGCGACGCGCTCGAGGCCGTGCTGCAATTCCTCGCCAAGGACGCCAAAGTCTCCGAAGTGTCCATCCTGGCCCATTCGCTGGGCAACTACGTGGCGGTGGAGGCGCTCCGGCAAATGGCGATCCGCAACCGCGGGCTGCCTGCGAAGTTCAAGAATATCATGCTGGCGTCGCCGGACATCGACATAGACGTGTTCCGGCGCGAAATCGCCGAGATCGAAGGCAGCCGGAAATTGAAGTCCATCACGCTGTTCGTCTCGCAGGATGACAAGGCGCTCGGGCTTTCCAAGCTTATCGCCGGAGATGAGCCGAGACTGGGCGCCGTCGATCCGACGAAGGATCCTTACAAGTCCATCCTGGAGCGCGCCAACGTCCACGTGGTCGATCTCACCTCCTACAGCGCCGACGACGCCGCCAATCACACGAAATTCGCCAGCGAGGACGTTGTGAGATCGATAGGCGTCCGCCTGGCGAGCGGTCAGACCCTGTCGGACGGCAAGCAGACGTTCGGAGAAACTCTGGGCTCCATCGCCGTCAACGCAACCAAGGCGGTCGGCACGGCGGCGGCGGTCGTGACTTCAGGCTCGACGGAAGGCGTCGACATGGAGCACGCCAAACCGGCCGAAGGGGACGCAAAGCCGCTGGTGCAATAGACGGCGTCCGCGCCCTCGAAACAATGGCGCGCGCCGTTGCCGCCTATGCGGGCGGGACGCCCGCCTGTCTCACTTTCCAATCGCCTTGGCCGCGGGCGTATAGGGCAGGGCGTGCGCGGCGGCGACGGGTTCGCATGTGAGGCGGCCGGCGTGGACGTTCAGTCCCGCCAGCAGGTGCGGGTCGTCGACGAGCGCCTGCAACCCCTTGTCGGCGAGCGCCAGCGCGAAGGGCAGGGTGGCGTTGTTGAGCGCGAAGGTCGAGGTGCGCGCCACCGCCCCCGGCATGTTGGCGACGCAGTAGTGCACCACGCCGTCGACCACATAGGTCGGGTGCGAATGGGTCGTCGGCTTCGAGGTCTCGCAGCAGCCGCCCTGATCGATGGCGATGTCGACGATCACCGCGCCCGGCTTCATGGTCGAGATCATGTCGCGGGTGATGAGCTTCGGCGCCGCGGCGCCCGGGACCAGCACGGCGCCGATGACGAGATCGGCGCGGCGCACGAGATCGGCGACGACCGCGCGCGTCGAATAGCACGTATGCAACGCCGCGCCGAACTGGGCCGCAAGACGCCGCAGCGCATCGTTGGACTTGTCGACGACGGTCACGTTCGCGCCCATGCCGACCGCAATCGTCGCCGCATGGGTCCCGGAAACGCCGCCGCCCAGCACCACGACGTCGGCCGCCGGCACGCCGGGCACGCCGCCGAGCAGGATGCCGCGCCCGCCCGCCGCCTTCTCCAGCGCATGGGCGCCGACCTGCGGCGCAAGACGGCCCGCCACCTCCGACATCGGCGTCAGCAGCGGCAGGCCGCCGGAGGGCGAAGTCACCGTCTCATAGGCGACGCAGGTCGCCCCGCTCTCCAAGAGATCGCGCGTCTGCGCGAGATCGGGGGCGAGATGCAGATAGGCGAACAGGATCTGGCCGCGCCTCAGCCGCCTGCGCTCCTCGGCGAGCGGCTCCTTCACCTTCACGATCATTTCGGCCTTGGCGAAGACCTCGGCCGCGCTGGCCGCGATCTCGGCGCCGGCGCGCGCGTATTCCTCGTCCGTCAGCCCGGAGCCGACGCCGGCCCCGGTCTCCACGATCGCCCGATGGCCGTGATGGACGAGCTCGGCCACGGAGGCCGGCGTCAGCCCGACGCGGAATTCGTTGTCCTTGATCTCCTTGGGCACGCCGATCAGCATGGCCGCTCTCCCTGTCCCGTTGGATCAATTATGGCGCGGCTCAAGCAGAATTTTGCGCCATTCTTGGGCTTTTCAGCTAAGGAATTCGAATATCCTGCGACGAAACCGACATTTCTAGGCGCCCTATGCGAATGGAAGATCTCGACGAACGCGACCTCGCGATCCTGCGCGAATTGATGCGCGACGGGCGGCTCTCCAATGTCGATCTCGCGGGCCGCGTTCATCTGTCGCCCTCGGCGTGCCTGCGCCGGGTGCGCCTGCTCGAGGAGGGCGGGCTCATCGCGGGCTATGTGACGCTGGTCGATCCGGACGCCGCGGGGCTGGCGGGAGCGGCCTTCGTTTCGGTGACGCTCGACCAGCAGGGCCGCGCGGCGCTCGACCGGTTCGAGGCGGAGGCGAGGCGCCATCCCGAAATCATCGAGTGCTATCTGCTCGCGGGCGCGGCGGATTATCTGTTGCGCATCGCCTACAAGGACGCGCGCGATTTCGAGCGCATCCACACCGACATTCTCACGCGCCTGCCCGGAGTCTCGCGCGTGCAATCGACGCTGGCGCTGCGCACGGTGAAGAAGACCACCGCGCTGCCGATCTGAGCGCGCCTCGCTTGACAGAGGCCGTCGATGCGTCGAGCGTGCGGCCCACGCAAACAGCCGGGAGGACGCCATGACGGCGCTGAGCTATGTCAGCGGGGCCAGCGACGAGCCGCTGTTGGGAATGACCATCGGACAGGCGCTCGCCCGCGCCGTCGATCTTTGGCCCAACCGGCCCGCGCTCATCTCGCCGAGCCACGGCGTTTCCTGGAGCTGGCGCGAGTTCCGCGAGCGCGTGCGCAACCTCGCCGCCGGGCTTGCCGCGCTCGGCCTCAAGCGCGGCGACCGCATCGGCTGCTGGTCGCTCAACCGGCCGGAATGGGCGCTGACGCAGTTCGCCGCCGCCGAGGCCGGGCTCGTCTTCGTCACCCTCAATCCCGCCTATCGCCTGCACGAACTCGAATATGCGCTGACCAAGGTCGGCTGCGCGGCCCTCGTCACGGCGACGCGCTTCAAGACCAGCGACTTCATCGGCATGATAAACACGCTCGCCCCGGAACTCGCCGGCAGCCGGCCGGGCGCGCTGAAGGCCGAGCGCGCTGCCGGACCTGCGCATGGTCATACAGATCGGCGAGACGGCGCCGGGCGCGCTCGCCTTCGAGGATGTGGCGAAGGGAGCGCCGGATCAGCTCGCCGCGCTCGACGCGCTGGCGAACGAGCTGCAATTCGACGATCCCGCCAATATCCAGTTCACCTCGGGCACGACGGGCTCGCCCAAGGGCGTGACGCTCTCCCATCACAACATCCTCAACAACGGCTATTTCACCGGCCGCGCCATGCGGCTCGCGCCCGAGGACCGCATCTGCATTCCCGTGCCGCTCTATCATTGCTTCGGCATGGTGATGGGCGATCTCGCCGCCGTCACGCTGGGTTCGGCGATGGTCTATCCCGGCGAGGGCTTCGATCCGCTCGCGACGCTGAAGACGGTGGAGAGCGAGCGCTGCACGGCGCTCTACGGCGTGCCGACCATGTTCATCGCCGAGCTCGACCATCCCGAATTCGAGCGCTTCGACCTCTCCAGCCTGCGCACCGGCATCATGGCGGGCGCGCCGTGTCCGATCGCGGTCATGCGCAAGGTGGTCGAGCGCATGCACATGCGCGACGTGACGATCGCCTATGGCATGACCGAGACGAGCCCGGTCAGCTTCCAGAGCTCCATCGACGATACGATGGAGCGCCGCGTGACGACGATCGGGCGCGTGCATCCGCATGTCGAGGTCAAGATCGTCGACCGCGAGGGGCGCGTCGTCCCGCGCGGAACGCCGGGCGAGCTTTGCACGCGCGGCTATTCCGTGATGTCCGGCTATTGGGCCGAGCCGGAGAAGACGCGCGAATGCAAGGACGTCGCGGGCTGGATGCACACCGGCGATCTCGCGACGATTGACGCCGAGGGCTACGGCAACATCGTCGGTCGCATCAAGGACATGGTCATTCGCGGCGGCGAGAACCTCTATCCCCGCGAGATCGAGGAGTTCCTCTACAAGCATCCGAAGGTGCAGGACGTGCAGGTGTTCGGCGTCGCCGACGAGCGTTACGGCGAGGAGCTGTGCGCCTGGGTGCGCGTGCGTCCCGGCGAGACGCTGACGGCCGAGGAGGTGCGGGCGTTCTGCACCGGCCAGATCGCGCACAACAAGATCCCGCGCTATGTCGAGTTCGTCAGCGAGTTCCCGATGACGGTGACGGGCAAGGCGCAGAAATATCTGATGCGCCAGGCGGTGGAGGAAAGGCTGGGGTTGAGGAGGGCGCAGACGGCGTGAGCGCGGTTTCCGCACGCGCTCGCGAGGATCACGAAGGACTCGGGCCGCCACGACTGCGCCCGGAGCGGCCGTCCGTGCGAGCCTCTAGGCCCGCGAGTTGCGGATCAGCGCGTGCACGAACTCGAGCTTCCTCATCACCGTCTCGTTGAGAACGAACGGATAGAGGTCGCGTTGACCCATGCTGCGACTGAGGTCGTTCAACGCGATCGTCAACGGCGCCCAGGCGTCGACGAGCCGCCTGGCGTTCGGCGCGGCGTAGGGGTCGAAATCTATCTTGGCGGCCGTCGGGTCGGGCATGAAATGCGTGCGCACGTCGATGCCGTAGCTGCGCGCCGTCTCCAGCGCGTCGACGATGTGCATGTAATGCGCCCAGGTCTCCGCGAAATCCTCGAGCGGGTGGGCCGTCGCATAGGCGCTGATGAAATGGTTGCGCCAATCCGCCGGCGGGCCTTGGTTGTAGTGGCTTTGCAGCGCTTGCGCGTAATCGTCGCGCTCCTCGCCGAACACCGCGCGGAAAGCCTCCAGCCGGCCGCCGTCTCGAACCAGGCGATCCCAGTAGTAATGCCCGATCTCGTGGCGGAAATGTCCGACCAGCGTGCGATAGGGCTCCCCCAGCGACGTGCGCCGCTTTTCGCGCTCTGCGTCGTCGCCTTCGGCGATGCTGAGGGTGATGAGGCCGTTGTCGTGGCCGGTCACGACGCGCTCGCCCGAGCCGCCGTAGGGGTCCGGCTCGGCCAGGAAATCGAAGGCGAGGCCCCGCTCGGGATCGTCGGCCTTGTTGGGGTGGGGCAGCCGCAAGCGCAGCAGCGCGCGGATCACATAGCGTTTGGCGAGCTCGATTCTGCCCCAGCGCCCGACGTTCGCCGCAATCGAGAGATCGGGAATCGTCCGGTTGTGCCGGCACGCCTCGCAGAGCCGCTCGCTTGCGCCCTCCGGAATCAGCCAGTTGCAGACGCCGTGGCGGGCATTGTCGCAGAAGCGATAGGGCTGGCGGTCGGCGCCCAGCGCCTCGAAGCGGTCGGGGCCGCCGTCAAGCGCGCTCATCCACACGCGATCCTGCAGGAAGCCGACCGCGCGACCGCAGGTCAGGCATAGGCTGTTTTCGAAATGAATCGCGGACCGGCAACCCTGGCATTCGAACAATTGCATCGCCGTCCCCGCTCGCAATGGGCCGCACCGTCAGGGCGCTTATGCCCATGAAAATAGCCGCTCGGGCCTGACGCGGCCGGGAAAGGGGATACCGGGGCCGAGCCATGCGCCGAGCGGCGAGTTGGGGGCGTCGGACCAACCACGGAGCCGGCCGGATTGTTCCCACAGGACCCGCCGAAAAGCCGTCAAGGCTGAAAACGCCAACGCAGGATTTCCCCGGCCTGGCTCTCCGCGGCCTCGGCGCCGAGCTGATTGGCGAGGCCCCGCATCACCTTGTCCGGCAAGCCCATCTCCGCCGGCGCCGCATCGGATTCCACCCGCAACTCGACCGCGCCGTCTTCGCCGTCCGCAAGCCGGACCCCGATATAGCCCGCCTCGATGGCGCTGAAGGCGGCGATCAGCGCCTCCACCAGCCCCAGCCCCAGCGCGATGGCCCGGTCGAGGGTGAGCTCGCCGCCCCAGTCGATCGCATAAACGGCGCGCTGCCGAGGCCGGCGCAGGCCGCCGATCGCCGCCGCGCAGATTTCCTCGAGGAACGGCTTGGTCGCGATTGGGCGCACGCCGTTCGGCGTCAGCGCCAGCCGATAGGCCACCGCGATGACGCCGACGCGGGCCTCGATGCGCGCAAGCTGTAGCGCCTCGGGCCGCGGGGCGGCGCGGCGGATCAGCGCGAGATAGCTCTGGATGACCTGCAGACTGTTCTTGATGCGGTGATGCATCTCCAGCATCAGCGCGCGGTTCTCCTGCAGGGACGAGCCCAATTCCCGCTGGCGCTCGCGCGCGTTGTCGAGCATGGCGTTGAAGGATTCCGCGACGCTGCGCAATTCGCTGGGCATGGACGAGGCGACCGGCGCCGTGGCGTGGCTCTCCGGATTGATCCGGCGCGCCCGCGCGGCCGCGTCGAGCCCCTCAATCCACTGCACGACCCCGCGTCGAATCGTTGCGGCGTAGACATAGGCGAGCAGCCCGAGCATCGCCAGTTGCGCGACGCACAGAATGGCGAAGCGCCGCCGCGCCGCCGCGAGCAGCCGATCGTCGAAGCGTATCAGCACCCCGAGCGCCGACCCCTCGACCGGCGCCAGCGCGAAGGTCGCCGTCGCCTCCGACCGGTCATGCCCCCGCCAGACCGTCGTCGTCTCGCCGGCGGCGATTTTCGCGGGCGCCCATCGCGCATTCGTCGAAGCCGGGTTTGTAACGACGATGTCGCCATTATTCGCCACCAGCGCGACGTGGGTCTCGCCGATCGCCGAGATGGCGGCAAGACGACCCCGCAACGCCGCGTCATCGACGACGAGAAGGCTCGGCGATTTCAGCGAGACCGGGTCTTCGGCGGCGGCCGCGACGATCCACAGACGTCCGCTGATAATGGTCAGGCGATAGGCCGCCTCGTCCTTCCCCGTAGCCGTTGCAGGCGGCGTGGTCGCCGCGTCGATGACTGCGCCGGCGGAGCAGGGAGCGAGGGAATTGTCGTAGAATCGAACGGCGGCGAAGCCGGTGTTGCGGCGAAGAAAGGCGTCGGCGAGCCGCGCGCATCGCTCAGCGTCGACGTAGCGCGCGGCCAGCGCCTCGTTGGAGAGCGACCGGCCGGCGGAGTCGAGCCAGGACTGCACGGCCGATGCGCGGCCCTCCGCCGCCGCGGCCTGAGTCGCCTGCAGGCTGCTGAGCGCCGCGCCGTAGAGCGAATAGGTCAGCGCCAGGACAACGACGACGGCGACCGGGATCGATGACGATCGCCAGCGGCCCCAGCAAACGGGACCAGACCGACGCGAAACCGAGGCGCCTGAGAACGCTCACCACTAACCGGAGGAATGCGCTCTGACGACGGCCTCCGAAACCGATCCCATGCCCAACTCTGACGCGTTCTTGATGCCAAGCAGGTCCGCCAGCCGCGCCCGCGCCCGATTGAGGCGGCTCTTGATAGTGCCGACGGCGACGCCGCAAATCTCGGCGGTCTCCTCGTAGGAAAGTCCCGACGCGCCGACCATCAGCAGCACGTCGCGATGCTCGGGCGCAAGCTTCGACAGCGCGGCCAGGAAATCCGACAAATCGAGGGAAGATTCCTGGCTCGGCGGCGTAGCGAGCCGCGCAGAATAGGCGCCGTCCGTGTCAGGCACCTCGCGGCCGCGCTTGCGGTATTGCGAGTAATAGGTGTTGCGCAGAATGGTGACGAGCCAGGCGCGCATGTTCGTGCCGGGGATGAAGCTCGCCGAATTGCTCCACGCCTTCAGCAAGGTCTCCTGCAGGAGATCGTCGGCCTGGTGGAACGAGCCCGACAGCGACACGGCGAAGGCGCGCAGGTCTTTCATCTCGCGAATGAGGCCCTCGCGAAACTCCTTCGTGGGCCGATCGGGCGCGGTCCCGCTCGCCGTCATGACGTGCGCTCCCGCGCTTCGAGCTCGGCGAGAAGAACCAGCAGCCGGTCGGGCAGCGGCATCTCAGCGATGGCCTGGAAATGGGTTTGCAGGGCGCGGCCGACGGCGTCCACGACCAGAGGACTGAGTTCAGCGCCGCCGTCCGCTTCTTCGTCCCACATGTCCTCGGCCTCTACGCCTTCGGACGGCGTAGATCCCCGCCCCGAGCCCCTGGAAGCGCCGCTCATTTTTCTTCACATTCCTGATTTGCCCGCGCCGCCCCGCCTGTCCAGAGGCGCGGCCACACGGTCGCGATCTTGCAATCGCCCATCGTCTAGGCCGATAACACGGAACTCGCCAACGGGTTCCACGTTATCCTCGTCGGCAGGCGTCTTTTTCTCGCAGACGGAAAGAGCCGCGGCCGGATCAGGAGAGAATATGTCGATCGCCCGCAGCATCGCCCCCCATCTTCCTTATTTGCGCCGTTTCGCTCGCGCCCTGGAAGGCTCCCAGGCCGGAGGCGACGCTTTCGTCGCCGAGACCCTGGAGGCGCTGATCGCCGACCCTTCCGTCGTTTCCGACCGACGTCCCTCCAAAACTCGGGCTGTACCGGCTCTTCGTCAGGCTCTGGTCCTCTACCCATATGGGCGAAAAGCCCCTGCGCGGCGGCGCCCTCGGCGACGCCTTGCGGCGCAACCTGGAGGCGCTCCCGCCGGCGTCGCGACAGGCGTTTCTATTGCGCACGGTCGAGGAATTCTCCCTGGAGGAGGTCGCCGACATCCTCGGGACGAGCCCGGCGGAGGCGGCCAGGCTGCTGGACGCCGCCGGCCGCGAGATCGCCGAGCAGGTGGCGACAAGCGTGCTCATCATCGAGGACGAGCCGATCATCGCGCTCGACATCGAGAGCATGGTGCGCGACCTCGGTCACGACGTCACCGGCGTAGCGCGCACCCATCGCGAGGCTGTCGAGATGGTGAAGGCGCGCCCGCCGGGGCTGGTGCTCGCCGACATTCAGCTTGCGGACGGAAGCTCCGGGCTCGACGCCGTCAACGAAATTCTGACCACTCTCGAAGCTCCGGTCATCTTCATCACCGCCTTCCCCGAGCGGCTGCTGACCGGCGAGAAGCCGGAGCCGGCCTTTCTGGTCACCAAGCCGTTCCGGCCCGACACGGTGAAGGCGACCATCAGCCAGGCGCTGTTTTTCGATCGCAAGGCCGGCCGCAAGACGGCGTGAGGCGTCTTTGGCGGGTCGCCTCAGGCGCCCGCGCGTTCGACAAGCTCGGCGACAATGCTGCTGAACGCCTCGAAGCTGTAGGGCTTGGCCAGCGTCAGCGCCCCTTCGAACTCCTCGTCAGTCGGACCGGGCGCCTCGCCGCTCGCGAAAGCGAAGGGGATGGTCCGATCCCGCAACAGTCGCGCGATTTCGTAGCTCTTGCCCGCGCCCAGGCTCACATCTAGGATCGCGGCGTCGATCGGCTCGTTGGCCAAGTTCAGCGCGGTTTGCAGATCAAGAGCGGGGCCGACCGGCTCGTGGCCGAGGTCTTCCAGCCATTCCTGCGCCAGCATGGCGATCATCGGTTCGTCATCGACGATCAGAATGCGGGCCATGTGGAAATCATCCTTCGAGACAACGGGGCCAGCGGGCGCGGAATCGGCGACATGACGTCGGGCGGCGCGAAATCGGCGCAGGAGACGGCTTTGTTTTTGCGCGCCCTCAACTCCATAAAAGCGATGCTGGCTGATCGCCAGCGGCGGGTCGGCCTGGCGCTGACGACCGGCGGGCTTGCGCTTCTGGCGGTCGCCGCCGCGCTGGCGACCGTGCTTTTTTTCCGGGTCGCCGACGCCACCGATTGGATCGAACATTCCTATATCGTGCGGGCGAATATAGGGCAGTTGCTGACCGCAATCGACGGCGTCGAGATCGACGCGCGCGACCGCCTGCTGGCGAACTTCCGTCGCGCCCGGCGAGCCTACGCCGCCGACCGCAAGGAGATCGAACGAGAATATCGAGGCGCTGAAAAATCTGGTCTCGGACAACAAACCGCAAGTCGACAGGCTCGATCGCCTCCAGGCGCTGACGAGCGCGCGACTTCGCCAACTCGACCCGCTCTTCGCCGAGAGCGGTCCAACCGAATCCCGACCGACCCGTCTGCCGGAGGCGACCGCCCCCGGTTTGGGCGCGATCCACGAGCTTATCGCCAAGATCGACGAGGCCGAACGGCTTCTTCTGGTGGAGCGCCAGCGCGCCGCCGATCAACTCGAGAAGGGGCTGCTCGGACTTGTCATCCTCTGCCTTGTCTTCGTCGCCGGTCGTCTCCGCCTCCGTCATCCGCACCAACTGGTCCTACTTCGAGGACTTGCGCGAGCGGACCGAGGCTCTCGTCGCGGAGAGCGAGAGCCGGAAGAAAGCCGAGGGCCTGCTTCTGCAAGCCCAGAAGCTTGAGACGATCGGCCAACTCGACCGCGGGAATCGCGCACGACTTCAACAATCTCCTGACCATAGTCATCGGCAATCTCGACAACGCTCGCATGCGGCTGGACGTGGCGTCTTCGCGCGATCGGGTGGCGCGCTCCATCGAACTGGCGAGCGACGGGGCGCGGCGAGCGGCGGAGCTGACCCAGAGGCTGCTGGTTTTCTCGCGTCAACAGCCCCTCGCGCCTCGGCAAATCGACCTTAACAAGACGGTCGCAGGAATATCCGAGGTTTTGCGGCGCACGGTCGGCGAGACCATCACGATCGAAACCGTGCTCGCCGGCGGCCTCTGGCCGGCGTTCGCCGATCCTCATCAGGTTGAGAACGCCATCGTCAATCTCGTCGTCAACGCTCGCGACGCGATGCCGGAAGGCGGCAAGATCACCATCGAAACGGCGAACTCACATCTCGACGAAGTCCTATGTCGCCTCCGTTTGTCGACGTGGCGGCCGGGCAATATGTGCTGTTCTCGGTGACCGATACAGGATCCGGCATTCCCGCCGACGATTTTGCCGATGGTGTTCGACCCGTTTTTCACGACCAAGGAGGTTGGCAAAGGAACCGGACTGGGTCTGCCGATGATCCACGGATTCGTCAAGCAATCCAGGGGCCACATCCGCGTTTACAGCGAGATGGGTCAGGGAACGACGGTGAAAATCTATCTGCCGCGCATGAGCCAAACGGCGCAGCCCGCCGCGGCGCCAGTCGCCGGCCGCGCGGAGAGCGAGGCGCCGCTGCGCGACGGACGGCGAAGTCGTGCTGATGGTGGAGGATGACGACGGGGTGCGCGAGTTCGCGCAATCCGCGCTGGAGTCTCTGGGCTATCGCGTGCTCGCCGCCGGAGACGCGGCCGAGGCGATGACGCTCTTGCGCAACGCCGCGCGCGTCGATTTGATTGTTCACCGACGTGGTGCTTCCCGGCGGAGCCAATGGCCGGCAATTCGCCGAGCAGGCGCGCGCGTTGCGACCGGGGCTGCCGGTCCTGTTCACGACAGGTTATACGCGAAACGCGATCGTGCACGGCGGGCGGCTCGATCCCGACGTGCGGTTGCTGAGCAAGCCCTATACCCGCGACATTCTGGCGCGCGCCGTGCGCAATCTGATCGACGAAGGACGCGGGCCAACTTGATGGGGCCCGCCGCGTCTGCGCCAACGAGAATGTAAGCAGATCCATACGGCGCCGCTGGAATCCTATCAAACAAGCAGCATCAGCGAACGCGGGAACAGATTGGCCAGAGCCTCGCCCGTCTCCGATCGACGAGCGCCATCTCCTCGGCGCGGTCTTCCGCGGCCGTGTCGAGGGCGACTGTCCAGGCCCGACCCTCGCGCTCGCGGCAGCACGAAGGGAACTCGGCGTCGTGGGCGTTGAAGAGGACAGAGCCTCCCTCCAGACCTCGTCGCTTCTCGAGGCTCTCGCGCGCGAGCCGCAGGCCGATGGTGGTTGCGCCGGGATCGTTCCAGGCCTCGTCGGTCTGGAATCCGCCGGCCGGGTTCAGCCACTCCACGGTCATGCCGTCGCGGAAACTCTCGCGCCGCAGCAGCGGCTGCGTCTGCCGCAAAGCGATGAGCCGGCGCGTGAAATCGGTCAGCTTGCGGCCGGCGTCGTCGATCTTCTGCCAGTTTATCCAGGAGATCTCATTGTCCTGCGCGTAGGCGTTGTTGTTGCCGTTTGCGTGCGCCCGAATTCGTCGCCCGCAAGGATCATCGGCGCGCCGTGCGAAAACAGCAGGGTGGCGAGGTAATTTCGCTTCTGCCTCTCGCGCGTGGCGCGTATGCCTTCATCGTCGGTCGGGCCTTCGCAGCCCAGATTGTGGCTGCGATTGTCGGAATGGCCGTCGCGATTGTCCTCGCCGTTGGCCTCGTTGTGGCGCTCGTTGTAGGAGACGAGGTCGTTGAGCGTGAAGCCGTCGTGGGCGGTGACGAAATTGACGCTTGCCCAGGGCCGCCGCCCGCGCAGGTCGTAGACGTCGCCGGAGCCGGTGACGCGCGCGGCGAGTTCGCGCGTCACCTCATGCTCGCCGCGCCAGTAATCGCGCACACCGTCGCGGAACTTGTCGTTCCATTCCGACCAGCCGGGCGGAAAGCCGCCGACCTGATAGCCGCCGGGCCCGATGTCCCAGGGCTCGCCGATCAGCTTGAGGCGCGACAGCGCCGGGTCCTGCCCGATGGCGTCGAAGAAGCCGCTGCGCTGACTGAAGCCGTGCGGCTCGCGGCCCGAGGATCGTGCCGAGATCGAAGCGGAAGCCGTCGACCTCCATCTCGCTCGCCCAATAGCGCAGCGAGTCGAGCACCATTTGCAGCACGCGCGGATGCGAGGTGTTGATCGTGTTCCCGGTGCCGGTGTCGTTGATATAGTAGCGCGCTTCGTTGGGCATGGTTGCGATAATAGGAGAAATTGTCGATGCCCTTGAACGACGAGCGTCGGCCCTTTCTCGTTGCCCTCGGCCGTATGGTTGTAGACGACGTCGAGGATCACTTCGAGGCCCGCGTCGTGGAAGGCGCGCACCATGTGGCGGAAGCCGGCAAGGCCGCGCGGGCCCAGATAGCGCGTTCATCGGCGCGAAGAAGCCGAGCGTGTTGTAGCCCCAATAGTTGCGCAAGCCCTTGTTGAGCAGATAGTCGTCGTCGGCGAACCAGTGCACGGGCATCAACTCGACGCATGGTGACGCCCAGGCTCTTGATATAGCCGACGACCTCCTTGTGAGCGAGGCCGTCGAACGTGCCCCGAGCGCCCGCGGAACGGCCGGATGCAGCCTGGTGAAGCCGCGCACGTGGGTTTCGTAGATGACGGCGCGGCTCCAGGGCGATGCGCGGCGCGCGAATGGCGCGTCGGGCGATTTCGGCGTCGATCACCACGCATTTGGGCATGAAGGGCGCGCTGTCGGTCTCGTCGAAGGAGAGATCCCGGCCTCGTCATCGAACTTGTAGCCGTAAGTCGCCTGTCCCCATCTGATATCGCCCTGGATGAGCTGGGCGTAAGGGTCGACCAGCAGCTTGTTGGGGTTGAAGCGGTGGCCGGCTTCCGGGTTGAACGGCCCATGCACGCGATAGCCGTAGAGCTGGCCCGGCGCAGGCCGGGAAGATAGCCGTGCCAGATCTCGTTGGTGTACTCGGGCAGCGTGATCCGTTCGAGCTCGTGGCCTTCCGCGTCGAACAGGCAGAGCTCGACCCGCTCCGCGTAAGCCGAAAACAGCGCGAAATTGACGCCTTCGCCGTCGAAAGTCGCGCCAAGCCGCGTCGGATCGCCGGCCTCGACGACGTCGCGAAGTCTGGCCCTCGAATGACATGATTGGCCCCCACCATCAAGCGCCAGACGCGTTCGCCGGCGCCAGGCCGAAAACGCCGCGGCGTCGCGTGAGGTTCCCGCATTGGAATTCGCCGCGTTGGGAACACACGCTTCGCCTTGATCGCGTTTCGATTTACCGCCAGAGCAACCGCCAAGAATCGGAGGAGAAGCTATGGCCGGCGCGCCCCGAAGACTTCAGGGCAGCTCGCCTATCCCTACGGCCGGCGTCAGCAGCGACGAGGAAGTCCTCGCCGCCGTCCTCAACGCGCTGCATCACAACTCCGGCGTGCCGCAAGAGCGCTGCGCGTGTCGAGGTGCGGCGCGGCCACGCCGTGCTGAGCGGCGTGGTGCCGCAGGAGTTACGAGCGCAGCCTCGCCGAGCAGGCGGCCCAGAGCGCGCCGGGCGTGGTCGAAATCGCCAACGAAATCACGCTCGAAAGCTGAGCGCGTCGGACGGCCGGGCGTCAGACCAGACGGCTCTGCGCCTTCGCCGCCGCGATGAAGCTGGAGAACAACGGATGCGGCTCGAAAGGCCGCGACTTCAGCTCCGGGTGAAACTGCACCCCGATGAACCAGGGATGGTCCACGAGTTCGATCGTCTCCGGCAACAGCCCGTCCGGCGACATGCCGGCAAATCGCAGGCCCCTTCGCCTCCAGGCGCTCGCGATAGGCGGTATTGACTTCGTAGCGATGGCGGTGGCGCTCGGAAATCTCCGTCGTCCCGTAGATGCCGGCGATCTTCGAGCCCGGCGCGAGCGTGGCGCGATAGGCGCCGAGCCGCATCGTGCCGCCGAGATCGCCCTCGGCCGGCGCTGCTCCAACTCGTTGCCGCGCATCCATTCCGTCATCAGCCCGACGACCGGCTCGTCGGTCGGCCCGAATTCGGTGGAGTTGGCGTTGCGCCACGCCCGCCAGCGAGCGCGCCGCCTCGATCACCGCCATCTGCATGCCGAAGCAGATGCCGAAATAAGGCGCCTTGCGCTCGCGCGCGAATTTCGCCGCGAGGATTTTGCCCTCCGCGCCGCGCGCGCCGAAACCGCCGGGCACGAGAATGCCGTGCACGTTTTCCAGACGCGGCGGCGGGATCGCCGCTCTCGAAAATCTCGCTCTCGATCCATTCGAGATTGACGCGCACGCGGTTGGCCATGCCGCCGTGGGTGAGCGCCTCGGTCAGCGACTTATAGGCGTCCTTCAGCCCCGTGTATTTGCCGACGATGGCGATCGTCACTTCGCCTTCGGGGTTGTGGTAGGCGTTCGACACGCTCTCCCAGCGCCGCATGTTGGGCTTCGGCGCCGGCTCGATGCCGAAGGCCGCCAGCACCTCGCGGTCGAGGCCGGCGGCGTGATAGGCGGCGGGCACGTCGTAGATCGAGCCCTGCACGTCGCGCGCCTCGACCACCGCGCTCTCGCGCACGTTGCAGAACAGCCCGAGTTTGCGCCGCTCCTCGCGCGGGATTTCGCGGTCGCAGCGGCAGAGCAGGATATGCGGCTGGATGCCGATGGAGCGCAGCTCCTTGACCGAATGCTGCGTCGGCTTGGTCTTCAGTTCGCCGGCGGTCGGGATATAGGGCAGCAGCGTCACGTGGATATAAACCACGTGCCCTCGCGGCAGATCGTTGCCGAGCTGGCGGATCGCCTCGAAGAACGGCAGGCCCTCGATGTCGCCGACCGTGCCGCCGATCTCGGTCAGCACGAAATCGACGCCCTCGTTGCCGTCGAGCACGAATTCCTTGATCGCGTTGGTGACGTGCGGGATCACCTGCACCGTCGCGCCGAGGAAATCGCCGCGCCGCTCGCGGGCGATGAGCTCCTGGTAGATGCGGCCGGTGGTGATGTTGTCCTGCCGGTTGGCCGAGCGGCCGGTGAAGCGCTCGTAATGGCCGAGGTCGAGATCGGTCTCGGCCCCGTCGTCGGTGACGAACACCTCGCCGTGCTGGGTCGGGCTCATCGTCCCGGGATCGACGTTGAGATAGGGATCGAGCTTGCGCAGGCGCACCGTGTATCCGCGCGCCTGCAGCAGCGCGCCGAGCGCCGCCGAAGCCAGACCTTTGCCGAGCGAGGAGACCACGCCGCCGGTGATGAAGATGTACCGCGCCATGGGGCCTCCTCTCTAGTCGGAGGAAGATCGATTCGCGAAGCGCGAGATTTTGCGGCGCCGCGAAGCTTTCTGTTATGCGGCTTTTCGGTCACGGTCGGCGCTTCACTTGAAGGAGGTCGTGCAGACCACATACTGGTCCTTGACCGTCTCGCGGTCCCCCTGCCTCTCGCGCTGGAAATACAGATAGCAGATGCTGATCGCGCCGCTGCGGTAGTCGACGCGGAAAACGCCGCCCTCCTGCTCGTGCCGGCTCGCCACGAGGCCGTATTCGCCGGGCGGCTGGTTCGTCGGCTCCCTCGCCGCCGCGGTAGCAGGCGGTTATGCCGTAAGCGCCCGGCGCCGACGTCGTTCTTGCCGGGATTATGCGCGAACTGGCAGGCGATCACGTCGCCGGTCAGCTTGTCGAGCCGGTAGAGCAGCGACAGATTGATCTGCGGCGCGGGCAGGAACTCGTACCGCTCGCCGGCGGCCACGCTCGCGGTCGCCGCCGCCCATATCCCCAACGCCAGCGCGTATTTTCGCATCGGCCCCTCCCGTTCCGCACGCGAATCGGCCGCGAGACTAGCGCAAGCGGCGCCGCCAGTCCGGGCCAAGCTTCGCGCAAGCGGGCCCGCTAGGTTTACATTTCGGCAACACTATCTTCTAAATGTTATCAATCGCTAGCCGAACGGGGCTCCGTTGATGGACACCGCTGAGCGCCTGCGATAAAACCCTAGGCTTAAGGGGAATAGCGAAAATGAACCTTTCGAGTTGGCGCGCGCGTGTCTTCGCGGCAGGTTTGACGGCGGCGGCGTTTGCGCTCGCCGGCTGCGACGACCAGATCGACGCCTCCGGCGGGCGTTCTCTGGCGCCGATCCCGCAGACGACGCTCGCAATGATGGACCAGATCGGCACAACCGCCTCGGCCCCGGTCATCTTCCGCGCCTACAAGAAGGAAGCCGAATTCGAAATCTGGAAGCAGAAGACGGACGGCCAATACGCGCTGCTGAAAACCTATCCGATGTGCCGTTGGTCCGGCCAGCTCGGCCCGAAGAAGCGCGAAGGGCGACCGGCAGGTGCCCGAGGGCTTCTATACGATCGCGCCCGGGCAGATGAACCCGAACTCGCACTATTACCTGTCGTTCAACGTCGGCTATCCCAACGCTTATGACCGCGCCTGGGATCGCGCCGGCGGCAACATCATGGTGCATGGCATCTGCTCTTCGGCCGGCTGCTTCTCGATGACCGACCAGCAGATCGGCGAGATTTACGCCATCGCGCGCGAGGCGTTCAACGCCGGACAGCGCGAGATCCAGTTCCAGTCCTATCCGTTCCGCATGACGGACGGAGAATCTCGCCAAATTCCGGCTCGATCCCAATATCGCGTTCTGGAAGGAGCTGAAGAACGGCTCCGACCATTTCGAGGTGACGAAGGCGGAAGTGCCGGTCATCGTCTGCAACCGGCATTATGTCTTCGGCGCCAAGACCGAAGGCGAATATTCCGCGCGCGGCGCCTGTCCGAAACTCCTTCGCGACGACGGCGTCGAGTCGGAAGTCGCCGCCAAGGCGAGCAAGGATGACGCTGCGGTCGTCGCGCTTGTCGCCAAGGGCGTCAAGCCGGTTCGTCTCGTCTACGAGGACGGCGGGCAGAACCCGTATTTCGCCGGCAAGATCTCGACGTGAGCCGCCCGGACGCGCTTGGTCGAAGGCCCGCGCGAAATCGTGCTCGGCGCCGACGGCAAGCCGCTGCCGGCCGTGGTCGAGGTGGCGAGCGCCGCGCGCAAGGGCAAGGCGCGCGAAAGGGGGCGAAGACCTCTCCGGCGCCGGCGCGACGGCGGTGGCCGCAAGCGCCCCGTCCGCCGGCGCGGGATCGGCGGCCTGCTTGACGGCGGCAAGAGCCTGATGAGCAAGCTGTTCCGGACGGCGGGCGATACGCCGCCGGCCGTGCAGGTGTTCGAGCCGCGAACCCGATCCCATCCGACGCGCCGCTGCCGCCGCGCCGCGCCGCCTCGCTCGACTCGCCGCTGCGCATGGCCGCGCTGCCCGAGGGCGCGCACAAGGGCGAGGACGCCGGAGCCAACACTCAATAGGGCGACAAGCCGCCGCAGCCGAGCCGTCGTCGGGCGATTGCGCGCCGCCGCTCGGCTCGCCGTGAGATCCCGCGCGGAGAAGGGCATGGCGCTTAGATTCCTGGTGGTCGAGGGCAATACGGCGGAAGGCCGCGACAACTTTCGTACCGCCTTCGGCAAGACGGCGGGCGAATCCTACAGCGAAGTCCTCGGCGCGCTGGCCGCCGGACTCCTCCTGCGACATCTGCCACGCCGCCGATGCGGACGCCGAGGCGCCCGCCGCGCTCGCCGAGTACGACGGCGTGTTCGCCACCGGCTCGGCGCTCAACCTCTATGTCGGCGGACCGGCGATCGAGCGGCAGATTGCGCTGGCCCGGGCCGTCTTCGCGTCGGGGACGCCGTTTTTCGGCTCCTGCTGGGGCCTGCAGGTCGCCTGCGCGGCGGCCGGTGGGCGCGTGTACAAGAACCCCCGCGGACGCCAGCTTGGCGTCGCCCGCAACATCTGGATGACGGAGGCCGGCCTGGGTCATCCGCTCCTGCGCGGACGGTCCCGGGCCTATGAAGCCTTGTGCAGCCATCTCGACGTCGTCGAATTGCCGGAAAGCGGGGTCGCGCTGGCCTCAAGCGAGACGGCGCCGGTGCAAGCGGCCGAGATTCGACACGAGGGCGGCATATTCTGGGGCGTGCAATATCACCCGGAATTCACGTTCGCCAAAGTCGCCGCCATCATAGAGCGGCGCGCGGCGACCTTCGCGAGCGAAGGCTTCGCCGGGGAAGAGACCGCGCGCGACTATGCGCAGGAGCTGCGCTTGCTCGACGCGGAGCCGCCGCCGGGACTGGCTTGGCGGCTCGGCCTGACCGCGAATACGACGACGCGAGAGGCGCGTTCGCTCGAATTGACGAATTTCATCGAGACGCGCGTGCGCCCGACGAAATCGGCGCGCGGCCGGGCCTGAGCTACTTGCCGACCGAGAACACCATCTCGTTGCGCCCGCGCCGGCGGGTCGCAGCGGCCCCGCCGCGCCGCGCCGGGGAGGCCGCCGGCGCCTTGCCGACATGAACCGCCCGCGCCGCCGGACCCTGACGGGCGAGGCAGGCGTTGTAGGCGAGCGCGGCGGCGTATTTGGCGCAATTCTCCGCCGCCGCGGGCGCGGCGGCGAGAAGCGCGATGGCGAGGAGCGCGGCCTTCATCCCCTAAGCGTCGCGCCGGTCTTCTTCGCCACTTCCGCGACGATCTTGGCGACGACGGCGTCGATCTCCGCCTCCGTCAGGGTGCGCTCGCGCGGCTGCAAGGTGACGCTGACCGCGACGGACTTGTGGCCCTCGGGCAGGCCGGGCCCGCGATAGACGTCGAACACCTCGGCGTCGGCGAGCAGCGCGCGGTCGGCGGCGAGCGCGGCCTTGAGAATGTCGCCGGCGCGCGTCGCCTCCGCCGCCACGAAAGCGAGGTCGCGCGCGAGCGGCATGAACTCGGAGCGCTCGAGCTTCGGCTTGGCCTTGGTGGGCCTCGCCTTCGGCGGCGGGAATCGCGTCGAGCGTGATCTCGAAGGCGACGAGCGGCCCCTCGACGTCGAGCGCCTCGCAGGCCGCCGGGGTGCAAGCTCGCCGAACCAGCCAACGACGTTCTTCGGCCCGAATTGCAGCGTCGCGCGAGCGGCCGGGATGCAGGAAGGCCGGGCCGCCGGGGACGATCTGCACGGCGCCCGCGCGGCACGCGCGAGCGCCGCCAGCAGCGCGAGGACGTCGCCCTTGGCGTCGAACACGTCGACGCCGCCGCCGCCGCTCCAGTGCCGTCCCTCGCCCTGGCGCTTGGCGAGGCCGCGCCGGATGCGCCGCCGCCGCGATGCGCTGGTCCTCGTCGCCTTCGCCGAGGAACACCTGGCCCGACCTCGAACAGGGCGACGTCGCCGAACCCGCGCCGCGCGTTGCGCTCGGCCGCCGCCGCCAGGCCCGGAATGAGGCTCGGCCGCATGTCCGACATGTCGGCGGCGATGGGGTTGGCGAGCGCGAGCTCCGGCTTGCCGCCGCCGAACAGCTCGGCATGCGGCTTCGGTGATGAACGACCACGTCACCGCCTCGTCGAGCCCGAGCGCGGCGAGCGCCCGCTTGGCCGTGCGGGTGCGCTTCTGCAGCAGCGTCAGCACCGGCGCCGGCACGCCCGCGATCAGGCGCGGCAGCGGCGTCGAGGCGCACGCGGTCGAGGCCGGCGATGCGGACGATCTGCTCGACGATGTCGGCCTTGCCGTCGATGTCCGGCCGCCAGTTGGGGACGATCGCCTGCGCCGTTCTCCAGCCCGAAGCCGAGCCGGGCGAGGATCGCCTCGCCTTCCGCCTGCGGGATGTCGAGGCCGGTCAGGCGTCCGACCTCGCTATAGGGGAAATCGACGCGCTTGCGCGGGGTCGTCGGATCGCCCGCGACGATGAGCCGCGAGGGCTCGCCGCCGCAGAGCTCCATCACAAGCTTCGTCGCGAGCTCCGCGCCGGGGACGCAGAAATCGGGATCGACGCCGCGCTCGAAGCGATAGCGCGCGTCGGTGACGATGCCCAGGTCCCGGCCGGTGCGGGCGATATTGGCGGGGTCCCACAGCGCGCTCTCGATCAGCACGTCGGTGGTCGCCTCGTCGCAGCCGGAATGCTCGCCGCCCATCACGCCGGCGATCGACTCCAGGCCGTTGTCGTCGGCGATGACGACATTGGCCTGGGTCAGCTCATAGGTGCGGCCGTCGAGCGCCAGCACGCTCTCGCCCGCGCTGCGCCCGGCGAACGACGAGGTCGCCCTTGACCTTGGCCGCGTCGAACACATGCAGCGGCCGGCCGCGGTCGAAGGTCAGATAAGTTGGTGATGTCGACCAGCGCATTGATCGGGCGAAGCCCGATGGCGCGCAGCCGCCGCTGCATCCATTCCGGCGAGGGGCCGTTGCGCACGCCGCGCACGAGCCTGAGCGCGAAGGCGGGGCAGAGCTTCTCGTCGCCGGGGGCGAAGTCGAGCTTCACCTTCACCGGACAATCGAAGCTCGCCCGCGACGGGCGCGACAGGCGGGGTCTTCAGCGTCCCGAGCCCGGCGGCGGCGAGGTCGCGGGCGATGCCGGAGATGGCGGTGGCGTCGGGGCGGTTGGGCGTCAGGTTGATGTCGATGACGGGGTCGTCGAGCCCGGCGTAGGCCGCGAAGGCGACGCCGACGGGCGCGTCCTCGGGCAGGTCGATGATGCCTTCGTGGTCGTCGGAGAGCTCCAGCTCGGCGGCCGAGCACAGCATGCCGTTCGAACTCGACGCCGCGGATGACGCCCTTCTGCAAGGTGATCTTCTTGCCGGGGATGTAGGTCCCGACCGGCGAGAACACGCTTTTCATGCCGGTGCGCGCGTTGGGCGCGCCGCAGACGACCTGCACGGGATCGCCGCCGGCGTCGACCATGCAAAGCCGCAGGCGGTCGGCGTTGGGATGCTGCCTGGCCTCGATGACGCGGGCGACGACGAAGCCGTTGAACTTGGCGCTGGCGTCCTCGACGCCCTCGACCTCGAGGCCGATGCGGGTGAGGGTCTCGACGATCTCGGCGAGCGAGGCTTTGGTGTCGAGGTGGTCCTTCAGCCAGGAGAGGGTCAGTTTCATCTTTGCGCCTTAGCGGGATTTTCCCGGATCGATCTACGCCGCAGAGGCGGCGGCGCAGCGAATAAAGGAAAATCCGGCGGGCGCAAAGGCGGGGAAGGGGCGGCCGTGCGGGGACTGTCCGAGAACGCGACAGGACAGGGGGTTAGGCGCGAAATTTTGCAATTTGGGACGGGGAGGGTCGGGGGCGCTGGATGGGGGGACTGCGATCGAAATTCCCCCCGCGCCGACGCCGCCCACTACGGAGCGGCGTCAACCCGGATCGCATCTGTCAGGAATGCGCATTGCCCATAGGCCTCAGCAGGGCGGATAGGGGTAATAGCCGCAATAGGCCTGCGAGCCGTAATACGCGCCGGAGGCGGCCGCGCCGATCGCTGCGCCCGCGACCAGCCCCGCCCCGCCGTAGTAGGCGCCGCCTCTATAGCCGTAGCCTCCGCGATAACCGCCGCCGGCAACCGCGCCTCCGCGATAACCGCCGCCAGCAACTGCGCCTCCGCGATGGCCTCCGCCACCGCGATAGCCGCCGCCTCGGCCGCCGCCTCCTCCATGAAAGCCGCCGCCGCCACCCCGGCCGCCGCCCACCCCGGCCACCGCCGCCGCCGCGGAAGGCGGAGGCGTCGGGCGCCACTGTGGCGATGACAAACAGGCTAATGCACACCAACGATAGGAAGGATTTCATCACTTTTTCTCCTCCTTTTCGGCTGCCTGCAATTCCACCTGTTTCGCCCCGGCCGGCGGCTGGAAGACGAAGTCCGAGTCCGAGGGATGGGCCGAGAAGTTCCAATCCGAGAATTCGGCGACGAAGCTCGGTTGGCCGGGCATCAGGCGATAGGTCACGACCAGCCGTTCCGGCGTCGCCTGTTCGGTCTTGTCGAGCCAGATCTCGAGGTCGATGCCGCCAGTCTGGGAGAAGAAAAGATGCCGGGCGGGTTTGCCGTCGATCGTGACGGGGTCGAGTTCTCTGCCGCTCGTCACGCCGGACAGGAAACTCTTTTCTGCATTGGCGTCCACAAAATCCGCGAAGGGGAAGTCGACGTTGAGGCGATCGCTGACCTCATCCAGCATGGCTTCGATCTTGTTCGGCGCATCGACGCGCGCGTATTTGTTCTCCTTGGCTCCAAAGACGGTCGCCGTCTTTCCATCATAAAACAAATCGCTCGCCCCGTCGTCGCCGGTGCGATGCGCGACGAGTTTATCTGGTTGCTGGACCATGACCTTCACAGTGTGGAAAATGTGAAGCGGCTGACCGTAATCATCCATATAAGCGCGGATCGTGCGCGCCTGGAAGGAGACATCTTTCGCCGATAGCGTCTTGCTCATCTGCTGAATCGCGGCGGTGGCGTCCGCGCTGATTCCTGGCGGCGGCGCATCGGCTGCTTTTGCGGCTTGTATCGCCGGCGTCAACCAAATCGCGCCCAGGGCGATCAACCCCACGGCGGTGCTGGTATGTCGCAATGTCATGAACCTACCTCCGGAGTTGGACGTTCCGTGCGACGCCTCCAATTGCAACTGAAGTCGAAATCGGAAATTGGAACCCTGACGCGCAGAACAGAATGTAGAATAAAGATTACTCGGCCGATCCTCCTTGATTTGAGTTCAAGCCGTATGCCTGATCGCTGACCTGTTTTTGAGCTATTTAGTACAGCGTCACCGGAACCCGAGCGGCCTTGCGAATTTCATCTTTGCGCCAATCACTGGCGCCGGGTCAGAACGAAACGGTTATGCCCGCATTGACCACGATGGGCGTGACGCTGAGCGAAAACTTGCCGCCCGCCACCGTACCGGCGAGCTGCGGACCGGCGACGATGCTTGCGCTGACGGCGCTGTCCAACTTAACGCTCGCCTTGACTTGCGCGCTCACGGCTGCGGAGGTCGACGAGCCGTCCTTGGGAATGGTCACGCCCGCCTTGCCGATAAGATGCAATTCGAACCACAATTTCTGATCGATTAGCAGGTCGGGACTGACGCCCTGAATGAAGAATTGATACGTGGTATTCTTCCGATCGCTGATCGGTTGGCTGATTGGCAGGCCGAGTGTGCCGCCGGCCTCGATGTCATGGAGGACGCGATTATGGGCGACGGGCCAGACGCCACGAACCGTCGCGACGAACGTATCGACGACCGGATTTTGTTTCGGCGACGGTCCCAACAGCGTCAACTTGGGAACTGCGACCTGGTTTCCAGGGGCCAATTGAATTTTATTGGGAAAAACGGGCGGCAAGGGCGGAAGCTTCAGCGGGAACAAGAACGGCTGGGGAGTCGGAAAAAAACCGGGGAGCGAATTCGGCAGGTCGGGAAATGGAAGATCGCTCGGGAGCCCGGGAATGCTATCCGGTGTTAAAGTGCCGCCCGACGCCAGCGGGGCCAGCGAAAATGTCGTGGATTGCGGAAACAGGATAACCGGCGGAGACTTCAGCGGAGCGTCGCTTGATGGCGAACTCGTCGGACGAGCAGGCGCAGAGTCCGTCAGCGTCACTCCGCTTTGATCGTCTGGCTGGGACGGACTCGTGACGAAGATCACGCCCTGATAGGTTCCGAGTGGGAATAGCTTGGCGCGGGTTATCGGCCCAACAATTCCGTCGGGAACACACTGAAATCGTCTTTGGAAAGCCTTGACCGCGGCTTCCGTGTTTGGGCCGAACCTGCCGTCCGGATCAAGCTTGTTGATTCCGGGAAGGTGGTGAAGGTTGATGACGTTTTGGACGACACGGACATATTCGCCCGCGGACCCGCGCCTCAGAAATGGGACAGTTTGCTTCGACATGCGGCCCCTCCTTTTGCAATAATCGCCGGGCTTCAACTCCCTCATGCGCATTATACGGGACGGTATTTGTGAACGCTGTCAACAACTAGCGCCGTTTCCGTGGTGGGGCCGATGCGACAGACCGGGCGCTGCGCCCAAAACAGCGCGAGGTCCTGTGCCCGCGATTATGCGCTGCGCAGCCCCGACGAGCGCGGGGAATTCGCTTCGGTCTGGAGGCAGGCTCCACCCAGTCAGTTGTCGATCGGTCTGGTTGAAGGGGAACTCCAGTCGGCGTCCCCATCAAACACTGTTGTCGGTCGCGCTCCGGGCCAAGTCTGATTGGATGCTGGCGCCGAGCCACAGTCCGTTCGCTATGAGGTTCGCCGCGCATTGACGGACCCAGTCGACAACGCGCTCGCTGGCGAGCGAGAGCTGGGTCTGGTCTGAACGGCAAATGACGAGGCGCCGCTTGCAGCCGCCTTCATCAAATGACCGTATGCGAAGCTGCTCAGCGACCGGATCGTTTTGGATGCATCCCCCCGGCAGAATGGAAGCGCCAAATCCTGACGCGACGCATTTCGCGATCAGGGCGATGGCGTCGATCTCGTACCTGACGTCGAGCGCCAGGTAGCGGGCTCGGAAGTGACCTTCGACGTAAGATCGAAGACCGTTGCTCACCGTCGGCAAGACAAAATGACGACTCGACGCCTCGCTGAACGAGATGTGCGAAGAGGCGCGCTCATCGCCGAAGCCAGGGGGTTCGATCAGATACAATTCCTCGGTCAGCAGGGGTTCACAATAGAGGCCGGCAAGGGTTCGCGGTTGCGCAATCACCGCAAAGTCAATCTTGTTCGCCCGCACTGCCATAGCCAGATTGTGGCTCTGCTCCTGCCTGAGCTCCAGCCGGACTTCGGGCAGGAAGTCGGTCGTCGCGCGCAACAGCGGCAAAGCGAGGACGGACATCAGGCTGTGGGGCATTCCGACGGAGACGAACCCCAATGGCTTTTCCACCGTGCTGAGCACATCCAGCCGCGCGCGGTCCAACTGGGTGAACAGGGTCTGGCAATGCTCGTACATGCGTTCGCCGGCCTTGGTCGCTATGACGCCTTGGGGCGAGCGCCGCAGAAGCGTGACCCCGAGCTGCTGCTCGAGCGATTTGAGGCTCTTGCTCAAGGCGGGTTGAGCGACGTGCAGGGCCTCGGCGGCCTTGCTCATGCTCTTGGCCTCGACGACTCCGGCGAAGTATCGCAGTTTTTTCAAATCCAATGACGCAAATCCCTGTTCCTACTTCGTTCAGGCTAATCGCGGCATCCTATTCCGTCAAGGAATGCCCTTGCGAACAGACGGTATTGGCGGGATCGCCCAATCGGTGGTCAGCTTTGCCCCGAAACCTGGGCGAAAGCTCCGCCGGGCGCGCCCGGCTGGCGCGTCAGAGGATATAACTATTAGCCATGAAGGGGAGCGGCCATGAATGCGGGAGCGATGCGAAGCAAGCTCTTCGTGCCCGGCTCCCGGCCTGAGCTGTTCGACAAGGCCTGGCGTTCGGAAGCGGACGCGGTGTCGTTCGATCTGGAGGACGCCGTCGTAGCCGACGCCAAGACGGCGGCGCGGGAGGCCGTCGCCGCGGCGCTCGATCGGCGGCCGGACGCGGGATCGAAGACGGCGATCGTGAGGATCAACGCGTCCAGCGGCGCGGCGCTGGAGGCGGACATGGACGCGGTCGTCCGGCCGGGGCTGGACGTGATCAACGTGCCGAAGGTCGACGGCCCCGAAATCATTCGAACCGTCGGCCGCCGACTGGAGAGCCTTGAAGAGCTGCGCGGCCTCAAGCGGCGCGTCGGAATACTGGTCAACATCGAGACGCCGCAGGGGCTGCGAAAGGCCGCCGAGATCGCCATGGCGAGCGACCGGATCATCGGGCTCCAACTTGGCTTTGGCGACCTGTTCGCCCCGCTGGGCATCGAAAGGACATTGGCCGCGATGGGCCCCGTTTGGCTTGCGGTTCGCCTCGCGGCCGCGGAGGCGGGTCTGCCCGCCTATGACGCCGCCTATGTCCGAATTGGCGATCTCGAAGGATTCCGGGCCGAGGCGGAAGCTTCGCGCCGCCTCGGCTTTGCGGGCAAGAGCTGCGTGCATCCAAGCCAGATTGCGCACGCCAACGCGGTGTTTTCGCCGACCGAAAATGAAATGGCTGCGGCGCGCAAGGTGGTGGAGGCGGCTGAGACGATGGACGTCCAGAGGCGTCGGCGCCTTCACGGTGGAGGGCGTCATGTTCGACGGGCCGCTCGTGACCCGCGCCCGCGAGATCGTCAGGCAGGCGGCTGAAGGGAAGCGCGATGACTGACGCGCCGCCGGCGAGCAAGCACGGTCCCCTGGATGGCCTTCGCGTCATCGACTGCGCCACGCTATTCGCCGGCCCGCTCATCGCGAACCCTGATGGGCGATTTTGGCGCTGATGTCATCAAGGTGGAGCATCCGACCGGCGATCCCCTGCGCAACATGGGCGCGAAGAAGAACGGCATCGGTCTCTGGTGGAAGACAGCCGCGCGAAACAAACGCTGCATCGCGCTCGACCTGAAAACCCCCGACGATGCGGAGATCTTCAAGGCGCTCGTCGCCGAGGCCGACGTGCTGATCGAGAATTTCAGGACCGGAACGCTCGAATCCTGGGGTCTCGGGTGGGACGTCCTCTCAAAAATCAATCCCCGACTGGTGATGGTGCGGGTGACGGGCTTCGGCCAGACCGGTCCCTACAGGCGTCGCGCGGGATTCGGAACGCTGGCGGAGGCGATGTCCGGCTTCGCCCACATCACGGGACTGCCGGACGGCCCGCCGACGCTTCCGCCCTTTGGACTGGCTGACGGGATCGCCGCCTATTTCGGGTGTTTCGCGACGATGTTCGCCATTTACGACCGCGACGTTCGCGGCACAGGCAAGGGACAATACATCGATCTCGCCATCTACGAACCGATCTTCGCGCTGCTCGGCCCGCAGCCGATCATCTTCGACCAGCTCGGGATCATTCAGAACCGCACGGGAAACCGTTCGGTCAACAACGCGCCGCGCAACGCCTATCGCACGCGCGACAATCGGTGGGTCGCGCTTTCGGCGGCGGCGCCGAGCATCGTGCGGCGCGTGCTCGAACTGACCGGCGGCCCGGAGGCGGCGAACGATCCCCGGTTTCAGACGAACCTCGACCGGGTCAGACATGTCGAGGCGATCGACGCGATCGTTGGCGGATGGATCGCGCGAGCGCGATCTCGACGAAGTCTTGCAGGCGTTCGAGAAGGTCGAGGCGGCGATCGCGCCGATCTACGACATCGAGCAGATCTTCCGCGATCCGCAGTTTCTCGCGCGCGAGTCGATCGTGACGGTCGCCGATCCGGATCTCGGGCCGGTCCGGATGCAGAACGTATTTCCCCGCCTGTCGCGCACCCCGGGCGCGATCCGGTTCGCCGGCGCGAGCATCGACCAGCATCGCCAGGAGATCCTCGACGAACTGCGCGCAACGCGCGTCGCGCGTGGAGCCGAGGCCCGAAGCGATCGCAAAGGGGAGGGCGAGACGCCATGAGCGCGGCGGCGCCTCCGGAGCCTTCCGACGCGACCTCGTCGGCTATGCGGACCGGCGGCCGCATGGCGCAATGGCCGGGGGGCGCGCGCATCGCCGTCCAGTTTGCGATCAACTACGAGGAGGGGTCCGAATATACGCTCGCCGACGGCGACGGACCGAACGGAGCTGGGCCTCGCGGAAGCGCCCGGCGGGCGCGTTCCCGCAGGCCAACGCGATCTGGCTTTCGAGACGATGTACGAATTCGGCAGCCGCGTCGGCGTCTGGCGCCTGTTTCGGCTTTTTGCCGAGCGCGGATTGCCGGTCACCATTTTCGGCTGCGCGCTCGCTCTCGAGCGCAACCCGCGGGTCGCCGAGGCGATCGCACGAGCGGGCTACGACGTCTGCTGCCACGGCTGGCGCTGGGAAGAGCATTTCCGACTTGAACGAGGACGAGGAGCGCGAGCGCATCGCGCGGGCCGTCGAGTTGATCGCGCGGACGACCGGCGAGCGACCCCTCGGCTGGTATTGCCGCTACGGACCGAGCGAGAACACCCGCCGGTTGCTGGTGGAGGAGGGCGGATTCCTCTACGATTCGGACGCCTACAACGACGAACTGCCTTATTGGGTCGAAGTCGGCCGGCAAGCCGCATCTTGTCGTGCCCTATACGATGGATGCGAACGACGGAAAGTTCGCGCTGCCCGCCGGATTCGGTTCGCCGTCGGACTTCGAGACCTATCTGAAGGCCACCTTCGATCAACTCTATGAGGAAGGGGAGGCCAGCGCCGGCGCTGATGTCGGTCGGTCTGCATCCGCGCATTGCCGGGCGCCCGGCGCGGGCCCGCGCGCTCGCCGCCGTTCTCGATCATATCCTGAAGCACGACGCGTCTGGGTCTGCCGCCGGATCGACGTCGCGCGGCATTGGCGGAAGCAGCATCCATTCCAGCCGCGGTCGGACGAGGGAGGCCCGAGGTGAGCGCCAGGCCATGGGACGCCTATCTGAGCGACAGCCGATCGCGAAGTGCTTGCGCGCGGCCGTTTCGGGCGGCGCATGGGCATGGGCGTCAGGCCAGCCGTCGTCGCGATCGACTGCCAGCGCTACATGGTCGGCGAGCGCGGCGTGCAGGACGAGCGCTTTCCCTCGTCCTGCGGGCGAGGTCGGCTGGGACGGCGGTCGACCGCATCGCGGCCGTGTTGCAGACGGCGCGCGAAGCGGGCGCGCCGGTGTTCCTCACCCGCTTCGCGCTCGACCCGAGCGGCGCCGATATCGGCGTCTATGCGCGCAAGCGCGATTTCCTGCAGCGGCCCGATTGGTGCCTCGAAGGCACCGAGGGCGCCGAACTGCTGCCGGAGGTCGGCCCGGAGCCCGGCGACATCGTGTTCGTCAAGAAGAAGCCGAGCGCGTTTCACGGCACGCCGCTGCTCTCCTATCTGATCGACAGCGGCGTGGACACGCTGGTCGTTCTGGGCGGCGCGACGAGCAATTGCGTGCGCGCCACGGTGTTCGACTCGTCCTCCTACAACTTTCGCACGATCGTTCCCGCCGACGCGGTTTTCGACCGGCTGCCGATATCGCACGCCATCAGCCTCTTCGACATGGATCGCCAGTTCGCGGACGTCGTGACTTCGCACGAGGCGATCGAGGAATTGCGACGGACGGAGCCACGAGGCGACTGACGACCGGCGCGATTGACCCCCCTTATGAGCAGAGGCGCATCGCGAGGGGCGCAGGCGAGAGCGAAGGTTGCGGATTGTGAGGAAGCGATACGCTATCGGGGCGCGCGGCGATGGGTAGAGAGGCCTCGACCTTCGAGCGCCTCGGCCGCGTGGCCGGCGACCGCGACGCCCCGTCGCTGACAAAGGGTCGCGAACCCGAACGCCCGGCGACGCGGCGAGCGCGCGGCGCCCGGGCGGCCATCTATCGCTACGCCGTCGTCTTCACGCTCGTTCTTTTCATTGTCGGCTTTTCGCTGCTTCTGCCCGGGACGTTCTTTACGCTCGGCAATTTCCGCACGATCGTCTCTTCGCAGGCGGTGCTGATGATGCTGGCGCTCGGTCTGACGCTGCCGCTGACGACCGGCGAGTTCGATCTCTCGATCGGCTCGATGCTTGGATGCGCGGCGGTGCTGACCGCTTTCTTCACCGGCGAGCTTCATTGGCCGCTTTGGCTCGTCGTGATCGGGACGATCGGCGTTGGCGTTCTCGCCGGCGCGGTCAACGGCCTGTTTGTCGTGCGGATCGGCGTCAATGCGTTCATCGGCACCTTGGGCACGTCGACTATCCTGACCGGCGTGACGCTGGCCGTGTCGGACGGCCAGATCCTCAATACGGTCGCGCAGCCGCTCGTCGATTTCGTGCAGTATCAGATCTTCGGTCTGGCCGTGCCGGTCTACATCGCCTTTGCGCTGGCGATCGTGCTTTGGCGGCTCTACGAACACACGCCGGTCGGGCGGCACCTCTTCTTCGTCGGCGAAGGACGCGAGGCTGCGCGGCTGGTCGGGCTGCCCGTCGACCGGCTGCGCTTCGGAGCCTTCATCGCGTCGGGCGCGATCAGCGCCCGGCCGGCATCTTCACGGCGGGGCAACTGGGCGCCGCCGACCCCTCCGTCGGCCCGAATTTCCTGCTGCCGGCCTACGCGGCGGCGTTTCTCGGCGCGACGACGATCAAGCCCGGACGATTCAACGCGTGGGGCACCGTCGTCGCGCTCTATCTCCTCGTCACTGGCGTGACGGGTCTCGAACTACTCGGCACGTCGTCCTGGGTCCAGGAGATGTTCAACGGAGTTGCGTTACTGATCGCCGTTACGTTCGCGCGGTTCGTCGCGCGCGATCAGGCCGCTTGAGCGAGCATTGAGGGTAGACGAGCGGCGAGGCGGAGGCTTCGTCGATCCCATCGAGGAGGAGGAGATAGGCCATGAGTGAAATGGAGCCGAAGCGGCGCAGTCCGGCGCCGTCAATTGTTGATTTCGACAATCGCAGGGGTCGCGGTCGTCGCAGCGGGCGCGCTGGCGTCCGGCCGCGCGCGCCGACGGGCTGGCCGACGCGAAGGCCGAAGTCGAGAAGGCGATGGCCAAGCCGAAATTCGTTGCGCCCGGCGAGGCGTTCGACATCGGCAAACTCAAGGGCAAGCACGTCTGGATCATCACATCGACAATGGCGGTGCCGTTCGTCGCCACGATCGCCCACGGCGTCGAAGCGGCCGGCAAAGGTCGCCGGCATCGAAACGACGTTGTTCGACGGCAAGGGCGACGTGTCGCAATGGAACCGCGGGATGTCGCAGGCGGTCGCCCAACACGCGGACGGCATTGTCACGATCGGCGCTTCGCCCGAACTCATGAAGGGCCCGACCGGCGACGCGCTCAAAGCAGAAGATCCCTGTCGTCGACGCGGTGACCGCCGACAAGACCGCGCCTCTGGTGCCGGGCACCTTTGCCCACGTCAGCATCTCGTTCTACCATTCGGGGCAACTTCAGGCCGACTACGCGATCGCGCAATCGGGCGGAAAGGCGCATGTTCTCATCCTCGGCGACAATGAATTCCCGGGCGAGGTCTCGCGCGTGGAAGGGATGCAGAAAGAGTTCTCGACACTGTGCCCGAAATGCGCGGTCACGGTCCAGGACACGCAGGTCGGCAACCTGGGCGTCAAGCTCGGTCAGTTGACGCAGACGCTGCTTCGTCGCAGCCCGGACATCACCATGGTCCTGCCGACCTACGACGCGCAGGCGATCTATGTCGTTCCTGCAATCAAATCCGCCAATTTCGATCGGAAGATCGAGGTGATCGGCTCCGACGCGGTGCCGAGCAACCTCGACTGGATCCGCAAGGGCAATATTCAGGTCGCCGACGTCGGCGAGCCGGAGGTCTGGCTCGGCTGGGCGGCGCTCGACGAGGTCGCGCGAGGCATGCTGGGGATGAAGCCGGTCGACGAACAGATCCCGTTGCGACTGTTCGTCGCCGAAAATCTCAAGGACGTTTCGAACGACGAGAACGAACTCTTCGGCGGCGATTTCGTGGCGCAATACAAGAAGCTCTGGGGACTGAAGTGACCTCCTGACACCGGGAGTCCGATCGAAGCATGCGACAGAGCGACGCGCCGCTGCTCGAAATTCGCGGGCTGACCAAGAGCTTCGCGGGCGTGCGCGTGCTTTCGGAAGTGGACCTCGCCGTTCGCGCAGGCGAGGTCCACGCGCTGATCGGGCAGAACGGCTCGGGCAAATCGACGCTGATCAAGATTGTGTCCGGCTATCATTCACCCGACGCCGGGGCGATCGTCATGCGGGGCGAGCCGGTGGCTCTGCCGATCAAGCCCGGCGCAAGCGCGCGGCTCGGGTTGCGGTTCCTCCATCAGGACGTCGGCGTGGTTCGCTCGCTGACGGTCCTCGAAAATCTGCGGGTCGGACGCTATCAGACAACCCGCTTCGGCGGGCTCGACTGGCGCGAGGAGCGGCGGGCGGCGCTGAAAATTCTGGGTCAGGTGGGGCTGGATCTCGATCCGGATACGGTCGTGCGCGAAGTGCCGCCGGCGGAGCGCGCCCTTATCGGCTTCGCGCGGGCGATGCAGGACATGGATCACGATCGCGGAGAGATCCTCATTCTCGACGAACCCACGGCGTTCCTTCCTGCTCCGTCGGTCGAGAAGATCTTTGCGGCGGTGCGCGACATGGCGGCGCCGGGGATCCTCGGTGATCTTCGTCAGTCACCGGCTCGACGAGGTCATGCGGATTTCCGACCGCGTGTCCATCCTGCGCGACGGGCGGCGCGTCGAGACCGTCGAGCACCGCGAGCACGAGCCAGCGCCAGCTCGTCACCGACATGCTCGGACGCGAGCTGGACGTGCTCTATCCTCAGCGCGCAGTAAGCTCGGGTCCAGTCGTGCTTTCGGTCAGAGGCGTGACCGGCGCGCATTGCTCGCGAGCGTGAGCTTCGATCTGCATGAGGGCGAGATCCTCGGGCTCACAGGCCTCCTCGGCATGGGTCACGACGAGGTTCCCTATCTGCTTTTCGGCGCGGAGACGGCGAAGTCGGGGTCCGTCGCTATGCGCGGCGAGGATGTTTCGGCGATGTCGCCGCGAAACGCCATGCGGGCCGGGCTGGCGTTCCTGCCCGCGGACAGGCAGCGGCAGAGCGGCATACCCAAGGCCACGCTCGTCGAGAATATTTCGATGACCGCCGGTTCGCGCTTCGTCCGCTTCGGCGGGATCGACCATGCCGAGGAGCGCGCGGCCGTGAGCAGGCTGCTCAGTCAGTTCGATGTCCGACCGGCCGATCCGAACCGGCAGCTTGCAACTCTAAGCGGCGGAAACCAGCAGAAGGCATTGCTCGGCAAGTGGATGCAAGACCGCCCGAGCGTCCTGATCCTGCATGAACCGACACAGGGCGTCGATATCGGCTCGCGCAAACAGATCCTGCAAGTCGTCGCGCAAGCGGCGGCGGCGGGGGCGGCGGTGCTCATCGTCTCGGCCGAGTACGAGGAGCTCGCGAACCTCTGTCATCGCGTGCTGATCTTCCGCCACGGCGCCGTCGTTAGCGAGCTGTCGGGAGACGCCTTGACTGAAACACGAATCGCCGAACAGTGTTTTCTCGCGTGACCGGAGGCATCGAAAGGTCGTTGCGCGCCTGCTAGAGCGGCAGCCGATAGGCGCGGCACGCCGTGTCCTTGAACAAGGCGGCTTTCTCCGAGGCGGAAGCGCCGGCCGCGATCGTCTTGAACGCGTTCCAGAGCACGGCGTAGCTCGCGCCCCTCTTGTCCACCGGGAAATTGCTTTCGAACATGCAACGCTCGGCCCCGAATAGCTCGATGCAGGTGTGCATGTAGGGACGCCACAGATCCGCAAGTTCGCGCGAAGACGCCGGAATGCTTCGATGCGTCGAAGTCGAGGTCGAAGGCGAAGAGGTGCATCGCCAGCCCCCCGAGCTTGACGAAGACATTCGGCCGCCGCGCCAGCTCCTCGAGGTTCCGGCGCCAGCACCGCAAACACTTCGTCGCGTTTGCCCGCGTAGACGCCAACCGCAAGAGGCGCCCCCACATGGTCGAGGACGATGGTGGTGTCAGGGAATTTCGCGGCGAGGTCGGTAAGCTCGGGAATTTGCGGATGGAAGAGCCAGGAGTCGAAGCTCAATCCGTATTTCGAGAGCCGCGCGAAGCCCTCGCGGAATCTGCCGTCGAGCAGCAGACCCGGCGGAAAGTCTTTCCCTGACCCTTTGATCGAGGAATCGGCGTCCCACACGGATCGCCCGCGCACGCCTCGAAAGCGTTCGCCCGCCGCGCGCAGGTGAGCCTCGAGAACGGCGTCCACGCGAGCGCCGAGCTGAAGATCCGCGAAGCCGACGATGCCCGCGCAGACACGCGCCGGGCCGTAGTCGCCGCTCGCGCTCATCGCGGCGACGCCGTTGACGAATTCCGTCTCTCCGACGGGCGCGAACGCGGGATCGCCGTCGGCGCGGTACATGGCGTCGCATTGGACGAAGACCGACCCGAGGATATTGTGACCCGATTGCATGTCCTCGAGGAAGTCATGGAACAGGTAGCGATAGGCGCGTTCCCAGAGGTGATGATGGGGATCGACGATCGGCAGTTCCGGCTCCAGGATCGGTTCCGAGTACTGCGCGAGCCACTGCGGATCGACGCCGAACAACGCTCGCTGTCGCTCTGACACCGTCGTCGAGCTTGTCACGGAGTTCCTCCCTCTGGCGTCGCAGCATCAAGTTTATGAGATCGGGCGGGATTTGCAACGGCGAAGGCGCACCCCTGACGCCGATTTCGCGCGCGTCGGTTCAAGTCTGGTGCGAATGCATCGCCTTGCCCGCGACGGCCATTTTCGCGCGCAGGATCGCGCCGCTTTCGGATTCGGTAATGTACATCGTCTTGCGATCCTCCCCGCCATAGGCGACGTTGGTGGTGAGGATGCCGGCGCAGGACTGCACTCGCGATTTTGGCTGGCCGAGGCGGTCGAACAACCACACGACGCCAAGCCCGGCGTGCGCGACGGCGAGATTTCCGGCCTCGTCGATGGCCAGGCCGTCGGGCCCGCCAAGACCGCCCGAAAGCTGCACGAACACGCCGACTTTGGTGACCGAGCCATCGTTGAGGAGCGGCGCGCGCCAAACGCAATTGCCGCGCGTCGCGGCAACGAAAATCGCGTTCTCCTCGACGTTCATCACCACTCCGTTCGGCTCGGAATCGTCCCAATCAGGAGATCGAGCTTGCCGGTCGTGACATTGAAGCGGTAGAGGCGGCCGCTTGGGTCATGCAGTCCCGTCTGGCCTTGATCGGTGAAATAAAGATCGCCGTTGGCGGCGAAAAACAGATCGTTCGGACCCTTGAAACGTTCGCTCCAGCGCCGTGTTACGACTGGCGTAAGCTCGCCTCTCGCGGGATCGAGGAGGAGGAGTCCGTTCCTGTAGTCCGCGACGAAAATGCGACCGTCCTTGTGGATTTTCAGCCCGTTGGGTTCGCCGTCGTATTCCGCGACCAGCGCGAACTTGCCTTCGGGCGAGATGCGAAAGACTCGGCCGTAGGGAATGTCGACGACATAGAGATTGCCCTCGCGATCGAAGGACGGGCCTTCGAGAAACGAATGGACAAGCGCGCCGCCTCGATTGGCCTCCGCCCATGCGTTCGGCCTTGGCTTGCGGAATTCGTTCGGCAATTCAGCGAAGATTTCAGTCGTCACGACGGGGGGCGGCGCGAACACGGCGGATGCTCCAGCTGATTGCGGGTCGGCGAGTTTGTCTCCGGTCGATCTCGCGTGGCCAGTCGTCGTTCTCCCCTGTTGCTCGCCGAAAGGCGACCGTGGGCCTCGGCGGGCGGAGCGTGCGGAGGATTTTGATAGAGGCGGTCTCATCGAGACGATCGCTCCGCGCTCAACTCACCGTCGCCGAGGGTCAACAGGGAGTTGAAATGTCTGGCGCCGCTCAGAGCACAGTCGTTGAGGTGGGTGTAGAGGAACGTCACCCCTTTGGATCGCCAATGGAGCACGTCGTCCTCCTTGACCAGCATGCCGGCCGGCTTGCCCGTGCTCGTGATGCGCTCGACCGCGCGTTCGATGACCTGCATGACCTCCGGTCTGCGATAGTCGCCGCGATGGCCCAGGCTCTTTGCGAGATCGACCGGACCGATGAACAGGCAGTCGATGCCTTGTATTGCGAGGAATTCGTCGAGCTCGGCGACTGCATTGGCGGTTTCGACCTGCACGACGACGATCTTCTCGTCCGCATTCGCGGGGAAACAGTAGCGCACCTCGCCGACGACGCGCCGTGCGGCGGCCGCCGTATCGAGTCGCGGAACGACAATGCCGTGGACGCCGCGCAGCATATAGCGTTCAATGATCCACGGCTCGGGCGAGAAGAGGCGCACGAGCGCGCAAATGCCTGCCGCTCGCGCGGCGCGGCCCATGTCCTCGACCGTTTCGACGTCCGCGCTCCCTTGCTCCGCGTCGATCATCACGGCGTCGACGCCGAGCCCGGCGACGAATTCCACGAGGCTCGGCGAGGGGTGATCCGGATTCATAACGATGACGGGTTGCCCTGCGGCGAGCTTCGACTTGAACTTGGTCGTCATCCGCGCTCCTTATGGTGATCCGAACGTGGTAGCTCGCCTTGCCGTTTTCCGACGTGTTCCCTGACCTGTTTCTCGCCGACAGCGCGACCAAGCTTCCCGCCGAAGCCGCAGGACATGTTGTCGTTTCAGGTTCGCATGGCGGGCGCTATCCCGGATTCCTGGCTGCCCTGGCTCGCGCCAGGGGCGTTATTCTCAACGACGCGGGGATCGGCAAGGACGAGGCGGGCGTCCGCGCGCTCGCCGACCTCGACCTCCTGGGCATCCCTGCGGCGAGTGTTTCGCACATGTCCTGCCGCATTGGCGACGCCCGCGACATGATCGCCCGCGGCGTTATCAGCCGGTCAAACGCCTCGGCGCGGAGCTTCGGCGTCGTTCCCGGCGACGCTTGCATTGACGCCGCGCTTAAGCTGGGCGCTGCTCCGGCGCTTACAGTCGAGCCGGCGCCGTTCGGCGAGGCCCGGAGCGAAATCAAGACAGTGGGCCTCCGCCGGGTTCTGCTTATGGACTCCGCCTCGATGGTGCGCCCCTCCGACGCCGGAGCGGTCGTCGTAACCGGCTCGCACGGCGGCCTCGTCGGCGGCGCGGCCGCAAGCGCGCTACGCGTGGACGCTTTCGCCGCTGCTTTCAACGACGCGGGCGTCGGCTTGGAAGACGCGGGCGTCGCGCGGCTCGTCCCGCTCGACGCGCGGGGCATCGCCGCCTTTACGGTCGCCGCGAGTTCGGCTCGGATCGGCGAAGCGCAATCGACATACGCCGACGGCGTTGTCTCCCGCGCCAATGTGACGTCGAGGCGTCTTGGCGTGCGTGAGGGCGACGCCGCGCGCGATGCAATCGAGCGTCTTTCCCGGCTTTGAGCCTCCCGCCTGACCGTGATCGTCATGGTTCGCATTCGCCTTTGACGCTCGGGGCAGGCGATACGAAACATCGCTGCTTCCGAGAAATCATTGTCCTGCGACTCGCGCCGCCGGTCCGCCTTGCGTCGCTAACGGCCACGCCCAACCTAACCGATCGGCGGCCTGCGCTTGTGCCAGTCGGTGACGCGTTCATAGGCGCGAGCCGCGCGCAACACGGTCGCGTCGTCGAAGAGGCGGCCGCCTATCTGGAAGCCGAGCGGCAGCCCGTCTCTGCTGAAGCCGTTCGGAACCGAGATCGCCGGCATGCCGGTGATGTTGAACGGCGGGCAATATCGCGTCAGACAGCCCATCAGGTTCTCCTTGACGTCGCCGACCGTGATTTCCTCGGACCCGATGATCCAGCCCGGGAACGGAACGACGGGCATGGCGATCAGCTCCACCTGCTTCATTATCTCTTCGTAGGCGAGCATGATTTTCTGACGGACGCGTTGCGCCCGCACATATTCGGTTGCAGGCAGGAAGGCGCCCTGCGTGATGAGCCCGCGGACGGTCGGCGAATAGTCCTGAGCCCGCGTCTTGAGCCAATCGCGATGCGATTCCGCGAGCTCGGAGGCGGAGATCGCCCACATGCAGGTGCGCGACAGGAGGTGGTTGGGGGCCTCGATCTCGACGATCTGCGCGCCCTCCTTCCGCATAACCTCAAGCGCGGCTTCGAACGCCGCGCGCATCTCGGGATCGATCAGCTCGTTGGGTTGGGTCTTCGGCACGCCGACGCGCGCGCCCTTGATCCCGCGCTCGAGATCGTCGGCTGTAGTCCTGCGCGGGCCGTCGGGTCCCGGCCGGGTCCCGGTCGTCCGGCCCGGCTATGGCTTGCAGATAGGCAGCGACGTCCGCGACCGTTCGCCCGAAGGGGCCGACGTGATCGAGACTATAGCCGCCGGGGAGAACGCCGGCGCGGCTCACCAGACCATAGGTCGGTTTCATGCCGGCGAGATTGCAAGCCGCCGCCGGCAAGCGCACCGAGCCGCCGGTGTCGGTGCCGAGGCTCGCATAGGCGAGCCCCGCCGCGACGGCGCAAGCGGGCCCATTGCTGGACGCGCTGCACGAGCGTGACAAGTCCCAGGGGTTGCGGGTCTCGGGGCCGTAGTCCTCGTGCCAGCCGCCGTAGGCGAATTCGTAGAGCGTCAGCTTGCCCAGTATGACCCCGCCGGCCTGCTTGGTGCGGGCGACAACAGAGGCGTCCGTGTCCGGAACCCAATCCTTGAGAATGCGCGATCCGCCCGTCGTGCGGACGCCTTCGGTCGCCATGTTGTCTTTGATGGCGACGGGGACGCCGTGAAGCGGCCCGAGATCGACGCCCGCTGCGAGCAGGCGGTCGAGGCCTTCGGCCTGTTCGAGGGCGCGCTCCCGGCAGACGGTGATGTAGCAGTTGAGCGTCGGGTTCAGGCGTTCGATCCGGTCGAGCATCAATCGCGTCAGCGCGACGCTGGTAATTTCGCCGGCCTTGAGTCTCCTGCGACATCCGGTGAGCGGCGCAAATGCGATGTCGGTCTCGCTCATTTCCCCGCGCTCCGATCGACTGGGAAGATCACCGCCGGCTCGCAGCCGGCGACGTCGATCTCCCACAGCTCGGCGATTCCGGCGAAGCCTCCGGCGAGCTGCGGCGCCAGTCGAAGCCAGGTCCTTCTCGGTCATCTCGACATCGAACATTTCGGCGTAGCCCTTGACCAGCCTCGGGCGTGATCTTGAACTTCGGGAGTCATGACGGGCTCCTCTCTGATCGCTGGACAAGTATTAGCGGCGTGACTTCGTGCGGGCGTCGACGCCCGGCAGCATTTTTGCCGGGTCTGTCGTGGTCCGAACGTCGACCAGCACGGGCCGATCGGCTTGCATCTCCATCGCGGTCCGGAACGCGCTGCCAAGTTCGTCCGGGTCCTTCACGAGGATGCCCTCGCATCCGCACGCCTTGGCGACGTCGACGTAGCTGACATCGAGGAAATCGGAAGAGATGTAGCGACCGTCGTAGAGGGCGTGCTGCAAGGCCTTCACGTAGCCGAGCGCCCCATTGTTGACGACGACGACGATCACCGAGGCGCCGGCGCGCCGCGCGTCTCCATCTCCATCGCTGTCATCGCGAAACCATTGTCGCCGCAAAGCGCGATGACAGGCACGTCGGCGCCCGCCGCGAGCTTCGCGCCCATCGCGCCGGGAAGGCCGTAGCCGATTGCGGCGTGGCCACGATTGGCGATGTAGGTGCGCCCCGCCGTGGCGACATCGTAGAGCAGCGCCGACCAATGCGCCGCGAAGCCGCCGTCGGCGACGATGACCGATTTGGGCGGCGCGGCCTGCCTGAGTTCGTGCAGAAGCCGCGCCATGTGGATCGGCTGCTCGTCGGAGACGCGCTGCGGTTCGCTCCATGTCCATCCAGTCTCGGCGCAACGCGGCCAGCTCTCGCGATCTGGTCCTTCTTGCGTGTCGCAAGCGCCGCGCGGTCCTCCGACAGCGACGCGCTGAGGTCGAGCAGGCAGAGCTTTGGCGTCCGCCCATAAACCTACTGGCGGTGCGATAGACCTTGCCGAGCTCGCTCGGGTCTATGTCGATATGGATGATTTTCGTCTGCGGCCGGACCACCGTCCAGCGGTTGGTGGCTATCTCGCCGAGCTTCGAGCCGACGACGACGAGAACGTCCGCCTTTTCGATCAGCGCGTTGGCAAACCGCGAATACCGACCGCACAGCCCGGCGACGAGGGGATGAGCTGTCAGGCAGACGAGCCTTTCCCGGAGATCGTGTAGGCGACAGGCATGCCTGTCAGCTCCACGAATTCGGCGAGCTCCGCATAGGCCCTCGACAGATGGATGCCGCCTCCGGCCAGGAGCACGGGGGCTTCTCGGCCTGGCGGATGAGCGCTGCGCTGCTCTCCACGATCGCCGGATCCGGACGCGGCCGGCGAGCCGCAAGCCTCGATCGAAAGCGGATCGGCGTAGAAGTCCTCGTCGGGAAAATCGTAACGTCCCGTGACATACATCCTCGGGCACATTGACGTTGACCGGTCCGGGCCGGCCGCCGGTGGCGATGGCGTGCGCGCGACGGAAGAGTTCGGGCACGCGCTCGATCCGGTTGATGGTGATGCTCGCCTTGACCGTCGGCCGAAGCATGCCGACCTGATCGCTCTCCTGCGTCGCGCCGCGGCCGGCGAGCGCCGAGTTGACCTCGCCCGTCAGCAGGATCATCGGCAGCGACGCGCCAAAGGACTCGGCCGCGCCGCTGACGAGGTTTGTCGCGCCCGGACCGAGGGTGGCGTCCGCGACGGCGGGCCGGTTGGCGATACGGGCGTAGCCGTCGGCCGCGAAGGCGCCGTGCTTCTCGTCGCGGATCAGAACATGCCGGATCTTGTTCTGGTTCGACAGCGCGTCGTAGTAGGGCAGCACCTGGAAGCCGCCCATTCCGAGCGCCAGATCGACCTGATGCAGTTGCAGCATCTTCACGATGGCGTCGCCACCCCGCATAACGCTCATAACGACATTCCCTATTTTTGCGCGTTCCGGCGTTTCTGAAGGCCGGCCAGCGCCTCACTTCATGGTCCGCGCACGGGCGCAAGCGATGAGCTCCGGCCGGCCTGCGAGGACGGAACCGAAAATGGCTGCGTATCGACCAGATGGCCCGGTTCGACGGCGACGAGGCCGGCTTTCCCGACCAGGCCTTCGCGCGCTCGCGGATCAGGAACGTCAGTCATCCGTTCGGCGAGCGTGGCGTCGTGCAGAGACAGCAGCGACACCGTGTAAGGATGAAGCGGGTTGGTGAAGAGGGTCTCGGTCGGGGCGCGCTCGACGACGCGGCCCGCGTAGAGAACGATCATCTCCTCGGTCAGGCGCCGAGGTACGCCAGGGTCGCTGCTGATGACGACGTAGGTGAGCGAAAAGCGCTCTGCGAGGTCGGTCAGAAGGTTGAGGATCTGGGCGCGGATCGAGACGTCGAGAGCCGAGACCGGTTCGTCGAGGAGAACCAGTCGCGGTCTTGTCACCAGCGCTCGCGCGATCGCCAGCCGCTGGATCTGTCCGCCGGAAAACTCGTGTGGATACCGGGTCATCTGGGAAGGTGGAAGGCCGACCCATTCGAGCGCTTCGGCGACCGCGCGGCGCAACTCGACCTGCGACAGCTCGCTGTAGCTGAGCAGCGCCATGGCGACCGAGTCGACTACCGGGCGCATCGGGTTGAACGAGCCGAGCGCGTCCTGGAAGACCAGAGCGACGTGGCGGCGCGCGTTCCTCCACGCCCGCTCCGACGCATGAGTCAGATCGGCGCCATCAAGCACGATCCGGCCGGACGCGGGCGAACGAGGCCCTCCGCGACGCGGCAGAGCGTCGACTTGCCGGCCCCGGAATCGCCGATGATCCCAACCGACTTGCCGGCGACGACGTCGAGCGAGACGGCGTTCAACGCGACGAGGTCGCCGCGCGGGCGCCGGCGCCTGTACGACACGGTGACACTGTCGAAAGCGACGAGAGGCTCAGCCACGGACGCCTCCGGGATCGTGCAGGAAGCAGCGCGCGGAATGGCCCGGCGCGCACGGGTAGAGGGGCGGCGTCTTCTCGCATCGGTCGAATGCGGAGCTGCAGCGCGCACGGAAACTGCAGCCTTGAGGGAGAGCAGCGAGGTCGGGCGGCTGACCGGGAAGCTCGTAGAGCCTTCCGCCAGCCACGCGCTGCGTGGCGGAGGCGAGAAGGCCCTGCGTGTAGGGATGCCGGGGCTCGCCGAAGATCCGGGCGACCGGACCCTCCTCTACGATGCGGCCGGCATACATGATGACAACCCGGTCCGCGATGCGCCGCACGACGTTGAGGTCGTGACTGACAAGGACGAGAGAGCTGTCCGTCTCCTTCGCGTACGCGCCGCAGAAGCGAAAGGACCTCGAGCTGGCTGAGGAGGTCGAGCGCGGTCGTGGGCTCGTCGGCGATGAGCAAGCGCGGTCTCACCAGAAGCGCAAGCGCGATGCTCACGCGCTGCGCGACGCCGCCGCTCACCTCATGGGGAAACTGACGCAAGACGGCTTCCGGATCTGCGATGTTGCAATAGCGCAAAGTGTCAATCACTTGCGCTTCGACCTCGCGCCAGCGGCCGAGCTGGTGCGCGCGGAGAACCTCGGCGATCTGGCGGCCGAGGCGATAGGCCGGGTTGAACGATAGCCGGGCGTTCTGGAAGACCATGCCGATGCCGCTGCCTCGCACGCTGCGCATCCGGCGCTCGTCGGCGCGATCCAGGTCTTTCCCCTCGAAATTGATGCGGCCGCTCACGTAGCGCGCCGGCGGGCTCGGCAGGAGCCACAGCATGGACATGCATGTTACGGTCTTGCCGGAGCCCGAACTCGCCGACGATGCCGACGCTTTCGCCGCGCCCGATCGCGATGGACACGTCCTCCACGGCGTGAATCTCGCCCGCAGGCGAGGCGAAGCGAACCGTCAGGTTGGCGACCTCCAGAAGCGGGGTCGCGCGAGCGCTTGTGCTTTCGCCTTCGGAGACGTGGGCGGGCCGCGCGTTCAATGCCGGTTCCTCAATCGCGGATCGAGCGCGATGCGCAGCCCGTCCCCCAGATAGTTGAAGGCGAGAGAGACAATGACGATCGCTACGCCCGGAACCGTCGAGACCCATGGCGCGCTCGCCAGGGATTGCATGCCGCCGGAAATCATCGCCCCCCAGTCCGCGGTCGGGGGAGGGGCGCCGAGACCCAGGAAGCCAAAGCCCGCCGCGAAGACGACCATCGCCCCCATGTTCGTCGTGCCGTAGACGACGATCGCGGGAATGACATGCGGCAGAATCTCGCGGCGAAGGATCCGCCAATCGCTGAAACCCGCGCAACGCGCGGCATCGACGAAGGCCGCCGAGCGAAGCTGGGCGGTCGTCGTCGCGACGACGCGAGCGATATAGGGAGTGATCACCACAGCCATCGACAGGATGACCGTCGGCAGGCCGCTGCCCAAGGTCGTGGCGATCGCGATGGCGAGAAGCACCATCGGGATGGCGAACAGCACGTCGAGCGAGCGCATCACGAGCTCGCCGAGGAACCCCTGAAAGTACCCGCCGATGAGGCCCAGGAACATCCCGGCGAGCGCCGCGACGGCGACGGGGATCACCGCCTCGGGAAAGGCGAGGCGGGCGCCGAACAGGATCCGCGAAAGGATGTCTCTTCCCTGCTGGTCGGCGCCGAGGATATGCCCCTGGCTGAATGGCGCGACGAGAATGGAGGCGCCGTCCCCGGAATTGGGGTCATATGGCGCAATGATGGGGGCGAACGCCGCCGCGAGCAGCGTGATCGAAAGAACCGCGGCGCCGAGCATCGCCATGCGGTCCGCCGCCAGCGCGCGCAGGGTCTGCTTGAACGCGCTCTGCGGAGCGGCATCGGGCCTGAATTGACTCAAGACCTTGCCCGGCAGTGTGTCGGAACGGCTCATCCTGCGCGCTCCCGCGGGTCCAGCGCGATGCGAACCATGTCGGCGACGAGGTTCACCAGGACGAACACCGCGGAGACGATCAGAACGGACGCCTGAAGCGTAACGTAGTCACGGGCCTGGATCGAGGAATAGATGAGGTAGCCAATTCCGGGCCAAGCGAAGACGACCTCGACGAACAAGGCGCCGCCGAAAAGGAAACCGACCTGCAACCCGGTGATGTTGATGGCGTCCGGCAAGACGTTCCGAAACGCGTGAACAAGGACCTGACGAGGCCGCGACAGTCCCCGCGCGCGCGCAGCCAGGACGTACGGCTGCACGAGCGCTTCGAGCATGTTCGATCTGACGATGCGCGCGATGACCGCAATAGAGATGATCGAGTTGGCGAAAGCAGGAAGGATCAGGTGCTTAATGACGATCATGGGCGAAGCGTCGCCCGTGATCGACGTCATCCCCATCGCCGGCAGCCATCCCAGACGGATCGAGAAGAAATAGCTGAGGAGCAGCCCGATCCAGAAGACCGGCGCGCTCGCGCCGATCAGCGCGACGAGCATCGATACGCGATCGAAAATGGACCGATGATAGATCGCCGCGACAATTCCGAGAGCGACGCCAATGACGACCGCATAGGCCAGGCTGCCCGCCGTCAGGAGCAGCGTATGCTCGAGCTTCGGACCGATCAGGGAAAGGACGGAGACATGAAACTCCGTCGACGTGCCGAGATCGCCCGAGAGCGCGTGCTTGAGCCAGATGGCGTACTGGTCCCAGATGGGCCGATCGAGGCCGAGCTCCTTTGTCACCGCCAGCACCGCCGCGGGGTTGGAGGCCGCCATGCCGAGCATGGCGACCGCAGGGCCTCCCGGGACCATGTGCAGCAGACCGAAGGTGACCAGCGACACGCCGATCAGCGTCGGCACGGCCAAAGCGATACGCTGGGCAAGGTATCGGAGCATCAGCGCCTCATCGATGTCTGCGAAAGTCGGGCCGAGACCCGACGATCGCAGCCCCGCGGCGTGCCGGGCGAAGGCTCAACCCTCGACCCACACCTTCTTGAAGTCCCACCACCAGTCCGACGTGTGGACGAAGCCCTTGACCTTCGGCGAGATGACGACGGGCGCGAGGTCGTTGACGATGGGCGCAAGCCACATCTGCTTGGCGTTCAGCATGTCGACGGCGCGATAGCGCGCAATCGCGGTGTCCTCGTCGAGCGCCGAGTTGGCGGAGTCGAGGAGCGTGTCGAAATCCTTGTCCGGCTGGTGGCCGACGTTCAGGCCCGACGTCGAGCGCAGCGGCAGGTTCGGCCAGTACATCGACGTCATGCCCCAGGACTGCTGGTTGATGCCGATGCCCGCCGACATTCCCGCCGCCCAGGCATGCAGGTAGCTGATCCATTCCATCGTCTGCAGCTTGATGCGGATCCCCACCTTCGCCGCGTCATTGGCGATCCACTCGGCCATCGCAACGGGATCGATTTCGCCGGAACCCGCCTGTCGGAATCTGGAACGTCGTGTCGAAGCCCTTTTCGTAACCTGCCTCCGCGAGGAGCTTCTTCGCCCCTGCAGGGTCGTAGTCGGCGTAGCCGGCCTTGTCTGTCCAGGACGGGCAGCTTCGACCATTGAGGCTGACGGCGGGAAGCACAGTGTTCTTGAGGAGCTGCGAGGCCATGCCGGCGCGATTGATCGACATGAAGAACGCCTGCCGGACCCGCGCGTCCTTCCAATAAGGCTCGTTGGCGTTGAGCTGCAGGTACCAGAGGTGCGGATTGACGCGCGCGGTCACGATGAAACCGGCTTGCCTGAGGGAAGCAAGCTCCTGCGTGGGCGGCGCGAAGATGACATGCACCTCGCCCGCACGGAGCGCCGCGACCCTGGTGGCCGCGTCGGGCAGCGCCTTGAAGGTGATCTTGTCCGCCTTCGCCGCTTGCGCCGGATTCCAGTATTTCGGGTTCTTCGCGATGACCAGCGTGTCGCCCGGCACCTGACTCTCGAACAGGAAGGGCCCCGTTCCGATCGGAGTCTTGGCTATGCCCGGGGTTCCCGACTTTTTCCAGACCTCCGGGCTGCAGATCCCCATCGTGCCGAGGCCCGCCTCCGGCATGCCGCTCACGAACTGCGAGAACGGCTTGGCGAGACGAAAGACCACTGTGTTCTTGTCCGGCGCGACCATTTCGACGAGTTGCGCAGGGCTCCAGAACCAGCTGCGCACGGCGGCGGCGGTCGTGTCGAACTGCGGCGCATTCTTCCTGCCGAGCTTGCTCTGATCCCACTGGCGCTCGACGTTCCAAATCACCGCGTCCGCGTCGAACGGCGTTCCGTCGGTGAACGAGACGCCCGGCTGCAGGTGAAAGGTGTAGGTCTTGCCGTCCGACGACTGGTCGATTGATTTCGTGATGCGCGGCACGACTGCGTTGCCGACGCCCTGCGGATTGTCCAGGTCGCGAGACACGAGCGACTCGTAGATCTGATAGAGGCAGGTGCGCCAGGTGACCGCGCCCGTTCCGAGGGCGGGATCGAGAACGTCCCAGTTCGACTCCTGGCCGACTACAAGATTGCCGCCGGACCCCTCCTTCATGTCGCCCGTCATGGGGTAGGGCGCTTCAGCGGCGAGCGCCGCAGTCGAATCCAGCAGCGCCCCGATCGCCTGCCCGCCCACGCCGAGAGCGACCAGACGCTCGACGAACGCGCGACGCGTGATCTTGCCCCGGACCAGATCCGTAAGGGCGTCATTGACCTGATTTGCCATGTCCCACTCCCTCGCTTCCTCCGGATAACTCTCACTACGTGAGAGTAGCTTTCGTTTTGCGACTAGGATACTCTTCGAACGGCGCCGTGACAACTGCGGCGGAGCGGCCGGGAAAGCGCGTGCGGCTTGCGCCGCCGGCCACTCGCGGCGGGACTGCGCGCGCGTCGGATTGACCGCCACGATCGATCGAACATGCGTATTCTTGATCGGATTACGGGAATTCTGGAGGCCGTGGCCGGCAGCCCCGAGCCTCTGCCCCCGGCCGCCATCGCGCGGGCGCTGAACTTGCCGCTGCCGACCGTCAGCCGACTGCTGCGGGAACTGGCGAAGCGGCAGTATCTCCACCTCGAGGAGCGCTCGAACGGCTACTCGCTGGGCTCGCGTTCGCTGGCCTGGGGCTACGCCGCACGTCCCGCAAGACTGATGACGTCCATCGTTCCAGAGATGGAGCGTCTACGCGACGCAACCGGAGAGACCGTTTCCCTTCACGTTCGCTCGAACGACGTCCGCGTATGCATCGCTGAAGTCCAGAGCGTCGAGTCGGTCCGGCGCGTGGTGCCGATCGGTCTGATCGTGCCGCTGCATTATGGCGCGACTGGGCGGGTGCTGCTGGCGTTTGCCGCGCCCGAGTTCATTGCGAACTACGTTGTCAGACTCGGGCTGACGCCGAACGCGGAGCGCAGCCTGATGAAAGAACTCGATCTCATTCGCAAACAGGAATGGGCGATGGCGATAGACTCCTGGATTGCCGGCCTTTCGGGCCTGGCTGCCCCGGTTCGAGACGGCGCGAGCGTCGTCGCCTCGCTCGTAGCGTCCGGACCAAGCTCGCGCTTCACGCATAAAGCGATGGCCCGCCACGTTCCCGACGTTCTGGCCGCCGCGCGCCGTGCGTCTGCGCTATTGTCGGGGCAGCCGCCCACCTGAGACTGTGTCGCGACTTCGCCTCGGACGTCTGGAGGAGGAGTCCGGCCGCGGTCACGTGGATCGAAATCGATCCATGTTCATCCTCGCGAGTTTCCCTGCCGCCTGGATCAGCGACGATTCCTGTACCCGGTAATGCCGAGTTGCGGCCGACGCCGCGGCGCCGGGCGCGATAGGCGCTTCGACCGCACGAGTATCGTGTCCGCCAGACGGCCGGCAGTCTGGCAAACGAGAACGTGTCGTGATCAAGAATTATCTGCACGCGCCCGAGAAACTGTCTACACGGACCGGGTCAGGCTCGTTAGGTTATTGATTTTTCATGGTGCCAGGGGCGGCGTCGCATTGGCGGCTTAACGTATTGATATGATTTGGCTACGAGCAAACATTAAATTTGATGTACCAACGAATATACCAACATTTTCCGCCGCTACCCTTCATAGAGGTAACGCTGGAAACCGACGAAGGCTGATCGGACCATCGGCGCGCCCCCCAAGGCCTTCGCCCCTTCTAAAGCCGACCCGAATCTCAGCTTCATCAGGCCCGTCAGCTTTTCGACTGCCAACTCGTCGTCTCCCTGCCGCACATACTCGCCGAGCACGAATTCGAGGAAGGCCTGGAGCTTGTCGGGATATTCGCCCGCGATGCGGGTCTTGCCGATCTCTGCGCGTTCCTGCCGGGTCTTCGGCGCAAGCGCGAAGGCGATGTAGGCGAGCACGTCGAAAACGTCGCTGTCCCTGGCGTCGATGACGAGTTTCATCTCGGCGAGTTGGACGAGGCCGAAGCCTTTCGTCTCGAGCCCGTCGAGCAGCGCCGCGCGCGTCTCCGGGTTGCCCCAGAGGCGGCGTAGCTCGTCCTCGTCCTTGAAGAAGTCGGGCAACTGGCCGAACAGCGCCTCGACGAATTGCGCCGCCGACATCGGCTTGCCGTCCGGGCTCCAGAAGCTCGTCGCCTTCATGAACTGAATTGTGCGCTCCTTGCCGTCGGCGAGCTTCACCTTGATCTTCGCCGGCTTCTCTTCCGGCGTCTTCGCCGCTCTCGTCCGGCCCCTTGGCTCACCCGGCCCAGCGCCGCCGACAGGGCGCGGCTTCGGCTCGCCGGGTTCCGGAGGCTCGCCGTCCCATTCCGGGTCCTTGAACAGCTCGTAGGCCTTCACGAAGTCATATATCGTGAAATAGTCCTTGCCCTCGTAGAGCCGCGTTCCGCGTCCAATGATCTGCTTGAACTCGATCATCGACTTGATTGGGCGCATCAGTACAATGTTGCGCACGTTGCGCGCATCGACGCCCGTCGTCAGCTTTTGCGAGGTCGTCAGGATCGTGGGGATGGTCTTGTCGTTCTCGCGGAAATGTTGGAGGAACTTGTCGCCGATGGCCCCATCGTTCGCGGTCACGCGCACGCAATAGTCCGGGTCCTTGCTGATCTTCATTTGATTGACGAGATCGCGAACGGCGGCGGCGTGCGCCTGCGTCGCGCAGAAAACGAGCGTCTTCTGGCGTTGGTCGATCTCCGCCATGAAGATTTCCACGCGCTTGCGCTCGCGCGCTTCGATCTCGATGAGCGCTTCGCATAATGGCCGGCGGTGAGGGTTTGGCGGCGCGGCGAAGGCTTCATCGGGCCGCGACAGGCGCGCACGATTAGGAAGCGCGCCGATTTTGGCGCTTTCAACCGCTCATTTTCCCGCCTCCGCCGTCGTCCAGGCAGACTCCTCCCCTCGCGCCGGTTCACGCGGCCGCGATGAGAACCCTCGCCCGCTTCATGTTCATCGCCATGGCGACAAACTGAAGTTGGCAGTTGTTGCGCTTGACCCCGAGATAGCGAACCTTCGCCATCCCGTACCAGTTCTTCATCGTCGCGTTGGCGCGCTCCACGCCCACCCGAATGCGCGAAGCCGTCTTGTTGAGCCAGACCTGCCAATTCTCCAGCGGCTTGTTGCGCCGGGCCTTGTGGGCGATCCGATCCTTGATCCCGCGGGTCTTCAACTCCTCGCGCAACGCCTTTGAATCGTAGGCCTTGTCGGCGTAATAAGCTTCCTCATCGCCCTGGATCATGGCTTGGCCGCGCTGGGAATCGTGCAGATCGGCGCTCGTCATCTCGGCTTGGCGCACAAAGCCGCTCTCCTCATCCACCGCCAGATGCGCCTTGTAGCCGAAATAGGTCTGGCCGTTCTTCTTGGTGAAGCTCGCCTCCGGATCGCGCTCGTTGACTTGGCCTTCCTCGAACTTCGGCGGCTTCACCGCCGCCGCGATGATTGTCGCGTCCACCAGCGTGCCGCGCTTGACGATAAGGCCGCGCGCATCGAGTTGCCGGTTGACCTCGGCCAGAAGCTTCTCGCAAAGCCCGAGCTTGGCGATGCGCTGGCGAAACCGCCAGATCGAGGAATGGTCGGGCGTCTCCTCGTCGAGCGGAACGCCGCAGAAGCGCCGAAACGAAAGGCGATCCCGCACCGCTTCCTCCGCCTGCGGGTCGGAAAGCCCGTACCATTGCTGGAAAAGCACGATCTTGAACATCGTCAGCGGCGGGTAGGCCGGAGCGCCATCCGAAGAAGAGTGCAATGGACGCATCACGACCTCAAACGCCGCCCACTCGAAGGTCTTGGCGATATCTTCCAAGAACCCACCACCCCGAGAATAGGCCTTCACAAACGCGTCGGCGAGCGAAGGTTGGCTGAAGTTACGGCGCGACATCGGCGACTCATGTCTTCGGAAAGCCAAGAGAATCACGGGTCGCGCGGTTTTGCAAAGGGCTCCTCGATGATGCGATTGAAGTCCTCTTCGCGATAGCGTCGACCGTCTTCGATCTCGCCCTCGACCACGTCGTCATCGGGCGTGTAGACATATTCATCGACCGTCGTCGCGATCTGCCGCACGCGGAACGGGGTCAGGAAGCCGTCGTTGATGCCTTCCTTCAGCGAATAGACGTAAACCGGCTCGCCGAAATAAGCGTAGGTGTCGGCGTTGATCTTGCGCTTCGGCGTCGCGGTCAGGCCGAGTTGCAGGGCGGGCGAGAAATATTCCAGAATCCTTCGCCACTCGCCTTCGTCGTTGGCCCCGCCGCGATGACACTCGTCGATGATGACGCAATCGAAGAAGTCGGCGGGATAGTCGCCGAAATAGGGCGCAGGGTTTCCGCTAGCATCGCGGCCGGACATGAAGGTTTGGAAGATCGTGAAGAAGACCGCGCCGTTTTTTGGCGTGGAGTTTCGCTTTCGGATTTCATCGGGAGTTATTCGGACGAGCGCCTTCTCCTCGAAGGCCGCGAAACGGTTGAAATCCTGCGACGCCTGATCGGCGAGGTTGTTGCGGTCGGCGAGGAACAGCACGCGCGGGCGGCGGGTCGGCTCGCCGGACAGGTTCCATTTCGCCTCGAACAGGCGCCAGACGAATTGAAAGGCGATGGAGGTCTTGCCGGTGCCGGTGGCGAGCGTCAGTAATATGCGCTTGCCGCCCTCGACGACGCGCTCCAGCGCCCGCTCGACCGCGTTGGCTTGATAGTAGCGCAGCGTCCAATCGCCGCGCTCGGCATAGGGCGCGGCGGCGAAGCGGTCGCGCCAGGGGTTTGCTACGGGGAAGGTCGGCGCCCATAGGTCCTGCGGCGTCGGCCAGTCGGCGAGCGGCCCCTCGCCGCCGGTCTGCATGTCGGCGCGATAGAGACCGAGGCCATTGCTGGCGAGGGCGAAGCGGACTTGCAGCTTTTGCGAATAGTCCTTGGCCTGTCCGAGGCCTTCGGTCACGGGCAGATCGCGGCGCTTGGCCTCGACCACGGCGAGCCGCGTGTTGCGGTAGACGAGCACATAGTCGGCGATATCCGCCGCGCCCTTCTTGCCGCCGCCGAGCAACCGGCCGCCGGTGATCGGATATTCGCGCCGGATCCGGCTGCCCTCGACCACGCCCCAACCCGCCGCCGTCAGCTTGGGGTCGATGAGTTCGGCGCGGGTCTCGGCTTCGTTCATGGGCTAGAGATTTCCGGAAAAGGCCTGGTGGAGAAGGGATTTGCGGAGTTCGTCGATGGCGGCAAGCTTTCTACTGTAGACCGTTTCAAGGTTGTCGGTCTCCGACGCCATTTCGGATATGAACGCGCCAATTTTTCGCTGAGTGGTCACGGATAAAGGGAAATCGAGAATAACGTCTCTTAAAGACGAATTGGAAATTACAGGCTGAGCGGATTGACGCGCGAGCCTACGCAGATTTTTATGATTGAGTAGATGAGTTAGAAACTCGTTGTCGAATTCGTATTGCTTGTCCACTATTTTGAAGGCATTATCAGTAAGCCATATTTTTTCTTTTATATTCCGCACGTTACCGCAGAGGGCGCCGACGCGACCAACTATGACATTGTCCCCCGACATATTAAAATTGTTGTGCATTCCAGCAATCCCATTGCCGCCGTAGACTGCGTAAGGTCCCTCAATCATTGCCTTGCTGGTAAGATTGTCACCGCTGCTCAGTCTGAAACAATTTCCGATTGTGTCTTGTGTCCACTTGTCGCCCTTTGTCACGAAGATGGCGTCAACATAGCGCTCAGACAAAGCGCGAGAACTTTTAGCGCTGGCCTCCGCATTGGCGCGCATCGCGTCCAACCCGGCAAAGGCCTCGTCCAATATGCCAACGATGCGGTGCTGCTCGGCAGGCGTGGGCAAAGGAATTTCCTGCGCCCTAACCTGACTATCATTGACGGCAGGATAGCTGGCACCGGTTTGGAGCCGCTCCATTGCTTCCGTAAACGTACGGCTCTGCAAATAGTAAAATATATATCTATTGCTGACTGTGGTCGAGTGCGAAAAACGAAATATGCGGTGCTGCAAATTTGGTTGTCTAAATAATCTGGCACAACAGCGATGCGCTTCAGTGTCGGGCGTATGGTCGCGAAAATGACATCTCCACTACGAATTTTTCGTCGAGCCCGACTTGGCGCGTCGCTCCCCAGAATTGTTTGCGATTTAACGATTTCTAGACTCTCGTTGGAGACGCTGGAAACATCGACGTACTGAAAGGACCGCGAAGGGTGTTTCGTCGGATCGTCGGTTTCGATTGGTAGAGTAATCTCGCCAAGCGTCTTTGTCTCCCACCCCTTCACAGCATCCCCCGGATGCTCTCCAGAATCCCCGCGCTCTCCGCGTCCAGCGCCGCGATCTCCTCCAGAATCTCCATGGGGCTGCGGTGCTCGACGGCCTCCCCGCCGTTCGGGTTCTTCACTGACAAATCGAACGTCAGCGGGTCCAGGGCCTCGACCGCGACGCTCCAGCTCTTCGCCGAATCCCTGAACGTCGCCTGTAGCGCCACGAACTCCGCCATATCCTCGTCATTGAGCGCGTTGGTCTTGCCTAGGCTGCGGCCGGGGTCGAGTTTGTAAAACCACACCCGCCGCGTCGGCGCGCCTTTCTCGAAGAACAGCACCACCGTCTTGACGCCCGCGCCGGTGAACGTGCCCTGCGGCATGTCGAGCACGGTGTGGAGGTTGCAGGTCTTCAGCAATTCGCGGCGCAGGCTGACGCTGGCGTTGTCGCCGTTCGAAAGAAACGTGTTCTTGATGACGATGGCCGCGCGCCCGCCCGCCTTCAGCGTCTTGATGAAATGTTGCAGGAACAGAAACGCCGTCTCGCCGGTCTTGATTGGAAAGTTCTGTTGCACCTCCGCCCGCTCCTTGCCGCCGAACGGCGGGTTGGCGAGGATGATGTCGAAGCGGTCCTTGTCCTGAAGGTCGGAGACGATCTCGGCGAGCGTGTTGGTGTGAATGACGTTCGGCGCTTCGATGCCGTGCAGGATCATGTTCATGATCGCAATGACATAGGCGAGGCTCTTCTTCTCCTTGCCGTAGAACGTGCGCTCTTGCAGCGTGCGCAGGTCCTTGGTTGAGAGGCGCGGCTGCGTCTGCATGTACTCGAAGGCCTCGCACAGGAAGCCCGCCGAGCCGCAAGCGCCGTCATAGACGCGCTCGCCGACCTTCGGCTTCACGACCTTCACCATCGCGCGGATGAGCGGGCGCGGCGTATAATACTCGCCGCCGTTGCGCCCGGCGTTGCCCATGCGCTTGATCTTGGCCTCGTAGAGATAGGACAGTTCGTGGCGCTGTTCGGACGTGCCGAAGGCGAGCTGGTCGACGAGTTCGAGGGCGTCGCGCAGCGAATAGCCGCTGCGGAATTTGTTGCCGATCTCGGAGAAAATCTCGCCGATCTTATATTCGATGGTGTCCGGCCGCTCGGCGCTGGTCTTGAAATTGCGCAGATAGGGAAGGAGCGTCTTATCGACGTATTCGATGAGGTCCGGCCCGGTCAGCGCGTTCTGGTGATCGAAGGCGCCGGCCGCCGTTTTCGGCGCGGCCCATCTCGACCAGCGATGCGCGTCGTCGATGATGCGCCGGTAAGGCTTGCCGTCGAGTTCAGCCTGCGTCTGCCGCTCGTCTTCGAGATCGTCGAGATATTTGAGGAATAATATCCAGGACGACTGCTCGGTATAGTCGAGTTCGGTCGTGCAACCTGCCTCTTTCCACAGAACATCGTCGAGATTCTTGAAAACCTGTTCGAACATCGAAAACCGCAACCCCTTCGCAGCCGGCCGATTCGGTCTTCGCCGGCTCGCCGCACCATAGGGTTAGCACGGGCGCGGCGAGCGGCAAGCCCGACTGTCAGCCCGTCCGCTTCATGCTCGCCAGACGCTCGGCGAGTTGGCGAAGCATCTCCACCTCGTCGCCGCGCGCCGGCTTCGGCTTGGCGAGTTCGCGCATGATCTCCGCCTGCCGGAATTCGGACACCTCGCCGTAGCTGACGAAGGTCGTCAGGCAATGTTCGTGGCCAAGGTTTTGCGACCAAGCCTTGAACTCTTCGGCGTTAACTTTCAGTTGGAACGCCAACTGAAGCAGCGTCTTGCGGAAACTGTGCGGGTTGAAATAGGGCAGGCCCGCCCGGGCAAACGCCTGCTTGAACAGCTTGCGGACCGGGTTTGCGTTCGCCCACGGCGCGCGGTCGAGGCCGACGGCGTCGAATTCAAGGTCCGGCCCCGGCGCGACGCGTGACTTGGCGAAGATCGGATCATCCGCCCCGAACTGTTTCACGTCGCGCAGGAACGCGACCCAGTCGGCGACAATCTGCTCGATGTCCGCGCCGACGGGGAAGAACCACGTCGTGAAGGTCTTCGCCCGCTTGGTCCTCACCTCGCGCGCGTCCTGCTCCAGAAGCCGGCCCTCGATGTCGATATGCTTCAGCCGGAAGGACACGATGGCGCGGTCGCGCGCGCCGGTGAGGATTGCGAAGGCGATGAGCGCCCGGTCGCGTTGCTCGATCTCCGTCTCAGTCGGCATGGCGGCGAGCACGGCGCGGATTTGGTCGAGCGTCGGGCAGGCGCGGCGGCGATGCGCCCCGGCGACGCGGGCGAGGTTGTCGAGCGGGTTGAAATACTCGGCGTCGGACTGCTTCAGCTTGGCGCGGTAACCCGGCTCGCCGGATAGCCAGATGAAGAACGCCTTCAGCGCCGCGAGCGTCGATTTGATGGTGGAAGCGGACAGCGGCGCGCCGGTGCGGGCGTTGTGCTGCTCGATGAGACGCGCCTTGAAGCCGAGCGCCTGCTCGAAATGGAACTTCACGAAGTCCTTCCGTTTGTTGTACTCGTCGAAGCGCTCCAGCGCCTTCGCGACGGCGTCGAGGGAAGCCTCGTGCCGCCCCTTCGATCCTTGGAGCCAGTTGAGGTAAGCGCGCTTGATCCGCTCGTTGGCGGCGTTCCGTTTGGCGTTCATGTTTATTGATCCTTTGAATTGTCGGGAGCGGAAGAAAAATCTCCGCATGGCCCCGATTGCGGTCGGTGAGGGTTGGTTTTGGGCAAGATAGAAACCGCCCAGCCCTCGGCTGGACGGCGTATTTTCCGGGGTTATTCCGCAGCGCCTGCGAACCGAACATTGCGGAAGGGAGTGGCGCTATCGGTTATGCGTTCCCGCGCGAGGCGGTGCGTAACAGCGAGATCGCCGGCCGCAGCCGCGAGCGCAGCTGTTCTGGCGACTCGATAGATCATCGAGCCGCAGTCCGGACATAGACCTTCAAGCATCCCGGTCTTGGCCGTCTTCGGCCTGAACTCGGCTTCGCCGAAGGCAGGGCGTTTCGGTGCGCGACAGGGCAGGCAGTAGAACTGTCCGGGGCGACAGGGCTGCTTGCGGGGTTGGCGCGCTTCGAGAAAAGCGCGGAGATCGGAACCGTGTATGAGCTGCGGACGCTTGCTCACGACCACGGGGAGGCCGGCGTCGATCCATCGGCGAACGGTAAGCTTCGCCACCCCCAGAACCTTCGCAAGTTCTGAGGCGGTGTAGCTGCGATGGATTTTGACGCGGCGGACGTTATGCCGCCTCGCCACCGGTCAGCCGCGATTCTCAATATAGGCGCGGATGTCTTCGATGCGCCAAGCGGTGATGCGCGCGCCGAGTTTCACCGGTTTCGGAAATCGCCCGTCCTTCACGCCCGCCCACCATGTCGAGCGGCCGACGGGAATCGGACCGTTTGGCGCGAGGATGGCGCTTAGGCGCAAGAAGCCGGTGGAGGGGAGGTTGGAGGGGGGCGTCGGCTTATCGTCGTGGTAGGTCATATCGTCTTATCGTCTGGCGACGAGACCGAGGTCGGACCGCTTTACGAGCCGTCCGCCTCAGCGTAGGGTTGACCCGCTCCCACCAGAGCGCGGGCTTCGCCCAACGAGTCGCGCCGTGCCTGCCAGGGCCGGTGCGGCTCAAAATCTCGTCTTCCTCAATGCCATGAGGCTCGGTTGGAGCCATTGCGGCTCGCCGGACCATCTCTTGGCGGGTCTGACGAGAAAGGGAAGCCCGCCCGCCGGTTTGTCCACAGATGCACCATTGCCGGTGCGGAGTTATTCGACCGTTACCTACAGGGTTATGCACAGCAATACGGAATCAAAAATCAACGAAATCATGTACTTGACGAAAGATCGCGAAAAAGGCCTTTTTCGCTGTCGGAGCGGAGTTAATTACCGCGATTGATCGAGCGTCGCCTGTGCATAACTTACTTCCTTACAGCGAATCGACAACTCGTGCCGCATGCGACGACTAGGCCCGTAAGGGTATCACGACGCCCCCTTGCCGCAGCGCATCGCACTTGTCCGCCCACCACGTCATCATGCGGATACGCTCGTCCCAAAAGTCCGCCCGCGCATAGGCACGGCGGACGCTGTCAGCATCGACGTGCGCGAGCTGCCGCTCGATGGCGTCGGCGTTCCAAAGGTTGCTTTCGTTCAGGATCGATGAAGCGGCCGAGCGGAAACCGTGACCGGTCATTTCGTCCTGCTTGAAGCCAAGCCGCCGAAGCGCGGCGTTGACGGTGTTCTCGCTCATGCAACGGCTGACGCTGCGGACAGACGGGAACAGGAACCGGCCGGTTCCGGTCAGGGCGTGAAGCTCGCGGAGAAGGGCGACGGCTTGCGGGGCGAGCGGGACGCGATGCGGGCGGCGCATTTTCATCTTCTCGCCGGGGATCGACCAGACCGCGCGGTCGAGATCGAACTCCGCCCATTCCGCTGAACGAAGTTCACCCGGCCGGACGAAAGTCAGCGCCGACAACTCCAGCGCGATGCGGGTTTCCGGCGCGCCGTCATATCCGGCGATGGCCCGCAGCAATGCGCCGAAGCGAACCGGCTCGACGATGGCGGCGCGGTGCTTGGCGACAGGCGCGGGGATTGCGCCTTGGAGCGCGGCGGTAGGGTCGGCGTCGGCGCGACCGGTGACAACGGCGAAGCGAAAGACCTGCCCGACGGTCGAGCGCAATCGCCTCGCCGTCTCCAACCGGCCGCGCGCCGCGACGCCGCGAAGGACGCGCAGGATTTCCGGCGCGGTGATCTCCTTGATTGGGCGCGAGCCGAATTCGGTGTTGGCGAAGCCGAGCAGCCATTCCATCTTTATGAGCGTTTGATCGGCTTTGTTCTCCGCCCGCTTCTTGGCGACGAGTTCGGCGGCGATGAGTTCAAAGGTGTTCGCACTTGCGGCCGCCTGCTCGGCTTTCGCCTGGCGCTTGGCGGTCATTGGGTCCGCGCCGGACTGCAACAGTTTCTTCGCCGCGTCCCGCGCGTCGCGCGCATCCTTCAGGCTGACGGTCGGGTATACGCCGATGGCAAGCGTCTTTTGTTTCCCTTCATGCCGGTAGGCGAGCCGCCATCGCTTCGCGCCGTCCTTGGTCACCCATAGCTGAAGCCCGCCGCCGTCCGACAGCTTCACTTGTTCAACATCGCCTTCGGTCTTGGCGTTTCGGATGGCGGTGTCGGTGAGCGGCATGTTGGTATCCCGCGTGTTGGTACGAAGCCCGTACCAACGAATCTACCAACATCGCGGCCGGATACCAACGCCCGCCCCAAGACGCCCTTGGACACGAAAAACGGCCAAAAGCCTTGATTTCTCAGGCTCTTCGGACGATGTCGGACTGTCTGGGATTAAGAAATGGTGCCCAGGGGCGGAATCGAACCACCGACACTGCGATTTTCAGTCGCATGCTCTACCAACTGAGCTACCTGGGCCGACATGCCGGAGCGTGTCGATCGCGCGGCTTATAGGGGGGGCTCAAAGGCTTGTCCAGGGGTGTGCGCAGCAGCTCCAGGGCGGAGTCCTAAATCGTTAACGATTGGTTAACCAAGATCGATTCGAGAGGCGCGGGGAGGAGCGCGCCATGGGTCTCGGATTTTTGGATTTTGCTCCGAAGATCAATGGGATGGGGTCAAAGACCTGCTGCCTGGGCGGGTGGGGCATGTCGGGGTGACGGCTCGCGACAATCGGTTGTTCGTGGAGGCCGTGCTCTACCGTTACCGCGCCGGAATGCCCTGGCGCGATCTTCCCGAGCGGTTCGAGGATCCGATCAAGATCCACACCCGGTTTTCGCGGTGGGCGAAGTCCGGCGTCTGGGCGCCCATATTCAAGCATTTGGCGGACGACGCCGATATCGAATACGCCATGATCGACAGCACGATCGAGCGCGCCCATCAGCACAGCGCGGGCGCCCAAAAACAGATGGCGAGGACCAAGCGATCGGACGATCGCGGGGCGGGTTGAGCACGAAAATCCATGCTCTGGTCGACGCCCTGGGCAATCCCGTCGGCTTCTGCCTAACCGGCGGCCAAGAGCATGATCTCGCCGGCGCCGACGAACTCCTGCCCCAGATGCAGGCCGATACGCTCATCGCCGACAAAGCCTACGACGCCGACGGCCGCGTTCTCGAACCGATGGCCGCGGCCGGCAAGACGACCGTCATCCCGCCCAACGCCAATCGCAGAACCTCTCGCCCATTCGATCGCGAATTGTTCAAATCCCGGCATTTGATCGAGAATTTCTTCGCCAGGCTGAAGCTCTACCGCGCCATCGCCACCCGATACGACAAAACCAAACGAAACTTCCTCGCCGCCATTCACCTCGCCGCCGCCGTCATTTGGCTCAATTGAGGACAGACCCTAAGCAGGATTTCCGAAAAGTGGATGCCGGTTTTCGGACGAAAATCCTGCTAAATCAAAGACTCTAAGCAGACATTCGTTGGCCTTCCAACGAATGTCTGCTTAGTCCCTATCGGTTTTACACCGGGCAATAAACTTGCCACTTTGTCGTTTGTATTCAAAGGGGTCCGGAGCTCCTCCCAACCTTGGCTCGGCAAGCTCGCCAGTCTGTGGATCGAATCAATCGCCGAGGGTGTGCGTACAAGACGGTGCGGCCCGACTTCGTAAGGGTCGGGCAAACGAGGCGGCCCATCTGCTTATGTCGAGCCAGGTGAAGCGGCCACTCGCGAAGACAACCCCGCAGTGAATGCGCCCCAGGACGCCGTTCCAGTAGCGCTCCCACGCGCTGCCTTCGGCTGCGCTTGGGGTCGTTCTGATAGCGATCTCCGACGGTTCAGGCACATGACCCGCTCCGCCAGCCTCGCGAAGACAACCCCCCGCAGTGAATGCGCTCCAAGACGCCGTTCCAGCAGCGCTCCCACGGGCTGCCTTCGGCTGCGCTTGCGATTGTTCTGATAGCGATCTCCGACGGTTCAGGCACATGATCCGCTCGCCAGCTACCCGGAACCGGACGTTTCTCCCTCGACAAATGGGTCCC
>CAVZAL010000020.1:0-270386 GCA_963773245.1 uncultured Pseudomonadota bacterium
GACGGCGAAATTCAGCAAAAGCGCGCTGACACTCTCAACAAGAATCTTTCGAAGCCGATCCCTGAGTTCGGCCCCGACGTCACGTTGGGCGAGATGAGGGCGAAGACGGGAAAAGTCAGCGAAGCTGACGTACGGCGCGCCGCAGCGAAAAAGCCCAAGTAGCGAAGGCCTCGGCGAATCACCCCTCGAACATCGCCCCGCATCGGTCATAGAGCGAGAAGGCCATCGCGCAGCACTTGCGCAACGCGCTCCTCGGGAACCAGTTGCTGCGTGTTGAGGTAGACCGCCGCCGCCTTGATGCGCTCGCCATATTGGGCCGGCGAGACCACGCCATCGGGGAAGGCCGCGCGCGTCTTACCCCGACAGCACGGGCAGGCGTGGATCAAAGCGCGATGTTCGGTGACGAGAACAGGCGCTCGGGCAGATCGAACACTTGCCGCTTCTCCTGACCGATCACGCTGCCCGCATCGAGCCCCACGCCGCAATGCCGGCACGCCGAAGCTTGGTGTTCGATGACTGCGTCGGGTTCGGCGACCTGCCGCAACGTGTCGCCCTTGTGACCCTTCTGTCCCCCGCTCGGCTTGCCTGAGCGCGTGCGCAGACTACGCAAAAGGCGAGGCTTCTTCTTCAGCCCGTCGCTCGAAGGCGGCTTCGAACTGTTGGAGCTGTCCAATCCGAGACGTCGACGAAGCTCGGCGTTCTCGGTCCGAAGCGCTTCGACTTCGAGTTTGAGCGCCTCAATCAGCGCCACGGCTTCGGGCGGAAGAATCATCTCGCCCTTGAGTCGGGATTCCGGCCGGAAGTCTCTCGAAATCCGCGCCACGCCAGGCTTTTCCCGCCAACCGTGACACTTCGGACTCACCCGGCTTGGCAGTTACGCGCACCTCGGTAACTGCCAAGCATGGAGCCTGAGAACGGCGCGACTCGTAGCCAAGCGGTCATGGCCGGGCTTGTCCCGGCCATCCACGCCGACCCGCGACAAAGGGGATTGCCGTTTGTACAAGTTCAAGACGCTCATGCGTTGAGCCGAGCCGCGTAGATGGCCGGGACAAGCGCGGCCACGACGGAAACCACTGTTTCGGGCCTTGAGCTTGGCGGTTACCGTCGCGGTCCAATGGCGAAGACAGGCGTTGATATATATGGCGCATGGACGTCATTTGCTTCAATTGGGCTTCCGAAAACGCCTCTCCGACAGAGCCCGCGAACGCGCCGTCCCCGCTCGGCGCAAAAGGCCTCGTCGCCCTCGCGGATGAGCAGACATTGGGGAAGCAGGGGCGGTTCGAAATCGTCATCCAGCTTACCCATCGCCTCCCACGCGCGGTCGCTTTCAGTCCGATCTCTTTGGCCCGACGCGCCAGGGCGAAAAGCTCGGCGTCAGGACTTGCTGCCTTGGCGACGTGAGGGACGGGGAGCATGGCTCCGGCGGCGGCGAGACCGCCGAGGGCGGCGCGGCGATTGACGAGCGCGGCGTCAGTGTCCTGCGGGCGCACGTGTTCTATGCTACGGGCATGGGTACCATGGCGAAAACTCCAGGGTTCGCTGTGGTTAGGGCCGGCGGGAAGTGTTGACCGCTTGCTCGGCCCGCCGCTTTTCTGTTAAACGTAATATGGCTGAAGTCAATCAGGGTATTACCAAAAAAGCGCGGGCGTCCGGTACGGGCAGTAAGCCGATGTTGAGCTTCCGCTGCCCGCGCGATTTGACGGCTTCGCTTGATGCCTGGATTGCAGCGCAGCCCGAACCTCGCCCGTCGCGGTCTGAGGCGATCAGGCGCATTCTCGCCCAGACGCTCGGAGGCACGGACGCGGGCGCTATTCCGGTCGAGGAATTGAACGCCTCGAATGACGAATAGCGGACGCGCAGGAGTTGGGCGATGGGAGACACTGATGACGATGCGCCGCTCTACTTTGTCGAGCGCGGCAATGACGAGCTCGAGAGTTCGCGCGTCATCGGGCCGAATGGTCTTGTCGGCGTCTATCGGACCGCACGCGAAGCACAGGCTAAAGCCGACTTTCTGAACGAACAGGTTGCCGAGGAGAGAGAGCGACTGCTGACGCTGACGGCCGGCGTGGTCTTCGTTGAGGAGAACGGCGAGGGGCCGGGCGTGAGGCTGAGAAAGGCGGACGCCGGCCTGACATGGACCCACGATTTGCTCGACTTGTTGAACAGCTGGCACCGAAGCTTGATCAGCTTCGGGCGATGACGCCCCTGAGGCATGGTCAATTGCCGCGAGAAATGCCCGAGAAGGGCATTTATCTATTCAGCGAGGGCGACCACGACAAATCGCCGCGCATGACTCTCGGCAACATGCGCGCCAACGGCGTACGCGCAGTCATCGCGACGTGTCTCGACTGCCGCCACAACGCCAACGTGACGGTCGACCCATTCGCCTGCGCGGTTTTTGTGCCTGACGTCGGCCGGCCTGGCACACATCAAGGCGGCCCGGAATGGGTTACTAGGGCCTGCGCAGGCTGCGGGATCGATTCCCGCCGCGTATCAAATGGCGAACAATATCTGATCCTTGTCAACTCGGCCTTCTCGCATCCTGTGTCGCGCCACTGGAAAGGTTACTGGCAGCGCAACTCCTAGCCCGGATATCTCAAACGCCGATAGTGCATCGGGCCTCTGAATCGGTCAAAAGCTGTTTTGCGTGAACGGCTTGGACTGATTCGGAGAAGCGGCCCAATGCAGACGGAGTGTAGCGCGAAACCGAGAGGGTTTGCACGCGTCGAAGGACGCCCGGTGGTGGCCGATTTCGACGGCGGCGCGCTGACTTCGGACGCTTGAGGGCTGCTGTTGGGCGCGGCCGACCGGCGCCTGAATCTCGTGAGCCGATTCGCAGGATGTTTCCGCGACGCCAGAGACCCGCGTTATGTCGAGCACTCGGTGGCCGCCTTGGCCTTGGTCGGGCAGCGTGTCTATAGGGATCGCGCTCGGCTACGAAGACCTCAACGATCACGACGAACTGGGCCACGATCCGCTGATGGCGGTGTTGGCGGGCAAGCTCGAAGCCCGGCGTGAAGACTGCGCCCCCGTGGCCGGCAAATCGACGCTGAACCGGCTCGAGCTTTCGCGCCGACACGCCGACGAAATATCACAAGATCGCTCAGGACCCCGCCGCGATCGAGCGTCTGTTCGTCGACCTTTTCCTGGAAGCGCACGCGCAAGCGCCCAAACAGATCATCCTCGATCTCGACGCGACTGACGACCCGCTGCACGGCGAGCAGGAGGGCCGCTTCTTCCACGGCTACTACGATTGTTATTGCTATACCCCGTTCACGCCACAATGCGAAAATTGGCGGGGCGGATGACGCGGAAGTTATCTGAGACCGAATTGCAGAATTCGGCCCATTTTTTTGGGACTTGGTCGCGCAGGAAATCGAAAATCGCGTCGGCGAAATCACGAAGTGTGGGATAGGTCTTGTTGTGGGTGAGATGCGCATGCATCAGCGCCCACAGCCTCTCGATCGGATTGAGATGCGGGCAGTACGAGGGAACGAAGTGGAGCGCGATCCTTCGCCCCGGCTGCGATAGCCACTCTTGGACGACCTTGGCGTGATGGTAACGCGCATTGTCGAGAAACACATGGATCAGCGCCGTCGTGGAGTAGAGCGCCTCCAGAGATTGCAGGAGTTTGATCGTCGAGGTCGCGTCGACGACCTCGGCCTCGATCATCCGTGTCCGCCCGGTCTCCAGGTCGATGGCGCCGTGAATGTTGAGCCGCTGACGTCCCGTCGTCTGTTCTATCGCCGGCTTCTCGTCTTTGGCCGTCCAGCATCCCGCCGCACGCGCGGCATGGGTGGGATGCACCGCGTCGGCGAACACGACCGCCTCGTCCGGACCCAAGGAATTCATCAGCTTCTCATAGAGCTCGATGAACGCGCGCTGCTTGTTTTCGTCGAGGTGGCGAGGGATGACCTCAGGCTTGCGATATCGAGACCGAGCCGATGCAGCAACGCCACCAGCCCCGAACGGCTTTCATAGTCGACGCCGAATTCAGACGAGATCCAGGCCCCGATCTGACGCGTCGAGCCAGGCGCGGCCGCCCGAACCCACGCGACGAGCTTTTCTTGTTGGGCTTCGTTCAGAGTGCAAGCGCTGCCTCCGGCCTCGAAGCGCATGAGCGCCTTGCGGCCTCCTTCAGCGAACGCGCCGCGCCACCGGCGGATCGTGTCGTCGTCCAGCAAAAGCACTTGGGCGACTTGCTCGCAGCTCAGGCCATCGTCGAGCAGCACCAGAGCGTTGGCGCGACGCGCCAATCGGTGCGTCACCGAACCGTCGCGCGCCAACGCGATCAGCGCCAAACGTTCCTCTCGCGACAAAAACCCAGGGCGAATCATGCCTTAGCCGAATCCTAAACCCCGCCGCTGGCAAGTCCTTTTTTCGTCTTCTCAATGAGTCGGGGTATATCATCTCCGGCGGCGAGAATATTGCCTCGTCGGAGGTCGAAAGGGTGATTCTCGAACTTGCCGCGGTGCGCGAGGTCGCGGTCGTCGGACTGCCCGACGAGCGCTGGGGCGAGCGTCCGGTCGTCTTTGTCGCGCTGGAGCCGGGGTCCCAACTCACCTTCGCGGAGCTCGACGCCCATTGCCGCGCCAAGTTGGCCGGCTTCAAGGCGCCGAAGGAATTGTTCATTCGCGACGCGCTGCCTCGAAATCCCTCGGGCAAAATCCTCAAACGGGCCTTGCGCTCGGATCCCTCGGCGTGAAACACCATCCGCCCTTTGCCGAGACCCCGATGAAAGTGGAAAACCCGATCCCGCCCGCGGCGGCCAAGCGCAAGCTCAGCCGCGCCGAACGCAACGACGAACTCAAGCGGCGTCTGTTTGACGCCGCCGCCAGGGTGGTCGGCCGGCTAGGCTACGCCGAAGCGTCGGTCGCGCGCATCACCGAACTGGCCGAAGTCGCGCAGGGAACCTTCTACAATCATTTCGAGAACCGGCAGGAGCTGCTCGACAATTTGCTGCCGGCAATCGGCGTCGAGATGCTGCAATTCATCCGCGAGCGAACGACGTCGGGCGCTCCGAGCGCGGTCAAGGAGAGCGAGCGCTTCCGCGCATTCTTCGACTTCCTTCGCGCCCGTCCCGAGTTCTTGCGCATTCTCAACGAGGCGGAAATTTTCGCGCCGAAAGCCTATCAGCGGCACATCGACAACATCGCAACCGCTTACGTGCGCATCCTGAAACGCGCGCGCGAGGCCGGCGACGTCGACGATTTCAGCGATCCTGAGTTGGAGGCGGTGGTTCACATCCTGATGGGCGCCCGCAGCTATCTCTCGCAGCGCTACGCCTATGGCGAGGATGGCTCGGTGGCGGCCGTGCCGGAACACGTCTTCGCCGCCTACGACAAGTTGATTCGCAGCGGTCTCTTCCGCTCGAAGCGTAAGCGGACTGGGAGCAAGGGATGAACGAGCGCGACGGCCTCGTCCTCGTCACGGGCGGCGCTAGCGGCATCGGCGCCGCTTGCGCGCCGGCCCTTCTGGCGGCGGGACTGCATCCGATCCTGACGGATATCGCGCCGATCCGCTCGGCGCCCGCGGGCGCCCTCGCTTGGGAGCCTCCCCTCGACATCTCTGACGAGCAGCAAGTCGAGGCGGGTCTGGAGGCGATTGAACATGCCCACGGTCCGCTCTACGGCCTGGTCAACGCCGCCGGCGTTCTCGGCAAGATGCACGCCGCCGAGCAAGTCAAGATGCGCCACTGGGATCGCGAAATGGCGATCGATTTGCGGGGCGTCTTTCTCGTCAGCCGCGCCGCCGGGGCGCGCATGGCGGCGCGCGGCCGGGGCGCGATCGTCAATATCGCCTCGATCGCCGGCATGACGTCCGCTCCGGCGCACGCCTACGCCGCCGCGAAAGCCGGCGTTATTCATCTGACGACGACGCTGGCCGCCGAATGGGGCCGCCGCGGGGTTCGCGTCAACGCGGTGTCTCCCGGCTTCACCCGCACGCCCGCGCTCGAAGCCGGCCTGGCGGCGGGCGCTCTCGATCGCGACATGCTCGCAGCGCCGTCCGCCCTCGGCAGGCTGGTCGAGCCCGCCGAGATTGCGGAAGCGGTCGCCTGGCTCCTCTCGCCCCGCGCCAGCGGCGTCACGGGGGTCAATCTGCCCGTTGACGCCGGGTTCCTCGCCGGCGTCGCATGGGCGCCTACGGCGGATTTCGCTAAAGTCCAAAGGAGATCCTTCGGCTTTGCCGGGGTGGCGGCGGCAGTTTGACGTTTCAGGCGGTGCGCCGGCTCGGTTCCGTCTTGAGCAGCCACTCACGCGAAAGAAACCGGACCAATGGACGAGTGCGAGACGCCGTTTCGGCCCTGCGCAACCCGGTCAGGAGCGTGAAGCGGACCCCGCATAGTCGGACTGGAGTTGAAGGACCGCGCTGACTTCGCCCAGCGCGCGCCGGCTTTGTCGGGAATCAGCAATCGAGTGCGGTCTCCGACCAATCGACGTTGGTTGAACGCCAAATGAAATGCCTGATCGGCTCGCGCAGGATCTCGTCAAGATCCTCTGTCATGACGAAGTCGCCGACCAGCCGCCTGATCTTCGTGTTGTCGAAGACAGTCGGCCAGATCTTGTCGCCGAGAAGCGGCCCGCGCCAGTCCGGGTTCTGCGCAGCAAGCGTGTCAGCCGGAACGTGGACAATTCGCGGCTCCACACCCAGGGCGCGAGCGAGCGCATGGTAGATATCCGTCCAGCCATATCCCCGACTGGCCGCGATATGTACAGCCTCGCCAAAGGCCTCGCGCAAGCCCAACAGCCGCACGAAAGGCGCGGCGAAGTCGGCGGCGCGGGTCAATGTCCAGGCGGTCGCTCCGTCGCCGGCGACGATGACCGGCCGGCCCGCAAGCATGCGCCTGCCGACCATGTCGCCCTCGAACAGCATGGTTGGAAGCCGTGTCCGGATCGTGTGGGCGGGGCGGACGATGGTGAAGGCGAGCCCGGTCTGCGCTTCGAGCACGCGCTCGCAGGCGATCTTGCCCTGCGCATAGGGCCAGAGATCATTTGCGCGCGGCGCCTCTTCGGTCAGCGGCGTCTGCGCATTGCGCCTGTCGTACACACAAGCGGAGGAGACAAAGACATAGTGCCCTGCGCTCCCCGAGAACACCTCGAGGTCGCGCCGGACCTGATCGGGCGTCAACGCAAGAAATTGGCAGACGACATCGAACCTGCGCCGGCTCAAGGCCCGGTAGGCGTCCGGATCGGCCATGTCCCCCATGATCGCCTCGATGTCTGGCGGAAGATGGCCGGAATTGCGTCCCCGGTTGAAAACACACACCTGATGGCCAGCGGCGGCCGCGCCCGCCGCACACGGCCAGGAGAGTTCGCCCGTGCCGCCGACGAAGAGCACCTTCAGCGACACGTTGCGTCCTGAACCGCCATTCGCGAAATCCCTTCGTCTATGCGTCCAACACCAGACGCGGGCCTTTGCAGCGCGAGACGCAGATCATCAGCCGGTCTTTCGGATCGCCATCGAGCACATAGTCGCGGTGATCCGGCTCGCCCTCGAGCACCCGGGTCTCGCATGTACCGCATATGCCCTCGAGGCAGGAGCAGTCGACGAGCACGCCTTCCTCGGCGGCGCGGTCGAGGATGGTTTCGCCGGGCGCGACCGTGAAGGTGACGCCGCTGCGGGCGAGGCGCACTTCGAACGCCTTATCCGGGCCGCTTGTCCCGCGAGGGGAATCTGGCGTTGCGAAGCGTTCGACGCGAGCTTCAAGGCCATGAGCCGCGCTTGCGGCCTTCACGGCGTCGAGCATGCGCGAGGGGCCGCAGGCATATACCAGCGTTGCGGGATCGAGACCCGCCAAGGCCGCGTCGATGTCGAGGCGCTGACCTTCCGCCTTGGCGTAGAGCGACGCCTTTGGGCCGAAGGAGGCGCTGAGGCTGTCCGCGAAGGCCATGTGCGAACGAGACCGGCCGGCGTAATGCAAGCGCCAGGGGGCGCCGTCGGCCTCAAGAGCCGCCATCATGGGCAGGAGCGGCGTGATTCCCATGCCGCCGGCGATGAAGACGACCGGGCGGCCGTGGGTCAGTGCGAAGCTGTTATGCGGCGGGCGGGCCTCGACGAGGTCGCCTTCCCGCAGCGCGTCGTGCAAATAGGCGGAGCCGCCGCGGCCGTTCTCCTCGCGCAGCACCCCTATCGTCCAGCGACGGAGGTCGGCGGGATCGCCGCAAAGCGAGTACTGCCGGATGAGCCGGTCGGGACCGAAGACGAGATCGATGTGCGCGCCCGGCCGCCATGCGGGCAGGTCGGCGTGATCAGCCGCCTCGAGCTCAAGGGCGACGACGCCCTCCGCGAGCGGTCGCCGGGCGGCGACCACGAGTTTGAAGGTCTTGCGGCCGGGCGTCGGCGCCGCGCTCAGCTTTCGATCTGTTCGGCGGCCCGGCTCGATCTCGTGCTCCGGACCGCCTGCAGAAAAGGGCGGGCCCAGCGACTGTCCGGGGTGACGTCGGAATTTTCGCGGGCGAGCTCGGCGAGAATCTTGCGGTACTCGACCGTCATTCGGTCGGCGCGCGTGTGCATCTCGGTCTGGATGTCGAGCGGAAACTCGGGGCGGATGTTTTTCAGGAGCTCCCGATCCTCCGACTGTATACGACTGTCGAGCGCGATGATGCCTGCGCGCTTCTTCTCGTCGGGATTGTCGTTGCGGGCGATGAACTGGCAGAAGAGCGTGTGACGGTCGTCTATGGGGGTCGCGGTCTTGAAGAGGACGTGCCGCAGGCCGTTCTCGTATTCCATCACGTCCTTGTAGACGAAGGGCTGCACGAGCTCGGCGTTGGTCACGCGGATCGTGTACTCCCCGGTCAGCCCGGTATTGGCTTTGAGCGCTTCAGTCAGGCGTGCGCGGTAGCTGACGCGCGAACGAAGTTTGTGACCGTCGCGCTCGACGTCGTAGCTCTCGAACCGCGGCGCCGAGGAATCTCCGATCGTGTTGCGGTGCGTCCAGGCGACATGGGCGATGTCGAGGGCGTTGTCGATGACCCTGGGCGCGGATGTATCCCAGACCTCCATTATTTCGTGCATGAGGGTGAAATCCGGGCTTTCGGCCTCGGGCAGGTCGGGAATTTCGGCGATGGGCATGCCCGGACAGACCCAGACCAAGCCATAGCGTTCGGCGACCAGCACCGACATCGCTCGGGCCCGGGGCGGCGTCGGCATGCCCTCGTCATTCTGCGGGATTCGGGTGCATGCGCCCGAGGTGTTGAACGCCCAGCCGTGATAGGGGCAGACGAGCTCGCCCTTTTCGAGCCAGCCCTGGGAAAGGCGGGCAGCGCGATGGGGGCATTCGTCGACGGCGCAGCCGACCTTGCCGTCGGCGCCGCGCCAGACGACGTAGTCGTCACTCAGAAGACGCGCGGCCTTGGGCTTGTCGGTCAGCTCGCTCGAATAGGCGACCGGATACCAATAGCCCCTGAGGGCGGGAATCTCGCTTACGAACATGCCGATCTCCTCGATGAGAGAAGGACGAACCGCTGGGCGCCAGACATGCGGCTACGCGCGCTCAAACGGCTTGCCGACGCCGGCGGGACCTGAGGCCCTGCCGACGAAAGTCGCGAGCGCCAGAAGCGCCAGCAGGTAAGGCAGCGCGAAAAGCAGCTCGTGCGGAATCGCGCGCCAAAGGATCTGGGCGCGCAAGGCGAAGGCGTCGGCGAACCCGAAGGCGAGGCAGGCGAACGCCGCGGGCCAAACCCTCCACTTGCCGAAGACCATCGCCGCGAGCGCAAGGAAGCCACGGCCCTGGGTCATGGACGCCTGGAACATGTCCAGGGTGACGATCGAGAGATAGGCGCCGCCGAGGGCGCCGAAGACGCCCGAGGTCATGACCGAGAAGAAGCGGGTGCGGGTGACGCGAATGCCCGCGGCGTCGGCGGATTCGGCGGAATTCGCCGCAGGCCCTGATCCGCAATCCGGCGTCGGTGCGGAAGAGCACCCACCAGACGGCGAAGACGAGGACGAAGCAGGCATAGTCGACAAGGCTCAGCGAGGTGAATATCCGCCCGACGCCGGGCAGGTCGGCGAGGCCAGGCACGGAAACGGACGGGATTTGCGGAACGCTCGGGGTCAGACCGTCGACTTTCCAGATGACGGGAATGAGGGCCGCCGTCAGCCCGGCGCCGACCAGGTTGATCGCCGCGGAGGCCACGACCTGATCGCCGCGCAGCGTCACCGTCATCAGGGCGAGCGCGCTGCCCGAAAGCAGACCGGAGAAGAGCGCGCCGATGAGGCCGATCCAGGGATTGCCGGTGAAATAGGTGACCACCACGGCCGCAAAGGCGCCGATCAGCATCATGCCTTCGAGCCCGATGTTCATCACCCCGCTGCTTTCGCTGATCAGACCGCCGAGCATGGGCATCAGGATCGGCAGGGCCAGGCGCAGGGCGCTGATGACCAGCGAAATCGTCAGCAGGTGGCTCATGACTGCATCTCCGGTCTGGCGGCGGCGACGGTCGCTGGTTCGGATTCGGGTTGAAGCGCCCCCGGCTCGGCCGGCGGACGGAGCCGGCGCAGGAGCCGCAGGGCTGCGGGCTGGGCGGCCACGAAGGCGACTACCAGCCCGGAGACGACGCCGACCATCTCGCGGCTGATGCCGGCGACCGCCTGCAAAGGCGCCGAGCCAGAATGGAGTACGGCGAAAAAGAAGGCGGAGGCGATCACCCCGACGGGAGACAGAGCGCCGAGCAAGGCGACGGCGATCGCGTCGAACCCGTAGCCGGGCGAAAAGGCGGCGTAGAAGCGTCCGTAGACTCCGAGAACCTGAACGGCGCCGGCCAGGCCGCCGAGCGCGCCGGAGGCGAGAAGGGCGGCTATGGTTGTCCGCTCTATCGAAACGCCGCTCGCTCGGGCGGCGCTCTGGTTGGCCCCCATCAGCCGGAGGCGGAAGCCGGCCGGGGTGCGATAGAGGACCCAGAGAACGATGACGACGGCCAGCAGCGCCAGCAGCAGCCCGGCGTTGAGGCGCGTACCGTCCCAGATGATCGGCAGGCGCGCGCCTTCCGGGATCTTGTCGGTCGCCGCCGGCTGGTCCGCTGCGACGAATGGGCCAGTGGGGGCGACCGAATATTCCGCCAGCGCGATGGCCACGAAGTTCATCATGATCGTGGTCACCACCTCGTGGGCGCCGCGATAGGCCTTGAGCAGGGCCGGGATCAGCGCGAAGAGAGCTCCGCCGGCCATGCCGGCGAAGACGCACACGACCATGAGAAGCGCGGGCGGCAGGGCGATTTTGGCGCCGACGACGCCGGCGACCAGGCCCCCGAAGACCAGTTGGCCCTCGACCCCGATATTGAAGAGGCTCGCGTGAAAGGCGACGGCGACCGCAAGGCCCGCGATCAGCAGCGGAACCATCTGGACGAGCGTCTCGGCTATCGCCGGGCCGCCGCCGAGCGCGCCGCCGAACAATGCGCTGGTGGCGAGCCATAGGTCGGAACCCGCGATCCAGATCAGAGGCGTCGAGGCGACGAGCGCCGCGGCGATTGTGAGAACGAAGGTTAGCGCCTGGCTGCCCAGCGTGCGGGAGGAGCGGTTGAAATGGGCGACGAGGCGCGAAGCGAAGGGCGCGCCGCCAGGCCGCTCGGCGGATGTGGCGTCGGCCAGCGCGGCCGCGTCCATGCGGGTCCGACGGCCGCCGACAGCGAGCCCAGAACTCCTCGGCGTGGGCGGCCTGCGCGCTCACGCCAGCGCCTTCCCGCGCTCGACGCCGGACATCCAGCCGCCGATCCGGTCGGCGTCGGCGTCGGCGGTGGAGGTCTCGCCGACGATCCGCCCCTGGCGGAAAACCACGATCCGGTCCGCGATGGTGAAGACTTCATTGAGGTCGAGGCTTACAAGAAGCACCGCCGCTCCCCGGTCGCGCAGACCGATCAGCGCTTCATGCACCGCCGCCGTCGATCCGATGTCGAGGCCGCGTGTGGGCTGCGCGGCGATCATCAGACGCGGCGCGCGGGCAAGCTCGCGACCGACCACCAGTTTCTGCTGGTTGCCGCCGGAAAGGCTTGACACCGGCGCGTCGAGCGACGGCGTGCGCACATTCAAGCGCTTGACGATTCCGCTGGCGAAGCGGGCGCGGCGGCGACGGGAGAGCCAGAACGGCGTCGGCGCGAACGGCGCGCCGTCGACGAAGCCGATCGAGGCGTTGTCGACGAAACTCATGGCGTCGGCGACCGCGAGCCGGTGCCGGTCCTCGGGGATGTGGGCGACGCCGCTTCGAAAGCGCTCCAGCGTCGAGGTCGTCGTGATGTCGCGGCCATCGAGAGCGATTTCGCCGCTTGCGGCCCTCTTGAGGCCGATCAAAAGGTCGATCAACTGGCTCTGGCCGTTCCCTTCGACGCCGACCACCGCGAGGATCTCGCCGCCCCGCACGTCGAGGTCGATCGGCCCGAAACGTTCGCCGTCGCCGAGTTTGCGCACCGACAAGACCGCGGGCCAGATATGGCTCGAGCGGGAGGGGGCCTCGGGCTTGTTGCGTCCGATCATCATTCGGACGAGCCTCGCTTCAAGCTCGTGGCGCTCGGCGGGGTTGGAAAAGGACTTCGGAATGTCCGCCTCGCCCGCGACGGCGCCATCCCGCAGCACCGTCACCCGGTCGCACAGGCGCATGATCTCCGGCATCTTGTGGCTGATCAGCACTACGGTTGCGCCATCGCGCTGCAGGTTGTGGAGAAGAGAATAAAGCTCCTCCGCGTCGGGCGGCGACAGCGCGGCTGTCGGTTCGTCGAGGACAAGCGTCCTCGCCCCGCCCCACAGAGCCTTGAGGATTTCGACCTTCTGCCGCGCGCCGACAGACAGAGATTCGCAGCGCGCCTGGGGGTCGAGGCCGAAGCCGAGCCGTTCGGAGAGTTCGGCCGCTCTGCGGCCCGCGCCCGCCAGGTCAAGCTTCCTGACCCACCGCCCCATGAAGTCAGACGCGCCGCGCCCGAGAACGAGGTTTTCGGTGACGGTGAGTTTTCCGATGAGGCTGAAATGCTGCTGCACCATGCCAATGCCGTGGGCGAGCGCGTCGGCCGAGGAGCGCAGCGCCACCTCCTCTCCGGCGATCTCGATCCGGCCTGCATCCGGCCGGATCATGCCGTAGAGAATTTTCATCAGGGTCGACTTGCCGGCCCCGTTCTCGCCGAGCAGGCCATGGACCGAACCTGCCCGGACGGCAAGATCAATGCCGCGATTGGCCTTGACCGCCCCGAACGACTTGCTCACGCCGACGAGCCTGATGGCGGCCGACGCGAGCGCGGACCGCGAGGCGGAGTCCTCGATTGGGATAGCCTCGCGGTCCATGTTCATCACATGCCGGCCGGTTTGAACGCCTTCAACTCCTCCGCGTTGGCGGGCGCCTTCATGGAGCCGTCGAGGATCGCCTTGGTCGCGGCCTCGACCTTGGCCATGATCTTCGGCGAGAGCGTGGCGATGTTGTCCTTGCACAGGCCGACGGCGTGATCGGCGAGTCCGAGGCTGACGGCGCCGCCCTTGAAGGCTCCCTTGGCTGCGGAAGCGTTGGCGTAGACGACCGCGCCCGAAACGTCCTTGACCGCGGAGGTCAGGAAGTTGTCGGGAGCAAACTGGCCCTTGCACGTGTCGACGCCGATCACCCAGTGTCCCTTGCCCAGTCCCTTGGCGGCGTCAAAAATACCGCGTCCCCCGCCGCCGGCGACGTCCATGATCAGGTCGGCGCCGAGATCGTAAATTCCAAGAGCCAGTTCCTTGGCCTTGGCCGGCTCGGTGAAGGAGCCGACATAAGCGACGGAAACCTCGATCTTCGGGTTGATGTACCGCAGGCCCGCCTCATAGCCGGAAAGGAAGCGCACCACGGGCGGGGTCTCCATGCCGCCGATGAAACCGACGCGGTCGGCTTTCGTGGTCATGGCTGCGACGATGCCGGCGAGGAAGGCGGCCTCATTCTCGCGGAAGGTGACGCTCGCCACGTTGGACAGCGGTTTCTTGTCCTTGCCGACCGCTACGGCGTCAATAAGCGTGAACTTGGCGTCCGGATGGGCGATCGCGACCTGGGTCAGGGCGTCACGAATGCCGAAGCCGACGCCAGTGGTGACAGTCGAGCCGCTGGCGATCGCCTGCTGCAGGTTGGGAATGAACTGCGACTGGTTGTTGGACTGGATGACGAGCGCGCGGCCGCCAAGTTCCTTGACGCTGGTTTCAACGCCGAGCTTTGCGAGGTCGTTGAAACCCTGGTCGCCGAGGCCGGCGGCGTTGGTGACCATGGACCAGACATAGTCGGCGGCGAGAGCCGGGGCGGCGAAGGCGGTGAGCGCGGTTGCGAGCGCGACGGCTGCGAGGGCCGATCTAGTATCGTGAAGGGACCGTGTCTTCATTTGGGTAGTCATGGCTGCTCCTTGCGCTGCGGGTTGAAGTCGCGGTCGTCTCCGGGGGTCAAGGCTTCGCTCATTGGCCAGCCCAGCCGATATGCGCTTCAAGCCGCGTGCCGAAGCGCGGCTCCCTGGCGCGTTCGAGGGCGGCGACGACGGCGTCCTCGGGCGTTTGGGCGAAGCTGATGGCGACCACGCGCCGCTCGTCGAGCCACCGGCCCTCCTCGAGAGCGGCGCGCAGCTTGTCCGCCCAGCCTGTCGTGCCTTCCAGCACGACGACCGGGACGCCGGAATCGTAAGCTATGGTCACCTCGTTCAGCGTGCCGACGCCGCCGCCTATCATGACGAGGCTGTCGCAGCCGCGGGCGGTGAGCATGTTGCGCACCGTGCCCATGCCGGTCGGGAAAGCGAGATCGACGAACGGATTGGCCTTGGCCTTGTCGGCATAGGGCAGGAAGCCGATAGTCAGGCCGCCCGCCTCCTTGGCGCCCTTGCAGGAGGCTTCCATGACGCCCCCCGTGCCGCCGCTGACGAGGGCGGCGCCGGCGCGGGCAATTCCGGCGCCCACCCGATGGGCGGCGTCGAGGACGGCGGTGGGCAGGCTTTCGCCGGGTCTCGAGGAACGGCCGATCACGCCAATCGTCATCATGGCCCTGCTTTCCTTCTACTCGTTGACCACACTCGCCCCCCGCGGGGGCGGGTCGGAAAACGACGCGCGCATGTCCGGCGCGGCGCCGACGCAAACCGCCTGTTTGCGCAGTTGGACGGCGCGCGAGAGGGTTTCGTCGGGGTCGACCTCGGAGAGGGTCAACGGATCTTCGGTCGCGACGGCGAAAGACGCCGCGGCCGAGCCGAGCGCGGCGGCCTCCATGGGGTCGGCGGTCAACGCGAGGCCGGCGAGAAATCCGCCGCAGAACGCATCGCCCGCGCCGGTCGGGTCGAGGGGTTCGGCCGGAAAGGCGGGAATCCGCCAGAGCGCGTCGTCTTCGAGGACATAGACCCCATCGCCGCCGGCCTTCAGCACGACGCCGGTCGCGCCGGCCTGGCGCAGGCGGGCGACGATTTCGAACGGGGACAGGCGGGGCGCCACGACGTCGAAATCCGACGTGGAGGGCAGGAACACGTCGATGCGCGCCGAGCGTCGGGGCGAGGCGCGCAAACGGATCGCCGATGAGGTCGGACCGGGCCGGGCAATCGGTCTGAAGATGGCCGCGCCGATCGGCCAGCCGGGCGACGAGGGCCTGGTGGCGCGCAAGGGGCAGAAGAGGCAAATGCCAGTAGCCAATTTCGTCGAGCCAGGCGCTGGGAACGTCCTCTGCGGTCGGGGCGCCGAGCGGCAGCACATCCGGCTGGAGAGTCGTGTCCGCGAATGCGGCTCTCACATCTTCGGGCAGCGCGGCGATCATCTCAGCCGGAACCGGCTGAATTCGGGAGCCGTCGGGCAAGTGGGCGAACGTCACGCGGACGGGGTGACTGCGGTCGATATGGCGGACGGCGCTCGTGTCTACGCCCAAGGCGTTCAGACGCTCGAGCACCTCGGTCGGATAGTCGCGACCGACCACGGTCAGCACCCGGGGTTTCATCCCGCATATCGCGGCGCCGAGCGCGGACCAGAGCGCATTGCCCCCGGTCTTGCCGACGACCCAGCGCCCATCCGCCTGGAGGACCGCGTCGATGCTGAACGAACCTGCGATCGCAAGTTCCCGTCCCGTCGACATTACGATCTCCCGGCTCCAAGCGGCGTCGCTTCCTGTGGAGCGACGCCGACGCATGCACGAGGTAAAGCACGACAATGTTCATTGTTCAACAACAAACCATCCCCAATGTGGATTGCCGGGCGGATCGCCCGCCGCTCTGACATCATTGCGCCCCTGGGGCGGCAGGCGCCGATCTGCGGCGCTGGGCGACCTGGAGTCCCGGCGAGACCCACCCCGAATTTCGCGGATCGATCGTGACGCCCGGCGCCACGATCTCGTCAATCGCATCGAGCAAATCCCAGGCCAGGGCGACGCCCTCCGCCTCGAAAAGCTGCTCGAGCTGGTCCCCCGTCCTCGGACCAAGCAGCACGCCGGATACGCCGGGATGCTCCAGCGTCCAGGCCAGGCTCATCTGGGAGAGGGTCAGCCCAGCCTGCCGGGCGAGGACGGCCAGCGCCTCGACACGCTCCAGTTTTCGTTCGTCGTCGGCGCGCACGAAAGGGTTGCCGCTGGCGGCTCGCGAGCCCTGCGGCGCGGGCGCTCCACGTGTGTATTTTCCTGTTAGCCAGCCGCCGTTGAGCGGGCTCCAGACGAGCACCCCGACGCCGTATTCCCGGCAAACGGGCAGCACGCCCGCCTCGATCCCGCGCACCAGGATCGAATACGGCGCCTGCTCGCTGACGAAGGGAGCGGCGCCGCACCGCTCCGCCGTCCATTGGGATTGCACGATCGTTTCCGGCGGGAAGACGGACGAGCCGGCGAAGCGGATCTTGCCGGCCCTGACCAGCGCATCGAAAGCCTCGATCGTCTCCGCCAACGGGGTCGCCGGGTCAGGACGGTGCAATTGGTAGAGGTCGATGTAATCCGTCTTCAGCCGTCGGAGGCTGTCTTCCACCGCCTGGGCGATCCACCGCTTCGAGCCGCCCGAGCGCGTCCTGTCGCCATGCATGGGCAGGCCCACCTTGGTGGCCAGGACAACCTTGTCGCGACGGCCCAGAAGCGCCTCGCCCAGCACCTCCTCGACAGCCCCGTTCTCGTAGATGTCGGCCGTATCGATAAAGGTCACGCCGCGGTCGAGCGCCCGGCGCACGAGGGAGATGGCCTCTTTCGCGTCCTGCGATGTCAGAAGCGACATCGTCCCCAGCCCGAACCGCGAGATGACGGGGCCGCGTTTTCCAAGACTCGCTCGTTCCATTCGACTGCGCTCCGGCCTTTCAGAGATAAGTGACGGCGTCCTGGAGCCGGTCGTTGCCCCTCGCCGAACCGCCGCCCGACCGTCACGCGATCCGGCGGGCCAACCTCGCTTGTCCGCGGATACCGGTCATTGAAAGCATGGATTTGTCCATTGTTCAACAATAAATGTTATGCGATATTGGCGCGCCGCGCGCGGTGTTGTGTCGAATTCCGGCCGTGGCTAGGTTCAATGCTCGCGAAGCCACGGGAAGCGACCTCTTGCCGGGGGCCATGGCCAAAAGGCGGGCAAAGGGCGCGGGCGGCAGACAGGAAGCAATGTCAGACAGCCACCAATTGCGTATGCGCCCTCTCCGTGACCGGCGGCCGCTTTCCGTCCAGGTCTATGATCGTCTCGTCGAGGCCCTGCGCAAGCAGAGTCGTCCCGGCGACCAAATCCCGCCCGAGATTGAATTATCCTCGGAGCTGGGGGTCAGTCGAACAGTGCTGAGGGAGGCGCTGCGACTGCTCGAAGAGGACGGCGTCATCGAACGTGGGGCCGATCCCCGCCGCCGCCAGATCGCGCGGCCTTCGTCGCGGCCGCCATCCTTCAACGCGCCCATCGAGGACATGCTGCGCGCGCGCGCGCCCCTGACGGTCAAAATCGTCCGAACGGAGACGATTACGGCAACCAGTTGGAGTCGGGCGCTCCTCGAGCTTCCGAGAGCGGACAGCCAGGTCCTGTATCGGGAAAGTCTGATTTTGGCGGGCAACGAGCCCGTCGTCTCCGCGCTCGAGATGGCGCCGGCCGACGGTGGCCAAGCGCCGATGCACCTCGTCAGTCTGAACGCGCAAGCGGAGGGTCAGACCTTGCTCGGCGCCCTCGGGCCGCAATTCCGCTCCAAATGCGCGCCGACCCTGTGGCGCATCTCGGCCGGCTCGTCCGTCGGCTCCCGCAGCGGCTTCGAAAGGCTACGCGGCGACTCTCACATCGTCAACCTTACGCTGGTTCTATCGCGCCAGGGAAAGCCCGCGTTCCTTGCCAAGCATCTCCTGAGGCTGGACCACGTGACCCTCTCCGTTGGCGAACCCCCGGACGGCATGGAGCCCGGGACGCTGGACACAGCCTAGCGCGACCGCGTGTCCGCGTCGGCGCGAAGCCGGTCAACCCTGGACCGGCTGTGAATCGGCGCGGGACGCAGACGCTGATCGGCATTACTGATTGTAATCGAGCCGCCAGTGCGAAGAAAGAATCTCCGACCTCTCGCTACTTCGGCAGTCCAGCCAACCGCAGCGCATCGCCAAGAGCTTCCGCGAGCGCCGGCGCGCAATTCACGCCTGCAAACTGACGGCCGTAGCGAAAGGTTGGATGCAGCTCAAGCACCCGAGCAGCGGCCGCCCTCGCCTCCTCCAGCCGACCGAGCTTGGCAAGCGCAGCAGCCAACTGCACGTAGGTGATGCTGTGGGCGGGATTGGCCTGAACGGACTTGTAGGCGGCCTGGCAGGCTTCCTCACAACGGCCGCGCAGCAAATGACTCATCGCCTGCGCATCGAAGGCGGCGAACGCCCAGGGGTCGAACGGGCTGAGCCGGATTCCTCGCTCGCTCCATTCGATTGCGCGCTCCGCTTCTCCACTCCATCCGAAGATGACGCTTCCGAGAATGTATGTCAGCGCCGAGGAGGGGCTGATTGCCAGCGCGGCTTCAAGCGCGGCAAATGCAGCCGCCCGATCGTGCCCATCCATGCCAATGGAAAACCCCGCGAGGGTCAACGCGGTCGCGTCGTCCTGCCCATGGACGATCGCGGATCGCGCATGGCGGATCGAAGCCGTGCGGTTAGTCTCCCGAAGCCCGGATCGAAGGAAGAGGCAGTGATGGCACATCGCTGCGTTGCCGTGCGCCAGCGCATAGCCGGGATCGAGTTCTATCGCGCGATCAAGCAACACAAGCGCCTTCGTCACCTGCTCAGGCATGCCGGAATCAACGTCGGTTTGCGCCCGCAGCACGAGATCATAGGCGTCCAGGCTGTCGGAACGCTTGCGCTTCACCCGGTCGATTTCAGCGCGCCGAACTCTGGGCGCAATCGCGCCAACCGCCGCCTGCGCGATATCGTCCTGGAGGGCGAAGATGTCGCCGGAGCTGCGATCATAGCGCTCGGCCCATACATGGACGTTGGTTGATGCATCGATCATCTGACATGTGACGCGTACGCTGCCGCCGACCTTTCGAACGCTGCCTTCAAGCACATACCGCACGCCAAGCTCGCGGCCGACCTGCTTCACGTCCACGGCGCGGCCCTTGTACGCGAAAGTCGAATTTCGCGCGATAACGAACAGCCACTTGATGCGCGCCAGACCGGTGATGATGTCGTCGACCATCCCGTCGGCGAAATAATCCTGCTCCGGATCGCCGCTCAAGTTCGAGAACGGAAGAACTGCGACGGACGGTCCTGCCGGCAGGGTCAGGGCAGTCGCGCCGGGCCCGGGGGTTCCCTGAACGGGATCAGCCGCAGCGACCGGCGGCCCAATGTAGCGGTAGCCGCGTCGCGAAAGCGTTTCGATCCAGTCTCCGCTGCCCGACAGGTTGTCTAAGACCCGGCGAGCCGCGGCAATCTGAACCGTCAGGTTGCTGTCTTCTATCGCCTGCCCAGGCCACGCCGCCTCAATCAGCGCTTGCTTCGACACCGGAGCGCCGGCGCGCTGCACAAGCAGCGCGAGCAGCCCAACCGCCCGCCGGCCTAGAGGGGCCGGTTCGCCGTCGTGGAACAGGATTCCGGCGTCGAGGTCGATGCGAAACGGACCAAAGGCGAGGATCGTTGCCATTCCCAGAGAGTGGACACCGTTTGCGATCATTTCGCAATCATTTCGGAATTGCTTCGCGACTTATCAGCGATACGGCTGCATTTTGCATGGGCGTATTCGTAAAGAAGCCAATGGCCATGGAGGACAATATGAGCGTCGCGCCCGTCATTCGCATGCCAGACGAAAACACAGGCGTCATGCTTCGCGGCCATCCCATGGCGTTCCTCGTGACCGGCGAGGACACGAAATACACGAGCATGTTCGATTGGACGATCCCGCCGGGGTTCGCCACCGGCCTCCACGTTCACCGTGTCCAGGAGGAGACGTTCTACGTTCTTGACGGCGAATGCCAATGGCGGGTCGGCGAAAAAGTGATCCGGGCGACGCCGGGAACCTATTTGTTCATCCCGCCGGGCGTGCCGCACAACATCGCCAACGTCAGCGAGGCGCCGGCGCGCGTGCTCATGACCGTCTCGCCGCCGGGGCACGAGCACTATTTCGAGGAGCTTGCGGAGCTTGCCGCACAGGGAGCGCCCGACCCGAAAGCGCTTGCCGATCTGCGAGACCGCTACGACACGGATCAGCTTTCGACTCTGACGACGCGAGCGTGAACCCGATTGTCATTCGGCTCCGGCGATTGACCCCACAGCCTTCAATCATCTCGAGGCGTTGCAACGCCCATTGGCGTCTGGGTCCCACGCCGATTGACGCGCGCGGCTCTTATTCCACTTCGAAATCGAGCTAAATCGACTTCCCAATCTCATCAAGCTGAGTCTGAGTCGGCCTTCGACCGCGATCCGAGGGCGATCTTCGGCGCCGATTGCACATCCCCGCAAAAAAGCTCTTGCCATAATGTATGGTTAGTCCAATAACTACCCAACCATGCGATCGACCCGGCTGAAGAGCGCCTCCGAGCCTATCCCGGCTGCTGTGATTGCAGACCGCGACGGCCTGAACCGGCCGCTCGACAGGGCTTCTCCCTTGCCGCTCTACGCCCAGATCAAGCAGCGCCTGATCGGGCTCATCGCGACCTGGGACGAGCCAGATCGCCGCTTCTATTCCGACGAGGAATTGTGCGAGCTCTTCTGCGTGAGCCGAGACACGGTGCGCCAGGCAGTGAGCGAACTGGCGCGCGAGGGCCTGCTGACCCGTAGCAGGGGCCTCGGCACGTTTGTCTCCATGCGAAAGGTGCGGGAGCGTTTCGAGCCGGGCATGGATTTCCTGCGGCAGTGGGCGGCCAACGGCACGCCGATGCAGCCGCGCGTGCTCGCCTTCGAACGCCGGGGCGCCGACGAAACGATTGCAGCGGCGCTGGAGGTCGCCGTGGGCGCGCCAGTGCTGGCGATAAAGCGCATGCGCTCTGCGGCCGGCGTCCCTGTCGCAATCGATTATCGGTATCTGCCGGCCGAACTCGTATCCAATTGGGATGAGAGCGCGGCGCTCGGCTCGCCGCTGCATCTGCTTTGGAAGCGCGTGAAGCTGCGCGAGGGCGAGTTCGAAATCGAGGCCGCTGCGGCAGGACCCGAGGATGTAGAGTACCTGCACCTTGCCCCAGGCGCGCCCGTTCTCGTCCGCACGCTGAAATATCGGGATCTCGCCAGTCGTCTGGTTCTCGTGGGCCGCACGGTGCACCGCGCGGATCTCGTGCGCTATTCCCTGTCGGTGCCGCTGTCGGCGGAAGGACCGGGAGCGGCAAGGGTCGCTCCTGCAGGGGGCTTGCACGAGGACTAGCAGGCGCGTGTCGGACGCGCGCAAACCGGAGTGAAATGGAGAGGGGCATGGATCTCGAAAGGCGCATGTTTCTGCGACTCATTCCTGGCGCCGCGCTGGCCGCGGGCTCCGCGCGAACGGCCCTGGCCGCTGATGAGCCATTGCGGGTGGGCTCGATCCTCTCCGTCACCGGCCCCGCCGCCTTTCTCGGCGAGGATATGAAGGCCGGTCTCCAGCTCGCCGTCGACGAGATCAACGCCAGCGGCGGAATCGGAGGCCGCAAGATCGCCTGGACCTTCTACGACGCCGAAAGCCAGACGCAGAAAGCGCTCTCGGAAACGCGCCGACTGATCAGCCAGGACAAGGTGCAGGTCATCGTCAGCGGCGGCAATATGAGCGGCATCGCGCTTGCCATGGCGCCGATGGCCGAGGCCGCGAAGGTCCCGTTCATATCAAGCGAAGGCGCCCTTCAGATCGTCACGCCGGTCGCCGATCGCAAATGGGTGTTCAAGAGCACGGTCGACGACGAGGACGTACTCGATCGGATCGCAGACTATTGTGAGAAGAAGAAGATCAAGAAGGTGGCTCTCCTGGCCGACAGCAGCGGCTTCGGTCAGGGCGCCACGACCCAGATGAAGAAAGTCGGCCCGCGCCGCGGTCTCGATGTCATCTACGAAAGTTTCGGGCCGGCCGACACGGACATGCTGCCGCAACTCACGCGCATCCGCGACAGCGGCGCGCAAGCGGTCATCTGCTGGACCGTAACCCCGGCCGGCGTCGTCTTCATCAAGCAGGCCGCGCAGCTCGGGCTCGACAAGCGCACCCTCATTCACAGCTACGGCTTCGTCTCCGCGCGTTACATGACGCTCGCCGGCGATGCGGCGAAGTCGATTCTGCTCGCCAGCCTCAAATTTCCCGTCGCCGACCAGCTGCCGGATAAGGATCCGCTGAAAACCGGCATCCTGCGCCTGTTCGCGGCCTATAAGCAGAAGTTCAACCGTGCGCCGAGCCTTTACGCGGCCGAATCCTACGACGCCGCCATGCTCGCCAAGCAGGCGCTGGAAAAGGTCGCGGGAGACGTTTCGAAGCTTCCGGAGGGTATGGAGAGCATCAAGAACTACGTCGGCGCGAGCGGCGTGTTTAATTTTTCGCCGGAACGGCACTCCGGTCTCTCGAAAAAGGACATCGTCCTCATCAACTGGAACAACGACCGTTTCAATCTGGCGGACTATGAATAGGCGACCACAGGAGGGCACCATGGCGCTCAACCGTGAAATGTCCGAGCAGCAGGCGTTCGAAGTGGTTCAGACGCTGCTCGACGGACCGGAGAACCGCTTTCCGCTGACTTTCAATTCCGATCTGCCGCGCATTCGCGAGCTGTTCCATGCGGCGACGCGGAACCAGTGGGACCCAAAGACCGACATCGACTGGGACAAGCTCGACGCCGATCAATACACGCAAGCGCAGCGCGACGCCGCGCGGCTCTATTGGAGCCGCCGGGCGTGGGCGGAATACGGCGCGATTTCAGAGAGCCCGTCGTTGCAGTTGCGCTTTGGCGTCGAGAAGCGTCCGTCGGACATGCAGCTCTTCTTCACGATCCGCTCGCAGGAGGAGGCGCGGCACGCCGAAGTCTGCCACACGATGGCGGAGAAGCTCGGCGGCTATATCGAAAAGCCGGTCCAGCAGTTGTTCCAGGGCTCGGTCTCAACGCACGGCGTTCGCCGCGCCACGCTCAACGCCGATACGCCGCTCGAGGGCATCATAGCGGCGCTCGTCTGCACCGCCGAAGAGATCGCCTTCGACGTATTCAAGCATCTCGACGAGATCACCCGCGATCCGGTGGCGCGGCAGATCGTGCGGCTGATCATGCGCGACGAATCCCGTCACTGCGCTTTTGGCTGGTACTTCCTCGATGCGATCTGCGAGACCCTGTCGCCCGAGCAGAAAAAGATGATCGAGGATTCCGTCATCACCATGGTCGAGAAGGTCGAGCTCAACGGCTATCACTCGAGCTGGCTGGCGCCGGACAATCCGGCGTCGCGGGCGGAGGTCGAGGCGGATCGCATCGCCTACGAGGCCGGTCTTGGCTCGACCGTCGAGGAGGCGGAAAAGCCGGTGTTCATCGCGACGGTGCAGCGCATCCGCGAGCAGATGCGGCGGCTCGGAATCAATCTGCCGATGTTCACGCATCCCAAGCTCGGAAGCGTCTGACATGGAAGCGGCCGAGCGTACAGCCGATCCAGCCTTTCCGCCGCTGCCGCTGCTCGTCGAGCGGCGCTTTCCGCTGGACATGACCGTCACTCTGCCGGAAATCCGCGCGCTCTACGACGACGGCAAGGCGGGCCGCTGGAACCCGCACCGCGACATCGACTGGTCGCAACTCGCGCCGGAGACCTATGACGCCTGGGCGCGCGCGGCCGCCCGGCGAACATGGAGCCGGCGTCTGTGGATCGAGGTCAACCGGTCTGACCGAGACACCGGCGCTACTGATGCGATTCTGCATGGAGACCGGCCGGGAGATCGATCCGAAGTTCTTTCTGACGGTGCGCAACACCGAAGAAGCCTGGCATGTCGAGTGCTACGACCGTATCGCCCAGGCTTTCGGCGGTCGCTGCGAAATGCCCGCGGATCGCGCCTACGAGGCCGTATTCAATCGCAATCTCCACCGGCGCGTGATGAACGCGGAACAGAATCTCGACGCTTACGTCGCCTCCTTCGCGGCGTTCGAGGACGGCCTCGAACTGGAGCTCGCGCGCGCATGGCGTTCGGGCGCCAGCAATCCGGCGATCGCCGCCGTGCTCGACAAGGTCATTGGCGACAAGGAACGTCACGCTGCATTCGGCTGGCTTTATCTGGAGTCGCGCGCAAGCGCGTGGAGCGCGCAGGAGCGCGCCCTGATCGGTGACGAACTCACACGCTACGTCCGCGAGACCGAACTTAAGGGCTATCACTGCCCGTGGCTCGCCCCTGAGCACGCCTCCGCCGAAGCGCAGGCTGACGAGATCTTGGCGACGGCCGGGCTAGGCGCGGCGACGCGCTCGACCGAAGAGGAGACGCTCGTCGCCTACGTCGCCAACGCACGAACGAAACTCGCGGAACTCGGCGTCACTCTGCCGACGTTCGAATCGAACCGCATGCGGTCGTTCTGACGAACATGGCGCATGAAGCCGTATTTCTCCAGTTGCTCGTCGCCGGTCTCGGCACAGGCAGCGTCTATGCCCTCACTGCGCTCGGGTTCAACATCGTATTCAAGAGCACCGGCGCGATGAATTTCGCGCAAGGAGAGTGGGTCGTCATGGCGGGCATGGTCGCCGCGCTCCTGTTTTCGACCACGGGAACGGTGGGTCTTGCCTGCCTGGGCGCCGTCGCGGTCGTGACGGCGATCGGCCTGCTTTCGGAGCGGCTGGTGATCTGGCCGATCAGGCGCCCCTCGGCGCTGCTCATCACGCTCGTCAGCATCGGCCTGGCGCTTGCGACGCGCGGCCTCATCATGCTCTTCCTCGGCAAGCAGCCCGCGGGCTATCCCGGTTTCTCTCGCGAGGAGACTCTCGATATCGCCGGCGCCGTCGTCCAGACGCAGGTCCTGTGGATTCTGGGGATCACCGCGGCGTTCCTCATCGCCGCGCAGTTCTTCTTCGAGCGGACTATCCTTGGCAAGGCGCTGCGCGCGGCTGCATCTGACCGCGAGGCGGCGGCCATCGTCGGCATCGACGTCGGGCGCACGGTCATGCTCTCCTTCGTCATATCCGCCTTCGCCGGCGCGCTCGCCGGCGTCATCGTCACGCCGCTGACGCTCGCTTCCTACGACCAAGGCGCCATGATCGGCTTCAAGGGCTTCAGCGCGGCGATGCTCGGGGGAATCGGCAGCCTGCCCGGCGCCGTGGTCGGCGGACTCGCGCTCGGCCTTATCGAAGCTTTCGGCAGTTACTATCTGTCGTCGAATTTCAAGGACGCCATCGCATTCGCCATTCTGCTGACGATCCTGTTCGCCCGCCCCTCCGGGATCCTCGGACGTCCCGATGTCGTCAAGGTCTGATGAAATGTGGTCTTCTCCCGTTCGCACCGTCGTCGGCGCGCGGGGGCCGGCCCACATGGCCGCGTCGGTCGCCTGCGAAAGCGCATGGCGGCAGGCGAGGAGGCGTTCTGCCGCTTGTCGCCGTATGGTTCGCCCTGCTCCTCGTTCCGCTGGTCGCGCCGAACGCCTATGTCGTGTCGCTCGGCAATCTCTTCCTGATCAACGTCATCCTGATCGCGAGCCTCAATCTGTTGATGGGCTACGGCGGCCAGATCTCGCTCGGACACGCGGGCTTCTTCGGTCTGGGCGCATATGCGAGCGGCGTGCTGTCGGCGAAGTTCGCCGTGAGCCCGTGGATCGGCCTGCCGGCGGCGGTCGTGTTCACGGCCGCTTCGGCCGCGGTCATCGGCGTGCCGGCGCTTCGACTGCGTGGGCTCTATTTGTCGATGGCCACGATGGGTTGTAACGCCATCCTTGTCGTTTTTTTCAACCGACTTGTCGGACTGACCGGCGGTCCGAACGGCCTCCTCGGCGTCAAGCCTTTCGCATTCTTCGACTACGCGCTCGACGGCGATTCACGCCAGTTCCCGCTCGTGTGGATCGTGTCGCTTGTCGTCATGCTCCTCATTCTCAACCTGCTGCACTCACGCTACGGCCGCGCGCTCCGCGCCCTCGCCACCAACGAGATCGGCGCGGATTCGCTCGGCATCGACTGTTTCCGCATCAGGTTGCTCGTCTTCGCGCTCAGCGCGGGCATGGCCGGCGCGGCAGGCAGCCTGTACGTGCACATCAACCAGTTCGCTTCGCCCGAAACATTCGGCAAGTCAAACTCGATCCTGATGCTCGTCATGGTCGCGATCGGCGGCAGCGGCCAGTTCTGGGGACCTGTGTTCGGCGCCCTTATCTATACGGCTGTGCCGCAATTGCTGCTGGACTACGACGACGTCGAGCTCCTGTTGTTCGGTCTCGCGATGATCCTCGTCCTCGTCGCGGCGCCGACGGGAGTGGCGGGCGCGGCCACGGCGCTGGTCAGACGCCTGTCCGGCGGGTTGCGCCCATGACGGCGAACGTCGTCCTGCGCGCCGAAGCGCTCAATTGCTACTTTCGCGGACTTCGCGCCGTGAGCGACTTGAGCTTCGAGGTCCGCGCGGGCGAGATCAAAGCGGTGATTGGCCCCAACGGCGCCGGCAAGAGCACGCTTTTCAACATGATCGCCGGGGTCACGCGCCCGACCTCCGGACAGATCTGGTACGACGATCAGCGCATCGACCGCCTGCCCGCCTTTCGCCGCGCCGAGCTTGGCATCGCTCGGACCTTCCAAAACCTCCAGATCTTCCGCGAGATGACCGTCATCGAGAATGTCATTGCGGGCCGACATCGCCACGGTCGCGCCGGCTTCGCGCAGGCCCTACTACGTAGCCCTGCCGTGCGCGCGGAAGATCACGCGATGGCGGCGTCGGCGATGGACCTGCTCGCTCGCTTCGGGCTCGAAGGCAAGGCGGACGAACCCGCGGGCGTCTTGTCCTTCGGCCAGATGAAGCTTCTCGAACTCGCGCGCGCGCTCGCCGTCGAGCCACGCCTTCTGCTGCTCGACGAGCCTGCCGCCGGATTGCCGCGCGCCGAGGCCGAAAAGGTGACCGATATCATCTCGGCGCTCAACAAGGACGGCCTCACGATCCTTCTCGTCGAGCACAACATGCGCATGGTCATGTCGCTGTCGCACGACATCCTCGTTCTCAACAACGGCGAGCGCATCGCCGAGGGCGACGCCGAGGCCGTGAGCCGGAATCCCGACGTCGTAACCGCCTATCTCGGCGAGGCGCCGGATGCTTGAGGTCGACGGCCTATCTGCCGGCTACGGCGGCGTTCAGGTCCTGCACGACGTTTCGTTGCGCGTCGAGACCGGACAATGCGTCTGCCTGATCGGGGCCAATGGAGCCGGCAAGACGACGCTGCTGCGATGCCTCTCCGGCCTGCTGCAACCGAGCGCCGGCGCCGTGCGCGTCTGCGGCGCGGATATCACGCGTTCGTCAGGCGTCTGCGCGGCTCGATCACGGCATGACGATCGTCCCCGAGGGGCGTCGCGTCTTTTCCGATCTCAGCGTGCGCGAAAATCTGGAGCTCGGCGCCTTCCGGCGCCTGTGGCCGCGACGCGACCCGGCGCTGCGCCGCCGACATGGACATGGTGTTCGATCTGTTTCCGCGCCTCGCCGAAAGAGCCAGGCATCTCGCCGGTCTCCTCTCGGGCGGCGAGCAGCAGATGCTGGCGATCGGCCGCGCGCTGATGTCGCGTCCGCGATTGCTTCTGCTCGACGAACCCTCGATGGGGCTTGCGCCTCTCGTCATGCGCGACATTTTCGCGACCATCCGCAAGCTCAACGCCGAAGGAATGTCGATCCTTCTGGCGGAGCAGAACGCCAACATGGCGTTCAAGACCGCGAGCGTGGCCTATGTTCTGGCGGAAGGGGAAATCAAGACGACGGCGGCATGCGAAGCGCTGGTCAACGACAGCGTCGTGCGCTCCGCCTATTTGGGGCTTTGATCTGGGGTCTGGAATGGTGGATGCTATCGACGAGTCGCTCGAAGCCGAGTTCGCGCTCCGGCGGCGTCATCCGGAGCGCGACGAGGTTTATGCGCGCCATCTCGAACGAGGCGCTCTGGTCCGCGCGGCCGGCCACTGCGCGCTCGACGTGCGATACGGAGACAACCCCCGCAGCGCGCTCGACATCTATCCTGCCGAAGATCGCGCGCGCGTCCTGTTCTTCATTCACGGCGGCTACTGGCGCGCTCTCGACAAGTCCTATGTCTCGTTCATCGCCGGGCCATGTCGCCAAGCTGGGCTGACTTTCGTGGCGCCCGGCTACGAGCTGGCGCCGACGCTGTCTGTCAGTCAAATCGTCGACCAGATTCGTCGCGCCTTCGCCTTCATGCTCGAGCGGCTCGCGCCGCGCCAAGTCGTCGTCGCGGGTCACTCCGCCGGCGCGCAGCTCGCCGCGATGCTGGCGCTGGACCAGGCGCTGCGCGGAGACGGCCCGATCGTCGGTTTCGCGGGGGTCAGCGGCGTTTACGATCTGCGCCCGCTGCTGCAGACGTCGATCAACGCAGACCTGCATCTCTCGCGCGAGGAGGCGGAGGAAGCGAGCCCGCTGCTGCGCCTCCAGAAAATGGACGCGGACCGCCTGCCGCCGTTGCTCGCTCTGGTTGGCGGAGAGGAAACAGATGGCTTCAAGCGCTGGACGACAGACTTCGCGAAAGCCTGGCGAGCGGGAGGGGGCGAGGCCTCTCTCATGAACGTCGACGCCGCCACTCATTTTACGATCCTCGACCATCTCGCCAACGCCGATGATCCGGCCCATCGCGGGATCGTCGATCTCTTTCCGCCAGCCGATAGGGGACGAACCCATGCATGAGACGATTTCAACCAATCCCGAGCGCGACGCCACCCTCTCCTACAGTCAGGGCGTCGTCGTGCGCGACGAGAAGCGGACCCTGTACATCTCCGGCCAAATCGGCGCGGACGGCGAGGGCGCCGTCGACCCGGATTTCTCCGCGCAGGCGCGTCAGGCATGGAAGAACCTGATCGCTGTGCTGGCGGGAGCCGGGATGAGCGTGAAGGACATCGTCAAAGTCACGGCTTTCCTCACCGACCGCGCCGATTACGCCGCCTACGCGAAGGTGCGCGCGGAATTCCTCGGCGATCACAAGCCCGCTTCCACTTTGCTCGTCGTGTCGGCCCTCGCGCTTTCCGAGTGGAAGGTGGAGGTCGAAGCCATAGCGGCTCGCGCCTAGCCGCCGAGAAATCCGATTCAGGTCAGATCAAGGCGTACCCCGGAGTTGCCATTCAGGAGACGCCGCAGATGATACTGCGCAAGTGGATCGTCGGGCCTTTCGCCGACCAGCGCCGCAAAGGCGGCGATCGCTGTCGGGTCCTTGGCCTCCAGCTTTTCGAACGCCCGCGCATAGGCCTCCGTGTCCGCTGAACGAGCCGGCAACGGTTCGTAGGCGCGCATCGGCTCGACGCGCCCTCGCAGCACCAAATCCCCGATGGGCCGGCCCGTGAAATCGCCGGCGCGCTGGACCGTCGCGGCGCTGACACAGATGCGTGTGCCGAAGGTCTTGTTGGCCGCCTCCAGGCGCGATGCGGCGTTGATCGTGTCGCCATAGGCCGTGTAGTCGAACAGCCGGCCGCCGCCGAAATTGCCGACGACCGCAGGCCCTGCGTGGACGCCGATCCGCGTTTGTCCGACGGGTACGCCCTTCTCCCGCCAACGATGGCGGAAGTCTTCCGCCCAGGCGTCCAGCGCCAAAGCGCAGGCGATCGCGCGCGCCGCCGCATCGGGTTGATCCGCCGGAGCGCCGAACAGCACGTGGATCGCATCGCCGATGATCTTGGCGACCGTGCCCTCGCGCTCGAAAGCGATCTCCGTCATGCCAGTCAGATATTCGCCGAGCAGGTCAGTGAGGACGTCCGCGTCGAGCGTCTCGACGAGCGCAGTGAAGCTGGCGATGTCGGTGAACAGCGTCGCGACCTCGCGGCGTCTCCCTGAGAGCGCGGCCGCGTCGTCGGCGAGCGAGCGCGCGAGATTTGGCGAGAAATAGCGGGCGAGCGCGGCCTGCGCGCGCTCCGCCTCCGCCTGCCGCTCGCGCGCCTCGCGCAGAGCGGCGACATGGGCGAGCGTCTTGGCGACGGTGGTCTCGAAGTCGCCGAAGTCAATGGGCTTGGTCAGGAAGTCGAACGCGCCGCGGTTCATCGCGGTGCGGATGTTGGCCATGTCGCCATAGGCCGAGACGATGACTGTGGAAAGCCGCCGTTCGGCGGTCGCCAGACGCTCGATCAGCGTGAGCCCGTCCATGCGCGGCATATTGATGTCGGTGACGACGAGCGTGATTTCGTCATGCGCCGCCACCTGTTCGAGCGCCTCCACGCCGTCACGCGCGAAATGGAAGGCGAAGGCGCCGTCGCGAATCTGGCGGCGGAATCTTTGCCGCACGAGATCTTCAAGATCGGGCTCGTCGTCGACGACCAAAATGGTGTCAGTCATGCGCCGACCTCCGCAAGGCGCCCGTCGATGGCGCGTTTGAGTTCGGGAAAGTCGATCGGCTTGGTGAACAGCCCCGCCGCGCCGCGCGCTTGCGCCCGCCGTCGGGTCTCGTCGTCGCCGTAAGCCGTGATCATGATAACCGGCACGTCGGGGCGAGCCTCACGCGCTCTCGGTAGCAGGTCCAGCCCGCTCATGCCGGGCATGTTGACGTCGGAAAGGATAAGGATCAGTTCGACCTCGTCCGCCTGTCCCACTTTTTTGAGCGCCTCTTCCCCCGAGAGCGCGAAATCGAGCGCGAAGCGGTTGGCGCGGATGTCGCGGCGGAATTGCTGCCGGAACAGATCGGCGACGTCGGGTTCGTCGTCGACGACCAGGATCAGCGCGTTCATAATTTCGCTCCGTCGCGCGGCAGGGTGATGACGAACTCGGTGAAAGCGCCCGGCGCCGTGTCGACCTCGATCGATCCGCCGTGCTGCTTGACCACGATGTCGTGACTTAACGACAGGCCAAGGCCTGTGCCTTCGCCGGCGGGCTTGGTCGTGAAGAATGGGTTGAACATCTTGTCGCGCACTTCCGACGGGATGCCCGTGCCATTGTCGCGAATGCGGATTTCGACATTCGCCCCCAGCGAGCGAGTTGAGGCCATCAGCGTCGGCTGATAGTCGCCGCCTTCGCTCTGCACGCGTTTGGCGGTCGCATAGAAACCATTGGAGATGAGATTGAGCAGCACGCGCGTAATCTCCTGCAAGTAGAGATCGGCCACGCCGGCCTGGCTGTCGAGCGATTTCTCGATCGTCACATTGAAGCCCGGCTTCTCGGCGCGCGCGCCATGATAGCCGAGATTGAGCGCCTCCTCGACCATCGCATTGACGTTGACGCGGGAACGTTCTCCCGAGCCTTCGCGCGAGTGCAACAGCATATTCTTGACGATCGAGTCCGCGCGCTTGCCGTGATGGACGACCTTTTCGAGATTGGAGTCGAGCATGCTCGTCAATTCCTCAACGTCGGCGCGGGAGTCCTCGGGGAGCGAAGCGGTCGCGAGCGACTCTTTCATCTCCGCGAACAGCTCGCGCGACAGAGCCGCGAAATTGTTGACGAAGTTCAGCGGGTTCTTGATCTCGTGCGCGATGCCGGCGGTGAGCTGACCAAGGGAGGCGAGCTTTTCGGACTGCACCAACCGCTGCTGCGCTCCGCGCAGGTCGGCGAGCGATTGCTCAAGCTCCCGCGTGCGCGCCTGCACCTGCTCGAAGAGGCGCGCGTTCTCGATGGCTATGACTGCCTGGTCCGCGAACGTTCGGAGGATTTCGACATGGCGCGGCGGAAAATCGCCGGGCTCGGCGCGTGCGACTACGATCGCGCCTTGCACGCCCGACTTGCTGAGGAGCGGGACGCCGAGCAACGAGCGCGCAGGACTCCCATGGGCTGCGAAAGGAACCGCATAGTCCTCTTCGACGAGCACGTCGGCGATCTTTTCGGTTTGCCGCGAGAGGATGGCGCGACCCGCGATCGTGCTGCGCGTCGGAACGACAAGCGGGTGATCGGTGAGATAACGCTGGAGCTCCGCGTTCGCTTCCGGGCCGGCCATTCCGCGATAGCGGAATACGTCGCCGTCCCGCACGCAAAGCGTTCCCGAGGAAGCCTTGCAGAGATCGACCGCCGTCGTGACAAGCGTTTGGAAGATCGCGTCGAGGTCGAACGCGGAGCGGCTGATGACTTTGAGGACATCGGCGGTCGCGGTCTGCTGCGCGAGCGAGGCCTCGAGATCGCGAGTTTTCGCCTGCACCTCCGCGAACAGCCGTGAATTCTCGACGGCGATGACGGCCTGGTCGGCGAAAGTCTCGAGGAGCTCGATCTGACGAGCCGTGAAACTTCCCGTCGCCTGTCGCGCAAGCGAGAACACGCCCTCGACATCGCGGTCGCGACGCAGGGGCACGCCGACGATGGAACGGAAGTTGCCGAGCCGCGGCGCCTCGCCTAGCCGGAAGTGGTCGGAAGCGTCGGTGTCGGGCACCTCCACGGGCGCCGCCGTTCGGACCGCCATGCCGACATGCGTTCGCCCGCCGCGACCCGTCTCCGGATCGATCGGAGTTCAACTCGAGATAGGCCACGAACTCGTCCGAGCAACCGCTATGGGCGCGCAATCTCATGAGGCGCCCGTCACGCATATGAACTGTCGCATAGTTCGCGCCGCAAAGACGGCGGGCGGATTCGGTTAGAGTGTCGAGCACCTTTTGCAGATCGAAGGCCGAGCTGCTTATGACCTTCAGCACGTCGGCGGTCGCCGTCTGCTGGGCGAGCGACTCTTCGAGATCGCGCGTTTTCGCTTGCACCTCGTCGAACAGACGCACATTCTCGATCACGATGACAGCCTGATCGGCGAACGTCTTGACGACTTCGACCGCGCGCCGCCCGAAGGCCCCGGTCTGCTTCTTGCCCAGAACGAACACGCCAGTCACCTCGCCGTCGCGCAGCAGGGGCACGCCGACCAGCGAGCGAATCCCTTTCAGACGCAGATCCTGCGGGATCTTGAAGTCCGGATCGGCTTCGTTGTCCGGAATGAACTGCACCTCTCCCGTCATCGCGACGCGGCCGGTGATGCTGTCCCGGCCGATGGCGCGCGGCGTCCGGTTGCGCGCCCTGATTTTTTCCTCGTCCGAGTCGTGGGCGGCTTCGGCCAGGAATATGTCGCCCTTGCGCAGATAAACCACGCCGTCGTCGGCGCAGAGGGCGACGGCGGAATCGATCAGCGTCTGCATGACTTCGTGCAGGCCGAACGCCGAACGGCTGATGATCTGAAGGGCGTTTGCGGTAGCCGTCTGCTGCGCGAGCGCCTCTTCGAGGTCGCGTGTCCTCGCCTGCACCTCCTCAAACAGCCGCGCGTTCTGGATCGCGATGGCGGCCTGGTCCGCGAAGCTTTGCAGCAGCGCGATCTCCTTATCGGAGAAGGGCCGCGCCGGCTTGCGCGAGACGACGATCGAGCCGACGCCCCCCGCCTCCACCAGCATCGGCGCATAGAGCACGGACATGCCGCCCGTCTCCCGAACCTTGATCTTGAACCGTTCCGGCAGGTCCGGCTTGTCGGCGAGATCGGGAAAATGCACCGGGCGGCGCTCCGCGATGGCGAGGCCGGTGGTGCTGCCCGCGAGCGGCATGACGTCGGCGCCCCAGTCGCCATAGCTCCAGCCGCGCCGCGCCACGCCTTTCGCCATGTCGCCATCGACGAGATAGATGGCGGAGGCCTCCAGCCCGAACAGGCGCTGGCAGGATTCCAGGATCGCCTCGAACACGGGCGCGGCGTCGGAGACGGAGCGGCTGATGATTTTCAGCACATCGGCCGTGGCCGTCTGGAGGGCGAGCGCCTCTTCGAGGTCTCGCGTCCTCGCCTGCACCTCCTCGAATAGCCGCGAATTCTCGATTGCAATCACGGCCTGATCGGCGAAAGTCTTGACGAGTTCGACTTGTCGTGCGTCGTAGCGCCGGGCTCCGGCCGCGCGAGCACGATGACGCCGATCAAATCGTCGCCGCGCTTCAACGGCACGCCGAGCAGCGCACGAATTGACGGATGGTCTTGCTCAAATCGGGATCCCACTCGGGATCCTCCCGAAGTCCGGCGACATTCTGCGCTTGCCCTGTCTAGCATCACGCGTCAGACACCGAGCGGCGACCTGCCTTGATGCGCCGTTTCTTTCAGTGATCTCGACGAAACGGGTTCGCGTCTGCCGCCGTCGAAGGCCTGAACGCGAAGGCGTCGTCCCGCTCTCATGAAAGACATGCCGTCGATCGCCCCGACAGGTCGACTGGCCGACCGCAGCAGCGTATCAAGCACGATTTGCAGATCGAAAACCGAACGGCTGATCATTTTCAGCACGTCTGCGGTCGCCGTTTGCTGCGCGAGCGCCTCCTCGAGGTCGCGCGTCTTCGCTTTCACCTCCTCGAACAGTCGCGCGTTCTCGATCGCGATCACCGCCTGATCGGCGAAGGTCTTGACGAGCTCGACGATCCGCTCGGGATACGCGCCGGCCTCGGGTTTGGACATAACGATCGCGCCAACAAGCTCATCGCCGCGCTTCATGGGCACGCCGAGCGTAGCGTGGGTCTGCACGCTTCTGCGCACACCGACAAGAATTTCGGGGTCCTCGCGCACGTCCGCGATGTTTTGCACTTCGCCCGTGAGGGCAACGCGCGCGACGGTCGACCCGCGGCCAGGCCGCTGCGGATGGGCCTGCATGTAGGCGATGAAATCGACGCGACCCTCCCCCCGCGCGAAAGCGCGGGCCCGCATGGCGCCGTCTTCGTATTGCCAGATACCGCCGTTCGTCGATCCGCTCAGCGACACAGCCGAGTCGATGAGCGCCTCCAGCACCGTCTGCGGATCGAACACGGACCGGCTGATCGCCTTCAGCACGTCGGCGGTTGCGGTCTGCTGTTTGAGGGCCTCCTGCGTTTCGTTGAACAGCCGCGCGTTCTCGATGGCGATGACGGCCTGATCCGCGAAGCTCTGGACGAGTTCGATCTGGCGCGGCGTCAGCGCATCGGGCTCGGGCGCGCCGATCTGGAACACGCCAATCATCTTGCCGTCGCGCAGCAGCGGGACGCCAAGCAGGCTGCGAAAGTTTCCGAGCTTCGGCCCCTCGCCGAAATCGTAGCCAGGCTCCGAGGCCACGTCCTTTATGTAGGAGGCCGCTCCCGTCAGCAACACGCGGCCGGCGTTGTTGGCGGGATCCGGGGCGGAGACGGGAAATGAATGGGCCCTCCGGAACGCCTTGAAGGCGGGATTGCCGCCGGAAAGGCCGCGGAAGCGCAGGACGTCGCCCTCGATGAGGCTGATCGAGGCGATCGAGCCCCGACACAGAAGGCGCGCCGTTTCGACGATAACATCGAGCACGGGCTGAAGGTCGGTCGGCGAACGGCTGATGACTTTCAACACCTCCGCCGTCGCCGTCTGCTGGGCGAGGGCTTCTTCGAGATCGCGTGTACGCGCCCGCACTTCGTGTAGAAGGCGGGCGTTTTCGATGGCGACCACCGCATGGTCGGCGAAAGTTTGGACCAGCTCGATCTGGCCGGCGGTCAGCGCATCCGGTTCCGGCGCGCCGATCTGGAACACGCCGATCACCTTGCCGTCGCGCAACAGCGGCGCGCCGAGCAGGCAGCGGATATTGCCCAGCCTAGGCCCCTCGCCGAAATCAAATCCGGGCTCCTCGGCAATGTCCCTGATATAGGACGCAGCGCCCGTCAGCAGGATGCGTCCGGAGTTGCTAGTCGGGTCGGGAGCCGCAACGGAAAAAGGATGATCGCGCAGGAACGCCTCGAACGCAGGATTTCCGCCAGAGACGGAGTGGAAGCGCAGGAATTCGCCGTCGACGAGGCTGATCGTGGCGACAGAGGCTTGGCACAGGCGGCGCACGGAGTCGACGAGTTCGCCGACCAGCGCGTCGAGGTCGAATTCGCCGCGGCCGATCACTTTGAGCACCTCGGCGCTCGCCGCCTGCTCGCGGCGCGCCGCCGCCAGCTCGGCGCGGACCTCGGCGAGGTCACGCCGGACGGTCTCCAGCTCGGTTTCCACGCTCATGGAGCAGGCCTTCCGGAATATGCGCCCTTCGGGGCGAGCGTTGCGCGAACTGGAAGGTCGGCGGCCCAGGCTGGCCGCGAAGCCCCCACCAGAGCGCGCCGAGATGTGACGGCGGAGAGGCCCGTGCATCCTTCCTCCGAATTTCGCTGCGGCAAAGAGATATCACAATGAGGCGGAGTGACAATTCGGCCTGCCGCGCACAAGCGCGTTCGGTCTAATGTTCAGCGCGCTGCGAGGATCGATCGCACATAGGTCATGGCCCTCCACGCGGCGGGCGCATTTCAAGGTGGCGGGGCTTCAAGGGCATCGCCACCCGCGAGCTCAAACAAATGGAGCGCGATGAGCAGAGAGCCGATCGGCAGGCCGCCAATTATTGCGCGATTTCGACGCAAGCCTTCGCCAGTTCGAGAACGCGATCGTCTGCGCCGCGAGGCCCGACGAATTGCAGGCCGAACGGGCGTCGGCCCGCAGTTAGGCCAAATGGCGTCACGCAAGCCGGCTGCTGGCTGAGATTGACGGGAAAGCTGAAGCCCGCCCATTCCGTCCAGATCGACAGGCCGGAGCCCTGCGGGACGTCATGGGCTTTCTCGAAGGCGGGAGTCGCTGTGGCCGGCGAGACGATGAGGTCCAAACGGGCGAAGGCCGTTTCCATCCAGGCGCAAACTCAGCGCGACGGATCGAAGCGTCAACGTAGTCGGCCGCAGACAGGCCTTCGGCGCGCCGCGCCGCAGTCAACAAGCCGAAATCCATCATTTTCGGCCGCTAGGGATCGATCAGGCGCAGCCGCCGCGCGGCGCCCGAGAGCCACAGTGTATTCAGGATCTCGCCGCGCTGACAGGGGAGCCGTCGCGTCGGGTGTCGAAATTGGCCTGAGACGATCTCCAGTGGCCTGAAGTTATCGGATCATGCGGCGGGGTCAATGATCTGATTGAACGGCTGGCCGCGCAGTGTTCGACCCTGCAATACAGTTCATGCGACTTGCATTTTCGCATGCGCGAAAGGGCTCAGTTTCAACCAAAGGCCGAGGTCAGCCTCAAGTTGCCTATCGCCTGTGATGAGCAATCGGTCCTGCTCCTTGGCTCGTGATATCGACGTGTGACCCATCCATATCTCGGTCATGGTCCGCAGATCAGTCGACAAGTAGAGGTCAACATCAAACCCAGGATCGACCGAGCACAAGTCGACATCCTTTCCAGGGTCAATGACCAGCCACCAGTTCCTGCGCGCTCCTGGGAGATCTTTGAAAATGACTTGGACTGTATTTCGGGCGCGGGGCATCGGCGCTGGGTCGATGTTGCGTCGCATATCCCACATCAGCAGACTTACGTCCAAGTTATCAAGCGACGCTTCGCTATCTATCCAGTTATGGCCCCAGCAGCCAATCGCCTCGATCACGGGCTTTAAGGCCCGGCCCGCCTCGGTAAGACGATACTCGAACAGGCCCGGCTCCCTTGCGACAGGCGAGCGTTCGATTAGCCCCGCGACCTCCAACTCCTTCAGGCGTTTCGAAAGAAGAGCAGGCGACATCCGAGGGAGGCCGCGCCTCAGGTCATTGAACCGCGTTGATCCGGAAACAAGTTCGCGCAGGAGCACAAGCGTCCACCGAGCGCCAAGGACTTCCGCCGCCATCGCCACCGGACAAAACTGGCCATAAGTCGTGTCGGTCATTGCCGGCTCCATTCTTCCATGTTGATGCCGAGTACATAAGCTGTACCGCATCCAATTCAATTCGTGAACTGGCCGCAGAAAGGCCGTCGATGCGAAGAGTTCGCCCTCCCCCGGCTTCATCTCGCAGCCAGGGATCGGCCCGGTCCACAGGTCGGATCGGGCGCTAAATGGAGGCGGACATGAATGAATTGACCATCCGCACGCTCGAAGCGACCCGTACTCTGCCAATGGAGGCCGTCACGGCCCTGCGCGCAAAATTGCGCGGCGTTGTGGCCCTGCCCGGCGAGGAAGGGTACGACGCCGCTCGAACGATCTGGAACGCGACAATCGACCGCCACCCGGCCATTGTCGCGCGGTGCCTTGGCGCAGCCGACGTGATCCAGGCGCTCAAGTTCGCCCGGGACGAGAACCTGCTCGTCGCCATACGCAGCGGCGGTCACAATATCGCAGGAAACGCTGTCTGCGACGACGGTCTGCTGATCGACCTTTCGCTCATGAGGTCGGTGCGCATCGACCCGACGTCCCGCACCGCTCATGTTCAGCCGGGCGCGATCCTCAGCGACTTCGACCGCGAGGCGCAGGCGTTCGGGCTCGTGACGCCCCTCGGAATCAATTCAACGACTGGAGTGGCAGGGCTCACTCTGGGCGGCGGATTCGGCTGGACGACCCGCAAATTCGGGCTGACTGTCGACAATCTCGTCTCCGCAGACGTGATCACGGCTGAGGGCGAATTCCGCCGCGCCAGCGAGGCCGAGCATCCAGACCTGTTCTGGGCGTTGCGCGGCGGAGGCGGCAACTTCGGCGTCGTGACGTCATTCGAGTTCAAGCTTCATCCCCTTGGACCAGAGGTCCTGTCAGGGCTTGTCATGCATCCGATCGACGCGGCCGCGAGCCTTCTGCCGGAGTTTCGCCGTCTTGCTCTGGAGGCGCCTGACGAACTGACGATCTGGGCGGTGATGCGCAAGGCGCCGCCGCTGCCTTTCCTGCCCGTCGAATGGCATGGCCGGGAGGTGCTGATCTTCGCCGCTTGCTACAGCGGTGAGCTGACCGAAGGCGAGAAGGCGACGCGAGCGCTCCGCGCGCTCGGCAAACCGATTGTCGACGTGATTTCTCCTCATCCGTTCGCGGGATGGCAGACCGCATTCGATCCTCTGCTCACCCCTGGCGCCCGCAACTACTGGAAGAGCCATGATTTCGACGACCTTCCGACCGCCGCGATCGAGAAGATCATCGCCGCCGTCCGCGCGCTTCCTTCACCCGAATGCGAAGTGTTCATTGCCCACCTAGGCGGGGCCATGGCTCGCATCAGGCCGGAGGCCACAGCCTGGCAGAACCGCAAACCTCATTTCGTCATGAACGCGCATACCCGTTGGCGCGACAGTGACCATGACGCCGCCTGCATTGGTTGGGCGCGTGGGCTATCCGACGCGGTCGCGCCCTTCGCATCCGGCAGCGTCTATGTGAACTTCATGCCTGGAGACGGTTCCGACAAGGTCGAGAGCGCCTATGGCGCGAACTACCGACGGCTGGCCGAAATCAAGCGACACTATGACCCCGACAACCGGTTCCGGGTCAATCAGAACATTCGACCGGCCACGGAGCGGGATGGTCCGCCCTGATCATTTCTCATTTTTGGTGGAGAGAACGAGATGCCGATCTTCATGGATCGCCACGACATGACTGGATTGACGGTGGAGGAGGTCGCCAGCGCGCACCGCAAGGATCTCGATATCCAGGACCAGTACGGAGTGAACGTCATGGCCTATTGGTTCGACAGTCGGCGCCATACCGCGTTTTGCCTTGTCGATGCGCCGGACGCGGCCACCGCCGATCAAGTCCATCGCGAAGCGCACGGCAACGTCGCCAACGCCATCATCCCGGTCGATATTGAGGCTGTCGAGGCGTTCCTGGGGCGTGTCTCTGATCCGAAACCAACATCGAAAAACTCTGCGCCACCCGTTGGCGCCGGGTTGCGCGCGGTCTTGTTCACAGACATCGTTGGCTCAACCGAAATGACCGCGCGCCTCGGCGACGCCGCAGCTCTGGAGCTAGTCCAGGTGCACGACGCCTTGGTCCGCCGCGCTCTCAGCCTTTTTGATGGCCGCGAGGTCAAGCATACCGGCGACGGGATCATGGCCTCTTTTGAGGACGTCACGAACGCCGTCCGCGCCAGCGCCGAAATACAGAAGCGTGTCGCCGCCTTCAACGTCGAAGCCTCCGAGCCCCTGAGCGTTCGAATTGGCGTCGACGCTGGAGAGCCGGTCGAACATCGGCAAGACCTATTCGGCGCAACCGTGCAACTGGCGTCCCGGCTGTGCAGCGAAGCCGAAGCGAACGGCGTCGTTGTTTCAAACTCTGTGCTCGCGTTGTGCGAGGAAAACTCCTTTCAGTTCGTTTCGCTCGGCGAGCGAAAGCTGAGAGGCTTCCCTGCGCCGACCTCCCTGTTTCGCTTCGAGTGGCGGACCCAGGAGCACTACGCAGAGCTCCTGGTCTGACGGCGCAGCGCCAATTCGATGCGGATTTAGTACGACTGGAAGCACGAGGAGGTTGCCATGGAATGGATCTTGAAAAAACTTGGCGGTTACTTCGGAAAGACGGTCACAATTGACGAATACAATAGAATAAGGAACGAGAATAAAAGGGAACGCGACTACCACGACCTCATAAGGTTAATGGACGGAGCCGCCAAGAAAAGGGCGGTAACGTGCAAACCCGACGAACTCTCGCAAGAGTGCCCCATGGCCATGGTGATAGATCAAATGTACGATCCAGATCCGCGCAGGACCACATCGGGAACAGGCGCATACCGCATGTTTACGATCATTGGTTCGGACGGTCAGATCATCAATTTGCAAGGGTTTGATCTGTCACAGAACGTCAAGATCACCGTCCGGCACACGGACGGCAAGATGGACCTTGAAGAAGTTGATCCAAGCGAGGCGATGAAGCGTATCAGAAGGGAGGCAGGGTACACCCACTGAGGCACGATCGCAGCAAGGCGGGCGCCCACCGATAAAACCTTCGCCGAGGCCTCCGCCACAAACTCCTCGACTGACTCCCATTGATGATATGGCCCTGCAATGTGCGGCCGCTCTATTTTCCACGACGCCCCGCATGGGACGCGGGGAGTTCGGCAGGGTTAGCGCTTTCAGAGACCCTTCCCTTATTGATGGCCGCGCGCCGTGATCGGTCGAAATGCATCGGATAGTTGAGCTTCAAAGTCAGTCGGTCGCTCTCACTGCATGGCGCACCCGTGGCTGAGGTCGCCGTTACGAAAAAGATGTTCACGAACAATTTGCGTATGATCGCCGGCTTGCGGTCGCCACCAATCGCGTCTTCTGTGCGACGAATTCTAGCCTCGTTAGTCCAGCGCGCCCTGGGGACGACGCGCGTATTGATGAGCGACAACCCCGCGGTTGCCCGGCAAAGGGCCTGCCCAAGCCCGCCGCCGCCGGCGGCGCGACCAACCGTTCGCTGCCTTGACTTGTCCAAAAACCGGATTCCGGTATCATGGGATCGAAAACCAGGCGCCAGCCGGCAATTGTTGGTCTGGCGCGCATATGGGAGGGGGCCATGGCCGAGACGCGCGCTTACGAGAGCTTGTCGTCACGCTCGCCGTCCTATTCGAGTTACAACAGTCCTTCGTCCTATGGCAATGGCGCGACGAGCTTTGCGTCTTCGCGGCCGCTCAGCGGCAGCAACGAGATGCGGGGCACGGATATCATCGCGGAATATCTGGTCAAGGAGCGCGTGCCCTACATTCTGGGCTATGCAGGTCACGGCGCGATCGGACTGCTCGACGGCGTCTACAAAGTCACCGATCGCATAAAACATATTTCGCCGCGCATCGAACAATCTGCGGGGTTCATGGCGGACGTTTACTATCGTCTCACCGGACAGCCTCTTGCGGTCTACGCCTCGACGGGACCGGGACCGATGAATTTGATGATTTCGGTCGCCAACGCCTACTATGACAATTCTGCGTTCTTCGTTCTCACCGGCAACGTTCCGACCAACCAATTGGATACAGGCGCGCTGCAGGACGACTATCGCTATCACGGCGACATGTCGGCGATGTTCACCCCGATCGTCAAGAAATCCTGGCGCATTCGCAAGGTCGAGGATCTCGTCAAGGCTTTGCCGGACGCCTTCTCGATGATGCGCACCGGGCGCCCGGGCCCGGTGCATTTCGACATGCCCTACGATCTCTACATGCGCACGGCGCCGGTCACGACGCCGGACCCGGCCGCGCACGGGCAACCGCTGAACTGGCGCACGACGGTGGCCGACGAGACGGTCGAGCGAGCGCTCAACCTTCTCACCAGCGCGCAGAGACCGCTTATCCTTGCGGGCGGGGGCGTGCGGGTGAGCCGCGCCTTCGACGAACTCAGGGCGCTGGCCGAGCAACTCGATATCCCCGTCTACACTTCCTTCATGGGCAAGGGCGCATTGCCCTTCGATCACCGCCTGCATCTCGGCGTCGCCGGCGTATGGGGCGAATTCCCCGCGACTGAGGCGGCGCGCAACGCGGACGTGATCCTGGCCATCGGCGCGCGCTTCAATGACCTTCACACCGGATCGTGGCTCAAGGGCTACGTCTACAACGTGCCGCCGACCAAACTCATCCAGGTCGACATCGACCCCGAGGAGATCGGCCGCAACCTGCCCGTCGAGATCGGCATGGTCGGCGACGCCAAGGCGTTCCTGGCCCAGGCGGCGCGCATTGCGCGGGCCAAAGGCGCGCGCCACCTGTATGGAGACGCGTGGCGGCGCGAGATCGAGGGCTGGCGCATGGACTGGCGCAATTTTTGCGAGCCGTTCGAGCGCGCCAACGACGTGCCCATCGAACCGCGGCGCCTGATGGCGGACATGAACCGCATTTCGCCTGCCGATACCGTCATGGTCGACGACGTCGGCAATTGTCAGGTCTGGTCGGAGCAGTACTGGAAGACGAAGGTTCCCGGCAACCATATGACGGCCGGCGGCTTTGCGGCGATGGGCTTCGGCATTGCCGGTGTGCTCGGCGCGCAACTCGCGCGGCCCAATTCGCCATGCGTGACGATTTGCGGCGACGGCGGCTTCTCGATGATGCCGCATGTGGTGGCGACCGCGGTCGAATACAATTTGCCCGCCGTCTGGGTGCTGCACAACAATTACGCCATCGGCACCATCCGCGACTTGCAGCGCGCCTATCACGACGGCCGCGAGCTTGGGACGAGCTTCGTCAACGAGCGCACCGGCAAGCTTTGGAATCCCGACTTCGCCAAGATGGCCGACGCCATGGGTGGACGCGGCATTCGCATCGAGCATCCCGACCAGTTCGGCGACGCCTATGGCGAGGCGATCCGCTCCTCGACGCCGACCGTCATCGAAGTGCTGATCAACCGCGAGACTGGCATTCCCATCACCGGAACCTGGCAGATGCCGCCGATCCCCGAAGTGCAGCCGACGTTCGGGCAACGCAAAATAAGGTGAGGCGCGATCCGCCGCGTCCGACTATCGAGCCGATTTGCGACCTGCCGCGCTCTGTTTGGCGTTCATTCCGCCAGCCAGGCCTCGGCGTCGGCGACCTCCGCCAGCATCGCCATGGCTTCGAGGCTTGCGGCGGCGGCGTTCGCGTTTGCCGATGCGCAGCAGTCTCTCAGCAGCGTGACCCTGAACCCACGGTCCGCGGCGTCACGCACGGTATGCTCTACGGAATACTGGGTCGCAAGACCCATCACGGCGAGCGCGCCGACGTTCTGAGCGCGTAGCGTTTGTTCGAGGCCTGTCTGATAGAACGCGCTATTCGCGCGATGAAGCAAGGCGAGATCGCCGGGCGCGGGCTCGAAACCTTCGGCCGCCGATGCGCCCCAGCTGCCAGCTTTGACTGCGCCAAGAGCCTCTGTCGCCAGGAACAGCCGGCAATTGCGCGGCAGGTCGGAGTAGTCGGGCGCGAAAACGATATGAACATGGACGATCAGATCGCCGCGCGCGCGCGACTTGCCCAGAGCCCCCCGGCTGAGGTCGAGAAACCGCTGCATCGCGTCCGCGCTTTCGCCCCGCGCGAAGGGTATGCGGCCGGAAGGATCGCAGATATCGTTCTGATAGTGCATCGCGATCAGCGCGCGCCGCATCGCCGTCGCTCTCAGTTCTGCGCCGCGAAATAGCGGATGGCGAAATCAATCCATTCCGGCGCGTCCCAGTCCGCGTGCAAGGCGCGAACGTCGTCCTTGAGCGAGGCGACGATCGCGTCGGCGGCTTCGCCCGCGCGCCGGCGTTCCAAGACGCGTGCGCCGAGGTCGGTCATGTAGTCGCGCACGCCGGCGAGGATTTCGACGCCGCCTACGGAGCCGTGTCCGGGCACGACAATTCCTGGGCGCTCGGCGATGAGCCGGGCGAGCGCGCTCGTCCAATTGGCGGCGTCGATGTCGGCGTCGTCCGGCGGAAAATACGGGAAGATCGGGAACATGCGCTCCTCGGCGAGATCGCCGACGAACACGACGTTCGCGTCCGACACATGAATCGTCTGATCGCCCTTGGTATGCGCCTTGCCGGTCGCGCGAAACTCGACGACCCGGCCGCCAAGATCCAGCCTCGCCGTCGCGCCCTCATAGACTTCGTCAGGTTCGACCAACCTGGTCCCTTCCAGAGCCGCCGCGACGGCGGGCCCGAACGTGCGGAACATTTCAAGATAGGCTCCGCCCTTGGCGCTCAGCTCGTCGCGCTGCGCAGCGTTGTAGAAGATATGCGCCACGCCCTTGAACGCCTGCGCGCCGAAGCCGTGCTCGGGGTGGAAATGGGTCAGCGTCAGCACGAGCTTGCGCGAGCCCGCAAGTTTTCGAGCGGCTTCAAGAACGGCCTCGCCGTTCCGCGGCCCCATGCCAGTGTCGACGACGAGGGCGCGCTCGCCGCCGAGCACAATTCCAATGTTGGGAACCAGGGGCGTGCGGCGATCGCCGATGACGAAAACGCCGGGGGCGACTTCGCTGACATTGTCTGCATCGACGACGGGAGGCGGGGCTTCAGACATCGGCTAGCTCCTCGTGAGGTTTGGGCGAGCGGGCGCGCGCTCGCCAGAATACGTCGATCTCCCGGCCGCCGAGAATGCCCCTGGGGCGGAAAAGGATGATCGCAAGCATCAGGAGCGCCAGAAGACTGTCGCCGAGCCCGGCAGGCGCCGCGAGGCGAAAGCCGCCTAGCGTCGCGCCGATTTCCGCCTGTCGCATGAGTTCGCTCAGCAGCGAAATCGAAAGGGCGCCCGCGACGGCCCCGGTCAGGCTGCCGGAACCGCCGATGACGAGCATTGCGATGACGAGAAAGGTCAGATCGAGATAATAGGTTTCGACCCTCAGCGCGCCGAGGAAGTGCGCGAACAAGGCTCCCGCCGCGCCGGAAAGAAAGGCGCTGATGACGAAGGCGACCCAGCGCGCGCGCACGACGACGACGCCGCACGCGAGAGCCGCCGTCTCGTCCTCCCGCGAGGCGCGCAACAGGAGTCCGCTGCGCAATTCCTGATGCGCGAAGGCGATGAGAACCGCGGCCGCGGCCCAGGCGCCGGCGGCCCGAGGGCCGACATAGCTCGGCAAGCCCATCAGCGAATTCTGTCCGCCCGTGACCGAAGTCCAGTTGCCGATGACGACATAAACGACGACGAGCAGCGAAAAAGTCGCGATGCCCGCAGAGATGCCCGAGAGCCGCATCAGCGGCCAGCCGACAAGCCCCGCGACCGCCGCCGCGAGCGCGCCGCCGGCCGGCGCGCCGGCGAAGGCTGGCCAATGGCTCTGGGCGAGCCACGCCGGCAGATCCGGCAGGAATACATGCTTGGCGCCCGTCGCCATCGTCAGCAGCGCGGACGTGTAGGCGCCGATCGCCATGAAGCCGACATTGCCGAACGACAGCACGCCCGAATTGCCGACGAATACGTAGAGCCCCACCACGGCGGTCACCATGATGAGCGCCTGCGTGATGCGCCGTTGCATCACGATCGGCGCGAGATCGCCGGCGAGCGCCACGAGGGCGACGATAGCGAGGAGAACGAGCAACGGCGCGAGACGGGCCATCAGACCCGCTCCTTCAGGCTTCGTGAAGGAAACAGGCCCTGCGGCCGGAACAGCAGCACGAGCGCGACCAGCACAAAGACGAAGGCCTCGCGAAACACACGCAAGTCTTCGGGCAGGAGCGCCTGAAACAGGCTCGTCCCGGCGCCGACCAAAAAGCCGCCCAGCGCCGCGCCGGAGAGGTTACCCAACCCGCCAATCACCGTGCCCACGAAGGCGATGACGACGAGTTGCAGTCCCATGCGCGGCTGCACGAGGCCGGTCTGGGCTGTGTACATGCAGGCGACAGCGGCGGCCAGCAGGGCGCTGATTGCAAACGCCGCCGCGATCACGCGATTGGCGCGAACGCCAAGCACCTCGGCCATACGGAAGTTCTCCGCCGCGGCGCGCATCTCCAGCCCGAGCCGCGTGGCGCCGAGGAACCAACCAACGCCGGTCACCAACGCGAGGCTGCTTGCGATCGTGACTAGCGGCAGCAGCTGCAGCCGCACGCCTGCGACCGTCCACTGTTCGGCGAGACCGGGAAGGAAATCGACGCCCTTCGGCCGCGAGCCGATCAGCATGATCGTCGTCTTCTGCAAAAAGAAGCTGACCGCGAAAGAGGAGATAAGCAGCGTCGCCGGATCGGCGCCGCGCAATGGACGAAATGCGACCCGCTCAACCGCCAGCGCCAGCACGACGGCGACCAGCCCCGCCCCCAGCACGGCGACGAAGGCCGACTGTGTGAAGGTGAGAAGGATCGCGTATCCGGCGGCCGTGATGAAATCGGCGTGCGCGAAATTGACGAGCCGCATCACGCCGAAGATCAGGCCGATGCCAAGCGCGGTCAGCGAATAGAGACCTCCCGCGCTTGCGGCGTCTACGACGATTTGCGCAGCCCTCTCCATCAGCCGACCGTCCCCGACGCCAGCTTCACGCCAAAATAAGCGCCCTCGAACGCGCCATGCTCGCCGAGTTCGGCGGGGCTGCCCGACAGCGTGAACCGGCCATGGCTCATCACGTGGGCGCGGTCGGCGACGGAGAAAGCGCGCGCGGATTCTGCTCCACTACGAGAATCGATACGCCGCGCTCGCGAATTTCGCGCAGCTTTTCGTAGACCTGATCCACAATCATCGGGGCAAGCCCGAGAGACGGCTCATCGAGCATCAGCAGGCGAGGCCGCGACATGAGCGCGCGCGCGATCGCCAGCATCTGCTGCTCGCCGCCCGACAGCAGGCCCGCCGGTTGATGACGGCGTTCGCCAAGAACGGGAAAATCCGGAAGGCCGCCTCGATGTCGGCTTCCACTTCCGCGTCGCGTCCGGACGGTCGCGCCAAGCTTCAGGTTCTCGGCCACGGTGAGCGTGGCGAAGATGTTGCGGCCTTCCGGCGTCAGGGCGGCGCCAAGTCGCACGACGTCGCTGACGGGGACGCGCGCGGTCGAGCGGCCGCCGAGCCGCACCTCGCCGCTTTCGAGTCGAACCAGGCCGGCGATCGCCGAGAGCAGCGAGGTCTTGCCGGCGCCGTTGGGGCCGACGATGGCGACGACTTCTCCGGGGCGCACGTCGAGGCTGACGCTCGCGACGGCGACCACGGCGCCGTAGCGCACGACGAGCCGCGCGCGCATCGAGCACACGATCGCGGCGAAGCGGCGGCCATCATGCGGGGGCGGGTCCGAGATAGGCGCCGGCGAACCGCCGCATTGGCGCTGAATTTCCTCAGGCGAGCCGACTGCAATCGTGCGGCCTCCGCCGAGCACGTGAATGCGGTCGCAAAGAGCCAGCACGAGCGCCATGTTGTGCTCGATGACAAGCACGCCGCAGCCGATGCCGGTCGCGGATCGCGGCAATGTCGCGACCGAGGGCCTCGGCTTCCGGCGGCGACAGCCCGGCGGCGGGTTCGTCGAGCAGCAGGATAGGAAGGGGAAAGCGCCAGCGCGCGAGCGACGCCGACGCGACGCTCCTCGCCGTAGCTCAACGCGCCCGCCGAAACGCGAGCGCGCTCCGCGAGCGAGACTTCCGCGAGCAGGGATATCGCCGCCGCGCGCGCCGCGGCGCGCGACGCGCCCTTGGAGACGAGGCTGACCTCGACATTCTCCGAGACGCTGAGATTGCGGAACAGCCGCGCGGCCTGGAAGGTCCGCCCCACGCCGGCGCGCGCAAAGGCGTCCGGCGGCGCCCGCGTCAGATCGCGCTCGTCCAGATGCACCGCGCCGATAGAAGGAGCCTGAAAGCCCGATAGCACATTGACGAGTGTCGTCTTGCCGGCCCCGTTGGGCCCGATGAGCCCAAGGATTTCGCCCCTATCGAGACTGAGGCGAACGTCCTCAATGGCGGCGAGCCCGCCGAAGCGAACGGACACGCCCTGCGTCTTCAGCGCCATCCTTCACCGCTTCAGAAAGGCGGGAACTTCTCGACCGAGTAGCGGCCTTCCGCTTTGAACTTGCCGTCCGTCACGCCAATGATCGTCATTGGACGATCCGTTGCGATGTGCAGCGTCGAGGTCCAGGTCGTCGGACCGATGACAAGCGGCGTCTTGTTGAATGTGTCAAGGACGGCGGCGACTTTGTCGCCGTCGAGCGAACCTGCCTTGTTCGCCGCCTTCGCCCAGGCCTGGACGGCCGAGTAGCCGCGCAAGCCGTAGGAAACATCCGCTTTGCGCCCGAACTTCGCCTCGAAGCGCTTGAAGAAGGCGTTGACGTCAGGGTTGGGGTCGTCTCCATATTTGGAGCCGTAGTTGACGACGTAGAAGTTCGACAGGTGCGGCACGCTGCCGATCCAGAAGTCGCCGTCCATGGATTCGCCGGTGAGTATGGGTGCCTCCACGCCGGCCGCGCGCAGTTGGCGAATGGCGCTCGGCCCTCCCGGCGCATAGGAGCAGAGGAATACGAGATCGGGCTTCTTTGGCAGGCTGGTGATCGGGTCACCTGCGCCGCGATCGAAGGATCGTTGTTGAGGAATGTGTCCTGGCCCAGCACTGCGGCGGTCCCGGCGAGTTCCTTGAAGCGGGTTGCGAAACTGCCGCACAGACGACTTCGTGTAGGAAATCGTGTTGTCGATCAGCACATATGCGCTCTTCCATCCTTTGGTCTTATACGCCCATTCGGCCATCAGACCGCCTTGCGCCTGCGAGGCGTTGGAAAGGGAATAAGCGAGCGGCCCCACGCCTTGCACGCCGAACTTCGGATCGGACGCCGCGGAAAACGCGATGACATGGTTCTGCTGCGCGACATAGGCGCCGGGCGCGCCAAAGTCGAAATCCGAGGGAAACAGGATCGCCTTCGCGCCTTTTTGGATGACTTCAAGCGCGCCGTCCGCCCCGAGCGCCGGCTCGGACTTGTTGTCGAATTGGACGACCTCAATCGGCTGACCGAGAACGCCGCCGGCGGCGTTGATCTCGTCCACGGCCAGCTTCGCGCCTGCTATCGTGTCCGCGTCGATCGGCTGGAACCAGCCGCTGAACGACATAACCAGACCGAAGACCGGCTTTTCCGCCGCCGAAACCGTCGACGCCAGCGCGAGAGACGAAACCAATTGTGCGAGGAGACCAAACGCTCGAGCCTCATGAAACCCCTCCCACAATGGCGAAGCCGCGCGCCGGCGCAGTTATTCGCCTTGGCCGTCAGACGTCCTAGCGACTTACTCATAAGGTGACCAAATTCCTTCATTTTGCAAGCGAAAATGTTTAGGGTTAAAATAAATCCAGCAGCGACCGTTCGCCTGCCCGCCGGCGCCACTCACGTCAGCGCCGCGACTACGGGCGATGCGAAAGCGTATCGGTTGTCGTTGTTGCGCGACATCGGCGAATCAGTGCGCGGCGTCGCAAGGAAAGTCTCTCGCGTCGCCTCGAACAGGCGGAGACATGCAGCGACTCCGACCTCTTGCGCCCGGACCTCGCCGCGCTCGCCCCGAAGCCGGAGGTTTTCTAGCCTACGGCCAGCTTGCCCGACACGGCGTCGCCGATTTCGGCCGCCAGCGCGGCGAAGGCCCCGGCGGCTTTCTCAGGCGCCGCGTCGCGCAAGGCGTAGGCTGCGAGATATCGCGCTCTCCAATCCGCCGTTGCTTTTTCAGGCCAGGGCGAAAATGTCGGCATACCCGAGGGAAAGCCGCTGAGATCGAGTCGACCGATCGGGCGCAACCGCTCAGGCGCGATCCTCGCCGCGGCGCCGGGCCCGACACAGATTGCGGAGGCCGTCGTCTTGTTGGCTTGCTCCAGGCGGGCCGCGGCGTTCACCGTGTCGCCATGCGCGGTATAGTCGAGCTTGCCGCCACCGCCGACATCGCCGACCAGCGCGGGGCCGCTCTCGATTCCGATGCGGGTACGGCCGAAGCCAAGCGCGGCAGGGTCAGGCTCTGCCCGATAGCCTTCGGTCCAGCGCACGATTTCGATGGCGCAGTCCAGCGCCTGGGTTGCGTGATCGGCGAGGTCGAACGGGGCATTGAAGAACACATGCGCGGCGTCCCCGACGAACTTGTCCAACACCCCGCCATGCGCGAGCACGATGCGCGTCACGCCCTCGAAGTATCCGTCTAGCGCGGCGACCACCGCCTCGGGTTCCGAGCGGCCCACCATAGCGGTGAAGCCTTCGACGTCGGTGAACAGAGCCGTTATCTCGCGCCGTTCGCCGCTGAGCTTCGGCGCGTCCGGATTGTCGATGATGCGGGCGATCACCTGCGGAGCGAGGTGACGCTCGAAGCGGGCGCGTAACGCCCGCGCGCGTCGTCGCGCCGCCGCGGCCCCGACCGCCGCCGCCACCGCGAAGCCCGCCAGCGCAGGCGCAGCGATCTCGACGGGATCGACGAGCCGCGCCCGAAGGCCGCATAAACCGACGCGGCGAGCGGCGTCGCCAGGCTGACGGCGGCGAACCCAAAGGCCACGGGGGCCGGCGTGAAGACGGCGAGCGCAATGAGCCCCGCGCCGAGCGCCGCTCCAAGCGCCCAGGCGATGCCGGGCGGCGTCTCAAGCGGAACGAAACCAGCCGCGATCTGCCGCGCCGCCTGCGCCTGGATGATCGTCGAAGGCGTCAGCGGGTCGCCCGCGGTTGCGCGCAGGCCGCCCCCCTCGGGAGCGGAGACGCCGACGAAGACGACGGCGCCCTTAAGCGACAGCGCGTTTCCCGCCAGCGCCTGCGCCGCCGCGACGGTCTCGATCCCCGTCGTCGACGGCGCCAGACGCAGCATCGCATCGCGCGGCAGCGCGACGGAGAGTTCGCCGGAGACGAGCCGCTGCGGATTGGGCTCCAACAGATAAGCCGAGGCGCCGCGCGCCAGCCTCGTCGCCTCCAGCGCCAGCCCCGGCTTCAGCTCGCCGCCTGCCGCAACCAGCAAGGGCGCGCGGCGCACCACTCCATCCGCATCGCCCGGCAGCGACAGAGCGCCGAGCGCAGAGCGCGCCGAGAGCTCGGGAATCGGATAGACGCCGCCGCCGCCGCGCCACAGGGCGCCGAGGTCGATCGACCCGCGCGCCAGCGTCGGCGTCGTCGCCGGCCCCGGCCCGGTCGCCTCGGGCGATAGCGCGAAGCCGAGCGCGACGCGGTCGCGCGACAGCGATTTCGCGAGCCGCGCGTCGTCGTCGGTCAGCGACTGGCCGAGTTCGCGCGCATGGGCGTCGCCCGTTTCGTCGGCGAGCCGGCGGGCGAGCGCGGCCGGCGAGAGCGTCTCGGGCGCGGCGAAGAGGATGTCGACGCCGACGGCCGATGCGCCGGCGGCGAGCGCCGCGTCGATCAACTGCCCGATGCGCTCGCGTCGCCAGGGCCACGGCCCGATCTCGTCAAGCGAGCCCTGGTCGATGTCGAGGACCGCGACGCGCATCGCCCCCAGACGCGCCGGCGCGGCGAGGCCGAGCAGGCGGTCGTAGACCCGTGCGCGCATCAGCTCGACTGTCGCCGTAGGATCGAACGCGAGCGCCGCGACGGCCGCCGCCGTCGCCAGCGCGCCGGCGAGGATAGCGCGGCGCTCAGGATTCGGGCGCATGTCCGGCTTCGGCGATCTCCGCGGGTTCGCCGTCGTCGCACGACAGCCGATCGGGTGCGGGTCTCAGCGCCGGCGTCTGCTCAAAGCCTCGCCAGCGCCTCGCCGGCTGTCACTCGACGCTCGCGAGCGCCGCCTGGACGCGGGCTGCGCCCCATTTCTTCGGCTTCGTCGGGCGCGCGCCGCGCCGCGCGATATCCGATCCTTCGCCGTCGCGCAGCGTCACCGTCGCTCCGCCGCTCGTCAGATCGACGACGCCGTGTTCGACGAATACGCCAATGACGCCATTGCTGGGGCCCGCGAAGACCCGCGTTCCGCGCACGGTGATGAGGCCGAAGAGACCGCGCAGGCGCGCAGGTCCCTTCGAGGGCGTCTTGTCGAGAAGCACGGCGCCCGCGCCGACGGTGAGGACGCCGCCGGCGTCGATGAGATATTTGTCGATGCGCAGATCCGTGTTTTCACCGAGCCGCACGATGGTGTCGCGGCCGAGCGCCAACCGGGCGCGAGAAAGCGCCGCGGTCGCGACTTCGTCGCCGATATAGACGTCGTCGCGGGCGGCAAGCGCGCGCTTAGTCGAGCTTGCTGGTGGCGACCGCCGTGCCGCTGACTTCTTCGACGAGGCCCGCCTCCACGGGCGCGGCCGGCGCGCGCGGCGTCGCCGCGAACCCCGCCATCAAAGCCAAGACGGCGAGCGTACCCGTCCGTTTTGCGCCCATTGGCCGCTCCCGGTCCTTCGAACAAGATAATTCTGTTCACACCGAGGCGGATCGTCAAGCGCATTCGCGCCCCGCGACGGCGCAATCAGCGCCCGAGCCTTCTCGGCGTCGAGGGATGAGGACGATCTAGGGCGGGCGCACGGTCGCCTCGGTTGGCGATGTTGGACCTGAGGCTCCCGGCGCGAAATCTCAACAACGAAGCCAAGATCGCCGTTTGACTATCTGACATTTTGAGTCACGCTATAGGCCGCCTTTCTCACGTCGTCATGATCCGCTTTCGCGTATAGCTTTGCGCAAACCTAATTCGACGGGGGCGGATGATGCTGGGGGCGCCGCGACGCAAGTCGTTACGATCCTACGGATGTACTCAATGACGCCACTTGCTGTTGGGAGCCGAATCGCAGAGGCGCTGACGATCTCAGGCGTCATTGACGTTTCGCGGCTCTCGATCGCTTACGCCGGCGTCGATCCCCACGGCGGCGGGATTCTGGTCACTGAAGCAATCCCGCCGTCGTCGGGACGGCGAGGTCCGGATGGCGAAGTTATTGTTGATGACGACGCAGAGCGAACGAGATTCGAGCTATCGCTCGCCACTTTCGAGCGTCGTCAGCGCGATCTCTGGCGAACCACCGGCGCATCGCTCTCCGAAATTGGCGAGCCATTGACAGCCAACGCAACCGTGTACGGCGTCGAGGCGCGTCCGGAGGGCCGCAGCCTGCGGGACTGGGCGCAATCTCTCGGCCGGCGAGCGACGCAGCAGGAGATCGACGCGCTGCTTGTGCAGGTTCTATCCGCGATCGAGGCGCTTCACGATCGCGACCTCTGCCACTTCAACGTTACGCCGCTATCAATTTATGTCGGGGAAGGCGGCCGCGTGAGGCTCGCCCATCCCCGCGCGGCGCCTGATGATCCCGGCCCGGCCGCTGATCGCGCGTTCGCGCCGCCGGAGATCCTGGCGGGCGATGTCGAAGCGATGGGTCCGAGGTCCGACGTGTTTGGACTCGCCGCGACGCTGCATTGGCTCGTCGCCGGCTCGCCCCCGGTGGTCGGCCCCACCACGGCGAGCGCCAGATGGGCGCCAACGCCAATTGCCGACAGAGCCTATCGGCCTGAGTTCCTGAAGGCGATCGCATTGGGGCTCGCCCCCTGCCCGGAAAGTCGCCCTGCTTCGCTGAAAGCGCTGAGCGAGCTATTGTTCGACGACCCGCGCATCGCGCCGCCAGCGGTCGAAACCGAAAAGCCGCCGGAACCAACGCTTCGGCTCGTGCAACGCTCGCCGTGGTTCGCTATCGCGATCCTTTCCGCGATCGTGCTGGCGGGAATTTCCTACTTGGGGCTTCGGCCCTTCGCCCCGCGTCGCCCGGTTGTCGCGGACAAGGAAGCGTCCATCGTCGCCGCGCCGAAGGTCTCGCAGTCGCCGGTCGCCGCGGAGCCAACGGCCAAACCCGCTGCGGCGCCCGCGACGGCGAACTCTGAGGCAGCGCCTTCTGCGGAAGCGCGCATCGCCGTGGAGACCGATCGCGATGCGCTCCTCCGGATCGCGCAAGAATATCCGCCTCTTAAAGAGGCCGCCCAAGCGCGGCTGTCTTCGCTCGGCTTCGTCTCCATCGCAAGTCGAAGTCAAACGCTCTGGTTGCGTCCGGGGCCCGGCGCGCGGTTCCGCGATTGCGAAGGCTGCCCGGAAATGGTCGCTCTGCCGCCGGGCGAATTCCTGAGCGGCGCGCCGCCCGCCGACCCCGGCGGCCGCGGGGCCGAAAACGATCCGCCGGGTCCCGGGGCCGAGCGGGTCAAGGTGCGCATTCCCGCCGCGTTCGCCCTCGGGCGTACGGAAGTGACGGTCGGCGAATTCGCCGCCTTCGCGAGAGAGACGGGCTATCGAACCGTCGGCGGTTGCTTTGCCCGCGCGAATGGTCGCGAACTGCACGTCAATCTTTCCTGGTCCTCGCCGGGATTCGAGCAGCGCGACGACAGTCCGGCGGCCTGCCTCAATTTCGAGGACGCAAACGCCTATGCGGCTTGGCTGTCACGAAAGAGCGGCGCGCGCTATCGGTTGCCGACAGAGGCGGAGTGGGAGTACGCGGCGCGCGCCGGCGCGACGACGCGCTATTTCTTCGGCGAGGATGAGAGCGACATTTGCGCCTACGCCAACGTCGCGGACCTGACAGCGGCGCGCAGCTTTCCGTATTGGAAGACGGCGACCTGCCACGACGGATTCAGCTACACCGCGCCCGCCGGCGCCTTCAAGCCGAACGCGTTCGGCCTTTACGACATGCTCGGTAATCTCTGGGAATGGACCGCCGACTGCCAATTAGACAGCCCTCGCCCGCGAGCCGGCTCCGATGGCTCCGCTTCCGCCGGCGCCTGCGCGGCGGATGCGCCGCGCGTGTTGAGAGGCGGCTCCTGGAGCGACCCGCCCGCCAGCAACGCCATCGCCGCACGGCTCGCCGGATCGCCGGACACGCGCGACCAGATCGTCAGGATTTCGCGTCGCTCGCTCGCTCGACGCGCAATCGCAGTGACCTGAGCCGGGGCATCATTGGCAATTCAGCACCTTGAACTCGACGCGACGATCGATCGCGTCGCTGGCGTCGTCTTTTCCGGTACCGACAATCGTTTCTCTCGATCCGACGCCCAGCGTGATGATCCGCCCGCCAAATCCGGGCTTGGCGCGGTCCAGCCGGCCGCGCACGTATTCGGCCCGCAGCGCCGAAAGCTGCTCGTTCAGAGCGGCCAGCCCGCTCGGGCTCGTGTGGCCGACCACTTCAAGGCACCGCGCGCGCGCCGCGGAACGATCGGCGATCTCGCGGATCCACATGTTGTAGGAGCGCGCCTGGGCTGTCGTTACGAAATTGGCGGAAGCCGGACGGAACAGAAGCTTCACATTGAGTTCGCCCGCATCCAGACCGAAGTCGATGAGCTGGGCGAAGGCTTGCTCGGCCTCCTTTTGGCGATGCAGCCGATCGAGCGACACATAAATTCCGTTGAAGGTGCGAAGCTGGCGTCCGCCGGCCGCGGCGAGCGCCTTTTGATAGAAGGCAAGCGCCTGCGGGTAGCGTTTGGCTGAAAGCGCCGCATCCGCCTGCGACAATAGGGCTGCGGCTTCGAGCTGCTCGACATAGGCGGGCTCCATCTCCTCGCCCACCTTCGCGTTATGACAAGTCTTCAGATAAGCCCAGACGCGCGGGTCGCGACGCCACACGGGATTGTCGGCCTGGGCCGCGGCGGGCTTCGAATTCATGGAGGCCATCGACACTTGCGCCTTGGCGCGCGACAGCACGCGGTGGGTGGCGGTGTCGGCCGCCGTGAACCACATTACCGTCGGTTTGGCGGGAAGGCTGGCGGGCTGCTTCGCCGCGGTGTCCTGCCCCGCCGCATCGAGCCAGGCGATCGCGCCCATCAACAGGATGGGATGGCGCGCCAGCGACGCCGGCGAGAACTCGACCACGCGAAACTGAGGAAACTCTCTGGCGACGACCTCGGCGATGAGCGCCCCCGCGATCGCGCCCGCCTCCGACTGTTCGCCGGTTCGCCCGTCGAGAAGCGGGTCGATGACGATCTCGGTCACGCGCCCGGCCGGCGGCGCCGGCAGGGCGGACAGCAGCTTGCGGGCGACTTCAGGCGCCGCGACCGTCAGAGGCGCGGGCGCGGCAGCTTGAGCCTGCGCCGCTTGCGCCTTCGCGGGGGCCTGCGTCCCGACAGGACGGCCAGGAGAAGTTGGCGTCGCCGAGAGGGCGAGGACCAGAGCCAGAGTGGAGAGTCGCTTCGACAACATGGGTCCATCTCCTATGCGAGGATTCGACAGATCAAGCGTTGACGGCCAGGTTCGCCGGTCTCGCCGGCGCCCCGCGAAGCTTGGCGAGTATATCGTCGCGTGGGCCAAAGGCGACAACCTGCCCAAGCGAGACCACCATCACACGGTCCGCGGCGGCGAGCGCGGCGGGGCGGTGGGTGATGATGACGACCGTCCGATTGTCCGCCTTGAGGCGTTTGATCGCCTCGCCGAGCGCCAGCTCGCCTTCGTCGTCGAGATTGGAGTTCGGCTCGTCGAGAACAATGAGACGGGGCTTGCCGTAAAGCGCGCGCGCCAGTCCGATGCGCTGTCGCATTCCCCCGGAAAGGAGGGCGCCAGCCTCGCCAATCCTTGTCATGTATCCATTGGGCAGGCGAAGGATCGCCTCGTGAACGCCGGCCGTCTGGGCGGCGGCGACGAGCGCATGCGCTTCGCCGGCGCCGAGCCTCGCGATATTCTCCGCGATCGTGCCCGGGAACAGGCTCACGTCCTGCGGCAGGTAGCCGATATGTTTGCCGAGGCGATCGCCGTCCCAATGGCTGTAGGGCGCGCCATCGATGCGCAGGACCCCTTCCGCCACGGGCCACACCCCCGCAAGGGCGCGGGCGAGGCTCGACTTGCCGCCGCCCGACGGGCCGATGATGGCGACGCATTCGCCGGGACGCAGGCTGAACGTCGCATATTTCACCACGGCGCGCTGGCCGAAGGGAGGATAGACCACCGCGTTTTCGACGTCGATGAAGCCGATGGGCGTCGGCAATTCCGCCGCGGCCGCCCCAGCCGGAAAGATCTCGAACATATGCTCGAGGCGGGCGAAGGCGGCGCGGCAGGCGTTCACGCGCTTCCAGTGACTGGCGAACAGCTCCACGGGCGCGAGCGCGCGACCCATGACGACGGAAGACGCGAGCATCGCGCCGGGCGAGATGAGCCCGTCGATCGCCAATAGCGCGCCGACGCACAGAAGCGCCGTCTGTATGCCGATGCGCACGAACTTCGTGATCGCCTGCAGTTTCGCGTTTTTCTCATGCGCGGCGATAGCGGCGACCTGAGCGGAGGTCTGAAAGCCGCACCATCGGTCGAGCATCATTTCGCTCATGCCCAGGCCGCGCACGACCTCGCCCTGCCGGATGGCGGTCGAGGCGATGCTCGCCGCCTCGCTGGCGAAACTCGCCGTCGTCTTCAGGTCGGATTCGGTCAGACGGTTGGTCAACCAGGCCATGCCGAGCAGCGCGCCCGCGCCGATTGCGGCGATCACGCCCAATCCCGGATGCAAGAGGAAACAAAGCGCGATGTAGAAGGGAACCCAGGGGAGATCGCAGAGCGCCGCCGCGGTCCCGCCGGCTATGCTCTCTCGCAGCATCTCGGCGTCGGCGATCGCCTGTTGGCCCGGACGATTGCGCGGCGAGATTTCGGCGCGAAGCATCGTCTCGAACAATGGGCGGCGCAGCGCGGCCTCGAAATAGGCGGCGGTGCGCACCAGCACGCCCGAACGCGCGAACTCAAGCATCCCGTACAGCGCGAGAAAGGCGGCGACGATCAGGGTCAGCAGAAACAGCGTCGCGCTGTTGCGGCTCGTCAGCACCCGATCGTAGACCTGCATCGAATAGAGCGGCGACGTGAGCATCGACACATTGATGAAGAGGCTCAGAACGAATGTCGCGACGAAAGCGGAGCGGCATTTCGCCAGCGTCAAGCGCAGAGGATTGGGCGTCTTCGGCATCGTTTCGTCTCCTTGCGGGTCGAATTTGGAAGCCTCGGCAGGATAAAGCGTCCGCGACGTCCGACCCGTTACCTGGGGAACAGCGGCGCGCGAAAGATTTGCAGCCCGCCGCGCCCTCTCTGTTACCTGCGAAACTCCGACCGCGCCCTCGCCTGTGCGACAACCGGCGTCAGACGCGGCCCCTGGGCGCCGCCGATGGCCAGGAGAATGACGATGACCTACATCGAGCAGCAGGTTCCGGCAGCGCCGCAATTCAAAGCCTTCTCATCCTTCGGCTATGGCGCGATCGCCGTGGTCTTCGGCGCCTTCGGCCTTTGGGCTTCTTTCGCGCCGCTCAATGGCGCGGTCGTCGCTCCCGCGACAATGACGGTCCAGGGCGACACCAAGCCGGTGCAACACCTCGAAGGCGGCATCGTGCGCGACATTCTCGTGCATGACGCCCAGACGGTCGCAGAGGGCCAAGTGCTGCTTCGCCTCGATCCGGTTCAGGCGCAGGCCAACCTCGACCTGTTGCACAAGCAGCTCGACGTCGGGCTCATCCTGAACGCGAGGTTGGTCGCGGAGCGGGAAGAGAAGAACGAGTTGCAACTCGGGGCGGAAATCGAAGCCCGGCGCAACGTGCCCGAGACGGCCACGGCGATCGCCGACCAGCGCGCGCAGCTCGCCGATTACGCGACGGCGCGACGCAGCGAAGCCGAGCTTGCAGAAAATCGCACGGAACAGGCCAACCAGGAGATCGCCTCGCGCCAGTTCAAGCTCGCGTCGGACGAGAAGCTTCTCAAGAGCCTTCAATCCGAGATTCAGCAGCTCACGCCTCTGTTCGAGAAGAAGTTCGTTACGGCCGTGCGCATGCGCGGCGTCGAACGCGACCGCGACCGAGTCGAAAGCGACATCGAGCAGGGACGCGCCGAAATTCGCAAGCTCGAAAAGTCGCGCGATGAAACTCGCCTGCTGCTCGAACAATCGCAGCAAAAGCAGCACGACGCGATCGAACAGCAGCTTTCCGAAACGCGCGCGCGGATCTCGGATTTGCGCGAGAAGGTCGCCATCGCCCGCGATGTGCTGACGCGACTGGAGGTGCGTGCGCCCCGCGCGGGCGTGGTGCAGGGGTTGAAAGTGCATGCGGCCGGGGCGGTCATCAGGCCGGGCGAAGAGATCGCCGAGATCGTGCCGCTGGGCGACGGTCTCATCCTTTCGGCCCGAGTTTCACCCGCCAATATTCAGGACGTCGTCGTCAATCAGCGCGCGGAAGTTCGCTTCAGCTCATTCGGAAGGTCGCTTCCGCCGATTTTTGGTCATGTCATGACAGTCGGGGCCGATACGCAATTGGACGAGACGACGCGCGAGCCCTTCTATCTGGTTCGTTTGAGGATAGAGCCGAAAGGCGTTCCGCCGGAAATCGCGAGCAAACTGACGCCGGGAATCCCTGCCGACGTTCTCATTCTCACCGAGGCGCGGACCTTCGCACAATATTTGCTGAAGCCGATCGAGGACCGTTTCGCCAAAGCGTTCCGCGAGAAATGACAGAGCGACCACGCCCCGATCGCGAGCCGTCCCGCCGGCGCGGGGCGGCTCTTTTTGTGTCTTGGCCTCGCCCTGCAAAAATTCTCGAAAAAACTTCTCCGCCTGTTTCCAGCGAAACAGGGCTCGCGCATCCGCTTGATGCATAGTGGCGACATGGCGGAAGGCCAGAGGCCAGACGCCTTGCAAACCCGAGAGACCAGGAACTCTCGATTCGTCGAACCAACCAAAGGAGAATGGATATGAGCGGCATTGGAGACTTTTTCAACGCGCTGGTCAGCGGAACTGAACAGGCCGCGAGCGACGTCGTGGACACGGTGAAGGAAGGGGCGAAGGACGCCGCCGATACGGCGGGCCAGGTGGTCGATGCGGTCGTCGGCGCCGCCGGCCAGGCAGCCAACGACGCTGGGCACGCCGCTGAACAAATCGCCGACGGCGCCGCGTCGGCGGTCAATTCCATCGCGCACGGCGCAGGCCAGGCGATCAGTCAGATCACCCAAGGCGCCGAGACCTTCGTCTCGGACGTTGGGAAGGGCGCCGCGACTGTTGTGGGCGACGTGGCTCAGGTCGGGCATACCATCGCCTCGGGCGTCGCCAGCGCCGTCCAGGCGGTCGGAAGCGCCATCGACTCGGGCGTCAAGTCCTTCGAGCAAAGCCAGCTCGGCCAGGACCTCGGCAAGACGGGGCACGACGCCGTCGTCCTTGCCGGCGATGTCGCCAAGGACGTCGGCGACGTGGTCAATCCCGCGCTCGACGCGGCCGGCAAGGTCGCCAGCGCGGTGGCTTCGGGCGTGGGCTCGCTCGTCAGCGCCGCGGTCCAGCTCACGGAAACCGCGGTCAAGGATGGGGCGCACCTGGTAGGCGCCGGCCTCGTCGCCGTCGGCCATGAAGTGCAAGCCATCGGCCAAACGATCGAGCATGCGTCGGCGGGCTTGCCCCCTGTGACCTCGGTTGTGTCGGAGGCTTCGGCGGCCCTGTCGGCCGTCCATGCGCCGGCTCTGTCGGTCGTCCACGCGCCCACTCTGCACGCGCCGATCTCGTTTACCCACCTGACGACGACGTTCCCGCAGCTTCCGCATCCCAGCGGCGAGCCTACCCTCGTCCATCCGCCGGGCGGCGGCGTCGTCGATCCGCCGCCTCCGGAGGTGACCCTCACGCATGCGACTTTGGCGGACTCCGCGCATGCCGCCATCGTCGACCACATCGCTCATGTCGCGGCGGCGCTTCACCACTAGAGCCGACGGGCGAGGTTCACACAGAGCCGTCAGCGCCCCCAGGGACGCTGACGGCTCGCGCCATTTTCTTCGAGGCCGAGCCGCGCCTTCACGCCGATCCATCCTCCACTCTTGACTCGCCGTCGGCTCTGACAAAGACTGCTTCAAGGATCTCCATGGGTTTACCGCGGGCGTGTCATGCCGACGAAAGCCTCGCGAAGCGCATCGCCGCAGCCGTTGGCGCTCCCCGTGACTGCGGCGAGCCCCAGGCGTCGCGACAAGGGCTAGAAGGCTATGCTCGGGGCCGCGGATATTGTTCCCCTGCTGGCGAGGCATCCGACGCTCGCCGCGCTTGGCGAGGAGGGCTGGCGGATATGCGCGCAGGCGATGCGCGAGCAGTCGCTCGATTCCGGACAGACGCTCTTCCTGCGCGGCGATCCAGGCAACGCGCTTTATCTGGTTGTGCAGGGCCGGCTGCGCATGACCGTCACTTCGCCTGAAGGACGCGAGCTCAGCGTGCGCATCGTCTTGCCTGGAGAAATGGTTGGAGAACTCGCAGCGATTGACGAAGGTCCGCGCACGGCGGATGCGACGGCTGCGCAGCAGACCCGCGTCGCGGTGCTGTCGTCGGAGGCGCTGCGGCGGCTCATCGTCCGTTTCCCCGACTTCGGTTTTTCGCTCATGCGATTTCTATGCGGTCGGGTGCGCGACACGACCGACCAGCTCGAATTGATCGCTCTGCATCCGATCGAAGTGCGACTTGCACGCTTCCTGATTGTGTCCATCGAGGGAATGAGCCAGCGGGGCGACGGGCGTGTGGGGCTTAAGCTCCATCTTTCCCAGGGTGAGCTTGCGCAGTTGCTCGGCGCGAGCCGACCGAAGATCAATGTCGCATTTGGGCGGCTGGAGACCTGTGGCGCTCTGAGCCGAAAACCCGGGATGCTGATCTGCGATAGAGTGGCGTTGCTACAGATCGCAGAGGGCGGCGACCTCAACCATTAGCCGGGATCAAGCGCGGCGGTTCGAGGGTTGAAACGACTGCCTCTGCTTGGAGCTCTGCTGTCGAAATCGAGGATTCCCGCTCTTCGGCTCACGGGTTGGTTTTTGGGGGCTGCGCGGCGCTCGGGTCGAGTCCGGCAGCGGTCAGCGCCTGATGCAAGGTCGGGAAAATCTTCTCCGCGCCGAGCGCCGCGACGATCCCGTGACGCTCCAGGTCCTCGCGCAACTCCGCGCTGACGCGGCCTATGAAGACTTCGACGCCCTTTCCTCGAAGTTCGGCGAGCAGGTCGCTGAACGCGCGCGCCGCGGAAAAGTCGATATCCGTCAGGGCGCCGGCGTCGATCACGAAACGACGCACGGGGGACGGCGCCGCGGCGATGAGCTCGCGCGCCGCGTCGGAGAAGCGATCGACATTGGCGTAGAACAGATCGGCCGCAAAGCGAAAGACGATCAGGCCCGGCGCCGTTTCAAGGCCGGGCTTGGCGGGCGTCGGCTCCCAGCGCCCCAACGCGTTCGGGGCGAGCATCGAAACATGCGGTCGGTAGGAATGGCGGACGTGGCGCACCAGCGACAAAGCAATCGCGAGCAGGATGCCCTGCTCCACCCCGATACCGGGCACGGCCGCCGCGGTCAGCGCGGCAAGGTGAAACTCGCCGGCGTCCTCGCTCAAGATCGCCCGCAGACCCTTGATGTCCACCATGCCGACGGCGATGGTGAAGACGATGCTGGCCAGCACGCAATGCGGCAGATATTGCAGCGGCCCGGTGAGCGCCACCAGCACGACGGCGACGATCGCGGCGAAGGTCAGCTGCGCGACCTGGCTGCGAGCCCCGGCGTTGTCGGCCATGGCGGTCTGGGTCGGGCTCCCGTTCACCACGAAGGCGCCGGTGAGCGCCGCGCCCGCGTTGGCCGCGGCAAGGCCGAGAATGTCGGCGTTCTCGTCCACCCGCTCCTTGTGACGAAGGGCGTAAACGCGCGAGGTCGCTGCGCTCTGGGCGATGATCATGACGAAACACGAGGCCGCGACCGGCAGCAGCGCCAGCGTCTCCTCCCAGGTTACGCGCGGCAAGCGGAGCGACGGCAGGCCGCCGGGAACTGGACCGATCACGGCGACGCCGTGACCGGCGAAATCGAAGGCCGCGCTGGCCGCAATCATGCCGAGCACGACCACCATCGCGACGGGAAAATGCGGCGCGAAACGCTTGCCGAGCAGGATCGCGCCGACAACCAGCGCCGCCAGGCCGAGGTCGAACGCCTGGAGCTGCGGCAACCCGCGCAGGACTTCCCACAACTGGACGAGCGTGCGGTGGGACTCCGCCTTGACGCCCAGCATGTCGGGCAGCATGGCGACGCCGACCTGGATCCCGACCCCGGTCAGAAAGCCGACCAGCGCCGTGCGGGAAAGGAAATCCGCGAGAAAACCGAGCTTGAAGATGCGGGCCAGCAGCAGAAGGAGGGCCGTCAGCAGGGTCAGCATGCCGACGAGCGCCATATATTTGTCGCTGGCGAGCGGCGCCATGGTCGACAGGGAGCTGGAGAAAATCGCGGCGGTGGCGGAATCCGCGGCGACCACGAGATGACGCGACGAGCCGAACAGAGCAAAGCCGATGAGCGGCAGCAAGACTGTATAGAGCCCCGTGACGACCGGCGTTCCGGCGATGCGCGTATAGCCCAGCACCTGCGGCGCGTTCATCGAGGCGAGCGTGAGTCCCGCAGCCGCGTCGCGCAGGGCGTCGCGCGGCCTCAGCGGCAAAAGGCCTTCGAAAATATTGATCCGCATTCCCCCTGCTTCCTTCCATAGCGCGATGGGCGCCAAGCGAAGCGCAAATCGAACCCCGCCGGAAGACGGCGCCATTCTTCCCCCTAGGCGCCGGCCTCAAACCACGCGCCAATTGAGCCTTGCGCTTCGGTCGGCGTGGGTTGGACGCCATCGGTCAATGGGATGCAACACGCGATCGGGGGGCACAAACTCCTCAAACCGTGGGTTCCAACGCCGCCATTTCGCCTAGGACGCGTTCTTGCGCGACGGTCAGTCGTTGCGCCAAGGGCTGCGACGAAGGCCCCGACGAACAACACTGATCGACCGCCCGCGGGAGAAGACGCCTAGCGCGCGGCGGCCATCAGCTCTTTCTCGAAGGCTTCAAATTCGGCTTCGCTCGCGTAGGATTTCTGCGTCCCGCGCCGCGTGACCGAGTGCGCGGCGTAGGCGGCGGCTTTCGTAAGCGCGGCCTCCAGCGTCAGCCCTGCGGCGTGGTATCGCGCGAAGCTGCCGACAAAGGCGTCGCCCGCTCCGGTCGTGTCGACGGGCTCCACGCGCACCGGGGGAATGCGTTTGACGTTCTCGGCCGTCACAAGCAGCGCGCCGCGGCCGCCGAGCGTGACGACGACCGCCCGCATGCCGGCCTTCACGAGACTCATCGCCGCCGCGGCGACCTCGTTTTCGCTCTCCACGGGCATCCGCGAGAGAATGGCGAGCTCCGTCTCGTTGGGAATGAAATAGCTGACGTCGCGCACCTTCGCCGGATCGAGGTCGGGAGAGGCCGGCGCGGGGTTGAGCACCGTCGGCACGCCATGAGCCTTGCCGAAGGCGATCGTCGCATAGACCGTCTCCAGCGGAACTTCGAGCTGCAGCAGAATGAGGTCGCAGGTCTTCAAGGCGTCGCCGGCCCGCTCGACGTCGGCCGGCGAGAGATCGGCGTTGGCGCCCTTGACGATGAGAATGGAGTTCTCGCCGTTGGGCTCGACCATGATGGGCGCAACGCCGCTCGAGCGACCCGCGACGCGGCGGACATAGGTCGTATCGACCCCGAAACGTTCGAAATTGCGGATCGTGTTGTCCGCGAACATATCGTCGCCGACCGCCGTCACCATCACGACCGAAGCGCCGAGCTTGGCCGCGGCGATGGCCTGGTTGGCTCCTTTGCCTCCATGCCCCATCTCGAAGCTCGGCGCCTCGACGGTCTCGCCCCTGACGGGCATGCGATTTACGTAAGTGACGAGATCAACCATGTTGCTGCCGACGACGGCGATGCGCGGCTTGCGAAGATCAGTCATCGGCGAACCCCCTCGATTTCGCGCGCCGCCGCAGAGGCGTGCGCGGCGTCCAGATAGCCGAGACTCGTCACGAAACGAACCCGGGCGCCGCCCGCGAGGCTTCGCACGTGACCCTTGCGTTTCTCGGCGCTATATCCCTCAGGCTCGCAGGTCGAGGGCATGGCGAAGGCGGCGACGCGCTGGTCGCTGTTGGCGAGCACCCAGCGGATCGTATGCGGCATCGCCGAGGGATCCCAGGCGATCTCGAACGCGTCGCCCTCTCGCCGCATCAGCATGTAGCGGACGCGCCCGTCGGCCTGCGGCTTCGCGCCCTTGATGTAGAACACTTGCTCCGGGTCGTAGCGGGCCGGCTCGTCGAGCCGCTCCATTCGCGCCGGATTGGCGGCGAGCTCCGCGAGAAAGGCGCGATAGGCCTCGGTCGGCGCAACATGACCCGGGACGGCGGTGCGCGTCACGACATGCTCCGGCGTGAAGGGAGCGCTCTGCACGATGCGCGCGCCTTCGGCGAAGTCGAAGTTGACGTGGCACATGTACATAAGGTCCATCGGCGCCGCCGACAGGTTCTCAATGTCCATCTCGATGTCGAACTTCGTCTCCTCCTCCCGCATGATCACGCGCGAGCGGGCGAGATAATGGGCGCCGAACCCCATCGCGTATTCCCGCTCGGCGGTCGCCGCGAGCCATCGGCCGCGCGCGTCGCGCCCGCATGAAAGGCCCGCGCGGTCGATGGCGGCGCAAGGAGCTTCGCCGTGCGGCGCGTGATTGTCCTCAGGGCCCGGGACGCCGTTGCGCAGAATTCCGCTGTGGTAGGCGAGACAGCCGTAGGTTTCGACGATCGTGCGCGCCGGGCGCGGAGCGGGAAACATGCTCTGCATCGCGAGCTCCACCCCGTCGAACGCCGCGCTCCAGACCATCTGGCCCATGAAGGGCAGGACGACGATGTCGCCGCGCGGGTTCTTCAGACGCAGGGCCTCGATCCCAGTGTCGTATCGGAAACTCGAGGCCGAAAGCCCGCCGAAGCGCGCCGTCTCGCGCTCCTTTTCGCCGAAACTCGCGCTCGCCAAGGCGAAGTAGGCCGAGTCAGCATCACCCTGCATGACGTTTCCCCCTAACGCGTGGCGACAATCGAGACGGAACGCACGCTGCGCCTCGACGGCCGAATTTCGATCCGTTACGCTACGACGAAACGTCGGCGCGCGAGCCGGCGAAGCTGGCGCGAGGGAGGAAAATGGCTTCGGTCGACATTGTCAATGTGCGAAAGGCTTATGGCGGCCTTGAGGTCATCCACGGCGTCTCGGTCGCCATCGCGGATGGGGAGTTCGTCACGCTGGTCGGGCCCGTCGGGGTGCGGAAAGTCGACCTTGCTGCGCATGATCGCCGGCCTCGAGCCGATCACGGCCGGCCAGATCAAGATCGGCGGACGGGTCGTCAACCACCTCGCGCCGCGCGATCGCGATATCGCCATGGTGTTCCAGAACTACGCGCTCTACCCCCACAAGACGGTCGCGGAGAATATGGGTTTCGCGCTGAAATTGCGGCGCGCGCCGAAACTTGAGGTCGTCGACCGGGTCCGGCGGGCGGCCGAAATCCTCCATATTACGCCGCTGCTGTCGCGCTATCCGCGGCAGCTGTCGGGCGGCCAGCGCCAGCGCGTCGCGATGGGCCGGGCGATCGTGCGCGACCCGCAGGTGTTTCTGTTCGACGAGCCGCTGTCCAACCTCGACGCCAAGTTGCGCGTACAGATGCGGGGCGAAATCAAGGAGTTGCATCAGCGCCTGGGCACGACGACCGTCTATGTCACCCACGATCAGATCGAGGCGATGACGATGGCCGACCGCATCGTCGTGATGAGGGACGGCATCGTCGAGCAAGCCGGTCTGCCGCTCGAGCTCTACGACCGACCCTCGTCGATGTTCGTGGCGAGCTTCATCGGCTCGCCCTCGATGAACCTCCTGCAGGGCTCGATCCGCCTCGACGGCGGCCCTTCGTTCCTCACCGCCGACGGCGCGGAGCTGCCGCTGAAAACGGCGCCGGAAGGGAGCAACGGGCGGCCCTGCGTCTACGGAGTCCGGCCCGAGCATTTGTCGCTCGGAGGCGACGCGATCCGGGCGAGGGTCTCGGTGGTGGAGCCCACGGGATCGGAGACCCAGGTGTTCGCGACCGTTGGAACGCAGCCGATTGTCGGCGTCTTCCGCGAAAGAATCACGGCGCGGCCCGGCGAGACGCTCGGCCTGTCGCTCGATCTCAACGCCGTGCACCTGTTCGACTCCTCGACCGGCGCGCGGCTGAACTGAAACGACGGCGGCCGACGCCCCATGCGATACGAATTCATGTTGCCGCATCAGATCCGCACGGCGATCGAGAAGCGCTGGCCGGTCGCCCTGCCGGTCGGCGTGCTGGAGTATCACGGCGAGCATATGGCTGTCGGGATGGACGGTCTCGCCGTCGTCGGCGCGATCGAGCGGCTCGAAAGGGAGCGCGATCTCGTCATCCTGCCGCCGTTCTACTACGGCGCGGCGAGTTACGCGGTCGAGCCGCCGGAAGGGACGGGAACCCTTCACGTCGACGCCGAAGCGCTGCTGCCCTTCGCCAAGGCGATGTTTACGGGCCTCCTGCGCATCGGCTTTCGCAACATCCACGCGCTAATCCACCATCAGACGGAGAATTTCGCCGCCGGCATGCCCACGGATCTCGCCTTCAAGTTCGCCGCCCGGCAGGCGATCTTCGCCTTTCTCGAGAAGGAGCGCGGCGAGGGCTGGTGGGGCTCGGAGGCGATGGCCGACTATTACGCCCGGCAGTCGAGCGGCGAAGATCCGTTCAACTGGATCAAGGCGCATCCTCTGATGGCGCCGGAATGGATGCAGGGCTATCCCTTCGATCACGCGGGCCAGGGCGAAACGTCGCTGATGATGGCGATGTTTCCTCAGGCTGTGGACTCGACCCGCCTCGGGGAGGCCAAATGGTACGCGAAATCGGCCGCCGACGCCTCGTCCGAACTGGGCGCCGCGGGCGCGGACCGGGTGCTCGAACGTCTGCGCCAGGTCGTGCGGTAACCCCGGCCTCCGATGCGCTTTTCGCTATTGCGAAATTGACTTGGCGCCGATCGCGCGCCTAGACTTTCTTCGCAGTGCTGGAGCGAAGGTCGGGCGCGCCGCATCAGTCGGGGCCCGTCGCTTCAGCCAACGAGCCTCAGTCGGGGCGCGAAGCGTCGCCGGCGTCGAAGGCCGGGAGGAAGCGGTTGAACCAGCGGTCCGCGAAGGTGGAGGGCTTGTAAATGCGCGTGCATGTCTATGAACAACTGATGGCGATGAGCGCCAGTCGGCGCCAAGTCCTCAAAGGCGCCGCGGGATCGGCCGCCGCGCTTGCGGCGGGCGCTCCGCTCACCGTCGCGCCGACGCCAAGCTACGCCGCCGACAGCGTCGTCGCCCAAATCATGAAGATCCCCGGCGCCGGCAACGGGTCGCCGACAGACGCCGACTGGCAGAAGGTCGGCGAACTGTGCCTCGGCCCCACCAAGGCGAACGTAAAGCCCGGCGAGTTCAAGGGCGTCGAATTCTCGTTCATGGGGCTTAACAATCAGAACCTGCACAACTTCCTCTTCCGCGGCTTCCTGAAGCCGTGGGAGGCCTATACCGGCGCCAAGATCAAATGGATCGACCTCGCCCAGGCCGACTACAACGCCCGCCTGCAGCAATCGGTCGCCACCGGCACCGTCGACTACCACATCATCGAAATGGGCGCGCCGTTCGAAGGCGACATGGGCGTGAAGGACCTCCTTTCCGAGATGCCCGACTGGGTGAAGCAGCAGGTCGATTTCGACGACTACGTCGATTACCTCAAGCCGCCTGTCGGCACGTGGAACGGCAAGATCCATCGCATCACCATCGACAGCGATTGCCACACGATGAACATCCGCACCGACGTCTTCTCGGACGCCGACCTCGCCAAGGAATGGAAGAGCTGGAAGGACAACGCCGGCCTCACGGAATGGGGCGCGCCGCAGACCTGGCAGCAGGTGCAGGCGGTGACCAAGTTCCTCAAGGGCAAGAAGGTCAAGGGCAAGCCGGTCTACGGCTTCCTCGACCAGCCGAAGGGCTGGGGCGGTTTCGGCTTCTACTTTATGGCCAGCCGCGCCACCGCCTACGCCAAATATCCCGGCGAGAAGAACTGGCTGTTCGACGAGAACATGAAGCCGCTCGTCAACAATGCCGCCTGGGTGCGCGCGATCCAGGACGTCATCGACGCGCTGCCGTCGGAGCCGGCCGACCAGATCAACGCCGATCCCGGCACGACCGCCTTCCAGCAGTTCCTCCCCGGCACAGGCTCGCTGCTCGAATGGTGGGGCGACATCGGCTCCATGGCGCGCACGTCCGATACGTCGACAATCGGCGATGTCGTCGATTTCGATATCCTGCCTGGCTCGCCCGACGTCTACAACTTCCGCAAGAAGCAGTGGGAGAAGCTCGCGAGCGGACCGAACCGCGCGCCCAACATGGCCTATCTCGGCTGGGGCATCTATGTGATGAAGACGGTCGATTCCGATCCGGTGCGCCACAAGGCGGCCTGGAGCGCGGCCGCGCATCTCGGCGGCAAGGACTTGTCGATGTGGACGGCGGCCTATCCGTCGGGCTTCCAGCCCTACCGGAAGAGCCACACCAACCTCGACCTGTGGGTGCTGGCGGGCTACGACCGCAAGTACATCGGCAGCTACATGAAGTCGCAGTCGGATTCCTACAATCATCCGAACTCGGCGATCGAGCCGCGCATTCCCGGCATCTTCCAGTACTACAGCATCGCCGAGGACGAGTTGCAGCGCACCTTCGCCGGCAAGCAGTCGGCGCAGCAGGGCGCCGACAACATCGCCGCCGCCTGGGACAAGCTCACCGACAAGCTCGGCCGCGAGAACCAGGTCAAGTATTATCGCATCTCGATGGGCCTCTAGCCGCATCGCGCGATAGGGCCTCGATCGAGGCCAGCCAACGCCTTCGCGCCGGACCACGGCGCGGAGGATTTGATCAATGCTCCTGGTCGCGACAAAACAATGAGCGACACGGATGTCAGAAAGCGCGATACGGTGACCGACGACAGTCTCGACATAGCTGACGGCGGCGTGCACCGGCGCGCCGGGTTGGCGCGCTTTGTCTATTGGCTGGCGACGGCCCTGCTCGTCGGACTTGCGGCGATCCAGCTTGCCTACGATCTCGGAATCGTTTCGTTCGGCTTCGCCAATTTTCGCCCCGTCATGTACGCTTTCCTGTTCTGGAGCGTGGTGCTCGGAGCGCGCCAGGCGTTGGAGTTTGGCGAGGCCGGGCAGCAGCGGCTATTCCTGTTGCCCGCATTTCTGTTCACCGCGTCGATGGTGATCTTTCCGACGGTCTTCGGGCTCTACATCGCCTTCACCAACTGGAATCTGAACGCCCAGGGCGGCCACCATTTCAACGGCCTCGACAACCTGCGCACCCTGATCGCGGACTCCTATTTCTGGAACGCTCTCGGCAATATGGCCTTTTACCTCCTGACCGTGCTCGTTCAGTACGTCATCGCGTTCGGTCTCGCGCTTCTGCTCAACGCCGACATCAGGGCGCGGCGGTTCTTCCGCGTCGCGTTTCTGCTGCCGTTCATGTTGAGCCCGGTGGCGGTGAGCTGGATGATCGGCAAATCGATCATGGAGACCAGGTTCGGCCCGCTCGCGAATTTCCTGCGTTTCCTTGGCTGGGAGAACCCTGCCTTCTTCTCCTCGCCGTGGGTCGCACGGCTCAGCATCATTTCGATGGATTCCTGGGTTTGGATCCCGTTCATGATCATTCTGCTGCTCGCGGGGCTGCAAGCCTTGCCGCATGACGTGAAGGAGGCGGCGAAGGTCGACGGCGCCAATTCCTGGCAGATGTTCTCCGAGATCACCTTTCCGCTGATGCTGCCTGTCAGCATCACCGCCATCGTCTTGCGGATGATCTTCGAACTGAAGCTTGCGGATATCGTCATCAATGTGACGGCCGGCGGCCCCGGCGGCGCCACCGACACGATATCGAGTTTCGTCTTCCGTGAATATCGCGACCGCTCCAACGTCGGCTACGGAACGATGATCGCCGAGGTCTACCTCGTCCTCATCATCATCTTCATCACACTGCTGTTGAAGGCCGTGCGTCCATACATGCGCAAGATGACGTGAGACGCAGCGCCGGTGATAGTCGTGCAGCCAATCGGGGAGCCCCCAACGTGAGCATCGACGCCGCATCGTCCCCCGGGTCCGTGGGCGAGGTCGACGCGGTCGTGAAAGACCGATCGGCGTTGCGAATTCTGGGGCGCGCCCTGATCTACACGGCGCTGGCGGTCTGGACCTTCATCGCCCTCTTTCCGATCTACTGGACGGTGACGACGACCTTCAAGCTCGGCAAGGACGTGACCCAGGGCCACCTCATCCCCTGGTTCGACTTCAGCCCGAAATGGAAGGGATTGCAATCGCTCGGCCTGTCGCCGGACACGATTTTCGCAACCTCGAACGTTCGCGAGGAATTCCTCGACAAGTTCGTCAACAGCGCCATCGCCACCCTCGGCGCCTCGACGCTGGCCGTCGTCATCGGATCGCTCGCCGCCTACGGTCTCAGCCGCTTCGAGTACAAGTTCGGGCGCTTCGGCAATCAGGACATCTCGTTCTTCTTCGTGTCGCAGCTCATCCTGCCGCCTGTCGTTCTGGCGATGCCGTTCCTCGTACTTTACAAGGAACTGGCCCTGCTCGACACGCACATCGGCCTGATCCTCGTCTACACGCTGATGGTGCTGCCGATCGTCATCTGGGTGATGCGCGACCAGTTCGACTCGATCCCGAACGAAATGGAGCAGGCTGCGCTCGTCGACGGCTGCACGATCTGGGGCGCCTTCCTGCGCATCGTCGCGCCGATGGCGCTGCCGGGCATGGTGGCCTCATTTCTCCTTTCGACGGTGCTGTGCTGGAACGAGTATTTTTTCGCTTCGCTCCTCACCGGCTTCGACGCCCAGACCCTGCCGGTGATGGTGGCGAGCCAGACCGGCTCGCAAGGGAATCAACTGGTGGACGATGGCCGCGCTGTCGACGGCGGCCATCGCGCCGCTGCTGCTCGTCGGCATCTTCCTCGAACGATACATCGTCATGGGGCTGACCGCGGTTCAGGCAAGTAGCGCAGGCCGGGAAAAGGGAGCGCCGCGGCATGTCGACAAAATCTCGCCGCGAGCGCGACGACGCAGCGGATTTAAGCCTTCGCGTCGGAGGCGTTTCGGGCGCGCGACGATCAGGGCGGCTACGGGCAGCCGCGCGGGTTGGGGCGGGCTGCGCCGATGAGCGCGGCGACGCCTCGCGTCCTGCGAACTCGGCGAGCGGCTGCGCTCTCTCCTGATCGAGCTGATGCTGATTCCGGGGCTCAGCGGTCACGAGGATCGCGTGCGCCGACGTCTTGCGCGGGAGATGCGCGCGCTCGGCCTCGCGACGCGGACCGACGTGCTGGGCAACCTCCTCGCGACGGCGCCGGGCGATCCGGCCCGACCGAGCGTGATGCTTTTCACGCACATGGATCAACTCGGCTTCGTCGTCCGCAAGATCGAACCCAACGGCCTCGTGCGCGTCGAACGGCTCGGCGGCGTGCCGGAGCGGGCGCTGGCTTCGCAGCAGGTGCTGTTCTGCGTGGGCGAAGGGCGGGACCGGCCGGGCGTCATCGCCAACAAGAGCCATCACGCCACGAGCCCGGAGGAGAAATATCGCGTCGTTCCCTATCCGGAGATCTTCGTCGACGGCGGGTTCTCGAGCGCCGAGGAAACGCGCGCGGCCGGGCATCGAGATCGGAACGCCCGTGGTCTATGCGCCGAACGCGATCGCGCTCGCCGGCCGGCGAATCGCGGGAACCTCCGTCGACGACCGGGCCGGCTGCGCGGTCCTCGTCGAGGCCGCGCGCGCGCTTCTGGCGGTCGCTTCCCGTCCGACCGTGCATTTCGTCTTCTCGGTGCAGGAGGAATTCAATCTGCGCGGCGCGCTCGCCGCCGCCCAGGCGTTGCGGCCGGACATCGCGATCCAGCTCGACCTCATGCTGGCGACCGACACGCCGGATATGGCGGCGCGCGGCGAGGTTGGCGCTGGGAGGCGGCCCGGCGATCAGTCTCTACAGCTTCCACGGCCGCGGCACTCTCAACGGCACGCTGCCGCATCCGGCGCTGGTCGCTCTCTTCGAGCGCACGGCGCGCGCCCTCGCCATGCCGCTGCAGCGCAGCGCGCAGGTCGGTGTGCTGACCGATTCGTCTTACGTTCAGCTCGTCGGCGGCGGCGTCGCTTCGATCGACGTCGGCTTTCCGATCCGCTACTCGCATTCCTCGCTCGAGGTCTGCGATCTCGCCGATCTCGAGGCTCTGACGCTGCTTGTCGCCTCGGCGATCGCCATGATCGACGGCGCGTTCTCGCTTGATCGGGACCAGATCTGATGGCGAAGGCCTATCTCGGCGTCGACATCGGCACCTATGAGACGAAGGGCGCGCTCGTCTCCGCCGATGGCGAAATTCTCGCCAGCGCCAAGCGCGCGCATCGGATGCTCGTGCCGCGCCCCGGCTGGGCCGAGCATCGCGCGGAGGAAGATTGGTGGGACGAATTCGCCAGCCGTCAGCCGCGAGCTTCTTGAGGCGAGCGGCGTCGCGGCGGCCGAGGTCAGAGCCGTCGCGGCGAGCGGCATTGGTCCCTGCGTGCTGCCGGTCGACAAGTCCGGCGCGCCGCTCGCCAACGCGATTCTCTACGGCGTTGACACGCGCGCCGAGCGCGAAATCCGGGAGCTGACCGAGGCCATCGGCGCCGAGCGAATCTTCGAGGCTTGCGGCAATGCGCTGACGTCGCAATCGGTGGGGCCCAAGATCCTTTGGCTGCGGCGGAACCGGCCGGACATTTACGCCAGGGCCGCCAAGTTTCTCAATTCGACCTCGTTCCTCGTCCACCGCCTGACCGGACGCTTCGTCGTCGACCATTACACCGCCGCCAATGCGAGCCCGCTCTATGGCGCCGACGCGCTCGATTGGACGAGCGCGCTCGCGCCAGACGTTACGCCGCTCGACCGGCTGCCCGAGCTTGCATGGACGACCGAAATCGCCGGCGGCGTGACCGCGCAGGCGGCGGCTGCGACGGGCCTTGCGCCGGGCACGCCTGTCATCGTCGGCACGATCGACGCCGCCGCCGAGGCCGTCAGCGTCGGCGTCATCGAGCCCGGCGACATGATGCTGATGTACGGCACCACGATCTTCACCGTGCTTGTCACGCCTTCGCGCGTGCGCGATCCCCGATTGTGGTGGGCGCCATGGCTATTTCCGGGGCGGCATGCGTCCCTTGCCGGCCTTGCGACCAGCGGCGCCTGCACTCATTGGTTCCACGACCAGTTCGCCCGCGAACTCGACGACGGCGCGGCGTTCGAGCAGCTCGCGATCGAAGCGGCGTCCTCGCCTCCCGGCGCGCGCGGCCTCCTCTTTCTGCCCTATCTCTCCGGCGAGCGAACCCCGATCCACGATCCGCACGCGAAGGGCGTCTGGTTCGGCCTGACGCTCGCGCAGACCCGCGCCGACACGTATCGCGCGCTCCTCGAGGGGATCGCCCATGCGACACGCCATGTCTTCGACACCTATTCCGAAGCCGGCGTGACGCTCGGCTCGATCCGCGCCGTCGGCGGGGGGCTGCGCAATCCGGTGTGGCTTCAGGCGACTTCCGACATTTCGGGCCAAAGGCAGGAGACGACGAAAGTCGGCCTCGGCGCGTGCTACGGCGACGCCTTCCTCGCCGCGCTCGCAGTCGGGGACGTCGGTCCCGCCGATATCCGACGCTGGAACCCCGTCTCTTCGCGCGTCGCGCCGAATGCCGCGAACACGTCGCTTTACGCGCGTCAGCACGATATATTCCTGCAGTTGTACGAGCGTAACCGCGACCTCATGGCGCGCCTGGGCGACGTATCGTGAGAACGCCTCGTCGCCGACGCGCTTCCTACCGGCTATTCGCGGAGCGCCTGTCCCGCTTGCGCGCCGTTCGCCGCCTCCAACTCAAAGATCTCGTCATAAAGCGCCCAGGCGATCTCGGCGTCCGCCTTGGATATTCTGTCGACGGCATATCCGGCGTGGACCAGCACGTGATCGCCCGGCTCGATTCCTACGTGCTCAAGCATGAGCAAATTCACCGTTCGCTCTACGCCCCGCGCGACGACCGCTGCCCTTCGGGGTCGTGCATATCTCGGAGTACATGACGCGGTCTCTCCTGCCGATCCACAACCTTTCGTGGATGGACCGCCTCGCTCCAATCGCGATGGCGGCGCTACCCGAAACGCATGATCGTCTGACGAAAAAGCCCCGCCGGCGATGCCTGGCGGGGCGAGTTTGGCGTCTGCGGGAGGGGACAGCAGCGCCTCGGAGGTGAGGTCAATGTCCCAGAAATCGGACGGAGGCGCCGTGGCGAAACTCACAACCCGGCGCCGATGGGCGCCGGACCTTCTACGGCGGCCAACGTCCCGAAAGGCGCGATAGCGCCTTCGCGGGGTCTACGCGGCGACTTGCCCGGGCAAGATTGCCTCCTCGGCTATCCCGCGGCGCGCCCACGCCGGCTCCCAACGCTTCGAAAACCAGTCCGGACCCTCGCAACTGAGTTCCGACCGGAGGCGCGTCGGTCCCGCCGCATGGTCCCCATTTCGTGAATGGAGACGCCGTCGGCGATTTCAAACTCAACAAGCCCCGTTTCCAACCCGACGACAAACGGCTTCGGGGAGCAAAGTGTCTATTGACGGTAAAATAAAATCAATTACTCTCCCCGACGCTTCCGGCGTGACGAAGCGAGCCACGTTCCAACTTCGGACGTACTCGCGTAGGTCATGTTCGCGTTCGATCATGAGGAGAATCGGATGTTGAATTCGCGACTGCTCTTGTCCGTCGTAGCCGCGCCGCTCGTGGTCGCGCTCGCCGGCGCGGCCTCCGCCGATACGATCAAAATTGGGCTTGATCAGCCGCTGACCGGGGCATTCGCCGCCTCGGGCAACTACATCGTCAACGGCGCGAAGATCGCGGTCGACGAAATCAATGCGAAGGGCGGCGTCCTGGGATCGAAGCTCGAACTCGTCGTCGAAGACAACAAGAGCAATCCCACCGAGGCGGCCTCGGTGGCCGAGAAGCTGATCGACAGGGACCATGTTCCGGTCATGTTGGGCGCCTGGGGATCGAGCCTGACGCTCGCGGTGATGCCCAAGCTGATGCAGTATCACGTGCCGATGCTCGTCGAGACGTCGTCCGCCAGCAAGATCACGCGGCAAGGAAACCCCTACATCTTCCGCATTTCGCCGCCGTCCTGGGTCGAGGCGGCGATGTTCGAGAAATTCCTGCCGGAGTTGAAGATCAAGAAGGCCGACTTCCTCGCCATCAACAACGATTGGGGCCGCGGCACGATTGACGACTTCGCGAAAATGTTCACCAAGCACGGCGTCGCGGTCGGCCTCAAGGAAACGATGGGCGAGGACGACCAGGACATGAGCGCCCAGCTCGCCAAGATCAAGGCGTCCGACTCCGATACGGTCATCGTGACGACTTTCGTCGATCAACTTACGCTTGTGCTCAAGCAGGCGGCGTCTCTCGGCCTGCATAAGAGGATCGTCACGACCGGCGGCTCGCAGGCCCCCGATCAGCTCATCGAGCAGGCGGGAGCGGCGGCCAACGGCACGATGCATCTCGTCTTCTTCGCGCCCTGGATGCCCAACTCTTCCCCGCATCCCGATCTCGCCAAAAACTTCATCAAGTCATGGCTGGCCAAGGGCTACGAAAAGGGCGGCCTGACGGAAAGCTATCGCGGCTATGACGGAGTCTATGTGATCGCCGCCGCCCTCGCCAAGGCTGGCAAGGCGGACTCCGAGGCGATCCGGTCCGCGTTCTGGCAGGTCGACGTTCCCACGATCAACGGCGACGTCAAGTTCGTCAAGGACGGCCCCGCGGGCAAAGAGAGCGGCCAGTACATGGCGAATGGCGCGCTCATCGAAATCAAGGACGGAAAAGTCGTCAAGCCCGAGTTCTGACCGCTCGTCGGACGTCAAGGCGTCCTAACCTCATCGCAAGCAGGCGCCCGCCATTCGCCGCCCAAAGGGCGGCGGAGAGGGGCGCTTGAGGCGACCTGTGCGCTTGGACCAAGATTTTCTCGTGAGCGAACTTCCGCAGCATATAGCCAACGCCCTCATCATGGGCGGCGCCTATGCGCTGCTGGGCATCGGCCTGACGCTGATCTTCGGCATCATGAGGATCGTCAACTTTACGCACGGCGAGCTCTATGCGTTCGGCGCCTATATGATGGTGCTGTTCGTCGGCAGGCTCGGCGTAAATTTCTATCTGGCCATTCCGCTTTCGATCGCGGTCGGCGTCTGCCTGGGCGCGGCGATCGAGTTTGTCCTCTTGCGGCCGAAGCGCGACGCGGACATCGACGTCACTATGCTGATCATGATCGGGGCCTGGATCATGATGCAGAATTTCGAGGTGCTCATTTGGGGCAGCGTCGCCAAATCTGTGCCGACGCCGTTCTCCAATGTTCCCCTCGTGATCGGCCCTGTCTCCGTATCAAGTCTGCGCGTGGCTGTGCTGGGAGTCGCTTTGGCGCTCATCGCCGGCTCCTACGCCCTCATCCATCGCACCCGTCTCGGCAAGGCGATGCGCGCCACCTTTCAGGATCACGCCACGGCGGCGTTGATGGGCGTGCGGGTCAATCGGATCTATACGCTGACTTTCGCCTTCGGCTCCGGTCTCGCGGCGGCGGCGGGCGCGTTGCTCGGTCCCGTCTTCGTCGTCACGCCGACCATGGGCGATCCGGCTTCGTTGAAGGCCTTCGCCATCGTCATTCTCGGCGGCCTCGGCAATATCACCGGCGCGACGATCGGCGGATTCATCCTGGCCTTCGCTCGAGGAGATCGGGGCCGGCTATATATCGTCGGGCTATCGGGACGCGATGGGCTTCCTCATCATCATTATTGTGCTGCTGATCAAGCCGACCGGACTGTTCGCGCGCGCCGAGAGGGTCGGATGAGACGATTGACGCCCTCGCTCGCGCTGATCTTCTTCGCCGCGCTGCCGCTTTGGATGAAGGATCAGTATTATCTGCATGTGACGATCGTTGCGGGCATCTTCATTCTCGCCGCCATGAGCCTGAATTTGCTGCTCGGCTTCGCCGGACAGCTCAGCCTCGGGCATGTCGCCTTCTTCGGCGTCGGCGCCTATGTCAGCGCGCTGACTTCGCTTGGCTTCACGGTGACGATTTTCGGGATCGAGGTGACTCACGATCCCTGGCCGGCCGTTATCGGCGTCGTTCTCGGAATCGTCGCGGCGGGACTCTGCGGCTATCTCATCGGCCGGCTCGCGTTTCGCGTGCGCGGCGCCTATTTCGTCATCGTGACGATCAGCTTCGCCGAGGTTGTGCGGCTGGTCGCGCTCAATTGGGTCGAGCTCACCAACGGGCCGCTCGCCCTGTCCAACATTCCGCCCCTGACGCTTGGCTTCGATTGGACCGGCTCGATCACGCTGTGGAGCAAGATCGGCAATTATTACGTCGTGCTCGTGTTTATCGCGCTCAGCTATCTGCTCATCGCGCGGCTCGTGAACTCCCCCTTCGGCCGGGCGATGATCGCGTTGCGCGAGAACGAGACGCTTGCGCTTTCGGTCGGGATCAACGTCACGAAATATCTCGTGCTGGCGGCGGTGATCTCGGGAGGAATGGCGGGAGCGGCCGGCGCGCTTTACGCGCATTATATTCTCATCGTCGATCCCATGATCTTCATGTTCCTCAACACCGTGACGATGGTGATCATGGTCATCGCCGGGGGCAAGGGAACGCTCGGCGGCCCCATCGTCGGCGGGATCGTCTTCGGCGCCGCGCCGGTCGTGTTGCGCGAATATGTGCGGCCCGAGGTTCAGTGGATCCTTTACGGGGCGCTTATGATCCTCATCGTCTACGCGCTGCCCGAGGGGATAGCGCCCGCCGTCGGACGCTTGTTCGAGGGAAGGCGCCTCGATGCGGCGGCGAAGGCGGACCAGCCCGCCGTGACCCGCCCATGAGCGAACGGATCGAAAAGGGCGCGCCGATGCTCTCGATCGAGGGCGTCGGCGTCGAGTTCGGGGGCGTGAAAGCCATCTCCGACATGACGTTCGACGTCGCCGAGGGCGAGCTCGTGAGTCTTATCGGACCGAACGGCGCTGGCAAGACGACGGCGTTCAACATCGTGACCGGCTATCTTCGCCCAAGCCGCGGCGTCGTGAGATTCCGGGGGCGGGACATCGCCGGCCTCAAGCCGCAACCAGGTCGCCGCGCTCGGACTCGTTCGCACGTTTCAACGCACCGCGCTGTTCGACAAGTGCTCGGTGTTCGATAACGTCCTGATCGGCCTGCATCGGCGAGCCGACGCGCGCCTGATGGGGACGCTGCTTTGGCTGCCGCGCGAGCGCAGGCTCGAGCGGGAATTGCGCGCCAAGGCGCTGGAAATCCTCGATCTCGTCGGCCTCGGCGATCAGACCGCGGTCGCGGCCGCGAGCCTGCCTTATGGCAATCAGCGCCTGCTCGGAGTCGCGCTCGCCCTCGCCGCCGACCCGGAGGCGCTGCTGCTCGACGAGCCGGTCTCTGGCATGAACGCCTCCGAGACCCAACGTTTCGTCGAACTCGTGCGCAAGCTGCGGGCGCGCGGCCTGACGATTCTGCTCGTCGAGCACGACATGCGGATGGTCATGGGCATTTCGGATCGCATCGTCGTGCTCAACTACGGCCGCATCATCGCCAGCGGACCGCCCGAGGCGATCCAGCGCGATCCCGAGGTGATCCGCGCCTATCTTGGCCAAGGCGTTCGCCATGCTTGAGATACGCAATCTCGTCTGCCGCTATGGCAAGGTGACCGCGCTCAAGGGCGTCTCGCTGCGCGCCGAGAAGGGGCAGCTGGTCGCGCTGGTCGGCGCCAACGGCGCCGGCAAGTCGACGCTGCTGCGCGCCGTGTCGGGCCTTGCGCCCATCGTCGCCGGCGAGATCGCGTTCGAAGGGCGCTCCATCTCCGGCCTGGCGGCGGACCGCATCCTGTCGCTCGGCATCGCCCATTGCCCGGAAGGGCGGCGGGTGTTTCCGCATATGTCCGTCGTCGAGAACCTCGAGATGGGCGCCTATCTGCGAAGAGACGCGCGAGCCGTGGCCGAGGACATGGCGCGGATTTTCGAGCTGTTTCCGCGGCTCGCCGAGCGTCGTCAGCAGTTCGCCGGCACGCTGTCGGGCGGCGAGCAGCAGATGCTGGCGATAGGCCGGGCGATGATGTCGCGGCCGAAACTCGTGCTATTTGACGAGCCGTCGCTGGGGCTGGCGCCCAACATCGTCGAACAGACCTTCGAGACGATCCAGAAGATTCGCGCCGGCGGCGCGACCGTCCTGATGGTGGAGCAGAACGCATACGCGGCTCTGGAGATGAGCGACTACGCCTATCTGCTCGAGGCGGGCTCGCTGGCGATGGAGGGGCCGGGCGAGAAGCTTATCAACGACCCGCATGTGCGCGCGGCCTACCTCGGGGCCGGCGCCGTGCACTGAATTTCATTCGGCCCGGCCAAGCGGGTCGGCGCTATTGTCCTATTGTACTATTGATAGTAAGATTTCCGGAGCGAGACAGGGAGACCCGACCTTATGACCCACGACGCAAAGCCGGTCATCGCGATCATCGGCGGCACGGGCGATCTCGGCTCCGGGCTCGCCGCCGGCTGGGCGAAGGCGGGATATTCGATCGTCGTCGGGTCGCGCTCGCGGGAGAAAGCGGTCGCTTTCGCCGAAAGCTGCGGAGCCGGCGTGACCGGCGACGACAACCCCGGCGCCGCGCGACGGGGCGATATCGTGGTGCTCGCGGTGCCCTATTCCAATCACGCGGCAGATTCTCGCCGAGATCAAGCCGCAGCTCGCCGGCAAGATCGTCGTCGACGCCGTCGTGCCGCTCGTCCCGCCGAAGGTCTCGACCGTGCAACTGCCGCCCGATGGATCCGCCGCGCTGGAGGCCAGGCGCATCCTCGGCCCGGAGGTTCGGCTCGTCTCGGCCTTTCACAACGTCGGCGCGGCGAAGCTGCGCGCCGGAGCCCGCGCGGAATGCGACGTGCTGGTGTTCAGTGACGACCGCGAAGCGCGCGAAGCCGTGATGGGGCTCGCCGACGTCGTGGCCTCGCGCGGCGTCAGCGGCGGCGCGTCTCGCCAATTCGGTCGCCGCCGAAGCGATGACCTCGGTATTGATCTCGATCAATCGCCAGTACAAGACGCCTGGGGCCGGGATTTTCGATCTCGGGCTTGCCGGCGAAGGATCAACAGCCGCGCCCATGAGACCCTTGTCCGTCACGCTCCACGCCCTTGCAGGCGTTCCGCTCGTCGAGCCCGGCGACGATCTCGCCGCGATCCTCGCCGATGCGCTGCGCGCCAACGGGGTCGGGCTGCGCGACAGCGATCTTCTCGTCGTCGCTCAGAAGATCGTGTCGAAGGCCGAAGGGCGCTACGTCGCGCTCGCCGAGGTCGAGCCTTCGCCGCGGGCGCGCGAGATCGCCGAGCGCACGGGCAAGGACGCGCGCTATGTCGAGGTCGTGCTTTCGCAGTCGGAGGATATCGTCAAGGTCGGGCCGCGCGTCGTCGTCGCCGGCCACAAGCTCGGCTTCGTCATGGCCAACGCCGGCATCGACGAATCCAACATTCGCTCAGCCGCCGGGCGAGGAGCGCGTTTTGTTGTTGCCCGAGGATCCCGACGCCAGCGCGCGACGATTGAAGGCGCGGACTCGACGCCGCCTTCGGCGTCTCCATCGGCGTCGTCATCAACGACAGCTTCGGGCGGCCCTGGCGCAACGGCGTCGTCGGCGTCGCCCTCGGCGCGGCGGGCGCGCCCGCTCTCGTCGACAGGATCGGCGCGCCGGATCTCTTCGGCCGAAAGCTGAAGGTGACCGAAATCGCTTTCGCCGACGAGGTCGCCTCGGCCGCCTCGATGCTGATGGGCCAGGCGGACGAGGGCCGGCCGGCGGTGCTGGTGCGCGGCCTGTTCATCGACGCGCCGGAGCGTCCCGCCGCCGGCGTTGGTGCGGCCGCGCGAGCGGGACATGTTCCGATGAGTGCGACCGAGGCGGGAACCGTCGTCGCGCTTTGCGGCGGCGTGGGCGGCGCGAAGCTCGCTTTCGGCCTTGAACGCGCTGCTCGGCGAGCGATTGAGTCTCATCGTCAATACGGGCGACGACTTCGAGCATCTGGGGCTCGCGATCTCGCCGGACATCGACACCGTGCTCTACACGCTCGGCGGCCGCGCGGACCGCGCGCGCGGATGGGGACGCGCCGACGAGACGTGGAGCTTCATGGCCGCGCTCGGCGAACTCGGCGGCGAGACATGGTTCAATCTCGGCGACCGCGATCTCGCGCTTCATGTGGCGCGCACGCAGGAACTGCGGCGCGGGCGCCGTTTGACCGGAGATCGTCGCCGACGTCGCGCGGCGCTTCGGCGTTCGCGCGCGCAGTGTTGCCAATGTCGGACGATCCCGTCCGCACGATGGTGCTGACGGACGAAGGCGAGCTGCCGTTCCAGCGCTATTTCGTCGAGCGCCGCTGCGCGCCGGTTCTGCGGGGCCTGCGCTTCGACGGCGCGGAGCGCGCGCGTCCTTCGCCTGAGATCGCGCATGCGCTGCAGGCCGAAGACCTGCGCGCGGTGATCGTCTGTCCGTCCAATCCCTATCTCAGCGTCGATCCGATTCTCGCTCTGCCGTGGCTGCGCGAACTGTTGAAGCGCGCCGCGGTCCCGATCGTCGCCGTCTCGCCGCTGATCGGCGGCGCGGCGGTGAAGGGGCCGACGGCGAAGATCATGACGGAGTTGAACGATGCCCACGACCTCGCGCGGCGATCGCCGATCATTATCGCGGACTCCTCGACGGTCTCGTGATCGACCAGCGCCGACGCGAGCGACAAGGATAGGCTCTCGCTTCCCACGCGCGTTTCGTCGCGACGCTCATGATCGACTGACGAGGATCGCATCAGGCTCGCGCGCGAAACGCTCGAATTCGCGCAGCACTGCTGCCGCCGCCGAGGCGCGGCCGATGACGCTGGGCCATCGTGCCGGTCAAGCGTTTCGACCGCGCGAAGTCCCGGCTGGCCGCAACTCTTCTCGCCAAGCGAGCGGCGCGATCTCGCCCGCGCCATGCTGGCCGACGTTCTCGACACGCTCGCGCGCGCCAAAGGGCTGACCGGGCGTTCTCGTCGTCACGCGCGACGCTGAGGCGCAAGCGATGGCGGCCGCGCTCGGTTTCGAGACCGTCGACGGACGAGGAGGCGGGGATCAACGCCGCCGCTTCGCTCGGGCTTGATCGCGCGCCGCCGCGCGCGATCAGAAGGCGCTCATTGCGCCCGGCGACATTCCATTCGTCGCGCGCCGCGGAGGTGCGCCATGATCCTCGACGCGCTGGAACGCGCGGCGGTCGTCGCTCGCGCCGGCCGCGCGCGACGGAGGAACCAATCTGCTCGCGCTGGCGCGGGCGGATCTGATGCCGCCGTCCTTCGGCCCGGACAGCGCCGCGCGTCATGCCGCGATGGCCCGCGCGCGCGGGCATCGAGCCGGCGGTGCTGCGCCTTGCCGGGCGCGGGCCGCGACATCGACGTGCCCGCCGATCTCAGCGACCTGCGCCGATCGAGGCGCGCCGCGCACGCGCGCCTTTCTCGCACGGACTCGCCGCCCGGCGGGCCCCTGCCCCCTCAGCCTTTGCGAAAGGACTCGCCATGAATTTCGACTGGCTTGCGAGCCTCGCCCCCGACGAACGCATCGGACTTCGAACAGGCCGTCGTCGCTGTTGGAGGCGCCGGCCTCTGAGACGCTGCTCGCCGCGGCGGCCCGCCGGCGCGACGCGGCGCACGGCGAGATCGTCACCTATTCGCGCAAGGTGTTCATTCCGCTGACGAAGCTTTGCCGCGACGTCTGCCATTATTGCACCTTCGCGCGCGCGCCGCGACGCCGGCGAGCGCGCTTATCTGACGCCGGAGGAGGCGCTGGCGATTGCGGACGCCGGCCGGCGCGCCGGCTGCAAGGAGGCGCTGTTCACGCTCGGCGACAAGCCGGAATTGCGCTACCGCGGCCGCGCGCGACGAACTTGCAAGGCTCGGCCACGAAACGACGCTATCCTATCTCGCCGAAGTCGCCGAGCTCGTGCTCGAACGCACGGGACTACTGCCGCATATCAACGCCGGGGTGATGAGCGAGGAAGACCTCGCGATGCTGCGGGGCGTTTCGATCTCACAGGGCCTCATGCTCGAAAGCAGCGCCGAGCGCCTCGCCCGGCGCGGCGGCCCGCATCACGGCTCGCCCGACAAGGCGCCGCGAGCGCGGCTCGAGACGATGACAGCGGCCGGCCGGCGCTGCGGTTCCCTTCACCTCGGGCGTCCTCATCGGCATCGGCGAGACGCGGCAGGAGCGGCTGGAGGCGCTGTTCGCGCTGCGCGATCTCCACGACGCCCAAGGCCACATCCAGGAAATCATCGTCCAGAACTTCCGGCCCAAGCCGGGCACCCGCATGGCCGGCGCGCCGGCGCCGTCGCTCGACGAGCATCTGTGGACGATTGCGCTGGCGCGGCTCGTCTTTCCCGCCGTCGATGAACATCCAGGCGCCGCCCAACCTGACGCCCGACGGCTTACGAGCCTCGTCGAGGCGGGCGATCAACGATTGGGGCGGCGTCTCGCCGGTCACGCCCGATCACGTCAATCCCGAAGCCGCCTGGCCGCATCTCGACGAACTCGCCGCTGCGACGAGCAGGGCCGGCAAGACGCTGACCGAGCGGCTCGCGATCTATCCCGCCTACGCGCGCGAAGCGCTCGAAACTGGGTCGATTCGCGATTGCTGAAGCCGCTCTATGAGCTATCCGACGCGGACGGTTTTGCCGCGCACGGAGACTTGGCGCGTCGGGCGGGCCGACGCGCCGCCCGTCGCGGATACGCGCGCGATTCGCGTCCGCGCTTGCGCGGCGGCCGGAGCCTTGCGGCGCATCCTCGACCGCGCGCAGGCCGGACAGAGCGCTCAAAGAGAGCGACATCGTCGCTTTGTTTCAGCGCGCGGGGACCCGAATTCTCGGCGGTTTGCGCGGCGGCCGACGAATTGCGGCGCGAAGTCGCCGGCGACGTCGCCAGCTATGTCGTGACGCGCAACATCAACTACACCAACATCTGCGGCTTCCATTGCCGCTTCTGCGCCTTCTCGAAGGGCAAGCTCTCGCGAGAACCTGCGCGGCCGGCCCTACGATCTGGAGGCGGAGGAGATCGCCGCACGCGTCCGCGAGGCCTGGGCGCGCGGGGCGACGGAAGTCTGCATGCAGGGCGGCATCCATCCCGATTACACGGGCGAGAAATATCTCGACATCTGCCGCATCGTGAAGACGCGCCGCGCCGGACATTCACATCCACGCCTTCTCGCCGCTCGAAGTCCGGCAGGGCGCGGCGAGCCTGCGCGTTTCCGTCGCGGAGTTTCTTGGCGAACTCAAGCGCGCGGGTCTCGGCACGCTGCCCGGCACGGCGGCCGAGATTCTCGACGACGAGGCGCGCGCGATCCTCTGCCCCGACAAGCTGAACACCGCGCAATGGCTCGAAGTCATGCGCGACGGCGCACAGGCTCGGCCTGCGCTCGACCGCGACGATCATGTTCGGGCATGTCGATCGTTACGAGCACTGGGCGCGGCATCTGCTGCGCGTCCGCGCGCTTGCAGCAGGAGACGGGCGGCTTCACCGAATTCGTGCCCCTGCCCTTCGTGGCATGGAGACGCCGATCTATCTGCAGGGCCGCGCGCGTCCGGGGCCGACTTTCCGCGAAGCGATTCTCATGCACGCCGTGGCGCGACTCGCGCTTGCATCCGCGTGATCCCCAACATCCAGGCGTCCTGGGTCAAGCTCGGCGAAGAAGGCCTCGCCGCCTGCCTCGCGGCCGGCGTCAACGACCTCGGCGGCACGCTGATGGACGAGAGCATTTCGCGCGCCGCCGGCGCGTCGCACGGCCGCGAGATGACGCCGCAGCGCTTGGAGGAGATCGCGCGCGCCGCCGGCCGACCGCCCGCGCATGCGCACGACGCTCTATCGCCGACGCGCCCGCGGAGCGGCGCGACGCGCCTTCGCCGCCGCGCGCGAGCGCGCGGCGCAAGCAAGACTTGGAGCTGCGCGTGAGCCTAGCTTGTCGCAGAATTGATATTCACTATAGTTAGTATGATAGTTTATTGCCCGCATGCAACGGAGGACGGAGGCGGGAATGACGGCGGCGGCTCGCGACGAACTCCTGGACGCGCCCGAGATCGTCGATGCGGCCGTAAGGCGCTCGGCGATCGAGCGGGCGCGCGCGCTGCGGGATCGTGCTGCCGACCTTCGCGCAACTCTCCGGGCGCGACGCCGATACCCGGCCCACATCGCCGAGCGCCTGCCGTCCGTCGATCCCGACGCGCCGCACGCCGACAATCTCTGGCGCGTGCATTGGCGCAACGCGCCGGATCGCCGCGGCATCGGTCGCCATTCCCGATCATATCGTGCTGCCGAAGGCGATCACGGGCGTCGAGGCGCCGATCGTCGTGCTGCTCGGCTCGCGCTTTCCCATGATCGGCGCGCACAAGGTGCTGCCGGCCTACGCGGCGCTGGTGACGCGTCTCGTCACCGGCGGCTTCGATCCCGCGCGCAATCGCGCGGTCTGGCCCTCGACCGGCAATTATTGCCGCGGCGGCGTCGCGATCTCTCGCATTCTCGGCTGTGACGGCGTCGCCGTGCTGCCGGAGGGCATGAGCCGCGAGCGCTTCGAATGGCTCGGGCGCTGGGTGCGCGATCCCTCGCATATCATGCGCACGGTCGGCGTCGAGAGCAACGTCAAGGAAATCTACGACAAGTGTCGCGAGCTCGCCGCCTCGCGCGGAGAACGTGATCCTCAACCAGTTCTCCGCCTTCGCCAATTACATGGCGCATTATGTCTGCACCGGCGAAGCGGCGGGCGCGGCCTTCGATCATGTCGCCGAAGAGCGCCAAGGGGAGCTGAGGCTCGCCGCCTTCGTATCCGCGACAGGCTCGGCCGGCACCATCGCGGCCGGCGATTATCTGAAAGAGCAAATACGGGGCCGAGATCGTCGCGGTCGAGGCGCTGGAATGCCCGACCATGCTGGAGAACGGCTATGGCGAGCACAACATCCAGGGCATCGGCGACAAGCATATTCCGCTGATCCACAATGTGCATGAACACGGATGTCGTGATCGCGGTCTCCGACCGCGACACCGACCGGCTCAATCTCGCGTTCAACTCCCCGCAGGGCCGCGCGCCGCTCGCGGCGCGCGCGGACCTCGACCCGGCGCTCGTCGGAGCGTTCGCGGAGATCGGCATTTCCGGGCTTCGCCAATATCGTCGCCTCAATCAAGCTCGCGCGGGCGAAGGGCCTGGGCGCCGCATGACGCCGTCGTAACGGTCGCGACCGACAGCGCGCGCCTGTATGAGACCGAGGTTGCGCAGGCGCGCGCGGAAATTCTTTCCCGAAGGCTTTTCACGACGAGGACGCCGCGGAGGTCATGGAGACCTGCCTTGCCGGCGCATCGCGCCGAGAATGTCCTTGTGCTCGGCGCGGCGGAGCGGCGGCGCATTTTCAATCTCGGCTATTATACCTGGGTCGAACAGCAGGGCGTCTCCGTCGAGGACTTCGACAGGCGAAAGGACCAGGCTTTCTGGCGCGGCGTCGCGGCTTCGGCGCCCGGCCTGGGACGGCCTCATCGCCGAATTCAACGCGGAGGCCGGGGTCAACTGACGCCGTCGGGGAGGGAACGATGTCGGGTCTCAGAGGTACAACCCTACGCCAAATTGCGGGAGAAGCCTCGCGCAGCGCGACCGCAGCCTGCGCGAGAAGGTGATGTCGCTCTCGGAGGCCGCGTCCTTCGTGCAGGACGGCATGACGGTCGGCGTCGGCGGATCCACCATGTCGCGCACGCCGATGGCGATGATCTGGGAGCTGATCCGTCAGGGCCGCAGGCATCTCACGGCCGCGCGCTGCATCGTCTCGACCGACGGCGACTTGCTCGATCGGCTCCGGGCGTCGCGGACGAGATCGTCACAAGCTGGTTCGCGCAGGGCATTCTCTGGGGCCTGTCCAAGGTCATGCGGCTACCATGTCGAGAGCGGCGACAAGCGCTTCCAGGAATGGAGCCACATGGCGATGGGCATGCGGTTTCGCGCCGGCGCCATGGGCGTGCCCTTCATGCCGATCCGCTCGATGCTGGGTTCGGACGTGCTCAAGCTTCGGCCCGAGGCCGAAGGAATTCGAATGCCCTTTCACCGGCGAGAAGCTGCTGCTCGTGCCAGCGCTAAATCCCGACGTCGCGATCATCCATGTCCAGCGTTGCGACGCCTACGGCAACGCGCAGATCGACGGCCTGCAATTCATGGACATCGATCTCGCGATGGCCGCCAACAGCGTGATCCTCACGACCGAACGCATCGTCTCCAACGATCAGATCCGCCGCGCGCCCGACCAGACCAAGATTCCCTTCTTCTGCGTCGACGCCGTGGTCGAGGTTCCCTACGGCGCCGCGCCGCACGAATGCTATGGCGTCTACGAACCGATGATGCAGCACATGGAGAGCTACGTCGCGCAGGTGAACGCCGCGCCCGAAGAAGGGATGCGCGACTATCTGGATCGATACGTGCGCGAGCCCGAAGTCCTGGATCGATTTCCTCTCTCTGATCGGCATGGAGGAAGTTCTCGAGGCGAGCCGCCGCGGCCGGAGCATCTACAATGACTGAGAGCGCCCGCTCACACCGCCTCGGAGATGCTGGCGATTCTCGCCGCGCGGCAGTTGAAGGACGGCCAGGTCGTGTTCGCGGGCGTCGGCGTGCCGCTGCTGGCCGCGACGCTGGCCCAGCGGCTGCGCTGTCCGGGCCTGACGATCCTGTTCGAAGGCGGCGTCATCGGCGCCTTCGTGGAGCCCGGCAAGCTGCCGCCGTCCACCAACGATCAGCGCTGCACCAAACGCGCCAATATGGTGCTCGGCAGCGCCGAAGTGCTGCTCCTTGTTGCAGCGCGGCTATGTCGACGTCGGCTTCATGGGCGGCGCGCAGATCGACCAGTTCGGCAATCTGAACTCCTCCTTCATCGGCGATCCCGCCGCGCCGAAGACGCGTCTGCCGGGAACCGGCGGCGGCAACGACATTTCGAGCCTCACCAACATGATCGTCGCGATGAAGCACGAGAAGCGGCGCTTCGTGGAGAAAGTCGATTTCATCACGAGCCCCGGCTGGATGCAGCGGGCGCAGTACGAGCGCCGAGATCCGGGCTTCCCGCCGGCGGCATGTTCCGCGTCATCACCGAGCTTGCGGTGTTCGGCTTCGACGAGGACGACGCGCCGCATGACGGTGCTTGCGCTCAATCCCGGCGTGAGCCGGGAGGAGGTGCAGGACAACACAGGCTTCGCGCTGGAGTTTCACGAGCGCGTCGCCGTCACCGAGCCGCCCATCCGCATCACGAGATCGAGACGCTGCGGATGCTCGACCCCGAGCGATCTGTTCACGGCCTGACGGTCAGGTTTCCGGGAGATCAACGCATGAAAAGCCTGGCCAGGTACCTTCGGCGTCGCCGCGCGCAATTTCACCGCCTACCCGAAATGCCCGACGCCAGGGCGCTGGTGGAATATGGCGTCTGGGTCGAAGAGCTCGGTTACGACTTCGGTCTGGGTCTGGGACCACATGCTGCTCGGCGTCGAGCCCAATTTCCCGATCATCGACTCGCTGACGGTGTTGACCGGCATTGCCGCCCGCACGCAGCGCATCAGGCTCGGCACCGGCATTCTCGTTCTGCCGCTGCGCAATCCCGTCACGCTCGCCAAGCAGCTCTCCAGCATGGACCAGCTGTCGCAGGGGCGGCTCATCATGGGGCATGGCGTCGGGCTGGTACAAGCGCGAGTTCGACGCCTGCGGCATCCCGTTCGACAAGCGCGGCAAGCTGATGGACGAAAATCTCGAGATCATGACCCGGCTTTGGACCGAGGAGAAGGTCTCCGGCAAATACATGAACCACGACATTTCCGCGGCGGTCATGTATCCCAAGCCCTTTCAGCAGCCGCGCATGCCGATCCTCATCGGCGGCTATGTCGACAAGGTGCTGCAGCGCGCGGCGACGGCCGGCGACGGCTGGCTGACCTATTTCTACCGACCCGACGCCTTCACGAAGTCCTGGAACAAGATCCGCAATTTCGCGACGGAGGCCGGCAAGGATCCGGACACGCTCGTCAACGCCTCGCAGCTGCCGATCATGGTCGGCCCCTCGCGCGCGGCCGATCGAGGGCGAGATGATGGAGTGGCTCAACAAGGAATGGGACTTCCCGTCTCACAGCGACTGCTCGCGCGACAGCGCGATCATCGGCACCGTCGACGAATGCGTCGCGCAACTGAAAGAGCACATCGCCGTCGGCGTGCAGAAAATCATCTTCGTCCCTTACAAATATCGGCGCGATCAGGTCGAAATCATCGCGCGCGAGATCATTCCGCGCCTGAAGGCCGCCTGAGCCGGCCCCCCGCAGGAGATTGAGACATGAGCGATCCGAACCGGCAGAAGATTCTCGACAAGATCGACGCGAGCAAGGAGCAGGCGATCGGATTCCTGCAAAAGATGGTGTCGATTCCCAGCGTCACCGGCGACGAGGCGGCGATCCAGAAGTTCGTCTCGGACTACATGGCGAAGATCGGCCTTTCCGTCGACATGTGGGAGACGAATTGGGAGGAGCTGAAGAAACATCCGGGCTACCGGCCGGTAGATCGCGGCTATGAGGGCCGTCCCAATATCGTCGGCACGCTGAAGGGCTCGGGCGGCGGTCGCTCGCTGCTGCTCAACGGGCACACGGACGTCATTCCGGTCGGCAAGGGCGAAGGCTGGAGCGACGATCCCTGGTCGGCGAAGATCAAGAACGGCCGCATCTACGGACGCGGCTCCTGCGACATGAAGAGCGGCGTGGCGAGCCACATCCTGGCCGTGCAATATCTGAAGGAACTTGGCCTCACGCCCAAGGGCGACGTGATGATCAACGTCGTCATCGACGAGGAGGTGAGCGGCCACGGCACGCTCGACACGGTCGTTCGCGGATATAGCGCGGACGCCGGCATTTCCGGCGAGACCAGCGATCTCGCGGTGCAGCCGGCCTGCATCGGCCGCATCTGGTTCGAGATCGAGATCCACGGCAAGCCGGCCGGCATCCAGCAGCGCTATCTCGGCGTCAGCGGCATCGACCTCGGCATGAAGATCACCAAGGCGGTGGCCGATCTCGAGGCGCAGTCGCGTCGCGACCGTCACACATCCGCTCTATCCGAGCGCGATCGACTCGCTGCCCTGCATCATCGGCTCGTTCCAGGCCGGCGGCTATCCCAGCGCCTTTCCCGCCAATTGCCTGCTGAAGGGCAGCATCGGCACTGTTCCCGGCGAGGATCATGAAGGCGTCAAGCAGAGCCTCGTCGATCAGGTCGCGCGCGCCGCGGCGGAAGATCCCTGGATGAAGGACCATCCGCCCGTCGTGCGCTTCGTCGGTTACGACGCGCAGGCCTCCGAAATTCCGCGCGGCCATCCGATCGTCGAGACCGTCTCCAAATGCTACACCGAGATGACGGGCAGGCAGCCGGTCATCAGCGGCCGTCAGGGCGCGGCGGACACCCGCTTCCTCAATCAATACGGACACACGCCGACGGTCATATTCGGGCCGGGCTCGACGGCGATCATGCACGCCGACGACGAATATGTGTCGATCGACGATTACCTCTCGGCCATCAAGGTCATGGCGCTCAGCATCTACGATTGGTGCAACGCCGAGCCGTTGCGCTGACGCCATGAAGGGCGACGGCCAGGGAGTCGGCGCCTCGCTCGCGCGCAAGGAGGACGACCGCTTCCTGCGCGGGCGCGGGCCAGTATGTCGGAGACATCAGGCTCGCCGGCATGTGGGACGCCGCCTTCGTGCGCTCGCCGCTGGCGCATGCGAAGTTGAAAGCGATCCGCGTTCCCGAGGCGCATCGCGGCGCGGTTTTCGCCGCGGCGGATCTGGAGGGCGTGAAGCCTATAGTCGCCATCTCCGGCCTGCCCGGCTTCAAGCCGTCCGAGCAACCGGCGCTGGCGCGCGAAAAGGTGCGACAGGTCGGCGAACTCGTCGCGGTCTGCGTCGCGCCGACGCGCGCGCAGGCGGAGGATATCGCCGAGACGGTGGAGGTCGAATACGAGGAGTTGCCGGCGGTCTCGGACATGCTGGCGGCGCGACGGCGCGGACTCCGCGCTCCTGCACGAGCATTGGGGCGACAACGTTTTTCTCGAGACCTTCGTCGACGTCAACATGGAGGCGGCGTTCGACGCGCCGATCAGGATCACCAAACAAATATCGACCTCGCGCCAGAGCATGGCGCCGATGGAAGGGCGCGGCACGGTGGCCTTCTGGGACAGCCGCAAGGAGCAGCTCGTGCTCTACAGCGGCAACCAGATGCCGCATATCGTGCGCAGCGGTCTCTCCGAATGTCTGGGCTTGCGCGAGGCGCAGGTGCGCATCGTCTCGCCGGACGTCGGCGGCGGCTTCGGCTACAAGGGCATCCTGCTGCCCGAGGATGTCTGCCTCGGCTGGCTCGCCATGCGTCTCGGCCGCCCGCTGCGCTGGTTGGAGGACCGGCGCGAGCATCTGACCGCCGGCGCCAATTGCCGCGAGCATCATTATCGAGATCACGGTCTACGCCGACCGCGACGGCAAGCTGAGGGGCGTCGATTGCGAGGCGACGGTCGATTCCGGCGCCTATTCCTCCTATCCGTTCTCGGCCTGTCTTGAAGCGGCGCAGGTGGCGAGCATTCTGCCCGGGCCTTACGATTTTCCCTCCTATCGCTGCCGCACCTGGTCGGTGGCGACCAACAAATGTCCTATCCTGCCCTATCGCGGCGTCGCCCGCACCGGCGTCTGCTTCGCGCTGGAGCTGATGCTCGACGCGGTCGCGCGCGAGGCGGGGCTCGAACCTTATCTGGTGCGCGAGCGCAATCTGGTGCGCCCGGAGCAAATGCCGTTCGACAACATCACACGCAAGCATTTCGACAGCGGCGACTATCCGCAGGCGCTGCGGCGGGCGATGGCCGCCGTCGATCTTCCCGCCCTGCGCGAACGGCAGAAGCGCGGCGAGCCGGACGGCCGGCTGATCGGCCTCGGCCTCGGCGTCTATTGCGAACAGGGCGCGCACGGCACGTCGGTCTATGCGGGATGGGGCATTCCGATGGTGCCCGGACACGAGCAGGCGACCGCTCGCGTGACGCCGGACGGCGGGCTGGAGCTGCGCGTCGGCGTCCACTCGCACGGGCAGAGCATGGAGACGACGCTCGCGCAGATCGCGCACGAAATCCTCGGCGTCGACGTCGCAGACGTCAAGGTCGTGCACGGCGACACGGAATACACGCCCTATTCGACCGGCACCTGGGGCTCGCGCTCGGCCGTCATGGCGGGCGGCGCGGTGACAAGCGCGTGCAAGGAGATCGCGCGCCGCGCCGCGGCCATCGGCGCGCATCTGTTGCAGGCCGATCCCGCGACCGTGTCGTATTCCGACGGCGCGGCGCGATCCGGCTCCGGCAGCGTCGCGCTCAAGGAGATCGCGCGCACGTGGTACCGACGGCCGCAGGACTTGCCGCCGACCGTCGATCCGGCGGGCCTTGAAGCGACCATCGGCTACAAGCCGGTTCGTGACTCCGGGACGTTCAGCTACGCCGTCCATGTCGCGACGGTGGCGGTCGACCCGGAACTCGGCGACGTCGAGATTCTCGACTACGTGATCGTCGAGGACGGCGGCAAGCTCATCAATCCCATGGTGGTCGACGGCCAGATCTACGGCGGCCTCGCGCAGGGGATCGGCACCGCGCTCTATGAGGAGATGCCGTTCGACGCGGCCGGCCAGCCGCTCGCCTCGACCTTCGCCGATTACATCCTGCCGGGCGCGACTGAGGTTCCGGCGCCGCGGCTCGACCATATGGAGACGCTCTCGCCCTATACGGAGTTCGGCGTCAAAGGTCTCGGCGAGGGCGGCGCCATCGCGCCGCCGGCGGCTATTGGCAATGCGATCAACGACGCGCTGCGGCCGCTCGGCGCCGAAGTGCTGCATTCGCCGATGACGCCGCGACGCATTCTCGAAGCGATCGCGCGCGCGCGCGGAGCCGCGGCGTGAAGCCGGTCGATTTCGCCTACGCGCGGCCCGACACGCTCGCCGCCGCCCTGGATCTGCTCGCCGACGAGCGGCGCGGGGCCAAGATCCTTGCGGGCGGACAATCGCTCGGGCCAATGCTCAACCTGCGCCTGGCCCGACCGGCGACGCTGGTTGACGTGACCGGCCTCGAAGAGCTTCGCGCCTATGAGGAGCGCGACGACGGCATCGCCATCGGCGCCTGCGTGACGCACGCCGACATCGAGGATGGGCGCCTGCCCGACGTCACGCGCGGGGCGATGCGTTCGGTCGCCGCCGGCATCGCCTATCGCGCGGTGCGCAATCGTGGCACCATCGGAGGAAGCCTCGCGCATGCGGACCCCTCGGCCGATTGGGTCGCGGCCCTCTGCGCGCTCGGCGGCAAGGTGGAGTTGCGCAGCGGCGTCGGGCGCGCGTTCGCTCGCGGTGGAGGATTTCGTGCTCGGCGCGCTCGAGTCCGATGTCCGCCCCGGCGAGATCCTGGTTCGGGCTGTCGCGCCAAAGCTCGGGCCGAGGCGCGCGCTGGGGCTATTACAAGGCCTGTCGGAAGCCCGGCGAGCTCGCGCACGCCATCGGCGCCGCGCTGATCGACCGCGAACGCGGCATCCAACGCGCGGTCATTGCCGCAACCGACTCGAAGCCCATCGTCATCGCCGACGCGGCGGCGCTTTTCGACGGTCCCGGCGGCTTCGACGCGGCGGCGGCCGAGGCGCTGGCCGCCGAGCGCGGGCTCAACGATCCCATCGCGCGGAGCATGCACGTTGTCGCGCTGCGGCGGGCGCTCGAACGGGCGAGAAGCGCATGACCGCCGTCAACCTCACCGTCAACGGCCGCCAGCTTAGCGCGGACGTGGAGCCGCGCACGCATCTGGCCGATCTCTTGCGCGAGACTCACAATCTCACCGGCACGCATATCGGCTGCGAGCACGGCGTCTGCGGCGCCTGCACGCTGCTCGTCGACGGCGTCCCCGTGCGCTCGTGCCTGACGCTGGCCGTCGCCTGCGACGGGGCCGAGGTGACGACGGTGGAGGGTCTCGACGCCGACGAGATCGCCGGCGAATTGCGCGACGCGTTCAAGCGCGAACATGCGCTGCAATGCGGCTATTGCACGCCGGGCATGTTGGTCAGCGCGCGCGACATCGTGCTGCGGCTCGACGCGCCCAGCGAGCGCGACATCCGCGTCGCGTTGAGCGGCAATCTTTGCCGCTGCACCGGGTATGTCGGCATCGTCCGCGCGACCGCGAGCGTGGTTGCTGCGCGCCGCGCTCGCGGCGTTGCGCCCTTGCCGGGCGCCGGGCGCAAGCGGCTGGGGCCGGCGGGATCGGGCGCGTCCGTCGCCGTGGCCGCCGCTCCGCAGGCTGCAACGGCGCGCGAGGCGCGCGGCCCCGCGGCCGACGATGCTAGCCGCCGACTTCACGCCGCAGGCGACGTTTTCGCGGAGTTTCGCGGTCGCCTACCCTCCCGATGTGGTCTGGGCCTTTTTCGGCCGCGTGGCGGAGGTTGCGTCCTGTCTGCCGGGCGCCTCGCTCGACGAGGGCGGCGACGGCCCTGAGGTCACGGGCCGCATGCGCGTCAAAGTCGGACCGATCCGCGCGGAGTTTCATGGGCGCGCGCGCATTTCACGCGACGAACGGGCGCGGAAAGGCGAAATCCTCGGCGCCGGCGAGGACGCCGGCAGCCGCACGCGCACGGCCGGCCGGGTGCGTTACGCGATCGAGGCCGCAGACGACGGCGCGACTACGCGCGTAAACCTCGAAATCGGCTACACGCTCGCTGGCGGCCTCGCGCAATTCAGCCGCGGCGGACTCGTCGAGGACGTGGCGGACCGATTGACGGCCGCTTTCGCCGCCAATCTGGAGGCGCGGCTTGCCGGCGCGCCGCCGCCGTCATCCGAAGCCGCCGGCGAGCTCGACGCCGGATCGCTCGTGTTTGCGGCGCTGTCGGGCCGGCTGCGCCGACTGGTGGCGGCATTGTTCAGGCGTTCGTGAGGCTGGCGGCTCGTCTGCTCCAAATGCGGCTTGCCTTGCTCAAAAAGCGTGCAATAAGTCTGGCAGGAGGTTGCAACTCGAGCGGAGACGCATGAACAAATTCACGCGGATTTTCGATCGCAGCCGCGCGCCGCTCTATGTTCAGGTGGCCGCGGTCATGCGGCAGCGCATTGATTCCGGCCAATGGGCCGAAGGCGAGAAGATTTCGACCCTCGAAGAACTCGAGAAGGAATTTGCGGTCGCCCGCGTCACCATTCGGCAGGGGATCGATCTCCTGCGCAAGGATGGCATGCTGGACGCGCGCCCCGGTCGCGGCACATTCGTCTCCGGGCGCTCCAAGAAACATCGCTGGTTGAACCTCGCCACCGATTTCAACTCGCTGGTCAATTCGGTTCGCAACAATGTGCTGAAACGCGCGCAGATCGACGAGAACGCCGAGCCGCCCGCGCTCGCCGAGGGCGAGGGCGCGCCCGCGAAGTCCTATGTCTTCCTGCGCAGCGTGCAGTACAACGGCGGCGAGCCGTTTTCAGTGGTCAATCTTCATCTCGACCGCGACATCTACGCGCGCGGCGCCGAGCGGTTCGCGCGCACCGCCGCCCTGCCCGAAATCGTCAAGATGGAGGACGTCGAAATCGCCCACGCCAACCAGACGCTGACGATTGGCGTGGCCGACATGGAGACGGCCGAACTCCTGAAGATCGGACTTGGCGAGCCCACCGCGGACTGTCATCTCGTTCTCATAGACGGCCGCGGGATTGCGATTTACGTCGCCGACATTCACTACGTGAAGGACTGTTTCGCGCTCCGCTCGGATCTGCTGTCCGGGCGAAAGTCGCGCAAGTCGCGCAAGCCCGCGGCATAGGAGTCGATTGCGGCGATTATGGAGGCGGCTCCCTCTTCAATAGCTGCCTGGGCGCGGGAAAGCGATGGAGACGCGCCATGGCGTGCGCTCGCAGCCGGATCTGAAAAATCGTCGCAACGTGTCAAGCCGCCGCCTTGCGCTCGCCTGGGCCGAGAGTCGAAATAATGAACCCTCCAACGTCCTGCGCCGAGGATCGTCGTATCGTTCATCAGTGGTCGGGACTGCGGCGGGTTATGAAATCATCGGCTTCAGGTAATCCCGATTGCCGCTTGTTCCGCGCCACCCTGATTATTCCCGTTGAGAGCGCCCTCGCGCGCGATTGAGAGTCCATGCAGGCCGACGCGCTTCTCGACAGCCGCGAGCCCCCGGCGATCCCCAAATGCGCGTCGCCTCAAAAATCACGAGTGCTGCGCGCCGACGATGCTCGCAACACCCGGCCAAGGCTGTCGCGACGCGATTTGATCGCCGCTGGCGACGGGCGGACGCACGCGCGAATGTTATTTTATGTATATTCTTGCGATTTCGCCCTCCCAAGAGACGAGTAATTCGTTGCGTCCAACACAGGCTCGGCGACTGACGGCAGCCACAATCTGCTCTTTGGCGCCCACGAGATATGCGGCTGCTGAAACATCGCTGCGGGAGACTCGGGTCGAGGCAGGCTCGGCCTTTCCGTTCGCCGATGCGCAGGCGCGCGAGATAGAGGGCAAGGCGACGCCGGTACGCTCAGCCTTTACGGGACCTGCGTCATGAGCCTCGCGCCGGCGCTCGACAAGCTCCTGGAAATCGCACGCGCTCAACCGGAAATCGCGGTGCTCGCGATCTTCGTGCTCGCCTTCGGGGAGTCCGTGGCGTTCATGTCGCTGATCTTCCCCGCGACCATCGCCTTGATCGGGCTCGGAGGGCTGATCGGTTCGGGAAGCCTGCCGTTCTTCTTCACCTGGCTCGCCGCGGCCGTGGGCGCCGCCCTGGGCGACTGGCTTTCGTTCTGGCTGGGCCGCCGCTATCGCGACGCGATCTGGGGGCTGTGGCCGCTTTCGCGGCGTCCCGAGCTTAAGGCGAAGAGCGAGACGTTCCTGAAGCGCTGGGGCGCCCTCGGGGTTTTTGCCAGCAAATTCTGGGGCCCGTTGCGCGCCTCCGTCCCCATCGCCGCGGGCCTGGGCGGCCTGCCGGAAATACCCTTTCAGATTGCGAACTGGACCTCCGCCGCGCTCTGGTCGTTCCTTCTGCTCGCCCCCGGCGCATTCGGCATCCAGGCCATCCTGCGCTGGGGCGGCTAGGCGCTCACCGCATCACTCGATGAATGTCACATTTTCGCGCGGTCTCGGATCGACGCCGAAGGGCTGGAAGAACCTTCCGGTATGGTCCTCGACCCCCTTGACGCCGGGGATGCTCTCGACCGCCAGGCGCAGCGCCCGCCTTTCCGTCTCTGAGGGGACGAGACCCCAGAGATGGACCACGCCGTCGCGCACGATCACGCTGCCCTCGGACGTGAGGCCGAAGTTCAGCCTGCGGAACTCGGCCATCACGAGGTCGCGCACCTGACGGTCGCTCAGGCTCGCCGGCGCGGGTTTCTCGCCGCTGGCGGCGAGGGAGCGGACGATGTCGGCGCGGCTCACAATTCCGACCATCCGCCCGTCGTCGATGACCGGGACCCTGCGAATGCCATGCGCTTCGAAGAGGTCCGCGATCCGGCCCAACGGCGTGTCCGGCCGCGCGGCGTAGACCTTGCGCGTCATCACGTCCTCGGCCGTGCGTCCGCGGGCCTCGACATAATCTTTCGCGTCGGGATGGCTCAGAAACAGGATATCGAGCAGCCCCTCCGCCTCGCGCGCTGTTCCCAGCTCCGCGCGGCGTAAAAGATCGCCGTCCGTCACAATGCCGACGACCTTGCCCGCTTCGTCCACCACGGGAAGGCCGCTGACCTTGCGCTCGGACATCAAGCGGGCGATTTCGGCGACAGACGCCGTTCGTCCGACGGTGATTACCGGGGCGCTCATGACATCGGTCGCAAACATGACGGCTCCTTCCCAATCTTTTTCTTGCCGCAGATCCTACAAGGCGCCGCACCCGGCGCCTATCACATCGTCGGCAATCTTCTTCTGATCGTCGCTGAGCGCGCCGTAAAGCTTCTCCAGGGCGGGCTTCGCCGCCTTGAGGGAATCCAGCATCGCTTCCATGGCGGAGATCCGCGCGTCCATGCGTTCGAGCGCTCCGCCCTTCTCCATCGCGTCCCAAAGGGCCTGGCGCGCCGTCTGCATGGAGGCCACCCGCGCCTTCACGGCGGCCGCATAGCCCTTCCACGCGTCCTCCTGGGCGTCGGTGATCTCGAGTTCGCTCTTGATATAGGCGAGCCGCCCATCCACCTCCGCGCCGAAACGCGACGAGCGCCCCATGTGACCGTGGCGCATCATGCCCGGTCCCATCATGCCCATCATGCCCATCATGCCGCAGCCGTCGCCCATCATCATCTGCGGCCAAGATTCGTCCTCGTCCTCGTCCGCGGTCGCCCGCGCAGGAAGCGCCAGGGACATCGAGGCCGCAGCAAGAAGGGTCGAAACAAGCAACATCTTCCGCATCTCGCATCTCCTTTTCCGCCGCCTGCTATGCCTAACCCGGCTCGACCGGCGCCGCGTTGATCGAAGTCAGGCTTTCCTCGCCGTTCGCGCGACCAGAAAGATGCGCTTCGACGCCTCCAGCGTGACGAGGACGAAGACGCCGGCCGCGACCGCCGCCGCGAAATCGACCAGGCGCAGCGGTCCGAAGAGAAAGAGATCTCGCGCGAACGGCCACAGCAGCGTCAGCGCGAGCATGGCGGCGACAAAGGCGAGGACGCCGGTCAAAGCCAGATTGGGCCGCGTGATCGCGTCGACGAGCGACCTTCCGAAGGTCCGATTGACCATGATGAGCGCAACGAAAGACAGGCAGAGCGAGAAGAACACCAGCGCGCGCAACTGCTCCGCCGCCACGCCGGCCCACAGACCCAGGGCCAGAATCGCGCCGACCGTCGCCAGCACGAGCGTCCCCTGTGAGAGGCCCCAGAGAACCATGCCGCCCGTCGCCAGCAACTCCTCGGGGTCGCGCGGCGGGCGGTTCATCACATCGTCTTCTTCGCGCTCGGCTTCGAACACCAACGTGCAGACGGGGTCTACGATCATTTCCAGAAAGGCGATGTGCACCGGCCCCAGCATCATCGGCAGGCCGAAGGCGAGCGGCGCAAGAACAAGCCCGGCGACCGGCACGTGCACGGCCATGATGAAGCCCACCGCCTTGCGCAGATTGTCATAGATGCGCCGCCCGAGCCGGATCGCTGCGACCAGCGCGCCGAAGTCGTCGTCGAGCAGCACGATCGAGGAGGCCTCGCGCGCGACGTCCGTGCCCCTGCCCCCCATGGCGACGCCGATATGCGCGGCCTTCAGCGACGGCGCGTCGTTGACCCCGTCGCCCGTCATCGCGACGATCTCGCCGTCCGCTTTCAGCGCCTGCACGATGCTGAGCTTCTGGTTCGGCGCGATGCGCGCAAAAACATTCGTCGTTCGCGCCGCCTCCGCAAGCCGCCGGTCGTCCATAGCGGCGAGCTCCGCGCCGGAGATTGCGCGGGAGGCCTCGATCCCGGCCTGCCGGGCGATGGCCCGGGCGGTCTCGGGGTAATCGCCGGTTATCATCACGACCCGGACGCCCGCCTCGGCGCACTGGCGCACGGCGTCGCGCACGCCGGGACGAAGCGGATCCGCGAGCCCCGCAAGACCCAGGAACTCGAAGGAAAAACCCAGAGGGGTCTGCGGCAGGGCTTCCCCGGCGGCGATGGCGGCGCGCGCGAGGCCCATCACGCGCAGCCCCGCTTTCGCCATCTCGTCGACGGCGGCAAGCATGGTCCGGCGCGGCCCGGCGTCGAGCCCGCAAAGGGTCGCGATCGCCTCGGGCGCCCCCTTCGCGACGACGAGCGCGCGGCCGTCTTCCTCGCGCCAGACCTGCGTGACCGCGAGGAGATCGGGACGAAGCCCGTAGGCGTGCTCCAGGATTCGCGTCTCGGCGGACGGCGCTTGAGCGCGCGCCAAAACATGGAACGCCTTCTCCATGGGATCGAAGGGCTCCGGCGCCGAAGCCAGCGCGCCCGTCTCGGCGAGAATCGCGAAGGGCGCGGGCAGAGACCCCGCCTCGTCGATCCGGTGAAGGGCGCCGTCGGCGAGCCGCAGTTCGCGAACGCTCATGCGGTTCTGCGTCAGCGTGCCCGTCTTGTCGGTGCAGAGAACTGTCGCCGAGCCCAGCAATTCGATGGCGGCGGCGCGGCGGGTCAGAACCCGCGCATGCGAGATGCGCCAGGCGCCCATCGCCATGAACACGGACAGCACGACGGGGAACTCTTCCGGCAGCATCGCCATGCCGAGCGCAATTCCCGAAAGCAGCGCCTTCAGCCAACTCCCCTTCAGGAAGCCGTAAAGCAGCACCGCGGCCACGCTGGCGGCGCCGCCGAGCCCGCCGAACAGCAGCACGAGACGGTTCGTCTGCGCGCGCAGCCGCGGCGGTTCGGTCTCCAGAGCGCCGAGGCTCGCGCCGATCTTGCCGATTTCGCTGCGCAGCCCCGTCGCAGTGATTTCCGCGAGTTCCGCTCCCCGCACCACCAGCGTCCCCGAGAAGACCTGCGACGCGCCCTCGCCGCCGCCGCTTGCGCTGACCTCTTTGCGCACGGGGACGAACTCGCCGGTCAGCAGCGATTCGTCGGCCTCCAGGTCGACGCATTCGACGAGACCCCCGTCCGCGGGAACCCGGTCGCCCTCGGAGAGGACGACGAGATCGCCGCGCACGACCTCGCGTCCGGCGATGCGCTTGCGCTCCCCGTCGCGCACCACCAGCGCCCGCGGGACTCGTCAAGTCGCGCAAGGCTTCGAGAACGCGCTCCGTGCGCGACTCCTGAAAAACCGTGATGACGATCGACAGGCCGGCGAATGCGACGAGGACGATCGCCTCCTTGAGATCGCCCAGCGCGAGATAGACGAGGCCGCCGAACAGAAGCAGAGCCAGCATCGGCTCCTTGAGCACTTCGAGGACGATCCGCAGCGGCGTGCGCCTGTCCGCTCGCGGAAGCTCGTTGAACCCCTCGCGTCGAAGGCGCTCGGACGCTTCGCGTTCGCTGAGACCTGCGCGCCAGCCCTCGGAATTGGCCGGCGATTTGGCGCTCATGGGGCCCGCTCCAGGTAATGAACGTGTGCAACACGATAGCCGCAAAGCGCGGCGAGGCGTGATGAGCCGCGTCAAGCGGGACGGCGGCCCCGTCTCGCAACAGCCTGCGGCATGCGGTATGCGATGCCATCGCCCGCAGCTACATTCCTCGCGGCCGCAATGTTCATTGGCCCCGGACGGGCCAGCGTCCCTCCTCGATCACTCGCCGCCTGGGGGCGCATCACGGGAGCCGATCTTGCTCGAATTCGTCATTGTCCTCGCTCTTGTCCTCTTGAACGGGGTCTTTTCCCTTTCCGAGCTCGCGGTCATCTCGGCCCGGCGCGCCCGTCTTCTGGCCATGGTCGAGGCGGGCCGGTCGGGCGCCCGCTCGGCGCTCGCGCTGGCGGAGGATCCCGGGCGGTTTCTGTCCACAGTCCAGATCGGCATTACGCTCGTGGGCGTGGTTTCGGGCGCTTTCTCCGGCTCAACGCTCGGCGCGCGAGCGACGGCCCGACTGTTGGACCAGGGGCTCCCGCCGGCCGTCGCCGAGGCGCTGGGTTTCGGCTCGGTCGTGGCGCTGGTGACTTATCTTTCCATCGTCATTGGGGAGCTCGTGCCCAAGCGACTGGGCCTCAGCAATCCCGAGAGCCTCGCCTGCCGGGTGGCGCCGGTCATGACCGTGGCGTCGAAGGCCATATCGCCCCTTGTCTGGCTTCTGGACGTCTCCAGCGACCTCATCTTCCGCCTGCTTGGCGTCAGAGGCGAGAGGCAGGAGAAGGTCTCCAACGAGGATCTGCGGGCGCTGGCGGCCGAGGCCGAGTTGCACGGCTCGATAGAGGCGGCGGAGCGGCGCATGATCTCGGGCGTGTTGAGGCTCGGCGATCGCGCCGTTCGCGCGGTGATGACGCCGCGCGGAGAGGTTGAATGGCTGGACGTCCTGAACGACCCGGAGGCGCTCAAGGGCGCCGTCCTCGCCGCCCGCCACTCGAAGCTGCCGGTCGGCCGCGGCTCCAAGGACGCATTCATCGGCGTGATCGTCGTCCGCGACGCGCTTGCGGCCCTCGCGCGAGGCGACAGGCTCGAATTGCAGGCGCATCTGCGCAAGGCGCCGGTCGTCCCCGACACGGCGGACGCGCTGGATCTCCTGGACGCGCTGCGCGGGGCGGCGGCGCCGATGGCCTTCGTGCACGACGAATACGGGCATTTCGAGGGATTGGTGACTCCCGCCGACATCAACGAGGTCGTCATCGGCGCCTTCAGGTCCGACACGCTGCCCTACGACGAAGAACCGGCCGCTGTCCGTCGCGAGGATGGCTCCTGGCTGCTGGCGGGCTGGATGCCCGTGGACGAGGCGGCGGAACGGTTGAAGATCGAGCTCCCGTCAAAGAGGCGATACCAGACCGTCGCCGGCCTCGTCCTGAACGAGATGGGGCGGCTCCCGCAGGTCGGCGAGAGGGTAGACCTCCAGGGATGGCGTATAGAAGTGGTCGATCTGGACGGCCGGCGCATCGACAAGGTGCTGGCGACTCCGCGCACGGAGCGGCCGACCTAAGCAGGATTTCCGAAAAGTGGATGCCGGTTTTCGGATGAAATCCTGCTAATCGTAAGCAGACATTCGTTGGCCTTCCAACGAATGTCTGCTTAGGAAACGAAGGCCGCAGGAGTGCGCCCGCGCCGGGCGATCCCGGTTCTTTCTTCGAAGCCATCGAAGGCGCTCAACTCCGCAACGCGACAGCCTCCAGAAGGTCGCGCACGAGCCCCTGCAGCAGGTCGAGTTTGTACCGCGATTGCGGCAGCGGATTCGCGCCCTCGGTCGCGGCGGCCGCCGCTGCGTCGAATGTTGCGGCGGAGGCCGGTTTTCCGAGCGCGGCCGCTTCCGCCTCCGCGAGCCGCAGCGGGACGGGCGCGACGCCGCCTGCGACGAGCCGAACCCGCGCGAAGGCGCCGGCATCGAAAGTCGCGCTCGCGACGAGCTCGACCAGCGGCCATTCCGAATGGGCGCGGCCGATGGCGCGCTTGTAGGCGGCGCGCTCGCCCGCAAGGGGCGCCGGCAGCGAGACGGCGGCGATGAGTTCGCCCGGCTGAAGCGCCGTCTCCGCCGTGGGCGAGCGCCCGTCGCCCAGGACTTCGGCCATGGGAACATCGCCGCGCCGGTTCGTGTCGACCCGCGCCTCATAGGCGAGCAGAGCCGCCGCGAGCGTCGAGGGATGCGGCGCCGCGCAGGGCGCGCTGTCGAAGGCGACCGCATAGAGGGCGTTGCCGGCCCGCGCCGGGCAGCCTTCGCCGCCCTTTTTCAGGCAGGGAATATGCGGGTTGCGGAAGTACCAGCAACGATTGCGCTGCGCGATATTGCCGCCGACCGTAGCCGCGCGCCGAATCTGCGGGGTCGCAAGCCCCGCCGCGGCCGCCGCCAGCCCCGGATAACCCGCGCGGACCGCGGGATCGGCGGCCAAGGCGGCCACGGTCGTCAGCGCGCCGATGCGCAAGCCGCCGTCGGGATTGGGCTCGACGCCGGCGGCAACCGCGGATCGAGCGATGTCGAGGACGGGACCGCGCGAAACGCCGCTGCGGCGCCGATCGGACAAGTCTGTTGCGCCGGCCCGAAATTCGGGCGTCGCGGGATCAGCGGCCGGCGACATCGGCGCCTCCTTTCATGAGCGCCAGCAGGCGATCGGGACGGACGGGAATTTCCTGCGGGCGGACGCCGATGGCGTTGCGGATCGCATTGGCGAGGGCCGCGGGCGTCGGAACAGAGGCGACCTCGCCGATGCCGACCGAGCCGCCGGGCACATGGTCGAAGCCGCTCTCGTCGAAATACACCTCGATGGGCGGCGCGTCCGCGATGCCGGGCGTGCGGTAGTCGTCGAGATTGACGCTCAGCACATGGCCCGTGCGCGGATCGTATTCGCGGCTCTCGTAGAGCGCATGGCCGAGGCTTTGATAGAAGGCGCCCGCCGCCTGATTGCGCGCCAGCGCCGGAGCCGCGAGCTTGCCGACCGATATGCCGGACCAGGCGCGCAGGACGCGCACGCGCGCGAGCCAGGTGTCGACCTCCACCTCCACGACTTGCACGGAGCTCGGAGCGCCGGCGCCGACCTCCAGCTTCTGCCTGAAGCGCAGCATCCAGCCGAAGAGGCGGCCGACGAGGCCGGCCTCGTGCAGGAGCGAGGCCCGGCCGTAGATGTTGCGTCTGTCGTCCCGGGGCCGGCCGGCGGTCACGGAAAGTTCGGGCGAGGCGGCGAGCCAGTCGCGCCAGGGCGCGTTCGAGCCCGGCGCCGGGGCGCCCCTGGCGGCGCTCTGCGCCTGCGCCTTCAGCTTCTGCGAGGCGGCGAGCAGCGCAGGCACGATCGAGGCCGTCACGCGGCTGCCGCCGGAGCCCGGGCCGACCGGCAGCTTCGAATCGCCGAGGCGCACCTCGATCTCCCGCGGATCGAGCCCGAACTCGCGCGCGAGCGTGTCGGCGATGACCGTGCGCGTGCCGGTGCCGATGTCCTGCACGGCCACGCTCGCGACGAGCCGGCCATCGCGGACGCGAAGTTCGACCTGCGTGTCGGCCTGCCACAGATAGAGCCAGTAGCCGGCGGCGACGCCGACGCCGCGCCGGAAGCGCCCGTCCCCGGCGCCCCTGCCGCGCGACTTCCAGACCTCCAGCCCCATCGCCCAGTCGTAGAGGCGGGCGCGGGCGGGATTGGCGTCCCAACGCTTGCGAAGCGCGATCGGATCGACGCCGAGCCTGAGCGCCGCCTCGTCGATCGCCTGTTCGAGCGCGAAGGCCATGGGCGGTCCACCGGGTCCTCGGAACGGCGAGCCCGGCGGCAGGTCGTTGATAACGTCATAGTCGACGAGTTCCTTGGCGTCGGCCGTGTAGATGAGCCGGGCAAGGCCCGCGACGGTGTTATTGGCCGCCACGCCGGCGTCCGAATAAGCCGTCAGCGACAATGCCTTCATCGCGCCCTCGCGCGAGGGCAGCAGCGCGAGCTTCAGCTCGACCGCCGGCCGGTAGCCGGCAACCGAAAGCTCCTCGTGACGGCTATAGGCGACGCGCACCGGCGCGCGCGCGGCCTTGGCGAGCTTGACCGCCGCGATGGTCTCCAGCGCCCAGCGCGGCTTTCGAGCCGAACCCGCCGCCGACATGCTCGGCGAGCACGCGCACGCGCGCCGCCTTTAGCCCAAAGCGCTTGGCGATCTGCGGCGCGAGCGCGCTGACCGCCTGGGTCGAGACCTCGACCGTCAGATTCTCGCCCTCGAAATGGGCGACGGCGACATGCGGCTCAAGCGAATTGTGCTGCTGCGCGCCGGTGCGGAACACGCCTTCGACGAGCAGCGGATCGCGACCCGGCGCGCGCGGCGGCGATCGCCTTCTGCGCCGCCTTTCGGCGCAGCGAGAACGCGGCGACCGGCCCGCGCAGGTTGCCTCTCCACGAAGCGGGCGCGCCGCCGCCCTCGCCCGCGTTATGCCTCTGCCCCTTGCCGCGCGGGAAGATGACGGGCGCATCGGCCTTGAGCGCCGCCTCGGCGCCGATCGCCGCCGCCAGCGGTTCGTATTGCGCCTGGATCGCCGCAAGGGCGCGCTCGGCCGTGGCGCGGTCGACGGCCGCGACCGCCGCGATGGGGTCGCCGACGAAGGCGACCATTCGGTCGTCTTCCAGCAGCGACACAACCGCCTTGACCCCCGGCAGCTTTTCGGCGGGCCCCAGATCGAGCGAGACGACGCGCGCGCGGGCATGCGGAGAGCGCAGGATCGCGCCTTCGAGCTGACCTTCGCGGCGGATGTCGAAGGTGTAGACGGCCGCGCCCGTCGCCTTGTCGCGCGCTTCGACGCGGGGCGCCTCCAGGATAGCGCGCTCGTAGAGACCCGCGCAGGCGTCGGCGACGGCGCGGTAAATGTTGTCGTAAGCGCCGCAGCGGCAGAGATGGCCGGAGAAAGCCGCGCCGATCTCCTCGCGCGAGGGCGCGACGGCGCCGCGCGTTGCGCGCCACTCGTCGTAGAAAGCCTTCGCCTCGACGATGAAGCCGGGGGTGCAGAAGCCGCATTGCATCGCGTCCTGCGCGATGAAGGCGCGCTGCACGGGATGCAGATCCGGCGCGCCTATCCCTTCGACGGTCGTAATCGCCTTGCCCGCCGCCGCCTTCGCCGGCATCAGACAGCTCACCACCGCCGCGCCGTCGACGAGAACCGTGCAGGCGCCGCAGACGCCGGCGCCGCAGACGAGCTTCGCGCCGGTGAGGCCTAACCCGTCGCGCAAGACGTCGACGAGGAGAGCGTCGTCGTCCTCCGGCAGATCGACCGTGCGCCCGTTGACCGCCGCCGTCGCCATGTCGTCCTCGCTCGCTTCCTTCGGCTAAGAAATTATTACATCGAGTGCAAATTTGCAAGCCGTGCAATTCGTGATAATCGCAACCCATGTCCGAAAGGCCGAAAAATCCGGAAGGCCTGCGCGAGCGCAAACGCCGCGAGACGCGGCAGCGTCTGGCCGAGACGGGCCTGCGGCTTTTCCTCGAAAAGGGCTACGAACAGACGACGCTGGACGAGATCGCCGAGGCGGCCGGCGTCTCGCGTCGCACGGTCTTTCATTACTTCGACCACAAGGGCGACATTCTGCTCGCCTGGAAAAGCGGGCTTGGCGAAGCGATGCGGGCGGCCATCCTGGAGGAGCGCCCCGACCGGGCGCCGCTCGACGTCGTGCTTTCGGCGCTTCAGAGGCTCGCCGGGCGATACCAGGCCGACGATCACATCCGCATCGAACGGCTGCTTTCCTCGAGCGAACGCCTCGGCGCCAGCAAGCTCGCCAATTACGCCGAACAGGAGCAGGCCGTGTTCGAGGCGCTGGTTGCGTTGTGGCCGGCGCCGGAACGGCGCGAGCGGTTGCGGCTCGTCGCGATGACCGCGGTCGGCGCGCTGAGGCTCGCCTTCGAGCGTTGGGCCGAGCGCGGCGGCGCCGAAACGCTCGCCGATCATCTGCACGCGGCCTTCGTCGAGTTGAAAGCGGAGATCGCGAGCGGAGGATGAGGCGCCCGCTCGGCGTCCTTCGCGGATGCCGGCGATTGTCGCAGCATTGCGGGACGCCAGGGGATGAGGCATAGCTTTGCGCTCCTCCCGGCCTCGGGGCCTACTCCGTAGCTGCAAGCGGTAAAGCGCCTATGTCTCGGATCGCCCGACTTCTCGCCATTCTCGCTCTCACGCTGGCTGCGACCGCCGCGGCGCGAGGCGACGAACAATGTGGCGCGGATCCTTCGCTGCCCGCTCAGGCCCGCGACGTCGTGCGCGAATATGCGACCGACGGCGGCCGCTTGACCTATCGCGGGATCAGCGCGAGCCGCCTCGACAGCTCGACTTTCGTCGTCGTCGTCGATTTCGGCGATCGGCAGGACATGATGCTGCTGTTGCTGAGAAAGTTCATCGATGACAAGGGCGGCGACTATTGGAAGGCCTCGCCCGTGGATTTCGGCCAGCGCCGCGCTTTTCGGCGCGCGGCTCAAGGCGCCGTGATCGCAAGCCGGCGAATAATGCCATCGGCGCCGCATTCGAACCTTGCGCCTCTACGCCCCGGCGACGGATGCGCGATGCGGACGTCTGCCTCATGCTCGCATCTTGAGGCCGCAAGATGCGCGCGCGCATTCAAGGGAGGACGAATGTGAGGACGCAGGCACAACGGTTCGTCGTCGTATTGTCGCTCACGACCATCGGCGGCGCGGCGGCGATGTCGGCGCTCAACCCTGTCTCGGGCAGCCTCATCGCGCCCGCCCGCGCCCTCGAAAGCGCCGCGCGCGCGGACACGGCGCCGGCGGCCAGCGCGGTCGGCGCGCTGGGGCGCATCGAACCGGAAAGCGAGATCATCAACATCAACGCCGCGGTTCCGGATCGCCTCGACCATCTGACCGTTCGCCGGGGCGATCCCGTCTCGAAGGGCCAGATCCTCGGTTATCTCGACAGTTACGACGAACAGGACGCGCAGGAGAAGCTGGTCGAAGCGCAACTCGAAGAGGCGCGCGCTCAACTCGCGACTGCGACGGAGCTCGACAATCGGCGCATCGAGGATGCGGAAGGGCGATTGAAGCGCATCGTCGAAATCACGCCGATTGAGATCGCCGCGCAGGCCGCAAACATCGAAGCCCAGCAAGCCGTGCTCGAAAACAACAAGAGCATCTTGACGTCGTACACGGAACTGGTGCGGGCCGACGCCGGATCGAGACGGTCGCGCGACAACCAATTCACCCTCGTCCAGGAAGGAGCGGCGAAACTGCGCGCCGCGCAGGCCCAGCTCAAAGTTCTCCAACAGCAGTTCGAGATCGACCGCCAACTGGCGGACAACCAGGTGCGACTGGCGAAGGCCGCCCTGGAGAACACGCGCGCGAGCGCGCCGATCAAATCGCTGACCCAGAAGCTTGCGCTCGCCCGCGCCCAGTTGCGGCGCACGACTTTGATTTCGCCGATCGACGGGCGCGTTCTCAACATCCAGGTTCATCCCGGCGAGCAGGTCGGCCAGCCTGAAGAGAAACCGATCCTGTCCATCGGCTCCACATTGCATATGCGCGTGGTCGCGGAGGTCTACGAGACGGACGTCACGCGCGTGCGCGTCGGAGACAAGGCCACGATCACAAGCCGCGCGCTCGCCGGCCCCCTGACGGGCAGAGTTGTCGAAATCGGCAACATGATTTTCAAGAACGATGTGCTGAACCTCGACCCGGCGGCGCGCGCCGACGCGCGTGTGGTCGAAGTCCGGATCGCCCTCGACAACTCCGAGCCCGTCGCCAAGCTGACCAACCTCACGGTCGACGTCGTCATCGACACGCGCGAACGCGCGGCGAACGCCGACGCCGCCATCAAATAAAGCGGCGCATGGCGCGTCAGAACGAGTTGATGACCGCGCCTTCCTTCAGTTCGCGGCAAAGGCGCCATATGTGATAGTGCATGACGCAGTGTACAATGAAGTCGTGAATGACGGGAAGCGGCTTGCGACGCCGGATCAGCCACGCGACGCGGCGCGCGTATAGCCGACGCAGGCTCCGGTCGCCGGCGCCGGCGTAGAGCCTCGCCAACAGACCCGCCGCCTCCAGGCTTATGCGACAGCGCCAAAGAAGAAAGCGCCAGGGATGAGCGCGCAGATGGGCAATCCGCGCCTGCTGCATGCCGTTTCCAAGCCCTTCGTGGAAAGCCTCGACGCGATCCAGAAACGCAACGGGATCGTTGAGTTCAGAGATTACGTCGACATATCCGTTCCAGAGATCCTCGCGGCTCATCCTGGCGGGAATGACATTGGTTCCGAAGGCCGGCGTATCGGAAGGGTCGAGGCGTCCTTCGGCGGCGAGGCGCTTATGAAGGGGCGTGGTCGGAATCGCCACGAGCATGCCGACCATCGACAGGGTCACGCGGGCCTGGCGGATGAAGGCCTTTTGCGCGGAGAAAATGGAGGCGTCGTCGGCGTCGAAACCGAGGACCATCCCGCTCCACACTTCGATGCCGGCGTTCTGGATACGATGCACCTTCTCCACCATGCCGCCGCCGGAGTGCCGCAGGTTCTGCAGCTTGCGCGTTTCGCGCAGCGCCGCTTCGTTGGGCGACTCGATGCCGATGAAGACGACGCGTATGCTGGCGTCGGCCAGCAATTGCATGAGCTCGCGATCATCGGCGAGGTCGAGCGAAGCCTCGGTCATCAGATCGAGCCTGTAGCCGGTTGCCTTCTGCCAGGCCGCGATCTCCCGAAGAACGGGTTTGATCGCCGCCTTGTTGCCGATCAGATTGTCGTCGACGATGAAGACGTACGTCTTGCCCAAGCGGACGAGGGCTTCGAACTCGGCGATGACCTGCCGGGCCGTCTTCAAGCGAGGCCGACGCCCGAACATCACGATGATGTCGCAGAACTCGCAGACGAATGGACACCCCCGGCTGATCTGAACATTGGCGAAAGCGTAGGCCTTCAAATCGAGCAGATCGTAGCGCGGCAGGGGAACGGTCGTCATATCCGTCCGTCCCTCTTGCTCGTAGCGGCGCGCGTGACCGTCCGCGCTCCATTCCGCAAGAAAGCGCGGCCATGTCTCCTCCGCCTCGCCGACAAAGACGACGTCGGCGAGTTCGCCGAAATAATCCTCTTGCGCCGTCGCCCAGGGACCGCCGACGACCGTGAAGCAACCGCGCTGCTTGAGTTCGGCGAGAATTTCTTTCATCCGCCATCGCTGAACGATCATACCGGTCACGCCCACGATGTCGGCCCGGGCGCAAAGATCGAAGTCGATCGGCGCGACGTTCTCGTCCATGATCGCGACGCTGAAGCCAGGCGGAGTCAAAGCGGCCAGCAGCGGCAGGGAGGCGACGGGCTGGCTCGCTTTCACGCCGATGATCGGCAAGGCGTATTCAAAGCCGAAATAGGAGGTCTCAAATCGCGGATTGATGAGGACAATGCTTTTCATGCTAATGCGCCTCAAGGATCTTAAATGCTCCGACCGGCGCCCTGCTGTGAAGGCGGCCGCGTGTATGCGACTTCAGACAAGGCTGACGATCCATGCGTAGCCCAGATCTATCGCACAGAGAATGCTGAGATAGTAGGAACGGCGCAGGGTGGACGGGTTGGCGACCAACAGGCCGTCGGCGATCATCGCGGCGAGCAACGCCGCTCCCGCCGCCAGCCCCGCGCCGAGCGACCCGGCGTTGTTGCGGCCGAGCCAGAGCGTCGCCGTCATCAGTACGATCGTCGCGCCGAGCAGAAGCCACAAGAGCCTGAGCCCGCGACGCACGCCCAGACGGTGGGTCAGTCCCTCGACGCCGGCGCTGAGGTCCAGCTCTATGTCAGGAAGCGTATTGGCGATGTTGAGAGCCGCCGCGAGCAGGGCCAGCAGGGGATAGGCCAGCAGAAGCGTCGGGCTGAAGCGTCCCTCGGCGACGAAGGCCCATACGGGCAGGGACGGGTAGAAAAACACGAAGGGCAGCCAGCTGACGACCGTCGCCTTGGCCCAGAAATTATAAGCGACCCCGGCGAGCCATAAGGGCAGGATCATGGCCGCCGCGGCTGGGTTGAAATAAAACGCCGCCGCCATCGACGCCACGGCCGAGCCGATCCAGGCGACGAGCGCGGTCCGCCGCGACAGGTCGCCGGCCGCCAGCGGCTTTTCGAGACGGCCCGCGCTCCGGTCCGCGGCCTCGTCGCAATAATCGTTCATCGCGCCGATGGAATAGAGCAGCAGATAGAACACCACGAACGCCACGATGAGATCGGCAAGCGGCGCGCCGCCGCCCTTGGCCGTGGCGACAAACAAAGTGGTGGCGGCGGCCGTCGCGAAGGTCGGCAGCGGATGACCAAGGCGATAGAGCCCGCGCAGGAGGCGCCCACGGTCGCCGGACCTGTCCATGCCCGCTCCTGCGTCATGCGCGACGTCTTCCTCGCCACGCGCCCGCCGGGGCTCCAGCATGGAAGCGCACGGACCTTTCGGGCTGCATGCTGACGACGGCGGCGGGAACGACCGGCCGCGGATCGGCAAGGCGGATCTCGAACGTCTTGACGAAAAGGGCCAGCACGAGCACCGCTTCGGCGAGCCCGAACTGCGCGCCGACGCAGACGCGAGGCCCGGCGCCGAATGGCATGTAGGCGTATCGTTGCGCTTGCCGATCGCCGAGAAAGCGCGAGGGAATCGAAGGCGTCCGGCGCCTCCCAGCGCCGCTGGTGACGATGCAGAACCCAGGGCGAGATGATGACCAGCGCGCCGCGCGGCACGACGACGCCGTCGCAGCGATCGTCCGCCATGGCCTGGCGGGCGATGAGGAAGGCCGGCGGGTAAAGGCGCAGCGCCTCCGAGACAACAGCCCTCGTGAAAGGCAATCTCTGCAAGGCGCTCCCCGCGGACGCCGGCGAAAGATCGAGGCCGCCGGCCTCCTCTGCGATGCGAGCCTGCGCCGCCGGATCGGAGGCGATGAGGAACGCCGACCAGAAGATCGCGAGGGCCGTTGTCTCGTGGCCCGCCAGGATCATCGTCGCCACCTGGTCGCGTAGCGCCTCGGGCGGGAACGCAAGCCCCGTTTCGGGATCGCGCGCAGCCTTGAGGAGATCGAAGAGGTCTCGCGGGGCGTCCGCGGCCGGCGCAGCCGCGCGCGTGGCGATGACCGCGTCCATGAGCCGCGTCCACCGCGAGCGGAATCGGCGCCGGGCGATGTCGCGCGTCGTCGGAACGGAGCGAGGCAACAGGATGTCGAGGACGCCCGGCTGTCCCATCCACGGCCGATAGCCCTCGATCATGGATCGCAACAGCGCGCCGAGCGGCCCGAGGTCGAGGGAGAACATCGACCTTGCGGCGATCTCGAGCGCGAGCTTTTGCGCCATCGCCAGCAGGTCCGTCGCGCCCGCGCCAGTCGCAGCCGAATGTTTCGAGCGTCGCGCTGGCGACGTGACGGGCCAGAATCGGGATGATCGGATTGGCGAAGGCCGGCGCCACTATGCGCCGCTGCTTCCTCCAATTGGCGCCCTCGCTAAGCAACAGGCCGTCGCCGACGATGGGCCCGAGCACACGCACCGTCGGCGGCGGCCGGTGATAGTTCTCGAAATTGTCGACGAGCACCCGATGGATGGCGTCGGGACTGTTGAAGAGGAAGAACGGCTTCATGAAGAGGCGGCCGCTGAGGATCTCCTCCTCGTAGGCGGCGCGAGGCCAGAGCCCGAGCACGTTGCTGCGCAAGGCGCGCAGGGCGCCAAACGGCGACAGCATCCGCTCGGGCGCGGGCGGTCGCGGCGGAACGAACGCCGCAGCCGAGGATGCCTCCGCCTCGTCGGAACCGCACCCGCGCGTTCGCGGGTCTTCCGGTTGCGAAACGCGCTCGGTCTGCGGCGCAGCCAAGTTCGGCGCCCTCATTTCGGCAAGGGAAGCAGCATACGGACGCGGCGCTGATAGTCGCGATATTTGTCGCCGAAGATGCGCACGAGGTCGCGCTCCTCCAATATCGCTCCCAGCACCGTATAGGCCGTCGCGGTCACGGAGAACATGAGATGGCCGACCGTCATGTCCGGCGCCGACCAGACCCCGACGATGAAGCCGACATAGATGGGATGGCGGACGATGCGGTAGAGGCCCGAAGTCGTCAGCGTCAGATCGCCGGCCGGCCTTCCGCCGAGGGCGTTGAGAACCTGCCGCACGCCGATCATCTCGAGCTGGCTCGTGGCGACGGCCGCCAGTCCCGTCACCGCCCATCCCGCCCAGAACAGGACCGTGATCGCCGAGCGCAGCGCCGGCGAACCGACGCTCCAGACCATGGCGGGCATCGGACGCCAGAGCCAGTAGAGGAGGAGCAGCAGCAGCGAGGCGGTCAGGATATAGGTGCAGCGTTCGATCGGCGCCGGCGTGAACCGGGTCCACCAACGTTTGAAGGACGCGCGCGCCATCCCGCTGTGCTGGATGGCGAAGGCCAGTATCAGCAACCCGTTGATAGCCACCGCCTCGCGGCCAGGGTCCGGCCTGCCCGGAATTGACGGTCTTTGGAACCACGACATCGCCGACGAAACCTACGCCATAAACGGCGGCAAGAAAGAACAGCGCCGTCGATACGCCGCAATAGGGGAGATAGACCAATCCGCGCGCTAGGCTCATGACGGCGCTTTCACCCTCTCATTGTCGCTGGAAATAGATGGACTGCAACTGCTGGCGGAAGCTCGGGTTGGTCGCGAAAGCGCGCCTGAAATCGTCTTTCGCCAGAGCATAGACTTCGACGTCCGATTTGGCTACGCAGGTGGCGTTGCGCGGCGCCTCGGCAATCAAAGCCTGCTCGCCGAAGAAGCCGCCTTTGTCGATTACCGCGACCTCCTGACTTTCGCCTTGCCGAAGCACGCCGACCTGACCGCTGGCGATCACGTAGAACTCGTCGCCCGCCTCCCCCTGCCGGATGATGGCGTCGCCCCGCAAATAACGGCGCCGCTTCATCCGCTCCGCGGTGTTCGTCAGTTCGGCGGGCGTCAGGCTCTTGAACAGCTCCAGCCTGCGCAGCATTTCGCAGATCATCAGCGCGTCGGCCAGGATCACGTCCGCGACGATGCGGCCGTCGACGATATTCACGATGCGGTCGGCCACATCGAGAATGCGATTGTCGTGGGTCACCATCATGATGGTGCACTTGTCCTCGACCGTGAGCTCCTTCAGGAAATTGACGACGCTGCCGCTTGAGGCCTTGTCCAAGGCCGCCGTCGGCTCGTCCGCCAGCACGAGCCGGGGCCGGTTGACCAGCGCGCGCGCCACCGCCACGCGCTGCCGCTGGCCCCCCGACAACGCTTTGGGTTTGTAATCGGCGCGATGGCTGAGGCCCAGCCGGTCGAGAATGGCGAGGCCGCGCTTGCGCATTTCGCTCGCGGGACAATCCCCCAGCGCCATCGCCATTCTCACGTTCTCATAGGCCGAGAGCGACTCGAACAGGTTATGGGCCTGGAAGATGAAGCCGATGTTGCGGCGGATCGAGACAAGCTCAGAGCGGGGCAAACCGGCGAGACCACGGTCGAGAACGCGCACCTCCCCGTCCTGAACCGATCTCAGCGCCCCGATGAGGCTCAGAAGCGTCGTCTTGCCGGAACCGGACGGTCCGGTCACCACGACCAATTGTCCCGCCGGAATTTCAATCGAATTTTCGAACAGAACCTGGTTTCTGGCGGCGCCCTCGCCGAAATGATGATTGAGCCGCCGGACCGCGACGACGGAGGGCTGATCGTATTCCACGACCCCGTTGAGCATCAGAACACCTCCGCCGGGTCGGCGAGGATGACCTTTCGGACCGCCGCCAATCCCGCCAGGACGCACATCGTCACGGTGAGAACGAAGGTCGTCAAGGTCAGCGACAGGGTGACCTGCATGGGCCCGACCGCGATGCCGGCGATCACGCGGAACAGCCCGGCGGCGAGAAGCCACGCCGGAATATACGCCACGAGTGCGTAAAACGCGGCCTGCTGCAGGACGACAAACGCGAGATAGGGCGTCGAATAGCCGATGGCCTTCAGCGTCGCGTATTGCGGGAGCTGGTCCGAGATTTCGGTGAACAGGATCTGATAGGAAATCAACACGCCGACGAGGAAGCCGACGATCGCGCCAACTTCGAAGATCGGCCCGACCGGCGAGAAGCGCGCATGAAGCCGCGCCTCCTGATCCAGAAGTTGCTGTTTTGTCAGAACGGACACGCCCGCAGGCAGGGCGGCGCGCAGCGCCTTCGCCGTCGCGCCTATGTCGAAGCCGTCGCGCACCTTGACCACGCCGATCTCGGGATCCGGCCGGTAGTCGCGCTTGGCCCCGCCGCCGCCGAAAATCGAGAAGAAGTTGCGATCACTCATCACGATGTCGCCATCGCTGAAGAAATTCGGTCCGAGCCAGAACGTGCCGACCACCCGGACGGCGCGTTGCGCCAGTTCCGTCCGGTCGCCGGCCTCAGCGACGCCAAGATCGGTTCGCGAGTTCCGATCGAACATGATCGTGTCGGGCTCGGCGGAGCTCGGCCAGATGCGCGGAGACCTCGGGCAATCGCAGCACCGGCTGATCGGGATCGAAGGCGAAGACGGGAACCGCAAAGAGGCGATGGTTCTGAGGGTTCTTCCAAACGCCCCGGGTGCGCTGGATGTAGAACGGGCGGGCGCTCGCGACGCCCGCGACGCCTCGCGCGGCCGCGAGCTGCCTGCGCGGGAAAGCGGTCGACCGGTCGAACTGATACATCGCCGAGTCGACCAGCATGATCTCGCCGTCGAGCTGACGCATCATGAGCAACATGCTCTCGATGTAGCCGTCGCGGAAGCCGAGTTCGAGCATCATGAGCAAGATGGCGAAGCCGATGCCGGCGATGGAGCGGGCGAGGCGGCGGGGGTCGGCGATCAGGTTTCGGCGCGCGAGCGGCGGGGCCTTGGAGGCTACGCCCGACCGGCCTGGGAGAGGGAGCAGAGAAAGAGGAGCGCCGGCGCCGTCACGTGATCCGCCGCGCTAGAAAAGGTCGGCGGGGTCCGCGCGCCGCAGCTTTTGAGCGGCGACGAGCGCGGTGGCCGTGGACATCGCGACGACCACTACGAAGACGACGACCACGCGCGCCGCCGTCATTTCTATCGGCAGTCGTGCAAGGTCCCGTACCTTGGCATAGGTGGCGATAGCGGCGATCCAGGCGGGAAGAAAGGCGACGCCGGAAGTGAATACGGCGATGCTGAGTACGATGCGATGGAGCTGACGATCCGTATATCCAATAGCCCGCAACGTGGCGTATTGCGGGAGCTGCCGGACGACCTGGGTCGTCAGCGCCTGATAGAGGATGACGAAGCCCACGACGACCGAGACCGCGACGCCGAAGCCGAAGATCAATCCGGTCGAAGTGCGGGTCCGCCAGAACGCCTCTTCGTAGCGGGCGAGTTCGTCGCGGGTGAAGACCTGCACATCCGGCGGCATGAGGCGGCGAAGCGCCGCCGCGACCGGTGCGGGGTCGGCCCCCGGGCGCAAACTGAGAAGGCCGAAATTGACTTCGGCGAGCGATCGGTCAGGAAAGCTTCGAGCGAAATTGAGGTCGCTCATGACGGCGGCGCCGAGGCCGGTAAACCCCGTGCCGAGCCGATAACGGCCGACAATCTCGACTTCGCGACGATTGATCTCGGCGTGGTGGCCGGTCGTCTGCGGTCCGAACATCGCCAGCGTCGCGGCGTCGATCACCACCGTGTCGGGTCGCTGCAACAGCGCCTGCTGTTCCTCGATGTCTTCGTCGCGGAAACATTTGTCGGCGAGATTGCACGCCATGACGAAGATGTCGCGACGCAATCCCTCAGCGGAGTTCAGCCACGAGCCCTCGCCCTGGTAAAACGGGACCGCGGATCGAATCTCCGGAAGCGCCAGCGCCTCGTAGAGCCTTTCTCTCGGGAACTCGTAGGCCTGCTCCTGAAATACGTAGGAGCTGGACGTCAGGATGAGGTCGAAGCGGAGGTGATTGTAGACGAGCATCCCGGCTTTCGGGACAGACGAGTAGAAGCCGAGTTGCAGGAATATCATGAGGATCGAGACGAAGATGCCTCCGATCGTCAGTATGTTCCTCACCCGCTCATGCATCAATATGCGCCAGGCGACTAGATTGCCGGTCACATCCCCGCCCTTCCCTTCAGGGGGAGCGCGGCGACACTCCAACATTGACCGAGCATGTCGCGCCCCGCTTGCGAAATCACCCGATCGCCCGGAAGATCATGCTCTCGGCTGTCAACCCGGGACCGAAGGCCAGCGCGCAGCCAAGCCCTCGCAGGCGACGGTCGAGAAAGGACTTCAAAACGAAAACGACCGTCGCGGACGACATATTGCCGAACCGTCGCAGAATGTCGCGCGAATGGTCGAGCGAATCTTCGGCGAGCTCCAGCGCCCTTTCGACGGCGTCGAGGATCGAGCGCCCGCCGGGATGCACGGCCCAGAGGTCAATCTCCTGCTTGCCCCGACCGCCCAGGATCGCGGCGACTTTCGCCGGCAACGCCGAGGCCAGGGTTCGCGGCACCCGTCCCGAAAGCCGCATTTCAAATTCGCCGGCGCCGATACGCCAGGTCATTTGTTCGGCGCTGCCCTCTATCGTCGTCGAATTGAACCCCATGAGTTCGATGCCGCGCGGCTCCGCCGAAACGAGGCTCGCCGAGCAGCCATCGCCCCACAGGGAAAAACAAAGCATCTGCTCGAGGTCTTCCTGGTCTTGAAGATGCAGCGTGCAAAGCTCGACGTTCACGATCAGCACGGTCGCCGTCGGCTCCGACCGGACAATGTGCCGCGCAAGCTTGAGCGCGCTGATCCCCGCATAGCAACCCATGAATCCGACGATGGTGCGCTCGACCGACGGGCTGAGGCCGAGACGATTTACTATGTCGATGTCGATGCCCGGCGCATAGAAGCCCGTGCAGCAGGCGACTATGAGGTGGGTCACGTCTTTCCTGATCCTGTCGAGGTCGAGCTGCGAGAGCGCCGCGCCCGCCAGCTTGATCGCGTTCTGCTCGAAAAAGCGCATGCGGGCGCCGATATCGGGAAATCTGCCTGGGCTGTAGAAGCCGCCAGCCCCGAAGCAGGACGGCTCCAGGAATGAGTAGCGATGATCGATTTGCGATCGCCCTAAATGCTTGTTGAACATATTACGGAGTTGCCCGTCCGGCAAAACGGAATTCGCATAGGCAATAAAAGGCTCCTGAATATCAAACGGAGGCACTGCCGCGACAATTTCATTCACATAGGCCCGGTTCATTTGAAAAAGCCTGCCTGTATTTTGTTTTTTGGCTCATAGCACAACTCCAAGTTATCGCCAATGACCGTAGACCCCATCCGCTTGCACGAAATCGGCAGGCGTCGAGGCGAAAGCATGCGTTTGTCGCGCTTTGCTCCAACGCAAAGCCTCGGAACCCGGACAGGCTTCGGGAGCCTCGCCTCGGAGGCTTCCTCCGAGCAATCCGATTGGCGCCCCGAGGCAAGCCGTCGCGATGCGCCGGAGCTAGACTGGCGGCGCTCGACGCCGTGCAGGCGCCGCCATCGTTTGCGGCGCCTCGCCAGGCCCCGCCACGCCGAGATCGAAGGGCCGAGATCGAAGGGAGGACCCATGACATCGGACCTGCACTACGAGTCGCTGACGACTGTCGCCGACCTCATGCGCAGGCGAAAACTGTCGCCGGTCGAGGTCACCGAGGCGATGCTGGCGCGCATTGACCGGCTCGACGGGGCCCCACGCGCCTATGTCGCCGTGCTCGCCGAGCGCGCGCGCCGGCAGGCCAAGACCGCCGAGGCGGAGATCGCGCGCGGCCTCTGGCGCGGACCGCTGCACGGGGCGCCGATCGCCGTCAAGGATCTCTGCAACACCACATTCGCGCCGACGACCTCGGGCACGACGATCTTCAAGGATTTCACGCCGAGCTACAACGCCACCGTGGTCGAGCGGCTGGAGCAGGCGGGCGCAATCATGCTCGGCAAGCTCGCAATGACCGAGGGCGCCTATACCTCGCATCATCCCGAGCGGCCGGGGCCGCTCAACCCCTGGAACGCCGACTATTGGGTCGGGTCGTCCTCCACCGGCTCCGGCGTCGCCACCGCCCTCGGCCTGTGCTATGCGAGCCTGGGCACCGACACCGGTGGCTCCATTCGCTTTCCCAGCGCTACCTGCGGCCTCACCGGCGTCAAGCCGACCTGGGGACGCGTCAGCCGCCACGGCGTCTTCCCGCTCGCGGAATCGCTCGACCATGTCGGCCCGATGGCGCGCAGCGCCGCCGACGCCGCCGCCATGCTCGGCGCCATCGCCGGCTATGACGTCAACGACGCGACGACCTACGCCGCCCCGCCGCCCGACTATCTCGAAACGATCGGCGACGGCGCGCGCGGCCTGCGCATCGGCGTCGATCGCGGCTATGCGACCGACGGCGTCGACCCTCAGGTCGCGGCCGCCTTCGACGAGGCGCTCGGCGTCTTCGCCGGCCTCAAGGCGAGCGTGCGGGAGGTTCGCTTCCCGCCTTACCAGAAGCTCGTCAGCCTCTGGATCGCCATGTGCTCGGTCGAGACGGCGGCGGCCCATCTCGAAACCTATCCCGCCCGCAAGGCCGAATATGGTCCCGATCTCGCCGCGCTCATCGACCAGGGGCGCGCGACCTCCGGCATGGAGATCGCCGAGATCAACTCGAACGGTTCGGCTTCGCACGGCGGCTCGCCGCCATGTTCGAGCATGTCGACGCGCTGCTCGTGCCGACGATGCCGATGCCGACGCCAAGCCTCGAACTGATGAAGACCTACGGCGAGGATCCCAACGTGCTGCTCGGCATCCTGCGCTTCACGGCGCCCTTCAATTTCAGCGGCAGCCCGACGATCACGCTGCCGAACGGTCTGGACGCTGCCGGCATGCCGCTCAGCATGCAGGTCGTCGGCCCGCATCTTTCCGAGGCGACGCTGCTGCGCCTGGCGCATGCGTTCCAGTCCGTGACCGATTGGCACAGGCTCCGGCCGCAGGTAACGTGAGCGCGCCAGCGCCCGACTCGCCTTGACGGCGGCTTGCGATCGGCGCGAGAATAGTGAAAACGAGCCCCGGGGAGACGACGATGTCGGGTTGGTTTTCCTCCTCCTACATGGCGCGAGAGGGTCTGGCGAAAGGCGAAGCCGGCACGCACCCATCAACTCACCGAGGCCGCGCAGGGCCAGTATAAGTTCGTCTACGGCGCTTATGCCGAGCCCGTGCTGACGGTCGCGCCGGGCGATGTCGTCGTCGCCGAGACGCTCGACGCCTTCGGCGGCGCCATCAAGTCCGTCGACGATCTGCCGTCGCAGAAGCTCAACATGCCCTTCGTCAATCCGCAGAACGGCCCGATCTTCGTCGAAGGCGCGGAAAAGGGCGACGTGCTCTGCGTCAAGATCGAGCGCATCGTTCCGCGCGGGCCGCAGCCGGCCGGCACATCGGCGCTGATCCCGGAATTCGGCGGCCTCGGCGGCCAATGCCGGCACGCCGATGCTCAACAAGCCGCTGCCCGAGCGGGTAATGAAATACGAAGTCACGGAAAAGGGCGTGCGCTTCAACGACAAGATCATGCTGCCGTACGAGCCCTTCATCGGCACGCTCGGCGTCAGCCCGCAGATCGAGGCGGTGCTGTCGCTGCAGCCCGACTATTGGGGCGGCAACATGGACCTGCCCGACGTCGCGCCGGGCGCGATCCTTTATTTTCCGGTGCAGACCAAGGGCGCCTATCTGTTCCTCGGCGATTGCCACGGCCGCCAGGGCGATGGCGAATTCTGCGGCGTCGCCGTCGAGATCAACTCGACGACCACAATTCAGGTCGATCTCATCAAGGGCTGGGCGATCGGCTGGCCGCGACTCGAGAACGCGCGACTTCTTCATGGCCATCGGCTCCGCCCGCCCGATGGAGGACGCCGCGCGCATCGCCTATCGCGAACTGATCCGCTGGCTTGTCGCCGATTATCGGCTTCGACGAACTGGAGGCCTATTTCCTGCTCACGCAGGCCGGCAAGATGCGGGTCGGCAACATGGTCGACCCCAAATATACGCTCGGCGCGTCGATTCGTAAGGATTTCCTGCCGCCGGCGTTGAGGAGGCGTATGATGGATCTGGGCTTAAGGGACTGAACGCCGTCGTCACGGGCGGCAGCAAGGGCATCGGCCGGCGATGCGCCGACATTTTCGCCGACGAAGGCGCCAATGTCGCGATTTGCGCGCGCCAACGCGGGACGAAGTCGCGGACACCGTCGCGGCGCTGCAAGCCAAGGGCGTGACCGCTTACGGCGAGACCTTCGATGTCGCCGACAAGCGCGCGCTCGAAGGCTTCGTCGCGGCGAGCGCCAAGGCGCTCGGGAGGGCTCGACATTCTCGTCGCCAATGTCTCCGCGCTCGCGGTGCAGGACGACGAGGACGCCTGGCGCCGCGCCTTCGAGACCGACATGATGCATACGGTGCGCGCCGCCAACGCCGCGCTTGCCCTGGCTCGAAAAATCCAAGCATCCCGCTATCGTAATCATCTCCTCGGTGTCGGGCCGCGAAGTCGACTTCACCGGCCCCGCCTATGGCGCGTTCAAGGCGGCGCTCGATTCATTACGCGCAGCGGCTCGCCTTTCAGCTGGCGCCGAAGATGATCCGCGTGAACGCCGTTTCCCCCGGCAACACCTATTTCGACGGCGGCGTGTGGCAGAACATCGAGCGCAACATTCCCGACCTGTTCAAACAGGCGCTCGCGCTCAACCCGACCGGCCGCATGGCCAAGCCGGAGGAAATTGCGCGCGGCGTGGTGTTTCTGGCGAGCCCCGCCTCGAGCTTCACCACAGGAACGAATCTGGTGATCGACGGCGCGCTGACGCGCGGCGTCCAGCTCTGACGCTCGCTTTGCGCGGGAGGCAAGCGGCTTGGCGGCCGCAGGCAAGCGCGCGGAAACGAGCCTGCATAATTTCGTCAGATCGACGCTGAATTCCGAGGGGCGTACGCCCCGAGTTCAGGCGCGCCGCGCTCGCCGGCTTACCATCCGGCCCGAGCGCGCTATTCGAGAATCTGTAGAAACCGAAATCTAGCGCGCCGGGTTGACAAATATTGGAAAGAAATGAACACTCAAGAAAATCTGACTTCGGACCGAGTGCGACTTCAGCGCGCAGGCGCCGAGACGTCAGAAAGCGTAGGGAAGGAAACGAGCGCCATCTGTTGACGACGGCGGAAATCCGCTCGCCGTCGTAAGAGCATGCGATCGACGTTCACGAATCCTGGGGAGTTGAGACATGAGCTTCAGCCGCAGACAGTTCCTAAGTAGCGCCGCCGCCGGAACGGCCGGGGCGATCCTCGGCCTCGACCGCGCGTCCGCGGCGGAGCCGATCGGCGTGGCGAGCCTGCACGATCTCTCCGGCGGCCTCGACATCTACGGCAAGCCCATGGTCGACGCGCTGACCCTCGCCGTGGAGGAGGCCAACGCCGCCGGCGGCTTGCTCGGCCGGCCGATCAAGCTCATCAGCTACGATACGCAGTCGAGCATGCAGCTCTACACGCAATTCGCGCAACAGGCCGCGCTGAAGGACAAGGTCGCCGTCGTGCATGGCGGCATCACCTCGGCCTCGCGCGAAGTCATCCGCCCGGTGCTCGACCGTTTCAAGACGCTTTATTTCTACAACACGCAATATGAAGGCGGCGTCTGCGACCGCGGCCAGTTCGACACCGGCGTCACGCCCGCCCAGACCGTCGAAAAGCTCGTGCCCTATGCGATGAAGAAATGGGGCAAGAAGGTCTATGTGGTCGCGGCCGACTACAATTACGGCCAGATCACGTCGCAATGGGTGAAGAAATACGTGATGGAGAACGGCGGCGAGGTCGCCTCGATCGACTTCTTCCCGCTCGACGTCACCAACTTCTCCTCGACCATCTCCAAAATCCAGGCGGCCAAGCCCGACTTCGTCTGGTCGGCTCTGGTCGGCGGCGCGCATATCTCCTTCTATCGTCAATGGGCGGCGGCGGGCATGCGCGCGAGCATTCCCATGGCCTCGACCACTTTCGCGGTCGGCAACGAGCACATCGTGCTGTCGCCCAACGAGTGCAACGGCATGCTGGTCTGCTACAATTATTTCGAGAGCGTCAAGAATCCCGAGAACACGGCGTTCCTCGAACGTTTCCACAAGCGCTTCGGCGCCGACTATCCCAATGTGACGGAACTGGCGATGGGCACCTACCAGGGCTTCAATCTCTGGGCGGAGGGCGTGAAGAAAGCCGGCAGCGTCGATCGCATGAAGGTGATCGAGGCGCTGGAGACCGGCATCAGCATCAAGGCGCCCTCGGGAACCGTCACCATCGATCCGCCGACGCACCATTGCATCCTGGACGTCCATATCGCCGAGGTGAAGGACAAGAAGCTGCTGCTCGTCGAGGATTTCCCGCAGCAGAAACCTTCCGACACCGCGGCGGTCTGCAATCTCATCAAGAACCCCAACGACAACCAGCAATACGTCATCAAGTTCTGACGCCAGCGACCGGACGGCGGCCGTGGATCTCGCAGCGCTCTTGGGCGTCCAGGTTCTCTACGCCATCGCCAGCCTCGCCCTCATCAGCCTGGGGCTGGCGATCATCTTCGGCATGATGAAGGTGATCAATCTGGCGCATGGCGAGTTCCTGATGCTCGGCGGCTATGCGGCGATCGAAGCCAACAGGTTCGGCGTGAACATCTGGATCGCCATACTCGTGGTCGCGCCGATCGTCGTCGGCGCGATCGGCGTCATAGTCGAGCGCACGATCATTCGCTGGCTCTACGGACGCCTCATCGACACGATGCTCGCCACCTGGGGCTTGAGTTTGTTCCTGGTCGGCCTCACCACGGCGGTTTTCGGCAACACCACGGTCGGTCTCTCCGCGCCGCTCGGCAGTTTCGAGATCGGCCGCTATCGCACGAGCGCCTATACATTGTTCGTCATCGCCGTCGCAGTCGTGGCGCTCGTCGGCGTGCTGGCGGCTCTGCGCTACACGCGCCTCGGCCTCATTGCGCGCGGCACGATGCAAAACGGCGCCATGGCGGCGGCGCTCGGCGTCAATCCGAACCGCGTCTACGCCGTGACCTTCGGCATAGGCGCGGCGCTTACGGGCCTCGCCGGCGCCGTGCTCGCGCCGGTGTCGGGTGTGTTTCCAACCATCGGCGTCGCCTATGTCGCCAAGTCCTTCATCACGGTGATCGGCGGCGGCGCCGCCATCGTCACGGGCACGGCGAGCGCCTCGGCGCTGTTCGGCGCGATCAACCAGCTTGCGACCTACGCCTCAACGCCGGTGTTCGGCGAGGTGGCGCTGCTCGCCGCCGCCATCGTCCTCATACGCATATTGCCGCAGGGCGTCACCGGCCGCTTCTTCCGGAGGAGCCTGTGAACGCGCGCAGCATCCTGGGCATGGTTGTCGCGGGCGCTGCGGGCCTCGCCGTTCTGATCCTGACGCCGAGGCTGTTCGAGCTCGACACCGTGCTCAACGTCACGGTCTACATGATCATGGCGGTGCTGGCGCTCAGTCTCGCGCTGATCTGGGGCTTCGGAGGCATTCTCTGTTTTGGCCAGTCCGCGTTTTTCGGGCTCGGCGCCTACACTTACGCCATCTCCATGATCAACATCGGCGAAAGCACGGCGCCGCTGGTCTTGTCGATCCTTGTTCCGGCGCTGTTCGCTGCGGCGCTCGGCTATTTCATGTTTTACGGTCGCATCAGCGACGTCTATCTCGGCGTCATCACGCTGACGGTGACGCTCATCCTCTTCAACTCGATCAACTCGACCGCCGGTCCCGAGTTTCACATCGGCGCCGCCCGCCTCGGCGGCTTCAACGGTCTCCCCGGCATTCCCCCGCTCAACTGGCCGTTCCAGAAGGACAAGCAAGTCGATCTCGAAGGCATGTTCTATCTCTCGACGGCTTCGCTCATCGTCGCCTATTTTGGCCTGAAGGCGCTGCTCGCCAGCCGCTTCGGACGCATCATCGTCGGCATCCGCGAGAACGAGCGGCGCGCCGAGCTGCTCGGCTACGATCCCCGCGCCTACAAGCTCGCGACCTTCGTGATCGGGGCGGCGCTTGCCGGTTACGCCGGCTGCCTGTTCGCCAATTGGGGCGCCTTCGTCAGCCCGACCATTTTCGGCCTCGCGCAATCCGCGCAGATCATCATCTGGGTCATCGTCGGCGGTCGCGGCACGCTGATCGGGCCGATCCTCGGCTGCGTCGGCATCCAATGGCTGACGGCCGCGCTCGGCTCCAACGCGCCGACCGGGGCGGGCGTATGGGCTGCGCTGCTCGGGAATGCGCCGCTGGTCCTCGGCGCGATCCTCGTCGCCTTCGTCCTGCTCGTGCCGAAGGGCTTTGTGCCGACGCTGGCCGATCTCGGCGGCTTGAGGGCGCGCGCGCGATGACGGCGCCGCTTCTGGAGACGCGCGGGCTCGGCATGCGCTTCGGCGGCGTGCAGGCGGTGCGCGACGTCGATTTCGTGCTCGCCGAACGGGAGCTTCGTTGTCTGATCGGCCCCAACGGCGCCGGCAAGAGCACCTTTTTCAAGATGCTGACCGGCCAGTTGCAACCGACCTCGGGCACGGTGCTGTTTCGCGGCGAGGACATTTCGCGCGAAGCCCCGCATCAGATCGCGCGGCGCGGCATCGGCATCAAGACCCAGGCGCCAACCGTGTTCGAGGGCCTTAGCGTGCGCGAAAATCTCTGGCTCTCGGCGGCGCGCGCAGCGCGCGGGCGAAAGGCCCGCGCCATCGTCGACGAGATGCTGGAGCGCATGGGGGTCGGCGAGGTCGCCGGGCGGATCGTCGGCGAGCTCGCGCACGGGCAGCGGCAATGGGTCGAGCTCGGCGTCGTGCTCTCGACCGATCCCGACCTCGTGCTGCTCGACGAGCCGGCGGCCGGCATGACCGACAAGGAGGTGCTGCGCACCGTCGACCTCGTGCGTGAGATCAACAAGACCAAGGCGCTCATCGTCGTCGAGCACGACATGCAGTTCATCCGCATGATCGCCGGCAAGGTCACCGTGTTCAACCAGGGCGCCGTGCTGGTGGAGGACAATGTCGAGGCGATCCTGCGCAATCCCACCGTGCGCGACGTCTATCTCGGCAAGCAGGCGGCGGCGTGATGCTTGAGGTCGTCGATCTCGGCGCCGGCTATGGGCGCATCCCGATCCTCAACAACGTGACGTTCTCGGTCGCGGAGGGCGAGTTCGTCGGCGTGCTCGGCCACAATGGCATGGGCAAGACGACGCTGCTGCGCGCGCTGATGGGCTATCTGCCCGCGACCTCCGGCCGCGTCGCCTTCGCCGGCGCGGATCTCACGCACGCCGAGCCCTATAAGCGCGCGCGGGCGGGCATGGGTTACGTGCCGCAGGGCCGCGAGATCTTCCCGGGCTTGAGCGTCCGCGAGAACCTGCGCATGGGGGCCTTGAACCGCGGCGGCGAGGAGGCCGCGGCCATCGAGACGGCGCTGGAGCAATTTCCGCGGCTCAAGCGGCTGATGGACCGGCCGGGCGGCGCGCTCTCGGGCGGCGAGCAGCAATTGCTCGCGATCGCGCGATGCCTTGTCGGCGCGCCCAAGCTGATCCTGCTTGACGAGCCGACCGAGGGCATCCAGCCCTCCATCATCGAGGAGATCGTCGAGATCCTGTTGCGGCTGCGCGCCCAGGGCGGGCTGACGATGATCCTGGTCGAGCAGAATCTCGATTTCATCGCCGCTCTGTCGCAGCGCGTGCTGATCATCCAGAAGGGAACGATCGTGCGCTCGGCCAAGCCCGAAGAGCTGCACAATGTCGGTCTGATGCATGAGTTCATCGGCGTCGGCGAATAGCGGACGCCCCGCGAGTTGGAACCACAAGGGAGGAAATCATGTCGGTCAAGCGCCCCACGCTCGAACAAATGATGGATATCGTCGACAGCTTCGGCATGAACATGACGACGGAGCGGGTGGCGGAGTTTCTCTCGCTGATGGAGGGAAATTTCGCGGCCTATGACCTCGTCGATCAGATGCCGGACGAGATTCCGGTCGTCAAATATCCGCGCACGCCCGGCTACCGTCCCTCGGCCGACGAGAACCCGCTCAACGCCTGGTACGTGAAGACCGACATCCAGGGCGCCCCGAGCGGCAAGCTCAAGGGCAAGACGGTGGCGGTCAAGGACAATGTCTGCGTCGCCGGCGTGCCGATGATGAACGGCTCCTCGACGCTCGAAGGCTATATGCCCAATTTCGACGCCACCGTCGTCACCCGCCTGCTCGACGCCGGCGCCGTCATCAAGGGCAAGGCGCACTGCGAATTGTTCTGCCTCTCCGGGGGCAGCCACACCGGCGCGCTGGGGCCCGTGCACAATCCGCACAAGCACGGCTATTCCGCGGGCGGCTCGTCCTCGGGCAGCGGCGCGCTGGTGGCGGCGGGCGAGGTCGATCTCGCCATCGGCGGCGACCAGGGCGGCTCTATCCGCATGCCCTCGGCGTTCTGCGGCATCTACGGCATGAAGCCGACGCATGGCCTGGTGCCCTATACCGGCGTCATGCCGATCGAATCCACCATCGACCACACCGGCCCGATGACGGCGACGGTGGCCGATAACGCGTTGATGCTGGAGGTGATCGCCGGGCCCGACGGCCTCGATCCCCGGCAATATGCGCCGAAGGTCGGCGACTACGTCGGCGCGCTGAAGCGCGGCGCCAAGGGCCTCAAGATCGGCGTGGTCTCGGAGGGCTTCGGACATCCCAACAGCGAGGCGGACGTCGACGCCAAGGTGCGCGAGGCGGCCAAGCGTTTTGAATCGCTAGGCGCGATCGTCGAGACCTTCTCGCTGCCCGCGCACCGGCTGGCGCCCGCGATCTGGACTCCGGTCGCGCTCGAAGGCTTGCAGGCGCAAATGATGATCGGCAACGGCATGGGCTTCAACTGGAAGGGCCTTTACAACGTCAGCCTGCTCGACGCCCACGCCAACTGGCGCGACAGGGCGGACGATCTCTCCGACAGCCTGAAAATCTCGATGATGGTCGGCCAATATTTCCTCACCCATTATCGCGGCCGCTTCTACGCCAAGGCGCAGAACCTCGCGCGCAAGGTCCGCGCGGCCTACGACCAGGCGCTCGGCAATTTCGACCTGCTGCTGATGCCGACGCTGCCGGTGAAGGCCACGCCCATCCCCCCGCCCGACGCTTCGCTTGCGCTCTATCTCCAGCGGGCCTTCGAGATGATCGGCAACACCGCGCCCTTCGACGTGACCGGCCATCCCGCCATGACCCTGCCCTGCGGCCTCGGCGACGGCCTGCCGATCGGCGTCATGCTGATCGGCAAGCACTATCGACGAGGAGACGATCTACGCCGCCGCCGCCGCCTTCGAGGCCTCCGGCGACTGGAAGAAGTTCTGATCCGTCGCCTGCCGCGGCCGGGCGACCGCCCGGCCGCCCCCCGGCACAGGCCTTGCTTGAACTCGCCATCGTCACAGTGAACATGATGCGAGTTGAGTAAAATCAAGGCGGGTCCGGCGTGAGACAGTGCTTGACGACGTCCGACAAGAGACCCGCCGAGCGTCTCGAATATTGGCAGGAAGTCGTCTGCAAGAAATACGTTTCGGCCTCCGCCGCGACTGACTTGAACGACGAGGATTTCAGCGCCAGCCTGGTGAGCCGCGAACTGGGGCCGCTCACCGTCGCCGAACTGTCGGCGCCCCTGCACTTCTGGGCGCGCAAGCCCTGGCATGTGCGCAACGACGGCCAGGAAGTGTTCATCGTATCGCTAATCCGGAGCGGCGGCGGCGAGCTCACGCAGCGCGGCCGCACCGTGCGCCTGTACGAGGGCGATCTGACGATCTACGATTCCGGCGCGCCCTTCGACTATACGCTGCAAGCGAGCACCCAGCTTATCAAGATTCCCAAGCCCTTGCTGGAGTCCAAGCTCGGCGCCGCCCGCGACTTCGTCGCGTGCAAGATCGAGCGCGGCGACCCGCTGTCGGCGATCCTGGGCGACCTGCTCGCGACCAGTCTGACGATCGAGTTCTCCGACGACGTCGGCTCGGTGGCGGCCAAGCGCCTTTCGGGCGCCATCGTCGATCTCGTCGCCTCCGTCTATGACTTGAGGCGCGAGACCGCGCCCCGCGGCGGGCAATCGCTTCCGCTGGAAAAGGTGATGCGTTATGCGCGCGCCAATCTCGACAGCAACGATCTGACGCCCGAGCGGCTCGCCGCCGCCGGCGCCATTTCGGTGAGGACGCTCAACCGGCTGTTCGGCGCGATGGGGACGACGCCGATGCGCTGGGTCTGGGCTGAGCGGCTGGAGGCGAGCCGGATCTCGCTCGCGCAGGGGCAGGTGACTTCGGTGACGGAGGCGGCCTTCGCGCATGGGTTCAGCGAGCTCGCGCATTTCAGCCGCAGCTTCAAGAAGGCCTTCGGGTTCACGCCGCAGCAGATGCTGAAGAAATAGGCGCGCTTCGCCGGCGCCCAAAGCTTGACAAGCGTCGGTCGCGGCGCGACCATTTGCATACAAATGAATTTGCCGGCGCAGAGCCCCATGTATGTCCGCCCCGCCACCCTTGAGGAAGCGTTCGCTCGGCTCGGCGCCGGCGCGCGGATTCTCGCGGGCGGCACGGATCTCATGACGCTTGCCGGCGAGGCGGGACTTTCGGGCGACATCGTCGACGTCTCGCGGCTTGCCGAGTTGAAGGGCGTCCGGCGCGAGGGCGGGGAAATCCTCATCGGCGGCGCGACGACCTGGAGCGAGATCGCCAGGGCCGAACTGCCGCCGGCCTTCGACGCGCTGAAGGCGGCGGCGCGCGAAGTCGGGTCGATCCAGATCCAGAATCGCGGCGCCATCGCCGGCAATCTCTGCAACGCCTCGCCCGCCGCCGACGGCGTGCCGCCGCTGCTGGCGCTCGACGCGGAGGTGGAGCTCGCCTCGCGTCGCGGCCGCCGCCGGCTGCCGCTTGCGCGGTTCATCGCCGGCCCCCGCCGCACCTTGCTCGCGCCCGACGAGATTCTCTCGGCCGTCGCCTGCCCCGTCCCGCCGGCGGGTCTGCGCTCGGCCTTTCTGAAGCTCGGCGCGCGGCGCTATCTCGTCATCTCCATCGTCATGGTCGCCGTCGCCCTGGAGATCGAGGAGGAAGTCGTGCGCTCGGCGCGCGTTGCGGTCGGCGCGTGTTCGCCCGTCGCGATGCGCCTTGCCGCTGTCGAGCGGCGGCTGGCGGGCCTTCCCGCTCGCGCAGGCCTCGGCGCGGCGCTGCGAGCCCTCGGATTTTGCCGACCTCGCGCCCATCGACGACCTGCGCGCCAGCGCCGACTACCGCCGCTCCGCGGCGCTGACGTTGACGCGGCGCGCGGTGGAGCTTTGCCTGCGGGGCGAATGCGGAGGCGCGGTCTGATGCTCGATGTCGCGCAAGGCGTTCTCGTCACGCTCAACGGCGTCCCCGCGCGGCTCGACGGCCCGGCCTCCGAGCGGCTGAGCTACGCCTTGCGCGAAGGCTGCGGCCTGACGGGCGTCAAGGTCGGCTGCAACGCCGGGGATTGCGGCGCCTGCACGGTGCTGATCGACGGCGAGCCGGTCTGCGCCTGTCTGACGACGGCGGCGCAGGTCGAAGGCCGCGCCGTCGAGACGGTCGAGGGCCTCGAGCGACGCCGATCCGCTCGTCGCCGCCCTGCGCAAGTCCTTTCATCGCGAGGGCGCAGCGCAATGCGGGATCTGCACGCCGGCGGCGCTGCTCGCCGTCGGTCGCGCTGCTGCGGCGAAATCCGCAGCCCGAGCGAGCCGGAGATCATGGACGCGCTCGGCGGCGTGCTCTGCCGCTGCACCGGCTATCGCGCCATCGTCGAGGCGGTGGCGAAAGCGGCCGCGCCGCAAGCGGAACAAGCGGCCGCGGAGGGCGGCGCGGTCGGTCGGCGTCTGCCGCGCCTCGACGGGGCGCCGCAAGCTCTCCGGCGCGGAAATCTTCGGCGCCGACGAATGGCCGGCCGATGCGCTGACCGCGCGCGCCGTGCGCTCGCCGCACGCGCACGCCGAATTCGCGCTCGGCGACCTCGACGCCTTCGTCTCGGCCCATCCCGGCGTCGTCGCCGTGTTCACCGCCAAGGACGTGCCCGGCGAGAATCTGTTTCGGCGTCATTCCTGCCTTCGCCGACCAGCCGGCTCTCGCGGAGCGCCTCGTGCGCTTCCGCGGCGAGGCGGTCGCGCTCGTCGTCGGCGAGGAGGCGGCGATCCAGGCGCTCGACCTTTCGCGCTTTCCCGTGGCCTATAAGCCGCTGCCGGCGCTGACCACGCTCGACGCCGCGCTGGCGCAGGACGCGCCGCGCCTCCACGCAAAGCGCCCCGGCAACATCCTCACGCGCGGCCGCGTCGCGCGGGGCGATGCGGAAGGCGCGCTGGCGAGAGCCCGACGTCGTCGTCGAAGGGGCCTTCGAGACCGGCTTCGTCGAGCATGCCTATATCGAGCCCGAGGCCGGCTTCGCCCGCCGCGTCGGCGACCGCATCGAGGTGCAGGCCTGCACCCAGGCGCCCTATATGGACCGCGACGACGTCGCCAGAATTCTCGGGCATCGCGCCCGAGGCGGTGCGCATCCTGCCGACCGCCGTCGGCGGCGGCTTCGGCTCCAAGCTCGATCTGTCGGTGCAGCCTTTCGTCGCCATCGCCGCCTGGAGGCTCAACCGGCCGGTGCAGGATGGTCTATTCGCGCGTCGAAGTCGATGCAATCGACGACCAAGCGCCATCCCGCGCGCATCCGCATGAAGGTCGGCGCCGCGCGCGACGGCCGGCTGACGGCGATCGATTTCGAGGCCGATTTCAACACCGGCGCCTATGCCTCCTGGGGGCCGACGGTCGCCAATCGCGTGCCGGTCCACGCCTCGGGGCCCTATTTCGTGCCCAACTACCGGGCGATGACGCGCGCGGTCCACACGCATCTCGTCCCCGCCGGCGCCTTCCGCGGCTTCGGCGTGCCGCAGAGCGCGCTGGCGCAGGAACAGCTCTACGACGAGCTCGCGCTGAAGCTCGGCCTCGATCCGCTGGAGTTCCGCATCCTCAACGCGCTGGAAGCCGGCCAGCCGACCGTGACGGGCCAGGTGTTCGCGGACGGCTTGGGCTTCAAGCGCTGCCTGGAGGCGCTGCGCCCGCGCTGGCGCGCCGCGCGCGCCGAGGCCGAGGCGTTCAATGCCTCGGCTTCAGGCCCGATCCGGCGCGGCGTCGGCGTCGCCGGCATGTGGTACGGCTGCGGCAACACGTCGATGTCCAACCCTTCGACGATCCGCGCCGGGCTCAAGCCGAACGGGCGCGTGTCGCTGTTCCAGGGCGCCGTCGATATCGGCCAGGGCTCCAATACCGTCGTTGCCCAGATCTTCGCCGACGCCCTCGGCGCGCTCGACCGACGACCTCGACATTTTCGGCGCCGACACGGACACGACGCCGGATTGCGGCAAGACTTCCGCCTCGCGCCAGACCTTCGTCACCGGCAACGCGGCGGCCAAGGCGGGGGCGGCGATGCGCCAGCAAATGCTGCGGCTCGCCAATGCGGGCGACGGACGCGGCGCTTCGCTCGAGTCCGGCGCGCTGGTCCTCAGAGGCGCTGGCGGCGAGACGCGGATCGAACTGGCGGCGCTGCCGGTCAACTCCGCCGGCTTCGTCGTCGAATGCGTGGAGACCTACGATCCGCCGACGACGCCGCTGGACTGCGAACGGCCAGGGCGAGCCCTACGCCGTGTTCGGCTCCGGCGCGCATGTCGCCGAGATCGAGGTCGACATCGAACTCGGGCGCGTGCGCGTGACGCGGCTCACCTGCGCGCATGACGTCGGCCGCGCCATCAATCCGACGCTGGTCGAAGGCCAGATCGAGGGCGGCGCGGCGCAGGGGCTCGGCCTCGCGCTGATGGAGGAGTTCATTCCTCATCGCAGCGAGAACCTGCACGATTATCTGATCCCGACCATCGGCGACATGCCGCCGGTCGATTGCATCCTGATTGAAGACCCGTCCTCCGAGGGGCCGTTCGGCGCCAAGGGCATCGGCGAACAGGCGCTGATCCCGACCGCGCCGGCGATCTTCAACGCCATCCATCACGCGACCGGCGCGCGCCTCACGCCGCGCGCCCGCGACGCCGACGCAGTCCGCGCCGCGATAGAGGCCCTCAAATCGATGAGCGAGACGGACGACAAGATCCGCTGCGACGCCTGCCCGGTCATGTGCTACATCCGGCCCGGCATGACGGGCGCCTGCGACCGCTACGCCAACGAGAACGGCCTGCTCGTGCGCGTCGATCCGCATGTGATGCTCGACCGCACGCTGGCGCAAGGCGGCCGCGTCGCCGCCTTCGCCGGCGCGTCCGAAAGCTGGAGCGGCGACATCGTCGGCGGGCCGAGCATTTCGTCACCGCGATCGGCGCCGGCACCACCTATCCCGATTACAAGCCCGCGCCTTTCATCGTTTCCATCAAGGTCGACGGCGTCGACATGGTGACGGTGGTGACGGAGGGCATCTACAGCTATTGCGGCGTCAAGCTGAAGATCGACACCGACCGGCATCTCGGCCCCGAATGCGCCGTCGTGCGCGCCGAGGGCGAGCCGGTCGGCCATGTGACGACCGGCGAATACGGCTCGCAGATGCTGTCGCTCGGCGGCGTCAACCATCTGACGCACGGCGGCAAGAAAGAGGGCCGCGTCACCTGCCAGACGCTGCTCGATCTCTGCAACGGCAAGCCGGTCGAGCTTAGCGGTCGACGGCGGCGCGACGGTCGTCGTCGAGGCGGGCAAGCCGCCTGTCGTCAACGGCCAGCTAGAGCATCGCATGCGCGTCGGCTGCGGCTCGGCGACCATCGGCATGTTCGCGCGGCAATGGTTCGGCAAGGTCGACGAGGTGGTGGTGGTCGACGACCACATCACCGGCGTGCTCTCCGAGCATCAGGCCGGCAAGCTGCTCGGCGCGCGCGACACCGGCATCCGCATGAAGGGCCGGCGCTCGACGCCCGGCCGCTATTTCCATGTCGCCGAGCCCGGAACGGGCTGGGGCGGCGCCGATATCACCGATCCCCTCGGAGATCGTCGCCGGCTTCAATCCGAAAGTGGCGTGGCCGGGCCTGACGATGCTGATGGTCTCGACCACCGGCGAGCAGCACGCTTTTTATCGCCTCAACGACGAACTGAAGCCGATGCAGGAGGAACTGCCGGAAGCCTTGCGCAAGTCGGTCGAGCGCGTGACCGAGAATTGCGAGCCGGCGCTGTGCACGGTGCTGTTCATGGCCGGCGCCGGCGGCTCGCTGCGCGCGGGCGTCACCGAGAATCCGGTGCGGCTCACCCGCTCGGTGCGCGAGGCGCTGACGACGGTGACGGCCGGCGGCGCGCCGGTCTATGTCTGGCCCGGCGGCGGCATCACCTTCATGGTCGATGTGACGCTGTTGCCGAAGAACGCCTTCGGCTATGTGCCGACGCCGGCGATCGTCGCGCCGATCGAGTTCACGATGCGCCTCGACGATTACGCCGCGCTCGGCGGCCATGTCGACGAGGTGCGGCCGCTCGCCGAGGTGCTCGCGCGCCGCGAAGAGCGCGCGACCAACGTGTTCGTCGACGGCGTCATCGCGCGCTCGGGCGCGCCAAGTGAGCGCGCGCGCGCAATTCGCCGCGCTGCCCGACGGGCGCCGGCATTTCCACGACGGGCCGATCGACCTCATCCTGGAGGCGTGCGGCGCGCCGGCGAGGTCGCCGCCGCTTATGACGCCGCCGCCGCGCGCTTCGCGACGATGCTCGACGAACTTTGTCAGGAGCTGCCGCGCCTGCGCGCCGCCCGCGGCCCGCGCCCCGAGGGCGTCGTCGCGCGCCGCATGGCCGACGGCGGTCGCGCCCTTCGCCGGAGACGCGCTTCATCACGCCGATGGCCGCCGTCGCCGGCGCCGTCGCCGAGGAGGTTCTGGCCGCGATGATCGAAGCCGCGCCGCTGGAGCGCGCCTATGTCAACAACGGCGGCGACATCGCGCTGCATCTGGCGCCGCGGCGCGGCTTTCACCGCTCGGCATGGTCGCGCGGCCCGACCGCCCGGCTCTGTTCGGCACGGCGCGCATCACCGGCGCGCGACGCCGCGCGCGGCGTCGCCACCTCCGGCTGGCGCGGGCGCAGCTTCTCGCTCGGGATCGCCGACGCCGTGACGGTCATCGCCCGCACGGCGGCGCTCGGCCGACGCGGCGGCGACGCTGATCGCCAACGCCGTCGATCTGCCCGGCCATCCCGCCATCGCGCGCGCGCCCGGCCCGCTCGCGCGATCCGCAGAGCGATCTCGGCGACCGGCTGGTCACGCTCGCCGTCGGCCGCCTTGAGCGAAGCCGAGATCGACGCAGGCGCTGGAGCGCGGCGCGCGCGAGGCCGAGCTCTGGCGCGGCCGCGGCCTGATCGAAGCGGCCGCGCTGAGCCTTTGCGGGCAGACACGCCTTGTCGGCGGCCGACGCCGGCGCTCTACGCCCCGCCTCCCCTCGCAATGGAGCCCCGCCATGCCCTCGGTTGAACTGCGCAAGCGCGCGATCCAGATCGAGGAGATCTTTCACGAGGGCGGGCCGGTCGCGAGCAATTCCCTATCGCCGCGCCGCGATCCTCGCCGTCATCAAGAACCCGTTCGCCGGCCGCTATGTCGAGGACATCGTCGGCTTCTCCGACGATCTGAAGCCGCTCGGCCTGGAGATGGCGAAGGCGCTGATCGATGCGCTCGGCGGCGATCCCAAACAGATCGAGGGCTACGGCAAGGGCGCCATCGTCGGCGCGGCCGGCGAGATCGAGCACGGCGCGCTCTGGCATGCGCCCGGCGGCTATGCGATGCGCGAGGCGCTCGGCGGCGCGCTCGCCATCGTGCCCTCGGCCAAGAAGGTCGCGCGGCGTCGGCGCGCGGCTCGACGTGCCGATCACCCATATCGACGCCTCTTATGTGCGCAGCCATTTCGACGCCATCGAGGTCGGGCTGGTCGATGCGCCGCGCGCCGACGAGATGCTGCTCGCGCTGGCCATGACGACGGGCCCGCGCGTCCACAATCGCGCCGGCGGGTTGAAAGCCTCCGAGATCAAAGCCAGGGACGGTCTGCAGATGAAAGCCAGGATCCGCAAGCTCGCCGTGTTTCTCGAGGAGACGCGCGAGGAGGGCGGCCGCGCCGTCGAGCCGCCGACCCGCCGCGCCGCGGCGGTGGCGGTGATCGAGAATCCGTTCGCCGGCCGCTATGTCGAGGATCTCTCCGAACTGATGGACATCGGCGAGGAGCTCGGCGGGCTGCTGGCGGAGAAAGCGGTCGCGGCGCTCGGCATTCCCGGCGAGCGCGCCGAGAGCTACGGCAAGGCCGCCGCCGTCGGCGAGAACGGCGAATTGGAGCACGCCGCCGCGATCCTGCATCCCAAGCTCGGCGCGCCGGTGCGCAAGGCGCTGACGCAAGGGCGCGGCGCTGATCCCGTCGTCCAAGAAGCGCGGCGGGCCCCGGCGTCGCGCTCGACATTCCGCTCGGCCACAAGGACGCGGCCTTCGTGCGCAGCCATTTCGACGGCATGGAGGTGCGCCTCAACGACGCGCCGCGCGCCAATGAAATCATGGTCGCCGTCGCCGTCACCGACTCGGGCCGCCCGCATCCGCGCGTCGGCGGCCTGAAAAAAGACGAGATCAAGGGCGTCGACGGGTTGAGGTAGGAGGTTCGCGAAATGGCTTGGTTTTCCCGCATTCTCACGGCTGGCGCTGCTGGCGGCCGCTTCTGCGGCGCGCCGGCGCGCGCCGACGACACCATCAAGATCGGCGAGATCAACTCCTATTCCGGCCTGCCCTCGTTCACCGCGCCCTATCGCAAGGGCTGGGAACTCGCGCTCGACGAGATCAACGCCGCCGGCGGCGTCGACGGCAAGAAGCTCGAAGTGATCTCCAAGGACGACGGCGGCAAGCCCGCCAACGCGGTGACGGAGGCCAACGAACTCGTCGAGAGCGACCATGTCGCCATGCTCGCGGGCACGTTCTTCTCCAACATCGGCCTCGCCGTCTCCGACTTCGCCAAGCAGAAGAAGGTGCTGTTCCTCGCCGCCGAGCCGCTGACCGACGCGATCACGCTGTCGAAGGGCAACCGCTACACCTTCCGCCTGCGCCCCTCCAACTACGAACAGGCGGCGATGCTGGCGGAGGAAGCGGCCAAGCTGCCGGCGAAGAAATGGGCGACGATCGCGCCCAACTACGAATACGGCCAGTCGGCGGTGAAAGTGTTCAAGGAGCTGCTGTCGAAGGCGCGGCCGGACATCCAATGGGTCGGCGAGCAATGGCCGCCGCAGGGCAAGATCGACGCCGGCGCCGTCGCCGAGGCGATCGCCAAGACCCAGCCGGACGCGATCCTCAACGTCTGCTTCGGCCCCGATCTCGTCAAGCTCGTGCGCGAGGGCGAGACGCGCGGCCTGTTCAAGGGCCGCTCGGTCGTCAGCTTCCTGACCGGCGAGCCGGAATATCTCGATCCGCTGAAGGACGAGACGCCGACAGGGCTGGATCGTCACCGGCTATCCCTGGTCGCAACGTGACGATCCCCGATCACGCGGCGTTCCTGAAAGCCTATCAGGCGAAATACAACGATTATCCGCGGCTCGGCTCGGTCGTCGGCTATTCGACGATCAAGGCCGCGGCGGCGATCCTCGCCAAGGCGCATTCGACCGACACCGACAAGATGATCGCCGCCGCCGAGGGCCTGAAGTTCGCCACGCCCTTCGGCGAGGCGACCTTCCGCGCGATCGACCATCAATCGACGCTCGGCGCCTTCGTCGGCAAGACGGCGCTGAAGGACGGCAAGGGCGTGATGACCGACGTCGATCTATCACAACGGCGCCGACTATCTGCCGCCCGAGGCGATGGTGAAGGCCGAGCGGCCGAGGGATTGAGCGGGCTTGCGCGAAGGATCTTATAAGCTGAACGCGGCCCAGGCCGCTTCCAGTCAAACCCGTCTAAGCTAGAGAGACTGCCCTGTTCGCACCTCGCAGAAGCGGCGCTTGCGTCATGGCCGGGCTTGTCCCGGCCATCCACGTCGGCGCGCGCGCGCTCGCTGCGCGCTTCGGGCGCGGGCGGTCGCGCGAGAAGCCGGTGGCGTTCTGACAACGACGCGTCCCGCCACGGCGTAGATGGCCGGGACAAGCCCGGCCATGACGCAAAGGGCCGCGCAAAGCTCCGGCTCGCCGACGTGAGCTTCTACGTCGTCCAGTTCATCACCGGGCTCGCCAGCGCCTGCTCGCTGTTTCTCGTCGCCTGCGGGCCTGTCGATCATTTTCGGCGTCACGCGCATCGTCAATTTCGCGCATGGCGCCTTCTACATGCTCGGCGCCTATGTCGCCTATACCGCCATCGACAGGCTCGGGCCGTCGATCGGCTTCTGGCCGTCGGCGCTGCTGGCCTGCCTCGCCGTGGCGGCGATCGGCGCGCTCGTCGAAATGACGATTCTGCGCCGCATCTACGACGCGCCGGAGCTGTTCCAGCTTCTCGCCACCTTCGGCGTGACGCTGGCGGTCGAAGACCTCGTGCTGCTGATCTGGGGGCCGGGCGAATTGCTCGGGCCGCGCGCGCCGGGCTTCAAGGGCGCGGTCGCGATCCTCGGCCAGCCGTTCCCGACCTACGACCTCTTGCTGATCGCGCTCGCGCCGTCGGTGCTGATCGCGCTGTGGGTGCTTGTTCCGGCGCACGCACTGGGGCGTGCTGGTGCGCGCGGCGACGCAGGATCGCGAGATGGCGGCGGCGCTCGGCGTCAACCAGAAATGGCTGTTCACCAGCGTCTTCGCGCTCGGCGTTTTCCTCGCCGCGCGTCGGCGGCGCGCTCGCGCTGCCGCGCGAGGCGGCCAGCCACGACATGGATTTGTCGGTCATCGCGGAGTCGCTGGTCGTCGTCGTCATCGGCGGGCTCGGCAGCCTGCCCGGCGCGTTTCTCGCCGCCGTGCTGGTCGCCGAGCTCAACGCCTTCGGCATTCTCGTGCTGCCGGGCGTGTCGATGGCGCTGGCCTTCGTGGTGATGGCCGCTGGTGCTCGTCGTGCGGCCCTGGGGCCTGATGGGCAAGCCAGAGGCGCTCGCCCGGCCGCCGAGCGGCGCCGTCGACCACCCGCTGGCGTCCGCTCGACGCGCGCGGCCGCGCCGCGGTGGCCGCGGCGCTGGCGCTCGCCGCCGCCCTGCCGCTGGTCGGCGGGCCTTACGCGCTCACCGTCGCCAGCGAAGTCGCGATCTTCGCGCTTTATGCGGCAAGCCTGCATTTCCTCGTCGGCGGCGCCGGGCTCGTCTCCTTCGGCCACGCCGCCTATTTCGGCCTCGGCGCCTATGGCGCGGCGCTGGCGGTCAAGACGTCTGGGCTTCGGCATGGCGCCCGCGCTCGTCTGCGGCGTGGCTGCTGGCGCTCGCCGGCGGGGTGATCTTCGGCTGGTTCTGCGTGCGCCTCACCGGCGTGCATTCGGCGATGCTGACGCTCGCCTTCTCGCAGATCGTCTGGTCGATCGCCTTCCAATGGACCGACGTCACCGGCGGCGACAACGGCCTCGTCGGCGTATGGCCGGCGGCGTGGGCTTCGAGCCCGCAGCGCTTCTTCTGGCTCTGCCTCGTCGTCTGCGGCTCGGCGGCCGCGCTGCTGCGCGTCGTCCTGTTCTCGCCCTTCGGCTACGCCCTGCGCGCGCTGCGCGACAGCGAAGCGCGCGCCGAGACCATCGGCATCGCCCGCCAGCCCATGCAATGGGCTGGCTTCGCGCTCGCCGCCGCCTTCGCCGGCCTCGCCGGCGCGCTCTTCGCGTTTCTTAAAGGCAGCGTGTTTCCCGACACGCTTGGCATCCCGCTGTCTATCGACGGACTGGTGATGGTGCTGGTCGGCGGCGTCGACACGATCTCCGGCGGCGTCGTCGGCGCGATCCTGTTCCGCAGCCTGTCGATCTGGACGATCAGCCACACCGATTATTCGCGCCTCGTCAATGGCGCGCTCATCGTCGCGCTCGTGCTGCTGTTCCCGCGCGGGCTCGTGGGCGCGCTTCTCCCGAGGGCGCGGCGATGACGGCGCTCAGCGTCGAGCGGCTCAGCAAATCCTATCGCGGCTTTCTCGCGGTCAAGGAGCGTGTCGTTCTCGCTTGAGCCCGGCGAGATGCTGGCGCTCATCGGCCCCAACGGCGCCGGCAAGACGACCTGCTTCAACATGATCAACGGCCAGATCGCGCCGACGTCCGGTTCGATCCGCATCTTCGACCGCCGCGCCGACGGGCTTTCGCCCGCGCGCCATCGGCCGGCTCGGCGTCGGGCGCACGTTCCAGGTCGCCGCGACCTTCGGCTCGATGACGCTCGCGGAGAACGTGCAGACCGCGCTGCTCGCCCGCGACGGCGCGCTGTGGCCGACCCTGAGCTCGGCGGCGCGCCGGCGCCGCGACGAGGCGGCGGCGATTCTCGGCCTCGTCGGCATGGCCGATCAGGCCGACCGGCTGACGGCCGAGATCGCCTATGGCGACGTCAAGCGGCTCGATCTCGCCATGGCGCTGGCGCGCGAGCCGCGCCTGTTGCTGATGGACGAGCCCGCCGCCGGCATGAGCCCGAGCGAAAGGCGCGGGCTGATGGCGCTGGTCGAGCGCCTCGCGCGCGAGCGCAACATCGGCGTGCTGTTCACCGAGCACGACATGGACGTCGTGTTCGGCCACGCCGACCGGCTGCTGGTTCTCAACCGCGGCGAACTTATCGCGGAGGGCAAGCCGGAGGAGGTGCGCGCGCGCGAGGACGTGCGCAACATCTACCTCGGCGCCGGTTCGCTCGACGGGCGGCTCGCAATGAGCGCCGGCCTTTCCGTCCGCAATCTCAGCGCCTTTTACGGCCGCGCCCGCGCGCTTTTCGATGTCTCGCTCGACGTCGCGCCGGGCGAGGCGGTGGCGCTCATCGGCCGCAACGGCGCCGGCAAGTCGACGACGTTTCGCGCCATCCTCGGCCTGTTGAAGTCGCGCAGCGGCGACATCAGCTTCGAGGGCCGCGACCTCGCACGCCTGCCGACGCACGCCATCGTGCGCCTGGGGCTCGGCTACGTGCCGGAGGACCGGCGCATCTTCTCCGATCTGACGGTCGCCGAGAACCTCAGCGTCGGCCGCCGGCCGCCCCGCGCGGGCGCGGCGTGGACGCCGGAGAAGCTCTTCGACATTTTCCCCAATCTCGCGGAGCTGCGCCATCGCGCCGGGGCGCGCATGTCCGGCGGCGAGCAGCAGATGCTGGCGATCGCGCGCACGCTGATGGGCAATCCCTCGCTGCTCATGCTCGACGAGCCGTCGGAGGGCTTGGCGCCGCGCATCGTCGAGCAGATGATCGAGGCGATCGGTCAGATGAAGCGGCAGGGCTTGGGAATGCTGGTGGCCGAGCAGAATCTCGCCTTCGCCCGCCTCGTCGCCGAGCGCGTCTACGTCATCGAGAAGGGCGCGGTGCGCTTCTCCGGAACCATGGCTGAATTCGACGCGGCGCCGCAGGTGCGCGACGCCTATCTGGCTTTGTGAGACGACCATGGCCGCACGCAAGTCTCGTCCGCCCGATACGCCCGGATACCGGCTCGACGATCAGGTCGGCTTCGTGCTGCGCCAGGCGCAGCAGCGGCACACCATGCTGTTTTCCTCGCTGATGATCGAAGGCCTGACGGCGACGCAATGGGCGGCGCTGGCCAAGCTCGCCGAGGTCGGCGCCACGTCGCAGAACAAGCTCGGACGGCTCATCGCCATGGACGCGGCGACGATCAAGGGCGTCATCGACCGCCTGAACGCCCGCGGCTTCACGCGCGCGGCGGCCGACGCCGAGGACGCGCGCCGGCTGCTCATCGAGCTGACGTCGCTCGGCGCCGAAATCTACGCGCGCGCGGAGCCGGTCGCGCATGAGATCACCGCGCGCACGCTCGCGCCGCTTTCGGAGGAGGAGCAGCGCACGTTGGTGGCGCTGTTGCGGCGGCTCGCCTGAACCGAGCGCCGCCGCGCGCCATCATCGCGAGCGGAGCCGCGCCGCTTACGAATCGCGCCAGCAGCCGCTCACTTCGCCACGATCGTCGGCGCCCGGTCGGCCGGCGGCGTGTTGCGGCTGCGCTGCGTGCGCACGAGGCCGTCGATGACGGTCATGCCGACGCCGGGCAGGTCGCCGAGCCGCACGCTGTCGAGCAGGTTCTTGCCGGCCGAATGCTGCGCGCGGTCGAGGAACACGAAATCGGCCGCCTTGCCGACCTCGATCAGCCCGCAATCGAGTTCGCGCAGGCGCGCGGTGTTGCCGGTGGCGAAGCAGAAGGCGATCTCGGCCGGCACGTCGCCGAGCGAGGAGAGCATCGAGATCATCCGCAAAATGCCGAGCGGCTGCACGCCCGAGCCCGCCGGCGCGTCGGTGCCGAGGATGACGCGCTCGAGCTGGTTGAGCTCCCTGGCGGTTCGCAGCGCGTACAAGGCCGACCGCTCGTTGCCGTTGTGCACGAGCTCCAGCCCACGCCCGCATTGCTCGCAGAGGCAGCGAATCTGATCGTCGGGCAGCGCCGTGTGGCCGCCGTTGATATGGCCGATGATGTCGGCGTCGGCCTCCAGCACGATGTCCTTGTCGATGAGGCCGGAGCCGGGAATCGAGGGGCCGCCGGTGTGGATCGTGCTGGTGATGCCGTATTTGCGCGCCCACGCGACCATCTTGCGCGCGTTCTCGCCGTCCTTGACGCCGCCGAGCCCGACCTCGCCGAGCAGCTTGACGCCGGCGGCGGCGAGTTCGGCGAAATCGCGCTCCTCCATGCCGTGCTCGATCACCGGCGCGCCGGCGTGCACCTTCACGCCCGTCGCGCGGAACGCGGAATAGGTGCGCTGCGCCGTGATCGCCAGCGCCTTGACGCCGACGATGTCGCGCGGCCGTCCCGGCGTATGCACCTCGCCCGCGGAGATCATCGTGGTGACGCCGCCGTGCAGGCAGGAATCGATCCAGCCGAGCTGGTTCTGCCGCGGCGTCCAGTCCCCGGCGACGGGATGGACGTGGCTGTCGATGAGGCCCGGGGCGAGCGCGGCGCCCTGCGCATCGACGATGGTCGTCGCGCCCTCGACGTCGAGGTCCTTCAGCCGGCCGACCCCGGCGATGCGGCCGTTGACGGCGACCAGCGCGTCGGCGTCGAGAATAGGGCGGGCGAGATCGCCGCTCAGCATGAGGCCGACGTTGCGGATCACCAGCTTGGTCGGAGCGGCTGCGCCGGAGCTTTCGTCATGCGCCATGGGAAGGTCCTCGCATCGGTTGCGCGTCGCGGGCGCCAAGATCGTTTGCATACAAATATTGGCGCAGACGCCGCGCCCTGACAAGCGGGCGGAACGGCCCGCCAAGACGCCGGCGCGACGATCTACTCGCCCGCCTGTGCGCTCGGTCGCGGTCTCGTCAGCATGTCGACACGCGCGTTCTTGGGCGGCGCGCCATGATTCCGCGCCCGCGATCGCTGAGCGCCGCGCGAGCGGCGCCGTCAGGCTCTTTTCGATGTTTACATCAACTTGGCAATGTTTAATCCTGCGGGGACGCGATTCCTTCGCCACGCGTGACGAAGCCGACGCTCGGGCTGATTTTGATTCGTTGTTTTCAATTACGGGGGGAAGTGATGAGCACAGTATGGCTATGCATCGGGATATTCGCTGCGATCATGGTGGCGGGCTACGCGGGCCTGCACATGCAGAGCCGGCTTCCCGACGAGCACAAGTCCGACAGTTCGCGCGGCGTCGTAGGCCAGATCGCCGGGCTCGTATCGCTGCTGCTGGCGCTGGTGTTGGGCACGATGATTGGCGTGAGCTATTCTTTTTTCGCGACGCAAAAGGCCGAGCTCGAAATGTTTTCCGCGCAGGCCCTCCGGCTCGATCAGGCGCTCAGGCAGTACGGCCCCGAGACCAAGCCCGCTCGCGAAAAGCTGAAGGACTCGATCGTCAAGGGCTACGACATCTTCTGGGGCGGCGGCCCCGTTAGCGCGGCGGCGATGTCGGTCGGTCCTCCGATCGCCGCCGCCGAGGCGATACAGGCCTATCTCGACTTCTCTGCAACCTCAGACAGCGGCGCAGAAATCCGCGGTGGCCACAGCGTCGACCTACGCGAGCTTGCTCGAGCAGTCCCGACTTATGATGTCGTTGCAGGTCGCGGGGCGGCCGATGTCGCGCGCCATCATCGCGATCATCGTATTCTGGACCATCGCGCTGTTCTTCGGCATAGGCGTCTACGCCAGGCCCAATGCGCTGGTGCTCTCGGCGATGGCCTTCGGTTCCCTTTCGATCGCCTTTGCGTTGTTCCTCATCATGGAGTTGACGCAGCCCTATACGGGGCTGTTTAAGGTCAGTCCAGCCGCGCTCAAGCAAGCGATCGAATTCCTGGGCAGATGATTTTGCCAGGGGCGATCCTCGTGGAATCGCGAATGTCGGACGGCGTACGGCTCTGCGATGCGGGCTCGCGGAGATAGCTTCGATGGCTGACGAATCCGGAAACATGGGAAAAGGATCGCCGACCCTGGCGGCCCGCGTAATCGACGAGATTCGTCGATTTGTGGTGATGTTCCTGTATCTTTGGGTGCTCTTCGGCCTGTTCGTTCTGCACGAACACATCATTCTCCGGCAAAGACATATCGACGTCGTCTGGAACGGACTCGCGCTCATCAATGCGCTCGTGCTCGCGAAAGTGATGCTGGTGGCCGAGGATCTCGACATCGGGCGGCGGCTTCGTCGCCGGCCGTTGCTGTTTCCGATCCTGTTCGACGCATTCTTCCTGGCGATTTTGTTCATCGTATTTCATTTCGTCGAGGACGCGACCGTGGCGCATTTCAGAGGGGCGGGCAAAGAAACGCACGACGCTATCGGCGGCGGGCGCGTCGCGGGGCTCCTGAGCGTGGCGACGATTTTGTTTGTCTCCCTGCTCCCGTTCTTCGCTTTCAGGCACATCAGCCGCGAGCTGGGGCCGGACCGCTTGAAGGCGATGCTGCTGGGAACCGACGAGGGCGCGGCCTAGCGCCGCCGCGGCGTCATGGCGGAAGGATGGCGGCGGCTCCCCTGCCGAAAGGCTCTGTTTGCGCCAGGTCATGGCCCGGGCCCAGAATGGCGTAGACTCTCCATCCCGTTGCAAAGATGGAACCACGCATGCCGCCTGCGGGATCGGGCCGCGTCGTCGCCGCGCGCGGCGCGGTTCTCGACATCGTATTCGAAGCCGGGCCGTTGCCGGCCATCGAGGAGGCGTTGACGATCGCCGTCGAGGGCGGAGGGGCGCTGGTCGCCGAGACGCAGGCGCATCTCGATTTGCGAACGGTGCGCGCCCTCGCCTTGCGCTCGACCGCCGGCGTCAGGCGCGGCGACAGGGCCGAGGCGACGGGCGCGCCGGTGACGGTCCCCGTCGGCCCCGCTTTGCTGGGCCGGCTGGTCGATGCGCTCGGCGAAATCGCCGACCGCGGCCCTCCCCTGCCGCCCGACGCGCCGCGCCGTCCGATCCTGCGCCCCGCGCCGCCGCTCGCCAGGGGCGCCGCGACGCCCGAGTTGTTCTCCACCGGCGTCAAGGCGATCGACCTGCTGACGCCGATCGCGCAGGGCGGGAAGGCGGCGATGTTCGGCGGCGCGGGCGTCGGCAAGACCGTGCTGGTGATGGAGCTCATCCACGCCATGGTCGAGCGATACAACGGCGTCTCCGTATTCGCCGGCGTCGGCGAGCGTTCGCGCGAAGGCCACGAGATGCGGCTCGACATGACGCGCTCCGGCGTCCTCGACCGCACCGCGCTCGTCTTCGGGCAGATGAACGAGCCGCCCGGCGCCCGCTGGCGCGCGCCGATGACCGCGCTCGCCATCGCCGAGTATTTCCGCGACGAAGAGCGGCGCAACGTTCTCCTGCTGATGGACAATCTGTTCCGCTTCGTGCAGGCGGGCGCGGAGGTTTCGGGCCTGCTCGGCCGGCTTCCCTCGCGCGTCGGCTATCAGCCGACGCTGGCGACGGAGGTCGGCGCGCTGCAGGAGCGCATCGCAAGCACCGGCGGCGTCGCGATGACGGCCATTCAGGCGGTCTACGTGCCGGCGGACGATTTCACCGACCCCGCGGTGACGACCATCGCCAGCCACGTCGATTTCATCGTGACGCTGTCGCGGCAGATGGCGGCCGAGGGCATGTATCCGGCGATAGACCCGCTGGCCTCGTCCTCGGTGCTGCTCGACCCGGCGATCGTCGGGGAGGAGCATGCGCGGGTCGCGACAGAGGTGCGGCGCGCCATCGAGCACTATCGCGGCCTCGCCGACGTCATCGCGCTGCTCGGCGTCGAGGAGCTCGGGACGGAGGACCGCCGCATCGTCGAGCGGGCGCGCCGGCTGCAACGCTTCCTCACTCAGCCTTTCGCGGTCACCGAGGCTTTTTCCGGCGAGCCCGGCCGCTCGGTCGCGGTCGCCGACACGATCGCGGGCTGCCGCGCCATTCTGGCGGGCGAATGCGACGGCTGGCGGGAAAGCTCGTTCTACATGGTCGGAACGCTCGATGAGGCGCGCGCCAAGGAGAAGGCGGCGTGAGCGTGTTCCGCCTGCGCATCGCCACCCCGGCGGCGATATTGGTCGAGGAGGCCGAGGTCGCCTCCCTGCGCGCCGAGGACGCCAGCGGCGGCTTCGGCCTGCTGGCGGGCGCGGCGGATTTCCTCACCGCCCTGCCCCCCTCCGTCGTCGCCTGGCGCGGCGAGAGCGGCGGCTGGCGCTATTGCGCGATCAGCGGCGGCGTGCTGAGCGCGAGCGGCGGCGAGCGCGTCGACGTCGCCTGCCGCCAGGGCGTCGTCGGCGACGACCTCGCCGAACTGAAGCGGCGGGTCGCGGCGGCGCGCGAGGCCGAACTCGACGCGGCGCGCCGGGCGCGGGTCGCATCGACCCGCCTTCATGCGCGCGCGGTCCGGCAATTGATGCGACTGCTCGGCCCGGAGGCGCCCCCATGAGCGGGCCGGACGAACCGCTCGACGCGGCCGCCGAGCGCGCAAGACGCCGCGCCGACGCCGGGCGGGCCAATCCCGAGCCGTCGCTCGCCTCGCGGCTCGGGCAGATCGGCGTACTGGGCTGGGCTATCGTCACGCCCGTGCTCATCGCGCTCGTGCTCGGACGCTGGCTCGACCGCCATTTCAGCTCGGGCGTGTTCTTCACCGCGCCGGCGATCATGATCGGCGCGGGCTTCGGACTTTGGACGGCCTGGAGATGGATGCATCGCTCGTGATCGCGCTTGCGGCCGGCCTCGCGCTGGGCCTGCTTACCGGCGGCCTGTTCTACGGTTCGCTGTGGTTCGGCGTCGCGCTCATGATCGGCGGCGCGCCGCTTGCGGCGCTCGCCTTGCAGGTCGCGCGCTTCGCCCTGCTGGCGCTGGGCCTCTACGCGGCCGTGCGCTTCGGCGCGCCCGCGCTTCTGGCGGCGGGCGCGGGATGCATGGCCGCGCGGGAGGCGGCGAGGGGACTGGCGGGCGCGCGGAGAGCGGCGCGATGAAATCCCCGCTCGTCCTTGAACCGCTCTTCGACATCGGCCCCGTCAGCATCACCGCGCCGGTCGTCGTCACCTGGGCGCTGATGGCGGCGCTCGTCGGCGGCGCCTGGGCGGCGACCCGCCGGCTCGCGCTCAAGCCCGGCGGAGCGCAGGCGGCGATAGAGGCGCTCGTCCAGGCGGTCGACGCGCAGATTTCCGAGACCATGGGCGTCGATCCCGCGCCCTACCGCGCGCTCATCGGCTCGATCTTCGTCTTCATCCTCTTCGCCAACTGGATCGATCTCATCCCCGGCGTCGAGCCGCCGACCGCGCATGTGGAGACCGACGCCGCGCTCGCCTTCATCGTGTTCGCCGCGACCCTCGCCTATGGAATCCGCGCACGGGGCCTGCGCGGCTATCTCGCGACCTTCGCCGAGCCGAGCTGGGTGATGATCCCGCTCAATCTCGTCGAGCAGATCACGCGCACCTTCTCGCTGATCGTGCGTCTGTTCGGCAACGTGATGAGCGGCGTGTTCGTCATCGGCATCGTGCTGACGCTGGCCGGGCTCATCGCGCCCGTGCCGCTGATGGCGCTCGAACTCATCACCGGCGCCGTGCAGGCCTATATTTTCGCAGTGCTCGCGACCGTCTTCATCGGCGCGGCGGTCGGCGAAGGCGCCCAGTCCCGCAAAAACAAGGAGCCGTCATGAACTGGATCGAAGTCGTCAGCATTTTCGCCGCCGCCATGGCCGTGTCGTTCGGCGCGATCGGGCCGGCGCTCGGCGAGGGCCGCGCGGTCGCAGCCGCCATGGACGCGATCGCGCGCCAGCCGGAGGCTTCCGGCACGATCTCGCGCACGCTGTTCGTCGGCCTCGCCATGATCGAGACGATGGCGATCTATTGTCTCGTCGTCGCGCTGCTGGTGCTGTTCGCCAATCCCTTCGTGAAGTGATCGATGCGCATCGACTGGTCGACGCTCGCGCTGCAGACCGCCAATCTCGTCATCCTCATCGCTCTGCTGTCGCGTTTCCTGTTCCGCCCCGTCGCCGACATGCTGGCCAAGCGCCGGGCGGAGGCGGCCAGACTCATCTCGGAAGCCGAGGCCGAGCGCGCCGAGGCCGCGAAAGCGCGCGCCGCGCTGGACGCGGAGGCGGCGGCTCTCGTCGAAAAACGCGCCGAGGCGATGCGGCAGGCGGCGGAAGCGGCGGCGGCGGAGCGCAAGAAGCTCTCCGAAGCCGCGCAGGCCGAGGCCGGCGAAATTCTCGCGCGGGCGCGCGCAGCGGCGCAGGAGGAGCAGGCCGCCGAAGCGGCGCAAACGAGCCGCCGCGCCGCCGATCTCGCGCTCGACATCGCCGCCAAGCTGCTGGCGCGCCTGCCCGCCCCCTGCCGCGCCAGCGCCTTTCTCGATGGCCTCGTCGCGGAGGCGGCGGCGCTTCCGGCCTCGACGCGAGCGCAACTCGCCGCGGAGGAACTGAAGCTTACGGCGGCCGACGCGCTCGACGACGCCGCGCGCGCCGTGTGCCGGCGGGCGATTTCGCAAGCGCTTGGCGCCGACGTGACACTCGCTTTCGCGGTCGATCCCGCGCTCATCGCGGGACTGGAGCTGCAGGGCTCGCATGTGCGGGTGAGAAACCATCTGCGCGGCGATATCGACCTCATCGCCAAGGCGTTCTCCACCCATGACGATTGACGAAACCTGGCTCGGCGAAAGACGCGGCGATCTGAGCCGCACGGCGCTCAAACCCGTCGCCGAACAGCTCGGCCGCGTCGAGCGCGTCGCCGACGGCGTGGCCTATGTCTCCGGTCTGCCACATACGAAGCTCAACGAGAGGCTCGTTTTCGCGGGCGGGGAGACCGGCTTCGCCCTGACGCTGGAGGCGGCGACGCTGGCCGCCGTGCTGCTCGATCCGCCCGAGCGCATCGAGGCGGGCGCGGAAGTGCGCGCCACCGGGGAGACCATCGACGCGCCGGTGGGCGAAGGCCTGCTCGGCCGCATCGTCGATCCGCTCGGCCGGCCGCTCGACGGCGGCGGCCCCGTCGCGGCCGCCGCGCACTGGCCCGTCGAGCGCCCGGCGCCGGCGATCCTCGACCGCGATCTCGTCAGCGCGCCGCTGGAGACCGGCGTGCTGACCGTCGACGCGATGTTCGCGATCGGCCGCGGCCAGCGCGAGCTCATCATCGGCGACCGCGCCACCGGCAAGACCTCCTTGGCGCTCGACGCGATCCTCAACCAGAGGCGCGGCGACGTCGTCAGCGTCTATGTCGCCATCGGCCAGCGCGCCAGTTCGGTCGAACGGGCGCTCCAGGCGATCCGCGATCACGGCGACATGTCGCGCTGCGTCTTCGTCGTCGCTCCCGCCTCGGCGCCTGCGGGGCTCAGGTGGATCGCGCCCTTCGCCGGCATGACGATCGCCGAATATTTCCGCGACGCGGGACGCGACGCGCTGATCGTGCTCGACGATCTGTCCAAACACGCGGCAACCCATCGCGAGCTGGCGCTGCTGACGCGCGAGCCGCCGGGGCGAGAGGCCTATCCCGGCGACGTGTTCTATCTGCACGCGCGCCTGCTCGAGCGCGCGGCGAAACTGTCGGCCGCGCTCGGCGGCGGCTCGCTGACGGCCTTGCCTATCGCGGAGACCGACGCCGGCAATCTCTCCGCTTATATCCCCACCAATCTCATCTCGATCACCGACGGGCAGATCGTGCTCGACTCGCGGCTGTTCGCCGCCAACCAGCGCCCGGCCATCGACGTCGGCCTCAGCGTGAGCCGTGTCGGCGGCAAGGCGCAGGCGCGCGCCTTGCGCGACGTCGCGGGCAGGCTCAGGCTGGAATACGCGCAATTCGGCGAACTGGAGCTGTTCAGCCGCTTCGGCGGGCTCGCCGACAAGCGCGTGGCCGATCAGATCAAGCGCGGCCAGCGCATCCGCGCCGCCCTCGTTCAGCCCCGCTTCGAACCTTTGGGCAGAGCCGAGGAGGTCGCCTTGATCGCCGCGATCGAAGCCGGCGCCTTCGACGCTCTCCCCGTCGAGAGGATTGCGCGAGTCCGGCCGCGGCTCGCCGAGGCGGTCGCGCGCGCGCCGGAGGCCGCACGCGCAATTGCGGCCGGCGAGCCGCTCGACGCGGCTTCGCGCCAGCGTTTGGTCGAAGCGGTCTGCGCGCTCGCCGCCGAGGCGCTCGCATGACCGAGCGGCTCGCCGACATCTCCCGCCAGATCGTCTCCATCGGGCAGCTCGCCGACGTCGTGGGCGCCATGCGGGCGCTCGCGGCCGTCAGGACGCGCGAGGCCCGCGCGAGGCTCGACGGCGTGCTCGCCTATGCGCGAAACATCGCCGACGCGATAGGCCGCGCCCTGCCGCTGATGGAGTCCGCGCGCTTCGCCGAGCCGGCGCCGTCGAGCAGAGGCGCGCTCGCGATCCTCGCCTTCGGCGCGGAGCAGGGCTTCGCCGGCGCCTTCAATGCGCGCATCCTCGACGCCGTCGCCGCCGCGACGACGCGCGCGGGAGAAACGCCGACCCTGCTGATGCTGATCGGCTCGCGCGCGCTCGTAGCGGCCCAGGCGCGCGGCCTACGGCCGGATTGGTCGCATCCGATGATCGCTCACCTCGACCGCGCCGCCGAACTCGCGGAAGCCGCCGCCGCGCGGCTGTTCGAGGAGCTCGCCAATGGCAGGATCGCCGAGATCCGTCTGATCCACGCCGCGCCCGGCGGCGAGGCGGCGCTCGTCGAGCGGAGGCTCGCGCCGTTCGACTATTCGCGCTTTCCCCACCTGAAGGCGACCGAGCCGCCCTACGTGACGACGGCGCCTGCGGCGCTCATCGCGCGCCTGGCCGAGGAATATATGTTCGCCGAGATCGTGGAGGCGGCGATCCTCTCTTTCGCGGCGGAGAATGAGGCGAGGCTTCGCGCCATGACGAGCGCGCGCCGTCACATCGACGAAAGGCTGGAGCGCCTCGAAGGCCGCGCGCGCGCGCTGAGGCAGGAAGAAATCACCAGCGAGATCGTCGAACTCGCCGCCAGCGCCGATGCGATCACAAACGGCGGACCCTAGCCGGTTCCTTGCCCGCTATGTCTCGCGCCGGCGCCTCCCAGCGAACGCCGGAGCCTACGGCCACAATTCCCGCAACGATGCCGGGAGAGCGTTTACGACCTTGTTGATTTCGCCGCGATCCAGCTCCGTCCACAGCAATTCGAATACGGCCTTCGCCGCCGTCACCGGGTCGAGTGGAAACCGCGCAGGCAGTTGCGCGCTGACGGCGGCCGCAAAATCCTCGAGATGACGGATGTGTGTCGGAGCGTCCGCCATGCGCCAGCCTTCATAGTAGAAGCCTCGCACGAGCGTTGGAAGTTGCGCTCCCAAATGCACCGCCATTTCCGGCGGCAATCTGTCGCGCAATACGTGAAGCACGCCTCGCAGCGTGACATATGCGTGCTGCCGCTCGTCGAGTTGATAAGCCTCTTCCAGCCGCTTGAGCCAGAGGTTTGTTTGCTGCACCGTATGGTCGAGCGCGGCGACCCTCGTTTCACCCATCGCAGCGGCCTCCTATGCCCTAAATTAAAATGCAGTTAACTCCGCCTTGCGCCGACCGACACTGATCCATCTCAACAACAATCGCAGAGCGCCCCGCCGCCGCCCTCAGATTTGGGCCGGCGCCGTCGCCTTCAACGACGCCGCAGCGCCCGCAGCGCGTCCGGCCGCGTAAGTGAACGCGGGAAGCGCCAGCATCAGCAGGCCGGCCACGGCGCCAAGCAAAGCGGAGGCCCACAGAGCGCTTCGAGCGCGAGCCGCGCGTCAGCGGCGACGAACAGGTCGGCCGCATAGTTGCGCCCGGCCTGCGTCGGGTCGGCGTCGATCTGGGCGAGCGGTCGCGGCAGGCGCGTCGCGTTGTTGCGCGTCTCGTTGCCGCGCAAACGCGAGCCGACGACAATCATCAGATCGGCCTCGTCATAGATCGCCTGCGCCTCAGGCGTCATGTTGAAGGCGCCGAGGCTGTTGGGATGATCCTCCGGCGCGACTGCGCGCCCGTTCGTGCTGGTGACGATCCCGAAGCCGCGGTCGGCGAGCGCCGTCGCCGCCTCCGAAGCGCCTCTGGCGCCGCCGCCGAGCCACAGCATCAACCGTCTGGCGCGCGCGACCATGTCGACGAGCGCGTCGATGAGTTCCGGGTCCGGGGCCGCCGCTTCGACGCGGCAGCGCGCGGGAATCGCGCGACGCGCGACAAGCCCGCGCTGCACGTCTACTGGGATCTCCAAAGTCACCGGGCCGGTCGGCGCGGAAGGGCGTCTGCGCTTGCCCGCCGGCGAGGCGCCGGCGATGGCGACGTGACCCGAGGCGCTGCGACGTTCCGCCGTTTGCGGGAAGCCGGGTCTACCCCTGCCCGATCAGGGGTAATGCGCCGGGCGGGGGGCCATGAGGTCAGCCATTGTTTTCGAGAAACCATTGCCGCAATTGCTCGACATAGCGCTTTTTCACCTCGCGGCCGGTCTGCTTGAGCTTGCTTTCGTTGACGTAATTCGCGCGGTCGAAAGCCGGAAATCCGCACATATTGTGGATTTTCTCCAGATACCCGGCCTCGTCCGCGAGAAAATCCTTGTAGAATAGCGACAACGTTCTTTCGGGCGGCAGCGAGGACGCGAAGGTCTGTAAGTAAATATCGGACATCGCCACCGCCTTCAGCGCCCAGTCCATTTCGGCGAGCGTCAGCTCCGCATCGTTATCGCTGGCGAGCCGCGGGTCGTCATAGTGATGGTAAGCGCCGGTCTTGGAGGCGAGCGCCAGGCTCACGGCCTGCTCGATGCGGTCGTTGCGCCGCACGACGATCCAATAGCAATTCTCGCCGAAGAAGGCCTCGCGAATATCGTCGGAATTGCGCATCAGGCGATGAAGGTGCGAAAGCGACTTGCACATCAGCTTGGCGGCGGAGAAGCCGCTCGCGTCGAGATGAAGCGCGCGCCAAGTCTCCCGAACTTCCTCGGCGCTCGTCGTGTTGTCGAGAAAGGCGAATTGCTCCTTCGTCAACCCGAACAGCTGATAGCCGAGTGTCCTTTTCAACTCATAGGCGATCGTCTCGGCTATGAACGTCGAGCCGCACCGCACCTCGCTGGCGATGAACAATAATTTCCGCCCGTCGCCAATTCGGCGCGGCGTCCCCTCGGCAGGAAGATCGGCCGGAAACATCGTTGTCACGAATATTCTCTCCCCGAGGTCGCTAGTTTAAACTCAGGCTTCGGATGTATAGCGGGCAATCTTGCAAGCCCGCAACGCCGCCGCGACTTCAAATTCCCCCTCGAAGCCTGCCGCTGCGGCAACAGTTCCGGCCAAACGACGTTCAGCTAGCCGAAACGCCTGCGGCGCGCAAGCGGGCGGCGCCGCGCTGTTCGCGTTCAGGCGGCTGTCGTCAGGCGCGCTATCTTGGGCGTTACGCGGATTTGCTTGGCGCCCGGCGCCGTTCGATTTCGCTCGATCGCCGCGCCGCAAGCGCGGCATCGCGCCGGAAACGGTCGGCTTGAAACGAAGGCGGCGCTGGTCCAATGTCGCGCCCTTCGTGGGGAGGTTGTGTTTGCCAAGGGAATCGGGCGCGGGAGTGCGGGTCGGCCTGTTCGTCACCTGTCTGGTCGATCTGATGCGGCCGAGCGTGGGCTTCGCGGCGGTGAAACTGCTGGAGGACGCCGGCTGCAAGGTCGTCGTGCCGGCGCAGACCTGCTGCGGCCAGCCCGCCTATAATTCCGGCGACCGCGCCGACGCCAAGGCCATCGCCCGCTCGACCATGCGCGCTTTCTCGGGCTGCGATTATGTCGTCGCGCCGAGCGGCTCCTGCGCCGGCATGCTCGCCAAGCATTATCCCGAACTTTTCGCCGACGAGCCGGACGCCCAGCGCGAGGCCGTCGCCTTCGCCGCCAAATGCCGTGAACTCGTCAGCTTCCTCGTCGACACGCTCGGCGTGACCAAGGTCGAGGCGGCCTACGAGGGCGTGGCGACCTATCACGATTCCTGCTCAGGGCTTCGCGAACTCGGCGTTCGCGCGCAGCCGCGCAAGCTGCTCGCAAGCGTCGAGGGCCTGCAACTCGTCGAACTCGAGGACAGCGACATCTGCTGCGGCTTCGGCGGAACCTTCGCGGTCAAATATGGCGAGCTCTCCGACGCCATCGTCGGCAAGAAGAGCGCGAAGATCGCCGCCACGAACGCCGACACGCTGCTCGCCGGCGACCTCGGCTGCCTCCTCAACATGGCCGGCAAGCTCAGCCGCGAGGGCCGCAAGATCCGCGTGCGCCACGTCGCCGAGGTCTTGGCCGGCATGACCGACGAACCGCCCATCGGCGAGGGGACCGCGAAATGACCGCCGCGCTGACGACGCCGCGCTTCAAGGGCAATGTCCACGAGGCGCTGCACGACGCGCGGCTGCAACGCGCGCTAAACTCCACCGGCAATTTCGTGCCGCGCCGCGCCGCCGCCATCGAGCGCCTGCCGGAGTTCGAGGCCTTGCGCGACAGCGCGCGCGACATCAAGACCCACACGCTCGCCCATCTCGACCTTTATCTGGAGGCCTACGAAAGGCGCGTCACCGAGGCCGGCGGCAAGGTGCATTACGCGCGCGACGCCTCGGAGGCGCGCGACATCTTCCTCGACCTATGCCGCCGGCGCGGCGCCAAGCGCGTCACCAAGGGCAAGTCGATGATCTCAGAGGAGATGGGCCTCAACGAAGCGCTCGAAGCCAACGGCATCGAGGCGGTCGAGACCGATCTCGGCGAATATATCATCCAGCTTCGCCACGAGTCGCCTTCGCACATCATCGCCCCCGCGATCCACGTGACGCGCGACGACGTGGAGGCCGATTTCCGCAGGTCGCATCTGCATCTGCCGCGCGACCGCGACCTCTCGCAGCCCGAGACGCTGCTGGCCGAGGCGCGCGAAATCCTGCGCCAGAAATTCCTCTCCGCCGACATTGGCGTGACAGGGGCGAATTTCCTCATCGCGGAGACCGGAACCTCGATCATCGTCACCAACGAGGGCAACGGCGATCTCACCCAGATCCTGCCCAAGGTCCATGTGGTGATTGCGAGCCTCGAGAAGATCACCCCGACGCTCGACGACGCAGCCCAGTTGCTGCGCGTGCTCGCCCGCTCGGCGACGGGGCAGGACATGTCCGTCTATACGACGCTGTCGACCGGCCCGCGCCGCCCGGAAGATCCCGACGGGCCGGAGGAATATCACGTCATCCTGCTCGACAACGGCCGCTCGTCGATGCTGGCCGGCGAATTCTCGGAGATGTTGCGCTGCATCCGCTGCGGCGCCTGCATGAACCATTGCCCCGTCTATCAGGCCGTCGGCGGCCACGCCTATGGCTGGGTCTACCCGGGCCCCATGGGCGCGGTGCTGACGCCCTCGCTGATCGGCGTCAAGGACGGCGGGCAGTTGCCGAACGCCTCCACCTTCTGCGGCCGCTGCGAGGCGGTCTGCCCGATGCGCATTCCGCTGCCGAAGATGATGCGCCACTGGCGCGAGCGCGAGTTCGAGCGGCATCTGGAGCCCGCAACCGTGCGCTACGGTCTCGGCTTCTGGGCCTTCTTCGCCAAGCGCCCGACGCTCTATCGGCTGGCGACGGATCTCGCCATGCGCGCGCTCGCGCTCGCCGGCCGCAGCCAGGGCCGCTTCTCCTGGCTGCCCTTGGCCGGCGGCTGGACCCGCTATCGCGACCTCGCGGCGCCGCAAGGATCCACCTTCCAGGCGCGCTGGCGCGCCAAGAGCAGGCCCGTGCAATGAGCGCGCGCGACGAGATCTTCGCCAATATCCGGCGCTCGCTGCACGTGACGGGCGCGGAGGCGCCGCGCCGCGCGGCGGTCGCCGACCGGCTTGCGCGCACGCCCTCGGGCCTCATTCCCGCGCGCGGAAAGGGCGGGCTCGCCACGTTCAAGGCGGAGGCCGAACGCGCCGCGACGACGATTGAGGAAGTAGCCTCGGCGGCCGACGTTCCCGAGGCGATCTCGCGCTACCTGCGCGCGCATAATCTGCCGGCGACGCTGAAGATCGGCGCCGATCCGCGCCTCGATGCGATGCCCTGGGACCGGACGCCGCTGGAGGTCAGCCGGGGCGCCTTCGGACGGCCACGATCTGAACGCGGCGAGCGTCGCCTTCGCCGGCGTCGCCGAGTCCGGCACGCTGGCGCTGGTTTCCGGCGCCGACAATCCGACGACGCTCAATTTCCTGCCCGACAATCACGTCGTCGTGCTGTTCGCCGAGGACGTCGCCGGCGACATGGAGAGCGTGTTCCAGCGGCTGCGCGCGCGTTACGGGGCGGGCCAGGCGCCGCGCACGCTCAATTTCATCACCGGCCCATCGCGCTCGGCCGACATCGAGCAGACGCTCCTGTTCGGCGCCCACGGGCCGCGGCGGCTGCATGTCGTGCTGGTGAACCCGGGCGCTTAGCCCATCCCCGGCACGGTCCAACCGAAAGTCTGCGCGAGCAGCAGAACATTGAGCGCGCAGATGACGACGGTCGCCGCGACCGCAGCCGCCTGAACCCACGGCCCATTGGCGAAGGCGCCCATGATGTCGCGCCGGCGCGTGAACAACAGCAGCGCGATCATCGGCACGGGCAGCGCGAAGCTCAGCACGACCTGGCTCAGCACCAGCGCGCGCGTCTCGTCGACGCCCATCGCCACCACGACGAAGGCGGGGACGATGGTGATGACCCGGCGCGCCCAGATCGGGATCGACATGCGGGTGAAGCCCTGCATGATCGACTGCCCCGCCAGCGTGCCGACCACCGAGCTCGATACGCCGGAGGCGAGCAGCGACACAAGAAACAACCCCGCCGCGCCGGCGCCGAGCAGCGGCGTCAGCGTGTGATAGGCGGTCGCGATCTCGGCAACGTCACTGTGGCCGGCATGGAAGGCGGCCGCCGACATCGCGACCATCGCCATGTTGACGAGGCCGGCCGCGGCGAGCGCGATCAGCACCTCGCGGTTGGAGAAGCGCAGCAGCGTCGCGCGTTCGCGGTCGTCGCGCGCGCGCGGCCGCGCCTGGGCGAGCGCGGAATGCAGATAGATCGCATGCGGCATCACCGTCGCGCCGATCACGCCGACCGCAATGGTCAGCGCCTGCGGGTCGGCGAGGCGCGGCGTCACCGCGCCGAACGCCGCCGCGCGCCAATCGACCGGGGCGATGAACATTTCCGCGAGATAGCAGAGGCCGATCACCGCCACGAGCGCGCCGATGGCGAGCTCCATCGGCCGGAAGCCGCGACGGTCCAGCATCAGGATCGCGTAAGTCGCCGCGGCGACGACCACCATGCCCGTCATCAGCGGCACATGGAACAGAAGGGAAAAGCCGATGGCGCCGCCGATGAATTCGGCGAGATCCGTCGCCATGGCCGCCAGTTCGCTGACCGCCCACATGGCCAATACCGCCGGCGCCGGAAACTGCTCGCGGCAGTGCTCGGCGAGATTGCGCCCGGTGATAAGGCCAAGCTTGGCCGAGAGCGCCTGAAACAGCATCGCCACGACATTGGCGATGAGCACGACCCACAACAGCGAATAGCCGTAAGCCGCGCCGGCCTGGACGTTCGTGGCGAAATTGCCGGGGTCCATATAGGCGATGGAGGCTACGACGGCTGGCCCCGTAAAGAGCATGGCGGTTGCAGCGCGCCCGGCCGGCTTGCCGCTGAGCACCTCGCCTATGGCGAAGGCGGTGCGATCCGAGAGGTTCGTCGCCTCGACGTTGGTCGCCTCGACGTTCGACATGGGTTTCCGAAGGTTGAAGACCACGCTGTATAATGTAGCCTTGGGTACATTTTTGTCAATTCGCAAGAATATGAAGGGAGGCGGCGCATCCCCGCCTCACCGCCGATGTCGGCGCGCGCTTCAGGTCGGCAGGCCGCAGGGCGTCGACGGCGCCTTGCTGATCTCCCCGCCCGCCAGCACCGCGTCCTGGCTGAACACCTGCGTCGGCAGGTCGAGCGCGACCTCGCGGCCGTCGCGGATCGGCGCGATGTCGGGATGGGCCTTGAGGTAGCGGGCGACGACCGCCTGGATCGAGGAGTCGATCACCTTGACGTCGTGCGTCCCGGGATGGCGGCAGATGATGTCGATGCGCTCGCCCTCGCGCTCGCAGCCCGCCACCGTGTAGCGGCCCTCGGGCTCGATCTCCTTGCCGTTGACCTTCATCGAGACGACGCGCTTGCCGTAGTCGGCGCGCGCGTTGAACTTGATCCTCAGGCCCGAGGCGCGCACGCCCCAGCCGCCATTGAGATGATACGGGTCTTTGGAATAGACCGTTTCGAGCTCGCTTTCGTAATAGTCCCGCAGCTCCTGGCCCGTCATCCAGCCGACCTTCACCCGCGCGTCCATCGGCAACAGGTTCCACACGTCGGCCTCGGTGACGGGGCCGGCGGTCACCGGCGAGCCGAAGCGGAAGCCGTTGGTGAAGCCGATGTCGGCCCCCGACGCCTCGCGCACCGCCTCGGAGATTACGTCGTCGGCCGTCGTCTCGAACAGGTCGTAGCGCATCAGCACGGTCCCGGTGGCGCCGAGATCGCGGGCCATGCGCTCGCGGTGCGGCGCCAGCGAGGCGTCGACCAGCGCCTTCATGTGCGGGTCTTCCGCGTAGTCCTTTTCGAAAATCGGGATCAGCCGATAGTCGTGACGGGCGACGCCGCCGCCCTCCTTCAGGACGAGGTCCAATCGGCCGAGGAACGAGCAGAAGCAGCCGGGCTCGACGACGATCACGTCGCCCTCCAGGATCGGCCGCGACGTGCGCTCGTGCGTGTGGCCGGAGAGCACGACGTCGAACTCCGGCACGTCGCGGGCGAGCTGGCGGGCGATGGTCAGGCCGGTATGGGTCAGCGCGACGACGAGATCGGGTTTTTCGCGCGCGCGGATCTCTTTCACGTAGTCGCGCAAGCCCTCCATCCGCGTCGTGTCCATGCCGTGGAATTCGTTGGGCGGCTGGCGCTTGCTGGCGCCGATGTCGGTGACGCCGACGACCACGGTCTTCACGCCCTGACGGTCGAGCGTGACGGAGGCGGGAAACAGCCGCTTGCCCGAGGCGATATCGTGGAAATTATAACACACGACCGGACAGCCCAATTCCGCCATCAGCTGCTTGAACCGCTCGGGGCCGTAGACCGGCTCCCAATTGCCGGGGGTGAACACGTCGAGGCCAAAGGCTTTCAGCGGCCCGAGGATCGCCTCGCCCCGCGACCACGCCGCCGGCCCCGAGCCCTGGAAATCGTCGCCGCCGTCGAGCAGCAGGCAGGCGCCTTGGACTTTGGCGCGCTCCTGATCGATGGCCGTCTTCAGCCGTGCGAAGCCGCCCATCATCTGAATTTCCTGGTTGGCGCCGGGCAGATATTCGGGATGGGTCTCGATCTGGGCGTGCGAGTCGGTGAAATGCAGCAGCGTGATGCGCTTGCCCTCCGGCGCGGCGGTTTCGGCGGCCGCGGCCGCCGACACGCCCAGACCCAGGGCGGTGAGACCGACCGAGGCCATCAAACCCCTGCGCGACAATGAAATTCCCATGGATCGTCCTTCGATGTTTGCGGCCATGCGCAAGGAGCGGCTGCCCGAGAGCCCGGATTTAGGCGCCGCTTGCGGTCTTAGCGAGGCGACGCGCGGTCGCAGGGGCGGGGCTCGCGCCGGCCCGGAAGCCGCCGCCGCCCGTTCAGCCGCGCTTCGCCACCCTCCTCGCGAGCTTGCCCACCAGATTGGGGCCGACGCCCGGCCGGCTGAACGGGCAAACCGCTATGCAGGCCGCGCAACTGTAATTCTCGTTGAAATACGGAAGACATCTGTCGAAATCGACGTACCAACGCTTTTCGCCGCGCACCATCTGCTTTTCATGCGCGATCGCCTGCGGGGGACAGGCGTCGGCGCAAATCTGGCAGTTCAGGCAGAATGCGTCGGCGCCAAAATCCCCGCGGCTATCGGCGTCGAGCTTCGCGTTCGTGAGCACCGAGGCCAATCGAAAATTCGCTCCGAACCTGCGGTGAATCATCGAGCCATGCTTGCCCAATTCGCCGAGCCCCGCTTCGATGGCGGGCGGAATCAGAAGAAACGAACCGGCCATCGGTCCGCCGTAGGGATGCGCATCCGCGCCGCGGACCCGCAGCCAATTCGCGATGCGCTTGGCGACGCGAATCCCGCGCGCATATTGACGCGTCACCTCAACCAAAGCGCGGGTCGAGGGAGCTGACTTGATCTCCTCGTACGCATGCTCCAGCGCGATGACGATCATCCAGTCATAGCCGGGGACCGGAAAGCCCTCGAACACATATTCGGCGCGAAAGGCCGTGATCCCGACGTCATCGGCGCCGGCCTCCAGCGCGAACGCTTTCACGTCGGCGGCCGAAAAACTCTGAGGCGAGCCGGTCGCCTCGCTTACCGGCGCGAGCGGTTCGTCGATGGCCTTTTGCCGATCCTGTCGCGCCTGCCTGACCTCTTCGCCGGCCTCGGCCGTGCGCTTGTAGAACCAGTTCTGCAATTCGCCGTGCGGTATCGTCTGCGGAGGATGCCAATAGACAGGCGAGGGACGCCGCGGCGCCTGCTCGCCGACGCCGTTGATGGCGTTTCCCGATGTCGCCGGCCAATGTTGCATCTGATCTGGGCTCGGTCGCCACGGCGTTCGTCCCGCAACCATGGTCCCGCCCTCCCTGCGACCTTGCGATCGCCCGCCGTTCGGTCTCCTCCGACGCCGGCCGCGACGGCTGTCAGGTTGGCCTTTCCCCATCATTCGCGCAAGCCGGTCTGGCGTTACGACGACGAGAGGGACGGCAGGCTGCCCCTCAGTCCAGATAGTCCTCCGGCTTCGTCTCGTCCGGCGCCTTCGAGCGCATGACGAGCGACAGCAGAGCCGCGACCGCGACATTGAGCAGCACCGAGGTCAAGCCGTTGTAAGCCGCAAACCCGAGCCCGCTGTCGACGTGTCCAACAAAGGGAATGTCCCAGGCGAGCTTGTGCACGGGAGCCCAGGCCTTGCCCGTCCAGGACAGCCCCGTGCCGGCGAGGATGCCGACCGCCCAGCCGACGAACAGCGCCCAGCCCGAGAACCAGCGCGTGAACAGGCCGAACACCAGCGCCGGGAAGATCTGGACCATCCATACGCCGCCGAGCAATTGCAGATCGAGCGCGAATTGCGTCGGCATGAAGAAGATCACGAGGAGCGCGCCGATCTTGACGATCAGCGACACCAGCTTGGCGACCACCAATTCCTCGGCATGCGTCATGCCCGGATGCACGAACGGCTTCCACACGTTGCGCGTGAACGTGTTGGCCGCGCCGATCGACATCACCGCCGCCGGCACCAGCGCGCCCAGCGCGATCGCCGAGAAGCAGAAGCCGGCGAACCAGTCGGGAAACGCCCACAGCACCAGTTGCGGCACGGCGTCGGTGGGGGAGCCGACCTTCACGCCCGCCGCAATCGCCATCATGCCGAGCAGCGCGATGAGGCCGAGCGCGAAGGAATAGGCGGGCAGCGTCATCGTGTTGAAACGGATCGCCCGGCCGGAGGAGGCGGCGAGCGTGCCTGTCAGCGCGTGCGGATACATGAACAGCGCCATCGCCGAGCCTATGGCCAGCGTGATGTAGGGCCCGACCTGCGCGGGCGCCAGCGTCAGCCCCGCCGCCGGGACTATGTGCGCCGCCACCTTGGCGGCGTAAGCGTCGGAGGCCGCGGCGAAGATATGGCCCCAGCCGCCTAGCTGATAAGGAATGACGACGATCGCCGCCAGGATGAAGACATAGATCATCGAATCCTTGACGAAGGCGATGAGCGCCGGCGCTCTCAAACCGCTTCGGTAGGTGTAGAGCGCGAGGATGACGAAGGCGATGGTGATCGGCGCGTGGCCGTAGATTCCCTCGCCGGAAAAGCCGAGCGCGGAGATCACCTTCTCCAGCCCCACGAGCTGCAGCGCGATATAGGGCATGGTCGCGACGACGCCGGTCAGCGCCACAGCCAGTTCGAGCGGCCGGTTGCCGTAGCGGCCGAGGATGAAGTCGGCGGCGGTGAGATAGTTATGCTTGTGGGTCACCGCCCACAGCCGCGGCATCGTGAAATAAAGGAAAGGATAGATGATGATCGTGTAGGGCACGGCGAAGAAGCCGAGCGATCCGACGCCATAGACCAGCGCCGGCACCGCGATCACGGTATAAGCCGTGTAGAGGTCGCCGCCGAGCAGGAACCAGGTGACCCACGGCCCGAATTGCCGGCCGCCGAGCCCCCACTCGCCGATCGAATCGAGGCTCGCCCGCTTCCAGCGCGCGGCGAGGAAGCCGAGCACGGTGACGAGCGCGAAAAAGAACACGAAGACGCTGGTCGCGACGACGTTGAGATGCGCGAACATCGTCGTCAGCCCTTGCGCGCGCGGTCGTAGACGTAAATGCCGAGCGCCGAAACCGGGATCAGCAGAAGCTGGAGCCAGTAGAAGAAGGGCACCCCGAAGATCTGCGGGTCGACCCGATTATAGAGCGGCGCCCAGACGGCCAGGACGCACGGCGCTATCAGCCAAACATATTTCATGATCGCCCCGCGCGGCGGGCTCGCCGCGCCCTCCCCCTCGCTTCGATAACGAAAAGTCGCAAGGCGGTCGAGAAGATTTGCGCCGGCCTGAAGGCGCCCGTCGGCCGGCGCCGCGGTCACATTCGGCCTCTGGAATATTAAGAGATGTTTACAGCAACGAATATTCTTCGATTCTGCGGCAAAGCGTGCATAAGTCATCGCTTATGAACATAGCGACGCGCTCAACCTACCATCACGGCAATCTCGGACCGGCGCTGATCGCGGCGGCCAGAGAGCTGCTCAACCAGGACGGACCGGGCGCTGTAAGTTTGCGGGAGGCGGCCCGGCGCGTCGGCGTTTCCGCTACCGCGACCTACCGACATTTCAATGACAAGGATCATCTGCTCGCGGCGGTCGCGGCCGAGGGCTACGGGGACTTCGCGCAGAAGCTGCGCAAGGCCGATTACAGTGCGCTGTCCGGCATGGGCAACGCATACATCGAGTTCGCGTTGGAGCATCCCGGCCTTTTCCGTCTGATGTTCGGGCCGCTGTTGCGCGAGCGGGAGCGCTATCCCGACTTGGGCGCCGCCGCCGACGACGCCTTCGCGGCGCTTCTGGAGGGCGCGCGTCGCTTCGTCGGCGAGCGCGAGGAAGACGCCGAATCTGTCGCCTACGCCGCCTGGTCGTTCGCACACGGGCTGGCGCGTCTGGTGCTCGACGACGTGATTCCGCGCGAGCGCGCGCTGAAGGTGTGCAACGCCTTCCTGCTCAGCCACGCCGCCTGATCCGGGCGCGCGGGCGGCGCGCCGTTCTCGCATCGCTTCGGCGTCGCTGCCCTTGAAGCGGGACGCCGGTTTTCTTTCTTGAGACAATTCAATCTCGGCGACGCTCGCCGCCCGATGGCGGCGCGCGCCGGTTTCGGGCCGCGCCCCGTTCAGGCGCGCAAATGCTCGACCTTGGCCGCAGGCCCCAGCGCCTGCAGCGCGCGGGCGACGATGGACGCCGCATCGAGGCCTGCCTGCGCGTAAAGCTTCTCGGGCTTGTCATGGTCCTGATAGCGGTCGGGCAAGCGTCAGCGTGCGAACCTTCAGCCCGCGGTCGAGCCGCCCCGTCTCGGCCAGCAGCGTCAGCACATGCGCGCCGAAGCCGCCGACGACGCCCTCCTCGATCGTCAGCAGCACCTCGTGGCGGTCGGCGAGATCGAGGATCAGCTCGACGGTCGAGCGGCTTGGCGAAGCGCGCGTCGGCGACGGTGGTGGAGAGCCCGCGCGCATCGAGATCCTCGGCCGCCTTCACGGCCTCGGCGAGCCGGGTGCCGAGCGACAGGATCGCGATGCGCGAACCCTCGCGCACGATGCGGCCCTTGCCGATCTCCAGAACCTCGCCGTGCTCGGGCATATCGACGCCGACGCCCTCGCCGCGCGGATAGCGCAGCGCGATGGGGCCGGAATCGTGGGCGGCGCAGGTCGCCACCATATGCTTGAGCTCCGCCTCGTCGGCGGCCGCCATCACCACCATGTTGGGCAGGCAGGCGAGATAGGCGACGTCGAAGGCGCCGGCATGCGTCGCCCCGTCGGCGCCGACGAGGCCGGCGCGGTCGATGGCGAAGCGCACGGGCAGGTTCTGCAAGGCGACGTCGTGGACGAGCTGGTCGTAGCCGCGTTGCAGGAAGGTCGAATAGATCGCGCAGAACGGCTTGTAGCCCTCGGTCGCCAGCCCCGCCGCGAAGGTGACGGCGTGCTGCTCGGCGATGCCGACGTCGAAGCTGCGGTCGGGATAGGCCTTGCCGAAGGTGTCGAGTCCGGTGCCGGAGGGCATGGCGGCGGTGATGGCGACGATCTTCGGGTCGCGCGAGGCCTCGTCGACCAGCGCGTCGGCGAACACCTTGGTGTAGGCCGGGGCGTTGGCCTTGGGCTTGTTCTGCTTGCCGGTGACGATGTCGAACGCGTTGACGCCGTGATACTTGTCGTTCGCCGCCTCGGCGGGGCCGTAGCCCTTGCCCTTCTTGGTCACGACATGGACGAGAACGGGGCCCTTGATCTCCTTCGACGTTTTTCAGGATCGGCAGCAGGTGGTCGAGGTTGTGGCCGTCGATCGGGCCGACGTAATAGAAGCCGAGCTCCTCGAACAGGGTGCCGCCGCCGATGACGATGCCGCGGCCGTATTCCTCGGCCTGCTTGGCGCCCTTGTACATGAACCGCGGCAGATGCCTGGCGAGTTGCTTGGCGTAATCGCGCAACGTCAGCCAGCGTGCGGCTGGAGGCGAGGCGCGCCAGATAGGCCGACAGCGCGCCGACCGGCGGAGCGATCGACATGTCGTTGTCGTTGAGCATGACGATGAGCCGCGATGCCCTGCGCGCCGGCGTTGTTCATCGCCTCATAGGCCATGCCCGCCGACATCGCGCCGTCGCCGATCACCGCGATCACATTGTTGTCGCGTCCGTCGAGATCGCGCGCCACCGCCATGCCGAGGCCAGCGGAGATCGAGGTCGAGGAATGGGCGGCGCCGAAGGGGTCGTATTCGCTCTCCGAACGCTTGGTGAAGCCCGAGAGCCCGCCGCCCTGGCGCAAGCGAGCGGATGCGCGCGCGACGGCCGGTGAGGATCTTGTGCGGATAGGCCTGATGGCCGACGTCCCAGACCAGCCGGTCGCGCGGCGTGTCGAAAACGTAATGCAGCGCGACGGTCAGCTCGACAACGCCGAGGCCGGCGCCGAGATGGCCGCCCGTCACCGACACCGCGCTGATCGTCTCCGGCGCGCAACTCCTCGGCCAACTGTTTGAGATCGGAGGGGATTCAGGCGGCGCAGGTCCTCCGGCGTGTTGGACGCGGTCGAGCAATGGGGTGGAAGGTCGAGTCAAGGTCGCATCCCAGCTTTTTTTGGGTTTAGCCGCATTGCGGACCGATGCGACTAACCCGAATCTGCCCAAAGGGCAACGTTTGGACCCCGGCTAGCGCCCGAGCGCCGCATTTGGCGCCGGTTTTTCACAAAACGCGCCAAAGGCGTAAACCTTCGCCTCGGGCGTGGAGATGACCTCGCCCAAGGCTTCAGGCGTCCGCCCAGCGGTTGCGGCGCTTGCCCGTCGTACCGAAGACCCAATCCCAGAACCCGGTAACGATGCCAAAGTTCGCCTCATCGTGATAATGATGCGCCATGTGACGAACCCTGGCCGCGTAAAGCCAATGGCCGGGCTCTATCCGCCAATGGTGCGTGGCGTGATGGACGATCATGTAGGCGGCGTAGCCGATCAGCGCGCCGGTGACGAAGCCATCGGCGAATTGCGGCGCGAAGGCGAAAAACGGTCCGTAGCCCAAGGCGATGACGATGCCCGACGACAGGAAGGAGGGTATGCCGATCAACTCCTTCGGCGACTTCGTGATGCCGGTCGTGGTACGTGGAGAGCAGGGGCGCGTGGTGGTAAAGCGTGCGGTGAATCCAGTATTCGGCGAAGGTCCAGACGATGATCCCGGCTATGAGGCCGGCGAAATAGGGCGGCGCCGCCTTTAGGCCCGAGGAGGCGAAAGCCAGGTAAGCGAAAATCGCCACCGCCGTCGGGATGGCGATAAAGTCTCCAAAGTACAAGAACTTGTTGATCTTCATAGCCACGCTCCTGTCGCCGGCGCGACATCTAGAACGGGGCCGTCACGCGTTTGTGACGCGCGCGCGTCCCCTGAAGCTCCCAGCCCAAGTCGAACAGAAACTGCAGGCAGCGGCGGAGTTCGTCGACGCTGACGAATTCGTCGGGCTTGTGGGCCTGAGCGATCGAACCCGGTCCGCAGACGACGGTCGATAAGCCCGCGCGCTGAAAATGGCCGGCCTCGGTGGCGAAAGACACGGCGACGGCGGCGTTGGCGCGGGCGAGCCTCAGCGCCAGCGTCGCCGCGGGCGAACCCGGATCGGGCGCAAGACCCGGCACGTCGACGTCCATGGCGGTCTCGATGGCCGGCTCAGGGCGGTTGCGGCGCAGGCGCGGCAGCGCGACCTCGTCGACGAAGCGCTGCACCTTGGCCAGCGCCTCGGCCGAGGACATGCCGGGCAGGCCGCGAAACTCCCAGCCGATCGCGCATTCGCGCGCGAAGATGTTGCGCGCCGTCCCGCCCGCGATCGATCCCACGTGATAGGTCGCATAAGGCGGATCGAAGCGCGGATCGGCGCCGGGGCGCGCCTCCTCTTCGCGCGCCAGCCGGTCGATTTCGGCGACGATCTCGCAGGCGGCGGAAATGGCGTTGGCGCCGAGAGAGGGCTGCGCGGAATGCGCCTCGACGCCTTTGACGACGGTGCGGAAGGTCGCCACGCCTTTGTGGGCGTCGGCGACCTGGCAAAGCGTCGGCTCGCCGACGATCACGGCGGCCGGGCGCGGCAGCTCGACGCCGAAGCGGCGGATGAAGTCGAGCGAGCCGAGGCAGGTCGTCTCCTCGTCGTAGCTCAGCAGCAGGTGGATCGGCCTGTCGAGCTTCGCGGCCAGAAACGACGGCGCGGCGGCGAGCGCGCAGGCGGCGAAGCCCTTCATGTCGCAGGCGCCGCGGCCATAGAGCCGGCCGTCGGCTTCGCGAAGGACGAAGGGGTCGCCGGTCCAGGGCTGGCCCTCGACCGGCACGACGTCGGTATGGCCGGAGAGCACGATTCCGCCGTCGACCTCGGGACCGATGGTGACGAGCAGCGCGGCCTTGTCGCCGGCCGCATTCGGCGCGATGCGCGGCTCGAAGCCCGAGCCCGCGCAAGTAATCGGCGACGAAGGCGACGAGTTCGAGATTGGAGCGGTCACTAACCGTCGGGAAAGGCGACAAGCCTTTCGAGCAGGGATTTGGCTGACGTCAGAGAATCGAGAGCGACTGCCATATCCGTATCTTAGCGCCAGAACGCCGTAAGTCGAGCGCGCGCCGGCTCTTACACGATATGAAGATCACGTCGGCCGCGCGCACTTGCGGTTCCTGGGGTCCGCCCGAAAAACGAGTCGTCCAAGTTCAAAACGTTCGGCCAGCCCGCCGCGATGCGACCTGCGCGCGTGAGACTGGCGACTTCGCGGCGCCGACTGTCGGACGCGCGTGCCGGCTTCCTGCAGGTCGCTTGACGCGCCTCAAGTAGACCGCAAAATTGCAATCGTAAACATATTGTCCCGGAAAGCCGGGGAGGAGATGTGGAATGAAGAACATTTTCATGGCCGGCGCGGCCTGCATGACCGCGTTGGCCGTCGCGGGACTTATTTCTTCGGCGAAGGCTGAGCCGCCGATCACCGAACAGCAGGCCGAGGCTATCGCAGTCAACGCTTACATCTATTTCTATCCGCTCATCACGATGGACGTGACCCGCCGGCAATCCACCAACATCGAGCCCGGCAAGGAGTTCGGCAAAGGCCCGATGAACGAATTCGTCAACGTGCCGGCCTATCCCCCCGGCGATTTCAAGGGCGTGGTGAGAGTCAATTTCGACACGCTCTATTCCATCGCCTGGCTGGACTTGAGCGCGGGGCCGATGGTCGTCTCCGCGCCAGACACGCATGGGCGCTATTATCTGCTGCCGATGCTCGACATGTGGACGGACGCCTTCGCCTCGCCGGGTTGGCGCACCACGGGGACCGAGGCCGGGAATTTTCTCATAACGCCGCCCGGATGGAGCGGCGCTACGCCTGAAGGCATGACGCGGATAGCCGCGCCGACGCCCATCATCTGGATCATCGGCCGAACCAAGACCGACGGTCCGAAGGACTACGAAGCCGTTCACGAGATCCAGGCCGGCTACAAGGCGACTCCGCTGTCGGAATGGGGCAAGGCGGCCAAGCCGGTCGCGTTCAAGCTCGATCCGACGGTGGACACGAAGACGCCGCCCAAGGTCCAGGTCGAGACCATGCCGGCCAAGCGGTTCTTCGCCTACGCCGCCGATCTCCTGAAGGTGAATCCCCCGCACATCACGGACCAGCCAATGGTCGCCGAACTCAAGAAGATCGGCATCGAGCCCGGCAAGAGTTTCGACCTCGACAAGGCGGACCCGGCCGTTCGCGAGGCGCTCGAAAAGGCGCCGCACGAAGCGCTGCGCCTGATGGCCTGGAAGGTTCCGACGCTCGCGCGCGTGGTCAATGGTTGGTCGATGAACACCGACACCATGGGCGTCTATGGCAATTATTATCTGAAGCGGGCGCTCGTCGCGCAATTGGGCCTAGGCGCCAACACGCCCGAGGACGCCATCTATCCGCTCAATCTCGCCGACGAAACCGGCAAGCCCCTCGACGGCGTCAACAACTACACGCTGCACTTCGAGAAGCAGAACCTGCCGCCCGTCAGCGCGTTCTGGTCGGTGACGCTTTATGATGCACACGGCTTCCAGGTTCCCAATGCGCTCAATCGTTTCGCCGTCAGCAACTGGATGCCGTTCAAATACAACGCCGACGGTTCGCTCGATCTCTATTTCCAGAACGAGAGCCCCGGCGCGGACAAAGAGGCCAACTGGCTGCCCGCCCCCAAGGGTCCGTTCAACCTGACCATGCGCATGTACGCGCCGAAATCGGATGCGCTGACGGGCAAATGGAATCCGCCGCCCGTAATGCGCGAGCAATCCGTTGCCCGCCCTCATCAGTCAGTAGGAACGCCGTTCGGGCGAAATGCGTGAAGGCGGGCGCTTCAGCCCGCCTTTTCCGAAGTCCGGCGGACGTCGCAGACCTAAATCTTGAAATCGGCGTAGAACTTCTCGCGGCCGAGTTTCATCGCCGCGACATGCTCGGGATGGGTCGCCCAGGCGCGCTGGCCCTCCTCGGTGGCGAATTCCACGATCGTCGCGCGCTCGCCGTCGTCGGCCGTGAAACGCTTCTGGCTGACATAGCCCGGAATGGTCTTCGAGAGTTCGACGATGCGCCCAAGAAGCGCGGAATATTCGTCGCGCGCGTCCGGGTTCAGGCGATGGCGGAATACGGTGACGATCACGGGTCGATCCCTCATGCAGTTGTTGACCGGGGAGCTAGCACGGCGGACGCGGGGCGTCGAAGGCGCTAAGGGGTGGGAATACGGGGAATCACGCCCAGGGAGATTTCCATGCCGGTCTCGCAAAACCAGCGACTGCGGAAGGCGGCGGCGAAAGCCGCCAAGCGCAAGGCGGTCGTCGCCGAGAAGCTCGCGCGCGAGCGGCGCGAACTGTCGATCTCGAAGCCGCGCCATATTGATTTCGCGAACTCGCCGATCGTCGCCTGCACGCTGACGGAGGATTACGAAACGAGAGGGATGGGAACGGTTATGGTCGCCCGCAAGCTTTCGCTCGGGAGATACGGAATCTGCGTGTTCCTGTTGGACACCTGGTGTCTCGGCGTGAAAGACGCATTCTTCCGCGTCGTCGACAGCGACGATTTCGAGACCTATCGCGGGGGTCTGGAGGAAACCGCCAGCGCTGCGCCTGTCGACCCCGCGCGGGCGCGAAAGCTCCTGCGCGACGCCGCGGCCTATGGCGTTTCCAACGGCTTTCCGCCGCCCGACGACCTGCCTGAACTGGAGCGAATTTTCGGGGACGTCGCGCCCGCCGAGGCGACCTTCGTGTTTGGCGACGGCGGCAAGCCGCACTATGTCGCCGGCCCGAACAAGTCTTTCAGTCGCTCGGAATACGTGCGCAGGCGGCTTGAGGAAAAGTTCGGCCCCAACGGTTTCCGGTTCACGGATCCCTACGATGTCTTCGGCGACGACGAGGACGATTACGACGAGTCGGAAATGCTGGAGGGAGAGGCGGTCGAGCAGTTCGCCGACGAAGAGGCTCCGAGACCGAGCCGGGGAAGTCGCCGACCGCCTGATCGGCTCGGCGAGGCGCGATCACGCGACCGTAAGCCGCGCCCCCGGCAGGTCGAAGCCATGGAATCCGCGTCGTCCAGACCTCGCCCGCCTTCACGGGAAAGGCGCGCGTCAGCGTGCCGGTGGTGACGATCTCGTTCGCCCCGAGCGGCGGATGGACGGGGTCGCCGGCGAGCGTCTGCGCCAGACTCCTGAGCGCATGAAGCGGCCCGTCGAGCACGTTGCGCGCCTGGCCCCGGTCGACCTCGACGCCGTCGCGCGAAAGCGCGATCTCGAAGCTTTCGAGCCGTTCGGCGTCGCCGCGGTTGGAGAGGCCGGCGAGGCCCGATCCACAGGCCCCCGTGCAGGCCGAAGGCGGCGACCGTGTCGGGGGCGGCGAAACGCCAGCCGGGATAAAGCGATTGCACGATCTCGAAACCATGCGCGACCCAGCCGACGGCGGCCGCGAGTTCGGAGAAACTCATCTCGGGGCCGACCGGCCTTGCGAGGCCGAACACGATCTCCGGCTCGATGCGCGGCTCGACGAAATCCGCCGCCCGCGCTGGTTCTCTCAGATCATGCAGCGTGCGGTCGTAGACATAGCCCCAGATCGGCGCGCGGACGCCGTACTCGTCCCAGATGGTGCGGTTGGTGAAGCCGATCTTGCGACCGACGACGCGCTCGCCGCGCGCGAGTCCGGGCGTCGCGCACGAGGGCGGCGATGCGATAGGCGGCCGGCATGTCGAGGCCGGCGAAGGGCGCGATCCGGCTTCCGGCTTCGGCGGCCGAAAGGATCGCGTCGGCGACCGCGGTTTCGCTCATCTGCATCGGCGCTGGTTTAAAGCCAGGGGACGGACGGCGGCAAGCGGCGCGCGGCGGCGTCGTTTAAATGCACCGTCCGCTGACCACGCGCGAATGTTGAAACGAACTTTAGCGCCGCCGAAAATCCAGGCGGCCCGGCGCGTCGTATTCAAGCGGCCGACAGCAGTCGGCGATGCAAACGCAACGAGACGATGGAGTTCGTCATGATGAAGCTTTTCTCGGCGGCGGTGTTGACTTTGGCGCTCCTCGGGGCCGTCGCTTCGCCCGCGCTGGCCTGCGGAACCGTCCATCTCCCCCGTTGCGACGATCGTCCCGATCGCTGCTGATCGCGCGGGCGAAGCGGGGCCTCCCGCGCCGCTTGACTCCGCCCCGCCGGACGGCGCATGCGCGGGACAAGGAACCCGCGCGGGAGGAGACATGGAAGCGGCCGTCATGCAGAAAACGGAGACCGGCCGCCCGCTCGACCCCGGCGACATCGCCGCTCGCATCGACAGGCTGCCGGCCACTCCGGTCGTCTGGCGCGCGATCCTGCTGCTCAGCGCCGGCATGTTCTTCGAACTCTACGATCTCCTGTTCTCCGGCTATGTCGCGCCGAGTCTCGTCAAGAGCGGCGTGCTGACGGCGACGACGCCGGGCCTCTTCGGCACGACGGGCGTGGCGAGCTTCATCGCCGCTCTGTTCACCGGCCTCTTCATCGGCACCATCGGCTGCGGATTTCTCGCCGACCGCTTCGGCCGGCGCGCGATCTTCACCGTCTCGCTCATCTGGTACACTGTCGCCAACGTGATGGTGGCGTTGCAGAACGACGCGTTCGGCCTCAACGTCTGGCGCCTCGTCTCCGGCATAGGTCTCGGCCTCGAGATGGTGACCATCGGCGCCTATCTCTCCGAGATGGCGCCCAAGCACATGCGCGGGCGGGCCTTCGCCGCCTCGCAGGCGATCGGCTTTTGCAGCGTGCCGGTGATCTCGGCGCTCGCCTATTTCCTCGTGCCGCACATTTTGCTCGGCCTTGAGGGCTGGCGGTGGGTCGTGCTTGATCGGAGCGGCCGCCGCGGTCGTCATCGGGTTCCTGCGCTTCGCCCTGCCGGAAAGCCCGCGCTGGCTCGCGCGGCATGGGCGGATCGAGGAGGCCGACGAGATCCTTCGCCACATCGAGGTCCGCGCGGCGGCGCAGACCGGCCGGCCGCTGCCGCCGCCGGGGCCGCCGGAGCCCCTCTCGCCCGCCGCCCGCTTCGCCGATCTCTGGACGCCGCCGATGCGCGCGCGCGTGATCCTGATGAGCGTGTTCAACGTGTTCCAGACCGTCGGCTTCTACGGTTTCCAGAACTGGGTGCCGACTTTGCTGGTCCACAACGGCGTCGAGATCACCAAGAGCCTCGGCTATACGACCGTCATTGCGCTGGCCGCGCCGGTCGGGCCGCTGATCGGCTTTTTCCTGAGCGAGCGCATCGAGCGCAAATGGGTGATCGTGCTTTCGGCCGGGCTCATCCTCGTCTGCGGCCTCGTCTTCGGCGCGACGCACTCCGGGCCGGTCATCGTGGCGATGGGACTCATGCTGCAAGTGGCGGCCAACGGCATGTCCTACAGCTTCCACTGCTATCAGCAGGAGCTGTTCCCCACGGGCTTGCGCGCCCGCGCGTCCGGCTTCGTCTATTCCTGGAGCCGGCTGTCGGTGATCTTCAGCTCCTTCCTCATCGCCTATATCCTGCGGCAGTTCGGCGTGCCTGGCGTGTTCGTCTTCATCGCGGCGGCGATGGCGGTGGTGATGGCGACCATCGGCCTGTTCGGACCACGCACCAGCGGCGTCGCGCTGGAGAAGATCTAGGCGCTCGTGATCGTCGCGCTCAACAGACGCGGCGAGGGCGTGACGGCGGACGGGCGCGCGGTTCCCGGCGCCCTGCCCGGCGACGTCCCCGCCGTTTCCCCGATCTGCCGCCATTTCGGCGTCTGCGGCGGTTGCGCGGCGCAGCACATGCCGGCGGACCTCTACGCGGCCTGGAAGCGCGACTCGGTGGTCGCCGCGCTCGCCGCGGCCGGCGTCGAGGCCGATGTCGCCGCGCTCGTCGACGCGCATGGCGCGGGTCGAAGGCGGGCGACGTTCCATGCGCGCGTGCGCGAGGGCGCCGTCGAGGTCGGCTTCATGCGCGCCCGCGCGCACGACATCGTCGAGATCGACGCCTGCCCGTTGTTCGCCCCGGAGCTCGCCCACGCGCCGGAAGTCGCCCGCGCGGCTGGCGGAATGCGTGAAGGGCCTCGCCAAGCCCCTCGACATCCAGGCGACGGCGACGCTCGGCGGGCTCGACGTCGACATGCGCGGCTCGGGCTCGCTCGGGCCGGCGCGAGACGCGCAAGCTCATTGCGGTCGCGGAACGCTTCGATCTGGCGCGGATTTCCAACCACGGCGTCGCGATCATCGAGCGCCGGCCTGCGGTCGTCGCCTTCGGGCCGGCGCGCGTGGCCCTGCCAGCCGGCGGGTTCCTTCAGGCGACGGCGGCGGGCGAGGAGACGCTGGCGAGCCTCGCGGCGAAGGCGCTCAACGGGGCCGGACGGGTCGCGGACCTGTTCTGCGGCGCCGGCGCCTTCGCTCTGCGGCTCTCGGCCACCCATGCCGTTTTCGCCGCCGACAACGATGCGGCCGCCGTTGCGGCGCTGCGCCGCGCGGGGCCAAGCGGGGTCGAGGCGGTCGCGCGCGATCTCTTCCGCCAGCCGCTGACCTCCGCCGAGCTGTCGCGTTTCGACGCCGTGCTGTTCGATCCGCCGCGCGCCGGGGCGGAGCGTCAGGCGCGCGAAATCGCGGCAGAGCGGGGTCCGGCGCGTCGCGGCGATCTCCTGCAACGCCGAAACCTTCGCGCGCGATGCGCGCATTCTCGCGGAGGGCGGTTACGTTTGCGAGGGCGTCACGCCCATTGACCAGTTCCGCTACTCGGCCCATGTCGAGATCTTCGCGGCCTTTCGCCGCGCCAAGGCGAAACGGCGAAGGGGTGTGCTGAGTTGAGCGAGGCGGATCTTCTCGAACGGCTCAAGTCGATCGTCGGCCCTAACCATGTGCTGACCGACCCGGACGCGCTCGCCGGCGCGCTCGTCGAGCCGCGCGGGCTCTACAAAGGCCGCGCGCGGGCTTTGGTGCGACCGGCCAGCACCGCGGAGGTTTCCGCGGTCGTCGCGGCCTGCGCGGGCGCGCAGGCGCCCATCGTGCCGCAGGGCGGCAACACGGGGCTCGTCGGCGGGCAGATTCCGCTGGGGCCGGAGATCGTGCTGTCGCTGAAGCGGCTCAACCGCGTGCGCGAGGTGGACGCCCTCGCCGATTCGATGATCGTCGAGGCGGGCGTGACGCTCGCCGAGGCGCAGGCCGCCGCCGAACGCGCCGACCGGCTGTTTCCGCTGTCGCTGGCGAGCGAGGGTTCCTGCACCATCGGCGGCAATCTCTCCACCAACGCCGGGGGCGTGGCCGTGCTCGCCTATGGCAACGCGCGGGAGCTGACGACCGGCGTCGAGGTCGTGCTGGCGGACGGGCGCATCGTCAACGCGCTCTCCAAGCTGCGCAAGGACAATACCGGCTACGACCTGAAAGACCTGTTTGTCGGCGCAGAGGGCACGCTCGGGATCATCACGGCGGCGGCGCTGAAGCTCTTCGCCCGGCCCCGCGCGCGCGAGACCGCCTTCGTCGGCCTCGCCGACCCGTCCGCCGCGCTGGGGCTGTTCCGCTCGGCGCGCGAAACCTTCGGCGGGGGCGTGGTCAGCTTCGAGCTGATCCCGCGCATCGCGCTGGATTTCGTGCTTCGCCACGTTGCGGGAGCGCGCGATCCGCTGGCCGAGCCTCATCCCTGGTATGTGCTGGTCGAGATCGCCTCGCAAGTCGCGGGCGGACTCGCCGACGCGATCGCCGAATGGCTGGCCGAGGGCGCCGAGCGCGGCCTCATCGCCGACGCGGCCCTCGCCGCCAGCGGCGACCAGCGCGCCGCCTTCTGGAATCTGCGCGAGAGCATCTCGGAGGTGCAGAAGTTCGAGGGCGGCTCGATCAAGCACGACGTGAGCGTGCCCATCGGCGCCGTGCCGGACTTCCTCGCCGAGGCGAGCGCGGCGGTGAGGCGGCGCATGGCCGGGGCGCGCGTCGTGGCCTTCGGCCACATGGGCGACGGCAACATCCACTTCAACGTCAGCCAGCCCGTCGGCGCCGAAAAGGAAGCCTTTCTCGCCGATTGGGAGGGGATGAACGAGGTCGTGCACGACGTCGTCGAGAAATATCAGGGCTCTTTCTCCGCCGAGCACGGCATCGGCCGGCTCAAACGCGAGCTGCTGGCGCGCAAGAAGGACCCGGCGGCCCTCGACGTCATGCGGCGGCTGAAGGCGACGCTCGACCCGCAGGGAATCCTCAATCCCGGCAAGGTGCTGTGAGATTCAAGCCCGCGTCATTCAGCCGCATGTCTCGCGGCGGGTCGCGCGGACCGTAAATTTTGAACGGAACCCGCGGCCTCTCAGCTCGTTTAGGCCGCTGCGAGCCTCGCGCAAGCGATGGCGGCGACGCTTGAATTCGTCGCCTTCCGGTCGTAACAATGTCACGACCGGGATCGAAACTAACAAAAGTCGAGCGCATTATTCTTGCTGCACTGCAACAAATGCGCTATATAGCAAACGAAAGTGCGGATGTCGCAGACGAGCGACGCTCTGAAGCAGGGACGCGATGAGCACGACCTGGAAGACGAAGTGGGGGAAGCGAAGGGTCCGCCAAGAGCCCCCGACGCTGGAGGAGGCGTTGATCGCCGCCGAAGCGATGGCGCAAGACACCGAATTCGCGCGCCGAGATCGCCGCCCAACTGATGGGCGCGCCGGTCGACGAGGTGCGCGCGCTGCTCGCGCGCCAGCAGGCGCAGACGCGCGGCCGCGCGACGCTGGTGAACGGCCGCAGCCGCGCCGTCGTCGTCGAGTACAAGCGCCCGCGCATGATGACGCGGCCCATGGTCGGCCCGATGGGCCGCCGCTGAGAGCGGCCGACCGCTGAAACGCAGGCGGCGCGGTAAATTGCGGCGCCGCGCGGCCACGTGTAAGAGGCCGATCCATGAGGGACCGGCCAGACCACCAGACATTTTCGAGCCTGGCCGTGCTGCTGCGGCTCATAAGCGAGTTCGGCCGCCAGCATGTGCGCGGCTATATCCTCGCCGGGGTGCTGCTGGGGCTCATCTCCGGGGCCAATGTCGCCGTCGCCTGGCTGCTGCGTCCCGTCCTCAACGGCATGGTGAAGGCCGAGTCGATGGGGCCGATGCGGCTGCTCGCGCTGGAGGCGCTGATCCTCTTCGTGGTGCGGGGCGCGGCGACCTACGGTTCGCAGGTGGTCCTGTCGCGGATCGGCAACAGCATCGTCGCCACCGCGCAGAGGCGGGTGTTCGACCGCCTGCTCAAGCAGAACATCGGCTATTTCCAGGACCGCCACTCCAGCGAGTTCGTGGCGCGGCTCGCCTTCGCCGCCAACGGCGTGCGCGACTGCCTGCAGCTCGTCGTGCAGGGCTTCGCGCGCGACGTCGTTTCGGTGTGCGGGCTGGTGTTCGTCATGGTCGAGCGCGACCCGGCCATGGCGACGGGCGCGCTCTGCGTGCTGCCGATCGCCACGCTCGTCATCAGCCGCATATTGAGGCGCGTGCGCAAGTTCTCCAAACGCTCCTACGACGGCTCGACGCTGATCGTGCAGACTATGGGCGAGAGCGTGCTGGGAGCGCGCATCGTGCGCTCGTTCAACCTGGAATCGGTGATGCGCGAGCGCATGTTCGCCGCCATCCGCACCGTCGAGCGATCGGCCAACCGCATCGCCGCCGGCGGCGGGCTCGCCACCATGATGGCCGACACGCTCGCCGGCTTCGCCATCGCCTTCGCGATTTTCTACGGCTCGTGGCGGGTGGCGGTGCAGCACGCCGACGTCGGCGCCTTCGCCTCCTTCCTCGGCGCGCTGCTGCTGGCCTACGAGCCGGCCAAGAGGCTCGGCCGCTTTCCTGTCGACGTGCAGAACGGCCTTGTCGGCGCCTCGCTTATCTATGAAGTGCTCGACGCGCCGCTGAAGGACGTCTCGCAGGCCGGCCTGCCGCCGATCGAGGTGACGCAAGGCCGCGTGCGGCTGGAGGACGTGCGTTTCGCCTACCGGCCGGGGCACGAAGTGATCCGCGGCCTCGACCTCGTCGCCGAGCCCGATCAGACGACGGCGCTGGTCGGCCCCTCGGGCGGCGGCAAATCGACGATCCTCGGCCTCATCCAGCGCTTCCACGCGCCCGACGGGGGCCGCGTGCTGATCGACGGGCAGGACACGGGCGAGGTCGATCTCGTCAGTTTGCGCGACCGCATCGCCTTCGTGTCGCAGGACGTGTTCCTGTTCCGCGGCGCGATTCGCGACAATATCGCGCTCGGCCGCCCCGGCGCTTCGCAGGCCGAGATCGAGGCGGCGGCGCGCAAGGCCCATGCGCATGATTTCATCCTGGCGCTGCCGGACGGCTACGACGCCAATGTCGGCGAGCAGGGCTTGCAGCTTTCCGGCGGCCAGCGCCAGCGCATCGCCATCGCCCGCGCGCTCTTGAAGGACGCGCCGATCCTGCTGCTCGACGAGCCGACGGCGGCGCTCGACTCCGAATCCGAACGCGAGGTCCAGAGCGCGCTCGACGCGCTGCAAACCGGCCGCACCACCATCGTCGTCGCCCACCGCCTGCAGACGATCATCGGCGCCGACCGCATCCATGTCATCGAGGGCGGCCGCGCGGTCGAGAGCGGCTCCCACGAGGAGCTCATCGCCCGGGACGGCGCCTATCGCGCCTTCTTCGCCGCCCAGTTCGGCCTCGGCGCCCTGCCCGAGGTCGCGCGAGCCGCGGGGCTGTCGGCGATTGCGTAAAATGCCGTCCGTCGCGTTAACGCGGCGCTGATCCTGTCCGCTCAAAACGGCGCCGTCAGCGCCGGTTAACCCTCGAAATTAGCGCCTTGGCCGCCCCTGCCGGGGCACTCTGCCGGCGCGGAGGGGCGAGATGACAATGAATGCGATGTTCGAGGCGTTCGACGCGCGGGCGGAAGGGGCCCGCCGGCGGGTCGAGGTGAGCCCCGAGCGCATCGTCATTTCGCGCCGCGTCGACGGCGTCGACATGCGCGTTGCGCTGGAGCCGAAGCGCTACCAGGGCGTCGCGCTGACGGTGCTGATCGCGGAGGCCACCGATTTTCTCTATCAGGTCCGTCTCGTCCACGCCGATCCGGACCTCGGCGTGACGCTCGCCGATTGCGGCGATGAGGACGCCGCGCGCGCATTGTGGCGGCGTTGGGCGGCGGCTCTCGCCTTGCCGCGGCTCGTCGAGCGGGCGGACGGCGAATTCGAGATCGACCGCACGCCGTCGCCCGATGCGCCGTTCGAGCGCCGCCGCGGAAGGGCGACGCTCAAGCGCCGCAACCGCTTCCTCGCCCGCCGCAAGATGGGCTGGACGGGCTCCTTCGCCGCAGCTCGACGCCCGCGCTTATGAAGGCTGACGTCACGGCTCGGCGAGCGCGGCCGGCGAGCCCGAGCTCGCCGAGCGCGGCGCGCACGCTCGCTCCGACCGCCTCCTGCGAGAAGCGGGCAAGCACCGCCTGCCGCAAGCGCCACCGCGCGCGCCTTAGCCGCTAGCGGGTCGGCGAGCGTCTCGTTCACGGCGCGGGCAAGCGAGGCGGGCTCGCGCGGATCGAAATAGATAGGCGTCCTCGCCCGCCACTTCCCGGAACACCTCGATGTCGGAGCATAGCACCGGCAGCCCCATCACCGCGCCCTCGACGATGGGAATGCCAAATCCCTCGCTGAGGCTGGCGAACACAACGCCGCGCGCACCGCGGAAATAGGCGAACTTTTCCGCGTCGCTGACATAGCCCGGGAAATGGACGTTGGCGTCCGGGCCCGGGTCGTAGCGGTCCGGAGTTGATCTCGCCGAGAATGACGAGGTTGGCGCGGCCGCGCAGAAATTGATAGAAGGCGCGCACCACCGCGGCGATGTTCTTGCGCGGCTCATCCGAAGTCGCGGTGACGAAATACGGCAGCGCCGGATCGAAGCCGGCGCGGCGTCGCGTTGCCGCCGAGCGCGCGCGCTTCTTCTTTTTCGATTTGCTTGCCGGCTTGCCTTCGTCTTCGGCGCGGGCTGGCAGCGTCGATGCCGGAGCGCGACTTCGGCGCGAGGCGCTCGGCGGGGGTTCGCACGTCGAGCGCGCGTTCGGCGTCATTCATCAGCTTGCGCCGGATCGCGGGATGGAAGATGAACTCGCGCGGCGCGGCGTGGCGCGGAAAGGCGGCGCGGAAGGCGCGCTGCGTGTAGCGCGACACGAACACCATGTTGCCGCGCAGGGCCAGCGTCGCGTCGAGCTTGCGCATGAACAGATTGCGCCAATTGAGGTCCATCGTCGGGTCGCGCAGCGGAATGAGGTCGTGCACGACCGTCATGATCCGGTCCGCGGCCAATGCCTTCGATGCGGATGAAATGCGGGGTGTCGACGATCGCCAGATCGTAGCCGGAGGCGTCGATCGCGGGCGGCGGCAGGCCGAGATTGGCGCGCGACATCGAGGAGGAATAGAAGCCGCGCTTGACGACGAGATTGTCGAACAGATTGAGATGCTCGCTCTTGAGCGGCACGAAGTCGATCTGCGCGGGATCGTTGCGCACGGCGATGTTGGGGCGATAGCCCATGCGCTCGCGAAAAGCGAGCCAGGCGGCGATGAAGCGGACGGCTGCGCTCGCCAGGAACCTGATCCTGGGCGTGCGATAGCCCCAGCGAAAGCCGAACCGGCCCTGGTTGAAATAGCGATGAATCTCCGAGAGCCGCACGGAGTTGACGGCGTCCGGCGCGGTCTCGACAGAGGGCGCCGAAGCGGTCCTCGAGGCTGAAGTCCGCCGCCCCCTCGACGACGAGATCGACGCTCGCGCCTTCGCCTTTCAGGATCTCCACCAGAGCTACGCTGAAATTGAAGATGCCGCGCGGATGGATCGGCGTGCCAAGGCTGTCGCTGATATAGAGAACTTTCACTTATGCCACCTCCGCCCGCGTCGGCGTCCTCACAAACCCTGCAGGAACGCTTCCAGCGCCTCGAAATAGGACGCGCGCGTCGAGACTCGGATAGCGCGCGCGCGCGCCGCCGCGCCGCGCGCGCGCGCTCCGAGCCGTCGTCGGCGAGCGCGAGCACGGCCTGGCCCCAAGCCGCTCCGTCGATCGTCTCGATCAGCGTCGCGCATCCCCGCGACACCTCGCGAAAGATCGGCAGGTCCGAGGCGATCACGGGAACGCCAAGCTCCAGCGCCTCGACGATCGGCAGTCCGTAGCCCTCGGCGAAGGAGGGCGCAAGCAGCGCGCGTGCGTTGACGAGCAGCGTGCGCAGCGCCGCGTCGCCGAGGCCTGAGGCCTCGACGACGAGGCCCTTGAGCGCGCGCGAGCGGTCGAGCATCGCGCAAGTCTCGGCGTTGAGCCAGCCGCGTCCGCCGACGATGACGAGCTTCGGCGCCCGCTCGCCCGCCTCGACCATCGCCCGCCAGAGATTGAGCAGGGCGAGATGGTTCTTGCGCGGCTCGATCGTGCCGAGCATGACGAAATAGGGCTCCGCGGCGAGCGCGGCGTCCGCCTCGCCCTCCCCCGCCTCGGCGCTCGTCCGCAATGGCGACGGCAGCGGCCTTGCAAATAGCGCCGGGGCGGCGAGCCCGCGCCGGCGGATCTCCTCGCTCAGCCGCTGGGCGACCGTCTCGCTCGACATGACGAGGCCGCGCGCCAGCGAAAACATCGTGGCGAGGCGGCGCTCGAACAAGTCGCCTCATGGCCGTCGGGCCAGAACTCGGGATAGTCGAGCGGCAAGAGATCGTGCAGGAAGAACACCGGCTTGACGTCGGGGCGGCGCGCGAGCCAATCGAAATGCGAGCGCCGCTCCAGCGCGTGCTGGGCGACGTTGACGTAGACTGCGCCCTGCGGCGCCTCGCGCCTGGAGACGAGCTTGTAGCGGCCGATGCGGGCGCGCCGGACGAACTCGCGCCGCCAGGCCGGCGCCTGCCGCGGTTCGGACGTCTCGAACGGTCCGCCCAGAGATGAAGCGTTCGAGCCTGGCGAAGCCGGGATCGAGCACGCGCCGCGCCGCGCCAGCGCCGCGCCGCCCGCGCCACCACCGCAGAAAGTTCGGACGGCGCCAGGATGCTCGGCCTGCGCACGCCATAATGGACCGCGCCGGCCAGACGCGTCGAGCGGGCCAGCGCGCGCGCATACATCAGATCGACGCGATCTATGCCGGAAGGCGCGCCGATCTCGGCGCGATGCGACAGATGGGTGAGGTCATATAAGATGGGGTTCAAAGCGTGCTGTAAATCTGGAGCGCGAGATCGAGATCCTCGATCACGCGGCCGCGCCCGGATTTCAGCACGAGCGCCTTGTTGCAATATTGTTTGATGATGTTGGTGTCGTGACTGACGAGGATCATCGCGCAATGTTTGCGGCGCACGAACAGCGCCTCGTAGCATTTCTGCTGAAAGCGCGCGTCGCCGACCGAGATCACCTCGTCGACGAGGAAACATTCGAAATCGACGGCGAGCGTCAGCCCGAAGGCGAGCCTTGCGCGCATGCCCGAGGAATAGGTCTTCACCGGCAGATAGAGCAGCCGCCCCAGCTCGGCGAAATCGTCGACGAAGGCGACCGCGTCCTTGATCGGCACGCCATAGAGGCGGGCGATGAAGCGGATGTTGTCGAGCCCGCTCATCGACATCTCGAAGCCGCCGGCGAAGGCGATCGGCCAGGACATGAAGAGATCGCGCGCGATATGGCCGGAGGACGGATCCTCGACGCCGCCGATGATCTTGACCAAAGTCGACTTGCCGGCGCCGTTCTTGCCGAGCACGGCGATCTTCTCGCCCTCGCCGATGTCGAATGAGATGCCGTCGAGCACGCGCCGATTGCCGACGGCGGTGTGATATTCCTTGACGATGTCGCGCAATTCCACCTTGCGCGGTCCCTGGGGCTTCGGGAAGGACTGCGGCCGCACGCCGAGATCTTCCGTCTGGCCCGACCGGCGCAGCCAGTTGCGGGCTATGCGAAGCGGCAGATTCACGGAAGATGCTCGCGCACGTTCTTCAACAGCGCGCGTAGAATCGAATAGGCGCAAAGGCTGATCGCGGCGGTCGCGAAAATGCCGAGGGCCCGCCGCGGCTGCTGCGACTGATCCGGCGCCTCGGGATCGACGACCGTCTGCAAATAGAAATGCTGGCGCGCCAGATCCTGGCGCGCTTTGTTGTATTCGGCGAGCGCCGACTCCAGTTGTTTGGAGGCGAGCATCCGATCGAGAACGATGCGGTCGAATTCGGCGAACTTGGCCGAGAGCGAGTTCTTCTGGCCGGAAAGCCGCTGGCGCTCCTGCGCGATCTGGTCGCGCAACGCGTCAATTTCGCTGTTGAGCGCGGCGATCTGCGGCGCGAGCGGGGCGAGCGTCGTCGTCTGGGCGAGATTGCTTTCGGCCCTCGACAATTTCGTCATCAGGGCGCCGATGCGCGAGAGCGCCTCGGCGACCTCCTTGTTGGGATCGAGCACGCTCTCGGCGTTGCGATAGGCGGTGAGCCGGGCCTCGATCTTGGAGAACTGCTCCTTCTGCTCCTCGACATTGCGGGCGGCCAGACTGATGGTGTCGTTGAAAATGCGGGCGTTGAGGCGATTGACGAAATCCTCGGCGTTGCGAAGCATCGCCATGTTGAGCGACTTCGCGTCCTCGGGGGTGAACGCGCTCGTGCGCAGCCTGGCGATGCCGCTTTCGGAACTGACCGAGAGATCGATGAAATCGAGGAAATGGCGATAAAGCTGCTCGCGCGTGTTGCGCCGGTAGATATTGGGGAAGCGGTTGATGAAATCGGCCTGCGGGCGTGAGAGCACGGCCTTGAGTTCGTCCTTGCGCACGAGCGCGTCGACGGCGTCGCGCGACGTCAGATACTCGCTGACCGCATAGGTCTCGTCGCTGGCGCGGGTGACCTTCTGGTCCGTCAGCAGCGTCGCCAGATTGCCCATGTCGCTGGAGGCGACCGTGCGCACCATGAACTCGGATTCCGCGACAAAGCGCGGCGCGGCGATGATGAGCAGGTAAATACTCGCCAGCGCGATGGGCAGCGCCAGCGTGAGGATCTCGAGGCCGTACCGGCGATGCAGCGGCGAGGGTTCGGGCGTCTTCTCCGGTTGCCACCAATTGTCGACGACCAGTTCGCCCTTGGAATGGACGGGCTGCAGCTCGATCTCGTTGATCCGCGGCGGGTCGGCGATCATCGGGGCGGGCTCCGAGGCCGCTCAGAGATTCCACAGGCCGCCAGGGCGCGCTTTTCCCTTCATTGCGCGTGATCCTTCGATCCTACGCTGAGAATCCACAGGATGGAGAAAGCGATGAAGCCGATGACAAAGGTCGAGATCACGTCGCGCAGGCGCTCGGGTCTGGTCGGCTCGTCCGGCAGGTTCGGCCTGACGACCTCCTCGATATAGACGCGCTTGCGCTGCGCTTCGGTCTCGGCGGTTTGCAGCGACAGGAGCGCGGCGCCGTAGCGCTTCTCGGCGAGTTCGCGAAGAAGGGTCAGGCGCTCGTATTTGGCGACCTTGCCGGCCAGCGCCGAACTGCCGCCGGCGAGCTTCTCCCGCTCCTGGGCGACCTTGCTGTCGAGCGCGCCGGCGGAGGCCTTCAGCGATTCAAGGCCGGGATTGTCGGGCGAAAGCTTCTCGGCCTCGGCGATCTTCGTCTCGGCGCGCGCGCGCTCCAGCGACAGCGCGCCGATGTCCTGCAACATGGCGCCGGCGAAGGCGAGCGGGTCGACGAGCAAAGCCTCGTTGCGAAAGGCGGTCAGATCGCCCTGCACTTTGACGACGTCGTCGCGCGCTTCCGTCAACTCGCCCTTGGCGGAATCGATCATGTCGGCGTTCGCGCGCGTGTTGAGGTTGTTGGCCATGTCGCTGGCCCCGTCCAGCATGGCGGCCGCTATTGTCCTCGCAGATTGCGGATCGAAGGCGGCGACTTCGAGCTTCGTAACGCCGCTGCTGGCGTCCTGCGTGACGGAGATGAAGGAGCGCGTGTAGGAATAGAGGCTCTCGAAGGAGTCGCGCTCCCAGAATCGGGGAAAGCGCGACAGCCAGTCGGCCGCGTCGGAGCCGTAGACGGCGCGCAGATCGACGCGCGCATTGAGTTTCTCCAGCACGTCGCGGGATTTGAGGAAGCTCTCGATGGCCGAAGTTTCGTCGGCGGCGCGCGAAACGCCGAAGGTGTTGAGCAGCGCCGAAAGGCCCGTGGAGTGATGCGCGTCGACGCCGCGCACGACATATTCGGTCTGCGACACGTATTGCGGCGCCGCCAGGAGGCCGAAGTACAGCGCCGACGCGGCCGTCGGCGCCACGACCAGGGCGACGAACCGCAGCCGCACGTCGGCGGCGAGCAGGATCGCCCGGCGCCAGAGCTGCAAAGGCGCCGCCACCGGCAGCCCGTTGGGATCGGGCGGAAGGTAACGCTGGTAAACTTCGCTCATTTCGCTCTTGGGCCGTCCGCGCCTCTATAGCCGTGCGCCGCCGTTGGCGCAACGTATTAAAAACAATATTATAATGTTGAATTATGCGTCGCGTAAGGCTCTGACCACAGGCGGCTTTTTGCCGCTTTCGAGGACGCTCTTGACGCGACGGACGCGACGTCCTATCTGTCTGTTCTCTTTTTGTTCCGGAGGCCGCCGATGCGTGTTGCTGCTTCGCAACAAACGGACGCCCGCCAGCGCGGGAACGTGGCGCGCGAGCTCGGCGCCAAATTCGCGGAGCGGCTGACGCCCGCGGAAACGCGCCGAGGCCGCGGCGCGCCGTCGAACGCGACGGGCCGGTTCGAAATCCAGCGCCGGGACGCCTTCGACGATGGATGGGAGCCGGACGAGGTCGAGCCGCTTCGCACCGAGGTCGCGTTCGAGCGGCCGCGCGCGATCATCACCCGCAACGAATCGCCGGACATCTCGTTCGACCGCTCGATCAATCCCTATCGCGGCTGCGAGCACGGTTGCGCCTATTGCTACGCGCGCCCAACCCACGCCTATCTCGGCCTTTCCGCCGGGCTCGACTTCGAGACCAAGCTGTTCGTCAAGGAGAATGCGGCCGCGCTTCTGGAGAAGGAGCTGGCGGCGCCCAAGTACAGGCCGGCGGTGATTGCGCTCGGCGCCAACACCGACCCCTACCAGCCGATCGAGCGGCAATATCGCGTCACCCGCTCGGTCCTCGAAGTACTGGCCCGCGCGAATCATCCCGTCGGCATCGTCACCAAGTCCAATCTCGTCGTGCGCGACCTCGACCTTCTGGCGCCGATGGCGGCAGAAGGGGCTGGCGAAGGTCTATGTCTCGGTGACGACGCTGGAGCGCGACCTCGCCCGCCGCATGGAGCCGCGCGCGCCGACGCCCGAGCGCCGGCTCGAGGCGATCGCGCGCCTGGCGGAGGCCGGCGTGCCGGTCGGCGTGCTGGCCGCGCCGATCGTGCCGGCGATCAACGACGGCGAGATCGAGAAGATCCTGACCCGCGCCTACGCGGCGGGGGCGCGCGAGGCCGGCTATGTGACGCTGCGGCTGCCGCTGGAGCTGCGCGAGTTGTTCCGCGAATGGCTGGCGGTCCATTTCCCCGACCAAGCTCAAGCATACGCTGTCGCTGACCCAGTCGATGCACGGCGGCAAGGACTACAAATCGCAATGGGGCCGGCGCATGGCGGGCTCAGGCCCCTACGCCTGGATGATCGGCCGCCGCTTCGAGATCGCCGCGCGCAAGCTCGGCTTTCGCGAGAAGGCGCATCTCCTGCGCAACGACCTGTTCACGCCGCCCCGCGCCGCGAGCGGGGGCGCGGAGCAATTGTCGCTGTTCTGAGCGGCTTCAGGCGGTCTGGCCGCCGCGGGATCGCCGCTGGCGATTCCTGGCGGCGCAGCGCCTCCTCGCGCGTTCCGATATAGCCGCGGTTGCGCGGGACGACGTCCTGGCGCTTGGCGATCTGGATCTGGAAAATCATGTTGCCGGAGACGCGGAACGAGGCCTCGGAGCCGGCGAGGTAGAAATCCCACATGCGGCAGAAGCGTTCGTCATAGAGCGCGCGCGCCTCGTCGCGACGGGCGTTGAACCGCTCGCGCCACGCCTTCAGCGTATCGGCGTAATGCAGCCGCAGCATCTCGATGTCGGTGACGTAGAGGCCCTGGCGCTCGATGGAGGCCAGCACTTCCGACACGGAGGGGATATAGCCGCCGGGGAAGATATACTTCTCAATCCACGGATTGGTGTAGCCGCCGCCGGTGCTGCGACCGATGGCGTGCAGCAGCATCACACCGTCGTCGGTGAGCAACCGATTGACGTGGCTGAAATATTCGTCGAACCGCGCAAGCCCCACGTGCTCGAACATGCCCACCGACACGATGCGGTCGAACGGCCCCGCCACGTCGCGATAGTCCTGCAGCCGGAAATCGGCGCGCGAGGCGAGCCCGGCCTCCGCCGCCCGCCCCTGTGCGATCGCATGCTGCTCCTGGCTCAGCGTCACGCCGACGACGCGCGCGCCCGTCTGGCGGGCGAGATAAAGCCCCATGCCGCCGAAGCCGCAGCCGATGTCGAGCACCCGATGGCGCTCGTCGACCAGCATTTTAGCGGCGATATGCCGCTTCTTGGCGAGTTGCGCCTCGTCCAGCGTCTGGCCGGAATTTTCGAAATAGGCGCAGGAATATTGCCGGTCGGGGTCGAGGAAGAGATCGTAAAGCCGATGGTCGAGATCGTAGTGCGATTCGATGTTCTTCCGGGCGCCGTGGCGATCGTTGCGCCGGCTCCAGGAATTGAACCTCTCGCGCAGCTTGGCGAGCAGCTTCAGCCAGCCGAGCCCATCGATTTTCAACAAGTTCGCCGCGCCGAGGGCGAGCAGGTCGTAGAGGTCGCCCTGCGTCTGCTCCAGCCGGCCGTTCATGTAGAGTTCGCCGAAGGTGAGCTCGGGGTCGCGCAGCAGCTCCCACATCGCCCGCGGTCGACGAAGCGGACCCCGATTTCGGGTCCGGATCCCGTCGCCATAGCGCTCCACCCTTCCGTCGGCGAACTCGACCTTCAGCCGACCGATCCGCACCAGTTTCGATATTATCCGCGAGGCCAACGCGCTCATTTTACCTTCGGCGCGCCCAATTTCGCGCGCCGCTCCGCACCTTCGTTTACGAAAGCTTAAGAATACCGAAATCGTTTTGCAAGACGGCTGTGCGGTCGGTCCCCGAACATGATTAACGGCGGGCGCCGGCCGGCGCTTTCGTTGACAAGGGGCGCCCGCCTGCCTATCTCAGCGCCGCCCGGGGGCGTCGCGCGCGGGATCGCCCCGGCGCGCCCGAATTCCGGGGCGCTGGGGCCTCCTGACCCGGAGGCGGAAGGGTCGTTCATGATTGGCTCGGTTCTCAAGAAGGTTTTCGGTTCGGCGAATGACCGCCGGCTGAAGGCCTATCGCCCCAGGGTCGCCGCCATCAACGCCCTGGAGCCCGAATTCGCCGCGCTCACCGACGAGCAGCTGCGCAACAAGACCCAGGAGTTCCGCGCCGAACTCGCGGCCGGCAAGACCCTCGAGGATTTGCTCGCGCCCGCCTTCGCCACCGTCCGCGAGGCCGCCAAACGCACGCTCGGCCAGCGCCATTTTGACGTACAATTGATTGGCGGCATGGTGCTGCACGAGGGCGCCATCGCCGAGATGCGCACCGGCGAGGGCAAGACGCTCGTCGCCACGCTGCCGGTCTATCTCAACGCGCTCGCCGGGCGCGGCGTGCATGTCGTCACCGTCAACGACTATCTCGCCAGCCGCGACGCCGGCTGGATGGGGCGGATCTATAATTTCCTGGGGCTCAGCGTCGGCGTCATCGTCCACGGGCTCGACGACGAGGAGCGCCACGCGGCCTACGCCTCGGACATCACCTACGGCACGAACAACGAGTTCGGCTTCGACTATCTGCGCGACAACATGAAATACGAGATGGCGCAGATGGTCCAGCGCGGCCACGCCTTCGCCATCGTCGACGAGGTCGACTCGATCCTGGTCGACGAGGCGCGCACGCCGCTCATCATCTCCGGCCCCTCGGAGGACCGCTCCGGCCTGTACGCCGCCGTCGACACGATCATCCCCAAGCTCGTGCGCGAGGATTACGACATCGACGAGAAGCAGCGCACGGTGAACCTTACCGAGGCCGGCAACGAGCACGCCGAGGCGATGCTGCGCGAGATGGGCGCGCTGAAGGAGGGGTCGCTCTACGAGGCCGCCAACGCGACGCTGGTGCACCACGTCAATCAGGCGCTGAGCGCGCACAAGCTGTTCAGCCGCGACAAGGACTATATCGTGCGCAACGGCGAGGTCGTCATCATCGACGAGTTCACCGGCCGCATGATGCCGGGCCGGCGCTATTCGGAGGGGCTGCATCAGGCGCTGGAGGCCAAGGAGCATGTCGCCGTCCAGCCGGAGAACGTCACCCTCGCCTCGATCACCTTCCAGAATTATTTCCGCCTCTACGAGAAGCTCGCCGGCATGACCGGCACGGCCCTGACGGAAGCCGACGAATTCATGGAGATCTACAAGCTCACCGTCGTCGAAATCCCGACCCACCGGCCGATTGCGCGCACGCGACGAGGACGACGAGGTCTATCGGACGGGCGAGGAGAAGCTGAAGGCGGTCGTGCGCGAGATCGAAGACGGCGGCCGAGCGCCTGCAACCGATGCTGGTCGGCACGACCTCGATCGAGAAATCCGAGCAGCTCGGCGAGTTTCTGGAGCGGCACGGCTACAAGCGCATCGACTTCTCCGACCCCGCCGCGCTGAAGCCGCTCTACGAGGCGGCGCGGGCCGGGCGGGCGTCGAAGACCTTCGCCATTCTCAACGCCCGCTTCCACGAGCAGGAGGCGTTCATCGTCGCCGAGGCCGGCGTGCCCGGCGCCATCACCATCGCCACCAACATGGCCGGGCGCGGCACCGACATCCAGCTCGGCGGCAACGTCGAGATGCGCCTGCGGCAGGAGGTCGATCCCGGACGCTTCGGAGGCCGTGCGGGCGGCGAAGGAGGCCGAGATTCGCGCCGAGGTCGCCGATCTCAAGGAGAAGGCGCTGAAGGCGGGCGGGCTCTACATCATCGGCACCGAGCGCCACGAGAGCCGGCGCATCGACAACCAGTTGCGCGGCCGCTCCGGCCGTCAGGGCGACCCGGGGCGCTCGAAGTTCTTCCTGTCGCTGCAGGACGATCTGATGCGCATCTTCGGCTCCGAGCGCATGGACGCCATGCTGCGCCGGCTCGGCCTCAAGGAGGACGAGGCGATCGTCCATCCCTGGATCAACAAGGCGCTGGAGAAGGCGCAGCAGAAGGTCGAGGCGCGCAACTTCGACATCCGCAAGAACATTCTCAAGTTCGACAACGTGATGAACGACCAGCGCAAGGTCATCTTCGAGGACCGGCGCAAGATGATGGCGCAGGAATCGCTGGAGCCGACCATCGCCGAGATGCGCGCCGGCGTCATCGACGACATCGTGACCAAGCACATTCCGCCCGACGCCTATCCGGAAGCCTGGGACATCGGGGGCTTGAAGGAGGACGTGTCCTCCAAGCTCAACCTCGACCTGCCCGTGGACGCCTGGGCCAAGGAGGAGGGCATCGCCGACGAGGAGATGGCCGAGCGCCTGCACAAGGCCACCGACGAGGCTTATGCCGAGCGGGTGGAGCGCAATTCGCCCGAGGCGATGCGCTATATCGAGAAGCAGGTCATCCTGCAGACGCTCGACCATCTCTGGCGCGACCATCTCGTCACGCTCGACCATCTGCGGCAGGTGATCGGCTGGCGCGGCATGGCGCAGCGCGATCCGCTCAACGAATACAAATCCGAGGCGTTCGAGCTGTTCCGCCACCTCATCGCCCAATGGCACGAGGCGGTGATCGCGCAGATGATGCGCATCGAGGTGCGCTTCCAGCCGCCGCCGGAGGCCGAGCCGACGATGCAGTTCCAGCATCTCGATCCGCTGACCGGCGCCAACGAGGCCGAGCTTGGCGCGATCTCGGAGCCGATCAACGCGGCCTTCTCGGCGGCGGACCTGGCCCTTGAGGAGCCGTCCGTCGCCGCCGACGACCGCGATCCGCGCAACCCCAAGAGCTGGGGCCGCATCGGCCGCAACGAGCCATGCCCTTGCGGCTCCGGCAAGAAATTCAAGCACTGCCACGGCGTGCTGGTCTGAGGGAACGTTCGAGCGCCCGTCGAGGGGTCCATGCGGCGCGAGGGGGGTTATGTGCGTCTGCCGCCCTTCGCGGCGGGACGAGACGATCGGGCTGCTCGGCGGATCGTTCAATCCGCCCCACAGCGGCCATCTGCTTGCGTCGCGGCTGGCGCTGACGCGGCTCGGGCTCTCCCGCCTCTGGTGGCTCGCGACGCCCGGCAATCCCTTGAAATCGCCGCGCGGATCTCGCGGCTCTGCGCGCCCGGCTCGACGCCGCCCAGGCGCTGATCGACGAACCCCGCATCGCCGTCACCGGCTTCGAGAGCGAGATCGGCTCGCGCTTCACCGCCGACACGCTGCGCTTCCTCAAGCGCCGCGCGGGAGGGGCGCGGTTCGTGTGGATCATGGGCGCCGACAATCTCGCGCAGTTCCACCGCTGGCGGGCGTGGCGCGAGATCGCGGACATGGTCCCGATCCTGGTGGTCGATCGGCCGGGCGCAAGCTTCGCGGCGCTGTCGAGCCGCGGCGGCGCTGGCTCTGGCGCGCTGGCGCCGGCCGGAAAGCGAGGCGGCGCGGCTCGCCTATCTCAGACCTCCGGCCTGGATCTTCCTCCACGGGCCGAGGTCGAGCCTGTCCTCGACGGCGCTCAGGCGCGGAAGGGCTGAAGGGCGCCGAGGGCGAGACGAAGCCCGGATCATGCGCGAACGGCGGCGGCCTGCCCTCGCGCAAGCGCCGCAAGCACCGCTGCGAAATCCGACGCGCGCCCGGAAGCCGAGTTCCCGCTCGGCGAGACCCGCGTCATAGACGCGGCCTATGCTCTGCGGCAGCCGCCAGCCCCTGCGGCGCGTAGAGCGCCGGCGCGTCGGGATAGAGGCGCGCGATCACGCCCGCCGCGTCGCGCTTCAAAGCCGGCGCGTCCTCGCGCCGGAACGGCGTCGGGGCGGAGATCACATAGAGGCCGAAGCCGATCTCGCGGCGCCCGCTCCAGCGCGACAATATGCGCCTCGGCGCAATCCTCGACGGTCAGGCGGCGATGCAGGAATTCGTTGGCCTTCAGATTGGCGCCGTCGATGTCGGCGTGGGTGTCGTCGGCCTCGGGGAAGAAGCGGGCGGTGCGCAGGATCACGCAAGGCAGCCCGTGCTCGATATGGGCGACGCGGCATAGCCCCTCGGCCGCGAGCTTGGTGACGCCGTAGATGTTGCGCGGGCGCGAGCGGCCCGACGCTCTCGTCGAGCCAGACGGCGGCCTCGCCCGCCTCGGCGCGGATCGTCTGGCTGATCATCAGCGAGGTCGTGGAGGTGAAAACGAAGCGCGCCCTGACGGCGGCCGCTTCCTCCAGGAGGTTCAAAGCGCCTGCGACATTGGCGTCGACGAAGGCCTGCGCGGGGTAGCGGGCGATGTCGGGCTTGTGCAGCGCGCCGGCGTGGACGACCGCCTCGAAGCCATGCTCGCGAAAGAGCCGCGCGAGGAGCGGGCGGTCGGCGGCCGAGCCCTGGACGTCGGTCCAGGGCGAGGGCGCGATGTCGAGGCCGACGACCGCGTCATCCGCGCGCTTCGAGGCGCGGCTTCAGATGGCGGCCGAGCCAGCCGGCCGCCCCCGTCAGCAGAACGCGCATCGCCTCAGAGCGCCGTCACCTTGGTCTTGGCCGCCTTGGCGATGGTCAGACGGTTGCGAAGCGGCAGCCCGAAGGGCTCGGCCTCGATCTCGAAGACGTCGCCCTTCTCCGGCTTGATCCCGTCGGAGAACGACAGCGTCGCCGTGCCGAAGAAATGCACATGCACGTCGCCGGGGCGGCGGAACAGCCCATATTTGAAATGATGCGCCTCCAGATTGGCGATCGTGTGCGACATGTTCTGCTCGCCGGAGAGGAACGGCTTCTCCCAGAGAACCGCCTTGCCGCGCCGGATGCGCGAGACGCCCTGCACGTCGGCAGGCAGATCGCCGATCAGGAGTTCGGGGCCGAAGCTGGAGGCGCGCAGCTTCGAATGGGCGAGATAGAGATAGTTCTGCCGCTCGGTGACGTGATCGGAGAACTCGTTGCCGAGCGCAAAGCCGAGCCGTCGCGGCTGGCCGGCGGCGTCGATGAGATAGACGCCGACGATCTCCGGCTCCTCGCCGCCGTCGAGCGCGAAGGCGGGGCTCTGAAGGTCGCCGCCGGGCGCGGCGAGCGTGGAGCCGTCGCCCTTGTAGAACCACTCCGGCTGCACGCCCTCCTTGCCCTTGCCGGGCTTGCCGCCTTCGAGGCCCATCTTGAACATCTTCATGGAATCGGTGAGCGCGGACGGGTCTTCGAGCTTCTTGTGCATCTTGTCGCGGCCCTCGGCGGAGCCGAGATGGGTGAGCCCGGTGCCGGTGACGTAGAGATGCGCGGGGTCGGGATGATCGACGGGGGTCAGCAAGCGGCCCTCCTTGTAGGCCGCCGTGAGATCGACGGGCTTGCCGACGCCGCGCTCGGCGATGAGCTTCTTCAGCGTCGTTCCCGCCTCTATGGCCGCTTCGGCCAGTTGCGCCGTGGTGCGGGCGCCCTTCACCAGCCGGCTTTCGCCGCGCGCGGTGACGACCAAAGCCCGCTTGCCGTTTTCATCCGTGATCTGAGCCAGCCGCATCGGCCCCTCCCCTCGTGAGACTCCGCCGATTAGCGCAGAGCGAGGGCGAGGGATAGTCTCTGTTATGGCGACCGGCGCATGGGTCGAAAGAGGGCGGCCCGAACGAACCCGACCGAAATCAAGTACGCGGCGCGGGCAGGCAGGCTTGCGCCGTGATTGTCGAATAGGATCTGGGAAACGCCGGGCTGAGGTAATAGTATTTGTAGCTCGCCGCCACTTGCGCTCCGCAGCTTGGCGTCGAATACGAGAACACGGACGCGGACAAGCCCAGGCCCGGCGCCTGTGTGGTGGCGTAGGACTAAATCTGTGACGCCGATGTACAGTCGGACGATTGCAGGCTCGCGCAGCGGGCCGCCGAATTCGACGGCGTGCTCGATCGTCATTTGCGTCCAGGCCAATCGACCTGCGTCGATGACCCCGAACGCGATCCCGAAAAAGATAGGCGACAGCATCGCGAACTCGACCGCCGAGGACCCGGACCCATCGTGCAGAAAACGCCGAGCGATCATTGCACCCTCACCGTAGCCTGAGCATTGAAGACGAAAGAATCCGGCACGCCGGGATAGGAAACGAGAGTATGGTAGGTCGTGGTGGCGTATACGGAAACGTATGTCCCTGCAGCTTGACCATTGCTGCAAGTTGTCCCGCAGGTAGCCGTGGTGAGTCCGTCGTCGCCGGGGCATCCGCAATACTGAGCCGGGCTCGGCGAGGCCGATATGCCTGAGCTCGAGGTCGCGCTGGTCACGGCCGTCATGATGTTTTGGTTGGAATAGGTGTTATAGCTGTAGTTATAGAGGGCATATGTCGCTCCGGCCTGCGCCGCGTTCTGGACCTGCATCTGTCGATACCCGCCGAGACCGAGGTCGATTGTCAGCATGGCCATCAAAATCAACAGCGGGGCCAGGAACGCGAATTCGATGGCGCCGGCGCCGCTCCGGTCGGAGGCGAAGCGTCCGGCCCGGCGGCAAAACTTTACGTAGGTCACGGGGATCACTCCAATATCCGCGGGCTTCCGCTATAGCGCACGCCGTTCCACGGGCAGCTCAGCCCAAGCGTCGAATTGCCGACGAAGGTGATCGTATCTCCGACGATCTGGGTGCAGTTGAGCGAAGTTCCGCCGTTGCCGTAATAGGAGACCGCCCCTTTCGGCAGATAGACCGCGCCGCCGATATACTGGTAGGCGCCGCCGCCAAGACCGAAGTTGGTCCCGACCGGCGCCGCCCGGTCGCCGTACATCACAATTCCCTGGTATGGCCCGCTGGTCTGCGGCGTCAGATTGACGATTGCGCCGCCGTTGATATTCACGTCGGCGTAATTGCTTCCCGTGCTCGAGGTGAACACCAGCGTGACGCCGGAGCCTTGAAAAGTCGCGCCGCCGTTTATTTTGAGAGTCCCCTGGTCGAAGACGTAGAGGCCCGGGCTCAGGGTCACGTTAGCGCCGGCGTTGAGGCTCATGCCCTTGCAATAGACGCCGGGCGATATCGTCGTCGTGTTTTTGTAGGTCGCATTTGTCTTCGTGCATCCCGAATAGGAAGGCATGTTCACGTCCGCGTAGGGATCGCGGTAGGGCAATTGATTTGTCAGTATTCCTGCCTGGGTCGTGATGTTGCTCGTCCCGTAGACGCTGCCGACCGCATTGACGGTGAGCGCCGAAAGGGCGGCGGTTCCTCCCATCGAGACCGAACTCGTACTCGCGGAATTGCTGTATACGGAGCAATTCTGCGCGGTCGCGACGATGCTGCCCTGACCGCCGACCGCGCCGCTCGCCGTGGGATCGAGGGCGAGAATGCAGACCTTGTCCCCGCCCTGGGCGACGGCGCGGCCCGTGACGCTCAAGAGGCCCGGCCAAACCAGAGCCGCGAAATAACGGGGTTGCGGTTGCGTGATGATCACCTCGACCGCGCCCGGGTTCGTGACGTTCGGGCCCGTTGCGGGCGGTCGATTGACCGTGATGGTGCTGCTATTGGCGCTGGTGAAGCCGTACTTGGCCGCAACGTTCGTGGCTTCCACGGTCAAGTTGTTGGAATTGTTGGCGAGATAGGCGACGGAGGCGCTGACCGCCGCCGCTTCCGCAGCGTGCAGCGCCTCCTTATGCATGAGTTCGGCGCGCCCCACGTCAATTCCGAGCGCGATGGCCCCCGCGATCGCCGGAGCGGTCACAGCGAATGTCGTCGTGAGGCCGCCCGACTGGTTTTTGATATAATTTTTCACTGAATGCCGCATCGCAAAATCACCGCCCCTGTGACACGATCTCTAAAGGAAGGCATGTGTGCTAATGGAGAGTTAAATAATAGCGCGGGACCGTTTTGTGTTTAAGGCGCAACCTCACGCATAATTTGCAATTTTATTAAAAGAAATCGTCGGCAAGTCTTATCGTCAAAATTCGCTGCCAAAACTAATACATACAAATTTCATGCCAGACACTATGATAATTTTTTCGATGAATACTGTGAAATCGGAGGCAATTTTCGCTGCTGTTACCTAAATTTGAACTGATGAAAATATATTCGCCGGCCCGGAGCCGATCCGCTCAGCGCGCGCCTCCTCCGCAGTGGAGCGACCGATCGCAGCGTCGAGCGCCTCGCGGACGCGCTCCGACTTCAAATCTACGATCTCGGGAGGATAGATGGCGTCGCTTGGCTCGCCATTGATGGGTCCGGCTTATCGCGGGCCGCTAGCTGTTGGCCGGAATAAAAAAAAACTCCGCGCGGGCCCGCGAGCCCGCCGGAGCTTTGCTCAGCTTGAGGCCACGCGTCGGGCCGTTCAGACGCCCTTGGCGCGCCGCTCGTTCATGAAGCGCTCGAACTCCTCGCGGTCCTTCGCCTTGCGCACGTTCTCCAGCCATTCCGCGAATTCGCGATGCGCGTCCTCCAGACGCCGGCGCTCCTCTTCGAGGCGGGCGAGTTCGGCGCTCTTCCAGGCGTCGAAAGCGGCGTTGCCGGTCGCGGTCGTGAACCCGTGCGCCCAGGTACGCCGCCCCCAGTCGCCCGGCGCGCTCGACGGGAAGCCGCCCATCGCCGACCGGGCGCTACGGAAGGCGCCCGTCGCCGCCGTCTGCAGGTCCGCCCCGCCGGTCTTGTACTGCCAGTACTTGAAGCCGAGAATCGCAAGCCCGACTGGCCAAAACACCATGAAGCCCAGGACCATGGCGATCAGTTCGACCGCCGTCCAGCGGGTTCCCGCGCGTCCGCGCGACCATGGGCCGTAACAGCCTGCAGCCCCGGGATCGAACGCGCCCTGCGTGTTGCTCATCGAGAGCCTCCCAAAAACCGGCCTCATCCGCGAAGCCGCGAAAGGCCGTCGCGAATGAGATTGGCGCAGCCGTCGCCGGACGCAAGGGGCGGCGGACATTAAATCGACATCTGGCGCGTTGGCGGAACGCGCGGAGCCGCCTATAGGGGACGGCCAAAAAGCCGGAGGGTCGCTTGCTGCGCTCGTGCTTCGCCATTCTGCTGCTGCTCACCGCCGGGGCGCGCGGCCGACGAGCGCGTCGCGCCCTCAAGTCCCGCCGAGGTGCATCTGTCCTTCGCGCCGATCGTGGCCAAGGTGCGCCCGTCGGTCGTCAACGTCTACGCCTCGCGGGTCGAGACGATGCCGCGCAACCCGTTGTTCGACGATCCTTTTTTCCGCCATTTCTTCGGCGAGCCGGACGTGCCGCACAACAAGCGCATCGCCCAGTCGCTGGGCTCCGGCGTCATCGTCGACCCCAGACGGCCTCGTCGTCACCAATCACCACGTCATCGCCGGCATGACGGACGTGAAGGTCGCGCTCTCCGACAAGCGCGAGTTCGAGGCCAAGATCGTGCTCGACGATCCCCGCACCGATCTGGCGGTGCTCAAGATCAAGAGCGACGGGCCGCTTCCCGCCATTGCGCTGGGCGATTCCGACGCCATCGAGGTCGGCGATTTCGTCATCGCCATCGGCAATCCCGTTCGGCGTCGGCCAGAGCGTGACGCAGGGCATCGTCTCGGCGCTCGCCCGCACCCAGATCGGCGTCAGCGACTACGGCTTCTTCATCCAGACGGACGCGGCGATCAATCCCGGCAATTCCGGCGGCGCGCTGGTCGATACCTGGGGGCGGCTCGTCGGCGTCAATTCGGCGATCTATTCGCGCTCCGGCGGCAGCATGGGCATCGGCTTCGCCATTCCCGTCAACATGGTCAAGAGCGTCGTCGCGACGGCGAAATCGGGCGGCCGGATCGTCAAGCGGCCCTATCTCGGCGCCAAGCTGCAGGACGTGACCAGGGACATCGCCAATTCGCTGGGGCTCGACCGGCCGGTCGGCGCCGTCGTGGCGACGGTCGAGCACGGCTCGCCGGCCGCTCAGGCGGGGCTCGCCAGCGGCGACGTGGTCGTGGCGGTCGACGGGCGGCCGGTCGACGATGCCGGCGGGCGTCGATTTCCGCATCGGCGTCAAGCCGATCGGCGGCTTCGCCTCGTTGACGGTGCTGCGCGGCGGCAAGCGCATCGTGCTGCCGATGAAGCTCGAAGGCGCCGCCGGAGACGACGCCGCGCGACGTCGTGCGGCTCAAGAGCCGCTCGCCGTTGCAGGGCGCGCAGGTGGAGAACCTGTCGCCGGCGGTGATGGCGGAGCTGTCGCTGAACGCCGACACGCTCGGGCGTGAGCGAGGGCGTGGTGGTCGCCGACGTCGCCGCCGATTCGCCGGCCGCGCAATTCGGCTTGCAGAAGGGCGACGTCATTGTTGAGCGTCAACGGCGCGCCGATTCGCGACACCCACGAACTCGTCGACGACCGCGCGACGCGACGCGACGACAGCGTGCGGCAGACGTCTGCGCGCTCGGCTACTGACGATCTCGCGCGGCGGACAGATCGATCCGCACGCGCATCGGCTGACTTGAGGCGCGATCGTCTGATTTCGGTCCGTCGGCTATCGGCCGCGGCAGGCCATGTATTGCGCGGTCGGGATCACGACGGAGACGTAGGGCACGCTCGGCGTGCTCGCCCGCCTTGAACGGGCCGGGAACCGCGTTCTTCACCGGCGGCAGACTTTGCAGATAGAGGGCGATCGCGCGCGCGTCGTCGGGGGTCAGATGCGCCAGCGCCGGCCAGGGCATGATTTCCGTGAGCTTGCGCCCGTCCGGCCTGCACGCCCTTGGTGAAGGCGGCGACGATCTGATCGGTCGTCCAGCTGCCGAGGCCGGTCTCCTTGTCCGGCGTCAGATTGCCGCCGATCCAGACGCCCGAGGCGGGATCGCCGAAACCGACGTCGGAACCGCCGAGAGAGCCGCTTCTTGTCGGCCTGGCCGAGCATTCCTCCCGGCGTATGGCAGTCGCTGCAGCCGGAGATGGTGACGAGATACTGGCCGCGCTCGACCGGCGTTTCGGCGCGAGCCGTCGCGATGCAGGCGAGCAAGGCTGCGAGGGCGAGCTTCGGGCGCATGCGGGGTCTCCAGATCGCCCCGCACTGTCCCACGGCGCGCCGCCCCCGCGCAACCCGGACCGATCAGGCCGCCTTCTTCGCCGGCCTGGCCGCCTTGGCGAGCCGCCGCTTCAAGCGAGGCCCACAGCGCGCGCATCTCGCCCGCCGCCGCGCCGTCCGGATTGAGTTCGGTGACGCCCCAGCCAAGGCGCGCGGCTTCCTGGTAATCGACCCGCGCCAGCACCAGCGGCGAGAGCAGGCCGCCCATCGCCTCCAGCGCCGCCACGCCCTCGTCGACGCGCGCGTTCTGCTGCGCCGGCGGGCATTGGTTGAGCAGGAACACGTAATCGCCCTTGATGATCCTTCAGCGCCTTGCGGGTGTTGGCGCTGGCCCAGAGGTCGAAGGCGGTGGGGCGCGAGGGAATGACGCAAAGCTGGGCCGCCGCCATCGCCGCCGAAGCCGCCGCGCCCTCTGCGCCGGGCGTGTCGATGAAGACGAGCGTCACGCCCTTCTGCGCGAGCGCCGACAGCGCCGCCGGGAGCTTGGCGGGGCTGGCGGCGATGACGGGAATGTCGGCCTCGCCGCGCGTCTTGCCCCAGACGGTCAGCGTCGCCTGCGGGTCGATGATCGATGAGACAGACGCGCTCGCCGGCCTCAAGGGCCGCGACCGCGAGCGAGGAGGCCAGGGTGCTTTTCCCCGCGCCGCCCTTTTGCGTGACGAGTGCAATAGTTTTCATGCAATCCGCCCCTCTTTCCCAAGGTGAATGCGCGCGAATCGGCCCTTCCGCCCAAGATGATCGTTAAGATTTGTCGAATTGACGCTGTAAAGGTTAACAAAGGGTGAGGATGCGTCGGAAAAGCGCCGTTCGGTCAAGGAAATCGGGGCGCGGGGTCAGGCGGCGGCCTGCGATAGCGGCTCGGCCATCGCCACGCGATCGCGACCGGCGGTTTTGGCGGCGTAGAGCGCGGCGTCCGCGCGCGAGACGAGCCCCGCCAGTTCGCAGGGCGCGGCCTGGGCCGCGACGCCAAGGCTCAGCGTGCAGCGAAACGACGCGCCCTCCCCGGCGATCGCGCAGGCGGCGAAGGCTTGGCGCAGCGCCTCGGCGGCGGCTTGACCGGCGCGGGGATTGGGGACCACGGCGAGCGCCAGGAATTCCTCGCCGCCGAGCCGCCCGGCGAGCGCCGCTTCGCCCGCGAACCGTTCGCCGAGCAGCGCCCCGAGCGCGCGCAAAGTCTCGTCGCCGAGATCGTGGCCGTGAAGGTCGTTGACGCGCTTGAAGTGATCGATGTCGCAGACGATCGCCGCGACCGTTTCGCCGCGCGCGGCCGCCGCGGCGATGAGACGCGCCGCGGCCTTTTCAACGCCCCGGCGGTTGAGGAGGCCAGTCAGCGCGTCGGTGTCGGCGAGCCGTTCGAGCCGTTGCTGCGCGTCCTGCAGCCGGCGCATCATCGCCGAGATCGGCACGACCATGATCGGGCAGAAGGCGACGCGTCTCCACGCAGGCCAGGATCGTGATGAACTTCAGAATTGCGTTGGGATCGCTGGACTGCGCGATCCTCAGGCGGTCGTAGAAGTAGCTCGACACGAACCACGTCGTCGGCGCAACCAGGACCAGAACGGCGATAGTCTGCAGCAATATAAATTTCGCGACGCCTTTGAAATCAAATTTATCCGGCGGATTCGATGCGGCCCGTCCTTGCAACGCGCCGCAATCTGGCCCTCGATTACAAAGGCGAGGTAAATTCTCCCGACGCAAACGCCGCAGAGTAAATCTTTTTACGCGCCAGTTAGATTGGGATCGCGCCAGGCGCGTTCGAACGGCAGCCGCCAGGCGTTGGGGGCGATGAGCTGGTGGATCGATTTCGGCCCCCAGGAGCCCTGCTCGTAGAGGCGCACCTGCGGCGGGGCTTCCAGCAGCGGCTCGGAGACCTCCCACAGCCGCTCGATGCCGTCGGCGGTGGTGAACAGGGTGCGGTCGCCGCGCATGGCGTCGAGGATCAGCCGCTCATAGGCCTCCAGCACCTCGCCGGCGAGCCCGGTGTCGCTCATCGCGAATTGCAGGCTCTGCTTGTCGAGCCGCATGCCCGGACCGGGGCGCTTGCCGTAGAAGGACAGCGACATCTTCGAGGCGTCGGCGAGGTCGAAGGTGAGATGGTCCGGCCCCTGCGCGCCGACGCCGGAATTGGCGGGGAACATGCTCTTGCGGCGGCTCGCGGAAGGCGATGGAGATGACGCGCTTGCCCTCGGCCATGCGCTTGCCGGTGCGCAGGAAGAACGGCACGCCGGCCCAGCGCCAGTTGTCGATCTCGCATTTGAGCGCGATGAGCGTCTCGGTGTCGGATTCCGGATCGACGCCCTCCTCCTGGCGATAGCCGATATATTGGCCGCGCACGACGTCGCGCGGGTCGATCGGCTTCATCGAGCGGAACACCTTGTTCTTCTCCTCGCTGATCGGCCCCGGCTCCAGCGCCGTCGGCGGCTCCATCGCCATGAAGCCGAGGATCTGGAACAGATGCGTCACCACCATGTCGCGATAGGCGCCGGTCTGCTCGTAGAAGGCGGCGCGCTTGCCGAGGCCCAGAGTCTCCGGCACGTCGATCTGCACGTGATCGATGAAATTGCGGTTCCAGATCGGCTCGAACAGGCCGTTGGCGAAGCGGAAGGCGAGGATGTTCTGCGCCGGCTCCTTGCCGAGGAAATGGTCGATGCGGAAGATCTGCTCCTCTTTGAACACCTCGTGCAGGCGCGCGTTGAGCTCGCGCGCGCTCTTGAGATCGACGCCGAACGGCTTCTCCATGATGACGCGGGAGCGCTCGATCAGGCCGGCGTCGGACAGCGTCCGGACCGCGGACAGCGCCGCGTTGGGCGGCACGCTGAGATAGTGCAGGCGGCGCGTGTCCGGCCCCAGCTCGGCCTCGGCGGCGCTCGACCGCGTCATGCAGGGCGTCGGCGCCGGCGCTGATCGGCACATAGGTCGATCAGCGGCGCGAACTGCCGCCAGGCGTCGTCCGTGACCTTGCGCGGCGAGAATTTGTCCAGCGCATTGCGCACGAGATCGCGGAAACCCTCGACGTCGATCTGATCGAGCGAAAAGCCGACGATGCGGCACGAGGGAATGAAGCCGGAGCTGATGAGGTGGAACAACCCCGGCCACAGCTTGCGCTGCGCGAGATCGCCGGTGCCGCCGACGAGCGTCAGCACCTGCGGATATTTCGGGCCGACGCCGGGAGGAATTTTCGCCACTCTGCTCATCCCCTTAGCTCTAGGGCCAGAAGTCGCCGCCTGTCGAGCCCCTCGCAGCCTGTCCAAGCAAGCCGCAGGCCTTTGCGTCTAGCGCCGAGTCATGACCAATGCCCGAGGAAGCTTGCGCGGAGGCGCGGGACGGCTAGAACCGCTCCATCGCCGCGCGCACCCGGCGCATGAAGGTCTCGCGCTGCGCCTGGCTGGCGACGTTGAGATGATAGAGCGCGTGATATTCGGCCTTCGCGCCGGCGCCGGCGAACCAGCGCACGTAGCGGGTGACGATCTTGCGCGGCGGATCGCCCATCCACAAAGCCATCAGCCGCGGCCTGCCGTAGGTGACGACGCCGGCGATCTTGCGGACGTTCCGAAGCATCGGCTTCACATGCGCGGGGTCGGAGAGATCGAAGGCGACGCCGGGCATGAGCACGCGGTCGAAGAAGCCCTTCAGCATCGCCGGCGGCCCGAAGCACCAGGTCGGGAATTGCAGCACGATCGCCTCGGCGCGCGTGAGCCGCGCGACGATCGGCTCCAGACCCGCGCGATTTTGCGGCTCGTCGTGATAATGGCGCCGGCCCTCCTCGGAGAGCACGGGGTCGAACTTCTCCGCGTAGAGATCGAACAGGTCGATCTCGTGGCCCGCCGCCCTCAGGCCCGCCAGCGCCTCGACGCGGATGGCGGCGTGGAAACTCTCCGGCAGCGGATGACAATAGACGTAGAGGATCTTCATGCGCGCAAGGGGACGTAGGAGCGCATCTTGCCGGGATTGAGCAGGCCGTAAGGGTCGACTAGCGCCTTGAAGCCCAGTTGATCGGCGTCGGCGCGCTTGTGGCGGCTGCCGTCCTCCAGCGTGAACACATGGGGATTGGCGACGAGGACGCCGTGCTTCTCATAGAGTATCGACGATCTCGAACAACCGGGCGCGCGTCGTGAAGCGCACGACGGGCAGCGCGCTCGCCGTCACTCGGCCGCCGAAGCGGATGAATTCGAGGTGATGCCAGACTTCGTCGCCGAACAAAGCGACCATCTCGGCGACGCTGGCCAACAATCTGTCGTGCGGGAACAGACATTGCTGGTAGCTGACGTTGCGGTCGGTCTTCAGCACCTGAAGCGTCGTATGGTTCCAGGAATATTCGTAGAGCGGCGTCTCGGAGGGGCTCTCGTCGAACGGTTTCTCGTGGACGATCTCGCCGGCGCCGATCAGCGATTTGAAGGTCTCCAGCGACGGCTTGGCGATCATCGCAAGCAGCAGGCTCCTGCCCTCCGGACAGGCGGCGGCGAACGGCCCGAAATAGCGGGGAATCGGCCAGGCGATCGGCGTCAGCAGTTTCTTGACGACGCCGTCGGCGAGCGCGACCGCCAGCCCCGCCTCGCAAGCGGCGGCGAAACTGTCGAAGACCACGGCGACGTCGATCCATTCGAAGAGCGGGGCGAGCGGCATCTCCAGCGCGGTGATGATGCCCGTCGTGCCGTAGGCGCGGTTGATCTTCTGCGCGGCGTCGCCGCGCAGCTCGATCGCGCGCGGACTTTCCTCCAGCGTGATCACGCGGGCGGCCAGCACATTGCCGGGCTCGCGCAAGCCGCCCCAGGTCACCGAGCCGACGCCGCCGGAGCCGCCGGCGACGAAGCCGCCGACGGTGGCGCTGCGCTTGGTGGAGGGATGCAGCCTCTGCTCCTGCCCGCCCGGCCGCAGCCACTCGTCAACCATATGCATGCGCGCGCCGGGCTGCGTGCGCATGAGGCCGGGGCGCGTCCATTCGAGGTCGGCCATCTCGCTCATGTCGAGCACGACGCCGCCGTTGAGCGGCACCGACTGGCCGTAATTGCCGGTGCCGGCGCCGCGCGGCGTCAGCGGCACGCGCCGCTTCGCGCAAGCCGCGGCGACGCGCATCACGTCGGCCTCGTTGCGCGGCGTCACGACGACGTCGGCCTGCTTGCCCGCGAGATCTTCGGCCAAGGCCTGGCTGTACCAGAAATAATCGCGCGAGCGCCGGCGCAGGATCGACGGCTCGATGCTGTAGGGAACGTCGCCGATCTCCTCGATCAGCGCGGCGAGGCGGATGTCGTTCATCGCGGCGCCTCGGCCTCGCCATGCGCCTTCAACAGCGCGAGCAGCCGGTTGCGCATGATCATGCCCGGGCGGTCGGAGGGCATGTGCATCTCGATCTTGCGGCTCATGTCGACGATCGCGTCGGGGTCGGTGGCCTCCAGCATTTCGCGGTCCTCCTCGATGATCGCCTTGTCCCATGCGATCAGCTCGGCCGTCGAGCAATCCGCCTCGCGGTCGTTGCGATAAAGGATCTGGATGAGCTGGATCGCGCCGTCGTCGATCGGCGTCGCGCAGTTGAAGATGACGTGGCGGAGGCCTGAAGGATAGGTCATGTCCATCGTGCGGCAGAACGGCAGATACCAGTGATTGCGCATGATGCGCCTGGTGGTGGGCTCGCTCGTGCCGGTGATGCGCGCGGCGTTCGGCGGGTTGCGGACGGTGACGATGGTCTCGGCGACGAAGCCGTAATCGGTCTCGGTGATTTCGTATTTCTCGGGCTTCGGTTGGTTGATGTCGCCGAACGTGCCCTTGTGGACGAAGGCGAAATGGGCGTTGTCGAAGGAGTTCTCCATCATCCGCAGCGACGAGGTGTTCCAGCGGTCGTAGAATTGATGGATGCGGCGGAAGCCGGACCTCGCTCTCGTAAGGCAGCGCGGGAATGTCGGAAAGCGGCTCGCCGAGACACACCCAGACATAGCCGTAGCGCTCCTTGGCGTGAAACGTGCGCGCGCGAGCTTCGGGGACAGGCTGCTCGAAGGGAAATTGCGGGATCGTGACCAGCTTGCCGGCGCGGTCGTATTCCCAGCCATGATAGCCGCAGACGATGTTGCCGTTGCGAATCCAGCCCTTGGAGAGCTTGGCGGTGCGATGGCAGCAGCGGTCTTCGAGCGCGGCCGGAGCGCCGTCCTTGTCGAGAAACAGGGCGATCTCCTGCCCGAGCAGCTTGAACGGCTTCGGCCCGTCCGCGAGCGCCTCCATCGGCACGGTCGCGTACCAGAAATTGCGCAGCGTCGGTTGCCTGGTGCTCAGCATCTGTTCGCGCTCCACGTCACAATATTTCTTCGCCTCGCAACTTGCGCGCCAGTTCAGGCCGCGCGCGCCCGTTCGAGTTGCGCGCGCCAGCGTTCGGTCGGGCGCAGCGCGGCGCGCTCGGCGAGCAAAGCGCGCGAAAGATTCCTCTCCCCCGCCCGCTCGGCGGCGGCGATCAGCGTGAGATCGACGACGTCGCGTTGCGCATGGCTGCCGCCGATGCGCCACACTTCGTATCGCAGCGGCAGGATGCGCTCGATCGCCTCGGCGTAGTCCCGTTGCGCGAAATCCAGCATCGCGTCGATCAGCGGGCGGCCGACCTGGCGCATCACCGCGGCGTTGTCGCCCTCCCCCTCGCGGGCGAAGGCGTCGAGCGACTCGCCGAGCATCGCGGCGAGCTTGGAATCGCCCGCGACGGCGAAAGCCAGATGCAGATCGTTGAAGGCGAGCACGTGATCGTGCAGATGCGCCGCCCATTGCTTGCGCACCGCGCCCCAGCGCGCGCCGACATCGACGCCTTCGAGCTCCAGCCGCCACAGCAGCGAGGCGGCGTCGACGCGGTCGAGCGTCGCGTCGTTCGGAAGCGCGGCCAGCATATGGCGGTCGAAGCCGGCGAGAACCTCGTCGATGCGGCCGAGCTCGATCAGATAGAGCGCGAGATGCCAGCCGTTGTGGCCGGCCATGAAATGCGCGTCGCGCCAGTCGGCGCGCGAGGCTTGCAGGAAGGCCGCGCCCTCCTCCGGCCGCGAGGTCATCTCGAACACATGCGCCAGCGCGTGCGCCGCCCAGGCGTCGGCGGGATTGCGGCGGAGCGCCTCGCGCGCGGCTGTCTCGGCGCCGGCGTAGTCGCCGGTCTCCTCCAGACCGAAGGCGCGCGCGCCGAGCACGAAGCTCGTCAAGCGGATCGTCGTCGCGCCACTCCGGCAACACGCGCGCGACCGAGTCGCGCATCGCCGCCGAGGCGCCGAGAAACAAATAGGCGTCCTGCGCCAACCGAAGCGCCAGCGCGTCGGTCGGATGATCGACGAGGATCTCCTCCCACACGGCGGTCGCGTCGCGCAAGCGTCCCTCGACCCAGGTCTCGACGGCTTCCAGATGCAGTTTTTCCCGCGCCGTCGCGCGCCTGGCCGCCGCGCGAGCGGCCTTCAGGGCGCCCTTCACCTCCGCGTGATCGAGCACGAAATCCGCCGACCAGGAACAACGCCGCGATCGCCGTCGCGCCGAGCGCGAAGGCGGGATCGCGTCGCGAGCGCCGCCTTCAGCTTGCCGACGGGATCGCCGCCGAGCGCGTAATAGTCCGCGATGGCCCGGTCGTAGCTTTCGACCGAGTCCGCCGATCCCGTGACTTCGTGACCCTGCGCGTCGCGCGGCATGGCTTCCCTCAGGCGGCGATTCCGCCCCGAGAGACGTTACGCGCCGCGCGCGGGCGCGTCCAGAAAACCCCGAACCGCGGCGCTAGCGCCCCGGCGCGTGGAACGGGATAGCGACTTTCGCCGCGGCGTCTACGACTTCGGGCGCGATCAGCATGGTCAGCCGTCCGGTCATGACGCCGGTCTCATTGACCGCCATTGACATGGCGAGCGCGCGGCTCTCGTCCGGCGCGTCGAGGATGCAATAAACGTCGACGTCGCCATAGGCGTAGTAGAACGCCTCCAGCTTGCCGCCAAAGCCTTCAATGAGACTCGCGGCCTTCGCCCGCCGCGACGAGCCGCCCTCGCTCTTGAGGCCTTTGACGCCTTCCGCGCTGTAGCGAACCTCGAAAAGATATTTCGGCATTGCCGTCCTCCCGGGAGGTGGACGCTTTAGGGCGACGCCGCTGCGCCTCCCGCTCTGACGGCGGTCCCGCCCCGCCCTCGATCAAACAACATCAGGGCGCGGTCATCATACCGCTTCGCAAAAGGCCGATCAAACAAAATAACGGGCCGGCGCCGGGATTCCCGAATGCGCCGGCCCGGTCGGACTTTACGCCGGGGTCAGCGAGCCCTTGTGGCCGTGCACGTCCATCTTCGCGCAGGTGCCGGCGGGAACGTATTTGAAATCCGCGCCGTCGTAGTCGGCGCTCGACTTGCCGGCGCAATCGTGGACGCCGGCCGCGCAATCGTTGTGGCCCTTCATGGAGACGCCGTAGCAGGCCTCCTTGCCCTTGGGCGCCATGGCGGCCTGAGCCGAGAACGAGGCGGCGGCGAGGGCGGCGGCGACGGCGCCGGCCAGCGTCAGGGTCTTCGAATTCATGGGCGTTCTCCGAAAAAGCGCGCGAGATTGGCGCGGCGAAGCATTGTTCGCGGCCCTCTGCGGCTTTGTTACATCGCAAAATCGCTCTCACGCCGCGAAGGCCGCGACGAGCGCGAGCGCGGCGAGCGCGACGATTTCGGCCGCAGCGGCGCGCCGGAACAAAGCCAGGGCGCGTCGCAGATAGGCGGGATCGTCGCGCGGCGGGTCGCCGAGCGCGGCGAGCATCGCCGTCTCCGCCGGCGCGCTCGGCCGCGTCGCCGGCAGCGGCGACGGCGCGCCAGGCGGCCGGGCTGCCTGACGGCGGCAAGGGCCAGGAACAGCGCGCCGGCGCGCGCGGCCGGCGCGATCGTCCAGCCTCGAGCTCGGCGACGGCGTCGGCGAAATCGGAGGCGTCGCGGCGCTCGCGGCAGAACCGCCCGGCCAGGACCAACGCGCGGCAGAGCGCCGCGCCGGTGAGCCCGCCGATCAGGATGAACACGGTCGGCGCCGCCGCCTCGTCGGCGAAGCGCGCGGCGATCGCCGCGGCGCCGGCGCGGCCGAGGCGCGGCTCGGCCTCGTCGGGGCCGAGCGCCTCGGCGGCGGCCAGCGCCTCGTAAGGCCCCTCGTTCTCCCAAAGGCTCGCGACCGCGCGCGCGCGCCCGTCGAGGCTCTGCCGGCCGCAGAAGGCCGAGGCCAGCAGCGCCGTGGCGGCGAAGCCGAGCGGGACCGGAGGGCAGCAACTGGGCGACGAGCGTCGCGGCGACCGCGACCGGGGCGAGATAGAGCGCGAGCGCGCCGCGCCCGCTTGCTCGCAGCCCGCCGCCTTGACGATCCCGAGCCAGTCGCGATCCACCGCGAGGGCGTTCCGATCCGGCGCGCCAGCCCCGCGGGATAGCCGAGCGTCACGTCGAGAAGCGGCGGCGGCGAGGGCGAGCGCGAAGGGATAGGCGAAGGACATGGCGGTTCGTCAGGACGCCCTGTCCTAGCCGAAGGCGCGCTCAGAAGCGACGCCACACGGCGAGCAATGCGCCGTATTCGCTGTTCGTGTTGCGGCGATAGAGCGTGCCGAAGCCGCCGATCTGCACCGACCATTTGTCGTCGAGCGCATAGACGAGGCTCAACTGGCCGATATTGCTCTCCCAGGCCGCAAAGCCCGGCGCGCCGGCGCCGTTGGAGACCGTGTTGAACGCCTGCGCGAGGATCTGCGCGCGCGGCGTCCAGGAGACTCCGAGCGTCAGGTCGGCGTGGAACTCGCTCGGCGGCCCCTGCGGTGCGCAGCCGATAGCCGGCCTGGCGTCGAAGAAGGCGGGCGCGCCGAACAGCGTCAGATTGTGGCCGACGAGGGCGCGCGCGTCGGCCTCCGGGCCGGTGTCGCCGGCCTGCGCGGGCCTGGCGGGGTCGTGCGCGCCGGAGACATAGGCGCTCGCCTCCAGCGAGAACACCCAGGCGTCGTTCGACCAGAGGCGCGCACGAAGTCCGCCGCCGGAATAGTCGAGGCCGGTGAAACGTATCCTTCGTCGGCGGCGTCAGCGAGTAGCGGTCGGCGGTCATCGCGCCGAACACGGTCAGCCGGTCCCAGGCGCCGTATTCGAAATAGGTCTGCGATCCGATCGTGGCTTTCGCTCGGGCTCGCCGAGCCGCCGTAAGGGGCGCCTGCTCCGCCCCAGCCGAACAGGGTCTCGATGGCAAGCCCTGCCCCTGCGGCTCGGTCCAGGCGCCGGCGCGCGCCGCCATGGGCAAAAGCGCCGCCGCGCCGCCAAGCGCCAAGAACCCGCACGAAACCCTGCGATGCCGGAGCGTCACGCTTGCTTCTCTCGTCGGGTGACTTGCGCGCGAATTGCGAGTCGTTGCAACGAATTATCTTGAAACTCTATTTTAACGTTGCGTCAAGTTGGCGTTCGGCGCCGAGCGGAGGCATAAACGGCGCATCCCCTCCCGGAGAGGATCGTCTTGTCGTCGCTCCGTCTGGCCCCGCAATCGCCGCTCACGCCGAGCCCCGGCTCGCCGCCGGTGGAATGGGTCGTTGCGCCGGGGCTGGTCGGCTATGAGCGGGCGGTGACGGAGATGGAGGCGCGCGCGGAGGCGATCGCCTCGGGAGAGGCGGCCGAGCGCATCTGGCTCGTCGAACATCCCCCCCTTTACACCGCCGGCACGAGCGCCAGGAGCGGCGATCTCCTCGACGCGCGTTTCCCGGTGTTCAAGACCGGGCGCGGCGGGCAATACACCTATCACGGGCCCGGGCAGCGGGTCGCCTATGTGATGCTGGACCTGAAGCGCCGCCGGCCGGACTTGCGCGTCTTTGTCGCCACGCTGGAGGCGTGGCTCATCGACACGCTGGCGGCTTTCGGCGTCCACGGCGAGACGCGGCAGGATCGGGTCGGCGTCTGGGTGGCGCGGCCCGACAAGCCTTCGGGACTGAACGGCGAGCCGGCGGAGGACAAGATCGCCGCCATCGGCGTGCGCGTGCGCCGCTGGGCGACGTTTCACGGCGTGGCGCTGAACGTCGCGCCCAATCTCTCGCATTTCTCGGGGATCGTGCCCTGCGGGATCGGCCAGGCGCATCTCGGCGTCACGAGCCTGCGCGATCTGGGCCTCGCCGCGACGATGGGGGAGGTCGACGCGGCGCTGCGGGCGGCTTTCGAGCGCCGCTTCGGCCCGACCGTCGAGGCGGCGTGAACGGCGCCCCATTTCGGGACCGCCGCGCCCCTGCCCCGCTAACGCCAACGCAACCTTAAAAGCCTATCAACCGAGAACGCCGTGCGGGCGCTCCTGCGACGGCGGCTCGGGTGGAGCTTCGCAGGCTAAGGGTCGCGTATGGGGCGTTCGCGTATCGGTTGGGCGGCGTCGACTTTCGCGCCTTGGGCTTTGGCCTTCGGCCTCGTCGTCTCGATCACCGCGCGCGCCGATCCCGATCTTCGCACCGACGGCCTCACCATCCCCGCCCATTCCCGCCTCGATGCGAGCTTCCCGACGCGCGCAAGGCTGATCCAGGCCAATTATGTCGTCGGCGCCGAAGAAGATCTCGCCTCCCTGCCCGACGAGATCGAGCCGCGCTACGCGCCCAAGCACATGCGCTACGCCGACCCGACGGTCAACCGCGCCCACAAGGGCGACCCATTCATCGCGTTGCGCCCGGGCTTCCAGGCCAAGGCGCGCGCCAGCGACGCCGGCTTTCCCTCGGATTCGATGAGCCCGGCCGGCGCCGCCTCCGCGCCGGCCCGCGTGGCCTTCACCGATGGCGCGACCCCAGCCTGGCCGCTCGATCTCGCGCTCGCCTCCGTCTCTCCGGGCCCAACCGACGGCCGGCTGGCCGCTCCCGGCGCCAAGTTCGCCGCGCCCGCCCCCTTCGACGCCCAGAATTTCGTCGCCGCCAAGACCGATCTCTCCGACAGGCCGGGCTATGCGACGCTGATCGATCCCAAGGACCGCGCGCGTCAGCTGCGCTGCCTGTCGGAGGCCGTCTATTTCGAGGCGCGCAGCGAGCCGGAGGTCGGACAGGCGGCCGTCGCCGAGGTCGTGCTCAACCGCGTGCGCAGCGGCATTTATCCGACCACCGTCTGCGGCGTCGTCTATCAGGATCGCGAGCGGCCGTTCGCCTGCCAGTTCTCCTTCGCCTGCGAAGGCAAGTCGCTGCGCGTCGAGGAGCCGGCCGCCTGGGCGACGGCGACGCGGATCGCCGAGGGAGTCGCCGACGGCAAGATCTTCGACAAGCGATTCGCCTCGGCGATCAACTATCACGCCGCCTATGTGCGGCCGTTCTGGGCGCCGACGCTGAAGCGGCTCGATCGCGTCGGCCTGCATGTATTCTACGCCATGCGGTCGGGGCTCTATTGGGCGCCGGGCGCGCTCAATGGCCGCGGCGACCTGCCGCCGCTGATGGCGGACGCCGGGCCGGCCGCCAAATCCCGCTAGGCAAAACCCGTTAGGCTTGGCTCCTCGGGCGCGAGGGTTTAGGCTCGCCCGCGAAGGAAGGAAGCCGAAATGCCCAAAGGCTACGTCATCTCGCGCGTCGACATCAAAGACCCCGACGCCTACGCCAAATATGCGCAAGCGGCCACAAAGGCGATCGCCGCATACGGCGGCAAGGCGCTCGCTCGCGGCGGACGATGGGAGGCGCTCGAAGGCCCCGCGCGCAAGCGCAACGTCGTCCTGGAGTTCGAAAGCTACGAGGCCGCGCAAAAATACTATCACTCGGCCGAATATCAGGCCGCCAAGGCGCTGCGCGAAGGCGCGGCCGAAATGGAGATGGTCCTGGTGGAGGGCGCCTGAGATGGCCAAAGGCTATTGGATCGCCCATGTCGACGTCGCCGACCCGGAGGCCTACAAGGCTTACGTCGCCGCAAACGCCGCCGCCTTCGCCAAATATGGCGCGCGCTTCCTGGTCCGCGCCGGCCGTCACGAGGTCGCCGAGGGCAAGTCGAAATCGCGGCAGGTGGTGATCGAGTTCAAGGACTACGAAACCGCGCTGGCCTGCTACCGCTCGCCGGAATATGCGGCGGCGATGAAGCTGCGCGAGGCGGCCAGCACGGGCGATCTCGTCATCGCCGAGGGCTATGACGGGCCGCAGCCGGTCTGAGGATGGGAAACGCGATGTCCGACATGCGATTGGTCGTCACCGGCGCCGCCGGGCGCATGGGTCGCACGCTCGTCAAGGCGATCCACGAGACGCCGGGCCTGACCCTGACCGGCGCGCTGGAGCGGCCGGGCTCGCCGGAACTGGAGCAGGACGCCGGGACGCTTGCGGGCCTGCCGCCCCTCGGCGTTCCGATCACCGACGATGCGCTGCCGCTGCTGACCCACGCCGACGGGATCGTCGATTTCTCCTCGCCGGCGGCGACGGTCGAGCTCGCGGCCCTCGCCGCGCAGGCCCGCATCGTCCATGTGATCGGCACGACGGGCATGAGCGAAACGGACGGCGGCAAGCTCGCCGCCGCCGCCCGACACGCGGCCATCGTGCGCTCGGGCAACATGAGCCTCGGCGTCAATCTGCTCGCCGGCCTCGTGCGGCTGGCGGCCAAGGCGCTCGGCGAAGAGTTCGACATCGAGATCGTCGAGATGCACCATCGCATGAAGGTCGACGCGCCTTCGGGAACGGCGCTGATGCTCGGCGAGGCGGCCGCGCAGGGGCGCGGGATCGAGCTCATGGCGCATTCGGCGCGCGGCCGCGACGGCGTCACCGGCGCGCGGCGGCCCGGCGACATCGGCTTTGCGGCGCTGCGCGGGGGCGGCGTGATCGGCGACCACAGCGTCATTTTCGCCGGCGACGGCGAACGCATCACGCTGTCGCATCAGGCCGAGGACCGCGGCCTGTTCGCGCGCGGCGCGCTGAAGGCGGCGCTTTGGGCGCGAGGCAAAAAGCCGGGGCTTTATTCGATGGCCGACGTGCTGGGGCTGCCCGACTAAGCCAAGCCGATGGCTTAACGAAGGCTGGCCGCGACCGGAAATGTATCATCTTCCATGACAATCAGAAATGTAATGACATCGTCATTACGATTTGCGATAATGTATTAGGAGACGCGCCATGTCCACGACAGCTCCCAAACGCGACACGCTCAATATCCGCATAAAGCCGGAGGATCGGGAAATGATCGACCGCGCCGCTCAAGCGCGCGGCAAGACCCGCACCGACTTCATCCTCGACGCGACGCGACGCGCCGTCGAGGACACATTGTTGGATCGCACGGTGTTATCCGTGAGCCCAGAGACCTATGCGGCGTTTCTCGCCCGCCTCGATGCGCCCGCACAACCGAATGAGGCGTTGCGGCGAACCCTGCGGACTCCCGCTCCTTGGGATCGTGCTTGACAATCGCCGCCCCGGAGCCGCTTTCCGACCGTCACGGGATCGCAGAATTTGTCTCGGGCGTCGCGTCGCTCGATGATTGGCTGAAACGCCGCGCCGCAAAAAACGGGTCGGCACGCGCCTCGCGCACATTCGTCGCCTGCGTTGAGACCGATGTCGTCGGCTATTACGCGCTCGCCGCCGGCGGCGTCGAAACTCACGCTGCGGCGGGCCGCTTCCGCCGTAATATGCCTGAACCTATCCCTGTCGCCGTTCTCGGCCGCCTCGCTGTCCATCAGGCCCACAAAGGGCGAGGCCTCGGCCGCGCCCTGTTTCGCGACGGCGTCAAGCGCGTATTGCATGCCGCCAATTCCATCGGCATCCGAGGTCTTCTTGTTCACGCGATTTCCGAGGACGCCAAGGCTTTCTATCTCGCAGTCGGGATGGAGATCTCGCCCATAGATCGCATGACCCTCATGGCGACGCTAACCGATCTGCGAAGCGCGATCTGAACGCCAGACCCCCGGCAAGTTGAGGACTTCGCGCAAGCCGCCTCACGCCGGCGTCAGCTTGCGCTTGGCCTTGTCCGCCGCCGCCCGCGCGGAAGCGGAAGCGTTGAACATCTCGAGTTCGTCGAGCTCGGCGGCGCTGACCGGCGTCAGCGCCTCGTCGCGATAGTGGCGCGCGGCCGGATCGCGTTTGAGCGCGCGACGGATGCGACCCAACCGCCAGACGAAGCCGGCGATGACGAAATGCTTGTGGATGAGCTCGCCGATATAGCGGGGATAGAAGACGAGCGGGTTCTCGAGCGGCAGTCCGGGGCGGCGGTCGCGCCTGACCTTGCGCCGGAGATAGCCGCCTTCGAGCGGATGGATCTTCTCCAGATTCACGCAGCCCTAGAACCAGATGAGCAGGAACATCATCTTGCCGGGGCTGATCCCGTCGCCACGGCCCGGCGCATGACGGTCTCCATGTGCTCGGGCGTGTAATAGGTATCCCAGGCCAGCCGATAGGCGCGCTCCCATTCCGCCTTGGACATCTTGGGATGGCCGGTCACGACATGTTCGAGGTCGTATTTGTTCATGTCGGGGTCCATCGCGACCCCTTCGCGCGAAAGACGCTGGTGATCCTCCGAGCCCGGCAGCGGCGTCAGACAGAAGAACTCCAGCAGATCGAGCGGCAATTCGCGCTTGATGATCTCGATGTCGCGCACGATGGTTTCCGGCGTGTCGCCGGGAAAGCCTAGGATATAGCCGGCGTAGGTGAAGCAGCCGACCGCCTTCCAGGCGAGCAGCATCTCCCGATATTCGGCGATGCGGTTCTGCTTCTTCTTGGCTGAGAGCGAGGCTTTCGGGATTGATGTTCTCAAGCCCCAGGAACACGCGCCTGACCCCCGCCGCCGCCGCCTTCTCGATGAAGCGGGGAATGCGGTGGACGAGCGTGTCGACCTGGATGACGAAATGGAACGACAGCTTCTCCGCCCGGCGCATTTCGATGAGCCGGTCGAAGATCGGACTCCCAGTTGCGGTTGCGGGCGAGATTGTCGTCGGTGATGAAGAAATGATCGACGCCGTTGGCGAGATTGGCGCGCACGATCGCTTCGACGTCGTCGGCGCTGCGGTGGCGCGACTTGCGCCCCTGCACGTTGATGATCGTGCAGAATGAGCATTGGAACGGACAGCCGCGCCCGGCGTCGAAGCTCGTCACCAGCCCCGCGGTGCGCTTGACGAGCGAGGGGCTCAGAATCGGGATCGGCGCGCCGTCGAGCGAGGGCAGGTCGTTCATGAAATTGTAGAGCGGCTTCAGCGCGCCCGCCTGCGCGTCGGCTAGCACGGCGTCGAGCCGCCCCTCGGCCTCGCCCGCGAACAGGCTGACGCCGAGCGCCTGCGCCTCGCGAAGATCGGCGGGCATTTCCGGCAACATCGCGATGCAGCCGGAGACGTGAAAGCCGCCGATGGCGACCTGAGCGCCGGCCGCCCGCAGCCGCCGCGCGATATCCATCGCGCGCGGAAACTGATTCGACTGCACGCCGACGAGACAGACGAGGCCGCCTCCGCCGCCCTCGGCGATCTCGGCGGCGATCTTCTCCGGGCGCACGCGCGTGTTGGTTTCGTCCATCGCGACGATGTCGAAATCGCCGCCCAGCACGCCGCGCGCGCGGCAATCCTCGGCGAGGCCATGCATGACCGCCAGCGAGTTCGACGGGATCGCCGAGCGCAGCCATTGGATGACATAGCCGTCGTCGTCGTAATGCGACGGCTTCATGAGATAGAGGCGGAATCGTCGGCTCATGGGGCCCCCAGTGCGCCTAAATGGCACAGCGGGCGGGAGCGTGTCGAGGCTCAGCGCCCGCCTTTCGTCGACGTTTCCCAGGGCGCGGCGCTCGTGTTATCGATCACATCGGAACGCCACGGGGGCGCGATGCGACGAAAACCTGAGGCGCGCAAGGCGGGTGCGGTCAAGCCGCCGGCGCCGGTCGGCGCGGTGACCATGCAGACGGTCGCGCGCATGGCGGGCGTCTCGGCGATGACGGTTTCGCGCGCGCTCAAGCGCGACGCCTCCATCTCGCAGGAGACGCGCGAGCGCGTGCTGGAGGTGGTCAGGCAGGTCGGCTACGTCCCGGACGCGACGGCGCGCATGTTCGCGACCCGGCGCTCCGGCTTCGTCGCCGCGCTGACGCCCTCCCTCAACAGCTCCAATTTCGCCGACACCTTGCGCGGCATGTCCGAGAGGTTCGACGCGGCCGGCCTGCAGATGCTGCTCGGCGACACCGAATATTCGCTAGGCCGCGAGGAGGCGCTGATCCGGGCGTTCCTGCAGCGCCGGCCGGAGGCGATCATCCTGACCGGGGGCGTTCATTCCGAGGGGGCGCGCGCGCTGTTGAGGAGCGCCGACGCGGCGGTCGTGGAAACCTGGGATCTGCCGGCCGATCCGCTCGGCGACGTCGTCGGATTCTCCAACGAGGCGGCGGGCGCGGCGATCACGCGCTATCTCTACGAGCGCGGAAGGCGGCGCATCGGCTTCATCGGCGGCAAGACCAATTTCGACACGCGCGGCGCCGAACGGCGCGAGGGCTTCCGCAAAACCGCGCGCGCGCTCGGGCTTTCCGACGAGCGCATCGTTCTTTCCGGCGTGCCGCCGGTTTCGATGGCGCAGGGCGCGCGAGGCGCTGGAGGCGATGCTCGAACGCTGGCCGGACGTCGACGCCATCGTCTGCGTCTCCGACCTCTCCGCCTTCGGCGTTCTCGCGGAATGTCAGCGGCGCGGGGTCGATGTGCCCGGCCGCATCGCGCTCGCCGGCTTCGGCGATTTCGAGGTCGCCCGCTGCTGCCATCCGCGTTTGACGACCATCGCCATCGACTGCGTCGAAATCGGCCGCCGCGCCGCCGAGGCCGCGCTCGCCGCCATCGCCGCGCGCCAGAAGGGCGAGCCGCGCAGGCCCCAGACGATCGAGATTCCCTTCCGCGTGGTGGCGCGCGAGACGGCGTGACGCCTCAGAACGCGAGCTGCACCTTCATCGAGCGCGTACGATCGGTTGCGAGCTCGAAGGCCGCCTTCGCGTCGGTGAACGGCACGACGGCGCTGATGAGCGGCTTCACGTCGATGAGCCCCTTCCCCAGGAACTCGACGGCGAGCGCGAATTCCTCGTGGAAGCGGAACGAGCCCCGTGAGATCGATCTCCTTGGCGGTGATGAGATTGATGGGAATGCTCATGTCGCCGCCGAGGCCGAGCTGCATGATGACGCCGCCCGGGCGCACGACCTCGATGCCCGTCCTGAGCGCGACCTCCGCGCCCGAGGCCTCGAACAAGGCGTCGAAATAGCCCTTGTCGGCCTTGAACGGATCGAGCGCGGCGGGCTCGCGCGCGACGTTGATCGTGCGCTCGACGCCGATGCGGCTGGCGAAACCCAGCGCCCCGTCGGCGATGTCGGTGACGACGATCTCCGCCGCCCCGGCGCGGCGCGCGGCGAGCGCGCAAAGCGCGCCGATCGGGCCGCTGCCGCTGATCAACACGCGCTTGCCGAGCAGCGATCCCGCGCGCCGCGTCGCATGAAGCGCGACCGCGAGCGGCTCGCACATGGCGGCCTCCTGAAGGCTCATGCCCTCGGGCGCGCGATGGGCCTGCGTCTCCAGGCAGACGAGGCTCTCGCGGAACGCGCCCTGCACATGGGGAAAGCGCATCGCGCTGCCGTAGAAGCGCATGTCGAGGCACTGGTTCTGGCGGCCTTCCAGGCAATAGCGGCATTTGTTGCAGGGCACGCTCGGGCTCACCGCTACGCGATCGCCGGCCTTGATGCGCTCGCAATCCGCGCCGACCGCCTCGACGACGCCGGCGATCTCATGGCCCAGGATCATCGGCTCGCGCAGCCGCACGACGCCGAAGCCGCCGTGATGGTAGTAATGCAGATCCGATCCGCAGACGCCGCCGAAGGCCACGCGCACGCGCACGTCGCGCGGACCCAACTCGGGCGTCGGCCGCTCCTCGATCCTCAGATCCTTGGCGGCGTGGGCGACGACGGCGCGCATGGGCCTTCCCCTGTGTTTGACGCGACCCGGCGCGAGGGCCTTGACGCGAGGCTCGTGTTATCGGTAACGCAAACGCACGTCAAAGGGAGGCCGCATGTCCGAGCTCATCGCCAAATTGTTCGGGCTCGGCGGCGCGGTCGCGCTCGTCACGGGATCCTCGGCAGGGATCGGCTTCGCGCTGGCCAAGGGGCTTGCGGGCGCAGGGGCGCGCATCGTCCTCAACGGCCGCACGCCGGAGACCCTCGCCAAGGCCGCCGCCGCCTTGCGCGGCGACGGCGCGGAGGTCTTCGAATCCGTGTTCGACGTCACCGACGGCGATTCCGCCGCCAAGGCTGTGGCCGAGATCGAGAAGGACTTCGGGCCGATCCAGGTTCTCGTCAACAACGCCGGCATCCAGCGGCGCGGCGTGCTCGAAGACTATTCGCAGGAGACCTGGCGCGAGCTGATGCGCGCCAATCTCGACAGCGTGTTCTACGTCTCGCAGCCGGTGGCGAAGCGAATGATCGCGCGCAAGCGCGGCAGCATCATCAACGTCGCCTCGGTGCAAAGCGAACTGGCGCGCGTTCAACATCGCCCCCTACACTGCCTCGAAAGGCGGGGTGAAGATGCTGACCAAGGGCATGGCCACCGACTGGGGACGCCACGGGTTGCGCGCCAACGCCATCGCGCCCGGCTATTTCCGCACCGAGCTCAACAAGGCCCTCGTCGAGGACGAGAAATTCTCGGCCTGGCTCGCCCAGCGCACGCCGATGGGCCGCTGGGGCGACGTCGAGGAGCTCGTCGGCGCCGCCATTTTCCTCGCCTCCGACGCTTCGAGCTTCGTCAATGGCCACATCCTCTATGTCGACGGCGGCATCACCGCCTGCCTCTGAACCGCTCGCCCTCGTGGTGATGGGCGTCTCCGGCTCCGGCAAGACCACGGTCGGGATAAGGCTCGCCGAGGCGCTCGGCGCCGAGTTCATCGACGGCGACGATCTGCACAGCGACGCCGCGCGCGCCAAGATGGCGGCCGGCCACGCGCTCACCGACGAGGACCGCTGGCCGTGGCTCGACCGCGTCGGCGCGGCGCTCGCGCACGGCGACAAGCGAAGGATCGTCGCCTGCTCGGCGCTGAAGCGCGCCTATCGCGACCGCATCCGCGCCGCCGCCGGCCCTGCCCTCAGGTTCGTCTATCTCGCCGCGACGCCCGAGGCGATGCGCCGCCGCGTCGCCGAGCGGCGCGGCCATTACATGCCGGCGTCCCTTGTCGACAGCCAGTTCGCGACGCTCGAGGCGCCGAAGAACGAACCCGACGTGATCGAGGTCTCCGCGGAAAGCCCGCTCGACAGCCTTGTTGCGGAGCTGATAGCGCGGCTGCGCGCTGATCCCGGCGCCCAGCGAGGATAGGGCTTCGCGAATAAACGTTCAGGGTAAGGAAGCGACGGCGCGCGCCGACAAATGGGACGGGCCGACCACCGGCCCGAAAGCGGCCCACGGCCAAGAAGGTCGCCTGTGACGGCGGCGACCGCAATGTGTTCGACCCCGGCAACGGCTACCGCGACGAATACAAGAAGATCTGGGGCGTGAAGTAACGCGGCCGCAGGGCGGCGTCGGGAGATGCCCGCCGCCGCTCAGTCCGGCAGCGGGATGGAGGCCGAGTGGGCCGCCGCGGGGCGGTCGGCTGGCGGCGCCGTCGCGCGGCCCGGCAGCGGCATGTCGTCCGAAGCGGTCGAATGGGACGCCGGGCTCGCCGCCAGCGGCGCCAGCAGCGGATTGGACCCGGAGGAGGCCGCGCCGGACGCGGAGGCCCCGCCCCGCGCGGCATCGGCACTTCCACGCTGTCGCGCGACGGCGGATCGTCGGCGACCGCGCGCTCCTCGACATCAGCCGCGCGCTCGCGGCGGCGCTCATGGCGGCCTCCTTGCGGGGGCGTTCGTCGTCCGCCTCCTCGCGGCGGCGCTCGCGATGCGCCTCCTTGCGCGGGCTATCTTCGTCCGCATCCTCGCGACGGCGCCTGCGTTGCGCCTCCTCGCGGCGGCGCTCGCGACGGGCCTCGCGCTTGCGTTCGCGCGGCGCCTCGGCCCGCTCGCGCCGCGGTTCGGCGCGCACGAGCTCCGGCGCGGGCGTAGCGCCCGGCACGACGAAATAACCGACGCCCGCGGCCGCGAGCGCGTCGCCGCCGGTCGGGCTGCTGGCGTAATTCGGATCGACATAGGCGATGCGCGATCCCGGCGGGTACACCTGAAGCTGGCGCAGCATCGCCACCATCTCGGCCTCGCCGATCTTCGAGCGGCAGAGCCGCACGCGCACCGAGGTCGGCTGCGTCGGCATGGAGGGCGCGCCGGTCGGCGCGCTGGCCGATGAGGGCCGGCTTCCACATCCCCCATTGCCATGCGTAGACGCAGGTCGCGCGCGGGCTCGGATGGCCGACCGCGTAGCCGAACGGGCCGAAACTGTTGCGGGCGAAGGTCCCGGAAAGCTGCATGTCGACGCCGGCGAACGCCTCGTCGAGCTCGGAGCCGATCATCGCCCGGGTCGGCGTGCCCACCGCGCCGTCGATGTCGGAGGGCCCCTTCGAGTGATTGATTTTGACGATGATGGCGTTCTCGCCGATCGTGTCGGGATCGCCCCTGAGCACGATGCGTTGCGTCAGCACGCCGCGGACCTGGGTTTGCAGCACCGCCACCACAGACCCGGCGGCGGGGGGCAGCTCGGCCATCGGCGCGGGTCCGTCCGGCGCCGCCGACGGCTCCTCCAACGCTTCGAAGGCCGCCCGCGTTTCGGCGGGAACGAGGGAGCAGCCCGATAGCGAGGCGACAAGCAAGGCGACGAGCGCGCCCCCGCCCAACGCCGCAAAGCGACCCCGCCCAACCCGACTGGCTGTCCGCATGTCACGCACCCGACCAACGCTCAACGCTTCCGCGCGACCCCGAATGTGGGATCGCCGGTTCGCCGGGCGGAGATCTTCCCGCCCGCCTCCCCGGAAACTTCCGTATGGTTAGCGAGCAATGCTTGCGTTTTTGTTTCCGTTTTACTTACCGCGACAATTGCTGATCCAGCTGCGCCTGGATCGCCGCGGCCGCTTCGAGCCGGCCGAGCTTCTGGAGGCTCCAGGCGCGCATCTGCATGAGGTCGCGCGTCTCGGGGGCGAAGGCGGCGCGACGGTCGAGCCAGCCCAGCGCCTCGAGATAGCGGTCCGCGTTGTAGGCGTCCCAGGCGCGGCGCTCGAGCAGTTGCACGCCGACGTCGTTGCGCTGCTTCTGCGAGAGATCGGCCGAGCTTGCGGCGCGGCCGGCCGCCGCAGCTTCGCCGGCCGCGAGCAGCGCCAGCGAACGGCCATAGGCCGCCTCCTGGCGGCGCCGGCCGGTCGCCGCGCGTAGCGCGATGTCGAAGACGTGGGCCGCCTCCGCCGGGCGGCGCTGGTTGAGCAGTTTCCAGCCGAGCGCGTTCTCCCGGCCGACGCTCCCGCCCAGCGCCTCGGCGCGGGGATTGTCGCGCTCGTTGAGACCGGAGCGGAAGCGTTTCATGGGCGCCTCGCCGTCCTCGAAGGCCGCGCGCCGCTCGCGCCGGCGCCACCGGCCATCGCCGAGGTCGGCGATCTTGGCGTAGGCGTCGCGATAGGCGCCCACGACCCGCTCGTAGTTCTCGCGGTCGTCCAGCTTGCGATAAGCCAAAGCGAGGCCGAACGCGGCGTTCTCGGTCGGATCGAAGGCGAGCGATTTCTCGAACCAGGCGGCGGCGGCCGAAAATTGCCGCGCGCCGTAGGAATACCAGCCGAGCGCCTGAGCGCCGTTGGCGGATTTGGCGGCGAGCGACGACGTCGGCGAAGCGGCGCAATCCGTTCTCGTCCGGCGGCGCGGGCGGCTTGCGGGTCAGGCGGTCGGCGACGACTTCGATATAGATGGCGCGCAGGTTTTCGTCGTGCTGGCCGGCCTGATAGGCGAGCGCCTCCGCCTCGTCGTCGCGATGCAGGTTGCGCAGCGCGATGATGAGGCCTTCGGTGGTCTTGGGGTCCTCCTCGGAGGACGTCGACCATTTCCGCGCCGCCTGGAACCAGGCTTCGGCGGCGACCCAATCGTGGCGCGAGACGCGCTGCCAGGCGAGCGCCTGCGCGCCATTGGCCGAGCGCGCCTCCGCGAAGGCCTTGCCGGCGCGCACGAGCACGTCGGTCGGCAGGTCCTCGCCGCTGCCGGCGGCGGCGGCGAGCGACTGGGTCGCGGCTTCCATGTACAGCGGCTTCAGGGCGGGCGTGCGCTTGCTCCATTCGCCGGTGAAGCGCAGGAAATCGTCGAGCCGCTGCAGCCCCTGCAGCGCGCGGGCGTAGCCCTCCAGCGCCTTCGGGTCGGGATCGGCGCCGGCTGGCGCCCATTGGATCGCCTTCCTGAACCAGGCTTTCGCGCCGGAATATTCCTTGCGGCTATAGGCGAGCCAGCCGAGCGACATCGCGCCGCCGGCCGAATGGGCCGCGCTGACCTCCTTGGCGATGCGCTTGAGGCGGTCGATCGCCTCGGGCGAGCCGGGGTCGAGGTCGCCGAGGCTCGCCAGTCCGACATTGACCGAATCGACCTCGAGCGCCGGCATCCGGTCGCGCCAGGCGGCGAGGAACTTGAGCGCCTCGTCGTATTGCTTGAGGTTGCGCAACGAGTCGGCGTAGGCGCGCGCGACGTCGAGGCTGAGCTTGCCCTTGTCGGGGCGCCAGTCGACGGCGGCCTTGAGCCAGCGCGCGGCGCCGGCGTAATCCTTGGTCTTGTAGGCCCGCCAGCCGAGCGCCTCGGCGCCGGAGGCCGAGCGCGACGTCCTCGATCAGCCGCACGAAGCGCGCCAGCCGGTCGGGAGAAAGGTCGGCGGCGCCGGAGCCCGAAAGCTCCGCGGCGGCCATGTCGATCAACACCTGCCGCAACGGCGGCCAGCGGTCGAGCCAGCGGAAGCCAAGCGTCTCGGCCTCCTCGAAGCGCGACAGCGCCATGAGCGTGCGCACATAGCCCTCGACCGTCTTGGCGAGGCCGACCTCGGTATTGACGTAGGACTCGGCGTCATGGCCGATCTGCAGCGAAGAGTTCGGATAGGCGCGCGGCGTGCGCCGGTAATCCTCCGGCTTCAGGGCGAGGCGGGCGAGGATCGCTTGGTAGTCGTCGACCGGCACGGCGAGCTTCTGATAGGCGTCCAACGTCGGCCACCAGTCGAGCGCGTTCTTGAACCAGAGCGCCGCCGGCTCGTATTCGCCGCGCGCGAAGCGGTACCAGCCGAGCGACTGCGCGCCCAGCGCCGAGTGAACGGAGGAGATCGCGGCCTCGAAGGCGGCCACGCGCGGCTCCGGGATCGGCTCGGGCGGATTGTCGCCCGACATCTCCTCGACGGCGACGTCGATATAGAGCTTCTTCATGGCCGGCGCGCGGTCGATCCAAGGCCAGGCGATCGTCTCGGCGCGCGTGAGCCGACCGACGGCGCGCAGGGACAGCGCATAGCCTTCGTTGAGATGCGCGTCGCCGAGCTTGTCCGGGCTCCAGGCGGCGGATTGTTCGAACCAGCGTCCGCCATAGCCGCAGCCGGCCTGGATGTAGCGCCGCCAGCCGAGCGCCTGCGCGCCCTTGGCCGAGCGGTCCTTCTCGACGACGCTGGCGAAGCGGGCGATGCGCGTCTCCGTCATCGGCGCGCGCGGCCATTGCCGCGTCAGCTCCTCGATGACGATGTTGACGTAGAGCTCGCGCGCTTCGGCGGAGCGGTCGGCCCAGGTGAAGGCGGCGTCCTCGGCCTGGTTGAACATGCCAAGCGCCCGCAAGGCCTGCGCATAGCCGGAATAGAGCTTGTCGTCGCCCTTGCCTTGCTTTGACCAGGCGATCGCTTTGCGGAACCAGCCGAGCGAATAACCGCAATTGCCCTCCTGCAGCCGCCGCCAGCCGAGCGCGGCGGCGCCGGCCGAAATCTTGTCGGCCATGACGATCTGTCCGAAGCGGGCGAGCCGCGCCGGCGAAAGCTTCGGGGCGAGCTTCGGATCGAGCAGCTGATCGGAGAAGGCGGCGACATAGGCCTCGCGCAATTCGCGCGACTGGGCGCGATGCGCCCAGGCGAAATCCTCCGCCTCGACGAGACGGCCGGCGGCGCGCAGCGACAGCGCGAGCCCCTCGTCGATCTTGGCGTCGCCGTTGCGTCCCGGCGACCAGTCGATCGCCTTGCCGAACCAGGAGATCGCCTCGCCGTAGGATTTGGCGCGATAGGCGCGCCAGCCGAGCGCCCCGGCGCCCTGAGGCGAACGCTTGCTCTCGGCGATCGCGGCGAAGCGTAAGATCCGTGCAGGGGGCGGCCCCGCGTTGTCGGCGGCTAGCTCCTGCGTGAAGACCTGCAGATAGAGGCCGCCGAGAACGGCGTTGGCGTCGCGCCAGACATAGGCGGCGTCCTCTGCGCGGGTCAGGTCGCCTGTCTCCCTCAGCGCCTGGACATAGCCCTCCACCAGCTTGGCGCGCGCCTCGTCCTTCGTCCCCAGCGGCGCCAGTCGGGTCGAAGCCGGTCCAGTCGATGGCGGTCCCGAACCAATTGAGCGCCTGCGCCCCCTCGCGGCGCATCAGCGCGCCCCAGGCGAGCGCCTGGGCGCCGCTCGACGTTGCGCTCCTCGCCGACCGCCTGCTCGAATTGCGCCTGGGCCTCAGGCTTCACCGGGCGCAGCGGCTTGTCGGAGGTGAGCCAGGCGACCATGCCGCCGAAATAGGCGTCGTGCAGCGCCGGCGAGACGTTGCGCTCGGGGAAGCCGAAGGACGCGAGATCTTCGTAGCGCTCAAGCGCGCGCAAGCTCAGCGCGACGCCCTCCTTCGCCTTCGTGGCGCTGGCGGCCCCGCTCCATTTCACGGCGTTCTGGAACCATAGCAGCGCGTGGGCGTAGTCATGCGCCTCGTAGGCGACCCAGGCGAGCGACAGCGCGTCGTCGGGCGACTTCGCGCCCGACATCGACTTCTCGATCTCGGCGAACTGGCTCGGCGCGATGCGGCCGCCGCGCCCCTCCGCGCGCAGCCTCTGCAATTCGCTGCGGAAATAGATGAGGTTGAGCTCGGGCGAGGCGGAGCGCCATTTCGCCGCCACCGCCTCGGCCGCGTCGAACTTCCTGGCGCCCTGAAGCGCCAGCACATAGCCCTCGACGAGACTGCGCGACGGCGCGCCGCCGCGCGTCCACGCCAGCGCCTTCTGGAACCAGTCGCCGGCGCTGTCGAAGGCGTTGAGGCGATATTGCCGCCACGCCATCGCGGAAGCGCCCGCGACGGAGCGGTCGGCGACGATGGCGTCGAGAAAGCGTTGCAGCCGCTCGGGGGCGAGCGGCGCCCCGTCCTTGCGGTCAAGCTCGGCCGCCGCGATTTCCAGATAGAGGCTGCGCAGGCCCGGCCAGCGGTCGCGCCAGGACCACGCGATCGCCTCCGCCTCCTCGATGCGGCCGAGCGCGCGAAGCGTCTGAGCGTAGCCCTCCTCGGTCTTGGCGAGGCCCGTCTCCCCGCCGGCGTAGTCCTCCGCGGGCTTGGCGGGCCGCGCCGAGGAACTCGAAAAGGCGCGCGGCGTGCGGCGGTAATCCCTGATGTCGAGCGCGAGCTTGGCGAGGATCGGCTTGTAGTCTTCGCCCGGCGCCGGCATGGGCCGCGCGCGGTCGCGGCGTTGCGGCGGCCACCAGTCCAGCGCCTGCCTGAACCAGCGCGCCGCCTCGTCGAGCTCGCCGCGCTGGAGCCGGTACCAGCCTAGCGCCTGCGCGCCCTGCGCCGAGCGGATCGGCGCGATCTCGGCCGAGAATTCCTTGAGCCGCGCCTCGTCGACGGGCTCGGGCGGATTGTCGCGCGAAAGCTCCTCGACCAGCAGACCGACATAGAGCTGCTTCATCGGCGGCGACTGGCCCGTCCAGCGATAGGCGAGCGCCGCCGCGCTTTCGAGCCGCCCGGTCGCGCGCAGCGTCAGCGCGTAGCCTTCGTCGGTCTTGGCGTCGCGCTTGCCCTCGTCCGTCCAGGCGTCGGCGAGGCGCAGCCACTCGCCGCCGAAGCCGCAGGCGGCCTGTCCGTAACGCCACCAGCCAAGGGCCCGCGCGCCCTCGACGTTGCGGCCGGCGAGCACGCGCTCGGAAAGCCGGCGCACGCGCGCCTCGCTCATCTTCAGCGCCGGCGCCCTGCTCGTCAGCTCCGCCACGCCGATGTCGACGAACAGCTTGTCCATGTCGGGGCTGCGGTCGCGCCAGGCGTAGGCGAGATCCCCGGCCTCGTCGAAGGCGCCGACCTTGCGCAACGACAGCGCGAGGCCGCGCGCGGTCTCGACGTCGTCGGCGCTGTCGGCGCTCCAGGCGGCGGCCTTGCGGAACCAGGGCGCGGCGTAGACGCAATTGTCGCCGGAAAGCCGCCGCCAGCCGAGAGCCCGGGCGCCGACCGCCGAGCGGGCCGAGCCGACGACGGCGACGAAGCGATCGAGCCGGGGGCCTGAAAGCTTGGTCTTGGGGTCGGCGAGTTCGGCGACCACGGCGCCGATGTAGAGCGCGCGCATGTCCGGGTCCTTCGCCAAACCGTAGGCGAAGCTCTCGGCGTCCTCGAGCCGGCCGGCGGCGCGCAGCGAAAGGACATAACCTTCCGCCGCCTTCTTGGGCGGCGGCCCCTCGGGCGACCAGGCGATAGCGCGCTCGAACCAGGCGATGGCGTCGCCCATCGCCTTGGCCCGGTAGAAGCGCCAGCCGAGCGCGCCGGCGGCCTCCGCCGAGCGATGCGCCTCGGCGAAGGCCGAGAAACGGGCGAGCCGCTGCGGCGTAAGCCCGGCGCCGTCCTCCGTAATCGCCTGCACGAAGATCTGCAGATAGAGGCCGGAGAGCGCCGGCCCCGTCTCGCGCCAGACATAGGCGACTTCCTCGGCGCGGTCCGCGTCGCCCGCCCCGCGCAGGGCCCGCACATAGCCTTCGACGAGCTTGACCCGGCCTTCGACGAGCTTGACCCGGTCGGCGCCGGGCTTTTCGGGCGCGGCCAGGGGATCGAAGCCGCTCCAGGCGACGGCGCTCTCGAACCAGCGGCGCGCCGCCGGCCATTGCCCGCGCAGCTCCGCGCCCCAGCCGAGCGCCTGCGCGCCGACGGCGCTGCGCTCGGCGACGACCGCGTCCTCGAACTGCCGGCGCGCCAGCGGGTTGACGTCTTGCACGGGCTTGTCGGAGGTCAGCCACGCGATCATGCCGCCGAAATAGACGTCGCGAACGGCGGGCGTGGCGCGCTCGGCGTAGCCGAAGGCGGCGAGCTCCTCGAAACGCTGCAGCGCCCGAAGGCTCAGCGCGACGCCCTCTTTCGCCTTGGCCGCGTCGCCGCCCCAGGCCAGCGCGTTGCGGAACCAGGTCAGCCCGTGGGCGAAATCCTTGCTCTCGTAGGCGAGCCAGCCGAGCGAGAGCGCCGCCTCGCCGGAGCGGGACTTCTCGACGTCCGCCTCGATGCTCGCATATTTCGCCGCCGTCTCGGCGTCGGCGCGACCGGAGGCGCGCAGGGCCTTCAACTCGCTTTGCAGATAGATGAGGTCGAAACGCGCGGAAGCGCCGCGCCAGCGCGCGGCGAGCTTGTCAGCCTCGTCGAATTTCTTCTGAGCCTGAAGGGCCGCGACATAGCCCTCCACCAGCCCCGGGTCGGGAGGATGCTCGGCCGACCACGAAAGCGCCTTCTGAAACCAAAGGACCGCCGCGTCCGGCTCACGGGCGCGCAGGCGCCGCCAGCCGAACGCCGTCGCCGCCGGGGCCGAGCGCGCATCCTCGATCGCGGCGGCGAAGCGGCTCAGGCGCTCGGACGAAATTTCCGGCCCGTTCGTGCGGTTAAGCGCGTCGACGGCGAGGGCGAGAAACAGGCGGTTGAGGCCGGGCCAGCGGTCGCGCCAGGCCCAGGCGATCGCCTCCGCCTCCTCCGCGCGGTCAAGCGCGCGAAGCGTCTGCGCATAGCCTTCCTCGGTCTTGGCGAGGCCCTCGAAGGTGTTGACGTAGGCCTCTCGGCTCTTGGCCGTCCCGGCCGAAGTGTTGGGATAGGCGAGCGGGGTCCGCCGGTAATCCTCGTGAACGAGGGCGAGCTTGGCCAGGATCGGCTTGTAGTCCTCACCCGGCGCGGACAGGCGCTGCGACAGGTCGTAACGCTGCTGCGGCCACCAATCGAGCGCGTTCTTGAACCACTCCGCCGCCTCCTTGAGCTCGCGGCGCTCCAGCCGGTACCAGCCGAGCGCCTGCGCGCCGAGCGGCGACTTCGTCGACGCGACGACGCCGGCAAACTCCTTGAGGCGCGCCTCGTCGACAGGCTCGGGCGGATTGTCGCGGGAAAGCCGCGCCGCGACCAGGTCGACATAGAGCTTCTTCATCGAGGCGTCCTTGCCGACCCAGGGCCAGGCGAGGTTTGCCGCCTCGGCGAGCCGGCCAACGCTGCGCAGCGTCAGCCCCAGACCTTCGTCGGTCTTGGCGTCGCGCTTGTCCGCGTCGCCCCACTCGGCGGCGAGTTGCAGCCATTGGCCGCCATAGCCGCAGCCCGCCTGCGCATAGCGATACCAGCCAAGCGCCCGGGCGCCGCGGGCCTGACGGTCGGCGAGCACGCGCTCCGAGAAGCGGCGCACGCGCGCCTCGCTCATCGGAAAGACGGGCGAGCGGCTCGTCAGCTCCTCAACGCCAATGTCGATATAGAGAGAGCGCAGGGTCGGGTCGCGGTCGCCCCAGGCGTAAGCGAGATTTTCGGCCTCGCCGAGCGCGCCGACGGCTTTCAGCGACAGAGCGAGGCCGCGCGCGGTCTTGGCGTCCTCGTTGCTCGCCGCGCTCCAGGCGGCCGCCTTGCGGAACCAGGGGGCGGCATAGGAGCAATTGCCCTCCTTCAGCCGATACCAGCCCAGCGCCTGCGCGCCGGCCGAGGAATGATCGGCGCCGATGAGGGCGATGAAGCGGTTGAGCCGGCGGGTCGGCAGGCTCGCCTTGTCGGCGGAAAGCTCGGCGACCACCGCGGAGACGTAAATCGCCCGCATATCCGAGGATTCGCGGCTCATGGCCCAGGCGACGTCCTCGGCCTCGGCGAGCTGGCCGGTCTGCTTGAGCGCGAGCGCGAGACCCTGGGCGGAGGGAAGATCGGCGCGCCCCTGCCCCCAGGCGATCGCCCTGCGGAACCAGTCGATGGCGCCGAAATAGTCGCCCGAGCGATAGTCGAGCCAGCCGAGCCCGGAGGCCGAGGGGACCGCCTGACGGCGCTTGGCGATCTCGGCGAAATGGGCGAGTTCGTCGGCGTTGAGCGCGGAGGCGGCGGGGGCGGCGTCGATGGCCGCGCTCATCAGATTGACGAACACCGCCTCCAGCGCCGGGCCGGAGCCGCGCCAGCGGTCGGCGATCGCCGAGGCGTCTTCGAGCCGGCCGACGCGGGCGAGCGCCCGGCCATAGCCCTCGATGGCGGCGGCGATCTCGGGAGCGATCTTGTCGGCCCCCGGCCCGGCGGCGGGATCGACGCCTTTCCAGACGAGCGCGGTCCTGAACCAGTCGACCGCGTCGTCCCAGTCGCCGCGGTTGTAGCGATACCAGCCGATCGCCTGGGCGCCGTCGAAAGCGTGGTCGGCCCGGACGACGGCGGCGAAGTCGGCGAGCGCCTTGTCGGAGATTTCCGGGAGCGGCGAGGTCCGCGTCAGCAGCGTGGCGCTAGCCCCGATATAGGTCTCGCGCATCGTCCTGGAGACGTCGCGCCACACATAGGCGAGCGCGAGCGCGTCCTCGACCCGGTTCAGCTTCAGCTCCGAGAGCGCGCGGCCCTCGGCGAGATTGACGGTCGTGGCGTCCGCGCCCTGGAGGCGCGCCGAGCTTGGCGAGCGAGAACCAGCGCGCGGCCTTGTCGAAACGCCCGTGGTTGTATTCGAACCAGCCGGCGAGCGCGAGATCGGCGGGGGTTCGGCTGCGCGCGACCTCGGCGAAGAAATCGGAAAGCGCCTGCGGCTCGATCGTCTCCTGGTTCTTGCCCTCGTTGACGGCGGCGATCTCGGCGCGGGTCAGGTCGATTTTCGCCGGGTCGAACTCGCTCGCCCCGTCGGCGGACTTGGCGCCCATGGCGATGAGCGAGCTTGTCTGATCGAAGGAGAAGCGCGAGATCGCCTTTCGCACCGTCGCCAGCCGTTCGTCGTGGTCCGGGCAGGTGGCGATGACGGCGTGGTAGATTTCGAACGCGCGCTTCGGCAACCCGACGTCGAGGAAGGCGTCGGCGACGCGCCAGTCGGCGTCCATATAGGCGCAATGCAGGATCGAGGGGTCGGCGTCGGCGACCGCGAGCGCCTCGGCGGGCTTGTGCTGATCGGTTTTCTTGACGAGCTCCTCGATCGCCGACTTGCGGGCGATCTTGGTCATGAGGTCGCGCGAGGGTTTCCAGCCCGGGGTCGTGCGCTCCTTCAGCGCGATGCCGGCCTTGAGCTCCTCCAGCCGGTCGGCGGCGAGCAGGTCCCAGAACGGCTGCTCGTCCGCTCCGGCGCCGGCGGTCGCGTAGATGTTGGTCGGCGGCGTCCAGTTCGGATGCAGCGCCTTCAGCCGCCGGATCTCGGCGTTGGCGCGGGCGAAATTGTGCAGCGAGGCGTAATAGCGCAGCGCGCTCTCGTCGACCGCGGTCTGGTTCGTGGAGACGGCGAAAAGGGCGCCGAACAGCGGCGCCTGATAGATATGCGGATAGGGCGCGTCGAGCGGCGGCCCGCCGCTTGGCGCCGGCGGCGGCAGCCCGGCGTCGCCCTTGGCGACGACCTCGCGGATGGGCGCGTCGGCGCCGGCGCCGCGCGTCTGCGCGAGCGCAGGCGCGACGCCGCATGTCGCCGCGACAGCGCACGCGACCACGAGACGCAACATCAACATTGCGGATACCGAACCCGTAACACCGTTAACGAAAGCATGTGAAGGGTTGCGGAATAGTATCTATCCGGGCGGAACACCCGAAGCTCGTTCGGAAATTTCTCCCCTGTGGCGGCGCAGCGCGCGAGCGCCGCTACGGCGCGATAGCCTTGATCGGCGAAACTCTGCGTAATGACGGCCTTCTCGACGTCGATCACCATGGGCGCCCCGCCGGACGCGCCGAGCCAACTCTTGGTCAGCGCGACGAGCCGCGGCTTCGCCTCCGGCGGCCCCCAGGCGAGATAGAGCGGCGCGCGGACGAGTTCGTAGCCGAACACGGGCGGGCGGCCTTCAGCCGGCGCGACGCCGCCTTTCAGCGAAATCCAGTCCGAGGGCAGCCCGAAGGCGCCGAAACGGGCGGCGTCGAACAGCGCAAGGCCGCTGCGCCTCAGGCCCGACCAGTCGACCTCCGGAGCGACGTCGGCGAGCGCGTCGAAGGCCGGAAACACCCAATAGGAGAGATTGACGAGCGGACCGTCGGGCGCGTCGTCGGAGCCGAAGCCCGCCGCGCCCGGGCGCAGCGCCGGCCCGAAGACGGTCGGAAACACGACCTTGCGCGACAGCGCCAGCGCGATGCGGCGCGCTTCGGCCGTGTAATTCGCCATGCGCCAGCGCCGGCCCGCCTCCGCGAGCCCCCAGGCGATCAGGAGATCGCCGTCGGTGGCGTTGTTCTTGTCGAGCGCGTGCGGATTGTCGCCCGGACGCCAGCGCCAGGCGGCCAGATGATCGCCCCTTATTTCGAGATTGGCCTTCGTCCAGGCCCAGAGCCGCGCGAAAGCCTCGGGATCGTCGTTGAAGGCGGCGAGCACCAGCCCATAGCCCTGCCCCTCGCTGTGGCTGACGTCGTCGGCGGAATCGTCGACGAGCCGCCCGTCCGGCGCGATGAATCGCGCCTTGTAGCGCGACCAGTCGTCGCCGCCGTCGTCCGCCCGCGCGGAGGCCGCGAGCGCGGCGAGGCCGAGGGCTGCGACCAGCGCGCACGCCCATGAAGCGATCCGCCTCACGGGCGGTTTCCGTGGACCCGCACCGCGGCGGCGGTGGCGAGACCCAGCGCCAGGGCCGCCCCCAGGATCGCCAGCACGTAATAGTCGAGATTGGCCGACAGGTAGCCGGCGGCGATGAGGCGCAGATTGCCGGGAGTGAGCTCACCGGTCGGGATGAAATAGGTGTGCACGGCGTAGTCGAGGCTCTTGGCGCCGCCGCGCGGAGTGAAGGCGGAGGCGCGGCCCTCGACCTCGTTCCAGTTCGACGGCGCGACCAGGCTCGTCATGTCGCGCGCGAGCGAGGCGCGGTTGGCGGCCGACCACCAGCGTCCAGGTGTCGAAGCCCCGGGGGCCATGGGCCTGCGCCAGCAGCAGCGTCGCGCGCTCGGGGGCCTCGATCGGCCGGTCGGGCTCGCGCAGCAGCGCGAAATCCTTCAAATGGATGTTGATGTAGCGGTCGTAGATCGCCCGCAGCGTCACGCGCGGCGAGAAGTTCTCGGGCGTGGCGTGACTGCCCTCGGCCCATTGGTCGTAGACCTGGCTCGAATCGAGCCCCTGCGCCACCGCGGCGCCGCCGGGCGCGGCGAGTTCGGCGTCGCTGACGTTCGGGCGCGAACCAGGTCTTTTTCAGCGCCTGATAGTCGACGCCCGTCGCCTGGATGAGTCCCGGCGGGAAATCGTCGAGCGCGCCGATGAACAGGGCCGAGCCGTTGCGGGCGGCCTGACGGTCGAAGCTGATGCGCGCCGCCAGCGGCCGCCCCGACACGACGGCGGTGCGGGCGAGATAGGAGCCGACCGCCGACAGGGTGCGGCGGTCGCGGCTGGGAACATAGACGAGCCCGCCCATCCCCGCCTGATAGGGAAAGCCGCTCGAAAGCGTCGCCGCGAGATCGGGCAGACGGCCGATATGGGCGAAAGAGGGGACGATCAGCTCGGAGCGGTCGAACAGCACGAAGCGCTTGCGCATGTCCATCAGGTGCTTGACGTCGCAGGCGGAATCGCCGGCGTCGGGCGTCTGCGCCTCGACCACGACATGATTGACGCCGGGACGCAGGGCGCCCAGAGACACCGACACCGGGCGATCGCGGAACAGGTCGCCGCGCGGATTCTTCATCGGCATGGAGCCCGCTTCGCGGTCATTGACGCGCACCAGAATCTGCGCCGTCGGCAACAGTCCGTTGGCGTAGCCCGCCGTCAGCGCCAGCGTCAGCTTGTCGTAGTCGGCGGGGTAGAAATCGCCGGGCAGCTTGATGTCGAAGGCGGCGCGAAACAGCCGGCCGCTGAATTCCTCGGTCTTGACCCCGAGTTCGCTCAGCGGGACGCGCAGGGCGTCGCGCACGGGATAGCCGAACTGATTGGCGAGCGCGCGCGCCGCCGCCGGATTCTCGGCCCGCTCCTCGGGCGGACGGGCGGGCAGGACGCCGTCGATCGCCTCCGCGGTCTCCTGCTGGCTGTCGCCGGCCGCGACCACCACGACGCGGCCGGGCGTATCCTGGCCCACGACGGAGAGCTCCCGCCCTTCGCCCGCGCTCAGGAACCGCGCAAGGCCATGCGCGGCCAGATAGCCGCGCTCGCCGGCCACGACAAAGAGGCCGGCGATGTCGGGGACTTCGTCGACGACCTCCACCCTCGGCCGCTGCACATTGGCGCGGATCGCCACCGCCTCGGCCGCGCGCATGGCGTAGTCCACGGCGGTCGCGTCGGCGTCCTCGGGCAGCACGACGCGGATCGTCACCGCGCCCGAAGCGTCGGGCGAGATCGCCGCGAGATCGTCGAGCAGCTCGATATGCGGATCGGCGACGCCGGGAAAGGCGAGCGCCGGAGGAGGCGGGATCGACCTGGGTCCAAAGCTCGTAGGTCGCCTCCATCGAGCAATCGACGCGATGGCGCTGCGAGACGGCGATATGCGCAGGCTGTTGTAGCCGGGCGTCAAAAGGCCGCGCGGCAATTCGACGTCGAGCGCGCCGGGGTCGGTCGCCGCCGCGATCGGGGTCTGCGCGACGGCGACGTCGTTGACGCTGATCGACAGCGTCGAGGCCTCGGGCATGACGGATATGGCGTTGGTGAAGCCGATATGGACGCGCGCGCGCGTGCGCGCCTCGGCGGCGGTGACGTAGATCGGCCAGGTCTTGGAGGTCGTCTCGCCCTCGAATCGCAGTTGCAGCGGATCGGGGCCAAGCCGGTGCAGCGCTTCTCCGCCGGGATTGGGACTGGAAGCGGCGCCCGCGGGGCCGGCGAGCGCGAGCGTGGCGGCAAGGGCGAGCCAGAGGGGTTTCGGTCGCATGGAGCCTGCCCCTCACGCGGTCGCGGCGCGGACCGGAGCCGGCGCGGGAGCCGGCTCGACCGCCTCGGCCGGCGGGGCGGCTTGCGTCCCGGCGCCGGGTCCGGCCTCTTTGGAACTGGCCTCGGCGCGGCGCGCGCGCCACTCGGAGAGAAGAAGCTGGAAGCCGCGCGGCGGCCCCGTGAAAGCCCAGATGAAGAAGGTCGCGACGCCGTGCAGGATGCCGTGTCGGCGCCGCCGGCCCTCGCGAAACGCGGCGATGTCCTTGACGTCGCCGAACATGAGATCGCCAATGGCCTGATAGTGTCGACGCTTCAGCTTGCCGAAGGCGAAGCCGATCTCGACGTGGTCGTCGCGCTCCTGGAAATTGCTGACGACGACGGGAAAGCTTTGCGCCCCGCCGCCCGAGCGCAGCTTGGACGTCGACCACCGCCGGCGCGCCCTCGACGATCGTCAGCGTCACCCGGTCGGCGGGAATGGAGACCCGGCAGCCGCCATAGGACACGTCGAGCGCCTTGCCCGGCAGGATGGCGCTGCCGATGGCGACGTCGACCGGCCTGTCGAGCGGCGTGCGGAAGGCGCGCCGCTCGGAGACGACGCCGAGCGAGGCGGCCGACATCAGGAGATTGAGCAGATTCCACATGGCGACGACCGCCAGCAATTCGTTGGCGTCGCGCTCGGTGAACCAGCGCCAGATGCACACGACCATCGAGACGGCATAGACGCCGAACAGCACGAAAAATGGCGTCGACAGTTCCGAGAGATGGTCCTTGTCGAGGCTGTTGCCCTTGTCGGTGACGTTGAAGGTCGGCTTGTAGGGATTGAGGACGACGCTGAGCAGGCCGCGCGCGAGATAGAGCGTCTGCATGTACTCATAGACCTCGGAGACCAGAGCCCAGCGCACGGTCCCATAGAGGTAATTCTGCATCATCATGTTCGCCAGCATGTAAAGCACCGTGTAGGAGATGAACTCCTGCGCGTTGGCGATGTAGATTTGCATATTGAAATAGATGAAAAGCAATGGCGAGACGAGGAACGGCAGACGGAAAATCGGAAAGAACCAATAAGTCATATTGGAGAGATAGCAAATCTTCTGCGCTATGCTTAAGCCGCGCTTCAATATCGGGTTCTTCAGAAGAAAGATCTGGAACATGCCGCGCGCCCAGCGCGACCTCTGGCCGATGAAGGAGGAGAAGGTCTCCGGCTGCAGGCCGGAGATCATCGGCTTGTCGACATAAAGGCTATGCCAGCCGCGCGAATGCAGGTCGAGCGCGGTCTCGCAATCCTCGGTGATGGTGATGCCGGAGAAGCCGCCGACGAGCTGCAGCGCCTCGCGGCGGATGACCGCCGCCGAGCCGCAGAAGAAGGCGCCGTTCCACTTGTCGAGCCCCTTCTGGATGATGCCGTAGAACATTTCGTTCTCCGACGGCATGGTCTGGAAGGTCTCGAGATTGCGCTCCAGCGGATCGGGATTGGTGAAGAAATGCGGGGTCTGGCAGAGGAACAGCTTCGGGTCCTCGCGGAAATAGCCGACCGTCTCCTGCAGGAACTCGCGCACCGGCACATGGTCGGCGTCGAACACGACGATGAGCTCGCCTTTGGACTGCTTGAAGCAGTTGTTCATGTTGCCGGCCTTGGCGTGCTCGTTCTTGGCGCGCGTCATGTATTTCGCGCCCAGCTCCTCGGCGAGCGCGGTCAGCTCGGCGCGACGCTCCTGCGCTTCCTTGGCCTTCTTGACGTTGTCCTGGTTGCACTTCTGGTCGGTGCCGCCGTCGTCGAGCAGCCAGACGGTGAGCTTGTCCTTGGGATAATCGAGGTCGACGGCGGCGATCACCGTCATCGCCAGCAGTTCGGGGTCCTCGTTGTAGGTGGGGATATAGACGTCGACCGTCGGCAGGGCCTCCGGCGACAGGGGCTTGGGCGGCTTGCGCTGCAGCGGGTCGGCGACGACGAAGAGGCTGATCGCCAGCATCACCGTCGAGTAGACCTCGGCCACGTAGAGCAGCACGCCGGGAACGAAGTTCCAGGGATCGCTGATCGGCGGGATCGTGTTGACCGTGCGCCAGAAGAAATAGCGGATGACGACCGCGCTTCCGAGCGCGAGGAAAATATGCCGCCAGGGACCCGTCAGCCCGAGAGCCCGGATCGCGGCCATGCCCGCGAGCGCCGAGATCCCGATCATGAATTGCGAGCGGATGCCGACGGGCTCGGTGGCCAGAACGATGAACGCGAGCCCCGAGCTCAGCCACAGGGCCTTTCTGACCGCCCGCTCCATACGCCTCACGCCCGCGACTACCCACCGGTCCGGCGGGCAGCCTAGGGCGTTAAGCTTTAGATTTCCCTTACGTCACGACGCTGGGGAAGTCACTGCAGGGCGTCGGCCGGCGGCGGCATGGCGCCGGTCATCATCGCCACCGCGTCGGACATCGACACCTTTTTGGGGTCGACCACGGTCAGCCGTTTGCCCAGCCGGTGGATGTGGATACGGTCGGCGACCTCGAACACATGCGGCATGTTGTGCGAGATCAGGATGATCGGCAGGCCGCGCTTCTTCACGTCGAGGATCAGCTCCAGGACGCGCCGCGACTCCTTGACGCCGAGCGCCGCCGTCGGTTCGTCCATGATGACGAGGCGCTTGGCGAAGGCGGCGGCGCGCGCGACCGCCACGCCCTGGCGCTGGCCGCCCGACAGCGTCTCCACCGGCTGGTTGATGTTCTGGATCGTCATCAGCCCCAGCTCGTTGAGCTTCTCGCGCGCGAATTTCTGCATCGCCGAGCGGTTCATCAGCCGGAAATACTGGCCGAGGAAGCCGCCGGCGCGGATTTCGCGGCCCAGGAACATGTTGTCGGCGATCGAGAGCGCCGGCGACAGCGCGAGGTTCTGATAGACGGTCTCGATGCCGGCTTCCCGCGCGTCGATCGGCGAGCGGAAATGCACGACCTGCCGCCCGAGCCGGATCTCGCCGGCGTCGGGGACGACGGCGCCGCAGATCGCCTTGATGAGCGAGGTCTTGCCGGCGCCGTTGTCGCCGATCACCGCCGTGATCTCGCCGGGATAGAGATCGAAATCGGCGTGGTCGAGCGCGGTGACGCGGCCATAGCGCTTGACCAGCTTGCGGCAGGTGAGGATGGGCTCCACGTTGGTTGACGCGCTCACTTGGCGACCCTCCGGATCCATTGGTCGAGCGCGACGGCGATGATGATGAGCACGCCGATCGCGAATTCCTGCCACAACACGTCGAGCCCTGCGAGCGACACGGCCGAGCGGAACACGCCGACGATGAGCGCCCCGATCACCGTTCCCACGATCGAGCCGCGCCCGCCGAACAGCGAGGTGCCGCCGATCACCACGGCGGTGATGGAGTCGAGGTTGGCGTTTTCGCCCGCCGTCGGGCTGATCGCGCCGACGCGCCCGATCAGCGCCCAGCCGGCGACCGCGGCGATGAGGCCCGCCAGCACATAGACGCTGAGCAGCACCTTGTCGGTGTCGATGCCGGCGAGCCTGCGCCGCTTCGGGATCGTCGCCGGTGGCGTAGACGTGGCGGCCGTAGGAGGTGCGGTTGAGCACGTACCAGACAACCGCCGCCACGGCGAGCATGAGGAACGTGCCCCACATGATGCGGGCGTCGCCGACCTCGAGCTGATTGCCCATGATCTGCAGGAAATTGGCCTTGTCCTGAATGTCCTGCATGCCGATCGTTTCGCTCTGGGAATAGAACGTGTTGAGCGCGCCGATGATCGACAGCGTGCCGAGCGTGACGATGAACGGCGGCATCTTGAGGCGGGTTATCAGAATCCCATTGAGGAAGCCGAACACGGCCCCGCACAGGAGCCCGAGCGGGAAAGCGAGGATCGTCGGCACGCCGTCGAGCACGGCCAGACGCCCCATCACCACCGACGAGATCACCATTATGACGCCGACGGAGAGATCGATGCCGGCGGTCAGAATGACCAGGGTTTGCCCGATGCCGACGATGCCGGTGACCATCACTTGGGTCAGGACGGTCGAAAGATTGCTCGCGGCGGTGAACCGCGTCGGATTGACCGCCACGCCCAGAAGCAGCCCCAGCAGCAGCACGACGAAGGGCACCGTCGTGGGATAGACGTGCAGGAAGCGCTGCAGGCGCTGGAGGAAGGTGAGCCGCTGGTCCTCGAACGAGGCGACCGTCGCCGCCGCGCCGGTGAGCACCTTCTCGAATTCCTGCGGCGCCGGCCGCTTGCCGTCTGTGGCTTGAGACATAGCTCTCCCCCGTCCGTTTCCTCGTGGCGCCGTCTTTTTCGCAAAGCGTCGGCGGACATGCGTCCGCCGACGCTTTGTCTGGCGTCGTTCACGCCATCATTCGCCGAAGTTTCGCCGAAATCAACCCCAGCAGAGCTTCATGCCCTCTTCGACGCTGATCGAGGGCACGCCCGCGGCCGGGTGATCGGTGACGAGCTTCTCGCCGGTGTCGATGCTGTGCGGCTTCTTCTTGGTCTTGATGTATTTCGCGACCGCCTCGACGCCGTCGGCGGCCATCAGCAGCGGGTATTGCTGCGAGGTCGCGCCGATGATGCCTTCCTTGACCCACTTGACGCCCTGGCAGCCGCCGTCGACCGCGACGATCGTCACGCCCTTCTCCTTGCCTGCCGCCTTCAGCGCGGCGTAGCCGCCGTAAGCGGCCGGCTCGTTGATGGCGTAGACGAGGTCGATGTGGTCGGCCTTCTGCAGGATGTTCTCCATCGCCTTGCGGCCGCCCTCGGTCGAGCCCTGGCGTCACGTCGGAGCCGACGATCTGCGGGCTGTCGCTCATCGCGATAGTGCTTCGGGATCCTTGACCTTGATGCCGAAGCCGGTGAGGAAGCCGTTGTGACGGAGATAGTCGACGGTCGGCTGGTTGGAGGTGAGGTCGAGCGTCGCGATCTTGGCGGTCGCCGCCTTGTCGCCGAGCGTCGCCTTCGCCCACTGGCCGATCAGTTCGCCGGCCTTGAAATTGTCGGTGGCGAAATTGGCGTCGGCCGCGTCGCTCGGGATCGAGCGGGGTGTCGAGCGTGATGACGAGCACGCCGGCGGCGCGCGCCTTCTTGACCGTCGGCACGATGGCGGTGGAGTCGCTTGGCACCAGCAGGATGCCCTTGGCGCCGGCGGCGATCAGCTGCTCGATCGCGCGCACTTCGCCGTCATTGTCGCCGTCGAACTTGCCGGCGTAGGCCTGCGGGGTAAGCCCGAGCTCCTTGGCCTTGGCCTCGAAGCCCTGCTTCATCTTGACAAAGAAGGGATTCGTGTTGGTCTTGGTCACAAGTCCGACGATATCGCCGGCCATCGACGGGACGCTCGAAAGGGCGAGCGCCAGCGCCGCGACGGCGACAGTGGAGAGAACACCGAATTTCCTGGACATGACTTCCTCCCGGATGAGTTCGTTTGAGCGGCGACGCTTGACGCGCTGTTGTCTTGAAGCGCGTCGTGGAAGCGTCCAGGGCGTGGAAGCGGCCACGATCGCGCCGTCGCGCATGCATAGGGCCAAACTCCGCAGCATTTGTCAAGGATAATTCAATGCGATTTAATTATTCTTGACATTCGCGCCCCTCCCCTCCAAAATCCGGGGCCAATGACGACGAAACAACGGGAGTCTCTCGGCGAAAGCTCCCGTCGCGTCGACGGAGGGCCCGGGGACAGTGATGCCGGAACCGGCGGACATCAGCCAGGGCGCGGGCTTGCCGCTCGAGCGGGGCCGATCAATCGGGCGTGCGCCTCTACAACGAGCGCCTCGTGCTGTCGCTCGTGCGCCGCTTCGGCCAGCTCTCCAAGATCGAAGTGGCGCGCATGACCGGCCTTTCGGTCCAGTCGACCTCGACGATCATGAACCGCCTCGGCGCCGAGGGGCTGCTCAGGCGCGAGGCGCCGTTGCGCGGCCGCGTCGGCCAGCCGACGGTGCCGGTGTCGATCGACCCGGAAGGCGCCTTCTCCTTCGGGCTCAAGATCGGCCGGCGTTCGACCGAACTCGTGCTGGTCGATTTCGCCGGCGCGATCCGCCATCGCGCCCGCGTGGATTATCCCTATCCGACGCCGGAGGACGGTGCTGGGGTTCTCCGCAGCGCGCGCTGCCCGATCTGACCGCGCGGCTCGACGCGCGCCAGAGCTCCCGGCTCGTCGGCCTCGGCGTCGCGCAGCCGTTTCAGCTATGGAGCTGGTCGGACGAGATCGGCGCGCCGGCCGGCGCCATGGACGGCTGGCGCTCGATCGACATCGGCGAGGAGATCGGCAGGCTCTGCGGCCTTTCCGTCACCGTCTGCAACGACGCGACCTCGGCCTGCGCGGCCGAATATTATTTCGGCGACGCCTGGCGCGAGCGCGACTTCCTCTATTTCTTCCTCGGCGAGTTCCTCGGCGGCGGTCTGGTCCTCAACGGCTCGCTCTATTTCGGCCGCACCGGCAATGCGGCGGCGGTCGGCTCCATGCCGGCGCCGAGCCCCGATGGCGTGACGCAGCTCATCCATCTCGCCTCGATCTATCAACTGGAGCGGCGCGTCGAGCGCGCCGGGGCCGATCCCTCCTCGATCTGGCTTACGCCCGAGGCCTGGGCGGAATTCGGCGAGCCGCTGAAGGAATGGCTCGACGAGGCGGCCCGGGCGCTGGCCTACGCGGTCGTTTCGGCGATCTCGGTGATCGACGTCGGCGCGATCGTCATCGACGGGGCGATGCCGGCTTCCGTGCGCCAGACGATCTGCCTCTTGACGGCGGCGGAGCTCGAAAAGCTCGACCGGCGGGGCTTGTCCGACGTGCGCGTCCTGCCGGGCGCGGTCGGTGCCTGACGCGCGCGCGATCGGCGGCGCGGCGTTGCCGCTGATCAAGCATTTCGCACGGGATCGCGACGTGTTGTTCAAGGAGGCGGCGGCGGAGGGTTGATTTTTCGCGCGGGCGCGGCGAAGGCCGGCGCGCGGCGGCGTGCAACGAGGTGAACATGGCTCCCAAGATCATCAAGGTCGATCCCTTCGACCTCGTCGTTTTCGGCGGCACCGGCGACCTCGCCTACCGCAAGTTGTTTCCGGCGCTCTATCACCGCGAGAAGGTCGACCAGCTCACCGACCCGACGCGCATCATCGGCGTCTCGCGCCGCGAGATGACGCGCGCCGAGTTTCAGGACAGCGTGCGCGACGCCCTGAGGAAATTCGGCGAGGCCGACGGCGGCGAGGCGGTCGAGAAATTCCTGTCGCGCATCTGCTACCAGCCGCTCGACGCGACCGGCGAGAAGGGCTGGAGCGAGTTCAAGACGCTGATGGACGGCGACGAGCGCGTGCGCGCCTATTATCTCGCCACCGGCCCCGATCTGTTCGCGCCCATCGCCAAGCGCATCGGCGCGGAGGGACTGGCCACGCCGCGCTCGCGCATCATCGTCGAGAAGCCGATCGGCCACGACGGGCAGAGCGCGGCGGCGATCAACGACGCGCTGGGCTCGGTGTTCCTGGAAAAGAACATCTTCCGCATCGACCATTATCTCGGCAAGGAGACGGTGCAGAACCTGATGGCGCTGCGCTTCGCCAACGCGCTGCTGGAGCCGCTGTGGAACAGCGCGCATATCGACCACGTGCAGATCACCGTGGCCGAGACGCTCGGCGTCGGCGGGCGCGGCGCCTATTACGACGAATCCGGCGCGCTGCGCGACATGGTGCAGAACCATATGCTGCAGCTTCTTTGTCTGGTCGCGATGGAGCCGCCCTCCTCGCTCGAGGCCGACGCGCTGCGCGACGAGAAGCTGAAGGTGCTGAAGTCGCTGACGCCGATCAACGAAAGCAATGTCGCGCAGCTGACCGTGCGCGGCCAGTATCGCGCCGGCTTCGCCGAGGGCGCGCAGGCCGAGAGCTATCTGCGAGGACATCGGCAAGCCGGAGAGCGACACCGAGACTTTCGTCGCGCTGAAGATCGGCGTCGCCAACTGGCGCTGGGCGGGCGTGCCGTTCTATCTGCGCACCGGCAAGCGGCTGCCGCAGCGCTTCTCGGAGATCGTCGTCGGCTTCCGCCGCGTGCCGCACGAGATCTTCGAGCACGGCGCCGACGGCATTCCCGCCAATCGCCTCGTCATCCGCGTCCAGCCGGACGAGGGCATCAAGCTGTGGCTGATGATCAAGGATCCCGGCCCCGGCGGCATGCGGCTCCAGCACGTGCCGCTCGACATGAGCTTCGCCGAGGCGTTCGGCGTCAAATCGCCCGAGGCCTACGAGCGGCTGCTGATGGACGCGGTGCGCGGCAACGCCTCGCTGTTCATGCGCCGCGACGAGGTCGAGGCGGCCTGGGCCTTCGTCGATCCGATCCGCGAGGCCTGGGCTCATAGCGGCGAGCCGCCGCGCCCCTACGCCGCCGGCACCTGGGGCCCGGCCGCCTCCATCGCGCTCATCGAGCGCGACGGGCGCACCTGGAACGAGGAATACGCATGATCGAGACTACATTCGCTCTGCCGCGCCTTCGCCGACGGCGAGGCGCTCGCGCAAGGACTTCGCCGACTGGACGGCGGCGCTGCTCGCCGAGGCCATCGCCGCGCGCGGTCTGGCGCTACTGGTCGTCTCCGGCGGCTCGACGCCGAAGCGCTATTTCGCCGAGCTTTCGGCCAGCGCGATCTCGACTGGGCGCGCGTCGCCGTGACGCTCGCCGACGAGCGGCGCGTGCCCGACGACAGCCCGCGCTCCAACGCGCGGCTGGTGCGCGAGACGCTGCTGCAAGGCAAGGCGGCCAAGGCGCAGTTCTGCCCGCTCGCCGATTCGCGCCTGACGCCCGAGCGCGAGCTTGCGGCGGCGGCGGCGCGCGACGGCGCAACTCCACTGGCCCGCCGATCTCGTCGTGCTCGGCATGGGCGACGACGGCCACACCGCCTCCTGGTTCCCGCACGCGCCGGGCCTCGCCGAGGCCATCGACCCGGCGGCGCGCGCGCTGGTGGCGGCCGATGCCGGCGCCGGACGGGCTGGAGCCGCGCCTGACGCTGACCGGCCGCGGCGCTGCTGCGCGCCCGCGCGCTCGCCTTGCAGATCGAGGGGCCGAAGAAGGCGCGAGGTCTTCGCGCGCGCGCCTGGAGGACGGGCCCGTCGAGGACATGCCGATCCGCGCGGTGCTGCGCGGCGCGGCGGACCGGCTGACGGTGTTCCAGTCGGCGGCGTGACTTGCGCGGGCGGCCCGCGCCGCCCTACGGGCTGGCCCGGCGCGAGCCCCGCGAGACCCTCGATGACGTCGCACGCCTTCTCTTCCTTCGTCCGCCTGCTCGGCCGCGGCAAGACCCTGTCGCGCTCGCTGACGGCGGAGGAAGCCGAGCAGGCGATGGCGATGATCCTCGACGGCGAGGCGCTGCCGGAACAGATCGGCGCCTTCCTCATGCTGCTGCGCATGAAGGAGGAGACCGGCGCGGAGATCGCCGGCTTCGTGCGCGCCGCCCGCGCCCGCCTGCCGGCGCGCGCCGGCCCGCGCCCGGACCTCGATTGGCCCTGCCTACGCCGGCAAGGCGCGGCGCGCGCCCTGGCACCTGTTGGCGGCGCTGCGGCTCGCCGGCGCCGGCTATTGCGTCGCGCTGCACGGCCTCGACGGCGTCACGCCCGGCCGGCTCTACGCCGGCGAGACGCTCGCCGCGGCTCGGCCTGCCGCCGGCGCGCGGTTTCGCCGAGGCCGAGGCGCAGCTGGCCGAGCGCGGCTTCGCCTATCTCTCGCTCGACCGCTTCTCGCCCGACGCTCGGCGCGGCTCATGCGGCTGAAGCCGGTGCTGGGCCTGCGCTCGGCGGTCAACACGGTCGTGCGCGGCCTCAATCCGTTCGGCGCCAACGCCTCGCTGCAGGCCGCGTTTCATCCCGGCCTACGTCCCCATCCATCGCGACGCGGCGCTGCGCGCTCGGCGACGCGCGCGTCTGGAGCTTTCGCGGCGACGGCGGCGAAAACGAGCGCCGGCCGGAGAAGCCGGTGGAGATTGCGGCGGCGGAGAACGGCGTCGCCCGCGACTTCACCCTGCCGCCGCTGACGGATCTGCAGCCGGAGCGCGAGGGCCCGCCGGACGTCGAGGCGCTGGTCGAAGTCTGGCGCGGCCGCGAGGACGCGCGGGCGGAGGCCGCCATCGTCGGCACGATGGCGCTGGCGCTGGGGCTGATGGGCGCCGCGCCCCAGGAGGCCTTGGCGGAGGCGCGGGCGCTCTGGGCCGCGCGCGACCGCGAGCATTTCCTCAAAGGGGCTCCGGCGCGCGCCGAGTCCTGCCGCCGCCGGCGATGGGCGAAGTCTATCTCGTCGGCGCGGGGCCCGGCGAGGCGGACCTGCTGACCCTCCGGGCGAAAGCCGCTGATCGAGCGCGCCGAGGTCGTGCTCTACGACCGCCTGGTCGACCGCTCGATCCTGGCGCTGCTGCCGTCCGACGCCGAGCGCGATCTATGTCGGCAAGCAGGCCGACCACCACGCCGTGCCGCAGGAGGAGATCGGCCGGCTGCTGATCGCCCACGCCAGGCGAGGCAAGCGCGTGCTGCGGCTCAAGGGCGGCGATCCCTTCCTGTTCGGGCGCGGCGGCGAGGAGATCGAGGCGCTGGCGGGCGAGGGCGTGCCGTTCGAGGTCTGCCCGGGCGTAACCGCCGCGCTCGGCTGCGCGGCCTACGCGGGCATTCCGCTGACCCATCGCGACCATGCGCAGGCTTGCGTGTTCGTCACCGCGCAGGGGCGCGCCGGGAGGCTCGACCACGACTGGCCGGCGCTGATGAAGCCGGGCCAGACGGTGGCGATCTACATGGGCCTCAAAGAGATCGAGGCGGTCGCCGTCGACGCGATCGCCAAGGGCGTCGATCCCGCGACGCCCGCCGCGATCGTCGACAACGGCGCGCGCGCCGGGCAGAAGGTGGTGACGGGGACGCTCGCCACGCTCGCCGAAAAGGCGCTCGCGGCGGCTTTGCGCGGGCCGACGATCATCATCGTCGGCTCGGTGGTGAGCTTGAGAGAAAAGCTCGCCTGGCGGGGGTGAGCGGGCGGCAAGGCCAATTGCAGGCCGGGCGGATCAGTCGTGTTCTTGAGCGGTCGCCCGGATTGACCCGTGATAGGCGTCGACCGCCGCGCCGACCGTGGGAAACACGAAGGCCTCGCCGATCATATCCATCAGACCGAAACGCCTGAATTTGTCCTTCACCGGCCCTTTGATCTCGGCGAAGGCAAGCTTCACTCCGGCGGCTTTCAGCGCGGCTTCGAGTTCGACGAGCGCGTCGGCCGCCGTCACGTCGATGCTCGTGACCGGTTCGGCCGCGACGATCAGCCAGCGCACAGGCGAAGCGGCGCTTTCCACCGCCGCGAGCGCGCGCTCCTTGAAGAACTCGGCGTTGGCGAAGAAGAGCGGCGCATCCCAGCGGAACAGCACAAGCCCCGGCTCCTGCCGCGCCTCCGGATGGCGCGAGATATCGTGATAGCCGCGCACGCCCTCGACGCGTCCGAGCACCGCCGAATGCGGCCGCCATGCGTCCCAAATAAACTCAAGCAATGCGATCGCCACGGCGATCCCGATGCCGGGAACGGCGCCGAAGACCGCAACGGCGGCGAAACAGACCATCGAAAGCCAGAATTCCCAGGGCTGCATGCGAAACAATCGGCCGAGTTCGGCGAGGTCGACAAGCGCCACCGCCGAGAGCATGACGATGGCGGCCAAGGCCGCATCGGGCATCCGTTCAAGCCAGCGCGGCGAGACGACGAGGAGAACGCCGACGATGGCGGCGCCGACGATGCAAGTCATCTGGGTCTTCGCGCCCGCCGCCGCCGCGACAGGCGTGCGCGAACTGCTGCTGCTGACGGGAAACCCCTGAAAGAGGCCCGTGGCCATGTTCGCCGCCCCGAGCGCAATCATTTCCTGATTGGGATCGACGGTGGATTTGTCGCGACCCGCAAGCGCGCGCGAAAGAACGCTGGTATCCGCAAACGCGACGAGCGCGGCCGCGCAACCGCCCGCCACGACCGGAGCTACATCCTCGATCCGGATCAACGGAATGGCGAAGCTCGGAAAGCCCCCGGGTATCGGGCCCAGAACCGAAACTCCCGCGCGGTCTAGGTCCCAGACGACGACGGCGATGGTCGCGGCCCCTACGCCGATCAGGGCGCCGGGAATTCGCGCTCGCCGGCGCAAAAATCCGACGACGAGCAATGTCCCGGCGCCGACGAGGAAGGTCGCCGCGTTGCCCTCGCCCGTCGCGAGCGCCTGCGCAAACGCCCACAACTCGCGCATGGGGCCGGCGGCCTCAATCTTGACGCCGCACAGCTTGGGCAGTTGCGCGATCACGATGGTAAGGGCGATGCCATTGATGTAGCCATGTCGGATCGGTTTCGACAGAAGCTCGGTGACGAAGCCGAGACCCGCGAACCCGGCCGCGACGCACACCGCGCCGGCGACGATCGCCATCGCGCCGGCCAATCGAAGAGCATATGCGGGATCGCCCGCCGCCAGCGCCGGAACAACGCCGAGAATGACGCCGACCAACGCGGAATCCGGCCCGAGCACCATGATGCGGCTTGGCCCGAAAACGGCATAGGCGAGGAGCGGCGCGAGCGTCGCATAGAGGCCGCAAACGCCGGGAAGGCCGGACGCGACGGCGTAAGCGACGCCGACCGGCGCCAGCATCGCCGAAAGCACCAGACCCGCCGCGACGTCGTTGAGCAGCCACGCCGCTTGGTAGTTGCGCAGCCATTTCAGCCCCGGAACGACGCGAAGCATCGTGCGCGTGGCAGCGGCGTCAGTGCTCGAACCCAAGGCGCAGCCTCCCTGCGCTTAGAACAAGACAAAGCTGATTTGAGAGCAAGTTGACAGTGGATTCAATAGCGCCTGTCGATCAAAACGCACTTTCGCCGCCTGAACGCGCCGTCGGTTCGCCCAGAGGGCGGCGCGGTCGCGTTTACGTGATCGCGCTGTTTGCGGGCATATTCTACTTTTCCCGCCTCCATCACGGCGGCGGGCCGCAGAGCTACATCGGCACGCAGGGCGGCCTTGCCTGCATCACCGCGATGGTCACCGGAAACGGACCGGTCTTGGATATTTGGCCAGTGCTCGAACGGCTCGCCGGCGTAGTCCTCGGCGTCGCGCTGATGGTCAGCGTCTCGTTCGTCCTGGCGGCCCTGCGCGCCGCGCGGGCGCCGGAGGCGCCCTTGCAGGCGCCGGCCGCGAATTGATGGGATTTGGTTCAGATAGCGCGAAAGCGCGGCCGCCTCACCACGCCACGCTCGGCCGCCCCCGGTCCGCGACGCGCAGGCTCGCGCGTCCCCCGCAAACCCGCTCGATCGCCGCAACAAGCCGCGCGCCCGCCGCCTCGACGTCGCCCGAGCCGTTCGATTGCGCGGTCAGCACGACGCGACGGGTCGCCGCCGTCACGGCCGAACGCGCGTCCTGGCGCCAGTTCCAGCGCCGGCACAGAACCTTGCGCGCGTCCGCATAGACGACCTCGCCGGCTTTTGGCGGATCGTTGGGGTCCTCGCCCTCGGCTGCGCCCATGTCGACGAACGTGTCGTCCTCGCGCGCGAAGCGGAAGGCGAGATCGCCCTCGACGCGGTCGAGATCGTCGCAACCCAGGCACAGAACCTCGTCGAGCGAGACCATGTTGTAGAGATCGACCAGCGCGTTGACGCGCGGCAACGAATCTCCCGCCAGCACCCGCTTCATCAGACGCTCGACCGACGAGCGATAGCTCGTTTTCTTGATGCCGAAGGCGCGATAGGCCGTGCGCCAGGCCGCGACGCCGGGAATCGCGGAAAGCTCGAAACCCGCCCAGCGCGCGCGGGCGCGCGCCTCGGCTTCGGCGATCTCGGCGTCCAGCGCCGCGTCGCGCCCGCCGATCTTCAGCCCCTCGGCGACGACGACCGCGACGCGGAAATCGGGAAAGCGGGGAGCAAGCTCTTCGATGGATAGGCGGGGCATGACCGGCTCGAGCGACGAGAGCGCCGCTGTAGCAGACGCATCGCGCCTCGTCTCGCGCGGCTGAATTGCGTTCCCGGGATTACAAAGCCCCAACCCCGGCTCAGGCCGGCCGCGGCCGCACCGACGCCAACGCCGCCAGGATCGCGCGCGCGCGAGGAGCGTCAAACAATTTGGCCGCATCCTCCCGCGCGCGATGGCGCCAGTTCGGCCGCTCGCGGTCGGTGCCGGGCAGGTTGGTCGCCATCGTCTCGCCCGCGAGATCGTCGACCTGCACGCTCGCCAGCGCCGAGCCCGCGCGCGCAAGCCAGGCGTGGATCGCGGCCGCCAGCGCATCGTCCATCGGCGCGTCGAGCGAGGGCCGCTCGCCAAGCGCGCCGGCCGCGATCAGCGCGTCCACGAGCGCCGCTTTCTCGGCGAGCCGTTCGGCGAGCGCGCGCACGGCGTGGTCGGGGCCGTACTGGCCGAGGCTCATGCGCTCGGCGATGTCCGCCGCCTGCCACCAGCCGGCCAGCGTCGGCAGGTCGTGCGTGGTCACGCAGGCGATGGTGTGGACGGGGTAATCGTGCGGATCGAGGAAAGCAGTGCCCTTTCGCTCGAAATAGAGCACGCGCATGCCGGAGATGTCGGCCTTCGTCAGCTTGTCGCGGAAGCCGTCGGGCACGGTGCCGAGATCCTCGCCGATCACCATGCAGCGGTTGCGCTGGCTCTCCAGCGCGATCTGGCCGATCAGCTCGTCGAAGGGATAGGCGACATAGGCGCCCTCCGCCGGCTTCGCGCCCTCCGGTATGACGAACAGCCGCGTCAGCCCCATCGCGTGGTCGATGCGCAGCATGCCGGCATGGCGCATGTTGGCGGCGAGCAAGTCGCGCGAAACCCTTCCAGCCGGAGCGCGCGCCGGCGATCGGGTCCGGCGGCGGCAGATGCCAGTTCTGGCCGGCTTGCGAGAACGGGTCGGGCGGCGCGCCGACCTGGCGCCGATGCCGAGCTCGGCCGCGCGCGACCAGCTCTCCGCGCCGTCCGGCGCCGAGCCGATGGCGAGATCGCGATAGAGGCCCATATCGAGCCCCGCGCCCGCGCGCGCGCCGCAGCGCGCGCGAGCTGCCGGTCGGCGAGCCACTGGCAGAATTGCGACGAGGCGAACGTCGTAATCGCGCTCGACCGCCTTGGCGGCGAGCGCGGCCGGATCGGCGTCGCGCAGCTCCGCCGGCCATTCGCGCCAATATTGGCCGTCGCGCTCGCGACGGATCGCCTCGAACACGGCGAAGCGGAAGAGGTTTTCGCCCCCTGCCGCGACGAAAGCGTCGAACTCGGCGAACAGCGGATCGTGCGGGCGCACGGCGCGGGCGCGCAGGAAGGCGGCGAAGCGCGTATTGCAGCGCGATGCGCTTGACGCTCCACACCGCCTCGTAATCGATCGTCGACGGCTTGCGCGACGGCGCTCAAGCGCTCGCCGAGCGTGGCGGCGGCGGCGCGCCATTCCTCGTCCGTCGGCAGGCCGTCGCGGCTCAGCGCGTCGATGAGGATGGGATCGAGGAAACGCCGGTCGGAGGGATGATAGGGGCTGGCGCGGCCGCGGTCGCCGGGAAACAGCATGTGCATGGGGCTGACGCCGAAATAGGCGGCGCCCTGCGCGGCCGCCGCGGCGGCGGCGAGCGCCGAGCGCGGTGAAATCGCCGATGCCCTGATCGCCCTGCTCGCGCCGCAGCGCGTAGAGCTGCGCGGAGACGCCGAAGCGGCGCTTCCACACCGCCTTCGGCCGATAGGCCTCCGGCGGCGCGATGGTCAGCGCGCAGGTCACGCCGTCGACTTCGAGCCGGTGGCGGCCGATCGGCAGCGCAGGCAGGTCGAAATGGCGCTCGTCGATCTCGCGCCCGTTCGGCAGCGTCAGGCGGCGCGCGTCGGCGCCGGGCGTCGACCCGGAGACGGTCGAGCCGTCCTCCAGCGTCACATGATATTCGATCGGGCCGTGCGGCCGGTCGGGATCGCTGCGCAACGGCGCGCGCGGCGGCGCGTCGAGCGAAAGGGTGACCGAGGGCGGCAGGCGGCCGGGCCTGCGTCTCCTCCATCAGCCTGTCGAGCGACTCGCGCGCGAGCGCCTGGGAGCGCGCGGGCAGGCCGAAGCAATCGAGCAGCGCCAGCTTGGTCGAAGTCGAGACCAGCGTATGCGCGCCCGGACGTCCCACCATTCGCCGGCGATGCCCGCGGCGGCGGCGAGCGTTTCGACGTCATGCGCGTCGGGCAGCGCGCGCGGCCTGGGCGGCGACCGGCGTCTCGGCGACGATGAGCGTCGCGCGCGCCGGCAGTGGGGTGCGGTCGGCGAGTTCGGTCAGCGCGTCGAGCGCGGGAATCGTCGCTGGTGTCGAGCCGCACGCGCCAGGCGAAGCCCGGCCGCGGCTCCGGCAGCCTGCAGCGAAGCCGCGCCGCCGCGGTTGAAGGCGACGAGCACGCGGTCGAAGCCCGTCTGCGTCGGGGCCGCGAATACGGCGGTCAGCACGTCGCCGTTCGGCGATTCCCAATGGCTGGCGTCGACGTCAGCGGCAGCTCGGCGTCGCGCCATTCGACGTCGAGCGGCGCGCCCTCGCCGACCGGCCGGCCGTCGAGCCAGGCGGCGTCGGCGCAGCGCGGGATGGGCGGCGCGCACGGCGGCGAGCCGGCCGACGAAGGCCGAGAGCGTCATGTCGGCGCTGCGCCCAGTCGAGCCAGGAAATCGCGTTGTCCTGCGCGTAGGCGTTGTTGTTGCCCTTCTGGCTGTGGCCGATCTCGGCGCCGGCGGGAAACATCGGCAGCCCCGCGCGCGCAGAACAGCGTCGCCAGCAGATTGCGCTCGTCGCGCGCGCGGGCGGCCAGGATGGCGGGATCGTCGGTGTGCGCCCTCGACGCCGTGATTCCAGGAATAGTTCTCGTTGGTGCCGTCGCGGTTGCCCTCGCCGTTGGCCTCGTTGTGCTTGTGGGCGTAGGAGACGAGGTCGGCGAGCGTGAAGCCGTCGTGGGCGACGATGAAATTGACGCTTTTCGTCGGCGCCGGCGCGTGGCCGAATACGTCGCGGGAGCCGGCGAGGCGCGTCGCAAGTTCGCCGCGCATGCAGCGCGTCGCCGCGCCAGAAGCGGCGCACGCCGTCGCGGAAGCGATCGTTCCATTCGCCCCAGGAATCGGGAAAGGCGCCGAGCCGATAGCCGCCGGGGCCGATGTCCCAGGGCTCGGCGATAAGCTTGGCCTTGGCGAGCACGGGGTCGGCGGCAAGCGCGGCGAACATCGGCGCGTGGGCGTCGAAGCCGGCGGCGCGGCGCCCGAGCGCGGTGGCGAGATCGAAGCGGAAGCCGTCGATCCCGCCCCATTCCATCCAGCGCCGCAGCGCCGCGACCGCCAGCGCCACGATCGATGCGGCCGGTCGAGCGCGACGCAATTGCCGCAGCCCATGTCGTTGATGTAGCGCGAGAGATCCTCCGGCGGCAGGCGGAAATAGGCGGCGTTGTCGAGGCCGCGGAACGAGATCGTCGGCCCGAACTCGTCGCTCTCGCCATTGTGGTTGAGCACCACGTCGAGCACGACCTCGAGCCCCTCGGCGTGCAGCGCGTCGGTCGGCGCGGCGCACCTCGCGCCAGCCCTCGGGGGCGAGGCGCGGATCGGGCGCGCCCCAGAACACGGGATTGTAGCCCCAGGCGTTGGAGAGCCCGAGCGCCGGCAGGTGGCGCTCGTCGACGAAGGCGTCGGCGGGCATCAGCTCGACCGTCGTCACGCCGAGCGACTTGATGTGCTTGATGAGCGGCGCCTCGGCGAGCGCCGCGAAGCGGCCGCGCGTCGCCTCGGGAATATCCGCGCGCAGCCGCGAGAAGCTGCGCAGGTTCACTTCGTAGATGACCGTGTCGGCCATGGCGACGCGAGCGTGGCCGACCTCGCCGCCGGGCGAGGCGCGCACCACGCATTTCGGCATGAGGGCGGCCGTGTCGGCGCCGCGCTCGAACATCTCCGGATGCAGCTTGAACGGCCGGTCGATCTCGGCGGCCGAGGGATCGACGAGCAGCTTGGAGGCGTCGAAGCGATGGCCGTGCGCGGGATCGAACGGCCCCTCGACGCGCAGGCCGTAGCGCGCGCCCTCGACGAGCCCCGGCGCGAAGCCGCGATGATAGCCCTCGGCGTCCGGCGTCAGCTTGATGCGCAGAGTCTCGCGCTCGCCCTTCTCGTCGAACAGGCAGACATGCGGCGGCGGCGGCGTGCGGGGCGTAGACGGCGACTTCGCCGCCCTCCAGCCGGATGACGTGGCTGGGGTCGGCGGGGTCGGTCATGCGGGGCTCCTCAGCCGGGCGTAAAGGGCGGCGTAGCGTTGCGCGGGGATGCGCCAGGACACGTCGGCGCGCATCCCGTTCAGCCGCAGGCGGCGCATGATCGCGGGATCGGCGGTAGAGATCGAAGGCGCGCGCGATCGCATGGTCGAGCGCGGCGATCTCGGGCGGATAGAATTGCACGCCGGTCGCCACGCCCGCCGACAGCGCCGCCTCGTTGGCGTCGATCACGGTGTCGGCGAGGCCGCCGACGCGCGCCACCAGCGGCGTCGCGCCATAACGCAGCGCGCAGAGCTGGGTCAGGCCGCAGGGCTCGAAGCGCGAGGGCACGACGAGGAAATCGACGCCGGCCTGGATGAGATGGGCGAGCCTCTCGTCATAGCCGATGACGCAGCCGACGCGATCGGGATAGGCGCCCGCCATGCCGCGAAAGCCCTGTTCGAGCGCAGGCTCGCCGGCGCCGAGCAGCGCGAGCTGGCCGCCGCGCGCGACGAGGCCGGGCAGGCAGGCGAGCAGGAGGTCGAGCCCCTTCTGGCTCGTCAGCCGCGAGACGACGCCGAACAGCGGCGCGCCCTCCGTCGCCGCGATGCCGAACTTCGTCCTGCAGCGCCCTGCGGTTGGCGGCGCGGTCCTCGATCTTCGAGCGCGCTGAAGGTCTGCGCGAGCGTCGGGTCGGTCTCCGGGTTCCAGATCTCGTCGTCGATGCCGTTGACGATGCCCTCGACGTCGGCCGCGCGGGCGCGCAACAGGCCGTCGAGCGCCATGCCGAATTCGGGCGTCAGGATCTCGCGCGCATAGGTCGGCGAGACGGTCGTGATCCTGTCGGCGAACTGGATGCCGCCCTTGAGGAAGCCGATCGCCGCCGAAATATTCGACGCCCATCCACGCTCATCGCGCTCGCCGGCAGGCCGAGCGCGCCGAGGAGATCGCCGTAATAATGACCCTGGAACGCGATGTTGTGGATCGTCAGCACCGTCGCCCGGCCGCGGCGAGCCGTCATAGTGCAGATAGACGGGCGCGAGCGCCGCCTGCCAGTCGTGCGCATGCGCGACGTCGGCGGAATAGGCCGGCAGAAGACCCTTGGCGAGGTCGGCGCCGACGCGCGCGAGCGCGGCGAAGCGGAAGGCGTTGTCCGGCCAGTCCCGGCCGTCGGGCCCGAGATAGGGATTGCCGGGACGGTCGTAGAGATGCGGCGCGTCGAGCACGAAGAGATCGAGGCCCGCCGCGCGAGCGGCGAGCAGGCGCGCCGGCCCGCCCATCAGCGCGGGATAGGCGTGAACCGCCTCGGCCTTCTCGCAGCTTGGCCTTCACCGAGGGATAGCCCGGCAGCAGCGTGCGCATCTCCACGCCCTCGCGCGGCAGCGCGAGCGGCAGCGCGCCGGCGACGTCGGCGAGCCCTCCCGTCTTGATGAGCGGGAAGGCTTCGGACGTGATCGAGAGAACGCGACAGCATCAGTTGCCGAGCTTGTCGATCATCGGCTGGGTGATGAGCGACGACCCCGCTCTCCGTGCGGCGGAAACTGCGCGCGTCCGCCTCCGGGTCCTCGCCGACCACCAGCCCGTCGGGAATTTGCACGCCAGCGTCGATGACCACTTTGCTGAGCCGGCATCCCTGGCCGATCCGCACATAGGGCATGATGACCGCTTCGCTGATGCTCGAATAGGAGTGGACGCGGCAGCCGGTGAACAGAAGCGAGCGCGAGATCGAGGAGCCCGAGACGATGCAGCCGCCCGAGATCAGCGACGACACCGCAAAGCCGCGCCGCCCGTCGATGTCATGCACGAATTTGCCGGGCGGCGTGATCTCGGCAAAGGTCCAGATCGGCCACTGGCGATCGTAGAGATCGAGCTCCGGCACGATTTCGGTCAGATCGATATTGGCCTGCCAATAGGCGTCCACGGTGCCGACGTCGCGCCAGTAGACATGCGCCTCCTCGCGCGAGCGCACGCAGGAGCGGGCGAAATGATGCGCGACCGCCTTGCCGTTGCTCACGAGATAAGGGATCAGATCCTTGCCGAAATCGTGGGAGGAGTTGGGGTCGGCGGCGTCGCGCCTCAACTCCTCGATGAGGAATTTCGTGTCGAAGACATAGATGCCCATGCTGCACAGCGCGACGTCGGTCCGCCCCGGCATCGGCGGCGGGTTCTTCGGCTTCTCCAGGAAGGCGATGATGCGGTCGTTCTCGTCGACATGCATCACGCCGAAACCCGTGGCCTCTTCGAGCGAGGCCTCCAGGCAGCCCACCGTTACGTCCGCGCCGGACTCGACGTGCTGTTGCAGCATCTTCTCGTAGTCCATCTTGTAGACGTGGTCGCCGGCCAGGATGACCATGTATTGCGGGCCGTAGCTCTCGATGATGTCGATGTTCTGATAGACCGCGTCGGCGGTGCCGAGATACCACATGGTTTCGGAGACGCGCTGCGAGGCCGGCAGCACGTCGAAGCTCTCGTTGCGCTCGGGCCTGAAGAAGTTCCAGCCGCGCTGCATGTGGCGGATGAGGCTGTGCGCCTTGTACTGCGTCGCCACCGCGATGCGGCGGATGCCGGAGTTGAGCGCGTTCGACAGCGCGAAATCGATGATGCGCGACTTGCCGCCGAAATAGACCGCGGGCTTGGCGCGCCGGTCGGTGAGCTCCATCAGACGGCTCCCCCGGCCGCCGGCCAGCACATAGGCCATGGCATGACGCGCGAAGGGGGCCGTCGGCGCCGCTTGCTTCGTTTCACCCATACTCCCTACCTCCCGACGCTGCCCGGCTTCTTTCTTGCGCCGGGTCCATAACGAAAAGAAGATGAAATCCGCGATCCGGGTTCCCGGTCGGGCGACCCGCTCAATCGCCCTCCGCCCGCCATTCCAGAAACACCGTCGCCAAGGGCGGCAGCGTCAGCGACGCCGAAGCCGGCAGGCCATGCAAGGGCCTCGCTTCGGCGACGACGCCGCCGAGATTGCCGACGCCCGAACCCCAATATTCCTTCGCGTCCGTGTTGATGGCCTCGTCCCATTTCCCGACCGCCGGCAGACCGATGCGGTAGTCGCGGCGCACGACGGGGGTGAAGTTCGAGATCACCGCCACCGGCGGATCGCCCGCGGCCCCGAAACGCAGGAACGACAGCACCGATTGATCGTAGTCGTTCACGACGATCCAGCGGAACCCCTCCGGCTCGCAATCGCGCGCGTGCATCGCCGGGCGCGAGCGATAGAAGGCGTTGAGATCGCCGATCAGGCGCTTCAGGCCCTGATGCGGGGGATGGTCGAGCAGCCACCACGGCAGATCGCCGTTGCAATCCCATTCCGAGGTCTGGCCGAACTCCTGGCCCATGAACAGGAGCTTCTTGCCGGGATGGCCCCACATGAAACCGTAATAGGCCCGCGCGTTGGCGAAACGCTGCCACTCGTCGCCCGGCATCTTCGATACGATCGAGCGCTTTCCGTAGACGACCTCGTCGTGGGAGAGCGCCAGCACGAAATTCTCGCTGAAGGAATAGACCATGCTGAACGTTATCTGATCGTGCGCCCAGCGCCGGTGCACGGGATCCTTGGAGATATATTCCAGGGTGTCGTGCATCCATCCCATGTTCCATTTGAAGCCGAAGCCGAGGCCGTTGTAGTTCGTCGGCTTGGTGACGCCGGCGAAGGCGGTGGATTCCTCCGCGATCATGAAGGCGCCGGGAAACAGGCCATAGACGGATTCGTTGACGCGCTTGAGAAAGCCGATGGCGTCGTAGTTCTCGTTGCCGCCGTCGGCGTTGGGCGTCCACTCCCCGGCTTTGCGGGAATAGTCGAGGTAGAGCATCGAGGCGACGGCGTCGACGCGCAGACCGTCGATATGGTAGCGGTCGAGCCAATAGAGCGCGCTGGCGCTGAGGAAATTGGCGACCTCGCGGCGGCCGAAATCGTAGATCGCGGTGTTCCAGTCGGGATGGAAGCCGCGGCGCGGATCGTGGTGCTCGTAGAGCGCGGCGCCGTCGAACCAGGCCAGTCCATGCGCGTCGGTCGGGAAATGCGCGGGCACCCAATCGAGGATGACGCCCACGCCCGCCGCATGCGCCTTGTCGACGAGCCGCGCGAATCCCTCGGGCGAGCCAAAGCGCTTGGTCGGCGCGAACAGGCCAATCGGCTGATAGCCCCAGGAGACGTCGAGCGGATGCTCGTTCACCGGCATGAACTCGATGTGGGTGTAGCCGAGCTCGGCGACATAGGGGATCAGCGTATCGGCGAGCTCGTCATAGGTGAGCCAGCGCCCGTTCTCGCCGCGCCGCCAGGAGCCGAGGTGGCATTCGTAGATCGACATGGGCTTGCGGCGCCATTCCCCCTGCCCGCGCGCCTTCATGTAGGCGTCGTCGGTCCACTCGAAATCAGAGGTGTAGGCGACGATCGAGGCCGTGGACGGGCGCAGTTCGGCTTCGAAGCCGAAGGGGTCGGCCTTCAGCGGCTGCAACTCGCCGGCGGCCGAGACGACCTCATATTTGTAGACCGTACCCGCGCCGAGATGGGGAATGAATATCTCCCACAGGCCGCTGTCGAAGCGCTTGCGCATCTGGCAGCGGCGACCGTCCCAGTCGTTGAAATCGCCGACGACGGAGACGCGGCGGGCGTTGGGCGCCCACAGCGCGAACAGGACTCCGCCGGCGCCCTCGTGCGTGGTGATCTGCGCGCCCAGGCGCTTGTAGAGCTCGCGGTGCGTGCCTTCGATCATCAGGTGGTCGTCGACCGGTCCCAGCGCCGGGCCGAAAGCGTAAGCGTCCTCGTAGGAAGAGACGCCGCCCGTGCGCTTAACCTCCAGCCGGTAGGTCGGCCGGTCGGAGCCCTTGGGGCACAACCCCTCGAAGAAATCGTCCTTGCGCCGTTCGAGATCGATGATCGCCGCGCCGCCTCGGGTGACCGCGCTGACCGAGATCGCGTCGGGGGCGAAGGCGCGGATCGCCCAGCCCTCCGGCGTCAGGTGCGGACCCATGAAGGAGAACGGGTCCGAATGGCGCGCGGCCGCGAGGGCGTCGATGTCGGCTTCGTCTGCGCGCCAGGTTTCGCTCAATGCCGTTTCCCCCCTCAGGCGAGGCGCTTATACGGCGCCTTCCAGATGTCGTCGGCGTATTCGCTGATGGTGCGGTCCGACGAGAACCACCCCGTATTGGCCGTGTTCAATATGCTCGATCGTAGCCAAGCTTTGCGGTTCCGCCAAGCCACGTCAATCTTCTGTTGCGTAGCCCAGTAGGCGTCAAAATCGGCGCACACCATGAAATAATCGTGATGACGCAGGGTCTCGACGAGCCCGTGGTAGCGGCCGCGGTCGTCGGCGGAGAACACGCCGGAGCCGATGGCGTCGAGCACGTCGCGCAGCACGGGGGAGGCGTCGATATAGGGCGGTCGAGTCGATCCCCTTGGCGCGCGCGGCCTCCACTTCATGCGCGGTCAGGCCGAAGATGAAGATGTTGTCGTCTCCCACCAGATCCTTCAGCTCGACATTGGCGCCGTCGAGCGTGCCGACCGTCAGCGCCCCGTTCAACGCCATTTTCATGTTGCCGGTTCCCGAGGCCTCCATGCCGGCGGTCGAGATCTGCTCGGAAAGGTCGACGGCGGGGATGATCGTCTCGGCCAGGCTTACGTTGTAATTGGGCAGGAACACGACCTTGAGCAGGCCGCGCACCGTCGGATCGGCGTTGACGGCGCGGGCGACGTCGATGGCGAGCTTGATGATGAGCTTGGCCTGGGTGTAGCTCGCCGCCGCCTTGCCGGCGAAGATCTTCACGCGCGGGGCGAAGTCTATCGTCGGATTGGCGCGGATTTCGTTGTAGCGGGCGATCGTCTCCAGAATATTGAGCAGCTGCCGCTTGTATTCGTGGATGCGCTTGATCTGCACGTCGAACATCGCGTCCGGGTCGAGGCGCTGGTTGAGCGCCTCGGCGGCGAGCTGGCCGAGCGCGATCTTGTTGGCGCGGCGGGCGAGCCCGATCTGCTCCTGCATCGAGGCGTCGTCGGCGTATCGCGCGAGCTCGCGCAAAGTCTCGGCGTCGTGAAGGCCCTTCTCGCCGACGGCGGCGCGGATGATGCCGGCGAGCCTCGGGTTGCACTCCATCAGCCAGCGGCGGAACGTGATGCCGTTGGTCTTGTTGACGATGCGGCCGGGATAGACGAGGTTGAGGTCGTGAAACACCGTCTTCTTCATCAGATTGGTGTGCAGCGCCGAGACGCCGTTGATTTTGTGGGAGCCGACGAAGGCGAGCGACCCCATGCGCACGCGCCGGCCCCCGTGCTCGTCGATCAGCGAGATCGAAGCCATGAAACCGGGGTCGGTCATGCCCTGCTTGCGGGCGCCGTCGAGATGCATGGCGTTGATGAGATAGATGATCTGCATATGGCGCGGCAGCAGCCGCTCCATCAGGCCGACCGGCCAGCTTTCGAGGGCCTCCGGCAGCAACGTGTGGTTGGTGTAGGAGAATACCGAGCGCGTGATCCCCCACGCCTCCTCCCACGGCAGGCCGTTGAGATCGAGCAGGATGCGCATGAGCTCGGCGACTGCGATGGAGGGATGGGTGTCGTTGAGCTGCACCGCGACGTGGTCCCCAAGCGTGCGCACGTCCCTGAAGACCTTGACGTGGCGGCGCACCAGATCGAGCAGCGAGGCGGAGGCGAAGAAATATTCCTGGCGCAGCCGCAATTCCTGGCCCGCCGGCGTCGCGTCGGAGGGGTAGAGCACCTTCGAGATCGACTCGGCGCGCACGGTGTCCGACAGCGCGCCGATGTAGTCGCCGGCGTTGAAGGCGTCGAGCTTCAGCGGATCGGGCGCCCGCGCCGACCACAGGCGCAGCGTGTTGACGTGACGGCCGCGCCAGCCGACGATCGGGGTGTCGAAGCCGATCGCCTCGACCCGCTCGCCGGGACGCCAGACCTGAACCGTCTCGCCGCCGCTCGCCCTGCACCGCCTCGACCCAGCCGCCGAAGCCGATGGCGTAATTGACCTCGGCGCGTTCGAACTCCCAGGGATTGCCGTGCGAGAGCCAGTCCTCCGGCGCCTCCTGCTGCCAGCCGTTGCGGATGATCTGCCGGAACAGGCCATTGTCGTAGCGGATGCCGTAGCCGTGGGCGGCGATCGACAGGGTCGCCATCGAATCCATGAAGCAGGCCGCCAGACGCCCGAGGCCGCCGTTGCCGAGCGCCGCGTCCGACTCGATGCGGCGCAGCGAGTTGAGATCGACGCCAAGCTGCGCCATCGCGGTGGTCATCGGCTCGACGACGCCGATATTGGTCATCGCGTCGAACAACATGCGGCCAATGAGGAATTCGAGACTGAGGTAATAGACGCGCTTGCGCTTCTCCCGGTAGGAGCGGTTGGTGGAGGCGATCCAGCGATCGACCACGATGTCGCGGGTGGCGGCGGCGACGGAGAGGAACCAGTCGCGCTGGCTGGCGGCCACCGGATCCTTGCCGACGGTGAACTTGAGCTTGGCCAGCACCGCCGCCTTCAGCTCTTCGGCCGTGTAGGCGCGCACTTCCTCGGCTGCGGCGCCCTCTTGCGCAGACGTGACCATATCCATTCCGAATCCCCTTCTTCGTCCGCTCGGAGCGTAGCAAGACTCATACATTCGGACCTTTAAGCTCGTATCATCATTGTGACCTGGGGCGAAACTGCCTAAAGGGATCGGCGCCGCGGAACGCAACGGGAGGCGCCATGAAAATCGACGGTAAGGCCTATCGCACGATCTGGCGCGCCGGCCCCGCCGCCGCCGAGACCATCGACCAGACCCGCCTGCCGCACGAGGTAACGTTCCGTCGCCTCGACTCCCTGGAAGGCGCGGTCGAGGCGATCAAGACGATGGTGGTGCGCGGCGCCCCGCTGATCGGCGCCTCGGCGGCCTATGGCCTGGCCATCGCCCTGACCAAGGGCGGCGACGACGCCAGCCTGGAGGCCGCCTACCGGTCGCTGCTCGAAAGCCGCCCGACCGCCGTCAACCTCAAGCATGCGCTCGACGACGTGCGCGCGGTCGTGGCGCCGCTGCCGCCGCGGGAGCGCGGCGCGGCGGCGTTCCAGCGGGCTGACGAGATCTGCGAGGAGGACGTCAGGCTCAACCTCGCCATTGGCGAGGCCGGCTTCAGGCTGATCGAGGCGGCGCACAAGGCGTCAGGGCGCCCGGTCAATGTGCTGACCCATTGCAACGCCGGCTGGCTCGCCACCGTCGACTGGGGCACCGCGACGGCGCCGATCTATCTCGCCCACGACCGCGGCGTGCCCGTGCACGTCTTCGTCGACGAGACGCGGCCGCGCAACCAGGGCGCTTCGCTGACAGCCTTCGAGCTCGGCCAGCACGGCGTGCCGTTCACGCTGATCGCCGACAACGCCGGCGGGCATCTCATGCAGCACGGCAAGGTGGATCTGTGCATCGTCGGCGCCGACCGGGTGACCGCGCGCGGCGACGCCGCCAACAAGATCGGGACTTACCTCAAGGCTCTCGCGGCGCGGGCCAACGGCGTGCCGTTTTACGTCGCCGCTCCGGGGACGACGATCGACTGGACGATCGACGACGGCCGCGAGATCGAGATCGAGGAGCGCAACGCCCGGGAGGTGACGCATATGTGGGGCCGGCTCGCCGACGGGCGGGTCGCCGAGGTCGAGATCGCGCCGCCGGGGACGCGCGCGGCCAATCCCGCCTTCGACGTGACGCCGGCCGAACTCGTCAGCGGGATCATCACCGAACTGGGCGTTTCGCCGGCGAACAAGGCCGCCCTGGCGGCGCTTTACGGAAGGCGCTGACGGCCCCCTTCCCGATGGCGGAAAGCGGAAGTGGGCCGGGCTTGCTTTCCCTCTCCCTCCTTGTGGAGGTCAGGGTGAGGGGCGTCCCCGCGGCGCCGAGCGTCAAGACGCCTCGCCGCCCTCTCGCGCCACGGATTGCTTCACCCTCGGTCTTGCGCCCGACGAGCGAGGCTGGAGAGGGCAGCGGAGGGACCGCTGGACCCCGGAGGCGCTCGCAGCGGCGCTCGGCGGGCGCGAATTCGACGTCGACGCGCCTCAGCCCTGCGCGACCTCGGCCTTCCTCGGCGCCGGGGCGACGGGCTCAACCTCGGCGCGCAGCTGCTTCAGCGTCTCCTCGTCCAACGTCTCGCGCTCCAGCAGCATTTGCGCGCCACGCTCCAGAACGGCGCGGCGCGCGGTGAGCAGATCGACCGTGCGCTGGAAACAATCGGCGACGATGGCGCGCACCGCCTCGTCGATCTCGCGGGCGGTCTCTTCGCTGTAGCGCTTGTCGTGCGGGCCGACGAACCCCGGCGCACCGGCGAGGAATGGCGAGGGCGGCCCTTCGTAGGACACCGGACCGAGTGAAGGGTCCATGCCGAAGCGCATCGCCATATCGCGCGCGATATCGGTCACTTTGACGAGGTCGTCGGCGGCGCCGGTGGAGGTGTGATGAAACACCAGCCATTCGGCGGCGCGGCCGCCGAGCAGCACGACCATGCGATCGAGAAGCTCGTCGCGCGTGATGACGAAGTGATCCTCGGTCGGCCGTTGCAGCGTATAGCCCAGCGCGCCGACGCCGCGCGGAATGATCGAAATCTTGTGAACGGGGTCGGCGTTCGGCAACGACATCGCCGCCAGCGCATGGCCCATCTCGTGGTAGGCCACCACCCGCCGCTCCTTCGGACTTAGCACGCGCTTGCGCTTTTCGAGGCCCGCGACGATGCGCTCCACGGCCTCGGTGAAATCGCTCATCGCGATCTCGCCGGCGTTGCGGCGCGTGGCGACGAGCGCGGCCTCGTTGACGAGATTGGCGAGATCGGCGCCGGTGAAGCCGGGCGTCAGCGCCGCGATCTTCTCGGCCGAGACGTCCGCGCCGACCTTGTGCTTCTTCAGATAGAGAGACAGGACCTCAATGCGTCCGATCTTGTCGGGCCGGTCGACCAGCACCTGACGGTCGAAGCGGCCGGCGCGCAGCAGCGCGGGATCGAGGATTTCCGGACGGTTGGTGGCGGCCAGCAGCACCAGCCCGCTGCGAGAATCGAAGCCGTCGAGCTCCACCAGCAATTGGTTGAGCGTCTGCTCCTTCTCGTCGTTGCCGCCGAAGGGATAGGCGCCGCGCACCCGCCCCATCGCGTCGAGTTCGTCGATGAAGATGATCGCCGGCGCCTTCTCGCGCGCCTGCACGAACAGGTCGCGCACCCGCGCGGCCCCGACGCCCACGAACATTTCGACGAATTCCGAGCCGTTGATCGAGAAGAAGGGAACCCCGGCCTCGCCGGCGACCGCGCGCGCCAGCAGCGTCTTGCCCGTGCCCGGCGGGCCGACCAGCAAAATGCCCTTCGGCATGCGCGCGCCAAGCCGGCCGTATTGCTCGGGATGTTTGAGGAACTCGACGACCTCGCGCAACTCGTCCTTGGCCTCGTCGACGCCGGCGACGTCGGCGAAGGTCACCTTGGTGTCGGTCTCGACATAGACTTTCGCCTTGCTGCGGCCGATCGACATCAGCCCGCCGGCCCCGGCCTGCCCTTGCGCGAAATTCCGGAACCAGAAATACCAGATGCCGAAGAACAGCAGGGTCGGCAGGATGTAGGACAGCAGCGTGGCGAAAAGGGTGTTCTCCGCCTGCCCGCTGAACTTGACGTGATTTTTCTCGAGCTCAGCAGCGAGCTCGGGCGCGACGCGCGTAGTGACGAAGCGCTTGACGCCGTCCTTCTGCGCGCTCCTTCCACTGCCCGTCGACATAGTCGCCGGAGACGCGGACCTCGTCGATCTTGTCGCTCTTCAGATCGCTGAGAAACTGGCTGTAGGGGATGGTGACGACGTGCCGGCCGAGGCTCAACAATTGCGCGAGCAGGGCGACCCCGATGACCGCGGCGACGATGTACCACGCGTGCCACTTCTGCTGTTTATCCATGGACGCCTCGACGTACGAACGGAACCTTTGGCCGGCAAAATAGCGACTCGCGGCCGCCATGGCGAGCCATTCGCGCGCAGGCGAGGAGCGGCGGCGCTTCTCGCTCGGGGATTTCGGCCGACGCGCCTATCGATGTATCTCGGCGCAAAGGCGGATCTGTCGCATGGCCCCGCGGGCTATGCCTGCGATGACGGGCTCGCAAGGGACTTGCCGGGGAGATATGGTCTTCCCGGCGGGCCCGCCGCCTTCTGCGCGATCCGCGATACCCCGTCCCTCGATCTCGTGACGGACCAAGCGATGCGGCCCGCACAGATTTCTCAGCAGCGGCATGAAGCTGGCCTCCCATAGGCTCAGACCCGAAGAGCGCGTCCCGAGAAGAAAGCATCGGCGCGACGCGAAGAGTAGTCGGAGCCAACATTTGACGTCATCGCCGCGTTTTGCGATTCGGCGCGCCGTCGCAATCGCCATGACCGGCGAAAGCCGGCAGATTCGTGGCGGCGCTGACAAGAGCTTCGTGTCTGTCTTCTTGTGAGATCGAAAGGCCTTAGCGACGCATCGCCGACACCGGAACCGGCGCCGCAACGAGTCGAATTTCTACGATCCGACGCACGACGGCGCGAAGTGGCGCGAGACAAGGCGCATAGCCCGCGCCCTTCGGCGCCGGCGCCCGCCGCTGCGGGGGCGACGACCCGGGTAAAGGGCTCAGCTCGCGGGCTTCATCGACGTGATACCCCTCTTCTCGCCTGACTTCGTATAGTTGATCGAGATCTTCTCTCCTGCCTTGAAATCGGACGACTTCATGCTCTTCGGCGCCATATGGATCGAGCCGTTGTCCAGCGTGACCATATGTTTGCTCGCGACGAGGCTCTCGGTCGCGCCCGAAGCCGTGGCCGCCAGCGCCGTCGAAACGCCGCCAAGCAAGGTCGCCGCCGCGATGGAGGACAAGAGCGCATGCAGGGTTGATCTCCCTTGACATGAGCAAACAAACATCCATCCGCATGCGCGATCGCGGAGACCTCGCAGGCGCGCGCGAGACAAATATATTTGGCGCGGCGTCCTTAATGTTTGCTACGGATCTCGACTTCCGCGCATGTCCTGCGAAAGCGGCTCGGGGCGCGTTCGCGGTCACGCTTGGAGGCTCGAACGTCCGAGCGGGACGGGGATTTCGGGCAGCAAGCGGATCGAGAGCGGCCTTTGAGCGACGAACCGACCTTTTCGGCGGCGACGCCGCCTTCGCGGTGCGCACGAACGAAAGACGGCGACGACGCCCTCGATCGGCGGCTTGAAGAAGGACGCGGCGCGTCGCTCCGCCAGACGCGGGTCGCGGCGTTTCGAGCAAGCCCCTCGCCGTGGCTCTCGATTTTCGGGTTCGGAGCGCGCCGCGGCGATCTCGGGTCGACGGAAGTCGACCGTAGAGGGTCCAAACTTCGGTCGCCAGCCCTTCGCCTCTTGTCCGGGCTGGCCGTTTCGAGCACGGATGGCGGCAGGGACCACGTCGAGTTTCCCGTGCGCTCCGGCGGCGCCGACCGGCCGGGCGCAGAAGCGCGTCACGCCGGTCATGGGCGCGAATTCGTCCCTGCGGACTGCCCGCCGCCAATGGAGCAAGCCGGTCGGGGGACGGCGTGCGGCGCGGCGGGGCCTCGAAGCGGTGCAAGCGTTCGCCGGCCGGTCGCGAGACCGAAGCAGGGGAATCCGGGTGAAGTCGAATTATACGTGGCGAAGAGGCTGGACTAGGAATTCGGTCATCGGCGCAGGCCCGCAGGGTTTTTCGTTTGAGGCGCTGGGAGTCCTGCCCGGCGCCTTTCTGATGAGGTTGTTGGCCATGTGTTTCGGCGTGGCGAAGTTTTGTGGCGCGTTGTCGGTGCGCACGCGGCATTCGTCGTCGCGAAAGAGCATGTCCATCACCCAATGCAGGCTGTTTTCGATCGCCCAGTGATTGCGGATCATAGGTCCGATCAGGTTGGCGAGCAGGGTCAAAGACGTGATGTAGAAGCGGGTTTCCCGCGAGATTTTTCCGTCGATCTCGCGTTGGCTCTCAACCATGACGAACCCGTTCAGGCCGGGCCAATCGTGGCGTTCGCGCAGCCATTCCACGTCGTGGAAAGCGGTGTAGGAACGGGTTTCGATGCGTCCGTGGTCGCCATCGACGGTTTCGTGTCGACTGACCGCAACGTCTTTGAAAGCTTTGGCTTTCTGCTCGGCGGCGAGGAGTTTCGACGTCCTCGTGCAACGTCGCCCTGATTGCCTTTGAGCGCGATGATGTAGTCGGCTTTCTTGGCGAGGATCTTTTCGGCGATGGCGCGTTGACATCCCATGGCGTCGATGGTCACGACCGCGCCCTCGATCGCCATCATGTCGAGCAGGGCGGGAATGGCGACGATCTCGTTGGATTTGTCCCCCACCGCGATTTGCCCCATGACCAGACGCTGGCGCGCGGCGAAGGCCGACACGATGTGGATGCGGCTCCTTCGACCCCTTCTTCCGATAGGCGCGGCGCGAGGTCTTGCCGTCGATGGCGATCACCTCGGCGGGGGTCTTCGTCATGGCCGCCGCCCAAGCTCACGAAACAGCGACGGAACGCCTCGGCGTCGAGGGTGGCGAAAATATCGCCCAGGTGATCATGGGCCGGCGTACCCATCCTTGAACGGCCGGAAGCGGCGCAACAGCGCGAGCTTCTTTTCGCCGAACCGCGCGATCTCGGCGAACGCCTCGCTTCCGGCCAGCACCGCCAGAAGGCAGAGCAGCAGGATTTCGTCGAGCGGATAAATCACCTTTCCGGGCTGGCGGTGGTCCGGCATGTCTTTGAAGTATTGCAAGAAACACGTCGTTTCCGCCACCGCAGCGAAATTCTCGGCCAAGGCGTCCATCAGAATCCCCTTCCCGCGAATCAGAGGATTTCGACAGATTTAGCATCTCACCCTTTGTCACGCACTCCTTCACCCGATTGCCCTGGGAGACCGAAGCCCTGGTCTTGCGTTCTGGGTTACGCCCATGGTAACGGCGCGTCGACCGTAGGGCGCGCGGTTTCGAGCGTCCTGGCCGCGGAGAGGTGGCAGAGTGGTCGATCGCGCCGCACTCGAAATGCGGAGTACGCGCAAGCGTACCGGGGGTTCGAATCCCTCCCTCTCCGCCACGAAATAAGCCATTGATATGACTGCGTTTTTATCGTCTGATCAACCACACTCTGGTCGATTTTTCAAAGGCTTGCGGGCAGGATTCGAAAGGCGGGTACGGCAGAGACCGAAAAAGGCGATTTTCTCAGCATTTCAGGGCGTTATGTCTCCCTTTGGCGTTTCGGTGGTACGGGCGTCTCTGACTGCGTCCCAGGGTTGACCAACGGGGACCGTCTCGTACGGCGCCATAAGCTCGTACCACGCCATAACAAAGGTCGAGGCGGTGGCTTGGCCGGCCTCGGCGTTTGGATCGTCTTGCGAATGTTGGCTTGGGGAGAGCTTCGGCTCAGGCGAATCCCAGCGCCTTGCGCTGCTCAGTCCAAGCGGAGCGGCAGGCGGGTGTCGGCGATCAGTTTGGTCGCAGTCAGGGCCGCCGGCTGACGGCCGTTCAGGATCGCCACAACGATGTCGGGCGCGAGAAAGTTCAGCCGCATCAGCCGCGCCGCATAGGGCGCGCCCATGTCTTCCGCGGCGCCAGCCTCTTCCAGAGTGACGCTCGAATTCGTCGCGAGGCGGCGCGCGAGCGAATGCGCGCGCGTCAGAAGGCGGACGAGCGCTTCGTCGGGCGGCGCGCCTATTTCGACGCCATCGATCACGAACCGCATTTCCATGCCCGCGCGCTGGAGCTGGGCCTCAATCGTCAGGAGGATGCAGCGATCGTCACCTGCTGCGGCTTCGGCTTCGGGATCGGCCTCGTGTCTCGCACCGAGATCGTCCCCGATCGGACCTCCGCCGCCGAGCAGCACGTCCGTGACCCGATCCGCCGCAAGTTCGATGTCGATGCGGTCGGGATGGACTTGCGCGCGAGCGATCAGCGGTCGAAGGAGTTCGAAAGTCTTGCCCGCATCCTCCGCTGCGATGCCTCGTACGAACTCCGCCGCTGCGCCGAGCGCGCGCTTGACGCTCGGCGCGTTGCGGCGTCGCGGCGGCAGACGCCTGCGTGACGGCGTCGGCATCGGCGAAGAAGGTCCTGATGCGGTCGATCACCAGGCGCTCAAGGTCGCCCGCCGGCAGGCGCTGCCCTGACTCGCGCCGCCCCGGATCGCGTTGCCCGCTCGCCTTGACGTCCGTGATCAACCGGCGCGAGACATAGTAACGATAGCGCACGCCCTTCTTGACGGCATGGGTCGGCGTCATGGCTTCGCCCTCGGCGTCGAACAGGACGCCGGCGAGCAGATAGGCGAGCTTCGCTCTGTCGCGCGCGCCCGTCCGCTCGACGCCGTTGGCTTCGAGCTTTTCCTGCACCTGCCGCCAGAGCTCCTCGTCGACGATCGCCGGATGCTCGCCGGGATAGGCGGCGCCCTTGTGAACGATCTCGCCGCGATAGACCCGGTTCTGCAACATCTGGTACAGCGCGCCGCGCGAGAAGGCTTGGCCGCCATAGGCGCTCCCATCCGCCGCCAATGCGATGCTTGCTGACTGCGCCCTCCGCGTCGAGCGCGGCCTTCAATTCGCGAACCGAGCCGAAGTCGAGGTAGCGGCGGAAGATCGCCCGAACCGTCTCGGCCTCCGCCTCGTTGACGACGAGTTTTCGGTCCTTGACGTCGTAGCCGAGCGCGGGCTGGCCGCCCATCCACAGCCCCTTCTTCTTCGAGGCGGCGATCTTGTCGCGGATGCGCTCGCCTGTGACCTCGCGCTCGAACTGGGCGAAGGACAGCAGCACGTTGAGGGTCAGACGCCCCATGCTGGTCGTGGTGTTGAAGGCCTGCGTGATCGATACGAACGAAACGTTGCTCGCGTCGAAGATCTCGACGATCTTGGCGAAGTCGGCGAGCGAGCGGGTCAGGCGGTCGACCTTGTAGACCACCACGACGTCGATCCGCTTGGCCGCGATATCGGCGAGCAGGCGCTTCAGCGCCGGCCGCTCCATATTGCCGCCGGAATAGCCGGGGTCGTCGTAGAGCGTCGGCAGGGCCTGCCAGCCCTCGTGCTTCTGGCTGCGGACATAGGCTTCGCAGGCCTCTCGCTGGGCGTCGAGGGAGTTGAACTCCTGCTCGAGCCCTTCCTCGGAAGACTTGCGCGTGTAGATCGCGCAGCGGACGCGGCCGAGGCGCGCACTCTGCGAGGCGTCCTTCGCGGCGGACCGCCCGCGCTCGGCGCCACCTTTCCGCTCAGCCATGGGCGCTCTCCCTTGCCGGTTGTTTGGGGCGGCGAGCGTCGGCGGATTCAGCGCCAGCGACGCCGTTCCGAGCTTCAATCGCCGACGCGCCCTGAGCCAGCGCCGCGAGACCGCCGGACTCTTCCGGATCATTCTGAAGCGCGGGCGCGGGGTCCAATTCGGCCCCCATTTTTCGCTTCACCAGTCCGAAGAACCTCGGGCCCGACCAATGCGCGCCGGTGATCTCGCACGCGATCTGGGTCAGGGAGCGATAACGCCTTCCCTCGAACTCGAAGGCGTCGTCGAGAACGATGACCGCATGGGTTCGGCCATGCCATTCCCGGACGAGCCGCGCGCCAGGTTTCAGGTGCGGCAGCGCCGGCTTCGGCGTCGGCGCGCCGCCTGCTTCGGCGGGATCGGCGGCGGCCGCCGACCCCGCGAGACTTCTGCCGCGCCCATTTCGGTAAGCCGCCGAATTCGAGTTCCTGCAGGCGATACGCCAGGGCGCGCACGAGCAAATCGCGGCTGATGCGCGGCGGCTCGGAGCGAAAGAGCCGCCGCCATTCCTCGCGCAACGCCGAGCCGTCGAGCTCCTGCAGTCGCTCGAGGCGCGACTGCAGGGACGGGGCGGCTGATGACGTCGCCGTCGCCTCGGCGTCGGCGAGGCGCCGGACCGACGCCCGGCGCCGCGTCAGGCGTTGACTCAACGGCGGTCATTGCGCGGCCTCTTCGCCGCGGGCGACGATTCGGTAGACCGAAGCGCCGTCGCGCTCCTTCCGCGTGAGGCTCAGCTCATAACCCCGATGTCGCAACCCGGTCAGGGCGGCTCGCGTCGTATGCTCGAGCCAGCCGGTCGCCGCCGTCAGCTCGCCGATCGTGGCGCCGGCGTCGGCCGCGAGCATATCGAGGACGCGCCCAAGCTTTGAGGTCGGCACGCGGCGCGCGGGTTGACGTCGATGAGGCCTCGCTGCGCAAGCCGTCAGGCGCCGGCGCCGGCTCTCCAGCGAAGGGCGCCGCGACGCGCGCCGGCGCCCCTGCCTTCTTCTCGGCGGGCGTGAGCCGACGGCGCGCTTTCACCGTCAGCCGCCTCGATCATTGCGGTTGCCGCCTTCAGGCCCTTCGCGGTCAGCTTGAGCGCGTAGGTCTCGCCGCTGGCCGCATCCTTGCGCCAGACCGGCGCGCCGTTGCGAGCCTTGATTTCCTTGACCCAACCAGCGTCGATCAACTTGCCGGCGAGGGTCTTGACGGCGGCCGCCCGCGCATTTGCCGGCGGCGTCACAAGGCGATCTTCGCGCTTCGCCGCCGCCTGCAGCATCGACCGCTGCGCCTCAGACATCTTGTTGAGCATTGCAGAACCTCTCGCGTCATCGGGGACCGAGCCAACCTCGGCCCCTCACTGACGCGAGCCCCGGATCGGCGCACCTCGCCGGGGCTTCAGGCTCGCTTGGCGCCAAACACGCCGCTCGCCCGCAAGGACACTCACGCTCTCTTCGCGCTGGAAATCCAGTCCTTTCTGGC